>NZ_CM149662.1:1615000-5697500 GCF_056173205.1 Pristimantibacillus sp. Z349TD_6 | reverse complement strand
CCGGCAGGACCATCTGCCAAGGCTAAATACTCCCTGGTGACCGATAGTGAAGCAGTACCGTGAGGGAAAGGTGAAAAGCACCGCGGAAGCGGAGTGAAAAAGAACCTGAAACCGTGCGCTTACAAAAAGTCAGAGCCCGTTAAATGGGTGATGGCGTGCCTTTTGTAGAATGAACCGGCGAGTTACGATCACGTGCAAGGTTAAGTCGGGAAGACGGAGCCGTAGCGAAAGCGAGTCTGAATAGGGCGAATAAGTACGTGGTCGTAGACCCGAAACCGTGTGATCTACCCCTGTCCAGGGTGAAGGTGCGGTAACACGCACTGGAGGCCCGAACCCACGCATGTTGAAAAATGCGGGGATGAGGTGGGGGTAGCGGAGAAATTCCAATCGAACTCGGAGATAGCTGGTTCTCCCCGAAATAGCTTTAGGGCTAGCCTCGAGGAATGAGCGTCGTGGAGGTAGAGCACTGATTGGGTGCGGGGCCCGCCAAGGGTTACCAAGTCCAGTCAAACTCCGAATGCCATAGACGTGCTACTCGGGAGTCAGACAGTGAGTGCTAAGATCCATTGTCAAGAGGGAAACAGCCCAGATCATCAGCTAAGGTCCCCAAGTGTGTGTTAAGTGGGAAAGGATGTGGAGTTGCAAAGACAACCAGGATGTTGGCTTAGAAGCAGCCATCATTTAAAGAGTGCGTAATAGCTCACTGGTCGAGTGACTCTGCGCCGAAAATGTAACGGGGCTAAACACACCACCGAAGCTATGACATGTACCTTAATGGTACTTGGGTAGGGGAGCGTTGAATACGGATTGAAGTTGGACCGTGAGGACTGGTGGACTGTATTCAAGTGAGAATGCCGGTATGAGTAACGAAAAGACAAGTGAGAATCTTGTCCGCCGAAAGCCTAAGGGTTCCTGAGGAAGGCTCGTCCTCTCAGGGTAAGTCGGGACCTAACGCGAGGCCGAAAGGCGTAGTGGATGGACAACAGGTTGAAATTCCTGTACCACCGAAGATCGTTTGAGCAATGGGGTGACACAGAAGGGCAGTGACGCGGACTGATGGAATAGTCCGTCCAAGCAGTGAGGCTGATCGATAGGCAAATCCGTCGATCATAAGGCTGGGCTGTGATGGGGAGCGAAAATTGCAGTAGCGAAGGTCATGTACTCCGGCTGTCAAGAAAAGCCTCTAGTGAGATCTAGGTGCCCGTACCGCAAACCGACACAGGTAGGCGAGCAGAGTATGCTAAGGCGCGCGGAAGAACTCTCGTTAAGGAACTCGGCAAAATGACCCCGTAACTTCGGGAGAAGGGGTGCCTCGGTAGGGTGAATAGCCCGAGGGGGCCGCAGTGAAAAGGCCCAAGCGACTGTTTAGCAAAAACACAGGTCTGTGCGAAGCCGTAAGGCGAAGTATACGGGCTGACGCCTGCCCGGTGCTGGAAGGTTAAGGGGAGCGGTTAGGGGTAACCCGAAGCTGTGAACCGAAGCCCCAGTAAACGGCGGCCGTAACTATAACGGTCCTAAGGTAGCGAAATTCCTTGTCAGGTAAATTCTGACCCGCACGAATGGCGTAACGACTTGGGCGCTGTCTCAACGAGAGATCCGGTGAAATTTTAATACCTGTGAAGATGCAGGTTACCCGCGACAAGACGGAAAGACCCCATGGAGCTTTACTGTAACTTGATATTGAACTTTGGTACGATCTGTACAGGATAGGTGGGAGCCTTTGAAGCATGAGCGCCAGCTTGTGTGGAGGCAACGTTGGGATACCACCCTGATCGTATCGGAGTTCTAACCTAGAACCGTGAAACCGGTTCGGGGACCGTGTCAGGTGGACAGTTTGACTGGGGCGGTCGCCTCCTAAAATGTAACGGAGGCGCCCAAAGGTTCCCTCAGAATGGTTGGAAATCATTCGAAGAGTGCAAAGGCATAAGGGAGCTTGACTGCGAGACCTACAAGTCGAGCAGGTACGAAAGTAGGGCTTAGTGATCCGGTGGTACCGAATGGAAGGGCCATCGCTCAACGGATAAAAGCTACCCTGGGGATAACAGGCTTATCTCCCCCAAGAGTCCACATCGACGGGGAGGTTTGGCACCTCGATGTCGGCTCATCGCATCCTGGGGCTGAAGTAGGTCCCAAGGGTTGGGCTGTTCGCCCATTAAAGCGGTACGCGAGCTGGGTTCAGAACGTCGTGAGACAGTTCGGTCCCTATCTGTCGCGGGCGCAGGAAATTTGAGAGGAGCTGTCCTTAGTACGAGAGGACCGGGATGGACGTACCGCTGGTGTACCAGTTGTTCCGCCAGGAGCACCGCTGGGTAGCCAAGTACGGACGGGATAAGCGCTGAAAGCATCTAAGCGTGAAGCCCCCCTCAAGATGAGATTTCCCAGTATGTAAGACCCCTTGAAGACGACGAGGTTGATAGGTTCGGGGTGGAAGCACAGCAATGTGTGTAGCTGACGAATACTAATCGGTCGAGGGCTTATCCTAAACACGTTTACTGTGACCCATACATCCAGTAGACAGCAGCATAAAGGCTTCAGCAAGCCTAATCTTTCGTATCCAGTTTTCAGGGCGCAACTTGATTACCTGATTATAAACAATTGATCTTACATAAGATTTATGTTTATGTTTAGGGCCTTTAGCTCAGCTGGTTAGAGCGCACCCCTGATAAGGGTGAGGTCGGTGGTTCGAGTCCACTAAGGCCCACCATATTTTCCCTGATAGCTCAGTTGGTAGAGCACTCGACTGTTAATCGAGTTGTCACAGGTTCGAGTCCTGTTCGGGGAGCCAAGTTTGGAGAGATACCCAAGTGGCTCAAGGGGACCCTCTGCTAAGGGGTTAGACTGCGTAAGTGGTGCGAGGGTTCGAATCCCTCTCTCTCCGTTCCAATTTATCTAGGCCCGTTGGTCAAGTGGTTAAGACACCTCCCTTTCACGGAGGTAACAGGGGTTCGAGTCCCCTACGGGTCACCATATTTTTTCTTTCAAGATGACGCGGGGTGGAGCAGCCCGGTAGCTCGTCGGGCTCATAACCCGAAGGCCGCAGGTTCAAATCCTGCCCCCGCAACCAAAACACCTTTACATGGTGAAAAAAATCCATATGCCGTTGTAGCTCAACTGGTAGAGCAACTGACTTGTAATCAGTAGGTTGGGGGTTCAAGTCCTCTCGACGGCACCATTTTTTCTTTGGATGCTCCTTGGTTGTTGCCAGGCAAGCATCAAAACTACCTGCAAAGGTAGACATAACCGTTACGCCGTTGTAGCTCAACTGGTAGAGCAACTGACTTGTAATCAGTAGGTTGGGGGTTCAAGTCCTCTCGACGGCACCATTTTTCTTAAGATGCCTCTTGGTTATGCCAAGCAAGCATCAAAAACCACCTACATGGTGGACATAATCGATGTGCCGTTGTAGCTCAACTGGTAGAGCAACTGACTTGTAATCAGTAGGTTGGGGGTTCAAGTCCTCTCGACGGCACCATCTTTTCTCGGGACGTAGCTCAGCTTGGTAGAGCACCTGGTTTGGGACCAGGGGGTCGCATGTTCAAATCGTGTCGTCCCGACCATCTTTTAACAGAATGATTCACAACATAAACCGCTATTTTCAAAGTCTACAGGACTTATAGAAATAGCGGTTTTTTTATGTGTTTATGGGGAAATATAAACGCAATATGCGGATGAAGTGCAATCACTTCATTGAATAAGGAGGCTTTACTGTTGAAGCAAAGGGTTAGAGTCGCTGTCATGCTTATTGCGATCTTATGGGGTTTAATAAGTCCAGCAGCTGCATATGGGCAGCCAGGGGTATTCCACTTCGGGTTTAAGAAAAGCGTGGAGGGGCGTCTGCCTTCGATCGATGAGGAGGGCTTTAAAGAAATCGTAACGAAGCATGGGGCTTTGTTTCTAGGGGATACAACGCAAAAGGAGCTATATCTTACTTTCGATAACGGCTACGAAAATGGATATACACCGCGTATTCTCGATGTATTAAAAGATAAACAAGTACCAGCGGTCTTTTTTGTAACGGGACATTATGTCAAGGATCAGCCGGAGCTTTTAAAGCGGATGGTGCTGGAGGGGCATATTGTAGGCAACCATTCTTGGAGTCATCCAGATATGTCGACCCTCTCAGAATCAAGCATCAAAACGGAGCTTGATAAGGTCAAGGAGCATGTAGAAACGCTGACCGGCCAGAAGGAAATGAAGTATCTGAGGCCACCAAGAGGCATATTCAGCGAACGGATGCTTGCCGCTAGCAAACAATTCGGCTATACGAATGTATTTTGGTCAGTGGCATACAAGGATTGGGATGTAAATGCACAAAGAGGATCTCAATATGCGTATAACGAGGTTGTTAAGCAGCTCCATCCCGGAGCGATCATCCTGCTGCATTCTGTTTCCAAAGACAATACCGAGGCACTCGGCAGAATTATAGACGAGGCTCGCCGGCAAGGATATCTATTCAAAAGCTTAGATCAGATGGGCATTGATTTAAATATCTAGTAAAGTACGTCCAAAAGCCTTAACCTCATTACAGGGGTTGAGGTTTTTTTGTTATTCCAAACCATTTTATATTGCAAAAGCAATGTTAAAATCTTTAGAATTCTGCCCTCATCCCTGACTTTGCCGCATGTTTAGCTATTTTAACTTCCATTATAATAAAGAAGAGTGTGCCTAAGCCCACTTAGGCGATGAGAGGTGAATGATGATGTTCAGCAAAAAAACTTGGGAAGCGTTTATTAAAAAAATATATTATTCTCTATCGCTCAAGCACAGAATATGGCTGACCTTCGTTGTTTTAATCATGTTTGGCCTTACAGCAACAGGAGGTATTGCCTACTGGATCGCTTCGAAGGAAATACAGAGGAATGCGCTCAAAACAAGTCAGGATACGGTCAACCAATCTGCTCAAATCGTAAATGAACGGCTTAAGAACATCGGTATTGCCGTTCGTGCGCTTATGTTCAGCGACCCGTTCAAGCAGGTGATGACCGATGCACAAAACAATGACAGAGACCACTACTACAATACGTGGACTTCTCTTCAGGGAGTCTTTTCGCAGGTAAAATTCAATGACTCGATGATTGACAGCATTCTGATTGCTTCGCCGATCGGCGATTATTATCATACGTCCAATGTCCGGGACACGGCAAACTCATTTTATGATTCGGATTTGTATAAGCATTTCAAGGAAATAAAACGTGGCTTTTGGACGAAAGGGCATAAGGATGCCTTTTTTATGGATAAACAGGATGTGATTTCTCTTGTTGTGGAGGGAGTCAACGAGCTGGGCGAGAAACGATCGGATGTTTATGTGGTCATTAATGTAAAGCAAGATGATTTGTATGAGCTGTTTATGGAAAATCTGTCGACAGCAGAGAAACAGTATTATTTTGTAGATTCAGAGGGCGAAGATGTGAATTTAGATAATCGATCGAGTCAGGAGGATCAGTTGACAAAGCATTCGGCATTCACGAAACAGCTGAGCGATGAAATGATGGGATCGTTTTTTTATAAGGATAAGAAAAAGGAATATCTGGTGAACTACGCAAGGCTGGAGGTAAAGAATGATTGGATGATTGTTGGTATCCAGTCGAAGAGCGACCTGCTAGCGAAACTGAACGGCATCAAGAAAGCAACGATTTACGTCATACTGGGATTAATGGTTCTGTCATTATTCATAGCGAACAACATGATCTATTTAGTGTTAAAGCCGTTGTACAGTCTCCAAAGATTGATGAAACGGGTGGAAGAAAATGATCTGAACGTGCGTTTCGAAAGCGAATACAAAGATGAGGTATCCCAGGTGGGGTTTCGCTTTAATCGGATGCTGGACGAAATCAAGCAGCTGATTGAAGACGTCAAGGTGCGGGAGAGTGAGAAACGAAAGGCTGAGATCAAGGCGCTTTCCGCACAGATGGACCCTCATTTTTTTTACAATACGCTGAATACAATTTATTGCAAATCAGTGCTTGGCGAGAATAAGGACGTAAATGAGATGATTCTGGCTTTATCCCAAATGTTTCAGCTTAGCCTCAGCGGCGGGAGAGACTTAATTACGCTGGAGGATGAGCTTGACCATGTGCGCCAATATTTAGCTATTCAGCAGATTTCTTATGAGGAGCTGTTCGTTTGCCATATCGAGGTGCAGCCGGAGCTGCTTGCCTGCGGAATTCCAAAAGTCGTCATTCAGCCGCTTGTAGAAAACAGCATTTTGCATGGTTTTCAAGATCGTGAATCAGGCGGTGAAATTTATATTAATGCGCAATCGGAAGAGGACTGGCTGCATTTGACGGTAGAGGATAATGGGACGGGGCTCATTCCCGAGCAGCTCATGGCTTCGATTATTCATCCAACGACGATGGATGAGGGATATGCTCTCCGCAATATTTATCATCGGCTCCAGCTGTACTACGGCGACCAGCAGCGCATGATCATAAGCAATAATGAAAGTGGCGGAGCCCGGATTGAAATTTGGATTCCGAAGCAGACGGAAGGGATGGGGTAACATGAGTCAACCGGTGAAATTGTGCATTGTAGACGATATTCGAAGTGTAGTAGATATGCTAAAGCACAAAATCCCTTGGGCGGAGCATGGGATCGAGGTGGTCGGCAGCGCCACGAATGGCGAGGAGGGGCTTGCGGTCATCCGGCAAACGTCGCCGGACATAATTTTGACCGATATTCGAATGCCGAAGATGGACGGGCTAGAAATGACACGAAGTATTGTGGAAATGCTGCCTCATAGCAAAATTATTATTTTGAGCGCGTACACCGATTTTGAATATGCGAAAAAAGCGATTCAGTACGGGGCGCTTGATTATGTGAAAAAGCCGTTTTCAATCGAGGATATTATCAAAGTTGTCTTAAAGGCGAAAGAAGCATCAGAGCAAGACAAACGGGAGCGTTCACATGTCATTGGGCTGGAGAAAAAGATCAAGGAAAGTCTGCCCGCGCTGCGGCAGGAGTATATGTCGCTGCTTGTCCATCATCAGACCGAAGAGGCGGATATTTCACAGTGGTGGGGATTTCTAGATCTGCCGCCTTTGCAGGCTCCGCTTGCGGTCATGGTGATTCAAATTGACCAATTTACGGACAAATATGGCGGCTTGGTTGTGAAAGAGCTGGAGCTGGCGCGTTTCTCCCTGCAAAATATCGTTGAGGAGACAATCAAGGAGCATACATCGGCGGTTATCTTTCGGGAGGCGCTTAATCGCTACGTCTGCATTATGCAGGCGCAGCCCGGGGATCATTTGATGCGGATTGCTGATTCCTGCTGCGAAAATATCGCCAGCTACATGAAGTTTACTATTTCCATCGGCATAGGGATGGAGGCGGGGAGTGTGCGTGAGCTCCCGAAGAGTTATCAGCAAGCGCTCAGCGCCTTGTCTTATCATTTCTATACCGGTGGAAATGGCGCATTTAGCTCCCAGCAAGAAGCGCAGGACAGCGCCGCTGGATGGATTTATACGACAGAGAGTGAAAATGAATTTTTATTCGGGTTTCGCTCGGGCAATAAGGAGAAGACATTAGAGTGGCTTGCTTCCATTTTTGATGAAATGCAAAGCTCCTCCGTGCTCCCCGAGCCGAGCGATGTCGAGCATCTCTTTCACGGCCTATCTCTCAGAATGCTCAGGGTGCTGCTGGAGAAGTTTCCACGCAGCAGCCTAAAGGAGTTTGAGTCGAAGGTGCAGGAGGCGAGACGGGGAAGCCGTTCGTCGCTGCAGGAGTATAGGCAATGGTTGACTGAGCTTTGCCAAATCGGCTGCAGGCTGATCGATAAGGAGAGGGCAAGCGAATCGCAAAAAATTATATATAGATCGATCGATTATATTAAAACGCATTTGCAGCTTGACCTAACTTTGGAGCATTGCGCAAGGCAGGCGAATTTAAGCTGGGGTTATTATTCCAATTTATTCAAGAAGGTGTCGGGAACGACCTTCCAGCAATTCGTCACGCAGGCCAAAATCGAGCGGGCGAAATCGATGCTAATCGAGGACTTTCAAGTGCAGGAAATCGCGCAGGAGCTTGGTTATGAACACCGGCGTTATTTCAGCGAGGTATTCAAAAAGCAGACCGGCCTTACGCCGACCGAGTTTAAGGAAATCTCCTTAGGCAGGTCGCCAAAGCCGTAGAAGCAGGGTTTTGATAAACATGAAATATCTGCCCTTATTCGCAAGGTAGCCACATTACCTATGTAGGTCTGATCTCTTATAGTTAAGAAGCAAGCAAACGGTTTCACCTACAAAGGGAGGATCACCAATGTACAGAAAACTCGGAACGATCGTGCTGAGCTCATTTCTTGCCGTATCACTGGCAGCATGCGGAAGCACAAACAACAATTCGCCAGGGGCTGAGAGCGGAGCTTCCAACAAGCCTGCGGAATCGGAGGGCGCAACAACTCCAGCGAAAAGCGGTAAAAAGACAAAAATCGTGTATTGGACCGGAGATCGCCACGATATGGACTATATCAAGGGGGTTGTTCAAAGCTTTAATGACACGAATACGGACAACATCGAGGTGGAAATGGTCGTCAAGACGGATGATTACGATCAGGCAATCGACTTGGCGTTTTCTTCCGGACAGGGGCCGGATGTGTTCAGAGTGAAGGAGAATACGATCAAGACTTACGTAACTAAGGGTTATCTTGCACCGATTGATGCGATGCTGACAGACAAGATGAAGGAGCAGTTCCCAGTCATTCAGGACTTTAATCAAATTGATGGCAAAATGTACAGCTTGCCAAACTATGGCTCGACATTAAGGCTGGTGTACAACAAGGATCTGTTCGCCAAAGCAGGCATTGCCGCTCCTCCAACAAGCCTTGCGGAAATGGTCGACGCAGCCAAGAAAGTAACGGCTGTCGGCAAGGCAGAGGGCGCTTACGGCTTCGCGCAAAACTTCAAAAATGCGGACAGCGCGTTTGGCCGTTCTGCACGTGTCATTGCTGAAGTGAGCGGTTACGGCGGCTTCGGATATGATTTTAAAACTGGAAAATACGACTTTTCAGGCTTCAAAGACATAATTCAATCCTTCAAACAAATGTATGACGACGGAAGCACGCTGCCGGGCATGGAGTCGCTTGATATCGATCCGCTGCGGGCGCAGTTCGCGGAAGGCAAGCTAGGCATGTACCTTTCCTTCTCTTCCGAGCCGGGTGTATACAAAAATCAATTCCCTGCGAAAATCGATTGGGCTGCGGCACCTGTGCCAACAATTGATGGCACAGTCAAAGGAGCAAGCTCGTTCCTTGGCGGCCAATGGCTGGCGCTGAGCAGTTCCTCCAAAAACCAAGAAGCGTCGTGGAGGTTCATGGAGTATATGTACGGCGATGAAATTTTGAAAACGTATCATGAAAAAGGCTTTGGCATCTCGATGGTACCTTCGATTTCGGCAGTTGCCGCGAAACCGGACATCAATGGCATTGATGGTTTCCTGCCAAGCGACAACGATGCTACGTGGCCATTAAGTCCGGCTGTTACGATTGAGGGCATTAAGTACAATGATGCATTCTTTAAATATATGCTAGGCGGCGGGGATCTGGATGCGATCATTCAGGATTTGAACACAAGGTACAATGCGGCGCTTGATAAAGCGATTGCTAGCGGCGATGTGACCACGGCAGCGAAACCAGATTTTGATCCAACGAAGCTGGGTGCCAAATAAAGGCTTCACCATAAGAACAGCAATGCGGGGTGGAGTGCAGACTCCACCCTTTGCTTTCCCCTAAGACAGAGTGTACGGGAGTGGAAACGATGAACAAAGCGCGTCAAATGAGTTTTTCTTATCTCTTTTTATTTCCAAGCCTGCTGCTAACGGTTGTACTAGGCATCTATCCGCTAGGCTGGGCTATCCGGTATATGTTTTATGATTATAAAGGCTATGGCGAAGCTAGATTTACCGGCTTGTACAACTTCCGCAGGCTGCTTGCTGATACCCAGTACTGGGACTCCGTAGTGAATACGTTCATTTATGCGGGCGGCAAGCTCATTGTAACAATACCGCTGTGCCTGCTGCTAGCCGTTATTTTGAACCAGAAGCTCAAAGGCCGCAATGTACTTCGTGCGATCTATTTTATGCCAACGGTCATCAGCTCCGCGGTTATGGCTGTCGTGTTCTTTATTATTTTTAATTCGTATAACGGGGTGCTGAATCAGTATTTGCTTAAGTTCCATATTATCTCCGAGCGAATTGACTGGCTTGGACCCAAAAACGCAATGATGACTACGATTATTATTGCCATCTGGGGCGCCGTGGGCAACTATATGCTGTTGTTCTTGGCCGGACTCCAGAATATTCCGAATGATGTGTATGAGAGTGCTTCGCTAGACGGTGCAAACAAAAGACAGCAGTTTTGGTATTTGACGATTCCGATGCTTGGACCTGTTCTGCAAATCGTTATTATGCTGGCAATTATCAACTCGCTTAAAGGTTATGAAACAATTATGGTACTGACCGAGGGCGGCCCGGTTGGAAAAACTGAAGTTATGTATTTATACGTATATAAGCTATTTTTCCCTACGCCTTCCTCCGGTGCGGTCGTTGACCAGCAGTTCGGCTACGGAAGCGCAGTCGGCTTCACTACAGCCGTCATTGTAGGCATCATTACGCTTGTCTACCATCTGCTGTCTAATCGCATGAATAAAATGCAATAAGGGAGGATGCTATGAAGACGGAAGTTATACCCCATGTTCAAACGAACCAGAAACGAAAACCGCTTCGCACAGGGAAATTAGGCAGTCAGCTGCTGCTCTGGATTTTCTTGATTGCAACGGCGCTCCTGATCTTGTTTCCCATAATTGTTACGTTGTTTGGTTCATTTATGTCGAATGCAGAGATCGCTACGGGTGGCAACATTTTGCCATCGGTGTGGCATTTTGAAAACTATGCGGAGGCTTGGGTACAAGCGAACTTTTCCCGCTTTACTTGGAACAGTCTCATGCTTAGCGGCATGACAACAATTGGCACGCTTATCGTCGCTTCGATGGCTGCTTATGTTGTAGAACGGATGAATTTTCCGGGCAAAGGTTTGTTCGTGACGATACAAGCATCGACGATGTTTATCTCGATAGGTGCGGTCGTCATTCGCCCCCAATACGAGCTGATGATCAAGCTGCATTTGCATACCTCTTTATGGGGCGTTATTTTGATATTAATCAGCGGCCACGCATATATTTTTTTCATCCTGCTTAGTTTCCTGAAAGGAATATCCAGAGAGCTGGATGAAGCGGCGCGGATTGACGGCTGTTCTAATGCAGGCATCTTTTGGAAAATTATTTTGCCGCTGCTTAGACCGGGTCTTGGAGTGGGAGCGTTGTTCACGTTCTGCGGGGCGTGGAACGAATATTTGAGGCCGCTCGTCTTTACGATGAATACGCCCGAGCTGCAAACATTAACGGTGGGACTTTCCTACCTGCGCTACGGAGCGTCGGCGGCGGTTCAGACGCATTATATGCTGGCCGGGGCTTGCTTGTCGATTTTACCGCTGCTTATCGTCTACATGCTCGCGAATAAATCATTTATGCAGATGACGGCAGGATCACTGAAAGGGTAGGGAAAGAGGCATGCGTTATGAATGATAAACGGCTGGTGAAAATGAGAACAAACGCATGTCTGCCGCAGTTTGAAGCGGCTATGCGGCTGCTGCGACAGGAAGCGGAAGAGGCATCACGCATCTCGTATATGATAGGTCCGGCAGAATATGGAGAATGGATGCATCAGTACTACTGCCATCATGACGGGGCGAAGCTCTCCTTTGATTGGGAGCAACCGCACGCGCATGTATGTCCGGTATGCGGGACGGTTTGGTCTGGCGAACCCTTTGACTCTGCATGGACATCCTTTGTGCATGCGAATATAGGCCGCGCGGTTTATCATATGGCGATGCTTCACACTATAGAGCCGGATGAAGCGCTGCTCCATCAAACGAAGCAGTTTCTTCTGTCTTATGCAGACAATTACGAAGGGTATAAAATTCACGGGAGCATCCCGTACAACGGTCCGGGTAAGCTGTTTGCCCAGACGCTTGACGAGGCGCATTGGATTATTGATTTGTCCGTAGGCTTTCAATTCATTCGGGCTTCGTTGTCTGAAGAGGAAGAGGCTCATATCCGCTATGGCTTGCTGGAGCCTTGCGTGCATTTTCTAATCGCGCACAAGGAGGAGCAAATCCATAACCATGCGGTGCTAATTACTTCCGCGATCGCATCCCTGGGCATTTTGCTGAACGATGAGGGGATTATTCATGCCGGACTCTCTGGAGAGTACGGGCTGCATGATCAAATGAAGCGGGGCCGCTTTGCTGACGGACTGTGGTACGAGGGGAATGTTCAGTATCATTTTTATGCGTTCAAGTCGCTGCTGAATTACGCACTTATGGCGGAAGGGACGCCTTGGGATATTTGGCAGGAGTCTGGCCTCCAATCGATGTTTGATTATCCGGTTTACTGGATATTGCCTAATGGCTATATGCCTTCTTTCAATGATGCAGGAAGCGCGGGCGGCATTCATACCTATGCGCCTTATTATGAAATAGCGCTGGATATTTTCGGAGATGAGCTCTATCGCTCGTTGCTGAATACGGCATATGGCACGCCGTGGGCGGAAACGGCATTTACAGGCGTGAAGACAGTGGAGCGAGACTCTATTCTAGCGTTATTGTTTGGCTGTGAGCTTGCACCTGCGGACGCTTCTGAAGGCGAACAGCTGTGGAAGGCATCACAACGTTCAGTATCTATGCCTGTGAGTGGGATAACGAAGCTGGTCAATGCGAAGCGCTGGCAGGCGTTCATTAAGCACAGCAAGTTCGGCGGCGAGCATGACCATATGGACCGGCTCGGCTTGTCCGTCGTATGCGGGGAAGTGCCGCTGCTCGTTGATCCGGGCACGACCGCTTATGGCGTGCCTGCGCATTATGGGTGGTTTAAGCATACCTTCTCGCATAATACGGTGTGCCTAAATGGCGCCGACCAGCCTCCGGCGGATGGGCGGGTTATTCGGTTTGAGCAGCACCCGTGGGGAATATGGACAGAAACGATGGTAGACTGGAAAGCGGAAGCGTATGAGATGAAGGACCGGATTATTTTGCCCCCGGAGCTTAGTCCATGGGATCTCTTGGCTTATGAAGGTGCTTCTATTAGAAGAATAAATGTGCTGACTGAGCATTATTTACTTGATATGGTTAAGGTAGATGTAAGCGAGCCGCAGGAAATCAGCTGGATGAATCATTTTAGCGGGAGGCTTGAAGAGGAAGAGCACAAGGTCTGGCAATCGACAGATGTATGCTTAAGCAGGCTTGATCAGCAATGGTTTAAGCACAAAAGCAGGTTTGTGGCTGGTGGAATTTCCGAAGGATCACTAACTTTTCGCTATAAAATGGAGAATGGGAGCTTGAGGCAGCATCTGTGGAGTTCTCAGCCTGTGGAGATCTATTCGGCTTTGACACCGGATAACCCGCCGGATCGGAACCGGACCTCACTTATTATGCAGGTGAAAACCAGCCAAACGATCGTTTTTGCGCAAGTGCTGTTTTATGATTTGGAGCAAGAGCCGTTGTCCGAAGGAGCAAAGCTGGTGGGGAACGTTGAATCAGTAGATTATGCTGATACAATAGAGTCTATAGGAACAGTAGAGGTTATTGAAAAAATAGAGAAAACGGAAACGCTAGTAAATGCGGAAGCTTTGCAGATTACGGAAATGTCGGATCAGAGCTACCGAATGACATTTACAGCAGATGGTATCAGGGATGAGTACTCGCTGATGTGGGACGATGGCGGAGCATGGCTAGACAAATGGGATGGTAGAAGCTAAAGGAGGAAATCGGATGAGCAATATCGGAGTATGGGAAAATGCGGAGCCTGGCGTTACACGTAAAATTTTGCAGCCGGGAAAAACGCTGATGCTGATGGAGGTTCATTTTGAGCCTGGTGCGGTTGGTTATGAGCATGCTCACCCGCATGAGCAGCTGAGCTATTGCTTGAGGGGCGCCATTGAATTTACAATTGACGGCGAGAAGCAAGTGATCCGGCAAGGAGAGTCCATCGTTATACCATGCGGGGCGAGGCACGGGGTAACGGCATTGGAAGCCTCGGCGCTGCTCGATTCCTTCACGCCGCTGCGCGATGATTTGATTAAGTAAGGGTGAGGATACACTTATATAAAGAAGAGCGATTCCATGGCTGAGCGAGCATGGGTGCTCTTCTTTTTTTGCATGATGATTGTTGTCGCCTTGTAGAGGGTATATTCTTTGTAATAGGGCTGTAATCATTAGAAACTTTGAAAACGTGGTAATATAGAGTAGGATATCCATACAAATAGAAAATGCCGCCTAGTCAAATAGAGCTTGAGCATAGGGTAAGGGGTTTACATATGAGTAAAATGACATTGCTGCGCGAGCCGAAACAGCGGAAACTGTTGTTTAGCGCGGGGCTTAGTTGGCTTTTTGATGCGATGGAGGTCGGAATGATCTCCTTTATCGTAGCTGCTTTGGCAGTAGAATGGCAGCTTGGTTCACAACAAGTAGGGTTGCTGATGGCAATTAATTCGATCGGCATGGCAGTTGGTGCCGCTGTATCCGGTTTGATGGCCGATCGATACGGACGCAGGGCGATCCTGCTCTGGACGCTGCTGATCTTCTCCATTGCGAGCGGTTTGTCCGCTCTGGCAACGAGCTTTATCGTCTTATGCGCGCTGCGTTTCATAGCCGGATTTGGGCTTGGCGGGGAGCTGCCAGTTGCGTCGACGCTTGTATCGGAATCTGTCCCTGCCAAGGAGCGGGGGCGGGCAGTCGTCCTATTGGAGAGCTTCTGGGCGATCGGGTGGATTGCTGCGGCTTTGATTGCCTACTTCATCATTCCCGATTACGGATGGAGGATGGCGTTTGCGCTAGGTGCTGTTCCTGCACTTTTTGCCCTATATTTGAGAAGAGCTATTAAAGACTCGCCCAGCTTCAATGCGCAGCAGAGCCGCAAGCTGAGTCTAAGCGACAGAATGAAATCCATATGGTCCTTGCGCTACCGAAAAACGACAGTAACATTGTGGATCTTATGGTTTACAGTCGTATTTTCCTATTACGGCATGTTCCTCTGGCTGCCTTCCGTCATGGTGCTCAAGGGCTTTGATTTGGTGAAAAGCTTTCAATATGTTCTGATTATGACACTCGCCCAGCTGCCGGGTTATTTCACTGCTGCTTATTTTATCGAGAAGTTTGGGCGAAAATTTGTGCTAGTGGTTTATTTGCTGCTAACTGCGGGCAGCGCCCTTTGGTTCGGCAGCGCGGAAACAGAAGGGGTACTGCTGGCTGCGGGCATCTGTCTCTCTTTCTTTAACCTTGGAGCGTGGGGAGGCATGTACGCCTATACGCCGGAGCTGTACCCAGCAGCTGTTCGAGGAACTGGCGTCGGCTTTGCCGCCTCATTCGGCCGGGTCGGGGGTATTATTGGGCCCTATCTTGTTGGGATGCTCGTTGCTAAACAAGTCGCGATACCATCTATTTTTATGATCTTTTTTGTAACGATTGTGATAGGCGCGCTAACGGTTTTATTCTTTGGCAAAGAAACGAAAGGGATCGATCCAGATAATGAGGAATCAGATTCTGTTCTTACAAGTTGAAGGGATGTTTATTCAAAATGCGAATAAGCCGTCCAGAATGGGTTGAACCCATCGGGACGGCTTTTTTTTGTGCTTTTATTAGGCACCGGTCACTTGCTTGGAGAAAAAGGTTTTAAGCGCTTTGTACACTTCGCCTTTCTCCTTAATCACCGAATACATAAACTTTTTGTGGTTGATGTGTTTGTAGGCGGACATCAGAGTACTGCTTCGATTGTATTGATTGACCTCTCCGTATCCGAACATATTGCTTCTCTCCATTAGCTGACCGATTAGCTTCACACAGCGTTCGTTGTCTGAAGTTAGGTTGTCGCCATCAGAGAAGTGGAACGGGTATATGTTCCAATTGGGAGTCGGATACCGGCTATCGATGATGTCGATCGCTTTCTGATAAGCGGACGAACAGATGGTGCCGCCGCTTTCCCCACGATTGAAAAATTCCTCCTCAGTAACTTCCTTTGCTTCCGTATGATGCGCGATAAACACAATTTCCACATGCTCATATTTGCGCCTTAAGAAGCGTGTCATCCAGAAGAAAAAGCTGCGCGCGCAATATTTCTCGAACGAGCCCATGCTTCCCGATGTGTCCATGAGGGCAAGAATAACCGCGTTGGATTGGGGTTTGATGACCTCATTCCATGTTTTGTAACGAAGATCGTCAGGCGAAATGCCGCCAATGCCGGATTTGCCCGCATTTGCGTTGCGGCGCAGGTTTTCAATTAATGTTCGCTTCTTGTCAATATTGGACATAATGCCTTTTTTCCGAATATCGTGAAAAACGATTTCGGTAGTTTGCAGCTGATCCTTTTGCTTTTGCTCCAGATTAGGAAGCTCCAGCTCCTCGAACAGCATATCCTCCAATTGATCGATACTTATCTCAGTATCAACAACGTCTTCTCCGGGCTGGTCGCCTGCATCCTGACCCTTGCCGGGCCCCTTAGCTGCTTGTGGATCGACGCCGAGCACATCCCCAACCTGAGAGTCACCATCGCCTTGTCCGACGTGCTGCTTCTTGTTGTAGTTGTATATAAAGTGGGACTCGTCGAGACTTTTAATAGGGACCTTGATCGTTCGCCTGCCATCGGACAATACGATGCTTTCATCGGAAACCAGATCGGGAAGATTTTGCTTAATGGCTTCGTGCACCTTCTCCTGATGTCGCGCTTGATCCTCATAACCCTTGCGGTGGAGCGACCAATCTTCCCTTGAAACAATAAATAGCGGCTCTGACTCCATTTCCCTCACCTCATTCCATTATGTTAACGCTGCAGAATGAAAAAAAGCCTTACATGCTCATCGCTTATTTCTTGTCTGTTACTCAATATATTCAAGAGCAGAGCGGTTATGTGAGGGAAAATGAACAGGGATCACATGAATTTATCCCCATAAACAGCTTCTAGAAGATTAACTCCGCCGAAAAATAGGTATCTTTTCCAAGCTTCCTGCCTTGCTTTACGAGGTTATTTTTGAGTCATAGCAGCAATCTCAGAAACAATTTGGAAGAAGCAGCGAAGAAGCCGCATACGCTAGTCTATAAGGACCGCTGATGGTCTCATCCACGGTTCGTTCTATTATAGAAGCGGCAGCCGCGAAGGAGGAAAGGAAGGCATGGGCGTGAATGAAGCAGCAATGAATGAAGAAGACAAAGCAGCGCTGTTAGAGAAGGACCGGAACTATTTATGGCATCATATTTCTCCTCATAATGAGAATCCAATGGTTATCGTGTCGGGAGAAGGAAGCTGGTTAACGGATATGGACGGGAATCGCTATTTCGACGGCATGTCCGGGATGTGGTGCGTCAATGTCGGTCATGGCCGGGTCGAAATCGCTGAAGCGGCTGCGGAACAGATGAAGACAGTAGCTTATGCGACGCTCATTCAATCTCATGTTCCAGCAATTGAACTGGCTGCGAAGCTGAATGAATGGCTCATTGGCGATTATCGTTTTTTTTTCTCCAACTCAGGTTCAGATGCCAATGAAGTCGCCTTCAAAATCGGCCGCCAGTATCATCATCAACGTGGGAAGGGCTCTAAGTACAAATACATTTCACGCCACCGCGCCTATCACGGCAATTCTATGGGTGCACTTAGCGCCACAGGGCAAGCGCAGCGCAAGCTGAGATACGAGCCGCTAGGTGTGGGATTTTCCCATGTGCCTCCGCCCTATTGCTATCGTTGTCCTTTCGGGCAAACGAAAGGCTCCTGCAAAATGCAATGCGCTCAAGCCTATGAGGATGCCATCCTATGGGAGGGTGCAGATTCGGTCGCTGGCATTATCGTTGAGCCAGTTATTACCGGAGGTGGAATGATTGTGCCGCCTGATCCATATTTAGCTCGGCTGCGAAAGATCTGCGATAAGCATGATGTCCTGCTCATTGTTGATGAGGTCATTTGTGGCTTCGGGCGATCTGGAGAGAAATTTGGACATCAGAATTTCGGGGTAAGGCCTGATATAGTGACGATGGCGAAAGGGCTGACAAGCGCATATTCTCCATTATCTGCAACGGCAGTGTCCGCCGAAATGTATGAAAGCTTCAAAGAAAGCGGAGCAGACAATCATTTCCGTCATGTGAATACCTTCGGAGGCAATCCTGTATCCTGCGCAGTGGCCCTAAAAAACATAGAAATTATAGAACGTGAAAATTTAGTCAGCCGTTCTGCCTATATAGGCAAAGAGCTGTTTAGCCGAATCAAGCCGCTTGAATCACATCAGTACGTAGGCGAGCTTCGAATTTTTGGTTCGGCTATCGGTATCGAGCTGGTTGAGGATAAACGAACAAAGGAGCCGGCATCTGCGGCTAGAGTTGCTGCTATTATTGCGGAGTGCAAGCAAAAAGGACTGCTCATTAGCAAAAATGGCGATACAGTGCCGGGTTTTATGAATATTTTGACGCTGAGCCCGCCTTTGTCGACTACGGATGATGAGATTGCATTTATCGCCGAAACGCTGCTTCAGGTTTTCGGTGTCTGAGGGAGGCGGATAAAAGAGTGGTGAAAGAACTCAGCATTAATGCGAAGCGGCTGCACAGGCGTATTGATGAGCTCGCTCAGATTGGCAAAATCGGTGATACAGGTGTTTGCAGGCTGGCGCTGTCGAAGGAGGATTTGGCAGGTGTAGAGCTGGTGCGGAGTTGGATGCTTGAAGCGGGGATGGAGGCGCGGATAGATCCGTTCGGCAATTTGATCGGCGTGCTAGAAGGAGCTGACTCGGCAGCACCGGTACTTATGCTTGGCTCCCATATTGATTCACAGCCGTACGGCGGACGATTCGATGGCGTGATTGGGGTATTAGGGGCAATTGAAGCCGTTCAAACGATGGTTGAAAAAGGCTTTAAACCAGCTAGAAATATTGAAGTTGTCGCTTTTTGCGATGAAGAAGGCTGCCGGTTTAACAAAGGGTTGTTTGGCGCAAGAGGAATGACCGGGAAGCTTGAGGAGGGGGAGCTTGATCGGACGGATAAAAATGGTGTGACTCGCAGAGAGGCGTTGATCGCATTTGGATGTGATCCTGCTGCGTTTGAAGGATATGTCTTTGAGGAAGGGCGGATAGCTGCTTTTCTGGAGCTGCATATTGAACAAGGTCCAGTGCTGGAGTCGCTCCATGAACCGATTGGAATCGTCAGCGGCATATCCGGCCCTGTCTGGTGGACGGTAGAAATGACTGGTTTCGCAGGACATGCGGGTTCCGTGCCAATGTCTATGCGCCAGGATGCATTGGTCGGCAGCGCTAAGGTTATCATCGCACTCCACGAATTAGCTAGCGCTGAAGCTGGCGCACCGACTGTAGGAACGGTTGGTTCGCTGTCGGTATTTCCGGACTCGCGCAACATTATTGCAGAGAAAGTAAGCTTCACCGTTGATTTCCGTGATATTGATCGGAGTCGCAGGAACAGGCTGGAGGAACAGCTTCTTGCAAGGATAGATGCTGTTTGTTTAGAGCATGGCTTGACGTACACGATTCGTGAGGATACGAGGAGTGATCCGCGTTACTGCGCGCCTGAGCTTAGGGAGCTTATGCAGGAGGAAGCGGCGAAAATAGGTCTTGCCCCGCCCGTTCTGATGAGCGGCCCGTTCCATGATTCGTTAACGATGTCTTATGTTTGCAACTACGGAATGATATTTGTTCGCTGCAAGGACGGGATAAGTCATAATCCGAAGGAATATTCATCACCGGAAGATATCGAACTCGGTGTAGAGCTTCTATACCGAACAGCGCACAGATTAAGTGACTAAAAGTGAACGATTATAGTAGACCAGTAACTCTAGCCCGGGTTATAGACATGTAATGCTTTCAGCGTGACTGAATATTTGAAACCTATAAAAATATTGAAATTGAATAAGGAGGAGATGGGCATGGGCGCGATAGGAAAGACGGTGTTTATTCCTGTCGAATCACTGCGGCGAAACTTTGCAGAGGTGAAGGCAGGCATGCGGCCAAAGGAAGCTATAGAGGAATCGAACCGCTGTTTGTACTGTTACGATGCTCCGTGCATAAAAGCGTGCCCGACGGGCATTAACATCCCTTCTTTTATCAAAAAAATTGCTTCCGGCAATATGAAGGGGTCTGCTCGCGTCATTATGGATGCCAATCCCGTTGGAGCGACCTGCGCCAGAGTATGTCCGACTGAGGAGCTGTGCGAGGGCGCATGCGTAATGAACGAATCCTCAAAGCCGATTATGATCGGCAGCCTGCAGCGCTATGCTACGGATTGGGCGATAAAAAATAATCAACAGCTGTTCGCAGCGGGTCAAAGCAACGGCAAATCGGTCGCAATTATAGGCGGCGGACCAGCAGGTCTGTCTGCTGCGCGCGAGCTTGCGAGATTCGGCTTCGCCGTTACGATATTCGAAGCGAAGGAACAAGCGGGCGGTCTGGATACATATGGCATCGTTTCGTTTCGTTTGCCGCAGAGCATCGCTCTGTGGGAGGTTGATCAGGTGAAGAAGCTGGGCGTTGATATTCGGACGAATACAGCAATTGGCTCTGGCATAGCCACAGATTCGCTGCTGGCGCAGTATGATGCGGTTTTACTTGCGATAGGAATGTCGAAGGTGCCTTATCTTAACATCGAGGGCGAACAATTAAACGGTGTGTATGACGCCATTGATTTTGTAGAAGCGACCAAAACGGAGCTTACAAATGACTTTGCTGGAAAACGTGTAGCGGTAATCGGTGCGGGCAATACGGCGGTTGATGCGGCCACCTGCTCGGTAAGGCTCGGGGCTTCGAAGGTGAAGATGGTATACCGCAGGACGAGAGAGGAAATGACCGCCTACGATTTTGAATTCGAATTCGCGAAGCAAGATGGCGTGGAGTTTGAATGGTTAAGCGCTCCCAGCCGGATTATCGGAGATGCTGATGGAAATGTCGAGGCGCTTGAATGCGTGAGGATGCAGCTTGAAGAGGATGAACAAGGAGGAAGAAAGAGGGTGACACCGGTAGAAGGCTCCTCTTTCCTGCTTGATGTTGATGTTGTCATTAAGGCAATTGGTCAGACACGTCACTTACCGCTAATTGAGCAGCTGGGCTTGCATCATAAACGAGGAATAGTGATGGTGAATACGGAAACCTATCAGACCTCTAATCCCAAAATTTACGCTGCTGGCGACGTTATTTTCGGTGAAGGTCAAGGGGATGCGATGGTGGTTGCCGCCGCACAGCAAGGCAAGCTGGCAGCTTATTCGATTTACAAAACGCTAGTTGCAGGGAGGGAAAACGATGGCTGATCTGCGCATTCAATTAGCAGGCATAGCTTCTCCAAATCCTTTTTGGCTTGCATCAGCGCCGCCAACGAACACCGGCTATCAGGTTCAGCGAGCATTTGAAGCGGGCTGGGGCGGAGCGGTATGGAAGACGCTGGGCGATCCAATTATTAATACATCCTCGCGATTTGCAGCTATTCATTTTAATGGCCAACGAGTAGCAGGATTCAACAACATTGAGCTGATTTCGGATCGCCCGCTTGAAGTGAACTTAAAGGAAATTTACGAGACAAAGAAGCGATTCCCGGAGCATGCGCTTGTCGTTTCATTGATGGTGGAGCCTAAACGCGAGAAATGGCATGAAATTGTAAAAAAAGTAGAGGCTGTCGGTGTCGATGGACTGGAATTGAACTTCGGATGTCCACATGGCATGGCGGAGCGGGGGATGGGCGCTGCTTCCGGACAACAGCCTGATCTGGTTGAAATGCAGACAATGTGGGTCAAGGAGGCAGCGAGGACGCCAGTCATAGTCAAGCTTACGCCGAATATTACGGACATTACCGCGACAGCGAAAGCAGCCGTTCGCGGAGGAGCGGATGCGATCTCTCTGATCAATACCATTAATTCGCTAGCAGGAGTGGATATCGATACATGGAATACGATTCCGCATGTTGGCGGAAAAGGCGCGCATGGGGGCTACTGCGGGCCTGCTGTTAAGCCGATTGCGCTTAATATGGTTGCGGAATGTGCCCGAAATCCTTTAGTCGGGGTGCCCATTTCCGGTATTGGAGGAATATCGAGCTGGCGGGATGCGGTTGAGTTTATTTTGATGGGATCAACTGGTGTTCAAGTATGTACAGCGGCCATGCATCATGGCTTTAGCATCGTAGAGGATATGATCGACGGTCTGAACAATTATTTGGATGAAAAGGGTTTACAATCAGTCAATGAGCTAATAGGCAAATCGGTAGAGCGCTATTCGGATTGGGGAGATCTTGACCTTAATTACGCGGTCGTTGCACGAATTGAACAGGATATTTGCATCGTTTGCAATAAATGCCATATCGCTTGCGAGGATACGTCGCATCAGTGTATTGAGCGGCATATAGACGATACTGGCGCAGCATACCTGAAGGTTCGCGAGGAAGATTGTGTAGGCTGCAACCTTTGTTCTATTGTTTGCCCGGTTGAAGGTGCAATTGAGATGGTAGAGGTTCCATCGACGGAGCCAGCTCTAAGCTGGAATCAACGGCAAGCGGCAATTGCGTCACTGGGAAAAAGCAATGATTCTGACGATGGCGATAAGAAGGAGGCTGTATAGGATGACGGTGAAGCTCATTAAAAATGGGGTTATTGTAACGGCAGCCGACACGTATAAAGCTGATGTGCTAATTAAGGAAGGCATCATCGCCAAAATCGGCATTGACCTCGAATCGGAAGCGGATGAGATTATCGATGCAACAGGCAAATACGTATTTCCAGGCGGCATTGATCCACATACCCATCTTGATATGCCGTTTGGCGGCACGGTTACGGCGGATGATTTTGAGACAGGCACAAAAGCTGCAGCTTTCGGAGGAACTACAACGATCGTTGATTTCTGCTTGACAACAAAAGGGAAACCACTTAAGGAATCCATTGCGGCTTGGCATCAAAAAGCAGGCAGAAAAGCCGTTATCGATTATGGCTTTCACCTTATGATTAGTGAAATAAACGATGCAGTGCTTGCCGAGCTTCCATCGATTATTAATGAAGAGGGCATTACCTCCTTGAAGGTGTTTATGGCGTACAAAAATGTGTTTCAAGCGGATGACGGCACGTTGTTTCGGACGATGCTCGCAGCCAAGGAGCATGGAGCGATGGTGATGGTCCATGCTGAGAATGGCGATGTCATCGATTTTCTCATTCATAAAGCGTTGGAGGAAGGCAACACCGAGCCTATTTATCATGCGCTTACGAGACCATCGATTATTGAAGGAGAGGCAACTGGACGGGCAGCAAAACTAGCCGAGCTTGCTGGAGCGAGACTGTATGTCGTGCATGTGACATGCGCCGAAGCAGTCCAGCAAATCGCAGAGGCGCGCAATCAAGGCGTAGACGTGTGGGGCGAAACTTGTCCGCAATATTTGGTGCTCGATCAGTCGCAGCTGGAGAAGCCGGATTTTGAAGGGGCAAAATACGTATGGTCGCCGCCTCTTCGTGAAGCGCACCATCAAGAGGTGCTTTGGAATGCACTGAAGAGCGGCCAGCTGCAAACGCTGGGTTCAGATCACTGCTCTTTTAATTTTGACGGACAGAAAGATTTGGGGCGGGGGGATTTCAGTAAAATTCCAAATGGCGGCCCCGTTATAGAGGATCGATTCTCGCTGTTTTATTCGGAGGGCGTTCATCAAGGGCGCATTACGCTTAATCAGTTCGTAGACATTGTATCGACGCGCAGCGCCAAGCTGTTTGGTCTTTTTCCTCAGAAGGGGACGATTGCCGTTGGCAGTGATGCGGATATCGTCATCTTTGATCCGCTAGCAGAGCGTATTCTCTCAGCAGAAACACATCATATGAACGTTGATTATAACCCGTTTGAAGGATTGAAGGTGACAGGTTTGCCCGTTAGCGTGCTATCACGCGGTGAATTTGTTATTCAAGATTGTCAATTTGTTGGCTCTCTTGGGACTGGACGATACGTGAAGCGGGCTCCTTATAAGGGTGCTAATCGGTAGCTGCTCTTCACATGGCTGCCTTGCGACATGAGGGATAAAGGAAGGCATAGCGCCAAAGGAGGAAGAGGCATGTCCGCCTATGAGCAATTCGTCGAGGAGAAAAACAAGATTGATGCGTATTTGAATCAGGAGTATGTCATTACTGCTGTACGTGAAGGGCTGAGCGGCGATTGGCTGGAGCTTAAGCACCCCGGCGGAGATGAGGCTTCGCTGCTGATTGAGACGGCGGATGCTCGCAAATATTTTGTTAATGTGCTTCTTAAACAAGATGTTAGAGAACAAAAAGACGCGCAGTAAAAATTTGAGCGTCGTTTTCCAAAAAGAGATAGCTGCTTGAGTGCGCCAAAGGATAAAAGGTTTGTTCCCAACGATAATTAACAAACATAGGAGCTGATAGGATGGCTATAGAACCTATTTCCCTACAGGATTCGCTTAAATTACGTAATTTTATAAATGGTGTTTGGGTGGAGTCTGTAAATGGACGAACAGATAAAGTGATCAATCCAGCTACAGGTGCAGTAATCGCATACGTCCCGTTATCCGTCCAAGAGGATGTTGAAGCTGCTGTGCATGCTGCGGAGCAGGCTTATCCCGCATGGAGCAATACCCCTGTTCCACGCAGGGCGAGGGTACTGTTTCGTTACTGGCAGCTTCTGCAGGAGCATGCGGAGGAGCTGGCGGAGATTATAACGATGGAGAACGGAAAAAGCTACAAAGAAGCGGTCGGAGAAGTGCAGCGCGGCATCGAAAATGTGGAGTTTGCGGCAGGAGCGCCGACGCATATGATGGGCGCAACGCTTGCAAACATTGCAACGGACATCGATTCGGAGCTGTTCCGGGTGCCGGTTGGTGTAGTGGGAGGCATCACGCCATTTAATTTTCCGATGATGGTACCCTGCTGGATGTTCCCGCTTGCCATCGCGCTTGGCAACACTTTTGTGCTCAAGCCATCAGAACGTACGCCGCTTACCGTTAACAAGCTTGCGGAGCTATTGCGGGAAGCGGGATTGCCGGATGGTGTACTTAATGTGGTGCATGGCGCTCACGATGTTGTAAATGCATTGACGAGCAGTCCGAGTGTTAAGGCAATTTCATTTGTCGGCTCGCAGCCTGTTGCCAAATACGTATATGAACGTGCTGCGTATAACGGCAAAAGAGTTCAAGCGCTTGCCGGCGCCAAAAACATCCATATTGTAATGCCGGACGCGCATATCGATAAAACGGTTGAGAACATCATTGCCTCATCCTTTGGCAGTGCTGGTGAGCGATGCATGGCTTGCTCTGCTGTCGTTGCAGTCGGTGATGGGAGCAGCTTTATGAAGGCGCTGCAAGCTGCAGCGGAAGCAATGATCATCGGTTCGGGAATGCGCGATGACGTCACCTTAACGCCAGTCATACGCGATGAGCATCGTAAGCGCATCGAAAAGTATATTGCGAGCGGGATTGCTGAAGGGGCTGCGCTTCTGCTGGATGGCAGGCTTGCAACGGAACGCAGCGGCGAAGGATATTTTCTTGGACCGACGATTTTTGACCAAGTGAAGCCTGAAATGAAGATTGCCACGGAGGAAATATTTGGTCCAGTATTATCTGTCCTGCGCGCGGAAGATTTAAATGAGGCGCTTACTATAGTGAATAGTTCTAGATTTGGTAATTCAGCAGTCATTTATACGGAAAATGCTAAGGCGGTTCGAAAGTTCCGCGAGGAAGCGGAGGCTGGCATGCTGGGCGTTAATGTAGGCGTGCCTGCACCAATGGCTTTTTTTCCATTTTCGGGCTGGAAGGACTCTTTCTACGGAGATTTGCATGCCAATGGAAAGGACGGAGTGGAATTTTATACGAAGAAAAAAATGATAACATCGAGATATTTTTGAAAAGGCTGCCTGGAATAAAAAATGCCCCCGCAGGGTGCTGAGCTTCAGCACTGGCAGGGGCATTTCTATTTATAATACAGCATTCCTATTTCTAAGCATGCGATAAAGAATGATCGAAGTGACCGAGCAGGCAAGCGCACATGCCCCGATGAATAGATAACCGCCTTGCAGACCTGCAACGAGGCTGGCCTGCGAGTTTCCACTTCCGGCGAACAGCTGCTTCGTCCATTCTGTAATGGCGCCGATAGCGAGGTTGCCGATGACACTCGCTATACCCATTAAGGTTACAGTAAATGTAATAGCGGTATCGGCGTTGTTCGGGTAACGTTTGGCAAGCAAGGCCATGACGGTTGGATAGATTGGAGCGATACCAACTCCTGCGAGTGCAAACAGAAAGGCCCCTGGTTCGCCGATGATAATAGCTGCAACTGAGCATAACCCAGAAAAAGCAGATAACAAAATGAGCGATCTCGTGTAGCCAATTTTGTCAGTGACGGGGCCGAGAACGAGCCTTGCGAGCATAAAGCAGAAGAAAAAGGCAGATAGCATTTTAGCCGATGCATCACCGCTCCAGCCGTAAGCCTTCTCCAAAAAGTTAACGAGCCAACCGCCAACAGCAAGCTCCGATATTACTCCGAAAGATAGTACGACTACAATGAGCCAAGCGATCTTATCACGAGCAAATTCCTTTAAAGAAATTCGATCCTCGTGTTTTTGCTCATCACCGGCATATTTTGCGAAAAGTCCTGGAAGCATGGGCAAAATCGAGAGCGCGAGCATAAGCATGTACATCCCCCGCCAGCCTAGAGCAGAGCCAAATACATGAACACCCATCAGCGAAGCAGCAATGATCGGGGCAAAGGTTGAGCTGAGCCCATAAAAAAAGTGTGCGAGGTTCATCATCGTGCCCGTGTTTTTGATGAAAATTCGAGCCGCAAGGATGGCTAGCGCGATTTCCAGCATCCCATTTCCGACATACATGAGGAAATAAGCGGATGAAAGAGAGGTGTAGTTTGCTGCAAAATAGATGCAAACACCAGACACCGCCATAGAGCCAAATGTGAGTACCAGGGTGAGTTTCATGCCTGCTTTGCGGGTTAGCCACCCGGTAAAGCTGCATGCAAGCAAATAGCCAAGGGAGTTAAATGCTAACAAAATTCCGACTTGCAGCTCGTCAAGCTTCAATTCACTCTGCATTCTAGGAAGCGCAGGCCCTTTAATATTTTCGGAGAAGCCAAAGATGAGAAAACCTCCGAAAACGACAGTAAGCAGCAGTATGTAGTTTTTGGATAAAGTAGTAGTGAAACGAGACAATTTGGTAGTCCTCCATCGTTGTCATTATAATAGGAATAGAGTTTGATAAACGTATGCCGTGTCTAACTTTATCGTGTATTTATGCGATGTGCAATAGATACCGGAAAGCAATTTCAGCTTTACTATGCGGCTTGATGAATCGGATGTTAAAATAAATGATAGACCAATAACGTGTTAAGATAGATAGAAATGCAAGGAAGGGATGTTTGTGACGAATGAAGCTATTTCATACTGCGGACTGGCATTTGGGCAAGCTCGTTCAAGGCGTATATATGACAGAGGATCAGCGTTATGTTCTGATGCAGCTGCTGCAAGCAATCGAAATAGAACGGCCGGATGCGGTCATTATTGCTGGCGATCTCTATGATCGGGCTGTGCCGCCTACGGAAGCGGTAGAATTGCTTGATGAGCTGCTCAGCCGGATCGTCATCGATTTAGGTACGCCAGTGCTTGCAATATCAGGGAATCACGACAGTCCAGATCGTATTAATTTTGGTACAAAAATGATGGAAAATCGCGGTTTATATTTGGCGGGACAGCTCCGCAAAACGCTCGGACCAATCGTGCTAAATGATGAATTCGGCGAGGTTCACTTCCATCTTGTTCCGTACGCAGATCCTGCGCAAGCACGCTACGAGTTTGGCGATGAATCGATAAAAACGCATGACGATGCGATGCGGGCAGTCACAGCAAACATTGCTGAGTCTATGAATTCAGAAGCTCGGCATGTGTTTGTCGGGCACGCTTTTGTTACGGCAACCGGAGAGCCGGAGCTTAATACAAGCGACTCCGAGCGGCCATTGTCTGTTGGCGGAGCTGAACATGTGAGTGCGGCTTATTTTGAGAAATTTAATTATACAGCGCTTGGACATTTGCATCAGGCTCATTTCGTTCGCAATCACAAGATAAGGTATGCGGGTTCCCCGCTTAAATATTCGATTTCTGAAGAAAACCATGCGAAGGGTTATTTCGTCATTGAGCTTAATGAAGCGGGTGAAGTGGAGATTGAGAAGCGCGAGCTGCTTCCGCTTCGCAACATGCGCCGTATAACTGCTACTATTGAAGAGATAACAAAGCATGAAATAAACGAGGATTATGTTTTTGTTACTCTTTTGAATGATAATCCCGTATTGTTTCCAATGGAGAAGGTGCGTGCGGTTTATCCGAATGCGCTTCATGTGGAACGCAGGCCATTATCTTCAGGCAGCCATTCGAGCGATGGCAGCAGCTTGGACGCTGGAGTGGCGAAAGGACGGCGTGAGGCTGATCCAATCGAGCTGTTCGCAGCTTTTTATCAAGAAGTAAAGCAGCAACCACTCTCAGAAGCGAAAAAACAGTTGTTTGCGAATACGTATGCAGAGCTGCTGCGTGAGGAAGGAGGTATGCTATGAGGCCAATCAAATTAACAATGACAGCTTTCGGCTCCTATCGAGACACGGAAACGATTGATTTCAGCATGCTGGAGGATCGACGCTTGTTTGTTATTTCAGGTAATACAGGCGCAGGGAAAACGTCGATTTTTGATGCGATTTGTTTTGCTATCTATGGAACGGCAAGTGGAGAGGATCGAGCTGATCCCCGTATGCTTCGCAGTCATTTTGCTGCAGAAGAAATACACACCGCGGTTCATTTCGATTTCGCTATCGGTCGCAGAAGCTACTTGGTCCTTAGGCAGATGCCTCATCGCAAGGGCGGGAACAAAAGTGAAACAGGCGGTAAGTGCGAGCTGTACGAGACGACTAGCGGGGAACCCATTCCAGCTGTGGACCGTTTTATTTTGTCTGACGTGAATGCTAAGCTGGAGCAGATAATTGGCCTCACCAAGGAGCAATTCAGTCAGATTGTCATGCTGCCGCAAGGAGAGTTTCGAAAGCTGCTAACTTCCGATACGGATAATAAGGAAGAAATTTTGCGCCGAATTTTCCGGACAGAGCTGTATGAGCGTTTGGAAAATCGTTTTCAGCAAAAAAATCGTGCGCTGCAGGATCAGCTGAAAGAAGCAAAAGCGACTCTTAATGCTTATATGAAGCAAGTGCAAGAGGCGCTGCCAGAGCGAGAAAATAGTAAGCTTGTTGAAACCTTTAAGCAGGAAGTATATAGTGCGACGCAAGTGACTGATGCATTGGCGCTGGAGTTCGAATTTTATAAGAAGCTTGCAGGAGAAGCGGAAGAGCAAAAGGAGCTGCTTACAGGAAGGCTTGAAGCGGCAGAAGTGCAGCTGAGGGTTGCGATGGCGCTTAATAGCAAGTACGAGGAGCATGCGAGGAAGCGGACGCAGCTTGAGCAGCTGGATGGACAGAAGCCGGAATATGGCTTGAAGGAGCAGCGGCTGGCGCTGGCTGAAAAAGCAGCCCATTTGGCACCTTATCAGGAGCATGCTGAACGAACCGCTGCTGATGCGAAGTTGAAGCGGGAACAATTTGCTACGAGGCAAGCGGGGCTGGAGACCGCGGAGCGCGACTTTAAGCTTGCAGTTGAGCGGTTTGCAGTAGAAGAGCAGCGCAGCGACGAACGGCGAGAAGCTGAACGTGAGCTCAGCAGATTGCTAGAGATAGCTCCAATCGTAAAAACGCTCTCTAGTCAGCAGCAAGCGATCGACAAGCTCGTAATTGCGGAGAAGGGTTGTACAACTAAGCTCGAGGCATTGGATGCAGAGCTTATAAAGCTGCGAGAAGCGAAGCTCTCTGCAAATGCACAAGTGAAGGAAACAGAGCTTGAAACGGCAGAGCTGACAGATAAGCTGGATCAGCTGCGTCTTATTGAGCAGCAGGGGAAACAATTAAAGCGAGTAGTTGACGTCGAGAAGGAAATGACGAGAATCGCTCTATTAGAGAAAGAATTTGCTCAAACTCTCAGCAAAGCAAAAGACAACCACGATAAGCTTGAGGCTGCATGGCTTGAGGGGCAAGCGTCACTGCTAGCTGTTCATCTGCATGAGGGCATGCCTTGTCCTGTGTGCGGCAGTGAGGAGCATCCAGCAAAGTCGGTCATACATTCAGAGATTCCTTCTCGTGAACGGCTGCAAGAGGCAAAATTACAATTAGCCGCAGTGGAGCGGGAATGGCTTGAAGCGCGAGCACAAGCAGCTGCAGCACAAGCAACACGCGAGGATGGTGCTAAAGAGCTGGCGGAATTTGGATTGAAAGCCGTCATGCTGGAAGAGCAACGAGCGCAGCTGCTGCAGCTTTGGCGCGGCCTTAAAGAAGAAACGGACAAGCTTCTATTGAAAGTGAAGCAGCTTCCTGAGCTCAAGCAGTTGATCGAACGTCAGGAGCAGCAACTCGAGAAGCAACAGCTTCTTAAGGAACAACTACAACAGGAGCAGCAGCGCTTAATCGTTGAGCGAACGTCACAGCAATCGACGCTGCAGCAGGAGCTGGGCCGCATCCCAGAAACGCTGCGAACTCCTGAGAAGCTGACTGAAAAACTAAACGAGCAGCAGGTAGTATATGACCGAATGTCGGCAGCTTGGAAGTCTGTTCAAGAGCAGCAGCAAAAAATGACGGCGAAGCTGGCTGAACAGAAAGCATATGCCGTGCAATCCGAGCAGCAGCAGCTAGAAGCGGAAAAAAGCAGGCAGCAAGCAGAGCAGCGATTGCTGGATGAGCTCGTGAAAGCGGGTTTTGACACGGTTCAGCAATATCGAGAAGCAGCTTTGCCTGACTCAGCTAGAGAACAGTTGAAAAAAGAAATTGCTGCATACCAAGCAGCCGTTGCTTCACTTATGCAGCAGCTGGTTGAACTGCAAAGCGAGCTTGCAGGCAAACCTAGAGTTGATCTGTCGCAGCTTCAGGAGCAGCTTGCTGCTTTGAAGCAGCAGCAGGAGAAACTATTTGCCGCCGCACAAACGGCAATGCGGACCGGTCAAGTTGCTGAGCGACTTGCCATTTCAATTGGAAAAGCCAATGATTATGTGAGCGAGCTTGAGGCTAAGCTAGAAGAGGTCATGGATGTATTCCAGATGCTGAAAGGGGATAATGCGCTCAAGGTATCGTTCGAGCGCTATATTCTAATCGAGTTTTTGGAGCAGATTCTTTTTGCTGCCAATTCGCGCTTGCACGATTTATCGAATGGGCAATTTATGCTGCAAAGAAGTGATCGCCTTGAAACTCGCGGCAAGCAAAGCGGACTAGGCCTGGATGTCTATGATGCTTATACAGGTCAGAATCGTGACGTGAAAACATTGTCCGGCGGTGAGAAGTTTAACGCCTCGTTATGTCTTGCACTTGGAATGACGGATGTTATTCAATCCCACATGGGCGGCGTGACGATTGAAATGATGTTCATTGATGAGGGCTTTGGTTCACTGGATGAGGAATCGCTTCAGAAAGCTATTACAGCACTTGTTGATTTGCAGAAATCAGGAAGGATGATCGGTGTTATATCTCACGTTCAGGAGCTTAAGGATGCATTCCCGGCTTGCCTTGAGGTTAATAAGACGAAGGAAGGTTTTAGTCGGACGAAATTAACGGTGAGATAAGCGGCTTGAATAAGAAAAGCCTGCTTCGAGCGCTCCATTGAGGCTGAGACAGACTTTTTACAGCTGGCCGAAATTTAATTAGGCAACAGATGAAGCAATAGAAGCAGAGCCTACAAAAAATAAGGCAATACCGCCTACAAATACGACAACGTTAAGTACAATGCCAATAACGCCAAACGTTTTACGACGCTTGCTGGAGACGGCACCGATAATGGCTAATATAAGGCCTGCAAGGGAGAGTAGTCCTGCTCCAAAAATACAAACGATAGTAAGCATCATAGAAACAAGAACTTCTTGACCAAGCGCTTCGATTGAAGCTTGAAAAGCTGCTTTATCAGAAGGGTCTGCTATAACGATGTCTGTATTTGCGATCTGATCAGCGAATGAGGAGCCTGAGACGATTGCAATAATAAGCAATACGGCTGAGAGCAGCCCAATGATGAAGGATGCAATGCCAATTCCTGAATGTTTCTTAGGACCTTCATAGATAGTTTGGTCATTTGAGAAAACGGGTCTTGAGCCATAAGGCTCATTGCTGGAAGATGGATTAGCATTGTTATTGGTTTCATTTTCCATTTATATCAGCTCCTTTACTAATTACGGTAAAATTATACACAAATACGAGAGGATTGAAAACAAATGTTTCCAAAATATTTTGCAATCGGAGCAATAAACGCGGCTTTAGCCATTGCTTTAGGCGCATTCGGAGCACATGGATTAGAAAAACAATTGAGTGATCATTATTTAGAGGTTTTTGAAACAGGCGTTCGTTATCACATGTACAGCGCACTCGGTTTAATGCTAATTTCCTTGTTCGCGAAACAAATGGGGACGAGCAAGCTTGCTTTAAATGGTGGTCGATTAATTCTAACAGGAATGATCATTTTTAGCGGCAGTTTGTACGTATTATCGCTTACGAGCTTCAGCAAGCTTGGCATGATTACACCTATTGGCGGCGTTGCGATTATTGCTGGCTGGATATGTATTATTACTGCAGCACTTAAGAAAGAAAGTAATTAGTTAGAAATAAATAATGAATTGACGACATATTACTCTGTATTACAACAAAAAAACAAGTTGCTTTAGTAAATATTTCTATACCAGAGCGCGTACATCGTTTATAATAAAGCGAACACTGACTTGACTCGAAATAGAGGAAGGACGTTTGTGCGTGACGAAACGGATAGATGGTTTTCCTGATAGAAAGCGGCAACTCCTCAAGCAATCATTGAATGGATCGTTGGTTATTAGCAGTTTGCTGGCAGCACTCGGGTTGGTCTGGATTATCGTATCATTTATATTAATTTCTAACACGATGTACAAATGGACCGCTTTGGCCATCGCTGCATCGTTAATCGTAACTGCAGTAATTGTTTATATAAAGCGAAATGTGACGTTTAGCTTCCAAAATTATCATACGGCAATTGTAGAGACTTTGCTTCGTTCAGATGCCGTTCCGCTGGCGATATTGGATAAAAACGGTATTGTCATGGAGTTGAACGAGGCTTCTGGCCGTACACTTGGCTATGACCGAACCGAGCTTCTCGGTGAAACGATCTTGCGACTAGTCGAACCGGGCAGCCGGCAATTGCTGCAAGAAACATTTGAGCATGCTTTGCTTGGTGAAACCAAACAGATCAATATTAACATTACACATGGTTCAGGTTTTCCGCTCGAGCTTCAAGTTGTTTGCTCACCTATGATACAGATGGATGAAGTCATCGGAACGGTAGTAATAAGCCAGGATTTAAGCGATCGCAAACGTAATCTTGAACGAATTCGCTATATGGCCTATCACGATGATATGACCGGATTGCCGAATCGCACTTTGTTTCAAATGAAACTGACGGAGACGTTGACAAGGGCGAAGGAAGAAGAACGTATCGTTGGTATTTGTTATTTGGATTTAGATCGCTTCAAGCTGGTCAATGCATCTTTTGGACGCGAATTTGGTGATATTCTTCTCATGCAAGTTGCAGAAAGACTAAATCGAGATCTTGATGACAATGATTTTGCAGCGCGTATGGAAGGCGATGAATTTGCTTTATTATTTTGCAATTTACGATCGGAGAAGCATTTGCTTGAGCTGTGCAGAAATCTCCTCAAGTCGATTGAAGAGCCCTATGAGCTGAGCGGCTTCCCGTTACATATTACAGCGAGCATTGGTTTGGTTACAAACCGCAACGCGGATGATGATAGTTATTCGCTTATCAAGAAAGCAGATATGGCGCTTGTCAAAGTGAAGGAAAGCGGGAAAAATGATTGCCTGCTTTATTCGGAGGACTGGAGCAATTCGTCATTGGAGCGACTTACGCTGCAGCATGAGATGTATCGCGCGATTCAGCGCGAGGAATTTATTTTGCATTATCAGCCGCAATATGATTTGAGCTCAGGTACTATGGTTGGCGTAGAAGCGCTTGTAAGATGGAATCATCCGATTAAAGGCATGATACCGCCAGGGAACTTTATCCCGTTAGCTGAAGAGAGCGGCATGATTGTCCAAATTGGCGATTGGGTGCTGGAAGAGGCCTGCCGTCAAAACAAAGCATGGCAAGACGCTGGATTGCCATTAATGCCAGTATCCGTCAATTTATCGATTAGGCAATTCGTTCAAACGGATCTCGCAGGCAAGGTAGCGGCAGTACTTGAGAAAACAGGCCTCGATCCAAAATATTTGGATCTGGAAATCACGGAGTCGATGACGATGGATGTTAGCCATGTGTCTCGCTGTTTGCTCGACTTGACGGAATTAGGCGTTAATATTAGCGTTGATGATTTTGGCACAGGCTATAGTTCATTCCATTATTTGAAAAACTTCCCGATTGATCGGTTGAAAATTGACCGCTCCTTCGTACGTGATATTCAGCAGGACCCGAGTGATGCAGAAATCGTTGCTGCAATTATTGCAATGGCTCATAACCTGAATATTCAGGTTATCGCAGAAGGCGTGGAGACTGAAGGGCAAATGGAGTTTCTTCGCAAGCATAAATGCGATGAAATGCAGGGCTTCTTCTGGAGTCCCCCTGTATCAAGTGACAACATTGAACAAATGTTATCCCCCGGTTATGCATAAAAAACCGTTCTATGGCTGAAAAACAGTCATTGAACGGTTTTTTTTCTTCATGCGTGGATTAGTATGAGAAGTCTTCAATTTCGTTCATTCGAAACGTGTACACTTGCTTCTCGTCGACATGATAAACGGTAATAATATTTTCCGACTCATCCATATTAATGATTCGGCAAGGAATGCTGAGCGTAATACCTAAGCCTTTATTAACGAGGAGCCGGATTAAGGTATTGTTTTTCATGAGTGCCCTTATTTTGTCGTAATAGCTTAAAGCTTCTAGAGCATCTGCTGCTGGTTTGTCGACCTTTTTAGCTTCTTTTGTTTTCTCAGGAGTGGTGGTTGAAGTTCTGTTAGGTTGTACGTTGTCAGCATTTTTAGTTAGGTTAGGCGGCAAAGGAATTTCACGGGTGGAGCTTGTATTATTCTTGCGATGATCGATTTGCTCTCCAAGTTGGATGCCGGATAATATACGGAAATCAACAAAGTCAGAACCATTTAGCGAATGAAGCAATTGCTCAAGCGCTGCAGCGTTGTTTTTCCCTTCTACAAGCACCTCAATATTAAAAATAAAGGATGCTCGGTCTTGTGAAGAGTTATGTTTTTCCATAGGACCTCCGGACGATTCGATATAGTACTAATATACCACTAAATCGATTTTTCATGTAGTAGTGAGCGGCGATAACTCGAGTGATGCAAGAAAATGTATCCGCATTCAAATGGATAGATACAGGATTTAGATTAAATCTGTGCTATACGGTATAAAGACCTAACTACTTATAATAAAGTTCGGCTGATCTATTTTAGCATATATTATTATTTCTTTGAAACATTAAACGGAAGTTGTGATGTAAAGATTAAATCCAGAATAAATGTAAAATTTTATAAAAAAATAAAAAATGGATTGTTGGTCTCGATATATTATGTGGTCTTAGTATGGGAAGGGTTAGACAGGTTAAAAGTAGTGAAAAAGATAGAGTCACTTTGCCTTATTGAAGGCAGCGGTGGCTCTATTTTTAGGTATCCTCCAAATGACTATTATTTGGAAAATAAGGCTTGAGTACAATCATTAACTGAGGAAAATTCATTTACTATTAATAGAGTCTGCCGATAGAGGGGTAGAATGTTTTCTGTTTCTGGGAGAATTTTTATTTTAGATGATAAGTTTTATATAGATTCAATGATAGGAAAATTGGGATCGAAAAATTTCATCGATTCTGATTTTTTATGATATATGAATTCGAGATTGTTGAACAAAGGATGGGGCTAATGGATAAGTATTGTGGCAGCTCAAAACTTAACAGATCGCAATGTTCAAGTAGCAATTGTTCATGCTCCGGTTCATTAAGCTGCGACGGGACGCGTAAGAAGGGGATAACTGGCGCGACGGGGGCGACGGGTGAAACAGGGGCGACAGGGGCAACGGGAATAACTGGAGTGACAGGAGCAACTGGGGAGACCGGGGCGACAGGAGCGACAGGAGCAACTGGGGAGACAGGGGCAACAGGTGCGATAGGAGTAACTGGGGCGACAGGAGCGACGGGAGTAGGAGTGACGGGTGAAACCGGGGCAACAGGGTCGACAGGAGCGACGGGAGTAGGAGTGACAGGAGCAACTGGGGCAACCGGCGCTACAGGAGTAGGAGTGACGGGTGAAACCGGGTCGACAGGAGCGACGGGAGTGGGAGTGACGGGTGCAACAGGAGCAACCGGAACGACAGGAGCCACTGGAGTAGGAGTAATGGGTGCAACTGGGGCCACCGGCGCTACAGGAGCGACGGAAGTGGGAGTGACGGGTGCAACTGGAGCAACCGGAACGACAGGAGCCACTGGAGTAGGAGTAACGGGTGCAACTGGGGCCACCGGCGCTACAGGAGCGACGGGAGTGGGAGTGACGGGTGCAACTGGGGCAACGGGCACGACAGGAGCGACGGGAGTAGGAGTGACAGGTGCAACCGGGGCAACGGGAGCAACAGGGTCGACAGGAGCGACGGGAATAGGAGTGACAGGTGCAACCGGTGCAACCGGGGCAACCGGGTCGACAGGAGCTACGGGAGTAGGAGTGACGGGTGCAACTGGAGCAACCGGAACGACAGGAGCCACTGGAGTAGGAGTAACGGGTGCAACTGGGGCTACAGGAGCGACGGGAGTGGGAGTGACGGGTGCAACAGGAGTAGGAGCAACTGGGGCAACCGGAACGACAGGAGCTACGGGTGCAACAGGAGCAACCGGCGCAACCGGCGCAACCGGCGCAACCGGCGCAACCGGCGCAACCGGCGCTACAGGAGCTACTGGCCCAAACTTTGCTGCTGAAGGATTTTCAGCATTTTTGTCTACTCTTACTTTATCTGCAACAGGTCAGCTTATTAACTGGTCTGTAGCGAATCCTTATTACGGAAATGCGAATTTCAATGCTGCAACTGGAAATTTCACAATACCGGTCACTGGTAGATATTCTATTTTAGCAACAGTAAATTATATAACCACAGCAGCTATTGGCGTAAGCCTCGGAGCTGGAGTAAACCCCTTTTTTCTAGTTCAAAGAACAGCACCTACAACAACAAGTCTAGTTACGGGATTATTACCTATTTTGAATGTTAATATTGCATTGCTTCTAACTTTAAGAGCCGTACTCGGAAATGGAACTGTAACCTTGGCAGGTGAGGTTACGCTCACCGCTGGTGATGTTGTTGGGCTTTACTATAATGCGAACGGTCTGACTATCGCACTTAATATAGGTGGCGGATCTACAAATGGTGTAGTTTGGTCCATGCATGAACTTACGTAATAATCAATCATGCATTTCGTTAATGGAGGTTAAATCTACTAGGCATATGACCTCTTTTGGAATAAATTCAGATAATGTATAACCATGTGCCGGAAAGATACATTTAATATAAGTATGAAATGGAATATGTGTTTTTTGAAAGAGGGGGGAATATGCTGAAAAGGAGATTCTGTTCAAAGAAAAAGCCCTTATTTGAATCAATGAATGTTCTCATGGTGAAACCCTCTTTTATTCAAATAAATAAGCAAAAATCAAAATATATAATAAAGAAAAAATGCTGTAAAAAAAGAACGCGTAGGAAGAGATGTTTCCCAATATTTCCGTGTCCTCCTAAGCGATGTCACAGGCCAAGACCGAGACCATGTCCAAGGCCTTGTCCTAGACCATGTCCAGATCCACCTTGCGTTGATCCTACGACTACGTTGGTTGAAAAAGAATGCTGTGGAAATATATTACTCCAAGGTAATCTAACAGGACTTCAAATATGGGAAACAGATATTGAAGCAAAAGTTAAGGTGGCGCAAATGACTATATACTCGAGCCCATCGAGCACTGATCCTTTGGAAGTAGAAATTGTTGGTACTGAAACTAAACTAATGATTGTGCCACCTGGTAATACGGTTAATTTTATTGGTGAAGGCATTAAGTCTGTAAAAGTTTCTGCAAAAGGCAATGAGTTACTTTATATTGAAGGGAAATATGTAATTTCAACTACGATTGGTCTGCATTCGAACCCCATTCCATTAAATGAACAATTATAAAGGGTGGTTCTTCAATAAATGAAGAACCACCCTTATTTTTAGGCTATATGATTTATAGGCTATAACGGACTGTAATACAAAACTCTCCTTGTGCTGCTGCCGTCGTCGTTAAGGAAATGGTATTAAAACGTGCTACCGTAAATGATGCACTGCCTCCAACAGGAATAACTATGGTTTGAATAGCTGCTACGATTCCTGTTCTGAAGAAGTTTACTGTTAATGGTGCTGTACCGGTTTCATATTTAACATACCCTGTCCCATTGATGGTTTGTGATATATTGTCCGAATAAATGATTTGGGTTCCAGCTGCAGCTAATTGCCAATTCGAGCACACTTTATCTTGCACAATGATTTTGTCTGAGCAACAACTAAGTGTAGAATTTGTTTCACACATATTCGTTTATCCCTCCACTCGTTTATTTTATTGGACAGGGTAACGGGTAGTTATGCAGAATTCACCTTGATAAGTACCTGGTGATGCTGCTGGAAGCGTTATTTGAATGGCACTGAAGCGCCTATACGTAAAAGCAAGACTTGTTCCGGGAGAGAGTGTAAATGGAGCAGCATTGATAGGAGTTCCCGTGCTGTCGAGAAAATCAAATGTAATATCATCTGGACCGATGTCGTATTGCAAATACCCGGTACCGACAATATTTTGATTAATATTATTTGTGAATACGACAACTAGGACGTCAGCAGCGACAACGGTACCGCTCCATGGTGTACATACTTTATCTTGCACAAAGTTTTTATCAGCACAACAAGTTAAAGCAGTTGCAGAATTATTACAACCCATACCTAAATCCCTCCTATTTATAATTTCTAACTATTTAATGCAGGCATTAACCTGCCCGCTTGGACATCTGCCTGAGGTGAGAAATATCTTTTAAACAAGAAGTCATTCGTTATTGCAATTTCTATGGGTAATAGACTAGAGAGAAGAAGAACCATACAAAATAAAGAGCGAAGGGATTTGTCATTGGAGAAACAGAATTAAAGCCTAGAAAGCCATATAAGTAAAGATGAAAAACATCCGAGTTTGTTAACCAGTTGATTTTCTTTTTTGAAGGGGGAAGGTGCAGAGTACCTGACGTATAAGTATAAGGATAGTAAGTATCCGTTAGGTTGTGATTAGTTTGATTAGAAAGGCAAGGAAAGGTTAATTTCAAAGGGAGAGGTTCGAGATGAAAAAAGAAGAATTTTGTCCCGAATGTGGAGGAACCAACTTTGGGAAAGGTAAGTCGCACGGTGAAGCCAGAGTATACCCTATGAAAAAAATGCTAACATTAGGATCAGATGTTACTCATGTAATTTGTATAAAGTGTGGATATATATTAAAAAGTTTTGTTATTGAGCCACATAAGTTTGAGGATAAATAACGGTTTCATTTTACGGAGATGAGGAGATGAAAATCAATAAGAAGTATAATTATTGGGTATTTTATTTTGACGAAACAAATGACGATGAAAGGCAGCGTGTTGCTGCGATTTGGGATGGAGTATGGCATGGTATAGAATTGCTGGATAAGTCTGATGCCGAATTGAAGGAATATCTAATAGAAGTAATTGATGATTACAATGTATACACTGGTGAAAAAATCAATAGAAATTTGATTGAACATGCTATAAATGAGATAAAGAAAATTAAAGAAGAGCTGAATTTTTTAGGGTAATGAAAACTCTGTTTCATGTGGTCTCCAAATGCAACAAGAGCTGGCAGAGCAAATTGATTCACTCATAAATATGTGACTGCATTTGTGATTTCACCCCTCAACCACTGCATAAATGAGCAAACGTCCAACACTGCAAATTTACTTTTGCATATACTGATGTTGCAGTGCATTGCCTCTTACATTATGTAAAAAAAGGGGGTGGATCCTATATGATGCGGATGGTTCCTTTCACACTGGAGAATGGAGAAACCGTTCTTGGCGTTGAAGTGAAGCTGCCCAAAACAACTTTGCTCGCTATCATGACGGACAAAGGATATATTATGTGCGGTGCGCTTGATGTTTCTCTGCTTAATGAGCGACTCAAAGACCGGGAAATTATAGCTGGCAGAGCTGTCGGAGTAAAAACGTTGGAAGAGTTGATGGAAGCCCCTTTGGAATCGGTTACTTTAACAGCAGAGACAAAGGGTGTTGTAGTAGGCATGAAGGGCTCGGAAGCGCTCCAATTGATGCTTTAACAAAAATAAAACAAAGAGCCCCAATCAAGCTGTACGCGTGAATGCCGCGAACATCGGATTAGGGCTCTTATTATTTAGTGATTATTCAAACAGCTTGCGAAGGTTAACATCGTATGGCGCTTGGACGATGCCTTTTTCAGTAATAATGGCTGTTACATATTCATTAGGCGTTACGTCGAACGCTGGATTGTATACTTTAATGCCTTGAGGAGCAGTGCGCTTGCCGAAGCCCTCTGTAATTTCTTCCGCGTTGCGTTCTTCAATTGGAATTTCAGAACCAGTCGGCGTATTCAAATCAATTGTGGAAAGAGGGCTTGCTACATAAAAAGGAATGCCATGAGCTTTAGCGAGTACAGCTACGCTGTACGTTCCAATTTTGTTAGCTACATCACCATTTGCAGCAACGCGGTCAGTACCTACGATAACCGCATCTACCCAGCCCTTAGCCATAATCATACCAGCCATGTTGTCGCAAATAAGCGTAACATCGACGCCTGCCTGCTGCAATTCAAATGCTGTTAACCGAGCGCCTTGAAGGACAGGACGCGTCTCGTCAGCATATACACGCAGTGTAATACCGCGTTCCAAGGCTAAGTAGAAGGGTGCAAGAGCTGTGCCATATTTAGCCGTAGCCAAGCCGCCAGCATTACAGTGTGTCAATACGCCCATATCATCTTTAAACAATGATAGTGCATGTTCACCGATCATTCTGTTTGTTTCTTCATCTTCGCTTTGAATCGCGATTGCTTCCGTTAACAAAGCGGCTTTGTTTTCCTCGAGCGACAAGCCTTTCTCGATGTAAGAAGCGGCAGCTGCTTTCATGCGATCAAGTGCCCAGAACAAGTTAACAGCGGTTGGTCTTGAAGTCGCGAGATATTCTGCTTGCTTGACGACTTGCGCGAGCCATGCCTCAGTGGTTTGCTCATCACGGCTGCCTAGAACGACGCCGTAAGCTGCTGAAATGCCGATGGCTGGAGCTCCGCGTACTTTTAAGTGGCGAATCGCTTCCCAAACATCCTCTGCTGTCGTTAAAGGCAAATAAACGATTTCTTCTGGCAAAAGCCGTTGGTCAAGTAGATCAAGCCTGTCTTCGGTCCAAATAACCGATTGCAAGCCAGCATAATTATTTGTTGTCATGGTGTCATTTCCTCTCTGTGTTCAATCATTTATTTGCAAGTGATAAGGCAACGTCGATAACTTCCTCAATGGATTGTGTATTGCGGTTGTTGCGAATCAGCGATGTTCCAATAGCAAGAGCAAGGCGCTGAGCTTTCTCTTTTACAGCTGCATCAGGGATACGATCTACATCAATTACATGAGACAAACCGACGATTCGGCGTACGATTTTGCAGCCTGCAAAACCAACAGCGTCCTGCAGCAAACGATTCATATAATAATCTTGATAGCCTGGTGTTGAAGAAGCAATACGATCAAGACCATGCTCATCCCATAATGCACGGAATTTTTGATCGAATAGGTTCCACACATCACGCACCGAATCGGTCAAATAACGACGGAAGTCATTTCTCGTTTCTGTATCCGTGCTCCAATGCTCTTGCCCTGCAAAGTTGAGAAGCAAATTCGCAATAACAGCACCAATGTCGAAGCCAATTGGCCCATAATAAGCGAATTCAGGATCGATGACCTTTGTAGATTCAGGCGTTACGAAAACACTGCCCGTATGAAGATCGCCATGCAACAGCGCTTGTGCATTTGTTAAAAATTTGTCACGCAAAATCGATACTTCAAGATGAAGCTGTGAATCCTGCCAAAGCGCCTCAGCAGCATCCTGAATTGCTGGATCAAAGCTGTTGTTAGGCGAATTGGTATAAGGATCGTCGAATATGAGATCCTCTGTTATTTTACATAACTCAGGATTAATAAAAGCTTTTACGCGCTGCTTCTTTTCCTGCTGGTTCATGCCAAGATCAGAGGTGAAAAATAAAGTCCGCGCCATAAATGTTGAAATATCGTCCGCGAATTTAGGATAACGTGTTCCGCCAATCAACCCTTGACGCATGATAATATGATCGCTGAGATCTTCCATAATGGTGAGATAGAGCTCTGGGTCATATTTATAAACGTTTGGAACAAGTCCAGGAGCAAGCTCGCCTTCCAAAATAAGCTTATCACTTTCAATACGTGCACGATCGAGTGTAAGCGGCCAAGACTCACCAACAACTTTAGCATAAGGAAGCGCCTGTTTCATAATAAGGCTCTTGCCGCTGCTAGAATCAACAATGTGGAAAACCAAGTTTAAATTACCGTCTCCAATTTCTCGGCTGGTTAAACTTGCTCCCTCTGGGAAATAACCGTCAAGCGAAAGAGCTATTTGAATGGCTTCTTGTTCTGATAATGGATGATATGCAGACACGGCTGTCCACCTCCGGTTTATAGTAGTTGGGCAGCAATGCCCAGTATTCATCTCAACATAGTATAATGTATATTATTTCGCCTTGGAATACCCTCATTTGATATAATGTTATCAATTATAGACAAGTTGGATGGAGGAAGTATAGTGACTGCACAAAATGAACAACAGTCGATCGCTTTGAAAGAGTGGGCTGTCAGTGTAAAAGCGCTCGCAGAGGGGCAGCAAATTATCGTTATGCGTAAAGGCGGAATCATAGAAGAAACGCGAGATTTCCAGCTTATTAGCCCTAGCTTTTATTTAATGCCTGCGTACGAGCACCAAAAGAAGCATCTATTAAAGGAGCAATATGTTGACGGTTTGGAAGAAACGTTAGCGAATTGGTCGATAGACATGGAAACGATTAAGCTAGAAGCTTACGCCGAGGTCGTTGAAGATATTGAAGTAACGGATCAAGAAACACTCGATCGTTTACGCGATTTGCATATATGGACAGATACGTTTGCAGAGGAAAGATTGCGCTGGAAAAAAACCAAGCCGCTGCATGTTTTATTGCTCCGTGTTTACCGATTGGAGACGCCTTTGGAAATTTCGATGAGGCCTGCTTATAATGGATGCAAATCTTGGGTAAGAATGGAAGATGAAATACCATCTCCAAAAATGCTGCCTGTACTGGATGAAGAAACATTTCTGTCAGAAGTTCAAAAGATTAAAAATGCATTGGCATAAAAGATTTATTTTGATCAAAGGATCTTACGTGGAAAACCCATCTAATTGCCGATTAAAGGTGAAATAGGAGAAATATAAGCCGAAATCAACCTTTAGCTTTTCGATTTATATCTACAATAAAAAGACATTATCAATGAATCAAAGACATCTCACATTGATTTATAACAAAAACTATATTAAAATGATTATTGAGAATCATTGAGAATCACTCTATAATAGAAAGTCTATTATTTATAGAAGTGACTGAGCGAATTAAACCAACCTTGGAGGGATCAGCATATTATGTCTACTCATTTTGTCATTGATGGTCTGAAAGCGGCTATCGACGGAAAAGAGATTTTGAAAGGTATTAACCTAGAAATTAAAGGTGGAGAAATTCACGCAATCATGGGCCCGAACGGTACCGGTAAATCTACACTGGCATCCGCTTTGATGGGACATCCTAAATATGAAGTAACAGAAGGAACGGCAGTACTAGATGGCGCTGACATTCTTGAAATGGGTGTTGACGAGCGCGCGCTTGCTGGTTTGTTTCTTGCAATGCAATATCCAAGTGAAATTCCAGGCGTAACGAACTCTGACTTTCTACGCAGCGCGCTAAATGCACGTCTTGGCGAAGGCAATGAAATCTCGTTGATTAAATTCATTCGCAAAATGGAAAGCAAAATGAAAGAGCTTGAAATGAATGCTGAATTCGCTCACCGTTACCTTAACGAAGGTTTCTCAGGCGGCGAGAAAAAACGTAACGAAATTTTGCAAATGATGCTTCTTGATCCAAAAATCGTTGTTCTTGATGAGATCGATTCAGGTCTTGACATAGATGCACTTCGTATCGTATCACAAGGCGTAAATGCTATGCGTTCGGAAGATCGCGGTTTCCTTATCATCACTCACTATCAGCGTTTGCTTAACTATATTACTCCAGACTATGTACATGTTATGATGCAAGGCCGCATCGTTAAATCGGGTGGTCCTGAGCTGGCTGAGCGTTTGGAAAACGAAGGTTATGATTGGGTAAAAGAAGAGCTTGGAATCGAAGATGAAACGGTCGGTCAGGCTTAAGCAGAGAAGGGGGCAAAACGGATGAGTACACAACTATCAACGCAGGCCAACCGTCAAGCTGCTGAAGCGCTGGCACGTAGTAAAGGCGAGCCGAACTGGCTTGTTGAACTGCGCGGAGAAGCGGCAGACCTTGCCGGAACACTCGGATGGCCTAAGCCTGAGAAGGTTCGTATTGAACGGTGGAATTTGACGGCACTAGGAAACTACGAGCAACCAACAACGGTTGGAGCAATTAGCGAACTTCCACAAGCTGTTCGTGAATTGATCACAGAAGGAACTGAAAATTTGCTTGTTCAACGTAATTCCGGCATCGTATGGAATCAGTTTTCAAACGAATTGGCTAGCAAAGGCGTTATTTTCACAGATTTGGAGACGGCATGCAAAGAGCATGGCGACCTCGTTCAAAAATATTTGTTCCAAGCAGTAGCGAAGGACGAAGATAAGCTTACAGCGCTTCATGCAGCACTTTGGAACGGCGGCGTATTCGTTTACGTTCCTAAAGATGTTGAAGTCGAGCTGCCGCTTCAAGCGATTTTTTACAATGATAATGCTGAAGCGACATTTGCTCCGCATATCTTGATCGTAGCGGACAATAATAGCCGAGTGACATATGTGGATTGTGTTGTATCCGAACCGGGAGCAAGCAGTGCTCCTTTCGTACATCCATCTGTTGTTGAAGTGTTCGTGAAGCCAGGCGCTCATGTTCGTTTCAGCTCCATCCACCATATGGCTGAGACGGGCGTGGATATGTCAATCCGTCGTTCGGTTATTGAAAATGACGGCCAAATGGAATGGATTATCGGTGATTTGAATGACGGAAATACGTTGTCTGACACGAAATCCATGTTGAAGGGCACAGGCTCTACTTCTGATGCAAAAGTAATCAGCGTAGGCAAAAACGCTCAACAAAACAGCTTGACGACGCAAGCCGTTCACTTCGGCAAAAGCTCCGACAGCAACATGGTAACACGTGCAGTAATGAAGGATTCCGCTTCAGCGATCATTAACGGAATTACAAAAATCGAGAAGGGTGCGACGAAAGCGAACGGTGTACAAACCGAGAAGGTGCTCATGCTGAGCCCTAAAGCGCGCGGCGATGCCAATCCGATTTTGCTTATAGATGAAGATGATGTAACAGCAGGCCACGCAGCAAGCGTGGGGCAAGTAAACCCTGAGCAGGTATATTACCTAATGTCTCGCGGTATATCTAAGCAAGACGCTGAACGTCTAATTATTTACGGCTTCTTGGCTCCAGTCGTATCGGAAATTCCAGTCGAGGCGGTACGCGGTCAGCTTCAGCGTTTGCTCGAAAGGAAGCTAGAGGGATGAATATAAATGCGATTCGGGAGCAGTTCCCGATATTGCATCAAGAAATAAACGGGCACCCGCTCGTTTATCTGGACAGCGCGGCATCTTCGCAGAAGCCGCGCTCCGTCATTGATGCGGTTAATCGGTACTATGAGCTGGATAACGCGAACGTTCATCGCGGTGTGCATACACTTGGTTCCAGGGCGACTGATGCCTATGAGGGAGCGCGCGAGAAGGTAGCGAAGTTTCTGAATGCGGGAGCACCGGAGCAAATTATTTTCACACGCGGTACTACAACAGCACTAAACTTGGTTGCTTCAAGCTATGCACGCAGCGTATGCGGTGAAGGTGATGAAATTGTCATCACACCGATGGAGCATCACAGTAATTTGATTCCGTGGCAGCAGGCTGCTAAGGCCACTGGCGCAACGTTGAAATATATCCCGATGCAGCCCGATGGTACCATTTCTCTTGAGGATATTGAGAAGACGATCACTCCACAGACCAAGGTGGTTTCCATCACTTACGTCTCGAACGTGCTCGGTCTCATAAATCCGATTAAAGAAATTACCCAAATTGCACATCGTAACGGTGCCATTATGGTCGTGGATGGTGCTCAGAGCACACCGCATATGAAGATCGATCTCCAAGATTTGGATGTTGATTTTTATGCTTTTTCTGGTCATAAAATGTGTGGTCCTACGGGCATCGGCGCATTATATGGCAAGAAGGCACTGCTTAACAAGATGGAGCCGATTGAGTATGGCGGCGAGATGATTGATTTTGTTGATCTTTATGAGTCTACGTGGAAAGAGATTCCGTACCGCTTTGAAGGCGGCACTCCCATTATTGCGGGTGCAGTTGGACTCGGTGCTGCAATTGACTTCCTCCAAGAAGTTGGACTAGATGAAATTGATCAGCATGAGAGACGTTTAGCCACATATGCTTACGAGAAGCTATCTTCGCTGGAAGGCATCACATTGTACGGTCCGAAGCAAAATCGTGTAGGACTCATCACATTCAACTTGGATGATGTGCATCCGCATGATGTTGCGACCGTGCTTGATTCCAAAGGCATTGCGATTCGTGCAGGCCATCACTGCTGCCAGCCGCTAATGCGTTGGTTGAATGTATCGGCAACGGCAAGAGCAAGCTTTTATTTATATAATACTGAAGATGAAATTGACCGCTTAGCCGATGCCTTACTACAAACAAAGGAGTTCTTCGGTCATGCAATTGGATGATTTATATCGCAGAGTCATTATGGATCATTATAAAAACCCTCGAAATCGCGGTACCTTGGATGAAGAATCAGTTACCATTAACCTGAATAACCCTACCTGTGGCGATCGTATTTCGCTGCAGCTGCAGGTCGTAGACGGCCAAGTTGCCAATGCGAAATTCAGTGGTGAAGGCTGTTCTATCAGCATGAGCTCTGCATCGATGATGACAGAGGCGATAAAAGGAAAAACATTTGATGAGGCGCTTGCCATGGCTGAGAAATTCTCAGCTCTAATGAAAGGCGAACCGGTTGAATTTGATGAATATGAGGAATTGGATGCACTTTCTGGTGTAAACAAATTCCCTGCAAGAATTAAGTGTGCGACACTAGCGTGGAACGCCTTACGCAAAGGGATCGAGCAGCAAGAATCACATTAAACTAGATTTATGAGGAGCGTGAATGACCATGGCTAAATCAATGCCGGAAATGGAAGATTATAAGTATGGTTTCCGTGACGAGCACAAAGCCGTATTCGAATCAGGCAAAGGTTTAACGGAAGAAATCGTGCGTACGATTTCGGATATTAAAGGCGAGCCGGAGTGGATGCTGGATTTCCGCTTGAAATCACTTGAGCAATTTTTCAAAATGCCGATGCCTAAATGGGGCGGCAACATGGATGAGCTTGATTTTGACGACATCCAATATTATGTTCGTGCTTCAGACAAGCAAGGGAAAACATGGGAGGAAGTTCCTTCCGAAATTAAAGAAACATTCGACAAGCTGGGTATTCCAGAAGCTGAGCAAAAGTTTCTAGCAGGCGTATCGGCTCAATATGAGTCCGAGGTCGTTTATCACAGCATGCAAGAGGATCTTGAGAAGCAAGGCGTTATCTTCACAGATACAGATACTGCGCTTCGTGAGTATCCTGAGCTTATGAAAGAATATTTCGGAACGATTATTCCTCCGAACGACAATAAATTTGCTGCTTTGAACAGTGCGGTATGGTCAGGCGGAAGCTTTATCTACGTACCAAAAGGCGTAAAATGCGAAGTGCCTTTGCAGGCATACTTCCGTATTAACTCCGAGAACATGGGTCAATTTGAGCGTACGCTTATTATTGCCGATGAAGACAGCTCCGTTCACTATGTAGAAGGCTGTACAGCTCCCGTTTACAGCACAAACTCTTTGCACAGTGCGGTAGTTGAAATCTTGGTTAAGAAAAATGCACGCGTTCGTTACACAACGATTCAAAACTGGGCACCGAATATCTACAACCTGGTTACAAAACGTGCGGTAGCTGATGAGAATGCAACGATGGAATGGGTAGATGGCAACATCGGCTCCAAGCTGACGATGAAGTACCCAGCTGTTGTTCTTCGCGGTCGCGGCGCAAAAGGTATGGTATTGTCCATTGCCGTTGCCGGCAAAGGCCAGCATCAGGATGCAGGGGCAAAAATGACTCACCTTGCACCAGATACGAGCTCGACAATTATTTCCAAATCAATCAGTAAACACGGCGGTAAAGTAACATACCGTGGTCTTGCATCCTTCGGACGCAACTCCGACGGCGCGAAAGCTAATATCAAATGTGATACGCTTATTCTTGATAACGAATCAACGTCTGATACGATTCCTTATAACGAGATTTTGAACGATAACATCACACTTGAGCATGAAGCAACAGTGTCGAAGGTTTCTGAGGATCAACTGTTCTACCTCATGAGCCGTGGTCTAAGCGAAGCGGAAGCAACGCAAATGATCGTAATGGGCTTCATCGAGCCGTTCACGAAAGAACTGCCGATGGAATATGCGGTAGAGATGAACCGTTTGATCAAGTTCGAGATGGAAGGTTCTATCGGTTAACGATAAACCCAACAGGAAGAATGGGCTGTCCCAAAGTAGAATTTTCTACTTTAGGGCAGCCCATTTTCTTTGTTCATCTTCTCCATCTATTTTTCCATTAGTAGCTTTACTGCTTTCTCGAAATAGCTGCCAAGCTTAGCGGTTTCTTCCATGTTGCCATGAGCCCAATAAAAGATCATCGCATTGTTTAACTTATAAATACGAGGATAAAGCATATTAATCAATTCGGTTTGTTTTTGAAAATCCTTTAGACCGTCTTCAAGCTGCTGCTCCGAATTAAAAATATAGATTGAAACCTGCTCTAGGCGAGTAGAGTCAGCTTCATTGTTTATAGGACTAACCGTATATCTGCTAGGCTTAATACCATCCAAAATCCATTCCTTATCCGGACTGATCGGAGTTAAAAGCAGCTGCTGATTGTATAATTCTTCTTCGATTAGATTTAAATAAAGGGATGATTTGGTTAATATAGGATCAATGATTTGTGCCGTAATGGAGAACCGAATGGGTGGCGATGAATCAAGCTGCATTGCTGCTGCTCTTATAGCGACTGGCTGACTAATATGCAGCTTATCATAGATTTCTTTATCGATTGTGTACCACGCTAACTCACGGTTCTGTTCTGCTTTTGCAAACCAATCATCCGTCGTCATTTTCTCTTGTTTAGTCCAATTTGTTGCGACTAATACACGATAAGAATCATCTCGAGTGATTACTTTTTTGTCCATAACAAGACCTTGTACTGCTTTCTCTGGCTTTGACCAAGATAATATTTCTCGAATCTTAATCGTGTCAGAAGGAGATAGACTAAACATCGTATGCGAGTCATCTAAATCAACGATTGAATCTGTCTTATCTTCACCGATCAAAAGATAATATTCAGAGCTGCCGATTATTACTTTATAAGTTGGAGCTGTCATTTTTATGACACCTTTTAGTGCTTCAGCTTCTTCAAAAGCTTTTTTAAATACTTCTACAAGATCCGCTTCGGTTATGGTCTGATAGATGGATTCAATAGCTTCCTTGCTGCCATCACCGTCATTGAGACTGTAAATGACCACTTTTTCGCTGGTACGATTTGGCTGTTGGTTCGGTTCATTGCTTGCTAGCTCGTTTGGTTGAACAGTTGGTGTATTGCTTATTGCTTCGGATTTGCAGCCGGTCATCATTAAAGCGATAATGATTATTGCTAAAATGCTTCTCACTCTATCACCTCTAGTCTTAATTTGCATATTTGGTATCATTTACAATAACAACGATAAAATCAATGTATAAGTTGCGAACGTGGCTGATAAGAATAAGCGAAAGCATAAAAAAACAACTCGCAATCGCAGATATGATCTGCAATTCGGGTTGTTTTTGAAACATTTAAATGTAAACCTGCTGGATTTCGTACTCACGCTCAATGGCCATATCGATGAATTCTTCACCAATTTGAATAAGCGGGCGGAAAAACTCGGTAGGGTGAGTCATGACAATAATTCCACTTTCTCCACCTACAAGCTCAATTCTTTTGCCTATGAAATTAGGCATCATATGTTTAATAAAGGTGTGGGTTGTATAGGGATCAAGCTCTTTGAAGCTCAGCTGATAAAGTTCCTTTAGCACAAAAAGTAAATCACGCTTCTGTTGATATACGCGCTGGGAAATCATCGCACTGTAAATATCGACTACAGCAATGATCTTGGATACGGGATGAATCTCATCACCCTTCAGACCTTGAGGATATCCAGTGCCATCATTTCGCTCATGATGTTGAAGTGCTCCAATGGCTACAAAGGGTTCATCCAGTGAATCTGAAATAATCTCATGTCCGTAAACGGTGTGTCTCTTCACTTCTTCGTACTCTTCATCAGTCAGCTTCCCAGGCTTATTCAAAATACTCTCTTCAATTCGGCATTTTCCGATATCATGGAGGAAGCCGGCGTTGCCGATTCGAACAGCTTCTTCATTGGAGTATCCCACCCAAGTAGCGAGATAATAGGACAACATACCGACCTGCACGGAATGCTGATACGTATAATCGTCTTTAGAATTGAGCAATAGCAGCATAGATACAACATCGCGTTCCATTTGGAGGTTGCTCAGTAGAGGCTGGAAGATGGATGTTACTTCCTCGACATCTACTTTTCCTTGCAGATTCGCTTTCGTGAATAATCCCTCAAAGCTTTTGACAGCGTTTTCGTAAAAGGGCTGAACGGTAGGAAGCCACTTGGGATTTATAGTAGATTCAAGTGTACGACCTTCCGTTTCTTCGCTTGCTCTTTCATCTATATCAATATAGTCCATTTGATGTTGAAATAATCTTGATATATCTTGGTTATTGAGTACTGTTCCTTTGGAGAGTACATGAAGTCCGTAATTGTTGAAAGTGTCATTGCTTAAACGGTCTCCATTAATTAATTCTGTAACATGAACTCTCATCGAGACACCTCATTGGTAGTAGTAGAAAAGATATACCTACAATAGTAGCAATGATTGATCGGATTGGCAATATGAGGGTATTATAATAGCGACTAATTACCTAATAATTCAGCATAAAGCGACCTTGCTTTTGCTAATTGATCTGTGCCTTGGACGATGGCTCGGCCATCCTGGAACAGGACTAAGGTCAAATCAGCCTCAAGTTCAATTCGCAGTAAAAAACGATTGCGTGTTATTGTGCCAACCGGCTTTAAACGTTCAGCTAACTCTTCCAAGTTCAGTAGAGCATCTTGACTCGGTGTAATTTGCACAGAATGGCGACCGCATAGAGCAGCAGCTGATCCTGACATTTGATCTTCCAAAAATGCGAACTGCCTATTTACGCAGCAGTCGCAATGGCTTCGCTTCGATTTGGCCACAGAAATAGGAAGCCAAGCATGATTCCAAAGGTCAACTTGAAATAAGGTGCCGTGAAGTGTGTTCTTGTTGCCTGAGAGCAGCTTAATGGCTTCCGTAGCTTGAAGAGAGCCGATGATGTCAACGACTGGAGAGATGACACCTGCTGTTTCACAAGTATCGGTCGTTCCAGGCGGTGGCGGTTCATTGAACAAGCATCGGTAGCAGGGGGATTCGCCTGGTATAATCGTCATCGTCATGCCCGATGCGCCGACGGCTCCGCCATAAATCCAAGGAATGCTGTACTTCACGCTATAATCATTAATTAAATATCGAACAGAGAAGTTATCACTGCCATCAACAATAAGATCAACATCAGCGAGTAATTCCTCCGCATTCATTGCCGTCAAATCAGCAACTATCGGATCAATGAAGACAGAGCTGTTTATGGCTCGCAAATGCGCAGCAGCGGCCTCTGCTTTAGGGAGCAGCGATAATACATCTTCTTCGGTATACAGCATTTGCCGCTGTAAATTACTCCATTCAATAATGTCCCGGTCTATAATACGCACATATCCAACGCCGGATCTGACCAAATGCTGGGCGATGACAGAACCAAGCGCACCCATGCCAACGACCGCTGCGCGACTGCCGGCAAGCAGCTGCTGTCCTTTCTCTCCAACGGGAGAGAAGCGGATTTGTCTCGCATAACGAGCTGATCCCACGCCTGATATTTCAGGCGCAGCGTTATTTTGTGTGATTGGTTTGTTCATTTTTGCTAATCTCCTTAAAAGCATTGTGAAGCCATGTTCAACACGCCTAGTTGTAATTTTAAAAGTCCTTTAATTGTTCAGTAGGATTCCACGGGCCAAGCTGATGCCCTTTCCATTCTGATCCGTCTTCCCAAATTTCTTTCTTCCATATAGGAACGATTTGTTTAAGACGTTCAATGGCATAGCGGCTCGCCTCGTAGCAGCTGTCACGATGGGGGGATGACACCGCGATAACGACGCTTGTCTCAGCGAGGCCAACAACGCCAATTCTATGGCTGATGGCACATAAGGCGCCATGCCAGCGCTCGGCAATTTCATTGCCGATTTGCTGCATCGTTGCAACGGCCATCGGTGCATACGCTTCATATTCAAGCCGTACCGTACGCTGCCCATGTGTCCATTCACGCGTTGTTCCTACAAATGCAATTGAGGCACCATTTTCCGGTACGATAACTTTTGCAAGCACAGCATCGGAGCTAATGACATCGTTTGTTACGATATAGCGCTCTATAGGCTCCTTGGCAAGCTCTTGTTTCTCTTCTCCTCCGGATACTGGCGGAAGCAGGGCTAGCTCGTCAGAGGCGTGTACGATCATATCCTCGGCGGCGTAAACGTGGTTGCATGCGATAAAAGCTATTTGTATTAATGCTTGATGATCTGGGTATTCATCAGAAATGGCGGACTTCAGATCGGCTACGCTCATTTTCTCCAAATCAGATTGCAGCTGTATGGAAGGGGCCCCAATTCGCTCGGGAAGCCCTGCAAATAGTTTAATAATCCAGTCATATTTCATGGTATAAAACCTCTCATCGTATAGGCTTGAAGCTGTTTATAGAATATCATAATTCAAGAAAAAATGTTATGCTTATACTCGTACAGAAAGGGAGTGAAGGTCATGCCGACATTGACGGATCGTTTTGGACGGGTACACGATTACTTGCGTATTTCAGTAACGGATCGTTGTAATTTGCGATGCTTGTATTGCATGCCTGAGGAAGGAATGGAATTCACAGAATCAGAAAATTTACTTTCCTATGATCAAATTGTCGAGGTTGTTGAGGCGGGTGCGGCGCTTGGCATTACGAAGCTGCGCATTACCGGAGGCGAGCCGCTTATAAGGCCGGGTCTCGATGGTTTAATTAAAAGATTATCTGCCATAGCTGGCATTAAAGATATAGCATTAACGACGAATGGTGTTTTTCTAGCCAAACAAGCGGAAGCGCTTCGTGCAGCAGGCTTGAATCGCGTCAATATTAGTTTAGATACGCTGGACTCCGCAAGATTTCGTTTTATTGCAAGAAGCGGGGAATTAAAACGTGTGATGGAAGGAATCGAAGCGGCAGCAGCAGTAGGCTTCGACCCTATTAAGCTGAACTGCGTCCTTCTTAAAGAAGTAAATGAGGATGAAATTGCCGCATTTTTAAAACTCGCCTACGAGCAGCCGATGCATGTTAGATTTATTGAATATATGCCAATCGGCCATGCGGATGAAAATTGGAAAAAGCATTATTTGCCGCTTTCGCGTGTACTGGAAGTAGCAGAGCAAGAGGGCTATACGATTAGCCGCGGACCAAACGTACATGGAAACGGTCCCTCAGAGGATTGGCAAATGAAGGGCGGCCGCGGCTCCTTCGGGCTTATTCATCCCATCAGCGATCACTTCTGCAGCAATTGCAATCGGCTGCGCTTGACAGCGGATGGGTCCATTAAGCCTTGCTTATATTGGGTAGATGAGCTGAATGTAAGAGAAGCATTCGGGCATCCAGAGGAAATGCAGCAATTGCTGCTGAAATCGATGGACATTAAGCCGGAAAATCATGAAATGGCGGCTAAGCTGGCTGACAGCGCACAAACGCATATTCCTACCGAACGGCGGATGTCGCAGATTGGAGGCTGAGAAGCAGCTGATGCATGAGATCAAGATTGAACATTTTGAGATAGGAATGTCCGCTACGACCCCAGAGGAGATGGCAAAGCTTTCGGGCGCAAGCTTCCTTATAGCAGACAGAGTGCCGGATGCTGAAGGTGAAGCATTTGACTTATATCAATGGTACGCTGCATGGATGAGGGACAATAATTCTGAGAATGCTGCAGCGTCCAAGACGCCATCTTATTTAATTGTTGAAGCGGCAGATTCTTTCGAGGCTGCTATTCCATGGGAGCAGCTTGAGCAGGCGGCAGTGCTTTACCGGATTAATGGCTTGCCTTTGCAGAAGGCAGGCCCTATCCGCCTTTATGTGCCTAACGGCAGCAGCAGATGCTTAAATGTGAAAAGCATCGTTAAACTCAAAATTGGACACGATGAGCCAAATACGCAGGTTGAAGCAGCATATGGTTTTAAGCATACCTTTTCGATGAATGATTTGCGTAATAACAAGTAGACTGGTTTTGTGTCGCTGAGTACAGGCATTAAGGAGGCGTGCATGAATTTGACGGACAGTTTTCGTACACGGGTAGTGCTTCTTCATAGCAATGATATACATAGTCGTCTGGAGCATGCCGCCAAGATCGCTTCATTTATCGCAGAGGAAAGACGAAGCTGGGGCAATGAGCGAGTGCTTGCGGTAGACTGCGGAGACCATATGGATCGCATGCGAGTGGAGACCGAAGGCAGCGATGGGATTGTTAATGTAGAACTTTTAAATCAAGCTGGTTATGAAGTAATAACACTTGGCAATAATGAAGGACTTACTTATTCTTCTCAGACGATTTCGGAGGCGTATACCAATCGCGCTCAGTTTGCTGTCGTTTGTGCCAATATGCATGAGGCTGATACAGGTGAGCAGCCTGATTGGCTGCTGCCAAGTATTATTATTGATAAAAATGAACTTCAAATCGGTATCATAGGCGTCACAGCGGCCTTTTCTGACTTTTATTCCTTGCTAGGCTGGCAAGTATCCGATCCATTCGCGGCGGTGCAAGAACAGGCGGCAAAGCTGAGAGATAAGGTAGATGTGCTGGTAGTGATGTCCCATATTGGGATTACCTTCGATAAGCAAATGGCGGAGAAGCTTGAGGGCATCGATCTTATTTTGGGAGCACATACCCATCATTTATTGGAAGAGCCGATTGTTATCGGTGATACGACGATTTGTGCAGCCGGGAAATTCGGCGAGTATATCGGGCGAGTAGAAATCGGAATGGACGACGTTTCCTCGCGCCCAATGTTCCGCGCAACCTGCGTTCCTACGGCCGCAATGGCAGAGCATCCGGAAGCTGCCGCCATCATCGGCAGCTACCTAAAGGCGGGACAGCAGCGCCTAAGCCGGGTTATCGCCCGGCTTTCAGCGCCGCTGCCCGCCAGAGCCGAGCGGGAATCACCGCTCGGCAACCTGCTGGCCGCTGGCTTGCGCCGCTGGACCGATGCCGAGATCGGCATCGTCAACGCTGGACAGCTGCTCGGCGGCCTCGCGCAAGGGGACGTGACAGCGGGCGAATTGCACGCCCTCTGTCCGTCGCCGATTAATCCGTGCCTCATGCTCATCGCAGGCACGGATATAAGGACAGCGCTGGAGCAAGCGCTGCTGCCCGAATTTATCCATAAGCCGATCAAGGGATACGGCTTTCGCGGTGAAGTGCTTGGAACGCTTGCCATAGATGGTTTGTCCGTTACCTATGATTCGAACAGAATGCCGATGGATAAACTCATTCAGGTAACGGTCAATGGAGAAACGCTGGATGATGAACGACTGTATAAGCTGGGAACGATCGATATGTTCAGTTTCAAGGCGGGTTACGAGTCGCTCGCTAACGCGGTGCAAGTGAACTATTATTTGCCTGAATTCATTCGAGACGTGATCGAAGCGCAGCTGCAAAATTCGTCTGAATTGGCGGAATGTTGTCAGCTTAGATGGGAAAATGCCTCGATTTGACAAAGAATATGAAAAATATCGACAATTCATGTCGAAAAAATAGTATAAAATGGTTGCGATTTTCCCGTATATCCCGTACATTAACATTACGAACGATTTTTTCCGATGTAATAGTTAGCCGACTTTTAATGGGGAAGGATCGAGAAAATGCGGTTGTTGCCAATAGCGAAATGCAGGCCGGGTATGAAGCTGGCCAAAAAAATATTTTCTCAAGAGGGTATCGTTCTTCTTGGCGAAAATATGGAACTGACAGAGAGACTTATATCCCGCTTGGATCAATGCGGAATTCAATATGTTTATATAACAGATCCGAAGACGGATGATATTGTGCTGCCTTCTTTAATTAGAGAGGAAACGATGCAAATCGCGCTGAAGGAAATTCGAACGAATTTCCGCGAGATGATGGATCGTCCTAAACGCAAAAAAGGTGTAACCTACCCCTATATTGCACAGCCATTTAAAAATATGATGAATATGATTATCGATGACCTCTCCGGTCATAAGGATGCCATGATCATGTTAATGGACATGAGCTCCGTTGATCATTATTTGTTCCAGCATTCCTTAAACGTCTGCGTTTATACGACCCTGCTCGGTATGTCGAACGGCTATTCCAAGGATGAGCTTACGACGCTTGGCATGGGTGCTCTTCTTCACGATATCGGCAAGACGCAGATTGCGATCGATGTGTTAAGAAAACCAGGCTCCCTCTCCAAAGAAGAATTCGAAGCGATGAAGCAGCATGCGAGAATCGGTTACGAGCTGCTCAAGGATGAGCCTAACCTGCCGCTGCTTGTTGCCCACTGTGCTTTCCAGCATCATGAGCGAATTGACGGAAGCGGGTATCCGCGCGGAATCAAAGGCAACGAAATTCATGATTATGCGAAGTGGATCGGGTTGGTCGATTCGTACGACGCTATGACAACAAATCGCGTCTATAGTGCTCCAATGCTTCCGCATCACGCGATTGAGCGGCTGTATGCCGGTACGGGAACGTTATACGAGCAGCGTATGCTGCAGCTTTTCCGTGATAAGGTTGCTATTTACCCAATAGGAATAACAGTAAAGCTGCAAACAGGAGAGTCGGGTATCGTAGCAGATCTTAATCATTCTTACCCGCATCGACCTATTATTCGCATTCTATATAATGAAGCGGGCGAGGAACTGAAATCGCCTTACGAGATCGATTTGTCGAAGCAGCTCACGATGATGATCGTCAGCGTGAACGATGACGCGAGCGAAGTACAGTTTGCCTCAGGCATTTAACGAAAGACAGATTGGGAGCCGCCTAGGCTCCTTTTTGCTTCTTTTTTTGCCGTTTTATTTGCTTCCTTTGCAGTCGCGCATTACAATAACTAAAGAATGATTCATTCCAGAAAATAAGTCAGGTGCTGAAGAAAAAATGAACACAATACAATTTCAACAATCAAGAACACCGTTATCCACACTTTCGCCAACGAATGATCCGTGGGATCCCATTCGTTCGTTGCAGCAATATGGAAGACATCGTTTAACAAGCGTCGAAATGACTGTTTCCAACCTATGCAATATGCGATGCGAGCATTGCGCGGTTGGAGATACACTAGTAATGACAGAACCCGCCAAGCTGCCGCTTAAGCAGATGCTGGACCGACTGGATGAAGTGGAGCATCTCGAAACGATAAGCATTACAGGCGGGGAGCCATCCTTCTCCGACCGAACGGTTCGTGATTATATGGTGCCGTTGCTTCAATACGCCCGCAGCCGCGGCATTCGCTCCCAAATCAATTCGAACGTGACGCTGCCTTACAGCCGTTATGAGCAGCTAGCTCCTTATCTAGATGTCATGCACATTTCGTTTAACTACACGTCTCCGGAAGATTTTCACCAAATTGGATTTGCGAAAGCCAATCACCATGTATCGCTCGAAGCTGCGACCAAGCTTTATGAACGAATGATCGAAAACACGCGTCGCCTTAGCGAGACAGGTGTACTCGTTTCTGCGGAGTCTATGATCAATTACAAAACGTATAACAAAATTGATGAGATTCATCAGCTGATCGTTGATATGGGATGTCAGAGGCATGAGGTGCATCCGATGTATCCTAGCTCTTTTGCGAAGGATTTACCGGTTCTCTCACGCGAGCAAATGCTGGAAGCTATTGAACGTTTGCTGAAAGCGCGCGACCAATCCGTTTGGATGCTGTTTGGCACACTTCCCTTTTATCCATGCAGCGACAGCAAATCAGAACGTGAGCTGCTGCGAAGATTAGCGAATGAGCCAAATGTGACGGTACGCAACGATCCTGACGGCCGCAATCGGCTGAACGTAAACTTGTTTACAGGTGATGTATTTGTAACCGACTTTTCTGACGTGCCCGCTTTTGGCAACATCGGTTCGTCCAAATTGGAGGATTTGTTTGATAAATGGCTGGACCATTCCCTTGCGCAAAGTGTGAATTGTCACTGCCCGGTCGCTTCATGCTGCGGACCTAACCTCCTTGTTAAGGATATGTATTATAAAGATGTTAATTTCCATGAGCGCAGCGCAGTGCTGGATTAGTATGAAAGAGCTGGTTTAAGAGTGGCGTAAAGTGCATATAAAAGAATAGAGAGGAGGAGATGCTGTGTCTATTAAGACAATCGTATTTATCGCTTTAGGGTTATTGTTGCTCTATCTGTTTTTTACGGTAGGTGCTCCTTTCTTGCTTGCGCTTGTTGTAGCTATTTTTCTTGAGCCGCTTAATCAGCTGTTTATGAAAAAATTCCGAATGAATCGGCTGGTGGCAGCTACAATATCAAGCAGCCTATTTACGGTTATTCTCATCGGACTAATCGCGCTGCTTGGTGTGAAAGTGGTAGCCGAATTAATAGCCTTTTTCAAAAAAGTGCCCCAATACTTCGAGAACGCCAATGGGATGGTAGACGATCTCATGTTTCAGGCACAATCGTTATATCAAAACTTCCCTCCTGACGCCATTGAAACGTTAGAGAAGTGGCTAATGGAGCTAACGAGTACATTAACGAAAATGGTGGGTACGTTATCGAACACCGTTATCGCATTCGCCTCAAGCATCCCGGGCATGTTCATCTTCTTTATCGTCTTCTTGGTAGCGGTATACATGATGAGCTTCAGTCTAAATACGATGAAGGCAACGGTGCTTTCGTTATTTGAAGAAAAATCGCAGCCCCAGGTCAATGATGTGCTGAACAATCTCAAGAAGTCGATTTTTGGTTTCCTGCGTTCGCAGTTTATTTTGAGTGCACTCACCTACATCATTTCGTTGATCGGTTTGCTCATCCTTAATGTCAAATATCCGCTTGCTATCGCGCTGCTTATTATCATTGTTGATATTATGCCGATTCTTGGAACAGGTTCTGTACTTGTGCCATGGGGAAGCTATTTGCTGCTGACGGGCAATGTTTTTGTTGGGGTAGGGCTAATTATTCTATTTCTAGTGATTACCGTATTCCGCCGCATCGTTGAGCCTAAAATTCTCGGTGATTCTGTAGGGATCGGCTCATTGTCAGCGCTTGTAAGTCTTTATGTCGGCTTCAAGCTCGTCGGTGTTATCGGTGTATTCATCGGACCGCTTGTCGTGATCATCTATATGGCAGCTCGAAGAGCTGGACTATTCCAAATGAAATTCAAGCTATAGCCTTGGAAAAGCCGTGCCAAAGCCGCTGCTAGATACGTATGATACTGCAAAAAAAGCAGATCATGCAGGAGGCATACGAATAGATGGCACCTATAAAAGTAGCAATTGTAACTCCAGGCTCCTTCCCGATTCCATCATCAGGAAGCAGCTCGGTTGAGCGAGTGGTAGAGAAATTTGCCCCGCTGCTTAAGCCTTACGCGGAACCTCGTATATTTGGAAGACTGAGCAAGCGATTGCCTCGTCAAGGACAATTTAACGGTGTTGTTTGTGAACGGTTTGCAGCGGGCAATAAGCTGAGATATATTCAAGAGGTAGGACATGCGGTTCACCGTTTTTCTCCTCATGTCATCGACGTTGAGAATCGTCCCCAATTTGTGCTAACGATGAAGCGTTTGAATCCAGGCAAACGAGTCTGGCTTTATTTGCATTCCTCCACCTTCATTTCACCCTCCTATATTTCTTCTGCAAACTTGCATAAGTGCTTGCAGGCAGCAGATAGAATCATCGTTAATAGCGAGTTTCTAAGGCGAATTGTAGTGTCGAAAGCGCCAGAGGTCGCTTCGAAGCTGCGAGTCATTTATCCTGGGGTAGATACGGCCAGGTTCCCTTCACAATATTCCTCCGAAGGAGCCGCTAAACGGGAGAGTTTAAGGCAAAAGAGAGGATTGAATGGTAAAAAAGTGGTGCTTTTTATAGGGAGGCTTATTCCGCTTAAGGGCGTTCATCATCTTCTCAATATCGTGCCGCAGCTTGCCAAAAGCCACCCGGAGCTCGTCGTTATCATCGTAGGGAGCCCATTTTATGGCTCGCATCGCAAAACGGCTTATGCGCGTAAACTTGAACAGCTTGGACGCAAATGTCCGGGTCATGTTCGTTTTGTGCCCTACGTGCCGCATTCGGAAGTGCCCAGCTGGATGCTCGTTGCTGATGTAGCGGTCGTTCCATCTGGACAGAGGGAGGCATTTGGGCTCGTTAATGTTGAGGCGATGTCCTGCGGCGTTCCGGTAGTCGCAACACGTGCAGGCGGAATGAAAGAAATTATCCGTAATGGCGAAACGGGCTATTTGGTCAATCAGCTTCATATCGAGCGAGAGTTGCGAGAAAAGCTGCATCTGCTGCTTCGCGATAAACAGCTCAGGCAGAAGCTGGGGCGCCGCAGCCGCGAGCGTGTGGAGCAGACATTCACATGGCGTCACACCGCTGATCGTTGGGTAAGGCTGCTGAAGGAAAGCGGACTGTAGCAGGCTGTATTTTTCCGCGGATAGGAAAATAGAGGGTTGACACCCTTCTTTACTAAACGGTATAGTCAAACAAGGAAATCCACTAGGGGCGCCGCAATGGCTGAGATAAAGCGAATCGCTTTGGTCCCTTTGAACCTGATCTGGGTTATGCCAGCGTAGGAAAGTGGGATTGTGCGTTTATGCTTTGCGCGTGAAAGCTCTGCTGGTATCTGCTGAAGCCTCAGCTTATGCGGCATGACTTTATCTGCTTAGGGGAAACCCTTGCAAGATAACACTCGCATGACGACACTCTTCGACCGCTCCTTTGCTGGAGCGGTTTTTTTGTTTGGCGCCAGTGAATCGATAAAGCTTTGTGGCCGCCATGCACGCTCCAGCGATTGCAGCTCTTGTAGCAGCCTAGCTACTTGTATAGCAGCGGTGTTTTAAACTTTCTCATATGCTTGCGTATGCCTCCAGGAGGAATTCTATTATTCCATTAGGAGGTTTTTGTTATGTCTATTTTTTCTACTCCGCTTCCGGGCAGCCGCAAGGTGTACGTCGAGGGCTCAAAGGGAAACATCCGTGTTCCGATGAGAGAAATTGCACTTGAAGCTAGTACTGGCAGAAATGGTGAAGAGCTGCCGAATGAACCTGTAAGAGTTTATGATGCAAGCGGTCCTTATACCGATGAAACGTATGAGGCAGATGTTCGGCGCGGTTTGCCCGGTATTCGCAGCGAATGGATCTTGGAGCGTAGTGATGTAGAGCCCTATGAGGGCAGAGAAATCAAACCGGAGGATAACGGATTTATTTCGGCTGAAAAAGCAGAGCAGCGAGGCGCGGAACGATTCCCGGGTTTAACGAGGAAACCGCTTCGTGCCAAAACAGGGCAAAATGTTACGCAGCTTCATTACGCTCGCAAAGGGATCATTACTTCTGAGATGGAATACATCGCTATTCGTGAAGGGATGAGTGCAGAATTTGTACGCAGCGAGATCGCGGCCGGCCGTGCCATTATTCCGACGAACATCAACCATCCTGAAAGTGAGCCGATGATTATTGGGCGGCAGTTCCACGTTAAAATCAATGCTAATATCGGCAACTCTGCTGTAGCTTCTTCGATTGAAGAGGAAGTGGAGAAGATGACTTGGGCGACTCGCTGGGGAGCCGATACGATTATGGATTTGTCCACGGGGAAAAACATCCATACGACGCGGGAGTGGATCGTGCGGAATTCTCCAGTTCCAGTTGGCACAGTGCCCATTTATCAGGCGCTGGAGAAAGTGAACGGCAAAGCAGAAGACCTTTGCTGGGAAGTATTCCGCGATACGCTTATTGAACAAGCCGAGCAGGGCGTCGACTATTTTACGATTCATGCAGGTGTGCTGCTGCGCTACATACCACTCACGGCAAAGCGCGTTACGGGTATTGTCTCGCGAGGCGGATCAATTATGGCAGCTTGGTGCCTGGCACATCATAAGGAAAATTTCCTATATACGCATTTTGAAGACATTTGTGAAATTATGAAAGAATACGACGTATCATTCTCGCTCGGTGACGGCCTGAGACCCGGTTCTATTGCAGATGCCAATGACGCTGCTCAGTTTGCTGAGCTGGATACACTTGGTGAGCTAACGAAGATTGCATGGAAACATGATGTTCAAGTCATGATTGAAGGCCCTGGTCATGTGCCTATGCATTTGATTAAAGAAAATATGGATCGTCAGCTGGAAGTATGCGATGAAGCGCCTTTCTATACATTAGGACCGCTAACGACCGATATCGCGCCAGGCTATGATCATATTACTTCAGCAATTGGAGCTGCGATGATTGGATGGTTCGGCACGGCGATGCTTTGTTATGTAACACCGAAGGAGCACCTTGGCCTCCCGAATAAGGAGGATGTGAAGGAAGGCGTTATTACGTACAAAATCGCAGCTCATGCAGCTGACTTGGCGAAAGGGCACCGGGGAGCGAAGCTGCGTGATGATGCATTGTCCAAAGCTCGATTCGAGTTTCGTTGGCGGGATCAATTCCACCTGTCGCTTGATCCAGAGCGTGCGATGGCTTATCACGATGAGACGCTTCCTGCTGATGCAGCGAAATCTGCTCATTTCTGCTCCATGTGCGGGCCGAAGTTTTGCAGCATGCGAATCACCCAAGATATAAGAGAGTATGCCGCGCAAAACGATATGGAAACAACGGAAGCCATTGAAGCGGGAATGAAGGAAAAATCAGATGCATTCAAGGCGGCAGGGAGCAAGATTTATGGTTGATTCTGTTCTTGATGCTTTTGCCGATCGTTATTCGAGGCAAACGAGATTTGCTTTCATTGGAGAGGCAGGCCAGCGGAAGCTGGCCGATGCCTCGGTGCTTATCGTCGGTGTAGGCGCATTAGGCGCTTCGCTTGCGCAGCATATGGTAAGAGCCGGTGTCGGGGAAGTTAGGCTGGTAGACAGGGATTTTGTTGAGCCGAGCAACTTGCAGCGCCAAATGCTTTTTGACGAGGCGGACGCGCTGGCTGTGATGCCCAAAGCAGTGGCCGCTGCCAATCGGCTTCGCCAAATTAACAGCAGTGTAAACATTATGGCGACAGTAGCGGATGTGAATGCACAGAACATCGGATTTCTCGCCGGAGGAGTCGATCTCGTCCTTGATGGGATGGATAATGCAGCGACAAGGCTTCTGGTCAGCGACCAATGCTTTAGACAGCAAATCCCATTTGTTTATGGCGGAGTGGCTGGGGCGCAGGGCATGCAGGCAACATTAATTCCTGGAGAGACAGCTTGCTTGCGCTGCTTAATCGGAGCAGATGATATGGAACAGGAGGCCGATACTTGCGATACGGTGGGCGTACTCGCTCCAGCGGTTGAATGGATTGCATCTATGCAAGCAGCTGAGGCGATAAAATGGCTCACTGGCAATGATTCGGCGCTGCGTAAAACGTGGTTGAGCATTGATTTATGGTCATTTCGAATGCGGGAATCGGAGCTTCCGGCATTCAGTAACGAGTGTCCATTCTGTGGTCAAACGCCTGATGGAGCAACTGACGACAAGCGTTGTTTTGAAGCTGATAGAGCGGAAGACACTCAAATAAGCTCTACCGTATTATGCGGTAGGGATACGGTGCAGGTGACGTTAGGCAAGCCAATTGATTTAAAAGAGGTAGAGCAAACGTTGAGAGCGCTTGGCTGCACGCTCACCGTGAATCGGTATTTAGTGAAAGCGATGATTACAAGCGGAGAGCAGCTGATTCTCTTCCCAGATGGACGAGTGCTTGTGCAGGGCACAGCGGATGCAGAGAATGCAATTAATCTCGTTAAAACGTTCTTATGAAATGGAAAAAAATGATTTGTTTGATGAAAGGTTGTGTTTGAGAATGAGTAGACAAGGCTGGCGGAACTTCAAGCTCTACGCCATTACAGCGAAATCCAATCACCCTGGCAGATCAGTCGTTGAAGTGATGGAACAGGCGCTGATTGGCGGAGCCCAAATGGTTCAGCTTCGCAACAAAACGGGGACGAGGGAAGAGGTGCTTGAAGAGGCCAAAGCCCTTCGAATACTAACGCGAAAATATAAAGTGCCTCTTATCATTAATGATTATCCTGATATTGTTCTTGAGACGGATGCTGACGGTGTTCATTTGGGTCAGGATGATATGCCAATTTCCAAAGCAAGAGAATGGCTTGGTGCTGACCGCATCATTGGCATATCCACGCATAACCTGCAGCAAGCGCTAACTGCTGAGCAGGAAGGAGCCGATTATATCGGCGTTGGACCCGTGTATCCTACCGAAACAAAGCCGGGCCGTACGGCTGTTACTACAAGTTATGTCAGGGAAGCAGCGCATCATATAACCATACCGTTCGTGGCTATTGGCGGTATCACACTCGAAAATGTTAATGCCGTGTTAGCGTCGGGAGCGACACGGATATGCGCAGTTTCAGCCATTGTTGGCCATAATGACCCGGCCGGTGTTTGTCAGGCTTTCTTAAAGAAAATCGAAGCCCACCGTTCTGAATATGTTCTTCCAATTAAGACAGTGAAGATTAATGGACGCGAGGAGCAGACCAGCGCTAAAACAGTGGAAGAACTGGTCGTCCAGCTGGGACAACAACATAAAAAGCTCGTTATTGAGCTTAACGGTATGATCGTACAACGTGCAAGGTGGGCTGAAACTGAATTACTTGGCGGAAGCTCCATAGAACTTGTTCATTTTGTCGGAGGAGGCTGAATATTTTGGAAAATTGGGATCATGAAGATGTCCTTCTTATTGGAGGACATGCGCTGCGGTCGCGTTTTTTGTTCGGTACGGGGCGATTTCCAAGTCCTGCTGTACTGCAGCAAGCGCTTGAAGCGTCGGGTTCGGAGGTGATTACGTTCGCGGTTAGAAGGGTTAATCTAGAGAGTGTGGAGGATGATTCGGTACTTCAACACTTTGAAGATAGACAAATGCAATATTTGCCGAATACATCTGGTGCGAGAACAGCGGAGGAGGCTGTCCGAATCGCGCGCCTGGCGAGAGAAGCTGGGCTTGGCAACTGGATTAAGGTCGAAATCAGCGGAGACCATCGCACACTTTTGCCTGACCCTATAGAAACGCTGCGTGCTACGGAGCAGCTTGCGAACGAGGGTTTTATCGTTCTTCCTTATACATCCGATGACCCAATCCTATGCCGGAAATTAGAGGAAGCTGGAGCTTCAGCAATCATGCCAGGAGGATCGCCAATTGGATCCGGGCTCGGATTGCTCAATCCCTATAACCTCGGACTTATTGCGGAGCAGTCAAGCGTTCCAGTCATCATCGATGCGGGTATTGGATCAGCGAAGGATGCTGCGGAAGCGATGGAGCTAGGCGCGGACGGCATCTTGGCTAATACGCCAATCGCTAAGGCACAGGACCCGATTATGATGGCTCGCGCGTTTCGATTAGCGATTGAAGCAGGGCGACTGGCATGGATGGCTGGCCGCATACCGAAAAAACGGTATGCATCTGCAAGCAGCGATTGGGCAGGCTCATTATTTGAAACAGGAGCTAGTGCAGGAGGGGAACAATAATGCCCCAATCGGTAATTATACTTGGAGGCGGCATTATTGGTTTGTCTTGTGCCTTCGAGTCGGCGCGTAGAGGCATGAACGTAACACTCATTGAGCCAAGCGCGCTCGGAGGGCAAGCATCCGGCGCAGCGGCAGGAATGCTTGCTCCATTTTCAGAAAATACGGAGCAGCCCGATCCATTTTTTCAGCTGTGCCTAAACAGCCACCGCAGCTACCCGGCGTGGATTAAAGCGATCGAGGAACAATCCGGCATGTCGGCGGAGTGGGTGCAGAGCGGCAGCATTAACGTTTTTATGCATGAAGCAGACGTCTTGCCCATACAATCCAGATTGCAGTGGCAAAATGAATGGGGAGCCGAAGCTCAGCTTATTGATGCAGCTCAGCTTAGGAAGCTGGAGCCGATGCTTGCTCATTCGGCAATTGCTGGGATATTTACGCCAAAGGAGAGCCATGTGTACGCACCAAAGCTTGTTGCAGCGCTTGAAGAAGCTTGCCGGAGGTTAGGTGTCGTCATCTTATCCCATGCGGGTAAAATTGAAGAGGTTGCGGTTCATCATAGCGGGGGAGTGTCTGTCCGAGCAGAAACGATGATAAAGAAGGTTCATGCTGATCGGCTAGTCGTCTGCGCGGGCGCTTGGTCAGGTGAATATGAACGATGGTTCGGACTTTCTGTTCCGATCCATCCCATTCGGGGCCAAATCTGTTCTTACGAGCATCAAGAAACTGAAGTTCGCCATATGATCTTCTCCAGCCAAGCCTATTGGGTCGGAAAAAGAAATGCTCGGCTCGTATGCGGTGCTTCTGAAGATGTCGCGGGCTTTGAGACGAGTGTGACAGAACGAGGCATCGGCCGCTTAATTCGCAGCAGCAATCAGCTTTTTCCATTTCTTAAAGGCAAAGAAACCGCGCATCGGTGGGCAGGCTTGCGTCCCGCAACGCGAGATGGAATGCCAATGCTTGGGCAAGTAGAGGGAATGCCAGCCGTTATTATGGCCGCAGGTCATTATCGCAATGGTATTTTGCTAAGTCCAATCACAGCTCATATTGTTGCTGAACTATTGGAAGAAAAACAGGGAGAACCGTCGATCAGCAGATTCTCTCCTAACCGCTTTACGACTATTGCTATGAGAGGAAGACTTTCTACTTGATAGGAAGCCGCATGAAGGCAGCACGAAAGATCTAAATTATTGCATTGAAAACATATGAAAAATCTGCTATATTGAAAACGAGAATCGTTATCAGTTGAGTAGGTTTTTTTTATGTCTGGAAACAGACTTCCTTTATGAAGCATTTTTTATCAACCAAAGTATACATACAGAAGGGTAGTTTTCAAATGTCTTCTCTATCAAGCAAGAAAGCGCTGGCAGGCACAAAGCTGCGCACACGGCCGCTAGTGGCTACGATTATTTTATTTGGCGGGTTAGCAGCACTCTTATTATCGCTCGCATTATCTATCTCTGTCGGTGCAGCAGATATCAGTCTCTCAACGGTGTGGGATGGCGTATTCCACTTCAATGAGGAAAACATTCAGCATCAAATTATTAAAGAGCTTCGTATGCCGCGTGCGTTAGCCGCTGCTTTGGTGGGAGCAGCTTTCGCTGTCGCAGGTTCTGTTATGCAAGGCATGACTAGAAACCCATTAGCAGACTCGAGCTTGCTTGGTATTAACGCGGGAGCAGGTTTTATGTTGGCACTTTGCTTCGCTTTTTTCCCTTCGATATCTTATCTTGGTCTTATGTTTGTGTGCTTTGCGGGTGCAGCAGTTGCAATGGGACTCGTATACGGAATCGGCTCATTAGCAAAAGGCGGCCTAACACCTGTGCGGCTTACACTGGCTGGTGCGGCTGTAGGGGCATTGCTGCTTGCTATAACAGAAGGCATAGCGATTTATTATAAAATTGGTCAGGATTTGGCTTTTTGGTATGCTGGCGGGGTAGCCGGAACGAAATGGCTGCAAATTCAAATAGTATGGCCATGGGTAGTTGGCGGACTGCTTGGCGCCATCGTGTTGTCACGATCCATTACATTGTTAAGCTTAGGCGACGATGTTGCTGCAGGTCTTGGACAACGAACGGGCCTAGTAAAAGCAGCAGGCGTCATTATAGTCTTATTGCTGGCAGGTACCGCCGTTTCAGCGGTCGGCTCTATCGGTTTTGTAGGCTTGATTATTCCTCATATCTCACGATTCCTTGTTGGTGTCGACTATAGATGGATCATTCCATGCTCGGCGGTTTTGGGAAGTTTACTTATGGTGCTGGCTGATATTGGCGGGCGATTGATTAATCCGCCTCAGGAAGTGGCTATCGGTATTATAATCGCGGTTATTGGCGTTCCGTTCTTCCTCTATCTTGTAACAAGAATGAAGGGAGAATAAGCATGAATACTTACTTTATTACCGAAACCGAACAGCGTAGAAGAAAACGCGCAGTCCTTGTAATGACCGTGCTTAGCGTACTTATTGTTTTGTCCGTTATCATCAGTATGAACACAGGATTTATTCGCTTAGCACCGCTTGACGTTTTCAAAACGTTATTTGGATCGGGAACGGCTAAGCAGGAGCTAATTCTATTTGATTTCCGCTTGCCGCGGATTGTCATCTCTATATTAATTGGTGCAGGTTTTGCAGTATCGGGCTGTATTATTCAAGGATTATCGCGCAACCCGCTTTCTGATCCAGGGCTGCTCGGTATAAACGCGGGCGCAGGGCTTGCAGTTATCTTGTTTATTTCTTTTTATCCAACGACGGAAAAGGGCTCTATTTTTTTGATGCCGTTTCTTGCATTAATCGGAGCATCGTTTACCGCATTGCTCATTTTTGTACTTTCGTATAAGAGACATCGAGGGTTATTGCCAACTCGGATGATATTGGTAGGTATCGCTGTAGCGGCGGGTATTAGCGCAGCGATGCAGCTTCTGATTTTGCGTCTTACGCCTGAGAAATATCAGTTTTTTGCTGTATGGATGGCGGGGAGCATTTGGGGAACGAACTGGAAGTATGTGCTTGCACTGCTCCCATGGTTAATCGTTATTTTTCCAATCGTGCAATATAAAGCGAAAGCATTGAATGCTTTAAATTTAGGCGATCAATTGGCAGTTGGACTTGGAGCTCAAGTGAACAAGGAGCGGGCACTGCTGCTTGCTGCAGCGGTGGGCCTAGCTGGTTCTTGCGTTGCTGTCGGCGGGGGCATCGGATTTGTCGGACTCATAGCGCCTCACTTGGCAAGAAGACTTGTCGGTCCGCAGCATCAGGTATTATTGCCAGCTTCAGCATTTGTAGGCGCGCTGCTCGTTATTGTGGCGGATACACTCGCCAGATGGGCATTCCAGCCAAACGAAATTCCAACAGGAATTGTTGTTGCTGTTATTGGAGCACCTTATTTCTTATACTTATTGTCCAGATCGAAATAGTCAAATAGCTGAAAAAGAAACCGCGGAGAGCAGTATGCTCCCGCGGTTTTTGTTTGTTATAAGTCGCATATATACATTTGTCTGTACTCCTTGTAGCGAGCCCATGGGTACCTGCATATATTACCTATGACATTTCAGGTGGAAGAAGGAGAGGACTATGACAAAAAACAGAAAAGGGAAAAGCCCGAAGGGGCGAAAGCCGCTTTTTTATGTTGATAATCCGAATGCTTCCGAGTTAAAGTGGCTAGATGATTTGAACAGGAAGAAGGCCGCTGTTGCACAAGCGCATGCAGCTAAAACATTGATTAAAAAAGAGGAAGAAGAGAAGGAGAAAGCGAGCATTAATGCACTCGCTCTCTTACTCGAGAATCCATTAGAGCAGATGGAGTCGGAAGTTGTCACGGTGGAGGACTCTGAGGAGATTGAACAGCTAGAACAGCTTATTCAAGTGGAATTAGGGGAGCAAGCGGAACAGCTGGAGCAGGAGCAGCAGGAACAAGTGGGGCAAGTAGAACTGTTTGAGCAAGGGGAACAGCCGGAAAAATTGGAACAACTGGAACAATCGCAAGGAGAAGAGCAGCAGGAGCAAGTAGGGCAAGTAAGGCTGTTGGAGCTAGGGGAGCAGCTGGAACGAAATGAACAATCGGAACAATTGGAACAATCGCAAGGAGAAGAGCAGCAGAAGCAATTAGAGTATTTGGATACGCTGGAACAGCTGCACCAGATTGAAGAGCAAGAGCAGCTCGCTGTCGAAGAGCTTGCCCAGCAGATTGAACAGTTAAGCTTGGAAGAAAAGTTTGAGAAACTTGATGAGAAATTAGCACCGGAAGGTCCTCCAGCTTTTATTTACACGGATGATTTGGTAGACTTTTCGGTTACATCAGAGAAAATTGCACCTGGGTCGATCGATAGCAGCAAGCTGGCAGCAGGCAGCGTGCTGGCAAGCACGATTGCCGATTATTCCATTCACACCATCCATTTAGCTGACGGCACAATCAACTCCGCTAAAATTGCGAATGAATCGATTATGGGCGAGCATTTGGTAAACCACTCGATTACTGGAAACAAAATTTTGGATTATTCGATTTCTGGCAATAAGCTTCAGGATGGCAGCATCTCGTCAGAGAAGCTTGCGGATCGTACGATCAGTATGGACAAAATTGCAGAAGGATCAATCGAATCCAGGCATTTGAAGTCATTGCTCATTACAACAGACCTGCTTGCTGATCAAGCCATTACTGGCGAGAAAATTAAAAGCGGAACGATTGGGCCGGAAAATTTGGCTAATGAAGCCATTGACAACTCCAAGCTTTCTGAAGGAGCGGTAACACACTCTAAGCTTCGCGACTCAGCAGTTACGAGTGAGAAGATTGCAGCAGAAGCGATTGAAGCGGAGCATTTGAAGCCTGGATTGCTGCTATCTGAGCATGTCGCAGTTGGTATTATTCAGGGAAAGCATTTGGCCCTCGGAGACATAGCCGCGGAACATCTAGCAGAAGGAGCAGTCGGAACAAGGGAACTGCAGCCAAAAGCGGTAAAAGCAGAACAATTAGCGGACGAATCGGTATCTTCATCTCATCTGCAAGCAGCGGCCGTTCTAAGCTCCCACATTGGAACAGGGCAAATAACAAGTGAGCACATCGCGGATCAGTCCATTAACTCTAGGAAGCTTGCGGATCAATCGGTGTCCACCATTAAAATTGTTGATCATTCGATAACGATTTCCAAGCTTTCTGATCAATCCGTTAATGCTCAGAAGCTCGCGAATGACTCCGTTCACAGCCGTCATTTGGGCTCTGGAAGCATTACATCCGACAAAATTGCTGATGGGCAAATATTGCAGGCGCATCTGACAACCGATGCAGTAAACATGAAGCATATTGCAGCAAATGCAATTAAACGGGATCATCTACAAAGCGGCATTGTTAATGAAGATAAAATCGCGCCATTATCCATTCGTGTTGACCATATTGGTATGGAGGCTGTTGGTACTACTCAATTAGCGGATGCTTCAATTACGCGAAGCAAGCTGGCTGATGGTGCTGTTGATAGTAAAGTCATAGCAAACTTTGCTGTTGAATCCCGGCATCTTCAGGATGAATCGGTAACGTTTCAGAAGCTAGCCCCTGAAGTGTTAAGGTCGTATCATTTTACTAAGGGTGCTGTGACGGGTGAAGCGATTTCTTCTGAAGCAGTGAACGGCATGCATTTAAAATCGGAGATTATTGAAGGACGCCATCTCGCAAAGGATGCTGTAGATAACAAAAAGCTGCAAGACGGTTCAGTTACGAGCAGCAAGCTAACGAAAGGCGCTGTCACGGATCAAGTTATTGCTTCAGGTGCAGTTTTTTCTCATCATTTGGCAGATCATACTGTAAATTCATTAAAGCTGTCCCCTGAATCGGTTACGACGGATAAGCTGGCAGATTTAAGCGTCTCGACGGGCAAGCTCGCAGATGGAAGCGTATCGAGTGTCAAGATTGCGTCTCAAGCTATTATGCCAGGGCATCTCGGAGCCAATTTGATTGCTTCCCACCACATACAAGCAGAATCGATTCGCTCGACCCATATTGAAGCTAATGCAATTGAAGCTGAACATTTGGCTGATCAATCGATCGGAAATGACCACCTTCAGGATGGTGTCATTACATCTGCTAAACTAGCTTACGGCGCTGTGCAATCAAAGCAGATAGCAAATGAAGTAGTGCTTAGCCGTCATTTGGGAAATGCAGCGGTGCTTGGCATTCATTTGGGAGAAGGGTCGGTTCATGCCGCGCATTTGGCGGATGATTCGATTACGATTGAAAAGCTGACAGCAAACAGTATTGGATCAGCGCAATTGCAAAACGATTCCGTAGGTGCTGATGTCATAGTCAAAGGTGCTATAGGTACGGATCATATCGCACAAGGAGCCATTACGTCGGGTAAAATAGCGGAATTGTCGATCGGCGCGAAGCAGCTGAAGCCAGGATCGGTAGATGCAACGCATTTAACAATAAATAGTGTAAACGAACATGCATTGCAGGATGAGTCGGTGACGAGTGCAAAGCTGGCTCAAGATGCCGTCTCAAGCGAGCATGTACAGCTCGAATCACTTGCCGGCAAACATTTGAAATCCGATTCGATTCAAGGCTATCACGTTCGCAAGGGCACGATTACACTAGCTCATTTGGCTAATGATGTGCTTGTGTTTGATCGAATTGCTGACAATAGTATTTTGGGAAGAAAGCTTAAAGAAGGCTCTATCGACAGTAAGTTGTTGTCAGCCGACAGTGTAGGGACGGAGCAGCTGGCAGATGGAAGTGTGACGGCGTCGAAGCTGAAGCTAGGCGGCGTAGGAACGGAGCAGTTGTCGGACGGAAGCGTAACGACATCGAAGCTGGAACTAGGCAGTGTTGGTTCGGAGCAGCTGGCGGATGAAAGTGTGACGACGACGAAGTTGGTACTAGGCAGCGTAGGCACAGATCAGTTGTCGGATGGCTGTGTGACGACATCGAAGCTGGAACTAGGCAGTGTGGGTACGGAGCAGTTGGCGGACGGAAGTGTAACGTCGTCGAAGCTGGTACTAGGCAGCGTGGGTACGAAGCAGTTGTCAGATGGCAGTGTGACGAAAGCGAAGCTGGAGCTGCGCAGTGTAGGTACGGAGCAGTTGTCAGACGGTAGTGTAACAAAATCGAAGCTGGTGCTTGGCAGCGTAGGCTCTGATCAGTTGTCGGATGGCAGTGTGACGACATCGAAGCTAGAGCTACACAGTGTAGGTACGGAGCAGTTGGCAAACGGTAGTGTAACAAAATCGAAGCTGGTACTTGGCAGTGTAGGATCGGATCAGTTGTCGGATAGCAGTGTGACGACGACGAAGTTGGTACTTGGCAGCGTGGGTACGGATCAGTTGAAGGATAGCAGTGTGACGACAAAGAAGCTTGAGCGAGGCAGCGTAGGTACGGATCAGTTGTCGGAAGGCAGTGTAACGACATCGAAGCTGGTACTAGGCAGTGTAGGCTCAGATCAGTTGTCGGATGGCAGTGTAACGACGACGAAGCTTTTACTAGGCAGTGTAGGTACGGATCAGTTGGCGGATGGCAGTGTGACGAAATCGAAGCTGGAGCTGCGCAGTGTAGGTACGGAGCAGTTGGCTGATAACAGTGTAACAAAGTCGAAGCTGGTACTAGGCAGTATAGGCTCGGATCAGTTGTCGAACGGCAGTGTGACGACGACGAAGTTGGTACTAGGCAGCGTGGGTACGGATCAGTTGGCGGACGGCAGTGTAACAAAATCGAAGCTGGTACTAGGCAGTGTAGGCTCCGATCAGTTGTCGAATGGCAGTGTGACGACGACGAAGCTGGTGCTTGGCAGCGTGGGTACGGATCAGTTGTCGGATGGCAGTGTGACGACATCGAAGCTTGAGCTAGGCAGCGTAGATACGGATCAATTGTCAGAGGGAAGTGTAACTACTGCAAAGATTGCGTTAGAGAGCATAGGTTCGGAGCAGTTAATGGATGGAAGCGTGACTGCATGGAAACTAGCGTTTGGAAGCGTTGGATCAGAACAGCTGAATGACGGAAGTGTGACAACAGAGAAACTGGCGTTTGGAAGCGTAGGCTCGAATCAGCTGATGGATGGAAGTGTGACGTCAACGAAGCTGGCATTGGGCAGTGTAAATTCGGAACAGCTGGCGGACGGAAGTGTGACGACAAAGAAGCTGGCGTATGAAAGCATCGGTTCGGAGCAACTTGCAGATGGCAGTGTGACAACATCGAAGCTGTCGTATGGAAGCATTGGTTTAGAACAACTGATGGATAGAAGTGTGACATCAGCGAAGCTTGCATATGGAAGCGTTGGTTCAGAACAACTGACGGATAGAAGTGTGACATCAGCGAAGCTTACGTATGGAAGCGTTGGATCAGAACAGCTGTCTGACGGAAGTGTGACAACAGAGAAACTGGCGCTAGGCAGCATAGGTTCGAATCAGCTGATGGACGGAAGCGTGACATCAACGAAGCTGGCATTTGGCAGTGTAAATTCGGAACAGCTGACGGACGGCAGTGTGACGACATCGAAGCTTACGTATGGAAGCGTAGGTTCGGAGCAACTAGCAGATGGCAGTGTGACTTCATCGAAACTGTCGTATGGAAGTATTGGTTTAGAACAACTGATGGATAGAAGTGTGACATCAGCGAAACTTGCGTATGGAAGCGTTGGTTCAGAACAACTGACGGATAGAAGTGTGACATCAGCGAAGCTTACGTATGGAAGCGTAAGTTCAGAACAGCTGGCAGACGGAAGTGTGACGGCAGCGAAGCTGGCGCATGACAGCGTAAACTATGAACAGCTAATGGATGGAAGTGTGACAACTTCAAAGCTGGCTTATGGCAGTGTAAATTCGGAACAGCTGATGGACGGAAGCGTGACAACGACGAAATTGGCGTATGGCAGTGTAGATTCAGAACAGCTGATGGGCGGAAGTGTAACATCATCGAAACTGGCATATGACAGCGTAGGTTCAGAGCACTTAATTGACAGAAGCGTGACGACAACGAAGCTGGCGTTTGGCAGCGTAGGTGCGGAACAGCTGACGGACGGAAGCGTGACAACGACGAAGCTGGGAATTGGCAGCGTAGGTGCGGAACAGCTGACGGACGGAAGCGTGACGACAACGAAGCTAGGAATTGGCAGCGTAGGTGCGGAACAGCTGACGGACGGAAGCGTGACAACGACGAAGCTGGGAATTGGCAGCGTAGGATCGGAACAGCTGAAGGACGGAAGCGTGACAACGACGAAGCTAGGAATTGGCAGCGTAGGTGCGGAGCAGTTGACGGACGGAAGCGTGACGACAACGAAGCTGGCGTTTGGCAGCGTTGGTGCGGAACAGCTGACGGACGGAAGCGTGACAACGACGAAGCTGGGAATTGGCAGCGTAGGTGCGGAACAGCTGACGGACGGAAGCGTGACGACAACGAAGCTGGCGTTTGGCAGCGTAGGTGCGGAACAGCTGACGGACGGAAGCGTGACGACAACGAAGCTGGCGTTTGGCAGCGTAGGTGCGGAACAGCTGACGGACGGAAGCGTGACAACGACGAAGCTGGGAATTGGCAGCATAGGATCGGAACAGCTGACGGACGGAAGCGTAACTTCAGCGAAGCTTGCTCTAGGCAGTGTAGGAACGGGGCAAATTGTTCCGGGAAGCATTACCGCAGAATTGTTGGCACCTGGAATATTGCTGAGCAATGTAGAGGGTCCAGCTGCAAATCAAGTAGAGCAGATTGCAGATGGCTCAATTACTGGAAGGCATATTCAAGAGCAATCCATTAGCCTTTCAGCACTGCAATTTGCACCTGTAATTACTAACGCGAGCCAAGGCATTGTAAAGCAGCAATTTGGGCTTGCGCCTTACAGCTTTGCTGCGCAAGCAGAACAAGTAGAGCTTATCATTCCATTTGATGAGCCGTTCGTGGATAATTATTACGTGCTAACCGTAACAACTGACAACCCGGCCTGCTACGCTGTAGTTCATTCAAAGGCTGCGGATCATGCAGTTATTCTCATCATTCGTACACGCATCAGTCAAGAGCCAGTTGGCCATCTCAACTGGATTGCTATCGGTAAAGGATAAGACGTATTAAAAAGGAGATTGCCTGTAGGTGTAAAATACCGAGGGCAGTCTCTTTTTATACACAATTATAAGACAACTCTAGCATTATGTTGTCGCAGCATTTTATACTCATTCCTTGATAAGCAGTACACTTGCCGTTGCAGATATCTCTTCAAAACATACTATATGATGTTGATGTAAAAAAGATCAAATGACGGATTGGAGAGGTTATCGATGAGACGCAAAAAAAGACCGGTCCGACGTCTCAAAAACAATGTTAGCTTGCGCAGTACAGCGGAAAAAAGAGTAGAGAGATATAGGCTGGGTATGAATGAAGGCTATGAGGAAGGATTGAAAGCCGGCATTGAAAGCTATGATTCTTATTTCGAAGGAACTAGCATCATCATTCCCAGTCATAATGAGGTTGAATCGGTAAAAGCATGTATCGAAGGCATTATGGATCATACTGATTTGCCTTATGAAATCATCGTTATAGATAATGGATCTTCAGATGGCATCGAGCATTATTTAAGACAACTAGACGGCCAAGTGCGGTATCGTATTTTAGCAAAGTCGGCAGGCTTCACAGGCGCTGCAAATAAAGGTTTAATGATGGCTAAAGGGACGACTATTTTGCTGCTAAACAATGGGATGCGACCGACTGAAAATTGGCTCGACAATCTATTAATATGCTTGAATAGCGATGCTGGCATCGGAATGGTAGGCCCTGTCTCTATCGGTCTAACTGGCAAACAAAAGATGGAATTTCATTATGTTGATTTGGAAGATATGCATGAACTTGCGAGATTAAATAATGCTAGTGATTCATCGAAATGGCATCAAACAGAGAGGTTAGCGAGCAGATGCCTGCTCTTTCGGCGCGAGCTGCTGGAGAAAGTGGGCTTTCTCGATGAAGGCTGCCAAGAGTCGCCGTTTGAAGCAGAAGATTATGGCTTGCGAGTGAGATTGCAAGGATATTCCTTGGTTTACGCGCGCGACGCCTACATTCATGCCGAACGAAATGATGAGGAGCTGGCGGAGTACAACGCTAGAGAGTCCGAGGCGCTTGAATCCAAGCATTATTTTTTGAACAAATGGAGCGGCTTGGATGAGAAGTTTTTGGACCGAGAGGGAACTGACTTTGAACGTCAAGCCAAGCTTCCTGAATGGGAAGCGGGCATTAGACCGAAGCTTGGGGAGTCGGTGTTTTATCCTCAGCAAATGGTCGTAAAAGGTTTTGGAGAAACAATTTATTGGATAGAGGACAGCGTTAGACGGCCCATTCATGGATTGTGGGAGCAGCCAGTTAAACGCGTATCTCAGCTTGACTTGTGTCGTTGGCCGATCGGTGAGCCTATCGAGGTGGATGTAGTCATTTCACGTAAGGGCTCGCTATGTTGCGGTGATAGCAACGAACTCCAAAATGGCAGCATTTATATAAGTGAGAACGGAAGCAGCTTCTATCTTGAGAATGGCAAGAAACGTATTATTATGAGTCGCCTTGCTGCCGATGGCTGGGGCTTGCAGACTGGGCATAAAGAGAAGCTTTCCGAAGCGGAGCTTCGTATGATTCCCGACGGCTTGCCCTTGATCGCGCCGATCACGCTACGTCAAGCGTTGTAACAAAAGGGAAGTATCCACTGCTGCGGAGCACGCATATGATGTAGGAGCAAGGAGGGAAAGTACGATGCAAGCTACAATTACGGAAATTATGCAGCATATGTCCCACGGCAATGTTCAAATGGCACGAATGCTAGAAGCAGAACGGCATGTAACGGTTCGCTTATCCGAAATCGTGCAGGCGCTTCCAGACGAGCATCCGAATTTAGGAGGTTTATCTGGCATTCTGGAAAATACGCAAGCGGTGGGTCAGAATATCGTTGCATATTTGAATAGTATCGCAGATTTTCAAGAAACGATTGCTGCTCAGCTTACCTATGTTGTGCGTGAGCTTAAGGAAGCAGACGGGGAAGAATAGAGAGCAAATAAGGAGGTCTAGCTTGCAATGGATCGTGATCAAGCCTATATGCGAATGCTTAGCTCAACAGCTAATATGCAATGGAATATAGCAATTATGCTGGAAGCCAAAGCGGCTGAGGCAGAGAAGATGCGAGGCTGGATATGTAATCATGTGCATACCCACACCTTTAATTCGCACCAAACGCAGCTAGGCCAGTCTATTCAAATGCATGATCAGGTGATTGAGATGATCGATGGAATCGCGAAGCTTAATCAAGGAATCGTGTCTATTATGAAGGCCGTGCTGCAGCAAGAGGAAGAAATGTCAGAGAGTTATGGTGATTCATTGTCTTCACTGGGCAAGGGCTTCACCTTTGGTGACAAAAACTGATGGAGACCTTGGGATCTGAACGTGAGGCAAGAGCGGCTTTTTTAGCCTCGCTTGCTAGAAGCCAAGGCGCGCTTGCCCGTATATTAGAAAGTATCGCTGATGTGTCTGATGCTTCACAAGGAACAGTTAAGCTCCTTCGGGACAATGTAAGATCGCTTACCGAGCTACAGGAAACGATTGCTGAATCGGTAACAAGCCTAGCTTGGCATAGACGGGTAAAACAGAAGGGTAATCCAACGAAGCCATGGATTCAGCCTGAGCTGCCCATCTATGGCGTTCATTGGTCAGGGGGAGAGGGGATTGTTGAACAATAAGAGCAATACACGGAAAAGTGAAACTGCAAGAAGCCCTCGCAAACGGACAGCAAGAAGAAATACGACAAGCAAAAAAACAATACAACGTAGAAAACAAGTACCGAGGAAACGATTTGCCCATAAGGAAACTGAACGAGCTGGACTTGGGCAAACCTTTAATGATGGCTATAACACAGGGTTTGCAACGGGTTTTGAAGATGGACATCAAGCAGCATACGAGAGTCAACCCTAAATGGCTGTAGAAAAACAGCCCTCTACACCATCGGTTCCAAGTGGAATGTAATCGATGGAGTATAGGGCTGTTTAGCATGTTCTAGAAGGACCAGCGAAGAACGACGCCAGCTTGAGTTAATCCGCCTCCAAAGCCGTATAAGAGTAAAAGATGTCCAGGCTCAACGAAGCCGGATTTCACAGCCTCGTCTAGGGCAAGCGGAATGGATGCAGCGGATGTGTTGCCATATTGTTTTATACTCGATAAGGTTTGTTCAAGCGAGAAGCCTGTTCTTTCGCAAAGCGATTCTATAATTCGCATATTAGCGCTATGAGGAATAAACCAATTGATTTCTGCTGGTGTATATCCGCTCTTCTCCAATAGCTGCTGAACACCCTCGGCTACATGACTAACCGCCCAGCGATATACTTCCCGGCCGTTTTGCACGATTAAACCATTCGTTTGTATATCATGCTCACCAATTGCGGATGCTAAACTGCTGCGATAAAGCAGATGACCACGGGCACCATCTGTTTTGGTGTATACTGCTTCGATATCGCCATGTCCGTCATGCGAAGCTTCCATAAGAATTGCGCCAGCCCCGTCGCCAAACAAAATACAGGTCGTACGGTCTGTATAGTCCGTAATTTTGGATAACGTTTCTGCGCCAAGCACTAAAATTTTGCGATGCGCTCCAGATAACAACAAGCCATTCGCTAATTGAAGGGCAGCTGCAAAACCAGCACAGGCTGCTTGAATATCGGCTGCACCTGCATGGCTGATGTTGAAGTGCGACTGCACCTGAGAAGCTACGCTCGGGAAGACGGCATCTGGCGTAGAAGTAGCCACGATAATGTAGTCAACATCAGTCACGCTTACGCCGTAGCGTTCAATCATATTATGAACAGCTTCAAAGCATAGATCGCTGGTGAACTGACTGTCTGAGGCGATATGACGCTCCTTGATGCCGGTTCGCTGCATGATCCATTCATCGCTCGTCTCCACAAGCTTCTCCATATCTGTGTTTGTTAAAATCCGTTCAGGAACGTAAGTGCCTATCGCGGTAATGACGGCATTCGATTGAATGGCTGATGGTTTTATTTTGTCCATACAATGCACACTTCCTCTCAAAATTAGTACCAAGTACTAGTATCTGATACTAATTTACTTCATCCCTTTTGCTTTGTCAATGCAATGAATAGCGAGTCCCGAAAAGGCGAACGCTAAGGAAGGGTCCGGTGCCTAAACAAAACAAGTTGGAGGATGGCTAAATGCGCAAACAAATCGCTGCTTTGTCTGCAGGTGTGTTGCTAAGCACAATGCTGGCAGGCTGCATGGAAAATCACGGTGAGCTTGGAAATAAAGACATCCGCTCGAACAGTATCCGTTATGATGCAAATGGAAATTTATTAAAAAATAAACGATTCGCCGATGACCAAATGAATGAGAAAAATCGAGTAAATGGACGCAGGCTAAACAGCAATAATGTCATCGGCTCGCATAAAAATTATAGAATGCAAATGAATGAAAAAATGGCTAAGGAGATCACAGATTTAGGTGTAGTCAAATCTTCATATGTGATGATAACCGACCATAACGCATACGTCGCTGTTTCATTAGATGAGATTCAGCCTAAGGTTGAATCCAAAATGCTAAGTCGAACAAATAGTGGGTATATGGGGAAAGAGGGCGTGGAGATTAGCCGGCGAATGAGCACCCTGTCTACAGGAAACCATATGCTTACGGCGCAAGTAAAGGAACAAATTGCGAGTAAAGTGAAGCAATTAAATCCGAGCATTGAACATGTATATGTATCAGCTAATCCCGATTTTGTTGGGCGGATGAATGCGTATATGAATGATGTGAAGCTTGGGCATCCTATACAAGGCTATATTGCAGAATTTAATGCGATGGTTGAACGAATTTTTCCAGCGCAGACTGTAGAAAATAAGATGAAGAGCAAAAGCATCAAAGATAGGCGCATGATTTACGACTAAAGGGCAGGTAATCGTAATGAAAATACAAAAAACGGCTGGAGGGTTCCAATCTCTGAGCCGTTTTTATTTTGGAATGGCAATGGGTAAAACTATCAGATGATCTTCACCCTATATTTAGACGGATACTAGGGTTTCCTATGAAACAAGGCAATCATAGGATATGACAGGAGAGGAGATGGTCGTACTGCCATGAATGATAATAGACTAGTTATAGCTAGATTGGGAGAGGCATTATGATTTTTGGGTCGGTTATACATGCAGAGCAAACAGCCAAAGCGATAATGATGGCCAAATCCATTAAGAAACATATGCCTAATGGCAAGGTTATCATTGGTGTGATGGAGGAAACGATGCCTAATGCCGCTGTTGGCTGTCCTTATTTTGATGAGGTCGTGCTCATGAAAGATACGGATGCATACTCCAATATGAAAAAGTTTTTTTTCCAGTACACTCTTCAAGAAGCACAGCGGGCTTGCAAGGCTTTATTGGTGAACTATATATACAAAAAGTATACGAATGAGATAACTATCCATTACTTGGATGCGGATACATGGGTCGTTTCGCCGTTTGAAGAGCTTGCAGACGGTTTCAATCAGCATCCCATTACTTTGATTGGAAAAGTCATTGATCCTGAGTTTCTGGATTTGGACTGTTTGACTGAGGTTAGGAAAAACGGGATCTATGATTCAAGCTTTATGAGCTTTAAACGTCATTCTGTTACGGAAAGCTTCCTGAAATGCTGGCTCAAGCTTAGTGAAAATAATTGTTATTATGATCAGGCGATCCATAATTTTATCGATCAAGGATGGCTGGATCAATCGCACACACTCTTTGATGGTGTCTTTTCCTTGCGTAATGCGGGCTATCAGGTCTCTCACAGCAACCTTATGGAGAGATGGGATATATCCAAAACTGCCTCTCATACGTATTCCATTGGTAATAAACCACTGCGCTCTATTCGAATATCCAATAATTTTGAGCTGGCGATCTCATGGATCGAGCATGAGAAGGGGCAGCTATACGGAGAACTAATCGAAGAATATAGAAATGAATGGATAGAAGTAGAACGAAATACAGCGGCGAGCTCAACCTGGAGCTATAGTCACTTCACTAGCGGAGAAGTGATTGCAGATCAAACGAGAGGAAAGTTTCGCATGCATTACTATGACAATTCTGAAGTTGAAAATCCTTTTTTGCTTTCAAATGGGTACTTTCATTCAGAAGCGTCTAATATGGATGTGGCGGATCAATCGATTCCGTATTCCGAGGACGAACCAGATCGGATAAAGCGTCGAAATAGTACGGTGAAAAAGAGAAGAGCTCGGCGCAAGCTAAGGAAGTTTATCCGTAAAAAACGTCGTCGTTCGAATTGAACTCAGATGGAATGAAAAAAATGCACCCGTTAGCCTAGGTGCATTTTTTTGCATTCTTATTTATTTAATCTTGCACGATGCTTCGTGTAACCAAAGTTTGCTTCAACATATTGAATCGCTCTTCTCACTTGCCTCTCGTAAAGCTCAGAGCTTGACATCAACCGATCGATTTCATTCGTTACATTGGAAGGCTCAGCATAAATGGCGGCTTCGCCAAAAAGCTCCTTGTAGCTTGGAGGAAGAATAACCGGCACGCCAGCAGCCATCGCCTCAAAAATAACGCGGCCAAACGCTTCGACACAATTGGGATGTGTGTAGTAAACAAAGACGTCGAGACCTGCCAAAAAAGACTTTGGCGAACGCTTTCCAAATCCGAGCACATGCCAATTTTGAGGCAGCTTTCCTAATATCCGACGCGGTGTTCTAGCACCGCCAAGAATGTGTATTTCATATTTTGATGAAGCGGGATAAATTTTTAGAAGATCCGTTCGATTGGAAGGCCATTTCACATAAGCATCTCTGGAGTGTCTGCCTATTTTGATCACGCCTCTGTGAGAGGGACGGTTTTTCCGTCTCCACTCCCTCGTATTAATGATGTTGACCCAATCTGCAGAAGCTAATTTAATGTTCTTCAAGTCACCTGCATGGTGCTTAAAAAGCGTTTTTCTCACTTGAGGGCCGATTGGATGCCATGTGCTGGATTTTCCGAAAAATTGTTTGACCCGCTGTTCGCAGCGACTAATGTTATAGACTAACTGGCCGTATCTGCCATAATCCTTTCTTGGGGTTTGATTGACGATGACGTGTATTCTCTTTGCCGATACGTTCGGTTTATATCTTCTTCTTACATGAAGAATTCGTGGATGTCTAATAATTAGAGTATCACAGGTAGCTCTGGCGGTTGTATTTAGCATTCGAATGCTCCGCCCATCGACCATACGCTTGATTTTGGGGTTAATTGTACTTTTTCTACTTCTTGGCTGGCCGGACATGTGAATCAGTCCTGTTGTTAAGCCTGCTCTTTTTTGAGCTTTCATTTCTTCAATGTTGGACGAGGTTGTTCCACCCGGCAATCTAAAGTCAGACATCATAATGACGTCAAAATGTCCACTGCGCTTGCGGTATTTTCCAGCCATCTCGTTACCCCTCTCGAAGCATTTGCTTGCTGCAGATTATCGATAGCATATGCGGCATTTGAAAGGAAGGTATAAGGCGAATACATGGGAAGTGGAAAATTGGGCTGTAATCAAGGTGGCCGCATTTTGTAGCCATACTGTCCAAACTATTAATAAGTTGTTTCATATACTATCTAAGCTGATTAAAAATTACTAGAGAGAAGGCGAGAGATTAGAATATGAGCGATTTGCATAATCATAACGCGAATGAAAAGCAGAGAACGGTAGCTATTGTGGGGCTTGGTTATGTGGGTCTGCCACTTGCTCTGCTTTTTGTTCGCAAGGGTTTTTACGTTGTTGGAGTTGATTTGGATAGAAGAAAAGTAGAGTCTATTCAATCTGGGAAAAGCTATATAAACGAAATAAATGATCAGGATATAGAAGAAGTGAATTTGTCTGCCCGTTTTACCGTTTCAAATGAGTTTCATCTAATGGATGCTACTGAAGCGATCGTTATTTGTGTACCAACGCCTTTAACTATGCATGGAACGCCTGATTTGAGCTATTTGACGCAAGCAGCCAAACAAATCAGCAGCAGACTTAAGCAGCAGCAGCTTGTCATATTGGAAAGCTCAACGTACCCGGGAACTACGAGAGAAGTGCTCCTCCCTGTTTTGAATCAATCCGGGCTTAACGCAGGGATTGACTATCATATCGCTTATTCGCCTGAACGGGTAGATCCCGGAAATAAACATTTTGATGTAGAGAGTATTCCGAAGGTAATCAGCGGCGTAACGCCAGGCTGCTTGGAGCTAAACGCAGAAACACTTTCAAATACAGATTGTGTTATCATTGCTACCGATCATACTTCTTTGCCGCTGCAGCTTGTTTTAGAGCATGCTCCGTTTGTATATGACACCCGAAATGTAGTCAAAGGCATCACGGGCAAATCAAGAATCTTCACGCTCGGAGGCGTCGGATCATGAGAATATCACTAGCTGTTTATGACCGAGTGAAGAGGCATGATGCAGCCGGCATGGATAAGGAGCATTTTTCCGGTCAGGGAAGGATGACCTCAGGTGTATCCATAGTTACAGCAACGAATAAACCCCTCTTTATGCAAAATCTATTCACTAACTTCAAGTGTCAGCAATGGAGGGTGAAGGAGATGATCGTGCTGCTTAATAACGATGGCATGAACATTGAACGTTACAAAAAACAGGCCAGCAGCTTTGGAAATGTATCGATATACAAGCTGCCGGCCAAATGGTCGCTTGGGAAATGCTTAAATTACGGCATAAGCAAAGCCCAATATGAGATTATAGCCAAATTCGACGATGATGATTACTACGCACCAAATTATTTGACTGAGGCGATGCTGCGACTTGAAAAAACGGAAGCGGATCTGATAGGGAAAAATAAGTTTTATATGTACTTTAAGCATTCTTCAAAGCTGATGCTTGCAACGATGCCTAGTAAAAATAGAGTAGCAGGAGCGACGATGCTGTTCAAAAAAAAGTTGTATCCGGACGTTTCTTTCAAACATCTTCGCAAAGGAGCGGATATGAGGTTTCAGAAGGACAGCATCAAAAAAGGCTATAAGCTGGCTTTCACAAGTCCCAGCCATTTTGCAGCAATTAGAAGAGCGAATCAAAAAATGCATACATGGAAGGTTACGAAAAAAACGACTCGATTGCTTCGTGCCAAAAAGATTGCGCAGACGAAGCAATACCGAAGCATAGTCAATCAGAGCAGCAAACAAAAATAAGGATGGCAGCGGCCTATCCTTATTTTTTGCTTTATTGCTTCCGCTTTTTATGGAGCTGGTATGCACGCTGTTGAATTTTCAAGTAGTCAAGCTCAATGCTCGTATCGTACCAGCGTTCCTTGTATACATATCCGATCGCTTTGCGTGTCATGCCCATCTGATTTAAAGCATCGGTTAATTGAATCTCTCCGCCTATTCCGGGTTTCGTTGTTTTTAATAATTCGAAAATGCCAGGTTCAACAATATATCTTCCCATGACCGCGAGCTGGGACGGAGGATCATATGCCGGCTTCTCTACTATGGAAGCAACCTCGTAAATTCGGCGCTGAACTTGAACAGCAGACGCCACGCCGTATTGGGACAACAGCTTGGGGTCAACCGATTGCAGTCCAATGACATTGGTTCTGTGCTTCTCGTAGTTTCGAATCAATGGTAGGAGTAAAGAGTTTTGATGCAGGTTTATTTGATCCGGCAGCATAACAGCAAAGGGCTCGTTTGCAGCAAATGATTGTCCAAGCGAAACGGCATGCCCAAGACCGAGTGCTTCATATTGACGAATATATTGAATATTGACTTTGGAGGGAGCAATTGTAGGCAGCATGCTTTCTTTGTGAATCGTACGCAAATGCGCCTCCAGCTCCATCGAACGGTCAAAGTAGTTCATAATTTCTGTCTTATTGCGAGATAATATAATTAAAATGTCGGTAATTCCTGCATCGATTGCTTCTTTAACTACATAGTCGATTGCGGGTCTGTTTCCAATGGGAAACAATTCTTTGGGTATAGCCTTGGTTATGGGTAAATTGCGAATTCCATAGCCTGCGGCAGGAATAATCGCTTTTCGAATCAATTGCATCACCTCTAGTTTTGATTGTCTCTCTAAATCTAGTTTATTAATAAAATATAGATTTGAAGCTTGTCCTTCTTAAAAAAGGCAGCCGTACAAGCCCCTTTATCGTTATGATTTTTGATCAACAACGTCCAAATCTTAGCGCATGTGGTTATCCATCCACTCTTAAATCTTTTAAATTCATATACTTATAAGGGAGTTTCAGTAGAGTGAGGGGAGGTGGACTGCTGGATGAAAGGCGTTATACTGGCTGGCGGGTCAGGTACGAGACTTTATCCGCTAACGAAATTTATGAACAAGCATCTATTGCCAGTCGGAAAGCATCCTATGATATATTATGCGATAAAAAAGCTGGCGGATGCAGGGATTAAAGATATTTTGCTCGTTATAGGAAAACAATCAGCGGGCTTGTATGTTGATTTTTTGGGGAGCGGCCACGAATGGGGCGTAAATCTCGTTTTTAGAGTGCAGGATCAGTTTGGCGGTGTTGCTGAGGCATTGGCTTTGGCAGATGGGTTCGTATCTGCGGATGAAAAATTTGTCGTTTTGCTAGGAGACAATTTGTTCGAGGATTCATTATCTGAATATATGGTTTCTTTTGAAGCATCATCGGAAGAGGCGAAGGTATTACTTAAGAGAGTAGCGGATCCAGAAAGATTTGGCGTTCCGAGAATGGAAGGCGGGCGTATTGTATCCATTGAGGAGAAACCTTCGAATCCCGGCTCTAATTATTGTGTAACGGGTATTTATATGTACAACGCCGATGTTTTTAATGTAATCAAGACACTGCGCCCTTCGGGGAGAGGGGAGCTTGAAATTACCGATGTAAACAACTTTTATGCGGCGAGGGGGACACTCAAGCACAGCATCTTGAAAGGGTGGTGGCATGACGCGGGTACGTTCACTTCGCTGCAGGAAGCGGGATTGCGTCTAGCGGATGAGAAAACAGAATAGTAGGCCAGCTAGACTGCGACATGACCTGTGTCCCAGTCTATATTTTTGCAACGATTAGGAGAGATGAAACTTCATGGTAACAGACGCCGTGGCGGTAAAAAGGATCAAACATACTATGAGATAGGGTTGAATGCATAGAGTCACCAAGTATACCGCCATTACAGATATAAGGGAAGGAAAAAAGATTATGAAATTGAAAAATCTTAAGGTCCGACCTAAGATGATGCTGAAGCCAAAAAGGAGAATTGGTAGAAAAAGCCGCTTGGTCAAAAAAGGAAGGAAAGATTGGCGGGCAGGATCGATAAGCAGCCAGTCAGAAGGCTACAAAGCTGGATGGAAAGACGGCTATCGCGACGGCCGCTGGATTGCTGTAGTAGGCGGCGTCTGTAAGCCGAAAATTGCATACGTCATCCCAGGATGCTCCATTTCCGGTGGTGTAGCGGTTATTCTTCAGCATGCCAACCGCCTGAAGCAGCGCGGTTATGATGTCGTATTAGTTTCCCTGGATGGAAATACGCAGGTTAGCTGGCATCCTGTTGAGGTGCCCATCGTCACAGAATCCCGCGCTCCTGCGGATCGAGATATTGTGATTGCGACCTTTTGGGCTACACTCGGCGCTGCAAGAAGAATAGAAGCAAAGAAAAGGTTTTATTTCATTCAATCGGATGAATCCAGATTTTATTCGCCATCGTCGGAGCAATCGAAGCTGGCCTATCAAACGTACAAAACGAATGATTTTACGTTTCTGACGATGGCAGGTTGGTTGCAGCGCTGGCTACAGCGTACGTTTAATAAGCAAGCGATCTATATTCCTAACGGACTCGATACCTCACTTATGTATGAGGCAGAGCCGCTTGCACCAAAAGGCAACAAAGTTAGAGTATTGCTCGAGGGCCCCATTAACGTTCCTTACAAAGGAATGAGCGATGCTTTTGCGGCAGTGCGAGATTTGAACTGTGAGGTTTGGTGTGTCAGCTCGTCGGGGCGTCCCGCTGCATCATGGCGCTGTGACCGCTTCTTTGAGAGTGTGTCCTATGAAACGATGAAGCATATTTACTCTAGCTGTGATATTTTGCTCAAAATGAGCAGGGTTGAAAGTTTCCTCTATCCTCCACTTGAGATGATGGCTTGCGGAGGCGTTCCAGTCGTTGCTGATGTAACGGGGACGGATGAATATCTGGTCAATCATTATAATAGCTTGGTCATTCCAAATGACATTAGAGCAGCAGCGAATGCAGTACAAAGTTTGATAGCAGACAAGTCTCTGCGCGAACACCTAAGAGCTGGCGGGAGCGAGACGGTAAAGAAGTGGGAATGGGATCGAAGCATAGATTTGTTGGAGCAAGCGCTAATTAGAAATGTATAGACAGTATTCGTTACAGAAAGAGGTGAGATACTTCTGAAGCAGAAACGGAAAATAAACATTTCAGCAGCAAGCGAGTGGGATGCGGGACGCGAATCTGGCTGGAAGCATGGTTACCATGTGGGTACCTGTGAAGCGTTAATTCAGAAAATACCGAGGTCCGCAAGCATGCTGCGATCTCTGCGAGTATTATATGTTCGTGCGGGATTAAGAGGCCCTTTTCCAGATATGGACCAGGCGGTTACGGATGCTCTCAGAGGTATGGTCAGCGAGCTGATCATCGCATCTCCATCCGATAATCTTATTGATCTGGCAAGCAGGAGAAGACCGGATTTAGTGCTCGTATTGCATGGCACTCAGGTGCCCGTCCACCAAATAAAAGGCATTCGGTCGATCGGCATCAAAACAGCGATATGGCTCGTCGATGAGCCCTATGTAACCGATGTTACAACGGTCATTGCCCCGCAGTATGAATGGTTATTTACCCATGAGCTGGCTGCTATTCCAATGTATAGGCAGCTCGGCTGTCAGGTTCATTATTTGCCGCTGGCAGTTAACCCAGCCGTGTATAAGCCCAAATATGTACCCGCTCATTATCAAAGCGATATTTGCTTTATTGGGAATGCCTTTCATAACAGAGTGAGATTAATAGATCGAATTGCTCCTGCCCTAGCCCTGCGTGATACAAGAATTATCGGCTTGTTCTGGAAAAGGCTTAAGCGTTACAAAAGCCTAAGCAAAGGCATCCGCATTTCTTGGATCAGCTCAGAAGAAGCAGCGAGCTATTACAATGGCGCCAAGATTGTTATCAATATTCATCGTTCCCATGACGACAAGGTGCATAACAAAAATAGCCGCAACCTTCCCGGCTTGTCGATCAACCCTCGTACGTATGAAATTGCGGCTGCCGGAGCTTTTCAGCTTACAGATGTTCGTCAGGACTTAAGCGATTTTTATGTACCGGGAACTGAGCTTGAAACGTACTCTTCACCAAATGAGCTGGCTGATAAAATTGCCTATTACCTGCAGAACGAGCAAAAGAGAAACCAAATCGCATTAAGAGGATTTATAAAAACGCTGGAGCAGCATACCTACGAGAAGCGGCTCAGCCAGCTGCTTCAAATCGTCTTTCCATCATGATAGCTAAACAAGAGCGTGGGAGGTGAATCGAGATGCGCAAGCGATATCCGCGCAGGCGTATAAAAGCAGTCCGTAAAATAAAGCGAACCAACTTTCAAGCGAGCTATGCGGCTGGTTATCGGGATGGCAGGGCGAGTGGAGCAGCAAGCTATCAGCAGCCTTTTGAAGGCACAAGCATTATTATTCCAACCTACAACCAGTTGAACTATTTACGAAATTGCATAGAAAGCATTCATAAATATACGCCGCAGTCTTACGAAATCATCATTATTGATAATGGCTCAACAGATGGAACGGCTCCCTATTTGAAGTCGCAGGCAGGGCGATTGCGCTATAAAATTTTTCAAGAGAACTTAGGTTTTTCCGGCGGCGTCAATCAAGGCCTGATGATGGCAAAAGGTACGTCGATTCTCATTCTTAACAATGATACGATCGTGACGAAAAACTGGCTGTCGAATTTATTGTCGTGCTTGAACAGCAGCCCGTCGATTGGTCTTGTTGGTCCGGTAACCAATTATTTGTCGAATGATCAAAAGATTGATGTCAGCTACAAAAACATGAAAGAAATGCAGCAGTTTGCCCAAAATTACAATCATATTAACCCAGTACGATGGAGAAAAACGAATGCCATAATGGGCTTTTGCTTGCTGTTATCCAGAGAGGTGCTTCAGAGAGTCGGGTATATGGATGAGGGATATGTCATTGGGACCTGCGAGGATGTAGACTTTTATCTTCGGATACAATTGCTTGGTCTGGATCTAGTCATTGCGGAGGATACATTCATTCATCATTATGGCAGTGTGACGATGCGTTCGTTTCTGGACGCTTCCTTGCTTAATAACGCTTTTTTTCGTGAAAAATGGGGCGACTGGGATCAGATCAGCAGGCTGGAGTCGGTAATGAACTCGGCATCCCCTAATGAAAAGAGAAAAGGAACAAACTTTTACCCTAGCCATATCGTTGTTAAAGGAACCGATTCGAATGTGTATTGGGTAGAAAATGGATATCGATATATCGTGCGGTCTTCAGACTTAATGCATGTGGATGCAGTAAGATTGCCGCAGCTTGATTTATGGAACTGGCCGATAGGAGGGGACATTTCGATTGCAGTGCTGCAGCAGAGAATAGCTGCATTATCGGCGCTCACAACCAATTTCGCTGAAGGCAGTTTAGTGAAAACGCAGGACGGCGAAATGTACCAGATTATACAGGGCAAGCTGCACCGGATGACGACAAAATATGCTTATAAGGCATGGGGACTGGAGCAGCGTTATGTTCGTCCTTTAACGCAGGCCGACAAAAACCAGTATTCGGAAGGCTTCCCTATTATAGCTCCTCCGATCATTAAGGCCAATAATATATAATTTCAAGTTTAGGAGGACGGTAGCATGCTGACGAAACGAAAAAAAAGTACAGCCATTAAAAAAACGAGCGTAAAAAAAACGTTGAAAACCGGCGGGAAATTAAGCAGCCGCAAAAACAAGTATGGTGTCAAAAAGGGGAAACGGCGCGGTAAAACATTAAAAAAGGGCTTGAGGAGCGGTGCAAGAGGGAGAAAAAGAAGCGGTCCGTTTCACACGGGTTATGAGCAAGGGTATAGAGAAGGGCATTCGAAAGGTTTTGAGGATGCGCATCAAGAGTCTTATATGACCAATCAAGGTGCTGTCCTCTCGCAAGCACAGCCAGATAGCGCAAATGCATCGCCTTATCTGACTACACAAATGCCGAGTGAAGCGGAAATTGCGAGCGTAGCCGGATCACGAATCGGGATTCTTTATATATGCACAGGGAAATACAGTATATTCTGGGAAAACTTCTATCGGAGCGCCGAAGCTTATTTCTTGCCGGGCTACCAGAAAAACTATTATGTATTCACAGATGCCGATCACATCGTTGATGAAGAGAGATCAAACATTTTGAAGATTCCTCAGGATAATCTTGGATGGCCGGGCAATACGCTGCTGCGATATGCGATGTTTAGAAACGTATTGCATCAGCTGCAGCAGGAATGTGATTTCGTATTTTTCTTTAATGCCAATATGCAATTCGTTGATGTCGTAAGAGAAGAAATATTGCCGATGCATGAGGGCATCGTTGCGGTTCAACATCCAGGCTTCTACAATAAAGCGCGCCACGAGCTTGATTATGAGAAAAATCAACAAAGCTTAGCCTATATTCCAGAGGGCGAAGGAAGCTACTACTATATGGGTGGGTTGAACGGCGGCCGAACGGAGCACTATACGAATCTTATTCGTGTTCTGGATGAAAATATTAGAACAGATATGAATAATGGGATCAATGCCGTTTGGCATGACGAATCTCATTTAAATAAATATTTAATCGACAAATCTCCTAAAGTGATGAATCCATCCTATGGTTACGTGGAGGGCCAGCAGCTTCCGTTTCCAATGAAAATATTAATTCGCGATAAAAACAACTTCGGCGGCCATAGCTTTTTGAGAAGCTAGCGGCATAAAAAAACGTAAGCGTTCGGGTTTTTCCGAGCTGCTTACGTTTTTTTGTGTGGATGAATGACAGGAGCAGCTATTAAAAGATGTCTACCTGCTCGTGGCATGCGGCTGGGATATAGTTCGCATATTTGTTTACGTTTATACGATCACCGTTCTCAAATAACAAAGCAAGCTCTTGCGGCGAGTTTTCCTTATTGCTTCCTGCGCGGTTGTCATACACATTCTGAACGACGTTGAGCGGGTTGCAAAACGCTAAGGATACTTCGCTGCATGCTAGAAATTGGCGTCCCTCAGACAGCTCCTGCGCACGTCCTGCCATACATCCTTCAAGTGTATTGGGGTTAGAGAAATCCAAGTTTTTCAGATGCGGAAGAAGATTAGTTGTGCGGTATACCGAGCTGGAAACTTCAATCGGATAACCGAATTCATACTGCGCCGATGTCCAGTCAAACTTGCGATAGCCATACTCGATAATGTGGTGCCATGGAATAGACTGTTCGGCACTCATCGTATAGCAGTAACGGATGTTTGGTCCCAGTCTTAAGGAAAAGCCAATCAAATCGTTGTGTGCAGCTAATGTGTTCATGACGGACTGCAACGTGAAATCGCGAACGAACATGCAATCATCCACGATGAATAGAACATAGGCATAGGGTTCCATCGAAGCGATAACCTGCTCTTTGAATTGCTCCTCTTTAATAAATTGCACCATCGGGTATTCGTTTTTGAGTTGTTCATATTGTGATTCATAAAAATCGCTCGATGTCTTGTAAAGGACCCTCATGTGAAAATTGGAAATATCGAGGGCATGCAAATAAAGCGATCGCAGTGCTGCATCCAGCTGGAGGGCTCGATCCTTGCTGAAAATAATACCCGTCAACGGTATTAAAATAGGCGCTGCCCCTCCGTCGCTTGGTTGTTCAACAAGAGAAGAGGCAGGAGCAGTAGGAGCTATTGGAGCAGCTGGTGCTTTACGGGCGAGGATGCCGCGCTTCCATCCTCTTGCTCGTTTGTTTATTCGATTTGACCGCAGCAGCTTCTTTCCCTTGCGAGAAGCTCTGCGACGCGTATTTGCGGACGTACGATTTGTTTTTTTACTTTGTCGTTTCATCCGCTTATTCGCAGCTGGTTTTCGTTTGACAACGGTTTGAGACAAACGTTATACCTCCTTATTTTCAAGAAACCTCGTTCAATGTATTCTATGTGGATAATTTGGCATGGTACGGGCAATTGATAGTCATGGAGCGCCTGTATTCCATTGCTTGATCGCATCTATTAAATTTTCACAGACTGGGTATTCATCAGAACAACAAACTATCGAATGAATAAACATAGGAAGATGGCAAAGTATATTTGAGAGAAAGAGAGGATGTTTCTATGCGGACGATAGATAAAAATACGAAAGTGGTCATTCTAGCAGGCGGGTTCGGCACTAGAATAAGCGAGGAGTCGCTCATGAAGCCAAAACCGATGATCGACATTGGGGATAAGCCAATCTTATGGCATATCATGCAAACCTATGCGCATTACGGCTTTACGAATTTTGTGATTTGTTTGGGCTACAAAGGTTATTTCATCAAAGAATATTTCTATCATTATTTTTTGCATCACTCGGATGTGACCTTTGATTTATCGAATCGAAACGAAATGACAATTCATGAATCTTCCATTGAACCGTGGAAAATCACGTTGGTCGACACCGGCAAAGAAACGATGACGGGCGGCAGGCTAAAACGAGTTCAGCCGTATTTAGGAAACAAGACTTTTATGCTGACATACGGCGACGGGGTTTCGGACATCGATATTGGCAAGCTGACAGCTTTTCACTGCTCTCATAACAAGCTGGCTACAGTAACGGCTACGCAGCCAAGCGGCAGATTTGGCGCTCTCGATATAAAGGACAGCAATAAGGTCATTGATTTTATGGAGAAACCGAAAGGCGACGGGAGCTGGATTAATTCAGGTTTTTTCGTAATGGAACCGCAGCTGCTTGATTATATTGAAGGCGATCATACAAATCTAGAGATGGACTGCATGCAGAAGATAGCTAATGATGGACAGCTTATGGCTTATAAGCATGAGGGGTTCTTTCAGCCGATGGATACGCTTAGAGATAAAAACTATTTAGAAGATTTATGGAAATCAGGAAAAGCGCTATGGAAAAAATAAAGGAGTGTCCATGATGAATCCAAGCTTTTGGCGTAATAAAAAAGTGTTCATTACTGGACACACCGGCTTTAAAGGCAGCTGGCTTTGCTTGTGGCTGGCAGCGATGGGCGCCAAGGTGACTGGTTATGCGTTAGCGCCGCAGCAGCAGCCTAATTTATATGAGCTTTGCAATATCGATGCGATGATTCAATCCGTTACCGGCGATATTAGAGATTCAGCAAGGCTGAGCAAGGTTTTGTTAGCTGCTGAGCCTGATATCGTTATTCATATGGCAGCTCAAGCTCTGGTTAAGCCCTCCTACGAAATGCCTGCTTATACTTTTGAAGTCAACATCATGGGTACGGTTAATCTTCTTGATGCGGTAAAGCTTGCTGTGGAGAGTGGAGCGGGCATTAAGGCGGTTGTTAATGTAACGACAGATAAAGTGTATGAAAATAAAGAATGGGCATGGGGCTACAGGGAGAGCGATAGGCTGGGCGGTTATGATCCATATTCAAACAGTAAAGCTTGCTCGGAGCTTGTTACATCCTCTTATCGCAATTCCTTCTTTCATAGCAAGGATGAGAAGGTTCACGGTGTCGGCATTGCAACGGCAAGAGCGGGCAATGTCATCGGGGGCGGAGACTTCGCTCAGAATCGATTAGTTCCAGATATGGTTCGTGCCTTCATGGACGGCAGTGCGGTAAGCATTAGAAACCCTCTTGCGATAAGGCCTTGGCAGCATGTACTTGAACCTTTAAGCGGATATTTGCTGCTTGCAGAGAAACTTTATACGAACGGATCAGAGTATGCGGAAGGCTGGAATTTCGGGCCTCGCGATGAGGATGCACGGCCGGTAGGCCTGGTTGTAGAACAACTTGGTGCGAAATGGGGCGGCGTAGTGGTGCATACGGATACAGGCAAGCACCCGCATGAAGCCCATGAGCTGAAGCTGGACTGTTCGAAGGCACAGCGGCGCTTAGGCTGGAAACCAAGATGGAGCCTTGATCAGGCTCTGGATAAGGTCGTTGAGTGGACGCTTGCCTATCAAGGCAACGAAGATGTTCGGCAGGTTTGTTTGAAGCAATGGCATGAATATGCCGGGAAAACAAGCTGAGGGGGGGACATCGATGATAGATAGAAATTCCCATGCAGCCTTAACCGCTTTAGTCACCGGAGCCACGGGTTTTATTGGCTCACACCTCGTTCGAAAGCTTTTGGCGGAAGGGGGGAAGGTGCACATTATCGCTAGAAATGATTCGAGCCTTAAGCAACTGGAGGATGTCCAGGGTGCTATCACCATACATCGGCATGATGGAACGATTGACAGTATGTTCGCAATTGTCGAGTCTGCTAAGCCCGATCTTGTTATTCATTTAGCATCCTTCGCCACAGTTACGTATGCGCCAAGACAAGTAGAAGAGATGCTGACAAGCAATATTATTTTCGGTACGCAGCTAGTGGAGGCGATGTTGTCGCAGCACGTTTATGCCTTCATTAATACGGGAACCTTCTCGCAGCATTTTGACAATAAGCTTTATAGTCCAAAATCGCTGTATGATGCCTCAAAACAAGCGTTTACGGATATTTTAGCTTATTATTGTGAATCGTCGCCGTTACGTGTAATTACGCTGGAGCTGTTCGATAATTACGGTCCAAACGATACGAGATCCAAAATCATTTCGTTGCTGCTGAAGGCAGGGAAGGAACAAAAACCGCTTGCGATGTCACCTGGAGAGCAGCTGATTGATATTGTACACATTGATGATGTTGTTGAAGCTTATATGCTCGCAGCCCAGCAGCTGCTAAATGAAGGGGCAGTTAAGAACGAGGTTTATTCCGTATCTTCACAGCAGCCCATTCCACTAAAGGAGTTGGCGGGCATTATCGAAAAAATAATGGATGTACCGTTACAGGTGAATTGGGGAGGACGACCCTACCATCCGCGAGAAATTATGATTCCATGGAACAAGGGGGCAGTCATGCCGAAGTGGAAGCCAAAAATAACATTAGAGGAGGGAATTAAAAGATTAATAGAGCAGCAGCAATAGGAATGAGAATAGCTTGCTGCTAAAAATGAGGAGGGTAAATAAAGATGAGAATTTTGCTTTGTTATGAGGCGGATGAGGCAGCTGCGGGCAGTAAGGCAGCCGGTCAGCTCACCGCTGCGCTCCATGATTTACTCGCTCCAATAGGCGCAGTAACGCTGTTCAATGCCTCATTTTTTGATGAGCGGATAGTGCAAGGTCAAAGCTACGATCTGTATGTAGGCGGCCCCTATCATCTCTTGCGTATAAAAGGGCTATGCCATATAAAGAAAAGCATATTGATAACGACAGGGTTGCACCCACATGAGATCAACCACAGCACGACTAGATTAAAGGCTGGCCATAACCTGCCAGATGATGTTTTCCATGAGACTGCTGCACCGAATGTTGACGAGCTGGAACAGTCTATCAAACTAGCTGATTTCATAATCGGAATCGGAAATATTGAAACTTACAATTCTTACATCAAACGCGGACTGCCAAAATGGAAAATAAAAATGCTGTTAGGCGGGATTGCTGCTTTAGATCAGCCCAATACGTTGCCATCTTCGGAAAGTGTAAAAACGGGGCAAAGAAGAGTGTACACGTATAGCGCTCCAAAACTCGGATTAAACAATGGTTTTGAAGCCGTCTTTCTACTCTTCTCGAGTTCAGATATCGCGAGTCAAAATTTGGAGCTGCATGTTGTGGGGCAGCCTGCAAATAAGTTTTTCAACAATAGGCTGCTGCAATTAAAAGCTGTGCTCGGCGATAAGCTGTTTGTTCACAGGGATGAGCTTAATGAAGCCCAGAGCGCAGAGCTGCTCTCAAACACTGATTTTATCGTTTACCCCTCGTTAGGCCAATATGATTCTACGATTTTACAGGGACTAATTAACGGCGCTATACCGCTTGTCACCGCGCAGTCCGGCATCGATTTTTCACCCATCGGAGTATTCGACCCATTGGATCATTTGCAGCAAAAACAGCTGCTGCAGCGCACGCTTCAGCTGAGCGATCAAGAGATTGTGTACTGGAAAAAGAAGACGATTGAATATGTAAAGGAATATCACCTTCCTTATAAGCAGGTGCTGGATAAGACGATTAAGGATTGCCTGAACGGGAATTTATATCCGAAAATAAGCATTACGCTGCCTGTTTTCAATAAAGAAGCTACGATTGTTCCCCTAATAGCGGAGCTGCACCGTGCTGTGAGCGAATATAAAAATGCTGAACTCCGCATTATTTTCGATGGCTGCTACGATCAAAGCGAATATGTGGTGAAGCAATTTTTTCAGACCGTTCAAGTGGATTACAGTATTGCTTATGAAACGACGCCAAACATTTTTGAGATTAAAACGAACAACATCGGCTTAAAAAAATCATCAGGTGCTTATTGCGTCATTTTGCAGGATGACAATTATGTTTACGATAAAAATATCTTTTACGAGGTTGTACAGTTTATGGACAAAAATACGAGTTGTGCCATTGTCGGCTGCTTATCCGGCGTTAACTTTTACCCGAGAGGAACGATGCTTAGCGGACCTGGGCAAATCTCATGTTCTGCAAACGAGGTGTATTGGAGGCAGGATGAGAAAGCAGATCCGAATTTGAAAAATCGTGTTTTTGAAGTGGATGCTTGCATGCGCGGACCGCTCGTCATTCGAAAATCATTTTTGGAGCAATATGGATACTTGGATGAATGCTACGCGCCTTTGTATCAAGACGACATGGATATTTGCTTTCGGGCTAAGCATTACGGCTATAAGGTGTATTGCATGATGTCTGATGTAGAGAACCGTTCTTTGACAATGGCCCATTACGATACAGGGATGAGCAGGATGTTCCAGGAGGTGATGGAGCGAAATACGAATATTTTTTATGCAAGATGGACGCCGAGTACAAACAAAGATTATGCATGGATTCATCGAACTCGCGTTGATGGATCATAGGTTAGAAGGAAGTGGTCAAAAATGATTTATTTAGTAAGTTTTGCATCGCCGGAATTTCAATCCTATCAAGATAGATTAAACGCGACTGCGCTGCAATTTGGCGTTGATCGTGTCATTTCATATCATCCAAGCGATCTCGAAGGAACGGCTTTTGCTCGTAAGAATGCAGCAATTTTTCAGCATGAGAAAGGCTTTGGCCTATGGTGCTGGAAGCCGTACATTTTACTGGACTCTTTATCGAAAATGGAAGAAGGAGCGCTGGTGCTCTATTCGGATGCGGACACGCGGTTTACCAGTCCACTGTATCCGCTATTTGCCCACTGCGCCGATAACGGCGGATTTGCTTTTTTTAAAACAGCCTATTATTTAAATAAAAGCTGGACAAAAAGAGACAGCTTCGTGCTCATGCAGTGCGACAGCTCGGGTTATTGGGAAGCGGAGCAGGTTTGGGCTGGATTTTTTATGTTTTACAATAATGAGAAAAGCAGAAGCCTTTTAGAAGAATGGCTGTTTTATTGCCAAGATTATAAAGTGATTTCGAATGCAGAAAATAGCAGCGGCCTGCCGAACTTCCCGGAATTTATCGATCATCGTTACGACCAGTCGATTCTTTCGCTGTTGACGGTTAAATATAGCTTGCCAGTGACAAAGGATATGTATCATTACTTTATGTTGCCAGACAGGAAAGTTACACCAGAATGAAAGGAGCTTGCCCGATGAATGTGAAGGTCAGCATAGTAATTCCGTGCTTGGATGAGGGTAGATTTATTGAACAAACCATCGATTCCTGCTTAGCTTCTTCCTATTCGGAGATTGAAGTAATCGTCGTGGATTATGGATCAACAGAGCCAGCGACAATCGATCTATTAAATCGTTTAAATAAACCAAAGACGAGAGTCATTTATGAGCGGGGTAGCGGACTCCCAGCTGCGAGGAATGCGGGGATTAAGGCAGCACAGGGCGACTTCATCGTATCGCTGAATGCAGATGATTTGCTCCATAACAGCTTTCTTGAGAAGGCGATTCGCCTGCTTGAGCAAAATCCAATGGCAGGCATTGCTTCGCCAGGCTATCATACTTTCGGGGCTGTTCATTATAGCTGGGAGCCGCCGGTCTTTCATTTTGGCCGCTTGTTAGCTGAAAATATTATATGCATAAGCGCTCTCTTTCGGAAGCAGGCTTGGCTTGAAGCTGGCGGCTATAACGAGGGGATGACGGATGGTTATGAGGATTGGGACTTTTGGATTTCGCTTTCGAAAAAGGGCTGGACCAGTATAGCTGTAAATGACGCCCCGCTGGCTTATCGTGTATTAAGCGCCGATTCCGATGGTTCCAAGCATGATCTGCTCAGTAAACAAATTGTGAGTAACCATCCAGAGCTGTTTCATGAAAACCGATTGGATAAGCTATGGCTCAGCTGGCTGCGCGACGAATGGGAGGTTAGGAGAATGCTGCGCAGGCGGCTTGGTCAAGATATTGAGCTCGCGCCAATCGTAAGCATCGTTATTCCCTGTTACAATTACGGCCAATATGTGGAGGAGGCCGTAGATTCTTGCTTAAACTCGACCTTTCAAGAGATTGAAATTATTGTCGTAAATAACGGCTCTACTGACCCCTACACGATCGATGTTCTGCAACGCCTTCAGCGGCCAAAAACGAGAGTCATTCATGTGCAGACGAATATCGGTCTGCCGTATGGACGAAACGTTGGCATAAGCGAAGCAAGAGGGAAATATATATTGCCCCTTGATGCGGACGATAAAATACAGCCTACTTTAATTGAGAAGGCTTACCGCATATTAGAAGCGAGACCGGAGGTTGGGTTCGCGACTGTCGGCTTAGAGTATTTCGGCGATCAATCGTGGGTTTGGATTCCGCCCGAATTTGATTTTAACCGCTTGCTTTCTGAAAATATTGTTTGTGTCACCTCGCTTGTTCGCAAAAATGCTTGGTTATCAGTAGGCGGTTACAATGAAGCGATGATACACGGCTATGAGGATTGGGATTTCTGGATTTCGTTATGCGAGAGGGGCTGGCGTGGGACTGCCATTCATGAAGCCTTGTTATTATACCGGCGTCATGGCCATTCGTTGTCCTATGATGCGGGACAGAAGCATGCGATGATTGTTCAGCAAATACGAGCGAATCATCCGAGCTTATACTGAAACAGCGACATGGTTGAAAGAACGATGAAGATGCCCTAAGGCTTTTGTCCAAACCATCTGCATCTATCATTCATTGTATAGTAGTGAGTGTGTAGAAGGAGGCGGGAAGGTGCCAAAGGTAACGGTTTTGATGCCGGTTTATAACGGTGAATTGTTTTTGCGTGAAGCAATCGAAAGCATTTTAAATCAGACATTTCAAGATTTTGAGTTTTTAATTATTGATGATGGATCCAAGGATCAGAGCGCCGCAATCATTGCCTCTTACTCGGATACAAGAATCCGTTTCTTTAGCAATGGATCAAACTACGGACTTATTTTCACGCTGAACAAGGGGCTTGTTCTTGCTCAAGGCGAATATATTGCTAGAATGGATTGTGATGATTTTGCTTTTCCTGATCGTTTGGCTAGGCAGGTTGAGCATATGAATCAATACCCGGATATCGGCCTTTGCGGTACAGCGATAAAATATATGCATACCGATATTTGGGTTAAGCATCCAACCGATCATGAGGACATTAAGGCAGGGCTTTTGTTTTATTGCTCTCTAAATCATCCAACGGTCATGATGCGGAGCTCCGTCGTTAAGAGCTACTCGCTTTATTATGACTATCAGAGTCCCCATACGGAGGATTATGAGCTGTGGACGAGAATGGCGCAATTAACCCGTATCACGAATATACCTGATGTTCTGCTTCATTACCGCATTCATAGTGAGCAAATAGGCGCGAAGCATAATGCGGAACAACAAGTGATCGGGAAAAAAATTGTATTCAATCAGCTGATTCAGATGGGGCTTCTGCCTACGGAGGATGAGCTTAACCTTCATATGGATGTATGCGAGAGACGTTTGCAGGCAACAGACGGTTTTGTTCAAGGGGTGACAAGCTGGTTCGATAAGCTTCGGGCAAAAAATATCGAAACGAACCATTATTCCCAGCAGAGCCTTGAAAATGTGTTGAATTCGTATTTTGCTGAGGTTTCAAGCTATTATCATGCTAATCTGCCAGTTGCCAAACCAGCTCCAAGCATAAGAAGAACGAAGCCGTTAAGAAGAAACGGACGTAAAAGGTTAGGAAAAAAAACAACCGGCATACGAAGAAAAAAAAGTAGTAAAGACGCATCAAGCAGGAGAGCTGTCAGCCGGAGCAAGCGTAAGGGGAGTGTCCAGCCACGGAAAAAAGGGAGCGCAATAAAAGGAAAGAAGCGGGCATCATAAAAACAAAAGCCACAGCGACTATGGGTAGTCACTGTGGCTTTTGTTTATATAACCGTATTTATTGCTGATCGATATACCATTTCACGGTTTTCTCTAACCCTTCCGGCAGATCCGTCTTCGCCTTGAAGGAGAATAGCTGCTCTGCTTTGGATGTGTCAAGGCATCTTCGAAGCTGCCCGTCGGGTCTGCTTGCATCCCATCGTATATTTCCGGTGTAGCCTGTTTTCTCCGCAATTAAATGAACGAGCTCTTTGATTGAGATTTCGCGGCCTGTGCCAATATTGACAGGCTCTTCGCCATTAAACTGCTCTGCGGCTTGCAGAATAGCTGTTGCAGCGTCCTCCACATATAAAAACTCTCTTGTTGCAATTCCTGTGCCCCAAACCTCAATGTAATCAGCATTCTGTTCTTTCGCCTCTAAGCATTTGCGAATAAGCGCAGGAATGACATGCGAGGTTTCCAGATCAAAGTTATCTCTGGGACCATACAGATTAACGGGTAGAAGGAAGATGGAATTAAAGCCGTATTGCTTGCGATAAGCTTGAGACTGAACGAGCAGCATTTTTTTGGCTAAGCCATAAGGTGCGTTTGTCTCTTCAGGATAGCCGTCCCACAGCTCTTCTTCCTTGAATGGAACATTGGCAAATTTGGGGTAAGAGCAAATTGTTCCGCAGGCTACAAACTTCTCGACACCGTGGAGGCGCGATGCCTCTGCGAGGTGGATGCCCATCGACAGGTTGTCATAAAAAAAAGAACCTGGATTTGCGCGATTGGCTCCAATCCCGCCTACTTTTGCGGCCAAATGAATGACGATATCCGGTTTATAGTCTTGAATAACGGACATACATGCGGCCTGGCTAGTTAAATCATATTGCCGGCTCCTCGGTACAATAACGTCTGCTGCATCGTATTTGGCAAGCAGCTGGGTGACATGCGAGCCTAAGAAGCCGGAGCCTCCGGTGACCATAATTTTTTTCCCTTTCAATTGACTCATTATCAGCCTCCGACCTTTCCTATTTAACCTGAATATATAATTCTACTTATCAGATTATGTAATCGGCTCTTAATGTGAGCATGTCTTTGCCTATTTATAGAATAGAGTTTGAGAAGCTTCCATTACGTCCATACCAATTCGTTTGAGAGACATACTATGTTACTAATTGGGATGATAGGGAAGGGGCAGATGCTTTGAAGATTGCTTTTGTAACAGGGATTACGGGACAAGACGGCGCATATCTAGCTGAATTGCTGTTAGATAAGGGATATATTGTACACGGATTGCAGAGAAGAAGCTCTCTGCCGAATACCGGAAGAATCGACCATTTGTTGAATGATTCCAGCATTAATGAACAAAGATTTTTTCTTCATTATGGAGACCTAACGGATTCTTTAAACATAGTGCGAATTATTGAACAGGTGAAACCGGATGAAATTTATAACTTGGCAGCGATGAGCCATGTTCATGTCAGCTTCGATACGCCAGAGTATACAGCCAACGCAGATGGCATCGGAACACTGCGCATACTGGAAGCTGTACGACTGCTCGGGCTTACGCAAAAAACAAAAATTTATCAAGCCTCAACATCAGAGCTTTACGGGCTGGTTCAACAAATTCCGCAGCATGAGAAAACACCGTTTTATCCTCGCAGTCCTTATGCAGTTGCCAAGTTGTATGCCTATTGGATCACAGTAAACTACCGCGAGGCCTACGGCATGTTCGCGTCCAACGGTATTCTCTTTAATCATGAAAGTCCTTTGCGAGGAGAAACATTCGTTTCACGCAAAATTACGAAAGCAGTGGCACGCATAGCGCATGGATTGCAAGACAAGGTTTACTTAGGAAATTTAAATGCTCAGCGAGACTGGGGACACGCAAGAGATTACGTCGAAGCGATGTGGCTGATTCTTCAGCAGAGCGAGCCGGAAGACTTTGTCATTGCAACAGGATACACGACAGAGGTTAGAGAGTTTGTTCGTCTTGCTTTTGCCGAGATCGGTGTGGAAATAGTATTTAAAGGGGAAAAGGAAGAGGAAGCGGCCTATGTAAAGGCATGCCATAATCCTGCCTATTCGCTTCCGGTCGGCAAGGAGGTTGTTGCCGTGGATGCCAAATATTATCGGCCTACCGAGGTTGAGCTGCTGCTCGGAAGTCCTGAGAAGGCAAAGAAACAATTAGGGTGGACACCTAAATACGACGTTCAAGCGCTTGTTAAAGAAATGGTTATGCAGGATATGAATGCACTAAAAGGAGCGCGAGGCTAATGAAAATAATTTTGCTCTCGGGAGGCTCCGGAAAACGATTATGGCCGCTCTCGAACGGCTCGCGAACGAAACAATTTTTAAAGGTGCTCAAAGGGGAGAACGGCGACCGAGAATCGATGGTTCAAAGGGTGTGGAGACAGCTGCAAGAGGCTGGTCTTGAGGCTTCATCCTATATCGCCACATGCTCCTCTCAGGTGGATTTGATTAGAAGCCAGATTGGCAACCAAGTTCCGATCATCGTGGAACCGGAGAGAAGAGATACCTTTGCGGCTATTGCTTTGGTTTCCGCTTATTTGAATTCAATAGTGAAGGCTTCTAAGGATGAGATCGTATGCGTGCTGCCTGTAGATCCCTATGTGAATGCCGATTTTTTCGAAAAGATCAAAGAATTAGAGCTGGTTTTGAAAGGAACGAATGCGGAGGTTGCCTTAATTGGATCACGTCCGACTTATCCTTCTGAGAAATATGGCTATATGATTCCATCTCCTATGAATCTCGCATCACAAACTAATAATAGCATCGTGATTACAAGCTTTGTCGAGAAGCCAACAGCGCTGATTGCCAAGGGGTTAATAGACAATGGTGCACTATGGAATTGCGGCGTGTTTGCCTTCAAGCTTGATTATTTGCTCTCGCTTCTGCGCGATCGGAATTACCCAACCTCCTATCAACAATTATCCCGCCAATATGCTGCGCTGCCCAAAAACAGCTTTGATTATGAAGTGTTGGAAAAAGCGAAGCAGCTCAGAGCCATCGCATATGAAAATGAGTGGAAGGACCTCGGCACATGGAACACGCTAACGGAGGAAATGGATACGAATGTAATTGGGCAGGGTCTTATAAGCGACGATTCGAACAATACGCATGTGCTTAATGAATTGGATATCTTGGTGACGGTGCTTGGTTTATCGAATATTGTTGTAGCAGCAAGTCCGAATGGCATTCTCGTATCCGATAAATCTGCGAGTCCCCGCATTAAGGAAATGATGCAGCCTATCGATCAGCGATTGATGTACGAGGAGCTCCGCTGGGGCTGGTATCGCATTTTGGACGTGTTTAAGCTGGAAGACAACCGAGAGACGCTCGTGAAAAAAATTGTGGTTCATACAGGGGAGCATTATGTTCCGGGTCCATTGACCTCTCGAAGGGTTATATGGACCGTTCAAGCCGGCAAAGGCGTAGCGATTGTGGATGGCAAGCCGCTAAACGTCGCTCCCGGGGATTGCTTGGAAATGGAGTCGACTACAAGCTACAGCATAGCCGCTTTAACGGAGCTTACTTTAGTGGAAGTACAAATTGAGACGACGAGCGGAATGGACGTATGACATTTAGTAAAAGGATGCTGGTCTTATCCATCATCGACAGCTTGCTGCTCCTCGGAAGCTGGATGTTTGCTTTTTATTTGATTTATGGCGAGCTTCTGCCTCAATTATATTGCTTGGGCACGCTGAATGTTGTAGATAATACGATTAAGGCTGAAGTGCAGCGATTTGTATTCATCTCTACCTAAGCTATGTGGCGGGAGGCATGATCGGCGAGAAAAACGATATCGTTGTCGCGGATATAAGAAAACCTTCAGAAATTGTAGGCATAGCCGATGGAACGGGTGGTATGCTGCCTCCATCCTCAAGCTGAATCGAGAGTGCTTGCATGCAGAAAAACATACATTCCATTGTGGCATTTCGCGCATCCCATTAGGGATGCTTTTTTATTATCGCTGTCGACTTTTCCGTCGTGCTAAAAAAGCGGTGGAAATTTCACTTTTTCATTGACCATGAGGTTAATATCACATAGAGTTAAGTTGTATTTCATTATAAAATGGACAACTTTATTCCAAATATGAGGTGGAAATCGGAACGATGATGAATATGTTTAGTCGCGCTACAATAACCATCCTTCTCCTAACCCTTCTATGGCCAGCGGCAGTATCAAACGCAGCAAGCAATCTGCTTAACAATGCCGGTTTTGAAAATGTTGCGGAGGGAGCGCCTTCAGATTGGACGCATGATGCGTATTTGAAGGAAGAGCAAATTACTTCGTATACGATTGATAATACCGAAGCGCATACAGGAACCTATTCAGCCGTGCTTGAGAACAAGCAAGCTAATCACTCGCGGTGGACACAGACGATAAAAGTAAAACCAAAAACAACATATAAATTTTCTGGGTACGTGAAGACGGAACAAGTAGGCTTGGATGCAACAGGGGCTCTATTTTTCGTTGAAGGCGTAGCAGTAACTTATCCTGAAGTGAAGGATACAAATGGAAAATGGGCATACGTTGAGTTTTATGCGAAGACGGGCCAGGACCAGAAGAGCATTACGTTCAGCGCTAGTTTAGGCGGATACGGGAGCATTAATACCGGGAAAGCCTATTTTGATGACGTCAGTGTAGAGAAAGTATCTAAGGCGCCATCCGGTGCAGAGGTGTTCAGCTTAGTCCCTACGGAGACAAGCCAAGGAACTGAAGCATCGACTTCGGGCGGCTCAGTCCTTCCGCTTATTTTGTTTGGCGCACTGTTTACCTTGTTTTTTGCACTTATCTATAAGAAGCTGTTTCGAGATCGAAGCTGGCTTGACGAGAAACAACATTTACATAAAACCATTCTTGTATTCGTGTTTCTCGGCGCGCTAATTTTGCGGCTTTGGATTGCTGTTTCAAGCAGTGGTTATGCGAATGATATCGCTTTGTTTATGGCTTGGGCTGACCAAGCTGCGAAGCAGGGGCTTTCTGGATTTTACCATTCGGGAATGTTTGTAGATTACCCTCCCGGCTATATTTATATTCTGTATGTATTAGGTTTAATAAAAGATATGCTGTCGCTAGATTCAGGATCAAATGCGGCAATGCTTCTATTTAAGCTCCCGGCGATTTTAGCCGATTTGGCTGCTGCTTATTTCATTGTCCAAATAGGCAAGAAGAAAGCAGGCTATTCGATAGCGTTAGGATTAGCGCTTCTTTTCTTATTCAATCCAGCTATTATTGTGGATTCTGCCGCATGGGGGCAAGTGGATTCAATATTTGCGCTGGCACTCGTGCTGGCTATTCATGGACTGGTCGAAAATAAAATAGAGCGCGCTTCGGTTTTGTTTGCTATTGCAGCGCTTATTAAGCCGCAGGCATTTATATTCATGCCGGTGCTGCTCTTGTGGTTCGTATATCGGAAAGATTGGAAGAAGATTCCGGTCAGCGCATTTTACGGCTTAACTACGTTTATATTGCTCGCTTTGCCTTTCTTCTGGGGCAACAGCGGCTTGTCGGGCCTCATTAAGCTGTATTCAGGAACCTTGTCTTCTTATCCGTATGCGACGCTAAATGCATTCAACTTCTATGCGTTAAGCGATGCGAATTGGAAGCCGATTAAAGATACGTGGCTGCTGTTTTCGTTCAAAACATGGGGGAATATTTTCATTTTTGCAGCCGTAGCGATCTCCGCTTTTTTTGCACTGTTAAAGAGAGACAATGAATCGTCAAAGCGCTCTTATTTTATAGCGATGGTGCTTATCGTTGTCGTATTTATGGGTGTAACGAAGATGCATGAGCGTTATCTGTTTCCAGTAATGCTGCTTGGAATTTTTGCTTTTATACAATCGCTCGATCGCAGGATGTTGATGGTGTATTTCGGATTTAGCTTGACGAGCTTCATCAATATTGCTTATGTGCTTGACTACAGCAAAGTGAGCACGAACGTGCCTTTTAATGGAATTGTTCTATTGTGCTCGTTAGCAAATGTTGGATTGATGCTTTACTTGTTATATATCGGATATGATAATTATGCACGCGGAAGATTGAAGTCTATCGCCCCGCTGCTGGAGGAAGAACGCAAGCAGTCGGATCACAAGATATTAACAGCTTTCAAAGCTGAAGCGATCTCAAGAGTGAAGCAAGAGAATGAACGACTTGTGCGCAAGGATTGGATATGGATGGGTGCGATTACGCTAATTTATGCGGTCGTCGCGCTATTCCAGCTTGGCGAGATGAAGGGGCCGACAACCGCATGGCAGCCTTCGACCGTTGGTCAAAGCTTTTACGTTGATTTGGGCGAGGTTAAGCAGCTTGATCGCATCAACAGCTTTGGCGGAGTTGGAACAGGAAAATACAAATATGAATTTAGTCAAAATGGGACCGACTGGGACAATCTGATAGAGGTCGACAGCAGCCATGTTGCTGTATTTACTTGGAACAGTCAGCCCGCGGCGCTCGCAGCTCGGTATGTGAAGCTTACGACGGTTCAAACAGGCTTCTCTATGCATGAGATGGCTATTTACGAGCAAGGCAACCAAATACCGTTATCAATCGTCGGTATTAATGATGAGCAGGCGAAGGATGCCAAACGAGGCAGCGTACCTTTGCTCTTTGATGAACAGCAGCGCGCGAAATATGAAGCGACTTATATGAACGGATCATATTTTGATGAAATTTATCATGCCCGTACTGCTTATGAGCATATGGAGCATATTGTAGCTTACGAGAATACGCATCCACCGCTTGGCAAAATTATAATTGCGATCGGTATTAAGCTGTTTGGGCTTAATCCGTTTGGCTGGCGTATTGCCGGCACGCTGTTTGGCATTGCAATGCTGCCGTTAATGTATGTATTTGCGAGAAGGCTGTTTAAAACGACTGTTTTTGCTGGTGTGGCGACTGCCTTACTAGCAGCAGATTTTATGCATTTTACGCAGACTAGAATTGCAACAATTGACGTTTACGGCGTGTTTTTCATTATGCTAATGTTTTATTTCATGCACAAATATTATTCCTTAAGCTTCTACAGGGTAAAGCTGAGTGTTACTTTGCTGCCGTTGTTTTTAGCCGGTCTCTTTTTTGGAATCGGTGTAGCTTCCAAATGGATTGTGCTCTATGGGGGCGCAGGCTTAGCTATTATGCTCGGTTTATCTTTATTTGATCGTTATAAGGAGTATGCAGCTGCCAAGCGAGTTCTGAAAGAGAATAAGAAAGAGTCTGGCTTTAGCCAAGACAAGCTGCAGCATATTATAAACGTATTTCCTCGATATACGATCATAACGCTTGCTGTATGTCTCGTATTTTATATCGTTATACCGCTTGCGATTTATGCGTTATCCTACATTCCCGTGCTGACAGTAATGGATGAAGGATATACCTTAAAAAGTCTAGTGGATTATCAGAAGCATATGTTCAGCTATCATAGCAAGCTGGTATCGACGCATCCATTCTCATCCTCATGGTGGGAGTGGCCGTTCATGAAGAGGCCGGTGTGGTATTACTCAGGCGACAATATGGCAGCAGGAATGAAATCCACAATTGTAGCAATGGGCAATCCGCTTATTTGGTGGGCAGGCATTTTTGCGATGGCAGCGACGATATGGATGAGTATCAAGCGGAAAGATAAAGCGATGTATACGATATGGATCGCGTTTCTAGCGCAATATGTGCCTTGGATGCTTGTAACAAGGCTTACGTTCCTTTATCACTATTTTGCAATGGTGCCGTTCATTATTCTGAGCTTGGTCTACATGTTTAAAATAATCGAAGAGAAACGGCCAAACTTTAAGCTGATTCGAAATGTTTTTGTGGCAGTAGCGATATTGTTGTTTGTGATGTACTATCCTGCGCTATCCGGTATGACTGTAAAGACCTGGTATGTAGAGCATGTTCTGCGCTGGTTCCCAAGCTGGTTATTTTAAAATATAAGAAAGTATATCGTTTTCTCATACTGTTCTTATATTTCACCGTCAAAGCTACTTCAGCGTCTAAGGAAGGCGTTTTTGCTTGAAGAAAGGGGTATCTGGATGAAACAATCGGCTGTAAAATACAGTGTTATCGTTCCTATGTACAACGAAGAAGAGGTTATCGAGCATACGTATGAGCGGCTGAAGCTGGTCATGGACAGCACGAACGAGTGTTATGAGCTTATTTTCGTCAATGATGGAAGTAAAGATCGTACGGTCGAATTAGTTTCCATGATCTGCGATTTCGATCCAAATGTCCGAATGATTAATTTTTCACGTAATTTTGGTCATCAAATCGCGATTTCAGCGGGGATGGATTATGCGCAGGGTGATGCGATCGTCGTCATTGATGCGGATCTACAAGATCCTCCAGAGGTCATTATCGATATGATCGCCAAATGGAAGGAAGGCTTTGAGGTTGTTTATGGCAAACGTCTTAAGCGCAAAGGCGAGACGATGTTCAAGAAAATAACCGCTAAGCTGTTTTATCGCACGCTGCGCAGCTTAACGAATGTGGATATTCCCGTAGATACGGGGGATTTCCGTTTGATCGACCGGAAGGTATGCGATGTGCTGCGCGGCTTGAAGGAAAAAAATCGGTTCGTTCGCGGCTTGGTTAGTTGGATCGGTTTCCGTCAGACGATGGTCGAATATGAGCGGGAAGAACGTTTTGCAGGCGAAACCAAATATCCGCTGAAAAAAATGATTTCTTTTGCCATAGACGGAATTACCTCCTTCTCTTATAAACCATTGAAAATTGCCACCTATGTTGGCTTTACATTATCAATTACGAGCTTTTTGTATTTGTTAGTCGTTATATTCCAGAAGCTGTTTACGGGCACCACGATTGCTGGCTGGGCTTCCATTGTGGCAGTTAATCTTTTGTTTAACGGCATTATATTGATGCTCTTAGGCATAATTGGGGAGTATATAGGCCGGATTTATGAAGAATCCAAAAACCGCCCTTTATACATCGTTCGCGAAGCTCAAGGGTTTCCTGCGAAAGAAGACAATCAATCTTCAGAGTCTGCTGAACAAGATCGGGTTAAAAAATATGTCTAACGCAACATCAAAACGAGCAGCTAGAGGATTCATCGCACAATTTGTAAAGTTCAATTTAGTTGGACTTCTTAATACGTTAATCGATTTTCTGATGTTCACACTCCTCATTTGGTTTGGTGCGTATTATTTACTTGCACAGGTGATCGCATACGGAGCTGGAATGATTAACAGCTATGTGCTAAATAGCCGATATACTTTTAGGAAGAGGGAAAATGAAGCTACAAGCCCGCAGCAGCTAAATAGAGGTATGAGATTCATCGTATGGAACGGCATCATACTAGGTATTACTTTACTGCTGCTTATGGCCTTGAACGAGTGGTGGGGTTTGAATGAGGTCGTCTCAAAGCTGATTGTAACGGTGGTAACCGTTGCGCTTAACTTTTACGGAAGCAAGAAATGGGTTTTCGAGGCGAAAGGACCACAGACTGAGGCCAGCTAGCGGAAGGTGGGGAAAAATGAAAAGAATACTCTCTTATGCATTAGTGATTGTAGGTATTCTCATATTGCTCTATCCAAAAGCGAATGAATGGTACGAGAACCGTCAGCAGGATAAGCTGATGGCTACTTGGGATGAGGCGAGCTTTGATGTGAGCGCAGAGCAGCAAGCGCAGCAGCAATATGAGCAATTAACGGATCTTTTCAACGAGCAATCCGCAGCGACCGAGACGCCGATTCAATCACCGACGGATGCAGCTACACCAGAAGCAACCCCTACAGAGGCGCCAAAAGCACAGAAGATTGCACCCATTGCAACGATTAAGATTGATAAAATAAAGCTTAAGCTTCCTGTCGTTGAGGGAGCCACCCAGAAGAATATGAAATCGGCTACTGCTCACTTAAAGGAAACAACTGCAATAGGCAAAGTCGGCAACGCAGCTATAGCCGGCCATCGGATGCGCTCTAAAGGAAGGCTGTTTAATCGGCTTGGGGAAGTTGAGGTCGGAGATAAAATCGTCGTGGATACAAAAGATGAAAGCTTCACATATACCGTTTATAAAGTATCCATTGTAGATCCGACAGACGTATCTGTTCTTAATTACAACAATAAAGATAAGCTGCTGACTTTGATCACCTGTGATCCCATAGTAAACCCCACGCATCGGCTCATCATTCATGCAAAAATATAATGGGCAGCAGAGCCCATTTTCCCTTCATAACAGCACCAATGGTATCGCCCCTTCATAGTATAAGTTGACTGTATCCCTTAACCTTGTTAAACCATAAAAACCCGCGCAAGGAGGGGTGACAAACATTGAAGGGTAGCGACCATAAGAGCAAGTTTTTATTGACGCATCGTGAACGCGAGGTATTCGAGCTGTTAGTACAGGACAAGACAACAAGAGATATTGCACAACAACTATTCATCAGCGAGAAGACCGTCCGCAACCATATTTCTAATGTCATGCAAAAGCTGAACGTAAAAGGTCGTTCACAAGCGGTTGTCGAGCTAATCAAGCTTGGTGAATTACAAATCTAACATAGCAACCTAATCGGACGGCACTGTGACAAGGTGCTGTCTTATTTTTTGATTTAATAGTTGCATGGATTTGGACAATGGGAGATGATTTTTTATGCTAAAATAAATACATAAATGACAGTAGGAGGGATGTAACGATGAAATGGCAGGAAGTCAGAGAATTGTTTCCCGACCAATTTGTTTTGCTTTCCATACTTGAATACAAAATACAAGAAGATAAAAAAATCGTAACGGAAGTTGCGCCAATAAAGACGATTCCGACGGAAGATGCGAACAAAGCGTTTTTTAGCGCAGAGCCTGGAAGTATTGTTTATCACACATCGAATGAGGATTGTGTAATCCATTTGCGTAAGGACCCGCTATTGCGAGTGAGGCGTGGTTCATGAAGATGAATGATGACGGACAGCTCCTAACCACTAAAATCACTCTTTGTTATCGTGGGAAAACGTTACAGATCAGCGATATTATTATAGATACAGGCTCATTACACACGGTTTTCAGCCCTGATATCTTGGATACTATTGGAGTAACATATGAAAAAGGAGACGCCGTTTATGAGGCATATGGCATTGGTGGGACCGTTCCTTTTTATACAAAAGTAATGGACTTTATCCAGCTTGATAATCTTAAAGCAGAGCAAATAGAGGTAGATGTTGGTATGCTTCCCAACTCTCATAAGGGGTTGCTAGGACTGGATATTCTAAAAACACATGGTTTTATTATGGACATGGACAAGCTTGAGCTCTACAAGCCTAATTCTAACTAGCAACCTAATCGGACGGCACTGTGACAAGGTGCTGTCTTATTTTTTTAAAATCGATTAATGGGCAATTATTGAAATTGATTATCTAATTATGGAAAATAAACCAGCTAGGAAAGAGGTATTTGTCGAATCTCGTCGAATAATTAGTAATATCATAAACAAAGAAGGTATCGCTGTGTCGCTTTTACATGTAAAACAAGCTATCCAAAAGAGAAAAGTGAGCCTGACGACGCTAATGATTGGTTTAGTCTCTGTTTCGGTTTTGATCATGTTAACCATTTTGCTTTTTGCATCCTACCAGTCCAAGAAACAAGCGTTGTATGAAACAACACTTACACTTAATCTTTCAACCGCATCAAAAATGAGCATGACAATGGATTCATTATTTGAGTCGATGCGAAGCAGTCTTAAAAACGCGGCAGACTTTTATTCTTTGAATAGTGATATGAAGCAATCAGATTCCGGAAAATATCTTGATCTCATTCGCAATAGCAGCAACTATTTTAATTCGATTGCCGTAGTTGATGAGAATGGTATCATGCGTACACTGTCCCCTTCATCGATTGGCAAGGCAGGCGAGCCTATAAAAACAGCCGCTGCGAAGGAAGCATTGGCCTCACGAAAGCCATATTTGTCAAAGCCTTATACGAGCGCGACAACGAATAATCTCATGGTATTTATTAGTGAGCCTTTGTTTGATCAAAAGGGTGTGTACCGGGGCTATATCGGTGGAAGCCTCTATTTGCAACAAAATAACGTTCTAAATATGATATTCGGTAATGATAACCTTGACCATAACGGTTCCTATTTCTATGTAGTAGGTTCAGATGGCCACTTGGTGTATGATCCTGATAAAAGTCAGATCGGAAAGGATAGTACCTCGAATCTGATCGTTCAGAAGTTGATTAAGGGGCAGAGTGGACAAGAGCTCGCCGTAGATGAAGATGGTGTGAAATGGCTTGCTGGTTACTCCTACGTCCCCGAGAATCAATGGGGGATCGTTGTGCTTTCACCAATAAGTATCGTGAAGGAGCAGTTGAACAATCATATACAAGCGATCCTATTATACACGCTCATACCCTTTATTCTTTTGATGCTCGTGACGACCTTTCTTGCCCGCCGATTGGCTAAACCTTTTGTAACGCTTGCGAATATCGTCAGCAAAATGGGGAAAGAAGAAGTTTCCATACCCGCCATGAAGCATCATTGGAACAGAGAAGCGGATTTATTAACGAGCACGGTCATACTTGCTATGAACGGTATTAAAACGGAAACCGATCGGTTGACACAAGCGGCTATGACGGATGCTTTGACCGGATTAAATAATAGAAGAACGTTAGAAACGATTATGAAAAAATGGATAGAAGAAAAGAAGCCTTACTCCATTGTCGTCCTGGATATTGATCGCTTTAAAACCATTAATGATACATATGGGCATCAGGAAGGTGACAGAGTGCTTCAGCATTTGGCTGACATTGTCAGGTTTTCTGTAACATCTGATGACCTTTGCAGCCGTTATGGAGGGGAAGAGTTCGTTGTCCTGCTGCCGAATGCCGCGCCGGATGCTGCCTTTGAAACGGCTGAGCGAATTCGTACAACGATGGCAAGCAGCGAAAATCATCTGAAGCAGATGGTTACCGTTTCGCTTGGCGTAGCTCAGTTTCCTTCCCATGCACAAACAGCAGATGAATTATTTTCACTTGCAGATCAAGCACTATATAAGGCCAAGCACGCTGGAAGAAACCAGACGGTAATGGCTGACTAATATGCCGCCTCTGAAATATCTGATTATTATCAATTATTGATGTACTGAAAAGGATTAAGCTAATGAAACCAGACCTAGTGTATACAAAAAAAAGAATGATTTATTTTATCGTTTTATCCATTGCAATCATAAGTATGCTTGTCGGACTTAAACTCATCTCCACCTATCACTATACAACGAAGTCAGCGGAGATCACGCTGGCGAAGCAGTATACGGAAATCGCTACGGATGCAGCAAATGGTTTAGATAAAGTTGCTTATAAGCAATTTCTACTAACGAAAACGGATGATGAGAATCGTAAAAAAATAAAGCTGTATTTGGAGGAGTATCGGAAACGTATAAATGCGCTCTATATTTATATTCTGCTTTTAGATGATACCGATGTTTCCAAAGTAATGGTTAACGCATTTCCGTCTCATATAAAAGATATACCGATTGGTTTTCCTTGTACCGTTCCTTCTAATCAAGTGGAGATGGCTAAAAGAGGGTTAAAATATTCCACAGGAGTGTTACATGATAGGATAAGCGAATCCTATATGTCCGTCGGGGTTCCATTCTTTGATGAGGATGGCACGGTGCTTGGTGTTGTGGGGATCGATATCGCTGCGAAGGATTTAGGCCATGTGGGCAAGTATGTTGTCCAAAATAATATGTTTATTTTCGGAGTGGATGTCCTGTTTGCTTTATTGCTGCTAGCTGGTGTCTATGTGCTTAACAAATGGTACAAAGCCAGGCTTCATCAGGACATGCGTGAATCTGAGAAGGTATACATTTCCGAGTTGGGCAAAATTGTAGAGACCATCAAATCAAGTCGTCATGATCTTATGAATCATCTCCAGGTGTTGAATGGATTAATGGACATCCGAAGGTATGATAAGGCACATGATTATTTAAAACAGCTAACCGAGGAATCCAAAACGCTAAACCTGTCGCTGCATATAAAAAATCCGATTTTAATGGTGCTGTTCCAGAGCAAGAGGGAGCTGGCGCATTCGAAAAATATAATTATAAGCTTCGCTACAGATTATGATGCATTCGATAAAATAGAATCGATGGACTTAGTCAAATTATTTTCTAATTTGTTGGATAATGCGATTGAAGCGGTGGAATCAAATGCTGGGTATATAACGCAGGAGATTCAAGTGCAATGTAAAGCGGAACATGGAAAATATATATTTATAATCGAGAATCCAGCCGTGCTTACGGATGAGGAGCAGAAGAGCTTCTTCCAATATGGTTTTACTACGAAAGCAAAGGGTTCTGTCTTACGAGGAAACGGTCTCTCTATAGTAAGGAGAACGGTGGAGAAATATAAGGGTGAGCTTAAATTTCAATATGAAGAAGGCAAGGTTCGTATTCAAATCCGAATCTAAATAAAAGAGGCTGTACCGCATTCTGATGCAGTACAGCCTCTTTTGCAGAAATTTTATACTATTCCAGAAACATGCTGCTCCACATAGGCTTTAACCTCTTCAGCTGAGCCTAGTGCTAGAACGGCCTGCGTTATCTGCTTCATTTCCTGCTGAGATAGATTTGCGAGCAAAGCGCGAGCAGGAAGTATTGCACTTGCGCTCATACTAAACTCGTCTAAACCTAGACCGAGCAGGATCGGCAGTGCATGCTTCGAGCCCGCCATTTCACCGCACATCCCCACCCATTTGCCATGAGCATGAGCGGCTGCAATAACACGATTAATGAGCTGTAAAATAGCTGGATGAAGCGGGTCGTTTAGATAGGAAAGCTTAGGATTCATACGATCTGCAGCAAATGTATACTGAACTAAATCGTTTGTTCCGATACTGAAGAAATCAACTTCCTTGGCGAATAAATCCGCTAGTAGAGCCGCTGCTGGAATTTCGATCATGATGCCGGCTTCGATCCCAGCGTTAAAGGGAATACCTGCTTTGGTCAGTTCCTGCTTTGTTTCTTCCAGCATAGCTTTAGCTTGGCGCCATTCACCCAGTGTAGCAATCATAGGGAACATAATTTTTAAGTTGCCGTATGCGCTGGCCCGCAAAATCGCCCGAAGTTGTGTCTTGAACATATCCGGTCGATCCAAGCAGATACGAATGGCACGGTAACCAAGGAAGGGGTTGTCTTCCTTAGGCAGGTTGAGGTAATCAATTTCCTTGTCTCCGCCAATATCTATCGTTCGGATGACGATATGCGAATTGCCTCCAAACGCTTCTGCTGCTTTGCGATAAGCTTCAAACTGTGTATCCTCGGAGGGCAGCCCAGCTGTGTCCATATATAGAAACTCGGTACGAAAGAGTCCGATGCCTTCAGCTCCTGCCGCAGCGGCAAGCTCTGCATCCTTAACTAAGCCGATATTAGCTACAAGCTCAACCTGTACGCCATCGCTGCTTACGGAAGGCTGATTCATAAAGGTTTGATAAAATTGCTTGCTTTCAAGCTGCTGCTTTTGCAATTGTGAATATCGAGTTAACGTTTCATTATCCGGGTCCACGTAAATATGACCATCTGTCCCGTCAATAATGACGGTTTGGCCGTTTTTCACTGCCTGCTCCATGGAACTGCCGATTCCGACAATAGCAGGAATGCCGATAGACCTTGCAATAATGGCAGAGTGGGAAGTGCGCCCGCCTGCTTGCGTTGCGAAGCCAATCACTTTGCTTGGATCGAGCTGAGCCGTATCCGAAGGTGTTAAATCTTCTGCAAACAAAATGATAGAACCTGACTCATCATTCAAGGATGTTGATGAAATGCCTTGCAGCTTGTGTAATACACGTAGGCTTACGTCACGAATATCGGCTGCTCTTTCCTTCAAATAGGGATCATCCAGCCCTCCAATCATTTCTGCAATCTCTTCAGAGGTGTTGAAAAAGACGAATTCTACATTGATCCGTTCGGATCTGACGATCTCTTTCGAGCGATCGATGAGCTCTTCATCCTCGAGCAGCATCAGATGCGCTTCAAATATTTCTGCCTCATGCTCTTTGTTCTGAGCAATCAGCTTGGCATGGATGGCTTCAAGCTCTTCATGAGTTGAAGCAATTGCAGCTTCAAAACGTTTAATTTCATCGTCCAATTGATTGTCTTCCAAGTGAACCTTCTCGATCTGGAGAGGTTTTGTTGACAATACTTTAGCTACGCCGATCGCATATCCAGGAGATGCGGCAATTCCTTGAAGCATCATCTCTTATTGCCCCTTTTCTGCATGCGCCTCAATAGAGACAAGAATCTCTCCGATAGCTGCTACAACAGCCTCAGCGTGCTCACCCTCAGCAGAAACGGCAATGCTGTCTCCAAGTTTTGCCCCAACGGAGATGACATGAACTAGACTTTTGGCATTGAAGCTTTTGCCATCCTTCTCTAGTGTAACTGTTCCTGTGAATGCCTTTGCTGCTTCAACGATCTTGCGTGCTGGTCTTGCATGTATGCCAAATGGATTTTGTATAACAAAGCTGTTTTTCATCGTTTTTCACTCCTATTATGGTTGTTGTTACATTATTTTTTTGATTTCGTCTTTCAACTGTTCGGACTGCGTGCCGAATATAACTTGCACGGCGCCTTTGCCTAAACGGATAATGCCTGCTGCGCCCATGCCCTTGAGCTGTGTATCATTGACAATCGATTCATCCTTCACGACTAAGCGAAGACGTGTAATACAAGCATCTAGACCGACGATATTTGAAGATCCGCCGAGCGCATGCAGCACATTTTCTGCTTTACTGCCAGATGCGGCTGCAGTCTTTTCTTTGTTATCGGCTTTGTCCTCGGCTGTCTCATCTTCGCGACCTGGCGTCTTAATATTGAATTTGACGATGATAAAGCGAAATAAGAAATAATACACGACGGCAAAGGCAAGGCCCACCGGAATAATAAGCAGCGGATTCGTTGCGAGCTGATAATTGATCGCATAATCAATAAAGCCTGCTGAGAAGCCAAACCCATGCCTAACCTCCAGCTGGTAGAGGATGAAGCCGGATAACCCCGTTAAAATGGCATGAATGACAAATAGAAACGGTGCTGCGAACATAAAAGCAAATTCAAGCGGTTCTGTAATTCCTGTCAGGAATGAAGCAAATGCCGTACCAATAAATATGGAAGCAACGAGCTTGCGCTTCTCTTTGCGAGCTGTGTGGATAATCGCAAGCGCGCCTGCTGGCAGTGCAAACATCATAATCGGGAAAAAGCCAGTCATAAACATGCCCGCTGTTTTGTCTCCAGCGAAAAAGCGATACAAGTCACCGTGCACAACTTTGCCTGTTGCATCTGTATAATCACCGATTTGGAACCAAGCGATGGAATTAATAACATGATGCAAGCCGGTAGGAATAAGCAGTCGGTTTGCTGTAAGAAAAACGAAGGAGCCGATTCCACCAAAACCAACGACCCAGCGGCCAAAAGTATCCAGCGCCATTTGAACAGGACCCCAAACAAGACCGAGCAAGAGAGCAACGATAACCATAACGAGCGAGGTTATGATAGGGACAAATCGTTTGCCGCTGAAGAAGCCAAGCCAGTCGGGCAGCTTAATCGTATGGAATCTTTTATATAAGTACGCTGAAATCAAACCAGCAATAATACCGCCAAGGACGCCCATGTTGAGTTCAACATCTTTTCCAACGATGTTGGTAAAGACGAGCGGCACTTTAATTTGAACGGTTACAAGTACTTGGTACGCGATAACGGCAGCCAGTGCGGCAACTGCATCACCAGCAAGTCCAATGGCAACACCGACGGCAAATATGAGCGGTAAGTTATCGAAAATTGCGGCGCCGCCAGCAGCAAGAAACGGTGCGATGTATTGATTAATAAACTCTCCTGCGCTACCCATGTGAAAGTCTTTTACATAGTCAATATTACCGAAACGAAGCAGGATGGAAGCCGCTGGAAGAGCGGCGACTGGAAGCATTAATGCTTTACCTATTTTTTGTAGGAAGGCCAGCATAGTTATTCGTCCTCTTTTCTTATGCAAGTGTAGTGGTGCTTCTTTAGCCGTTCATAGCTGCCTTGAGCAGAAGCTCCTTGCCAGCTGTGACAGAACCGCTGGTGATCAAATGCTCCAACTGCTTCACATCATCCTCGTTTGCGACAACGATAGGTGTGATGGATGGATAACCTGCAGCTTCGATTTTGGCGCGATCAAATGTTATAAGTGCATCACCGGCTTGAAAGGTGTCACCTGAAGCTACATGAGCCTCAAAACCATCGCCATTTAGAGCTACAGTATTGATGCCGATGTGAATGAGAAGCTGCAGGCCTGATGCATGCTCAATAATAATGGCATGATTGGTATGAATAAGATGAGATACAGTACCATCGAAAGGTGCGACGATTGTCCCTTCAGACGGCTCAATTGCAAGTCCGTCACCCATATGTTTGCCTGCGAAAGCTTCATCAGGAACAGCGGTTAACGGTACGACCTTTCCTGACAAGGGTGCTGATACTTCAATTGTTTTTTGTTTTGACTTTCCAAAAAGTTTAGATAGCATAATAATATCCTCCTAGTGTTGGTCTGCTTGTTTAATAAGTTGCCCTACCGGTACATTGTGAATTCCAGAATAAACATGAAACGATAAAAACCCTATTTCTTCTTCCGGGATGCCAACATGGAATTGCTCACTAATCCACTCAGCCAATTTGGCGGCAATTTCGAACTCTAAAGGAAAGCTCTGTTTCGTCTCGTTTAGAAAGGGATTAACAATATCCATGCCATTGTGAAGTCGATAAACAGCAAATTGGATGTGGCTCGGCAGTGTGAAATATAGTTTCGGGTTTACTTCGACACCCGTTTTCTGTTTGATGTAATCGGCTATTCGCTCTGTCATATCAATGATGGTTGGATCGATTTCTTCAAGATACGTGTGATATTTCTTCATTTGTTCGGAATCGTCCAAACGAAATCGTTTTTCTATTCGGTTATCGGTTCGATCAATAATTTGTCCGGCTTTAAGACTGAACCCTAATCCTTTGCCAAAAATGACGTATTCTTTCTCCGTTTGCACATCAATTGTTAATAACACATTGTTGCCGATTGCGCGTTCAACCCGAAAGGCGCGAGCCATACTTGAAATCCCTCCTTTGTCATTAAGGTGCCCATCTGGCAAAAAAAAGAGCCAAGAAAAGAAAACCGTTCTAAAAGGAAATTAGAAGGTAATCTGTTCTTGGCTCATGCCTCTTTTAGTGAGTAACACGCCAATTCCATATGATTGATCGTTTTAATCGATAAAATGATGTTTAACACCATTCATTTGAATATTAACATCATAAGAATGTAAAACGCTTTCGTCAAGAGGATATTCACTTGAAAAATATCACTTTCATCATTTTCAATAACCGTCAGTGGAATGACCGAGCTCCTCAGAAAGCTCCATCCCTTCGTTTGCAGGCGTTGTTCCAACGTGTTTTGAGCTGTTGCCGAGCTTATCGGTTGTCTGTAGTCCTTCCTTCACACGTTTGCCATATTCGGGATCCGCTTCTGTAAAATGTTGAATCATTTGATCACGAATAACTGTGCTGCATGTGCTAAGTGCATCTACCAAATTTTCGATGAGCTCATCCTTCTCCCAGTCCTCGAATTTGCGATAGGTCTCCCCAGCTTGTTTGAAATTGTTTTGGCGATCGATAGGCTGTTTTACAAGTTTTGCGGAATAGGAGGGCTCATGAGGCTCACCCGGCTTTGGGGCTTCCGTTAATCCGCCCATTGTAGACGGCTCATAATTGACATGCGGATTTTGGCCTGGTGCAATATCAATATAGAAAGCCATTTGTCCGTCACGCTGATTGGTGGCGACACGTTTCTTCGGTGCGTTGATCGGCAATTGAAGGTAGTTGGAGCCGACGCGGTGGCGCTGAGTATCAGAATAGGAAAACGTCCGGCCCTGCAGCATCTTATCGTCAGAGAAATCTAGACCATCTACGAGTACGCCTGTGCCAAAGGCCGCTTGCTCGACTTCTGCAAAGTAGTTTTCCGGGTTCTTGTTTAAGACCATCTTCCCAACGGGCAGCATCGGGAACAATTCAGGGTCCCAAAGCTTTGTGTCGTCCAGCGGGTCAAAATCAAGCTCTTCATGCTCGTCATCACTCATCCACTGCACTTGTAATTCCCAAGCTGGAAATTCACCACGTTCGATGGCTTCATACAAATCTTGGGTTCCGTGATTGAAATTTTTCCCTTGGATTTGCTCTGCTTCACTTTGTTTTAAGTTGCGAATGCCTTGAAGCGGCTCCCAATGGTATTTGACGAGTACGCCTTCGCCTGCGGCATTAACCCATTTGTATGTATTGACGCCGGAGCCCTGCATTTGCCTATAGTTTGCGGGTATTCCCCAAGGCGAGAACAAAAAGGTAATCATATGGGTAGCTTCCGGCGATTGAGATACAAAATCAAAAAAACGTTCCATACTTTGTACATTGGTGACTGGGTCGGGCTTGAATGCATGAACCATATCAGGAAATTTCATCGCATCCCGTATGAAAAATATTTTCAGATTGTTGCCGACAAGATCCCAGTTGCCATCTTCAGTATAAAACTTGGTAGCGAACCCGCGCGGATCGCGCAGCGTTTCTGGTGAATGGCCTCCGTGAATAACGCTAGAAAAACGAACGAATACGGGCGTACGCTTGCCCGGCTCTTGAAATAGTTTGGCTCTCGTATATTTTGCAATGGGCTCTTCGCCAAGCTTGCCGTAAGCCTCGAAATAACCGTGCGCACCTGCGCCGCGGCCGTGCACAACACGTTCTGGAATACGTTCTCTGTCAAAATGAGATATTTTCTCGATGAAATGATAGTTCTCCAGTGTCGACGGACCACGATTGCCAACAGTACGAATATTTTGATTGTCTGAGATAGGGTGACCTTGCCGATCAGTTAATGTCGAATCTGGTGTCTCATTCGTCGCCATGATGTTTTCATCCTCCAATTTAATGCAATTGATATTTCTAGCGTATAGTTTAAGTCATACAAGTTTTTATTATTCATACATTAGATATAGTAATGAAATGCTATTTTTGCTCGAAAAATGTGAAGATTATGGTATGATAGAACCATATTTGTACAATAAATGATGGATTTGCTTACGAATTGAATGTTAATTACAAAGTGTGCAGGAGGACCATATGTTAAAATTTAGTCTTTTAATATTTTTATTTTGGTTGTTTGGCAACCCGTTTATAGCCATTCTTGTCATGCTTCTCCTGCTGTATGTGCTTGATCGTCGTTTTGTCGGGTTAATGCCAAGCATATTTAAACCACTAAAAAGAATATCAAGAATAAAAAAACTGAAACAGCAAATTGATCGGTCGCCAAATGATGTGTCCTCCAAGCATGAGTTGGCTCGTCTTTTAATTGAGAGAAAGAAGTATAAAGAGGCTTTGACATGGCTTGACCCGCTGCAGCCTATGCTTGATGAATCAGCTGAATTTTGGGATGACTTAGGGACTAGTTATTTATATACCGGTGATGAGGAAAATGGGGTTGCAGGCATACTTCGGGGGCTGGAGCTAAATCCACGCGTCAAATACGGTGCACCATACTTGAATCTAGCGGCTCATTTCTCGAATGGCCAAACGGAGCAAGCGCTTAAGCATATCCAATCCTTTCAATCGATAAACTCCTCATCCTGCGAGGCATATGATCAGCTTACTACGATATATAAGAAATTAGGCAATACGGCTGAAGCCAAAAAAGCTATTGAAGAAGGACTTCGAATTTATCGTATGCTTCCTCGTTATAAGAAGCGGCAGGAGCGCAAGTGGGCCGTTCGATTGTTTTTCAAAAAATGGACGGTTTAACCTAGAACGAAATACTAGCGCTTTGGTTGATATTCATGTATTTGTAATCATTTGTTAGTGATTGTCATATTGTCGTTTAGTTTAGGATGATCCATAATGGAAGCTATAATAAATAGAAGGGCAAGATGCTTGAGATGCAACGCAACATTTGGCTTGTGGCGATTAGTATTATCGTCGTTTTAGTTTTATTAAATAATACGGCTTATTATTTTCTCACAAAAAAAACGCTGGAAGATTCCTTTAATGAAGAGCTTCTGACACATGCCAAGCGGCTGGAGATTTCGCTCGAGCAATCCCGCGAAGGCTCGGAACAGTTTCAAAACCAGATTGGACGTGAACTTCGCGCCGCCTCGATTGCAATTCAATATGCGCTTGATCCCGATATTGAGAAAGTAACGACGGAGCAGCTCATGGAGCTGCGCGATAAGCTGGACCTAAGCCACATTACCCTTCTCAAAGAATTGCCTGATGACATTGTTTTATACAAATCATCCAATGCTAAGCAAACCAATATTAGTACAAAAGAATGGAAGCCATGGTACGAGGTGTTCAACCAGCTATTCGAAAACAAAAATGCATCGGTTAATTGGCTTGGACAATCCCTTCCGAACTTCTGGAGCGGACCTTATGAGGTATCGGCAACAAATGTTGATAAGCTTAACAAATGGGGTTACTACTACGACGGAGCTACAAACTATATTATTGATCCTTATGTAGATTATGAGCGACAACAAAAGTATGAGAATGCGACAGGTGTTCACCGCATGATTGAAAATTCAATTCAAAGCAGCGATTCATTGCTTGAAATTGCTTTTATTAATCCGGAGACATTTCCTGATGGGAAAAATACGATTAATCCGCAAGGCGAGGTTCAAGGCCATAAAGTGCAGGAACCGATCTTTTACGGCACGTATAATATTAAATCGAAGCAGGATACGAATTTAGTTCGCAAAGCGTACTTTTCTAAGAAGACGGTCACGTTAAGAGAGAATATCGGCGGCAAAGAGATTTTCAAAATGTATATTCCGGTATTTGTTAATGAGCATGGTATTAATATTACCGATCGTGACGGTCAGCCTATGAATAGCTATGTGCTAATGATGACCTCTGATTATCATGTCATTCAGGATAAGCTGGACGCTCAGTTTCTGAATTTAGGCATTATTATTTTAATTGTCACCTTTTTCAGTTTGTTGATAGCTGTGTTTGCGATGAGATATTACAGGCATTCTCGCGACAAGGTTGTTCGCGTCACGCAGGAGACCTATGTGGACGAGATTAATCAAATGTTTCAGTCTATTCGAGCGCAAAGGCATGATTTCTTGAATCATGTCCAGACCATTCACTCTCTCGCAGAGCTTAACAAATCGCATGAGCTCGTTGCTTATACGAAGGAGCTGACTGGTGATATTCGATTGATGAACGATATTATCAATATTGGCAATCCGGCCATAGCAGCTTTGGTTCGTTCCAAAATCTCGCAAGCGGAAAGCAACAAAATTCAATTCAGCTGCTCCTTTACCGGACTGAATATGCAGGAAATGGGCGTTAGAACGCTAGATGTCAATCGTATGCTTGGCAATTTGATCGATAATGCTTTTGATGAGGTATTGAAATACTCCGAGGATCGGCGCCATGTTACGCTTATCGGCAAACAAACGGCGGACATGCTGGAATTTACGGTAACAAATAATTGTGACGATGCGGAGCTTGCCATTTCGAATCCTATATTTGAAGCAGGTTATTCCACCAAGCAGCAGGATCATCAAGGCTTAGGTTTATCGATTGTAAAAACAATTGCCAAGCAATATAAAGGTGATGTTTATGTGGCAGCAGAGCCGGCTGGGAAATTAACATTTACTGTGAAGATGCCATTATAATATTGTTTTGTGCCTTGCCGAGCGGAGTTCTTCGCCGGCAAGGCTTTTTTTATGCTGCTGCTTATTTCATTTGCAATTGTAATCCAGCTTTTAACGTCAAATGATGGCACCAGCCTTATTGGCTTGGTATAATAGTAAGAATGCAAGTGAACGGAAAGGAAGCGGGTGAATGTCTATGATGCACCTCAATGAAAAGCTGCACGCGCTAATTGAGCAACAACTGAACGTCCATGTTGAGACGACGATTATGAAGCGGGGCTGGCATTATTACATGGAAGGTAAAGTGAACAGCGCGAATGAGGGGAGCCATGATCATCTTTATGGGGTCGTGCAAGGATCGGATCTTTATGCGGTCATCCTTGATGCTGGTCAGCTGCGTTATAGCTCATGTACTTGTCCCTATACAGGATTTTGCAAGCATATGGCTGCTGTTTATTTTCAATATTGCAGTCAGCAGGAAGGGGGACATACACTGGCAGAGCGATCCTATTTTCGCTTGCTGGGGTTGTCTTCCGCGAGTGCGCTGCTCAAAAATACACAGGCTGCAGCACCGCCGCCTGAAGCAGCGCCTGCTTTGCCTCGCGAGCCCGGTGAACAAGCGTCAGCTGAGGAGTGGCTGGAATGGATGGAAGCGACACATGGCGACGTTTGGCGGAAATGTCGGCACTCTCTCCATGCCCTTCAACCATTATTGTCCTCATTAAAGGGGCTAGCTAAGGATTGGGAAAAAAGGATGCAGCGTTTGCATTGGTCAACAGCCATCATCTTTGTGCTGGAGCAAGCAGAGCGAGCGATTAATACGGTGGACTCGTTCAGCAGATATTATCATGAAATGTCGTTCATCCGGATGGCAGAGCCTTGGGTGGAGCATTTATATACATTGGTATCCGAGCTAACTCCCGAAGCAATGGAGCTGCGGGAAGAAGCTTGGGCGGATGCATTAATCGCTCGAGTGAAAGTATGGGCATCGAGTACCGAAAAGCAGCTTTTTGACTGGGAGTATATCTATTTAGTTTTATGCGAGAAGCTTTCAGAGAGCCGCAGCTGGTTTGAGCGGGAGTTAGCTTCGATGGTTGAGCTGTCGATGAATGAAGATGTCGAAGACGTCAATAAGGCATTTTTGCATACTGCGATTGGCATCATGTATTTTTTTGACAAACAGGATGAGAAGGCAATTGCAAATTTTGCATTAACAAGCTTTGAGCGCTCTCAAAAAGTGATGTATCCTTGCGCCGCCCAGCGGATGGAAGAAGGAAAATGGGAGCTTGTAGAGCAGTGGATGAGCTTCTTGTTCGAGCGAATCAATAAATCGAAAAACGGCCGTTCGGTGGGACCGTTCGTTACATTATGCCGAAGAGCAGATCTTGACCGGCCTGAGATGCCGATATGGACCGATTATATGAAGCAATTGCTGCCCCATTCTTATTCAGAATTATCTGACCATTGGCTGGGTCAGAAGCGTTATGATGAATGGGCTGATTTGCAAATGCTGATTGGATCAAGCCCTGAGGATGTCGGCGCTCATGCGCTTCGAGAAATTGCTAAGCTTGCGCCTCGCGCGCTAATGCCCATGTACCATCAATCGGTTGAATCGTCCATCCAATCACGGAACCGTCAAGGCTACCGAATTGCGGTTAAGCAGCTTAAGAAGCTGGAGCGGTTATATAAAGCGGATAAAGATGAAGTGAGATGGAATCAATATATTTCTGGACTTGTAAGTAAGCATCAGCGATTGCGAGCATTTCAGGAAGAGCTGTGGAAAGGGAAAATAGTTACATGAGAACTTACATTGGCGCGCGCAAGTTGACGATAGACGGATTTTGGAACGAAGAAGAGGGTACGTCCATTTGGTTAAGCGCTGTCGATCGCAAGGATTCCGCGGATGGCAAGCTGCGATCCTTATTGTTCGCATGGCACAAGGCATCTTGGTATGGAGCTGATGTCGAGGAAGTCAGTGTTGGTGAGCGTAAGATGCTGAAGGTTCCTCCGCTCCTTGCCATTGATTATTTATCCTCGCCTCAGCATGTTCGCTTGCTTCAAGTAGAGTGGACGGAGCGTTTGACGGTCTTGATGCAAATGGCAGAGATAATAAGAATTGCGCTTCTTAATGGTTGGTATATGCCTGATTGGGAGCGTTGGACCGAAGAGAAGCGAAGCTGGAGAATGGCTATTCCTGAGCAGGATGCCGAGCGCAACCAGCAATGGAATGCTATTGTAGCAGCTGCTAATCAGAACGGCGATAAAGGAATTGAACAGTGGATTAGCGGAGCAATTGAGCAAATGATTGAAGAAAACGAACAGGCTGCACAGGCTTGGAGAGAAATAGGCAATGCTTCTGGAGAAGCGGTGCTGAGGAGAAAAGCAGTTGATGAGGAAGATTGGCTCATTGCCATTGGGCTTAGGAAGGATGTCCTTCCATTCCGAATTGCGCTTCAGCTGGTGGAGCCGCAGGAGTCATCCATTTGGAGGCTTCGACCCGCTCTGCAAAATCGTGATGGAGGACCGTGGCTGCCTATTCGCCAGAATATCAGTGAGGAAGGCTGGGAAGCGGATACGGATGATGGACAAATCATTCCGTCAGAATGGCTTCCGCTTCTAGATGGCAAGCTGGCTAAGGAGCAGCAAAAATGGATGAGTGCTCTGCCTGATTTAACAGAAGCGGAAAACGACGGCAAGCTAAGATACACCTTATCGGATAATGAAGCATGGAAGTTTCTTGAGCATGCAAGCGTTCAATTGCTGGAGGCAGGTTGTCCGGTCTTATTGCCTAGCTGGTGGGAAGCGGTACGCAATCGCAAGCTTCGTTTGAAGGCGAAGATGAAATCTTCAGTTGGCTCAGCAGCTCAGCCCATGTTTGGACTTGATCAAATCGTACAATTTGATTGGAAGCTGGCTCTTGGTGATGTGAATTTGACCGAAGCCGAATTTCTGCAATTGGCAGAGCAAAACCGTCGTCTCTTCAATGTCGGAGGCGAATGGGTTCATTTGGATCCACAAGATGTGACGCAAATTAAACAGTGGCTGAAGCGGATGGGTAAGCGCAAAGGACTATCTTTCCGTGATGTGCTGGAAATGCATTTAAGAGGCGGCATCCCGCTCGATGACAGCGGTGAGCTTGATTCGTCTATGGACACGGAAGTTGAGCTGAATGACCATCTAACCGCATGGCTCACGCAGCTGCAGCAAATTAAGGAAATACCGCTGGCGGAAATTCCAGCGACGTTTTTGGGAGAGCTTCGACCATACCAGCATGAAGGCGTATCGTGGCTGCTTTTTCTTAGGAAATTCGGGCTTGGCGGTGTGCTTGCAGATGATATGGGACTCGGAAAAACGATTCAATTTATGGCTTACCTTGTTTATATTAAGGAGAAGAAGCTTCAAATGGGAGGGCCCTCGCTGCTTATTTGCCCAACTTCAGTAATAGGCAACTGGGAGAAGGAGCTCGAGCGTTTTGCTCCTTCGCTTAATGTCATGCTGCATTACGGCAATAAACGGGAGAAAGGCGAATCTTTCCGCGATTCCGTTTCAGGGGCAGATTTGGTCATAACTTCTTACTCTTTGGCACAGCTGGATGAAGAAGATTTGTGTTTAGTGGATTGGGATGCTCTTTGCCTCGACGAAGCGCAAAATATTAAAAACGTATATACAAAACAATCTACAGCAATAAGGAGACTGCCTTCGAATCATCGCCTGGCACTGACAGGAACGCCGATGGAAAATCGATTGACAGAGCTCTGGTCGATCTATGATTTTATAAATCCGGGTTATCTTGGCAATATGACCGAGTTCCGCAAGGAGATCGTCACACCGATAGAGAAAACACGAGATGAGAAGCTTATTGCTGGCCTTCAAAGCTGGGTTAAACCATTCATGCTGCGGAGAATTAAGAAGGACCCTTCGATTCAGCTTTCTTTGCCGGATAAAAATGAAACGAAGCTGTATATGACGTTGACAGCTGAACAAGGTGCGATGTATGAGAATTTAGTCGCAGACCTCCTTGAGAATTTGGATAAACTAGGTCCGATGCAGCGCAGAGGTCTCATTCTTGCAGCTTTAACCAAGCTGAAACAATTATGTGATCATCCTTCCCTGCTTAATCATGAGGATACCGCGGCTTTATGGGAAATAGAACGTTCGAATAAAGTAGCAAGGCTGCTTGAAATGTGCGAGGAAATAGCTGCCGAAGGCGAACGCTGCCTTATTTTTACCCAATATATCGATATGGGGCACCAACTGAAGCAGCTGCTTGAGGAGCGTATTGGATTACCGGTTCCGTATTTGCATGGCGGCGTGCCTAAGGTGAAGCGGGATCAAATGATTGAGCAGTTTCAAAATGCGGAGGAGCCGTGCTCTGCATTTGTCCTTTCACTAAAGGCGGGGGGAACGGGTCTTAATCTGACCGCCGCAAACCATGTTTTCCATTTTGACCGGTGGTGGAATCCTGCCGTTGAGAACCAAGCGACCGACCGGGCATTTCGAATCGGCCAGACGAAAAAGGTTCAGGTGCATAAGTTTATTACACTCGGAACGCTTGAAGAGAAGATCGACGAGATGATTGAGCGAAAGCAGTCGCTTAACGATCAAGTGGTCGGTCAATCGGAGCAGTGGATTACGGAAATGTCTACTGAGGATCTTAGGGAGCTTTTTGCACTGCGAAAAGGCTGGCTAAAGGGATGAGGGATATAATTGTCGGATGGCAGTTTACGTGCAAAACAAGAAAAATTGCAGCTTGAAGGTCAAAAAACGAATAGTGAAGATAAAACATCACATAATGAAAACAATATTATAGCGGAAAATAACCATATTCAAGGTTCTATTCCAGAGTGGCAGCGATTTTATGAGGTTGTTAGAGGGATAACGAAGGATATGCGTTACTAAAACGTAAGATTAATTTACATAGCCCGTCGGGAAAAGTAACCCGACGGGCTATAAGATTTTATCCCTCTTTTGAAAAATGAGAGAATTGTCTCCCTAACTCGTCGTTTTTTTGACCTCCTTTCAATTGATTCTGCAGGACTATAATAAAGGTGCGAGGCAAACAAGCAACACCATAAACGAGGAGGTCTTCCCAATGAAAAAGAGATCTACACTAATTGCCACTACGCTGCTTTCCCTTATGATTGTCGCATCGGCGTGCGGCGGTAACAATGCTGGTAAAGGAAATGAAGGCGCTGCAACAAATGCACCAACGAATGCAGCAACTGATGCTCCAGCAACCGATGCACCAGCAAAGGACGTAACATTGTCCCTTCGCCACACTCAAATTAAAGAAACAAGCAAAACTCGTTTGAAAATTCTTGAAGATGTTGTTGCAAAAACACAAGACGAAAATAAAGGCCTTACTTTCAAGCTTGAAGGTATCGACGAGATCGTTAACCGCGATCAAAAGCTGAAAGCTGAAATGGCTGCTGGCAACCCTCCTGATATTTTTGAAGTATTCGGTGGAGCAGACCTTAACCTTTATGTAAAAGCTAACCGCATGCTTGACTTGACACCAATCATTGCAGAACTTGGTCTGACAGACAAATTTGCAAGCTTGGACGAGTTCACTGTAGATGGCAAAGTTTATGGCCTTCCTTTCGGCGGATATAGCGAAGCGATTTTCTACAACAAGAAAATTTTCTCTGAGCTAGGTTTGGAAATTCCTACAACTTGGACGCAATTGGTTGAAATCTCCGAAAAAATCAAAACAGCTGGCTACACACCACTCGGTTTGGCTGCTAAAGACGGCTGGGTAAACGGTATGCTTTGGAACACAGTTATGGAGCGTAACGTTGGTATCCAAGCATTCAGCGATGTTGTTGCTGGTACTGCAAAATGGACTGATCCTAACTTCGTTAAAGGTCTAACTTCATATGCTGAGCTTGTTAACAAAGATTTCTTCACTAAAGGTGCTCTAGGTCTTGCTTATGCTGATCAAGGCGCGCAATTGCTTTCTGGTAAAGCTGCAATGGTATTCACAGGAACTTGGGATGCTAACCGCTTCTCAGGCGACGAAGCTGGCGATCTTAAAGGTCAAATCGGTTACTTCGGCTTCCCGTCAATCGAAGGCGGCGCTGGCGACCAAACTTCAATCAACGCTTCATACTCAAACGGCTTTGGTTTCTCTGCTACGCTAACTGAAGATCAAATTGCAGCAGTTAAGAAATTTATCGCTAACTTCTATTCCGAAGAGGTTCAAAAACGTACTTTGGTAGAAGACAAATTGCTTCCTTCTTTGAAACTAAGCGATCTATCTGGTGTTGACCCGCTTACAACTGAAATCTTGACGGTTATGGCTAACGCTTCCAGCTCATGGAAAGCATATGATGCAATCGTTCAACCAGCAGTAGGCGCTGACATTAACGTTGGTATTCAAGAGCTTATCGGTAAAGTAAGCACACCAGAAAAAGTAGCTGCAAAAATTCAAGCATCGCAAGATAAAGCGAACGCAGCTAAGTAATCGCAACACATTACATTCGATCCTGCTATGCAAGAGGGTGTGCTTCCTTCCTGGAGGGCACCCTCTTTTAACGCTAGGACAAAAGGAGGACATTATGAACAGAGCGCTCAAAAATCCGATTACTTACGTGGCGTTCATTATTCCGACGCTTGCTTTATATGCTTTGTTTTTTGTTTATCCCGTTATCGTATCTTTTTTTTACGGTTTCTTTCGTTGGGATGGCATTACTGAGAAGGTGTTTATCGGATTTGATAACTTTACGAGATTGTGGCAGGATGAAATTTTTAGAAAAGCACTTTTAAACAACTTTTATTTCATGGCGTTTTCCCTAATCGTGAACATTCCGCTCGTCTTCTTGATTTCAATCATTATTAGTAAAGTTAGACGGATGCGTGACTTTTACAAATCGGCCGTATTTGTGCCGGTTGTTATATCGACGGCTACTGTAGCCATTTTGTTCGGCGTTTTGTACAACTATGATTCAGGAATGATCAATCAATTAATTCGTCTAGTTGCACCGGAAAGCTGGGCGCGCGAATGGTTGTCGGATCCCAAGCTTGCAATGCTCTCGATTCTTATCGCGAATGCATGGCAAAATATCGGCTTCTTCATAGTACTTTGTTTGGCAGCAATTCTAAACATTCCGAAAGAAATTATCGAAGCTTCTAAGCTGGATGGCGTAACCGGCTGGCAAGAAACATGGATGATCACATTGCCGCTCGTAAGACCAATCCTATTTGTAATGCTGCTTCTTTCTGTTTCGGGAACGATGAAGGTGCTTGATATCGTACAAATCATGACGAACGGCGGTCCTTTCCAATCCACAGAAGTTATGGCGACTTATATGCTTAAAGTTGGCTTCCGCTCTCTTGAACTTGGATATGGCAGCGCGATCGGTGTTGCGATGTTCATTATTATTTTGATTCTTACGGGTATTTTACAGCGCATCACAAAAAGCGAGGAGGTGCAGTACTAATGGAACGTTCCCGAGGCACACAATGGTGGATGCATACATTTTTAATGGGGTATGTTGCAGTAGTGCTCTTCCCTCTGTTATGGTTATTCATGTCATCATTCAAAACAAACCGTGAAATAACAGTAAATACATGGTCTTTGCCAACTAGCTTTAACTTCGATAACTATATCGCTGCTTGGGAAACGGCTAATATTGGTAAATATGCGCTGAACAGTACAATTGTAACCGTTGCAGCTTGTGTATTGACGCTCCTTTTTGCAGCGATGACTTCATTTGCGATTGCGCGGATGAAATACACGAAGATGAATAAAGCTGTTTATAATTTCATTTTACTTGGCCTAATCGTCCCAGCGGGTGCATTGTTTATCCCGTTGTACCGTTTAATTCAAAAGATCCATTTGTTTGGACAGCCATTATACGATACGCATTGGTCATTAATTTTGGTATACACCACATATGCTTTGCCGATAACCGTGTTTATTATTTATGCATTTATGCTTTCGATTCCAAATGAGCTTGAGGAAGCTGGCATTATGGACGGGCTAGGCGCAAGCGGTTTGTTCTTCAGAATTATTATTCCGATTTCGATGCCGGCACTAGTTACTGTATTTATTTTAAATTTCATTGGCAACTGGAACGAATATATTTTGTCCCAACTATTTATAACATCTGAATCACTCAAAACACTGCCAACGGGTATGGCAACCTTTAATGATGGCTACCGCACAAACTTTGCATCGCTGTCTGCTGCGGTAATCATAAGCATTATTCCGGTCCTAGTTGTGTATGTGTTCTTGCAGCGTCAAATCATTGAAGGTATGACTGCAGGCAGTGTGAAGGGTTAAGAAAGAAGGAGCCTCCTAGATGAACTTGAGACCGAAATTGATGCTTGCATTCATATTTCTGATCGTCATTCCGATGATTGGCCTCGGCATATTCTCATTCATTAACTCTGAGACGCTGCTGGAGAAAAAGTATAGCGAGCAAACCGAAATTTCGCTCAGGGCTGTAGGAGGCAATATTCATTATTTCTTTCGAGAGCTTGATCAGCTATCCGATGGTAATTTAACGAGCACAGAGGTGCAGGAAACACTGAAATACAGCTCGTATAATTCTAATGATGCCGGCACGCTCATTCAAATTAACCAAGCAGAGAAAGAAATGAAACGGATTTTGTTCCAACATCCCGCTGTCAGCTTTGTTGTGCTGTACGCGAAGGATGGCACGATGTTTCGCTCTTATCGCAACGATCCGACGACGTTCAAACCTATTTCCTTCGATATGCTCAAACAGCATTCCGTCTATAAGGATGTTATGAATCTTGGCGGACGTCCGCTTTGGATTGGACCTTATGAACAGCGTGAGCTGACAGGTGTTGAACCGCCACTATTTACACAAATTCGAGTCGTTAAGGACATTGAGTCATTTAATGATTTGGGCGTAATGATTACGCAGTACAAAACGGAAGAAATATCGAGCATGCTCAAAACCTTTCAAAACCCGCAATCCAATGCAGCTGAAACAAGATACCTCATTGTCAATAAAGCAGGCCTTATTATGCTAGACAGCAAAAAAAAGATGGATGGTCATAATATAAATGAACAGACCGATTCATTGCCGCAGCACACGAATAACTACAACAGCTCGCGAGAAAAGTTTGAAGGAATAGACAGTCTTGTTTCTTCCTATCAATTGGATCGCAATGGTTGGATACTTGTGTCCATAAAGCCTTGGGATTCACTTACTAACGAAAATGTTCGGTTTGTCCAGTGGATTGGAATGATTACGGTCCTTGGTTTGCTATCGGCGGTGTTGTTCAACGTCTTTTTTGTTAACCGAGTAGCCAAAACGATCATTAAAGTGGTTCGTAAAATGAGATTGGTTGAGCAGGGATTACTTGATATTCGAGTAACAGCTCAAGGTAAGGATGAAACCGTTCTACTGGCCAACAGCTTCAATAGTATGGTTGAGCGAATCGGCAATTTGCTAAGTGAAGTGCGCAGAGAGCAGGCACGTAAGCAGCATGCGGAAATGATGCTTATGCAGGCACAGATTAAACCGCATTTCCTATTTAATACGCTTGAATCAATTAATGCTCTTGCAGCACAAAATGAAGGCGCAAAAATTATGTTGATGGTGCGCAGATTAAGCAATTTGCTTCGCACAAGCATGCATCAATCCGAAGAAATAAGGATCAGCCAAGAAATTGAGCATGTCCGCAGTTATTTGGAAATTCAGAAATACCGCTTCGAGGAGCTTTTCTCATACGAATTGAATGTCCCGGCAGAAGCACTTGATTTCTCCATACTAAAGCTTTCGCTTCAACCGCTCGTAGAAAATAGCATTCAGCATGGGTTTGATGGTTATGAAGACGGACAAGGCAGGATATCGATTGATGTAACTGCTGAGCCTCATCAGATCGTCATTATGGTTCGTGACAACGGATTAGGCATGAGCTCCAGAGTGCTGACTAAGCTGTCAGCAGAGTCAGACTCTGAAAGCAAGCAGACGGATGCTGCGCAAATGGGTGAAAGAAGAGGACTTGGATTACGAAATGTTGCAGATCGCTTGCGCATACATTATGGTCCTGCGTTCGGTTTGTGGATTTGTAGTCAAGAGGGCAGCGGGACCGTTATTCGCTGTGTAATTCCGAAGAGCAGAGGTGATCAGCTATGACGGGTAAAGTACTCCTAGTTGACGATGAGGCACATATTACGAGAAATTTAGAAAAAGTTATTCCCTGGGAAATGCTAGGGCTCACCGTTGGCGGTACAGCTAAAAATGGTGTTGAAGCGTTAGAGCTTATGGAGCAGCAACACTTTGACTTATTACTGTGCGATATTCGCATGCCGGTTATGGACGGTTTGGAGCTTGTTCGGCATATCCGTGATAAAGCAATGGCTTGCGATATTATTATGCTGTCGGGATATCAGGATTTCGCTTATACGCGAACAGCAATTCAATTTGGCGTCAATGATTACGTCTTAAAGCCGATACCTTATGATGAATTGACAGGTGTTATTGCTAGAGTGATGTCTACTCAGCGCAGTAAGCAGAAGCTGCAGCAGGAAGAGAAGCAGAAGCTTGGCCGGATGATCGATCTCGCTAGCGAGAAAATTTTGTACGATATTATTATGGATTATACCGATGTTACTGCAGATAATTGGCTCTTGACCGGAGATGAACAGCAGCTCAAGCGGCAGCAGTTCGTCTTAATTGTGCTTGATCTTGATGTAAGCTCGGAGAAGACGAAGGATTGGCGCGACTGGTCCGATAAGGAAAGAAAGCTGTGGAATTTTGCTGTATGTAATGTACTGCGTGAGAAGCTGCAGCAAAATGGGCTGCATCATGCGGTTATTCAAATTCGAGATGGTGAGTGGTGTGTACTCATTGAAACGGAGAAAACGGCTGAATTTGATATTGCCTTCATTAAAAACTGGGCAGACATGTTGTTGTCTGCGATTAAGAGCCATGTAAAGCTGAATTTATTTGCAGGTATTTATCATAAGTTTGCAGCGGTTGCTGACTTATCCCAAGCCTATAAGCTAGTACAGCAAGGGATGCAGCTCACGCCTGTCCATGATATTATCGCCATTTATCCATCTGCTCAGCAAAAATCATCGCAAGCAGATCAAGCGTTTTGGGATACTGCGGAAAAATTAATTGGAGCGGTTAAACGCGGGGATACGATAAGCGTGGACAGCGAGCTTCAAAGTATTACGCTGCTGCTGCAGCGAATGAATGAGCCTTCATTAAACCGTGTGAAGCCGCTGCTTCATTTCTTTGTCCTGCATCTTATGCGTGAGATGAAAGAAATGGGCGTATTTACTCGCGAGCAAGAGGATATGCTTTGGCGCAGATTGGATCGCCGCTTTGGCATTAAGGATTTATTATCAGTTATTCGTCAAGTTACGAATACGGTCTCGGAGAAATCTATGGATAAGAAAAAGCAATCGGAACGTTCAATGGCTGAAGCGAAAGCCTTTTTGGACCGCAATCTTTATCGCGATCTAAGTGTAGAAGAAACGGCAACTCATGTCGGTTTAAGCACCTCTTATTTTAGTTTATTGTTCAAGCAGACTTTTGGCGAAACGTTTATCGAATATGTAACGCGGCAGCGGATGGAGCGCGCGAAGGCAATGCTTGGGGAATCGCTCAAGAGTGTTGCACAAATCGCGAAGGAAGTCGGTTATGCGGAGCGGCGATATTTCACAAAAGTATTTATGAAATATACAGGTGAGAATCCTACCGATTATCGTACGAGACGGCAAGAGGGCGGACAACATAACGAGGCTTTAAATGAGCCGTCGTAATAGGGTTGATAAGTGAAGGGACGGGGAAGCATTGACGACAACGCGTGAGTGGGATAACTGGAGCTTGAAGAAGAAGGTTGGACAATTATTTGTATTTGGTTTTCATGGCTTTGAGCCAACGGCGCAAATCAAACAGTTAATTGAAACGAGCGGCATTGGCGGAACGATCTATTTTTCCCGCAATGTGAAGGATGCTAAGCAGGTGCACAAGCTTAGCGGCGAGCTTCAAAGCATCGCAAGAAAAGCTGGCAATCCGCCTCTATTCGTAGCGATCGATCAAGAAGGCGGCATGGTTGCAAGACTAGTTGACGGTGTAACGCTTATGCCGGGCAACATGGCACTTGGTGCAACCGGCGATAAGGAGAGCGCTAGAGAGACAGCATTTGTATGTGGTGAAGAGCTTCGTCAATTGGGTGTTACGATGAATTATGCGCCTTGTATTGATGTTAACAATAATCCGGATAATCCCGTTATTAATGTACGTTCGTATAGCGACCGCTCTGATGTTGTTGCGGAACTCGGAGCAGCCGCAGTAGCAGGCTATCAAGCTGCACGAGTTGCTGCGACAGTTAAGCATTTTCCAGGGCATGGCGATACGGCGGTGGATTCCCATCATGCGCTGCCGATATTGCTGCATGGGCGTGATCGGTTAGACGCGATTGAGTTGAAGCCGTTCCGCGCTGCAATTGAAGCAGGTACGGACTGCATTATGACAGCGCATGTTTGCTTGCCTGCGCTTGATCCATCAGGCGTGCCATCGACTTTGTCAGAGCCTGTCATCACGGGTTTACTGCGCAAAGAGCTTGGTTATGACGGGATTGTTGTGACAGATTGTTTAGAGATGGATGCGATTGATAAAACCTATGGACCAGAGCAAGGCGCTATTAAGGCGCTGCAAGCGGGAGCCGATATGGTGCTGATCAGCCATACATTTGATAAACAATGGGCTGCCCTAGAAGCCGTTGTGCGTGCTGTTGAGAATGGTGAACTTGCAGAAGCTCGTATTAACGAGGCGCTTAATCGGATTATGACACTTAAGGAGAAGCTTGTGCTTGAGGAGCCTTTGCTGCCGTGGTCACAAGTGGAATGGGAAATTGGTACGGAAGTAAATCGAGCTGTTGCAATTAAATGGAGTGAGGCTTCAGTTACGCTAGTAAAAGATGAAGGGCCATTGCTGCCATTAAGCCGCGAGAAAAGCACGCTCGTATTGTGGCCGAAAATAGTACCTGTTTCGGTAGCTGACGAAATGCTTTCAGGCGACGGCTCATTAGGTCACTTTCTTGGAGAGTATGGAGCTAATATCGTCGAGCGTCAAATGGATGATGACCATCCACTCGCTGATTTGGAAACATTCTCACAAATCGTCGTTGTCACTTACGACGCTTCCAAGCATCCCGTAGAGCGCGATATTGCACGCGAGGTCGTAAAATTGGCACCGGAGCGTACGATAGCTGTGTCGGTTCGGAACCCGCTTGATCTATTGCTATACCCGGAAGTAAAAACGTACATGGCAGTGTATGAGTGTCGTCCACTCGCGCTTGCTGCTGCTGCGAGAGTATTGTTAGGTGATCTTAAGCCGCAAGGCAAGCTGCCGTTAGAAATTTCGGCTGCGTACCCATTCGGCTGGAGTGCTGCTGTTCATAGCTAATATAAACCAAAGCCGGGCCGCGAGATATATCTCGCGGCTATTTTGTATGGAACACTTATTGTCCAATTAAATTGGAATAGGTTAAGTCATGCAAAATATAAGCAAGGAAAAAAACAACACAGTCATTCTCATAGCGATGCTGAACCTTAACCAGCTGGTTATAATAAGTATCAGCGTAATGAGGATTATTTCGCATCTCAAGGCTTGCTTTGATTAAGGCGTCCAGCTTGTCAGAAATATCAACGAGCTCACCGTTTGCATCTGCTGACTTGCTGTGCACAATGAACTCGGTCATATCTTCATGAAAAAACGATGGAAGCTTATTAATCATGAACTGAGCGGTTTCTTTCTCGTATTGCTCGAAAGCGTGTTTAATGTCTGGATTATTGTGCTTGAAATTCGATACAACATCGCCGGATAAAGCTTCAGGTAAATCATGAAGGGCAGCTTTGGCGAGCAGCTTATAGAGATCGATATTTTTATTGCCGAAGCGCTCGATTTCAAGCAGCCCATTAAACAAAGCAAGTGAAGCGACTCGGAAGGAATGTGTCGCATCATTGTCTGGAACGAGATTATAGCTGCCGTTCCATCTTTTTACGGTATCGAGATTCATAATGTATTGGATAAATTCATAAAAGCCATCATGTTTATCGTACTCATCGAGCAGCCAGTGTAGGGATGGAAGCTCTGTGCTTCGCAGCACTTGTTCGAGCTCCTTATATTTGGCATGAAAAAAAGGATTCGTGTCATAACGGGATTCTCTGTGACAATACAAATAGGCATCCAGCGTATCGATGGCATCAACTAAGCGTCCAATAGGTGAATCATCTTGTGCATGGACGATAAAATCGAAGGCTTGAGCCTGTAGAGACTTGGATAGGTACGAGACAATCTCCTTGCTAAGTTCCATCTCGAAGTCTCGGATATGATTCATAACGAGCGATTCTTTTTTGGTGACATGCTTAATGGAGCCGGTGCCCGTGTTTTTGAGATCACCCCATAAGCATCTTCCGACAAGCTTCAGCTTATCTAACGGCTGCTTGAATATTTTTTCTTCAATAATACCAATCAAAATCGACAATGCAGCGCATCTAAAGCTATGAGCGGAGGCGTTATCCTCAAATCGTGGAGCGTATTCGCTCCATCTAGGTACATATTGCATCCGAATGATCGTATTGGTGAATTTACCGTTTTTCATAAATCGGGCTCCTTTTTAGTCGAAGTTCAAGAGTTTCCGTTCATGTGCGGAGTGTCTATGTTATTATATAGCTTATGTACAAAATCGACTAGAAGAGGTAAATGAGGGAAAGATCATGCGTGAATGGGGTTTAGCTTTTAACCAGCAATTTGAGAGATGGATGTTCATCATTATTCCAGGATCGTTGATACTTGGCTTTCTATTTGCAACACAGCTTCAGCCTTTTATTGAAATGGTTCCATACTTATTTGCCTATGTGACGCTAACGATGGCCATTGGCTGCGGATTAGGACAATTGCGAGAGGTATTGAAGCGGCCGGGCATTATGGAGCTTACTTTTTTGATCGCTCATGTCGTATCTCCGCTGGTAGCCTATGGACTTGGGGCACTCGCATTTGGTGCGGATTCGCCTTATGTGGTGGGCCTCGTTTTGTTTACGCTTATACCAATCGGAGTGTCTACCGTGCTATGGGTTGGCATGTCAGGAGGCAGCGTTCCGCTTATGCTTGCCATGGTTGTGCTCGATTCAGCGCTTAGTCCACTGGTTGTGCCTGCGGGTATCCATCTGTTCTTTGACTCCGCTGTTGAAGTGAAAGCAGGACCCATTATTGTTGATTTACTCGTTATTATTGTACTTCCTACGATCATCGGCGTCGCCCTTAATCAAATGAGCCGAGGACGTATTCAAAGCATCGTGCAGCCGTTTACAGCACCGCTTTCCAAGCTTTGTTTCGTCGGTGTTGTCGCGTTAAATGCATCGGCTATTGCGCCGCATTTAGGAGAACTGAAGCAGGATATGCTGCTGCTCGTTCCGATTGTTGTGCTGCTGGTTAGTGCCTGTTACGCCTTCGGCTACATTGGAACGGCGCCGCTTCGCAAACGCGAGCAGCAGGTGACGGTTTCCTATGCAACAGGAATGCGCAACATTTCTCTTGGCATAGTGCTGGCGCTCGGCTATTTCAGTCCAATAGCGGCTGTTCCTGTTGTGTTGTCGATTCTTATTCAGCAGCCTTTAGCAACCGTGTACCATTATGTTTTACAAAAACTTAATAATCACAAGGGTAGCGAAAGTACTGCGACGCATGTACCATAAACGATGTGTGCATGATTAAACATAAGGAGTGAATGTTAATGAACAGCTTCCGCACTAGGCTGACGCTCATCATGATTGCGATGATCGCATTATCGGTCAGTGCAGCAGGATTATTTATGGTCAAAACGTTCAAAGAAAACCATATCAACGCGCTTGAAGACAATATGGTTCGTGAGATGCAGATCATCTCGGCAAAGATGAATTGGAAATCAGGCGAAATTTCCTCCTTATATGACTATTATACAGATGAGGCAAAGGAGCTCCAGCGTTATGCGGGTGCTCGAGTAACTTTTATTCGCAATGATGGTGTGGTGTTAGGTGATTCAAATGGAGATCCTCGGGATATGGACAATCATCTAAACCGTACCGAAGTTAAGGAAGCATTGGCTACAGGAACAGGAAGATCGATTCGGGCTAGTGAAACGGTTAGACAAAATATGATGTATGTCGCTATTCCTGTGACGGTGGTGCCGGGTCAAGCGCCTGATGTCATTCGCCTTGCGATGAGTTTGAAGGAAGTTGATGAAAGCATACGTCAATTGACGATGATGCTGTTTTTAGGTTTGCTTGTACTTTTCCTTATTGCAGCTTTTATTAGCTATCGCTTGGCACTAGGTCTGACAAGACCTCTGGAGCAAATTACGAAGGTTGCTAAACGCATCAAAAACATGGATTATTTGGCAAGAGTAAAAGTGATGAAGCAAGATGAAATTGGTGAGCTTGGAAATGCTATTAATGCGATGGCAGACAGCTTGCAAGTTCAAATGACGCGTATTCAGCAAAATGAGAATCAGCTTGAGAGTGTTCTCGATAATATGATTAATGGAATCGTCATGATCGACCTGAATGGAAAAATCGTATTGATGAACAGACGTGCAGAGGAAGTACTCGGCTTCTCCGCTCGTGAGCTCGTTGGCCGCCATTATGCGGAAGCGAAGCAGCAATACGAGCTGTCTCAAATGATTCAAGAGGGTCTTAAAAGCAAACAGCATCTGCGTGAGGAAATTACGTTTTATTTTCCAGAGGAGAGGCTGCTGGAGCTTAATCTCGTGCCGATTCATCCGGAAGGGAATGATTTCTCTGGTGTGCTGCTCGTATTGCAGGACGTTTCCGCTATTCGCAGACTGGAGAGGATGCGCAGTGAATTTGTCGCAAACGTCTCCCATGAGCTGAAGACGCCGATTACTGCAGTAAAAGGTTTTGCTGAGACGCTGCTTGGCGGCGCGGTTAACGATGAGGAAACAGCACGTTCTTTCTTGCAAATTATATTTGATGAGTCAGATCGACTTAACCGATTGATCGGAGATATATTGGAGCTGTCCAAAATCGAGTCACGGCGAGTGCCGCTTGTCTTCTCGCCTGTAGAAGTGGATACATTCGTTCACAAATCGATTAAGCTGATGGAATCAGAAGCGGTACGCAAAAGAATTGAGCTCAGCATGAACATCGAGCCGGGTCTTTATGTTGAAGCCGATGAGGATCGTTTGCGTCAAATCATTATGAATTTGTTATCGAACGGAATTAACTATACGCCTGAAGGGGGCAGAGTATCCTTAAAGGTTGAAGGTTTGGGCGATGATCATATTCGCATTCAAATTAGCGATTCCGGCATAGGTATTCCGAAAAAGGATCTGCCGCGTATATTTGAACGGTTTTATCGCGTAGACAAAGCACGTTCGCGCAGCTCAGGCGGTACGGGGCTTGGATTATCGATCGTTAAGCATCTCGTTGAGCTTCATAAAGGTACCATTACGGTAACAAGCGATGTTGGTGTAGGCTCTACATTCACGATCGAGCTGCCTGTACTGCAATAGAAAAAAAGATTTACCTATTCTTCATGAATCCGTGATAAACTAAAGCTAAACGTTCTAAATATGCGGATGCGGCGTCTTTGGCGCCGCCATTCGCCAGGTTGGAGGTAACATGTCGCATAAAGTGCTCGTCATTGAAGATGAACCGACATTAGCAAGGCTTTTGTCGTACAATTTGACCCAAGAGGGCTATGAAACGACCGTTATCGATCATGGCGGGGAAGGCTTGCAGACGGCTTTGCAGCGTAATTTCGATTTGGTCATCTTAGATATCATGCTTCCTGGCATGAACGGCTTTGAAATATTAAACCGTCTTCGCCAAAATGGCGTAAGAACACCGGTCATTATTTTAACAGCTCGCAATGCGGAGGAAGAGGTTGTGCAAGGACTGAAGCATGGTGCTGATGATTATATTACGAAGCCGTTTGGCGTGGCTGAGCTTCTAGCACGCGTATCCGCGGTGCTTCGTCGGACACAGCTTGATGATAGCAAGCCGATCGAGTCTTCAGAGAAAGTCATTACAGCTGGTGATTTGTCCATCTATCCCGAGAAGTATGAGGTCATCTTAAACGGCGATACGATTCCGCTTAGACCGAAGGAGTTCGAGGTTCTGCTTTATTTAGTACAGCGTCCAGGCATGGTAATTACGCGGGATGATCTTATGAATGTCGTGTGGGGCTTCGATTATATCGGCGGCCAACGTACGGTTGATGTTCATGTGAGCTCATTGCGGAAGAAGCTGGAGCTTGGTCAGCAATCTGTACAAATTGAATCGATCCGTGGTGTAGGTTATAAGCTCGTTATGCCAAAAAAGCTCGTTACCCCGAAATTATAGGGTGGACGAGCTTTTTCTAATAGTTATGAAAGTATATCATTTGCTCCTACTTATCTTATATTTCTCCGTCAAAGCTGCTTCAGCATCCAAAGGACGCTGGAGGCATTTTTACTTGATAAGCAGACTATTGCCGGTTAAGCACAAGCATCTTACGCTGGAATTGCTTAGGCGAGCAGTCGTTGTATTTTTTAAACATTTTATAGAAATGCGCCATATTCGGCATCCCGATTCGCTCGCCAACCTCCGATATGCTCAAATCCTTCGTCAGCAATATGCGTTCAGCCCACTTCACCTTGCGATAATTCACATATTCCGTAAAAGAAAGCCCGATCGTTTTTTTGAAATATTTTACGAAGTAATAATAGCTCATATTGGCGATCTTGCAAACCTCTTCAACTTGGATACGATCTGTCAGATGATTTTCGATATAATCGAGCACCGGTTTCAGGCGTATACGTTCAAAGTTATCTTGCTCAATCAACACTTTGCGACTGTCGTTGCGGAGCAAAAGCAGTAATATTTGCTTGACTAAAACGCTGACTGCCAGCTCGTAGCCATTTTCCTTATGTGTTGTCTCGTGCAATAGCTGATGAATGTAAGAGACAGCTTGCTGCTTTGCGGTGTTGTTTTCTTGGAAAATATAATTCGCTTTACTGAGCGGTGTTTGGGTTTCTGAGAAGTACCGCATATAGGGAATCGTGCTTTGATCAAAAAACGGTTCCAGATCGAATTGAAGCACAATATAATCGAGCAAGTTATGGCTGCGATCGGAGTGCAGCTCCGAAGCTCCGATAAGCACGATGTCGCCGGAAGTCAGGTGAAAGCTTTCTTCATCGACGTAAACGTCCAGCTCACCCTCAAGAATGAGCAGCAGCTCAACCTGTTTATGATAATGCCAGTTTGTGTAACCGTCCAGACTGCGAATGGGGCGAAAAACGCGCAGCGACAGCAATGGGTTTTCGTATGCGACTTTTTCATTTATTGCTTCCAAATCTAATGTTACCCCCTTGGCGCTGCATGACAATATCCTTATTGTAGTGAATGCTTTCGCCATTAGCAATAAGGGAGCAGTATAAATGATGCGCGATTGCTCATTTATCGTTAAAATAGATATAACTTAGCAAGTATACGGAGTAAGGGATTAGCAGAGAGGGCTGGACGACATATGGAACGGGATTCGATAAAGGATTATGGTTTGGAAAATGTGCTGCTGCTCGACCGAATGAATGAGCTGGATGAATTAGATGTGTTATATCCATTTGCGCTGGATGAGCTGCTTTGCAGAAAAACAGGGCAGGGAGGTCCAGCCATTTGCCATATTTGGCGTCACCCACGAGCATTTGTTATGGGTCTGCGCGACAGCCGATTGCCAGGCGCTGCCGAAGCTGGATTGGCTCTTCAATCGGAAGGCTGGTCTACTGCTGTGCGCAATTCAGGAGGAGCTGCGGTACCGCTTGATTTGGGGGTCATTAATATATCGCTGATCATGCCGAAAAAAGCGTTGGACTCCTTTCATTTTCATGATGATTTTGAAAAAATGTATGGGCTGATTCGTCATGCATTACAGGAGACGGGCTGCAAGGTAGATAAAGGGGAAATCAAAGGCGCTTATTGTCCTGGCGAATTTGATTTGAGCATTGGCGGGTATAAGTTTTGCGGCATTGCACAGCGTCGGCAGACGCATGCCTTTATTGTACAAGCTTTTATTGTAGCGGATGGATCTGGCCAGGAGCGGGCCAGCTTCGTTCGATCCTTCTATGATAAAGCTGCGCAGGGGGAAAACGAAAACGATTATCCGCTTGTGGCTGCTGAAAGCACGGCTAGTTTGGAGCAATTGACACCGCTTGGCGCAGGAGCCGGAGAAGCTTTTGTCAAAGCGGTCAAACGAGTCATAGCTTCGCAGCAGACGGAAGCGGGTATGAGAGAAGCAGAGTCGAAGCTTGTAATGCCGACAAAAGAACAAATCATGGAAATGGCCAACTTATTGCGTTCCAGGTATGCGATTCCATCTCAATAAATTACACTAACGTTCCGTTTTGCGGATGAGCTGGTTGACGACCTCTGAGAAAATAAGACCAATGGCAATGGCTCCTGAGAGCATGAATGCTTTTACGGCTAGCTGCACGGCAATGTCATAATTGTCTTCCACGACGTTTCTCATGGCATCGTAGGCGAGTCCGCCGGGAACTAAAGGAATAATGCCGGATACGCTGAAGACGATGATGGGCGTTTTGTACAGCTTTGAGAATAGCTGGCTCACTACGGTCACGATAAAAGCAGCAATTAACGTCGCAGGAATGGTATCCAGCGACAGCTCAGTGCAGGAAATATAAATGAACCAGCCTATCATGCCAACAATACCGCAGTGCACAAGCGTTCGCTTCGGTACGTTGAAGATGAGGCCGAAGGCTGCTGAAGCTATAAAGCTAGTGACTAGCTGTTCTAATATCGACAACGTAATACACCTCCGAATTTTGCGAAATATAAGAAAGTATATCATTTTCTATTACTTATCTTATATTTCACCGTCAAAGCTGCTTCAGCGTCTAAAGTACGCCGAAGGCGTTTTTGCTCGATTAATAAAACGAGAGCACTGCGGCGATTCCCGCGCCCACAGCGAATGCCGTGAGAAAAGCTTCTGCTCCCTTCGAAAGCCCTGATACAAGGTGGCCTGCCATCAGGTCTCTGACTGCTGCTGTAATATGCAAGCCGGGCACTAGAGGCATAACAGAGCCGATAATAATTTTATCGAGGTCAAATCCATATCCTTTATGTACAAACAGCACGGACAAGGTGCCGATCAGCAAAGCCGTAATAAACTCGGAGAAAAACTTGATCGGCACGATTCGATGCAGCTTAACTGAAAAACCGAAGCTAATGCCGCTGATGAGCACAACAGGGATGAAGTCGCGCCAGCTGCCTTGGAACATGATAAGAAAACAGCCGCTCGCTATAGCAGCTGCTATGGTCTTCATCCAAACCGGATAAACGAAAGCGTTAGAGTCTATTTCCTGTAAAAGTCGGTGTGCATCGCCAGCAGCCAGCGTGCCGGTGCTAATTTTTCTGGAAATATCGTTGACTAAGGATACCTTAAGCAAATTCGTCGAACGCTCGGAAATACGAATGAGCTTCGTCATCTGGGATGAACCGTCAATGGCAAATATAATACCGGTCGGCGTGACGAAGCTATGGGAGTTCTCTATGCCGTAAGCAGCTGCAATTCGGGACATCGTATCTTCGACACGATAGGTTTCGCCGCCGTTTTGCAAAATGATTTTGCCGGCCAATAAACAAATTTGTGTAATCTCATGGCTATTGATGATGCTTTTATCCATTGCGGCCTGCCTCCCCATTCCGAGCGAAGTTGATCTTTAGGCTGTTCTTACTTGCTGCTTTTGGTTTGGTGCTCGAATTCAGCGCGAATACGTGCGAGCAGCGTAGGATCGGCAAATACGTCGTATGCGGTTGCTGCTAGCATTTTGGCACCAAATAACATGCCGTCCAGCGCATATTCGGTCATTGCCGCATCACGAAACGCCTCCGTATGAAGCAGCAAACGATCTTGTACCACCTTGACGTAAGGATGAATAGCTGGACAGCGAACGGAGACGTTGCCTAAATCAAGCGAGCCATGATCCTTGCCGATTTCCATATCCTCAGGGCGAATGCCTGCCTCGATCAGATTCGTATTGAACTGCTCGGACAATGCTTCATTAGTAAGCAGCTCGTCATAAGAGTATTCGAAATGATTTGTTGCAACGGTGCAGCCCGTCTGCAATGCGGCCCCTTCTGCACAGCGCAGCACTTTCGCAGTGAGCTCGTTTGTATACGTGCGTGAAGCCGAGCGGATATAAAATTTGGCCGATGCATAATCAGGAATGATGTTCGGTGCCTTGCCGCCATCGTCAATAATACCATGAATGCGCGCATCGCTGCGTGTTTGTTGGCGCAGCGCATTAACGCTATTGAATAGCTGAAGCACAGCATCCAGCGCATTAATTCCTTCATATGGACTTGCAGCTGCATGCGCGGCTAGACCATGAAATTCAAACTGCACAGCATCCAGCGCTAGTGATTCGCCTGAACGTTCAAACGTATAGTATGGATGCGCCATTAAAGCGAAGTCGCAGTCATCGAATAAACCTGCCTCTGCCATTGGTACTTTCGCTCCGCGTGTTTCCTCGGCTGGCGTACCATAGATGCGAATTTTTCCGCCAATGCCGCTGTTTATCAAAGCCGCTTTAAGTCCAACAGCTGCTGCCATGCTCATAGAGCAGATGAGATGATGTCCGCAGGCATGTCCGATTTCTGGCAAAGCATCATACTCGCATAAGAAGCCAACTGTCGGGCCAGGGCTTCCTGTATCGTAAACACCGATAAAAGATGTCTCAATGCCTAAAATACCACGTTCAACCTCAAACCCGTATTTTACAAGCTCCGTACAAAGCAGCTCAGAAGCAAAAAACTCCTCATGTCCAAGCTCTGGCCGACTGCCCACCGATCGTGATATCGTGCGAAAAGCGTCCGCATATAGATCAATTTCATTAAATATAAGATTTTTATTAGTCATGATGATATGAACCTCCTGAAATGAAGTGAAACCTATGAATTCGGCTGTATGTTCGGAATAGGTCGGCTACAAACAGCGGAAAGTCTGCTGTTAGCACGTATATATTCTTACAACCTCCGAAGTAACCTAGCTGAGCGTCTGTAAGAACCTATATGTTCTTATGGAGCCCGTCAGGCGTGCTGCCAACAGGGGAAAGCTACCGTTAGCACATATGTGTTCTTACGGAGCCACCCTCGAGCCGCCCAACTGCCCCCACATCAACGCATGCCGTGAATTTTTTTAAACTGCTCCGGGCTTAATCCTTCAAGCCGTCTAAAGACGGAACTGAAGTAGCTGGGGGAGTCGAAGCCGACGCGCTGGGAGATTTCGTGCATCTTGATCTCGCTTTCGCGGAACATAAGCTCCTTGCTCCGATTGACGCGCTCCCGGTTTACGTATGCCATTGGTCGCATTTTCAAAGCTTTCTTAAAAAGCAAGCATAGGTACTGCGGCGTTACATCGATACAGCCTGCTAAATCCTTTATCGTAATCAGCTTGCTGTAATTAGCTTCAATATAATGAAGAACAGGCTGCAGCTTCAAGTAGTTTTGTTCTACCGAGTGTGAACTTACAAGAATAACCTTCATTAAATCAAGTAAAAACATGTAAACCAGCTTTGAGCATTCGAGCCCGAGAAAGGATCGGCCGGATTGCGTCATTGCGTAAATGTTTTTCATGTGGGTAACAATCATATCATGATCAGCAGTCGAATAGACACCGGATTGTGTAATTCCAGCCTGCCTAAACAGCTTGTCGGACAAATCGCCTCTAAAGCTCATCCAAATGATTTCCCAAGGCGCTTGTATTGAAAAATATTGATGCTGCTCGTTCGGAAATAGGCAGAACCCTTGCCCAGCTCGAACGGTCATTTGCTGATCGCCAACATGGAGCTCGCCCGAGCCGCTAATGACTTGCAGCCATTGAAAATGAGGATAGCCGTTTGGACGGTCAATCGGCTCTTGATCGCTCCAATGCCCGATACTCGTGAGATAAACCGGGAGTGTCTTGTCTGTCTCTGTCAAAATCGGAAAAACCATCGTGTCGATAGCGGTGGCCTCCTGTTTCATATTTTTATAATGATGCGAAAATACTGTTATATAGTTGGTTCGAGGAACAAGCTATAATATGAATATCATTATAGTATAACCAATAATAGCCGCAAGCAAGACGAAAATGGAGGCAGATGAGATGAGTATGAAATTTCCCCCGATAAGTGCAAAAATTCCGCAAATGCTGCATGGTGCAGATTATAATCCAGATCAATGGCAGAAGTATCCCGAGGTGCTGGAGGAAGACATCCGACTCATGAAGCTTGCACATTGCAACGTGATGTCTGTAGGCATTTTTGCATGGATGGCGATCGAGCCTGAGGAAGGCGTATTTACATTTGAATGGCTGGACACGTTGCTTGATAAATTTGCTGCTAACGGCATCTATGCCTTGCTTGCTACACCAAGCGGAGCACGTCCGGTATGGATGTCTCAAAAATATCCGGAAGTGCTGCGCGTTGCACCTAACGGAATTCGTAATTTGCATGGTGCGCGTCACAACCACTGCTTCAGCTCACCTGTATATCGCGAGAAGGTAACGATCATGAACTCGAAGCTGGCTGAACGTTATTCGGATCATCCTGCGGTCATCGGCTGGCATATATCAAATGAATATGGCGGCGAATGTCACTGCTCGTATTGTGAAGACGCTTTCCGCGACTGGCTGAAAAATAAATACGGTACACTAGAAGCGCTTAACGATGCTTGGTGGACGACGTTCTGGAGCCATACGTATACCGATTGGAGCCAAGTCGAGTCGCCAACCGATCGTGGCGAGAAAGCGGTTCACGGCCAGAATGTTGACTGGAGAAGATTCGTTACGGATCAAACGGTTGATTTCTGCCGCAACGAAATTGCTCCGCTGCGCGCTGCTAACAGCGAGCTTCCGATTACGACGAACTTTATGCTTGATTTTGAGCCGCTTAACTATTGGAAGTTTACAGAGCTGCTCGATATGATTTCGTGGGATGCTTATCCAACTTGGCACGACAATGGAGGAGACGACAGCGAGCAAGCGGCATGGATCGGCTTTAACCATGATGTGTTTCGTTCGCTTGGCGGCGGAAAGCCGTTCATGCTGATGGAAAGCACGCCGAGCATGACGAATTGGCAGCCGATCAGCAAAGTGAAGCGTCCAGGCATGCATATGCTGTCATCGCTTCAAGCGGTTGCACATGGATCAGATACTGTTCAGTATTTCCAGTGGCGCAAGAGCAGAGGCTCAAGCGAGAAGCTGCACGGTGCAGTAGTGGACCATGTCGGCCATGAGCATACTCGCGTTTTCCGCGATGTGGCTGAGCTTGGCGAAGCTTTGGAGAAGCTGACCGAAGTAGTAGGTACAACTGTGAAGCCAGAGGTAGCGCTCATCTATGATTGGGAAAATCGCTGGGCAGTAAAGGATTCGCAAGGCCCGCGCAATAGCGGACTTCATTATGAGGAAACGGCTAAACGCCATTATCGTCCGTTCTGGGATCTGGGTGTGCCAGTGGACATTATTGATTCGGAATGCAGCTTTGATTCGTACAAGCTCCTTATTGCTCCTATGTTATATATGGTGCGTCCAGGTGTAGGCGAGCGCATTGAACGTTTTGTTGAAAATGGAGGTACTTTCATCGCTACTTATTGGACAGGTATCGTTGATGAGAATGATCTATGCTTCCTAACAGGTTTCCCAGGACCGCTGCGCAAGACGCTTGGGATCTGGTCTGAGGAGATCGATTCGCTGCATGATCATGATTCCAATCAGGTCGTGCTGAAGGACGGAAATAAGCTTGGACTGAGCGGCCAATATACAGCACGCGAGCTCTGTGATCTCATCCATCTTGAAGGTGCGGAGGCACTTGCTGTATATGGAGAGGATTTCTATGCGGGTCGCCCTGCCTTAACGTTAAATCATTTGGGTGCAGGCAAAGCCTATTATGTTGCATCGCGCAACGAAGCAGCTTTTACAAACGATTTTCTGACTCGAATTATAGAGCAAGAGGGGATCAAGCGAGTTCTTGATTCCGAGCTGCCGCATGGCGTAACTGCACAATTAAGAACGGATGGCGTGAATGACTACGTCTTTGTATCCAATTTCAGTGCAAATGAGGTTTCGGTTGCTTTAGATGCTCAGCAGTATACAGATTTGTTGACGGGTGCGGCTCTAAACAACAGTGTTGAATTGAAGCCTTACGGCTGCCGGATCTTGAAACGAGCTTCGAAATAATACTAGTCTTATAGAAAAGCTGTGTGAAGCGTACAGGAAACTGGACGTGGATCACAGCTTTTTTGATGTTTAGTCATAAAGACTCTCTTATTAGAAAATACAATAGGCATGTTTTTACGGAAATTAAAAAATATATTGTCGAATTTAACATTCCGATAACATTTCTACCTAATTCAATTGATGCTTGCGACCTATAGTGAGTGCATAAGGAAAAAGAAGGAAGGGTGAGGGTGAAGTGACAGCGACTGTTCTAGATAAAGAAAAACAATCAGCTATCGAGAAAAATGAGCGTACTGCTCCAAACACACCACTTAACGGAAACGTACAACAATCAATTGAGGTAAAAGGAACCGATGAAAGGACTGTTAAGCAAGCGGAGCAGCGTGCTGATGAAATAACCATTCATCCGGTAAAAGCAGAAGCAACGCGCCTGCATCATTTTTTGCGTCAGGCTCCAACAATAGACGCAGAGCATACATGCCGGCAGACGATCGCTGTGTTTAAGAAGCATCCGGAAAGTGAGTGCATTATCGTAACTGGGGAGCAAGGGGCTCCTATCGGTCTGATGATGCGCAATCGTTTCTTCCTGAAGCTGGGCCATCGCTTTAGCGCAGATTTGTATGATGACAAACCGATTACAAAGCTTATGGATGCGAGTCCGCTCGTAGTCGATTATGATTATGCACCGCAGCAGCTCATTGACAGCGCATTAAGCCGCCACGAGAGTGTGCTTTACGATTGTGTCATCGTTACATTAAAAAATAAGCTTGCAGGTATATTGACTGTGTCGGACATGCTCAAGATTTCCCGGCTGCTGCAGCAGGAAGCCGTTGATGCGCAAATGAGTACGATTCGCTCAGCAGAGCAGCGGGTGAGAGAGATCGAACAAGCCGTCAGCAGCGTTCGCAAGTCAACTGAACATGGCGAGTCAATGTCTGTAGATATGGTCGATTTGACCCTAACCGGCAAAAACGAGCTGGATAAAGTAACAAAAGCTTTTAACGCTATGACGCTGAATTCTGAGCTTCAGGAGAAACGGATGAATGAGCTTCAATCTGAGGCGGGGTCTATCAGCAAAGTTTCTTTATTAATAAAAGAACTGGCAGAGATGAGTAATCTACTCGCGCTGAATGCTTCTATAGAAGCAGCCCGTGCAGGGGAACATGGGCGCGGGTTTGCGGTAGTAGCTGGTGAAGTGATGAAGCTGGCAGGCCAAACGAAGCAATTTGCGAACGAAATTACGACGTTGACGAAAACGATAGTTGATGCGATTACGCAAACGACAAGTCTTGCTCATTCGGGACGAATGGAGACGATCGCAAGCGAAGCGAATATCAGTGAAGCCGTAGAGGTGTTTAATCATCTTTTCCGAGCGGCTGCTGATAATCGCAATAGCGCGAAGCAAATTGGCGTTTTATCGGAGCAGGCACATCAGCAAGCCGTTCATATCGCAGTCGAAATGAAAAAATTACAGCAATCTTATTTTTAACATGGAGTTTACAAAAACAGAATACGAGGTTTACAAACGGCTAGTAGTATAAGAGGCACGGGGATGAACCCTTACAGACATAATAAGAGGAGTGGTAGAGTTGTTAAAGAAAAAAGGGTTTAAAGGAATTCTAATGTTGTCGATGGTGACGCTGCTCGTATTCGCAGCTGCATGTGGTAATAATAGCGGAAATAAAGGTTCTGAAAATACAGGATCTAAGAATAACACTGCAACTAACGCACCAGCTGGTGAAGATGTGAAATTGTCAGGCGAGATTAAAATTGATGGTTCAAGCACAGTGTTCCCACTTACAGAAGCAGCAGCTGAAGAATTCAACAAAGAGCACAAAGATGTACGAGTACCGGTTGGCGTATCTGGCACAGGCGGCGGCTTCAAACAATTTTGCGCAGGCGAAATTGCCATTGCAGATGCTTCCCGTCCTATTAAAGAAGAAGAAGCAGCAGCTTGTAAAACAGCTGGCATCGAATATACAGAGCTTTCTGTAGCATTTGACGGTTTGTCTGTCGTTGTAAGCAAAGACAATGACTTCATCGACCATTTGACAGTAGAAGAGTTGAACAAGATCTTTACAACTGGCAGCACAGTAACTACTTGGAAAGACGTTCGCGACACTTTCCCTGCTGAGCCGATCGTAATGTTCTCACCAGGCGCTGATTCCGGAACTTATGACTACTTTAATGAAGCTATTCTTGAAAAAGCAGGCATTCGCAATGATAAAGCAATCAGCTTCTCTGAAGATGACAACGCACTTGTTCAAGGCGTAGCAGGCAGCAAATACGGCATTGGCTACTTCGGTTTTGCTTACTTTGAAGAAAACCAAGATAAATTGAAAGTTGTTCCTGTAGACGGCGGCAAAGGCGCTATTGCACCAACTTATGACACAATTAAAGACGGCACTTATGCTCCATTGTCCCGTCCACTCTTCATCTATGCAAACAATAAAGAGCTTGAGCGTCCAGAAGTGAACGCATTCGTCAAATACTATATCAACAACATCGGTACTTTTGCTGGCGAAGTTGGTTATGTATCACTTCCAGATGAGCAATACGCAACAGAAGCAGCAAAAATTAAATAAGCAACAAACGACCTGATGAAAATGTGTGGTGTCTCGAGGGACATCACCTTTTTATCGGCACAAATGTAAACGAATTGTAAAGGCAAGAAGGAGGACGCTGCAATGCCAAGCCAAGGGCTGCAAACGGTCAGTAAGGCTCAAACAAACAGCAAGGAAGTCTATGATTTCAAAAATAAACGCGTAAGCATCATGAACAAGTTGATGCCAATCCTATTGTTCCTGTGTGCATCCGTATCTGTTCTAACTACAATAGGTATTGTCGTCACACTCATCTCAGAGACCTATCAGTTTTTTCAAAAAATACCGATTTTTGATTTCTTGTTTGGGACCAAATGGTCACCGTTAATTCCGCCCAAAAGCTTCGGCGTTTTGCCGCTCCTGTCAGGCACGCTCATGATTACGTTTATCGCTTGTTTAGTCGCTATCCCACTAGGGCTTGCAAGTGCCATTTACTTATCAGAATATGCACCGAAGCGGGTTCGTAAAGTAATTAAACCGATATTGGAGGTACTCGCAGGAGTTCCAACTATCGTATATGGTTACTTTGCTCTTAGCTTGGTTACACCGCTTATTCAAAGTATTTTTCATAGCGCCGGCGTGTTCAATGCATTAAGTGCCGGTATTGTTGTGGGTATTATGATTATTCCTATGGTTTGCTCGCTAAGTGAGGATGCGATGTCCTCTGTACCGCGCAGCTTGCGTGACGGCGCTTATGCGCTAGGCGCAACACGGTTCGAGGTTGCTTTGAAAATCGTTGTGCCAGCAGCCTTCTCGGGTATCGTGGCTTCTGCCGTACTTGCTTTCTCAAGGGCGATCGGCGAGACGATGATCGTTACGGTAGCGGCAGGCTCTACACCTAATATGACGGCTAATCCGCTCGAGAGCATCCAGACGATGACCGCTTATATCGTTCAGGTCAGCCTTGGGGATACGCCGCATGGAACGGTTGAGTATGGATCGATCTTCGCGGTCGGCATGACGTTGTTCGTCATTACATTCCTACTCAATATTCTTGCCCAGTACATTGCAAGAAGATTCAGAGAGGAGTACTAAGATGAACATATTTCTAGATGCAAACCGCAAACAAATTGCTAATCGTAGGAAAAAGGATTGGATGCTGCATATCCTGTTCGTCGCCGCCACTTCCATCGGCGTTCTCGCGCTTTGCGCGTTAATCGTAGATATTTTGATCGACGGTATTGCAAGGCTCCAGCCTGATCTATTCACGAACTTCCCGTCTCGCAAAGCGGACGGTTCCGGAATGAAGTCAGCGCTGGTTGGTACAATTTACATGCTGCTTATTATGGCGCCTATTTCCTTTATTTTTGGAGTAGGAGCTGCGATTTTCTTGGAGGAATATGCGAAAAAGGGCCGGATTACCCGGATGATTCAGCTTAATATCAGTACACTAGCGGGCGTTCCGTCCATCGTATACGGTATTTTGGGCTTAACCTTGTTCGTACGACTGCTTGCGCTTGATCGCAGCCTCATTGCAGGGGCGCTCACGATGACGCTGCTTGTGCTTCCTATTATTATCGTATCTGCACAAGAAGCAATTCGTGCCGTTCCGAAATCACGCCGTGATGCTTCGTTCGCTCTAGGCGCAACCAAGTGGCAGACCGTTTCTCGCTCTGTTATGCCCTCAGCTCTTCCGGGCGTACTAACTGGCGTCATTCTTGCTATGTCTCGTGCAATTGGAGAAACGGCACCGCTAGTTATGATCGGAGCATTAACGTATGTTGCCTTTTTGCCAGAAGGTCTTAAGGATTCGTTTACGGTTATTCCTATTCAAGTGTACAACTGGTTGTCTAAGCCACAGCTTGAATTTAAGGAGCTTGCGGCCAGCGGTATTATCGTTTTACTAGCGCTGCTGTTGCTAATGAACTTTTCGGCTATTTTGCTTCGCAACAAGTATCAGAAGAATATTTAGGAGGAAAACGATATGGAAGCACTTATTAATATTAACAAGCTGAATTTGTTTTACGGCGCTTTCCACGCTTTGAAGGATGTAACGCTAACGATACCTGAGAAAGCAATCACTGCATTCATCGGTCCATCCGGCTGCGGAAAGTCAACTTTGCTTCGTACACTAAACCGTATGAACGATATGATACCGGGCACTCGGATTGAGGGAGGTATCGCCATTGGCGGTACTGAAATTTACTCGAATGAAGTGGATGTTGAAACACTGCGCAAAAAGGTCGGCATGGTATTCCAACAGCCGAACCCATTCCCGAAATCAATTTATGATAACGTGGCATACGGTCCTCGCCTGCATGGTATTACTAGCAAGCGCGAGCTCGATGAAATTGTAGAAACAAGCTTGAAATCCGCGGTATTGTGGGATGAAGTAAAGGATCACTTGAAACGTTCCGCGTTCGGTTTATCTGGTGGACAGCAGCAGCGCCTTTGTATTGCCCGCGCACTTGCAGTAAACCCAAATATTTTGCTTATGGATGAGGCGACATCAGCGCTTGACCCGATTTCCACGCTGAAAATTGAAGAGCTTGCTCAAGAATTGAAAGATAAATACACAATCGTGATGGTTACTCACAACATGCACCAGGCAGCCCGCGTATCCAATCAAACGGTGTTTTTCTTGAATGGCGAGGTCGTTGAATACTCGGATACGGAGAAGCTGTTCTCCAATCCAACCGATCAGCGCACAGAAGATTATATAAGCGGACGTTTCGGCTAAGCCGGACGGATCGTGGGAGAAAACTTCTATTCAAGAGGCTGAATCATATGATTTTGGCTTTGCGAATGATGTTGTTTTACAAACCTTGTAGGGGGAATGCCGTTCATGATGACCACGCGTAAAGAGTTTGACCAAGGACTAGAGCATCTTCATAATTTGCTGATTGATATGGGTACTTTTGTTGAAAAAGCGCTCGTAGAATCGATGGAAGCATTAAAAACCGTTGATGTTGACCGTGCGAAGCAGGTCATAAAGCTGGACCCGTCGCTTAACCAAATGGAAGAGAAGATTACGGAAATCGGCTCGAAGCTGATCGCTACGCAGCAGCCTGTTGCCAAGGATTTGAGAAGAATTCTGTCCTCGTTTAAGATTGCAAGCGATTTGGAGCGTATGGGCGATCTCTCCGTTGATATTGCTAAGGTTGTATTGCGTTTAGAGGGTCAGGAGCTAATAAAACCGTTAATCGATTTGCCGCGCATGGCAGAAATTGTTCAGCTTATGACATACGAGTCCATTCAATCGTTTATTCAAGAAAACGTGGACCTTGCTTACAAAATGGCGAAGGACGACGATCAGGTTGATGCCCTGTATGGACAAATTACGCGCGAGCTTTATTCCCTTATGATGGAAAACCCTCGCAACATTACACAGTCATCGCTACTTACTCTCGTCGGACGTTACCTCGAAAGATTCGGTGATCACGCGACGAACATCGGTGAGAGCGTCGTTTATCTCGTAACGGGCAATCGTCCGGATTTGAACGTATAACCTACTGAAAACATACTTAAGACCGCCCACGCTTAGCTGCTGGACGGTTTTTTTGTTTAGGAGAAAAGAACTAAGAAAAATGTCGAATTTTACCGCAAGTTAATCCTTTTATGCATCTCTATTCACAATTGGCTGGTAAAGTAATACATAAAGGAACTGAAATAGACGATAGTCGATTGAGGGGATTGGCATGAATGGAGTCGGGGTTGGTTTATTCAATCGAGATATGCTCCGCAGCATAAAAGAGCGCTGGCATGAAGGCGGAATTGGTGTCATTTACGTCCGTTTTCGCCTCGGTAACACAGCAGCAGAATCAGCATTGCAGCTATGGGAGGGCACGGAGGCAAGGCTTTTCTGGCGTCAGCGCCTTGAATGGGATTACTTTTATTTATTTGATCGGCAGCAGAAGGATGAACCGATCATTCGAGTGGTCGAGAAAGCGATGGAGCGGCTTATTGATAGGCTAAGGAAGTCTGATGCAAAAAAGGAAGACGGGGCTTTCTCAGACACCGATCTGGAGGTAAGCATAGGTCTTTCAACTGCATACCCTCCAGCAACCGGCCGTTCCTCGGAGTCGGTTGTTTATCGGATGATTCTTGATGCAATGGAGCAAAGCGCATATAACGTTACTCTCGGAAGGAACCGCCAAGAAACTCTAGCCGAAGGCAAACCCAAAATAGAAAACTACAGTCAGATCATCGGAGCAGGCGAGCCAGTGCAGCAGATGCATTTGCCGGGGAACTATAGCCGAACCGTTCGAATTGGCGGGATTGCCGCACCTTTTCCGATATTTCCTGCCCGGGCCAGGGTGTCCGAGGTTGCTTATTTTTTCGATACGAATGCGAAGGCGCAAGGCGCGGTCATTGTCGATAAAGGCAGACCGATAGGCATCTTAATGAAAGAGAAGCTGCATCAAATGTTAGCTGGGCAATTCGGGCTGCCTCTTTATTGGAACAGACCAATTGAGCGGATTATGAACAATCAACCGCTTATTGTGGATGAGCAGCTTACTGTCGAGCATGTATCTCAGCTGGCAATGGCAAGGGATTTCTCGCAGCTATACGATGTCGTTCTCATTACGAAGGATGGACAGATGGCAGGAGCAGCTACGATCAGGTCTATTTTGGAATGCATGACAGCGCTTCGCACGGAGGCAGCACGAACAGCTAATCCGCTTACGGGACTGCCGGGGAACGAGGAAATTCAGCTAGAATTGAGCCAGCGGATCGGACAAGGTGAGCCGTTTGCTGTCGTCTATGCGGACTTGGACTATTTTAAATGGTATAACGATTCCTTTGGTTTTGGGCTCGGTGATAATTTGATTCGCTATTTGGGAGATATTCTGCGCATGGAGCTTGATCAGCTCGGAGCAGGCGACGACTTTGTCGGACATATAGGCGGTGATGATTTCATCGTGGTAATGAGAGCAGATTCGGCGGAGCAACTATGTCAGGCTATGATTAAGCGTTTCGATAGCGGGATTAAAGCATTTTACGGCGGCGCCCAAGTAACGACGGTTGAGGATAGAGAGGGGAATCTCATTGATCAGGAGGGTGTAACGCTTTCTTTGTCACTCATGTTATGGGATGGCAGAGTAGCGCTTGCGGCAGATGATATTCCGAGGATTGCGGCAAAGCTGAAGAAACAAGCGAAAGCTCTTAAAGGCAGCGTCTATGTCATGGATCAAATTATAGGAATGCATCATGGAGAGGAACGGAACGGAAATTGAGACAACTACGGGACATATGGCGGCTAAACGATACGGAAAACGTGAGCTCGGGTCATCTTGGTATTATTTATTTATCATGGCAGTTTCCTACGGATGTTCGGAAAAATCATTTATCCGCGCAGCATGAGAAATGGCGTGTTTTTGCAGAGAATGAGGTGAAGGCTGCATTTGGAAGCTCTCTATTATATGAAGGGCTGCAATGGATGAAGGAGGATTTATTTATCCATATGCGCTTGCCGGCCGGGCATCAACTGCTGCAGGAGGACTGGCTGCTTGAGCTGGCCTATAAGCAAACCGCTGATTGGGAGAAACAATTTGCAGAGGAGATTTGCTTTGAGGGGCTAGCTGATGTGCTTGGGAAGCTTCATGTTGGTGTATCTGTCGTACCCAATGACAATGACCCTGTGGATGGCCTCGTCTGGTATGATGCGATGAAAAAAGCAATTTTGCACGGGCAATCCGCTGGATCGATGGAACGAAGCTTGAAGCGCCGAGCTCTGGAACGAGTCATTAGCGAGCGGCTTATTCAGCCAGTATATCAGCCTATCGTATCGCTGCTGCGCGAAGGAGAGGTATTTGGCTTCGAAGCGCTATCGCGTACGCAGGATCAAACTTGGTTCTCCGGGCCAATGGAGCTCTTTCAGTGTGCTGAGCAGGAGGGTTTGACTTATAGCTTGGATAGACTGGCGAGAGAAAAGGCGATAGACGGCTGTCTGCGGCTCATGCCAGGGCAAAAGCTATTCATCAATGTGATGGCGCAAATTATGGAAGATCCAAGCTTCTCGCCTGGGCAAACGCTCAGTCTGCTGGAGCAGCATAAGCTATCGCCCCATCATGTTGTATTTGAAATTACAGAACGAAGCTCAATCGCGGATTTTGGCTCCGTGAAAAAGGCGTTGGAGCATTATCGAAGCCAAGGTTATCAAATTGCAATTGATGATGTTGGAGCGGGTTATTCGTCCTTACAATCAATCGCTGAGCTGCGTCCTGATTATTTGAAGGTGGATCGGTCGATTATTCAGAATATCCACTTGGATGAGATGAAAGAGCATATTTTGTACACGCTGGTTCAGATTGCAGCAAAAATGGATATTTCCATTATCGCCGAAGGCATAGAACTTGAAGCGGAGCTTGCGAAGGTGCGTGAGATGGGGATTGAATACGCTCAAGGTTATTTATTAGGCAGGCCTGCTCCTTTTCACTCCATGATGATGTAACCGATACAAAAAAGGGCTATCCCATCGCAGCGATGCTTGGGAATAGCCCTTTTTGTGGTATACTTAAAGGTATGAATGTTACATAAAGAAGGTGTTGATTCCTTATGGAAAAATGGATGCTAATTGACGGAAACAGTATAATCTACCGTGCGTTTTTTGCTTTGCCGCCGCTCACGAATTCGGCGGGCAATCACACGAATGCGATTTTTGGGTTTACAACGATGCTGCTTAAGCTGCTTGAACAAGAAAAGCCGACTCATGTGCTGGTTGCATTTGATGCCGGCAAGGTCACTTTTCGCCATGAAGGTTATGCAGAATATAAAGGCGGAAGACAAAAGACACCGCCAGAGCTGTCAGAGCAATTCCCAGTGCTTAAGGAACTGCTTCAAGCCTTCAGCATTTCGCAGTTTGAGCTGTCTGGTTACGAGGCCGATGATATTATCGGTACGCTAACGAAGGCAGCCGACGAGAAAGGTGTAGAAACTTTTGTCGTTACTGGAGATAAAGATATGCTGCAGCTTGCTTCAGACAAAGTAACCATTGCGGTAACACGCAAAGGCGTTAGTGATGTTGAACTTTACACACCAGAGACAATCCAAGAGAAATACGGCCTTGTGCCGATGCAAATTATCGATCTTAAGGGGCTCATGGGGGATACCTCAGACAACATCCCTGGAGTTCCGGGCGTAGGCGAGAAAACGGCGCTTAAGCTGCTTCATGAGCATGGATCGGTTGAAAGCGTGCTTGATAACTTGGACAAGCTGAAGGGCAAGCTGAAGGAAAACATTGAGAGCCATAAAGATGATGCTACGATGAGCAAGCGCTTGGCGACGATCTTCCGTGAAGTGCCTATAGAAAAGTCTATCGATGACATTCGTTATGCCGGGTATGATGGTTCGAAGCTGGCTGAGGCGTTCCGCAAGCTGGAATTCAAATCATTAATTGATCGCTTGGAGCTAGGTGCTGAAGCAGGCGATATGGATAAGGAAGCCGAAGCTGCTGCTGCTGATTTGAATATTAATGTGATCGAATCAGAAAAAGACGCAGAGATGCTGGAGAAGCTTATTCAGCTGCTCCAAAAGTCGGACAAAAATGGCTTGTATATCGAAGCCATTGGGGAGAATCCGCATCATGCCGAGCTGATTGGCCTTGCTATCGCCACCGATGAAGCGGTGTATGTAATGCCATATTCAGTGCTTAAGCAGCCTTTCGCAGCGAAGCTTCGCGACTGGCTCGAACAAGCGGACAAGCCGAAATACGGCTTTGATCTCCATAAGGTGGAGCTCGCACTCAAATGGAGCGGAATCAGCTTCGAGGGTTCTGCTTTTGATGTGCAGCTGGCAGCCTATTTGCTCGATCCTACAGAAGCAAGCCAGACATTAAGCGGCATTAATGAGAAGCAGGGGCTGTCGACACTGCCGCCGGATGAAGCTGTTTATGGCAAAGGCGCGAAATTCAGAGTGCCTGATGCCGATACGCTTTACCGCCATTTATCGCTGAAAGCGGAAGCGGTTCGGAAGCTCGTGCCTCTGTTAACCGAAGAGTTAAGTAATACGGGCATGAGCAAGCTTTATTTTGACATGGAGCATCCATTGTCCCGCATTCTTGCAGGGATGGAGTTTCAGGGCATTAAAGTAAAGTCCGAGGAGCTGGAGGCGCTTGGCCGTAACTTGGAGAGTAAGCTGACAACAATCATTAGCAGCGTGTACAAGCTTGCTGGTACGGAATTTAATATCGGATCGCCAAAGCAGCTGGGTGAGATTTTATTCGAGAAGCTTGGCCTGCCTGCTAAGAAAAAGACGAAAACAGGTTATTCGACGGATGCTGAAGTGCTGGAGGAGCTTGCGCCTTATCACGAGATTATTCCGCTTATCCTGCATTATCGTCAGCTCTCGAAGCTGCAATCCACGTATGTGGAAGGCTTGCTTAAAGAGGTGCGCAAGGAAACAGGCAAAATACACACGTATTATCGCCAGACCATTGCAGCTACCGGTCGTCTAAGCAGTCAGTTCCCTAACCTGCAGAACATTCCGATTCGTCTTGAGGAAGGACGCCAAATCAGGAAAGCCTTTGTGCCGTCCGAGCCGGGCTGGTCTATCGTAGCAGCTGACTATTCACAAATTGAGCTTCGTGTGCTCGCACATATTGCTGATGATGAGAATATGAAGGAAGCGTTCATTAAGGACATGGATATTCACACCAAAACAGCGATGGATGTATTCGGCGTAACTGCCGAAGAGGTTGATTCCAACATGCGTCGTTCGGCAAAAGCGGTCAACTTCGGCATCGTGTATGGCATCAGCGATTTTGGCTTATCGCAAAACCTTGGCATTTCCCGTAATGAAGCAGGAAAGTTTATTGCGGATTACAAGGAGGTTTTCAAAGGCGTTCGCCAATATATGCACGATATCGTTCAGCAAGCGAAGCGCGACGGGTATGTGGCCACACTGCTGGAGCGCAGGCGTTATCTGAATGATATCAATGCTTCTAATTTCAACTTGCGATCCTTTGCTGAACGTACGGCGATGAATACACCGATTCAAGGTACTGCGGCAGATATTATTAAGCTGGCCATGGTCCATATGGACGCTGCGCTGCGCGAACGCAAGCTGAAGAGCCGCATGCTGCTGCAGGTGCACGATGAGCTCGTGTTCGAAGTGCCGCAAGAGGAGCTGGAGCTGATGAAGACGCTTGTGCCTGAAGTGATGGCTGGAGCGCTCAAACTTGATGTTCCTTTGAAGGCCGATATGAGTTTCGGTGACAATTGGTATGAAGCAAAGTAACCCACTGGCGGGCAGTTTCGGGTATAATGGTTGTTGAGGTGAGGAGAAATGCCTGAATTGCCAGAGGTAGAAACAGTTAGAAGAACATTAATTGAACTTGTAGCGGGAAAACGAATCCAATCAGTAACCGTTAGACTCCCGCGTATTATACAGCGTCCAGCAGAACCTGAACAGTTCGCGGATGCGCTTGTCGGACATACGATCCAGACGGTTGAGCGACGCGGCAAATTTTTGCGGATCATCTTGGACGGGCTCGTACTTGTATCGCATTTGCGAATGGAAGGCCGATATGGGGTTTTCCCATCTGAAGAGCCGATTGAGCTGCATACCCATGTTATCTTTCATTTCGAAGATGGCACGGATTTGCGTTATAAGGACGTTCGCCAGTTCGGTACGATGCATTTATTTGAAGAAGGGCAGGAGCTTGAGCTTCCGCCGCTTAACAAGCTTGGTATAGAGCCGCTTGAGCCAGCCTTTACGCTAGAAGCGCTTCGCGGAAAACTCGAGAAACGCGCGACTAAGATTAAGCCGCTATTGCTTAATCAAGAGCATATTGTTGGTTTGGGCAACATTTATGTAGACGAAGCTTTATTTCAAGCACGTATCCATCCGGAGCGAACACCTAACACATTGAAGCCGGCCGAATGGAAGCGACTTTATGAAGCGATACGCTCGACACTTGGAAATGCAGTTGAAGCAGGCGGTTCGTCCATTAAATCGTACGTTAATGGACAAGGCGAAATGGGAATGTTTCAGCATCAGCTGCTTGTATACGGCAAGAAGGATGAGCCTTGTCCAACCTGTTCAAGACCGATCCATAAATTTGTCGTTGGCGGCCGTGGTACGCATATTTGCAATAAATGCCAGACACTGCAAGCATCAGGAAAATAATACGAATCGCAGCAAATGTTAACCAGCATGCACAGTCAAATACTCCCCGCATATGATAAGTGTGTTACGAACAATAGGCGGATGTCTACTTACAGCTTCTTGTAAGCCGGATCGCCGCTGTGCGGGGAGGGACTAAAACATTGTTCGCGCATGTAGTTTCACTATTAGTTCTTGCTGTTGCTGTTAGCGTAGACGGTTTTGGTGTTGGCGTTACTTACGGTTTGCGGAGGATCCGCATACCGATCGTGTCAATACTGATTATTGCTTGCTGCTCTGGTATTATTATTTATTTGTCCATGCAAGTTGGCGGATTGATAACCACGTTCCTGTCTGAATTCGTTGCGCGTCTCATTGGCGCATGTGTCCTCATGCTGATTGGTGTCTGGGCGCTATTGCAGCTTAGACGAAACAAACAGCAGCAGGATGATGTGAGGCATGAGCACGTAGAAACCGCAGTACAAGAAAGTGCTGCTTCGGCAGAAGCTGGTGCAAAAACACATGCCGGAGAGATCGCGAGTGCTGCGCTTGTCGTTATGGTAGAGCTGAAGCGTCTAGGGCTCGTTATTCAGATTTTGCGCACGCCACAGTCGGCTGACGTCGATAAATCAGGCACTATCTCTGCATCGGAGGCCGTCATGCTTGGCTTTGCATTATCACTTGATGCATTTGGAGCTGGACTTGGGGCTGCGTTGATCGGATTGCCTTCCTTACTTACGGCTTTAACCATAGCGGCGGCGAGCGCGCTTTTTCTTGTAGGCGGCATCCGTTTTGGCTTTCGTTTCTCCGCTTGGAAAGGGATGCAGACATTAGCTATGCTGCCAGGCATATTATTAATCATAATCGGAATCATGAAGCTGTTATAACTTGAGGTGAAAAGGATGATAATCGGATTAACCGGCGGTATTGCCAGCGGCAAAAGTACAATCGCAAACATGCTCGTCGAACGCGGTGCGCTGCTGGTCGATGCCGATCAAGTCGCAAGGGAGGTTGTACTTCCCGGGGAACCAGCATTAGAGGCAATCGCCTCTACGTTTGGACAAGCTGTCCTTGAAACGGACGGTTCTCTTAACCGCAAAGCTCTCGGCGAAATTGTGTTTCGCGATAAACAATCATTAGCAAAGCTTGAATCCATAACCCATCCAGCTATACGGGCGCGGATGCAGCAAACCATACATACTTACGCAGAGCAGTATCCAGAACGATTAGTAGTAGCTGACGTGCCGCTGCTATACGAGACGAAGCAGGAGAATCTGTACGAAGGCATTTTGGTCGTATATGTACCCGCTGAGCTTCAGAAAAAACGCTTAATGGAACGAAACCAATTGCCTGAAGAAGAAGCAAGCCGGCGCATCGCACTGCAAATGGACATTGAACAAAAGAGACTGAAAGCGGATTGGGTCATCGATAACAGCGGATCGCTGGAGGAGACGAAGCGTCAGCTGGATGAATTTTGGAAAAGTAAGTGTTTGCCATGAGGGTATTCCAAAAGAAAAGGGTGCTGCTCGTCCTGCTGCTCGGTTTATTGACAATTTTATTTCTCAAATCAGATTGGCTTGCGGAGTGGATGTATCCGGTTCATTACAAAGAAGACATTCGTGCAAGTGCTTCTAACTATGGCGTTGAGTCGCATTTAGTCGCCGCGATTATTCGCAGTGAAAGTAATTTTCAGACAGGCAAGGAATCGAAGAAGGGTGCACTGGGCTTAATGCAAATTATGCCTGATACGGCTGCATGGGTCGTTCAAAAAGCAGGATTTCAAGCCGTAACGGATGACATGCTTATGAATCGTGCAGATGTTAGCATTGAGGTTGGCGCGTGGTATTTAAGATCTCTTAGTCAACAATTTGATCAAAATAAGATAGCTGCAATTGCTGCATACAACGCGGGTCCAGGAAATGTTCGCAAGTGGCTTGACTCGGGGACTTGGGATGGAACGATCGAATCGGTTAAAGAAATTCCGTTTGGAGAAACTAGACACTATGTGCAGAGAGTCATTTACTATTATAATAAGTATAAGGACTTATATCCGAGTCTTTAATGGATGATCCTTAACGATAACGAAAATAAATGAAGCCTTGGAGGCTCGTCTCTTCATGGACGAGCCCTGCCAAAGCTTCGGTTATTCATACAACTTTTAATGAATCATTATTTGTATTGACCAGCAAGGGATTGCTCGGCAATTTGCACTAGGCGACGGGTAATGTATCCCCCGATGGAGCCTGCGTCTTTTGTAGCCATGTTGCCGTAGTATCCGTCTTGCGGAATTGCGATGCCTAGCTCTTGAGCAACTTCATATTTCATTTGGTCAAGGGCAGCTGTCGCTTGTGGCACTACCAATTGGTTACTGCTGCGGGATGCGCTCATGTATGTTCACCTCCTTGCGGTTGGTAAAAGTATTATGTGCAAAAATCTGAACTTCATTACAGGAATTACATGGAAATTAAAATTTTTTTTCGAAGAGTCCATTTTGAGGCTCTAGCGACTAAGAAAGGAGGCAATACGCATCATGAAATGCCCATACTGCGACTATGCCGGAACGAAAGTATTAGATTCCAGGCCAGCTAACGAAAACAAATCCATTCGTCGCCGCCGTGAATGCGAAAAGTGCAGCCGCCGCTTCACGACATTCGAAATGATTGAAGAGACGCCTCTGATCGTCATCAAAAAAGATGGCAGCCGTGAAGAGTTCAGCCGTGACAAAATATTGCGGGGTCTTATCCGCGCCTGCGAGAAGCGTCCGGTTCCTGTGGAGCGCCTTGAGGTAATCGTATCCGAGGTTGAGAAGGAGCTGCGCACAACGGCACATGCCGAAGTTGATAGCAGCGATATTGGTGGAATCGTTATGAACGAGCTTTATCCTGTAGATGAGGTAGCTTATGTCAGGTTCGCATCTGTTTATCGCCAATTCAAGGACATTGATATGTTCATGAAGGAGCTCAATAATTTGCTGTCCAAACACCCGCTCAATGGTATGATAGATAAGGATTGACAGTTTTGACGACCCTATGCTAAGATCAATCTTGTCGTCATTTGGGGCCTTAGCTCAGCTGGGAGCACACCATGTAGTGTTCGCACAACCCAAGAAATAAAAACGAGCAATAAGATTTAACTTGGGGGGCTATACTCAAGTTGTTGAGTTGGGTCACAACTAAATAAGGGGCTATAGTTTAGGGGGAAAATAGGTCGCTGGCAGCGATCAGTCGGCGGTTCGATTCCGCCTAGCTCCACCATACCTTATCATCAGAACGGCAGAAATGCCGTTTTTTTTTATTTGATTTTGTGCTTGTATATATTTCCAATCCCTAAGTGAGAACATTTGAACAGTTTAGGTATGTATGTTGAAATTCAGCAATTATTTTACTTAGTTACTAAAAATAAAATTCATACGCATTTTAGCAAGTTCAATACGAGCAGTACGCAGAAAATCATCTCGTGGGATGTCGTCAACAAGGCACGGGCAGCAATCTGTTCGATCCGAACAGCAAGATCTCGCGTCAAGACATGATGGTCATCGCGGCGCGCGGCGAAAGCCGCAGGCAAAGCGTTGCCGACAAGCGGCACTTTGGGTGCGTTCAGCGACGAGGCTTCGGTAGCTTCTTACGCGAAAGACAGTGTTGCAGCGTTGGTCAATGCCGGTATCGTGCAAGGCTCGAGGGGAAAATTGGCGCTGATCAGCTTCCTCACTCGCACCGAATCGGCAGTTATCCAGCAACGGATTTGGAGTAAATAAAGATTTCATTAACTAATAATGAGGATGGCGAAGAGGTTGTTTCTGCGCCATCCTCATTTTGTTGTGGTCTGTTACAGCCTACATATTTTCCAAAATGAAAATGCAATAACTACTATTAACTTCATTTATGAGATATATCTTTTTAATTGTATTTAGCTGGTGGTTAATAAATTCGGATCTAATATCTTCTTTAATTTTTATAGTAGAATCTCTACTTCTTTAGGTGCCGCCCTATTAAAACGCTCCTTATAATTGAAGATACGGGAAGGAGAAGTCATTCAACATCAAGATTGAAAGCGCTTTAGGTAACATCAAAATCCATTCTAGGGGGAAGGACATCAAATGAGTAGACGATTCAAACAGCTATTGCTTTCACTGTTAGCCGCTGCACTGTTAGTGCCGCAATTTTGGTATGCTCCAAATGCGAATGCAGCGAGCGCAACGATACCTGTCATCCTGTACCATGTAATCACTGATAATCCATCCGGAGATTATCAATACAGCACTGCCAACTTCAAAAAACAAATGAAGTATTTGAACGATAACGGCTATACCACCGTATCCGCGGAACAGTACGTCGACATTATCGTGAACGGGGCAACCGCTCCTTCGAAACCGATTCTGCTGACGTTCGACGACGCAACACCGGATTTTATTACAAACGCGCTTCCTGTATTGACGCAGTACAATATGAAAGCGGTATCTTTCGTCATCCAGGACAATATCGGTTCTTGGGGAATGACGCTGAGCCAATTGAACACGCTGAAAAACAACCCGAACATCAGTCTTCAAAACCATACAAAGACGCATGATCAAGCCGTATGGACGACTAGCATCACCAAAGCGACCGCGGCCGCGGAAATCCAATCCGCTAATACGTTCCTGAAAGGAATTACTGGCAAAGATCCGATCCTTCTTGCCTATCCTTACGGCAACTACAACGCGGACGTAAAAGCAGCCGCGACGGAGAACGGAATTAAAGTCGGTTTCAAAGCCTGGAGCGGCGATGACGACGCCTTGGCGATGGGACGTATTCTCATTAAGAAAGACGATACTTTAAATACCTTCGCAGCCGCGATCGGCGGACCTACGCCTCCCACACCGGAAGCGATCGGGAACATCGTCGTTTCGAACGACTTCGAGAACGGCACGCAAGGGTGGTTTAAGCGCGGTACCGAGACGGTAACGGCTTCGACCAATGACGCTAAGAGCGGAACTGGCAGTCTCTTAGTGCAAGGAAGAACGGACAACTGGAATGGCCCGGGCTTTAACCTAGCCGCCACCGGCATACTGAACAAGGAATCAGTTTACGAGTTTTCCGCATGGGTTAAACTCAAAGAGGGAACGACCGGCTCTGAGACCATCCAATTCGGCGCTCAACAGACTGGGGCAGCCAACGAGTACCTGAATCCAGGCTCCGCGGCAACGGTAACAGCAGACGCATGGGTACAAGTCAAAGGCGAGTATACATACGACATGAACGCCAATGCCCTGCAAATCTACTTACAGAGCAACAGCAGTAAAACCGCTAGCTTCTACGTCGACGATTTCCAAGTGAAAGTCGTCAAACCGGCCGTTCTTGTCGAGAAATTCGAAAACGGCATAAATGGGTGGACCGGCAACGGCGCTACGGCGACCGTAACGAATGCCGTCTCCCACTCCGGATCGAACGCGCTTCTCGTGACGGGACGCGCCCAAAATTACCACGGGCCTAGCCTAGCGTTGACGAATACGCTTGAAAAAGGCGCAGAATACGAAATTTCCGCCTACGCTAAGCTGGATACCGGAGCGGCTTCTACGCAGCTAAAGGCATCGATTGAGCAATCTGGCTTAACCGGCAACGACCAGTTTAAGGAAGTAATCGGGTTGACGACGGTCACCGACGGCGCTTGGGTGAAACTGAGCGGTACTTATACGTATAACACCGCCGCTACGGGAATTAAACTCTACTTCGAATCCGAAGACGCCGGTAAAAATACAAGCTTCGCGATCGACGACATCGTCATTCGCCAGACAAGCGCAGCTCCTCCTCCAGGATTCTTCGTCCTGTCCCAAAGCTTTGAGGATGTTCAGCTCGGCGGTTGGACGGATCTGGGATGGAACGGCACCGGTACTGCGGTAGTATCGTCTGACTACGCATCCGAGGGAACGAAATCCCTTCTGTATAAGGACCGTTCGGACAGAAAGAGCGCCGTATCACTCAATTTGACCAGCAAGTTGGTATCCGGTCATAAATACGATATCTCGTTCAAACTCCGGTCCGCTCAAGGAACCGATAACTACCACTTAGGCGCGAAAGTCAAATCCGGCGGTACGGATAGCTACCCATGGATTATCGGCAACCAAGCCGTTACGGACTCCGCTTGGAAGACGTTCGAACTGAAAGGCTACGAAGTACCTGCCAGCACGACCGAATTCCTAGTTTGGATCGAAGCTAACATCTACAGTCCAGATGAAACCGCCACGGCGAAAGCCGACTTCTATATGGACGAATTCGTAATTAAAGACGTTACGCCTGGCGCCGAGCCTCCAAGAACTCCAGCTGTGCCATTCACTACTATTACGTTCGAGGATCAATCGCAGGGCGGCTTTGTCGGTCGCGCGGGAACGGAAACGTTGACCGTTACGAATGAAGCCAACCATACCGACAACGGTTCTTATGCTTTGAAAGTAGCAGATCGAACGGACTCTTGGCACGGTCCGACGATTCGCGTCGAGAAGAACGTAGACAAAGGCAGTGAGTACAAAGTAACGGCATGGGTCAAGCTGATCTCGCCGACCAGCTCGCAGCTTCAGTTGTCCACGCAAGTCGGCAACGGCAGCACCGCCAGCTACAACACCATACAAGCAAAAACCGTGAATGCTGCCGACGGATGGGTGAAGCTTGAAGGCACCTATCGTTACTCCAGCGTAGGCGACGAATATTTGACCATCTACGTCGAGAGCTCCAGCAACAAGACCGCTTCTTTCTACATCGACGATATCAGCTTTGTGAACACGGGCTCGATCCCTATCTCCGTACAAAAAGACTTGACGCCAATCAAGACAAAGTATCAAGACGATTTCTTGATCGGCAATGCGGTATCCGCGGCGGATTTCGATGGCACTCGCCTGGAGCTTCTCAAATTGCATCATAATGTCGTAACGGCGGAAAACGCCATGAAACCGGATGCAACGCAGGCGGTGAAAGGTACTTTCACTTATGCGGATTCGCTTGTCGATAAAGCGATCGCCGCAGGGATGAAAGTACACGGCCATGTGCTCGTATGGCATCAGCAGACGCCTGCGTGGATGACTGCTTCGAACGGTTCGCCTTTGAGCCGCGACGAGGCACTCGCCAATATGAGAACGCACATCCAAACGGTTATGACGCACTACGCTGAGAAATACGGCAACAATTTGATTTCTTGGGACGTCGTCAACGAAGCGATGAACGACAATCCTTCTAATCCGACGAATTGGACTGCTGCCCTGCGCACCTCTCCTTGGAAAACGGCGATCGGTAACGATTACGTGGAGCAAGCATTCTTAGCGGCAAGAGAAGTGCTGGACGCAAACCCGTCTTGGGATATCAAGCTCTATTACAACGATTACAACGATGATAACCAGAACAAAGCTACTGCCATTTACAATATGGTCAAAGAGATCAACGACAAGTACGCACTTACGCATCCGGGCAAGAAGCTGATCGACGGCGTCGGCATGCAGGCGCATTACAACGTCAACACGAAGCCGGACAATGTTAAAGCGTCGTTGGAGCGGTTTATCTCCTTGGGCGTTGAAGTCAGCATTACCGAGCTGGACGTAACGGCCGGCAACGGCGGCACGATCACCGAAAAGGAAGCAATCGCGCAAGGCTACTTGTACGCGCAGCTATTCCAAATTTACAAAGAGCACGCCGCGAATATCGCCAGAGTCACCTTCTGGGGTCTGAACGACGCGACGAGCTGGAGAAAAGAACAACCGCCGTTGCTCTTCGATAACAACCTGCAAGCGAAGCTTGCCTATTACGGCGTTATCGATCCGAGCAAGTTCATAGCGGAGCACCCGCCGGCTTCGGCAACAGCTAATCAAACTTCCGCTAAATACGGTACGCCGGTCATAGACGGAACCATTGACGCGATCTGGAGCGATGCGCCTGAAGTCTCGATCAACAAGTTCCAGATGGCCTGGCAAGGTGCACGCGGTGTAGCCAGAGCGCTCTGGGATGATCACAACCTGTATGTGCAAATCCAAGTTACTGATAATGCGGAACTGGACAGTACTAGCCCGAATGCGCATGAACAAGATTCCGTCGAAGTGTTCATAGACGAGAATAATGGTAAGACAGCTTCCTATCAGTCGGATGATGGACAATACAGAGTAAACTATATGAACCAGGCAACTTTCAATCCGTCAAGCAAAGCAGCCGGTTTCGAGTCAGCCACCTCTCTTTCCGGAACGAACTACACGGTAGAAATGAAAATACCGTTAACATCGATCACGCCGGAAAACAACATGAAGCTAGGCCTTGACGTGCAAATCAACGACGGTAAAAACGGCGCTCGTCAGAGCGTTGCCGCATGGAACGATTTGACCGGCCAAGGTTATCAAGACACGTCCGTTTTTGGAGTGCTTACGCTTTCCGGTAAGAATTCTCCTGCAACGCCACCGGCGGCGCCTGCGAACGTAATGGCTTCCGCCGTGAACGCTAGCTCGATCAAGCTGAATTGGAACACCACTTCAGACACGAGCGTAACGTTCTCCGTCTATCGCGGAACGTCCGAATCCGGTTCTTTCACGGTAATCGCTTCCGGCGTACCGGTTTCCGAATTCACGGATACGGGTCTGGAGGCTTCAACGAAGTACTACTACTACGTGAAGGCAGTTAAAGGGGAACTGGTATCGGATGCATCCGCAGTCGTAAATGCAACGACGAGCGCCACTTCGCCTCCGACCGATACAGTCACGTCTCCTCCGGTGACTGAACAACCGGCTGAAAACGGCCAAATCATACCAAAAGTTACCGTGAATAACGGTAAGGCATCGTCCAACATCTCTGCCGGCAATCTGCAGAAAGCGTTCGATCAAGCTGTAACTAACGCTGCTGGCAAGAAAAAAGTTACAATCGACATTCCTGCAACGGCAGGCGCAAATTCATACGACGTGCAATTGCCGCTTCAAAGTCTGAAAGATTCCGGATCGACAGTACTTGTGATCAAGACGGTGAACGGCACGGTCGAGCTTCCTAGCAACATGCTGGCAGGCACGAGAGTCGGCAGCTCCGAGTTCGTATCTGTTCGCTTGGGCAAGGTCTCGACTGAAGCACTCAGCAATGATCTCCGCCAGCAAATCGGTAACCATCCGGTCATTAGTCTCGAAGTTTTGGCAGGCGACTCCGTTGTTGCTTGGAACAACCCGAACGCGCCTGTAACGGTATCCGTACCTTACACGCCGACGGCTGAAGAGCTGAGCAACCCGGATCACATCATCATCTGGTACATCGACGTCAGCGGCAAAGCGACACCTGTGCCTAATGCCCGCTACGATGCAGCAAGCGGTACGGTTAAATTCTCGACGACTCACTTCAGTAACTATGCAGTTGTGTTCGTTGTGAAATCGTTCGGAGATCTTCAGCCCGTACCATGGGCGAAGAAAGCAATCGAAGCGATGGCATCTCGCGGCATCATAAACGGCACGAGCGAGAACGCGTACGATCCGAATGCTTCCATCAAGAGAGCGGACTTCCTGTCGCTGCTCGTTCGCGCATTGGAGCTTAAAGGTAACAATGCTTCCGTTACGATGTTCTCCGACGTGGATTCCTCCGCATACTACTACGATGCGGTCAAGATCGCTGCGCAGCTCGGCATCATTCAAGGCACGGGCAGCAATCTGTTTGATCCAAACAGCAAGATCTCGCGTCAAGACATGATGGTCATCGCGGCGCGCGCGGCGAAAGCCGCAGGCAAAGCGTTGCCGACAGGCGGCACTTTGGATGCGTTTAGCGACGAGGCATCGGTAGCTTCTTACGCGAAAGACAGTGTTGCAGCACTAGTCAATGCCGGTATCGTGCAAGGATCGAACGGCAAATTGGCGCCGAACAGCTCTCTCACTCGCGCCGAAGCGGCAGTTATCCTGCAGCGAATTTGGAGTAAATAAGAGTTTCAGATAACCTAAAGAGGCTGTTCTGCGATTGAATCTTGATATGCTCCCCATACGGTAGACTGGTGAAATAATATAACCTGTATGCTGTGAGGGGAGCATTTTTCATGCCCGAAAATAATCTTAGTGCCTCAGAGAAATTAGCCATTGTGCAACAGATTGAGAGCTATAAACACGATCAAAATATACTTAATCATCCGATTGGGCCAGTTACTGTTATTGCCTCGACACATGTGAGGAATTCAGCATAGTGGAGGCGATGAGAGTTCAAATCCCCTCGCCTCCACCAATACCATCAGAGAAGACACCGTGTTAGGTGTCTTTTTTGCGTTGTGTAGAGACGAGACACGGATCGCTTTTGTCAGGGATTCAGTCCGTGCCTTATTTACTGAATCTGCTTGACAACATCATAGAATAATATGTTATTCTTTAAAAGAAAGATTCATAGACAGGCAGTCGGTCGGTTTGTTGAGGAGATGTAAAGATGAGAGTTGTAAAAGAAGCTGAGGAACGCAGGAACGAAATCATTGACGCAGCTGATGAGCTTTTCGGCCAGAAGGGCTTTGACGGCACAAGTACAAACGATATTCTCGAAAAGGTCGGCATTGCGCGAGGAACATTATATCATCACTTTAAGTCGAAGGTGGATATTATGGACGCGCTGATTGAGCGGTATAGTGTCCGTCTTTTAGGCACGACGCAGGAAATTGCAACAGACAATAGCATACCTGTAGTCGAGCGCATTATTCGTGTTGTTATGGCACTGAACTTAAGCGGCGGAAGCAGCAAGGAAATTATGGAGCATATTCACAAGCCGCAGAACGCGCTTATGCATCAGAAAATAGAAAAGGTCATTATTAATGGCGTTACGCCGATACTGACGGGAATCATCCACGAGGGCATCCAACAGGGACTGTTCCACACGCCATACCCGTATGAATGCATGGAAATGGTCGTGATTTATGCGAATACCGTTTTTGATGATGATATGGTTCAAATGACGAACGAGGAGCGTGCTTCACGCATACAGGCCTTTGTTTTTAATGTAGAAAGGCTGCTTGGTGTCAAAAGCGGAGGCCTTATAGATGTAATGCAGATGTTTGACGGTGGATAGAGGAAGCGACGAATAAATCTGGAAAATCCTTAGGGAAATAATACAGAGGTGAGTTATGTTTAGCAGAATAATCCGCAATGACATTTTTAAGAGCAAAGCGATAACGGTGACAACAATGGTATTTGTCGCTGCCTCAGCTATGCTTGTTTCACTCGCGGCGATACTCGTTGTCAATCTCTCTGGCGCGCTGGATACGCTAATGACACAAGCTAAAACTCCACATTTTATGCAGATGCATTCGGGTGAGATTGATACTGCGAGGCTTACGGCTTTTGCGGAGCAAAACAGCAGCGTCGATGAATTTCAAGTGGCGGAATTTCTGAACATTGACGGAGCGGAGATTATATTGGGCGATAATTCGCTTGCGAACAGCGTTCAGGACAACGGTTTAAGCGTACAGAGCGGAAAATTCGATTATCTTCTAGATCTGGACGGGAACGTCATCAACGTATCTGACGGTGAGATTTATGTTCCGGTAAGCTATTTGAAGGATAACACTGCAAAGATTAGTGACAAGGCCGTAATAAGTGGAAAAGAATTTACCGTTAAGGGATTTCTCCGCGATTCGACAATGAATTCTTCGCTTTCCGCATCAAAGCGATTTCTTGTAAGCAGCAATGACTATGCGGAAATAAAAAGCCTTGGAAACATAGAGTATTTGATTGAATTCAGATTAAAGGATATGTCGGCGTTAGGTGCATTTGAAACGGCATATGCCTCCGCAGGACTTGAAATGAACGGGCCAACGGTTACATATTCACTTTTTAAAATGATGAATGCCATTTCCGACGGGATGATGATTGGGGTTATCCTTCTGGTAAGCCTGCTTGTCGTGGTCGTCGCATTCATGTGCATACGCTTTACGCTCCTTGCAAAAATCGAAGACGATTATCGCGAGATTGGTGTTATGAAAGCTATTGGGCTGCGTGTCTCGGACATCAAGAAGATTTATCTAGCGAAATACATGGCAATTGCGGCGGCAGGCTCTATTCTCGGTTTTGTTCTTTCATTTGTTTTCAAAGGCATGCTTCTTGAAAATATACGGCTTTATATGGGGGAAAGTAAAAATTCTTCTTTTGCCGTGGTTTTAGGAATTATCGGTATATTGTTAGTATTCCTTGCCATTATGGCCTATGTTAACGGAGTGCTGAAACGCTTTCGGAAAATTTCAGCCGCGGAAGCCATACGCTTTGGCACTTCCCAGGACAAAAACAGGGGTGCTAAGCGTTTTACCCTGAGCGGAAGCAGACTGTTTAACACGACGAATATTTTTCTCGGTATCAAAGATGTTCTCTCAAGGAAAAGACTATACGCCACAATGCTAGCTGTGCTGGTGATTTCGGCATTTATCATGATTGTTCCGCAGAACCTGTACAACACGATTTCCTCAAAAAGCTTCATCAGTTATATGGGGATTGGAAACTACGATCTGCGCATACAGACCAACAATATCGATAATATCTCTGGAAAAGTCACTGAAATCGTTGAGACGATGAAAAGCGATCAAGCCATATCAAAGGTTGGCGTTCTTACAACAAAAACATTCAAGGCAAAAACGGAAAACGAATCAGAGGAAAATATTAAAATTGAGCTTGGCGACCATTCGATATTTCCTATCGTATATTCCAAGGGCAAAGCACCCGCAGCAAATGATGAAATTGCATTTTCGACTATATATGCCGATGAGATGAACAAAAAGGTTGGCGATGTCATTACGCTGGTGATTGAGGGACTGGAGAAAGATCTCACGGTTAGCGGAATCTATTCCGACATTACCAACGGTGGCAAAACCGCCAAGGCTGTATTTGCCGACAATTCAGCGGGCATTATGTGGAGCATTGTCAGCGCTGAACTTTCGGATAAATCTCTTGTTGACGTGAAGGTTGCGGAATATGCGGACAAGTTTGATTTTGCAAAGACTTCAGATATTGATGAATTTGTTACACAGACCCTTGGCTCTACAATAAGCTCCGTCGAAATGGCCTCCTACGCCGCCGTCGCCGTTGCGTTAGTTATAACGGTACTAGTTACATTGTTATTTATGAAAATGCTTGTGGCAAAGGACCGATATTCGATTGCCGTACTGAAAGCATTCGGTTTTACAAACTCGGATATTAAGGCGCAGTATGTTTCGCGTACGGTATTCGTTCTGATTGTCGGAATTGTTCTCGGCACGCTTCTGGCAAACACTCTCGGAGAGATGCTTGCGGGTTTGATTATTTCGTCGTTAGGAGCGTCCACGTTTAATTTTGCAGTAAATCCTCTTTCGGCGTATCTGTTTAGTCCACTAATGATGATTTGCGCGGTACTTATCGCAACAATGATCGGAACATCGGGCGCGGGACAAATAAAAATATCCGAAAATATAAAGGAGTAGACATATGACTAAGATTATTATCGGTGATCATATAGTAAAGTCTTTTGGCGAGGGCGATGAACAGCGTAATGTTCTTGATGAAGTGTCCGTTGAAATAAACGAGGGAGAGTTCGTTTCGGTTATGGGACCTTCTGGCTCGGGAAAATCGACGTTATTGTTTGCATTGAGCGGAATGGACAAAGTTGACAGTGGAAAGGTCGTTTTTGACAGCAGGGAATTATCGGCGGCCTCTGAGAATGAGCTTTCAGATATACGTAGAACAAAAATGGGATTTGTTTTTCAACAGCCGACTATGCTAAAAAATCTAAATATCCTCGACAACATCATTCTTCCATCAATGCGCGACAATAGAAAAAACGCCGAAAAAATATCAGAGAAGGCAAGAGTGCTTATGAAAAGGGTGGGCATTGCGGAGCTTGAAAAGCGAGATGTTACACAGGTTTCGGGCGGTCAGCTTCAACGTGCGGGAATATGCCGCTCACTTATGAACAGCCCAAAAATCATTTTCGGAGATGAGCCGACGGGTGCGCTCAACTCAAAATCTGCGGAGCAGATTATGGATATATTTTCTGAAATTAACGCAGACGGCACTGCGGTTATGCTTGTAACTCACGATGCAAAGGTTGCGGCGAGGACAGAGCGCATTATGTTTATGCGAGACGGAAAAATCGTAAGCGAACTAAACTTTCCAAAGTTTGACGGGACAGATATGGATCGCAGGGTCGATAAAGTATTGGTGAAAATGTGGGAAATAGGAATATGATTTGTTTAAAAATAAATGATCTAACCGGACTCAAATATACAAACGACTCAAGGAGGTCCGTTATGTTAGCGGAATTTATCCTAAGAGGTAGATGAGGAGCATCGTATGGAAGATAAAATAACATTGATTAAGGTTATTGCTGACACAAATTCACAAGGAACTGTTTTAGAAGAGCTTCCTGCAGAATACCTAAGCGATCAAAAATTCAAATTATGTGCATCACCAGGGCTAGCTCTAGGCCTTGCGAAAGGAGATATAATAAAACTCCATCCGAGCGGAGATTTTGAATTAATAAAACATGGTGGAAATTTCTGCATTCAAATTTACAACGAACAGCCTATCAAAGAAAAGATAAAAGCAGCTGAATCTATAGTCAAGCGAGAGCTTTCGGGTTCTTTAGATGGATTTCATAATGGTTCACTTGCCTTCACCGCTCCCATCAGCAATGGATTTCATGCCACCAATAATGTTTTCAATAAAATTAGAAATTTATTGGATTCTGAATACTATTACTCTAATATTTACAAAAATCCATATAATTTTGAAGATGAAGAGTTAGTTAGTTGGGCTAGAGATCTGGATTAATTGGTTCGACAGATTACAGATATCACCAATGCATTACATTTTGCCATTCATTCTGACGGATGGATCAATAAAAATGATGCGTGACCATAATATACCCAAAAGCTCAAGAAGTACAGGAGGCAGATATGGTAGATGAAAAGCATCTTGTTTTTTTCAAAGAACTCTTAGAAGGAAATTCTGAAATCTCTTTTAGGGCATATCTTTCAAATAATGAAGATTCTTTACGCAAGCAATTTTCTCCAGCAAGATTTGCAAGACTAAAGTTTAAGTCAATTGATGAAATAATAAAGATTCTTGACGAAGAAAAAATATCCTACATCATCAATGATCAGGCTATAAGAAACGAAAATTATTTGGCGACATTTCATCCGGATGCACGGAATGAAAAAGGCAGGCTCCAGGAAGGATTCAAAGACACCATATTCAACGGAATTGTTCGCGATTTTAAAACTAAGGGCGAAGATGCAGTCTTAACCCTCCATAAATACATCGAATATCCTAAAAACATCAATAACAAAAAAAATATAGAAAAACTCGAAGACATCGAATTATTCGCCGAAACGGAATTATGCCTAGGAGATAAAAATCTTGGCCTTTTTTTATTGAAGGCACTAGCATCTATTGAGCGTCAGTTTTCCGATGTGGATGATATTGTCCTTAGAGCAAAAGAAGCTGTCATTAAGCAACAATCATCGAAAGGAAACTAAGTAACTTCGTATATAAGCACTCAAGGGTAGAATCCAGATTCTGCTAACGACTTGCATACTGCGACATCAACTCTATTACTTTACTCTTCCTTTTAACAGGTTCATGAATTTTAATCGATATTTGTAATCACATTGAATAAACGTACTACACGGCATCGGCGGCCATAGCTATGACGCGCTGGGCCGGAGCATAGACAAGCAGGACGCCTTCAGGCGAACGAGCTTCTTCTATGATGGCGGCCTGCTTGCCGGAGTGATTCACGGCTTTCATCTTGCCGAGTATCTCTACGAGCCCGACGGCTTCATCCTCTGGCCAAGCTGGAATCAGAATGGAAGGCCGCTACCGAAGAGCAGCGCAGGAAATACCCAAGACCTTTGCTAGGCAGAGACATATTCTTATGAGGTGAAAAATGCTAGAAAATATCGATCTTGTGAAATTAATTAGAGACTCAGCTCAAAACTCCTTTTCCGAATTACGAAAATCTAACCCAACCGATGAGTTTTGCGCCTTCGGACTCTATTCAGATGAAGGAGCAATGACGGTTTGCCCTTCTGCAAACACAAAAGAATATCTGAAGGAGAAATGCGAAAAAAACCCGGACGAACCGTTGTACTACAAATGGAGTTCCGCCGAGTGGAAGTATGAATTCTCTGGTCATGAGTGGTTTAATGACGTACAGCAAGTCATCGAGCAGTTTCATAAATCACCCCATACAGATGAACAGTTTACCAATTTTCAGGGATACCTATATGATTCATGCATACTCGCTCTGGAACAGTTGAGATCAGATGGATTTTTTCAAAAATGTATAGTTGTTTTTTCAGTAACAGATTATTTAGATGATGAAAAAGAGATTTCTTGGATCTATCGTCTAAATGATCCCAAAGAGGCATCCGAATTCGAAAATTGGGTTAAAGATCAAGAAGATTGATTATTTCACCATACCTTTAGAAAAGGTGGTTTAGGCAACACTGCAAAGTTTCATTGATATCCGCCGGCATTACAGATCCACGCTGATGGCCAGTTCAAGCAGGGCACCCTCGCAAGCTAGTACGGCTGGTGTCAGTTGACAGAAACTTTGTTCCATAACAAGTTGCGTAAATCGTGGCTTTTTTGATTTATGGGCTCAAGTTCTTGTCATTTGATGGTGACAAGAGCATTGTCCCATTCCCGACGGATGATCAACAGTGGGAGGGAAGGGGAGTTAGCCTGAGCGGCACTTAAATAACTAGGGTTTGATGAATCCACGCTTGTCTGTGACTAAGCGGAGATCGAAATCACTTCTCATAGACCTAGATAAACGCCTGTAAGTTCAAAAGCATGAAGAGTATTGGGGAAGATGGGGTTTATCCCTTGTATATAGTCTTTCTGCTATGATGAAATAGATGAAAATTGAGGAAGAAAAGGAGAGGCGAACATGTCTAAATCTACGGAATATTCGGAGTCGGGGAACCCAATCTATCGCTATAGCGATAGACAGCATGAATGGCGGCCTCCGGTATACGGGGAAGAAGAATGGATCGAGAAAATCGAAGACCACGTGCGCAAGCATATCGGGGAAGTCGATTCCGTTTTCCACGAAATCCTATCGGATGTCGTTCATATTGACGTCCACTTCATAAAACCAACTCCCGAACGCAATTATTATACTTTATTCACAACGGGCATGAGCTTTATGCCCATGAATACGCCAGAAGGAGCGGAAGGCTACGAATACGCGGAATTGATGATCTGCTTGCCGCCGGATTGGCGGATCTCGCAAGAAGATTTACAAAATCCGGATCACTATTGGCCTATTCGATGGCTGAAAATGTTGGCCGGTTTTCCCCATGACTACGACACTTGGCTAGGCTGGGAGCATACGGTGCCTAATGGAGATCCGGCCGAACCGCTATCGCAGCAAACGGAAATGAGCGGAATCATTTTGCTGCCTCCCCTTGATGTGAACGAAGATTTTCTTTCACTTCACATGGAGGATGGGCGGACCGTACACTTCTATGCCATCGTCCCGCTCTATCCGGAAGAAATGGACTTCAAGTTGAAGCACGGCAGCGACCCGCTGCTGGATAAATTCGAAGAATACGGCATTAACGAGATTATCGATTTGAATCGGCGCAATACGTGCAAAGCTGGCTAGAAATTTGGAAGCAAAGCGAGTATGAATAAGGGCACAGATTCTTGTCACCTGACACCGGATAGGCCTACATGGGGCGAACTCGTGGGGTTCAGTCTGCGCCGACGGAGCGAATGCGGAGGAGCACGGCGTCTGAATCTGCTGCTATAAGTCCTCGTCGAGTTGGCTTCGTCAGCCATTAGATCAGGATCCGGACATCCCATGACGGATAGACGAGCATGTGCGAGTCGTTACATCTAAGCTCCATATGAAGGGAACGCCATCACAAATCGTGATGGCCAGGCTGTCGAGAAAGTCTCGACAGCCTATTTTACGCTTAAATAGTTCTTCGCCCTAGTCTTCGATATTCCATAACATGAAGAAAAGCCAGTTCAACTGAAATGGCTTTTTTCTTTTTCGCTACTCTTCGAAAGGATCACGATTTTGTTCTATTAATTGGAAACAGATATGACCGAAATGCTGGCATGCTTAGCCTCGATTCACCGTAGAAGACAGAATGTCCACAATTGTATATGGATTGTAAACACAAGTATATCGAAGAAACGAATGCCCCTACTTATAATAAAATTGCAGCAGGAGTTGAGCATGGAGGGTCATGCGGTAAGCTGGAGTAAAATTCGAGCTAATAAACAACGGGGGGATCTTAGTGCGTTTACGGTATAGGAATATTTTTTTAGTGTTTTTTGTTATCGCTTTCATCTTAGTTGCCGTTTCATCGGAGAAGTCCAAAGCCGCAACAGGGAACTTGGCTTTAGGAAAGACGGCTTATTCGTCGTCGAACGAAGTAGACTTTTTCGGACCTGAGAAAGCGGTCGACGGCGGCAATCGGGATGCAAGCCGCTGGTCTTCAGAAAGAACGGATAACCAGTGGTTTTACGTTGATCTGGGCGAGCCTGTAGAAATCGGAAGAGTCGTCATCAACTGGCAGACTCCCGCGGAACAATATCAAGTTCTCGTGTCTGACGATGCGGTAACCTGGAGGAACGTATTCGCGGACAACCGCGTGCTCGTCGCCCGCGGACCAGTCGAGGATACGATCGATTTCGAGCCGACACTGGCGCAATACGTCAAGTTTCAAGGAGTAACGAGACGTCCAATTGAGGGTATCTATTACGGATACTCCTTCTGGGAATTCGAGGTATACAAAGGCAAACCGCTGTTGCCGCCTATGATGGACGCGGTCAAACACAGCATCGTCGTCTCCGAAGGAGACACTCAGTTGAATCTGCCCGCTGTACCGGAGGGTTATACGCTGTCGTTGATGAACACAGACAGCTTGCCGGTTATCGATGCGCAGGGCACTATCCAAGCGCCGCTAGTCGATACTCAGGTTCAGCTGCTGCTGCAAATCCAAAGCGACAGCGATCCGACATATCTCTTAACGGATAATGCGCTAGTCACAGTGCCTGGTCTCTTCAAGCAGACGGGTGATCGGAACCCGGAGCCGCGTGTCATTCCTTCTTTGCGTGAGTGGCTGGGCGCAACAGGCGAGTTCCGCTTGACGGACAAGACGAAAATCGTCATTCGTGCGGAGGATGAGGTGGCTCTGCAGGGAACGGCAGACATTTTGCAGCAGGACTTGCTTGAATTAACGAAGCTGCCGCTGACAGTAACGGTTGGCTCACCTCAAGCAGGGGACATCTTCTTGTTGCTGGATGCTGCGCAAGCACGGTTGGGGACTGAGGGGTATGAACTGAATATAGGTGAATATGCTTCCGTTGCTGGTTCCGAACAGAAGGGCGTCATGTTCGGTACGAGAACGATCTTGCAGCTGCTTGGCCACGCTGCCGATCATAAGACGATGCCCAAGGGGCAATCGCGCGATTATCCGAAATACGCGGATCGAGGCTTCATGCTCGATGTGAGCCGCAAGTTTTATACGATCGAATTTTTGCGGGACTATGTCAAACTGATGTCCTACTATAAGATGAACCGGTTCCAGATTCACCTGAACGATGATGTCGGCGATGTCGGCTACTTCCGTCTGGAGAGCGAGAAATTCCCGGGAGTGACGAGCAAGGACGGCTTCTATACGAAGCAGCAATTCAGAGATCTGCAGCTGCTTGGGATGGAATACGGCGTGAACGTCGTGCCGGAAATCGATACGCCGGGCCATTCCGGCGCGTTCATCGCTTACGACCCTAGGTTGGGCAGCAACAATCAGCTCGATATCAATCGTCCAGAGACGCTCGACTTCATTAAAGAACTCTTTGACGAGTATCTCGACGGCAGCAATCCGACCTTCGTCGGCCCGGACGTGCACGTCGGCACGGATGAATATTTCGGCAACGACAAAGAGGCGTTCCGCAGATACACGGATATGCTGCTTAATCACATTAACAGCAAAGGCAAGCGCGCTCGTCTGTGGGGCAGTCTATCGGCATACGACGGCACAACGCCAGTCAGCAACAATGCGACGATGGACATCTGGTATGAGCCGTACGGAAGCGTCCTGCAGGCCATTGAGCTTGGCTACGACGTTGTCAATACTAACACGAACTTGCTCTATGTCGTTCCGCAGTTGTACCGCAACTATTTGAATTACGATTTCATTTACAACGAATGGGAGCCTAACGATTGGCTGGAGACGAAGCTTCCTTATGCGCATCCGCAAGTAAAAGGCGGCATGTTCGCGCTCTGGAACGACGTGTCCGTAGAGAAGGGCGTCTCCATGGCGGACTCGCATCAGCGGATCTTGCCTTCCATGCAAGTGTTGGCGGAGAAGCTGTGGAGAGGCAACCGCATCGATCGGAACTTTGCTAGCTTCCAGGCGGATGCTGCAAATTACGTGGACCCGCCGGGTGTTCATCAGTCGCACAAGCTTCAAGTCCACAATGAGCGTAATATCGTGCTCGATTATACTTTCGACGAAGGCTTCGCGGATCGTTCTGGCAATGGCTTTGACGGGAACGCGGTGAATGCAGGCACGGAGAAGGGAATCTTCGGGCAAGCAGTGAGGCTCGAAGGCGGAGCCAGTTATGTGGAAACGCCGCTTCGCACGCTCGGTTTCGGCTGGACGATGTCCATGTGGATCAAACCGGACGCTGACAACCCGCAAGGAGCTGTGCTGCTGGAATCTCCGGACGGACAGCTGAAATACAACATTGGGGGCAGCGGCAAACTGGCCATCACGAAAGAAAATTACGTCAGCGAATTCAATTATAAGCTGCCGACCGATCGATGGACCCATGTCATTATGATCGGCGACGACACGGGGACCTCCATCTTCATTAACGGCAGTGAGTATACGGCTACTCTCAAAGACGGCTCCAAGCTGGAAACGTTCGTATTGCCAGTAGCCAAAATTGGCAGTGAAACGAATGCTTTTAAAGGCCTGATTGATGAACTCATCGTAAGGAACACCTACGTGGACCTGCATGGAAATCTGGCTTTGCATAAGCAAGCCGAATCCTCGCAGCCGGAATCCACGTCCTACACGGCGGACAAAGCGGTGGACGGCAGAGGGGACACCAGATGGTCCAGCGATTGGGTGGACGATACCTGGTTCATGGTGGATCTGGGTGAAGTGAAGAACATTGATGCTGTATCTATTTTGTGGCAAACGGCTTACGGCTCGAAGTACCGCATTCTCGTGTCCGAGGACAAGGAGAACTGGACGAACGTTGTGAAAGACAACAACGGCGAGATTAACGGCAAGCCGGGACGCGTCGTGACTACCTTCCAAAGCACGCCAGCCAGATACGTGAAGTTCGAAGGCGTGTCCAGAGCTACCATGTTCGGCTATTCCTTTGAGGAATTTGAAGTGTACGGCGAGGAATATAAGCTCGGTAATCTACGGCCGATTATCGATCTGTTGACGGCTATCGAGGCCGACAAGCTCGTGGAGGACAATTACTCACCTGAGGGCTGGGCACAGCTTCAGCAAGCGATTGGGCAAGCGACTACGGCAGTTCAAACCGCCCAGCTGTCTCGTCCTGAGGCCGAGCAGGCGTATGCAGGGCTGAGCGTTGCGCGCGATCGTCTAACGATCGAAGATGTAATGGGGCTGATCAAGCTTAATGTGAATGAAAGCATCGCCGCGAATCTCTATCTTCCGCAGAAAGGACAGCTCGGCACACGTATCGTCTGGAGCAGCTCGAAGCCCGACTATCTGAATGCCAACGGACAGTTGTTGCAACGTCCGTCAGACAGCGACATGGAGGTCGTGCTGACCGCGACGATCAGCAAGGGAGCTGCATCCGCGGAGAAAACGTTCAAGATCAAAATCAAAGCGTTGCCTAGCTCCGGTGGCGGAGGATGGGTTCCGACTCCAGTAATTCCAGATCCGGAAGAAGGCCAAAACGGTGGATCGACAACGGTTCGGCTGAACGATATTGTTAGCCATTGGGCAGAAGCGTCCATCAAACGGGCGGTTGAGCTTGGATTCGTAGCGGGCTATACCGACGAGACGTTCAAGCCGAATAAGACGGTCAGCAGAGACGAATTCGTCGTCATGCTGGTTAAAGCGTTGAAGCTGCAAGGTGCGAACCGTTCGCTGGACTTCGCGGACGCAGGTTCGATTCAAACCTGGGCGAAGCCTTATATCGCGCAAGCCTTGGAATCCGGCCTGATTAGCGGCTATGCGGATGGGACATTCCGACCGAAGGCTTCGATTAGCCGAGCAGAACTGGCAGCGATGATCGTTCGCGGCTTGGGCTTGAAGACTGCGGAAGGGCATGAGCTCTCTTATGCGGATGCGGATCAAATCCCGGCTTGGGCGAAGCCGTACGTGGCAGCAGCCCAAGAGGCGGGAGTAATGAAAGGTCGCGGGGATAACCGGTTTGCTCCGTTCGCCTCGGCGACGCGTGCTGAAGCTGTGGTCGTCATTCTGAACATGCTCGATGTGCTTGCAGAATTGCAAGCCCAGGAGCAGAACTAATTATGCATAGAAAGAGAGCGTGAGCTTAGGTGAAAACTAGACGAAGTTTGACTGCTTTGTTGCTTGTTCCGTTCATGCTGTTCTCGTTGATATCCTCCGTGTATGCGGAGGAGGCGGGCGGAGAAAACGCCGACTTCTACAATGTGGCTCAAGGGAAAACGTACACTTGGTCGGAACAGCCGGAGGACGCTTTCCCGGATGACGGGACGAAGCTGACGGACGGCAATGCTGCCGATCTATCGCGTAACAGCGGCAACTGGGTGGGCCACCGCAACATGAAATCCCGATCGGTTGTATTTGATCTAGGCGAGCAAAAGACAATCCAGGAGGTGAACGCTCGTTTCCTGCACGATTGGCCGAACAATGAAACGCTCGTACCGCTCACCGTTTCATTCTACGTGTCGGACGATGAGGTGAACTGGGGCGTATTGTCCCATAATGCGACCAAATTGTTATGGGGCGATCAGACCGACATCGAGACGTTTACGTGGGACGGCAGCGCAGAGACTGGAGCCGTCAAGCGTGGCGATTATACCGAAGGACTCGTGTACGCTCGGTATGTGAAAGTGGTGTTCTCCATGCATCCAAGGGCATGGAGTATGATCGACGAGGTGACGATTATCGGCGCGGACGGCTTGATCGTCGGAGCGGAGCCGGTGCAGCCTGAGCCTTACGGTCTCCAGCAGTCTGGGGATGCTACTGGCGGGATTCAGAATCTGGGCTTGCTGTATAACGGGCATTACCCGGACGGCAAAGGAACTTGGACAAAGGAACGGGTTATCCCAAATATCAGCTATGTGAACAAGCAAGGGGAGCCTGTTGATTGGTTGTTCGACGGCGTGCTGTATCTGGGTTTGACGTCGGAGAACGGCAGAGGCTTCGGAGCGACGGAAGCGTCCGGCAAAGCCAGAAAAGAGGAATGGGAATGGTATTTGAATAAAACGTTTAACGCCGGCGGGGATATGAGCGCGTTGAACGAGGCGACGGTCGAGGTAGGCGCGAAGCTTGGAGAGCCTGACCGTAAGACGAAGGTTGTGCTGATGATTCCCGATCCGGGCGAATATCAGTCCGATTTCGGCAGCATTAACGGTGAAAATCTGAACTTCAATCTAAGTGTGGTCGGTAATGTCGCATCGCTGGACAACCGGGCCAAAGCGATTCAGTGGTGGACCGATGAAGTCAAGTCCAGATGGTCGGCTGCGGGCTACTCGAACCTGGAGCTCGTCGGCATGTATTGGCTGGAGGAACAAATCAGCACGCATTCGACTGGCCCGGAGATGGTCAAGAAAGCGAGCGACATCGTTCATAACGCTGGCCTGAAGATGTTCTGGATTCCTCATTTTATGGCCTATAAGGCATTCATGTGGAAGGATGTCGGCATTGATGCCATCTCTCTGCAGCCGAACTATTTCTTCGAGAAACTGGAGCCTTCGCGTCTGGAAGATACAGCGGATATGGCGAAAAGGTACGGTATGTCGCTGGAGCTGGAGTTCGATGACCGGATGATCAACGACGCCGTCTTCCGCGAGAGGTTCATCGATTACTTGAACAGCGGCGTGGATACAGGGCTGATGCAGCAAGGGTATAAAGCTTACTATCAAGGCAACAACGCCGTTTACAACGCGGCGAAAAGCGCGGAGCCAGCTACTCGCGTCCTCTACGATTGGCTATATCAATTCGTGAAAGGCACTTATCAGAAGCAAGACACCGCTCCGCCTGATGTTGTAGCGCTCATGAACGGGGAGCCGATCTCGGAGCATACGATCGTGCCTGATACGACACAGGCCGCTTTCACCTGGACTATCAAGGGAGATGACGGCAGCGGGATCGTTAAAGTAACGGCCAAGTATGACGGCAAGCCTTATACGGAAGGAACTGTTATAGATCTGATGGGCAAGCCGGGCAAGCATGTGCTGGAGCTGACGGTGGCGGCCGCCAAATCCAAGACGGTTAAATTCGTAATAGAAGCACGTTTGGGCGCTGAAGGTCTATTGGCTCTTGTTGATAAATACGCGGACAACAAGCAGCTTAGCAATGCCGAAACGGTCCGCGCTATGCGCAACGTCCTGATCATGATGGAGCGTACACAAGAGAGCGATCCTGAGCAAGCCATAGGCTATTTGCTGGCATTCAATGCGAAGCTGGAAGGTGCTAAAGGCCTTGAATTTGTAACGGAAGGCGCTTATACGGCGCTGAAGGAAGGCGTGTATTACGAGATCGGCAGCATCGCGCAAGACAAAGAAGCAGAGGCATCCTCGATGGAAGCCGCAGGTCTGGAGCCTTCGAAAGCGCTGGATGGCGCACCTAGCACGCGCTGGGCGAGCGAAGTGCGCGATACGGCTTGGTTCCAGATCGATCTGGACAGCAAGCAAACCTTCAATACGATCCGCATCGATTGGGAATATGCGCGCGCGGACCAATACCGTCTGAGCGTCTCGGATGATAAGCAGACGTGGGAGCCTTTGAAAGTCGGCAACAATGGCGTGGTTAAAGCGTCCGACGGCAAGAATACGCTGGTATTCCCGGCAACGACGGCAAGATACATCAAGTTTGAGGGACTGAATCGGGCAACGTTCTACGGTTATTCTTTCTATGAATTCGGCGTGTACGATCTTGTCCAGCAGCAAGAGCTGAAGACATTGGACGGCATACAAGCCGCAGTGGACGCCTCCACGAAGAAAGTCACGATCGACGGGTTGGTCATGAACGGCAAGAAAGAACATTTGTATGTCAAAGTGCTTGACCCAAAAGGCAACATTCAATATACCGGTCAGACGGGCACTGAGGATGACGGAAGCTTCCGCATCGCCTTTACGTTGACCGGAGAAGAGCAAGGACTGTATACGGTCGAGCTTGAAACGGATGGCATGACGACTCCAGAGCAGGCCGCCTTCGAATATCGCAAGCCGCCTTCCGATGGCGGAGGCAATGGAGGCAGCATTGGAAGCGGTCCGGCGCAAGATCCGTATACGTTGCAAGCGGACGGTTCTGTCAAAGCTGTGCTTGTCCCGACATTGAAAGGCAATCAGGCTGCGGCTTCGGTCGGAGCAGCGGATCTGAATGCCGCGATTCTCAAGGCAACAGCCGACAGCAACGGCAACAAGCATATTCGTCTTGAATTGAAGCCGTCGAACGCGGCTGGCAGCTATGCTTTGGAGCTTCTGGCAGCTAATCTGACGAACCAGTCTAATCTGATTCTGCATATCTCCATGCCGTATGCCCAGCTTGCTTTGACTGGCGACATGCTGGCTGGAGTCAAGGTGAATGCCGGAAAGTTGCTCGTTATCGTAAGCGACCATGCAGGCGAGTATCGCGGCAACGAAGCGGCTGGCCGGATCGGTAACAGGCCAATCGTGGAAATTGCATTGCAACTGGATGGTGAAGCTCTGTCTTGGAACAATGCGAAAGCACCGATTTCCATTGCGATTCCATATTCGCTTCAAGCGGGAGAGCAAGCAGCTGATCTGCAAGCTTTTAAGCTGACGGGCAACAGCGCGTCGGCAATTGATGGCGCGTCTTATGACAAAGACAAGGGCGTACTGCGATTCTCCATCGACCAAGTCGGCGTCTATACTGTCGGCGGCAAGAAACCGGCTTCGTTCACTGACCTTGGCAAGCATGAATGGGCGCGCGAGGCGATCGAGAAGCTGGCCGAAAGAGGCATCGTCAAAGGCACCTCGATCGAAAATGGCACTTTCAGCCCCGCAAATCAAGTAACGCGAGCTGATCTTATCCTGATGCTGGTGAACATGCTTGCCCTGCGCGCCGAGATTACCCCGACGTTCGCCGATGTGAAGCCGAATGATTATTACTACGATGCGGTGTCCATCGCCAAGCAATTGGGAATCGTTTCGGGAGTGAACGAAGTTAACTTTGGTCCTCGTGACTCAATCAGCCGCCAGGACACTATGGTTATGCTGACCCGAGCGCTGCAAACGACGGGGGCAATCAAGCCGTCCGCATCCGGTTCAACACTTGAGGGCTTCCGTGATGCGAGCCAGATTGCGCCATATGCTGCGGACAGCGTGGCAACGATGCTCGAGCATGGGCTGGTTACGGGCTCCAACGGCTATATGAAGCCGAAGAGTACGACCAGCAGAGCGGAAGCAGCGACGTTCTTGTATCGCGTTCTTCAATTAATCGAGGGGCAGCAGCAGGAGTAGACGCGGGAACAATTGATTTAAGCACATTCCGATTAGCGCGGTAACGCGCCCGGGATGTGCTTTTTTGACGATACAGAATAAACTTCCTGAATGGACAGATGAAGCCGGTAAGCCGTCCCGATGCGCCCTTCCGCGACAAGCCACTCGGCGGCAAGCTAAGCGAAGTCGTAGCTGCTAGGCTCCACCAATAAAATAGAAAACCACGTCCTCTGGACGTGGTTTTCTATTTTATTGGTGGTTAGCCTAGTCCATTAGCATGTTTCCTTCAAGCGGGCACCCTATGCTTTAAGGTCCGCTACAATCTCGGCATACTTCTTTTCAGATAGATCATAGAACGAAATGATAACTATACTGAGCACAATCCCCATTGCCGGAATGATTGACATCATCAAATTTATCCCAGTCAAAGCAGTATCCGATTGCGTCACGTTCGGTGAATAATCAAAGAGAGTTAATCCATATCCCGCCACGGCTCCGGCAATCGCTGTACCTATCTTTCCATTGAACGTGCCTACAGCCGTAACAATACTTTCTGATCTCTTCCCTGTTTTCCACTGGGCATATTCGATCGTATCCGCTTGCATGGAAGCGGCAAGAACGATACTAAAACCAACGCCGAACATACTGATTGCATTCATTGCAAACAAGAACAAGATTTGATCCGATTGTCCGAAGAAAAACAATACATTTGCGGTTATACAGATTATGCCACCAGCAATAAACGTTTTCTTCTTACCAAATTTAGCGGATATTCTCGGCATGATTCCTATTGCAAGAAGCATAAACAACATACTGCTCAACGAAAAAGCAGTAAAGAGCCCTTCATTCCCGAGATTGTATCTTACATAATATAGGGTAACCGTCTGCTTCAATATCAATGAGGTCCCGGTAAATAAACCAGCAAGAGTAAGGATGAGCAGAGGTTTGTTTTTCAACACAACATTCAGACTTGCCTTTAGCGATTCATGCTCGGGTTTGACTTCATAAATATGTTCTTTCGTATTACGGAACAAGATGATGGTGAACAAAATACAGAGAGCAGCAAATATAACAGCCGTCCAAAAGTATCCCTTACTGGCATTCCCATTCCCAATAGCATTTATTATAGGTAGAGAAGCGCCACCAGCGACTACACCACCGATAATGCCAAGTATCTTCGCTATAGCAATTACTTTGGTGCGTTCTATGGGATCACTCGTCATGGCAGGCGCCAGTGACCAGAAAGGAACGTCGAACAAGGCATATGCCGTATTCCACAGCGCATACGTAATGATTACATAGGTAATTTTCATAGCAGGACTAAAATCTGGTGCATATAAACACAGAACGGTCAATATCGAGACTAGAATTCCTCCCGCTAAAATAAAAGGTCTGAATTTACCCCAACGCGTGTGAATTCGATCAACGATCACAGCAATGACCGGATCCAGTAATGCATCCCAAATTCTTACTAAGAGAAATAAGGTACCAACAAACACCGCGCTAATTCCAAGTACATCGGTATAAAATACCATGAGTAAAAATGTCATTAGTCCATAAACTAAGTTTTGTCCCATGGCCCCTACACCGTAGGACCATTTCTCTTTCGCACTCACTTGATGCATGACACTCTCTCCCTATTTTTAAATGGACTTTAACTCTTTAAGCTTCATCTCGTATTGTTTTTTGAGAGTGTTAAATTGTTGTATGCTTCGATCCATGCCGCCAATCCGATTTCTTTTCAACCATACGGCAATGTAACGGCCGCTGAATGTTGTAATTGAATCAATCAATCTAGTAACTCTTTCTTGGCTCCATTTCTCACTCTCGTTTTGCTCCAGCAAAATAAACTCAAAGAGGTCAATACCATGCTGAAGAAGACGAATCGTAAGTGAGAACTCTTCACGAATTAGCTGATTATCCGCGCACTTCATATCACTTTCTTTAAGCTTGTTCTCCATTTCACCCAGAAAATACCTCATCTCTTCATATTGGTAATTCCTCATAAAATCAATAGTCTCATTTTTAGGTAATTTAGCCATTGAATAGACAATTGTCTCGAAGAGAGAATTTAGTTTATGATTTAGCACTTCGCTTGAACTCAATCCGCCCATTGGAGACAATAGAATGAACGTGCCCGTCATATTCAGCATCGGGAAATTCTCGTATAGGTAGTAGTTCCCAAGCTCAAATACAAAGCTACCCATAACCTTGTTAGCATCTTCAAAAACGAATTGGTTTAAATAGTTCGCAGTATCTGCTTCAGCCGTTGCGATAGAATCTACATTCCAACTCAAGCTAGCGCTATAAACGTAACTTGCATAGCTGATGGGAGTGTACTGCCAATGTCCCATATCCCCCCAGTCGGTCACAATGAGGCCTTTTGCATCGTATTTTTTGCCGTTAATCGCAGCATCAGCAATATTGCCGAGCATGTTATCCGTCCGGCCTGCAATAGAACTCCAACTGCTTGTGCCTGGGCAGACCATATAAGGCTGACCGAATTCCATCAACGTCTTGCAGTTAATCTCGAAAGAATTGACATTTTCATACATCCAATCCAACACAACGCAATCTTTAGGCAGATCTGTGATCATTTCAGGATGCTTGAGAATAGTATCCCCCCAGAAAAGAGGCTTCTTCCCATGTTTTTGTACGATTTGTATGACTTTATTCAGAAATTCCAGGTAAAGATCGCAGGTATTTGATTCCGTATCTGCTTCACGGCTTTTACCTTTTCCCAGCTCAAACGGTTCATCAAAGTTGATATTAACAAACGGTGAAGAATAATTCGGAAGCAGCTCATTAAGCATGTTCTCGACTAATTCCAGCGACTTGGGATCTTTGACGTTCAAGGTAGAAGCCGGAAATGTGAGGCCAGGTCCAAGCTCGAAGCCATCCGGGCATTCGGCCATTTCATTGAACCGCCCTTTATCAAGCCATTGTGTCATATGCCCCAAACAGTTCTGATTCGGAACGAAATCAATAAACTGTTCAGCGGCGTATCGATCCAATGCTTGAATTTCAGCTGCTGTCAGTGGCGTTTCGTCTGGGAAGAAACTTTTGTAGCGCTTGTACTCGAAGCAGTAGCCTTCCATATAAAGCTGCAGGTGATTCATTTTGAGATCGGCCATCAGATCGATAAGCTTATACAGAGAATGCATGGAGGGGATTTTGTCTCGCCCAATATCCAGCATCAAGCCTCTTACTTTCAAATCCGGCACATCCTCAATCTTCACATAAGGTATCGCTGCCCCACACTGATTGTAAATCTGCTTCAAAGTAGTCAGCGCATAGCTCAGGCCAGCCAGATCCGCATATTGAATCGCAACACCTGTCTCTTGAACCGAAAGGTAATATCCTTGCTCATCGATCGTATCATTATATACAAATGAAAATGCTGCCTCGTGTTCTTGATTCTGGTCTACTACTGCGCATGACTTTCCTGCGATTTCGAGTAACCGATGCTTAATCATAGCCTCGCTCTTTTCAGGCAACGGAGATGAACGGAGTCGAACGAACAACTGATCCGGTTTCAGCCATTGCCCCGATTCTGGAACTACATGCTGAGGTACGGGAAACAGGAATAAACTATAAGTGTTTACCAAATTTGAAACCCCTTTCATTTTTAGATAAAACAAAGTATACTATCATCGAAATGATAACTTGGATAATTTATTTGAGTTTTAGATAAAAATATTGGGGTGTTTAAGAATGATTGAAAAAAATCAAATAGATATCCGTTTGTTAGAGGAAAAAGCTAGTAGCTTTCATTTGATTTCCGGGGAAGGCATTACAGGTGTGGACCTGGAGCTTAATATCTATTTCTCTTACATGGATTCCAAGACATCATCCAAACTTGACGACCAGAGGGCACTCACAGATCTCTTGGCATGGATAAAGAATAACCAGAATGAAATGCTGGAGACAAATCACTCCTATATTTTATTTCTTTCATCCTATTCATGGATGTTTTATGTCCAACTGTTAAAAAATACTGGCCAATATATCATCTTAGGTCCAATTCAAGAACTCCCAGGTACGGAGAAAACTCAACATTTGATTCGGTTATGCTCCTGGCTGTTTCAATCGAATGATACATTTTCCATGCCTCAGCCAACAACATATACGATTCCATATGAAAGGGAGCTTCCTGCATCGCCCGATGTGTCCCTTCTCCAGATTTACTATGAGCAGGAATTTATCCACTTTCCTCTGGAGAAAGGCATGTATTTGAAAGCAAAAATGTTAGCGGGAGATATCAAGGCTATTCAGGACTTTTTCGATTCGTATAAGAATATTAAATCTGAACTTGTCTACGACCATATTGAGCTTGCTAAAGGCGACTTAGTCCGATCGACTAAAAATCATTTTATTGCTCTTTGCGCGGTCGCATCTACTATCGCCATGGAAGCTGGAACCGATGATGAATACGCTAGAACGATCGCCGATAAGTACATCCTTCAAGTTGAGAATATGCATTCAAGGGTCGAGATTATTAAACTAATAAGAGAGGTGTTTTTGAAGTTTACAGCCATAATTAATGAATATTCTAATCCTAATTATTCAGCTCTGGTCAAAAGCACGATTCAATATATGAATACTCACTTCTTTGAAAAAATTACTTTGAATGAAGTAGCAACAAAACTAGAAAAAAACCCTTCTTATATATCGGATAAAGTGAATAAAGAAACCGGGCAGTCGTTCAATGCAAATCTAAATCAAATACGGATCAAGGAGAGCAAGCAATTATTGACTCAGACACAAAAATCCGTTAATGATATTGCGATCGCAGTAGGGTTTGAATATCAGAATTATTTTGCTAAAGTGTTTAAGAAAATAGTCGGGGTCACGCCTGTCCAATATCGTAATAAAAGGTCGATAGGCGTAGAGGTTCCGGAAGCTTCATCAATGAAAAGCAAGTAACTAATATGTTTGAAATAATGAAACGTCTTTCGCAATCAAACCAAGAACTTCTGGGTTAAATATGAATACGTACAAACTTGCGTCGAAACCAATTGGCCTACGAACATGCGCTGAACATCTCCCATGACCAGACCCTACAAGATAGACGAGTAAATGAGGCTTTTATCGTTTGAAATTCAAGCAAGAAGGAGTATGGGCAATTAAGCTCAAATTTGCGAAATCATTATTCGACTGTCAGATGTAAAGCGCAGTGCAGCGAAAAATGCGCTCAGGCCGTCTAATAGGTGGAGGTGATGATTCAGTGATGCCGGCCGGCTCGAATAACAAGGAAAATTTCGCGAAAGATCCCACTCAAGCTCTAGAGCAGCTGATGGAAAGCTTTGGCTCGACGATCATGCGCACCGCTTATTTTTATACCGGGGATCGGCATTTTGCCGAGGATATCAGTCAGGAGGTATTTCTTCGCGCTTATCGCAACTGGAACTCGTTTCGTGGAGATAGCGCGGTTAAAACCTGGTTGACGACGATCGCTATCAACGTTTGCCGGGACAAGATGGGCGTGCGGATGTTTACGGAACAGCCGACCGATCCCAGCCTGATGGAGCGGGGATGGATATTCAACGTAGAAGAAGAAGCGCTTAAAAGATTGCAGAAAAGCGAGATATTGCGCCATATGCTGCGTCTGCCTCTGCCGTATCAGGAGGCTTTGTATTTATATTATTATCTGGACTTGGACACACGGGAAATTGCGAAAGCGACGTCGTCGCCCGAGGGTACCGTGAGAAACAGACTGCACCGGGCGCGCGAGGCATTGGCTCGGGAAATGCGCAAGGAGGAGACAACCGATGACGGACATGGAGCGTAATTTACGTCAACAATTGCAAAAGGAGTCGGATGATATGTTGTTTTCTAAAATGGAATTGAGCGATAGTATTAAACAGAAGATCAGGAAACAAGCCGCCGCGGAAGCGAGAGGCCGCCGCCGATTCGTTCTTCCGAAAGCCTGGCTTGCAGGAGCGGCAGCGCTGGTCGCGGCAGTTGTCATAGTGGCGGGATTGCCGATGCTGCAAGAGCCCGCCGCAGTCCCGACGCCAACGGATAATTCGTCGGAAATCGTACCGCCAGGAAACGGAGGAGCCACAGGCTCGGAGTTGTCCCAATTGATTACAACTCCATTAGGAACGGCGGAGGCAGCGAAAGCAGCTTTCGGTTCCGGTGTGCTTGTTCCTCAAGTCGCCCCGGAAGGCTTCAAGCTGGCAGAGATCGTCGGCGTGGGAATGAAGGACGAACCGCTTAGAGATTTAAACTTCACATACGGCTCGGGTGATAAGACGGTGACGTTCAGCGCGAGCCGCATGCCGGCGGCGTTCCCGACGGACCAGTTCACACAGACCAAAGTGGGCGGAGCGGACGGCTTAATTTTCGAGCAAGCCGAGTTCACGGAGCTGTTCTGGGTTGTTGACGGCATTCATTATGGCGTGTCCGGTCCGATTTCGGGCGACGAGGCCATGAAGGTAGCCGAATCGGTGGAGCCTTAATGAGTTGATGCGTGTATATCGTGAATGAATGGAACGCCACACCAGCCGAATGTTAAATAACTTGGGGTAGCGTAATATCCTCATACGGGAGATCACATCATTAGCATCGATGAGGTCAGGGGTGAGAATCCCCCTAGGCTCCTCCAAACAATTAATTCAAACCACTTCATCTGAAGTGGTTTTTTTGGTGAAGCCTACTTGCTTCAGAAGATTACTGGAGGAATTGAAATTTAGGATTGGAATCAAGATTGAATTCAATCTACTTAAATTAATATTGCCCCCGTAAAGGATAAGACTACCTCATTGGAACTTTATTGCAACACTCGTATGATAAGATAAGTCCCCAATATACAAATCGTGTTCATGGAACTTATTACAAGGTTAAAAGAAGTAGTGAGATTACGTTATTTGCACGTACGCTTATCGCTCTTTGAATCTTGTTATTTTTTTGAGCTCGTGAAAACGCTAACATCGGGTCAATTGTGGACGGGGGCGCATTTACAAGACTGGACATATGGAATAGTAGAGGTGATGCGGCAGCTAGCATAAAAGCGGGAAAGTGTTGTCAGGCCATACATGAGGGGTTCATATCGGGTGTAAAGGATCACTTTTTTTGTGCACTACATAAAATCATAGAAAGTTTTGAATTTAGTATTTAAGTGAAGAAGTTTTAAAGAGTTATGGGATCTCTTCAAAACCTAAAAATAGGATATATGGAGGAAATTTGAGAATGAAAAAAAGACGATTATTAGCATCATTACTTGTGACAGCGATGCTATTTACTTTGTTTTCTCCGCTTATGGCAGTCAGCGCGGCATGGGGAGATGACGTATCTCTTTTGACCGTAAATGCAGGTGCAGATGGTAATACGGCGACAAACGCCGATGCGCCGGACGGACAGAAAGCGTGGAGTTTAAACACCGGAACCTCAAAGGGCGGGGGGCCTTGGGATAACCTCTTCACGCCGAGCGTGGCGCCTCTAAAAGATGTATCCGCTTATAAAGACGGATACTTCGTTTTCGAGATGTATATTCCAAATGCGAGCTTTAAAAATATGCTAGGCAATAACTGGCTCGTCATCGTAAGCGACAGTAATCCCGCTGCGGATAAGTTCAACGCCGATTCTCGTCTCCAGCTTGATTTGAGCGGAGTCACAAATGCTACAGTGGGCACATGGGCGACGGTCTATACGAAGTTATCTTCGTCAAGTGCCGTAGCCGGGAATTTTAATGACGCGTGGTTAGACAAAGTAACCAGACTGGCCATGCATCTGCAATGGGATACGAGTGTCCCTAGCACTGACGTTTTCATAAAAAACCCTCGTTTCCAGAAAAGTACGTTAGGCGTTCCGGTTTCACCGTCAACGGCTCCCGCACTTGATGTAGCAACAAAAACAGTAACTGCGAACGCACCGGCTAGCGGGCAAGCTGTGGAATTCGCAATAAGCGAAGATGGGATCGCTCCCGCAGCCGGCTGGGTGGATGGAAGCAAAAACGATAATGTTTATTCTCATCAATTTGCGACATTGCCTTCAGCGCAGACCTATTATGTATTTGCGCGGGCGAAAGCAGACAACAGTTACAACTTCATCGGCGCATCTTCAAGAATTACTGTAACGTCTATTGACGAACAAACATTGGTAAATGAGGCGGCGGCGTCTCTGACATGGGATGCGATTAAAGGCAGTAATACTTCGAATAACGATGTAAAATCACAACTCAGTCTTCCGACAACAATAGGGACAACTAACGTAGCATGGGCTTCGGACAATGCGGCAATAAGCAGTACCGGAGGCGTAAATCGTTTATTGAATAGGGAAGTAGACAAAACCGTCGTACTCACGGCGACAATAACCAAGGGTAATGCAAGTGCTACACAAACGTTTACCCTGACGGTGAGAGCTGTGCCGGCGGAGGTTAACGCCCGGGCTGCGACGTATTTTCCTAATATAGAAGAGGGAACGAGCAGCGCTAATGCGCCGGACGGAAATAACGCGGTTAAGTTGGGTGCTGGAAAAATAGGCGCTGGCGTTGAACGGCTTTGGGATGCCCGCTTTGTTAGCAGCAGCGGCAATCAGGATTTATCAGCTTATGCGAATCAATATTTTGTTTTTGATATGTATGTTACACATTCGGACCTTTTAAAGCTCAATGGAAATAACTGGATCGCCATGGCAAGTGGCGGTAACAATCTTGACACCAATTCGCGTCTTAACCTTAATGTTAACGAAATCAAAAACGGAAAGGTTAATGAATGGATTACGGTTTATGCGCAATTATCAGCAGCCAATTCTCCGAATGGTTTCAATCCCGTTAATTTGGACACGGTACAGGCGGGGAGATTGCAAATGCAATGGTCATCCGTGCCCCAAGGCGACATCTATATCAAGAACCCGCGTTTTCAGAATACCGTGGATTCGCCGAAACCTATTCCTACAGCTGTTGAGACAACGGGCAACGTTACGTTATCTTCAGCAGCGCCAACAAACGGTCAGGCTGTGCAGTTTGCAATCAACACCACTGGTAACGCTCCTGCGGTCGGCGATTGGACGACGGGTACTCTGGGTACAGGCGTTTATACTGCGGCATTTACAAAACCAACAGGCAACATCTATTATACATTCGCACGCACGGCTCAAAATACGCAATATCCTTTCGCAGGAACGCATACAAGAGTTAAAGTGGAGCATCTTGACGACAATCAAGCAATATCGGACGCAGCAAATAAGCTGACATGGGACACGATTAGGAATTCGAATGTTATTCAATCCGAAGTAAGAACGGGGTTGACTCTTAAGACAACGGGTGCGAACGATACGGCTATAGAATGGTCGGCTGAACCTGCTGGTATCATAAATACCGCAACTGGCAGTGTAACTCGCGACCCTGACGTAGGAAAAGCCGTAACCCTTACGGCGAAAATAACAAAAGGCAATGCAGCACCTGTTCATAAAACTTTCAATTTGACAGTAGCCAGTACGTCTAACGAACTTGCTGAAGTGTTCATTGACTTCAACGAGCCTGAATCATTTGATGCCGTTGATACCATTGGAAGCGGTTTCGGCGACGGTGGAGATCCGGCCGGACCGTACAAAGGACTACAAGGCAAAGGCATAGGCATCAGCCTTATTGGAGACGGCGGTACCGCAGTGGATGTAGTCACTCAAAGCGGCGTAAACGCTGTGAAGATCGGCAACTTTATGTACGTCATTGTAGACGACCTTAAGCTTAAGCAAGCAAACAAGGTCGAATTAGCGGTCACCTACTGGAGACCGAGCGCCGCGGGCGGTATTTCGTTGCAGTATAACACTATATATCCCGGCAGCTTCTCTGGATTTGAAGCGTATAGATCAGCGAGCCTTCCGGCGACAGGAAGCGGAAACACTTGGGTGACTTCAAAGGGTGTGCTTAACGGAGCTAATTTTGCGATAGGAGCACAAAATCAAGGTGCGCACTTCCGGATCGGTGCAGCCGGAGCAATCATACAGAGCATACGAATAACCGAAATTCCTCCAACGGATGAAGAAGCGGTAAAACTTGTTTCGGACGCGCTGACTTGGGACGCGATCAAGGGTACGAATACCAGACAGGATCTGGTTGAAACCAATTTGAATCTTGCTAAGGCGGGTTCAGCGAGTACGAACATTGTGTGGGCATCTACCAATAACACGGTGATCAACAGCAACACCGGCGCAGTAGTTCGTCAAGGAATGAACACATCCGTAACACTCACGGCGACAGTAAGCAAAGGAACGGCAACACCCGTTGTTAAAACATTTAATATCGTCGTTCGCGGAACAGGGACCGGAACCGACGAGGAAGCGGTAAACGATATGTTGAATAAACTGACATGGAATTTAATCAAAGGCGTGAATGCTTCTGAGACAAATGTGACGACGAACTTAGTTCTCCCGTCCATGGGTGAAAATATGACGGATATTACATGGACGACATCCGCTGCTACCCTTATAACCACTGCAGGCGTGATACCGACAAACCGTCCGGACGGCGGAGGCGAGGTAACGCTCACGGCGACGGTAAAAAGAGGTCCGGTAGCCGCTCCTGTAACCCAGACTAAAACTTTTGTGCTCACAGTTCCGGATCGATATGATTACGCAAAACACATGAGAGCGGCAATCGTTCAGGAACACGACGCGAAAGATTGGGCGATATCGGACTTTAACGTACTCGCTTTCGGTGCGAAAACAGCAGAGATGGCAGAAGCGGAAGGCTTAGTTGATTTCGATAACAGAGAGGCTTTCCAGGCGGCGATTGATGCGGCTTATAATGACGGCGGCGGCGTAGTCTATATTCCGGCGGGAACCTTTGCGTTCTACACGGAAACTACCGGCACAATAAGCGTTCAAAGCACGACAGGCAGTACAACCTACGAATATAAACAGGTTTTAAATTTGCGGGCAGGCGTACAGCTCCGTGGCGAATGGGATAATCCGGATGCGGACGATTACGATGGTAAAATTGGTGGAACCATTCTCGCGGTCTATGCCGGACATAACTCCGCCAATTATGACACGTATGTTGACTCTGACGAGAGAGAAAATCAGACTGGCGGCAAAAAAGTAGCTAACGTGTCCGATAGATTCATAGACATGGAACAAGGCACAGGTGTAACGAACCTTTCCGTATGGTATCCGAATCAAGATATAAATGCTACTACCACTGTTGAAAAGAGGAACGCAGATGGTCAGAAGACAGGGGAATTTGAGGATATAAAAGGAATTCCGTATCCGTGGACGTTCTATCAGAGAACCGGAAACAGCGTGACGCTTGATAACGTTACTCTTGTAAACGCGTGGGGAGGATTCATTTCCTTGCCGAGCGAAATGCATTATGTTGTGAACAGCAATATGACGGCTCTCTACAAGGGCATCGTGGTTCACACCTGTACAGATATCGGACGTATCGAGAACGTTGACATTGATCCGAAATACTGGGCAAATTCAGGTCTTGACGGCGCACCGTCTCTTGCGGATGCGAGAGCGTACACAAGAGCGAACGCTACCGGATTCATGATGCACCGATCAGATTGGGAATATGTCTCGGGATTAAATATTTCCGGGTATAAGACGGGGATGTGGATCGGAAGAGAACCTGGCGGCGACGAAGCACCGAACGCACAGTTCTACGGATTGAAAATCGAAGACAGTCAAACGGGTATATACATTGACAACGTTAACGGTTTCGGTCTGCTGCTCTCGAACTCGGAATTCGGAGGCGACACAGCAGTATATTTCAACGAACGTTTCGACACTTCTGTTCAATTCAACGGAGTTGCATTTAAAGGTCCGATTGTAAGCAACGCCAGAGGCGGAGTTATATCCTTTGAGGATAGCACGTTCGATGAATATGACAATTATGCGCTGAACTTCCTGGGCCGAGGAAGCGCATTAGTCAGTCAGAGCAATTTCAAACAGGCAGACAAACATGCACATTTTGGAGCAAACTTCGGAACATTCAAATCGGTAAATTCAGGTTATAACCTTAACATCGAGAGCGCTGACCTTGCCGCTCACATCGATAACCTTGAACTTGACGTTAAGGCTGACGGTAATAACACCGCGGTACAAATCGTTAATGATGTTGATTATCTATTTGAACCTATTCCGAAGGACGTAAAAACAGATATTGACGTACATCCGAGACCGACATCAAGCGCAGTGCTTAGACTTGACTTCCCACGCTCGTTAACCGGCAACGCACCGAACGTGGATATTTCTGCAAAATTGCAGGAAGCTCTCGACTATATTAAAGCTAATCACGGCGGCGGCACGATCTATTTACCTGGTGGAAGATATAGACTGAATAATCCCGTCATCGTTCCCGAGGGTGTTGAACTCAGAGGAACATGGGACGTGCAGCACCATACTCAAGGCGGCGGCACGGCGATCTTTACTGCGTACACCGGCGGGGCTGAGGGAGAAAACGGTAATTCCCTCATACAGCTTAAGGCAAACGCAGGACTCAGAGGACTTAACATTGCGCAAACGAATATAACCAGCGTCAATCTCGACAACCCTAACCTAACGCTAAAAACTCCGTTTTTGGTACAGGGACAAGGCGCAGGCGTATATGCAATCAACTTAACGATCCCAATAGGGGATAAAGGAATAGATCTGGCTTCCTACAAAACAGATGGTCACTATGTAGACTATTTAGGAGGCACGCTCCTCAGAGCAGGCATTTGGGTCGGAGGAGGCGCGGAAGGCGGATTTATTAGAAATATGCAATTCAATCCGCATTACGCTTTGAGACTTCCGGGAGGCCAAGGATATTCGGCCCCTACCGGCGATTTGTACGGATTCGTACAAAGATACATGAGTGCGCTCAAATTCGCTGATGTGGAGGACCAGACGATTTTCAACAATTTCGTTTTTGGTTCGGTATACGGCATACACTTCCTGAAAAGAGACCTGGGGAACGGAGAATTCGCATACCCTGGAAAAATGACGATGATTGGTCACGGTTCGGATGGAACCACATACGCACTCTATGTGGAAGACGCTGACGAACACACCAAAATAATCGCGATCAACTCAGAATTGGTGAATACGAACATCACGACGGAGCCGAATAGAGCGTATGTCAGAATGGGAGATGCAGCTAATACCGCGAAAATCCACCAAGACGCTGAACTTGTCCTGTACAACAGCGCGTTCTGGGGAAGCCCGACCGTAGCGGGAGCGATCGTAAATAACGGTGTCGTTCGCTTACAGCAAGCAAACTTTACTCAGCTGCCCGGCAACAATCCGGGTATTGATGTCCACGGCGGTAAGGCGCATGTATACACTTCTTACTTCCAGCCATCCAAGAACGGCCAGAATAATAATGTGTATGCCATGCTGCGCGAGAGCGGCACATCGGTAGAACTTAGCAACAATTTTTACGCGTCCGGTTTGAGAAACAGTACTCCAGCAGACAATCCGTACGGCATTTACGGCTCGGATTTATTGGCGGAACCGTTTGTATTTAACCTAACCAAAAACGGAGATAAACAACAATTCAACGTTAAGTATAATGTCGGAGGAAGAGCCTCTGCACCCGGAACATTAACAATTGTTTCCCCGGCTGCTTATGCTAAAGATTTCACTCCCATTACATTTAACGCGCTTGCGGCAGGCGAATCCGTAACCGTAGATTTACCGTATTATGCTGCAGGTCTGATCACATTCAAGCTTCAACTCGATGACGGAAAAGCATACACTTATACGGCAAAATTTGACGCAGCATACGCTGAAAAGGTAAGTTCTGCAGTCGCAGAAAATCCGGCAAAGAGTGCTGCAACGCCGGCATTTGTAATGGACACCAAAGATTATGTCACTTCAGGGACGTGGGAAGGTCCGCAAGACCTCAGCGTTGGATCGCATTTCGCATGGGACGACAGCAATTTATACGCATACATTGTCGTTACAGACGACGTGCACTTCAATAGCCAAACTGGAGGAAATATATGGAGAGAGGATAATTTGCAGTTAGGCATTGATTTACGCAATCCCGCAACCAACAGTACTACGCGGAATGAATTGGGGTTCGCGCTCACCAATGACAACAAAGATGTAATATGGGCTTGGACTCGTCCCACAGGCGCCAATGCACCGACTGCTCCGATAACTGATATCGCAGCAAAAATTACGAGAGATGAAGATACGAAAACGACGATTTACGATTTAAAGATTCCGTTTAATACCGTTCATAATAATCCTGCATCGGAGCTTACGAACGGAAGAATCGGAATATCAATCATGCTCAATGAATCTGACAGCTCGCGTGAATCAGACAGCACCAGATCCACCTTTGAAGTTGAAAGTGGACAATTAAAAAATTCAAGTTCATTTACAGATGTATTTCTGTTAGGCGCAGGGAAATACAATGAAATGCTTGAAGCATCGGCAAGTGCTGCCGTTTCAAAGGCTCTCGCGTCTGGATCAGCTGCCGATAACGCTATAGCTCGCAACTTTGTTACGATTATGGCAGACGGCGAAGTTAAGACGAATCTTCTTAACAAAATCAAACCTATCGTTCAGGATAGCGAAATCAGCAAAGCTGCTGCTGAATTTGATCTGAACCCTAGCAAGCAGCAAGAAATTGCAATAAAGCTGGAGCTTAAAGGGAATACACTGACAGCTATAAAGAACGGCAGTACACAGCTGCAGACTGGAACTGATTATGTTGTGAATAGTGATCAGATCACGTTTACGACGGCTTACTTGGCGAAATTACAAAAAGGTACTGCGAAGCTAACGTTTGAGTTTAGCGCAGGCCAGCCGCAGGTGTTGACGATTACAATAGTTGATACAACGCCTGACACCAACAACGGCGGTAACAATGGCGGCAACAACGGAGGCAACAACGGTAGTAACAATGGCGGCAATAACGGAGGCAACACCGGCGGAAATCAAGAGAACCAGATTGAATTGAAGGATATTGCCGGACACTGGGCAGAAGCTGCGATTCGTAAAGCAGTGACTAAAGGTTTTGTAGTTGGCTACAAGGATCAAACCTTCAAGCCAAATGCGTCGGTAACCCGTGCGGAATTTGCAGTGATGTTATCCCGTGCATTGACTGTACAAAGTGATGGAAAGCAGCATGCCTTTAATGATGAAGCTGACATTGCTCCATGGGCAAAGGAAGCGCTTGAGCAGGCTGTATCAGCGGGGATTTTAAGCGGCTATGCGGATGGAACGCTGCGTCCAAATAGCGGTTTGACGCGCGCTGAGCTCGCGGTTATGATTGCTCGCTCGTTGAAGCTGGAAGACCAAAAGGACAAAGCAGCAAACTTTACTGACAATGCTAAATTGCCAGAGTGGGCAAAGGGCGCGATTGGCGCAGTAGCTGCAAAAGGGATTATGCAGGGCAAGGAAGGCGGCAAGTTTGACTTCAATGCCGTGGCTACCAGAGCGGAAGTAATTACAATTCTGCTCCGTATTTTGGAGCTGGATGAGAATTAAAAAGATCAGTCAGCATAATTATTGCCAGCGGATCGTAGAGTCTTAATCAGTGAGGATGTCAGCGGCGATTAGCCAAGGCTGACATCCTTTTTATTTGCCTTTCAAAAAGAGGGTTTGGTCTGCAGTTGCTGAAGTTATAAATCGGAGATTAGGATGAATGAAGAAACCATTTAATTATGATTAAATGGAACAAAAGAAATGAAGTTTAAGCACAGCGACCAAAATGTATGAATAGCGCGTAACCTTGGATTTGTCATACGTTTATAAAAAGAGAAAATTCGACTAACTCCGAATATATTTACATTTACATTGCCAAATTCCTCTTATACGATGAAAGGAATTCGTATAAAATCAATCCCTCTATTTAAATTCAATCTACAGCTAAGAGAATGCTTCATAGACCACATGCCCGGTTTCAAGTATTTTGACCCAAACAATATGATTGCGCTTTCAATTCCTGTTAACATCATGGATCGTTGTTGTAAACATGCAAAGTACCTTAGATAACAAGGCGGGGATCTTATGTACAAGTTGTTGATTGTCGACGATGAGGCGCTGGTTCGAGAAGCGATAGAAGATCAAATGGATTGGGAGAGGCTAGGTTTCGAATGTATAGGCAGCTGCGAGGACGGCAAGGAAGCGCTAGATTTCATTAACCGTCATACGCCGGATGTCGTGTTGACCGATATTGGAATGCCGTTCATGAACGGCATTGAGCTGACGCGCGAGCTTTCTGCTAATTTCCCGAAAGTGAAGGTCATTATTTTTACAGGCTACGATGATTTCGATTTTGCCCAGCAGGCTTTGAAATTGCAAGCTGTCGACTATATTTTAAAACCGGTTACGGCAGCGGAACTTGAGCAGGTCATTTGTAAGCTTCGTTCTGAGCTTGACAGCGAAAGAAATCAAATGCAAGATTTCGAGCAGTTGAAGCGTCAATTGAGGGAGAGCCAGCCTTTGTTGAAAGAGCGTTTTTTGGAACGATTTGCGACTTCGCCAATGACAGAAAAACAAAAGAATGAGAACTTTAGCTATTTTGATATTGAGTGGGACGGCTCCTTCGTGATTGAGCTGGCCATAGAAGTAGACGAGTTCGTATGGAGCCAGCCTAAGACGTTGTCCGACGAGGAACTTATTCGTTTTGCTGTTTATAACATTGCCCAGGAAATTATAGCTGACCGTTCCGGGACACTTATTTTTAGAGATCGGGAAAATCGTGTGCATGTCATCATTTCTGGTCATCAGAGGGATGAACTGCATGATCTATCGACGCAGGTGGCTGAAGAAATTCACAGTACGATAACCGATTATTTGCCTGTTAAGCTTTCTATAGGTATCGGACATGTATGCAGCTTAACGGACAAAGTGCAGCGTTTAAATCAATCTGCTTTGTCAGCGCTTGATTATCGTTTTGTCATCGGTACCAATCAAATTATATGCATATGGGATATGGAGCAGCGTAAGCGGCCGGAGTTGTTGTCGCTCATTGATTGGGAAAGTGAACTGGTCACGAAACTGAAAACCGGATCACCGGAAGAGATGGATGAATGGATTAGGCAAATCTTCATCATGTTCCGCGAACATGCTTTTCCATTTGATATTTGCCACATGTATCTGCAACGGATTGTATTGACGATTATGCACACGCTCTATGTCATGGGCATTGACAGTGCACAAGTGTTCGGAGCAAACCAAGCTCCAATGAATGAAATGACTAAGTTTGCGTCGATGGGTGAAGTTGAAGCGTGGCTGAAGGAGCAATGCGCGAAAGTAGTCGGATCAATCAAAAGCATGCGGGAGCATCAATGCGTGTTCCAAGTCGCAAAGGCGATAGAGTACATCAAGCTGCATTATATGGACCCGAAGCTATCATTAAAGTCGGTGTGTTATCACGTATCGATGAGCTCAAGTTACTTCAGCACCATATTCAAGCAAACCAATGGTAAAACGTTCGTGGAATTTGTAACCCATCTGCGTATGGAGAAAGCGAAGGAATTATTAATTGTGTCAGCTTTAAAGAGCTATGAGATCGCATATGCCGTTGGCTACAGCGATCCTCATTATTTTAGCGGTGCATTTAAGAAGCATACGGGAGAAACCCCAACGGATTATCGCCATAAAAAAATAAAAGGGTTAGTGTGATACGAGTGAGAATGTTTTCGCGATTGCCGAGTATTCAGACGAATATGGTGCTTGCCTCGGTCGCGCTCATCATTATGACAAGCATTATGATGAGCGTTACTTCCTTTTACTTAACTAAGGATTCCGTTAATTCCACAGCGCAGACGTATACTACGGAGCTGGTGAAACAGGTAAATAACAATATTAAATCCTACATTAACGGCATGAAGTATATGTCTGATCTTGTAGCTGGCAATTATGCAGTTCAAGCTTATTTATCCTCAGCTTCCTTTAATAGTTTAAAGGAAGAGAAGGATTACAAGGAAGCGATCTCCGAAATGTTAGGTGGGATGCTGGTATCCCGAACGGATATTAGCTCAGCGAACATTTTCGGTTATGGCGGACAGTTCGTGTCCGGCCGCAAAGAGCTCGAGCTAAATCCAAACGTCGATATTACAAGTATGAATTGGTATAGGAACGCTAAAAGCATGGGCGGGCAAAGCGTCATTTCCTCTTCGCACGTGCAGCCTATTTTTAAAGACATGTATCCTTGGGTCGTATCCTTGAGCCGGGAACTGGTCAGTAAGGACGGGAACAAGAAGCTGGGCGTTTTTTTGGTCGATTTGAATTTCAGCGTTATGAATGACATGTTTAAGGATATTCGACTAGGCCAAAGAGGATATTTATTCATCATCGATTCGGATGGGAAAATCGTTTATCATCCCCAGCAGCAATTGATTTATAGTAATTTGAAAACAGAGATGATCGATAAAGTGCTGGAAATCAGAAACGGAACGTTCATAAGCAATCAAGGCAGCGAAAGCCGAATGTACACGGTTCAGGATTCTGAGTTTGGCTGGAAAATTGTCGGTGTCTCCTACGTAAGCGAATTAGCTGAAAATCAGAGTAATGTGCTGCTGTCTATTATTGTTTTGGGAATCATCTGTATTATTATCGGAATTATTATTTCATTATTCTTATCTCAACGCGTGAGCCAACCGATCAAACGCTTGCAGGGCTATATGAAGGAAGTGGAAAAGGGGAATTTCGATATCCATGTCCCCGGTCACAAAACGGTAGAAATCCAGAGGCTTGCAAGAGCGTTTAATATGATGGTCGGTAAAATTAAAGAGCTGATGCAGCAAACGGTACTCGATCAGGAACAAAAACGCAAGAGTGAGATTAGCGCCCTTCAAGCCCAAATCAACCCTCATTTTCTTTATAACACGCTTGATTCCATAGTATGGATGGCCGAGAGCAATAAGTCTAGGGAAGTTGTGTTAATGACTTCGGCGCTTGCCAAGCTTTTCCGCTCGTCGATCAGCAAGGGTGAGGAACTGGTTTCGATTAAAACTGAAATTGAGCATATTACAAACTATTTAATGATTCAGAAAATGCGGTATAAAAATAAGCTGGATTATCATATCGAAATATCCGAATCGATTCAGGAATATCGGGTCATCAAAATCATTATGCAGCCGCTTATTGAAAATGCGATCTATCATGGCATTAAGATGAAGCAGGGACCTGGTTTCATCCGGGTTGCTTGCGAAGAAACGGACACGGACATTATTCTGATTGTTGAAGATAACGGGAATGGGATGGAGGAGGAGAAATTAAAGTCGCTTCATCTTCCAGCTTCCGTTACGGAGGGCGGAAGAGGAGTCGGCGTGCAAAATGTTCAGGAACGGCTTAAGCTTTATTACGGGGCGCAATACGGATTAACCTACCAGAGCGTGCTAGGAGAGGGAACAACCGTCTATATCCGTATTCCCAAATTACGCCAAGTTTTGGAGGACGAGAGACATGGCAGGAAGTCATAAGTGGGTAACAACCGCCGTTGCACTCCTTCTCATCGCTGTGGCCGTTTTTGTATATGGGCATAACGGATTATCTGCGAAAAAGAAGATAGAGGTTACGGTCATCTTGAAAACAATCGATACATCGGTAGAATTCTGGCAGGTATTAATTGACGGCGTGCATGAAGCTGCCCAAGAGTTTAATGTAAACGTTCAGGTATGGGGGACAAAGTCGGAAACGGACGTTGATGAACAAATTGCCCTTGTGGAGAAAGCGATATTAAATAAGCCAGATGCAATCGTATTGGCTGCGACCGATTACGAGAGACTCGTCCCCGTCGCAGAGAAAATAAAGAAGAACGGAATTAAGCTTATTATCGTCGATTCGGGAATCAAGTCAGATGCAGCCGATAGCATCGTAACGACGGACAACGTCAGTGCTGGCAGAGAAGCGGGCGAAGCGATGAAAAGCTTGATCAAAGATAAGGCTAAAATAGCGATTATAAGCTATGTCAAAAGCGCTGCTTCTCATATCGACAGGGAAAAGGGCGTTCATGAAGTTTTAGAAAATTATCCCGGAATCGAAATGCTAGGTACGTACAATGGCGAGGGCTCCGAGCAAAATTCCTATTTGCTGGCTATGGAAATGCTGCAGCAGCATAACGATGTGTTCGGCATTATCGGTCTCAACGAGCCGACTACGGTTGGAGCGGGAAGAGCCATTCAGGAACTGGGATTAAAGGGGAAAGTGCAGCTGATTGGATTCGATAGTTCTTTCAACGAGATTAAGCTTTTGGATGAAGGCGTCATGAATGCTACGGTGCTTCAAAGGCCTTTTCAAATGGGCTATCTCAGCATTAAAACGGCCATGGAGGTTGTTAAGGGCAAGAAGGCTGCGAAGCTTATCGATACGGGCTCACTGCTTATAACGAAACAAAATATGTATGAAGAGGAGAATCAGAAGCTGTTGTTCCCGTTTGTTGGAAATGAATAGATGAACGAAGCTCAGAATAATGGAAGATTGGCAGAGTAGGCGTAAGCCTGCTCTGCTTTTTTGTTGTTAACGACTAAATAGGTTGAACTAGTAGTTTAAGCGAAGCGAGAAGATTGTTCTGAAGAAACGAAGTGTTCGCCTTTGCGGCCGGATTCTAACCTTTAAATGTCTAATCAAATCCAAGAATCTGGCTGCAACAGCGATCGTAAGAATGATCTGCTCGCGTAGCGTCCAAAACAAATTGTTTAGTTTCATCTAATGGGTTGAATCCCCAAAATTATTCGACTCTTACAAGAAGAAATCACATGTAAGTGGCGGAATGAACCGTGTAAAGTTATCGGTAACAACATGAATATGGAGAGAGGAGATGAAACGATGAGTGAGAGTCTAGTGCAAATGGAAGGAATCGTGAAAAGCTTTGCCGGGGTCCATGCCTTAAAGGATTGTAAGTTCGACCTGCGGCCTGGCGAAGTACACGCACTTGTTGGGGAGAACGGCGCCGGGAAATCGACCATGATGAAGGTGTTGACAGGCGTGTATCAGATGGACGAGGGACGCATTCTCTATCAGGGCGAGGAAGTACGTATTCCGGATACAAGAGCCGCTCAAAAAAAGGGAATCAGCATGATTCATCAGGAGATGAATCTCGCAGCCGATCTAACCGTCGCGCAAAACATTTTTATCGGCAAAGAGCCGCGGAAAGCGATAAAACTGTTTCTGGACGAGAAAGAGATGAATCGACAAACCACCATTTTGCTCAGACAAATGAATCTGGATATCGATCCTACCACGCTTGTATCGAAGCTGACGGTCGCCAAGCAGCAAATGGTTGAAATCATTAAAGCCATTTCCTACGACTCTCAAGTGTTAATTATGGACGAACCGACAGCCGCGCTTAGTGATGCGGAAATTGAGGAATTGTTTAAGATTATCGTCCAGCTGCGAGCTAAAGGGGTAGGCATTGTATACATCTCCCACCGTATGGCGGAGCTGAAACGAATTACCGATCGCATCACGGTTATGCGAGACGGAAGCTACATTGATACGGTTGCGACCGCCGATACAAGCATCGATAAAATTATTTCGATGATGGTAGGCCGAGAGCTCTATCAATCGGATAAGACGAACCGGTTAAAGGACGAATCGAGCGAAAGCATGCTTGAGGTACGTAATCTAAACCGTAGAAATGTTCTTCACAACGTAAGCTTCACGCTGCGCAAGGGCGAAATACTTGGCGTAGCCGGATTAGTCGGCGCAGGAAGAACGGAGGTTGCCCGGGCAATCTTCGGTGCTGATCCGCTCGATTCCGGTGAGATCCACGTGCATGGCCGCAAGGTACGGATTAACGGGCCCCATCAGGCCGTGAAGCATGGCATTGGGTATTTGAGCGAGGATAGGAAGCACTTTGGGTGCCTGCTGGAAATGGATGTTTCAACGAATGCCACGTTGGCAACGGCTGGTCGTTTCACAAGGGCTGGTTTTTGGATGAACGAAAAACGCATGAATGAGATTTCGACTCAAATCGTTGAGGAGCTTAAGGTAAAAACGCCAAGCATAAAACAGAAGCTGAAATTTCTATCCGGCGGGAACCAGCAGAAGGTCATCATTGGGAAGTGGTTAACGAGGGACTGCGACATCCTAATCTTCGATGAGCCGACTCGGGGGATCGATATCGGAGCCAAAAGCGAGATTTATAAGCTTCTTGAGAACTTGGCGGCTGCAGGCAAATCGATCATTATGATCAGCTCGGAACTGCCAGAAATTTTAAGGCTTAGTCATCGTATCATCGTGATGTGCGAAGGAAGAATTACCGGGGAGCTTATGAATGATCATCTCGCAACCCAGGAGCAGATCATGACTTATGCAACAGATCGAATCGGATAACGTCGGGAGGGAAAGGAAGAGAAGCATGAATAAAACAACAGTGGTTGAGCAGAAATCGCATTTTGCGATTAAGTCAGGGCTGCAGCAGCTCTTAGTATTTGGAAGTTTGATTTTGCTCGTTATCTTTTTTTCTATCGCGTCGGATAATTTCTTTCATTTTTCCAATCTCATTGGCATTTTGCTCTCCACCGCGGTTATTGGCGTACTGGCGTTAGGCTCGACGTTCGTCATTATTACGGGCGGCATTGATCTTTCGGTTGGTACGGTCATGACGCTGTCCGCAGTCATGACTGGCGTCTTCATTACGATCTGGGGGCTGCCTATTCCAATTGGTATTATCGGCGGTTTGCTGACCGGGGCGTTATGCGGATTTTTATCAGGCTTTACGATTGCTAGACTAGGAATTCCGCCATTTATCGCCACGCTCGCGATGATGATGATTGCCAAAGGGTTAGCATTAGTTATCTCTGGAGCTAAGCCGATCTATTTTACCGACAATGAAGTTTTTATGGAAATATCATTAGGGTCGGTATTAGGTGACCTTATTCCAGGCTTCGATATTCCGAACGCTGTCCTTATTTTTTTCATCGTAGCCATCCTCGGGAGCATCTTATTGTCCCGAACGATTGTTGGCCGTTACAACTTCGCAATCGGCAGCAATGAAGAGGCGACGCGTCTATCCGGCATTAACGTGCGAAATTGGAAAATCGTGATTTATACGATTACCGGCGTGTTTACGGGAATTGCCGGCATTCTGATGGCATCAAGGTTAAACACGGCGCATCCTTCACTCGGCGCGGGTTACGAGCTGGAAGCGATAGCAGCGGTAATTATCGGCGGTACCTCATTAAGCGGCGGCAAGGGAACGATCTTGGGAACCGTAATCGGCGCACTCATTATGAGCGTATTGACGAACGGTTTACGCATCATGTCGGTTCCTCAAGAGTGGCAGACGGTCGTGGTTGGTTTTGTTATATTACTCGCGGTATATGCGGATATTTTGCGTCGTCGCAAGGCTTAACAGCGATATAGCCTCCTCCGGAGGTTATATATAAATGCAAATATAATTCATGATGAAGGGGATATGAACATGAGAAAAGTATGGATGATGGCAGCTTTGGTACTCGTAGTATTCATGAGCGCTTGCAGCTCGAACGGAGGCAGCAATACACCTACGAATGCACCAGAGTCAACTAAAAAACCGAGCTCTGAAGCGCCTGCGAACACGGAGAAAATGTATGTTCCGGTTATTTCCAAGGGATTTCAGCATCAATTCTGGCAAGCGGTTAAGATCGGTGCAGAGAAGGCAGCAGCAGAGCTGAACGTGGATATCACTTTCGAAGGCCCAGAGTCTGAATCCCAAGTCGACAAACAGCTTGAAATGCTGCAAGTGGCATTGGATAAAAAGCCTAGCGCAATTGGTTTCGCTGCACTGGACAGCCAAGCTTCGATCCCGCTGCTCAAGAAGGCTAAAGACGCCGGCATTCCTGTTATTGCATTCGACTCCGGCGTGGACAGTGACATTCCGCTTAGTACAGTAGCAACGGATAATGCGGTTGCTGCTGGTGTTGCAGCAGATAAAATGGCGGAATTAATCGGCGGTGAAGGCGAGATTGCGATTATTGCCCATGACCAAACGAGCCGCACGGGCATCGATCGTCGCGATGGCTTCAAGAAGCGTATCGAGGAAAAATACCCAAATATTAAAATTGTAGATATTCAGTACGGCGGGGGAGATCATCTCAAATCGACCGATGCGGCAAAGGCGATTATGCAAGCGTACCCGAAACTCAAGGGCTTCTTCGGTACAAATGAAGGTTCCGCCATTGGAGTAATTAATGCAGTAATGGAAGCAAAAGCGGTCGGTAAAGTGACAGTTATCGGTTATGATTCCGGTAAAGCACAGATCGATGCGATCAAGAATGGCACGATGGCTGGCGCTATCTCCCAAAATCCGGTTGGCATCGGCTATGAAACGGTAAAAGCCGCAGTTGCGGCTGCCAAAGGCGAAACGGTTGAACCCGCTATCGACAGCGGTTTCGTATGGTACGACAAAACCAACATCGATAACGAAGAGGTTAAAGCCGTTCTTTACGAATAAATAGATAAGCCAATCATTTCATAGCCATATTGGGGCTGTACGTAAAGGAGCTCATCCTTCAGCGACAGTCCCGATCATTTTATTCTATTAAAATAACGGAAATTGAGGAGGAAGCTCTATGCGAAAAAGGCTTGTTAGTTCTACTCTTGCCATCGTATTGACCGTGACAAGCTTCACTTACTTGCCTGTTTCTTCTTACGCGGATCCTGCGAGCCCAGTGGCGAATCCAATCACAGATCCGGTGCCGCTTAAGTCTTGGTATACCAAAGCGGCAACGAACTGGGAATCCGAAGCGCTTCCGCTCGGGAATGGTTATATGGGAGCGATGGTTTTTGGAGGCGTCGATAAGGATCAAATTTTAATTAATGAAAAGACCCTTTGGTCTGGCGGCCCTGGCGCCAACCCTGATTATAACGGCGGGCATAAAGACACTGCTGAACAGAAGCATGCTCTTCTGCAGCAAGCGAGAACCGAACTACAGGATTTGATGACACAGTTTTCATCAGGAACCCCTGCTTATAAGGATGAGAATGGCAAAGTGATTGCCCGTGACTATAGCAACAGTGATTCGATTAAAAAATTAATCAATGGAGTCGAATCTACAGAGACGGGCGGACTGATCGGGACGAAGAAAAATTTTGGATCCTATCAGGAATTGGGCTCCATATGGCTGCAGGATGTAAAATCCCTAAGACCGGCCATTACAAAGTTTTTTACTGCCCAAGACAACACAAAAAACGCTGGTGAGAAGGTAGATAAATTATTCGATAATAATACGGACACCAAATATTTTGCCGATGGTCACCAAGGAGCTAAGGAATATGTGATTGAATGGGAATATGATAAGAACATGACGACGAAGTCCTATTCCATTACAACGGGCAACGATTCTCAGCCGAGAGATCCGAAAAGCTGGACAATCTCAGCCTCCAATGATGGAGTGAGTTATTCGATAATCGATACTGTAAGCGATTTTGATCTGGCAGGACGGAAACAAACTAAGCAATTTGAATTAGACGTGCCCGGCTCGTACAAATTTTTTAAGCTGAACATCACTTCTTTGTATGGAACCAATCAAGCTCTGCAAATGTCGGAATTAAAAATCATTTTCGACGAAAGCACTCTTCCGCAGGATAATCATCCTACCAATTATAAGCGTGAGCTCGATTTTAACAACGCTGTTGCAAGTGTGTCCTACAATCAGGGCGGTGCAGGAATAAAAAGAGAATACCTTGTCAATTATCCCGATAATGTGATGGCGATTCGTCTCAGCTCTACGGACAAAGGTAAATTCAATCAGTTCGTCAGCGTGACATCGGCACAGACTAGCAAGACGATCTCTTCACTAGGAGACACGATTACGATGACGGGCTGGCCAGCCGACCATAATAAGGCCAATGCGGCTAATGACTTTGACAACACGCTGCATTTTGCTATGCAAATGAAGGTAATTCCTTCCGGCGGAACTATGGTTGCAGAAAATAATGGAATCTTGGTACAAGACGCGGATTCGATCTTAATTCTGATGACCTCTGGCACCAACTATCAGCAATCCATGGACGATTCATTTGATTATTTTACAGGAGTGAATCCGCTCACCGCAGTTAGTGATAGACTGCAAGCAGCTGCACAGAAAGGCTATGACCAGCTATATGAGAGGCATGTTAACGATTACAAAAATTTATTTGACCGGGTTGATCTCAACTTGATGAATGCACCGTTCCCTAACAAGCCTACGGATGAGCTGTTAGCAGGATATGCAAGAACCAATCAGCCTTTGGAAGACCGATATTTGGAGCAGCTATACTATCAGTTTGGCAGATATCTATTAATTTCATCTTCAAGAGAGGGCTCTTTGCCTGCCAATTTGCAGGGTGTATGGGCTGCTGGAACCAATCCGCCGTGGAGTGCAGACTATCACGTCAATATTAACTTGCAAATGAATTACTGGCTTGCGGAGCAAACGAATCTATCAGAAACCCATGTTCCTCTGATCGAATATATTCAGAGCTTAGTGCCTAGAGGAAGAATTAGCGCTCAGCATGGCTATGTCACACCCGCAGGCGATCCGGTAAGAGGATGGACGACGCATCACGAGAACAATATTTGGGGAAATACCGCACCTGCGGTAAGCGGAGCATTTTTCTCACCTGAAGATGGAGCATGGCTTGCCCAGAATATATGGGAGCGCTATCAATTTACGATGGACGAAGCATTTCTTCGCGATAATTACAGCATTATGCTGGAAGCTGCTTTGTTTTGGGTAGACAACCTGTGGGAGGACACGCGCGATGGCACATTAGTTGCGAACCCCTCTTACTCTCCAGAGCACGGTCCTTATTCTTTGGGTGCGACTGAGGTCCAAGCGGTCGTTTGGGGAATATTTGAGGAAGTCATTAAAGCTAGTGAAGTCTTGAACATGGATAGCAAGGAATTGGATGAAATTATGAAGGCACAGTCCAAACTTGCAGGTCCTAAAATTGGTCTTGGCGGGCAGTTCATGGAGTGGAAGGACGAAGTGAATATGGACCTTACAGGAGACAACGGCCACCGTCATACGAACCACCTGTATGGGCTTCACCCAGGTTCGCAAATTGTAGCAGGACGAAGCGAAGAAGAAGACAAATATGTTGATGCGATGAAAGTTACCTTGAATACTCGGGGAGATGGAGGTACGGGTTGGAGCAAAGCATGGAAGATTAACTTCTGGTCGCGTCTGCGTGATGGCGATCGCGCACAGAAGCTGGTTAAGGAGATATTATATGAATCTACGCTTAGCAACTTATTCGATACTCATCCGCCGTTTCAGATTGACGGCAACTTCGGTGCAACAGCTGGGATGACCGAGATGTTGCTGCAAAGCCAAGGAGGGGCGATTGAGCTATTGCCGGCGCTTCCTTCGAAATGGAGTACGGGCAGCGTGTCGGGTTTGAAAGCTAGAGGGAATGTAGAAATTGACATGGCATGGGATCAGGCCAGCCTCACATCAGCGGTTCTGAAGCCGGGTACGAACGGGCCGATCACGATCAAAGGGGCTAACATCAGCACGGCTACCGTCATGAATGGCAATACTCCAGTCGATTTTAGCATTATAGATGACAATACGATTGTTATCTCAGCTCAGCAGGGTGATACATATGTGATTAGTGACATTCAAGATGCTGCAGCTTCGCATAATCCTTACGTCATCATGAATGCGGTCGATGCGGATATCCTTTACGGCAGAATAAACAAGAGCTCTACAGCGCTGCAAGAGGCAGCTGCCGGAGATTATGCCATGTTTAAAAATGTTCAATTCGGCAATGAAGGAGCAAACAAGGTTCACCTTCAGGTCAGCTCGAACAAGAAGGTCCCTGAGGATTTGGGCAACATTGAACTGAGGCTGGACAGCCCTACCTCCCCGGTCATCGTGAGCATACTTTCAGACAACACCGGTGACATGGGGATATACAAAACGTTATCCGCCAGCTTGCCTTATACGGTAAGCGGTACGCATGATCTGTATCTTTCTTTTACACGTCCTAGCAATCTGAAGTCTTTGCAATTTTTCACAAGCAAGGATAACGCCGCAATCGCGGGGATAAACATTTTGGGAAGTACTTTGGTTGGCCTGCCAGCAACAGGAAGAACGGATGTGAGCTATGTTGCATCAATCTCCTATAGTGACGGTTCGACCGAAACGGGCAGCAGTAACGTGATATGGAGTTTAAACGGGAACTATTCGGGAGTGAAGATTAGCAGCGGTGGCAAGCTGTCAGTTAAAGAAGGTGCAAGTACGCAGGATATCGTAGTTAGTGCTACATCTTCCAAAGAGCCGCAATGGACGAAGCAACTTCCAGTACGACTAGTCTCTGGCGTCATTCAGCCCCTCAAGCTCAGAGGGATTGATCGAAATGCGGAATCCGGCGGAAGCGGCTCTAACGGAAAAATGACTTTCAATAACGATTGGGTTCAATTCCTTGGTTCCAACGGCTGGTTGAAGTTCAACAAAGTAGATTTAAAGGATGGCATTCAAAATGTCATGATCGGATATGCTTCACCGTCTACCGCCACGAGAGAAATCCAAGTTCGCATCGCCGAACCGGATGTAGGGACAGTGAATGAAGCTGTGACAGTCGCGACGCTGAATATTAGTGGAACGACAGACGGTTGGGAGCAGCTTAAAGAGGTATTTACCTCAGAAATTGCGAAGACTAACGGGGTAAAAGATGTTTATTTGTTCTGGCCGCAAACTGGGTTTAACTTATCCTATGCGACTTTAAATGTATTACAGGCAAATGACGACTATACGGTTTACCGTGACATTTCGTTCGATGTCTTGCCCGCTGACGCTGTCATTACGGTGGAGGATTCCGAAGGATACTTGTACAGCTCGGCAGGCGATGGCAAAGCCTTCCGATTGCCGGAAGGAGGAGCGTATACGTATACCGTGAGCAAGGTTGGCTTCATTTCGCAAAGCGCTGGCTTTAGCGTGGATACTGACCTAGTGCTGCCTATTGAGTTGGAGGCTAATCCCGTACAAGTGCAGCCGAGCTGGCCTGCGGGAAGCACGCTTACTGCATCTCATGTAGGCAGTACCGAGCTGACACTGACGTGGACACCGGCAGCTGGCGATAATGAAGTAGCGGGTTATCGAGTATATAATGGAACAGACCTCATGAGCACGGTAACAGGAAGCGTATATAGTTATTCCTTTAATGGGCTATCGCCGAGCACGACCTATACGTTTAAGGTCGAAGCAGGCGATGCAGACAATAACTGGAGCATAGATGGACCGGTCGCCGTAATTACAACGTTACCGGACGAAACAACGCCTAGTGATACAACTGCACCAGTATGGCCTGCAGGCAGCTCGCTCAAGGCAACAAACGTAGGCTCCAAAGAGGTCACACTAAACTGGACTAATGCAGAAGACAATGTTGCAGTGACAAGTTACAAAGTGTATAACGGAACGGAACTTTTGGCTACGTTGCAAGGAAATATTAATAGTTATGACGTGGCTGGATTATCTGCGAGCACGACCTATACGTTCAAGGTTGAAGCGGGCGATGCAGAGAATAACTGGAGTACTGACGGACCATCGACATCCGTAACCACTACCTCGGGTTCAGGAAGCGGTGGTGATAGTGGAAGCGGCGATGGAGGATCGGTGCCACCTCCAGTCACAACTAAACCGAATCATATCAAGGCTCCTGTACCTTCGATAGATTCATCGGGCACGGCAACGACCGTCATTGATTCGGAGACATTCCGTAAAGCAAGGGATGCTTCCAAGCAATTGTATATTGAGATCCCGAGCGTTAACGGCGCTAATGCCTATAATGTTACGGTTCCAATAGCAGCCTTTAAAGCAGGAGATTCGACTAGCACAGTCGAGATTACGACTCCAATCGGAACTGTCACGGTATCTGCAGCTATGCTCGGCACGATTGAAACGACTGGAGCGCATAACGTTTCGATTGTGATTACGAAAAAGGATGCAAGTGAACTGGATGCTGCTGATCAGGCCAATCTATCTACAAGACCAGTAATCGGAATTGACCTCAAGCTGGATGGTGTTACAAAGTCTTGGAGCAATCCAAGTGCACCGGTAACGGTATCGATTCCTTATACGCCTTCGTCAGCTGAATTGGCTGATCACGAACATATTGTTGTATGGGGTATTGATGAGACAGGCAAGGTCACCCCTGTACCAACAGGAAAGTACGACCCTGTCAAAGGTACTTTCACGTTTACCACAACGCTTTTCGGAGATTTTGCAATAGCTTACGTTAAGAAAAGCTTCACCGATATTGCCAACTTTGGATGGGCTAAGCAAGCGATGGAAGTCTTGGCATCTAAAGGGGTCATCAACGGTACATCGACTGACACATATACACCTGACGCACCAATTAAAAGAGCGGATTTCATTCTTCTTTTGGTCAATGCCTTAGGCTTAAGCGCGACAACAGAAGGGAACTTCTCTGATGTGAATCCAGTAGCTTATTATGCGGAAGCTGTAGCCGTAGCCAAGAAGATCGGCATAGCTACCGGCATGGGCGATGGAAAGTTTAATCCGGATGCGACGATTACAAGGCAGGATATGATGGTTCTTATCGAAAGGGCGATGACATTCGCCAACAAGACTTTGCTTGCCGGAAACTCTGCTGATGTTAATGCGTTCTTAGATAAAGACAATATTGCAGATTATGCAAGGCAAAGCATTGCTACTCTAGTCAAAAACGGAATCGTCAACGGAAACGGCAGTACCATTAATCCACTTGGATATGCATCAAGAGCCGAGACTGCTGTGCTGCTCTACAGAATTTACAACAAATAATGTTCGTGCATCACCATGCACAAATAAAAAACACGCCAATAGAGGGCGTGTTTTTTATTTGTGAAATCACAAGAGCGCATGTGGTGAATTATGCCCACAGCAAAGTTAGGAAAAATCAATGATTGGGTTTATGCCTACTTGGTTACCACGAATCCTTTGAGCTCCAGTTGCGGAATCATTATGGATGGTTGAATTGGCTGCATCTAGCGCTTCTTTGCAAATTTGCTGCGGAAGCCTGATGGAGAGAGACCTTCTTTCTTGGAGAAGCAGGTGGAATAATGCGAGATATGATGGAAGCCAACTTCATCTGCGATCTGGGCAATAGATTTGGAAGTTTGCAGCAGCAGCCGTTTGGACTGTTCGAGCCGGTAATATTGAAGATAGGTTATTGGGGTCATTCCGTACATTTTCAGCATCACTTTAGCCAGATAATTGGGGTGATAGTTCAACTTCTTTTGCAGCACCGAATTCGTGATATCGCTGGCATAGTTCTGACGGATGAACAGTTCGATCTGCTCGGCGAGCTGAATCGCGGTGGCGTTCGTGGGGGAAGCAAGCTCGCGATCCAAATGTTGCAAAAATAACTGGAAGGAAACTTGCCGCTTCCAGTTCCGAAGCGACTGCGGTTCATTCTCCTGCTGAAAGAAGGTCTCAAGCGCCTCCAACGCTTTCGTCGACAGCTTCATGTGCTTGGGAAGGAAGATGGAGCAGACATCGGCGTGATTGACATACGCTAGCTTTTTGTGTTCCTCGATCAGTTCCAGCTGGTTGCTCTGGCATTCGTTCATGTCTCGGCACATCTGCCAGCTGCCGAAGGTTTGAAAGTGAATCCAGATGATTTCCGTATCGGCTTTGCATGGAGCGTTGCCGTAATGATGAGCATTCGGAAGAAGGATGAGTCCTTCTCCCTCATTGACTTCCCAGGTATGGTCATTTTCGGCAATGGGGAGAACCCCTTTGCGGACGACAATCAGATCGAATACATTGATACAATTTCGGTCGATATGGGTATCTCCTACCTCGTAATAGGCATAACCGCAATCCACGAAATAGGGAATCGGTGGTGAGATAAAATGAAGAATCGTAGAGTCCACACTGTTTCCTCCTAAGATTGGAATCGTGAATATCAAGGTAGAAAATATTGTTATTTTTATAATACTTCATAGTTGTCTTTTAAATAAAGAGTTTCCTGCTGATCATCTGGCATAAGTTCGATTGCCCGATATCGGGAAGTCGGCGGCGTAAGAACGAAGGTTGAAAATATTAAAAATCAGGTTGGAAAATGTTGTTTTTTTTCAAGGTACTTCATGTCACAATTCTATTAAAGCGCTTTCCTGAATCATGTCATCTTGCAACGGAAAAACACGACGGTTTGGTCAGGCGTAGAAAGGCTAAACGTTTCATTCAAACGATTAGCATTTAACATCATTTAATTGATGAAGGGAGAACGGGGCAATGAAAGTAGGAAAGAGACTTGGGGTAGGTCTAATCTTGGCTGCACTGACATTCAGTGCAATAGGCTGTGGGAACAATGGTAACAAAGAGACAAATACAACACCATCGGCAGAAGAGGCTACAAGTAAACCGGAGAATTCGCCTTCCAAAACGGAGAAGGTCAAGATTACGTATTCGATGTGGGGTAGCGAAGAAGAAGGGAAAACCGTCCAGGCGGCGGCAGACAAGTTTAATGCTTTCCAAGACAAAATCGAAGTAAAAGTGGAAGCGATTCCTTGGGAAAACTACATGACAAAATTGAATACACAGGCAACGGCAGGCCAATTGCCGGATACGGGGATATTGAAGGAGGATGGCGTCATCCAGTGGTCCTCCGACGGCATGTTGAATGATGTGAGCTCCATGTACGATGGAAGCGACAGCAAGCCGCTCGATAGCTTGGCCTACAAATATCAAGGCAAAACGGTAGCCTATGCTGCTGCCAATGAAATCCTCCTCCTTTATTACAACAAAGACATGTTTGACAAAGCGAATGTGGCTTATCCACCATCCGCACTGGATAAAGCATGGACATGGGATGAATTCGTAGCTGCGGCCAAGAAGCTGACGGTTGACAAGAATGGCAAACATCCTGACGAGGATGGTTTTAAATCGCAGAGTATCGTTCAGTATGGCGCCTCTATTGAAAATCTACCGTGGCAGCTGGAAACCTGGGCGCTTAGCAATGGCGGCGGTTTCTATTCAAGTGACGGGAACGAAGTGAGAATCGGAGAAGATGCCAGTACGGAAGCGATTCAGAAAGTTGCTGATCTATACTTGAAAGATCATGTTGCCCCGTTGTCGGTTGGCCAGACCGATGATGGCATTCAGCGCACTATCATTGCAGGAACGGTTGCCATGGCCACAAATGGTGCGTGGAATGTAGGAACCAGCTTGAATACAGCCAAGGAGAAAGGTTTGAACTATGGCGTTGCCGTACTGCCATATATGAAGGAAAAGGTTACTTTAAACACGGGCGGCGCCAATGTCGTATTCTCCCAGACCAAGCATCCGAAAGAAGCGATGGAATGGCTCAAATGGTACAATTCCGAAGAAAACAACTGGGGGCTCATCTCATCAGGCATTTGGATGCCAACGCTCCAAAAGTGGTATACGGATGAAACTCTCACCCATAAATGGGTCGACAATCCGAACTTCCCTCCGTATGACGAATACAAGTCTGCGGTAGTCGATTATGCGCAATCCTCCGCTGCGAGACCTGCTTCATGGTTCTATACAAATCATACAACGGACTTTAACACCTTGCTCGGATCAACTCTGGGGGATGTTTGGACCGGAAAGACGACCGCGAAGGAAGCCATAACCAAAAATCTCGATGCTTTGAATGCGGCTCATACAGGCAATAAATAACGGATAAAAGGAATGACCGCCAATATATTGCAAGTGGCGGTCTTCCTTCAAACATGAGGTGGGGAGCGAGATATGGAACCGATTAACAAACCGCTGAAGCGTCGTTCTCGCTTTTACTCAAGCGAGGCAAGAGTTGCTTATATTTGCTTGATTCCGGCCTTCCTCGGACTGATCTTCCTGACCTACCTGCCTCTTCTGGGGGTGCTCGGAATCAGCATGACGAATTGGACAGGGTTAGCCAAACCCGAATTTGTTGGCCTCAATAATTATATCAAGCTGTTTACCACCGATCCGTACATTAAAGATTCGATTATCGCAACGATCTACTTCGCCGTATTATCCGTAGCCGGAAGCATGATTTATTCGTTTTTCATCGCGATGTTGTTGAATCGTAAAATTCCCGCAAGAGGTTTTTTCAGAGCCGTATTTTATGTGCCGTTCGTTTTGCCGGCTGCAGCTATATACGTAGGATGGTCTTGGCTTTACGAGGCGAATTTCGGTTTCTTCAACTTTCTCCTCTCCGAAATAGGGCTCAGCAAAATTCTCTTTATTGCGGATTCCAGATGGGTAGTTCCTTCGCTTTCTTTGATTGCGGTCTGGTTATCGGGGAACTTGATCGTTATTTTTTTGGCCGGGCTTCAGAACGTTCCGAGCGTCTATCATGAAGCGGCTGAGATGGATGGCGCAAGCGGATGGAAACGCTTCTGGCATATCACCTTGCCTTGCATGACGCCGATTATCTTTTACAACTTGTTGATGAGCCTGATCGCTAATCTCCAAGTCATAACGCCGGCCCTTTCTCTGACCAATGGCGGACCGGGCAATTCTTCAAGGTTCATGACTTATCTAATGTACGATCAGGCTTTCGTCAATTACAGGCTGGGTTATGCTTGCGCGACAACCTTTGTAATTTTCGCCATCCTTGCCGCGTTTACCGGTGTTTTGTTCAAGACATCAAATCTGTGGATCTTTTCTGAAGGAGGCGATGGCAATTGAGTGAAGCAGCGTACGTCAGACTAAAGAGCAAGAAACGCAGTGAACGAACGATAAACGTGATTATGTTTGTAGTCGTTGTTTTATTTGCCTTAATCGTGCTCTTTCCGATCTGGTGGATTTTTCGTACGTCTCTGATGACCAATCCCGAGATTTACAAATATCCGCCATCCCTATTGCCGGGAAATTGGTTGTTTTCCAATTATGAAGATACGCTGAAGGTTTTTAAATTTTGGAAATATCTAGGCAATACGATGATCATCATCGTTCCTTCCTGTTTGGCGGGAACGTTTACGGCCACCTTGTGCGGATATGCCTTTGCGAGGCTGCGGTTTCGGGGCAAACAGTTGATCTGGACTCTATGTGTCGGTTCAATGCTTTTGCCTACCATGGTTACGCTCATTCCGCTGTACATTGGATGGACGCGGGGGTTGGGGGTCCATGACAGCTATCTGCCATTGATTTTGCCATATTTTTGCGGAGGCGGCGCGTTTAATATCTTTTTAATTAGACAGTTTATTCTTTCCATACCGAGAGAACTCGACCAAGCGGCAACGATTGATGGAGCCGGATACTTCCGCATCTTGTTCAATATTATTATTCCAGCGATTAAGCCCGCCATGATCGTCGTCGCATTGTTTATTTTCATCGGCTTGTGGAACGATTTGCTCCAACAGATGATTTACATTAATTCGAGCGATAAATTCACCATAGCGTTGGGGCTCACCAATTTCAGAGGTCAATTAAAGCAAGATTGGTCGATGACGATGGCCGCCACGTGCTTATCCTTTGCTCCGGGAGTCATTTTCTACCTAATTGGTCAAAAGTATTTTGTAGAGGGAATCACGATGACCGGATTGAAAAATTAGTTCGGATCATTGTCGCTTTGTCCCATTGAAAGGAGAATTATCGATATGAATGTGAGGCTTAATGACCAATTTTGGCAGCCCAGAGTTCGGCAAACTATCCAGGAAACGATTCCCTATCAATGGAAGGCACTGAACGATGAAATCGAAGGCGCGGAGCCGAGTCACGCCGTAGAAAACTTCCGCATCTCGGCAGGAGAACAGACAGGAACTTTCTACGGAATGGTCTTTCAGGACAGTGATGTAGCGAAATGGATCGAAGCTGCCGCGTACAGCCTGCGGCACTTTCCGAATCCGCAGCTCGAAGCCGTCATCGATGCGGTTGTTGATCTGATGGGACGTGCCCAGCAGTCAGACGGCTATTTGAACACTTATTATTCAGTCGCTGCACCGGAACAGCGCTGGAAGGATTTTTCATTCGGGCATGAGCTTTATTGCGCGGGCCATCTGATCGAGGCCGCGGTGGCTTATTACGAGTCCACGGGCAAGCGGGCTTTTGTGGATATGATGTGCCGTTACGCCGATTATATTGACCGGATTATGGGTCCAGATTCGGATAAAATGCAGGTGTACTGCGGGCATGAGGAGATTGAGCTCGCGCTCGTAAAGCTGTTCAAGGCAACGAAAGAACAAAGGTATTTGCATTTGAGCCGATACTTCGTAGAGGAGCGTGGAAAGCAGCCGAGTTTCCTGAAGGAGGAGCCCGAGTTCGGCGGACCATCCAAGGATCGCTGGTTCGATCTGGATTACCATCAGGCTCACACCCCCGTAAGAGAGCAGGAAACGGCAGAAGGACATTCTGTGCGTGCCATGTATTTGTATTCGGCTATGGCGGATCTTGCGATTGCATACGGAGATGAAACGCTGATTGAAGCGCTTCGCAAACTATGGGTTCATGTGACTTCCAAGCGGATGTATATAACGGGAGGGCTTGGCTCGCAAGGTCATGCCGAACGCTTTACGATTGATTACGATCTGCCTAACGACACGGCATACACTGAAACATGCGCATCCATCGGACTTGCCATGTGGGCATTTAGAATGCTCCAGATTGAAACTGACAGCCGATACGGGGATGTGCTGGAACGCGTTCTATTCAATGGGGTGCTGAGCGGGATGTCGCTAGATGGCAAACGTTATTTTTACGTCAATCCATTGAAGGTTCATCCTGCTGTAACTCAATACCGTTACGATATGCAGCACGTCAGAACCGAGCGCGTGCCATGGTTCGGCTGCGCTTGTTGTCCGCCTAATATTGCAAGGCTGCTGACGTCTTTGGACACTTACTTCTTTACGCAAAACGGTGCGGATATCGCTATGCATCTTTATGCTTCCAATGAGAGTACATTCGATGTTCAAGGAAGAAAGCTGGTATTGCATACGGAAACTCATTATCCATGGGACGGAAATATCCAGATCCGACTGCAAACGGATGAGCCGACCGACTGCACGCTTTCTTTCCGGATTCCTTCATGGTGCAGAGACCCTTACATCACGGTTAACGGGAACTTGATAGTGCTGGATACGATCGTCAAGAGTGGCTATGCGCATATCAGCAGAACGTGGATGGAAAACGACGAAATCAAGCTGCATTTCCCAATGATCGTTGAGCGCATTGAGTCGAACCCCAAAGTGCACGAGAATGCAGGCAAAATCGCTTTGCAATACGGTCCGCTCGTTTATTGTATGGAGGAAGTGGACAACGGCCCGGACCTTACGGATATCTGCTTTCCCGAGGATTCTGAATTAACGGCAGTGTATAAGGAGGATGTTCTAGGCGGTATTGTCGTGTTAAACGGAGAGGGGCTGCGTTCAGATTTTTGTTGGGAAGATGACCTGTACAGGCCGGTCACGCGAAAGAAGAAGAGCGTCCCAATTTTGGCTGTGCCATACGCATTTTGGGGTAATCGGAAGCCGGGTGAAATGACGGTTTGGATTCGTGAAAAATAAAAAAGTCGAACGAATGCTTTTTGGATGAAGACTCTGCGCTTGAACTGATGACCTCTTGCATTCTCATAAATATTGTTAATCCGAAATGAGACTTCTGCTATGCAGAAGTCTTTTTTGTATGATCGTAGTAATCTGCTTGAGTTCCGTGTTGTGCAATACCCCTATCGTTTCGACCACTCGGAAGTAGTGGAAGGTGGATGATCGACAGAAGGTTGTCATTATGGTAACCTGCAATCATGACAAACTCGACTGAAAAGCCGGATGATTCGCTTGTCCGATTCTCATATGGATTATTCCTGAACGATATGGTTTCTATGAACTGCTCATCTACGGAGAAGGGACGGCAATGAATGAAAAGTATTTTTGATCGAAACTATACGAACGAGATTTTAGCACGAATCGATAAGTTAGAGGGTCATTCAGAACCACATTGGGGGCAGATGAATGCTGCTCAAATGCTCGCTCACTGCTCCGCATTCCAGGACATTGCCTCGGGCGTTTCTTTCCCAAAGAGAGGATGGCTTGGGATCGTGATTGGAGGCTTCGTGAAACCAATAATGTATAATGACAAGACATTACCTCGCAATATGTCAACAATCCCGACCATTAAATTTACAGATGAAAGAGAATTCGATAAAGAAAGAGAATTATTGAAACAAAAAACCGACTTATTTCAGCGAAATGGACCGGAGAGGTGCACGACTCATCCCCACCCCTTTTTCGGCAAGCTTACCTCCGAGCAGTGGGGCATCGGTATCTACAAGCACTTGGACCATCATTTAAAGCAGTTTGGCGTTTAGTTTTCTCTGTGTGATGTTAAGGTTAGGGGCATATTGCAAGAGGTCGGCGGCTTGATCCCGCTAGTCTCCATCAAACCATAAATTCAAACCACTTCTGCTGAAGTGGTTTATTTATTTGTGCCTAAGATTGGGCAGACCGCGCACACGAGTATACAGTGGAAAATAATTGTAACTTGTTTGAATCTTTTTAACTTATTAATTGAAATAATATAGGTTATCTGAATTAACGTGTAAGTTTGGATTCGCAGATATTTTATTTTTTTCATACAATTTCCCATAATTTTTTGGTAATTTGGCGATAATCATTTGTTAGACTAAGCACAGAAACATGAAGGAGATCACGCTATGTACACGATTTATCTTGTTGAGGATGATATGAACTTGAATCAGATTCTTGCTTATTACTTAAAACAGGAAGGCTGGCAGGTTAGCAGTTTTACGGACGGTGAGGAAGCAAGGCGGTCTATTCAGCAAAAACCGGATATGTGGATTCTTGATATTATGCTCCCTGGCATGGATGGCTATCAGCTGTTAACGGAAATCAAAAAGGACAATAACGATACACCGATAATCTTTATTTCTGCCAGAGATGCTGATCTGGATCGAATTGTTGGTCTTGAGCTTGGGAGCGATGATTATTTGGCCAAACCATTTCTGCCCCGTGAACTGGTCATTCGTACAAGGAAGCTGCTCAATCGCGTCTATGGTAATTTTCAAAAGGAACTGGCTCCGATTCAAAACATAGAAATCGAACCATATTTAATTGAAGGAAAAGCTCGAATCGTGAAGTGCGGCCTTGAAGGGAAAATAGATTTAACAAGCAAGGAGTTTGATTTGTTAATGTATTTCGCCCTTCACACAGGACAACTGATGCAGCGAGAGCAGGTTTTGAAGCAGGTTTGGGGAGACGACTACTACGGCACAGATCGTGTTGTCGATGATCTTATTCGGCGCTTGCGCAAAAAAATGCCGGAGCTGCGGCTGGAAACGGTATATGGCTCGGGCTACAGACTGGTGAAGCTATGAAGCATTGGCCGATGGCAGTCAAAATTTGGGCTGTATTTGCAACAGTTATGTTATGTCTATTTTTAGCTGTATCGCTGCTAATGCCTTCTATGCTCAGAAGTTTTTTTACCGGGCAAATATATGGAATGATTAAAGATTCGCAAAAGCTATTCGCTGGATTCACGATAAGCGAGGAGAATGATACCTTATCCATCACCATCTCTACTCAAGATAACGAAGCGGCTTCACTCTTTCTAGTACCTATCGTTAGAAGGCCAGTATTAGAAACGAGTCCTAGCTCGAATAGTCGAGATCAGGCGTTGCCAGCACGTACTACAACAACATTCGTACCTAGAGGAGCAGATATTACACATTTGTTTTTTTATAAGGATCAGTTAATTCCTGTGGCAGCCAGTACAGAATTACCAGAATCTTTTGTTGAGAAGCTTAAGCAGGAGACGGCCAGCCAAACGAAACCAGTGGAGACTTATGAAGAAACAATTGGTGGACAGAGCATCTTATATATTATCCAAAAGCCGAAGGATAACAAATCAGGCTTCTTAGTCTCGTATACCTCAAACAACTATCGGAATGAGCAAATCGGGACATTGTTCCGAAATCTCAGCCTGCTGTTAATCGCTTTAATGCTTGTAAGCTGGCTTCCCTGTATGTGGCTTGCTCGTTATTTGTCCAAGCCGTTTTCCGTTATGGAAAAGCAAATTAACCGCATCTCGGAGCATGATTGGCATGAGCCCTTCAATTTGGATCGAAAGGATGAAATAGGGCGATTGGCCAAAGCTTTTGAGACGATGCGCCAGCGGCTCGTTCAACAGGATCAAGCGCAGCAATCTTATTTGCAAAATACTTCTCATGAATTAAAAACGCCTGTTATGGTCATCCATAGCTATGCTCATTCCATTAAGGATGGTTTTTATCCGAAGGGAACGATTGAAAATAGTATTGAAACGATTATCTCGGAAGCAGAGCGATTGGATAAACAGATCCACAGCTTGCTGAACTTGAACAGACTGCAGTACATCAGGTCCACTGCCCGCCAATCTGCAATGAAACCGATGGATATTAGGGCAGTACTGGAAGATGTTGTAGAGCGGCTGCGCTATCGGCGTCCAGAGCTGCATTGGTCCTTTGAAATGCCCAATTGGTTTATCACAGGGAACGAGGAACAATGGAAGGTGGTATTTGAAAATATAATCGACAACCAAATCCGTTATGCTTCCAGCGAAATTTTGATTTCAGCGGAGATTGACAACATAGCTCGGGCATTAACGGTTGAAATTTATAATGACGGTCCGCCTATGGAGGCTTCACTGCTTCAGGACGTATTTGATCCTTTTAAAATGGGACCACATGGCAGATTCGGGCTTGGTCTTGCGATCGTTAAGCAAATTTTAAATAACATTGGAGCACAAATCGAGATTGTTAATAAAAATAGCGGGGTCGCATTTAGGTTGACGCTGCCAGAGGAGGGCGGTGCCGATGTTGATGGGAAAGATCAGCAATCTTAGACGCTCAGCTTTGAGAATGGTCCGATCGGATGGAACATATGCCGCCTTATTCCTGATCCCGAGCTTAGTGGGAGTGACTATTTTTTTCTTCCTGCCGTTTGGGATCGGGTTTTATTACTCGCTAGTGGATACACCGATAGATGGGAAAATTGTAGGGATTCGGAATTACATTGATCTTCTTGGCAACAATTCGTTTCGCAGAGCGATGTGGAACACGTTTTTGTTCACTGTTCTATGCGTGCCTATAAATATGCTGCTGTCGCTCATTCTCGCTTCTTTGTTAAATGGAAGGGTGTTCGGTCAACGATGGTTTCGAATTGCCTTTTTATCGCCGCTAGTCATTCCTGTGGCATCCATTGTGCTGATTTGGCAAATCTTTTTCGATATGAACGGGATTCTGAACAATTGGCTGGATGCATGGGGGATGGCGCCTAAGGATTGGATGGAGGGCGGCTCAGCACTCTACATCGCAATCATGATCTATGTCTGGAAAAATGTCGGCTACAACATGCTTTTGTTTCTCGCGGGTCTGCAAAACATCCCAATAGATCATTACGAAGCTGCGCGTATAGATGGCGCGGGAAGATGGCGGCAATGGCGATCTATTACGCTCGTTTACTTGACGCCAACGACTTTTTTCGTCTTTATTATGTCGATTATTAATTCGTTTAAGGTGTTTCGAGAAACGTATATGCTGGCTGGCCCATACCCGCATCCCAGCTTGTATATGCTCCAGCATTTTATGAACAACATGTTTCAACAGCTTGATTATCAGAAAATGACTTCGGCCGCTTTTTTGATGGCGACCGTTATCGTCATGCTCGTTTTGTTCCTGTTTATGGTGGAACGTCGCTTTAGTCGTTGGATCTAGCAGCATGACAACTAGATTCGTGAAAGGAGAGTTATAGGGATGGAAATCATAAGGCGTTTGCAAGAGCGGAAAGCAAGTGTTGGAAGTGCGATTTACAAAAGCTTGCTAACGCTGATGCTGCTGATGCTTGTTGTGGTTATCGTTTTTCCCATCGTCATTACGGTCACCCATTCATTCATGTCTCCAAGCGAAATAAAAATAGAGCTCGCGCCGATTTTGGGACCTCAATCCGATGAGGAAGACCATTCTCTCGATGGGCTGCTGTCTGAAGGCCAGTATGTTCGCTTGCACTGGGTTCCGTTTCAAGTAACTTTGAATGCGTACTATGACATTTTATTAGGACAACCGCAATTTTTATTTCTTTTTTGGAACTCGATGAAGCTGACAATACCGATTGTTGCCGGGCAGCTTGTTGTTTCCCTCTTAGCTGGGTATGCATTCTCTCAGTTAAGGTTTCGCTTGAGAGAACCTTTGTTTTTCGCTTATATCGTTGTCATGCTGATGCCATTTCAGGTAACGCTTGTACCGAACTATATTATGGCGAATTGGATGGGACTACTAAATAGCGAGTTGTCGATTATTTTGCCTGGCATATTTAGCGCCTTTGGCGTGTTCCTGATGCGGCAGTTCATGCAGGCTGTTCCTTACAGCTACGTAGAAGCCGCTCGTATGGATGGCGCAGGCCACTTCACGATCTTGTTAACTATTGTGCTTCCAATGTGCCGGTCAGGAATGGCGGCTCTCGCGGTACTGGCTTTTATCGATAACTGGAATATGGTGGAGCAGCCGCTGATTTTTTTAAAGGATGCGATCAAGCAGCCGTTATCCGTTTATCTCAGTTATATCAATGAAGCGGATATTGGCATCGCCTTTACAGCATCGGTCTTATATATGCTTCCGGCGATTCTCCTCATGCTGTATGCGGAGAAAGAGCTGGTTGAAGGAGTTCAGTTGTCAGGAATAAAAGGATAGAAAGGAGATCATAACGATGGCCGCAGCTGTTGCAGAAGAAACCGCCGCACCAGGCAAATCAATGAGGAAAACAACGGGACGCCTAATCATTGCTTTTATTCTGATGATGCTGGTGCTGACGTTGATGTCGAATACATTGCTTCAATATTCTTTACCAAGGGTTACTGCTAAAATGCCGACATTTGGCGGATTGAATTTTAAATTGAGTGGATCCGGAGCTGTTGAATCGGCAGAAACGGTCAAAATAAATGCCGTACAAACGTCATGGCCGGTAAAAGAGGTCAAGGTAGAGGTAGGAGATCAAATTAAAAAAGGACAAGTATTGATCGAGTTTGATACGAAGGCTGCTGAGGAAGCGGTCGCTAATGAACAGCTTAGCTATGATCAGCAGCAAATTAACTTGGAAAAACTGCAAATCAGCTACAAAGAGGCAATTCAAAGCGGTGATGAAAAGCTGCTTGGCAGCATCGCCCTTGATATAGAAAGCAGCGGATTAACGCTCAACGCACAAAAACGAAAAATAAATGATTTGCAGAAACAAATCACACAAAACGCACAGCTCGTTTCGACGGTGAACGGTAAGGTTGAAGAAGTGCTTGCGACTGTTGGGATGACCATTCCTCCTGGTACAGCGGCTTTTAACGTCATTCAGAAGTCAACAGGAGGATATGTCTTCAAAGCTGATGTATCCGAAGAACAAGCAAAGTATCTTAAGGTTGGTCAAGCTATCCATGTTACCATCCCAAGCTTAGATGATTCCGTAATTCAAGGGAAAATCAGCGCCATAGAAACTAAAAAATCAGAAAAATCAGACAACTCACAGCCTCCAACTGGAAAGAAGGAGATTAGCGTTGCTGTGAATGATAAACGACTTCAAGGAGGTGAGTATGGGGAATTTGAATGGAAGCAGGAGCCTGATAACGATGAAGATATGAGAGCACTCCTCATTCCTAATGCTGCCTTAAGAGAAAGCAATGAGGAGGGGAAGTTTGTATACTACATCGGTGAAAGGGAAGGTTCGCTCGGCAAGGAATACTTCATTCGCAAAACAAAGGTGGTTGTAAAAGAGGCTGACGATCAAAATGCTCAGATCAAAGATGGCCTCAATGGAAACGAGCGCATCGTCATATCCAGCAATAAACAGATCAAAGACGGTCAAAGAGTGTTGATTGCAGGTGGAGAGGAGTGAGAACGATACGCTTTGGAACATTTCTAGCGGCTATCGGCATCTTGCTGATGTGCTTCAGCAGCGGGTTCTCCGAAGCGGCAATCATGGAATGGAAGCAATCGGGCGGTTCCGTTGGTGCGAGTAGAATCATCATGCAGGTGAACTCAGTGCAAGGAAATGACGGAGCATCGGGTTTTTCGAATGCTGAGGCGAACAAGCTTATTGAAGCTTGGCAGCGAAAGGCTTCCTATAAAATGCAAGCAGAGGTACCTGTGCAGGCAGGGAAGCGCTCGGAAGCTGTTCAGATTGCGGGGATCGGCGGGGATTATACCGATTTTACAACGCTATGGCTATCGGAAGGCAGCATGATTACGAAGCGATCGATGTCTGAGGATTCTAATATTGTTGTATTAAGCGAAGGCTTGGCAGAACGGCTCTTTGGCTCTACTGACGTTGTTGGCATGGAGATTACGATACTGAATAAAAAATTTCAAATTATAGGTGTCTATCGGAAAGATAATCATTTGCTGGAATGGATGACAACCGGCACAAAGCCGGAGGCGCTTCTGCCAGCGGGCGTTTTGAGCGAACTGTTGCCAGAGCTGCGGGTGGGAACGATCGAGCTTCAAGCATCTGATGCCATATTGAGCGGTGAGCGAGATGTGCAAGTCGTGCTGCAGGCAAACAAATTACCGCTTGATGGCTATACCATCCAAATCGGAGATCACAAAATGCGGTTAATGCAACAATTACCGCGTTTGCTTCCATCCTTGGCGGGCCTCTTGGTTATTGGATTAAGCTTGCTGCTGATGCGAAAGCTGCTGCTTCTTATCTTTTGGCGTTTCCGATCAGCTTTGCAAACGGGCTATGCAAGTGATGCTTGGAGACAGGAACAAAGATTCATATGGACGCGGGCCATAGCTTGTGTGGGTCTTGCCGTGATGGTGGTTATTTTATGGCCGTATACCAGGTACTCCTTCTATATTCCTTCTGAAATGATACCTGAGAGATGGATCGACTTGCATTTTTTTAAATCGAAGCTGTTTGAATTTTGGAGAGAAAAGCCTGTACTCGATGAGCAAGCCTTTCAATTTCAGCTCATGGAGTCAAGACTTCGTTCATTTGTACCCTTGTTGATTGTGATCGGAGTTGTGCTTGGATTGCCGTTGTTTCTTATGGGGATTCGCGAATGGCGGCTCGCCGGTCTTTCGAAGCAAGGTCAAATGACTACACTATTTTATTGCATGGCTGCTAGTTACACTTTTACGAATTTCACCTTAATACTTGCTGGAATGCCGCAGGTGGTTCAGCCCGGACTATGGATTACTATATTCGGATTTTGTATAATCGCTGCTATTTATAATAGCCCCAAACGAAAGGATGTACGATATGAAACGTAACAGGATTGGTAAAAAAGGTCTTATTTTAACTCTTATTTCTTTCATGCTTGTAATCTCGGCATGCAGCTCTTCAAATAGTCCTTCAAATAAAGAGCAGGTAGCTACAGATAAACCAAATTCTAATGAGAAAAAAGTAATTACGCTTTCGGTTATCACATCCACCCGTTTCCTTGAGATGGCCAAAGAGAAATTTGAAGCTGCGAATCCCAATATTAAAATTGAAATCAAGCCCTCTTATACCGTACCGGAATCCAGTGGGCGTACTTCACGTGGAGGGGTCGATCCCGTTGAGGTTGAGAAATTTGTGACGACTGTAAATGCAGAGCTGATGAACGGCAATGCTTCTGATATTATTGCGGTTGATGCACTGGCTTATAACAAATATGCTGAAAAAGGGCTTCTGGCCAATTTAAACGATTTGATGGACAAAGCAGATGGCTTTAAACAGGATGACTATTATATGAATGTTTTAGACGCCTTAAAGTATAACGACGGTTTATATGCCCTGCCTTATGGTGTAACGACGAGCATCTGGTTTGGCAATCAGGAACGGCTCGCTGGGGTAGATCTCGATCCGGCAAAAGCATGGACATGGGATGAGTTCGAGGAGAAAATGAAAACTCTTGCAAATGACGGCACTAAAGATCCTGTCGTGCGCTATTTAAGCCAGGATAGACTGCTCCTTGAAATGGTCAGCGAGGATTTGGACAAATATTTGGATGTCAACGAGAAGAAAGCCAAGTTTCAAGATCAAGCCTTTATCGATATGCTTAATCAAGCGAAGTCTTTTTACGATCAGAAAATTATTAACGAGCCAGAGCAGCCTACGGGTCAAGGCGTGGCGATAAGAATGGGAGAATCGATGGGACTCAAGGATGCACTTTCTCTGTCTGAAATCATGACCTATTCAAGTCTAAGCTTCGCATCGATGTTTTTTGACAAACCGCTGCTTTATCAAGCTCCTACAAGCGAACCAAAAGATGGAAGGTCGTTTGAGTCGAACAAGCTGCTTTCTATTAATAATAAGTTGGAGAATAAAACAGAGGCTTGGTCGTTCCTGCAATTTTTAATTTCGGAGGAGATGCAATCCTCGCCGGAGCTGGAAGGACTGCCTGTGAATAAAAAAGCAAATCAAGTTCAAATTGATGCTTCGGCAGCAAACAAAGATATGAAAATGACCCCTGAATTTATTGAAGCGGCAAAGGAACTTCTTCCGCAGCTGAAGCGTTATAGTGGACTCGATCCAAAAATTAAGAAAATTTTAATCGATGAAACGGTACCATTCTTTAGCGGGCAAAAATCGGCTGAAACGGTTGCCAACACGATTCAAAACAAAGTAAGCCTCTATATGGAGGAGTAATAAGAAGGCTGGGCGCAGCTCCTTTTTGGAGCAGTTTCCAGCCTTTTTTATGACATACCAGTACTGGTTATTATGACGATCCATTCATGGACGTATTAATAAATGTTCGGCATAATCTGGATTATCCAAGAGAGGACGACCGATCGCGATTCCATCCGCTAGTTGATCCTCGAGTATACGATTGGCAAGACTGCGGGTATATATCTTTCCAACTGCAATAATGGGGATGTTAAAATGCTGTTTGATCGCAGCCGCATGCGGCAGCTGATAAGCATTGTATACGTCACTAGGCTGCACGGGAATATTCCCGCCTGTAGAGACATGGATTGCATCCAATTCAGATTCGAGCGGTTTTAACATTCGTGCCCACTCTATGGGAGTCAGCCCCCCTTCATAATAGTCGGTTGCAGAAATTCGAATGATAATCGGATAATTATTGCCAACTTCTCTTCTAATTGCAAAGAGAACCTCCCTCAGAAACCTTGTTCTGTTTTCGGAAGTACCACCATATGCATCCAGCCTTGTATTCGATAGTGGTGATAAAAACTGGTGGAGTAAAAACCCATGTGCTGCGTGAATCTCAATACCATCAAATCCTGCTGCCATACTTCGTTTGGCCGCAAGACGATATTCCTCAACGATTTGCTCAATACCTGCAACAGTCAAAGACTCAGGTGTGCCATAATGATCGTCGTATGCAATCGCACTAGGTGCGACTAATGTTTTCGTCACTTCGGGTGAAGATTTTCGTCCGCCATGCGATAACTGAATAAAGACGGGAGTTTGGTTTGTGTGGATAGCGTCCGTAATTTTTTTAAAAGGTTCCACATGCTGATCCGTAAAAATTCCGATATCATTTCCCCACAACCTCCCATTTGAAGAGATTGCAGTGGATTCCAAGATCACGAGCCCGACATGTTTTGCCCTCTGGCTGTAATGCTCAATGTGATGAGCTCCGGCAAAAGCTTCGGAAGTACCCATGTACTGCTGCATAGGTGCCATAATTAATCGGTTTCTTAATGTTAACCCTCTCAGAGGCAGGGGATCATTTAATGTAAATGCCATAGCGTATTCTCCTTTTCAAATGTGTGTTTACATTTTATTGCATAAAAACTATGATTTACATAGTATTCTTAAGGAAGATTGCATCCAAAACCTAAATTATGTAGTTCTTCTAAGCTCACAACCTTTAAAAATGAGGTGATTTCGTTAATGGATCAAATTGACTCCAAAATTTTATCTTTAATGTTCGAAAATGCTCGGATTCCGATTTCTGAAATGAGCAGAATGATTGCGATGTCGCAGCCAGCTGTAACGGAAAGGCTTCGAAAGTTGGAAGAGCAAGGCATGATAACTGCCTATCGTGCGAAGCTTAATCCTCACAAATTAGGCTTATATACAACTGCCTTTGTACTGTTTAAAACGAATTGTTGCAATGATTTTATTACATTCAGCGAATCATCCTCTGAGATTATCGATCTTTACAGAATAAGCGGAGAGTATAACTTTTTAATGAAGGTGTTATCCGAAACAACAGAATCAATGACCAACTTTCTAGATAGGTGCAGCCCATTCGGATTTTCAACGACGCTAATTGTTCTCTCGACGGCTTTCGAAGATAAAAGTTTGGTAGCAAACAATGCGTGATTAGGGATGAAACGGAATACCTAGATAGTTTCACTACAGAAACGGCAGCGATGCCGTTTTTTTGTTTTGATCTTTGTGTGTATGATATTTCATTAAAAAATAATAAATAAAGCCTTTCGGAATAAACTCCGAAAGGCTGCATATCTAAATTCTATTGTTAAATTGAATTCAACCGCTTCAAATTATTCATTACGGGCAGAAATTTGAATGCAGTATTGTCGTGTGGAATCGGTTAGTTGATAGGTAAGCATACCGAACTCTTCAGGAGATTGCTTATAGCGTTGAAGAGTCCATTCCATTAATAAGCCATGCAAGATCGAGGCTAAGGAGCGAAAAACATAAATATAATGTTCATGAGTTAACGGCACGGATGACATAAAATACTTCACATATATAGTTTGTACAAAGTACTCTAGGCTTCGGTAAATGATCTGTCTAATTTTGCGATCAGACTGGTGAATATTTAGAAATAGCGGGTAGGTCATGTATTCTTGCCACATTTGAAAAAATGAAATTAATACGGCTTCGCCAGTCAACTCCTCCTCGCTGATCCTCTTATCAAAGAGATTAAATTGATGACATAAATATTCATACAAAATATCATCCTTGCCTGGGTAATTGCGATATATCGTTTGTCTGGCGAAACCGGATTTTTTGGAAATCTCGGTCATTTTAATATCAGAGTAAGTTTTAGTTTCCATAAGATAAAGCAGAGACAGGGTGATCCATTCTTTGGATTGCTGTTGTCCTACGATGAAATTGTCTATCTGTGACACTTCCTTCATTATGTCCATTTCCGTAAGTGATCTATTGCTATGGGGGTACAAGTATATTATTGTTACCATTGTAACATTTGCAGAACCGTATGCGCATCGGGCAAGTGATAAATGCATTTTTTTCATCAGAAATTGATAATGATATTCATTATTGAAATTAGGAGTGAGATTGTGGAAAAGTTGTTTAAATCATCGCATAAAATGCTTGTTTCGGCGTTTATGATTATCGTCCTAACCATAATATCGGCTTGTGGAAGCAATGGCGCTAATTCAGATAAAACTGCAAATTCTCAAACACCAGCACCAACGGCGGTTGAGGAGTCAAGAACGATTACCCATGCCATGGGAGAAACCGTAGTTAAAGGCACACCTGCAAAAATTGTTGTATTAACAACACAAGGTACGGAGACATTGCTAGCATTAGGGATTAAACCGGTTGGAGCTGTTCAATCCTGGATTGGTGATCCTTGGTATGATCATATTAAAGACCAAATGGAAGGCATTGAAGTTATTGGCGATGAAACACAACCGAATCTCGAGTTGATCGCTAATTTTCAGCCTGATTTGATTTTAGGTACGAAGGTTAGACAAGAGACGATTTACGATCAATTAAATGCAATCGCACCTACCGTTTTGACTGAAAATCTTGGTGATAGCATGATCGAAAATTTTGAATTGTATGCTAAAGCATTGAATGTAGAAGAAAAAGGTCAACAGGTTCTTGCTGATTACAATAAATTGATAGAAGAGGCTTCCGCTAGACTTGGAGACAAAACAAAGCTAGAAGTTTCGCTTGCGCGTTTCCAAGCGGGTAAAGCTAGAACGTACTATAAGCAAAACTTTGCAGGTGTCGTGCTAGATCAGTTGGGATTTGCGAGAACGGAAGCACAAAATAAAGAAGAATTTGCTGAAGAAATTACAAAGGAACAAATTAGTGTTCTAGATGGCGATGTATTGTTCTATTTCGCGTCGGATCGCAGTGGTGAAACAACGGCTTCTGATACGGCAAAAGAATGGCTTGCTGATCCGATTGCACAAAATATGAAAGTCAACAAAAACGGACAGAGCTATCAAGTAGATGAAGCGATCTGGAATTCATCCGGCGGAATTATTGCTGCTAAACTATTAGTTGCAGATATTGAAAAATATTTTGAAACAATTAAACCTTAGCAATAATTATTTCTTAATAAAAGAGGGGGAGGAAGGTAAACTGAGCCCTTAGTCAAGGACACTTTGAAAAAAAGAGCACTAAGCCACACTTAAGAGATGATTCCTGTACTGAACAGGAGTCATCCTTTTTTGTTTCCACTGATATCTATGATGATTGTAATAACGAATATAGCGATTAATTTCTCGTTCTAATTCAGCCAAGGTTGTACAGTCTTGACTCTTCACATGATCTTTCATATGACCGAAGAAGGACTCCTGAGGTGCATTATCCCAACAGTTTCCACGACGTGACATCGATTGTCCAAGGCCCTTACTCTTCAATAATTTCTGGTAGGTAGGGCTCGTGTAATGGCTCCCTTGATCGGAATGGATAAAGACCTTCTTATGAAGTTTTACGCGCTTCTGCTTCATTAACGATTCAATGGTATTTGTGACTAAAGGCAGTTGGAGGGATACGGAGAGATTTCGGGCTAGAAGCTCCCCTGTAGAGGCGTCCAAAATGGTCGACAAATAAGCCGTCTGTGATTTTCCATACGGAAGATAGGTGATATCCGTGAGTAAAACAAGGCCTGGGATTCCCTTCTTAAAGTCCCTCTGCAGCTTATTTGGGAGCGTGCGGTGTTCGAGTGTAGCTTTGGTCATAAGTCGATACGGGTTAGGTTTTCGATGAGGACAAACGAGGTCAAATTTTTTCATTAGCCTTTGAATTCGCTTTAGATTGTAACAGGTGTCATATTCGCTCTGGAGCGTCATCTTAATGGATCGGGAGCCTTTTTTATAACCTCTTCGATGAAAGGCTTTCTTGATAAGTGCACCTGCTTGCTCATCCGCTAACGTACGCTTCTGACGCTTGTCAGCAGAGTGAAGGTAGTTATAAAAGCCAGAGCGTGACACGTCAAGCAGTTGACAAAGGTAACGTGTCATTCGCCCCAAACCTTGTTGAACAGCTTCCTGAATAAGGTTAAAACAATCACTCGGATTTAGGATCTTTCCGTTTGCTGTTAGCCTCCTTTCGTTCCTGTCTAACTTTTTTACGTATGCCAGTTGAGCCTCCAAAAGTCTAATCTTTGCATCCTGCCTGGCAATAATCTCTTCAGGAGATAAATCTCGTTTTGATGGACGTAGAACCGCTTCTTTTCTCGAGTCCGCAAGTCCCGTAATCCCATCTTTTTCGTAGGCTTTCTTCCAACGATCTGCACATTGTTCGATCCGCTTCAACCCGAGGATCTCCACTTGAAATCCACTGGTTTCAAAAATCTCCCTCGGAGTTCGTCCCGATACATATTGGTCAATGAACACACGTTTGAATTCATCAGCATACGTAATTGATTTTTCGCTGACTCGTAAGACATACGGGTTGTTAGCTAACTGTTCTTGTTCATATTGATTAAAGTGTTTTTTACTCATATGACCGCCCCCACTATTCACTCTAGTATACAAAAAAAGGTACCCATACACTAAACCCTTTTTTCAAAGTGTCCAGTGTATGGGTACCAGTTTAAAGGCAATGAACTCTCTTTTGTCCAGTGACAAAAGCAAAGCACTAGGACTTGTTGCAGCACTGCTTTTGCTTATCGTATCTGCTGCTGCAAGTGTCCTTTTTGGACTAAAAAGCTTTGATTTTGCCACAGTGATTGGAGCGTATTCATCATTTACTGGCAGCGATGAGCAGCTTATCATACGAACATCGAGAGTGCCTCGTGCATTGACTGCTGCTGTCATAGGCTGCAGCCTTGCAATAAGCGGAGTCTTGCTGCAAGCGATGACAAGAAATCCGTTAGCCTCTCCTTCTATACTAGGAGTTAACGCAGGTGCTGCTCTGGCTATAGTAGCGATGCTGTATTGGTACGGTGCCGTGTTTTCCTTCTCGGAGTTGATGTGGTTTGGTTTTATCGGTGCGGGAATAACAGCATGTCTCATATTTATAGTAGCCATGTTAGGTAATGAGGGCATGACGCCATTAAAGCTGATATTAACAGGATCAGCTTTGGCGTCTTTTGCTTCTTCCATGAATTCATTATTAATGCTGATTAGCAATCAAACACTGGAAGGCGCGCTGTTTTGGCTAACAGGCTCCCTCTCCAATAGCAATATAAACCACACGGTTCAAATGTTGCCCTATTTTATTATTGCATGGGTGATCGCTCTATTTATGTGTCGCTCCCTCAATATTATGGCGATGGGGGATGAGGTGGCAACAGGGCTTGGACAACGTATGGCATGGATTAGAGTGATAACGATAGTGATAGTGGTCATACTGGCGGGAGGAAGCGTCGCTCTGGCTGGTCCTATTAGCTTCGTTGGCATTATGATTCCACATATTTCGCGCTGGTTAATTGGAAATGACCATCGGTGGGTTTTACCTTACAGTGCAGTGTTAGGTGCTGCTTTTTTATTGCTGGCTGATTTGTTATCCCGATTTTTGCTTGATTCCAAAGAAGTGCCTGTAGGTGTTACCACGGCAATACTAGGTGTCTTTTTTGTAGTTATGCTCGTAAGGAGGAAGACAATTGGCTAAATCTAGCAAACGATTCGTTTCTTTAAAAATTGTTGCGCTGGCTCTCCTTCTGGTTGTTGCGCTTATATTTAGCATCGGGATCGGGAGTTTACATGTCTCAATACTGGATGTTATAAAAGCGATGTTAGGCATGGGTGAGCAGAAGTATCAGTTTATTCTTTTTGAATTGCGTTTGCCACGCATAACTGCTGCTATTTTAGTAGGCGCAGCCATGGCTATTTCCGGTGCGATATTACAAGCGTTGGTAAGAAACCCGCTGGCTTCGCCTGATTTGATGGGGACTACTTCTGGAGCTACGGCGGCGGTAGTCGCATTCATTACGATAATGAATGGACAAATAAGTGTTGCATGGCTGCCACTGGCTGGATTGGTGGGGGGCTGCGTTGCTTCAGCTTTAACGTATTTGCTTGCTTGGAAGAATGGAAGCTCACCATTCAGAATGGCGATGATTGGCGTATCGATTTCTTCCGCTTTTGCGGCATTAACGGTTTATTTTACAATTGCAGGCCCTATCTATTTGGTAGCTCAGGCTTTAGGCTGGATGGCGGGAACGGTATATGGAACGTCTTGGAATCATGTTATCGTGTTGGCGCCATGGGTAATCATTTGCGGCCTTATCGCTTTTTTTCAATCGAGAACGCTAAACATATTAGAGGTTGGCGATCAGATTGCAACTGGCGTAGGAGTGAGGGTGGAGAAGAAGAGATTCCTGTTCATCGCATTAAGTGTCATTCTAGCTAGTGCAGCTGTTGGAATTGCAGGAGGAATTAGTTTTATAGGGTTAATGGCGCCCCATTTGGCTCGTAAAATTGTAGGCAATAATAATAATGTGGTCTTGGTTGCTTCGGCGTTAATCGGTGCATTGTTGTTATTGCTGGCTGATCTTATCGGCAGAACCGTCTTTGTTCCAAAGGATATACCGGCGGGGATATTTACGGCTGTATTGGGTGCTCCATTTTTTGTGTATTTGATGTATAAGCAGGGTAAACGGAGTTTAAAATAGAGCGTACTTGTCCGCTGAGTCAGCTATTCCTGACTTAGCGGATTTTTTATAACTGCATTGCTGGGGCAACTAGAAGCATGATAGTATTTCAAGTAATGGAATGTTACTAAATGGTTACTAGAATAAATTTAAGCAATCCATAAATTAATCCGAATACAACTAGAGGTGAACGGGATGCTGAAAATTAACCGTGAGGACAAGCGCCCAATATGGCAACAACTGCTTGATCAAGCAATCCATAATATCACAACCGGCAAATGGCCGCCAGGCGAGTTGCTGCTGCCTTCTCGTGAACTCGCACAATTAGTGGGTGTCTCTCGTTCAACGATACAGATTGTTTATGAGGAATTATTTAGTCGCGGCTACACGGTTACTTCAAGGCGCGGCGGAACAAGGGTGAGCGACTGGACCAGCAGAACCAGTTTTACAGAGGATGTGAAACCTCCAGGGCCTATCACCCCAGAGTTACCTTTATTAAACGAGGCAGTCAGTCATTTGCAGAGCTGGTTTAGAGGCAAAGAATATCAAAATGTTGAGATCGATTTCAGCCCGCATGAGCCGTATTTGGATCAACATTTTCAGAAAAACTGGAGACACTCATTTTTGCAAGCCTCGAAAGAAACGGACCTGGACAGTTGGACATATGGCAACGCTTATGGTTTCGTTCCACTACGCGAGCAGATTGGGCGTTATCTGTCACTCGAGCGAGGTATTCACGTGCATATCGATCAAATTATTTTAACTTCGGGCGCACAACATAGCCTTGATTTGATCGCTCAAGCACTTTTAAATGAAGGAGAAACGGTTTCCGTAGAAGATCCCGGGTTCCCCGCCGCATGGATGGCCATGAAATATCGGCGGATGGATGTTGTTCCTGTCCCTGTTGATGATTACGGATTACAGGTAGATCACATTCATCCACAATCAAAGCTTGTTTATGTTACGCCTTCACATCAGTGTGCAGTTGGGGTAATCCTGTCGGAGCCCCGGAGGCAACAATTGCTACATATGGCTTCACAGCAGCAATTTTGGATTGTGGAAGACGACTATGACAGTGAATTTCGGTATCGTGGCGACCCGTTGCCTACGTTGTTTAGCCAGCAATCTCAGAACACATTGTATATGATGAGTTTTTCAAAAATGATTGCTCCTGGTATACGAATATCCGCAATCATTGGACCCCAAAAAGCCATTCGCCAGCTAGCACAAGTCCAAGAGCTAACGTATCGTCACCTTCCGATTATGGAGCAATTAACGCTTACACACTTTATTGAACAAGGGTATTTCATGCGTCACATGAGAAGGGTCAGAAACGTATATCGGCGCAGACATGAAGCGATGTCGAAAGCCATTAGCTCATCTGGCTTAGGAGAACGATTCAAGCTAAGCGGCGTAGAAACGGGACTACACATGTTTTTAGAAGCGGAAGACTCGTTTAACGAACAAGCCTTTACGAACCAAGCGCTAGAAAAGGGAGTACGCGTTTATCCGCTTAGCCATTATTGTTTGGAAAGTAATCGAAAAGGGTGGGTGCTTGGTTTTGCTAAAGTAGATGAGTCAGCAATAAAAGAAGGGATTTATCGTCTTGCGGAGATGCTGCTATAATTCGAACATCTCCGTCTCTTGGGTGAGTCGATCTGTCTCTGTATTTATGATCATGTTTCCTACTATTTCTGCTGAGCTTGTTCTATTCTACTCATTCTAAATGTTTTGTGCGGTTTCATCCCAGTAATACTCATCCGGTAAATATCGCTTGCCAAATACGCTTGTCCCTACTCTTATAATGGTTGCCCCTTCTTCAATAGCAACCTTGAAATCCCCAGACATGCCCATCGAGAGAATATCCATTGTTACCCTAGGCAGCTCCTTCTCTATAATCTGTGATTGAATTTGTTTTAATAAGCGGAAGCAACGCCTTGTCTCGTCATTTGTAGCATTCAGTTTTCCAATAGTCATCAAGCCTTTAACATTTAAGGTTTCAAAATGAGACAATTGTTGAACCAACTCCAGTGCAGATTCCGGTAAAACACCGAATTTGCTTTCTTCAAATGATGTATTGACTTGTACCAAGATATCCAAAGTTTTGTTTTCTTTAAGGAGCTGCTGATGCAAGGCTTTTCCGAGCTTCAAACGATCCACAGAATGAATGAGGGTGACATACTTAACAACGTCTTTCACTTTATTCGTTTGCAGATGTCCGATAAAATGCCATTCTACTTGGTTGTACTGCTGCATTAGCGGGAATTTCTCGCGAAGTTCTTGAGCTTTATTTTCGCCAAATAATACTTCACCCGCTTGTATGGCAATGCGCAACTTTTCAAGCTGAACCGTTTTTGTCGCTAACAAAAGTTTCACTTCATCTTTCTTGCGTCCTGAGTACTGGCAAGCCAATTCCATCTGATTCCTTACGGATCTTAGATTTTGTTCAATGAAATGGACCATGTTCGTTCAGCCTTCTTTCTGGAAACGCACAGACTATGCGCAATGTTTTTTCTGTATAGTCATCCATTAGACTTTTTTACTTGTACATTTTTTCTGCTTCAATCGGATTTTCTTTTGCTGTTATTTGATGAGGATCAATTCGGTACACCTGAACAGATGTATTGAAAACAGCAGACCTGTATTTATCTACATGCTGTTTGGACAATGGGCGGTTATAATAACCAGGCACATATTTGTTGAGCATTTCCTGCAACATATATGTAGCTTCATCCAGATCAACGATGAGCTCGGCCTTGCCGAAAATCATGACACTCATATAAGCTGTGTCCGTCTTAGCCGGTACTGGATCAGTAATGGTTCCATATTCTTCACAAACCGTAAAACAAACCTCAGGGTTTACACTCATGACCTGATTGCGTCTCCCGCCTGCGGCACCATGAAAATAAAGCTTCTCATTTGCCCAAACAAAGTTGAGCGGAACAACATAGGGCAGCAGACCATCAACCATGCCTAGATGGCCAATTCGCGCTTTGCTCAGGAAAGCTTCAATTTTGTTGCTATCGAGCACCTCTCTAATCTTGTAACGAACCATATCCATTCTCAACCACTCCTTCAATACTGATTTATTTTCGCTAGCATATCAGTTATTGGAGTGAGTAAGTAGATCCAAAAATACGTTTATCGAGCAATCCATAATTATTTGGTGGTTTGGAAATTTCTATGGCAGTGCCACTCGGAGGAACAACGAGGACAATAAAAGCAAGCTGATGCTGGCAGCAATCGATTTAATGGCTGAGAAAGGCTACAAAGGCGTATCAACGAAAGAGATAGCTGCAGCGGCGGGCGTCAGCGAGATGACCTTGTTCCGCAATTTTGGAAGCAAGCAAAATCTATTGGACAAAGCAGTCGATCATTATCATTATTCGATTGAAATGACTAAGATTTTTCATGAAAAAGTAATTTGGGATTTGAGAGCGGATTTGCTCATGATAAGCCAAATGTATCATGAGATCATGGATCGAAACCGTAAACTGTTTCTTATTGTTTTGAGCGACAACGAGCTGGCCGAGATTCGTGAGAAGGCGCAGAAGCATCCGCGGAAACTATTGGAGCTATTGACGAATTATTTTGCAGACATGCAGGAAAAGAACAAACTGATTGCAACCGATGCGGAAACACAGGCGATTACCTTCATGTGGATGAATTATGGAGCTTTCATAACACAGCTATTTGGTGCGTCATCCATCACTAAGGTGACCCAGCAAAATTTTATGCAATCGAGCATTGAATTGTTTGTTAGAGCTCTGACTCCGTAGTTTTTAAGCATTAGTTAGTGAGTACCTACAACCATTTGGGAGGTGTTGTAATGAGCAATAAACAATATGCCGTATCAGGAAAAATAGTTGGTCAAACGGCATCGGTGGGTTATCAAGTTGGTGTTCGGAGAACGTTTCCGATTTCGCGAGAAGAGGCATGGGCGTTTCTTACCTCTACCGAAGGGCTGAAATTATGGCTCGGCAGCCTATCTTTCTTAAACTTGCACAAGGGAGAGACTTTTACGACTCCTGAAGGTATTTCTGGTGAATTCAGGGTTGTAAAACCGTTTCAGCAGCTTCGGTTAAAGTGGGAGAAGAACGAATGGGAGAAACCATCGACGCTGCAAATCCGGCTGCTATCCGATAACCCTGACAAAACAACGATCAGTTTCCATCAAGAGAATCTGGATCATCCGAATACGCGTGAACAAATGAAGCTTTATTGGGAAGATGTATTGATGGCCATTAGACTTAAGACAAGTGATCCCGTAAATGATGAAAGGAGATAAATAAATATGAATAAGCCCAGTCATATCAATCTTCGAGTAAACCATTTGGAAAGCTTGCTGCGCGATGAGGTCAGAGGTTAGGCTCCAAATAAACTTCACAAACAACAAATAAACTACTTCATCTGAAGTGGTTTATTTGTTGTTTGGTGGGGCCTTGCAAGGGGATCCAATGATCGAGCAAGCCCAATTAGGCGATTTTTTAGGATCATGTCGTACATTTTTTAGCCTTGGCCAATTCAAAGGATCTCATTATTTTGCTCAAATCCATTAATGGACTTAAGCATTTCGATAAATGTATCAAGTTGTTGATTATCCCATTGGGATATGCGTTCATAAAAAACGTTTTCCTTTTCCCGCAGAGCATCAAACGTTTTTTTGCGTCCAAGTTCTGTGAGAGTAAAAAGTATCGCTCGGCGATCATCCGGAGAACCTTCCCTTTTTACATAACCCAAAATCTCTAGTTGTTTGACGAGACGGCTGACCGAGCTTCGGTCCATAGCAGTTGAATCTGCCAAAATAGAGGCGCTTGTTGGACCATGGGAGTACAGCCATCTCACAATATGGAAAGCCGCTGGTTGTATTGAGGAATCGAAATAAGCAGAAGTTCTGACATTCAGCGCATGCGAGGCGCTGATGAGGGCGTTAATTTGTTCGCCGAGCTTCAGCTCTAATTGTCCTCTCAGCGTGTCTTTACGTTCTTCATTCATTATTGGTACCACCTAACCTAGATTTTTCAAAGATAGCACATTCTATATTTAATTGACATATATCAATCACTTATATATAGTGGACATATATCAATTATATATTTTCGGCAATAAGATGTCAAAATGACCGTGAAAAACATGCAATCCATATAAAGGAGAATGAAGATGACAGCAAATCCGATAATTGTAATTACTGGCGCTACAAGTGGCTTGGGGCAGCTTGTTGCAATCGAAATGGCTAAGCGAGGCGCTCATCTTGTTCTAACCGCGAGGAGTAAGAGCCGTGCAGAAGCAACTGAAAAAATGATCAAGGAGCGGACGCCAACAGCTGAAATTAACTTTTTCTATGGTGATTTGTCATCACTGAAGGATGTCTATCGTTTGGGTCAAGAAATATCAGACGCAGTTCCCAAGATTGACGTGTTATTAAATAACGCTGGCCTACATGCATTTGAACAGAGAATTACGTCAGACGGATTAGCAGAAATGATGGCTGTGAACTATTTTGCACCATGGTTATTGACCCATCTCTTGCATCATTCCTTGAAAAAAGCAGGAAGTGCAACTGTTGTTAATGTTGCTTCTGAGGCTTCTCGCCGTCATGGGGAGCTTAAGATACCGGCGGATTTACTCGATACAGCACCTTTTACTTCTAGAGGCTCATCCGCGGTATACGGGAAAACCAAACTTTTAAATATAATGTTTACTGCTGAACTTGCACGTCAATGGGATGGAACAGGAATCAGCATTCATGCACTGAATCCGGGATTTAATGTTACGGGTCTTGGAAGAGAATTATGGTTTGCCTCGATGCTGGAGCGTCTGCTCCATTTCTTTCGTATTGGGGATCCGCGAAGAGGAGCCGATATCATTATTCGTCTAATGACTGATCCTAACTATCAGGGAAAATCAGGCGGATATTATAATGTTGGAGCCGGCGATCCCATAGTACCCGTACATCCTGGGGGAATAAAGGAGATGCAAAGTAAATTATGGAATGATACATGTGATATTCTAAGACAGAAAGGCTTCTTTGGAAGTTGATCGGAGCAGTGGAAACTAACCATAGGAGGAGAGCGTTTAGCTGGCAGAAATCAGGGATCCTCTAAGCTTCACCATAATAAATAAATCAACCACGTCCATCGGACGTGGTTTTCTGCTCATTAGCCTATGGGGAGATGCACCATTAAAATATTGCCAAAATAAAAGCGTCATGTTTTATGATGAGCTGGCATGCGGAGTATTAAGAATCCAAACCGTTAAATGGATAAAATTTTCATAAATTACATCGTAATAAATGCTTTACAAGACATATGTGGGTGTACTATTATGAAATAGGACACCGAATGGTGTCTGATTAAAAAATAGAAAGGATGAGTATTTTAAATGCATATACTAGCTATTATTCTTCAAAGTTGGCTGCTTTTTTCTATGGCTTTTTTTGGAGGAAGCAAGATTGTTGGAGCAAAACATCAGGTTGAACTGTTTGATTCGATTAAACTTCCTCAATGGTTTCGCGTCATTACGGGCTACGTTCAAATTGTTGCCTGCATAGGACTCATTGCCGGCTATTGGTATGCGGGGATTGCGGCATGGACCGCATTATTGGTAGGCGTCATGATGCTATTGGCGTGCCTCACGCATTTCAGAGTCAAACATCCAATCGGAAAAATATTCCCTGCCATATTAAATCTTTTGATAGCTGCTGCAGTAGTGCTATTATATGCAGATGAACTGTCCAATCTATTTGGGTAAGGATAGTGGAATTCACCAATAAAACAAATCAACCACGCCCATAGGACGTGGTTGATTTGTTTTAAACCTATTCAATAGATTTCCTTCAAAAGCTCGAAAACTTCCTCTAAAGTAAGGCCGAAGGTTTTGTAATAGGAAGTGTCAAGAACCATTTGCTTCATAATCATTTCGTTGCGTTTTTGCAGCATCTCATCAGGGGAGAGCTCGGCTACAAAACAGCCTTTGCCGGTTACGGTATAAATCAAGCCAAGCCGTTCAAGTTCTTCCCACGCTTTTTTTACGGTAATGATACTAACACGAAGCTCTGTGGCGGCTTGTCGTATGGGAGGTAAGCTGTAACCATTTTCTAGTTCACCTTTTAGAATTTGTGCGCTAATTTGTTCAAAAAGCTGCTGATAGATCGGTTTATCAGATGAGTTCGAAATAGCTATGTTCATTAAATTTCCACTTTCTGAAAACGTTTGATTGCAATATGATAAGCGATTATCGTAAATTTCGCAAATATGACGATGCCCGAGAACAAGATGGATAGATGAATTCCCAAATGATCAGTACCATTTCCTTTGAAAAGATCATACACAAATGAATTCTGTATTCCGAGCCATTCTGCGCCTCCTGCAAACAGTATCGCAGCTGTAATGGACACAATCGTTGCTGCGCCGTATTTATAGGCTGTTTTATAATACATCGATATAAGGATAATGTTGAAGATCGCAATCATAACGAAGCATAGTCCCCAAAAACCAAAGGATGGTTTGAAGAAAAAATAGGTCAGATTTGGATATAAGCGAATAGTAATCAAACCATATATCATGGCAACAATGATGTGCATTAATTCCAGAATAACAATAACGTATACCTTTGCTTTTACAATGTCTTTTTTGGTTACAGGCAGCATGTTGGTAAATATCAAATCATTCTGAGATTTATACCCTGCAAACATATTCGGAATCGTGAGGAAACAGAAGTAGAGGATGACAAGGAAATACAACCATGAAGGAATTAGCATTAAAGCACCCGTCAAAAAAGGCATGATATAAAAGAATGGGCTTACGCCTAGCTTTAATTCTTTCATTAGTAAATTATACATGCATAATCTCCTTTTTCGCGAAATAGATCATAATCTCCTCAAGACTAGGCAAAGTTGATTTAATATTCCAAGACGGATCAAAGTCTTTAGTATGGATCAAGGCTGTAAAGCCAAATGAATTCTTTTTGTAGGCGATTAACTGGTCTTTTATCAAATCCAATTGTTCTTCTTTCCCATTCACCAAGCGGTAGGTATCAATAAATTCTTCTTTCTCAGAGCTGTTGATAATATGACCGTTATCGATAAAAGTAATATAATCGGCACATTTTTCCAAATCAGTTGTGATATGAGTGGAAAACAGGATGCTGATTTCACCATCTTCTACTAGTTCCTGAAAAATATCCAATAAATTGTCCCTTGCCACCGGATCAAGTCCGCTTGTTGGTTCATCAAGAATAAGCAGCTTTGCGCCGTGTGATAAAGCGATGGCTAAGCTGTATTTCACTTTCATCCCGGTTGATAATTCAGCTATTTTTTTGTTTTCATTTAAATTAAATCTCTTGAGATAATTGTAATAGGCTTCATCATTCCAATTATGATAGAACTTTTTGATTACATTAGTTAATGTTTTGACTTTGTTACGAGTATAGAAATTGATGTCACCAAAGGCAGAGCCAATTTCTTGTTTTAATTCGAGCTCGTGTTTGGTCATCTCCTTGCCCAAAATACTAATCTCGCCGCTATCCTTATGAATCAAATTCAAAATGGCTTTTATTGTCGTTGTTTTTCCTGCGCCGTTGGCTCCGATAAATCCCATAATATAACCCTTTTCCAGTTGAAAAGATACGTCTTTTAAATGAAAATGCTCATATTTTTTATTTAAATTTTTAATTTCTAACGCAAGCATATAATCAACTCCTTTGCAGATTGTGTATGTTGTGCATGCACAATATATCATTGAAGTCATTCACATGTCAATAACAAGAAATTTATGGATGAGTTTGTTTATTTCTTGTTTATCGTAGTTTGGTATACTTTTGTCGATTAAGGGCTAATCGAGTCGAATTGGCACCGAGGGGGGAGTGAAAAGACCTCCAAGGAACAAACCAGCATGTAATAAAATTCATTTTAGAACATTGGCCCATGCCCTACACGAATGTCATTCATACGATATACAGTGCCTTATGTTGAATGACAGAATAAGCAATTGCTCAATGAGTGATGTGATTATTAAAAGTAAAAACGGAGCTTACCGGGTGAGTTGTTTTTAAAGTGTGCGGAGTGTAACAGCTCATGGCTCAAGCAATCCGAAGCTGCTTAAAATAACACCAGCCTAATTTACTTGTTTATTTGGCGTGGATTAGTCAGTGAAGATTCAAAACATCGATAAGTTAATCAAATCTTTTATTCTCAAATGGGCGAGACAAGCCAGCGGCGCTGACTCGTCTTTATTAATAAATAGTGTAGAAGTGAAACCAGTTCTAGAGGGAAAACGGTCGTAGTCAGGGATGGGACCAAGGTTCAGTCTAATATGATATTGCCTGGGTTATCGCTGTTTAGGAAGGCTTTGTATAATGGCTTTCTAACACTATTTTGATTCATATGGTGCAGCTAAGGAGATGAGATCACTGAAGAAGATAACAGTAAAAAAACGTTTTGCTCGTTACAATCACAGGCATTTTCAATTTAGAAAAAAACGATGCCATAAGTGTAAGGAAAGGAATTGTAAGTGTGGTATTAGACAGGAAGTTATAGTAAATGTCAAAGAAAAGCGTAGAGCAGCGAGTGTTAAAGGAGCAACAGGAGCAACTGGAGTAGCAGGAACAACAGGAGCGACGGGAGCAACGGGGGTAGCGGGAACAACAGGAGCGACAGGAGCAACCGGAGTAGCGGGAACAACAGGAGCGACAGGAACAACCGGAGTAGCGGGAACAACAGGAGCAACGGGAGCAACGGGGGTAGCGGGAACAACAGGAGCGACAGGAGCAACCGGAGTAGCGGGAACAACAGGAGCGACAGGAGCGACAGGTGATCCAGGTGTGACAGGATCAATAGGGGCAACTGGGGTTACAGGAGCAACAGGTCCAACTGGGGTTACAGGAGTAACAGGTCCAACAGGAAATCCAGGTGGAGCGACAGGTGAAACAGGAGCAACAGGAGCGACAGGTGAGACAGGGACAACAGGATTATCAGGAGCGACGGGAGCAACAGGGGCAACGGGGTCAACAGGAGCGACAGGTGAGTCAGGAGCAACGGGGTCAACAGGAGCGACAGGTGAAACAGGAGCAACGGGGTCAACAGGAGCGACAGGTGAGACAGGAGCAACGGGGTCAACAGGAGTGACAGGTGAGACAGGAGCAACGGGGTCAACAGGAGTGACAGGAGTAACGGGAGCGACAGGTGAAACTGGAGCAACAGGAGTAACGGGTGCAATAGGAGCGACAGGTGAAACGGGAGTCACAGGATCAACAGGAGCGACAGGTGAAGGGTTGTCAGCTTACGGTTATGTATTCAATACAGGTAGCCAGTCAGTGGCGGTAGAAACGGATATTATTTTCGATAGCAATGGTAATCTAAATAACATCACCCATACACCGAATACATCACAAATTATGATAAATAACGCTGGAGACTATGCCGTTTATTATATTGTAACTGCAGTAGAAAGTAATCAATTTACCTTATATCAGAATGGTGCCCCTGTTGGTGGAAGCGTGTATGGCTCCGGTGCTGGTACTCAATCTAATCCAGGCATGATTATTATTACTGCTGCCGCTAGTGATGTACTAACTTTAAGAAATCATTCCAGCGCCTCTAGCGTTACTTTACAAACCAATGCCGGGGGAACTCAAATCAATTCAAATGCTTCCATTCTTATTATGAAAATAAGTTCTTAGGATTTCTTTCAAAATTGTGAAAGGATAAGTTCAATGTAATTTATAGAACTATCCAGATGAAATGTATGTAATTTAATGTGGTGAGGTTTGTGTTGATTCACCTTTAGACTGCACCAAAATAAAAAAATCACGTCCATTGGACGTGATTTTTTTATATGTTGGAATGCCCAACTCAAGCTGGATAAGTCAGTTAGACGAGATGAACTCCTTAGTGCTCAATTTCTAAGAATTGTTATATAAAAATACAAGTTTTTAATCTGATGGTTCAGTTTTTGAGTGTGATAAAATGAAAGGTGCGTTTGATAGACTCAAAAACGATATGAGGAGTGAATGATACACAAATGATGCAATCTAGGAGAAAATGGCTCCCCAATACGTTGAAATATAGGCTGTTTATCGCGTATATCACATTACTGATGCTTCCTTTGTGCATCGCAATTTATTACCTTTTTCAGCATTTCGAAACGATTCGGCAGAATGACATGATAGACCGCATGTCCGAGCGTATGCAGCAGGTTTATATATCCTTGACGGATATGATGGCATTTTCTTATAAAGCAAATACCATGCTGAGTCAGGATGAAAGCCTGATCCAGATTATGCACGCCCCTGATAAGTATGATCCTTTTGTACGAAAGAAAATAATAGAAAGCAAAATGTTTGGGATCAACAACAGCTTTTTTTTCCATCAGACGGAGCTGTATTTTCGTTTTATCGACCGTAACGGCAATGTATACACCTCCTATGCTCCCAATGACCAGTTGACAAACGAACGGAAAGAATTGCAGGAGTGGCAAAAAAAGCTGCAAACCGGCTTGCGTCCTTACCGGTGGGTAGCGAACGACTGGAATGATGTAAGAGGAAGTCAAGGAAATAAGCTGCTAAGTCTGTATACGATGCTGGACGACGAGCTGCGGGGAAATTACGGATTAGCACGTATCAGCATCAACATTCAGGAATGGTTCAACAATACGCTAAAAGATAATCCGGTTAATCAGGATCTAACCATTTTTACCGGGCAAGAAGAAATCATTTTGCAAAATAAGGAATCTGCTTTCGGTGTGGACAGCATGAAAAGGATCATTTCTTCACATGCAAAAAATGGACATTACAAAGATGAACGCGCTTTGTCACTAGTCAATTACAGTTATGTGGAGGAGCTGGATTGGTATGTCGTTAGTCAAATGCCCTTAAGTGAACTTCAGCGTGAAGTGAAGCAATTAAGACTGATGATCTATATGTTTCTCATTATTCTGGTAATCGTTTTCATCACGGTAACCTTCTTTTTGGCGTCTCGAATAACGAAGCCGTTGTATGTTTTGAAACGAAGCATGGAAGAGGCGTCGGACAAGAAGCTGAATGTTAAAATATCGATCAACCAAGGTGCAACAGATGAAATTCGTTCGCTAAGCGATAGCTTTAACCGAATGATTGATGATGTTTTGCTGCTAATTGCTAAGCTGAAACAGGAAGAACGGCAAAAGCAGGTAGTCCGTTTTCAAATGCTGCTCTACCAAATGAACCCGCATTTTCTCTTGAATACGTTGAACACTGTCAAATGGATTGCAAGAAAAGAGAAACAGGACGCCATTTCGGGTATTTGTACTTCATTAGGCTTAATATTGGAGGCTAGTCTCAATTCCGATATTGAGCTAATTCCACTTAAAGAAGAGATCACATTGCTGCGATCCTATGAATCCATACAGGCGTTTCGATTTAGAGAACAATTTACAATTGAATATGAAACAGAGGAATCGGTGCAGTATGCGCTTGTTCCCAAATTTAGTTTGCAGCCTCTGACAGAAAACTCTATCGCCCACGGCTTTAACATGACTGAAGGTCGTGGCACTATATGGGTCAGGGCGCGAGCGGAGGGTAGCGAGCTTGTTCTGGAAGTGGAAGATAACGGAATTGGCATGGAAGAGGCAGCCCGCAATAAGGGGAGACGCAGCGGACACGGGATTGGACTAAGCAATTTAAGAGAAAGGCTGGAGCTGCTCTTTAAGCGTGAGGGAGTGATTGAACTTATATCGGGCGCGGAAGGAACCCTCGTTCGAATACGTATGCCATTATTGATTGCAGCGCCTTATTCACAGAAAGGAGATGACGGACATGTGGACGATTTTATTGGTGGAAGATGAAGTGTTTGTTCGTGAAGCCATCAGAGAAATTTTGGACTGGGAAAGCCATGGTTTTTGTGTTGTCGGCGAAGCGGGGAACGGCAATGAGGCGCTTTCGGCTATTGTGGATTTGAAGCCAGATGTCGTCATCGCCGATATTGTTATGCCTGGCATGGACGGAATTGAATTGCTGAAGGAAACACGGAAAGCCGGGATACGCAGCCGCTTTATTATGCTGACGGCTATGAACCAGTTCGATTATGCACGGGATGCGCTTCAATACGGAGCTTCCAACTATTTGCTGAAACTATCCTTAAATGATGATGTTTTGCTGGAAAGTTTGGCACGAATCAAGCAGGATTTGCTTGCAGAGCTTAAAGGGGCTGGAGAGGCGCTTTTTCCTTATTATCACCGCACGTGGGCGGTTATTTTGGGAGCAGGAGTATCGGCTCAGGCAGATGCAGCGGAGCTTGTCTTGGCGGTGGAGAAATTCAGCAGTCTGAGATTAGAGATTGTAGTCACTCTAAGCGGTGCCGCACCTGCTCGCATGGATCAAATTGGAATCCGGTCGGAAAAATATCTGCTTGTCCAAACCTTCCATGATGCGGGTCAGACCACTTTCTTTTGCTGGAGCTTTCAGAAGAAGTCAGAGTCGGTCAGCCAGATCCAATCCCAGCGGATGATTGAAACAACGCCTATTGGCAAATTGTCCCGTTTGTCCGATGATTGGCTGCATGCGCTGAATCAATTAAACGCCGATTGGTACGGTCGTGATTCTGATCCGATAGGGGAGAAACACGTGCAGGTGCCAATCGAGGAGCTGGAGGCTGAGCTGATTCGCTGCTTTGAAGAGAGGAATGAACCAAAATGCACGGAGGCAGCAACGCTGATTTGGTCGTGCATGAAAGACTCGTCATTTTCTCATATGGAAGTGAAAAAACGAGCAGCTCATCTGCTTCATGTTGTGACGATGCTGGCAGGACGAAAATCGGAGGATCGGACAGACATCTACTCTGCCGTAAGCCATGAATCGCTGCTTGCGCTTATGCTGCAAGCAATACGGGAGCTTATTCGGCAGAAGCAAGAGGAGCATATAAGCTATACAGACCATCCAGAGGTGAACCGGGTGATTCAATATATGCTGGAGCATTACAGGGAGAACATTAAAGTTACGGATTTGGCTAGTCTGGTAGCAATCAATGTAGACTATTTGAGCACCGTATTCGGCAAAAAAACGGGATTGACGCCAATCGCCTATTTGCGAAACATTCGTATTGAACAATCCAAACGTCTGCTGCTGCATTCCAAGCTCAGTGTAGAAGAGATTGCGAGTCAGACGGGCTTCACTGACGATGCGTACTTCATCAAAGTGTTCAAGCGCTTGGTTGGACAAACACCCAGCTCCTATAGGAAAGAGAACAATATATAAGTTTTATACAGCCAATCCGCAAGTTTCGTCTCTTATAGACCCAAGAGCGAGTTGATATAGTTGGGATGTATTAAACATCCGATTAGGGAGGTTACAAGAAAGATGAGAAACAGAAAGAGATTGGTTGCAGGTTTGACTTCGATTGTGGCGGTGTCTCTGATGCTTGCTGGCTGTGGCGGAAACGGTAACAGCAATGGGGGAGTAGATGGACCAACGACATCCGCAAGCGCCGAGCCCACTGCAACTGCAGGCGCAGATCCGGTCAAACTGACTATGTGGGGAGCTGTGCCGGCCGAGAACGGACCCCAAGAGGTTGTCGACAACTGGAACAAAGAAAATTCGGATATTCAGGTGGAGTATGTACGGTTCGTCAATGATGAAGCCGGCAATCTGAAGCTGGATACGGCACTCATGTCCGGCCAGCCCGTAGACATGTACGTAAACTATGATTACAGCCTTTACGAGAAGCGTATAAAAGCAGGAAACGCGCTTGATATAAGCAGTTTTACTGACTATGATGTGAACGAAAAAATGGGTGAAGGTGCCGCCTTTTGGAAGGTGGACGATAAGTATTATGGCGTTCCAACCCAGAAAGGCTTATCCTTTGTCTGGTTGAACAAGGATATGCTCGATGCCAAGGGACTGCCGGTTCCTACGGAATGGGGACTGGACGAGTTCAGGGATTATGCCGCCAAGCTGAAGGATGATAAGGTTTGGGGATTAGCGCAAAGCGATTATTACTTCAATGTGCCTATTAACGGTTCCATGCTGAAGCAAAGCTTGCAGCTGACGAATCCGGACGGTACTTCCGCTTTCGACAATCCGTTGACGGTCAAAGCGCTTCAGGTTTATTCGGACATGATGTTTACGGATAAAAGCTTGATGCCTCATACGGAGCAGATTACTTCGAAGCCCGCTTTGGACCAGATGTTTGTGAAGGGAGAAAGCGCAATGCTATTTTCCACGAACCAGATTTTCCGTACGACTAACAATGTGGCAGAGTTCCCACGGTCGTTCAAGGTGGCGGCGGCGCCGGCTCCCAAGGTTAACATGGATCAGGCCGATTACATTAACGCTGGCGGCTTAGGAGACGTGGTTGCTATCAATCCCCGCACCAAGCATTCGGAAGCTGCCTGGAAATTTATCAAGTGGTATGCGGACGGTGGCATGCTGCCGATGGCGGCAGGCGGAAGAGTGCCTTCATCCAAGGACTTTCCAGTCGATGAGGCTGTTGCCCTTATGTTCAAAGGTGTGGAGGATACCTATGACCTTGATTCGATTAAGCGGGTCATGTTCGGAAGCCTTCCACTCGGTCTGAGCCGTCTGGACCGGAAGACAGGCAGCGAGCAGCAGGCAATTTATGACAACGTGTTTTCCCGAAAGCTGACTCCTGAGGAAGGCGCGAAGGAATTAGCGCGGGTGCATAACGGGAATTTGCAAGCAACATCTAAATAAAGTCGTCAGGCTAAGGGGAAGCGAACCTTTGACGCCGCATCCCCTTAGCCGCAAGCTGCTGGATACTGCAAACTACATTATAAATAGAGAAAGGCGGTGACCGATCGTGAGTTGGATGAAGCGACAGAGGCTGATTGGTTATGTATTCATTGCTCCCAATCTAATCGGAATGATGGTATTTATGCTCGTTCCGGCTCTGTTCTCCTTTTATTTAATGTTTACGGATTGGGTATTCGCTAGCGGGCAAACCCCGCGTTTTATCGGATTGGATAATTTTAGAATGATGGTGAGAGATGATTTATTTGCTGTATCAGTCAGAAATACCTTGCTGTTGTTGGTCCCAGTACCGATTTCGATTATGTTCGGATTTCTAATTGCTGTCATACTCAACAACCGGACATATTTCCAGAAAACGCTGCGTGCGTTCTTTTTCGCTCCGTATTTCACTAGCGGCATCGCCATTGCCTTTGTATGGATGGTGCTATTTCAGCCTTCCAACGGTCCGATTAACGCATTCCTGCGATCAATTGGCATTTCGGAGCCTCCCCTATGGTTTGCTTCCCCGGATACAGCGATGTATGCGGTGCTGATCATGGTGACCGCAGGCGGAATTGGGTACAACATGATTATTTATTTGGCCGCGCTGCAGGAATTGTCCTCCGAGCAGCTGGAAGCGGCAAGGATGGACGGAGCGACGTTTGGGCAGCTGCTGCGTCTGATTATATTTCCTTTGGTTAGTCCTACCACCTTTTTTCTGATGATTACTGGCTTCATCGGCTCCATCAAGGGCTTTGGCATGATTTATGCCATCACACAGGGAGGCCCTGCCAATAGTACGACGGTTTTCTCTATTTTCGCCTATAAGAAAGCGTTCAGCTTTTATGAAATGGGGTACGCGTCAGCCGTCTCGTGGACCATGTTCCTGATCATCCTTTGCATCTCGCTTATTCAGTGGGCGGGCCAGAAAAAGTGGGTTCATTACTAACGGAGGGGAAGACGCACAATGGAAATTAGAAATAACAGAATAATCAGAAAACGAATAATCAAGAGCTTTAATACGATCTTCATGGCACTAGCGAGTCTACTGTTGTTGTCGCCAATGATCTGGATGATCAGCACCTCGTTCAAGATGCCGAAGGACGTTTTCACTTTTCCAATTCAGTGGATTCCACTTGATCCTGTATGGACCAACCACTTTAAAGTGTGGATGACTGGCGATGGATTTGCTCTATTTTATTTAAACTCTTTGAAAATATCGATCATTTTAATGATTGGAGCTCCATTGCTCGCTGCATTTGCCGCTTATGGCTTCAGCCGCATTCCCTTCAAGGGAAGGGATGCCATCTTTATGCTTTATCTTTGTTTGATGATGATTCCGCAGCAAGTATTGTTTGTCCCGAAATTTATCATGTTTGATTGGATGAATATTTATAACACCCATTGGGCGCTCATTCTTCCGGGCTTGTTTACTGTATTCGGCGTCTTCATGATTAGGCAATTTTTTATGAGCATTCCCCATGAAATATCTGAAGCGGCTTTCATTGATGGAGCCGGCCATTTCCGGATTTTCTTTCAATTGTTTCTTCCGCTTTCCAAACCGGTTCTGGCAACCTTCGCTATCATTGATTTTACATGGACGTGGAACGATTATGAAAACGCTTTGATTTTTTTGCTGGACAAAAGACTGTTTACGGTACCGCTTGGTATGCAGAATTTCATGCTGGAAGCGGGAGTGGACTATAACATGATGATGGCTGCCGCTACAGCAGGAGTCGTACCGCTGCTTATCGTCTTCTTTATTGGCCAGAAGTATATTATTCAAGGGTTCTCCAGTTCTGCGGTCAAAGGATAAACGATTATTATAGCAAGCAAAAAGTTATGTGTGAAACGAGCAATGATGATTGTAGTCAGTGTTCTGATGGTGATTTGCTCCGGCAATACAAATGTTCATGCCGGAGCAACAGGTGATGAGATTAGTTCAAAACCAGAAAATGAAAGCGCTTTACCGTGAGCTGTGACTGATCTGTTTGATGTAACACAATCATTCATTCTAGGAGGTGCGTAATGAATATAAGCAGAAAGATAATTCGTATATGGTTCGTCATGCTATCCGTATTATTGGTATCTGGAGGACTTATTCCACCAGGCGGGATATCGGCGTCCGCAAATACGCCGGATGTGATATATGCGCAATTAGGAAACGATCCAATTTTTAACGGATTGACGGTGCTGCCCGGGGATAATTCTACGTCCCCGCAAGCGGCGGTGAAAGGCGGCAAGCAAAGTTGGGGGACGAACAAAAGCGGAGGAGTTCAGTTTATGTATTTGAATGCGGCTCCTGGCTATTTCGTCGAAGGGCAGAGCCGGGTTGAGGTTTCGGTCGATTATTACGACGGCGGAACCGGCAAATTTAATCTGATGTATTTAAAGCAAGGCGGGTGGCAGGAAGAGAAATATGTTCAGCTTACCGGAAGCAACACTTGGAAGACGCATCGATTTTACGTTTCTGATGGCGTTCTGATTACAAAAATGCGTCTGGGCCTGTACGGACCCAAGATGGGGAGCAGCCAAGAGGATGTCTTCTTTAAATCGGTAACTGTATCCAAACTGCCGGATTACAGTACAGCAAGCTCGGTGCAGGCAGTTTTGAAAAGCAATAGGACCTATGAGGGCATTAAAGTGCGGCTGGGCGGTAATGAAAAGTACGCTGAGCCGATAGTCTCCTATGCTTCCAGGGAGGGGTGGTCTACGCAAATCAGCAATAATTACGCCTACATGTACTTTGATCTCGATAGTTCATATGGAAGCGGGAAAAATCAAAAAGTGGCAGTCGACTATTTCGATCGCGGCACAGGCAAATTTAATTTGCGTTTCACCGCAGCAAATAGCAGTACTGATTCGGATACGGTGCAATTGACGGGGACAAATGAGTGGAAAACACACGTTTTTCAGCCCGTGGACGCCGACTATACGACAATTCGATTGGCAGGGATCGGGGAAGATGTCGTCATCGGCTCCATTAAGGTTTCGAAAGCTGACGATCCGGAGCAAGGTCATGAGGTTGTTACGGCGACATTAGGTGCGAATCCCGTATTCAGCGGCTTGCATATGTTTCCAGGAGATCCGCAATTGCGAGATCAGAGCGGCAAGGCCGAAGTTATTGGAGGCAAGGACAGCTGGCGCACGGATAAAAGCAATTCCCGCAGCTTTCTTTATATGGAAGTGACCGATGAGGAATTTGTCTCTAGAGGTAATCATCGCGTCGAAGTGACGGTCGAATATTTTGACGGACCTGTTGGGAAGTTCGCCTTGTCCTACCTGAATGACACCGGCTGGCGTGATATGAAGCATATCCGACTGACGGGTACGAACAGTTGGAAAAAGGAGCGGTTTATTGTTCTGCAGGCGGACTTGAAGCGAGTCATGCGTCTGGGCGTTTGGTCAGGCGAAATGGGTACCAGCGAGTCGGATGTTTATTTCAGAGAGGTTTCAATCCGGCCTTTGGATAACTACAGCGACGCGCAGTCAGTGAAAGCTCAGTTAAATAGCGACTGGAAGTACGAGGGAATTAATGTGTTCCCGGGAGACAATGCCAAAAATAAGGCGCCGATCGTTGTAAGATCAGAGCAGGAAGGCTGGACGACGGACACGGCTAATGGCGCGAAGTACTTGTATTTCAATGTAGACGATACGTATGTTTACGATGTGGATATGCCGATCGAAGTTGAGGTGATTTACCTCGATGTTGGCAAAGGCACGATTGTGACTGAGTATGATGCCATAAAGGGCGGATTTACGAAAGCAAACCCGATTCAATTGACGGATTCAGGGACATGGAAGACGTTTATCGTCACTCTGCCTCACGCCAAGTTTTCCAATCGTGCCAACGGCACGGATTATCGTATTTATTATACCAAAGCATCCGTAGATACGGCTCAGGATGTCGTGATCTCGGCGGTCACCGTGAACAAATTTGTGCCAGAGACGCGGGATATGAAGATTATTCCGACGACGACGGGAAATGTATTTCTTGTGGGGGAACCAATCAGTCTTGATCTAAAAACGGTTGCAAAACGGGTCAATTGGAAACTGGAAAATTATTGGGGTACCCCCTTCGGCGAAGGTTCGGCCGCAGTCGGAGAAAACGGTAACCTAACCTTGTCCATGCCGACACTTAGCAAAGGGTACTATAAACTCCATGTAACGGCTGTAGACGGTGAACGAATTGTGAAAGGAACGACAACTCCAATTACGGTGCTCTCTTCGAACGCGGATACGATTGGCCAATCATCGCCATTTAGTCTGGCTACCCATTTCGGTCAAGGCTGGGATCAAACATTGATTCCTCTTATTTCCAGACTGGGTGTCAGCATGGTACGAGACGAGCTTTATTGGGGGGCGATTGAGACGCAAAAGGGCGTTTATCAATTCCCGGAGCAATACGATTCGTATATGGCGGCCTTAAAGCAGCAACAAATATCACCGCTTATCGTGCTGAGTTACAACAATAATCTATATCCCGGCGGCTTTCATATTAAAGATCCTGCAGGGGTAGCAGGTTTTGCGAATTACGCGCGCGCCGTATTGAATCATTACGGAGAACAGATCAAAGAGGTTGAAGTATGGAACGAATATAACGCTTTTGGCGGCGGAGCTTCTGCATCGGATTATTTTCCGCTGGTGAAAGAGACGTACGATGCTGTAAAGGAGCTTCGCGAGGATGTACGCGTGATCGGCCCTGCCGGAGTGACTATTCCTTATGCCTGGATTGAAGAACTGTTTGCGCTTGGCGGTCTGAACTATTTGGACGGCGTTTCCGTTCACCCGTACCGTTTTCCGCAAATCCCTGAAGGCGGCGATCTGGATTTAGACAAGCTGAACAAGCTGGTTGCAAAGTATAATACCAGCGGCAAGGACATACCGCTTTGGCTGACGGAAGCGGGCTGGCATACGAAGCTTGGCGGAGATGGCGTCTCGGAGGATAAACAAGCGGAATATCTTACCCGTTATAATGTGCTGGCGATCTCTGAAGGCGTGGAAAATATCACCTGGTACGATTTGAAAAATGACGGTACAGAGCCTGAGAACCGGGAGCATAACTTCGGCATCATCGTAAACGAGGAAGATGAGCGGGGCGCTTATACGGCCAAGCCTGCTTTTGCAACTTATGCGGTTCAGACGAGGCAGCTGACCGGTGGGGAATATGTTGAGCAGGAGCAGGTGTACGGCAACGTAAGGAGCTATCTGTTCCGCAAGAATGGCGAAGATCTACGCGTTCTATGGTCTCTTACCCCGCAAAAGGTTGTCTTGACGACGGATAGTCCTGTTATCGTAACGGATTTCACCGGAGAAGAGCAGACGCTTGTGCCTTTGAATAACAAAGTCTATTTAAAGCTTGGCAATCAGGTGTTTTATGTAAAAGGCAACATTACCGACATTCAGGCTGGTGGCTTATTCTCTGCGGATGACGTTGTTGCAGCTGTGAACGATCATGTTCGCGTACGTGTAAAACTCGATAATACGGGCAGCGCTACAGCAATGGATGCCGAGGTTGAAATGGCTGGCGTCACGCAGACTGTATCCGTTCCGGCGAATGGGCAGCTTGACGTACCTATCTCTCTGCCTGCGGTTCCGGAGATTGGAAGTCGGACTTATATTGCCAATGTGAAAGTAGATGGCCAGTTGCGTGCTCACTTGCTTGTGAACGCGCAAATCGAGGAACCGTTCGGCATGGCGGTCGAGCCGTATATCATATCCATGGACGAACAGACGGGCCAGTTGAAAATCTCTTACACGAACAATTCAGCCGTATCCGCTTATACGCTAACGAGCTTAGATTGGAAGCTGGGCGAGCTTTCTGGATCACAACCATATAATGAAGCGATTCCACCTGCTTCCACATGGCGAGGAAGTGTAGATATTCCGATTCCTGCATACGGAAAACCTTACTCTTACAAAGTGAAGCTGAATTTTAAAGAAACTGCGACCGTAGCATTAGATGGCTACACCGAGTTTAATCCGATTATCAAGAAAACGGCTTCCGGCGAGAATTTGCAGGAAACTGAGATTCCCGATTATGCCCTGAATTTAATTAAATCGGGCAACAATCGTGTAAAAGGCTGGAAGGGACCAGATGATTTAAGCGGCGACTTCTGGTTGAATTGGGATGAGGAGCATCTTTATTTGACAGCTAAGATTAAAGACGACATTCATTATCAGGATCAATGCGGTTCCTCATCCTGGACCGGCGACGGGATCCAGTTCGCAATCTTCTCAGGTGTAGCGGGCAAGGAAATACCTGATAAGTACGAGTACGGATTTGCGCTTTGTCCGAACGGGCAGAGTGTCGTCCACCGCTGGGTAGCTCCGCAGGGGGTCGAAGCGGGAGACGTGACAAATGCGGAAGCGAAAGTGATACGCGATGAAGATACGAAATATACGTATTACTATATTGCTTTGCCGTGGAGCGAACTTGCTCCGGTTCATCCAGATAAGGGAATGTTGAGCTTCAGCTTGTTGTTCAATGAGAACGACGGAGCGGGCCGGAGAGATTTCTTCGAATGGGGCGGCGGAATCGGCTCTTCGAAAGATCATAAGGAGCTGCGTCCGATGCAGTTTATGGGGGAAACCGTGCAAGAAGCTGACAAAAGCGAGCTGACAGGCGCAATTAACGGGGCAAGACTTCTGCATGATACGGCCGTGGTCGGCGATCAAGCCGGTCAATACCCTGCTGCGGCGAAGAACGAATTTCTAGCGGCTATTGAGTCGGCAGAAGCAGTTGAGGCCGATCCGGGAGTCTCACAGGCAACGGTAGATGCCGAGGTGGTGCAGTTGAATGCGGCAATCGCTAAATTCAAGGCAGCTGAGATCAAAGAGGAGCCGAGCGATCAAGCTGTATTGGCAGGTCCCGAACAAGTTCAAATTGGAGAAAGTTTTGAGGTTACCTATGGTCTATCTGAAGGGACAAAGTTATATCAAGCCCAGGAGGCAACGTTACAATTCGATCCTGCCCAAGTACAATTTGAAGGCTTCGTTGAACCGAGCGAGAAAGAAGGATTCATCATTGTTGATTATAAGCTTGGCGAGGGAGAACTAACATTTATCGCCGTAGATGTATCGAAGGATGTTGGATCATCCAACAAAAAACTTGTGAAGCTTCGTTTTAAAGCGATTGCGCCAACGGCAGAAAATGCTGCTACATCGATTAAAGTAACGGAATTGCAGCTTGCCAATGCGCCGGATGAGGAAATCTACGGTGTCGGCACAGAATATAAAGTAACGATTCAAGGCGTGAAGGAAGTTGATAAGTCAGATCTGAACGAATTAATTGCAGAAGTGGAACAAGTCTTAGAGAATGCCCAAGTGGGAAGCTTGCCAGGCCAATATCCAGCAGAAGCAAAAGCAGCACTGCAACAAGCATTACAACAAGCACAAGCCGCCGCGGATAATGTGAAATTAACAAAAGCTGAGTTGGAAGCTGCCATTACAGCATTGAAGCAAGCACTGAATACCTTCAGCAAAGCGGTTCATGTTGCAAAACCAGGCGATGTGAACGAAGACGGCAAGTTCACTATTGGAGACTTAGTGAAGCTAGTTGAGGCATATGGAATAACGGAACATGATCCTGAATGGAATCAAGTGAAACATCTGGACTTCAATAATGATGGAGAAATTGGTCTTGAAGATGTTGTACTCGTTGCTAGATTAATTCTGAATAAATAGTGTTAGAGCTAGGCGAATGCACATCTAGTTAAACTAAGAGATGACGTACCATGTTCGGATAACGAAAGGGGAATTTCGGATTCCCCCTTTCGTTAAGTTATGGCAAAGAAGGGACAGCATAGGATGAAATATTCGCGTTTTGCAATGAGAATTATTTTACTCATTAGCTTCATCGCAGCCTCAATCCTGCAACCATCAAACAATGTACAAGCAGCAGCAAGCGATGCCACATTTGAATTTACTAGTCGGACCGATGAGGTGAAGCCTGGAGATACAATCGAGCTATCTGTTTCTGCAAAAGATGCTAAACTTGTCTATGGTTACGAACTAACCATCCAATATCCTGCGGAGCATTTGCGCTTTAAAAAGTTAGTCAGTGCATTCAGTCCGGCATCTTTTCACAAGCTTTTTGACAAGGAACCGGGGAAATTACTTATATTTGGTGCGAAAACAGGGAACCAGCAAGGAGATAGCGGGAATCTCGATCTAGCGAAAATTCAATTTGATGTAGTTAGCAAGAAAAAGGTAGAGATAACGATCACAGCTGAACTATCAAAAGTGAAATTGATGACGAGGGATCTGGATGCTAGTACTATCGATGTGAGCAAAAAAATTGATTTTAAATTGAAACCGCAGATTCAAATTCAATTAAAGGATATAGCCGGACATTGGGCGGAGAAAAATATTATACGCGCGTTGGAATTAGGATTTGTGGTTGGCTACCCGGATCTTACCTTTCGCCCAGACCGATCAATCACACGGGAAGAGTTTGCTGCAATGCTAGCTAAAGCAATGGAACTATATCCCGAAGAAAACAAAACTATATTCAAAGATCAGCAAGTTATTCAAGCTTGGGCAAATACGAGTGTGTTGGCGTTGGTAGAAAAGGGGATTATAACCGGATTTCCTGACAAAACCTTCCGGCCAGCTAGAGACATTACACGCTGCGAATTAGCGGTAATCATGGCTAGAACATTAAAACTGGATACAAATGATGTTCCCCGCACTGCGTTTAACGATTCGCAAGAAATGATGGGCTGGGCCGAACCGTCTATTGCAGCTGCTGTCAATGCAGGATTGTTGCAAGGTAGAGGCAATAATTGGTTTAAAGGAAACGAATTCACTACCCGTGCAGAGGCAGTAAAGGCGATCCTCTCAATTTTGGATACTATCTCGGAAACTGATTTAGAAGAAAGCGAATGATCTTGGTTGCGAGCTTACCACTTTTGAGTAATCTCCTTTTTTGTGGTATACAGGTTAGACCCGAATCTCGCGGAAACTTTCAACAATTTTATTATTATAATAGAAGCCCAGTCCATTCGGACTGGGCTTCTGTTTTGGAACCATACTCTGCATGCTATCTACTAGGTAGGCACTTTCCGGAGAACACGTCAGTCAGATTGAGCTTTTCATATCGTTATACTTTGTTATTTTTCCGATAGTCAGAAGGACTTACTCCGACACGTGACGAGAAGATACGGCTGAGATAATATCCGTTGTCATAACCGCACTGTACAGCAATTTCCTGCAAAGTATAATCGCTTTCCATCAAAAGAGATTTTATTCGATTGATTCGTAAGGATGTGATGTACTCACTAGGATTGATAGAGAAGGTTTGTTTAAACTTTCTCGTCAACTGCACAGCGCTTAAACCAAATTCAGCGGCCACTCTATTGATGTTGAAAGGTGTATAGGCGAGCGTTTGCAAACGCTCGAGTATGGCTTCAAGCATAGGATCTTCCGCGCTTGGCATGGATTCCTGAAATGGATTGAATTGATCGCTGGCAAGCAGGAGGATGTCGTGAATAATCGTGTTCTTCCAAAGCTGCGCTTGTTGATTCGAATGCCCCGATAGCTTACGAAGCATGCGAAGATTAGATCTTAGGCGATCCGGGTCCCCGATAATCACTTGGCCATGTGGATAGCTTTCTGTCGTTGTGGGGATGTTGGCGTTCGTTTCGGCTAAATGAAACAAAATGAAATGAAAAGTTAACTTTTCAAGCGTTTCTCTATGGAATGCAATATGAGGAGGGCATATGACGATGCTGCCGAAGCTGGATTCCCCCTCTTGGCTTTCAATCTGGAATGAAAATCGGCCACTTTCAGGTATGAACATAACCCAGTTGGCGTAAGTGTCCACGGAAAGCTGGAATCGATCGATATTTTGCCAATAGTTATAAGATATTACAGTCGGTGTGTGCGACCATAGCGCGGGATGATCCATTCTCATAAACTCCTTGAAATAAAGTATATCCTTGAAGTCATTATAGTGCATTTTCTTATACTTTGAATAGCAATATATTTGAAATTGAAGATACACACAACTTATATTCAGGGGGAGATTGCCATGAGAAATGAGTTAGTGAAAACGGATATTACCGTAGTTGGAGCCGGGTTGGCAGGCGTTTGCGCGGCTATCGCCGCAGCAAGATTGGGCTTGAAAGTGGCACTTGTTCATAACCGTCCAGTGCTGGGAGGCAATTCCAGCTCGGAGGTGAGAGTGTGGGTATGCGGTGCAACCGGTCATGGAGTAAATCGTTATGCCCGTGAGACGGGGATCATGGGAGAGTTGTTCATCCAGAACCAGTACCGCAATCCCGAGGGGAATCCTTATTTGTGGGATTTGACGCTGCTGGAAGCCGTTCGCGCGGAACCGAACATCAGCTTGTACTTGAACACAGACGTCCGGGAAGTCGAAGCGGATGGAGAGCTTGAAAAGCGAGTTATTCGTGCTGTTACCGGATGGATGATGGGCTCGGAGCGGCTTATTCGCTTCGAGAGCGAAGTGTTCCTCGATTGCACGGGAGATGGTTTGGTCGGTTTCCTAGCGGGAGCCGCCTATCGTCTAGGGCGTGAAGCGCAGCACGAATACGAGGAGGATTGGGCGCCAGAGGTCGCAGACGACATTACGTTAGGCAGCACCCTGTTGTTTTACACGAAGGATACCGGCAAGCCGGTTCGGTTTGTCGCTCCGTCATTTGCTAAAGATATTTTGACGACATCCATTCCAATCAAACGAGTCATACGCAGCGGCGATTCGGGCTGCCACTATTGGTGGATCGAATGGGGTGGAGAGCTGGATACCGTTCATGAGAACGAGCGAATCCGCGATGAGCTGTGGTCAGTCATTTATGGGATTTGGGACTATATCAAAAATTCGGGTCAATTCGATGCGGAGACGATGACGCTCGAATGGGTGGGCTCGATCCCGGGCAAGCGGGAGTACCGCCGCTTTATCGGCGACACGGTGTTGAATCAAAACGACATTTTGGCGCAGCGTCCGTTCGACGACAGCATCGCCTTCGGTGGATGGTCGATCGACTTGCATCCCCCTCAAGGCATGTATGCGTCTGAGAGTGGATCTAAGCATTTGCATGCGGATGGAATCTACCATATTCCGTTCAGCTCTTTGTATTCAAGAAACGTGAGCAATCTGCTATTTGCCGGACGGAACATCAGCGCGACGCACGTTGCTTTTGGCACGACGAGGGTAATGGCAACTTGCGCGGTAATCGGAGAAGCTGCGGGGGCAGGAGCCGCGTTGTCCGTCATGAAAGGCGTAACCCCGCGCGAGCTGCGTGAGTACCATATTGCCGAACTTCAGCAGATCTTGCTTAAGAGTGACGCTTCGATTATCGGATTACGGAACATGGATGAATTGGACTTGGCTAGGCGAGGAACCATGAGCGCTTCGAGTACTTTAACGCGAATTTGCTTGGATCAGCCATCGGAGGCGTACCCCCTTGCAAAGGACGTCGGTTTGCTATTTCCAATTGAAGGTGAGATCGGAAGGTTCGAGCTGCTGCTGTCAGCAAGCGGGGAAAGTGAGCTTACTGTTGAGCTATGGGATACCGGACGTGCGGAAAACTACATTCCGGCAACGTTGCGTCATAGTGTGAAGGTGAAAGTAAGCACGGGTGAGCGGCAATGGGTCGAGATTCCGCTCGTGCAGGGTAGCGATGAAGCGGCGAAAAATGCATTTCTCATCGTCCGCGCAAACGACCGAATCAGCTTGTTCAAGTCGGCTGTTCCGTTAACAGGCGTACTCGCTTTTGAGAGCATGCATACAGAACACTCTAGTCGCAATGATGACGAGCGGTATACGCCAGTCACCGAATGGAGCATGAAGCGGTTGGTTCGCGAGCCATTTTGTTTCTCGGCAGCAACGGGAGCCTATGCGGCGAGCAAGGCAAACGATGGTTACGCAAGACCGTTCGGCGGACCTCATATTTGGGTATCTGAACCGCTGAAAGCCGGTGTTGACGAATGGATTGAGGTTAATTTAATTGTAGCGACGAATGTGTCCGAGATCCATGTGACCTTCAACGACGACGTAAACGAGGATTTAATTAATCTCCATCATCACGAAACACCTTTTTTAGTTATTCCGGAGCTCGTCAAAGACTACCGAATTGAAGCTTGGGCAAACAACGGGTGGACTGTTTTGCATAGAGAAATAAACAATCGAACCAGAAAAAGAGTTCATTCCATAAATGGAGTACAAACCAATAAGCTAAGATTGGTTGTCGAAAGTACGAATGGCAGCCCGCGAGCGGAAGTTGTGGAGATTAGGGTATACAGTTGTCAATGATAAGGTTTAATCTGGAAAAAAGAGGGTGCCTTTGCCAATCTCATGGCAGGAGGACACCCTCTTACTTATTCTATTTTAAAAAAGGGGACAAGGCTCCATCAAAATAATCATTCAAGTATACGATCAAATTTAAGAACTATTTTGAATACCAATTCGAACAAAAGTACAACATTCATCGAACAAAACTCCCCCGTCGTGATAAACAAAGCCTCTAACGAAACAAATTTCCCACCCATCAGAAACAACTGTCCGTTTTTTCCGAAGACGCCTTTCGATACAATGAAAGCGTATACTATTCCGTAAAGGAGATTAGATATGAACTTTGACTTAAGTATAGTACCTTTCAGTCGAAGAGAATCGTTCCTAGCGATCTCCATTTTGCCTGAAGCCAAAGATAGACAACAAGGCCTATATATGCGCACCGTGCGCGGTGGCGATGATAAATTCGGCGAAGCTTTCCATATCGATATGCTCGATGAAAGCGGCCAATCTGTATCTTTTCTGTCCAAAGCTTCCCCGGAGCGGATTCAGTTGATCTCGGAACGCGGCTTAACGGCAGAAATTTGTATATCTGACAGCCGGACATTCCGAGTTCGCGCGAACGGCTGCGGAATTCGCTTGACCTTCCGTACGGCCGCTTACGATTATGCCTATCAAGCGTCACCTAGCAGCTGGGAAGTAAACAGCTTCACCCATGAATGCAGGTTCATGCTTACTGCGCTTGTTGGCGAGCTGCGGATGGAAGTTCCATGGGACAAAATCAAAAGCTCATATGTTATCGCAAACTTCTTGCCGGACAATAAAACGGGTAAATTAGAATTTGCTATTGAAGAGTTTAGGACCATTTTGGAGCCGCGGATGGCTTGGGAACCTTTTGATGATGTCGTTAAGCAAGTGAAGGAAGAGTTTAATTTGTGGTTGAATAATAGTTTAACGCTGCCACAACGCTGGGAAGAAAGCCGGGTACTTGCCGCTTATATTACGTGGTCCTGCCTCGTTCCGGCAGAAGGCTGTCTCACTCGGCCAGCGATGTATATGTCAAAGAACTGGATGACGAATATTTGGAGCTGGGATCACTGTTTTAATGCGATGGCGCTTGTTCGCCATGATCCGAAGCTCGCATGGGATCAGTTTATGATTTTCTTTGACCGGCAGGACGAGAGCGGGCTTATCCCGGATTTCATCAACGATAAATATGAACTGTGGAATTGCAACAAACCGCCCATTCATGGATGGACACTTGCTTGGATGATGGAACGAACGGACTTTATCAAGGAGGCGCAGCTTCAAGAGGTTTATGGGCCTTTGTCCAAATGGACAAAATGGTGGTTCAACTACCGCGATGGCGATAGCGATGGCATTCCGCAATACAATCATGGCAACGACTCTGGCTGGGATAACAGTACGGCGTTTAACAATGGCATTCCGGTAGAGAGCCCTGATTTAGCAGCTTTTCTTATTCTTCAAGCAGAGCTTTTAGCTGAGATTGCTGAGCGGCTCGGTCATGTGGAAGAAGCAGTCGAATGGAGACAGCTTGCTGAGGGAACAATGAAAAAAATGATCAGCCATTTTTGGAAAAATGGTCAATTTACAGCCTGCCGATCAGGTACGCATGAGCTATCCGAAGGTGACAGCCTATTATTGTTCGTTCCAATTATATTGGGCAAACGTCTACCTGAGCATATCCGTACTGCACTGCTAGAAGGGCTGCGTGATGAGAACAGATTCTTAACTGCTAATGGCTGGGCGACGGAGAGTGTGAATAGTCCTTTCTATAGTGCTGACGGCTATTGGCGCGGTCCAATCTGGGCGCCCTCGACTATGATACTGGTTGAAGGTGCTGCCGCTGCAGGAGATCTTGAGCTTGCTGAGATGGTCTCACGCCGGTTCTGCGCCATGCTGGACCGAAGCGGGATGGCCGAAAATTTTGATGCGATGACGGGTCAAGGTTTACGTGATCGAGCTTTTACATGGACGTCGAGCGTGTTCCTCATTTTGGGTAATGAGTATACAACCGAATGAATCACTGCACTTCCAATAAGCCAATAATAGGCTGACGGGAGGTGCTTTTGACGTTTATGGGAATAAGATCTCAGTTGTGATTGGTGGGTTGTCGTCCACAGCAAATTTGCTGGAATTGCTTCTCATTGTTTGGTAAAAGAGGTCCATGATACACTTCAAGTATTATGGAGTGGAGGAGGAAGGATGTAATTATGATGAATCATATACTTAAGAAACTCAAACTTCCTCTTTTGTCTGGCTCTTACCGGAGCATACGAACCAAGCTGCTCTTCTGTTTTCTCATTGTGACCATTATTCCGCTGCTCTCGCTTGGAGCTTTGTCTTATTACCAATCCGCGAAGGTCATTAATTCTCAGTTTGGCAAATATGGAGATAATGCAGTGGCTCAATTGGAACAGCAGATGAGCTCTTATTTGAATCGAATGAATCAGACAACAGAAACTATTTATTCCTATTTGCTTGATCCTGCGCGCGTTGATCTAAGTGATCGCGTGCCGACTACGTATAAAGATATCATGGATAAAAATGATTTCGAAGCACTTTTGAAAGCGCTTAAATCTGATCGAACGATTGGAATCTATATTATTACCAGTTCCGGCTATTATTATGGGGAAAATAATCTTGATGTATCCAAGCTCAGCCTTATTCCCGCATGGCAAGCCATGAACCATTCGATTGGCGGCAAGTATTGGTTAGGATTTTACTCTCAGAACCATGCTATGGGCGAAACGATGGAGAACGGGATCTCATTGCTTGGCTTGGCAGTACCCGTTAATAGTCCTTACGGAGCGCTGCGAGGCAGTAAAATTTTAATCGAAGAAAATGCCGAAGATCTGCTTCATATGTTCAAGCTGTTCGAGAATGATACGAAGGCACATCTCAAAATTGATGATCCACAGGGAAGAATTATCTATGAGACGGCAACTGACTTCGAGCCCAAAGAGAGTGACATCTTATGGACTAAATCTCTTGCTGTTAATGGGTGGAGCATTGAGGCAAGATTGCCTGCTGCATCCTTTTATCGCTCTTCCGACATTATACGCTCGAATACCGTCATCGTCGCTTTTGGCTCCTGTCTGCTGGCCTTTGGACTTGCATACTTGTTCTCTTCCCGGTTTACCGCACGGATTCGCCGCCTTAAGGATGCGATGCAGAAGGTAAGCTTCGGAAAGCTGCATACAAGGACTCAGGTTGAATCCCATGACGAGCTAGGCATCCTAGATACAAGCTTTAATAATATGGTCAGCGGGATACAATCGTTAATTGGCGAAGTTGAACGGAGCGAGCGACTGAAGAAGGAGGCGGAGCTTAAGGCTTTCCATTATCAAATTAATCCCCATTTACTGTTTAACACGCTTAATTCGATTCAATGGAAAGCAAGGCTGCAAGGAGCAGAAGATATCCGTCAGATGCTGTATCACCTTACGATGGTGCTTGAGGGTAATTTGGATATCTCACAGGAGTTGATTTCTATGGAACGTGAGCTTCGGATGATTGATCATTTTTTGAAAATTCAAGAAGTGCGCTACGGTTCCACGTTCGAGTATGAGCTGGAATGCGAGGAGCATTTGAAACGCTATCTGATTCCTCGAATGACGCTGCAGCCATTGTTCGAAAATATTTTTTTCCATGGCTTCGAGGATGGCAAGGGTGTGATCCATTTGACCGTAAAGGAAAAAGGCAATCACTTATTGCTTAGTTTATCTGATAACGGAGCTGGCATTTCACCAGAGAAGCTAAAGCTTCTATTATTGCCCAATATGACGAATCGCAAGGGCCGAGGAGGACTTGGGGTGCAAAATGCCGATCAGAAATTCAAACTGCATTTTGGCCTGCAGTATGGGTTAACCGTACAATCGATTCAGGGTGAAGGGACTACGATCATCATTGAATGGCCCAAAAAGGAGGATAACCTGCATGGAAGCAACCAAGATGATTAAGGTGTTAATCGCAGATGACGAAAGTATTGTCCGCAAAGGACTTCGCTCAACCGTTCCTTGGGATAAATATGGAATGGAAGTGGTCGCTGACGCTCCAAACGGCCGCAAAGCCTGGGATGCTTTTCTTGAACATCAGCCTGATATTCTCATAACAGATATTGTCATGCCCGAGATGGATGGCATCGAATTATCACGGAAAGTAAAGGAGAAGGCTCCTCATACAAAAATAATTTTACTCAGCTGCCACCGGGATTTTGAATACGCGCAGCAGGGCATGAAGCTGGGTGCATCAGGTTATCTGCTCAAAACCGCCTTCGAGGACGAAGAGCTGGAAGGAATGCTGGCGAAGTTCCAAATTGAACTGGGGGCGGCTTCGGAATCCGCGGTGCCTGAAGAAAATGGCATTGATCAAGGAGAACGCTTGAGTACCCTGTTGTACGCTTGGTTGAATGGACATAACAATAAATTTATTGGCGAGATGGAGAAACGTACTCGCGAGGAGTGGTCTTTCCATGGCGAGCCTGTCTATATCTATTTGGTCAAGACTTCAGGCTGCGAGTCATCCTGGCTTGACCTATTGAAGAAAGTGACATACGAGGATCAAAGGATTTGTGAAGGGACGATTATTCCTTATGGGGAGGAACGCTGCTACTGTATCGTCCCGCAATCTAAATTAAATGTCTTGGACATGCTGCTAGTGGAGCAAAAGAGCAAGAATACGAAGCTGCAGTGGGCCAAAAGAGGGCCGCTCATGCATGCGGATGAACGACTTCAAGCATGGTCAGCGCTTCATAAAGAAGCAGAACTGGAGAAAGCCCACAGCGTATCCGCAGTGGATTGGCCGGAGGCAATTTGGCGAGCAGTTAACTTGCTGCATGATAACCCAGCGGCAGATTGGTCAGTCAGCGACGTGGCCAAACAGGTCGGCCTCAGCCGCAGCCATTTCTCGATCCTGTTCAAAAAAGCAGTAGGGGACAGCTTTGTCGCCTATCAGTATAAACGCAAGCTGAAATTGGCATATGTGTTATTGAAAGAAACGACGCTTACGATGCAGGACATAGCCGAGCGTACAGGGCTTGGCGATAGCAAATATTTCAGTAAATGGTTCAAGCGCTGCACGGGGCAAACGCCCAGCTACTACCGTACCCAACAAAAAGGCAGTACGCTCCAAACAGATGTGCACCTTCCCAAGTAAATCGAACAAAACCACACCAACATTCGAATGTTTAACGGTTTTGTAGCGCTTTCATTTTTATTAAGATGAAAGCAGTTCAATTACGAAGTACTACACGGATAGGGGAGCTGCCAGAATGAAGAACAAAATTTCTCTTATTATTGTTACGACGGTTATGACTGTGACAATGCTTGCTGCATGTTCAGGTAATAACGAAAGTACAAATGGCACGACTGCGAAGCCTGATAATGAAAAAGGTTCTACAGCTTTGAAAACGCTTCGATTCGCTACATGGGATACTGGGGATGCGCTCAAGATTGAGCAGGATATCGCTAAGAAGTTCGAAGCCAATCATCCTGGCACGAAGGTTCAAGTAGAGGCTTACGCAGATGGATTTGACCAAAAGCTGGCTGCAGGCTTCGGGGCTACAAATCCTCCCGATGTCATGTACATGTGGGATTTTCCAACCTATCACCAGTCGCTTGAGCCGCTTAACAGCTATGCAGACAGTGATGCGGACCTGAAAAAGGATGACTTCTACAGCGGCCTATTTAATTACGCGACAATTGACAACAACCTTTATGGCATTCCGGCAGGTTTCACGACACGTGTTGTGTACTACAACAAGAAAATGTTTGATGATGCGAAGATTCCTTATCCGAAGGATGGCTGGACATGGGATGAGTTCCAAGAAATCTCGAAGCAACTGACGGACAAAACAAAGAAGCAATATGGCTTCGGAGTTCGGGCTGAGAATGACACTTATGATCTGCAAGGGTTTGTATGGAGCAATGGCAGCTCCTATATATCGGATGACGGTAAAACAATAGACGGTTACATGAACAGCAGCGAAACAGCAGGTGTGATTCAAATGTTTGGCGACATGTTAAAGAACGGCTCTGCCGTGCTTGCAGGTGGTAAAGGTCAACAAAGCGGCGAGGATATTTTTAAAGCTGGCAAAATCGCTATGTGGGAGAGCGGAATTTGGCCGCTCGAATCTTTCAAGCAAGCTGGCATTGATGTAGGCACCGTGGAGATGCCAGCATTTCCAGGCAAGCAGGTTAAAGGCGTTGTCGCAGAATCTGCGCTGTCCATTGCGAAGGATTCCAAGCAAAAGGATTTGGCTTGGGAATTTATCAAATATTATGTATCGAATGAAGCGATCAAGATGCGTGTAGCTGATCTGCCAGTAAGATTAAGCGTCGTGGAAGAGCTCAAAAAAGATCAAGATCCTCTGTACAAGCCGTACTATACGATGCTTGAACGTTCTGATAATACACCGGCTTTCCTGCTTAACGCAAAGTGGAATGAAGTGAATAGACAGCTTTCTGCGGCAGTAGAAGCAGTTATGCATGGCAGTAATGCGCAGGAAGCATTGAATCAGGCGGTAAAAGATAGCGAGCGTTACTTGAAATAACATTATAGCTGCAGAAAGAAGGTTAGGAGATGGCTCAGACCTACCCACAGACAGCAGGAAAACATTCAGCCAGCCTGAAACGCAGATGGGGTGGGGCTGTGCCCTACCTCTTCATTTTTCCATGGATCTTTGGATTCCTCGTTTTTACTTTGGGACCGTTGTTGTTTTCACTTATTATTTCTTTTTTTGATTGGCCGATCGTGGGCAAGGTGCAATTTATTGGATTTGGCAACTATGTAGAAATGTTTACAGATGATCCGTTGTTTTGGAAATCATTCGGCGTCACGATTAAGTTTGCAGCGCTATTTGTTCCGCTCAATATTGCAGTTGGGCTCGGACTTGCGATTCTTCTTAACCAGAAGACACGGGGCAGTGCGATTTTTCGAACAGCATTTTATTTGCCTTCTGTCATCTCAGGTGTAGCTTTAGCAATGATCTGGTCTTGGGTGTACAGCGGTGATTACGGCATATTGAATTATTTTCTGTCACTCGTCGGTGTACAAGGCCCGGACTGGCTGAATGAAACACAGTGGTCTCTCGTAGCGATGGTTGTCGCAAGCCTATGGGGACAAGGCGCTATGATGCTCGTCTTTCTCGCTGGGCTCAAAGGGATTCCAAAGGATCTTTATGAATCCGCATCGATTGATGGGGCTGGCTTAATCAGGCAGTTCATCAGCGTAACGATCCCGCTGCTAACGCCGACGATTTTATTCAACCTAATTACTTCAATTATAGCGGCATTTCAACAGCTCACTCTCGCGTTATTGCTCACGGGCGGAGGGCCTATGAAATCTACGTACTTCTATGCGATGTACATGTATGAGAATGCGTTCAAGTTTTTCAAAATGGGTTACTCTGCTGCAAACGCATGGTTTATGTTTCTCATTGTGCTCACATTGACTTTTTTTGTATTCAAGTCGTCAGAGGCTTGGGTGTTCTATGAAGGCGAAATGAAACGTTTGCCGGAGAAGAAATTGAAGTCCAGTGGAAAGGGGAGATCCGTATGAGGCGGATCATCGTTTATTCGCTGCTGATCTTCTGCTCGCTGATGTTCGCTGCCCCGTTATTTTGGGCGTTAACGACCGCTCTTAAGTCGCAGACGGAGCTGTATCTTTTTCCGCCAAAATGGATTCCTTCGGTTTGGAAATTCAGCAACTTTGCGGAAGCATGGACAACGCAGCCTTTTAACTTATTTCTCAAAAATACGCTTATCGTAACTTCGTTGTCTACGATTGGCCAGTTAATATCCTGTACTCTAGTAGCTTACGGGTTCGCGAGATTTGATTTTAAGGGTCGCAATCTCCTTTTCCTAGTTGTACTAGCGACGATGATGGTTCCTTGGGAAGTGACGATGATTCCGCAGTATATGGAGTTCAACTATTTGGGATGGATTAATACGCTCAAACCGCTTATCGTACCTTCTTGGTTCGGTTCAGCTTACTTCATATTTTTGCTGAGGCAGTTTATTCTTACGATTCCGCGTGAGCTTGATGAGGCGGCAACTATAGATGGGGCGAGCAAATTTGGAATTCTTGTGCGGATTATAGTGCCGCTCATGGGACCTTCGCTCATTTTAGTCGCTGTGTTTCAAATTATGAGCTGCTGGAATGATTATCTGGGGCCGCTTATTTTCCTTAATGATCAGTCAAAGTACACACTGACGCTCGGATTAGCACAGTTCAAGGGCATGTTCGGCGTCGATATGCAGTCGATTATGGCGATTACTTGCCTCATCTCGATTCCTCCGCTCGCTGTATTTTTTTTCGCACAGCGTTATATTGTCGGTGGAATAGCAGGTACGGGGATTAAGGGATAGGCAGCATGAATAGATAGAGTGATAGAGATAGGTTTAGGAGAGGAGCGGCATCGATGCGAAACGAGAAAATAGAACGCGATTGGGATAACCTTGCCATACTTGCACGTGGACGTGCGAAAAGCCGATCATATTTTATCCCGTATTCCGATCGTGCTGGAGCTTTGAGCTATGACCGAGGGAGCTCCCCTTGGTTCCGCTCATTAAATGGCAGTTGGAAGTTTCATTATGCGAAGGGGCCTGAGTGGGCACCGGATGGATTTTATGAAGACCATTATGATACATCTAGCTGGGATGATATTCAGGTTCCAAGTCATTGGCAACTGAAAGGTTATGGAAATCCGCATTATACAGACTTGTATTATCCATTCCCTGTCGATCCGCCTCATGTACCCAATGATAATCCAACAGGCAGCTATATAAGAGAATTCGAGCTGCCTGCACATTGGGATGGAAGAAAGCTTGCCGTCAAGTTCGATGGCGTAGATAGTGCCTTTCATTTGTGGGTTAACGGGATATTCGTGGGATACAGCCAAGGAAGCCGATTGACATCGGAGTTTGATTTGACGTCTTATGCGAAGCCGGGTATCAACCGTCTAGCTGTTCGTGTATACCAGTGGTCGGACGGCAGTTACTTGGAAGATCAGGATATGTGGTATATGAGCGGTATTTTTCGAGATGTATATTTGATTTCGGAGCCATCAGCGGTTCGTATTGTGGACTACCGAGTCGTTACCGATTTGGATAGTGAATATTGCGATGGGATGTTATCGGTACAGGTGGAACTGAGTGGAGAGGATCTGCAAGGTGAAGTTCGGCTGGAGCTGCTTGGCCCTGAAGGCGCATTTGTTTGTTCAGCGATGAATCCAATCGCTTCTGCTGATGGTCAGACTTTCGTAGCAAGTTTTGCCATGCCAATTGTGAAGCCAGCCCTTTGGAGCGCGGAAGCTCCTGCTTTGTATCATCTGACAATTAGTATTGTGGATCAGAATGAACAAATGATCGAGACCGTTGCTCAGCGGGTGGGCTTCAGGAAGATAGAAGTAAAGGACGGCCAATTTCTGGTGAATGGCAAAGCCATTTTGCTCAAAGGCGTAAATCGTCATGACCATCACCCTGATACGGGACGAACAGTCACCCTATCGACGATGGTTCAAGATGTGAAAATGATGAAACAGCATAACATTAATGCGGTTAGAACGGCACATTATCCGAATGATCCGAGATTTTATGATATTTGTGATGAATACGGTTTGTATGTTATGGAAGAAACGGACTTAGAGACACATGGCTTCGAGCTTTTGGGCAATATTGCTAAGCTAAGCGATGACCCAGCATGGCAGGAAGCGTATGTGGAGCGGATGAGACGTATGGTGGAGAGGGATAAGAATCATCCTTCCATTCTGTTCTGGTCGCTCGGCAACGAATCTGGCTTTGGCTGCAACTTCCGGGCAATGTCGGAATGGTGCAAACAAAACGATCCGACCCGCCTTATTCACTATGAAGAGGATCGTGAAGCGGAAGTGTGCGACATCGTGAGCACGATGTACTCCTCCGTTGAGAAGATGGAAGGTTTTGGACAGCTGGTTGATCATCCGAAGCCGCATATCCTTTGTGAATTCGCTCATGCGATGGGGAATGGTCCAGGCGGTCTCAAACCCTATTTTGATACCTTTGATGCTTATCGAAGATTGCAGGGCGGCTTTGTGTGGGAATGGATCGATCACGGCATTCGCAGGAAAACAGCCGATGGCAAAGTTGATTATGCTTATGGTGGAGACTATGGCGATGTTCCTAACAACAGCAATTTTGTTATTGATGGCCTTATTCGTCCAGATCGAACGCCATCTCCCGGGCTCATTGAATATAAGAAGATTATCGAGCCTGTCAGAGCCTTGTATATAAATAATGATCGTATACGAATTACAAATCGGTATGACTTCCTAACGCTGGATCATTTATATGCAGATTGGAATGTGACAGTAGCAGGACGGATCGTCCAAAGTGGTGTACTATCGCTGCCTAGGATAGCACCCGGTGAAAGTGCAGAGCTTTGTATCCCTATGCGAAATGATTCGCAGTTGTCCTTATCCGTGGAGGGGGCGGAGCGCTGGCTGAATATCGGCTTCTCGCTTGCAGCATCTTGCATGTGGGGAGAGAGAGGGCACGAGATCGCATGGGCTCAGCTTGCTATTGAACCTGCGCGGAGCTGCGCAAATACCCGAGCGGACGGGGATCATGCCAATGAAGGATTGACTTTAGCAGCAGCCGTAAGTCTACCTATTCCTAGCTTATCGTGCATGGAGGATGGACGACAGATTAGCATTGGGAACGATTATTTCAATTTGGTATTCGATTCACGGCAATCAGGGATCAGCTCACTCCGAATAAACGGACAAGAGTTAATAAATAAAGGGCCGCGTCTCAACTTCTGGCGAGCCCCGATTGACAACGATATGTATGTCCTGCCCGATTGGCGCAAGGCGCATCTCGATAAATTGACGGAACGAATCGATGATTTCCATTGGGAGCGATTAAATGAAGGGACGATTCGGATCAGCTGGTCCTCCCGAATTGCTCCGCCCGTTTACGATTGGGGCTTCCGCTGTGAAACGACTTACACTGTAACAGGCACGGGCTTAATCATTATTGATGTGCATGGCGTACCTGAAGGCAAGCCACCTGCTATGCTTCCTAAGATTGGATTTCAATTGGAAATGCCGTCAGAAATGAATAATGTCAAATGGTATGGCCGTGGTCCGGGAGAAAATTATTCCGACAGCAAGGAAGCAGGAAGATTTGGCGTGTATACCAAGTCAGTTGATGAACTATTTACCCCATATATCTATCCACAAGAGAACGGGAATCGTATGGATGTTCGCTTTGTATCTATTACAGACGGCAGTGGAATTGGGCTGCTGGCGGCAGGGGTAAAGGTGCTTGAATTCAGCGCTCGACGTTATACGGATGGCGACTTAGAAGCAGCGCAGCATGCAAGTGATCTTATTCCGCGGGATTTTATTACACTTAATTTGGATTATCGCCAGAATGGTCTTGGCAGCAATAGCTGTGGACCTTCTCAATCACTGGAAAACAAAGTTGCGGCAGAGGAATTCCGTTTCAGACTGCTGCTGAAGCCTTATCTATCTGAAGATATGGCTCCCGAGAGGCTCAGCCATCACATGAGACAGGAAGCGAATCTACTACAACAGGAGGAGAAATAATGATGCTTCATACACAAGACATGCTTAATCTATCGGGAAAAGTAGCCGTAATCACCGGAGGCGCCTCTGGAATTGGGCTTGCGACAGCTGAACTTCTTGCCAGCTTCGGTGCAACTGCTATCCTTATTGACATTAATGAGGCGATGGGTGAGCAGGCGGTTAAAGGTATAAGGGAAAAGGGAGGCCAAGCGAGCTTTCAGCGCTGTGATGTGACCTCTTCAGCAGATTGCCAGCGTGCAGCAGCAGAAATTGATTCTGCTCATGGCCGAGTAGATATCTTGTTCAACAATGCTGGCGTTATTCGTCGCAAGACTGTCGTGGAGCTGGAAGAACGCGACTGGGATCTCGTATTGGATGTTTCCTTGAAGGGTGTCTATCTGCTCTCGAAATATATCATTCCTATCATGGAACGCAGCGGTGGAGGAAGTATCATTAATTCGGGTTCGGGCTGGGGTCTAAAAGGCGGAGATCGGGCTGCAGCTTATTGCGCAGCCAAGGCTGGTGTCGTGAATTTGACGAGGGCGATGGCTATCGATCACGGAATCGCCAATATACGTGTAAACTGCGTTTCACCTGGCGATACGGATACTCCGCTCCTGCGCGATGAAGCAAAGCAGCTGAAGCAGGACGAGGCAGCATTCCTTGTCGCCTCTGCCAGCGGTCGTCCGCTTGAAAGGCTTGGAACGCCGCGTGATATTGCGAATGCAGTTCTGTTCTTAGCAAGCGATATGTCTTCTTGGGTAACAGGAAGCGTGCTCGTTGTGGATGGCGGCGGTATTGCTTAAGAACGGCTAAAGGATACAACTAATTCTGACAACGATGAATGGAGGCGTTTATTTTGCCTAAGAACAGAACGTATGCCCATCCTTATATACCGAATACTGTACCTGAAGTTCGCGAAGCGATGCTGAAGGAAATTGGACTCACCTCGATGGACCAGCTTCACGACGGCATACCAGAGAGCTTAAAGCTGAATCATGAGATGAACCTTCCTCCTGCGATGACGGAATATGAGCTGCGCCGTCATATCGATGGCCTGCTTGCAAAAAATAAGCATGGTGCAGCTTATCTGAATTTTTTAGGAGCGGGCTGCTGGCAGCATTTTATTCCAGCTGTCTGTGATGAGATCAATCAGCGTTCCGAATTTGTAACGGCTTATGCAGGTGAGCCCTATGAAGATCATGGGCGCTTCCAAACGTTGTTTGAGTATCAAAGTTTGATGGCTGAGCTAGTTGATATGGATGTCGTAAACGTCCCTACTTTTGACTGGGCGCAAGCTGCATCTACTTCGATTCGGATGGCAGGGCGCATGACAGGGCGCAAAGTTGCCTTGCTTCCAAGGTCGGTTGATCCAGACAAAGTGATGATCATCAACAATTATTGCACGCCTGTGATGGAGCTTCGATTCGTTGAAATCGACGAGGCAACGGGCAAAATGAGCTTAGATGATTTGCGCAGCAAGCTATCGAGCGATATCGCTGCGGTTTACTTCGAGAATCCTGGTTATCTAGGTATTATCGAAGATCAAGGGCATGAAATATCAGAGCTTGCGCATTCAGTAGATGCGATTTCGATCGTTGGTGTTGATCCGATCTCGCTTGGCGTTCTTCAGCCGCCGAGCCAGTACGGCGCTGATATCGTATGCGGAGATTTGCAGCCTCTTGGAATGCACATGAATTATGGCGGGGGGCAAGCCGGTTTTATTGCAACCCGTGATGAAGAGAAGTATGTCATGGAGTATCCATCAAGATTGTTCGGCATTGTGCCTACGGAGGTAGAAGGCGAGTATGGCTTTGGCGATGTGGCATATGAGCGAACTTCCTTTGCGCTGCGTGAGAAAGGGAAGGAATCAGTTGGCACCCAAACTGCATTGTGGGGAATAACAGCTGGCGTCTACTTGTCCTTGCTTGGACCGACCGGCATGCAAGAGGTCGGAGAGACGATCATGCAGAAGTCGCAATATGCAGCGAAGAAGCTCTCAGCTATTCCAGGCGTTACTCTTCGATTCGGAGAAGCAGCCTTCTTTAAAGAGTTTGTTGTTGATTTTAATCATACTGGCTTAACGGTCGCTCAGATAAACGCTCAGCTCTTGGAAGCAGGAATTTTTGGAGGCAAGGATTTGTCGGCTGCCTTCCCGCAGTGGGGACAAACTGCACTGTACTGCGTGACGGAAATTCATTCGCAGCTTGATCTAGATCGCCTGGCAGACACGATTCAAACGATCGTTCGCAAATGAGGTTTGACTTATACAGAGGAAGGACGAAAGCGCCATGAAACGAATTCGCAGGGACCATAAAGTCCGAAATTTCCATCAAGCCAAATGGGATGAGCCGATCATATTTGAACTTCATCGTCAGGGCGAGCGAGGTGTTATTCCGCCTGGAACTGAGGCTGGGATTGTTGCTGAGGTAGGAGATGGCACCCGGCGCATACCTGCATCCATGCGTCGCAGCAATGCGCCGGGGCTTCCCGAAATTGGTCAAGCAAAAGTACTTCGCCATTATTTGCGCCTCTCGCAAGAGACACTAGGCTCCGATTTGAACGTTGAGATCGGTCAAGGTACTTGTACGATGAAATATATTCCGCGTATTAACGAAATGCTGATCCGCACGCCGCATATGACGGAGCTCCATCCGTTGCAGGATGCAGGTTCTGTTCAAGGCATATTAGAAATTTTCTATAAAATGGACCTGGCCATGCGTGAAATTAGCGGAATGGATGCCTTCTCGTTTCAGCCAAGCAGCGGGACGCAAGCTTTGCTTGCGATGGCTTCCATCGTTCGTGCTTACCATGATTCGCGTGGGGAGGGAGATCAACGGGATGAAATCATTACAACAATTTTCTCCCACCCATCTCAAGCTGCGACAGCTGCAGTTAAAGGATACAAAATCATTACGCTTCATCCGGACGAAGACGGATTCCCTGATTTGGAGAAGCTGAGAAATGCGATATCGGAGAGGACCGCTGGATTTGTCGTAGCAAATCCGGAAGATACCGGTATTTTCAATCACCGTATTCGCGAGTTTACCGATTTGGTTCATGCAGCGGGCGGCATCTGCTTCTATGATCAAGCTAATGCTAATGGCTTGCTCGGCATTACTCGAGCGAAGGAAGCTGGCTTTGATATGTGTTTCTTCAACTTGCATAAAACCTTTGCTGCTCCTCATATGTGCGGCGGCCCAGCTACAGGTGCGTTAGGCGTGAGCGAAGCGCTTAAACCTTTCTTGCCGGGGCCGCTCGTTGATTATGTTGATGGCCAGTATGTATTAGCGAATCAGTCAGAAAGCAGTATTGGCAAAGTTCGCAGCTTCCATGGTGTTGCTCAAACGGTGCTTCGTTCTTATGCTTGGATCATGAGTCTAGGTCCAGATGGACTAAAGGATGTTGCACAGACTGCAGTTCTTAACAATAACTATCTTTATCACAAAATACTTCAAATTCGCGGTGCAAGTGCACCTTACATCAAAGGTCGACGCCTAGAGCAGGTTCGTTACAGCTGGAAGCAGCTTACCGAGGAAACAGGTGTCACAACCGAGGATATTACTCGTCGCATGTGCGATTTTGGACTCCATTATTGGACTTCCCATCATCCGTATATCGTGAAGCAGCCATTCACCTTAGAGCCGACAGAGTCCTATTCCAAAGAAGATTTGGACGAATACATTCACGCGCTGGAGCATATCTCGAACGAAGCTTATACGCAGCCGGAAATTGTGAAATCAGCTCCGCATAGCAGCACCGTACACCGTAATGATGAATCATCCCTCGATGATCCGAAGCAATGGTGCATTACGTGGCGGGCTTATTTAAAAAAGACGCAACCCGAATAAATATTGCTAATTAATGATAACTATTATTTTGCAAAAAAATCCGATGTCTTTCAAAAAGACGTCGGATTTTTTTTATAATGCGTATTGTGAAGAAGGAAGATGCGTTCGTTTTTAATTAGCGTTCCATACATTATTTTGCCAAGCTGCCAGCTGATTGTTTTTCTTTCCACATCATTGTAATGACAAGGCCAATCAACATGATGACAGCAGCAAAGAGATACGGATAGTTGATGTTTACATCAAATAATATTCCGCCAAGCGCAGGTCCGACGATATTGCCTAGGCTAGTATAGGTGGAGTTCATTCCAGCGATAAAGCCTTGTTCTTTCTCGGCTGTTTTGGATAAATAGGTCGTTAATGCTGGCCGCAGCAGGTCAAATGCGAGAAAGATAAAGGACGTGACTATCAAAACAGCTAAAAAGCCGGAGATCATGGTGGATACTACTGCAAAAAATACGCCAGCAATCAAGCATATTTGGATAAGTTTTTTCTCACCGAGTTTATCTACCATTTTACCAAACATAAAGACCTGAACGACAACGCCGAAGATTGCACTAATTGTAATAACGGCTGCAATATCTTGAGGAGTGAAACCAAATTTATGATCAGAAAAAAGACTGAATACTGTTTCATACGCGGATAAGCCAAAGGCCAGTACAAACACAATGATAAAGGCGATAATGTATTGTGGTTGAAGAGATCGTTTCAAATCAGATACAAAGTTGGTCCCTTTTTTGAGCTGACTAATTTCCAGAAGCTCCTGTTTGGATAGCGGTTCTTTTAAAATAAACAGGGATGAAATACAGGTAATTAATGCGAAGCCAGCTGCAAAGTAGAATGGGGCACGCACGCCCAGCTCAGCAATAAAACCTCCGATGCCAGGACCAATAATAAAACCGATACTAATCGCGGCAGAAATATAACCCATCGCTTTGGGCCTTTCCTCCACAGAGGTAATATCAGCAACAAAAGCGGTTACGGCGGGCATAATAAATGCACCACTAATACCTCCTAAAATTCTGGAAAAGTAAAGAACGGATACATGTGTGCCAAGTCCAAAGATTACCTCTGATATGCTAAAGAGGAATAAGCCGATAACGATCATTTTTTTCCTGCCGAAAGTGTCAATCCACCGTCCTGCAAGGGGAGACATGAGTAATTGCGCAAACGCAAAGGCCGCCATTAGATAACCCATCGATTGGCCAGATAAATGCATAATATTCATAAAGGATGGCATAACCGGAACGATTAGCCCAACGCCTAGAAAAACAATGAATATATTACTTAGTAGGATAAATAAGACGGTTTTTTGTTCTTTCAATGGTTTCTTCATGAAGTAATACCTCTCTCTGTAAAATCATAGCTGTGAAATACCTCTCCAAAATACAGTCCATGAGGCATTTAATTTATCCTGTAGACGTTTTTCATTATTCCCATAAGCAAGCTCTAACATCATGGAATCAACTACACCTAAGAAAGCAAGTGTAGGGATGGAGGCTATATCTTCCCTAATGGCTTTCGCCGCGATCCAATCATGAAATTTGCCTTCGAGTACGGTTTGAATCTTATTTTCCGAATCGAATACTTCCTCATTAATGGCTGGCGCCAAATGGAGAGGCGGAAAAAAAGACATACGCAGCCAAAACTTCAACTGCTCGCTCTGTTGAAACAAATCAATGACTAATTGCAGGTATCCAAATAAATCCTCTTTAGGATTTTGGGTTCCCACTTTACTGAAATAGTTTAGCTTCGATGAGACTTCTGCTTCTTTAGCATCTTGTAATACTTGTAGGAACAGATCATCTTTTCCTTTGAAATGAGCATAGAGAGACTGTTTTTTCATTCCGACATTGTCGGCAATTTGAGACAGAGATGCACCCTCATACCCATGAATTGTGAAAAATTTTAAAGCAATGTCTTTAATTTCTTGGCTTTTCAATAAGATCACCTCACATTAACGAACGTTCGTCAGTTATATTATCAAAAATTTTTTTCTTATGCAAATGAAAATTGCTTTGGCAGGCTAAAAAAGCTTATTTTGAATATAATAAGCTTATCTTCTTCTAAAGGATTGACAATCTGCTTCGTAGTAACTACAATGGTTACAACGGTGGTGATGCTAAGTGAAACAAATTAGTAGCAGATTTTCCATTGCTGTCCACATCCTTTCTCTAATCGCCGTCAGCTCCAATGATTGTACAGGTGATTATATTGCAGGCAGCGTGAATACGAATCCTGTCATTATCCGCAGAATTATGGGAATGCTCAAGAAGGCTGGCTTGGTGGATATTCGGCCAGGAGTCGGGGGCGCTTCCTTGCTGAGAGATCGGGATCAGATCACACTTTTGGACGTTTACCGTGCCGTGGAAGTCATTGAGGATGGTCAACTGTTTAATTTTCATGATAATCCGAATCCAAAGTGTCCGGTTGGCCGAAACATTGAAGCAGCTCTTCGTTTGGAAATGAAGGAAGCTCAATCTGCGATGGAACAAAGGCTAGCTCAAGTAAACTTAAGCCAGCTCGCAGCTCATTTTGTGTAACAAAAAAGCTCATAGAGCTTTTTTTATACCTAAGTTGTAACCAAAGTGGTTATAACTAAAGGGCAATCATAATACATTAAACTAAATGGAGGAATTACGATGAAAATTTTGGTGACAGGTGTAACAGGGAAATTTGGAGCAATTGTTGTAGAGACTTTATTGGAGACTATACCGGCAGAGAATCTGGCTGTCAGCGTCCGCAATCCGGAGAAAGCCGAACACCTTCGTGCGCGGGGCGTGGATGTACGTCATGGGGATTTTGACCAGCCACAAACGTTAGACAAAGCGTTCGCGGGTATCGACCGTCTATTGATCGTGTCCACTGACGGCGATAACGAAACGAGAATTCGTCAGCATGCGGATGCCATAGCAGCCGCTCAGCGCGCTAATGTTGGTTTTATTGCATATACCAGTGTAGGAAATGCAAGCGAGAGCTCGCTTTTTCTTGCACCAGTACATCGCGCTACGGAAGAAGCTATTAAGAACACAGGAATTCCTTATTCCTTCCTGCGCAATAACTGGTATTTGGAGAACGAGATCAGCAGCATTCAAGCGGTCCTTGGAGGTGCGCCTTGGCTGACATCAGCGGGTTCAGGCAAAGTAGGCTGGGCAACGCGTCGCGATTATGCAGTGGCAGCTGCGGCGGTCCTCGCTGGCGAAGGCCACGAGAATACCGTGTATGAGTTGTCCGGCAAGCTTGCGACGCAAGAAGAACTGGTTTCCATTCTTGCCGCTGTCTTGGGACGGGAAATTCCTGTTCAACAAGTGGATGATGCTACTTATGCCGGCATCATGAGCAGTGCAGGCGTACCTGAACCGGTTGTTCCTATCCTGGTTCAGATACAAAGTGCGATTCGCGATGGAGCATTGGAAGTGGAAAGCAATGATTTTCAGAAGCTACTTGGTCGTCCAGTCACGCCGCTCGAAGAGGCTCTCCGTCAAATCGTAAACGAAATTCAGTCATAATTAAGCGGTAAATCAATTCTAGAGGTTGTCCCAGAAGGTCTTAAGTGACCGATGGGATTGCCTCTTTTTTTATTAATTGCTAGCTTGAATAACAAGTCAATGACAACTATTGCTTCTTCCTCCGTTTTCTATGATGCTTAATCACTGTGAGCACTAAAATCAGAAGAACGGGTAAGGTATAGGCAAGATTATTGAGCAGCGGCCATGTCACATTGACGAACTCCTCCAATTGAGATTCCTTCGTATAGGTGGTTAACGACAGCATGAGGCAAATGAATGCTAAGGGAAATACGACCAAGCGTTCATTTTTCAAGCCTAGAAGTTCTTTCAACATTTTGATCAGGATGAGCAGAAGAATAGAAGCTTTGAAATAAAAGCCGATGATGAGCGAGAATCCGATGATGGATTCAATTCGCTCGATTACCTCCTGAAACGATATTAGCCGGGCTAGTTGGTACAAGGAGTATTTCAAATCACCGGACAGTGGTCCCAGTACCATAATGCTGCTTATGACCGAGGCAATTAGCGTCAAGGAATTGATAACAAGCGCAAAGTACATATGTTTACGCAGTTGAGCGTTCTCATCCTTGCGTACAAACGATAAGATGACCGAAAATACGACCATCTCGGAATAGGGAAAACCATAAACTACATAAGAGGCGTTCAGGATTGGTCCAATTCCATCTGGCATCACAGGGAGCAGATATTGCGGGTTGTACAGGTTTGACACTAGAATCCAGATAAGAACAATACAGCCGAACATCAGAAACATTAATACAGCAGCCATCCGAGCAAGAACCTCGATTCCTGCCATCGCTGTTACTCCGATCATAATGAAAAACAATGTGCTTACAGCATAGGTAGGGGTTTCTTTCATCATCGTATTTTTGAAGAAGATTCCGATTTCAATGACAACGCCCGAAATATTCCAAAGCAATACACAGGTGAAAGGGATCAATACCAAGAAGGTGAGTCCCTTTCCCAGTACGGAGCGGCCTTGCTCAACCAACGAAAGCTCTGGGGCTAACCGGTTTAAATAAAGAATAGCAGCCAGCAAAAGCATGCCTATCGCCGAGGCAATGAGAAGAGAGATCCATGCTCCATTGCCTGCAATGTTCGTTAAGGGCGCAGGGACAATGACGATGGAGGAGCCTGTCATGAAAAAAAGGAACAGCATGGACATTTGAATCGAACTGATACGTTCTTTTTGTTTCATGGGGTCTCCTCCAAATTTTATAAAACTCACGTATGCAAGGGATTGAGCCAACGAATGAATAGTTTAGCCGGTTCGGTAAATAAATTAAAAATCATATCGAGGTTAGGCCATGGCTTAGCTATTAAAAAGATAACAGCAAGATAGAGGAGCGGCGCCAACATCGCTATGTACACAAGCCGATCTCGTTTGCTTGCGGTTTTCACTTTCGGGATGTCATGGATCAGCATAGCGGATGCTAACAGCAGGACGCAGATGAATTTTCCTAACACAGCTAGTGCTCCTTTTTCCCAAAAATCGTACCTGCGTTCATGCCCGTACTTAACACATGAACTTGAACGTGGGTTTGAAATTGCATTTGAGCAAGCTTATCATCCCAAATGGGTTCTAATTGTTTCCATAGTTTCGGGTTGTTCCGATAAATTTGATTGCCGATTCCGAGCACATCAACTTTTTTTGCCTTAAAGGTACGGATTGCATGTTGAATCTGATGTTCGATTTGCTCCTTAATCGTTTGTTCAAAACGCTCCATATCTTGCTTGGTTTTCAGGTCTGAGCATCGCAGTTCTCCGGTTGTACCTTCAATCGTCATATGGATGTCGACGGTTACGTTCTCATCTGTCACTTTCGAAACCAATTGACTGTTGAAGTTGATGATTTCAAGCGATTCTTTGTTGTAGATCTGCTTCTTTTTTTCATGATTCATGCAAGGGAACTCAAATACTCCATACTTATATTTGTCTGTCAGCATCATCAGCGTTTCAGTATCTTTCTCCGTAAGAACTCCTACCATTTTCCCGTCTTGAATCAAAGCGACCCCGGAAATTGACGCTTTATTATCCAAGCTCTTTTTATGCAGGTAAGGCATAGCAGAGGTTTTGGAGGGGCTGCTTAGCTGAATAGCGAGATCATATAGCGGAAGGTTAGACGTTTTCGCGGAATAGAGAGCTCCGGTCGTCTCCATCTTTCTATACTGTTGACCAATGGTTTGCTCGATAAACGGTTTAATATCGAGAAATGCCGCCGCCGATTTCTCAGCTATGATGGGAAGAATCGTGCCCCGCGGCTCATGGTCTCTTGAGAAAAAATCAAGCACTTCACGGATGTTCAGCGTCCTGGCTAAATTCTCTTCGATGATAATGACACGCATATGATCCCATTTGGCTTTACGTCCGAATTTTGCAGGGATCTCTCGCATCGCTTCAAAGAAGGTTTCTCCCGTTGTACGAATATTAATTCCTTTGGCTGCTATACTCGTTGCTGGATCGGATTGCATTTTGCTGGAAGGGTTATAAAAATGGGTTGTAATATCAACAAAATCACCCTCGCCTCGATCAATCGATATCGCTTGCACATAGCCATACTCGTCCAGTTCATTATTATCCCAGCATCCAGTAATCAAGCAAAGCACAAGAAATGAAGCGAGAAAGGAGAGGAGTGGCTTCACTATGATTTCTTCCTTCCTGCAGATTTTTTATGTAAATGTCGACTCCGAGGCGAATGAACTAGCAATCGTCTAGGCAGCACGAAAATCGCATCTCGCAGCCTTTTCAAATCCAGTGGAGCAAACGAATCTAGATAGGGCTCACCTAGGGATCGCAAAGTTGCTAGATGAATGTAAATGAGAATTAAGCCTACCATGATGCCTAACCCTCCAAACGTCGCTGCGAGAAACATTAACGGAAAGCGCAGAATCCGCAGTGCGATGGCCATGTTGTATTGAGGGAGCGCAAAGGAAGCGATGCCCGTCAAGGCCACGACAATGACCATGACCGGAGATGCAATCTGTGATTGAATAGCTGCTTGGCCGATAACCAGCGCCCCAACTATGCTGACGGCCGAACCGATTGGCCGAGGCAGACGAATGCCGGCCTCCCGCAGCAGCTCAAAGAAAAACTCCATAATCAACGCCTCAATCATAGCCGGGAAGGGGATGCCTTCCCGTGTATCTAAAATGGCTAGCAGAAGAACCGTCGGTATGAGTTCGGAGTGGAATGTTGATAACGCGATATAAGTGCTGGGCAGCATGAGCGCTATGAGGAACGCAGCCAGTCGAATCAATCGAATTAACGAAGAAAAAATCGTCCGATAGTAATAATCCTCGCTGTTTGTAAAAAACTCAATGAATTTCCCTGGACAGATAAGAACCGAAGGGCTTCCATCGACTAATGCAATGATTTTGCCATCCAGCAAAGAAGTAACCGTCGTATCCGGGCGCTCCGTATACCGAACTTGCGGAAAAGGGGAGTAGTTGGAATCATTAACCCACTCTTCCAGAAAGGAAATATCTATCATTTCTTCTTGATCTATACCCTCAATCTTTTGCTTGAACGCTTCTAATGTCTCCGGCTTTACGACGCCTTCCAAATAGCCGTAGGACACTTTTCTGTGAACCTTCTCCCCGGATATAAAATACTCAAATTTAAGTTCGGGCGATTTCAGCAAGCTTCGAATGACACCGATATTGCGGTCCAAGCTTTCAATGAAGCTGACATGCGGGCCTTGAACGGTAGGCTCCGTGATGGGCTCTGAGGTTTGACGCTGCTCGACATCAAAGGCAAAATAGGCGATAGCCTTAGGCCATCCGTCAAAAAAAATGACGACTTTGCCGTCCAGAATGCCTCTGACGACTTGCTCCATTTCGCTCATAAGCTCAACGTTTGGCGAAGCGATGCCATGATTCTCAAAATAATGGATAACATCTTTTATTGTTACCGTCTCGGCAGGACCAAGCTCATGCGGCACCAGATTTTGCAGCGTATCCTTTGCGAAATTCGTAACGGTCGTTTTAGTTAGCGTATCGAAGTAGACGGTAAAGGCTGATTGCTCCAAGCCCTGTCCATAACTCCAACGATGTATTATCAAGTCTTTGCAGTTGGTAAAAAAACCTTCGATCGCGTTCAAGTTTTCTTCCAAATGGGGAGAAATGTTCGGGTAAGATGGCTTGTCGGATGAAGTGTGATTAGGTGAAAAATTGGGCGATTTCCGCATGCGAGTCTCCTATCCGAAGTGAAGTGTCGAATGATTACATCTTTTCCCTGTTGAGGAAAAGATATTCGGTTGCCATTGGATTGGGAGGAGAGTAGGAGCTAATGTCTATTCTGTTTACCTGTTATATTTTATTGCATGTATGAGATTGACGACTATAATAGGTTTAAAGAAGAGGGGATTGCAGCAACTTTATTCCTAGATTTATTACCAGGGCTAAACATCGTTAGAAGAAAGGCTGGCATGAGAGGGGACTGGCTATGTTTTATTCGTTGAAAAGTCGTTTGATTGCAATCTTTTGTTTACTATTCGTTTTATCCTTCGTCACACTGTCCATTCTTTTATTTAATGAGTCCCGTTCCATTATTCGCTCTTACATTGAATCTTCAGCACTGGAGAAAATGGATGAATACGGGTCTTACATTGATATGGTTCAAACACAAATCTATGATTTAGCCTCTATCGTTTTTAATAGCGATATTACGAATAATTGGGATGCAGTAGCGTCTGATTCCGCATCCACGGAGGGAGAAAAAAATCTTTCCCATTACCGAATGAGCCAGTTTTTGACGCAGACAACGAACAGTTATTCCAGTGTTTCTGGTGTCGCCGTCTATCGTCAGGATGGCATGTGGGTCAGCAGCGGCAATTTAGTTGTGTCTAACGATTCCTTTCTGAAGGAAAAGTGGTATCTCGATTTTAAAAACGAGGATCAATACTGGATTCCGGCTCATACGGATGTCGCAGAGCTGCGAAATAACAACAAACATCCGGTAATCAGTATGTTGATGCCGATCAGTTCATTTGAGCCTTCACTGACAAAAAGTGTGATGAAGATTAATGTAAGCGCTGACTATTTTCTGGAGCCGCTAGGCAGAATCCATCTTGGGGAGAGCGGAACGATCTATTTATTAGATCAGCATGGCAAACCAATGCTGTCCCAGAACGAATACGGAGCCCATTCGGAGATGGTACGGCAGGTTGACGATTTACGGACAGGCTGGAGGAAGCAGGGCGTCGTTTATTTAAATAATTTAAGCGGAGAAAAAGAAATTTTAGTATACAAAAAACTGCCGAAAACGAACTGGATGCTTGTTGGGTTCGTATCAGAGAAAGATTTGTATTCACAGCTCTTTCGTCTGCGAAGCACGATTCTAATCGTTGCGGCTGTCTTGTTAATTGTGTCTTTGATACTGGCGACTTGGTTCTCGCATGGAATTACGAAGCCGCTTTCACGGCTGGTGCTCGCAATGCGGCATGTACAAAGAGGCGATTTTGTCCTTGCCGAGAGCCGGTTGGCGCCTGAGAAGAGGGTGCGCAATGAAGTGGGTTTTGCAACTGAAACATTCCGCAACATGGTTTCGAAATTGCGACAGCATATCAAAACCGAGTTCGAGCTAAAGCTGCTTAGGCAGCAAGCGGAATACAAAGCGCTGCTCATGCAAATTAATCCGCATTTTCTGTTTAATACGCTGGAGCTCATGAGCAGCTTAGCCATACAGCGACGGACGGATGATACGGTTGAAGTTATAGAATCACTAGGGAAAATGATGCGTTTCTCTCTTAAAATTAGCGATGATCTCGTTCCGTTGGAAGAAGAGCTTGTTTATGTGCACTATTATTTGTCGATCTTGAAAATTCGCTTCGGTGATCAACTGAACATAACGATTGAGGAGGAAGGCGACCTTTTAAGATTGTCGACGGTAAAATTTATTTTCCAGCCGTTGATAGAAAACGCCGTTAAATACAGCTTTATGCATCAATCCGAGGCAATCGTCCGCATACGGGTAAGCCATGCTGCGGGAAGGGTTCATCTAATCGTGTCAGATAACGGACCGGGGATGACAAGCGAGCAGCAGAAGAAGCTGCTGGAGCGATCGGAATCCGTTCAGTTGGAGCAAATTCTTACCAGCCGGAGCAGCCAAATTGGTCTAGGAAATGTTCTTGCACGCTGCCGTCTTTACTACGAATCACTATTTGAGGTCCGCATCGATTCTACGCTTGGCGAGGGTACAACGATAGAGCTCATACTACCAGCACAGGAGGAACACCAACATGTATAAAGTATTAATCGTGGATGATGAACCCGAGATCCGTCAGGGTCTAAAGCTTAAGGTGGATTGGGACAGTATTGGACTTATCATTGCAGGGGAAGCCTCTAATGGCGTCGAAGCGCTCGAGAGGCTTTCGGCAGAGGCTATTGATATTGTGATTACAGATATGAACATGCCTGTGATGGACGGTATGTTATTTTTAGATTCCTGTCACGAGCAGTACCCATCGCTGCGCCTAATCGTCATTACAGGTTATGAGGATTTTCATTATGCGAAAGCAGCCATTCGCAATCAGGCTCGCGAGTATTTGTTAAAACCTGTTGCTAGAAAAGAATTGACCGACACGCTTTCAAACGTAAAGAAGGAACTGGACAAGGACAGGCAAAGCCATGATCAGGCGGCTATGACGCAGTGGCGGCTCTCCCAATATTATAAGGAAATGAAAGAGCATTTTATCGTTCATCTCGTAAAGGAAGAGATTTTGCAGGAAAGTACTATAAAAGATCGTTCCCGATTGTTTGAGCTGGATTCATGGGATAAACGTGAGGTTAGGTTTATAACAGCAGGGCTATGGGAGCGAGGGGAATCCAACACTTCGGTCGACCGTACGCCGGACAAGTTTCGATTGCCGTTCGATATCATATCAAGAGAATGCGCAGACAAGTTCCAAGGGAAGATGGAGGTTTTTCGTGATACCAATTATCCTGGCCTCATGCATTTTGTAATCGCTGCGGATCATGAATTGGAGCGGGAATTTGCTGAGTTTCTGACTCAAAGCGTAAATAAGTATATGGCCTTTGAAATTAAAATAGGTACCGGTCAAACGGTAAGCGGATTTAAGCAGTGGAAAGAAGGTTATATTAGCTCTTTGCTGGCATGGAACATGCCATACGGCAAAGTTGCTGGACTAGCTCCCGCTTCTGAGGGGCATACGGCTATACCTGAGCATACCATTAAGGTTATTGAGCGGTATTTAATTCGAGGAGAGCTTTCATCGTTTGAAGCAGCGATTAGACAAGAATTACAGCGCGGAATGAAATCGCAGCTTCGTTTTGTCAAATTGATTTTCCAGCTTTACTTGATGCTTGAGACCATTGCGCATGAATCGCAAATCACTTTGGAGAGCGGCGAACAGCTTTGGCTAAGGCCGGAAATGACACTTGGACTCGATACAGTAGAGAAAGCGGAGCGGTTTCTGATGCGAATTGCAGCTAAAATCGAGCGCAAGCGGCAAAGCGACTCTCAGGAAAGCGATCCATCCTTGATCTTGGCAGCTAAGCAGTTTATTGACGAGAACTATATGTATGAATTGAATTTGACGATGATAGCAGAGAAGTACAATTATAATTCATCTTATTTCTCAGAAATGTTCAAAGCTAAAGTAGGCAAAACCTTTATTCACTACTTGAATGAGGTGCGAATTGCTGAGGCTGTTCGGATGCTAAAAACAACAACGCTGAACCTTTGGGATATTGCAGAGCTTACTGGATTCTCCAATGCAAGCTACTTCAGCTCCAAATTTAAAAGGATGTACGGAATGACTCCATCGGATTATCGTCAGCAGCAATCGGAATTAAAATCTGAAAAAAATGATAGTGAACACCCAAAGAATTAGCATTCTATGTTCATAGCCCCTCCCTTATGATGGAACTACATCAATAAGAGAGGGGTATTCATGATGAGAAAAAGCCTCAAGCCGCTTAGCAATCAGCATAACTTAACCGCATATACCTTTTTGCTGCCATGGCTGATCGGGTTTTTCTGCCTGACGCTCGGTCCAATGCTTGGATCGTTTTATTTGTCGCTCACGAAGTATGATTTATTAACGTCGCCAAAATGGATTGGTTTTTCAAATTATATTAACATTTTTAAAGATGACGAAACCTTCTCGAATTCCTTGTGGCTTACAATCAAATACGTGTTCATTTCCGTTCCGCTGCGTCTTGCTTTTGCGCTGATGGTCGCTATGGTTCTAAACAAAGGGATTCGAGCGCTAGGCATTTACCGCACCGTGTACTATATCCCTTCGTTGCTCGGGGGCAGTGTCGCTATTGCGATTGTGTGGAGACAGATTTTTGATGGCAGCGGCCTTGTGAATCAGTTTCTTGGCTGGTTCGGCATTCAAGGACCTTCATGGATTTCCCATCCGAGCTACATTGTTTATACGATTATTTCATTGTCCGTATGGCAATTTGGTTCAGCGATGGTAATCTTCCTTGCAGGCCTTAAACAAGTGCCACTTGATCTGTATGAGGCAGCTCAAGTAGATGGAGCAGGCAAGGCGCGTCAATTTTTTCGCATTACGCTTCCCATGATTTCTCCCGTTATTTTCTTTAATCTTGTGATGAGCATTATTAATTCTTTTCAAGCGTTTACACCTGCATTTGTCATTGGCGACGGCCGTGGAGGCCCGCTTGATGCGACTATGTTCTACACCCTGTACTTGTATATGAAAGGCTTCTCGTTCTTCGATATGGGTTATGCATCCGCGTTAGCCTGGATTATGCTGCTGATCATCGGGGCGTTTACAGCCATTATTTTTGCAACATCGAAATATTGGGTATTTTACGGTGACAGCAAGGAAGGGAGGTAAGGCAGCTATGCAAGTGAGAAAGTTAAACGGATTAACTAAACATACGATCATCATCATCTTTGGCATTGCCATGCTTTACCCGGTACTATGGTTAATAAGCAGCTCTTTTAAGCCTAATGAGCTGATCTTTACACAGCCGGGATTATGGTCAAGCTCATTCACTCTGGATAATTACATTAACGGCTGGCGCGGCTTTCAGGGAATCGCATTTAGTAAGTTTTTTGCAAACTCATGGCTGATATCGATTCTGAGCGTGCTTGGCAATGTGATTACGTGCTCCTTAGCAGCCTTTGCGTTCGCGCGCTTGAATTTCAAGTTTCAGAAGCTTTGGTTTTCGTTAATGCTGGTGACGATTATGCTTCCCTATCATGTGACGCTTGTTCCGCAATACGTCATCTATAATGAGCTGCAATGGATCAATACGTATTTTCCGCTCGTTCTGCCAAAATGGCTGGCGCATGATTCCTTTTTTATTCTCATGATGGTGCAGTTTATCCGCGGAATTCCGAGAGAGCTGGATGAAAGTGCGACGATTGACGGCTGCAGTCCGCGGCAAATTTATTTCCGCATTATCATTCCGCTCTTAGTACCCGCTTTGATATCCGCCGCTATTTTCACATTTATTTGGTCCTGGGACGATTTTTTCAGCCAAATGATCTACTTGAGTGATATTAAGCTGTTTACAGTGCAGCTGGGAATTCGTTCTTTATTTGATCCTACTGGTCAATCGGATTGGGGCGCGCTGCTTGCCATGTCGGCATTGTCGCTTGTGCCAATCACGCTAATATTCCTTATTTTTCAACGCTATTTCTTAGATGGCATCGCAACTACCGGTTTGAAATGATAATGTGTATTCTTTCTTGATAACCGAAAAAATTGATAATGAATACCCGAAGGAATGAAATTCCGTATAAACGGAAATCAGGGTAGCATCATAAGTGAAAGCGAATTCATAATAGAGTATTGGGGGAAATCAAAATGAAACAGCGGTTGCTTATTTTGGCTTTAGGAATGTTAATGGTGTTCACTGCGGCATGCTCAGGTGGTACGGGCAGTGGAGGATCAAGCAATGAAAAAGAGAAAAACGGAAATGAGTCAAGTGAAGCAAAACAAGTAGAACTGCGCATTATGTGGTGGGGAGATCAAAAGAGGGCGGATATTACGAACGAGGCGTTGAAAATTTTCCAAGAGAAAAACCCATCCATTAAGGTTGTTGGCGAGTTTGCCCCATCCACTGGTTATTTCGATAAGCTTAATACGCAGCTTGCTTCCGGCACAGCGCCAGACATTTTTTTCTTAGGAGGAAATGTGGTCGATTATGCGAATAAGGAAGTGCTTCTAGATCTTTCTCCATACGTGGATAAAGAGCTTAATTTAAGCGATATGGATCAATCGATGATTCATTACGGCACGATCGGCGGCAAGCTTCTTCATATTTCTGCTGGTGCTAATGCACGCGGAGTCGTTGTGAATAAGACGATGTTCGAGAAAGCGGGCCTTCCCGTTCCTGAGGATGGTTGGAATTGGGAAGACTTTGCACGAATCAGCAAAGAGATCTCGGACAAACTGGGCAGCGGTGTCTATGGTACTTACAACATGTCCATTGATGGAATGGATATCGGACTGAAGCAGCAAGGTAAACAGCTTTATGATATGGATAAAGGGACGCTGGGCTTCGAAGAGGCTGACGTGTTAAAATGGTTCCAATATTGGGATGAAACGATGAAAGCCGGCGGTGTTGTCCCTTCCGAGCTGCAAGTATCCAATCCTCCCGGCGATACAAGTAAATCATTAGTTGTCACAGGAAAAGTAGCGATGAGCTTAATTCCGTCCAATCAATTGGCAGCATTGCAAGGACTTACGCAAGATGAGCTGATTATGGTACAGCTGCCGCGCGGCGAGAAGGGAACAGGCGTAGTGTTCGAGTCAAGCCAAGGTTTGTCGGGTTATGCCAAGACCAAACATCCAAACGAGGTAGCGACGTTGTTGAGTTTCTTCATTAATGATCCCGATGTTGCTAAATTGTTAGGCAATGATCGCGGTGTACCAGTGGTTGCGGCTAACCGCAAGCTTCTTGAAACTAGCGCAAACAGCGTAGAGAAAATAGTTTATGACTACACGAGCCGCGTTTCAGAAGCGACAAACAAGGAGCCGTTTGCGGTCAGCTACAATCCTCCGGGCTTCTCTGAATATTCCAAGCTTGCCGAATCGACGATGTATGAAATTGGTTTCGGACGCAAGAGCGTAGAAGTGGCTGTTAAGGACTTTTATAATGGCACTCTGAAAATATTCAAAAACAATCAATAGTTTCCTGTGAGTTGGGATTAGCAATGCATTAATAGACAGGCTGCCTCGCGGCAGTCTGTTTTACATTTAGTCGAGAAAGCATTTAAATCGGAAAAGCGAGGCGATTAGGATGAGCGAATCATTGCTGAAGCAGCTTCGAGAGCTGTCTATAGATGAGAAGATTGGCGAGTTGAAGATTCCATCTCATAAAAATAGCCTTGAGGAATGGAAGCAATCCGGAATACGTTTTACTACACGTTCAGGCAAGCTTGAGCAGGTCTATTATGCAGCAGTGCGCAAACTGCTTGATTGTATTGTTCCAACGGGCGGCGAAGAGCCGATTTTGCAAGAAGGAGGAATCTATCTCGGCTGTTGGCTGGAAAGTACAGGAACGATTAATGCTGAGCTGCTTTCTCGCTTTATACCATCCGTATCGGATGCAACTTTCCGCTCGTTTGCCGTGCACCAGCGTGAGGATGGTTTGTTGCCCTATAAAGTAACGGAGCATGGTGCTGCATTTCGGCAGATTCAGCTCGTGACGCCGCTTGCACGCAGTATATGGAACCACTATAAGCTGAATCAAGCGGGGAAGCCGTTTTTGCAAACGATGTATACTGCGATGGCAAGCTACGATGAGTGGCTGGTTCAGTACCGAAATACCCGTGGAACAGGTTGTGTAGAGGCATTCAGTACTTTTGATACGGGGCATGATCTTTCACCGCGGTTCTGGCATGTCCCTGACACCCCTCATTTTAATGATGCGGCGCAAATGAATCCTGATTCTCCGATATTACCTTTTTTGGCGCCGGATTTAACCGCAAATGTGTATTGTCAACGTCTTTACATGGCTCGAATTGCAGAAGAGCTTGGGCTTCCTAGCAAGCAGCACTGGCTAGCGAAAGCCGAAGAGAGCTTAGAGAGCTTGTATCGTTATTGCTTTGATGAAGAGGATCATTTCTTCTATGATCGAGACCGAAACGACGAGCTTGTGCGAGTACAATCGGATGTGCTGCTGCGCGTAATGGCATGCGAAGTAGGGGATCAGGCTTTTTTTGATACGATGCTCAGACGTTATTTATTGAATACAAGCAAATTTTTTGCCAAATATCCATTTACTTCGATGGCTATGGACGATCCGCGCTTTGATCCGTTCTCTAGCTACAATAGCTGGGGAGGCGCATCGAACTTCCTTAGCTTGATTCGCGCACCTCATGCTTTCGAGCATCATGGACGTCACGTTGAACTCACTTGGGTGATGTACCCGATCTTAGCTTCATTTACCAAAGCAACCCGCTTTGCGCAGGCGGTTAGCCCATGGACGGGAGACGAGGGATTTACTGAGGCGTATTCTCCATCGATATTGTGCCTGTTGGATTATGTAGAGCGTTTATGCGGTATTTTGCCTAGACCAGACGGCGAACTATGGTTTACGGGACTTGTACCCTACAATATGGATCATGGAGAAGAGATTACTGGTGAGACAGGCTACAGCCGAATCGTGGATGGTGTTACCTATGAACTGTTAAATTTGCAGACGGGGTCGGAGTTGTATCGGAATGGAGAAAGCTTCATCCGTTTTCCAAGCGGCATTCGCGTGATTACCGATCGTGAGGGTCAATTGAAGGGGATCATTGGTATGAGTGTGCGTGAGATTCAGGGTGCAATGATTTATAATAATCAAGAGATTCCTTTTCATGTGAAAGGCAATGAGTATTTGGCCTATGAGAACGGCAAGTTTAGTGTGGAGCGTGCAATTGGCGTCGTAAATCCAACTTACCGTTAATTGCGGGGTTGAAAAGTGATTGTTGAGGTTCATTGTGCAACAAAGAACAAGCCTTGAACCCGATTGGGCTCAAGGCTTGTTTTGTTATTGAGGCAGCTGTGACAGACGACGTTCCCTTATCAGCACGATAGACATAATCGTTATTGAAATAGAGACTAGCGCAATTGGAATGACGAATATGGATGGATCGTACCCTTCGATAAATAATGGTAACAAATATCCGATTAATGATGCCGTTAGTGAAATGAAAACGTACAAGCTAGCGCCGAATCCGGTCCGGCCTGCGAACATGCGCTGCACATACCCCATCGCTACTCCGTACAAGATGGATACAAAAAAAGAATAAATCGGCTGAATGAGGAAAAAAACGATCAATGGCGAGTGCAAGGCATAAATCGTATAAGTAATAAGCGCCCCAAAGCCGCCGATTAAAATAATTATTTTGCTGCCGTATTTCGCCGCCCAATAACCGGCGATGGTCATGAACAACAGCTCGAATACGGCTTGGGAGCTCCAAATATATGCCATATATTCCGGCTTGCCGAACAACGTTTTTACAACAAGCGGCAAATACAATCCGCGAATGGCATCTGCGCATGCAAGCAGCAGTAGAGCGATTAGCATAATGAGGGAAAAAGGTTCGCTCGCCCCCATATTAGCTTGTTTTTTCTCTTCAGAGTGTTCCCGGTAGAACAACAGCAGGATAACGAGCATTGCGTAACCTGCAAAATTGCCCCATAATACACCTTGAAACGTAGCAATCAAATACAAATTCGCTCCTGCCAGCAAACCGCAAAAAAAACCAACACTGTACCCTGCGCGCAGCCAAATTTGTGCCATCTCCACAATATCCCCGGCAAGTCTAGCAAAATGATTCCGAGATATAGCGAACAATTGTCCCATAATGAGTCCGGACGGAGCGCTCACAACACACATGCCGATCAGTGCCTGGACATAACCTTCTGCGTTCATGTAAATGAACAAACCGACGAGACATAACAAAGCAGCGGCAATGACCAGTCTCTTTCTGCTGCGCAGCTTATCACTTAACAGTCCAACTGTAATCGTAGTTCCCATATTGAGCAGCAGCGACACAACGAAGATCGATACGACTTCATTCTTTGAAAGCCCGATGCTCTCACTTAAATAAATTGCATTCATCGGTGCTAGAATGCCCATGCCGATGCCATAACAAAATAAGGTGAAAAGCATCCTGCCTGCACCATCCACCTGCAAAAAACGTTTCATATCTGCGGCAATACGCATCTTCAACCTGCTCCATTCTCCTCATGATCTTGCCAAATTCTAACAAAGTGTAGCTCACTTTTCTCTTGTTGTCTAGAAGAAAACAGTGGCTTTATACAGACTCTGAACGAATAAGCTTGGCTGCGTTCTTATGGAGAATGAAGGCAAATGAAAACTCTGCAGCGTTTTTAGGATTAGCCGAATGAATGCAGACTCATTTTAAGTAACATTTTGGACTGAATGAAGTAGAAAAGTGTCAACATACAAGTCGTATTTCATCGGTCGGTCACTATTAAATGTGACCAAACACAATATGCTACGATTTACATATAGGAGAGATTATAGGATAGACGGAATGTATACGTGTTTATTTTGTCTAACGAACCGTAGCGTGCTTATATTATCGAAGACTGGGGTTATGTGTTTTTACGAATGATGAGCACCTGTCTAACGAACCGTACCATACTTATATTGGAGAAAACTAAGGATTATTTGTTTTAACGAAAGGCGGCACCTGTCTAACGAACCGTACTATGCTTATACTGGAGAAAACTAAGGTTTTTTTATTTTAACGAACTCCATTGGCGTTATCGACCCATATTCAGCGCAAAATGAGCTGTTTTACTCGAAATAACGATTGTGATGTTCGTAAGAACAATAAGTTGATACATTATTAGCAAATAAGCGTTACTGGATTCGTTAGCTGGATGTCCCCTAAAGTTGATTTCGGCTGAGTACAGTAAGAAGTTGGGTATACAAGTTACAGAGTTCTTAAGTAGCTAATCTAATGACGTTGATTGCTGCTGAATATGAGAACAGTATGTAACTGAAATTGACTAGATTATGGAGGATTCACATCGCATACTCTGCTGTAATTCATAGGTTGATTACCATTCCCTCTGTAATTACATGCCGAGTAAACGATGTAACCTTTTTAGTAAAGGGGCGAACACCTAGCTTCACCCCCTCTATATAAGATTGAAGAGTAAACGAATTGTATCCATCAGATCTTTCTAACGAACCGTAGTGCGCTTATGTTGGAGAAAACTACATCTTTTTTATTTTAACGAACCCTATTGGTGTTATCGCATCATATTCAGCGCGAAATGAGCTGTTTTACTCGAAATAACGAATGTGAGGTTCGTAAGAAAAATAAATCGTTACATTTTGAGCAAATAAGCGTTACTGGGTTCGTTAGCCAAATGCCGGATATCGTTGATTGCTGCTGATCACAATCAATAGCCTGTGATAAGAGTTACTGGGTTCATTAGCCATTTGTCTGATATCGTTGATTGCTGCTGACCACAGTTAATAGCCTGGGTTAAGAGTTCCTGGGTTCGTTAGCCATTTTTCTGATATCGTTGATTGCCGCTGACCACAGTCAATAGCTGAGGATAAGAGTTACTGGGTTCGTAAGCCGTATGTTCGATAACGTTGATTGCCGCTGACTACAGTTAATAGCTGGAGATCGACTAGCATGTGAAGAATTCGCCGTGCATGCTGGTCAGTTATTGCTAGATGGGATCCGAGTTCCGATGGTGAAAATGGACGAAATAGTCGCCTTGCATAACGGAATGTTTCTGCTTCTAGCCAAGTCAAATCACAAGGAGCATCCATAGCGATAAACTTCCCAATAAAAGAAAGAACGAGCTGCTCGCAGCGCTTCGGTTCATCGATAATGGATAAATAGGCAATCGGTAAAAATACCCAATCATCAAGTGCTAATAAACAATGCCGCCAACATAAGTCCTTAAACCGCCTCACATCCAAGTCTCTTGCGTGAGGTCCATAACCTTGTATTTCAATCCCTCCCTTAACATCACCGCTGGGCATATAAGCTAGATCCAGATAACGAAATCCATTGTTGAAATCACGAACTTCCCATTCAGGATAAAGATGGTTGAAATTTTTTACAGCAGGAAACCAAACGGAACGTAAAAATTCAAGAGTGCCATGGCCAAGTCCTTTCTCGAGTAATTCCCGTCTTCTATGATTTTGTTCTTGGGCAATGGCTAAATGCATCCATTCCTCATAAGCTTGTTCAAATCTTGACATCGCAGTTTTCATCCTCTCAATCAGTGGTGGTAAAAACGAAAAAGCCGCTTCAACACATATGCACCCATAAAAGGGCATAATGTGCCAAAGCGGCGTGTGCTTCACGACCGACGTTATATTGATAGTATAACGATAATGAAAATGATTTCAATAATCTTTTTTTGCCTGAGCGAGTTTAACCGACAACTTGCCTCTTACCCAACAAACCAACGTTAAATTATCCAAAGAAAAGTGGGAGGATCGTAGTATTCTCATTTTAAGCACTGATCAGGGCAGAAAAATGAATACTTTTCTGTAACAAAACACCTTTGTTATTTGTCATATAAGCAAAAACATGAGGTGATCATTATGAATGAGCTCAAAACAGCCTATGACGCTGTCATTATTGGCGGCGGTTTGTCTGGTCTGACAGCTTCTATTTATTTGGCTAAAGCAGGATTACGCGTGCTGCTAGTCGAAAAGTCCAGTCGATTGGGCGGGCGAGCATTAACGGTGAAAAAGAAAGGAGCTTATCTCAACCTGGGTGTGCATGCTTTCTATCAGGATGGGGTAGGCGAGGAAGTGCTAAAAGAGCTTGATGTTAAGCTAAAAGGTGCCAATCCACCACCATCAGTGGCCGCAATATGGAACAATAAAGTGTTTCCTTTGCCAACTGGACCCGTTCAATTGATGACATCTAAATTGTTCTCGTTTACTGGGAAAATAGAGCTTGCACGGTTTATGATGAAATTAGCTAAAATCGATACAACGAAACTCGAAAGGGTAACATTCCGAGAATGGGCTGAAAAGGAAGTTCAAGATCCGATGATTAGGCATGTTATTTATTCGATTTGTCGGATGAACACCTTTGTACCGCACCCAGAGCTGCTAATAGCCTCAATCGCTGTGAAGCAATTGCAGCGGACGTTTGGCGGAAAGGCATTTTATATTGAAAAGGGGTGGGCAAATCTTGTAGATGCGCTAAAGCAAAAAGCAGAGCAAGCCTCGGTTACGATTGTGACTGGTCGTTCAGTAGTTGGAATTGTACCAGACAAAGAGGGTTTGCGAGTCAGTTTTACGGATGGTGAGTCATTGGTGATTTCGTCTGTCATCGTGGCCGCTGGTCTAGGAGATGCATGCAAGCTTGTAAAGGACGCTAATCAGAACCTGCTTTCTAATTGGAAGGAGCAAGCGCATACGATAAAAGCGGCTTGTTTGGATCTTGTATTGCATCGTCTACCGAATCCAAGCGCGTCCTTCATCGCTGGCTTCTGGTTGGATGCTCCTATTTTTTATAACAACCCAACCTCCGTTGCGAGCCATAACGACGATGGGGATTCTGTCGTCATTCATATGATTAAGCAGCTTGGAGAAAATACGAGCTATCCCAAAGAGGATGAACAGCACTTGGAGCAAGCGCTAGATCTTATGCAGCCGGGATGGCGCGAAGTAGAAGCTGCCCGTCAGTTTTTACCGAATATAACGGTTGCTCATGATTTTGCTTCTATTGATAAGAATGGCATTTATCCAGGGCCGGAAGTTCCGGAAATCCCAGGTCTTTATGTTGCAGGAGATTGGACCGGTCATGTTGGAGAAACTTTGGTAGATGCTGTGCTTGCTGGCGCTAGAAGAGCCGCACAAGCCGTAATTAAACAACATAAAGGTATGAATGGGAGTGACATGTGAATACGGAACAGCTTTATGTTGAATTGAAGCCGTTATTATTTTCGCTCGCTTATCAAATGATGGGCAGTGTCGCGGATGCGGAGGATATTGTTCAGGACGCGTTTATCTCTTTGCATGAAGATCAGTCTGATCATATTCAGTTTATTAAAGCGTATATGTGCAAAGTAGTTACGAATAAATGCCTGAATAAGTTGAATTCGACAAGCAGGCAGCGGGAATTGTATGTGGGGCCATGGCTGCCAGAGCCTCTCGTTACGAGTGGTGTTAACTCAAACGATCCGCTCCAACTATACATTTCGAAGGAAATGTTGTCTACCGCATACTTGCTGTTATTGCAGCAGCTGACCGCCGTAGAGCGTGTTGTTTTTCTACTAAGAGAGTTATTTCATTATCCATTTCAAGATATTGCCGCTATTCTCGATAAGAGCAGCGGAAACTGTAGGCAAATTTTTTATAGGGCAAAAAAAAGCATAGGGTCCTCTTCCAGCAGTAAATTGGCTCCGCAGGAGATTGCTAGTCCTATGATGGAGGAATTCGTAAACGCGATCATTTCTGGCAATATCAATCGCATGCTGGCGATTCTTTCCACGGAAACAGTATTGTATACGGATGGAGGCGGCAAAACAAATGCGGCTCTGCGTCCGATTGTTGGGCAAAATCTTATTATCCGTTATTTTACGGCGATTAGGCCGGAAGTTCCTTCAGATTTCACTTGTGATGTTGTTGAACTAAATGGAAATAGCGGCATTGTGATTAAGTCTGGTCAGCTTACGTTTTCGGTTATTACCTTCCATATCAAAGACAACGTCATTTCGGACATTTATATCGTCATGAATCCAGAGAAGCTGCGCCATTTTAATAAATAGAAAATAAATAAAAAAAACAACCATAACAGCAGAGATGCAGTTATGGTTGTTTTGGCTCGTATTAGACCAAGAAATATCGAATCAAGCCTAAAAGTGCGAAGCAAAATAAAACGGTACCAGAACCAATACCTGTAATTGCGCTATGGGCTACCTTAAGCTTTGGAGATATGAATAACGTACTGATGGAAACGGCAACCAACAACGCAGCAAGTACATATAAGCTGGGATCATTGAAAACATGTTTCAAACTAATAAAATGAATACCAACAATAAAGGCAATCCAAGGGGAAACGTATTTGCTGCGTTTTGTTTTTATAAATACAAAAGCACCCGCACCAGCCAAAATAATCTCAGTATATACCGAAATCAAATAGTTTTTGAAAGATGATTGATTAGACAAAGCGGAGGGTGCGTCCCAGTTCGTTATACTTAGGTAGACGCCTGCCAAGCATACTAGAAGTGCAATGCCAGAAGCTATGCCAATGTATTTGCGCCAACTCGCTCTAGGATTTTCTTGTGCCCAGCCAAACCAACTGAAACTAAACATGCCAAATATAGCTGCATACATAGTGTAATCTCGAAGATAATCCATACAAACCCTCCTGTTGGACAACTGTTTTATTTGGATTCCTTTTCCATTATACCATCAGAGGGCTATTTTAGATTAAAAGGTTTTCGGTTTTATAGCATTGAAAATAAGTAAAGTGCTGGGAATACACGGTAATTCATGATAGTATCTATAGTACACAAACCTAATTAAACTCAAATCCAATATATAGGAGGAATGTACATGTCTAATACCACAAATGAAACATCGGTTGAAGCTTTATTTAAGCCCTTTGTCTCCAAAAATTTGCAGGTTGCCAATCGTATTGTAATGGCGCCAATGACAAGAGGATACTCCCCAAATGGAGTTCCAGGGGCTGATGTTGCGGCTTATTATCGTCGGCGGGCGGAGAATGGCGTTGGTCTTATCGTTACTGAAGGAACCGTAATCGATCATAAGGCTGCTGCTGCAAGTCCGAATTGGCCTCACTTTCATGGAGAGGCTGCGCTGAGCGGCTGGTCCAACGTGGTAAAAGAAGTACATGAAGCCGGCGGTAAAATTATTCCGCAGCTATGGCATGTTGGGTTAACGCGCAAAATTGGCGACCTCCCCAATAACGAAGCATTGCCAATTGGTCCTTCGGGACTTAATCTATCAGGTGAGAAAATAACAGAGCCTCTAACGGAGAAAGAGATTGGGGATGTTATCGCAGCTTACGCACAGTCAGCGGCAGATGCAGCACGAATCGGCTTTGATGGTATTGAGCTTCATGGCGCGCATGGTTATTTGATCGATCAGTTCTTCTGGGACCAAACCAATAAACGGACTGATCGTTATGGCGGTGATTTTGCAGCGAGGACACGTTTCGCCGTTGAAATAGTTGAGGCTTGCCGTCGTGCAGTCGGAAAAGATTTTCCAATCGTATTCCGATTCTCACAATGGAAGGCAGGTCATTATGATGCCAAATTGGCGGAAACACCTCAGCAGCTTTTGCAATTTTTGACGCCGCTTGCTGATGCGGGAGTGGATGTCTTCCATTGTTCAACGCGGCGATATTGGGAGCCGGAGTTCAAGGATTCTCATCTAAATCTGGCAGGATGGACGAAGAAGCTGACAGGAAAACCAACGATAACTGTAGGCTCAGTTGGGCTGGACAATGAATTTAGAAGCAGCAGCGGGGACGCAGCGAAGCCGGCCATTCTGAACAGCTTAATTGAAAGACTGGAAATGGAAGAGTTTGATCTGGTAGCCATAGGCCGTGCACTGCTTGCTGATCCAGAATGGGCAGCCAAAATACGCGACAATCGAACAGATGAGCTGCTGAGCTATGACGCAGGCGCTACAAAAACTTTATATTAATGTCGTACACGATAGAAGAGGAGCCTGCAATTAGGCTCCTCGTCTTCTTTATGAACTAACTGACAGAGTAACTCACTCATTCATTCGCTTGAGATAATCTCTCCTCCTCCAGATCCTCTCATCGCGTTTTATCCTGCCATTGGTTTCTTAGAAGAAATACGAATACTTGCAAATAAACTCATTAGTATTAACAAAAGATTAAATCCCATCGTTACAATCAATCCCGATTGCAACGTCATTCCGGCAGCCTGACTAACGACAAGGATAGCGCCGCCTATACCGATGACCACACCCGGTGTGAAAGAATCTGCAAATTGCAGATTAGCGGACGTCTCGCCAGCTCCGTCATCACTAGTATGGGCAAATGCAACCGCACCGCTCGTTGGATGGGATAATCCCATTCCAATTCCTGCGATGATTTGCCCTATTACAGCCAAGGCAACCGTTACGTTTGGAATCCAAACGACTAAAGCAAAACCTAATGTGAGCAGCAGCACGCCTAAAATAATTCTTCTGTTGCGCCCGCGGCCTTGGTCTGCTGTATCCCAGCGCCCTTGCAAATAAGCAAAGAGACACCAGCTGAGTGCTGCGCTGGCAACAATTAATCCGGCATGAGCGGGATTAATGCCTTTGATATCAATTAGAGCTAACACAAGAAAATTTTGTGTACTGACATATGCGGCGAAGAAAAGTCCACGCGTTGCTAGAATAGCCGGCATTCCTCTTCGGAATAGTAGTGTGCCCGTAGGCAGCAGCTTGCGCAGTGGATATGACATGACGGCTAAGCCGGCAATGCTTAATACAGCTCCTGTAATTTTGGGCAGCATGCCAAGTCCAACGAGGAAAATACCAGTACCTATCGTTAAAAATAAAGCCATCCACGTAGCGGCGGCACCATTTCCCTCCCTTGTACCTTGTACCTTCAATTTTCTAAAAGCCGGCAAGCTAAGAATGGCTGACAAAACAATAATCGGCAATATGCCCCAGAACACAAATCGCCAAGACCACTGTTCTGCAATCAAACCGGCAACGAATGGACCGAGCATAGACGGAAGGACGTAGGCTGTACCGAATGCACCGAGTATTTTGGAACGCAATTCATCGGGATAGCTTAAGGATATAGCGGTGTATACGCAAGTCATCATCGCACCAGCACCAAGGCCTTGCAGCGCTCGCGCCGCAATCATAACGAACATATCGCTGGCAGCAGCTGCAGCAATCAGACCCGCTATAAACAAAACAAGTGCAATCGTAAACGGTGCTGCTGGCCCTTTTTTATCAATAATACGACCGACAACCAGGGTGCCAACAATCTGAGCAAGCAGATAAGTGCTGAATATCCAGCCAAAGAGATGAATGCCATTCAAATCACCGGCGATGGAAGGAGCGATCGTAGTTACGGCTAAGCCCTCAAATCCTACTGCCATCACTGACAAAATAATTCCTATCGATAGTGCAAAGTAACGCGGACTGAAAATGCTTTGATGATTCGGCATTGCCTTTAACCTCCAACAAAATTTTTTATGTATACGCCATATCCGGATACTTAGTAAACATATTTCATTATAAAGTTCAGGCTACCGTTCGGCTTTGACTTTGTCAACATTTTTATTTAAAATGTAGAGAGTGATATAGAGTCAGTTGCCTCAAAAGGAGGTCCCTATAATGAGTGGAAGTCAAACGAACAAAGATTCCTCAACAAAGACGCGAAGAGGAATTATTAATCTGCTGAAGCAGCAGGGTGGTATGGATGTTATGGCATTAGCCTCAGAGTTTCTATTATCTGGAATGGCTATTCGCCAGCATTTAAATGCGCTGAAAGAAGAAGGATTAGTTACGTATGAAGAAGAAGCTCGTCCGATGGGACGACCGGCTAAGCTGTGGAGATTGACGCCTGAAGCTGATCGATTTTTTCCAAGCGGGTATTCAGAATTGTCAGTTAGTCTGCTTCAATCTATGAGAGAGGCTTTCGGAATCGAGGGACTGGATAAGCTGCTGGCGGTTCGAAATAAAAATATGCTGGAGCAATATCTTTTCCAACTTGGCGGGGAACCTCATCTAATTGGAAAACTGGAGAAACTGGCTGATATTCGCACAAAAGAAGGTTATATGGCTGAGATCAAGGATCTAGGCGATGGAAGCCTGTTGTTTATAGAGAAGCATTGTCCGATCTGTGAAGCTGCTGCTGCTTGTGCCGGGTTATGTAAAAATGAGTTAAGCCTCTTTCAATCCGTGCTAGGCAGTGAAGTTCAGATCGAACGCGTAGAGCATATTTTGTCAGGCGGAAGAAACTGTGTTTATAAGGTTATGGAACAAAATAGTTAGATGTAAAGTACTTTGAATCCTTTACTAGGCGGTAGGTTTTATATAAATTGACATATTGAAGGCTGCCGAGAGTTTCTCGACAGCCTAATTACGCCAGAGGCAAATGATTTTTATTTAAAAAGTGATGGATTCACCATCAATGGGTATTAAAATATGTTTTGAAAGTTCCTTTTCATCAAGGAATGCTTGTAATTCTCTTCGAGTTAATAAGCAGTGATTGAGTGCTTCCATATGTGAAACGATAATGGTCGATTGCGGAGCTGCCATATAGGTTTGATAAATGTCTTCTTTTGTCATAATGATCGGATCGCCTTGAAGAAATTGTGCAGCCCCTCCATTTACAATGATGACGTCAGGATGATGCAGTCTGATGCTGTCTTCAACATCGTTGCACCATATCGTATCTCCTGCAAGATAAAGCGTTTTTTCATCCGGATGGTTAAAGACAACGCCAGAAACCTCGCCCATCATCTTTCCAATTTCACCAATGCCATGTTTTCCGTTTGTTCTAGTTAAGCTAATGCCTTCTATATACGAAATACGATCTATCGATTGTACATTTTGAAAACCTGCTTTTCGGATGACTGCGACATCATCTTCAGACTGTGCAATAATAGGAATAGTTTTCGGCAATGCTTCAATCGCCGCGTCGTCAAAATGATCAGGATGTAAATGAGTGACAATAACGACATCTGCATCTATGATCTCTTCGATTGCATAACTAAAATCAAGTGTTTATCGATATAACTTGATTTATGAAAGAGGTTGTTATTTTGTTAGATTCTACGGACAAGAGGATTGAGCTGCTTTTCTTACGTTTAGAATTATAAGAAATATAATGAAAAGCTTTGAAATACTCTGATCGTATCACAGCCTTAAGTTTATGACATAACTCTAAAACAGCCCCTGTTTCAAATCGACGGTCAGTAAGAAAGTCCGTATTTCCTGCAATCGGCAGAGAAATAGGGGCTTTTTTTGGTGATCTGCTTTTAAGTGGGATGTTTTATTTCTGTGGATTTAAGGTCAGGGATAGAATTTTAGCGCTCGATAAAACGTAAGATTTAAACTGCAGATTTTTTTTGTTTAAATTCAGTTTACAAAGGTACGTTACCATCACGTTATCAACAGTTGTATAGGAGGAATTACAATGGTTCATGTAAATAACAAGAAAATAGAGCCAAACCACGGTGACTGGGCTGTCGAAGCGAACGGACTCGTAAAAACTTTTGGTGAAAATCGGGCTGTGGATGGCGTGAATATGAATGTACGCGCGGGTTCAATTTACGGTGTGCTTGGTCCGAATGGAGCAGGCAAGACCACAACGATTAGTATGCTCGCAACCTTGCTTCGTCCAGACGCAGGCTCGGCGCGAATCTTCGGGCACGATGTAGTAAAGGAATCGCAGATTGTTCGTCAATTAATTGGGGTAACCGGCCAGTACGCATCGGTTGATGAATCACTAAGCGCTACAGAAAACCTGGTTATCTTCTCTAGGCTGCTAGGGCTTGGGCGTTCAGAAGCGAAGCGTAAAGCAGATGAATTGCTTGAGGAGTTTGGTTTGACGGAAGCGGCGAAGCGGCCTTTGAAAAACTTTTCCGGAGGTATGCGCCGCCGCTTGGATTTGGCGGCTAGTCTTATTGCACAGCCGCCGCTTATCTTCTTGGATGAGCCGACTACAGGGCTTGACCCGCGTACGCGTGCTCAGATGTGGGATACGATTCGCCGGTTGGTAAAGACGGGGTCGACCGTGCTGTTAACGACACAGTACCTCGATGAGGCGGATCAATTGGCTGATAGAATCGCAGTTATCGATCGCGGTCGGGTAGTGGCAGAGGGCACGGTGGATGAACTGAAAGCTTCAGTAGGTACCTCCTCATTGCAATTGAGAGTAGTAAACCCGCTGGACATCGAAGCAGCTCGTCAAACGGTTGAACATGTGCTGAAAACACAATCAATTGTGTTATATGAAGCCGGAATGATTACGGCCCCTATGGCGGATGCCGATTTGGTCACAGATCTGCTTATCGCACTGCGTGAGAGAGGGATTCATTTGGCAGAAATGAGCGTACAAAAACCGACCCTAGATGAGGTGTTCCTCACAATCACAGGTCATGGTGTTAAAGAGGACACTGCACAAGCGTCCGATGTATCCAATAAAGCGGAGGCGGTAAAAGTATGAAAAGCACTTCCATACAATCAGGATTTGATCGTGAGCTGAAAAACCACACGAGCTTTGGTCAAACCATTCGTAATTCATTAACGATGGCTTATCGCGGCCTGCTTAAAATTCGGCGTACACCCGAGCAATTGTTTGATGTTACACTTCAGCCAATCATCTTTACTTTAATGTTTACCTATATTTTTGGCGGTGCCATCTCAGGCGACGTAATCAGTTATTTGCCCGTCATCATTCCCGGCATTCTCGTACAGACTGTAATTACGACCTCAGTCGTTACTGGCGTTCAATTGCGCGAGGACATGGACAAAGGTGTATTTGATCGATTCAAGTCATTGCCCATCTCACGAATTGCTCCGTTAGCTGGAGCTTTGCTTGCAGACACCATTAGGTATACGATTGCTACTGTACTCACTTTAACTATGGGATACATTATGGGCTATCGTCCTGATGGAGGCCTCGATCATGTGGCCATCGCTGCTCTACTTGTCATCTTCTGTTCTTGGTCAATCAGCTGGATCTTCGCTTTCTTCGGCGTCATTGCCCGTACTGCCTCAAGCGTACAAGGGATATCGATGATTGTGCTGTTTCCGCTGACGTTTCTTTCCAATGCCTTTGTACCGGTTGATACAATGCCGAAATGGCTTCAATGGTTTGTCAACATCAATCCGGTCTCGCATCTTGTGAGTGCCGTTCGTGATTTGACCAACTCTGGAACGGTAGGCTGGGATTTGGCTATTTCTCTGATCGGAGCAATTGTGATCGTAGCGATCTTTGCACCGATTACGGTTCGTGCCTATATGCGCCGGACATAATGAACAGCGTGGAGTTCATTTGATGCTAGCGCCAAGCTCCACCAATCACTTTAATCAAAACGGCAGAAATGCCGTTTTTTTGTTTTATTTTTTTATAGTGAGCTCTAGTGAAGTCCACGAATTTCCATAATATGCTATGATCATTGGTAGAAAAGTATAGAGGATATCATGAAACGAATCAGCCATTTGGAAAGGAAAGATGACATCAATGAAATATGGGAAATTAATCGGTGAAGGCAATACCGCATCGGTATATGAATGGGAAGAAGGTACAGTGCTTAAGCTTTTCGTTCACGGTTATCCAAAAAGTGATGTAGAAATAGAGTTTAGAAACGCACAAGCCATTAATGAAATGAACTTCGCAAAACCAAAGGCATATGAAATGATTAGTTGTGAAGAGCGTATGGGTATTATTTATGACAAAGTGGAGGGCGAATCACTGCTCGATTGGGTTTTGAAAACAGGTGATCTTCATGGATGCGCGGAACATATGTCCAAGCTTCATAAGTCGATTTTAGAGAACAGAGTTAGCACTAGCGATGTGCCGGATTACAAATCATTTTTAAAATACAATATAACAAATGCGTCATCGGCTAATGGAGTGGAACAAGAAGGTGTATTGCAAAAATGGAGTGAATTGAAGGATGGAGACATACTTTGTCATGGTGATTTTCATCCAGGCAATATTTTATTATCCAATGGCCAGACCAAAGTTATCGATTTCATGAATGTGTGCCACGGACATTTTTTATATGATGTTGCAAGAACTGTATTTTTGGTGGAGTATACACCCGTGCCTGAAGGTACAGAGGATATAAAAGTGGTTAGGGGATTAAAGAGAACATTGGCAGATTTGTATCTTGTCCTAATGGAGGTTACCCGTGAAATGATACAAGACTATTTATCGGTAATCATTGCGGCTAGAGTTGGAGAATGTCCTGACGAACCCCGCTGGAGAGAACAGCAGTAAATGGCGGCTAAAGTGGAGAAAGAAAAAGACAGCCTCCAGTTGAATGGAAGGCTGTCTTTTTTTTGCAGCTATGCACTAGTGATTGAAGGCTTGCTCTTTTTGCTTGTTCAAGGCGATGAAAACAGTAAATAACAGAAGGATGATTCCAGTAAAGATGAACCCTTCGATAATGTTGAAAGGAAGCCATCCCAGAACGGATGAGCCTGCAACAACACCAAGAGAGAAGAAGGCATAGAAATATCCATAAGCTTTCCCGCGAAGCTCAGCTGGCGTAGCTCTAATGAGCATCGTATTGATGGATGGGAACAAGAAAGCAAAGCCGATACCATATAGTCCTAAAACAAAATAAAGTCCTAATGTCGTTGATGATTGGCTAATAAGCAGCTGACTTAATCCCATTAAACCCATGCCTAATGCCATCGTTCTTGATGGGGAAACGCGATCGAATATACGGTTTGTAGGAAGTACAAACATGAGAACGGCAATGATCCCGAAAGTGCTCATTAGCGTACCGCTTAATTTGGAATCATATCCAAGCGTTTGAACATGCAGCGGCAACAAATATGCGATTACACCTTGAGAGAACATTAAGAAAAAGGCACCGCCATAAGCTTTTACAACACCTGCATTAAAGAATGAGCCTGCTGCTTGTTCGACCGTTTTTTCTTTTTCTTTCTTTAATGGTTTGTACTTGCTTAGAAAAATAGCAGACAAAATGGCGAGTGCAAACCCTAATACAGCCACACAAGTAAAAACGAAGGGTACGGAAGTTTTGCTTGCCATAATTCCGCTGAAAGCAGGTCCAATAATGGCGGCTAATCCAACAAAGGTACCTGTGAAGGCAACTTTTTTCCCTTGCTCATTATTTATCGTAGTATTTGCAGAGAAAGTAAACGCAGCTGGAACAATTAAGCCGGCCACAAAACCATGAATGATTCGTACGATTATTAATACGACTGGAGAGTCAACAAATTGATATAACAGCAGTGCGCTGCTTGTCAGAAGCAAACCGATCATTAGTATTTTGAACGGCCCTACCTTATCCGTCATAATACCAGACAATATGTTGCCAAACGTATTGGTTAACGAATAAAGCCCAACAACAATGCCTACAATAAACGAGCTTGCACCAACGGAAGCGGCAAAAGTACTCATAACCGGCAGCTGTGCAAATAAATCTATAAAAGAGAAAAACACGATACTGTACACTAATATGGCATAGTTAAAAGGCTTTACGCTATATTTGGCTTGTGCCTTCTTAAGCTGCCAATCGAGCAAAAAGTTGCCTAATGGCACAAAAGCCGCAATTACTGCTGCTGCAGGCCAAAGCAAACTCCACTTCACTCGAATAGCTGCATAAAGTATCGCTACAGCATATAAACTGAAAATCCCCCCGTGAATACTTCCCATAAGCGTCACGGCTTGCTCTATTCCCCATATATATTTCAAGGGCATAGCGATACATAGTAATAAAAGCAATGAAATACCATCTAAAAAACCTGTGATTCGTAAAATGTGAATTGGATGTCCTCGCACTTTTCATGCTCCTAATATAGATTGAATTGATCTCTCTATTCTAACATTTAATTAGGCGATAAAAACAGAACGAGGCAGATGGAAAGTGAAGGTTCAGCAACAAATATGAGATCAACGATATATTTCTGGAAGTTGTCGTCAGAAATGGTGAATTCGAAATCTTATTATATGTCCCAATTAAAGCTTGACCTTGAAGTATACTTCAACATTTATGCTCTATCTTATCAATTACGGCTATCCATAATTGAAGTTTGAGATGAAGTTGGAGGTTATGTATGATGCGAATATTAGAGGTAGTTGTTATTTTACTCATTATTGCAGTCACGGCGGGAATCCTATTTGGCAAAAGGGAGCGGCGGCTGAATGCAGTGTTATGTATGTCCTTAGTGTTGGTTGTATTCTTGCATGGAATAATCGATCATTTTCGCATACAGATGGTTCCGGCCTATGGTGCTGTTTTAATGCTAATCTTTGTATTGCTCCTTAGATTGGTTAAGCCGCACAGCAAAGTCCGCACTAAGCGTTTGTTAAAAAACAGTTTGCTAACTGTTGTCGTATTGGCTCTTTCGGTTTCTTCTGTATATTTGAGCAGACTGCTGCCCGTATTTACAATGCCTGAACCAACCGGGAGTTATGGGATTGGGACCATTTCACAGCATTTAACAGATGTGACGCGCGATGAGATCTTAACTGGAGATGACCTGAGTGACAAACGGGAGCTTATGGTGAATATTTGGTATCCTGCTGATCGGAGTAAAATGGAAGGTAAGAAAGTGGAGCATTATCCAGCTGAGCTCGGGGATGCGATCAGTTTGGTATTTGGTATTCCGAAGCAGATATTCAGTCATGTCACAGCAATTCCTACGCATGCTGTTGCTGGAGCGGAGTTGTCTTCAGATAAAAGCATCTATCCGGTATTGCTGTTCTCCCCAGGGATTCGATCAACCCGGTTCCAGAGCATGACAGCTATCGAGGAGCTGGTCAGTCACGGTTATATTGTTGTCGGTATCGACCATCCCTATACGTCAGCAAAAGTTAAATTTCCTGATGGACGCTCTGTTTTTTATGAAGCAACACCTGAGTTTCCAACTACGGCAGAGCTATACAAGTACAACATCCAAGGCGTTGGCATTCGTGCAGCAGATGCATCCTTTGTGCTGGATACGATAACAAAATGGAACACGTCGGACCCTATTGGCTTGTTCGAAGGCAAGCTCGATTTAGATCACGTTGGCATATTTGGACACTCCTATGGAGGAGCAACGACTGCTGAAGCACTCGCACAGGACAAGCGATTCAAGGCAGGTGTTAGCTTAGAAGGCGGTTTCTGGGGTGAAGTTGCCCATACCGGATTGCAGCAGCCCTTTATGTATATGATGTCAAGCAGTACAGCTGCGAGCTTAGATCCAACGAATACGAAAAAGAACAATTACTTCTATGAGGAGTTTACTCCTGATTTGGAGTCGGTGATGACGAGAAGCACAAATGACACTTACTATTTGACCATCGATCATTTTAACCACCAGAGCTTCACGGATATAGCGCTTATATCGCCATCAATTTTTGCTAAGGGCATTAAAGCAGCGCATAATATTGATATAACTCGGTCCTATGTAAGAGCCTTTTTTGATCAATATTTAAAAGGTGAACAGCAGGCACTCCTTAACGGGTGGTCGCCGGAGTATCCCGAAGTGAAGTTTGATGAGGTTTATACAAAAAAGAGAATGTAATTGAACTATTTTTGCTAATAGTCTGGGGGACACTCATGGAAGGGATGACACGCGGTGAATTGGCAAAGCAAACGGGATTAAGCATGGCTGCTATCCGCTACTATGAGGAGAGAGGGCTTTTGCCTGCTCCCCGCCGGGTAGCAAGTGGGTACCGAATATATTCTGATGATTATCTCGTAAAGATTAAATTCATCAAAGATGCGAAATCATTAGGTTATTCGTTAAAGGAAATCCAAGAAGGTTTGCAAATGCTTAGTCAAGACATGGATGCGGAGCTGTTAAAGGATTTAGTACGGAATAAAATTGTGGAGATCGATGAAAAAGTTAAAAAGCTGCATGGCATGCAAAGGATGCTTTCCGGCTTGCTTGAAACCCCGCAAGGGGACATCCAAAATTATTTGCGATCATTTCGTACGTTGGATGATTGAGTATGTTGGGATGAAGACAATGGAGCTAATGGGGCTTCATTGTCTTTTTTATGACAAGTCACAGAAGATGGCAGATAACCTATAAGTCATTTATACTCCCAGACGGCGCATCTCTAAGGCCAAATGATACCAAGGGCCCATAGTTCATGATTCGGATCATCATTTTGGCCATTTGCGTCGGGGTTTGGCTTAGTCTAGATTCGATCCAGTGCATGAAAATGCCAAAGTTGGCCGATGTCATATAGGCTACGACATATTCGGGCGGCATGACGACTTTATGCTGAGGCAAGATTTTGATTTTCTCATAAATATGTGAAGCGAGCAATGTGCGAAATTGAATGGCCAACGACATGTCACCCTTTGGTCCAAACATAATGCGAAGAAAATCGGCATGACGGGCTAGCTCTTCGAAAATTTTGATGCTTTGCGGATACGGTTCATCTTTGTCGAGATACGTTCTCGCTTCCATGATATCGAATTTCATGACGCATGCTTCTACGGTGGCAAATACTTCGTCTTTCAGCTGCTGTAGCATATCAGGCACATCTCGGTAATGCAAGTAGAAAGTGCCTCGGTTCACATTCGCCCGGTTAGCAACATCAGTCACAGTGACGGTATCAGCACCTTTTTCTTCAATCAAGCTCATCAGCGCTTCATATAAAAGCTGCTTGGTGCGAATTTGCCTGCGATCAAGTTTATCACTCAAGGTATATAATCCCCCTATTTTTCGAGTTAATGAACAGACGTTAAAAGGAATGATGAGTAATGAACACTGCGGATAGAAGTGATTATTGTACTTTTCCCTCATCTCATTATAATTAACAACATGAACGCTAATCAACACCTTGTTAATTAATAGAGAGAAGGAGCGGATAGAAATCATGGGGATTTTTAAACAAAAAATAACATGGATCGGAATGTTGATCGTTCTGGTCGTGCTCGTCGTCTTTGGAGCGGCAATGATGGGATCGGTGCTTGGCACAAAGCCTAAGGATGTACCTGTGGCGCTTGTCACGCTCGACCAATCTGTGAACATCCCAACTGGAGGTTCGCTTGCGGTGGGTGAAATGTTGAAACAAAAGCTGACGGAAAACGATCAGCTGCCCATTTCTTGGACGATTGTTAGTTCGGAAGAAGAAGCACGCGCGGGGATTGATAATAGAGAGTATTATGGAGCAATGATTCTTCCAGCTGATTTGAGCGCAGGAATCGCTTCATTAGCTGGACCGTCACCAAAGCCGGCAACTGTGCAGATTATTGTGAGTGAAGGAGCAAGCTCGCAAGCAGCAACGCTAGTCAAACAAAGTCTCGGTCAAGTGATGAAAATGACTGGAGCAGAGTTGTCCAAGTCGATGCTTGTACAAATGGGTGAGAAGACGCAGCAAGTACCGGTCGCTGTTGCCCAAGCCTTGCTCTCTCCAATCAATGTACAGGATGAGACTGTGCATGCGGTCGGTACGAATAATGCTGCTGGCAATGCACCAGGTTTATTGACACAAATTATGTGGATGGGCAGCTTAGTGACAGCTTTGATTCTGTTTATGGCTTGCGGCAATGCGATGAAAGCTGGGGCAAGCAGATTGTCCTCAATCTCGATGCAGCCTGTAGCTGGAGTTGTCATTGTTGGTATTGCATCAGGATTTCTCGTCTGGATGGCTTCTTCTTGGTATGGGATGGAGCTGTCGCAGGCGTGGGATACGTGGTTATTCCTATGGCTGGTGGGTGCGACATTCTATATGCTGCAGTCCGCACTGCTGAACTGGATTGGCATGCCGGCAATGGGGATTCTCGTATTGCTTATGTTTTTCTCTATGCCGCTGCTTAATATGGCACCGGAGTTTCTGTCCCAAACATCGCATGATTGGATCTATTCTTGGACGCCGCTTCGATTCGCCGCTGTAGGAATGAGGGAGGTAATGTACTTCGGAGGACTGGATGCAGTCAGCTCCAACGCGTACATGTTGTGGTACATCGGAGGAGGCTTCCTTCTAATTCTGCTTGCTGCAAGTTTTAAGAGAGAAAAAGCGGTTTTATCGCAGGCTTCATTACAAAATAGTTATTAAGCTACATTAGTTAGTTATTAGGCTATATTAGTTTGATTAGATGCCACTCCTTTGGTAGGAGTGGTTTCTCTTTTTTTAAACGTATATTTTGCTGCCAATTCCCCGTTTTTGAGCCGAGGGACGGTGACGTGCAGTGCTAACGGACATCAGTTCCGTTAAGTTTGAATTTTAGTGGGTTTTGACATTTTAACGGACATGAGATCCGCTATTTGTGCTGTAGCACTCAAAAAAGACTCGATTTAAAGCAAATAGCGGAACCTATGTCCGTAAGACAGCCAAAAGTAGGCGAATTTACGTATATAGCGGAACGTATGTCCGTTAGACACGCAAAAGTGGGCGAATTTACACAAATGGCAGAACTTATGTCTGTTAGACATGCAATCGGAGCGATTTACGTAAAGAGCGGAACGTATGCCCGTAACATGCTCGTGCAGCGGGGTTTGGCCTATTTTTAAGGAACTGTAATGGTATGAGAATGCAATGTTTCCAATCCACAAAGGCGATTGCTGGATGAATCTGAACTCTATTCTCCGCCATAACTCTGAGTGTGAAGGTGTCGACTCAAAACCATACTTCAAAAACATACTTTAGTATCTATATGCATCACTTCTTTGTAGATATATTACTTATATCGAGCGGGTAATTATTATGCAAAGGAGTTAGAATATGAATGCAAACAGGAAGACGGCAATAACGGTTGGGGTATTGTTTTTTATAGCAACGACTGTCTATATGGCGGGAAATGGGCTTATAGAATCGGTTATAAACTAGCAGTTGTTTCTTGAACATCTCTACCCGGACAGAACGAAAGTAATAACAGGTATGTTTTTAGAATTGATAAATTGCGCAGCCGTTGTCGGTATTGCCATGCTGATGTATCCCATACTGAAAAAACAGGATGAGGCTTTGGCACTTGGTTACTTTGGTTCGAGAATTATTGATTCTGTACTTCTCATCGTGAGTATAGTCGCCTTGAAATTGCTAGTCCTATTAAGTGAGCAGTATATTGCTTCAGGAGCAGCGGATAGAAATGACTTTCAGACCGTGGCAGCTTTAGCTGTAAAAGGACATTTTGCGGCATTTGATATGGGGATGTTAGCTCTTAGCGTGGGTAGCTTGATATTTTGTTATTTATTGTATAGATCAAAACTTATTCCAAGAATCATATCAATTATTGGACTAATTGGATACGCAGCTTTATTCGCAAGTGGATGTTTCGGTATTATTGGCCATGACGTAGGAATGGTACTGTATATTCCGGGGGCAATCTTTGAAATCATTTTTCCAATATGGCTGATTGTAAAAGGATTTAACTTATCGGCGATAGATGCTCAGGCAATAAAAAAATAACGGATACGCATGATAAACACATCGAAACGGGTGTGTTTTTTTATGTTAGTTGGAACTCCATAAACGAATATTTCGTTGGTCACACTTTAATTGAGAACGATTTTCAATTATAATGAATAAAAAAGAAATGCATTAGAGGAGAAACATCATGAAGTTCGAAGAGCAAATTGCGATTTGGAATCATTCAGCTGCTAAAATATTTGATATTAGGCACACGGTCATGAATGCCGGAGAGTGTATGTTAAATTATCGCTTTCCCGCTAGTGGCTTTATTTTTGGAGTTCGTGGCTCGGCGGATCTGATACTTGACGATGTCATTCATCAGACACGGCGATCTTATTTGCTGCACGGGTCAAAAGGGATGATATTGGAGATTGAAGCGAAGGAAGAGTTTGAGTTTTATTTTTTATTTTATCGAGCGAAGCTCGCTTTTTCTGGCTGGAGGGAAATGAGGCAGTGGCTCGAGCGTAAAAGTCCGTTTGAAATCCAATATGGATTTGAACCGGAGGAACCGCGCGCCATGTTATTTCTGATGTCCTCGATGGAGCAGACATTGAAAAATTCAGGCAGCCTTGGCAGTGTGGAGATAAAGGGTTTATTTTATCAATTTGTTCATGAGGTATTGCGGAATCAAAAAACGTTCGATTCGAAAAACGGTCAAAAGGATCTCGTGAAGCTAGTGATACGTTATCTTCATAATCACTATCAAGAAGGAATCACGCTTGATTTTCTTGCGAATCAATACAATTATAGTCCTCGTTATTTATCGACGAAATTTAAGCAGCAAACGGGAGCTAGTCCCATTGAATATCTCATTCAGATCCGTATAAATGAATCCAAAAAGCTGCTGCTGGAGACGAGGTCATCCTTGCGGGTTATTGCGTCGCAAGTCGGGTATGCGGATGAATATTATTTTAGCCGACTGTTTAAAAAACAGACCGGTTTGTCTCCAGTACGATATCAGGCCATGGAACGAGAAAAGGCAACATCGGAAGATAGTCCGCGCTTCAGTTCTAAATTGTCCATTGGCGCCTCAAGATTACGACGCTATAGTGTAATTGGTAGTGATAATCATTACCAATACAAAAGCGGAGGTTTTATTAGTATGAAAAGGAATAAAAAATCTTTACTAATCCTGAGCACGCTGCTCAGTTTAACGTTACTGCTAGGCGCTTGCTCTGGTGGGGGGACGAATGTTGGGACTAACTCTACTGGATCTGCAGTAAACGTTACCGCAACGGCTTCACCAAATTCCGAGACGGTAAGTGAAGAAGGCACTCGCACGATCTCTACTATTAAAGGAGATGTCATCGTTCCAGCAAACCCAAAACGTGTTGTTGTTTTGTATATGCTAGGAGACATCGTTGCACTAGGTGTCAATCCAATCGGGATTTCCGAGGTGTATGACGGGGCGGCTTTTTCAGAGCAATTGAAAGGGGCAGAATCATTAGGACATTGGGATGAAACGAGTCCAGAAGCAGTAATGGCGCTTGATCCTGATCTGATTATCGTGAATTCTGAGAATAGCTACAGTAATTTAAAGGATATTGCGCCAACTGTTCTCATTGCTGCCGATCAGGTATCTACAGAAGAGCGGATTATGAAGCTAGGCGAGGTATTCGGCAAGGAGAAGGAAGCAAAAGCGTTTCTGGATGATTTCAACAACAAAGTGGAACTTAGCAAGGAGAAGCTTCGTTCGGCTGGAATACTTGATAAAACGATCACGATTGTCGAAGGCGACAAGAAGGAAATGCTGGTTATCGAGAGCAAGCAGTATGGTCGTGGCTCCCAAATCGTTTACGATTATTTAGGCATGAAAGGACCAGAGATCATTCAGAAGAAGCTTGAAAAGTCGAAAGCAGCTGAAAGCCAAACGATCTCTATGGAAGTAATGCCGCAATATGTTGGGGATATATTGCTGCGTAGTTCGTGGGAAGGTATGGACGATTTGTCAGACAATCCGGTTTGGAGCAGTATAGCTGCAGTTAAGGAAAAGCGTGTAATAGAGGCTCCTTTTGGTTTGTTTTATTACACGGATATCTATTCCCTAAGGACTCAGCTTGATATGATTACGAATAGCTTGTTAGCTACGGCTGCAGGCAAGTAATTTAGGATGGCTGCGATAAAAACCAACCGTTTAAATCCCGTATTTCGCGGCAGAGCTTTCTTTGGGCTATTTCTTCTCCTTGGCATACTGCTGCTCTTGATAGCCGCTGCCGCATCAATTTCATTCGGTGCAGCACGAATGGATATTTCTATTGCTTGGACTGCAGTATTTTCTTTTAATCCGGACATACCAGAACATCAAATCATTCAAGCACTAAGGTTTCCGCGAACAGTTGCTGACATTATAGTAGGAATCAGCTTATCGGTGGCTGGAGCGATCATGCAAGGAACGACCCGCAATCCGCTTGCTGATTCAGGCTTAATGGGCGTAAACTCGGGGGCAGCTTTTGCCATGGTGCTCGTTCTTGCATTTATACCGGGTATTAGTTATATGGATAAGCTGCTTGTATGTTTTGCAGGAGCGGGTCTTGGAGCCGTCATGACTTACCTAGTCGCATCACTTAACAAACGAGGCATGACTCCCCAGCGGCTCGTCCTTGCCGGCATGTCCATTACAATGCTGTTTGGGGCAATGGGTACTTTTGTCTCTATTCGATTTAACGTTGGACAAGCGCTTTCCTATTGGACAGCCGGCAGTGTGGCCGGGGCAACTTGGAGTGAGCTCTCACTAATTGCGCCTTGGTTTGTAGGAGGAATGATTCTTGCTTTTGTTTTGTCTCCTTCCATTGCCATATTAAGTCTTGGAGAAGATATTGCGGTGGGCTTCGGGCAGCGTATAACGCAAATCAAGCTATTATCTACGCTAGCGGTTCTCATCCTTTCCGGCTTATCTGTTGTACTTGTTGGCCCTATAGCATTTGTTGGGCTAATCGTTCCCCATTTAATGAGGCTAATCGTCGGTGTTGATTACCGATATATCATCCCAGCATCAGCTGTATATGGCGGCATTTTCATGTTGGCTGCGGATTTGACGGGGCGGTTAGTTAATCGTCCGAATGAAGTAGCACTTGGCATTGTGTTTGCAATGCTTGGTGTCCCGCTTTTTCTGTTCATTTCGAGCAGAGTGAGGAGTGACCTTGAATGAATGCTGAGCTAAGTCGTATAAAGCCATCAGCAGCTGATCCATATAACCAACGAGCGAAGCGCAAACGGATTTTTATCGTGGTCTCATTGTTCGTTCTTCTTATCGCTGGCGCGATATGCAGTATGAATCTCGGTAAAATGTCGCTTGGTCCAGTCGATGTCATTCAAACGTTATTTGGCAATGGTACAGCGAAAAACGAGTTGGTCGTATTTAAGTTTAGACTTCCCCGCATCGTGCTGGCTGTGTTAGTTGGCATGGGGATGGCCGCTTCAGGTACAGTCATGCAAGGCATTCTTCGCAATGATCTGGCTGATCCGGGAATGATTGGCATTAGCGCGGGATCAGGCTTAGCTGTATTACTCTTTATTTCTACTGTCGGACTTACAAGTATGTCCTCTGCTATTTTTTTGCCATTGCTCGCCTTTGTAGGCGGATTGCTGGCTGCATTATTGATTTATTTGCTGGCTTATAGAAAAGGAGCGTTTCCTTCTCCAACCCGTCTTATTTTAACAGGTGTCGCTATTAATGTAGGACTCGGTGCAGTAACGTTGTTCCTGACGCTTAAGCTTAATAACGATCAGTTTGTATTCGCGCAAAAATGGCAAGCCGGTTATCTGTGGGGAGACGAATGGAGCTATATCGCTATTCTAGCCCCTTGGGTTTTGCTCTTATCCGGTTACGTATGGTATAAATCTAGCCTGCTGAATACGATAGGTCTTGGTTATACAACAGCTACAGGAGTAGGCGTGAACGTCCGAAAGTCGTTTGTGAGCTTGGCGCTCGCAGCAGTTGCTTTGGCATCAGGCAGTGTTGCTTTGGGAGGCTCGATTTTTTTTATCGGTTTAATTAGTCCGCATTTGGCACGCAAGCTAGTAGGCTCGGACCATAAGTTTCTATTGCCTGCATCAGGTATGATCGGTGGAATCATTCTACTTAGTGCGGATACAATTGTCAGGGCACTTGTGTCAGGACCTGATATGCCAGCTGGAATATTTGTAACGATGCTTAGCGTTCCTTATTTTTTGTATTTGTTAATGAGGTCTTCTTAAGAAGGCGCAACAAACAAGAACAGAAACAAGAACCACTTCGTCCGAGGGGGTTCTTGTTTTTGTTTTGCTGTGTACAGCACTCGGGGCATTTGTCATTGGGGGAATTTTAGTAAAAAGTAACTTCGGACTGTAGTTGACGCTTGTAAACGATGGTTATTATAATTTATTTATGAATATTCCAATATTATCGACGAAGTTATTAATCCCACCCCTGCTACTTTATCTGTCACCTTCTGAATCCCGCACCTACGCAACTTTGAGTATTATCGTCACAAAACCATTCCCATGCTATTATGATATACATCACTACAACCAAATTTTAAAGGTCCGGAAACGTTGATTACCACATGATACCTGTAACAGCTGCATTTCGCAGAGTTTAAGCAAACCATGGATATGATTAGGGAGAACCGTAGGAACATTGACCATTCAATGGCGAAAATACAACATCTGTATGCTTATCTACAATCGTAACCTGCTCAAGTTTTTCTAACGGACATCAGTTCCGCTATTTGAGAACCTTGGGAGGTTTTTGAGAATGTTACGGACATAGGTTCCGTTATATGTGTTGAAACACTCCAGATACTCTGGTTTTTTAGTAAATAACGGAACCTATGTCCGTTAAGATCAAAAAAAGAGCTAAATCTGTTAAATAGCGGAACCTATGTCCGTAACACCCGCCACCCAAGCTGCTTCTTCTGTCACAGTAAGAATTCAAACGCCCCATGCAACTTTGACCCACACAAACCCAGGCCCAAGCAACATTGAGAATACCGATAAAAATCCACGCCGATGTTACATTGAGTATTACCGAGACAAACCTACGCCCAAGTTACATCTAGTATTACCGGAACAAACCCACGTCCAAGCAACATTGAGTATTACCGAAATAACCCCACGCCGATATTACATTGAGCATTACCGACACAAGTCCACACCCACGTAATTTTGACTATCACCGTCACATTACTTATTCTCATGCTACTAGACGTATACCGTTACAATGGAATTTTAAAAGTACGGCAACGTTGGTGTCCACTTGATACCTCTAACAGTTGGAGTTCAACGAGTTTGTACAAAATACGCCTTGCATGTCGATCACTTACTCTGAGATGCTCTGCGAGTTCTAAAGGAGTTATGGGTCGGAGCAAACGTCGTGCTAGTCGTAATGTTTCCGCTTCAGAGCTCATTAGCTGAGAAGGCACATCTGAAGAAATGAATTTACCTATGAAAGCAAGAACGAGCTGCTGGCATTGTTGCGGTTCGTCCGTGATAGAGGGGTAAGCAACAGGCAGCAGCATCCAACCGTCAAGAGATAACAAACAATGCCTTCTACACAAATCTTTAAATCGTTTTACATCAAGATCTCGAGCATGGGACGCATAACCTTGAATCTCAATTCCACCTTTTGCGCCACCTGGCATATAGGCAAGATCCAGATATCGATAGCCATTATTGAAATCGCGCACTTCCCATTCAGGCAGCAGATGATCGAAATGTCCGACAGCAGGGAACCATACTGATCGTAGAAATTCAATTGTGCCGTGGCCAAGTCCCTTATTGAGCAATTCAAGTCTTCTATGATTACTCTCTGAATCAATATTGGATTGTAACCATTCCTTATATTTGTGTTCAAATTGAGATGCCATAACATACACTTCCCCTCTGTAAAATAAAAATGCCGCTGTCATACAAACACTCCCAAGCAGGGAATGGTTGTATGGCAGCGGCGTGTTCTTCACGACCTATGTTGTCAGTATATCTTCAGCTGACTATTTCATCAATAGCTGTTATTTCTAATATTTATAAGTGTCTCAGAGTTTTTGTAAGATGCACTATTAATTGAACAAATACGATATATTATTGATATACAGCTTGAGAAACACGCCAAAACAATTGATATCTAATCAATTTTTCTCAAGAACCCAACTGATAACTCAGCTTATAAAATCGAAACAATCCTTCGCACCATAATACCTTCATAATAGAGAAGACATAATTGACTAAAAGCACTAAAAGCACTAAAAGCACTAAAAGCACTAAAAGCACTAAAAGCACTAAAAGCACTAAAAGCACTAAAAGCACTACAAGCTCTGCAAGCTACTACAACCTAAAATGTTTTTTTAATCATGTAATCCATTTGTTTAAGCTCGTAGGAACCAGACTTTGAAGGGTAACCGTAAAATATCCCGTGAAATATCCAATAGGAGGTTCGGCATGAAAGCTAAGATTGTTATTATAACAGGAGCAAATTCGGGGATCGGAAAAGCGGCAACGCTGAAATTTGCTACCGAAGGATATCATGTTATCATGGCTTGCCGCAATTTGCAGATTAGTAGACCTGTGCAACAAGAAATCATACTAGTAGCAAACAATGTTAATGTAGATTTGATGGAGCTGGATATTTCATCGTTTGATTCTATTCGTTTATTCTGTGCTGCATTCAAAGCTAAATACTCACGTTTGGACATTTTAATACATAACGCAGCTTACTTAAATCATGGAGAAAAGCAATATAAGCTTAGTCCTGAACATATTGAGCTATCTTTTGCTACTAACACATTTGGTCCCTTCTTAATGACTAATTTGCTGACAGACCATCTTCAAAAATCGCAGGATCCGAGAATTCTAAATGCCTGTACGACCAATATTAAAAATTTTTTCGATCCCAAAAGAAAAATCGATTTCGATAATTTGCGCGGTGAACTGCAAAACAAGCAGCGTCACAGTGTATATAAGATGTACGGAGACTCCAAAATGGCATTATTGATATTAACCTTCAAATTAGCAGATAAATTGAAAAGTAAAGGAATTAAAATCAATGCGCTTCAAATTAACCGAGTAAAATTATCAAAAGAAACGATTAGCAAACTTAGCCCATTTTGGAAAGTGCTTGCTACGGCTCAAAATTTAACGAATCCGCCACCAGCCGGCATGGCAGACAACTATTTTTATATTTGTACTTCGGATGAATTCCGCGATGTGACAGGCCACCTAATTAACCACAAGCGAGAGATAGTTGCACCATCCAAAAGCGAAAAAGGTGTAGAGCAATTGAAGAACATATTTGGTTCAGGAAGCTATCCTAAATACGCTATCGACATCGAAATTTCGGAGAAACTATGGGGATTAAGCACGGAGCTGACTAGTAATTTTTATTAGTCGTAAGCATAACAGGAGTAGCAGAAGTTAGAAGGAAATAATTTCTAGACTGAAAAATAAAGTGTTAGATTAGGAAAATAAAGTTGTAGACTGACGCTGCGACGATGCTTCAGGCAGGTTTGCAAATATTATGAAAGTGTTTTTTTTTGGAGCAATTATATATATCCATTAGCTTCTTAGTTGTTGGTACAATACTTTATAAAATTACGGATTCACCAAGCGTTATTTAATTGGGATATTCATCTTGGTAGGCGGGATGGACTTGGTTGGTATCTTGGATTATTACAATACTAGTAGATGTCGAATTTTCTAAGTTATTAGGATTGTGTGTTCTTGCAGCATTGATGGCTGATTTTTGTGGGGGTAAAACAATTTTAAAGCACCTGAAAAATAATAAGTAGCACTTTGGAGATTTCAAGTCTAATATCATCTTTACGTATCTGGCATTCGCCCCTGCGTTGATCATTCATTGAGCATACGGGCAGGATACTTGTAATCACTGCTACAATACTTTAATGGTGTGATTCAAGCCTTTCATCGTACTTTCGGATAGTTGCATTTAATGATAGTTGAGGTGGTGGTTGATAATTGAAGAAAAAACTATGGATACCAATTGTACTTCTTATAGTGGCATTTATTGTATGGATATTAATGTATACATACCCAAAGCACTATAAATTTACGATTCAAGGGGTATTGTATCAATTGGGAGAAGAAAATAGTGATTTTGTGAAGCCAGATACCATATTTGTAAATGGTAAAATGAAAAAGAGCATAAAAGGAGTAAGAACATTCACAGGAATAATCGATATTAAAGGTGAAAATATACCTGTTCCAGAAGAGCACCGAAAATTAAAGATTACACTGAGCGAATATGGTGAAGCAGTTCTATTTTATACCTATAATGAAAAGGGACAGCCTAAACATTTTTCTTACGGTAATATTTTTATTAACGACGATTTTAGTAAACTTACAATTTTAAAATTTACAAAAGATGCTAAGAACCCTGATCAATCAGGTTTTGATGGTCGTAGCGGGTATATCATATCAGCACCTGCACAAAAAAGGGATGATGCATTGGAGATCACAAATGAACTGACACATGGTGCTCTGAAAGGAGACATACTAAAATGAAGGGATGCCTACTTAACTAACGGGCAGGATTGTAGAGCAAATTATAGAATATTTTTACTAGATAGATTGCCAAATAAGGTGTGATAAAAGGTGGAAATAAGTACCAAGCTTTTAACAGAAGTGATTAACAATTGGGATCCTATCGGTCTATTAGCTGGAGGTGCTCCACAGAACGAGTATGATATTGAGATCAATCAGATTGCACAAAAGTCTATAACATGTACAAATGAAATAGAATTAGCAAAACTTATATACAGAGTGTTCAATGATATGATGGGTGTGAAGCTAGACCATCTAAGTTGCTTAAATCAGGCATTTAAAATAACTGATCGTAATAACAATACTTTATTCAACTAACGAGGAACGTTAGTTCAATGAAACAGCGATAGTCTAGGACTTTATTTTTTGTCCTTGGCTGTCGCTGTTTCAATTTCTGAGGTCAGTCTAAAACTTATTTTATGAAGTCTGACGATATGGCAGTTGAGAATCAGCGTGGAATAAAGACACCCAGTCTAATACTTTATTTTTTACCGACAGCAGAGTTTTGGAAACGAAACGAGTTGCTGGCAGTGAAGAGGGGCAAACTGCTTTTGACCATAAAGGCAAGAATCCGTTCGAGAGAGGATCGAGTTTAAATGAACCTCAGCGATTTTAAATTGCCCTATCTTAAACTCAATAACGTAGAGCAGTTCTCTTTCCATAGCTGCAATGGCGCAAGCTGATCCATTCACGCGGGTTGGCTGCGCAGCCCGCGAAGTGGTCGCTCAAGAGAGCGAACTTGAAGGGGATATTTTTATGGGCTTTTTATCTCCATTCCGTTTTCGATCACGATACTGCTTTGGTGTGATATCGGCATGTTTTTTAAACGATTTAATAAAGTGAGTCTGGTCATAATAGTTCAAACGAGTAGCGATGGTGGAGACCGACTCACTTGTGAAATCGAGCAGCTTCTTAGCTTCTTCTATTTTCTCCTGATGGATGAAATGACTGATCGTGAGTCCCGTTTCTTTTTTGAAAAGGGTGGATAAATAGGTACCGTTAAGTCCAGTCAGCTCAGCCAGCTCAGAGATAGAAATCGCATCATATAAATGATTAAAAATGTATTCGCGGCATTTCGCAATTGGCTTAGAAACGGTGCCTTTCCGATTTTCGCTAACGCGATCCGTAATATCTAAGAAGGCGTCTATCATCGCGGTTTCAACCGAGCGAACATCCGTTAAATCCTCGATATGCTGAATGTAAGTATCGCTTAAGCGATATGCCAGCTCTGTATACAGTCCACCCTCCATACCCGCTCGAATGGCTACAGCAATTGCGCAGATGGCAATGTTTTTGCGGCTTCTCAAATGACTTCGTTTGGATAGTGTGCCTGCCTCCCCAATTACACCCATTACGAATAGATTCTTAAGTGCAGCTTTATCGCCGTTCTTAATATGCCGTAATAATATCTGTTCAAATTCCCGGCTCGTGTGAAGATTAGAAAATTCCTTCATATTAGACATCGATAGCTCAATAGCTTCCTCTGACAAAAACCGTTGGCCCAACCGGAAATTAAATTCAAGAACATCCGTCAATTCTAACGCCTCTTGATTGACAATCCAATGTGCCATGATGCCAATATGATATAATCTCTGCTTGGAAACAAGAGGGAGACTGCGCAAATATTCAACCCAAGCTGGATGGATTTTTCTGGGAATATTATTGTCATTCATGAGATTTCGAACGGTTTCCTCGGAAGGAACATAATCAATGGAGGGACCTATAATAATGGTTCCTGCTCGCTTCAAATCCGAATAAACGGGTTGTACGATAAAAAATTCCTCAAACTCCGTTGTCTGTATAACTGGAAAAGTTTTATCCCAGGTTCGTTTTATTAATTGCTGGAAGTATTCAGGATTTTGTAAGGCGGAAAATGGGATAGGAGCGTTGGATTCGAAATATTCCTGCCCGCTTGGATCATCCGCACTCAACCAATAAACAGGCAGCTGCAAGCTCTCATGAAGTAATTTAGCTAAAAAGGAAGGATTAAATTCCATCTAATGCCTCCAAATAAATTTACTTTTATTCAAATAATCATACCATATTTTCGATTTTTTGATCATCTATAATGAGTGTGTAGTAAAAAATGAAAACGCTTTACAGTTTGTGAGTTTATTTAAGGTGGATTCAAAATGAATCGTGACATAAAGAAAATGGTTACACAAATGACATTGGAAGAAAAAGCAGATATGTACTTTGGCTTGGATGTTGGGCATTTAAAGGTGCTTTTTCAGATGAAATGGTCGAACAACTTCTCCTCCAACTAAACGGACAAAAAAAATCATACAATCGAGGTTGCTACTATGGAACAGACTAAACTTTCATTTTCGGAGAAGCTTGGGTATGGCGTTGGAGATATGGCAAGCAATCTCATTTGGACGTCCGCTGCAACGTTCCTCACTTTCTTTTATACCGATATCGTCGGCTTTTCTGCTGCAGCAGTAGGTACGTTGTTATTAATTGCTCGTTTCTTCGATGCTTTTGTCGATATTGGTGTAGGTGTGTTAGTTGATAAAACGAGGAGCAAACACGGCAAGGCTCGTCCTTGGCTGCTTTGGCTGGCCATTCCTTTTGGCCTATCTGGCGTGCTGCTGTTCACAGCTCCTGACTTAAGTACAACAGGCTCTCTTATTTACGCTTACGTGACCTATCTCATTCTCAACATTATTTATTCAGGAGCGAACGTTCCTTATGGTGTGTTGAACTCACTCATTACACAAGATCCTTATGAGCGATCTTTACTTAACATATTCCGTATGTTGATGGCAATCTTTGGCGCGGTGCTCGTCTCCACCATGACGGTTCCCATCGTAAATGCATTCGGTGGCGGCAAACAGGGATGGATGATGACGTTTACTATTTATGGTGCGATTGCAGCGGTGTTGTTCTTGATTACTTTCCGTGCGACGAAAGAGAGAGTTAAGCCAGCAGTAGCCCAAAATACGGTACCGCTTAGTGGCTCTTTGAAAGCGCTTTTCCGCAATAAATATTGGGCGCTGCTCGTGGTATTCATGATTCTAAGCTTTATTATGACGTCGGTAAATACAGCGGTTAACATTTATTACGCGCAGTATATTTTAGGAAATGCTGAATTGATGTCCATTCTCGGCGTTATTTCCTTTATCCCGTTGTTAATTGGCTTGCTGTTTGTTGCTCCGATTATTAAAAGGTTCGGTAAACGTAATTCCTCACTCCTAGGCTTAGCCCTCACGATTTTGGGAGCAACGATTACGGTTATTGATCCAACTAGCATTAAAATCGTAATCATCGCGTCGGTGATCAAATCACTTGGCGGCGTTCCATTAGCTGCAACGATGTTCGCGATGCTTGCAGACACCGTAGATTATGGAGAATGGAAAACAGGCATGCGAACAGAAGGTTTAGTTTACAGCGCTGGAAGCTTCGGCTCAAAGGCAGGCAGCGGGCTTGGCGCCGCGATAGTCGGTTGGATGCTCGCATTTGGAGGTTATGTCGGTGGTCAGGAGCAAATTAGCGATTCCGCTCGTTCTTCGATCCTGTTCATGTACATTTATTTGCCGATGATTATTAGTGCGCTTATGGTCGTCATTCTCTATTTCTATAAATTAGATAAGCAATTCCCGCAAATTGTAAAAGAGTTAGAAGCAGTTAAAAACAGATAAATAAGTAGATAGGGGACAAAGCCGCAGCTAAAATATAATTGAAAAAGCGTAATGTGCTGAAAGCTGGCTCCGGTATTTTAACGGCGTCAGCTTGTTTGGCTTATTCGGAGGCTGACTCTTTAATCATGTGAAGCTAGGAATGCATTAGCATTATTGTTTTTGCATAATTTTTTAGGATTAAGCATTAAGGAATGAAATGATCATTAAAAAGCTGAGTAGAGGTATTAAAGTGACCCCATAAAGTGAGACAGTTTATTTTATTAGGCGATTTTCTGGGAATGAGTCCGGTACAGTACCGGACTCATTCCTTTTAATTTTGTCTTAATACGCTTGTTATTGTAATAATCAATATATTTTGATAGCTCATGATTAAAATGTTCAATACTTTCAAATTCATTAATATAAAGAAATTTAGGTTTCATTGTGCCAAAGAAGCTCTCGATGACGGCGTTATTGTAGCAGTTGCCTTTGCAGGATATCAGGTTGGTAAAGATGTGTTTGTTAAAGAACTGAAAAGTATAGTACTGTATTGGTATATGAATAGCTTGACTTAGTGGTAAACTCCCATTGAAAATATTTCTGGCGAAATGTGGTGATGTACTTGTTAAAAATGCTTGTTGTTGATGATGACAAGTTCGAACGGGATGGCGTTAGGTTTCTCGTTGATAAATACGGACTGCATTTGGAGATCTTTGAAGCTGACAGTGGTGAAAGCGCTCTCCTGTATATCGAAAGCCATGATATTGACATCTTGCTCACCGATATCCGGATGAACGGGATGGACGGATTACAGCTAGCAGAGAAGGTTCGTGAACTAGGTAAGCCTATCAAAACGATGTTTATGAGCGCCTATGGTGAGTTCGAGTATGCACAGAAGGCAATCGATCTGAAGGCAATCCATTATATATTAAAACCTGTGCAGGTTAGCGAATTTATTAAGAATATGACCGAGATCATCCAACTGTGCGAGGAAGCGTTGAAGTTAAAGGTTCAGCAGGAAAGGCTCGAAGCTGCCTATTTGAAGGAAGTCAGATACGAAAAGCAGAAGCAGCTTACTGATATTATACTCAGCAAAGCAGAGGAGACGGATGACAAACGGGATCTGAAGGTGCCTACCGGCAGGTTCGAAAATTATCCTTACATGCGGATGCTGATGCTGGATTCTCGTAAACGCTTTTTCGATCGGCTTGATCTCGATATCGAAGAGCAGTTGGGCGAACTCATTCATCGCAATATCGATTTTATTCATTTGAATGAGTTTCAAGCGCTGCTGTTCTTGGAAACAACCCCCGACGAGTCGCTGGAAGCTATAACGGAGCTTGGCCAGCAATTGATCCGGATATTCCAGGATATGTACGATAATGATATTTGTGTTGTGATCAGCGGATTGATGGATGATGTGAAGCAGCTCCACAAACAATTTCACGAAATGGAAACGATGCTGGAAAACAAGTTCTTTTTCGATGAGGGTACGGTGATGCTGGCAAACCGCACATTATTTGCTCAGGGCGATATGACAGCAGTAGTAAATGATGTGTTAACGCAATTGACGCAAAATATTCAGCACAACCGATATGATATCGCGCAACTGTATGTCGAGCAACTGTTTGATGCTCTACAAAACAGTGAGCATTTAACGGTTATCTATGTAAAATATGTGTGCACCGAAATTGTCAAAGCTGCATTCAATGCCTCTATAAAAAAGAATAACGATAGATTCAAGCATAGTTTGGAGGACATCTATAAAACGGTAAAGTTGAGCGATTTGCGTAAAGTAGTACTGCGTATTCTAAAGGAAAACGAGTCTTTCTGCGAAACGAATTTGGAAGCGACCTCCAAAGCGATTGATGAAGTCGTCCGAATCATCGAGAACGAATATCAGACTGACTTGTCATTGGAATTATTGTCGGAGCGGGTTTATTTATCTCCTAGTTATTTGAGCCATCTATTCAAGAAACAGAAAGGGATAAGTCTTAATAAGTTCATGACCGTGCACCGAATGGAAAAGGCAAAGGAACTGCTTATAACAACCAATCGTAAAATTATCGATATCGGCCAGGATGTTGGTTATAACAACTTCTCCTACTTCAGCTCGTTATTCAAAAATCATTTTGGTCGAACGCCTTCCAAATACAGAGAAGAGGCATAAACGATGAAACGGCTGATCTATGGTTTGTTCAATCGTTTACGGTTTAATCAAAAACTGTTTCTATCTTATTTAATTGTTATTATCATTCCTATTATGGTGCTTGGCATATACGCCTACAATCAATCAAAGGACATGCTCAAATTGCAGGCACTGCAAGGGATTGATAAGAATGTGAATACCGTTACTCAGAATATTGACAATTCGGTTGAACGTTACAATCATGCGATTCGATCGATTGTATTTACTAAGATGTTTCAGAAGATTGTAGCCAACGATTATATCGACTTAGTCAATCTTTCACGGGATTTGAAAGATTTCTTAGATCCGTATTTTATCATGATGATGAACCTTGACAAGGACATTGAGAAAATAACCTTTTACACGCAAAGCACTGTTCCAGAATTCGGCGATTCAGTAGTTTCATATAAACGGGTTAACGAGAAGCCATGGTACAACGAAGCTATGAAAGGGATAGAACCGCTATGGAAATATGAGGATAACGAACTGTTTGTCATTCATAAATTCCCAAAAACTCTAAAAGAGCCCAATACGAATATGGTCTATATGCGAATTAATGAGAACAGTTTCTTCAAAAACATTACCGATCTCGATCAGGAGTATGCTGTCATTATCTCTGATGACAATAACCGAATCGTATATGCGAATCAAAGTGCAAAGTTGATTGCCTTTGACTTCAAAGACATGATGAAAATGAATGAGGGGACGGTACGCACCGGTCAAACGGAAATGTTTCTTGTCAAGAAGAAGATCGTTCAGGCTAATTGGACGGTCTATTGTTTCGTACCCGCAGCGCTTGTGTCCCATAACGCAGGTTCAATCATTAATGCGACGCTAATCGTGATCCTTGCTTGTATTGTCAGCTTGCTGATCATTATTTCGATTTTTTCCAAAACATTCATCAAACGGATATTCTCACTTAATGCGATAATGAAGCGGGTCGAATGGGGAGAATTGGATTTACAGGTTCAAAGTGAGGCCAGGGATGAAATCGGCGAACTGACTAATCGGTTCGGCAAGATGCTTAATCGGCTTAATGAACAGATCGATGAAACCTATCGAAGTAAAATCATTCAGAAAGAGGCCGAGCTGAAAGCGCTGCAATCGCAAATCAATCCTCACTTTCTATACAATACGCTCTCATTCATCAATTGGAAGGCGCTCAAAAACGAAGCGCCGGAAATTAGTCATGTCGTTACATCGATGTCGAAATTTTATCGAACGGCTCTTAATCAAGGCAACAATATTATTACTGTGCGCAACGAATTGGAGAATATCAAATCCTATATTGAGATTATTCAGGTTATGGGTGATTATAGCTTCGATGTGGTTTATAAGATCGATGAGGAGGTTAACGATTATTCAACAATAAATTTAATTCTTCAACCGCTCGCAGAAAATGCAATCAAGCATGGTATCAAACAGAAAAATAATGGAAAGGGTCTACTGTATGTTAGTGCCTGGCTTGGTAAAGGGACGGTCAATTTCGCGATTGAAGACAACGGTCCAGGTATGGAGAAGGAGACGATCGATACGATACTTACGATGCAATCGACAGGATATGGCCTCAAAAATGTCAACGAGCGTCTGCAACTGCGGTTCGGCACTAAATACGGCATCTCCATCCAAAGTCGACTTGGCTATGGTACAGTTATGACCATCGTTATTCCAAAAAGCTTGTATAGTTCCACACTATAAACAACTTATTCTCCCAAATTCAACTTCGCCCGCCGGCTAGCCGGACGGGTTTTTTTAAACTCCGTAATAAACTGCATCATTTCTAAAATATTTGATAATTATTAAATAAGTTTCCTATGTTATATTCTCTTTAGCACAATGGAACCGCTTACAAAAAGGAGGGAATAAAGCAATGAGCAATACGATTAGGGCAATTAGCACGAAACAGGTGCTGAGGAGGGAGAAGATAAAAAAATATAAACAATACCGTGTGCTGCTGATTATGATGATTCCGGCAGTTGTCTATTACATTCTATTTCATTATCTCCCCATGTACGGCGTATTGTTGGCATTCAAAGATTTTAAAATTACACAGGGCATCATCGGAAGTCCATGGGCTGGACTTCATCATTTCGAGAAGATTATGAACGACACGTATTTCTACACTGTGTTGAAAAATACACTAATTATCAGTTTAAGCAAGCTGGTTTTTGGTTTCCCGGTACCCATCATTTTTGCATTGTTATTGAGTGAGATTTCAAATATGAAATTCAAGAGGTTAGCTCAGACTGTATCCTATTTACCCCATTTTATATCATGGGTTGTCATGGCTGGGATATTTTTTACGTTGTTTTCCTTGGACGGTCCTATCAATGGCATTGTAAAACTATTAGGCGGCGATCCGATGTTATTCTTGGCGGATGATCGTTACTTCCGCACCATACTTGTGGCGACGAGTATTTTTCAAGGCTTCGGATGGGGTTCAATTATTTATTTCGCAGCCATTTCGAGCATCGATCCGCAGTTGTACGAAGCTGCTGTACTCGATGGAGCTGGCCGGTTTAAACGGATGGTTTATATATCTATTCCGATGCTTGCGCCCGTTATAGCCATTATGCTTATTCTATCAATGTCCGGTATTTTGGATGCGGGTTTTGATCAAATATTCAATATGTATAATGTCAAAGTGTATAACGTTTCAGACATAATCGATACTTATGTGTATCGCAAAGGTTTAATTGAGATGAACTATAGCTACGCGACGGCCGTTGGATTGTTCAAATCCGTGGTTGCTCTGATCCTGATCGTTATCGTAAATAAGATAGTGAAATGGATTGGCGGCAAGGAGCATGCCATATGGTAATTTTCTTAATTAGACGAGGGAGCGAGAGCGATGATTAACATAAAAAAATCAACGGCAGACAAAATAGTCGACGTCTTTTTGTATCTCATTCTGGCAGGTATTATCTTTATCACATTGTATCCCTTTTGGACGCAGGTCGTGATTTCTTTAGATGGAGCAGGAGCAGACAGTGCTGCCTATTCATCAGGCTTCATATGGTTGCCGACACAGCTCACGTTCGAGAGCTACAAGCTGGCCTTTAAGTTCGATGCGCTATGGACGGGATACTGGAATACGATTATTCGAACCGTGCTGGGTGTTATATTATCTATATTTTTCACGGCCATAACCGCTTATCCATTAGCAAAAAAAGACCTTCCCTTCAACCGATCGTTTACAAGCATGATTTTGTTCACGATGTTGTTTGCTGGGGGGACGATTCCTTCGTACCTGCTTATTAAGGAACTGAATATGCTTGATACGATTTGGTCGCTTGTTATTCCGGGAATGATTGGTGCGTTTAACGTATTGATTATGCGAAATTTTTTTCGTTCGATTCCGGAAGAACTGGAAGAGTCGGCACGAGTGGATGGTGCAGGTTACTTGCGGATATTTACTCAGATCGTCATACCTTTATCGAAGCCAGTGCTGGCTACGATTGCTTTATGGGTAGGTGTAGGCCACTGGAATGCATGGTTTGACAGCATGATCTACATTTCAGATCCGAATAAGCAAGTTCTGCAGATTGTTTTACGCAAAATTATTATTCAAAACAACATGGCGGATATTAACAGCGTCATTCAAAATATCGGTAAAACAACAGAGTTTTCGGGAAGACAGCTGCAAGCCACGGTTGTCATGTTCTCGATCATTCCAATGCTGGTCGTTTATCCATTTATCCAGAAGTATTTTGTCAAAGGCGTTATGATTGGCGCTATTAAAGGGTAACTCCCCTAATAGATAATATTTCATAAACAGAGAGGGCTGGTTGAAATGATAAAGAAGCGTGTATTGCTAGGAGGGCTATCCGCAGTTATGCTGATGTCGATCATGGCGGGATGCGGCAAAAATGATTCCTCGGGTAATCAGACTGATAATGGGAATAAACAATCGGCAGTCAATGGAGAAGCGACGAATAAAAAAATGAAATTGATGTTTTGGAATTTAGATGAGAATCAAACGACAGATTCTGTCGGATTAAATGCACTGAAAGAGAAGTACAACGTCGATTTGGAAAGTATAGCATCAACCAGGGAAGCGATGAAAGAAAAACTGAACCTTCTCATATCCTCTGGTGAAATTCCAGATTGGTGGAAAGAGCCATCGTTTACGGATTACGATAAATTTCTCCAACAGGATGTTGCCGCTGAAATTCCGCAACAATTAATTGAACAAAATATGCCGAAATATACGGAGTGGCTTAAACGTTACCTTGGGGAAGATCCATTTAAGTATATAAGAAGAGATGGGAAAATCTATGGATTACCGGTCATCTGGGATATTGGTATCGATGGTATACAGCTTGGTTTTCGTGAAGATTGGTTGAAAAAAGTAGGCATAACAAAAACACCGGAAACGCTTGATGAGATGGAAGCTGCATTGACGAAATTCCGGAACGAGGATCCTGACGGCAATGGTAAAAAAGATACGTATGGCATCACAGCAGCAGGTGAAAATATCGAATCTATTTTCAGCTCCGTGTTTGGCGCATATGATGCTTATCCTAATATATTCCGTGAGAAAGATGGAGTAATCGTCCGTGGAGAAATTGAACCAGGCGCCAAGCAAGCGCTTGAAGTTCTGAACCGTTGGTATAAAAATGAATTGATTGATCCCGAATTTGTCGTTAATAAAGGTAATAATGTTGAAGACAAAGTGCTTACGGACAAAATAGGAGCGATTGAATATTATTGGTGGGCGTTCTTGCCGGGCAACGCATTCCTTGGTGGAGAACAGTGGTATGACAAGCTGGCTAAGAAGTACCCGGGCTTTAATTTTGCAATTGAAGGCGGAATTAAGGGACCCGATGGGAAATACGGCATATCACAGTACAACCCAGCCTTTGCATCGGGTGTTATGTTCGGTAAGCATTTAGAAAAAGACCAGGAAAAACTGATTAAATACATGCAAATTTTCGAAGCTACCCAATTTGATCCGGAAATTTATGAAAAAATGAACTTTGGAGAGAAAGGTGTCCATTGGAATAAGAGCGACAAAGGAACGGTTGAATTCATCGCTCCATATACAGACGAGAAAGAACGCAAAAAAATAGGGCTTGGCGGTTACTCGATGGCAGGCTCGTTCAATGACTACGAATTTCAAACGTCATATACATCTGAAGAAAGTCTGCGTCAGCTTGCGAAAGATACACGTGCCAAGGGAACGAGAAATATTGATATTCTAGCACCATTCAACAAGCCCATCTACAATGAAACGCAGGATAAGTTGAAACAGTATACACTGCAAAATTTTATAGATTTTATTACGGGTCGCAAACCGCTGAGCGAATTCGATAGTTTTGTAGCTGAATGGAAAAAGATGGGCGGCAATGATGTATTAAAAGAAGCGCAACAAGTATATGACGACAATTTAAAATCATAATCATTTTGCTAAGCTAATTATCGATCTAAGAATGCGCTTAAATGAAAAATTATGCAGCAGGGAGATAGGAGAACTATGTATACCATAAACGCTGGTGTCTTAAAATTGCAGTTGAACGAAAAAGGTCAAATCACAGCTATGAACGATAGCGGGGATCATGCGTATGCATCAACTTCGCAGACTACTGTGCTTATACGCATTGTCATCGATGGTCGAATGGAAGTGCCTTCGAAGGCATCCTTGAACGCGGTACTGGGGCTAATAACATTTGAATTTGCAGATAGCGGTGCTGTGGTCGATGTATTGATAGCAGAAAAATCGCAGTATGCGACATTTGAGATTCAGCGTATTGAAGGTGCCGACGTGGATGGGGTCATATGGGGACCGTATATGACAACGGTTGCCGGTTCGATCGGTGAATCGGTTGGTGTCGTTCATAATGGACAATTCGCGATTGGCCTTCAGGCATTGAATATCAAGACTGTCGGGGGGTGGCCGATCGAGCTCGATCGGTTGGAAAATGTGCAGCAAAGTTATTCGGACAACGGGAACGTAAAACCGGATCCTGACAGTCAGCAAATATCCGATAGTAAATTCGAGTATGATGTTTGCGCAGCATGGCCAACAAGCGAAGGAAGCCTGCTGCAGGCATTTGCTAGAAATCGGTCGAAGAGCTTTCGTCGCCCGGCATGGAACTTACCGCTTGTTCAAACAGCGCCCATAAGTGGGGACGACGCATCTATCGTTGGAACAAGTATTGCTCTGTTCGGTTGTGAGTTACAGCATGTGCTTGCGACGATTGAAGCGATTGAGATTGGAGAAGGGCTGCCTCATCCTATGATCGAAGGGGTCTGGGGTAAAATATCGCCTATGGCAAACCAATCGTACCTGATTACGGATTTCTCCGAATCTACAATGTCCGAAGCTGTACGTTTTACGAAAATGGCTGGTCTCAAATACGTGTATCATCCCGATCCATTCATCAATTGGGGACATTTCACTCTGAAGCCAAAAAGCTTCCCGAATGGCGATGAGGGTTTAAAGTCTTCTGTGGCGATGGCAGAAGGTGAGGGTGTTCATGTCGGCGTGCATACACTATCCAACTTTACGACATTAAATGATTCCTATGTAACGCCAGTTCCGGATGAAAGGCTGCAAATGGCAGGCATGTCGCAATTAGTTGCAACGGTTGACTTAGAAGCAGATTGTATCGAGGTTGATGATCCCGCGCCGTTTCAACTACATTTGTTCCGGCATACAGCACAAATCGGAAGTGAACAAATCGAATATGATGGAGTTACAGAAAGCGCGCCGTGGAAGCTGACAGGCGTTAAGCGTGGAGTAAATGGAACAACCATCGCGACGCATGAAATCGGTACGATTATAGGTCGACTATGGGATCACCCTTACGATGTATTTTTCCCGAACATTGAGCTGCAGGACGAATATTGCGTTCGCATCAACGAGCTATTTATGAAAACGGGCTTGAAGCAAATATCATTTGATGGTTTGGAAGGCTGCTATGCAACAGGTCATGACGGGTATGGAGTGAATCGTTTTGTGAAAATGTGTTATGACGGCTGGGGAGAAGAAGTCATTAACGATGCTAGCATTGTCGTTCCAAACTATTTGTGGCATGTATTCACAAGGTTCAACTGGGGCGAGCCTTGGGGTGCTGCAACACGTGAAGGGCAGCTAGAATGGCGGCTTACCAACCAGCGGTATTTTGCCCGTAACTTCATTCCGTCAATGCTTGGATGGTTTCTTGTTCGTTCTGCTTCCGATCAGTTCGAAGCGACGTCACCTGATGAAATAGAGTGGGTATTATCGAAAGCGGCAGGTTTTAACGCTGGTTTTGCTTTAGTTGCCGATATGCAGGTGCTTGGGCGAAACGGTAACATTGAGTCGGTATTTACATCCGTGCGCGAGTGGGAGACAGCAAGACAAGCCGGCGCCTTCACATCCGAACAACGGGAACGGTTGAAGGACCCGAAAAGCGATTGGCATTTGGAAGCTTCAGGTGAAGGAAAGTGGAATTTATACCCTGTTCATATCTCAAAACCGCTCGTATGCAACCCGGCGGAGCTGCAGCCAGGCCAGCCAGGAGGAGCAGATTGGACGCATTTCAACCGATATGCGGATCAACCGCTAAAATTTACGCTGCGTGTCATTCCTTCATATGGAAACGATGATGCTTCGATTAAACGTCCAACTTTTTATACGAATGGTGTATACATGACGTTTGATACAGAAGTTTTCGTGAACCAATATCTCGTTTGTGAAGGTGACAGAATCGGTAAAGTTTATGATCAGAACTGGAATCTGCTAAGAACCATTCATGCTTCCGCCGATGCGCCAATCGTAAGAAAAGGTGGACAGCCGCTATCATTCAGTTGCAAATTCGAAGGCGATCCGAAACCTCTAGTTAGCGTCAGAGTGACGACTTGGGGAGAACGGGAAGAAGTAGTAAATTAAGCGGCGGCCGTTTTCCTATACATAATAGGGGAACGGTCTTCTTTGGTGGAAGCAAGTTTGCAGGAAACCCACTCCTCATTATGTAAGTCTGCCAGTTAAGACCAATTCTGATTTCTGAGATGGTCCTCCCTTTTGTTACCTCTACTTTCCAGCCCTTTGTAATGATCATAGATCCCATTGCTACATACTTGTAGTAGCCTGCTTGTCACGCCGTTGATTTCGAGATGAGATATAATGGACAACCTGGTATGTCACTTCAGCGAAGAGAATTCCTCCAAATACATCAATGAGTGCATGCTGCTTGGTGAAGACAGTGGAGATGATAATGAGCCACAACAAAATGTACATAAAGACTCTAACAGACAGTTTGACAATTAATTCACGTTTCAAAGTTATGAATAGCAAATAACTTGTTAAGCAGTGGACACTAGGAAAACAGTTAAAGGGTGCGTCAGACTCGTAAATAAAATTAACAAGCCTGCTCGCCAAGTCAGCGCCATCAACATCGGGCCGAGGGACAAGGGTAGCAAAAAACCAGAAAACAACATTGCATGCCATGACGGAAATATTATAGATCAATAGAGTACGCCAATAAATACGGCGATGTTTAACAGCTAGATACAAAAAGCTTAGATATAAAACAGGCATCCAGCTTATATAAGGGAAGATAAACCATTTTACAAAAGGAATTAACGTATCTATCCAAAAATAATCCAAAATAATGTCCGGTCCAATATTGCTGGCAATCCCCATATAAATAAACCCCTGAAGAGGAATGGAAAGAATACCTAACAGGTGTTTCCATTTTTCAATCCACATTTTCATTTTAGTCCTCACTCGCTTCTCTTGAAGTTTTATTCATTCTAAACTTCATCAGATGCCAGAACAATACACAAATGTAATACATTATTGAATTGTTTTTGAAAAAACATATTTTAACATATGTTATTCTGTATTCTGTAATGGACTAATGTTGCTCCAAAAGGTGCGGAGGGATCATATATGACAATTTCTCAAAGTAAAAAAGAGTATTTGCGTCGCATTCATAAAGTGCAGGATTATATAGAAGCAAATGTATGTGACTCTCATTCACTAGATGAGCTTGCTTCCATTGCTGGGTTTTCAAAGTATCACTTTCATAAAGTTTTTAAAGGGATCGTGAATGAATCATTGCTGCAATACGTAAACCGAGTGAAGCTGGAGAAAGCATTAAATTTTCTCATTCATCGGCCAGATATGACAGTTACGGCTATCGCTTATCAATTTGGTTTTACGGATACTGCGATTTTTTCACGGGCGTTTAAAAATTATTATGGTGTAAGCCCAAGCTATTATAGAAACCAATATCGCAAGAATTGCAAAGACTTGATAAAAATATCTCCTTATCATGAAAGTATGCTGAAAATGACAAAAAAGGATGATGAAAATAAGGTAAAAGGAAAGGTAACCATTAAGACGATTGGCGACATGAATGTTGCCTATGTGAGGCATCTTGGCACCTATGAACAATTAAAGCTTGTTTTTGAATCACTCATGCACCAGCTGTTCACTTATTTAAGCAAATGGAACCTCATCGATTCGAGCAGCATAAAAGTGTTGACGATCTATCATGATCATCCGGAAATTACAGAGGATCATCATAGAAGAACCAGCCTTTGTGTGACAATCCCAAGCAGTGCTGCCAAGGTCATCGAAAAAGGGGATAGTGATGTCGGAATCATGATTATTCCTTCCAGCAAATACGCTGTAGGTCATTTTGAAATATACCAAAATGAGTATAGTGAAGCTTGGGACTATTTATGCGGCGAATGGCTGCCCCAAAGCGGTTATCTTCCTCGTGACACCTCAAGTTTTGAAGTATATGTCAGCGAACCAGACCCAAACCCACAAACAAAACATGTCGTAGATATTTATTTGCCGATAGGACCTCTTGCATAGTCAAATCTAGAATAAGGGGCGATGAGATGGAGCAGAAAAACATAACGATAAAAGGGGCACGAGTGCATAACCTCAAGAACGTAGACATTTCAATTCCAAAAAACAAGCTGGTGGCAGCAACTGGCGTCAGCGGATCAGGTAAATCCAGCCTTGTGTTTGATATTATTTTTGAGGAAGGACGTAAGCAATACTTGCAATCCTTAGGTATTGTTGCTGGGCTTGATAATGAAGACAAATTCGACAGTATAGAAGGTTTAAGCCCAGCCATAGCCGTGCAGCAAAATACGATCCGTCAAAGCAACACGCGCTCAACCGTAGGCTCAAAGACCAATATTATGAATAGGGTGGCACTGCTCTATGCTGGAGAAGGGTCAATTCGTTGCTCCACCTGCGGAACAGCTGTGAATGACAACCTATTCTGCTTAGAATGCGGGAATAGCGAGGAGCGATTGTCGCCAAGTTATTTTTCCAACCTTTCTCCAAATGGAATGTGTATCAAGTGCTCTGGGCGAGGATCGTATTTTGAAGTTGATATGGAAAAACTTGTTTCAGATAGCCGTATGACTTTGGAGCAGGTTCTTGATGGAGTCGGCTTAACTCCAGGTTATTTGCGATTATTTCAAAGGAAGTTCCATTCCTATTTAGCTATTCCTTTCTTACAACTGCCAGAAGAAGTAAGGGGAGAAATCATCTATGGGCATTATGCAAACGGCAATTCTGAAAAACGCAGCGCCTGTTTAACGAACATATTTCATACTCGCCTTCATAGAGGAGAACCGTTAAATGGTGTGTATGCTAATATTGTATGTTCCGAGTGCCATGGATTTAGAGTGGGTGAAGAGGCAAGGGCAGTGCTGTTAAATGGCAAGCATATTGGTCAACTTGGGCGGATGACAATCTCAGAAGTGAATGATGTGCTTGAAGATTTGTTCCAGCAAAACACATTCACAATGATGGGGAAAAACTTGCTGCAAGAAATATTGCTTAAAACGAATAACTTGATTAAAGCACGCCTCGGCCATCTTTCCCTTTACAGAGAAATGCCAACTTTGAGTGGTGGAGAAATACAGCGATTATTTCTGCATTCACATTTGGATGCAAAAATGGATGCGATGATCTATGTTCTCGACGAACCTACAGCAGGGCTGCATGAGTCTGAAAAATCGGATGTTTTAAAATTTATACGCGCACTCAAAGATCTGGGCAATACGGTGATTGTTGTAGAGCACCATAATAATGCAATTAAAATAGCAGAGCATATCATAGATATAGGACCCATGGCGGGTATTGAAGGTGGAGAGGTTATTTATGAGGGTGATTTAGAAGGATTGCTCGAGTGCAAAGAGTCTATCACTGGCCAATATCTTTCAGGCAAAATGACCATGCCGTTCAGAACTAAACATCCGTGTATTGAAACAGTACCTTGTCTAACCATTCGACATGCCAAAACGAACAACCTCAAGGATGTGACAGCAGCTATTCCTTTAGGTGTAATGGTCGGGATTGCAGGTATGTCGGGAAGCGGTAAAAGCTCGCTGATTTCAAATACGCTGCTCCCTCTCCTGAAAAACCATTTTCGTAATAAGCAGGACAGCAACGAAGAAACCGAAATGGGCAATGAGGTAGAAGCCATGATGACTCAAATGGCTGCGGACAGGTTGGAGGGCTTGGAGCATATTAGTGGCTACGCCGAAATATCACAGGCACCTATAGGCAGGAGCTCGAGCTCCAATCCTGCATCTTATATCGGCATTTGGGATAAAATTCGCAGCTTGTTTGCCAAACAGCCGGCAGCAGTGAAGCGGAATTTTATTTCAGCCCACTTCTCATTCAACTCGAAAGGCGCATGTTCGGAATGCTGCGGCAGTGGACATACGGCAATCTGGCTGGGCGGCAATTTGAAAATAGAAAAACCATGCACAGCATGCTGTGGGAAAAGGTTTAACGATGACGCGTTATCGATCGAATACAAAGGTAAAAATATTTTGGACATCTTAGAACTGAGCGTCTCGGAAGCGGTTGTTTTCTTTGAAGACAACAAGGTGATTGTGACAGCTTTGAAAGTAATGGATCGAATGGGGATCGGATACTTAAAACTGGGTCAGCCCACACCCTCTTTAAGCGGCGGAGAAGCGCAAAGAATAAAACTCGCTAAAGAGATTGGCCGAAGACGGAAAGGGAATACCCTGTATATACTGGATGAGCCTACCACTGGTCTTAGTCTGTATGATACCGCAAAGCTCATCGAATTGTTAGACGAGCTTATAGCAAATGGGAATTCTGTAATCGTTATTGAGCATAACCCGGCTGTTCTCGCTTCCTGCGACTGGATGATAGAACTTGGACCAGGCGGCGGCCCAGAAGGAGGTTATATTATTGCAGAAGGTTCACCCGATGTGCTGAAAGGAAATCCACAGTCCTTAACCGGGAGGTATCTATAATGCAAAGAGATTACTGGCCAACAACAGAGTGGCGGACGAGGGAGCCAGCAGCTCTCGGCATGGACACAGAAAAGTTTTCCGAACTTAACCAACTAATAAAGACACAATATAGTAATCTAAATGGTATTGTTGTTGTGCATAAGGGTTATATCGCCTTTGAAAAATATGAAAACAGCTTTATCGCTAGTGATACCCATCATGTAGCTTCGGTTACAAAAAGCATCACATCTGCTCTCATCGGCATCGCTATAGACAAAGGATATATCAAAAGTGTAGACGAAAAGGTACTGGATTTCTTCCCCGAATATGTTTCCGTTGCCAGCGACATTCAGAAGCGGGCGGTAACGATCCGGCAGCTTCTCACGATGACGGCGCCGTTTCCTTTTACATGGAAACCAGGAGGGGGAGCGCAGGAGCCGCTGGACAGACTGCGGAGGCAAAAGGATTGGACCAAATATACGCTTGACCTACTGGGACAAAAAGGGCGAATGGGCGAGTTTCAGTATTGTACTGCGGGTGCACATCTGCTGTCGGTTATTTTGACACGCACGACAGGTAAAAGCGCTCGTGAGTTTGCAAATGAGCAGTTGTTTGGGCCAATTGGGATGAAAATCATAGCTGATCGTCAAATGAAATCGTTTGGTCTCGAAGATGTATTTGGGAAAAGCCTAAAAGGATGGATTCATGACCCTAACGGAAATTCGACAGGGGGTTGGGGGCTTTGTCTAACGCTCAGAGACATGGCGCGTTTTGGATTTCTATATTTAAATGACGGCATTTGGGAAGATAAACAGATAATCTCCACAAAGTGGCATGATGAGTCGATCACAATGAATGCGAACAAATACGGTTATTTGTGGTGGCTGCATGAAGAGGATGGGAATTATGCATATATGGCAATGGGCGATGGAGGCAATGCTATTATTTGCATTCCGGCCAAAGATTTGATAGTAGCTATAGCTTCCAAAATCGTCAACAAACCTCGTGATATATGGCCTCTGATTAAAAATTGCATCATTCCCTCTGTCGTAATCCGTTGAATATCCTCTATTTGCTATCGTCTAGTGTTTGCTAGTCTGATTGACACATGCCTATAATAATAGATGCAGCATTTGTGGCATTCCATAATCGCATTGAAGACGAGTTACCCTACGAGATAGCTAAATATAGCCTGCTTTACGAGATGATAGTAGGATAGGAGACAGGTGAGACGATGACAACGAATAATGAGACAACTAACGAGGAAGTAAATAATAAGGAAGCTGCGATGTCCGAGGAGAAATGGGCTGAGCTTATAAAGGCTGTTCACCATAATGGTCTTGTAGCTTTAAAAATGCACTTTAACGAGGTTGAAGCACAGGTATCAAATTTCGTAGATTACGGCCCGGTTTTTGTATTTAACGTGAAGGATGAATCGGGTAGTGTATATTCGTGCGGATTTTTTCTGCGCGAGTTAATTGCTAGATTCCAATCGGATAATGATCCAGCAGTATGGTTGGCTTCTTTTTTCGTCGATCTTATGGAGACAGAAGGTGGCAAGCCTTTGCCTAAACCGGCTACGAATGAAGATGAGGCTAAAGAGATCATAGACAAAGTACTCGTACCGCAATGTATAAAAGCTGTAACAGAAGAGTTTGCTCCGGAACAGGTACATGCGGGACTGGCTTGGAAGGAAGACCACGGTCCGATTTTTGAAGTGGGTTTTCCAGCAATCATAGATGGAAATAACGTATGTGCTGTTTCTTTGCATCTATTGTTAACACATTTGCAGTTGAATCGTGATCCAGGAGAGCTGCTGATTCAAGGATTGTATGACATTCGGTATGAGCATGGCTTAGAATAAATAACGTAGATAAGATTTAACGCAGCCTGATTAGGCTGCGTTTTTTTTATATGATAAAATCGATCTAAGAAAATAAAAAGTGTACAATTTAAGAGAATAAGAATAATAACTGGGTTGACTCTAATGATTCAAAAAATCATAACAAATTGGAGAAGAAAACATGAATATAAATCTACATACTGAGGTTTGCCAACTGTTTAATATTCGTTATCCGCTTTTTTTAGCTGGAATGGCTGGCGGGCCATCGACTGTAAAATTGGTAGCAGCAGTATCGAATGCAGGTGGACTAGGAACGGTTGGCGCTGCATATATGGAGCCGGCTGCCATTCGAGAAACGATTAATGAAATCCGCAAGCTGACAGATAAGCCTTTTGCAGTTAATCTTTTTGCGACGCAAACTTCGGATGACAGTACTCGAATTGGAGAAGTTCAGCGAGAGCTAAACCTTATGCGGAATGTGCTTGGAATTTCTCTTGCGAGTGCGGAACATGTGACGACTCCCGATCGTTTTGACCAACAAATTGCTGTTTTGCTCGAAGAGAAGGTTCCTGTCATCAGCACAGCATTCGGTATTCTTCCGGAGCCTTTCTTGCGGCAAGCTAAAGAGGCTAATCTTCTTGTTGTTGCGATGGTAACTACGGTGAACGAAGCGCTTCTGGCGGAGCAAGCAGGCTGCGATGCGATAGTTGCCCAAGGCAGCGAAGCGGGCGGACATCGAGGAACGTTTGACATAACCGAGCATCAGCTGGGTGCAAATATTGGAACATTTGCTTTGGTACCGCAAATTGTAGATCGTGTGAGCATTCCAGTCATTGCTGCGGGCGGCATTATGGATGGACGAGGATTAGTAGCGTCACTTATTTTAGGAGCACAGGGTGTCCAGATGGGGACGCGATTTCTTACAGCGATTGAATCTGGTGCGCATGAGGTTTATAAGCAGGCTCTGCTGAAAAGTACAGAGGAGAGCACAGTTATTACGAAAGCTTTCTCGGGTCGACCAGCTAGAGGCATACGCAATTCATTTGTTAAGCAATGGGAAGAGAACGGGATCGAGCCCCTTCCGTTTCCTACTCAAAACACCGTGACTCGTGATATAAGAAACGCTGCAAGCAGCCAAAACAATTCAGAATATATGTCCCTATGGGCTGGTCAAGGGACAAGGATGCTTACTTCTGGTCAAACTGCGGAGGATATCGTTGCGGAGACGATTCGGCAAGCACTTTCCATTAGTGAGACAGGCAGGTTCCAATAACATAAATTTCTGAAAAAGGAGGGACAACAAAATGTTAACGGAAAAACAAGAAGAATCTCTAAGTAAGTTCATGAGTAAAATTTTGAGGCATTCGCCTGATGCTTTTGGCATTACATTAGACCAAGAGGGATTTTGTAAACTGGATGATTTCGTTTCCTCCATTCGGAATGAAGCAAGATGGAGCAGCATTCAAAATAGTGATATTGAGCAAGTCGTCCGTCATTGTAAGAAGCAGCGATATGAAATTACGGGTGACTCTATTCGTGCAAACTATGGACATAGCGTTGAAAGAATAACTTATAAAGAGGCGAAGCCCCCTGGCCTATTGTTTCATGGAACGAACACTAAGGTTTCGAATATTATTTTAGCCGAAGGTTTAAAGCCAATGGGAAGACAATATGTTCATCTTTCGGAATCGCTTGATTTTGCTACACTTGCAGGAAAAAGGCGAGGAGAACTAGTCATCCTGCATGTTAACACCGAGCTTGCATTATCTCTTGGCGTCAGCTTTTATTTGGCTAATAATGGCGTTTGGCTTTCTGATTTTATACCGCCTTCCTGTATCTTAATGAAGTAAGGGTTTTCATTTTTTTGTCCTTTTGTATCGTTTGTGGTTAATTCTGTGAAAATGTTAATGCTAAAGTCCCAATAAACTGTGATATAATTTTGCCCAGAAGATGAACGTTGGATTTTACACCAACTTAATTAACTGGGAGGTACGCATGATCAGAGATGCCAAGCGGATTAGAGGTCTTATCATCACCATGATATTGGGTTTGTTTCTGCTTTGTATCGGACCTATGTCGAGTGTCCACGCAGGGAATGCAGCTGCTGCGGAAGATTGGACGATTAAATTTAATGGGAAAATAGTGAAGATAACGGATCCGCTTTATGTGTCAGAAGGACGATTGTTTGTTCCGGTAGCCCGCATTGCTGATATGTTCGGTGCAAAGTCGAGCTGGGATAATGTGAACGAAGAAGTAACCATACATACAGAATTAAAAGATAAAGTCGTGCTGGGAAATGGAGTACCAGTCGTATATTTTAACGAAGCCCGTTATAAATTGGATGCGGCGCCATTTTTAAAGGACAATAGGCTGTATGCTCCTCTGCGCCAATTGTCAGAAATGCTGCATGCTAATGTGGTATTGAATGCAGAATCAAACGTTATTGAGCTTATAAAAGTACAGCCTGCTGTAATAACAGAAGAGTATGGCTTGGATGAAATCAGCAAGGAGTTTGGCAGCACCAAATCAGAGCTGCTCAAATGGAATGGACTCGATAGCAAGGCGAAGATCAAGCCGGGAACAAAGCTCAAGGTCGTCATTCCTTCAAATGTTGATCAAATAGCAAAACCGTTCACGGAAGCGGATTATATGCTGCTAGCTAAGATTACGATGGTTGAAGCAGGTAATGAATCCTATGAAGGACAGCTTGGATTAGCGAATGTTATATTAAACAGAGTGAAGGATGAGCGGTTTCCGGATACGATACGCGACGTCATTTATTCAGGCAAGCAGTTTCCTCCAGCGCATAATGGACTTTTAGATAAAAGTAAGCCAAACGCAAGCTCACTTCGTGCAGCGAAAGATGCGCTTAACGGCAAAAATAATGTGGAGAATGCCGTTTATTTCTTCAATCCCGATATTTCCAAAGGATCGTTTTGGTCCAGCTTAGATGTTATTGTGACAATCGACAATCATAGCTTTGCAAAATAGTTGTAAGCATGGAATAGGTGAAAAAACCTATCATGGGTCAAACCCCAGTCAAGTAGACAATTGAAAAAAGTTATGCAGCCAGCGTGCACCGATATTCAATCGGTGCACGTTGTTTTTGTTTGGCTTGAATCTCTGGTGCAGGTACAACTTACTTCTCTGTTTTGAGATGCGAGAAGAATTGGAAGCATTGATCAGAGTGGACGGAATGGGCAAATGTAAAAAAGGCAATTGTCACTCAGAAGGACTATCATTTATAATGGAGTTTAATCGAGAATTGTTCTCAATGTAATAATGTGCAGCCGGACGGGGAGTGGAACGATTGAAATTAAATGATCACATACTAATATGGAATCATGCTTTTATACAGGTAATCGATGTTCGCCATTCAGCAATGGAGCATGGGGAAGCACTGCGAGCTTATCGTTTGCCTGCCAGTGCATTTTTGTATACAATACGTGGAAGTGCTGAGGTATGGCTAGATGGGAACGCCTATGTTGCCAAACAATCGTTTATTTTTCATGGCGGGAAAGGAATGAATCTGACTATTCTGGCTATAGACGAGCTGGAATATTATATGATTTTGTACAAGCCGACACTAACGTTGCCGAATCGCGAGGAATTTGTGAACAGAATAGGACAGAATAATCCCTTCCAATATCAATATGCTTTTGCTCCAAGCTATCCTTTAGCTTTATTTGATAAGCTAACACGGTTGGAGAAAGAGTGGAATCAAACTACTGCACTCGGTAAGCTGCATGTGAAGTCGATTTTTTATCAGTTCGTCTATGAGCTGTTAAGGCAGCTGAATCATCAGGATGTTAAACCGATAAGGCCGGACCTGGCTTCACTGGCAACTCATTACATACATGAGCATTACTCTGAGATGATAACATTAGAATCAATAGCCCAAGCGCTCGATTGCAGTGAGGGACATTTATCCAGGCAGTTCAGGAACACGATGCAAAATAGTCCGATTCATTATTTGAGTCAAGTGCGGATGAATCAAGCTATACAACTGCTTATGCGAACGGAGGCAACATTACAGGAAGTGGCTGAACAGGTGGGATTTCCGGATGCTCACTCCCTTAGTCGCAGCTTCAAGAAATATATCGGAATATCTCCTGCCCGATTTAGGAAGAAGCATGCTCATGATTGGAGAGATCAGGAATTGCCCTTATCGATGAATAGAATTGCCGTTTTGCTAAATAATAATCACCTTTATAATGATAATGAAAATCATTTTCAATATAAGACAGGGAGAGAGTTATTGATGCAAAGAAGAACGAAGATCGCGATCATGGCTTTGGTAATGTGTGTTTCATTATTGGTGAGTGCTTGCGGGAGTACAGCAAATACAAATGTAAATTTAGAAGTGCAAGCGAATAAGACTGCAGGAACAAATGCTGAACAGATTAATCAGCAAGCTGCGGCTACAGTGAAAACAAGAATAGTATCTACTCAGAAGGGTGATGTAGAGATACCGGCCGAGCCTAAACGAGTGGCATCCGATCAATATTTAGGTTATCTAGTGAAACTTGGTATAGTACCTATCGGGGTTAGAAGCTACATGCTTAACGAGGCATGGATCAGCAAATCAGGCATATCGAATGATTTGATTGCGGGCATTGAGGATCTAGGCGATTTTCCTATGAATCTGGAGAAATTAACCTATCTAGAGCCGGATTTAATTATAGGTTCAATTGAAGAAAATATTGAGCTTTATGAGAAAATCGGAACGACAGTTTTTTTGCCTTACTGGGAAGGCGAATCGACAGCGGGACCGTTGGATAAATTCCGTAGAATTAGTGAATTATTCGGTAAGGAACAGGCAGCAGAGCAATGGATAGCAGAATATGAGCAAAAAGTAGATGAAGCTAAAAATAAAATATCCGGAATCATCAAAGAAGGAGAGACCGTATCCATTGTACAAATTGGTTGGGATGGTTTGTATGTACTGGCTGCCGAAGGCGGTAATTATGGTAGTTCAACCATCTATCAAATGCTGCAGCTGCCGCCTACTGAACATGCACTCAATATGAAAAACGGATTTGAGAAAATTTCTCTTGAGGTGTTGCCAGAATATATGGGTGATCATGTGTTTCTGTATGGGGCAGAAGATGAAGGAGCAGAAAAAATCTTGGACAGCAATGTCTGGAAGGGCGTTCCTGCTGTTAAAAAAGGACAGGTTTACAATTATGGTTCTTCCGGTGAGAAAGAAGATGAGTTTGTAATGGAGGATCCCTATTCGCTGGAGCTGCAACTAGACAAGATTGTTAAAGTTCTATTAGCTGGGGAAAAATAGATCGCCGCTGAACCATTGCAGGTTGCAGAAACAAGGGGAACAAGTCCAATGGATTTGTTCCCCTTGTTGTTAAGAGGACGAAGACAGAGCTGCCGTATCGTTGTTGGATGACTGAAACCATTTGTGGTAATCTATAATAGATTTGCAGTAGAGCTGCCGTATGATATGATCGCAATGAAGCCTACTTTACAGGATGATAGTATGATAGGAGACAGGTGGAACTATGAACTTAAACAATGAGACAACTGACTTGGAAGTAAATAGCGAGGAAAAAGAGATGTCCAAGGAGGAATGGGCGGAACTTATAAAAGCTGTTTACGATAATGGCCTTGCAGCTTTAAGAATACATTATAACGATGTTGAGGCACAGGTTTCGAATTTCCATGATTATGGCCCAGTTTTTATATTTCATGTGAAGGATGAATCGGGTAGTCGATATTCCTGCGGTTTTTTTCTGCATGAGTTGCTTAACAGGTTCCAATCGGACAATGACCCTGCAGTATGGATGTCTTCATTTTTCGTTGAACTTATGGAGACGAAGGGTGGCAAGCCCCTCCCAAAACCAGCAACGAATGAAGCTGAGGCTAAAGCGATAATTGACAACATACTCGTTCCGGAATGTATAAAAGCAGTAACGGAAGAGTTTGCTTCGGAGCAGGTACATGCAGGTCTGGCTTGGAAGGAAGACCACGGTCCAGTCTTTGAAGCTGGATTTCCGGCGCTCACAGGCGGAAATAATGTATGCGCGATTTCTTTGCATTTTTTGTTGATTCATTTGCAGTTGAACCGGGATCCAGGAGATCTGTTGATTCAAGAAATGTACAACATTCGAAAAGAACATGGCATAGGCTAACATTTATGAATCAATGTATTTAGCGCAACCCGATAAGGGTTGCGTTTTTTTTATTCGTACGCAGCGAGCAACTTCAAATTTTAATAGTCGATATTTGCTTTTTTGCACATGCTAAGTATATCCAACTGTTATGCACCCGACTTGTTTCAATACTGTAAACTTTTGTGGGCTTAGTTGTTTGTGAAAACGAGGCTGTGATACGATCAAGGGTGAATGGAGATGAACGAATGGAGCTTACCAAAATTTTGATCATAGAAGATGAAGAAGCAATAGCTGATTTGCTTGCATATGGCTTGCAGAAAGAGGGATTTCAGACCAAGCTTGCTCATAACGGCAAGGATGGCTTAAGAGAAATCGAAGAGTTCAAGCCTGATCTGCTGCTGCTTGATTGGATGCTTCCCGATCAAAGCGGACTAGATATTTGCAAGCAAATTATGGGGAAATACATGCTTCCGATCATCATGATTACGGCTAGGTCTGATATTTCCGACAAAGTTATCGGAATGGAGCTTGGCGCCGACGACTATATTACAAAACCATTTGATATGCGTGAAGTAATCGTCCGCATTCGTACATTACTGCGTAGAATCAATCCTATAACGGCTGTGAACGAAGAAGCAGCGCCAGCAATCATCAAATTCAAAACGATAGAAATTAATGTACCCGAAAGAATGGTCAAAAAAGACAATGAGCTCATCGAGCTGACACCAAAAGAATTTGACCTATTGATGACTTTGACAAGCTCTAGAGGACGCGTATTTACTCGTTCAAATTTGCTTGATTTAGTATGGGGCTACAATTATTTTGGTGATACTCGTACCGTGGATATTCATATTCAGCGTTTGCGTAAAAAGCTTGATGCCAATGACATAATTACTACGGTATTTCGTGTCGGGTACAAATTCGAGAAGAATGTGGAATGAATATGGTACAGTCTATCAAGGTTAAGTTTTTAATCGGATTGTTAGTTATTTTTTTCAGCTCGTTATTGCTGCTGCATCATTTTGTCATGCAAATTATTGAATCAAGCAACGAAACCATCATTACGCAGGATTTGAATACGATGAAGAAAAACAGCAATGTTTATGTTAAACAGACGTTTATGATTAATCATTACAGTCATGATGAAATTTATTTCGAGCAAATGTCTAAAGAGTTGGTTGTTGATTTAAAAAACATTACGTCTAGCCAAGTGGCTGTTTATTCATTAAAGGGCAAGCAGCTTGCTGCATCGGACAGTGCTCCCTTCATGAGTCCTCTTGGAGACGATTTCAAGCATGCGCTCAAGGGAGAAACCGCTTATACCATCTCCCATCAAGAAAAAATATCTACGATCTATTTTTCATATCCTGTTGTCATTGACGGTGAAAAAATAGGTATTTTACGATTTTCCAAAGACGTATCGATGCTTTATGAGAACAGCAGGCAAATATTAGATGTCATTTTGTATGTCACGATCGCTATCTTTGCTATGGGCTTGCTGCTTTGTTATGCATTGTTCTGGAACATTACACTGCCCATCGTCAAGATGACCAAAGTTTCAACAGAAGTGATAAACGGTAATCTTAATGTCCATATCTCTTTAAACCGAAAGGACGAGCTGGGCAAGCTTGCTCATAACTTCAATCAAATGATTGAGAAAATTAGGCTTCAAATCGGCAAAATAGAAAAGGACCGTGACCGCCTTAAAGAGTTAAACCAGCACCGCAAGCAATTTTACGACAATGTTACCCATGAGCTGAAAACACCTCTCACCTCTATCATGGGTTATGCGCAGATGATTAAAGACAACGGGCAAAATGATGAGGTTTTTTTCGAGAAAGGTATTGCGCATATAGCGGATGAAAGTGCTCGCCTCCACGAAATGGTTTTGCAGCTGTTGGAGTTGTCCAAGGAAACAGACTCTAAAGCATCCTTTGAAATGGTTGATGCTGGGTTCATTTTGCAAAGCGTTTGTGAAGGTATGGTGTTCAAAGCACAAAAGTATAGCAAAAATATTGTTTGCGAATTAGAAGATCATCTCATCATTGAAGGCAGTCCAACTAAATTAAGACAGCTGTTTATCAACTTGATTGATAATGCGATTAAATACAGCGATGCTTCCTCTGAAATTATAGTGAAAGCAGATCTGACCTCCGAGGTCATACAATTCACTTTTAAGAACCAGGGAGATGTCATTGCACCAAAACATTTAGCCCGTATTTATGAACCTTTTTATAGAGAAAATGGTCGTCTTGTGAAAGAAGTCGGGAGCCGTGGATTGGGACTTAGCATTTGCAAAGCCATTGTAGAAGAACATCAAGGAACCATTCAAATCCAAAGCGCGGATAGAGAAACAAGCGTTATTGTTCAAATCCCGCAATTTGATATCAAGCAGGTGACCTCGTGATTAGAAAATCAGTATTTGCTCTGCTTATCCTCGTTATTTTGTCGGGCTGCGCATCTACGAAATTTAATTCAAGAACCGTCGTAATACCAGATACAGAAGCTGCACCGGAATTGGCCCATTCGAACGGTGATTTTGAAGTAAGCAAAATATATCGCATGTTTGAGGAAGAAGAGAGCGATATCCGAATTCTCGGATGGACAGACAATGATCAAGTTCTTGGCTTGCTCAACAATATTGATTCAACTCAAACCCTGCATCGCTTCGATTATAAGAAACAAGCGATGAATAAGGTTTTGAGCTTCCCTCAAAATGCAGAAGCAAGCATGGTTTCCCCAGATGGGTTATATATCGCTGTTTACGTTTGGGATAACAACAAAAACAGAACGCTGAAGATCTACAGCCTGATTGATGGCAAGACGATTACTGCCGAAGATATGCAGAGCCCATTGTCGGCTACGATGATCTGGTCTAACAACAGCCGATATCTCTCTTTTTTCATATGGGATGATCAGAAAGTAGAAAAGCTGGCCGTTTACGACGTTACGACTAAAAAGATGAAGAAATATGATGTTCCGAATGATAGCGATAAAAGCTGGTCGAGATATGCGAAAATGTCTGATAATGGGGAAACGGTATTGATCATCAAACAAATGTATGATGGACAATCGATCTTGTTCGGTAAAATAGACGGGACTGTAATTACCAGTTTGTATAATCATCTGTTGAATCGTGATGGGACGGTAGACTTTCTCAATAATGATCAAATATTGTTTGTCAGCGAGAACAATTTGCTGTTTGCATATGATCGTCGCAATAAAGCTACCACGATCTTAGGTGAGCAAGTGGGTAATTTCCAATTAACAAGGGATCGCAAATATATTGCCTATTCGAAAGACTCGCTGAATATCTATATTGCCAAATTGCAAGGAAACAATCTTTTAAATGAACAGGAGGTGTTCAAAGGAATAAATCCGGGTCAAATGGAGTGGAGTCCATCGGGCAACAAGCTCTATTTGAGCGGCTGGAAGTCATTTGACGCTCAAGTTAAAAGCCAATTGTCCGTACAGTTACCGATGAATTACATTATTGAGTTTAAATAAAACATGTTTCCAAACAGCCATCACTGCTTCCATCGGTGATGGCTGTTTTTTTTGTGTTTCATAAGACGACGCATTTCAACATTTTTAGATACAACTTGTTTACAAATTGGAGAAGTGCTCGAAATGAGGATTATGTATAAATAAAGAAGCTGCTAAACATCTATTACTTAGGAGGACAACATGTACTCGTATACGAAAAAACGAAAACCACGTATAGTCAGGCTTATTGTGTTTTTATTCACTCTAATTTTAATTAGTATAACTTTAATTGGCTTTGCCGCAAACAAAGAAGAAAAGTCGCAAGCTCTGTCAGCCAATCCGCCAATTGTTCCAACGAAGCAGCAATCCTTGGATGGAAAACCAGATAGGATATACAAAGTTGTCATTGATGCAGGACATGGTGGCAAAGATCCTGGAGCGGAAGGAGCTAGCGGAAAAAGGGAAAAACATTTTACACTATCGCTATCACAGAAAGTGTACGAGCTGTTAAAGCAAGAAAACATGTTTGAGCCGCATCTAACCCGGAATGATGATACGTTTATTGATCTGGACGTACGTCCTGATATAGCGAATCAAATGGAAGCAGATGTGCTTCTATCTATTCATGCAAATACCTATAAGGACGAGAATGTTGGTGGAATTGAAACATTTTATCGTTTTGATGAAAATATTGAATTAGCTCAGACCATGCACAATCAAGTTGTAAAGGCAATGGGTTTTCGGGATCGCGGAATACGGAATGAAGAGTTAAAGGTTCTTTCACTAAGCAAGGTGCCGGCGATTTTGCTCGAAGTAGGTTATTTGACAAATCCCGCTGAAGAGGCAGTATTGCTTGGAGAAGATGGACAAGACCGTGCTGCGAAAGCTATTGTTGAAGGTTTGAAGCAATATTTTAAAAACAATTCAGAAGATGCAATCATACAATCCTAATAAGAATGTAATCCATTTTATATAAAAGGTAATGAGACAATAAGCCACGTCCTCTGGACGTGGCTTATTGTTTTTCTGTCATTTGTTTTCGGTATGCGCCAGGTGAGATGCCGTAATACCGCTGGAACACGCGATGGAAGTAAGTATAGCTGCCGAATCCGGTTTCTTCAGCAATGCGTTCGAGCGTAAGCGGACTTTTGCCCATTAATTCAAGCGCCATCGCTAGACGCACCTTCTGCGCATATTGCATGATGGACATGCCGAATTCAGCTTTGAACAGCTGAACCGAGCGGGATACGCTTAGTCCCGTATGTTTTGCAGCATCGGTTAAAGTAAACGGAATCGCCGCATGCTCCTCGATATAAAGCTTTATTTTATATGCCAGCAGCTTTGGACCGGAGTTGTAGGAGGTTGCTTCATCTATGGCTCTATCGAGCAAATAGCAAAGTGATTGCATCAGCGTACATAATAGTTCAGGATTCCCGCCGTCATGCCGTCTGCTTTCTAATATTAATTGCTGCCATAAAGCCGCTATTCTGCCGTTCTCACCTATTTTTGTTTTTTGAGGTCTTCGCTGAAGCTTCCACCATTCATCAAGCCAAGGACCGCTGCAGATCACATAATAGTCTCCGCTTGGCCCAAGCTCGCCAATTCTCAGATCATAAACTTCACCGGGGGCAAATAGAAGAAGGTCGCCAGGCTCGATGATATCGACCTGCCCTGCAATCAATGCTTGGCATAAGCCTTCAGTCTGCAATCGAATGATATAGGTTTCGAGGCCGGATTTATAGGTATGCCTAAAAGGCGTATTATGGTACATAAAGGCACAATAGTCGAGCTTTATTCCAGTTTCCTTCATTACTTTTTCTCCTCTTTCATAAGCAGATCGTTGATGTTTATCATTAGTTTGTTTCTACACATGCCTGTCTATTTCCTTCATAATGGACAGTATATACATGAAGGAGTTGTTATCGATGGCAGGAAACAAAAAGTTGTTCTCGTCGGAAATAAAGGAGAAAGTATTTTCCTTGGTTTCCCAAATGACATTAGAAGAAAAAATTGGCCAAATGTCGCAATTTGACTGGGGCTTTCATGCGATAAATCCGGATGCCGGCGGTGAGATCAATCTAATCATGAAGGATCTCATCGATAAAGGAATGTTAGGCTCGTTGTTTAATTTATCGGGCGTTGAACAAGCGAATACACTGCAAAAACAAACCATTGAAAAGTCACGCCTTGGCATACCGATGATCGTTGGGAGAGACGTTATTCACGGCTACCGTTCAGTATTCCCTATTCCACTCGCGCAATCGGCAAGCTGGAATCCAGCTCTGATTAGAAGAACAGCAGCAGCAGCGTCTAAGGAAGCAGCTTCCGACGGTATTTCGTGGGTGTTTGCACCGATGATCGATATTACGAGAGATCCTAGATGGGGAAGAATTGCCGAAACGATGGGAGAAGACCCTTATATAGGCGAGATTATGGCAAAAGCGTGGGTTGAGGGTGCCGAGCTCGAAGATGCTTCAAGCGAAAGCCTCTCTGTAGCAAGCTGTCCTAAACATTTTGCCGGATATGGATTTGCGGAAGCGGGCAGAGATTATAATACGGTAGACGTCTCGGACCGCGTGCTGCGTGAAGTTATTTTGCCTCCGTTTCGTAAAGCGGTTGAAGCAGGAGCGCTTAGCATTATGGCCTCCTTTAATGAATTGAATGGCATTCCTGCATGTGCCAACCGTTATTTGCTTACGACTATTTTACGGGAGGAATGGGGCTTTGAAGGCGTCATCGTTAGTGATTACAATGCTCTAGGCGAATTAATCACTCATGGGGTTGCCCGAGACGCAGAGGAAGCGTGTGAAATTGCGATTAAAGCGGGTACGGATATGGATATGCATTCAGGCATATTCTACAAATACTTGCCGAAGCTCGTTCAAGAGGGACGGGTTGCCGAAAGCCTGATCGACGCTGCTGTAGGCAGAATTTTAGCTGTAAAGATGAAACTTGGATTGTTCGAGAATGCATACGTAAATCCAGAACGAAGCCAAAGCGTTATTTTGTCAGAGGAGCATGTGGCATTGGCGCGCGAGGCAGCAAAAGAGTCTATCGTTCTGCTTAAAAATGATAATCGCATACTGCCTCTTTCTAAGCAGCTGAAAACGCTGGCTGTTATCGGACCGTTGGCAGCGAACACGAAAGACCCGCTAGGCTGCTGGGCAGCGGATGGCAATGCGGATGATGTCGTTTCACTGCTTGAAGGCATTAAAGCGAAAATATCACCAGACACAAAGCTGCTATATGCGGAAGGCTGCGGCATTGAAAGTGAAGACGAGAGCGGCTTTGAACAGGCGCTGGCAGCAGTTGCTGGGGCGGATGCTGCTATTATTGCAGTAGGCGAAAGTCTGACGATGAGCGGTGAAGGAAACTCCCGATCAGAACTGGACTTGCCTGGTAAGCAGCGTGAGCTCGTAGAAGCAGCAATACAGCTGGGCAAGCCGGTTATCGTTGTTTTGTTCAACGGCCGTCCACTGACAACGGTTTGGCTGGATGACACGGCAACAGCAATAGTAGAAGCATGGCACCTAGGTATTCAAAGCGGCAATGCAATAGCTGATGTCTTGTTTGGAGACTATAACCCAAGCGGCAAGCTGACAGCAACATTCCCGCGGAGTGTAGGACAAATCCCGCTTTATTATTACCGGAAGAACACAGGACGTCCTCCAGGAGGCGTGTATTCTTCAAGATATATCGATGGTCCAGTGCAAGCATTGTATCCGTTCGGGTACGGTCTGAGCTATACGGACTTTGAATATGACAATCTTGTCGTGAGCTCAGCTCGCATAAGCAGCTCGGATTCCGTATCTGTTTCTGTAAATGTTACGAATACAGGCAGCGTTACGGGTGAAGAAGTGGTGCAGCTGTACATTCGTGATGCAGCGGCAAGCGTAACACAGCCTCTCAAAAAACTAAAAGGTTTTGCCAAGGTGAGCTTAAGTGCCGGCGAGATGAAGACGGTGACATTCTCGGTAACCCCTTCGGAGCTTGCAATCATAGGGGCAGACGACCGTTTGTCAGTTGAGCCTGGTATTTTTCAACTGATGGTTGGTCCTCATTCCGAGAAGGGCTTGATCGGTGAAATCACAGTAGAGTAATTGTGAACAGGGGATGCTGTTCCTGCAGTAGTATTGAACTCGCCAGAGTGAGCGCTCGCTTTGAGCAGAGATATTATAGAACATGAAAAAATAGCGGTGAAGGGTTATCCCTTCAGCGCTATTTTTTCAATTTGGTGCATGGTTGCTTGCTTAAACCGATTATGGGCAAGCGAATACAAGCGAAGCACTAGTCTTACCTTTGGTATGCTGCGAAGTTGCGATACTGAAATGTAAGTGCCGCTTTGCCTCAAACATCGCCAGACCTCCAGACCTCCCCAAGTCGAATCTCTAAGGAACTGTATCATGCTTATTATTCGAAAAATACCCTTTTTTACGTATTAACGAACCTTATTGGCGCTATTACAAGGTTTACAGGGTCTAATGGGCTGTTCTTCTCGAAATAGCGATTCTGGAGTTCGTTACAATTTTATTAAACTATGAATGCTTCAAATAAGCATTGCTGGGTTCGTTAGTTATTGTCTGACAAGTGTTGTTTTTTGAGCGGATTTAAAAGCATGGATAACTATAATAAATAATGAATTTCCAATATTGTTCTCCTAAAAATGGTCGTGCTACACTAGGCAAGAAATGTGAATGAAGGGGATTTATTCGGAACATATGGGCAGTATTAACTCATATCATCCGAAATGAATAAGCAAAGGAAGGTAACGATGAAGAAGCGATCAGTTATGTTATTTACATTTGTAATGGTTATCGCCATAGCTGTAATATTCGTAATAGCACCGATTGACTTCCAAAAAAGGAGCAAAGAACCCGAAACGGTTCAAACACCATTACCTTCGGAATCTACAGACAAAGAGATAACCAATGCGAGTAAAGCTAAACAGCTTGTAAGTCAAATGACGGACAAGGAAAAGATAGGCCAGCTTGTGATGTATACACCTACGGGTCAAGCGGATTCATTCTCAAATAAAATGATCAAGGAATATGGTGTGGGCAGTGCCCTCTTGAATCGACGAATGAATTCTGCTGCCGATACTGCCCGGTTTACTAATGCGCTCCAGCAACTGGCATCTGAATCTAGATTAGGTATCCCTCTATTTATTTCTGGCGATTTGGAATACGGCGCTGCTCAAAGAGTACCTGATGAGGCAACGGTATTGCCAAGACAGATGGCAATTGGAGCTACACAAAATGTGGATTATGCGGAACAAGCTGCGCGCTTGACGGCTGTTGAATCCAAAGCAATGGGTTTTCACTGGAGTTTCTCGCCGGTCGTTGATGTCAATTCGAACCTGATGAACCCAGTGATTGGTGTTCGGTCTTTTGGAGAAGACACGAAGCTTGTAAGCGATATGGCTGTTGCAGAGGTGAGGGGTTATCAAAACGAAGGAATGATATCTAGCGCCAAGCATTTTCCAGGGCATGGGGATACAGGTTTTGATACTCATATGTCGTTATCCAAAGTGTCTTACAGCGAAGAAGTGCTGCGAACCGTGCATCTCCCCCCATTTCAAGCAGTAATCGATCAAGGAATCGAGTCTATTATGACTTCACATATTATTATTGAAGCGATTGATGCTGAACTTCCTGCGACACTCTCAAAGAAAGTTCTTACAGGTTTGTTGAGAAAGGAAATGGGATTTAAAGGGATCATTGTCACAGATGCTATGGTGATGCAAGCGATATCCGACAATTGGGGAACGGGCGAAGCTGCGGTTATGGCCATCAATGCAGGAGCAGATATCGTCATGGCAAATGGCACTGAAGCTGATCAATTCGATACGTTGGAGTCCCTTTATGAAGCATTGCAGGCCGGCAAGCTCGAGAGAAGCCGAGTGGATGAATCGGTGGAACGGATACTGACCTATAAATTCAAGCTAGACATGTTTGATCATCGTTTGGTAGACATTGATCATGTGAGCCAAGTAGTTGGGAAAAAAGAACACCGTGAGTTAGCTGAGCGAATGGCACTGAATTCTATAACGCTCATCAAAAATGACAATGTTCTTCCATTTGATGCGGAAGCAAATCAGACAACGCTTGTCGTAAGTATGGCTTATGCAGATCAGATTGCAGAAGCAGTTAGGCAAATAAGCAAAGGCAAAGTCATTTCTTATCAGGCAGCAAAAGCTGCGGGAGAAGTGTTAGATGCTACAAAGTCAGCGGTTAAGAAGGCGGTCGAGAAGGCTGAAAACGCAGATCGAATTATTGTGTTTACGAAGTCGGATCAGCAAATACCACAAGGGCAAGTGGATCTGGTGAACGGATTACTTGCAACTGGAAAGCCGGTAGCAGCTGTCTCCCTCGGAAACCCAAGCGATATTTTGGGATATCCGAATGTGAAGGCATATATTTCAACCTATGCGCTTGATAATTGGTACTGGATAACGCCGATTCCAATATCGTGGGAAGCTGCTGTGAAGGTCATATTCAGTTCCAAACCACAGGGGAAGCTGCCTGTGACCTTAAATAACGAATACTCAAGAAACTTTGGCTTGAGTTATCGCTAGCCTGACATAAGAAATGACCTTCTTTATTTCCGGAAGGTCATTTTTTTGCGATCGGCCTAGAGTAAATAACAAAACTATTTACATACATACAGTATGTATGTTAATATCCAACTATATTCAATCCTATAAATACTAAAGGAGAGCTTCCATTTGAAAATGAACAGTTTTTATCCAGTTGTGATGTCACAGGATGTAGCGAAAAGTGCTGATTTTTATCAACGTTACTTTGGTTTTGAAGTTGTGTACGAGTCTGACTGGTATGTGAGCTTGCGGAAGACGGGTGAAGGGCAATGTTTTTATGAATTAGCGCTGCTATCAGCAAGTCATTCCACGGTTCCCGCGAGCTATCGTAAGAAAGCGGAAGGTTTGATTCTTAACATGGAAGTTGATAATGTAGATAGTGAGTACAAGCGCTTGGTCCTTGACGCGAAGCTGTCTTTGGAGCAGGATATTCGCGATGAGGATTTTGGGCAACGACATTTTATTCTCTCTGATCCCGGCGGCGTATTAATAGATGTCATTGCAATTATTCCGCCCTCGGAACAAGAAAGCATGAACTATGTGCAATCCGTGTGGCAGCAAGAGGGAGCAGCAGCTGATAATTAAATGAGCTTGCTTGAAGCTCCTTCTGAGCTTTTAAGAAAATAGGAGCAACTGGATGAGGAAAACGAAAAAAGATACGGAAGAGACGATTCATAAGCTAGAGGAAGTGGCGAGGCATCATTTTACCACTTTCGGATTTGCGGAGAGTTCACTAGAGGAAATAGCCAAAGATGCTGAGGTCACTCGGGGGGCTGTTTATCACCATTTTGGCAGTAAAAAAGGTTTATTCCGAGCGGTGCTTTCACTTGTTCAATCTGAAGTAGCGCAGCGGCTGGAGGAAGAGGCTTCGCTTAGCGACGATTTGTGGGAGCAATTATGTCTGGGATGCAGGGCATTTGTGACTGTCGCAATCGAGCCGCAAAACAGGCGGATCATGTTAATCGATGGTCCTGCTGTGCTTGGCTGGGAGGAGTGGCGGCTTCTGGATGAGCAGCAGTCGATGAAATTGCTGCTTGAACAGCTGGAAATGATGCAGCAGCAGGGCTACCTTAAGGGTGTTCGTCTGGATGCGGCCACTCATTTGTTGTCGGGAGCTATGAATGAAGCGGCGCTTTGGCTCGCACAAATATCGGATACTGCTGAGGCTGCTGAAGCGATGGAGGAATGTTTGCACACGCTGCGTAAGCTTCTAGACGGCCTTCGTTAAATGAGAGACAAACAAAACAAAGCCTGACCGACAGTTATCGGTCAGGCTTTGTTTGTGTTTACCTATTAAGAGCCGTATACCTCGAAATCAAAAAGCGAGTATCCGTAAGCAGTACCTCGTGCCGTGCAAAGCACTCTTACATATCTTCCGCTTTTGGATGCAAACGTAATATCATCGATGGCTCCATTGCCCGTTGTCGTTGTAAAAGCGTCTGTCCAAGTTGTACTATTTGTGGAAACTTGGATTTTATAGCCTTTACCGTAAGCGGCTTCCCAGTTTAATTTCACACGGTTGACGTTTTGAATGGAACCAAGGTCTACGTAAATCCACTCGTTGTTGCTTCCTTCAACACTCGCCCATCTTGTCGTCGAATTGCCATCCGTCGCTTTGGAAGCTTCAAAACCTGCGCCCTCAATTGAGCTTGCTATAGCGGTCTTGCCTAAAGCAAGGTTCGTTGTTGTTGAATTCGGACTCGTTGTTGCGCTGGCTGTATTGCTGCTCGCAGAAAGATTGCCCGCAGCATCAATGGCCTTCACTGTATAACTATATGACGTGGAAGCGTTTAGGCCTGTGTCAGTAAAGGTCGTACCGGAAGGCGAGCCTACTAATGTGCCGCCGCGAAATACTTGATAACCAGATACGCCAACATTGTCGGTAGAAGCTGACCAGCTCAAGTTAATTTGGCTGCTGGATGCAGAAGATGCAGTCAAATTTGCTGGTGCTGTAGGCGCTTGTGTATCCGTTGTTCCACCACCAGTTGGTATCCACCAGTTACCTGAAATGAATAACATATTAAGCAAATTGAAGGAATCGCTGAAATAGGATTCTTTTTTGTTTTTCATCCAATCCCATCCAGCATTTACCCATGCTTGGTGCGTGCTGCTCGTGGTTGCTGCTGAAATAAACGGCGATACAAAAACAGCTGTTGCGTAGGAACCGCTAACTCCGCCATTTAGTTTATATCCATCTTTAATGTTATTCGGATTGCCGCTTGTAGCGCCTTTGATCCATACGGCCATTTTGTTAGCAATATCCCGGCCTCTCGTGTCGCCGTAGAAAGCATAGTCCATTACGATTCTGAGTGGAACCCGGCTTGCATTGTAATTGTATTCATTAGTTTCTGGAAATTCATCTAAGTAGTTTTGTGGAGCTGGCTTTGGAGGATTGTCGACAACAAAATCTGAAATCAGCCCCGTGGTAGCTGAATAGGCGCTTGAGAACTGACTATAAACCGTGTACAAGTTGTTAATGACATTCAACCAGGTTTGATCTCCTGTCACCTCATAAAAGGCTCTTAAATGCGAGAGCATCCAGTCGGAGGGACGGGTATTTAATGCACTCTTAGCATCCCAATCGCCAAGGTTCAGGCGGTTATTCGTCGTGACATTGCTCGCCTTGATACCGTTCGTAATCATTTTTTTGGCTTCTGCCAAATAATTTATCGTACCAGCTGATCCCCATTGCTGGTCAGCAAGTATTAAGGAATAAGCGATGTCCAAATCACCGTCGGTAGCGGAGCCAAAATGTCCTTGCGCTCCAGCAGCATCTGCAACAACCCAGCCCATAAGATTTGAGTTGCCCGAACTTTTAAAAGCTCTAGCGGTTTTGAATAGGCCGTCATAAATGGTTTTGGCATTTGAATCAAAACCTGCCATCAAGGCTGTAATGACCATGCCATAGCCTTGCCCCTCTGAAGTGCCAAGCGGATCATAACCATCAGCGTCGCCGGTAATATCCCCTTTGACATAATAGCCGCCTGGCAATGAGGAGAGGTTATTTTTTAAATAGGTTGATTTCCAGTAAGTATAATAACTCGAAACTGCTGTATTCATAGCTGCCTGAGTGACATGGTTAGGTTTTATAATGCCAGGATAGCTCAGCTGCTGCGGAAACGGTTTAAGCTCTCCTGCAGCATGCACCTTCGTTTGAAGTGGAGCGGGTGCACCCAATAAAGTTAGAAGCATTGCTGAGCAGAGAAAGACATGGCCCATCCATTTCATCATACTTTTATTTGCTTTTAAAGTGCGCAATTAAAACTCCTCCTAAAATTATAGTCGTATAACCGTCGACAGATTCGCAGCCTCCTTTGCATGTAATCAAGCTCAAACAAAATTAAAGCGCTTTAATTTAAATACAAAAAAATAAAACATTTAAGCGCTTTAACTTTAGGCCTATAAAAAAAGTAATTCAGATGAGACTAAAGGTGCAGGACACACTATAGAATCAACCAATTTACTTCTAGCCATCCATTCCTGATGGTTGTTTTTCATTCATGCCTCTATGTTAATCAATGTAACACACAAAATTTGTATATGTCTACAGCCAATTTCAATTTTTATATTATGCCTAAAACGGAACAGAAGAGGGCGAGGCAGCTTTCTCAAAGCACAGAAAAACGGTACGTTACTACGCACCGTCATCTTTTTATTCACCTATGATTCTGAAGTCAATATTGGTTGGCGGCGGAAATTTGTTTTTCGCCTCTTCAAGATGTATTTCGGAATAGGATTCATTCCTTGATTGTGCAAGCTTCTTGGCATTGTATTTATACCATAGCTCTATGATTAATATTTCACCTTCACGTATGACCGCAAATTCCTTAAGGAACAATTGCTTAACGAATGCATCCTGTTCAAGCTCAAGTGCGGCAACGCCTACTATAATTTGAATGCGGTCACTGCTCGAATAGGCTTCAGGCAATTCTTTGTACATTTGCCACGCCTCTTCGTACTGTTTGTTAGCTATGAGCAAATTTAAGTATTCCTCAGCCAAAGCACGATCAGGGAACGAGTTGGAAACGAGATAGGCTTTCTTCCAGTAGGCAAGCGCCAGATCGATTCGTCCTACATATTTCATCGCTTCAGCTAGATTTCGATATACCCATACGGAGGGTTGAATGTCTATCGATTTCTCCCATGCATCGATAGCTTCCTGCTCCATTCCTCGCTCATAAAGCATGATGCCCAAATGCATATAAGCGTTCCATGATTGGTTCTCTTGGTGCTCAAGGCTCTCTTCAAGCAGGGCAAGCCACTCATCCTGAACCATCCATGCTTTTGGCACTTCTTGCACGTCGTGGTCTGGAAGCGTTCCTGTTTCAAGAAGGGCGAGCCAATCGCTATGCTCGGCTTCGAGCGCTGTGCTTAGCTTCGTAAAATAAAAGCCTTCAGGAATCGTTCGATTTTCCTTCAGTTCTCGGCGCAGCTGCTCTAGCGCACCCCATGGAGAACCCGTATAAAGGACTTGCTCAGGCGCTTGTTGTGCGAGAATTCGCATGGACTCATGCAGCTTCTCCATTTCTTCGGCATCGATATGATGATCGACACAATCTCGAATGTATTGATTCGCCTGATTCCAATCCTGTTGGTGGGCTTTGTCGATTTTAATATCGGTCATGCCGATTGCTTGCGTGAAATCCCACTCCGATTGAGCAGGCATATCAAGTCCATGCAGCTGCGTAGGCGCTAAGCCGCTTTGAATTTCAATGTAATTTCCTTCACCGGGGTTAGCAAGATAATCGCACCATCGTCTTCCTCCGGCATGGTTTCCCCAGCAAAACATTTTGCGATAACGGAGAAGAGAGGTGGAGCGTTCATAAAACAATCGTCCATCCTCATAAGCGACAGCTTCCCAAGGCGCATCACAGCTTGCCGGCGTTTGAAAGAAATATTCATTCGAGAAAGGAAAGTTCAGCGGATAGGTGACGTCTTTGCCCGGTACAGTCGGCAGATACGGCAGCTTGCCAAGGCCAAAGCCTTTCACTTTATGGTCAATATAAATGACTTCATCTGTTGACGAAAAAAGACGGGCTTGCGGTGTTTCCTCTACAGCGATGTTCGTCCACCAGTACATCGGAACCGACTTGTCATTGTCATTAATGATCCGCACATAAAGAATGAGCTTGTTTGAACCAGTGGGCAGATGAAAGTCAATTTGCCAAAATACGTTTTTACAGCGCTCGTAATCATACAGCCTTAGAAAATCGTTTCCTTTCTCATCTTGCAGAATGGCTGCATGAACGGGGGAGCATGTGGTAAACGTATGTCCGAGCTGACCGATATTCCACTCGATTCCTCCAGAGAACCAAGCGTTCAATATGGCTAGGTTGGCAGGCTGCAGCACCGGATTCGTATAGAGAAGGCTGCGATTCGTTTTTTTCTCCGTAAGAGAATACAATCTTCCACCATAAGCAGGTAAAAAAACAGCCTGCAAATGTTCATTTTCCAGCACGATAGTTTCTAGCAATAGATTTTTCCGATCTCTAGTATAACGATCCTGCATTCGGTAGGGTAAATAACGTTCCCCTGCTTCATATCCTAGCTTTGATCGCAGCTCGCTTGGAAGAGTGCCGTTATCGCTGACTTCTCTATGTTTTTGACGATTTCGGAACATCGGCAGTGGATTTTGACCGCCAATGCTTGAGCCTTCGATCCGTAAGGTAGATTGATATACACGCATGGTGAATGAACTCCTTTCTATCCTTTTACTGATCCAACCGTAATGCCTGCAACAATGCGCTTGGAAATAAACAAATACAAAATGAATGTAGGCAAAAATACGATAATGGATGCTGCAAAAATACCGGAATAGTTTCCTGTGTTGGTAAAGCCGAGTACGATGGATTGCAATGCAAGCGCGAGCGTATGATATTTCGGATCACCAGCAAATATAAGCGCATACAAATACTCATTCCATATCGACATAAAGTTGAAAATAGAAACTGTAATGAGGCCAGGCTGGGCAACCGGCAATATAATTTTGATAAATGTTTGAATAGGGCCGCAGCCGTCAACAGCTGCTGATTCCTCCAATTCCTTAGGAATTGAAGCGAAAAATCCAGTGAGAAGGAATACGCTAAACGGAATATTAGTGAAAATATAGATTAATACGAGCGTAATAATAGAACCCGTAAGCTTCAGCTCAACGAACAATGAAAAAAGCGGGATGGATATGAGCAGGCCAGGGATGGAAATTGCGGATAAAAACATTAGATTGACTATTTTTTTGCCGCGGAATTTTACTCTGCCCAAAACATAAGCGGCAGGAGCAGCGAATACGAGAACACCGACGCAAGCTGAAACGGTATAAATGACACTGTTCAGAAAGTACCGTCCCATCTTTTGGGTTTTGAATAAATCAATATAATTGGAGAAATGAATGCCGCTCTCAAATAATGAATTTGTAAAAATGCCTCTTGTTGTGCTCAGTGAGGCTAGAATGGCGAAACCGAACAAAACAATCGTGAACAGCAGCCACAAATAGAGTGGGACGTACCGAATTTTATTAACCATGCTAACACCTCATCTTTAATATTCAAGACGTTCTTTACGGAAGAACTGATTGATGATGGCGGATAGGATTAGAATTGATATCGTAATACTAACGCCTACTGCCGCGCCTGCTCCTACATTAAAGGCATCCTGCGTATAAACTGAAGTGCCGTCGCCAAACACTTTGAGATACATAAAGTAGCCCGGCGTCATCGTAGCGACGCTTTCACTCGCACCGCCAAAGGTAGCGGACCAGACAAAGAAATTCACGGCTGTTACCGTCCATAAAACGAGCGTCATACGGAATATGTCCTGAAGCAGCGGCAGCGTAATTCGGAAAAACTTGTGCAATGGATTAGCCCCTTCGAGCAGGGCAGCTTCGTAATAATCGCGTGGAATGCGGTCCATCCCGGCATTAAGGATAAGCATAAAGTAGCCGATGGAACCAAAGCAGTACGCCAGCAGCATGGAGAGGAACAAATAACTGTCGCTCGTCCACTGAATATCGGCAAGCATATCGAGTCCAAGGAAACGGAACAGCTTCGTTAAGAAGCCATAGCTTGAATTGAATATATAATGAATCCAAATAACGGATAACACGACTGCAGATACGGTATTCGGCAAATAAACGAGCGAGCGCCAGAACGTTTTGCCGCGGACGCCGGATGATAAAATAGCAGCAAATAGGAAGGCGGAGCAAATCGTGATGATGCCGCCAAACAGCCATATTTTCAATACATTCCATGCAGATTCCATAAAATAGCTGTTGCGGAACAGGTCTGTGTAATTTTCGAATCCGATAAATGACCACTCTGACATTTTGCTTGAGATGGACGGCAAGGAATAGAAGCTCATCAGCAAAGCTCTAAGCGTTGGATATAGAAAGACTGCAAGATAGATGAGTACCGCCGGCAAAAGGAAAAGGGCAATCATCGGTTTTTTAATTTGCATGTAAATTTCCCTCCCGGATATGATTCATAATCCGTTATAACGTCATTGTGCAGCAATCCGAAGGATCGCTGCACAATGATCGAAGTATTTAATTAACGTTATTTTGTGCCATAAAACTTTTTGGCTTCTGCACTCATTTTGTTGACGTAAGCGTCTGCCGTTAATTTACCAGCGGCAAGCTCCATAAATACGGGTACGATTACACCTTTGGAGAAGTCAGCGGAGTTGTTGATTCCGTAGCCCCAAGGCGCATTGACCTTAGCGTTGTTAATTGCTGTTTCTGCTTCAGCGAGTGCTGCAGGCCATTCTGTATCGATAGAAACGGGAATAGCTTGAGCTTGCTTCACCATTTCAGCTTGTGTTTTTTGGCTTACCAGATATTTAACCAATTCGATAGCTGCTTCTTTATTGCTGCTGTTTTTGTTGAGCATAAGAGCTTGTGCGCCAAATGTCAGCTCATTCTGGCCTTTTCCGTTGCCGTTAGGCACAGTTGGGAATTGGAAGGAGCCCCATTTGAAATCAGGACCTGCTGTGGCAGAAACTTCATTCGGAAGCCAAGTGCCGTTCAGATAAGCAGCGGATTGACCGAATACGAGATCCTGCTGCGCAGCTGGGTATTTACTGCCTGCAAGCTTAGAAGAGAAGTAACCTTTCTCTTTCATCATGACCATATCTTTGGCGAATTGAAGGATGATCGGATCTTTCCACATCTCGCCTGTTTTGTCATTGACGAGTGCGTCGACCCATTCATTGCCCATTGCGCTGCTGAGGTATCCGCCGATGAACAAATCACGGTATGCATCATCGAATGTGATCGGAGCAACGCCAGATTTTTTAATCAGCTCACAATATTCCATAAACTGCTCCCATGAGCTAGGCGGAGTCGTAATTCCTGCTTTCTCAAACACTTCTTTGTTGTAGAAAAATAGTACAGCGAACGGCTGCTGTGGAATCGCATAGTGGCCTTCTTCAAGTCCTGCTGTTACTGACAATGATTTTGTCCAATCCATTAAGCTTGGCATAAGTGAATCTTGCAATGATTTTCCTTCCATACCTACAGATGGTGTAGCCAAATATTCATCCAGCTTCAGCAAATGGTCCTTAACGATCGCCATCGTAACGGAAGGATCATCCTCGAATATATCGATTTGTTCACCGCCGTCGAGTGCTGGTTTAATCAGCTTTCTAATATCCCGTCCTGTAAACTTCAGATCGACAGTAACTTTTGGGTTAGCAGCTTTAAATTCATCGACTGCCACTTTAATCACTTTCGCTTGCGGTTCGGTGTCGCTCCACATGGACCAGAAGACAACTTTGCCTTCAAGGCCGGCAGCATTAGGACTTGGCTCGGCAGCAGAAGTGGGCTCGTTTGTTGCAGCAGGAGCGGTAGACTCAGTAACCTCCGGGTTGTTGCTCTTCGAGTTTGAGCACCCGACGGCTAAAAAGATCATCATTACTGTTAATAAAATCGAAAATATTTTGTTTCTTTGCATTGTTGACTCCTCCTTTTTTTGGTAAGTATACCGCTGGGAATGCAACCGGGTACATGACCATTTTTGAACTGAATCCGTCATATTTTGTACTCAATTTATATTTGGTTATTGCTGATAAGGAAGCGGTTACAGCAAACAGCGAGCGGGTGCATTACTTTATTAATAGAAAGAAAACTGGTTTTGCCAAAATGAATATTGACAGCGATGAGCTTGAGGTGGTTATATACGAGGAGTAAGCCTAACATCTAATCAAGGAGCCAATATGCAAAAAAACTTGCGCATGTCTACCATACTAAAACTATTTTTTATTTCGGTTGTTATCGTACCTGTCTTTTTAATATGCTCCGTCATATTGAACATTTACGAACGGGATATTCTCGAACAAAACACAGGGCGCTCGCTGCAAATATCGAAAGCGCTTTCATATTCGGTAAGTCAAGAAATCAACCGCATGTCTGGTCTGTTTGCTTCGATTGGCGTAGATCAGGATGTCATTTTCACCATATTTGATATTAATCGTTTGAGCGGCATCGAAAAGCAGAAGGCTGCCAATAAGCTGAAAATAATGATCGAGAAGTACACCGCATCGGTCTCTGGCCGCGTGCTCTCTGTTAACTTTTTTTTTGATAACGGAAAATCATATTCTTATTTGAAAAACATGATGATGGATGACTCTGCTGTACGCGAGCAAGATTGGTACCGAGACACAATTAGCAAGCCTGACGTCATCCGGTTTCAAGGCATGCTTCCCAACGCTCTTTATGGGAATTACAATCCGTACATGATGGCCGCTGCGCTCTCTCCAAGCACGACGAATCGGATGTCCAAAATGGAATTAATCCTATTTACATTTGAAAGCGGAACTTTCGATCATATTTTGCAGTCACGCGATAATTCGGAATCAGTTCTGCATATTGTAAGCGACAAAGGTCAAATCATCGCTTCGAATACAGTTATCGACAGGGGAAGCCAGGTTGTAAACAATTGGTCGAAAGAGATAAGCCGCGGGGTAGAAGGGTCCTTCGTAGATGACTCAGAGGACAATAAGAAATTAATAACGTATGCAAAAGTAGACAATACGGATTGGTACATTGTTCAAATTATTCCATTCGCAGATTTGCTAGCCAATTACCGGAATGTAAATTCATTTGTGTGGTTTCTCGCTATTTTGATCATTTTAGCGTTTATGCTCGTTTCCTTCTATTTTGTTTCCAATGTGACCAAGCCGATTCGTGTGCTGCTCCACCAAATGGTTCGTGTAACGGGTGGAGATTTAAATGCGAAATTTACAGGCTCAGGCAGCTTGGAGATGGTGAGGCTGGGCCATTCCTTTAATCTAATGACTGAACAGGTTCGCCAGTTAATAAGCCAGCGTGAGAAGCAGGAGGTCGAAAAGCGTAAAGCAGAATTTGCCGCGCTGCAGTCGCAAATTAATCCGCATTTTCTAATCAACACGTTAAACGCAATTAAGTTTATGGCCTTAATAAGCAAAGCGGACAATATCCGCAACATGACTCACTCGTTGACACAGCTATTAGCTTCCTCTTTTAACCGCGGCGGGCTTCTAACTACGATAGCGGATGAAGTCGACCATTTGAAGCATTATTTGTACATTATGGAGATTCGTTTCGGCAGACCGATCCAAATGGAATGGAACATCGATTCTGAGGTTTCAGGACATTATTTGTTAAAGCTATTGCTGCAGCCTATATTGGAAAATAGCATCATTCATGGTCTGAAGGATATTGATTACCCTGGAATCATCACAATCACAATCGTAAGGGATGATAAAAATTTACTCATTACGATCGCAGACAATGGGATGGGAATGACGTCAGACGTAATTGATCAGCTTGAAGACAGAACGGCCTCCTATACGTTTAGCGGAATGGGCAATCGAAATGTACATCGACGGATACAACTGCACTACGGCTTGCAGTATGGATTGCAATACGAATCTAATTTGCCGCAAGGAACAAAGGTGAGCATTCGATTGCCTTTGATTAATGAACCGGATGAGGAAATGGCTGATTTTTCAGCATAAATGATCATGTTTGAGCTAAAAATGTCAACTTTTCTAACCATAAACGCTGTATAATAAATGCCATATACTTGAAAGCGCAATCATTCGTTTGCGGCTTCAAGTTTTGCTGGGAGAAGTGGAAATGAAATTTAACAAAAATATTGTCTCTGTCTTAGTCGTTACTTTAATATCGGTGGGCTTGCTTGCAGGATGGATCGGTATGTTTAAGGCTGATACCAATGATACGATTTATTCTTTAGTTGTGAATACACCACAGAAACAAACCTCCAATCAAAATCAGCCGGTAAAAATGAAATTTGGAATATGGGAATCGAAGACGGATATCGAATTTTGGACGGAGAAGGTGAAGGAATATTCGGCTCTCAAACCAAATGTAACCGTGGAAGTAGAGACGATTCCAGATAATAGCGGCCAATATTTAAAGGTGCGTCTGACGGCAAATGATTTGCCTGACCTATTTTATTTGAAACCGGGTCACTTGCCCATTTATAAAAATTCATTGCTGTCTCTTAATCAATTGCAAGCAACGAGCAGGAATAAGTACCCAGCTGAAATAGAGGGCAAAACACTTGGCTTGCCGCTCATATCCTTCTCTGAGTATGTGTATTATCGACCAAGTATTTTTGAAGAGGTGGGCGTTAGCGTACCGCAAACCTTAGGACAATTTATGGATGTACTGAATCAAATTAAATTGCACGGCAAATATATTCCGATTGCTATCGGGGGCAAAGATGATTGGACCTTCTATCCATTTATTGAATTTGGACCGCCAATCTTTGCGAAGGAAGAGAACTATTTGGCCAATATATCAAACGAATTGAAGCCATTCGGAGAAGGCTCAGCCTTTGGCAAAGCAGCCGCTATGCTCAAGACGATCGCTGAAAATAAATTAGCTGGCCCAAACGCGCTTGAAATTGGCTTTGATCAGGCGAAACAATTGTTTCAGTCCAAAGAAGCGGCAATGATCGCACTCGGTCAATGGTATTACTCGGATCATGTGGCAATAGTGAGCAATGATGAGGATATAGGTGCATTTGCGCTGCCGTGGAGGGAAACGACCAAAGAACCGCTGCTTTCTGTAACGATGCCGGACCAGTATATGGCGATTAACAAAAACTCCAAAAACAAAGAAGAAGCGATACAATTTCTGGAATGGGTATTCAGCCCCGAGGTTTATCAGGCTTTTATAAATAACTCACAAAGCTCATCGACGTTAACGGATGTACAGTCCATACTTCCCTTTTTTAATGAGGAAAATAAAGAGCATCCATTTGTGCCTTTTATGTATTCCGCGTTAGATGAGAAATTTGTACAAGTGAAAAACGCAGCGCAGTATGATGAGAAAAAGCTGGCGCAAGAAATTTTTGCAGGCGAGTCAGTGGCAGGCATTCAGAACAAGATGAATGAAAACTGGAGCAAAGCGGTGCAATATGTTCAGCATAATTAAAGCCTATCGATGTATGAGGGGGAGTAAGATGCCGAAATACCAAGCCTTTATCGTGGATGACGAGCCTTTAGCCAGATTAGCGCTTCGGGAATATATTGCTTTAACTTCAACAGATATTGAAATTGCAGGAGAGGCGGGCGACGGAGAAGAAGCATTGCATCTTCTAAAGGATCGTCAGAATATCGACATCATCTTCGCAGATATAAAGATGCCGCGCATGAATGGTGTGGAGCTTCTTGCAGCACTTAGAGATGTGTCGTTCGAGAGCCCGCCGCTTATTATTATGCTTAGTGCATACGGCGACTATGGCTATGTAAGAGACTCATTTGTGCTTGGGGCGTTTGATTATATGCTAAAGGCGAAATTGGATGAACAATATATTGCTCCAGTGCTGAATAAGACAGTGGAGGAATTGAATAGGCGACAGAGGAGCAAGGCTGCGGAACCTGAATTGTCTGCCTTAGATGAAGACGAAATGGTTTGTTCCATGCTCCACCAGCTGTCGGTGTCAGATGGATTGAGCTCATCTGATTGTGAACTCGATGTGCAGTTGAAATTAGGATTGAATATCGTTCGGAAACAGTTGGGCGAGAAAAATCAGAAGGTAGCCTTTATTAGACTATCTCAAGTGGTTCACTTCGAACATACGAAGCAAATTATTATGCAAACCATTAGAACCGTAACGAACACGGATAGGAATGAAGGAATATGCCGCGTTTGTCGTCATGATGAACGGAACTATATCCTATATTTCACCTTTCCTGAGCAATGCAGTGCGATGGCAATTCGAAGTTTGACCCAAGCTGTCTTGACGGATGTGAAAATAAGGCTGCGGCAGTTTTTGAATCTTCATTTATCTATCGGTATCAGTGACTCTGCCAATGGAGTGATGCAGTGGAATCGTTTGTTCCGTCAAGCTGAACGGCTTTCCCTTCTTAGTTACTATCAAGGATATGATCACTTGATCTATCCAGAAGCCGAACGATCAATGGGTGCAGAGAAGGACAATTGGAAAGAAGCATGGGCGCCATTTAAGCTCGAGCTGCTGCAAGCGCTAAAAGATGCCGACCCTATGCGATGGAAACAGTCTATTCAGCACGGATTCAAGCTTCTGCTTGAATACTTTCCATCCTCGCCTGAGCCTATCAAAAAAGCACTCAGCGATTTGATCTGGGAAACGGGCACGCTGATGCATGAGCGAGGAATGTCGTGGGATAAGCTGCATGAAAGATTTCCTCAACCGGTTGAGCATGTCCGGAGTATAGAGACATGGGATGAGACCATGGAATGGCTGCAATTATTTCTTGATGCATTGCATGATAAGCTGCATCCTAAGCTCGACAAAGCTGCTGCTTGGCTGAGTCCTGTTGTAGCGAAAGCTAAAGCGATATTAGATAATCATTTTAATGAAGATTTGCATTTGTCTACGATTTGCGCCATGGTCGGTGTGAGCGACAGTTATCTTAGCAAACAGTTTGCGAAAGAAATCGGTATTAATTTTATCAACTATTTGACCAATTTAAGAATTGAAAAAGCGAAAGAAGGTCTAGAGAACGGGTTGAAAATTTACGATGTAGCGGAAAGTGTAGGGTATGTTAATCCTGAGCATTTCAGCCGAATTTTCAAGAAGGTGACGGGACTTAGCCCAGTAACCTATCGCAAGAAATGTGAGAAACGTCCCATGACGGCTTCCTATTATTTAAAGCATTCATAAATGCTAAGGGGTTGTCCCATAAGCATCAGCTCGCTGAGGAATAGCTCGCTTTGAACGGGAGTATTGGTAGCAGTACAGGAGAGCTATTCCTGTACTGCTATTTTTCTATTCTGGTCTATGCTATGCTTCATAGGATTATGGGCAAGCGAAAGCCACCCGACCTCCAGACTTACCTTAGGTAAGCTGCGAAGCAGAAACGCCGGAATCCTTGGTTATTCTTTATCTGCCCTAAAATACTTTCGGGTTCAATCATTCGTCTTACCGACAGCGAATATCCTTCCTCGCTATTTCCCTTGCTTGCTGTTTGTAGCGCATAATAACTCAGACTGACCATATCCAGCATCAGCGATGATCGTCGTATGATTGTAATGTGCGCGAACCGATAGTGGAGAGTAAATAAGTGTAAAAGTGCACCTGTTTTTAACAAATAAGATTGGAATGTTGCAAATAGGTGTACTAATACCTCTAATTGATCAGATTTGAAGAAAATTTGGTTAAATAAGTGCATTTCTGCACTTAGTTGAAGATGCTGCAGGCGCTGCCGCAAAAGTCTTTGCATCAGGGAAACATCCCCGTTTTCAAATGAAAGGACTTCAAATTCCACTGTATAGTGGAGCTTAAGGTCCTTTTTCTCGATGAAAATAAGTTCTAAGTAGTGCTCAAAAAATCGCAAAATGACTTTTGAGACAGCCCCTTGTTTTGCGGAAAGGCAAGCAGGCAACGAAGGATTAAGTCTCTGTCATAACTCCGCCATTGACATGCAATACCTGCCCTGTAACGAATGATGAATCGTCTGAAGCTAAATAAATGTAGGTTGGAGCAAGCTCGAATGGCTGACCTGCGCGTTTCATTGGCGTATTGGCGCCAAATGTTTGCACATATTCAGCTGGGTAACTGGAGACGGTCAGAGGGGTCCATATCGGACCCGGTGCAACAGCATTAACGCGTATCCCGCAATTAACGAGCTGCAGCGATAACGAGCGAGTAAAAGATACGACTGCTCCTTTTGTTGAAGAATAATCGACCAGAAGCGGGGCACCTGCATAAGCCGTTACGGAGGCTGTGCTGATGATGGTGCTTCCTGGATGAAGATAAGGAAGTGCGGCTTTCGTCAAATAGAAATGAGGAAAAATATTGGTTCGATAAGTATCTTCGAGCTGCTCATTCGAGATGTCCAAAATACTCGTCTGAGGAAACTGGACTCCTTGGTTAAGCACCAAGCAATTGATTTTTCCAAAATGCTCGAGTGTTATTCTCACGATTTCTGTGGAGAGCTCTGGCCTGCGAAGATCACCTTCAATTAGCAGGCAGCGACCACCGTATTGCGCTACCATTTGCTGAGTTGCAAGCGCGTCTTGACGTTCGTACAAATAAACGATAACGACATCAGCACCCTCTTTGGCGAAACCAATGGCAACAGCTCGGCCAATCCCGCTGTCACCACCAGTAATGATCGCTACTTTGCCGGACAGCTTTCCACTTCCTTTATAGGCGGGGTTGTCGGAAATCGGAAGCGGGTTCATTTTGTATTCAAGGCCAGGCTGCCTGTCTTGATGCTGGGGCGGAAAGGTTAGGGGCTCTTGTTTGCACTTTGTTTCGTAGCCATAATAGGGATAATACGGAATCATCATGGTATCCTCCATTTGAGTTCATTGCAATAGGGTATTCACCCAGTGGCTAATATGCAACTCTCAGGTAGCTTGCATAATGGAGGGAGTTTATAAAGAGGGCTGTTCAGAAGGAAAGGACTTATGATGCTGGAGGTTTTAGCAGGAAATTTGATGAGATGGTTGATGGTGGTTACACAGCAGAATAAGCAGCCGGTATAGAAATCCGCTAGCGAAAGTTTACGCTTTCTAAGCTTTCGCTAACAGGCATCAGGCATTGATATGAGGTGTTTTATTGATTGTATGTTTGTGAACGGTTTTAATTGAAAGCCTATAAACAAGTAGGATATAAACAATGTCCAGTACAAGGATCAGAACATACATAATAAACAATAATAGTGATTGCGGGAAGAGCGAGAAGCAGAGGATCGAGGCGAATAAGGTACCTATCATTTTGAAATAAGCGATAGACAGGGATTGCCCCTTTAAGTCTTTAATCATCAGCATTCGGATGAAGAGAATCGACATGAGCAGATTGATGCCAAAGGCCGAATAAATGCCCATCTTATCATGGAATTCAACCGCCATACCATAATGCAGCAGAAATGCGATCACAAGCAGCGCGAAAACAGAAGCGTGAATAACGCGTTTAGGATAGGTGCCTTTGGAATAGTAGAGGAATTGAAGCAGAATAATGCAGTCAAGCAGGAACCATACTAAGGTCCCGATTTGCTGAAGCGGGTGAAACGGCATTATAAAGGTAAATAGAAATTCCCAAGTAATATTTGCACATATGCAGGCGAGCGGCATTCCGCAGGCTTGATCCTTAAACCCTTTGTAAATAACGAGAATATAGACGATCGTCCAAAATAGTGCTACCCCAAACATGAGAAGAAACTCTACTTTTAAAGGCAACAGATGCTCCATATAACGACAATCGCATCCTTTCTAATATGATTCGCCCAACTAGTACAGGCATCTAGCTTGTCTATCTATATGAAATTAGTATGTCCTGTAGACCCTTGAACGAAAAAAGGACAAAAATTGTTATGCTTACAAAGGGAATCCAGACTATTGTTAGTTGGAAAATGAAAAAGGAGATCGACAAGGATCTCCTTTCTCAAAACTTAGCGTTTTTAACTAATCAATAATGTGGTGAAGAGAGGATGAATTCACGCTTTTTTCTGCTCGACAACTTGTTTACGAAGCTCCATTTCCTTTGCAAGGGTTTCGGGATTGTTCATGAAGTCTTCTGCCTCGAATACTTGTCGCAGCTCAATTACGCCTTGGCCAAATCCATGGGGGTCCGGGAAACGAAGCGCCCATTCAACAGCTTCTTCTCTAGATTTGACCTCAATTAACGTGTAACCGGCAATTAATTCTTTGGCTTCCGTAAACGGCCCGTCTATGACCTTCGACTTGCCGCCTGGTTCCGGATATGAAATTCGAATGCCGCTGGAGCTCGGCAGCAGTCCATCAGCAGCAAGCAAGACACCGGCTTTTACCAATTCCTCGTTATACTTCTGCATCGCATTAATGAGCTCCAAACTCGGCATAACCCCAGCCTCTGAATCCGTTGTAGCTTTTATAATCATCATAAATCTCATATGTGTATTCCTCCTATTTTTTAGTGAAGCTTATGCCGATTGAAGAAAGTCCGATAATTCAGCTTCTACTTATTCGACGAATTAATCTTCATTAGATCGACATCGTATCTACAACTATTCGTTATTATTTTCATTTGTATTTAGTGATTGTTCTTAAAAAAATCGATAAGCTCCGCAGAAATACGTTTGGCGTCGAGCTTCTTGGTATGTCCAAGCCCTTTTTTACTAACGAGCTGGGCATGTGGGAGCACCTTCGCAGTGGCCTGGGCACCCCGTCGCAGTGAAGCTGGACTTTCGGTTCCTTCAATTACCAGCGTGGGCATAGTAACTGTACTCCAAAGCTTGGCAGGAAGTGGTTTTCCATCCATAAAGCCATCCAATAATGCCGCATCGTAGGGGAGTGTATGAGCGACAGCCATAAGGTTAGACCAAACGCTTGGCATCATGCGCATCATGGCAACAATGAAGGAGGGGGCTCCCATGCCTTTAGTCATAAAATATTTGATGGCATCGGCACGGTGATTTTGTGCAATCAGCTTCTTGACCTGTTGTGCAAAGTCTTTCGGAGCTTTGCGATCTGCTGCATCGACCACAAATGGCGGCTCATGCAAAGCCAGTTTCGTGATATTAGCTCCATTTGAAGCGGCCTGTAGGGCGAGAACTGCTCCAGATGACAGTCCCCAAACATATGCTGAGCCGCCAGCCTCTTCAATCATCGCCTTAAGGTCATCGATTTCATGGATTGTGTCATATGCCTGTGTATCTCCGCTATCGCCGCGGCCGCGGCGGTCGTAGTTGAAAACCGTAAAGTGCTCACTCAATAATTGTGCTAGCTGTACTTGTGCGGGGAATTTTCGGTAACTGAAAGCACCCGCTACTAATAGGAGTGCTTGCCCTTTACCCATTTTGTCATATGCGATTTTGGTTCCGTCTTTAGAAGTTGCGGTATACATTTGATTGCCTCCTTAGAATAAATAACCTTATGTCTTTATTAAGACGACGAACCGCTGATGGGAATATCGACACCATTTCATAAACAATTTAAAAATATTTTTCCTGCTGTTTAAAAGCTAAAACGAGGGTTATGTAAACTTGCATAAAATGAAGGATTGAAAGGGATTTGATAACTATTGCGCAGGATTATTTGTTTATATCTATTTTATCCCTAGTATCTCTGTTTTGCAGTAACTATGCTTAAATAGTTGTAGATTGTCAAAGGTGCAACTGAATTGCAGCTTGAGAGGAATGTATGCAAATGAGAATACAGAGCAGGCATTATAAAGAAGATGATTTTATCAGGGTTAGAGATTTTCTGAAAAATATATTTGGAAAATGGTCGGTTGGCCATGTATTTATGCCAGCCCGGTGGGAATATATCGTTTTTCATCCCAATATCGTTCCGCTGAAACAAGCTGGAGTGTTCGAACAAATCGGACTGTGGGAAGAAGATGGAGAAATAGTAGCAGTTGCTCATTTTGAAAGCGAACTGGGCGAGGTATATTTGGTTGTAGACCCGAATTATACATTTCTGTATTCGGAAATGATTGAATACGCGGAAGCGAATTTATATGAAATAAAAGAAGATGGCCGGAAAAGTATAGAGTTTCATGCGGATGAGAGCAATGAAACATTGAAAGCTTTATTAGAAGAAAGAGGATATTTACGGGATGCTGCCCTCTATGAGGTTTACTCCGGCAGGTCAATCTTAGACGAGCTCCTTGATCTGAAGCTGCCTGAAGGACTTCAGGTAAGAAATATTCGAAAAAAAGAAGATGATGGACGTAGGCTGCGCGTTTTATGGCGCGGATTTGATCATGCTGGCGAACCAGACCCCAATGATTTATGGAAGTCAGACTATATGCAGAGTGCACCTGGATATGATCCTTTTATAAATATCGTGATTGAAAATGCAGAAGGGAATTTTGTTGCTTATGCAGGGTTCTGGTATGATCATCTTAGTCGAGCAGCCTATATTGAACCGGTTTGTGTAGATCCGGATTACCGGCGAATGGGACTAGCAAGCGTTGCACTTATGGAAGGAATGCGGAGATGCAGGCTTTTAGGTGCTGAAAATGTATATGTCGCATCGGATGCAGGTTTATATAAATCACTTGGATTCTCGCAGGTTAGTATTAGTTATTCCTGGATAAAACAACTCTCTGACAAATGAGTGAATGAATACGGAGGATGAGTTATGATAAACAAAATTGTTCCCTATCAAGAAAAAGATCACGATAAATTAGTGAATATTTGGTATCATGCTGTGCGACAAACCCACACATTTTTGACAGATGAGGATATTGCATTCTATCATCAGATGCTTCAAAACGGAGCGTTAAAGGAAGTTGAGATTTGGGTAGAGCTGAATGAAAACCAAGTACCGACAGGGTTCATTGGGCTTGACGGAACAAAGATCGAGATGCTTTTCGTACACCCCGATAACCACGGAAGGGGAATAGGCAGTCGATTAATAAAACATGCCGAAGCATTAAAAGGCAGCAATCTCCAAGTCGATGTCAATGAGCAAAACGAAGGAGCATTCACCTTTTACAAACGATATGGTTTTGTGCAGCATGGACGATCTGAACTAGACAGTTCAGGACGACCATTTCCGATCCTTCACTTAGTATTAAAGCGTTGAATGAAAATAAAACACTGGATTGAATGATACTTAGGTATAGGGGGAAAGGAGGATACTTGCTTTGAAAAACTGCAATAAGATACATATCATTGGCGAAGTTGGGAGTGGTAAAACTTATCTAGCAGAGAAGTTATCAAAGCAATTAGACATTAATTATTATCAACTGGATAACGTTGTTTGGAGAAGAGGAGAAGAAAGCGATACTCGAAATTCTCAGGAAGTGCGTGATGCGATTCTTGGGGATATTGTAAATCAAGAGAAATGGATTATTGAGGGTGTTCATTACAAATGGGTTCAACGATGCTTCGAGTCTGCAGACATAATCATCTATCTAGAAACAAATGTTTTTATACGAGATATTCAAATGTTAAACGATATTTCAAACAAAAACTCGGATTGGAAAAAGGGAATTACAACCAAACGATTAAGAACTTGTATAGCATGGTTGTATGGAATCACAAATTCGAATCAGAACGAAAGCCAATAATTGATAAGATACTACATTCATATGATTACAAAGTACAGAAATTTAAAAGTAATAAACATGTTCGTTGAAGTAATAGAGATATTCAAAAAATGGGAAATTGAAATATCTGTTTACTTAATGATTGCAAAATAAACAAAAGAACAACCCACTTCATGTGGGTTGTTCTTGTATAAATTATCGTTCCGCTATTTCTGTGCACCAGCTTGCTGCAAGGCTTCAATCATTTCTTTAAAACCCCGGTTCTGGGCATGCTTCAGTGGGGTTACGCCTTCTGAATCCGCAAGATTTACATTAGCGCCGTGATCGATTAATAATCGCACGATCGCCTGATGGTCTGCTCCGCCATCCCCGAGAATAATAGCCTCAAGAAGTGCGGTCCATCCAAGCTGATTCACATGATCGATATTAACGTCGGATGTGGTTAGCAGCTCCTTTACAATCTCAACATGTCCCCGATCTGCAGCTGGAATGAGTGCGGTACCGCCAAAGCGATTGGTGATGGTAGTATCTGCGCCGGCAGCTATCGATGCTTGAACGAAGTCCATCAGCCCCTCTGCGCCTGCATAAAGGAGCGGGTTGTCAGAGCGATTATCTTGAATGTTGATATTTGCTCCTTTTTCTATGAAGAGGTTAAACACATCGAGCTGGTTCGTATGCACGGCGATCATTGCAGAGGTTCTGCCTTGATCGTCGGTCGCGTTGATGTCGGCACCTTCGGCTAGCAACTCAGTTATTGACGCTCGATCTCCTTGTTTTGCTGCTGCTAACAAAGCTTTATTCAACTTGTCCATTTCGTTGTTCACCGCTTGGGCTGCATGCTGCTCATCATTTGTTAATTCCTGATCATTATTTTCCTGACAGCCCGAAATGATAAGAGCCAGCATGATTATAATTAATCGCAACATCACACACCCATCCTTTCTTAGAAATTAATTTAGTTTAAGGACATTGTAACATCTTGAGCGGTTGCCCACGAGCCTATTGGTTTTACTGTGTACGTTGTTCCTGGCGTTAATTTTGTGTCTTTCGCCAAATCAAATACGCCAACAGCGCCTTTACGGCTGGAATATTTATAGGAAGCAATGATCTTCTCGCCAGTTGGCGCCGTTAACTCGACACTGCGGCCAGAGAATAGTTCATCTTCAGGGTCTTGTGCTAGAGTCAAGAGAATCGAAGTTTCACTAGCAGCTTCAGCACCAGTTAACTGCAAGGTTGGTATTTCTTTTGCTACAAAGGAAGCGTTCGCGATAGCAGCCCAATCTGATGTTACCATATAAGTCACGCCCGGCTTCAATGCTTGCCCTTCGGGAAGGCGGAATTTAGGCTCCTGCTTGCCATCTGTTGATTGTGTGAATGGTACATATTTCGCAATGATCGGTTGACCGCCTTCAGGTGTAATCGTCACTTGGCGAGCTTGCATTGAAGAAATGATTTGGAATGTCTTGCCGCCTGCTTGGTTGTTCTCATCGAGGATGAATGCATTCGCACCTCGACCGCCGCTATAGGCTGAGATGATATAGCCATAGTCAGTTACTCCGTTTGCTTGCAGCGCTTCTACCTCAAACGTATCATTTGTTACTTGGCTTGCTGTTGTCATATTTACTTTCGTTGCATTTCCAGTAAAAGAAGCAGCATGTTGTCCTTTATATGTTAGATTATAGGTTGTGCCTGCTTGCTGAACGGAAGTAGGGACAATATAGGTTGCGATGGAGCCCGTTTTTAGACGCGGCATATTGGTTAAAGTAAGACCATCGTTAAATGCAAAATCTGTTTTTGCCTTCGTGAATTCTTCATCCGTTGTCGTAAGCGGTTTATCGAAAGTCACGATGAGGGTAATGGCATTTAACGATTGGACGTTTGTAATTTTAGCTTGGTCTGAAGGAATAGCCTTGTGAGCGGTTTGCAACAAATAAGCAGCTTCGCCGCGGGTTAAGTTATTATTCGTAGAGCTGAACGGACTGGCCCATGCATTCACGGACTTGAGATCACGCTTTAATGCTTTGGATACGGCTTGAATCAGCTCTTCATCTGAGACCACAGCTCGGGGCCCAAATTGACCGTTCTCAGCTTGCATGATGCCAAGCGCTACAACCGTTGCAGCATAATCTTCATACCAAGCATTCGGACTCACATCCGTTAAGGTTACTGCATTTGGAGCAGTGTCTTCGAGAAGGAAAGTTTTTACGATCATTTTGGCAAGTTCGGCACGATTAATTGGGTTTAGGGTGCCCATGGATTGGTCGGGATAACCTTGCATAACACCAAGCTTTACGAGCTCATTAACAGCTGCTTCTATATCTTTATTGGATAATGGTGAGGATGCAGAAACTTTTGTAATGACTGCTGGTGCTGCGGATACGTTCATAACAGCATACGGAATGGTCGATGCTCCTAATGCTGCTGCAACCAAAAGGGCTGCTGCTTTTTTCTTATAGTTTCTCATTTGTAAATCCTCCTCAGATTGTTTCGGTTGTTATTGCCTGTTTCTATAATAGAGGATAGAGTTAAACGCCCAAGAAACCAGTTATTAATAAAATATAAAATCCACATTAACATTCTCGAAATTATGTTCGGAGACTGACCAACAAATAAATGGAACAAACATATTACAATTGATAGATTTATCCTATTTCTGGTATATATTAATAGAAGATAGTCGAAAGCTCGGAAAGGGGAGGCTCATGGAATTGCAAAAAGTCGGCGAGGACAAAAGGAAGCTGCTTATAGAGTCACTGAGTCAATTTGTCGAAAAAATTAAGCAGGATGAGCAGATCATTGCAGCAATACTCTTCGGCAGCCTGTCCTATGATCAAGTATGGGAGAAATCAGACATTGACCTCAAGCTGATCGTTCACGACCAGAAGCTAAAGAACAGTTATGTTTGTTTTGTAGAAAATGATGTTCCGATCAACACCAGCATTCAGACGCGCAATGAGTTTAAAAGGTGGATGGAACGTTCCGTCAGCGGCTCATTTCAGCAGTCAATGCTTGTACGCAGTACACTGCTGTTCACAAAGGATGAGTCTATAACGGAATATTTTGAACAAATTCGTTATGTTGGCGATCGCGACAGGCAGCTTCAACTGCAGCGTCTTGGCTGTCATGTGCTCAGCCTGCTTTCCAAATCGGAGAAATGGCTGTATGTGAAGCAAGATACAGCTTACAGCGCTTTCTGGTTGATCAAAATGGTTGATGTACTGGCGCAAATCGAAGTGCTGCTTCATGCGGAAGTCCCGATGCGAGAGGCGGTTCAGCAGGCATTGGTACATCATCCGGATTTCTTTACCAAGGTCTACACGGAGCTAGTATGCGAACAGGTTACCGAACCGAAGGTTCGTGCAGCTATAGAGCTTGTTAACCAGTATTTAGATGAAAGAGCGGAGCTATTGTTTCAGCCAGTGCTCGCTTACTTGAAAGAGGAAGGCGACGTTCGCACTGTGACGGATATCGTCATGAAGTTCAGCACGGTTATTGATATTGATGCAGGCTCCATAGCAACAGCTTGCGATTGGCTGGCTGAGAAAGGGCTTCTAATGAAGCTGGAATCGGAGAGAAAAGCGACGCCGAAAAGCCGAATCATGCTGCTCGAGCCCGCTTATTTGTATGAGGAATTCGATGAACCAATCTGGGGGATGTGATTAACTTATGAGACAGTTTATTGAAGTTAAGGGTGCAAGACAAAACAACTTGAAAAATATAGACGTGAACATTCCGCGGGACAAGCTGACGGTCATCACGGGTGTCAGCGGGTCTGGGAAGTCGTCGCTGGCGTTTGAGGTGATCTATGGAGAAGGGCAACGCAGATTTTTGGAATCGCTTTCAACGTTTGCTAAGAGCCGGATGAACCAGCTTAAGAAAGCGGATGTTGATTTTGTGTTTGGACTGTCCCCTGTTATTGCTATCGAGCAAAAAAAAGGAATTGTTAATCCGCGTTCAACCGTTGGTACGATGACGGATATTTATGACTTTATGAGACTGCTCTTCGCATCGGTTGGAGAAGCCTGCTGCCCTTTCTGTGAGCATCCCGTACCGATTAGATCAGCAGGACAAATGATCGATCATATCCGTCAGCTGCCAATCGGAACAGAACTTGAGGTGCTTGCTCCGGTTTATAAAATTTATGGTGAAAATTATGAAACAACCTTCGATGAAATTCGTTCCAAAGGGTTTCGAATGATTCGTATAGACGGGAATAAGCATAGTCTCAGTGATACGATCGAGCTGGATGAAGAGGCAGATTACCGAATAGAAGTTGTTGTCGACAAGATTATTGTCCAGACGGATTCGTTTAAGGCGCTTGTGAAGACAATTGAGAACAGCTTAAAGCTGGTCGGGGAAGGTTTTATCCGATTCGATATCGCAAATACTTCAGATGAAACGAAGCTCGACCGTGAGCGGTTCTACCAGGGCTTTGCATGTCCAGAACATCAGCTTACGATGGGAGAACTGCGCGCGAATTACTTTTCTTTTAACGATCCAAGCAGCGCTTGCCGCACTTGCGGCGGCATTGGAACATTTATGCGAGCCGAAGCTAGGTTCCTGATTAAGAGCTCGGACAAAAGCATTAACAAAGGAGCAATTGATGCGAAGCTTCTTGGTCCGAGCACCGGCACTTGGCATTGGTCAAGCGTAAGGAGTCTTGCGAGCCATTACGGGTTCAGCTTGGATACACCTTACATGGATTTGCCGGAGGAGATCAAGAACATCTTGATGTACGGTACCAAAGGTGAGAAATTCCCTTTCCTACCAGGAGAGGAAGCCTCGAAGTCACAATTCCGTCATGCTGGCAAGCTAATGAGCTTTGCTGGTTTAGTTCATATTATCAATTGGTGGTACAAGCTATACTTAAAACGCAAAACACAATCCACAGGTGAGGATGAGTTTTACAAGCGTGTGATGGTCGAGCATACTTGCCCCGACTGTGAAGGGAAGAAGCTGCGGCCGCAGCGATTCCGTGTGAAGGTAGGAGGCGCAGACATACATGAGCTGAGCAACTATTCGCTTGTCGAATTGAATGAATTTCTGTCATCCGTTAAGTATGCGGAGCAGCAGGCTAATGTGGGTCAGCAGGTTGCTTCCGAAATCCAATCGCGATTAAACTTGCTGCTTGATATTGGGCTTGATTATTTAAGCCTTGGACGCCGCTCCGATACGATTTCTGGCGGTGAGGCACAGCGAATTCGTCTCTCTACGCAAATTAGTTCGGGGCTTATGGGAATGCTTTACGTACTGGACGAGCCGAGTATCGGCCTGCATGCGAGAGACTCCATTCGTATCATCGACACCTTGAGAAAGCTTCGTGATATCGGCAATACGATTATTGTCGTGGAGCATGATATGGATACGATCTGCAGTGCCGATCACATTATCGAAATCGGCCCAGGTCCAGGCTTGCATGGAGGAAATGTGGTGGCAGAGGGCACGGCAGAACAGCTGCGAGACAACCCAGACTCCATCACAGGTTCTTTTTTGACGCGCAAACGGAGTATTGAGGTGCCGGCAACACGCAGACAGCCAAGTGGGATGACCTTATCGCTGCGAGGAGCGAGGGCGAACAATTTGCGCAATGTTAATGTCGATATTCCGCTTGGTGTTATGGTTTGTATAACAGGCGTCTCTGGTTCAGGCAAAAGCACACTCATCCACGAAGTAATCGGCAAGCAGCTTCATGCTGTCATCCGTGATGCGCGAATTGTTCCTGGAGAGCATGATTCATTGTCGGGGCATGAGCATTTAACTGGCACGATCAACATTGATCAATCTCCGATCGGAAGAAGCACAAGATCCAATCCGGCAACTTATGTAGGTTTCTTTGATAAAATTCGTGATTTATATGCGAAGGCGGCTAGCGCAAGCGGACATACATTGACCAAAAATGACTTCAGCTTCAATCAGAAAAATGGGGGGAGATGCGAAAATTGCCAAGGTGAAGGAATGGTAACGACACAGCTTCAGTTTATGCCGGATGTAGAATCCGTTTGTCCGGTATGCCAAGGAGCTAGGTTCAACGAAGAAGTTCTTGATGTTCGCATTCGTGAGAAGAACATTGCTCAGGTTTTGGAAATGAGCATAGAGGAGGCGGCTTTGTTTTTCTCGGACCAACCATATATTTTGCATAAATTGAATGTTTTAAATGAGTTGGGTCTAGGATATTTACGACTCGGGCAATCGTCAACGACGCTGTCTGGTGGAGAAGCTCAGCGGATAAAGCTCGCCACGGAGCTAAGTAAATTATCTAGGGGATCCCATAATCTTTATATTCTCGATGAGCCGACAACGGGCTTGCATCTGCAGGATATCCAGAAGCTGATCGATTGTCTTCATCAGCTCGTAGACGCTGGCCATTCTGTCTTCGTTATTGAACATCATTTGGATATGATTAAAGTAGCGGACTACATCATAGATATGGGACCGGAAGGTGGAAATAACGGTGGGATGGTCGTTGCATGCGGTACGCCTGAGGAGGTAGCACAGACACAAGGATCACTTACCGGTAAGTTTTTGCGTGAGATGCTTGTAGCTGGGGAACCGTTTAATCTAGAGCTTGCATGATCAAAGATATAAGTCGCGGTGAAAATGTATTCAACTGTATAAGTTGGTAATCAAAAACGGCAGAGATGCCGTTTTTTGATTTTGATCCACATATAAAAGTTCATTTCATGGTAGAATAAAAGATTGAGATAGCTATATTTAAGAAACAAGTGGAGGAACTAAACTTTTATGAAGGCATCAAACTTATTACGAGGCTTTAATTTTTTGTATTTTGCACTACTGGCTATGTTTATTTCATTCCTTCCGGTTTATTTAGATGTACAAGGACTAAGTCCTTCGCAAATTGGCTTCATTATAGGAACAGGCGGATTTGTTACGCTCATCGCTCAACCTTTATGGGGGATGATAAGCGATAGAACCAAGTCCATTCGTAAAGTATTGTTGGTACTGTTATTTTTCTCAACCATCATTGGTTATTTGCTTTATGATTCCAGCAGTTATCCGCAGCTCATTCTGTACGCTATGCTGTTGTACTTCTTTCTCATGTCCATCGATCCATTAACGGAAAGCTTGAATTTTACAATTGCCGAATCTTCAGGAACCAGCTATGGCTCTATTCGTACTTATGGCGCATTGGGTTATGCCTTAGCAGCGCTGCTTACAGGTTATGTTATCTCTTATTTTGGTGAACATAGCTTGGCACTGCTTTTTGGAGGAATCGGGTTAATCAGTTTTATTATAGGTTGGATCATGCCGGATGCGCCTGTAACAGGCAAGCCGGTTACCTTAAAGAGTCTCAAGCATTTTATTAGCAACAAAGAGACACTAATGTTTCTGCTCTTGGTGTTTATCTGTTCGGTCCCTGCACGGATGAATGATACCTTTCTTGGCGTATACATTCGTGAGCTTGGCGGGAGTACCGAATTGGTTGGTCAAGCATTCTTCTTGGCAGCAGGCAGTGAAATTGTAGTGTTCGCTCTTAGCTTTTGGTGGATGCGCAAAGGTAAAGAGCTGCTTATTATTTCGTTTTCAGCCGTGTTCTATTTCCTTCGGTTTTTCCTGTCAGCTTGGATTACCGATCCGCACATACTCGCTTATTTGCAAATTTTACAGCTGTTGACTTTCCCTGTGTTCTATTCAGCAGCTATTCAGTATCTTTATCGAATAGTACCAACCGAATGGCGCGCCACAGGTCAAACGGTGCTTGCGCTGCTGTTTTTTGGTGTTTCAGGCATTTTAGCCTCCTATGTAGGTGGAGCCGTGTATGGTAGCTTTGGAGGCAAAACATTGTACTTGTCTATTTCCGCCATATCTTTTGTAGGCATGCTGTTTGGTCTCATTCTATATCGGGTTTATGGAAAAAGGCTCTCTGCATCAGATGAAGCTGCATCATAATAGTGATCAGTTTTTTCAATTCGATACCTCTATATCATCATAGCCATGAGAAACGACAGCGATGTCGTTTTTTTCATTTCTTCATACAGCAGCAAAGTTTAGCGAGGAATTCGATAATTATGAAGTCAAAATGAAATCATTTATAATGAAAGGATAATATCGTTTTGAAGGAGCCAGCTCTTGAATAGAAAAATAATAAAAATAGGGAAGGTCACTATTATGATCATCGTTGTGATTGTTCTGGTCGGATTGATATTCCCAACGTGGACACCTCGCATTAAAGGTGACAACAGCATTAGTACGTTAGAGCAAGTTGAAATCAATGGTACTGGGCATGAAGTGATGATTAGAGGAGTAGACAAACGCAATCCGATTGTTATTTTTGTGCATGGCGGTCCGGGTTGTTCTGAAATTCCGTATGTAAGGAAATATCAAGATCTGCTTGAGAAAAATTATACGATCGTGCATTATGACCAGCGCGGGAGCGGGAAATCTTATCATTTTAATGAAGACTATTCTAATCTAACGACTGACGTGCTTGTGGATGATCTGCTTGCGTTGACCGATTATGTTACCGCGAAATTTGGACAACAGAAAGTGCTGATGATCGGTCATTCTTTTGGCACATACATTGGAATGAAAGCTGCGGCTAAGGCACCTGACAAGTTTGCGGCTTATATCGGTATTGGGCAAGTGGCTGATACGGTAACGAGCGAATTGGATAGTTTGCAATACGTTATAGAACAGGCGAAGCTGGCTGACAATACCAAGGAAGTGGAACGATTAGAGTCTCTTCGAGAACCAATCGAAAAAGGGGAGGAAACGACGCCTAGATCGATCATTCGAAAATATGGCGGGGCAGCAAGGTTAATTGATGACAACATGGATTATTACAAAGGGTTTCTGTTTCAGCCTGAGTATAATTTGCTTGATGTTGTTCGCTATTTAAGAGGAATTTCTGTAACGCAAAAGATGCTGCTGGCTGAGGAAGCGAGCAATAATATTATTGATGTAGTGAAGACACTGGATATTCCTTGTTATTTTGTGATGGGGAAATATGATTATATGACATCGGTGAATGCTGCAAAACAATATTTTGACGTGCTGCATGCTCCTGTGAAAGATTTTGTTCTGTTTGAACAGTCTGCTCATTATCCGCAATTCGAGGAGAAGGAGTTATTTGCGGAGTGGCTCAATAAAACATGGAAGCAGCTCGCTCACTAGTGGACATAAACGTTTCAATTCTTCATTTATTAAGTAAGCAGTAAAGATGAGGAAGGAGCATGAACCAACTGTTTCTTATAAGCAGTATCGATAAGGTTTCCTCCATCCTTCGATGGAGGTTTTTTTATATGGCGCTCTAATTAGAAAAGCAAAGCGGTTAAAGGTCTTTTTTTAAATAATAGTGGGTATAACCGCCAGCATTAGGTATCGATCCAAACACCTCGAAACCTTGCTTCTTGTAAAAATCGAGCGCTTGAAAGCTTAATGTATCCAGCTTTATGAATTCACAGTTTTTCGCTTTAGCTATTTTTTCGGCTTCGTCTAAAAGCTGCTTGCCGTAGCCTGATTTGCGAATTTCGTCCGCAATAAATAAATACTCGATCTGCATCCAGTTCCAACATATTTCGCTAAGAAGCCCGCCGAAAATTTGCCCATCTGCATTTTTTAGAAACAAATTCACCTCTTGATAGCGACCTTTAAGGTCATCTGGAAAATGCTTTAAATTAAAAGCAAACATATTGCTGCTAACATACGATTTATCATCGTTATTCCATTCATTTGATATATATAATTCCATACTTCACTCGCCTCTCTAATCCCTGCATTTACATCATGCAAGCAGAAATGCCTATCTATTTTAATCTATCACATTTGTTCGAAGCAGAAGCAGTAAAGAATAGTTTATAAGTGTATTTTATTATATTTGAAATCATCTATTAAAGTTTGGTAATGTTGTAGAATGAAACCAGTTGAAATGGGGTGGAAATAAATGAATGGTCCGCTACTCGAAGATTTATTTCAAGCGATTCAGTCAGGAACTCAGCTAAATAGCCTATTAGAATCGAATCCGAGCCTTGCAAAAACCGAAAATAAGGATGGTCTTACACCACTCGGTTTCGCAGCACATTTTGGCAATAAAGAAGCGGCACAGGTATTGCTTGACTATGGTGCTGACATTAATGCAGTTTCTCATTCCAAAATTTCTTTCATTCCCTCCAATACAGCCTTGCATGCTGCAATAGCAGGCGAAAGAAATATAGATCTCATTAATTTGTTTATGAAACATCATGCCGATACTAATCTTCTGGACAGCAATGGTCATACTTGCTTGCATACTGCAGCTTTTCATGATGATAATATTGAAATCATTCGCGTATTGCTTGAGCATGGAGCAAATATAACCACTGAAGATCGAGAAGGGCATACCGCCTTGTCTCTTGCAGTCAAGCAAGGAAACCATAATGTGGCTGAGTTTCTTCGTGGGCAATTATGAGTATGGAAAATACTTGCATATAAACAAAGTAAGCAGTTGTGGTAATCTATAATCAATGAGCAGAAAGCTTGCTGATTGATAGGCTAGTGATAAAAACGAGATTTACAAGATGATGCTGTTATAGGAGACGAGTAGAACTATGACAATAAACAATGAGACAACAAATGAGGAAGTAAACAGTAAGGATTCGGCGATGACCGAGGAGAAATGGGCGGAGCTTATTAAGGCTGTTCACCATAATGGCATCGTAGCTTTAAAAATGCAATTTAACGATGTTGAAGGACAAGTGTTGAACCACGAAGCTTATGGCCCAGTTTTTGTATTTCATGTGAAGGATGAGTCGGACAGCGTATATTCCTGCGGATTTTTCCTGCATGAGTTGGTCAACAGATTCCAATCAGGCAATGATCCTGCGGTGTGGATGGCTTCTTTCTTCGTCGATCTTATGGAGATCGAGGGTGGGAAACCTCTCTCACAAGCAGCTGCAAGCGAAGAGGAGGCTAAAGCGGTAATCGACAAAATCCTCGTTCCGCAATGTATAACAGCTGTGACGGAAGAGTTTGCTCCGGAACAGGTACATGCGGGTCTAGCTTGGAACGAAGAACACGGTCCAGTCTTTGAAGCGGGATTTCCAACGATTAAAGACGGAAACAACGTTTGCGCTATTCCGTTACATCTATTGTTGACACATTTGCAGTTGAACCGGGATCCTGCGGAGCTGCTGATTCAAGGCATGTATAACATCCAAAATGAACATGGCATAAATTCCTAAAATTTTTTCATTAAAAAGGCAGCTTCTGATTCGTAATGGAATCGGGAGCTGCCTTTTTCTTTTATATAAATGAAGAATAGCAAACCAGCCTAACCATTCTTTATTGCGATATTCTCATTTACAACGTAACAGTGTTATGTTACGATCATTTCGAGAGGTGATTATAGTGGATAAGGATTTAATTTCGAAAAAGGAGCTGCTGGATTTAACCGGCATTTCGTATGGGCAATTATATCGTTGGAAACGAAAGAAGCTTATTCCTGAGGAATGGTTTATTCGAAAATCAACGTTTACAGGACAAGAAACCTTTTTTCCAAAACAGACGATATTAGCGCGCATCCATAACATCATTAATATGAAGGATGATCTTTCGTTAGATGATCTAGCGGGTAAGTTATCTGATACGTCCGCTATTAACGATATGACACTGACTGCTGCAGAAGTCGGAGAACGTAACATTGTTTCGTCTATGACCCTAAGCAGGTTCGGAGCGTTATCTGGAATTGGTGGACAATATTCTTTTGACGAGCTTGTGCATTTATTTGCAGTTGACTATCTGCTTGGCCTCGGAGAGCTGAGCTTAGAGGAAGCAGAACTGTTGTTTCAAACCTTGAACGAGAAGGTCAGGAAGTTCGAGGGGAAGAGCTGGGATCTATTTTTTATTCGAAAAATGGGGATGACTTCCTTTATCATGGCGCACTCCCCAACTGAATTAGTGTTTGACGAAGGCGTCCGACTTGTTGCCAAGCTAAGCTTAGGTGATTTGATTGAACAATTAAAAGGGAAGCTTTCTTAATGGAGGGAAGAGCGATGACGGAATATCAGCTGTCAGATTTAAAGATTAGCGGAGTTAGCGGTGCTGCAGGTGGAAATTACGATAACGTATCTATAGATGGTGTTGGCAAAGTAAGCGGGCCTATTGTTGCGCGTAGATTTAAGGGAAATGGACATATACGAATGAAGGCGCATCTTACGGCAGATGAGCTTGAAGTTAATGGTACGATGGATGTAAAAGGCAATATGAAATTTGGGAATTTGAAGGCGGATGGTTTGCTTACTATCGCGGGCGGAGTTAGCGGCGAAAGCTGTGAGTTAAATGGCATGATGAGCATAAAAGGTGATTGTGAGCTAGAGCATTTTACAGGTAAGGGCGGCTTCACGGTTGGCGGATTGCTTAGTGCGGGCCAGCTGGAATTTCAACTGCAAGGCCAAGGAAAAGCGAATGAGATTGGCGTGGAAAACCTGGTCATCAGGCAGGCAGACGTGGGAATGTGGAATAAATTATTCAGTGGAATTATTCCGAAGCTAAAGCCTGAGCTGCGTGTTGGGGTCATTGAAGGCGACAATATTGATATTGAATTTACAACTGCAGATATCGTTAGGGGTAATGTTGTCATCATTGGTCAGGGCTGCTCGATAGGACGAGTAGAATATCGCTCGAAGCTGTCCGTACATCCCGGCGCTGCAATTATGAAGGAGGAGAAGGTTAGTGACTGAGCCTATACGGAATCCATTGAAAGTATTAGGTGAAACAACGTCAGCGGGCGGGTTTTATCAAAATGTGAATATAACAGGCGAATGTAAATTTAACGGCGATGTGGATTGTGAGAAGCTCAGACTGACGGGAGAAGTCAAGATCGCTGGAAATTTAATTGCGAAAGATATGAAGATAACGGGCGTATGTGCCGTTGACGGCAGCTTAAACGGGCTTAGCTTGCAAGGACGAGGTGAGATGAAGTCAAAAGGAAGAGTTAGAGTAGACAAAATTAAATTAACAGGTCAATTGGATGCAGCAGGTGATTGTGAAGCGGAAGAGCTGCACATAAGTGGCGCAGTAAATATTGATGGATTATTAAGCTCAGATCAGCTGGCTATTAGTATGTTCGGACCTAGCTTTGCCAAAGAGGTCGGAGGCAGCAAAATCAAAATTAAAAGAAGCAAAGTGGGAACATTGCTGAGGCTGATGAAATCGATGGACGGGGTCATATTCAATGCCGGGTTGATCGAGGGCGATAACATCGAGCTTCATTATACGAAGGCTGGTATCGTTAGAGGAGAGAATGTAATTATAGGTATAGACTGCGAAATTGAGACGGTGGAATACCGCGATGAACTGAAAATTCATAAGAGTGCAGTCGTGAAAAACAAGGTAAAACTATGATTTTTTTATACGCACTGAACAAAATAAGCTTTCCCCATTTTGGGGGGAGAAAATGAATGCGCCGGCAGAGTGTATGGTTTATATCTGCCGACGCATTTTTTTATTTTATAGTTTGAATTTGCTAATTAATGTTTGCAGCTGCTTGGACATTTCATTAAGTGATACAGCGGAAGCGCTAATTTCCTTCGTAGAATCGAGCTGTGCATCCGATGCATTAGCGACGTCAATAGCAGCCTTTGAAGAGCTTTCAGCTATAGTTGAGAGCTCTTGAACAGAGGATGCGACTTCTTCAGAGCCCGCTGACATTTGCTCAGATATGGCTGAAACCTCTTGAATCAGCTGAGCAACATTGTGCGTGGCCGCATATATGGTTTGAAATTTGTCTCCCGTCTCCTCCGCGATTAACATGCCTTGTGTTACTTCCTTCGTTCCTTCATCCATAGCATGTACCGCCTGCGTTATTTCTCGTTGAATCTCAAGTATTAATACGCCAATTTGAGTGGCAGCCTGATGGGATTGATCAGCAAGCTTCCTAACTTCGCTTGCGACAACTGCAAATCCTTTCCCCTGTTCGCCGGCTCTGGCTGCTTCAATGGCGGCATTCAGTGCCAATAAGTTGGTCTGTGATGCAATTCCAGCAATGACCTCGACAATTTGCACAATTTCGTTAGAGCGATCGCTTAGCGAGTTGATGGAAGCGGACGAGTGTTGAACGGATTGATGAATGCCATCCATCTGATGGATAACTTTTGTAATATAGAGATTGCCTTGTGAGGCTTCCTCAGACATATCCTCAGAGGCAACCGCCATACTAGCTGCGGATTCGGCTACACGCTGTATGCCTGCTGCCATTTCCTCCATTGCACGAGAGCTTTCGAAGGCTACCTGTTCCTGCGTTTCTGCGCCAGCAGCAACCTGGCGAATGCGGTGTGAAACCTCACTAAGCGACTTCGAATTTTGCTCTGCATTCGTTGCTAGTTCATTCGCTTGAATCGTTGCTTGATGGGCATTTTGCTGCACACCACTAATCATGTCTCGTAAGCTTAATATCATTTCATTGAAACGGGCATTCAATAAGCCTAATTCATCCAGACGATTTGTAGGCAGGCTCACATCAAGCTGACCCTCGCTAACTTTACGAAAAGCACCGTTCAACTCTTTAATAGGTGAAAGCAATTTGCGCAGTACAACAATTTGGATAAACAAAATGACGAGAAGCGCTGCTATCAGAACGGATACCGTCCATAGGAGCAGCTCTTTTTTTCCTTCGGAGACGATATCCGCATGAAGATCAATCGCAAATGCTGCAATGACATTGTTCTGCTCATCCATGATGGGATGAACGACGGTTATCCATTGTCCATAACTGTTGGTGTAAATGTCTGTTGTTGCTGCTTTTTTGCTTTCGAGCAGCTTTTTCATGACCTTCAGCATAACGGGGGATTGCTCATAAGCGGTGCCCGGCGTGTAGCCGGAGTCAATAAAGTCTTGCGGGACGGCTAGCAGGATCGGCGTTTTTCCTTGTGCGATATCAACAGAGTATAGATAGGATTGGGATACACTGTTGTTCGTTTTTTGAAAATGAGCTATTTTCCCAATAAGTTTTTTGTGGAGCGGACTGTTTACGTCATGATTTTGGAAAGCTTCTTTAACTTCGGTTAATTCGAATTCACTTGCAGCAAGCGCTGCAAAACCTTCTGCCTGTTGATTTAAAGTTTTGACTAAAACTCGTTCTTGGATAAAATAGCTGGCTGTAATGAGGATAAGCGCAATCAAGACGATGTTCAAACCGGAGAGAAGCAGGTTTTTTCCAAAAAAAGATAGTTTCATTTGTTTAGAATTGCTGATTTGTTTCATCGTTAGATAAACCCCTTTTCTAAGCCACAGTTATCAAAACAAATAGCCACCATCATTGGCGGTACCGATCTCACCGTCCAATAAAGTGGCTGAATTTATGCGGGTGGAAGTCACTACGTATGTTTAGGCGGAGCGATAATTTCTGCTGCTGGAACACCGGCAATTCCCCAATGGGTGGAGGGGATTTCTGTAACTAAAACGCGAATTCGCTCCTTTGGAGAGTTCAATTCTGCTGCAATGGTTTCTGTTACGCTGGCAATAAGAGACTTTATTTGTTCGGTTGATCTTCCTTCCATCATCTGAATCGTTACGATTGGCATATCTAATGATTCTCCCTTACACGGCAACTTGCTTAGAAGGGGTATTCAAATAGTCGGAGATGTCAATGTAATCGTATCCGTGTGCATCGGCAACCGCTTTATAGGTTACATTGCCCTCAGCAATATTAATTCCTCTAGCTATGGCTTTGTTGTCTAGAGCAGCCTGCTTATAGCCTTTGTTGGCAATTTGTACGCCATAAGGAATCGTTACATTAGTTAAAGCAATCGTCGAAGTTCGAGCGACGGCACCAGGCATGTTCGCAACGGAATAGTGGATGACACCATGTTTTTCATAGGTAGGATTGCTGTGAGTAGTAATACGATCCACCGTTTCAATAGAACCGCCTTGATCGATGGCAACGTCGACGATGACAGACCCCGGCTGCATCGTTTTAACCATTTCCTCCGTAACCAAGCGAGGAGCCCTAGCTCCTGGAATAAGAACAGCACCGATTAAAAGATCAGCCTTTTTCACCGCTTCTGCGATGTTATAGCTATTGGACATTAGCGTTCGAATACGCCCGCCAAACATATCGTCAAGCTGCCGAAGCCGATCTGGACTTACATCGAGTACGGTAACAGAAGCACCGAATCCGACAGCGATCTTAATCGCATTTGTACCAACGATTCCGCCGCCGATAATGACTACCTCACCAGGTGCTACCCCAGGCACGCCGCCTAATAAAACACCTTTTCCGCCATGCGGCTTCTCAAGGAATTGGGCACCGATCTGGATCGACATCCGTCCGGCAACTTCACTCATCGGCATGAGCAGCGGCAAAGCCCCATTATCGAATTGAATTGTTTCATAGGCGATGGCAACGACCTTGCGATCGACCAAAGCTTTCGTTAACTCTGCTTCTGGAGCAAGGTGAAGATAGGTATATAATAATAAGCCTTCACGAAAATAAACGTATTCTTCTGCAAGCGGCTCTTTCACTTTAATAACCATTTCTGCAGACCAGACTTCCTGAGCAGTGGACACAATTTTAGCTCCTGCGGCTAAGTAGTCATCATCCGAGAATCCGCTGCCTGCTCCTGCTTGCGCTTCTATCCAAACCTCATGACCATTGTTCAAGAAGGCCGTTACTCCGGCTGGTGCAATTCCGACACGGTTTTCATTGTTTTTGATTTCTTTTGGAACCCCGATAATCATCTGCTTTTCCATCCCTTCAACCAATTTTGTGCAAACAAGTTGACGCAGCATCAATATAAAATAAATATGACAAAGTGTCAATATTATTGTGCGAGAATGCCAAAAAGGCATACCGAGCCCTTATAAGTAAAGAGCGTCGGTATACATAGTTGTGATGGTATTCGCAATTTCTTCGAGAGAATATTGGTGTCTGTTATGAACAATATCCCATTGATACATTTCATTCGAATAGAACCATTGGCATGCAACGAGCTCTGCTTTTAAGTCTGTTCGAGCTAAACCATGCTTCTGAGAGTAGGTGATGTCAGTCGTTATACTTTGAATAAGCTTGTGTCGTATTTCTTCCCATTTTGTATTTACCGCGGATGAGAGTCCCATAGCTTCAGCAAATACTTTCATCATGTCTCGTTCTGATTCGGCTATTTGGAAGAAGGTGAGTACTTGACTCATAATGACCTTTTTAGCCTCTTCTTTGGATGTCGGTTGGAAGGAGATATTCGCGATATCAAAAAACTGCTGCATGACGTCTTCCATCAATACGATTAGAAAATCATCTTTTCCGGTAAAATGGGTATAGGCTGTACCATAACCGGTTTTTGCCAATTTAATAATTTGATTTATTGTACTGTTCTGGAAGCCTTCTTTTAAATAAACGGTTCTGGCTGCTTTTAAAAGCTTTTGCCTCGTTTGCTGCGATCTAAGGTGTCGACCGTCGATATCTTTTATTTCGTTTTCCATATAGGATCTCAACCTTTCAAGAGAATATTGGCTGTAGAGTACTATACATTCTAGTCGAATGACATCCCTATTGTAAATATAAAAAAGAATGGCGGTTCATCGGGTATCATTCAAAATCAAATTTGTATAATTCTTATTGACATGATGTCATAATCATCATAATATGATAGATATCCAAGCTGAAAGTTTACAAAGGATGCACAATTTGTAAGCGGTTTATTTAAATAGTATACCTCATTTGGGATTCGATGGTGTTTTTTTTCAAAAAAACTGACATCTCGTCATCTTTATTCCCAGCTCATGCTTTTCTACTTAGAATGATATCCCTTTTATAAGGAGGTTTCAAATCTTGCGAATCGATACGCATACGCATATTATACCTGAGCAGCTTCCCGATTTTTATCAGAAATACGGGGGAGATCGATGGCCGATATTAAATCGAACATGTACTTGCGGTGCTACGATTATGGTAGCCGGCAAATCATTTCGTGAAGTAACGGATCAAGTATGGAGCCCCAAAAAAAGAATAGAGGATATGGATAGGGAAAACGTTGATATGCAGGTTTTGTCCCCAATTCCGGTTACCTTTTCTTATTGGGCACCATTAGATGAAGCAATAGAGATGTCACGCATTCAGAATGACTTTATAGCTGAAACGGTCGCGCAGCATAGAAACCGTTTTGCCGGTCTCGGTACCGTCCCGATGCAGGACGCTGATGCCGCTATACGTGAAATGGATCGCTGCATGCATGAGCTTCATTTAAATGGAATTGAAATCGGCTCCAACATAAATGGTAAAAATTTAGACGATCCTTCCTTTATTGCATTTTTCCAAATGGCTGAAGAATGGAAGGTCCCCTTGTTCATTCATCCATGGGAGACACTCGGAAAAGATAGAACGCCAAGGCATAATTTCATGTATACGATAGGCATGCCAAGTGAAACGGCTCTAGCAGCAGCTACTTTTGTTTGGAGCGGCCTGATGGAGAGATTCCCAGATTTGCAGGTTTGTTTTGCTCACGGCGGAGGATCGTTTCCCTATATTCTGCCAAGGCTTGATCAAGGGTGGAACGTTTGGCCTCAGCTTCGTTTAACAACGTATCCGCCCAGCTATTATGCCAAAAAAATGTTTTATGATTCTTTAGTATTCGATCCTCTTAACCTCAAATTCATGATAGATAGATTTGGTCATGAACAAATTATGATGGGCTCTGATTACCCCTTTTTGCTAAGGGAAGTTCCTCCAGGGCAGGTCATCGAACAAAGCCTCAACTTAACCGAAGAAGAAAAGACCGCTTTATTTGGCGGAAATGCTGCAAAATTCTTTCGTATCGGAGGTTCACCGCGTGATTCAATTTCGCAAAATAAATAAACATTATGGCTCGAACCACGTCCTGAAAGATATTGATCTAAACATCAAAGAAGGAGAAGTGGTTGTCATCATTGGTCCATCAGGATCTGGCAAAAGCACGCTTCTGCGCTGCATTAACCGATTGGAGAATGTTACTTCTGGAGAACTTGTTGTGAACGGCCATAAAGTGAATGACAAGCACACGAATATTAATGTCATGCGGCAAGAGATTGGAATGGTGTTTCAGCATTTTAATCTATATCCACATAAATCAGTGATCGAGAACATTACGCTTGCTCCTATCAAAGTACGAGGCATGCCAAAGAATGAGGCTGAGAAGCTGGCTATGTATTACCTTGATAAGGTTGGGATAACGGAGAAAGCAAATGTTTTCCCCTCCAAACTATCAGGTGGTCAGCAGCAAAGGGTGGCTATTGCAAGGGGACTCGCAATGAAGCCGAAAGTCATGCTTTTTGACGAACCAACCTCTGCATTAGATCCTGAAATGGTTGGTGAAGTTTTAGACGTCATGAAAGCGCTAACACGTGAAGGCATGACTATGGTTGTGGTTACGCATGAAATGGGCTTCGCACGTGAAGTAGCCGATCGCGTTATATTCATGGATCAAGGTCAGATCGTTGAAGAAGGAAAACCTGAACATTTCTTTTCCAGTCCAAGTGAAGACAGAACGAGATTGTTTCTTAGTCGAATTCTGGTTCATTAATAAAAGGGAATAAGGGGGATTTACGTATGAAGAAATGGCAGAAGAATCTAAGTATAACGGTTGCATCGGTGTTGCTTGCTGTTAGTCTGGCTGGGTGTGGAGGTAAAGCAGAACCGGCATCAGGCAAGGATCAGAAAAAAATTGCCGTCGGAATTGGCGCAGATGCTTTTCCATTTGGTTATGTTGACACGGGAGATAACAAAACCAAAGGTTTTGACCTCGATATTGCAGCAGCTATCGTAAAAGACATCACGGGCTCAGAAGATAATATTGAATATGTTGAAGTGAATGGTAAAACAAGAATACCGATGCTGAAAAATGGCGACATTGATCTGATTGTTCGCACGATGACAATTACAGAAGAGAGAAAGCAGGAAGTGGATTTCTCTGATCCGTATTTCAGCGCAGGGCAATCATTGCTCGTGCCTGAGAATTCAACGATTACAAGCATTGCAGATTTAAAAGGCAAGAAGGTTATCGCTGTTAAAGGAACGAGAGACGGCAAAGTAATTGAAGAGAAATCACCGGAAGCAGTCGTATCTGAATATGAGAACCTTGGCGAAGCGTTTACGGCGCTTAGCACGGGCAAAGGCGATGTGCTAACGACTGACAATGCTATTTTAATGGGACTTGCCTTGGAAAACCCGGGATATAAACTAGTTGGCGGTGTTATTGAAGATCAGCCATGGGGAATCGCAGTTAGAAAAGGCGATAAAGAAATGCTGGATAAGGTTAATGCTTCGCTTAAAAAATTAAAAGAAACCGGTGAGTACGACAAAATATATGAAAAATGGTTAAAACAAAAACCAGAATAATGGCAGGAGGGGACGAATGCGTTCATTCGTCCCTTTATCTCCTTAGACATCTAGAAGCGGAGAGGACTGAGTTAGATGTTGGATTTTTCAATTTTACTTGAATACAGGGAACAATTTTGGGCTGGTTTTCTAACAACGCTTCAGGTCAGTCTGCTCGCGCTGCTATTAAGTTTAGTGATTGGAACGATCGTTGCCGTCATGAAGATTTCTCCCGTGAAGCCCGTTAAAGGCTTGGCAACGATGTATATTGAATTTATTCAAAATACGCCCTTGCTCATTCAAATCTTTTTCTTCTATTTTGGTTTACCGGCGGTAGGGATCCAATTAAATGCCTTTGTAAGCGGAACGCTTGGATTAGCCGTATATTCGGGTGCCTATATTGCAGAAGCAATTAGGGCAGGAATTCAAGCAGTACCTCATGGGCAGGTTGAGGCGGGGCGGGCATCAGGACTTACTTACATTCAAACGATGCGACATATTATTTTGCCGCAGGCGATTAAAGTTGTTATCCCGCCTCTTGGCAATCAATTTCTAAATTTGGTGATGGGATCTGCTATTTTGGGGTCGATATCTGGCAAGGATCTTATGTACTACGGGGACATTATTTCATCGGATACGTTTATTGTATTTGATGTATACATTTTTGTAGCTATTTTCTACTTAATATTGACGCTTCCGCTCAGTCTCTTTATCGGCTATCTAGAACGGAAATTATCGGCGAGCGATTAGAAAGGAGAGCTGTCATGGATTTCATAGGTGCTTACTCAGCGAATAATCTTCTTTACTTACTTAAAGGATTTTTAGTAACGATTGAAGTATCAGCTCTCTCTATTGTATTAGCCTTCGTATTTGGTACGATCATGGGTATTATTAGATATGCCAAAATTCCTATTATTGCGAGAATCATTGCTCTCTATGTAGGTTTAATTCGCAACATTCCGCTTCTGCTCGTCTTTTTCTTTATCTTTTTTGCACTGCCGGAAATTGGCTTAAAGCTGGACGTGTTTACCGCATCAGTTGCGGGCTTGACGATTTATGCGTCAGCTATGTTATGTGAAATTGTCCGCAGCGGTTTAAATTCCATTTCTAAGGGACAGGTGGAGGCTGCAAGAGCTTCCGGCTTAACCTATGTCCAAACGATATGGCATATTATTCTCCCGCAAGCGCTAAAACGGATGATTCCGCCTATCGTCAGCGAGTGTACTTCTATTCTCAAAGGTTCATCGCTTGCTATCGTAATTACACTCCCAGAAATGATGCGAAGTGCACAAATTATTTATAACTATAATGTTAAGTTTGTTATTCCAATTTTAATGCTAGTCGCTATTCTTTACTTCATCGTAAATTATACGCTTTCTTTACTTGCACGCAGATTGGAAAGACGTTTAACGATTTAATGTTGTGTGATCGATAGGGGTATGATGACTGAAAATGAGTCTTGGCGAATGGTAATTTCGACAGACTCTTATTTGTCGTTGCAGCCTTTTTTCAGAATAAAAGAATGACAAAAAAATGAAATTAATCATATTGACACCGTGTCATGTTCAATATATTGTTAGGTTGAATCTGGAATTACATCTGATGTTTTTGAAGGAGGCTGTTAAAGGGGCTGAATACGTTCGAGCTAAGAACAGCATGAATGTTTTGTCAGGGTTGCTCGATCAGATCAATTGCAAGCGTTTCCAAAAGGTAATGAATATTTTATTCCTGGAGGTTTTGAACTGATGAAAAAAGCGGTCAGGCAGCGAATTTTTAGTAGTGTTCTCCTCGTAACTGTTGTTAGTACGCTCATCTTTCCGTCTTTACCTATCTTTGCATCCTCAGATACAACTGCCGTGAAGGCAGAATCCAATTCAGGCACCTATGTTGCGGAGCGCACAGGCGTCAACGTGAATGCACCTGATGCCGGGCAACCGTATCCAGTAGACGAAACGCATAAGCGATTGCCGGGTGAGCCTGCCGAACCAGCAGAAGGCAGCTGGGGTTACAATGTAGAGACTGGCGTGTTTACTCATCCGACGGTCATGCCGGAAAATGAAGGACCACAGCCGTTCAACGGCAGCTTGCCTTATCTAGACTTGAATCAATATATTAAAAACATGAAGGTTGAAGCCTTTTATCCATTCGTAGCGGGGTACGGACACAGCTGGCAAACATCCTTTGATTTGGATGGACGTCGCTATTTGTATGACTATGAGACCAATCAATACAATTTGTTTGATATAACGGACCCGCTAAAGGCCGAACTTATTACGACAAAATGGATCGATAAACAAGCGGGTGAACATCAATTTGGCCCATTTAACGTGAAGTACAACGAGGAATTAGATAAAAATTTAGCTGTTCAGTGCTATGAGGTTCCGCGCTACGGCAAAATAACGAATAAGTACACGAATCCAGACGAAGTAAAGGCAATTCGCGACTTTGAAATGCTGCGCGGCTTCCGAATTTATGAGGTGAACGGCCCGAACTGGACGGATTGGAAAATTCTTTCCGAGACGCCGCTTGATTCAAGTACTTACTCCAAAGATAAGCCGCAGCAAGGATCTGGCTGCCAAGACATCCCAGTCTATTCCGGCGATAAATATTTATTTGTTGCAGGTGCTCCAGACGACAGCTACGCGAACACAGAATATAAAACCTATCTTTATTCAGGTGCACAGCTTGTCTATGACATCTCTGACCCAACAAAACCAAAGCAGCTATCGATTTGGTCAGTACCTGGACAACGCACCGGCGAAGAAGCACAATATAATCTAAATCCGCGAGCAGGTAATAAAACAAGCTGGATGGGATCGCGAATGCCGTTGTTTATTCCCAAAACAGTAGAAGAAGGCGGAAAATACGGTTATGCAGCGATGGGGGGATTAGGCTTCTACATTGTAGATATTTCTGATCCGAACAATATGAAGACGGTATCGCATCTTGAAATGCCGATGAGCTTTGCAGGAACTGAGGGCGATAATATCGACGTCAGTAAAGTAGAGACGACAGGCATGGTTTATTACAGCGGTTATCCTCTCAGCGAGGATTGCCACGAGCCGTATAAAGAAATTTATGCGATTGATGTTAAAGATCCGCTTAATCCGAAAATAGCAACGATTATGCCTCGTCCAACACCGCCGGCAGATGCGCCGTTTACGGACTATTGCCAGCGTCGAGGCAGCTTCGGACCGAAGCGTACCGGCTATGCTGAAATTCAGCCAGGTACACCAAGCCAACAATATATGCCTTATGCATTCTACAATGCAGGCATTCAAATGTTTGATCTTAAAGATCCGTTAAAACCAACGATTGCAGCTTATTTTGTACCGAAAATGTCAGGCGAATTGACTGACGATGAAGGTAAAAAATATATGAGCGATCAATCTGATCCTGTGCATGGCACCTTTGTAGAATGGGATCGCCATTTAATTTGGGTGTTCTCTGGCCATGGGATGTATGTCCTTTCTTCGCCGCTTCTTGGTGATCCTGTTAGCGGACTGCCTAAGGCGAGTCTGCAGCTTAACGGTGAGGCGGCACTTCCTTTGGCGGCACAGCCGTTTAGCAAAGATGGTGCAACGCTCGTTCCATTGCGTACTATTTTTGAGAAATTAGGTTATGAAGTGAAATGGAATGGTGCTTCCAAGACGGTAACGGGGACAAAAGACGGCGTTACCATTCAACTGCAGATTGGGCAGAAGGAAGCAACGGTGAATGGAGTGAAGAAACCGATGGCTGCTTCTTCAGTCATGGTAGGCGGTACAACGTATATTCCGATCTCCTTTATTGAACTAGCAACCGGAAGTAAAGCCGTTTGGAATCAGGATGATAAGGCGATTGTTGTTACTAATATTTAAGTGGATTTAATAGGGAAAAGACCGCAGTAGTGCCGAATGGCGACGCGGTCTTTTCCCTTTTTTAATGCGCTTTCAAATAAAACTGACATATCGTCAATATTAATATTGACATGATGTCGACATTATCTTATAGTGAAAACAAGATCAGCTTTTATCCAAAAAATATCGATTTGAAGGTGAGGGTTTATTATGGCAACTGCTAAATCATTAACCGCTTTTAATCTTTTGAAATGGATTGAAGATAACAAGGAGCAGCTCAAACCACCCGTTAATAACAAGGTAATATGGGAAGATTCTGAGTTTATTGCCATGGTGCTTGGCGGACCGAACAGACGCAGAGACTTTCACATTGATCCGTCTGATGAGTTCTTCTATCAAGTAAAGGGCTCTTGTTATGTGGAATGTATTACCGAGGCTGGCGAGCGTAAGGTTGTTGCCGTTAATGAAGGCGAAGTATTCATGCTGCCGGCAATGGTACCGCATTCACCGCATCGTGTGGCTGACACTTTTGGCATCGTTATTGAGCGTAAACGCGACAAAGGGGAGCTAGAGGATTTTGTATGGTTTTGCGAGAGCTGCAACCACGAGATGCACCGTGTAACCGTACAGTTAACCGATATTGAAACACAAGTAAAAGGAGCGATCCACAGCTTCAATTCAAATATAGAAGTGCGTACTTGCAAATCATGCGGACATGTAATGTCTGAAGAAGTTAAGGAATGGAAACCAGAATAAGAAGGTGACTTAGGTGGAAAATCAAGCGCTGGCAACACCGGAAGAAAACTTGCAAAAGCTTGGCATCACGCTTGGCTCCTCACGTCCGCTGGTAGGAAATTATGTAACCTGCGTTAGGGCGGGGACCCTGCTCTTCACAGCAGGTCAGGGAGTAGATGAGTATCATGGAAAACTGGGCAGGGATTTAACCGTCGAGGAAGGTTATCTGGCTGCACGGCAATCGATGATTAATTTATTAAAAGTCGTGAAGCAGGAGCTCGGCGAGCTTAGCAAAGTGAAACGTGTGGTCAAAATCTTAGGTTTCGTAAATAGCACAGAAGATTTCACACAGCAGCCGAAAGTAATGAATGGCGCATCTGACTTGCTGGTTGATGTTTTCGGAGATAAGGGCAAGCATGGAAGATCCGCGGTTGGAATGGCGCAGCTGCCAAACAATACAGCCATTGAAATTGAAATGACTCTCGAAATTGAAGAGTAGGAGGGCTGTAGATGAATCATGACATTATAGCAAATCCTGCTGTAAAAGATGCGAAGCTATTTATCGGCGGCGCATTCGTAGATTCCATTTCGAGTGCTACATTCGATACGATTAATCCGGCAACGAATATGAAGCTGGCCTCAGTGGCAATGGCGAATGAAGCAGATACGATCAGGGCGATCGAGGTAGCGCAGAGAACGTTCGAAAGCGGCATTTGGAGCCATATGACAGTAGAGAAAAGAGCCGAAATTTTATGCCGCATGTCCGATTTGATTATGCAAAGGCATCAAGAAATTGCGGTACTAGAAACACTTGATGTCGGCAAACCGATTAAAGAAAGCCGTGGCTTTGATATACCGAGAGCGGCATCGAATATGCGATTTTTTGCCGAAATGGCACTCTATCATCATGCTGAAAATTTTGAAAAGCAAGGCATGATGTCCTATACCAAATATGCACCAGCGGGCGTAACCAGCATCATTATTCCTTGGAACTTGCCCTTCATGCAAATGACCTGGAAGGTATCGGCAGCACTTGCAGCTGGCAATACAGTTGTTGTTAAACCAGCTTCGAACACACCGCTCAGTGCTTTTGTTCTTGGGGAAATTGCAAATGAAGCTGGGCTTCCTCCGGGCGTATTGAACATTATTGCCGGATCAGGCAGCACGGTTGGCACAATTATGGCTTCCCATCCTTATGTTCGCCGAATTTCATTCGTCGGCGAGTCGGGTACAGGTAAGACGGTCATGCGAAATGCAGCAGAATCATTGATTCCAGTTTCTCTCGAGCTGGGCGGCAAATCAGCTAATATCGTTTTTGAAGATGCTGATTTGGATGAAGTTGTGAAAGGCTCAATCGATGCCATCTACCGTAACCAAGGACAAATCTGTCTTGCTGGTTCACGTATGTTGCTTCATGAAAGCGTATACGATACGTTTTTAGAAAAATTTATTGCAGCTGTTAATCAAATAAAAGTAGGTATGCCGCTTGACGAAGAGACGGATATGGGGGCACTCGTATCCAAATCACATCTCGAAGAGGTTCACAGCTATGTGGAGATAGGACTCGCTGAGGGTGCGAAGCTCGGCTGCGGAGGCGCACGCGTCGAAGGGCTTGGAAATGGCAACTTCTATAAGCCAACTGTGCTTTATGATGTAGACAACAAGATGCGAGTTGCGCAGGAGGAGATTTTTGGACCGGTTCTTGTGGTCATTCCATTCAAAACAGAAGAAGATGCGATTCGAATAGCAAACGACTCGATTTATGGACTAGCTGGCGTCGTTTGGACGAATGACCTGCGCCGCGCACATCGTGTGGCCGCTTCTGTAAACTCAGGATTGTTTTGGATTAATTGCTGGTATTTCCGCGATCTGCGCACCCCATTTGGAGGCTCGAAAGCAAGTGGAATCGGCCGTGAAGGCGGTCGTCATAGCTTTGATTTCTATACAGAAGCCAAATCGATCACGATGAAGCTATAAGGAAGATGGTGACGATATCGTCACCATCCGCTTTATTTTTAGGAGGAAAGAGAGGACATTTAATATGAACCCAATCATCAATACGCTAGCAAGTGAACTATTGGAAGCGGAAGCGACAAAAGTGGCTATCGCACCTTTTACAGAACGTTACTCGGAAATAACTGTAACCGATGCCTATCACGTACAATTGCAGGTCGTCAAGCAAAAGCTGGAGGCAGGTCGTCACATTATAGGCAAGAAAGTTGGACTAACAAGCAAAGCAATGCAAACGATGCTGAAAGTCAATGAGCCGGATTATGGACATTTGCTTGATGATATGGAAGTGCAAGATCAAAGCATCGTAAAAGCAAATGAAATGATCGCGCCGCGCATTGAAGCGGAAATCGGCTTCATCCTTGATCGGGATCTGAAGGGGCCGGATGTAACGTTCCTCGATGTGCTCCTAGCTACAAAATATATTGTGCCTACATTAGAAATTATTGATAGCCGAATTGCAGACTGGAAAATCAAGCTGATCGATACGGTAGCTGACAACGGTTCATCGGCAAAAGTTGTAATCGGGAAGAAAAAAACGTCTATCGACAATATAGATTTACGCGATCTTGGAATGATTTTATTTAAAAATGGCGAGCAAGTCGCAACGGGAGCGGGAGCGGCAGCACTCGGACATCCAGCCCATGCGATAGCATGGCTTGCGAACAAGCTTAGTGAATTTGATATTTCATTGAAGGCTGGAGAAATTATTTTGCCGGGTGCTTTGTCAGGAGCGGTTCAGGTTAAGGCCGGAGACCACATCAAAGCACGATTTGGTTCTATCGGGTCAGTATCCGTAGCATTCGAGTAGGAGGACAAACCATATGGGGAAATTGAAAGCAGCTATTATAGGATCTGGCAACATCGGTACGGATTTAATGTACAAGCTGGAAAGAAGCGATTGGCTTACACTTACAGCGGTAATCGGCATCGATCCGAATTCGGAAGGACTTGAGCGGGCCAAAGGACGCGGATATGCGACTTTTTCGAATGGCATTCAGGGGCTTATCGACAATCCTGAGCTTGCGGACATTATTTTTGATGCTACTTCCGCCAAAGCTCATGTTAAACATAATGAAGTGCTGCAAAAGATGGGCAAAATGGTCATTGATTTAACACCGGCAGCAGTTGGGCCATTCCTATCCCCTGTCGTAAACATGGGCAATCATCTGCAAGCGACGAACGTCAATATGATCACATGCGGGGGGCAAGCAACGATCCCAATCATTCATGCTATAAATGAAGCGGCGGACGTCGTTTATGCTGAGATTGTAGCGACAATCGCAAGCAAAAGCGCGGGACCAGGCACGCGGGCTAACATCGATGAGTTTACGATTACAACACGCCGCGGCATAGAAGAGGTGGGCGGTGCAGATCGTGGAAAAGCGCTAATCGTTTTAAATCCAGCAGATCCACCGTTTATGATGCGAGACACCGTCTATTGCGAAGTGAAAAATATGGATGAGGCTGTTATAAGCAAAGCGATTTATGACATGGTTGAACGCGTAAAAGAATACGTGCCAGGCTATCGCTTGAAGCAGGAGCCTATTTTTGATGGAAATCGAGTATCGGTGCTTCTCGAGGTAGAGGGAGCAGGAGATTACTTCGCGCCATACGCAGGCAATCTTGATATTATGACGGCTGCCTCTGTCCGAGTAGCTGAAGATTATGCAAAAAACCGCCTATCAAACCAGTCTAGCGAAACGAATAGCGAGGTGTAAAGGGTGAACCGAAAAAGTAATCAGCCGGTCCAAATTACGGAAGTGTCCTTGCGGGATGGCAGCCATGCGGTTGCACACCAATTTACAGAAGAACAGGTACGGAGCGTTGTTCGTGCGCTTGATGATGCGGGCATGCACAATATTGAAGTCAGCCATGGCGATGGTTTAGGCGGGTCAACTTTGCAGTATGGCCGTTCGCTCGTTGATGAAATGAAGCTGATTGAAGCAGCCGTAGATGAAAGCAAACAAGCGAAGATCGCCGTTTTACTGCTGCCAGGCATAGGGACGGTTCATGAGTTGAAGCAAGCAAGAGCTCTAGGGGCAAGCCTAGTACGAGTAGCAACTCATGTAACGGAAGCAGATGTGTCAGCCCAGCATCTTTATATGGCTAGAGAGCTCGGCATGGAAGCGATTGGTTTCCTGATGATGTCGCATTCCGCTCCCGTAGAGAAACTGGTGGAACAAGCCAAATTGATGGAAAGCTATGGCGCTGAGGCTGTGTATGTGACGGATTCAGCTGGAGCGCTGCTGCCGCATCAGGTTTGTGAGCGAATTGAAGCGTTAAAACAAGCCTTGTCGATTGAAATTGGTTTCCATGCGCACAATAATCTGTCTTTAGCAGTTGCAAATACACTTGTGGCTATCGAAGAAGGGGCAACTCGAATTGATGGCAGCGTGCGATGCTTGGGAGCAGGAGCGGGCAATACTCAAACAGAGGTTTTAATTGCTGTGTTAGATCGATTAGGTCTGAATATCGGGATCGATTTGTATAAAATGATGGATTTGGCTGAGCACATCGTCGGTCCACTTCTTCAGCGTCCGCAAGAAATCGTCACGGGCAGTCTCGTGATGGGTTATGCGGGTGTATACTCCAGCTTCCTGCTGCATGCGGATCGCGCAAGCAAAAAATTTGGCATTGACTCGCGGGACATTCTAATAGAGCTTGGCCAAAGGGGCATTATCGGCGGACAAGAAGACATGATTGTTGATGTTGCCGCAGAACTGGCGGACAGAAATAAGAACGGGGTGAAGTAAACGATGGAGATCACACGAGAAATGGAACAAGAAATCGTTACGTATTTGTACGATGCCGAGAAAGAGTGCAGAGAAGTAATTAAAATTACAGATCAATATCCAGACTTAACGATAGAGAAGGCTTACGATGTGCAAAAGCAGCTGTTGCAGCGCAAGATTCAAGCTGGCACGCGCTCGATTGGCTATAAGCTGGGGCTGACTAGCAAAGCAAAGCAGGAAATGATGGGTGTCTATGAAGCGATTTACGGTGAACTGACTAGCGATATGCTAGTTTTGGAATGGGAATCTATCGATTTCAAACAGTTGATTCATCCGAAGGCAGAGCCGGAAATTGCTTTCTTTATAGGCGAGGATTTGCAAGGAACGAATATAACCGGTGAAGATGTGCTGCGTGCAACGCAGTATGTTGCTGCAGCGATTGAAGTAATAGACAGCAGGTATTTGGATTTCAAGTTTACGCTTGCGGATGTTGTAGCGGACAATTGCTCATCGGCTAAATTTATAATTGGCAGCAAAATGGTTCCCGTGCGAGAGTTGAATTTGCCTGAAATCGGCGTTGTGCTCTCGAAAAACAATCAAGTGATGGCTACTGGCGCCGGTGCCGCGGTGCTGGGCGACCCCGCTGTGTCGGTCGCATGGGCTGTTAATAAGTTAGGCGAGCGCGGCTTAGGGCTGCGCAAAGGCGATATCGTGCTGAGCGGAGCGATTACGGAAGCGATTGCTTTTCAGCCGGGAGATACAATTCAAGCACAATTTGCTCATCTGGGAAGCGTATCTTTAAGCTGCGTATAAGCATGGCTTGGAAATGAAAATGACATTCAAACTGATAACAGTTTGGGTGTCATTTTTGGTTTGTTTTGGTTGAGGGGATGCTCACATTACATTTTCAGTCTTAACGAACTCAGTAGACGCTATTGGGCAGGAAAATGTGTTTTTTGTTCGCTAACGAACTCCAGTGGTGTTAATGCGCAAAAGGATGCCCAACTGCGAGGTAACTTAGGTAAATAGGAAGTGTGGGGTTCGTTAGAAAATAAAACAAGCCTAATTTGATCAAATAGCGCCTGTGGAGTTAGTTAGAATGTGTCGAGGTAGGGGATGAGCTGTGAGCGTAGTCTACCAATTCCTAACGAACTCAGTAGACGTTATTGGGCAGAAAATTGTGTTTTCTGAACGCTAACGAACTCCAGTGGCGTTATTGCTCAAAATGATGTCCAAATGCGAGGTAACTTAGGTAAATAGGGAGTGTGGGGTTTGTTAGAAAATAAAACAAGCCTAATTTGATCAAATAGCGCCTTAGGAGTTCGTTAGAATGTGTCGAGGTAGGAGCTAGGCTGCGAAATTAGTCTACCAATTCCTAACGAACTCAGTAGACGCTATTGGGTAGAAAATTGTGTTTTGTGGATGTTAACGAACTCCAGAGGCGTTATTGCTCAAAATGATGTCCAAATGCGAGGTAACTTAGGTAAATAGGGAGTGTGGGGTTCGTTAGAAAATAAAACAAGCCTAATTTGATCCAATAGCGCTTGTGGAGTTCGTTAGGATGTGTCGAGGTAGGAGCTAGGTTGCGAGATCAGTCTAGCAATTCCTAACGAACCCAGTAGACGCTATTGGGCAGGAAATTGTGTTTTTTGTACGCTAACGAACTCCAGAGGCGTTATTGCTCAAAAGTATGTCCAAATGCGAGGTAACTTAGGTAAATAGGGAGTGTGGGGTTCGTTAGAAAATAAAACAAGCCTGATTTGATCAAATAGCGCGTGTGGAGTTCGTTAGAATGTGTCGAGGTAGGGGATGAGTTGTGAGCGTAGTCTAGCAATTCCTAACGAACTCAGTAGATGCTATTTGGCAGGAAATGTGGAGTTCATTACAACCTGTAGGAGGAGGGATGGGGGAGTAGGCTGACCAGTTGCGTTTTTATAGGGATATTGAAACTCCTTCAAAACTATTAATAAACTCCGTAAAATTGTCTACCGTCTTTCTTCAAAAGCCCCCGTTCCACTATTTGCGGAGAGGGGGCTGCGTAATATTTGTTAACGGCTAGTCAACTAGTCAATTAAGCAACAACGCCGCGTTTGGCATCAAATGCTTCGTACTGCTTCTCTACAATGATGTTCTTGAGAATTTGTACGGTTTGCCAAACGTCTGCATAGGTCGTGTAGAGAGCAACTGGTGCAAGACGTACGACGTTCGGAGAACGGTAGTCGGGGATGACATGATTTTGCTTCAGAGCTTTGCATATTCGAATCGCCTCATCGTGCTCCAAGCTGATATGGCCGCCGCGGCGGTCATCCTCTTGTGGATTTGCAAGCACATAACCAAGACCCGGCAGCTCATGATTAATTAACTCAACCATGTAGCGTGATATATGCAGTGACTTCTCGCGAATTTGTTCGATCGAAGTCATTTCAAAAATTTCCAATGCTCCAATGAGCGGTGCGATGCTGAATATATGCGGCGTTCCGATTTGATAAGCGCCTGCAGTGTGCTCGACTGTTAAATTGTGCTCCATATCGAATTGCTTGCTTTTATTAGAGCTGTACCAACCCGTTAAACCAGGAACACGGCCAAAATGCTTCTTGTTCACATAAAGAGAGGCAACGCTGCCCGGTCCGCCATTCAAATATTTATAATTGCACCACAGCGCAAAATCCACGTTCCAATCACTGAAATAATGAGGAATAGAGCCTACCGAATGACAGCCATCAAACCCAATTATAATACCACGAGCATGTGCTTCTGCTGTTAGACGTTTAATATCTAGCAATTGTCCGCTTCTATATAGAACGGTAGGGAGCAGAATGACAGAGATCTCCTCGGACATTGCTGCGATAATATCATTTTCTTCAATCATCCGGCCATCACGACTGGCTACACGAATCAGATGTGTCTCGGGATCATACCCTTTTAGGCGAAGCTGGCTTTGAAGAGCATAAATGTCGGTCGGAAAATCGAGATCAGTTGCCATTATTTTCGTGCGATTGCCTGATGGTTGATAAAAGGTTGACACAAGCTGATGAATATTCGTCGATGTAGAACCTGTAATAATTACTTCCTCCGCATCTGCCCCGACAAGAGCAGCCATCTGCTTGGAAAGGGATTCAGGTAAGAAAAACCATGGGCGCTCGCCCTGGGTCCAACCATCGATCGTTTGTGTTTTCCATGACTCAAGCATCTCAAGCATCGTTCGTTCAGCGCGTTTGGAAATGAGGCCTAGCGAATTTCCGTCTAAATAAATCATGCCATCAGGAACATAAAACTCTTCGCGCAAATGTGCCAGCTTATCCATATGATCTAATTGTTTGGCGTACTCTAACGAATAATCCTGCGTAATCGCTTTCAATTATGTCACCTCTTCTTGAGTAAATTCTACTATTGTTTAGATAACTATATTATAATTATGACATGGTGTCAATATTATTCAAAATGGTGTACAATCAACAAAACGAGTCGATCAAGTGGCTGGCGTAAATCGTCTTAACATTCATACTCACTCCAGTATATGACGCATATATAAAATTTAAGTAAATAATATACGATTTATGCGTCTTATATAATTATATATTGCACACTAATTATTTATATGTTATGTATTGTATAGATTCAAATCATAACAGGGGGTAATGGTAATGGAGGTTGGAGTAGGCATTAGCGGCACGGGTAGAATTGGCAGATTACTTATACGCAGAGCTTTTTCCAAAAAAATGAAAGGTCTGAGGGTTAAAGCGGTCAACTCAACCTATCCTGTTGAGACCATTGCACATTTATTAAAATATGACACCGTACATGGCATCTGGGATGCAGATGTATGTGTGCAAGATGGAGATCTCCTGATTAACAATAATAAGATTAAATATTTTACGGAAAAAGATCCGTCGCGGCTTCCTTGGAAGGAGCTGGGCGTAACGATGGCAATTGATGCGACGGGTAAGTTTACAGATCGTGAAGGTGCATCAAAACATATTGCGGCAGGTGCCGAGACGGTACTGATTACTGCTCCTTGCAAGGGAGCCGATCTTACGGTTGTGATGGGGGTTAATGAGCATCGATTCGATTCGAATCGACATCGCATTATCTCCGCAGCCTCTTGTACGACAAACTGCGTTGCTCCAGTACTAGATGTGTTAGATCAAGCTTACGGCATAAAGCAGGCATGGATGACTACGATACATTCCTACACCAGTGATCAGAATCATATGGACAATCCTCACAAAGATCTTAGACGTGCGCGCGCATGTGCACAATCCATTATCCCCACTTCAACGGGAGTAGGTAAAGCGCTTACTGATGTACTGCCGCACTTAGCTCCGCTCGTTCAAGGTATCTCGGTACGTGTTCCGACTCCTAATGTATCGTTAGTTGATTTGACTATTCGTTTAGCCAAAAAGACTTCATATGAGGAAGTAAAACAAGCTTTTGTATTTTCCGCTGCGACGAACTTAAAATCTTATCTTGATGTAGTCGATATACCGCTTGTTTCATCGGATTACATTGGAAATGAGTTTTCAGCTATTATTGATGGTTCATCTCTTATGGTGAGCGGAGACCAATTAAAGGTATTGGCATGGTATGACAATGAGTGGGCTTATTCCTGCAGAGTAATGGATTTGGCGCAATTGGCATGCAATCCACATTCTATCGGAGGTGTAGAGGGATGGAAACAAACCGCTGCAAGGTGAAAATGGGAGTGATACTCTGTAAGCATTGCGATTCAGTCATTGATACCTTGGATACTGAAAAAGTAACGGTCTATTACTTGGAGTGCGGTCAAGCCAATTGCACGAATTACAATTCCGGGAGAAAACAAGGAGGCACGAGTGATGACGAGCAATAGAGTGCTGTTCTTTCATGAAGGCAACGCAGGGATGAAGCATCTGCTCGGTGGAAAAGGTGCGAATTTAGCAGAAATGACGAATGCCGGACTTCCAGTTCCTCCTGGGTTCACAGTTACAACGGAGGCTTGCAGAGCTTATTATGCTGGAGGGCAGCTTTTGCCGGAAGGTCTATTCGTGGAAATTCGGAATGCTTTAATGTTAGTGGAAAAGCTGAAAGGACAATCATTCGGCGGGGATGAGAATCCACTGCTGGTATCAGTCCGCTCGGGCTCGGTTAATTCAATGCCTGGAATGATGGACACTATTCTTAACCTAGGGCTTAACGATGTTACGGTAGAGGCGCTTGCTCGCCAAACGGGAAACCCGCGTTTCGCTTATGATTGTTATAGAAGACTCATCCAAATGTTCGGTAACGTCGTATTTGATATTGAAGGTTTATATTTTGAATCACTGCTGCATCAATTGAAGCTAAGCAGATCTATAGAAGATGATAAGGATTTGCCGGCAGAAGCTTGGATGGAATTGATTGTTTCCTATAAACAGTTAATAGAAGCAAAATCACGCAAAATGTTTCCGCAAAATGTTTACACCCAGCTTGAGCTAGCCGTCGAAGCCGTATTTCGTTCGTGGAACAATCACCGGGCAATCGTCTATCGGAAAGCATATAACATTCCAGATTATCAAGGAACAGCAGTAAATATTCAATCGATGGTATTCGGCAATATGGGGGATAATTGCGGAACAGGCGTATTGTTTACCCGAAATCCTTCAACGGGCGCCAAGATGCTCTACGGGGAGTACTTGATCAACGCCCAAGGTGAGGACGTTGTTGCTGGCGTGCGAACACCTCTGCCGATTGCCAAGCTGGAGCAGGAAATGCCAGCAGTATTTAAACAACTTGTAGAAACAGCCGCTAAGCTGGAAGCTCATTATAAGGATATGCAGGATATTGAATTTACGGTGGAGAACGGCTCACTGTTCATTTTGCAGACACGGAATGGGAAAAGAACTGCACAAGCAGCGGTAAAGCTAGCTGTTCATTTTGCCAAGGAAGGCATACTGAAGCGGGAGGAGGCGCTCGCTCGAATAGAGGTGGAGCATTTGGATAAATTGCTTCACCGAGCGATTGATGAGGATGCTAAGCTGGATGTGCTGGCAACGGGACTGCCAGCATCGCCGGGAGCAGCTACGGGGCAAGTTGTTTTTGATGCTGACAAAGCAGAGGAATGGGTGCGCGAAGGCAGAAGGGTTGTGCTTGTCAGCGCAGAGACAAGTCCGGAAGATATTCACGGTGTAATCGCTGCCGAAGGCGTGTTAACAAGCCGTGGGGGGATGACAAGCCACGCCGCCGTTGTGGCTCGGGGAATGGGGAAGCCATGTGTATGCGGCTGCGAAGAAGTTCGCATCGATAAAGATGCGGCGTTATTCACTGCCGGTGAAATCACGGTACGTGAAGGCGATTGGATTACGCTGGACGGTTCCACTGGACGCGTAATTTTGGGCGGAGTGACGCTCAAAGAACCAGAAATTAGCGTCGAGCTGGAGGAACTGCTCGAATGGGCGGATGAAGTGCGCGATTTGGCTGTTCGAACGAATGCCGACACACCGGAGGATGCGGAGAAAGCAAGAGCATTCGGCGCAGAAGGCATCGGTCTATGCAGAACGGAGCATATGTTCATGTCCGCGGAGCGCTTGCCTGTCGTTCAAGCCATGATCCTGGCGGATACGAAGGAGGAGCGGCAACGAGCACTCGATCTGCTTCTCCCGATGCAGCAAAGCGATTTCGAAGGTATATTTACCGCGATGGATGGTTTTCCTGTAACAATAAGGCTGCTCGACCCTCCTTTACACGAATTTTTACCGCATTTGGAGGAGCTGGTCGTGAGACAGCAGCAAATACTCCTAGCTGCAAATGTTCACGAGCATGTCAGCGAAAAGCAAGCATTGGATGCTCTTATACGCAAGGTGCGCAATCTGCAAGAGATGAACCCGATGCTTGGACAACGAGGCTGTCGTTTAGGCATTCTTTTCCCCGAGATTTACGAAATGCAAGCCATTGCGATATTCCATGCTGTACTGAATTGTAAAAATAGAGGCATTCAAGTTTTACCTGAAATTATGATTCCCCTTGTGGGGCATGCGAACGAGCTGAAAGTGATGCGATCGCTCGTTGAAGGTGCCGCTAAAACGGTACTAGGCCCAGATAATGAACATATATCCTATAAAATAGGGACGATGATTGAGGTGCCTAGAGCGGCTTTAACCGCAGACAAAATTGCCGAGCATGCTGACTTTTTCTCTTTTGGTACAAATGATCTGACACAAATGACCTTCGGCTATAGTCGGGACGATGCGGAGGGCAAGTTTCTCAGTTACTATGTTGACCATGAGATATTACCCGTAAATCCATTTCAGGTGCTGGACACCGAAGGGGTTGGCCTCTTAGTCGAATGGGCTGTTCAGAAAGGCCGATCGCTTAAACCGCATCTCAAAACAGGCATTTGCGGGGAGCATGGCGGGGATAAGGAATCGATCTTTTTCTGCCACAACGCGGGATTAGATTACGTCAGCTGTTCCCCTTACCGGGTGCCTCTGGCAAGAATAGCTGCGGCTCAAGCCAAGCTGAAATTCGGAAAACAATGATGCACAATGAGCAGCAATATTTAGTCATTTGCTCTGATTCAATTGGCGAAACCGCCGAGGCGGTTGCTCAGGCGACCATTCGTCAATTTAACCCAGAGCAAGTTACGGTCAGGCGGTTCAGCAATATTCGAAGCGTAAATGAGGTTCGGCAAGTTGTTAAGGAAACGGCAGAAAAAGGTGGTTTTATCGCTTATACGCTAGTCCAGCCTGAACTGCGGGAAATGATGAAAGCAGAAGCTACACGATTTCAAATTCGCGCAGTGGACATTATGGGTCCAATGCTTCAGGCGTTCGTGGACACGTATGGAAATACGCCTAAACGACAACCGGGCTTGCTCCATGAAATGAATGAGGATTACTTTCGGAGAATAGAAGCGATGGAGTTTGCGGTCAAATATGATGACGGTCGGGATGCCCGCGGCATGCTGCAAGCCCAGGTCGTTCTGATTGGCGTATCCCGTACATCAAAAACGCCGTTAAGTATCTATTTGGCGCATAAAGGCATAAAATCCGCGAACTTGCCCATCATGCCAGAGGTCAACCCACCTATGGAGCTATTCAAAATTCCAAGCCGCCGCATCATTGGACTTACGATGGATGCTGAGCATATTCTTAATATCCGTACGGAGCGGTTGAAAGTGCTTGGACTTCCTACGGGGTCTCAATATGCAACATTTCAGCGTATCATAGAAGAGCTGGAATACGGGCAAGCGTTAATGAAGCAATTAGGCTGCGTCATTATCAATGTGACGAACAAAGCGATAGAAGAAACGGCTGGACTTATTATGGACTATATTTAATCTTACAAAAAACGGGACTGTCCCTTAAGGTCTATGACCTTGAGAGACAGTCCCGTTTGCTTTTTACTCTGAACAGGGCACCAATAACGCTTGAAGCTCATATACCCATTGAAAAATGCCTGTAAAAATAACGGATTGGACAATAAATGCTAGTTCAGCATCATATTTCGTTTTTGCATCGGTTATCATATTTTGCATGGCCAATGCTTTTTGATCTTCGGAGCAATAACCATAAATATACGTTCCGGCTGGCAATACGGCCATATTGTCTGCCTCAGCAGGCCACTTTTCACAGACAGCAAATAGAACAGAATGGTTTTCAGACTGCTTTTTCTCTAAAGTCGTCAATATAAACGCTGTATGTTCGAAAATAAATGAATCTCCCTCGCCGTCACTGCTATATTGCAGGAGCAGATCTTGCAGCTGCTGGAAATTTTCAATGCTCGGCTGCTGGATAGAAGGAAACGTTAAGATCATTCTTTTCGGAATTTGTTTGCACGAAAAAATATGATCGGAAAGCTGCTCGGGTACTAGTGTCGTGCGCGTTTCATACTGTTCTCTTAAAGCTAAAAGCAATTTTTTAGTATGTTGTAGTTGTTTGATTTCCTGGTCTATTTTATCTTCAGTCGCTATCAGACAAGGAATAATATATTCATAATGGTCATTTGCGAACAACTCTTTAATATCGTTCAAAGGCATACTTCGTTGTTTGCAAAAGTTGATCACGTTCAGATAAACCAATTCCTCATCTGAATAATAGCGATAACCCGTGAGAACATCTACTTTTGCAGGCTTCAACAAGCCAATTCTGTCATAATGCCGTAAGGTTTCTATGGTCGTGCTGCTTCGTTTGGCAGTTTCTCCGATAGAGTAGTATGTCCTCATGTCAATCTGCTCCTATTGACTCTTATGTTACACAAGAGTTTATGATTTTCATTGTAAATAAATTCGATTGATTATACAAACAAGAGCTAAACAGCATGAATCTAGAAAGGAAGAAATTCCAATTGAACAAATGGTATAAGCTCGATAATGCTGCAAAGCTTTTTCCATCCGTTACGAATACAAAAAACACTTCTGTTTATCGCATTTCAGCCGTATTGAAGGATAGAATAGATGCTGACGCCTTGCAGAAAGCGGCTGATACCGTATTTGATCGTTTTCCGATGTTTACCGTTAAACTACGTAAAGGTGTGTTTTGGAATTACTTGGATGAAAATACGGAGAAAATTGTGATCGAAGAGGACGAGCAGTATCCATGCCGGGATATTGATCCGAATACGAATAACGGTTACTTATTTAAGGTTTTATATTATCAAAATAGAGTATCGATTGAAGTTTTTCATTCCCTTACGGATGGCAATGGAACCATTGAATTTTTAAAGTCACTTTTATACTATTACCTCATATATTTGGGGAAAAACATCGATCCTGAAGGAAAAATTTTGCTCGCGGATACTGGAGTGGATGTGCTTGATATGGAGGACAGCTTTCGCAGGTATTACAAGGATTGTTATGTTGAACGAGTGATAACGAGCAAATCTTATCATGTTAAAGGTACACGCTTTGAGCACTTCGGAAACAATGTGGTGCACGGCGTTGTTAGCGCTTCTGCATTGAATGCACTTGCCAAGCAAAAGGGCTGTACGATAACAGCGTATTTAACGACATTGCTCATTTACTCTATTTATCAAACGAGGATTAAATTCAGTGAGCAGAATGCGCCGGTGGTCATATCAATTCCAGCCAATTTACGCAAAGCCTTCCCGTCGCGGACGCTTCGAAATTTTTTTGGCGTTGTAAATATCGGAATAAAAGTAACCGAGGACGCTTCATTTGATGAGCTCATTATTCGAGTGAATGAAATGTTAAAGCAGAAAACAGGAAAAGAAAATTTGCAAAATATCATTTATAACAATGTAGCGCTCGAACGCAACAAAGCTACTCTTTTTATTCCTTTGTTTCTCAAAAGCTGGTTTGTTGATTTTGGTTTTCGCACACTAGGAGAAAGCAGAAGAACGATGACGTTATCCAATGTTGGCAACATCATTTTGCCGCAGCAAATGTATGACTATATCGACGTTATTGAGGCTGTAGTCTATCCATCGAATAAAAGCCCAGTAAGCTGCGGCGTCTGTACGGTTAATGATAAGCTGACGATTACGTTTACAAGAAGTATTGTAGAAGCCGATATACTGCAATGTTTTTTCTCTTATTTAGCGGATCAGGCTGGGCTTGACGTGAGAGTATATTCAAATGATTGGGGGAGGAAGGGATGAGGTTATGCAATCGATGCAATGTGAGTGTTGACGATCAGCACGACTATTGTCCGTTATGCTCGAGGCCTCTTGGGAATCGCGGGAATAGTGCGTCAGAGTACCCCTCCTATGCAAAATTACATCAAGAAACAGCCGTATTTACACGTACAAAGCTGTTTTTATTTTTAACGATATCGGCTATTGTACTCTCGATTACGATTAATTTATTAACCTTGCAGCTTAATCCTACATTGTGGTTTGCGATTGTGACGACCGGGTTAATCTATGCATGGGTGATCGTAAAAGATACGATATTGTCAAAGGCACATATCGGAAAAAAGATATTGTTTCATTACGCGATTTTAGCGCTTTTTTTACTCGTAATCGATATTTTTGTTGGGTTTATGAAGTGGTCAACCACCTATGCCATTCCGCTCTTTGGCATGGCAGCGACTTTTATGATGACTCTGCTCGCCATTATAAAAAAATCGTTATGGCATAATGATATCGGTTATTTATTAGCGATGTTTTTCATCAGTCTATGTCCTGCGATTTTATTTATTTTTCAATTAGCGGATGTTATCTGGCCTAGTGTGGCCGCGATTGTGTACTCATTGCTCACGATCATCGGCATGATTATTTTTTCGGATCGGCAATTTAAAGAGGAAATAAAGAAACGGTTTCATTTTTAAAAGGTTTAGAAAGGTTTATTTCATATCATTGAAGAGGAGGGGCAGATTTCAAAATCATGCTCCTTTTTTTGTTACATATTGACAATTAAATTGTACTAGTGCAATAATACAACCAAGAGATAAGGCAGGTGATGTGTACGTGCTACATTTTTATGAATTAAAGCTTAACAACAAAGAGCCCGTATACGTGCAGGCCGCATTGTATGTGAAGAGGCAAATATTGCTGGGGAAGGCTGAATCGGGAGATAAGCTGCCGTCTAGGCGAGAAATAGCTGCACAACTGAACATCAACCCGAATACAGTGCAAAAGGCTTTTAAGCTTATGGAGGATGAAGGTTATGTTCGCACGAGCAGTACGCTCGGCAGTGTCATTTATGTAGATGAGGCGATCTTAAAGCAAATTGAAGCTGAGCTGACAGATGAGTTAGTGAAAGCGTTTATTGGCTCCGCTAAGGAGATTCATTTGTCGTTCCAACAAGTCATCTCCCTCATTAGCGAGCGTTGGGAATAGTTTTTTTGGCGTATCTGTACTACTACTATAATACAATTGAGGTGGTATCATGAGAACCTTTTATCGACTGCTGCAATATGAATTTTCAACCTGGCTGAAAGCGATCTTGCTGCTTTGCACAGCTGTAATCGTTATTCCACTTTATCTGCTCCACATGTTTGTCAAAGACTATGGTGAATATACCGTTCACGAGCGTTATGAAAATATTTATGCCTCTTCAGGCTGCATCATCATATTCCTTCTATGCATAGCAGCAGCATGCGGATTTTTCTTAAAGACGATTTATGCAGGTTATTGGGGCAGTAAAAGTATATACATGTTTTTATCACTGCCTGTAAGGCGTGAATCGATTTATTTTAGCAAAATCGTTGTTTTTGTCATTTGCTTGCTCATGCTGCTCGGGTCGCAGCTAATTAGCATAAAGCTTGGATACGATGTGGTATCGGCGAAGTTTGCAAGCTATGGTGAAGGCCGCTTTTCGATGACAAATGGACTTTTTTTAGCGGTTATCCGTTCTGATTTTTTTCGAATCATCATGCCATTAAACCTAAGCAGAATCTTATCAACAGCAAGTATTTTAATTATGATCACAACAGCTCTATATTATGGTGCTTTATGCGAACGAAGCAAAAGGTACTGGGGTTTTGTCGCTATTGGAGCCGCGGTTATCGTGGCAATTAAAGTACTGAGCTATCGAATGAGTGAATCCTACTCTTATGCAGCACCAAGTCATTTGTATATTAGCAGTTCAATTATGCTTATTTTAAGCGGATTTTTCATATGGCACAGCATCAAGCTGATAAAAAAAGCAGCTATCGCTTAAGAAAGGGATGGGATCGCTATGAAAAAGCTGAAAAATCATGCAGTTCTCGTTGCATTAATTGCAGCGGTAGCTGTCATAGGGATAATGTCCGGCAGTATCTACGCGAAGAAGGATCAAGGGACATTTTATTTAAAAGATTTGCAGGGTTCACGCCAAGCGATTGAGGATACAGTCATAAGTGGAGAGCTGAAGGATGGGAGCCATCGGACTAGCTTCCGTATTGAGAAAGGCCAAGTGAATACGAGTACCGTGTTATTTGAGCAGATGCAGCAGCAAACCCCAAAACGATTTATTCCGGGAAATGCTAAATTAATGAATGGCATTGAATATGATATTTCAAATACTGGTCCGCTTTTTGAAATTGTTGCTCGTGATCGAAGGAACACGATTCCCATTCCTACCGGTACGGCAACGGTTAACCCGCCTGTTCATTATAATAGAGCGGATCAGAAGGATAACAGCGTCACTTATACGAATGCTCTTGAATATGGACTTGCCAAAATTGGCGATAACGTATATTTTACATTGCCAACGACAACGCATTACACAGGAGAGAACGGAATCTATGAGTTAAAGTTTTCAGATAATTGGGGTTATCGAGGCATAACCGGAGACAAAGGGCAGGAGCCGCGTACCGTGGCAACCTTCAGCCTGGATAAAAACAAAGATAATCCGAATTCAAGCATTGAAATTCTTGGATTAGAAGCCGTTGGCAGCAGCTTGGCATTAATTGCAGTTGAAGATAACGAGCTTATTATTCGTGTATATGACAGCGTCAGCGGGAAGCAATTAGGTGAGACAATAGTTCCTCATTTTTACTTGGCAGGACGGGATCGAGCGAGCTCATTCAATAATCCGAGCGGGGATACCTATTATGAAAACTATGAAGCATTTAGCGATCACGATCAGAACATGCTAAATCTGAGTTTTAGCCGGTCCTCTTCCGCAGAGGATGCTGCTGCCAATAATAATAACAAAACAATGTTTAGTTTTCATTTATCGAATGAAATGAAATTAAACGAAACGATAAAAGAAAGCTTTGCGGACGGAGAAGAGGACAATTTCAGCGGTATGCTCGCGATGAGCTATCGTAACGATAAGTTATATGTCGTCAAGACAATGAGAAGCAAGCCTAAAGAAGGAAGTCAGTTTCAATATGATATTGTGCTTCCTAAACGATTTATAATTTATGTGTATCAAGCCTCTACATTGCTCTACAAAGGCGAGCTTATGACTGATCTGAATGACGATAATATTAGAGCGATGAATCTATCGCCGCTGCCAGGCGGGTTTGGATACAGCCAATCAGAGTATAGGTATTACGATAACCTCAAGATTGAATAAAAGGTTTGCAGGCAGGAGGGGCACGGATGATCGAGCTGAAATATGTGGAAAAGCGCTATTCTGGAAGCAGTGAGTACTTATACGTGGATAGCTTAACGATAAACAAAGGTGAAATCGTTGGTATTCTTGGCGGTAACGGCAGCGGGAAAACAACATTGCTGAAGGCAATTATGGGAATTGGAGAAATTCAGAATGGTACCATAACAGTAGAAGGCAGACCAGTAACGGAGCAATATGACAACATTGCATTGATTACGGAGGAAGGCAGCTTCCTTCCTGATCTGACACCCGTTCAGTATGCAGAGTTTTTGGCTGGCTTTTTCCCTAGATTCAATAGAAAACATTTTGACAAGCTGATCAGCTTCTATGAGCTTGAACCGCAGCAAAAAATCAAAACATTCTCCAAAGGGCAAAAGCTGAAGCTTGAAATTTGTGCGGGGTTTGCTAAGGAAGCAAAATATATGCTGATGGACGAACCTTTTCAGGGCAAAGATATGTTCACTAGAAAGGATTTTTTAAAGCTGATGGTTTCCAATTTAAAAGGCGATGAGACGATCCTGCTTACGACACATTTAATAGAAGAAATTGAGCATGTCATCGACCGTGCCATTATTGTTCATAAGGGCAGAATTAAAGCGGACTTTTATATCGACGAGATGAGAGAACAAGGCAAAAGTATAAGTGATGTCATGTCTGAGGTTATTGGCTACAAAGAGAATAAATATAAGGAAGCTTTGGATGATTCATTTCCCGAGAAATAGTTGAAGATGGTTTCTAGTAGGAATGCCATAGTATTAAAAATAGCTTTAATTATTATTAATTGTGTTCACTATTTTTTGCAATACTTCTTCTCTATTGGACCAATGAATGTAATGCTCAGAATCAGAAATGGTTTCTTGCTTACTAAGGCTGGACCATTGTAAAAGCTGTCGCTGCACTTTCGCCCATTCGCCTCCGCTATCTGAAGATAAAATAAGCAGCGGGGTGTCTTTTAAGTAACCGCCATCTAATACAGCACGAGCATTCTCATTTATATTTTTTATGAGACTCAAATTATTGGACTCTCCAATATGATTATAATACATGGCTAAGTCAATGGCTTTCCATTCGATTGGGAGCCGTTGATTACGTATGTTCTCAGCGGTAAATGGAAGTAAAACGCCTATATTTCCTAAAGCTCTAGCTATCCCAGTTACACGCAAGCCTGCCATAAAGCGATTTATCAAATAAGGCTGCAGCTCCCCGGCATTTGCATAATATTCAGGGCTGCCGCCATCTAATAAAATGATGTGCTCTACTTCATCAGGGTATCGTTGTGCAAAACGAAGCACCTCTAAGGATGCGAGCGAGTGTCCAATTAAAACGTAGGGCGCGGTTTCTTTTGATTTATTAAGCAGTTCATGCAGTTCATCAACTAATGTATCAATCGATCTAGGGATATGTGTTTGCTCGCTCCAACCAAAACCAGCATGGTCAAAACTTATGGTTCTCGCATATTGTTGCAGTTCGTTTTGTAAGTAGTAAAAATCGGTAAAAGCATTAGGTGTTCCAGACCCAGCAACAAAAACAATGGTTCGGCTACCAGCAGTACCAACACTGTATACGTGCATGTCATGCGAGTTTATCGTATATCGATTTCCTGGCGGCAAAAACATATGCGATTCTTTATTCATCATATTGTATTGCCAAATCCCTCCTATTAATAAAAGGAAAACAACGGACACTACGATTTTCATTATGATTTTTAATTTTTGTTTACGAGATTTTTTGTTCATGGCTGATCCTTTATCGACTTTGAAATTTGTTCGGTTTTTACTTTTTAGTTCCACAATTAGTATATTATAGCATTTTCGTTTTGGCATAACTACAATGCTATTTTCTAATTAAACGTTAAGACCTATGATCGACCTGTGTGTCTCTTCAGAATAATCTTTCAACCAACATAAGAGGGGGATTGAAATGACCGGTTATTTGCGAGGACAAATTGCAAAAATGGCGAATGTGAATATCGAAACGTTAAGATACTACGAGAATCACGGTCTAATTCCGGCGCCGATGCGTTCTGAATCAGGTTATCGGATGTACTCTGAGGAAGTATTAAGTCATCTTACGTTTATAAAAAATGCTAAGGCTTGTGGATTTACATTAAAAGAAATCAAAAAAGCATTAACAAAGTCTAGCAGCAGTCAAATTAGTCTCGCTGACTTTTTGGCTGTGATCGATAAAAAAATGATTAAAATCCGTTTAGATATGGAACGGCAAGAACAAACATTAGCAATGCTCGCAAGTTTAAAAATAAATCTGCAAGCAGAAGAAAAGCACACGGAAACTCAGCAAACACTTCACATCCTTCATATGGAATCTTAGCTTGACGTTGTACTATGCTACAGGCTGTAAACTTACGTTATTAAGCCTGTAGGAGGAGTATTACATGGAAAAAACGAGTACCGAACAGCTTACAGCGATTAAACAATTTTTAAAACAATCGAGCAATTTTAGCGAAATGCCTGTGGAGAAAATACGAGCTAAAATGAACAATACCGCAGCTGCAATGCAAATGAATACGGATATTATCGTCCAAGAGGTAGTAATCGGAAACCTATATGGTGAATGGATTACTCCTGTCAATTTGACTGTAGATGTGAATAAGGTCATTCTTTACTTCCATGGCGGTGGTTTTATAGCAGGCACTTGTGCATTCTATCGTGATTTGACGGCAAGAATAGCGAAATCCAGTGGGGTGAAAGTGCTTGTTATTGAATATAGACTTGCACCGGAGCATTCGTATCCAGCTGCAAACGAGGATTGCCTCACTGCCTATCGTTGGTTGCTTGAAAACGGTTATTCCGCTGCTAATATCTTATTTGGCGGAGATTCGGTAGGCGGAAGCCTTGCGCTTATGACCTTGCTTTCACTTCGAGATCAAGGAGAGACGCTTCCAGCAGGTGCTTTTCTCATCTCCGCCCATACGGATCTAGTTCATTTGGATGGTGAATCCTATACGACTCGATCGGAGCTTGATCCTACAGGGAGCTTGGAGGGAAATCGCAGGCTATTGGACATGTATTTAGGCAGTAGAACGGATGAAATCCCGCTATTATCCCCCCTTAGGATGAATTTGAGCGGACTGCCCGATTTGTTTATCCAAGTAGGCGATCATGAAGTTCTATTAAGTGATTCTACACGGTTTACGGATCAAGCAAGAGCAGCAGGTGTCGCTGTTACGCTGGAAGTATGGGTTCAGATGTGGAGTGTATTTCATTTTCTCGCCTACATGCTTCCGGAAGCGCAGCAGGCTATCGACCATATTGGTCATTTTGTTAAAAAGAAGCTGTCTTAAAATCTTTATTTTTTCATCTCGTTTAACGAACTGGAGGAGAAATGGATAATATTCAATATTTATCGCAATTCAATTTGCTTCAATCACTCACAATAAAAGACTTGATAGAGATGGATGAAATGACCTCTATTACCGTTATCCCGAAAAAGACGTTTATTCAAACACCGGAATCTTTTTCAGAAGGGCTTTATTTTGTGAAAAAGGGAAAGGTACGTTTATATAAGCTGAGTGAGGAAGGCAAGCAATTTACTTCGGATATATTGGGTGTAGGAAATGTATTTGGCGAGATGAATATCATTTCATTTGGTACGCGGGATCACTATATTGAAACGATTGAAGAAAGCCATATTTGTTTGATGAGTAAAGATAGGTTTGAAAATTTTCTAATGCAGCGGCCTCGCTTCATGATGAATTTATTACAGGTTCTTAGTGATCGAATTAGTGCGATGAGTCGTTTAACACAAAATTTAGCTCTAGGAGGTCTTCATGATAAAATTTTGCATATTCTCATGAAGCTTTCTAATCAATTTGGACTTACGAGCATGGATAGGGATGAGTATTGCAAAATTGATTTTCCACTTTCACATCAAGAAATTGCAAATCTGGTTGGAGCGACAAGAGAAGCGGTAACAGTAGCCTTACAAGAGCTTTCGGAACAAAAACGCATTAAGACAGGTTTTAAAACCATCTACATCCATAAAGAAATGTTGTTGCAAAGCTAGGGCATGTCGAAAGAGTTGTAAACTAGATTACATCTTCGCTTATAAATAAGAAGTATGATTGGCGTACTTCCAATTTTAAATGTCGTATAAGCGAGGGAACCGTGTTATGAATAATGAGAAAGCGATGGTTATTTCTGACTCCATTTTATACCGCAAAGGTGCAAGAAAGTTGAGCGATATTCCAAATGAAGTGATAGATCTGATTCATATGGGGAAACTGGAGACGGTCAATTTGACGGAATGGCTCGTTGTCGATCAAATTGTACTGCTGCAAAATGTACTAAACGAGCTTGGTTTGGATCAAGAATCCGATCCCATTCTGGATAGGCTGAAACATTTGAACGAGAAAAAAATTATGAAAATCATACCTGCTATCGCAAAGGAATGGCTTAGCTTATTCGCTCGACTAGCAGAAGAAGAGCAGTCTAAACTTTACGACATAGTAGCTGCTCACCCTTCAGACAGTGTTCGCTGCTGGGCTGCTTTTATTATCGGAGTGGATCAACGTTTAAGTTTAGTAGAGAAGCTTGCATCGATTCGTCCTTTTGCGGCAGATCACCATTTTGGCGTTCGCGAGATGGCTTGGATGGCTCTAAGGGAATCCATCTCCAATGATTTAGTGGGAGCACTTCATTTACTCGAAGATTGGGTGCGTGATCATGATGCGAATATTAGGAGATTTGCCATTGAATCCATTCGACCGCGAGGCGTATGGGCCAAACATATTGCTGAGCTGAAAGAAAATCCTGCTATGGCTCTTTCCCTATTAGAAGCTGTGAACAGCGATGAAGCCAAATATGTTCAGGATTCAGTAGGCAACTGGATGAATGACGCTAGCAAAACTAATCCTGAGTGGGTAAGAGCTATTTGTAATGACTGGTTGGAGCGCTCAAAGGCGAAGGAAACGAAAAGAATTGTGGCAAAAGCGTTAAGAAGCTTGCCGGTATTTCGCTAAGCCGAGGAATGAGGAAAAAGTTTATACATATTCAAACAACAGGGCTATCCTCAAGTAGTGTTATCTACTTTATGGGACAGCCCTATTCAGCATTTGAAAACCGTTTAGAAGTAGAAGCACGCAAAACAAGTTCGGGTTCCAAGTGAACTGTCTTAATCATGTTTGGAGCATCGATAAGCTCAAGAATAGTTTTGGCTATTGCCGCTGCGATGGAGGAGAGGGCAACACCTACGACGGTCATTGGAACCTCAAGATTCTCCATCTGTGGAAGATTGTCGTAACTAACGACAGAAACATCATGAGGGACGGAGAGGCCGAGTTCACTGACGGCGCGAAGGATGCCGCGAGTGAGATCGATTCCGCCGCTTATGACAGCTGTTGGTCGAAGAGGACGATCCATCATCATTCGTGCAGCAATATAACCATCGTGAAATTCTAAACCGTTCATTTGGAGAATGGAATCATCCGTTAAGAGCAACCCATGATGTCTAATCTCTTCTTGAAAGGCTTCGATTTTTACAGCTTGCAGCGGGTCATGCGACTTCGGTTCCCCGATGTATGCTATTTCTTTATGTCCTAAATTTGCCAAGTGACGAACCGCTAGCCGAATGGCTTGACCACGGTTAACATCAACTGCGGAATAGGGCGTATAGTCAGCGGCACCATAGGTGAGAATTGGGATTTGCATGGCGCTGGAGTCGATTGGATTAGGTTTATTTTCCCTGTCTCCAAAGGCGAGTATGGCATCCACTTGATAGCGGCGAAAAGTTTCGATCGCGGATTCGATGTTGCTAATAGACAGCAACGTGATATAGCCGTATTTCTCGAGCTCCTCATTAAGCCGTGTAAGAAGGGATGATAGGGCTGCGCGTTCTATTGATGGCCATACGATGCCAATCGCTCCGCTTTTTCTCGAGACGAGGCTTCGAGCAGCAATATTGGGTTGATAACCCATGTCTTTGGCGATGGAAAGGATATGCTGTTTCGTTTTATTTTGTACGAGTGGGCTGTCTCTAAGTGCCTTGGATACTGTAGAAAAGCTGACGCCTGCACGCTCTGCGATATCTTTGATGGTTACCATAGCTTCCCTCCGAAAGGAACTTTAACGACTATTATCATAAGTCATACATCCTATCATAGTCCAATTATTATGCAAATGAAAGCGGTATAATTGGTGTAGACAGTATGGGTTTATTGCGATATTATGAAAAATAACAACGTTGTTATTTTGATTATAAGGTGGTTTTCTCATGTTTAATTTAACCGATACCGTATCCGTTGTAATCGGTGGAAATGGTGTCCTTGGCAGTGCCATGGCTTCTGCACTGGCTGAAGCAGGATCAAAAGTAGCCATCGTTGGCCGCGATATGGAGAAAGCAAAATTAGTATGCAATCAAATAAATAGCAGCGGCGGAACGGCGATCTCTTTGCAAGCAGATGCAACAAAAAAAGATGAACTAGAAGCGGTGCTTAACGATATTCTTCAATGGGGAGGACGTATAGATACCCTTGTAAATGCTTCAGGAACAAACAGCCCCACACCTTTTTTTGATTTGGAGATGGATGAATGGGATCGAATTATGGATATCAATTTAAAGAGTGTCGTGCTGGCTTGCCAAGTGTTCGGTAAACAAATGATTGAACAGGGCAGCGGCGGCTCCATTATCAATATCTCTTCTGTTTCCTCATCACCACCGCTCTCTCGCGTGTTTACTTACTCAGCATCGAAGGCAGGAGTTAACAGCATCACGCAATTTTTAGCACGCGAATTTGCGCCAGACCGCGTAAGAGTTAACGCTATTATTCCAGGTTTTTTCCCGGCGGAGCAGAACAAAAAAATACTTTCACCCGAAAGAGTAGAGTCGATTATGCAGCATACGCCAATGAATCGTTTCGGAAACCCGGATGAGCTGAAGGGCGCGGTTGTTTATTTGGCTTCATCCAAAGCGTCTTCATTTGTTACCGGCTCATTCCTCCGCGTGGATGGCGGATTTGGTGCGATGACGATATGACCGCGTTTACAGCTAAAGGAACGGACAACAACGACTGCATTTGAACATATAAGGCGCATAAAGCTTTGGGGAAACGGTTGAAGCCAATAAGAGAGGGGAAAAGAAAATGAGCACTCAAACCATTGCAAGCCTAGCAGATATTAAAGCGACGGTTGATCGTTTAGCTATGAGCACGCCTGTTACGGATATGCATACGCATCTATATGCTCCTGAATTTGGAGAACTGCTTTTATGGGGCATCGATGAGCTGTTAACTTATCATTATTTAATTTCAGAGTCGTTCAGATGGTCAGAGGAGGAGTACAGCCTATTCTGGTCGATGACAAAGCGCGAGCAGGCGGACTGGATATGGAAGCTGCTGTTCATTGATCATTCTCCTGTAAGCGAAGCTGCAAGCGGATTTATTACGATTCTTAAACGTCTTGGATTCGATGTATCCTCACGCAATCTGGACGATTACCGGCAAGCACTTGCGAAGCGTACGGTAGAACAGCAGGTAGATACGGTCATGCAGATCGCTGGAATTGAGAAGATCGTCATGACGAACGATCCGTTTGATCCTGTTGAACGTCCCGTTTGGCTGTCAGGCAAAGGAAAAACGGATGCCCGTTTCTATGCGGCGCTGCGAGTTGATGCGCTTCTTAATGATTGGGATCATGCGGTGAAAGAGCTGCAAAATCTTGGTTATGAAGTACAAGCGGAATGGTCTGAGCGGACAAAGGCAGAAACGAGACGTTTTCTCTCGGAATGGATTACTCGGATGGATGCTCTTTATCTTGCAGTGTCGATGCCTGGTGATTTTGAATATCCAGCCGATGACCATCGAAGCAAGATGATTGACGAGGTTATGATTCCTGTATGCCAAGCAAAAAGTATTCCGTTTGCGTTAATGATTGGCGTACGCAGACGGGTGAACCCATCACTCAGATTAGCAGGCGATATGAGCATGTTGTCTGATGTATCGGCAGTGGAAGCCTTATGCCGACGTTACCCCGAGCAGAAGTTTCTCATCACGATGCTGGCCAGGGAAAATCAGCATGAATTAACGGTGCTTGCCCGTAAGTTCCGGAATCTAATGATATTTGGCTGCTGGTGGTTTCTGCATATTGAATCGATGGTTGAGGAAATGACACGTTTTCGCATAGAGCTTCTAGGCACTTCAATGATTCCGCAGCACTCCGATTGCCGTGTGTTTGAACAATTGATTTACAAATGGGAGCATTCTAGAAAAATCATTGGCAATGTTCTTGCTGCGAAATACGAGAAGCTGCATCATAGTGGATGGACGGTGACGGAAGAGGAGATCAAGCGGGATCTGGATGATATGCTGAATCAAAACTTCTGGCGTTTTCTAGGCAAAGAATAATTCATTTAAGGTTATCCATAAAAAAAGCTCAAGGTGATTCTATCCGTAAAATGCGGTGTGGATCACCTTTCTTATGGCAATGGCGGATCTGGAAACACTGGAAATATTGCTCAAAATAACTATTGAAATCGATTTCATTATTTGCTATATTATTAAATATCAACTTGATAGCGCTTTATTTGTTTATATCTGCCAAAATTTATAGCAAAGGTCGAATCTTATGGATGTTAATATCGTGGATGTAGCTAAAGCGGCAAAGGTATCACCGACTACTGTCTCGCGCGTGTTAAACAATAACCCGCTCGTTAAGAACAAAACGAGGGAAAAGGTTCTCATGGTTATTGAGCAAATGAACTACGTTCCCAATGCTGCAGCCAAAAATCTACGCCAGCAAAAAACGTTTACCATTGGAATAATTGTGCCTGATATAATGGTTGCCTATTACTCTAATTTAGTAAAAGGAATTCAGAACAAGGCGCATTTGGAGAAATTTAAAGTCATTATCTGCGATACCCAAAACAGCAGAGAAATTGAGCTCGGTTATCTTCAAATGTTAACGAACAGAACGGTTGACGGCATGATCCTGATTGAGTCGTTACTGCCGAAAGAGACGGTTATGGAGCTGCTTGAAAGAGGTTATGTCATAGGGTCTATTGGACGCAGTATCCTGGATTCCAGAATTTATAACGTCCAAACGAATACGACAGAGGTCGCCATGCATGTGGTTGAGCATCTCATCGAGCAGGGACACAAAGATATAGCATTCATAAGCGGCTATAATGATGCGATCGATAGCTTGGATCGTCTGGAAGGCTACATCAAAGGATTAGAAAAACACGGAATTCCTTTCCGGCCAGAGCTTGTGGAAAATGGCGATTTCAACAAAAGAGGCGGATACTCAGCTTTAAAGCGCCTTTGGGATGCAGGGCAGAAGTTCACAGCTGTTTTCTCTGCCAATGATGAGATGGCATTAGGCATTTATGCCGCGTGCAGAGAAGCGAATGTAAGAATCCCTCAGGATCTAGCTGTTTTTGGCGTAGACAATGAAAGAGTTTCGAGATATTTGGTGCCTCAGCTGAGCACGGTTAATCAATTGAAGATTGAGATGGGCTATGCTGCTGCGGAAATGCTGATCAAAAAAATTAAAGGCGAGATGGCGGACGATGATGAGCGTATTGTCGTTGTTGATTCTCAGCTGTGCATTCGTGCTTCTTCTAATTACAAAAGAGTGCAATCATAATTTCAGATTATGAATATCTCTTTTTTACAAAATGAAATCGATACCATTAATTAATATAGCCGCTTTGCATACAAGAGACACGACTTCAATGAAGTGCGATTATTCATCTACCAAATCGTGAATCACAATAAATATAAGAAGCAGCTTTTTTATACAGGGTGTTAGACTTTCAGTCAAAAACTAACAAAACGAGCCATAGTAATCATACTATAGGCTCGTTTTGTTTTGCTGATTGGTCTTTCATTATGGCATACTGATCAAGACGGACATGAATCTTTTTAGCCGGCAGTCACGTACCTAAGTAAGACGGTAAGACAAATGGACGACGGAGGCATTCGATGAATAAAGAACAGCTTATAGCATTGTTTAATAAGGAACAACGGATAGATCAGACCATTGCTGGCTTTCGCCGTGAAGAAGAAGGTGGACTGATAAGGCAGGTTTCCCTTACAGGCGGTGAAGGTTATGTAACCTACTCAGCATTAACAAATGAAACGGTTCAACATGCGATTAATGAGCAGCTATCTTACTTTAAGCAATTGGATCAGCGGTTTGAGTGGAAGCTATATGACTACGATCAGCCTGCCAATTTAAAGGATAAGCTTAGTGAGCATGGATTTACGATTGGAGATCCCGAGGGATTGATGGTTATGCAGCTAACAGAAGGTGATTTTATGTTATCCTGTGAAATTCCATCCTCTATCATTCGAATCGCCGATGAAGCAGGAATCAATGACATCGTCTTACTGGAAGAAGAAATTTGGGGAGAATCACATCGCGAGCTTGGAGAGGAATTAATACGAAATCTGAAAAATGATCCGGATAGCCTGTTTATCTATGCAGCTTATGAAGATGGAAAAGCAGTCAGTGCAGCTTGGATGTATTTGCATAATGGAACTTCCTTTGGAAGCTTATGGGGCGGGTCAACCTTGTCGGCTTATCGAAACAAAGGGATGTATACTTCTTTACTTGCTGTACGAGCACAGGCAGCTTGGGAAAATGGATTTCGCTTGCTGACGGTAGATGCTAGTCCGATGAGTCTTCCTATTTTGAAGAAAAGGGGCTTTGATCTTCTGGCTTATTCTTATCCATGTGTATCACCAAAATAAAGGAATGAAGATTGCTTTATTGATTAGTAAAAAGTGAAGAACAGGAGTTGAACATTTTGAAAAAAGTGATGGAAATACGTAAAGCGATCGATGAGCTGTCATCGGAGGATGTAAGGACGGCTCTTAAGCTGGTTATGTTTCAAATTGATTTAGCTAACGGAAATAAACAATTGGAAGAGAATATCTTCCATAACTTGAAGGGATTTTACGATGATTTGCTCCTTGCTCAAAACAATGAGAAGACTGGAGAATGGAGTGCAGAATCCGCTAAGATTCATATTTTATTTGGGGACTCAGCTGCTGGTAGTTTGAGATATGCAGTAAAGCAGATGGGATTATCGGATACAAACAAAGTAGTCTCATTTAATGACAGATACTCGATAGGACCGATTTGGCAGCTTCATGAGGAGGAGGGAAGAAAGAAAAGATACGAATGGCTGAGAGATCATATTAATAATGGCTACGATAGTCCAGAAGATGATGTAGAAGAGGAAGTTTATCCTAAAAGTATAATTGCCCAAATTCCAGCAGAAGCCTCCATTGTACTTTGGGTTGGTAACAATGCTCATGATTATGCTGGTTTGCGCTATACCATTTATTTGCTCAGAAATTGCTTGAATAAGGTTTTTGTTTTTAATGCGGAGGATGCTTGCAGCAGAAGGTTTAATACACCGGATAGATTTATCGATTATATTCATTTAGGAGAAGTTCCGATAGAAAAGCTGCAGGCTGTATTTGGCGAGTCGGAGGAAAATGGTCCGTTATCCCGTGAAACAAGAGAGCAGCTGGAGCGTGAATGGTTAACGCTTGCCGAGCAGCAAGAGGTGCTGCGCATTTGGCACGACAACAAACTGGTTGGCGTTGACGAACATTATTTTGATGCCTATTTATTAGAGACGGTAGAGCAGCTGCTGAGTGAAAAGCCTAAAGGCGAATTTATTAAAGCTGCCAGAGTAGTCGGACAGGCACTCGGCTACTGTGAACAATATGTAGGGGATCAATATTTTGAATTTAGATTGCGCGAGCTTATTTACGCAGGCAAATTAGAAATCAAGGGAGTGCCTCGTGCAATGAGGTTTTATAGTGTAAGGATGAAATAAACTTGTATGCTGTCCCTTTTATTTATCCAGATGGAGCTTTCCTGTCATGCCGACGGGAAGGCTTCTTTGGGCTGGACATGAGATTAAAAGTCCTGCATTTATTTATAGATTAGATTTTGTAGATTGACGATAGAGAGTTGGCGTTTGCCCAGTAAAACGTTTGAAAAATATGCTAAACGTATGAATGGATGAGAATTGCAGCTCTTCTGCGATTTGCGAGATCGCTTTCGACGTGCTTCGAAGCTCAGACTTCGCTTTATCCAAGCATAAGTGACGAATATATTCACCAAGGGGAATGCCAACGGCATTTTTGAATTCCCTTGCGAGATGGGAGCGGCTAATATGGATAGATTTCGCTAGCTGCTCGGGATCATAGTTATAACGAACCTCACGATGCAGCTGATTCATTACTTCAGTAATCGCGTCGTTAAGCGGCCTCGGAGGGGCCTCTGCTGCTAATGCTGGATCAAGAAAATTTCGCAGCGTCGTCACAAGCAGCTGTTGAAACAACCCTTCCACCATAGGCAAGCTTAAATAAGCTTTATTTTTAATTTCGGTAATCATATGCTCGAATAGTGCTTTTACTCGGCTATCTTGATCATGAGCGATTCGTTGAAGTCCAATCCGGTAAAATTCAGGAAACAAGGAATGTAGCCGCTCCAGCCTAAACCCGATGTAATAGAGCTTGAAAGGCTTATGTTTTCCTGCTAATCCAAAATGAATTTCTTCAGGCTTAGTAAGCAGGAGCTGGCCTTTCTCAATTTCATAAACCGTTTTATCGATTTTGTACTGGCTGTACCCTTCATCCACGTAGCACAATTCGAAATGATCATGATAATGAATCGATGTGCTCCAGTTTTCATAATGGTTCACACCGAGATAATAAATATGGCTCGCATCAGAATCGAAGGGCAATTCAATACGAAACTCACTTTCGTTCTCAATAACAAGATGTTGTTTGGGTACCTCATTCTTTAATGATTTAATTTCCTTCATGCGATGACCTCTTCTCCTTTTCAAAACAATTACCTCCGATTATACCTTTTCAGCACAAAATCACAACAAGCAATGATGATCAAAAACTTTAAATCTATGCATGGAATTGCAAAATACAACGTATTTTAACCGGTTTATAATGATCATATGTTTAAAATATGAATGCATGAGGTGCATAATATGTCTATGAATGGTCAACTGCGTAAAGATTGTCTCCCTGCACAAGAAGATGTCACATTTTTTGCTGAAAATGGTTACTGGATTTCGCCTATTATTTTCTCTGAGGATGAGCTAGCGGAAATCGTTGCACATCAGGATCGTCTATATCGCGGCGAATACGAGACTGGAAAAGCGCCGGTATGCAATTGGCTGGAGGGACAGGATAATCCGCGGGCTCTGAGGAAAACAGATAATTCGCATTGGTCAGATCTGACTTTGCGTAACGTAGCAGTAAACGCTACGATCGGAGGAATTGCCGCTGCTCTGATGGAGACGGAAACGATAAGGTTGTTTCATGATCAGCTGCTGTATAAACCAGGAAGAGGTACAGGTAAGGAAACAGCAAATGTAGGCTGGCACCAAGATTACGCTTACTGGCAATGCTGCGCGGGGCCGACGCTCATTACGGCTTGGGTTGCATTTACGGATGTGGATCTATCGAATGGCTGTATGCAGATGGTGCCGCGCAGCCACAAGTGGGGCTTGTTGAATGTAAATGATTTCTTCGAGCAAAATTTGGAGAAGCAGCAGCAAGCAATGGACATTCCGGAAAACGAAAAGTTTTCAACAGTACCTGTTATTATGAAAGCCGGACAAGTAAGCTTTCATCATGCATTGACCATTCATGGAAGCGGGCCTAATACGAGTGATCAAGCACGCCGCTCAATGGCGGTTCATCTCATGACGGGTGAAACCAAATATAAATACGACGCTAAAGGCAATAATCATTTTAATGCACAGATGATGAACGGCAGAGAGGGAGAAATATACGAGGGCGAAGCATGGCCTGTATTGTATACTGCAAAAAGCGAATTGTAAGGCAAGAGAGGCGCCTGTTAAAGGATGCCTGCCTATACTTTTGTAGTAGAGTAAGTATATAATCAATACTATAAACTTCGTTAATAAGATGATAAAAATACGCCATTTATGGCGTATTTTTGTTATTTGCGAAAGCGTGGCCGTATGTAACATTTGGTTTTTGATCGCGTTTGACAATAGGCAACAATATGAATTAATTTTAATAAAAAGAGCGTGAGTTTTGATCACCCTACCAGGCTGAGATTGGAGAATTTCAAATGTATCGCAATTTAGAAGAATGTGTCATTGATTTAGAGAAAAACGGACATTTGGTTCGTATAAAAGAAGAAGTTGACCCGTATCTTGAGATGGCTGCTATCCATATGAAAGTTTATGAGGCTGGCGGTCCAGCGCTGCTATTCGAAAATGTAAAAGGCTCTAAATTCCGGGCAGTTTCTAATTTGTTCGGAACGGTAGAGCGCAGCAAATTCATATTCCGCAACACTTGGGAATCGGTGCAAAGTGTGATGGAGCTGCGCAATGATCCCATGAAGGCATTAAAAAATCCGTTTAAGCATGTCAGAACCGGTTTAGCCGCTTGGAAAGCTCTTCCGGTTAAGAAGTCGGGCAGTCTGCCAGTAACCGCGCAGGAAATACAAATTTCGGATTTGCCGCTTATTCAAAGCTGGCCAATGGATGGCGGTGCATTTGTAACCCTGCCTCAAGTCTACACGGAAGATCCGGACAAGCCAGGGATAATGAACTCCAATTTGGGTATGTATCGTGTACAGCTGAGCGGCAATGATTATGAAATGAACAAAGAAATTGGCGTACATTATCAGATTCATCGCGGCATCGGCGTGCATCAAGATAAAACGAATAAAAAGGGTATCCCTTTAAAAGTGAGCTGTTTTGTAGGCGGCCCACCAGCACATACGCTGGCAGCTGTTATGCCGCTGCCGGAAGGGCTGACAGAGATGACTGTTGCCGGAATGCTGTCAGGGCACCGTTTTCGCTACAGTTATTTGGATGGGTTCTGTATTAGCAACGATGCTGATTTTGTTATAACTGGAGAAATTCATCAAGGCGAGACGAAACCCGAGGGACCATTTGGTGATCATTTGGGGTATTACAGTCTTACTCATCCTTTCCCTGTCATGAAAGTTCATAAAGTGTACGCGAAGCCGGGAGCGATTTGGCCATTTACCGTTGTTGGCCGCCCGCCGCAGGAGGATACTGCGTTTGGAGAGCTCATTCATGAGCTGACAGGTGATGCGATTAGACAAGAAATTCCTGGTGTAAAGGAAGTGCATGCTGTAGATGCAGCGGGTGTGCATCCTCTGCTTTTTGCAATAGGCAGCGAACGGTACACGCCTTATCAGCAAGTGAAACAGCCGGCAGAGCTGCTCACCATTGCTAATCGGATTTTGGGTACGGGACAACTGAGTTTGGCCAAATATCTATTTATTACAGCTGAAGATCAAAGGCCGCTGGATTCACATGATGAAGTGGATTTTTTAACGTATATACTAGAACGTATCGACCTTAGCCGAGACATTCATTTCCATACAAATACGACGATTGATACACTCGATTATTCGGGTACGGGATTAAACAGCGGCAGTAAAGTAGTCATCGCAGCATATGGGGACAAAAAAAGAGACTTATGTACAGAAGTGCCCGATGTTTTCAAAGAAATAAGCGGATTTGAACATGCGCGTATGGTCATGCCGGGAGTTGTAGTCATCCAAGGCTCTACATTTGTGAGTTATGCCAGTGCTAAGCAGGAAATGCAATCGTTATGTGATGCTATACAAGAAAAGGGAGCTCTTTCTTCATGCCCTATGATTATAGTAGGTGATGATAGTCATTTCATTAGCGAGACGATTAAAAACTTCCTATGGGTTACCTTTACGCGCAGCAATCCATCACACGATATGTATGGCGTGAATAGTCATTATGAGAACAAGCATTGGGCTTGTGACAATTTGATTATTGACGCTCGTATTAAACCGCATCAAGCACCGCCATTAATTCCAGATCCTTCGGTTCTGAAGAGCATCGAGCGATTATTTGTTAAAGGTGCCAGCTTGGGTGGATTGAACATATAGTTTTACAACACACGACACGCCTTTTAAGGCGTGTTTTTTTTGTCATTTTAAGGCCATTTTTGAAACCATCCTCACCGATTTTGTTTGCAAAAATCAATAAAATGATCGAATTTATCATAAAAGCCTGTGAAAGTATAAAAAATCGGGTTTTTATTATATAGTTTCAACTTTTTGACAGAGTTAGAATGTAAATGAGCCTAATGAACGGCATTTGCTGCTGAAGATGCAGGACGCTTCAGTGCTAATTTGCAAAAATTATATCATTTTATTATGGGAGGATGAGCATGTCGCAAGCAACAACGAAGGTAAAGTACACAGCGACTCCGCCGGAGAACAGCCCGAGAAAAAAAACCTTTTTCAACCGTCTGATGAAGCAAATGGATGTGCAATTGATGGTGTGGCCGGGTATTTTGCTGATATTCGTATTTGCCTATATACCTATGTATGGTGTATTGACGGCGTTTATGGATTACAACCTTTTTACGGGATCGAGAATATTCGATAACCCTTGGGTGGGCTTTAAACATTTTGAAGCGTTCCTTACTGCACCTGATATCGCTACGGTCATGAGAAATACACTTATGATAAGCCTTTTAAAGCTATTAATAGGTTTTCCAGCACCGATTATATTGGCGCTAATGCTGAATGAAGTAAGGCATATGATGTTTAAGAGAGTCGTACAAACAATTACATATCTACCGTACTTCATGTCATGGGTTATTGTAGGCGGTATGGTTATGGCGTTGCTTTCAACTGAAAACGGCAGTGTCAATATGCTGCTCGAAGGTGTTGGAGCGATAGATGAACCGGTCAACTTCCTGTCCCTAAAGGAATACTTCTGGGGCATACTGGTTTCGACCACGGTATGGAAGGAAATCGGCTTTGGCTCGATTATTTACCTTGCTGCAATCGCAGGTGTAGATCCGCATTTGTATGAAGCGGCAGATATTGATGGAGCCAGCAAGTTTAAGCAAATTTATCTCATAACGATACCAACGATTATGCCGGTTATTATCATCTTTATGATTCTAGCAATGGGGAATTTATTGAGTGCTGGTTTTGAAGATATTTTGATCCTTGCCCAGAATCCAATTCTAAGACCGGTGTCGGATGTTATTGATACTTATGTATATCGGGTCGGCCTGCAGAATGGGAAATTTTCTTACGGTGTTGCAGTTGGTTTATTTAGAGCAGTGATTAGCGTATTGCTCTTGACGGCGGCTAACTACCTAGCCCGTAGGTCCGGCAACGGCTTATGGTAGAACATTACTTCATAACTGGGGGCGAAACCAATTGACTTTCAAGCGTTTGAGCTATAACGACCGAGCTATGGTTGTATGCATATATGTGTTCCTCATTTTGTTAGCTTTCTCCGCATTGTATCCGTTCTGGAATACACTCGTTGTTTCGTTGAATGAAGGAACAGATACTGCCAAAGGCGGCATTACATTTTGGCCAAGGATGTTTACATTTGCAAACTATGAAATTGTTTTTCAAGATGACAAAATTTTAAATGCATTTTACATTTCCTTTAGCCGAACGATCATTGGAACCATATCAGCAACTTTTTTGACTGCATTGCTCGCGTATGGCATGTCCAAAAACTATTTAATGGGTCGTGGCTATTATTCCTTTTATTTCATCTTTACGATGTACTTCGGCGGCGGGTTGATTCCAACCTTTCTATTGATTAAATCACTCGGTTTGATGAACAGTTTCCTTGTTTACATTATTCCCGGTCTAATCAGTGTATGGAATATGATCGTTTTCCGAACCTTCTTCAAGAGCTTGCCTGTGGGACTGGAAGAGTCGGCTCAAATTGACGGCTGCAGCAACTGGGGCATATTTTTCAAAATGGCGCTTCCGCTGTCAATGCCAGTTATCGCCACGCTTGGTTTGTTTACAGCCATTGCCCATTGGAATGATTGGTTTGCGCCATCGATCTATGTTTCTAATCAAGATTTGCTGCCTATTCAAACGATATTGCGGAAAGTACTGAACTCTAATGTTCTAACGGATGCGATCGGAAATGACAGCATTGCTAGTGAGAAAATGGCATCGAAAGCCCTTACCTCCAAATCTCTTATTAGCGCAATGATTATGATTGTGTCACTTCCCATTATCGCTGTATATCCTTTTCTTCAAAGATTTTTCATGAAGGGTGTTATGGTTGGATCTCTAAAAGAATAGCTTGTTGACCAGCGGTTTAAGGCGAATGTCGCTTTGGACATATATATTAATCATGAGAGGGGTAAAATCAGCATGAAGAAAATGAAAAAGCCGCTGTTAATGGTAGTCTCTGCGGTATTTCTACTGGTAACTGTACTTGCAGGATGCAGCAATTCGGGGGGCAATGATCCAAAACCAGCAGCAACAGATTCAGCAACGAACACAAATAAAGGGAGTGAGGCTACAGACGCTCCAGCAGATCAAGCATGGGTATTTGGTTCTAGCCCTATTGAATTCTCAGCTTATACGCACTACAGCTGGCAAGATTTTCCTGACACCATGGATGCAAACCCTTTTTGGAAATACTTGAAAGAAAATAAACAAGTAACGATCAAACCGATTCACGCAAAAGGGAACTCTGCACAGCTGATGCAGACCTTTATGGCTGACTCTAGTCAAATGCCAGATGTTATTTATGGTGATCGTTACAATCCGGATATTGAAAGACTTATTGCAAATGATCAGCTCGTAGCGCTTGATCCTTATCTTGATAAGTATCCAAATTTGAAGAAATATCTTAATCCTAAGTCCATGGAACTTCTTCGTTCCGCGGATGGCAAGCTGTACAAATTCCCTAACTGGTACACAGATAAACCAACTAGTACAGCTGGTTATGTAGTGAACAAAAAAGTGTATGCTGAGCTTGGATCGCCAGCACTTGAAACATTTGATGATTTGTACGCATACCTAAAATTAGTAAAAGAGAAATACACGGATATGATTCCATTGGAACTGGATCGTGGTTCTGAAATTCAAGGACAAGGCGTTGTTTACGCAGGATTTGGAGAAAACAACCTTTACAAATCATTAAGCAGTGATGTACAGGGTGTGATCAAAGACGATAATCTCGTTTCATTCTTTACAGCTCCTTCTTTCCGTGAGTCTCAAAAATACCTTGCAAAATTGTACCGTGAGAAGCTAATCGCACAAGATTGGTGGACACAAACAAGAGATGTCGTTGCGGAAAAAATCGTAACCGGTAAAGTAGCTGTTTATGCAGGATCAGGCGTTACTACGTTTGCTTCACGCGGAGATTCTGAGCTTAGAAAGGCAGATCCAAATGCTGGTTATTTCATGATTTGGCCAGTTCGCAAAGCTGGACTTGATAAGAACAAAATCTTTGCAGGTGGTTACGATGCACTTGGTTGGAACGTTGTGACGATTACTAAACATGCAAAAGATCCAGAAAAAATCTTCGCAGCACTTGATTGGATGACAGGACCTGAAGGCATGACAATCTCATTCTTCGGACCTGAGGGCGGCAACTGGAAAGGTTTCGATGAAAATGAACAACCAATCTTCACTGAAAACTACAATGAAGAGGAAGTAACAGCAATTCAAGCTGCAAACGATGTTGTTCACATCGTAGGAAACGTATCGTATATCGACCCAGCAAAATTGAAATACGTTAATTCACTGCCATTAGAAAAACAAAACTGGGCAGCACGTTGGCAGAGAGATATTACTTGGCCGTCATCTAATGATACAACAGCGCTTACCAACATTAATATTGAGCCGGATTCTCCATACGGTGATACCAGACAACAAATTGTCGATCTTACTCTTGAGACTCTAGCAGAATCAACTACAGCTAAGAGTGATGCAGATGTTGATCGTATTCTAGATGCAGCTGAGAAGAAAGCTAATTCGTATAAATACAAAGAGCTGCTAGAATGGCGTACTGAAAGATGGCATGCTAACAGAACTATTCTTGGAGAATAATAAGGTTTAATTGTGAAAGAGATCATCCCAAGGGATCCATTTGGATCACTTGGGATATCTCTGTATTTTTGGTTATACTTAACTTTTATATATATAGCTTGCATTTATTTTGATATTATTAAAGGGAGATTTTTCAAAAAATGCTGCTCATATAAGGGGTGCTTGGTCAGTGTACGCGAAGAAAGAGAGGTTCCTGCGGTTCATGTTGGTCTATTTCATTGTTAGTATGCTTGTCGCCTGCAGTGGAGTAGACAGTAAACCAGTTCCAACAACTGAAGAGGGAACAACGGAAGATATACAATTAAATCTACCTCCCGATCAGCTCTATGAACTAGGCAAAGAAAGGCTTGATATTTCTTTTTATGGTCACTACAGTTATTATTCGATGCCGCAGTGGGGCGCAGATCCCTCTTCGAAGTGGATTAAGGATAATCTTAACATTCACATCAAAGGAATCGACGTAGAAGGAAACGGAAAGCAGAAGCTTCGAAAGATGATTGCCAGCAAGCAGCTGCCGGATATCATTTGGGGTGATCGCGGTTATGATCTGGAACGTTTGCGTGAAGCGGGCTTACTCGTACCGCTCGATAACTATATAGATAAATATCCAAATTTAAAAAAATGGGCAGGCACTAAAATTTTAGATTTGCTTCGAGCACCAGATGGTCATATTTATTATTTTCCAAATTATTACACTAATAAACCGTACGGCAACGCAGGTTATGTCGTTAATAAACGAATATATCGGGAATTAGGTTCCCCTAAGCTATCTACGACAAATGAGCTTTATGATTATCTCAATAAAGTAAAAGCCAAATACCCTGACGTCGTACCTTTTGAAACAGGAATTGCGAGTGAGGGGCAAGGCATTGATCAATTATTTTCCGCTTTCAAGGAAGATAATTATAGCTTTACTCGCTACTACGCAGTAACGAGCGGAGATAAGATGACATCGATTTATAAAGACGAAGGATTTCGCGAGTCGGCATTATTTGTAGCAAAGCTTGTGCGTGAGGGGCTAATTACCTCGGATGCTTGGACCCAAACGGATGATCAGGTAAGTGAGAAGCTTATGAGCGGCAAAGTGGCGGTTTATGCCAGTGCGGACCCTATGCGTCAAGTGATGTTGGCAAATGCTGAGCTTGTAAGGAAAAATCCGGAGGACGGTTATATCTTTATCGATCCTATTTATAAGGAAGGATTGGATCCGAACAAGATTTATCCTGGCACATACAATGTGCTTGGCTGGAATGTCTCTACGATAACGACAAGCGCAAAAAATCCAGAAGCGATATTCGCTATGCTGGATTGGATGACAGGGCCAGAAGGTTCTGCTGTTCAGATGTGGGGCCCGCCGGGGCCAAACGGGTACTGGGATGGCTTCAAAGAAGATGGAATAACGCCAAAATTTACGAGCAAATACACATCAGACCCGGATGGGCTGAGTGAAATACAAGCAATCTCTGGCGAGTTGATTTGGGTTGGCAACACGGTATATCTCGATCAAACCAAAAGCGATTATGAAAAAACATTGCCTGAGGACAAGCGAAACTGGTCTACATACTGGCAGCAAAAGGTAACTTGGGAATCTCAAGGGGATGCAACACCGTTTATCAATTTGCAACCGACTCCAAATTCTGACGAAGGCAGAATCTTTGCCCGGGTGAAAGAAATATGGTTAAGCGCGCGCTCATATGCGATGTACGGGCAAACGGATGAAGAGGTATTAGAGATTTTGGATTTAGCGCATAAGGATTCGATGGAATCAGGTTTTCAAGATTATTTAGATTTTATTACGTCGAAGTGGCAAGAAAACTTAAAAGTTTTAAATCAAGAGTAACGTAAATTTGTTAACTTGAAGGAGCTGCTCTTATGTATAAGGTATTGTTAGTCGATGACGAAGAACTCGATCTGGAAGGAATGAAACGGTTTATTCCTTGGTCTGAGCTTGGAATGGAAGTGAAGGGCAGCGTAAATAATGCATTATCAGCATGCGAAATCATAGATGAGCAGCCCATCGATATATTAGTCAGCGATGTTAATATGCCTTATATGTCAGGACTTGAGCTTGCCCGAATTGCACTCGAACGCAAGCCTAATATGCGTATTATATTCGTTAGCGGCTATCAGGAGTTCAGCTATGTACAGCAGGCGTTATCTTTAAAGGCTTACAATTATGTACTAAAGCCAATGGATGACAATGAATTGGTGTCGTCTTTGTTAAAGGTGAAGCAGGATCTTGATGAGGAGAACAAGCAGCGTGAAGTGGAAGAAGCCTATCAACAAATGATTCCGATTGCCAAAAGCGACTTTTTGATTCATGTGTTGGAAGGATTGGAAACGACAGAGGGCGTTTCCATGTCCAAGCTGATTTTACACTACGGCTTCGATCAATTGAACTGGCCAGTCCGTGTTGCGATTATGGAACTGGATAATCAGTCGTTGAGACAAACCGAGAACGCATCTTCACAGAGAGAATGGTCGCGCAACTCTCTTCAAATTGTACATGAAACAATTCAAAAGATAGGGATGCTTCCATACTGCAAGCTGTCATCTCAACGCATTGCTATATTACTGGAAGACAAAGCTATTGGTCAAACCGTCAAAACGTTATGCGATGCGCTTTCGCAGCATCTAACGGTATCGATAACAACCGGCCTCGGTGAAGCGGTTCATTCGATAGAACAGCTGCAAGTATCCTACCGACAAGCGATAGAAGCTGTTGAAGGCAAAATGTTTCTTGGAAAAGGGGATATCATCAAATATGAAGAGGTCAGAGCGGAACCAGGCATGCTGGACGCTCGGATTCTGGATACACGAATGAAAGCACTATTAAAGGCCATGGAAGGATATGAGCTTGTTCGGATTTACGACGAATTCGAGAACTTGTTTGCATCGGCTTCTAGTCTTCGCTCCAGATTTACTGTTCATCATATGACCAGCTATATTATATGGAAGCTGGATCAATATTTAAGTGAAATGAATGAGGATTTATTTGAACTGCTAGGCATTGATATTCACCATCTCGAAGTTTTAATGCAATTCGAAACGATTAACGATATACGATCTTGGCTTGTAAAGCTTTTATATGAAATTTCTGAACGCCTGCAGAAGAAAAATGTTATGAAAGACAGCAAGTTTATACGCAGCGTCACGAAGTCAATTAAGGAGAGGATGAGTGAGAATATCACGCTTAAAGATATGGCGCTGCAGTTTTCTTTCTCGCCTAGCTATATGGGGTTTTTAATAAAAGAAAAGTCAGGTCATACCTTCAATGAACTGCTCGTGCATTTGCGTATGGAGAAAGCATGTGAACTGCTCAATCAACCCGGGATAAAAATTTATGAAGTTGCCGATCAGGTTGGTTATCGTTATCTTCCCTATTTCAGCCGACAATTTAAGGAGAAGTTTGGCATGACGCCTATGGAATATCGGAAGAGAGAGAATTGATCATTAATGGGGGAGCTTTAGATGAAAATAGTCCGGGAGAATAGAAAGAGACTCGGATATATGCCGATCGGATACAAGCTTATGCTGTCCTATATGATTTTTATCGTTATTTTGGTCGTTGTCAATTTCTATGTGTCACATTCGATGTATGACTCTTCCATGCGTAAGCAGACGCGTATGAATATTGAAGGAACGATGGAGCAAATGCGCGACAACGTGAAGTATAAACTAGATGATATCGTACGAATATCGTCTACGCTCTATGATGATTATAATCTGGTTCAGAGCATTCGAGTTGATGAAATAGGCATTGCCAATTTAAATCGAATGAATCAGATCATTAGCCCAAAGCTGGAAAGCGCCTCGAAATCTATTGGGATGAATTTAAGGTTGTCTGTCTACTTTCATAATAAAACGGTGAACCAAATTTATGAGAATAGATGGAAGAAAGACAATGCTTCCGATAACGATGAATCCAAAGAGCAAACCTATGATATTTATCATATGAGCCGCATTCAGGATAAGTTATGGTACAAATCCATTCCAAAAGAAGAATACGGCGTGACTATGGAGTGGAAACAGGTTGAAGAGGATGTACGAGATCATCGTATTTCAATGATACGACGTATCGTCGACACCGATAATCCATTGGAAGTTGAAGAGCTGGCTATTATGCGGTTTAGCGTTCAGATGAAGGAGCTGTTTAATAGCGTTGACTTCTCGAAGCTTGGCGACGGCAGCAAGCTGTCTGTCGTGGATTCTACGGGATACGTTATTTTTTCCTCTGGGCAGCTACCGGAAGGCTCAACCAGACCAGTTTCGAAAATAAACAAAAATGTATCGACAAATGAAAATAGCGATAAGCAAGAATATTTAAGAATAGAAGAGAAATTGCTCAATCAGAATTGGACATTAGTGGCGCAAGTTCCACTTACCATTATTGAACAGGAAGCTGCGAAGGTGCGGGCATTTATTATTTTCATCTGCGTACTAAGCTTTGTTTTGTTAACGTTTGCGGGTGTCTTTATTTCACGTTATTTCTCCAAACGAATTTTGAAATTTGTATCGGTGTTGAATGCTTTCCGCGAGGGGGATTTGCATAAGCGAATTGCCTACAGAGGGAAGGATGAATTCTCTCAAATTGCAACGGCGTTAAACGGAATGGGCGAGGATGTAGAGGCATTAATTAATAAGGTATATTTGACGCAGCTTCAGAAAAAAGAGGCTGAGCTGGAAATGCTGCAGCTTCAGATCAATCCGCATTTTTTATACAATACCCTTTCATCGATCAACCAGCTTGCAAAATTCGGGGAAAATGAAAAACTGCAAAAAATGGTGTTGGAGCTCGCGAAGTTTTATAGGCTTACACTCAATTCAGGCCGTACGATGATCCCAATCGCAGCGGAGATGGAGCAGGCAAACGCATATGTAAGCATACAGAAGGTGAAGTACGGGAAACGTCTGGAAGTATTATTCGAGATTGATGAGAATATATGGCCTTTTGAGACGGTGAAGCTTATTTTGCAGCCTTTCATTGAAAATACGCTTAAGCACGCATGGAGCGGAGATCGCATTCATATTCGGATTGTTACCTATATGGAAGAAAACACGGTGCATTATAAGATAATCGATGACGGGTTCGGAATGCCGCAGGAGCGAATTGATGAAATATTCAGCGGGCTAGATAAAGGAAATATTGGATATGGGATTCGAAATATCGATCAGAGAATCAAGCTTCACTATGGTTCAGAATATGGGGTTTCCATATTCAGTCGTATTGGTATTGGAACAACTGTCCATATAAGGATTCCAGCAAGGAAAAGGAATCTTATTGTTCAAGAATGCATTCCAAATATTGCAGGATAAACAACGAATAAGCCGCGTCCATTAGGATGCGGCTCTTTGCATATTAAATTTAATTTCTGGATAAGCGAGCAGTTGGATCAGAAGATATGCATACTTTTGCCGATGGGATAAGAAGTAAGTTTGCTCCTGCTCCGTTATGATCATTTCATAGCAGTACACCACTTTTATTGGAGGCGATATGGATGACGATATCTACATTGACGGAGCAAGAAGTGCAATTTTATAAGGAAAATGGTTACGCGCTGCATAAGAAGCAGTTGTTTAGCGCAGATAAGATGACGGAGCTGACTAATATTTTTGAGGAGCAATGGGAGCTTGTAGGCCGGAAGCTGAACAGCGAGCTCGATACCCCGCATTTCCGTGATGAGCGACTACTTAAGTTTCTATTAAGCGATGAAGTGCTTGATCTGGTAGAGCCTTTAATTGGTCCTAACATTGGCTTGTGGTCTAGTCATTTCATCTGCAAAGAGCCGCTTATTGGCAAGCAAACGCCATGGCATGAAGACTCCGCGTATTGGAACGGACGACTTAGCCGATTTGATAACATTGTGACCGTATGGCTGGCTATTGACCGCAGCTCTAAGGAAAATGGCTGTATGCGCGTCATTCCGGGAACGCATAACAATGGTTTCTCAGAGTACGAGCAGGTAGATGGCAATGACAATATTTTCGATACGGAAATTCGCAATAAGGATGAGTCAAAGGCCGTTTATTTCGAGCTTGAGCCAGGCGAGTGCTCTGTGCATGATTCTCGCATCATACATGGTGCAGCTCCTAACAAAAGTGAATTCCGCCGCTGTGGTTATACGATGCGTTATTTCTCAACGGATGCGCAAGTCTATACTGAAAAGAACCGTGGTCATAAAATCTGGCTAGCGCGTGGAAAAGATTTAGCCGGCAATCCTTTTGTCAATGTATAATAGGCTTAACAAAAGGGGGGACAGGTATTGGAATTGAGACGAATAAAAGCGTTGTGGGGAATGCAGGGAAGCTATGAGGAGCTTTTGACATATGCAGCAGAAGCAGGTTATTTTGGAATAGAAGCGCCGCTGCCGCCTGCCTCTGAAGAAAAGTCCTTTAAAGCGGCATTGGAAACAAATAAGCTGGCCTTCATCGCGCAGGTAAGTACACATGATGACCATCTCGATAGCTTCGAGAAACAAGTCATGCGAGCAACGGATTTTAATCCGCTGTTTATTAACTCGCAAAGCGCTAGAGATAGCATGTCAGAAGCTGAGCAGGATCGTTTTTTTGAAGGAGCACTTACAATTGAGCAAAGGTCTGGTCTGCAGGTCGGGCATGAAACCCATCGCAGCCGAGCGATGTTTACACCCTGGACAACTGCAAGATTGCTGAAGCGTTTTCCTGACTTGCGCATCACTGCAGACTTCAGCCATTGGGTGAACGTATGTGAGTCGCATCTGGATAATCATTCGGATGAGCTTGCTCTTGCTATTGATCGCAGCATACATGTTCATGGCCGTGTCGGATTTCCGCAGGGACCTCAAGTTCCACATCCTGGCGCACCTGAATACGCATCGGAGCTTGCTTTATTTACAGGCTGGTGGCAGCGGATTTTTATGAAACAAGCTGCGCAGGAAAGAACTTGGACAACATTTACAGCAGAGTTCGGTCCACCGAATTATATGCCGACGGTGCCCTTTACCAATAAGCCTATTGTTGATTTAATAGAAGTGAATCAATGGATGACCGATTATATGGCTGCCAAATATGCCGAATGGTTTGACCAATAAAAGTCTGATAGGGGGAAATCGTCATGAAGTATGAATTAACACCTGAGAGATTGCTTGGTAAAAACTTTTTGACCTTGTCATCCCCCTATAAGATTTTCAAACATGTGATCGATAACAAAATTACTGCCCATTGGCATGATTTTTTTGAAATGGGCTTTGTTGTGTCTGGCACAGGAACTCATGTTATAAACGGAGAGCCATTTCCTTTAGAGAAAGGAATGACTTTTCTGCTGACAACGGCAGATTTCCATGAGATCATCCCAGATGAAGGACAAACGATTCATTTGTTTAATCTTATTTTTGATGAATCATTTATCCGCCCAGAGCTGACAGAAATGTTATTTGAACAGGTATCGCTCCATTTGCATACTTTTCATGACGAGAGTGCTAGTGAAATTGAAATGGAATTTACTCGGATTTGGAATGAATCACAGATGTGGCAGCTAGGCAGCAGCATGCTGGTGCAGGGAAGTTTCGAGAGAATACTCATCCATCTCTATAGAAATAACGGGCATCAGCGCTTGCTTGACGACTATGTAGCCATCAGCACAATCCCTTCTTCCATTAGAAAGTCGATCATCTATATACAACACCATTTTCGAGAGCCGCTTTCATTAGATGAAATAGCGAGATATGCTGGAATTTCAGCGAATTATTTTAGCGAATGCTTCAAAAAGCATACAGGTACATCATTTCAAGAGCATCTACAAGGAAAAAGGCTTCAGTTTGCCTCTGCATTGCTCAGCAGTTCAATCTTGCCGATAACGGAAGTATGTTATGCCGCGGGCTTTAATACATTGCCTAACTTTGAACGAGCGTTTAAAAAAAAGTATGAGAAATCACCTCGAGAGTTTCGGAGAAAATATATTCGGCCATAAAGGTGACCTATAAACCTATATGCCATGTTAGGAGGGTACAGCAGTGAGAAGGAGACTTATACAAGGCACAGCAATTGCTGTGCTTTTATGTTTTGTTTATATTCTCTATGCAGTATGGAGCATTATTTCGTTTGCAAAGGTGAATGAACTCATTCACACAGATGCCGCAATTGTGCTTGGGGCAGCAGTCTGGGACGATAAACCGTCGACCGTTCTAAAGAACAGATTAAATCATGCCATTTGGCTTTATAACAATGGATACATAAAGAAAATAATCGTTACTGGAGGCACAGGTAAGGGAGATTCCTTGTCTGAAGCAGAAGTATCAAAACGATATGTTATGCAGTATAAGGTGCCGGGGGAGAATATTGTTCTTGAAGAGCATTCAAAAATCACGGAACAAAATTTAGCTAATTCTCATGCGTTAGCACGACAACAACAAATCAATACCTTTACCATCGTCAGCGATCCTTTGCATATGAAGCGTGCTCTTGTTATGACTAGACACTTAGGGATGGATGCTTACTCTTCACCAACTCAGACGTCAGCCTACAAGAGTTTGGGTACTAAGCTTCCTTTTCTTTTAAGAGAAACGTTCTTCTTAATAGGTTATCAGCTGAAAATGTTATTTTTAAAGTAAGAATATAAGAAGCCACTTATTATAAATAAACTGCTGTTTCACAGCTCATCTTTTTTGCAGCCCGAAAGTTAAACACTCAATAGGATGAGTTTAACATTCGGGATTTTGTGTTTTATTAAGGGTATCGTTTCAGGAAGTAAGGCTGCGTTTAAATGAAAGGAGAGGGAAACGTGTCATCCTAACTGAATAATTATGCCAAAAGCCTCCGATATTAAGGATACGATTACAGGTTCTTCCTAAATAAAGAAGGATAAACGCAGGAAATCACAGTTGCGGTGCACATCTAAATCCATGTATGGTATTATATTATTAACGATTAAAACAAGTTAAAAGTAAAGCTGCCATAATGAAGGAGTTTTTATTTTGAATGATGCGATGATCATGTTAAAGCAAACAAGTCGTACTTTTTATATTCCCATCAGCAGGTTGAAGTCAGGTTTAAAGGATGCAGTTGCATCCGCTTATTTGTGTATGAGAGCAATTGATGAAATTGAGGATCATGAAACGCTAGCAGATGAGGTGAAAGCAGAATTATTGCTTGGCATTCATGATGCGTTTAGTTCCGATGATGTGATTAATGAATCGCAAAAACTCCTTTCTCCTTATGCAGAAACACTGCCGGAAGTTACGATGAGAATTCATGAATGGGCGCTTTTATGTCCTCCGACGGTTACGAATGTCGTTTATAACCATACAGCGACAATGGCCAAGCAGATGGCTGATTGGGTTCATGAAGGCTGGGATATCCGAACGGAAGAGGATCTGGATAATTATACTTATAGTGTTGCAGGTATGGTGGGGGAAATGTTGTCTGACATATGGTTCTGGCACGATGGCACGAAATCAGACCGAATCAAAGCAGTTGCTTTCGGAAGAGGCTTACAAGCCGTAAACATTCTGCGTAATCGCACAGAGGATCTTGAACGTGGCGTAGACTTTTTCCCTGAAGGCTGGGGACAGAAAGAAATGATTAAGTACACGCGCCGCAACCTGAAGTTGGCGGATTCGTATATATCTGATTTAAAAGGCGGTCCTGCGCTAGAGTTTTGCAAAATTCCGCTTACGCTGGCACATGCAACCATTAACCTCATTGCAGTTGGCGGTAACAAATTAACGCGAGACGCCGTTATGAAGCTTGTAGGCAGCATTAATTAGAGCTTGTTCTATAAATAAAGCAAAGCCCATGGGATTCCATGGGCTTTGCTTTATTTGTTTTTGTTTGGATGCCGTGAGATTAACCGTACCAGCTCGACTAGCAATAGCGGTAATGATACTGTCGAAGGATACGCCAAATAGCGCGGCTCCCAATGTGGTGAGAACTTGTCTTTGTATCGCCGGAGTCCAACAAAGCCATACCAGCTTCCGCCATACTCGAACAGAATGCGTGCCAGCTTCTCTTCTTTTATTGCGTTTTGGCTCTGGCCTACACTCGAAAGTGGAGCCATCCCTAAATTAAACTGCGCATACCCTTCTGTTTTTGCCCACTCCATAAGGCAAATGAACAACTGATCCATCGTTCCATTTGGGGTGGATTTTAAATAGCGCATTAAATCTACAGATAAGGTCGTATCATCATAGGCAGGTGTCAAAGAAGCGAAAGCAATAATTTGATCATCTGAATTTTTTAATAGCGCAATGGGCGCGAGCTGCAAATAATCTTCATCAAACCATCCGAGAGAATAACCCTTCTCATGTTTTCCATCCAGCCATTGGTCAGAGATGAACGACAGTTTCTTTAACAACTGCTTATCATGAGGCGGATGTACGATTTCAAATTGAAAATTTTCACGTTCGAAGCGGTTTTTAACTGCCCGAAGACTGGCATTTTGTTTTCCGACAAGCGTGAAATTGTCCAGATGAACCAATGCTTCCTCACCCAGTTTAAAAAAGCGATAGCCGTTTTCGTGATAGAACGGTAAATAGTCAGGTGTCGTCTGATAAAATACAACCTCTACCGCAAATTGATCGGCAAATTGCTGAAACTGTTGTATCGCTTCACTAATCATGCTTTTGGGGCCTAAAGGATCACCAAGCACAACAAGTTTATTTCGAATTTTCGCATAGGGTATTAACACTTGATCATTCATCGCCCAGAAGAAGCTCTTGTCACCGGTAAAGAGCATATGCGTCAATAAATTTCCTTGTTCCTTTTCAAGAAAAGCTTTTAATTTCAACTGTTCATCCTCGGCTGTTTCTAAAACGGCGAGCGGCTTAGGACGAAACATATAAAGCAAGGATAGGAAGAGCCAAGCAACCAAGAGACCAAATATCGCAGCTATCGTATGCTGGCTTGGATCTATCAGCCAAGTGGTGTGAGCCTTTCTTGGCAGATGTTTGAGAAATGCCGGATACGAATGGGATGCGATGAGGTAATAGCCATAGGTGATTAAGAGTGTAATAAATCCCCAGCCTAACACATTATAAATTCCTACGGGTATAGCCAAACGATAAAATCGATGTCTTGAAATCCATAACAGCAAAGCGACAATGAGAAGAAATATAGCTTCCTCGTAATCAAACGCTTTGGCAAGTGCGAAGAAGGAACCGGCACAAAGCAGGAAGAGTGTCCAATAATAGGCTCGCTTCACACGAAGTGAAATGCCGCGAGACAGCATGATCAGCATAATGCCGATGATGATGCTTAATTGATGGGACAGCCTCATAATTTGAAACGAAACCAGTTCTTCCGTGAAATGTATCCTGTAAAGTAAAGCCGGTGTCGCCGCGGACAGCAGCAATATGACCCCACTCGCAAATACAAGCTTACCGAGTGACCATGCCCCAACCTCGCCGATAAACGCAAATTGTCCCGGCCAGCGCCATACGCTTTGCCAAATATTTAATGCTCGATCCATAATGCCGCTATCAGACTGCTCCGTTCGTTTCCGGTTCATAGGAAACTCGAATGCGGCCATCATAAGGCCAATTAACCATGGTACAAAATAATACAGAATTCTAAACAGAACAAGGATGACCGCGCATTTATCAGGTGGAAAGCCGAGCAGCTGTAAGCCTAATATAGCCGTTAAATCAAATCCACCGATACCGCCAGGCGCCATGCTTATAATGCCGGCTATTGCTGCTAACGTATAAATTCCAAGCGCGTTTGTAAATGTAAGTTCAGGAATAAATGTTGCTCCAATAAGCCAGAAGGTCATCCCAGCAAAAAACCATTCCAAAAAGGATGAACCAACAGAAGCGGTCATAATGCGCCAAGTCAATTGTCCTCGATTCCGATTAATCCATTTGGAGAAAAGCGAGGTTCTTTGAAGCAGTACGAATAGCGGTAAATACAGTGCAATTGCCCACATCGCATAGGTGAGCCATGGATGAGCATCCAGCAATGCTTGAACAGGGAAAATGCCGATAATACACAGCCATGCTAGCAGCGATAGTCCTGTGAACGTTATCGTCGAAAGAAAGGCAACAGAAGCAGCAATACTGCCGATGGGAACCTCTCGATTTCGATATAGAATTGATCGCAGGCCTGCACCTGTAAGACCCGCAAAACCAATCAAATTGTTAGAGGTGTTTGCAATCCATCCATAACGAATCGTATCCCAAATTCCAATCTTTAAATGAAAATGCTTGCGAATCAACAAGTCATAAGTACTCATGACAGAGACAGCGAGCATGGAGAAGCTGAGCAGAAGAAAAATCGTGAAGGGGTGCATGTGATGAAACTCATGGATCATTCTTCCCCAGTGGATCTCACGGAACTGTTTTTTTCCTTCGAAGTATACAAAGGCGATAATGGCAACTGGCAATAGATAACGCAGTACTCTTGTACGGTATAGGATGGATACAAGCTTAATTAGATGCAGCTTGTAAGCTATTTCGCGAATCCATTTCATTAATATTCCCCTTATGTATGGTTTGTCCCTTACTATTCATTATTTTGCCATCTGGGACACATAAAGTATAGCCTACTTACTCATTAATGTTTCCTCAATTAGGAAATTAAACCGAAATGTGAACGCGATGGAATATCTTTTTTAAAGGGGGAAAAGAAAATGCCCAGCGCTCAGAGGCATTAAAGTTTTTAAACTTTAGTTTCCCTGAAGCTGGACATTAGGTTTAGGCTTGTACATTCGTTTATCCAGTTATAGATGAAGGCAATAATGAATAAACGTTTCTCAGCATTAGCATTTTAGGGCTGAGTTTGAATTTTGAACCAGAGAACGTGCAGCGATCATAGTTAAAACGCAGTGATGTTATATGAATCGTGCAGTCTATAAATGAGCAGCCAATATAATGAGAGCCGTCAAAGTATACATCCACGTTTTTAAATGTTTTGTTAATAATATAGTCCATGATTGAATCCTCCTTGTAATGTGAAACAAGCTATTTGATTATATGCAGTTAATTCTATTGTTTATAACCTCTTTTATATGAAATGAAACAAGAGAATTGAAGTTATAGACTAGAAAAAGGAGATTAACGAGCGCAGTCCAGTTAATTTTCGTTGACAAAGCAATCTTACATCCTTATTATTAGTTTGAATTCAAACTAGTTTAGGCGGTGCTCTGAATGGGAGAAGACAATCACATTACTCGTTTTCCATGGGAGCAAGAGGACAGCAGTACATTGCTTATAAAGCTGGCATTTACGAATATTCGGCGTGAGATTGAAACTTCGCTCAGGCCGCTCGGCCTCACTCCTCAGCAATCACAGTCGCTTCATTTGCTCGCCATGAAACCAGGCGTGATGAATGCCGACTTGGAGAAGCTGCTATTTATAGACAAATCGAGTGTAACCAGCTTAATTAACGGGATGGTGAAGAGAGGCTGGGTTGTAAGGCGTGCGCATGACTCGGATGCAAGAATGAAAAGAATTTATTTAACCGAGCAAGGGGTAGAAATGTCCTTGAAAGCTTCAAGTGCTGTTGCACAAGCGAAAGAGAAATCGGACCATTTGCTAACCAAGGAAGAAGCGGCACTTCTACATGTTTTACTCAGAAAAATCATTAAAGCGTATGAATAAGCGATACGCTCGTTATATTCGGACATATAGTTTGAATTCAAACTACATGCATTCTAAAACAGGAAAGGACGTAACGGGATATGGAAGTTGCAGATAAACAAAAAATAGGCGAAAAGCTGCTGCCTATATTAGCTTTTACATTAGTCTTCTCCATTATGAATGCTTCAATGTTTAATGTTGTTATGCCTGTCATCAGCAAGGAATTTGGCATTACCGCCTCACAGGTGAGCTGGCTGATTACGGGTTATATGATCGTTTTTGCAGTAGGCTCCGTTACATACGGAAAGCTCGCGGACAAATACCGGTTAAAGGATCTATTGACCTTCGGATTAATTATTTTTGCACTTGGATCGATTGTAGGTTTGCTCGCTTCTGAATATTGGATGATCGTGCTTGGGAGGGTGCTGCAAGCAAGCGGGGCAGCCGTTATCCCAGCTACTGCGATGATTGTCCCTGTACGTTATTTCTCTCCTGAGAAGCGTGGCAGGGCGTTAGGTACGGTTGCGGCGGGTCTTGCTCTTGGAACCGCACTCGCGCCCATTGTTGCCGGAATCGTTACAAGTTTCATCAATTGGAGATTTTTATTTTTAATATCAGTCATTCCGCTGATTGCACTTCCGTTCTTTAGAAAATATTTGGACAACGACAGAGGAAAAGCTCAAAAAATTGACTATTTGGGCGGCATTCTGCTTGGAGGATCCGTCGCATTATTACTGATGTCCATTTCAGTTGGAAGTTGGTTTATTGCTCTAGGCGGTGCTGTAACGCTTGTTTTATTTATTGTGCGCATTCGAACAGCGTCTGAGCCGTTTATCCAGCCCAAGCTGTTCAGCAATAAGAAATATACGTTTGGCTTAATCATGACCTTTCTAGCTACATCGTTAAGCTTTAGCATGCCTTTTGTAACCCCACAGTTTTTGGCGGGTCTTAACCAGTTGTCCCCTGCGATTATCGGCTTTGTCATGTTTCCTGCAGCTATTACTTCTGCTTTGATGGGGCGTCGCGGGGGCAGGCTTGCAGATGAGAAAGGCAACTCTTTTTTAGTATACCTTGCGATTTCATTAAGCTTTACTTGTTTTATTTTGTTATCAATGTTTGTTGGATTATCGCCATATCTAATCGTGTTTTTGTTAATATTCGGCAATATAGGTCAAACCTTTATGCAAATTGCGATGTCCAACACGATATCAAGAACGCTTGCCAAGGAGCAAATTGGAGTAGGGATGGGGCTCATGTCCTTGCTTAACTTTATTTCGGGAGCAATGACAACGAGCATTATCGGCAAGATGCTGGATTTGAAGCAAACGGCAGTCCATTTTAACCCATTTGCCATTCATAACGGGGCATACCTATATAGCAATATTTTCTTTTCCTTAGCAATCTTGGCTGCAATCATTGTTGGCTTGTATTATTTGCTATTCAGACCATCACGTGATCAAGCAGCTTTGCAGACAAAGCTTGAGAAGACCAAATCATCTTCAACAACCGCTTAGAAGTCAATCGTAAAATAAACGAAGCTCTCTATAATCAATTACACACAGTGAGTTCTGCAGTGTAGTTGAATATGGGAGCTATTTGTTTTGAAACAACAGAGCGATTTCGTATTAAGGATATAAAATATTTGAATTAGAGGAATGATGCGAAAAATGATAAAATTTGACTCTACCTACAAGTGCAATAAACTGGAAATTATATAATTTAACTAGAAGGAGAGAGCGAGATGAGCAAACCTTTAGTCGTAATTGTTGGCGCTGGACCAGGTGTAAGTGCGGGTGTTGCAAGGAAGTTCGGTAACGAAGGATTTCGTGTTGTGCTTGCAGCGAGGAACACGAATGCTCTGGAAACCTATACGAAGGAGCTCAATAATAGCAAGATTGAAGCTTATAGTATTAAAGCTGATGCAGCCGATTCATCATCATTAACTTCTACATTTGAACAAATTAAGCAGCTTTATGGTTCCCCTGATGTTCTGGTTTATAATGCGGCTGTCATATCTAAGGCTACACCTACACATTTAACTGAAACGCAGCTGCTTGAGGAGTTTAAAGTAAATGTTGTTGGGGCGTTAACGAGCGCGAATCAAGTCATTCCTCATATGATTAAGCATAAGAATGGAGCAATACTGTTTACTGGCGGCGGATTGGCGCTGGCACCTGCCGCTGAATTGTCCTCATTGTCGATCGGTAAAGCGGGCATTCGCTCTCTTGCTTTCTCACTTTCACAAGAACTACAACCGCATGGCATTTATGTTGGTACCGTAACGATTGCTGGTTTTGTTGCCAAAGGAAGCTTCTATGATCCAGATGAAATTGCAGAACAATTTTGGAATCTATACATCAATAGAAGTGAAGTCGAGTATTTATATAAGCAAGACTAATGGGGAAGAGTAGAAAAAGCATGTCTAAGCCTTATGGTTTGGGATGCTTTTTTTGCTGCTTGACATCTCTAACTGTATGAAATAATATTACAGTATACAAAAAAGTTACAGTTAGTTAGATAAACAGAGGATAACGGGAGAGATGAAATAAATGAAATCAACTTATTTGCCATTGTTTGAACAAATGACCTTTAAAAACGGTGTTGAGTTAAAAAACCGGATTGTTATGGCACCAATGACTAATTTCTCAGCAAACGAAGACGGAACGGTATCGGAGACGGAGCTGAGCTATTATAGCCGCAGATCGGGTGGAGTAGGCCTAGTCATTACAGCTTGTGTTTACGTTTCACCAAACGGAAAAGGATTTCACGGCGAATTTGCAAGCGACAGCGATGACATGATTCCGAGTCTACAGCGCTTGGCAGCAACAATTAAAGAAAAGGGCGCCAAAGCGGTGCTTCAAATTTTTCATGGCGGCAGAGAATGCCCAATTAACCTCGTGCCAAATGGTGATGTGGTAAGTGCGAGCGCTGTAGCTTCGGAGCAGAACGCTGGGGTTACACCTAGAGCGTTATTAGATGAGGAAATTGAATCAATTATTCGCGACTTTGGAGAAACGACTAGAAGAGCAATTGAGGCAGGGTTCGACGGTGTTGAAATTCATGGCGCAAACGGTTATCTTGTCCAACAATTTTTCTCTCCGCATTCCAATGTACGTGAGGATCGTTGGGGAGGCAATATTGAGAACAGATTGCGTTTCCCATTAGCCGTCGTTGATGAAGTGAAGCGAGTGGTTGCTGCCTATGCGAAAAAACCTTTCCTAGTTGGTTATCGCTTCTCCCCTGAGGAGGCGACTACGCCTGGTATTACCATGTCGGATACATTTAGGCTTCTAGATGAGCTTACCAACAAAGAGCTCGATTATCTTCATGTTTCGTTAATGGATTTCTGGTCATTGCCTAAACGAGGCGCTGAAGAAACGAAAACGCGTATGCAATGGATTAAAGATCGTGTAGGTCACTTAATACCGATTATTGGCGTTGGGTCCATTCATACCCCAGAAGATGCTGTAAAGGCATTAGATATCGGCATTCCGCTTGTTGCGATTGGCCGCGAAATTATTGTTGAACCGGATTGGGTCGAGAAGGTGCAAGAAGGCCGCGAATCGGAAATAAAAACAACGCTCAGCAAGGATGATCAAGATCGATTGGTCGTTCCTACCCCGCTCTGGCAGGCAATTGTTCATACGCCAGGCTGGTTTCCGCTAGGCGATTAATATAGATGACAGGAAAACAGGTCAAGTATTTCTTGACCTGTTTTTTTTGTGTTTTTAAACGATTTAATCTTATTTAAGTGTATCCAGCACGACAATGAATTGACAGTTGTTTTAGTACTAAAGTTATTGTATCATTGTCTAATAGGTAGGCAACCTAACTATTTCGCGAAGTAGTTTGGCGGCCAATAGGCCATAATAAATAAAAATGTTTAGGAGTGCAGAGCATATGGAGCAACTGAGTCAGAAGAAAAAGTTAACAATCATGATTGCTCTGATGGCAGCTATGTTTTTCGCAGCTATCAATCAGACAATCGTAAGTACGGCTATGCCGCGCATTATTGCCATTTTGGGTGGCATCGAGTATTACACATGGGTTATTACCATCTATATGCTCACATCAACGATTGCTACTGTACTTGTAGGTAAGCTTTCGGATATTTACGGAAGGAAGCCGTTTTTGTTAGTCGGTATCGTGTTATTTATAATCGGAGCCTTCTTATGCGGCACTTCAACTACGGTATTCCAGCTCATCACTTATCGTGGTATTCAAGGTATAGGCGGCGGTATTCTGATGTCAGCTACCGTTACGGCGGTTGGTGATTTGTTCGCACCTAGAGAACGGGCGAAATGGACTGGATTAATGATGGCCATATTCGGCTTCTCAAGTGTAATCGGGCCAACATTAGGCGGCTTTATGGTCGATCATATCGCTTGGAAGTGGATTTTCTGGATTTTCCTACCGCTTGGCATAATTGCATTTGGTATGATTTGGTCCATGTTTCCAAAAACAGCGCGTAAAACAACGGAATCCATTGACTATTGGGGTTCATTATTGCTTTCACTTATGCTTATTGCATTGCTGCTCGGCTTCTCATGGGCAGGTACAAAATATGACTGGGGCTCGCCACAAATTATTGGCATGTTCGCCTCTGCAGCAGTGTTATTAGTTCTATTGATTCTTGTAGAACGTCAAGCCAAAAGCCCAGTATTGCCTTTGTCGATGTTTAAAAACAGCATTGTAACGATCTCCAACTCCGTCGGTTTCCTTATGAATGCCGGCATGATGGGTGCGATGATGTACCTGCCATTCTTCGTGCAGGGTGTGCTTGGTATTTCACCAACGAACTCGGGCTTTGTAAACATGCCGATGTCGATCGCCATGATTTTCCTAAGTGCAATGTCTGGTCGTTGGATTTCCAAATCAGGCAAATACAAACGATTCGCCCTTATCGGTATGCCATTCATGGTCGCGGGTATGCTTATGATGGCATTCATGACTAATGTTGGCGTTGCGGTTGCTGCAATGATCGTATTTGGTATTGGACTTGGTATTTCAATGCCAGTATTTACATTAACCGTTCAAAATGCAGTAGAGCCTTCACAGCTTGGTGTGGCTACAGCAACAGCTACGTTGTTCCGTAACCTGGGCGGTACGATTGGTATTGCAGTGATGGGTACGGTTATGAACTCCACTTTAACCAGTAAGCTGAAGGATGCTGTCGCAGCAGGGCAAGGACCTGATTTAAGTCAAGTAGATGCGGCTACAGCTGAGAAATTGTCTAGTTTCCTTAACCCGCAAATGCTGCTCGATCAACCGAAGCTGAAGGAGCTTCATGCGACGCTGCCGGAACAAATTCAGCCTTTGTTCACTCACATCATCGAGATGGTTCGCTCGGTACTAAGCGATTCCTTGACGGTTGTATTCTTGTTCGGTATGTCCTTGCTGATCGTCGCGTTTTTACTCGTGTTCTTCTTGAAAGAAATTCCGCTTCGCTCTTCTGACAAGAAAGAAGCAGTTACTGTAGAGCCATCTGAAAAGTTGAAAAAAGAGCCTGCTCTTAATAATTAATAAGAGCGGCTCCTATAGGAGGGATTTCGCTTCCTGCAGCTTTGCAGGAAGCGAAATCCCTTTGTTTATTAAAAGTCATCATTTGTTTTGGCAGAGTCCAAATAGTGGAATACTTGGTTTAACATGACGACAAGCTGATCACTTTGCTCCTTGCCTAAATGATCAATCAAGCCTTTGAACATGGAGATAAAACGGTCTATTGCTTTTTGGGCAATTTCTTCGCCAGTCTCCGTTAATTTTATTTCGGTAATTCTTCGATCTATGTTATCGGATGTACGAACCACATGACCAGATGCAATTAAGCTATTAAGCATCTGTGTAACGGTTGGAGAGGTGACTTGCAGCAATTTGCTGATTTCTGTAACTGTCGTTCCTGTTGAACCTTTATCATTGCTTTTTTTCACACAAACGAGCATTCGAACCTCGCTCGCTTTAAGACCGCCCCACATCGTTTTTTTCCGCCAGTCGGCTTTAGCGAATTTATGGAAAACATCGATTAAGTCTGTCACATTTTCATATTTATCTGCGGACATTGGATTCACCTCGGTGAACTTATTTTATAAAGTAATTAGGTTACCTACGTAATTATAGTTATTATTATGATAGGAAGTCAACAAAACAACAGAAATGAGGTGGAACATGAACAACTACGAGGAATGGAAAGAATTGTTTCCGCAATTAAAGGTTGTTTACAAAAAATTAAAAACCGAATGGTATAAAGGAATAGATTGCAGCTTCTCCATTAATCAAACAAGAATGCTTCAACATTTAGATAAACAAAGTCCCATGAAGTCGACGGACCTAGCTGAATTGCTTTTGGTTACTGCGGGCGGGGTTACGCTCATCGGGGACAAGCTCGTGGAAAGAGGGCTTATTCGCAGAAATCGCAGCGAGGATGATAGACGAGTCGTTTATTTGGAAATTACAGATGAAGGCAAACAATTTGTGAAGGCTTTTAATGAAAATGATGATGCTATTATCCGATATATGAGTGAGAGGATCTCGCAAGAGGATTTGGAGCATTTGAGACGAATATTTACATCGCTAGATGATTAGCGGGATCTAATCGAAACATTTCAGCAGCAAGAATTGGAAGGGGAATACGGAAGTATGGTTATGGATCAAATGCAAAAAATGAAAGACATGAAGCAGCAAATCACACGGTTTCTAATGATGTACAAATTTGCGATTCAAGAGCTTGAGACAAAAGTCGAAATATTAAAGGAAGAATTTCATTTACTGCATGAATACAATCCGATTGAGCATACAAGCTCGCGCCTAAAGTCGCCTAAAAGCATTGTCGAAAAGCTATATCGGAAGCAAAGCGAGCTTTCTTTTAACGGCATTCGGAATCACATTAAAGATATAGCAGGCCTGCGAATAACCTGCTCTTTTATTTCTGATATTTACCGGATTAGCGACATGTTAAGCAATCAGAGTGATTTGACCTTATTGGAGGTTAAAGACTATATAAAAAATCCGAAGCCAAACGGCTACCAAAGCTTGCATTTGCTCATTGAGGTGCCGGTGTTCATATCGGATCGAGTGGAAAATGTATGTGTAGAAGTTCAAATTCGAACGATAGCGATGGATTTCTGGGCGAGCCTGGAGCACAAAATCTATTATAAATATAAACAGGCGATACCTCCTCGCTTACTGAATGAACTAAAAGAAGCAGCAGATTCTGCATCCGCGCTGGACCAGAAGATGGAGCGACTGCATAATGAGATCGCAGCCATTAAAGAAGAGCGTGAGGATGATCTGGGCGATGAGATGCTTCGGCTGATCATGAACAATCAAAGCGGCTCCATTCCAAACATGCTGTTAGAGCTTTTTGAGGATGGAACCAAAAAATAATAGTCGTGAACCATGCATCAGCAACATAAAGTGAGAGTAGTGCCAAAAAGTGCTGCCAAACGAGTGTTGTTGAAAGGTGGTCATGCGGCGATGGTTATTTCAAGCTTTCAAGCCTTTATTCAGGTGTTTGGCTTATCAATCTCCATGAGCTTAGTAGGCGGCCTCATCGGACATTTTGTGAAAAATGGGATTATCGAAATGCCGAAACTCGTCATAGAATATGATGAAGAAGGATTATCCCTTTCTTCAAATTGGTTAGTAAAGTGGATTCAGCGCTGTTATTATTTTGTTATTTTTGTCATCGGCTTCAGAGATCATAGCAATGCGAAAAAAAAGATATTTTTTGATCTCGGCTTTCTCGGCGATTTGCTGATCGCAATCGGAACAGGCATATTAGCAAAAACAGCGCTGGCTATGGCCAATACATCGGACAACTTTGCAGTCGTGAGCAGTTCATTGCTGGCAGGCTACGCAGGCTTATCTTACCTGAAGAGCAAGCAGAACAAAGAGTTTGCTGATTTGTTTCCTGAAGAAATAGATGATTCAAATCCGCAAACGCCACCGAAATAACATGCAAGTTTACTTAAGTTTTGCGTATAATGACCATAGCTGATAATCCTTTTGCTTAAATATAAGAAAGTATATCATTTTCTCATACTTATCTTATATTTCACTGTAAAAGCTACTTCAGCGTCTAAAGGACGCCGAAGGCGTTTTTGCTTGACTAATCGATTTTTTACAAAAATATCGAAGGAGGGTGGAGCGTGTGGGGAAAATAACGGTCAAAGTGACAACTGAGGAAATGCATGAGCTTAAGAAACTAGCCGAGATAGTCAAAAATCCTCAGCTTCCCATGTCTGACCGTCGCATTGCTAAAACGCAATATGAGTCCATTATCAACTTCGCAAAAAATAGTAACCGCGGCATTATTTCATCTGTATAATTAGAATGGGTTGAAGCCGCTCCGGGATGGAGCGGCTTCTTTTTTTATGTGATTTGCGCGAACCATACACGAACAGCAGCAAAAATCTTCTGTTGTCCAGGTTCGATTGGTGTGACCATAACATCGGATTGGAAGGTTCTCTGGATAGGGAAAGGTTCAGATGAACTGGATACTTCCTGAACTTTGCTGGGAACGGCAGAAATGGATGTTCCTAATGCATTTGCGATAGCAGCAGCTTTCAGTCGGGCGTTCTGGACAGCAAGCGACAAGGCCTCATTTTCCAACGGTTTTCTATCGGAAACCGAGAACTGAATGGAAGTGACTGTATTGGCACCGTGAGAAACGGCGGTATCTACTACAGTTCCAGTGAGTGCAATTTGATCAATGGTGATTTGCAGGAGATGAGTTACTTTGTAGCCTTGAAAGACTTGCTTTCCGTCCGGAAAATCATACATCATTTCGATACGATAATCATTCGTTTGGATATGTTCGCGCGGGATGCTTAAATCGAGAAGGGATTGTATAATATCTGCTGTAATTTGTGCATTTTCAGCTTGTATCGCTTGCAGCTCCTTGCCTTCGGTAACAGCGCCAAGGATGACCAAGGCTGTGTCTGGAGCAGCTGTAACGATCCCTTCGCCCAAAACTTCAATCGTGGACACGTTTTTGCAGGGAATGGGAATAGCGGTATAGTAAATTTGATTGCCGTACATTGCAGGCTCCTTTCCGTCTTACAGGTTATAGATTAATGTATGGAAGGATACCCGCCGAAATGATTGCTTCTTTTTTTCTACTTGCGGTTGAAAGATTAGAAAAGAATACAAAAATGGCGGGCAAGAGTAATCTTGCACCGCCATTTTTTGTGTGTGATGAGCTTAAGGCAGCTCTATTGTAACTTCACGCTTGCTTGCAGCTGAACGGAGCACTCCGTCGATAATCGCTTGGTTGTACAAAATTTCTGCTCCAGGAATAGGAGCTGGACGATTTTCTGCGATCGCTGCAACAAAGTCTCTTACTTTCTCATCGAACAAGTTTAGTCCATGTTGGATAACAGGAATAGTCGAATGGATATGCTGATCAACGACATCGTGATAAAGCGTCATGCTGCCTACGCTACCATCCCAAACACCGCTCCAAGGGCCTGTGCCTGCTGGAGTGACTTTAAGGCCGCCGTCAGTTCCAAGGAACATCGTTGCACCTAACGAATCCATATGCATAGCCCAGCTGATTTTGTAATTGAGAACGATGTCGCCCTCAAGACGAATCATTGCCACGCCAAAATCCTCAACTTCAAAGTTGGCTGCTTCACGATGGTATTTCGGATTTGTTCCAAAATGATTTGATGTATAAGCCGATACAGTAAGCGGCTTAGGGTAGCCGAGCGCATTAAGCGCCATATCAAGCGAATAGCAGCCGATATCAGCCATTGCGCCAGCACCTGCAAGCTCTTTGGAAATAAAAGTGCCGCCAGGCATACCGCGCCGTCTGCCGCCGCCTGTTTCAACAAAGTAAACGTTACCAAGTTTTCCCGATTGAACAATTTCTTGAATCAACGACATATTGGGATCGTATCTCGGCTGGAAGCCAACCGTCAAAATTTTTCCACTGCGTTCAGCGGCTTCGACCATATCGATGGACTGCTGGAGTGTGACAGACATCGGCTTCTCTACGAGCACGTGCTTGCCTGCATTCAAAGCGTTTATTGAAGTTTCAGAATGTGCAAAGTTTGGTGTGCAGATGCTGACGCCGTCTAGGTCAAGCTCTAATAATTTCTTATGATCATCAAAAGCAACGGCGTTTACAAGTTCCTCTTGATCAATAAAAGCTTGCGCTTTTCCTGCTATGCTGTCTGCCACCGCCACGATTTCCACGTGAAGAGGCATTTTTTTATAAGCTGAAGCATGCGCTCTTGCAATACCGCCGCTTCCAATAATTCCGATTCGGATCGTTCTTGTCATTTCAATATCCCTCATTTCATTGTAGTGATTCTACTTTAGCACAGCTGTATTAGGCATGAAATGGTGAGAAAAGGACATGACATCTACAAAATCATGACATCTTTCCGGATGATGTTGCTTCATTTTGTACAAAAAAATGATCACATTTGTCCATTGCCTCCCCTTACCCTTTTGTTCTACGATAGATTAGCCACAAATGATAATGGTTATCATTGAATGTGTCATAAAATAGATTAGGAAGGAAGCTGGATATGCTGCGTCGTTTTTTTGCTTATTACAAGCCCTACAAGAAGCTGTTTATTTTAGATTTTTCATGCGCCATTTTGGCTGCATTGCTTGAGCTTGCTTTTCCGCTTGCTGTTAACCGGGTTGTGGATGATCTTTTGCCGAGCGGCAACTGGAAATGGATTTTGTATGCTTGTATCGGACTATTAGTCATTTATGTGTTCAGCTCTGCGCTGCATTATGTCGTTACCTATTGGGGACATAAGCTCGGAATCAACATCGAGTCCGATATGCGCAAGCAGCTGTTTGATCGTGTACAAAAGCTGAGCTTCCGTTTCTTCGACAATAACAAGACAGGACATTTGGTATCGCGGATGACAAATGACTTGATGGATATTGGAGAGATCGCCCATCATGGGCCGGAGGATTTATTTATTGCTTTAATGACGCTGACTGGTGCGTTCGGTATTATGCTGAGCATTAACTATCAGCTTGCGTTAATGACCTTTATTATTATACCGCTTATGATTTATTTGTCGCTGTACTTCAGCCGTAAAATGTCAGCAGCCTTTAATCGGATGTTTTCTGATATCGCTGACTACAATGCACGCGTTGAAAATAACGTGAGCGGCATTCGTGTCGTTCAAGCGTTTGCAAATGAAAAGCATGAAATGGCACGTTTTGCTGAAAATAACGGTCGTTTCCGTTTGACGAAGCTCATTGCATATCGCGTGATGGCATGGAACTCGTCAATCAGCTTTATTCTAATGAAGCTCATTTCTTTGTTTGTACTCGTATGCGGTACGTGGTTCGTTATTCAAGGCGATATGAGCTATGGCGAGTTTATCGCATTTGTTATGCTCTCGAACGTATTCTTAGGTCCGATTAAACAGATCAACTCTGTCATTGAGACGTATCCAAAAGGAATAGCCGGATTCAAACGTTATTTGGAATTGCTCGAAACGGAACCAGATATTGCCGATGCGCCGAATGCACAAGTGGTAAGCCATCTCAAAGGTGATATTCGCTTTAACAAAGTGACGTTTGGTTATGAGAATAAAGACAAGGTGCTGCAAGGTCTCAGCCTATCGATTCGCGCAGGTGAGACGGTAGCTCTTGTAGGGCCATCGGGAGCGGGGAAAACAACGTTATGCAGCTTGCTTCCGCGTTTCTACGATGTCGAAGAAGGCTCGATTACGATCGACAACATTGATTTGCGGGATATGACGCTTGAATCACTGCGCTCCAACATTGGGATTGTGCAGCAGGATGTGTTCCTCTTTGATGGATCGATTCGAGAAAATATTGCTTACGGCAAACTCGGAGCGTCGGAGGAAGAAATTATGAAAGCCGCTCGTCAGGCGCAGCTGGAGGAGTTAATCTTATCGCAGCCTGAGGGATTGAATACAATGATAGGCGAGAGAGGGGTTAAGTTGTCGGGAGGACAGAAGCAGAGGCTCTCCATTGCACGAATGTTTCTGAAGAACCCGCCGATCCTTATTTTGGATGAGGCGACATCCGCGCTGGATACCGAGACGGAAGCGGCGATTCAGCTAGCGCTTGCTGAGCTGTCCCGCGGCAGAACGACGCTTGTTATCGCTCATCGTCTTGCTACGATCAAGAATGCTGACCGCATCGTAGTTGTAGCTGAGCAAGGGATTGCCGAGCAAGGCAATCATGATGAATTGCTCGACGCGCGTGGTGCTTACAGCAGGCTTCACCAAGCTCAATTCGGCGCATAAGGGGATTTATGAGGTTTGGTTCAGCAGCTCGGGGAGAAGCAATAGCAGCTTATCCCTTGCTGAAGCATCCTCCTGATTCCAGTCGCGTTCGTCAAGCACGTAACTGAAGCCATTTTTGACAGCAGGAAGGTTTCTCCAGATTGGGCTATTCACTAATTTCTCCATGGCTGCTTTGGACTCCTCATTTTCGGGCAGCATCATGAATACGCGGTCGCCTGCGTATTGTTGGATGGTTTTTTCTGTAATTTCCTTATAGGGTCTGCCAGACTTCAGAATGTCTTGAACTTTCCCTGTAGGCCGGAAACCGTCTGGATGGTACAGTATAGAGGATAAACCGATATTGCCCATGACAAATAAACGTTTTCCCCGATGATAGATAAAGACAGAAGCTGTTTCGTTAGGCCGAATACACGCCTGAAGCTGCTGCCACATCAATAACGTACTGCTATTATAATGAAGAAGCCATTGCTGGGCTTCTTTTTTTTTGCCAAACCACTCTCCAAGCATGAGCAGTCTCTCATCAAGCGACCCGCGTGAATTATAGGTAAGCGTAGGCGCAAGCTCTGACATTTGTGCGTACAAGCTTTCATCAGAATGGTCGAATATAATTAAGTCAGGCGATAGAGCAGAAGCCTGTTCCGAACGAAAAGGCTCGCCTTTGCTGATCATATGGCTTCCTACAAGCTGAATGCCAAGCGTATTCATATCTCCGATACTTTCACCACAATAAAAAATGCGATTGGGCTGAGCGGGAATGCTGACCTCGTGACCGTCCCAATCCTTAACAAGTATATTTTGGCGCATCGATAGGGCATATTGCCTTGGAGAAAAGCCGGTTATAAGACGGAAGCGGCGGCTGAAATAATACTCATCGGTAAAGCCGACACGATCTGCGATATCGCGCAAAGTATTATCGGTATGGATTAGCCAATCCTTGGACCGACTGATACGAAGCTCATTCAAATAATCAAGCGGTTTCTTGCCAGTCAACTCCTTGAATATTGAAGTGAACTGCCAAGCAGGTACGTTGGCCATATCGACGAGCTGCTTGACCGTTATTCGGTTCTGAAAATGATTTTGCATATATTGAATCGTTTGTTCAACCGTTTGCGTGGAGCTGCTCATCGAGTCGAATTGCAGGTTATGTTCAAGAACAAATCCGATAAGCTTCTGAAAATGCGTTTGCTGACGATGCGCTTCAATGTTATCGCAGTCCGTAATTCCGGTATAAAGCTGGCTCAGCAAATCCATCCATTGTGCGAGCGGATAAACGCGCAGCTCTTGACGGTTCGGAAATAGCTGCTCCGTATAAAGCACAGGACCTTGGTTTAGCAAATGAAGGATGTGGAAAGAGATAAGGTAATATTCCAATTTGCCGTCGCCTATGTTTTCAAATTGATATGCAGTGTTCGGGGATAGAAGGAAAGAACTGTAGGACGAGAAAAGGGAACTTTCATTACCCATAAACAGTCTGCCTCTGCCGCTCCTCGATATAAGCATCGTATAGCAGGAAGTCACTTTCTCCGCTAATACTTCACCCTCTGTATGGCTGTACAGCTTCATATCTACAAAATGGAAGCTTAAGGAGCGCAGAGGTAAAGTCTGATGCGTTAAGTTAGACATGGCTGTAGCCTCATTTCAGTATTGAGAATCGTTATCAATTAATTTCATTATAAACAAATAGAAGAAGCTTATCAACCGTAGTTGAAGAGCTTCTTCTAGTTCAACAGACGTTAAGCAGCATTTATTTTTTAATAAGTGCTTTTGGCAGCTCTTCTAACAACCATTCTCTAGAAAGTGCGTCGCTGGAAGCTTTGAGCAAATCAAAATTGTATACTTGTCCATTTTTCACGGCAGGGAGCTTGAGCCATAAATCGCTTTTCATAAGCTCGTTCGTTGATTGCTGCGCCTCAGGAGCGACTGGATTCAGAATGAAGATGCGGTCAGCCGCATATTCTGGCAGAAGTTCAGTAGAGATTTCTGCGAAACCTTGTTCTTTATCAATAAGATCCTGGATGATTGGCGTTGGCTTTAAGCCGCCTTTCTCATATAAAAATTGCGGTAGCCCAGTGCCAGCCATAATAAACAGGCGGTTGCCAGGATACATTGTAAATACGGCTGCCGTTTCTCTTTCTTTTATACCGCTATCGTGAATTTGTTTCCACATATCTGCTGTTTTGACCGCGTGCTCTGCAAGCCAATCCTCAGCTTCTTGCTTCTTATTTAACAAATCCCCTAGCGTACGCATTCTGTCCTCCAGCGTGGCGAAGGAGTTGAACGTTACCGTTGGAGCAACCTTTGAAATAACCTCATACTGCTGTTCGTCCGAATTCGAGAAAATAATAAGATCAGGCTGCAGTGTTAAAGATTTCTCGACGCTGAGCGGAAAACCTACGTCCTCGACACCAGTGAGCTGCTGCTCAAATACCGTCCCTTTAATCATATCCTGTATGACGCCGATCGGCTTAACGCCTAGCGCAAGCAAATCACCGGTAGTTTCACCGTGAAAGATAACACGCTGTGGAGTAACAGGAACTTCTACCTCATGCTTCGACCAGTCGGTGAAGGAGCGGGTGGTATCGGCTGTTTGTTCCGTTGCTTCAGGTGCTTTTGTTGCTTCAGCAGCTGGACTCGCTGTATTGCCCGAATTTGCTGAATTGCTGCCACAGGCTAGCAATAGGGTTCCCATTAGTGCGAATGTAGCCAAAAGAGCGGCTGATTTTGTTCCTTGATACATTTTAATTCTCCCCCAATAGATGTTATAAGATAATGATAATCATTATCGATATACATTATCGTAATAGATACACGAGCTGTACTCAATGGACAAAGCAAAGAAGTGTTTTTTAGTTTGTCCAAACATGAAGAAAAGTTAAAAGCCGAACACCACTGTAGGTATTCGGCTTTCATTATATAGAGCTCTTTTTTTATAATATTTTGGACAATTTCCGATATTCACGCGGAGATATTCCTTCATGACGGCGGAATATCCGGCTGAAGTAGTGGATATCGGAATAGCCGACGATGCTGCCGACGTTTTCGATTGAAAGCTCGGATTCCCGAAGAAGCCTTCTAGCTTCACGGTGACGTATCGATTGAACATATTCGCTAGGAGGTATGCCGGCGATTTGCTTAAACAGCTTCGCGGTATGGTCGATGCTCAAATTCAGCTTTGCAGCAATCGTTGTGTTTGTCCAATTGGCAGCAGGTGATGCCTCTATTTCCTCCATTAACTCGGCAATCCTGCCGCCATGAAGTGAGGTTTGTCCAGCGGATCGAGATGAGGGCAATCGCAGCAAATGGGCCAATATATGTAGCATTAGACCTTTGCAAACCAGCTCATACCCAATAGGACGCATAGTGAATTCATGAACAAGCTGCTCCATCAATTGTACGCATACGAGAGGCGGCGTGTAGACCGGATGATCGGATAAGGGAGCCAACCCTTCAACATAGGGCTCATAAATGAATTTACTCGGCAAAACAGCAGCTTCGTTCACAACCATGTCAGCCTCTGTCTGAATATCGAGCTCATCAAAAAAATCAAAATGAATGCCGAGAAATCGAGCGTTTGGGCTGGAAACGACTTCATTTTGGTGATAGACGCCAGAGGGCAAAAAGATAAGCTGACCAGCTTCAATCTTATAGCGCTGCCCATGCATGGTCGTCGCTGCTTCGCCATGGTACACGTACAGGAGCTCGTAATCATACAATCTACGTCTTGGCAGAGCACCCGTTGGCAAGCGCTGGAACTGCGCGTAGTGGACGCTGGGCGACCACTCGCGAAATGGAGTTGAACGAATGCGTGGAAAGGGAGATTCAGACTTTTCCAAGCGGTAGGCTCCTTTCATTAAGAAAATAAAAAAGAGAACGGAATTGTCCAAAAATTCGCTATTCTAGCTAAATAAATTTCAAGAATAATCGTTTATTATAAACGTATTATCACATGTAGTTGCAGCAAACTCAATATAACGTAATTATCTAAAAAGGAGTTTGAACAAATGGAGGTTCCTGCATTTCAAGAGAGTAAAACCTATCTTTGCAGGCAAGTGCCGATCAGCATCGAAGACGCCGGTTTTGGCGCTATCCATTGGGATAGCTTCGATGCGATTGAATTGGTTGATACGGTTACTGCCATGCAGCCTAAGGAGCGTACGGAAGTAAGAGCATGCTGGAGCCAGAACTATTTGCATATTCGCTATTTATGCAAGGATTCACATGTTGTATCTGATTTTACCATACGCGATGAGCCGCTTTATGAGCAGGATGTCGTTGAGCTGTTTATCGATGAGGATGGGACTGGGCATCGTTATCTAGAGCTAGAAGTTAGTCCGAACAATGTTGTTTTTGATGCTCTGATTGCGAATGATGGTGAAGCCGAGATCACTTCGACGGACTTAGCATGGAGGTTTGAGGGTATTCAGACAACTGTTGAAACGAGTGGCGATGCTGAACGGATTTATTTTGTGCATATTCCGGTTGAGAATTTCAAGAAGCCTCTCGAGCAAGGATTAAGCTGGAGAGTGAATTTTTACCGAATTGATGAGGATAAACACGGCAACCGTGAATTCCAGGCTTGGCAGGCTACCAAAGCGATAAACTTTCATCTTCCCCGTAAATTTGGCAGGCTGTTATTTATTTAAAACATAAATGTAGGAGGGTTCAACATGAAAAAAGGGATTAATATTTGGTCTTTCAAAGGTGATTCAACCATTGCAGAAAACATTCGTACAGCAAAAAAAGCAGGTTTTGACGGAATCGAGCTGTCATTGAACGAGACGGGCGAGCTTAGCCTAGCAGCATCCGACAAAGAGATTCAAGAAATCAAAAACGAACTGCAGCAAAATGAACTGGAAATTGCAGGTTTAGCAACAGGCTTGTACTGGTCCTATCCAATGACGAGTGAAAACGCGGCTACACGCGAGAAAGCAATCGATGTGTGCAAGAAACAGCTGGAGCTTGCAGCGGCTCTCGGCGTGGATACCATTTTGGTCATTCCAGGCGCTGTTGGCGTTGATTTTATACCGGGCAGTGAAGTTGCTGATTACGAATATGCATATGACCGGGCGCTGGAAGCGATCGGGAAGCTTGTTCCGTTTGCTGAGAGCGCGGGTGTCTCGATTGGCATTGAGAATGTTTGGAACAAGTTCTTGTTATCGCCGCTTGAGATGCGTTCCTTCATTGATGCGCATAACTCGAGTTTTGTAGGCTCGTATTTCGACGTCGGCAATGCGCTTCATAATGGTTATCCTGAGCAATGGATTCGTATTTTAGGTCATCGCATCAAGAAGGTACACTTCAAGGATTACCGCCGTCAAGCAGGCGGATTGCATGGCTTTGTTGATCTATTAGCAGGTGATGTTGATTACCCAGCTGTCATGCAGGCGCTTCATGCAATTGGCTATGACAATTATGTAACTGGAGAAATGATTCCGCCATACAATCACCATTCCGAACAAATCATTTTCAACACTTCAAAAGCGATGGATGCCATATTAGGACGTTAGAACTCATCTACTCAAAAACTATTAGGAGGTTTTTAATATGTTAAAGGTTGGTTTAATCGGTTTTGGATTTATGGGTCGGATGCACTTTGACAATTATGTCCGTCTTGCTAAGGAAGGAGCTCCTGTTCAGCTCGTAGCGATTTGCGATTTGCTGATCGAGGAGTTGAAGGAAGGAAAAGCGTCAGGAAACATCGCGACAGAGCAGGACGTCTATGATCTTGCGCCTTACCGTTTGTACGATAATATTGCTGCAATGCTAGAGAACGAGGAACTAGATATCGTCGATATTACGCTGCCTACTAATCTGCATGCTGATTTAACCTGCTCAATGCTTGAGAGAGGGTTGCATGTATTATGCGAGAAACCTGTGGCAGGAAGTTCAGAGGATGGCTGGCGCATGGCACATGCAGCAGAGCGCACAGGAAAAACGTTGATGATCGGCCAATGCCTGCGCTTCTGGCCAGCTTATGAATACTTGAAGGCTTGCGTAGAGGATGGCCGTTATGGAGCTGTTACGGGCGGTTATTTCTTCAGAGGCTCTGCCGCGCCAAAGGGTTGGTTTCTGGATGGCAGCAAAAGCGGAGGCTGTTTACTGGACATGCATATTCATGATGCAGACATGGTTCACTGGTTATTCGGCAAGCCTGAGAAGGTATCAACGATTGCACGCAATGTCATTCCAGGCAGCGGCTATGATGTCGTGTCTACTCATTATATTTATCCAGACGGCAAGGTGCTGAATGCTCAGGCAGATTGGACGCTGGAAGGCGACTTTGGCTTCGCTATGACGTATCGCGTTAATTTTGAAGGCGGAAATCTCGTTTTTGAAAATGGGCAAGTGAAAGTTAATCCAAATGATGCGCCAGGCTTTATCGCTGAATTGTCTGAGGATATGGGTTATTATCGTGAAATCAAATATTTTATTGAATCTATTCATGCTGGGCAGCCAGTTTCGATCTGTGCACCTGAGAGCGCGGTAGGCACGCTTGAAATCATTGAAGCAGAGCTGCGCTCTGCCAATGAAGGCGGGACGCTAGTATCCTTGTAAAAGGTCTAGCATTCACTTAGCAGCCGGATAAGCTCGTAAAAAATGAACAGACAAAAGCAAGACAGCAGCCGCCTCGTTTAGAGGAGGAATAGCTGTCTTGTTTGTTAAGAAGGAAACTTATTGGGCAAGCCGCTCATCGCTGCGTTCCGCGGCAGGGAGCGGAGTGCGCTTGACTTTGACTTCCTGAAACATAATTTTGTTAGATAAAATGTATTCCGGCGTTTTACGGTGGGAATGAGATTCACGAAACGCCTCGCTTTTTGTCCAGTTGTTAAAATCATCTCTGGATTGCCACCTTGTAACGATGGAAACCTCGTCGTAGTCCTTTAGGTTTTGCGTGAGAAGCACCTCAAGTCCAAGAAATCCTTCCATTTCCTCGACTTTGCCTACCCGATCAAAACGTTCAACAAGCTTTTCTCCTTCGCCCTTCGTAATTTGCGATACATTCGTCACAATGATCATCGTTTCTTCCTCCTCATCGGTTTTGGGTATAGGAATGATAATGGGATAACGTTCAGCAAAGCTGATTCTCGCATCCAAATCAAATACGGAGCGCATGAAACGAGGCGTAATGATGGTTCGTGGTTCTCCAGCGTCAGCAAGCTCTCCTTCTTTCATGGCAATCATATAATGGCAATAAGCGGCTGCCTGCTGCAGATCGTGCAGAACCATAACGATCGTCGTTCCATATTCCCGATTTATTTTGGCGAGTGTCTCCAGCACCTCGAGCTGATGACACATGTCCAGATAGGTAGTAGGCTCATCTAACAAAAGAATTTCGGTCTGCTGCGCTAATGCCATGGCGATTCGCGCCTTTTGCTGCTCGCCTCCGGAGAGAGTATGAAACATTCGGTCTTCGTGCCGCCGAATGCGCATTGCCCGCAATGCCCAATCAATGATGCGTTCATCCTCCGTAGTTAGCCGCTGACGGAAGCTTTTTTGGTAAGGAGCACGCCCATAAGCGACCAGCTCGCGAACGGTCAGCGAAGGAAGCATATCTTTGGCTTGCGTCAGCATGGAAAGACTTTTGGCATATTCGGATCTTTTATAATCGCTCGTACTCTTCTCATTAATGAGAATGCTGCCGCTATCTGGAGTCAGCAGACCCGAGATTAATCTAAGCATCGTTGATTTTCCTGAGCCATTTGGCCCGACTATCGCAGTTATTTTACCTTTAGGGATTTCCATATTAACATCGGACAGCTTGAACATGCCTGCTTCCAGCGTTAACGAATGGGTTTGAATCGCCTTCATCGCCAGTTACTCCTCCTCAGCAAATACAAAAAGAACGGTGCGCCGATGCAAGCTAATAAGATGCCAACCGGCAGCTCAACAGGGTCGAATAAGGAACGAGCCGCGGCATCGGCAATGACGACCAGAGCAGCACCGGTTATTATGGATACTGGCAGCAAATAACGGTAATCGTCTCCAATGAGAAGGCGGACCATATGGGGCACAACCAGCCCAACGAAGCCGACAAGACCTGCGGCGCTTACTGCAATTCCTGCAAGCAGAGCAGATAAGAGAATAAGCAGAAGCCGCTGCAACTCCACTTTTTGTCCCAGCAAGCGAGCAGAATCGTCGCTGAGCAGCAGCAGATTAGCTGATTTGACCGCTGGTATCGTAAGAAGGAGGCCAACGAGCGCGTAAGGCAGCATAAAGCTGAAATGATGCCAGCTTCGTCCATTTAATCCGCCGGAAAGCCATGGAAGCACAGCTTGAACCCGGTCGCTGTAAACGACCATCACGCCATTCATAACGGCGCCCACGAGCGCGTTTACTGCAACACCGGCTAATACAATCTTAATAGGTGAAGCACCTTTATCCCATGAAAGAAAATAAATAATTAGACTTGCAGAGAGGGCGCCAACAAAAGCGGCAGCTGGCAATAAAAAGCTGAATTGCGGCAGCATCACCATCGTGATGACAGCAGCGAGACCGCCACCTGCCGATACGCCAATAATGCCGGGATCAGCAAGCGGATTGCGCATGACACTTTGCAGAATTGCTCCGGATGCAGCAAGGCATGCGCCTGTCAACAAACCAATTAATACTCTAGGGAGCCTAAGATCAAGCAATATTACGTAGTGAGCTGATGAATCGCCTGTGATAAGAATGCTCCATATCTCGTGCAGTGGAATCGTGATTGATCCAGATATTAACCCGATAAGAACGCTTAAAAGCAGAAATATAGGTGAGATGATGAAGGCCAGCTTACGTCTTTTTGTACGTGTTTCTTTATTCATAATCCTTATTTAGCATCCTTTCAGTTAGGCACTTCTTTCAGCAAGCGGTCCATAAGCTCAAGTGCTTCGATCACACGAGTTCCAGGGTTAGTACCGAACAGGTCCTGCGGCAGCACTTCAATACGCTGCTGTTTGACGGCGGATATGCTGCTCCATGCAGAATTAGTCTCCATTTCACGAATGAAGCTGTTCTTGATTTCCTCCGGATTGCCATGCGTCATGAAAAAAATGATGTCGGGGTCTGCTTCAACAACACGTTCTGCGTTTAGCTGCGCGTATTGCGGGAAGCTTTGCAGCCTCGGATAATCCGAAGCGATATTTACTCCGCCAGCGGTTTCGAGTATGTTGCCGCTCAAGGAATTAGGGAGTGCTGCCATGAATGTACCTGGTGCTCCATATACAAGCAGCACTCGCGGCTTGTTGGTTACATCGGTATGTTTATAAACAGCAATCTTATCAACAATGTTGGCGATAATTGCTTTTGCCTGCTCTTCTTTGCGAAGAAGTTGGCCTATCAGCTCAATCTGGCGTTTAATGTCTTCGATGGAGTTGGCACCCGTCAACAGGAGCTGTACACCGATTCCTTGAAGAACGGGAATATCTTTCTCATTCAATGGATAATTGCCAAGCACGACATCAGGGCGAAGCAATGCTATTTTTTCCAAATCAACCTCGTGAGCATTTCCGATTTGTTCAGCTTCGAGGACTGCCCGATTAACGGGCTGAGCGGATGTTGTAGGTCGGCCGACTAGATTTCCTCCTAAAGCTGCCACAATATCAGCTTCGCCGCTGCCCAGAGCAACAATTTTGGCGGGAGGTTCCTTAAAAGCAATTTGGCGTCCAGCAAAGTCTTTTACTATCAGACTTCCATCGCTCATTTCTGAAGAGCTGCTTTTGCCGATACTGCATCCTGTAAAAACGAGCAACAGAAGCACAGCAAATAGGGGGAGACAAGTTTTCATAACAATTGCAGTACCTCCAAGCTAAATGGTATTGATAATCAGTCTCAATGATCTCTTCGAGAGTATAATGCTTAAAAACAGAGGACGTCAATACCTAAAAAGGAATTATTTAGAAAATAGCTAATTTTCTTTTTTTGTGTTGACAAATTGTGGGCATGCATGATAGTTTCATTCCTGAGAATGGCGTTTCGTGAAATGGGGATGCATTCTGCAGCAGATTGCTTTTTTTTTAATTGTCGAATGATAATGATTATCATAATCAAAATAAATTTTAATTGATAATGATTATCATATTCATGATTTGAGAGAGAGCCATTCGGATAATCTGCTGCGAGCTTGGATGTCAGGAGTAAAGGAGGAGAAGAGAATTATTCACAAGTTTGGAGTGCTGGCTTTCTTCATCATGATTACTTTACTCGTTGTTCCGTTTGCACCTGAAGCACATGCAGCTGAACTGGCTGATGGTACGTACTCGATAGACTATGTTGTCAAGAAAGCCGAAGATGAATCGGTATCGATGGCAAATGACTATTGGGAAAAACCAGCCAAGCTGATTGTGACCAAAGGAGCTTTGCAGGTACAACTGCAAATAAACCATAGCTCATGGGTAACGGAATATAAAGTTCCGAGTGACGGCGGGTACATAGATACGGCAATTGTATCTAGCAACGAAGCTGACAATACGAGAATTGTTAAGTTCGGAATTGCTGATCTTACAACGCCGTTAGAGTCCAAGATCCACGTAACGGTAGAGGATATTGATTATGATCACAGCTACACGATTCGACTAGTTTTCGATTCTAGCAGTCTGAAGCAGATCAGCAAAGCCGATGCCCCTGTCAAAGAAGAAAAGAAACCAGCAGCAACCACAATAGAACCAAAAAAAGAGACCGAAGTAAAGACAGGTACAACAGCTCCTCAAACCACAAATAAGGTGACAGAAAAACCAAAGGTTGAGGTAAATAAGCCGAGCTTTGAAACGGTCGATTCTAAAAAAGAAGATTCTAAGAAAGAGATACAGGTCGAAGCTTCGCCTGCTCCAACCGTTAGTCCGATAGCGGCTGAAGCTGAAGGGCAATCATCGCCTAAGGAGACTTTAACCCCATCTACACAAGAGCCATTGTCTTCAGAGGATACCAAAGTTGACGACTCTGCTGAGACAGCTGTTCATGAAGAACCGAAGGCCGATGTTCAGCTTGCGGGAGCTGATATGGATACACCTGCTACAGGTGAAGCTGCGCAGCAGTTGTCAGATTCGGCTTCTTCTAAGCGCGTGTTGTCACCGCTTGTTATTTCCCTAATCATTATTGTTGTCGGAGTAGCCTATATTCTTTTGCGCAAAACCAAATTCGCTAAAAAATAAGGAGTGTTCTAAATGGTAAAATCGATGAAAAAAACAAGTTTCGTTATGTTAATGCTCGTAATGGCTCTGGCTCTAGTTGTTCCATCTGCTTTCGCGAGTACTGGTGTAAGCTATGTCGTTCGCAACGCGGGAGATACAGCCAATTCTTATGCTGATGCCTATAAAGTAGGCGATGCAGTTGTAGCTAGCAATGGCACAACGACAACGGTTACATTCTCTGGTTCAAGCTTCATTCAATACTTGCAAGTGCAAGATCCTGCTACTGGAACATACAGCTATGCAGCTGCTAATTATACAGGCGGCAACGTTGAATTTACATTTGAAGTGGCTGATTTCACACCGAATCAAGTTGCCAAAATCCACGTTGTCGTTCCGCCATCACCAGGATTTGAAGGCTACAATACGGTTCACACAATCCAATTCAATTGGAGCGTTTAAGCATCAGCGAGCTCTACGGTTAGAATAGCGCTTTAAAAATAACAGGAGAGCAATGCTGCGGCATGTTTCGCTCTCCTGTTCAAAATGCTAGGGTACATAAGCGAAAGCAGTTAAATGACGAAGGAGTGTTTTTTGAAATGCAAATGAAATTTCGCCGATTGACGGCGCTGCTCATGGCGCTCGTATTGTTGCTGTCGGCCTTTCCTGTGAGTGCAGCGGCGGGTGTAACGCCAAATGGGGAGTATAGTGTTCCTTTTCTTTATGTGAAGGATGGAAGCAATGAACGATCGATTATTAACGATTATCTTAATCCGAGCACAGGCAAGCTGATTATTAATAATGGCAGTGCAAAGTTTCAGCATGAGGTTACGCAGTATACTTCCTTTCAACATTTTTCGGCTAAATTAGCAGGAAAAGATAAAGCAGTAATCAATGGGAACACAATCAACGGCATAGAAGGGTATCAAGTCGTTGCTGCTCAGCCAGCAGGGGACGGATTAGATCCGGATCACGTCGTTGTTAGCTATGATATTGAGAACTTGCAAGAGAAACAAGAAATTTTGATTCATATCGTTATTCCTTCAGTAAATTATGACAATTGGTATAATGTTCAGCTTCAGCTGGATATCTCAGGTCTGCCCGTTGATGGAGGAAACAATGGGGGCGGAGGCGAGACTGGCACTGTATCATTAGAGCAGCTTGAAGCTTTATTTACAACATCGAATGAGCTGCTGAGTACAACGGCGGAGGGAACTGGCGATGGCTTCTATTTGCTAGGCTCCAAAGCAACTTTTCAAAATACGATCAATCAGGCAAGAAGCATTGCCGACAGCGCTGGCGGTTCCAATCAAGAGCTGATCAAGGCTGCTTACCTTGTTCTGCAAGAGGGCAAAAAGAAGTACGAGGCAGCGCGTATTACTGTAAATAAAGTGAATTTGGTACGTGCCTTAGAAGAAATTACTGTTTTTGCGACAACGGTGAAAAATATAGGGACAGCAAATGGAGCTTCAGCCGCTCATGCTGTATTAACAGATGGTGAGTATTCGGTTGGAGCGAGCGTAAGGCTTGGGCAATGGATTACTGAAGCAAGGGCTGTAGCTGGTGATCCACAAGCGACACAGACTGCCGTTAACAATACATTAAGTACTTTGACTGCTAAAGTGGAGGATTTAAAGTATCAGCAATTTAAAAAAGAAGTATTACCGCTCCTTGTTTTGGACCCTGAAACAGGAGAAAAATCGGAATTTTCCAAAGATTTCAAGACAGAAGCAATCATGTTTACTCAATTGGGTAAAAAATATTTTAATGCTTACTCCCATGTTGTTTTTGCAGAGGTGCTGGTAAGCGAGCCTTTGATGAATTTATTTGGGCAAACTTCAGATGGTAAGGTTTCCTCTGGTACTCTGAATGGGTACGAAACCCCTATTAAAAAGGGTGAAGATGGACTGACGGCCTATCAGCTTTATGCTAGACATGAACTAGCCAATGATTCTATTTATCAAGGCTTATCAAAATTAGAGTACACAATTGGTACAGAGAAGCGAACAGTACTTTTCAGCTATAATGCCAATCATCTTAATGCCTTAAACGTTTCGATCACTGCAGCGCGTCAACTGCATGATTCCGCAGTTGTTGGAACGGCTACAGGGCAATATGAGGCGGCAGCAAAAGAATCATTGCTTTCTGCTATTCAATTAGCTGAACAAACAGGAAAGAAACTCAATTCTACACGTCCAGAAATTGCAAATGCGGCAAAGATTTTAGAGAAATCTGTTCAGGTTTTTAATGGAAGCCAGATTCGCAATATTTCTTTCGCGGCCCTGCATGCCACAAATGCAGCATTATCGAGCATGGACAGTTACTTCCTCAAGCCAGCATCTGTTACGTCCAATAACGGTGAGACTTATGTATCTTTTGCAATAAAGGACAGCAGCATCGTTACAGAGTTTAAAGTTGCTCAGAACAGCATACTTACAGATGTGACCGTTGTCAGTGAAAACAAGACGGAAAATACGAGGGTTATCAAATTTAAAGTGGATGATTTAACGGCAATTGTGCCAGGGCAAGTAAGAATCATTATGCCAAACGTAATTGATCCACGTACAGGCAAACCTTATGATGCGACTCATAACATTCGTCTGTTGTTTGACAATGGCGATCCTGCAGTATTGAAGGCAGCTATTGCGGCAGCGAAGACAGCTCATGATGAAGCAGTCGCAGGTACAGGTGTAGGACAATATCCGCAATCAGCGAAAGATACACTGCTTAGTGCAATTACAGCAGCGAACGCTGTCGCAAACAGCATATTGTCTACAAAGCAGCAGCTCATTGATGCAGAAGGTACGCTGGATCAAGCGCTTCGTGCTTTCCTAGCGACAAAAATTGTCGTTGTTGATCCGGTCAAACCAACAGAACCGGGAGCACTTGCGGACGGCAAGTATTTGATTGATATTCAGTTTTTAAAACAAGGTACAACACAAACGTCAGTCATGGATGAATATGTAGCTCATCCTGCTCGTTTGCTCGTGCAAAATGGTGTGAAGCTTGTACAAGTGAATCTAAAGCAAAGCAAGGAAATTACCGGATTTACGATTGGCGGTTCTACGCCAGCAACGATCGAATCCGATGCTTCGGCTAACACAAGACGAGTACAATTTACAGTGGCCGATCTACCGGCTAAGCTGGATGGCTGGGTGAAAATTGATTGGCCTGAAGTGAAGTACCATCATGAATACAGCATTCAAATTCAGCTTGGCGCAATAACGCCAGTAGCAAGCTGGGACTCTGATTCATTTGGCTCTGTCGTTCCAAGAGAGACGCCAGAAGAAATTGAGAAAAAGAAAAAGGAACAAGAGGAAAAAGATAAGCTGGCTGGAAAAGATGCAACGTCTGCATTTAAAGATTTAGCAAACAACTGGGCGAAAGAAGCCATTAATCGCGCATTGAAGCTAAACATCGTTCAGGGTTATCCGGATGGAAGCTTTAAACCGAATGCAACGGTCAATCGCGCGGAGTGGACGGTTATTCTCGGCAGAGCTCTGAAGCTGGAAAGCAAGAACGCTTCAACTGCTTTTGCAGATATGAAAAACATTCCTACTTGGGCACAGTCCTTTATCGAGCAAGCGGTAGCAGCAGGCATTATTAATGGCTATGAGGATCAGACATTCCGTCCAACGCAAAACGTAAACCGTACGGAAATTGCAGTCATGATCGTAAGAGCACTTCATTTGCCGCTGGAAGCAGCGGATTCGCTTAATTTTGCAGATGCAGCGGAAATTCCTTCCTACGCCAAAGCATACATTGCTACGGCCGTGAAGTACGGATTAATTAAGGGACTGGATCAAAATCAGTTCGGCGGAACGAAGTCCGCAACAAGAGCTGAGGCGATTACTCTCGTTTTGCGTGCTGTCGATTATTTAGAAGCAAAAGCAGCGGAGCAAGAAAAAGCTAAAACGGCATAAGCGGCAGCAAAGAAGGCTCCAGCTGTTGCAGAGCTTGAAGCGGGTGATTTAGACAGATGGCATAGGAGGACCCTGATTAACGGGTGTCCTCTGTGCTGTTTTTAAGGAGGTAAGAAGGAAATGCGCTATCGATTTATGAAGGGGTTATACCTAATGATTCTTGCTGCGATGATGGCAGGCTGCGGATCGCTTGGAGGGGGAAGCGGTTCAGCAAATGCGCCAACTGCTGCGCCGTCTTCAAACTCTTCGTCCAAAGCTGCGGCTTCAGGCTCAGTATCTGAGGAGCCTAGCCAGCGCATCGTGTCAACAACCGTAGCTATTACACAAATTATGGATGCGCTTGAGCTTGATTTAGTTGGCATACCGAAAAGCGTAAAAACGCTGCCGGAGCGTTACAGCACCGTTACTAAAGTTGGGAATCCAATGAGTCCTGATATGGAAATGGTTAAATCCTTGAAGCCGACGGAGGTGCTGTCTGTCTCGACGCTGCAATATGAGCTGGAGCCTGTATTTGAGAGTGCAGGGTTAAAGGCTGCTTTTCTAAATTTAACGAGTATCTCCAGCATGCAAGCTGAAATTACAACGCTCGGAGATCGGTATGGGCGAGAAACACAGGCTGCTGCAATCGTAAATGAACAGAAGGAAATGCTGGCTGCCATCACGCGGAATACAGAAGGTAAAGAAAAACCGACGGTGCTGATCCTGCTTGGTGTGCCCGGCAGTTATTTGGTTGCGACGGAGCATTCTTACATTGGAGATCTTGTTCGTTTGCTTGGGGGAGTAAATATCGTACAGGGCGAGCAGGTTGAATTTTTGGCTTCCAATACGGAATATTTGCAGAAGGCGAATCCGGATGTCATTTTGCGAGCAGCGCATGGCATGCCGGCTGAGGTTGTGAAAATGTTTGATGAAGAGTTCAAAAAAAATGATATCTGGAAGCATTTTGAAGCGGTACAATCGGGGCGTGTATATGATCTGGAAGAAACTTTATTTGGCACGACGGGAAATTTGGCTGTTGTCCAAGCACTAACCGCGCTCGCTCCAATGCTTTATCAGGATTATAAATAAGGATGTTTTTCATGCCAAAAACAATATTCAGCTTCACAGCAATTACGCTGCTCCTTCTGGCAACCATCGTATATTCCATGACGACTGGAAGCATCAGCGTAGGATTTGTTGAACTCATGAAAGGGTTGCTTGGCTCGCCAAGTGAACAGGTAGAGGTTGTTCGCGACCTGCGGCTGCCGCGTATAATCGTTGCTTTATTGACAGGGGCAGCTCTAGCCGTGTCTGGTGTACTGCTTCAAGCCGTAATGCGCAATCCGCTGGCGGACGCAGGCGTTATCGGCATTTCATCAGGAGCAGGCTTGGTTTCTTTGCTGCTTGTAACGATATTCCCAGCATTGTTTTTTTGGATGCCGCTGTTTTCATTTGTTGGAGGAGCAATCGCTTGTCTATTGGTCTATTCGCTTTCTTGGCGCTCAGGTCTTAGCCCACTGAGGCTTATTCTGGTCGGCGTGGCGGTTAATGCTACATTTACAGGTCTTGGGCAGTCCTTTAATTATCGCGGCAGCTATGCGGTAACTAGCGTAAATCAAGCGATTTCCTCTATATTTACAATGAAAACCTGGGATGATGTACATATGTTGGCGCTGTATGGCGGTGTAGGCTTGTTACTCTCGATGCTGCTTGGCTCATGGTGCAATACGCTTGTTTTGCAGGATCGAACCGCTCAAAATCTTGGTATGTCTGTTATGAAAGTAAGGCTGCTCGTTTCGGTTGTTGCCGTGCTTTTGGCTTCTGTCGCAACAGCTATTGGCGGGTTAATCGTGTTTGTAGGCTTGCTTGTCCCACATATTGCGAGGCTGCTCATTGGCTCAGACCATAAAGTGCTACTGCCTTTCTCTGCGATTGGCGGAGCATTGCTCATTTTGACTGCGGATACGCTTGGCCGTACTCTTTTAGCTCCGACAGAAATTCCAGCTTCGATTGTCATGACAGTCATCGGCGGTCCTTTTCTCATCTTTTTGCTGCGAAGGAGCGAACGCGTCCATGGACATTAATGAAATAAGGTTTTCATATGACAAAAAAACATTCCATTTGAACGGAATAACTAGCCGTATTGCGGAAGGACGGATTACGACGATCATTGGTCCAAATGGCTGCGGGAAGTCAACTCTGCTTGGTGTAATGGCGAAAAATCTTCGGCCAAGTGGAGGTGAGGTGCTGCTGAATGGGAAGAAGCTCGCGCATTTTAAGCCGAAGGAGCTTGGCAAGAAGCTGGCCGTGGTGCATCAGCAGCAGGAAGCGCCTGCAGATTTGACTGTTGAGAAATTGGTTCGCTTCGGTAGATTGCCGCATCGGGGTCGGTGGGGACAAGAGAGCGAATTAGATGATGAAGCTGTGGATTGGGCGCTTAGCTGCACGAATTTGCTGAACAAGCGAAAGCAAAGTTTAGCGCATTTATCAGGCGGCGAACGGCAGAGAGCTTGGATCGCAATGGCGCTGGCACAGCAAACCTCGCTGTTATTTTTGGATGAGCCAACGACGTATTTGGATATCTATCATCAAATCGAAATATTAGAGTTAGTAAAGACACTGAACCGTAAGCATGGAATTACGATAGTGATGGTTCTGCATGATATGAATCAGGCTATTCGATACAGCGACCATATTATTGTGATGAAATTAGGATGCATCGTAGGAGAAGGTGCGCCTGAGACAGTCGTGACTGCGGAAACGATCAAACAAACCTATGGCGTTGATGTTGTGATGAAGAACGACGGAGATACCGGACTGTATATGGTTCCATTAGGAATTTAAGCGTGTGTATATTACTTCTTACTTTCATGAATGAGAGCATTAAGCGCATATGTGTTTTTACAGAGCCCAAGTAAAGGGTGGTTGCCCGCGAAAGAGAGCATTAAGTGCATATATGTTCTTACAGAGCAAAAAGTAACATTCATAAGTGTCTGTAAGAACCAATAGGTTCTTACAGAGCTTGAGTGCAGCCGGGTTACTCTCGAAAGTGAGCATTAAGCGCATATTTGTTCTTACAGAGCAAAAAGTAACATTCATACGTGTCTGTAAGAACCAATAGGTTCTTACAGAACTTGAGTGCAGCCGGGTTACTCTCGAAAGTGAGCATTAAGTGCATATATGTTCTTACAGCGCCAAAAGTAACATTCATAAGTGTCTGTAAGAACCAATAGGTTCTTACAAAGCACGAGAGCAGCCAGGTTACCCGCGAAAGAGAGCATTAAGTGCATATATGTTCTTACAGAGCAAAAAGTAACATTCATAAGTGTCTGTAAGAACCAATAGGTTCTTACAAAGCACGAGAGCAGCCAGGTTACTCGCGAAAGAGTGCATTAAGTGCATATATGTTCTTACAGCGCCAATAGTAACCTTCGTATTACACCCCGTAAAGCTGACGATATACCGTAGGCGTCATCCCTTCATGAGCCATAAATCTTTTGTTGAAGTAGCTGACACTCGGATAGCCGGCATCACTAGCGATTTGTCCGATATTAACATCCTTGCGCTCCAGAAGCCATTGCTTCGCCATTTGAAGCCGGCAGCGTGTAATGAAGTCCATTGGCGTCATTTCCATCACATTTCGGAACAATTTGCAAAAATAGTAGGGGCTAACTCCTGCTTTTTCAGCCCATTGCTCGAGTATGAACGGCTCAGCCGCTTCCTGCTGCATTAAAGGGAGCAGCTTTAAGATGCGGTTGCCGGACGTACTAGCTTTGCTGCCGGATATCGGTACAGCTTGCTCGATGAATACTGCGAGTATGGCATACATGAGAGCAGAAAGCTTGGTCGGATGCAGCATGCGAGACTTTTCTGCTTCGACCAGCAAATCCTCATGCACCTGTTCCCAAGCAGTTGGCTGACGAATTGTCCAGAGCTGGCTTTTGTGAAAACCTCGTTCGATCATATAGTCCTGAAGCCCGCTCCCATAAAAATGAACCCACCTTATATCCCACGGATCATCCTTGCTGCTGTAGTAATGCTGTCTCTGCAAGGGGAAATAAAGAACAGCTTCACCAGCCTCGAGGGTGTGCACCTCGCCATCCCACTCCACATAACCTTTTCCAGAAACAACGTAATGAATATTAAAGTTATTGAGCGCTCCCGCCATACGAAGCGTGTAATGATCAGGCTCATTCCAGTAATTCCCGACGGATTCAGGTAAACAGAAAAAAGGATTATTTGGCAGCGTAAGCAGATGTATTTGTCTTTGCATGTTGCTCACCTCAATGACAATATTGTTTTAACTTATAACAAAATAATATCATTTTATTTTTTGGTTATCTACTTTAAACTAGAGGCAAGCACAATGAAATCGTTTGATACTAATTTGTACCTCACGATTTAGGTGCAGCGCTCTGAACTGATGGTGTAACTAGTTTCAGCTTGCAATCGCAATATAATAATAAAATAATGGTTGAGGTGACGATGGAGTGACGACAAAGAAACTAAAATGGGGCATCATGGGCTGCGCTGGAATTGCCAAAGGCGCAGTAATACCTGGCCTTCATCTTTCGGAATTAAATGAGGTAGCGGCTATTGCTAGCCGTGACGTGGACAAGGCAAAGAAGACGGCAGAAGAGCTGAATATCCCGACTGCTTACGGCAGTTATGAAGAATTGCTTGCAGATGCTTCTATTGACGTTATATACATTCCACTCCCAAATCATTTGCATAGAGAGTGGACGATCCGGGCTGCTGAAGCAGGAAAACATATTTTATGCGAGAAGCCGCTTGCTTTGACTGCGCAAGAAGCAGCTGAAATGTCTGAAGCCGCTGCGAAAGCAGGCGTGTTATTGTCCGAAGCTTTTATGTATCGCTATCACCCTCGATACGACATGATCAAGAAAGTGATCGCAGATGGGGAAATTGGCGACATTCGCGGCATTCACAGTGCGTTTACCTTCAACAATGCAGGACATAAAGAAAACGTGAGATACCGCAAGGAGTGGGGAGGCGGCTCGATTTACGATGTAGGCTGTTATCCAATTAATGCTGCTCGCTTGCTGCTTGGCAAAGAACCTGAAGCCGTTACCGTTCAGGCTTTGTTCTCACCAGAGCATGATCATGTCGATATGATGGCCTCTGGATTAATCGAGTTTGAAGGTGCGGTTTCACTGACGTTTGATTGCGGCATGTGGGCAGCATTCCGCAACCCGCTTGAGGTGCTAGGTACAGAGGGTATTATCGAAGTGCCTTCCGCATTTGTGACTGGCGCGCCGGGAAGCGGCAATTTCTTCGTCGATGCAAAAGGAGAGCGCCGTGAAGTTGAGGTGCCGCATGTAAACGCCTACACTTTGCAGGCCGATCATATGGCAAATGCCATTAACGGTGTATCAGAGCTTCAGTTCGGCAGCGCTGATGGGGTTAACAACATGAAAGTAATCGATGCATGCCTGCTTTCTGCTCACGAGCATACACGAATTAAAATATAACGAAACCATAATTAAGGAGGCAAAACTACGATGGAATATATTCAAATTGAAGGTTCACCCAAGCAGGTATCTCGCTTAATGAAAGGGTCGGATTATTTCTATAACGATTCCTACGAGAAAGCAGCAACTAATCTAGATGCTTTTCTAGCGATTGGAGGCAATTCAATTGACACAGCCCATATTTATTGCGGCGGGGAAAGCGAGGAAGTGATTGGCCGCTACATGCAAGAACGCGGCAATCGGGAGCAATTGGTTATTTTGACCAAGGGCGCACATCATGATCATACGGGTTCGCGCGTGAGCAAAGAGGCTATTGCTCATGATTTGGAGATTAGCTTGAAGCGTCTTCAAACCGACTATATCGACCTTTATGCACTGCACCGGGATGATCCAGCAGTACCAGCAGCAGAGGTTATCGATATTCTTAATGAGCATGTGAAAGCAGGAACTGTTCGAGCGATTGGCGTATCAAACTGGACATGGCAGCGTATTAAGGAAGCGAATGAATACGCAGCTGCAAATGGACTTGTCGGTTTTTCATTCAGCAGTCCGAACCTTAGCCTTGCGAAAGCGAATGAACCGTTCTGGCATGGCTGCGTCTCTGCTGATGAGGAAACGTGCGCTTGGCATGAGGAAGAGCAATTCCCGCTGCTTTCGTGGTCATCGCAGGCAAGAGGATTTTTCACAGGTAGATTTACTCCCGAAGTGAGAGATAATGAGGATCTTGTACGCGTGTTCTATAGCGATGAGAATTGGGAGCGTCTGGCGCGTGCAAAGCAGTTGGCAGCTGAGAAAAACGTTACTGCTATCCAGATCGCGCTAGCATACGTGCTAAACCAACCGTTTCCGACTTGTGCCTTGATTGGCGCGCAATCAGCGGAAGAGCTTCATTCCTGTGATGCAGGCTCGCTCATTACGCTCACCAAGGAAGAGATGGATTGGCTTGATTTAGCCGTACAAAAGGTTTAATGATTACTTCCTAATTAAATAGATGGAACCCTACGGACAAAGCTACTCGTTATGAGCGGCTTTGTCCTTTTTGTATGTTCGTGGGCTTACGCCATAACTTTTGCGAAACAACGCAGCAAAATGATTGTAATTGTTAAAGCCGACATCAAGCGCAGCTTCGGTTGCCGAACGGCCCATATGCTCCATGAGAAGAGCCGCTTGCTGAAGCCGCAGATGATTCAGATGCTCGACCACGCTTGTTCCTGTCTCCTGCTTGAATAGATGAGATAGCCGCGAGAGAGATAATCCAACTGACCGAGCCAACTCTTCAATGCGTATCGGCTGCTCCATATGCTGTGATAAATATTGCAGGGCAAGCTCGATGCGAGGATCTAGCCGTTTATCTAGCTGCTGCGCTGTGAGCAATATCACTTGGCGCAGTGCATTCTCACATAACATTTGCCAGAAGCTTGCCCGCTCTCTCGAATCACTCAATATATGGTCGAAGGTGAGTTGTACTCTACTTCTCATATTGCCGTCTGGAATCGTGATGACGATGCTTTCATCCTTTGGCAAATAGTCGATTTCAGGTAGTTTCTGAAAATGTGCCCAATAAAAGTGCCAGCTGCTTCCCGCAACCGTCCCATACTCGTGGGGAATGCCAGCGCGCAGCAGCCCGATTTGTCCCTTGCGGCAGCGCCTCTCTCCAGCGGATGTGCGTAAATAGCCTTCACCCTCTAAGGTGTAAAAGATAAGCCAATCACTTATTCCGTTTGGCCTGCGATAACGATAGGAGTCGGATTCATCAAATAGACCACTTAGAAACACACCGCCATGTGCTTCTGTTTCAGCTTCTTTTCTATGATTTGGAAGCATGACAAACTCCTCCTTCATTTTCAAAATAGCATAATACAAGTAGTTTTCAGCAGTAATCATTCTTCCTTAAAAATAGCGAAACCACTATGATTATGTCAAGAGCAATGATTAATTCAGTGAAGGAGCGTTATGCGATGACAGAAGCATTGATTGCACTAACAGAAGAGCAGGTTAATCAATTTCGTACTGAGGGCTACATTGTGATAAAAGGCCTTTTTTCTCAGGAAGATATTCGCACGATAGAAGAAACTTTCGAGGAAATGAGCCATAAAGCAGTGCCGGGTTATTTTGAGCCTGATCTGTCAGGGGAGACAGATGATCCGTTAAAGCGTTATCCGCGGGTCATGCATCCGCATCGCTTTAATGAGACGTCCAAAAAATATTTGCTCCATAAACCGGTCATGGACGTATTAGCCGATCTTTATGGTGAAGAAGCGCTCGCAGCCCAAAGCATGTTTTATTACAAGCCGCCAGGCTCACGAGGTCAAGCGCTGCATCAGGACAATTTTTATTTGCAGGTGGAGCCAGGCAATTGTATCGCAGCTTGGACGGCGATCGATGCGGCAAATGAGGAGAACGGCAGCTTGCTTGTCGTTCCGAAGACGAGCGAGCATGAAATTAGCTGTCCTGAAATTGCGGATTCAACGGAATCGTTCACTTCCCATTTCGTTAAGCCACCTAAGGATCACAAGGCGATGCCGGTAATTATGGATAAAGGCGACGTGCTATTTTTCAACGGGAACTTGATTCATGGATCGTACAGAAACAAAACAAAGGATCAATTCCGCAGAGCCTTCATCTGCCATTATGCGAATGCGTCAGCAACTCATATTAGCGATCATTATCGCCCTTTGTTTAGACAGGATGGCACCGCTGTAGATTTGGAAATTAACCCGGACGGAGGACCATGCGGAGTTGAATTTGATATGGCCTATCCGCACTAATTAATGATGAAAACAGAAGATAAATTGTTGGTTGAGATGTCCTGGTGGGGTATGAGCGGGTTGCAAGGAACAGCGGGGCATGCGCAAGATATGGAAGGGAAATTCAAGCTAATAGCAGAGAATGGTTTCGACGGCATTAACGCCTTTGTGCCGGCACCTGAGGAAAGCAGCTTATGGAAGGAGCTGCTTCATAAATACAACATGTCATTTAGTGTAAATGCATATCCTTCTTCACTAAACGAGATGTCTCAGTTTTTGGAAAAAGCAGCAGCATTCGAAAACATCGGCTACATCAATGCACAGGTGATGACGCCTTTCCTCATTGGTGATTCCGCCATTGAACTGCTATCAGGAATTGATGCACTGTCGAGGCAGGCGGGCATCCCGGTTTATGTAGAGACGCACCGAGGTACGATTACACAGGATCTCATCCGAACACGGCAATATTTGCAGTCGCTGCCGGAACTGAGGCTTACGATTGACTATTCACATTATGTCGTAGCTGGTGAGCTTCATACGATTTCGGATGAGGCGGAGCTGATGCTGCAAAGCTTGCTGCCGAACACGCACAGTATTCATACACGTATTTCAAATGGCGAGCAAATACAGATCGACCCAGGGGAAACAGGCAATCATCCGATGGTACCCCATTTCTCCAGATGGTGGGGCAGTGCAATGAGACACTGGCTTAATGGACAAAGAAAAGAGAATGATTTATTCCCTGTCGTCGTTGAGCTGGGTCCTGCATCGTATGCGATTACGTCAGATGAGGCTGGTTCTCGGCAGTCGGAGATTAGTGACCGCTGGTCGCAGTCCCTTTATTTGAAGCAACTTGTGAGGCAGCTTTGGCAAAAGGAGATTCAATAATTGAAGGGGCTGTCCCATAAGCATCAAGCTCGCTGAGGAATAGCTCACTTTGAACGGAGTATTGGTAGCAGTACAGGAGAGCTATTCCTGTACTGCTATTTTTCTATTCTGGTCTATGCTTGCTTCATAGGATTATGGGCAAGCGAAAGCCACCCGACCTCCAGACTTACCTTAGGTAAGCTGCGAAGCAGAAACGTCGGAATCCTTGGTTATTCTTTATCTGTCCTAAAATACTTTCGGGTTCAATCATTCGTCTTACCGACAGCGAATATCCTTCCTCGCTATTTCCCTTGCTTGCTACTTGTAGCGCATAATAACTCAGACTGACCATATCCAGCATCAGCGATGATAGTCGTATGATTGTAATGTGCGCGAACCGATAGTGGAGAGTAAATAAGTGTAAAAGTGCACCTGTTTTTAACAAACAAGATTGGAAAGTTGCAAATAGGTGTACTAATACCTCTAATTGATCAGATTTGAAGAAGATCTGGTTAAATAAGTGCATTTCTGCACTTAGATGAAGATGCTGCAGGCGCTGCCGCAAAAGTCTTTGCATCAGGGAAACATCCCCGTTTTCAAATGAAAGGACCTCAAATTCCACTGTATAGTGGAATTTGAGGTCCTTTTTCTCGATGAAAATAAGTTCTAAGTAGTGCTCAAAAAATCGCAAAATGACTTTTGAGACAGCCCCTTATTTGTTTCTTTGTTTCACTCGTCATCCCCAATTACAGCAACTGCTAATGAATTGGATAGAGCCTCGCCAGTGTAGCTTTGCCCGCGCACCTCATAGGAGAATTTCGCTTTGACATAACCTGCGATTTCATCAGAAGCGATTGCGTCCGTAACGATAGCAGAATAAATGATTTCAAGTGTTGCTCCGGGTAGTATAATTCCAAGCTGCCAAGTTTGGTTGCCGTCATAATCAATGGGGCTTAGTCGAGCTCCATCCACACGGAACGTTTTCGGCAATAAATCCACGCCATATGGAAACTCGCTTGTAAATGAAACGAAAGCTGGCAAGTTCCCTTTATTTATAAGCGTTGAAACGATGGTTATTGTATCGCCATACTCCACAATAGGCGGATTGATCTTTGCTGTAAGCTGAATAATAGGAGCAGCCACTTCTGTTATTGCAGCATTTGAGATCGCGGAATTGCTAACTATTCTTCCGTCTGAGAGCCGAAAAGTGTAGACAACCGATGCAGTGTTCGTTAATGGTGCAACAGTGGCAAGTTGTAAAGGGATTTGGGCATCAAAGGTTATCCTGTTTTGTGATTGCCCGAGCAGCGTACCGAGATTAATGCCATCTTCAATAAACACGCCTGGCATCGAATGGTTATTTAACTTCAGGCTGTTTGGTACAAAGAATGTGCCAGCAGGCAAAGTGTCATCCATCACGGCATCAACGGCAACATTACTGGCATTATCAATGTAGATCGAGTAATGCAAGACATCACCTGGGACAGCGACAAGCGGATCTACTTGCTTATTAACGCTGATCTCAGGCTGGATAAGGATAACGGCGACCTCATTTGATTGTGTATAATCCGGCGTGCCGGAAACTTGATAACGAACGATCGCTTTGCTGATAGATATAGAGGCAGCATCCTCCGTCGTTTGCGCCCGATAAGTGATAACGATGGTTGATTGTGGTCTAATAGTGCCGAGTGGGATACCTGCATTCGGGTCAGCGCTTGGTGAAATAACAGCATTGATTGTCACGCTGCCGGGTACAAAAAGGATACCGAGAGGCAGATCGAAGGAAGCGACTGTCTCTCGGAGACTAAGGTTGCCGTCATTAACAATCGTAAGTTCATAGGTTACATGCTCTGAGACAAAGGTTTGTTCGGTGCTTGCGCTAAGTCGAGCAGATAACGATACCTCATTAACAGGTGTAACGAGCGTGTTCGAGTGGGTAATACTCGTGACAATTCGCCCTTCTGCTGTTCGAAATTCGGCATCTGCCTGCGCTTGGTTAATTAGCTGAAGGCTGCTTGGAATGGAAACGACAATGAGTTGAAATATGATTTGTGCTTGCGCTTGCGGCATCATATTTCCAATTGCAATACCGTTGTTTGGGTTAGCGCCAGGAATGGGTGTTCCGTTCAATATTACGCTGTTCGCGACAAATGAAGTTCCTTCCGGCAGCTTGTCGGTAAGTATGACGCTGCCGGCAGTGTTTCCCGTGTTCGTTGCCGTGATATTGTAAGTTATCGTGCTGCCAAGAGTAACCTCGCTTTCATAGGCTTTTTTCTCGAGTACGATACGAGTCCCTATTAATGCGGTATTGACCGTGTTGGAGTAGGTCACCAGCTCTGCGCTTCCTGAGGCAAACTGAACAAGCGATTGATTTTGAACCATTGGATTACCGCCAGGAAGCGGGCTCATAGTGTAACAACCAGCACATTGAATGTAACGGTTGAGCTGCCTCCAGCAGCAATGGTGCCAATGGTAATGCCATTATTGGGATTAGCTGTTGGCCGCGGTGAACCATCTACAGTGACACTGCCCGTCGTAAACGTTGTTCCCGCTGGGGTAGGGTCGATGAGTATGACGTTATTGACGGATTCAATGCCATTGTTGGACACCGTTATAGTATAGGTAATGTTATCGCCTACAACAGCATCAATGGAAGATGCGCTCTTCACGACAGACACATTTGGAGAAGACACAGGAATAGACAATACATTCGATAAAATAGTTCCGGTCAGCACACGACCATCCGGCGGTACGTAGGAGAAGTTGGCTGTTGCTTGGTTTACGAGCAGCTGCGGCGAAGGTAGTGCATCTACCGTTACCTGCAGTGAAATCAGGATGCTAACGGATGCACCAGGCGAAACGGTGCCAACAGGAACACCAGTCGCCGGATTAGCGCCAGGCTGCGGTACGCCATTGATTAGCACACTGTTTGGCACAAAGGCGGCACCAGTTGGAATCGTATCAAATACGGATGCCTGCACGGCAATATTGCCCGTATTCGTGATGGTCAGTGAATAAGTTACTGTGTCTCCGACAGTCGCATTTGCGGTATCGGCAGATTTGCCAAGTGCAAGAATAGGCTGATAAATTGGTGTAACGATCGTGTTGGAAAACGTATTTCCTGAAAAAGCACCCGACGTAAAGCTTACGGTAGCTCTATTGCTGAGCGTGCCGGAATCTGAAAGCGACGTTACTAGTACGCTGAAATCAACCAACACCGTAACGCTAGGCGCGATCAACCCGACTAAGATGCCAAGGGACGGGTTAGCTGCTGGTCTAGGAACACCATCAATTAAGACGCTTCCAGCCTGAAAGGATGATCCAGGGGACAAGGGATCGACCACCAGCACATTATTAATATTCTCAATGCCGTTGTTCGTAACTGCAATTCGATAGGTTATCGTGTCACCTACGACCGCATCGGTAACAGTGGTGCTCTTCACAACGGCAACATTAGGTGCAGATACAGGAATGGACAAGGCGTTTGTACTAAATGAGCCGCCTAAGGTGCGGCCATCTGGCAGCAAGAAGCTGTAGGTAGCGGACGCTTGGTTCACAAGCTGCTGATTTTGCGGAAGCGCATTGATGACTACCGAAAAAGTGACGCTTGCCGTAGTTGTGACGCTGCCAAGCGATATTCCTGCTGCCGGATCTGCACCTGGCACGAGCTGGCCATTTACGATGACACTGTTCTGGACAAGACTTGTGCCAGCTGGAATCGTATCCGTTAAGGTAACGTTACCGGGATAATTGCCGGTATTTTGAATTGCAATCGTATAGACAACGGTGTCACCAATCGTCGCATTGCTTGTGTTTCCACTTTTGGTTCCTGTTAGTATCGGCTGATAGACAGGAATGATCACTGTGTTCGAGAAAGTGACACCCGAGAATACACCTGATGTAAAGCTGACAGATGAACGATTGCTAAGCTGTCCAGAAGCGGGTAAAGAAATGACGGATACGTTGAAGGATACTACAACGGTAGTGCCTTGCACGATCGTCCCTATAGCTACGCCGGTTGCGGGGTTGGCCGTTGGTCTTGGCACTCCGTCTACCAATACGCTGCCTGGAACTAAAGCACTTCCGACCGGCAATGGGTCTGTAAAAATAATATTATTTACCGCTGCGATGCCGCTATTGAGAATGTTTATAGAATAGGTGACGATATCGCCAATTGCTACGGCTGTTGAAGTTGTGCTTTTGACAACACTGACATTAGGTGCAGATACAGAAATTACGACGGTGTTGGAGCTTGAGCTGCCGCTAAGCGGGCGGCCGCTTGGCAGAACAAATGCAAAGCTTGCAAGAGCTTGGTTTGAAAGCTGCTGCGGATTCGGCAGGGAATCGATGATGACCGAGAAGGTAACGGACACTGTTGCATTAGGAGCAACAGCACCAATGTTGATGCCTGTTACAGGGTCGGCACCTGGCTGAGGCTGCCCTCCCACTAGGACACTATTGGGCTCGAAGATTGCACCGAGCGGGATATTGTCAGTCAATGTTACATTCCCAGCATAATTTCCTGTATTGCTGACGTCGATTCGGTAGCTGACGGTGTCCCCAAGTGTGGCGTTAATAGAATTTGCACTTTTAACGAGTGAGATTACGGGCTGATAGACAGGGGTATTAACGACGTTGGACATCGTCATGCCCGAGAATACACCGGATGTAAAGGTAATATTTGCTTGGTTTCCGATTTGCCCGGAGACTGGAATAGAAGTAACGCTGAGCTTGAACGACACGGTTACCGTATTGGATGAAGGGATTAATCCAAGGGCAATTCCCGATGCAGGCACACCAGGTGCGGGATTGCCGTTTATCGTCAAGCTGCCGGCAACGTATGTTGCTCCGTCCGGTACAGGATCTGTAAGTACAACATTATTGATCGATTCAATGCCGCTGTTTGTTACGGCAACTGAATAAGTAATGATGTCTCCAAGTGCAGCATCGACCGTCGTTGTGCTTTTGACGACCGCAACGTTAGGTGCAGAAACAGGAACAGACAATACGTTTGATTGTGTGGAGCCATTCAGAAGCCTTCCATCTGGCGGTGTAAATGTATAAGCTCCTATGGCTTGATTCACAAGGACCTGCGGGTTTGGAAGTGTTGTAATTACAGTCGAATAGGTAACAGTTATCGGCACACCAGGCAAAACGCTTCCCACACTAATGCCGGTTGCAGGCGATTCTCCAGGATGCGGAACGCCGCCAACGACGACGCTGTTTGGCGCAAACGTTGTTCCAGCCGGAAGTGCATCAGTCAACGTGAGTATTCCCTCAAGATTCCCAGTATTGCTTACAAGTACAGTATAAGTAACAGTGTCTCCAAGCGTAGCATTGCTTGTATTTGCGCTTAATTGCAAAGAAATTTGCGGCTGAGTTACAGGAGTTGTTGTCGTATTAGACGAGGATGAAGCTGAGAATGCACCTGATGTAAAACTTACGGTTGATTGATTCGTTATTTGCGTTGGGACTGCCATCGTTACTCTCACCTCAAAAGTTACGGTAGCCGAACCGCCAGGGGCGAGGGTACCGATTGGGATACCGGTGGATGGAGCTGAATCCGCCCGGGGAGTGCCGTTAATGAACACGCTATTGCTAATAAAGGCAATATTATCGGCCAAAGGATCGTTAACTACGACATGGTTAACAGGAGCAATACCGTTGTTGGTTACAATGGAGGTATAGGTAAAGGTATCGCCTACAACGACGGAGGTTGGTGCTGCAGATTTCACTAAAGTTACGTTGGGCAGTGACACAGGTATTGATACGGTATTAGAAGCCGATGCACCATTTAATTGACGACCGTCCGGCAGTGAGTAATTGTAGGGTGCACTTGCTTGGTTGACGAGAAATTGAGGTGAAGGCAGTGTTGCAACCGTCACGACAAAGCTGATTTCTGTCATGCTCCCTGGCAGTACATTCCCGATGGGAATCCCTGTTACAGGGTTTAATCCGGGAAAGGGTACTGAATTTATGAGCACGCTGTTTGTATCGAAAACAGCGCCGGCTGGGATATTATCCGTTACGTTTACTGTAGCGCCAATATTACCGCTGTTTTGGACTCTTAATGTATAAGTATAAGTGTCGCCTATCGTTGCATTTTGAGTGCTTGCAAGCTTAACAATAGATATGATGGGCTGGTACACCGGAATTTGAATCGTTTCGGATAACGATGATCCTGTAAATGAACCTGATGTATAGCTGATGGCCGCACGATTAGATATGACAGCGGGATCGGGCAGCGATGTTACTTGTGCCTGAAATACGATAGTTACGCTGGCAGATGGATTAATGGTGCCGATAGATATGCCGACATTCGGGTTTGCAGTTGTTGCTACCCCGTTAATTGTTGCGCTTCCTGCAATGAAAGCTGCGCTGCTGGTCAATGTGTCGGAGATGTTGACATTTGTAACGGGTACGACGCTGTTATTCACAGCGACAATCGTAAACGTCAAAATGTCACCTATAGCAGCTGCGGTGGCGTTGACAGCTTTGGTAATTGTGACGTTTGGCGCTTGGGCAGTGAGCGTGATTGTATTGGAGCTGCTGCTCCCACTTAAGCTTCTGCCGCTAGGCAACTGATAGGTATATAAGCCTGAGGCTTGATTGACTAAAGATGGCGGCGACGGAAGCGAGTTTAACAAGATTTGAAATGAGACGCTTGATACGCCGGAAGGAGGCAAAGCTCCAAGTGAAATACCTGTAACGGGACTGCTGCCGGGAAGTGCTGTTCCATTAACGTTGACACTGTTTGGCACAAAGGATGAGCCGGTTGGGATATTATCCGTTAAGGTCACTTGGGCAGCAATATTTCCACTGTTTTTTACGCTGAATGAATAGGTTATTGTTCCTCCAACAGTAGCGTTCGTAGGCGTACCGTTTTTTGTAATGCTGATGATGGGTTGATATACAGGCGTTGTCACGCTGCCAGACAGTGAGAGACCTGTGAAAACGCCAGAGCTGTAGGATACCGAAGCCTGATTAACAAATGTACCTGAGCTAGGAATAGCAGTCGCGCGAATTGCAAAAGTAACGGTGACAGAGCTGCTTGGCGCAATGGTTCCTAAACTGATGCCGCTCGCGGGATTTGCTGTTGGTTTGGATACGCCAGCTACAATTACGCTCCCAGAGGTGAATTCCGCTCCAACAGGAATGGTGTCTCCCAATGTGACATTGGTGACGGATTCGATGCCGCTGTTCATGACGACTAAGGAATAGGTTAATGTTTCACCTACAGCGATGTCGGTTAAGCTAGCGCTCTTCGTGACAACAACATTTGGAAGTCTTACAGGAACTGTTACCGTATTTGAAGTTAATGAGCCGGGAAAGATTCTTCCATCTGGTATTTGATACGTATAGGTGGCTGATGCCTGATTCACAAGCTGAGGTGGAGATGGTAAAACATTTACTTGCACTTGAAACGTGATTGTTGACGATCCCCCAGCTGCAATCGTTCCAATGGCTACTCCCGCAGAAGGATTCGCACCTGCTACAACGATTCCGTTGACACGGAAACTATTCGGTATAAATGAAGTTCCCGCAGGGATGTTGTCCGTCAGGTTGACAATGGCTGCTGAACTACCGGTATTCGCTACGAGCAGCGTATAGACGACTTGATTACCAACCGTTGCGTTCTGTGTGCTCGCACTTTTTACAATGGATAAATTAGGAGCGTAAACAGGGATAGTGACTGTATTGGATGGAATGACACCCGTAATAATGGAACCGCCGGCTATACTTTGAAACGTAAAGGCCGCATTGGCTGTGCTTGAAAGCTGAGCTGTGCTTGGCAAGGAGGTTACAGTTGCTTGATAGGTAACGGTGATGGAGGTTGCCAGATTTAATGAGCCAAGCGGTGCTCCGGTTCTTATGTCGAACGTCGGTTTTGAGACGCCGCCTACAACGACGCTGCCTGGTACGAACGCAACGCCAGCAGGCAATGTATCGGTTAAGACGATACTGGCTGCGTTTGCTGTCCCTGAGTTGCTGACCGTGACCGTAAAGGTGATGATGTCGCCGATGGTAGGCCCTGTTGCATTCTCGCTTAGCGTTACATTGATAACGGGCGCATTTATATTGACTTGGATGGCATTTGCGTTTAATACATAAGCATCTCCGGAAGTTGTAAGCGACAAAACGGCTGAGCTCTGGTTGTTCGTCAGCCTAGCGGAAATATCAACATTCGTAATATCCCAGCCCTGCCGACCGCCAATGATGTTCGTGCCGGGTGTGCCATTTGTTTGATTGCGGTCCCCGAAAGTTCCAGTTGTGTTTAATGCACCGGAATCATTGTTAATTTGTGAGGCGAAAAAATTGTTCGCGAAATTGTTTGTGCCAGATAGAGCTACTAAGCTAGCTGCCGTCGGGCCAAACAACGCCTGATCACCTGTTCGGTTTGCATCTCCTTCCTGAGCGCTAAACAACGCCCTGCCGCCTAAGGCTCCCGAGATCGGTGTGGCAAATCCGGTTATTGTCGTATTGACCGCTGCCGAAGTGCTTTGAACCAAAATAGCTCCAACCCGCAGCGACATGTTGCGAAACGGAAGTGAAGGATTCTGATAAATGACGGCGAGGGTCCAGCCAGCATGGTTAGCAGTTGAATCGCCGGGAATAACAATCGTTCCGACTACGCCGCCTGTTATATAGGTACCCGCGCCAGCCGCCAGCACAAGCGAGGTGACATTGGCTGAACGAGTATAGCCAAGTGCGCCTCCCCCCAAATCGAACGTATTGCTTGTTGCTGCATCAGGAGTGATGCTTGAGGTTCCCAGCGGTGTAATAAACGTAACGGGATTGTTAATGGCTGCGGTTAGATTAACGGTTCCATTGACATAAGTGCCGCCCCAAATAAGCTCTGCATAAAGTACAGTGCTTCCAGTGGGGAGAACGAGAACGGCGGCAGAACTATTTTCCAAATAGTTGCTCGTCGTTCCAAGCGGGTACGTGCCGTACCGAGCTGCTGTATTCGTAGTGCTGAAAGCGCCTATACTGTCTGAAGTACCTGGGGTTCCAGCAACATCTGAGCGGCTGAGACCCAGCGTATTCCCGGTAAATGTAATGGCGCCGGTTGCGTTTAATGTTGATCGGACGACCAGAGGTATCGTATTCACCCCCTTCAAAAGCTAATTTTGTTGTAAAAATGAATGTATTGCTTAGTTTATGAGACTTTAGGCACTATTTTGTTTGTCTTCTTAAAATATAGTTTTTGCGCTCTGTTGCGTTGGTTTAATATCGTCCAAGAATAGAGTCTAATTTCGTCCAATTAAACGCTTTCATTTACAAGATATAATGATAAAAACGCTTTCAAAAAGTGAGGTTTGCGGTGATGAGAGAGAAACAGATACAATGGTTTGCAAGCACGGAAAGCAAGCGATGGTTCAATAAAACGATAGAGGAAGCCGGTAATGGACATCATAATCTGACATTCTCAGGTGAGAGCTTTCAGCGGCTAGAAGGGTTTGGAGGCTGCTTTAACGAGCTTGGTTTTGCTGCTCTGCAGCATCTGCCGGAGGAAGAACGCAGTCAAGTGATGCATGCGCTCTTTCATCCCGAAGGCGAGCATAAATTCAGTATTTGCAGGCTTCCGATAGGCGCTAGCGATTATGCACTGGAATGGTATAGCTTAAACGAAACAGACGGAGACTTAAGTATGGAGCATTTCTCCATTGCCCGTGATCAACAACATTTGATTCCTTATATTAAGGAAGCGCTAAAACTCAATCCTGAATTGAAGCTGTTCGCCTCTCCGTGGAGCCCTCCGACCTGGATGAAATTTCCGAAGGCGTACAATTACGGCACGCTGCGCTGGGAGAAAGAAATTTTAGAAGCGTACGCGCTCTATTTCGTAAAGTTTGTTGAGGCATACAAGGCAGAAGGCATTACGATTCACCAGGTTCATGTTCAAAATGAGGTGGTTGCGGATCAGAAGTTTCCTTCCTGCGTATGGACGGGCGAGCAGCTTCGTGAATTTATACGTGATTATTTGGGACCTGCCTTCGAGAGCCATGGACTCGATACAGAAATATGGCTTGGCACAATTAATGCGCCGGAGGCATGGGATGAATGGCTGAAGAAGAAGGCAACTGATTTTGATGCGTATGCCAATACGGTGCTAAGCGACCCTGAAGCTTATAAATATGTGAAGGGCGTGGGCTATCAATGGGCGGGCAAGCACGCTTTGCAGCGCACCGTTCAAAGCTATCCTGAGCTTCGTTATATGCAAACGGAAAATGAATGCGGTGACGGTGAAAACAGTTGGTTCTATGCAAGATATGTGTTTAATCTCTATCATCATTATTTTACGAACGGCGTGAACGCTTATATTTACTGGAACATGGTGCTGGAGCCAAAGGGCCGCAGCACATGGGGCTGGGAGCAAAATGCAATGCTGACCGTAGACAAGGAAAAGCAGCTTGCCATCCGTAATCCGGAGTATTATGTGATGAAGCACTTTGCCCATTTCACTTCGCCTGATGATCGAAGAATAGGGCTGAAGGGTCCATGGTCAGGCAATGCAATTGCTTTCGAGAAGCCAGACGGCACACGCATCATCGTCTTAACGAATCCATTCAAGGAAAAAAGGGAGCTGCGTCTGTCCGTCGGCTCCAAACTCCAGCTGCTCGAGCTGGAACCGGAATCCTTTCATACGATCGTCATTCCATGAGGATGATGAAAGCATATAAACTAACGCCAGCAATCGATGGGGCGTTAGTTTTTTGCACACAATAGCTAGAAGAGAAGCGGGAGGCGAGAGAGCAAATGTTGGCCAAGCTAATCCGTATACTGACAGAGCCCTTCCGGCGCAGTATTCGGAATAAATTGATTTTTACGATGATTTTTTTATCCGTTATTCCGATTATAGCGGTTACTGCCTTGGCCGCCGAAAACAACCGAAAGTCGATGGAAGCGGAAGTTATCGGAACGAATTTATCCAATATGAAGTGGACTGGCGTCTACTTGGGCGAGCAGTTCTCGCAATTGAACAATCTCGTTTATTCCGTACTCATCAGCCCTCATCTTAGTGATTATTTGGCAAGCACAGAGGGTTCGCTGCTCATTAACCAATTTGCCGCTCAAAAAAATATTATGGATACGCTGAGCAATTTGTTTTATTCCGCAGGAAATCATGTCATCGGCGTCGAGCTGTTTTTGAAAGAGCCGCGGAAACTGTTTACCATAAGCGGAAATCAATATGATTTGGAAACCTCGCCTACGATCCCTTCTCCTTACAAGCAGCTATTTGAGGAAAATAAAGATTTTCTTATTCAATCTAATAACGGGGATGAAGGTCACTTTCAATTGATTCGGAGCATTAACCGTTTTGAGAATCGGGAGAAGCTAGGCGGTATCTCGCTTAAAATTCGCTGGTCGATGCTTGATCAGACGCTCGATTTGATAGGCCGCGGCAAGGATCATCAGGTTCTGATCGCGAGCGAAGACGGGAATGTTCTTTATCAACGTTTCGGAGAGCGCCCCTCGGATAACATTATGCAGCGGATCAAGGAAACAACAGAGGATCAAGGTTATTTCCGCATGTCGAAGGCGTACGTCTTCTATAACACGATTGATCCCGTCGGCTTGAAGCTGATTACGATTATTCCGACCAGCTTTATTAATAAGAGCGCGCAATCGACGATGCGATTTGGCCTTATCGTAGGCGCAATTTCTATCGTGCTGTCGATTTTGATTGCTATTTTGTTAGCATGGCGGACGGCCACGCCAATTGTTACGCTCGCAAGATCGATGCAGGGCCTTGGCATCATCAAGGAAACAGAGCTGCCTCAAAGCAACCGCGTAGATGAGATCGGCTTGCTTGAAACAAAGCTTTACAACATGTCATACCGCATTAGAGAGCATATTAAAACGGAATACAGCATCAATCTGGAGAAAAAAACCGCGGAGCTTAAAGCGCTCCAAGCGCAAATCAATCCGCATTTTTTGCAAAATACACTTCAAATGATCGGCAGCATGCTCTTTACGAAAAAACCTGCGGAGAGCTACGAAATCATTCGATCGCTTAGCGATATGTTTCGATATGTCATTCGCGATCCCAACGATCTCGCCTCCTTAAAAGCTGAAATCGATCATTTAAACAATTATATGCTTATCCAGAAGCAGCGTTTTTACTCCAAGCTTACCTATCACACGGAAATGGACGAGTCCATGATGCTTTCTCCCATTCCGAAGCTGACGCTTCAGCCAATTGTTGAAAATGCTTTTTTCCATGGACTAGAAAATAAATCAGGTCATTGGGAGCTTAGCGTGAGCGTAGCGCGTGAGCATGATAAAGTTCGAATTCGAATCCGTGACAATGGCGTCGGCATACGCGAGGATAAGCTTGCCGACCTGCAAAAGCGGCTTCACCAACATAGCGGACAGGTTTGGACGCACGGCAATCGCATCGGCATTCAAAATGTTGCGTCCCGCATTCAAATGCATTTTGGCCCAGACTATGGGATTACGATTGAAAGCGAGTTAGGAGCGGGAACGACGGTCACCGTCTCGATTCCAATAGCAGGGGGAGATCAGCATGCTTAAAGTATTCATTGTGGATGATGAGAGCTGGGCAAGAGACATCATCAAAGCGTTCGGAGAATGGGAAAGCCTCGGCATGGAAATTGTAGGAGAAGCAGAGGACGGTACAGAAGCGCTTCGAATGATGGAGGTTTTGCAGCCTCATATTGTCATTACGGATATGCGGATGCCCGGAACAGATGGCGCTGCGCTGCTGCAGCAGCTTAATGACCAGTTTCCAGCAATTAAGACGATCGTCGTCAGCGGGTATGATGATTTTCAATATGCAAAACATGCGCTTCGCTTTAAGGCGATGGATTATCTGCTTAAGCCAGTTGATCCGAAAGAGCTTAATACGGCGCTGCAAAATTGCAAAAGCGGGCTTGAAGCTGTTCAAATGGAGCGTGGAACAATATCACTTGATCTTGATATTTCATATACATTGGCATCGTATAAGAAGCTTTTAAAGTTGCGTTTCAATGAGCTGAATACAGATGGCGTTAAGACAACGCTTGATCAAATGATGAAGGAGCTCGAGCAGAGCGGTATTACGAAAGCCGTCATGCTGGAGCAGGTCGTACAAGAGTTGCTTCTGCTGCTTAAGGAATTAATGAATGCTAATTCACAAGACAGCGACTCGCTGCATGCGCCGTATGGGCATGAGATCACCCAGTCAGGCGAGAATACAGCTGCTTTTCTTACCCATCATTATGTGACTACACTGAGGCAGCTTATTCAGCAGCGCAAATTTAAAAACAAATTGAATTTGGATGAAGTTAGGCTGTATATGGAGAAACATTATACGGAGCCGGTTACGCTGGAGCAGCTCGCTAGAGCTTTTTTTGTGAGCAAGGAATATTTGAGTAAAGTGTTCAAGCAGGAATATGGACGCAATGTCACGGATTATATGCTGCACCTACGCATGGTGAAGGCAAAAGAGTGGCTGATGGATGAGAGCATTCCCATTAAAGCGATTGCGGAAATGGCGGGTTACGAGGATATCACCTATTTTTATCGTGTGTTCAAGAAACATTTTGGCATCGCGCCAGGTGAGATGAGGAAGAGCAGCGAGGTTTAAAAATGTCCAACGAAAGAGTCTAATTCTGTCCAATTAAACGCTTTCATTTTTTAGATACAATGAAAGCGTAAACAAAACAAGCTTCTGGGAGGTCAAATGAGATGAAAAAAATAGTTAAAGGCTTACTCGTTACGATGCTCGCGACAACACTGTTAGCTGGCTGCGGCAGCAATACAAATAATGCTGGCAGCACAGATGGGGCAGCAAGCGGCGGCGGTGAAGCCAAGAGCGTAAAGCTGAAAATGTTCATTGCTCAGCCTCGTTTTAAAGAGCATTACGATAAATATATTGCTGACTTCGTAGCCAAGGAAAAAGCTGAGAAAAACATCGACGTGTCGGTACAGCTCGAAATGCCGACAGCCGATAATGCGGCGCAAATTTTGAAGACGCGCCTTGCCTCCAATGATGCACCTGATATTTTCGCGCTTCATGCCATTAACGAAATTCCTTCTTACTACAAAGCAGGTTACTTAGAGGATTTATCCGATCAGCCTTTTGTCGGCAAGCTGCTGGACAGCGTTAAACCTTCAGTTACAACGACAGATGGTAAAGTCGTAGCCGTTCCTCTGGAAACCTTGTCTTGGGGCTACTTGTACAACAAAAAGATCTTTACGGATCTTGGCATTACACCTCCAAAAACGCTGACAGAAATGAAAGCGGTTGTCGAGAAGCTGAAAGCGAATAAGGTAACGCCTTTTGTGCTTTCATATAAGGAAGCTTGGATTCCACAGCTCGTGCTGCCGCTCGCAGCGGGCGCACTTATCAATACGGAGGATGCTGATTTCATCGAACGGATGAATAAGGATGAAGGCTCCTTTACAGAGCTAAAAGCAATGTTCGACATCTTTGATCTTATCAATGCGAACGGAACGGAAAAAGCGACAGAAGTGGGCGGCGATGATGGCGCAGCAGCGTTTGCAGCAGGCAAAGGCGCAATGTGGCTGCAAGGGCCGTGGTACGCAGAAACAATTCTTAAATCCAATCCGGATCTTGATTTTGGTGTAGCACCTCTGCCAATCAATGACAATCCAGATGCGACTCTTATTAACCTAAGTGCTTCGACTTCTCTTGCTGTTTCTAAGAGCACAAAAAACAAGGAAGTCGCGCTGGATTTCATCAACTACATTCTGGATGACACTGCTTCAAATGCTTTCTTCCAAGCGCTTAAATTCAACCCAATCTCCACCGTGCATACGTATGAGAGCTATCCATGGGTTAATGATGCAACAGCTTATGTGAAAGAAGGCAAGTCTTATCAAGACCCGGCTATTCCTCAATCCGTGAAGGATGAAGTGGGCAAAGGGCTGCAAGCGTATTATGCCGGTCAATTATCGCAAGATGACGTACTCAAAGCACTTGATAAAGCTTGGAAATCGTACAACAAGGTAAATAAATAAACAGCACATGCTCGGGATGAAGGGAGACAAGGAGATTCTGCTTCGCTTCATCCCGTTTTTTAAAAATAAGAGAGTATATCATTTTCTCATACTTATCTTATATTTCACCGTCAAAGCTACTCAGCGTCTAAAGGACGCCGAAGACGTTTTTGCTCAGTAAAGACACATAGGAGAGGGGCGGATACTGTGCCGATCAAGAGCTACAAAAAATACATCTCGTTATTTACGTTTGTCGCGCCCGCTTTTATTTTGTACGCGATCTTCCTGCTGATTCCAACGCTCGGCGGAATGTTTTACAGCTTCACGGATTGGAATGGCTTGAATCGTGACTATGACTTTATTGGATTGGGCAACTTTATTGAAGCGCTTAGAGACGATCCCGATTTTGTCGGTTCGTTATTGTTCACCTTGAAGTATGTGCTGTTCATGGTTGTGCTGCAAAATGTATTTGCGCTGCTGCTGGCTGTATTTATTGAATCACGCCGCAAAAGCAAAGGTTTCTTCCGTACCATTTTCTTTATGCCCAACATGATAAGCACGATTATCAGCGCATTTATGTGGACATTTGTATTCGCGCAGGTGCTTCCTCAGCTGGCAGAAAAGACAGCGCTTACGTTTCTAGATCAAGCTTGGATCGGTGATCCAAAAGTAAGCTTCTTCTCGATTCTGACCGTTTCCCTCTGGAACGGCGTCGGCTACATGATGATCATTTATTTGGCAGGACTGCAAGGTGTGCCTCAAAGCTTGAAGGAAGCAGCTGTTATCGATGGAGCTACCGCTTTCCAAACGTTTCGCAATGTGACGCTGCCGATGATTTCACATGCGATTACGATCTGTTTCTTTCTTACGCTAAACGGCGCGTTTAAAGTGTTCGAGGTTGTATATGGCTTGACAGGCGGAGGACCTGGGCGAAGCACGCAAGTTATTACGATGAACATTTACGAGGAAGCCTTCTCAAACAACTTCCGATATGGTTATGCCAGCGCAAAATCGGTCATTCTATTCGTGATTATTCTCATCTTCACATTTATCCAAATTCGTGTCATGAAGAAAAGAGAGGTGGAAGCATGAGACAGAATAAATCAACCTCCCTCCTTATTACCATTTTCCTGTCGATTGGGGCTGCGATCTCTTTTTTCCCGATTTACTTGGCGGTTATTAACTCATTTAAGACACAAGGTGAGATGTTCAAGTCGTTCGTCTCGCTGCCATCAAAGATTCAATTCGATAATTATGTAAATGCTTTTCATCAAATCAATTTGCTGGGCAGCACACTCAACTCGATCATTATTTCGGTGCTCGGCATCGGCGGAATCGTCTTTTGTGCATCGCTTGCTGGCTATAAGCTGTCACGTACGAGCGGAAAGATAAGCAATTTGATTTTTTTCCTGTTTATCGCTTCCATGCTTGTGCCGTTTCATTCGATTATGATTCCATTGACTAGAATGGCCAAAGCCTTGTCTGTTCAAGGCAGTACGTATGGGCTTGCAATCATATATATTGGACTCGGCGTCAATATGGCGATCTTTCTGTATCATGGCTTTGTGAAGTCTATCCCTAAGGAGCTGGAGGAGGCGGCGCAAATTGATGGCTGCAATGAATATCAAACGTTCTTTAAAATTATTTTCCCGCTGCTTGTGCCGATTACGGTGACGATAGCGATTTTAGATTTCCTCTGGATCTGGAATGATTTCCTGCTGCCGCTGCTCATGCTGACGGACGTAAGCAATTACACGCTTATCTTATCGACAAACACGCTCTTCGGTGAGTATAACAAAGAATGGTCGCTTATTTTGGCGGCGCTCGTACTGACCGCGATTCCAGTCATTATTATTTACTCGTTCTTCCAAAAGTTTATTATGCATGGGATTGCCGAGGGGGCTGTTAAAGGATGAATAAGCTGTTATATGGCGTCGCTTATTATGACGAATATATGCCTTATGAGCGATTAGATGAGGATATTCGGATGATGAAGGAAGCAGGCATTAACGTGGTTCGAATCGCGGAATCGACATGGAGCACACATGAGCCGCAAAACGGCGTATTCGACTTCTCATCCGTAGACAGAGTACTGGATGCGATGTACAAAGCCGGTATCGCCGTCATTGTTGGCACACCAACCTATGCCGTGCCTGCTTGGATGGTCAAGGAGCACCCGGATGTACTTGCCGTAACCCCTCGCGGACCAGGCAAATACGGCGCTCGCCAAATTATGGATATTACGAATGCTGCTTATCTTTTCTATTCAGAGCGAATCATCCGCAAGCTCATTAGCCGCGTAAGTACACATCCAGCCGTGATTGGCTATCAGACGGATAATGAAACGAAACATTATGATACGGCGGGACCAAATGTCCAGCTGCAGTTCGTCAAATATATGAGGGATACTTATGAAACGCTGGACGTCGTTAATCAGCTGTTTGGGCTTGATTATTGGAGCAATCGCATCAACAGCTGGGAGGAGTTCCCTTCCGTTATCGGCACAATCAATGGCAGCTTAGGCGCGGAGTTCGCGAAGTTCCAGCGGAAGCTGGTAAATGAGTTTTTGGCATGGCAGGTCTCTATCGTGAACGAATATAAGCAGCCGGGACAATTTGTAACTCAAAACTTTGATTTTGAATGGCGAGGCTACTCATTTGGCGTTCAGCCTTCCGTTGATCACTTTGCTGCTTCAGAGCCCTTTGATATTGCGGGCGTCGATATTTATCATCCTTCGCAGGATGATTTAACCGGCATCGAAATCTCATTTGGCGGCGACATGACACGTTCGCTCAAAAACGATAATTACTTAGTGCTCGAAACGCAGGCACAGGCCTTTCCGCATTGGACGCCATATCCCGGGCAATTGCGCTTGCAGGCGTTCAGCCACCTTGCTTCCGGCGCCAATATGGTCGCGTATTGGCACTGGCATTCGATTCACAATTCGTTCGAAACGTATTGGAAGGGGCTGCTCAGCCATGATTTTCAGCCTAATCCTGTTTATAACGAAGCCAAAACGATCGGTGCGGATTTTGCTAGGCTGAGCGAGGACCTTGCCAGCCTCCGCAAAAACAATCAAGTGGCTGTAATGGTCAGCAACGAGGCTTTATCTGCAATGGAATGGTTTAAGCTTCCCGATGGCAAAACCTACAATGATGTTGTTCGCGCACTCTATGACGAATTGTACAAGCTTAATGTCGAGGTTGATTTTATTCAGCCGACCTGCGCCCACTTGGATAAATACAAGATGATTGTCGTACCAGCGCTTTACGCTGCCCCTTCAGAGAGTTTAGAGCGATTAAATGAATTCGTACGAAGCGGAGGACATGTCGTTTATACGTTCAAAAGCGGCTTCGCCGACGAGGTCATTAAGGTACGTACTTCACAGCAGCCCGGTATCATACAAGCAGCTTGCGGCATATCCTATAGCATGTTCGTAACGCCAAATCATGTCGGTTTAAAAGGCCCGCTGATCGATCAGAGTAACGAGGCGAAAGAGGTTGAAGCGTGGATGGAGCTCATCACGCCAACAACCGCTGAAGTGCTGGCTTCTTATGATCATGCGCAGTGGAGTGAATATGCGGCAATTACAAGAAATAACTATGGAAAAGGAACAGCTACCTATATAGGATGCTTGCCTGGTCCTGCTGTTGTAAGAAGTGTGCTATGCGGGGCTTTGCAGAATGCAGGTCTTTGGGGCGCAGAGCAAGAGCTTGTTTTTCCAATCATCGTAAAATCGGGCTTGAATAGTAGCGGAAAGAATATACGATATTATTTCAACTACTCAGATGATGCCGTTACATTTGACTATAAGCATCAGGACGGTACTGAGCTGCTGAATGGTAGTAAAGTTACTAGTGGACAACAGCTGGAGCTCGCACCATGGGGCTTTCTCATCATATCAGCCTAAATAGTAGGAACCTTCCGATCACTTTTACTGTGATTTTGAAGGTTCTTTTGTACTTTGTAAGACATTTAGGCGGGCTTCATGCTCTTGATCTTGACGCAACTTAATAACTTATGTATCATTACTTACGTAAAGTAACTAGGTCAGCGAACAAAATATGTACTTTTGCCTTGGACATAAATATAGGAAAGCGGTGTTTGAAATCAACGAGAAAATACAACAAGTTGCTCAGCCTTCGAAGGAACGAGCAGATGTGTTCGAATTTGGCATTTACACATTAGGCGATATAAGTACTGATCCTATCAGTAGAGTATCGCCAAATGCGAGAGAACGTTTGAAGGAAATCGTCGCAGCTGCCAAGCTTGCAGATGAGGCGGGCATTGATGTATTTGGAGTGGGTGAGCATCATCGCTTGGACTTTGCTGTTACATCTCCACCTGTTCTGCTTGCTGCAATCGCACAAGCGACGAAGCGGATTCGGTTAACGAGCGCAACGACGGTGCTTGGAACCTCAGATCCAGTTCGAGTATTCGAGGATTTTGCTACACTTGATTTGCTCTCGGATGGACGCGCGGAAATTATTGCGGGACGAGGAGCGTATATAGAGTCATTTCCATTGTTTGGGTATGAGCTTGAGAGCTATAAGGAGCTCTTTCAGGAGAAGCTTAATCTGCTGCTTGAGTTAAATGAAACCGAGAATATCACTTGGGATGGAAAATATAGAACGCCGCTGCTGAATGCTGAGATTGCACCTCGTCCAGAGCAGGCGAAGCTACCCGTATGGGTCGGTGTCGGAGGTACGCCTCAGAGCGCGGAACTCGCAGGAAGCCATGGTCTAGGAATGGCCCTTGCCATCCTTGGCGGAGATCCAGCTCGATTTAAACCGCTTGTAGACGTATATCGTGCTGCTGGTGTTCGCGCAGGCTATAAACAAGAAGATCTAAAAGTAGCGATCACAAGCCATGGATATATTGCCAACTCGACTGAGCAAGCGAAGGATGAATATTATCCTTATTATGCTCATTATGTAAGCCAGTTTATGGGAGGCAAGCAGAGGGGCGAGTCGATGGCACGCGAGCAATTCGAACAATTGGCAAACCCAATCAATGCGCTGGCTGTTGGCAGCCCGGAAATGCTTGTTGAGAAAATATTGGCGCAGCATGAGCTATTCGGTCATCAGCGCTTCATGGCTCAGTTTGATATTGGCGGCATTCCGTTCTCAAAGGTAGCGGCTTCCATTGAGCTGCTGGCGACGAAGGTTGCGCCGGTTGTACGCAGAGAACTGAACAAATAAAAGGCAGCTAAGCTAGATTAATCATGAATATAAAGACTGTTCAATGCCATGATGTGGCGGCGGCAGTCTTTTTTTTATGTTATTGGATGTCCCATTTGGTTCATTATTTATTCGTGATACGACTCATTTCGTTATTCAAATTGCTGGCAGCGAATACTATACTCGGTTTTATAGAACGATGTTCAATACGGGAGGCGCTCACGATGGAGTTTTTAGATCTATTAACCAATCCGGACAATGTTGAAGTGGAGTGGGAAGAGGGATGGGTTCGCGCGTCATTCCGTTCACGAGAATGGTATGCAGGCGAAACCGTTATTTCATTTGAAACGATGGCTAATCGTATGGCCGTTCGATTAAGTGCAGGCCAGACGCCAGTTAGGCGGCTTCATCTGAGATGGCAGCGAGAACTGGTCAGCGGGGGCATGCGTGTTCTGGGTGATCAATGGGAACGAGGCTACGGTGATTTGGAATGGCGGGGGTTAGTTGCTGAACGTGAAATGCCATGGTATTTCCTGTTGTCAGAAGGGGGACGCACGCATGGTTATGGCGTAGAGACCGGTACAAGCTCCTTTTGTTACTGGCAAGCGGATGCAGGCGGAATCAGCCTGACACTTGATGTTCGCTGCGGTGAAGCGGGAGTGCTGCTTGGTGATCGAACGCTCGAGGCTGCGGTCATTGTAACGAGAGAAGGTGCGGAAGGCGAATCGGCATTTCGTGCAGCAACGGCGTTTTGCGAACAGATGTGCAAGCAGCCGATCCTGCCTTCACAACCTGTGTATGGGGGAAACAACTGGTATTATGCCTATGGGAATAGCTCGACAGCAGAGATAATCGCTGATTCGGAGCGCGTGTCAGATTGGTCTTCTTCGGTCGATAACCGTCCGTTTATGGTTATTGATGACGGTTGGCAGCTCTGCAGCGGCGGGGGCAGCTGCAATGGTGGGCCTTGGGAACCCAATTATCAGTTTTCTGATATGCAGAAGCTGGCCAGCGATATGAAAGGAATCGGGGTTCGTCCTGGCATATGGTGCAGACCGCTATTAGTCGCAAACAGTGTGCCAAATCATTGGAGAAGATATGGTGGCCACAATGCGGGCAGCATTTATTTGGACCCAAGCGTTCCTGATGTGCTTGACTATGTGGGCAATGAAATTCGCAAGCTGCACGATTGGGGTTATGAACTGATTAAGCATGATTTTTCCACTTTCGATATTTTTGCCAAATGGGGCTTTGAAATGGGCGCATCGATGAGTGATCATGGTTTAGCTTTTGCTGATCGCACGAAGACGACGGCGGAAATTATTGTCGCTTTGTATAAGAAGATTGCAGAAGCTTCAGCGGACAGTTTAATTATTGGCTGTAATACAGTAGGGCACTTAGCAGCGGGCTTGGTTGAAATTCAGCGGACCGGTGACGATACGAGCGGTAAGGAATGGGAGCGTACACGTAAAATGGGCGTCAACACGCTTGCTTTCCGCATGCCGCAGCATGACACTTTTTTTGCGGCTGATGCGGATTGTGTTGGCTTGACCGACGATGTCCCTTGGCATTTGAACAAGCAGTGGCTGGAGCTATTGTCCGAAAGCGGAACACCGCTGTTCATTTCTGCAGATCCAAAGGCGGTTGGCGCGGAACAGGAAGCAGCGATTCGCAAAGCGTTCGAACGAGCGTCTAAACCGCTGCCACCGGCTGAACCGCTGGACTGGCTTGATGATCGCTGCCCGTCCCGTTGGCAGATAGCCGGAGAGGAGCGGCATTTCAATTGGTATGCTGAACGAGGCGTACAATTGAATGAGCGTCCTGAAATTATTCTGAGGTAGCAGAAGGAACGTGGCTGGATAAATGACCGGCATGAGGTTCCACCTCAAGCGGCGTCAAATAGCTTATCGTTGATTTATGCTGTCTCCGATAGGCGCCAGGCGTTAATCCTGTCCATTTGGCGAACTGCCTAATAAAGCTTTGCACATTCTCGAATCCGATTCGGAATGCGATCTCTTCAAGCGGTATGTTTCGCATGACAAGCATATGCATGGCCTCCTGCTGTCTAATGATTGATAAATATTGACGAGGCGACATGCCGTACGCTTGTTGAAACAAACGGCCGGCATGTCTGCGGCTAATGCCTGTTTTGGCTGCAATGGTTTCAAGCCAGTTGCTCGTTGAGGAATCTGTACCGAGTTCATTGAAGGTGCTGATGAGCGCCTCAATTTCCCTCGCGATCCGATCAGCAAGCGGCTGCTCATTTGGTTCATTGATGGAGAGCAAGGCTTCGCTCTGCACGAACTCCTCCAAATGCACCAGCATTTCATTACAAAGCATAAAGACGCGGTGAGCAGAAGGATTCTGCTGCAAGCATGAAATAAGTGCTTTTAGCAGCGGATTCAGGCGCTCATTGAGCGGATGATCTCTCGCAAATAAATACTCTCCGCAAGCTCGAAAGGCGTAGAGCAGCTTGCTGTCCACATTTTGCAAATGAATGACAAAACCGTGCATCGACTGCTGCTCGGGAACAATAAAGTCATGCAGCTTCATGGGGGGAATGAGAATAATATCACCTTCATGCTGTGTGAAACTTTCATTTCCAATACGAGCGATTTGATCGCCTGTTAGGACAATATTAATCTCCAGCATCCGATGATGCAGATGTAAATCGCATACAGGGCCTTGGCCGGCTTCGAACGTGCGCATGCCGTATAGGATAAGCTGTTCTTTATAATTAGGAAATGATTGGTTGAGGGCAGGACTCAGATTGCTCATCATAGCTCCTTTGTAAACGGAATTATTCATACCTTTATTATCTCTCTTAACGCTCAACAATAGCAATCCAAAGACAACCGAGAGGAATGAGACTATCGTGAAAATTGTATTGATAGGTGGAGGAAGCTTCGTATTTGCACCAACGGTACTCGAAGATATTATCGTAAAGGTGAGGCTTGCAGGCTGTGAGCTTGTCCTTGTTGATCCAAATCTGGATGCGGCTGAAGGGATGGCAGCAGCTGCAAGAGAAATAGCAAGGCAGTTAGAGGTAGATATTCTTGCGACTGCAACGGTAAACAGAAGAGAAGCGCTAATAGGTGCGGACTTTGTTATCGTATCCGCCTCGGTTCAAGGTGCACGCCGTTGGCAAATCGATTTTGATATATTACATGCATTGGGGATGGCGGATCAAGCAAGGGAATGTGGCGGCATGGGGGGCTTAATGAATGCATTCCGGTCCATTACGCTGATTATGGATATTTGCCGTGATATGGAGGAGCTGTGCCCGCAGGCGTGGATTCTGGATGTAACGAATCCAATGCCTCGTGTCGTAACGGCAGCAGCACGTTATTCATCGATTCGCATAGCTGGATTTTGCAATATTGCGTATAGGGGTGCTGAGGGCTACACATTCCTGCCAAAGCTGCTTGGCAAATCGGCCTCTGAGCTATCTATCGTAACTGCTGGACTTAATCACTTTGCATGGGTGATGGAAATAAAAGATAGCCGCACGGGTGAGGATCTTCTGCCTAAGCTTATTCACTATATTGAAGAGGAGAACTGGTCTGATCAAGATGAAGAGACGCAGCGCGAGCTTCGCATCTCTAAGCGATGGCTGAGCGAGTATGGAGCAGTCGCGGCTGGACACATTGACCATCATGCGGAATATCTTCCTTATCAAGAGGACATTCATTACACGACAGCACCTCCATATCATGGGTCGCTCGAAGAACGCAGCAGACGCTTGGAAGAGCTGAAGCAGATTGGTGCAGGCAAAATGCATTATGATCATTTATTTGATCATGGCAGCTGGGAGCATCCAGTTGCGCTAGCTCAAGCGTTGTATACGGGCAGCGATCTTCAGATTGATATTTTGAACGTTAAGAATGATGGCGCAATATCGGGTATTCCTTCGGATCGAATCGTAGAAATACCAGTAACCGTATCAGGCGGCATGATTCATCCGGTAGAGGTTCCAGCTTTCCCAGAGCCGCTGCTTCAATTGTGCCGCGCGATTTCGGATGTTCATGAGCTTGTCGTTGAAGCAGCAGTGACGGGCAATGTCTCTATTGCGAAGAAAGCGATAGACGCCGATCCTGCTATTGAAAATAAAGAGGCTGCTTATCAAGCTTTGGAGCAGATGCTCGAAAGCCATGCTGATTTACTGCCACAGTTTCATTTGTAATGTCTTCGCGAAATAGAACGATAGAAATGTTCACAGGAGAGCTGCTTCCTAGAAATTAGGCGGCTCTTCTTTTTATTGTTCTGGTGCTTACATCCGATAAATGCGAATGCACATAGCCGCTGGGTGATGGAGATGGTACAATTATAGGAAAAATATTTAAGGGAGAGACGCATGGAAGTTTCTAGACTAGATGAATTAAGACAAGCGATCGATCAAATCGATCAAGACATCATTTCCTTGCTTGCAAGGCGGTTTCAATTAACGGAAGAAGTGGGTATGTACAAAGCAGCAAATCATCTCGCTGCACAAGACCTGAGCCGTGAAGCCAAACAATTTGATAAAATAAAGAAACTTGCGAGCAGCCATGATTTAAATCCAGAGACAGCAGCTTCGATTTATAGATGTTTAATGGACGTTGTTATTTCACGGCATAAGGAGATTGAGCAGGTTTACGCGCTGAACACTAGTGATTAGCTGATATAGAAATACAATATCAATCAACTACTGTGTGACGAAGAAAGGGATGGAAACGATGATTTTATATGAGAAGGAAGACGCATTCATATTGATCGCACAACATGATCATGCGAGAATATCCGGAGATCTTGTTTCTGCCTGGCAGAGCCAGTTATTTCATAGTGAGGAACGAAAAGATGAATTAGCTTACGCTGCATATGAGCATGACAGCAGCTGGATTGATTTGGACCGTATCCCGCTTTGGAATGATGCAGCAAATATGCCGTTTTCGTTCCGCGATTTTCCAGGCAACATCCGCTTTTTCTTCTATTCTAAAGGTTTGGATCATGTTCAGAAAACGAGCGAATACGCCGCTTTGCTTGGCAGCATTTTGTATACGACGCTTGCTGAAAGGTTCAGAAATGAGGATACGATTACGTTTGTAGAACGTGAATTTGCAAGACAAAGCGCGATCATCGAGCGACTGCAGCTGGATGTTAGCCTGCTTCAGCTTCATGCGAAAGCGCTGCTGCTTTGTGATGAGCTGTCGCTGTTTGTATGTATGGAGCAGCCGGGAACGCCTCGAAATCAATATGAATGGTTTGCTGATGGGTTTCCCTATTGGTTCGATCGTACGGGGCAAACCTCATTGATAGCGGATTGGAAGGATGAAACGACCATCCAATTGCATCCATTCCCTTTCATACATGAGGTGGAGACTTCATTATCTTATAAAGAAGTAAGCAAGGCGGACATAGCTGTTTATGGGATCGCAGAAGCTTATCAGCGTGCAGAGCTGCTTGAGCATAAGATTCGTTTTCAGCAAGCGCCATTGGAATAGTCGTCGCTAGAAAGAAGGATACCGCATACTTGCCCGGTATCCTTCTTTTTTAATCCCTCGATACTTACTTAACAGGCCCCATTGAAGCTATTTCTAAGTCTACCTTTACACGCACTTCTGCACTTGCAAATGCTTCACTCCAATGATCCTCTACCTTGCAAAATTTCTCGTATTCCTTTGCTCTTGCATACACCCCAAGCCCTATGGGATCGATTTTATGCTTTTGCAGTTTCTCGATAATGCTCGTAAATTGCTCCTGCATGAGAACAGCAACCTGTTTTTCCAGCTTTGTATCATCCTTCTCTACATTGAAAGGGAATAGATGCTCGGAGAGACCGACCCTTGTCTTCACGTGAATATCAAACTTGAATTTATTGTTTTCATAGGTTGTTTTGATTTTTGTTTTTACTTTGGCGCCAGTCAGGCTCAAAATATTCGTTTCGAATGGTCCGTTTACGGGCTCGCCAGGGATGGGATAGGACAAGCTGAAGCCCGGTGCCGCTTGTTTCTGCAAAATACTTAGCAGGATCGTTTCTTGGGGGCCCAAAGAAAGCTCATATTTGCCTTTCTGATTCAGCAATGCTGAGCCTTTCAGCCTAACCTGGTTATTGACGATCTTCACCTCAGCAATGTAAGGCGTTAAGCCTTTATCATAAAACTGCCTGTGAAATTCTTGGGCGGTCGTCGCATACGTTTCCGATTTTATCGATTTGGTATCCACCATGCCTCGAAGCAGAATAGGAAGCAGCGGCTGATCAGGAGGATTTAGTGAAAATACCTCCTCTAATGAGCCATCAACAGCAATAACACGGTCGGTTACTGTGTTTCTTGCATCACGAAACAACACATCAAGCATCGGAAACCAGTCCTCGTAACTCAGAAAATGTCTGCCTAGGAGGATCACTTGGTAATTTCGACCTTGGATGGAGCCGCTTGATTGCGAGTCTTGAATCGCTTTGGATTGGCGAAGCGAATTAGCGCTTCCTGATGTTTCTTGACTCTTTTTCTTTATGTTTTTGCTGAAAACAGGAGCGGAAGAATAAAAATGAAATTTCTCATTTTTATCCAAATCCATGCCAAGAGCAAGCGGTGTTGCCGCATTTTCTAAATACAGCTGATCCCCGCAGGCGGATGCAGTAAGGCAAATCGTAATGAACAAGCAACATACAAAAAAGAGGCGCAGCTTCATAGATCAGCCCTCCGATGTATTCGTTTGTAAATGACCATATATAGCAGCAGTAGACTAGGTAGTATATATTCCATCCCAAAACCAAACCAAGTAAGCCATAATTCAATTTGATCGCTTCGCTTGAATGAGGGGATGTGAATAAAAGTAGCTATCGCAAGAATAATGCACAATATACGTAATGGGACACGATGGTTGCTTAGCTCGAAAACCTTGCTTATGCAGAAAGAGACGATATACATAGACGGAATCCAAACGAGTGAGAAGACGAACAAATAAAAAGCGATGAAAGGCACCTCAATCCGTTCAATAAAGCGAAATTCAATTGTTTTGAGAATACTGATGATTGGATCATTATAAAGTGTGATTTCATGGGGACTGAAGTAAATGAAGCATATGATTGTAATAAATAGATGTACGGATAGGGTAATCGTATTGGATATAAACAGTGAAGAAGCAGCTTTATCCTTCTTAACTAAATAAGGATAAAATATAAAAACGGCAGCGAGGCCCAGGTTCGGATAGATCGTTGCTTTCACCGCCGAGAGGACGGGAAGCCAGCCTACTTTTAATATGGGCAGCAAGTTGAGCCAATGAGCATATTTAAGGGTAAATAGATAAACAAAGGGCAACCAGCATGATATGACAGCTACTAGCTCGGCGTATCGTCCTAAGATGCGAGGACCGTTTATAGCGATTTTATAAGCGGGTATTAACAGCAGAATCATGAGTATGTAGGACTGTGTGTTTGGCATCAGCCAAATTTTAATAATCAGGATGGTGCGCACAAGACCGTCATACATAAGAGAGAGGAAAAACAAGGCCAACAATAGGGTAAATCCTTTGGCAAGCCATTTCCCCATCATTGCAGGCAGCGCATCAATTAATGTTTTATCCGAACAATGTCTCATCACCATAATAATGATATACCCGCATAAAAGACTGATGGCATAACCAATTAGAATGGAAATCCAGCCATCCGTTCCTGCTATTTCTGCTAACTTTCTCGGTAAGGAAAGGACGGCGACACTAATCTGAATACCGGAAATAATAAAAATAAATTGCATCGAAGTTATCGTATTACCTTCGGTGTTCGTCAATGTGCTCAATCCTCCTTCCGAGTGTTTGTTTGACGTTTTTCTTGAAGCGGGAGCGCGTTTTTTGGTCTCTTTTCCATCAGCCATAATGGTGCTCTTATTAGGGTGTCCTTCAAATCTGAGAAACGGAGCGGAGCCAGTGGGCTTCCATATGGCATGCCAAGCGATTTAAGCGTTAATAAATGAGCGATCATCGTCATCAAACCAACAATGATCCCAACAAACCCGAATAGTGAGGATAAAATCATGAGCATGAAACGAATTAAGCGAACGGCTGCAACCATATCGTAATTTGGCAAAATAAATGAAGAAATGGCCGTAAATGCTACAACGATAACCATAACGTTACTTATTAAGCCAGCTTGAACGACAGCTTGTCCAAGTACAATACCCCCAACGATGCCAACAGTCTGGCCAACGGGGGCGGGCAGCCGGACGCCAGCTTCACGGAGCATTTCCAAAGTGATTTCCATTATAATGGCCTCCACAAAAGGTGGAAACGGTACTTGTCCGCGTGATTCTCCCAGGGTGAGAAGCAGCTTCATTGGAATGATCTCAATATGGAAGGAAACAACTGCGATATAAAAGGCAGGCAAAAATGTAGCAGTAATAAATGCAAACATTCGCAGCAGCCTCAAAAAGGTTGCAATGGACCAACGAGTACTATAATCGTCGATGCTTTGGAAATAAGAGTAGAAGCTGATTGGAGCAACGAGTACGCTTGGCGAGCGGTCGACGACAACGACACATCTTCCTTGCAAAATTTGCGATGCTGCAGAATCTGGCCGCTCGGTAAGAACGAATTGCGGGAAGAGTGAGAAGGGATTATCCTCGATCAGCTCTGCCAGCTCACCCGTGTTTAAAATGACATCTACGTCAATCTTTTGAATTCGATCCTTAAGATCGTTTAACAATTGAGGATTCATTACATCCTCCAGGTAAATAATCGTTACGGAGGTCTGGCCGCGCCGACCGACAATCAGCCGTTTCATTTTTAATTCGCGATTCGGGATATAACGTCTGATCATAGCGATATTTTGGCCGCTGGTTTCGACAAAGCCTTGATGGGCGCCTTTTAAGGAGGCTTCCATTTGTGGATCTTCGATTGCCCGCTGCGGCCAGCCGCTTGTGCCAAGCACATAGGCCATCTCTCTGCCGCTCACGAATAATATGGATTTACCGTGCAGTATTGCTATCTCAATTTGGTACCAATCCGTTTCGGGTACGATTTGTCCAATGGTCATCATTAACTCATCACCAGGTTTTCCCTCGCTCGAATCTAGCTGCAAGGGACGAAGGACGTCACTATTAATTGCTGCTCCATCTGTCAGCCCATCGATGTAGATGAGTGCTGCTTGCTCAGTTGTTTGCTTGATCGTTAGATTCCTTATGACTAAATCGCTTGTATCCGAAAAAATTTCTTTTATACGTTCTATGTTTACTTTCAGGTCTGAGCTGATAGGTTCTGTTTGATCCATTGCTTGCGTCCTCCCATCCTCGCTGCCGTCTTGATTGATACACCTATTTTGCCACGGTTTACCATAGCTATACGCATGCAACATAAATACCCCCTTGCGAAAGAGCAAGGGGGTATAATTGATGTTATATGTTATTTTGCTTTACTAACGGCCTATGAGCCTGATTTAAACAACGTTGCAATCGAGCCGCCTTCGGTAATGATTTTAATGGCGGTTGCAAGGAGCGGGGACATCGGCAGTACGACAAATTTACTCGAATGCTCTTGGCCAATACTGATCGTATCCGTAATAACGACTTCGCGGATGTTCGGATGATCCAGCTTCTCAAGCGCATTGGCTGAGAATAGGCCATGCGTTGCACATATGTAGGAATCATGCGCGCCTTTTTTCTTAAGCGCTTCTACGACATTTACAATTGTGCTGCCTGTATCAATTAAGTCTTCAATAATAATTGGTGTCATGTCTTCAACATCACCGATGATATGCGTGATTTCAGACTGATTATGAGCGGGACGATTTTTGATCATGATCGCAAATGGACAGTCAAGCAAGCCGGCAAGCTTCTCGGCAGTTGTAGCTCGGCCCGCATCTGGCGATACGACAACAGGATTTTTGATGTTTTTGCTTCGCAAATAATCAATGATCAAATCAAGCGCCGTTAAATGATCGACTGGAATATCGAAGAAGCCTTGAATCGGATCTGCATGCAAATCGACGGTAATGATTCGGTTTGCTCCAACGGTAGTCAATACATCGGCTACCATCTTAGCGGAGATTGGCTCTCGCGGTGCCGATTTTCTTTCCTGACGTGCATAACCATAGTATGGCATAACGATATTAATGGTTTTCGCTGATGCTCGTTTGGCAGCGTCTATCATGACGAGAGTTTCGATTAAATGCTCATTTACGGGATGGGAAAGTGATTGGACGATGAATACGTCACAAGTACGAATAGGTTCTCCGTATGAAACATGAATCTCACCGCTTTGATGCCTTGATATTGCGACATTGCCTAGCGGGAGCTCAAGTTCTTTACATAACTCCTCAGCCAACTTCTGGTTCGAAGTGCCGGAGAAAATTTTAATCTTTTGCATGTGATCCTCCTAAATGGTAGCTACAAGATGCTACGTTAAACGACATTATTAGCTCAATCATAACAAACAAAACAAAAGAGGACAAATATTTGATGAAACGACTTTTCTATTGGAACAAATAATGAAAGGTGATAAAGTGGATCAAGGAAAAAGTACCACAGAGGGAGATGCCCCACTTGCTTGCTCAGAAAAAAATCCAAACTCAACATCAATCCACTGGCATTAAACGGCTTTGGCTGATCCTCTTGCTTGGATCGCTCTCCGCGTTTGGGCCGTTGTCCCTTGACATGTATTTGCCGGCGCTGCCGCAGCTAACGGATGATTTCGTTACAAGCTCATCTCTTGTTCGGCATCAGCCGGCGGAATATTGCTTATCATGATATTAATTGACGCGCCGCTCGCTGCGATTCTTGTGCCATTGTTTTTTGTTGTAGCAAGCGTTGGTATTATTTCGACGACTGGCTTCTCCTTAGCGATGCAAAAGCATGGCTATGCTGCGGGCAGCGCATCTGCATTGCTCGGGATATTATCCTTTACATTTGGGGGCATTATTTCACCGCTCGTAGGTCTTGGCGGCAGCGCAAATGCGCTCCCTATGGGAATTTGGATAGCCATTGCAGAGCTGGGTGCTGTAGCCTGTTATATTCTTTTGATCAAAAAGCCGTTTCGAAAGCGCTAATCCAAAGAGCCTGCCATCCAGCATAAGCAGTGCAAGCTGCTTTGGATCGGCTCTTTTTTTTGCGGTTCAGGTAGGTGTATAATGTGTGCTTAGAAGGAAGTGGAAGCATGTCCAGAGAAAAAAGAGCTTATGAGCTGGTCGCATTGAAGGAGATAGCAGAGACACTTAACAGCACAAACGACATGGATCAAATGCTGAATGATGTGCTTGCCAAGCTGCTTCAGGTTACAGGTTTTACTACGGGCTGGATATTTATGATTGACAATAAAAGTGAAAACCTTTGCGCGGCTACATATAATTTGCCTCAAGGTTTAGCGGCAAACAATCAGGCGGTCATGTGCGGCGAGGTTTGCTGGTGCATTGAAAGCTTTAAGCAAAACAAGCTGGATCAAGCGGTAAATATTATAGAGTGTTCAAGAATTACATATGCCATCACGAACAAGCTTGGTGATAATGAGGGTGTTACTCATCATGCGACGGTTCCGCTACGAGCAGGAACGGATCAATTCGGCTTGTTAAATGTTGCTGAAGCTGGCAAGGATCGTTTTACTGAGGAGGAGCTTGCACTTCTGCAAGCCGTTGCTTATCAGATCGGGACGGCGATTAAGCGAATCCGCCTGTATCAGGTGCAGGAGCAGCATGCGATTCATTATGCGAAGCTTGGTGATGTTATTCAGAAAATAAACGCCATACAAGATATAAACCATCTGCCGCTGCAAGCGGTTAGCCATATAGGCGATACGTTCAACTGGCAGCATGTATCGTTATTTATGTATGAACAAGAGCAATTATCGCTTCGCGCACATTATACAGACAATCACGTCCGAAAAGAGTGGCTTTCGCTTGCCATCGATCAAGGCGGGATGGTTAGCAAAGCGTTTCATGAGAATCGTCTTGTCAAACAGTCCGTATGCGACAGCAATTCCTGCTCGTCTTTATCATCCATAGGGATACCGCCATTCTCATCAGCAGTCGCAATACCGCTTCGCATTCGCAGCCGCCCTATTGGCGTTCTGTTTGTAAGCAGTCAGTTAGGCAAGCAGTTTGATGATTACTTAGAGGACTTCATGTATTCGCTTGGGGATCATTTCACGTTAAGCGTAGAAAATTTGCGGGTATATGAGCAGCGGCGCGAGCTCGCACGCATGGAAGAGAGAAATCGAATGGCTAGAGATTTGCATGATTCGGTTATTCAAAAGGTGTTCTCTTTATCCTTTCTAGCGAAGGGCGCCGAGACGGTGCTGGCAGGCAAAGAACCTGTCGTGGAACGATCGTTACAAGAAATAAGACAACTGTCACAGGAAGCGCTGAAGGAAATGAGAACGCTGATTTGGCAGCTGCGGCCGGCAGGTCTTGAGCATGGGTTGATTACTGCGCTTAAGCAATATGGCAAGAGCATGGACTTAACCGTGTATGAGAAGGTGGAGGGCGTTCGCGAGCTTCCGCGTGCGATTGAAGAAGCCCTTTGGAGAATCGGGCAAGAGGCGCTTAATAATGTAAGAAAACATGCAGATACGAATACCGTTTATGTGCGGCTCATCAAAACAGAGTCTCGCGCCTGCTTGGAAATATTGGATCGAGGCCGCGGTTTTTCGCAAGAGAAGCGTAAAGGAAAACTGACCATGGGAATGCTGACGATGCGGGAACGTGCAGAAACGCTTGGCGGAGAGCTAACGATAACGGGCGGAAAAGGGCAGCCTACAATGGTGACAGCTGTTATACCGATTGCAACGGAAATGGAAATGTGGGAAGAGGAATGAGGAACTGTTTTGACGATAAAAATATTGCTCGTTGATGATCATCAAATTGTGTTGAAGGGAATTTCTTTTTTTCTAAGCATGCAGCCTGATTTTGAGCTGGTGGGTGAAGCGAATAACGGCAAGGAAGCGGTGGAAAAAGCTGCTGAACTAAAGCCTGATATCATACTGATGGATCTGAACATGCCGGTTATGGATGGGATCGAGGCGAGCAATTTAATCGCTAGGCAAAATCCGGATATTAAAGTGCTTGTGCTCACCAGCTTTTCGGATCGCAGTCATATCGTGCCTGCTCTACAATCCGGAGCTGCTGGGTATATGCTGAAGGATGTAGAGCCTGATCAGCTTGCAGAAGCGATTCGCAGCGCCTATAAAGGAAATATTCAGCTGCATCCGGATATAGCGAGTGCGTTACTCGCTCAAGTATCGCCGCAGATTAGTTCGGTGAAAGGGCTACCTATTCGTGAGTTAAGTGAAATATTGACTCCGAGAGAGCTAGAGGTGCTGCAATTGCTTACCAAAGGAATGAGCAACAAAGATATTGCTCACTCGCTCACTGTAGCGGAGAAAACAGTCAAAACGCATGTGAGCAGCATTTTAAGCAAATTGGATTTAACGGACCGAACGCAAGCTGCGTTATACGCGGTGCAGTTAATGCGAGAACCTGAATAACACGCTGACGTAAGACTATAGTCGTAAGACTAGCTCTCCGCCTTTGGCGGTTTTTTTATGTCGATTTTTCGGTCTATTTACCGATGATTGTTGCCCTAAAACTATATACAATTAAGGTACTTACAAAAAGTAAACAAACATCTTGGAGGGAAATATACAATGAGTACAGTATTATTTATTAAAGCAAACGATCGTGGAATCGAACAGGCAGTCAGCGTTAAGCTATATCAATCTTTTCTAGACAGCTTTAAAGCTAGCCATCCAGAAGACACAGTGGTTGAGCTTGATTTGTTCAATGAAAACTTGCCTTACATGAACGCTGATATGATTAACGGCAACTTCAAAGCAGCTCGCGGTTATGACCTTACACCTGAAGAGCAAGCAGCTGTAGCTGTTTCGGACAAATATATGAATCAATTTCTTGCGGCGGATAAAGTGGTATTTGCATTCCCGCTTTGGAACTTCACTGTTCCTGCAGTATTGCACACTTATATCGACTACCTTTCACAAGCTGGCAAAACGTTCAAATATACAGCTGAAGGCCCAGTTGGTCTGATCACTGATAAAAAAGTCGTATTGCTTACTGCTCGCGGCGGCATTTATTCCGAAGGCCCTGCAGCTTCGGTTGAAATGGCACATAACTTTATCCGCACCGTAATGGGCTTCTACGGTGTGACTAACCTAGAGAGCATCATCATTGAAGGTCACAACCAACTTCCTGACCAAGCAGAAGCTATTGTAGCAAAAGGTCTTGAGGAAGCAGCAGCATCAGCTGCTCGTTTCTAAATCAACCGTTTAAATGCGAAGGCAGCCGGACATTTTCGGCTGCCTTTTTGCATGTGGATGAATTCAAACCGTTAATAAAAAATTTGCGGTGCGATACGTGATCGGGTACGATGGCGATATAAGAGCATGGACGAAAGGTTGATAAATCAGAGCTGATACAGGAAGAGGTATGATGTCTATGGACTTGAAAAAGCTGCGTTATTTTATCGCAGTAGCAGAAGAGCTGCATTTTAACCGTGCTGCCCAAAAGCTGAATATGACTCAGCCTCCATTGAGCCAACAAATTCAAGTTCTTGAAGAAGAGCTTGGTGTGAAACTTTTGGAACGAACCAAGAGACAGGTTCGACTTACGACTGCTGGTGCGATATTTTTGGAGGAATCGAGAAACATTGTTGCTCATTTGGAACGATCGATAAAGATGACACAACTTGCAAGTGAAGGTAAAATAGGCAATTTATCCATCGGGTTTGTGGATTCAGCAGCAGGCGGTATGATGGTCAATGTTCTAAAGAAATATCGAGAACGGTTCCCAGATGTACAGCTTACACTATCTGAAATGACATCTGCTGAGCAACTGAAAGCGCTGCATGATGGGGAAATAGATGTTGGATTCCATCGGTTGCTGGACCCTTCAAGACATATCACATCTAGACTGTTCACGAACGAATCACTTGTTGCTGTATTGCCCAAAACACATCCGTTAGCCGATCAACCAACCGTTTCACTGCATTCTTTGAGGGAAGAACCCTTTATCTTGTCACCACATCATATGGGGGCTTCATTTCATGACCTAATTGTAGATTTTTGCAGGCAGCATGGATTTCAGCCCCGCATCGTGCAGGAAGCTGTTCAAATGTACACGATTGTAAATCTGGCAGCTGCAGGCATAGGCATCTCAATTGTTCCCTCTTCGGTTTCCGTATTTCAACGCAGTGATGTCGTATTTCGATCATTTGATGAGGATACACCGCGTGTTCCTCTTTATGCAGCCTGGAAAACAGAGAAGAGTGAAACGGTTCTGACTCATTTTCTAAAAGCAGTGGAGGAAACAGCCGCTAGCCAGACTAACTGACTTGTGAGAACGCTCTAACCTGTTTTACTAGCATCAAATTGAGCAACGTCTTTTAATACGTTATTTATTTGCATTATAATCTCAGCATCTAGACTAACTCCTGCCGCTTTTACGTTTTCCAATACCTGCTCCGGCTTCGAGGCGCCAATGATAACGGAGGACACCTGCGGGTTTTGCAAAACCCACGCTACCGCGAGCTGTGGCAGCGTTAAGCTGCATTTTTGTGCAATCGGCCCTAGTTGTTCTATTGCCTGAAGGACTTCTTTATTCAACCATTGTCCTGCCAAACGTTTGAAAAACGGCGAACCAGCGGCCGTAGAAGCGCGCGAGCCTTCTGGTATAGGCTTGTCATGAGCATACTTACCGGAAAGAATACCTTGCGCAAGTGGTGACCATACAATCTGACCAATTCCTTCACGCTCGCAAGCGGGAATAACCTCGGCTTCAATAACCCGCCAAAGCATAGAATATTGGGGTTGACTCGCAACAAAAGGAACTTTCAGCTCCCTTGCCAAAGCCGATCCTTGCGTTATCTGATCTGCTGTCCACTCACTTACGCCGATATACAAAACTTTTCCTTGTCGAACCAAATCGGAAAACGCCACAAATGTCTCTTCAAGCGATACGGTCGTATCAAATCGGTGAGCATAATAAATATCAATATAGTCCGTCTGTAATCTGCGAAGTGAAGCATGGCAGGATTCCATAATATGCTTGCGTGATAACCCTCTATCGTTATGCCCGTTCCCTGTTGGATGAAAAACCTTCGTGCACAATTCAATACTTTCACGACGTATTCCCTTTAAACAATGACCTAAGACCGATTCCGCCCTCGTCTCCGAATAAGCATCAGCTGTATCGAAAGTTGAAATTCCAGCGTTTAGTGCAGCATTTACGCATGCTTGTGCGGTGTTGTCATCCACTTGTGCACCGTGGGTTATCCAGTTTCCGAGAGCCACTTCGCTTACTAATAAGCCGCTTTTACCTAGTTTCCTATAATTCATGTTTCATTCCTCCTTTCAATGTAAATCTGATTATAGCAACCTATATTTAATATTAAAAATATATAATAAACGCATTATTAAGTTGATTTATGTATTAATAGGATCGAAGGACGATTGGTTCTATTGTTACTGGATATAAAAAAAGGTTGACTTGATAAGCGGATCAATGTTTTTATTATATAGACCGATCGTTATAATCGAGGAGTGAATCAATGTCGGAAAAACATAATACAAGGCATGCCATACTTGATACGGCAGCTAGGCTTTTTTTTACGCAGGGCTATCATGCGACGGGATTAAGCCAAATTATTAAAGAAAGTGATTGTCCGAAGGGATCTCTTTATTATTATTTCCCAAACGGCAAGGAAGAGCTTGCGCTGGAATGCATTAACTGCACGAAGGAGCTTGTGATTGAGAAATGGAGAAAGAAATTTGCTGATTATGAGGACCCTGCTGAAGCCGTTCAGGCTTTTGTATTTGATATGGCTGATGACGCAGAGAAGTTTGATTATAAGGGTTATATGCCGTTTAGCTTCTGGATGGCAGTCGAAACCTCATCGATTAGCGAAACGCTGAGAGCAGCTGGACAAGGTGTATTTGCAGCATGGCAGAACGTGATTTCCGATAGGCTGGTTCAGCTTGGAATGGAAGACACTAGAGCAGTTGAGGTTGGCGTCGTCACCGTTTCCTTATTGGAAGGTGCGCTCATTCTAACGCTGACGAATCGGGACAAGCAGCCGTTGTTATCCGCAGCGAAATGTTTGCCGTATATCATTAATAAATGTCCTTCTCTATGAGAAGTCATGAATAAATGCTAGATAGATAATAGGAGAGTGGAAGGCTTGCAAGCAACAATGACAGAATCGCAACAAAATACGGGGCAAAAATATAAAGTAATCCCCATTATGATTTCATTATTATTAAGCGGCTTTATCGGAATGTTTAGTGAAACGGCATTAAATGTAGCACTAAGCGATTTAATTCGCGTCTTTGATATTACGGCGCCAACGGTACAGTGGCTTACAACGGGATACTTGCTGACGCTGGGCATATTGGTTCCCGTATCGGGACTGCTGCTCCAATGGTTCTCGACAAGGCAGCTTTTCATAGCTGCACTCAGTTTCTCCGTACTAGGTACATTGGTAGCGGCGCTCGCACCAAGCTTTGAAGTTCTTATGGCTGCGCGTGTTATCCAAGCAGTCGGAACGGCGCTTTTGCTGCCGCTTATGTTTAACACGATCCTCATTATTTTCCCGGCAGAGAAGCGGGGAGCGGCAATGGGTGTAATTGGGCTTGTTATTATGGTTGCGCCTGCTGTAGGCCCGACGATTGCAGGACTTTTGATTGAAAACTTAAGCTGGCACTGGATTTTCTGGTTGTCGCTTCCGTTCCTAGTCATTGCACTATTATTCGGGATTATGTATATGCAAAATGTTTCTACCATAACAAAACCGAAAATTGATATTTTTTCTCTCGTATTCTCAACGCTGGGTTTCGGCGGCATCGTGTTTGCCTTTAGCAGCGCGGGTGAAGGTGAAGGCGGCTGGGGCAGTACAAAAGTGATTGCGACCATGATCGTTGGTATTTTGTCCCTTGCGATTTTCGCTGTTCGTCAATTGACGATGAAGCAGCCGATGATGAACTTACGGGCGTTTAAGCATCCGATGTTTGTTGTAGGAACATTAATGGTATTTATTTGTATGATGGTTATTTTATCTTCTATGCTCGTTCTGCCTATGTATTTGATCAGTGGACTTGGTCTTAGCGCACTGACAGCTGGCCTCATTATGCTGCCAGGCGGTCTTATTAACGGAATTATGTCTCCCATTATGGGCAGCCTGTTCGATAAGTTTGGTCCTAAGTGGCTCGTTATTCCAGGTCTTGTCATCGTTGCCGCTGCGCTATGGTTCTTCTCAGGCATAACGACAGCATCAACCATTACGTTAATTATTGTCCTTCATTCATGCTTGATGATCGGTATTTCGATGGTATGGATGCCTGCACAAACAAACGGGCTCAACCAGCTGCCACGCGAGTTGTACCCGGATGGTACGGCGATTATGAATACACTGCAGCAGGTCGCTGGCGCTATCGGTACCGCAGTTGCAGTAAGTATTATGACCGCAGGAATGACAGGCTTTATGAAGGATGTAGCAGATCCTACAGATCCGGCAAATGCTCCGCTTGCTTTGACGGCGGGTATTCAGAACGCATTTATTTTCGCTATGATTGTTGCCATTATCGGTCTGATCGTTGCTTTCTTCATTAAACGGGTTCATGTGAGCAAACAGAAATAATAGATTTGAATACTAGAGACAGTCTATGGGAACATGGGCTGTCTCTTTTTTAATAGAATGATTGACGGTGAGAACAATTATCAATTACAATGATTGAAAATATGCTGCAGAGAAGCATTTGCATTACTAAAGGCGGGTCAATCCATGAAAAAGATTTTACTTATTGAGGACGAAAGAAATTTAGCGCGTTTTATTGAGCTTGAGCTGCGTCATGAATCGTTTGAGACAGTTGTTTCTTATGATGGCAATAGTGGATTGGAGCGCGCCTTGCGAGAAGAGTGGGATGTTATTTTATTGGATCTTATGCTGCCTGGTATGGACGGACTAGAGGTTTGCAGGCGTATTCGTGAATCAAAAGCAACACCTATTCTTATGCTGACAGCGAGAGACAGCGTTACGGACCGAGTATCTGGCCTTGATAGCGGTGCGGACGATTATATCCCGAAACCGTTTGCGATTGAAGAGCTGCTTGCACGTCTACGCGTTGTATTTAGGAGACAGGATATGCTTGCATCAGATCAGCGTTCCATTTTGTCTTCAGGTGAGTTAAGTGTTGATTTAGACGCTAGAATCGTTAGCAGAGGCGAACAAATCATAGAGTTGACTAAGCGGGAATATGGATTGCTGCTTGCTTTCATGCAAAATCCGAACCGTGTGTTCTCACGCGAAACGCTGCTTGATACCGTATGGGGTTACGATGCGGCTGTCGATACGAATGTTGTTGATGTATATGTGAGATATTTGCGCAATAAGATTGATGTCCCCGGAGGAACGAGCTGCATTCAGACGCTGCGCGGTATTGGGTATGTGATGAAAAAATGAATAATTTGCGCGTAAGTTTCTCACGCATACCGATCAAGTGGAAGCTGACATTATGGTCGGCGCTGCTGCTATTTCTGCTATTTGCTGCTTATAACGCTGTTCAATATATGTTTGTAGAGAAGTGGATGAAGAAACAAGCAGAGACGACTACACAGGAAGATATGCGGGAAGTATTAAACTATTTGTTGGAAAAGGAGTTCACTTTCGACGAATCGGAACTGAGCTCGATCAGAGGTTTTCTTGAGAAAGTAAATGGTAAAAATCAGCTAATTCGCGTGCTTGATGAAGATGGAGCACCGATCATAATTGTCTCTGATAATCTAACAGAGCAGTGGTTAAATGCTTATCCTTCTTCGAGTTTAACTGACAAAGGGTCGTGGTTTCTTGACCAAAACCTGCTGCTTATGCGCAGCCCTTTAACGATCTTCTCGTTTAACGGAACAATCGAAATTGTAAAAAACATTGAGGATTTTGAGAAGCTTAGTTCAGCTTTTTTTCGAATTATGTTAATTTGCTGTGTCGGTGCCATTGTTATTAGCGGCATCGGCGGAGGATTGCTGGCTCGTCAGCTGCTTAAGCCGCTTCAAGCGATGAATGTTGCCATGACTGGCGTAAAGCAGAAGGGCTTACAAGAAAGGGTTCAGCTAAACGAAAATAAAAATGATGAAATTGCAACGCTCATGAAGCTGTTTAATGAAATGATGGATCAGCTTGAGCGCTCGTTCGGGCAACAGAAACAATTTGTAGAGGATGCTTCTCATGAATTAAGAACGCCAATCGCCATTATTGAAGGTCATCTCGCACTGCTGCAGCGCTGGGGAAAGGATGACCCTGCAGTTCTGGAAGAGTCTTTGCAAGCTTCGTCGCAGGAAATTGCTCGACTGAAAGGACTTGTACAGGAGCTGCTCGCATTGTCACGTGCGGAGAAAGAGCCGACTTACGGAGATGAGATGAGCAGCCATTCGAAGCAGAAGATGGAACAGCTTATTAGAAATATAGAGGTGCTTCATCCGGAGTTCACTTTTCAAGCTGATTTGAGTCTTTTGTCAGACGTAGATCTATTTGTGTCTGAGCAGCATCTAGAGCAAATTATGCTCATCTTACTCGATAATGCAGTCAACTATTCGGGAGAAAGCCGAAAAATAGAGTTATGCTGCTTACTAGGGGAAACGGATGTTGTCATACAAGTCACGGATTTTGGCGTAGGCATATCCGATCAGGATTTACCGCTCGTTATGAATCGTTTTTACCGGGCAGACCGTTCGAGGAGCGGCACAAGCGGCGGTCAGGGACTCGGGCTGGCGATTGCGAACCGTTTGGTGCAACGATATGACGGTAGTTTGCTTATTGAAAGTAAACTTCATCAAGGTACAACCGTTTCAGCTATTTTTAAACGAGCTGCCCGAAAATGAATGTCGGGTAGCTTTTTTTATTTTCACAGCATTTTCTCATTTTAGTCGGTTACAATAGGAACTGTTGAGTTGGTGGTAATGATTTTCATTATCAAATTAAAAGAGAGAATGAGAGGTATGACCAAGATGAAAAAGGATTATATCGTAAGTGTCGTATTGTTAACGATGCTGACAGTGCTCGTATTAGCAGGTTGTGGAGCGAATAATGCAGGAAACGATAAGACGAATGCTTCTTCGCCATCGCCAGAGGCGAGCCCAGCAACGACTGAAGCGGCTGGTGGAAGTAATGATACGAGTAAGAATAACGGCAAAGAGCAAGTCGTAAACGTGTTTACCGCAAGACATTACGATGTTGACAGCCAGTTGTTTGATGCCTTTACGAAAGAAACAGGCATTAAAGTCAATGAAATTAAAGGTACGGCAGAAGAGCTCGTTGAACGTTTGAAGCGAGAAGGAGAAAGCTCAGAAGCAGATCTGTTCATTACAGTAGATGGCGGCGTTCTAAATTATGCGAAGCAAAATGATGTGCTTCAGCCGATTCAATCCACAACGGTTGATAGCAATGTACCCGCAGAGCTGCGGGATAACGAGAACAATTGGGTTGGTATTGCAACCCGTGCACGAGTTATCGTTTATGCCAAAGATCGTGTAAAGCCGGAGCAGCTATCCACCTATGAAGATCTTGCAAGTGCTGCATGGAAAGGGAAAGTATTGGCGCGCTCGTCTGCCAGCCTTTACAATCAGTCGCTGCTTGCTTCATTCATCGAACTAAATGGAGAGCAAAAAGCTGAAGAATGGGCGAAGGGGATTGTAGCAAACTTTGCTCGTGATCCTGAAGGCGGAGATCGCGACCAAGCGAAAGCGGTCGTTGCTGGTCTAGGTGATGTTGCGATTATGAATACTTATTACGTTGGGCAAATGTTGAATTCGAAGGATGCGGAAGAGGTTAAGGTTGCTGAGAAAATTGGCGTATTCTTCCCGAACCAAGAAACGACAGGCACACATCTTAACATCAGCGGCGTAGGCCTTACTAAGCATGCTAAGAATAAAGATAACGCTGTTAAACTGATCGAATTCATGACAGGCAAGGATGGGCAAACGCTGTTAACGCAAGGAAGCTTCGAATTTCCTGTAAATGCTGCTGCAGAAAAGCCTGAGTTGTTAAAGGGCTGGGGTGACTTTAAAACACAGAAGCTGGATTTCTCCAAGCTGGGCGATCATAACAAAAAAGCAGTCGAGCTTCTGGCTAAGGTAGGCTGGAAATAATAATGATGGCTTCCATCTCTTTGCGAAATTTAAAGAGAATATTGAACGGCTGGGTTATATTGAGCGTAATAGGGGCCATCATGGCCCTTATTCCGTCTCTTTATATTTTTTTCGGTTTGTTTGACAAACCGAATGAAAACTGGCAGCAAATCAAAGATTATATGCTGTTTGATTCTGTCGTTCAATCTTTCTATCTTGTAGTAGGATCGGTTTTTTTCTCCGTCGTCATCGGCGTGTCGCTTGCATGGCTTGTTGCAGCCTATGATTTCCCGATGCGGAAGTTTTTTCACTTTGCATTTTTGCTGCCACTGGCTATTCCACCATATATTGCAGCTTATACTTACGGTTCTATGCTGAGCTATACGGGCAGCATACAAGTTTTTATGCGAAATACGCTCGGCGTAACCCCTAACCAAGCTTATTTTGATATATTGTCCATGAAAGGCGCTATTTTCATATTTTCAATGTTTTTATTTCCTTACATTTATTTGATGACCAAAACCTTTATGGAGAAGCAAAGCGCAGCTTTCATAGAAAACGCAAGATTGCTCGGCAAAGGGCAGCTTCATATTTTTTTTCGAATCGTATTGCCTTTGTCACAGGCTGCAATTATCGGCGGAGCCAGCCTCGTCGCATTTGAGGTACTAAATGATTTTGGAGTAACCAAACATTTTGGCATTGCTTCGTTTACTGCAACAATTTTCAAAACATGGTTTGGTATGTATGACGTTGATTCTGCCCTGAAATTATCTGCACTCCTAATGAGCGCTATTATTGGTTTGTTTATTCTGGAGAGACTGCTTCGCAGGCGAAAAATGTATCATTCCGCGACAAGCAAGCTCAATCCGCTTAAACGAAGGAAGTTATCCTATTTAGGGACAGCTGCTGCTATTTTTGTGAGCACGGTTATATTTGCCCTTTCGTTCGCTATTCCAGTAGTTCAGCTCCTCGTTTGGGCGACATGGACATATCAAGATGTATTGAACAGCAAATTTGCGCAGCTCGTCTCCAACACGCTTTTGGTTTCCATTGTTGCGATTACCGTGTTGATGGTGCTTGCTGTTATTGCCGCCAATGTAAGCCGCAGCCTGAATCGGTCGCTTTTGTCGCTTGCAGCAACGAAGCTAATTTTAATGGGCTATTCTATCCCGGGTGCTGTTTTGTCCATTGGCGTGCTTGCTTTGTTTATTTCCCTAGACCATCAATTAAGCGGCGTCTATTCATGGTTAGGCTTTGGATCGAGCAAGCTCGTGCTCAGCATGTCGCTCGTGATGCTTATTTTCGCCTATGTAATCCGCTTCCTTGGTGTAGGATTTAATGCGGTGGAAGCAGGATTTGATAAAATAGGCAATCGTTATTCTGAAGCTTCCAGAACGCTCGGCAAAGGTATGACTGCGACTTTCTTCAAAGTGGATTTACCTTTAATAAAAGGCTCCATATTAGCAGGCTTCCTGCTTACCTTTATGGAAATTATGAAGGAGCTGCCGCTGACGCTGCTGCTGCGCCCGTTTAATTTTGAGACGCTAGCGACAAAAGCCTATCAATATGCAAGCGATGAGCAAATTCATCAAGCTTCCGTACCGTCTTTATTCATAATCACGGTGGGCGTGGCAACTGTTTTTGTTTATCATTGGTTGGGAGAGAAGAAATCCAGATGAACTTTTTTGAGCTGACTAACGTTTCTTTTAGCTATGATAATGGGAAAAAGAGTGTATTAGAAAACTTTACGATGCAAATGCAGAAGGGTGAAGTGGTTGGAGTGCTTGGTCAAAGCGGCTGCGGGAAAAGCACGCTGCTGCGGATTATTGCCGGGCTTGAGATTCCTGCCTCGGGGTGTATTGCCGCTGGCGGCAGGGTTTTAGTGGATGATCAGCAGTTTATTCAGCCTGAGCAGCGCGGCATAGGCATGGTGTTTCAGGATTATGCGTTGTTTCCTCATCTGACTGTCGGTCAAAATATATTATTTGGTTTACATCGATTATCGAGAAAAGATAGATTCATACGGCTGGATGAAATGCTGGAGCTGATACAGTTAAATGATTTCGTCAAGCGTTATCCGCATGAGCTTAGCGGCGGTCAGCAGCAGCGTGTTGCTTTTGCTCGTGCGCTTGCCCCGTCTCCCTTGATGCTGTTGATGGATGAGCCATTTAGCAGTTTGGATGCACACTTAAAGCAAAGCATTCGGGAGGAGCTGAAGCGATTGCTTCACAAAGCCCAAATTACTTGTATGTTCGTCACCCATGATCAAGAGGATGCAGCTGCTATTTGCGATCGAATCATTCAAATCCCATATAGACAAACCCCAGCAATCCCGATATGATTGATTAAATAATCGCATAATTGAATAGAGAAGGTGCAAACAAAAGCATGCTTTTGTTTGCTTAATAGGGAAGTCCGGTTCAATGCCGGCGCGGTCCCGCCACTGTATGTGAAGAGTGATTCTCTGCAAATGCCACTGTCCAATTCAAGGATGGGAAGGTGTGAGAATCGCGTTGACGCACGAGCCAGGAAACCTGCCTTTTTTATTTTGTTTCTCATTCTTCGGGGGTAAAGAATGTGGAGGCGTAATCGTTTTGCAGGACGCATCATATATTTTAGTTATATACGGTTGCTATTCTTACATTCGACATGCAGATCCCCTAATAGAAGGGGGTCTTTTTTTTATTGTTAAGGTTTGTGTGAATGAGACAAAAAGGAGTAGAAAAGAGACGATGGCAAAGATCTGTAAGAAATGGTTACCAAGCTTAATCATCCTATGGCTGGTGATTGGTTTATTAGCTGGCTGTGCCAGTCCGGCACAGAGCGTTAATTCCAATACCAATCAAGTACAAACCAGCAACGAAGGACAAGTGGAGCAAGAAGCGGATAAAGCCGCTGACGAGCAGCCAACGAGTACTTCAGCATCAGAAACGGCAGAGGCATCGCAGATGCCTAGCGAAGATAAAGATCAAGATAAAGCGAAGGCAACTGACAACGCTGGCGATAAGCAAGCAACACCTTCCCCGAAGCCGAAGCAGACAAATGAGCCGAAATTGGATGATCCAAAAACGGAGCCTACAGCTTCTGCGAAACCAAACAAAACAGATGGTACGGCTACGACAAAGCCCGTCACGCCTGTTGCAACGCCGAATCCTGTGCAGACGGTTACGATTTCAATTGTCGCGGACAAAGATACGGGAACGGTGCTTGCACCTACAGCCGTAGAGTTCAAGAAGGACGATACCGTTCTAGATGTATTGAAGAAAATTACGAGAAAAAACAAAATACAAATGGAATACAGAGGTGTTAAAGGCGGCGCTTATATCGAAGGCATCGATAATATTTACGAATTCGATTTGGGCGCGAAGAGCGGCTGGATGTACCGAGTAAACGGTGAGTTTCCTAACAAGGGCGCCGGGGTTTACAAGGTTAATGAAGGTGATGTTATTGAATGGCTGTATACGACTGATCTTGGCGAGGATATAGGAGCAAAATTCGATGAATAGTGCGTTCGGTTCGGTACATCCGGTTACGAGCTTTAGTTATTATGCAGGAGTCATTACATTCGGCATGCTCTTGTTTCATCCTGTTTTTTTATTGACATCACTGGCTGCGATTACGGTTATTATTGTCATTCATGACGAAGGGAAGCGGCTGCTTAAGCTGCTTCCTTATTATGTTCTAATGGGCGGTTTGGTTGCTGTTCTTAACCCGCTGTTTTCTCATCGCGGGCGGCATATTTTATTTTATTTTATGGATCAGCCGATCACGTTGGAAGCTATTTTATATGGTGTGACGATGATGCTCTCTTTATTGTGTATTTTACTTGCCTTTGTATCGTTTCAGCAGATTGTTACGACGGAGAAATGGATGTATTTATTTTCACGAGTCGCTCCGCGAACTGCACTGCTAACCTCGATGTCGATTCGGTTCGTACCGCTTTTCTTGCGGAGACTGGATCAAATTACTACGGTTCAACGAATAAAAGGGGTTTCGATTCTCGAAGGCAGCTTAAAAAAACGGAGCAAGGACGGCATGCTGCTCGTTCGTGTGCTGTTGACCTGGTCCTTGGAGGAGGCGCTTCAGACCGCTGATTCTATGAAAGCTAGAGGGTATGGCGCAGCTAAACGAAGCTCTTATGTCATCTATCGTATGGATCGTAGAGATTGGTATGTTCTTTTGTTTCTTGGAGCAATGGCACTAGTATGCATTTGGGGCTGGATGCAAGGCTTTGGTGTGCTTACTATTTACCCGCGTCTGGAAACAATGCAGTTTCATAGGGGGGAAGGCATTGCATACGCTTGCTATTGCGCCTTTCTTTTAACACCAGTCCTACTTGAAGAAATGGAGAGAAGGTCATGGAAGTAATTCAGGTTGATCAATTGACGTTCCATTATCCGGAATCAACGGTTGCAGCACTCGATAACATTACTTTAAATATCAAGCCAGGCGATTTTGTCGTTCTTTGCGGAGCATCCGGCTGCGGCAAAACGACGCTGCTTCGGCACTTGAAAAAAGAAACGCAGCCTACGGGGAAACGCTCAGGCACCATTAAGTATAATCGTGTATTGCTAGAGGAGCTGCCTGCGGTCGAGGCGGCTGAGCAGATCGGCATGGTGTTTCAAAACCCTGAAAATCAAATTGTGATGGACCAGGTTTGGCATGAGCTGGCTTTTTCCATGGAAAATGTCGGTTATGGGCAAGCGGTTATGCGTAAACGACTAGCCGAAATGAGCCATTTCTTTGGGCTGGATGAGCTCATTAACAAATCCGTTCATGAAATATCGGGGGGACAGAAGCAGCTGATTAATCTTGCTTCAGTATTGCTGCTGCAGCCGAAGCTGCTTCTATTAGATGAGCCCACCTCGCAGCTTGATCCGGTAGCGGCGCGAGATTTTCTGCAGTTTATTTATCGGCTAAATCAGGAAATGTCGATGACGGTTATTATAAGCGAGCATCGGCTGGAGGATGTTATTCCACTTGCAGATCGAATCATTATGCTGGAGGAAGGCAAAGTGAAATACGACGCGCCGCCGAGGGAGCTATGCCGGCTCGTTGGTGCTGATGCAGCACAAAAAGAAATGCCATACCTGCCTTCCGTTACGAAGCTGTTTCTATCTACCCAGAAGGCAGGTAATCTACCAGAAGTAAATCAAATTCCGCTAACCGTGCGTGAAGGGAAGAAGTGGCTCTCCAATGTTTTCGGCGTACATACAATAGGCGATAATCATTCAGTAATCAACGAAAGCAGCGAGCTCGAAAAAAAGGAATGGCTGCTTGCTTGTGATGAAATAACGTTTAAATACGAAAAAGCAAGTGCAGAGGTGTTGAAGAAGCTGTCGCTTAACGTTTACAAGCATGAGTTTTTGGCGGTGCTCGGCGGCAACGGGGCTGGAAAAACAACGATGCTGCAAATGATGGCCGGATTATTAAAGCCGCAGCGAGGCAAGCTGAAGCGGGATAAATCGATTAAAGTCGGTTATTTGGCGCAAAATCCACTGCTTTATTTTAGCTACGATACAGTTGAAGAGGAGCTTCAGCGAATGGCGGATTACGCCAAACTCGATGATCGGGATCGGAAGATAGCTCAGGTTGTCGATTCCCTGCAGATTTCCTCTATTTTGCCGAAGCATCCTTATGATTTGAGTGGAGGAGAGCAGCAGAGAGCGGCGCTCGCGTTAGTGCTGCTTGGTGAGCCGGATGTTCTTTGCTTGGATGAGCCGACAAAAGGGCTAGATCCCATAGCCAAGCAGCGAACAGCGGAGCTGCTGCAGCAGTTATGCCAAGCTGGCAAAACCATTGTCATGGTCACGCATGATATTGAATTTGCTGCCGAGCATGCAACGCGCTGCGCGATGCTGTTTGATGGAGCAATATCTGCTGAGGCGGAGCCGGCACAATTTTTTGGCACTAATTATTTTTACACAACAGCCATCAATCGAACGGTACGGGAATGGCTGCCAGAAGCGCTGACGACAGAGGATGTGATTGCAACGTGGGCAAAATAAAGCTCTGGTTCATAGCCAGCATTGGATTGTTCATCGCAGCTATGGCTTTATCCTCTGCCATTACCGATGATCATTACTTAATGCTAAGTATCGTGTTGCTATTTGTCACGATGATTCCTTTTTTTGCAAGGTTTGAGAGACGGAAGATCGAAGCGCGCGAGATTGTTATCCTTGCTGTGCTGGCGGCCATTGCGGCCATCAGCCGCGTACCGTTTGCGCCGCTGCCGAGCGTTCAGCCCACATCCTTCGTCATCATTATTGCTGCGATTGTGTTTGGAGCTGAATCGGGCTTCATTATCGGCGCAATAGCTGCAGTCGTATCGAATATCTTTCTAGGTCAAGGCCCGTGGACGCCGTGGCAAATGTTTTGCTGGGGGATGATCGGGGCTAGTGCTGGGTGGCTGCGGCATACTTGGCTCATTAAGACGAAGACTGGCTTGCTCATATTTGGTTTTGGATGGGGCTTCTTGTTTGGCTGGATTATGAATATTTGGTTTATCATCGGATTGCCGGACGCGCTGAGCTGGAATTTGATTTTTGTTGCCTACATTCAAAGCTTTTATTTTGATCTAGCGCATGCGCTGTCCAATGTTTTTTTCCTCGCCGTATTTGGGAGCAGCTGGATTGCCATTTTGCAGCGCTTCAAGAGGAAATACGGTTTATTGGAATCATAGTTTATACGCCATTTTCCCCTCGAGCTTATATTAATGCTACAATAGTATAAAAACACGAGGGGACGAATTCGGCTGCATAGCTAATCATATGCTCCGGAAAAAATGATGGATGATACAGAACCTCTTGCTGCCAAACCATGCGCCATTTGCAAGGAAACGAAACCGCTCTCTGAGTTTCTGCGGCGAACGGGCAAACGAGCCGGCGCTGGTGCAAGGCGCGGTGCATGCCGAGCTTGCAGGCAAGCGAAAGCGGCTTTAGCTCCATTGCCTGATGTTCAACTTAATGATTATAAAGCAATACGAAGAAAAGCTCATCCCAGCAAACCATTCCCGGTTCCACCGATGACATCCATAACGCTGCCGAATGATCCGGCAGCACTAAAGCCTACGCGTCAAGGTACGATTTGGATGAGAGGCAAGACGGATAAAGGACGGCGCTGGTATCAAGAAATTGAGCCAGAGCTTGCGATAACGCTGGTAAAGGAGCATGCTGCGGTTATCGTCAATCGCCATACGATACGCCGATTGTTCAGCAATAAGGAATTCCGGCGCTACATCTTGGAGCGTGACCATCACATTTGTTATTTTTGCGGGGAGCAGGGGGATACGATCGATCACATGCTGCCGCGCGCTAAAGGCGGGCATACAACGCCGGATAATTGCGTTTGTGCTTGCAATGCTTGCAACCAATCGAAGGCTGATCAAGACTTGCAAACGTTTATGAACGGTGATGAGCTTATTCCTTAGAAGCATTAATGAATGATTGAGTGATCCGTATGTTGTACTGCTTTCGTTACAACTGTCGTTTATACAAAAAAAGACTGCATAGTCCGCCTTGATGAAGGGCGACTACGCAGTCTTTCTTTTTATTAGATGCCTGCACTTGAAGCAAATAATTTAGCGAAACGGTTTAAAATCGCAGCAGCTTCCTTATGGAGCAGCGGATCTCTCGAACGGAAATCTGTACCTTTATCTGTTGATTTTATTTCTGGTCCATATAAACGAGCTCCAACAATGAATTGAACCGCTTCTTCGGCCCAAGCTGAAGTCTTGCCGCTCAGCTTCGCTGGAATGGGAGGGAAACCAAGAAAACGTGATAATCGATAGATAATGACAGCAGCTTCTTCCCTTGTAATCGATCGGTCAGGTTCAAACCTCTGGGCTGAAGTACCGCTTAATACGTGAATCTCTAGCAATGTTTGAATTTCTGATTCATATGGATGAGCCTTTAAATCCGTGAATTTAGAGGGTTGGTGTGATTTAGTAATACCTGCTAGTCGTACAATCTGAGCTGCGAATTGAGCACGAGTCGTTTTTCCTTCTGGTTCGAAAAGGGTAGATGTTGGATTCAAAACCCCGCCCAAATCACGTAAAGTATAAATGTCATCGGCATACGGATGATTGCGCGGTACATCTGAATAGGTAGGTGATGGGGTTATACGTTCACACCAAGCATCAATTAGCAAATAATAAAAGTATGAGATATTGCCAGCTTCATCTTTTTTAAATGCGCCAAGTTTTCCATCTTCATCTTGGAACAGCAGCTCGCCAACGGGTTTTAGTTTCCTGGTGCTATTGGGTCCGGCAACGGATAAATAACCATCTTCCGCCTTTACTTTGTAATAAACGAGCGGGGCGCGCAAATACTGGTAGCTGCCTTCAAAGCGTGCTAATTGTGCCTTGGTTAGTGCAATGGCAGGCCGCTCTTTCTCTGTTTGAGGGTAATAATGATCCATAAACGCGGCGAACAGCTGCTCACGTATATCGCTGGCATCGCTGTTCGTAACAACAAATCCGCCTACCTTTTGTTCCGGCAGCAGCCACATCCACGAATGATAGCCCTCCAAATCTCCGCCCTTTCCAATGACAGTCTCGCCATTAAAATGTTCTTGGAAAAACATCTCAAAACCTAAAGCCATGTTCGGAATTTCTGAATGAATGCCAACCTGTACCCGCTGCATCTCCTTAACTGTATTTTCCTGCAAAATACGATTTTCACCAAGCTTGCCGCCGTTTAACTGAGCGAGCATAAATTTGCTCATATCCGTGCCAGTTGCGAACATGCCCCCGTCTGGCGCTATTGTAGGCGTGAGCTGGTATTGCGGCCAAGGCTCCTTTAATTGGTTATAGCCGGTAGCAAGGTTTGCCAGCACTTTATCCGTCAACCGGAAATCACTGTTTGTCATTTGCAGCGGACGGAATATTTGATCATCAACGACTTGTTCGAAAGGCTTGCCTGTCACATTTTGCACGATTAATCCTTGATAATTGAAAGCTAAATTATCATAGCGATAAGCCGCTCCCGGCTTACGCACGATGGTAGGTAAATTCTCTTTAATATATTGTTCGAGAGGATAGTCTTTGCGGGTCGCATCTGGAGCAGTCAATACATCTGTTTTGTCGAAACCTGTTGTATGAGTCAATAAATGTCGCATCGTTAGTTTGCTGCCGGTCTCATTGGGAATCGTCACACCTTTCAAATAGGGGCTTACATCCTGATCCAAATCTATTTTGCCTTCTTCTACGAGCTGCATGACGGCTGTTGCTGTAAATACTTTGGATATGGAAGCTATTCTGAACATGGTTTTATCAGGATCAACAGGTTTCTTACTCTCCACATCGGCATAACCATAACCTTTGTTCAGCAGTACTTTATCATTGCCCACCACTACCACTGCACTTCCAGCTAGCGAGCTCGCAACCTCAGGACGATTAAAGAACTCATCGACAAACGCCTCAACTTCCTTAGCATCCTTGGGGCCAGTTGCACCTGCTGCCTCAACGCTCCTTGCAGGAAATGAGATGGCCGAAAAGGCGATCACTGCTGCGAGTAGGGCGGGAGCCCAAGCTTTCCTACTTTTCCTTCTTTGTTGAAACACCAACATCATTGATTTCCATCCTTTCAATTAATATGTAATTTATTTCCTCTTAACTTTAATGGAATCGCCATTTCATCAAATCAGTCATTGGTCTAATTGTTACCTAGACTTTAGTCGAAAGGGTAGGTTTTGTTTGCAAGGTTTATGAAAATTGTTATTCGTTTGAGCTAGCAAATGAGACAAAGTGCAGCATTTATACGGCCAAATTCGACAATAACAAAAGTGATATTTGTTATTGTAAAGTTATTTATTATTTGTATTGCAAAAATAATGTTATTTATGTTATCTTCTCAATAACGAAATGCAGCTTGTAAATTTACCCATGCAGCAAGATGCTCCTGTTCATGTAACTTAGCTACTTACGTCTACTAAACGTAGAAAGGAGGTGATTCATTTTTGAAAGCGTTTTCTGGCGGGACTGATTATACTATCGCAAGGCGGCACGTCCCAAAAGCATAGCTTCATCATTATGAATTAGAGGTGACGAATGAAATGGGTTTTAACTACCGATGGGGAACACGGAAGGTTTTGTTTTATGCTTTGATCCTAACGTTTGTTATGGGTGCCATTCCTCTCTACCCTTATGTAAACGCGACTGCATCTGCTTTTAAATATGAAGCAGCAAGTGCAGAAGTAGAGGGCGCAGCACAATTTTTAACTACAACTGCAGGAGGTGACATTGAATATATTGGAAACGGTTACATTTCATTTTTCTCTGGTGATCCTGGAGCTGCAACCTTTCATGTTCAAGCAGCAGCAACTGGCTTATATAAGCTGAACATTGGTTATTACTCGCCTTATGGACGGAAGGTAACGTCGCTGCTCGTAAACGGTCAGAGCAACGGGGAGATTGAGCTGCCTGCGATTACGGATGCTGGCTCTGTCTCGGCAGAAGCTTCCGCAGGGAAAGTTATGCTGAAGCAAGGCGACAATACGATTCGTTTTGAAAGAGGCTGGGGTTATTATGGCATTGAATACATTACGCTTGAATCCGCGGATACCGTTATTGTGCCAGATACCAGCCAATATGAAGCGGAAGCGGGGATTTTGGCGGGTGGAGCAGAAATACGCTCTACTGGAAACGGCTATTCCGGCGACGGTTATGTTTTTATTCCAGGAGGATCTGTTCAGTTAAATGTATCGGCTCCTGCTGAAGGTTTTTATACGCTGGATTTTGGTTACAGAGCTTCTTATGGCTTCAAAAAAACGCTAATAACCGTTAATAAAAATGAAGCCGGGGCTTCAGGGATTGAAGTTGATCTTAATGAATCGGCTGAATTTGTTGAAATATCGGCAGGTAAGATTTTTTTGAATGCAGGAAACAACACGATAACCTTTGATGCCAATTGGAGTTGGTATGACATTGATTATATAAAGCTCACTCCAATGCCTATCGAGAATAAAGAGCATCAGGTTTCAAAGTCGTTAATCAACCCAAATGCAACAAGGGAAGCGCGTGCGCTCATGAATTATTTAGTTGATAACTACGGCAAAAACATCATTTCCGGCCAGCAGGAATTATCTGATGCGGAGTGGATTTATGAAAAAACCGGCAAGCTTCCTGCGATGGTTTCCTTCGACCTTATCGACTATTCTCCTACTCGGGTAGCTCATGGTACGAAGTCAGAGGAAACAGAAAAAATGATGGAGTGGGCGGAAAGAGGCGGGATCGTATCCCTTTGCTGGCATTGGAATTCGCCAAACGGTTTAATCGATGTGCCGGGCAAAGAATGGTGGAGAGCCTTCTACACCGACTCCACAACGTTTGATGTTGAGTATGCGCTTAGTCATCCGGATTCAGAGGAGTATAAGCTGCTGCTCAGTGACATCGATGTGATTGCCATTCAGCTGAAGCGGCTTCAGGATGCTAATATTCCTGTTCTATGGAGACCGCTGCATGAGGCAGAGGGAGGCTGGTTCTGGTGGGGCGCCAAAGGACCAGAGTCTGCTAAGCAGCTATATCGATTGATGTATGAGCGGTTAACAAACGAGCATCAATTGAACAATTTGATTTGGGTGTGGAACTCCGTGTCATCCGACTGGTATCCAGGAGATGATGTGGTTGATATTATTAGCACCGACATTTACAACCAAGCAGGCGATTATAGCCCAAATATTAATAAATATGATCGTCTAGTAGAGGTCGTCAAGGATCGCAAGCTTGTGGCACTTCCGGAGACCGGAACGATTCCAGATCCTGATTTGCTGCCTTTATATGGTGCAGACTGGAGCTGGTTCAGCACATGGACGGGTGATTTTATAAGAAACGGTATTTATAATACGGCCGAGCATCTTACTCATGTCTTCAACCATGAGTATGTCATTACGCTCGATGAGCTGCCGAGCAACTTGTCAACCTATGGCTTGAAAGCGCCAGAGTGGATCAATGCTGAGTTAAAAGCAACAAATGTCAATCAAACGAACGCGACCTTGTCATGGAGCGGTGCATCAAGCGAGCAGGAAATCATAAATTATTTGATTTATAAAGACGGTATTCAACTGGCTGCGGTGAATGGCTCCAGCAGCAGCTATGAGGTTAGCGGACTAGCAGCGGGTACAAAATATACGTTTAAAGTAGAAGCGGCTACACGAGATGGAGTTTGGAGCGTTGGCGGTCCGCAGATTGAAGTAACCACTTTGTCTGAGCCCATCGTTACGCCGTCTAATCCAGACACAAGCCAGCCTCCTGCAGCGGGACCTGGCGGCAAACAAACGATTCAGCTTAATAGCGCAGAGTTTGAGGCAGCTGTCGCCAAAGCTCAAAAGGGTACAATCCTTGTTACCGGGACTCCAGCAGCAGGAGCTAAGGAGGTAAAGGTCAATATTCCAGCTGAGCAAATAGCCAAGGCTATAGACAAAGGTCTTGAGCGGATAGAAGTGAATATCGGTTATGCTGCGATTACAATTTCACTTTCCGAATTATCAAGCCATTTAAGCGGAACATCTGCAACGATTACGTTCACATTCGCTATTGTCGATCCATCCCAAATGAGCGATCTTGCCCAAGCTAAGCTTGGTGGCGCGCAGGTTTATGACCTGAATCTTGACATTGACGGAAAGAAAATAACTACATTTCATGCAGCATCTTTAAAAGTTGCTTTGAATTATTCATTGGCCACGGGCGCAAATTCAAACACGATCGTGACATACCACATCAAAGAAAACGGCGAGCTTGAGGTTGTAAAAAACAGCTATTACGATGCAACAACAAAAAAAGTTATTTTTCATCCCACGCATTTCAGTCAATATGCAGCTGCGGCAGTAGATGTTTCATTCAAGGATAAAGGCTCATCCGCAGCAAGCCAGGACGCAATCGATTATTTGGCTGCAAGAGGAATCATACAGGGAAAAGGCAATGGTTTATTTAAGCCTCTTGACCTTGTGACAAGAGCGGAGTTTGTTCAAATCATTATTCAAGCGTTTGATTTGAATGACGATACCGCCAGCAACACATTTAACGACGTTCCGAGTGATGGCTGGTATACCAAGGCTGTTTCAACAGCTCAAAAGCTCGGGCTTATTAAAGGAAAAGAAAACGGAAGTTTTGGTCCGCGCGAAGCCATGACTAAGCAGGATGCGGCAGCAGTGTTGGAACGCGTCGCCAAGCTTATTGGAAGTACAGCTGGGAAAAGTAATGATTCCATTTTAGCAAAGTCAGTTGTGAACCGTGAGCAAGCGGCTGAAATGGTTTCTAATTTGATGCGGTTTCTCGATTAAGGAAAACGAAGAAAGCACCAGGTGATGAAAGGGGGTGGTAGGCTCTCATAAATATGTCAACGTCTTTAAAGTAACAGGCAACCAGATCAAACACTAAGAACCTAAGGCTGCAAAACAAAAAAACAGTTGGAGGGATTTAGTTATTATGATGATCAGGAGATTGAAAATGACGTTTATGCTTGTGCTTATGCTAGCCTTGGTTGTGCCTTTTATCGCAACTGAACAAACCCATGCGGCTAACGGTTTTTATGTAAGCGGCAACAATTTGAAGGATGCAAACGGCAATAACTTTGTCATTCGAGGTGTCAATAATGCTCACGCATGGTTTGATACACAAGCGTATGATGCGCTAAGCACGATTAGCTCGAAAAAAGCGAACGCTGTTAGAATCGTCTGGACGACAAGCGGTTCGGCATCGCGATTGCAGCAAATTATCGATCGTTGCAAACAGCTCGGCATGGTTGCCATTGTTGAACTGCATGATGCAACAGGCTCTAACAGCGCAACTGCTTTAAATAATATGGCTAGTTATTTTGCCAGCAGCGCGGTTAAAACGATTTTGACGAGCAATGAAAAGTATGTGCTCGTTAATATTGCTAATGAATGGGGCGATGGGAATCTTGCGGATACCGCTTGGCGCGATGCGTACAAGACGGCTATTTCAACCATTCGAAATGCTGGAATTCATAACACGATTATCGTTGATGCCTCAGGCTGGGGACAAAATTCTTCACCAATCAAAGCATATGGCAACGCGCTCCTCACTCATGATCCGGATCATAATGTCATGTTCTCCATTCATATGTATGGCTCATGGAATGATTCGTCTCGGATTGGCACGGAGCTGCAAGCGATTAAAAATTTAGGGTTGGCTGTTATGGTTGGAGAGTTTGGCTATAACTACAACAACGGCAATAACAACTTGGGAAGTCAAGTTAATGCACAAGAGGTCATGAACCAAAGTCAGGCGAAAGGCATCGGTTATATGGCATGGTCGTGGACAGGAAATGATTCGGCCAATTCATGGCTGGATATGACGACAAGTGATTGGCAGACGCTTACTACATGGGGCAATCTTGTCATTAACGGAACAAATGGCATTGGGGCTACTTCTACAAAAGCTTCCGTGTTTAACAGCAGCAGCAGCTCTACGTTGTACGATTTTGAAGGTGGAAATGCACAAGGCTGGACGGCATCAAACGTTGCTGGCGGGCCATGGTCTGTAACCGAATGGGCGGCAAGCGGCAGCAGCTCGCTCAAAGCAGACGTTACGTTAGGCGGCGGTCAATTTTATTTGCAATATGCGGGTGCTAATAATTTCAGCGGCAAATCTTCTGTTTCTGTTAAAGTGAAGCATGCGGCATGGGGAAGCTTTGGCAGCGGCCTGCAGGCGAAGCTGTTTATTAAGACGGGCTCCGCTTACACTTGGTATGATTCAGGAACGGTAAACATCAATTCATCGGGGGCATCTACGATTTCACTGAGCTTATCTGGAGTAGCCAATTTGGGTGATGTGCGTGAAGTGGGCGTTCAGTTCATTTCACCTACTAACTCAAGCGGATCAACTTCGGTTTATGTAGACAGTGTTGTGCTGCAATAACGAAATGGATAGGTACTTATAGATAGGGAGAGGAAGGAAGGCCTGCCGGATTTTTAAACGAAGCACTACTGCGAAAAGAGGATGACCGCGATGGTCATCCTCTTTTTATGTTTAGTTTCTGAAAATAATCTCAGCTTGGATAAGGGTCCTCTCGTAGCTCGTAGTTGCGTTGAGTATTCTCCAAAGCATCTGATCAACAGCACGTTTGCCGAGCAGCTCCTTATCTACATTAACAGTTGCCAAAAAAGGAATCTGAGGATGGGTATTGTCGAAGCCGGTGAAAACGAGCGTTTCTGGAATATACATGCCGATATTTTTCAAGGTATCTAACGCAAAAGAGGCAAATATATCATTGGCGCAAACAAATACTTCAGGTAAACCATGCTCCTCAATAGCAGCTTTGAATGTATCGTGAAAGTTCTCAATTTCCGGTCCCATTAGGGAAGGAATTTGCTTTAGTTCAATATCATTGTCCTCGAGAGCTGAACGGAAACCAAGGAATCGTTCATAGAAGCTTTGCGCATCTCTAATATTTCCTAAAAATTGATAGTTTTTGTAGCCTTTTGTAATGACGGCGTTCATTATTTCTCTCATGCTGGACAAGTTATCTGTAAAAATCGAGTCGCAGTGAAAGTTTGGATCGTAATGATCGACCATCACGACAGGAATGCCGAGCCGTTTAATATCAAGCAACACAGAGGTAGAAATAGAGCCTACAGTAATAATGCCCATAATTGCTTCTGGGTTTAAAAGTGAGAACATGGAGTCGTTAGTAGGCTCGGTTAATGTAAGGATGTTAATGCCCTTTTGGTTCAGCCTTGTAGATATGCCGTTAAATATTGGACCCCAATATAAGGAATCAGTATTTTGATAACGAACATTTGGGAAAAGCACAAGAATGGTTCCGGACCAGCTTCGTGATTCTGTATCCATCAGTTCGCTTGAAACAGGAGGCGTCTGAGCGTCCTTAAAATAACCAAGCTGTCCTGCAGCTCTTAATATCACTTCTCTTGTTTGTGGACTAACCCCCGATTTCCCGGATAACCCTCGTGATACTGCGAATTTTGACAACCCTGTATAATCGGCAATTGATTGAATCGTTACCTTCCGGCGCATAAATTTCATCCTACCTTAATTAGTTAGTTTGCCAAGCCATCTATATGTAAAGAAGTCCATTATTATATGTGAAGAAATGCTAGTCATTATTTTACCGTATTGTTACTAACAATTAAACTTGTTTTTTAATTGCTAAAAAACATTAAACATCATTATTTTATTTAGAGTTTTATTTAGGAAGTTGATTCACCTCAATGCTTTATTATTTTCTTTTTGTTATTTTGTTATGTAGATAAATATAGCTGTTTTTTCAAGGGTATACAAGCGATAAAACGAAATTTAACTTATTTTTTTAGAAATTTTAGTGGGTTTAGATAACAAATAAAAAACAATTGACCAGTTTTGTTTTTGATGTTATATTCGTTATGCAAAACGAAATAACAAATTACGGAAATCAAATAACGAAAAGGCGGTGAGGTTAGCTGTTGGGTTTTTCAAAGTTTAGGAATGAAAGCGCTTTTAAATGGGGATTTTTACTTTATACCAACTGATGAATGTGAAAATGGGAGGTTCGGTCATGAGAAAAATACAAGGTTTGTCCATTTTGGTGTTATGTTTCATGCTCATACTTACAGCTTGCAGCGGCGGGAACGGCGGAAATAAAGGAACAAATAACGCTCCAAAAGAAAGCGCTGTCACTGATCCGACTGCAGCACCTGAGGAATCCACAGCAACACCAGAACCTGTCGATATGGGTGGACGCGTTATTAAAATAGCTGCATGGTGGGATTTGACACCAGCAGGAGCAACGGCTTCCGAGAAAGAGCGTCTCGCTAAGATTGAAGAAGTTGAAAAAAAATATAATGTGAAAATCGAATTCATAAACGTTCCTTTTGAAGAATACATGCCGAAGTTTACGGCTACTGTCCTGACAGGTGAGCCTTTTGCAGACATCGTTCAAATGGAATACAAAGCAGCATTGCCGGCTGTATTGAAAGGCCAGCTGCTTCCGATCAGCGAGTTTACAACTTCAGCTAATAACATCAACAACGATGCAAACTTGATGGCCAAAGCACCTGCTATTGCTGGCGGCGAATACGCATTTGACAATCCGGGCTCAGGCGGTACAGCTATGCACTACAATCGTGATTTGTTCAAAAAGCTTGGCCTTCCGGATCTTCAAGAGCTTTACACAGGCGGCCAATGGAACTGGGACAAGTTTTTGGAAATTGCAAAGCTAGCAACTAAGGATACAGACAATGACGGAAAAATTGACGTTTATGGCTTCTCAGGCTGGTCCATTGATATTTTCCGCAACTTTACTGCTGCAAACGGCGGCAAAATCGTTGACGAAGGAACAGGCGTTCAAGGCTTAACCGATCCAAAAACGATTGAAGCGGCAGAGTTCATGAACCGTTTATACAACGTTGAGAACGTTATGAAAATTAAAACAGGCGACAGAATGAATTATGAAGAGTTCAACACGTTTAAAGACGGCGATGTAGCCATGTTCCAAGCACCGGTATGGAACATTAGTGATTTAACGTTCGATATCGGCGTAGTGCCTATTCCGAACGGCCCTCAAGGAAGTCCTGAGGTTACTTATGCGAACCCAGCACAAGCGGCTAAATTTATTCCAAAAGGCGTAAAAGACGCTCAATTGGTTTACCAAATTTACGAAGAAACATTTGATATTACTCAAACGGAAGAGTTCCCTAGCCAAGAGTGGCTGGAAGGTCTCTACAATCACGAGGAAGATGTAGCTATGCAGCGTGATCATATTACGAACACAGGCCAAATCTTGCTGGATGATGCTTATCCTGAATTCCCGACTGGAAAGTTCGTTACAGATATTATCGTAAACAATCAATCAGTGACTGCGACTGCAGAGAAGTATAAGCCGGAAGCAGAAGCGTCCATAGCCAAGCTTTCTAAGTAATTGAAGGCAGCGGTTTAATGTACAGGTCGGGGGACGTCTTTCGTGACTTCCCCCGATTGTATGAGAACGAGGAAAATAAATGCTAGAAGATATATGGGCTTATATTTCACCATCAAACGTGAGCTTCCCCGCCTATGGACGGAGAAACCGTTTATGCATGTAAGGAGGACCTCTGGTGATAAGCAATTTGCGGCTAACCAATGTGGCAAAGAAGATAGTCCCTTTTGTTTTGGCAGTTTTAATGGTACTTCCGTCAGTGCCTAAGGTGCATGCAGTCGGCAGTTCGGATAATGCGCTGACGGAGGAGTCCATTCAATCCGGATCGACGAAGATCTCTGCTTATAATGAACAAAAATATCATGAATATGTCTCGCAATATGAGGCGGCTGCCCGTCCAGAGCGGGAAATCGTATTAGAAGCAATCAATTACAGCCATGTAGAGGGTGCTGAGTTCGAGAAGCTTAACAACTACGAGGGCATGGACGGATCTTCCTTATTAACAGGCGAATCGGGCAAAGTGGAATGGTCATTTGATGTGACTGATGCGGGTCTTTATAATCTTTCTTTGCTCTATTATCCCATTGAAGGAAAAAGCTCAGCGATTGAACGGGATTTATTCATTGACGGAAAACGTCCGTTCAGAGAAGCTGCTTTCCTGCAGTTTGACCGTGTTTGGGATAATCAAGCAGCTCAAGTTGTTCAGGACAATCAAGGCAATGATCTCAGACCAAAGCAAGTGGAGAAGCCGAGATGGAGCGAGAAAACATTTCAAGATTCCGATGGTTACGAGAATGAACCTTTCTTATTTTATTTTTCGCAGGGCAAACATACGATTACGCTTGAGTCTACACGGGAACCGATGGTCGTTAAACAATTGAAACTATTTCAACAGCCTGCTCCACTAACCTATGAACAGTTGCTTAAGCAGTATGAAGCAGATGGTATGAAGGAGACGAGCGGCCAATTGATTACGATTGAAGGCGAGGCTTCCACAGCAAAGTCTTCACCAACCTTGTATCCGCTAAGCGAGCGTTCAAGTGCTGCAGTATACCCTTACAGCTCTTCAAAAATAAAAATAAATACGATTGGCGGCTTGAACTTTCGTCTTCCTGGTCAATGGATGGAATGGGAAATTGATGTCCCTGAAACGGGGCTTTATCAAATTGCCTTTAAAACGCAGCAAAACTTCGTTAGAGGCATTTATTCAACTCGTACATTAACCATTGACGGTGAAATTCCTTTTAAGGAAATGGAAAAGGTTGCGTTTCGTTATAAGAGCTCCTATCGGCTTGATGTGATGGGTGGAAAGTCTCCTTATTTATACCGCCTGGAAAAAGGAAAGCATACACTCAGGCTTGAGGTAAGTTTAGGCGAGTTTGCCCCGCTCATTCGTGAGGTTGAAAGCAGTCTTTATAATTTGAATGAAATGTATCGCAAAATATTGATGATTACGGGAACGAAGCCCGATGAATACCGTGATTATCAGATTGAGAAAAAAGTTCCCAACATACTTAACGTTTTTGAAGAAGAAAGTAATCGTCTTAAAACCATTGCTGCGCAGCTCGTCAAATTATCAGGACAATCCAGTGACCAAGAGGCTCTACTTAAGACGATGTCACTGCAATTGGATGAGATGGTTGAGAAGCCGGAAACCATTCCGAGAAGGCTTGGGGCCTACAAGACAAACACGGGCGGACTTGGAACTTGGGTTCAGCAAGCAAGGCAGCAGCCGCTTGAGATCGATGCGCTATATGTTGCTTCACCAGATAAGAAATTCCCTAAAAAAGGGATGGGCTTCGCTTCGAATCTTAAGCACCAATCTGCAACTTTTATTTCCTCTTTCTTTACGGATTACAATCAGATCGGAAATATTTCCGATGACGCGGACCAAAGATCGATTACGGTATGGATCGGAAGCGGACGGGATCAAGCCAACACGATGAAGGCGATGATTGACGAAACCTTTACATCCGTTACCGGCATTAATGTCAACTTGAAGCTGGTAAACATGGGAACTCTGCTGCCTGCAACGCTGGCGGGCCAAGGTCCCGACATCGCCATGCAGATTGAAAATGATTTGCCTGTTAACTTTGCGATGCGCAACGCTTCAACTGATTTGACACAGTTTGCTGATTTCGAAGAGGTGAAGGAACGTTTCCGTCCAAGCGCAGTTGTTCCATACAGCTATGATGGCGGGGTTTATGCGTTGCCGGAAACGCAAACGTTCAACATGCTCTTTTACCGTAAGGATGTACTTGATCAGCTGGATCTGGAAATCCCGCAAACGTGGGATGAAGTTTCTAATTTACTAGCCGTTCTAAGTAAAAATCATATGCAATTCGGTTTGCCCGTTGTGGCACAAGCTGCTGTTCAAGGGCAAAACATACCGCCAAACTCGATGTATGCGGCACTATTATTTCAGAATGGCGGACAGCTATACCGCAATGATGGCAAAGAATCCGATCTGGATTCACGCATCGGCATCGAAACATTTAAGCAATGGACGGAGTTTTATACCGACTATAAATTAGAACGGGAATATGATTTCTCCAATCGCTTCCGTACAGGGCAGATGCCAATCGGCATTGCAGATTATACAACCTATAACCAGCTTTCTGTATTTGCGCCAGAAATTCGCGGCATGTGGGGTTTCGCTCCTGTTCCGGGAACCATCCAGAAGGATGGCTCCATTAATCGTGAGGTGCCAAGCGGAGGCAGCGCTGTCGTAATGATGAAGAAGGCGAAGGACAAGGAAGCATCATGGGAGTTCATGAAATGGTGGACCAGCGAAGCGACACAAACGGTGTTTGGTCGTGAAATGGAAGGTTTGATGGGCGCAGCAGCCCGTTATCCGACTGCCAATATCAAGGCACTCGACAGCTTGCCATGGCCGGTTGCCGATTACGAAAACTTGAAGGCGCAATTTGAATGGGTACAAGGGGTGCCGGAAGTGCCAGGCGGATATTTCACAGGCCGACATTTGTTTAATGCTTTCTATAAGACGGTTGTTGGTCAAGTGCAGGCGCGCGAATCGATTATGGACTATGTCCAATATATGCAGGATGAAATTACGACGAAACGAAAAGAGTTCGGGTTGCCGCAATAATGGAGGGAGGGTCAAGCGTGCAAAATTGGTGGAACCTGAAGCTGCGGGAAGTGAAAGCAAACAAACACTCCTACATATTGCTGGCGCCTTACATGGTTTTGTTCGCCGTGTTTACAGTACTGCCGGTTTTGGTTTCGGTGGTGCTTAGCTTTACGTATTTCAATATGCTGGAGTTTCCAAAGTTTGTCGGCTGGCAGAACTATACGCGATTATTTCTAGATGATGATGTTTTCCTCATTGCCGTAAAGAACACGCTGTTGTTCGCTGTAATAACGGGACCAATTAGTTATATCGCGTGTTTTGTTTTTGCATGGATTATTAATGAGCTGTCTCCAAAGCTGAGAGCGATAATGACTCTCGTATTTTATGCGCCATCGATATCCGGAAACGTGTATTTTATATGGCTGATGATTTTCTCCGGCGATCGTTATGGTATTGCCAACGGTTTTTTATTGAAGCTGGGCATCATCTTGGAGCCGCTTCAATGGTTGAAAAAAGAGGAATACATTTTGCCGATCATCATTCTTGTTCAGCTTTGGCTTAGTCTTGGAACGGGTTTTCTTGCATTTATTGCAGGTCTGCAAACCGTTGACCGGACATTATATGAGGCTGGCGCAGTCGATGGCGTAAAGAATCGTTGGCAGGAGCTTTGGTACATCACATTGCCTTCGATGCGGCCGCAGCTCATGTTCGGGGCAGTCATTCAGATTACGACTGCATTTGCAGTTGCTGATGTTTCGATCGCTCTCGCAGGGTTCCCTAGCGTCAACTATGCAGCTGAGACGATAGTTACTCACTTAATCGATTTCGGTACTACCCGTTTTGAGATGGGTTACGCTTCTGCCATTGCTTCTGTGTTATTCATGATTATGGTGGGATCGAATCTCATCGTTCAAAAACTTCTTCGCAGGGTAGGTGAATAAGTTCATGAACTTCTCCTTTCGAATCCCGAGGAAACGGGTAAATCGATCGTTCTGGGGCAGCTTCTCGCTTTTTGTTTTGCTTACGGCGTTTGGTGCGTTCATGATCGTGCCGCTAATCTATGCGATTAATAATGCCTTTAAACCGTTGGATGAAATATTTATGTTTCCTCCGACATTATTTGTTCGAAACCCGACCATGAACAACTTTATCGATTTATTCGCATTGTTAGGCAATTCATGGGTTCCTTTTTCTAGATATATTTTCAACACGGTTTTCATTACCGGCATGGGAATCATTGGACATGTACTGTTAGCGTCGGCAGCTGCTTATCCGCTAGCCAAGCATAAGTTTCCAGGTAAAAGCTTCATGTTCAGCATTGTCGTTTTATCCTTGATGTTTACGCCAGCCGTAACAGCTATTCCAAACTATATGATCATGTCATGGTTAGGCTTGATCGACACGTATTGGGCAGTCATCATTCCAGCTTTTGCTTATTCTCTCGGTCTCTATCTAATGAAGCAATTTATGGAGCAAATTCCTGATGTGCTGTTAGAGGCGGCAAAAATTGATGGAGCAAGCGAATATCGAATTTTCTGGACCATCGTAATGCCCAATGTAAAACCGGCATGGCTAACGCTAATTATTTTGCTTTTCCAAATTCTTTGGGGCAGCGATGGGAATGGCTTCATTTACAGCGAACAGCTTAAATCGCTGCATTTTGCAGCTAATCAAGTTGTGGCAGGCGGTATTGCTCGCGCAGGAGCGGCGGCAGCAGTAGCACTCATTCTGATGAGCGTTCCGATTACGCTGTTCGTTTTCTCGCAAAGCCGAATTATTGAAACGATGGCGACTTCAGGAATGAAAGATTAAAGGGGGGAATGCACTTGTCAGCGAAAAAATGGTTTCTCGTCATCGCGGCGGCTTCCCTATTGTTTATTACCGCAGCGCCTCTACCTGCGTCTGCAGCGTCGACGCCATATGAGAGCTATAACTATAACTATTGGGAAGAAGCAGTTCCAGCACCGGCGGCTTATGTACCCAAACTCTCCATATCCGGATCTGATATCGGCATCGGTGACTTTTTAGAGCCAAAGGATATGGTCGTGTCTGCAAGCGGGCTTATTTACATTGTGGATAGCGGCAATGGCCGAATCGTTATTTTAGATGATCAGTGGAAAGTGAAAAACATCATTAACGAGTACGAGAAGGACGGAGAAAAGATAAGTTTTAAAAATCCGTCGGGACTATTCGTTGATGAGGAGGAGCAGCTTTATGTTGCGGATACGGACAACGGGCGAGTTGTCGTGTTATCGAGCGACGGTGAATTGCTTCGAATAATCGAGCAGCCCAAATCTGATGTTTTGGCAAGTGATTTTAAATTTATTCCGTTAAAGGTAACGGTAGATAAAGCCAAACGGATTTATGTCGTAGCGCAAGGCATCTACGAGGGCATCATGCAGTTTGATGAGAAAGGCCAGTTTATCGGATATGTAGGGACAAACAAAGTGCAGCGGGACTATACCGAAGTCATATGGCGCTTGCTTTCAACCAAAGCACAGAAAGCGCAAATGGTGCTGTTTATTCCAACCGAGTTTTCGAATATCGATATCGATGCCAAAGGATTTGTATATGCAACGAACATCGATCCTGACTCTAAGGAACCTGTAAAAAGACTTAATCCATCAGGTGAGGATGTGCTGAAGCGCTTCGGTTACTTTGATGTGTTAGGTGATATTTTGTTCAGGCGCGCTGTTGGTCCTTCCAAGCTGATTGATGTGAAGGTACTCGAAAACGGAATGTACAGCGTGCTTGACGGAAATCAAGGCAAAGTATTTACCTACAATGACGAAGGCGATTTGCTCTATGTGTATGGCGGTAAGGGAAATCAGATCGGTACGTTTAAAATACCGGTTGCCGTCGAGCATTTGGGTGATAAACAACTGGTGCTTGATCGTGGGAAAAGCAATATCGTCGTATTTGAGCCAACGAAGTTTGGTGCCAGCGTAAACGAGGCTGTGAAGCTGCATTACACCGGTGAGGATAAGCTGGCGGTACCGGTTTGGCAAGAAGTGCTTCGATTAAATAGCAACTACGATATTGCGTATATAGGCATTGGCAAATCATTGCTGATGGAGCGGAAGAACGGGGAAGCGCTCGAGTATTTTAAGCTAGGCATGGACCGCGATAGTTATTCTGTAGCTTACAAAAGGTACCGCAGGGAAGTAATGAAGGAACATTCAGGCACCTTTCTAACAATGCTGATCGTCCTAGCAGCTGCATGGCTTGCGTTCAAGCTGGTAAGCTCTCGTATGAAAAAGAGGAAGCTTATGATGTCGGACTTTGCATCGCAAACCGCTAAGGAGGGCAGATCGCTATGAAGCAGGATTTCATCAAGTTTCCGCTGCATTTAATCGTTCATCCTTTTGACGGCTTCTGGGATATGAAGTATGACGGCAAAGGAAAAGTAAAGGTCGCATTAGCTATTTTGCTGCTCGTCATCGTTTCTGTTATTTTACAAAATCAGTTTGCAGGTTTTCTGGTGAACTATAATGATCCACGTCATTTGAACAGCCTGACTCAGCTCGTTACGATTGTATTTCCTTTCTTTCTTTGGTGTATATCCAATTGGGCGATTACAACCTTAATGGATGGCGAAGGTAAATTCAAGGAAATTGTTATGGCGACGGGTTATGCGCTTGTTCCTATGGTCATTCTTTATGTGCCCATGACCATTGCGAGCCGGTTTATGGTACAGGAAGAAACGGCTTTTTATTATTTAGTCATGTCTATATCTACCATTTGGTTTCTAACGCTTCTATTTGTCGGTACGATGACGGTTCATCAATATACGGCGTTTAAAACGATTATTACGATGCTGCTGACGGTAATCGTAATGGGTATTATCGTATTTCTTGGGACGCTCGTACTGAGTATGATGCAGCAAATTATCGATTTTATTATCAATATTTATCGTGAAATCATTTTCCGTACGTAAAGGAGGCCGCACCCGTGAAAAATCGTAAAAAGCTGGTTGCGGTGCTGGCCTGTACCGCAGCAATTTGTATCTTGGTCTGCTCCGTATTGCTATTCAACAGTCGTGGAGCTAAAGCCGTTAAAGCAGCCGCTTATATGAAAATGACAACTGAGCTGGAAGCTGGAGCCGCAATGAAGGCAATGCCTGATTCTTCAAAAGGTGTGCCAGGCATGCAGCTTGTAGCGGACAATTCCGAATTATCGTTATACTACAGCGCCGAAACGACAGAGGTCGCTGTGAGGGATAAACGGCAAGGCCAAATCTGGTACAGCAATCCGCCCAATCGGAGTGAGGATGCGATCGCATCGGGCTTCGAGAAGGAAATATTGTCTTCTCAGTTGACGGTACTGTTCCGGGATTCAATCGGTACGCTGGATACGTTCACCAACTTCACGGAAAGTATCGCAAATAAGCAGTTTACAGCTGAGAGCATTGAGAACGGCATTCGTATCACCTATACGATTGGCGATACGTCAATCGGTGTGGATGCTTTGCCAAGGTATATAAGCAAAGTGCGATTGGAAGAGAAGGTGCTCTCCAAGCTGGATGCGCCGACGGCCAAATATGTGGGACTGCGCTATTATCCGAAAGCGGACAATAAGGAAGTATTAGAGAGACTAGACGCACAGGTTTCCAAGCCGCTTGTCCTGAGCAAAATGACGGCGGCATTCGTCAAGGCTGGTTATTCCGATGAGGATCTTGCTTTCGATAATGAGGAAAATGGCGTTGCAGGCGGCGCCGAATCGAGCAAACCAAACTTCGTTATTCCTTTGGAATACCGCATTGATGGCGGTTCGCTGGTTGCATCCGTTCCAGTCAATCAGGTCAAAGAAAGCGGAGGCTATCAAATTCGCAGCATCGAGATGCTTAATTTCTTTGGCGCTGCAGACAAGGATAATGAAGGATATATGTTCGTGCCGGATGGAACCGGAAGCTTGATCCATCTAAACAACGGCAAGGTAAAGGAAGAGCAATACGTACAAAGAGTATATGGCCTTGATCCGAACGATAACAGCTACCGCCGCGGTCAAGTAAGCGAGAGTGCTAGAATGCCGGTATTTGGGATGAAGGCAGGAAGCGCAGCATGGTTTGCGGTGATTGAAGAAGGTGATGCTGTTGCCAGCATCGCTGCTGATATCAGCGGTAAAAAAAATTCCTACAATTATATTCACAGCAGCTACTCATTGCGCGGAGAGGATGAGCTTGAGCTTTACACAGGCTCAAAGATTCAAGAAATCCAGCTGTTGAGTGAAGAGATTTATAAAGGCGACATTCAAATTCGGTACAGCTTTCTCTCTGGCGATAAGGCGAGCTATTCAGGAATGGCAGAGCTTTATCGTAACAGGCTTGTAGCTGAAAACAAGCTTCAGCCATTAAAAGATGATGAAAAGCTTCCATTTTATTTGGATATTCTAGGAACGGTCGATAAGCGAAAATCATTCCTTGGTGTACCGTACAGCTCCGTCGTTTCCATGACTTCCTTTGAGCAAGCCTCACAAATGGCTGGACAACTGAAGTCGGATGGGATTGATCGATTGCTCATGCGTTACACGGGCTGGTTCGGCAACGGCGTCAATCATCAGACACCAGTAAAGCTGAAAGTGGACAGCGAGCTCGGAAGCAAGTCCAGCTTCATTAAGCTAGCGAATCAGCTGGAGCAATCCGGCGGGATGTTGTTCCCAGATGTAGCCTTTCAACAAATTTATCATGATGATGGAGGTTTTGTTCCATCCTCTGATGCATCGCGGTTCGTTACACGGGAGGAAGCAGAGCTTTATCCTTATAACCGAGCGCTTAATCGAATGGATATGCTATTAGGCTCGTATTATTTGTTGTCACCGGCAAAGCTTTCCTACTTTGTTGATACGTTTATGAAGAAGTATGATTCGCTTGGCATGCGGGGAATATCGCTGCGGGATCTTGGAAACGTGCTGAGTTCTGATTTCCGTACGAGCAGAGTCATTCAACGCGAAACGGCTAAAAAAATCGTTGAGGATGAGCTGAGAAAGGTGGATGAGCGCGTCGATCAAACGATGCTTACGGGCGGAAATGCTTATGTATGGCCATTCGCAGATCATCTTATAAATGTGCCAACATCATCCAGCGGCTTCGTGCTAACGGATGAGGAAGTTCCATTTTATCAAATGGTTATTCATGGATATGTCGATTATGCTGGCGGTGCGATTAACTTAGAGGATGAGCAGGATATTCAGCAGCAGCTGCTTCGTTCGGTAGAGCTTGGCTCAGCGCCGCATTTTTCATGGAGCTATGAACCGTCTTCTAAACTGAAATTCACTCATTTTGACAAGCTGTTCTCTACCCATTACAAAGACTGGTATGATCAAGCGCTGTCGATGTATAAGGAAGCAAACGATGTGCTCTCCGATGTGAGAAACGCTCAAATGGTGAAGCATATTCGCCATCAAGACGGTGTCGTAGAGATGCAATACAGCAATGGGAAATCAATTATTGTCAATTACACAGATAAGCAAGTCAGCATTAACGGAAACAAAGTTGAAGCTCAAAACTATTGGGTAGGAGGTGAGCGTTAATGAATGGATATAAGCTAGCTTTGCGGCACAAGCGCTCACTTCTAGGCGTAGCATTTATTTTCCCATGGCTGCTGGGCTTCATATTTATGTTTGCGACGCCGCTTATCCAATCGATTAAATTCAGCTTCAGCAAGCTAACGGTGGAACCGACTGGATTTATATTGGAATCGGTTGGCTGGGCGAATTTTAAAGAAGCGTTGTTCGTGGATGCTACCTTCAATCGGATTTTGACCCAATCCGTTTCAGAAATGGTTTTGAATGTACCGATGATATTATTTTTCAGCCTTTTCTCAGCTACGCTGCTTAATCAGAAGTTTCGTGGCAGAATACTCGCGAGAGCGATATTTTTCCTTCCGGTCATACTCGCTTCCAATGCGATTTCAGCTGCTGAAACAGCGGGGCTTATTAATCTAGTAGGCGATTCATCGGTCGTAAGTGAAATGGGTGAAGCTTCTTCCACCTATAACATTATGTCAATGGTCATGATACTTAGCGACATAGGATTGCCGCTATCGTTCGTTGACTACATCGTTCAGGCGATTACTAGAATCTATGAGATTATTACAAGCTCAGGCGTGCAAATTCTTATTTTTCTAGCTGCTTTGCAGTCCGTTCCAGGTGCCATGTATGAGGTGGCTAAGATGGAAGGTGCTACAGCCTATGAATCGTTCTGGAAAATCACATTTCCATTAGTTAGCCCGCTCATTTTGACCAATGTCATCTACACGATTATTGATTCATTCTCGGGCAGCGCAGTTACGGATATGATTTTCTCGACGGCATTCACCACGCAAAATTTTGGGCTCAGCGCAGCGATGTCTTGGGTTTACACGTTGATTATAAGCGTTGTTTTGGTCATTATCGGAGTGCTGCTATCGAGAAGAGTACATTACAACTGAGTGATTAACAAAGGAGGAAGCTGCATATGGAGGCTTCACAGGCTGTTCGCAACGAGGACAATAAATATCGGCTGCAGAAAATGAAAAATAAGACGATCGATACGTTGTACGCCATTTTTCGTTACGCGCTTGTTATTGGCATCTCGTACATCATCATTTATCCGCTGCTTATGAAGTTTTCTGTCGCTTTCAAAGACAAAGTCGATATTTACAATCCGACGATTTATATGGTGCCTGTCCACTTTACGCTCGACAACATCAAAATGGCGATGGATATTTTACACTACTTTCCTCTTCTAGGAAATACGCTTGTCTTTGTTATTGTGACTACGCTGCTAACGACAGCTTCTTGCGCGCTTGCTGGGTACGGCTTCGCCCGTTTTAACTTCCCAGGCAGCAATGTGCTGTTCGCTCTGGTCATATTAACGATTCTAGTTCCGACAAGCACGTTGATGGTTCCGATGTATCTTCATTTTAGAAGCTTTGACATACTCGGAGTCATTCATCTAGTGACGGGTAAGGAAGGCGTTAATCTGCTCAATACGTATTGGCCTTCTATTATAACGTCTGCAACGGCAATCGGATTAAAAGCGGGACTGTTCATTTATATTTTCCGCCAGTTTTTTAAAGGAATGCCTAAAGAGATAGAGGAAGCTGCATTGATTGATGGGGCTGGCGGAGTGAAAACATTTTTGAAAATCATGCTGCCTAACGCCGTTCCACCAATCATTACGGTCGTGCTGTTCTGCTTCGTTTGGCAGTATAACGATACCTTTTTCACTTCGCTGTTCATGAGTGAATCCGCACTTATGCCGATTAAGATTTCGACATTGTCAGCCCAAGCGAATGCGCTGCTTCCAGGTCTGCTGGGGGTAGCGGCCGGAGGCGGTAACGTTAAGGCTGATCCGAACCATGTGGCAATGATTATTGATACGGGTATTTTGCTTGCTATCATACCGCTAATCATTTTGTACTTAGTCGTTCAGCGTTATTTCGTAGAAAGTGTGGAGCGGAGCGGTATTATCGGTTAGCAGGCAGTAGGTTAAGTGAGGATATACAAAAAGAAATGTCAAAGAAGGAGAGAAACCATAAATGTTGAATGTGAAGCAGCAATCCCGTTTCATTGTGGAACCTAAGCTCATAAACCCGAATGCAGACGATCAGGCGAAAAGGCTGATGACCTATTTATGCGACATTTATGGAACTCGCATATTGACCGGTCAGCAAATCGGAGTAGTATCAACACCTGAGCTTGAAATACTGCATGAAGTGACTGGGAAATACCCAGCCGTTTATGGCTTTGATTTCATGAATTATTCACCCTCGCGCACAGAGCGCGGGGCCACATGCTCTGATACGGACATTGCGATTGATTGGTGGCAAAGCGGCGGCATCGTAACTTTTTGCTGGCACTGGAATGCGCCTAAGGATTTAATTGATTTGCCCCCTGACCGAACGTGGGGCAGCGGCTTCTATACAAAAGCAACGACGTTTGATGTACAGAAGGCGATGAATGATAAAGAGTCAGAGGATTATAAGCTGCTGATCAGAGATATTGATGCGATTTCCTCCGAGCTGAAACGGCTGCAGGATGCAGGGGTACCGGTATTATGGAGACCGCTGCACGAGGCTTCGGGAGGCTGGTTCTGGTGGGGCAGCAAAGGGGCTGAGCCCTGCGTTCAATTGTGGAAGCTGATGTATGACCGAATGACGAACGTGCATAAGTTGAACCATTTGATTTGGGTATGGAATGGACAGCATGCGGATTGGTATCCGGGCGATGAGTACGTCGATATTATTGGAGAAGATATTTATCCTCCTGAGCAAAATTACGAGTCGCAGCTTGATCGTTTCGAGAAGGCACTCGCTTACACAAGCATGAACAAAATTATTGCTTTGTCTGAAAATGGACCGATTCCTGATCCTGATCTTATGCTTCAGGATCGTGCACTATGGGCATGGAATTGCACGTGGTATGGCAATTTTGTCTACAATACTGTGGATGGACACCGTGTATATGCCGAGAAGTTTACAGATAGGGAACAGCTTATCAAATTTTATAATCACCCTTTCTCGTTAACGAAGGATGAGCTGCCTGATTTGAAAAATTATCAGCTGCGAGAATAGCAGGTGGATGACATTCATCGCAAGGACTAATACTTGTGCAAGGAGCACGCCATTTATGACTTTGTCGATTTGGAATCACCGAAGCAATCTGCATCGAACGCGGCATAGAATCCAAGAGGGATGCTTGACGGTGGGTTTTATTGGAGGCTCGATTACCGACGCAAGGCCGCGTCATAACTGGCCGGAGCCAGTCATTGCCTGGTTCACGGAGCAATATCCGGAACTGCGTATCACGGTTGAAAATGCAGCGATCGGAGCAACGGGCAGCGATTTAGCCGCTTTCCGCGCCAAACGCGATTTAATCGATACGAATTGCGATTTGGTTTTTATTGAATATGCGGTTAATGATGAAGGCGAGCCAACCTTGAAGAGCAATCGCTCGCGCGAAGGATTAATAAGACAATTGCTCGCTGATGGACAGCGCGATATCGTCATCGTATACACGTATTCGCAAAATATGTACAGTGCCATTGCACATGGCTTGGTACCGGACACGATTAATGAATTTGAGCGGATAGCAGAGCATTATGAGCTAAGCTCGGTATGGATGGGTTTGTACGCTTTTGAGGAAGTCAAGAAAGGCAAGCTGCGCTTTGAAGAATGGCTGCCAGATGGTCTTCATCCGACAAGCAGAGGAAGCTTGAGCTATGGGCAAAGTGTAATTGCATATCTCCAGAAGGAATTATCGTATGCGGATCACGCGGTGGAGGCTGATCAGGTTTCATACTTGATACCAAAGCCGCTGGATACACAATGCTGGGATGATGTATTCGACTTAGCTTTTCATCACATTCATACGAGAGGTTCTTGGGCTATAAGGAGATGGCCTCACCTGGAGTGGATCGATCAAGTGCTCGAGACATCGGCCATTGGAGCAGAGTTGTCCTTCTCCTTCGAGGGAAGAGGACTCGTTCTTGGCTTTGATTTCGGAAGAAGCTCAGCTGAGTTTCGATACCGAATAGATGATGGGGAGTGGCAAGTGATGGAGCGGGAGAGGCCATCATGGGTCCAGGATGATGGGTGGTATCGCTTAAGCTGTTTCGGAGATGATTGGGTGAGCGGCCGTCACCGCTTCGAGCTTGAAGTCATTCATGGCAATCGACCAGAATGCACAGGCACTAATTTCCGTCTCGCGAAAGTGGGGATTATCAGGTGACCGCCCTTAGGAGCAGGCGAGTTGTCATTAGTGCGCTTGCTGTCAGCTTAGCGCTTCTAGGCGCCGCTTTAGTCGTTATATTGGCTGTTCTGCCAAGCTCAAACAAGGAAGAACCATTTTTGAAATTCGAAGCGGAGTCCGGCCTGCTTCAAGGTACAATGGTTTCCAAAGAAGCGGAGGGCTTCTCTGGCTCAGGCTTCGTTACTGATTTTACGGATGAGCAGGACCAGTTATCGTTTGAGGTTGTTGCTCCAAAGGCAGTATTATACAATGTATGGGTCAGCTACCGGGCGCCAAATGGCAATAAAGTAGTTGGCATTTCATTGAATAATCAGCCCCATGGCGAATTGGTTTTACAGCCAAATGATCAATTTACGGAGCTCAAGGCAGGGAAGCTGCTTTTACAAGAGGGAACGAATACGATTAGCCTGACTCGCGGCTGGGGTTATTACGATATCGACTATATTAAGCTGCAAAAGACGAAGCCTGAAACGAAACATCAGGTCTCTGGTGAATTAGTGAATGGGAATGCTTCTGCAGAAGCCAAAAAGCTAATGAATTATTTGGTGAAAAACTACGGCAAGTCGATGTTGTCGGGTCAAACCGGACTGGATAATGTTTCTTGGATTGAGAAGATTACCGGTAAAGAACCAGCGATGGTCGGGTTTGATTTAATCGATTATTCCAAAACAAGAGCAGCGCACGGAGCCATCTCGTATGAAGTGGAAAAAGCAATTGGCTGGCATAAGCAGGGCGGCATTACAACCCTCTTATGGCATTGGAACGCTCCCACCGGCATAATTGACGAGCCGGGAAAAGAATGGTGGCGGGGGTTTTATGCTGATTCGGTAACCTTTGATTTGGAGAAAGCTTTGAGTGACACCGAATCGGAGGAGTACAAGCTGCTGCTAGCTGATATCGATACGATTGCCGTACAGCTTCAAAGGTTAAAGGATGCCCATGTGCCCGTGTTATTTAGACCGCTTCATGAAGCTGAAGGCGGGTGGTTCTGGTGGGGAGCAAAGGGTCCTGAGCCGGCAAAGCAGCTTTACCGAATCGTATACGATCGACTGGTCAATAAGCATGAATTAAACAATCTCATATGGATCTGGAATTCGGTCCAGCCCGAATGGTATCCAGGAGATGACGTAGTGGATATCGTTAGTGTAGATAGTTATCCAACCCCTGGAGATCATTCTCCAGCCATTAATTCTTATGATAATCTCGTTGCTCTAGTAAGTAATAAAAAACTTGTTGCAATGACCGAAAATGGTTCCATTCCTGACCCGGACTTAATGAAATCGTATGGTGCGAATTGGAGCTGGTTTGTCACCTGGGAAGGCGATTATTTAAACGATGGAAAACATAACAGCCAAGATATTTTGAAAAAAATCTACAATCATTCAAATGTGACGACACTGGATGAACTTCCAGACTTGTTTGGTATGAAAAAAGCTGTAGATAAAGAAGAATGACAAGCGATAGGAAGACACATATTCTTAGGAGGACAAAATGAGAGAAATACAACTAGTGCTAAGTAATTGGAAATTCAAAGCTTGTCAGGAGCAAGAATGGATGGAAGCCATCGTGCCTGGCTGCGTTCATACGGATTTGCTGCGCAATGGCATCATCAAAGATCCTTTCTATAAAACAAATGAGCATGATTTGCAATGGATTGACAAAATAGATTGGGAATACGAGACTCATTTCGACGTAAATGATCAATTGTTTAATGCCTCAACTATTGAACTCGTATTCGATGGATTAGATACGTATGCAGACGTTTATGTAAATGGCCATCATGTATTGTCAGCAGACAATATGTTCAGAACATGGAAAGCAAATGTAACGTCTATGGTGAATGCCAAAGATAATGTATTGTTGATTAAATTCCGCTCCCCTGTGCAAGAGGATTTGCCGAAGATCGAGAAGCTTGGCTATAATCTACCAGCTAGTAATGATCAATCAGAACTTGGCGGACTGGGTGCTCAGAAGATAAGTATTTTTGCAAGAAAAGCGCCTTATCATTATGGCTGGGACTGGGGTCCGCGATTCGTTACTAGCGGTATTTGGCGTGAAGCTAGACTAGAGGGCTGGTCCGACAGCAAAATTACCGATGTATATGTGAAGCAGGATCAGGTAAATGCTTCGAAAGCTAGCTTAACGGTAGATGTGGAAATTGAGTCGGAGCATGAATGGAACGGCTTGGTGAAGTTAAGTGCTGGGGGACAAACTTGGGAGCAGGCTGCGCACTTAAAGCAAGGGATTAATGTGATTCAACTGCCTGTTGAAATCGAGAATCCGAAGCTTTGGTGGAGCAGAGGACTTGGTGATGCCCATTTATATACATTTACAGCAGAGCTTTGCAAGGATAAAGAGTTGATAGCTGCAAAATCCGTTCGTACTGGTCTTCGCTCCATTCGATTGGTGCGAGACAAGGATGAGGTTGGAGCCTCGTTTTATTTTGAGCTTAATGGCGTTCCTGTGTTTGCGAAAGGTGCAAACCATATTCCTAATGACAGCTTCATTACTGAAGTTACGGATGAGCGATATAGACATGAAATTGTTTCAGCTGCGGAATCGAATATGAATATGCTTCGTGTATGGGGCGGCGGTATATATGAGCAATCGGTGTTCTATGAGCTTTGTGATGAGTACGGCATCTTGGTGTGGCAGGACTTTATGTTCGCATGCAGCATGTATCCTGGCGATGAGGCCTTTCTAGAAAATGTTCGCTTGGAAGCAGAAGAGAATGTGAAGCGGCTGCGCAATCATCCTTCCATCGTGCTGTGGTGCGGCAATAACGAGATTGATTCGGCTTGGGCGCAATTTGATGAGAAGGGCGGCTGGGGCTGGAAAAAAGAATATACATCGGAGCAGCGTGCCGTCATTTGGGCGGACTACGAGGCAGTTTTCCATGACATTTTACCTGATGCGGTTGAAGCCTTTGCGCCAGGAACACAATATTGGCCATCCTCACCGCTTATATCGCTGTCGGGGGATATTAACCAGCATGCGCATCCGCTATCTACAGAGGGAGATGTTCATTACTGGGGAGTATGGCACGCAGTTGAGCCATTCGAGAACTACAACCTGAAAATCGGCCGTTTTATGAGTGAATACGGCTTCCAGTCATTTCCTGAGTATGATACGGTGATGAAATTCGCAACGGAGCAGGATTTGGCTCTGGATTCTAAGGTAATGCGCGCGCATCAGAAAAATGGCGACGGCAACCGTCTCATTAAAGAATACATGGATATCTATATGAGCGAGCCTAAGGACTTCCCTGCTTTTCTTTATATGAGTCAGGTGCTGCAAGCAGAAGCGATGAAGATGGCGATTGAGGCGCATCGTCGCAGCATGCCATATTGCATGGGCACGTTATACTGGCAAATGAATGATTGCTGGCCAGTAGCTTCTTGGGCAGGCATGGATTATTACGGGAAATGGAAAGCTATGCAGTATTATGCGAAAAGAAGCTTCGCCGATACAATGCTGTCCTTTGACAAGACAGATGACGGCGTCATCAATATTCATGCGGTGACGGATTTGCTGGAATCGTTGAAAGGCGAGCTTAGATTATCGCTATACGACTTTACAGGCGTGTTAATTAAGCGGGAAACCACTCAAGTGTCCATAGCAGGAAATAGTGCAGCAATTGTAAGCTCAATAAACGAGCTGGAATGGCTGACAGGCTGCGAAGCAAACCGTGTTGTATTGTATGCAGAGCTGACCCAAGGCGGTAAGCTGATAGACAGCAAGGAACATTATTTCGTGAAAGCGAAAGAACAGAAGCTAACTTCAGCGGTTATTCGAATTTCAGAGGTTGAAGGCAGCAACGGTACGTCGTTCGCGCTGGAGACGGATGTGCTTGCTAAGCAGGTATGGATTACCGCAGAGCACGAGGGCATGTTCACGGACAACTTCTTTGATTTGATACCGGGTGTAGCTAAAATCGTAGAGTTCCGCTTGCGCGAAAGTGGAGAAGCTGCAAGTAAGCCAGCTGCATCGGGCAAGGTGCAAGCTCGTTCAATGATCGATTTTTTGGCTGAAGGCAAATAAAACGAAGTGAAAAAAAGTAGATAAAAAGGAGGCGCCTATGAGGGGTGCCTCCTTTTCTTAATGTTCAATACGATACTGCTGGAGCGGGAATTTAGTCATTATTTCGACAATCTTATCTCGCATTAACTCTTTACTGCGAGAAAGGATTAATGTATTATCGTAATAAAGGTTTCGACTTTATTTAGTAAGGGTGAAATGTATGAACGAGAAATTTGAAGTTAAACCACGAAAGGCTTTGGAAGTGATGAAGCCCTACTCGCCAGGCAAACCGATTTGGGAGGTTCAGAGCGAATATGGCCTGCAGCATGTAATTAAGCTGGCCTCTAATGAAAATCCATTAGGACCTTCTCCAAAAGCGATAGAAGCCATTCAAATCGCCTTGATCGATCTTCATCGTTATCCTGACAACCAGTCTCAATTATTGAAGAAAACCATTGCCGATTATTACGACCTGCATGCAGATCAAGTCATTGTTACTAACGGCGGAGATGAGCTCATCACGCTTGTAGCAGAAGCTTTTTTGGATGCGGATGATGAAATTATTGTGCCGGGACCTACATTTAGTGAATATGAGTTTGGTGCTCAGCTGATGGGAGCTAAAACAATCGTTGTCCCGCTCAATGATGCTTTTCAATATGATGCAGAAGCTATTGTTGCTGCAGTGACTGATCATACCAAAATTATATATCTATGTTCTCCAAATAATCCAACAGGTACTTATGTAGCTCAAAAAGATTTGAAATATATACTCGATACAATCCCAAAACGTATCATGGTTATGCTCGATACAGCGTATAGCCACTACGTTTCGGAGGAGCTGTATTCGGATGGAATGGAATTTGTAAGAGCAGGCTACCCGCTCATTGTGCTAAAAACCTTTTCGAAAATTTACGGTCTTGCAGGAATTCGAGTAGGCTATGGGGCTGCCCCTCAGCAAATTATTCAGAGCATTCTTCAAGTGAAGGAGCCGTTTAATGTTAATGCACTTGCCCAGACAGCGGCAGCAGCAGCGATCGGTGATAAAGAGCATGTTTTAAGTTCGCAAGCACTGGTTGTTAAGGAACGTGAGCGCATGTACGCTTCATTTGACCAGCTTGGAATCAAATATACTCGCAGTATGACCAACTTTGTACTTGCTGAGATTGGGCCGGAATCGGAGTCCATCTACATGCGTTTAATGGCTAAAGGGATTATCGTTCGCCACGGAAAAACGTGGGGTTTGCCGCTCCATGTGCGTATCTCAATAGGTATGCCGGAAGAAAATGATCAGTTTATTGCCGCATTAAGCGAAATACTTGGTTCGGTTTAGTCTTTAGTAAATAATTATGCCGCGATGTTAGTAAGAGCAGCCAACGAGTGGAAATTCGTCGGCTGCTCTTTTTTTGATCGATGCGATTAACCAGTAAATTCTTGAACCCATGCCCCTTGGTAATACCCAACTCCAATTTTAGTGAAACTGGATTTCAAAATATTTGCGCGGTGTCCAGGGCTGTTCATCCAATCCTTCATTACTTGATCAGGAGTAGGCTGGCCTTTAGCAATATTTTCACCAGCAGAACTGTACGTAATATTGAATTGTTTCATCATGTCGAAGGGAGAACCATAAGTTGGCGAATTATGATCAAAGTAGTTGTTGTTAATCATATCCTGTGCTTTGACCAAAGCCATTTTGGATAAAGATCCATCCATGCTGAGTGCAGGCAACCCTGATTTTGATCGTTCAGAATTGACCAGTTGGAGCACCTGCTGTTCATATTGTCCAGAGGAAGAAGGAGCTTTCTCCGCTGGATTTTGAGTCGTTGGATTTTGAGTGGTCGGGTTTTGAGTTGTTGGATTCTGTGTCGTTGGTTGTTGAGCTGGGTATTGGCCAGGGTACTGCGACGGAAATGGATAAGGGTATTTATTAACGAGTCCATTTGCTCCATCGCCCAACAGCCAATCTGGAATGTTGTTGTACTGCGAGCCCTTCATTGAAACAGTAGGATTCTTCATCATCGGTGTAGAGATTGAAGAGGCCTGGGTTGTGTGTGGCGTTGACGTAATAATAGGTGTTTTGGTTGATGTGTAACCAAGAGCAGAGTGCTTATTGGTTGACATCCTTGGATTTGACGAACAGCCTACAGCTAAAATAAGTAAAGCTAAAATGAAAAATTTCCGCATGTACATACTCCTCAACGTTAGAATAGTGTGCTTGCTACCCGATATATAATTTCCTGACTAAGCTTTTGTTATCCCGGAGAAAAAAGGGATTTGATCTTTTTTAAAATGAAGACTTGCTTATTACAAATGCCTATGGTATATTATCAATACAAACAACAAATTTAACCTTGAATTCACCCATTGAAAAGGTTGTCATTTGTATGATGATATCTTTTTCAATGTGTGATTTTTAGTTTTTCTGGAAAAAACATGTTAATATACTTTTGGAGGTAATCAATTATGGAACAAGGTACAGTAAAATGGTTTAACGCAGAGAAAGGCTTCGGTTTTATCGAAGTTGAAGGCGGAAATGACGTATTCGTACATTTCTCCGCAATCCAAGGCGACGGTTTCAAATCACTTGACGAAGGTCAACGCGTTGAGTTCAACGTAACTCAAGGCAACCGTGGACCACAAGCAGAAAACGTTGTAAAACTATAGTATTAAATCAAAACCCCTTAACTTCGGTTAAGGGGTTTTTTTTATACATTAATCAAGTTATAAATTTTCGGAGTGGGAGCAGGGCTTCCACTCTGTTTTTGTTTTTGGTAAGGTAGAAGTATGTTGACGAACATCTCGAAACGAATTTTGTTAATATAGTTAATGCACCAAACGGGTGGGAGGACAGGACATGAACAAAGAAGAACAAATCATGATGGGATTCAGGGACTTATATAATAAGATGGTTTGGCTTAATAAGGATAAGATGGAAGACAGCCTTAAGGGTTACAAGTCTTCTGAAGTACATTGCATCGAATACATTGAAAAAAATGCAGATTCCAACGTGACCATACTTGCGGAGTCCTTTTATATGACTCGCGGTGCCATAAGTAAAATAACGAAGAAGCTCATTAAAAAAGGCCTTATTGAAAGCTACCAGAAGTCGGATAATAAGAAAGAAATTTATTTTAGGCTAACTGAGCAAGGGAAAGTAATTTATAACATCCATGAGGATCTGCACAAAGAGTTTCAAGAGCGGGATAAAGCCGTATTTGAGCAGGTAACCGAGGAACAAGTTGAAAGTATGATTAGCTTCGTGGAAATGTATAGTAGGCATTTGGATGCAGAAATAAAAAAACAGGGTAAAGACATTAAATCCGAATAAATTTGAATAATGAAAATAAAACCTCAGGCAGCCTTTCTCTTTCGAGTAAGGGCTGCATTTTTATTGTTGTTATTTTGTTGACAAGGAAACAAAAATTAGATACGATATGTTTGTTTCCAAGGAATCAAAATCACAACTTTAGAGAGGAGAATTTAAGTGTTCGGATTTAGATCACACAATAAACAGAACACAGATCAATCCGTAGATAAACACGCTTTACTATTCGGTCTTATCTCTGTGTTTCTATGCGGAATAGGCTTTAGTATCATCATGCCTGTCGTCCCATTCTTAGTGCAGCCGTATACAAGCAATCCTGGAGAACAAGCGATAGTTGTTACGCTGCTGACCTCAGTTTATGCAGTCTGCGTATTTTTTGCGGCTCCCGTACTCGGAGCATTGAGCGACAAATATGGCCGACGTCCATTGCTTTTAATATGCCTTTTGGGTTCTGCAATCGGGTACTTTGTTTTTGGCATAGGAGGAGCGTTATGGATTCTATTTGCTGGACGCATAATTGAAGGTATTACAGGCGGGAGCATAAGCACGATCTTTGCATATTTTGCAGACATCATTCCTTCAGAGCAGAGAACCAAATATTTTGGATGGGTGAGTGCGGTTGTTGGCGTTGGCACTGTCATTGGTCCAACTCTAGGTGGATTACTTGCTAAGTTTGGTTATGCTGTACCCATGTATTTTGGAGCAATCATAACTTTATTGAATGTTGTTTATGGATACTTTTTTATGCCGGAGAGCCTTGACAAGAAAAATAGACTGAAAGAAATTACCTTTGTAAGACTGAATGCATTTACACAGCTTGCAAACCTGCTTTCTATGAAAAACATCAATAGGCTGCTTATCTCAGCGTTCTTGCTTTGGATACCTAACGGATCTTTACAGGCCGTTTTTTCACAATTCACAATGGATTCTTTCAGTTGGAAGCCTGCATTAATCGGACTTATGTTTTCAATTATGGGCGTCCAAGACATTATTTCACAAGGATTCATCATGCCAAAGTTTTTGAAAAAACGTAGTGATAAACAGATCGCCACTCTTGGAATGGTTTCGGAGATTATAGGCTACAGTCTCATTGCCGCATCAGCTTTGTTCTCGTTTTATCCTCTTCTGATCGCTGGAATGTTTATATTTGGTTTTGGTGATTCAATCTTTGGGCCTTCATTCAATGGTATGCTCTCCAAGTCTGTCGATTCGAGTGAACAAGGGAGAATCCAAGGAGGCAGCCAATCTATTCAAGCCTTAGCCAGAATGATTGGGCCAATCATTGGAGGTCAAATCTATGTATCATTTGGTCATGCCGCACCCGCTTTTATGGGGATGATCCTTATAGCAGTGGCCATACAAGTAATGTATTTGCACCAGCAAACACAAAAAAAACCAACTCGAGTGAATAAACGCTCGAATTGGTTTTAGAGTGGAAATATTAGCGAAGATTTGGAATGTTTACTTCTGGATTAACGTCTGCTTCATAATCGATGCTATCTGTCTCGAAACCGAATAGCTGGAAAAATTCACGACGATAACCTTCAAGATCAGAAAGATCATAAACATTTTCTGTAGAGAGCTTAGCCCAAACATCGGCAACCTCAGCTTGGATTTCTGGTCTCATCTCCCAATCATCAACGCGGATAAGTCCTTTTTCATCAACTAATGTTTCATTTTTGCCGTATAGACGCTCTGAGAATAAACGATACATTTGCTCAATGCAGCCCTCATGAATGCCTTTTTCTTTCATCACTTTATAAAGGGCGGAAATATATAGCGGCACAACTGGAATCGCGGAGCTTGATTGCGTTACGAGCGCTTTGTTAACGGAAACGAATGCGCGACCGCCATTTGTGCTGAGCTGTTCGTTAAGGCGGTGAGCCGTAGCTTCCAGATCATTTTTAGCAGCGCCAATTGTACCTTCACGATAAACTGCATGTGTAATTTCAGGTCCAATGTAAGAGTAAGCAACTGTAGTTGCGCCTTCAGCAAGTGCTCCAGCTTTCTCAAGCTCGTCAATCCACATCTGCCAGTCCTCGCCGCCCATAACAGCAATCGTTTGACGAAGCTCGTCTTCTGTTGCCGGCTCGATTGTAGCTTGCGTTACATCGCCGTTATGGAAGTTAACGGTTTTGTTCGAATAGGTGCCGCCAAGCGGCTTGATAACGGAAGAGAACGTTTCGCCTGTTTTTGGATGTGTACGGCGTGGAGAAGCTACGCTGTAGACAACGAGATCTATTTGACCTAGTTCCGTGCGGATCAAGTCGATTGTTTTTGCTTTAATTTCATCAGAGAAAGCATCTCCAACGATGCTGAAAGATTTGCGTCCAGCAGCTGCAGCAGCTTCCTCGAAAGCAGCAGAATTGTACCAGCCAGCGGATGCTGTGCGTGCGCCTTCAGAAGCTTTGTCAAAATAAACGCCAATTGTATTAGCGCCAGCAGCGAAAGAAGAAACGATACGTGAAGCAAGACCATAACCTGTTGAAGCTCCAATGACGAGCACGTTGCGCGGGCCTTCAATGCTTGGTTGAGCGTTTACGTAATCGATTTGACGTTGTACTTGTTGTGCGCAGCCCTCAGGATGTGCTGTCGTGCAAATAAAGCCACGAGTTTTTGGTTGAATAATCATATTAGAATATTCCTTTCCATAATGGAATTTGTTTGTATGCGTTATGTAACGGGACAACTCTCTCCCATTTTACCGATTTTTATGGAAGAAGGGAAGTTCTCCATTCGTGACAAAAGCATTTATTTGCACAATTTCTTATTTTTTCTCAAATAAATAAGCGCCAAGAAAGCATCTCTGCATTCTTGGCGCTTATTTATGTAGAAATTAACGACGTCCTGACAGCTGCTGTTCAGCCATTTGAACGAGCCGGCGTGTAATTAATCCGCCGATAGAGCCCATATCGCGAGTGGTCATATTGCCATAATATCCGTCTTGCGGAAGTTGAATGCCAAGCTCTTGGGCCACTTCATATTTAAGCTGCTCTAGAGCTGCACGGGCTTGCGGTATAAGAAGTTGATTCGTACGATTTGCCATCTTTTCTCAGCCTCCTTCTTGAACCTATTATGTGGATACGAGTGAGAGTTTATTCATATCATTCACCTAAATTTACCTCCTATTTTTGAAGTGAAATCATGCTAAAATGGTTAAACGGAAAGGGGGCGCCGTAATGTTTGTGGAACCCATGTTATTAACGGAATATGAAAAACCTTTTGATGATGATGATTTTATATTTGAACCCCTATTGGATGGACACCGTCTGCAGCTCTCCTTTATGGGAAGCAAAGCTGCTTTATATACTCGGCATTTTAATGAAGTTACGCGGCAGTATCCCGAATTACATAATGTACCGCTGAGGGAGCCTGCGGATGTTCTGTTAGATGGCGAGGTAACCTATGTAAACCCATTTACAGGAGCGATTGAGTTCGAGTCGCTGCAGGAACGTTACAGGCTGAAGAAGGAGCCGAGTATCCGTGAAGCCAAAAGGACGAAGCCGGTCCAGTTTTTTGTATTTGATATTCTTTATTACAACGGGCTTGATTTAAGGCAAAAACCGCTGCTTGAGCGAAAGCGGCTGCTGGAATATATTTTGGAGGATAATGCCTATTTCAAAAAGATGCTGTACGTGGAGCGAGAGGGTGCAGCTATTTTTGATCTTGTAAGAAGATCGGATTTGGAGGGCATTGCCTGCAAGCGCAAGGATAGCATCTACGCTGAGGGTCGTCAGGAGAGCTGGCTAAAGGTGAAAAATGATGATTATAAATCGTTATCGATGGCTTCAGATCAGAAAAAAACCTCAATTGCTGAGTAAAGGTATTATTAATATTTTTATTAATAACTAAGAATGTGTGTAAATGATTTTATAGTGAGTGAGATGAATGCTGTCAGCAAAAGCTGATGGCATTTTTTTGCGTTTATTTTTAAAACGAAGGAATGGAATGCTGCCTATGAAAAATGGTTTTCAATCGAAAGGGGAGTTATGCGATGCTCAAATAGGTTAGCAAACTGCTTGCATTGGTCTTGTTTGCTTATTGCTTGTACCTGCACCCTTAATTGTGGCTGCTGAAGGTAATACACAACCCGTTCAGAGTACCTTGGATCGTGAAAACCAAAGCAAAATCAAATCCGATGTGAAAGGCATGTCTATTTTTATTCATTTCATCCATAAAAGGAAAATATGATCATCTTATTGAATACATGTAAGATAGCGTGGTTAATCATTAAAGCAGAACAGGACGTGACTTCATTTTGATGTCTATTTTTAAGAATGAAATTGTTGAGAAAGAATATTGTCTTTGTTATGAGAAAAGCTTGGACATGTTTGAAATGGAATACAAATCACTGTACCTCCCGACATCCTTCGGAGAAACCCATGTGTTATGCTTCGGTGATTCGAGTAAGCAGCCATTGCTACTTCTGCATGGAATGACCATGAGCAGTACAATGTGGTATCCCAATATAAAACAGCTGACTCAAGAACGCTGTGTATATGCAGTCGATGTAATGGGCGATTTTGGGAAGAGTAAACCAACAGCTGTAATAAAAAACAAGCAGGCTGCGCAGCAATGGCTTCTTGAAGTTTTGAACGCGCTCCTATTTGACAAGGTAGACATCGCTGGCCATTCTATGGGCGGCTTCTTAGCGCTTAATTTTTCAATCGCTTACTCAGACCGCGTTTCCAAGCTCATTCTTTATGCCCCTGCGGGTACCTTCCATAAAATAAGCTATAAGTTTTTTATGAAGGTTTACCCTGCGTTATTGTTTCAATCAGAGAAATGGGTCGATAATGCTTTTCGTTGGTTCTCGGGCAGGGGGGAGCTGTTAACCCCTATCTTTCGCACTCAAGTTATTGCAGGGTATCGCCATGCCAAGCCTCTTTTGCAGGTAATGCCTTCCGTATTTCCTATAGAGGAATTTCATAATTTTAAAGTTGCTACTTTGCTTCTTGTTGGAGATAAAGAGGTCATTTATCCAGCTTTGAAGGCAATGGCCTATGCGAAAAAAGCGATTCCTGGCCTTGAAGCTCATTTAATCGAAGGAGCAAGTCATTCACTAACGATGGAGCAAGCGAAAATAGTAAATGATTTAACGCTGCAATTTCTAAGAAAGTGATTTCGTTTTCTATTAAGTTGTTTCATATCACTTATACATGGTTAAGAATGTTATAGAAGCTAGCGCTTGATTCACGATAAACAGAAAAAAAACTGCTATCGCAAAGGGCGATAACAGCCAAGTTCTATATTATAAAATTAATTTGTGACGCGTCTTGCTGTAACATAACTCTTGGACCAGTAGCTGGAGGTCATGTCCGATACGGTAACGCCAGTGCTTGTAGCGCTGTGGATAATTTTGTTGTTGCCTGCATAAATAGCGACATGGCTAATCGTCTTGCCATTCGTTTTAAAGAAGACAAGATCGCCCATGCTGAGTGAACCCTTAGGAACCTTCTCGCCAACTGTAGCTTGTGCTACAGATGTGCGTGGAAGAGAAACATCAAGTCCTTTAAACAAAAATTGAGTGAAAGATGAACAGTCAAATGCGTATGTAACGCCTGCCGGTGCACCGAATTTATATGGAGTGCCGATAAATTCTTTTCCTGTAGAAACAAGATTAAGTGTTTCAGGTGTAGCTGCATGTGCCTTTGGAGCAAAAGTTCCGATTGTGAATGCCGATATGACGATAGCGCTGCAAATGCCTGCTTTGGCAATCGATTTCAGTAGGTGTAATTTTCTCATGCTGTCAGGTTGTCCCTCCGCGTTTCGTTTTATGTATTATGACTATAACACATCCGCAAAAGGGCTATTTTCACTCATGAGAACAAAAGGGCAGGTATAATAAGGATTATGAGCGATTATGAGAATTAAATGAAAAAATATTAATAATCCGCGTATTCCCGCGAATTAAGGCATATTTATGCCTCTTGCGCTTACTAGAAGCGTATACCATTGCTCTCTCGTCATAAGTTCCGATTGCTTCACCGCATCCTTGCAAGCTGCTATTCGCTTAGGATTAACAGTGCCGATTACAGGTTGAATACGAGCGGGATGCTTCATTAACCAAGCCAATACGATGGCTTCCGGTGTCGTTTCATTTTCATCAGCTATTTGTTGTACGAGAGCAGCTGTTTTCAATTCTGACTCCGTTGCATTCTCGGATACTCTTCCAGAAAATTTCCCCTGTGCCAAAGGCCCCCATGCTTGAATTTGTATATTTTCCATTTGCATCAATTCCATAAGACCTTCAGCAAAGTTGTCTTTTAAACCTGCTTTTTGGTTGACATGCACACCTTGATCGATGAAATCATGACGGAGCAGACTCATCTCCAGCTGATTTACGACAATAGGATCAGGCAGCGAGCGCTGCAGGAAACGAATTTGTCCCGGGCTCATATTGGATACGCCAAAGTTGCGAACCTTGCCGGTTAATTTCAGCTTCGTAAAAGCTTCTGCAATTTCATCCGGCTCCATAAGCGGATCAGGACGATGAAGCAGCAAAACATCTAAGTATTCTGTACCAAGCCTCTCCAATATGCCATCAACAGACGATAATATATGCTCTTGCGAGAAATTGAAGCGACCAGGTAAAATGCCATCCGAAAGCTGAATGCCTACTTTGGATTGAATGACGAGCTGCTCGCGAAGCTTGGGCTGCTGTTTAAGAATTTGACCGAATACGGATTCTGCTTTGCCTCTTGTATAAATGTCCGCATGATCATACATTGTAATGCCGATTGATAGCGCGGCTTCTATCGCTTCCTCTGCTTGCTTGATATGATCAGGGGTAATCGGGTCTGCAAGATCCCAGCTTCCGCCAAAACCCATACAGCCTAACACGAGACGGCTGTCGGATATTCCACGACGCTCTAATGGCATCATTTTCATTCGTAATCAACCTCCAAAATTTATATTCACTCTGTGACGATTTCTATTATACCTTTCTATTTCTGTACATATAAGCACTGAAAAAAAGTTCACTAACTAACCTTAGGGCGTATAGGGCATGAAAGCATCACCGTTTCATATGATAGATTGCAAGCGCTTCATATAGATGCTACATTACTAGTATTACATATCATTAGCGTAAGTTGATAAAAAAGCATATTTATTAATAGGAGGAATAGCGTTTGGCACTCATTACTTGCAACTTTTTCTCTGAGGCACTAGGCCTCAGTACATCGATGACCGTTATTTTGCCGCAGCAGACGACATCGCAAATTGGTATGAATAATCGCAGCAGTCAGAAGCTTCATAAAACGTTATATTTACTGCATGGCTTGTCTGATGATGATACCATTTGGATGCGCAGAACTTCTATCGAACGTTATGTAGCCGAGCAAGGTTTTGCGGTTGTCATGCCGAATGTGCATCAAAGCTTTTATACGGATATGGCATATGGCAATAAATATTGGACGTTTCTAACCGAAGAGCTTCCGGCCGTTGCTCGTTCTTTCTTCCCGCTATCTGATGCCCGTGAAGATAATTTTGTCGCTGGCTTATCGATGGGCGGTTATGGAGCATTCAAATGGGCATTAAGGCATCCGGATCGTTTTGCCGCAGCTGGCAGCTTATCCGGTGCGCTGGATATGGCGGATATGGTGAAACGGAGCGAAATGACTGATTTGAAGCGTCTTTTCCATCTCATATATGGTGATAAAGAAATTAAAGGCACGGATGATGATTTGCTGCATCTTGTAGCGGGGAGTGCTAAGTTGGATTCGGCGGCTAAGCCTCTGCTCTATCAGTGCTGTGGTACGGAGGATTTTCTATACAATGATAATATCGCCTTCCGTAATGCGAGCGAGCAAGCGAATTATCCTTTAACTTATGTTGAAGGTCCAGGCAATCATGAATGGAGCTATTGGGACACGCATATCCAGCAGTTCTTAGAATGGCTGCCAAAACAAAACGAATAAGAAGGAAGCTATCATGCCGAGAGGCTGGTAGCTTTTTTTTATTCGAAGGGTTGCAAAATGTATCCGCTACCATTATGATTTGGTTAGGATTAACGTTTAAGTATTTGGATGAATAAATATATTAATCCAACTGTTTATCAAAGTCTATCTATTCTATTATATTGAAGCGAGGTCGATTCATTTGGCAAACCGTATAACCATTAACGCTGATTTGGCTGCAGGTACGATTAATCGCAATATTTATGGACATTTCTCTGAGCATTTGGGACGTTGTATTTATGAAGGGATATGGGTAGGTGAGGATTCTCCTATTCCGAACACAAATGGGATTCGCAATGATGTAGTCGCAGCGCTTAAGCAGCTGAAAATTCCAGTTCTTCGCTGGCCGGGCGGCTGCTTCGCGGACGAATATCATTGGAAGGACGGCATTGGACCGCGCGAGTCGCGCAAGCGGATGATCAACACCCACTGGGGCGGTGTTGTTGAGAACAATCATTTTGGGACGCATGAGTTTTTAATGCTGTGTGAAATGCTGGAATGCGAGCCTTACATCTCAGGCAACGTGGGCAGCGGCACTGTTCAGGAAATGTCAGAGTGGGTAGAGTACATGACATTTGAAGGCGTATCGCCAATGGCAGAGCTGCGTGCAGAAAACGGCAGGGAAAAGCCGTGGAACGTGAAATATTTTGGCGTCGGCAACGAGAACTGGGGCTGCGGCGGCAACATGCGACCTGAATATTATGCGGATCTGTATCGCAGATATCAAACCTATGTGCGCAATTATGGCGATAACAAAATCCATAAGATCGCTTGCGGTCCAAACGTAGATGATTACCGCTGGATGGACGTTGTCATGCGGGAAGCGCATGGGATGATGGATGCGATATCGCTGCATTATTACACCATTCCGGGTGAGTTTTGGACACAAAAAGGTCCAGCAACAGGCTTCTCCGAGGATGAATGGTACGGTACATTAAAGAAAACATTTTATATGGACGAGCTGATTACGCGCCATTCGGCTATTATGGATCGTTATGATCCGAAGAAGCGAGTTGGCCTTATGGTTGATGAATGGGGTACGTGGTACGATGTGGAGCCGGGTACAAATCCAGGGTTTCTGTATCAGCAAAACACGATTCGTGATGCGCTGGTTGCTGGAATTACGCTTCATATCTTCCACGATCATTGCGACCGAGTACAAATGGCTAACATTGCTCAGGTGATCAATGTGCTGCAATCGGTCATTTTGACTGAGGGTGAGAAAATGGTGCTGACGCCAACGTATCACGTTTTTGATATGTATAAGGTGCATCAGGATGCAACGCTTCTTACCACGTCGATTGACAGTCAGGATTATGCGCACAATGACCAGAAGATTCCGCAAGTATCCGTATCTGCATCGAAGGACGCGAGTGGCCGCATCCATGTAAGCTTGTGTAATTTGGACAATCAGTCCGAAGCGGATGTGGAGATTGATCTTCGCGGCCTAGCTGGTGCAGGGCTTAAGGTTTCGGGTACAGAGCTTACAGCTTCCGTTAAGGATGCGCACAACACGTTTGAAAATCCGGAAGCTGTTGCGCCAACCGCATTTCAAGCTTTCACTGTTAATGGATCAAAAATTAGCGCAAAGCTCTCGCCAATGTCGGTAACAGTGCTAGAGCTGATCTCAGAATAGGGATACCACCAGCGATGAGCAGCAAAAATGCGTGCAAAGGCTGTCGTGACGATTACCTTGTCACGGATGAGCAGATTGATCGGATCTTGGCGGCGCCGATGTTCCAGTCTGAAATTAGTGTGCCGGATGATGTGTACGAGCAGCGCCTACAGCAATGTAGAAACTGCCCTAAGTTTCAATATGGTACGACCTGTACCGTATGCGGGTGTTTCGTACGTATTGCTGCCAAATATAAAGAACGTGCTTGTCCGAATCCTGGGGATAGCCGCTGGTCGAAATATGCATGAAAATATATAATTAAGGATTTTAGAGCTGCTCTCTGTCTATATAGAGAGCAGCTCTATTTATTTTTAAAAAGGAACGGCGGAAATTCATAACTTTTAACCTGATATTGCAAATACATTCCAAATTCATCTTTGTACAATAAAACTATCGATTGGATGGCTAGATGGTTATGCACATCTCTCATTACTATTCTATGTAGATGAAAGGGACGATTTCATTGAAGAAATGTAAGCGTTTTATGTCGGCTGGTTTGATCGTTTTATTGCTTGCTATGGCACTCCCAAGCTTTGCGTTTGCAGCGGATACGCCGGTGTTCGCACTTACCCAGGAGAAATCGGATAAAGATATTAAAGTCGTCGTTACTGCGGATAAGCTAACCGATATGTACGCTTATGAGGTGAAGCTGACATTTGATGCAAAGAAGCTGCGCTTTAAGAGTGCCAGCAGCAGCATTGCAGGATTCTCGATATCGCCGATCGTCGAAGGCAATCAAATTGTGTTTGCTGCGACGAAGATAGGGAACAAAGCAGGCGAGAATGGTAAAAGCGTATTATCCAGCTTTCTATTCGAGCCAATAGGAAATGGAAATACCGAGGTAAAGCTTACCGATGCGAAGCTTGTAAAAAGTACCCTTGATTCCAGTACGCTGAAGCCTAATGTGAAGCTTACCGCTAACCTCGGAAATTCAGCGGTATCATTCAAAGATATTGCGGGACACTGGGCAATCGCATCCATTGAGCGTGCTGTTCAGCTAGGGTTTGTTAATGGTTATACGGACGGAACCTTCAAACCAAATGCACAGGTTACCCGCACGGAATTTGCAGCGATGCTCGTCAGGGCACTAGATTTGAAAGCTGATCTAGCAGCAGATGTATCGTTTAAAGATGCAGGCAGCATACCAAGCTGGGCTTCCGCTTTTGTTGGTACTGCAGTAAAAGCTGGCATTATAACAGGGTACGAGGACAATACATTCCGCCCTAGCAAGCCAATTAATCGCGCGGAAATTGCGGTAATGGTCGTTAGAGCGCTCGAATGGAAGGTTGATCAGGCGAAAAAATCCTCATTTGCAGATCGAAGCCAAATTCCAGCTTGGGCGGAGCCTTCTGTAGCGATGGCTGCTGAAGCGGGCATCATCAAAGGCAGAGGCGAAAATAAATTTGCACCAAGCGCTAATGCGACTCGGGCTGAAGCCGTTACTCTCTTGCTTGCTTTGATTGACTCAAAGCAATGAAAAAAACGATTCTAGTAATTTCTGTTTTTTTGTCGGCTACTGTCTTGGGTTTGTTTTTCATATTAAATTCGGATCAAACGAGCGGGAATGCAGGCGATAAGCTGGATGCATCCGCGCTGGAGAGCGTATTAAGTGTGAATCAGGAGGCTGCTTTGCACCGCAAAGCGACTTCAGGTGTGAAGGCGCCAGCCTTTACGCTCAAGGATCTGAACGGAAAAACCCACACCGTAGCGGGTGCAGAAGATAAACCGATTGTTTTGCAGTTTTGGGCGAGCTGGTGCGAGGCATGCAGTGTTGAAGCTCCCACCTTAAAGAAGCTGCATGAGAGATATGAAGATAAAGTAGATTTTTATGGCGTGAATCTATCATCGGAAGAAAAACAAGCAAGCGCCATTGAAACCTTCATCGAGGAAAATGAATGGCGATTTACGAACTTACTGGATGCCAATAAACGTGCCTCTTATTTATACGAGCTGCATGCGCTGCCAACTACATTTATTATCGATACGGACGGCACGGTACTGGATACATTTCATTTGATAGATCCGATGGAGTTTGAGAGCAAGCTGGAAATGTTAACGGAGGGGAGGTGAGCTTGCATCATATTCTAGCAGCTGAATTGAAACGCAAGCTTAGCATGAGCTTGCGATTGCAAGAACTAAGATTGAGGAGTGAAGCTGGATGCGGTTCAGTGCCAGGCTGAAATCAATGATTGTATTACCGCTCATTTTTTCAATGTATGTAAGCATTTTTTTGCCAGCAGTTCATGTAGAAGCTGCGACTGGAGCAGAGCCGGTTTTTTTCGAGGATCATTTCAATCGTTCCATCATTAATGAAAATTGGACGGTCATCGATGGCATATGGTCAACGGCAAATGGCAAAATGACTGGAGAAAGCGGATCGGGCTCTAAAGCTTTGGTTAAGCAAACCGAAATACAAGATGGCACCGTGGAGGCAGATATAAGCCTTGCCAGTCGAAACGGTGATGCGGGATTGCTTTTCCGAACGGTTAGCGCAGCGCCAGGGGCGGACAATGTGAAAGGTTATTACGCAGGCATTTCCGCCCAAGGAACGGGCAGCGTATTTCTAGGCCGTATGGACAACAAATGGACTGAGCTGAAGCGAACTTCGATAGCGATTAATCCTACTGTTGTTTATCACTTTAAAGTTAGCGTTGCCGGATCGCAAATTAAGTTTTATGTCAATGATAAGCTGGTATTGGAACAATCGGATACGACCTATACGAAAGGTCAGGTCGGCGTAAGGCTTTACCAATCCCAGCCAACCTATGACAATCTCAAACTTTCAAATGATAAGGGGGAGCTCGCATTTACGGATTCATTTGATGTCCCAGCGGATGGGCTCACATTGCCGAGTTGGCATGCCGCTCAAGGCGAGTGGAAATTGGAATCGGGCGGGATAACCGTAAACGCTGGCGCAAATCAGGCTTTACTCGTAAAGGATACGGTGTTCACCGATTTTACAGTGGAGACCGATATTAAGCTGCCGCTAGCTGCGGGTACGGCAGGACTTTTGTTTCGAACTAAGCTAAGCGGTGAGGGAAAGGTGCCTCAAGGTTATTTTGCAGGACTGCGAAATGATGGAAACTTGGTACTTCGCCGGCTAACGGATAAGTGGACCGATCTTAAAGTCGTTAGAGCGCTGGATACGGTCACTGCGAACAAGTTTTATCAATTGAAGGTTGTAACCTATGGAAACGGCATCAAAATATATGTGGACGATATGCACAATTCTATTCTGGAATACACCGATGACAGTGAACAAAAGTTTACCTCAGGCGGCATTGGGGTATGGGCGGATGAGTCTGAGCCACTATTCGACAATTTTATTGCAACAGACTATGCCGTACCGGCGGAGTCGTTCCAAGAACTGGTCAAAAATAAAGACCCGCTTGTACAAACACCGTTTGTACCGCTTCCGCTTGGATCGGTCAAAGCTGATGGTTGGCTGCTTAAGCAATTAGAGCTTATGAAGGATGGTGCAACCGGATACGCAGAGGATTTATACGGAGAGCTCAGCACAAATTCGGAATGGCTGGGTGGAACAGCGCCAGAATCGAACTGGGAACGCCCTATCTATTATGTGAAGGGATTGGTCGCGCTCGCTTATACGCTTGACGATCCGGAGCTGATTGCAAAGTCGCAAAAATGGGTCAATTGGATGTTGAACAGCCAGCGTGATGACGGCTTCTTCGGTCCTGCCAGCGACAATGATTGGTGGCCGCGCATGGTTGCTATTTATGTGCTCAAGGATTATTACGAGGCGACAAATGACAAGAGAGTGATATCCTTTCTTACGAACTATTTTCATTACCAGCTGAACAATCTAGACCAGCGTCCGCTTAGGGATTGGGGACAAATCCGCAGCGGCGACAATATGAATGTCGTGCTCTGGCTGTACAACCGTACAGGAGATTTGTTTCTGCTGCAGCTCGCTGAGAAGCTGCATAAGCAAGGCGGCGATGAGACTGACATTTTTACGAACGACCATTTTTTAACAGCCGCTAAGATTAATCCTGATAACTTTTACTCGCAGCATACAGTCAACGTCAATCAATCGATTAAAACCCCCTCTATTTATTATCAACTATCGAACAATGAAGCAGATAAACTTGCATTTCAAGCAGGTGTAGAGCATCTGAATCAATCACACAATCAAATTACCGGCATGAATTCAGGAACAGAGATGCTCGCAGGGTTAGCTTCAACGCAAGGGGTTGAGCTTTGTGCCATTGTAGAGCGGGTACACAGCAACGCGGTTGCAGCCATGATTACCGGTGATCCGGCAATCGGAGATGCGCTGGAGAAAATTACTTTTAATTCGCTTCCGGGTGCTATGAGCAAGGATATTAAAACCCATCAATACTATTCGCTGCCGAATCAAGTGCAAAGCGGCGTAACCGATCATGGCTTTAAGCAAAATTACGGAAATGGCACCGTACAGTCGCCATATTCGGGTTATCCTTGCTGTCGTTTCAATATGCATATGGGCTGGCCTTATTTTGTGAAGGACATGTGGGCGGGTACTTCGGATGGCGGGCTTGGCGTTATTGCCTATGGACCGAGCCGTGTATCAGCCAAAATCAATGGAGCGAATGTAACCGTCAAGGAAACGACGAACTATCCGTTCGAGGATCAAATTCGGTTTACGATTGAGGAAGCGTCCAAGAGTGTGAACTTCCCGCTGAAGCTGCGTATTCCGGAATGGACGGACAAAGCGGTTATCACGGTGAATGGGCAGCCGCAAGAGGCCGCAGTATCCGGACAATATTTTACGATTGATCGGCAATGGACAAAAGGCGATACCGTTGTATTGACGCTGCCAATGGAGCTCAAAACATCGACTTGGGTCAACAATTCAATTGGCATCGAACGAGGACCGCTCGTATTCTCTCTGCAAATCGATGAGAACTGGGTAGAACAGTCTAATCCAGCGCCGCAAGTGAAGGCGCCCGGCTTCAAGGAATACAGCATCAATGCGCAGTCGCCTTGGAATTATGGTTTGCTGCTTGATCGCAACAACCCAGCAGATTCGATTCAGGTCGTCGCATCCGATATGCCGGATAATCCGTTCATACAGGAGACGACACCGATTAAGCTAATTGCCAAAGGGAAGAGAATCCCGTCATGGGGCAAAGCAGCCAACGGGGTATCAGCCGCAGAGCCGCCGGTTAGTCCTGTATATTCCGCAGAGCCTACGGAGGAAATTACGCTTGTTCCGTTTGGAGCGGAAAACCTGCGGGTTACTTATTTCCCTGAGGTGACTGAGGAAACGGACATTCAACCTTATAAATACGAGGCGGAAAACGCCCAGCTGTTCAAAGCGTCGGCTCGCAGCAATAATGTGCATGCATCAGGCTCAAGCTACGTTGGCGGTATCGACTATGCCGACAGCTACGTTAACTTTAATCAGGTTGAGGTTCCAGCAGCAGGGATGTACAAAATGTTTATTTGGTACGCGCAGAATACGGGGAATTATCAGCCAGCTGCTGCAAAAATTATTGTTAATGAAGGCGAAGAGCAGTCCTTGCAGCTCGCAGGGACGATTAATTGGGGCCGATTTATGGCTTCAAGCATCAACGTTGAGCTGAAGGAAGGGATTAACTCAATCAAGTTTATGCGGGGAGCTGGATCTAATCCGGGCTTTTATGAGCTAGACTACATCGCATTGTCAGCAGTTAGTAAAGAAGCTGTTGAGCCTTCGGATCAAGGAACAGTTGTACTGACAGGTGCTGCAAACGTACCGAGCGGTGCTGATCTGAATCTTATCTTAGCGGTTCGAAATGTTATGGACAGCGTATATCAGAGCGTTTATGCGCAGGACGTTACGGTAACCTTTGATCCAAGCAAACTAAGCTTCTCGGGTGCGGCGCCACTACGGGAAGGGCTGAATGTACTTGAACCCAAAGAGCTTGAGCCGGGCAAAATTCGGATATTAGCGTTTGGAGAGGGGGCAGCCCCTTCACCAAACGAAGACTGGCTGAAGCTGACTTTCAAAGCGGGCATAACAGAAGAAACGGCTAATACCTCTATAACGGTATCCGATGTTAAGCTTGCAAATGCAGAAGGGCAGGAGCTGCTGCTGTTTGAAGCGCAGCATCATCTTCAGATACAGGCAGCTCCGGGTGATAAGTCTGCACTGCTGGCGGCATTATCGCATGCGGAAGCTTTGTATGATGGAGCGGAAACAGGAACAGAACCGGGACAATATTCTCCTGCGATGAAGCAGCAGCTGCAATCGGCTATCAACAAAGCGAAGCTGGTTGCTGATGACGAGAAGGCAACGAAAGCTGAAATTGCAGCCGCGATTACGAAGCTGAATGCTGCATTAGAAGACTTCCTTGCCGGTGTCATCAAGCCAAGTAACGGTGACGTGAATCAAGATAATAAAATTACAGTTGGCGATTTGGCGATTGTAGCTTATTCGTATGGCAAATCCAGCAGCGATCCGAATTGGCAGCAGTTCCAAAAGGCAGATTTGAATCATGATGGCAAAGTGGATATTGAGGATCTTGCATTACTCGCTCGTTTGATTCTTGGCTAAACGGTACAAGGGGGAAGGCGCATCACTTCCTCCAGTAGATTTGGGTATCGATACTATGAATCTTTGGAGGTTCCGTTCATGTTGAATATAAGAAAAACAATGAGTACGCTTGTGGCATTATCTATGATATTTAGTATAGTAGCTTCCGCAATCTCCTTTGCACCCCGGGCTGCGGCAGCAGATGCAGGGGGAATGGCAGCTTCGCAGCAGCATGGGCTGATGGCTGAATATTTCACTGCGGGAGGGCCGCCCAATTTTGCTTTTGGAACCTTTAAAGGAGCTGGCTACGATTCGAATTTGGATATCTCCAATTTAGAGCCGGCCATCAAAATGTTTACAGGACAAGAAGATCGCGTCGGCATCAGATGGACGGGTTTCATTCAGCCTAAGCTTTCTGAGGACTATACCTTTTACATTACAGGTGATAATGGCTTCCGCCTTTGGGTTGATAATAAGCTTACGATCGACCACTGGATAGCGGACTGGGACAAAGAGCAAACTTCAAAGCCTGTCACTTTGGTTGCAGGTCAGAAATACAGCATTAAGCTGGAGTTGTTCGAAGACACGGGCGGCTCGAATGTTCACCTGCGCTGGTCTAGCAAGAGCTTAGCGAAGGAAGCAGTACCAACAGAAGCGTTTTATTTGCCAGACGGTTTCGCGCTTGGAGGTATCGTATCCGAGGATGGTTTGCAAGTTGAGCTGCCATTCCAAGAATCTTTGAAGCCAATCACTGCTGAGTTTGTAAAGCATCTGAAATTGCGTATCGTGACGGGCGATTTGCCTATTCTGTCGGCAGCTTTGAAGGATGGGGACGATAAAGTCGTCACCGTACTGCTGAAAGATCCAATGTATTCTAAGGATGTAGGCAATGTTAAAGTAATCTACGATGGCAAAGGCGGACTTGAAACGGTGGCAGGAGCAGCTGTAGCTAGCTTCGATAAACCTGTCTACAATGGTTCGAAATATCAGATCATGTCCCCTTGGGCGGCGGATGTAGACAAAGAAAACGTTCTGCCTGAATACCCAAGACCTCAATTAGCGCGTGAAAAATGGATGAATTTGAATGGAGAATGGGAGTTCCAAGCAGCCCAGAAGGGAGAAGCTGTTCCTGTAGGCCAAGTGTTGAAGGAGAAAATTCTCGTTCCGTTTGCAGCAGAAGCTAAGCTCTCTGGCATTAACCGCGTTGAGGATCTTATGTGGTATAAGCGCTCTTTTTCCGTTCCTGAGAACTGGGATGGTAAGCGAGTGAAGCTCAATTTTGGAGCGGTTGACTATTTGGCAACAGTATATGTGAATGGACAATCGGTAGGCAGCCATAAGGGAGGTTATACCTCATTTAGCTTTGATATTACGGATTATCTTGTGCCTGGGGACAATGAGCTTATCGTCCATGTACTGGATGAAACGGATATGGGAGCAGACCAAGCGGTTGGCAAGCAAACGGTCAAAAAACTCGGCGGCATTTGGTATACCTCCGTATCGGGTATATGGCAAACGGTGTGGCTTGAGCCTGTAGCTGCTGCACATATCGATAAACTCGATATGGTAACAGATATTCAAAACGGCATCTTGAAGCTGAAGGCAGCTGCTATCGGCGTTGAAGGACAAACGATTGAAGCGGTTGTTTTGGAAAATGGAAAAGTGGTGGGAACCGCAACAGGAGCAGCTGGAGCTGAGATTGCTGTGGCAGTTCCAAATGCACGGCTTTGGTCCCCAGATGATCCATATCTATATGATTTAAAGGTGTATCTGAAGGATGGAGCACAAACAGTAGATGAGGTTTCAAGCTATTTTGGCATGAGAGAGATTACGCTCGGCAAGGTAGACGGTATAACAAGGCCGCTAGTAAATGGGAAATTCGTCTTCCAGATGGGGCCGCTTGATCAAGGTTTTTGGCCGGACGGCATATACACGGCACCTACGGACGAAGCTTTGAAATTTGATATCGAGGCGGTTAAACGCGTCGGCATGAATACGATTCGCAAGCATATTAAGGTGGAGCCCGCTCGCTGGTATTATTGGGCAGATAAGCTAGGCGTACTCGTATGGCAGGATATGCCGAGCCTTGAGGATCGTCAAGGAAATAAAGGGTCAGATATTACACAAGCAACGAAGACGCAGTGGTTTAAAGAATACAAAGAGATGGTCGATCAATTGCGCAGCGTGACATCGATCATTGTGTGGACGGTGTTTAATGAAGGCTGGGGACAATTTGATCAAGGTGGGCAAATGACGAAGGATGCTACCAGCTATGTAAAAAGCCTTGATTCGACTAGGCTCGTTAACAGCACAAGCGGCTGGTGGGATGCTGGCGTCGGCGATTTGAATGATATTCATCGCTATCCTGATCCCGGCGCTCCGAATTACAGCGATACAAGGGCTGCTGTGCTTGGCGAATATGGCGGTTTAGGCTTGCATGTCCCAGGACATGAATGGAGCCCGCTCGTATTCTCCTATCAATTAATGAATAGCAAAGAACAGCTGACTTCTACTTATATTGCCTACATCAACAGGTTGAAGCAGCTGAAGGAATCAGGCCTGAGCGCAGCCATATACACACAAATTACAGATGTGGAATATGAAATTAACGGCTTATTGTCTTACGATCGCAAGGTTGAAAAAATGGATTTTGATCGAATTGCGACCGCGCATCGTGAGCTCATCGGCACAGCAACCAAAGGGGATTTGCTCGCTGAAATTGCAAGAGCAGAAGGAATGCTGAATCTCGCGAAAATGGGTTCAGGAGCCGGCGAATATGGGCAATCAACTGCTGATTCCTTTAAAGCTGTTATTGATTCCGCCCGCGAGACAGCTCAGAATGAGGCTGCAATGCCTGCACAAATTCAAACAGCGCTTAAATCTCTCCAAAACGCACGTGAGCAATTTTTTGTATCGGTGAACGATCCAATTCCGGCGGGTTCTTCCGTTGATCCGTTTAATGAGGCGACGCTAGACAGTGCTTGGTCTGTCTTTAAGGCAGACAACTCCAAATGGTCGCTGACGCGCAAACCAGGCTTTTTAAGCTTGGACACTTCACCAGGCGACACGTTCGGAAATTCAAATAACTTGCCGAACATATTTTTAAAGGATGCGCCAGCAGGCGATTTCGTCATTACAACAAAAGTGGAAGCGCCTGTACGCAAAAACTTCCAGCAAGCGGGATTGTTCATTTGGCAAAATGAGGACAATTACGTCAAGCTGGGCCATGTTTGGGATACAGAAGCTACAACTGGCAAAAGCCTCGAAACCGCATATGAGAAAAATGCGGTTTATGTTAAAGCGACAAACATGGTCAGCCATCCAGGTTACGATACGTCCTATTTGCAAATCAAAAAGGTAGGCAACGTCGTTTCTACTTTCTATTGGGATGGCAGCGCATGGAAACCTGCGGCAGACCCGATGACTGTTAATTTAAACAATTTGAAAATCGGTTTCTATGGTCTATCTTCGGGTGATAAAACGTCAATCCAAGCAAATTTTGATTATTTCTCGGTTGGTCCTGCTCAATTGTCGGATAAAACAGCACTTCAAGCGGCAGTTGTATCTGCTGAAGCCAAACATAATTCCGCTGTTGCAGGCACAGAACCCGGTCAATATCCGCAGTCTGCAAAAGATGCATTTGCTGCTTCAATCGCAACAGCTAAAGACGTATTGGCTCTTGCAACTGCAGACCAAGCGGCAGTAGATGCAGCGTTGGCGGCGCTAGGCAAATCGGTTGCTGACTTCGCAGCTTCTGTTGTACCTCCTGCTGTGAAAGACGCGACGGCTACGATTGCCGGAGCGGCACAGGTGAAAGCGGGTCAATCCTTCGATGCAACGGTTGGATTGTCAGGCGTAACGGAGGAGAAATATTCAAAGCTGTATGCGCAAATTTTAACAGTTAGCTTCGATGCTGCGAAATTAACGCTGACTGGCGCCACCTCCTTGCAGCAGGATTTCAGCATCCTTGAGCAAAAGGTTATCGAGCCAGGCAAGGTGAGGATTGTAGCGGCAGGTCAAGGCAAAGGCATTGATGCCAATTCGGAATGGCTGAAGCTGAGCTTCTTGGCAGCTGTTACGGGGAGCACAGGCAATACAGCCATTCAAATTAGCGACTTTACGGTTGCAAATAGCTTGGGAGAAGAGCTTGAAGCAAAATCAGCTTCCCATACGCTGCAAATTAGTGCCGTTGTTGATGTGACGGGCTTAAATCAGGCGATAGCCGCAGCGGAAGCCATTTACGATGGAGCGGTAGTCGGCACACAGCCTGGTCAATATCCGGCAGCAGCAAAAGCAGCGTTCGGTGAAGCCATTGCCGCAGCGAAAGCCGTTGCCGTTAACCCGAATGCAAGCGAAGCGCAAGTGAGCGCAGCTATTGCTCAGTTAAGTGCGGCAGTGACGACGTTCCAAGCTTCCAAATTGTCAGGCGATATTAATAACGACAATAAGGTATCGATTGGCGACCTCGGCATCGTAGCAGCTGCATATGGCAAAACAAGCGCAGATCCGAATTGGTCGCAGTATAAGAAATCCGATCTAAATGCGGATGGTAAAATTGATATTGTGGATATCGCGATGCTTGCAAGATGGATTCTGGGGTAACATTTCGTTAGATTTTGCTTACAATAAAGAAGAGGGTGACCCGAAGCAACGGACTGCTAAACTGACCCCTTAGTCAAGGACACTTTGAAAAAAAGAGCACTAAGCCACACTTAAGAGATGATTCCTGTACTGAACAGGAGTCATCCTTTTTTGTTTCCACTGATATCTATGATGATTGTAATAACGAATATAGCGATTAATTTCTCGTTCTAATTCAGCCAAGGTTGTACAGTCTTGACTCTTCACATGATCTTTCATATGACCGAAGAAGGACTCCTGAGGTGCATTATCCCAACAGTTTCCACGACGTGACATCGATTGTCCAAGGCCCTTACTCTTCAATAATTTCTGGTAGGTAGGGCTCGTGTAATGGCTCCCTTGATCGGAATGGATAAAGACCTTCTTATGAAGTTTTACGCGCTTCTGCTTCATTAACGATTCAATGGTATTTGTGACTAAAGGCAGTTGGAGGGATACGGAGAGATTTCGGGCTAGAAGCTCCCCTGTAGAGGCGTCCAAAATGGTCGACAAATAAGCCGTCTGTGATTTTCCATACGGAAGATAGGTGATATCCGTGAGTAAAACAAGGCCTGGGATTCCCTTCTTAAAGTCCCTCTGCAGCTTATTTGGGAGCGTGCGGTGTTCGAGTGTAGCTTTGGTCATAAGTCGATACGGGTTAGGTTTTCGATGAGGACAAACGAGGTCAAATTTTTTCATTAGCCTTTGAATTCGCTTTAGATTGTAACAGGTGTCATATTCGCTCTGGAGCGTCATCTTAATGGATCGGGAGCCTTTTTTATAACCTCTTCGATGAAAGGCTTTCTTGATAAGTGCACCTGCTTGCTCATCCGCTAACGTACGCTTCTGACGCTTGTCAGCAGAGTGAAGGTAGTTATAAAAGCCAGAGCGTGACACGTCAAGCAGTTGACAAAGGTAACGTGTCATTCGCCCCAAACCTTGTTGAACAGCTTCCTGAATAAGGTTAAAACAATCACTCGGATTTAGGATCTTTCCGTTTGCTGTTAGCCTCCTTTCGTTCCTGTCTAACTTTTTTACGTATGCCAGTTGAGCCTCCAAAAGTCTAATCTTTGCATCCTGCCTGGCAATAATCTCTTCAGGAGATAAATCTCGTTTTGATGGACGTAGAACCGCTTCTTTTCTCGAGTCCGCAAGTCCCGTAATCCCATCTTTTTCGTAGGCTTTCTTCCAACGATCTGCACATTGTTCGATCCGCTTCAACCCGAGGATCTCCACTTGAAATCCACTGGTTTCAAAAATCTCCCTCGGAGTTCGTCCCGATACATATTGGTCAATGAACACACGTTTGAATTCATCAGCATACGTAATTGATTTTTCGCTGACTCGTAAGACATACGGGTTGTTAGCTAACTGTTCTTGTTCATATTGATTAAAGTGTTTTTTACTCATATGACCGCCCCCACTATTCACTCTAGTATACAAAAAAAGGTACCCATACACTAAACCCTTTTTTCAAAGTGTCCAGTGTATGGGTACCAGTTTATGCTTGGGTTCCCTCTTTTTTTGTCGGTTTCTGTGGGTTTAAGTTATTAATATGGATGCTGATAATACTGCTGGCCATACATTTGATTGTAATAGCCTTGGTTAGGTTTAGCTTGGTTAGATTGGATACCTTGATTAGGCTGATATGCTTTATTGGACGGCAACGTTTGGTTTGGCTGCAATACTTGATTGGATTGCAATACTTGATTCGATTGCACTGGAGCTTGCTGCTGCATTGGAGCTTGATTAGGCTTCTGCATATTTTTGCTTTGGCCTTGTACGGGATTATAGCTGCAATTGCTCGGAGGTCCCAAAATAACGGTATCTTTTAAAGGTGCTAACGCATTTTCTAATTTTTCTTGATCTAAGCAGTAGGTATACGCAAGGATGTTGGTTGGTGTTAATCTTAAAATATCGGAGCCAAAAATAACTTCCGGGATTGGCGCATCAAAGATGGCTAGCAGATGAGTATTATCGACGGTCGCCATTTCATAGTGCCACCAGCCTTGCGGAATGTTGACGACTTGAGCGGGCTGTACCAAGTAATGAAGGAACTCGTTCGTAAAAGGGTTCATGAGCGCGATTTCTGCTGATCCTGATATGCAATATACGAGTTCAGACGCATTCTGATGGTAGTGAGGCTCAACGACATTGCTTTTGCTAAGATAGATATCGAGAAGCGACGAATTCCCTAACGTATTCAATTGCTTCACTGAAAGCAAGTTGATGTAGTTGTATGGATCTTTTTTGAAAAAAGTACTATTGTTCAAATCATAAGCAAATTCCGTCTGTGGAGACGTATAGTCCATATAAGAAGTCATTTGAAAATCCTGCCCCTCTTCCATTAGCTGGTTAAATGTTTACTGGGATAGGATATGTATTTGCCCATATGATGGTGAAGGTTGCTGGAAAAAAACAAGGCAGACAAGTGCATGAATAACGATGCACTCGTCTGCCTATTCGTTTATTTATAGCTTGGAAGCCAGCTGCCATGCGCTTCGATGAGCTCATCGCAAAGCGATACAATGTCATCCATAGACAATTCTGCTGAGGTATGCGGATCAAGCATTGCAGCGTGATAAATATGATCTCGCTTGCCAGTAATCGCCGCTTCGATCGTTAATAGCTGCGTGTTGATATTCGTACGGTTTAATGCTGCAAGCTGTGGCGGAAGGTCGCCAACATAGGTTGGTGTAACGCCATTCGCATCAACGAGGCATGGTACTTCTACGCAAGCTTCCTTCGGCAGATTCGTAATAAGCCCAGTATTCATCACGTTGCCGCCAATTTTGAACGGCTTGTTCGTTTCAATGGCTTCCAGAATGTACGAAGCATATTCATGACTGCGGCAGTGCTCAAGCTTGCTGTCATTAATAAGTGAATCGCGCATGGATTTCCAGCCTTCAATTTGACTAACACAGCGGCGCGGATACTCATCGAGAGGAATGTTGAAACGCTCGATCAGCTCTGGATAGTTCCGTTTGATGAAGTATGGATGGTATTCCGCATTGTGCTCGGAGGATTCGGTGATGTAGTAGCCGAATTTCAGCATGAGCTCGTAACGAACCATATCATGATGTTTCTCCAATTGCTTCTCGGCTGCACGGCGTTTGATTTCCGGGTAAAGATCAACCCCGTCTTTGCATGCTTCAAGCAGCCATGCCATATGGTTGATGCCTGCAATTTTGTACTTAACGCCCGTTGTATCCATACCCAAATGATCAAATAAATGTGGTACACAAACTTGTACACTGTGGCACAAGCCAACCGTTTTCACGCCGCCATAGGTGTTCATTACGTTCGTGAGCACGGCCATTGGGTTGGTGTAGTTAAGGAACAGGGCATCCGGACAAACCTCGTTAATATCGCGAGCGAAATCCAGCATTACAGGAATCGTGCGTAGATTACGGAAAATACCGCCAATGCCTACGGTATCGGCAATCGTTTGGCGCAAGCCGTATTTTTTTGGAATCTCGAAATCGGTAATCGTACAAGGATCATAGCCGCCTACTTGAATGGCGTTTACGATGTATTTGGCACCGCGAAGCGCTTCTTTCCGGTCGGTATAAGCTTTAATCTCGCAAGTGCTTTCACTTGTTTTTTTAATATTAAGCAGCATTTGCTCGGAATCGAGAAGACGCTCCGCATCAATGTCAAATAAAGCGATTTCAAAACCTTGCAGTGCAGGTGTCTGCATGACATCTCCAAGAATGTTTTTGGCAAAAACACTGCTTCCTGCGCCGATAAAAGTAATTTTAGACATTAGACAATAGCCTCCTATTGGATGATTGCTGACTCCTTTAGTATAAGGAGAACAACTGCAAATGAATATGGAAGGAACGAAGCATTATATGGAGAAATGTTGCATCATTTAGTATGCTTAGAGAAGTCAGCTTAATGGAGGTGCATAGATGGAAACGCATCATCGTATAACCATGAGTATTAATACAGCTCCGCTGAAAGGCGAAATGTCGGTCTTGTTCAGCGGAATCGGCGAACCGGTCGCGGGCCATTTTATAGGACCGGCTGTTCATGATTATTATTTAATTCACATTGTACTGGATGGGGAAGGCACATTTGAAACGCTGGGGAAGACTTACTCTTGCAGCGCGGGGGACGCTTTCATCATTTTTCCGGATATTCTGGTCAAATACGAGGCAAGCCTGCACAATCCTTGGAAATATACATGGGTAGCCTTCTCGGGAGATATTGTGGAAGCTTCTCTTCGTTCGATTGGGATCACGCCAGACCTTGCTGTTATACGCGGATTCTCGCTGCCGACGATTTATCGGATGTTTCGGAAAATACGCAAAGGTATGGAGAAAACGAATGCCCCAGCGCTTGGCAATATGGAGGCTTCGGGTTGGCTGAGACTAATATTTCATGAGCTTGGACGAATGAACCCTGCGAGAATAACCGAAGAGATCGTACCAGAATCTCGTTCTTACCGCCAAATTGATCAGGCAATTCGCCTCATATCGCTCCAATATGGACAGCAGCTCTCTATAGAAGGGATCGCTCAAACACTCGGCTATCATCGCGCGCATTTAACGAGGCTGTTCAAGGATGCGACGGGGCTGCCGCCCATGCAATATTTACAAAAGGTACGCATGAAGAAAGCAGAGGAGCTGCTGGAAGGTGAGCTTACGATCGCCCAGATTGCCTCATCTGTTGGATTTAATGACCCGCTTTTTTTTACGAAGCAATTTCACAAATGGAGCGGACAATCCCCTACGGAATTTCGCAAAAACTTGAATAAGCAATAGAACGATAAACGAGCGAAAAATAGATAGGTGTTATTCGAAAACAGTGGATAATTTCTCCATAAATGCAACCTAAGTAATCATCAAAGAGTCTATGATGATGAGGATGAAGAGGAGGGGTTTGAAATGAGGTTCAAGATTTGGTTTGTTTTGCTAGCCACCGTTTGTATACTTAGTGCCTGTGAGAATAATGGAACAACGAATAGCAGTGGGAAAGTGGTCTCTAGCGAGTCAGAGGAAATGCAAACTTCCAATGAAGAAAAACATATATCAGATGACATGAACGAGGTTATTTCAAATTATATTATTCAAAAATACGATTCAGTTTACTATCAAACAGAAAAACAGTTTGAGGTGCATGAGGTTTATGGCACAAGCGAATCATCGGGCATTATTACTGTGTATATGTATTCCTATTTTGGCGGATTTAATAAATTTTCGGGGCTAGAAAATCAAGCGGGGCATTCCTTGCCTGCGGTTATTCGTTTAAAGAAAAAAGCAGCGGGATATGTTGTAACCGAATATACTGAACCTGAAGACGGCAGTCTTTATCAATCTTCGTTGAAAAAGATGTTTCCAAAAAAGTATTTGGATATGCTGCATAATAAAAGCGGCACTTTAGAAGATTTACAAAAAGAAATGGACAATAAAGTGCAGCAATGGTTGGACGAATAGTATTGCCAATCCCTGTCTCAACGGGTTTATTTTAAGATAAAGATCAAGAATCTAGCAGTTACTTTAAGTATAGTATGTATATCTCATATAATATAGTGACCTTTTTTTCACTACTTACATAATGATACAAACTTCTCTAGAATAGAGATGCGACCGTGCTTAAGGCAGCATTTCGATTGCTATTTTACAATTCATAAGGAGATGAGTAGAGATGCAATTTCGTCATTTAGGGAAAAGTGGATTGAAGGTTAGCGAGATCAGTCTGGGAAGCTGGTTAACATACGGCGGTTATGTAGAACGTGAAAATGCGGTGAAAGCGATTCAAACAGCCTACGGGCTTGGCATTAATTTTTTTGATACAGCGAATGTATATGAGAGAGGGGAAGCAGAGAAGCTGATGGGAGAAGCGCTTCGTGCTTTCCCACGGGAATCCTATGTGCTCGCAACCAAAGTGTTTGGACAGATGGGTGATGGTCCAAATGATCGGGGATTATCCCGCAAACATATTATGGAGCAGTGCAATACCAGCCTGAAACGGCTTGGAGCAGAGTATGTGGATCTATATTACTGTCACCGCCATGATCCAAGTACGCCAATGGAAGAGACGCTTCGTGCGCTTGATGATCTGATACGCCAAGGCAAGGTGCTGTACGTTGGCGTTAGCGAATGGACAACCGCGCAAATGGTGGAAGCGCATGCAATTGCTGATCGTTACTTGCTCGACCGAATCGTAGTTAACCAACCGATTTATAATATGTTTAACCGATATATCGAGAAGGAAGTCATTCCTTACGGAGAGCGCGGCGGTATTGGACAAGTCGTGTTCTCGCCGCTCGCTCAAGGACTACTGACGGGCAAATACAATTCCGTGAATGAAGTGCCTGCGGACAGCCGTGCAGCGAAGCTTGATGGCATGCGCAAAGGTGTGACGGAAGAGAAAATCAATAAAGTGCGCGAGCTGAGCGTGGTGGCTGCAGAGCTGGAGTTAACGGTTGGTCAGCTGGCACTTGCATGGATTTTGCGCCAGCCGAATGTATCTAGTGCACTCGTTGGAGCTAGCAATCCTGCACAGGTGGAAGAGAACGTGAAGGCATCGGGTGTCGTGCTAAGCGCTGATATTACGGAGCGAATTGAACAAATATTAGGAGCATAAGAAGGAGTGAATGAAGTGCCGAAAGTAGTTGTTACAGGCGGCAGCGGCATGCTGGGGAAATGGGTAGTTAAGCATTTTGTTGAGCAGGGATACGAGGTTGTGAATGCGGATGTGAAACATCCAGCTGAACCGTTATGCCGCACCGTAATCGTTGATTTGAACCATTTGGGTGAAGTGTACGGCGTATTGGCTGGGGCGGATGCCGTTGTGCATTTGGCTGCCATTCCAGTTGCGTATTCGCATCCGAATGAGGTTACCTTTCACAACAACGTGATGTCTACCTACAACATATTGGAAGCTGCAGCGGGTCTTGGCATCCGCAAGGCAGTTATTGCTTCGAGCGAATCCTCTTATGGCCTCGTTTTTGCCAAAGAGAAGTTCGGGCCTAAGTATGTTCCCGTCGATGAAGAGCATCCGCAGCTTCCTGAGGACAGCTATGGCTTGTCCAAAATCGTAAATGAACAAACAGCGGATATGATAAACCGTAGAACAGGCATGCAGGTTGTTTCATTCCGCCTAGGCAATGTTATTGCACCAGAAGCGTATGAGCGATTCGAGTCATTTATCCATGATCCCGAGCAGCGCGAGCGCATTCTATGGAGCTACATTGATACGAGAGATGCGGCGGAAGCTTGTCAGCTCGCTATTGAAGCAGAGGGGCTCGGAAGCGTGGCGCTTAATCTTGCAGCGGATGATAGCAGTATGGCGCTGCCAAGCCGTGCGCTAATGGCCGCTCGTTTCCCGGAGGTCAATGATTTCCACAAGCCGCTGGAGGGGCACGAAACATTGCTCAGCAATGAGAAGGCTAAACGTCTGCTGAGCTGGAAGCCAAAACATCAATGGCGCGATTACGTCAACGGGTAAAGGGAAAGTCGAGTCCGAGAAAAAAATTATACGGTGAACGTTATTTTAGGACTGTTTTGGGGTAAACATGCTTATAAGCGAAAGGAGCTGATGAAGCATGTTAGATAATGAAAACAAGCCGCAGGAGGTTCCTGAGACAAATCCAGGACAGGAGCCGGAAATTATACCCCCGGATTCGCCGGTCATTAAGCCCGACCAGCCTATTCCGGAAATTGAGCCGCAGACGATCCCGGAAATTAAACCGGAGGTTGTTCCTGAGATCAAGCCGGACATTCCGCCTGAGGTTCCACCAAAGCAATACTAGAGTTAACGTTCATATGCAATCAACAATTAAGGCCGGATTTCTCCGTAAAAGGAGGAGCTCCCGGCCTTTTTTGTTTGTATATTTGTCCAAACACCACAAGTTATGGCTCCATATACTGCTTAGAGAATAGGTTATGGAGGTGTGTAGCAATGATTACGATTAGTTTATGCATGATTGTAAAAAACGAGGAGCAAGTACTGGCAAAATGCTTAAACTCCGTCAAAGACCTAGTTGACGAGATCATAATTGTAGATACGGGATCAACAGATAAGACAAAGGAAATTGCAGCTAACTACACAAGTAGAATCTTTCATATGGATTGGAATGACGATTTTTCGGCTGCGAGAAATTACTCTTTCAGTCATGCTGCTCAAGATTATATTTTATGGCTGGATGCAGACGATTGGCTTCAAGAAAACGATAGAACGAAGTTTAGCTTGTTTAAACAAACGATAGATTCAACTGTTGACTCCGTTAGCATGGATTATTATGTTGGATTCGATCCTCTTGGACAGCCTACAGCTGTCATTCAAAGAAACCGCCTGGTGAAGCGTTCCAAGCAATTTCAGTGGCATGATCCCGTGCATGAATATTTGGCAGTTGAGGGACATGTTATCTTCTCTGATATTGCTGTGAGTCACGGACGCGTGCATACAAACTCGGAACGAAATTTGCGTATATATGAACGAATGCTGGCGAAAGGAGCCGTTCTCTCCAATCGGCAATTGCTGCACTATGCAATGGAGTTAACCGCTAATCATTATTTTGAAAAGGCAATTGAGATTTATGAAGCTATTATTTCTAATCGCGCAAGCTACTTTGAAGATCAATTGCTAGCTTGTGATCGAATGGCTCATTGTCATCATGAGCTTGGCAATAAAGAGCAGGAGCTGCAATCTCTTTTAAAAACATTCAACTATGATATACCGCGTGCTGATTACGTATGCCGTATCGCTTATTATTTTCAGGAAAACTATGATTATGAGAAAGCGATTAACTGGTACCAATTGGCACTGAAGCTGGAAAAACCAGAAAAACGTCTGCTTGGCATTAATCACATGGCTTGGACATGGTTTCCCCATTTGCAGCTAGTGGCCTGTTACGGCAAGTTAGGGAAACTAGAGCAAGCGTATAAGCATAATGAGATTGCTCTTTCATATGCTCCCACGGATACAAACCTATTAGACAACAAACAATTGCTAGAGAAACGACTGGGCAAAAGAAAGGCTGGAAGCTAGCAGGATCATATGAATTCTACTCTTTATTTTTTAATAAAACAGCCTGTTTCATCTTTGCTAGACAAGTACCGTCTCTATTAATCGATTCGATCCATATAATAATGTATTGCTAGAACAACTAGTTTTGTTACTAGCTAAATAAATAGGGTTAGAAGGAGGGAAAAGCATGACTGTTACAAGAGCAAGGAAGGTAAAACAAAGCAGCAAAAGACTTATCTGCAAAGAGGTTGTCTGCAAGCGACCTGTCAGCAAGAAACTGATCTGTAAGCCAGTGAGAAGACGCAAATCCGCGTTCAGAGCTGTTTCTGGAATCGATCAGAATCTTCTTGATGGTACAACTGCCAAAGTTCTTTATCAAGTGGAAGAGCTGGATCTCAACAATGAATACAACCCGGCTAACTCAACTTTTCGTCCAAAACAAAAAGGCGTTTACGCTCTTTTTGCAAGTGTCTTCTTTCAAACGGTTACGGTCACAACCTATACGCTTGATTTGGAGATAAGAGTAAACGGCGTGCCAAGAATTTCAGATCAAGAAGATTTTACAAATACAAGCGGCATTATTGAAGCTAGTGGTCTTGTACAATTGCAGGCGCGTGATCGAGTACAGGTTTTTGCCACCGTTTTGAATAAGAATGTCCAAATCCAGAGCGGTTTAGCTACTCGGTTTGAAGGAGCAAGAATAAACTAAAAAGTGCCTGGAGGTTTCCTCTAGGCACTTTTTTACAAACTTAGCTAGAGTGAAGTGATTTCCTTCACGGATCGACGAATAATCAGTTCTGCCGGCAAAACGATTTTTTTCCACGGCAGCGCAGCTTCACGCTCTTGTATGCGGTCAACTAGCATTTGCATGCCCATGTAGCCGAATTGATAAGCCTGCTGAGCAGCTACGGTAAGGAATGGTTCTACTTCTGAATAAGGTCCAAGATCGTCAAAGCAAACGATGGACATATTGTCAGGAACGCTCATTCCGCGTTCACGGAACAGTCGTAAAATTTCTACAGCAAGCACATTGTTGCCCGCAACGATAGCCGTTGGAGGAGGGGAGAGCTGATCGAACCACTGGCCCATTTCGGTCAAATCGTTTAAAGGACCAAAGCTGGTCTCAAATACATATTTCTCGTTATAGTCCAGGTCATTGAGCTTCATGCCGTCTTGATAGCCTTGCAGCCTTAATCTCGCACTGGAGATGGAGGAAGAACCGTTCACCATCGCTATTGTGCGATGCCCTTGTGAGGCTAGATGCTCAACAAGCCTTCTAGCACCGTCTCTGCTGTCGCCAAGCACGATATCGCAATCAATGCCCGGTACCTCACGGTCAAGCAGCACAAATGGCACATTATGCTTGCGCAGTGAATTCAAATGAGGAAGAGAGGGATCGCCAGCAGGAGCGACAAGAACGCCGTCAACGCGAGTCGTCAAGATGGTCGTCACATAATCGGCTTCTTTTTCCAGATTTTCGTCGCTGTTTCCAAACAGCAGACGATAACCCGAACGTTTGGCAGCATCTTCCGCGCCGCGTGCGAGCGTCGTATAGAAAGGGTTCATAATATCAGTTATGAGCAGGAATAGCAGCTTCGTTTGCTGGAGTACGAGGCTTCGCGCCGTTTGATTCGGAACATAACCCAGCTCCTCCATAACACGAGTTACCTTCGTTCTCGTTTTTTCGCTTATTTTACCAGTGTTATTGATAACTCTGGAGACGGTCATAGCGGAGACGCCTGCCTTAGCGGCTACATCATATATCGTTACCATTTCGTAATCCCCTTATGGATAAATCATAGATTCTATCATACAAAAAAGTAGTCATTGACAGCAAGCCTTATTGTTGTTATTTTAATGTTATCGGTAACATTATTATAACATAATGGAGGTTTTAATATGACAGATACTAGCTTTCGTTTTCAATCAGGGTTTCCAAAGATAGGTATTCGACCAACAATTGACGGAAGAAGAAAAGGCGTTCGCGAATCGTTGGAAGAACAAACCATGAACATGGCAATCGCGACAGCTAAGCTTTTATCGGACAATTTGCGTTATCCAAACGGCGAACCGGTTGAATGTGTCATCGCTGACAGTTGTATTGGCGGAGTAGCTGAAGCAGCAGCCTGTGCGCAAAAATTTGCAACCTCTGGCGTAGGGGTATCGATAACGGTAACGCCTTGCTGGTGCTACGGCACGGAAACGATGGATATGGATGCAAGCATTCCGAAGGCGGTCTGGGGCTTTAATGGGACAGAACGCCCAGGCGCGGTGTATCTGGCAGCTGTACTATCGGGTTACGCGCAAAAAGGGCTTCCGGCCTTTGGCATCTATGGTGAGCATGTTCAAGATTCTGGCGATACTTCCGTTCCGTTTGATGTTAAAGATAAACTGATCGGATTTGCAAAAGCAGGTCTGGCGGTTGCTTATATGCGCGGTAAATCGTATTTGTCGATGGGCTCTGTATCTATGGGTATCGCCGGTTCAATCGTAAATGACGCTTTCTTCCAAGAATATCTTGGCATGCGTACCGAGTACATTGATATGACTGAATTTGTACGCCGTATGGAAGAGAACATCTATGATACAGCGGAGTTCGAGAAAGCGCTTACCTGGGTGAAGGAGAACTGTATCGAAGGAGCAGATAACAATGCTGCGGATATCCAGACGTCAAGAGAGCGTAAAGATGAGGACTGGGAAACGGTTGTGAAAATGACACAAATCGCCCGTGATCTGATGATTGGCAACCCTGAGCTTGCCAAACTTGGCTTCGGCGAGGAAGCTGGCGGCCATAACGCGATCGTCGCTGGATTCCAAGGGCAGCGGCAGTGGACGGATCATTTTCCAAACGGTGATTTCATGGAATCCATACTTAATTCATCCTTCGATTGGAACGGCATAAGGGCGCCTTATATGGTAGCTACGGAAAATGACAGCTTAAATGGCGTGGTTATGCTCTTCGGATATTTGCTTACGAATACCGCTCAAATTTTTGCCGATGTCCGCACGTATTGGAGCCCGGAATCTGTGGAGCGAGTTACGGGACACAAGCTGGCGGGTGCAGCTGAGAACGGTTTGCTCCATCTGATCAACTCCGGTTCAGCAACGCTTGACGGAACAGGAGAGCAGACGAAGGATGGCGAACCGGTCATGAAGCCGTTTTGGGAAATATCGGAGGAAGAAGCGCAAAAATGTTTGGATGCTACGTCATGGCGGCCAGCTTCGGTCGAATATTTCCGCGGAGGCGGTTACTCCTCTGATTTCTTAACGCGCGGCGGCATGCCGATGACAATGTCTCGCATTAATTTGGTGAAGGGCATTGGCCCTGTACTACAAATCGCAGAAGGTTATTCGGTAGAATTGCCGCAGGATGTCCATGACACACTCGACAAACGTACCGATTCGACGTGGCCGACAACATGGTTTGCACCAATCTTGACGGGTGAAGGGGCTTTCGGTTCCGTTTATGAGGTAATGGATAATTGGGGTGCAAATCACGGCTCTATCAGCTATGGACACATCGGCGCTGATTTAATTACGCTCGCTTCGATGCTGCGGATTCCGGTTAATATGCATAACGTTTCGAGAGAACGTGTATTCCGCCCAAGAGCATGGGGATTGTTCGGTACGGCGAATCCAGAGAACGCCGATTACCTCGCTTGTCAAAATTTCGGGCCTATCTACAAATAAATCGGAGGTTTTACCATGAGCAGCACGGACATTCGCAACGAGCTATGCAAATATGCTCGCAAAACAGTAACGAACAAGCTGGTTGTAGGACCAGGCGGCAATATTAGCGCGAAGTTTGAAGGCAAAATGTATCTTTCGCCAAGCGGATTTGCTCTTGATGAAGTTGAGCCGCATCAATGGGTCGAGGTAGATATTGAGACTGGGGAAATAACAGATATCGGTCTTCGTCCATCATCTGAGGTGCTGATGCATCTATATGCCTATCGTGCTAATCCGGATATTGGAGCAATCGTCCATACGCATCCGCCTTATTGCATTGCATTCACTTTAGTTGAGCAGGAGCTTCCCATTATGTTTCCAGATCAAGCAGCGCTCGTTGGCAAGACGGTGTACGTTCCATATGTGCTTCCGACGACGGATAAGCTCGCTGATGCATACGTAGCGAAAGTAAATGAAGCAAGCTCAGTACTGCTTGGCAACCATGGCTTAGTAACGTCTGGTCGCAATTTACGAGAGGCTTACTATCGTACAGAGGTCGTTGAGGAAAGTACAAAAATTTATTTGATTGCCAAGGCGATTCGTGAGCCGAAGGTGCTGACGAAAGAAGAGTTCGAAGAGATCGCATCGCTGGAGAGCGAAGCTTACCGCATCGAATTACTGCAAAAAATGAAGTGATGCGATGCCCATTCGTGAAGCGCCAGCTTTAGTTAAAGGAGGCTTTAAGCATGACGAAGCTTGCGACTGTGCTCGCGTTTGATTTGGGCGCAAGCAGCGGCAGGGCGTTAATCGGCGAGCTGCTGCTTGATAAGGCAAGCGGTCAGCGCTTGCTGAAGGTGACGGAAATTCATCGTTTTCCGAATCAGCCGGTTTCTGTACACGGTCATTTGCACTGGGATATTTTGCGCCTGCTGCAAGAGCTGAAGTTTGCCATTCGTAAAGCCTTTCAAGAAGGCTACGCTCCGCAAACGTTCGGCATTGATACATGGGGCGTAGACTTTGGACTGCTCGATGAAAATGGCGAGCTGCTTGGCAATCCATATCATTACCGTGATTCGCAAACAGATGGAATAGTAGAAGAACTGCTCGAACGGTTTGGCAAAGACCGATTATATGAGCAGGGCGGCTTGCAGTTTATGCCCTTTAATACGATAAACCAGCTGTATGCGATGAAGAAAGCGGCATCGCCGAAGCTTGCGGCAGCTAGAACGCTGCTGCTTACGCCTGATTTGCTTGCTTATTTCTTAACAGGCGTGAAGGTGTGCGAGTTTACGATGGCGACGACTACGCAGCTATACAAGCCCAAGGAACAGCAATGGAATTTAGAGTTAATGGATGAGCTGGGCATTCCAAATCGGTTGTTTCTTGATCCGATTCATCCGGGTACGAAGATTGGGCAATTAACGGCAGAGGTTTGCGCCGAGCTGGATGTCCCTGCGATTACAGCCGTTGCTGTTGGAACGCATGATACCGAATCTGCGGTTGCAGCTGTTCCTGCGGATGGTGAATCGGGCTTCGCTTATCTAGTTTGCGGAACATGGTCGCTGATTGGAACCGAGCTTGCAGGTCCAAACGTCTCAAGAGAAGCGCAAGATCTTGATTTCTCTAATGAAGGCGGCGCTCAAGGAACCTATCAGCTGCTCAAAAACATTATGGGACTTTGGATATTGCAAGAGTGCAAGCGGGAATGGGAGGAGCAGGGGAACGATTGGTCGTTTGCCGAAATCGTGACGCAAGCCGAAGCGGCTGAGCCTTTCCGCAGCTTTATCCATCCCGACGATCCGATGTTTTTTGCACCTTCCGGCATGATCGGGCGCATACAAGCTTATTGCGAACAAACGTCCCAGAAGGTACCGCAGTCTATAGGAGAAATTACACGCTGCATTTTGGAGAGCTTGGCATTAAGGTATCGGCAGGCGCTGGCTCAAATGGAAGAATTGACGAAGCAGCAATTTGATGGCTTGCATATGGTTGGCGGTGGCATTCAGAATAGGTTGCTTTGCCGCCTAACGGCTAATGCGATTGCCCGTCCGGTTTGGACGGGACCAGTAGAAGCAAGTGCGATTGGCAATATGCTCATGCAGCTCGTCGCGCTAGGCGAATGCGGCAATCTTCAAGAAGCAAGGAAGCTTGTAGCTGCATCGTTTATGGTAGAGGAATTTGCTCCTGAGCAGCAGAATGAGTGGGATCATGCGTTCGAAGCTTATGAGCGTGTTGCTAGAGTTAAATAACTCATATGATTTTATCGATACCGGAAGGAGGAGGTTAGCATGCTGATTGGGATATCGAAACTGATTTCTCCAGAGCTGCTGAAGGTGCTCAGCGAAATGGGACATAGCGACGAAATCGTGATTGCCGACGGCAACTTTCCCTCTGCAAGCCATGCAAAGCGGCTCATTCGTGCGGATGGGCATGATGTGCCAGCGCTGCTTGACGCTATTTTGCAGCTGTTCCCTTTAGATCAATATGTTGAGAAACCAGCAGCACTTATGCAGGTAGTTCCGGGCGATACGGTTGAAACCCCAATTTGGGAGCAATACCGCTCGATTATCGAGCAGCGTACTGGTCTTTCGGAGCCTTTTGAGCAGGTCGAACGTTTTGCATTTTACGAGCGAGCGAAGCAGGCTTATGCGGTAATCGCTACAGGTGAGAGTGCGCTTTATGCCAATCTTATTTTGAAAAAGGGCGTTATCTAAGAATAGCCGACTAATTATGCATTATATTATGGCTTTATATTTGGAGGCTGCCTTCACGGTTAAATACCGAGGGCAGCCTCTTTCTATCTGTACAACTAGACAGCAAGCCAGCCATCTACTATGATTTGTATATGAAACCGCTCTCATAAAAATATCCTATTTTGTCGGCAGGAGGAAAATAGGTTGCGCAAATCGATCATTGTTAGCTTGTTTGCAGTGTGCTTAGTCATCTTGTTTTTTACGCTGACCTCCATGGTTAAAGTGTTTTCCTCCGAATTGATTGAACCGGCATTGACGGCAGAGCAGCACAATAGCTACCGCCTTGTCCTCATAACGAGGGAGCTGGATACCCCTTTTTGGGCGAAGGTGGAACGAGGCGCTAAAGCTGCAGCAGAGCAAAATGGTGCAAGTCTCGAGGTGTGGGGGACATATGGCACAAATCGGGATGATTTTCTGAAAAATATTGAGGTTGCGATTGCTTCTAAAGTAGATGGAATCATCGTGCAGGGCCTTGATACAGACGAATTTAAAAGTTTAACAAAGGTAAAGGCGGCGAGCAAGGGCATCCCCGTCATAACCGTAGCAAACGATGTTCCGATGAACGAGAGTTTGCGCAGAACGTATATAGGCTCGGATCATTTGGAAGCGGGGAGCATGATCGCGCGGCAGATGGTGTCGGATATGGGCTTTGTGGGCAAAGTGGTTTTGATGGTGTCAGATCGTCAGGAATACTTCCAAAGAACGCGCTTAACGGGCATATTGAATGTACTGAACGCCTACCCGAAGATTATAACCAAGATAGTAGCTGCAGGAGATTCCCGTGAGGATGTGGCGGCGGCAACAAATGAACTGCTTAATGAGGAACCAGATGCGGATGCGTTCATCGCTGTTTCAGCGAATCATGCGGGTTCGATTATTCAGGAAATCAGCAAGCGCATGCGAGTGGACAACTTTTTTATCTATTCTTTCGACGATTCGCCGGAGACGCTTACGTTGATGCAGCAAGGAAAGATAGATGCCTTAATTGCGCAATCCCCAGAGGCAATGGGCGAGGAAAGCGTCGCACTCATGATCAAATGGCTGACAGGCGAGCAGGTTCCACTAAACCCTGACGGATACTTCACAGATATTCGGGTCATGCGGGCGGAGGATGCCAAATGAACAGCATTCAGCGTAAAATATTGACGATGTCGTTAATTGTGCTGTTTATAATGGTTACGATTTGGATGGTGCTCACCTACTATAATCAGAAGACGCAGGAGCAATACAATGATATTTTGCAGCGTTATTTGCGCATGAATGAGGTGACTGATCGCAGTCATCAGACGATTACGGCTTTAAATGATTATTTGCAGAAGCCAACAGCACTCAAGCAGCAGACGCTGAACCAAAGCAAGGAAAACATAATGATGGCGAAGCAGCAAACGATAAGCCTTCGAAATAAGGATAATACGTTCACGCTGACGAGCTTCATCAATATGATTGATAGCTTGGTGGCGTCGGCGGATTTGTCAGTCATGTTTTTGGAGCAAGGCAATGGGGAGCAATCAGCTGAGAAATTTGAGGAAGCGACCCGCATCGACAAATACATAGCAGAGACCACAGTAACGCTCATCGACAAGGAAGTACGGACGTACGATGCTTTTTACCGCGGCATTATCGAACAAAGCGCGGAGCTGAAGCGGCTTGGCATATGGCTGCTTTCACTAATCACGATTATGCTGCTGCTGTTTACTTATTGGTTTTCGCTTAGCATTACAAGACCTATCCAGAAGTTGACGATTGCTGCAAAGGAATTATCGCGCGGCAGATTCGATAAGCCTATAGCAGTACACTCCAACGATGAAATTTCATTCCTCGCCAAAACCTTTGATCGAATGCGGATCAATATTAACAATCTCATCTCCGAGATTCAGCAGAAGGCACAGCTCGAAAGCGAGCTTCAGCAGAATAAGCTGCTCCTGAAGGAAAGCCAGCTTATTAGCCTTCAAAGCCAGATTAACCCTCACTTCTTATTCAACACCTTAGATATTTTATCCAAAAAAGCATACCTAGACGGCTCGGAGGAAACGAGCGATCTGATTGCCAACGTAGCAGGCTTGCTTCGGTATAATTTGCGCCGACTAGACCGGGCAGTCACGCTTGAGGAAGAGCTGTCTGTCATATTGAAATACATCGAAATTCAAAGCGCGCGTTTTACAGATCGGCTTAGATTTGTACTGGAAGTGGATGAGAACTGCCTGCAGCTGCTGCTGCCCTGCTTAACGCTTCAGCCCATTATCGAAAATGCAGTCATCCATGCCGTTGAGCCGCTTGAGGATGGAGGCACGATTTCACTTCGCATCTATGAGAAGGATAATCTTGTTCTTATTGAAATTGAGGATGACGGCACAGGCATGACGGCGGAGAAGGCCAATCATATTTTGACAGAAGGCGGAAATGCGGATGGCGTAGGCCATTCAACGGGGATCGGTTTCAGCAACGTAGTGAAACGGCTGCGGTTGTTTGTCGGTGACGACGACGTTATTGAAATAAGAAGTGCGCCGCAAGAGGGCACGAAGGTAACGATAAAAATGCCAATCGTAGGGAGTGTAGCTGAGCATGTTGAAATTGTTAATCGTTGACGATGAGCAAGTAGAACGGGAAGGCTTGCAGGCTATTTTGCAAAAAGGTTTTCCTTCTTGTCAATTTATGCAAGCAAAAAATGGGGCTAGAGCCATCGAGACGGCAAGCGAGTGGCAGCCTGATCTGATATTGATGGATATCAAAATGCCCGGCGTTAACGGCATCGAAGCAATCGAGAAAATCTCGGTGTTTCTGCCTTCGGCCAAATTTATTATGGTCACCGCATACGACACGTTTGACTATGCAAGGCAGGCTATCAAGCTTGGGGTTAAGGATTATTTGCTAAAGCCAAGCAAGGCAAGTGAAATCACAACAACCATTGGCAAGGTCATAGAGGAGATTATGCGTGAAAAAAGCGAGCTCGCGCTCAGGCAATACGAGGAGGAAGCGCTGAGGAAAGTGATGCCTATTGTCGAATCAGATGTCGTGACACAGCTGCTCTTCGACCATGTGCATGATGTCCATATCGACGATATGCTGGGGCTGCTTGGCAGAGAGCGGACAAGCGAGGCATTTGTTATGCTCGTCATGCTGCCAATCCATTCAGCGTCAGAAGTTCTGTATGGCGAGATTAAAGCGAAGGTGAGACAAGCTGGAAGCGGCTGGGTAGGCGCGATGTCTGCGCGGCAAATTCCAATCGTCATTTTTCGAGATGCCAGTAAAACCTATCGTGCTCAAGCAGCCTCGCTTGTCCAGCAGTTTTTGCTGCTGCGGCAGCGTGAAGTTGGCGGAGATTTATTTGTTGGAATCGGAGATTCCTATAAGGGATTAGAAAACGTGAAGCTGTCATATCAAGAGGCTTTGCTTGCAACAGCCAATGCCTCGCTGCCTGCGAAACATCAATTTTATGGTGAAATCGAATCGCGCAGTCCCTTTGCCGGCGGGTATCAAGATAAACAGACGGAAAAACAATTTGTTGATCATATTCGATTAGGGAAATGGAATATTGTACGCAAGATGGTGATGGAGCTAATCGTCGTCCATGATCAGCATCATGCATCCTTGGAACAATCTGCCCAATGGGTGCTGGAGCGATTGTGGATCATTTCCCGTGTCGCAGAGGAGATGGGGATCGAAGTGGAGAAGCCGTTATTTTCGTTTCAAGTGACGCAGTATCAGCAGCTGCGAACAGAAACGGAAAGCTTGCTTACTAAGCTGATCGAAGGTATCGTCACTCATCAGAGCAGAGTACAGCCGGATGCGGCTTTGCAAATGAAGCAGTATATCATTGAGCATTCAGAGAAGGATATATCGCTGGAGCTGATGGCGCAGCGATTTGGCTTAAGCCCTTTCTATATGAGCAAAATGTTCAAGGATCAGGAAGGCATGAATTATATCGATTTTTTAACCGAATGCAGAATCGAAAAGGGCAAGAAGCTGATGGCTGATCCCGATCGAAGCTTAAAGGAAATAACTTATGAGATTGGCTATAACGATCCTAATTATTTCAGCAAGGTGTTCAAGAAGGTATGCGGAGTATCGCCAACCGATTACCGCAGAGCCATCCTTGGCAAAAGAGCCTAAGCAGGGCTGTTCGCCTTAAAAAAATGCAGACGATAGCAAAAGAGTACTGGAAGATGGCGGCTCTCTGCTTCCAGCGCGATGTTATATTAGAAATGTAAGCATTTACATTTTTTTATAAAAGGGAGCGAAGAAAATGAGGAAACGGTTTACAAGAGGCGGGGTTGTATCGCTTGTACTAGCTCTAGTCATCGTAATTTCGGCATGCTCTAGCGGCAATGGAAACAATGGGAACGCGGGGTCTAAGTCAACCGATAAAGAAGCAACAACAAAAACGAACAACGTAAAATCAGGCGACGACAAAATTGTAATCGGCCTTTCGCTCGATACGCTGCAAGAGGAACGTTGGCAGCGCGACCGTGATTTGTTCATCGCAGCAGCCGAGGCGCTTGGCGCTAAGGTAGAGGTGCAAGCAGCAAACAGCGATGACGCGAAGCAAATTTCTCAGGCAGAAAACTTAATAAGCCAAGGTGTAGATGTGCTGGTCGTCGTCCCTCATAATGCAGAAGCAACGGCAGCGATTGTAGAAAAGGCTCATGCGGCCGGTATTAAAGTGCTTGCTTATGATCGTTTAATCAAAAACTCTGATTTGGATCTATATATCTCCTTCGATAATGAAAAGGTAGGCGAAATGCAGGCTGAGGCGATTATTAAATTGGCTCCAAAAGGGAAGTTCGTATACATCGGCGGTGCCGAGACGGATAATAACGCCCATTTATTTAAAAAAGGCGCATTTAATATTTTGCAGCCGCTCATCGACAGCGGTGACATCCAAATCGTATTCGATCAATGGACGAAGGATTGGAACCCTGCTAACGCGCTGGCTAATATGGAGAACGCGTTAACTGCTAATGATAACAAAATCGATGCTGTAGTCGCAGCAAATGATGGTACAGCAGGCGGTGTTATTCAAGCGCTTGCAGCGCAAGGGCTTGATGGAAAAATTCCTGTTTCTGGTCAAGATGCCGAGCTTGCGGCAGCACAGCGTATCGTTGAAGGAACACAAACGATGACGGTATACAAACCAATTAAGGATTTGGCTGAGAAAGCGGCTGACCTTGCAGTGAAGATGGCTAAAGGCGAGGATGTAGGCGCTGATAAAACGGTTAACAATGGTAAAATCGATGTGCCGTCCGTGCTGCTTAATCCGGTAGCTGTAGACAAAACGAACATGGATGCTACCGTCATTGCAGACGGCTTCCATTCCAAGGACGATGTTTACAAAAACGTGAAGTAGCTGCTTGACTAGGTAAAGGGGAAGAAGCGGGGTGCCATGACGCTCTTCCCCTCTTTGCCATTTATGGAGGTGAGGAAGGAATGACGGCGGCATTAGAAATGCGTAATATTACGAAGCAATTTCCTGGCGTTAAAGCGCTGAACGACGTGACCTTTTCGGTGAAAAAAGGAGAGGTGCATGCACTGTGCGGTGAGAACGGAGCAGGAAAGTCGACTCTCATGAAGGTATTGAGCGGTCTATACCCGCACGGCACCTACGATGGGCAAATACTCATTAACGGTGAAGAGAAGCGCTTCGATAAAATAAAGGATGCGGAAGAAGCGGGCATTGCAATCATTTATCAGGAGCTTGCTCTAGTGAAGGATTTATCGATTGGCGAAAATTTATTTCTCGGCAAAGAACCGGCGGTATTTGGAATTATTAACTGGGAGCGCGTTTTCAAGGAGAGCGAACGGTGGCTGAAAGAAGTCGGCCTTCTCGATGTGAATCCAGAGCAATTGATCGGCGGCCTTGGCATCGGCAAGCAGCAGCAAATCGAAATTGCAAAGGCATTGTCCAAGAAGGCGAATATTCTTATTCTCGATGAACCTACAGCTGCTTTAACGGAGCAGGAAGTTGATATATTGCTTAATATTTTGCGTGAGTTTAAAAAACGCGGCGTTACTTGTATTTACATTTCTCATAAGCTTAACGAGGTGTTTGCCATTGCAGATACCGTTACGGTACTGCGGGATGGTCTGGCGGTTGGCACATACGACGTGTCTGATGTGAATGAGGATAAAGTCATTTCACTGATGGTTGGACGCGAGCTCAAGGAACGATTCCCGCGTGTTGAAGCAAAACCAGGCGAAGTCATGCTCAAGGTGACGGATTATACGGTTATGAATCCAGAGCGGCAAGGTAAAAAAGTGATCGATCATTTGAGCTTTGAGGTGCGCAAAGGTGAAATATTAGGCATTGCCGGGTTGATGGGAGCGGGGCGAACGGAGCTGGTCATGAGCTTATTCGGCTCTTATCCAGGTCAAAGCAACGGATTGGTTGAGATTGACGGGAAACCTGTAAAGATTAAGCATACGCGGCATGCTATAAAAGCTGGACTGGCGCTCGTTTCGGAGGATCGAAAAAAGTATGGGCTTGTTCTTGGCATGGATATTAAAAGCAATGTCAGTCTAGCAAGCCTTGCAGCTATATCCTCAGGCGGGGTGCTTCGACCTAATGAGGAAATTGCGGCAGGCAATCAATATTTGAACTCTCTACGAGTGAAAGCGAACTCAGTGGAGACAATTGTAGGAACTTTAAGCGGCGGCAATCAGCAGAAGGTTGTACTCGGAAAATGGCTGATGACGAATCCGAAAGTTTTAATTTTGGACGAACCGACGCGGGGCATCGATGTTGGCGCCAAATTTGAAATTTATAATATTATGAACGAATTGCTTATGCAGGGCGTGTCCATCATTATGATATCGTCCGAACTCCCAGAGCTGCTAGGCATGAGCCACAGAATTATCGTCATCGCAGAAGGAAAACAGACGGGCGAGTTTAAGGCAGAGGAAGCAACGCAAGAGATGATTATGATGGCTGCTACGGGAGGAAAAGGACGATGAGCATGAATCAAGAAACGGTGATAAGCCAGACAAAAACGAAGCAGCGGCCGCAATGGCTGAAATTTGACGCACGCGCGTATACGATGATCGGGGCATTAATATCGATTTGGGTTTTATTCTCGCTGCTGCATGACCGGTTTCTATCGCCGACGAATATATCAAACTTGTTTCTACAAATGTCGGTTACCTCTATACTGGCTATTGGAATGGTGCTCGTCATCGTCGCAGGGCAAATTGACTTGTCGGTTGGCTCCCTTGTCGGCTTGACGGGCGGTATCGCAGCAATTCTCAACGTGTGGTACGAGTGGAATACGATACCGGTTATTTTAGCTACCTTAGGCGTTGGTGCAGCGATCGGTTTTATTCAAGGCTGGATTATCGCTTATCGGGCGGTGCCGGCGTTTATTGTGACACTCGGCGGGATGCTCATTTTTCGGGGTATTTTGTTTGGTACAACCGGAAGCGTGACCATTGCTCCGCTGACGCCATCGGTGAAAGCGATTGGTCAATCTTATGTGGGGGATATTATCGGATGGATATTTGGCATTACTGCTTTAGCCGTTGCGGGATACCTTGTCATGCGAAAGCGAGCAGCAAGAGCTAAATTTGGCTTTGATGTTGAGCCGTTTGCCGTCAGCGTGCTGCGATTAGGCGTCATTGGCGCCATTGTTATTGGATTCGTTTATTTAATGAACAGCTACAAAGGTATTCCTGTTCCATTCGTTATGGTTATTGTGCTGGCGCTTATTTTTACGTTTATATCAAAAAATACGACCTTTGGCCGTCAAGTATATGCGATTGGTGGCAATCCGGAAGCTGCGCGATTATCAGGCATTAATATTAAGCGCCGCATATTGCTTGTGTTTGTTCTCTGCAATACGTTAGCAGCCATAGCTGCACTAGTGCTGACTGCTCGCTTAAATGCAGCAACAATGAGTGCTGGTCAGAACTATGAGCTGGACGCCATTGCGGCTTGTGTAATCGGTGGAACGAGTTTGATGGGCGGCACGGGCACCATCGTTGGCGCGATTATCGGAGCTCTCGTAATGGCCAGCTTGGATAACGGGATGAGCTTAATGAATCTTGAATCCTTCTGGCAGTATATCGTAAAGGGAGGCATACTGATTCTTGCGGTGTACGTCGATATTTACACGCGGCAGCGCAAGAAGGTTTAAGTGTGAATTCTGGCAATGAGCTAAGCTTGAGCATCAGGGAGTTTTGCTGGGAAACCGTTTCTCCCTGATGTCCTGCTAATCTATCATTTGAAATATTCCTCGCGCAAAAGACTGTAATAAGCGATGTCCTCATATACATCCCACTTTAGAAAATGCTGGCGGAAAGTGCCTTCGTATTGCATGCCGTTTTTTTTCATAACGCTTGATGAGGCAGGATTTTTTGTCATAGCAGCTGCAACGATTTTATTAAGTGCAAGCTCCTCGAACCCAAACTGTAAAACTCGTTTGACGCCTTCCGTAACATACCCCTGGTTCCAGTACCGTTTGCCTAACCAATAACCAAGCTCAGCTCTTTTATGATTATTATTTATTGTCATGCCGATGCTTCCCATAAACGTATGGTTTCCTTTATCGATCAGAGCAAATGTGTAGCCTGTCCCTTCTTGATCAATCTCAGCGCGACGGGCAATAAAGGCAGCAGCTCCGCCTTCTGGATAAGGATAAGGGATATTTAGAGTGGTGCTTGCAACATCAAAATCGTTTATTAGCTGCTGTAGATCCTCGGCATCGCCAGCCTCAAATGGTCTGAGTATTAATCTGTCGGTATGAAATACAGTCATAGCATGCACCTCCATAATGTAAATTTTAATTAAGTATAAAGAAAAATATGGAAGTTGCAAGGGTTTTTTATTGATTATTTAGAGCGATACAGCATTCGAAAGGCTTTTGGTTTCGTGCTTGTGTGTTTCGTGAAGCAGCGAACAAAATAAGGAAAGGAGCCGAAGCCTGTTTCTTCGGCTATTTTGCCAATAGGTTCATTCGTGTGGATAAGCAGCCGCTTCGCTTGCTCAATACGGTGGCGCGTGACGTACTCAAGGGGAGTACACCCAAATGTTTTTTTCATACAAATCGCAATATAATTGGGGTGGAAATGCAGCTCCTCTGCCATTTTCTTATAGCTGAGCGGGTCTTGATAGCTGCGCCGCAGGAACAGAGCGGTTGCTTCGGCAATTTGCAAATAAGGACTATCCACCGCCGATTGATTTTGATCCTGAAGCAGCTGGAGGAGGTGGTGAAAAATTTGCTGCTGGGTCCACCGCGATTGGGCAGAGGGCTGCTCCTGCAGCTGCAGCAGCTCGCGTATTTTCTCTTCAATGGCATGAGGGACAAGCAGACGCTTCTGCTTTGGAAGCTGGAAAGGGAAATACTCGATCGGAGCAAAGGGCTGCCCCTCCTGTGAAATGGAGAAAGGCAGCCGTTCATGTGATTCACTCCAATCACCGACCGTTTGAAAGTGCAGCCAATAAAAATGGGTTTCCTCGCTGCAGGGCATAGTCGTTCGATGAGAACGGTCAGGCCGAAAAATAGCATAATGGCCTGCCGAAATATTGAACGCCTGCCCTTCTTCCTCCATAAATAAACTACCGCGTGTTACGTATATGAGATCGAATACGCCAATGTTTGAACGATCAGCATGTCTGCCAAGTAAAGGATAAGTGTCCTCGCCGCCATGAATGAAATGAGGCATGGGGGGACAAATGAATTGTAACATTCAGGCTTCACTCCTTGCTTAGTCATTACGGGATAATCATATGCGATGATTGCAGTTTGAGTAAAGATACGATAAAACAAAGATGTTGTGATTGGATAAAAAGTGGTTGAGATCAGCTATCCAATCGGGCAAGTCCCGCATGGTATATTCGGTATGCATTCATCATGGCATGAAGGAGTGGTACAGAAGCATGGGACAATTACATGAAGCATTCGGGGCGCTGCCGCTTGGCAGCATTAAGGCAGAAGGCTGGCTGTATAATCAGCTTCGAATACAAGCGGATGGACTTACGGGTCATCTGGAGGAGCATTGGGCGGATGTAGGCCCGAACAATGGTTGGATCGGAGGGGAAGGGGAGAGCTGGGAACGCGGTCCCTATTATTTGGACGGGCTGCTGCCGCTTGCGTATATATTGGGCGATGAGAAGCTGATCGCGAAAGCGAACCGTTGGATAGAATGGTCGCTCGCCAGCCAGCAGGAGAATGGCTTTTTTGGGCCTGCACATATTACGACGGTTAATAATGACCTGGATAAGAAGCAGGACTGGTGGCATTTCATGATTATGCTTAAGGTGATGATGCAATATGAGGAGGCAACGAGCGATGAACGAATCGTTCCATTTCTTAGCAAATTTTTCGGTTATGTAAGCTCGATTATTGAGGAGCAGCCTTTGCGCGGTTGGGCGAAGTCGCGCGGTTCCGAAATGCTGTTATGTATTTTATGGCTATATAAGAAGACGGAAGATGCCGAGCTGCTCAAGCTGGCTGATATCGTTGCCAGTCAAACACTGGATTGGACGGATATTTTCCATGACTTCCCGTTCTGGAGAAAAGTAGAGCAATGGGATTTTCGGACACATGTTGTCAATGTAGCGATGGGTATTAAGATGCCAGGCATCTTATATGAGCTGTATGGTGAGAATGTTCAGCGTGATGCGGTTCATCGCGGCATAGACAGCTTGATGACTCATCATGGGCAGGCGCATGGCATGTTCTCCGGCGACGAATGGCTGTCGGGTACACATCCGAGCCAAGGGGTTGAGCTCTGCGCAGTCGTGGAATATATGTATTCGATGGAGCAGCTTACTCGGATTTTTGGCGAAGGGCGATTCGGTGATATTTTGGAGAAGGTGGCGTTCAACGCGCTGCCAGCTACGATTTCCAAGGATTGGAGCGCGCATCAATATGATCAGCAGGTGAATCAAATTGTTTGCAATGTAGCGCCTAGAAATTGGAGCAACGGGCCAGATGCCAATCTATTTGGCTTAGAGCCTAATTTTGGCTGCTGTACATCAAATATGCATCAGGGATGGCCAAAGTTTGCTTCTCATCTGTGGATGACGGATGCAGCCGGAGGTTTGGCAGCTGTATCGTATGCTCCATGCCATGTCCAAACGTCAGTTGCAGACGGCATTGCAGCTGAGGTGCGAGTAAGCGGACAATATCCGTTCCGTGATGAAGTGACGATCGAGCTAGTGCTTGAACGTTCCGCTACTTTTGCTATTTCGCTGCGTGTCCCGGAATGGTCGATCAGTCCGAGCCTGCTTGTGAATGGTGAAACTATTATTTTAAACCCAGTAAAAGGTTATGCGCGAATTGAACGGGAATGGCAAGACGGTGATAAGCTGCTGCTGAAGCTGCCTATGGAGGTTCGTACCGTTTCTCGTAATTTGTACGCAGTAAGCGTAGAACGTGGACCTTTAGTCTACGCTCTGCCGCTGGTGGAAAACTGGCAGCTGCTCAAGACGCGTGAACGGTTTCATGACTGGGAAATATATCCGGGTTCTCCATGGAAATATGGCCTGCTCGCGGACACGAGCTTTGAGGTAATGGTGAGCGAAGATGCGATTCCCTATCAGCCGTTTGATGCGGCTGCTGCGCCGATCCGCTTGAAAGCAAGCGGCAAGCTTGTTGCAGAATGGCGGATGGAAGGCAACAATGCGGGTACTCCGCCTCTCAATCCAGATACAGAGGGTCAGCCGGTGACTGAGCTGGAGCTGGTCCCGTATGGCAGCGCGAAGCTACGAATCGGTGAATTCCCGCTGCTTGGAGATCGAAAGCCGGTTATTCGGAGATAAGCAAAGCGACATCGCACGCTTTACAACAAAATGGCGGTGCAGGAGTTGTTCCTGCACCGCCATTTTTCTATTAAGACTATATTCTATACTTATTTTTACGAAATGAGCTAGTTTTATTGAAATAGACCTATATTTTAGTCTTATTTTTGGCTGAATGACCTATTGGGGACCATTCGGCGGGTTATGAGGCAAATTAAGCCTATTTTCTATACCTATTTTTGACAAAAAGGGCTAATGTCTTGAAAATAGGTATAGATTTTAGCTCTATAATACCCAATCGTCAAATGGACGAAGTTGAGTCCCGCAAGGTTTATATTTATCTTAGATAGACTTAATTCTCCATCATTATTTTTTCTTGAAAAACGCATTGAAAAGTTCAGCTGTTTTTTTCTGGTCAGGCGTGATCGAGAAGAGAACAAAATCTCCATTGTGCAGGATTTGATAGTTTAAAGCCTGTTCGTATTGATCTTGTACATAGGTTTCGAATACTTTTTGCACAGCCTCGGCACGTTTCTTGAACAGAGCTTCAATGTCGGAAAAGTCTTTCTCTGACTTGAGCTGAACAACGGAAAACTCTCCAGCTTGAATCATTATCATCGGTTGATAGAAAATGCCGTCAATCAGCATCGTTTCCGGGTCTATGCTATAGCTGTCTTTTATTCGTTCGCCTTCAACTTCCGAAAGCGACCCAAGCCCTGCATCGGCTTTTATTTTGGCTGCGATATCAGCAACGGTGACCGCACCAGATGGATTGCCTGGATCTGGTTTCGTCGTCGGCTTCGGTGTAGGAGACGGCGTAGCAATCGGCAGGGTGGATGGCTTCGGTGTAACCGTTGGTTTAATGATTGGCTTCTCGGTTGGTGTCTCGGTGTTTGGCTTCTCAGTCGGTACTGGAGAGGCTGGTTTCTTGGTCGGCTTTATGGTTGGCAAAGGTTTAGCTGAGGCTGCAGGTTTCTTCGTTGGTTTCGCAGTCGCAGCAGGTTCATCAGTCTTTGCTGGTTGTTTAGTTGGAGCAGGTGTGGCCGTCTCTACAGCATCCGATGGAGATGTGGCGGCTGTCGGCGCTTCAGTAGTTATATCCTCAGTCGCAGTAGGGAGTGGTGCCTCAGTAGGCTTGTCCGTTGCGGTATTTCCACCTGATATTGAAGAACTGCTCTCGTCATTATTCAATGGTTTGCCGGCGCTGCTGCAGGCAGCTGTAATGACCGTTATGAGTATAACCATGGATATGACGGAGAAGTATTTCGTTTTAAGCATAAACATCCAATAATCTCCTTTAATCATCGTTGTAAGTAAGACGCAGGGAAAGGCCAAAAGGTTGCTGTACGCTCATCTGCCGCTATTGCAGCTTACGTGCCTGCGAGGGGGTAATCCCTTTGTATTGCTTGTATAGCTTCGTAAAATAGTTCGGATTCTCGCAGCCTACCTTTGCTGCAATTTCAGTAATCGTGTCATTGCTTTCGCGCAGCAGCCGCTCGGCTTCGTTCATGCGATTGACATTTACATATTCGACAAAGGTGCGTCCTGTCAGCTTTTTGAACAGCTTGCAAAAATGGTAGGGATTGAGGCTGACTTGCTTGGCGGCCTGTTCAATCGACATTTTTTCGAGAAAATCAGATTCGATACGCTGAATGAGCAGCTTGAAGCGGTCGCGATTGACAAAGTATGGTTCCGCCGGCATGCCTACCAGCTGACGCTCGATGAAAGTGCGGGAAAGAAGCGTAAATAGAGCATACAGCTTTGATTTGACGATTAGCTGATAGGCTGGCGGCTTGGCTATCAGCTCAGTAATTGCTTCTTCCAGCAGCGAGTAATGCTGAAGGCAGGACTCATCCTGCTCGGCCGGCTTAACGGGATAACGAAGCCTACCCTCCAAGTAAGGCGCAACAAACTGCGCATGCAGCGGATCATGCACCCAATCATTGAAGAGGGATGCGTTGAAGACGATACAATCATAATAAATATTGTCGTAACCCAGTGCATAGCCGACATGAAGACCGCCGCCTGGGATGAGCAGCACTTCTCCTGGCTTGACGACAAATGGACGGCTGTCGATATGGAAGAGAGCTTTGCCTTCTCTCATAATGATAATCTCGAAATGCTCATGCCAGTGTAAATAGAGGAAACATTCATTTGGCGTTACATTATAGGCACGGTTTTGGAAGAGCTGAAATGGATACGCTTTTTGCTCTAGACGCGTATTTTCCCATAGCTCTTTCGGATAGCTCATCTACAGCACCTCCAACACAAGATTCGACTAGTATTGCGCAAGATTGTATAGAGAAATATGCAAAACTCCTAGTTATAATGAAGTTGTTGAGAATACTATAAGCCAATATTGGAGTGATATACAAGGATGAATAACAAATTGAGAATTGGAACGCTTGTCGGCGGCGGGAATGCGGATCAGATCATTCCACAAATCGTAAAGCACGGATTTGAATCGTTTAACTTAACTTTCTGGCAAACGACTGGTGAAACAGATCTTGTGGAGATGGCTAAACGGGTAAGAGCGCTCGCAGATGAACATGACTTTGTTGTTCCAGCTGTAAGCGTTTTCGGAAACCCGCTAACGGGAGAAGGAAACAACGCAGATACGCTTGCGAGCTGGGAGCGTCTGATTGATCATGCGCATCTGTTTGGAGCTGATATTGTATCTGGGTTCACAGGCCGCTTGACGAATCAACCGATTGACGAGTCTATTCCGAAATTCAAGGAAGTATTCGGGGAGCTCACACGCAGAGCAGCGGATAAAGGTGTACGGATTGCTTTTGAAAACTGCGATATGGGCGGAACCTGGGGGACAGGCGATTGGAATATTGCCCATAACCCGGCAGCCTGGGAACTTATGTTTAACGCGGTGCCGCTGGACAACATCGGATTGGAATGGGAGCCTTGCCACCAAATGGTCAGCTTAATCGATCCGATTCCGCAGCTGCGCAAATGGGCGAATAAGGTGTTCCATGTGCATGGCAAAGATGCAACGATCGCTTGGGATATCGTGAAGGAGCACGGGGTACACAGCAAGCAGCAGTATGTATGGCACCGTACACCTGGTTTTGGCGATACCAACTGGAAAGATATTATTACGATTTTGAGACAGAACGATTATAAAGGCACAATTGATATTGAGGGCTGGCATGATCCTGTTTACAAGGACGAGTTGGAAATGACAGGACAAGTACATGCGCTTAATTATTTGAAAAACTGCCGCGGCGGCGATTTTGTCCCTAATCCGGTATAGAAAATAATAGAGTTCAAAAAAAGGAGAGAATACAATGTCGATTAAGCATCGTGTAGTCGTAGCCGGCTGCGGAGGCATGGCGAACACTTGGGTAGACTACGCCAAAGAACGGGAAGACACTGAAATTGTTGGGCTTGTTGATATTAAGGAAGAGTTTGCGCAAGCGATGGCTGAACGCAAGGGACTTCATTGTCCAACCTTTACCGACATTAAAAAAGCGATCGCGGAGACGGATGCTACGATCGTATTCGATGTGACTATTCCAGCAAGCCATTATACAATCAGCACGACGGCTCTAGAGATGGGCTGTCATGTCTTCGGAGAAAAGCCGCTTGCAGAATCGATGGCTGATTGCAATGCAATCGTACGTATTGCTGCCGAGTCGGAAAGAACACATGCCGTAATGCAAAATCGCAGGTTTGACCCGCGCATTCGTGCTTTTCGGCAATTGCTTGAGGAGGGCACGATCGGCAAACCAGGTTTTGTCGGCGCAGACTTTTTTCTAGGCGCTCATTTTGGCGGGTTCCGCGACGCGATGGACAGCCCATTGCTGCTGGATATGGCGATTCATACCTTCGATCAGGCGAGATTTATTATTGGTGCCGATCCTGTATCTGTCTACTGTCATGAGTTTAACCCTCCTGGCTCTTGGTATGCTGGAAATGCAAATGCGATCTGTATCTTTGAGATGTCCGACGGCTCCGTATTTAATTATCGCGGATCTTGGTGCGCGGAGGGGGCATCCACAACATGGGAGGCTTCTTGGAGAGTAACTGGCGAGCATGGTACAGCGATTTGGGAAGGAGATAACAACCCGTATGCGGAGATCGTAGTTAGCGGCGATCAGAGCGGGAAATTCATACGTGACTATAAACGAGTAGAATCCCAGCTTCCAGAGATGGAAAATACGCATCATAAAGGCTGTTTGGACAATATGTTCGCTTCGCTTGAGGCAGGCAGCAAGCCGGAAACGGATTGCAGCGACAATATTTATAGTATGGCGATGGTTCTAGCTTCACTTGAGAGTGCAAAAACTGGTCAAAAGGTACAAATTGCTGGCTTTATGGAAGCAGCGGCAGGCAAATAAATCATAGGTGAACAAGAGAGTGACTCCGAGCTGACACAGCTGCGGGGTCGCTCTTTTGTTTTGCATAAATGTCCGAATTCATTAAAAAAAGACCTATATTTCTAAATACGAACGATGGTCGTTTTTTCTACAATTGGAGGTGAAAACGGAAAGAGGTGAAGGACCATGGGCACCGATTATGTGCTGCATATGAAAGGAATTAGCAAATCGTTTCCTGGCGTCAAGGCGCTTTCAAATGTTGATTTTGGTCTCAGGAAAGGCGAGATCCATGCGCTCATGGGAGAGAACGGCGCAGGAAAATCGACGTTGATTAAAGTAGCGACCGGCGTGCACAAATGGGATGTTGGAGAGGTGCTGCTTGCTGGCAGGACGATAGCTCCAAAATCTCCGCTGGAAGCACAGCGGCTTGGCATAAGTACGGTATATCAAGAGGTCAATTTATGCCCAAATCTTAGCGTGGCTGAGAACATTTATATTGGTCGTCATCCAAGAAAACGCGGATTAATAGACTGGGACAAAATGTACCAAGGCAGCGAGCGGCTGCTGGAGCGTCTAGACCTTGCGATTGATGTTAAGCAAACATTGTCGCATTATTCGGTCGCTATTCAGCAAATGGTAGCTATTGCGAGAGCTGTTGATATTTCGAACGGTATTCTTATATTGGATGAGCCTACGTCAAGCCTTGATGCGAATGAGGTTAAACAGCTGTTCAAAGTTATGCGCATTCTAAAGCAAGAAGGCATGGGCATCGTATTTGTAACTCATTTCCTAGACCAGGTATATGAAGTAACCGACCGGATTACGGTGCTGCGCAATGGGATGCTCGTCGGCGAATATTTAACGAAGGATTTAACCAAAACAGAGCTTGTGTCCCATATGATCGGCAGGGAATGGAGCGTAGAAGAAGCAACAGGGAAAAAAGCAGTAGAGCGAACGGCTGGCGAAAACTTTTTGGAGGCCAGCTCGCTTGGCAAACGAGGCAGCATTAATCCTATCGATCTTCAGATCGGGAAAGGGGAGGTGCTTGGTCTTGCAGGACTTCTTGGCTCAGGCCGAACAGAAATCGCTAAGCTCATCTTTGGCATCGACAAAGCGGATGAAGGCAGCTTGACCATTGACGGCGAGCTTATTTCTTCGATGTATCCGCAGAAAGCTATTCAGAAAGGGCTTGGATTCACGCCAGAGGATCGCAAAGTAGCAGGCATCATAGGAGAGCTTACCATTCGTGAAAATATTGTCTTGGCGCTGCAAGCCCGTAAAGGCCTCTTCTCATTCATACCGCTGCGCAAGCAGAAGGAAATCGCCAATTATTACATTGATTTGCTAAAGATCAAAACGCCAAGCGCGGAGCAGAAGATTGAAAATCTAAGCGGCGGTAATCAGCAAAAGGTTATTTTGGCGAGGTGGCTTGCTACGCAGCCGAAGCTGCTTATTCTGGATGAGCCGACACGCGGAATCGATGTTGGTTCCAAGATGGAAATCCGCAAGCTCATTCTTGATTTGGCGGCAACAGGCATATCGATCCTCATCATATCGGCGGAGCTAGAGGAAATCGTTCAATGCTGCAATCGGATTATCGTTTTACGCGATCGGATTAAGATCGGCGAGGTCGCCGGCGCAAACATGCGCGAGAACATTATTATGGAAATGATTGCGAAGGGAGCGGAAATGTATGGCGGGTCTGACGGGATTGGCGCGTAATTTAAGCAAGCAGAAAATCATTTGGCCGATTCTGGCACTCGCTGTATTGTTTCTTTTCAATTTGATCGTCATCCCAGATTTTTTTCGAATGGAATGGAAGGATGGTCATTTATTCGGCAATTTAATTGATATTTTGAAAAATGGATCGCCGCTCATCATTATTGCTATTGGCATGACTTTAGTCATTGCTAAAGAGGGAATTGATATATCCGTAGGATCAGTTCTCGCTATTTCGGGGGCTATCGCGGTATTTATGCTCGATGGTTATCCACTTTGGCTTGTCATTCTGGCAGGGGTATTTGCAGGGTTATTATGCGGCTTATGGAATGGGATGCTGGTTGCGATGATTGGCATTCAGCCGATGGTGGCTACCTTAATTTTGCTTACGATTGGCCGAGGAATCGCTCAACTAATTACGAGCGGGCAAGTGCTTACGACTAACGATAAGGCGTATCAGTTTATTGGAAAAGGGCATTTGCTAGGGCTGCCATTTCCACTGTTCATTGCGATGGCTGTATTTTTACTCGTATATCTATTCAAAACGCGTACCGCATTCGGACTTTTTCTAGAGGCTGCCGGCGGCAATAAGACAGCGAGCAGCTATGCGGGTATACGTCCTAACGTAATCTTCATGACCGCTTATACGATTACGGGCATTTGCGCCGGTATTGCCGGCATTATTATTAGTGCAAACGTAGCAAGTGCAGATGCGAACAATGCCGGACTGTGGATAGAGCTGGATGCTATTTTAGCTGTCGTAATTGGCGGAACCTCGATGCGTGGCGGACGCTTCTACCTTGGCGGAACGATCTTCGGAGCCTTGTTCATCCAAAGTTTGACAACGACGATTTATTCTTTGGGTGTTGAGCCTTCCAGCATTTTGCTCGTTAAAGCGGTTGTTGTTATTATCGTCTGCTTGATTCAATCCGACTTATTCCGGCAGTCATTCAAATTGGTGAAAAAGAAGGTGGCGGCATAATGAAGCTGATTTCTCTGAAAATTAGCCATAACAATATTATTGTTTTGGCTACGCTGCTTCTTTTGTTTATTTTGTACGGATCAGGTGCTGCGCTTTACAAGGGCTTTTTCTCCATGCAAGTATTTTTGAATCTATTTATAGACAACGCCTATCTCATTATTGTGGCCACAGGCATGGCATTCGTCATTATTAAAGGCGGCATCGATTTATCCGTAGCTTCGGTCGTTGCGCTGATCAGCATGGTGTCGGCGTCACTCTTCCAGCATGGGGCAAACGCGCTTGTTGTAACGATCGTTGCTCTCGTCATTGGTACGCTGTTTGGGGCAGGACAAGGGTATTTAATTCAGAGATTTCAGCTGCATCCTTGGATTGTCACGCTGGCGGGAATGTTCCTTGCTAGAGGGATCAGCTTTCTCATCAGCACGGAGAGTATCGTTATTAGCAATTCGGTTTATGTGAAGCTCTCCCAATACAAAATTTATTTGTGGGGCGATCATTTTATAACGATTAGTGTCGTCATTGCTATTGCCGTTGTGATCGCTGCTCTTCTGATTGGGCGGTATTCCTCCTTCGGCAGGGCGGTGTATGCGATTGGCGGCAGTGAAAAGTCCGCTGTTTTGATGGGGCTGCCTGTTGCGCGAACGACAATTCTTGTATACACCTTAAGCGGTTTGTTCTCTGCAATTGGGGGCATCGTGTTTACACTTTATATGCTGTCGGGCTATTCGCTGCATTTGATGGGGATGGAAATGGATGCAATTGCGTCGTGCGTTATTGGCGGTATTTTGCTCACTGGCGGATTTGGTTATTTGATCGGGCCAACGCTCGGCGTGCTTTGTACAGGTATTATACAAACGATCATTATGTTTCAAGGGACGCTCAGCTCTTGGTGGACGAAGATTACGATTGGATTTTTATTGTTTCTTTTCATGGCTTTTCAACGAATTATTGTGATGAGAAAAGAAAAAAACGCCTTGCCAGCTTCCAAAAATAAACCGAAATTTGAAAATAAAGTCGTTAATTTGTAAATACAGAACATTTGCAACATTTGTATATTGAGAGTGTAGCCAATACAAGTTCGATAGGGAGGAAATAAGAATGAACAGAAAGAAACCGTTTATCGTCACGATGCTAGCTGCGATTATGCTGGTAGGCTTGATCGCCGGTTGTGGCAACAACAGCAATAATGGGGGCAATAAACCAGCAAACGGAAATGCAACAAACAAGCCAACAGAGAATGCGGCAACGGAAGCACCACCGGAAGCGAACAAGAAGCTGGTTGTAGGATTCGCGCAAATCGGTGCGGAAAGCGGCTGGCGTGATGCTGAGACCGATTCGGTTAAAGCGACATTTAGCGAAGATCCGAACTTCGAGCTGAAATTCTCTGACGCACAACAAAAGCAAGAAAACCAAATTAAAGCGATCCGTACGTTTATCGCCCAAAAAGTAGATGCCATTGGACTTGCGCCAGTCGTAGAATCAGGCTGGGAAACGGTATTGAAGGAAGCTAAAGATGCGAATATTCCAGTGTTTTTGCTAGACCGCGGCATTACAAAAGGCAATGAGGACTTGTATGTATCGTTTATCGGTTCCGACTTTATTCTCGAGGGTCAAAACGCAGCGAAATGGATGATCGATGAGTTTGGCGCTGGCGCTCAGGTCAACATCGTTCAATTGGAAGGCACAGTAGGTGCAAGCGCAGCGAATGACCGTAAAAAAGGATTCGAGGATGCGATTGCTGGCGAAGCCGGCTACAAAATCGTTTATTCCCAAACAGGCGATTTCACTCGCGCCAAAGGTAAAGAGGTCATGGAAGCTTATTTGAAAAAGGATAAAAACATCCAAGTTGTCTACGCACATAATGACGACATGGCGCTAGGCGCGATTCAAGCGATTGAAGAGGCGGGCTTAAAGCCAGGTACAGATATTAAAATTATCGGCGTTGACGGCATTAAAGCAGCTTTTGAAGCGATTGCAGAAGGTAAAATGAATGTTACTGTAGAATGTAATCCATTGCTGGGACCACAGCTGAAGCAAGCGATTCTCGATTACAAAGCTGGCACTACGCTCGAAAAATGGATTAAATCGGATGAGGACGTTTATTTCGGCCAAAAAGCAATCGATGCGCTGCCAAATCGCAAATATTAATCGTTATGGCAATTGAAGATAGGTAAATTACGAGACTGCAGAAGAGAAAAATCTCTTATGCAGTTTCGTTTTTCGCATTTCAAAGGAAATGATCACTATTTGATGAGGACGGATTGAATGTTTATGCTAAGCGGTTTATTTGCGAATCGTAGTATCCGTTTCAAGCTTTTATTTTATTTCGTCATCATTACTTTATTTTCAATCGCTGCGCTCAGCATTCTGGGCAGCACCTTATACAAAAATGCTATTGAAGAGGAAACGAACGCACATACGGTGCAAATGATGGATCAGGTAAAAAACCACATTGAAGTATACATAAAAGAAATGGATAACATTATTTATTATTTGTCGCAGGACGCGTCGGTCATCGAATTTATGAGAAGGTCGAATAACGAATCAGGGCAGCTGAAGCTGCTGGATTCTAAGGTGAGGAAACTTCAGAGGGTCTATATAGAGAAGCATGTAGAAATTGCTGGAGCAATGATTGTGAGCCGCAACAACCAATTCGCAAGCAGCGGCTTAGAGCCGATTACGAGAGATTTTATGACGGAAGAGCAGTGGTATAAGAAGGCAGCTCTTCAGCCGGAGCATATTCATTTGTTCAGCCATCCGATTGGGAGAAATATTAGAGCAGAGCAAAATTTAAGCGCCGATCAGGTGCTGTCGTTCGTGCGGGCCGTAAAGGACCCGTTGACCGGCCAAGTGCTTGGCGTTATTTTGATCGATATGAAATTAGACATTATTCAGGCGATCGTAGAATCGGTATCGCTAGGGAAAAGCGGCTTTATTTTTATTATGGATGAGAATGGCGGTGTCGTGTATTCGCCGGTCAATCCGATTGTGTACCGCATTTCGGGCGATTGGATGGAGGGGCGCTCTGGCAAAGTCATTCGCCAAGTCAATGAGCTTGAATACCAGATGATCTATAATACCTTTCCAGAGTTTGATTGGCGAATCGTCGGCGTGTTTCCGCTTAAGGAGTCGCTTCAAGTCGTTGCGGACATTCAATTTTATACCGTTATTATTGCGCTTGTCACGTTGCTGCTTGCCTTTATGGCATCCTGGTATTTCACGAATGCGATCGTTCGTCCCGTTGGGAAGCTGCGTAGTTTAATGAAAAAGGTAGAAGAAGGCGAGCTTCATCTGCGCTTTCCTAGTAAAACGAAAGATGAGATCGGACAGCTGGGCAATAGCTTTAACCATATGGTGCAGGAAATTGACAATTTAATTCATCTTGTATATTTGGAGCAAAGGGAGAAACGCGAGGCCGAGTTGAAAATATTGCAAGCGCAAATTAAACCTCATTTCCTCTATAACACGCTGGATACGATTCAGTGGATGGCACAGGACCGGGATGCCGATGATATCGTCGATATCGTAGTTGCCTTAACTCATCTCTTCCGAATCAGCCTTAGCAAAGGTCGGGAGGTTATTCCGCTTAGCGACGAGATTCAGCATGTGGAAAGCTATTTGATTATTCAAATGGCCAGATATGAGGATAAATTATCCTTTGAGATCGACATTCCGCAGGAGCTGCAGACGCTAAGCGTGCTCAAAATCATTTTGCAGCCGCTCGTCGAGAACGCAATTTATCATGGCATCAAAGAAAAACTGGCTAAAGGCACGATTCGTATACATGGCTCTGCAGAAGACAATAAGCTGGTTCTTGTCGTTGAAGATGACGGCGTAGGGTTTGAAGCGGAGCGGCTGATTCAGATGAATGAATCGTTTCATGCTATCCGGCAAAGCAGCGAAGATCGAGGTTATGGATTGTACAATGTGAATGAACGAATCAAGCTGTCATATGGCTCTGGTTATGGTCTTACCATTGAGAGCGAGCGCGGACAAGGCTCCAAAATCGTGGTAAAGCTACCGTTAATGGTTGGATAACTCGAAATGGCTGGGGGTATGGGGATGTGGAAGCTGCTTATAGCGGATGATGAGCCGAAGATTCGCAGAGGATTAGCCAAGGTGCTTCCTTGGGAGGAGCTTGGCATAGAACTGGTAGGCGAAGCCGAGAACGGCTTGCAAGCGCTTGAGCTTGCGGAAGAGCGTAAGCCCGATATTTTGTTTGTTGATATTTGCATGCCATTTGTAGACGGGCTGGAGTTCATTGAGCGGCTGCGGCAAACGCTGGAACGCAGCATTGTCATCGTTATTTCAGGACATGATGAGTTTCGTTACGCGCAGCAGGCGGTAAAGCTGCATGTATTCGAATACATGCTCAAGCCTGTAATGAAAAGCAAGCTGGAGACTGTTGTACGCAAAGCGATAAGCGAGCTTGAGCAGAAACGAGACAAGGAGCAAAAGCTGGAATGGATGGATCAGCAGCTCAAAACCAATTCCGTCGCGATTCGGGATACGTTTTTGTTGAAATGGCTGGAAGGCATTATTGCGCCTGAGGAAATTCATAATCAGACCGCCTTCCTAAGACTGGGCTGGGTAGATGCTGTCGGCATGATCGCCTTTAAGGTGATTCAAAACGTGGAATCCGGCAAGGCGATGCGCGTGTGGGACCGCGACCTTCTGGAGTTTGCTTTGAAAAACATTACAGAGGATCTGCTTGCTGGCAATGGAGCTGGCAATCATGTCGTGCTTAACGATAAGAAAGGTCAAATCATCGTCATGGGCTGTTTAGACAGCTATAACGAATGGCTTAAGTTAGGACAGAAAATTCAAGATAAAATGGAAGCGCTTCTTGAAAAAACGATTATTTTTGAGCAGCAGGCAGTGGAGAGTACCGAAGAGCTTCCGAAGCTGTACCGTACGTTGTCAAGAGAGCTTAGCAGCAAAGGCAGCTTGTCTCCGATCGTTATTTTGACGAAAAAGTTTATTGATCGTAATTTCTACATGCCTTCGCTGACGCTTGGCGATGTCGCTGAAGGTGTACAGGTGAGTCCTACTTATTTAAGCAAGCAGCTGAAGCGGGAGCTTGGGCTTTCTTTTATCGATTATTTGACGGAGGTTCGAATTCGGAAAGCGATTCAATTGATGAGCGATCCCTTGTTCAAAGTGTATGAAATTGCGGAGAAGGTAGGGTACAGCAGCCAGCATTATTTCAGCAGCGCCTTTAAGAAGGTGACTGGAACCTCGCCGATGGTCTATAAGAAAGGGATACGTTCATGATTGGAAGAAAGGCAGCAGGTTTTCTTATCCTTTGCTTGATTTTTGTCGCTTTGGTAGTATGGACGCGGGCGTGCGTAATGAACGAGAAGGTAACGAAAAATGACAGCGGATACAATTATTTGATCGGAGTGTCCCAGCCCAATTTGAGCGAGCCTTGGCGCGTGGCCATGAATGAGGAAATTCAGCAGGAGGTCAGCAGGCACTCGGATATGCGCGTCATCTTCACCGATGCCGCGCAAAGCAGCGAGCAGCAGGCGAAGGATGTGAAGAAGCTGGTTGGATATGGCATCGATCTGCTCATCATATCGCTTGATGATCCAGTAGCTCTCACACAAACAGTAAGCTCCGTTTACGAGAATATCCCTGTTATCGTGCTCGGAAGAGGCGTGACAGGATATGATTATACGCTATATGTAGGTACGGACGATGAAATGATCGGCAGAAAAGCAGGCGAATTTGCAATGGAAACGCTGGGTGAGTTGGGCGGTAAAATAATTGAAATGCAAGGGCTGGCCGGTTCTCCGACCGTTGAAGAACGCAGCAATGGGTTCCGAGAAGCGATTCATAATTCCAAGCTTAGCATCGTGCAGACGATGAATGCGGATTGGCAGCGTGACCTTGCGGAGGATCTGCTAACGGATTGGTTAAAAGATCAACCCGAGGTTGACTTAATCTTTGCCCATAATGAAGCTATGGCATTAGGCGCATACCGAGCAGTACAGAAGCTTGATAGGAATGATATTAATATTATCGGTATCGATGGCGTCAATTCTGAAAACGGCAGCCTGCAGCTCGTTTCGGAGAACAAGCTGACAGGCACTTTTACAAGCCCCCCTGGCGGCAAGGAAGCGATCCGTTATGCGATCGATATATTGAATAAAGAAAAGGGAATTCCCAAAAAGGTTATTTTGCGCAGTCAGAAAATAACGAATCAACTAGAGGGGAAGGGTGAGCCGCGCGTTACGCATTCACCAGCGCCTACGCTCCAAGAGGCACAATCTCCAATTGTATTAGGTTTTGCGCAGGTGGGTACGGAAAGCGGCTGGCGAATCGCGAATACAAAGTCGGTGATTAATGCGGCAAAGGAGGCAGGCGTGGAGCTGCTTTATGAGAATGCGGAGCAGTCGCAGGATAAACAAATTGAACTGATTCGGCAGTTTATAAACAAAAAGGTGGATGTGATCGCCTTCTCACCGAAGACGGAGACCGGCTGGGAAGAGGTATTGAAGGAAGCGAAGGAGGCAGGAATTCCAGTCATATTGTCTGATCGTGAAGTGAACGTAAGCGATGATACGCTGTGGACAGCTTACATCGGTTCAGATTTTCGCGAGGAAGGCAGAAGGGCGGCAAGATGGTTGATGCAAGAGGCAGAGGAAGGACAAAGCTATCAATTCGTCGAGCTGCAAGGAACCGCACACTCTGCTCCAGCTGTTGGGCGAATGCAGGGGTTCAAGGAGGTTATCCAAACCGATCAAAACTTCACCTTGCTTGAATCATTGCAAGGCGACTTTACGAAGAAGAAGGGCAAAGAGCTGATGGCGGCAGCGCTGAAACGTCATGGCTCTGCGATAAACGTCGTTTATTCCCATAACGATGATATGGCTTTAGGAGCTGTTGAGGCCATAGAGGATTTTGGCTTGCGGCCGGGTAAGGACATTGCGATCATCTCTGTTGATGCAACAAAGTCAGCTCTTAAAGCTTTAAGTATCGGAAAGCTTAACTTTGCAGTTGAATGCAACGCGCTGCTTGGCCCTCAGCTCATGAAGGCTGTTAAGGATTTGTCGGAGGGCAAGGAGCTTCCGATGAAGATTATTACGGCTGAAGGTGTTTTTACGCAGGAATCTGCCAAAATGGCGCTGGCAAGCCGTGAATATTAATAGAAGGAGAGTGCTGTTAAAGTTGACAAGGTATGCCATACAAGAGCAGAATAAAAATATTACACTACGAAATGAGGCATAGCCCATGTCAAACCTTATTGATAGAGTGAAAAAGCTAGCAGCAGGTTTTGATGAAGAAACGTTGCGAGAGATTGAAATAAACCCTTTGCTAGTCGAAGCGGGTGCCCTTCAAGCGGTAGCTCCTTATATAAAGGAAAAGCAGTATAGTCAGGTAGTTATCGCTGCGGATGCGATTACATACAACATTGCCGGTAAACTTCTAGAGGAAGCCATTGCCGCGCAAGGTATTTCTGTTCATGTGACAATCATAAAGGCGGACCGTCAAGGCGATGTCATTGCGGATGAAGCATCGATCGTGCAGCTCTTATTGGATATTCAACTGCGCAAAGCACAGGTAGTCATTGCAGCAGGCTCAGGAACGATACATGATATTTCTCGTTATGCCGCTTATACAGCGGGCATTCCCTTTGTATCCGTTCCGACTGCGCCATCTGTTGACGGCTTCAATTCCAAAGGAGCGCCGATTATTATTCGCGGCGAGAAGAAGACGATCGCGGCCATTGGCCCCGATGCGATATTTGCTGATTTGGAAATCCTCGCAGCGGCGCCAGCAGTCATGGTAGCTGCTGGCTTTGGCGATATGCTGGGAAAATATACATCGTTATTTGATTGGAGCTTTGGCGCAGCTGAAGGCGGTGAGCCCTATTCAGAAGAGGTTGCTGAAATTACGCGTATTGCACTTAACAAATGTGTAGAGAATGCCTCGTTAATTGCAACCCGTGACCAGCAAGGCATTCGCATACTTATTGAAGCGCTTATTGAGTCCGGCCTTGCCATGCTCTTATTCGGTCAATCACATTCGGCGTCTGGATCAGAGCATCATTTGTCGCATTTCTGGGAAATGGAATATATTCGCCTTGGCAAAAGACAGCTGCTGCACGGTGCGAAGGTTGGCGTAGCCTGCGCGGAAATTTCCAAGCTATATCACCAGCTTGCCGCTGAAGAAGAAGGTCTAGCTTTTACAGCTAATCCTGAGAAGGTACGGGAGGCTATTGCCGCACTTCCGGATGAAGCCCAAATCAGAGCGTGGCTAAAGCAGGTTGGCGGACCGACCACGACGGAGGAGCTCGGCGTTGATAAGGAGCTGCTCACGGCAAGCTTGCAGAAAGCGCATCTCGTTAGGCCAAACAGATATACGTTACTAAGGGTTTATAATTCCATTTAAGCAAAAAACGGCTCCATCCTTTGAAACAAGGATGGAGCCGTTTTTAATTTGAAGTGATTTAATTTAGAAGTTGAAATTATCTGGATCTGGGCCAAAACGGTGATCTTGGTTAAGCGCACTGATTTGAGCCATTTCCTCAGACGTTAGCGTGAAATCGAAAATATTTCCATTTTCTTTAATGCGAGCCGGAGTAATCGATTTCGGTATCGTAACGATCTCGTTTTGCAGATCCCAACGAAGCACCACTTGAGCAGGCGATTTACCGTATTTGGCAGCAATATCAGCGAGCACGCTTTGATCCAGGTTTCCTTGCATAAGCGGGCTCCAAGCCATTAGCTGAATGCTGCGGCTCTTGGCAAAAGCGTGAAGCTCCGTTTGTGTAAGAAGCGGGTGGTATTCCACTTGATTGACCATAGGAACAAATTCACCTGCTGTAATGACATCCTGTAGATGATGAATTTGGAAGTTGCTCACGCCAATAGCACGTACGTAACCGTCACGATACAGCTTTTCAAGCGCGCGCCAAGTTTCCAAGTACTTATCCTTTACAGGCCAGTGGATGAGCAATAGATCAACAACTTCAATGCCAAGTTTCCGTCTGCTGTCTTCAAAGGCAGTCAGCGTGGAATCGTAGCCTTGATGAGCATTCCAAATTTTTGTCGTTACAAAAATTTCGTCGCGCGCGATCCCGCTGTTGCGAATACCAGCGCCAACACCCTCTTCATTATTGTAAGCTGCTGCTGTATCGATGCTTCTATAACCAGCTTCAATCGCAGAGGCGACCGTTCTTTCCGCTTCGCCATCATCTTTCACTTTCCATACGCCAAGACCAAGCCAAGGCATTTTTACTCCGTTACTTAATGTGGTATGTGCTGTTAGGGCATGAGTCATTTATCGTAACCTCCAGTTAAAGTGATAATTCCAAAATAGCTTTAACATCTTGTTTTTCCAAACGCTTGAATGAACCAATCGTGCCATAACGTACAGCTTCCTCAGCCATGCGATCCAGTTTGTCGCTTCCGATCTCAAAGTCGGCAAGACGTGACTCAGCGCCAATTTTCGTGAAGAAATCACGAGTGGCTTGAATGCCTTCAAGAGCGATTTCGTTGTCTGATTTGCCTTCAGGATTCACATTCCATACACGAGTTGCATATTGAACGAAACGATCCACCCGCTCTTCATAAACGTACTTCATCCAGTTGGGGAAAATAACAGCCAAGCCTGCGCCGTGCGGAATATCGTAAATGGCGCTCACTTCATGCTCAATGCCGTGCGAAGCCCAGTCATTGCTCATGCCAACGCTGATAAGACCGCCATTCAAAGCCATCGTACCACACCACATAAGGTTCGCGCGAGCAGCCGCATCCTCAGGGTTTTCAAGAGCTAGCTCAACATTCTCAATTACCGTTTGCAAAATGGATTCGCAGAAGCGCTCCTGCAGCGGTGTATTTGGCGTTAAGCTGAAATATTGCTCGAACACATGTGACATGATGTCTACAGCGCCGTTAACGGTATGATTGCGAGGAACCGTGTACGTAAGCGTAGGATCGAGAATCGAGAACGCCGGATACGTATGCGAGCTGCCAAAAGCACGCTTTAAGTTTTCTTCCCAGTTCGTAACGACCGAAGAACCGTTCATTTCCGAACCTGTTGCAGCCAGTGTCAAAATCGTACCAAGCGGAAGCGCTTTTTGAATAACAGCTTTGCCTGTGAAGAAATCCCATACATCGCCTTCATAAGGAACACCTGCAGCGATAGCTTTGGCTGCATCAATAACGCTGCCTCCGCCAACGGCTAGAATGAAATCAACGCCTTCAGCGCGGCAAATGTCGATCCCTTTTTTGACGGTAGTTAAACGCGGGTTTGGTTCAATATTAGGAAGCTCGTGCACTTTGATGCCAGCTTCTTGAAGAAGGCTTACGGTTTGATCGTACAAGCCTGTTTTTTTGACGCTGCCTGATCCGTAAACGAGCAGGACCGTTTTGCCGTATTTGGAGGTTAATTGGCCTACTTGCTTGGCTGTACCTTCACCAAACACAATATGAGTTGGATTAACGAATTGAAATGAGTTCATCTTAATTCCTCCTAAAACTATTTAGATAACTAAAAAGGTAACTAAATATCTTTTGAGTTATGTATACGCCGTTTATTTTAGTTAATTCTACTCCATAAGTCAAGGTGGAGCAGGGAAGTGTTGAAAGGATAACTTTTTAGTTATATAATGATTTGAAATTAGCTAGAGACAGGGGAAGCAGCAATGGAAATTGAAGTGAGCAGCCGCAATATGAAGTTTCTTGAATGCTTCTCATCACACACACGGGTCAAAATGATTGAATTGCTAGGCGTGCAGCCTATGAATATAAAAAGCTTATCCGAGGCGCTAGATATAAAGTCTCCTATCGTTACAAGACATATTCATATGCTGGAGGAAGCCGGCATTGTTCGCAGCGAAAGCGTGGCTGGCAAGCGCGGCATGCAAAAGATATGCCATCTCCAGCTGTCGCAGGCGATGCTGGTTTTTAAGAGTGAACCCGTCACGGACGAAACGAAGCGTTACTCGGTTTCACTGCCTGTGGGACATTATTCATCGTACCAAATTAAACCAACCTGCGGACTGGCATCCGATACTCAAATGATTGGGATGTGCGATGATCCGCGTTATTTTGCCGATCCAGAGCATGTCCATGCCAAAGTCTTATGGTTCGGTTCAGGATTTGTGGAATACCGTATACCCAATTATATGGTGAATAACGAAATGCCAGAGTCGCTCGAAATTGCGATGGAGATTTGTTCGGACACGCCTTGCAGCGTCAACCACCTGCCATCGGATATTGCTTTTACGATTAACGGTGTCGGTGTTGGAACGTGGACGTATCCAGGCGATTTTGGAAGCTCACGAGGGTTGTATACTCCCGAGTGGTGGCATAAAAATATTCAGTATGGCTTTATGAAAACGATCCGCGTTAACCAGCAAGGCTCGTATATTGATGGCATTAAAGTATCTGATGTTACGATTGGCGAGCTAATGCTCGCTTATGATAAAGAAATTTTATTCCGCATCTCATCCAGCACAACGACGAGAAATTGCGGCGGCGTTACGCTGTTTGGCAAAGGATTCGGAAATTATAACCAAGATATTGAAGTGACGCTGCGCTGCCAGTAAGGAATGCTGTGTAGTATATATAATGAAGAGATGCCCCTTTAGGTTTTTACGACCTTGAGGGGCATCTTTTTTTGTTAGTCTAATAAGTACATGCTTGCTGCCCGAAACTGTGGGAATAGCTTGTTTAGTCAAAAATATAAAAAGAAAACGATAAATATACATCTTTGTTTGTTTTTGAAATAATCATATTCAAACATAAACAAATGTGATATGATCGATTCAAACAAATACAAAACATCATTCGGAGGTATATCCATGGTACAAAGTTTGTGGGAAAACGAAAAAGCATCGCAGTTGGAAGGCGGATTGACTGAGCTCGTATATCGCTCCAACATCATCGGTGCAGATCGCAGAGTTTGCAATTACGGCGGCGGCAATACGTCTAGCAAAACAATCGTAAAAGATTTCCGCGGTCGCGACGTTGAAGTGATGTATGTGAAGGGCAGCGGTTCGGATCTTGCTTCTATGAAAGCAGGCAATTTTACTGGACTGCGGATGGATGATATCCGTCCATTATTTGAACGTGCTGAAATGCCGGACGAAGAGATGGTTGCTTACCTTGTCAACTGCATGATCGATTCGAAGCACCCGCGTGCGTCGATTGAAACGCTATTGCATGCTTTTCTTCCATTCAAACATGTGGATCATACACATCCGGATTCTATTATTAGCTTGTGCTGTGCGGATAACGGAAAAGCGCTTGCGAAGGAAATTTTCGGCGACCGTTTTGTCTGGGTTCCTTATGTTCGTCCTGGCTTCAACCTCTCCAAAATGATTGCCGAAGGTGTTCTTGCCAATCCAAATGCCGAGCTGGTGCTGATGGAAAAGCACGGCCTTGTTACTTGGGGCGAGACTAGCGAGGAGTGTTACGCGCAAACGATCAAAATCATTTCCGAGGCAGAGGCATTCATTGAATCTCGTTTTGACGAGGCTTCATTGTTTGGCGGCGTGAAATACGAGGTGCTCGAAGCTGATGTTCGCAAAAGCGTAGCTGCACAGGTTATGCCAACCATTCGCGGCGCAGTGAGCGATGCGAAGAAGATGATTTTGACATTTGACGATGAGGCGGATGTGCTTGCATTCGTAAGCGGGAATAATTCTCCGACATTATCGCAGGTCGGCGCTGCATGCCCGGATCATTTGGTGCATACGAAGGTTGTTCCATTGTTTATTGACTGGACGCCAAATGCAGAGGATATCGATGGTTTGAAGGCGAAACTATCAGAAGGAATCGCTGCATACAAAGAGCAATATAAAGCTTATTTTGAACGCAACAAAAATGAAGGCGACATCATGTTTGAAGCAGCGCCTCGCGTAATTCTAATTCCGGGTATCGGTATGATCAACACCGGCAAGAGCTGGGCGATGGCACAAGTGAGCGGAGCGCTATACCACCGTGCGATTGCCGTGATGCGCGGCGCAACAGCATTAGGTGATTTCGTATCGCTTAGCGAGAACGAGTCGTACAACGTGGAATACTGGCCATTAGAGCTTTACAAATTGTCGCTTGCTCCGGCTGAAACGGAATTTTCGCGTAAGGTTGCTTTCATTACAGGCGGCGCTGGCGGTATCGGAAGTGAAACAGCACGCCGTTTAGTATCAGAGGGTGCGCATGTTGTGCTTGCAGATCTTAATCTTGAAGGCGCGCAAAAGGTTGCCTCTGAAATTAATGAGAAATTTGGCGAATGCCGAGCAACAGCCGTGAAAATGGATGTGACGAGCGAAGAGCAGGTCAAAGCTGCTTATGCAGAGACAGCACTTGCTTACGGCGGCGTGGACATTATCGTGAACAACGCTGGTCTTGCGACTTCAAGCCCATTCGACGAGACATCGCTTAAGGAATGGAATTTGAATATGAATGTGCTCGGAACAGGTTATTTCCTGGTCGCTCGCGAAGCATTTAAATTAATGAAGCAGCAAAGCATTGGCGGCAACATGGTGTTCATCGGTTCGAAAAACTCTGTGTACGCGGGTAAAAATGCATCTGCTTATAGCTCGGCAAAAGCGCTTGAAGCTCATTTGGCACGCTGTATCGCAGCTGAGGGCGGCGAATTCGGCATTCGTGTAAATACGATTTTGCCGGATGCGATTTTGCAGGGGTCAGCAATTTGGAACGGCAGCTGGCGGAATGAACGTGCTGCGGCTTATGGCATTGAGCCGGATCAGCTGGAAGAATACTACCGCAAGCGCACGACGCTGCTAGTCAACATTTATCCGCGCGACATCGCAGAGGGCATTGCATTTTTTGCCTCCTCCAAAGCAGATAAAACGACAGGCTGTATGTTAACTATTGACGGCGGCGTACCTGCTGCATTCACCCGTTAGGAGGTTAGGCGATATGATCCAAGGGAGAGGCGAGAAATCTTGGTATATACCGGATGGTTATATACCGCCAGATAGCACGGGAACGCTAACCAGCCATGAATCGATATGCGTGCTGAATTGCTCCACCGAAGAGGCCATTATTCATATTACGATTTATTTTGAGGATCGCGAGCCGATGGAAGATATTCAAGTTGTTGTTCCCGGCAGACGAACAAACCATATACGCACCAGCTCATTAATGAAGGAAGGGGCGTCGATTCCAATCGGCGTTCCTTACGCCATTGAGGTGCAGAGCAATATTCCAATCATTGTACAATACAGCAGATTAGATTCGACGCAGGCAGAGAATACGTTGATGTCTACGATGGCTTTTCCAATCAAATAGGTTGAAAATATAAATGAGAGGGTGTTCCATAATGACTGATCGCGCTTATACGTTTTTTGAGGAGCAGCAGAAAGAAAGAGGCATTAATATAGATGAAGTGAAAGCTAGATTGAAAGCGCTCAAAATTGAGACGCCGTCATGGGGCTATGGGGATTCAGGCACGCGCTTTAAAGTGTTCCAGAAGGAAGGTGTGCCTCGCAATCCGTTTGAGAAGGTTGAAGATGCGGCGCAAGTGCATAAGCTGACGGGGATCGCTCCTTCAGTAGCTATTCATATCCCATGGGACAAGGTAGAAGATTACGGCAAGCTCAGAAGCCATGCGGAAAGTCTTGGACTTACCATCGGCGCAGTGAACCCGAACCTGTTCCAGGACGAGGATTACATGCTGGGCAGCGTAACCAATTCCGATGCGGCGATCCGCCGCAAAGCGACGAACCATTTGCTCGAGTGCGTCGATATTGCGAAGGAAACGGGCTCGAATGAATTCAGCTTGTGGTTTGCAGACGGTACGAACTATCCGGGCCAAGGCCATATCCGCAAGCGTAAAGCTTGGATGCAGGAAGCGCTAGCCGAAATGTACAGCGCTTTGACGCCTGACATGCGCTTGCTGATTGAATACAAATGTTTCGAGCCGGCGTTTTATCATACGGATCTTGCCGATTGGGGCATGGCTTACAACCTCGCGCAAAAGCTCGGGCCGCAAGCGGAAGTGCTTGTCGATACAGGCCACCATCTGCCTGGCGCGAACATTGAGCATATCGTTGCTTACTTGCTAGACGAGAAACGCCTTGGCGGATTCCATTTTAACAGCCGTAAGTACGCAGATGATGATCTTATTGTCGGAACGGTAAACCCGTACGAGCTGTTCTTAATTTTCTATCAAATCTTGAGTGCAGCAGGCGATGCGGATGCTGCTGTTCGCGGCAATGCAGAGAGTATTACTTATATGATTGACCAGTCACATAATATCGAGCAAAAAATCCCTGCCATGCTGCGCTCCGTCCTGAACGTGCAAACCCAGCTGGCAAAGGCGCTGCTCATTAACCATGATGAAGTGAATGATGCTGCTGAACGCAATGATGTTCTTGGCGCTGAGGATGCTGTGCGCCGCGCATTTGAATTCGATGTTACACCGCTTTTGCACGCGATTCGCGAAGAGCAGGGCTTGCCGCATGATCCAATGAAAGCATACCTAAGCAGCAGCTATGGCAAAGACATATTGGCGAGAGGCAAGGGCGGTGCCAGCTGGTGACCATCCTTGCTTACGATCTCGGAGCAAGCAGCGGAAGAGCGCTGCTTGGCAGGCTGAATAACGGCAAGATCGAGGTAGAGGAGCTGCACCGGTTCTCCAATGATCCGGTGCAGGTCGGCGATCGACTGCACTGGGATATTTTGCGACTGCTTCATGAGTTAAAGCAAGCGCTGCTGCTAGTTAGGCATCGCGACATTACGCTGGACAGCCTTGCGATTGATTCTTGGGCCGTTGATTTTGGCTTGATTGGAAGCAATGGGGAGCTGCTTGGCAATCCTTATCATTATCGCGATCATCATACAGATGGCGTAATGAAGCAGGTAGTGGAGGAATTGACGACAACGGGTATATTTGCGAAGACGGGTATTCAGTTTCTGCCGTTTAATACGATTAATCAGCTGGCTGCTTTGAAGAAGGCAGATTCACCGCTGCTGCGGGATGCCAAACATTTTCTAATGATTCCGGATTTGCTCCGTTATTTTTTGACGGGTGAGAAATATAATGAGTTTTCCAACGCAACGACAACGCAGCTGTATAACCCTGTTGCCGGCAGCTGGGACGAGGAACTGATTCGCTCGATTGGCATTTCGCCGGAACTGTTCGGTGAGGTTGTACAGCCAGGGGCGAAGGTTGGCAGCTTGCGAGCTTCCCTTTGCGAGGAGCTTGGCATTGAGTCCGTTCCTGTTTATGCAGCAGCGGAGCATGATACAGGCTCAGCGGTTGCCGCAGTGCCTGCACTTGAAAAGTCTTTTGCTTACTTAAGCTGCGGCACTTGGTCGCTTATGGGTACAGAAGTCGACGAGCCAGTCATTAATGAACTGTCGCAGCAGCTGAACTTTACGAACGAAGGCGGCGTTTATGGCACGTATCGTTTGCTGAAGAACATTATGGGACTGTGGATTTTGCAGGAATGCAGACGTTCATGGGAGCGGGCAGGAATTTCTTATACGTTCCCCGAATTAGTAAAGCTTGCCGAAGAAGCTAAGCCATTTGCTACGTTTATTGATCCGGATGATCCGTTGTTTTTGCACCCGGGAGACATGCCTGCTAGAATAACGGAGTATTGTTTGCGCACAAGGCAGACGGCACCTACAGATACAGGAGCGATTGTTCGGTGTATTTTGGAGAGCTTAGCCTTGAAGTACCGAAATGTGCTAGAGTTAACAGAGCAATTGTCTGGTCAAGCGTTCAGCGGTTTGCATATGGTTGGCGGCGGCATTCAAAATACGCTGCTCTGCCAATGGACTGCAAATGCGATTGGCAAGCCCGTGTGGGCAGGACCCGTGGAAGGCAGTGCAATTGGCAACATGATCGTGCAGTGGATTGCAAGTGGTCAGCTTGCTGACATTTGGGAAGCGCGCAAAGTGATACGCGAGTCATTCCCAGTTGATGTGTATGAGCCAGAGCAGAATGATGCTTGGGAGAGCGCATATCGTGCTTTTAAAGAAACAACAGGAATCGCTTAAGCAGCGAATACAAATATAAGTATGAAAGAGGTACGTTATGCTGGTCCATGAACGATACGATAAAATTGTACAGCTGGTAAATGAGAGAGGCAGCATCCGGGTTACGGAGCTGAGCGAGCTATGTCAGGTGACCGAGGAAACGATTCGGCGTGACCTTGACCGCTTGGAGCAAGCCGGACGTTTGCGCCGCTCCCATGGCGGTGCGGTTAGCGTAAAGGATCAGCAGCCGGAAATTCCGTATTTCGAGCGGGAGATTACGCATGCGGAGGAGAAAAAACGAATTGCTGTGGAAGCGATTAAGTTGATTCAGCCGAATGAGCGTATTTTGCTTGATGCGAGCTCGACGGCTTGGTATATGGCGGCAAGCATGCCGGATATACCTCTTACGGTGCTAACCAACTCCATCAAAGTTGCGATGGAGCTGAGCAGCAAAGAGAAGATTGAAGTGATTTCGACGGGCGGCATTTTGGCTTCGCGTTCATTGTCCTATGTCGGTCCGTTAGCCGAGCGTTCTCTTGATGCATATCATGTGGATAAAGCATTTCTCTCCTGCAAAGGTGTCCATTTGGAGCGCGGGGTTAGTGAGTCGAATGAGCTGCAAGCACGCATCAAGCACAAAATGGTAGGTATGGCGGATCAAGTCATTCTAGTCGCCGACTCCAGCAAGTTCGGCGTTCAAGCGTTTACCCATGTGGCGGATTTAGATGATGTAGATGCAATCATTACGGATGAGCGGCTGCCAGCAGCAATCTTATCGCAGCTTAAGGAAAAACAAATTTCCGTTACAACGGTGTAGAGCATAGATGGCGCTGGCTTCAGTAGAAGCGCAGCGCCATTATTGTTGTATAGGATAGGGTTACTTGCGAAAATGAGCTGTAAGCGCATATGTGTTCTTACAACGGTAAAAGTAGCGTTTCTGAGTGTTTGTAAGCACAAATAGGTGCTTATTGAGCAACTTAACTGGCTGGTTATCTACGAAAGAATGCTGTTAGCGCATATGAGTTCTTACAGCGTTGAAAGTCACGTTCATGAGTGTCTGTAAGCACAAATAGGTGCTTATTGAGCAACTTAACAGGCTGGTTACCTACGAAAGAATGCTGTAAGCGCATATGTGTTCTTACAACGGTAAAAGTAGCGTTTCTGAGTGCTTGTAAGCACATATAGGTGCTTATTGCGCAGCTTAACAGGCTGGTTACCTACGAAAGAATGCTGTAAGCACATATGTGTTCTTACATCTAAAACATTTTTCACATAAAAAATTTTCACCAAACTTGTCTGACAACCTGATATTATAGAAGTATAAGTAACGGAAGGGGTGCGGGTATGAAGGTCTCATTATTTATTACATGCTTAAGCGATGCGTTATATCCAAGGGTCGGCGAAGCGATGGTGCGCTTGCTGGCAAAGTACGGTGTTTCATTGGAGTTTCCGACGGTGCAAACCTGCTGTGGACAGCCGGCCTACAACAGCGGCTATTGGAAGGAAGCGAGGGAGTCTGCCAAAACGATATTGGGTGCGTTTGAAGACAGCGACTTCGTTATTTCACCATCAGGCTCCTGCACGGGAATGATTCACCATTATCCGAAGCTGTTCGAGGATGATCCGGTCATGCTGAAACGAGCCAACAAGCTTCAGAGCAAATCTTATGAATTCACGCAGTTTCTGGTGCAGGTGCTTGGCGTTACCGATGTTGGCGCTGCATTTCCTCATAAAGTGACCTATCATCCTTCCTGCCACGGCAGTCGGATACTTGGCGTAAAGGATGAGCCGCTTGCGCTTATTCAGAATGTGAAGGGACTTGAGCTTGTACCGCTTCCATTTGCTGAGGATTGCTGCGGCTTTGGCGGAACATTCGCTGTTAAGATGGCTGATATTTCTGGAGCAATGGTGACGGAGAAGGTCGATCATGTGCTGGAGACGGAAGCGGAAGTGTTAGTCGGGCTAGATATGGCTTGTTTACTCAACATTGCTGGAAACCTGCGCTATCGCAACGAACCTGTCCGTGTTATGCATTTGGCTGAGCTGCTATATGAAGGGGTGAAATAAGATGGCTGTCGTGAAAAAGGAAGCTACAGTAAAAGCAAGAGCGGATCTTGCCCTCAACGACGAATTTCTGCGCAAAGCGGTGCGATTCACAACAGAACGGCTGCGCAATGGGAAGAAAAAAGCGACTGACGAGCACGGGAATTGGGAAGAATGGCGGGAGCGAGGCAGACAAATTCGTCTCCATACGATCGCACATTTGGATTATTATTTGAACTTGTTTGTGAACAATGCCCGCGCAAACGGCGTTCATATCCATTTTGCGAGTACGGCAGAGGAAGCGGTCAAGCTGACGCTAGACATTGCAGAGCATGCGAATGCGAAGTCGGTCGTTAAATCCAAGTCAATGGTTTCAGAGGAGCTGCATCTTAATCATGCGCTTGAATCCATTGGTGTTGAAGCGGTAGAAACCGACTTAGGCGAATATATTATTCAGCTTGCAGGTGAAATGCCATCCCACATCGTCATCCCAGCCATTCACAAAAACCGTTATCAAATCGCTGAATTGCTGTCCAAAGAGGCGGGCTACACGCTGCCGCCGGATACGACGGCGCTTGCAGGTTTCGTTCGCAAAAAGCTGCGCGAGAAGTTTTTGGAGGCTGAGATCGGCATGACCGGCTGCAACTTTGCGATTGCGGAGACGGGATCGATGGTGCTTTTTGAAAACGAAGGCAATGCTCGGATGGTGAGTACTGTCCCTAAAACGCAAATTACGTTGATGGGTATGGAGCGAATTATTCCATCATGGTCTGATCTTGAAGTGATGGCTACATTGCTGCCGCGCTCGGCAACTGGACAAAAGCTGACGATGTATATGAATGGCATTACTGGCCCGCGCCGCTCGGAGGATGCAGACGGCCCGGACGAAATGCACATCATTATCATTGATAATGGCCGTTCTTTGCAGCTTGGCGATCCGGAATTCCAAGAGCTGCTCAATTGTATTCGCTGCGGTGCATGTCTGAATGCTTGTCCGGTTTATCGCCATATTGGCGGTCATGCTTATGGAAGCACGTATAGCGGTCCAATTGGAGCCGTGCTTACGCCGTCCTTGAACAAAAACATCGCCGAATGGGATGATGTCGCCAATGCTTCCAGCTTATGCGGCGCTTGCTATGAGGCTTGTCCGGTCAAAATCCCCCTTCATGATATGCTTGTTTATTTACGCAGACGCAAGGTGGAAAGTGGAAATGGCAGCAAGATGGAGTCCATCGGTATGCAAGGCTTCGCCACCGTCATGGGCAATTCCTCGCGGCTTGGCGGGGTACTGCGACTCGGTAAGCTCGGTCAGAAGCTCGTTGTACGAAGCGGTGTCATTAAGACGAAGCTTGGGCCGCTAAAGGGCTGGAACACCTATCGTGTAACACCTAGCCTGCCAAAGGAATCGTTCCGTGATCGCTGGGATACGCTTGATCAAGAGCTGAAGCAGGGCTTAAAACAGATGGAGCCGTCGATGCAAAATCGGATGGAGGAGCTTTTACGTACTCGTGAGCATGAGGAAAAGCAAGGTAAAGGAGGACATGATCATGGCTGAGACACATAAACAATGGCTGGAAAAGCTTGAAGCAGATTCAAGGGCGAAACAGGAGCTTTTTATGAATGATATTGCGGCTAAGCTGAGACATCCGCGAATGACACATAAGCCGCAGCATCCTTTTCGCGGAGCTCCCGATTTCTGGAACTCATTCGAATGGCCGGAAGAAGAGCGAATCAAACAGTTTACAGACAATTTTCTTTCAGTAGGCGGCCATGTAGCCCGTCTTCCATCGATGGATGATGTGAAATCCTTTATCGTTTCCAAAGCGGAGGAAATGAGTGCTAAATATATTATTCGTCAAAATCAGCCAGAGCTGGATGAGCTCGAGCTTGAAGGCGCTTTGAAGGATTCGCAGGTATCGGTGTGGAATACGGATGTTGAGCAGCATTGGCGCGCTCGTGCAGCTGAAGCGGATTTTGGCATCGTGATCGCGGATCATGCCGTTGCCTATACGGGTTCGGTTACTGTATTATCAGCTCCGAATAAAGGGCGGTCCGTCAGTTTGCTGCCAACCGTACTTATTATTATTATCCCGATCGAACGTTTAAAAACGAGACTTGGCGAAGTGCTCGTGACGTTTGATGAAGCGGGACGCGAGCAGCTGCCAGCAGGTATTCATTTTATTACTGGTCCTAGCCGCTCATCCGACATCGAGAATGATTTGACTATCGGCGTTCACGGACCAGGCATCGTGTATGCGCTGTTAGTCGGGTAGCTGTAAATAAGGGTAGGAGAAGCGGCTTGGCGTTGTTAGAAGGCAGTGCATGCCGTTTAAGGTTGGAGGTGAGAGGTTATTTCGTCATTAGAAGTAGAGAAGCTGTCAAAACGCAATCATTACGAGGAAATTACCGAGCAAGTGAAGCGTCTTATTATAGATGGCAAATTAAAAGTGGGAGATAAGCTTCCCTCTACGAAACAAATGTCCGAGCAATTTGGGGTAGGGCGCTCGACTACCCGCGAAGCGCTGAGCGCACTTAAAGCGATGGGCTTGATTGAAATTCGGCAAGGTGGCGGCTGTCGCGTCATTCGCAGCGTACCGATTGATATGGAGCTGCCGGAGCTAGCGTCTCTTCGTATGAACCGTAAGACAGTGCTGGAATTACTGGAAGCTCGCGAATCGCTTGAGGTTTCCAATGCTGCAATCGCAGCTGTAAAGCATACGGATGAGGATCTTAAGCAGCTGAGCCAAATTATCGCTGAGATGGAGCGTGCCGCTGGTGATGAGTCCGAAGGTGAGAGACTGGATCTACGATTTCATCTCACGCTTGCCAATGCGACCCATAACACAATCATGGTACGTTTGTTCGAATCGATTATGAATCATATCGAAACAGCTATCCATGACATTAGGCGGGTGGAGCTTTATTCGAGTGCGGCGGTAGCGGAACGACTTTATAGGGAGCATTCTATGATAGTTGAAGCGATTGCGAAAAAGGACCCTGAGCTTGCAGCTGAGCGAATGAAGCAGCATTTGAAGCATGTTGAGAGCATCGTGCTGAAGCATTTGGGAGAGGGCTAGTTGAAGGAGAATCCTTGAATAGCATGCGATAAGATGTATTTCAATAGTACTGTCGACCAGCCAACACTTAAAAAGCCCGATTACCGAACAAACCATCATTATGGCTGTCGGAAACGGGCTTTTTTTGTTATTCTGCTATTTTATTGTAGCCAAGTATTTATTAATGAATGCTTTGGCTTTGTCTGGATTTTTGCTATCGACTCTGATGCCGATAATCATGTTTTCTTTATACAGCGGAAGCTGGTTGACCAGTGCACTCTTGCTGAGGTCAATTCCGTATACATGCTCTTGGGTATCCTCGTCGGTCTTAAGCTTCTTCGAAAGGCTGTCAGTCATGTGCGGCTTAAATACTCCGTTAACATCGTCGTCTAACTTCATTAGCATTCCCTGAACGCCGATCCAATCGAAAATGCTCTCATCCATAATATATACATCCGGATGCTCAGTAGCTAGTACGAGCACTGCTTTCTGCATATAGGCAAATTGTGATTGCTGGTCTTTAGGGACAAACGTAAGCGTAGAAACAAATCTTTTCCATTCGGGAAACGCTGTCAAAAGAGCGGTTTCAATCGGTTCTTTCTTAGGCGCATCATCCTTCAGCATGTAATTGCCCATAAATGAAACGTTCAAATCGACGGGTGGCAAATTAGCGAGCCGCTCTTGTTCTTCACGATAGTTCATGAAGCTGATTACACCATAAATAATAAGTGCTACCGCAGCGATGGCTCCGAGCGTGTGAAACTTGTAATAGCGCCAGAAATGATCCATTTTCTGAGCTTGTCCAGCCATCTTCTTGTATTTACCGTACTCTTGCTCGTTGAAGGCATCGGTTAGCTTGCGATCCTCGTACTCTAGAATCAGTCGATATGCTTTCGTAATCGTTGCAAAAGATTCATCCGCATCCCCCGCGTTATCCTTCTGCAGCTGTGCTCTGGAGCGTGATTGACGCATAAGTGTCGTATAACGCTTCTCCACTTCCTCTTTGGCCGCAAGTTCTGGCAGCCCCATCGTTTCATAGGCTTGTTTTAACTCGTCCACTTGTGTCACCTCAATTAGTAAATAGCTCCTATATGATTCCTATCTATTAGTATACGGAATTCCGCGGGTAACGCAAATTTTGACGAATTTATTCGTATGGAATTTTTCTCGCAAGCATAACTAGTAGAGAGCCATCGAGTGAAAAAGATAATGCACTGCGCTCCTTCATAAGGCAATCAAACGCAGGGGGACTGAATTTTGAACAAAAACCACTTCTAATTAACTTCCTATCTTGTCGTATTTTGATATTCTAGAATGACATAAATAAACCGTTAGGATGGTGCCTTCATGACTGTTTCGCTTAAGTTTGATTTTGGTATCGGCAGCGCTCCCGCTTCACCTTATATACAAGTACTGCCGAATACGATCTATAACAAAGACGCAGGCTACGGTTTTGAGTCAACCCTACGTATAAGCTCACGGAATAGAGAAGAGGCGGATCGTCTTCGCGGAGCTTTCTGTATTCCACTTGAAGCCGCGTTTATTGTTGATCTGCCAAATGGCTGCTACACGATAACAGCTACGATAGGCGATGCCATTGCTCCAACCTCTACTACGTTAAAATATGGCGTAGGGCGCATAGTGCTGCACAAGGCCGTTACATCAGCAGGACAATATGCCGTACACAGCTTCACCGTCAAAGTAACCGATGGAAGGCTGCGCCTTGCCTTCTCAGGAGTAGTGCCGCGAATTAATGCACTTCAGATCGACGAGGCGAAACAAGCGACGACGATTTATTTGGCGGGAGACTCGACTGTAACCGATCAAGATACGTTCCCATATGCCGGATGGGGGCAGATGCTTCCGCTTTATTTTAAGACGGATGTAGCGATTGATAATCATGCCATGTCGGGAAGAAGCTCACGAAGCTTTATTAATGAAGGGCGATTGGCAGCTATCATGGAGCAAATAAAGCCGGGCGACTATTTATGGATTCAATTCGGACATAATGACGAGAAGCCGGATGAAGAGCGGGCAACTGAACCGTTTGTCAGCTTTAAGGAAATGCTGGCCGTTTATGTAGAGGAATCAAGGGCACGCGGTGCAAAACCTGTATTAATTACACCGATGCATCGCCGCAAGTTCGACGAGCAAGGCAGGATTATCGATACTCATGGTGATTATTTGCTCGGAATGAAGCAGCTTGCGGCAGAGCTGGATGTTCCGCTGATCGATTTGGCTGCAAAGAGTAAGGATTTGTATGAGCGCTTGGGAGACGAGCCCTCTAAGGCGTTGTTCATGTGGGCTTATCCTGGGGAATTTATTCATTTTCCTGATGGCGCTCAGGACGACACACATTTTCAAGAGCTGGGCGGCATTCAAATTGCTGGATTAGTAGCAGAAGGCGTGCGTGAGCTCGCTTTATCGCCGCTGCTTTTATATTTAAAAGGGCTTTAGAAGCGACAGCGGTGGAGTAGTTAAATAGCTGAATTGACACAATAAGAGGCTGCTCCACATGTAGATAAATCTACTTGAGGAGCAGCCTCTGTGGCTTCTTTTATGCTGAAAAACGATGGATGATTGCTGGTATTTCTTGTAAATCATGACATATCGCATCTGGATATTTAATTGAGTGGTCATTGCTCTTCAGAATCGTTCGCATCCCTAATTCGTTCGCCGGAATAATGTCAGCCTTGAGATTATCGCCAACAAAAACGGACTGCGCAGACGAAGAGCTTAAATTAGAGAGCGACAATTGAAAAATAGCATGATCAGGCTTTCTCAAATTGACCGCACCTGAAATGACAATATCATCAAAGAGCTCCATAATACCGAGTGCAGTTACTTTATTCCTCTGATAAAATTCCCTGCCATTCGTAATCATGCCTAATTTATATCCACGCTGCTTTAAGGAGAGAAGCATTTCATTCATGCCGGGAAACCCGACGCTGTATTGATGAAAGTGATGGTTTAAATCATCGAGCAGCGGCGTAAATAGAGCATCTTCAATCTTGAAAAATCCGATTAACTCGTTATAAACATCTTCTTTGGGTATGAGCCTATTATTTAATTCAGTAAACTTCGCTATAAATTCATCTCTGTCTGCAATGAAGGCATGGAGTGCAAAACGTTCATACTGATACTTTGCAAAGTTGAGTAACGATTGGTTTTTATCAAGCAAGGTCTGGTCTAGGTCAAAGATAATCGTATCAATGGTGCTCAACGGTTCACCTCCGTCTGTTCTTGTGAAACTACACCGTATTTTTCTGGTAGAGAGGTTAATAGATCGCTATGCTTTCCATTTCATAAGGGTAATCCATTTGTTTTTTAATACTTTTCACCTCATGCTCTTCTAAGAAAAACCCGATGATGTAAAGACCCAAATCAATCGAGGTGGCGACTCCTCCGGCTGTAATGACATTGCCGTCCTGTACAATACGCGAGCGAATAACCTCTTTACAATAGGGCTCTAATAATTCATAGGCGTAAGGATGGGTAGTAGCGTTTTTATTGGTCAGATAACCAGCGGCTCCAAGCAGCAGCGAGCCTGTGCACACGGAGACGATATACGCTGCCTGCTGAGCCTCCTTTATCCAAGCGGTGAACGATTCATCAAACCTTAACGCTCTTGTTCCAAGCCCTCCGGGAATGAAAATGAGGCCATATTGCGTTAGATCGGGTTTGACTTGATTGACTTTAATCGTCATGCCAAGCTCATCCGTAACCTCTTCCTGCAGCGCACAGATATCCCAAGAGAACTCTTTTGTTGATTCGTAGTACTTCAAGCGAGTGATGACATCATAGAAGCCGACAAAATCCAAAAAAGTAACGCCATCAAATAAAATAAAAGCTATTTTCATCGATGCAGCACCTCTTTTCTTTATTGCAATAATATTACAAATATGGACTTCGGTATAGATTAAAGTGTCAAAAAAGCGAATCGAAGGCTCGATTCTGTTACTCTTATCGACTACAATAGCAAAGACGATATTGTAGTATAAGTGAGGGAAATCGATGTTTGATCCAACTGTTTATGAAAATTTGAAAGTAGTCTTTGAGAATCAGCTCTATGATTTGGATACGCTCGACCGGAAAATTGATATTATCAACCGGGTAGATCGTCTGGAGCTGGCGGTTATGTCGCGAGAATTTATGCTGGAGTTTAAGCTTGCTGAATATGCAGGGGTGTCTGCGGAAATTCAGCTGACTGCCTCGCTGAAGGATTTGGCGGCGGAAATATTGGAGCTGACAGGCGAGACCCCTGCATGCTCGCTTCGAATTCGTTTCTTCATGGAAGTGACGGATGTCACAACGCAGTGCAGCCAAATTAAGCAAATTATGAAGCGTATTTGGGAGCCGGATACAGAACCGACACAAACGATAAGCTACCTTTTTGGCACGGAGCCGCCTACCTATTCGAATGTGATCGAGCTTGGCTTTAGTCGCAAAATAGGCGAAGAGCAAATGGAGGATATTCCGGAGCTGATTGATCATGTCCTTAAGACATTGATGAAGCTGAAAGAGATTGCTGAATAAATGTTTTTTTTATATTCCAGTCCTCTAAGTTCCTAATATTTACAGTGAAATACTGTCTGTTTCTTTAAGCAAGAAGCTATGCTATAGTACTTGTGAATGAACAACTGAAGAAGAAACTCCGAAGCTGTTGTCTACGGACAATGATAGCTCTCGGGAGAGGTTCGCGAACTCCCTCTATAAAAAACTATGCGAAACGATTGTCCCATTAGGTGACATCGTCGTTTTCGCGTTCGGCGCGAAGCGGTTTTTTTAACGCTTCGCGCCGTTTCTTTGGTTTTTTATGTACATACGAAGGAATTCAAGCGATCTCAGTCTTCTCACATCAGAGAGGGAGATGCAGCATGAAATCAGAAAAAGCGATCGTTGTGTTTAGCGGCGGTCAGGACAGCACGACCTGTTTATTTTGGGCAAAGGAACGATTCGCGGAGGTAGAGGCCGTTACATTCAACTATGGACAGCGGCATAAGCTGGAGCTGGATTGCGCGGCGGCTATCGCCAAGGAACTTCAGATTAAGCATCATATTCTTGATATGTCCCTTCTTAATCAATTGGCACCCAATGCACTCACAAGAGACGATATCGCGATTGAGCAAAAAGAAGGAGAGCTGCCTACAACTTTTGTTGATGGCCGTAATCTGTTATTTCTTACGTTCGCAGCAGTGCTTGCAAAGCAGCTTGGTGCGAAACATATCGTAACAGGCGTATGCGAAACGGACTTTAGCGGATATCCGGATTGCCGAGATATATTCGTAAAATCGTTAAATGTGACGCTGAACTTATCGATGGACTATCCGTTTGTGATCGATACGCCGCTTATGTGGCTGAACAAAGCCGAGACATGGAAGCTTGCAGATGAGCTGGGCGCCTTTGATTTTGTCCGTGAACGCACATTGACCTGCTATAACGGAATTATTGCGGATGGCTGCGGAGATTGTCCCGCTTGTCAGCTTCGAAGGAATGGGTTGGACGAATATTTAGTCCAGCGCAATTAGGGTGAAGCGATGATGCAGCAGATTTATCCGGCCGCACAGCATAGCTATAGTTATGAGCTTAATAAGGATTTTCACTTTGCAGCAGCTCACTTCGTACCGAGTGAAGAGGCTGGAAAATGCCAGCAGCTTCATGGCCATACGTATTATGCGAATGTAACAGTTGCAGGCGATGAGCTTGACGAGGCAGGTTTTCTTGTCAACTTCGCCATAATTAAAAGGTTGATTCATGATCGTTTTGACCATTCTTTGCTTAATGACGACAACGAACACTTTAGCAATGTGTTGCCCGATCGTTTTCCTACGACTGAAGTGGTAGCCCGAACGATTAGCGACATCGTTCAGCGCCATTTGGATGGTACTGTAAATCGTCCGCAATGCGTTCAGGTCTTTTTGCGTGAAACGCCGACGAGCTATTGTATTTATCGTCCGAAGCGGGAGGCGGTCTAATGATGCCATCCAATAAACGAATTCCTGTAATGGAAATATTCGGCCCTACGGTCCAAGGAGAAGGTATGGTTATTGGCCGGAAAACGATGTTTGTTCGTACTGCTGGCTGCGATTACAGCTGCTCTTGGTGCGATTCAGCATTTACTTGGGACGGCAGCGGCAAAGAAGATATTCGCATGCTGACAGCATTTGAAATAATAGAGCGATTAAAAGCAATAGGTGGAAATACGTTTGAGCATGTGACGATTTCCGGCGGCAATCCCGCACTGCTCCCGCAGCTGGGTGAGTTTGTTGATGAGCTCCATAAACAAAACATCAGCGTTGCACTGGAGACACAAGGGAGTCGTTGGCAGGACTGGTTTTGGTCGATTGATGAGCTCACTTTGTCGCCTAAGCCGCCGAGCTCTGGCATGAAGACAGACTGGTCGAAGCTCGATGAAATCGTGTCCAACCTGAATCGGAAATCAACTAGCTTCTGCTTAAAAACAGTCGTTTTCGACGAGGATGATCTAGAGTACGCGACATACGTTCACCTCAGGTATCCAATGGTTCCTTTTTATTTGCAGGCAGGCAATGGAAACTTGCAGGAAACGGAGCCGCAGCTCATGCTTCCTTATTTATTGGAACGTTATGAATGGCTAATCGAGAAGGTTATGCCGAATCAGGATTTAAAGCGGGTGCACGTTCTGCCGCAGCTTCATACCTGGGTATGGGGCAACAAGAAAGGCGTTTAATTCAAAACAGCTAAGAGAGGCGGAAACGAGCATGGAAGGAAGAAGCAAAGAGGAGCTAAGCGGTGTGACGCTGCTAGGCAATCAAGGAACACAATATTTGTTTAACTATGCACCGGAAATTTTGGAGGCATTTGATAATAAGCATCCGAATCGCGATTATTTCGTGAAATTTAATTGTCCGGAATTTACGAGTCTTTGTCCGATGACGGGACAGCCGGATTTTGCAACCATTTATATATCATATATTCCGGGTGACAAAATGGTAGAGAGCAAGTCGCTTAAGCTGTATTTGTTCAGCTTCCGCAATCATGGTGATTTCCACGAGGATTGCATGAACATTATCATGAATGATTTAATTGCGCTGATGAGTCCAAGATATATAGAAGTTTGGGGCAAATTCACACCGCGTGGCGGCATATCCATCGATCCTTATTGCAATTATGGCCAGCCTGGCACAAAATATGAGCAAATGGCCGAGCATCGCCTCATGAATCATGATTTGTACCCAGAGAAAGTGGATAATCGTTAATTTAGCATTGCAGCTCAAATTAGTAAAATAGATACATTTATGATATATTTTTCTGAATTTCCCGACTAAGGTCTAGGTGAATTTCATGCCTGAAGTCCATTTCAATTATTCTATTAAAGTCTATACTTAGTTTAGAGTTACTAGGTCGTGTCTGAGAACTCAGAGGACAGCAAATTTTGCCGAATTTTCGTTCCATGCAAGGCGCGTTTGTGAAGGCGTACCGGGGTACGTCAAGCAAACGGAACGAAGCAGGGGGTGAAAAGGCGGTGAAAGGTGCCACTGAACGGGTTTTCAGACACGTCCTGGAGAATAGGTGGACAAACGATGATTAAAAATGCGATATGTATGTCTGTACTGCTTTGCACCATAGCATCGGCGTTAACGAACTTTGGAGTATCTCCCGTTCGAGCGCTTGCAGCTCCAAGCGCGTCACAAGCTGAATATATTAGTATAGATAATATGATTGAGCCCTTCTTGTTGCAGCCGAAGCAGGATGAAAAGGCATGAAAGCATGACTAATTAGTAAACGCCGCGACCTATATGGAAGCAGCGTTTGCTATTTCTAATAAAATGCAATCAGCTCAAGCGCTGTCTGTCCCTATAAGCAAAATGATTGGTTGGGCCATGCCCGCCCCCAATTCCCAGCTTATCTTCAATAGCGGCTTGAATGAAAGCTTTGGCAGTTCTTATAGCTTCAAGTACAGGTTTGCCTTGAGCAATTTCTGCTGCAATCGCAGCGGAGAAAGTGCATCCTGTGCCGTGAGTATGCTTAGTGTCGATACGTTTGCTTTCCAAATATACAAATTGTTCTCCATCGTAGATGAGATCAACGAGCGGTTCACTGCTTGAACCGTGGCCGCCCTTAATGACAACAAAGCGTGAGCCCATCTGATGCAATATTCGGGCCGCTTCCTCTCGATCACTAAATGTCCGGATCGGGATTCTTGCGATAAGTTCGGCTTCTGGAATGTTAGGAGTCGTTATAAGCGCGAGCGGCAGCAAATACGTAATCAGTGTTTGAATAGCTTCTTGCTGAAGCAGAGGTGAGCCGCCTTTCGCCACCATGACAGGATCAATGATGAGATTATGCCAGTTATATTGCTTTACTTTCATTGCAACGATCTTTATAATTTCTGCGCTGAACAGCATACCTGTCTTAACTGCGGATGGCTCGAGATCCTCGCCGATCGAATCGAGCTGGCAGCTAATAGCCTCAGCATCCAGCGGGTAGATGCCCTGAACGCCAAGCGTATTCTGCGCAGTCACTGCGGTAATAACCGACATGCCATAGGTGCCGAGCTCTTGAAATGTTTTTAGATCAGCTTGAATACCTGCGCCGCCGCCGGAGTCCGAGCCTGCAATCGTAAGTGCTTGATATCTTCTCATCCGTGCATCTCCTTCAAAATTTACAAGTTTGAAAAAGCATCCTCAGCCTTTATTTTGTCTGGCAGCAAGTCGTTATCGACGAGCCAATCCCTTACATTTGACCAAGAAGCAGTCTCCTGATATCCAAATGATTGCTTCCCTGCATCCATGAGAGGCAGAAGAATGTCCAAGCTTTTTGTCTCGATTTCTTGATCGAGAGGGGAGGTCTGGTTCTCATGCTCAACTAAAATCGACAACGATTTTTGTTTATTTTCAGCTACAAATTGTTGACCCTCCGTAATGGCTGCAATGAAGCTTTTGAACAACGCCTGCTTCTCGGCCAGTCCTTGCTCACTTGCTACAAGCACAAGCTCGTAATAATCCGGCACGCCAAAATCAGTTGGGTTTATCGCCGTCATGGGATGCCCTTCCTTGGCAAGCAGCAATTGCTCATGATTAATAAATCCGCCGATGATCGCATCGACCTTGTTGGTTGCTATAGCTGGAATAAAGGAAAAACCAACGTCAATCATTTCGACATTTTGCGGGTCGCCGCCATCATGCTTAATCATAGTGCGCATCATTGCTTCATAGAGAGGGATGGAGGAGAAGCCCACCTTTTTACTAACAAGGTCCTTGGGTGATTTGGCGCTTCCGCCTGCTGGTACCATTAGATGATTAAGCGGATGCCTGACGATTGCTGCAATGGATTTAACAGGAATATCCTCGCCGCGAGCCATCAATACCTGTGGCTGGTAGCTGAGCGCCAAATCAACCTTGCCGGCAGCCACTAGCTTCAACGCGTCATTCGTATCCGCGGGCATTTGAATGTTAACCTCTAAACCATGCTTCGCAAAATAACCGTTTGTTTGAGCCGCATAGAGGAAGGAATGCACCGCATTTGGATACCAGTCGAGCATAATGCTAATAGTCTGAGGATTTTGTTTAGCCGAAGTGTCCTCGGGTTTGTTTTCAGTTGGGACAGCGTTGCTGCTGCACCCGTTAAGCACAAGCAGCAGAGAAGCAAGCATTGGCATTATCCATTTCATTTTTGCGTTGATGATCATGTATTGAACCTCTTTCTCTTTAGTATTGATTTCTCCAAAAGGACAATGGCAGCAAATAATAAGATGCCAATGAGGGATAGCAGGAAAACAGATGCAAACATGGAATCTGCGTTCAAATTGCTGGACATTCGGCGGCTATAGTAGCCTAGGCCTTCACTGCCTCCAAGCCATTCACCGATGGTGGCGCCGACAACGCAATAAACGATCGACAGCTTAAGTCCTGAGAAAAAGGACGGTAGGGCGATGGGGACTTGTATTTTCCGGAAAATACCCCAGCGTGTTGCTCCCATTGTGAGCAGCAGCTCTTCATATTCGCTACCGCTTTTCTTAAGTCCGTCATAGGTGCTCACAACGATAGGGAAAAAAGCAGTCAAAAAAACAACAGCGACCTTGCTCCAAATCGTATAGCCAAACCACATAATGAAAATTGGCGACAGAGCGATAAGCGGGATGGTCTGACTGATGACGACAAACGGGTACAGCGCCTTCTCCAGTATTCGGAAAGTGTGCATGCCTGCTGCGAGCGCAGTCCCAATAACAATCGACAATAGAAAACCGAGGGACACTTCTTTAAGCGTAGCCAGCAGATGTTTGCCAAGCAGCAGATGGCCGTCTTCGATTAATGCCTGAGCTATTGAGCTAGGTGACGGCAGTATGTAGGACGGAACCAGTCCGAGCTGTGCGACCCATTGCCAAATGAACAACAAGCTAACGAGCAGCAGTATGAAAAGACCGTAATGGCTCAGCCACTGGTTAATTAGAGGTTTGCGCATGCAGTCTTCGCTCCAAATCTTGCCGCAGCTTGATGAAGTCGGGTTCATAATTTTGCTCATAGTGTCTTGGTCTCGGCAAAGGAACGACTATTTCCTGCATCCCTTGCGCCTCGTTAGCTGCACTTGGCAATAAATAAATGCGATCGCTCAGCAATATCGCTTCCTCAAGATCATGTGTGATAAAGAGGACAGTTTTTCCAAGGTCGCTCCACAGCTCAAGCAGCCACTTATGCATGCCGCGTTTGGTCATGGCGTCAAGCGCGCCAAACGGTTCGTCCAGCAGCAGCAGCTCTTGTCCGGTTACTAGCGTGCGCAGAAAAGCTGCCCGCTGTCGCATGCCGCCTGACAACTCGTCAGGGTAAGCTTGTTCATAGCCTGCTAGTCCGAAGCGCTCTAGCAGCTCCATGATTTGGATCGTGGTATAATGGGGATTGCTGCATGTCAGCTCAAGTGGAAGCTGACAATTGCCGAGTATTGTTCTCCATGGCAGAAGAAAATCCTTTTGCGGCATATAAGCAATCTTGCCGAGACGATTGGGTGCAGGCTTGCCACGCAGCCTAATTTCGCCTAGGCTAGGCTGAAGCAATCCGGCCATGAGCTTAAAGAGAGTGCTTTTGCCTGAGCCGCTAGCACCGATGATAGAGACAAACTCACCAGAATGGGCTTGAAGCGAAAGATTAGACAGTATAGATGTTTCAGCAAGCTTGTCGTAGGTGTAGCTTACTTGGTGAAGTGAGATTATGGCTGTAATACGCATCCCTCCGTAAACAAATAAAGACCCACCCATTTCCGAGGGGAAATGAGCGGGTCTAACGATCACACAAGGCTTGCGCGCATGAATGAATGCTTTGCTGCTCCACTTCCCTCCGCTGGAATGATCCAGATCAGGTTCCAAGGGTCCGGAGCAGTTGCTCCATCTCAGCCGTTAGGCTCCCCTAGTGAAATAAATAGGTTTATATGCAATTTGTATTTTTTCTACTATAGCATACACTGGATAGATGTAAACCATAATTATCCGAAAAGGCGTTGGACAAATGAAAAATTTACTCGTAACGGGCTACCGAGCGCATGAGCTTAATATTTTTAGCCAGAAGCATGAGGGCATTGTTTATATAAAAAAAGCGCTGACAGGCAAGCTGGTTCCGCTTATAGAAGATGGGCTTGAGTGGGTGATTACCCCGGGTCAATATGGCGTGGATTTGTGGGCGTGCGAGGTCGTTATTGCGCTGAAGGAAATTTATCCTCATTTGAGACTTTCAATTATTTCGGCATACAGCAATCCGGAAGAGAAATGGAAGGATGATAAAAAGGAGTTTTATCAGCAGGTTTTAAAAGGGGTCGATTATTACGCTTCGGTCAGCAACCAGCCCTATAATGGCATTTGGCAGTTTACGGCTAGGGACGAGCTGCTGTTTCGGAAAACGGACGGTATTCTGCTCGTTTATGATGAGGATGCAGGCGAGGGCAGCCCCAAGTTTTTTAAAGAAAAAGCGTTAAAGAAACAGCAGGCTGAGGGCTATGGCTATTTCAGCATAAGCTCGGAGGACATTCAGAGCATTGCGGATGATGACAATTTGTATTCGGAAAATTAACGATGCATCGTAGTTGAGTAAGAGGAGTTTATTTTATGCTGGCAGGCAGAGACCTGTCAGCTTTTTTTTATGCGCCAAGCTGACTATATGTATTTTCGAGATTATTATGTTTGACAAATAATAGGTGGCGTATTATTATCTGATTAGATAAACATCTAATTAGACATAAGTTAAATTTGTTTGATGGAGGAAGAGGTGGCGAACGGTGCAATTAGATAAGGTGGTAGCCTATCATAAGGCATTATCCGATCCGACGAGAATTAAAATGTTGATTATGCTGGCTGAAGGTGAGCTTAATGGGCAGGTGCTGGCAGAGAAATTAGGCGTGACGCCTGCTACGATTACGCATCATGCAACCAAATTAAGAGAGGCCAGCTTAATTAATGAACGCAGAGAGAAAAATACGATTTATTTTTCGCTGAACCATTATTTTATTAAGAGTAACGCTAATGCGGCGGCGGAGCTCATTTACCGTAATGCAGGTACAGAGAAAGGAGTGGACAACATGGAGGATAGCAATAAGAAACTGAAGGATTCAGTCATCCGCAACTTTTTTACTGCTGAGGGTAAGCTTAAGCATATGCCGGCTCAGCATAAGAAAAAGTTGATCGTGCTTCAGCATATGGTTTCTCATTTGACGAGAGGGAAACAGTATACAGAGAAGGAAATTAACGCGTTTATCAAAGGTTATCATGACGACTTCGCGACCATTCGCAGAGAGTTCATTATGCACCAATTAATGTTTAGAGAAAATGATATATACGAATTGAATCCGCAAGAAATATGGGCGAAGTGGGAGATTCTTTCGTAAGCGGAAGTTGTTTTTGATAATAGCGGACATCAGATGCCTTATTTGCTTTATTTCCTTCTATTGGCCGTAGTTGCGGACATAAAGGCCGTTATTTAGCTCGAATCGCTATAATTGACTGCGATTTCTGCCAAATAACGGACTCTATGTCCGTTAGAAGCTAATTTGGCCTTTAAATTTGAAAATAAGGGCTTCTATGTCCGTTAGAAGTAAAACTGAACTCATCGAGCGGCTGCTGTGCTACTGCGTCATAAAGGAAAAGTAATTTTTTTATCGAATGTAGTAACTTCTGAAGGATATCTGAAAGATAAAGTACATAATAAGAGTGGATTACAAAAGGAGCGAATACATATGACGTTTACAGAAGGTACAAAAGAAAACCCATGGAAATTAAAAACACCCCCTCAGACATCTGAATATGAAATGTATAAGGATGAAAAGGACGGTAAACAAATTTTAGTATGCACAGTTGGGAAGACGGTCTTGCATTATGATTTCCGCTGCATCGAAGACTTAAGCGCGATGCTCAAACAACATGGTGACTGGATTGAGCTTGGCAGCGCCGATGAGCAGAAGCCTGCAAAAGAGGGTACCGTTGAAGCATGGGGACGCTCGTCTGAAAACCCGATTGGCGGCTGGTATGGATTGAAAAAAGGGCTGCGCGGCAGATTCGGAATGTATCTTCCACCATTAATGGAGAAGCTGGGACTTGCAGAATTAGAGCATAATCCAAGGAATAATCGGATGAAGTCCATTTAAGAGCAGTGGTGTGAAGACTCGAAATAGGATGAGGAATCTACAATCCTAGTGCGTGTGAGTAATGAGTTCGAGTGAATGGCTGCCGCAATGGCAGCTTTTTTTTATTGTAAGAGTGATTGAGAACTTACAAATATTTGTATATATTTATTTTAAAAGAATGATAAGGAGGGTTATTCCTTGACATCCTCACAATTGAAACCCGATAAACTAAAACCCGGAGATACCATTGGAATTGTTTCACCATCCTCGCCGGTTGCATTTTATTGCCCAAACAGATTGAATCGTGGAATAGCTGCTTTAGAAAATATGGGATTTAAAGTAATTACAGGACAGCATAGCAGGAAGAGGACTGGTCACACGGCTGGCAGCCTAAATAATCGTTTGGATGATTTTCATCATATGATTCGTGACCCTGATGTAAAAGCAATTATCGCTACAATAGGCGGATACAATTCACATCAGCTGCTTGAAGAATTAGATTATTCGCTTATTAGCAGCCATCCGAAAATTATAATGGGGTATAGCGATATCACTGCACTTCTAGCAGGCATACATGCGAAAACAAATCTTATTACATTTATGGGACCCGCTATTATGCCGCAATTCGGAGAATTTGGCGGACTTATTGATTTTACATACCATTCCTTTGTGAGAACCTTAATGAAGGATACACCAATTGGAAAGATTGACTCCAGCGATCATTGGACAGAGGAACATTTAAGCTGGGACATTGACGATTCACGCCCAAGAGCGACCGTCCCTAATACAGGCATGAAGATTTTAAAGCCAGGGCATGCAAGAGGGCCTATACTAGCTGCGAATATGGGTACACTTCTCCTGCTGGCGGGTACACCCTATTTACCAAGCTTCGAGGGCAAAATTTTGTGTCTAGAAGACGACGAGAGTGAGCAGCCAAGTACAATTGATAGATATGTTACACAAATTCGCCAGATGGGTATCTTTGATCAAATTTCCGGTCTGATTATTGGAAGATTCCACTCGAATGTAGGATTTAATGAAGAAGATTCATTGCAAGAGCTGCTGCAGAATGCAACGAGAGGATACGATTTTCCGATCATATATGATGCGGATTTTGGCCACACGGACCCTATGATTGTACTTCCAAATGGTGTTGAGGCTAGTTTGCAAGCCACTGAGGAACGAGGGGTACTTTTTTTGATTGAAGAATCTGCCGTGCAATAATAAAATCTACTATATGTCATTTATTTAAGTACATGATATTGTGAATATTATTTTGGACAGAAATCAGCTGCTGTTTTAAACTAGAATAGAATTCAAACGATAATTTGGAGGGTAAAATATGAAATTAGAAAATGAAAAAGAGATCCTGACAATCGTTAATTCAGATGTTACAGCTTCCAGCTTCAAAAATGTTTGTGCGGAGCAGGTCACGTTTAACTGTTGTAATCTTAGCGGTATGAATATGAATGATGTGAATGTAACGGGATTACATATCTCCGATGCTAATTTGAGTGAGTTTGTTATTGACGGTGCACAGTGGGGCGGAGCCCATTTTCGCAACATTGGATTCGGCAATCCAAATCAGCCTGATGTTGAATTCAACAGAACACCTGTGCAATTAACCAATTGTAATCTACATCAAAGCGTGTTTACGGATTGTAATTTAAAGAACGCTAAGTTGGACAACTGCGATATTTCTGGTTTAACTATAAACGGAATTGATATCGAAGGTTTAATTAAACAGTTTAAAGCTATGGAGCAGAAATAAGAATAAATCAACTTTATCCAGCGAGGCACGATCACCTAAAGCCGTAAAAAGTTCGCCAACAAGGCAGCCTTTTGCGGTTTTTTTAGAATCAATGGTACGAGTTTTGCAAACGGACATAGGATACGTTATGGATGTGAAATGAAGTAAAATTATGACTTTTGAAGCTGAATAAGGTCCTCTATGTCCGTTAGTTCGCAAAAAAGGGTGAAAATGTAGCAAATAGAGTACCTGATGTCCGTTAGCAAAGCAACATTGTTCTAAATTGTCACGTCTCTATGATATCTGATTGAAAATAGGAGGAGAGCAGCTATTCGAAACCATATTTTAACTGCTTTGCCGATTCATTTGTTGGCATGGGCTATGATTCTTTCGGCAATGTTATTTGATCCATTTCGATGGTTTTTAAACCCGATCGTTAATAATACTCCAGCTTTTTTAACCGTTTCAAGATGGTTGGCTCAATCATTATTCATAACGGGACTAATTGGCTTTTCCATATATAAGTTAAGAACGAGTCCCCAGCTGACAAGAAAAGATTTGAATGTAGTTTCTGTACATGTTTTATTTTCTATTGTTCATATTACAGTCGTTAGTGCGGGTATTTTTATAGCGGTCGGCTTTGAAGATTTATAGTAAATCATCATCATACATAAGCAAATGGATGCTGCGAATTAATTGTATTTCTATATGAAGGCTGCCGAGGGGCAGTCTTTTTGTATTGTTAGGTCGGTCTGATTGAACTGAAAATGATGACTAAATAAAGTTGTTATTGCGAGTACTACGTTAAGTTAGAGCTACACGAATTCCATAAATCTCTTATAAAGTGGAGTAATCGAAGGTAAGTTAATGATGGAAGGAGAGATAATGTTGAGTATAACGTCCAATAAAGATGGTTTTGAGCTATTGGCATGCCTGCCTATGAAAGAGGATGACCTCAGCGAGGATGTACTTTTGGCGGGTTCATACGCGGTAATCAATTGTGACGAGCGATTTCTTATTTGTTTTAACAAGTGGAGACAACAATGGGAAGTGCCCGCAGGGGGAAGAGAGGAAGGGGAAACACCGAGGGAATGTGCAAGCAGGGAGTTATTCGAAGAAACATCACAAATCGTTAATGACTTCGAGTTCATCGGGTTGATAAAAGTGAAGAAGCCTAATGGAGATATCAAATATAATCCCATTTATTATGCTAATGTAGATAAGCTCGTCCCATTCCAAGCAAATGAAGAAACTGAGCAGATCGTACTTTGGGATTTAATTGAAGAAATTGGTCAAATGGATGAAGTCGACAAAGCGGTTCTTGAGTGGTGTAAGGTTATCTCTGCTAAAAGTAAAAACGAATGAAATATTATATGACAAAATAACGATGATATCCGGGCAAAGAAAAACTTAATAAATAAAATATATTTATTGACACTTTCATTTTTTAGCTGGTATACTATGGAACATTACTCATACCCGATTAAAAACATCGGAATTAGAAACATGGAGGCAATGTTCATGAAAAACACAAAAGCATCATACACAAAACTGCTAGTAGCACTCCTCTTATCTTTCTCTGTTATCTTTACACAATCAGCAGCCTTTGCGGCTCCGTCTGAAGCAGCGGCACTAAAGGAAGATGGCGCAGCGCAGTATAAGCAGTTTTTGAAAGAAAAATTTAATGTCAGCCTCTCCAGCAAAGTGACGAAGGGTGAATTCATTGAAGCAGTAGCTGATATTCTTGGTTACGAGCCATCAGGCAAAGAAGTCACTTTCTCCGATGTAAAGTCAGATAATAAGCTTTATCCAGCAGCGGTGGCTTTGTATGAGAAAGGCATTTTGTCTGGCCCAGCCATTCAAGGCGATCAAGCACTTACAAGCGCTGTAGCGATTTCCATTGCGGTAAGAGCAGCAGATTTGAAGGAGCTTGCCTATACATACCCGGCTGTTAAAGTAAACAAAGTACTAACGAAGCTGAACGTTAAAAGCAGCGCGCTTGGCACAAAAGGTGCGCAAGAAGTTGCTGCAGCAGTAGATACAGGCTTGCTGCCAGCTGAATTTTACACAGGTTTCAAACCAAAGAATGCAGCAAATGATCAATTGATCCACACGCTGCTTGGTAAAGTGCTTATTACAAAAGGTCTTTACAAAAAGTATATCGGTTATGTTAACGACAACGATATTTTCCAAAAGCTAAGCAGCGCTTACGAAACTTCTGATATTATCGATGCGCCTAAGCTGCAAAAGCTGGTAAATACTGCTTTGGAGCAAAGCTTGATCACAGGCTACAACATCAAGGACTCCCGTTTCAATGCTAACTTCATCGATTCTTTGTCTCTGATTTACGGTCATTCCGATTTTAATCACGCGATTCAGCTTATTGGTTTGCTTCGCAGTGAAGGCCTAAATGCGAAAGTGCAATTCGAGCCAAAAACATCCGCATTTATTTTTCTAGCGGAATGGGGCAATCCTGGTCCAAACGTAGTTAAAATTGCAAATGGCAATTATATTTCGTATTCCAAAGAGTATGACCTTGAATTTGAATTTGCAACTGCGGCAGATAAAGCAGCTTTCCAAGACGTTGTTCTAGCTTATGCGAAGAAAGATGAAGAGGATCAAGCAGGACTTATCGTTGCATCATGGTGGCAGCCGCTCTACTACTCACAAACTGCACTGAAGGATTATGAAATTATTACGAACAACTTTATTACAGATCCAGATAGCCCTTATACAGTTAACCCGTTCTCGCTTAATGAGGATTCTGCGAAGGTCGTTGCAGGATTTAAAGCCATTGATCCTAATGTCAACATTACGCCTACTCAATTTTGGGTAGATAAGCCATTCTTTAGATATTTGCATAACGAAGCGGCTTAATAAGATTATTTGGCAAAATAGTTACTATGAAGCAGCCCTGACCATCGTTGATGGTCAGGGCTGCTTTGTGTTATCGTTCAAGAAAAGGAGCTGGTATTTGATGACTGCAATTGCGCATGCTTTGGAAGCTTTGTTCAGGGAGCACGCCAATCCGGAGACGGCTCAGCCTATGGAGGCTTACATGCGCGGCCAATTTATATTTCTTGGCCTAAAGACTCCGGAGCGAACGCAGCTGCTGCGCGAGTTTTGGAAGCAAAATGAAAAGCCGAAGGGCGAGGCGCTGCTGCAAACAGCAGAGCAGCTATGGCAGCTGAACGAGCGAGAGTTCCATTATGTAGCGATGGGTTTGATGGAAAGATACAGCAAAGAGGCTGAGCCTTCACATATCGACAGGCTGGAGCGGTGGGTAACGACCCATTCTTGGTGGGATACCGTTGATTTTCTGGCAGCGCATTTAGTCGGCAGTCAGCTCTCGAAATATCCGGAATTAACAGCGGAGTATACGGAGCGCTGGATCGATTCTGATCAGATGTGGCTCCGCAGAACTGCTTTGTTGTTTCAGCTTAAGTACAAGCATGATACGGATACAGATCGATTATTTGACTATATACGCCGCACGAAGGACGAAAGCGAGTTTTTCATTCGCAAAGCTATCGGCTGGGCGCTTAGAGAATATGCAAAAACCGATGCAGCCTGTGTGCATCGGTTTGTAGAAGAAACGCCGCTCTCGCCGCTTAGCAAGAAAGAGGCGTTAAAGCATATCGTTTAGCTTAACGTAGATTTGACTCATCGAGCTGCTGCTTGGAAGAGAAATAGTACAACCACGATGCTGCAATGGCGAAGGCGGCAATGACGCCCATTCCCCAAAATATATTTGAAAAAGCACGGCCAAGCGGAACAGTGCTTTGTGCAGCGAGAACGATACCGCTAATCGCTACGCTGAAAGCGCCGCTAATGAATTGCGACAGCTGGAACAAGCCCATTCCAGCACCTACATGCTCACTTGGTAAAATTCTTGACAGCTCGTTCGAAACGCCCGAGTTTAACGCGGAGAAACTAACGCTCATCACGATATAAATTGCCATGACAACGTAGATGGATTGATCCGCGAACAAGGCGAAAGAAACAGCAGCGAGCAATAGAAAGCAAGGAGTTAGCCGAAGCAGCAAGCTGTTGCCGTGTTGATCAATGATTTTTCCAATGCGATTGGAGGAAAGCATAGCTACAATGGCTCCCGGAAAAATAATGAGACCTGCTTGACCTGGTGTCAGCTTGAACAGGTGAATAAGCACCTGAGGCAGCAAAAATAGTGTAGAAAAATTGTTAATGTAAGATACAACACCAAGTGTAATCAGACGAATATACCTTTTATTGCGGAACAAAGTAGGCTGAACAAAAGGATTTACTGCACGATTAATCCGTATCCAGAATAAGATTAGCGCTAGGATTCCGCCAATAAGAGCAATCAAGAAATGGTTCGTAATATAGAGCAGAACACCTGTGGAGCCAATTCCGACAAGTGCGGCACCTAGAATATCGAAGGACCCCTTGTTCGATGGTTCAACCGGCAGCAGTCGATAAAACACAGGAATGAGTAAAAGTGAGATTCCGGTAACGATAAACAGATCGTTCCAGCCCAAATACTGTGTTATAGCACCGCCGATGACGGGGCCTAGACCAAGGCCAAGTGACGCAGCCGAAGTAATAAGTGCCATGGATTTGCCCCGGCGAGCAAGTGGAATGAATCGTGTAATGAGCACGATGGTTAAACTAAGGACGGAGCCCGCTCCGCAAGCTTGAATCAGGCGCGCGACAAGCAGCAGTACATAATGATGACTAAAATAACCAAGCACTGATGCGCCGCCCATGGCGATTAAGCCAATCGTGAGCAGCAGACGAATCGGAACAAAGTCAGAGAGTCTGCTGTAGGTAATGGAAGAAATGGCAAATATAATAGAATAACCAGTTATGATCCATGAAGCTGCCGATGGGGATAGCATAAACTGAGCCGTGACTTGGGGCAAGGCCAGATTAAACATCATCGTATTCATGATCACAATAATTACGGTTAAACCTAGCAGCGGGATAACGAGACCGTCTCTAAAGGCGGGCCGCTCCTCGGTGAATACGGGTGGGACAGTAACAGCGGCACTGTTTCTCATATAGAACCTCCAAAGTTGTCTCTTTATCTATTTTCATTGTACGAATATTATCGTACAATGAAAATATAGCATGAGCTATGGTATAATGCAATAAGTACTTAATGAGAGAGGTGCGAATGCCATTGAAAATATTATTCCATCCCAATCGTGAGGATATTGAGCTTACTTCTGTTTTATATGCATTAAGTGATCCTATTCGGCTTAGCATTGTTGTCGCTATCGTTAAGCATGGCGAACAGTCCTGCGGCCACTTTGATCTTCCTGTCGTAAAGTCTACAATGACGCATCATTTCCGTACATTGCGTGAAGCGGGTATAGTGAATGTTAGAAAGCAAGGCACACAGCATTTTTTGACGCTGCGCACTGAGGATTTGGATGCTCGCTTTCCAGGCCTGTTAACGGCTATTCTTCAACCGGCTTCTGTATAGACGAAAGTAAGGACTATTTCTTTTCTCGCCCATATACGCTAAAATAAGGCTGTACTTTGGCAACGAGAGAAGGAACAACTGTGGGTACACGCAAAGGCTTAAAACTTCGATTCGTCTTGGGGCTGTTCGTAATCGGCTCTGTTATCTTAACCGCCATCATCGGCGGTTATTTTGCATGGATGACAAACAAGACTTCATTAACGTCGGGTTATTTGGAAAGCAATTATCAATATGCGCAAAAGCTGTCCTCTAATACGAAAGAATTATTGGATATTATCGGAAATAATGTTGATGCCATCGCTGCAAGAGCAGGCATACAAAATATATCGCAAAAGGAATTGGATAGCTGGTACGATGCGAATGAGCAATATTTTAATGCGATTATCATTGTGGATTCCAATCGTAAAGTGATGTTATCTAGTTTTTCAAGCGGAGGAGTCAAGGCCGGGGCAGTGCTGAATTCTTATGCATCGAAACAAGCGGTTGAACAGAAAAGACCGCTTATTTCAGAGCCTTATGTGGGGACAACAACGAACCAGCTTCTTATGCTAATTTCTTCACCCATATTCAATGAACATGGCGAATATGAAGGTTTTGTAGCTGGAACCATTTATTTGAGCGAGAGCAACGCGCTAAGCAAATTGCTCAACGAACATTTTTACGGAAACGGCTCTTACGTCTACGTTGCAGATAAGCAAGGTCGCCTTATTTTCCATCCGGACCATAAGCGAATTAATGAAAAAATTACTTCAAATGAGGTTATTAATAAGGCATTAGCTGGACATAGCGGATCGCAGGAGATTGTTAACTCAAAGGAGAATCGTTACTTTGCGGGTTATGCGAGCGAGTCGATAACCGGTTGGGCTATTGTAGCACAAACGCCTGCTTCAATTATTGATAAGCCATTAAATGAATTGATATGGAGTATACTGCTACAATTTCTCCCGTTATTTATCGTAATCCTGCTGCTTGCGTGGTATGTTTCCCATTTAATATCGAAGCCTCTATTTGAACTAGCTGCTTTCTCAGAGGAAGCGATTTTATCAACAAAGGCGATACGTTCCAAAATGCCCAAAACAAATTCTTACATCTATGAAGTGAGACAGCTTAATCAAAGTATAAATAACCATTTTAATTTACTGAACAAGGAAATTCGATTGGATGGGCTTACGGGACTTGCGAATAGGAAAACATTTGATTTGACCATTCAGGAGTGGATTGCCGAGGATATACCGTTTGCGCTTATACTGCTGGATGTTGACCATTTCAAAAAAATTAACGATCAGCACGGGCATCTTATTGGAGATGAAGTATTAATCTATACAGCTGCGCAAATAAAAGCATTTTCCAGAAGTCACGATCTTAGCTTCCGCTACGGCGGTGAAGAGTTTGGCATACTGGTTAAGCTAGGAAGCATTCCTACGGCAACAAATATTGCGGAGCGGCTTAGAGAAGGAATCGCTGCTGGCGCCAGTCCGACTGGCAGTCCAATCTACGTTTCAATCGGCATTTCAATCTCGAGTGGGAAGGCGAAGGAAGCGAAGGAAATAATTGAAATGGCGGATCAAGCGCTTTATCGCTCGAAGGAAGCAGGCAGAAACCGAACAACGGTTTACGACAATAAGCCATTAAGCGGACGAGAGGATTAGTTGTTCGGTTAAGGCTGCTCTGCTCCATACGCCATTCATCCCAAATAGAAAATCATACTGGTTTGCTTAACAGTACTCTAAAGCAATAAAGCGTTCCCCACATATTTGAGCTAATGGCAGTAGAGCTGGGTGCAGCCTCAAATTCGCCGCCATATATGAGTCCTGCAGATTCGGCGGCTCGTTTGAGCTGCTGCAAGTCAACTGTCGGATAATCGAAGGTTAGCGCGATCCGGCCTCCTGGTTTCACTGTTCTTGCGAATTCTTTTAAGCTGAGGTCCTGATCTACATGTCTTAGATGCTCAAGCACAGAAATACAGAAGATGATGTCAAAATAATTATCCTCATAAGGAAGGTCAGTTATACTTGCCTGAGCATATTGAACCTTGGACCAGCCTTGGTGGTTGGTTATTAAATGGAGAGCGGGCTGACCTACGTCCTGAATAATTTCCTGAGAAATAGCCTCCCATGAGCTAATGCGCGCATCGAAATCGCAAGCATGTACTTCCTTGCAAACGCCGCCCAAATAAAATTTTAAAGGGTGCGAAATGCCGCAGGCTGCATCCAGTACGATATCATTTGGTGAAATGAGCGTTCGGCACCATTCATACTCATAGGGACGGCTCCACCAGGTTTCAGGCAAAGGATAGATAAGCGTATCTATCCTCGGATCAGTCGATGTGAAGAAGCGTGCTTCTTCGCGGCTGTGCTCATTTGGATTTAACATGCGTTATTTTCCTCCCGCAAACGTGATTATATGGCAAGCTCACATGCAAGGCTCATTTTACAAGCTTATGATGCAAGGGAAAGATTATGTATTTTACGTGTTTGTATGATGGGAAAAGGGGTTGAATGGATGGGTGCGTCATTCTCATTTCAGACGTTTCCGCGAATAGAGACGGATCGTTTTATTTTGCGAAAAACAGAGCAGCGAGATGTGCATGAATTGTTTGAGCTCTATTCCAATGATGATGTTGTCAAATATACACCGCTGCTGCCTTTCTCGGCAGAAGACGAGGCATGGCAGGAAATGAATTGGCATTTGGAGATTTATGCTCTACAAATAGGCATCAGATGGATAATTGAAGAGAAGAGCTCGGGTAAAGTAATCGGCACATGTGGGTTTTTACATTATTTGAAGGAGCATGCGCGTACGGATTTAGGTTATGATCTATCTCCAAGCTACTGGCGGAAAGGGATTATGAGTGAGGTAGCGGCGCCCATTATCGCTTTTGGCTTCAACAGCATGAAGCTCCATTGCATCGAGGCAAAGGTAGATCCGTCAAACACTGCATCGATTAACCTGCTCTGTAAGCTCGGTTTCAAACAGGATAGTCAGCCGAGGGAATTTGAGTTTGAGGATGGGAATTTTATTGAGCTGCTTGTATTTACGATGCTGCGCAAGGAGTTTGAATTATTGCACGCGCGTTAGCGTCTTTCGCAAAGGACGTTTTCATCGTATAATAGGAAGAAGCGAGCCGCAGGAAGCTAAATGTATGCTTGCTCGGCGGCGTTGCTTTATAATACTTTTTTTGGGAGGCATTACTAATGTCTATTAGCAAGGCGAGAAAGGCAAGACAGAAGCTGGCGCAGCAAGGGCGCATGACACCGGATGCACTGCGGGGCAGCTGGCTGGGCGTCAATCCAACAATCAAACGTACACCTACTCTGCAGGAGAAGCAGACGAAGCTGAATAAGAAACACCGAAGGAATCACGCGAATTACAGCGATGGTTCCTTTTGTATTTATAGGGGCTGTTTGGTTTGGGATAAGCAGGTTAGCTGACTTTGAATTTCGTAATTTTACTATGGTAATATGAAGACGTACATAATGAAATACTTTAAAGTAATGACAACAATACCCTTGTAAGCACGCAGTCGTTCTTACAAGGGTATTCATTTTTTTGGGTAAAGTGAAGATGCAGTTGTTAGCGCGAGCGAGCCGCATTTCTAAGCATGATGTATTACATTGGATTTGGTAAAAATTGATTTATGCCTATGTCATGCATCTGATGCGAATCAATGACTCGCAAACAATCACGCCAAGCAGGATTAAAAGTTAACTTTTGGGTAATAGTAAATTAACTTGCATCAAATCCTCGCTCCTCGCTATAATAAGAACAAACGTTCTTATTTGGAGGGGTGGCAATGGCCGCTAAAGAGGAAGAAGCCCGCGGAAAAGTCAGAATGGCAGCTAATCCACCGATACAGACCGAGGAAGAGCTTGTGCTGGTGAAGCAATACGTTTTGCTTGGCATTGTTATGCGTATTTTGGATCATGATATACGTGTGATAGGCACATCAGCCATTAAACTGCCGCGGTTTTATGAATCGATGATGCGCGGCATGCAGGATCGGGTGCTGCTCGACCTCGCTGGAATTAGAAGGAAATTCCGCGAAACAGGAATAAAGGTGTATGAGGAGAAGCGCGAAGCGGATGGTTTGCATGCCGAATATGTGTGCAGAGGGTACCATCATCGTTTTTTTATGCTGTGGGGCTTTGTAAAAGCGGAGTCTGAACGGGTGTTAAAACAGTATTTGTCCAGCTAATTTTGTAATTGTTCATGGTTTTGTCAAAATAACGAAAAAACTTTTCAGCTTTCCGTAGTTTAAGGTTGAGAACTTCGGACGATCTTATGTAATATAAGAGGTAGACATTATGATCGCAAAGGGGAGCACATAGCAATGCATAAGTGGATTATGTTTACTGTATTCGCAGCGGCGTCTTTGCTGGGCTTATATTTGCTCACGTTCGCACTGCCAGCTAAGCCGGTTGATGAGTCTGCCTCGTTGCCAGAGGGCATGACTTTATTGAAGGTTGTAGCGTCCAACGATTTTGTATTTGATCAAAAAGAGTACAAAGTTAAAGTTGGAGACAAAGTTAGACTAAAACTTTCCAACAAAAGCGGTATCCACGGGATGCATATTGACGAGCTTAAAGTAGCTTTGGATAACGATCACCCGGAAACAGATTTGGAATTTAAAGAGCCAGGTACTTACAGAATCTATTGTTCCATTCCATGCGGTCAAGGACATACAACGATGGAATCGACTTTAGTGGTTGAAGCAGCCTAGTGCGTAATTGATTCATGTGCTGTAGAAATGAGAAAGGAGCCGAAAGGCTCCTTTTTGCCTAAAATAAAGCTATCGTGCTGAACGAGGATGATGTTCTTTGTCACGACTGCGTACGATAAGCACGTCGGCGAGAAAGCCAAGCAGCGCCCATGTAGCAACAGTAAGTACATACATGAGCAAGACGTTAACCTCGTGCACGTCAACAAATAAATCAACGACCCATGCGGGAATGCTAAACATGAAGAAAACAAGATTGTGCGGGTCGTAACCCGTGGAGTTGAACAAGCAGATAGCTAGTCCAATAATTGTTGCAACAATTGTAACCGGATAGCGCATAACGTACACCGAGCCCCTTCGTGTTAAAGATTGCCGTAATGCGACTGCATAGGTTATTATGTGACAAATAGACAAAAGTTATGCGTCAATATTAGAGGAGGAACTAAATAATGCTTACTCATATCGTATTTTTTAAATTAAAAGATGGCAGCGCAGAGAGCGTAGCGCGTACCGCACAAGTGCTTAGGGATATGGAAGGGCAAATCGAAGTATTAAAGTCGATTGAGGTTGGCGTGGACGTTGTGCATTCGGAGCGTTCTTACGATATCGCTCTTATTACGAAGTTCGAATCTCTGGAAGCGCTAGAAGTGTATCAAGTGCATCCTGTACATAAAAAAGTTATTGAACACATGATGCAAGTTCGTGAAGCTTCCGTCAGCGTTGATTTTGAAAGCTGAGAGGCAGGTTGAGCAGTTATGAGCGACATGAGGGATGTATACGAAATATTTACTTATTTGCTTGTTATCATTTTTAGCAGCATTATTATGGTGGCGTGGCTGAAACGCAAAGGGAAAAAAAAGAAGCAAGGCTGAAAGCGGGCGACTGATTGATGTATTATGTGAATCGTGAACAAATAGCGGTAAGGTTGAATTCGATTACTGAAATTGCTTCGGCGCTGGACTCGCTTGCCGCTAATTGGCAGGGAACGGTGCTGGAGGGGCTGGCGCAGGAAAGAGCGCTGCATCTGGCTATTGAAACCGTAACAGATGTTGGCAGCTTCTTGATCGACGGGTTTATTTTGCGGGATGCGAGCAGCTATGAGGACATCATCGATATTACTGGCGAGGCAGGCGCGTTTCCGCTTGAAATGCAGGCGACGCTGACGGAGCTGGTGAAGCTTCGCAAGCCGTTAGTGCAGGACTATTATGTTTGGCCGAGAACTGAGCTTCATCCGCTTACGAAGACGCTTACTGCTCTGCTGCCTGCCTTTAAGCAATCGATTAATGATTATTTAGAACGCGAGCTGTAGGCGTTTTTGCTATTTGCATGTAAACCATTACGATTGCAGAGCAAGCATAGATTATGACTTTATGATTGTTTTACGCTTGATTTACGAAAAACTAAAAATACGTTACAATGACGCTATCAAGCCTGCAAAGGTGGTGAAGGGTTGAAGCGGATGAAAACGGCAAGTGCATCAGATATAACGGCAGCTTCACGCGGTGATCATTCCACGCGAGAGCGCATATTGATGCTGCTGAAAACAGGCGGCAGATTGAATGCTGGTTCCTTGTCAAGCGAGCTAGGACTAACGGAAATGGCAATCAGGCGGCATATGTATGCACTAGAGAGCGAAGGCAGCGTGAATATCGTATCGGTGCGGCAAGCCATGGGCAGACCGCTCCATGCGTATGAGCTGACAGCTGAGGCGGATGAGCTTTTCCCCAAAAATTATCATATGCTCGCACTCGACTTGCTGGGCGAGCTCGCTGATGACCCGGATACCGCAGCGCTTATTGACCGGATGTTTGATGGACGCAAGAACAAGCTGCTCGAACGTTATGAGCCCCGGATGGCGGGCAAGAGCTTGGAGCAGAAGGTGAGCGAGCTCGCAGCGATTCAGAACGCTGGAGGGTATATGGCTGAAGTGGAACCACAAAGCGATGGCAGCTATATGTTGTATGAGTATAATTGTCCGATTGCTCAGGTTGCCGGCAAATATTTGCAAGCTTGCAAATGTGAGCTCTCCTTGTTTAAATCGCTGCTTGACGTGCCTGTTGAACGAACGGAATGTTTGGCGAAGGGCGGCGGCAAGTGCAGCTACCGCATCGGTTAATGAAATAAATAGAGGTTGTCTTTGCAAATCGGAGAAGATTTGCTGAGGCAGCCTTTTTTTGTTGCAAATGTGGAAAAAGCACCGATGCCTTATCATTTTTATTTCGGTTGTGTCATGACAAGCCCATGCTGCTTATACTGTCATTACGCAAGTGGGCATTCGTCTAGGAGCATATACGTATGATCCTGCAATTGATAGAGGAGGAGGGATGCAGGCATGGTCATGATGTGGAGCGCAGCGGTAGTTGCTGGAGCATTTGTCATTCTAGTTGGCGGTATACTCATTGCCTTGCGGTCGGCGCTAAGCAGAGTGAAGCAAGTGCAGGCTGAAGCGGAGATTATGAGGCAGGACCTCAGCAAGTTATCCGCTGAGATTGGCGGGCTTGTGCAGCCGACCGAGGAAGCGATTCGCGCGGTACATCGTCAGTTGCAAGCCATGAGCAAGCTATTTGAAGCGGCAGGGCAGGTCGGCGGAGCAATTGCCCACACGACATCGACGGTTGAGCGGGTAACGTCTATATTATCGGAGTCGGCTGAGCAGCATGCGAAGCGGCACGAGACGAAGCGGCAGGTCGGTGAGGCGCTTGAATGGGCAGAGCTAGGGATGGCGGCATGGCAGCTGTGGCAAACTAGCCGAAAGGCAGCAACGACTGCCGAAGATGAGCATGGACCTGTATTCGAATCGGAATCTTAAGTCAAGGTGCTAAGGTCGAAGAGCACGCTAAACACGAAAGGAGCAAAAACAATGACAACACGTAAACAAACAAAAGGATTTTTTCTCGGCGCATTAGCTGGAGGTGTTGTAGGCTCGATTGCTGCATTGTTGCTAGCACCGAAGCCGGGCAAGGAATTGCGTCAGGATATTTCAACTGGCGCACAGAAGGTTGGAGAAACGACGGTTAGAGTTGCAGGTCAAGTAGGCGATACGACGGGTCGTATTGCTAAACAGATCAGCGGCCAAGCGATTCAAATTGCCGATCGTACGAAACAAGCGGCAAGCAGCGTTGTAAGCACGGTAAGAGGCCGCAACAAAGGTACAGAGGAAACAGAAGCGGTTAGTGGCGATATCGCTATTACAGAAGATGGCAATGAGCAAGCAGCAAGTGCAATTGAAGCGGTAGAAGCCGGAGAAACAGAAGCTGCTACAGCAAAGGAACAATAGAGACTTAACGATAGATGGAACATACGTAAATTAGGCAATGGGTAAAATGGTTCAATTGTTTAATTCAAAAAGGCAAACGGCAGGGAGCGAAGTCTCCTGCCGTTTGTTTTTTTATTCACGTGTATGAATAGGGTTAGCCAACAATATGGTTGTGAACGTAATTGGACACGGGACGAAGCAAGCTTGCGAGCGGCTCCATGTTGTAGTCGTTCATCGATGGTGAAGTTGCTGTAATGGCTTCACCTGGCCCAACTACAGAAATTTCATCATCTAATCGACCGACAAACGCGCCGTCATGAATGATAGCACCTTCACCGATAATGACGCGATGGAGCGTAACATTTCTTCCAATTCTGGCTCCAGGCATAATGATGCTCTCATAAATTTCGCTGTTTACGCCTATTGTAACGCCTGAGCAAATGATGGAGCGTGTTACTTCTGCTTCCACAGCGCAAGCGGGGTGGAGGATGGAGTCGGTAATTGATGCTTCGGGGCTTAAGTAAGGCTTTTCGCTAGACTGGTTTGTTCCGGAATGAGCTGGCCACTTGGCTGCACCAAGCTTTAGCTCGCCATCCAGCAGATCCATGTTGGCTTCCCATAGGCTGTTAATTGTACCGACATCCCGCCAGTAGCCTTTATAAGGGTAAGCGATCATATTGGTTTTGGAGGAAAGAAGAGCAGGAATAATATCTTTGCCAAAATCATGAGTTGACGCTTCCGAAGCAGCATCTTCAATGAGTATTTTTTTTAAGTCTGACCAGCGGAATAAATAAATGCCCATGGAAGCTAAGTTGCTGCGAGGATCTGAAGGTTTCTCATGAAAGGAATTGACCCGAAATTGTTCATCAGTTTCTAAAATGCCGAAGCGGCTTGCCTCGCGCCAAGGAACTTGTTTAACAGCGATCGTAACAGCTGCACCGCGGTTTTTGTGGAATTCAAGCATAGGCTTGTAGTCCATCTCGTAAATGTGGTCGCCCGAGAGGATTAGTACATGCTCTGGAGCTTTCTCATCGATAAAGTCGATGTTCTGATAAATAGCATCGGCCGTTCCCGCATAGCCTTCTAAACATTTTTTTGAAGAAGGGAGGAAGGATACTCCGCTATTCGCTTGATCCGTTTGATAACCGTTCGTGGATTGATTTACATATTTATGAACGCTTTCGGCGCAGTACTGCGTAAGCACGCCAATCGTAGTAATATTTGAGTTTGCACAATTGTTAAGTGGAAAATCAATCATTCGGAAGCGATCGCCAAAAGGTACGACAGGTTTGGCAAACTGAGTTGTGAGCGGGGCTAGGCGCCGCCCTTCTCCACCGGCTAACAGCATAGCAATACATTCAGTATGGTTCTTCAATTCAATTTCCCCCTGACCAGTAAGTGTAGTAGTGTTGGCTCTGTTTCTTATATGGAGTCATTAACCTTTCATGGTGACTTTGAAACCGATACGGAGAAAAAAAGGGGGAAATAGATAAGTGAAAAGGGCTTTTGCTCCGCCGGCAAGACGGTGCAAAAGCCCTTAAATGATTAGATATTTCGATACAAAATTCGGAAATCATGCGGACCGAGCTCAAGCTGAAGCTGCTCTTCGAAAGTGGCAACTTCTTCATTCGAGAGCGCATCTTTCCAGTCGTCCGCCTCCATAGGATGCGTAAGCTTAACGGTTTCTTCGGTATGGTTAATCCAAATGGTGAAATGTTGATTGGCGTTTAATCGCTCATAAATGAAGGCGCCGCGTTCGTTATCTGCAAATAAGAAGCGGAATCGCCCATCACGAAGAACGGTATGCTGCTTGCGTAGGGCAATGAGGAGCTGATAGAAATCAAACAGCTCGCGGTCCTGTTTGTCCGCATCCCATTCCATACATTTGCGGCAGTCCGGATCATCGCCGCCATCCATTCCAATCTCGTCGCCATAATAGATGCAAGGGATACCCATAGAAGTCATCATGAATACAACGGCTTGCTTTAAACGCTGCTTATCTCCATTTAAACGAGTTGACGCACGAGGTGTGTCATGACTGGATAGGAGGTTGAACATCGCCTCATTGGTTTGCTGAGGATATCGCATAAGTAAACGGTTGATTTGATCGGCGAAATCCGATGCTTTTCCTTCGGAGGAAGCAAAAAAATCCAAGATGTGCTGCGCAAATGGGTAATTCATCGAAGAGTCAAACTGATCACCGTGCAGCCAGTTAAGCGCATTGCTCCATACCTCGCCGATAATAAAAGCATCCGGCTTTTCAGCTTTAACGGCATGACGGAAATCCCGCCAGAAAGCATGATCAATTTCGTTGGCAACATCGAGCCGCCATCCGTCGATATCTGCTTCCTTAATCCAGTGCACAGCAACATCAAGCAAAAATTGCTTTACTTCCGGGTTTGCAGTATTCAGCTTCGGCATATTGCCATAAAATCCAAACGTAGCATAATTTGCTGTACCGTCTTTGACCTCTACAGGGAAGCCATTCAGATGAAACCAATCCTTGTACTTTGAATTTTCTCCATTCGCGAGCACGTCCTGGAAAGGTGGAAACTGCTCGCTCGTATGATTAAAGACAGCATCCAAGACTACTCGGATATTTAGATCATGACAAGCGCTGACCAGCTTCTTAAGCTGCTCGGCATCTCCAAACTGCGGATCGATTTGCATATAATCGACCGTATCATATTTGTGATTTGAAGGTGCTGTAAATAATGGCGTCAAATAAATCGCCGTAACTCCGAGGTCCGTCAGATGCTTGAGATTATCGATTATGCCTTGCAGATCGCCGCCAAAGTGGCTTTCGCCGCTAGGCGCTTCACCCCAGGGCTGCACGTGGTCGGGGTCGTTGGCCGTATCGCCATTTGCGAAGCGGTCGGGCATAATTTGATAGAAAACTGCTTCCTTTGCCCATTCAGGCGCATCAAACAAATCAACCGTATGAATAAAAGGAATTTCAAAATATCCGCCAGCTGGGGCAGGCTGCTCCTCAAAGATGCCATTCTCGATGAGCCATAACGTTTCTTCGCCGCTGCGTACACGAAAGCCGTACGAAAAACGCCCAAACTCCGGCTTGATGGCAGCTTCCCAATAATCAAAGAGGGAATCGGCAGCTATTTTTTCCATCGGAACATCATGATGATGCTGATCCCAGTCGTATTTATCTCCTGTTACCGCAACAGCCTCTTCAACGTCATTTCTTTTGGTACGGAGTCTAAGATGGAAAGTATCGCGATCGTATGCATAGGCCCATTTCAGATCCGATGAATGATGTAAACATTCTTTAAACAATGGCGTTCGCCCCTTATCATATGGTCTTCTATCTATCGTTAATAATAGCTATCCGCGCAGCAAGGATTCTGCTCCGTCTATGTAAACGGTGGTACCTGAGACATGGTCCGAATCATCAGATGCGAGGAATAATGCAAGCTTGGCCACTTGAGCTGCGCTGCCGGGCCCATCTTCGAGCGGCTGGCTGCCTTCTGGATATTCAACGGGTATCGACACACTCTCTAGTTCTGGCGTGCGCTCCGTGTTTTGCTCGATATTCGTCTCAATAGCTCCGGGGCAGATGGCATTCACGCGAATTTTGTACTGAGCAAGCTCCAAAGCAGCCATCTTGGCAAAAGCGACCTGTCCAGCCTTCGTGCTGCTGTAGGCGCTGAAGCCGATATTCGAGAACACCCGATTACCATTTATGGAGCTGGTGATAATAATGCTTCCACCTTTATCCTTTAACAAAGGGATTGCGTGTTTTACAGTTAGGAATGTGCCGGTGAGATTAACTTGAAGCGTCGTATTCCAGTCTTCGATATCCATCAGTTCAATCGGTGTTAATACACCGTTAATGCCTGCATTGGCAAATACAATGTCCAAGTGCCCATAATGCTCGCGTGCTTGTCGATAGGCGTCTTCAAGCTGAGCTTCGTTGGAAATATCAGTTTCAATAGGCAAGCAGTCGACATTGTATTCTCGAACACTGCGGCATACTTGCTCCATGGCGGATTCTTTAACATCAAGCAGAACCAAATTGGCGCCTTCCTTCGCGAATTTCAAAGCTGCTGCCCTGCCAATACCAGAGCCCGTCCCGGTAATGAGAGCGACCTTTTCTTGCAAACGGCCGATCGGATATTTCACTTTTGTCATCTGAATGCCCTCCTTTTTGTTTTCAATCCAAATGCAATGCTCCATATTGTATCTACACGTATGTACCCGATCCGAGATGATCTAAACCGAATGCAAAAGGCTGCACCCCATTTATTCCTCTGCATTATTGCTGGATTAACCCAAAAAGGACTGTCAATGCTACGTATCGTAGTCATTAACGGTCCTTTGTCATTTAAATGGAGCTTTCAACATGAAATTTCAGACCGCTTGTCCGAAATGTCGATAAGATACTGGTACGTTTTTGTGCCTGTATTCATATGCTATTTTGTCTCTATTCATCACATTATGTTTAGGAAAGCGGTGTGTTTGTGCAGCAACCGATTGCAATACTGGACTCAGGCGTTGGCGGCCTCACCGTTGCCAAGGAAGTTATGCGCCAACTGCCGCGAGAAAAAATCCTTTACTTTGGAGACACGGCTCGAACGCCTTATGGACCGCGTTCTTCAGAAGAGATTGTTCGTTTTACGAGGGAAATCGTCGATTACTTAATTCAGTTTAATCCGAAAATGATTGTTATAGCATGTAACACAGCAACAGCGGCCGGACTTGAAGACATTCGCTCAAGAGTCGCGATCCCGGTTGTTGGCGTCATTGATCCTGGTGCAAGAGCTGCTATCGGCCTTACATCTACGGGTTATGTTGGCGTCATCGGCACAGAGGGAACGATCAAAAGCGGTGCTTATGAGCAAGCCTTAAAGACGTTGTCGCCGAAGGTGCAAGTGATAAGCGAAGCGTGCCCGAGATTTGTGCCGCTAGTGGAAAAGGGGAATTTTCGTTCCTTTGAAACGTACGAGACGGTGCAGAGCTCCATTGGGCATTTGCGGCTTTTTCCAATGGATACGTTAATACTTGGCTGCACGCATTATCCTTTTCTAGCGGAAACCATATCCGAGGTGATGGGCCAGAGTGTGAATCTAATCAGCTCAGCGGATGAGACGACACGCGAGATCAGAAATATTTTGGAAAACAATGACCAGCTAGCAAGCGGGGAGAGGGAACCGGTGCATCAATTTTTTTGCAGCGGAGATCCGCGGATGTTTCAAACCATTACTCAGCAGTGGCTTGGGAAGCAGATTGAACTGACGCCTGTAGTTTGGCAAATACCCAATATCATTTAAATGATAAGAAACTGAAGCCGGGCTTAAACATAGCAAGGCTTCTTTTTGTTGATTGCTACATAGGACAAGTAAGGCTTTGCATAGCATGATAGGAGCAAATTTATGCAGCTGGGGGCGATGGATATATACTCCTTACAAACGTATGGCTATCTTGATTTAGTGGAAGGTGTTCGGCAGCTATCAGGCAGATACTCGTTTTTATCGGCACATATTATTGGGGAGAGCGTAATGGGCAAGCCGTTATTGGCGCTCCGCTGCGGCAATGGTCCGCGTCAAATTCATATGAACGGCTCCTTTCATGCAAATGAATGGATAACCTCTGCACTGCTGATGCGCTTCGTTGCTGATTTGTCGGCAGCTTATTGCAGCGGGGAGCGAATGGGTGGACAGCAAGTGGCGGATTTGTGCAAAGACGTGACTTTATGGGCTGTACCGATGGTAAACCCAGATGGTGTAGAACTCGCACAATATGGAGCATTGCCGAGGCATCCTTATTATCAACAGCTAATGGAATGGAATGGCGGCTCCGATCAGTTCAGCAACTGGAAGGCCAACATTAGAGGTGTTGACTTAAATGATCAATTCCCTGCGTTTTGGGAAGAGGAGTGCAAGCGCAGAGGGGTAGAGGGACCTGGACCACGCGACTATCCAGGACCGTATCCGCTAAGTGAGCCGGAGGCGAATGCCATGGCTCAATTTACGAGTAGAATCGGTTTCGATGCGGTTCTTGCGCTTCATACGCAGGGGCGGGAAATCTATTGGAATTATCGTGATTATGAGCCGGCAAATGCAGAGCAGCTTGCCAAACGGCTCGCCCAGGCAAGTGGATATGAAGCGGTAAAGCTGACTGGCAGCGATGCGGGATATAAGGACTGGTTCATTCATCAGTTCCGCAGACCTGGCTTTACAGTGGAAGCGGGCTATGGCGAAAATCCGCTGCCGATGAGTAATTTTGATCAAATTTATGTGGAGCTGCAGCCGCTGCTGCTAGAGGCGCTTCGCCTTTAGCGGCCGCTGGCCTCTAGTAGTTAATTACGCCATGCTTATGCTATACTAATCGGAAAAGGTCAGCAAAGGTGGGATTTCATGCGTAAGTTGCTGTCGCTGCGCCATTGGCAGCGTACGTTTGTCCGTATTTTTCAGCTGCTTCGATCAAAGGATGTTTCACTGCTGGACAAGCTGATTTTTTCCGTGCCTGTTTTTCTTTACTGGGTTTTGCCGGACGTCATGCCGTTCATGCCGATTGATGACATCGCGGTTACGATGGTGCTTGCCGAATGGTTTGCCCGTAGAATGGAGAGCAAGTATAATATAAAATAATAACGATTGCCGAAAGGCCTAACGATAAGAGGAGCTGGATAATTTATGAACTGCAAAATTTCAAAAAATGCTGCTAAAGTTCTGCAAGTAGAGCTGGACAAGCCTGAAAACGAAGGTAAAAAGCTGCGTATTTATGTCACTCATTCGCACGGCGACCATGCTCATTACGGTATGGGAATCGACGAGCCGACTGAGAAGGATATTGTTGTATCCACTGACAAAGGGATCGATGTTATTTTGGAGAAAGACAATGCTTTTCTGGACGGCGTTCGCATCGATTATTTCTATGTGCCTGAAGAAGGTTTTGCCGTTACGAATCCAACCAAGGGCAACCACGGTGATCACTAGCATTTTTCCGTATTCGGTTGAGACAGGACGATGAATAATGGCTAACGATATAATGGTTTGCGACAAATGCAAGCATACGAAGATCAAATCGATTTTACCCAAGCTGCAGAAGCTGGCGCCGGACACAGAGGTTCGTGTAGGCTGCAAGTCGTACTGCGGGCCATGCGCCCGCTATGCATTTATTTTTGTTAATGGACGGTACATTAAGGCGCCTTCAGAGGATGAGGTCATCGAGAAGATCATTCCTTACATCAAGAAATAAATAATAATATTAATATTATAGAACGACATACACGACAAGACCCTGCGACAGTTTGATTTCGTAGGGTCTTTGTATTTTCATACGAGGAGCCAAACGAAAGGAGTGCGAGCGTGGACATAACGACGCCTCAGCTTTTATATCATGGAACTACAAGCGATACTGTACAATCATTTGGGCAGAAGCTGTTGAATTCACCCTATTGGCGGCCGGGGAAAGATTTTGGAGAAGGATTTTATACGACAATATCGGCTGAGCAAGCACGCAAATGGTCGCATAAGGCAGCGAAGGAGTCATGGGACGGCGGTCGTCCATGCGTGCTTGTCGTAGAGCTGACCTCGGTTCCGGAGCAGGTCGAGCCTCTGTTGTTTTTATCCGATTCACCGGCATGGGCGTCCTTCATTCTTGCTCACCGCAAGGCAGCAGTCAAAGGAACTGATCCCTGTGATGCACATCCAGACATTATCATCGGTCCTATGGCGGACAATGACACTGGAAAAATCGTACATAAAGCAGTACAATTAAAGAAAGATGAACAATGGTTTTATGAGCAAATTACAGTGTCGCGTAAAGGCAGGAAGCTCGATTCGCTGCGGCTCGGCAATCAGGTCGTTTTTTGCTCCGAACGGTGGGAATCTCATTTGAAACTAGTCGGCTACCATATTTATACGGGAAGCAGGTGGATGTATCATGAAAGTGAAAACACAGGTCAGGTTAAGCTTATATGAACGTGGAATTGCTGAGGCTTTAGCTGCCGAATACGGATATACCGCAGCGGATGCGAGAGAGCTTGTCGTCGAATATATTCAGGTTATCCGCAAGCTTAGCGGGTATGACAATTGTGCCCAGTATGCTCAGCTGCTCGATCGTGCGCGTCGTATGAACCATTCCCCAGCGCAGTGGCTTGAACGTATCCAAAGCGTGGAGAAAGGCGAAATGAGAGACAGAGGCATTGATTCGGAACAGCGGCAATATTTGCAAATGAAATAGGACCCCGCGATGTGTATCGCCCGGGTCCTTTGTTTATCCTAAAAGAAATACATATGCTTCGTTTGAGAAAGCTTAGGGGGAGAAGAATGCTGAAGCCAGCACGTTATTACCTATTTGGACTAGTCCTAGCGCTTGTCTGTTTGGCTGCAGCAGAGCTCATTTGGCTGCCGGCCCCGCTGAAGACGTCCGGCGGGATACAGTGGATAGAAATGATCGATTGGTTGTTCAATATATTAGCCCTTATACCGATTAGCTGGGCGGTTGGTGCCTTGCTCGGGGGTTGGCAGCAACGGAAAAGGAAAGGCTGGACACTTATTTTACAGCTAGTACGGCTTATAATCGCGGGTCTAGGCATAATCGGAGCAGGATATGTTCTATTTGCGCCAGAGAAGCTGTTCCAGATGCTGCTGATTATAGGCTCTGCTGCACCGCTAGTGTTTGTAGATATGCTTCTTACTGAAGCGTTAGAGCGGTCGCGAGCGGCGAAGGCACCGAATATAGGAGGGAATCGTTCGAACGCTCCCAAGAGGCTTCTAAGCCCTCTGTGGCTGCCAAAGCGCGGGATGATCACTCTAATGATTACGATAGTGCTTCTATTGGTTTTGCTCTGCCCTACTGGGTATAGAGTCACATACCCGGGGATGACGCTTAATATGAATCGTTATGCGCATGTCGAGAAGAGCGAAAACAACGGGGGAACGGTAAACGGCATACTCGTATTCGAGAGGCCGGCCGTACCGGCTGATTGGCTGTATGCCAAGCTGCTTCCGATGTACAGCTTCGAGAAAATACCAGAAAATGAACCGCCGCTGACGGAATCGTACACACAAGTCGTTCATATGAAAACGGATGCCAATCGTGTTGCAGCAGCTGTTGCCATGCAGAAAGCAGGCGTTGGAGGCGGAATTAAGCCAGATGGCATTAGAATTATTGCCATCGTAAAGGATAGTCCAGCCGAGCAGAAGCTGCAAGCTGGCGATATTATCGATGCAATGAATGGGCAAGCGGTTAAATCGATTGGCGAGATGACCGACTACATGGAGAAAGCGGTAAAGCCTGGCGAGTCCGTACAGATTACGCTAAGGAGATCGGGAGTCCAGACACAGGCAGAGGTCAAGACGAAGGCTTCAGCTGATTCGCCAGAGCGAGCGGTGTTCGGCATATCGGTGCAAACAGAGCTGCTTCTCGATATCCCGCTTAACATCGATTACAAACGCTTTATGGCGCATATTGGAGGCCCATCTCATGGGGCGATGCTGACGCTGGCTATTATTGATCAACTGACACCAGGCGGCGTTACGTATGGCAATCAGGTGGCGGGTACAGGTACAATTGAAGCAGATGGCTCGATTGGATTAATTGGCGGCATCAAGCAAAAGGCTTATGCCATCAGCCGGACGGATGCTGATGTGTTTTTTGTGCCGACAGAGCTGGAAGGAGATGCTCGCAGCGGAGCGCCTGATCTCAACATTGTGCCAGTGAACACGATTGACGATGTGCTGAATTGGCTGTCTGAGCATAAAAAGTAGCTAAATGTGAAGGAATGTTAGGTATACCGAAAATAAAAAAGAACCTTTAAATCCACTATCGAATGTGGATTTGAAGGTTCTTTTGCTTTTTCATAGCTTACCAAGCTGCGACGTTAACGACCAGCTGTCTCAAGCCCATTGCTGCTGCGAGCTTCTGTAGCGGTTTGCTCCTTGAAGTCAGCGATGAGATTGTTCATGACGATTTGATCCGACATGTTCAGCTCGGTGCGCGAGTCTTCAAAGGCACTTATGCAGCCGCTGACTGGTATGGATGCATTGTCTTGGATGTTCCAGCATGCGCCGTTCGCAGCGATGCCATCTGCTGAAGGCATAAAGTAGAGAGTACCATCAGTGAAGGCACCGTTTCTTTGCACGACCTTCTTGCCAAGGAGAGGATTCTCCATAAGCAGAGGCATGCCAATTAAATATTGATCAGCCGTCGAGATGCCGAGCAGATGCATGATCGTAGGCGTTACATCCAGCTGACCGCCTACATTCGTATACGTTCCTGCATGCTCGTTCTTTGGCAAATGAATGAGCAATGGTACCTGCTTCACAATCATTTGACGCTCTAAATCATTCAGCGGTTTGCCAAGGAAAGTCTCAAACAACGACCATTCATTAATTGAGTTGTCGTGATCCCCGTACATGACGAGAATCGTGTGATCCCAGAGCCCTTCTGCTTTCATTCGATCAACCAGCTCACCGAGCGCGGCGTCTACATAATGAATGGATTGCAAATAATCCCCCATTAATGTACCATCCAGCTCGCCAAGGTTAAGCTTTTGCTCCTCTTCCGGCATTGTGAACGGATAATGGCTGGAGAGTGTGATCAGAAAGGAGTAAAAGGGCTGCTTCTGATCGGCAATGACGTCAAAGGATTGTCGGAAGAAAGACTTGTCTCCGAGAGCCCAGCCGATTTTTTCATCTAGTTGAAAATGCTTTAAGCTGTAAAACTGATCATATTGCATGTTTTTGTACATCGTATTTCGGTTCCAAAAACCACCCTCATAAGAGTGGAAGACGGATGTCCCATAATCGTTTGCTTTTAAGGTGCTGGACATACAATCGAATTCGTTTGGTGCATATTGGATGAAAACCGAGCCGTTCGTGACGGGCTGCATGGAGCAGTTTGCCATGAAATCGGCATCCGAGGTTCTGCCTTGAGCGGTTTGTTGATAGAATTGACTGAAATAGGCGCTCTGCTCGATTAAATCGTTTAAATTCGGGGTAATTTCTTGACCGCCGATTGATTTATTAACCATGAAGTTTTGGAAAGCTTCGAGCTGAAGCATAATGACATTGCTGTCTTTATATGCGCCAAATAAAGCATCCTGCTCAAGCGTTTCCCGCTGGTCGCCGCGTTCTTGAATCCAGTTTTTTGCACCCGAATACTGCTCAGCGGTAACCGTCTCCGCATCCAGCCAGTGTTGTTTGACATACCGATACACATCATAGCCATGAAAACCAAGCGCACCCGTCATGTTGTAAATGGACAGATTCCACCAATTGCCGACCAAAATACCTTGTCCCCACGTACGCTTCGCTTCATTTACGTTTGTGAAAACAAGCGATGTTCCGATGCCAAAAATGACAGCGCTTAGAACGATGCGGACGATTGCCTTTTGCATGCCAGCAGGCTTGCGACGATACTCATTCGCTTGACGAAGATCGCTCCGCCCTCGCCATAATGCGTAGATCGCAAAGGGAATGATGACAATCCAATCAAGGAACAAGATAAAATCCGTCGCTCGGAGAAGTGTGCCGATACTCTCGCCTAGGGAGTCCACTTGACTGAACTGAAGCAATACCGGAACGGAGATCAGATCTTGAAAGTAGCGATAATAAATAATATCGGCATACAAAACAAAGGATGCAATCAGGTTCAACACGATAAGTGCAACGATCCGTCCGCGTGCAGGCAGCCATATAGTCCAGAAGCTGAACAATAAAATGGCTCCGAGCTCGATAAGGGCATCTTTATCGGTCATTTTCATTTTGGGTACGTCAAGAATGGCGTTGAATAGATAAACCTTCGCCATCATCACAGCCACAAATAAAAGCAAGTCTACAGCCTTCAGCCGCTCGAACCCTATCAGAATCTTGCTCATCAAGCGGCGTAAAGCCGAGTGGTTATTATATAACATCTATAAAATATCCTTCCTCATTCGTTACTATCGATTTCCGCGAGGGGGAAGCGGGCCAAAAAATTGCAAGTAATTACACTCGATACGTCCATTAAACAGCTTCCGCTTCTTATCAGCAGGACGTCCGAAATAGTGCTCGATTGTCGTTGATGGGCTAATCGAGAAATACGACCAAGTTGGGTAATGGAGCGCAGTCAATCCGAACTGACGCAGCGCAGCCTCTGCTTGTACATCATCGCCGAGACGTTCGCCGTATGGCGGGTTCGTAATAATAACGCCGTAATCGCCTTCAAGCTTCACTTTGGCAACAGGTTGAACAGTAAGCTTGATTTCTTTGCCGAAACCCGCTTTCTTAATCGCAGCTTCTGCGATTTCAATCGCTCCTGGATCAATATCAGAACCTGCAATTTGAAGTGGAACATCATCTTTTACCAAATCAAATGCTTCATCGCGAGCTTCATCCCACAGCTCATTCGGAATAAGCGGCCAGCCTTCGCTGTTAAAGCTTCTGCGAAGGCCAGGTGCGATGTTCCAGCCAATCATTGCTGCTTCAATCAATATCGTACCGGAACCGCAAAATGGGTCATAAAGCGGCCGATCAGGACGCCAGCGGCTAAGTTGAACGAGAGCAGCGGCAAGTGTTTCCCTAATTGGAGCTTCGGTAGCTACTTTCCGGTATCCACGTTTATGCAAGCCATCGCCTGTAGTGTCCAGCGTCAGCATGGCACGGTCATTCATTAGCGTAACTTCTATTACATAACGTCCGCCGTTTTCGGGAAACCATTCGGTACCATAACGTGCAGACATTTTATCAACGACCGCTTTTTTGACGATGCTTTGGCAGGCAGGTACGCTTGTCAGCTGAGATTTTTGCGAGCGGCCATTTACAGGGAATTCACCGTCGTTCGGAATCCATGTCGGCCAATCAAGCGCTTTGGTGCCCTCAAACAATTCATCGAAGGTGGTAGCAGGGAATTCTCCCATTTTGATTAGAATTCTGCCTGCTGTGCGCAGCCAAAGATTGGTGCGGCAAATATCGATAGGACCGCCTGTGAAATTAACGCGTCCGTTCTCTACCTGAAGATCGGTATAACCTAGATCCTTCAATTCACGTGCAACAACCGCTTCAAGCCCCATTGGCGCAGTTGCGATCAATTGTAACTTTTCCATTTTACACTCTCTTTTCATTAATTCTTGGTGACCTTAGCTTCATATCTAAAGCATAAGCTTGTAACCCCGTGAACAAAAACATACAATCAAGTATAGGACAAACTAGCTTGTTTTTACAAATTGTAAAATTGGAGAGAGTAGAATGACGTTGCAAAATGAACAATATGTGGATTCGCTTTATGTGGCAGATGCTGATCTTGAGCGTACAAAAGCAGGTATAGCGGCTAATGGAATGCCGGATATATCAGTTGCTGATGGGTATGGCAGGCTGTTAACGATGCTTGTATCGCTGTCGAAAGCACAAAATATTATTGAAATAGGAGCACTAGGCGGCTATAGCGGCATATGCTTGGCACGGGGCCTGCAAGAGGGCGGTAAATTAGTATCGCTTGAGCTGCTGCAAAACTATGCTGATCTAGCCAAGCTTCATATGGAAGCAGCTGGACTCGGAGATAAGGTAGAGTATAGGGTCGGTGATGCGAAGCAAAGCCTTGCGGAGCTGAAGTCTGCTGACAGGAAGTTTGATTTCTTTTTTATCGATGCAGATAAAGAAGGATATCCCATCTATCTGGACTATGCGATCGCGCTTGCTAATCCGGGAGCGATTATTGTAGGCGATAATATTTTACTGCGCGGAAGAACGATTGATCCAGCCAAGGAAGGTCCAGCAGTTCGTGCCGTGCGCTCTTTTAATGAGATCATTGCAACAGACGATCGTTTGCAGAGCACGATATTGCCGGGCTACGATGGATTAGCGATAGCGATTGTGAAGTAATAGAGCAAGCCCTGACCCCCATCGGTAAAATGCTGGAGGGGATCAAGGCTTTTTTTTGATAGGTGGAGGGAGTTAGGTTTGTTGGAAATACTCGAAGTAGGTTTTAAGAGCATATGTGTGCTTATGGGGGAGGAGTAACGTTGATTTGTGAGCTGTAAGAACTTATGTGTGCTTACAGCTTCTATCTGGCGTGTTGGGAGTGCCTAGAGATGGCTTTAAGCGCATATGTGTGCTTATCGGGTGAAAGTAGTGACGATTTGTCAGTTGTAAGAACCTATGTGTTCTTACAGCTTCTATTTGGCGTTGGAAGTAATCTTTAAGCACATATGTGTGCTCATACGTAGATGTCGCATGTGTCGTATCGTTTGAACTCATTAAGAACCTATGTGCATGTACAACGAGGGTACAACATTAATCTAAAAAAGGGTCATGAAGGAATTTACATTCTCCTTCATGACCCTTTGCTGTCTCCATGTAATCGATCAGCCGTCCTTGACCGGCTCTTTTGGCTGTGGCCGCTTGCGAAGCAGCGACTGCCACACCCATCCAGCGTTAATCATGAGCATGACCGCAGATAAAAGAAATAAACCTTTAATGCCGATCCAACCGGAGAGGGCACCACCCGTGATCGGGCCAATCATGTTGCCTAGACTCATTGTGCTGGTGTTGAAGCTGTAGGAACGGCTCTCCATGCCGTCAGGTGTGTATTTTCGAATAAGGGAGTTTACGGCTGGGATAAGCCCCCCGAGAAAGATGCCAAGAAAAAAGCGGGCAATGAGCAATTGCCATACAGTGCCTGCCATCGCTTGCGGAATAAAGGCGAGCGACGAACCAACAAGCGCTACTCCAAGTACACGTTCTGCGCCGATTCGGTCACTAAGCTTACCGAGCAGCGGCGAGGACACGAGATTAGAGAGACCGGTGACTGATCCGACGAAGCCTGCCAAGAAAGCAAGGTTGGCCGTTGTCCCGTGAAGCTCCTGAACATAAAGCGGAATAAGCGTCATGGGGCTCATCATAGCGAATTGAATGAGAAAAGTGACGGCAAATAACGCAGTAAGCTGAGGAATGCCGCTTAACTTCCGAAAACCTTCGATGACGGAGGCTTGCACGCGAGCAGCTGCTTTCATGCGGTCAAACGGTTCTTTTACAACAAATAGAGCAAGCAGCGAGGCTGCGAACAGCAAGGCTCCTGTCAGGTAGAAGATCGGCCTAAAGCCAATAGAATCCGCGAGCAAGCCGCCAATAAATGGGCCAAGTATCGTTCCGGCAATGCCACCTGATTGAATCGTTCCCATCGCGAAGCCCATCTTGTTTTTAGGCGTTGTTGCTGAAATTAATGCGATAGATGCAGGGTTGAAGCCGGATATTGTCCCATTCACCATACGAAGCAGCAGCAAGTGCCATGGAGTTGTAGCAAACCCCATCAATACCATAACGATAGACATACCGAAACCAGAGCGGAGAAGCATCATTTTGCGACCGTACCTGTCAGCCATCTTTCCCCATATAGGTTGAAAAATAAATGACGTCACAAAGTTGCCCGCAAAAATAAGCCCAGCCCACACGCCGATCTCATGCTTATCGGTTAAACCTAAATCAAATTGCAAATAGAGGGACAGGAACGGTATGATCATCGTCATCCCAGCCATAACGAGAAACTGTCCGAACCACAACACGATCAGATTTTTTTTCCATTGTTCCATAAGAAAATTATAACATATGTGATCGGTTCGAAAAAATTGCTTCTAATAAAATGATTAAAATGTACGATTTAAAAATATTGACTAAGTAATTTTTCTTCTTATTAAACGTTTATATTTATAATGGGATGATTTTCATGGGTCATAAGACCCTGTTAAAATAGTTGTCTACTTTACTAGGCTAAAATACTTATATATTTGATGAAAATATAGTTCTAAAGTCATTGACAGACATGCTAGAACTTGATTTAATTAAATCAAGTTCCAAATTGTGAGAATATCTTTAGTATATCTACAAATTTATCGATAGATGGTGATGAGTTATGTCAGGTTTTCGTAAGCGAATAGGAGATTTGCTAGTCGAGTCTGGCGTAATTAGCGAAGAACAGCTGCAGCAGGCATTAATTCAGCAACGGGAATTAAAGACTAGGCTTGGCGACGTATTGATTTCAAAGGGTTACATAACACAACAGCAGTTTATTGAAGCGTTGGAATTTCAGCTAGGCATACCGCATGTACAAATCTATCGCCAGAAGATAGATCCTAAGATTATACAACTTATTTCTCAGAAGCTGGCAGACCAGCATTGTGTCATGCCGCTTCGCATGGAAAGCAATAAGCTGATTCTAGCAATGGCTGATCCGCTAGATTACTTCGCAATTGATGAAATACGTATTGCTACGGGGCTTCGAATTGAGCCAGTAATCGCTTCTAAAGATGAGCTTGTACGTGCCATTAACCGTTATTATGGGCTGCAAGATACAATCGAGCAGATCAGTCAAAATTTGCAGTTAAAAGATATAGACGAAGATCACGCGATTTCGGATGAGGATTCACCTGTCGTGAAAACCGTCAACCAAGTTATTGTACAAGCTGTGCAATTGGGTGCAAGTGATATTCATCTTGATCCGCAGGACGGAAGCTTCCGCATACGTTATCGTGTGGATGGTGTGATGAGAACGGAGCGAACGCTCCCACCTAATATGCATGGCATTATTGTAGCCCGAATTAAGATTATGGCTAATTTGAACGTTGCTGAGCGACGTCTTCCGCAAGATGGACGAGTGGAGCTCGATATTGATTTTCGAAAGGTTGATGTCCGGGTTTCGACTTTGCCGACGATTCATGGTGAGAAGGTTGTTATTCGAGTATTAGATCTTGGAAATTCATTGGCGGATATTTCAAAACTAGCGTTATCCGAGCGTAATGAACAGGTCTTTCGCAAAAGCATTGAAATGGCTTATGGGGTAGTACTTATAACAGGTCCGACAGGAAGCGGTAAGTCTACAACACTATATTCAGCGCTTGCCCATTTAAACAAAGAAGACGTGAACATCATTACAGTAGAGGACCCGGTAGAATATCAGCTTGAAGGTGTAAATCAGGTTCAGGTTAATTCTACTAGTGGTTTGACATTCGCGAGAGGATTACGGGCTATTTTGCGGCAGGACCCGAACATCGTAATGCTAGGAGAAATTCGTGACACAGAGACAGCAGAAATATCAGTACGTGCCGCAATGACTGGACATCTGGTTCTGAGTACATTACATACAAATAACGCAGTGAATTCAATTACAAGATTAATAGATATGGGAGTAGAGCCCTTTCTTATTTCGTCTTCTGTCAATTGTATCGTGGCACAGCGGCTTGTTAGACGGATTTGTAAGCATTGCAAGCAGAGATATACGCCGATTGATAAGGAATTAGAACTTATAACAAGCTATGGCATTCGAACGGATCACCTATACAAAGGCGCGGGCTGCGGAGAATGCGGTCGCACCGGCTATAAAGGCAGATTAGCCATTCATGAAGTGTTGCTTGTAGATAATGAACTTCGCTCCTTCATTATTTCTAAGCGATCTGACAATGAGTATTATGAACATGCACTCAAGCAAGGAATGATCCCAATCATGGTGGATGGATTAAGTAAAGCAGCAGAAGGGCTTACAACGGTTACTGAGGTTTTTCGTGTGTTAGGACTTGGAGAATAAAGGCTAGTTAGTTATTGCCAGGAGGGGGGCTGTACATGCAGGCAGAGGAAATGCTTCGCTTAGCTCATTCCAAACAAGCATCTGATATTCACATCACAGTTAATTCTCCCATCATATTCCGAATTCACGGAGAATTAATACCCATAAATGATGAGTTACTAAAGCCGATTGATACGCTCGAGCTCGCTAAGCAATTCATGAATGAAGAACAGTATATTGCGCTTCAACAAAATGGTGACGTTGACTTTTCATACGGAGTAGCAGGACTCGCCAGATTTAGAATAAACGCGTATAAGCAGCGAGGCAGCGTTGGACTAGCTATTCGAATAGTGCCCAGCCGAATTCCTACTATGGAGGAGCTGCGGCTGCCGCGGATGGCGTCTGAATTTGCGAAGAAACCACAAGGTTTACTTCTAGTAACTGGACCCACGGGAAGCGGGAAATCTACCACGTTAGCATCCATCATCGACCATCTAAACCGAACGGAAAATGCTCATATTATAACACTTGAGGACCCTATAGAGTTTATATATGATCATAAGAAATCGATGGTCAATCAGCGTGAGGTTGGTCTGGATACACCGTCCTTCTCTGATGGTCTACGGGCGGCGCTCAGACAGGATCCAGATATTGTACTCGTAGGTGAGATGCGAGATTTAGAAACGATAAGTACAGCAATTAGTGCAGCAGAAACCGGACATCTCGTATTTGGCACCTTACATACTGCGGACGCACCGCAAACGATAGATCGCATTATTGATGTTTTCCCGCCTGCGATGCAGGCGCAAATTCGAATTCAGCTTGCAGCCGTTTTACTAGGCGTCATCTCACAACGTCTATTGCCTAAGTCCGATGGACATGGAAGAACAGCTGCTTTTGAAGTGCTTGTCAATACGCCCGCTGTTTCAAATCTAATACGATCTGAGAAGATTTATCAAATACGTTCTGTTATGCAGACTGGCAAGGCGCTAGGTATGCAGACTATGGAGTATGCGCTGCGGGAACTCGTGCAGCAGGGGCAGGTTAAAATAGAAGCTGCACGTGAAGCATTATTCGGATTCGGTGAGTTATAAGTTTAATATTCGAGTTTCATTGGAGTGGGTAAAATGCCGAAATATCGGTACAAAGCGATTACTTCCAGTGGCAAGAAGTCAATTGGAATTCTTGAAGCGAATACAATGCAACGTGCACGCGAGGCTCTGAACGAGAAGGGCTTGTGGGTCACGGATATATTAGATACGAATGAAACGACGTTATACAAGGATATATCGTTTGGCGGGCCGCGAGTCAAGATGGATCAGTTTACTGTCTTTTGCAGGCAGTTGGCGACTTTGTATCAAGCTGGTGTTAGTTTGGCAGAGGCTGTTCAAATTTTGAGTGAACAGACCGATAGCAAAGCCTTATCCAAACTTCTCGCAGCCATTGCTGAAGAAATGAGAGGTGGCAAACAGTTCTCTGAATCAGTGTCCGTATACCCTACCGTTTTCTCGCCTATATTTGTCAGCATGGTTCAGGCAGGTGAAGTGGCCGGAAATCTGGATACGATGCTGCATCGGTTAGCTGTTTTCTTCGAGAAAGAGCGCAACACAAGGGAAAAGGTAAAGTCAGCAATGGTCTATCCGACGGTGATGCTCGTAATGATGGTTCTCGTCGTTATTTTCATGATGCTTTTTGTTATTCCTCAGTATGTGACAAGCTTTGCGGGAATGGGAATCGAGCTGCCATTGCCAACGCGCATCGTTATGTCAGTTAGTGAATTTATGCAGAACTTCTGGTATATCGTAATTGCTACAATGTTTGTGCCGAGCTTATTATGGAAATTTTTTAGACGCACAGCTTCCGGTAGACAAAAGTTGGACTACTTGCTTCTCAAAATACCGGTATTCGGCACATTATGGCATAAGCAAGCAATTGCCCGTTTCTCAAGAACGTTTAGTTCACTTATAGCTGCTGCTATTCCGATTATGCAAGGCTTGTCTATCGTCTCGAATGTTGTAGGAAATGAGGCAATGGGGAAGGTGATTTCGGATACTCGGGAAAAGGTTCTAAGTGGGGAAACGATGTCAGAAACGATTAAACAATCCAAGCTTTTTCCACCAATGGTTGTTCAAATGATGGCTATCGGGGAGCGTTCAGGTTCAACTGAGGACATGCTGGATAAGGTTGCAGATTTTTATGAGTCAGACGTTGATCAGATGGCGGACCGTCTCAAGTCGCTTTTAGAGCCGCTTATGATTGTACTGCTAACGGGTGTGGTAGGAGTCATCGTTATGGCGGTCATGATGCCGACTTTTAAGATGATGCAGAGCTATTTATAGATTGATGTTTCCAAATTACGGAGAATAAGCGTTATCCACTCTGAGCATAGATGTACCCCTTGCTCAGAGCTGCTTAAATGTCGTATTGGTTTCTTGGTTTTAATTGTTTTAAATATGCTTTGAAAATTGAGAGGAGAATGTTTATGTTGATGGCATTGAAACGGAATCAAAAGGGTCTTACACTTATCGAGTTGCTTGCGGTGCTAGTGATTGTTGGGATTATTGCTGCGATTGCTATTCCAGCTATTGGGAATACGATCAACAATTCTAAAGTAAAAGCAGATGCTGCGACCGACCAACTGATTATCGAAACAGTAATGCGATACTTGGTTGATGAAGAGAAAAACGCAACTGTTACAGGTGCGGATATTAACACAGAATTAGTAGCTAAGGGATATCTAAATGCTATGCCTACTTGGAGAGATACAAGTAAAGCAAAGACTAAATTTACAGCAACGCTTTCCGGAAATAAATGGACAGTAACCTTAGGCTAATTAAGGTAGTATAGAAAGGCAACCTCCCAAGGTTGTCTTTCTAAAAAATTTTCAAGCAAAGAAGGGTCATAATGACTACACCAGCTATAATCGCATTCGCGTTTTTTGGGCTGCTTCTTAGCGGTGTGCTTAACGCTGTTGCTATCCGATGGGATGAACGGCTTGTTCCTGTTTATCCACCTATATACGAACTTAACAATAAAATAATTCCCAAATGGTATGCTATTGTACCATTACTATCTGTGCTAATCTCGACTCTCAAAAACAGAGGAAGTAACAATAATATTGTGTGGCGATACCCCGTAGGCGATCTCATAACGGCCGTTCTGTTTGCTCATGCAGCCTGTTTCATAGGCTGGAAACTTGAACTGTTCGCTGTTCTATTTTTCATCAGTATTTTAGTTATCATCGTACAAACAGATTTAACCGATATGATTATTCCAAATAAAGTGGTAGCTATTGGTGTAATCGGCGCGGTATGCATTCGACTATTCGTTCATCCGCTTTCGATATTGAATTATGGCATCGCTGCTTTTGTTGGCAGCGGGGCGTTGTTAATCATAGGCATCATTGGAAATAAGGTGTTGAAGAAAGAAACGATGGGTGGCGGAGACATCAAGCTTTATGTGTTCATTGGCTTGATCTTAGGCGTTAAGCTCACCTTGCTCAGTTTGTTTCTCGCCAGTTTATTTGGATTAATCGGAGGGCTTGCTTTGATTGCAACAGGGGCACAGTCCAGAGGCAAAACGATACCGTTCGGACCCTATATCACTGCAGGTGCGTTAGCAGCTTATTATTGGGGGAACGGTTTGATCGGATGGTATTTATCTTTGCTGAAATTCTAGCTGATTCGTTGAGTTGTATAAACAACAGTTGATGTTTTTTTGATCGAATTGTTGGGCAGCTTCATCTCAAGCGTAATCTCTATTCGACCGTCTTTGGCATCAAATAGAATACTTTCAACCTTATCAGAGAATTTGAAGCTTGAAGTTGGGGTTGCGGATACAATGTTTGCAACAATTGGTTTATACGAGACTGTAAGTGATTTCGAAGAACTATCATATGTGTAATCGACTGCCTCATCATTTTCAGAACTAACGAGTCGCAACTGGCTAGTTTTACTCACTAGTGGTACTGGCGAATAGCCTTTACGGACGGTTTTCACAACTTGGCTCATGATATCCCTTTGTTGTTGGAGTGTTTTCTCTCTAGCAGATACTTGATTTAGACTCATATTTGAATAGTTTAGCAGGTAAATTAAGAAGCCTAAAATAATGACCGAAAGAACAAGAACGGCAGTAACTTCAACAAGCGTCAAACCTTTTTCATTTTTTAAATAATATCGCACTTCCGTTCACCTCAATCGAAATTATTTATATTCAACATACGCTTCTAATTCGAATTTTTTAGAAGAAGAGACCTCGATACAATTGACGGTAACTCGGCGGAATATGGAGTCTAAGTCGGATACTGCTGTATCTGTAAGAGCTACTGTTCCTAATGAAGCTGTATGAGATTGAATGTCCAGTTCATACCGCCGATCAATGGCATCCGGATAATAAATGGTTGTTGAGGCAAGATTCCGCAGATTCTCTAGTGAGATTGCTTGTCCATATACAGTAGTTTGTGCACTGTTCGTTTTTAGTTTGTTTTTGATTTCTTCCATCACATTTCTAGCCACTACAACTGCTTCATCTGATTTTTCATTTGATTTGGTATCTAAAGCGGTTTGCTGCAAAATGAATGTGATACCTAGAACTGCGATGCCTAATAAGACGATGGAGCCCAAAACTTCTATCAATGTTAATCCTTTTTGATTACGCATCGGGCAGCTCCTTTAAAGTTAAGTAGTCGGATCGATTTACTCATAGAATAATATGTTTAAGGGGGAAAAGGCAATGATTAAATCTTTTCAGTCCGAAAAAGGCGGAACGTTAATGCTTGTTTTTGGATTTATCGTAATGATTTCCATTGTAATAGCTCCGCTTGCTATGAGTACGAGTGTTGGATTGTTGCAAGCCAAAACAAACGCAAATTCAGAGAAGTCTTTCACAGATGCTCATTCAGGTATGAGCGTGTTCGCTAGAATGTATGAGGATATGAAACAGATTGATGAAACGAACAATACATTGCCAAACATCGAACGGTTGGTTCAGATTGTCAATGGAATGCACCAATTAAACGTCCAAGCGGATATTGTGAATGACAGCGATAATAAGCCGATTGCTGTAGTCTTTAAAGCAGGTTACGGAAACGGAAATCAGGTTCGTGCAAGCGAGCTAAGGTATAATTTAGTTCCGCTTCATGAACCTACTTCTCCTCCAATCATCGTTGTTCCAACGCCAACACCAACGCCGACGCCAACTCCAGGCTCTACACCATCACCAACCCCGCCGGTCCCTTCAACTGGCAATAAGGTCATTATGAAAAATAGTCACAATACAACAGACAATAAGGATAACAAAAACAATAAAGTTTTTGCAGCATGCTATATATTGCCTGCAACGGGTCAAGCGTTGCCGACGTCGCATATTCTAAATGATTATACGGACACTCAGTTTAAAGATTGGTTTGCTCCGACAGCGGACTATTATATCAATCATTCTTCTAACGTGATCTCAAACGCATTCCAGAACGTGTTCTTGGATAAACGGTTTAGTGAGGTTGCAGCATTAAATAGTAAAGTTACATCAAGTGAGTTGTCAAAATATGTTTCAGGACAAGCAATTACCAATGCAGGACATGTAAATATAAGCGGATCGCCAAACACCATCATTACAAAGGATGTAGTCATTGATTCCGATAGTAACGGGAATTCTGTTGTGGCAAATGGAGATTTGTACTTCAAGGATATCGTCAAAGCAGAGATACTTTTTCAAGGAGACGTACGTGTCGGGGGGAATTTGAGATTTAGAGAACTCGCTGCTGACAAAACGATCACTTTTAAACAAGATGTTCTTGTAAAAGGAAATGTAGTCATTGGTGATACGGGAACGAATGGCACGATTGTTATTGACGGTGATCTAATTGTGAATGGTAATTTAGTGGTAAATAATACACTGACAAACTTTTTTGTCAAAGGCGATATTATAGTGAATGGTGATATTGAGTATAAGAGCACCGTTCTAAGATGGCATGTCGATGGCGGTATAGTTGTAAAAGGAAGTATCAATGCAACAAACGGTATTACTAGCTTTGATGTGAAAAAGGATATTGTTGTTCAAGGCGGGATGCTCTTCACCAATCCTGTTGCAGAGTCAAGAGATGGTGTAACAGGATTATTCTCCATTGGGGGGTCCTTGAAGGTGAAAGGAATCCTTCAAATTAAAAATACAGTTTATAGCTTTGTCGTCGCAGGAGATATCGTTGCTAATCATAATTTAATCATTAATGATGTCATTAAGAAAAACTTTCAAGTGGGCGGCTCTATCTATATAAAAGGGAATATGCTACTAGCAAATACAGTTTTTGATTTTAATGTTCTTGGCAATGTAATTGTGGAAGGAGATTTTACTGTTAATAGTACTATCGAGAAAGCATTCAATATTAAAGGCTCATTAGTGTCAAAAGGAAATATTGTTTTTAATAATACTATACAAACGGATGCGTTTATAAAGATTGGTGGAAATCTAATTTCTAAAGCAGATTTAAACTTTGGTGAATGGCGACTAAATGGGAGCCTAGATGTTGGTGGTATGCTTTTAGTATTTAAAGACGCTACCTTTGGTGACTTAAAGAAGGACTGGAATAGTAATCAAACCAAAGGTTTTTACGTAGGTGGTACAACGAAGTTTAATTCGGAGTATGCAACCTCTACATATCTAGATGGTCTTGTTAAAGGACACATACAAGAACGTATCTGCATTAAGTAACTACATTTTGCACTGCCGTAAGGGGGATGAGAAATGAATCAGTCCATACTTAGAAAACTAACTAATGGTCATCAAACCCTTGGTATTGAAATCACAGACAGCTATGTTAAGGTTTGTGAGATTCAACAAAAGGGCAAGAAGGCTGTTCAATTAATGAACTATTCCTCAAGAGAGCTGCCAGTGGGTGTTGTTGACGATGGAAAGGTCATGGATAAGGAAAAGCTGCAAGCTGTATTGAAAATAGTGTTGGACTCCAGGCGCTTTGGAAGTCGATACGTTCATTTCGCCATTCCTAGTCAAAGAGTGATGGTAAGAAGTCTCAAGCTGCCGGATATCGTAAATGTTGAGCTTAAGAAGCTTGTACAGTTCGAAGTGAAAAATAACTTGAGTATGGCATTTGACGATCCTTATTACGATTTCATTAAGCTGCCGAAGGCTGTTAACGTTCAGGCAGTGCTACCATCAGAAGAAGCGAATTTATGCGAGGTGTTGGTGGTGGCTGCATCAACGAGCATATTGCAGGATTATGTAGATATTTTTGAACAACTGAAATTAATTCCTTGCAGCATTGAGATCAAGTCATTCTCCCTACTGCGGTTAGTAGAATGTGGGCAAATCGATGTTGAAGGAATTAATATTATCGTTAATGTAAATGAACTAAACAGTGAGATAACTATTATAGAAGATGGACATTTCAAAATTACCCGTAATGTCGAGGTATCCTTCAAATCGTTAGTCACAGAACACGACATTGAACAAAATCTTTGGCTAGATAACTACTCAAACCCTGAGCAATTTTTCATGAATGCTGCACAGGATTTAATAGCAGAGCTAGAGCGGTTAATGAATTTTTACTACTACAATATAAATAAGAGTGAACGTACATTCAGCCGAGTGATAGTCTCTGGTGATATTTTACAACTAGATAAGCTAGCTTCTTTAATGGAGGATAGTCTAACCCCGCCTGTCGCGTTGCTGAATTTGGATCTAATATCTGAAGCAGGAAAGGATAGCAGCTGGAGTGTTCCAATGTATGCCGTGCCGCTTGGTTTAGCTTTGAGGGGGAAGGAAACATGAAATCAATAAATTTATTGCCTGTGAAGCAAAAATCAAACTCCAAAAATCCAAAGCTGCTGCCGCTGATGTTGTTATTAATGTTAATTTTGTTAAGCGCGCAGCTGTACTATACGAAGACTTGGCAAGCGGAAGCTAGCAGATTTCAACAGGAGAGCTTACAATCGGAGCAGGAAGCCGACAATATCCGTAATAACGGCGATTTGAAGGTAAAGGTGGACGGATATAAACAAGCTGAGCAAATGATTGCCCATTTAGAGCTTAATCGAACGGAATGGAAATCGTATTTGGCGGCCATTATTGGGAATTTGCCTTTGACAACAAAGATAGTGACGATATCCGCTAGTGATGATCTGAAAATTAGTATGGAGCTCGATTTTGTAAATGCATCTGAGGTGATTCAATATATGAAGGACTTGGAGGATAATGATAAGCTTCAAGATGTTGTATTATCTTCTTTCTATAAGAAAGTGGACGAGCAAACGTCTGCGGAAGCTGTTACTTCAGGTGCAAATGGCGAAACCGTCATAGAAATGAAAAGAAAAGAAGTTTATAAGCTAACCTTGGTCATTGAGCTTAATAAGGAAAAAGGAGCTCAATAAATATGGAGATCAAATTAAAAGTTGCCAAGCCGTCGCTTACTAAATTTCAGATTTATTTTATCATTGGGATTGCTATATTGGTATTGGTGAACGCAGTATCTTTGTATGTTTACCTATTACCCGAGCTAGAGAACTTGAAGCAAGTTAAACAAGTGTTAGTACAAAAAAAACTGACGCTGCAAAGTGTGAGAAACGAATATTCTGACGAGAAGATATCAGAGAAAGAGATAGAAGAATTAACGAACCGTGTGCCTGTAAGAAGAACTGACTCAGATAACCTCATTTTTTTTCAAGATTTAGCGTTGCTCTCTATGGCACCGCTAGCTTATGTTAAGCAATCGAATGAGGATGAAAATACTCCACAAACCTCTGAGACTGCGGTGCCAAACTCAAATACGATTACTAATAACCTCGAAGTGGTTGTCGTTGGTCATCTTCCTAGTCTATTGCTTTATATCGACAATATGCAGAAGCATGAACGGCTGTTTACATTGCAAAAGTGGAACTTGACGGAATTAACTAAAGAAACCGTTAATAAGGATTATCCAGATTTAAATTCGCATCCGTTTATTAAGAAAGATAAACCGATTCTTTCCTTGCGAATGAACATTCAAACGTACATATTTCCTCAATATGCAGACGTTTTCCGTAAAGTCAGTGATACGGAGAAAACTCAGGAGCAATCAGCCTAATTCAAAGGAATGTCATAAGTACAAGATGGCTTATTAGTTAGAGTGCTACAGCTCTTATTAATGAAGCCATCTTTTTTTCATACATCCTTCATGCAACCTGCTGCTGATTGTCATACTATTGTCATAGGAAGTGGAGTGTCGGCGGTTGTTAGGTTTGCGGAAAAAGGGCATAATGGAAGCATAGGAAAATACATAGAAATGGGGAACGGGAATGTCTTATAACGACCGTTTCATACGGGCTTGCCGGAAGGAACAAGTAGATCAATTACCTGTATGGTACATGCGACAAGCGGGACGATATGATCCTGAGTATCGCAAAATAAAAGAGAAGTATTCTTTGCTTGAAATATGCAAACAGCCGGAGCTTGCGGCTGAAGTAACGATGATGCCGGTTCGTAAGCTGGGTGTCGATGCAGCTATTTTGTATTCTGATATTATGAATCCAGTAGCATCTATCGGAATTGATTTTGATATCGTAGCTAATATTGGGCCCGTAATTGCGAACCCGATTCGTTCGGCTGCTGATGTTGAGCGCTTGAAGCCGATTGATGTGGAAGGCGATCTAGGCCATGTCATTGAGACGATTCGGATACTAGACCGTGAGCTGGAAGTGCCGTTAATTACGTTCGCTGGTGCGCCATTCACCATCGCCAGCTACTTAATTGAAGGAAGGCCATCCAAAAACTATTTGCGCACGAAAGAAATGATGTACAGCGAGCCGGAGCTATGGCATGAATTGATGCGTAAGCTTGGCGACATGGTCATCACTTATTTGCGCGCGCATATCGCGGCAGGCGGTAAAGCCTTTCAATTGTTCGACAGCTGGGTAGGCGCTTTGACGCCAGCGGATTTCCGGAAATTTGTCTTGCCGACGATTGAGCGCATTTTTGCAGAATTGTCAGACTTGCCGCAGCCGAAAATTTACTTCCCAGGCGTAAGCTCGGGAGAGCTGCTTCCGGAACTATTAAATGTCAAATCAGATGTTATCGGTCTCGACTGGCGCGTTTCGATTGCAGAAGGCCGCCTGCGACTGGATCATGGCTTTGCCGTGCAAGGCAATCTAGATCCTACAATTTTGACAGCGCCAATTAGCGTGATTGAGTCCTATGCGAAAGAGATCATTGATAGCGGAATAGAGGAGCCAGGATTTATTTTCAACCTTGGTCATGGTTTGTTCCCTGAAGCATCACTCGAGAAGCTGGCTCAGTTAACTGCATTCGTACAATCGTATTCTAAAAAGGCAATCGCTGCACGCAGCCATAAGGAGACTAGTCATGTCTGAGCATAAAGCGAAACAAATAGGCGTACTTGTAATGTCCTACGGAACGCCGGAATCGATGGATGATGTTGAAACGTATTACACGCATATTCGCCGCGGCAATGCACCAACTCCTGAGCTGCTTGCTGAACTTAAGGGTCGTTATGAAGCGATTGTTGGCGGGGTTTTCCCACTGCGTGAAAATACGAACGGTCAGGTTGCCGGCTTGCAGGACAAACTAGAGCAGCTGGCTCCTAATAAATTCACATGCTATCAGGGCTTGAAGCACGCAAAACCGTATATTGAAGACGGTGTTGAGCAAATGGCGAAGGACGGTATCACACAAGCGGTCGGTATCGTACTTGCGCCACATTTTTCAACGATGAGTGTGGGCAGTTATATTAAGCGTGCGGAAGAAAAGGCCAAAGAGCTAGGTATCGCGATGACTTTCGTAAAGCAATACCATATGCATCCGAAATTGCTTGAGGCGCTTACGGATCGCGTTGTAGCTGGATTAGAACGCTTGGACGCTGCTACAGACGGTGAAGAGCGTGTGAAGGTGCTTTTTAGCGCGCATAGCTTGCCTGAAAAAATTCGTGAGCTTGGTGATCCTTATGAGCAGCAGCTGCTTGAAACTTCCGAAGCGGTTGCGAAAGCAGCTAACGTGAAGGATTGGCAGTTTACTTGGCAAAGCGCAGGACGGACCAGAGACCCTTGGCTCGGCCCTGATATTTTGGAAACATTGCCAGTGCTCGCTGAAGAGGGCGTAAAAGCGGTACTTGTTGCTCCAGTTGGCTTCGTTTCGGATCATTTGGAAGTGTTGTACGATCTTGATATTGAAGCACAAGCTGCTGCGAAAGAGCTTAATATGACTTTGGATAGAATTGCGATGCTGAATCGTGATCCTTTATATATGCAAACATTGGCAGAATCGGTCATCGAGGCTTTGGACAGCCAAGGGAAGGAATGAATGAGATGCGGAGAATCGGAAAACCTGATCGAATTGTCATTATTGGCGGAGGGATCAGCGGACTGAGCTCCGCTTTTTATTTGCAGCGGGAAGCGGAGCGGCAAGGCAGGGAACTGGAGATAACCATTGTAGATGGGGCTCCTGCCTTAGGCGGAAAAATTAATACGCTGCAGCGTGACGGGTTCGTCATCGAGAAAGGGCCGGATTCTTTTTTGGCGCGCAAGCTTGCCATCATTGATTTGGCGGAGGAGCTTGGCATAGCGGACGAGCTTACGACAACGAATCCAGGAGCGAAAAAAACATATATTTTGCATCAAAGAAAGCTGTTTCCGATGCCTGCGGGACTCGTGCTTGGGGTACCGACTGAAATTGGGCCGTTCGTGAAAACAGGCTTATTGTCATGGGGCGGCAAGCTGCGGGCGCTGATGGATTTGGTGCTGCCTGTTCGCAAGGAGCAAAGCGATGAGTCGCTTGGCGGTTTTTTGGAACGGCGAGTGGGCAATCAAGTGATGCGGCGCATCGCGGAGCCGCTGCTTGCAGGTATTTATGCAGGTGATTTGAAAAAGCTAAGTCTGCAAGCTACGTTTCCGCAATTTGCCGCGTCAGAGCGCAAGCATGGCAGCCTGATTCGCGGCATGCAGCATAACCGTAAAGTGAGTGCTGCTGCAGGAGCGCTTCCAGCCGTCGCAAAGGGTGGAACTTTTTTGACGTTTAAGGGTGGTTTGTCTTCGCTAGTTAACGCACTAGATAAAGCTTTGAGCAAAATGCAGCGACGACTCAGTACAAAAGTTGTGGAAATTAAACGATGTGCGGATCTAGCATTAAGCAGCGATCAAGCTGTTTCTAGTGCGTCAGAGGGAGCACGATATGAGGTTGTCCTTGATAGCGGGGAGACGCTGTGGGCGGATCAAATCGTGATGACGGCACCTGCATATAACGCGGCAGAGCTGCTTGCGCCTTTGACAGAAGTTAATGAGCTGCGCGCTATTAATTATGTATCCGTTGCGAACGTTGTACTGGCATTTGATAAAGCGACGTTTGGGCTCGATTTTGACGGATCGGGATTTGTAGTGCCTCGCTCAGAAGGTTTGCAAATTACTGCTTGCACATGGACATCAAATAAATGGCTGCATTCGAGTCCGGATGACAAGGTGCTGCTTCGCTGCTATGTAGGACGGTCGGGTGATGAAGAAAGCGTTAGACTTCCGGATGCTGAGCTTATTAAGGCTGTTCGGCGAGATATTGAAGAAACAATGGGCATAAAGGCAGAGCCTTTGTTTGTTGAAATTACGAGGTTGCCGCGCTCCATGCCGCAATATCCGGTGGGTCATGTTGAGAATATGAAACAGCTGCGAGAACGCTTCGAACGAGAGCTGCCAGGAGTTTGGATTACGGGTGCAGCATTCGATGGAGTAGGTCTTCCGGACTGCATAAGACAGGGCAAGGAAGCTGCTCAAGAACTATTAAAGTAAGCTCGCAATAATAGTTCTCCCCGCGAAGGTGGATCATTGCTATAATGGAAGAGTCTAGCTATTCATAGACTTTGATTCTATTAAAGAGGAGCCATCTTCCATGCACATATCACGTTCTGAAACGCATCAGCAGGATAGGTCTAAACGTAAAAAGAGGCTTCGAAGACTTATTTTCGTTAATTTGTCGCTGCTAGGCATCATTATAATCGTATTAGGTGCCTGGCTTGCGGCTGAAAATTCAGATAAGCTCAAAGGTTTGTTAAGCTTCGCAGGTAATGCGAATAAAGGACAAAATCAAACGATTAACACGGGTGATAAAGGGTCAGAAAAAGAGCCGGATTTAACAGACGACGTAGATTTGTCTGGAAATGACACAGGGTCCAATCTACCGAATGAAGAGGAAGATACTTCTGCTGTAACGGATCCTAACGGAGCCGGCAGCGAGGAAGAGAGAGTCAGCCTTTCCTTTGTAGGGGATTTGCTCGTTGCTGATTATGTGAGCGCCATCACTGCCCGTGAAGGCTATGAGTATCTCTATCAGCCTGCAATGCTGTACCTAAGCGAACCGGATCTGACGGCTGGAAATTTGGAGTTTCCAGTGACGAAGCGTGGTACTCCGGTAACAGGAACACCATATGTGTTTAAAGGTTCGCCTGATGTTCTTCCATCGATTCGCAATGCAGGCTTTGATGTTTTGAGCTTAGCCAACAACCATGCGCTTGACCAAGGCGTTGAGGGCATGCTCGACACGATGAAATATTTGGATGAAGCAGGCCTATCGCATATGGGGGCGGGCAATAATGATACCGAGGCTTTCACTCCGGTGATCAAGGAGGTTCGGGGCATTAAAGTAGCTTATATTGGCCTCAGCAGAGTCGTGCCGTTCTCTTCATGGAAAGCGGATAAAAATGTGGCTGGATTAGCTGAAACCTACGACACTCGGCGCGCGACGGAAGCGATTGCGAAAGCAAAGAAGGAAGCCGATATCGTCGTCGTGATGGTGCACTGGGGCAAAGAACGAGTCGATCAGCCCGAGCCTTACCAAAAAGATTTTGGCAAACAATATATCGATGCGGGAGCAGATCTGGTAATCGGAAGCCACCCGCATGTGCTGCAAGGCTTCGAAATGTATAAAGGCAAATGGATTGCATACAGTTTAGGAAACTTTATTTTTAGCTCATATCCCAAGGAGACAGCGGGCGAGACGGGTGTTCTTGACGCTTTATGCACAAAAAAAGGGGATTGTGAGATGACGTTTCATCCGATGTTTACAGTTAATGCGCAGCCTACCCCATTAGAGGGAGAAAAAGCAAAAGCGTTACTCGATCGGCTAACATCGGTCTCCTTTGGCGTAAAGCTGAATGAGGATGGACGCATTACACCTGAAAAATGAGCCGAGTGAGAGGATGATCGTTTAATGAAAAATCCGTGCGTAGCGCACCGAGGCTGGTCTAGCCGCGCGCCGGAAAATACGATGGCAGCTATACGGTTGGCGCTCGCTGATCCACTAATTGAATGGATTGAAATTGATGTTCATCTTTCAAAGGATCATGTACCGATGGTGATTCATGATTACACGCTGCGCAGAACGACAGATGGAAAAGGCGATGTGAAAAAAAAGACGGCTGCTGAGCTTGCTGCACTAGATGCGGGCAATTGGTTTTCACAAAAGTATCAAGGCGAGTATATTCCGACCCTTGCTCAGGTGCTTAAAGAATCAGTCGGACACTGCAAGCTTAACATCGAGCTGAAGACGGACGGCATCCGTTATCCGTTGATCGAGCAGAAGGTGCTTGAATGTATACAGGCATATCAAGCGGAAAGTGAAGTGGTCATCACGTCCTTTCATGAAGGGACCTTATACCGCATGAAGCGCCTATGCAGCCAAATTCGTACCGGTATTATTATTGACGGCTGGCGGAATTCGCTGCCTAAAGAGCTAAAAGAGCTTGGAGCAGATTTTTTATCGATCAGCTATTCCAAGCTAAACAAGGAACGAGTCGAACTATTGAAAAATGCAGGCATTCAAATTATGGCCTGGACGATCAATGAGAAACGTGCGATCCGTAAAATTGCTGCACTTGATCCGGAATTATTAATATGTACAAATTACCCGGAACGCTGGCATGAGCTGCGGGCTGAAAGCATGGAATTAGAAGTAGTGAATAGAAAAAAATGATTAAAATTAATAAATAGAGTGCAAAGAATAAGATAGCAAGCATTTATGGGGTTGTGTATAAGCAGGAGGTTGCTCGCTAGATGGTAGGATGGATAGATGAATGGTGGTTGCGTCTGATTATCGGTTTAGTGGGCAGCTGCTTTATTGCGGCAGCAGCCTATCATGTGAAATCATTGTCTGCTTCAGGCGCGTGCTCGGCGATCGTAATGGGAACCGGCTTCGTAACTCTAGGTGAACCGGTCTGGTTTGGATTATTGATCGGTTTTTTTGTTTCATCGAGTGTATGGTCGAAGTGGAAGAGAAAACATAGAGCGAAGGAAGCTGCTGAAGCCAAATATGCGAAGACGGGCCGCCGTGATGCAGGGCAAGTATGGGCAAATGGCGGCGTAGGACTCCTATTGTGCGCTGCTCATGCAATCTGGCCTGATGAGGGGTGGCTATTCGCGTACATCGGCGTGATGGCTGCTGTAAACGCGGATACATGGGCCACGGAGATCGGGGCCTTAAGTAAGACGGCGCCGCGATCGGTGACGAGCGGCAAGCCGGTCACGCCTGGAACGAGCGGCGGTGTCACGCCGCTCGGCAGCGCAGCAGCGCTCGCAGGCGCCGTGTTCATCGGCGCCGTTGCCGCGCTGCTGCTTGCGGCCCCGCAGCCAGCAGAGGCTGCTGCGGGTACGCTTGGCGGCGCGGCGGCGGTATATATCGCCGCAGCGGCCGCCGCTGGCCTGGCCGGGGCGTTCGCCGACTCTTTGCTCGGCGCAACTGGCCAGGCCATGTATCGCTGCCGGGTATGCGGCAGCGAGATCGAGCGCGCCGCGCATTGCGGCAGCGCGGCGGAGCAAGTGCGCGGCTTCGCCTGGCTGAACAACGACAGAGTGAACCTTCTGTCGTCGTTATTCGCAGGCGTGCTAGCATGGGGGATCGGTCAAGTTTTTCTGTGACCGATGCGAATAGCTAATGTGAAAAGACTGATCAGGATGAAGAAATTCACCTGATCAGTCTTTTTTTCAATTGGTCAACCCTATCACTAACCACTCAATAAAAGGTAATCTATGTTATTCTTATCCTATATCTACCTCGTTAAAGTTTACATAAATATGTAAATCAATAGACTTCCAATACACAAGGAGGGACTCATATGAACGACAGTTTTAATCGGGTGTGGTTAACCAATAAATTTGAAGAAATCCGAAAAAGGATGCTGAAGGCGATCGATCAGCTTGATGATGACCAGTTGAATTGGCAGCCTGATCCATCAAGTCACAGCATATCGATGTTGATCAATCACATAGATGGCAATATTGAAGAGAGAATCGTAAAAGGTATTTTACATGTAGATAATAAGAGAAGCCGTGACAATGAGTTTAAAGCTGAATATGTAAAGAAGGCAGCCTTGCAAATGATCATTCAGGATAGGCTGCAGCTGGTCATCGATACGATTCAGACGATTTCGGATGAAGCGTTGGAACAAACCCAAACGGTGAGGAACCGAGAAAGAAAGAATCTGGATATGCTGCATCAATGTGCTGCCCATTATTCCGAACATATGGGACAACTATTCTATATTGCAAAACTATGTTTGAAAGAGGAATACACATCGACTTCGGTGTTTCGCCCTAAGACAAACTAATAGATTACAGAACCAAAAGATTCCTTGCGATCGCTAAGGAATCTTTTGGTGTTATCCGTGCTCTACAAAATACCTGCTTAACGCAAAATATATCCGCCATCAGGGAAAAGGGTGCTTCCTGTCGTATACGCATTAGTCATTAAATAAATAGTCGTATGGGCTGCTTCTTCAGCTTGACCGATTTTGCCTAACAGATTGATTTTTGCATAGGCATCATAAGATTGGTCTCTAACTTCCTGCTCTGCACCCTCCCAGTTGAAATTCGTATGGATGGTGCCGGGAGATATGACGTTGACACGTATGGGAGCAAGTTCAACCGCCAGCGCTTTGCCAAGACTTTCGATAGCCCCGTTGCAGGCAGCATAGGAAGCACCGCCCGCAAGCGGCCGTTGGCCAAAAGCACCGGACATGAGCACGATTGAGCCATTCGAGTTAATAAATGGAGCAGCATATTTCACTGCATTGTACTGCGGCCAAAATTTTGAATTAAAGCAGCTGTGTGCAACCTCAGCGCTTGACGTTATTGGACCTCGAACATAGGAGGCACCAGGTGTAAATAAATGATCGAAATGACCGATTTGCTCGAAAAAAGACTGAAGCGCCAGTTCATTCTTGTTATCTAATGCATAGGCTTCAACATGCTCATGACCTAAGTACTGCCGTGCAGCATCCAACCTTTCTTTGGACCGGCCGGCAATGACAACCTGAGCCCCTTGCTCTATCGCTTGTTTTGCAGTCGCTAAGCCAATTCCTGAGCTTCCTCCGATAATGACGATACGTTTATTTTTTAATGAAAAATTAGACATAATCATATCTCCTTTTGCAGTCAAATCACTTCTAGTGTTTATTATTCATGACAAAAACAAGGCTGCCAAGTACGCACTTTGTTCGTACTTAGTACGAAAAATCGTACTAATCATAAAAAAATATAATGACTGGATCTAACGTGCGCATGCAAATAACATGCGGTATGATGATAGTGGAGGGGATACGATGATTACGGATTTGAAGGAACCGAGGCTAAAAGGTGTACTTACCACCCTTCATATGATTGGCGGGAAATGGAAGCCGCTTATATTGTTTATTTTATTAATTGACGGGACCAAACGATTTGGCGAACTAAGACGGCTTATTCCTGATGTCTCGCAAGGCACGCTTGCGAAGCAGCTTCGCGAGCTCGAAGAGGATGAGCTCATTACCCGTGTTATCTATCAAGAAGTTCCTCCTAAGGTGGAGTACAGCATTTCTGAACACGGAAGAACTTTAACTTCGGTGCTTGACAGCATGTGCGGCTGGGGTAGGGAGCATTTGGCCTACGTTGATACGAAGGAAATGAAATAATCAATTCAGCTCCTCAAAAATAAACAGCAAAAAGACCGTCAAGCAGGCTTGACGGTCTTTTTACGTATTTCGGTTATTTCGTCAGTTGCTCCATTTGACCAATAAGCTCTTCAAAGACGCTCATTGCTTGCTCAATTGGCTCAGGTGAAGACATATCCACGCCGGCTTTTTTCAAGATATTAATCGAGAAGTCTTTGCCGCCGCTTTTGAGAAAGCCAAGATAACGCTCAACCGCAGGCTCGCCTTCCTCCAAAATTTGCTTGGAGAAGCTGGTTGCAGCTGAGAAGCCCGTTGCGTATTTGTACACATAGAAGCTGTTATAGAAATGGGGGATACGAGCCCATTCCATTTCAATGTCTTTATCTACGACCATGCCTGAGCCGTAGTACTTAACGTTAAGATCGTAATAGATTTTGCTAAGATCTTGCGGCGTTAACGAATCGCCTTGCTCCGTGCGCTCATGGATGATTTTCTCGAACTCTGCAAACATCGTTTGACGGAATACGGTTGTACGGAACTGATCCGCATAATAAGTGAGCAAATACATTTTTTCTTTTGGATCAGTTGATTTGTTAAGGAGATAATCCATCAACAAAGCTTCGTTTAATGTTGAAGCAACCTCAGCAAGGAAAATCGTATATTGTGCGTCGCGGTAGTTCTGATTTGTATCCGAATAATGGGAATGCAGAGCATGACCCATTTCGTGCGTCAATGTGAACATGCTGTTCAAGTTGTCATTATGATTGAGCAACACATACGGATGCGTGCCGAAAGCGCCCCAGCTATAAGCACCGCTGCGTTTGCCTTCATTCTCGTACACATCAATCCAGCCATTATCGAAGCCCTCTTGCAGCACCTTCAAATAATCTTCGCCCAGTGGCTTCAAGCTTTCTTTTACTGTTTTTTTGGCTTCCTCATACGTAATGTCCATTTTGAACTCGTCAACGAGCGGTGCGAACAAGTCGTACATATGCAGCTCATTCAAACCGAGCAGCTTTTTGCGAAGCTCCATATAACGATGCATCAATGGAAGATGCTTATGAATGGTGTTGATAAGGTTTGTATAGACTTCCTGCGGAATGTTGTCGCCATAAAGGGACATATCCAGCACGGAGTCATATTTGCGAGCTTTTGCATAAAAGCTGTTTTTTGTAACGTTAGCCGTCAATGTTGTAGCAAGTGTGTTTTTTAACTTGCCGTATGTTTCGTAAACTGCTTTAAATGCCTCGCGGCGTACGTCTTGGTTTTTGCTCTCAAGAAACTGTATGTAACTGCCGTGTGTCAGCTCAACCAATTCGCCTTTTTCGTTTTTCACTTTTGGGAATTTGAGGTCTGCATTGTTCAGCATGCTGAAGATTGTACCGGGAGCGGAGCTCATATTGCCTACTTGTGCAAGCAGCGCTTCCTCGTCTTTTGATAAAATATGAGCTTTCTGGCGACGCATTTCTTCGAGTGTGTGGCGGAATTTGGCAACGGATTCGTTCGTTATCAATTGCTCCAGCTGCTCATCGGATAGACTGAGAACCTCAGGTGTGATGAATGATAATGCTTCGCCGGATTCCACACTTAGTTTTTTGGATTTCTCGGAAAGAGCCTGATAAGTAGGTTCTGCCGTATCCTCATGATGCTTCATATTTGCATATACATAAAGCCGTTCAACATGCAGTGACAATTCATCTTCAAGCTCGAAGCAAGCTTTAAGCTGCGCGACATCGGCTAATTTGCCTTGGTATTCGGATATTTTTTTGATTAATCCTTTTGCTTCTGCATATTCCTTGTCCCATGCCGCTTGGCTTGCGAAAATATCCTCTAGCTTCCAGCGGGTCTCAGGTGCCGATTCTGAACGTTTAGGTACGTGATTCATCGAATTCCTCCTTGGTATGGATAAGGTTGGTAAAGCATGCTCTGCATGTGCCGCGGTCTCATTTGTAGCGGAAGCACCTGGCACGAGGCTTAAAACAAGCAGCAGGGGAAGCCATTTCATCCAGTTATCACCTCAGGACACAGTTTGTTTCTACTATGTCCGTACGGGATAATGAATATTCAGCTGCCTGCCGGCTAAGCTGTACCCATTGTGAAAAAAGCATATACGATCAGAAAAAACGCAAATGCAATAAATCCAATGGATACAAGTGCAAGACCTCTGCGTATGCCAGGAGGCAAGGTATCTCGTTTCATGATAACGATGGCTCCTAGCGCGAAGGCTGCAATAATGAAAATAACTGAAGCGGTAGCATCCATTTGAAGGCAAGTCCTCCTGATTGTAAGCTGGCCTCAAAAGGCAGCATTCTAATTTTACCTATGCACAAATGCGTAACGATATGTTCGCCGCGATGTGTGAAATATCCTGCTGATTGGTTAGAAATAGACTGCTTATACTTCCTTAAGCGCACTCATAATGGATGCTAGTTCATCTTCGCGTCCAACAAAGTCGGATGCGCGAAACCGATTCTGTGCCCAGTGAAGCATCTCAGGGCGGCTAATAAAAGTATGTGTGTCCTCGCCCCATTGATCAGAAATTTCCCGAACAATAAGTGTTTTGCCTTGAACTTCAACCGTCAACATATTGTATTTGTCGGTCTTGTAAATTTCGTGTTTCTTAAACATGCGTAAATTCCACCCTTATAGTAGTTAATTATGGTATTCTTATCATCATAGCCATTATGGCGGCGGTAATCAATACGACGCTGCAAGAAGAAGCTATAGCTGTAACGAGAAAAGTTGAGATGAGACGAGCAGAGGAGAGTGCAAGAATGAGTAAACAGGGCTATGAGCAAATGGGAGTCGCTATGACTTGCAGAAGCTACGAAGAGTATTTAAGGATGTTTGATTTACAGCAGGAGGATCTTGCTAAAGGGGAAATTCTTGATGTTGCAGCCGGGGGTTCGTCATTTACTGCTGAAGTAAATGAGAGAGGTTTTTCAGCAACTGCTGTTGATCCGCGCTACGGGGCAGGAATTGAGCAATGGATCTCTGAGGCAGCTGAGGAAATCGAAACTTCAACAGCTAAGATTGCTAAAATTCAGGAGCATTTTGACTGGAGCTATTACGGGTCGGTTGAGAATCATCGAGCTGGACGCGAAGCATCCATTGAACGATTTAAAGCCGATGTATTAAGAAACGAGAATAAACAAATCTATATAGATGGCAAGCTTCCAGAGCTGCCCTTCAAGGAGAATCGCTTTTCACTCATTTTGTGCAGCCATTTTATGTTTTTGTATGCGAATCAATTTGGTCATGAATTTCATTCGCAGGCTGTTCTGGAACTGATGCGTATTTGTAAGCCAGGCGGTCAAATTCGAATTTATCCGCTTATATCGCTTAACTGGGAACCTTATTCGGAACTAGATAACCTGATAACGATAGCTGCTAACGGAGGGCGAACAGAGCTTGGAAACTCAAACCTTCCGTTTATTCCTGGATCTAGTCAATATTTGAAAATCTTACTTTAATTGCTTTTTTGAAACGGGATAGCTATAATAATTTTACTCGCACGTTCAAATAAAACGGCGGTCATATTTAGGAGGTTGTTCAATTGAAAGGAACAGTTAAATGGTTTAATGCAGAGAAAGGCTACGGCTTTATCCAAACAGAGGGCGGAGAAGACGTATTCGTGCATTTCTCAGCGATTCAAAGCGATGGCTTCAAATCTTTAGATGAAGGGCAAGCGGTTGAATTCGACATTACTGAAGGTAACCGCGGTGCTCAAGCGGCCAACGTCATTAAACTATAGGAAAATGTGCGAATGGAGAGGGCTCCCTGGAAGCAGGGAGCCCTTTTTTAATATGAACATATTACCATTAATGGTATTTATAAATTTTATTGCTAGCCTTTTATAAATAATCAAAGCATTTTTTATATTTTTGAAGTTGGACTATTAAACCACCATTACGATACGAATTTCTAAGCCATAATCAGATCAATAGATAACGTGAAATAACCGCCGTTTGCGCTTGCTTTCATTGACCAAGACCTGTTTGCAATGATAAACTGTTGCTTGGAAACTTTGTCAGGGGAGCGAGCATAATGAAATTTAAATTGTTCAAAGACCGTAAAGGAAAGGCCGATCAGGCTAAAAATAACAAGTTCGTCAAGCTTGGACGTGAAATTTATGTACAAGCCCGCAGAGGCGGACCAAACCCAGATTCGAACTTTGGTTTGAAAACAGCGATTGCCAACGCAAGAGCGGAGCAAATGCCAAACGATAATATCGAGCGTGCGATCAAGAAAGCAGCTGGTGCAGGCGATGGCGTCGAGTACGATGATATTATGTATGAGGGTTATGGCCCAGGCGGCGTAGCTATTATGGTTAAATGCTTGACGGATAATCGGAATCGTACAGCAGCTGACGTTCGTTCTGCGTTTAATAAACGTGGCGGCAATATGGGTGAGAGCGGCTGTGTAGGTTATATGTTCGACCATAAAGGATTGCTTGTTGTCGATCGTGAAGCGCATGAGACAGATGAGGATACGATGATGATGGTTTCGCTTGAAGCCGGAGCTGAGGACGTTATTGTCAATGACGAAAGCTTTGAGATTTTGACACATCCGCATGAGTTCGAGCAGGTGAAAAATGCGCTTGAGAAGGAAGGCTACTCTTTCGTAAATGCTGGCGTGCGCTGGCTTCCGCAAACGATTGTTAAAGTGGACGGCGAGAATGCGGAGAAGCTGCTTAAGATGATGGATGCTTTTGAAGATAACGACGATGTGCAGGATGTATACTCCAATTTTGAAATTGTAGAATAGTATCTGCTCAAGCAATAAAAAAGGGCTGCTCCAAGCGTAGGTGATACGCCTTCTGGAGCAGCCTTTGTTTAACTATAAGAAATGATTTCATTTGTGACATCGAAGTCATATTGCTCGGTAGAACTAGAGCTCGTTATCGGTTCGTGCGACTGAAAAAATATCTTGTTAGGAAGGCAGCCGCTGCAACCAGTGCTAAGGCAGCTCCCATACGGAAGAAGGTTTCGCGTCCGAAATGCTCATAAATATAACCGCCGAACATGCCGCTGATCACTCCGGCGAGTCCAGTCCAGACAACGGCATAAACGGCTTGGCCGGATGCGCGGAACTCGTCGGGAATCAGGTGGGACAAATAACGCAGCGCAGTTGAAAAATAAATGCCGAATGAAACGCTGTGCATGGCTTGGGTAGCAATTACCCAGCGCGGATCTTGAATATCGCTAAGCAGCCATAGTCTGACAGCATACATGATGGATGCGATCATAAGCAGCGGAAGCTCCTTAAATTTATGGCCGTATTTGCCGAGTAGAAACAAGATCGGAATCTCGCTCATCGCGGACACGAGCCATGCGAGTCCAACCAAAGAATCGCTTGCTCCCATTTGGCGCATAGTGACGGCAAGAAATCCCTCGTACATACGGTGCGGGATCGAAATGGTCAAAATAATTAAAAAGAACAATAGGACATCGCGCTGGCGAATAAGCTTAAAGAATCCAGAGAAATCGATTTTACGAGCGCTTCCTTGATAGTCTCTAATCCTCGTCGTTAAGGCGAGGGTGATGGCTATGGTACAAAGCGCTAGCGGAAGCGTCCACTGTGAGCCAATTTCTTTTAGAATAAGTCCGAACGTATAAGCCGTTACTGCAAAGCCAAGCGAGCCGAATATGCGTATTAAAGCGTATGGCGTTCCGGTGTATTGACTTGATAATAACAGCAGACTGTCACTTAACGGATTAATAGGTGTCTGAAAAAAATAAAAGCCCATCATAACAAGGCAAACAAGAGCAAAGTTTTCAATAGGAAAAAGCAATGAAATCATGACAAGCTGTCCAAATAACAGAATCATAAGCAGTTTTTTTATCGTTCTGAATTTGTCACTGGCTATCCCAAGAAGGATATTCGCAAAGATTGATATGAACGGTCCTGTTGAGTAAATAATTCCAATTTGCTGCTCAGAGAAACCTCTATCCAAAAAGTATAACGGGATAAAGGAAACAACCATCGCAGCGGTAGAATAAGAAGAGAAGCTGTAAATTCGTAGTGAAAGTGTTTCCTTGCGTGCAGTCGAAGAGCGCTCTGCTGGCGCAATCTCAGATGTGTCCATCTTTTAAAGCTCACTCCATCTCTTTACAAAAACAATATGGTTCTCAGTATAACATGGATTAGTTATCGAACCAATGAGATTTGAAGCTGGATTATTATGAGCTGAGATGATACATTTAGAGGCGGAGGTTTACAATGGGTGCTTATCGTTTTGACTGGAATGAACGGCTTCGGATCCGTATTCCCGTGCTGGAAATGGAATGGGAGCAGTATGCAGCAGCTGTGCAGCTTGCGATCGTAGAGCAGTGGGAACTCATTCGTGGGACGATCCCCGATCGCGTGAAAGAGTTTGAAGCGTTCATCAATGAAAAGCAGGCAAAGCTGTTTGAAGAAGATAGCTTTGAGCAATCCTGTATACTAAACTATGAAATTGCCGATTATGCAAGTAGGATAAACGACCTTCATATTTGGTATCGCCTAGAGCAGCAATTAGAGCCGCGCTGGCATTCATGAACGATTTTGAGGAGAGGTGCATCATGAGATTGACGACTTTGACAGGCCATCGAGTGCCCCAGAGCCCACTAAAGCTCATGCATCGCGTATATAAATATGTACTTCCCGAAGTGGCGCGAGAGCTCAAGCAACATCGCGTATTTGCACTGCGAATACCAGATGCTGAGCTGCGAGCACAAGCTCTTAGCAGTATGGACAGCAAGAAGTTTCATTGCCAAGGCGGCGGAGTTTATGCAGCGGCGAACTTAGAGCACAGACATGTGCTCATACCGTTAATTGTTGCGCTGCAGACCATTAGCGACTATTTGGATAATCTATGTGATCGCAGCACCTCTCTTGATCCGAATGATTTTCGATTATTGCATCAATCGATGCTCGATGCCGTCAATCCCGAAGCTCAGCTTCAGGATTATTATGCATTTCGCGATGAAAAAGACGATGGCGGTTATTTGCATCATCTGGTGCGAACTTGTCAGATCCATGTCGCGCAATTGCCTTCCTATGGAAGTGTTCAACAGCATGTGATTGAGCTAGTCACTTTATATGGCGATTTGCAGGTGTACAAGCATATACGCAAGGAATTGCGCGAGGAGCATTTGTTTGCATGGTGGGAGCAGCATCGAGGGAACTATCCAAACCTGAAATGGAATGAATTTGCTGCGGCATCAGGTTCGACGCTGGGCATGTTTATGTTGTTTCTAGCCGCAAGCGAGCCATGCTTATCTACGCAGGACGCTGCAGCGATCAAAAATATTTATTTTCCGCATGTTTGCGGACTTCATATCCTGCTCGATTATTTAATCGATCAAGAAGAGGATCAAGTAGGCGGAGACCTTAATTTTTGCAATTATTATGATAATGACAGTCTGCTTGTTGAGCGTCTCGGTACGATTGTGAACCGAGCGCGTGAGGATGTGAAGCAGCTTCCTGCTTCTCGTTTTCATCGTTTGATTATTGAAGGGCTCTTAGCCTTATATTTGTCAGACCCGAAGGTTCGCCACCAGGCGGATGTCAGAAATGTTTCTAGGAGGCTAATGAAGAACAGCCCGCTTACGCGTCTGTTTTTCCTTATTAACAGCATCTGGATTCGGAAACAACAGGCTTAACTATAAATAAAAAATGTGGAGGAATGACCATGTCTGCAGTCAAATCAATCGCAGTATTGACAAGCGGAGGAGATTCGCAAGGAATGAACGCAGCCGTTCGTGCTGTTGTAAGGAGTGCACTATATCACGGTTTGGATGTATATGGTGTTCAAAGAGGTTACCAAGGGCTTATCAATGACGACCTTAGACAAATGGATTTGAGAAGCGTTGGCGATATTATTCAACGCGGCGGTACAATTTTGCAAACAGCTAGATGCAAGGAGTTTATGACACCTGAAGGCCAACAGCGCGGGGCCGAAGTACTTCGTGCTAGAGGTATCGACGGTTTGGTCGTTATTGGCGGCGACGGCTCTTATCATGGCGCTAATAAGCTAAGCAAGCTGGGCATCAAAACGATGGGACTTCCAGGAACGATTGATAACGATATTCCGTTTACGGATATTACAATCGGCTTTGATACTGCGGTTAGTATCGTAGTAGATGCGATTAACAAAATTCGCGACACGATGTCATCGCATGAGCGTTCATCCGTCGTTGAAGTTATGGGACGTCATTGCGGCGATATCGCTTTGCATGCTGGTCTAGCAAGCGGTGCGGAGACGATTCTTGTACCAGAGGTTCCTTTTGAACTGACTGAGGTTGCAGAGCGTATGAAGACGAATTTTGCCAAAGGCAAGCGTCATTCAATTATTGTTGTAGCAGAAGGTGCGGGCAAAGGTGAAGAGGTAGCAAGACAGATTACTGCTAATAGCGGAATTGAGCCGCGTGTAACTGTACTTGGACATATTCAACGCGGCGGTACGCCGACGGCAATCGATCGTATTCTAGCAAGCCGTCTTGGTGATTTTGCCGTTAGACAGCTAATGGCTGGCGATTCAGGCAAAGGCTGCGGCGTTGTTAAAGGCGAGCTCGTAACGACTGATATTGATCTTGTTGTCAATACGAAGAAACCATTTGACACGGATATGTACGAGCTGGCACTTCGTTTATCCCAATAAAAATAAATATTAAAAAAGTCCACCGCCGCTTTGTTAGCGAAGGTGGACTTTTTTTGTGTTTAAAATATGATTTAAGCTAATTATAATTTACGTTAGGAGTGTACTTGTTTCCGGCATTCCATAGTAGAAACTCCTTGATGCCTGTTTCTTTCAAAGCTCTAATCTGAGCTTCGACTTCCGTTTTGCCATATTTCACAAAATGACCCGCGCCTAGCCAGCTTGCTGTGAAATCTTGAATCCACGGGCGAATAATCGGTTTAACCTCCGTACCCGGATCAAGCTTCTTATGCGTATCGAGCATGGCGCCTTTTATAGTTTCATATGGGCTTTTGTCAGGATCCTTTTGTTTAAACCATCCTGTACTATAGTGACTAGGATAAACCATAGGCGAAATGACATGCACATCATTTGAAATTTTCACAAAATCTTGGCCAATGCCTTCGGCTGTCGGTACGGATGCCGCATAACCAAATATATCTACCGAAACCCTAACACCGAGCGGCTGAAGCTGCTCTCTAGCATATTTGACAAATCCAGCGACTGTGTCCACGCGGCTCTGATCAGCCTTGCTGAAGGTCAGTGTATCTGATTTGTTATCAAAGCCCTCTGGGAACCGAACATAGTCGAATTGGATTTCCTTAAAGCCAAGCTTTGCTGCTTCCTTGGCGACAGCAATATTATAATCCCATACTTCTTTGCGATAAGGATTTACGAAGCTCTCACCGCGATTGTTTTTCCATATCGTTCCGTCTTGCTGGAGGAAAGACAACTCAGGCTGCTTTCGCGCAAGTACCGTATCCTTGAAGACTACAATTCTGGCTATCGGATAAATATTATGTTTTTTTAAAGTAAGCATAAGTTCATTAATATCTCGGATATATTTCTTCGAAGCGCCAACCTCTAGCAGTTCGGGTGTTGTAGTAGGATATGTAATGTAGCCGTTGTCATCTTTAATGTCGATTACCATACTATTGAGGTCCGTGTCGTCCAGCAGCTTTAAAAGCGATTCCATGCGCGCACCGCCTGCGCTGTGAGCAGTTACATAGATTCCTTTGATCGGTGGTGTTTCAGGCTGCGGGTCTTTTATGATGAGTCCAGCGTGATTTTTCCCTGAGATTTCGCCTCCATTTGCAGCTGCATCCGGATCAATGATGGTTTGGCCAGCTGCGGAATTTAAGTATGCAATTGCTAGCTGCTTCACTGCGGTGTTATGCTCTCCGCTTCCAGTGAGCAAGCTGTACAGCAGCAGCAATGTTGAAATGATGTTGTCCATTTTGCTCTCTCCCCGTTAGCTATTCTGTTCAAATTATAAAGCAGATGGCATGTCTGGGTCATTAACTTTTTTACAATTGTCATAAAACTCATATTGAAAATTTGCTAAAAAGCTGAAATAAAGACTTGCAAATAGGGGATTATCGCCGCCGTTTTCCCGCAAAACAAACAAAAGCCAGCCGAGTGTGACTCGACTGGCGCATAAATAATCCGTGTGTGTCCCGCATTGTCATTGTAACAAAGCTTCTCTCTGCTGATTGCAAATACTGTGCTGCACAATTTCCATTGCGTCAGCAGGCTCTAATACTGCAAGACCGTCACGCAGCACAATGCTGATGTCCAATTCGCGTTTCGTAAGAAAAGGACTGAGCTCTGGGGCTAGCTTCTCTACAATTTGAGACAATTTGACCGTTTCCATATCCACCTGAGCCTCACCCTTTCATATCTAATGTTTAGGGGAAATCATATGGCAAGAAACCAAACTACGGGATACAAACATTATATCAGGATCATTTTCAAAAACATAGGGATACGGTGTAAAATCCATACCTGCGTATATGATTTAGTCTTTTGGCTTGTAAAAATCGCCGATGACACCAACCGTTTCTACGATGTTAATGAATGCACGCGGGTCGATGGTGGTAATCGTTTTGCAAAGCTCTGCTATTTCATATTTCGTTCTTACAGTCATCAGCATATCGCGATCACCCGAAGAATATGCACCGCGTGTTTTTATTATTGTAATTCCGCGCGGGTGCAAGAGCAGCTTTGCGAGCAGCTCTTCGGTTTTGGTCGTGATGATGAAGGCCGTAAGTTTAATATGCCTCACGTGGATGAGATCTACTACTTTTCCAGCGGAAAAAATAGCGACGAGCGAGTATAAGGCTAAATTCCAGTCCTTCGTAAACAAAATCAATACTGCAATGACTACGCCATTCAATAAAAATATAATCATGCCTATTGGCCAATCGTGTTTTCGCGTTGCAATCGAGGCGATAATATCGAAACCGCCTGATGAGCCGCCGTACCGAAGTGTTAAACCGCTGCCAAACCCGACTATAATCCCGCCGAATACAGCGCCAAGCATAAGGTCATCCGCAATTTTCATGACGGGTATAACCTGTAGGAATACCGTAGAGGCGACAACGGTGTAGACGCTCCATATAATAAAGCGATGACCTACGATAAACCATCCCCATAATAGCACCGGCACATTGAGGATAAAATAAAGCAAGGCGATGTTTCCGCCCGTAATATAGCCGACCATCATGGAAATACCAGATATTCCACCGCTAAGCAGCTGGTGCGGAATTAGAAAAAAATTGAAGCCCAGTGCGATAAGGAAGGCGCCTATCGTCATCATAGGGATTGTAAAAAGGTAACGCAGGGAATGCGGATTCAATAAAATCGCTCCAATGCAACCGACTTGTTTAATTCCTTTATTTTGGCATGCTTAGTATGTCTTAAATTGGTTTGCTGGTATTCACGATTGATTGTGTGCTATAATGATTTGGATATTCTTAAGTAGGCTGCAGATAAAAGGAGTTTGAGAAAAGTTTGAAAACATTTGCTGAATTTGGCTTGGAACCAAAAGTGTTACAAGCAATTACCGAACTTGGATTCGAGGAATCTACCCCGATTCAAGACAAAGCTATCCCTATTGCTATGGCGGGACAAGATTTAATTGGCCAAGCACAAACGGGTACAGGAAAGACAGCGGCATTCGGAATTCCGCTCATTAACAAAATTCCGACAAGCGAGGAACGCATTGTCGCATTAATAATGACGCCAACCCGTGAACTCGCTATTCAAGTGGCTGACGAGATCGGGAAGCTGACAAGGTACAAAGGTCTTCGCTCATTGCCGATTTATGGCGGACAAGAAATTGGTCGTCAAATCCGTGCATTGAAGAAGAAACCTCAAATTATTATTGGTACACCAGGACGTTTGCTTGATCACATCAACCGCAAAACAATCCGTCTTGAAGATGTACAAACCGTTATTTTGGATGAAGCAGATGAAATGCTTGATATGGGCTTCATGGAGGATATTCAATCTATCCTTAAGCAAGTGCCAGACGAGCGTCACACCATGCTGTTCTCTGCAACAATGCCAACAAACATTCAGAAGCTTGCACAGCAATTTCTGAAAAACCCTGAGCATGTTTCAGTTATTCCAAAACAAATCACAGCTCCACTTATTGAGCAATCTTATATTGAAGTGCATGAGCGCCAGAAGTTCGAAGCGCTTAGCCGCTTGCTTGATATGGAATCCCCTGAGCTAGCTATCATTTTCGGTCGTACAAAACGTCGGGTTGATGAGCTTAGCGAAGCGCTTCAAAAACGTGGATATACAGCAGACGGTTTGCACGGCGACTTGTCGCAGAACCAACGCGACAGCGTAATGCGTAAATTCCGTGATGGCAGCATTGATGTATTGGTAGCGACTGACGTTGCTGCTCGTGGCCTTGATGTATCCGGCGTAACGCATGTTATCAACTTTGACCTTCCGCAAGATCCTGAGAGCTATGTTCACCGTATCGGTCGTACAGGCCGCGCAGGTAAAGAAGGTACAGCTTGGTCATTCGTTACACCTCGTGAAACGGACCACTTGCATTTCATCGAGAAAGTAACGCGTCAGAAGATGAACCGCAAGCCGCTTCCAAGCATCGCAGAAGCGATTGAAGGCAAACAACGCGTAACAGCTGAACGTCTTCTTGAAGTCGTTCAAAACGAAGAGTTCTCTGAGTACAAAGCGATTTCGATTCAATTGCTTGAGCAATATGATTCCGTTCACTTGCTCTCAGCAGCAATTAAATTGCTGACTGGCGAGAAGAAAAACGTAGAAATCGAATTGACACCGGAAGATCCGCTTCGCGCGAAAAAACGCAAGCCGGACATTCGTTCAAACGGTCGTCCATTCAACCGCAGCGGTTCGTCCTCTTCATACGGCGGCAATCGCAGCAGCAGCACTGGCGGCAGCGGTGGCGGCGGATATCGCGGTCGCGATGACAGACGCAGCAGCGGCAGCAGTACTGGCGGCAGCTCGCGCGGTGGCTATGAGTCCCGTGGCGGCAGCAGCAGTGGCGGCGGCTACGCTGGTAAAAGAAGCAGCGAAGGACGTCCAGAAAACCGTCGTCCAAAAAGCTCTTCCGACGGTTATGTAAATAACTAATAATCGTTTCCCTTGTATAACCAAAAAAATCGAGGAAGTCCGTGATCCCTAACGGGCATCTGGACGACCTCGATTTTTTTATTATTATTCTATTGGTTGTCTTATTACAAAACAGATATACGAATTCCGCTATACTTTGTAGTTTAGTGGGAGTAATCTTACTTTTCTGGAGGCAGATCCGATGGAACCAAAGGGGCTAATGGGTGGGTTTTACCGAATTTCGGAATGGATCATGAGATTGGCAGTTATTAATGTTTTGTGGTTGATCTGTTCGATTCCATTCGCTTTTTTTGCATGGGGATTGGTTTTGTCACAGGATGTCAATCAAATCTATTCCGCTCTTATTGCGATGGCAGTCGTCGCGCCGTTCTCCTTATTTCCAGCAACAGCAGCTATGTTTGCGGTTGCGCGCAAATGGGTAATGGGTGAGAGTGACGTTGCGCTGTTCAAAACGTTCTTCCGCGGCTACAAGGAAAATTATAAGCAAAGTATGCTAGGCGGTATTATTTATACGATACTGCTTGCGATTATGGTTGTTGACTTTATCGTATATCGTGAACAATTGAATTTGCTTTCATACATTTTCATTGCATTTTTGCTGCTGTTAATCGTATCGCTATTTAATTTTTTCTCTATGCTTGTCCACTATCATATGAAAACGTTTCAATTACTGAAAAACGCCGTTCTCATTACGATCGGCAAACCTTTCCGTTCGCTTTCAACAGCAATTATGAGCGGCGCGGTTATGTATTTCAGTACTAGATTCACTTTTCTTATTCCTTTCTTTATGGGCAGCATCATCGCTTACCTGGCGTTCTGGAACTTCAACTTGATTTACCAGAAGCTTCAAGACCAAGCGGAAAAAGCGCGTTTGGCAGAGGAAGAAGAAGCAGAGAAGGCTGCCGAGCTAGACCGTATCGATTTAGTTAAGGAAGATTCGAGCGGCTCCAGTAAATAACAGCCCATCAAAGTTTACTTTTTCTTTTGTTCAGTCTATAATAAGCAATACCTCCTGCGATGCTCGTTACGGCTTTACGCTGTTTTGAACCAATGGCTGTTTCACGGGAGACCAACATCGAGACGCAGCTGACATGCCCCCGAAAGGGGATCTCAAAAGCGGTTCTGCGGTCACCCACCTGCGTAAGCGGGTTCAGAAACATGTGAGTCGGACGGCATAGGCGGGTTCTCATTTTCAAATAAAGAGCATTTGCTGGTTAAATCCAGTGATAGCTCTTTTTTCATGGGACAAATCATGGTATCATATAGAGTAATGTACATAGATGCCGGAGGGGGAGATCGTTGTTGTTGAAGCGGACCTTGATCGGGCTGCTGCGCAGTCATGAACAGACGGGCGACAGGGCTAAGGATCCAATGCTCAAATCTCATTTCTACAAGCTGTCGAAAGATAAGGCTTGGGAAGAAGTGATATCGACTCTTAAGAAAATGCAAGGATATAAGGTGCTTCATGAGGTGCAATCCGTAGGGGAGATTGTGCTGGAGAAGCGCACAGCATTTGGAAGAACGATGGACATCACCGTTTCCGTTATTAGCGTAAATCCGCTCCAATCAGCTGTCGATATTTATTCAGCATCCCGCGGCTCATTAGGGGATCTTGGTTCTAATTACAGAGTCATTATGGATTTATATCGTACGCTTGATAAGAAGCTAGCTGCATTTAAAGTAAATAATTAATTCATAAACAAAGCGAGGAAGGGTAGCCTTCACTCGCTTTGTTTGCAATAGTGCTGAAAAACTTCTTTGTTTTGAATTTACACGAGTGCTTTTACAGCGTTGATTGCTTGCTCGTAATTCGGGTGCTCTGTCATTTCAGGCAAATATTCAACATATTGGATCGTATCATTAGCATCGATAACGAAGATCGAACGTTGATCCAAACCAAGTTCTTTAATATATACGCCATATGATTCACCAAAGCTATGCGCTTTGTAGTCAGACAGCAGCACAACTTTGTCGATACCTGCAGCACCGCACCAGCGTGCTTGTGCGAACGGTAGGTCAACGCTGACAGTTAGGACAACAACATTGTCGCCTAGTTCGCCAGCAGCTTCGTTAAAGCGACGAGTTTGTGCATCGCAAACGCCAGTGTCGATTGAAGGCACAACGCTGATTAGTTTGATCTTACCGGAGTAGTCCTTGAGGGAAACATTTTCAACAAGTGATTTGTTAAGATTGAAATCTGGGGCTTTGTCCCCTGCTTTAAGTTCTGGTCCTACTAATGTGATCGGGTTGCCTTTGAATGTGGCAGCTCCATTACGTTCTTGTGTCATTTGTAAATTTCCTCCTCTAATGAGATATGGTCAATACCAGATTTATTATAATCGTTATGAAACAACCTTGTCCAATTGTTGGATTGAGAAAGGGGATGTACTCGTGATCTTCTTGCGATATGAGAGCTTTCGCTCTTACTTAAAGATGTATCCCGTAACATCAATATTAATTTTATTGAATATTATTTATTTTATTGTCGTATTATGGAATGGCGATCCTAATGATTCCTTGCATGCATATCAGTATGGCGCGTTTGCTACTGACCCAGTGAATGATCCATTTGGATTAGAACAGCCATGGCGTTATTTAACAAGCATGTTCATGCATGCGGGATTTGAGCATTTGCTCTACAATATGTTTGCTTTGCTCGTGTTTGCACCGCCGCTAGAGTATCTGCTTAAACAAACGAGATATATTATATTTTATTTACTTTGTGGGATTGCGGGAAATGCGATGAGCGCTTTCGTAAATGTGCTGCAAGACGATCTTTATGGTCATGTGGGTGTAGGAGCCTCAGGGGCTATTTACGGCGTGTATGGCGCGTTTCTGTTCATATCGTTGTTCCGCAAGGCTCAGCTTGACGAGAGCTCTCGTAAAACGGTGTATACGATATTAATATTTGGGGTTATTTATTCGATTGTAGTAGCCAAAGTGGATTTATGGGCACATGTTGGTGGCGCTCTTGCAGGCTTCTTGCTCTACCATTTCTTTGACCGAATAAAGACTCAAAAGAAACAGCGATACTCATAAAAACTATGTAAGTACGGGAGAGAATTGAACCGGTATGGAACTTCGTCAGCTTCATTATTTTGTAAAAGTAGCGAAAAAAGAGCATGTAACGCAAGCGGCGGAAGAGCTGCATGTGGCGCAATCTGCAGTAAGCCGGCAGATTCATCAGCTTGAAGAAGAGCTTGGCGTAAAACTGTTCGTTCAAAAAGGTAGAAATTTGCAGCTCACACCAGTCGGTCAGCTTTTTCTAAAGCGCGCTGAAGTGATATTGGCTGATCTGGAACGTGCTGTCATTGAAATACATGAATTTCTTGACCCCGAGAAGGGGGAAATTAGACTGGGCTTCCCGCATAGTCTTGGGATCTCATTAATTCCACAGGTTGTGGCAGCTTTCCGCAAGCTCCATCCGAATGTGAAATTTAAATTTAAGCAGGGGATGTATCCTTCGCTTATTCGTGACATGGTGAAAGGCGAGATTGACTTGGCGTTTATATCTCCTTTCCCGGATGAACATGAATTCGTTTGCGGCGAAGTATTGCTGACAGAGGAGCTATATGCGATATTGCCGCCGGGGCATCGCTTATCGGACAAAGTATCGATTGAATTGAAAGAGCTGGAGCATGAGACGTTCGTGTTGTTTAGCGAAGGGTATTCGCTTAGGCCAATCGTTTGGGGGGCATGCCAAGAGGCAGGTTTTACACCGAAGATTGGTTTTGAAGGGGAAGAGACGGATACGATTCGCGGTTTGGTAGCCGCTGGGATGGGCGTAAGTCTTCTTCCAGAGATGGCGCTTCACTATACAGGGCCATTGCAGCCGACTAAAGTTAGGGTGATCGAACCTCAGGTGACTCGTACAATCGGACTTATCCAGCGTTCAAATGAGAAATTGCCTTTGGTTGCGAAAGTGTTTCACGGTTTTCTGCTTCGTTATTTCCAGAACACGATAAAATAGATAAAAGAACAAAAAAAGAGGAGCAGTTCCTATCGGTCGATGAAGACCGAAGGGGAACTGCTCCTCTTTTGTTTAGCTATAAGACACGTAAGTTTATTCCTGACGGCTGCCGCCTACGAAGATTAAGATATATCTGACAAGCTCCAGCAAGGACAAGAGAGCCGCTGCTACATACGTTAAAGCCGCTGCGTTAAGCACCTTTGCAACTCCGCGTTCCTCATCATTCGTTATGAACCCTTCTGCAACCATAATGTCTCTAGCTCGGTTGCTTGCATTAAATTCAACCGGAAGTGTAATGACCTGAAAGGCAACTGCTACTGAGAAAAATATGATGCCAAGCCCAATTAGGTTGAGTGCAGAGAATAGAATACCGGCAATAAATAAAAATGGAGCTACACCGGACGCAAAGTTCACGACTGGGAATATACGATGTCTGAGCACGAGCATTGGGTAATGCTCCGCATGCTGAATGGCATGGCCGACTTCGTGACAAGCGACTGAAATCGCTGAAATTGAATTTTCATAATACACCGGCTCCGACAAACGTACAACTCGGTGAATCGGATCGTAATGATCGGTTAGTGTACCGCGTACTGGCTCGATCGGTACATCATGAAGTCCGTTAGAATCAAGCATTCTTCGTGCAGCCTGATAACCGGTCAAACCACTGTTGGCTTGAACTTGCGTCCATTTTTTAAACGTTCCTTTGACTCGGAATTGAGCCCAAATTGTTAGTATAAATGCAAGTACGATTAAAACATAGATAAACGCCATTGAGTCATTCCTCCAATTTTTGATGAAATGTATAGCTACATGAGGGAGCTTTTGTTAATGAGAAGCATTAGTGCCTCTATGCAAGCTGCGGTTTGCGGCATGAGACGCGTGTAGAGGTGATTGGCTTGACGAGGCTTGAGCTTCTTAATAACAGGCTCTAACTCCTTCACTTCACGCTCGAGCTGGCTTAGATGGTACTGCAAGTCCGTAAGCTTACGTGAGACCTGCTCCTCAGGTGTAATCTTGCTCCAGCTTTCAATTGTGGCCTTAATCTCATCTAATGTATATTTATCTTTTTTCATCTGTTCAATACGTTCCAGACGCTGCAAAGTTTCATCAGAATAGAGGCGATAGTTTTTGGCGGAACGCTCTGCAGGCTCTATTAGACCGATTGAAGTGTAATAATCAATGGTTCGTGCACTGATTTGCGCAAGCTTGGATAGTTCTCCGATACGATACATTTTCAAATCCTCCATTCGTTCAAAATATAAGTAAACTAGATCCCGCTTGCGTACTAAGCTTATGTTTCATCTCATTCTGAGATGATGTGTCGACAAAGAACAGGTTTGTTTTTTTAGCTCGTCATGTCTAAAAGAACATCATTACCTATTGAGGTGAAATTCTCAATCACCATCTTATGGGAAAACGTATAACTATTGTTCCTCTAATGATAATAGGAAAGTAACCATACAGTCAAACGTGTTACATGACTATACAATTTTAGTGTCAATTTTCAATTTCGACAGAGCGTTTTTATGTGTTTCTTCTATATAACGCAATTTAGGTGACATGAAACGGGTGTGAGTCATAGTGATTTACGCTTTTAACTAGAAAAAGTAGGAACCAATACCTATATAGAGTGAAAATGCGAAGAATAAGGAGTTTCCGCTAACGATTTTGGGGTTGATTTGCCTCATTTCTTAACGTTCGTGTTAGATTATATGCCGAACGTTTGATTTTTTTTATAAAAATAGTTAAAACGTATTGTCAAATTGAGCACTACTGACTATAATGACATTAAGTCTTTCTTAACGTGTAAGGAAATATAACATTTAGGGAGTGGTCGTAATGATTAAGAAAACGATGTTAGCTTTAGGAATCTTCACCTTATTGTTCCCGGTAATGGCGTTTGCAGAGGATCCTTCCGCAGCAACGTTGAACATGGGTCTCAACTCTCTATGGGTTATGCTCGCATTCATTCTTGTTCTACTTATGCAAGGCGGTTTTATTCTTCTTGAAACAGGATCAACACGGATGAAAAATGCTGGTCACGTTGCTGGCAAAACAATTTTCACAACGGGTTTGGCAGCACTTATTTATTGGGCTTTCGGCTACGGCATCGCATTTGGCGGCGATAGCGGAATTAACGCATTGATCGGTTGGGGCAATTTCTTCTTCGATCCATCCCTAGCAGCTGGTGAAGGCGAGAGCTATCCTAGTACAGTATTCTTCTTATTCCAATTAGCATTTGCAGCGGTTTCGCTTTCCATAGCATGGGGCGGTTTTGCAGAAAGAGCTAAACTTTCAGCTTATATCGTATTTACCGTATTCTTCATTGCCATAATCTATCCTGTAGTAGCTCACTGGATCTGGGGCGGCGGTTGGCTGGCTGAAGATGGAGCGCAAGATTTTGCAGGCTCCACAGTTGTTCACTTAACGGGTGCGCTTGCAGCATTTGCAGCGACTGTATTACTTAAACCTCGTATTGGTAAATTTAACAAAGACGGCTCTGCGAATGAGATTTTGGGACATAACCAAGTATTCACAGCACTTTCTGTATTGCTTCTATGGGTAGGTTGGTTTGGGTTCAACGCAGGCAGCACGGTAGCGATTGGCGATGGATTTTTTGGATATGTAGCATTCAACACGATGCTTGGAGCAGGCGCAGGCGGCGTTGCAGCGCTTCTTATTTCTTGGGCAGTAACAGGCAAAGCTGACATTACGGCTATGCTGAATGGTACGCTAGCAGGTCTAGTTGCAATTACAGCTTCTTGTGCTTACGTCGCTCCTTGGGCGGCAGTCGTCATTGGTTTAGTAGCTGGCGTGCTCGTGTTCTACAGTGTGAAATTTTTCGAGAAAGTTAAAGTTGATGATCCTATCTATGCTCTATCTGTACATGGCGCGGCTGGTGTGTGGGGTACGCTTGCCAACGGTATCTTTGCAACGCAAGAACTCGCAGATAAAGTGGGCGTAGGTACAGGCGGCTTGATCGACACAGGCAGCTGGAAGCAACTTTGGGTTCAATTCGAATCGGTAGTAGTCGTTGGCGCATTCGTACTCGCTGCATCATTCCTTATTCTAGGCATTATGAAGCTTGTGATGGGCTTCCGCGTAACAGAAGAGCAAGAAATTATCGGTCTTGACCTGAGTGAGCATGGAGCTTATGGTTATCCTGAGCAAATGAAAAAAGCTGGTCAAAACATTCAAGGCTAATAGAAGGAACGCGATGGACTGACCGAAAGGAGAGAGCGTCGCATGAGTGATCCGGTGCGATTGCAGCTGCTTAAGCAGATTGGTTCAGCTGATCATGTGGATAGGCTGCGAAACTTGCGGGATCAGGTTCACGAGCATATGGAGGCTCTTCTCCCAACGCGTCCAGTCGAACAATTTAATGAACAATTAAATGAGGTGCACGATGCGGTGATTCAGCGCTCGATTATCCTCGCAGAAGCGGAAATGGCACGGAGGGGGAATGGTTCTCCCCCCGTGCCTTACGCATATGTATTGTTCGGCAGCGGCGGTCGGCAAGAGCAAACTTTGTCAAGCGATCAAGACAGCGGAGTTGTCTATCAAGATCCAGTGGCTGATTCAACAGAAGTTAAGAACTATTTTTTGAATTTAAGTGCGCTCATTGTAAACAATCTCCAAAGTGTAGGTTACCCGCCTTGTGAGGGCAATGTGCTAAGCAGCAACGCGGATTGGTGTTTGTCCATTTCGGAGTGGGGCGTTAAACTGGGTGCTTGGTTTGAGGAGCCTGCGTGGGAGGCAGTGCGTTATTTGCTTATTATCGCTGATGGCCGCTGTATTTATGGAGATTATAAGCTAATTGAACAGCTTAAAGAATTGTTTTTTATTGATATGCTTAACCACCAGATCATCCTGCAGCGGATGCTGGATAATACGCTTCGGCATAAGGTGCTGCTAGGCTTTTTTGGCCAATTGCTAAAGGAGCAGTATGGCGAGGAAGCGGGCAGCTTAGATATTAAATATGGCGCCTATATTCCTATGGTTAATTCGATTCGGCTATTATCAATACAAGAAGGCATCCGTGAAACCTCTACGCTTGAGAGAATTAGAATGCTTGTAAAGGCAGGAAAGATGTCATCAGCCGACGGGGCTATTTATGATCAAGCTTTTCGGATTTTTCTCCGGCTCCGTCTAATGACGACTGAGAAAAATGCAGATGGCTTATATGCCAACAATGGAAAGCTGTCGAGCCATAAGCTTACGAAGGAAATGACGGATGAGCTTAAGAGCGGACTGCGTCTTGGCAAGAGGTTGCAACGAACGGTTTTTAAGCAAACAATGGGCAGGTTTACGTAAGGCGGTGGAGAAATGAAGGAACAAAAAGGCGTCGGTCGCATGTGGAACCTATACAAAATGGGAGGATTTACGCCTGCCATCGCTTCTATGTTAGGCTCGCAAAATGCGCAGCAAATGGCGTTTATTCGGAATGTCAATAAAGAGCAGCGCAAGCAGTCGATGTTCGATATGCCTCTTCGAGAGCTGGAGGTCATTGTTTTTGATCTAGAGACAACGGGCTTTTATCCGAATAATGGGGATGAAATTATTTCATTTGGCGCTGTATTGTTTCGAGATGGCGAGCTTGTTGAAAGTGAAACCTTTTATAGTCTCGTGAATCCAAAACGAAGAATTCCGAAAGCGATTGTCGAACTGACCGGCATTACGAATGAAATGGTACAGGATGCTCCTGATTTGATGCAGGTGCTTCATGATTTTATGGAGTTTGTCGGCAGAAGGCTGCTTATCGCACATGCTTCCGGCCACGATAAGCAATTTCTGAACGCGGCATTGTGGAGGACGTCAAAGATTAATTTGAACCACAGAGTGCTGGACATGATGATGGTGGCCAAATGGCTGGAGCCTAATCTGGAAGGATACAGTCTCGATGATTTGCTTGAGAGCTGCTGTATTCCAATTACAGAGCGGCATCATGCTTTGCAGGATTCAATCATGACAGCAAAGCTGTGGCGGAACTATTTGACGCGTATTTTGGAACGAAATATTACGACACTCGGCGATCTGTATGCCTATTTAAGCAAGCACTAGCTGCAGTGGAATAAATGAACCTTCTGAGCGGCGATAGGGCTTAACGTCAGGCGATTTCATGTTCTCCAGTGAAACAATCCAATAGGAAAGCTCCGAAGCGGGCAGGAAACCGTCAGTGTCGCTAGAAGACGGAATAGCCTTTGTACGCGGATGCGAATGAAATAAGCCGACAAGCGTTTGTCGGTTTTTTTGCATGTCATAATAAGCAGCGGTCCACTCGGTCGGATCAAACGAGAACGAATGCATGGGATCGTTATGATTATTAGTTATGGGGATAACGATATCTATAATGGCTTCATTTTGATCAGCGGTAATGGAATGTAGGGATTGGCTGCTTGCCATAATGCCACATGCCTCAAAAGGTTGAGCATCCGCACATATTTGAATAAGCCGCTCGAATGCCGATTTGGTTATGCAGCCACGCGTTTGGTGTGTTTTCAACACAATGCCTCCTTTTTATAATGCGAATGAATTAAGTATAACGAAATAGGCTTAAGTCCGCTAATTTCAACAAGGCTGAGTATGAATTATACTCAACTTACCCATAATAGTCGTCAGAGAATAGATAAGAACCATTTCTTTAAAAATGACGTTTTGATGGCTAATTTGTCCTGTGTATTGAGCTTCTATACGGTGCATGATACCATGAAGCGATATAGGCATTTGAAAAAGTGAAAAAAAGGATGGAACCTCATGAAACGTGTCGCAGCACTATTTACGATTGCGTTGCTGTTTGCAGGATTAGCTGTATTTCAATATAAAAATGATGACTCGGATTCAGCAGCGATAGCAGCCACTTCAGTTGATTTTAAGCCGAAAGCGGGATTTCAAGCGACAACCTTCAAACTTCCTGATCTTGATGAGAAGTCCTATGAAATAGGGGGCAAACAGGATAAACTGACTTTCGTTAATTTCTGGGCATCCTGGTGTGGTCCTTGTGAACTGGAAGCGCCGGACCTGCAGCGCCTGCATGAGCAATACGGGGAAAAAATTTCACTCGTTGGCGTTAATGCTACGAAATTCGATAAAGAACGGGCAGCTAGAGACTTTGTCAAAGAATATGAGTTCACGTTTCCAATCTTAATGGATCGGGTGGGCGATGTGACGAAGCAGTATAAGGTAGATACGTTTCCAACAACGTTCCTTATTGACAGCGAAGGTGTAATTAGAGAGCGGATCAATGGCGTCATTCCTTATGCGGAGTGGGAACGCATGATTGAGAAATGGATGTAGTCGGCAGCAACAACAAAAAAAGAGTCGAGCAGGCGTGAATAACCTGTTCGACTCTTTTTTTGTTGTTTTAATGATTGACGAGGCCCATGCGATCGTGAGGATCAACGAGCGTACTGTCAACCTTTACCATGTTAAGCAGGGCGTAACGTATGCTGTCTACGAGAGCTTCCCAGCTTGCTTCGATAACGTTGTTTGATACGCCAACTGTGCTCCACGTATTGTTTAGTCCAGTCGACTCGATTAGAACTCGCACCTTAGCTGCTGTAGCGTCCTTCTCGTCGATTACACGGACTTTATAATCGGATAGATGGATATCAACAATTTCCGGATAAAACTGCACCAGCGCCTTGCGCAGAGCGTTATCGAGGGCGTTGACAGGTCCATTACCTTCAGCAGCCATATAAACTTGTTGGCCGCCAACGTTGATTTTTACAATCGCTTCTGAAATCATTTGGCCGTTTGTTTTTTCTACGAGCATTTTGAAGGATTCAACCTTGAACAACTCTTTTACTTCGCTGCCGAATGCTTCGCGAAGCAGCAGCTCCATGGAAGCGTCGGCGCCTTCAAATTGGTAGCCTTGATGCTCGAGCTCTTTAATTTGATCCATAATGAGCTTTGTTTTCTCATTATTTGCGTTGACGTCAAGTCCAAGCTCTTTCGCCTTGGATATGATATTGCTTTGTCCTGCGAGCTCAGAGACTAGTATTCGCTGCTTGTTTCCAACAAGCTCTGGTTGAATATGCTCATAGGTTTTGGAATCCTTCATAATGGCGGAGACATGAATGCCGCCTTTGTGAGCGAATGCGGCATTGCCGACATAAGCTTGACCAACAGGCATGTGAACATTCGCAATTTCACTGATATATCGAGCTGTACTCGTCAATGTGCGAAGCTTATCCTCTGGCAAAACGTCATAATTCATTTTGATTTGCAAGTTAGGAATGATGGAGCATAGGTTCGCGTTCCCGCAGCGCTCGCCGTAGCCGTTGATCGTGCCTTGTACTTGACGAGCTCCGGCTTCGATTGCTGCTAAAGAGTTTGCGACAGCCAGCTCACAGTCATTATGTGTATGAATGCCGATAGGGGCCGTTAGCTCCTGCTTCACGCGAGAAACGATTTCATGGATTTCACTAGGCAATGTGCCGCCGTTTGTATCGCATAGGACGAGCCAGTTGGCGCCAGCTTCCTGTGCTTTCTTCAAAACAGCAATGGCATACTCTGGATTGTTCTTGTAGCCATCGAAAAAATGCTCGGCATCAAACAAGGCTTCCATTTGATTTTGCTTTAGAAAAGCAATGGAATCAAAAATCATCGACATATTTTCTTCTAAAGTCGTTTGCAGGGCTGTATGTACATGGAAATCCCATGACTTGCCTACAAGCGTAGCAGCCGGAACACCGGACTCCACGATGCGAACAAGGCTGGCATCCTGCTCTGCCAAACTGTTTTTGCGACGAGTGCTGCCGAAGGCAGTAATTTTGGCGCTTAAATTGAAAGCTTTGATCCGCTGAAAAAACTCAATATCCTTACTGTTGCTTCCAGGATTTCCGCCTTCAATATAATGAACGCCCAACGTGTCGAGCTTCTGGGCAATTTTTAATTTGTCATCTGCCGACAGGCTGATCCCTTCACCTTGAGTACCGTCACGCAGCGTCGTATCGAATATAGATATGTTTTTTGTCATTAACGGGACGCCTCCTTCACTGAATGCCTTTTCAAATCATAATTTAGTATTATAACACTTGTCGCCTTGAAAGTAGAGGGGGCAAAAGGAATTTTTGTCAGCTCGCGCGTGCTTCGTTGACTTGACCCTATTGGAATTGTATGCTTGGGTGGATAAGCTTATGTAGGCTTATGGCTTAGGTTAGGCGGTGTGTTGCGCGATTATGACGAATACAAATGAGTTCTATCCGGCTAAGGGCCGAGTTATCATTCATTTAGATATGAATGCTTTTTATTGTTCCGTACATGAGGCTGAGGAGCCGGAGAAATATAAGGACAAACCAACTGCGGTGTCAGGCAGCGTTGAGCAGCGAAAGGGTATCCTCGTCACTTGTTCTTATGCAGCACGGAGCAGAGGGATAAAGACGGGAATGACAGTCAGACAGGCACTAACACTTTGTCCTGAGCTTATATTAATCAAACCGGACTTTTCATTATACCGTAAATATTCACATGGCTTTATGGCAATCGCTAGACAATATACGCCGCTCGTTGAGTCTGTATCGATTGACGAATGTTATATGGACATTACCGGTTCGAAAATGTTCGGCTCGCCGCTTGATATTGCGGCTTCGCTGCAGCAGCGAATCAAGTCCGAGTGGTCTCTTCCTTGTTCTATTGGTTTAGCTCCAAATAAGCTGCTTGCAAAGATGGCATCCGACATGAAAAAACCAAACGGGCTGACTGTGCTGCGGATTCGTGATGTGCAAAAGGTGCTTTGGGATAAGCCGTGCGATCATTTGTTTGGCATTGGCAAAAAAACGGCTGATAAGCTCAGCAAGCTGAATATTCGGACGATTGGCCAGTTGGCAGCATCGGAGGAAACGATGCTGAATAAGCATTTTGGCGTAGTTGGCTCTTGGATGAAATCAGCTGCCTACGGACTTGATTACTCTGAAGTTAACCCAAATCGGGAACGGAACAAATCGATCGGTCATACGACCACGCTTCCAAGCGATATTACTTCGCGGGAAGATGTTTTCCGGGTGCTGCTTAATTTGGCGGATCAGACAGGTCGCAGGCTGCGAAGGCAGAAGATGGTCGCAACTACGGTTCAAATCACAATTCGCAAGCCGGATATGACGACGATTGCACGCTCCCACACCCTTGCAGCACCTACGGAATCGAGTGAAGATTTCTATAGGGAGGCTTGCAAGCTATATGACCGACATTGGAAGGAAGGCGAGCCGATTCGGCTGCTTGGCATAACGCTCCAGAACCTCACTTTGCTTGCAGAAACTGCCTTGCAGCTTGATTTGTTCAGCTACGAGAAACAGCCGAGAAAAGAAGCGTTGACTAAAGCGATGGATCAGCTCCGCGACAAGTATGGAGAAGATGCTGTTTTGACGGCAGGAATGCTTGGTGATGATCCTTCAACCTTAATTAGGAATAAACGAATTCGCGGTACATCCTTGCAAAAGGACGATAGTTTGTTATATATTGATGAATGAAGCTTGACTGTACAGAGACGAGATTATTCCGTTTATTTATTTGGGAGGGGATTTCCATGGGTAAGTTTACTTGGGTTGAAAAAGATACGTGCATCGCTTGTGGAGCTTGCGGAGCGACTGCTCCTGACATTTATGATTATGATGACGAAGGTCTTGCAGAAGTTATTTATAAAGCTGACGGTAATACAGGCAACACTGAAATTCCTGAAGATTTGTTCGATGATTTGCAGGATGCAGCTGACGGCTGTCCGACAGATTCAATCAAAATTGCAGACGTTCCTTTTAATTACTAATTTTTGAGTGATGATAAAAAAGCTCCTCCCCGCTTTGCTATGCAGCGGTGAGGAGCTTTTTTTGTATATGCAGCAATAACAGAAATGAACTCGGGATTACAATCAAACTCCCTGCCTGCCGATATAGAGGATATATACCACATGTCGGGAGGATGGGGGATGGACTCTCCGGAAGATATTTTTTATTTGAAGCAATTTGTAAAGCAGCACCCTGATAACCAAATGGGTTGGTATTTGTTAGGCAAGCAATACAAGATCGCTGGCAAGGAGGGCAAAGCGAATTATTGCTTCCTGCAAGCTGGTGAAGTATACGATGCCTTCGAGCATGAAAGTCATCCGTTATCGGAAAATCAATTGCAGCTGCTTAAAGATTGGGATTTGCAGCAAAAGAAAAAAAGACGAGCTCGCAAATTAGGAGCATTAGCTCTATTGTTCCTGCTCGTTGCAGTGTTTGCTCCAGCTAGCACTTCTGTATACAAGGAAAGGCCAGTGCAGCCCGAGCCTATAGCCTTAGTTGAAGTGAACCCAATTGGCGTTGTGTTTATACCTCGTAAAGAACGAAATCCAGTCGGCAGCGCATGGAACAGCCTCATTGCAGCCGGCAAGCAAGCACCTCTTCATACCATTGCAGCTCGCCTTGAGGAAGATGAGGGCTGGCGGAAATGGACAGGGAACACTAGACTGCTCATGTCCATAGAAAAAGAAAATGGAAGCAGTAAGCTGGATGTAACGATGTATGACCGCCTTACCTGCGAGTGTGAGCCTTCTGAGGCGAGCTCGGCTGCAGCAGAATATAAGGAATGGAGCGTGAAGCAGGAGACGCACTGGACGCTTGCAAGCGGCATCTATCAATATGAGAAAAAATTTAAAAAGTGGCCGGAGAAGCTGGATGATCTTATTGGGCCTTATCCGAACAATGTTCTTTCCGGGGAACGCAGCGGTATGCGCTCTATGTTTCCGGCTGTATTGCGAAAGCTGAAAGCCGCGCAAGCACAAAAAAACCGTTCAATCCAAGAACAAGAACAAGCAGCAGGAAATCAGCAGCAAGAGGAAAGTGAAAAAAGAACGAGTCCGATCGTAGGCACAAATGGAATTTTGGATAAACAGTGGAGCCAGCCGCTAGAGGTCGTGGTAGATAAAGCGAGTTATCGACTTGCTGTTATTCAGGGGGATATCATTGTGCGCAGCTATAAGGTGGGCCTCGGAGGCGATGCAACGCCTGAGGGAAGCTTCTACATAAGTGAAAAGGTTAGAAATCCGAATGGGCGTGACGATGGTAACTTCGGAAGCCGAGGAATGACATTATCGAATACGCTGTACGCGATTCATGGAACGGATGAACCCGGCAGTATTGGCAAGGACGAATCACTTGGCTGTATCCGGATGGGCAAAGCTGATGTGGAGGAGCTGTTTGATATGGTGCCGCTAGGAACGGTTGTCAAAATAAAAAATGGGACGCTTCCGTCTAAGGTGCAGCAGCCAGCAGAACGTTTTCAGCTGGAGCCGCTCCAAAACGAAACCAATCCCTTGAAAATCTATAAATGGTTGACGTAGACCGCTTACGAGGTAAAAATAAGAAGCAGCGCGACAGCTACAACAACGACGCCGACGATTGAACCAATCCACACAAGCGCTTTTTTGTTTACTTCATCCTTCGGTTTCGCTTTGATTGTAGCCGGTCTTCTTTTTGGTGAACTCATCGTCAATCAACCTCTCTATTTCATAGTAATAAATAATATGATCTCATTGTAATCGTTTTCTAGACAAGCCGCAATACAATGGAAGCTTGCACCTTCAGTGCAGGCTCTTTTCTTTTTGCCGCAAAAAAGATAAACTGTCAGATAGAGCATACATCTAAGATCGGAGTGAGTAAGTTGATTTATTCTTCAATTTTAAAACCTATTTTTTTTCGAATGGATCCTGAGAGGGCCCATCATCTTGTGATTGACGGCTTAGCTGCCGGCGGTGTAGTTCCAGGTCTGAATGGTCTGATGAATGCGATGTATGGCGTAGCAAAGTCGCCTGAGCTTACTACAGAACTATTCGGACTGCAATTCCCGCACCCTGTTGGACTTGCTGCTGGACTTGATAAGAACGGCAAAGCTGCGGACGGTTTCTCAAGCATAGGTTTTGGTTTTGCTGAGGTTGGAACGGTAACGCCAAAAGGACAAGTTGGCAATGAGCAGCCGCGATTGTTCCGCCTCCCATCAGACGAAGCGCTTATTAATCGGATGGGCTTTAACAATGATGGCACAGCGGCAATGGCAGAGAAGCTGTCACGACGCAAAATAAATAGAATCCCGATAGCGGTTAACATTGGCAAAAACAAAATAACGCCAAATGAACTTGCTCATGAGGACTATCAGACCTGCATACGCGAGTTGTATACATACGGCGACTTTTTTGTCGTCAATATCAGCTCTCCGAACACTCCGGATTTGCGTGATTTGCAGCATGGTGAAGAACTAAGAAATTTGCTTACCGCTGTAAAAAAGGAAATAAACACGCAAGCGGCGAAAACAGGAGCAAAAGCAAAACCTGTTCTCGTCAAAATTGCGCCTGACATGACAGATGAACAGCTGGAGCTTACCGTTGCGACTATTATGGACAGTGGAGTTTCAGGTATAATTGCAACAAACACAACATTATCGCGCCAAGGCCTTCAGCATTCGAATGCTGGCGAAGCGGGCGGGCTCAGCGGCAAGCCGCTGCGAGAACGTTCAACGGAGGTCATTCGGTCGGTATATCGCCAAACCGGGGGCAAGCTGCCCATTATTGGCTCGGGCGGCATTTTTACAGCACAAGATGCATACGATAAAATCCGCGCGGGAGCTTCACTTGTTGAAATCTACACGGCGCTTATTTACAAAGGGCCTGGAGTGCTGCGAGAGCTAACGAGTGGATTGAAGGAATGTTTACGCAAAGATGGCTACCGCAATATTGCCGAAGCAGTTGGTGCAGATCACGTTTAAGAACAGGAGGCGGCCGGATGGACGGTAGAGACTGGAATCTTTTTTTACAGCCTTATGAACAAGCGGTTGAAGAACTTAAAGTGAAATTTAAAACGATGCGGGTCGAACTGAAGATACGAGAAGCTTACGCGCCGATAGAATTCGTCACCGGCCGGGTTAAGCGAATTTCTAGTATTCTGGAAAAGGCCAAGCGTCTCAAAGTCCCCTCGGATCAATTGGATACGGGTATAGAGGACATTGCTGGTATTCGCATTATGTGCCAGTTTGTGGATGATATTCACCGAGTAGCTGGCTTGATTCGCACACGTAAAGATCTTTCCCTTGTATATGAGAAGGATTATATTACGAATTTCAAAGACAGCGGCTACCGAAGCTACCATATGATTGTAGAATATCCGGTTCAAACAGCACTAGGATACAAAATCGTGTTGGCTGAAATTCAAATACGGACGTTAGCGATGAATTTTTGGGCGACAATTGAGCATTCATTAAACTACAAGTTTAAAGAAAGCTTGCCTGAGGATGTGCGTGAGCGGTTGAAGAAAGCGGCTGAAGCCGCATCGCAGCTGGATACAGAAATGACCAGCATTCGCAAAGAGATTTTGGATGCGCAGACCGAATTCGAGGAGCAATCCAATGTGGTCTCGAAGGTGCTTAAAGGCATTCAAGATTTGTATTTTTATAATCGGGTTCGAGAAGCTGCTCAATTTCAAATGAAATTTAACGAGAAATTTGAAAAAGAGGACTATCATGAGCTTAATCAGCTTTCGCTTGATATTCAAACAGCCATTGGGAAAGCTAAAAAAGCTAACCAAAGCTAGCATAAAAGCAAGCGTAAAACCAATGTGAATTGGATTTAGGATAGTTAGGCAAAATGAACATTGAAGACGACTTTCACTCCATTATAGAGTGAGAAGTCGTCTTTTTTTGTTGTCCAAGGGAGGTGGCGTCCATTCCATCATTTACAATAAACAAACGTTAAAATGACTTCTGTTTAACAATACAACCAATTAAAACATATATAATGCACATGAAACAAGAAAATAAAAGGAGTGATTGATTTGTTTTTTAAGTGGAGGAGAAGTTTAGCGGTTTTCATAGTTATGGCTGTTTTATGTTCCAATGCACAAGGGTTCATTCGATCAGCAAGCGCTGCCGATGGTGCGGTACAAGCACCTGAAGCATCTGTCGCTGGAGGACGTTACGAGGCTGCGATAGCGGTTGTATTAAGCTCTAAAACAAGTGATGCTAGCATTTATTATACACTTGATGGAACGCTGCCTAACGAGAAAAGCAAAAAAGCTGACAATAATCCAATCACGATTGCCAAAACCACAAACCTTAGCGCGATTGCGATAAAGGATGGCGTGGCGAGCAAGGCGGTAACGTTTGGTTACATGATTAAAACAAGTGAAAAGCCGCTGTTGCAATTTGTAGCGATGTCAGATGTTCATGTAGGCTCACGCACGACAGGTGATCCAAGATATGAAAGCTATTTCGATACTATCGCATCGATCTTCCCAAATCCTGATGCCATCCTGGTTGTGGGTGATATGATCAACGATAACGGAGGAGACAAACCGAACGATCATCAAATGGTAAGGGAAATTTTCCAAGCGAATCTAGCTAGAAAAAATATGACCAATACAAAGATGCATGTTGCAATGGGAAATCATGACGCGACAGTTGCAAAAGTGAATGAGCATTATCCAGCGGATTGGTTCACATCACAGGCCAATGGCTATTATGAAACTCAAATCGGCGGTTATTATTTTTTCTTCTTGAACGGAAACAACTACAACTCGGATACAGGCCAGCGCAATTGGCTTAAGGGCAGACTAGCTGAAATTACGACTGATCCATTAAACAAAAATAAGCCGATCTTTGTAGGCATCCATCAGCCGATCACAGGGACGGTAATGGACGGACAGCAGGCGTCGAATCCGAACCTTAACAGTGATCTGGCGGGTTACCCGCAGGTTATTACGTTGTCGGGGCACTCCCATCTGACCAACAGCGATGAACGCTCTATTTTCCAGAAGGATTATACGGCTCTGAATCTTGGCTCGATGTCGTACATTGAAGCAGAGCATGGCTACTCTGCTGTAACGAATGCAGGGCTTGTCAGCCGCTTTGAATTTCCGGTATCTCAGGCTGATTTTATTGAAGTGTATGCGGACCGGATTGAAGTAGATAGAATTGCTTTTAATGCAGATCCGGCAGATATTATGGATGATTGGACACCGGTTCCTCCATTCAACAGCGTCGGTACAATTGCTGGCGAGAAATGGGTTATTGAACTGAAAGGCAGCACGATTCAAGAGATCAAAAGCAATTTCAAGTATACGAGTGCAAACCGCAATAAAGTAGCACCGCAATTTCCTGCTGAGACGGATCTGAAAGTGACGGATCTGGATGGCACGCCTAAGCTGAGCTTCAATCAAGCGAAGGATGACCAAAACATGCATCATTACGAGCTGACGCTTACGAACAAAAGGACGGGTACGACCGCAAAATCGGTTAATGTGTTCTCCGACTATTTCTTTACGCCGATTCCGAATGCGATGACGATTCCACTGGACGGACTTGATCCGCAAACGACCTATACTGCGGTCATCTATGCCGTAGACAGCTACGGGAACAAGTCTAGTGCGATCCAGCATACATTCCGTACGGAAGGCACGCTGCCTGAGCTTACGCCGATTGACCCTGAAACGATGTGGAAGGACCTAGTCGTTGATATGAAGTTTGACGACAACTTAAACGATGATGCGAGCGGCGTGACGGGTTCGGCTGTATCACGCGGAAGCGTTGCGTACGTGCAGGGCAAATCAAATAAAGCAGCGTACATTCCGGCAGGCAATGCGAATTATATCGATATGGGCAGCCGCAGCGATCTGAAGTTTGGCAGTGGCAGCTTTACGGTATCGTTCTGGCATACAGGCAATTTGTCTGGTGATCAGACGGTCATTTCGAATAAAAACTGGAACAGCGGCAAAAACGTCGGTTGGTATATCGGACCTGCTGTAGCCAATGCAATGACGTTAAACATTGCAGACGGCACGAACCGAATGGATACTTCGGCGGGTAGTGTTGGAAGTGAATGGCACTTGCTCACGGTCACCGTCGACCGAGCAAACCAAGTTGGCAAAGTGTATGTCGATGGGGTGGAGAAGGCCTCTAAAGAGATGACTGCACTTGGCACGAGCAGTGTTGACACAGCTTTTAATACGATTATTGGCGCGGATGGCAACAAAGGGAACGGCGGTGCTAATGTTACGATGGACGATTTGAAAATTTGGAAGCGGACGCTCACTGCAACGGAGATCAAAGCGTTATCCGATTCCTACAAAATCATTCCTGCCTATACGTATGAGCAGCTTAACAAGTTGAAGGTTGATGCTTCGGCCTTTGATGCTGCCAGTGAAAGTGTTGTAGGCGTCACCTATTCCGCTGCCAAGATGATGGAGCTCCGTTCTGCTTTAAGCAGTGCATCGGCGCTTACTCCTGAAAGCCCAGTTAACGAAATCGATGAAGCTTATGTGAATCTTATGCTCGCTTTGGAAGCGGCAAAGGAATCTGTGACTTATCAGTTCCTATCGAAATCGGCATTTGCAATCGAATCATTCAGCTCTTATGCGGATTATGAAGATGCATTTGCATCAAATATTCTTGATGGTGATTCGGCGACTATTTGGCACTCCAAATGGGAGGCTCCCGCGGCAGAGTTCCCTCACTGGGTTATTATTGATTCAAAGAATAGCCATAGCTTGAGCGGCATTCAAAGAACGAGCAGAATGAATCAAACTGCGCTGGAATTTCCGAAAGACTTTGAGGTATACGCATCTGATCGCTTGTCAGATCTAAGTGACGCGGCGTTCCTTGCGAATGAAGCCAATAAAGCGACAGGTACCTTCGGCAAATCGTGGACAGGCAGTACGTATAAAGACTTTACACCGCTTAACAAAACGATTTCCGGCAGATATATCAAGTTTGTGGTAAAGAGCACTTATAATGCAGCAGGCACCTTTACGAGCATGAGTGAAATTGATTTCACAGGTACCGTGAAGGACAAGCAGACGGAAAAAGCCAGCTTAAAAGGTGAAACGAAAGTAACAGTGGGTGGTTCCATTGCGCTTACTTACAGTCTAGAAAACGTAGTGGGTTCCGTTATGGCAGAGGACATTACGATTGAATACGATCCTTCCAAGTTGACCTTTGTTTCGGCAGTATCCATGGATGAAACTAAATTTTTGATCCCAGAAACGAAGGATAAGGATGGACAAGTAAGATTGATTGCAGTCCATTTGAATGAAGCACAGGCGAATGCAAATGGGGATTGGATGAAGCTCACATTCCAAGCTAAGGCAGGAGCTTTGGCAGGCCCAACCCAAATTACAGTGAAAAAAGCAGTATTATCCGACAGTGTGGAGGAAGTAACGATAGCCGGCAATTCACATGCCCTTGAAGTTATTAATATCCCTGGCGATTATAACAATGATGAGAAGGTAAGCATCGTTGACTTAGCAATCCTCGTGAAATCATATGGTGCGAAGGAAGGCGACAGCAACTGGAATGCAGTTAAATCTGGGGATTTGAACAACGACAAGGTCATTGATATTCTCGATCTCGTATTAATGGCCAAATTAATCGTTGACTGGAGCAAATAAGTAAGAATAAGTAAATAAAGCCTTAGCTGCATTACATGTTTGAAAAAAAGAAGCTGTCCAGCAAGGTCGGAGTAGACCTTGCTGGACAGCTTCTTCAACTTATACAGCAGACGAGCGTTAACTAATCTGTTGATTTTTTTGGTTTATACAGCTTATCGATGGCTGCACGTATTTCTTCCTTGGTCTTGCCTTGCTTGCTTAAGGCGATTACTTCTTCCATCTCTTTCTTACAAATGCCGCAGCTGGTACTGTGATTGGTCCATGTTACAGCGCCCTCGTCCGCAGGATGTTCGGCAACGTAGCAGCGCAGAAGCGAGTCATGCGGGGTTTCAACTGCTAACCCATCTGAACAACCGCAATAACAAGTGATACCGCTCATAATGTCGGCGTGAGCATGGACTCCTTTATATAGCTCGCTCGTATGCGGCGTATAGTCCGCTAAAAAACCAGGCAGCTCATCATAGGATGCTGTTGTTTGCCATGTTTCGGAACCGTGTTGATGCTCAGCGCCTGCCTTGTCGTCGTTCGCTAAGCCGCATGCGGTGAGCAAAGTAATAAAAGCGAATGCGAGCAGCAAAGCATACATGATGCTGCGAATGCGTGAATTTTTTTGCTCCTCCGTCATCTGCTCAGCCGTTTGGCGCTGACACTTCATCATTTGGTTTCAGCCCCCGAATATTTATTGAAAAACGCTCTGAAATCATCTAGTTTGTAGCCGGTAGTTCCTTCTTCAGCAAGTCCGCCCTCTAGCTTGTCAATTTGAACGCCATCTTTGAAATAAGCAAGTGTAGGCGTAAACTCGACATTATATTTGTTGAAATAGCTAGGGAATTCTCTTAAGTTGAATTGCGGAAGGTCAATTCCGAGCTCATCAACAAGCGGCATAAGCTGTGGCGTCGTTCTTTGGCAATGCGGACAATCAGAAGCGAATAGATAAACGAAGAAATCTTCCTTATCGGCCACTTTCTTGTCTAATTCAGCAGGCAAAATGATATTCTGATAGTTAGGATCATTAAGCAGCTTGCGTGTTTCTGGGTTCAGCTCGGAGAGGGGCTTGTCATATACGGCGTTTACTTTGCCACTGTTGTTTAAAACGGTAATAAGACCGAATAAAATAACAACGATACCGATATAGACGTAAATCATTTTCAATTTCTTTTTCTTCTTCATGTAAGCAACTACCTCCGAAACAGGTTTAAGTGGACAAGCTATGAAAGAACAGCATGTCCTTACTTAAATATATTATATAACAAATCCGTATTGGTATGTAAGAGCTTGAACATCAATGTCATACAACATTCGGATTTAGAGAATGAAAGGAAATAGATGGGTAAAATGTTGGATATTACTGGTTGTCTGATCTGGCGTTAATTGCTTGGGGATATTGCATGGCTTCTCTCTGTTCAATGTATAACGAATGACCAGAGATGCCATAGGTTTTAACAATTTCCTGCATTTTCTCCATAGCTGCTTCTTCACTGCTATAATATCCAGCTTCGACAAAGTAACCCCCTTGTTGATCTTTGAGCGTTCGTACTCCTTCAAGACCTGCTAACATTTCTTCGTAAATGCCTTGCGTTTCTCCGAATGCGGAAGAAGCGGTACGAAGCGAATAAACGGTGGGAGGATTGGTTTCTGCAGAATCCCGCTTTATCGTAAGAACAACTTGTGCCGGTTCTTTATATTCCTTGACCTCGTAACTTATATTGTTCTTAAAAGTTATGTTAAAGCGAACCAGCGAGTCGTCGAGCGAAATTAATGGATAAGCGTCCGTGATTAAACTGCTTTTCTTTAGCTCCGCTAAGTCCTTCTCGGCTGAGAAGCGTCTAACACCGCCAATTGAAAAAGTCATAGTATTAGGATATAGGCTATAGTTTACGCTAAACGAATTCGTCATTTGCTGGTCTTTATTGTTTTTCTGAAAATGAATGACAATATGCTCAAGATCGCCTTTCTTCTCCAGTGAAATGACATTAATAGCAGTGGAGTCCGTAATTGTACCGCCGCCTGCGCTTCCTTTGTAAAACTGCAAAGTACGCACGAGTTGGCCAAGACCAGGTATTTTTTCTAAGCTGCTAGCGAAAGCAGGCATCGTATTAATGCTGATTGTAAAAAGAATAAAGAGGGCTGCTGCACCAGCAACTACACGTTTAACCCAGCGGATTGATTTTGCTTGTTTCGTGCGCTTGCGCTCGATTTTGCCTCTTTGAATAGCTGCATTGGCAACGGCAGCAAGCTGATCGGGAATATCGATTTCATTATATGTTTTTTTAAATAAATCCATTCGGTTACTCATCGTCTTCCCCCTCGTTTAGGTGAATATTCAGCTTTGCTAGAGCCCGGTAGACGATCGATTTCACCGAGCTTAACGGCATATCAACAATTTCAGCAACATCTTTTAAGGGCAAATCTTCTAAATACCTTAGGATGATTACCGTTTTGGACTTCTCGTCAAGACTGTTGAGTGCCTGATGCAGATCGATTTGTTCTTCGGTTCGTTCTGGAGCGTAACCAGCCTCATAATCGCTGTCGATATAGACTGTTTTTTTAGCTTTTCGAATATATTCAAGCGCATAATTGACGGCGATCTTTGTTAGCCACGTATGAAAGTATTGCGGCTCACGCACTTTTTTGACAGAAATAAAGGCGCGATATATGGTTTCTTGTACAATTTCGAGAGCATCGTCCTTGTTGCGAACATATGTATAGGCGATTCGGTAGAGCCGATCCTGCCGACTCGCGATCAACTTGGAGAAGCTTTCGTCATCACCGGCTATTGCTTTTTTTACAAGTTCAATTTCATTTGAAATGGCGGTCGGCCTCCTTATGAGTAATAGTCGTTCTCTAGTTATGCTCTCCCATACGATTCCAATCATACTGAACCTTGCCCCAGTCAGGTGCGCCGATAGAGGCTGTTCCAAAACCTGCGGCAAGCACTTTTTCGCCATGTTTTAGGGTATAATTATAGGTGCCCTCTAAAAGTCTCGCCTCGCCCTTTAAGGAATAATCGACGGATACAGGAGTGATCATCAGATTGCGAAATGATTCGTTGTCGACGTTTTTGCTGCTTACGTACATCGTTAGCGGCATGATGACTTTGCGAACTTGTTCGCCGCTCTCTTGATCAATTTCATATAGCTCGATATGGAGCGGGATGTCGAGTGACAACTTATTTACCGGAACGATAATGGTCTGATTCACTTTGCCCCATTCCGGTCCGCCTATAGAAGCCGTTCCAAAATCAGTCATGATGATTTTATCGCCCTGCTTGATTGTGAAATGGTAGGTGCCTTCGAATAGGCTTGCTTCGCCCTTTATTTCAAATACTAAACTTTGCTTCGCTGCTTCAATGTTGCGGATCGAGTTGTTGCTAATGCTTGTCTCGGGCTGTTTCACATGCTGCTGCGTTATTTGGTTTACGTTATCCTTGGCTTGAACGATGCTGCGGTCGTTGACTGAAGTCGTCATCAACCCGATTAGGGATGCCCCGGCAATGACTGAGGTTACGACTGTACCTATTACTAATTTATTCATATGAATAATCTCCTTATGGCTTTTCGCCGTGTATTATTTGTGATAAACGTTTGTTGTTGTGCGCTTCATGTAGGTTATATAGGTTAGATGAGCGAGATGGGCGAAAAGACGCAAGGGAATATATTCCATTAATTAGCTGCGGACAGCGATCAACTTTTGTATAATGAATAGCGTTTCGGAGCTTGTCTAACTTTTCAACAATTTTAATGACGCTTCATTATTCTGTGCGTTGTATAATGAATCCTTAAGCTTTGTGTACGAATGCCTCGGCGAATGCTGAGAGGCTATTTATTTGGCAGGAGGAAATAGCATGAACGGCAATTTGCCGCGTAATTTCACAGAAAAAATGGAAAAGCTGCTTGGTGATGAGTTTGATAGCTTTATGTCTTCGTATGATGCACCAAGAGTATACGGTCTTCGAATCAATCGATTAAAGCTAGGTGTCGAGCAATGGAAAAAGCTATCTAACATGGGCGAAGAGGTGCGTGAAATACCTTGGGCACCGGATGGTTTGTATTACAAAGAGGGCGAACGGCCAGGCAAACATCCGCACTATCATGCGGGGCTCTATTATATTCAAGAACCGAGTGCGATGGCTCCGGTAGAACTGTTGGACGTTCAGCCTGGTCAACGCGTACTTGATCTATGCGCGGCTCCAGGAGGTAAATCGACGCAAATTGCAGGGAAGCTGCAAGGAAGCGGAGTGCTCGTCACGAATGATAACGCCAGAGAAAGAACAAAGGCTTTGGCCAAAAATATAGAGCTTGCCGGTGTTCGCAATGCTGTCGTGCTTAACGATGAGCCCGCAGCAATTGCCGCTGTTTTTCCACAATGGTTCGATCGTATTCTCATTGATGCCCCATGCTCCGGCGAGGGCATGTTTCGCAAGGATGATTCAATGATTGCAGAATGGGAGAAGCACTCGATTGAAAAATGTTCCTTAATGCAGCGCGATATTATGCAGCATGCCGCAGCGATGCTGGCACCTGGGGGGAGAATGGTCTATTCGACATGCACGTTCTCGCCGGAGGAGAATGAGCAGCAAATAGCTCAGTTTTTAGCCGAGCATGAAGATTTTTTTGTTGAAGCTATTTCTCCTCAGCATGGCTGGAGGTCAGGCAGAGCGGATTTAGCAGAAGGCATGGCGCAGCTTGATGCTGAGCGTCTGCAATCCATTCAAGGAACGGTAAGGCTATGGCCGCATTTAATCGAGGGAGAAGGCCATTATGCGGCTGTCCTTAGACGCAGCGGGGAGCGGACTAGCATCATTGAAGAAGAGGTAGTGGTTGCTGCTTCTGTAAAGAGCAAGAGCGTCCAGTCTGCTGGAGGAAGCTTGAAACGTGAAGTCGTGCCAAGCAGCGGGAAAAGACAAGAAAAGAAACAAGATCATAGGGATGAGCGCCGAGCAGCTAAACGGCAAACGAGAAATGATTGGGCCAACGCTGGATTGGAGCGCCCTGCAAACAAGAAAGGAGCGGGGAGTGGTCGTGATGGAGCCGCGATGAACCTTTCTGAAGAAGCAAGTCCAATTGAGCTATGGCACCAGTATGCAGAACAATTTGCGATAAATGGACGAAGCTGGCCAGGGCGTGTTGTAGCCTTTGGTTCTCGCGTATATATTCAGCCTGCCGAACTGCCATCGCTCGATGGCTTGCGCGTAGTTAGAGCCGGCTGGTATGTAGGTGAAGCTATTCGAGGTCGATTTGAACCGTCACACCCGCTAGCCATGGGGTTAAAGCCAGATGAAGCCGTGCGCTCCGTTAATTGGAGCTCGTCTGATGAGCAGACGATTCGATATCTCAAAGGAGAAACCTTGTTTGTTGATGAATCGGAACTAACGGTGCATGCTGGCGCCGCCTCAAAAGGGTATATATTAGTTTGTACAGACGGTTTCCCCTTAGGTTGGGGGAAATATGCCGCTGGAATGATCAAAAATGAACTGCCTGCAGGATGGAGATGGATGTAGAATGAGTAAACGTATTCGAATTGACAAGCTGATCGCCCATATGGGACTGGGTACGCGCAGCGAAATTAAACGAGCTGTGAAGCTCGGCATGGTTGTTGTTGATGATAAAGTAGTGAAAGACAGCGGACTAATCGTTGACCCTGATACAGCAAAGGTTTATTTTGACGGAGCACCTGTAGTGTATCGTGATGTCGTTTATTTCATGTTGAATAAGCCGCAGGGCGTTATTTCTGCAACAGAGGATAGTCGTGAACGCACAGTAATCGATTTACTTGAGCTCAGCGATCGGCAGCGAGATCCATTTCCAGTCGGACGACTGGATAAAGACACGGTTGGCTTGCTGCTGCTGACGAACGATGGGCAGCTTGCTCATGAGCTGTTGTCTCCGCGCAAGCATGTTGCGAAGACCTATGAAGCATTGGTGCTTGGCGATGTTGGCGAAGAAGACAAGCAGCTTTTTTTGGCTGGCGTTGCATTAGACGACGGGTATGTTACGATGCCGGCTGAGCTACACATCAAGAGTCGTGAACAAAGGGATGATGAAATATTTTCGAGTATCTCCCTTACCATTATGGAAGGTAAGTTTCACCAAGTGAAAAGAATGTTTGAAGCTGTCGGCAAAAAGGTCGTATACTTGAAAAGAGTATCGATGGGCCCGCTTAAGCTTGATGAAACTCTTGAAGAGGGCTCCTATCGGGAGCTGACGGAAGAAGAACTAGAGCTTCTGCGCTCGCATAAACGGAAGACGGATTAGACATTGTATCTAGTGTTTGCTGTAATTAAGAGATAGAGAGAGCACTTACAGAGTTTGGAATAGGAGTGGAGACATGAGCCTTAATTATGACTTAATTGCTTTAGATGTGGATGGGACGCTGCTTACAGATGATCATGTGCTGACGAAAGCTATTCGTGAGTCGGTGCATGAAGCTGCCAATCGCGGAGCTCAAATCGTGTTATGTACTGGGAGAGGACCATCTGGCGCTCTTCCTGTGCTGAAAGAGCTTGGACTTAGCGGGACAGTGATTACTCATAACGGAGCAGCAACGATTAATGCGGATGACCATTCCGTTGTTCACCAATTCGATATGATACCTGAGCATTTATTGCGTTTTATTCAATATTGCCGCGAGAATGGCATTCATTTTGATTTGAATACTGCGTTTGAAATGATGGTCGAGAGCATGACGCCGGAAGTGGAAGCAATGTATGGCCATTTTCAAGCTAAACCATCGATTCATGATTTCCGCCTGGGCTTGCCTAGCGGCCTTGTGAAATTTACAGTTTTCGGAACGAAGGATCAGATGGATGTCGTACAAACGGAATGGTCGGGATGGCCTAAGCAGCTTCATTCGATTCGGAGCGGCGACTTCTTTATCGATGTGCATCATATTGAAGCCAATAAAGGAAAAGCGTTGCAGCAGCTTGCTGCAATTAAAGGCATTGATCGCAGCCGAATTCTAGCAATTGGCAATTATCATAATGATATAACGATGCTTCAATTTGCGGGCATGGGCATAGCAATGGGCAATTCCCCTGAGGAAGTGAAGCTGGCAGCTAATGCAGTTGCACTTTCGAATAGCGAGGATGGCGTGGCTAGAGCGCTTTATGAGCACGCTTGGAGCTAATTAAACAAAAGGGCTGTTTCAAAAGTGAAAACTTTTGAAACAGCTCTTTTTCTTTGGGATGATTGTAATAGAGCCCAAGTTGGTAAGAGTCAAAGATATTGCTTGCGAATTAAATGTTAACTCACACGAATCTATTTTTTTAAGAATAATTATAGCTATGGTTCAAATCGAAGCTATAGTGGAAAGGAAGAATGTAATTGAGATTGATCAAAAAAAGGATAAAACAATGCAACTGCAAATCTTCTAATAATGCCAATCTCCTTTGAAATCCACGCCTGCATTGAAATCCAATCAACTACATCCAATGTGCAAAATAATGTTATAGCTATTTTCACTCACCATGCTCACACCTTTTATGAAAAGCTTCCTAATATTTATCCCGGATTTACGAAAACTAAATTTTGCGTTTGCGGATGCAGCGGCGCGTATAAATGCCAATGCAATTCTATTAGCTGCTGCAGAGGATATTATGAGGCGGCATTGACTATCAATAATAATCAGTATGATCTAACGGTTAACGAAGTAAGATCCTGACGGAATGATATAGAAAGAGAAAGAGCGGTCAGCACTAGGAATAAGTTCCTGTGTTGACCGCTCTTTCTTTTAAAGTTGTTTACCGATTGCGTCCGCCGCCACCGCGCGGTTTGCTCGAAGAGCTTCCGCCACGCGGGCTGTTGCCGCGACCGCCGGCAGGTGAGCCGCTGCGTCCGCCTGACGATGATTTGCCGCGCTTGCCTGTTCCACGGCCGTTTTCGTGCTCATTTAGTGTTTTTGCTTTGAAATCACTGCGTGCTGCTTCCCAAGGGCTATCCACCTTGGACGAGGCACGGCCTGCTACATGCTCTGCGCCGCGAGGACTGCCGAAGCCGCCGCTGCGGCTTGCACCACCGCGAGCTGAACCGCCACGACTCTCGGAGCGTTCGCCACCGCGAGCTGAACTTCCGCGACTTTCGGAACGGTCACCGCCGCGAGTGGAGCTGCTGCGGCTTTGGGAACGGTCATTGCCGCGAGCGGGGCTTGCGGATTCGAATCGATCTCCACGATTAGCTGACCAGCCTGTGCTCTCGCCGGCTGCTTCGGAAGCTTGACCGCGAATCTCAGCTGTTCTGCCTGTACGTTTGCCAGCATTAGGACGAACGGTCTCGCGTTGGCCTCTGCGTCCGCCTGGCTTCGCATTGCGATCGCCTTGAGCAGAACGGTCACGACCGCCGCGGCGTCCACCCTCGGATGGCTTGCTGCTTCCGCCGCGTGTACTGCTTTTGCCAGCTGCACTGCGTGTTCTCTCAGGACGATCGGCGGATTGTGCGCGTACAGATGTTTCGTTGCCTTCGCTGTCAATTGCACGGCGCGGAAGCTTAGCATTTATGCTTTGTTCAATAAGAATCAAATGGTTTTTGTCATAAGGAGTTGCGAGTGTAATGGCTGCGCCATCTTGCCCAGCGCGACCCGTTCTGCCAATACGGTGAATATACAGCTCGCCGTCTTGTGGAACGTCGTAGTTGTAAACATGGGTAACCCCTTCAACATCGAGTCCGCGTGCAGCAACGTCAGTTGCTACAAGCACCTGCAGTCTTGCATCTCTGAAGCGCTTCATTACTTGCTCACGCTTCGCTTGCGTAAGATCGCCGTGCAGCTCATCCGATTCAATGCCGAGCTCTTGGAGTTCCTTGTTCAATTTTTTCGCGCGAACTTTAGTCCGGCAAAAAATAACGGCCAAATAGGGCTGATGACGCTCAAGCAAATGCACGAGAGTTTGCTGCTTGCTTCTATCCGTTGTTTCATAGACGATTTGTGTAATGCTGTCGAGTGTGACGTTAGTACTGCGTACCCGAATATCGACAGGCGTCTTCATATAATCAGCAGCCAGCTTGCGAATAGCATCAGGCATTGTTGCTGAGAACAACATCGTTTGACGAGCTTTCGGCGTTTGTGAAATAATGCTTTCTACATCTGGCAGGAAGCCCATGTGAAGCATTTGATCCGCTTCATCGAGAACAAGCATTTGCAGCTTGCCTAGGCTGACGGTTTCACGTTTCATATGATCGATTAGACGACCAGGTGTGGCAACTACGATATGGGGCGAGCGCTGCAGCTTGCGAATCTGAGCATCAACGTCTTGGCCGCCATAGGCAGCAAGCACGCTTACGCCAACAGCGGGCACAAGTTTTTTGAGCTCGCTCGTAATTTGAATCGCAAGTTCCCTCGTTGGAGTTAATATGAGAGCTTGGACTTGTTCTTTCTCTATATTAATACGTTGCAAAATAGGCAAAGCAAACGCAATCGTTTTGCCTGTGCCCGTCTGAGCTTGTGCAATTACATCCTGCCCGTTGAGCAGAAGTGGAATCGCTTGCTTTTGAACCGGAGTCGGCTCGATAATTCCATCATGGTGAAGCAATTCGCTTAGCTTGGGAATTATACCCAAAGCATTAAATGCGTTAGACATTAATACATTTCCTCATTTCGTTTACATCTTTTGATGTTAAGTATAACAGCTGTCCTTATAATGTGCATCTTTACTTTGCTTATGCTATGCTAAAAGCCGACATTAGAGCAGCAGAGGAATGGTAAATATGAATGGAACAGAGCGCTCCGCGATCAAAGCGGGCCTATCGGTAGACATTGTTTTGAAGCAGGATCAACGGACTGGCAAGCTGACACGAGGTGTCGTGAAAGATATTTTGACAAATTCGCCTAAGCATCCTCACGGCATTAAAGTGAGACTGGCAGATGGGCAAGTAGGGAGAGTCAAGAACATCCTGACTTAAAGAGTCCATATCTAGTCAGGAAGGAATGTTCAACGTTAAAGGAGCGATGTGCTGTGGCCTTTGGCATAAAAAGAAAAGAGTTGCAGCGATGGAAGGAAGCCGTTGCCCGCGGAGAAATTGCATTTCTGACGCACTACTGGCTGGATTCGAGGTTTCCAGACATGAAGACAGTAACGAAGGTAGGCTGCTCCGATATGGAGAAGCTCTCGCGCTGGTGCCTCGATAACGGCCTTAATCCTCGCTATATTCATGCGCGGTCAGAGTATCCGCATTTTGATTTGCTTGGACCGATGCAGCGTGAAATATTGAAGCGAGAAAATCAGCTGGAACAGCTTGAACGATTTGATATGGTATGAGGACCAGAATCGCAATTAGCTGCTCATGAGGCAGCTTTTTTTATTTCAATAATGGAAAAAAATCTCGCTCCTTAAGGAATCATCCTTTATGATAAATGGAAGCTTGGATGATTATGCCAGTTTAAGGGGAGAGGAATTTGCATATGGTTACCGAGAAACGGCAGCTGCTAGACACCTTCGAAGAATGGATAACGTTTGTAACCGATTTGGCGCGTTACGACGAACGTATTTGGAATCAGAGCATTGCCGCAGGAAAATGGTCGGTTCGAGACGTCACAGCCCATATTTTACGTTGGGATATTTATTTTTATGAAGAAGCAATCTTAAAGGTGCGAGCCGGCTTGCCGCTTACGGTTAAACATTTGGATTATAATGAGTTTAACGAACAAGCAAAAATATACAGCAGGTCAACTTCGATCGCTGAGCTCGTTCATGAAGCTGCAAGCATACGTAAGCGGATTATTGACACGATAGCACAGCTAGCAGATGAGCAGTACAAAGCTGACTATGTAGATGCGGACGGTCATGTCTTTGAAGTGAGTCAGTATATAAAAGATTTTATATGGCATGATCAGCATCATATGGAGCAGATTAAGCGACTGTTGCATTTTCGCATAGAGGAAATGAGCTTGAATGGCTGGCCAGCTTTGCAAACGGTTGTCTACGACGGCTGGCTGCTTCGTTTTGCAGAAGGTTATACGAAACGTTCCAATTCGATTAATCCTGTGTACGGCAGCACGCTTCAGCTTAATGCAAAAATCAGCTCCTGCGAGGAACTGTATGAACAAAAGGGCATTCGCTCTGTTTTTAAAATAACACCCTTCGTCCAGCCAACCTCGCTTGATGAGGAACTGGCGACTCGCGGTTATGAGCTTATCGACCGGACGATTGTCAAAACGATACATCTTTCTGACGCGCTATCGCCGAAAGCTGCTGAAATTTGGCTCGAACAGGAAGTTTCGGAGAATTGGCTGGATGCGGTTGCGGTTTTTAGTCGTTTAACGGATGAACAGCGGTCAACTACACGCAAAATGTTAGAACAGTCACCGCTGGATAAATGCTGCGCAATCTTGCACGACAATGGAATACCGGTAGCATGCGGCTATGCGGTGATTGAAGATGGTTGGATTGGTATTTATGATATTGTGACCGATCCAAACTATCGAAATAGAGGTTTTGGCGAGCAGTTAGTGCTGCATCTTCTACAATGGGGCAAGGGGCGTGGAGCGACTGAAGGTTATCTGCTCGTTGTAAAAGATAACGCAGCAGCTAATCGGCTGTACGATAAAATCGGGTATGTCCCGCAATACGAGTATTGGTATCGAGTAAAAAAATAAAAGCTGCTATTTGTTATTTGTATTAATCATATATGGCGCCTTGTTGAATGTTTAAGGCGCTTATATGGGAAACTAAACAACTTAGATTGATCAGCATGAGAAAGAAGGATTATTTCGTGAAAATCAGCAATACAAATTTATCATCAGCATCTACATCTTCTGCGCCAATTGCAATAGCAAGCTCATGGCTGCTGCTTCTTGGCATTTTGCTCATAGCCGCTAATTTGCGAGCGCCATTAACAGCAGTTGGACCAATCGTATCTGAAATTCAGCGTTCGTTTGGCATCTCCAGTGCGCTCACTGGGCTGCTGACGACCTTGCCGCTGCTAGCATTTGCACTTATTTCTCCGATTGCGCCACGAATTGCTCAGCGCATAAGTATGGAAAACACATTATTTATTGCAATGGTCGTGCTGACTGGCGCGATTGTAATTCGATCCCTTCCAGCGATAGCCGCTTTATTTGTTGGAACGATCTTGCTTGGCATGGCGATTGCAGTTGCAAACGTATTGCTTCCGAGCATGATAAAAAGAGATTTTCCGGCCACCGTCGGTTTAATGACTGGTTTATATTCGGTCGTGATGAATTTAGGTGCTGCTCTTGCTTCAGGATTCAGCATTCCCATTACAGAGAAGATTTCCTTTGGCTGGCAAGGGATGCTGGCCTGCTGGGCACTGCTCGCTCTAATTGCTACAATTGCTTGGGTACCGCAACTTCGTTCGTTTGCGAAGAAGGATAACAACAAAGCAGCAACGAATGGCGAGAAGAACGGTAGTCTGCTGCGCTCTGGCTTAGCTTGGAAAGTAGCATTATTTATGGGTCTTCAATCATTTTGTTTCTATGTCAACATATCATGGCTGCCTGAAATTTTGTCTGACCGCGGCATGAGTCACGTTGATGCGGGATGGATGCTGTCACTGCTGCAATTTGTCAGCTTGCCCGCGACATTTATTATACCTGTCATTGCGGGAAAGCAGGCAAGCCAAAGGCTGCTTGTTATTCTTACAACGATCTTGCTGCTCCTAGGATACCTAGGTCTTCTTAGCGGGAATGTGGATCTTATTCCGATTTGTATGATCTTACTCGGAATTGCCGGCGGTTCCGGCTTTAGTCTCGCAGTTATGTTTTTTGTACTGCGGACAAGCAGCACAAGGCAGTCAGCTCAGTTGTCGGGGATGGCGCAGTCACTTGGTTATCTGCTTGCCGCTGCCGGACCGCTGTTGTTTGGACTCATTCATGATTTGACGAATAATTGGACTATCTCATTAGTGATGCTAGTAGCCGTTGCCGTTATTTTTGGATATATAGGCTTCGGAGCTGGAGCGAATAAAACCATATCAGGAGCACAAGAACAATAGATGTGTTGTTCAAATCGATTAGGATACGCTTGAAGTTCAAGTACGTTCTCTTGACACCGAACCGTGTGATCTTTATAATCGAAACTAACGATTTTATGCATATGGAGCGTTGAAGAGGAACAGTAATTTCGTTTGTCAGGCCTAGAGAGCCGGTGATTTATGGTGGAAGCCGGACCTGCAGCGAAATGAAGCTCGCCTTGGAGCTGTGCGATTAACGAAAGCGATGTTTACGAAACATCGTTTACGCGAAAATCACCGTTTGGCCCGCGATAAGGGCGACAAGTGAGCGATCGGCAAAGCATGTCTTTCGCTAACTAGGGTGGTACCACGGGAGAACAACCTCTCGTCCCTAGCGATAATTCGCTAGGGGCGAGAGGTTTTATGTTTTTTTGTACAATTATGCATTCAGCATTTATTTGAGAGAGGATATGAGCACATGAGTCAAGAACAGCAATTTCACGGCTATAACCCGCTTGTTGTGGAGCCGAAATGGCAGCAATTTTGGGATAAAAACAAAACGTTTCAAACGACAGAGGATGCTGATAAACCAAAGTTTTACGCATTAGATATGTTTCCATATCCATCTGGAGCTGGCTTGCATGTAGGACATCCCGAAGGTTATACAGCGACGGATATCGTGTCTCGCTACAAAAGAATGAAAGGTTATAATGTCCTTCATCCGATGGGCTGGGACGCGTTCGGATTGCCTGCTGAGCAGCATGCGCTTGATACAGGAAAGCATCCGCGCGATATTACGTTTGTAAACATCGATAATTTCCGCAGACAAATAAAATCACTTGGCTTCTCATACGATTGGGATCGCGAGATTAGTACAACCGATCCTGAATATTATAAATGGACGCAATGGATTTTTATCCAATTGTACAATAGAGGACTCGCTTATGTTGCTGAAGTATCAGTTAACTGGTGTGAAGCTCTTGGAACGGTGCTTGCCAATGAAGAGGTTATTAACGGCCTAAGCGAGCGGGGCAATCATCCCGTTGTTCGCAAGCCTATGCGTCAGTGGATTTTGAAAATTACGGAATACGCGGATCGTCTGTTGGATGATTTGGAAGAGCTGGACTGGACAGAAAGCATTAAGGATATGCAGCGCAACTGGATTGGAAAATCCAAAGGAGCTGAGGTTACCTTTGAGATTGACGGTCATGATTCCGCATTGGTCGTATTTACGACTCGTCCAGATACATTGTTTGGCGCGACTTATTGCGTACTCGCTCCTGAGCATGAGCTTGTTGCAAAAATCGTAACGGCAGAGCAAAAAGAAGCAGTTGAAGCTTATCAACTGGCAGCATCGCGCAAGAGTGATTTGGAGCGTACTGATTTGGCGAAAGACAAGTCAGGCGTGTTCACAGGAGCTTATGCCATTAATCCCGTTAATGGCGTGAAAACACAAATCTGGATCGCAGATTATGTTCTTGCTGGTTATGGAACGGGTGCAATTATGGCTGTTCCAGGTCATGATGCTCGCGACTGGGAATTTGCTAAGCAATTTGATTTGCCAATCGTTGAGGTTGTACAAGGCGGAGATGTTACGAAGGAAGCTTATGCAGGCGACGGCATTCATGTCAATTCCGATTTCTTGAACGGTTTGACGAATGAAGAAGCGATTGCGAAAATGATAGAGCATCTGGATGCGTCGGGCAAAGGAAAAGGGAAAATCACTTACCGCCTGCGCGATTGGTTGTTCAGCCGCCAGCGTTACTGGGGTGAGCCGATTCCGATCCTTCACTTGGAGGATGGTACGATGAAGACTGTTCCTGAGGATCAGCTTCCGCTTCTGCTGCCTGATGTTGATGCTATCACTCCTTCAGGAACTGGGGAATCACCGCTTGCCAGCGTTACGGAATGGGTGAACACGATCGATCCTGAAACGGGCATGAAGGCACGCCGTGAAACGAACACGATGCCGCAATGGGCTGGCAGCTGCTGGTACTACCTGCGCTTCATCGATCCTAAAAACGACAAACAGCTTTGTTCGCCAGAGAAGCAAAAGCAATGGCTGCCGGTTGACCTTTACATCGGCGGCGCTGAGCATGCTGTTCTGCATCTGCTTTATGCTCGTTTCTGGCACAAGGTGCTTTATGATATCGGCGTTGTAGATACAAAGGAGCCGTTCCATAAGCTTGTCAACCAAGGTATGATCCTTGGAAACAACAACGAAAAAATGTCCAAATCGCGTGGAAATGTTATCAATCCAGATGATATTGTAAACGAGTTTGGCGCAGATACGCTTCGTATGTACGAAATGTTTATGGGTCCGCTTGAAGCAACGAAACCTTGGAATACCAATGGTGTGGAAGGAACATATCGTTTCCTTAACCGTGTATGGCGTTTGTTCGTGAACGAGGATGGCAGCTTGAATGCCAAAATCGGCAATGGCGAAACGAGTGATGCATTCAAGCGCACATGGCATCGTTCAATCAAAAAAATTACGGATGATTATGAGGGACTTCGCTTCAACACCGTAATCAGCCAGCTCATGATTTTTGTAAACGAAGCCTACAAAACAGATGTGCTTCCGCAAGCAGCAATGGAGCAATTCGTTCAATTGATTTCGCCAATTGCGCCGCATATCGCGGAAGAGCTATGGGAGAAGCTGGGACGCACAGATTCGCTTACGTATGCAGCGTTCCCGACGTTCGAAGAAGCTTGGACGGTCGATCAAGAGGTTGAGATCGTCGTACAAGTAAATGGTAAAATCGCAGATCGCATCTCCATTGCAGCTGATATGGACGTTGCTGAGATGGAAAACATAGCGAAAGAGCTTGAGAAGGTACAAGAGCTGATTGCCGGCAAAACGATCCGTAAAGTCATTGCGGTAAAAGGCAAGCTAGTCAATATCGTTGCTAATTAAGACAAACAGAAGAGGTGAACGGGCATTAGCTGAAGAACAGCTATTGACCGTTCACCTCTTCGCCTATAAAGGCGGTGGAAACTTTGACCACGTCTTCATCGAACTTTGCATGTGTCGTACGGATGAGTTGATTGAATACTCCTTCTGTCTCGCGGCGCAGCAGGTTTAGCGCTTGGGCTGTAATGCCGCCAGGGACGGCAACTCTCTCTTGCACCTCTGCAGGTGTAAGGCCGCCTTCGGTCAGCAGCAAGCCGGTTCCGAGCAGCATGGCGCTTGCAACACGCAGCGCTTCATCACGGCTAATACCCGTTTCTTCAACAGCAGCATCCACAAATTGCTCAAGCAGGAAAGACATAAAAGCTGGTCCGCAGCTTGAAATGTCGGATACGATGCGTGTGTAACTCTCATCTATTCGCAGCGGCTGACTAATATGGGATAATAAGTCCTCCAGTTGAGCCATATCATTCTCATCAATCGTTTCCCCATAAATGCAAAGCGATGCTCCGCTCCATACATAATTTGTAATGCTCGGAATAACCTTAGCTACCTTGCAATCGAGTTCTCCTTCTAGATGAGAGATAAGGACAGGACTCGTTATAGATACGACAATCTGATTTGGTCGAATAGTTGCCTTCAAATCATCGACCACTTTTTTGAACTCCAAAGGCTTTACGCACAAAAAAACAATATCGCAGCCGCAGGCAGCCGCAGCATTCGTATATTCGGCTCTCATGCCGGAATAACGGTTGGCCAAGGCTTGCGCTTTTGCAAAGGTGCGGTTGCTGATGGCAATTTGTTTTGGTGATAATGCACCAGATGCGATCAAAGCTTCAATGAGCAGGCTTCCCATTGTGCCCGTCCCGATAAATCCGACATTCATGCTGAACCCTCCTATAGGTTTGGCGCGCGCATAACCAGCTTTAATTTGTAGAGAAAGGTTATATGCGAACAAATCCCGAGTGAAAATTTCAATAGCCGTACTCATTTCGTGTGCTCTCTTACCTTATTCCGCAGGACTTGTTTCATATGTCACTAATTACCAAATAATTCGTCTCTTTCAAAGGAGAGTGAAGAAGTGAAGCCTTTAACTGGAACCATTTCTAGCAAAGCCATTTTATTTGCTTCTATTTTAATACTTGCTGCAGCTATATTGCTGGCCGCTGCTTTTATGGAGCCTAAGCAGCCGGAAACAGGTGATTGGGTACCTTTAAACGATGCTGTGAAATCTGCAGTCGCTGCAATTGATGCAGCAGATGCGGGTGAAGAAGACGTAAAGAACAAGAAGGATACGGAGATGATTCCGGAAAAGGAGCAAGAAGCATCAGCTGCGGGTGTTGATCATCGAAATGAGCCGGATGAGAAAGCTTCTTTAAAGGATGATACGATTGTATCCACTGCGCCAGCAGTGCTGATTGCTGAGGCGGGCAAGGATAATGCAGCAAAGCTTGATATCAACCGCGCAACGGAGGCGGAACTTGATGATTTGAAAGGAATCGGACCGTCCAAAGCAAAAGCAATTATTGAAGATAGAGAAAGAAACGGCAAATTTGCGACCGTTAATGATTTACTCCGTGTCAAGGGAATTGGAGAAAAACTATTAAAAGGATTGGAAGACAGCATTGTAGCTCGTCCATAATTGTGAGAGAATGGAAAGAAGCGGACATTTACAACTTCCGTTTGCCATTATCTATTAACTCATTTGAAGGAGTCGAGAAAATGTCAGAACAACGCAAGCTTTCCCTCGATACACTATCCGTCCACGGAGGTCAGCAAATCGATCCGACTACGTTGTCGCGCGCAGTACCTATCTATCAGACGACATCTTACGGATTCAAAGATACAGATCATGCAGCGAATCTATTTGCATTGCAGGAATTTGGAAATATTTACTCCCGAATCATGAACCCGACATCGGATGTTTTTGAGAAACGTGTAGCTGAATTAGAGGGTGCTCCGGCAGCATTGGCAGTTGCTTCTGGTCAATCGGCTATTACATACGCGATTCTAAATATTGCAGGAGCTGGCGATGAGATCGTTTCCGCTACTAGCCTGTACGGAGGCACTTACAACTTATTCTCAATGACGCTTGCAAAGCTTGGCATCACTGTAAGATTTGTTGATCCGTCGAATCCGGAAAACTTCCGCGGAGCAATCAACGAGCGTACGAAAGCAGTATATGCTGAAACGATCGGAAATCCGAAGGGCGATGTGATCGATCTTGAAGCGGTTGCTGCAATTGCACATGAGAATGGCATTCCATTTATCGTGGACAATACATTCCCGAGCCCGTACTTGTGCAGACCGATTGAACATGGAGCAGACATTGTGGTGCATTCCGCGACTAAATTTATCGGCGGACATGGAACATCAATCGGCGGTATCATTGTAGACGGCGGCAAGTTTGACTGGAAAGCCAGCGGCAAATTCCCTGGTCTTACTGAGCCAGATCCAAGCTACAATGGCGTTGTTTATACCGATGCAGTTGGCCCTGTCGCTTATATCATTAAAGCACGCGTCCAATTGCTAAGAGATATGGGTGCGGCCATTTCACCTTTCAACTCCTTCCTATTGCTTCAAGGACTTGAGACGCTGCATCTTCGGATGGAACGCCATAGCTCAAACGCGCAAAAGGTAGCTGAATATTTGGAAGGCCATGAAGCGGTTGAGTGGGTTAGCTATCCAGGACTTCCAAGCCACCCATCTTATGACCTTGCACAAAAATATTTGCCGAAGGGCAAAGGCGCTATTATGACATTTGGCATCAAAGGCGGAGTAGAAGCGGGCAAGAAAGTAATCAACTCCGTTCAGCTATTCTCACATTTGGCGAATGTCGGCGATTCCAAGTCGCTAATTATTCATCCGGCAAGCACAACACATCTGCAATTGTCTGAGGAACAGCAAGCTAATGCAGGCGTTTCTCCAGGCATGATTCGTCTATCGATCGGTACAGAAGGCATTGATGATATTTTGGCGGATATTGAGCAAGCCATTGCTGCCAGCCAAGCCTAAGACTAAACGTTTTAGTAAGAAGCGTTAACGAAGAAATATACAATAAATAAATGCAACCAGAGATCATCAGATGCAGCATGAGAGAGGAAGTTGAGTTATGAGCACCCAAACGAAGGATGCCGACCGCAAGGACTGGGACACCTACTTCATGGATATTGCCTATATGGTTTCGACGCGCTCGCGTTGTCCGCGCAGACATGTTGGAGCTGTTCTTGTACAAGGAAAAAAACTGCTTGGCACAGCGTATAACGGCGCTCCGATGGGCGTGCAGGATTGTCTCGAGGCAGGCTGCATGATTTCGGAGGAAGTTGAGATGAAGCTGGTCGACGGCAAGGAGCAGCCATTCAAGAAACAACGCTGTATTCGAACGATACATGCGGAGCAAAATTTGCTGCTGTTCACCGATCGTACCGATCGCGAAGGCTCAACCGTTTATGTAACCGACCAGCCTTGCTGGACATGCGCTAACATGCTTGCAAACAGCGGTGTTATCGAAATCGTCTATCATCGCAGTTATCCGAAAGACAGTGAAAAGGTGAGCAATATGATGGCCCAGAAAGGTATTGTTTTCCGTTGTTTGGATCATTACGAGCCACCTGCTCAGGCGCATATGGATGTAACATCATAGCGTTGTTCATTAAATAGTAGAAACGAGGAGGAACCTCTGATTGCATCTTTTGATGCGACAGAGGTTCTTTTTTTGTTATGAGGCTTTGCGAATTGGAGGGAGCTAGAGGTGAATCGACGTCCTTTAATTTGGTTTGCGATTTGTTGGGTATTTGGGAGCGCGGCTGCTGCTGGTTTGAACAGCTGCGGCGTTTGGCTTGCGGCGGGAGCGGTAATATTGCTCGCAACCGCTGCAGTGCTTGGCAAGCAAGCGACGTGGCAGCTCGCGGCAGCTTGTGCTTTGGCAGTGTGCCTTGCCACAGGAGAGCGGTTATGGGCGGATGCCCGCAACGTGACTGCGCTGCCAGCACTGCTTGCCGCCGCTGAGGCGGATGGACCGCGAGCCGCGTATGCGGCGGAAGCGGAGGGCGTTATTGTGTCGGCGGTGGAGGTCGACGGCGACCGCGCGATGTTACGCGTGGAGGCGCACAGCATCCACGTTCAAGGTGAAGCCGCTGCGCAGCCATTGCGCGAGCGGTTGATCGTGCATGTCCGGCTGATGGAACAGCCGGAGCAGGCCATCGCCGCGGCTTGGCAGCGCGGCGCCAAAGTGCGCCTTGCCGGCGAGCTTACGCGGCCGGCTGGCACATCCAATAGCGGCGGATTTGATTACCGCCGCTACCTCAGCAGCCAGAGAATCCACTGGCTGCTCAAAGTGAAGGGCACCGCCGCCGTAAAACCGGCGCCGGGCCCCATGTGGACCGCGGCCGCGCTGCTCGGCCGCGTCGACAGCACGCGCGCATGGCTTGGCGCGCAGATGGAACAGCTGTATCCGTCCTCGCAGTCCGGATACATGAAGGGACTGGTCCTCGGCATTCGCGAGGACCTCGATCCAGAGCAGTTCCAGCAATTTTCAAGGCTTGGTTTAACGCATATTTTAGCGATTTCGGGCCTCCATGTTGCTGTATTCCTTTATGCGCTTAGCGGACTGCTGCGCCTCGCACGTATAAGCCGCGAACGAATGCTGCTCATCCTCATGTTGTCCGTTCCCTTGTATGTGCTGCTTGCCGGCGCTTCCCCTTCGGTTGTCCGCGCGGGTCTAATGTCCGTTCTTGGGCTATTGGCAGCCCGGATGGGCAAGCTGAAGGATGGGCTGCATCTGTTAGCTGCGGCTGCGGTGCTTATGCTTATTTATGATCCCTATTTTATTGAGGATGTCAGCTTTCAGCTGTCGTTCATTGTAACGATCGGTCTAATTGTCGGAGTCCAGCCTGTACGGCAAGCGATGCCGAGGTGGCGCAGAGGAAAATCGCTGCTTGATCTGGCAGCGGTTACGCTCGTAGCGCAGATTGTATCTTTTCCACTGACGATCTATTATTTCAATCAGTTTCATGTGTTGTCTATGCTCGCGAATTTTGTGCTCGTTCCGTTCATCAGCTTTGTCGTTATGCCGATAGGCGCAGTATCGCTTCTGCTTGCAATACCTTGGGAGGGCGGCGGCAAGCTGCTGGCCTATTTCTCGCATTTCGCGAATGAATGGACGTTTGCTTTCGTCGAGCAGCTGTCCGAAGTGGATTCACTAAGGACGATTTGGGCAACTCCGCCTCTTTGGTGGGTGGCAGCTTGGCTGGTTATATTTGGTGTCATATTTCGGATTTTGCGCAGTTGGACGATGCAAATCGCTGCGAAACATGAGGAAGAAGCGGCGACCATAGAGGAGACAGCGCCAATTGGAGCGGTTCTTCCTTACATAGTGGTTAAAGAAAACAGTAAAAAGCTAAGGATCAGCCTATTGCTGTTAGCGTTAGTTTTGATTATGATTTTTTATGCCTTTAAACCGGATTTATTTAACCGTCATGCAGAGGTTAGTTTTATTGATGTTGGTCAAGGCGATGCTGTACATATCCGAACACCCGGCGGCAAGCATATTTTAATCGATGGCGGAGGTACGATGAGCTTCCGCAAGCCGGGGGAAGAGTGGAAGGAGCGGAGCAACCCTTTTGAAATCGGGAAAAAGGTGCTTGTGCCTTTGCTAATGAAAAGAGGCGTGCGCGAGATTGACATCCTCGTCATTTCACATTTGGATAGCGATCATATCCGTGGTTTAAAAGCGGTTTTGGAGACGATTCCCATACGCAGCATTTGGTGGAATGGAACGGTGAAGGAAGCAGATGATGCTCAGCAGCTTATAAAGCAGGCAATTGCGCTGGGAATTCCAATGTACAGCGCGTCTGCGGGCATGAAGCAGCAGCTAGATGCAAATACCAAGATAAGTGTTCTGTGGCCATTGGCGCAAAAAGAGGAAGCGGTGGCTCACCTTGAGGAACAGAATGAAGCTAGTGTTGTGCTTAGTGTTCAGCTATTTCAGTCGGTCTTCTTGTTTACCGGTGATATTAATGCTGCCACGGAACGTTCCATTATACGAAATGAGCGGCAGCAAAATATAATGGATTCAAATGAAAAAAAAGTCTCAGTTATGAAGGTTGCACATCATGGCAGTCGTTTTTCAACAAGCACAGAGTGGCTCGATTATTGGCGTACGCTTGGAGCAGTAGCTTCTGTTGGAGCGACAAACACCTACGGCCATCCTAGTCCAGATGTGATTTCTCGATTAAATCAAGCGGGAACCGCTTTGTGGCGAACAGATCGTGACGGCGAGGTACGGTTTATTGTAACCAGCCAAGATTTATTTACGTATACAAAAATGAAGTAAGGCGGTCATCGAAAAAATGCGGATAGAAAGCCTGCCTTCATCTTTCCGTACCTAAATTCGCATATCATATGAAAATCATTCATACTTAGGAATAAAGAAGTCGAGCCGTTTTCAGAGGTATTCGACTTCTTTCTATATACGAGTTAGTTGAAATTTGGTATCCTTTAATGTGGAGTTTATTTCGATTCTTTCACAGCATAGCGAGTATCTGTAAATTTTTTATGATTTTTTTCCTGCTTCGTGCATTCAAGACGGTCCGCTTGGGGACAATCGCTCTGCTTGTTAAAACTTACTAAAAAAAATAAAGTAATATTTCTAATTTATCTGCAACTTTTACCGCAACCAGTTCGTCAGAATGGTTGCAAGAGAGGGGGATCCTTCGTGGTGGAGCCGGAGCTTATAAGAGCCGCTCAGTCGGGAGATCGCGACGCTTTAATTACTCTATTGCGAGAGATTGAAACGCATGTTTATCGGACAGCCTATTATATATTAAATAATGAACAGGATGCCCTTGATGCAGCGCAAGAAGCGCTAATTCGCATCTATACAAAAATAGGCTCGTACGAAGAAAAAGCGCAGTTCAAAACATGGATTCAACGTATTGTAACCAACATTTGCATTGACAAGTTTCGGAGAAATAAACCGACCGTCTCAATAGATGAGCACGACATGGTATTCCACGAAAAACAAAACGTGGAGGACGAGGTAATGTCTGCTTACGCTGTTAAAGACATTCAAGCCGCTATCGACAAGCTTCCTGAGCATCATCGTGCGGTCGTCGTCCTTCGGTATTTACAGGATTTCTCTTACAATGAAATTGCAGATTCGCTCGATTTGCCGCTCAATACAGTGAAATCCTATTTATTCAGAGCTAGGCAACAGCTGCAGACTTTACTCCATGATTATCAGAAAGGTGGTGTCCGGGGATGAATTGTCAAGAGGTGATGGAACTAATGCAAAGACAGCTAGACAACGATCTCGATGAAAGCGAAATCGAAGTCTTGATGAATCATACTAGACAGTGTCCGGACTGTGCAGCCATGTTCGAGCGGTTACAGCTATTGTCCGCCGAGCTTACCAGTTTGCCAAAAGTTATGCCGAGCTATAGCTTAGTCGATGCGATTATGCCTCAATTAGAGCGGATGGAACTGTTTGGTCAGGCTGAAGCGGAACCGCCATCCATGGTTAGCAGAACGGAAGCAACAAAACGTCTTTCCAAGCGTCAACGCCGCTGGCCGTCCATGCGCATTATGAGTGGTGTGATCGCAGCCGGAATCGTTGCAGGGCTGTTTATCGTAACATATAATTCAGGCTCGATTGGCGATATGAATGCATCAGAATCTTCAGCCAAGCAATCGAATAACGTCGCGGCTGATATGATGAACGAAACGCCAGTGGAAATGTCTTATAGAGCGAGCGCTAACGGTGCTGAAGACCCAGAAGTGAAGACAGAAACGGCAAATAAAGGTAAAGATGCCGATTCAGCGCCATCGTCCGAGAGTGCCGCAATCAATCCTTTAACCAATGAAGAAGACAAAGCGCCTGATGGCGGGTCATTTGAGGATGGCTCAGTCAAAGGCTTAACTTCGAATCCTTCTGAAGGATTGGTTGAAAACGAAGGCGAGAATGGTTTAGGTGTGAATACGAACAGCACGGCAACAGTTTCACCCGATGGCCTTTATAGCGGCAAGGCTGACAATTTTAAAATTAAAGTTGTTGCTGCTGCCGATCAATCTGTCGTCTTCACATCACCGCGCAAAAACGGTGAGCTGCTCAATCTGGTCTGGTCTGAGGACAGCAAAAAGCTGACCTACGAGGTTCATGTTGAACAAGGAGCAATTGAGAAGTATGTGATCGATTTATCCACGCTGACGGAGCAGAAGGCAGGGCATTAACTTGGAAACTGCTCGCTTCAGCACAGATTGCGGTCTGCAAAAATTAAGGGTTATTACGCACATTTACATCGATTTATGCGTATAATGTTAGCAGCGATAGTGTCTGCGACGAATCCTTAACGTCGTATGACCATCCGCAGGGCGGTACCATGGACCTGCCTGCGAATGTTTATATAGATGTTCGGCAAAGGGATGAGGCTTTATATGGCTCATCCCTTTGTTGCCGTCTAATTGTATTTACTCGTGACGAGGTGAAGGTATGGATGCAAAGGAAGCATTAAAAGAAATAAAGGGCGGACGCTTCCGTCCCATTTATGTGCTGTATGGCAAGGATCGTTATCGGCTGCAGCAATTTATTAACGTATTGACCGAGGCGATGTTTACAGCTGAGGAGCGAGAGCTTGGCATTGTTAAATTTGATACAGCGGAAACCTCGATTGAAGAAGCGGTTCTTGAAGCGGAAACATCGCCTTTTTTTGTGCAGCGGAAGCTGATTTTGATAAGAGATGCGACTGTGCTGTGTGCCGGAGGCAAGGAAGGCGGTAAGCTTGAGCATCGTCCTGAGAAGCTGATACAGTATATGGAGTATCCTTCAGAGACATCCATAATCGTTATTTCTGTCCAATCAGAGAAGCTGGATGAACGTCGAAAGCTTGTAAAAACGTTAAAGGATCGTCATTCCTTAGTTCCGTTCCCTGAACTCGATGCGGCTCAGCTTAAGCAATGGATGATAAAGCGGGCAACAGATCAGCAAAGAACCTTGTCTTCAGATGCGGCTGAGCTGCTCCTATCACGCGCTGGAGCGAATATGCAGCAATTGTCTCAGGAAGTGGACAAGCTGTGCTTGCACGCGGGAACAGGCGGTGTCATTGATGTAGAGACGGCATCCATGCTAACTGCAGCAACAGTTGAGGAGGACGTATTTGCGCTTGTGGATGCGATCGCTGAGCTTCGCATTGACAAGGCTATTCGTCTTTACAGAGAATTGCTGGTTCGTCGGGAAGAACCAATTAAGATCGCCGCTCTTATCGCTAGGCAATTAAGAATCATGCTGCAAATCAAAGAGCTGGAGCAGCATCACTATTCCCCTCAGCAAATGGCTGGCCAATTAGGCTTGCATCCATACGCAGTCAAGCTTGCCGCGGAGAAAAGCCGGAAATTTCAAGTGGCTAGACTTGGCAGGCTGCTGGCTTCACTTGCAGATCTTGATTATAAAATGAAAACCGGCGCAATTGATAAAACGCTCGGTTTAGAGCTGTATTTGCTTTCACTTGGCATGGAGAAGGGCGCATAGCGTTCTTTCCATTGCCTTTTTTTATATGAAAAGCTGATAAGCAGCATGGAACAACAAACAAGCTTCACCGCTCGATAAGAGCAGTGAAGCTTGTTTTTGTTGTGCTAAACGAATTTCAGTTGACCAGATGGACAACTGAAATTCGTTTGAGCGGTTATCTTGCTTAGGCTTGAGCCGAAAGGGCATTCAGACGTTTAGCAAGACGAGATTTTTTGCGGGAAGCCGCATTTTTATGAATCAGGCCTTTAGTTGCTGCTTTGTCCAACTTTTTCGTTGCAGCGATAAGAGCTGCTTTAGCAGCATCTACATCAGTGCCAGCGATAGCTTGGTCAGCAGATTTAACGGCCGAACGAAGTGCGGATTTTTGGGATGCATTCAAAGCACGACGCTTTTCACTTGTTTTAACGCGTTTAATCGCGGATTTAATATTTGGCATGGAATTCACCTCCTAAACTGTTTACAACGGTTTATCTACATCATAAACCTAGACAACACAACTTAAAGTATATTATCATGCCACTCCTCAAAAAGCAATAGCAGGAAGCTCCTTATAAAAACTGTATTCCGTAAGGATGAAGGCTCATCTACGAGTATGAAAATAATCCATCTGCAAACAATAACATCAGAACTGGTGTTTGAAGGGAGAATGAGCAATGGAGAACGAACTTGATTTGCAAAAATATAATGTTAGAACAGACTTGGCGCTTGAAGCGAAGGAGATGGCAGAGGCGCCAAGCGGCGGGCCTATACCTGGCATACAATCCGAAACTACTGAAGATGAAGGAATAACGATTACGCAGCTGCATGTTCAAAACGAACAAGGCGCTCAGGCCATTGGCAAAATGCAAGGGCATTATGTGACGATTGAGGTTCCGGAGCTGCGAAAAGGGGATACTGGGCTGCAGGATAGGGTGGCGACACAGTTTGCCAAACATTTTGAAGCTTTCCTTGAACGGTTATCCATAAATAAAACAGCGCGAGTTCTAATTGTAGGTTTAGGCAATTGGAATGTTACGCCTGATGCGCTTGGTCCAATTGTTGTTGAGAATGTAATGGTCACTCGCCATTTTTTCGAGCTGATGCCTGATCAAGTGGCGCCTGGTTATCGCGCGGTAAGTGCGGTAGCGCCTGGAGTGCTTGGCATAACGGGTATTGAATCCAGTGAAATCGTTCAAGGTATCGTTGAGAAGACGAGTCCGGAACTCGTCATTGCGATTGATGCATTAGCATCTAAAGCATTAGAGAGAGTGAATACAACGATCCAAATTGCAGATACAGGCATTCACCCGGGCTCCGGCATCGGTAATAAGAGAAAAGGGCTTACAAAAGAAATTTTAGGTGTCCCGGTCATTGCGATCGGAGTGCCTACCGTTGTTTATGCTTCGACCATCGTCAATAACACACTTGAGATGATGAGCAGTCATTTTAAGAAACAAAGCGCAAATTCGGATCAAATTTTAGGTTTGGTAAATCAGATGGAAGAAAACGAGAGGCTGCAGCTTGTCAGGGAAGTGCTCAGCCCGCTTGGCCATGATCTGCTGGTTACGCCAAAGGAAATTGATGAATTTATAGAGGATATCGCCAACATTATAGCAAGCGGGCTAAATGCATCGCTGCACGAAGCGGTTGATTCAAGCAATGTTGCGGCGTATACGCATTAAATTCCTATGATAATTAAGAAAGAGGCTTTCTAAAGGCATAACCTTTGGACAGCTTCTTTTTTTGCTCGATTTGCTATTCTGTATCCCTATAACTCTATCAACGCTAATTATTCCACATAGATTTGGTTCTATGAACTCTATCACTCTCATAGTTTAGTAGTGACTAATGCGGCTAGCACTATGAAGCGGGAGGTAATAAACCAATGAAAAGAAAAATTATGCTGCTTGATATAGGGAAGGAAAGTAGACGAGTGAGACAATTGCTAGTAACGGGACGTACATTCGCGTTGCTCTCATTTTGCTCAATGGTATTTTTTATTTTGTTAGGAGCAGCGGGTATGGCGCATCAGCAAACGACGGCTTCGCCTGTAAATTCAATGAAAGGTTTTGCTGCTGCTGTATCGAGCGGTTTTTTTGGGGATATGCTAGAGATGGAGATGCCTGCATTTCAAAGCAGTCGGGAGACAGATACGTTTACATCAAAGCAAATTAGCGCGTTTCTTATGAGAGCTTTAACGGATATTAATCCTAACGATCCCAAAAGCTTGCTTGCAGGCGAGCTGCCTGGCATGGGGGTTAATGATGCTTACTTAATTCGCAAGGGCATCGGTACGGATACAGCGGTGGGGCCGGAAGATAATGCACCGATTACATATGATCCGCTTGGTGAATTGCATGAGGATACAGGAACAGATGTATCGAACAACGGGACGACAGAAGAGAATGAGGAGGAGCCGCTGCCGGTACAGACAGACAAGCCATCTACAGGAAATGGCGAAGGTGATAACGGCGAACCGGCGAAGCCTACGACTGGCGGGAAGAAAGTAGCTTTTATCTATCACTCGCATAATCGCGAATCCTGGTACCCTGAGCTGACAGACAAGAAGAAAGATCCGAATTCTAGTACAAAAAATATTACGCTGGTTGGCAAACGGCTTGCCCAGAAGCTGGAGGAGAAGGGTGTAGGTGCACAGCACTCGAACACTGATTATCCAACGGCGATTAAAGGTTATGATTGGAATTATTCCTATAAATATTCGATGAAGACGGTGAAAGAAGCCATTGCCAGCAGCAAGGATTTGAAGTTTTTCTTTGATCTTCACCGTGACTCGCAAAGGCGGAAAGAAACGACCATCGATATTGATGGCAAAAGCTATGCGCAGGTTTATTTCATTATCGGCCATAAAAATCCCAATTGGGAAAAAAATGAAGCCTTTGCGACTAAAATTCATGAAGCGCTCGAAAAAAAATATCCAGGCATCTCTCGCGGAATTTGGGGCAAAACAGCCTCAGCAGGCAATGCCGAATACAATCAATCGCTAGCTGAGGATAATGTGCTTATTGAGGTAGGGGGCGTAGACAACACCCTCGAAGAGTCCTATCGAACAGCGGATGCGCTAGCAGCAGTTATTTCCGAAATTTACTGGGCAGACGAGAAGGCATCAACAAAAAAGTAGGAGGGGGCGAAGAATAAGTGAAACGAAATGCGCTAAAATGGACGGTGCTGGGCGGTGCTTTGGCGATTATCATCATGTATGGCATTGATATGTCCTCTTCGGGCATCGAGCGTATATATGGACCTATAGAAGGCTCAAGCGGGTACACAGAGATTCCGCAGACAGAGCAGAATGTACAGCCAGTTAATGATTTTCAAAAGGAACAGCAGCAAAAGATTGCCCAGCTTGAGCAGGAGCTTAAAGAACTAAAGCGGCTTGCTGCATATGATGGCGATACTACAGGAGAAACGGCTGAAACCTTTCCTGCTGAAAATGAAAGGATGCCTGGTCTTCCGCTTAAGAGTGACCAGCCAGCAGTAAATAAGATCGCAGATTCAACATCTGGTTTGCTGCAAAATATGTCAAGTGAAGGCATTCGAATGGTCGTATCTATATTCGATGGGCTGACGAAGTGATAATGAACATTGCTGGTCTTCCCCTTAACTGATATAATAGGAGGAATGATTAGCATTATTGGAAATTGTGGGGGTTAGGCATGACTGACGTACGTGACCGACAAAAGAGAATTAGGAATTTTTCCATTATCGCGCATATAGACCACGGAAAGTCTACGCTTGCTGACCGGATCTTAGAATTCACCGGCGCTTTGACATCTCGCGAGATGCAAGAGCAGGTTCTTGACAAAATGGATTTGGAGCGGGAACGCGGAATTACCATCAAGCTGCAAGCGGTACGCTTGGCATATAAGGCAGATGACGGGATCGAGTATATACTCAATCTGATTGACACGCCTGGACACGTCGACTTTACATACGAGGTTTCACGCAGTCTCGCTGCTTGTGAAGGTGCTTTGCTCGTTGTTGATGCTGCGCAAGGCATTGAAGCTCAAACGCTGGCTAACGTATACTTGGCGTTAGACAACAATTTGGAGATCGTACCTGTTATTAACAAGATCGATTTGCCAAGTGCGGAGCCTGAACGGGTAAAGCAGGAAATCGAAGATGTCATTGGATTGGACGCCAGCGACGCGGTACTTGCTTCCGCAAAAGCGGGAATCGGCATTAAGGAAATACTGGAGCAGGTTGTTACAAAGATGCCTTCACCAGAAGGAGATCCAGATCAGCCGCTTAAAGCGCTTATTTTTGACTCCCATTATGATCCCTACAAAGGCGTAATCGTTTATGTACGAGTTATGGATGGAAGCATCAAAGCAGGCAATAAAATTAAGTTTATGGCAACGGGAGCAGAATTCGAGGTCATCGAGGTTGGGGCATTCATGCCGAACATGGCGATCGTGAAGGAGCTTGCGGTCGGTGATGTTGGCTTTGTCGTTGCGGGCATCAAGAACGTGAAGGACACGCGTGTCGGTGATACAATTACGGATGCGAAGAAACCTGCACCTGAACGTCTGCCTGGCTATCGTCAGATTAACCCGATGGTATTCTGCGGACTCTATCCAATCGAGACACAGGACTATAATGACTTGCGTGATGCGCTTGAGAAGCTGGAGCTTAACGATGCATCACTCAAATATGAGCCGGAATCATCAACTGCTTTGGGTTTTGGTTACCGCTGTGGATTTCTTGGCTTGCTTCATATGGAAATTATTCAAGAACGAATTGAACGTGAATTCAACATCCCGCTTATTACGACAGCACCGAGCGTAATTTACAAAATTACACTGACAAATGGCGAAACGATGGAGATTGATAATCCATCGAACTATCCTGAAGCAGGCAAGCTTGACTTCGTAGAAGAGCCTTTCGTTAAGGCTGCTATCATTGTACCAAACGACTATGTCGGCGCAATTATGGAGCTTTGCCAGAACAAGCGGGGCGAGTTCGTGAATATGGAATATTTGGATTTGAATCGTGTAACGCTTACGTATCAATTACCTTTGTCAGAAATTGTGTATGATTTCTTCGATCAGTTGAAATCAAGCACGAAGGGATATGCATCGTTCGATTACGAGATATCCGGCTACCGCAGATCCAATCTGGTCAAAATGGACATCATGCTTAACAACGAACAGGTTGATGCTTTGTCTGTCATTGTCCACCGCGATCGTGCTTACCAACGCGGCAAGGTTATTTGTGAAAAGCTGAAGGAACTTATTCCGCGTCAAATGTTCGAGGTGCCGATTCAAGCATCTATCGGCAACAAAATCATATCGCGTGAGACAGTAAAAGCAATGCGTAAAAACGTTCTTGCCAAATGCTACGGCGGTGACATTAGCCGGAAGCGGAAGCTGCTTGAGAAGCAGAAGGAAGGCAAGAAGCGGATGAAGCAAGTAGGTAGTGTAGAGGTGCCGCAGGAAGCGTTCATGGCGGTACTCAAAATCGGCGAGGATTAAAACGTACGAGGATGAGGGAGGGCGCAGCTCTCCCTCTTTTCTATTTTAAGTGAACTGTATTTACCGACTTATATTTCAACGCGGGACGTGAGCCTGCCGCTCTAATGCAGTGCCAGCCGTTTACGCTTGAAGGAGAATGTTAACGATGAACATGACGCAATCACCACGCGCTTTATATATACACATCCCTTTTTGCACGAATAAATGTCATTATTGCGATTTCACTTCCTATGTACTAAAGGGACAGCCTGTTGATCAGTATCTCGATGCGCTTGAGCAAGAAATGCAGCGTACAGTTGCGGAATGGCCGCCAGTAGAAATTGATACTGTTTTTGTTGGTGGAGGTACGCCTACCGTACTGACTCCTCCGCAAATGGAAAGATTTCTAAAAGCAGTACGCACTTATTTCCCGCTTGCTCCAGATGTGGAGTTTACGATGGAAGCGAATCCAGGCACAACGGACATAGACAAGCTGACAGCTATGAAGGAAGGCGGCGTGAACCGAATCAGCTTCGGGGTTCAATCCTTTGATAATGGATTGCTGGAGCGTATTGGCCGCATTCATAGCGTAGAAGATGTATATCGCAGTATCGAGAATGCACGCAAAGTTGGATTTACTAACTTATCCATCGATTTGATGTTTGGCCTGCCAGGTCAAACGGTTGAGCTGTTAAGAGACAGTGTGAACAAAGCGATGGAGCTGGGATTGCCCCATTACTCCATCTACAGTCTAAAAGTAGAAGAAAATACGTTGTTCCATAAGCTCTATGAGCGCAACGAGCTGCCTTTGCCTCCAGAGGAAGAAGAGTTTAATATGTTTATTTTGCTAATGGACATGTTGAAACAAAATGGATACGGCCACTATGAGATTAGCAATTTCGCCGAACCAGGTTATGAAAGCCGCCATAATTCCACCTACTGGCGAAATGAGCCGTATTACGGCCTCGGAGCGGGCGCACATGGTTATGTCAATCGCATGCGTCATGTTAATTTAAAAGGGATTACACCGTATATCGATGCGGCATCAAGCAAGCTTCCGCGCCTTGAAACGTTTGAAGTTACTGAGGCTGAAGCGATGGAGGATTTAATGATGGTTGGGCTCAGGCTGCTAAGCGGAGTTCCGGCATCACGCTTCTCGAATCAATTCGAAGGCCAGAAACTGGAGGACAAGTTCGGTGATGTTATTCATAAATTAATGAAGGATGGCCTGCTGGAAGCTGAGCAAACAGAAGACGATATCATTTATCGGTTGACTGACAAAGGTGTGCTTCTCGGGAACGAAGTTTTTGGTGCTTTTATCGGATATAACGGCTAAAATACTCTTGAGAAAAAATTCGTTGTGGTGTATATTTATTCATATTGATTTTGATCTTGCACCGGGTGGAGGCGAATGCACAAATGCAGGCAGTACAGGTCGTATGTCGAAAAGCAACGTCTAATGATATTGAGACATTGTTTGAATTAATTAAAGGTTATGCAGAGCAAGGCATTATGCTGCCTCGCACTCGGGAAGCGCTCGAATATATGATAGATACATTCGTCGTCGCGGAAATTGGGGAAGAAGTTGTCGGCTGCGGTTCACTGCTGCGGCTAGGGAAAGAATTGGTTGAGATTCGCTCGCTTGGCATGTCGGATGGCTACAAGGGCGTAGGGATCGGCAGCAAGTTGGTAGAAGCGTTGATCGAGCAGGCTAGAGAGCAGCAAATTCCGAAGGTGATGGCTTTAACTTATGCCGTTTCCTTTTTTGAGAAAAATGGCTTCAAGGTCGTTGATAAGGAAATTTTCCCCGAAAAGGTTTGGAAGGATTGCATCAACTGTCCAAAGCAGCTTGCTTGCGATGAAATAGCTGTTCTGAGAATGCTGAATTAAAGCCCATTTTCTGAACGCATCTTCTTTTATTGAAAATAAACCACTCTCCTTTAGCGCTTGCATTAGGACTATTGGGTAAGTGGTTTTTTTGTTTCATTCAACTAATATGTTAGTTTGTCCGAACTCGTTGATAGTAATGCTGCGCGTTTTGGTATATAGTCAAGGTAGATGTTTATTGTCATATAGAGGAGAAATAAAAATGAGCCAAAAAAAAGATCAAATCGTAGCAGTAGAGGATAAGCTAAAGCATGTAACGACAGTGCTTTTGAAGAAATGGGCAGGATTTAGCGGGTTTTATGGTTTTAAAGCAATGGGTTACGATGAACTGTTCGCTTTGCTAAATACAAATGGCTGGAAAGTTATTATAGATGACTCCGTTTCACCTTATCGTATTGTAGAGCTATACCAAGGTGAAAATCGCGTGAGAAGAGAAAAGTTTGCAACAGATGAAGCAGGAAGAGTTCATAAAGTGTAATTGTTTGTAGAATAAGCCGCTGTGCCAACATATATTGCTGGCAAAGCGGCTTTTCTTTAAGCCACAGCGGAGTTTCCTTGTGTGATTAAATCGTTTACAAGATGTTTAAATTGAATTAGGCGCATGAAAAATGCCGAACTGACTTGACAATCGACAAGCTGGTTTGGTATTTTTGTAGTAATGATTAGCACTCGATTGGATTGAGTGCTAACGAAGGTACATCGAAATAACGGATTTGACATTTACGTAGGGGGAATTCGAATGCTGACGGAGAGACAACGGATGATTTTACATGCAATAGTGGATGATTATATTCGCTCGGCTGAACCAGTAGGCTCACGCAGTATTTCGAAGCGCGGCGACGTAGGCTTTAGTCCGGCAACCATTCGCAATGAAATGGCGGATTTGGAGGAGCTGGGCTTCTTAGAGCAGCCGCACACGTCAGCAGGGCGTGTTCCATCAACGAAAGGTTACCGTTATTATGTCGACCATTTAATAAAGCTTAGCGAAGTGGATGAGAAAGACATTGGTGTGGTTCGCTCGTTCGTAACGGACAAAATGAATCAAATGGAGCAGGTTATTCAACAAACGGCGATGATTCTCTCCAATTTAACCAATTACACATCTATTTTGCTTGGACCTGAAATGTTCAGCACATCGCTTAAGCATTTTGGCCTTGTGCCGCTTGATCAAACATCAGCAGTTGCTATTATTGTGACGAACACCGGACATGTTGAAAATCGGACGATTTCAATTCCTGACGGCCTGAAAATGGACGATATGGAAAAGGTCGTTAACATTTTAAACACGAGATTGGTTGGCGTTCCGCTGATTCGTCTAAGGTCGAAGCTTTACACTGAAGTTGGGCAAGAGCTTGAGAGGCATGTTGATCACTATGAACAGCTGCTGCAGGTACTGGATCATGCATTGCAGAATGAGGATGAGCACCGAATCTTCTTAGGCGGAACAACCAATATGCTGACACAGCCTGAATTCAAGGATGTAGACAAAGTAAAAACGATTTTGGATTTGCTTGATGAGACACCAGCCATAATGAAAATGTTTTCCGGCCTTCCGTCAGGTATACAAGTACGTATCGGGACAGAAAATGACCATAAGGCAATTAGCGATTGCAGTCTTATCACAGCAACCTATGCCATTGATGGCCAATCGCTGGGAACGATCGGCATTCTAGGACCAACGCGAATGGAATACGGCAAAGTCATTAGTTTGTTGGATATTATATCCAAGGATATGGCGGTTCTTCTTGGCCGTTGGTATAAGTAATTAATGATATTTTGCCAAGTTTACTTCGTAAACTTTTTTAGGAGGTGATTGCATGAGTACGAAAGAACAACATAATGAGGCAGCCGAGGCTGTAGAAGAAGTGGTATCTGCTGAGCAATCAGATCAAGCAAGCGAGGATACTGTAAACGAGGTTGTGGAAGAAGATTCGCGGTATGCGGAGCTTGTGAAGCTGGCTGAGGAGAAAGAGCAGCGCTTCTTGCGCGCACAAGCGGATTTCGATAACTTCCGCCGTCGTACAATGAAAGAAAAAGAAGAACTCGGACAGTACGCATCGATGAAGCTGATCGGTCAACTGCTTCCGGTTGTAGATAATTTTGAGCGCGCTGTTGCAGCCGCATCTGTTAACGGTGATTTTGAATCACTTGCGAAGGGTGTAGACATGATTTTCCGTCAACTCGAGTCAACACTTGAGCAGGAAGGCCTTAAAGCTATGAACGTAGTTGGCGAGCCTTTTAACCCTGAATTCCATCAAGCGATTATGACTGTAGATTCCGATGAGCATGAAGAGGGTATCATTGTTGAGGAAGTTCAGAAGGGCTATATCTTGAAAGACAAGGTATTGCGTCCAGCGATGGTTAAAGTAAGCAGTTAAACGGTAAAACTTTTTCTCAATAAATGAGACAAAGCAAGCTGTTATTAGGATAAAATATAAAAATTGTAGGAGGAACTATAGCTATGAGTAAAGTAATTGGTATTGACCTTGGTACAACAAACTCTTGCGTAGCAGTAATGGAGGGCGGAGAAGCAGTTGTTATTCCTAACCCGGAAGGCAACCGCACAACTCCTTCCGTAGTAGGTTTTAAGAAAGACGGCGAGCGTGTTGTTGGTGAAACAGCAAAACGTCAAGCGATCACAAACCCTGATCGTACAATTAGCTCGATTAAACGCCACATTGGTACGAACCACAAAGAAAAAATTGACGATAAAGATTACACACCACAAGAGATTTCTGCAATCATTTTGCAAAAATTGAAAGCTGATGCTGAAGCTTACTTGGGTCAAACGGTAACGCAAGCCGTTATTACGGTTCCTGCTTATTTCAATGACAGCCAACGTCAAGCGACTAAAGATGCTGGTAAAATTGCTGGTCTTGAAGTTCTTCGTATTGTCAACGAGCCAACAGCTGCAGCACTGGCTTACGGCCTTGAGAAAACAGAAGATCAAACGATTCTTGTTTATGACCTTGGCGGCGGTACATTTGACGTTTCCATTCTTGAGCTTGGCGATGGCTTCTTCGAAGTTAAAGCGACAAGCGGCGACAACAAACTAGGCGGAGATGACTTTGACCAAGTTGTCATCGATCACCTTGTTGCTGAATTCAAGAAAGAGCAAGGCATTGATCTTTCCAAAGATAAATCAGCTGTTCAACGTTTGAAAGATGCTGCTGAGAAAGCGAAAAAAGAACTTTCCGGCGTATTGACTTCAGCTATCTCTCTTCCGTTCATTACAATGGTTGACGGCGTTCCTCAGCATTTGGAGCTTAGCCTTACTCGCGCGAAATTTGAAGAGCTTGCAGCTTCCCTTGTAGAGCGTACGCTTGGACCTACTCGTCAAGCGCTTAGCGATGCAGGAATGTCCCCAAGCGATATCGATAAAGTTGTACTTGTGGGCGGATCGACTCGTATTCCAGCGGTACAAGAAGCAGTTAAAAAATTGATCGGCAAAGAACCGCATAAAGGGGTTAACCCGGATGAGGTTGTAGCTCTTGGCGCAGCTGTACAAGCGGGCGTATTGACTGGCGATGTGAAAGACGTTGTATTGCTTGACGTTACTCCATTGTCGCTTGGTATTGAAACAGCTGGCGGCGTGTTCACTAAGATGATCGATCGTAACACTACAATTCCTACAAGCAAATCGCAAGTGTACTCCACATATGCGGACAATCAACCGGGCGTTGAAATTCACGTCTTGCAAGGTGAGCGCTCGATGGCGGCAGGCAACAAAACGCTTGGTCGTTTCACATTGAACGATATTCCTCTAGCACCACGCGGCGTTCCGCAAATCGAAGTTACTTTCGACATCGATGCGAACGGTATCGTAAACGTGTCTGCTCTTGATAAAGGAACAGGCAAGAGCCAAAAAATTACGATTACATCTTCAAGCGGCCTGAGCGATGATGAAATCAACCAAATGATGAAAGACGCTGAGCTTAACGCTGAAGAAGATCGCAAACGTCGCGACCTTGTTGAAGCGAAAAACAGCGCTGACCAATTGGTTTACTCCGTTGACAAAACAATTAAAGATCTTGGCGATAAAGTTGATGCTGCTGAAATCGAAAAAGCTAACGCTGCAAAAGAGAAAGTAGTTGCAGCACTTGCAACAGACGATCTTGAGCAAATCAATGCAGCAGCTGAAGAGCTGACTGAAATCGTTCAACAGCTTTCAGTTAAGCTTTATGAGCAAGCTTCACAAGCAGCTGAAGGTGCTGGCCCAGAAGCTGGCGGCGCTGCAAAAGGCAAAGACAATGTAGTAGACGCTGACTATGAAGTGGTTGACGATAATAAATAAAGTGTAGCGAGCGAGAGGTCAAAGACAGGCGCTACCTGGCTTTGACCTCCTTTCGTGCTTATAGAGGAATCATAGGATATATAGCGGAGGTGAGAACAGGTGGCAAGCAAACGCGATTATTATGAGGTTCTTGGTGTTGGCAAGGATGCTTCAGCAGACGATATTAAAAAATCATACCGTCAGCTAGCACGTCAATATCATCCCGATGTAAATAAAGCTGCAGATGCAGAAACGAAGTTCAAGGAAGTTAAAGAAGCATACGATGTACTAAGTGACGATGGAAAACGTTCAACGTATGACCGGTTCGGCCATGTTGATCCAAACCAAGGTATGGGCGGCGGAGGCGGGGCTGATTTCGGCGGAGGCTTCGGCGATATTTTCGACATGTTTTTTGGCGGCGGAGGCGGTCGTCGTGATCCGAATGCACCGCAGCGCGGCAATGACCTGCAATATACAATGACAGTTGAGTTTAAGGAAGCGGTATTCGGCAAAGAAACTGAAATTACGATTCCTAGAACAGAAACTTGCGATACCTGTCATGGTGATGGAGCTAAGCCGGGTACGAAGCCGGAGAGCTGTTCGGTTTGTAAGGGCAGCGGACAGCAGGAGGTTGTTCAAAATACGCCATTTGGCCGTATGGTCAACCGTCGTGCTTGTACGAATTGCAGCGGAACAGGCCGCGTAATAAAAGATAAATGTACAACTTGCCATGGCGCGGGTAAAGTGAAGCGTCAACGCAAAATCAACATCCGTATTCCAGCCGGCGTAGATGACGGAGCTCAAATCCGTATGTCTGGCGAGGGTGAGGGCGGTCTTCGCGGCGGTCCTGCGGGCGACTTGTATATTGTTATCCGTGTGAAGCCGCATGAGTTTTTCGAACGTGAAGGCGATGATATTTATTGCGAAGTTCCGCTTACATTCGTGCAAGCAGCTCTTGGCGATGAAATTGAGATTCCTACGTTAACGGAGAAAGTGAAGCTCAAGGTGCCAGCTGGCACACAAACAGGCACTTACTTCAGACTCAAAGGCAAGGGTGTTCCTAAGCTTCGTGGATATGGTCAAGGCGATCAGCATGTGAAGGTTACTATCGTAACACCAACGAGCTTGACGGATGATCAGAAGGACCTGCTTCGTCAGTTTGGCGGGCTAAGCGGCGATTCCGTATCGAATGATCAAGAACATCATGAATCTATATTCGAAAAAATGAAAAAGGCGTTCCGCGGTGAATAACCCGGCACGTCTTTTTTTCTTCCCACGGCTGTATAGAATGGGGTGGATTAACATACTCTATTCGGGTAGGAAAACCATACATCAATACACAACCGGAGGGAACTAATACGATGACAAACAATAACAACAACAATAACAGCTTGGAGAAAACAAACTTTGGCAACCTGCCTGTAGGCGAAAACGAAGATGTGGAATTTTCTGAAGAGCTTGCTGACGAAGCAGATCGCAAAGCTGCTCAGCGTGCAGCTGCAGCCGACGAGCGCAACGAGCAGGCATAATGAGCCTTATTGAAATCCAAGCGACCTTCGAGGGTGAGGGTGCTGCTCAGGAGACGATGCGGAAGCTTCAAGCGCTGCGTGCAATTGAAGTGAATGGGTTGCTTGACAGTGGATTGCTGACGGCAACCATAGATGATGAAGTCGCCGAACGCGCGCTTCATCTTATTAAACAAATGGGCGGCAATGCAAATACAATTATTACTTAAACATAAAAAGGGACTGTGGGCTAGTATAGCCTTCAGTCCCTTTTATTCGTTTGAACCATTAAATATGAGCTGCTTCTAGAAGCTCCAGCTGTGCAGGGCGCAGCGATTGGACGAGAATGTCACGCCATTCGCTGTACTTGCTATGCTTTCGAACCGCAGTGAATGGTTCAGCTCGTTTCGTTAGCGGATTTGCTAAATCCAGTTCAATTCTGCCAGGGGCGCCTTGCATCGTTATGATTCTTGTGCCAAGCAGCAAAGCTTCGTCAACATCAACTCTCTGTATTCTTTTTGCCGCTTTCTACCAGCGCTTGGAATATGTCCTCTTTTGAGCGAAAATATTTATAAACGTTGCCAACGCTAATGCCGGCCGTTGCAGCAATATCAGCTATCTTGGTTGCTGGCAATCCTCGCCGTGCTATAACATGCATCGCTGCTTCTAGTATTTGGCGCTGCCCCTCAACACGCAGCATCTGATCTTTTTCAATATTTCTAGGTGACATAATTGCAGTAAACCTCCCGACGATAAAAAGCTTGCTGGAATTGTAATTATACTCTTCTAGATTCCGTAACGATTGTAGCATAAATACAGCAGTCGGTCTCTTGTGTCATTTTTTTGTGCAAAGGCACTACTCTGGTGTACAATAGATGTTAGGTTTTTAAAGCGAAACGTTTGTCTAGTCGACCGCGGTCGGCGATAGCCGTTTACGATTGGCATTGGAGGATATTACATATGAAATGGTTTGAACTTACAATTTCTACAACTGAAGAGGCGCAAGAGATGATATCCAACTTTTTGCATGAGATGGGAGCAGGAGGCGTATCCATTGAAGAATCGGGTACACTCAGCAAACAGCGTGATACATCATTTGGACAATGGTACGAAACGCCGCTTAACGATATTCCAGAAGGCCAAGCGATCATCAAGGGCTATTTTGGAGAAGACACCGATACCGATGCGCTAGTTGCAGCGATTAGACCTCGTGTCGAAGAGCTTCGTGAATTTGATATTGATCCCGGAACTGTAGAATATATCGTTGCAACTGTAGATGATGAGGATTGGGCTACTGCGTGGAAGCAATATTTCAAGCCGATTCGCATTTCAGATAAGTTAACGATTAAGCCAACTTGGGAAGAGTATGAAGCAGGTCCGGATGAGCGCATAATCGAGCTGGATCCAGGAATGGCTTTTGGAACAGGGACACACCCTACCACCTCCTTGTGTCTGCAGACGCTCGAGTCTGTCATTCGTGGCGGAGAAGAAGTCATTGATGTCGGCACAGGCTCGGGAATACTCGCTATTGGAGCTTGTCTGCTGGGCGCGAAGAGCGTACTTGCGGTTGACCTTGATCCCGTCGCTGTTTCCAGTGCCAAAGAGAACGTGTCGCTAAACAATCTTTCCGAGAAAGTTGAAGTGCGGCTTAGTGATTTGCTTGGTGTAATTAAGGAAGAATCTGCTGGAGGAGAACAAGCAGCTGCGAATGGCGCTTTCAGAGTTACCGTGCCTGTAGATCTTGTTGTTGCTAATATTTTGGCAGAAATCATCCTGATGTTTGTGGACGATGTATATGCGGCACTAAAACCAAACGGAATTTATATTGCTTCCGGCATTTACAAAAATAAAGAAACCGATGTAGAAGAAGGATTAATTCGTCATGGATTTGAAATTATTGAGAAGCGCCGCGATGAGGATTGGATCGCAATCGTAGCGAGAAAGCCACAGGTGATTTAATGGACTTGCAAAGCTTTTTGCGATTTCCGCTGGAGGATTTGCCATTTATCGTATTGGCTTTAATTATCGCATTTACCGTGCATGAGTTCGCTCATGCTTACAGCGCTTATAAATTTGGTGATGATACTGCTTATAATGCTGGGCGTGTAACCCTAAACCCGCGTGTGCATTTGGATGTGCTAGGGACGCTGTTGATTCTCATTGCCGGATTTGGATGGGCGAAACCCGTACCGGTAAATCCAAGTAAATTCAAAAGTCCGAGAATGATGAGCATTGTAGTGACCGCAGTAGGACCGTTAAGCAATTTGCTCATGGGTACGATAAGCATTTTTATTTATGTTGCGATTTTGGCTTCAGATATTTTAAGCGGAGCATCTGTCGGTGTGGATGCAGCTGTACATCGATTTTTTGATTATTTTATTTGGTATAATTATTTATTGTTTATTTTTAACCTTATTCCGCTTCCTCCGCTTGACGGCTACCGGATCATCGCAGATCTGTTGCCGCTAAAGCTTCGTTACAAGATGGATCAAAATGTGCAGTGGGGAATGTTTATCTTTTTATTAATCGTATTTATTCCGCCGCTTCGTAAAGTAACACTTGATCCTGTACTTGGGTTAGGCGCAGATTTAATGAATAATACGTTTGCGTGGGTTTACCAGATTTTCTTATAGAGGCTAGGCGGCCGCTCGCAGGCTGCTGGCAACGGTTTCTGATAGATTTAGTGAATACAAACATGTTATTATGAAGGATGGAATTTGTTTAAGGGTGGTTGGAAAAAGATCATGCAACGATATTTCATAGCGGCGGAGCAATTTAGCGACTCTGAAATCCGCCTTATCGGCGACGATGCGCATCACGCCGCAAGGGTAATGCGCACGAAGCCAGGCGATAAGTTTATTGTCAGCGATGGGGAGTCGCGCACGGCGCTTGTCGCTGTGCTTGAAGCATCTGCAACACTCGTAACAGCAGAAATTGTTGAGATGCTAGGCAATGATAGTGAGCCGAAATGGGCAATAACGCTCGCTCAGAGCTTGCCTAAGGGCGACAAAATGGAGCTTGTGATACAGAAAGGAACTGAGATCGGTGCTTATGCATTTGTTCCCTTTCAGTCCGAGCGCATGGTCGTTCAATATGATGCAAAGAAGGAAGCAAAGCGCATAGAGCGTTGGAGTAAAATTGCGAAGGAAGCGGCAGAGCAGGCACATCGCAACCGTGTTCCGGCGATTGAGCCGCTGCATAGCTGGCGTGAGCTCATAAAGTCTATGTCCAATTACGATTTGGTTTTATTTTGTTATGAGCGTGAAGGACATCTTGCCCATGGCAGAGGCGTTCGCACAGCGATTAACGAATGGACCGAACAAGAAGGCGAAGTGAGCTCGCCGAAAATGCTGCTCATTATTGGTTCTGAGGGCGGCTTCACGGATCGTGAAGCGGACGAGGCAGAAGCAGCTGGTGCTGTACTGGTTGGACTAGGCAGAAGAATATTACGAACGGAAACAGCGGGCATCGTAGGATTAACCTGCTTATTATATGAATCCGGAGAAATGGGAGGAGCGTAACAACTATGCCAACAGTCGCATTTTATACGCTGGGCTGCAAAGTAAACTTCTATGATACAGAAGCGATATGGCAGCTATTTAAAAACGAAGGTTATGAACAGGTCGATTTCGAATCGACTGCTGATGTTTACTTAATTAATACATGTACGGTAACCAATACGGGAGACAAGAAGAGCCGTCAAATTATTAGACGGGCTGTTCGACGCAACCCCGATGCTGTCATTGCGGTCACGGGCTGTTACGCTCAGACCTCTCCAGCAGAGATTATGGCTATTGAAGGCGTTGATCTTGTCATCGGGACACAGGACCGGGAGAAAATTATGACGTTTGTGAATCAAATTCACGATGATCGTCAGCCGGTTAACGCCGTCCGCAACATCATGAAGACTCGCGACTTTGAGGAACTGAATGTACCGGACTTCTCGGAGCGGACGCGTGCTTTCTTAAAAATTCAAGAGGGCTGCAACAACTTCTGTACGTTTTGTATTATTCCATGGTCACGCGGTTTATCTCGCAGCCGTGCTTCAGAAAGCGTGCTAGAGCAAGCTAGACAGCTCGTTGCATCCGGCTACAAGGAAATTGTGTTGACGGGCATTCACACTGGCGGATATGGCGATGATATGGAAAATTACAATTTAACAAGTCTGCTATGGGACTTGGACAAGGTAGAGGGACTTGAGCGCATTCGAATTAGTTCGATCGAAGCAAGTCAAATCGACGATGCGATGATTGATGTGTTGAACCGTTCCAGCAAAATGTGCCGCCATCTGCATATTCCACTCCAAGCAGGTGAAGACTCCGTATTAAAGCGGATGCGCCGTAAATATACGACTGCAGAATTCGCAGCAAAAATTAAAAGATTGCACGAGGCAATGCCTGGCGTTGCCATTACAACGGACGTTATTGTCGGTTTCCCTGGAGAAACGGAAGAAATGTTCGAAGAGGGCTTCCGCTTCATGGAAGATTTGAAATTTGCTGAAATGCATGTGTTCCCTTATTCGAAACGGACAGGTACGCCTGCTGCTCGAATGGACGAGCAAGTGGATGAAGAAGTGAAAAATGAGCGCGTGCATAAGCTAATTGATTTGTCTGAGAAAATGCAGCTAGCGTACGCAGAGCAGTACGTTGGCCATGTTCTCGATGTTATCCCAGAGCGCGATTACAAGGGTGCCCCGGGTACTGGACTTGTTATGGGCTATACGGATAACTATATCCAGGTCGTATTCGACGGCACAGAATCGCTGATCGGCAAGCTTTGCCGAGTGAAAATCACGGAAGCAGGCGTCAACGAATGTCGCGCCAAGCTTGTTCGCGTGATGGAAGATCATCCTGCCGCAGTGAGCGGCATGGAGCAGCACACCTTCGTGCTGGAGCGTCCGGAAGCGATAAGAGCCTAGCTATAGCTTGACAAAATGCGGGGATTCCTTTGCTTATCGATTCCTTTTGTGGAAAAGATGGAGGAATCCTTTGCTGCATATACAATCTGTTTAATGCTGCAAGGGGGAAACGGACATGAAGGAAATTTCAGCAGGCGGTGTCGTTTATCGCCGCACCGAGGAAGGAAAACTGCAAATCCAGCTCATTCAGGATCGTTACGGAAAAGTTTCGCTGCCAAAAGGAAAAATGGAGCCTGGCGAAACGATTGAACAAACCGCTTTGCGTGAAATCGTCGAAGAAACAGGTCTTGAAGGGGTGATCATCGCTCCGATTGATCAAATTAAATATAAATATGAGCATGAAGCCTTCGGGATGGTCGATAAAGAGGTTCATTATTATTTAGTTGAGGCTGTTGGAGGATCTCTGCATGCGCAAGTAGAAGAGATCCGCGGGGTCGATTGGTTTGAGCCTGGGGAAGCTTGGAGACGTCAAAAGCAATCCGGATACGATAACAATCATCGCATCGTTGCAGGAGCATTCCAGCTGCTTGGTTTGCAAACGGATTAGTGCTAAGTAACGGGATCAAGGCGCCTAAATGTGGGCAGATAACAAAATGGCAGAGCGATCAATGAGCTTAGAATGTTGAAAATTGTTTGCGTATGAGCGATTTGCCCTGCTGCAGACGAGGATATCCATTCCGATATCGTCGCAAGCTCACCTATGAACGGCATAAATAGCAATGCGCCTCCAGCGTTTAAGATGACATGCGACCATGCCACATACTGTCCGGCCTTAGTCCCGCCAATAGAGGCTAACAATGCTGTCGCACAAGTCCCGATGTTAGCGCCGAGAACGACGGCGATACCAAGTTCAATGGGCATTGCGCCTATAGATACGAAACCCATAATGATACCAATAACGGCTGCGCTGCTATGAACAGCAGCTGTAAGAAGCGCACCCGCTGCGAGCCCCCACCATAAGCTCTCATTTGCTTTTCCAAGAAACCAGCTGAACATGGGGCTGTCATGGACGGCGGAGCCTACGCCTTGCATCATCGTCATGCCAGTAAGGAGCAGAGCGAAGCCGCACAGCACGACAGAGGTCGAACGAACTGCTGGAAGCCAGCGCGCATTCCGAACAACAGGAAACAGACGTAATTCTCCTAGTAAAGCCGTTAACAGCCACATTCCGATCGAGAGGATGAGCAAGGGAACGGCCAGTTTATTTAAATTTAGACCGATTAGCTCTGTCGTTATGCAGGTGCCAATATTCGTACCGAGTATTATGCCTAGTGTTCGCGGGAATGTAAGCAAGCCGGCATTGACCATTCCAATGGCGATAACCGTTACGGCTGTGCTGCTTTGTAGAAAAGCAGTCGTGACCGTTCCGATTGCTAGTCCGTGAATCGGGGTTGCAGTTGATCGTTTGAGGATTCCGGTCAAATAGGGGCCGGCTAATCGATGCAGCGCCAGCTCCATCAGCTTCATGCCGCACATGAAAACAGAAAACCCAAGCAGCATTGGAATGAGTATAGTCTGAACCATGGTTTGGACTCCTTATTATTTATTTCAATTTTTGATTCGTAAATATACATATGCTGCAAGCAAGACAAGCATGACTAGCAAGTCCAATGAGGGGAAGCGAGATAAACGTGAGCAATCCAAAAATATTTCTTCTAAAAGCAAGGAAAAAGAGGCTGGAGCAAGGACATCCATGGGTCTATGCGACAGAAATTGATCGTTTGGAAGGCGATGCGCAGCCGGGTGATTTGGTTGATGTGGTTAACCATCAAGGACGTTATTTAGCAACAGGCTATTGGAATCCAAAATCACAAATTACAGTAAGAATCGTTGCACATACACCAATCGCTGCGATGGATGCAGGCTTTTTCCGTGATCGCCTTCGGCAGTGTCAGGAGCATCGCCGTCGCTTCGTTCCGGATGCCGATTGCCGCTTAGTTTACGGGGAAGCGGATTTTCTTCCTGGGCTTGTTGTAGACCGTTTCAACAATGTGCTGGTGCTTCAGCTTTTGACTCTTGGGATGGATGTAAGAAGAGAAGCGCTGATTGAGGCGTTGATTGACGTATTTCAGCCTGTCGGCATCTATGAGCGCAGTGATGTAGGTGTCCGAGTGCTTGAAGGATTGGAAGAGCGGACAGGCGTGCTTTACGGCGATTGCCCATCCATTATTGAAATTGAGGAAAATGGCTTGAAGCTTGAGGTTGATATTGTTGAAGGCCAGAAAACAGGCTATTTCTTCGATCAACGTGAAAATCGAGCTGCCATTGCTCCGCTTATGAAAGGCTGGGGAGGCCGGAGCGGCATTCATCTCGTAGAGCGTGAAGCACTGGAATCAGGCTCTATTCCAACCGAGTCCAGTTCTGTTAGTAAATCAGCTGGTGCTTCCGATTTAGTGCCAGTTAACGCGAATGGCAAAGTGGTTGCTTTTCCTTTCTGGGATGGTGCATCGGTGCTTGAATGTTTTGCCCATACAGGAAGCTTCACACTGCATGCTTGTAAATATGGCGCCAAGAAAGTAACATGCTTGGATGTTTCGGAGCACGCCATCGAAACCGCAAAACGCAACGTTGAGCGCAACGGTTACTCCGATCGGGTCGAGTTTGTTGTCGCAGACGCTTTCGATTATTTGCGCGTTCAAGTGAAAGGGCTAGACGAGAGAAAACAGCGTGCGCTTGGCGGCGTAGATACGTCTAAGAAGATGGAAGGCGGAGCGGGACGGACCTGGGATGTTGTTATTCTTGATCCGCCGGCATTTGCAAAAACGAAGAGCGCTGTAGCAGGCGCATGCCGCGGCTACAAAGATATCAATTTACAAGGCTTAAAGCTTGTGAATGAAGGCGGATATTTAGTTACGGCAAGCTGCTCGTATCATATGCGTCCTGAGCTGTTTCTGGAAACGATCCAAGAAGCGGCTGTAGATGCAGGCAAGCTTCTTCGTTTGGTTGAATGGCGCGCGGCAGGCAAGGATCATCCTCAGCTGCTCGGCGTGAATGAAGGACATTACTTGAAATTCGCAATATTTGAAGTACGAAGCAAATAATTGATTTAAACGAATAGACGGGAGAGTTGCACATGTCGCTTCGCTTTGTCATCGGGCGTTCGGGAGCCGGAAAAACATCCTATTGCTTGAATGAAATAAGAAAGCAACTGCAAGGTCAACCGGACGGACCGCCGCTCGTCATGCTTGTACCGGAACAGGCTACTTTTCAAACCGAATATGCGCTGCTGCAGAGCGGTGAAATAAACGGGACTATCAGGGCGCAGGCGCTTAGCTTTCGGCGCCTTGCCTTTCGGGTCATGCAGGAGACGGGCGGAACGGCGCTCGTTCCGATTAACGATACGGGGAAGCATATGCTTCTCTACAAGATCGTACATCGGCTAGGAAAGCAGCTTGAGTTGTTTCAAAACGGTGCGGAACAGCCTGGATTCATCGATAGGCTTGCAGAGCTGTTAACAGAGTGGAAAAGGTACGGAATAGATTCCGAGCTCTTACAGGACAAGCAAGACGCTTCTAAGGCAGAAGCAGGCCAATCAACATTGCTAAAGCGCAAGCTGCATGATTTGCAGCTCATATATAGTCAGATGGAGCAGGAACTCGCGGGCATGTATATTGACGCCGAGGATTATTTGCGTTATTTGCAAAATGGTTTTGCTAATGCCTCTGCTATGAATGGCGCGCATATATGGGTGGATGGATTTTATGGATTTACGCCAACGGAATATGAAGCGCTAGGAACGTTGATCGGTTCATCCGCTCAGGTGACGGTCACACTTACACTAAACAGAACTTATGGAATAGGCGAGCTGCCGCATGAACTGGATCTGTTTCATCCAACAGCCGAAACCTATAATAAGCTGATGGAGCTGGCTGCTCAATATGAGGTTGAGGTCGATTCTCCCATATTGCTAGACGAAATTCCTCCTGTTCGGTTTAAAAGCAGTCCAATGCTTGCTCATCTTGAGAAGCATTATAGCGAGAGAATACCGATGCTTATTGCTGACAAAACGATATTGGACGCAGAAGATGCACGGTGCGGCTTGTCGCTGCATGCTGCTGCGAATCGGCGTGCCGAGGTTGAGGCCGTTGCACGCGATATCGTTCGCAGAGCACGTAAAGAAGGGCTGCGCTGGCGGGATATTGCGGTTATGGTACGTAATGCGGAGGATTATACCGACTATATCGGACTAGTCTTTGCTGATTACGGCATTCCTTATTTTGTCGATCAGAAGGAGAAGGCTGTCCATCATCCATTGATTGAGTTTATTCGGTCTGCGCTTGAAACCGTCTTGTTTGGCTGGCGATACGATGCGGTGTTCCGCTGCATTAAGACGGAGATGTTGTTCAAGGTTGACGGAAGTTTGCCTAGAGATTGGTTCGATATGCTGGAAAACTATGCGCTCGCTGCTGGTATTGATGGCTGGAAATGGCTTGACCATAAGCGGTGGCATCCGTTAGTTCCTGTGTCGCTTGATGATGACGAGGATATAGAGACCAAAATCAGCGAAAAGGCGCAGCGTGAATTCAATATCGTACTTGCTGCCAGAGAGGTTGTTGTTCCTCCTCTTCGCCGCTTCTCTGATGCACTGAACAAGGCCGAAAATGTTCAAGGGATGTGCGAGGCATTATATCGTTTGTTAGATGAATCCGAAGCAGCAGACAAGCTCGAGCGCTGGAGCATTCAAGAAACTGGGGCTGGAAAAACACAAAGAGCAAGAAGCCATAAGCAGCTTTGGGACAGTGTCATGCAGCTTTTGGATCAATTAGCTGAACTGGCTGGAAAACAGACCGTAACGCCAGAATTGTTCGCCGGCATGATTGAGGCGGGGCTTGACAGCTTGAAGCTTGCTGCGGTACCGCCAGCGCTTGATCAAGTATTGATCGGCAGCATGGACCGAACGCGGTCGGGGCATATACATGTATGTTATGTATTGGGCGCAAATGATGGCATCATGCCGATGCGTGTGAAAGAAGACGGCATTCTTACCGAATCGGAGCGGGAACGTTTGGCTGATGATGGAATCGTAATGGCCCCAGGTGTGCGCAGGCGCCTGCTTGATGAGCGATTTATGATCTATAACGCATTGACCACGCCAAGCAAGCATTTATGGCTTAGCTGGGCACAAGCCGACGAGGAAGGGAAAAGCTTGCTGCCTTCAGAGATTGTAAGGCATGTCCGTCAGTTGTTCCCGGGCATAGCCGTTCAAAGTATCGCGGCAGAGCCATCGCCAAGCTTGCCATTGTCCGAGCAAAGAAAGTTCGTATCGCAGCCGCAGCGAACGATGTCTTATTTGATCGGAGCTATTCGGAAGTGGCAGCAGGGAGCAGTTATTGCGCCTTTCTGGTGGGATCTATACAATTGGTACGCGGTTCGTCCGGAGTGGCAGCAGAAGCTTCAGCTGCTGACAAGCTCCTTAACTTATGAGAACCAAGAGCAGTTCCTTTCTAAGGATACAGCGCGCGAGCTTTATGGAGCGAGGCTGCAAGTTAGCGTATCGCGCATGGAACGCTTCGTATCGTGTCCATTTCAGCATTTTGCCATACACGGCCTAAAGCTGCGGGAAAGAAAGCTTTACCGGCTGGATGCCCCTGATGTTGGTCAATTGTTTCACGCTGCTTTAAGTAAGGTGGCGACGAGCTTTGGAGGACGCTGGGGGAAAACATCGGAAGCGGAGCTTAAGGCGGTCGTCTCGCAAACGGTCGATGATTTGGTTCCTAAGCTGCAATCACAAATTTTGTTAAGCAGCAGTCGTTTTCAATATATCGCTCGCAAGCTGAAGGAAATTGTTGGCCAAGCAGCGCTTATGCTTGGTGAACATGCGCGAAGGGCGCAATTCCATCCCGTAGGCACCGAGGTCGATTTTGGCCCTGATGGGAAGCTGCCGGCACTCCGCATTCCGCTTGAGGCGGGCGGTGAGATAGAGATTATCGGCAGGATCGACCGTGTTGATGCTGCAGAAACGGAGGAAGGTCTGCTGCTGCGCGTGCTTGATTACAAATCGAGCTCGACGCATCTTAGACTTGAAGAAGTTGCCCATGGGCTTTCCCTGCAGATGCTGACTTATTTGGATGTACTGGTTACACATGCATCGGCATGGCTTGGTCGACCTGCTTCTCCGGCCGGTGTTCTTTATTTTCATGTGCATAATCCAATTCTGGCGCTGACCAACAGCATTAGCCCTGCAGAAGCAAGCGGTCAGCTCTTAAAGCGATTCAAAATGCGTGGACTGGTTACGGCTGATTCGGAAACCGTTAGACTGATGGACGATGAGCTTGAAACTGGCTATTCAGAGCTGCTGCCCGTTGCTTTGAAGCGGGATGGAAGCTTTTATAGCAGCTCTTCGGTCGTCTCGAATGAACAATGGGACGTGCTCCGCCATTCTGTCAGAAATACAATCAGCCGAATTGGCAGCTCGATACAGTCGGGTGATGTTTCTATTGAGCCTTATCGTATCGGAACAAAAACACCTTGTCAGTATTGCGATTATAAAGCGGTTTGTCAGTTTGATGCTCAGTTCGACGGAAATGAGTATAGGAAGCTGAGCAAACCTTCAAAGGAACATATATGGCAGCAGCTAGAGGGGGAGTAATGGATGATGCACACTGCAAAGGATTCGCCCAAGCCGGAAAATAGTACATGGACCGATGATCAATGGGATGCAATCGTTACAAGCGGCTCGAACATCCTTGTAGCTGCTGCAGCGGGTTCTGGCAAAACAGCCGTTCTCGTTGAGCGAATCATCCGTAAAATATCAGCGAACGCCGATGTTGACCGTCTGCTCGTTGCAACCTTTACGAAGGCGGCTGCAGCGGAAATGAAGGATAGGATTCGAAACGCTTTAGAGCTTGAATTGGAAAAGCAACCTGATTCGGAGCATTTGCGAAGGCAACTGGCCCTAATGAATAGAGCGTCGATTACGACATTACACTCGTTTTGTATGGACGTCATTAGGCGTTACTATCCGTTAATCGGGCTTGATCCTGGCTTTCGTATTGCAAACGAGACTGAAAGCGAGCTAATGCGCCTTGACGTTCTCGATCAGCTATTTGAGCAAAAGTATGAAGGGGCAGGCGATAATGGCGCTTTTCTAAGGCTTGCTGATCGTTATGGCGGTGAGCGCGGCGATGAGCCTTTGTACCTTCTGGTTCAACAATTGTTCGACTTTGCGCAAAGCCATCCATGGCCTGAATATTGGCTTAGGCAAACCGCAGATGCCTTTAATATCGCGGATGTCGCAGCGCTGCAAAACAGTACGTGGGTTGTTAGTTTAATAGCCGATATTGAGATGGCTTTAGAAGGAGCAAGCTCGCTGCTGCACCAAGCTTTAGAGCTATCGCGACAACCTGCGGGCCCAGCACCTTATGCGGTTACCTTTGATGATGATTTGCAAATCATCAACAATCTCTCAGAGATGGTACATTCCATGCCCTGGGAAAGTTGGATAGCGCCTTTTCAGTCCATCGAATTCGGCAAGCTGAAGGCGATGCGCGGCGATGAATATGACAAGTCCCTTCAGGAGCAGGCGAAGGAGCTGCGCGATCAAGCAAAGAAGCTGATCACTTCACTTTCTGATGAGTTATTTGGCAGAACTGCGGAGCAGTTTTTGGAAGAGCTTCAGGAGCTTGCTCCACTGATGAAGGCGTTATCCGAGCTCGTTATCGAATTTGGTCAAGGCTATGAAGCGGCTAAACGCGCGAAAGGGATGCTCGATTTTGGTGATTTGGAGCATTACTGCTTACGAATTTTGCGTGATCCGTCTTCTACACCTGAACAAATGCTGTCTTCGATTGCAGCGATTGAATTCCAGCAGCAATTCGATGAAATATTGCTGGATGAATATCAGGATACGAATATGGTGCAGGAAGCAATCGTTTCGTTAATTGAACGGCCAGGTGCTGGCAACCGGTTTATGGTTGGCGATGTTAAGCAAAGCATATATGGCTTCCGCCTTGCTGAGCCGAAGCTGTTTTTGCAAAAATATAAATCGTATCTGTCTCGTCATGAGATGAACAAGCGATCGGAAACAGAGGAATCTGACGCTCTGCGCATCGATTTGGCGCGCAACTTTCGCAGTCGATCGGAAGTTGTTGATGGCGTGAATGCGGTTTTCCGCGCCATCATGCGCGAGACTGTGGCCGAGATGGATTACGATGAGCGAGCAGAACTCGTGTGTGGCGCTACCTACCCGGATCCAGTGCCAGCCGATCGTTGTCAAGTTGAGTTTGCCGTATTGAATAAAGCGGATGCAGATGAAGAAGAGACAGCGGATGCCGATAACTCAGATTCGTCAGAGGGACAGATTGAGGGCGAACAGGGAGAAAATGGAACGCTTCTCGAATCAGCTTCCGAGCTAAAGACGGCGCAGTTAGAGGCGCGCTGGATCGCTCAGCAGCTGCAATCTCTTATCGACAGCGGATTCCAGGTTTATGATGGTAAACGGCGTGAGAATCGGCCTATGCAATGGCGGGATGTCGTTATCTTGTTAAGGGCAACTCAGCAGTGGGCGCCAATTATCATTGAGGAGCTGCAAGGAAGCGGTATTCCTGCGTATGCGGAGCTGAGCAGCGGCTATTTTGAAGCGACGGAAGTCGAGACGATGCTTTCCTTGTTAAGAGTTATCGATAATCCGTATCAGGATATTCCGCTTGCGGCTGCATTGCGATCGCCATTATTTGCATTAAACGGTGAGGAACTTGCAAGAATACGCATCCAATCTGCGAAATCAACGTATTATGATGCGGTTCTTCAAGCAGCAGGCGATTTGTTTATGGATGAGGACACGCGCAGGAAGCTTTCGCTTTTCTTGGACAGCTTGGATCGCTGGCGTGAGGAAGCAAGGCAGGGCTCGCTTGCTAATTTGCTATGGGAAATTTACCGCGAGACCGGGTATTACGATTTTGTAGGCGGCTTGCCGGGAGGGACGCAGCGTCAAGCGAATTTGCGTGCGCTGCATGACCGGGCTCGGCAGTATGAAGCGACCTCGTTCCGCGGTTTGTTTCGATTTCTAAGATTTATCGAACGTATGCGCGATAGCGGCGGTGACTTGGGTACTGCAAGAGCGCTCGGCGAACAAGAGGATGTCGTTCGCATCATGTCCATTCATAAGAGCAAAGGGCTTGAGTTTCCGGTTGTATTCGTAGCAGGTCTAGGCAAGCTGTTCAATCAGCAGGATGTGCGAAGTGCCTTCTTGAAACACAAAGAGCTCGGTTTCGGGCCTCGTTTTGTTGATCCTGCTCTTCGTATTAGTTATCCTACACTTCCTTATCTGGCTATCCGAAGAGCCATGCGTAAAGAAATGCTAGCAGAGGAAATGCGTATTTTGTATGTTGCGTTAACCCGGCCAAAGGAAAAAATGTTTCTCGTCGCGACTGTAGCGGATGCCGAAGCTAAGCTTAAGCGATGGCTTTCTTCCGTCGATGTTTCAGGTAAAATGTCTGATTTCCGGGTTGCTGCCGCACGCTCGTTTATCGATTGGCTAGGTCCGCTTGCGGCTAGGCAAATCAATGACAGTCAGCTGACTGACCACAATGCTCCGAACTGGCATGCTGGTGTTGTTTCTGCTTCTATATTCGGTACTGAAGCTGCAGCAGCGTCAGAGACGGAGCTGCAGGACCAGGACAAGGAAGAACGGCTTCAAGCGGTTACTTCACTTTCGCTTCTTGAGCATGTAGAAGCAGATGATGAGCTGCGTGAGCGGTTGGAATGGCATTATCCGCATCAAGAAGCGGCGGCACTCGCTGCCAAAACATCGGTTACGGAAATGAAGAGGCTGTATTCGGAGGAGCAGGAGGATGCTGTTCCATTCGACGAGCTGAATCAGCATCAGGCGAATACACATCTTCAAGAAGCTGCAGCTGCTCCAGAAGCATCGTATACGTTCCGACTGCGCCGTCCAGCCTTTATGGAGGAAAAGTCGCTTACAGCAGCTGAGAAGGGCTCTGTTAATCATTTGCTTATGCAGCTTGTCTCCCTCACAGAGGAAATAGATGAACCGATGCTAAAACAAACGCTTGATCATATGATTGAACGGCGCCTATTAACAGTAAAGCAATCGGAGGTAATCGATTTGCCGAACGTCGCAGCTTTTTTCCGAAGCGAGCTGGGACAGCGGTTGTTAAACGCTGACTGGGTGCGAAGAGAGGTTCCGTTCAGCTGCATGTTCCCTGCTAAACGTGTTTATCCGAATTCAGATCTAGATGAGCCGATATTGATTCAAGGGGTAATAGACTGTTTATTCGAGGATGCTGCTGGCGTCGTACTGCTCGATTATAAGACGGATCGCATTTATAAGGAGCAATGGGTGGAAGCAGCGGAGCGGCATCGTTTCCAGCTGGAGCTGTATGCCGAAGCAATCGAATCTGTTCTAGGGAGAAAAGTGGATGAGAGCCATGTCTTTTTCTTTGACGGGGGTCAATCCGTTCACCTTAAGAGAACAAACCAAATCTAAAAGGAGGCTGTGAAGTTGGAACCACAGCAAACGGGCAAACGCTCTATCGCGCTGCCGATAACTCTCGTTATTCTTGTATTTAGCTTAATCGGCAATGTTTTTTTGTACTCGCAATTTTTACAAAATAAACAAGAAAACAATTATGTAAAAGGTCAAAAAATATTTAAAGCAGCGATTGGTTCTAAAGATTATATAGAAAAAATGCTTCCGCAGCTGGATGCTTTGCTTCAAAGTAAAACTTTGGACGAACGGTATGCCATTGCATTTCTTTCAGGTCAAGCAGCTGCGAGCGGCCATGCTATGGTGGAATTTACTGCAGAAGCAGCAAGCGTGATCGCAGAGCCGGAAAAAATCAATAAAGACCTTACCTCAGCCTATATAACTGATGTCGATAAAGGCTTGCAAACGATTGGTCACTATGATGGTGCTTTGAACGAAACCGATGCCGCGTACATTCAGGGATTAAAAAACGTGTTTCAAACCATATCAGGTATTATGAGTGGTTTTAATGCCAATATCGGGGAGAGCCGCATTGCAATTATTCGATTGTCCAGCGGGCTTGAATGGGTAGAGCTTGTTGAACAGATGCAGGCTGTAATGAAGGAAAAATCAGCTGAGATTTCGAAGTAGCAGCTTGGATTCTGTCGCTATTTTGGAAGAGCGCCTATGAAGTTTTTGCGGGTTATCTTTAATGATTGGACGAGCGGCTAAAATTTCGGTATGATATGGTAAGGAAAGCGAATAGGGGGTGAAACCTATGGACTGTATTTTCTGTAAATTAATCGAGGGTGCAATACCGTCGAAGAAGGTATTTGAGAATGACAGAATTCTCGCATTCCACGATATACAGCCAGCTGCTCCTGTACATATTCTTATCATTCCTAAGAAGCATATCGCAACGATGAATGATGTTACCGATGAAGATGACGAGGTCATAGCCGAGATGTTCGCGGTAGCTCGTCAAATCGCAAAGGAACAAGGAATTGCGGAGTCAGGCTATCGACTGGTCAACAATGTTAATGCCGACGGAGGACAGCTTGTTTATCATCTGCATATCCATGTATTGGGGGGAACGAAACTTTCTTCTCGGGTTGTAGATATCTAAAGTTGACACTGCCTTTTGGTTTGACATATAATGAAATTTGATAAACCGTGTTATAGCTCTGGACGGTCTGTTTCGGAGGGAGGGAAAACTGGTGTCTGAAACTAAAGTTCGCAAAAACGAAACTATTGATGCTGCGCTTCGCCGCTTTAAACGTTCCATCGCTAAAGATGGTGTTCTAGCTGAGGTGAAAAAACGCAAGCATTATGAAAAGCCAAGTGTAAAGCGCAAGAAGAAGTCTGAGGCTGCGCGCAAGAGAAAGTTTTAGGAGGATCCTTCCATAATGAACCTGAGCGAAAGATTGACCGATGATATGAAGCAAGCCATGAAGAATCAGGACAAGTTTAAACTTTCCGTTATTCGTATGATGCGCGCGTCAGTGAAAAACTTGGAAATCGATCTCAAGCGTCCATTGGACGATAACGAAGTGCTTGATATATTGAGTCGCGAAATCAAACAACGTAAAGATTCCCTCCAAGAATTTAAAAAAGCCAGCCGCGATGATTTAGTAGCGGGTCTTGTGGTCGAAATTGAAATTATTAGTCAATACCTTCCCGAACAGCTGACTGAAGAAGAGATTCAAGAGATAGTAACGCAGACCATCCATGAACTCGGTGCTTCTTCCAAAGCCGATATGGGAAAAGTTATGAGTGCCCTTTTGCCTAAAACAAAAGGACGCGCTGACGGTAAACTAGTAAATCAGCTCGTTCAGCAACATCTCAACTAACTAAACATACGGACTCACAAAACACCCCTTAACGGGGGTGTTTTTTTGTACGTTTCAAATGTAAATGGTATGATATGGAGAAGGCTGCCTGAAACGTTTTCATTTGTCAAACGTAGTAGAAAGCAAACACGAAAAAAAGGAGGAACCTTCTTGCACATGAATCGATGGCGAAGAAGTATGTCCGCCACTCCAATCGCATTGATCGCAGCGGTGTTAATGGTGACGCTTGCAGCATTATTTGGTTCACCGGGGGAGAAAGCAAAGGCAGCAAATGAAGTTGGCCCAGCAGTGTATGTGATTCCCGTCAAACAAACGGTGGAATCGGGGCTTCAATCCTTTTTGGAGAGAGCCTTTAAAGAAGCTGAGGAAGCAAAAGCTGAGCATGTGATTCTCGTTATTAATACGCTTGGCGGCAAAGTCGTAAACGCAGAGGAAATTGGTCATCTTATAAGGGAGAGCGCTATTCCTACTACGGCTTTTGTTGAGGGGAAAGCAGTATCAGCAGGCACTTATATTGCTTTGAATGCTGACAATATTATTATGCAGCCAGGCAGCACGATAGGTGCAGCTGCAGTGGTGAACGGCTCGGGAACTTTAGAGGATAATCCCAAAACGATTTCCTTTTGGACCTCTGAAATGAGCGAGTCTGCAGGATTGCAGGGTCGCGATAAGAATATCGCTGTCGCTATGGCGGATCCGAATGCAATGGTGGAGCTGAAAGACAAGCTTGGCAGAGATAAGCTGAAGGGAGAAATTCTTACCCTGTCAGCAAGTGAAGCTGAGAAAGTCGGATACTCTGAGCATACAGCAGCGAACGTGGATGAAGCAGTCAAATGGCTGGGCTTGGAAGGCAGAACACAAATCGAGGTTGTTCCGTCACTTGCGGAAAATGTAGCTAGATGGCTGCTCAATCCAATCGTTATGACGATTTTGCTCATACTTGGCATTGCAGGTATCGTTATTGAAATGATCATTCCAGGCTTTGGAGTACCGGGCGTTGTCGGAATATTATCGTTTGCCCTTTATTTCTTTGGCCACTATGTTGCTGGATTTGCCGGAATGGAGTCAGTCGTGCTGTTCGTAATTGGAATAGCCTTGCTCATAATCGAGGTGTTTGTACCAAGCTTTGGGATTTTGGGCTTGCTCGGCAGTGCTGCGTTGGTAGCAGGAGTCGTTACCGCTGCTTCAGACCCAATGACGGCTTTCATATCGATCGTTATTGCGCTAGTTGTAGCCACCATTCTAATCGTTATTTTTATTAGAATGAACAAATCCAGAGGTATCTGGAACAAATTTATATTGCGCGAGAAGCTGACAACGGAGCAAGGTTTTGTTTCTGCGGATATAAAGGATTCACTGCTCGGATTGCAAGGGACAACAATTACTCCGCTGAGACCGGCAGGAACAATTGTTATTAATGACAAGCGAATTGATGTCGTTACCTCTGGAGAGTTTATCGATACGAACCGCACGGTGACCGTCATTAAAGCGGAAGGTACTTGGGTCGTTGTCAAAGAAGTAACAAAATAGAGAAAACGAATATACAAATGGAGGTTTGAACAAATGGATCCTATCGTATCTTTTTTAATTTTAGCTGTCGTTGTTATTATCGTACTGTCCGTATTCTTAAGCTTTTTCCCGATTATGCTGTGGGTATCTGCATTAGCATCGGGCGTTAGAGTTGGAATTATTACGCTCGTTGCCATGCGTCTTCGCCGCGTCGTACCAAGCAGAATCGTCAACCCGTTAATTAAGGCAACAAAAGCAGGGCTGGGACTTAACATAAACCAGCTTGAGAGTCACTTCTTGGCAGGCGGTAACGTCGATCGGGTTGTCAATGCGTTGATTGCAGCACAACGTGCGAACATTCCACTTATATTCGAACGTGCGGCGGCTATCGATTTGGCTGGTCGTGATGTATTGCAAGCCGTACAAATGAGCGTTAATCCGCGCGTCATTGAAACACCAATCGTAGCTGCGGTTGCGAAGGATGGTATTGAAGTGAAAGTAAAAGCTCGTGTTACGGTTCGTGCCAACATTGAACGCCTAGTCGGTGGTGCGGGTGAAGAAACTATCATTGCTCGTGTTGGTGAAGGGATTGTAACGACTGTAGGTTCTGCTGGCTCACATAAAGACGTTTTGGAAAATCCGGACATGATCTCTCGCACTGTGCTTGGCAAAGGGCTTGACGCAGGTACAGCGTTTGAAATATTGTCGATCGATATCGCGGACGTTGATGTAGGCAAAAACATTGGTGCACATCTTCAAACGGAACAAGCGGAAGCGGACAAAAAAATCGCTCAAGCAAAAGCCGAGGAGCGCCGTGCGATGGCCGTTGCTCACGAACAGGAAATGAAAGCAAAAGTCGTTGAGATGGAAGCGCGCGTAGTAGAGTCGGAATCACAAGTTCCACTTGCCATGGCTGAAGCGCTTAGAAGCGGGAAAATTGGCGTTATGGACTATATGAACTTGAAAAACATCGAAGCGGATACCCATATGCGCAGCTCTATCGGCAAGCAGGACAGTTCTACAGACATTAAAGACGGCCGATAAAGTCGATGGCCCAGTTATTTGGTTGGATCAACGTAACTGAGCCTTGGAGGTGAAGGCAAGTTGAAGATTATAGAATTTCTGATGAATAACATATTTATCGTAGTCGTTATATTGGGTGCGCTGGCTTCGGTATTCGGCAAATCCGGCGCGAAGAAGAAGCCTGGACAAATGCCTGACTTTGGCGGCGGAGGACTGCCGCGAACATTGTTCCCGCAGTCCGGAGAACAGGAGCGAGAGGTAGAGCGCCCGCAGCCGCAATCGCAGCAGGCAGCTGGAGGAACGGTATACCGCTCTATAACTGAAGTTGAGCGTTCTTCTGATATGAATTCGACGCGTTCTAGCAGAGAGAGCGCAGAAGCGCCGCAAACAGCTTCTCAGCAGCGCGCGCTTCAAAGAGCAGCAGCTAACAAAGAAACAGCACAGGCTGCAGCACAGCGCAATTATGGAAGCCAGAGCATCAATGCAGCATCCATTCGATCCAATGATTTGCGGAAAGCAGTTATTTGGGCCGAAGTATTAGGACCGCCGCGCTCGAAAAAACCTTTTCGGAAATAAATTTAACCGCCTAAGCGCTGCGCTTAGGCGGTTTTTTTATTTTGGAGCCATAATTATCGAGCGGTTCGCATATTTTGGTACAGTACATGAAAATCGCCATTCCTTTGCTTTACTTGTAGCAAACCTTGAAGGAGGCAAAGAATCGTACATGCGCCACATAAAAAAGAGATTTCGCAAAATGACAGCAGAGCTGCTTGATATGCCGCATGATGTCGTATTTGATTTGCCGCGATTAACAATGATTGGAGACTGCCAATTATATATCGAGAACCATCGTGGTGTTGTTCATTTCTCTAGTGAGCGACTGAGACTCGCGCTTAGCAAAGGCCAGTTGGAGGTTACGGGAAGCTCTCTAGTTATCCGCACGATTTGGACGGAAGAAGTGTTTATTGAGGGACAAATTACGAATATTCAATTGATTCCATGAAATAGATAAAGCGATTTTCTTTATTAATAGCTGAGGTAATGGAGGGGAATGGACGTGAGCGGACAAGGTGCAAATTGGTTAAAGGGTATGGTCACCATTCATATTCGGGGGGGACAACCTGAGCAGCTCGTCAACCGAGCGCTGGCTGGCGGCTTGCAGCTGTCTTCCATCAGATGGACAAGCAGCGGCTTGCTTGAATGTGAGCTGTCAATCAGTGATTTTTTTGGCCTTCGTCCGTATTTAAAAGAGACAGGCTGTCGTGTTCATGTTACGAAGCGCAAAGGATTGCCTTTTCTGCTGGTCAAAGCAGAGCGCAGAAAGCTGTTTGCGGCGGGCATCGTGTTGTTTTTTGCGATTATCTTTATGCTCTCCTCGCTTGTTTGGAGCATCGAAGTGCAAGGCAATGTCAAGCTGACGGAGGATCAAATAAGGGCTGCAGCCAAAGAGGAAGGCTTATATCCTATGCAATGGTCATTCCGTTTAACCGATGCTGATGTGCTGTCCAAGCAGCTTGTTCGCAAGCTTCCAGGCTCAACTTGGGTTGGTGTGGAGAAAAAGGGGACAAAGGTTATTATTCAAGTGGTTGAATCAACCATACCGGATAAGGCATCCTTGAATACACCTCGACATTTGGTCGCATCTGATGATGCTGTTGTTACTGAGATTATTGCGGAGGCGGGACGGCCTGTCGTTCGAAAAAATACGAAGGTGAAAAAAGACCAAATTTTGATCTCGGGAACGATTGGGGGAGAAATGAATTCGCGTACTGTCGTTGCCAAGGGCAATGTTCGTGGGCTTGTTTGGTACGAATTTGAAATTTCTTCACCGCTTGTTCAACAGGTTAAGGTGTATACTGGAGATAAAGAGACGAAATGGTTTGCTGTCATCGGCTCAAGAGCGCTTCAGCTTAGCGGGTATGGTGATTCTGCTTTTGGAAAATCCGAATCAATTAAGCACGAAGAGAAGGTTTCCTGGCGCAATTGGTCGCTGCCAATTGGTAGAATGAAGGAGACCATTATGGAAACCCGTATGGAAGACCGCACGCTTACCGAAGAAGAAGCGAAGAACGTCGGCATTCTGCAGGCTAAAGCCAAATTGCTGCTTAAAACAGGCAGCGATGCAGTCATCCGCGATGAAATTGTTTTGCATGAAAAGGCGGACAATGGTAAAGTTTATATGAAAGTTCTTTTTGAAGTCGAGCAATCTATCGTTAAGGAAATGCCACTAGTCCATATGCAGGGAGAATGAGGATTGTTGCAAATTGAAACGAAAGTAGTAAAGATACCGCTCGGCAACGCAGCGGAAGGACTTGGAGTATTCGGACCACAGGATAATTTTTTACGTCTTATTCAAGCGCAAGTAGAGTCTTCGATTACATCGCGTGAAGCGGAAATTGTCATATCAGGTCCTGTAGAAGAGGTTGATTCGTTAGAACAACTATACAATGTGCTCTTACAGCTCGTTCGCGGGGGCTATAAGCCATCAGAGCGCGATGTTGCATATGCACTTGAGCTCGCCAGATCGATGCAGGCAGAAGAGCTGTTGGACTTGTTTAAGAAAGAAATTACAACTACCTTCCGTGGTAAGCCGATTCGGGTAAAGACGATCGGTCAACGCCATTATGTGAAGACAATTCGCAAGAAGGATATCGTGTTTGGGATAGGCCCAGCCGGAACAGGTAAGACATATTTGGCCGTTGTGCTCGCTGTCGCTGCTTTGAAGGAAGGCTCGGTAAAAAGAATTGTACTTACGAGACCTGCCGTAGAAGCGGGAGAAAATCTCGGCTTTTTGCCAGGTGATTTGCAGGAGAAGGTTGATCCTTATCTTCGCCCTTTGTATGATGCGCTGCATGATGTGCTTGGACCTGACCAGACGGTCAAAGCGCTCGAGCGCGGTATGATTGAAATTGCCCCGCTTGCATATATGCGCGGCAGAACGCTTGACGATGCGTTTATTATTTTGGATGAAGCACAAAATACGACGCCTGAGCAAATGAAAATGTTCCTAACTAGACTAGGATTTAGTTCTAAAATGGTTATAACGGGAGACGTTACGCAAATCGATTTGCCGCGGGGCAAAAACTCCGGCTTAATTGAAGCTCAGCGGATTCTGAGAGACATAGAGGAAATTGGCATCATCCTTTTCTCAGAGCAGGACGTCGTTCGTCATTCGCTCGTTCAAAAGATTATTGTTGCCTACAACTGGGATGCTGAAAACAAAGCCTAGAAAGGGATGTCTGCTGCATGAACCAAAACCAGACCGGAAAACAAGGGAACTTGCGGCCGTCCAAAACGGCGGGTTGGAAGCAGAGTGCAGCCGTTCGCTGGGTGCTGATGTTGATGTTTGTGCTGCTGTTCTATTTCAGCTTAGCTCCGCATCTCGTTCCTGAAACCTATGATATTCAGGAGGGCGCTGTAAGCGAGAAGGATATCAAAGCGCCCTTCCAAATTAAAGACGAGAAGGCGACTAGACAAGCGGAAGAGGATGCAGCTGAGAAGGTCGATGTCATCTATTCGATAGTACCGCTACGCAACGAGGTGCTTGTCGACCAAATCTTTGTTCGAATAGAGCAGCTGAATCAGGACGATCAAGTAACCTTGCAAAATAAAATTGATATTTATCGCAATGAAATTCCAGGCCGTTATTCGGAGTATATTGATACCTTTGTTAAGCTGAATAAGGGCCGTGGCACGTATAACAACACGCTGCTTGAGGAAATGGCGCTTATTGCGAAGGAGCAGCAATACACCATTCCGGAAGAAACCTTTTACAAGATGCCTAATCTAACAGCAGAAACGCTAACCGAGATGCGCGATGTAGCTCGGGATATTGTGCGTAAACTGACAGTAGAGCAGCTTCGTGATGCGGAAACCGCTCGAACACAGGTTGCGGAACTTGTTAATGCAAGCTCGCTATCAAGCCGGACAAGCAGAGAAATTGTACAGGAGCTTGCAAGATTCGCCATCATGCCAAACAAGTTTCTGGATAAGGAAGCGACGGATGAGGCTAAAGTGCAGGCTAAGCAAAACACGCCGCCTGTCGTAATTAAAGAAGGTGAGCTGATCGTGAAACGCGGTCAGACGATTACTCCTGAATTGTACAAGCTGCTCGTTGATTCTTCGCTGCTGCAGGATCGTAAGACTTATTGGCCGCAGTTCGGATTGCTCATCATGTCTGTGATGTTTATCGTCGTCATTTACGCGTATTTGCATCAGTCTGGAAGTATCAATGGGATTAAGCCCAAATATAACAACTCTTCACTTTTGATGTTGTGGCTCATCTTTCTGATCAATATTATTACGATGGAGATTACTTCGTTGACGCAGACGGATGCTGCCCCTTATGCGGGTTATTTGGCTCCTGCTGCTCTCGGGACGATGCTGATTACATTGCTGTTAGATATGCATCTAGCCATGATCAGCTCCATAATATTTGCAATAATGGGCAGTATTATATTGAACACGAGCCAGCATCAAATTTTTGATTTCCAGTACGGCTTTGTCATTATTGTCGTTTCGTTTGCTGCCATCTTCTCGATTCATAGAGCGAGTCAGCGATCAACAATATTGAAGGCCGGAATAATGGTGAGCTTATTTGGCTCCTTGTCAGTTTTATCCATTTTGCTGCTGTCTGAACAGCTGGAACGGGCTCATTTTATCTACTCCGTAGCTTTTGCGTTTGCTAGCGGTTTGATTACTGCGGTGCTCGTCATTGGCTTGATGCCGTTCTTTGAAGTTACATTCGGCATTTTATCTGCGCTTAAGCTTGTAGAGCTTTCGAATCCCAATCACCCGCTGCTTCGCAAGCTGTTGACTGAAACGCCGGGAACCTATCACCATAGCGTAATGGTGGGCAATTTGTCAGAGGCGGCAGCAGAATCAATTGGGGCAGACGGCTTATTATGCCGGGTTGGCTCGTTTTACCACGATATTGGGAAGACGAAGCGACCGAATTATTTTATCGAAAACCAATCCAATATTGAAAATCCGCATGATACGATTGATCCTAAGTTAAGCAAATCAATCATTGTTGCTCATGCGAGAGACGGAGTCGATATGCTTAAAGGGCATAATATCCCTAAGCCTATCCGCGATATTGCAGAGCAGCACCATGGGACAACATCGCTTAAATTCTTTTATTACAAAGCGATAAAACAAGCGGAAGAACAAGGTGTCGAACCTGCGTTTACGGAAGATGATTTTAGGTATCCTGGTCCGAAGGCACAGTCAAAGGAAGCGGCTGTTGTTGGCATTGCTGATTGCGTGGAAGCAGCGGTTCGCAGCCTTCGCAACCCGACAGTAGAACAGGTAGAAGCCATGATTAACAAAATTATTAAAAGCAGGCTGGATGACAATCAATACAATGAATGTGATTTGACGTTGAAGGAGCTGGACAAAATTGCGCATTCACTAAAGGAAAGCGTAATTGGCATCTTCCATTCACGTATTGAATATCCGGATGATGTGAAAACAAAGGAGCGTTTGGCATGAGCTTGCAACTCGGTTGGAGCAATGAGCAGGAAAAGCTGGAAATACCCGAGGATTGGATTACAAAAATAGAGCAGTTGCTGCAATTGGCTGGTGAAGCGGAAGGCATTTCCGATGGTGAGGTATCTTTAACATTCACAAACGATGAGGAAATTCATCAGTTAAATCGTGAATATCGCGGAATTGATCGTCCAACCGATGTATTGTCATTCGCTATGCAAGAAGATGGCGTAGATGAGCTCGATATTATTTTTGAAGTGGACAGCGAGGATGAGAAGGACCCGATCTCAGGCATGCTTGGCGATATTATAATAAGCGTGGATACGGCTCTTGCTCAAAGCGAGGAGTACGGTCATTCCTTGGAACGTGAAATCGGCTTTTTGTTTGTACATGGTTTTTTGCATTTGATAGGTTACGATCATCAGGATGATCAAACCGAAGCCGAAATGACCGCTAAGCAAGAAGCGATTTTGCAGCAGGCTGGCTTAACTCGTTAATGCGAAAAGTTATATCTAGTTTCGCAGTTGCAATATCCGGCATAGGTTTTGCTCTTCGGACTCAAAGTCATATGCGGTTTCACGCGATTGCCGCCGCTGTGGTGTGCTGTTTAGGATTTATGCTATCACTTAAGCCGCTTGAATGGGCGATTATTTTAATGGCGATCGCCCTCGTGATCAGTGCTGAAATGATAAATACGGCAATTGAACAGGCAGTTGATCTAGCAAGCCCCAATATTCATCCGGTAGCTAAAGCTGCTAAGGATGTTGCTGCTGGGGCGGTGTTAGTTGCTGCTGCAATTTCTGCAATTATAGGGCTGCTCATACTTGGGCCGCCCTTATGGCATTTAATAATGGATTAAAAAACGTGGAATGGCGGGATATTTATGGTGGTTTTTGAAGGATTGTCGGAGTCTTACACTTCGCTAATGAATGCGGCTAAGGAAGCGATGTCAAGAGCATACGTTCCTTATTCAAATTTCCAAGTTGGAGCAGCATTGCTTGACGATGAGGGCCAAGTCCATTATGGTTGCAACATAGAGAACGCAGCTTACAGTCCAACAAACTGTGCAGAGCGTACCGCATTATATCGCGCAGTAGCGGATGGAAAGCGTCCGGGACAATTCCAAGCGATAGCTGTTATTGGCGATACGGATACTCCAATCGCGCCATGCGGCGTTTGCCGCCAAGTTCTAGTTGAGCTATGTTCACCAGAAATGCCTGTCATTATGGGGAATTTAAAAGGTCAATGGACGATCTCAACCGTTTCAGGCATATTGCCGGGTGCCTTCACGCCGGCTTCATTAGATAATAGGGAGCGTTAAACAAGAATATGAATCAAAAAACATCAAATGAACGCAGCAACAAAAAATTTCGGTCCGGTTTCGTAGCTATAATCGGCAGGCCAAATGTTGGTAAATCAACGCTGATGAACCATCTTATCGGTCAAAAAATTGCGATTATGTCAGATAAGCCACAAACGACACGGAATAAAATTCATGGTGTTTATACGACAAACGACACACAAATCGTGTTTCTTGATACACCTGGTATTCATAAACCACAATCCAAGCTTGGGAATTATATGATGCAAACCGCGGAAAGCGCGCTTCGTGAAGTAGAAGCAGCGCTCTTTCTAATCGATGCGTCAGAGGGACTTGGCGGCGGTGACCGTTTTATTATTGAACAGCTGAAAAAAGTGAAAACACCTGTTTTCCTAGTTATGAACAAAATCGATAAAGTAGAGCCTGAACAGCTGCTGCCGATGATTACGCAATATAATGCATTGCATGAATTTGCGGAAATTATCCCAATTTCAGCGCTTAAGGGCAATAATGTGGAAACCTTGCTTGAACAGCTGACACGTTATTTGCCAGAAGGACCACAGTATTATCCAGCAGATCAAATTACTGATCACCCTGAGCAATTTGTTTGTTCGGAGCTTATTCGCGAGAAAATACTGCATATGACGCGTGAGGAAATTCCGCATTCAATTGCAGTGACAATTGAGGATATGCGCGTTAAGGAAAATGGAGTCGTCTATATTGGCGCGGTTATTTTTGTAGAGCGTGATTCTCAGAAGGGGATCATCATTGGCAAAAAAGGCGATCTGCTGAAGGAAGTTGGCAAACAAGCGCGAAAAGATATCGAAGCGCTGCTTGGCTCACGCATATTTCTTGAGCTGTGGGTAAAAGTGAAGAAGGATTGGCGCAATCAGGAGCGCGTACTGAAGGATCTTGGTTACCGGAACGAATAAGCATAATTGACGTATTTTGTTAAGGATAGACATGAACGGTTTATCGCATCCTATTAACGTCTGAAGCAGCATTTCAGGGGACGGAAAGGGATGAATACGTATGCGGAATTTTTCGTGGAAGTATTTTACGTTGACCGGGGATGTCGAGTCTTTCATGTTATACAAGGAAATACACCAATACGGAGCAGAAGGCAGCTCCGATGCGTTAGTAGGAAATCAGGATGAGCTTGCCGAGCTGGACCTCGAGGACACATCTGTCTAACGTATCAATGGCATTATTTGAATCGGTTGATCAAGTATAGAGCTTTTGTGTTTTTAACAGCTAAACGTATGTTTGCCGCCATGGGACGGTAAACATACGTTTCTGCTTTCAGGGGAGAGTTTGCATTATGTTGTATCGTGTCGAGGGAATTGTGCTGCGAAGCATGGATTACGGGGAAGGCAATAAAATTGTTACACTGCTGACGAAGACAAATGGAAAAGCGGGCGTACTTATACGCGGAGCGAAAAAGGTGAAAAGCAAACATTCTTCGCTCGCACAGCCGTTTACATATGGAGAGTTTGTTTATTTCCGAAGCAGCGGGCTTGGCACGCTTAATCATGGTGAGATTATTGAATCTCACCATGTTTTGCGTGAGAAGCTTGATTTGGCTGCTTATTCCTCTTACGTAGCAGAATTGACGGATCGTTCCATACAGGACGACGAGGCAACGGGCTTTTATTTTGAACAGCTAAAAGCATGTCTTTCAGCACTTCAAGAAGGCAAAGACCCGCAAATCGTTTCTCATCTTTATGAAATGCGCATTTTGGACTTGTCTGGTTATGCTCCTGCACTTGATGAGTGTGTAAGCTGCGGTAACGTTGTAGGTCCTTTTAAACTTTCTCCCTATGCGGGTGGAATATTATGCTCGCGTTGTACTGGCAAAGATCCTCATGCGGTTTCGCTAGGTGAGGGTGCTTATAAGCTGCTTCGTTTGTTCCGCAGGATGGATATGAGAAGACTTGGTTCAATTCAAGTGAAGCCTGAGACAAAAGCAGAGCTTAAAATTGCTATGCGTAAGCTGTTAGACACTCATTTAGGAATGCAGTTGAAGTCGCGCAATTTTCTTGATCAGCTCGATAAATTAATGTAAAGAAATTCATTTCTTGAAATGGGTGCTTTTGGTTTGTTATCGGTCTCAAGACGGAGGGAAGGCTCATTCCTCTGCATGATTTCATCATCTAAGAAATTGATTTATGATAGATGAGGTTGTTTGAGATTCATAGTAATTGGAGGGGTTGACCTGATGTCTACAGGACAAAATAGACTGGGCTTTGTTGTGGCCGGACTTTTGCTGGGTATACTGGTCGCATCAATCGATAATACGATTGTATCGACAGCAATGGCAACGATTGTATCCGATCTAGGCGGCTTGGACAAATATGTATGGGTTACATCTGCATATTTGGTAACAGAGATGGCAGGCATGCCGATTTTCGGGAAATTGTCTGACATGTATGGGAGAAAACGTTTTTTTGTTTTAGGTATTTCTTTATTTCTAATCGGCTCTGTTCTTTGCGGAACGGCTGAATCGATTACGCAGCTGACCATTTACCGTGCTATTCAAGGTATTGGCGGCGGTGCGATGATGCCAATTGCCTTTGCAATCGTATTTGACATTTTTCCAGCAGAGAAACGCGGTAAAATGGGTGGATTGTTCGGTGCTGTATTTGGTACCTCAAGCTTGTTTGGACCGCTTGCAGGCGCATACTTAACGGAATATATCAATTGGCGCTGGATCTTTTACATCAATGTACCCATTGGTCTTGTGGCACTTGCTTTTATCGTTATTTATTACAAAGAGTCGCTTTCTCATGCCAAGCAAAAGATCGACTGGTGGGGAGCAACGACACTTGTGGGCTCTATCGTCTGTCTCATGTTTGCACTTGAGCTCGGTGGAACTGAGTTTGCTTGGGATTCACTGCAAATTATTGGTTTATTTGCTGGCTTTGCGGTTTTACTCGGCATATTTCTTTTCGTGGAAACGAAGGCAGCAGAACCAATCATTTCGTTTAATATGTTCAAACAAAGACTGTTTGCAGCAAGTACAGGAGCGGGCTTGTTCTACGGAGCGGCGTTTATTACAGCAGCTCTATATATCCCGATGTTTGTCCAAGGCGTATTCGGCGGAACAGCGGTTAGTGCAGGTTTAACTCTACTGCCTATGACCTTGGGATCAGTTATTGCGGCGCAGCTCGGTGGTTTATTAGTTAACAAAATGTCCTATCGCAGCGTCATGATGATTTCAGCTGTTATTTTTATTACAGGTATTTTCTTGCTATCCACCATTACGCCGGAAACAACAAGATTTATGTTGTCCGTGTATATGTTCTTAACTGGATTTGGTATCGGCTTCTCATTCTCTGTGCTTGGTATGTCCTCCATTCATGGATTCGATATGAGGCAAAGAGGAAGCGCCACATCTACGATGTCCTTCATTCGTTCATTAGGCATGACAGTGGGGATTACGGTATTCGGCATTATTCAGCGTAACCACTTTACAAAGGGTATGACAGATGCTTTTGCAGGTGGGGAAGGAACGGCTCCGATGACAGAAAATGCACGTGAGCTGTTATCGCCGGAGAAGCGTGCGGAAATACCGGCTCCAGTCATGGAGAAAATTGTTGCCGCTTTGTCAGATTCAGTATCAACAACGTTTGTTTGGTCTATTGTTCCCGCAGGCTTCGCATTAGTTTGTGTTTTGATGATGGGGAATACGGGTATGAAAGATATTATTGGCAAACGTGACGGAAAAACGTCTAATACAGACGAGATTCGTGCACATTAGCGGATTTATTATGATACCTAGGAACGATGTTTGACAATTGGCATAAAGAAGCATAAAATAATGCAATATGAATATTGGGCAGTGATGGAGAAAGTAATCGTTTTAAGCGGACTTGGTTAGCGAGCTGGGGAAAGTGAAAGCCCAGACGGTCAAAACGATGAAAAGGCACTCCGGAGTCGTATACAAGCAAAGAGGGCTAGCTCTTAAGGAGCTGACCAAGTAGGGTGGAACCGCGGGATTACAACTCTCGTCCCTACGTCTGGGAGCAGGCGTAGAGACGGGAGTTTTTTGCGTATAAACGCCTTTGCCTGCTTCGCTTTTACGGACACAAAACAGAGGAAGAAGGAGAGGGTCAGTTATGAATTTTCAAAAAATGATTTTGACTTTGCAGCAGTTCTGGGCTGAACAAAATTGTATTCTCGTACAACCTTATGACGTTGAGAAGGGTGCAGGAACGATGAACCCTATGACGTTTCTACGCTCGATTGGTCCAGAGCCTTGGAATGTTGCTTATGTGGAACCATCAAGACGTCCAGCGGACGGTCGATACGGTGAGAACCCAAACCGTTTATACCAGCATCATCAATTCCAAGTTATTTTGAAGCCATCGCCTGACAATATTCAGGAGCTTTATTTGGAAAGCTTGAAGCAGCTAGGCATTGATGCACTTGAGCATGATATCCGTTTCGTAGAGGATAACTGGGAATCGCCAACTCTTGGCGCTTGGGGTTTAGGCTGGGAAGTATGGCTGGACGGCATGGAAATTACGCAATTCACTTATTTCCAACAGGTTGGCGGCATTGATGCTAATCCTGTCGCTGTAGAGATCACATATGGTATGGAGCGTTTGGCTTCTTATATTCAACAAAAAGAGAATGTGTTTGATTTGGAGTGGGTTGAAGGAGTAACCTACGGTGACGTCTTCAAACAACCAGAGTATGAGCATTCCAAATATACATTCGAGACATCGGATACAGCAATGCTGTTCTCATTATTTAACATGTATGAGCAGGAAGCTCAAAAAACGATGGAGCATCATCTTGTGTTTCCAGCGTACGATTACGTATTAAAATGCTCGCACACCTTTAACCTGCTCGATGCGCGCGGCGCAATCAGCGTAACGGAGAGAACGGGCTACATTACACGGGTAAGAAATTTAGCGCGTGCTTGCGCATCGACATACTACGAGGAAAGAGAACGTCTTGGATTCCCTTTGCTGAAGAAAGGAGTGGAGCAGCATGACTAGAGATTTGTTGCTTGAAATCGGACTTGAAGAAGTGCCTGCTCGGTTCGTTCGCGGTGCGATGAACCAGCTAAAGGATAAAATGGTGAAGTGGCTTTCGGACTCCAGAATCGAACACGGCGCTGTAAATGTGTATGCTACACCACGCCGAATTGCTGTTCTAATCAACGACGTAGCTGAGAAGCAAACGGATATGAATGAGGAAGCTAAAGGCCCTTCTCGTAAAATTGCTCAAGACGACCAAGGCAATTGGAGCAAAGCTGCTCTTGGATTTGCTAGAAGCCAAGGCGTTGAGCCTGAACAGCTGTATTTCCAAGAACTAGCTGGCGTTGAATATGTTTATGCTACCAAAAGCAGCATCGGTACAGACACAGCAGCGGTACTGCCAGATGGCTTGCTCAGCTTGATTACTTCGATGTCTTTCCCGAAAAACATGCGTTGGGGCAATCATGAGCTAAAGTTTGTTAGACCGATCCGCTGGTTGGTTGCACTATTTGGTCAAGATGTGATTCCTTTTGAAATTACAGGAGTACAAACTGGCAATACAACACGCGGACATCGTTTCCTTGGCAATGATGCTACTGTACAAGAACCTGCTCAATACGCCCAGCGCCTGCGCGAACAGCATGTTCTTGCTGATGTCAGTGAACGTGAAGAGCTGATTGTAGCTCAGATCGATCGTCTGGCCAAAGAAAAAGGCTGGGAAATTGCAATAAAGGAAGACTTGCTTGAAGAGGTTGTATTTTTAGTTGAATATCCAAATGTATTGTTTGGCGGCTTCGACCCAGCATTTCTTAACATTCCGCAAGAAGTGCTTATTACATCGATGCGTGAGCATCAACGGTATTTCCCGGTATTCAACAGCGAAGGAGAGCTTCTTCCGTTTTTCGTCACGGTTCGCAACGGCGATCTTAAGTCGATCGAGCTAGTATCGAAAGGTAATGAAAAAGTACTGCGCGCAAGACTATCGGATGCCAAATTCTTTTATGAAGAAGATCACAAGCTGACGATAGAGCATGCTCTCTCGAAGCTTGAGAATATCGTATATCACGAAGAACTAGGCTCAGTAGCTGACAAGGTAAGACGCATTCGTGCAACAGCTGATCTTCTGAGCAAGCATTTGCTGATCGATGAGCAAACGTCCAGCGACATTAGCCGCTCAGCTGATATTTGCAAATTTGATCTCGTATCCCAAATGGTTTATGAATTCCCTGAACTGCAAGGCATTATGGGGGAAGATTATGCTCTTAAAGCAGGAGAGCGAGCTTCAGTGGCGAAAGCCATTAATGAACATTATCAGCCGCGTTTTGCCGGAGATCTAGCACCATCTGAATTAACAGGTGCAATCGTAAGCTTAGCGGACAAAATCGATACCATCGTTGGTTGTTTCTCAATCGGCATCATTCCAACAGGCTCGCAGGATCCTTATGCCCTTCGCAGGCAAGCAGCAGGTATCGTTCAAATTATTTTGGCGCACGGCTTGAAGCTGGAGCTAAACGATTTGTATGATGCGGCGCTATCCGTACATGAGAACCGCGGCCTTAAACGCGACGCTGCTGAAATCCGCAAAGATCTTTCTGATTTCTTTGCGCTTCGCGTTAAGAACGTATTGTCCGAGCAAGGCGTTCGTTATGATGTTGTAGACGCCGTTATGGCTTCTGGTTTTGCAGATCTGAAATCGACCATCGAGCGTGCGAGCGTCGTTCAAGCGCTTGCTGCAAGCAGCGACCGCACTGAATTTAAGCTAACTGTCGAGCAATTTAACCGTGTCAGCAATTTGGGCTCCAAAGCTGCTGGTGCAGCGGTTGATCCAGCTTTGTTCGCAGAACAGGTGGAAACAGAGCTGTATCAAACATGGCTAGCGCAGCGTCCAACGTTTAAACAAGCGATTGATGAGGGAGATATTTCAAGAGCGGTACAATCTTTATCATCGTTGAAGCCGTTTATTCATAACTATTTTGAGAATGTTATGGTCATGGCACCTGATGAGGCTGTTCGTGCGAATCGATTGTCAACGCTTGCTGGTATCGCAGAAGATATTGCGATTATCGCAGATTTCTCGAAGCTCGTTTGGTAATTGAGTCCGTAAGGAGGATGATAGATCATGTCTCGTTCTAATCCCGAAGTAATCGTATATGTCGTCTCCGATGCAGCTGGTGATACAGGGGAGCTTGTTGTACGCGCAGCAATCGCGCAATTTCATCCACTTCATACCGATATCCGCAGAGCCCCTTTTGTAACGGAAGAGGCAGGCTTGCTGCGGATTATTGAGCAGGCGCAGCAAGTTGATGCAATAGTGATCTATACACTCGTTATTCCGCATCTTCGCGACAGCATGAAAAAGTTTGCAGAGGCATACAGCGTAACCGCGATCGATCTTTTGGGATCTTTTATCGAGACGCTGGAGAAGCGGACTGGGCGGAAATCACGTCAAGAGCCTGGTCTTAATCATGTGCTTGATGCCAATTATTTCAAAAAGGTAGATGCTGTAGAATTTGCGGTAAAATATGATGATGCGAGAGATACATCCGGCGTACTAAAAGCAGATATTGTACTCGTTGGCGTATCACGCACGTCAAAAACGCCTTTATCGATGTACCTCGCGCATCAGAAGTTCAAAGTTGCTAATGTGCCGCTAGTCCCTGAGCTAAAGCCGCCGGACGAATTGTTTAAGCTGCCAAAACGCAAAATAATTGGGCTTACAATAGGTGTTCCATACTTAAATACAATACGGAAAGAACGCCTTAAAGCACTTGGCTTACCGAATAATGCATCTTATGCGACTCCTGATCGTATTGAAAAGGAACTGCTTTATGCCGATACTATTATGAAGCAGCTAGGCTGCGTTGTGATTGACGTATCACATCGAGCTGTTGAAGAGACAGCAAGTTTGATTATGGAATATGTACGTTTGCCATAATGTCAAGCGGAAGGATTTTTTAGAGTTATGCCGTATATAATAGTATAGGAAAAGAATTTGAAACCGAGCGGTGATTTTCTATTCGTCAACAAAAACCTACCATTGTGGTCGATGCGGATGCATGTCCGGTAAAAACGGAAATTGGTGAAACGGCAAGACTCTTTTCTGTAGGAGTGCTTATGGTTGCTTCTCACGACCATCGGCTGGAGCCTCAGCCTGGTGTAGATATTGTACAGGTGGACCGAAGCAATCAATCTGTCGATCTATACATTGTGAACCATATTGTGCGTGGAGATATTGTCGTTACACAAGATTTTGGACTGGCATGCATTGCAATCGGCAAAGGCGCTGTCGTATTGTCTCCTCGCGGAGAACAATATACCGATGAGAACATTGATTATTTGATGGAACGTAGACACGAACTTGCGAAACGTCGCCGTACCGGAGGCAAAACAAGAGGGCCAAAAGCGATGAACAACGACGATCGTGCACGGTTTCAACAAAAGTTGACAAAAGTTTTACGAAATGAGCAGGAGAACCATGACGTATAGCGAATATTATTTACGTGTTACTAGGATGAAGGTGATGAACGATGACATACGGTAATAAAATACCGGAAGAGGTCATTGATGCGGTTCGCAAGCATTATGACATCGTAGAGACGGTCGGGAAATATGTTCATCTCACGAAGCACGGCAAATATATGAAGGGGTTATGTCCGTTCCATTCGGAGAAGACTCCCTCATTTACAGTGACGCCGGAGCTCCAAATTTACCATTGCTACGGCTGCGGTAAGGGCGGCAACGTTATTCGTTTTTTTGAGGAAATGGAAGGTTATTCGTTTCCTGAAGCTGTTCGAGTGCTGGCGATGGATGCGGGAATGCCTGTAACCTGGGCATCACCAGATGGAGTGAAGTCCACGCCGCATGATGCAGACCGAGCCAAGATCATTGAGGCGCATGAGCTGACAATTAAGCTATATCATCATGTGCTGAATAACACGAAGCAAGGACAAGCGGCAAAACAATATTTGCGGGATCGCGGACTTAGTGATAAGCTGATTGATCATTTTATGATTGGTTACGCTCCTGAGGAATGGGACTTGCTGGCCCGGTTTTTAACGAATCGTGGGTTTGATCTTGCATTGATGGAAAAAGGCGGATTGCTTTCGGCTAAATCTGACGGGAGTGGATATGTGGATCGGTTTCGAAATCGCATTATGTTTCCGATATGGGATCGAGACGGCAAAGCTACCGCGTTTGCGGGTCGCATTATAGGCGAAGGACAGCCGAAATACTTGAATACCTCGGAAACGATGCTGTTTACGAAAAGCAGAACACTTTACAATCTGCACTATGCGCGGCCATCTATTCGAAAGAGTAAGCAAGTTGTATTGTTTGAAGGTTACATGGACGTCATTAAATCATGGAGCGCTGGCGTAAAAAATGGAATTGCCACGATGGGAACGGCTTTGACCGAAGAACATTGCGCTATTCTAAAACGACAAGCCGAAGAAGTCATTGTATGTTATGACGGTGATGATGCAGGACAAGCAGCAGCATTCAAATCAATTCCGATGCTTGAAAGCGCAGGCCTCAAAGTATCGGTGGCGATGCTTCCGAAAGGAAAGGATCCCGATGATTATATAAGCGAATATGGTCCGGAGTATTTCTTGCGAGAGATAATGGATCAGCCGGTATCGGTGACAAAATTTAAGCTTATATATTCAAGGAAAAACCATATACTGCTAAAAGAAGAAGGTAGAAAGAACTATCTGCTTGAAGCGGTACAAATTGTTGCAGAGCTTGATTCTTCAACAGAACGCGAGGTCTACCTGAAGGAAATTTCACGAGAGTTCGAAATCTCACTGGATGCTTTGAAACAGGACTGTCATCAAATTAGACAGGAGCTGCAAAAAAAGAAACCGCAAGGGGATAATAACGACAATTCGTGGAATAATGGTAGGAATGAAAAGCCCCGAAAGTCTGGACCACCTACTCTTATGCCTGCTTTCACACATGCAGAACGAAGGTTGCTGCACGTTATGATGCGGGATCGAGAGGTAGCGCAATCGGTTCATGAACGACTCGGCGATGCGTTTAATGTAGAGGATCACGCAGCTCTTGCTGCTTATTTATACGCTTATTTTGCACAAGGCTATGATCCGGATGTTAGCCGCTTTATTGCAACGCTGCATGATGACCGATTAGAACGTACAGCTGCATCGATTTTGATGATGGACGGTGACTTTCCGTTCGATGATACGATGATGGACGCATATATCCAGGACATTATTAAAGTACCGCAGTATCGTGATATTGAACGCAAGAAAGAAGAAATGGTGCGTGCTGAGCGTACCGGAGATTTTTTGGCAGCAGCACAAATAGCAAGTGAGATTATAACCCTAGAGAGACAGCTCAAAGGACGACAGGAAGATCGTTTCTAGGGGGGAGGGAGTCGGAATATGGCGAATGATCAACATACTGAACTAGATACCGAACAAAAACTGGATCATGTGAAGGACCAATTGATTGAGCAAGGCAAAAAGAGGTCATCTTTGACGTATAAAGAAATTATGGATAAGTTGGCTCCGTTCGATCAAGACCCTGAACAAATTGATGAATTTTTCGAACAGCTCGATGATTTTGGGATTGAGGTACTGAACGAAAATGACGAAGAAAATCCACTCGCTGCCCAAGGGGAAGAGCAAGAGCGCGAACAGGACGACTTTAACTTTGATGATGATCTAGCTTTGCCGCCGGGTATAAAAATTAATGACCCGGTACGTATGTATTTGAAAGAAATCGGTCGAGTTCCACTACTTTCTGCAGATGATGAGGTTGAACTTGCACAACGTATCGAGAATGGTGATGAGGAAGCAAAACGTAGACTTGCGGAAGCGAACCTGCGGCTTGTTGTCAGTATTGCGAAACGTTATGTAGGTAGAGGCATGTTGTTCCTTGATTTGATTCAAGAGGGCAATATGGGACTTATTAAAGCAGTTGAGAAGTTTGACCATCAGAAGGGCTTCAAATTCAGTACGTATGCAACATGGTGGATTCGTCAAGCGATCACTCGCGCCATTGCTGACCAAGCACGAACAATTCGTATCCCGGTTCATATGGTGGAAACGATCAACAAGCTAATTAGAGTATCACGTCAATTGCTCCAAGAACTTGGACGCGAACCGACACCGGAGGAAATTGCTGCGGAGATGGAGCTAAGCACCGAGAAGGTTCGCGAGATTATGAAGATCGCACAAGAACCGGTATCGCTTGAAACTCCAATCGGGGAAGAAGATGATTCTCACCTAGGTGATTTCATTGAAGACCAAGAAGCTCTTGCTCCAGCAGATGCTGCTGCGTATGAGCTGCTTAAAGAGCAACTGGAAGACGTGCTCGATACATTGACTGAAAGAGAAGAAAATGTACTTCGTCTTCGCTTCGGACTTGATGATGGACGCACGAGAACGCTTGAGGAAGTTGGCAAAGTGTTTGGTGTTACGCGTGAGCGTATTCGTCAAATTGAAGCCAAGGCACTTCGCAAACTGCGTCATCCAAGCCGCAGCAAACGTTTGAAAGATTTCCTCGAATAAAAAAACTTGATGTTTAGTATATTGACCTTTCTGCTCGTGCAGCGAGGTCTTTTTTCTAAAATGCCAACCTCATACATACGGACTTGTGCAGGCAAGACAAGTCGACCGAAAGGATAGCGGGATTTTATGAACCAGGATCGTCGGCAAATTATCGTGAAAGAAATTGATCATTGGCGCCGAAGCAAGCTGCTGCCAGATCAATATTGTGACTTTCTGCTGAATTTGTATGCTGATCAAGATACGATCCAAACAACTAAAGAACAGCATCATACAGTTGGAAAAGCAATCGCCGCAGTACAACGAGCAACAGGTATGCAATGGCTACTTACATTTGGAACTTTTACCTTAATTTCCTTTGTTGTGCTTTATTTTAACGAATTTCATCCGTTATTGCAAATGGCTGTTGTGGTCGGCGCGGTGGCTGTTTTTTTACTTACGGGACAGCGACTTCGCAGCCGCAATGAGTCGGCTGGATTGGCAATAACAAGTACGGGAATGCTCCTCCTTCTAGGCGGGGGATTGTATATGTTGAATCTGCATGCTATTGATCATTGGGGCTGGAAAACAGGCTTATTAGCCTTTTGTTCGATCTTTTGGGTTGTTTACGGAATTAAGGCTCGCATTCCTGCCCTTCATTTAAGTGGATGGTTGGCGGCTATACTTGTTTATGCGTGGCTGCTGTCACAATTTATGCTGGATTCGAAATGGTATGAGGTGCAGCTGTACTGGCTGCCTATTGCTTGTTTATTTGGCTGGAGCAGTTGGTTTGTACATCGCTGGTCGAAGCCGGTATCTGCTGTTTTGTTTGCAACCTGCGCGCTCGTGTGGTTTATGCCTGAGCTATACTCGGTCATGTTCGTAAATGATGCGATTTTGTTGCAGCTGCAGCTCATTGTCAAAATAGCGATAGGCGGCATAATATTATTTTCAATGCGAAAACAATGGATGGTGTGGGTTGTATAATGTTAAAACTATCAAGGCGTCTGCAGAAGATTGCAGATTACGTAACCACGGGCTCGCGTGTAGCTGATATTGGCTCGGATCATGCGATGCTCCCCGTATATTTGCTGCAAATCGATAAGTGCCCTACAGCGATCGCAGGAGAGCTGAACCTCGGTCCCTATGAGGCAGCGAAGAAGCAAGGTGCTGCTGCTGGAATGACTGCTCGTTTGACAGTCCGACAAGGCGATGGCCTGAACGTGCTTCAGCCTGGTGAGGCTGACACAGTCACAATCGCCGGTATGGGCGGCAGCCTTATGAGCGATATATTGGAGGCAGGCCATGCGGCGGGCAAGCTTGAAGGGGTTGTAGAGCTTGTGCTGCAGCCTAATGTAGGTGAAGAAGTCGTACGCGAATGGCTATTGAAGCATAATTGGTATCTAGCTGCAGAAAGCATTCTTGAAGAAGACGGAAAAATTTATGAAGTAATGCACGCCATACGTGCATCGGATGCTAAAGCGCGCAATAGTGAGCTTTATGATGGCAGCTTCTTGAAGGTTAAGCTTGCGGCTGACAAGCTATTTGGTGTTTTGAAGCAAATGGGTCCGTATTTGCTTCGCGAGCCGCAACCTGTATTGTTTAAAAAATGGCGTCATGAGCTGAATAAGCTTGAGCGTATTTGTGATCAGCTGGGTGGATCAGATCTTGCTGAATCAGCGAGTAAACGCGAGCAGTTTCAGGCGGAGATGAACGTGATTGAGGAGGTTTTACAATGCTTGCCAATGGACAAACCGTGATCCAGTTAATGGAGCAGCTTGCGCCTAAGCATTATGCGGTTGAGAATGACAAAATCGGCTTGCAGCTTGGCACATTAAATAAACCGATTAAGAAGATCCTCGTTGCATTGGATGTGACGGATGCTGTTGTTGATGAAGCGATCGAGCAAGGTGCTGAGCTTATTATCGCTCATCATGCGATCATATATCGGCCGCTAGCCAAGCTGGATACATCAACTGCGGCAGGGCGCCTATACGAGAAGCTTATCAAAAACGACATTGCCGTTTATATTTCACATACCAATCTTGATGTGGCAGATGGCGGAATAAATGATTGGCTCGCTGATTTAATCGGTATCGTGCCGGATAACCGTCAGTGTTTGGAGGAAGTACATACGGATAAGCTGTACAAGCTTGTTGTATTTGTACCAGAGAGCCATCACGAGCAAGTACTTGAGGCTATGTGGCGTGCAGGAGCAGGTAAAATTGGCAGCTACAGCAACTGCAGCTTCAATATAAAGGGGACAGGAACATTTATTCCTGGACAAGGAACGAACCCGTTCATTGGCGAGGAAGGAAAGCTGGAGCATGCTGATGAGATTCGGATTGAAACGATCGTGCCTCACAGTGTCCACCGTAAAACGGTCCAAGCTATGCTCAAAGCACATCCGTATGAAGAGGTTGCTTATGATTTATATTCAGTCGATTTAAAGGGCAGATCATTTGGACTGGGCAGAGTCGGCAAGCTAGCCGAGCCGACGACACTGGGTGAGCTTGCAGAACAAGCGAAGCAATTGTTTGATGTTCCAGCAGTGAGAGTCGTTGGAGCACTCGACCGAGTCATTCGCAAAGCCGCTGTACTCGGAGGAGCAGGCGGCAAGTATGTACGCCATGCTGTGTTTTCCGGTGTCGATGTGCTTGTTACTGGAGATATTGATTATCACACGGCACATGATGCGCTGGCTGCAGGAATGACGATCATCGACCCTGGTCATAACATTGAAAAAGTGATGAAGCAGAAAGTTGCAAATTGGTTGAATGAACAACTTGTGAGCAGTAAATATGAAACGACAGCGGTTGCTTCTTCCTTGAACACAGAACCGTTTACTTTTGTATAGTTAAATTATTGTTAGATTGGAATGGCATTGAGGGTTGAGCTTTTGTGAAATACCTTGTATACTTAACGATGCCACGGAAAGTTTGACAGACAATCGCTGGCGGCCTTGTTGCCGCGAGAGGAAAGTCCGGGCTCCGCAGGGCAGGATGCTGGATAACGTCCAGTCAGCGCGAGCTGAAGGATAGTGCCACAGAAATGGACCGCCGATGGCCGGCTTTTAGCCGGAACAGGTAAGGGTGGAACCGTGGTGTAAGAGACCACGAGGAGCATAGGTGACTACGTTCCTGGTAAACCCCATCTGGAGCAAGACCGAGAGGACGCCGCAGCCCCTAAGCTGCAGCCTTAGCCTGAGGCGCGTCCGGGTTGGTTGCTGGAGCCGTATAGCAATGTACGGCCTAGATAGATGATTGTCGCTTCATCGTGGGAGGGTCGTTCCCGTTTGGACCACCAGAAGTACAGAACCCGGCTTACGACAAACTTTCCGCACGACCTTACACTTACAAACAAAGAGCACCCATCGCATGCGATGGGTGCTTTATTGTGTTTGCTGAATTACTTCCCGTACTTATTCATAATCCGATCAAGCCTTCTTTTTACCTGATCGGGATAAGTTTGCAGCGCTCCACCGTACATTGAGGCAGCTTGCAGTGCTTTATCAACATCGATTTCTCCATAGCCAAAATAATCGTCTTTTCCTTTGGCTCCTAAATCAATAGCTGATTTTCTCATAATTTCCATAACCTCAACATTGGATAGCTCAGGATTAATGGACCGAATCAATCCTGCCAATGCCGCGACATGGGGACTTGCCATAGATGTGCCGGACAATGCCGCATATTGACTGCCAGGATAGGTGCTCGCAATGCTGTCGCCAGGTGCTGCAACGTCTATATAATCGCCATAGTTAGAAAATGAAGCTTTTTCTTTGCTGCTGTTGGTAGCCGCAACAGCGAATACTTCCGGATATGCGGCTGGATACCCCGGACGATCCGTATTATCGTTACCGCTTGCTGCAATCATGACGACGTCATGGTCATAGGCGTATTTAATCGCGTCATGAAGAAAATCGGCCTGCGCATAGTTGCCTAAGCTCATATTAATGACCTTGGCTCCATGATCAACGGCCCAAATAATACCTTGAGCGACGGAGTAAGTGGAGCCTGCACCGCTGCTGTCCAATACTTTAACAGGCATAATTTTGTTGTACCACGATAAACCGGCAACACCTTCATTATTGTTAACGGTAGCGCCAATGATGCCAGATACATGGGTTCCGTGGCCAACATCATCATCGGGAGCTGCATTTTCATCTACAATATTTTTGCCTTCAGCAAGCTTACCTTTCAAATCCGGATGATTGCTTTGCACGCCGGTATCAAGCACAGCAATAATTACCTTGTCACTGCCTTTAGATAAACTCCAGCCCTTTTCCGTCTCAATTGAAGGCAAATTCCATTGATACTCTGAGTACAAAGCGTCATTTGGAACGATTGCGGCTGAGCTCTCATTTGTCATATACAAATAATGTGGTTCTGTATATTCGGTATTCCACGTTTGCTTGAAATAACGGACGAGCTGATCCGTTTCAATACTTCTTGAGCGGAAAATAAAAGTATCCCCGACTTGTTTAACCCACTCCGCATTTATATCGCGTTTTACCTGTTCAAGCTCGCTGCCCGAAAGAGGCTTAACGAAATGGACAACGACGTCGCGAACATGATAATGACTGGCATTACCGTTATCCTCGCCAGTACGAACAGTCGTATCGATCGTTGAGTTTGGTTTCACGGATTCGATTTTGTAATTTCCTTCCGCCGGATAAGGTACAAGTCTAAGGTTGCGCATTTGATGATGTTCTACGGATTTCAAAATATCTTGTTTGATGACACCGACAACACCGATTCCACTATGCTTGGAGTCTGGCACACCCAGCACCATATAACGGCTTCCATTTTTGGCCGTGAAAGAAGGGGATTCAAACTTGGCCCCTTTGCTAACTTGTGATTTTGCTTCAGAAACATAAGATTTGACTTTCTGATCCTCTGTTTGTGGAAGGGCTCCTCGATCAACGCTGCGATTGCCTGAAATCCAGCTAATATAAGCCATGTGCGCATGCTCATGCATCATATGCTTGATTTGTTGATCAGCTTCGTTTTTTGATCCCATGCTGGAGCTCATCAGCTTCTGAAAATCTTTGGAGCACTCCGTGGAGCAAAGCATCGCTGTCGCTTTCATATCGGATTGCAGCGCAGCAATTTTGAGCGTATGCTCGCGTTTTGCAGAAAAACTAGACGTTTGCGGCGGTTTTTTGACGTCTTTAGGGGCAAATATCGGCGTCATTGGTATAAGCAGAGCAGCTAAGGCTAAAATTGTAAGGCCACCAATCCATTTTCTATGCATGCCTGAAACCCTCCATTGATCGTTCTAAATTAGAGCTAAGTCTAATCTATAGGTTCGGATTCCAAGGCTTAAAATATGCGAAGGAAAGCGTTAATCGCCAGTACCACTTAAATGTAATTTGTGGTACGATAGTGATGATTGTAGTTTTTACGTGTGTTTGGATTATGAAAGGGGAACTACCTATATGCCAACTGCCAACGTCAAAGCACTAACGGAATCAACTCGCACAAAGCTAAAGGATGCGTTAAGCCAACTGGAACCGTTTCTGAATAACAATTCCTTGCCCCAATTAACCGGCGAAGATGATGGAGAAGAAGCACATACTTTTTACAAAGGCCTTTTATCCGATTTGAGACATTTATTGGTCTTTTCTGAAGTCTCGGTTGAAAAGCTGGGAGTATTGCTCAGACGGCCCAATTTTGATACAGATTATGCGGAACGCGTGCTGTATGAGGTTTACCATCAATGCGTAAGCGCGTTTTTCTATCCGAAGAACGAATGTTATTCTGAAGATGGCCGTTATGCTTATACTGGCCAAGATGCGATTCGTTTCCGCTTTAAACCGAATCGTGATTCTCGTGGTATCGTACTTAGTGTTTCCAAGGTTTTTGAAGAACTGCGTGATGAATTAGCGTATTACGAAAATGATTACATGACTCAGCGTCGTATGCAAGGACAAAAATAAGGCAGAATGAATCACCTCCGGTCAGGGAAACTTGATAGTGGAGGTGATTTTTTTATGCCAAAAGGCGTGTCTTGTAGTGTCGCTAACTGCAACTTCTGGAAAGAAGGCAATAATTGTGGAGCTAGTGAAATCAACATCGAAATCGATCAACATGCAGGCGCCAATTTTAAAGAAGAATTTGCTGCGGATGACCTCGGACTATTTCATCAAGATCAAGCTGAACAATCAAAGTCAACATGCTGCCTTACCTTTAAACCAAAGGAGTGATGGTCGATGGGTAAATATGAAGACGATTATAAATCAATGTTGGATGATCGAGATCGATCTGAACGAACAAGCCATCCAGTTGTGGGGACGGATCGCTTGATTGATGTAAATGAAGAAATGGCTGCTGATTTTGCAATCAACAATCCAGCGGTTCATACAGAGCGCAGAGAAGACCGTTATGAGGAGAGAGAAGAGCGGGTAGATGCCGAGTCCGGAGGTTATGCTCTTGGATGGGTATCACTTGTGTTTGCAATTGCGTCTTGGTTTCTATGGCCTGTACTCATTGGTGCAACATCAGTCGTACTTGGTTTTATAGCATACCGACAAGGCGCACGCGGACTAGGCGGTTGGTCTATGGCGATCGGAGCTATTGCATTAATGTTAAATTTAATTATCGTCCCTTTTTATTACGCGATCACCTAACCGAATAAAAAAAAGCTCCTTCCCGGTAAATCGGGAGGGAGCTTTTTTTATTTTAGAGCTTGCTCACGGTGCTTCTGTACTTCCACATTCAAAGCGAGCATCTCCCGATCCAGGAGATGAATCATATCGGCAGAGCCTTTGAGCTGCTGTTGTATATGTAGCGGAATTTGCTCATTGAATTTATAATAGATCTTATGCTCGAGACTTGCCCAGAAATCCATGGCAATCGTTCTAATTTGAATTTCTACAAGCACATTTTCGGTTCGATCGGTAAGGAAGACCGGTATTTCAATTAGCAAATGAATGCTCTGATAACCATTTGGCTTCGGATTGATGACATAATCCTTGAGCTCAACGACACGCACGTCGCTTTGCTTGCTAATCATGTCGACGATTTGATAAATATCGGTAGAGAAGGAACAGATTACGCGTACACCAGCAATATCCCGGATATGCTCTTTGGCATCCTCAAGAGTAATAGGGAGCCCTTTGCGCTGAAGCTTCTGCATAACGCTCTCTGGCGCTTTGATTCTGGTCTTCATATGCTCGATCGGATTGTAATCATGAATAAATTGAAATTCTTCATTTAGAATGTTAAGTTTTGTTTCTACAGCATCGAGCGCAAATTTATAAGTCAGAAAAAAATGAGCCCATTGCTTTAGTTGATTCGTTTTCATACGCAGATCACTCCTGATATAACAATTATATATATGTGATTATTAGCTGGAACGGTTTCGACATAAGCGAGAATCGTTGTATTATTATAATGGTCGATATTATATGCCAAGTCAAATTTATAGCATACTTAAAAGTCAACAGACGGGAGAGTTAATCATGATTATTGACATTCATAACGTATCGTGGGAACAAAATAACAATAAAATTTTGGAACAAATAAGCTGGAAAGTAAACGAAGGTGAGCATTGGTGTTTGCTTGGACTGAACGGGTCTGGCAAAACAACATTGCTGAATATGATTAACGGCTATATATGGCCTTCTGAAGGCAGTATGGCGGTTCTTGGAAAAAAATTCGGAGAATTTGATTTGCGCGAGCTGAGAAAAAGCATTGGTTGGGTTAGTACTTCATTGCAGCAAAAGCTATATGGCTCTGAGACTGCTCTGAAAATTGTTCTTAGCGGCAAATTTGCAACAATTGGACTATATGATCAAACCGATTCTGCTGACATGATCCAAGCAGAAGAATTAATGAGAACGCTTGGCTGTACAGCTTTAATGGAGCGAACCTACAACACGCTGTCACAAGGAGAGAAGCAGCGAGTGTTGATCGCAAGGGCGCTGATGGCTTCTCCGAAGCTGTTAATACTGGATGAGCCATGTACAGGCCTTGATGTATTTGCACGCGAGCAGCTGCTCCAAATGATAGCTGCTGTGGCAGGCGAGCAGAATGCTCCTACCATTATTTACGTGACCCATCACGTGGAAGAGATATTGCCTTGCTTTGCAAAAACGCTTTTAATTAAGAAGGGGAAGGTGTTTGCAGCAAATGACACTTCTGAGGTGCTGACATCCGCACTTATGAGTAATTTTTTTGGAGTGCCTGTCCATATCGAGAAGCGTAATAGCCGAAACTGGATTACTGTTGAGGGGGATTTATGGAATTAGTATTGCAAGAGCCGCAGTTTCAGCTGCAGCAGCCTCCTGAGCCAAAAAGATGGAAAAAAATAATGGCTTGGTTAAAAAATCGATTTGAGCTTAGGAATGATCGAGATCATTATATAGCGAGAATTGCTACAGGAAGCACAGCTCTATTTGCGTCACTAGCGATGACGGCAGCCGCGCTTGGCATGCCGACTGGACTTGGTACGGCCATTGATATTTTACTTTTTTTAATTTTGAATATCGTTGCTATGAGTCTAGCAGCAAACTTGCTATCATTTATATATTCAATGTTGTATTTACCAATACCACGCAGACTTGCGGCTGTATGGACATACGCTTCGATAGAGGCTTATCTGATTTTGTATTATGCTGAGCTTGGTATACTCATGTCGATTATCATTGCGATTGCTTTTACCATAATAGGGGCTGCTGCGGGCTGTTTGCTCGGTATCCTCTTAAAGTTAAAAATAAAGCGACGGAGTAAACTTTTGGTTATGGTGGGAGCAGCTTCAGTTGCAGCGATCAGCTATCTGTTTGTTTATTGGCCAGGAACTGCTGCTATGTCTCAAACGGCTGACGTCGCGTTGGACAGTGATTCCATTCTTAATACAATAAATGCGCCTGATCCAGCTGAGAATGGGAAGTTTGCATTTCAGGCTTTCACTTACGGAAGCGGGCTGGATAAGCATAGAGTCATTTTCGGCAAAGAGGTTGATGTTCGATCCACGGCAGTTGATGCTTCAGCTTATATTACAGAATGGTCAAAACTGAAAACAAAATTTTGGGGATTTAACGAGCATGATCTGCCTTTAAATGGCCGTGTCTGGATGCCGGAGGGCGAAGGACCGTATCCAATTGCACTTATCGTACATGGCAATCATTTGATGGAGGATTTCTCTGATGGGGGTTATGGCTATTTGGGAGAGCTGCTTGCTAGCCAAGGCATAATAGCCATTTCAGTAGATGAGAATTTTTTAAACTATTCCGTTTGGTCTGGTATACCTAATAATGATATGAAGGTACGCGCTTGGGTACTCCTTAAGCATTTGCAGCAAATTAAACAGTTGAACGAAGAAGTCGGCAATCCTTTTACCGGAAAAGTTGACTTAAGCAGGGTTGCATTAATTGGTCATTCCCGCGGCGGCCAAGCAGTAGCTATGGCTTCGGATGCGGATCGCTGGTTTAAAGGCGACAAAACATTAGAGAGCTTGAATGATGTTGTAATCGAGTCTGTTGTGGCAATCGCCCCAACAGATAAGCAAGTCGATAATAAATCGGCTCAGCTGACCGATGTAAATTACTTGACGCTTCAAGGGGCGCGAGATGCGGATGTAAACAATTTTTACGGTGATCGACAGTACAGCAGAACGAAGTTCCAAGAGTCAACGGATAAGTTTAAGGCAGCTCTTTATATCGCGGATGCTAATCACAGTCAATTTAATTCTGACTGGGGGAGAATGGATGAGCGTCCGCCGGGAGGTCTATTCTTGAGTCGTAAGGAGCTGCTTGCAGCTGAGGACCAGCGTCAAGTTTCCAAAGTTTATGTATCGGCATTTTTGCAAGCTACTTTGCTGGGTGAAAACAGCTATAAGCAGCTTTTTGAAGATTATCGCTCTGGACTTGATTGGCTGCCAAATACAGCGTATACCAATCGGTTTGAATCGTCCGATTTTACAGAGATTGCAAGGTATGATGATGGCAAGCAAAAAACAGCTCTGAAAAATGGCGGCAAGGCGAGCGTTGCTGGAATGATCGATTGGAGCATCGCATCAGCCGAAGACCGCGATGGGAAAAACAAAGGTACAAAAGGAATCGAGCTGGAATGGTCGGAGCCTGGGGCGGAATATGCTTTGGAATTATCGCCAAAAACGATTGATCAAGCCGCAGAAATAACGGAGGGCAATCTTGTATTTTCGATGGCAAATCTTGAACGTGATTTGATTGCTGTTGAGGATAAAGACAAAGCGGGTGCTGCTAATAACGCATTAGAACTCACTGAACCGCCGCCGCTGCCGGTCATAGAGATTGAGCTTACGACGACTGAAGGCGAGAGTATAGAGCTAGGCTTAGATAAAGTTATGCCTGTGGCGCCGCCAACGTATACTGCTTTTATGGCTTTTCCTTGGCTGGAGGAGCGCATTAAGGATGAGAAATACAAAGAATCTTCGGAGCCCATATTTCAAACCTACACACTGCCGCTTGAGCTGTTCAGCTCAGACGAATTAGCGATAAAAGCGGATGAGATTAGCCGAATTACGTTTCGTTTTGTAAGTGGACCAGGAAAAGTAATGATTGATGATATTGGGTTTACATCATAGCGAGCAAATAGGAAAGCGGGATGCCTGGCAGTTGGCATCCCGCTTTTACAACCTTATATGAATCATAAGTTACGAGCTTGTCCAGATGGCATCAGCCCGGAAGACTTTCCTTCTCTTCTTTAAAGGTAAAGTTTCTTGCAGCATATAAGAATGGTGTCGAACAAAGGGATACGATAAATTTGATGACATAAGTCGATAAGAAAATTGAGAGCCAAAGCTTGCTGCTATAGCCTGGTGCGCCTGCAAAAGCAATGGTGCAAAATATGAACGTATCGACTAGCTGACTTACCATAGTACTCCCATTATTACGAATCCAGAGCTGATTAGGAGCCGGACATAAACGTTTTAAAGTAGAGTAAATTTTGACGTCCAAAAATTGGCTCACAAAATATGCGCATAAGCTTGCTAGTGCAATTCTTGGCATTAGACCGAATAACGTTTCCATAGCACCTTGAACCTGCAGAGGAAATTCTTCATTTAACGGATTAAAAAGAAGCGCCATCTGCATAATAATGGTCGAAGTAATAAGCGTGAAGAATCCGAACCAAACGGCTCTTTTGGCCGCTTTCTCGCCATACTTTTCATTAAGAAGGTCTGACGCCAAGTAGATAGTTCCGTACATCGTATTGCCAAGCGTTATAGCAATAATCATGCCGAAGGCATGGATATCGATTGTTTTGACGACTTGAATGTTGGCTAACACGGTAGCCATTCCTATCCAAGCGTAAATGCCTATCCGGCCAAAAAAACGATACGAAAGAAGAAATAACGAAAAATGCACGAGCATGAAGATCGCGCCAAACCATAAATTAAACATGTTGCTTGTTACCTCCTAGTTTTGATAACGCGGGAGTTTTCGAACCGCGAATTGCTTGACTGATAAGACTTCTGAGTTGTTTTTCTGCCTTTGTCATTATAAACGCTTCTTAGGAGCGGAGCAATAACTTTTGATTGTTGTTTCATTTAGGCGGCAGAAGATGGTAAAATGGATGTTACGTTTTAAAACATGGTATGCCAAAGACTTGGTTAACCTTACTAATAGTTAAGGAGTGGTAAAGTGACTAATTCTAACGAACAATTGGAACAAGAGCAGCAGCGTGTCATTGACGTGACGGATCTCATCCGCACTCGGATAGAACAATTCAACAATCAGCTGGGCGGCATACGCGAGGATATCGTTGATTTCCGACGTAATTTTTGGGATGATGTAACACTAAATTTTGAGGATGCGGCGGAATCAGCAGAGTCGCATGCCAGCATGAAGCAGCAAGCAGAGGTACTCTCAGAGCGTGAAAGAAGCCACCGCCATGCTGAGGAACAGCTAAAAACACTTTATAAGCTTGAGCATTCTCCATACTTCGGTCGAATTGATCTTCAGGAGGAGGGGCAGTCCGAATCAGAGCCGATTTATTTAGGTGTAGGCTCCTTGCTGGATGATAGCGGATATGAGTACCTTATCTATGACTGGCGGGCTCCCGTATCGAGTCTTTATTACGATTATGGCCCGGGTCCTGTGCAGTACGAAACGCCAAGCGGATCGATTAAAGGCGAAATGTCGCTTAAGCGTCAATTTATTATTCGTGATGCTGAAATTCGCAGTATGTTCGACACGGGAGTCACGATCGGGGATGAGCTGCTTCAGGAAGTGTTAGGCAAGCAGTCTGATGCCCAAATGAAAAGTATTGTAGCTACGATTCAGCGTGAGCAAAATCGTATCATTCGCAACGAGCGCGCTAGGCTTCTTATCGTTCAAGGAGCTGCGGGCAGCGGAAAAACGTCAGCCGCGCTTCAACGAGTGGCCTATTTGCTTTATCGGTATCGCGGCTGGTTAAATGCGAACCAAATCGTTTTATTCTCACCAAACCCAATGTTCAACAGTTATGTGGCGACCGTATTGCCTGAGCTTGGCGAGCAAAATATGCAGCAAACGACCTATCAGCAGTATCTCGAGCACAGGCTTGGACAAACGTTTGCCTTAGAGGACCCATTCTCACAAATGGAATATACGCTCGCAGCGGTTAATGAACAAGGCTATGATGCGAGAATAGCTGGAATTACTTATAAATCAAGCAATTCGTTTATGCATTTGATTGATCATTATGCTGCCGAGCTTGGTCAAGAGGGGCTAGCTTTTAAAGCAATTACGTTTATGGGACGAAAATTGATTTCTGCTGCAGCAATCTCGGAGCAGTTTTACAGTTTGGAGCGTTCGTCTTCCATTGGAAACCGGATACGTCTTACGGCGGAATGGATTCTGAAAGAGCTGACGCGGTTAAGCCGCGAAGAACGTGATCAGGACTGGGTTCAGGAACAGATCGAGCTTCTAGATCAAGAGGCTTATGCGAAGGCATTTGAAGAACTGGAACGGAAAAAACATTTTGCAGGAAATACATTTGACGATTTTGACGCCGAACGTGATTATTTAGCCGCGATGGTTGTACAGAAAAAATTCAAGAAGCTGCGCAGACGAGTGAAGCAATTATTGTTTTTGGATGTGCCTGCGATTTATAAGAGACTATTCGAGGATAATGCGAATATGTTGGAGCGATTGAAAAACAGCGATCATCAATTGCCTGAAAAATGGAATGAAATTAGTGAGCAAACGATTGCAAAGCTCAATCAGAAAGAGATTTATTATGAGGATGCTACTCCGTATTTATATTTAAAAGAAAAGCTTGAAGGATTTCAAACGAATACATTGGTTAAACATTTATTTATTGATGAAGCGCAGGACTATTCACCTTTTCAATATCACTATTTAAAACGTATTTTTCCCAACTGCAAAATGACCGTGCTGGGTGATCTCAATCAGTCCATATTTGCTCACGCTGTAACAGGTAATGGTTTTGAGCCCTTATCTGAGCTCTATAGCGAGGAGGAGACGGAGAAGATCATTTTAACAAGAAGCTATCGCTCGACGAAGCCGATTGTGTCATTCACGAGCCGGATGATTGAAGGGGGTGATCAAATCGAGGCCTTCAACCGAGATGGCGCTGAGCCAACAATCACTAAAGCAGATAGCGAAATGCAACTCATAGAGGGAATGCAGGAGAGAATGAATCAGCTGCTGCTGGGCGGTTATCAATCGATTGCGGTCATATGTAAAACGGCGGAAGAAAGCAAACGCATGCATGCATCTTTGCAGCCATACTTTCCTAAGCTCCGCCTTGTAGAGAAGGAAACCGTTACGTTTGAAAAAGGAATTATTGTGATTCCTACTTATTTAGCCAAGGGCGTCGAGTTTGATGCAGTTGTCATTAGCAATGCAAGCAATGAAATCTATTCACGCGAAAGCGAAAGAAAGCTGTTTTACACGGCGTGTACGAGAGCGATGCATGAGCTCCATATTTTCCATACGGGAGAGCTCACGCCGTTCATCAAATAACCTTATTTTCTAATCTCTGACCAAATTTCATGAACATCCACTTGAAGCTCCGAAGCTATCAGCTCTGCTGTAAGTCTTTGGGGCTTCAGTATTTTCCCGTTGCGGAGCTTGGAAATGGTTTGAATGGAAATACCGGTAGATGAGGATAGATAACCGACGGTTATATCTCTTTTGGCCATCCATATGCGCAGTTTCATCGAAGCTTCGATACAATCATCGACAGGACGCAGATCCCAGATGACGAATGCAAACTCAAGCACGTCGCCAAATCCGTCAATGATAGGTGTAAACGAAACGGACAACTCAAACTCGATTCCGCTTAGCTTGCTTGTCTTAATCGTAAGACTCCGCTCTTTTTTTTGCAGGTGAGCCTCTTGTATTATTTTTAAAATTTTACCATGGTCCGTTTCCGCAATAAATTGCAGCAGCGTTTCGTCCTGCATTTGCTGGTTAGGCTCAATTTGAAAGGGAGCAAGCCTGTCTCTTAGAAAACGCACATGATGATGTCTATCAATAATTCCGCTGATCAACACTTTATTTCTTTCTGCTTGCTGTTCAATCCAATTGTATGGTGATAGATCTTCGAATATAATGAAGGCATAAAGGAGTTTATTATCAATGCTCCTTGGCAAAGGCTGCAGGTCAATGCGTACAGAAATTTTTCGTTTCGATTTGGTGTAAATAATAACTTCGCTTCTCATCACTTGCCTTGAAATGTTGATCTTGTATTTATGAAGCAAATAGCTGCTTTTTTTGGATTGCAGCTCTTTTAGCGTATAACCGCATAACCTAAGGAAAGCTTGGTTCGCATCCTCTATGCGCACCTCTATTTCATTTTGACTCATTAGCAGCATAGGCTGATTCATGATTTGAAAAATATGATTGTAAACCGACAATACGAAACACTCCTCTTAAACCCATTCCACGACCCTATAATCAAATAAAAGTATAAAATAGTCGTTCTAAACAAACAAGTCAATGAATTTGGCATTTCGTATTATGTTTCAAAAGTGTTTCATAAGTTTAATTAATTAAACTTGATCGCTGAAACGATACCTTTATGGTGCAAATAGTCATAAGTTGATTCAAAATCACCTGTAACACTCCGCCAGCAGGCTTTATTCTCATTCGGTTTCCCGATAATATGAAAGCAGACAGCCTCAAGTGGAAAAAAAGAGCAGCAGGCTAACACACAGGGGAGACAGAATATGAACCATTGCATCATAGAAAACTGTACGAAGCCGATCAAAGCCAAAGATTTATGTGCAATGCACCACCAACGTTTGCTGCGTCACGGTGATCCTTCCATTGTAAGACCGCGCAGAGTGAAACAAATTACAAATTGCAAATGGATTAAATGTACTCAACTCTCAAAAACGAAAGGTTTTTGTGCTAAACATTATTACATACAGCGAACGCTGAGTCCGGAAAAAGATTGATGTTACGTAATCTGACATGGATTAATTATTATTGTCGAAATCTATGAAAACGACTGTGTTTTTTTTCAAAACCATGTATAATGTGGATAAAGTGATTCGTGTTCAGATGATTAAAGTACTTGTAATTAATCATCCAACAGGGGGTGAAACCAAGAATGGTTCAAACGGCACCTATCGGATTATCCATAAAAGATCTTTATTTATTCAACGAAGGAAGTTCATACCACAGCTACCGTTTTATGGGTGCGCACCGTGTTCAATTGGATGGTAAAAAAGGTGTTCGATTTACAGTTTGGGCACCAAACGCAGCTGAGGTTCGGGTTATAGGCAAATTCAATAAATGGATTGGCAATCGGCATGCAATGGCAAGGATTGGAACGACTGGCGTTTACAGCTTGTTTGTCCCTGGCATTGGTGAAGGCGAATTATACAAGTATGAGATTGTAACCATAGAAGGCAAAATCATTAGAAAAGCTGATCCGTACGCTTTCTTTGCAGAGCGTCGGCCAGGAACGGCATCTATTGTCTCAGATTTAGAAGGCTACAAATGGGATGATGCAAAGTGGCAGGAGAGGAAGCGCGAGCTTCCTCCATACACGAACCCGCTGCTCATTTATGAGGTGCATGCAGGTTCGTGGAAAATTAAAGGCAAAGAGGATTATTACACGTACGAGGAATTAGCAGATGACTTGATCCCGTATACAGCTGAAATGGGTTATACGCATATCGAGCTTATGCCGCTGTCTGAGCATCCTCTAGATCAATCTTGGGGCTATCAGATTACGGGCTTTTATGCAGCGACGAGTCGTTACGGATCTCCGAAGCAGCTGATGCGATTTGTAGATAAATGCCACCAACATGGACTCGGTGTTATATTGGATTGGGTTCCCGGACATTTCTGCAAAGATGATCATGGGCTGCGACTTTTTGACGGTACACCTATTTTTGAAGGGGCAGATGCCAATCGAGCGGAGAAGCCGCTCTGGGGGACGCTTGCCTTCGATTTCGAGAAAAAAGAAGTTGTCAGCTTTCTTATTTCAAACGCCATTTACTGGATGGATTTATTTCACATTGATGGGTTGCGTGTTGACGCTGTCGCCAGCATGATCAATTTACACATGGACAAACCGCCGGAAATGCATACATACAACTACCTAGGCGGCCCAGACAACCTAGATGCTCTCCGCTTCCTTAAGAAGCTTAATGAAACCGTGTTTCATTATTACCCCGATACTTTGATGCTCGCAGAAGATTCTTCCGCATGGCCCGCTGTTACATCGCCAACCTACAAAGGCGGCCTCGGATTTAATTTTAAATGGAATATGGGCTGGATGAACGATATGCTGCGTTATATGGCACTGGATCCGGCTGAACGTTCGCATCATCACCATCTCATTACATTTTCACTCCTTTATGCTTTTTCGGAAAACTATGTATTGCCTCTATCGCACGATGAAGTTGTCCACGGCAAACGTTCTTTGCTAAACAAAATGCCTGGAAGCTACGAAGAGAAATTTGCACAATTACGTTTGTTCTACGGCTATTGGATTACGCATCCTGGTAAGAAGCTGTTGTTTATGGGCAGTGAATGGGGGCAGTTCGATGAATGGAAGGACGCCGACATGCTGGATTGGATGCTGCTCGAATATGATATGCATCGTAGTATGCACCATTATGTGAAAGCACTTAATCATATCTATACTGATCAGCCTTCATTATGGGAGAGAGACAGCCTGGCGGATTGCTTCGAATGGATTGATGTTCATAATGCAGCACAATCCGTCATATCCTTTATCCGCCGCGGAAATACTGATTTCTCCGTTGTTATTGCTAATTTTTCTAGGAACGATTACAAACAGTTCCGTATTGGTGTTCCAGAGCCAGGTTTCTACAGCTCTTTAATAAATAGCAATGAGAAGCCATTTGGCGGAACGGTAACACAGGCACCACAAGGCTACACCAGTGAAAACGTCGCTTGGCACGGTCACAATCAAAGCATTACGCTTCACTTACCCCCCCTGACATTCCAGATCTTCAGCTTAGATCCGGGGAACACAATTTGAGAGGGAGTTGGTGTCCATGGGCCGAAAAGAAATGATCGCTATGCTGCTTGCAGGAGGCGAAGGGAAAAGGCTGGGCGTGCTAACAAAGGATTTAGCTAAGCCTGCAGTCTATTTTGGCGGTAAATACAGAATAATTGATTTTACGTTAAGCAATTGCGCACACTCGGGAATTGACACTGTGGGCGTACTAACGCAATATCAACCGCTGGAGCTCAATCGTTATCTTGGCATTGGCAGTCCATGGGGACTTGACCGCCGCGATGGCGGCATGACCATTTTGCCGCCATTTATGAAACAAAAGGGCGGCGTATGGTATAAAGGCACGGCAAATGCAATTTATCAAAATATGTCCTTTATTGAACCTTACAATCCTGAGTATGTTCTTATCATTTCAGGAGACCACATTTACAAAATGGATTATGATTTAATGCTCCAGCATCATAAGCGTTCAGGAGCAGACGTGACGATTGCCGGGATTGAGGTAGATTGGAAAGAAGCAAGCCGTTTTGGTGTTATGCATATCGATGATGAGGATCGAATTACGGCTTTTGAGGAAAAACCGAAAAACCCGACTAGCAACATCGCTTCCATGGGCGTATACATTTTCACATGGTCCGAGCTCCAAAAGTATTTGATTTATGATGAAGCAAGCCGCAGCTCCAGTCACGATTTTGGCAAGGATCTTATTCCAGCCATGATGAGAGACGGGAAACGGCTGCATTCATATCCGTTCAAGGGCTATTGGAAAGATGTTGGTACAATCGAGAGTTTATGGGAAGCGAATATGGATTTACTTGCTGATGAACCTCCGCTTGAGCTTGCCGATGCCGATTGGCGCATTTATTCGGTAAGTCCAAATCAACCAGCACAACATATTGGCGCTAGTGCACAGGTTTCTTCTTCTTTAATAACAGAAGGGTGCATGATTGAAGGGGTTGTTGATCGCTCGGTATTGTTCTATGGCGTCAAAGCAGCCAAAAACACAGTCATTACGGAATCAGTCGTCATGCCTAATGTAAGAATAGGTGAAGGCGCACGCATTTATAGAGCGATTATTGGCGAAGGAGCCGTCATTCAAGCAGGTGTAACGATTGGAAGCCCAGATGATGATGCCATTACCGTTATAGCAGTGGATCAATATGTGACGAACGAACATTTGCTGCAGGAGGTGGAGCACTCATGAAGCATAAAGTCATGGGCGTCATCAATTTAATTCATGAAACTGACGAGCTGGAACATTTAACACAAAGCCGCTGCCTTGCTACTGTCCCCTTTGGCGCGAGATATCGTTTGATTGATTTTGTACTGTCGAGCATGGTTAACTCGGGAATCTCCAAGGTTGCCGTTTTTGCGCATACGAAATACCGCTCACTTATGGATCATTTGGGTTCAGGAAAACATTGGGATTTGCAGCATCGTCAAAGCGGATTATTTGTGCTACCGCCAGCAACAGACGACATTCAAGAAATTAGCCGCGGAGATTTGTATCATTTCTATCAACAGCGTGATTATTTTAATCGGTCATCACTCGACTATGTTGTCATTACACGCAGCCACATGGTTTGCAATATCGATTTCGAGAAGGTTATCGATTTTCATTTGGAGCGGGAAGCTGACATCACCGTTGTGTGCAAGCAGCAGGCTGATATATTAATGGGCAAAGCTCGTAAAGTGAAGTTGAATGACGAAGGCAGAATCACTGCCATTCAAGATCACTATGGCCGGATGTCTAGTGACATCAATTCTATGGAAATGTACGTTATGCGCAAAGAGCTGCTGATGGAATTAGTAGAGACCTCGCTTGCTCAAGGCCAGGATCATCTGGTTCGCCACGCGATATTCTCTAGATTGAATCAGCTTAATGTATATGGGTATATGTATGAGGGATATTTGGGTGTAGTTAATACGCTTAGCAGCTATTATCGCAATAATATGAATTTATTAGATCCGGATGTTTGGAAGGAACTATTTTATCAGCCGGGTTCTATATTTACGAAGGTTAAGGATGAGCCGCCTGCCCGGTATTTGGGTAATTCCAAAGTTACGAATTCGTTAATTGCAAACGGCTGCCGTATTGAAGGTACCGTAGTGAACAGCATTATTTTCCGCGGCGTACATGTACAGAAGGGCGCTATCGTAAGCAATAGCATCGTTATGCAAAATGGCGTTATCGGAGAAAATAGCTTTTTACAGCACAGTATTTTGGACAAAGACGTCCGCGTTGAAGCGGATCGTGATATTAGGGGAGCGGCAAGCTCGCCATTCTTAGCAGGAAAACGGAAAATTATTTAATATAAGCAATCGTTACGCTCATCCTATTCAAACTTTTATTTGCCGCGAAAAAATGCAATTTACCACGATCGGAAAATAAAATCAGATTCCAGTTGGGTTCATGCATTGCTGATGCGGCGTCCATGAGAAAGGAGAATCCTATGAACATTTTGTTCGCAACCTCAGAAGCTGTACCGCTTGCGAAGACTGGCGGTCTCGCCGACGTTGCAGGGGCGCTCCCCAAGGCGCTGAATAAGCGGGGCGTTGATACCAGAGTCGTATTGCCGAAGTATGCACAAATTCCTGCTGCACTTACCTTGCAGTTTGAGCTTGTCACTCATTTTAACGTGTCGTTTGGCTGGCGCAATCAATATTGCGGTTTGCTTAGAGCGGAGTTTGACGGCATTACTTATTATTTAATCGATAACGAGTTTTATTTTAAAAGAGATGGGCTTTATGGTTACGGGGATGATGCGGAAAGGTTTGTATTCTTCTGCTTTGCTGTGATGGAAGCGGTACGGTATATGGAATTCCATCCGGATATCGTTCATTGCCACGATTGGCAAACGGGAATCATTCCGTTTCTCCTAAAGACAAGATATTATTATGATCCGGCTTGGGCGTATACCAAATCCGTATTTACGATTCACAACTTAAAATATCAAGGTTTATTTGGAATTGATCTCCTGAAGGATTTGCTTGGAGCCGGTGATGATATGTTTCTGGAGGACAGCTTGGAATTTCATGGAGCAGGCAGCTGTATGAAAGGCGGCCTCGTGTATGCCGACAAGCTGACGACTGTGAGCGGTACGTATGCTCAAGAAATTCAAACCGATTATTTCGGCGAGAGGCTGGATTCTTTGCTCCGGTATCGTTCAGGCGATTTAATTGGGATAGTGAATGGCATTGATGATGAGCTGTTTGATCCGATGAATGACGAAGCTATTGCCATTCCTTTCCGAAATGCCTTGAATCGCAAAAGAAAAAACAAAGTGGAGCTCCAGCGTGAGCTAGGGCTCCCGCAGTCCGAAGATATACCGCTTATCGGAATCGTTTCAAGATTGGTGGAGCAAAAGGGCTTTGATTTAATTACGGCAACATTTGAAGAACTGCTCCAAGAAGACGTGCAATTTGTAATATTGGGTGCGGGTGATTGGCAATATGAGCAATTTTTCAATGATGCCGCTTCTCGTCATCCGGGTAAGGTTGCTGTATGGATCGGTTATGATGATAGACTAGCACGCCGAATTTATGCAGGCTCGGACATGTTCGCCATGCCTTCGCAATTCGAGCCATGCGGCTTGAGTCAACTTCTTGCGCTGCGCTATCGTTCCGTCCCGATTGTCCGTGAGACAGGAGGACTAAAGGACACGGTACAAGCCTATAACGAATATACTGGCGAAGGTAACGGCTTCAGCTTTACGAATTACAATGCGCACGACTATATGAATACCGTGCGCAGAGCGCTGGCTCTTTATCGTAATCAGGAAGTCTGGAAGCAAATCGTGAGTAATGGCAGCAACGAGGATTACAGCTGGAATCGGTCTGCCAAAGCCTATATATCCGTTTACTCACAACTTTTAGCGCATCGAAAGGAGAACGAAGAATCATGGCCCGTCATCTTGTAATCGGCAACGGAAAGATGCTCCTTAATTTGGATCAACATTGTTTTATTCGGGATATTTATTATCCATTCGTTGGGCAGTTAAATCATGTAGGCGGACAATATTGCCGCTTAGGCGTATGGGTAGAAGGTGCCTTTAGCTGGCTGGATGAGCCGGGATGGAAGTTTGATCTAGATTATATTGAGGATTCTTTGGTTACGAATATTACGGCTAAGCACGATGGTTTAGGCATCGAGCTTTATATGAACGACGGGATTCATCAGCGGGAATGCATTTATATCAAACGGGTAGTCATTCGTAATAAAACGAATGATACAAAAGAAGTACGCTTGTTTTTCCATCAGGACTTGATGATCGACGGGACAGAGGTTGGAGATACCGCTGTTTATTATCCTGAAAATCACACGCTGTATCACTACAAACGCAATAATTACTTTATGTTCAACGGTTTCTCAGATGAAGGCGGCATGACGCAGTATTCTACAGGAATCAAGAGGTTCCAGTCCGCTGAAGGAACATGGCGCGACGCGGAGGACGGCGTGCTTATGGGCAATTCGATTGCCCAGGGTTCCGTTGACAGCACGATCAGCTTCCGAACCGTCGTTGCTCCAAACAGCGAAAAAACCATTTATTATTGGATGTCAATCGGCCAAAATCTTGAGGAAGTCAAAGAGCTGAACCAGTATGTTCAGGAGAATCATCCGGAGAAGCTGCTTAGCCGGATGGTTATTTACTGGAAGCACTGGCTTCGCCGAGCAGAATCAGACCTTGGCGATCTGCCGCATGATGTGGTGAAGATGTTCAAACAAAGCTTGCTTCTCGTAAGAACACAGGTGGATGAAAGAGGCGCTATATTAGCTGCCAATGATACGGATATCCTGCAATACAATCGGGACCATTACAGCTATATGTGGCCGCGTGACGGCGCTCTTATTGCAGATGCAATGTCTATGGCAGGGTATCAGAGTGTAATAGCTCCTTTTTTCCATTTTTGCGCACAGGCTTTGTCGCCTGAAGGGTATTTGTATCACAAATACAATCCAGATGGAACAGTCGGCTCAAGCTGGCATCCGTATATCGTGCAGGGCAGCAGAAGATTGCCTATTCAAGAGGATGAAACCGCGCTCGTGTTATTCGCATTGTGGAAGGACTACTCGCGGAATCAAGTGATTGAGCTGCCGCAGTCCTTATATAGCAACCTGATTCGCAAGGCTGCTACTTTTTTGACCTCGTACATGGAGCCTTCCTTGTCACTGCCGAAACCGAGCTATGACTTGTGGGAGGAGCGCTACGGCATCTGGACATACACCGCCGCATCTGTATATGGCGGTTTAATGGCTGCATCGTTTTTCACGGATCTATTTGGTGATTATGAGCGCAGCGATCTTTACAAAAGCACAGCAGAAACAATTAAACATGGCATTGTAACTAATTTGTGGGATGAAGAAACCGGCCGATTCGCCAGAGGACTTATTCAGAAGGATAATCGCTGGGTGAAGGATATGACGCTCGAGAGCAGCTTGTTTGGCGTTCTGGAATTTGGCGTGCTTCCCGTTGATGATTATCGTGTCGTGCAGACGATGCATGCCATCAAGGAAGGGCTGCAGGTCAAAACCCATATCGGAGGCATCGCCCGTTATACGAACGATTATTATTTCCAGCAAACAGGTGAAATTGACAAGGTACCAGGAAACCCTTGGATTATTTGTACGCTATGGGTAGCTAACTTTGAGATTGATTCCGCCAAATCGCTTCAAGAGCTGGAAAGCCCGCGCAGTACGCTGCAATGGGTATCTGATCATGCACTGCAAAGCGGATTGCTGCCGGAGCAGCTTAATCCTTACGACGGAACGCCGCTATCCGTAGCGCCGCTAACTTGGTCGCATGCAACCGTCGTACACAGCGTGAGCAAATACGCAGAGAAATATAAACGTCTTCGTTTGGAAGCAGAGGCTAACGGTTTACTTTAAAGTTTTCATAACTTGAAGCGAAATGAAAAGAAGAACCTGAGTGCTGTAATCTCGCATTCAGGTTCTTTTTTGTTCTATTTTTCACGAAAGAGAATCGCTGAATAAAAAAAGAATAACTTCTCAATCTATTGATCACATGCTGTACATTCGTATAGAAACGGGTTGAATAATTACGGTAATAACGATATTGTAGCAATTACAGGGTAAATGATTATAAAGCCAGATGTTGATTTGGCAATTGTATGCGGAGGTACAAGGATGAGTACTAAATATGTTATCGGTGTTGATATAGGAACGACAAGCACGAAGGCAGTACTCTTTACGGCCAATGGTGTCATAGTCGCAAGCCATGGTATTGAATATCCGCTGCATTCTCCTTCGCCAGCTATTGCGGAGCAGGACCCAGATGAAATTTTTAATGCTGTCTTAGGCACTATTGGTCAAGCTGTTGCAAAAAGCAACGTGCAGCAAGAAGATATTTTATGTGTTTCATTCAGTTCGGCTATGCATAGCGTGATCGCTGTGGATCAAGAAGGGACGCCAATATCAAGATGCATAACATGGGCAGACAATCGGAGTATCGAATGGACGAATAAAATTAAAAATGAATGGAATGGCCATGAAATCTATTTGCGTACTGGCACTCCCATTCACCCGATGTCTCCGTTATCCAAGCTTACCTGGCTGCGTCATGATCATAAGGAGTTATTTGATCGTACATACAAATTTATTTCGATAAAAGAGTACGTGTTCTTCAAGCTGTTCGGACGTTATGTCATCGATTATTCGATTGCATCAGCAACAGGCTTGTTCCATTTGAACAATTTGCGATGGGATGAGGAAGCTCTTCGTGTTGCTGGCGTTACGGCAGATCGGCTATCGGAGCTTGTGCCGACGACGTATAAGCTGGAGGGATTGGAAGAGCAGTTTGCGAAGCAGATGAATTTGCAGTCAAACACACCATTTATTGTAGGCGCTAGTGATGGCGTACTCTCCAATTTGGGTGTCAATGCGATTAAGCCTGGCGTAGTTGCCGTTACAATCGGTACGAGCGGTGCTATTCGAGCAATAACGGACAAGCCTGTAACTGATCCGAAGGGCCGAATTTTTTGCTATGCTTTAACTGAGAAGCACTGGGTTATCGGGGGACCAGTGAATAACGGAGGAATGATTTTTCGCTGGGTTCGCGATCAGATCGGTACGGAAGAAGTTATTACGGCTAAAGAAAGAGGTATCGATCCCTATGAGCTGCTGACGGAGCTCGCTGCGAAGGCGAAACCGGGTTCTGAGGGTCTTATTTTCCATCCTTATTTGTCAGGTGAACGTGCTCCGCTTTGGGATGCGAATGCGCGTGGTTCTTATTTTGGGCTGGGACTGCATCATAAGAAAGAGCATTTAGTTCGCGCAGCGTTAGAAGGAGTCATTTATAATTTATACAGCGTACTCATGGCACTTGAAGAATTAACGGGTAAACCTACTCAAATTCAAGCAACAGGCGGTTTTGCGAGGTCAGAGCTTTGGCGCCAGATGATGGCTGACATATTTGATCAAGAATTGCATGTGCCTGAGAGTATTGAAAGCTCTTGTCTTGGCGCGGTTATTTTGGGGTTATACAGCTTGGGCGAGGTGGATTCGCTGGACGTCGTTGCGGATATGGTAGGAGGCTCGCATTTTCATTTGCCCAATAAACAAAATGCTGAAATTTATGCCGAGCTCATGCGGATCTACATCCGAGTTTCTCGTTTATTAACCGAGGAATACGCAAATATTGCAGCGTTTCAACAAAAATATGTTTAATTCATATCGCAAAAACAGCCGAGCAGCTATGCCGGCTGTTTTTAAGTCGTATAGTATTACGTGCCGTATTTCTTCAAAATCGACGACAGCGTAAGCAGCGGCCATATATAGTTGTTGCTCGGATAATGAACATAAACGCTGCCTGGAAGAGCTGCTCCTGTTGGATAGGTGTAGGTCCAATCTCGTCGCTCAAGTGATTGAAGCAATGCTTCTACGCCTCTTTCCATTGCGGCATTAGGTTTAGCATAAACTGCGATTAATGCGTCGAGCGCCCAAGCGGTTTGAGAGGGGGTGCTGGCATGGAGCGGGACATAATGCTTTACTTTGTCGCTCAAGCAGGACTCACCCCAGCCGCCGTCTTCATTTTGAATCGATAGCAGCCACTTGATTCCCTTCTGAATGGCGGGATGGTCGTCTGGCACCCCAACTGCTGTCATTCCTTTTATTGCAGCACCTGTCCCATGCGTATAGGCAATACCCCAGCGACCGTACCAGCTACCATCCCTCATTTGCTGGGAGAGCACCCATTGCACACTATCATCAAGCCAGCGATGGCCGATTGTCATGTCCAGCTCATCCCCAAGAAAACCAAGTACACGGCCGGTTAAGTCGACAGTAGAAGGATCGGTAGAAATGTCAGAGGAGCCTTCAAAAGTAAAGAAGCTGGCTGGCAGCTGGTTGCCTTCGCGTTCGAATGCAGGCCAGCCGCCATCTTCGTTTCGCATCGCTAGCACCCAGTTTAAACCTCGTTGCCAGTTGGCGTGTAAGCCATTTGCTTCGGTAGTGTAAGGCCGAATTGCGCGCAGAACAGCAGCGCTGTCATCGACATCTGGATACAGCGTATTTACGTTGGAGAATCCCCAACCTCCTGCAGGAGTGTTCGGCAAACGTCTAGTCCAATCTCCTAAACGAACCTGCTGCCTTGCTAACAAATAAACCCCAGCTTTCTCGAGGGCAGGCATGCTTGGAGAGGCTCCTGCTTCACGCAGAGCGTAAGTCAGCATGGAGGTGTCCCAAACTTCAGCAGATGCGACTTGAAGATGAGGCCTGTCAACGCACATGACTGAAAGAATACCTGCCAATAATCGATTTACGGCGGGTGAATCCGTGGAGTAGCCCAGCGAAAGCAAAGATAAAATCATCAATATTGTTGCAGTAGAGAAGGTTAGAAGTGTTCCATTTGGCTCAAGTCTCTCGAACATAAAGGCTTCAGCCTTCTCATACGACGTTGAGGAGCTGGGTGGAAGCAGACTGGATAAAGGCAAGCTGGATATAAATTCATTCAACGCAGATATCCAGGTGGTATCATTCGAAAATTTGCGCGAGTCGTTAACAAATAGTTGATAAAGCTCGGGCATTGTACTCGTTTTGCGGACAAATTGTTTGTTTGCCATAATGATAGTCGGTACAAGGTGGACACGCGCATGACCAGAGAGGGAGAATAGATCAAGTCCGATTCCGAGATCGGAGAAAAAAGCTTCAAGCGGAATGCGCAGCATACGCGGCCATTCCGCTTGACCTGTTGCGGCAAAGATAACCTGCGTGAGCAAGGATCTAGCCTCGGATAAACCGCCGCGCTTCAGAATAAATTGCTTAGCTCTTACCATACGCGGATCAACTTCATAGTAGTAACCTGCATAAAGCAGTGCAAAATAAGCCTCAGAAGTTGCGTCCAAATTGCCCTCGGACTCGTCAGGATAAACCTTCCAAGCGCCATTTTCCTCTTGTTTAGAGGCAATCCGAGCTGCAAGCATGTGAATCAAACGCTCATCTGCTCTGCCTAGCAGGCGCAGCAAAATGATTAAATAACTATCCGTCATCGTCCCAGAATCGAAGCACATCCGCCATGCGCCGTCCTGCGACTGCTGGTGAATAAGCTCTTCCGTCATTGCATCTATCCTTGCGCGGATTCGTTTCATATCCATGTGGCGCAATCATCCTTTGCAACTGTCGTTGCTTAATATATATGCGCAAATCAGCAAGCACAGTCGAGGATCGGCTAATAGGAATAGAGGGCTTGTTCACACTGTTTATTCATTAAGGGTTAGAAGCCGTTGCAGCAGCATAGATACAGCCATTGTAGCTGAACCTTCTTTATGTCGGATAATAGAAAAATCACGTTCGAAGCGCTGTTTGCTCAACCGAAGCTGGATCAGTTCTCCCGATTCTAATTCCTTCTTTACGACCCAGCGTGAGAGCATCGCAATTCCTAAACCGGATACCACAGATTGTTTGACACTTTGGCTGCTATTAAAAATGTAAGAGCGTTTTTGGGTTATCTGCGCATCACGTATGAACTGGTCGCTAAAAGCGCGAGTGCCAGAGCCGACTTCTCTCAGTACCCATACTTGGTTTTGCAGCATTTCGGCATCAATGAAGTGCTCCGCTGCGAGCGGATGTGTAGAAGGAGCGATCAAAATCATTTCATCTTTCATGTAAGGCGTAACGACTAAATCTGCCGCGCTTGCATCGCCTTCAATGAGACCAATATCCAGTTCGTTGGATCTCACTGCTTGAACAATTTCCTCCGTATTCCCGATTGTTGTTTGGATAGTAACGAGCGGATATTGAACAGCAAATTCAGCAAGCCGGCTTGGGAGAACATATTCACCAATCGTAAAGCTGGCTCCAATCTGCAAGCTGCCCGTCACCTTATCCTGTAAAAGCTGTATGTCCTGCTTCGCTTCCTCATATAAAGATAAAATTTGCTTCGCCCGTTGGTACATAATGTCACCAGCTTCGGTAAGCCGAACCTGCTTAGGAGAGCGATGCAGCAGCTTCGCTCCAAGTTCATTTTCTAAATTTCGAATATGCAGGCTTACCCCTGGCTGAGAAATATTCAATAGATCTGCAGCTCTTGAAAAATGACTTTGCTCCGTTACGGTAACGAATACTCGAAGTGCCTCAATGATCATCATTATCCCTCATTATTGATTGCGATTTTCTTGAATATAACGTAACTATAAGGAAAAAACGAAAGAATGGCAATTCAATCATTAGGATTCCTGATGATAAGGATAGGGAATAGGTATTTCACTTTGTCTGCTCCGAGCCTTATAGTTAATGCAACGGGAACACTTGCTAAACACAAGATGCAGAGGTGAAATCGATGATTATAAAAAATGTTTTTATTCGTCATTCGAATAATGGTTTTGGTTTTATACAAGGATTAGCGTATACGATGGGTATTGCGATAGCAGCGAAAGGAATCGCGATGCTTCCTTTTTTTAACGTTATGGGTCAGCTGGTTGTCGCTATTTTATTAGGGATAGCCTGTCGTGCTTGGATAGGATTGCCGGCGCAAGCGACGAGCGGCATAACGTTTTCAAGCAAAAAACTGCTGCGATTCGGAATTATTCTGCTGGGTCTTCGCCTGAATTTAAATGATATTTTACATGCAGGGCCAAAAGTATTTGTGCTTGCCGTTATTAACATTGTATTTACGATATTTGTTGTGTATGGAATAAGCAAATGGATGAAAATAGATAAAAATTTAGGCCTGCTCACAGCCTGCGGTACAGCTATTTGCGGTGCAGCAGCTGTTGTAGCGATAGCTCCACAATTGAAGGCAAGTCCAAATGAAACGGCTGTGAGTGCGACAACGGTTGCGATTTTAGGAACACTATTTACGCTAGCCTATACCGTATTGTACCCCGTGCTTGATTTAAGCAACGCAGGTTATGGTATCTTCTCGGGTGCAACATTGCATGAAATTGCGCATGTTATTGCTGCTGCGGCTCCTGGAGGACAAGAAGCGATTGATTTGGCTGTTATTGTAAAGATGACTCGCGTAGCACTGCTTGTCCCCGTCGCGATTATTATTGGAATTTGGAATGGCCGCAAAGCCAATAAAGCACAAAAAATGAGCTTAAAGAAATTGCCGATTCCATGGTTTATCGTTGGATTTCTTGCTATGAGCGGAGTTAATACGTTAGGCATAATTCCTGCCGCAGCTACTGCGAATCTGATTGTAGCCGCTTATTTTCTCATTGCAATGGCAATGGCTGGACTTGGTCTCGGCGTCGATTTTGTCGTATTTAAGAGGCTTGGAAAAAAACCATTTATTGCGGGATTCATTGGCTCTGTGCTGCTAGCTGGGCTCGGACTGCTGCTCGTGCATATTTTTCATTTGGCATAAAAAAAGACAAAAAAAGGTCCGCAGGCATACAGCGCCTTAGCGGACTTTATTGCTCATCCTTGAGAGAGCGCGGTATTTTGACGGGGGTACTGCCGAATATGCTTGATTCGTGATTCTCCGTTCAGAGTCACTCCGTTGCCGATCTGAATGCTCGCTGCTGAGCCGGATGCAATGACTTGTATGTATCCGACTGTAATATTCGGCGCACAATTGGTTCGAAACAGCTCAATACCGCCAGCATTATCAAATTCCGGATCACTGATAACGGGCAGCGGGCGGGAAAAAAGCTCATAGGATTCAAAAAAAACTTCGCCTGAAGTCAGATGATTTTCTTTCCGCTGCACCGCTAGCGCTCGAAGCTTGGCGCTCGTCACAGCACGATCACCAAGCTGTACAATACCTGCCTGACCAACAGTTATTATACGCAAGAACCCAACAGTTGCGGTTCGAACGTGGAAGGTATTGATAGATTGATCATTAATTCGATTCATGATGCCACCTAGCTTCCCCCGAAGGTGCCGCTAGACTCTTCTTCCGGAAGCGGAAACGGAGCAATCGGTCCAACGATGACAGATTCAGGCGGTGTATCGAACATCGAATATAAATTTACGTTATCGGTGTCCCCAACTTGCAGCATCGATGCACTGGATACGCCGAGCACTTCAATTTGACCAACACTAAGCAGATGATTAACGACTTTAAAATACAGCATTATGACATTCCTCCGGTAGATGGGGAGTTGTTTTGAAGCTCTCGCATATAGGCGAGCAATGCAGCGTCGGCATCCCTTTTTGTTTTGGACAGAACGGTAGCTGTGACCGCATTGTTATCAATCGCGGCTGGTTGAGCATCGCTGCCTCGATCTGTTTTTTGCAAATAGTACTGAATGCGAGCAGGAACTTGTTTGCGGACATCATTAATAATAATTTGCCGATGATAAGGATCTAGTGGAATTTGAAGCTCGTTTTCGTAGGAGAGCAGTTTTTGCTGAGCTTCCATATCCAAATAACGAGTCATCCCAGCATAAATATCATTGTATAGCCCATTTTGCGGCGGTGTAGGTGAAGCTGCAGTTGGGAAAGTGGGCGTATTTGATACGGTCATCTGTTCAATGCTTCCAGGGATAGAATCATCTCCGATGCCTGGCGCGGTCATCCCGATATTCAGTGTGCCGTCAAGCTTCTCAACTTTCAATTGATCAAAATGATATTGAATGCCGTCTATATGGTAAGTAGGGCGCGCTTCGAGCTGCTTTACTTGTTCACATAAAGCGTTGACCTTTGCTTCTAGTGCATCAAGCCGCTCACAATGCTCGTTAAGCTTATTTTGTACTTCAAGTGACCATATTTGCCACGGGGAAAGTGGATTGTTTTGCTGCATGAGACTTGCACCTCCTACTCGTAATGAGTTCTATTTTCCGCTTAAGTAGGGTTAGGCAGTGGGACGAAAGAAAGCGGATTATCTGAGGATAACTCTGGAGCAGGCTCAGTGAACCCGCCCGAATTATAGAGCTGTGACAATGAACGTATGGACCCGGCACTGCCGACCTGCAGGACGGAGCTGTTTGATACGCTGTCGACACGAAGCTGATGGATCGTAATTTGCTGATGAATGGTCAGGCTCATATTGCACTCACATCATTATTCGAGCTATCTTGCACATCCGGATCAAGAGTGTTTGTTGCGCTGACAGCGTTATTTGAGTTCGTTAAGCTTCCGGTTAGGAATGATCCTGATCCCGCATACGTCTTGGAAGTGCTATTTGGCGACACTTCCAGGGCGTCTCCAAATTGAATAATGGAGCCGGAGCCAACGCTAACAATTTTGACAAAACCTACGACAGCTGGCATGAGCATCCTCCCTTTGTAAAGATGATTTTTGATATATGGAATGTTTATGGTATAGCTTATGCGGCATTCGCCCAGAGGTTACTATCCAGAAAGTATCCTGAAACCCTCAAGGCGCATATGCTGGTAGAAGTGCTGGAAGGCGGGTGTTTGCTGTGGCATCTAAATGGGATGATATGGAACGGTGGATGGAGAAGCAGCAGATGCCAAAAGGCTTTGAGCTGCTGCGCGAACCGGCTTGGGTAGAGCAATATGTGCGTAAAATGATGACCAAAGCACTGCCCGAAGCGGCTGGTGTTATGATTGGAGGAGGCTCAGCAGCCTTTTCCGAAACGCGTCATTTTTTGAATGTGAAGATTACATTGCCGGAAGGCTTTGATAAAGAGCAGCTTCGGTTGTTCGTAAGGGAAGACCGGCTGCGCCTGGATGGACTGCCGAGCGGTAAGCCGGAGACGATCAAGCTGCCTAAGTTTGTGAAGCCTAAGGTGTGCAAAACATTAGTGAAAGACAATTTTATGCACGTGAAGCTTCAGAAGAGGCCAACCAATCGTACCTATCATGAAGCGATAATTCGTTGGTAGTTAACGTATGGAGGAACAGGAAGGGCACAAATCTAGATGAGATGTGCTCTTTTTGTCACGAAATCGACAGGTATTACAGCTGGCTAAAGGCTTCGCTATCCCTTATAATGTCTAATGAACATGTACATATTAGTAAAAAGGGAGTGTGTTCAGTGTCCTTAGTCGATGTAAGCAGTGTTTCTGCTTCGTTATTCATACTTGGAATCGTTTTTTTAATGCTTATTTTCGGTTTGCTGAGCTTTGGTATCCTGCGGATGTTTCAGCAAAAATTTCGTACAGGCTGGTTTAGTTTTGCAGGAGCGGTCGTGAGTTTTGTAGTCTTCATGTACATATTAAATAAGTGGTATCTATAGTTTTTTATAGCTGATCACGACCGGAGGTAAGGGCTTGACCTGGACAATTATATGGTTTTTTATTAACATGCTGTTCGTCGTTTCCATTATCAGTTATATGTTTATGCATCGCTCGTACTCGGAGTCGAAACGGCTCTCCAATGATTCCGCGTTAATTAATAAGCTCAATACTAGGCGAAAGCTGGTTGGCATTATTAGTATCTTGTTATTTGTAGCGATGTCAGCTAGTTTTATGATTAACATGAGATTAAATGGTTAAATGGAGGCTCTCATTGACGAGAGCTTTTTTTAAATATAAGACTTTATAAGTTTTATTGCTTATAATGGACTTATATAATTCTCCTCGAAACGAATGCTAAGCCTCCATAGGCGGCTTTAGCCTTTTTAAGTTTGTTCGTCATTATGGAGATAAACAATTTTTAGTCCGGAGGTTCGACATATGCATACGATGGAAGACATTATACGACGCATGTCTAGTCAAGGATTGAGAATAACGGATCAAAGGAAAACGCTCGCAAAGCTTTTTTCTGAGACACAAGGTTATTTGGCTCCGAAGGAAGTCTATGAATATATGGGGAAATCGTATACGGGATTAAGCTTTGATACCGTATATCGCAATTTGCGAGTGATGGAAGAACTCGGTGTGCTGGAGCAGGTTATTTTTGAGGATGGCGGTAAGTTCAAGCTGCATTGCAGAGAGAATGAACATCATCATCATATGATTTGCCTGCAGTGCGGGATGACGTATCCCATTACCTTCTGCCCAATGGAGCAAACGAATGTTCCTGATGATTTCCGAGTTGTGAAACACAAATTCGAGGTGTTCGGATATTGCAAAGACTGCATACAAGACGAGTCAGCAGTTAGCGAGGCCTAATGCCAGAGAAACGGGTAATGCGAAGAGTGACTCAAGCTCCGATTCTCTTTTATCGCAAAGTGATTTCACCTTTGACCCCGCCATCATGCCGTTTCTATCCGACCTGTTCGATGTATGCGCTCGAAGCGATCGAGAAGCATGGAGCGGCTAAGGGCTCTTGGCTTGCTATGAAGCGAATTGCTAGGTGCCATCCCTTTAATGCTGGTGGTTATGATCCCGTTCCGCCTGCAAAAGACAGCAACATAGATGCTCCTTGACAGAGAGGGCTCTATTTGGGTATATTTTGATTTATAAGTGGTAAAATAAGTTTTGGTTTTATTTATATATCCGAGGAATGGATAAGTACAATAGCAGAACCTTTTCAGAGAGCCGGGAAAGATGGTGCAAGCCGGTAAGGGACTCCATTGGAAAATGGTCCGGGAGGATTCGCTTTCGAGCTTCAGCGGCAGCGCTGGGTAAGGGAGCGACGCGAAGCTGGCGTTAACGGCGCAAGCCGCCATGCAGGCGGCACACGAAGCTTTCTTGAAGTGACGGTTTAACCGCTCATTTCCGGATTGAAATTTGGGTGGTACCGCGTGAGTTCAAACTCTCGTCCCATGATGGACGGGAGTTTTTTGCGTTTTTTTAGACTAATGCAATAGGAGGAGTAAAAATGACGAAAAAAAATACGTTTTATATTACAACGCCGATTTATTATCCGAGCGATAAGCTCCACATTGGACATGCCTACACGACGGTGGCTGGTGACGCAATGGCACGTTATAAACGTCTGCGCGGCTATGATGTATGGTATTTGACGGGTACAGATGAGCATGGACAGAAAATTGAACGCAAAGCAAAGGAAAAGGATCAAACTCCGCAGCAATTTGTTGATGATATCGTTGTAGGCATTAAAGATCTGTGGGCGAAGCTGGAAATCTCCAATGATGATTTCATTCGTACGACGGAGGATCGTCATAAGGTTGTCGTTGAGAAAATTTTTGCTCAGCTGCTCAAACAGGACGATATTTATAAAGGCACGTATGAAGGCTGGTACTGTACGCCTTGTGAATCATTTTTCCTCGAGCGTCAGCTGGTTGACGGCAAATGCCCAGACTGCGGACGTGCGGTTGAGCTTGTAAAAGAAGAAAGCTACTTCTTCCGCATGAGCAATTATGCTGATCGTTTGCTGAAATATTATGAAGACAATCCAGATTTCATTCAACCGGAATCACGCAAGAATGAGATGATCAACAACTTCATTAAGCCGGGCCTTGAAGATTTGGCTGTATCGCGTACAACGTTTGATTGGGGTATTAAAGTGCCTGGAGACGCTAAACATGTCATTTACGTGTGGATTGATGCGCTTTCCAACTATATCACGGCATTAGGCTACGGAAATGAAGGCGATGATCAGAAATATCGTGACTTCTGGCCGGCTGACGTACATTTGGTCGGAAAAGAAATAGTTCGATTCCATACGATTTATTGGCCAATTATGCTGATGGCGCTCGATTTGCCGCTGCCTAAGAAGGTTTTTGCACATGGCTGGCTTCTGATGAAGGATGGCAAAATGTCAAAATCCAAAGGCAATGTTGTCGATCCAGTAATGCTGATCGATCGTTACGGACTGGATGCGCTTCGTTATTATTTGCTCCGCGAAGTGCCGTTTGGTGCTGACGGAACATTTACGCCAGAAAATTTCGTAGAACGAATCAACTTTGATTTGGCGAATGATCTTGGTAATCTGCTTAACCGAACGATAGCGATGATCGATAAATACTTTGACGGTGTGATCCCGCCATTTGCAGGCAGCGTAACCGAATTTGATGAATCGTTGCAGAAGCTTGCGAGTGAAACGATCGTTCAGGTAGAGTCAGCGCTTGAAAATATGGAGTTTTCCGTTGCGCTGTCATCCCTTTGGCAGCTTGTAAGCCGCACGAACAAATACATCGACGAGACACAGCCATGGACGCTTGCTAAAGATGAGTCGAAAAATGGACAGCTAGCATCGGTTATGCATCATTTGGCGGAATCGCTGCGAATCGTATCGATTCTGCTGCAGCCGTTCTTGACGCATTCTCCAAGGGAAATGTGGAAGCAGCTTGGGCTTGAGCAGGGTGAACTAACTTCATGGGAGAGTACGAAGCAATTCGGTTCGCTGCCGGGTGGAACGAGAGTAAGCAAGGGCACACCATTGTTCCCACGCCTCGATACGGCAGAGGAGTCTGCTTTTATCGCAGCAGCAATGAGCGGCGGTACACAGTCAGAGGAGCCGGCTGAACAGCCAAATGCTGCGAAGGCAGCGGATGAAGCGCCACAGGCTGCACCTGAGAGCAAGGATGAAATTGCAATTGATGACTTTGCAAAGGTAGAGCTTCGCGTTGCTCAGGTTATTTCTGCAGAGCCAGTTCTCAAAGCAGATAAACTGATGAAGCTTCAATTGGATCTTGGGTATGAGCAGCGCCAGGTTGTTTCCGGCATTGCTAAGTTTTACACTCCGGAGCAAATGGTTGGACGGAAAGTTATTTGCGTTACAAACTTGAAGCCGGTTAAGCTGCGCGGCGAAATGTCGCAAGGAATGATTCTTGCAGCATCACATGGTGATCAGCTGACACTTGCAACGGTTCCTGACAATATGCCAAACGGCGCTGTTGTGAAGTAAATTCATTTGTTCATATACGGAGGCACCCCTGAGGTTGTTTAACTTCTGGGGTGCCTTTATGTTTTGCTGCTCTTCAAAAATAGCTTCAATCATAATTCATATCATTTTGGTCAATAAAGATAATCTATATGATTAAATTGCAGCTGTGAGTCATGATAGGTATGAAACTGCTACTATCTATTGCTAAGAAATAAGGTTGACAGTCTATTTCTGGTCATCGTATAATACAAAACGTAATCATAACGATTACGAACAAGAGAGAAAGATGAATGGAGAGAAATCAAAATGAATAGACTGAAATCATTGACAAGACCTATGGCGCTTAGTTTTCTTTTATCGGCAATGCTGCTTTTTGCAGCGGCTTGCGGCAATAATACGAATAATTCAGGCTCATCAAACCAACCAGCGAACGGCAGCACGGGAACTGGTCAAGCAGAGGGGAAACAAGTCAGTGTCGTTACCAGCTTCTATCCATTATATTTTCTAGCATCGGAAATTGGCGGAGATCATGTCAAAGCGGTTAATCTAGTAGCTTCAGGCGTAGAGCCGCATGATTGGACACCAAAGAGCCGCGATCTTGATACAGCGTCGAAGGCTCAGCTGTTTCTGTACCATGGAGCGGGACTTGAAGGCTGGGTTGACGGATTCCTGAAAGGCCTGTCCAAAGACAGCAAAGTCGTGACCAAAGAAATCAGCAAAGGCATTCCATTAATTGAGGGTAATGAAGATGAGCATGATCATGAACATGAAGAAGAACATGCGGATGAAGATTCGCATGAACATGGCGGCTTGGACCCGCACACTTGGGTTAGTCCAAAATCAGCCCTTACATTAGCTGAAAATGTGAAAAACAGCTTAATTGAAGCCGATAGCGCAAACCAAGCAGATTATGAGAAAAACTACGAGGCACTAAAAGGAAAGCTCGAAGCAATCGATGCGGATTACACGGCAAAGCTTGCACAAACATCAAACAAAAACATCGTTACCTCGCATCAAGCGTTTGGTTACTTAGCTCGTGATTACGGATTGAAGCAAATTTCAATCATGGGACTTAGCCCTGACGCTGAGCCGCGTGCACAGGATTTGCTCAAAATTGCGAAGTTTGTTAAAGCAAACGATGTAAAATATATCTTTTTTGAAGAATTAGTTTCAGATCAACTTGCCAAAACGCTTGCAGGCGAAGCGGACGTTGAGACAATGGTGCTTAATCCGCTCGAAGGCCTAACGCCGGATCAAGAAAAAGCGGGAGACACGTACTTAACCCTAATGGAACGAAACTTGCAAAATCTTGTGCAAGCATTACAATAGAGCAAAAGGCAAACCTGCGGAGCTGATTTATGCTCCGCATTGCTGTGAGGAGATAAATTATGGCGCAATCAAATCGAATGACAAATGCGGATGCAAGCTGTCACCAAGAGGTTATTTCATTGGAGGACGTCTCCTTCTCTTATCAACAGCAGACGGTTATATCAAAGCTAAGCTTCGCGGTGAAGGAACGGGACTTTATCGGATTAATCGGCACGAATGGCGCTGGAAAAACGACGCTGCTGCGAATGATCGTTGGATTGATAAAGCCAACGAGCGGAACGATCCGTTTGTTTGGTGAGAAAGTAGACAAATTTAAGCAGTGGGAGCGCATCGGATATGTCCCGCAGAAAAACACATTAAATCCGTTGTTTCCAGCTACTGTTCGGGAGGTCGTCTTGTCAGGCCTTTATGGGCGAAGCAAGCTGTTTAAGAAACTAAGCAAAATGGATTATCAAAAATGTGACGATGCTTTGCAAGCAATGGGGATTGAGGATATAAAGGATAAACGTATCGGGCAGTTGTCTGGCGGACAGCAGCAGCGTGTATTTCTTGCCAGAGCGCTCATTAACAACCCATCACTGCTTATTCTAGATGAGCCGACTGTGGGGATAGATACGGAGACACAGGAAAGCTTCTTTCATATGATCAAGCATATGCATCAGCATCATAACATTACATTTCTAATGGTTTCTCATGACCTTGACATGATTCGCTCTTATTTAGGACAAGAGCCAGCCAGTGGAAACGGAAAGCTCAAGTTTCATATTAAACATTCGCACGAAACGCAGGATTGTGTAGAAAATGATCTTGCACACAGCTTGAAAGGGCTAAGGGAACAAATGGAGAGCAGGAAAGAGGTTGTTTTGGTTGGAGATCGTAACTAGTGAATTTTTTCAAAGGGCTCTTATTGGCGGACTTCTAATCGGGGTAACGGCACCGCTAATCGGCTTATTTCTTGTGCTGCGCAGGCTTTCAATGATTGGAGATACATTATCGCATGTATCTATTGCTGGAGTAGCGCTAGGTTTCTTGATTGGCGTGTATCCAATTGCTATGGGATTTGTGTTTGCGATTATTGCCTCATTTGCTATAGAGAAGCTTCGGAAAGCATATAAATCATATGCAGAGCTGTCCATTGCCATTATCATGTCAGGCGGAGTCGCGCTCGCATCATTATTATTCACAATGGGCAAAGGATTCAACAGCAATGTGAATAGTTACTTATTTGGAAGCATTTATACTTTGAGCACCACTGATCTTTACGTAATAGGCGTCGTTACACTAATTGTTCTTATTGCGATTAGGCTTCAAGTAAAGGAGCTATTCCTGCTTACGTTCGATGAGGACGCGGCAGCAGTGAGCGGCTTGCCCGTCAAATTTTATAATGTTATGATTAGCGTGCTTACTGCTCTAGTTATTAGTGTTTCTATCAAAATTGTAGGTGCGCTGCTTGTATCGGCCTTGCTGACTATACCAGCCGCATGCAGCTTGATCATTGCCCGCAGTTTCCGTCAAAGTGTTATAACGGTCGTCATTATTGGCGAGATTGCCGTTGTATTAGGCTTACTAATCGCGGGTGTATGGAACTTGGCACCAGGCGGTACCATTGTATTATTGCTAATTGCTGTGCTGCTGTTGCTGCTCGTTTTCCGCCGTGGCATGCGACCAGGCAGTTAATGAGGATTGGAGTGAGAGGGTTTGTCCGACATTAACATTTGGCTGGCCTTAGGGGCTGGCTTTGCATCGTTCATATCTCCTTGCTGCTTACCGCTTTATCCTTCGTATTTATCATACATAACGGGAATATCGGTAGCGGATTTGAAGGGCAATACACATGCCAAACAAAAACGCATGCGAACGATGTCACACACGCTGTTTTTCATTTTGGGCTTCTGCACCGTGTATTATGCATTAGGCTACGGAACGAATGTATTTGCTGAATTTTTCAGTGAATATCGAGATCTGATTAGGCAATTATCAGCGATATTGATTATTTTAATGGGACTATTTCTAATTGGATTATTTCAGCCGCAGCTCCTGATGAAGGAACGAAGAATGAATCTTATTCCGAAAAAAGCGAACTATGTCAGCTCCTTTATTTTTGGAATCGGCTTCTCCGCAGGCTGGACTCCATGTACAGGTCCCGCGCTTACTGCGATTTTAGGTCTTGCAGCATCGGAACCTGGCACATGGTTTCAGCTAACGACTGCCTATTCATTAGGCTTTGCGATACCTTTTTTTGTACTAGCCTTTTTCCTTGGTACGGCAAGATGGATACTGAAATATTCAGCTAGCGTAATGAAGGTTGGCGGAGCTGTTATGATTTTGATGGGTGTATTATTGTTTACCGATCAAATGACCAAAATTACGATCTGGCTTAATATGATTACGCCGGAATGGTTGAAATTTTAAGCTGATATTTCTCTCTTACGTAAAATATTCAATTTTTGCTTCGGGAAAATGTTCAAAGATGCGCTCCGATAAATACATGCGGAGCGCATTTGCTTGTTCATCGGGATAGACGTATTTCCCTTGTCCCCAGCGTCCCCATTTATATTTGCGTTTTTCAATATCCATCTCAAGCTTCGTCCGCGGATACCGCTTTTCAATAACTGCTTTTGCCGTTTTTGTAAAACGATGCTGAATGAGTTCAAATGTAAGGTCTTTGGTCACATCCTGCGGGAGTTTGTCTGCAAGTGAGGCTATAAGCTCGCCATAGCCTTCCTCCCAGCCTTCATGCCAAATAATAGGGGCAATGATAAAGCCCATTGGATAACCTGCCCTAGCGACCTTTGCGGCGGCCTCAATGCGTTGATCAAAGCTTGATGTAGCAGGCTCGAAATGCTTGATTACATATTTGGCATTTACGCTAAATCGGATACGGGTATGTCCATTGTGCTTTGCATCAAGGAGGGAGTCCACATGGTGAAACTTGGTCACAAACCGAAGCCGTCCATGTTCTTGTTCCCCCATAAAATCAATAAGCTCGCGAAGGCTGCCTGTAATGGGCTCCAGTCCGACGGGATCGGATGTACATGCGGCTTCAAAGCGGGTAATTTCCGGTTTTCTCTCGTCGATGTACCCCTGAGCTGCCTCTAGAATATCGTCTATATTCACATATACACGGATATAAGGTTTTGCTCCTAACGTTGTTTGCAAATAACAATAATGACAATGAGCCATACAACCGGTTGCTATCGGAATGGCGTATTCCGCTGAAGGCTTCGAAGTATCAAATTTCAAGGTTTTGCGTATGCCGACGACAAGTGTTCTTTTGGCGATCTTGTATTGTTCAAGCTCGGTATCGCCAGGTAAGTTCGTAATTCGGTTATGTGAGGTTGTCATTCGATAAGGAATGCCTTCTTTTTTGACCCATTCAAAAATACGCTGCCCTTTGGGATAATCGAGCGCAGATGGTTCAAAATAAACAAGCTCGGGAACAAAGGAGAGGGTGGAGCGATCTGGTTTAGGACGATCAATAATTGCAGTGCTCATAGCTCATTCCTCCTGTAGATTCATCACAATCAACATCATCTTATTGTGTGAAGGATGAGCGAAGCTGAAACTGGTAAGTTCAAGTGTTATTTGCGCTTCTTTATCTATTTTGGAGATGAGCTTGGGTTGCAGTGAACACAATGAACAGTGTATGATACAATAAGTAACGCCTGTGAAATAGGTGAAGAAGTATGGTTAGGGGGTTCTTCAGTGCCGACACCGAGCATGGAAGACTACTTGGAAAGAATTTATAAGTTGATTGATGAAAAAGGTTATGCGCGTGTCTCGGACATTGCAGAAGGACTAGAGGTGCATCCTTCATCGGTCACCAAGATGATTCAAAAGCTTGATAAAGATAATTATTTGATCTATGAGAAGTATCGCGGGCTGGTCCTGACCAATAAAGGGAAAAAAATGGGCAAAAGGCTTGTTGATCGGCATCAATTGTTAGAGTCATTCCTAACGACGATTGGCGTACAGGACGAGAATATTTATCAGGATGTTGAAGGAATCGAGCATCATCTTAGCTGGGACTCTATAACCTGTATTGAAACTTTAGTTGAATATTTCCGAAGAGATTCTCAGCGTATGGACGAGCTTCGTGCCGTGCGTGCGGAAATGGACAGCGAGTAATACATATCGATACGTACGAGAAAGCAAAAAGGACCGAGGCAATTATGCCTCGGTCCTTTTGTTTGATTTAATGATATTTAGGTGTTTCGTCATCTTCCTTGCCGCCTTCAATGACACGAAACGGCACGGTCTTGGAGCGGTTTTTGTTCGTCCTCGTTTTGCTTGCAGGAGCACGTCTTTGTGTGACATGGACTCCTCCTTGCCGCGTATTGTAACCTCTTAAGAAAGAAGGCGGATATTTATATAGCAAGAAAATGCCGCCAAGCACCACAATGGGAATTAGAAAGGTTATTGGGCTTTGGATAACGCTGTAAACGAGACCGATCAACAGCAGCGCCAAAAACGATATGGACCAAACATTCCATTTGCTTGGTATTCTGCTCATTGTAATTCCGCCTTTCCCTTTTCAATAGAAATTATTTCATTTGTTTGTCTAGTTCAAGCATGCGCTTGAAGGAAGCAATGGATACCGCAACTTGCTCATCACGCGGTTCTTTGGTCGTTAGAAGCTGCAGCCATAGTCCCGGATATCCGAGGTAGCGCAGCACTGGAATTTCACGCAAAGCATTTGTCCAGCGAAGCACCTCGTAGGAGAGGCCAAGAACGAGTGGAAGCAGTAAGATACGGATGTAGACGCGTTCCCAAATGGTGTCCCAAGTAAAGAAAGGCAAGGAGTAGACAACAACACCTACAATAACGGTGAACACGATAAAGCTTGAACCGCAGCGGTAGTGAAGGCGGCTGTACTTCTGTACATTTTGAATCGTAAGCTCTTCACCAGCTTCATAAGTACTAATTACTTTATGCTCAGCTCCATGATATTGGAACAACCGCTTAATTAACGGTGTCATGGAAATGAAATACAAATAAGAAAGCAGCAAAATAATTTTGATAAGTCCTTCTAATAGGTTATGACCGATTTTATTTTCAAATACCCCTGAGAAAAGAAGTTCCTCGAGCGCTGCGGGTGCAGCAGTGAAAATAAGTTTGCCGAAAATAAAGGAAAGCACGCCGGCGACAGCCACGCCAACAATCATGCTGAGACTCCAGCCTTGCTTTTTCTCTTCCTTTACTGCAACGGGTTGTTGATTGCTGTCTGTTTCTTTACCCTCACCGGCTTCATCCTCAGCGTAGGCTTCCATAGAGAAGTTCAAATGCTGGGAGCCTTTGGCGCTTGATTCAAGAATACCGACAACGCCTCGAACGAGAGGGATTTTTTTCAATGCTTGAATCCAATTCTTCGTTGTGCGAGGTACTTCATAAAATACGATTTCATCATTTTTGCGTCGGACAGCTGTTACGTTAACGTGTTTGCCAGCAAACATAACGCCTTCAATAACCGCTTGTCCGCCATATATGCTTCGGGAGTCTTGCGGCAAGTGCTTGTCACCTTCCTTGATTGGAATATCGTCTTAGCTGTTGCGACGAATGTACCTTATCTTTGTATGTCTATTGTACTTGATCTATCAGTCAATTGCCAACGTCAGCGTACATAAAGGAAGGGATAGGCAAGTTGACGGTAAAGTATGGTTATCCATCGCTATTATTTCACATACTAATTCGGACAACTATGGAAATAAGAGTGGAGGCTTAGCGTAATGGCTAACAATAAACAACGAAACCAATATGATAAACAGGATCATGTAACAAACCCGTGGCTTTACGCAATCAAAATCGGTTTTTTTGCTGGCTTAATATGGGGCGTAGTACGCTGGATGTTCTTTGAGATGAATTTTACGAAGGTGCTTCCCGGATTTGTGGCAGATCCTTTTTTTAAAGCTTCTTTTCTAAAAACGGGATGGGGAGAAGTTGTAAGTATTGGTGCGTTTATTATTTTTTCAATTGTGGCTGCCTTTCTATATAAAGTTATACTTGGGAAGCTACGAGGACCTTGGCCGGGTATCATATACGGTTTGGTTTGGTGGGCGATTTTGTTTATTGCGGTGGGACCGCTGCTCGGCGTTATGCCAGGTATCACTAAAGCGGGCTGGAATACGCTTTACACAGAGTTGTGTGTCTTTCTTCTATGGGGCGTATTCATTGGTTATTCGATTGCTTTTGAGTTCACGGATGAAGCATCGAGGGAGCCTGCGAAAGCTCAGTAGCGAGTCCTACTTCTCAAGCGGCAGACATTTGTGGTAAAATGGCTAATGATCTTTGAACCTATGATGGATTCGGTTGCTTGGGAGGTGCATTCATGCACAAAATTGTTGTTTTAAACGGACCGAACTTAAATATGCTCGGCATTCGTGAGCCTAGCGTATACGGGACAGAAACACTTGCAGACATCGAATCGCTCTTGAAGGATAAAGCTGAGGCGCTTGGCGTCTCCGTTGAATTTTTCCAAACGAATCATGAGGGCGATATGATTGATCGAATACATAGTGCGTACGGCAAAGCAGACGGCATTGTCATCAATCCTGGTGCTTGGACCCATTACAGCTACGCGCTTCGCGATGCGCTTAGCACCGTTGATTTGCCGATTATCGAGGTGCATATGTCGAACATTCACAAGAGAGAAGCGTTCCGTCATACGTCCGTCGTTGCTGCGATTGCAGTCGGTCAAATTGCCGGCTTCGGGTCTGATAGCTATGAGCTTGGTCTAACTGCGCTCGTGCGTCACTTGAACAAACAGTAATAAGTTAAGAGAGGGTGAAGCGGTTATGGCAAACGATAGAGTAAAACGACTTCGGCAGCTGATGGAAGAACATCGCTTTGAAGCGATACTGATTGGAAGCGAGTATAACCGTCGCTACATAAGCGGATTCACTGGTTCGTCAGGCATGGTGTTGATTACGCTAAGCGAAAGCTATTTGCTGACGGATTTCCGCTACCGCACACAAGCGCCGCAGCAGGCGGTCAATTTTCAAATTGTTGAGCATGGTTCGAACCCGCTTGCGGATGTGCTTGAGCTGCTAAGACAACATAAGTTGTCGAAGCTGGCTTTTGAACAAGACCATGTCGTATACAGTGAATTTACAGCTTGGTCGAAAACATTAGACGGTATCACGCTTGAGCCTGCCTCAGGATTAGTGGAACAGCTTCGCTACATTAAGGACGAGGCAGAACTTCAAATTATGCAGGAAGCTGCCGATCTTGCGGATAGCACCTTCAATCACATTTTGAAGCTCATTCGCCCAGGAGTTCGTGAAACGGATATCGCACTTGAAATGGAAGTTTATATGCGCAGCCATGGCGCGACTTCTTCTTCCTTCGATACGATCGTAGCCTCAGGCGAGCGCTCTGCGTTGCCGCATGGAGTAGCTAGCGATCGCATTATTGGGAATAATGAGTTTGTAAAGCTTGATTTCGGCGCTTATTACAACGGTTATTGCTCCGATTTGACACGCACAGTCGTGGTCGGCACTCCGACAGCTAAGCATCTCGAGATTTACAATATCGTGCTTGAAGCGCAGTTGCATGCACTTGAGCATATTAAGCCAGGCATGACCGGGCGTGAAGCGGATGCGCTAACTCGCGATATTATTACGAAATACGGTTATGGCGATCTATTTGGACATGGTACCGGACACGGTCTAGGCATGGAAATTCATGAGGCCCCTAGGTTGTCCAAATTCAGTGAAACGATTTTAACCCCCGGCATGACGGTTACGGTAGAACCCGGCATTTACGTACCAGGCTTCGGCGGCGTACGCATTGAGGATGACATCGTTATTACGGAAACCGGTATTAAAATATTAACCTCATCCCCGAAGGATTTAATCACTCTGGGTTAAGGACTATTCATTCAGGAGGGAATCAGCAATGATTTCAGTAAACGATTTTAAAACAGGCTTGACCGTGCAAGTAGACTCCGATATTTTTACAGTTCTAGACTTTCAGCACGTAAAACCTGGTAAAGGCGCTGCATTCGTACGCTCTAAGCTGAAAAACCTTCGCAACGGCAACGTTGTTGAGAAAACGTTCCGTGCTGGCGAGAGCATTGGCCGCGCGATCATCGAAAACCGTGAAGTGCAATATTTGTATAACTCCGGTTCGGAATATACATTCATGGATAACGAGACGTTTGACCAATTTAACTTGGACAAGAAACAGCTTGAGTGGGAGCTTAACTTCCTGAAAGAAAACATGAACGTTAACATTTCGAGCTATCAAGGTGAAATCCTTGGTATTCAAATGCAAAACAGCGTAGAGCTGAAAGTTATTGAAACAGAGCCGGGCGTGAAGGGCAACACAGCGCAAGGCGCAACAAAAACAGCTAAGGTTGAAACTGGCCTTAACGTTCAAGTTCCACTGTTCATTAACGAAGGCGATGTTTTGCTGATCGATACTCGTGAAGGCAAATACATCTCGCGCGCTTAGTAAGCAGCTTGACTAGTGTAAACGGCTAAAGCCATCCTTGGAGGCTTAGCTTTCGTTTCGCGGAGAAATATAAGCTGTTTATAAGTGTGCTAGCTTATAAATTCTTATATTTAAAACCGTCCGAAGGATTTCGGACGGTTTTTTTGTAAGAGAATATACCCATAGGTAAGCGCAATGTGATATAATATTGACTTGTATGTATATGTCAGGTTTAGGAGTGAATCGGCTTTGTCGTTAATCGTGATGAAGTTTGGCGGCAGCTCCGTTGGAACGCCGGAGCGGATGCAGCGTGTAGCAAAACGTATTATTGAGAGGCAGCAAGAAGGCAACGATATCGTTGTTGTTGTTTCTGCCATGGGAGATACGACAGACGATTTAATCGATCAGTCGAAACAGCTAAATCCAAATCCGCCGGCGCGGGAAATGGATATGCTTTTAACAGTTGGAGAGCAAATTTCGATAGCCTTGTTATCGATGACCGTACATCAGCTTGGTGCAAAGGCCGTTTCCTTCACGGGTTGGCAAGCAGGCATTCGTACAGAAGCGGTGCATGGTAAAGCGAAGATGACGAATATCCATCCAGAGCGCGTGTTCAAAGCGCTTGAAGAAGGTAATGTAGCTATTATTGCAGGTTTTCAGGGGATGACGGAAGAGGGAGAAATTACAACACTCGGCCGCGGCGGTTCTGACACGACTGCAGTTGCAATGGCAGCTGCGATGAACGCAGACGTTTGCGAGATTTATACCGATGTTGACGGAATTTACTCAACGGATCCTCGCGTAGTCAAAAATGCGCGCAAGCTAAATGAAATCTCTTATGACGAGATGCTAGAGCTAGCTAATTTAGGCGCTGCTGTATTGCATCCGCGTGCGGTGGAATACGCTAAGCATAATAATGTAAAGCTAGTTGTGCGTTCAAGTTTTACTCAAAACGAAGGTACAAGTGTGAAGGAGGAAGCGGTCATGGAGCAAGGCGTGGTCGTTCGCGGCATCGCGTTTGACAAAAATGTAGCAAGAATCAGCATTATGGGAGTTGAGGATGTTCCTGGCGTGCTTGCAAATGTGTTCGGCGCATTAGCAAACAACGGCATCGATGTGGACATTATCGTACAAAGCGGTGTTCAGGACGGCAAAGCCGATTTCTCCTTCACGCTTTCAGGCGATGATAAAGATAAAGCGATCTCCGTTATCGAGGGAATTCGCGGCACTGTTCCTTTCCGTGAAACGACATCGGAATCCGATCTTGTTAAAATATCGATCGTAGGTGCTGGCATGGTCAGCAATCCAGGCGTAGCAGCGAAAATGTTCGCAACCATATCTTCACTAGGTGTAAGCATTAAGATGGTAAGCACTTCTGAAATTAAATGTTCTTGCGTTATTAATGCAGAGCCGCTCAGCGAAGTTGTACGCGCGCTTCATACTGCGTATGGTCTTGATACAGCAGAGCAGGCATTTGTAGGCGGCCCTCAGGATCGCCGTTAATCTAATAGAAATAATAAAAGCGTGCTTCCTCGTTAGGGAGCACGCTTTTTTTGTTGTTAATAACTTGGAATTTCAACCATTCCTCGTTAATTGATCACCGTTCAGTCTAGGTACTTCTTGATAGATATCGATAGCGGAGCATGCCTCTATGTCTTTTTTCATTCCTAGCTTTATCAGTTTTTTTCCGGTCATTCCGTTCATGATCGTTTCTTTCACTTGAGTGGAGCGATTTCGGTACAAAGCGAGCATCGCACAGCCAAAGTCATCCATCTCTATAGCGAAGTGGCTTAAGCCTTGAAGTCTATCAAGTACAAGGCCGGCACACAAGCCATCCTCAATAGCAAATTCATCGTGACTCCCCGCGCACAAAATAACGACATCTCTCCGCAGCTCGATCGCTGCGCGAGCGCAAGCCTCCGCATTTAGAAGCGATGCAGTCAACACATGATCCGCCCTCATTGATTTATGGATTGCCCTTGTTCCGTTCGTTGTCGTCAAAATAATTCGTTTGCCAGCGACGGCCGACTCGGTGTATTCCTCTGGCGAATTGCCAATATCAAAACCCGCGATCTTCCGGCAAAAGCGTTCTCCTCCAAGCAAATCTCCCGGTCGCTGAAGTGCTCGCGCTTCCATTACCGTCTCAGCAGGAATGATGCATGAAGCTCCCGCAGCAATAGCGGTAACGATTGTGCTTGTAGCTCGCAAAACATCAATAATAATTGCCGTTTTATGATGAAATCTTGCCGAGCTCGCTTCGTTCACACTGGATATAACCTGCACTTGCATCGTTGTTTCTCCGCCTTTCTCAAACTCAATTCTTTATGATATGCGCCTAACAACGTGCCTGTGCCCGGCATGAAAGACAGACAAGCCAGCATATGATTAAGGAATAGTCGTTTCATTGAAGGGAGGTTATCCATTCATGCTAAATAAAATCGTATTAACGATGGCTTCACTGCGGCTGACGTCTGGAACAATTGAGATCTGCGCTGCACTGCTTATGCTTCGTTTAAACCAAATTGACAAGGCGTTAGTAGTAAACTCATCACTTGCTTTAGTAGGCCCGCTTATTCTAATAGCTACAACAACAGTGGGGCTCGTCGGGATGTCTGATAAGCTGTCACCAGGAAAGTTTCTTTGGGTAGGAGCGGGCGTCATTTGCTTGATGATCGGTATTTTGAAAAAATAATAGATTCAACTCTAGCATTTATGAAATGGGGCAGACATATTTTCGCAATACAAGCATACAAATAGGAACTACGAAGGACAAACATCCGGGAGTGATAATCATATGCTGGCACGCGTATCACATTTATTGCCTTTGGAGCTGAAGACGCTGCTGGAGCGCCTTCCTGAACAAATGCAGGAGCAGCTGGAGGAAATTCGGATTCGAGAGGGACGACCGCTAGAAATAGGGTTCCGCGGACAGTCTCGATTTATGATGATTGACGGGACGCTGCGTCAGGCTGCCGACGGAGCATACAAGCCTTCGGCAGACACATGTCGCAAGCTGCTCGAACGCATTACCAACTATTCCTTGTATGCGATGGAGGAGGAACTGAGAAGGGGATTTATAACGGTTTCAGGCGGACATCGCATTGGACTAGCGGGCAGGACGATACTCGACAGCGGCGTTGTGAGGGGTATTCGCGATATTGGCGCATTCAATATTCGAGTTGCTAGAGAAGTGATCGGAGCGAGTGCGCTTCTGCTGCCCAAACTAATCGATCGGACGAGAAAAACGCTGCATTCCACTCTCATTCTAGCTCCGCCGCAGCAAGGTAAAACAACACTCGTGCGTGACATTGCGAGATCAGTCAGCTATGGGTTATGGCCAAGTCTAGAAGCAAGCGGATGGCAGGGCCGAAAGGTAGGAATCGTAGATGAGCGTTCAGAGATTGCAGCCTGTGTTCGCGGTATTCCAACGTTTGATGTTGGCCCTAGAACCGATGTTATGGACGCTTGTCCGAAGGCAGAAGGCATAATGATGCTGCTTCGCTCAATGTCACCAGAGGTTATGATTATTGATGAGATTGGACGGCCTGAGGATGCGGAAGCCATCCGAGAAGCAAGCCACGCGGGAATTAGTGTAGTAGCAACCGCGCACGCCTACGATTTGCAGGATGCTAGAGGCAGGCCGGTGCTGCTGAAGCTGCTGGAAGAAGGAGCGTTCACCTACGTGGTGGAGCTGAAGCGCACAGATCAAGGTATCATGCACCGCGTCGTTCCTGCTGAGGCAGTCGCCGAACGAGCTCCTGCACGCGAGCCAAAGCCGCCTAATCGGCAGCTTGCGGATACTGCACCTTCCTTCTCTGGTCGATTTCGAGCTGGTGACCCGTGATAAAGCTGTTAGGTGCGGTTTTGGTCCTGTTTGCAGGCACGATGATAGGCTTCCAGCAAGCAGCGAAATTCGCCGAACGTCCAAGGCAGCTAAGACAGCTGGCACATGCACTGCAAAGGCTGGAGACAGAAATTGGTTATGGTCATACTCCATTGCCAGAAGCACTGGAGAGGACAGCTTCCGCTACTCCGGAGCCGTTAGCAACCATTTTTCGCAAGGCAGCAAACGGGGTTTGGGAAACCGAAAGCTTTACCTTCAGCGATAGCTGGGAGCAAGCGATAAAGTCGCAATGGGATGCAACTTCGATGCGAAAAAACGAACAAGCCGTACTTATACGTTTAGGAACGACGCTTGGTATAAGCGATAAGGAAGATCAAATGAAGCATATACATCTTGCGTTATTGCAGCTGAAGGCTGAGGAGGACGCTGCGAGAGACGATCAGGGGCGTTACGAGAAAATGTGGAAAAGTCTCGGAATTTTGATCGCCGTTCTGGTCGTCATTTTGATGGTGTAGTGGGGTGCCGCATTGATGAATATGGATGTGAGCGCCATTTTCCAAATTGCTGGAATCGGAATTGTTATCGCAATGATACATTCGGTGCTGAAGCAAATGGGAAAAGAAGATATGGCGCACTGGGTAACGCTAATCGGATTTGTTGTCGTTTTGTTTATGGTTGTACGAATGCTTAATGAATTATTCCAAGAAATTAAATCGATTTTTTTGTTCCAGTAGACGTCATCATTTAGAAGTGATTGCAAGCAGGTGAGCCAAATGGAAATGATTCAAATCGTTGGTCTTGGTCTGATGGCTTCGGTACTCATTATTGTCGTTCGAGAGCAAAAACCGATGTTCTCCTTTTTGCTCGCCGCGTTTACGGGATTGTTTATATTCCTGTATTTGATCGGCAAAATCGAAATTGTCATTTCCGTGCTTGAGGATCTGGCTAATCGATCAGGTATCCCTTCCATTTACTTGAAGACGATCTTGAAAATAATCGGAATCGCATATATTGCTGAGTTTGGAGCACAGATCGTCAGAGATGCAGGGCAAGAAGGAATTGCCTCAAAAATCGAATTTGCCGGCAAAGTGTTTATTCTTGTTATGGCTGTCCCTATTATCAGCGTCATTGTCGAGACAGTAATCGGGCTGCTGCCGGATGGGGGTTGAAGCGGATGATGAAGCTGACTCCTGCACGTGAACGGGCCAAGCTGTTGCTGTTCATCTTTGTATCCATGATCATTTTATCAATCGCGCCGACAGTTACCTATGCCATTAGCGGTGAGAGCGCAGCGCCGGTTTTGGATAATCAAGCTAACGCGGATGAGCTTGCAAAGGAGCTGACAACTCAGCAGATTGGCGGATTGGAAACGGGTGCTGTTGAATCTTACTGGAACAATCTCCGAAGCGAGTATGGCGGTTTTTTCCCAGAGCAGCATATTCCAAGTTTCATGGAGATGATTCTTCCAGGAGGTGATGGCCTAAAGCTAACGGATATGCTGAGCGGCCTGCTGAAGTATTTGTGGCATGAGGTGCTCTATAATGGCAAGCTCCTTGTGACAATAGTGATGCTGACGGTGTTCAGTATGGTGCTTGAAACGCTGCAAAATGCTTTTGAACGAAACGCGGTCAGCAAGGTAGCTTACTCGATTACGTACATGGTGCTTATCATTATAGCGGTAAACAGTTTCCATGTCGCAATGGGTTATGCAAAAGGAGCAATTGAAAGCATGATTCAATTTATGCTTGCGATGGTCCCGCTGCTGCTAACGCTGCTTGCTTCAATGGGCAACGTAGTCACCGTATCGGTTTTACATCCATTGATCATTTTCATGATTCATGCCGTAGGAACACTTATTTACACGTTAGTGTTTCCATTATTGTTCTTTTCGGCCGTGCTTCATATAGCAAGTGCTTTATCAGAAAAATTCAAGGTTACCCAACTAGCTAATCTGCTGCGAAACATTGGAGTAGGTGTAATGGGAGTGCTGCTGACCGTTTTTCTAGGAGTCATCTCCGTACAAGGGGCGACAGGAGCGGTTACAGATGGCGTTACACTGCGAACGGCAAAGTTCGTAACAGGGAATTTCGTCCCTGTTGTAGGGAGAATGTTTTCAGATGCGGCGGATACAGTCATCTCTGCTTCCATGCTTGCGAAAAATGCAATTGGCTTAGCAGGTGTCATTATTCTGCTCTTCATCAGCGCATTTCCTGCAATCAAAATTTTGACGCTAGCGCTCATTTATAACATTGCTGCTGCTGTCATGCAGCCGCTGGGAGAATCACCGATCGTCACCTGCCTAGAGACGATCGGCAAGACGATGATTTACGTATTTGCGGCTTTGGCTGCCGTCAGTCTTATGTTTTTTCTTGCGGTTACGATCATTTTGACTGCAGGCAATGCGGCGATGATGGTCAGGTAAGGAAGGAGATGAGAGCTGTGATTGCTTGGTTAAGCGACTGGCTGAGAGATATTATTGCAGTCATTCTTCTGGCAGTGTTCGTCGAACTTCTGCTCCCGAACAAAGCAATGCAGCGCTACGCTCGGCTAGTAGTCGGCTTGTTCATCCTTCTGACGATACTCTCACCTATATTGAAACTTATACAAAGCGACATTGGAGCCAAGCTGGATGAAGGAATGGATAATTGGAGCAAATCTGCCATGAAGGTTGAATCGCAAATGAGCGGACTAAACCAAATTAAGCGAGATGCTCAGGCGATGAGCGATAAGCGCAGCCTGGAGGCTGCAAAATTAACGGAACGAACATTGGAAGCTTCCATTCGAAATGAGCTCGTCGAGCGGGCAAAAGCTCCTATAGCAGAGGTTGATGCCGTATTGAAATGGACTACCGTTTCCGGCAAAGCAACACCCTATATTAGTGAAGTAACCGTGACACTCAAAGCAGCAGATAACAAAAAAAGCTCGTTTAAGGAAGAGGCTTCCGTGGAAGCAGTACAGCCCGTTGTTGTAGATGTTGAAATAGCGCCTATTGAAGGCGGAAGCACAATTCCAAGCGGTATAGATGATCAAGCTGCTCTGGAAGCATCTACGCAAACGGAAAAGACGGAAGGGAATTGGTCAAGAGCTGATCCAGCGACTTCAGCTGCAATAAGCAGCTTGATTTCGAAGGGGTGGGGGCTTGCTGAGGATCAAATCATCGTAAGACAACCTGCGGATCAACAAAAGGCGAAGTGAAAGGTTCGAAGATGGAGAGGGGGTAAGGCGCGGTGGCCAAATGGCTTGATGGCATAGAATCAGCGGTTGGCGGCGGTCCTGGCGGTCCAAAGCGAGTGCGGACACTGCGAATTTTACTAATCATTGGGGGGATTGGTGCAGCACTAATGATTCTAAATTCATTTTTACCCTATAAAGGAGTTGAGCCATCTGTGCAAGAACCTAATCCGCCGCCTCAGTCGGAGGCAGCTTGGGGCAATTCGGTTACCTCAGGAAGTTCAGTGTTCGCCACTCTCGAAAATTCCTTAGAAGTAAGGCTGAAGGAAATATTAGAGAAAATTGTAGGCGTTGGAACGGTTGATGTGCTTGTAACTCTCGATTCTACAGAAGAAAGCATCCTAGAACGAAATACACAAGAATCGCAGCAAATTACGGATGAGAATGATCCGAACGGCGGCAAGAGGCACATTACATCAATCACAAAAGACGGACAGGTCGTATTGTACGAAGTGTCCGGAGACCAAAAGCCAATTATAACTAAAACGATTAACCCGCGTATACGCGGTATTCTCATAGTTGCCAAAGGTGCTGAAAACGTAACAGTCAGACGTCTCATTACCAATGCGGTGGAGAAGGGCATCAACGTACCGGTTAATCGAATTTCTGTTGTACCAAGCAAACAATAAAACCAAATTGAAATGATGGGGAGGGTGTTCTCATGAACACGAAAAGACAAACGGTATGGCTTGTATCAATGCTCAGTTTAATGGTGGTATTATCAGCGTATTATTTATTCACGCAAGATGTGGATACGCCTGATGTGTTGACGGATGGCTCGCAAACAGAGCAAGCGGCGCAAAATGCGACAGAAGCTGCAACAAGCGGCAATGGTATCGTTGTAAACGAGGTAGAGAAGCCAGTTGATGGAGCGGTTTTGAGCGAAGCTGATAAAGAAACTTTGAAACAGATTGATGCGCAAGGATTAGCAGCAGGCGGCGTTTTTAGTGAACTGCTAGCCAAACGGGAAATGAAATACAACGAGGTAGATAACCGGGTGATGGCAGCAGTTAATGATACGCTAAAAAAACCGGAGGAAGCATCAGCCGCTATAGCTGAGCTTGACATGCTGGAGGAGAAGCACACGAAGCTCACAGGCATTGAAGCAGAGCTGCTGAAACAATACGAAAATGTAGTTATCGACGAGCAAAGCGATAAATACAATGTAGTGGTTTCTAGCGATAAGCTTGAGAAAAAGCAAGCAGCAGACATTATTAAGCTGGTCATGAGCACGCTTGATGTCGATGCTGACCAAGTATCCGTACAATATGTAGCGGTTAAGCAGCCTCAATAGCTCTACCATCAAGAAAAGGCCTTGTCCCTTCGGCATATTAGCTGGAGGGGGCAAGACCTTTTTTTTGGCTGTCATGCTCGAATATACAAAAAATGATTCGTGTTCAGGCTTGTTTATGATATAATGTTAAACGTTATGTGAAAGAATTGGTTATAATGGCATGGACACCATTTAGGTGTACAAGCTATGGAAGCAATCTTGCTATCGCAAATTTAAGGAGTGAAAATATTCATGTTCAAATTGAGCGAGATCAAAGAGTTGATCAAATTGGTTGATCAAACTTCCGTTCATGAGCTGGAAATTGAAAACGAAGGGACTCGCCTGCTCATCCGCAAGCCTGGCAAAACAGAAGTGGTGAATGTGCAAGCGGCCCCAATTACGCATACATACGCGCCTGCACCATTACAAGCTCAGCCAGCCGCTCCAGCAGCGCAGCCTCAAGCCGTACAAGAAACGGCGCCAGCTCGTCCTTCAACGGATCATTTGCACCAAATCGTATCTCCAATGGTAGGAACGTTCTATAGTTCACCTACTCCGGAAGCGGGAGCTTTCGTAAAAGTAGGCGATCGCGTAAATGATAAGAGCGTCGTATGTATATTGGAAGCTATGAAGCTGATGAATGAACTTGAAGCAGAAGTTAAAGGCGAAATCGTAGAAATTTTGGTTTCTAATGGTCAGCTCGTTGAGTACGGCCAGCCACTATTCCTTGTAAAGCCTGAATAATGTAGTGAGTTGACGTCCGAACAGGGAAACTGTCGTTTGAAAGGGGTTCCTACGTGAAATTTCACAAAATATTAATTGCAAACCGCGGTGAGATTGCTGTACGTATAATTCGCGCTTGCCGCGAATTAGGTATTAGCACTGTTGCCGTTTATTCCGAAGCGGATCGTGATTCGCTTCATGTACGGTTAGCCGATGAAGCCTATTGTATCGGGCCCACGGCATCCAAAGACAGCTATTTAAACTTAACGAATATTATGAGCGTAGCTACAATAACCGAGTGTGATGCTATCCATCCAGGCTATGGTTTTCTAGCTGAAAACGCTGACTTTGCTGAAATATGCGAATCATGCAATATCACCTTCATCGGGCCATCGCCGGAAGCCATTAATAAAATGGGCGACAAAGCGGTTGCTAAGCTGACGATGAGAACAGCTGATGTGCCAATCATTCCGGGTTCTGACGGTCTTGTTGAGAATATGGATGAAGCTATCCGTGTCGCTCGCGAAATCGGCTACCCCGTTATTATTAAAGCAACAGCGGGCGGCGGAGGCAAAGGCATCCGAATTGCGGATGACGAGACAACGCTAGTAGCGCAAATTACGACTGCACAACAGGAAGCTCAAAAAGCTTTCGGAAATGCGGGCGTTTATCTTGAAAAATATTTGACGGGCATGAAGCACGTTGAAATTCAAATTATGGCTGACAAGCATGGCAATGCTGTTCATTTGTTCGAACGTGATTGCTCTGTGCAGCGCAGACGCCAGAAGCTCGTCGAAGAGGCACCTTGTTCTGTTCTTACTCCTGAACTACGGGATAAGATGGGACAAGCAGCTGTTCGCGCAGCTTTAGCTGTAAATTACTCAGGTGCAGGAACATTAGAGTTTCTACTTGGCCCTGATGAGAAGTTCTACTTTATGGAAATGAATACGCGTATCCAAGTTGAGCATCCCGTAACGGAGATGATCACTAACGTGGATTTAATTAAAGAAATGATTTCTGTAGCAGAGGGCAATCCACTTTCGTTCTCACAAAGTGATTTGAAAATTACTGGCTGGTCTATCGAGTGCCGGATTAACGCAGAGGATTCCGAAAGGAACTTTATGCCTTCTCCTGGCCTGATCCCTTTTTACTTGCCGCCGGGCGGCGCGGGTGTACGTGTGGATAGCGCAGTTTACCCTGGCTATACGATTTCACCGCATTACGATTCGATGATTGCTAAGCTTATCGTTTGGGGCTCTACCCGCGAAGAAGCCATTGCAAGAATGAAACGGGCATTGTCTGAATTTGCTATTGATGGCATTCGGACAACAATTCCTTTCCATTTGAAGCTGCTGAATCACCCGAAATTCGTAAGCGGAAACTTCGACATTAAGTTTCTTGAGGAGCACGATATTAACGCTCCTGAATGAAGATACGACAAAGATGTGAACAAGTAGTATCGTTTGTCATATTTCTTACCGAATGTTATAGTATATTAACAAGATGCGGTTTATTGCTTGGCCTTGACGCCAAGTACGCGCAACTTTAAGGAGGTGTACAGCCATCATGAGTACGATAGCTGCGGAGTATGAGAAAACGGACATTGGCACGATTCAAATTGCACCTGAAGTCATCGAAGTTATCGCTGGATTAGCTACGATTGAAGTGGATGGAGTCGCTGGAATGAGCGGCGGATTTGCAGGAGGCATCGTAGAGCTTCTTGGACGCAAAAATTTATCCAAAGGTGTTAAAGTTGAAGTGGGTCAGCGCGAAGCTGCGGTAGATGTATCCATTATCGTTGAGTACGGCAACCGTATTCCGGAGATCGCTTCGGAAATTCAACGAAATGTGAAACGTTCTATCGAGATGATGACGGGACTCCACGTTGTTGAAGTGAACGTACATATTCACGATGTACATTTCAAGACGCCTGATAAACCGGAAGAAGAAGAAGTGCTGCACCGAGTTAAATAAATAAAGATGTTTTAATTAAATCCCGTACAACCCCCTCGTGAATGGGCATGCCGCTCGGCGCAAGGGGGTTTTCATTCGGCTTGGCAGGAGGAGGCGCTACGCATGATTAAGGTCGTGGACAAGCTGCTTTTGTTTTTGTATAGCATCGTGATTGGATGTTTATCCGTTTTTCTGCTATCCATAGGATTTGGCTGGATATCGCGAGATTTATTAAACGATTTAATAGGCGATTTATATCGTATCGACTCCATTCAAATTACGCTCGCAGTTGTCGGAGTCATCCTATTCATTCTTAGCCTAAGGTTTTTTGTCGTATCTCTTTATCGCGGATCAGCTACAGCTCCGTCAATTGATCAAAGAACTGATTTCGGAGATATTCGCATCTCTCTTGAAACCATTGAAAATTTGACATTGAAAGCAGCATCGCGCCAGCGCGGCGTTAAGGACTTGCGTGCTCGCATTCGGGCAACGGATGCTGGACTTGATATCGTAATACGCGCTGTAGTAGATGGAGAAAGTTCCATACCGGTGCTAACGGAAGAGATTCAACGTACGGTGAAAGAGCATGTAGAGGATATTGCCGGTATACCCGTAACGAACGTTGCGGTATATGTTGCGAACATCATTCAAACGGGGACATTTAAGAGTCGCGTGGAATAGAGGTGAGTTTGCTCATGTGGAGGGAATTCTGGAACATCTATCAGAAGCGTATGATTGGCGCAGCGATAGGGCTGTTTTTCGGATTGCTATATTTGTTTGTCGGTTTTTGGGACATGCTTTTTGTAGGGCTGCTCGTCTCAATCGGTTATTGGATCGGCTTACAAAAGGAAACAAGCGACGGACCTATTTTTCCATGGCAGCGGCTTTGGTATTCGTTGTTGGAAAGATTTCGACCGTTTAAATGATCCTGTGGTCTCCTCCGTACTCCGGATTTCGGAAAGCCGCTTATTCGGGGCAGGGAGGAGATCATAGGTTTTTTTTGAAATATTGGCTTGAACAATTGAGTTTACAAGAATAAAACCATTTTATCGGCATGAAACTGCCGCGGAGGTCACATGAAACGTAGATTAGCACGAGAAATAGCGATTTCAAGCTTATACCAGATGGAAATGAATGAAGTTACGGCTTCAGATGCAGTGGACATGCTTGTGGAAGAAATGAGTTTAGATAATGAAATGGGTGCCGATCCTGCTGAGATAGGCAGCACAGATGCGTTCGCACGTGAGATTGTAGCTGGCGTGATGGAGCATAAGCAAGCCATTGACGGGATGCTTCAGCAGTTTTTGACAGGCTGGCATATTGATCGTTTATCCCGCGTAGATCGCCAGGTTCTAAGACTTGCTACGTACGAGATGATATTCCGCGACGATGTTCCGCCGAAAGCAACGATCAATGAAGCGATTGAGCTTGCCAAGCATTTTGGCACAGAGGAATCCGGCAAGTTTGTAAACGGCGTACTTGGAAAATTGCTTTTGGAAATCGAAGAATTAAAATCATAATGGATATGAAATTAATCAAACATTCATCGATGTAAAAGGAGACTGGAGCTATGTGTGCACAAATCATTGAAGGAAAGAAAATATCCGACCTTATCCGTGAGGAGATGATTACGGAAACTGCAGCCTTGAAAGAAAAGGGAATTATCCCAGGTTTGGCAGTCGTACTCGTAGGCGAAGATCCTGCCTCAAAAGTTTACGTTGGCTCTAAGGAAAAAGCTTGCCAGCAGCTTGGTTTTTATTCAGAGGTACATCGTTTAGACGCAGACACAAGTGAAGAGGATTTACTTGCTGTTATTGAACGTTTGAACAATCAGTCTACGATTAACGGGATTCTAGTTCAACTGCCTCTTCCGAAGCATATTAACGAGAAGGCTGTTATTGATGCGATTGCCGTTGAAAAAGATGTTGACGGCTTCCATCCGGAAAGTGTTGGCAATTTGGTTATTGGCGACGACAGCCTGCTGCCTTGTACGCCTGCAGGAGTCATTGAGCTTATTAAGCGCAGCGGCGTCGACATTTCGGGGAAACATGCCGTTGTTATCGGAAGAAGCAATATTGTGGGCAAGCCTGTTGCCATGCTGCTGCTTCGTGAGAATGCTACAGTTACCATCTGTCATTCTCGTACCGCAAACATGGAGGAAATCGCTAAACAAGCAGATATTCTTGTTGTTGCCATCGGGAAGGCAAAGGCTATTGACAGTAAATTTGTTAAGCCAGGGGCAATTGTTATTGATGTCGGCATTAACCGTTTGGAGAGCGGTAAGCTCGCGGGTGATGTTGATTTTGACGATTGTTTGGATACAGCCGGCTTTATTACACCGGTACCAGGCGGAGTTGGTCCTATGACGATTACGCTCTTAATGAAAAATACGATTACAGCAGCAAAAAGGGCTAACGGAATTAAGGAGTGATGGCGGGCATGGCTGATCAGCCTCGAATTTATTCCATAAAAGAGCTTAATCGGTATATTCGCATGAAAATGGAGTCGGATACACTGCTTGGCGATATTTGGCTGCGCGGTGAAATTTCCAATTTTACACATCATTCAAGCGGACATATGTATTTTACGCTGAAAGATAGCGATAGCCGGATCAAATCCATTATGTTCGCATCCCATAACCAGCGGCTTCCGTTTATACCTAAGGAAGGTACAAAGGTAATTGCTAGAGGGAATATAACGGTTTATGAGCGCGACGGCAATTATCAATTTTATGTTAATTCGATGCAGCCTGACGGTATTGGGAGCTTGTATCTTGCGTTTGAACAGCTTAAGAGCAAGCTGAGCAATGAAGGACTCTTCGCAGAGTCGCGCAAACGGGCGATTCCTCTTTTTCCAAAGGCTATTGGAGTTATCACATCGCCAACGGGTGCAGCTGTACGTGATATTATTATTACTTTGCAGCGCCGTTACCCATTAATACCGATATATGTTTATCCTGTGCTCGTTCAAGGGACTGGGGCAGCACCTGCTATTGTAAAAGCGATAGAAGCAATGAACCGTTTCGGCGAAGCCGACGTATTAATTGTAGGGCGCGGCGGCGGATCACTAGAAGAGCTCTGGGCTTTCAATGAAGAATCCGTTGCTCGAAGCATCTCGAACTCGCAGATTCCGATAATCAGTGCGGTAGGCCATGAAACAGATTTCACGATAGCTGATTTTGTAGCTGATTTGCGTGCCGCCACACCTACAGCTGCAGCAGAGCTCGCTGTTCCGAGCATTTCCGAATTGAAGCAGCAGCTGAATCGCCAGCAGCAGCGTCTAGTTCAAGGAATTCGTTACCGTGTAAGTGATGAGAAGGAGAAGCTGCAGCGCATAAGACGTTCACCTTTTTTCTTGCATCCGCGCAGGTATTTGCTTGAACAGGCAGAACGGCTCGATCGATTGTCAGAGCAGCTCGTTCAGCGAACAAAACGTATTACAGAACGAAGTCATATAAGATTGGCAAGGCAGCAAGCTACACTTTCTGCCCATCATCCCGGCGAGCGGGTAGCTTTCGCAGCCAAACGGTGGCAGACAGCGACGAAGCAGCTAGAGAGTGCTATGAATAATTCTGTTAAAGACAGGAAAAACAAGCTTTATACCTCTATGAAGCAGCTTGATGCCTTAAGTCCTTTAAAAGTTATGTCTAGAGGTTACAGCCTTGTGTATGATGAGCGAGAGCAACGATTAATCAAATCGATTCGCGATTTGAAAGTAGGCGATATCGTAAAGGTGAAAGTAGCGGACGGTCAGCTAGATTGTCATGTAGGTTCATTGAGAGGAGATCAAATGGATGGCAGCAACGAATCAAAGTGAGCTCACATTTGAGCAAGCAATGGAACGACTAGATTCTATTGTATCTAAGCTTGAGAATGGCGATGTTCCTCTTGAGACAGCGATTGAGTTATTCCAGGAAGGAATGAAGCTTTCGCAGCTTTGCGGAGGTAAACTTGAGCAAGTTGAGCAAAAAATCGAACTATTGATTGAAACAGAGCAAGGCTTCCAGAAAAAAACGTTTGCAGATGCAATCGAGAATAAAGGGGAATAAGCTTGAGCGAGAGGGCAGCAATAAAAGCATATTTATCGCAAACCACGGAGCTTATTGAAGCTTCGCTAAAACAATCGTTACCAAGCTCATGGGATGTTCCCCTTCGTCTGAGGGAAGCAATGCTCTATTCCCTTGAAGCAGGCGGGAAACGCTTAAGACCAGCACTCGTTATTGCAGCCGCAGAAGCTGTTTTCAATAAGCCTGAAACATTGAATGCTGCTATGCCTGTTGCTTGTGCCGTAGAGTTTATACACACCTATTCATTAGTACATGATGATTTGCCAGCAATGGATGATGATGATTTCCGCAGAGGCAAGCCAACCAACCACAAGGTTTTTGGTGAAGCAATGGCGATATTAGCCGGGGATGCGCTTCTGACGCATGCCTTTCATTTAATTCCACAAGCAGCTCGTCAAGGCGGTGTCGCAGCAGATGTTGCGCTTGCCATTGTCGAAGATTTGGCAAAATTAGCAGGAGCTCCCGGGATGGTAGGCGGTCAAGTTGCCGATATGCTAGGTGAGCAAGGCATTACGTCAATTCATGAACTAGAGTATATTCATCTTCATAAAACAAGTGATCTTATTGCCTTCTCGGTTATGGCTGGCGGCCGTATTGGCGGAGCAACAGAAAAGCAGCTTGAACTGCTCGCGATTTACGGACGCAACATCGGTCTTGCTTTTCAAATTCAGGATGATATTTTGGATTTGATTGGGGACGAGAAGAAGCTGGGTAAGAAGACGAACAGTGATGTTCAGCAAAATAAAGTAACCTATCCGTTCCTTATCGGAATAGAAGAAAGCAAAGCTCAAGTTGAACGGCTTACCCAGGAAGCGAAGTCTGCCGTGCTGGAAGCGGAGTTCATAGCTCCAGATCGACTGCTTGAAATTGCAGATTATCTTGTTGGGCGCGATCATTGAGTATGTGATGCTTTTTCCATTTTGGTTGGGAAATAAAGCTCGGTATGCTATAATAGGAAAAATGTAGATGTACATGGGACAGCAATAAATGCTGTCCGCGAAAGCGAGGAAAGTAACGTGCTGCTTGACCAGATTAACGGACCTCAAGATTTGAAAGCTTTGACAACCGCTCAGCTAGAGCAACTGGCCGCTGAAATCCGTCAGTTCCTTATTGAGAAGCTTTCCGTTACGGGTGGTCATCTCGCTCCTAACTTAGGAGTCGTTGAGCTGACCCTAGCCATGCATTATTTATTTAATAGTCCAGAAGATAAGTTTATTTTTGATGTAGGCCATCAATCCTACGTTCATAAAATTTTAACTGGTCGTATGGATCGGTTTGATACACTGCGACAATATAAAGGTTTATGCGGTTTCGTCAAACGTTCAGAAAGCGAACATGATGTTTGGGAAGCTGGACATAGCAGTACATCATTGTCTGCCGCTATGGGTATGGCGCTTGCTCGTGATCTTAAGGGTGAGAGCAATCGTGTAGTTGCAGTTATTGGCGATGGTGCTTTAACTGGCGGTATGGCCTTAGAAGCGCTTAATCATATCGGACACGAGAACAAGAACTTAATCGTTGTCTTGAACGATAATGAGATGTCGATTGCTCCAAATGTGGGTGCATTGCATCACTATTTAGGGAAAATTCGTACAGATCGTCATTATCATAAAGCTAAGGATGAGCTTCAACAGCTGCTCAACAAAATCCCGGCAATCGGCGGGAAGCTTGCTAAGACGGCTGAACGTTTCAAAGACAGCTTAAAATATTTGCTCGTTAGCGGCATTTTGTTCGAGCAATTTGGATTTACTTACCTGGGTCCTGTAGACGGACATGATATCGAGCAAGTGATTGATATTATGCGTCAAGCGGATGCAATGCCAGGACCTGTTTTAGTCCATGTATTGACTGTGAAAGGTAAAGGTTATTCACCTGCCGAAGCAGATTCGTTCAAATGGCATGGCATCACGCCATACAAAATTGAATCAGGCCAAGTAGTCAAAGCAGTTGGCCCGCCAGTATATACTGACGTTTTTGGTCAGATGCTAATTGAGCTTGCTGAAAAGGATGAGCGCATCGTTGCTGTTACTCCAGCAATGCCGGGCGGTTCTGGTTTGCTGCCATTCGCAGCAAGATTCCCGAATCGAATGATCGATGTGGGCATTGCAGAACAACATGCAGCTACCATGTCTGCTGCTTTAGCGATTGAAGGCATGAAACCTGTGTTTGCAGTGTATTCGACTTTCTTGCAACGAGCATATGATCAAGTCGTTCATGATATTTGCCGTCAGAACCTGAATGTTATATTTGCCATAGACCGTGCTGGATTCGTTGGCCCGGATGGTGAAACACATCATGGTGTTTATGATATTTCATTCTTAAGACATATACCGAATTTGGTCATTATGATGCCTAAGGATGAGAATGAGCTAAGACGAATGCTCAAGACCGCCGTAGAATATAATGATGGACCAATAGCCGTTCGTTATCCGCGAATTGCAGGATTAGGCGTAGAGATGGAAGCAGATCCGCAAGTATTGCCTATAGGCAAGTGGGAAACCGTACGCGAAGGCGACTCCACCGTCATTATGGCCATTGGACCGATGCTGCAGGTTGCTGAAGAAGCTGCAGACCTTCTCAAGCGTGAAGGGATCAATGTTCAAATTGTAAATGCTCGGTTTATTAAGCCGCTTGATGAAAAGATGTTATTATCGTTTGCTGCAGAAGGCAGGCATATGATTGTACTTGAGGAAAATGCAGAGCTTGGCGGTTTTGGCAGCTCAGTGCTTGAGTTCTTTTCACTCAAAGGCATTTATGGCTTAACTATTCGGATCATTGGAGTACCTGATGTATTCGTTGAACACGGATCCATTAAAGAACAACGCAAAGAAATTGGATTAACGGCTGAGAGAGTTGCAACTGAATTAAAAACGATGCAGCCAAGGCGCATGAAACGAGTTACTGGCAAACAGTAACGTCTGAGGGTGAAAGATGACAACAACAACAGCTAAAGAGCGAATAGACGTATTGCTTGTTGAGCGCGGCTTTTATGAAAGCAGAGAAAAGGCAAAAGCGGCTTTGATGGCGGGTCTTGTGCTAGTAAATGACGAGCCTGTTGACAAAAGCGGTATGAAGGTGGCACGTTCGGCAGACATTAAGGTAAAGGGCGCACTTCATCCTTATGTTAGCCGAGGCGGGCTAAAGCTGGAAAAAGCGATTCGAGTGTTTAATATTGATTTGCGCGAACGCGTTATGCTCGATATCGGTGCATCAACCGGTGGCTTTACCGACTGCGCATTACAAAATGGGGCATCATATGTATATGCTATTGATGTTGGATATAATCAACTTGATTGGTCGCTAAGACAGGATGAACGCGTTCATGTTATGGAGCGAACTAATTTTCGTTATACGCAGCCAGCAGATTTAGTTGGACCACCGCCGACATTTGCAACAATTGATGTATCGTTTATTTCGTTAAAACATATATTGCCTGCTTTATCTACGTTATTAACGGTTGGTTCCGGTATTGTAGCTTTAATTAAGCCGCAATTCGAAGCTGGGCGGGAGAAAGTAGGTAAATCTGGTGTTGTACGTGACTCTGGCGTGCACAGAGATGTACTTCGAACCGTTTTGACTGGAGCAGCTGAGATTGGTTTTTCATTGCAGGATATTACGTTCTCCCCAATTACGGGTGGAGAAGGCAATATTGAATTTTTAGCTTATTGGCATTGGTCTGCTGAACCAAATTCAGCTGTACTCGATGACGACGCATTAGCGGAGCTAGTGAAACAAGCAAATGAAACCTTTACAACCAATAAATAAATGAGAAAGGTGCCTGGCAGCGTCATAACTGCCGGCATCTTTTTTACTTTACAGCATAGTGCTCCATTTGTTAAACTATAGAAAAGCAAACAAACGTTCGGCAATCGACATAAACAGGAAAATGCCCCCAGCATAGCGAACGAATAAGTATACAATCCATTTGCGAATGGGGGATGCTGATGGGAACCTATGGTGATTGGGCGATCATGCTTGTCGCTGGATGTTTGTTCGTATTGTGGCTGTTCAGAGTGTTTCACCGCTGGCTGCATGAGCCTGCAAGCGTTAGTCGGCTTACGCTCGGCAAGGGCGGTACTCTTTCAGTAGATGATGAGAATATATTGTTGCTGGAGCAAGCTGGGTACGAAGTAATTTCAGGAAAACATTTAGTTCCGATTCCAATCAAGCTTGATGATGTGCCGCTTGGAAAGGGAAGCCGGTTATACATTGATTATATTGCGGAAATGAATAATTGCACGTATATAGTGAAAACTGCTCGTGACCGGATGCCAATTGACTGGTCGCCGAGCGGTGTAAGAGATCGTTTGCTTGTGTATTCGCTGCTTTTGCCCGAATGCGATGGAATTTTATTCGTGGACGCAAGGGAGAAGTTGATTCGCAAAGTCACGTTTCACATCGCAGACCAATAACTCATGGAGGTTTTTTATGAAGGGGCTTCGTCAATATCGAATCAAAGAAATTATTAGCAATAGTGTGATTGAGACACAAGAGGAGCTTGTTGAAGCGCTTCGCACAACAGGTATGCAAGTAACGCAAGCGACCGTATCACGTGATATGAAGGAATTAATGCTAATTAAAGTGCCGGCAGGTGAAGGGAAATATAAATATTCCATTCCGCAAGAGCATCAGAAGCAAAATCCTATTCATAAGCTCAAGCGTGCGTTGCTTGACCATTTTGTACATATTGACTTTACAGATAATCTTGTTGTTATGAAATGTTTGCCAGGGACGGCGAACACCATTTGTGCATTGGTTGATAATATGGAATGGACTGAAGTAATGGGTACTATCTGCGGAGACGATACGATCTTGATGATTTGCAGAACCAAGAAGCAAAGCAATGAAGTAGTAGAACGATTACTTGAGCTGTTGAACTAAGGAGGATGTCAGAGCCATGCTGCGTGAGTTGTCGATAAGGAATTTAGCGGTAATTGAAGAAGTAAACGTTACATTTCATCATGGATTTCATGTATTGACAGGAGAGACAGGAGCAGGTAAATCGATTCTTATTGATGCGCTAAGCTTGCTGGTCGGCGGTAGAGGCTCCGCAGACATGGTACGGTATGGTTGTGATAAAGCTGAAATGGAAGCTTTATTTGACCTTCCACGAAATCATCCTGTATGGATCGTTCTGAACAAGCTTGGTGTACATGCATCCTGTGAAGAGATGTTAGTAATAAGAAGAGAGTTGTCTGCAAATGGTAAGAGCAGCAGCCGTGTGAATGGCCAGCTCGTTACAATGACGATGCTAAGAGAAATTGGCGAATGCCTTGTCAATATTCATGGTCAGCATGAGCATCAATCACTCCTTCGAACAGAACAGCATTTAGAGTGGCTAGATCTATTCGCTGGAGATTTGCTAATTGAACGGAAGCAAATATATCGGACCATATTTTCACAGCTGCAGCAGGCAAGAGCATCTTTGCGCGAGCTGGAAAATTCGACTAGACACAATGTGCAAATGCTTGATTTATATCGTTTTCAAATTGAAGAAATTACGAATGCGCAGCTTAAGCCGTTGGAAGATGAGCTTCTAACAGAGCAGAGGCGCAAGCTATTGTATGCAGGGAAGAGAATGGACGCCGTGTCGGAGGCCTATTCGCTTTTGTATGGAGGCAAAGGGCTTGATATGGTTAGCAAAGCAGTAGCTAAGCTGATAGATATTCAAACTTATGATGCAGCGAAACTAAATCCACTTCTTGAACAACTTCAATCTGCCTTTTATCAAGCTGAAGATGCTGCATTCCAGCTTCGTGATTATCGAGATGGAATTGAGTCTGATCCTGATCAGCTCTCGCAGGTTGAAGACAGACTTGATTTAATAAATAGTATGAAGCGCAAATACGGGGAAACAATACCCGATATACTTGCTTATTTAGAGAGGACAATTGTAGATCGTGACAAGATCGAGAACCGTGATCAACTTCTTGAAGAACTTAAAGCAGAGGAAATTAAGCTTTATGATCAAGCGCTGATTTTGGCACAGGAATTGTCACAGCTTCGGGAGCATGCAGCGACAAAGCTGTCTGAAGCGATCGAGAATGAGCTAGGACAGCTTCAAATGCCAGCGGCTAAGTTTCGTGTGCAAATCGATACGACTGTCGGAGGAGCAGGTGAAACAAAGCAGATTCGCTTGCATAGTAACGGTATGGATGAAGCGATCTTTATGCTTTCTACAAACCCAGGAGAGCCGTTGAAGCAGTTAAGCAAGATTGCTTCTGGGGGAGAAATGTCGCGAATTATGCTCGCCCTTAAAAGCATTTTCGCAGAAATTGATCAAGTGCCTGTACTTATTTTTGATGAGGTCGATACAGGCGTTAGCGGACGTGCTGCTCAGGCTATCGCAGAGAAAATGTCACAGCTTGCATCGAAGTGCCAAGTATTCTCTATAACCCATTTGCCTCAGGTTGCTTGCATGGCAGATCATCATTATGAAATAAGAAAACAAGTCATTGGTTCGCGTACCTCTACATCTGTATCGGAACTGCTTGAAGCTGTTCGTATAGAAGAACTTGCACGTATGCTCGGCGGAGTGGAAGTAACGGAAAAAACACGGAATCATGCACAAGAAATGCTTGATTTGGCACATAGACAGAAAGGAGCGTAATGGAAGCCAATTAGGGAATGTTTTTGTGGACATAAAACGAACGGGTGAGGGTAACTTAAAGGTACGCCATTGGCGACTTATCCTTCTTCGTCATGCGATGGAAATACAGGGAGCGTGAAATCATTGAACTCCAGTCAAAGGAAGCGATGGTTTGGCCTGGTTCTCGTTTTCTTCATTTGCATGATCGGAAGCTCCACCCCGTTTCAACATTTTGCCGCAATCCCGAATGAACTTCGTTTATTCTCCGGGCAACTGAAACGTTTACAATATGGAGTGCCCGTTCATGCTGAAGTAACGGTCGACCCTCAAATGCTTCAGATTAACGGATCAACCAGTCATTCTTTATCCGTAAATTTGAATGAACCACTGTCACTGCAGTCGAGTCAAAGCGGTCAAACGAAAATGAAAGTGAAATTATTTGGTAAAATTCCATTCAAGACTGTAAAGGTTAATGTTGTACCTGATCTCCGTGTCATTCCAGGCGGTCAAACGATTGGAGTCAAAGTTAAATCATCGGGCATCTTAGTTGTAGGACATCATCAGGTAGCTGGCAGCAACGGCATGAAACAATCCCCTGGTGAGGCCGCAGGACTGCGTTTAGGCGATTTAATTGTGAAGATTGATGGTACAAGCATTAATCAAGTAAACAGGATTGCGGAGCTAAGTGAGAAGGCTGGCAATGAGAAGAAGCCGCTTGAAGTAACCTATAAGCGAGATGGGCAATTAGGCAAGACGCTTTTAAATCCAGTATTTGATGCGGAAGATAAGGCATGGCGGTTAGGTTTATATATCCGTGATTCAGCAGCCGGCGTAGGTACATTAACGTTTTATGCCCCAGATCAGGGTGTTTATGGAGCATTAGGCCATGTTATCACGGATATGGACACACAAACTCCTATTGATGTTGGCGAAGGCCAGATTTTACAGTCCAGCGTTACGTCCATTAACAAAAGCCAAAATGGCGAGCCGGGAGAAAAAAGAGCGCATTTTGTGAAAGAAAGCAAAATATTAGGCAATGTTGAGCGAAACACTCCGTTTGGCATTTTCGGCAAAATGAATGAAGTTCCTACTCACAGTTACAGTGATAAATCTGTTCCTGTCGCATTTGCTGAAGATGTTAAGGAAGGGCCAGCGCAAATTTTGACTGTTGTGAATGGACAGAAGGTTGAGCGCTTTGATATTGAAATTGTGCATGTATCAAAGCAATCTGGTCCAGCAACAAAAGGTTTGGTTATTAAGATAACGGACAAAAGATTGTTAAGCAAAACCGGGGGTATCGTTCAAGGGATGTCAGGTAGTCCGATCATTCAAGATGGCAAATTAGTTGGAGCTGTCACTCATGTATTCGTTAATGATCCCTCTTCAGGATATGGTTGCTTTATCGAATGGATGCTGCAGGATGCAGGAGTGTTGCTGAAGTCGGCAAATGGACATATCGGCGAAGCTGCATAATGGCTTGCTATTAGAAAATAACGCCCACTTGAGCTGAACAGCAGCTTAGGCGGGCGTTATTTTTAATTAAATCCTTTTATCTAAAAACCGCGTCAATACGTAAATGAGCAATGAAATTTGTCGAAGAAGAACGAACATCATCGGTACATGTAATAAATTTTTTATTATATCGAATCCCCGTAAAAAAATAAAGAAAAATAATTTTCGACAGAAGGAATTGAACTCCACATGTCGAAAACTTTAGATTAGACAACTAGTGAGCGAAATCATGAATATCATTTAAGGGAGGACCACAACTTGCATAAGATCGAAGTATTATTAGCAGATGACAACCGGGAATTTACTAACTTGTTATCGGAATACATATCCGAACAAAGTGATATGAGTGTGAGTGGAGTCGCGTATAATGGAGAAGAGGTTTTAAGACATCTGGAGGAAGCAAGAAAAGTTCCTGATGTGCTTATCCTTGATATTATTATGCCTCATTTGGATGGACTAGGTGTACTTGAACGGTTGAAAGAAATTAACCTATCTCCTATGCCCAAGATCATTATGCTGACTGCTTTCGGCCAAGAGAACATTACTCAAAAAGCGGTACAGCTTGGTGCTTCCTATTATATTTTGAAGCCGTTTGACATGGATATTTTAGCTAATCGTATTCGTCAGCTTGTTGGGAACCCAACATACTCTTCAACGGGCAGCTTCACAACTAGCTCCTCTTCAATGAAATCCAACGTCGTTCCTATCCCTAAAGGGAAAAACCTCGATGCCAACATTACGAGCATCATTCATGAAATCGGAGTACCTGCTCATATTAAAGGTTACCAGTACTTGCGTGAAGCGATTACGATGGTTTATAACAATATCGAAATTCTTGGTGCGATCACAAAAACTCTTTATCCTGCGATTGCTGAAAAATTCAAAACAACGCCATCTCGCGTTGAACGCGCTATCCGCCACGCCATTGAAGTGGCTTGGACACGGGGCAACATCGACAGCATCTCTCACTTGTTTGGCTACACGATCAACATCAGCAAATCAAAGCCTACTAATAGCGAGTTCATCGCGATGGTGGCTGATAAGCTGAGGATTGAGCATAAAGTTAGCTGAACGTAGAAGGGAGAATCGTTAAAGGAAAACTCGTTTTTAATAACTATCCGTAATCTAGTTATTGTGTAACTTCATAACTTTCAACTAGGTCATCTTAAATTCGATATGATTTAAATCCACTGCTTTATTGGGCTTTAAACCCCAAAAGAGGAGTGGATTTTTTTTGAGGAAACTAATAGGATCGTAGGATTAATAATAATTTCTGAATGGTGAGGTGGTAACTATGTACAAAGGAATTGAGATTAATGGAGTTGTCTTCTCGAATGATGAAAAAGACATTAATCATGATGAATTTTTAAATGCTTTCATTCAGTTTATAGAGGCAAAAGGCTGGAACTTCGGTGGAGGAACAAAGGAAGTTGGTAGTGAAGATGAGTAAGATAAAAATATCCATGATTTCATCTATAAGATTCTTTTAAATTGACTTATTTCGAATGCGTTAAAGATGAGTGAACATCGCAGCACGTGTGTCGTTCTTTTAGAAGTAGTTGAAAGTGATCTATAATGGTTTGGATTGTGTGAAGAAAAAAAACATTATTTAGGATGCGGAAGATGTAAGAAAGCCATTCAATTACCTTGAACAAATTGAAGATTTTTAAGGACAGTCTAACGTAAGAACGCGTTATCTGTCCTATTTGACTTTATAGTAGTGTTATTTTTGTTGAAAAATTAACTCTTTCTATTAATCGTCTCCTTACTGCTAAATTCTCTCCATAGAGTGTAAGGCAAGAATAGTGCTTGAATAATTAAATTCTTAGCCTATTTCATGTTTAAAAGTAATTTATTCAATAAAACTCATTTATGGATAAAATATGGTATAATATAACTATGTTTAAAGAGTCTATTCCTACTAACGATCTATAAAAACTGATAATCAAGGAGAACTGCGTATGTCTATATTAAACATATTATTTGGTCAAAAAAGAACAATTCAAAATCCAACATTCATTAAGGATTTTTCAAAGGATAGTTTGCAACTTGCAAATCTTAATGATCTGCTAAATAAGGTTTCAGATGGAGATAAAAAAGATAACATTGAGAAAGACATTAAGCTACTAAAATATGGGCTAGATGGTGAGAACAATGTATATTTCGAACTGAAGCATTCGTTCCTCCCCATCATTTGCTTGCATGATGTAAGAGTTGTTTATGAAGATTATGTTGCACAGCTTGATTTTGTAGTCATATCAAATAAATTTACATGTATTTTAGAAACAAAAAAGTTGAGTGGAAATATAAACATAGATCAGGATGGAAATTTTATTAGAACGATTAAGAATCGGTATGGGAAGGAATATAAAGAAGGAATCTATAGCCCGGTAACTCAAAATAAAAGACATGTTGATATACTTAAACATCTACTTTCAAAAGAGCTAAAAATCAATAATATGCCTATCTTATCACTAGTTGTTATGGCAAACCCAAAAACAATAATAAAGAAATATAAATGTCCAGCAGAAGTAGAGAAAACTCTTATAAAGTACGATCAGATTAAAACCACTTTAGAAAAGTATCAAAATGATAAATCGAACCAGTACGATTTGGGCGAGAAGGAAATGCTCGATATTGCGAATCTGCTTATCAAAGTAAATTCTCCAATTGAAATGGATTTAATTATAAAATACCAAATTTCAGATGATACTTATGCAAGAAAAAATGATCAGATTTTAAGAGAAGAATTGATGGCATACAGATTGAAAACATCTAGAGAAGAAAATGTGAAAGCGTATTATATTTTTAATAACAATGAATTGGAAGATATTATTTCCAAATATCCAAGATCAGAAGAGGAACTATTGGAGGTAAAGGGATTTGGGAAGGTTAAGGTTGAAAAGTATGGAGGTGCTATTTTAAGTTTTTTTAAACAATAGCTAAGATTAAAATCTTTGAAATGGAAATTGAAAAGAAGGATTTATTATTCTGGGAGGATTGAGGAAATTTCATGAAAAAAAGCTTAGGAATTATATTATCATTCATTCTTTTTTTATTAGTAGTAATGCCTACACTTACTTCAGCTCACTCAGGTCGTACGGATAGTAATGGAGGACATAATTGTTCAGCAAAATCTAAGTCCAAAGGTTTATGCTCTGGTTATCATTATCATAATGGTGGATCAAGCAATAAAAGTACAAACGTTTCCAGCACTTCTACCAAAATTACTAAGGTGAAAGTTATAAGTAATGAATATCCTCCAGCTCCACATTGTATAAAGCTAAAAGATACTTATAAATCAACTGATACATATTATAATTATTACGAACGTAACTGGGATTGTAACCGCTATACAATTGATGGCGAAGTATTCACTTATCTAGATTTAAATTTATATGTTAACAACCAATATATGAATCTTAATAGCCAACTAATTAGCGTCAAAAATTCAAGTTACATCTCTGTTAGGGATTTTTCGAATTCTTTTAACTTTAGTATTGAGCTAGATAAAGTAGGAAATGTAATTTTAAAGAAAGATAAGATAATAATTAAAATATCGACAAATGACAAAAAGATTTTATTAAATGATAAATATACTGGTGTAAAAGCTATTAAAGCTGAAGGCTATTATTACATTCCATTACGTTCTGCAATGGCGTTGATAGATGGTAAAATTAATTCAATTGAGAATTCGAAAATATATTTATCTTATTAATCATTTAATTATGCTGGCTAAGAAGAAATATCATATAAGTTTTTAGAAAGAATCATAGCAATAAACAACCACTGATCTTTTGATCAGTGGTTGTTTTGATTAATTCAGTTGCAATATTTGGGGGAACAAAACGAAATTCACTTAATCAGAAATAATCAGAGAAATACGGACGCTCCTGATTAATCAATTGTTCCAGTTTTCGAATGGACGCGTCATCAGCCTGCATACGGCCAATACGTGCAAGATAGGTTGGCCGCTTGTAACCCATTAACATCGTCGTTAAAGCAGGAATGTCGATAACTACCGATGGTGCGATGCCGCCATGGGTCATATGGCCTTTTCCGTTTGTGTCTACCGTTAGGGTGAAGGTTCCTTGATTCCATTCAAGCATAGGATCATGGAGATTGATAACGAGTCGGCTTTCCTTTTCCTGCTTTTCAAATGGATACTGCTCGATGAACAATACGATATCTACAATTCGTGCCATGTAATAAGGAGCAATGGTTTCTTTAATATCCCCGTCGTCCAATATGAATGCAAGAGGCTCATCCTGATAGATATCCCCTTTTACAAGCGTAATCATTGAGAAATGGGCACTGACAAAGTTCCATAATCCAGTGCGTGCCTCTTCGTTAATATAGATCATTTCTTTCATGTGAAAGATCTCTTCAGCAATCCAATACAGCAAATACCCCATAGGTGAGTCGTTATTGTCGTAATAGATCGCTACGGTCATATCATCTAAATCCCAGCGCAAGTACTCTTCCCAAGCGAGCTCGTTTCGCAGCATTGCACCATGGTGCAAGCGGGCAAATTGCTCATATATTGTTTTGATGTCCGGATGTTCGATGGTTACACGTTCAACATGACCAGGTACGTTTTTTAGCTTAGGCAGCTGAGTGTCCGGAACCTCAAAAGAAATTTTATCGGAAATGATCTCCCAGCCTTTACGCCTGTAGTAAGGGATGGAGTAGGGATATAAGTAAGAGATCGATTGCTTACGCTCACGCATTTTGCTTAAGGCAAGCAGCATGAGTTTATTCATCAAGCCCAAATTGGCATATTCGGGATAGGTTCCGACACCTGTCAGTCCCCCCATTTCATAAATATGTCCGTAGATGTTGACCTGAAAGGGATATACAGCAAGCTGAGATATAAGTTTATCGCCATCAAACCATCCTTGAACATCGGCATACTGAAGGACGGGAAGTTTGGCCTTTGCGATCTCTCTGTTTTCCCAGCCAAAGGTTTGTAAATCTCGATTAGTGACTTGAAAAACATAGCGCAATAAATTGTTGAACTGCTCGCCATGCTGGGTTTCGATTTTTTTTAACTTGAGTCTGTCATGTAGCTTCCGTCGACTCATAGGTGATGACCTCCATTTATTTAAACATATCCAAGTAGTGTACCATCCCTTAGAAGTGCAAACAAATCAGCCCTAGCGGAAGGGATGCAGCATAGGATACGATATCATTGATTCAAAATGTTTATTGGCGTATGGTGAAAAGTTTTCTATATGCTGAGGATGTCCTACAATTGATCTGATTAATCAAAAACAGATATGGATGTGTGTTAAGTGGGTACCGGGCTTGGAGGAGTTGAAAATTGAAGATAAAATGGGTTTTTTCAAAAAAAAAAGGCCATCAAGGATGCCTCAGTTGTAAACAACTCTGCGGTTTAAATAAACGTTGCTGCCATATTTCTTGATTAAACCATGCGATTCTGCTTTTATAAAGCTATGAATTTCTTTTAGGCGCTGCGTTTGTGGCTGGATTGTCTCTTTTACTTTTCCATCTACGGTAACATCGAATACAATTTTCATGATTGCACCTCATTTCTTTTGGTTAATTTCATAATAGTGTTGTTGTATGATGAGATCATAAATTGAAATGCGGACAATTGTAATTTTTTTTGGAAAGCATCATGGCTATGTAAAATATATAAGGAGAGGTGACAGGATGAGAGCCGTCTACGCTGGAAGTTTCGACCCGATTACACTTGGGCATGTGTCCGTTATAGAGAGAGCCTTTCAATTATTTAGTGAGGTTCATATTATAGTCGCCAATAATCGATCGAAAAAACATCATTTTACGATTGAGCAGCGTACGGAGCTTGTCGCTTTATCTGTGCCAAAGGATGATAAGATCCATATTATTCCTTATGAAGGCATTGTGGCTGACTATATCAATGAGCATGATATTAACGTGGTCATACGGGGAATTAGGAATGCAACTGATTTAGAATATGAACTGCAGCTTGAGCAATATATTCGTAATACTACGTTGGCGGATACGATTTATTTATCTCCATACACGCATTACATGCAAACGAGCAGCTCACTCGTTAGAATGTTTCTTATGTCTGATAAGACGGAACTGGCAGCTTCTTATATGGTTCCAAAAGCGTATGCGCAAATGCTTGATTACGTTGATTATACCTAGTTTTTCACAAATTCATCATACAAAAAAACCGCCAAGCTAGGATCAAAACGATCCGAACATGAGCGGTTTTAATTATGATTGTTGTATAAAATTAGCTTTGTGGTTTTGGCGGGCGGGGACGTTTCTGCTTAAACCTAGTAGCAACGTAGTTCCGTTTGCGGTCGCGAAAAAAAGTCCAGCCCGCGATAAAACCAGCGCCCGCAGCGAACATGATAAATCCAAGTAAAAATTTGAGCCATTCAAAATCTGGCGTAATGGTTTCATTTCCGAATTCAGAAAAATACACGAAGACCGAATCTTTCATTTTCAGAAAACCGAAGCAAGCAAGTAAGCCTGGAATAACGAGCATGAGGATAGCAATAAAGCGAGCAGCAACTAATTTCATAAATACAGTGTCTCCTTATCGGTCAAAATATACAGTTACTTCTATCATACCTTTTTACGTGTAGAGTGTCTATTTCGTAAAACGACGATGTTTTCGTCATTAAAAACAGGTACAATAGGGATGGATGACGTGTTACAATGCGAATGGGCATCTTTGAGAGTTATATGAATAGGCAAAAAAAGTATATAGTTATGGTTATTAGAAGGGAATGATTTTATGGCTATACAGGTAGATGTAGCAGTGCTCGGAGGCGGGCCTGGCGGTTATACAGCAGCCATTCGTGCTGCACAACTAGGAAAATCGGTTGCCATTATCGAAATGGACAAGCTTGGCGGGACGTGCTTACATAAAGGATGTATTCCGAGTAAATCGCTGCTCCGGAGCGCTGAGGTATACTCAACGCTGCTTGAAGCAAGCTCATTTGGCATCCAAGTAGCTGATGGGGCGATATCGCTCAACTATGGCAAAGTGCAAGAGCGTAAGGATCAAACCGTAGAGCAGCTCTATCGTGGACTTCAAAGCCTTATGAAAAAGAATGGCATTCAAATTATTCAAGGCAAGGGCAGAGTCATCGGTCCTTCAATTTTCTCTCCAAAAAGTGGTTCATTAGCCGTAGAGCTGCCGGACGGGGAAATGGAATCAGTTGTATCCACTAATCTTATTATTGCTACAGGATCTCGTCCTCGTACATTGCCTGGTTTAACACCAGACGGCGAATATATAATGACCAGCGATGAAGCTTTAATTATGGACAAATTGCCTAAATCCGTTATTATTGTCGGCGGCGGGGTAATCGGCGTTGAATGGGCTTCACTTTTGCATGATTTTGGCGTTCAAGTTATTTTGGTAGAAGCGGGCTCCCGCCTTTTGCCTGGTGAAGATACAGAGGTTTCAGCTGAGCTTACAAGAGTGCTGCGTGGTCGCGGTGTACGTGTGCTGACTGGCGTTCAACTGCAAACCGATCAATACAAAGGCGAGAACGGTGAAGTGTCTATCGTTGCAGCTACGCAAGACGGTGATGTCATATTGACAGCAGAAAAGCTATTGGTATCCGTAGGACGACAAGCGAATGTGGAAAACATGGGTCTCGAAAATACCGATGTTCGCACATCGGGCGGTGTGATCGAGGTCAATGCGTTCGGTCAAACGAGCGAGCCGCATATTTATGCCATTGGCGATGTTATTGGCGGTGTTCAGCTCGCTCATGCTGCTGCGCATGAGGGCTTAATTGCTGCTGAGCATATTTGCGGTGAGAAACCCGTAGCGATTGAGGCTCATTTGATACCAAGGTGCATCTATTCCCGTCCGGAAATTGCTTCTTACGGCTTGACAGAAGATGGCGCACGCGCGAAAGGGCATGACATCAAGACGGGTAAAATTCCGTTTCAAGCGATTGGCAAGGCTATTATTTTAGGAGAGAAAGAAGGATTCGTCAAGGTAATCGCTGATCGGAAGACCAATGATATTGTTGGTGTTCATATGATTGGAGCTCACGCAACGGATCTAATATCCGAAGCAGCACTTGCTGGAATTCTGAATGCAACACCTTGGGAAGTTGGCCAAATGATTCATCCTCATCCGACGCTTTCAGAGGCGCTGGGAGAAGCGATGCTCGCCGTAGATGATAGAGCGATATCGTTCTAATGAAGACTGTTTTCTTTTTGGTTCAATTGGAGTTATAATATATATGATCAAGTCTTAGTACCAGGTTATAATAGCGCGCAAAAGGAGGAACACCTTATGACCCAATCTGCTTCTACTGGGCAAAATGTTCGTCATTTGGAATTAGGGCTTAGCGATGAGCAAGCAATTGATATGTACGCAACGATGGTGACTGCTCGCAAGTTTGATGAGCGTATGCTGCTGCTGCAGCGTGCAGGGAAAATCAATTTTCACGTATCAGGTGTAGGACAAGAGGTAGCACAGGTTGCTGCGGCGTATGCACTTAATCGAGAAACAGATTATTTTTTACCTTATTATCGGGACTATGGCTTCGTGCTCTCTGTTGGTATGACACTGCGTGATTTGTTGCTGTCGGTTTTCGCCAAAGCGGAAGATCCGAATAGCGGCGGACGCCAGATGCCTGGCCACTTTGGCTCGAAGAAGCTGCGAATCGTAACGGGCTCAAGTCCAGTAACAACGCAGGTTCCTCATGCAGTAGGCATAGCGCTTGCGGCAAAAATGAAAAACAAGCCTCTTGTTAGCTTTGTTACATTTGGTGAAGGTTCGAGCAATCAAGGCGATTTCCATGAGGGCTGCAACTTTGCTGGAGTACATAAGCTGCCTGTTATTTTCATGTGCGAAAATAACCAATATGCAATCTCAGTTCCTATTCACAAGCAATTAGCAGGTACGGTTGCCGACCGTGCACTTGGTTATGGCTTCCCTGGATATCAGGTTGACGGTAACGATGCGCTTGAGATGTACCGTGTTGTGAAGGAGGCGCGTGAGCGCGCAATTGCAGGCGAAGGTCCAACATTGATTGAAGCAATGATGTACCGTATTTCACCACACTCTACTTCAGATAACGATCTCGCTTATCGTACGAAGGAAGAAGTTGATTCCAATCGTGCGAAAGATGGCATCCCAAAATATAAGCAATATCTGATTGATTGCGAGATTTGGTCGGAGGAGCTTGAAACTGAGCTTCAAGCCAAAATTCGCAAGATGCTTGACGAGGCTACTGAATATGGCGATAAAGCGCCGTTCCCGACGCCGGAATCTACATTGCTGCACGTTTATGCGGATGATGCTGATGAAGGAGGTACGGAATAATGGCAGTTATTGAATATATTGATGCAATTCGCCAAGGGATGAAGGAAGAAATGGAACGAGACGAAGATGTCTTCGTTCTGGGTGAAGATGTTGGTCTCAAAGGCGGCGTCTTTACAACGACCAAAGGATTGTTGGAGCAATTTGGCGAGGATCGTGTTCTTGATACTCCGCTTGCAGAATCAGCCATTGCAGGTGTTGCAATCGGCGCAGCAATGTATGGCATGAAGCCCATTGCTGAAATGCAGTATTCAGATTTTATGTTTCCGGCTACCAATCAAATTATTAGCGAAGCGGCCAAAATCCGTTATCGCTCGAACAATGATTGGACTTGCCCGCTTGTAATTCGCGCTCCTATTGGCGGCGGTGTTTTTGGAGGACTGTACCATTCACAATGTACGGAATCGGTATTTTTCGGTACACCTGGTCTGAAAATTGTTGCTCCATACCGTGCTTATGATGCGAAAGGGCTTCTAAAAGCAGCTGTGCGTGATCCGGACCCTGTATTATTTTTTGAGAATAAAAAATGCTACAAGCTCATTATGGATGAAGTTCCAGAAGAGGACTATATTGTTCCTATTGGCAAAGCGAATGTTCTTCGCGAAGGCGAGGACATTACGGTTATCGGTTATAGTTTGCCTCTTCATTTTGTGGAGCAGGCGGCAGCAGATCTAGCGACTGAGGGCATTAGCGCTCATATTCTCGATCTACGGACGCTTCAGCCTCTGGACAAAGAAGGCATTCTTGAAGCGGTGAGAAAAACAGGCAAGGTGCTTATTATCCATGAGGACAATAAGACTGGCGGCGTAGGTGCAGAAGTCTCAGCGATCATCGCAGAAGAGCTGCTTTATGAGCTTGATGCGCCAATTATGAGACTATGTGGACCAGACGTGCCAGCGATGCCTATCAACCCGCCGGGCGAGAAGTTTTTTATGCTCAACAAAGATAAAGTTAAAGAAGCAATGCGACAGCTAGCGCTTTATTAAAATATAAGAAGTCTAAAGTACTAAGCTTATATGTCACCGCGAAACGTATGCTGCGCCGCCGAAGGACGGCGGTAGCCGTTTACGCCTCGGCCAGTAGGGAGATGTGAATTATGAAAACTATGACGGAAATCGTCGTGCCTCAACTAGCAGAATCACTTGTATCAGCTACCATCGATAAATGGCTGAAGCAGCCTGGAGATTGGGTTGATGTTTACGAGCCTGTCTGCGAGATTATTACAGATAAAGTGAATGCTGAACTGCCTTCCACTGTAGCCGGCAAGCTTGTTCGTATCCTTGTTGGCAAGGGGGAGACCGTTCCAGTCGGCACTCCAATCTGCATAATTGAAACAGAAGGTTCTGCTGAGGATGCCGGAATCGGGGCTGCGGAATCCCAGACGGCTGCACCAAAAGAGGCAACAAACACACAAGTAAGTGAAATAGATTTGCAAGACGCTCCTATGCGCAATCGTTTCTCACCGGCTGTACAGCAGCTGGCAGCTGAACACTCTATTCGTCTTACCGATGTTCCAGGAACCGGTTTAGGCGGACGAATCACACGTAAAGACGTTCTTGCCTTTGTAGCAGCTGGTGGAAATCAAGCTTCTAGCGGGAATGCTGCTGTGCCTGCAGCCCGAACTGTAGATGCTGCTGCGCAGGTTCGTTCTTCTGGTCTGCATTTGACAGAAACGCCAAGATTCCCGAAAATCGAAGTGGAAGGTGCATCGGGAGCTGGTCGTGGTGATAGCTTCATTGATGTAACGCCAATTCGGAATACGATTGCTCGCAACATGAGACAAAGCGTAAGTGAAATACCGCATGCATGGACTATGATTGAAGTAGATGTAACGAATCTTGTTCTTCTGCGCAATAAGCTTAAGGATGATTTCATGAAGCGCGAAGGCATTAATTTGACGTATTTGGCATTCCTGCTCAAAGCTGTCGTTAATGCAATTAAAGATGTGCCAATCATGAATTCCATGTGGGCTGTTGATAAAATCATTGTGAAGCGGGATATCAACATCGCGCTGGCGGTTGGCACAGAGGATTCTGTTCTTACACCTGTTATCAAGAATGCTGATCACAAAAACGTAGCCGGTCTTGCCAAAGAAATTGAAGAGCTTGCTCGTAAAACGAGAGAAGGTAAACTGACGCTGTCTGATATGCAGGGCGGAACGTTTACAGTTAACAATACAGGCTCCTTCGGTTCCATTTTGTCATATCCGATTATTAACTATCCGCAGGCTGCCATTCTAACGTTTGAATCCATTGTGAAGCGTCCCGTTGTCATAAATGATATGATCGCTGTTCGTTCAATGGCTAACTTATGTTTGTCACTTGATCATCGGATTTTGGACGGCGTTATTTGTGGTCGTTTCTTACAGCGTGTGAAGGATAATCTAGAGAGCTTTAATCTAGAAAGCAAATTGTATTAGAAAAGGGGAGCACGATCATGGCTGAAGCGGATAACGCAAAAAGCTTGAGACGGCTGGATGCCCAATATATAGGCATGTTCGATTACGCGGAAGCGTGGGAGCTGCAAAAAACATATATAAAGCAAATTGATAAGGAGGAGCGCAATCAGTCGCTGCTCCTTCTTCAGCATCCGCCTACGTATACGATGGGTTCTGACAAACATCCTGAGCACCTTCTGCTTGATGAGGCAGAGCTTAAGGAACGAGGTATCGCTTTTTATCAAATCGATCGCGGCGGGGATATTACTTATCATGGCCCTGGTCAGCTGGTCGGCTATCCACTTCTTTATCTAGATGCAGTAGGCCTTAATTTGCATGCCTATTTGCGGAGCCTTGAGCAGGTCATTATTAATTGGCTGAGCGAGTATGGTATAGAAGCGGGCAGAAAGCCGGAATATACAGGAGTATGGGTCGGTGATCTGAAAATAGCGGCTATAGGCGTAAAATTTAATAAAGCCCGCCATCAGCGGGGCTTTATTACGAGTCATGGATTCGCTCTCAATATTAAATCAGGCATTGCCGAAGAAGGATTTAGTGGGATTATTCCTTGCGGTATCCAGCAGTTCGGCGTAACATCCTTTAATGATTTAACAGGACTTGATTTATCGGTTGAGGAAGCGGCGAACCAATTGCTCCCTCATTTTGTGAAAGAATTCAGATGTGAATTGGATCTAGTAAAGAAATAGTGATCCAAGACCAGCTAGCAAGGATGATAAAACTAATGCCGATACGAGAACGATGGCAACAATTCGGATCAATCGCTGTCTGCGCATATGAAAAACCCCTTTCTTGATTTGGAACGTCATAGCTTGCTATGAGCTTGTCATTTACTCTATTGTATACGAAAGTTATGGACGGAGGAAACGTTAATGATTACAAAAGATCGTTTAGTGAATGAATTTATGGAATTGGTGAAGATAGATAGCGAAACAAAACATGAGCAGGAAATAAGCCGTGTGCTAAAGCAAAAGTTCGAAGCGCTTGGCTTGCAAATTAGCGAAGATGATGCAGCAGCTAAGACCGGGCATGGCGCAGGGAATTTGTTTGCAATGTGGGAAGCAGAGGGAGCATCAGCATCAGCACCAACGATTTTTTTTACATGCCACATGGACACAGTAACACCTGGTGTTGGCATCAAGCCGCAGCTTGACGCTGATGGTTATATAAGAAGCGATGGAACAACTATTCTTGGCGCTGATGATAAAGCAGGCATTTCTGCCATTTTTGAAGCCATCCGTGTCGTTAAGGAGCAGTCCATTCCGCATGGACGCATTCAATTCGTCATTACGGTAGGAGAAGAATCTGGTCTACTTGGCGCACGCTCACTTGATGCATCGAAGCTGGAAGCTAAGTTTGGATACGCGCTTGATTCGAATGGCGCCGTTGGTGATATAGCAGTAGCAGCGCCGACACAGGCGAAAGTTACGATCAAAATGTATGGTCGTTCAGCACATGCTGGCGTTAATCCTGAGGATGGGATCAGTGCAATTCAAGTTGCTGCAAAAGCAATTGCAAGAATGCCGCTTGGGCGTATAGATAAAGAAACAACGGCGAATATCGGCCGATTCGAGGGCGGCGGCGCTACAAATATTGTGTGTGATTTTGTGACGCTGTATGCTGAGGCGAGAAGCATTGTACAGCATAAGCTGGACAATCAGATTGTTGCGATGCGAAATGCGGTTGAGAGTGCTGCAGAAGAGTTTGGTGCACGGGGAGAGCTTGAAAGTGAAATCATTTATCCTGCTTATCAGTACGATGATGCAGATCCAGTAGTACAGCTCGCCAAAAAAGCAATCACAGCAATCGGCCGTACACCGCGTACATTCCATTCAGGCGGGGGAAGCGATGCAAATATTTTTAACGGCTTAGGCATTCCTACAGTCAATCTAGCTGTTGGCTATGAGCATATTCATACGACGAAAGAACAGATCAAGGTTGATGATTTGGTGAAAACGACTGAGCTTGTCGTTGAAATTATTAAACAAGCGTCTGAAGCATAATAGGATTAGCGGAGGTTCTAAGAAGCAATAGCTTCGATTGGCCATGCCGTAAAATGACAGAAAGCCCTTCGATCCTGCGGCTCAGTTTTGGCTGATCGCGGAAGGAGGGTTTTTGTCTAAATGCATGCATCCATCCATGAGATGACTAATTCATTTTTTCCAAAGGAACACGGCGAACGCTGATGACATTTGTATATTCGGACATGGGTGTTCTTGATAAGGATGAAGCCGAAAGCTTGCGCAGCTGATGTTTTATTTCCCAGCCTTTTCCTACTAAGCGCAAGTGATTGAGTGCAACATATTGTTTCATATTAATCTCCCCTGTCGATTTGATATAATGATAGTTATGCAGAGGCAGGACAAGTTATGCGAAAGAATAAAATTCAATTTTAAGGAGCGAATACGAGTGGAAGAGCAGCAAAGAGCTGAGTTGTGGCGTGAGGAAACGATTAAGACAGAACCTATTTTTGAAGGTAAAATGATTACGCTGCAGGTTGATACCGTCACGCTTGCAGACGGCAGAACCGCAACAAGAGAAATCGTCAAACACCCGGGAGCAGCAGCAGTTATGGCGCTTTTGGATGGAAAGCTGCTAGTAGTGGAGCAATTTCGCAAGCCGCTGGAAAAATTCCAAATCGAGATTCCTGCTGGCAAGCTTGATCCAGGCGAAGATCCAATGACAGCAGCAGCTCGTGAGCTTGAAGAAGAGACGGGGTACCGCTCTGATGATTTGACTCTCCTAAGCGCTTTCTATACATCACCAGGGTTTGCAGATGAGAAGCTATATATTTATTTCACTGATAAAGTGGAGCAGGGCGTAATAAACCCTGACGATGATGAAGACTTGAAGGTTGAGGCCATCACTCTCGAGCAAGCTGAAGCCTATATCCAAGAAGGCCGTATTAGTGACGCCAAAACGATCCTAGCCGTCTACGCTTGGAAACTATACTCTTTGACAGGTCGGTTCTAACCGACCCTGTCTTCCCACAACATACCCGTCATACCTCTCTCAAACCCCTCATATAATGAAAAGTAAGACAACCCCTTGGGTAATTTATTGATTTTTTAAATTTATAGGAATGTAGAGTTGTAGAGCTATAGTGCTGTAGAGCTGTAGAATTTTAGAACAGTCGAGCTGTGGGACTCTGGAACTCTGGAAGTCTGATACGGTTGATCTGTAGAGCTATAGAGCAGTCAATCTCTGGAATTCTGGGACCGAGGATCTGGAGAACTGTAATTCTTTAAATCTGTAAATTTGTACAATTGTAACTGTGTAACTGTAGAACTCTAGAACCATAGATCTGTAGAACTGCAGAACTCTATAACTCTAGAACTCAAGAACTCAAGAACTCAAGAACTCAAGAACTCAAGAACTCAAGAACTCAAGAACTCAATAACTCAATAACTCAATAACTCAATAACTCAACAACTCTAGAACGTAAGAACTTAAGAACTTAAGAACTTTAGAACTTTAGAACTCTAGAACCATAGAACTGTATAACTGTGGAACTCCAGAACTCCAGAACCGTAAGCTGTATATTTATAATTTTGGCTTATTGTTTTCTTTGTATTTAATTGTTATTATATTTGCTTTTGAGTGCTAAGTTTTTTGTTTTGCGTTGGTTCTCTTACTTTTGGGGACGTACTTCTCGTATTTATACTTACAAGGTTCATTGTGTATATCTATTTTGCTTTTGCGTCGTGAAATGCGCTCTTAACGGACATGAAAGCCGTTATTTGTGAAGAAATCGACCTAAACAGACAAATAACGGACATGAGTTCCGTTATTTGGATGAAAAGGAGCATAATCGAAGCTTTCAAACCTAAATAAGAGATCCTATGTCCGTAAGATCAGAAAAAGGGTGAAAAAAAGCTAAATAAGGTATCTAATGTCCGTTAGCATCTAGAGCGAAGGATTATTATTGTTTTAAACTAATCTATTCATTGATCAATCTCAATTACTAGGAGTAAAAATTTATATTGTTTTAATCAGTGCGAATTATAAAAAAACACCCAAAAATCGAAACTTGGTTTTCAATAATATTGAAATTTCTTTAAATTTTCTACTAAATGGCTATATGTTTGTAACTAAACTAAATAACTAACTAATGAAACTGACAATCTCCAGGTGTGTCTAGTAAGGACGAAAGCGCTCCACCTAAACCATATGTTCCAGCACAGAGTGTCGCCAACGTTAGTTGAGTTACTGGTGACCTGAGGGAGCAACAAGGGCTCTCCCTGAAAGGGTATGTTTGTAAGGGTTCTAACTAAAGTCTAAATAAAAAACTAAGCGACAAATCATTGCTATTAGTTTTTAGAAGGTTTTAAAAGAAGATCTGTAGCAGCTTAAAACGATAAACATTCATCATGCAATCACAAGCTTCCAGCGTGTCCCGCAGGGACGAAAGCGCTCCACAGTAAGCCAAGCATATCCGCACAGAGTGTCGCCAACGTTAGTCGAGTTGCGGGTGTCCAGAGGGTGCAACCCTTGGGGCCCTCCCTTGGAAGGGAGGGTTTGGGTGGGTTCGAAAAGTTATTAATTTAAAAAGCCGATACTAAAAAGTCATTACTGCTATTCTTTAAAATGATTTAAAAAGAATTTAAAAAGAATTTAAAAAGAATTTAAAAAGAATTTAAAAAGAATTTAAAAAGAATTTAAAAAGAATTTAAAAAGAATCTAAAAAGTTTTAAAAGAATTGTAGCAGCTTAAAACGATAAACATTCATCATGCAATCACAAACTTCCAGCGTGTCCCGCAGGGACGAAAGCGCTCCACAGTAAGCCAAGCATACCCACTCAGATTATCGCCAACGTTAGTCGAGTTGCGGGTGTCCAGAGGGTGCAACCCTTGGGGCCCTCCCTTGGAAGGGAGGGTTTGGGTGGGTTCGAAAAGCTTTTGAGTAAGTAGCGGTCTATCTAAAAGTAAGGCCCTAATTTTAGGGCGGGGTCAAACAACTCCGAAAGGTCCGGTGACCATGGCCAAAAATCAATTGTCGTTATACGTTTTTGTGTCGGTTCTTTTTATCGTAGGTGTCATCTTCGGCGCATTGATGGTCAATGCACTGACGCTGGAGCAGCAGCAGGATCTTGCTCAAGATGTAGATCAATATGTTCAACTGATCAATCAGGGCATCGGTTCTGGAGCTGCGGATTCGTTTTGGGATCGGTTTTTTTTCCATAGCAAGTGGCTGCTTGTACTATGGCTGCTCGGAATTACGGTGATTGGCATACCGGGAGTGCTCGCGCTTAATTTCTTGAAAGGGGCATTAGTTGGGTTTTCGGTAGGGACGCTGATCAATCAATATGCCTGGAAGGGAGTACTGTTTTCGCTGGTCTCTATCGCGCCTCAGAATATTATTGCAATACCAGCAATGGTTATAATGAGTGCTGCTGCAATATCTTTTTCCATGTTCGTTATCAAAAATAGGCTCCTCCGGCAAAAGGGGGAACTTGCACCTGAGCTGGGCTCGTTTACATCGACAGCTGTGCTGATGCTATTTCTTTTTGCAGGAGCAGCTTTGTTAGAGGCTTATATTTCACCAACATTAATCAGTTGGGTTTCGCCCCTTCTCGCGTCCGTTAGCGCCACAATCTGACACCAAAATGTTTGACTTTACGGCATGTTAGCCCCTATAATGAGAGGAAACCTTTCCTGAAAAAGGCGCAGTCATGTGGTAGGGGGGAAATCATGGAAGCCCGGATTGATAAGATTAAACAACAGTTGCAGTCGCAGGGCTACAAATTAACCCCGCAGCGCGAAGCAACGGTACGAGTTTTACTTGAAAATGAAGATGACCATCTTAGCGCTGAAGATGTATTTATGCTAGTTAAGGATAAAGCTCCAGAAATCGGACTTGCAACGGTTTATCGGACATTGGAATTGCTTAGTGAAATGCATGTTGTCGAAAAATTGAACTTTGGCGACGGGGTAGCGCGGTACGATCTTCGTACGGACAGCAATAAACATCACCACCATCACCTCATATGTGTACAATGTGGAACTATGGATGAAATCAAGGAAGACTGGCTATTGCCTTTAGAAGAGAGGCTAGAGCTGGAATACGGATTTTTTGTGCTCGATCATCGCCTTGATTTTCAAGGCATTTGTCATCGATGCAAAGAGAAAAACGACCTTGCAAACCCAAATGAGAATCAATCATAAACGGCTTGGCTGCCCAGCATAACTGGACGGCAAGCCGTTTTGGCATTCTATTAAGCTTTAAAAATATGATCAAGCTGCATGAATCCAGCACCTTGTGCAAGCGAACTATAATTGTTCAGCTTGAGCGCTTTTTTTTGCAGCCTTGTTTTTAACGCGTAGGGACTAAGTCCAGGTCTTCCTGCAAGCAGCAAGGCTGCTCCGCCTGCAACATGAGGGGAAGCCATACTAGTGCCGGAGAGCTTCTTGTATTTACCGCCAAGCCATGTGGATAATATATTTTCGCCGGGAGCTGAAACGGAGATCCCGCTGCCTCTGCTGCTGAAAGTAGCTATTTTATTTGCTTTTGTCGTAGCCGCTACCGCTATCGTCTCTTTAAAAGATGCCGGTTCATCGATTACTCCGCTTGAACGACCTTCATTGCCGGCTGATGCAACGATGACGATGCCTTGCTTCGCTGCTCGTTTTATTGCGTTGTGCAGCGTATCGCTGCTTTCTGAGCCGAGCACGCCAAAGCTCATATTTATGACATTCATGCGGTTTTTGACACACCAATTGATACCCTCAATAATATCCGAAACAAATCCTTCTCCGTCCTCATTCAGCGCTTTAACTGCATATATATTCACCTCAGGAGCGGTACCTAATGTTTTGCCTGCTCTACCCGCTGCTGCGACGATGCCTGCGACATGGGTGCCATGACCATTATCGTCAGCGTAAGAGCCGCCGTTGATTGTATTAATCCCGCCAGCGATATTCAAGTCGGGATGATTGGCGATTCCTGTGTCGAGGATAGCGACATTAATGGATTTTCCCCGTGTTGTAGCCCATGCTTCGGGTGCTTTTACTCGAATAATGTTCCATGGCAAAATTGCGGGTATTGTAGCTGGCGTGAGCAGGGGCATTGCATAGCTGTGTTTCCTAGCATTATGATTGCGAAGGCCGTGAGCGCGGATTTTGAAATCTTTTTCGACAAGCTTAACCTGCGGAAGACTCAAGAGTGACTGTAAAGACGAGTTTTTATGAAAATGACAACCGATGATTCGGCTTTTTGAGACGGTTTTGAACGGGGTAATTCCGAGTTGTTTGAGATGCCGAAGACAGCGTTTATAGGATTTAGCTGATTGGAGTGTTATTAGCTTCCGATTGGTGTTTTGAGACGATTTACAAGAAATACAGCTTTTAAATATACCTTTTAATTTTGACAATGGACCTAGAACCCCCTAATCAAGCAATTCCTTTTTCAGTCTATGGGATAGGACTTATTTCGGTATGGGTACTTGTCACTTTGACACATATTTTTCGAAATATAACAAAGTATAGAAATGAAGCTTATGTTCTACATATATTTTGCTGTGAAGTTCACGGAAAGGACGATCATTCCTTACCGAACTCTCATACAACATAGAAAGCGGTTATTTAAGCATCAACAATCACAAAGCTTTAGAGGAGGAAATGGGCATGATTGTAGGCGTACCAAAAGAAATTAAACAAAGCGAGTACCGTGTTGCCTTAACTCCCGCTGGCGTTACGATGTTGTCAGGAGCTGGGCATAAAGTGCTTGTAGAAACTGGAGCGGGCAGCGGCAGTGGTTTTGAAGACAGCGATTACGAGCGTGAAGGTGCTGAGATCGTTGCAACCGCAGCAGAGGTATGGACGCGTGCGGAAATGATTATGAAGGTGAAAGAGCCTCTTTCTGAGGAGTTCGGTTATTTTCGCGAAGGCTTGTTGCTGTTTACGTACTTGCATTTGGCCGCAGCGCCTGATTTGACGAAAGCGCTCGTGGACAGTGGAGTGACGGGTATCGCTTATGAGACGATACAGCTTGCAAACGGCAGCCTGCCGCTGCTTACGCCGATGAGTGAGGTGGCAGGCAGAATGTCAGTGCAGGTAGGTGCGCAGTTTTTAGAAGCGTTTAACGGCGGAAGAGGGGTGCTGCTCGGCGGGGTTCCAGGCGTTCCACCAGCAGAGGTCGTCATTATTGGTGGCGGAATCGTTGGGACGAATGCGGCGAAAATTGCGCTCGGGATGGGTGCAAATGTAGTTATTTTGGAGAAAAGTGCAGACCGTATGAGATATTTGGATGATATTTTTGGCGGAAGAATTCGTACGCTAATGTCGAGTCCGTATCATATTGCAGAAGCTGTTGCAAAAGCAGATTTGCTTATAGGGGCAGTTCTTATTCCAGGTGCACGCGCACCGCATTTGGTAACTGAACCGATGGTTCAAAGTATGAAAAAAGGTGCAGTAATCGTCGATGTAGCAGTCGACCAAGGTGGATCGATTGCAACAGTAGACCGGCCGACCACGCATAAAGATCCAATTTATATGAAGCACGGGGTCGTTCATTATGCCGTTGCTAATATACCAGGCGCAGTGCCGCGGACGTCGACCATCGCTTTAACGAACGTAACGAGCTCCTATGCGCTTGATTTGGCGAATAATGGCATGAACGCTGTTCAAAAAAGCTTGCCGCTGCAAAAAGGCGTGAATACTCATGCAGGAAAAGTAACGTATAAGCCGGTTGCTACAGCGACTAATCAGCCTTATGTGCCATTAGAAAATTTGTTGAATAACGTTCCTTTCGAGCAATTGAAGGATGATTGACATAATAGAACCTGCCTCCTCATATGGTGATACGGATGGACAAGTGACAACGTATCGGCTAATGAAGGAGGCTGGTTTACATGGTTTTCTCGATACGGAGATGGACGAGCCGTATTTTCTTTATTTTTGTTTTTATAGTTTTGCTTTTTGTCGTCACAGGGGGCTATCGCTGGCTTGCCGACGCGATTTCACCTATCCATCCTTATCGTGAGCCTAAAGGGCATGCCATGAAGGTTTTTGTGACGGACCCAAATTCTCCAGACAGTAAAGATGCTGCCGATCGGCTTCGCTGGTTTTATTGGTATGGGGAGTAAAGGATTGTTAAGGTTGTGCAGATAAACGATCTCAAGCAGGATTAATAGAGTCGAATGTTGAATATTTTTGTAGAAAAGTATGTTAGAATGGTGTCTTATGTGAAAGGAAGTCCAATGAAGGCTCATTTAAATCGCTACATTCAACATTTGCGGGTAGAACGAGGTTTGTCAGCAAATACGCTTTCTTCATATGAGCGGGATTTGAATCAATTTATAGCTTATATTGACCAGCAAGGCTTGACCGAGCTTACTGCTGTGCAGCGGCATCACATGTCGAGGTATATGCTCCACTTGAAGGAACAGGGCAGGAAAGCCGCTACAATATCGAGGCACATCGTGTCAGTACGAGCCTTTTTTCATTTTCTTCTTGCAGAGGGCGTTATTCAAAGCAATCCCTCTATCTATATGGAGGCCCCAAAGCAGGAGAAGAAGCCGCCAAGCATATTAAGCGTCTCTGTGACGAATACGCTGCTTGAGACGCCTAATTGCTCAAGTGCTGCCGGCAAACGTGACAAAGCTATGCTGGAGCTCATTTATGCAACAGGAATTAGAGTGTCAGAGCTTGTCTCGCTTAATATTGAGCATGTTAATATGCAGCTAGAATTTATTCAATGTATGGGTACGGGCCAAAAGGAACGGCTTGTTCCTTTCGGGAAATTAGCTTCGGAGGCAATTGTAGACTATTTGCAATATGGCCGTGATGAATTGCTGACAGAAAGAGCGTCTGAATCGGCGTTGTTTCTTAATCATTTAGGAACACGTTTGACAAGACAAGGATTTTGGAAGACGATAAAGAAGTACGCGAAGGAAGCTGGGATTGAAGAAGAGATTACGCCACATACGCTTAGACATTCCGTAGCAGCACATTTACTCGAAAACGGAGCGGATATTCGTTCTGTTCAGGAACTGCTAGGACATGCGGATATATCATCTACACTCAAGTATACCCAAGTGTCCAAAGAGCGAATGAAAGAAGTCTATTCTCGAGCTCATCCGCGTGCTTAACAATGGTCGACATCGATAAATCCCAATTACAGAGGAGGTAGTCATACATATGAGATTTGATCGAATAACAGTAATCGTATTGGATAGCGTTGGAATAGGTGAACTGCCAGATGCTGAGGCATTCGGTGATCTTGGCTCACATACGCTAGGCCATATCATAGAAAAAGCACCGTCAACGCAGCTTCCGAATCTTAGAAGATGGGGGCTTGATCGAATAGCGAGCATCCATGATTGGAGTCCATCTGCAGAAGCTCCCGCAGCTTATTATGGTAAAATGGCCGAGGTGTCCGTTGGCAAGGATACGATGACTGGTCACTGGGAGCTTATGGGGCTAGAAATGACAGTGCCGTTTCAAACGTTTCCGGACGGTTTTCCTCCTGAGCTGCTTACTCCTTTCGAGGAGCGAACAGGCCGTAAAGTCATTGGCAACAAACCAGCAAGCGGTACAGACATACTCGATGAGCTGGGTGCCGAGCAAATGGAAACTGGCGCATGGATTGTATATACATCAGCTGATAGTGTATTTCAAATTGCTGCGCATGAGGACATCATTCCGCTGGAGGAGCTCTACCGCGCTTGTGAAATAGCAAGAGAGCTGACAATGGACGAGCGCTTCACAGTAGGGCGCGTCATCGCAAGACCTTATATTGGCGAGCCAGGCGCTTTCAAACGAACGCCTAATCGTCATGATTACGCGGTGAAGCCTCCACAGCCAACAGTATTGAATGCGTTGAAGGACGCTGGTTTTGATTCCATTGCAATTGGGAAAATCAATGATATTTTTGACGGAGAAGGCATTACAGCTTCTACTCCGACAAAAAGCAATGCGGACGGCATCGACAAAACGATCGAACAACTGAAGCAGCCTTTTAAAGGCCTTCTGTTCACGAACCTTGTAGATTTCGACTCGCTTTATGGCCATCGCCGCGATCCAATTGGCTACGCCTCAGCTTTGGAAGAGTTCGACGTAGCAATCCCTTTGCTTGAGAAACAGCTTGGCAAGCATGACTTGCTTATCGTGACTGCGGACCATGGCAATGATCCCGTACATCCAGGTACAGACCATACTCGTGAATATGTACCAATATTGCTAGTGAGTCCTTCTTTTAACGAGCCGGGGCCTCTCCAAGTACGTTCTACGTTCTCTGATCTTGGAGCAACAATAGCTGATAATTTTGGTGTTGCAGCACCACCTAACGGAACCAGCTTCCTGTCTGAGCTTATTACAAGGGAAAATGAGTAATTATTTTTACAAATAGGTACAAATCGTTTTATGAACATACTTTTAGGAGGAAATAGAATGACAACAATTACTTCGGCAGGACTAACAGCAGCAAACATTAAGGAAGCAGCACAATATATCGAGGCTCAAACAGAGCAAAGACCGGAAATTGGTCTAATTATGGGTTCGGGACTTGGCGTGCTTGGAGACTATTTGGAAAATGCGATTACGATTCAATATCATGATATTCCTCATTTCCCGATTTCCACTGTTGAAGGACATGCGGGCGAGCTGCTCATTGGTACACTTTCGGGCAGAACGGTATTGCTGATGCGCGGTCGTTTTCATATGTATGAAGGTTATGGTCCGGAACTAACGGCATTCCCTGTACGTGTCATGAAGGCGCTAGGCGTGAAAACATTGCTTGTTACCAATGCAGCTGGCGGAGTCAATATGGATTATGAAGCAGGCAACCTAATGTTGATTTCAGACCATTTGAATATGACTGGCAAAAATCCGTTAATCGGACCAAACGACAACGAGCTTGGCGTAAGGTTCCCAGATATGTCGGAGGCATACAGCAAGCGTCTGCGTGCTGTTGCAAGAGATATTGCAAAAGAGCAAGGCTTTACACTTCGTGAAGGTGTGTATGCAGGTTTGCTTGGACCAACTTATGAGACACCAGCAGAAATTCGAATGCTGCGGGTTCTTGGAGCTGATGCTGTCGGAATGTCGACTGTTGCCGAAGTCATTGCAGCGCGTCATTCAGAGATTGAGGTCATCGGAATATCGTGTATTAGCAATATGGCAGCGGGTATTTTGGATCAACCGCTGTCGCATGGAGAAGTTATGGAAACGACTGAACGTGTCAAGTCCCAATTTTTGGGTCTAGTTAATGCATTGATTGCGAAAATGTAACAAATTCGTAACACAATTGTAATATATTCGTCGACTCAATATGACAGTGTTTTTTTTACGTTTCGTCGTATAATGTCCATGATCAAAGAAAGATGGAGTGGACAATGACATGGACAAGCAAGTTCTCACGCAGATGGAGCAGTTACGTAAAAAAATGATAGAAGCAGCTCTATTGAATGAAAGCCTTCAGCACTTGGACGTGCTTGTACTAAGCCAGACTTTAGATGAGATTATTGTCCAGGTGCAGAGGGAGCGACGCGCTTTATAACGGATTAACAACGTAATGGTGAATGGAGAGGGACAAATGCGGTCGGTAGATCTTATACAGAAGAAAAGAGATGGCGGCGAGCTGACCGCTTCGGAGTTAACTTTTTTAATTGATGGTTATTCTCGTGGCGATATCCCGGATTATCAGCTGTCAGCATGGGCGATGGCTGTTTTTTTTCAAGGGATGACGCCTAGAGAAACAGCAGCTTTAACACTAGCAATGGCTAATTCAGGCGATCAGGTCGATCTTGGTCCTATTAGCGGAATTAAAGTCGATAAACATAGCACAGGAGGCGTGGGGGATAAAACAACGTTGATCCTTGCGCCATTAGTCGCATCCGTAGGCATTCCTGTTGCCAAAATGTCCGGTCGAGGCTTAGGCCACACTGGCGGAACGATTGATAAGCTGGAATCCATTGAAGGCTTTCGTACGGAGCTCTCACGCGAGAAATTTATGACACAGGTAAACGATATTGGTTTATCCGTCATAGGGCAGAGCGGAAATCTTGCGCCAGCGGATAAGAAGCTATATGCCCTTCGTGATGTTACCGCTACAGTAGAGTCCATTCCACTTATCGCAAGCTCAGTAATGAGCAAAAAAATTGCTGCAGGCGCTAATGCCATCGTGCTTGATGTCAAAACAGGCAGTGGAGCATTTATGAAAACGCTAGAGCATTCTGAGCAATTAGCGCAAGCGATGGTAGATATCGGAACAGAAGTCGGACGGAATACGGCTGCTGTAATAAGTAATATGGATCAGCCGCTTGGCTTTGCGATTGGAAATGCTTTAGAAGTACAAGAATCAATTGAAACGCTCAAAGGAAATGGTCCTGAGGATCTTACAGAGCTTTGTTTAACGCTTGGGGCTCATATGGTTATCTTAGGCGGGAAATCCGATACTGTGGAGTCTGCGAAGCAGCTGCTGCGTGATCAGATCGCAAGCGGAGCTGCTTTAGATAAGTTCAAAGCATTTATTACTGCTCAGGGTGGGGACGCTTCAATTGTTGATGACCCAACTAAGCTTCCGCAAGCGCCTTTCATTGTAGAAGTGAAAGCAGTGGACTCTGGTTTTGTCAACGCGATTGAAGCCGAACAGCTGGGGATAGCCGCTATGCTGCTTGGTGCAGGAAGGGCGACATACGACGCTTCAATTGATTACGCCGTTGGAGTCACGCTTCGCAAGAAGTTTGGAGATCCAGTAAATGCTGGTGATACGCTTGCCCTGCTTCATGTCCGTGAATCAAATGAATCCACACTTGCAGTTGCTGAGCGAGTAAAGCAAGCATATACGATATCTTCGGAGAAGCCGCTGTCACGTCCATTGCTATTATCCGTAATAACAGCAGAAGGCATTACTAGGTATAATTAAATATTTTATTATGAAATCCGCTCCGCAATTTGGGGGCGGATTTTTTTGCGTTTCAATTAACTCTAGCTGATGGAATAATTTCCAACTTAAGAGTCAACACTAAAAAGAGAAATATAAGCGAATTGCGCAGCTTAGAACACTTACGAAGTAAGTTTTGCATCTCAAAACTAAGCGAATGCTTACGAAGCGAGTTTTGCATCTCAAAACTAAGCGGATGCTTACGAAGCAAGTTTTGCTTCTCAAAACTAAGCGATTGCTTACGAAGTAAGTTTTGCTTCACAAAACTTGAACAGGAGGAGATTTAGTTGGTAAATCGTACTATGAAGCTCTGTATAATCATTCTTGCATTCGCGCTTGTGCTGCCGACAGCTGCTTTTGCTGCTGTGGAGCCAACACCAGCTCCCGGTCCGACCCCTGCGCCGCAAAGTCAGGCCTCTAACGCTAATTTAGCACCTTCAGCTCGTTCTGCCATCCTTATGGATGCGGATAGCGGGACGGTTATTTATGAAAAAAATAGCCATGATAAGCTACCGCCTGCAAGTATCACCAAAATAATGACGCTGCTGCTTATTATGGAGGCCCTTGATGACGGCAAGATTAAACTTACAGACAAGGTACAAACGAGCGAATATGCAGCTTCTATGGGCGGCTCTCAAATCTTTCTTGAGCCGGGAGAAGAAATGACCGTAGACGATATGATTAAGGGCATAGCGCTCGCATCAGGCAATGATGCATCCGTGGCTATGGCTGAGAAGCTTGCGGGTACAGAGCAGCAATTCGTAACGATGATGAATGAGCGGGCCCAGCAGCTTGGCATGAACGATACACAGTTTTCTAACCCAAACGGCCTTCCTGTAGCCAATCACTTCTCATCGGCGCATGATATTGCGGTGATGTCTCGGGAGCTATTAAAGCATTCGGAAGTAACTAAATATACAGGGCTTTATCAGGATTACTTAAGGAAGACGTCCGCGAAGCCTTTCTGGCTCGTAAATACGAATAAGCTAGTACGTTTTTATAGTGGCGCTGATGGTTTGAAGACTGGCTTCACGAGTGAAGCAAAATATTGCCTTTCGGCTACAGCAAGGCGTGATGACATGCGCGTCATTGCCGTTGTAATGGGAGAGCCGGATACGAAAACCAGAAATGCTGAAGTGTCGCAAATGTTCGATTACACGTTCGCGCAGTATATGAATCACTCGATTATTAAAGAAGGCGAGTCGATGGGGACGCTGAAAATCGAGAAGGGCACTGCCGCGGAACTTCCGCTTGTCGCTAAGCATGCGTACAGCGTTTTGCTTAAAAAGGGCAGTCCAACAAAAGATATCCGTTATGAGCTGAAAATTGCGGGTCCGCTCAAGGCGCCAGTTCAAATCGGTCAACCGATTGGCAAGCTTGTTGTCTATCAAGGCGATCAAGTGCTCAAAGAATTTGATGTGGATGCTCCCTTGTCTGTTGAACGGGCAGGCTGGTGGAAATTGTTGAAGCGTTCCTTCTCTGGTCTATTTGCGTAACAAACACATAAACTTTATGTCTGAAAGCGACTCGTTTTTTGTCAGCTGTTAGCGGTATGCTTCTAGTTTTGTCGGCATGCAGGAATCGTGAAGCATTTTGGAGAATTGCTAGTTCTATCTCGGCAAGTGTAAACGGCTGAACCTGACTCACCGCAGATCAGTCCACGTTTCACGGTGAAAGGTTAGGAGGGATATAGGTATGACCTATTCTTTCTTAATAGATAAGCAGGTATATCGTTTTTTTATACTTGCCTTATGGTTCACCGTCAAAGCTGCTTTAGCGTCCCAAAAGACGCCAAAGACGTTTGCTTGTGTTTGAAAAAACCTAGAGGAGATGAACAGCATAATGAGTCTGCAAGCAGAATTGGAGCAATACCGCAATGTGCTGATCGTAAGGCTTCGGGGCGAGTTGGATCATCATACTGCCGATGTCGTACGCTTTAAGATGGAAGAGGCTCTACTTCGCGGTAACAGCGAACATGTCATTCTTAGCTTGAAGGAGCTGCAGTTCATGGACAGCTCCGGTCTAGGCGTCATATTGGGCCGTTACAAGCAGGTGAAGAGCAAGGGTGGCAAAATGGTCGTCTGCGATGTGAATCCGAATGTTCATCGCCTATTCGAAATGTCGGGTCTGTTCAAAATTCTGACGATTCATGAAAACGAACGTACCGCAATTTCTAGTTTGGAGGTGGTGTCATGAACGGTTCCAATGAAATGACGCTTTCCTTCAGCGCCCGATCGGAAAACGAAGCCTTTGCACGAATCGCGGTAGCGGCATTTGTGTCACAGCTGGATCCGACGCTCGAGGAGCTGAATGATTTGAAAACGGCTGTGTCAGAGGCTGTAACGAATGCGATTATACATGGCTACGAGAACGATCCTACTTGTCAGGTCAAAATAGAGGCAAGAATTGAAGGAGATTCGGTTTCCTTAACGGTGTCGGATAACGGTCGCGGTATTGAAGATTTGGAGCTTGCTCGTCAACCGCTTTACACGTCGAAGCCTGAGCTTGAGCGCTCTGGAATGGGCTTCACGATTATGGAAAACTTTATGGATCGTTTTGAGGTTTCAAGTCAGGTAGATGGCGGCACACGCGTAGCAATGCTTAAACGAATTGAATCGAAAAAAGCGCTCTACAATTAGCGTATAGGGGTTGAACCTCATGGATGTCAATCTAAAGCAGACGGCCCAGCCATACTTGGATGACGCGGAAGTGAAGCGGCTTATTGCGTTAAGTCAGTCCGGCGATACGCTTGCAAGGGATACACTCGTACAGTGTAATATTCGGCTAGTTTGGTCAGTCGTGCAGCGGTTCATCAATCGTGGTTATGAGCCCGATGATTTGTTCCAAATCGGCTGCATAGGATTGCTTAAATCAGTAGACAAATTCGATTTGTCTTATGATGTTAAGTTTTCAACTTATGCAGTTCCCATGATCATTGGGGAAATTCAGCGATTTTTACGCGATGATGGTACGTTGAAAGTTAGCAGATCCCTCAAGGAAACCGCCAATAAGGTGCGCAAAATGAAGGATGAGCTTTCCAAAACGTTAGGTCGATTGCCCACCATTAGCGAGGTTGCGGAGCGGCTAGGCATTACCCCAGAGGATGTTGTATTCGCTCAAGAAGCGAATAAGCCGCCAACTTCGATACACGAAACTGTGTTTGAAAATGACGGGGACCCGATCACGCTGATGGATCAAATAGCCGATGAATCTCAGGATCGGTGGTTTGACAAGCTTGCGCTTGTGGAAGCCATCGAAGGTCTAAGCGAGCGTGAACGATTGATTGTATATTTGCGGTATTACCGTGACAAAACGCAATCCGAAGTAGCGAGCAGGCTTGGTATATCACAGGTACAGGTATCACGGCTTGAGAAAAAAATATTGCAGTCCATCCGAGACCAAATCGCCCTTTAAGGCGGTTTGGTTTTTTTCTATTTTTTACCTCAATTTGCATGAGTATCCGAATCGTCCTTTTATCATACTAAAAGGGAAACATACACCAACGTATCAGCAGAAGGGAAGTTGACAAATGGCAAAACCAAACCATTCGGTCCTCTATCTGCGTCTGAAAAAACGGATATATATGAAACCGAATCAACGCGTTTCCTTAGGCCAAGCAGCGAGGCTGCTCGCAAAGGATGACTTGCTTGAGAACCGCTTGAAGGGGCTTGTTCTTTACGAGCACAAGAAGGCGGATGGCAATCGCGTCGTTATAGACTTGCTTCAAATCGTCAAAGCGATAAGAGAGCTTGAGCCGGGTTTAACTGTAGAAGCCTATGGTGACCCTCAAGTGCTCGTTATGGTGGCGGAGAAGCCAGTAAAACCGCGTATTGCAGTACTTATTTTTTCGTGGCTGCTGCTGTTCTTTGGAGCGGGCCTTGCGATTATGAATTTTCATACGGATGTCAGTATGAAGGAGGTTCATATCCGAATTGTCGAGCTGATAACGGGGAAGCGCACAGAGCATCCGCTATGGTTTCAAATCCCTTATTCTCTGGGCATCGGACTTGGGATGGTATTGTTTTTCAACCATTTATTCCGAAAACGATTCAATGAGGAGCCTAACCCGCTTGAGGTTGAACTGTATATGTATCAAGAAAATGTAAATGCCTATGTCATCGCCGACGAAATGCGTAAAAAATCGGATTACGATCAAACGCAGGGGAACAAGCATGATTAGTGCTGCTGCTAATATTTTTATTGCTCTGCTAGGCTTGGCAGGGGGTCTTGCTGTAGGCAGTGGGTTGGTAGCATTGCTAATTGTCCTTGATCTCATTCCGCGGCTTGCTCAAGTTGCTAATGCTTACCGGATGTCGGTATGGTTTGAGACCGCCGTCATATCCGGTTCGCTGTACTGGACCTTTGCTGATTTTATGAGCTGGAAGCTTTCGCTGCCTTCGGGTCTATTTTTAAGTGCGACTGGGCTGATCGATGGCATGTTTGTGGGAATGCTCGCAGCAGCCTTGACTGAGGTAATGAATGTGCTCCCGATTTTGGCCAAAAGAATGAATTTATCTGCCTATATGGTCAGTCTCGTCATGGCAATGGTTCTAGGTAAAACGTTGGGGTCTTTATTCGATTGGTTAGTATTTCAATGGTGATACAGTAAGGATGGGGTGAGCTAACATGAATGACAATGAAAATTTTCATGACAACGATAATGAACAAGATGGAAGACCTCCGTTTTTAGAAGTCAATGAGGATCAACAGAAAGAGGAATCGGGGGTATCAGGAAACAAAACATCATACGGTAGTGGAAATAAAAAAAACAATGTCAGCACAGCTGTTTCCAATAAAAACGGCAATAAAGACATAACTCCGATTCCGAGCGATTTGGATGAAGTTCTGATGAGATTGGAAAATGAGATCGGTTATAAAGTAAGCTTTGACGTTGTAGTGAGAGAGATGACGTTTGGCGAGAAGCGCACAGCAATGTTATCGTTGAACGGTTTGGTTAAGGATACGCTGCTGTCAGATGTGCTTAAGCGATTAACGTATCTCCAACCCGAGGATTTATCTGCGGATGCCTTTCATTCCTTCCTTGATTTGTATGTTCCTGCGGCGCAGGTCATAAAGGAAGACGATTGGAATAACATGCTGACGTGCGTGTTATCCGGTGTAACCGCATTGTTTATTGATGGTGAATCCAGTGTTCTCATGATTGATGCGAAGGCTTTCCCCGCAAGAGGACCTGAGGAGCCTTCGCTTGAGAAAGTAGTACGCGGCAGCAGAGATGGCTTCGTAGAAACGTTGATGGTCAACATTTCACTTGTTCGCAGACGGCTGCGTGATCCCCAGCTTCGATATGAAATTGTGCGGGTGGGCGATCGGACACAAACGGACGTTTGTATTGCTTATATCGACGATATTGTGGACAAGGAGCTGCTTAAGTCCGTCAAAGACAAAATCGCTATGGTTAAAATAGACGGCTTGCCGCTTGCGGACAAACAACTGGAGGAGTCCACTGTAAAGAGGGGCTGGAATCCCTTCCCGCTTGTTCGATATTCAGAGAGACCCGATACGGTAGCTGCACATCTTCTGGAGGGTGCTGTAGCTGTATTCGTTGATACTTCGCCAAGTGTTATGACGCTGCCGACTACTTATACCGATCTAATGCAGCATGCAGAGGAGAATCGACAAACACCGTTTATTGGAACCTATTTGCGTTGGGTGCGATTTATCGGGATATTGGCATCGCTGTTCATGCTGCCGTTATGGCTGTTATTTGTTATGCATCCAGAGATGAAGCCGGTTGCTCTTGAGTTTATTGGTCCGAGTAAGACAGGCAAACTGCCATTAGTCGTACAATTTCTGATAGCTGAGATTGGGGTGGATTTGCTGCGCATGGCTTCCGTTCATACGCCTACCTCACTTGCAACGGCTATGTCATTAGTCGCAGCGATTCTCATTGGCGATATTGCGGTAAAGACTGGCGTTTTTGTTAACGAGGTTATTTTGTATATGGCGATCTCAGCGATCGGCATGTTTGCAACACCAAGCTATGAGCTTGGACTAGCCAATCGAATCGTACGGCTCGTGCTGATTGTGTCGGTGGCTGCCTTCAGTGTGCCTGGCTTTGTTATTGCAACGACGGTTATTCTGCTGATACTGATTGTAGAGCGCTCGTTCAACCGTCCGTATATGTGGCCCATTATACCGTTTGATATGCACGCCCTTTGGAGCATTATCATCCGTCAGCCAGTCCTGTACAACCGGCAGCGCCCAAATATTTTGCGGCCTCAGCAGAGCGATAAGATGCCAAATACAGAGTAGATTCATAAAATGCAAATGAAATGTGGATTTATCCATTTCGTAGTCCGGGTAAATTGCGTTATACTAAACCTATTAATGCAAATTCTATCCGTTCTATCTGCATGCAGATAGAAGAAAGCTGAGGGGAAATTATGTACCTGCATGGAACTAGTAATATTAACGAAAAAGGACATTTGGAAATTGGCGGCTGTGATGTAGCTGATTTGGCTGCACAGTTTGGTACGCCACTATATATTGTGGATGAGGCTCTTGTTCGTAAGCGCGCAAGCGAGTATGTAGAAGCCTTCAAAGCATCAGGACTTAGATTTCAAGTCGCATACGCAAGCAAAGCGTTTAGTGTAATGGCAATGTGTGCGATTGCTGAGCAAGAAGGGCTATCGCTGGATGTTGTATCCGACGGTGAGCTTTACACAGCAATGCAAGCAGGTTTCCCTGCTGAACGTATCCATTTCCACGGCAACAACAAAACGCCTGAGGAAATCAACATGGCGCTTGATGCTGGTATCGGCTGCTTTGTCGTTGACAATTTCATGGAGCTTCAGCTTCTGAATGCACTTGCTGGCGATAAAGGCAAGAAAGTAAACATTCTACTTCGAATCACGCCTGGCGTTGAAGCACATACGCATGACTATATTTCTACTGGGCAAACGGATTCGAAATTTGGTTTCGACCTTGGCAATGGCGCGGCAAAACAAGCGATTCAAGAAGCGATTGCTCTGCCTAACCTGATTGTTTTGGGCGTTCATTCCCATATTGGCTCACAAATTTTCGAAGTTGAAGGCTTCCGTATGGCTGTGGACAAGGTTGCTGATTTCGCGGTAGAGATTCGTAATGAGCTTAACCTAACGTTTAAAGTAATCAATCTTGGCGGCGGCTTTGGTATTCGTTATGTTGATGGCGACACACCATTGCCAATCAGCGAATATGTTGCGGCAATTACTGGCGCTATCATTTCGAAGTTTACAGATGCAGAGTTCCCATTGCCTGAGATTTGGGTAGAGCCGGGCCGCAGTATGGTTGGCGATGCAGGAACAACTTTGTATACAGTAGGTACAAGCAAAAATATCCCAGGCGTACGTAAATACATTGCAGTAGACGGTGGTATGACGGACAACCCTCGCCCAGCGCTTTACCAATCCAAATATGAAGCAGTACTCGCTAATCGTGCGAATGAAGCTGCTGAAGAAACGGTTTCCATCGCGGGCAAATGCTGCGAGAGTGGCGACATGCTCATTTGGGATTTGGAATTGCCTAAAGCAAAAAATGGCGACTTACTTGCTGTTTTCTGTACGGGTGCTTATAATTATGCAATGGCGAGCAACTATAACCGCATTCGTCGTCCGGCTGTCGTTTTCGTTAAAGATGGTCAGGCAGACCTTGCTGTTAAGCGTGAATCGCTTGAAAATATCGTTTGCAATGACGTCATTCCGGCAAGACTTCAAAAATCATCGCTTGCGAAATAAGAGCGAAATTGGTAACGTAGTCTTATTCGGATAAAAGAAAGGTAGATGCAGCAATGGCTAAACAAGCAAAAATCACACTAGCAAACGGCGGAGAGGTTCTTATCGATCTATTCGATCAAGACGCGCCAAACACAGTAGCAAACTTTGAAAAGCTTGCTAACGAAGGATTTTACAACGGTCTTACTTTCCACCGCGTTATCCCAGGTTTCGTCGCTCAAGGCGGATGTCCAAACGGAACAGGTACAGGCGGTCCTGGATACCAAATCAATTGTGAAATCAACCCTAATAAGCATGAGCGCGGTTCACTAGCAATGGCGCATGCTGGTCGCAATACAGGCGGCAGCCAATTCTATATCGGTTATGCACCACAACCGCATTTGGATGGCGGACATACTGTTTTTGGCAAGGTTTCAAAAGGTATGGAGTTTGTTGATGCTTTCAAAGGCGGAGACAAAATGGAAAAGGTTGAAGTCGAAACGATTTAATGTTAAGATACTAACTATAATATTGTAAGTGCAGCAATCCTTCGGGGTAGGTGAAATTCCTAACCGGCGGTGATCGGGAAGGCACAGAATATCGGATAACCGAATTTCTGTGCCTCTCGTCAGTCCGTGACCCGGTTTAAACGGCATTTTATCCAAGATCATTTGGATAGAATACGATTAGAACGGTGGACCTGGTGAAACTCCGGGACCGACAGTACAGTCTGGATGGGAGAAGGGGATGCTTCGACAGCTACAATTTACTGCTTATTTGTATGTGTTTTATTTCACATACATATTAGGTTAGTTTATTTAGTGTACTTTACAAACCGATTTCGCAATTTTGCGACATAAGATAGCGACGGCTCTCAAAGCCGACAACATCGATCGGTTTTGTCGTAGTTCTCGTTTTATCTTTCATCACCCCTGTCGGATCGTATGCCGATGGGGGTGTTTTTTGTTTATGGACATTTTAAATGATGAATATTATATGGGATTAGCGTTAGATATGGCTGCAAAAGCTTCGGGTCAAACCGGCATTAATCCTGTTGTCGGCTGCGTCGTCGTAAAGGATGGTGCGATTGTCGGCATTGGCACGCATCTAAAGCGAGGAACCGGTCATGCTGAAGTGCATGCGCTTCAGATGGCGGGAGATGCGGCTGAAGGAGCAACCGTTTATGTAACGTTAGAGCCATGCAGCCATTTTGGAAAGACACCTCCATGCTGTGAACGTATCATTGATGCGAAAGCTGCAAGGGTTGTAGTCGCAAGCGGCGATCCTAATCCAGCAGTGTCCGGCCGAGGCATTGCAAGGCTTCGTGAAGAAGGGATCGACGTTACGGTTGGCGTATTCGAGCAAAGATCGCAGCAAATGAATGAAAAATTTAATAAGTACATTACGACCCGCCTCCCATTCGTTACTTTAAAAACTGCGAGTACGCTTGATGGCAAAATTGCTTCCCATTCAGGCGATAGCCGATGGGTGACTGGTGCAGTTGCTCGCGAGCAGGTTCATACGCTGCGTCATCAGCATGAAGCCATTATGGTTGGCATAGGCACTGTCCTTGCAGACGATCCGCTGCTCAATACGAGAGCATCTGTCCCAGCAATTGATCCGATACGGATTATCGTGGATTCAGCACTGAGGCTGCCGCTTAATGCCAGAGCTGTAACTGATCGCTCAATTAGAACGATTGTTTTAACTTCCAGCCAAGCAAGCTTGGACAATCGCCAAGCGCTTGAAGCAGCAGGGATTGAGGTCATCATTTGCGGCACGGGAGCAAAAGTAGATCTCAGTGAAGGGATGAAGAAACTGGGAGAGCTTGAAATCGGCTCAATCTTGCTTGAGGGCGGCGGCCAATTAAATGGTGCAATGTTAGAGGCAGGTCTTATTGATAAAATCATGCTGTATTACGCGACCAAGATTATCGGCGGCTTGGATGCACCAGGTACATTTACTTTCGCTGGATTCGAAAAAATGGCAGATGCTATTTCCCTAGATCGAGTAAGTGTAGAAATGGCCGGCGAGGACATTTGCGTCTCGGGATATCCCGTTTATTAAGGATACGGCGTTGAACAAATCTCTGGCATTATCGCAGGATTTATGTTGTTTTGAAGTAGGTTTGCTGCATTAGCGAACCTTTGAGGAGGAAACCCATGTTTACCGGATTAGTGGAAGAAGTGGGAAAGATGAAAGGAATCACAAAGCAAGGCGAAGCGATGAGGCTAGTCATCGGAGCATCCCTTGTAACAGATGGTGTTAAGCTGGGTGATAGCATCTCGGTAAATGGCGTTTGTTTAACGGTAACGTCGTTTGACGGTGCATCATTTGCTGCTGACGTGATGCCTGAGACTTATCGCAAGTCTAATCTTCATCAGCTTCGTGCTGGCGAACAAGTGAATTTAGAGAGAGCGATGCAAGCTGGCGGACGTTTTGGCGGTCATATCGTTCAGGGGCATGTTGATGGAACAGGGAAAATAACGTCAAGAGAAACGGATGCTAATGCTGTTGTTTATAAAATCCATATCGACGACGCAGACATGCTGCGTTATGTGATTCCAAAAGGCTCGATCACGATTGATGGCATAAGCCTTACTGTAGTGGATACATCATCACATACGTTATCCGTTTCGATTATTCCACACACATTAGGCGAAACGGCCTTACAGCATAAGCGTGCAGGCGATACCGTAAATATCGAATGTGATGTCATCGGCAAGTACGTCGATCACCTGCTTCATTTCAAGCAGCCAGAAGCCTTGCCAGCCAAAGCCAAGCTCACTACATCTTTTCTTATGGAAAATGGTTTTTTGTAAAACGATATGAAAATGGGTTAGCTTTCCTTGCCCAATTCGTAAGTTTTCAATGTAACGGTAAAACCTACTGTTAATTTTGTTCTAATCAGCTCTAGGTTTCAATTAACAGGAAATACTCCATGTAAATTGGACAGATACACCTCAAGTTCGAATAATGAGCTGATATAACGTGAGAAATTCCAGCTAATTAAAGAATAAACGGCTAATCAGGTGAATTAGATGGAGTTTTTCCAGTTAACTATTGAGCGTAAGATGTACGTGGTCTAATACTAGTGAAAGCAGGTATCGACTTAGGTGCTCTAACATAACTCAAAACTAAGGTAACCTAAGACTAGATCGCCCAAACAGCAAGCGTGTCCCGCAGGGACGAAAGCGATCTTTAAGCAATGTTAACACACAACCACCTGAGTCATGCCTACGTTAGTCCAGTTGCAGGTGTCCAGAGGACGCAGTCCTTGGGGCCCTCCCTTGGAAGGGAGGGTTTGGGTGGGTTCGAAAAGTTTTTAAGGTTTGGTAGTCTTGAAAACTCGAGAGCCCAAACAGCAAGCGTGTCCCGCAGGGACGAAAGCGTTCTTTAACCAATGTTAACACACAGCCACCTGAGTCATGCCTACGTTAGTCCAATTGCAGGTGTCCAGAGGACGCAGTCCTTGGGGCCCTCCCTTGGAAGGGAGGGTTTGGTTGTCTTGAAAACTCGAGAGCATAAACAGCAAGCGTGTCCCGCAGGGACGAAAGCGATCATTAGCCCAAAGTTAGTACACAACCACCTGAGTCATGCCTAAGTTAGTCCAGTTGCAGGTGTCCAGAGGACGCAGTCCTTGGGGCCCTCCCTTGGAAGGGAGGGTTTGGGTGGGTTCGAAAAGCCTTTAAGGTTTGGTTGTCTTGAAAACTCGAGAGCCCAAACAGCAAGCGTGTCCCGCAGGGACGAAAGCGATCTTTAACCAATGTTAGCACACAGCCACCTGATTAATGCCTAAGTTAGTCCAGTTGCAGGTGTCCAGAGGACGCAGTCCTTGGGGCCCTCCCTTGGAAGGGAGGGTTTGGGTGGGTTCGAAAAGCCTTTAAGGTATGGTTGTCTTGAAAACTCGAGAGCCCAAACAGCAAGCGTGTCCCGCAGGGACGAAAGCGATCTTTAACCAATGTTAGCACACAGCCACCTGAGTAATGCCTAAGTTAGTCCAGTTGCAGGTGTCCAGAGGACGCAGTCCTTGGGGCCCTCCCTTGGAAGGGAGGGTTTGGGTGGGTTCGAAAAGCCTTTAAGGTTTGGTATTAGCCTTTAAGGTATGGTTTAGTTTTAAACTTTAAAATAACCTTTGAAGGTAAGGTAGAAGCCTTATAAAGGTTTGGTTGTCACAAAGGAGGGAAACCCATATGGAACAAACAGATAAAAAACCATTTGATTCAGTTGAAGCTGCTTTGGCTGATCTTAAGCTTGGCAAGCCGATTATTGTCGTTGATGACGAGGATCGGGAAAATGAGGGCGACCTTATTGCACTTGCTGATACAATGACGCCTGAGGTCATTAATTTTATGATTACAGAGGCTAGAGGTCTTGTGTGTGTTCCGATTACGCAAGAGCGAGCAGACCAGCTTGATCTTCCGCCAATGGTTACGCATAATACCGATTATCACGGAACGGCATTTACCGTTTCCGTTGATTATATTGGAACGACTACTGGGATTTCTGCGTTTGAACGCTCAGAAACGGTTAAAGCGCTCATTGATCCGACGACGAAAGCAGCAGATTTCCGCAGGCCAGGTCATATTTTCCCCTTGATTGCAAGACCTGGCGGCGTACTCCGTCGTGCTGGACATACGGAGGCGGCTATAGATTTGGCGGTCATGTGCGGTTCGGCGCCTGCAGCAGCGATTTGTGAAATCATTAATGAAGACGGCACGATGTCTCGTTTGCCAGATTTGCTTGTCTTTAAAGAAAAGCACAATCTGAAGCTCATCACGATTCAAGAGCTGATTCAATATCGCAACGAGAAAGAAAAGCTTGTTGAGCGAGCGGTTGATGTGAAGCTGCCAACTGATTTTGGCACTTTCCGCGCTATTGCTTATACAAATTTGGTGGATAACAAAGAGCATATCGCTCTCGTTAAAGGCGACATCGATCCTGAACGTCCCTTGCTTGTGCGGGTTCACTCTGAATGCTTAACGGGTGATGTATTTCATTCGCATCGTTGCGACTGCGGACCGCAGCTTGAAGCGGCGCTTAAACAGATCGAAGAAGCAGGCAGCGGCGTTCTGCTTTATATGCGCCAAGAGGGCAGAGGCATTGGTCTGATTAACAAATTGAAGGCCTATGCACTGCAAGAAGAAGGTTTTGATACGGTAGATGCTAATTTAAAGCTTGGCTTTCCGGCAGATTTGCGCGATTATGGTATAGGCGCACAAATTTTGAAGGATCTTGGCGTTCGCCAAATGCGGTTGATGACGAACAATCCTCGGAAAATTAAAGGTCTTGAAGGCTACGGACTAGAGGTTGTAGAACGTATTCCTATACAAATGGAGTTAAAGGAAGATAATAAAAGTTATCTCCGTACAAAGAAATCTAAGCTTGGTCATTTACTTAGCTTTGAAGATATTGACTACATCATTTAAAATAATGGAAGGAAGATGACAAATGACACGAATTTATGAGGGACATTTAGTATCAGAAGGTTTAAAATATGGAGTAGTAGTAGGACGTTTTAATGAGTTTATTTCGAGCAAGCTGCTAGGAGGCGCACTTGATGCTTTCAAACGTCATGGCGCACAGGATTCAGATGTTGAGGTAGCATGGGTGCCGGGAGCGTTTGAAATTCCTTTAATCGCGCAAAAAATGGCGGAAAGCGGAAAGTATGATGCTGTCATTACGCTTGGCGCTGTTATTCGTGGTTCAACTCCGCATTTCGATTTTGTTTGCAACGAAGCAGCAAAAGGAGTTGCGGCAATCGCTTTGAAAACAGGCATTCCGACTATTTTTGGTGTATTGACTGTTGATTCGATTGAACAGGCCATTGAGCGTGCTGGTACAAAAGCAGGCAACAAAGGTTATGAGGCTGCTACAAGCGCAATTGAAATGGCGAACCTAACCAAACAATTGCAAGGCTAAGCAGCGAAGATAAGGCTAGGCGGGAGGAAATGTAAGTGTCAGTGCTTTATAAGCTGGATTCTTTTGAGGGGCCGCTGGATCTGCTGCTTCACTTGATCGACAAGGCGGAGATCGATATCCATGAGGTGTCTATCAGTGAGATTACGATTCAATATATGGATTATCTTCATGCGATGAAAGAGCTCGAGCTTGAGGTCACGAGTGAATTTTTAGTTATGGCGGCAACCCTTTTGGCGATAAAGAGCAAGCAGCTACTTCCAAAGCCGCCTGTATTTGAGGAAGACTATGAGGATTGGCCGGATGACGGATTAGATCCACGTGATGAGCTCATCCAGAAGCTCGTAGAATACCGGAAATTCAAACAAATAGCCGAGCAGCTGCGCGAGAAGGAATTCGAGCGCAGCCTTGTCTATTCAAGGGAACCTGAGGATATGACGCCATTTTTGAAGGAAGAGATTGTTAATCCGGTTGAGGGTCTTCACTTGTCGGATTTGATTAATGCCTTTCAAAAGGCGCTGCGCCGCGCATCGAGGCGTAATGTCGTTGCTACCATACATCGAGACGAGATTTCCGTTAAGGATCGAATACGGGACATTGTCGACGTGCTGAAGCAATTCGAAACGGTTCGTTTTTCACGGCTTATTCGCGAGAACATGGACAGGCATGAAATCGTGGTTACTTTTCTAGCCATTCTGGAATTAATGAAAATGAAACATATTCGTTGTTTTCAGCATCAGTTATTTGACGACATCGTCATTCATTGGAGAGGAGAGTCGTCGCAAATTGGATTATCCGAAGTTGAAGACAATTATTGAGGGCCTGCTGTTTATGGCAGGTGATGAAGGCCTTACGAAGCGGCAGCTAGCTGATATTTTGGAGCTGGATGCTGAGCTCGCTTCCGATTTGGTTTATGATTTGCAGCGCGATTTGGAGCGCGAGGGGCGCGGTATTCAAATCGCAGAGGTGGCAGCCTCCTATCGGCTGACGACTCATTTGGAGCATGCGCCTTATTTTGAGCGTATGGCATACACTCCTACGAGATCGCAGCTTTCACAAGCTGCATTAGAAACGCTGTCCATCGTCGCTTATCGCCAGCCGATAACAAGAATATCGATTGAAGAAATTCGCGGCGTAAAGAGCGACAGAGCGATTCAATCGCTTGTATCAAAGGATTTAATCGAAGAGGTTGGCCGCGCCGAGCAGATTGGCAGACCTATTTTGTATGGAACAACGAAATCATTTTTAGATTATTTTGGATTGCCGTCCATAAAAGAATTGCCAGAACCAGGCAGCGTTGATATCGATGATGCCTTGGAGGAACAAACTCAGCTGCTATTCGAGAGATTAGATGGCACGCAGATGACAATTGAAGAAATAAAAGAATGAGATTTGGCCGCCGGGTCATACTATATTCAACCCATATTAGGGAAACGGAGGAAGCATCATGATGCTCGGTTACCCCTACGGTTGGATGACGGCGGTCGGTCTCTTTTTTTTGCTCATTTTGGTCGTCTGCCTCACTTCGCAGGTCGAATTAAGAGGCCATCTGAGGAGAATAGATCAAAACGATGATTTTGAGTTGAATATAAAGGCCTTATTTGGAATCCTCAGATACCGCTTTAAAGTGCCGATTATTCAGTTCACAGGAACCTCCATCCAACTTAAGGAACAGGTTTCAAAAAAGAATGTGGCCGTTGACACTTGGAAACAATATAACGAGGACATTGACGCAGAAAAAATAGCGCATCTAATGGAAAGAACAAAACATCTGTTACAAATGACGAAAAACTTAACGGGATGGGTTAGAAAATCGCTGACGAAGGTCCGTCTTTTAGAATGGAACTGGTCCACATCAGTAGGAACCGGTGACGCAATGTGGACGGCAATGTCGACAGGATTTGTTTGGTCTATAAAAACATCGATCATTGGCGTATTGTCCCAAATGGTTAAGCTCAAAACGGAGCCGAAAATGATGGTTCAGCCTATTTATCAACGATCTGCTTTTACAACGGAATGGTCATGCATAGCTCAAATCCGCTTCGGTTATGCTATTCTTGCCGGACTGCAGCTTTTAGTTCGGATGAGGAAATTGAAAGGAGGCGTCAAGGTATGGCAGAACATCCTATTCAAGGCTTAATGCAAACCGCAATGGAAAATATTAAAGAGATGGTTGACGTCAATACTATTGTAGGCGACCCTGTCCAAACGCCGGATGGCAGTATTATTATGCCGATCTCCAAAGTAGGCTTTGGGTTTGTAGCAGGAGGCAGTGACATTCGATTAGATGATGCCGATCATAAGAACGGCTCTCAATCTGATGCACAGCATGCTTCCGTTTCGCTTCCATTCGGCGGCGGTAGCGGTGGCGGCGTGTCGATTACGCCAATTGCCTTCTTGGTCGTAGGAACACATGGCGTAAAAATTGTTCCGCTCGATAATCAAACACATCTGCTTGAGCGGGTTATCGACTCAGCTCCGCATGTATTTGATAAGCTGCAATCGATGATGAAGCAGCCTTCGAGTACAGGTGTATACACGGATACGTCTCAAACTGTGATCAGTGAACGTGTCGAAGCAAACGAACACAACTGATGACATAACTGCCCGAGAGGGCAGTTTTTCATTTTTGTTAGCTACTTTTCGTCTAGAGCCACATGTACAGGCATATACTGAAATACGCACACACAAGCTTTATCTACTATCGCTGCGGGAGGGGCAAGTATGAATATGTATTTCAAAAAGCTGCATCGATTTGCTGCAGTTGGATTATTATCTGCTTTATTGATTGGGACAAGCGTATTGCCCTCAGTTAGCGCAACTCCAACCAAGCTGCACACGAATGCCAAAGCGTCGGCTCTAATAGATGTCGAGTCAGGTAGAGTATTGTATAGCAGTGATGGTGATACCCCGATGCGGATAGCAAGCTTAACGAAAATCATGACAGCTATTGTTGCAATAGATCATGGGAAGCTGACTGATATGGTGAAGACAAGCAAACGAGCAGTTGGTAAAGAGGGTTCTTCGATTTATCTTCAGCTTGGCGAAGAAATGAGTTTGCATCATATGTTGTATGGTCTGATGCTCAGGTCAGGCAACGATGCGGCAACGGCAATCGCGGAGCATGTTGGAGGATCGGAGGAAGGTTTTGTTCATTTAATGAATGAGAAAGCGACCTTTCTAGGTTTGAAACATACGCAATTTAAAAATCCGCATGGGCTGGATGATGATGAGCATTATTCCTCAGCTAATGATTTGGCCAAGCTGACAGCATATGCTTTGAAAAATGACGTATTTGCAGAAATCGTAAGCACGCGCGTAAAAAAAGTGCCTAATCCGCATGAGAAATGGGAGTACAGCTACACAAACAAAAATAAAATGCTAACGATGTATGAGGGAGCTGACGGTGTAAAGACAGGTTATACCAAAAAATCACTGCGCTGCTTAGTTAGCTCCGCCACTAGGAATGGTCAACAGCTTGCTGCTGTGACGATAAATGACAGCGATGATTGGGCAGATCACCGAAAAATGCTCGATTGGGGTTTTGGTCATTATCCGCTTCAAGAGATAGCTGTTAAAGGGCAGCAAATTTCTGGTTACCCTTATGCTGTTGGACAATCTTTTAAATACCCGCTGGAAGAGCAGGAAACGGGAAATGTTCAATCACGTCTTGTGCTGCTTGAAGCGGGAACAACTCGATATTTGCTAGGAGAGCGCGGATTTCTGGAATGGTATTTAAACGAGCAGCAAATTGGTGCTGTTCCTGTGTATGATCCAAACAGCAGCAGACTTCAACTTTCAATGACATCGCAAAAATCATTACAATCGCTGGCTGATTTTCATAAAGCAAACAAGTTTGATCAGCGCGGGCCGATATTTGACTCTTTTATCAAAGTATTAGATGCATTATTTGAGCATTAGCATGCAATCTGCGCGGGAGACGTTGATTGCTTGCAAAACAGTATAGGTGCGTAGAGGGGGAGGCGACCTAAATGGTTAACTGGATTTGGTTGTTTTTCATCGTAGCGAGCGTTGTAGTAGCTGCGATAACAGGTAAGATGGATGCGGTAACGCAAGCAGCTTTCGAGGGAGCCAAGTCGGGAGTCACCGTGAGCTTCGGATTAATTAGTATCATGGTGTTTTGGCTTGGCATGATGCGAATAGCGGAGGATGCAGGACTGCTGCGTACACTTGCTCGAATGCTCGGGCCTGTGGTGCGCAAGCTTTTTCCTGACGTTCCTCCCAATCATCCAGCTCTTGGATATATAATGAGTAATTTAAGCGCAAATCTCTTTGGGTTAGGAAATGCAGCCACGCCAATGGGGATAAAAGCGATGCAGGAGCTTCAGAAGCTTAATCCTGATCCTGCTACAGCAACTCCAGCGATGTGCACGCTGCTTGCGCTAAATACATCCAGCATTACGATCATTCCCACCACGCTTATTGCCATTCGAATGAATTATGGTTCAGCTAACCCTGCTGAAATTATCGGTACAACACTGGCAGCGACATTTGTTGCTACTACGGCTGCAATACTTGCCGACCGCTGGTATCGAAGAAAATCACCGCCGCCAATAGCTCCATCGCTACCTAGACCTGAGAATAAGGAGTCGGCTTCACCAGCTTCCGGAGGTGAGGCAATTGTATAATATTTTTACAAGCTTATCCGCATGGATGATTCCTGCCATTATCGTATTTATTCCGCTTTACGCAGCTTTAAGACGCAAAGTACCTGTCTATGAAACGTTTGTTGAAGGGGCCAAGGATGGCTTCGGTACAGCGATTAATATCATTCCTCATTTGGTTGGCATGATGGTTGCTATCAGTATGTTTCGCTCATCTGGAGCTTTAGAATTGCTGCTTTCAACAGTTCGGCCTCTCTTTGATTGGGTTGGTATTCCAAGCGAGGTGCTGCCGCTCGGGATTTTGCGGCCTTTGACTGGCGCAGGCTCGTTAGCCTTCACGACTGACCTCATTCAAAACTTTGGCCCGGATTCTATGATCGGCAGAATTGCTTCCACGATTCAAGGCAGCACGGATACAACCCTGTATGTGCTTACTGTATATTTTGGAGCGATTGGAATAAGAAAGTCACGTTATGCGTTAAAAGTTGGTTTATTTTCCGATATAGTCGGTTTTTTCGCAGCAATTTTCATTTGCTTATACATATTCGGCTAGTGAAGCTTGTACTTTCTCCTTCATATCGTTATGATGGAGATTGAGGTGAAAGCATTGGAACGTTTACAGAAAATATTAGCAGCAGCGGGAATTGCATCCCGACGCAAATGTGAAGAAATGATTTTGGCAGGAATGGTTGAGGTTAATGGTGAGAAGGTTACGACGCTAGGCGTTAAGGCTGATCCAGCGGTTGATGCAATTACGGTTAACGGCAAGCCGATTCGGAGCGAGAAGAAGCTCTATCTCATGCTTAACAAATCCAAGGGAGTCATTACTAGCGCCAAAGATCCACAAGGCCGCAAAGTGGTTTCTGATTTCTTGCCAGGTATTAAAGAGCGAGTATATCCGGTCGGTCGATTGGATTATGATACGGAAGGACTTCTTATCCTTACGAATGATGGCGAATTCGCTAATTTGTTAACACATCCAAGTCATCATGTTCCCAAAACATACCGTGCGACCGTTAAGGGCGTTCCCCATGGAACGGCATTGGAGCAGTTGCAAAAAGGGATTAAGCTAGAGGATGGCATGACCGCGCCTGCAGAAGTGGAATATCATGATGTAGATACGGACGGAAATGAAGCAACGATTACAATTACGATTTTTGAAGGCCGGAACCGTCAGGTTCGCCGGATGTTTGAAGCTATTGGACATAAGGTGATTAGGCTGAAAAGAATTCGTTTTGGCGAGGTTGGACTTGAAAACCTAGGCAGAGGAAAGTATCGTCATCTCACGCCTCAGGAAATTAAAGAATTGCTTGCGATAGCGCAAAGCAAGACACATAAAGTTCATAAAAAGTAATCGACGGCGGCAGTAATTGCCGTCGACTTTTCGTTATAATGGTAATATTCGTGGCTGCATAGAAAGAAGCTGGTGGTGAAAAACAATTATGGGAAAATCGCGCAAGACGGTACAAATTGTCATTTTGATTGCCGTCTTGATCATAGGTGGGTACGCAATTGGATCTACCTTATTTGACGCGGATGACAAAGGTCCTTTAAAGGAAGGCGGGAAGCCGCCTGCATTTGAGCTTGTTGATTTAGAGGGCAATCTTAAACAACTGTCTGATTATGAGGGGAAAGCTGTCGTCATTAATTTCTGGGGCACATTCTGTCCACCGTGCGTGAAGGAAATGCCGGAGTTTGAACGACAGTATGCAAAATGGAAGGATCAAGGCCTTGTGATTTTAGCTATAAATTTAAGCGAGGACACGTTGACCGTGAACAATTTTGTCCGTCGTTTTGATTTGAACTATCCGATTCTGCGCGATGTAAATCGCAAGACAGAACGCAGCTATGGTCTAAAGTCATACCCTACTACTTTTTTCATTAATCCAAATGGGACGATTATGGAAATAAAAGTAGGAGGCATGACGGAAGAGGAAATTGATGAACGGATTGAACGGCTTCTTCAGCTGTAGGAGGTATTATTGTGTTAGTGGTTGAAAACACAAAATGTGAGTGCGGTCATCAAAATTCGATAGGCACCGTACTATGTGAAAGCTGCGGCAAACCGCTTGTGAACGATACGGTTTCCGATTTGCCGTTAGAAATGCGTTACGATGGTGTAGCTCGTCGATCGCAAAAAAGCAATCCCAATTATATCGATAAAATATGGAATTTTTTCTCGTCAGTCAAAATTGCGATTTATTTGATCGTCATTACCTTTTTGACTGCGATGCTTGGAACAATTTATCCACAGGAAAACACATTCATAAATAACTTAGATCCATCCGTTTATTATGAAGAAACGTACGGATTTCTTGGCAAAATGTATTATTTGCTAGGATTATCACATACGTACGAATCCTGGTGGTTCATTGGCTTGCTTGTGATGATTGGCACCTCACTCGTTATTTGCAGCTTGGATCGTGTGCTCCCGCTTTATCGAGCGCTCAGCAAGCAGCAAATTCGTAAGCATCTGCAATTTATTCATCGTCAGAAGACGGTATTTAAATATCAGATTGAAGGCGATGAGGAAAAATGGGTTGAAAATTTCGGCATGCAGCTGAAACGCAAAGGTTATCGCATTCATCGAGATGGCTCTGCGCTGCTTGCGGAGAAAAATCGTTTTAGCCGCTGGGGACCCTACATCAATCACATCGGCCTTATCTTGTTTCTTTTAGCCATATTGGCAAGAAGCATTCCGAGCTGGCAAATGGATAGCTACATAATGGTTCCTGATGGGGATACGGTCCAAATAGCGAATACGAATTATTATGTTAAAAACGAAAAGTTTACTGTAGAGTATTATAAAGACGAAGAATTGCCGGACAAGCTTAAAGGAATAAGCCGTGCGAAGCTTTTTGAGACAAAAGCGGTTCTTTATGAATGCGTTAGCAACTGCAGTGATCAAACCAAGAAACCAGAGCTTAAAGAAGTAGAGCGGCATAATATTATCGTCAACGAGCCGCTTAAGTACAAAGGATTAAAGCTGTATCAATTTGATTATGATACGACGCCTCGCTTGAACGCTGTGCATCCTATTCTCATAGATAAAGCGACGGGAGAGAAATACGGTCCGTTCGATCTGCCGATGAAGGATTCAGCGCTGCAGCATAAGCTTGGGCCATACACCCTTGATTTATTTGCGAATTACATGGAATTTGCAATTGGCGACAATGGCGAGCCAACGACTTTGTCACGTGATCCGATTGCTCCTGCGTTCGTATACACGGTTAAAGGTCCAGGACTTGATCCAAAAGGCGAGCCGTATATGTATTTCCCAATGCAAAAAGATAAAGTTAAATTTTCGCAGGATGCCATTAATCACGGTATTGCGGATAAGATCGAAATTCGAGTGGACGGTATGGAAAATGTAGATTTCTCTGAAGCATCCACTTACTTGAATGTAAGGATGGATAAGGCGCTGCCATATGTTTGGGTCGGTGCAGTGTTCTCTATGCTCGGCTTGCTGATGGGGTCCTATTGGCAGCACCGCCGAATTTGGCTGCGAGTGGACAATGGAGAGCTTTCATTGGGCGCTCATACGAATAAAAACTGGTACGGTATGCGCTCAGATGTAGCGGGAGCCCTTAAAAAAATAGGGATAACCGTAGATCCGAAGTCGCTAGATAACGGAGGGAACAACGCGTGAGCTTAGTCGATTTTAGCAGCGACGCATTTATTGTCGCATTTTTCCTGTATTGCTTCGCATTTATGTTTTATGTCATTGCCATTGCGGGTAAGAAATGGAGCAATCGTGATCCTTTGCAGCATGAGAAGCGTTGGGGACGAATTGCATTCATTACTTCGAGTCTTGGTCTTGCATCGCATTTGACCTTCTTCTTTACTAGATGGGCTGGAAGCGGTCAAATTCCAACGAGCAATATGTATGAATTCATGACTTTCCTTGGAATGGCAATCATGATTGCATTTACGATTGTCTTCAGTATTTACAGAAAACCGCTGCTGGGCATGTTCTCATTGCCGCTAACGGTAATTATTGTTGCTTATGCATCTGTGTTTCCACAAGAGGTACAACCGCTAATACCGGCTCTAAACAACTACTGGCTAAAAGTACATGTAACGACAGCCGCTCTCGGCGAAGCATTTTTTGCCGTTGGTTTTGCTGCTGGCCTCATGTATTTGCTAAGAGTGGTTGATTTCAAAAGCAAAACAAAAGAAGCAAAAAGATCGCAGTTCTGGGTCGAGTTCTCTTTATATACGATTATTCTAATTGTAGGTTTTATCGTCGCAGTATTCGCGTTCCGCGGAATGGGCTATGAAGCGAAATTTATTCAAGAAACATCTACTATTGATGCCAAAGGAATAGAGTCGACGTCTTCGGAGACAGTAAATTATACACTGCCGCCAATTGTTAAACCTTATAACAGCCAGGTGGTCGAATATGAATCATTCCTCGGCATGAGCAAGCCATTATTCGAAGCACCATCTTGGATGGAAGGCGCAAATTCAGGACGCAAGTTTAATACCGTTATATGGACGATTATTTCAGGCTCCTTGCTTTATGGCTTGCTGCGCTTAGTATTCAGAAAGCCGCTCGGAGCAGTCATTCATCCTGTTATGGATGGCGTAGATCCAGAAGATTTGGATGAAATCAGCTACAGATCCATCGCAATTGGATTTCCGATCTTTACACTCGGTGCATTAATATTCGCGATGATATGGGCCAATATTGCATGGGGCCGTTTCTGGGGCTGGGACCCGAAAGAGGTTTGGGCTTTAATCACTTGGTTGTACTACAGTGCGTATTTGCATTTCCGTTTATCGCGCGGCTGGCAGGGAAAACCTTCTGCATGGCTCGCTGTAATCGGCTTCGTGGTTGTACTATTTACGCTCGTTGGGGTTAACCTCGTCATTGCAGGTTTGCATTCCTATTCTGGTGTTTAGAACTTAGATTGAGAGGAGAATTGCCCTATGTCTGATTATTCAAGCCGTATTTTGGTCGTTGATGATGAAGAACGGATCCGTCGCTTGCTCAAAATGTATTTAGAGAAGGAAGGCTACACAATCGACGAGGCAGAAGACGGAGAAACTGCCCTAAGATTAGCTTCAAATACGGATTACGCGCTCATTCTGCTTGATGTGATGCTGCCAGGAATCGACGGCGTAGAAGTGTGCTCTCGTCTGCGTCAAGTGAAGGCTACTCCTGTCATTATGCTAACGGCTAAAGGTGAAGAAATGAACCGTGTGCAGGGCTTTGAGGTTGGCGCGGACGATTATGTCGTCAAGCCTTTTAGTCCACGCGAGGTTATCTACCGAGTGAAGGCTATCTTGAGACGATCCTCGGCTACTGCGTTCTTAACAAAAGAAATTAATTCAAGCAACAATATTGTATTCCCTCATTTGGTTATTGAGCATGATGCTCACCGTGTAACAGCTGGTGGACAAGAGGTAAGCTTAACGCCTAAAGAATATGAGCTGCTGCATTACTTGGCAGTATCGCCTGATAAAGTGTTCTCTCGTGAAGAGCTTTTGAAGGATGTATGGAATTATGAGTTTTTCGGTGACTTGCGGACTGTCGACACCCATGTAAAACGTTTGCGCGAGAAATTGAATAAAGTGTCTCCTGATGCGGCATCCATGATTACTACCGTTTGGGGAGTCGGCTATAAGCTAGAGGTACCTAAGTAAATGAGCTTGTGGCATCGTTCGATTGGCAAGTTGTACCGCAGTGTAGTTGGAAAGCTCTGGGCGACAATCATGCTGCTTGTTGCTGTCGTATTGCTTATCGTTGGCGTATTTTTACTTCAATACGTTGATATATGGTTTAAAGAAAACAATACGCATCAGGTGAAAGTGCTATTTGTTGTAACAGCGATTATCGGATTTTTGTTATCAACATTTTTTGCTTTCTTCTTATCCAAAAAAATTCAACAGCCGCTGCTTCAACTAAAGGATGCAGCGGTATCGATTTCTCAAGGCAATTATACAACCCGAGTTCATATACGCTCCAGTGATGAGATCGGCGAGCTTGCGGATACGTTTAACCATATGACGGAGCAGCTGAACAAGCTGATTCATGACATCAATCATGAGAAAAACCATCTTGCGAGCATTTTGCGAAGCATGGGAGATTCAGTCATTACCTTCGATGCGGAAGGTAAAGTCATACTTACGAATCCAGTTGGTCATTTGCTAATCAATCAGTGGTCAGGAGTAGAGCTTGCATGGCAAGAGGATGAGTCCGAGAGCTCGACTGTATATTCCGAGGTTCCAATGCCGCTCCGCGAGTTGTTTCAAAGAGTGATGGAAGAGGGCAGGGATGTTACCGATAAGGTTCATGTTCTAAGCAGCGTGTGGTCAGTTGTAATGGCTCCGCTGCAGTCGAAGGATGTAATTCGCGGGGCTGTTGCTGTTATCCGTAACGTAACGGAGGAGCATAAGCTTGAGAAGCTGAGACGAGATTTTGTGGCTAACATTTCACATGAGATCAGGACGCCGCTATCGATGCTGCAAGGCTATAGTGAAGCATTGCTTGATGATATTGTCGTGTCTGAGGAAGATCGCAAGGAGCTCGTTCAAGTTATTTATGATGAATCACTGCGAATGGGTAGACTCGTAAATGATTTCCTGGATATCGCTAGAATGGAAGCCGGCCACGTCGATATGAACTTCCAAGAGATAGATCTCGCTCATGTCTTGAAGCGGGTACATCGGAAATTCCAGGTGTATGCGAAGGAGCGCGAGGTGAGGCTAGTCGCGGATCTGCCCAATGAGTCGCTGCTTGTTAAGGAAGCAGACGAGGATAGATTGGAGCAAGTATTGACTAATCTTCTCGACAACGCTTTGCGGCATACGCCATCGGGCAAGTCGATTACTATTTCAGGTCAGCATGCAAACGTAAACGGAAGACAGTATGTGGAGCTTCGCGTCAGAGACGAGGGGCAAGGGATTCCAACCGAGGATGTACCTTTTATATTCGAACGCTTCTATAAGGCAGATAAAGCGCGTAAACGCGGCTCATCAAGTGGAACGGGTCTTGGACTTGCCATCGTAAAAAATCTGATCGATCTTCATCAGGGTCGAATTGTAGTCGAAAGCAGTTCGGGTACAGGGACATCGTTTACAATCTTACTTCCTGTCGAAGCTCATCAATAGTTGTCAAAGCGCTCCAGCTTGGGGCGCTTTTTTTGTAGAAAGCAGAAGATAATTCTTGTTGTTCGTGAAACAAAAGAAGAGCCTGCCGATTCATTCAGCAGGCTCTTCTCCTATATAGTAAACAAATTTATTTAAAAAAGTGTAATTTCTTTGGCTGTGTTTAACTCAGGCATGCTTGTAAGCTGCTCAAGCACTTCCTTAGGTGTCGCTTTATCCACACGCAGAACCATGATTGCGGAGCCGCCAACAAGCTGACGACCTACTTGCATCGTTGCAATGTTAACGTCATTGTTGCCCAGAAGCGTTCCAACTCGTCCGATAATACCAGGCTTATCGTTATGCGAGATTAGAATTAGGTTTCCTTCAGGCGTCACATCAACTGGGAACTTGTCGATTTGAACAATACGAGGTCCGTATCCAGTGAGCAATGTGCCGGAAACAACACGTTCTTCTTTTTTCGTACGAAGGGACACGGTTACCAGGTTCGTAAAGTCTTTCGAAGCATGCGATTTTTGAACGACGATGTTTACATCGCGCACTTTCGCAAGGTGAAGGGAGTTAACCACATTAACCTGCTCTGCGCCAAGGTGATGCGCTAGAACGCCGCGAACGATATAACGAGTGAGTGGCTGCGTATCAACCTCTGCGAGCTCACCAGCATAACCAACAACGATTTCGGTTACAGCACCTTCAGTTGATTGTGCAATAAAGTTGCCAAGCTTCTCGCCAAGAGTAAAGTATGGCTGAAGAATGCTTTGCAGGTTTGCCGGAATCGGAGGCATGTTCACTGCATTGATAAATGGCTCGCTGCGGAGAATATGAAGCACTTGCTCCGAGACGTCAATCGCAACGTTTTCTTGTGCTTCAACAGTCGAAGCGCCAAGATGCGGAGTTACGATAATTTTTGGATGTGTCAAGAAAGGATGGTCATTAGCAGGAGGCTCCACTTCGAACACGTCGAATGCGGCGCCAGCGACAATACCAGCATCCACTGCATCAACCAAAGCAATCTCATCGATGATGCCGCCGCGCGCGCAGTTTACAATACGCATGCCGGGTTTCATCACTTCAAATTGAGCTTTGCCGATCATATGGCGAGTTTCAGGCGTTAAAGGTGTATGTACAGTCATGAAATCTGCACCTCTAACAATTTCATCTACGCTAGCAAGCTTCACGCCGATTTTTGTTGCTCTTTCTTCTGTCATAAACGGGTCATAACCCAAAATATCCATGCCGAAGGCTTTTGCACGTTTGGCAACTTCGCTGCCGATACGTCCCATACCGAGTACGCCTAGCGTTTTGCCGCGAAGCTCAACGCCCAGGAAGGATTTGCGATCCCATGTTCCATTTACTGTTTTCATGTACGCTTGTGGAATATGACGGGCTACCGCCATCATCATAGCAAATGTATGCTCACAAGTTGTAATGGTGTTGCCATCTGGTGCATTGATTACGATGATACCGCGCTGAGTTGCTGCGTCTAGGTCAATATTATCGACGCCAACACCTGCACGGCCAACTACTTTAAGCTGTTTGCCAGCTTCCATAATTTTTGCTGTTACGCGGGTTTGGCTGCGTACAAGCAACGCATCGTATTCACCAATAATTGCAACTAATTCGTCTTCGCTGAGTCCAGGTTTTTTGTCGACTGCGACATCTGACGCATCAACAAGCTGCTGAATGCCCAAATCGCTGATTGGATCGGAAACTAACACTTTAAACATGTGAAGTATGCCTCCTAAAATGGGGCGAAGCTATTAGGCTTCGCTTAATATGAACAGAAAAACCCTCTACCCGGCACCGTTGTGCAGCAGCGGGTCGAGAGTTTGATCATCGAACTTAGACTTTTCTATTTTAAAGCAATGTGGTGGACAAAAGCAATCCTCAAACTTGCTGAATTGTGAAAATTTCGTTATGATTCAAGCATCATTAGCAACAATTTACGACAATGGAGGTCTTTATTCATGACGAAATGGCAGGATGTGACACCGCAATTTTTGCTTGATCTGCTAGGGAATGGACAAGTAGAAGCAAGTCAAATCATAGATGTAAGAGAAGAGTTTGAATGGGAGTTTTATCATTTGGAGACTTCAAAATTAATTCCAATGAACACGATTCCTGTGCGACTGAATGAGCTTGACGACACGCTGCCTATCTATATCATCTGCGCTCATGGCGTACGAAGTGTAGCGGTTTGCAATTACTTAGAAGAAAAAGGCTACAGCAGCCTTCACAACGTTACCGGTGGGATGGCGGCTATAGCCTCTTTACAAGGGTTTCAATATGATTAACAAAGGAATTGGAATTTAATTTGTTTCAGGGTAGAAAAAAGGCAGTTGCGGCAGAAGTGCCTGTTGATAGAGCCTTGATTTGCTCTCATTGAAATCACCTGAACGAACGGCTTCCGTATTAATCAGCAAATCAACAACTGCAGATACGGAATGCAATTTTAACTTGGCTGCTTGTCCAGAGAGGACAAGCTCATCTACTCGACTTGTTAAATCCTGCGGATAATAGGCAGTAAGTTTTTTACGAGTCATTAGCTGATCAGCCATTAGTTTGTTTTTTATCGTAATGTTAAAGTTTTTCCATGCTGACAGTTCCAGCAGAGCTGGAGCCTTGTATTCTGAAGGAATATCAAGATCTACCGTTGCTGACCATTTCAGCATAGCAGAGTAATATTGCTGCTGAGCGTTTAGTGCAAATTGAGCGGCAGAGAGATAGGTTTTATCTTGTTCGACATTTTTCATCAATTCATTAAAGGATAATTTCTTTGCACTAGCCGCTGCGTTGACAGCAGCTTCATTAAATAGTTTTAGACTTCGTATGTAACTAACCTGAGCTTCTCCGAGCAGTGGAGATTTTTGCATATCAATCGAGCTTGCTTCATCTGCTTTGGCGCTAGCAAGTCTTGCCAAATCTTTAAACATAGAAGTTGCTTCAAATGACTTTCCTTGCGATAATTTGTTCATAGCTGCGAACCATTCGTTTTGAAATTCACGATAAGGAAGAAATACAGTATGATAGAACGATACCAAGTCTTGTTGCTGGTAAGGGGTTGCTGAAGCGGTTGTTGTTTTTGCGTCATCTGCTTCATTCACATAGCGGGCTTTCGTCTTTTCAGTGCCAATTTGAATGCCATAGAAAAAGGCTCCAACTGTACAAATAAGTAGAAATACAAATCCAACACTGAATAACATTGCGGTCGTCGTTAATTTTTTTTCCATCTCTATCTCTATCTCCTTCTATGTAAAAAAATAATTCTGTCGATTTGTTCTACCAGTATAGGTGAAAAGGTCGAAAAAGAAAATATGAACGTTCCAGACAGGCGGGAAGCTATGAAGAAATTTGATATTCGCAATATTCGCATTCGAAAGGTGTCCGTTGATGAGCTAGATGACCGCATGTTGTTAATCAATTTATATGCTACGCAAGCATTTACTTTTATTATCGGTTTAATATGGGTTTTATTTCAGCATCAAAATGTGATTGCTTTATTTACGCCTCCAAAGGAGCTTGCTTTTGTTTATTGGGGTGCAGGCTTAGCAGCAGCTGTAATTGTAGTTGACCTGCTTATTTCGCGCTTTGTTCCAGAGGAAGCAAGCGATGACGGCGGAGTAAATGATCGTATTTTTCGGACGCGGAAGGTTTGGCATATTGCAGTTATTTCCTTAGTTGTAGCTATTTGTGAGGAATTGCTCTTTCGCGGGGCGATTCAGCATGCCATAGGTCCCTATTGGACAAGCATAATTTTTGCTACTATTCATGTAAGGTATTTAAAACATTGGATTCCTACTGGACTCGTATTTTCGATTAGCTACGGCTTAGGCTGGATTTATATGGAATCAGGTACGATTTGGGCACCGATTATTGCACACTTTTTGATCGATTTCATCATGGGTTTAATTATAAGATTCAGGAGGGAGTCATGAGCAGGAAAGAAAAGTTTGGAAATTCGAGAGCTTCAGCACAGCATGAAGAGACGGCAGAGCCGTCCATCATCGGAACGGATTCCAATCAGGGAGAAGCTCTGCCGCCTCGGCGAAAGAAACATCCTACACAAATGAATAAGGTTACAAAGTTTTATTACAATTTATTGTTCCTATTGTTTGTAAGTTTAGTTGGTGGACTTTTTTGGTATGGCTTAAAATTTAGCGAATGACCTCAATGGTGGCTGGATCAATGAATCCGTAGCCTTTGTTTTCAAGTGAGGTGAGCAGCTCATCAAGAGCATCGGCAGTCCATTGCAGCTCATGCATAAGTATGTTTGCGCCTGGATGCAGCTGCTCCAGCACATTTTTAATGACAACCTCAGGCTTGTTTTTGGCCGTTTTATCCCAATCAAGGGAACCATTTGACCACGTCATGTAAAGCATGCCGTGGTTTTTTGCAATTTCCTTAACCGTATCACCGCCAGAGCCGTACGGGGGGCGGAAAAACAATGGTTTTTTATCTATTAAAGCTTCGACGTCTGTTTGAACATCGCCGATTTGCTGTTCAACGACTTCTTTAGCTTCTTTTTTCAAATCGTTATGATCCCAAGAATGGTTGCCGATTGTTTGTCCGCGTTCATCAATGAGCTTCAACAGATTGGGATTTTTTTTCACCCGATAACCATTTACGAAAAAAATCGCTTTAGCTTTATGTTTATCAAGGGTATCAAGCATGCTGGTTAAGACGGTTTCATCTTTTGGCCCATCATCGAAAGTAAGCAAAACAACCTTGCTCGATGTACTCTCTTCAATCGGTACGAAGCGATAGGCTTCGCTCATTCGATATAGTGCTGTTATGCTGGTTTCCTGCTCACTCGAAGCGGTTGGCGTAGGTTCCTCACTCGTTACGACTGTATCATCGTTTATAGCATTGTTTGAGCTTGGTGAAGTCTCGGGTACGGCTGCTGTCTCAGTGGCTTCAGTTGAAGACTGCTGGCTCTCGTTTTGCTGCTGCGCACTGCAGGCCGTTAGAAGCGACCCGAGAAGCAGAATGATTATAGGCAGGTTACGCTTCATGATGCTTGCCCTCCATAATTTTGATGTAAATGCTGCTGAAACGACATCATTGTATCATATTTGCCTAATCGAAGGATAAGGATGATTTCCTTATTTTATATGGAATGGCGCTTCTGCTTGTCGGTCAAACTAACAACTGAATACGCAAGATGAATTAGGAAAGAGGTGTTCGAGATCATGAGGTTAAGTGGCTTTTTAGTCGGTGGAATAATTGGCGCAGCAGCAACGGTATATATCTCGCGCAGAAAGCCTGGAGCAGTATCATGGGCAGCACATGCGTTTTCTGACGTTTGTTCCAATGTTGCACGCAATTCTGTTGCGAAAATGATGAGTAAATCTGTGAAGGGAAATGCGTCTGCGCTTTCCCCAAAGCATTCAGACGATACCGCCGTAAAATCCGAAGCCGCTTGGGGACAAATTGAGGCTATCGTAAACAGCGATCCCTCATTGAAGAAGGAAGCGGACAAGATCAAAGCGGAATCGTCAGCCTTTTCCCACTAAGTAAAGCAGCAAGCATGCAGAATCGTAGGGACGCAAAGCAGAAATGCGATGCGATCAAACGATTCTTTTTTTCGTTCATTATTAGTGCAATCAGTGAAAAGACATGATAAAGTAGTTACATAGCATGATTTGGTCAATTTGATCACATCTTACTTAGAAATTCATACGCTATTACAACAGATGCTGCAGAGGAGGATCCTGTCATGAAAATCGAACGACTGAGCCAGGATAAGATTCGGATTTTCCTGACGTTCGACGACCTGCTGGAACGGGGGATCCAGAAGGACGACATGTGGCGCGAAATTCCAAAAGTACACGAACTATTCAGTGAAATGATGGATCAAGCATATAGTGAACTTGGATTCGATGCCAGCGGCCCATTAGCGGTCGAAGTGTTTGCCCTCCCCGCTCAAGGTATGGTAGTGATTGTCACCCGTGGCAAAATGAACAGTCATGCAGGCGATAGGCCAACTGAAGATGACGACACGGAAGACGAAATATACGAGATGGAAGTGACGCTTGAGCAAAGCGATATTGTGATGTACTCTTTCCGCGATTTTGAGGATGTCATATCGGTTTGCAAGCAATTGCTAAGCTCTACGCTTACGGAAGACGGACGATTGTACTCCTATCATGGCAAATATATATTAGCGCTGGAACCTGCTCTTATCGAGGCTTCCAGGCATAACGCTGTTATTGCATTGCTCGCTGAATATGGTGAAGCAACATCGGTAACCTATGCCATGTTGGAAGAGTACGGAAAAGTGATTATACCCGAAACAGCGGTAAGGGAAATATGTAATCATTTTAATTTTTAATCAAATGTACACAGATAGAGCATCTGCAGGCTGATTTTGTCTGTACGATGCTCTTCTTGCATGTAGCATGTCATAATAATGGAATATACGAAGGAAAAGGCGCTCATATTAGATGTAGACAAAGGCGGTGAATGGAATGAGTGATAAAGAAGCAAACGATGTGTTGCATTCTACTCAGATTGTTATTGAAGAAGCGCTGCGCAGGCTTGGCTATGATCAGGATATGATTGATTTATTGAAGGAGCCCATGAGGCTTCTGACCGTCCGTATTCCAGTTCGGATGGATGATGGCAAAACAAAAGTGTTTACGGGCTATCGAGCACAGCATAATGATGCGGTAGGACCTACAAAAGGCGGTGTGCGTTTTCATCCAGCCGTCACTGAAAATGAGGTTAAGGCTTTGTCCATTTGGATGAGTCTAAAATGTGGAATTGCGGATCTGCCCTATGGCGGCGGAAAAGGCGGCGTTATTTGCGATCCAAGAACGATGTCTTTCCGAGAAATTGAGAATTTAAGCCGAGGGTATGTGCGGGCCATCAGCCAAATCGTAGGACCAAGCAAAGATATTCCTGCACCTGATGTGATGACAAATTCACAGATTATGGCTTGGATGATGGACGAGTATAGCCGCATTCGTGAATTTGATTCTCCAGGCTTTATAACAGGGAAGCCGCTTGTGCTTGGCGGGTCCAAAGGAAGAGAGACAGCTACAGCCAGAGGGGTCGTTATGATGATCCATGAGGCTTTGAACATGAAAAATATAGACATAAAAGATGCGCGAATCGTCATTCAAGGCTTTGGTAATGCTGGAAGTTATCTTGCCAAATTCATGCATGAGGCCGGTGCGCGCGTGATAGGTATTTCCGATGTGAACGCGGCGTTGTATAATAAAGAAGGACTCGATATAGAATATTTGCTCGATCGTCGAGATTCCTTTGGCAATGTAACGAACTTGTTTACGAACACAATAACGAATGCTGAGCTGCTCGAGCTCGATTGTGATGTGCTTGTGCCTGCGGCAATCGAGAATCAAATAACGGAACAAAATGCCCATCTCATTAAAGCAACCATCGTAGTAGAAGCAGCGAATGGCCCAACGACGCTGGAAGCTACGCGAATCCTGTCGGACAAAGGCATTTTGCTTATTCCGGATGTGCTCGCGAGCAGCGGTGGCGTCATCGTGTCCTATTTTGAATGGGTGCAAAATAATCAAGGCTATTATTGGGATGAACAAGAAGTGGATGATAAGCTGAAGCTTATGATGATAAGGGGCTTCAACCAAGTGTATGAAATACACCGCACCCGTAAGGTCGATATGCGTCTTGCAGCTTATATGGCCGGTGTACGCAAAATGGCTGAAGCTGTACGCTATCGTGGCTGGGTGTAAGAAAGTAGGGGAAGAATGCTGTTGTTTTCCGTTTTGACTGCGGCTGTTGCGCCAGGCGTTTCGCTGCTTACTTATTTATATTTGAGAGATCGTTATGAAGCGGAGCCTATCCACATGGTAGCAAGAATGTTTGTGCTAGGCATTCTTGTCGTTGTACCGATCATGGTTATTCAGCGGGGACTTCAGCTTTGGCTTGGCGATCACTCGCTCATATTTGCCTTTGGCGAATCCGCAGGCGTAGAAGAGTTCGTGAAATGGTTCGTACTGTATCATGTCATATACAACCATACCGAATTTGACGAGCCTTACGATGGAATCGTTTATGCATCAGCCATTTCGCTTGGCTTCGCAACCTTAGAAAATGTTTTGTATGCCATTTACTCGCCTGCTACGTTCGGCACGCTTCTCGTGAGGGCGCTGCTTCCCGTTTCTGGCCATGCCTTGTTCGGTATAATGATGGGCTATTATTTAGGGAAAGCGAAGTTTGCTCCAAAAAACAAAACCGTCTATTTCTTAGGCATTTCACTTTTGCTGCCAGTGCTTCTACATGGTACTTACGATTGGATCATGATTACGTTGCGCACAAATTGGATGTATTTTATTATTCCGTTTATGATCGTGCTTTGGATATGGGGCTTGCGCAAAATGAGTCATGCGAATGCACGGTCGCCCTTTCGATTTATGGTCCGTGAAGATGAGATTAAACTGTAGTCGATCCGTCCATACTTACATTATATTGTAATGCCTGAAATGATGGCGTTCGAATAATGGCTGAGGAGGGGCTTATGGAGGCTGCAAGAATTAAGGTAACGATTAGATGCAATCTATGCGGAGAAAAATTTGTGCTTCGCGGACGAAGAGAAAAAGATTCGATTGATACTGGCTTTAAGCAATGTATTTGCAACAATGCAAATGATCTGGAAATTGAAGAGCATAGCGTATTTTAGGGAAATAGATGCAGCAATGACAAATAAATAGATGGATGCATAAAGCTCCCTTGGGCAAACCAAACTAAAACCAGGTTTTGCACAAGAAAGGAGCTTTTGTATTATGTACCGTCGACTCAGTTCAATTCTATTTCCCATTATGACAGTGCTGTTTATCGGCGCTGCCTACTGGGGTTATCAAGAGCAACAAGAGAAAAACGCAGTTTTGATAAAGGCTGAAAACCAATATCAACGAGCGTTTCACGATTTGACTAACCATGTTGAGCAGCTGCATCAGCAATTAGGCAACACGCTAGCTGTTAACTCCACCTCACAAGCCTTTCATCGCAAAGGGCTTGTCAATGTATGGCGTTTAACGAGCCAAGCGCAAAATGAGATCAACCAGCTTCCTGTATCGATGCTTCCTTTCAATGAAGCAGAAGACTTTCTGTCGCGCATTGCAAACTTTGCATACAAGACATCTGTTCGCGACTTGACGAAGCAGCCGCTTTCGCCTGATGAATTCAAGACGCTTAAGACGCTCTATACGAATTCACAGGAAATATCGAAGGATTTGTCAAAGATGCAGAAGGATGTGCTGAACAACCGTCTGCGCTGGATGGACGCTGAAATCGCAGCTGCCAAAAACGCAAGTGACCCCAACATTATTATTGACGGCTTTAGATCGGTAGACAAGAAGGTAAGTGAATATCCAGAAATCAATTGGGGCCCTTCCGTTAGCAGCATGTATCAGAAGCGTACGATTAAAATGCTTGGCGGAAACATGGTGACCGCTGAAGAAATTAAAAAAGAAGCGGCTAAGTTTACTGATGTTCCTAATGCTGACATCCGTGTTGTTGAAAATGCGAAGGGAACTGAATATGCTTCGTTCTCAGCAACGGTGAAAGAAGGCAAGGACAGTACGCTTCAAATGGATTTTACGGAAAAAGGCGGCCAGCTTCTCTACTTTTTGAATTCTCGTGATATTGGAGAAGCGAAAGTGACTTTTGAAGAGGCAAAAGCATCGGCTGATTCCTTCTTGAAGAAACACGGATTTAAAGATATGAAAGCTATTAGCTACGACAAGTATGAAAATACAGGCGCATTTACCTATGTAGGTACGCAGAACGGGGTTCTTATTTACCCTGATAAATTGACCTTGAAGGTTGCTCTTGATAAAGGGCAGACGGTAGGCTTGCAAGCAAATGATTATGTGTATCAACATCACACTCGCAAGATACCTAGTCCAACGATTACAAAAGCTGAGGCAAGGAAGGCGTTAAATCCGGAGATGAAGGTGCAAACCGAACAATTGGCGATCATCTTCAACGATTTAGGCAAAGAGGCTCTTTGCTATGAGTATACGGGTAATATGAACGGTTCGATTTATCGCGTATATATCAATGCAGAAACCGGCACGGAAGAATCGATTGAGGAAATGTCTCACGCAGATTCTAAGGCAGCTTCTGACAAATAACGATATGGCTCCCCTCAAATCGACGTGTTATAATGACATGTAAATGGGGGGAGTCAATTTGTTGCCAAAAGTGAACCAAATGCTTTACTATCAGATCGCATCGTCAGACGAAGAGGAAGCAGCGATTGAATACAAGTCCCGTATTGCCGATGAGCAAGAGGACGGCTTACTAATAGAAGTTCCAATCAGCGAGAAATCAGGAAGGTACAAGCGCCTTTTTTTAGGAGATGAACTTTCTGTTTATTTTGTATCAGAGGATGGCATAAAAAATTATTTCGATTCACATGTCCTTGGATTCAAAGAGGATGGCGTTGTTAAACTTATAAAAATTCGCAGGCCTGAACTGGATCGCATTACTAAAGTTCAAAGACGCAGCTTCTTGCGCGTATCAGCTGAACTTGAGATTGCAGTTAAAATGTCAAGCAACATCCGGTTTGTATGTGAAACCGATGATGTTGGCGGTGGCGGAATCTCCTTTATTTGTGATGGGAAATGGCAGATCGCACCTGAACAAGTACTAGAGTGCTGGTTGCTAGTTCCGTTTAAGAACGGGACCATTGAACATGCTTTTTTCCGAGGGGAAGTCGTACGTGTTGTCCAGCTTGAATCCGGAAGGAAGCAGGCTATGATTAAATATGTGAGCATTAATGATTCAGAGCGGCAAAAGGTTATCAGGTACTGCTTTGAGAAGCAGCTGGAATATCGTAATCGCTGAATAACATTCGTTAATTATGGAAAACTACCCAGAAAGAGGGAGGGGTTATCCATATGACACGAAATCTGTTACATAAAAAAACAAACCGCCAAAAAATGATTAAGCTAACGGATGAAGTGAGCAGCGTATTGAAGAAAATCATCATTACGCTAGTTATTTTACTCGTATGCTCACAAGCAGCATTGCAAAATGATACGGTTAGATATTGGCTGACGGGTGTGGATCAGTGGGAAGGAACCCATATGAACTGACGCTCAGCTTTTGCATCTGCGTATATAGTGTGGTATAATTTTCACGTTCGCAGGCAAAGCCTGCTTTTTTCTTGAGAGGTTTGCGTCGCATTCTTACATGCATTCGGCCAGCCGTCTCTACTAAAAGGGGGTTGACCTTAGGTGGTGCATCACGAAGGTGACAGCGACCGTATGAACATTGCAATTGACGGGCCGGCAGGCGCGGGCAAGAGCACGGTTGCACGGAAAGTCGCCGAGCAGCTTGGCTATGTGTATATCGATACGGGCTCTATGTATCGCGCAGTAACACTAAGCGCCCAGCGAGCAGAAGTAAAGGTGGACCAGACAGCCAAACTTGCTGAACTAGTAAAAGCATTAGAGATTGAGCTTGAGCCTGGTGAACATGGCCAGTCGGTATTTGTGAATGGTGAAAATGTAACCGCATTGATTCGCTCGCGCGAAGTGACGCTTCAGGTGTCTCATATTGCTGCGAATGAAACGGTACGAGAAGTTCTTGGCGACTTGCAGCGCAAGCTTGCAGAGCGTAAAGGCGTCGTTATGGATGGCCGTGATATTGGTTCACATGTGCTGCCAAATGCGGAACTGAAAATTTTTCTGACTGCATCCGTTAAGGAACGGGCACTTCGCCGTTACCGTGAAATAGTGGATACCCAAACCATTACGCTTGCCCAATTGGAAGCGGAGATCGCTGAACGTGATCGTTTGGACGAGCAACGTGACATCTCGCCGCTCATATGTGCGAAGGATGCTATTGTACTCGACAGCACCGCCATGACAATTGATGAAGTAATTCATGCAATTGTGAAATTAAGCCGAACCAAATTGGCGGAGGCGAAGTAAACTATGTCATATCTTATTTTCAGGTTTCTCCTGCGTGTTATTTACACGGTGTTATTTCGATTAGAAGCTAGAGGCACGGAAAATATTCCAGCCGACGGACCAGTTGTCCTCGCTTCGAATCATTTGAGTAACTTTGATCCGCCTACGGTTGGAGTCAAGGTGAAACGCAAGGTTTATTTTATGGCGAAAGAGGAATTGTTTAAAGTTCCCGTATTTGGGCCTCTTATTCGTTCGTTTGGCGCGTTTCCAGTCAAACGTGGCGGTGTGAGCAAGGACGCTATCAAGTCTGCGATCACGTTGCTGAAAGACGGCAATGTCATGGGTATTTTCCCGGAGGGCTCTCGCAACAATCAATCTGGAGCAGCCAAGAAGGGTGCAGCCATGATTGCTGTTCGCAGCGGCGCAGCAGTCGTTCCTGTTGCCATTGTCGGTAAATATAGACCATTCAGCAAAATAATCGTTTGTTACGGCAAGCCTATTGATCTTACTGCAATTATTGAAGAATCATCGCCTGATATGCTTGAGCAAGTAACAGATGCCATTATGGCTCGCATTCGCGAGTTAGCTGCAAACAATCGTTAATTTATGTTTTAAATGCTGCTTTCGCTCTAGGCGCTTGCGGATTTAAATAAAGTTGGGGTTAGAACTGAGGAGGTTATTTCAATGTCAGAAGAAACTAATGTGCAAGAATCCGTGGCGGAAGAAGTAAGCCAAGACGCTTTGGATAATTTCGTGTCTTTGAAAAAAGGCGATTCCGTTAAAGGTACGATCGTCAAAATCGAAGATAACCAAGCTTATGTAAGCCTTGGATATAAATATGACGGTGTTATTCCGGTTCGTGAGCTTTCTGCAGTGCAGATTGAAAACGTAGCGGATGCTGTTCAAATCGGTCAAGAGGTTGAGCTTAAAGTTGTAAGCATCGACGACGAGAAAGAAAAGCTTGTTCTTTCAAAACGTCAAGTTGACGGCGAAAAAGCTTGGGATGTTCTTGAAAAACGTTTTGAAAGCGGCGAAGTATTTGAAGTTGCTGTTGCTGACGTTGTAAAAGGCGGCCTTGTTGCTGACGTAGGCGTTCGCGGATTTATTCCGGCATCGATGGTTGAGCGTCATTTCGTTGAAGATTTCGCAGGTTACAAAGGTCGCACGCTTCGCGTTAAGATCAAAGAAATTGATCGTGAGAACAACAAAGTGATCTTGTCTCAAAAAGAAGTACTTGACGCTGAATTCGAATCAAGCAAAAAGCAAGTTATTGCTGCGCTTGAAGTAGGTCAAGAACTTGATGGTACGGTTCAACGTCTTACACCATTCGGCGCTTTTGTTGATATCGGTGGCATTGACGGTCTAGTTCACGTATCCGAGTTGTCATGGCAGCATGTTGCACATCCGAAGGATGTTGTTTCTGAAGGTCAAGCGGTACGCGTTAAAGTACTTAAAGTTGATCCAGCTGCTGGAAAAATCAGCCTTAGCTTGAAAGCTGCTCAACCAGGTCCTTGGGATTCTGCAGGTGGTCAATTTGCAATTGGCGATATCGTAACGGGTACTGTTCGCCGCCTAGTTCCATTCGGCGCTTTCGTTGAAATCGCTCCAGGCGTTGAAGGTCTTGTTCACATCTCGCAAATCGCACACCGTCACATTGCTACACCTAACGAAGTTCTTCAAGAAGGCCAAGAAGTTCAAGCGAAAGTTCTTGACTTTAACCCTGCTGAAAAACGCGTTAGCCTAAGCATTAAAGAAACAGAAGAAGCGCCTGAGCAACCAGCTCCTAGCGCTAGACCTGATCGTGCACCACGTTCACCAAAAATCGAGAAAATCGATAACCCGAATGTAAGCTTGAGCAATGAGAGCATGAGCTACTCACTTGCAGAGCGTTTCGGCGACAAGCTTAAAAACCTTAAATAATATTTTTTTATATCAATCAAAAACGCCTTCAGCGTCCTCTGGATGCTGAGGCAGCTTTGACGGAGAAATGTAAGATAAGTAGAAGCAAATGATATACTTTCTTATATTTACAAAAAGGAGCTATTTCTGCGAAAACTCGCAGGAATAGCTCCTTTTTTTTGGTGCATAATAGGGGGTACAAGAGGTGAGATAACGTTGAATCCCGGATATATGTCGATTTGGATTATGATTATTATGTTTATCCTTATTACGACAGGCTGGAAGCCGTTTATAGCTCCCGATATTAGCCGTCGTATGCTGTCGCTTCTTAGCATTGCGTTAATCGCACTGATGGGTGTTTCGTTTTGGTGGAAGCCGTTACAAGGCCATATTCAGGTCGAGCTCCATATGAGTGTTTGTCTTCTATTGCTGTTAGGCATACTCGCATTTAAGAAAGCCGAGGATTGGAGTTATCTAGGGTACTTAATATTGTGCACAATAATGATTGCTGTCATATGGGGGTTCATCCGCAAAATGTATAGCTTTGATCCCGTTTTTCATTGGATTGATCCGAGCTGGGATGCTCCTTTGCTCTGTGGAATTTTTTGCGGCGCGTTTACCTTGCATGTAAAACATCAATTTGGGATGATCGTCTGGGGAGCGGTACTTGGCGAAACGTTAAACACTGCCCTTCAATTTGGAGCACACACCGCTCATATTGGCAATTTAGCTTGGTGGGACAGTTTTTGGATTGCGCTGGCTACAGCTATGACATGCAGTTTACTGCTAAAATCGGTTCGATTAGTGTTTTCCAAGCTCAGCGTAATACTTTGGCATATAAAGGGAGGACGTCCATCCTAATGCAGCATTTTCTTGTTGAAAACAAATATTTGGTCGGTGTTCTCCTTGGGATTGCCTTTGGGCTTATCTCACGCTTGCTCATGCTAAGAACGGATTATCGCCAGTATCCAACTTATCCTCATGGACGAATCATTCATATATCATTAGGTGTAATTGCAGCGGCATTAGGAGCTGTTGCTGTGCCGGCGCTGTTTAACAAAGATTACACTGCAATTACTTTCCTTACATTAGCTGCTCAGCAATTTAGAGATGTGCGAAAAATGGAACGCGAAACGTTGACGAAAATCGACAGCATGGAGCTGGTAGGACGCGGTTCGACATATATTGAAGGAATCGCCATGGTTTTTGAAGGGCGAAATTACTTAGTTATTATGACGGCATTGCTTACAAGTCTATTTGGGATATTAGTAAATATATGGGTAGGGATGATAGCGGGAGTTATCTCGCTATTAGTCGTTGAGAAGCTGAAATCAGGCAAAGCTGTCTCCCATATTGCTGAGGTGCAAGCCGCGAAGGTCCGAGTGGATGGACCGGATTTGTTTGTCGATAACGTTTATATTATGAACGTAGGTTTGAAGAGCAACCAAGAAATCATTGCAGCGCGTGGCATGGGGTTTATTTTGACTCCCTTCAATTCAAATGGCAAGGTTACTTTAAGCAATCTTGGTCAACGGCAAGCTATTCTTTACGATTTGGCTACGATTTTAGGGGTATATCGCGATGATGGAGAACCTGCTTTAATACCAATGGCGAAGCTGGATATGAAGGATGGGCGATTGGCTGTATTTATATTGCCACAGGAGTTGGATGCAGATAAAGGGAAAGCAGTTATCATGCGAGTGCCGATTTTGGAATCTGCTGTTCGCATGCCGACAGAAGCATCTGTGAACAAGAAAGGGGCAGAGGAAAATGGCTGAAATCTTAGCTGTGGTATCCATTCATGCAGATGCGGTTAGTGGCGGAGCTCCGATTTTTATTGCAGAAAATGTAGATAAATTGGAAGAAACCTCGTTTCTGCTCGAGAAGATTTTGGATGCGAGTGCGCATGATTTAAAGAACGGTACAATCATACTGGTCAATCACCGATAATATGAAAAGTTAGCCAAGAACGCACTTTTTTGCTATGATGGATAGCGTGAGTATTTTTGAAGGAGTGGAAAACAAACATGGCAAGACCCGTTATCGCTATTGTCGGTCGTCCGAATGTGGGGAAATCCACGATTTTTAATCGGGTCATCGGCGACCGTCTAGCAATTGTTGAGGATAAACCGGGCGTCACTCGTGACAGGCTTTATGGCACCGGAGAATGGAATGGAAAACCGTTCAGCATTATTGATACTGGCGGTATTGAAATCGATGGCGAAGATGAAATTATGAAATCTGTGCGTATGCAGGCTGAACTCGCAATTGAAGAAGCAGATGTAATTATCTTTATGGCGGATGCGAAAACAGGCTTGACGCATGCGGATGATGAAGTTGCTCAAATGCTATTCCGTTCGGGCAAGCCCGTTGTGCTTGCAGTTAATAAAGTTGATAATCATGGCCGCATGGATGAAGTTTATGAGTTTTATGGACTTGGCTTTGGTGAACCAATCGCAATTTCCGGCTCGCATGGGCTAGGTATCGGTGATTTGCTTGATGCTGCTGTCGCTTTGCTTCCGGATCTAACCGATGATGGCTACGATGAGGATGTCATCCGTGTTGCATTGATCGGCCGTCCTAACGTTGGGAAATCATCTCTAGTGAATGCACTGCTTGGCGAAGACCGTGTAATTGTAAGCAATGTAGCGGGTACGACTCGTGACGCCATTGATACACCTTTCGAGCGTGATGGGCAGCGTTATGTGCTCATTGATACAGCCGGCATGCGTAAACGCGGCAAAGTGTATGAGTCCACAGAGAAGTACAGCGTAATGCGTGCGATGAAAGCGATTGAACGCGCGGATGTTGTTCTAGTGCTGATTAACGGTGAAGAAGGCATCATCGAGCAGGACAAGCATATTGCTGGTTATGCTCATGAAGCAGGAAAAGCATCGATATTTGTTGTGAACAAGTGGGATGTCATCGAAAAAGATGAGAAGACGATGCAAAACTTCTCGCAAAATATTCGTGATCATTTCTTGTTCATGTCTTATGCACCGATCGTTTATTTATCAGCATTAACCAAAACACGTTTGCATAAGCTGTTGCCTGTTGTGAAGCATGTTTCTGAACAGCATGCAATGCGCATTCAGACTCATCTTCTTAATGACGTTGTTTCGGATGCAGTAGCGATTAATCCGCCGCCATCCGACAAAGGTAAACGTCTGCGCATTAACTATGTTACACAAGTAGCGATCAAACCACCGACGATTGTTGTTTTTGTCAACGATCCGGAAATTATGCATTTCTCGTATGAGCGCTATTTGGAAAATAAAATTCGTGCTGCATTTAATTTTGAAGGGACTCCTATACGCATATTCTCGCGTCGTAAGTCCGAAGAAGATTAGGGGAGAAGTAGCTTGTTATACGGAGTAATCGCGGTTGCTTTAAGCTATTTGTTAGGCTCAATTTCATTTAGCATTGTTATTGCCAAATGGGTGAAAGGTATCGATATACGTCAGCACGGCAGCGGAAATGCTGGTGCTACGAATACACTCAGGGTGATCGGCAAAGGGCCGGGCTTACTGGTGTTTTTACTCGATATCGGCAAAGGGATTGCAGCTGTATTTATCGGCCGCGCTCTTAGTGAAAACGACTGGATTCCAGTTTTGTGCGGATTAGCCGCAATCATTGGCCATAACTGGCCAATTTGGTTCCGCTTTAAAGGAGGCAAAGGCATTGCAACGACTGTAGGTGTTATTGCGACCCTTGCTTTCGTGCCTGCACTTTGTGCAGGAGCCATTGCCATTGCGACAATTGCTTTGACCAGATACGTATCGCTTGGCTCATTATTGTTTGCTGCTTTAACGCCATTATTTATTACTTTGTTCTATTATTCGGTTCCTTTACTTTGTGCAAGTCTTCTGATATGTATTTTTGCATTCGTACGCCATCGGTCGAATATTGTAAAGCTGTTTCAAGGAACGGAAAACAAGTTAGGTGCAAAGAAAGGGTAGTGAGCGTCGCATGACAAAGCTGGATTCATCAACAATGAAAAATGCGGCAGTGCTGGTTGCTGGAAGTTGGGGCACTGCTCTTGCTTCTGTACTCGCGAGAAATGGCTATCATGTAAAGCTATGGACGCGCAGTGCGGAGCAAGCGGAGAACATTAACCTCAGCCATGAGAATAGCAAGTTTTTGCCTGGTGTACAGCTTCCTGAGCTAATCCATGCAACTACGGACTTAAAGGATGCACTGCAGGATGCTGAGCTCGCTTTGTTCGTTGCGCCTTCTGGTGCAATGCGCGAGGTAGCTAAGCAAGCGGCACCGTTTCTATCGGATAAGACACTTGTTGTTCATGCAACAAAGGGCTTTGAGACAGATACTCTGAAGCGGATGACAACTGTACTTTCGGAAGAGCTTGGCAGGCCGATGGAGCAGCTTGTTGTTTTATCAGGACCAAGCCATGCTGAAGAGGTTATTTTGAAGCAGCCTACTACAGTAGTTGTTGCTTCAACTGATTTGAAAGCAGCTGAGCAAGCCCAGGATGCGCTCATGAATACGCATTTCCGAGTGTATACAAATCCGGATGTCGTAGGTGTGGAAGTGGCTGGAGCCATCAAAAACATTATTGCATTAGGTGCAGGCTTGACGGATGGGCTGCAGTTTGGCGACAATGCCAAGGCTGCTTTATTAACCCGTGGCCTAGCGGAGATCAGCAGGCTTGGAACGGCAATGGGAGCGAATCCGCTCACTTTTGCAGGATTAGCTGGCGTCGGCGATCTTGTCGTTACTTGCACGAGCAAGCACAGTCGAAATTGGCGTGCTGGCTACATGCTTGCAGATGGCACGCCTCTAGATGATGTGCTCACTCGGATGGGCATGGTCGTAGAAGGTGTTCGTACGACTCGTGCGGCTTACAGTTTAGCCAAAGAGTACGATGTGGAGATGCCGATTACGTTTCAGTTATATGAGGTATTGTTCGCGAACAAAGCGCCTAGGACTGCTGTTGAGCATTTGATGGGCAGGCTGCGGACGCATGAGATCGAAGAGTTAGGCTAAGGACCAGCGCCTACACCAATCTTCTTGCCTTCTCATATGATGCATGGAGCAATACACATGCGCATGCTGGAGGTGTAGAGTATGGCGAGGGATTTCTCCAAGGACATTCTTAATTCGATCAATAAAAAGACGGGCAAAGGAATTTCCGAGAGCTCAGTCAAAAAGCTTGCCAGCGGAGTTACAGCACAGACGATGACTGACGAAGCTGAGCTTCGCAAGCTGATTAAGCAAGTGTCGGAAGTGGCTAAGGTCAAGGTTACGGAATCTACGATTAATGATATCGTAAGAGCTGTCAAAGCCAGCGGCATGAGCGCCAGCAATATGGAAGCAATCATGAAAATGATGATAAAAAAATAAAAAATTGCGGCAAAAGCGTGGAACGCCCCGAATATTTTATTCGGCAAAGTGTTCTGTCAGCTTTTGTCCTTTTTTTTATGCGATGCTATAATGGGTGAGAATTCATTATGATATAGATTAGGAGAATGGAATTTCTATGGATGCTATGACAAAAATGTGGGTTTCGCTATTCGGCATTGGGATGATGGCGATTGCGGCCCTTTTAATTACGTTTGCTCGTTTGAAAACGAAAGGCGCAGTGAAATTTATTCTTTCGTTAATTGCATTTATTGTTCTAATCATTGGCTTTGTATGCGGACTTATATCCATTATTTAGAACTTATTACATAGGGGACGGTCGTTCACTAACAAAAGGGAGATTTTGACATACAATGATTGAATTAAAGGGTAGAACCAAAACAGCTGTTGTAAAAGCAGAAGAAGGCTTGTCGCTGCTTGATCATGCACTTAAGCATGAGATTGATTGGAGCTTCTCTTGCGCGAGAGGAACCTGTGCCCGGTGCCGCTGCTTGGTTACAGAAGGCATGGAGCATCTTGAAGGCATTACGGACGAGGAGTGGGACCGTCTTGAGCCGGAGGAGTTTGAAGAAGGCTACCGGCTCGGCTGCCAGGCCATCGTCAAAAGTGCTGATGCGAAAATCGCTGCAGCCAACAAGCCTTATTTTTAATGCATAAGCTACTGATGAAGGAAGTGCCGGCGATGTCAGAAAATGAACGCATTCATAAAGCGCTGGCTGCCGTTAAAAAAGCGACAGAATCAAGTCAGGCGCAGTGGATTGTTGGCGGAAGCGCCAGTCTAATGCTTCGAGGACTTGAACTTTCAAACAATCCGCGTGATTTGGACATTTATTGTGATGAAGAGAATGTAGAAGAAATTTATGATGCTCTCGAGCCTTTTGCCCAAGATCAACCAACATTAAGCGTGACAGATATGTATCGATCAACGCTTAGCCATTTTATTATACAAGGAATACAGGTAGAGCTAGTCGGCGGGTTCGAGGTGAGTGCTCAAGGCTGTAAGTATGAGACGATGGTTAATAAATTACTAATGCCTTTCTCAGAGCAAGTGCAGTTAAACGATGCTAATTATTCAGTAGCGATCGTTCCGCTTGCGCATGAGCTGTGGTTTAATTTTTTGCGAGATCGGATGGATCGCGTTGATCTAATCGTTCAAGCGATTGCAAAAGCGCCTGCTCAGCATGAGGGTGCATTCCTTGCGATTGAAACTAACAATGCATTCACCGCTGAGGCAAGGCGTACTCTTCATCAGCTATTGTCGTATGGAAAGGCCGGTGGCTTGTCATGGACGGAGTAGTTACTTTTTGGCCATTGGGCAAGAGCATTAAGGTGAAGCCGGGCACAACGCTGTTAGACGCTGCCAGACGTGCGAATATACCGATTCGCACACGTTGCGGGGGAAAAGCTGCTTGCTTCATGTGCAAGGTCACTGTGAGGCCGGGAAGCCAGCTGCAGCCGATTGGTGAGGTGGAGAGAAACAAGCTGTCTGGATTAGACGGAAATCATGAACGTTTGTCATGCCAAGCTAGAGTAGCTGGGAAAGTGGATGTGGAAATTCCACTAGATCCGCTGCGAGCGGCAGTTGCAAGGCAGCTTGCAAGGCAAGCAGAGGAAAACGATGATTTATGGTAGGCTGAATGACGAAGTAGGTTTGCTGCGCAAACCTAAGCATATCCTTACGAAGTAGGTTTGCTGCGCAAACCTTTAGGAGGTTACAAAAAAATGAACGGATTATTTATGGAAAGGCTGCCACGTTACATACGCCAGTTCGCAGCATTCTCTGCTTTAATTGTTTTGCTATTTGCTTTATCGGGGTGCATGTATCCAAAAAGTCAAATGAAGCAAAACCAAGTAGCTCCGAAAGAAGCTGTTCGTAATGTTCAGGCAGCGATTGATCAATATCAGTCCGAAACGGGTATGCTGCCCATGAAAAACAGCACCGCTGACACGCCGAAGTATGAGAAATTTTATATTGATTTTGGAGTGCTAAATCGGACAGGCTATATGTCGGATATACCTTCTTCTGCTTTTGAGAAAGGCGGCAATTACAGCTACCTTATTATTGATGAAGAGAGTAAGCCTAGAGTGAAGCTGCTTGATATTTTGGCATTTCAAAAAATTAATGATATTCAGAGCTGGGTAACTTCTTATATCCAAACAAACAGTGTCCTTCCAAAGGGCGAGCAAACATATCCAGGGTTTTATCAAATCGATTACAAAGCAATGAGCAAAACAGCCCCAACGATTCGAAGCGTGTTCTCAGGGCAAACGATTCAAGCAATCGTGGATGAGAATGGGGTAGTATTTTCCGATTACGGGATAGATATCATGCAATACATACAAAAGAGTGGAAAAAATGATTTTGAGGCAGATCTTGATTTGCGTACATTGCTCGTCGATGGATCAGACTTTGTCCCTGTCAAAGCTCCGGTCTATCACTTTGTAAATAACGAGCCGCAGGCTGTAAAACCTTAAATCCATGTTCATTCCTCAATAAGCTAGTTCCAAACCTCTCCTTGACTATCGTCTCGGAGAGGTTTTTTTGGCTATTTGGGTCATAGATTTGCTTTTTTTCTCATATAACTCAATCTTGGAAGGGAAGCCCCGCAGAGGCACAAAAAAAGATTTCATTGAAGGAATCGTCATAATCGGAAAGCTTGCACATAAGATGTTACTAGTCCAAAAAGCATGTACGAGTTGCGTCGCTGGCCTGCCCTATTGACCGGTGGATGGCGGCGAACCGGAAAAATCAATTGGGAGGGGATATTCAGTGGAGAAAGTAGATATTTTCAAGGACATAGCCGAAAGAACCGGCGGGGATATTTACCTCGGGGTTGTCGGGGCTGTCCGGACGGGCAAATCAACGTTTATTAAACGGTTTATGGAGACGGTTGTACTTCCGAACATTGCGAACGAATCAGACCGTGCGAGAGCCGTGGACGAACTTCCTCAAAGCGCCGCAGGTAAGACGATTATGACAACAGAGCCTAAATTTGTTCCGAATCAAGCGGTGCAGCTCAGGGTTACCGATGGACTTGAGGTAAACATGAGACTCGTCGATTGTGTTGGATATGCGGTTGAAGGCGCGAAGGGCTATGAGGATGAAAATGGTCCACGTATGATTACAACTCCTTGGTTCGATGAGCCGATCCCATTCCAGGAAGCGGCTGAGATCGGGACGCGTAAAGTAATTCAAGAGCATTCTACACTCGGTGTTGTTGTTACGACGGACGGCTCTATCGCAGAAATTCCGCGCAGCTCCTATGTAGTAGCAGAAGAGCGTGTCATAAACGAGCTGAAAGAAGTCGGAAAGCCATTTGTCCTCATTATCAACTCCACTCGTCCTAAGGGTGAAGAGGCGCTGCAATTGCGAAACGAGCTGCAAGCTAAATATGACATTCCAGTAATGACGCTTAGCGTAGCTACGATGGGTGAGGAAGAAGTCATCTCGGTATTGCGGGAAGTACTCTATGAATTCCCTGTCCATGAGGTAAATGTTAATTTACCAAGCTGGGTCATGGTGCTTAATGATCGGCACTGGCTGCGCAGCAACTATGAGAGCTCCGTTCGCGATACGGTTAAAGATATTCGCCGGCTGCGCGATGTGGACCGAGTAGTCACCCAGTTCATGGAATATGACTTCATCGCCAAAGCTGGACTAAGCGGCATGAATATGGGGCAGGGCGTAGCAGAAATCGACTTGTACGCGCCAGATGAGCTGTATGACCGTATTTTGATGGAAGTAGTCGGCGTTGAGATTCGCGGCAAAGACCACTTGCTACAGTTGATGCAGGAGTTCTCTCATGCCAAGAGGGAATATGACCGTTTTGCCGAAGCGCTGGAAATGGTCAAGACAACTGGATACGGCATTGCAGCACCGACACTTGCGGAAATGGCACTTGACGAGCCGGAGTTAATCCGCCAAGGTTCACGCTTTGGGGTTCGACTGAAGGCAACAGCACCATCCATCCATATGATCCGCGTCGACGTGGAATCGGAATTTGCTCCGATTATCGGCACGGAGAAGCAAAGCGAAGAGCTGGTAAGATACTTAATGCAAGACTTTGAGAATGATCCAATCAAGATTTGGGAGTCTGATATATTCGGTCGTTCCCTGCATTCGATTGTGAGAGAAGGCATTCAAGGCAAAATTGCAATGATGCCGGATAATGCCCGCTACAAGCTGCAGGAAACGCTCGGACGTATTATCAACGAGGGCTCCGGCGGATTGATTGCTATCATTCTGTAGTTGATCGATACTAGAATACGAATAAGCCGCTGCCGTAAAGGGAGCGGTTTTATTTGTTTTGCAGGAAATGCTGGTTGGCACTTGAAATTGGCAAACGGCTGTATTACTATAGGTTTGTTCGGTTAAAAGGTATATTTTTGAAGTTTTCCGTTAATAAGAGGGATAAGATGAGAGTTTATATGCTTACACCAAAAAAAAGTACATAATGCACTTTGGAGGAGGTGAAACAATGAACAAAACAGATTTGATTACAAAAGTAGCTGAATTGACTGATCTTTCGAAGAAAGATGCAACGAAAGCAGTTGACGCTGTTTTTGATGCGATATCCGATGCGCTGCAAAGCGGGGATAAAGTCCAATTGGTTGGGTTTGGTAATTTCGAAGTTCGCGAGCGCCAAGCACGTAAAGGCCGCAATCCGCAAACGGGAGATCCTATTGAGATCGCAGCAAGCAAAACGCCTGCATTCAAACCAGGAAAATCACTCAAGGACCTCGTATCCAATTAAGCATACTAAAGCTTAACTGCATTGACGCCGATGTTTGGCGGCAAGCATCCATATGCCACGGAATATAAGCATGATTTTACTGCTTATAATTCGGCCTAATTTCGCTCGAACGGGATACCGTTCGGGCGTTATTTGTTTATTTGCATGATAGAATGGATTGCACAAACGTTACACATCCACTATAATTCACATGGATAGTATGGAATTACGGATGCGGAGGGATAACGATGGAGCCTACACATGGCGAGTACATTGTCGTAAAGGCAAAAGATCAAGGCGTTCAAGTCATCGGATTAACACGCGGGCTTGACACAAAATTTCATCATACGGAAAAGTTGGATAAAAACGAAATATTAATTTGCCAATTTACCGATCATACTTCAGCTATAAAAATTCGAGGTAAAGCGGTTGTGATGACGAAATACGGTACGATGGAAACCGATCAGTAACAACGAATGTGCAAAGCAGGCTATGCCTGCTTTTTTTTGCCTGCCTGCAGTCCGAATAATCATCCTGCACCGCTCGTACAATGAGAGATGGGACTTTATATTCATGCGGATCGAATGAATTTAAAGGTTAAGGTGATAAGTTAATTTTCGGAGGTGCAGAGTGAACATGGGAAAACCACTTCTAACAGCTTGTGTGACTGCGTTAGCAGCTACATTATTATTTACTTGGCTTCCTCATGCAGGATGGCAGCATTCGGCAAATCGCGGCGACGTGGCTGTTTTTCGCACGACGCCGGTCGTACGGCTCTCCAACAACAATATAGTAGATGTGCTCATTGCAGCTCAGCTTCATGAGCGGTTGAATAAGGCGGAATGGAATAACGGCGTTTTATCGATCGATATGCGGGTAAGCACCATTGAAGGCCGGCCGGCAATTTGGTTCTCGGATGTTGAGAAGCTTATTCGTGTCTCATTCATACAGCTAGAGAATGTGAAACGTATTCTGATTCGAATCATTGAGGAGCAAGCGGAAGGCGATGCTTTGCTAGCTGCTGTTGATGTGCGGAAAACCGACGATTGGCTTATTTCGGAGCTGGACCATCTTGCGCAAGCGGATCCTGTGCATGATGAGCTGTGGAGAAAGAGGCTAAGAGTTAGCTTTACTTCGGCCTGGGAAAAACGTTTTGGACCAGTATCGGGATTTACTGTAAAGCCTTCCTCCATTTCGCAGCAATAAAGGTGATGTATATTGCAATTTGTTGAACAAGCAGGCTCAATCATATGTTCTTTAGAATAAGTTGTGCTATAATAGTTTAGATTATTGAGCGGCGATTTGCGCTTCTCTGTTCGGAGGCTTCCCCAATGAGAACATACCGTATACCTGAAATAGCTCAAAAATATGTGAAATATGACATGATCGAGGAGCATACGTCTCTTCCTGACTTAGCGAATGCAAGGCTTCGCTTGCTATACGCCTTCCTGAGCCAGCAAGCGTCGCTACAGACCCACAGTGAGCTCTACACGCTCGTCGTATCTCTCGTTCAGCTAGGAATGGATACGCATGATTTAATCGACACACACCAAGAGCAGCGCTCTGAGCCGGAGATGCGTTCAAGGCAGCTTAAGGTGCTGGCAGGGGACTACTTTAGCGCAACTTTTTATCAATTGCTCTCGCAAGCCGGCGAAATTGAGATGGTTTCCAAAATCAGCAGCGCGGTTAGCGAGGTCAACAAACTAAAGGTTAATCTTTACGTTCGAATGAGGCAGCTTAAAATGACCTCAGAAGAATATTTAGGTCTTGCGGTTCAGCTTAAGAGCACGTTGTTTCAGATTTTCACTGAGGTGCTGGAGGGCGAGCTTTCTCGCATCTGGCCAGGGATTCTGGATGGCATTAGCCGGTGCGAGGTTATAGTTGATGAAATCAAGCGCAGTGAGAATCCAGCCACGTTCGATAAAAGCTGGTCCTATTGGCATATCATGCAAGCGGGGTCAGAAGATGAGCGCATGCAGCTCTCTCAGCGTAATTTTGAACCTGCATTTATTAACAGTTTGGTGGAAAAATATAAGGTGCGCAGCCAGCTTATAACGAAGCTGAATGTATCAGCAGATTCAGTGAAGGTTTTGGCTGGCAAGCTGGAATCGGACAAGTTGCTCGGAGAATTGACGACTATCGTCGATAATCTATTGAACGAAAAAACCGATTACACGCCTGCACTCAATTAGACGAGGTGACTTGCAAGGGTGGATACGAACTCCAAGAGCCATGTGCATGGCGTATTTGAGAGGATTGCTCCAAAGTACGATTTGATGAATGATCTGATCAGCTTTAGAAGACATAAGGCATGGCGGAAGTTTACGATGAAAAAAATGAGCGTTGCAAAAGGACAAACAGCACTTGACCTTTGCTGCGGCACTTGTGATTGGACGGTTGCTCTTGCAGAAGCGAGCGGTAATGGACAAATCGTAGGACTGGATTTTAGCCAAAACATGCTTGATGTGGGTGCTGTCAAAGTAAACAAAATGGGCTTGAATAAGCAAATTACATTAGTCCAAGGAAATGCAATGAGCTTGCCGTTCGAGGATAATTCCTTTGACTATGTTACGATTGGATTTGGTCTGCGCAATGTTCCTGATTATTTACAGGTACTGAAGGAGATGCACCGCGTTGTTAAACCAGGCGGTTTAGTTGTATGTTTAGAGGTATCCAAACCAACTTGGCAGCCATTTAAATCGATGTACAACCTTTATTTCGAACGTATATTGCCAGTTATGGGTAAAGTGGTAGCCAAAAGCTTCAGTGAATACAAATGGCTGCCCGAATCACTGAAAATGTTTCCCGGTCGACAGCAGCTCGCTGAGCTGTTTGAAGAAGCGGGTCTTCATCAGGTGAAGGCATATCCTCTGACCGGTGGAGTAGCTGCGCTGCATATGGGGACAAAGGAGAAGAAATAGCAATGATTCGCAAATTACGTATTATTTTGGAAATGATTAAGTTTGAACATACTGTGTTTGCTTTGCCTTTTGCTTTTATGGGAGCGATTCTAGGTGCAGTAATGATGGAGCAGCGCCTTCCTTCATGGGGGGAGATCGGCTGGGTAACGCTTGCGATGTTTGGTGCTCGAAGCGCTGCTATGAGCTTGAATCGACTGATTGATAAGGCTATCGATTTACGCAACCCGCGTACTGAAAAAAGAGCACTTCCGGCTGGCTTGCTTAAATCAGCAGAAGTTATGTTATTTATCATTGTTTCCTTCGTTTTGTTGTTTGTAGCAACTGCGAACTTAGCGCCAATCGCAATGAAACTTATGCCAATCGCAGTAGCTTTGCTTGTTCTTTATTCTTATACAAAACGCTTTACATGGTTATGCCATGTTGTGCTGGGATTAACAATTGGACTTTCGCCGCTTGGCGGCTGGGTTGCCATAACAGGTCAATTTGATCTAGCTGCTTGGATATTATATATTACCGTTTCTTTATGGATTGCTGGGTTTGATATTATTTATGCAACGCAGGATTTTGAGTATGACCGCAATGCTGGCTTGCATTCGATTCCAGCTCGATTCGGTATTAAAGGGGCTATCTGGATTGCTCGGTCCTTTCATGTCGTTACGGCAATCGGCTTTATAGCTTTGTTTTGGCTGACAGACCTTAGCTGGATGTACTTGCTTGGTACTTTGATATCGATTTCGCTTCTGTTCTATCAACATTGGATGGTACGGCCACATGATTTGTCGCGCGTCCAAACTGCTTTTTTTGGAATGAACGGTACATTAAGCGTCGTGCTCTTTCTGTTTGTTATCGTTGATTTATTGGTTATTCACCAATGGTAGACGGCCGCAACGAAACCAACTGGACGAATCGATGGGTAGTAGGCATTACAGGAGCAAGCGGTTCAATTTATGGAATAAGGCTTATTGAAGTTCTCCTTCAGATGAAATACGAGGTTCATCTCGTCATAACAGAAGCTGGTTGGAGAGTACTAAAAGAAGAACTAGGCTTTGAGACGACTCGTCGTTCAGCAGCTCTTGAACAACGTTTTGGCGATGCTATCGCGGAAGCTAGACTCGTTTTTCATCCCAATGCGGATATTGGCGCAAGCATTGCAAGCGGCTCTTACCGGGTTCAAGGAATGGTTATTGTGCCGTGCTCGATGGGGACGCTTGCGTCGATATCGCACGGCATTTCCGATAATTTGATGACTAGAGCCGCCGATGTTATGTTGAAGGAAAACAGGAAGCTGCTTATTATCCCAAGAGAAACGCCGCTTCATGCGATTCACCTTGAAAACATGCTGACGCTGGCTCGTCTTGGCGTTAGGATCATACCGGCTATGCCGGCTTTTTATTACAAACCGCAAACGATGGATGAAATGATTGACTTTTTAGTTGGTAAAGTACTTGATAATATGACAATCGAACATGATTTGTACAGAAGATGGGGAGATGAACAGAATGGGCATGAATCGCCCGATCACCATCGGAAGAATTGATTACGCGAATGCATGGCCTCTTTTCCATCAGCTCGAGGAGCGAATGGATGGGGATAGCTTTGAGGTCATTAAACGTGTACCTTCTGAATTAAATAGGCTTCTGCAAGCTGGTGAATTGGATATTTCGGCTATATCATCATTTGCCTACGGATTAAATGCGGAAGATTATGTGCTGCTGCCAGAATTGTCCGTAGGTTCGGTAGGGAAGGTCAACTCGATCTTTTTATTTCTGAAAGAGCCGATCAGCCGTAAACGTCCTGAGCGAATTTCAGTAACGACAACATCAGCAACTTCAGTTAATCTGTTGAAAATTTTGATGACATTGCACTTTGAATGCAACCCAGAGTATGTCACTGCCGCACCGAATCTGGAAAGTATGTTGGAGACAGCCGATGCTGCACTCATCATTGGCGATCCTGCCATTCATGCTTCTTGGCAAAACCACGGCCTTCATGTCATTGATTTAGGACAATTATGGAATGAGTGGACGGGACTTGGCATGACTTACGCTGTTGTTGCTGCACGTAAAGAAGCAGCTCTTGCAGCCCCAGAAGCCGTTCGTGCAGTATATAAAGCGTTAAATGCGAGCAAACAGTATAATAAGAGCCATCTTGGTCCACTAATTGAACAGGCCTGTATGCAGCTTGGAGGAGAATCAACTTACTGGGAGATGTACTTTCATTCGCTTCAATATGATTTTGGGAGCAAGCTGCAAGAAGGACTTAAATTATATTTCAATTATTCTAAGCAGCTAGGGTTGCTAGCGAATGACGTGGAGCTTACTTTTTTTGAAGACCAATCTGCCCAATAGGTGAAAGAATGAAACTACTAGATTTGTATGCAAAGATGAAAGGCGACCTAAATCAGATCGAGCAGGAGCTTGAGCGCAGCATTTCGGATGATCATGTGCTGCTTGGCGAAGCTTCTTTGCACTTGCTTCGAGCTGGCGGTAAACGGATTAGACCGGTGTTTGTTCTGCTGGCAGGCAAGTTTGGCGATTATCAGCTGGATGTAATGAAGCGCGTCGCCGTCCCTCTCGAGCTTATTCATATGGCTTCACTTGTACATGATGACGTTATTGACGACGCGGAAACACGTCGTGGACAGCTCACTGTAAAGTCCAAGTGGGACAATCGAATAGCGATGTATACGGGCGACTTCATTCATGGCAAAGCATTGTCAATCGCTGCTCAGCTTCCGAATCCGCAGATACATCAAATTTTGTCGCATGCGCTTGTACAAATGTGTATCGGAGAAATGGAACAAATTCGTGATTTCTTCAACACAGAACAATCGATACGGCATTATTTGCTTCGGATTAGACGCAAAACAGCGTTATTAATTGCTATTAGCTGTCAGCTTGGCGCTGTTGCCGCGGGAACGGACCGAAAAACAGCAAATAGCTTATATTGCTATGGTTATAATGTGGGTATGGCATTCCAGATCCGTGATGATTTGCTTGATCTATATGGAACAGAGAAACAGATCGGCAAACCTTCAGGCTCAGATATGCGTCAAGGAAATATTACATTGCCGGTTCTACTTGCATTGCAGGACCCCAAAACCCGCGATCCTTTGTTAAAAGAAATTGCTTTGATCAGGGAGCAAGGCGGGAAACGAGATGCTGGACGAGCCATCGAAATGATTCGCAAGAGCGATGGCGGAGATCAAGCAGACCAGCTTGCAAACCGATATATTAAAAAAGCACTCAAAGCATTAGAGGGATTGCCGAACGTCACAGCGAAGAAGAACTTGAGCGATATTGCGATTTTGTTTGGTAAACGTAATTATTAATCGTGCAAAATAGAAAGGAATGGTTGGGGATGGAAAGAACTTTTCTGATGATAAAACCTGATGGCGTTCAGCGCGGATTAATTGGCGAAATCGTTTCGAGATTTGAAAAAAAGGGATTGCAGCTTGCAGCTGCCAAGTTTATGGTTTTGAGCCATGAGCTTGCTGAGCGCCACTATGAGGAGCATAAGGGTAAAGTTTTTTATGAGCCATTGCTCGAATTCATAACGTCAGGTCCTGTATTTGCGATGGTATGGCAAGGTGACAATGTCATTGCATTGACGCGTGCCCTTATTGGCAAAACGGATGCACTAGATGCTCATCCCGGCACTATTCGTTCTGATTTTGCTGTACATACGAATTTCAATCTTATTCATGGCTCGGATTCGGCAGCTAATGCGGAAAAAGAGATCGGCATTTATTTCACGCCAGCGGAGCTGGTGCAATACGAGCATACAATTCAACGGTGGATTTAATATTTCGCCCACAAGCGATGGAGGAGCCTATGCTTGAAGATCGTGATTTTGCACAGTTTATTGCTCGAATAAAGCAAAAGACCGACATTGATTTGTCGCAGTACAAAGAAGCTCAAATGAAACGCAGGCTGACTACATTACGAATGAAGCACGGCTATCAAACGTTCGATGAGTATTGGAAGGCGATTGAGCAAAATCGGACGATGCTAAATGAGTTTTTGGACCGTATGACAATTAATGTTTCTGAGTTTTGGAGAAATCCTTCCCGCTGGGAAGTTTTGCAAAAGCGCTTTTTTCCCGAGATGCTTGCTGCTTCTAATCGTCTAAAGGTTTGGAGTGCGGCATGCTCAACAGGCGAGGAGCCTTACACACTCGCTATGATTTTATCGGAGCTCGGTGCCTTGCAGCGATCCTCACTTCTTGCAACTGATCTCGATTCAAATGTGCTGCAAAAGGCAATGGAAGGCAGTTATTTAGAGCGATCGCTGCGCGATGTTCCGCAGGTTTGCCGGCAAAAATATTTTAAGCAGGCAGAGGGAGCGTATTTGATTTCAGACTCCCTGAAGCAATTTATTCAATTCAAGCAGCAAAATTTGCTGCATGATACGTTTGATGGATCATTTGATTTAATTGTTTGCCGAAACGTAATGATTTATTTTACAGAAGAAGCAAAGCACTTATTGTATCATAAATTTTCTAATGCACTTAAACCGGGCGGACTGCTGTTTGTAGGCAGTACGGAACAAATTTTTTCCCCTGCGCAATACGGATTTGAGACCGCAGATACATTCTTTTATCGCCGGGTATAAGCGGCATGTATACCGTTTTCCATCTTCTCCTATACTAGTTAGTATGTAATAAACTTGGAGGATGAAGCAACCGATGGATAAACGTAAGGTTATAGCTGCCTATAGGCGTGGTTTTATTTCTATTCAGGAATGTGCACAAATTATCGGAGTGGACAGTGGACAAATGACAAGACTTGTTGATGATCCATTGCTGACGAGTGAAGGCACGGCGATACTTAGAAAAGATCGGTTAACAGCAAATTAACTGCACGCTGCCCGGGCTGGCGGATTTGTCATTTTAGATGACAGTTCCACCAGCCCTTTTTTTATACGGTTACAGCGGCTTTCAAGGTGTCCAAATTCTTGTCAAACCTGTAACTGTGTACTATAATGAGCAAAGATGTTTAGTGCTGTAAAGCATAGCAGGCGCTTGAAAGCTGTTTTGAAAATTTATAATTTTATAAGTGATGCATTTATAAAATGGTTTAAATTTCATCGCGAAACGAGCTTGTGCCGTCAATGGACTGTGTTAGTCGTTTACACTTGAGGAGGAGCTTTAGTTGACTTTAAGATATTTAACCGCAGGGGAAACACACGGTCCCCAATTAACCGCGATTATTGAAGGATTGCCAAGCAATTTGAAAATTGATTTTGAGGAACTGAATTTCCAGCTGCACCGTCGTCAGAAAGGTCATGGTCGTGGACGCCGGATGCAAATCGAGAAGGATACTGCAAACATCGTTGGGGGCGTACGCCACGGCAAAACGACTGGTGCTCCTGTAGCGCTGATCGTTGCAAACAACGATTGGAAGCACTGGACCTCCGTTATGAATATTGAGCCGATTGAAGGCAGCGATGAAGAGAAGCGCCGCGTTCATCGTCCGCGTCCTGGTCATGCGGATTTGAATGGCGGACTTAAATATGATTTGAAGGATTTGCGCAATGTGCTTGAGCGCTCTAGTGCTCGTGAAACTGCTGCGCGTGTAGCAGTAGGTGCGGTAGCTCGTCAATTTCTCGCGGAATTCGGAATTAAAGTAGCTGGACAAGTTATTCGCATCGGTGAAATCGAAGCACCAGCTAATCAGCTTTCCGTGGATGAGTTGATCCGTTTGACGGAGGAGTCCTCGGTTCGTGTCGTTGACAAAGAAACCGAACAAAAGATGACTGATTATATCGATCAAATTAAAGCAGAAGGCGATTCGATTGGCGGAATCGTGGAATGTATTATCGAAGGCGTGCCAATTGGTCTAGGAAGCCACGTACAGTGGGATCGCAAGCTCGATGGACGTATCGCGCAAGCGGTCGTATCGATCAATGCATTTAAAGGCTGTGAGATTGGAATTGGCTTCGAAGCAGCCAAGCTTCGCGGCTCGCAAGTGCACGATGAGATTATGTATGATGCAGAGCGCGGCTATCATCGAGCAACGAATCGTCTTGGCGGCTTCGAGGGCGGCATGACGAACGGGGAGCAAATCGTCGTAAGAGGTGTAATGAAACCGATTCCGACGCTTTACAAGCCGCTTCGCAGTGTGGATATTGATACTAAAGAACCGTTTACGGCTCAAGTAGAGCGCTCGGACAGCTGTGCTGTGCCAGCGGCAAGCGTCGTGATGGAGCATGTCGTTGCATGGGAGGTTGCCAAAGCATTCCTTGAAAAATTCGGCGGCGATTCCATTGAGGAAATTCGCACCAACTTGAACAATTATCTAGAACAGCTAGGGCGGTATTAAAAATGCGCGAGCTTACAGTTGAACTTGGTGATCGCTCTTATCCTATCTATATCGGGGAAGGCCTCTTGAAGGAGGCATCCTCTTATTTTATTAAGCATGGCATTAGCCAAAAATCGCCGCTGCTCATCATTACTGACTCGAATATTGCAGACATTCATTTGCAAACGCTTGAGTCTGAGCTTGCTGGCGCAGGTTTTAAAACGGCAAGCGTCGTTGTTCCAGCTGGAGAAAGCTCAAAGTCGCTAGCTATGCTCGAAACGCTTGTCGCTAAAGCTTTGGAGGAAGGTCTCGACCGCAAGTCTGCTATCGTTGCGCTTGGCGGCGGTGTTGTTGGAGATCTTGCTGGATTTGTTGCCGCTTCATATATGAGAGGCATCAAATTCGTACAGGTTCCAACGACAATATTGGCGCATGACAGCAGTGTGGGCGGCAAAGTTGCCGTCAATCACCCACTTGCCAAAAATATTATCGGTGCTTTTCATCAGCCTGAGCTTGTCCTGTATGATTTGAACACGCTGCAAACCCTTCCCCCAAGAGAAGTAAGCGCTGGTTTGTCGGAAGTGATCAAGCATGGACTAATTTGGGATGAATCGTTTGTCGCATGGTGTGAAGAGAATGCGGAGAAATTGCGCGCTCTTGATGCGGAAGCACTTGGTTATGCTTTGTATAAAGGCTGCAGCGTGAAGGCGGCCGTCGTATCGAAGGATGAGCGTGAAAACGATTTGAGAGCGATCTTGAATCTGGGTCATACGATTGGCCATGCCCTAGAAGCGGTAGCTGGATATGGGGAGCTGCTCCATGGGGAAGCCATTTCCATCGGGATGGTAGGCTCGGCTAAGCTGGGTATGCGATATGGTGCTCCAGAAGAGGTATATACCATAACGAAGCGCGTTCTTGCGAAAGCAGGACTGCCAGTGCGGCTCCCTGAGCATTTGGACGTAGATAAGATTATGGAAGCAATGATGCATGACAAGAAGTTTGCTGAGGGTACGATGGTTTTTGTTGTGCCAACTGCAATAGGTTCAGTTGAAATAAAATCCGATGTCCGCATCCAATGGGTACGTGAGATCGTAGAGCAATTAAAGCAGGAGGTGCAACAATAATGAGTGTTAGAGGAATTCGTGGTGCTATTACTGTAGATGCTAATGAAGAACAGCCCATTTTGAATGCAACGATTGAAATGTTGAATGGAATCGTGGCCGATAATGAGATCGTACCTGACGATATTTGCAGCGTGTTCGTGACGGTTACCAGCGATCTGGACGAGACATTCCCTGCTAGAGCTATTCGCCAAATGAAGGGCTGGGAGCTTGTTCCGCTTATGTGCGCGCTTGAAGTTCCGGTTAAAGGCAGTCTTGAGCGCTGTATTAGATTAATGGTTCTTATCAATACGGACAAGACGCAAGCGGAGATTCGTCACGTTTATTTAAACGGCGCGCAGGCGCTTCGTCCGGACTTATCTAAAGCATAAAGCTGTGACTTTAGCTCATAAAGAACAAATCCCTTTGTTGACGCATAGCTGTACGTTGTTGTATATTTAGTTACGTAAGTGAGAGTAGCAGAGTAGTTTTATGAGCTGAGTAGAGATGAGTCGAGATTAGTTGAGAGAAGCAGAGTTAGGCAATGAGAGATACGCGAGATTGAGAAAAAGCTGAACGATCTTATGTGCAATGGCACACAGGATTGTAAAAGTGCTGCTTCAACGTATCTACACATGCGTCTTTTCCGCTTACACACTTCCGTCATCATCTAAACCAACGCTCCTGCTCTGGCAGGAGCTTTTTTTGTTTTTAATAATAGAATTTTCACTACTGAGGGAGGTTGTTCGGAATGTCAAATGAGCTGCAGCACGTCACCCGTCTTGCCAGTCAGTACAATTTAATTCCAATCGTTCGCTATATGATGGCGGACACTGAAACACCAATTCGACTATTCCAGCATTTTGCGAAAGAGGATCATGCTTTTCTGCTGGAGAGTGTCGAGGGTGGAGCGAAATGGGCGCGTTATTCGTTTATAGGAACGGACCCGTTCATGATGCTTTACGGTAAAAATGGTGAGATGGTGCTTGAGCATCACGGCGTGAAGCATGTGCTTAATGACAAGCCGATTGAGCTTCTAAAAGCTCATTTGCGTTCTTTCCGCAGCCCGTCGTTGCCAGAGCTTCCTCCCTTTACAGGCGGAGCAATCGGATTTTTCGGCTATGACTTGCTGCAATATTATGAGAAGCTTCCTGCCCACCGCATCGACGATTTGAATATGAATGACATGCAATTTATGTTTTGTGATCAAATCATTGTGTTTGACCACTTTAAGCAGCAGCTGCAAATCGTTGGAAATGTTCATATCGCCGAAGGCTCTACGGATGCGGAAATCGCGAAGAGCTATGCAGCGGCAGTTGCCAAAATTGAAGCAACTATTGAACGTTTGCAGCAGCCGGTGACCATTCCAGTAACATCTGGACGCTCAATTGAAGTTGATTACGAGTTAGGTGACGTACAATCCAATGTGACGAAGGAGCAATTCATCGGAAACATTGAGAAGGCGAAGCAATACATTCGCGCAGGTGACATTTTCCAGGTCGTATTGTCACAGCGCTTTAGCATTGATACAGATGTTGATCCATTGCATGTATATCGCGTGCTCCGCATGATGAATCCTTCACCATATATGTATTATTTGAAGATGGGTGAGGAAGTTATTGTTGGAGCTTCGCCGGAAGCGCTAGTGAAAGTAACGGGCGACCGCGTGGAGACAAGACCGATTGCGGGAACAAGGCCGCGCGGCAAGACGCCGGAAGAGGATAAGGCTTACGAGGTAGAACTGCTTGCGGACGAGAAAGAGCGCGCTGAGCATTTGATGCTGGTTGATCTTGGCCGCAATGACATCGGACGCGTATCGGAGTTTGGTTCGGTAACATGTGATTCGTTTATGGAAATTGAGCGTTACTCCCATGTCATGCATATTGTATCGAACGTTTCTGGCAAGCTGCACAAGGATAAAGACTTTTTTGACGCATTTGTCTCTTGTTTACCGGCAGGCACTGTATCTGGCGCACCTAAACTAAGAGCAATGGAAATCATTGCGGAGCTGGAAAATGAAGCGCGCGGCGCATATGCAGGCGCAATTGGATACTTGGGCTTTGGCGGTACAATGGATACTTGTATTACGATCCGCACCATTATTTTTAAGAACGGTAAAGCCTATGTACAAGCAGGAGCGGGAATCGTTTGGGATTCTGTTCCGGAGAGCGAATATTTGGAGACGGTCAACAAGGCGAAAGGCAGCCTTAAAGCTATTCGTGCGGCTGAAGCGATTTTTGCACAGCCAAAAAGTGCACCGGATTCCTTCAATTCCATTAACTCGGATTATTACGTCAAGGTCGGAGAGGGGATTGGTCAATAATGCAGGCAACCGAAGCGATAACGATGCAGCAAGCGCTGAACCAGCTTATTGGCGGCTCAAGTTTGACGAGGCAGCAAGCAGAAATGGTGATGAACATCATCATGAACGGCGAAGCAACAGCTGTTCAAATAGCTGGCGTCGTAACTGCGCTGCGGATGAAAGGCGAGACGAAAGAGGAGATAACCGGGTTCGCTGAGGCAATGCGCGCGCATTCGAGCCATCTCCATACCGAACAAGAAGGTTTGCTCGATACATGTGGCACCGGAGGATCAGGTATTCATAAATTCAACATCTCAACTGCTTCCTCCATTATTGCTGCAGCGGCAGGCATCCGAGTTGCCAAGCATGGCAATCGCGCGATGTCTGGGAAAACGGGCAGTGCTGATGTGCTGGAGGCGCTTGGCGTACAAATTACGATAACTCCTGAACAAGCTGCACAATGCTTGGAGGATATCGGCATTTGCTTTATGTTTGCTCAGTTGTATCATCCATCGCTTCGCCATGCTGCTGCTCCGCGGCGTGAGCTTGGTATTCGAACAATTTTCAACATGCTTGGACCGCTCACAAATCCAGCTGGAGCAGATAGACAGCTTCTTGGATTCTACGATCGGAGCCGCACCTCTACGGTTGCCGAGGTGCTCGGTGAGCTTGGACTGAAACGTGCAATGGTTGTAAGCAGTCATGATGGACTTGATGAAATTAGCATCTCTGCACCTACACAAATATCTGAGCTATTAAACGGTGTTGTGAAAACCTACGATGTTACGCCAGAGGAGCTTGGACTAACACGTTGGCCGATTGCGGAAGTTATGGGTGGTGAGCCGGAAGTTAACGCAGCACTTATTCGTTCTATTTTCTCAGGTGAGCAGCGCGGGGCTTATCGTGATATCGTGCTTGCCAACGCGGGTGCATGTATATATGTAGGCGGGAAAGCACAATCGCTTCGCGAGGGGGCAGAGATTGCTGCCAAGGTGATCGATTCAGGCGAGGCGCAGCGGAAGCTCGTTAGTCTTATTCATACGACAGGAGAGTTGGCAAATGTTTCTGGATAAAATTGTAGCTACAAAACGAACTGAGGTTGAGGAGCTGGCGGCTCGCTTTAACCTTGCACAGGTGGAGAAACAAATTTCGGAGATGGAAGCATGCCGCGGCTTTGAACATGCATTATCGGCAGCTGGCCGCAACAGAAGTATGGGACTAATTGCCGAGGTAAAGAAGGCGTCGCCATCAAAAGGGCTGATTCGTGCAGATTTTGAGCCAACCACGCTTGCTGCACAATATGAAGCAGCTTGTACGGATTGTATTTCAGTGTTGACGGATCGTGATTACTTCCAAGGATCTAATGAATTTCTACAGGCCGTGAAAAAAACGGTTAAGGTACCTCTATTAAGAAAAGATTTTACGATTGACCATCGTCAAATTTATGAGGCTCGCTTAATCGGAGCGGACGCAATCTTGCTCATTGCAGCTATTATGACGCCAACTCAGCTTGGTGAGTTTCATGATCTTGCGAAGTCGATTGGGATGGATGTGCTCGTAGAAGTGCACAACAAAGAAGAGCTGGAAGGCGTTCTTGAGCTGGATAAAGCAACGCTCATCGGCATTAATAACAGAGATTTGAAAACATTCGTTACGGATCTAAAAACGACCGAAGAGTTAATCGGACTTATGCCGAAAAATGTTACTGTCATTAGCGAGAGCGGAATTGCGGGTAATAGCGATATGGATTACTTAAAGTCAATCGGCGCTCATGGTGTATTGATTGGTGAATATTTTATGCGGCATGAGCAAGTAGGACAATCGGTTACTGATTTAATGGGTGCGGTAACCGTTCGATGAAGCAGCAGACGCGTATCAAAATTTGTGGTCTAATGGATGTGCAAACGATTCAGCAGATGGATGGATTGCCCATTCACGAAATCGGCTTCATCTTTGCTCCCAGCAAGCGATTGGTGGAAAAGGCGACTGCATCGCAGCTTATATCAGCGGCTGCGAAGTTAAAGGCAGCTGGCGGTGAGCGCCCGAGAACAGTTGGCGTATTCGTAAATGAAACCTTTACTAATCTGCAAGAACTTTTGTTAGTCGCTCCTTTAGACGTGGTTCAATTGCATGGCAATGAATCGGCAGCGTTTTGCCAAATGGTGCGTGAGCAGCTGAACGTTCAAGTATGGAAAGTATTTTCCATGAAGAAGGAAGCCGAGGGCAGCTCGCCAATGTCTGCTCTAGAGCGATTAACGCCATACCGAGATGCTGTTGATGCCGTACTGATAGACGCACCTGGCGGCGGCACGGGTCAAACCTTCGATTGGGAAGCGATAAAAGAATATATGCAAGCAGCTGAAGAGCTTGGCATTACACTGTATGTAGCAGGTGGTCTACATGAAGGAAATGTACAAGAGCTGCTAAGGACATATGCGCCAAACGGGATAGATGTATCAAGCGGTGTTGAGACGGATGGACGGAAAGATATTGAGAAAATCCGATTATTTGTAAGAAGGGTGATGGAAGCATGACACAAGTACCAGATGAGAATGGACGCTTCGGCAAATTTGGCGGTAGATATGTGCCAGAAACATTAATGACAGCATTATTAGAGCTAGAGGAAGCTTATCAGCATTATTCCAAGGATCAAGCGTTTCAAGATGAGGTTACTTATTTGTTGCATAAATACTCAGGTCGTCCGACTTCACTATACTATGCAGAACGACTCAGTGAGCATCTTGGCGGCGCAAAAATCTACTTAAAACGTGAAGACCTGAACCATACAGGTGCACATAAAATTAATAACACGATTGGTCAAGGCGTACTTGCCAAACGTATGGGAAAATCAAAAATCATTGCAGAAACAGGCGCAGGGCAACACGGCGTTGCTTCTGCAACGATAGCAGCTTTGCTTGGTCTAGAATGCAAAGTGTTTATGGGCGAGGAAGATATGAAGCGTCAGCAGCTTAATGTTTTCCGGATGCAGCTGCTTGGCTCTGAAGTTGTGCCAGTTCTATCTGGAACAAGAACACTTAAAGATGCATGTAACGAAACCCTTCGTTACTGGGTCAGCCATGTTGAAGATACTTATTATATTTTGGGGTCAGTTACAGGCCCGCATCCTTATCCGATGATGGTTCGTGATTTCCAGCGTATCATTGGCGACGAGGCTCGTAAGCAAATATTGACTGAAGAAGGTCGATTGCCGGATTATGTTGTTGCAGCTGTTGGCGGCGGAAGCAACGCAATGGGGATTTTCTATCCATTTATTAATGATGACAGCGTGAAGCTGCTTGGCGTTGAGGCTGCTGGCCGCGGTGTAGATACGATTGAGCATGCGGCAACAATGACCAAAGGACGTCACGGTGTATTCCAGGGCTCGATGAGCTATGTGCTGCAGGATGAGTATGGACAGGTTCAACCTGCGCATTCGATTTCAGCGGGACTTGATTATCCTGGTATTGGACCAGAGCATGCCTACTTGAAAGATTCCGGACGCGCTGAATACGTTCCTGTAACGGATGCCGAGGCGCTTGATGCGTTGCAGCTGCTATCGCGCACAGAAGGCATTATTCCAGCTCTGGAATCAGCACATGCGATCGCTCAGACGATTAAGCTTGCGCCTACGCTTGATAAAGACAAAGTCGTCGTTGTCAGCTTATCCGGACGTGGAGATAAGGACGTAGAAGCAATTATGGGTTACTTGGGGGTAAATAAGCATGAATCTCATTGATACAGCATTTGCAAGACTGAAGTCTGAAGGCAAAACGGCGTTAATTCCGTTTGTTACGATGGGTGATCCTGATCTAGCTACTTCGGTTGCTATCATCCAAACGCTCGAGAAGGCAGGCGCTGACATGATCGAGCTTGGCGTGCCGTACTCCGACCCGCTAGCAGATGGTCCTGTTATCCAGCGTGCATCTGAGCGAGCATTGCGCCATAACAGCATTACAATTAAGGATTGTATTGAAATAGCTGAGCAATCACGTGAGGCCGGCGTTAAAATTCCATTCATATTGTTCACTTATTACAACCCGGTGTTTCAATATGGGCTTGAAGCGTTTTTCGAGCTTGTACAGAGCAAAGGCATCAGTGGTCTTATTATTCCTGACTTGCCAATCGAAGAAGATGAAGAGGTTAGGCAGCTTGCGGAAGCAGCTAATGTGCATCTTATTCCTCTTGTGGCACCGACATCCAAGGATCGGGTAACACGTATTTCACGCAAAGCAAAAGGATTTGTCTACTGCGTTTCATCGCTTGGCGTAACAGGTGTGAGAGCTGATTTTCATACGGGTATTGATGAATTCCTCTCGATGGTACGCGAAGCGACCGATTTGCCAATCGCGGTAGGCTTTGGCATTTCAAGCCGTGAGCAGGTTGCTCGCTTTGAAAAGCAATGTGACGGCGTGATCGTGGGCAGTGCGATTGTGCGTACGATAGAAGATGCCATTCCACTGCTGAATGCTGCAGATACACGTGAAGCGGGACTTAAGCAAATCGGCGATTTTGTTGCTCAGCTAAAAGGGTAAGCGGATCTTTTTTTAGGAAATTATAAGTTACGGAAGTGGCTTGTAATCGACGTAGTATATTAATAATAGCGGAAAGCTCTCTAGACTTGGTCTAGGAGAGCTTTTTTTGCTTTATCGGGTTAAGAGAGGAATTTGTAGCAGGGAGCTGTTTTGGAGGGATTTCGGTACGGTGATTCGGGGGTGGAGAGGACGGATGGGAAAGCACAAGGATAAATGGAGAAGCACGAAGCTGTTGATTTGAAAAGTAACTTTTGAAGCTAGCTTACGGACATAGGATCCGTTCTTTTAAAATAATTGGCTAAAATTATTATTTAACGGACATAGAATCCGCTATTTTATCTAAAAGGCGTTCAATTGTATGTAAATTTAAGAAATAAGGGATCCTATGTCCGTTATATCGAGAAAAAGCATGATTATCATCAAATAAGGGATCTGATGTCCGTTATTTGAATGAAGAACTTAAAAAATCATTTTCTAATGATGATTTTGAAGTGTTATTGGCATGTTAGCGGTGATTCTTCACTTCATTTTATATACAGAAACAGAACCATTGATTAAAAAAGTGCCTTCCGGTTAATAAGTTCATCAAACATATATCACAATTTCGATATAATCTTGCGCAATAGACCAATCTTGTGTTAAAAAAACTTTAAAACCTAACACAGATATGAGACAATGGATGTCGAGTAATGAGACTAGTCAATTATAAAAGAGGTGAACGGCTCATGCAGCCCAAAAGTAATATCGTCCACCTTCCCGTCTATCAACCCGGAAAGCCGGTTGAAGATGTTAAGAGGGAGCTAGGGTTAAAAGAAGTCATCAAACTTGCATCTAATGAAAATCCGTTTGGCTGTTCTGAACAAGTTAAAGCAGCAGTCATTGAAGAATTAGGCAATTTTAATATTTATCCAGATGGTGCGAGCGTTGAACTAACGGCTGCACTTGCGGAAGAGCTTGGCGTTGATTCAAACCAAATTATTTTTGGCACAGGTTCCAGTGAAATTATTCTTATGATTAATAGAGCGTTTATCGTTCCTGGCGACGAAACGATTATGGCGGACGAAACTTTCCCGCAATACAAGCATAATGCAGAAATTGAGAATGCAACGATCATAGAGGTTTCTCTAAAAGAAGGCAAGCATGATTTGCCTGCAATGCTGTCTAAAATTACTGAGCGAACTAAAATCATTTGGATTTGCAATCCGAACAACCCAACGGGTACCATTGTCACACTGCCTGAGCTTTCTGAGTTTTTGCAGCAGGTGCCAACGAACGTGCTTGTTGTACTTGATGAAGCCTATGGGGAATATATCGATGATCCGCAGTTTCCAGACGGAATACAATTGCTGCGCGAGCACCGCAATTTAATCGTGCTGAGAACTTTTTCGAAAATTTTTGGCCTAGCTGCGTTGCGGATTGGTTATGGCGTTGGGCATCCTGATGTCATTCGCTATACGAATCAGGTACGTGAACCATTCAACACGTCGCGAGCGGCACAAGCTGCAGCGAAAGCAGCACTTGCTGACAAAGCATTTATTGAATATTGTCGTGACCAAAATAAACAAGGTCTTGCTTATTTGTCGGAGCAATTTGATCGTCTTGGCTTATCTTACTTCCCTGCATACGGCAACTTCGTAATGGTAGATGTGAAGCGTCCATCACCTGAAGTATTCGACGGATTGCTGCGCAGAGGAATTATTTCAAGACCGCGCTGGACTTACTACCCGAATCATATTCGGATTACAGTTGGTACAAGTGAGCAAAATGAAAAATTCATTACAGCACTAGAACAGGTTTTGCAGGAATCGGCGGTGCAAGGATAAAGTTATGACGACTGTAGCGATTTTTGGAGTAGGGCTGATCGGTGGTTCGATCGCCCTTTGTTTTAAAGGAAAACCAGGTATTACAGTAATCGGACATTCAAACCGTCCCTCGCAGGTAGAGAAGTACATGCAGCGGGGTGTGGTTGATTTTGCAACGACTTCAATGCAAGAAGTGGCCGAGCAAGCAGATTTTATATTCGTTTGTGTACCGGTTGGCAACATTGAGGAATATATCGAGAAACTCAGTGCGTTTAAATTAAAACCCGGCTGTATCATTACAGATGCTGGGAGCACGAAGGCTTCTGTTATGGCATGTGCAAAATCACTCGATTTTGGACAAGCTACTTTTATTGGCGGGCATCCGATGGCCGGCTCTGAGCGTACAGGAGTTGAAGCGGCTTCATCGCATCTTTACGAGAACGCGTTCTATGTGCTGACACCTGATGAGAATACGCCTGAGGAAGCAGTGGAGCGTCTAGTTGAACTTCTCAGCCATACAAAAGCGAATATCGTAAAAGTTGATGCGAAAGAGCATGATGAGATTGCAGGCGCGATAAGCCATTTGCCGCATATCATTGCCGTATCGCTTGTGAATCAGGTTCGTGGATATAATGAAAATAATATGCTATATGAATCGTTAGCAGCAGGGGGCTTCCGCGATATTACACGGATAGCATCAAGCGATTCGATTATTTGGCGTGATATATTAATTAATAATCGCAAGGTTTTGCTTGAGCTGCTGCGTGATTGGAGCAAGGAAACAGATAAATTTGTGTCCATGCTGGAGAGTTCAGATGGGGATGCGATTGCTGAAGCTTTTGAAACAGCAGGTCAATTCCGCAGCAAAATGCCTGAGCGCCGCAAAGGCATGATTCATTCTGCATTCGACTGTTATGTCGATATTCCAGATCATCCTGGTATTATCGGTAAAATCACAAGTGAGCTTGGGAATAGCCTTATCAACCTGAGCAACATTCATATTATTGAGAGCAGAGAAGACGTGCCGGGCGTTCTAAGACTTTCTTTCCGGAGTCAAGAGTATTTGGATCAGGCTGTTATCGTACTTACTGCTAAAGGCTATGACGTACACCTTTAATCGGGTGTTCGTCATTTTTTGATTAAAAAAAGCGTTTACAATTTATTTCGAACAAAATGAAAACGCTTATTGACAAAATGGAAGCGTATACATATAATAAAGGTACAGTATGGTTTCTCTCCACTCCTATCCAAATCCTATAGTGCTCATCATGAGTACGGACCACCCTTCGGGGTGGTTTTTTTTTGTTTATAAGGTGACCTATCTGACAATGGCTGCGGTATAAGGATCTATCTAGTTGAACCTTAATATGAACGGGCAGGATAGTTAAAGAGCTGCCGAGAATACTGTAATTAGAAATTGTTCAATAATTTTATAGAAAGAAGACAGTGATAAGCGTTACTCTCCAAAAAAAAGAAGTGGAAACATGGCAATCCAGGATTCCGTTGAAAGTTATATTGAAATAAAAACAGAAGAAGAGATGGATTGTTTTTTTGATTCTGTCAATGGATTTCATGATGGTTTAATTAAGGAATTCCACTTAATAAATGACACATACATTGATAAACATTTATCAATGGTTTGCAGCTTTAAGTACAATATGAGAATCCTTATTCAACGTCAATGGGAAAAACCATCCGCTGTCGAACTCCTTCTAGGTGATGTTGTCGAAATGAACTTACATAAATTGAATTACGAAATATATAATTCTTTTGGTACAATTCATATTTCTAAAGCCAATGAAACTCCTGAAATAACGATAAATCTCGATGGCAATGTATTTGTCTGTCGTAAACTGTTATATCGCGAAGTCTCCGAATGGATGGGAAGAGAAAGTCGATTTGGTGATGAAATTATAGTGAACAATTCTTTCCAAGTAGAGAAATTAGAGGATGGTTGGGTACTATGTTCAAACTGTTTTGAAGCGTGGCAACCGATTAATAGGAAAGTGTTAAAATGTCCGAAGTGTTTTTTTGATGCAGAATTACAAACAACAGGCAGTCGGCGTTCGGCGGCTTGTTGAGCTAACATGCAGTGTAACGCAGCATGCGACTTCAGAGCTAAACTTATTATCTAGCACTAATAAATGTTCTAGGACGTTGAAGGTGTGAAAAATGACTAGTAAAATTGTAGTTTGTAATGACATTGGTCCTTATTTAGAAGCATTGACTCGTGGTAATGAATATGAAGTGATAGCTGAGGATGAAGAAAAAGAACAGTTTAAAATAAAAGGTGACAACAACCGATCCAGGTGGTTTAAGAAGTATTATTTCGTAAGTTCTGGAATTAGTGTACCCGTTATAGTTAGTTGGAAATTTGACGATTCAGTTGAGGATTCAAGTGCGAATTCATTAGAACACATCGAGATCTCTATTTTATTTAATGATGGTCAGACGAGATGGTGTTCAATCTGTACGAAATCGGGGCTAATGGATTATTTAGAGCGAAATATGGATGGTAATGTATATTTAATTGAGAATCAAATAATTGTGAGGAGTTTTTCATATGAATCAGTCAATGATGCATTAAACGACTTAGACCAGCATAATCAATTGATAATTTCGACCAAATCATTGAACTAACGGCGAACGATAGTTGAACAATCAAGGAGCATTTTGCTGCAGCTGCTGCTCCATGAGTTTAATTACTTACAGGTAAAATGCGGGTTGAGATTTCAAAATGAAAGGATAAACAAATTGAAAGTTTGGAGATTACTTTATAGTTCAAATACCACAATATTAATGGTTAAAAATGATCAACTGCGAATTATTAATTTTGAAGGGAAAATAGATGATTTTATTCCTATTGAAATGAAAGTGGTAAAGAAAGGTAAAAACAATGATTTTTATGGTTTTTTGCCTGAGATACCTATTATTTCTTTGGAAACAAAGGAGTTTCTTTCTCCATTCATTCAAAAGAGTGTGCAATTTCTTGATTTCAAATTGAAACAAGACATATGTGGTTTAAACGTGACTAATGTGATCGATTGTATCGATTATGATAAGTCTATAATTGAAGATGGTTCAATTATAAAAATTGAATTCGATAAAAGTAAGTTGGAGGGTCAATATATTTTTAAAATCCCTCAACATAAAATGATAGCTGTATATGTCACTGACGCTTTAAAAGATATTATTGAAAAATCACCTTTTAAGGGCTACGAATTCGTTGAAGTATGGGATTCAATGAACACGGGTGATGAAGAGAGAGTAAGAAAATTGAGATATGAGCAGGAAATTCAGAGAATAGAAAACATCGTAGGAAAGACTTATACTTGGTCGGAAGCCTATGAATTGGTTGAACAAGGTAAATCAGTTATTAGTAGCAAGTGGAAAATACAGAAAAATAAAAACGGTGTTATTGTTCTAGGAGATTTAATAGATACTCATAAATATCAGTGGATGCAACCGATGTTCTGGCCTCCAATTCTCTTTGACGTAACCTGGTATGAGACGGAAAAATCAGATATATAATCGGAGCTTATAGTGACGAGGCTGTCGTCTTAGAGCGGTGACCTCGTTAAGCTATCGGGATACGATAGTTCAATACTGATAGGGCTGCCGCATGGCAGTCTCTTGTTCAACTAACGGGTAGAAAAGTTCTAATATGTGGTATGTTGGGGGGCTCGTGAGATGGTTATGATATTCATCATATTATACCGTTAGAATTTGGTGGAAGTAATAATTATAGTAATTATGTAGTTTTGAATAAACGTGATCTTCAAGAATATACTACTTTTTTCAAAGGTTACTGGGGGACTAATAAATAATGGAAATGAGATATGGAATTTCTGATTTGAATGGTTTATTAGTGAGTAAGGAGAACTTTGAAGACATTAATCGTTTTGCTGAAGGTTATGCATTAATTATCGAAAAAATTGGACATAAGTTTTTAATAAGAGAAAACCTGGAGATAAGAACCGACAAATATGAGTGGGCAACTGATTATCTTTACGGCTATGCAGCTGTGAGAAAAGAAGTTGGAGGTAAACTTGGATTTATTAACTACTCGGGGGAGCTTATTATACCATATCTATATGATGGATTTTCAAGATTCACAGCTGATGGACTAGCAACTGTTGAAATTTCGGGTAAATTTGGCGCAATTAATGCTAATGAAAGTGTATGTATCCCGATTATTTATGACCGCTTAGATGCTTTTTTTGAAGGATTATCAGTTGTGAAGATAGGAAATAAGCATGGTTATATTGATGTTCTTGGAAACATTGTTATTGATCCACAATGGGAAAATGCACAATCATTTTCTGAAGGTCTTGCAGTAATTATTAATGAATCTTATAAACATGGTTGTATTAATTCTAATGGAGAAGTTGTTTTGTCACCAAAATACAAATTTATTGGAAACTTTTCAAATGGGAGAGCAGCATTTTTCAGAGGGAAAAAATATGGATTTATCGATGTAGTTGGAAATGAGATAATTCCTAACAAATTTAAGAACGTTAACGACTTCTGTAATGGATTAGCTCCAGTGTTAGAAAAAGAAAAATGGGGATTTATTGATGTTAATGGTGATTATGTTATTGAACCTATCTTTGATGAAGCTTCAAGATTTATGAATGGACATGGATGTGTTATTTATAAAGGACAGCCTGGAATAGTGGACCTAGAAGGTAATTATAGGATATTTGAACAGTACCAAACAGTAGATTTACCCTCAGAAGGACTGATTGTGGTCGGTTTGAAATAGAAATCGTTAGGTAAGTCTTGATATAGCTGAAAAAATAGAGATCTATTGCTGGAGTTTACTTTTATTCACGCATTGGCAGTTATCTATATAATAGACAAAATGCTTGTTAGCAAAATCTTATTGCGCTAAAGGGAAACAACTAGGATGAGGCTGCCGGCATAAATCGGCAGCCTCGTTGAGCTAACGGGCAGGATACTTCCAATATGTGTTAGTATGAGAAGATTAGGAGCCAGGATTGAAATAGGCATCATTGGTTATATAGGAGCGTGTATACGGGTGAATGATCGACTATTGTTTTATGAAGGGTTAAAGGAGATTATCGAGCGAACGGAGGAAAGGAATCGGGAATATCTGAATGAAGGATACTCAATCGACAACCACTTTTCTTTAGGACTTTATGAGTTTCGAGGATTACTAGATCCGTTATATGAGAATGGCGAGCTCGGTAAACTGGCAGATTATTTTGAGTTACTTGGGACAGCCAATCGTAATTTATATCGAGACCATAATAAATATTTTTGGTGGATTTATCCACCTCTTGTCTGGTTGCTGTGCAGCTCTTTCTACAACTATCGTACTGGCAGAAATTCTTATGCGGCAAACTTAGCTCGCTTCAACTATTCCTATATGGAAGAGGTAAAGCCCGGCTTAACACATGGTTTTACCAGAATAGAAATTGGTCTCACTGAGCGAGGATTGTTCGAAGAGTTGATGGGTTATTTTTCATTACTATTTGATCCGAATAGATTCATTTCCCATGTGAACGAAGCTAAGAAATTATTCGAACAACACATTCATCTTCGTGAAGAAACATCTGCTAACTCAAAGATTGAAGACGACGAGGACCTTAGTGATCCGGGAGGAATTGACGAACAAACAATCGTGAATGAATTTTCATTTAGTGAGGCAAATCAACCCTTTGATATTTCGCTCATCCTCTGTTTTGAGATTAATGAGTGTACCTATTGGTTCAAAGAGCGAGAACAAATCTTTGATCGACTGAAGACTTTCTTCACTGATCCACCAGATTGGAGCGCAATGAAGAAACCGTCATTAAAAATATCACAACTTCACTTGAATCCTGATTGAGTTCTCAGGGCATGCAGCAGCGCCTCTTGAAATAGCATATTCAGATGAAAAGGGTGATGTAGCCCCTGATTCGTGGATAGGATTTGGAGGTGATATGGACCCTAATCCTTATAACAATAAGATGGTATCGGAACTAAAAGAATCATGGGAAATAATCTGTAAAAAGAAAGTAAATGACGCATATGAAGATTATATGAAGCAGCACAAACTACTTGAAGATAAGGAATGAAATTCAATTATAGAAGGACGTTTGTTCAACAAATAGAGAATGGAAAAATTTCTAATAAAGGGGAAACTCATGGATGAAATGGTTCATCAATTGAAGAGCATTGAATTAGATAATCCATTCCCGTATAGAGATTCTGATAAAAGTCAGGAGTATTTTCGTTCTGCTTTTATGAAGCTAAGAGATGAAGAAAATTCATTGAATGGCGATTTTAACACCTACTGTATGAATATTGCGGGTACTTTAAGTTATGTCTTGACTGGTAAAATAGAAGATATTCCTCACCGACAAAGAGAATTGTTAGAGCTTTCTTTCTTTAATTGGTACCCGCAGTATAGATTCATCGAGGGAAGTATCGGTAAGTACGCGGAGTTCTTTAAAGAGTACGAGAACTTCGATAAAGCTCGACTGCTGCTTCTCGACTATTTAGAGGCAGCAGATAAGGGATTGCGCTAACTGGGAACGTTAGTTGAGACGCCGAACTAAGCTTTAGAAGTAACAGGGGGAGTATATGATAAAACCCATACTAAAATATCTTGATATTGTGGAAATAAAAGAAAGTTCAAAAGGATTCCTTGCTCGCGGTGCTGCTTATATTGGAGAGGAGGAAGGTGAAGAGGGTTGAATATTTCTATTTCCGTGTTATGACAACAGAAAGACTCCTTTCTATGCTTGATGAAGAGCTAATAATTGATGGCCGAGCGACATTTATAGTGCGTACATTTGATCAAATTGCAATTGAAGAACGGATAAATGCAATCATACGAGATTCTATTCGTCCAACATGGGGAGAAGTAGCAACAGCCATTAACCGCCATTTGACTTGGGAATACGATAGCATTAAGTATGAAACCATTGAAGAAGCGTTGGAAAGAATAAACAAGATGAATTAAGCTAACGGGTAACGATAGTTGAATCACTGACAACCAGGCTGCCGATTACTTCGGTGGTCTTTTGTGCTTGTCATGAAAGCTTGGTCATAGCCTTTGAATCGGGTATAAAATATTGGCAATTATGCACCGCGGCGCATTTTTCGCCGATAGCCCCGTTAAGCCGAGAAGTACCCTAAGTGACATTGAAGAGTTAGGATGTTGGGCACTGGTTCCAGTTTTTTATGTGATACAATAAGTAGAAAGGATAGAAATTGGCAATTAGGAACGGAGGGAAAGCTTGCTTAAGTGGAATAGCGATGTATGGGGAAAGCTAGATGGGCCGTACGGTTCTGCAGAGAACGTACCTGTGTTATTGCAGCAGCTAATGCGACAATATAATCAGGAGGTTTTTGACGAACTCTTTCAGGAGTATTTGTTCCATCAAAATACGATATATACGGCTACATACGCGGCGATGCCGTATTTGGCACAGCTAGCATGCTCCACATCGGATGTGGAAGTGCGTAAAGAACTGTTTCTCAATTGCGGTATCATCGAGGCAAGCTCCGATGGGCGAGATGAGGCGCCATTCCCAGCATCTTGGGCTGAACTAGCTGAGGATGTAGGCAGCTCCGTTTGTACGGAATTGTATCGTGAATATGTAGAAGCAATTGGCAAGCTCAGGGCGCTTACAAAGGAAGTATTTGCCTATACAGCCCAACATTCCATAGATGGGATGGAGAAGCGTTACATTCTTGTTGCGGACGCTGCTTATAGGGGATCATATATCACTGCCAACATGTTGTTGACGTTTAGTAACGGTGATGAGTATGTGGCCGTGTGTTCGGCCTGCGAGGAAGATGTGTTCATATGGCCTAATGAAAATCATGCAGGAATTCTTCAAGCTTATGAACATGATCCCGTTTTTCACACTGGCCAGGAATCACAACTAATCGTTCCGGCAGCGTCATTTGCAGAGGAAGAAGTACGCGCACTAGCGGAGCGGGCGGCTGCTATCGGAGAGCAAACATTGGCTGGGCAAATGCATTATTTAGCGGGGGAAACCACATGTCCGTCTTGCCGTGAAAGAATGTCGGTATGGCCGTCTTTACTTAGCACATTTACAATGTAGAGCACAAGTTAAGATGACGGCGATAAAAGAATATTGTTTACGTTAACCAATTGGATTTCTAGGAGCTGTCACGCCGTGACAAGCTCCTTCTTATTTTTCGCCGATCGACCCGTTAAGCTGAACCTTACCATAAGTGATGGCGAAAAGTTGAGTTGAAGTTAAAGCTTTAATGCTAAATCTATCAGGAATAGTTCTCCATCATTTGATATAAATAATTTCGGAAGTCTTCAATATAGGTTTTGGGCTCTACAACTTTTAGATGAGTGCCGAAGCTTGCTAAAAGTTGAAATCCCATACGATTTTGTGGGACATAAATGGTTGCTAATAAAAATCCAGAACTATGGTCTTCAATACTTCTTCGACCATACCTTTCGATGATTTGATCTTTTATGCTAGGCGATATCCATGCCTTAATCGTGACGAATTCAGGTAGATAATTTGCTTCGTGTACTTGCTCTGACCAATCGTCTCTAGGATGAAACGCGCGTTCATCTATAATAATATGATCGATCCGAGATAACTTGAAAGTTCGATTTCCCTGTCGATGTAAACAGAATCCTTTCAAATACCAACTCGATTCGCTAAAATGCAGCTCATAGGGCTCGACCATTCTATTCGTTACAGCCCCGTCCTTATCTGTATAATCAAACGAAACCAGCCTCTTTTTTGAAATGGATTCTTGACATGTCTTTAAGGTTTCAAGAATCTCGGACCGACCTTCCCAATCATAAAACGACAGTTGAATGGAACGATTTAGAGACAATGGACTAACCATTGCCTCTATTTTTTTTATCGTTCTTTCAACTTCTTCAGTACGGAGGATTTGTTCCAATCCACCGAGCGCAGTTAATATATTCTGTAAATCGGAGCTGCTTAAAAGGCGTTTATCAACCTTGTATTCATCCATTATGCCGTAGCCCCCTTTGACCCCATAGACAGAGTAGATCGGGATGTTCGATAAGCTCAATGTTTCCATATCGCGAAGGATCGTTCTTTTGGAGACATTGAATAGTTGTGAGAATTCCGTTGTAGAAACAACCTCTTTTTTCAGCAATATCATGATAATCGAAATGAGTCTCTCCACTTTGTCCATAATTGCCCTCTTTTTTTACATGATTTCAGAATGGTGACACCTTGATGTCACCTTTTATCCATTATACTACAAGTATCACAAGAAGGAGGTTTTAATTCAATGTTTAATCCAACCGATTTTCCCAAGCCCACCCTTATTTCAGCCAACGGTGTGGAACTCGAAGTGTTTGAAGCAGGCCAAGAAAACGCAGGAAAACCTATTGTACTCTGCCACGGCTGGCCAGAGCATGCCTTTTCTTGGCGCCATCAGATGGACGCACTTGCCGCAGCGGGCTACCATGTCATCGTCCCCAACCAGCGGGGTTACGGCAACTCATCCCGTCCGACCGAAGTAACAGACTATGACATTGAACACTTGTCGGGTGATCTCATCGCGCTTCTCGATCACTATGGATACGAGGACGCTACCTTTGTCGGTCATGACTGGGGTGCATTCGTCGTTTGGGGACTGACCTTGTTGCATCCAAACCGCGTCAATAAAGTGATAAATCTGAGCTTGCCTTACCAAGAGCGCGGAGAAAAACCCTGGATCGAGTTCATGGAAGAAATACTTGGCGGCGATTTCTATTTCGTCCACTTCAATCGACAGCCAGGCGTCGCGGACGCCGTATTTGAAGACAATACATACAGGTTCCTTCGCAACCTGTACCGAAAGAACGAGCCTCTCAGAGCACCTGAGCCAGGTATGGCGTTGATCAATCTCGCCAGAGCAGAAACACCGCTCGGTGAGCCCGTATTGAGCGAAAGCGAGCTGGCCGTTTACGTCTCCGCTTTTGAAACATCAGGGTTCACGGGCAGCATAAATTGGTACAGGAACCTTGACCGCAACTGGCGCTTATTGGCGAAAGTGAACCCAATCATCCAGCAGCCGACCCTCATGATCTACGGCGACCGGGATGTGGTTGCGAAGTCTGAAAACCTGACAAAGTTCGTACCCAATGTGGAAGTAGTCAATCTGGATTGCGGTCATTGGATCCAGGAAGAAAAGCCGGAAGAAACAAACCAAGCGATTTTAAAATGGCTGGAACAATGGGTGATGTAGTTTTTTTCAACAACCAAGAAGAGTTTAACGATTGGTTAGAAGAACATCATGCTGAAGCTAATGAAATTTGGGTGGGCTATTTTGGGATAAGTACAGGGCGTGCAAGTCTTACTTGGTCTGCATCAGTAGATGCCGCTCTTTGTTTTGGGTGGATTGACGGTATACGAAAAACCATTGATAAACAAAGCTATAAGATTCGCTTTACTCCGCGCAAAGTAAATAGTGTATGGAGTGCTGTGAACGTAAAGAAGGTAAAAGCACAAATACAGCTTGGAAAGATGAGACCAGAAGGAATGCACGTCTTTAACAACAGAACCGATTCACAAGGCTATTCCTCTGAACAAAGAAACGTGGAACTTGCCAAAGAATATGAAGAACAAATCAAGGCAAATCAAACAGCCTGGCTATTCTTCACTAATTTATCACCATCCTATAAAAGAGATTCTATCTGGTGGGTAATGAGTGCCAAGAAAGAAGAAACACGATTAAGAAGGCTTGGAATATTGATCGCTTCATCTGAAGAAGGGCTAAAATTTCAACATTGCAAAAAAATATTACAGAATAAGGAAATATAAATAACAAAAGAATCGTTAAAAGGATTTTTGGTACTGCATAAATCTGGGTCTATTGTTTCCCTGATCTTTAAGAGAGAGGAGCTACTGTATTTCTCAATCATTTAGGGTTTAATTCTCATTAAAAGTCAGAACGTTTTAAATGCGAGGCATTAATCAAATCGCTAAATGAAGAAGGGATGAAACAGCTCATCCAAAATCGCAACCCCCTTCATTTTTATGGTACAGCCGACTCTCATGATCTATGGTGATCGGGATACGGTCCAGAAGTCTGAAAACCTGACAAAATTCGTGCCTAATGCGGAAGTGGTCAATCTGGATTGCGGTCATTGGATCCAACAAGAAAAGCCGGAACTATTATGATGAAGAAATAGTGGTTTTGAATGCAGTTGAAAGCGGCACGGTTGGCATCAGGCACGGTATGAAAGTACGATACTCTAAAAGCTACAGGTTCAGGACAGAACTCTCCACTCCTATCTATACTTTTGCACTCTTATTGAGTGCGAGCCACCCTTACAGGTGGCTATTTTTTATTGCTCATTAAGTGACCAATCTGCTAAAGGTTACGGTAAACCACATTACGATATTGTTAAAATGAGCCAGAAAATGAAACTTTTGTGACACGCTGGGGAGTCATATGCGCTGTATTAATTTCTGTACTTTGGTTGATGCTATCAGGATTTTACATGTTCGGAAATGACATGATATGATTTACAAAATAATATTGCCTTTGCGTGTCAAAGAAAGATGTGGAGCAAAGCCTCACTTGGTACGTATCTCATGCAAATAGGACACATTTTCAAAAGATATTTGGGCTGATATAACTTTAAGTAGTTGGCGGTACACCATACTGACAAGGAAAGGCCGCTCGATTTGTAGTCTATGATACGTTTGATTCATAATACGTTGTCTTTCGTGGTCATGAGGCAACCTCCTTTACTTAGTTGCCTTCATTTTCTTATGAATGAATTGAACGTTGGAGGTGGGGGGGGGTTGACGGATACGAAATAATGAAACACTCTAAATACTAAACTATATATTGATTTAGAGAATCGAAGTCTAAATCATGTTATACAACAACATTAAACTATAATATGAATATAAAGAGCTCAGTTATAATCTAACTATTGATAACAAATCCTAGGAGGAGATAACTGATAGGTTTGTATTTTCATCCAGATATAATTACATATGGTGACTCAGCATTGATGATGGATAACGACAAACATACAGCTATTTACCGGAGAAACCACTTTTTACAGCAAGTGGTCTAGGTGGAGACTTTTTTGCACTTTTACCAGTCCCATAAATTTCTTCATCTACAACTTCGTTCCACTAAAGTGTTATCTGTAATGAGCAAACATGGTTAATATACTAAGAAAACGTGAGTATTTAAGAGAAAAGTGATTCTCCATAGAGGGAGGATAGCTTAATCACTTCGACGAATATCACTTTATTCCATTAGAACAAATCAGGTACTACTGGCTATCTTCGAAGAGGTATTCTTTGAAGAATTAAAAGTTTATTAAAAGAGGAAATTTAAGGCCTACGTTCTGATAAAAGAGAAAATAAAGAATTAGTTACTTAAGATAAAGTTGTATGACAAAATAAAAGATTAGACTACCGCCGCTGGATTAGGCTAAACGGGGAAGTTGAAACTCAGAATAAAACAGGAGCATCCTCGAACTCGGAACTCCTGTTTTCATGGTTAATCAACAGGCCTGATTGTGCTGAAATTTTCATTGGAAAGTGGGAAAAATAAATATGAAAATATGGAAATTAGGGTATAGTGAGAAGAGTACTATAATTGGATTGAAAGATGAAAATTATGATCTTTGTTTAACGGGTGATGTAATCGTCGATAATTCAAAATTAGAGTTTGTACTCTTTAAAAAAAGAAAGTATAAAGATTTTCTGTCTTTTCTAACTTATATTCCGATTGTTTCAGTGAATGTGATGAGTTTTTTATTGCCAATATTAAAAGATAAAGCTCAGTTTATACCCATTACTTACGATGAACCTAACTATATCCTGAATGTATTAAATGTGGTTGATGCCCTAGATCATAATAGAACTATCATTACTAATAGTAATATTAGAAAAGCATACTTTAAAGAAGATGTAGTAAAAAATCAGCTCATATTTAAAGTTCCTGAGAATATAACTGGCATTATCTACGTAACAGATGAATTAAAAGATATGATTCAAAGCTCAAAGTTTAAAGGGTATGAGTTTACTGAAATATGGAATTCTGAAGATACGATAGAAGTTGAACTTGAAACAAAAATGCTATTTGACAAAAAAATAAAGGAAACAGAGAACACCAACTCGCTACCCATGAAATGGGGAATTGCTTACAACTTGGTTGAGTCTGGAAAAGCAGTAGCAAGTGGTAAGTGGAAGATTCAAAAAAACGAAAAAGGAAACATTTTACTTGCTAAATTGACAAAAGATTTGGAATACGAATGGATAGACCCGACATTCTGGCCTCCCATTCTCATAGATTTAACTTGGTATGAAACGGAAAAATCAGATATATAATCGGAGATTATAATGACTAGTCTGCCGGTTTAGAGCGGCGACCTCGTTAAGCTAACGGGTAACGATAACACCACGACATTCGGCAGCGGGCCACGCGATCGGCTGCCGTTGTTCATTGAAGTAACGAGCAGCAATGCCATGAAACAAGGTCATAATTTTAGACATCTGTAGTACAATTGTTAGGTCGATTTGATATGCTTACTCCATTAGGGAGGGATCTGAAATGATTCGAGATAAATTTAAGCTTTGGGTAGAATCCAATAAGAGTGATCTAGCATATTTATCAATCTCTACAGAATATGTGAAGCATAAGAATCCTGAAAACAGTGTTCCTAACCCATCTACTGGCATAATTAACGAGTCTGAACGATGTTTGGGTCAAGTTACTGTTTGGGAATCTACACAGATGGAGTACGAGGTTGTTCACATTGAAACGGAAGAAATGATTTTATGGAGATATATTGAGAAGCTATCTGATGAACCCAATTTTGACGAAATACTGGCTGAGTACTTTCATGTCCTGCAAACAGGATTGAAGCCTGAAGCCAAAAATCATTCAGCTAACAGGAAACGATAGTTGAATAACACACATGATGAGCAGGCGCTACGGCGGCCTGCTCTTCTTATTAAGCTAACGGGCAGATTAATGAAGAAACAAATTGCAGAAAAAAACGTCTAATAAGTTTGACTGGAGGGGATATTGTGGTCAGAAATACGGCTAAAGCAATTATTGAAAACGAAAATAAGGTTCTCTTTATTAAGAAAAGGCTTGACAATATAGGTATTTATTACACATTACCAGGTGGCGGACAAGAATCAGGCGAAACAATTGAAGATACTATTCTACGCGAGTGTACTGAAGAATTGAATATTAATACAGCTATAAAAAAATTAATTTGCGTTAGAGAATATATTTCTAATAATCATGAGTACTCTTTTTTAGTTAAACAAGTGCATGCAATTGAATTCATCTTTCTTTGTTCTTTTGGTGCCGAAGACAAGCTTAGTCATTTACAGAATGATGTTGCACAGATTGGATTTGAATGGATAGATATTTCAATGATAATTGAGGCTTTACAGCAGGACAAAGAAATGAACTTGAAGTTCCCTCAAACACTTAGAGATTTTTTATTTGAATATTACAAATCCCGTAGTATAGAACCATATTCAATATTTAAATTTTAAAACAGAAATCTGTTTAACTAACGGGGAACGATAGTCGAATAATGTATTGATGAGCAGGTGCTTGCGGTGGCCTGCTCTTTTTATTAAGCTAACGGGCAGCATTCCTATTATGAAGAAATAGTGGTTTTGAATGCTGTTGAAAGCGGCACGGTTGGCATCATGCACGGTATGAAAGTACGTTACTCTAAAAGCTACAGGTTCAGGACATGACTCTCCACTCCTATCCAAATCCTATAGTGCTCATCATGAGTACGGACCACCCTTCGGGGTGGTTTTTTTTTGAGAAAAATAAAACCTTATTATTCTTCTAGGATGATTTTGTGTAGATAATCTCTTGTTTTTCATCCCATCTAAAGTAAATTTGTATGGTTCTGTTTGGAATATAATAAGTTCTGTTATGATACGTTTATCTCGTGGGTCTAGATCAAGTTCAAATGCGATTGCAAGTTCACTAAGAAGGTCACCAAAATTCCCATACAAATTATTAATTTTGGTATTAGCATTTTTATAAGCTTCTTATTATTTTCTTTTTGGGTTTATATTCTTTTCGAAGTTGATGAGATCAAAGTAGACCGGAAATCTGTGCACTGCATTCCTTCAATTTTTTACTTACCGCACGGTCTCTCTTTCGGCTTAATCGTGCAGCAGGGCCGGATATAGCCAATGCTGCGATTACTTTACCATTATAAAATATTGGTGCTGCTACGCAGCGTAAACCTACTTCTGTTTCTTCATCATCAATGGCGTATCCTTGTTGACGGATTACATTTAGATGCTCTTTTAATAAATGGTTGTCGTCAAAAGTATGCTTAGTTGCTTTGTGCAGGGTAAGATGTGTAAGCATTTTTTTTTGTTGTTCATCGCTTAGGTGTGCCAGAATAACTTTCCCAAAGGCACTTAGATGGGCATAAGCGGAATCACCTACGCGTGTGTGGCTACGGATGGTATGATTAGCCTCCACCACTTGTACTGTCATGACATTCATCCCATTTAAAACTCCGATATATGCGGTTTCGCCTAGTTCCAGTGCTAATTGATGCAAGGATGGAACAACTAACCAATTAAGTCGAGTGTTTGCAGATGATGAATGGTGCTCCTTTAATTCAGAAGCTTTGTACGTGAGACCATCTTTTTGAATAAAACCTGTCATTTCCAGCGTATAGAGCAGACGAAAAGTTGTAGACTTGTTAAGGTTAAACCGGTGCATAATCTCAGTCAGTCTCATGGGTGCACCTTGCTGCAATGCATCTAGAATTAGTAGTCCTTTTTTTAGGGTTGCAACCTCATATTGTTTCATTGTTTCACCTCTAAGCCTCTTTATATATTGTCTTCATGACTATCAATGCAGTTTCAGATTTACTGAATGCGGGAAATTTTAGTATTTATTTTGGAACTATTAATATTAATATTGATTCTGATTTAGTCAGATCCCTTAATTCACTGCAACACAGGTCACCGTATTTTTGTGAAATGGTGAGCACACATGCTCACATATGCACGATAGGGATGAATAGGTACATAGAAAGTTGCTTTTGATGAACTGATTATGAATGAAAAAGAGAGGAAAAGAGCTTTACGCCCAACCCTCTCATCATTAAAGTGGCCATAACCATGACCACTTATTCTCCTTTTAAAAACAGGCGAATGCCCTCAACTGCGTAAGCATGGTCTAATTCGCCCGTCAAGCCTCCGACCGTCACAGACCCGACTACGCCAACACCTTTGACACGGATGGGAACAGAACCGCCAACTGCTTGATACTCTGCAGTGGAAAGCAAGGAGTGTTCTTCATGAGATGCACCGCTTTGGATAAAGCGCTGGTTGATGTAGGCAGAACTGCGATTATAGTGATCGACGATCCGTTTTTTACGAAATAACCATACATAATTCTCTTCCGAAGTACCATCCATTAGATGCGTAAACACAGGAACTCGGTTACGTTCAATATGCACGGCCACCGCTACGTTGTTTTCTTGGGCATACTGCACAATCCGATTGCCAATGGCGAGCGCATCTTTATGGCTAAAACTTGTAAATTCCAATTCTTTCTCTAACAGGTCTAATGATTTCAAGTTCATTTATCCTCTCTCCTCAACAAAAAGATTCTGTTTCTTATCCATTCTGTAGTTTATAGCTGCGAGTAAAAATGCGAATCCAGCCATAATTGCACCGATCCAAGCCGTATCCATAATATGCTTATGGTCTACAGCAAGCCCACCCAAAGTAGAACCAGCAGCTATCCCAATATTAAATGCAGAGATGTTTAATGCAGAAGCGACATCCTTAGCAGAAGGTACCAGCTTTTCTGCAAGCATTAGAATGTAAGACTGTACGCCGGGAGACATCATAAAGGCGAAGAAACCCATTAATATAAGGGACAAAATAGTGAGCGTCTTGTTGGGCAGTAGCCATATTTGCAGCAGCAGGGCAATGCCTTGAAATAGAAATACGAATCGAAGTGCCTTGACAGGATGCCCATTTGCTAATTTCCCCCCGATAATATTCCCAATTGCCACTGCAACACCGTAAACCAACAGCAGCCATGAAATAGACAAGGCTGAGTATCCGCTAATCTCTTTAAGGATAGGAGAGATATACGTAAATAAGGCGAAGGTTCCGCCGAAACCCAGTACCGTCATTAGCAGTGCAGTGATGATCCGAGGATTGAAAATCAAACTTCCAACATCTCTAAGGCTCGGTGAGTGCTTTGAACGCGGGACTTTTTCTACGGCTATAATACTGACCAACAAAGCGATTAGCCCTAATACAGCGACCACGGCAAATGACATCCGCCAACCAAATTCCTGTCCGATATATGTTCCAAGGGGAACACCTAGAATGGTAGCAACGGTTAACCCCGTGAACATGATGGAAATGGCGGTGCCTTTTTGGTTAGCAGGAACCATATCTGCGGCCACTGTTGCTGCAACAGCGAAAAATACACCGTGAGCAACAGCAGTAATTATCCTTGATAAGAGCAACATGGAATAGGTAGAAGCTATTGCTGCCAGAGCATTCCCTGCAGTGAACACGATCATGAGGAACACCAGATATCCTTGTTTAGGCAGTTTCCCGGTAATAACTACGACGATCGGGGTTCCAATAGCAAGGGCAACTGCATACCCAGACACCAGTGTCCCAGCTTGGGTTACTGATATGCCAAGATCTGTGGCTACCTCTTGCAGAATACCGACAATAACAAATTCTGTCGTTCCAATGGCAAAAGCACTTAACGCAAGTGACATTAGTGCTATAAGGATTTTTGAATTCATACTTTCACCTCCTTTACGTAGGCCAATATTAAGTGAGAACTTAAATAAGTTCAAATAAAGAGATAGAGTTTCTATAAAAGAAACTTTTTCTCGGTAGATAAATGATAATACCATTACGAAAATCGAATGATATTAACATAAACGAAAACAACGTACTTTCATGTGCTTTGATCTTATAATTCAATGTTTTCCAAATGATAAACTTCCGTGGTAGTAATTATATTTTTTTGTATTTTTGAGGTATGTTTGGTAATGATCGGTATTTACATGTGCGATTATGGCATCTTCGTTAGCCCAAAACTCAGGGAGGGTAGGTAGGGCTATTTTGATGTCATCATCAACTATCCGTTTTTATCAACAGCCAGTTGAACATCTCGTTTACTCTTCCTGCGATGTGATAAGTGAAAAGGGTGTATTCCGGAATGACATTGTTCTCTTACCAAATGATCAATAGTTTATAATGCATCACTCCTAAAGAGATAATGTTCAGTTGCTAAAATATCAAAAAAACACATGCAGCTTGGCCTAATCATAGGTAAATCATAGGGGTTTTTCAAAAAATGTTTGAAAGTTTCTAATAAAGAAACAACGTTATTAAGCTACAGAGAAAAAGTCATTCAATTATGTGACAAGCAGCAAGTCCGTGAGAAACCTAGGAACGAGGATGGATACACGTTGTTGGTTCGAAGAATGATTGAATCGGAAAGTGTGAGTTATTTTCTTTATCCAAGCGAATCGCCCAGCAACAGACAGATGGATTCCTGAACACGAGAAGTTAATACAGGATTCTATTATTAATTTATTTGCTTGTTCATATTCAGTTCATATTGAGGTCATGGGGAATACATATTCATTGGTTAAAATTTCATTAGCATCAAAGAAGCAAATTCAACAAACAGTTCAAGACAGGGGGAGATGAGAGTGACACAACCAGAGGAAAAGAAGACGTAGAATGGATCGAGGGCCAAGAAATTTAGCAATTCGGAGGCGAAAAAGATAGAGCCCTACGGCCAGCACGTATCTGTTGACGGGAAACGTACATCTTCCAGGTTAAGGAACAGCTGCACCATCGCTTGAATTTAAGCAGCTCATTGATGAAACTATCTCCATAATACAATGTTGTGGCGATTGACTTAACATTAACAAATAATCACATTATTTATAAGATACCAAATTTAAAGAAATAGCTGAGCGCATTCATGAACGAAGCGAAGTAAATAACCTGTAAAAGTCCGTGATGAAAGAGAGGAATTCAAATGAGATTATTTGAGATACTTTTAGTTCTATCCTGTTTCGCTTTACTCGTAGATCTATTGTTTATGAAAAGAGGTGCAAAGAAAACAGGACTGGTTTTGTGTATAGGAAGTGGCGTTATATTTGTAGTTCAATTGTTTGTCGAGGGATACAGATGGCAGTTGCTTTTGGTATATATTATGACGGCTCTTTTCATACTCATCGTTTTACTCAGGCAATCAGAAAAGATGGTGAACCTAAAAATAGGGAAGCCATTGAAATATAGTTTATCTTCCCTAATCGTCATTCTACTTGTTGTATCTACCAGCTTGTCTGTATACTTGCCTGTCTTTCATTTGCCAAAGCTTGATGGTCCAGAGAAAGTGGGTACTCAAACTTTTCATTTTACAGATCAGAACAGAGATGAAGTCTTAACTGAAGATCAAAGCGATAAGAGGGAACTAATGGTTCAAGTTTGGTACCCTACTGAAAAGGGCAATAACAACAAGAGAGAAGCTCTTTTTCCAAAAGATAAAGAAATGTTCAAAAAGTATATTCAGACATACTCTAATTCTTTAAACCTTCCCGATTTTGTGTTCGATTACTGGAAGTATAGTAAAACCAACTCTTATGATAATGTAGAAATATTACCTTCTACAAGCCCTTATCCCTTGGTACTGCTATCTCACGGAATGGGAACCAGTAGAGTTCTACATGCATCACAGGCCGAGAATCTGGCCAGTCATGGGTATATCGTGGTCACAATCGATCATACGTATAGCACCTTTGCTACCATTTTTCCGGATGGCCGTGTAACGGACTATAAAACAAAGATGACAACAATAGATGAACGCAGAAGAATTGGAAATATATGGACACGAGATGTAGAGTTTGTAATCAACCAAATTGAAAAGCTTAATTCAGGTGCAATCGAAAGTCAATTTAAAGGGATAATAGATTTAAATAACATAGGCGTGATGGGGCATTCTTTTGGGGGAGCAACGGCGTTTAATACAACTTATTTAGATCATAGAATCAAGGCTGGGATTAATATGGACGGGTCACTATTTGAAGTGGAAAATAGAGATGTTATAAACAAACCTTTTATGTTTATTAGATCGGGAATTTTTAAAGACTGGTTAGTAGATTTTAAAAATGATAAAAGTTCGGATAACGAAATAAATAAACAACTTTCAGATGAGCTGCACATTATTAAAAATGTTATCAATCAGGGGGGAAGTGCGATTTATGTAGAAGGTACCCAACACTTCAATTTCACGGACCTTCAATTCTATTCTGAGTTGATTAAACTGACTGGAATAACAGGAGATATAAATGGTAAAAGAGGAACAAGCATCGTAAATCAATATGTACTCGATTTCTTTAATAAGCAATTGAAAGGAGCAGGTGGAAATCTGATTCAGGGTCCGAACGACATGTATCCAGAGGTGAAATTTATTAAGCCGGAAGACCTTTAACCGAAAATGTCCGAAGGCGTAGAGTGTCGCTGTAAGTGAACAGCAGTTAACAAAATGGATTAAAATAAAATATTATGCAATAACATGGTATTAAACTAACAGGTAACTTTAGCTTAACAATAACCAAGACGAGACTGCAGGCATGTAATGGCAGCCTCACTGCGCTAATGAGCAGCATTCTAATATGAAGAAATATTCATCATGAGTACGGACCACCCTTCGGGGTGGTTTTTTTTTGCTTATTAAGTGACCTATCTGACAATGGCTGCGGCATAAGGATCTATTTAGTTGAACCATAATATGAACGGGCAGAATAGCACAACAAGATATGATTATGTTCTTATTCAATTTTACGCCTTATTATATTAAAATTACAGACTATTCCATTAGCCATATAGTTGCTACAATCTATATTGTAACTTCCAATGATGGAAAAACATTTACAGTATGAACGAAATCATTGAATGGAGGGAAACGTATGTCACAAGAACATAAACTCGGACAAATAGTCATTCTGAACGGCAATCCGCGGGCTGGGAAGTCAAGCATTGCCATCGCGATCCAGAATATGTTTGAGGGTGTATGGATGAACGTTGGGGGCAGTCAGTTCAAGAAAATGACCCCAGAACACTACCAGCCTGGGATATCGCTTCGACCAGGTGGGGAACGCCCCGACCTTGAGCCTCTCATTGTGATCCTGTATCAAGCCATGTATGAAGCCATTGCTGCCCACAGCCGTCTGGGACTGAATGTCGTGGTGGATGTCTGGCACCATGATGCTTATTCGATTCCGCGGGGGATTCTTCCGAGCTGTGCCCGAATCCTGAGTGGATTGCCTGTTTTGTTTGTGGGTGTAAGATGCCCATTAGAGGTTGTCATGCAGCGGCGGATCGCTACCTGGAATTCCGGTTACGAAGAGGACGGATCTGTGCCAAAGCCAGTGAGATTATGGCAGCAGGCTGTCCATATGCCTGGCAACTATGACTTGGAGGTTGACACCTCGGTGCTCAGTTCTGAAGAGTGTGCTGCCCTGATCCGCCAGCGCCTCCAAGATGTGGCCGGATTTCCAGCGTCTTGAGGTTTAGACCAGGAACTTTTATTCATTACAATCAAGGGGGAAGCAAATGTTACAGGTAGATGAGCCCGGACAGATTATTATTTTAAACGGGACTCCGCGGTCAGGGAAGTCCAGTATTGCCACTGTGATTCAGAATACGTTCGAGGGTGTATGGATGAACATGGGAGTCGACCGGTTCATGCAGATGACCCCTGAACGCTACCGGCCAGGGATTGGGCTTCGGCCAGGTGGGGAACGCCCCGACCTTGAGCCACTCATTGTGACCCTTTATCAAGCCATGTATGAGTCTATTGCTGCGCACAGCCGCTTGGGGCTGAATGTTGTAGTTGATGTCGGTCACCACGATGCTTATTCGATCCCGCGGGGGATTCTTCCCAGCTGTGCCCGGACTCTGAGTGGACTGCCGGTTTTGTTTGTGGGTGTGCGGTGTCCATTAGAGGTTGTTATGCAGCGGAGGATCGCTACTTGGAATTCCGGCTACGAAGAGGACGGATCTGTGCCAAAGCCGGTGAGATTGTGGCAGCAGGCTGTCCATATGCCTGGTATCTATGATCTGGAGGTTGACACCTCGGTGCTTAGTTCCGAAGAGTGTGCCGCTCTGATCCGCCAGCGCCTCGAAGAGGAGTCGCCGCCCTCAGCTTTCCAGCGTCTTAAGGACATGACGTAGGTGGTGGAGTGTACACTCTGAAACGACTCTGAAAGCGCAACAGTCACATTATCTACTAGGTATGGCTTGGGTCAGATTACGTATGATATTAAGACTCAACCCCCGTTACTATTCAATTATCGAATAACGATAGTTGAAAAACATACATGTATGAGCAGGCACAACAGTGGCATGCTCATTTTATTAAGTTAACGGGTACGATAGTGGAGGAACATGCTTCACCCTTCGGGGTGTTTTTTTTTGAAAAGCCTCATTATTCCTATACAAGGACTTAATAAAATGAATCACCGCTAATCCCCCATTTGAAATGTATCTCTGTAATTTTTTAGGAATTATTTTTCGATTATGAGTTCTGTCATTATTCTTTTGTCCAGAGGTTAAAACCCAATTTCAAATGCGATTGCCAGTTCGTTAAGAAGATCGTCAAAACTGCCTTCAGCGGAAAGATGAAGCTTGTAGCCGAACCAATTGTTGCGGAAGGACTCGATGTTCTCAAGCGGTGCTTGCAGTTTGTTAAAGAAAAATAGGCTTTCTTGGAGAATATACAAGTGACTTCACTTGCTTGGCTCGTTTTCGGGTTGGTTACTTGAAAACTTCTCCAAGTCAGGGTGGAGTCTCTTTATTATGCTCAGAAAACCTTATGGTGCGGGGGCTTTGATTATTGCAAAATGCACCTTTATAAAAAAAGAGAAAGAGTAGAAGATAATCTATTTATTTTAATATGAACTATTGTAAGCGCTGTTATAGTTTGAGTAATATAGAGGTTCAGCAAACTAATGTTGAATATAAAGGAGGAACGACCATGCGTTTCCGTCATTTTCATTCCATTGTAGCCCAACTCTTTTGGTTCTGCTTTATTGGCATGACGCTTCCCGTTCTGGTCATGGGTTTTTTGTCTTATCATAAATCGTCCTCTATCGTAGAGGAACAAGTCAGTAAGGTAGCCTCGCTTACTATTACACAGGTGAGTGACAAGCTGAACCTTTATTTCAAAAAGCTTGATGATTCGTCCATGATGCTGTTAAACAGTAAGGTCATCCACAATATTTTGAAGGAACAATCGAAAGAGAAGTTATATGAAACCACGCTCAAGATTCAAGATGGACAAGACATCCTAACATCCATCATGATCAATTCGTCAGAAATCCTCGATATCTATATATTCGATGTGAACCGCAACAATTCGGTATTAAGCTCGGACTCCTTGGTGTCTCTGGATCAATGGGATTCCGACTGGTATAAAGCGATATTGGAAGCAAACGGCAATAGCGTATGGTTCGGACTCTCTCAAAACTCTTATTTAAAGAAAACGGAAATGGGGTTTCCTGTATTCGGCCTTGGCCGCGCCATACGAAGCTGGGAAACCGGCGACATTATCGGCGTGATGTTCTTTGAGATCATGGGCCAGGTTCTGATCGATGAGCTTGACCGCGTTCAATTTGGGGATACGGGTTACATCTACGTCACCAATGACAAGAACCGTTATTTCTATCATCCGGATTCCAAGCAGTATGGAAAAGAGTCCAACCTCATCCTTCCGTCGCAAGCGACGGAATATAACAAAGACAACAAAAGCACGCTGGTGATTCCTGAACGCCTGTATAACGGCTGGGATGTGGTTGGGGTTGTACCTCTCGAGGAACTGACAGCCGATTCGGCTAGTATCCGGAAATTCACGATGTGGATTGCACTTTGCTGCATCCTTTCGGCAATAGGCATGGGGTATTTCGTTACACGAAAAATCGGCAATCCGTTAGTTAATCTGAGCCGATTGATGCGTAAAGGCGAGAACGGCGACCTGAGCGTCCGGAGCAAGAGCGTCGGCCGGAACGAGATTGGGCAGCTGGGCCGCAGCTTTAATAAAATGATCAAACAGATCGATCTGTTAATCGCTCGAATTGCCAAGGAGGAATCAGAGAAAAAAAAGGCGGAGGTTCGAGCGCTCCGCTATCAGATTAACCCTCACTTTCTTTATAATACGCTGAACTCGATAAGATGGATGGCTAAATTAAACCGGACCAATGATGTCGACAACGCCGTCACTACGCTGGTTCAATTATTGGAAGGCAGTCTTGAACGGAATGGCGTTTTCATTCCGCTCGGGGAGGAGCTTGAACTGCTCCAGAAATATATGATCATTCAGGAATACCGCTATGATAACAAAATCAGCTTAAATATCCATTGCCGGGAGGAGCTCAAAAAAATTCAAATTCCTCGAATGCTGCTTCAGCCCATCGTCGAGAACGCCATTTTCCATGGGATCGCTCCAAAGGATACAGATGGATCGATTGATATCGAAATCGAACAAACCGGACAAAATATCGTGGTCAAAATAACCGACGACGGTATCGGAATAGATGAGGGAAGGCTTCATCAACTGCAGATGAACGATAAAGAGCGCAGCAATAAAGGGATGACCAATATCGGGCTTAATCATGTTCATCAGACCATTCAGTTATATTACGGAAGTACATACGGCCTCAGCATCTCAAGCATCAAAAACGAAGGGACACGGGTGCTTATTACGATTGCCGATTCTAAGGAGGAAACCTATGTACAGAGTGCTATTGGTTGATGACGAGAAGATAGCGCGAATCGGGCTTCGTACCACTTTTGATTGGGGGAGACACGGATTTACATTGGTTGGTGAAGCGTCAAACGGGCAAAACGCAATGAAATGGATTCAGAATCAAGAGATTGATATATTAATCACCGATATTGCTATGCCTGTGATGGATGGACTCGAGCTCACGCGCAAGACTAAAGAATTATGTCCTTGGGTCAAGGTGTTGCTGCTCAGCTGTCATAATGATTTCGAATATGTACGGGAAGGAATCCGGTTAGGGGCCAGCGATTATATCTTGAAGCCGACACTTAATTCGGATTCACTCATAACGGTTCTGAATCAAATGAAAAAAAAGCTTCAGGAAGAAAGCGAGAACAGACAAATCGTTCAGCAGTTTGAAGACCAACAGCTCGCTAATAAGCAGAAAATGCTGGAGAAGACATTTTGCAAGGCGCTATGCGGTGACCCGGCTGCTATCGAACGAATAAAGACAGAATGCCCGGAAGTAAGCTACCGCATTGCCGCTTTGGAGATCAACGTATTTGGCAAAACGGATGCTGAAAGGAATGATCTCCTAACAGAGCTGGGAGAAGTGCTCAAACAGGCACTCTATCAAGCATTTGGTTCCTTTGTGTCGGTCATGCTTCGTTCGGACTTGCTTTTGGCTGCGCTTCCTGTACACCCAAACCCGCATGTCATGTTTTATGAGCTTATCGAGCAGTTTTCGCAGCATATGGAGTCGAACCTATTGCACGTGTCCATAGGACTCAGCGTCGTTTATGAGAATTATCTTGACCTTCAGAATGCCTCCATAGAGGCGAAAAAAATGCTCGCGGTCGGTTTCTTCCTCGGACCGTGTCGCTTGCTTGCTGCTGATGAGCAAACGTATTCCATTTCGGCATCGTCCTATCCTTTTGCGGCAGCCTTACACGAACTCAAAGAGTCGTTAACGATGGGCTTTCATTCCAGATCAGAACAAATAATAAATGAAATCATGAAGCATTGGTTACCGCAATATCGATCGAAAGAGGAAGTACTGCAGGAGGCAGAGGAATTGCTTAGCCTGTTTGCCGTATTCAAAGACGCAGATTCTTCCATCATCCGGAAAATCCGGGAGCTCGGCAGGCTGGGTTATGTCACTGAGGTCATTCAACATGTAAAAGATGGCTACCAAACAATCGTGGGTGGTGAAGACTCTTCGCGGCCGGATAAAACATTGCACCAAAGGATCGTAATGGAGGCCGCTGACTATATCAAGAGCCATTATAGGGAATCGATCTCCCTGCAGGAAGTGGCTGATGCGGTAAATGTAAGCAGGAATTATTTCAGCGAAATGTTCAAACGTGTGACAGGAGAGAACTTCATCGACCACCTGATCGCCTTGCGCGTAAAGAAAGCGAAGGAGCTGCTGCAAGGATCATCGCTCAAGGTGTATGAGGTAGCCGAGCAGTCTGGTTTTAACGACGTAAAATATTTTAGCAAGCAATTTAAAAAGATCGTAGGTGTATCTCCAGCTGAATTTCAAGGTTTATTGCGAAAATAAAATAACGCTAATTGCGGAAAACAAGACACTCTTTCGGAACATAAACCGTTCAAACCCACTTTGACAATGAACTATAATTAAAGCGCTTACAAAATATTTTTGAATGAAAATTAGATATCTTGAGGGAGGAAAAAGAGAATGAAAAAGCTCAAATGGTCTCTACTCATCATGATTATTGCTGTGTCTGCTTTGATTCAAGCCTGCGGTACGAGCGGTGGTGGCAACAACGGAGTGTCTAATGGAGAAGAAGCCGGAACAAACAGTCCAAAAGAGGGGAAAGTAAAAATCAAGTGGGCTACATGGGGGAATCCGGGAGAATTAACAAGGTTTCAAGATTTCACAAACGATTTTAATAAGAAACATCCTGAAATTGAAGCGGAGTTAATCCCGATCCCAGGGGAGTACGATCAAAAAATCTTAACGCAATTGAGTGGCGGAACGGCCCCAGACATTTTTTATGCCGGTGATGCTTTTATTGTTAAACTGATTGAAAACGGCAGCATCGAGGAACTCACGCCGTTAATGGATGATGCAAGAAGCGCGGTTAAGAAGGAGGATTTCTTTCCTGGCCTATGGGGAGCTGCTGAGCGCGACGGTAAAATATACGGGGCAACGGTAGACAATAACCCGATGGTGCTTTGGTATAACAAGAAGGTTTTAAAGGACGCAGGCATTACTGAAATGCCCGCCGATTTGCAGATAAATGGTCAGTGGAACTGGGACGCTTTTAAGGAAATGACCGACAAAATCCGTGAAAGCGGCAAATATGGTTACGTACTTGATAATGCATGGAACAGCACACACAGTTGGGTAACCTCTAACGGCGGAAAGGTTTATGACGACAATGGCAAATATATCGGCTACACGGATCCAAAAGCGGTCGAAGCATTCCGATTCTTATATGATAACGTCAAGAGTAAAAACATTACATTTGCCGGCACGCTTCCAAAAGGACAAGGCGGCGATGCGATGTTTATGTCCAATCAGGTTGGCTTTGTCGGCGCAGGGCGCTGGTACCTGCCGCTGTTCAAGAAAAACGATAGCCTCGAGTACGATATCGTCACTTGGCCGACAAATACCGGCAACAAAATCGAGCCCGCAGGTATCCCGACAGCCTATATGGTACTGAATAAGACTACCAAACATAAAGAGGCGGCGTACACCTTCTTGTCGGAATTCGTCAATAAGGAAGGTCAAACCTATCGTCTACAAGGAGGCGGCAATGCCGTTCCTTCGGTATCGGGAGCAGACGAAGTGGTGCTTGAAGGGAACCTTCCCGAGCATGCGCAGTTTTTCCTGGATGCTCGTGAAATCGGTTATGCATTAACTCCGTTTGAAGCGGGTATTCCCGGTCTAAGTAATGATATTAATTCCCGTTTTGAGGCGCTATGGCTGAAAAACGAGGATTTGGATACAGCAATGAAGGAAATCGAGGCATTGGCAAACAAGAAGATTGAGGAATACAAAGGAAAAAAATAAGCAGCCAGCAGTCCTTTCACAAGGAAATGGAAGGGGCCTTTCGAACATTCGGAAATCCCTTCCTTCTTACTATAATAGAAGAAAGGTGGCTTACATCGATATGAAAACGGCCGTTAATAATGGGCCCTCTCCGTCAATAGACCAAACAGATTCGAAACGTCACTTCATGAGGACGAAGACGGTGGACAGCCTCTGGGGATATTTTTTCATCTTTCCGCAAATGGTCGGTTTAGTTATCTTTTCGTTGATTCCGCTAATATTGGCTTTCGCCATCAGTCTAATGAGCTGGGACGGCTTCGGTGAACGGACCTTTGTCGGACTGGACAATTTCGTGGGGCAGTTTAAAGATCCCGATTTCAGAATCGCGCTAGTTAACACGCTGTATTATACCGTTCTCACCGTACCGACCGGCATTATTCTGGCGATGCTTGTTGCTATTGGCTTAAATAAAGTAAAAGGAAAGATCCTTTACCGGCTTATTTATTTTATGCCTAACATTACGATGTCCGTAGCGGTAGCAGTCGTTTTCATGTGGCTCTTTAACGCGGATTTCGGGCTGATTAATTTATACTTAAAAGATTGGTTCGGCATTGAAGGTCCCCGTTGGCTGACAGACACGCGGTTCGTAATGCCTTCCATTGCGCTGCTTAGCATATGGATGGGACTTGGAGGCAGTATGGTGCTTTTCCTTGCGGGATTACAGGGAATATCCGCGACATATTACGAGGCTGCACAAATTGACGGCGCCAGCAAATGGCAGCAGCTGCGGCATATTACGGTTCCTTTGTTGTCATCGACTACATTTTTTGTCACCATCATGTCAGTGATCGGATCCTTTCAGGTGTTTGATCAATCCTTTGTCATGACCTCGGGTGGACCGGCAAAAGCCAGTTATACACTTGTATACCATATATATGACTCGGCATTTGTTGATTTTACCTTCGGAACAAGCACATCGGCCGCTGTCACGCTATTTGCGATGATATTGACGCTGACCTTGCTGCAGATGAAAATATCCAAACGTTGGGTTCATTACGAAGAATAAGGATGACCGGGAAGGAGAAAACTCATGAATTCGAAAAAGCTTCAACCCTCAACGATGTTGCTTCATGTCGTGCTGATCATTGGGGCCTGCGTCATGGGGCTGCCTTTCCTATGGATGATACTCAGTGCACTAAAAGATTTGTCCCAAGTATTCGTCGTTCCGCCTAAATGGATTCCAGAACCGTTCGTATGGTCCAATTTCAAAACTTCGTTGACGGCCTTGCCTTTCGGGCGAGCTTACTTTAACAGCTTTTATATTAATGTCATCGTCGTATTCGCGCAGCTGATAACATGCTCAATGGCTGCATACGCTTTCGCCAAAATCCGGTTCCCATTCCGGGAACCGCTGTTCATATTGTTTCTAGCAACGATGATGGTGCCCGGACAAGTGACAATCATCCCGCTGTACTTGATGATGAAAAATTTCGGTTGGCTCGATACGCATCAGTCGATCATCGTGCCTGCTGCCTTATTAAATGCCTTTGGCGTTTTTCTGCTCCGCCAATTTTTCAGAGGCATCCCGAAGGAAATGGAAGAAGCAGCCATTGTGGATGGTGCCAATCGCTTTACGATCTATACGCGCATCATGCTTCCGCTTGTCAAGCCTGCGCTTTCAGCACTCGGAATATTTACGTTTCTGGGCATGTGGAACAATTTCTTTTATCCGCTTATCTTTCTCAACAGCCCGGAGCAATTTACGGTACCTATGATGCTGAATCTATACCGCGGCATGTATGCGACGGACTGGACTCTGATGATGGCTGGTGCTTCAATCGCTCTGCTCCCGGTATTGGTCGTTTACATGATCGGACAGCGTTATATTATTGAAGGGGTAACACTGTCCGGCATAAAAGGATAAACCGAACATAAAAAACGGGTTGAGACCTAAGAGACCTCCATCCGTTTCCTTATCGTATAGCGATGCCAGCGAGCCCCGTATTTCTCCTACGTTGTCGAACCTATAATTCTTAGTATTTTTATATATTGTTACATAATACATGTGGGCATCCGTTTCTTAGGAACGAAGATGTCCATTTTTTTATGAAGATGAAGTTGAATAGAGGGAAAAATATGGTTTCGTTTTTTCATACATACTGTTCGGAGGGGAAATATGATATCTTCAAGCGAAGGGACAAATAAAATAATTCCTTTGACTGCACATATTGGATATAGAGGGAGTTGATGAATATGAGTGAACATGAGCAAGAGACCTTTCACTTGCCCTTAGTCCATAACGCAGGAGACTTTGTCATCCAAGCTGGGTTTGTGCTGGGGCCCAGGCAAATTGATGATTTCGAATTAGTCTACTTTCCCGATGGTACCCAAACGGAATATGAGATAGGCGGAAGCCTATTTGTTCTTAATGAGCCATGCTTCATATTCACACGCCCAGGTGAATGGCATACCTACCGGTTCGCGCCGGAAAAAAACGTACGGCATTTGTTTGTGCATTTTGATTATGCCTCACTGCGGAAAGCGGACGAACGATTCGTGTCCTTGCTCCGAGAGGGGCATATGTTCCTGGCAGGGCGCCATATGCTCGTAACTGGCTTAATGGAGAAAATACTTTGGATTGCGAATCACCAGCCTGCGTATTGGCGGAGAAGGCTTGCCGTTTTGATTTCCGCCTCTCTAGAAGAACTATCGTCCTTTTCCTCACAAGTTGCGGAAGGGGAAGCGATTCCCTTGCCTGTTCCTATTCAACACGCGATTAACTATATGGAAGAGCATTTGACCGATTCCGTAAAGATTGAAGAAATCGCAGCGATATCGGGCTGGTCACATGAATACTTCACACGAATGTTTGTCGCTACCACGGGCATGTCCCCCAAACGGATGCTGCTCGAATTACGGTTTCGGCGTGCTGAGATATTGATGATGAGGGGCACCGGCACAGTGAAACAGATTGCCTATTCGGTAGGCTTCGGTGATGAACACCATTTCTCAAAAATGTATAAAAAAGTTCGTGGAATAACGGCATCGGATTACATAAAAAGGTGCCAGGATCCCTTATTTCGCCATACGGTTTCCGTATTGGACCCGTACACGCCTTATCCATTAAATCGAAATATTTTGGTGAATTCCTTGGTCAAATAAACACATCATTTGCCGGTTTTAGACTATGGAGAGTGCTGCCTCATCACGCTAAAATTAGGGGGTAGGCATATAAATCGAGGGAGTGAACTGGTTATGGGGAAGTTTTATATACCTAAATCACGTGCGAGGGATAACCGCTATTTAGTAAGCGTGAAGGATTATTCCCACTATCACAGAGAAGGCTACTTAATTGTCAGAAACTTATTGTCAAAAGAAGACATCGACGAGCTATATGAATTAGCAGAGCAATCAAGGCTTAATAGCCTTCAGCTGGATAATCAGGCAGATCGTGATAGCAAGGACCCTCTCAAAGAGGAATTTGCAAAGGCGACACGAATTCACATGATGTCTCGTTTCAGCGGAGCTGCGGAGAGGGGCATGCTTAACCCTCGAATAGTCGATGTTACAGAGGCGTTGGTCGGGCCGGATGTATACGCTCTTCAGTCCATGCTTTTCTTAAATCCTCCTGGAAAAGGCGGTCAAGGCTGGCATCAGGATGCATGCTATATTAAGACGCATCCGGATACGTTAATCGGAGCGTGGATCGCTTTAGAGGAAGCAGATGAAGAAAATGGCTGCTTATGGGTTGTACCCGGTTCGAACCACGAACCCATATATCCTCCCGATGGTGTTGGAGGAGGAAATGTGCACGCGGTGGATGCATTCGAGGATTTGAATGGTGTGCAGAATGTGAGCCATTTGGACGATAATGTGAATACGCTTTCTAAGGTTGTCGCAAACTATCCTCCAGCCATACCCGTTCGGCTAAGTCCTGGAGATGTTTTATTTTTCCATTCGCATCTACTTCATCGCTCCTATCCGAATCGTACTCAGGATCGCTACCGACGCTCATTCGTTTGCCATTATTGCAATGCACGTTCTTGGGTTCCATGGGACCATGACGGATTCGAAGGTCATTCAGGGAATTATCGTCAAATTCTCGTCCGCGGAAACACAAACCTCCCTTATTCTGAGCCAGCATTTGGAACTGAGGTTTATTTGGCAGACGGAGAAGAAGAATCGAGCAGCGTTACAATGATGGGGATGGATAATGGTATGATGATGCCAATTGGAATGGAAAAAGGCGAATAAGCAGTATGGATATATGGATTGTATACTGCTAAATAATTCGCCCTATACAGTGAAAGTGTTTGTTCTGGATCAGGTTGACCGTGAATTGACCGATTTTGTTAGCTTGACGGTTCCAACCATATTCAAACAAATAAAATCCAGTCGCCTCAAGCGGGTTCATAGCTTGGGGCGACTGCTTTGTGTAAACATCTATACATATCAAGTGCACTTCAAGTGGATGTGGATCTTTTTTTATCTCAAAGAAATCATTATAGTCTACTGATAGCCGCCATCTTCCTGTTGTCTCGTCTGGGTTGAAAGTATGACGATTCCCAACTATTTATGGATAAAATCATGCGTTAAATCTATGATAATGATAGAAACAATAATATTGATCAATGATTATTGAAAACATACAATTAACTTCATAAACACCCCTAATTAAACAAACTTATAAGGAGGATCTGTTCATGTCAAATTTTGTTGCAGATATTCAAATACCAGACAGCTCGCTGGCTAATGCAGCCGCAGAGATACTTCGAGAGTATGGAAACGACTTATTATGGAATCATTCCCACCGGGTGTATCTATTTGGTGCACTGATGGGAAAAAGAAATAATGTTAAGTATGATTCAGAGCTGCTGTATATCAGCGCTTTGTTCCACGACCTAGGACTTACCAAGCGCTACAGCAGTCCAGATAAACGTTTTGAGGTGGACGGAGCTAATGCAGCACGTAACTTTTTACGAAGTTATGGGGTACCGGAAGAATCTGCACGGCTTGTATGGGATGCCATCGCCTTGCATACAACCATTGGAGTGGCCCAGTATAAAGAATCGGAAGTCGCCTTGATTTACTCTGGCGTTGGCTATGATGTGATGGGAGAAAACTTTGATGCACTTACCGAAGAGATGCGAAACCAAGTAACATCGGCTTATCCGCGTGATGGATTTAAGAACAAAATTTTACCGGCATTTCTTGAGGGGTTTGCTCATAAACCGGAAACGACCTTTGGCAATATCAAGGCAGATGTATGTGCCCGGTTGCTCCCCGGATTCAAACGAATCGACTTTTGCGATTGTGTACTTCATTCGCCATGGCATGAGTAATTTTTTTTAGCGAAAGTGATTCTTTAAAGGCTGCTCTCTTAATAATCCCCGTCGGACAGCAGTCGGGGATTGTTTTGTTTATCTAAAATTATCTATAATGCAATCTGACTATGACTCTAAATCGTTGATTAAAATATGATTCTATAAAGAGTTCAGGAAATTGGGGGTACAGGATGGAAATCCGGCAATTGGAATATTTCATGGAAATTTGTCACGAGCTGCATTTTACAAGAGCATCCGAGAAGTTAGGTGTCACGCAGCCTACACTTAGCCACCAGATAAAAGCACTTGAGGACGAATTGGGTTTACCTTTATTCGATCGGATAGGAAAGAAGATAGCCATTACTGAGGCAGGATTTATTTTGCTAAAACATTGCCAAACCGTATTTCACAGCCTTGAAAGCGTACGGGAAGAAATTCAGGAACTGCAAGAAATCAAACGAGGGCGTTTATCCGTGGGGGTTTTGCCAGGCGAATTAAATTCGCTTGTTTGCCGGCTACTGCCGGATTTTCATGATGCCTATTCAGAAGTGCAGGTTAGAATCATTACCGCGGATAATGTTGCGGAACGCTTGCTTCATAACGAGATCGACCTTGCGCTTACTATTACTCCTGTCCATGATGAACGAATCGATTCTCAGCCCCTATACAACGATATGCTTTATTTAGTAGTCAATGCTGAACATCCCCTAGCGGAGAGAACCCAAGTAAGCTTAGAGGATCTTAAGGACATCTCTCTTGTTTTGTTTCCGGAGAATTATCAGTGTCGGCAGCAGATTGATGCCATCTGCAGCCTCAGGAATATTCATTTACGACCTGCCATCGAAACCGATTCTATTGAATCAATTATCAGCCTTATTGAAGCAGGAGTAGGGGGCTCCATCCTTTCAGAAACCTTGATTAAGCAGTGGAATAGGCATGGAATAAGAACATTGAGTATTGAGGAAGCCCCATTTAGTCGGCAAGTTGGACTAATTTATCACAAGGAAAAATATAGGGGGCAAACAGTTCTAAAATTTACCGAGCTTCTTCAAGAACAAATAAGAAAACTTGGACTATTTAATTAAATCTGTCCAAAAATTTTGACCTGGCATGAAAAGATAGCGTGCTGAATCAACCGTAAGCCATTCTTTAAAAGTGCAAACAGTACTATCACATTTTGAGTATCCAAAGGAATGCATTGAGTGTTGGACATCGTGGATATCACAAAGGGGGATCGAAGTCCTCACATGCCAGTACACATCCTTTGTAGAAGTTCGAAACGATTAACAATCGAATGGGATCGCTCAGTGCATATAAAACTGTTGTTTTATTATTCAAATATACAAGAACAAAATAAACACAAACTGGACCTAGCTTTTGCCTTGGCAGTTGCTTGATTATCATTGTATTATGAAACACTGCAAAGTGTGGGAGGTGAATTGTTTTATTTTAAAGAAAGAAGGGGTCAGAGTGGGCAGATTATGGAGTCGGGATTTTGTAACGATTTGTTTAAGTCATTTTTTTATCTTCTTGACCTTTTATATGTTAGCCGTTACCTTACCGCAATTTGTACTCGATGAGCTGAATGGGAGTAAGGAAGGTATCGGACTTGTTATCACTTTTTTTGTTATTTCTGCGGTCATTTCAAGACCTTTAACCGGAAAATGGCTAAACGAGATAAGTAAGCGAAAAATTTTAATTATTACTTTAATTATTTCTACGATATGTAGTTTGTCGTACACATGGATTGACAACTATTCGACCCTGCTCGTATTGCGTGTTATTCATGGTTTTGCTTTTGGGATGGTGACTACATCCACTTCAACCATTGTTTTGGACATTATCCCTGAACATCGGAAAGGAGAAGGAGTTGGGTATTTTAGTTTGTTTATGAGTCTCGCAATGGTAATTGGGCCATTTATAGGCTTATGGATAACAACGCAAATTAACTATAGTGTTATGTTTATTGCGGTTGCTGTTTTTTCACTGCTTTCCTTATTATGCGGGGTTATTACAAGGTTCCCAAGTCACGTGAATGCAACCTCAATGGTATTTGTTAAAGGGTTTCGCCGTTACTTTGAGACGCTGGCGATGCCTATTTCCATAGTTGGTTTTTTACTTGCGTTTTCTTATGGTGCCTTATCTACATTTATCTCAGTTTATGCCAAAACGCTTGGGCTGGAGAGTATTGCAAGCTATTTCTTTGTGGTTTTGGCATTAATGATCCTCCTAACTCGACCTTTTACCGGGCGATTATTCGATCGAAAAGGAGAGCATATCCTTGCTTATTCAGGAATGCTCTTATTCATTTTCGGGATGATCTGGTTAAGCCAAGCTTATTCGGCATCTGTATTTCTTATTGCAGCAGGAATTATTGGAATCGGATATGGTGCTATTTTTCCTACCTTTATGACCATTGCGGTTAAAGCATCACCTAGTCATCGCAGGGGAGTTGCTATGAGTACGTTTTTAGTGTTTTTTGACTCAGGATATGGAATAGGATCCTATTTGCTCGGTATTCTTGCAGCAATGACAAGCTATCACATGATGTACCTGATCGGTGGACTAATCATGTTATTTACACTTATCATTTATTACTTTTTCCATCATCGGAGGCAGAAAATTGAACTTAATCGTGAAGCGGAAGTAACCACTCTGCTTGAGAAGAGCAATTAATAAGCCAATTTCCTCCTTAAAATCTGAATATTATAAAAACATATCAAAATTATTGTTATGAAGCACTGTAGGTGCACACGTTGCGGAATACCTGCTTCAACGTGAGTTTAAAGTAGATAAGATTAACCAAAAGTGGGTAACGGATTAGGGAGATAACAATTATGAAGGAAACGGTGCTCAAGATTGAATTTAATATGTATGACTATAATGCCCCTTAGGAGTCTATTATCGGCCATATAAATGATCATTTTTATTGATAAAAATGTAAAAGTTTGAAATAATTAAAAAGAGAGATAGACCGCTATTTTCATTATTACAATCTCTTACAATCAACACAGATATCAGTTGGGACTTCCTGCCTCGATGAATCTAGGTTAATATATCGTTGTTTCAGCTTAAAATGGTACTATGTATTTAAGCAATCAGTTACTTTAAACTAGTAATTTGCATCATACTTTATCTAAACAAAGGAGAATCTCAAATGGGAAATTCAATATTTAACAATTTTAAGTGGATTAATGAAAGCAAGGCAACCTATGAAAATGACAAACTGATTATTGAAGCCCCTGCAGAAAGTGATTTCTTCTGCAATAATGGAGCCGTTTCCGAAACAGGAATTACACCGGAAAATCTTTGTAATGCACCATTTTATTACACAGAAGTTACTGGCGATTTTGTGATGCGTGTTCAGGTTTCTCATGATTTCAGGGATACTTACGATGCGGCGACCATTATGGTTATGCAAGATCTTCAGGTGTGGGCTAAAGCATGCTTCGAACAGACAGATTTTGGTACACACGCTGTAGTAAGTGTTGTCACAAATCATAATTCGGATGACGCTAACGGGTGTAACATTAACGGAAATCATGTATGGTTACAGGTTGCAAGAGTTGATAACTCATTTTCATTCCATTATTCGTTGGATGGGGTTAAGTTTGATATGATGCGATTCTTTAGCTTGCCAGTCGATAAGACAATCAAGGTGGGACTTGTAGCGCAAGCGCCAATAGGAAAAGGTGGAGAACGAGTCTTTCAAAACTTTTCATTGACAAATACAAGGGTTAACAATATTCGGTATGGTGTATAACTTGATTCGAATGTCTTTGTTAACAGATATAAAGAGGTTTTTTCCAAGGTATAAGAAACTGATTAAGCTGCGATAACCCCAAATAAGTGTGGGATTATCACAGCTTTTTTTATTTTAATACACCAGAATTCCTATGGAGAACTGCCCGAACCCGAATACTTCTTAATATCTTCATTGGCATTTACTGAAAGCATTCAAATAAAGAGAGAGGTGCAGATAAATTTACTTGATAACGAAGAACGCATAAAGTCAATTTATTGCGAATCTACCGATTTCTCGACAGGCTGAAGCCGATCAGCAATAAAAAAACATAGCAGTACGGGAATCAGCGTAATGGCATTCACAAGTATAAATCCCCATGTTCCAGCAGCAATCCTTTGGTACCAATAGTAGTCAGATAAAAACATATACACCATAACAATCCAGACGGCTGAAAAAGTAGATACGATGATATAAGCTTTCATAATAATATCTCACCTCTGAGCTATTATTCCTTATGCGCATCCCAATTATGCCACGAATAAATTACCAATTACAGCGCATAATGAATCAATCGGTAAGGGAGGTTCAATATGGAACGTCGTATCACGACAATAAGCAACTTTCAAATGATGACCCTAATCGTCATTTCAACGATCGGAACCTCGAGTCTTTACGCCCCTGCAACATTTGCCGAATATGCGGAACGAAACTCTTGGTACTTGGCAGTGGCTGGAGGAATAATGGGTCTCATAAATTTGTTCGTTTTTTTGAAGCTCAATCAACTTTACCCGAATAAAAATATCATTTCTATTTGTACGCATCTGCTCGGTTCTTGGATCGGAAGCGTTATGGCCTTTTTATTTATCTGCTATTTTATTGACGTAACGTCTTGGGTTTTACGCGAGTTTTCCCAGTTTTTTATTATCGTATTAAATCCGCTCATTCCGCAGATCTGGTATTTGTCTGCCGGTGCTATCATGTGTGCGTATGCGGCTTATCATGGCCTTGAAGTGTTTGCGCGTGTTTCGGAAATAATATTCTTTGTTACGGTAACCACCTTCTTGTTGATCTACTTGCTGCTGATCAACCAATATCACCCCGAATATTTGCTTCCAATACTGGAAAACGGTCTGGCTCAGCCGCTCAGGGGGCTTTTGCTTTCCATGTCCTGGTTTGGTGATTTGATGTTTATATCAATGGTCCTGCAGCATGTTCGTAAGACGAAGCACACGACTGCTTATGCCATGAGTGCCGTGGGCATTACATTGCTGCTGCTTTTGATGTCGATCTTATCGTGCACGATGCTGTTTGGCGGCAAGACGATGGCAACCTTTACTTACCCGAGCATTAGTCTCATTCAAAATATAAAGCTGTTCAACAACATAGAACGGTTTGATGCCGCGCTCGTTGTTGTTTGGGTGATGAGCTCGTTTATCAAAATAACGGTATACTTCTGGTCCGCGCACCAAGGTCTTTCACAATTGCTGCGGCTCCGCAAGCCTCACATGTTCATTATTCCGTTGGCCATTGGTTTTGTTATCGTCTCCAAGTTCAAAGTATGGGGATTAATCGAGCTATCTGCCTTTTATGACAGCCAGTCTTGGTATTTTGTTATGTTTCAGCTATTCATTCCAGCCTTGCTGCTGTTTATTGCTTTGATCAAAGAGAATATGAAAAAAAAAGCAGGTGAATGCTGTGGGCAACAACAGTAATAACAAAACAAAGCTCACGAGCAACGTTTGCGATAACAAACGATTGCTAAAGGAATACATGCAAGCGACGGATGATCTGGTTATGGTTCATTCCACCTTTAGCCAGGGTCAGTCTGCTACGGTATGTTATCTAAATGAAATGACTGATACGAGGAAGCTTGATCTTATGTTGATTCGATATAAAGAAGATGAAAACCTGCTGACTTCTTTCCGAATGGACGAGAAGGTCTACACCATCGAGGATGCCGCAGACTCTCTTGCGGCTGGCCTATCGGTACTACTTTTTGATGAAAAAGAATATGCGATATCCATCAATACGCTCGGAATCCAACTGCGAAGCGTGGATGAACCGGTAACTGAAGCGGTAGTGAAAGGTCCAAGAAGCGGATTTACGGAGTCCTTGACCAATAATCTAGCTTTGGTCCGTTATCATTTTCCGTCACCCATCTTAAAGGTTGAATACCGCAAGGTAGGTCACTTGAGTAAAACAAACCTCATCATTCTGTCAGTTGGAGGAATAACGAATCCGGAAATTTTAAAGGAAGTCCACTTAAGAATCAGTGAAATTCCAGCGGATACGATACTGGAAGGCAATTACGTGGAGGAGTGGATCACCGATAACCGCGGGACCTTATTTCCGTTAATTGAATCGACAGAGAGGCCTGATCGAGTTATCGGCGCATTGCTTGATGGCAGAATTGCGGTCATTGTGCAAGGAACGCCTTTTGTAATGCTTCTGCCGTTTGTTTTTTTGCAAGCATTCCAAGTGAGCGAGGACTACGCCTGGAACTACTATATCGGCTCTGTGATGCGCCTAATTCGATTTTTCAGCGCAATGATCGGCATGCTGCTTCCTGCTTTTTACGTAGCTACGGTTACGTTTCACCATGAGCTGGTACCGACGACGTTACTGCAGAGCATAGCATCGGCGAAAGAGCCTGTTCCTTTTCCGGCGGTGGTGGAAAGCTTCATGATGATGATTGCTTTCGAAATTATGCGCGAAGCGGGCATCCGCATGCCGAAACAGGTCGGACAAGCTGTCAGCATCGTAGGCGCCCTCATATTGGGGCAAGCTGCCGTAGCAGCTGGAATCGTATCCCCCATTATGGTTATCGTCGCTGCTCTAACCGGAATTTGCACGTTTACGCTGCCTCCTACCGCTATTAACTATGTCATTCGTATGCTTCAGTTCGGAATGACGCTGCTTGCTTCTTTGCTAGGATATGTCGGAGTGATGGTTGGGATTATTATGCTCTTGACGTACCTCGCTTCGCTTCGCTCTTTCGGCATTCCTTATTTGGGACCTGCTTCACCATTTAAGTTCGAAGAATTAACGGACATTATCGTTCGTAGGCCGCATTCAATGAACAATAAACGGCCCGGATTGTTTCGTTCGATTCAAAACAGGCGATTCTCGGGTAAGCAAAGATGAAAGCAAGAAAATGGTTAGCTGTCGCGGTAATTGTTGTTTGTTTTATTAATACGGGCTGCAAGGGCAGTATGGAGCTTAACGAGCTCCATATCGTACATTCCATTGCCATTGACAAAGGGGAGAACGGAGCGGTTAGATTAACGGCTGAAATTGCGAGGCTGACGACTGGCGGACAACAGCCGAAGGGGATGCAGGAGCGAACGTTCTTTCTATCCACGGAGGGTAGAAGCTTATTCGAGGCTGCCCGTCTCATGAGATCGAAATCGGACCGAACGCTGCTTTGGGGCCACACGTCGGCCATTATATTTAGTGCGGACCTTGCCAGAAGCGGAATTGATAAGATGTTAGAGGATATCCGACGGTTAAGACAATTTCGGAATTCAACTTTAGTATACGTAAAGGAAGGTACTGCTTTTGAAGCGTTAAAAGTATCTATGCCGAACGTATCCATTTCTTCTCAAGCACTAAAGGGTTTATCCGAGGGAGGGAACACGACGGCCTTAACCCATAAAACTACTTTCATTGATGTCTATCAAGAATTAATTAACCAGTACAAAGACATAAGCATTCCGTCGATAGAGATTGTTAGTGACCAGGTTGATAAAAAACTTCAATTGTTACAAACGAAGGGACTTTTTGCTTTTAAAGGCGATCATCTCGTCGGTTTCTTGCATGTACAGGAAACAAAAGGTTTCCTTCGTGCTTCAGGCCAGATGAACGGTTCTTCCGAAACGATAGGGTGCGGGCGAAAAAGGGAGATGCTGACATTTGAAAACATTAATAACCGCAGCGCCATACATCCTAATGTGGATCAGCAGCTCAAAGCAATTGTCAAAATAGAAATTTATGCGGATCTGAATTTAACTAGTCAACAATGCACAGATACGAAGATCGATTCGGAAGAGGTAGCCGTTTGGGAGAGAGCGCTAAATGAAAGCATTACCAAAGAGATCGATCGGTTTATCCTATTTTCCAAGAAAAATAAGGTTGATATGCTTGGGATAGGAGAAATGATTCATCGTAAGCAGCCAAAATATTGGCGTAAAATGAAGGATAATTGGAAGGAGTACTATCCGTTAGTGAAATTTGACATACAGGTGCATACGAGAATAGATCATACGAATTTTACTTCTTGAGTCATAAAGGCTGGTAGTCACATTAAGGTGATTCCGGCCTTTTATGCGTTAAAAGCAATGTTAGTTTTTCGTTAAAAGCTGTTTCTAATTTGGTTCTTGGGGCTGTTGAATTAGGTTGTACAGATCATCTTTACGAACTGCCCTAGAGGATCGAGTTTCTTATTCAAAAATGATTCGGTTTGAATAAGAATGTCATATCAGCTAAAGTAAATAAAGATTTTGAAGGCTTTGCTAATGATATAGACGATCTGGATTCGGAAAAGGTCATGTAGATGATTCGGAAATTTATTCATGTACTCACCATCAACGAATATTTAAATCCTAATACATAGATAAGCATATATTGATATTACTTTTTTTTGCATTCGCAGCAGCAATTTTAATAATAATATGGAGAGCTAAATTTCGTTTTTAAAAATAACGTTCACTAAACTAATAGGTAAATTCAATCTAATGAACAAGGGGCGGCATCAGCTGCTCCTTGTTTTTTATTAAAACCAAAGGAGCTTTCCTTCGGTGATGATAATAAAGATGAGATGGATAATTAAATGTATACACGTTTAAAACCCAAAGTCGTGAAGGCTAAAAAATTCTCACTTTATGTTAAATTATTCTGCAGTTTTCCCGGCTTGAACCTTCTATACTTTTAATGGACACGCTTACAGTTTCAGTTGTCAGCAAAGACAAGCAGGGGTCCGAAATTATTTGAACTTGCAGAGGAGGGTTGAGTCACTTTAACGGCGTCCGATCTATGAATGCGGCGGAGTATCGAAGACCGAAGGCTTGAATTGATTTGGCATTCATCATCAAAGTGGGGGAATTGGCCATGAGAAAATGTAATTCTGTAATGGTAGCATTTATGCTTGTTTGCAGCTTGGCTCTGGCAGGCTGCGGTACGAACAACGGAAGCACCAGCGGCGCTTCGAATGCAGCTTCCGAAGCTAACGGTGCGGCAAGTAACACGACAGCAACTGACGGGGCATCATCTGCGGAAGCCAGCGGACCGCTCACAATTAATCAAGCCCTGCCGGATAAAGAAATTCTAAGCAAAGGGCCGGACGGTGAGAGTGCCGTTTCCGCCAAAACGCTGCAATTGACGGAAGAAGAGCTGAAAAAGATAAAGTCCGGTAACTACACGGCAGCTATCTCGATGCATTATGCTGGTAACGACTGGTCCAAGGCGCAGTTGAATGGTCTAAGGGATACGTTCGCCAAGATGAATATCGAAATCGTTGCCACGACAGATGCGAACTTCAAAGCAGAAACGCAGGTGGCCAACATTGAAACGATACTCGCCAAAAAGCCGCACATCCTGGTCAGTATTCCGGTCGATGCGGTCTCGACGGCAAGCGTTTTCAAGAAAGCCGCCGATGAAGGCGTAAAGCTCGTGTTCATGGACAACAAGGCAAGTGGACTTCAAGCCGGCAAAGATTACATCAGCGTGGTCTCTGCCGATAACTACGGCAATGGCGTAGAAGCCGCACACATTCTGGCGAAAGCGATCGGCGAGGAAGGTGAGGTCGGCGTGATCTACCATGATGCGGACTTCTTCGTCACGAAGCAAAGAACCGAGGCGTTCGAGAAAACGATCAAAGACGAGTATCCCAACATCAAAATCGTAGACAGAGGCGGAATCGTGGGTCCCAACGACGGCGAGAAAGTCGCTGCGGCACTGCTGACGAAGCATCCGAAGATGAATGGCATGTTCGTTGTGTGGGATGTACCGGCCGAAGGCGCGCTCGCTGCCGCACGATCCGCTGGCCGAAACGATCTGGCGATTTCGACGATCGACCTTGGCACGAACGTGGCATTGGACATTGCCAAGGGCGGCATGATCAAAGGACTTGGCGCCCAGCTGCCATACGATCAAGGTGTTGCGGAAGCGATTCTAGCGGCGTATTCCTTGTTGGGAAAAGAAGCGCCGGCGTACGTAGCGGTGCCGTCGTTGCAGGTAAATAAGGAGAACGTTCTGGCATCCTGGAAAACCGTTTACCATTCGGATGCACCTGCAGCGATTCAAGATATGGCAAAGTAATTCGTCAACTGTTGTAAAAGAACTAGTCTCGGTATTGATCCATTAATCGTATCAGTGAAGGAGAGAATACAATGCGCACATTAAACGTAGGGATGATTGGCGGAGGTTTCATGGGGAAGGCGCATTCGCTGGCTTATGCGGGAATGCCGATGTTTTTCTGGCCCGCGCCTGCCATTCCGTTCCGCAAAACGGTAGTCGATATCAATGAGGAGCTGGCTAGAGAGGCGGCTGCCCGCTACGGCTTCGATTCGTACTCCTCCGATTGGAGAAGGGTGATCGAAGATCCAAGCATCGATATCATCGATATCGTCACGCCGAATCATACGCATGCCGAAATCGCCATCGCCGCGGCCAAAGCAGGGAAGCATATTATCTCCGAAAAGCCGCTTGCCCGGACGACGGAAGAAGCAAAGCAGATGCTGGATGCCGTAAACGAAGCCGGCGTGAAGCATATGGTGGCGTTTAACTATCGACGGACGCCTGCCGTCACGCTTGCGAAGAAATATATTGAGGAAGGTGCGATTGGCAAGATTTTGAACTTCCGGGGCACCTATTTGCAGGACTGGTCGGCGCATCCGGATTCGCCGCTGTCCTGGCGTTTCCGCAAGGACGTAGCCGGTTCGGGCACACTTGGGGATATCGGCACACATGTGATAGATTTCGCCCGTTATTTGGTCGGGGAAATTACCGAAGTGATGGGAACGGCCAACACGTGGATCAAAGAGCGTCCGGTATCCTCCGGCTCTGCGGATAAGCTGGGTACGGTGAAGTCATCCGGTAACGTGCAAAAAGCGGTCGTCGACGTGGACGATGAGATAAGCACCCTGCTTCGATTCGAGAACGGCGCTGTCGGGAGCATCGAAGCGACCCGCAATGCCTGGGGACGAAACAACTTCCTGACCTTCGAAATCCATGGCGACAAAGGTTCCATCGCTTTCAATTACGAACGGCGTGACGAGCTTCAGGTCTGCTTCTCGGATGACCCGGACGACAGACGCGGATTCCGTACGATTTATACCGGTCCTGCCCATCCAAACGGTGCAGAGCTGTGGCCGATTCCGGCTCTCGGAATTGGTTATGGTGAGACGAAAATCATCGAAACACATGATTTCATATCCGCCATTGTCAACGATACGGTCGTCTCTCCGAGCTTCCAAGACGGTTATCGCATCCATATAATTTCCGATGCGATCCTGGAATCCGCAAGCAGCGGCAGATGGGTAAAAACGGTCGAGCCGCAGCAGTGACAGTTCAGGACGCGTAATCAAACACGAGGTAGCCTATGGCTACCTCGTGTTGCCTTGTTACGCTCCCTGAATCTCCGCTTGAACCAGAACAAACCGTACCGCGAACGCGGAACGCCTAAGCCGGACCACGGTTTTGGTGTTCATAGGGAATTTGAAATTCAAACTTGGTGCCTCGCTCCGGCGTGCTCTCGACATGAAATCGAACCTGTTCCCCATAGACCAGAATGAATCTGCGGAACGTGTTGAAAATGCCGGTATGCTTACGGAAATAAGGATCTTTGGTTGCCCCTTTTTCTTGAATCAACTGCCTAAGCCTGTCCAGCACGTCCGCGGATATCCCGGTTCCCGTATCGCATATCACAATCGTCATTGCGTCCGCTTGGGCACGAACCTTGACGGTGAGCTGAAACTCATCGGTGCCCATATACGGACTCCAACCATATTTGATCGCATTCTCGATATAGGGCTGAATGCTGAGCTTCATGACCGGAAAATCGAGAAGCTCGGGAGCGATCTCGAAATGGGCGTGAACGTCTTTGCCGTTACGATAGTAATGGATCTTCAGGAAATTGCGGATGTACGCCATTTCCTCTTTCAGCGTGGCCCATCCATCGTCGCTGCGAATGGTGTATCGCATCATGCGGGAGACGGACTGCACCATATCACCGACGGCCTCGCCATTGTTCCTGACCGCGTAGGATTCGATTGTCTCAAGCGTATTGAACAGAAAGTGAGGATTGATCTGGGCCTGCAGCTGCAGCAGCTCGCGTTCCTTCTCCTTCATGTTGGCCTGATACACTTCGCGCTCCATGAACTGAAGCTTGTCGAGCGTTTGATTGTAGCTATGGATTAAGAATCCGATTTCATCATAGTGGTGCTTCATCGGTACCGGGACGTAGACGCCGCGCCCTAAGCTTTGCATCCCTTTCTTCAGCCTGTACAAGGGCCTAAGTATCCCGCTCATTACAGGAAAGGCGATAATCAAGGCGATTACCAGGCTAAGGGCAGCGATCAGAAGCGTCAGCTGATAGGTTTGCCGAACCCCTTTGTTAATGCTGCTAAGCGGAGCCATCCATACGATCTTCCACTTGCTGCCGGGCAGATCGTCATAGATCGCCTGGTATTCCCGCCCGCCGGATGTGAAAAGAAGCTGCTTGCTCGCCCCGGATCCTTCGAGACTAGCTTGTTGAAAATCTTGCATCAGACCAGTTGTTAATGGCGTTTCGGACACAGTCGTATCGTCTTGCTCGCGGTACAGAATGACTTGCCCTTCCTTGTCCTTCTGATTGCTGCTCAGCATGCTCTTGATTTTCTCTTCATGAATTTCTATGATGAACAAGGCCTCTGTTCGGCCTGTGTCCGTATCCAGAATCGGTCTGATGTAAGAGAATACATTCGCTTTGCTATACAAAATATAAGGCAATAAATGCGGCGCAGTGAGCTCCGGCTTGCTGCTTGCAAATGAAGCTTTGTAGGGATGGTCGGCTGCGAACGAATATGCGGGGTTCAACTGTTTCTGGTACGAATCGAAATATACTTTCCCAATAAGGTCGACGTATAGAACACCGAGCACCTCGGGGTGAAATTGCAGTGAGTTCCGGACTAATGGCCGAAAACGCATCATCTCATTGGCCTGCTCGGTTAATTGGTCGGCAGGGGTATCAAGGAAGTTATGGAAGCTTGCATTAATAAAGAGACCATCGAAAGACTCGTTCAAGGTTTGCAAATAATCAGACAGCTCTTTGGAGACGAATTCAACATACTGCGATGAAATCGAAGCCGAATACTCCGTGCTAGAGCGAAACATAAAGAACTCTGAACTATAACTAACCAAGGATATGGGGATAATCGAAATCAGAATAAGCAGCACGAATAACTTGAACTTCAGTGATAAGCGTTGTACGATACTCTTCAAAAATATATATAAGGACATATACGAGTTCCCCCCTCGTTCGCTTCATTACCTGTATAAGCTTCGATTTAGGATTGCATGAAGGAGCTGGATTTATTATGAAAATCTGTGTCGTTGACGATGAAAGTGAGGTGCGGGTCAGCATTATTCAAAAGCTGACGGCGCTTTTTCCCCATGATAAAGTGTTTAATACGGAGTTTGGATACGAAGCCCTGAAGCGAATTGAGCTTATACAACCCGATCTAGTTTTTCTCGACATTCGAATGCCGGAGCTTGACGGACTGCAGATTCTTCAGCGATTACGTGAGAAATACCCCGCTATTTCTGTGGTCATTATATCAGGGTATGACGATTTTGAATATGCAAGGAGATCGCTCACGCTCGGAGCCAGCGGCTTTTTGCTCAAGCCGGCGGATCGCGGAGAACTGTCGGATATCGTCCTCAAGGTGAAAGGAAAGATGGAGCAGGCCTTTATGAAGGAACTAGGCCAGCTTCTGAACGTCTCGCCGATTCCGCATGTTTCCTTGGAGCAGGTGCAGCCTTTTAATGTCAGCCTGTGGTTTGACGAGCGGGAATGGAAGCATATCGAGCTCGGGGATCGCTCAGTGCTATTGGATCATTATAACTCTCCTCAAGATATTCTTCTAATAGTGACACTGGATTCCGACCTGGTAGGCATCGTCGTGAGAGTGGATTGGGAGCATACGAAGAGCGGCTTCAGAGAGCGGAAACTCTTTTTACCCGTACTGCATTCGCAAATCCGTAATATGAAGGAGCTCCGATTTTTTCAGATGAACGATTCTCCTCTTTCCGGCATTCGTGCCAATCAGAAGGAGTGGGCGAAACAAGCCGCGAAGCATAGTCAGCAAATCGTCCATCAAGCGCTAACCGGCGAGATTTCGGAGCTGGAGGTCGCTTTGGATGCATGGTTTGAATGTTTGACGAATGTAACTTACGATAATCTTCAGAAGGAATGTGCACATCTGATGGCCGTGCTGGATGAAGGTCTTGGCAGGAGTGATGTGATCCTGGTGGATGAAGACACGCTTTATTATTGGCGCGAATGGGTCGGGCGATATCATACGTGGAACGATTTGAAGGACAGGGTTCGTCATATGCTTCTAAACGGCGTCAGGGCGCTTAAAAACCTCGAGCGGCAAGGACGCGATATACCGCAAGCAAGTGACTGGTTTAAGCAGGCGTTGCAGATAATCGAGAGCTCGAGCGTCATGAACATAAACCTAGAGGTCGTGTCGGAAGCGGTAAATGTCCATCCGGTTACGCTAAGCCGCATGTTCAAACAGCAAATGGGCATCACCTTCGTGCGGTTTCTGACTCGCAGAAAAATGCAGCAAGCAAGCGCACTCTTGCTAAACACCAGCAAAAAAGTAAATGAAATATCGGAAGATATCGGGTATGCCGACTACGCGTACTTTAGAAGTCTGTTCAAGAAGGAGTTCGGTTATTCGCCGTCGGAGTTTAGGAAGAAGAATGGTATCTTAACCATACCGGACGAAAGTGAGTAAGAAAGGAAGAGAGGAGAGCCGCGATGGTTAGACCAAGGATTTATATGTTTATCCTATTCATGTTCGCGATTGGCTGCACTGGATGTTCGAGAGAGAGCTCTTATCGTTCAGAGCAGCCGGTCGAATCTTCCGCCACTATGCTGAAGGTTTTATATGCAACGGTAGAAGCGGGCTCCGAGGCGGTCATTAACGCTGCCGAGAATTACGAGCAGCAGACGGGGATCGACGTCGAAGTAAGTACGTTTCCGTATAACAGTCTGCAGGAGAAGGTGTTTACGGAATTGTCCCGGAAGAGTAGCGAATATGACCTCATAGCCGTAGATACCCCGTGGATGCCGAAAATCATTCAATATCTGGAACCGATAACTCCTTACATCCAACAAACGGCATCGACCACGGGAATTGACGATTTCATCGCGAAATTATTTTTGGACACGTCGGTCTATGACAAGGACATGCCGCAAAGGGCGCCACTTGCAATGGATACAGTCAATCTGGATCGCATAACGGCAGCAGGTTTCGATGTTTGGAGCTTGCCGATCCAGTCGAACGTGCTCACCGTCAGCTACCGAAAAGATTTATTCGAGAATGAGGCCAATCGGGTCGCATTCAAGAAAAGGTTTCATCGTGAACTCAACATCCCTTCCACTCTGGACGAATATGAGGACATTGCCAAGTTCTTTACCCGCGATAACAATCAAGATGGGTTGATTGATATGTACGGCACGACTTTGATGGCCGGTAAGCATGAAGCCAATTTTGTCGATTTCAAATCGTTTCTACACATTTTCGGTGGGAAGCTGTTCAATGAGAACCTCGATCCCGTATTCAATTCCGAAAGTGGAGTAAAGGCGCTGGAGACTTACGGAAGCTGGATACTCAAGGACAAAGTGACCTCGCCAGACGTTCTTTCCTATACGTGGGATGAGGTCGAGATCGCTTTTGGTTTTGGACAAGCTGCCATGGGAATGAACGTCCATGATGAAGCTCCATCCGAATGTGCACGGAGGGCAGGTCGGTTATTTCATGCTTCCCGGCGTGGAGCACGGCGGTACACTAGTGCGCGGACCCCATTTCGGCTCGTGGGGATTAGCTATCAACAAATATTCGGAGCATAAGGAAGAAGCCTATCAATTGGCAAATTATTTGACTAGCGCAGACGTACAGCGCGATTACTTGCGGTTTCGGCAGCACGTGACCCGGAAGTCGGCTTATGCGGCTGCCAAGACTGTACCTGAAGAGTCTGTACGCGAGTATTACGAGGTGCTCGGCCGATCCTTGAACATTGGTGTAGGAAGGCCGCGGATCAAGAATTACGACCAAATATCGGAGACCGTCCAAACGGCTGTGCAGCAGTATTTGACTGGAAAGAAAAATGCAAGGACGGCACTTGATGACGCAGCTGCTAAGGTTGGTAAATTAATGAAAGAAAGTGGCTATTAATGACGGGAAAGATGTTTTGTCTTGACCAATCGGAGGGCTGTGCGATTTAAACATCGCACGGCTCTTCTTTATATTCGGGAGATAACACCACTAAAAAATTCCCCCCTGCAGGTTAAATTCATCATCTTCTTCGCTAATCAGGTTTGCCCTATACTCAAGTTAATCGATTGTTCGTCTGATGCGAATGAATCGATCAACAACTTATAAAGAGTAAGGGGTCTGAATATGAAGAGAAGATTAACATCATCGCTCGCTTTGCTGCTTGTATGCGGCATGACGCTTGTCGGCTGCGGAAACACCGGAAAGAACATGGCGGCAGCGCCGAAGATTCATGAGGGCTACACGGCATTCGGACCGCTGACGATCAATCCGAATATCCCCGATCTGCCGGTTCAAGACATTGGGCCAAACGGCGAGAAAGCGGTATCGGCAAAGAGCCTGCAGCTCTCTGAAGATGAGTTGAAGAAGATCAAGGACGGGAAGTTTAAGGCTGCGATCGTCATGCATTATTCCGGTACCGACTATATGACAGCTGCTGTAGGCGCAATGGAAAATACGTTCGAGAAAATGGGTATTGAAGTTGTCGCGGTAACAGATGCCCAGTTTAAGGCTGAAAAGCAGGTAAACGACATTGAAACGGTTTTGGCGAAAAAACCAGATATTATGATCTCTGTACCTGTCGATGCTGTATCCACCGCAAGCGCATACAAGAAAGCCGTCGATCAAGGTGTGAAGCTGGTGTTCATGGATGGTGCGGCGCAAGGGCTTATCCCTGGCAAGGATTATATCAGTATAGTATCCGGCGACAACTACGGTAACGGTGCGTTAGCCGCAGATATTATGGCGGAGAAGCTAGGCGGGAAGGGCAAGGTCGGCATCGTGTTTCATGATGTGAACTTTTTCGTGACAAAGAACCGTTCCGATGCTTTCGAAGCACGTATTAAAGAAAAGTATCCAGATATTGAAATTGTTGCAAAAGGCGGTATTACTGATCCGAACAAAGGCGAGGAAGTCGCATCGGCTATGCTGACAAGAAACCCGGATATTAACGGTATATTCGCCCCTTGGGACGTTCCGGCAGAGGGCGTTATGGCGGCTGCAAGAACGGCGGGGCGGAGCGATCTGATTGTTACTACAGTCGACCTTGGTACTAACGTAGCATTATCGATCGCTTCCGACGGCATCGTTCGTGGTCTTGGCGCACAGCTTCCGTATGACCAAGGCGTAGCGCAAGCCATTCTGTCCGGATATGCTCTGCTTGGTAAGGAAGCCCCTGCCTATGTCGCATCGCCAGCTATCAAAGTAACCAAAGAAAATGTGCTGGAAAACTGGAAGCTGATCTATGGCTCAGACGCACCGACAAGTGTACAGGATGCAATGAAGAAATAAACATCCCAATTTACGGAGGCTGCTCATTGGCGGCCTCCAAATAAAGAAGGTGAGTGCAGTGGAACAACCCATTCTCGAAATGAAAAATATCTCTAAAGCATTTAATGGCATTAAAGTTCTGAATGATGTTAGCTTTTCGGTGAAACAAGGCGAGGTTCATGCGCTAATGGGCGGGAACGGAGCCGGCAAGTCGACGCTCATGAAGATTCTTACAGGCGTCTACACGGCCGACAAAGGAGACATCGTGATCGAAGGAAAGCCGGTTAGCATTAAAAGCTACGAAGATGCAAGAGCGAATAAAATATCGATGATTTTTCAGGAGTTTAGTTTAATTCCGACACTAACCGTTTCCCAGAATATTTATCTAACCCGTGAAGCCAAAACCTCTTTGGGGCTGCTCGATGACAAAGACAATGCGCGCAAGACCGAAAAGCTGCTCAAAGAACTAGGTGTTGATATAAAACCGTCAGATGTTGTACAGGAGCTCGGAGTCGGATATTGGCAAATGACCGAAATCGCAAAGGCCTTGTCGCAGGAAGCGAAGGTTCTCATCATGGACGAGCCGACCTCATCACTTACGAAGACGGAGACGGAAGTGCTGTTTAAATTCATTAATCAGCTTAAGGCAAAGGGTTACGCGATCATTTATATTTCCCACCGCATGGATGAAATTTTTCAGATCTGTGACCGCATTACTATTTTGCGGGATGGCCGTAAAATCACGACAGAAATTATCAAGGAAACGACGCTTGATTCGGTCATTCAGCATATCGTTGGCGCGGAGTTCGACAAAGCGTTTGAGTGGGTCGAACGCGACTATGCTACCGATGTGCCGCCCGTATTCGAGATTCGGAACGTCACAGCGGGAACGAAGGTTGACAATGTCAGCCTGAAAATCCAGCCCGGTGAAATCATCGGTGTGGCTGGACTCATGGGGAGCGGACGAACAGAGCTGCTGCGTACGATCTTCGGCATTGATCCGATGGACAGCGGCGAAGTTTATGTAAACGGGAAGAAGCAGAAGATTCGAAGCGCAAGGCAAGCGATCGATGCGGGGATTGCCTTAATTCCGGAAGACCGCCGGATGCAGGGACTAGTTTTGCAGCACAGTATCCGTGATAACATGATCCTCCCGATTCTCTCCAAAGTGAAAAAAGGGATGCTGGTCGACAACAAGAAATCCAATGAGATCAGCAAGCGTCTCGTTGAAAGGCTAAACATCAAGACCGACAACATTTTTAAGCAAAGCGGCCTGTTATCCGGCGGTAATCAGCAGAAGATCGTACTGGCCAAGTGGCTTGCCGCGGAACCGGACGTTCTGCTGCTGGACGAACCGACGATCGGCGTCGATATTGGCGCCAAAATTGAAATTATCGATATTGTCCGCGAAATGGCCGCAAACGGCAAAGCGATACTCGTTGTATCTTCAGAGCTCCCGGAGCTTCTCGCACTAAGCGATCGCGTGCTCGTCATGCACGATGGCAGGATCAAACGGGAGATGAAGCGCAAGGATATTCAATCAGAGGAGGAGCTGCAATATGCAATCCAGGGATATTAATGTAACCAAACCGACCCTGACCGGATCGATAAAAGGCTTTCAATGGCGGAACTACATCGTTTATCTGGCCTTCATCGGTGTCTTTATTTATTTCTCAGCTACGTTGTTCGATGACGGATTTCTGACATCGGGTAATTTGCTCAATATCGTGCGGCAAACGGCGACTATTTCATTGATGGGCCTTGCGATGACTTTTGTTATTAGTACGGGTGAAATCGATCTGTCGGTGGGCTCGATCGCCGCTTTATCCTCACTAACGGGCGCGCTTGCCCTTCAATCAGGCTTCGGAATTATCGGCGCACTTGTTGCCGGCGTCGGCACGGGGCTTGCGATCGGTCTTATAAACGGCATGCTCATAACAAAGGCGGCTATTCCTTCCTTTTTAGTAACGTTAGGTTCGATGGGTGCCGTAAAGGGCATGGCGATGTGGATCACGGACACGGCGCCGATTCCGATCATTAATAATCATTTTAATTTCATATTCGGCTCAGGCGATATCGGCCCAATTCCAGTGCTGCTATTATGGGTCGTTGTGTTCACCATCTTCTCGCATGTACTCTTGCGCAAAACTTCGTTCGGCAGACAGACGCTCGCAACCGGCGGTAATGAGAATGCGGCTAAGTTCTCCGGCGTGAAGACTGCGCGCATCAAGCTTCTGGTGTTCCTTGGCACGGGTGTGATGGCTGGTTTGGCAGGACTTCTCTATGCCGGACGTATGAATGCTGGCCGCTTCTCTTTCGGCGAAGGCGATGAGCTGTCCGTCATCGCAGCCGTCATTCTCGGCGGCACCAGCTTGTTCGGAGGTGTCGGAACGATTATCGGGACCGTAGTAGGTGCGCTTATGATCGGTACAATTAACAACGGTCTCATTATCATGGGCCTGGATGTCAGTCAACAAATGATGATCAAGGGTCTCATTATCATCTTGGCCGTCGTATTCGGCAAGAAAGCGGTCAAAAAATGAAAATTAAAATCAAAGCAGGTATTATCGGTACCGGTTTTATTGGACCGGCCCACATCGAAGCCGTACGCAGGCTGGAATTCGTAGAAGTTATAGCTTTGGCCCAGAACGGTGAAGAGAGCGCCAGGATCAAAGCGGAGCAGCTTGGCGTGCCGCTTGCCTACGGTGATTACAAGGATTTGCTCCGCAATCCTGACATTGAAGTCGTACACAACTGTACGCCAAATCATCTGCATAATCAGATCAATCGGGAAATCATAGAGGCAGGCAAGCATGTACTGTCCGAGAAGCCACTAGCCATGTCGAGCTCCGAATCTGCGGAACTGCTGGCACTGGCACGTAAGCATGGGGTCGTTCACGGCGTTAATTTTAACTACCGGCAATATCCAATGATGAAGCAGCTGGCCGAAATGGTGAAGCAGGAGGAATTCGGCAGGATCAATGCGGTACACGGCAGCTATCTGCAGGACTGGCTGCTATATGAAACGGATTACAATTGGCGGTTAGATGACAAAACTGGCGGCAGGTCGCGGGCTATCGCGGATATCGGTTCCCATTGGTGCGACACCGTTCAATATGTGACAGGCAAGAAAATCAAGCAAGTATTCGCCGATCTATGGACGGTGCATCCAATACGTAAGAAGCCCGTATCCCAAGCGATCACTTTCGGCGTAAACAAGGGAGAGCAGATTTCGAAATACGAAGATATTTCTGTCCATACGGAGGATTATGCATCGGTCCTTATTCGCTTTGATGATGGAAGCAAGGGAGCCTTTACAGTATCCCAGGTTAGCGCCGGTCGGAAGAATGCGCTTAGCTTTGAATTGAATGGCAGCCGCAAATCCGCCTATTGGAAGCAGGAGGAGCCGGCTAGTTTATGGATAGGCCATCGTGATCGCTTCAACGAGGTGCTGATGGCAGATCCGGCTTTGTTCCTCGAAGAAGCCAGACCTTCCATTCATCACCCTGGCGGGCATACGGAAGGCTGGCCCGATTCGGTGAAGAACATGATGCTGCAATATTACACATTTATTCGGGAAGGCAAAGACCCGCTAAAGGACAAGGCGAACTTCGCGACCTTCGAAGACGGACATCTATCAATGTGTATTATGGAAGCGATTCTTAAGAGCCATAAAGACGAGTGCTGGGTTCAAGTTCAACAATAACGGAGGGAACAGAGATGACGATGAAAGCGGTTGTTTTTCCAGGTGATAAGCAAGTGGAAGTGAAAGAAGTGCCAATTCCAATTCCGGGCAGCGGCGAGGTTCTCATTAAGATGAAGGCATCGGCAATTTGCCGCAGCGACATGAGCCTCTACTACGGCAGCAACCCCGTCGTAGGCGGAGAATCAACGAAATCTGGCTGCATCCATCCTGGTCACGAGCCAGCCGGAGAAATTACACAGACGGGAGACGGGGTTACACGCTTCAAGATCGGCGATCGCGTTGCCGTTTACTTGGCGATCGGCTGCGGCGAGTGCGAGCATTGCAAGAGCGGCTATAAGATGTTTTGTCCGGAATGGAAATGCATCGGCTTCGATACACATGGCGGTGATGCGGATTACGTCGTAGTTCCAGAAGAGAACTGCATGCGTATTCCGGATGAGATGAGCTACCTCGTCGCGGCGGTTTCCACCGATGCGGTCGGTACGCTTTACCACGCACAGAAGCGAATGAACATTAACGGCAGAGACACACTCGTTATTTTCGGTCTAGGGCCGATGGGTGGAGCGGGTGTCATGATTGCTAAGGGCTTAGGCGCAACTGTCATAGCGATCGACATGCTGGATGAACGTCTTGAATTGGCCAAGGAGCTGGGGGCGGATCACGTCATTAATAGCAAAGAAAATGTGCTCGAACGCATTATGGAAATTACGAAAGGCCGCGGGGCGGATGCGGCGATAGATTGCTCCGGCAGTCCGCTTGCTCAAAACACAGCATTGAACTGTCTGCGTGCGCACGGACGTGCAGCTTTTATCGGCGAAGGCCGGGAGCTGACGATCAATCCAAGCAATCAGCTGATCCGCAAGCAAATCACGGTAATGGGCTCTTGGTACTTCCCGATTTTCGAGTACGACGAAATTACACGCTTCATTATCGAGCGTAATCTGCCTGTCGAGAAACTCGTTTCGCATACGTTTAAGCTGGATGAAGCTGCGACCGCATTCCGGATGTTCGATGAGAGATTAACGGAGAAGGCCGTGTTTATCTGGGACTAATACTAATCCGTCCATGTATGATATAAAATCGAGAGGTTGTGTTCAGTGTGAAAGGGATTTCGTTTAATACATGGGTGTACAGCAGCTTTCCGGTTTGGGTACCTTCTTACCCGTTAGAAGAAGTCATTCATCGTCTTGCTTCATTTGGCTACGACGGCATCGAAATCGGCTGCGCTAGCCCGCATGCATGGCCCGATCATGTGTCCGTACAGCGCCGCAAAGAGATTCTCCAGCTGCTGAAGAAGGAAAAGCTGAGTGTTTCATCGCTGCTGCCAGCTCCGGGAGGCGGTCCTGGCCATAATCCAAGCTCGCCGATTGCTGAAGAAAGAGCGTATACGGTTAATCACTACAAAGAAGTGCTGCGTTTGGCTCATGATTGGGAATGTCCGACCGTCATTTACTTGGCGGGTTGGGCCGTATACGGAACCTCGAAGAAGCAGGCATGGGACTACAGTCTAGAAGCGCTCGTCGATGTGGCGCAATACGCGAAGGAGCTTGGCATTACTATAGTCGTTGAACCGACGCCGACTGACAGCAACCTCATCGAATCTGCGGATGACGCACTTCTCCTTAGCGAGCAGTCTGGTCAGGATAACGTTAAGCTCATGTTTGATACGTTCCATGCATTGTACCGCAATGAAGTTGCGAGCGATTATGTGTACCGGATGGCCGATAAGCTTCATCATATTCATCTCTCCGATAGCGACCGGCTTCCGCCAGGTCATGGACGCTGCGACTTCGATGGCGTACTCCGCGCATTGAAGGACGTCGGCTACAAAGGCTATCTTACGTCGGAAATCGGGTTCCATTCGCGTCAATCCGATCCAGACTGGTACGCGAAGCAGAACATTGCCTTCTTGCAGTCCAAACTGGTCGAACTGGATTGGAAGAAAGAGCAATAAGCCATGCCAGCCAGTTGCCGAAATACCACTTGTAATTGGATGTAATGTTTGGCAACAAGAAATAGAAAATGAAATCTATCAATATGGTTTAGAGTTTACTATCTATGAAAAGGAACGAGATCGTTTAGCGCCACTATTGAATAAACTGGACATGCAGATTAAAATAAGCCCTCTTGTTCCCAATTGTAGATTAGTTAAGATGGATAAAATCAATTATTTAAAAAAATATTGTATCTAAAAAGTTACCATATATGGAGTCCCCAAACACGACATATTTATAATAGCTATAAGCTAACGGAATTCGATATCTTCGTAACCACCGGGAAAACAGAATACACCTTGGAAGTGTAAAACGAAGGAATGTATGGGCATTGACCCGTTAAGTTGTGGGAGGGTGAACCTTCATGGATCATGTGGAGTATGCGTGCAGTAGAGACAGTCTTGGAAATATTTCCTGAGTGTTCCTCTATTTCCGCATGCCCAGCATACCACTTTAACCGGCATCAACAGCGTCGCTACCTGAGATGGATTTGATCCAAGGTAACGAAATCCTGCGAATGAGTGAGTATATGTGAGATATACCCATAAAATTTAGGGATGGGTAACGATACTTCAGTACCACCTTATAGAATCCGCATTTATTGCGGGTTCTTTTTTTAATGATTAGATTATTCAAGAGTAAAACAGGGAGCATAGTTACACAGCGAGATTTCTTTCCTGAAATTATGAAAACAAGAGTAACTTTCTTACGAATGGGTAAAAATGGAGTATGTCCAATACAGTCATAACTAGGAGAGTGATTTATGAAGGCAGTTACATTTCAGGGAGTAAAAGATATCCAGGTGAAGCAGGTTGAGGATCCGACAATCAAGAAGAAGGATGATATTATTGTCCGTATCACTTCCACTGCTATTTGTGGGTCTGATCTACATATATATCAGGGTGCGTTACCCACTCACAAAGATTATGTAATCGGTCATGAGCCTATGGGTATAGTAGAAGAAGTTGGTTCGGAAGTGACTAAAGTGAAAAAGGGCGACCGCGTCGTCTTGCCGTTTAACATTTCATGTGGGACTTGTCAATATTGTTTACATGATCAAGAAAGCCAGTGTGATAACTCTAATTTAAATCCTGCTATAGACACAGGTGGTTATTTTGGTTTTACCGAACGATACGGAAATTATCCTGGTGGACAAGCAGAGTACCTTCATGTACCTTACGGGAATTTCATGCCGTTCGTAATTCCTGAGTCCTGTGAGCTTGAAGATGAAGCTTTGCTCTTCATGTCAGATGTTCTGCCGACGGCTTATTGGAGCGTGGAAAATTCTGGCGTAAAGAAAGGGGATACCGTTGTCGTTCTCGGTTGCGGTCCAATCGGCTTAATGACGCAGAAATTTGCATGGATGAAGGGTGCTAAAAGAGTAATTGCGATAGATAATCTTACTTATCGTTTAAATCGTGCCAAACAAATGAACAATGTTGAAACGTATAACTTTGAAGAGCATGATGATATAGGTGATTATATCAAAGAAATCACACAAGGCGGAGCGGAAGTTGTCATTGATGCTGTTGGCATGGACGGCAAAAAGTCCGTTATAGAAGCCATTGAACAGAAGTTGAAGCTGCAAGGCGGCACACTCAGCGCAATTCAAATCGCTCTCAAGGCAGTCAGGAAATTCGGTACGATCCAGCTTACTGGGGTTTACGGTTCATTATATAACATGTTCCCACTCGGCAATATTTTTGAACGAAACATTACGTTGAAAATGGGGCAAGCACCAGTTATCCACTATATGCCGCTTCTTTTTGAAAAGATTACAGCAGGAGAATTTGATCCCACGGAGATCATTTCACATCGTATTCCTCTAGATAAGGCAAGCGATGCATATAAAATATTCAATGACCGTGAGGATGAGTGCATCAAGGTGGTACTAAAACCATAATTATTGTGTGTAATTAGTATTTCGATTGTTTAAAAAATCACCGATCGATGTAATTGATCGGTGATTTTTTTAAATCGTTAATCTTGATTTAACATGAATAATAAGATCCGCGTGCTGTATGAATTTTTTATTTTAAGGATATATGTACTTGTCCATCAAAGCTGATAAGATAATGTTCAAGAAAAATGAAAAATTAGATTGAGAAAAACGTTTATTTATAATCAACGTAACGGTGGACAACATTACTAGTATGATTTTGTTAATGGACCAATTTGGGCGAATCCTTATTTCAACAATAATGGACAAGCTATGTCTAGAGACTATTACAAGGGGACAGGATTTCAATTATCGGTGCATAATCAAACTCTTATCGATACAATAATTGAGGGTCTAATATTGCTTACTTTCGTAAATGTAAAGTAATTCTAAACAGGATGGGTGTTATAAGCTGGAGAAATGATTAAAGTGTTATCTTTATCTGAAGAGGAAGCTATTGGAAGGTTAAATAGGCACTGGAGCCAAAATGAAAATCCTTTTGATGACGGCCATTTGTTTTTTACCTACCAAGAGATATAATCTATATTTTTTAGTGCAATTAAATCATTTTGTGCGCATGTGAGTATAACAACTCTATGTGGCTTATTTTTTTATAAAAGTTTTTACTCAATCCATATAGATGTATCGATATTTCCTCAAACAGTCTTTGAAGAAATACACAGACTCTAAACATGCATTTCAACAAGCTGTCTCCCATCTCCAATGTTAGAGTCTGAAAATGTTAATAGAATGATGATTGTAATGCGGACCACCCTTCGGGGTGGTTTTTTTGTGATAAAGAACTCATAACAGCCTTGTTATTATGAAGGCATATCGAAAGTTCATTAATATTTACTCTTAATGCAGCCGATTTCAAACTGGGAAAAACAGAAGCTAAAACAGATGCTATTTACTAGCCACACTATTGGAATTTTAAAATAAATGGAGAAACATTCTATCGAACTGGAATCGTCGACAAAACAGTACATTACGGTGATGACTATGTTTTACTCCTTATAAAAAAGCTATGTTAAATCCAAATGTTGAATCCGACCAGATAAAAACCGCCTTTGTAAAAAAGGTCGGCTACTCAACTAATGGGTAGCCTCCTACACGATTCTTACCCACACAAAAGCCTTAATGTGCTGCACTTTTCTGCCCTTATTTTCGTCCCTAGCCACTACAATACACAAATTCACAAATCCAGCATTGACAGTGATGGGGTCCTTTATTATACTTTCATTACACACGGTGTGCAGTAAGTGATCTTGGTGTAATGCGAAATGAAAATGAGAGGATGGCAAGCACGGATGATAACATCACAGAAGCCAGCTTCCCGCCCCTGGGTAAAGTGGATTTTAATTCCGGTCTATCTGCTAATGATATATCCGCTTAAATTACGAAGGTGGCTTTACCGCTATCAGCCAGAACCTGTGGAGCAGCGTTATGGCGAACCAGGGCTGCATCGTAGCAGAAGTGTGGTAATTAAGGCAGAGGATGGGAATCCGCAATACAAAATCTATTGCCCGGAGGAGATGGACGAAGCTTGTCCTGTTATTGTTTGGGGCAATGGCTCGGATGCTCAGCCTGAGAATTATGATGCGCTGCTGCTTCATTTGGCGACGTGGGGCTTTGTTGTAATCGACAGCTATTGCCGTCATACGGGTACAGGCCGGGAAGTTGCAGATACGGTGCGTTATACCCTGCAGGAGAATGCTAATCCTGCAAGCCCTTTTTATCGCAAGCTGCTGATCGATCGCATTGGTGCAGTGGGTCATTCCCAAGGCGCCACAGGGGTTCTGAATGCAGGGAATTATCTGGATGAGCCGCTTCAGACGGTGGTTACGATTGCGCTGCCTGCTCAGATGTGGTGTGAACCCAAGGATATTTATGAGATCGAAACGCAAACTGCTGCATTATTTTTCATGGCGGGAACGCATGACTTTATGATCTCGCCAAAATCCTCCAATCGGAGTGCCTACGCTGCGGTTCGATCAGGCCAAGCAGCTGTTATGGCGATGACGAGGGCGGCACATCATCTAGAGAGCATGGGGCAGGGCGGCATGCATAGAGGTTATTTGACCGCATGGCTGCGTTATCGGTTGGCTGATGATTCAGATGCAGCGGCAGCTTTTTCTGGAGAGCATCCGGAGCTGTACCGCAATAAAGGCTGGAGCGGTGTCCATTCACAAGGACTGAAGGCTGTTAATTATGAGAGAAGAGGGGAATTAGCATGCAAAGGCTGAAGCGAACATTCTTTTTTATTGTTGCAGTGGCAGTCCTTTCCATTGTCTTTGTCAGCCGTAAGGTTTTCAAAAGACCAAGCCAAAAGAATAGCTTCCGTGATACGAAACCGGGCAAGTGGAACAAGGTAAAGCTTAGCAAGCAGACAATGGCCGCGGATGGTTCAACGTTTTGCTTGTATACCCGCAAAGGCAGCAGCCGAAATTTGATGGTCTATTTCTGCGGGGGCGGGGCCTGCTGGGATGCAGAGACAGCGAAGATCCCGTTGTCCCTGCGTTCTTATCTCAAACACGGGCAATTTGGCTATTATTTTGCCAGAATTCCGTTCTATATCTTTAATATGCACCGTGGGATCTTCGATCAACGTCCAGACAACCCGTTCTCCGAGTGGAATGTCGTCTTCATTCCTTATGTCTCAGCTGACTTTCATACCGGCAACGCTGCAGTTACTTACAGCGATGAGAAGGGAAAGAAGGTGCGGCATATCCGTCATAATGGCAGGAATAATGTGGAGGAAGCGCTGCAATGGGTGTATGCTAATTTCGACACACCGGAAAAGCTTCTGATTACAGGCTCCAGTGCTGGTGGGTTTGGTTCAGCCTTCTATGCCAGTGACATTGCGAGCCATTATGCGGATGCAGAAATCTATCATCTCTCTGACAGCTCCTTTCTTGCTACCGAGCAATGGCCGAGTATTGTAAACAAGCAGTGGAATACTGATTTCACACGCCAGTTCGCATTTCCGATGGAGACAGATATGATTGGGGCGGCGTTCCGCCACAATGCGAAGGCCATGCCTGCTCATGCTGTGCTCATGCATGCTTGTACGATTAATGACAAGGTGCTCACCTCATTCCAGAACCGTCTTAATGGCAAAGGAGACGATATTGACCCGCAAAGTTTGGAGGCATGGAGCCAGCAGTTTCGAGCGGCTACCCGCCAGCTTGACGAACAACTGCCTAATTTTTATTATTTTCTTACAGAATACGGCTATGATAAGGAGAATCACACGACTCCGCATACGCTGCTGCCGATGCAAGCTTTCTATGAGGCAGAGGAGGAAGGGCAGAAATTAGTGGCATGGATGGATAGCATTATTCACAAGCAAGAACGCAGCTCTCGAGGCACACGCTTCCTGCATAACGATGCAGAAGCGAGCCCGAGTGCTGCCGAAGAGCTTAGCACTACAGGATAGGGGAGCACATGATGAAGCTTAGAGAGAAACAACTGCAGCTTACCAGAGAAATGATTAAAGAGGCGGCGCTGGCCGCCTTTTGCGAGAAGGGGATTGAGGGTGCGGATTTGGTACTCGTTGCTACCCGCTCAGGCGCGTCCAGACGTACCTTGTACCATCATTTTAAGGATAAGGAGGAACTGGCCACAGAAGTGTATGTAGATAATCTGAAGCGCATGTTCGGACGCTTGCTGGTGGAGTTCGATTTTAAATCACCGCGTGCTTCAATTGAAGCTATTCTCGACAAGTATTTGTGGTTAAGAGAGCACCAGCCAGATCTTCTCTATTATGATTCGCTCTTTAGTGTGTATTACGCGAGTATGGGCAAGAATCCGGCGGAACTGGAGGCATTCAAGGAGCTGATCAGCGAGGAGACACGCTTGTCGATGAGTGCTTTTGCCACTGAGCGCGCAGCCGAAATTCCTAATGATGAGAAGTTGGCTTGGATCGAACGGACGCGAATGATTACACATTTGTACTTCATTTATTTACAAAAGTCTGTCTTGATTTGCCGGCAGAACGGTGACGCAACCAAGGCAGAAGAGCTGGAGCAGAATGCGCGTTATAAGGATTTTCTGCTTAGCCTATGGGAAAAGCAATGAATACACAGCGCAGAAGCAAGCTTCGAAATACGATGCGATTCAAACTCATTGTGGGCGTAGCCGCTATTTTGGTTCCGCTCATTGTGCTGCTCAATTTCAACCAATATTATGCCGCTCAAGTAGTACGTAAGCAAGTCGCTGAGAGCAATCAGAGCTTTATCACCCTCTATATGAATCAAATTGATGGGCTGCTCGATGAAATCGACAGCTTCTTAATTAACATGGTGGCTTCTGATCCAAACCTGCTGCTGCTCGACCGAAGGCAGCCAGAAGCAGAGACGGCACTGCTAAAGGTACAACTGTCCAAGCAGCTATGGAACGAAAACTCCCGTAATGGAGCAGTGGACGGTTTTTTTATTTATAGCACACTAGATGCAAGCTTCATAGAAGCATTCAGTCCACGCCCATCCTATATGGAAAGAGTAGCCGTATCCGATGAGGTTACCCGTAAGCTGAATGCGTCCCCCACACAGTCTGAGCTTGGGGGGCGTGACTGGCTTGTACAACAGATCGATGGCAGCTACTATATTCTCCGCTTGCTTCAGGCAGCTCCCAATACTTATGTTGGTGCCTGGGTCAAGGCGGACACACTTCTCATTCCGTTTAACCTGATTAATTTAGGCGAGAGCGGTTTTTCGCTATTTTCTACTGAAGCTGGAGAGCCTATGCTGCATGCTGAAGTGGTTCGCGAAAAACAAATTGATTTAAGCTTTGCCTCTGGTGGATATAGCTTATCAGGTGGTCCGGAACGTTATCTCACGGTAGGTGAACGATCTCGGCATGGTGGTTTCCGACTGGTTGCGCTTATACCGGAGCAAGATATTTTGAAAGGTTTTTTCAATCTCTGGAGCTGGAATAGATTTGTCTCTGTGGGTTCTATATTGCTTATTCCCTTGAGTTTGGTGCTGCTTCGCAAGATGATTTTGCTCCCGATCAGAAGACTGCTATCTGCCATGAATCGAATCGGTGAAGGGCATATGCAAGGGATTCCAGAAGCTAAAGCCTCAACCGAAGAATTTCGCGTCGTTAACGATCATTTTAACCAAATGCTTTCCCACATTAGAGAGCTGAAAATCCATGTCTATGAGGAACAATTAAGCAAACAGCAGGCGGAGCTTAGGCAGCTGCAGACAACGATTAATCCACATTTTTATTTGAACTCCCTCAACATGCTGCACAGTTTGGCTGCTGTACGCAATTATGAATTAATCCAGGAGATGTCGCGTTGTCTCTCGGACTATTTCCGTTACATTTTCCGTAGTCATGTCTCACTCGTCTCACTCGGGGATGAACTGATGCATATGCGCAATTATATACGTATTCAGGAGCTGCGGTTTCCAGATCAGCTGAGCAGTGAAATTGAGGTGCCATCTTATCTGCTGAACTTCGCTATACCCCCGCTTGTGATTCAAACCTTTGTGGAGAATGCCATCAAGCACGCCTTTACGCTGGAAGCGCCATTCCGGCTCTCGATTCATGGAAAGCTGGAATCAGATGGTCAGCTGCCTCGCATTCTACTAGTTATTGAAGATACCGGAGAAGGATTTACCCCAGAGCTGCTGCAGCTCTTAAATGAGAAGAGGAACTTGGAGCGGGAGGACGGGAGCAGGCATGGCATCTGGAATGCATGGCGCAGACTGGAGCTATTGTATGGCGGAAAAGCCGACCTTACCTTTCATAATCTTCATTCAGGCGGGGCTCGAGTCGAAGTTCGTTTACCCATGAAGTCATTCCCGGAAGGAGAGGAGGGCACGCCATGCTGAACGTGCTAATCGTAGATGATGAGATTCATTTTGTGAAAGCGGTTAAAAAAATGGTGGACTGGCTGCAGCTTGGTATTTCCAACGTTTATGTCGCTTACAACCCGACTGCGGCGGAGCGGATTTTTGAGGTACAGGAGATTCATATTCTGCTATGCGATATTGAAATGCCGCAGCGGAGCGGACTAGAGCTGCTGAAGTGGATGCGGGAGAAGGGAATTCGCACCGTTCCTGTGCTGATGACCTGCCATGCGGATTTTCATTACGCCCAAGAAGCCGTGCGTCTGGGCTGCTCCAATTATTTGTTGAAGCCGCTGACCAAGGAGGAGCTGGAAGCAGCACTTTGCAAGGCGGCAGACGCTGTGAAGCGCGAGCAAGAACTGGCGGATGCGCAGCGGGTAAAGAACTGGTGGTCGCGGCAGCAGGATATAAATCGCGAGCGCTTCTGGCTGGATGTTCTGAATGAAACCATTCCGGCAGTGAGTGAGATTTTTGCAGAGGAAGCGGCGACAAGGCAAGTATCTCTCCCTGCGGACTCATTGGTTCTGCCAGTGTTAATGATCATACGTGGTTGGCAGCAGGACTTCTTGGTCAGAGATCGGAAGCTGCTGGAATATGGACTCAAGAACGCAGGCAAAGAGATGCTGGGAAGGCTTACGTTAGGCAGTGTCGTTGTACCTGCCGGGAATGACGCTTGGTTGCTTATTATGCCTGTGGAACAGGAACAGCTAGAGAACGGACTTGCCATCATGTGTAGCCGCTTGGTTGAGTTTTGTCGTGTCCATTTATACTGTGAATTGTATTGCTATGGGGGGCGGCCAGTACAAGGACATGAACTCCCTGCTCTGCTGGCTCAATTACACAATTTAGACAGAGACAATGTGACCGGAATCCAATATGTAGCTCTGAATGAGGCAAAGTGTCTTGCAGCAGCGCCTCCAGCTCTGCCAGATATGAGTGGCTGGGCAGCGATGATGAGGCAAGGCGTGAAGGAGAGACTGCTGGAAGAAGCGAGAGCTTGCATCCATGGACTGCGGGATCATACGGGAATAGATGGCGATTATTTGCGTGCGCTGAAGGAGAATTTTTTGCAAATGGCCCATGCAGTCCTGCAGCAGCAAGGGGTTCAGGCACATCTCATGTTCTGTGATGGGGAAAGCTTGCGTCTGGCAGAAGCAGCATCCCGCTCGCTTACCGATCTGGAGCGCTGGCTTGCCCATGTCATTATGAAGGCTATGAATACCACACATCCGTCCTCGATTAGCGATGTGATTGAACGGGCGACACGCTATATTGTATCCAATCTGGATCAGAATCTGTCCAGAGAAACGACAGCGAACCACGTATACTTGCACCCGGACTATTTGACCCGCTTATTTAAAAAAGAGCTGTGCTGTACGATTCCAGAGTATATTTTGCAGGAGAGAATTAAGTTGGCTAGTCAGCTGCTTATTCATTCTGAGCTTCCTGTAAGCGCCGTGGCGATGGCTACGGGCTATTCAAACTTTTCTCATTTTGCAAAGTTGTTCAAGAATCAGTCAGGCTTAAGCCCAATCGAGTTTCGCCAGCACGGACGAGGTGCCTCCCTTGCAAAGTCGAAATGACGTCAGTTAAAGGTCGAATCTGAAGCAGAGGATGCGGTCCTCTTCCCGCTATAATGGCAAGAGAAAGCCAAATGATCAAGCCAGGGGGAAAACAAAATGCGCAAGAAGACATGGTTATTCGCAAGTCTAGTGAGTCTATCGCTGCTCATATCCGCATGTGGTTCGAACGGAAATTCAGGCGGATTGGCGAAAGATCCGGTTAACAGCCCCGGAACAACAGGCGAGGAAGCATCGCAAAAGATCGATGAATTGAATGTCGCATTTCTCAGTGTAACCGGCACGCCACCGGATATGAAGGCAGTAGAAGATGAGATTAACAAGATTACAAAGGAAAAAATCAATGTAGCGGTTAATCTAATGCCAATCAATTACGGCGCTTATGCCCAGCAGGTTAACTTAATGCTGACGAGCAATGAGAAGTTAGATCTGATTGTCGTCGGATCACCGTTTGGATTTAGCTCCCAAGTGTCCAGAGGACAGTTGTTGCCGCTCGATGAGCTGCTGGAGAAGAATGGGGAAAATATTCGCAAGGTGCTTGACCCGGACTACTTGAACGCCAGTAAGGTAGATGGAAAGGTTTACGGCGTCACGCCTGTGAGAGACTTGGCAACAGCCAACGGATTTACAATGCGCAAGGATCTTGCAGATAAGCATGGAATCGACGCGAGTGCGATTAAAACACTGGATGATGTAGAAGCAGCGCTCAAAATCATTAAAGATAATGAACCAGACATTACGCCACTAATTCCTAGCGGAGCAGGCTTCTCCTTTCTGACCAGCTACAGCTGGCATGATGGTCTTAGCAACGGGATGGGCGTGCTACCAGGCTACGATAATGGTCTGAAGCTTGTTAATAGCATCGAATCTCCTGAATATGCTGCGCTCCTGAAACGGATGAGGAACTGGTATGAAGCAGGATATACGTTGAAAGATTCAGCAACCAACAAGTCGAGTCAAATCGAATTAATGAAGGCTGATAGAGCTTTTGGTTATCTCTCTAAGCTGAAACCGGGATTTGATGCGCAGGAGTCCAGATCCATTGGCAAGGAAATGATTAGTGCAACCTTGTCTAATCCTGTATCCATGACAGATCATGTGCTGAACATTATGTGGGGGATTCCGCGTCAAGCTAAGAATCCGGTGGCATCTATGAAGTTTCTGGATCTGATGTATGGGGATGCTGAGCTTGTTAATCTGCTGGATTGGGGTATTGAAGGCAAGCATTATGTCAAAGTGTCCGATAATGTCATCAAATACCCAGAAGGCGTCACGATGCTGACGAACGGCTACAATTTAAATATGAGCTGGCTGTTTGGCAACCAGTTCCTCTCTTATGTATTTGAGGGTGAAGACCCGGATATTTGGCAGAAGATGAAGGATTTCAATGAGCAGGCGGTTAAATCCAAGGCGATGGGCTTTACGATGAATCCAGAGTCCGTAAAAACAGAAATAGCGGCAGTATCCAACGTCATCGCGCAATATTATCTTGTTCTTGAAACAGGCTCTGTGGACCCGGATAAGGTTTTGCCGCAATTTATTGAGAAGCTGAAGGCTGCAGGAATCGATAAGGTTATTGCGGATAAGCAGCGCCAGCTGGATGAATGGGCGAAAGCAGAGGGTGTACAATGAGTCGTAAACTTCATGAATTGATAAGTGGTGAGGAACGGAATTATATTCTTCCGTTCTTCTGGCAGCGCGGAGAAGAAGAGGCGGTCATTCGTGAGGAGCTGGCTCGTATACGGGAAGCGGGCATCCATGCCGTATGTGTGGAGTCCCGTCCCCACCCTGATATGCTTGGTCCACAGTGGTGGAAGGATATGGATACCATTATGGATGAAGCCCGGAAGCATGGCATGCAAATTTGGGTCTTCGACGATGATCACTTTCCGACAGGACACGCAGCAGGAAAGGTGAAGGAGGCGCCGCTGGAACACCAGCGGCAGTTCCTCTCAGAGCGTCGAATGGATGCACGCGGTCCCGATCCTGAAGCTTCATTCTTGCTGCGACCCTGGTCGGTACTAGATGGTGCAAGACCTGTCGGTGCTGCTGCAGCTAGGCGTGATCCAGTTACGGGCGAGCTGGATGGGGATTTTATTGCAATAGATCTCGAAGCTTCTGTGCAAGACGGGGTTCTTTATTGGCCCGTGCCGGAAGGCTACTGGACGATCTGCTTGTTCGTTGTCACCCGGGAAGGCGGGGATGATCGCCGCAAAGATTATTTGAACCCGATCGTTCCGGAATCGACGCAGATTCTGATCGATACAATTTACGAAGCCTATTACGCACGATACAAGGATGATTTTGGCGTCGCATTCGCAGGTTTCTTCTCGGATGAGCCTGGCTTCTATAACAGCAAAGCATCGTACGATTATGCTTCGGGTCTTGGCGATGCCAAGATGGCTTTGCCGTGGCGTTCAGATTTGCTGGAGCTGCTGGAGGCAGAATACGGTCCGAACCTGCGGCAGCATCTGCCTCTGCTCTGGCATGAGGGAGGACCTCAGACGTTTGCTGTGCGCTACGCCTACATGAACGTAGTGAGCAAGCTGTACGCAGAGCACTTCAGCAGGCGGATTGGAGATTGGTGCCGAGAACGGGGCGTAGCCTATATCGGCCATCTAATGGAGGACAATAATGTACACGCCAGACTGGGCTGCGGAGCAGGGCATTTCTTCCGTGCGCTGGAGGGGCAGGACATGTCTGGTCTGGATGTCGTGCTATGGCAAATTGTACCCGGTTTTGATGAAATGTCATTCTCATGGATGGGCGGGAAGACAGACAGTGTCTTTTTCCATTACGGGATGACTAAACTAGCTGCTTCACTGGGACATATCGACCCTAGGAAGCAAGGCAGAACTTTTTGTGAAATCTTCGGCGCTTACGGCTGGGCGGAAGGGCTGAAGCTGATGAAGTGGCTGACCGACCATATGCTGGTTAGAGGCGTCAATCATTTTGTGCCGCATGCTTTTTCTCAGAAGGAGTTTCCTGACTGGGATTGCCCGCCGCACTTCTATGCCAGAGGGTATAATCCGCAGTTCAGGTATTACCGACTGCTTAATGACTATACGAACCGGGTATGCCACTTGTTGAATGACGGGGAGCATATTGCGAGTGCTGCTGTGCTATATCATGCTGAGGCTGAATGGTCCGGGGAATACATGCTGTTCCAAGAGCCGGTGAAGCAGTTGATGCAGAGCCAAATCGACTGCGATGTGCTGCCGATCGATATCCTGGTTTCTTCGGAAGTTATCGATGGGGAGCTAGCGGTGCACAAAGAACGCTACCGCTGTCTAGTTGTACCTTATGCCGAAGCGCTGCCAATAGAATGGCTGGGTAAGCTTACTGAGCTCGCATCATCCGGTTTGTCTATTATCTTCATTGACGCATTGCCAGTAAGAGCGAGTCAATCTGTACCATGCGAGGAAGTGCTTAAGAAGCTGGCGGCTTACCCGCAGGTTACGATAACACCATTGAAGCTTCTGGCAGAGACGCTTATCGACCGAGGGATGAATGAGCTAGTACTCAGGGACAAACAGCCTTATCTACGAGCCTACCAATACCGTCATGATCAATTAGAAGTTCTCATGCTGTTCAATGAGAATCCAGATCAGCCGATTGAGACTGGCATTACGCTCCCAGGCTCTGGTGTATGGCTTCGTTATGACGCATTCACTAACAAGGTGGATCGCGTAGGGGCAGGAGAAAACTATCAGCTTGATTTGCGATTGAGCGCTTATGAATCACTAATCTTGCTTCGTGTACCGTTTGGAGAAGAGGGGACTCTACCGGCTCCAATAGGAGAGTGGCAGCGTGCTCCACTAGGGACAGATCTGAGCCTGCATGCCAGTGCGGATCGTGCTTTATCCAGACGTTTGATTGAGCATGTCCAGTGGAACATTTCCCTCGCTACAGCCAAAGAATATCCAACGTTCACACCTTGGGGGACCATAAAGGAGCTGCGTAATATGAGCTCACGCGACCTGTTGCCGAGATTTTCTGGTACGCTGAAGTATGAGTGTGTCGTAACTGGTGAATTAACTGACCCGATATGGCTGGATCTGGGGCAGGTTTATGAGACTGCACAGGTGTGGGTCAATGGTCAGGATGTGGGTGTGAAGCTGTGTGCGCCTTATGTATGGAATATCGCTCGCTATTGGAAGCAAGGAGAGAATGAAGTGACTATCGAGGTGACCAATACACTAGCGAAGAATCAGCAGGACTGGTTCTCCAAGTTCGTCCAGCAGGAGCCCTCTGGCTTGCTGGGTCCAGTTAGCATTATTGGTTCATCCGTGATCAGCCAGGGAAGCAGGGAGTAATATGGAACAAACCTATCGGCCCCGCCGGAAGAGCAGTGTGCGAAAGTACTACGTATTGCTGCTTATGATGATACCGGGGCTTGTCTACTTGCTCATCAACAATTATTTGCCGATGTTCGGGCTAATTATCGCCTTCAAGGATTACAATTTTGCAAAGGGACTACTCGGCAGTGACTGGGTTGGCCTGAGAAATTTTGAGTATTTATTCAAAACGCAGGATGCCTATATCATTACACGCAACACGATATTGTACAATTTTTGTTTCATTATCTTAAATACTGCTTTTGCACTGGGAATTGCAATCGCACTGAATGAAATTCACAGCCGCTTTATGTCGCGGTTTTACCAGAGTGTGTTACTGTTGCCCCATTTGATTTCGATGGTTATCGTAAGTTATTTGGCTTATTCCCTACTCAGCATGGAGACTGGTTTTATTAACAAAACCGTTCTTTCCAGTCTGGGGATAGAGGGTATTTCATGGTATAGCGAATCGCAATATTGGCCTTTCATATTGACGATTATCAGCTTATGGAAAGGCGCCGGTTTCTTATGCGTCATCTATCTGGCTGCGATCATCGGGATTGATCCGGAATACTATGAGGCAGCAAAACTAGACGGGGCTTCCAAATGGCAGCAAATTCTCTATATTACTCTCCCATTATTGTATCCGATTATCATCATGATGACCTTGCTTGCCATCGGCAAAATTTTCTATTCTGATTTCGGTCTATTTTATCAAGTTCCACTCGGCTCTGGCGCTCTGAATGATACGACACAGGTTATCGATACCTATGTGTACAGGGCACTAATGAATTTAGGCGATATTGGAATGTCTTCGGCAGCGGGGCTATATCAGTCCGTAGTCGGCTTTATACTTGTACTGTTATCGAATTACGCGGTGCGCAAATTCAACAAGGACAGCGCACTGTTCTAAGGCTTGGGACTGGAGTGTAGAAGCATGAAAACGATCAACAAGGGAATATGGCTTCATCTTCCGATGATGGCCCTGGCGGTGGCCTGCGTGCTGCCGTTCCTGCTGCTTGTTATCTCATCGATCTCCGATGAGAGCTCAATTCTGCGGCAGGGATATACCTTCTTTCCGGATCAATTGGGATTAGGCGCTTATAACTATCTGTGGAATCACTCGGAGCAGCTCGCTCGTGCTTATGGGGTCACGGTGTTTATTACAATCTTCGGCACGGCAGCAAGTCTGCTGATGACCTCGATGCTTGCTTACCCGATGTCCAGACAGGGAGTGCCTTTACGTAACGGAATTGCATTTTTTGTATTTTTCACGCTGCTATTCAACGGCGGACTTACACCAACCTACTTGGTCTATGTCCAATACTTTGATATTAAAAACACCATTTTGGCCTTGATCGTACCAGGCTTGCTCATGAATGGCTTTAATGTTCTCCTAATGCGGACATTCTTCATGACGACGATCCCCCCGGCACTAATCGAGGCTGCGCAAATCGACGGATCAGGAGAATTCAAAATATTCTGGAAAATCATTGTGCCGCTATCAATGCCGATCGTAGCTACAGTAGGTTTGATTCAGACGATTATTTACTGGAACGATTGGTTTAATGGGATGATCTACGTGACCGATTCCAGGCTGTTCAGCGTACAGAACATATTGAATCGAATGCTAACCGACATCCAGTTTCTGACGGAGAGCAAGTTTAGTGCTCAGCTAGGTGAGGCTGGAGCTAACTTGCCGAGTACGACGGTGAAGATGGCGATTGCTGTGATCGGTGTTCTGCCGATTATGGTGATGTATCCCTTTTTCCAAAAGTATCTTATCAAGGGGATTACGATTGGTGCAGTGAAGGGGTAAGGGTAAGTAGGGTTAAGGTGGATGAATGAATGGAACAAGTGAAAATAAAGGAATGGTTTCCTCTCATTATGGTGGAATTTGATAATTTTTATAAGAGCAAAACCTACAAGTTCAGCACAGGATACTCCACTCTTATTCAAATCTTATAGTGCGCACATCATTACGGACCACCCTTCAGGGTGGTTTTTTTTGAGAAAAATAGTGGAGCTGTAACAATAGCTATGCTCTCTCCAGTAATTATGTTAGAAATAAGGTGGAGCAATGAGACACGTTAATCATCGGTGTGTTTTTCTAGTACAAATCTAATATTCTCTTACTGCTTTAGAAATTCCGATGTTACCCATAAGTTTCAAGAAGTAGGCATATGCTCCCGCAACGCCTGTCAAGCGAGAGATAACATGCTTTTTGAGATAAATAGGAAAGTTGGTGTTATGCTCAAAAGGTAATGCCTCTCAAAACAGATCATCCTTTTGGTTGATCTGTTTTTTTGGCTAATCAATTATGCATTGTGCAAGTGAAGGGAGGCAGTTATTAAATTGGGGTATTAAGAAAGGTTTAGTCTAAATTTATTAGGATAATAAAGCAGCAGATCATTATGGTTAGCTGCTTCTATGTTTTTATTGCTATTTTTTTCGATCATTCCTTTAAACTCCGATACTTTTTTGGTGTCTTATTATATTGTTTTTTAAAAGACTGAATGTAGTGATTAACATGATTGAAACCCACTTTACTAGCTACTTCGGTTATTGTGTATTCTGTGGAGATTAATAACTCAGCACTTTTTTTGATTCGATACTTAATTAAATAATCATAAGGAGTCGTATGAAGTGTTTTCTTAAAACTTCGAGTGCACTCTGAAACACTAAGGTGTGCAGAATCAGCTATTTCTTGTAGAGATGGGCTATTAACATAGTTCTGATGGATATAACTAATCATCAATTGAATTCGTTCTTGCTGCTGTTTTACGTGTTTATTTGATTCAACGCTAGCCATAGAAATATTTGTTATCATGGTTAACCATAACTGTACAGTCATAATAGAAGCCTCGTATTCCCAGCCCCAGCATCCTTTTTCGTTAAATTTATCTTTTAATCTCCAGAGTATCTCCAACATAGTGCTTCGCCAATCTGTTTCAGGTCTTATTACTAGCGATAAAAATAATGAGTTTGTATAAGGGAGTACATATTTTTGTTCCATTTGGCTATCAGAATAAAAAGCAAGTAATTTCTCTGGGAAATTGAAGCTTACGTACTCACTATTTTTATCAACTTGAGTAGATACGTGTAATACTCCCTTATTTATAAAAATTCCATGTCCAGCTTTCAGCTCATGAGTTTCGCCATTGACTTGCATTAAAATCTTTCCTTCAGTTACCAATGTAAACTGAAGTTCTTCATGCCAGTGTAGTTCATTAAAGCCTCGTCCCTTAGGAATACAGCTTAAAGAAGTTACGGTATACATAGCATACGGAAAAGAAGTATCGGGATATTGATTGATCTCATGTAATTTGTTATCCAACTATAGTTCTCCCTTTCGAAAATGACGATATATCTATATTTTTTAGCGATATAGTTACAGATTACCTTTAATTATGATGATATTATTATATACCGTTAGATCTTTTCAATTCTACAAGTGGAGGTACCGATGAAACGAAATAAATCAAATGCTGCATTCAATCCGTATTTTTTGCTATGTATCAGTATTCTTGCTATTGCCATATCATCAATTATGATTAAATCCTCAAATACTCCCCCGTCCGTTGCAGGAATGTACAGGTTATTTGTATCTGTATTGATCATGCTTCCTTTCGTGTCTTGGAAAAAGCTTAAATTACTACGATTAACGAAATATGATTGGCTTCTTGTTTTAAGTGCGGGTTTTTTTCTCGGATTACACTTTCTTTTTTGGATGGAGTCTTTATCTTATACTTCAGTAGCAAGCTCGATGGTTATTTTAACTTTACAACCTCTATTTGTAATGATTGGATCTTACTTCATGTTTAAAGAACGAGTAAATAAACTAATGGTTTTATGCATGATAACTGCAGTTTTGGGTTCTATTATTATTGCGTGGGGAGATATTGGCGCCTCAAGAGAAGCACTATTCGGAGATGCGCTTTCATTATTCGGGACTATCGCCATTTCTGCTTATATGCTAGCAGGACAAAAAGTTAGCCATAAAATACCCGCTAATCTATATAGCATTATTGTTTTTTTTATTGGTGGTAGCGTCTTGTTGATTTACAGCCTGATGAACCATTTTTCTTTAATAGCTTATAGTTCCTCTGACTGGATGTATTTCTTTTTACTTGCCTTAATTCCAACTATTTTCGGCCATTTTATATTTAATCTGTTACTAAAATCAATCGGTGCGACTACTGTTTCTGTCGGTGTTATCGGTGAACCTGTGCTTGCCATAATACTTGCATACATTATCTTAGGAGAAGCTGTAAGTTTTTTTCAAATCCTCGGAGGATTATTTACAATAGCGGGAATGGGATTTTATTTTTGGGCTAAGTATAAATGATCACCTATATATTTTAATAAACAGAAGGTAACAAGGTAATTGGCTACCTTCTGATTCTATCACCACATTAATCTGACCGTTGGATAAAAGAAGTGGTCGTTCATTATCGATTTGTAAACTAAACATCTCTTGAGTGTTTTTGATTGCGAGCTGCGTTGCTTATGAAATCAGTAACTTTAAACGGCTGTGAAGCCGATTCAGGACGTCGACATCCTATATGCTAATGGTTCATATATGCCTTTATCATGAATGAATTATGATATAATAAACTGTAATCGGAGAGTGCACAAGTACGGTAAATGTATATTGGGGGAGGGCGCCCGAATGGACAAGAATGCAGTTTATAAAACAAACAGCTTCTATTGGGATACCAAAGGAAATGACTTTTTAGGGGCAATCGTGCTTCCCCTTTATGGAGCATTTGTGTCGGAAGAAAAATGCCAACTTTTTGGTGATGTCTCTGGAAAAAAGATTTTGGAAATAGGCTGTGGAAATGGACAATCCTTGCAGTATCAGGGGGAACGCAAAGCATCTGAACTGTGGGGTATGGATATATCAGAAAAACAAATTGAAAAGGCAATGCAGCATTTGACGTCATGCGGTCTTTCAGCAAAATTGATCTGTTCTCCCATGGAAGAAGAATGTGGCATACCAGAGGATTATTTTGACTATGTTTATTCGATTTATGCCATAGGCTGGACCACCGACCTTGAGGGTACTTTTTGCCGGATCGCATCTTACTTAAAAAAAGACGGCGTATTTATTTTCAGTTGGTCTCATCCTATACATAAATGTGTTGTTGCAGAAAATAACACACTTGCTTTTAATAAGTGTTATTTCGATGAATCCTGGTACTCGGTACCTCTTAATTTAGCCGGAGAAGGTATGTTAACATTGTCGGACCGTAAACTATCAACCTATGTGAATGCGTTGGCAAAAGCAGGATTTGTCATTGAGCAAATGATTGAGCAAACTGATGATGAAATAATGCAATCGCGGAACGATAAAAGCAGTGAATTTACAAAAAAAGCAAAGATGCTTCCTTTAACTTTTGTAATCAAGGCAAGAAAACTATAAGAGTTCAAGCTCAATGACCGGTAGGGTTTTTATTATGAAAGGGTTACAACCACTTAGCTTATGGAATAGTGAACCCAATCTTTTCCTTTAACAGCATTCATTTTTTCAAAAAAGATCTGAGCGCGTTTATTTTCAGAAGAAGTTATCCAAGTCATGGAAGCATAACCATGATTATGTGAGTAGTTTTGACATGCTGAAAAAAGCTGTGATTCTAGATCAGTATCTCTAAATTGTTCAATCACAAAGAGGTCGTTCATAACGGTGATTTTATCAGCTTTCATCGTGCTGAAAGTAAAGAATAATGTAGCAAAACCCACTAACTCTCCATTTTGCTCGGCTACAAACTGCACGCCATTTTGCTGGTCAAAAAGAGTTTGTATAAGATTATGAATTTTTTCGACAGGTGGTTTAGGATTTTGATAAAAACCGACGATGTATTCATACATTAACACGGTCAAATTGTGTAAATCATTAGGTTCAGCGTTTCGAATTAGAAATGACATTAGATAAGCTCCTTTTTTAAATGCATTTAATAATAATACAGTGAAAAGTATATTTATACAAACTTAATAATGGATGTTGAGAGTGACCAAAATTGAGCTAAATGGTTGTACATTATTATTTCAATAATAATAAGGTTATTTTGTTTGAGGTTCTAGAATGGCTGATGCTAAAAAATAAGAGGAGACACCTTGTCAGGTGTCTTTTTTGCATTCTCGGAATACAGGGAGGCTAGTAAGAGGTATTCACTGAAAATGGAAAATTTGCGAGGATTCCTTCTTTTAAGCTAACAGCTCATATTCTTTATTATAACTTATATATTATGTACTAAATTTAATATATAACTTTAAAAATATCCTAAGTATAATAAACACAAATATAAAGTCTTGGTATTAAAAAAATAGAAAAAGGAGGTATTACAAATAGAACTGCATATTGATATTCGGATTTTAGGGCATGTGGAGCAGAGGTTCAATTCCGCAGTAAAACAAAAAGGATGAGAGTTTCTTTGGACTTTTGAGAAAGCGTTTTCTATCCTAAGCATAATGAATCAGTATCATGTGAGCAGTATGATGGCAAAAAATGCTTTGATTACTGCGGATGTTGGAATGGAAAAAATAACCTACAATGCTTTGAACCAGTTATCTTTATTAAGCAAAGTAGAAATGATAACCTTTGACGAAATCGGTCTACCAGATGTTCATTTCATTAAACAAAATTATAAAGAAATGGGCAGACATGTTGTGCATTCTTTAATTTCTCAAATCAATGGAAAAAGTGTAGTCAAACTTTAAATAATACAGAAGAGTGGGGAATCGTATGAGCAAAACTTTTGTGAATCCATTACTAGTACATGGCGCGGATCCTTGGATGTATAAACACGTAGATGGAACCTATTATTTCATGGTTACAAGAAGGAATCGTCTAGATCTATGGAGATCAGACAATATTACGAATATCGCCAACGGTGACAAAAAAACAATCTGGATCCCGGAAGAGACCGGAATTAACAGTAATAATCTTTGGGCTCCTGAAATTCATTATATTAATAAAAAGTGGTATGTATATTATACGGCGAATGATGGGGGCGGGGACAGTACTCGTAAAATATTCGTCCTTGAGAATGAGGAAGATGACCCTTTTGAAGGAACCTGGACGGATAAAGGATTTATTAATACAGAATATGCAGGCTTGGACGGTACGGTATTCGAACATATGGGCCGTCTTTTTTTCCTATATGCGGGATATGGCCATTTTCCGGAGTATGGGTCTGCGATTTATATGGCAAAAATGATCAATCCTTGGTCAATAGAAGGAGAAAACGTCCTGCTAAGTGCACCAACGGACGCTTGGGAAATGCAAGGTGGTATGGCGATTAATGAGGGCCCTGTCATTTTGAAAAATAACGGGAAGATTTTTCTTGTGTTCTCGGCTAGCACTTGTTGGTCTGATGACTATTCACTAGGTTTGCTGACGTGCTCTGAACAGGATGATTTGATGAATCCAAAATCTTGGATAAAAACCGAAAGTCCAGTATTCCAAAAGAGCTTGGAAAACGAAGTGTTCGGGCCAGGGCATAATAGTTTTGTTAAGTCACCTGATGGCAAGGAGGATTGGATAATCTACCACGCTATTTCAGTATCAGGCGCAGGAAGTGCGCATCGAAGTACTAGAGCACAAAAATTCGGATGGGATGAACAGGGTAATCCCGATTTCGGAATTCCGGTCCCTATCGATCAGCGAATTAATGTGCCTTCTGGCGAATAATGAAATCGACTCAAATTTAGATAGGGGAGAGATAAAATGATGCGTTTGGCGCTATTTGGAGATTTGCATTTTTTTGAAAACAAATTTGTGCAAGGAAATGAAGAACTGTTAAGGGCTAAAGAATGTTTCTATGAAAAATATTTGCAAAAGCTATTCGAAATCGAGGCAGATTTACACATCTCCCTTGGCGATTTGACTCACTTGGGAACGGAGGAAGAATTTGAAAGCGTATATCAGTATATTCGTAGCTCCGGTGTGTCGTTTCGACAAGTACTAGGGAATCACGATGCATATGAATTACCTAAAACTAAACTTCAATCTTTGATTGATCAACCATTAAACGATGTATTTGAAACAAGTGATGCCTTGTTCGTGTTTGTTGATTCGACTAGAGAAATGGACCCGCAGGATTATAGCGGTCATCTTAATCCGGAACAATTGGAATGGTTGGAGGCACAAATGCTCGTTTCTCCATCTAAGCCAATCTTGGTATTTGCCCATCATCCCCTATATAACACGACAACTGGGTCACTGGATGAGAAGATGCATATTGATCCTACGATTGATATGCGAGCCGTATTACAAAAAAGACAAGGAAACTGTTTTTACTTCAACGGCCATAATCACGTACACTCCATTGTAAAGGAAGGACAATGGAACTTTATTCAAACTGCTGCAGGCTTGTGTCATCCTTCCATACGCATCGTGGAAATCGATAAGTCTGAAGTTCGCACCCGAATCGTAGCCATCGAGGATGAAGAATTAGTAAGAGCTGCGCAGGTTTTATATGAAAAATTACCTCTGTATCATCGGCCATTAAATGCATATGGGCAAAACGCAGATCGGGATCAAATCATGTTGTTTTAGTGGCACAAACTAAAAAGATCGCTCTGTAGTGGAGGCAATGAATGATGCTCTGGCAGGCGCGGATTCGAATCTGCCAGTTAAGAAATACTAGAATTTGCTTGCAGATTCTGCTGTTTATTTTATCAACCGGACGCCTATTCATAAATTCATAATAACGGAGGAAAAGACTTTGAAAATCAGAGGTGTAGCGCATAGGGGTTATCCGGTGAAATTGCCGGAAAACACATTATCTTCGTTTCAGGCGGCTATTAACTTGTCCTTTACCCACTTGGAGCTGGACGTCCATTTGTCTAAGGACGGTGTGCCCGTGCTGATGCATGATTTTGCCATTGACCGTATGACGGACGGGCAAGGTTTGATCCGCGATTATACGTTGGAGGAATTGAAAAGGTTCCGTGTGAAGGAAATAGAAACGATCCCGACGCTGGAGGAAGCGATGAAGTTGCTTAAGGGCAACATTTCTGTGCTTATCGAATTAAAGCAAACCGGAGACCGGTATCCGGGGCTGGAAGAAGCGGTGCTGGATGTTATTCGCCGTACGGATACATTGGACCAATCGCGGATTATCAGCTTCGACCATTTTTCCATAGCACGTACTAGAGAACTTGATCCTAATATTGAATTAGGAATGATTTGCGGTGGCAGTATGCCTTACGTTTTCCCGTTTATGAAGGAGATCCGCTGTACGTATCTCGGGGTGCATAAACAATTTATGACGCCAAAATATGCGGAGATGATTGCGGAGCACGGCATTGAATCCGGCCCTTGGCCGATTGATTCGATTGAGGATATGGAGTTAATCGCAAAAAATTATCCGACATCTCTGATCACAACTGACAATCTGGAGCTTTGGGCGGATTTTTACCGCAAACATCCCGAATTACATATTTCTTAATAAGTCATTTAGAAGTACATGAATAACAACTTTAACTGTGTAAAGGATAACCTTTTTGATGAAGGTTGTCTTTTTTTTTAGGATTAATAACTTGCACACGCTCTATTCACTGGTTCACTTTCATTCTTAAAAATTCACAGCCATTAAGGCTGTGGAATCTTAATTAATGTTGATTATTGAACAAGGGTTCCGTTCTAAGTAAATAGTTGCCTCTAACCTCTGCAGCCCAATTTGCAAAGACCTCTATCCTTAGTTGTTTTTGTATTGCTCAATTCTCACATCTCCAATGCCAAAGAATCATGATAATCAACGCTAGTCTATGCGCATTAGCCCATTTGTGTTACTGGACAATCACGAAGGGGAGAGGAGCGGAGATGACAGCGAAAAAAATTGTTGACCCAAAAGTGATTAGGTGCCATACTATATATATGACGAACGATAAAAAAGTATTGATGGATAGTAACGCTGTTCCTTCGCTTGTCCAAACGAAACGTCAGATTGAGCGCTACGGGTTGAACGTCGATGCGCAAGCTGTACTCGTCGCGTCTAGGCTGATGGCCGCTGGTGCCAAGCTTGAACATGCCGCGGAATTTCATTTTTCCAGATTCGGTTTGTCCACAGGCCGGTATCGTTTATTGGCGGATCTTGAAGATCACCAGGGTGAAGAGCTGCCCTCGCAATTAGCAGAGCATCTTGGCGTAACGCGTGCTACCGTCACGGGGCTTATAGACAATCTCGAACGGGACGGGTACATATCCCGCCGAACCAGTTCGGCGGATGGGCGTCAGAAATCAGTTGTTTTAACTGAGTATGGAGCAAGTAAGCTTCGCGACATGGCTTCAGAGCACTTCGAGAGACTGGAAGCGATGGTCCGCTTGCTTACGGTCGAGGAGCGCAGTGTCTTTCTCGATTTGTTAGGTCGGGTGACGCAAGGCATGTCGGCATTGACCGACGAGCCGGGAGCATCTAAGGAAAATGGTAGCATACAGAAAGGGTAAAACGGGCTAGTCATGCTAGCCCTTATTTACCGCCATATAGTTAGGCGCCTAATTATATGGCGATATAAACAGTTGGAGCAAATCATGGAAGAAAGGTGTGACAACATGAGCAATGTGAAGCATTCGCACAAAACTGATCCTGCTTATAGCCTTGCATCGAAGGGCTCCGAATTGAAAGGTTTTGTGCTATGGCGCGAAGTACTGATGGCCTATGTTTCGCCCGCCGTCATGGCAGGCATCGGGGGACTGATCACAGGCGACAAGAGCCTTCAGATTGCTGCGTTAACCACAATTGGAGGAACGTCTGCGCTGATTGCATGGCTATTGGGGCTTTGGCTGCGCAAATGGGGGAGAAGTATACGATGGGTTGTTAGACCGCCTCGTTTGCTAGTCGTTGTCATGTTCGCGATAATCTGCGCTTCGCTCGCCTTTTACGCCGCATGGTTGACGAACAAAATGCCGGATACAGTTCGTTTGATCGACTATTCGATTTGGTTTGATCGCATATGGATCGATTTTCCGTTATCCGGCACGATTGCAAGTACGATCATAACATGGCGTTGGCGCAAGGCGTTGGAAAAAAATGATACGTTAAACGGAGGAGATAGAAGATGATAGCGATTATTGGAGCAACAGGTACGATAGGGAGCGAACTTTTGAAACGTTTGGCTGATCTTGGAGTGCCCGCTCGGGCGCTTAGCAGGGAACCGGAGAAGCTGCGCAACCGGCTCGGAGATGCAGGTAAATCCACAATCGAGGTGGCAGGGGCAGATGCCGCCGATCCCGAATCGCTTCGCCGCGCGTTTGCCGGAGTGAAGCAGCTCTTCTTGACCATATCCAACAGCCCGAGACAGGTCGAGTTGGAAATGTCGATCATTCGCCTCGCTGCCGAAGCCGGAATCGAGCATATCGTTAAAATATCCAGTCCAGCCTTCGAAGAGCTCTCGCCCGTGGCAGTCGCCGGCTGGCATCGCGATATCGAGTCGTTTTTGGACGAATCCGGTATGACTCGCACGGTATTGCGTCCCTATGCGTTCATGCAAAATTTGCTGCGCCATGTTCCGACGATTACAGCTCAAGGTGCTTTCTTCGGCGTCATGGGCGATGCGCCTTGCAATTTCATCGATTGCCGGGATATAGCGGACGTTGCAGCAGAAGTTCTGACCAACCAGGAAGCCGCCGGACGTATTTATACGCTTACCGGACCCGAGATCTACAGCTATCCGCAGATCGCGGATAAGCTATCCGATTTGCTAGGCAAGACGATTCGCTACATAAATGTGGAGCCTCAAGCGATGCATCGCAATCTGACTGAGCAAGGGCGCATGCCCCCTTGGCTCGCAAACCACGTTGTAGAAATTCAGACGATGTCTACGTTGGTGCCGGAAAGGCCAACGGACGATGTCACGCGTTTGCTCGGCAGACAGCCCCGAACGCTGGACGGGTTTCTGCAAGAGAATGTGGAAATATTTCGGTAGACATCTGTAAATAGAGCGTTCTCCAAACCAAACCGTCTGAACCGGCTGTCACAGCCTTCAGGCGGTTTTTGTGATTAAAGTTATTCCAGGGAAAGGTTCTGCTTGAAATAGAAAAACCTCTTACGCCGCTCTATTGATGTAATCGATGCTGATAATATTATAAGGGCATCATTTATTGTCGAAGAAATATATGAGAGAATTATAAATACAACATTCTCGAAGTTTACATTAAAAACGACTTGATGCTAGGGAGCAGGTAGAGAACAATGATAAATCTAGATAAATTAGCAGAGATCTTTGCTGCTGGTACCTATGAAATAGAAGATGTCTATCGTTTAGTCATCCAGCCGAAAAGTATATTGCGTGAATTTACTACCGTTAGGCATGGGTTTCTTTTTATCATCCGTGGAGAAGGTAGATTATGTGTGAACGGAAAGGAATATCAATTACTTCCCGGATCAGTTTTTCATGCGGCTCCAGGTATGCAAATGACCTCCAAAGTTATAGGACAATCAGAGTTCGTGTATTATTCGCTTTTTTATAAAATAGATAAGTTAGATGATGTAAATTGGACTCATGAATGCGACTCTCATTTCAGGCTGGAACCGGGTGCAAATCCAAGAGTGATGGAATTACTAATCATGCTTCATCAGAATGTCCATGCATCTGGAGGGATTGAAAAACTTCGTGTCAAGGAGTTATTCTTAAGCATCTTACATCAAATTCTAATTGGTTGCAGGAATCGAGAGAATGCCAGTTCTCCTAGTAAAAGGGTAGTAGAGGAAGCCATTGCATACATTAACGGACATTATATGAATCCACTTGCACTCGACGAGTTAGCTGAACTGCATGCAATGAGTGCAAAAAGCTTCTCATACTTCTTTCACAAATATACCGGGTTCCGTCCAATCGACTATGTTATTAATTATCGTATGGAAAGAGCGAGTGACCTACTCAAAGCAGGCAATTTCTCCATCCACGATATTGCCGTTAGCGTAGGTTATACGAATCCTTTATATTTCAGCCGATTATTTAAAAAGAAATTTGGTGTGTCTCCATCAGCATACACACATAAATTAGATAATCATATATATTGATTTTCGGATATAGATTAAGCCTGCAACGGATGGTGATGAGCCTGAAGTGCAGGCTTTTTGTCATTTTTCCTCATTCTTTCCTTATAGTTCCCACTGCAGCCCTTTTTTGCTATCACTTCATCATTATTCATCCAGCATCAGTTTGGTTTAGACAATTATGCATATGGAATTTGTGATTTGTGTATTTGAAATTGGTTCAGTCCTTGCTAAACTATGTTTTGACAATGAGAATCATTATTAATTATTTGTTCTGAAGAGACTACATTTGATCGAAGTGTTGTCTCGAAGCAAATCTAATTCCATAAGAAAGGTTGGTAGAAATGACTGCAAATAAACAATTATTGATTGGATTGTCCTTGTCTGCAACTTGGATGAAAGGGGACAGTTGGCGGCGTGCAGATAGTGGAATAGAAAAAATGAATTCAATTGACTATTACATTGACTTGGCAAAGATGGCGGAGAAGTCAAAGCTCGATTTTCTGTTTAAGGCGGATTATCTTTATGTTAGCCCGCAGATGATCGGCGATTCTGCTAATTACGGAAGTCCTGACCCTACTATGATGTTTGCTGCAATTGCCCATGAGACGGAGAGGATCGGACTGGTTACAACGATTTCAACGACTTTTAATCCGCCTTATGTTGTTGCAAGGCAGCTTCAGTCGTTGCACTGGCTGAGCAATGGACGAGCCGGCTGGAATATTGTCACTTCTATTGAAGGTGCTGAAAACTTCGGCGATTCTCCAATGCCGTCACCGCAAGAAAGATATGCGAAGGCAGGGGAATTTACAGATGTCGTAAGGAAGCTCTGGGACAGTTTCCCGAGTGAAGCCATTGTTATTGACCGCGAATCAGGCGTATTTTCGGATAAGGATAAAGTGACCGCTATTCATCATAATGGTGATTTTTTCAGTGTAAAAGGACCGCTTACTCTACCTTCTCATGAATCTGGTTCCATTCCTTTGTTCCAAGCGGGCGCTTCAGATATTGGAAGAAATTTTGCCTCTTCCGTAGCCGATGCTATTTTTGCGGCAATGCCGGATATTGAATCGGGAATAGAACTGCGCAATGATCTGAGAAGAAGAGCCACTGAACATGGGCGTGATCCGAACGCCATCAAAGTTTTGCCTGGGTTATATTTTTTTCTGGCAGACTCTCGCGAAGAAGCGCTTGAATTGCATAAGGCTGCGCATGCACATTTAAGTATGGAGCGCAGACATGCCTCTCTCAAATCGGTGCTGGGTTTAGATGTAAGCGGTCTTCCATTGGATTCATGCGTAACTGCAGCTATGCTTCCTAATCCTAATCAGCCCGTCCGCAGTCGGACACATGCCGAGCTGCTGCGCCGGTTTATTACAAAGTATCAGCCTACAGTGAAAGAGGTATTGGCAAGACCGGAGGTTGTAGGATCTGCCCATTGGGTATCTGTTGGTACGGTGGAGGATGTGCTGAACGATATTATTGAGAGGTTTGAGGGTGGAGCTATTGATGGATTTATCGCCCTTCCAGGCGGTTCAGAAAAATCTATGAACATATTTTTTGAAAAGCTGATGCCGGAGTTGGTTGAAAGAGGTTTGTTTAAAAGTGAATATATGGGGTTCACTTTGCGTGAACATTTAGGGATTTCATAAGGCATTATCAATCATTAATACAGGAATACCATTTTCGGAAGGGGTTCAGGAGAAAAATGAATAAAAAGTTTATGTTAATTGGTTTATTTGCATTATTGCTTCTTGTTTTGAATGCATGTGGAGGAGATAAAAAGAATGAACAGGAATCACCTCCACCTGCGAATATCGAAAAAACGGCACAACCTAGTAAGGAAAATAAGGTGGAAAATACGGGCGAAAGCGATACAAGAACGATTGAGTATCTCGGTGAAAAATATGTTGTCCCACAACATGTAGAACGAATTGTGATTACCGGCGCGATGGAAGCAATGGAAGATGCGGTAGTACTTGACGTGCATCCTGTAGGGGCAATCTCGATCGGAGGAAAGTTCCCGGAGATGTTTGCTTCGGTAACAGGCCAATCGGAATCCATAGGTGAAAAGATACAGCCGAATTTTGAGAAGATATTACAATTGAAGCCAGACGTTATTTTAGGTTCAACCAAGTTTCAGGATGATGTGCTGGTAAAACTGCAAAAAATTGCTCCTACTATTTTAGTCTCGCACATTTCAACCAATTGGGAGTCCAATCTTAAGTTAATGGCAGAACTGACTGGCAAGCAAGCAGAGGCAGAAGCGGTATTGTCTAAATACCAAACAGATACGGAAGCCATCAAAGCATCGTTGAAGGAAAAGCTTCAAGGTAAAAAAGTAGCTGCTCTACGTATTCGCGGGGCACAAGTTTACGTTTATCCCAAAGATGTATTCCTTAATCCTGTCTTGTACACAGAAATTGGTCTAGAGGTTCCGGAGCAAGTGAGCTTAGCGAAAACGCAGGAAACGATCTCTGTCGAGCAGCTTGCAGAAATGAATCCGGATTATTTGTTCATGCAATTTTCTATGAGTGAAAATGAAGATGCGCAAAAGGCTTTTGAAGACTTGAAAAAGAATCCTATTATTCAAAATATTAATGCCTTTAAAAACAATCATGTATATGTCAATGTGGTGGACCCGCTTATGGAAGGAGGACCTGCTTACAGCCGCATTAAATTCCTAGAAAGTGTGCAGGAGCATCTGGATAAGTAATGGAATGGAGCAGAACGGAATGCGCTCGTTATTAAGCCGAAGAATTGTTCAGATTGTCCTATTTTTCATATTTATAAGTGTGACCATCGAAGTATCTATTACTTATGGTTCGAAATCTATTAGTTATGGAACAGTGTGGAACGCGCTCTTTCATTTCGATTCCGGAAATATGGATCACCTAATCGTTCAAACCTCGCGTTTCCCGCGTGTGGTTGGTGCACTGTTGATTGGCGCATTCATGGCGGTTTCAGGGGCTTTAATGCAGGGAATGACTAGAAACTATCTTGCCTCTCCTTCCATTATGGGGGTGGCTGATGGCTCGGTATTTCTCATAACATTATGTATGATTTTTTTACCGGGGGCTTCTTCTATGACCCTGATTATGTTCTCGTTGATCGGCTCAGCGCTTGGTGCCACTCTAGTTTTTTCAATAGCTAGATTGATGCCCAGCGGGATGTCGCCTTTATCTTTGGCTATTTTAGGAACAATTATAGGTACTTTCTTGAGTGGAATATCACAAGCGTTATCAACGTATTATCAAGTCTCGCAAAACATTAGCTTTTGGTATAACGCAAGATTGCACCAAATGGATCCGACGATTATAAAATGGTCGATACCATTTGCGATTGTTGGGCTGGTGCTTGCTTTTGTCGTCACTCGTTCCATTACGGCGATTTCTCTTGGGGATGATGTTGCACAAGGATTGGGCATTAATCTCATTGTTATGAAAGCTTTGACGATGTTAAGCGTAGTGATTTTAACAGGAATCTCGGTTGCTATGGCTGGGTCAATCGCTTTTATCGGATTAATTATCCCTCATATTACGAGAATTATTGTCGGGCAGGATTATAGAAAAATAATTCCTTTGACAGCCGTGTTGGGTGCTTTCTTTTTAGCCTGGTCTGATATCATCAGCCGCTTTCTAAATCATCCCTTTGAGACGCCAATTGGTGTAGTCACCGCCTTGTTTGGTGTTCCTTACTTTCTGTACTTAGTTAAGACGAGAGGGGGAAGGAGCACTTGAGTAAGCACGGTCAGCAAGCTCGATTTTTGTTTGTGTTGTTATCGGCTTTGGCACTTTCCATCGCGGTGATGTACATAAACTTAACGAATGGAACGTTTGATATCTCAGTAATGGATATTTTTAAGACAATACTTCGCGTTCAGACTGACAGAGATTACGACCTAGTCATTTTTGATTTTCGCCTGCCGCGGATTGTGATTGGAGCATTAGTTGGATTTGCGTTAGGAGTTGCTGGAGCTGTCCTTCAAGGGATTACAAGAAACCATCTGGCAGACCCGGGCATTCTTGGTATTCATTCAGCTGCTGGAATGGCGATTGTTCTGTTTATGTTTTTTATCCAAGGAACGGTGAGGGGCGCTGGCTGGCTTTCCGTTATGTCGATGCCGCTTATTGGTTGGTTTGGCGGTATGGCTGCGGCACTGCTATTATTGCTTTTTGCTCGGCATCGAGGTGTGCTTGATCCGCAAAGATTAATTTTAGTGGGAATTGCGTTAAGTTCTGGATTTGGAGCCGTCACGCTGTATATTTCGTTAAAGATGGATCCTAAAGATTTTGAAATGGCCACGGTTTGGTTAGCTGGCAGCATTTATAATGCAACTTGGATGCAAATTGTAGCGTTATTGCCTTGGATCATTATTCTAATTCCAATCGTTTGGTGGAGATCGCACACACTTAACTTATTGCATCTGGATGAGAATACCGTCTCTGGAATAGGTTTGAATAAAAATCGGGAAAGAATGATATTTCTTCTATGCTGTGTCGGGTTGGTGAGCGCATCTGTATCTGTATCAGGGAGTATTGGCTTTGTTGGCTTAATTGCTCCTCATATCGCTAGAAGGTTGGTTGGCCTTCGCTATAAATATGTTGTACCTATCTGCGGGGTAATTGGCATGTTGATGGTATTAGTTGGAGATTTTATCGGGAAGACGATTTTTTCGCCAGCTGAACTGCCTGCAGGAATTGTGATCTCTATTATCGGTGTACCTTATTTCGTTTATCTGCTATATAAAAAAAGACATTAATATGTGAGGCGATTGAACGATGCATGAAGAGGAATTGTTTGATGTAACGATTATTGGCGGCGGTCCAGCTGGTTTGTTTGCAGCATTTTATAGCGGCTTGCGAGAATTGAAAACGAAAATCATTGAATTTCAGCCCTTTCTTGGCGGGAAGGTGCATGTCTATCCGGAAAAAATGATCTGGGACGTTGGAGGATTAACGCCTGTTCCTGGCTCGCAGCTGATTGATCAAATGATCGCTCAAGGACTGACTTTTCAGCCGGAGGTAGTTCTTGGGGAAAAGGTCACGTCGATTGCCAAAGATGAAGGGGGTCATTTCGTTATCCACACGGCCTCTAACCAGACGCATTGCTCTAAGACAGTGATTTTGGCTATTGGTGGAGGAATTCTGAAGCCGATCAAATTGGAAATCGAGGGTGCAGAACGATTCGAGGTCACGAATCTGCATTATACTGTCAAATCGCTAGAGCGTTTTAAAGGAAAGACGGTTCTTATATCAGGCGGAGGTAATGCTGCCATTGACTGGGCGAACGAGTTGGCGCCGATTGCCAAGCAGGTGTATTTGATCTATCGGAAAGATACGCTAAAAGGGCATGAAGCCGAAATATCGCGTCTTGAGAACAGCTCCGTCGAGTGTTTGCTAAACACATCGATTGAAAAGCTAATCGCCGCCGCAGATCATGAAAGGATCGAGACCGTCGTGCTGAATTGGAATGAGCATGGTGAGTTGCTTGAACTGGAAGTAGATGAGGTAATCATCAACTACGGTTATGAGCGAGATAAGGAATTGCTTGCGAACAGCGATGTTAAAATTGAGCTCCATGAACATTGGATTTCTGGATCTCCGATGAGCGAAACATCGATGCCAGGCATCTATGCAGCAGGCGATATTTTACACCATGATGGAAAGCTGCATCTCATTGCGGGGGCGTTCCAGGACGCTGCGAACGCAGTTAATAAAGCGAAGCAATACGTGACTCCGGATGCAAACGCGAATGGAATGGTATCCTCGCACAATGACCTGTTTAGGAAAAAAAACCGTGAACTGATGAAGAGCTTATATACGAAATAAAAGTCATTTTGTGAAGTGTATTTGGTTCATAGTAAGTATTTGAGTGAGTAGGGGACGCGAACATTCGCGTCCCCTTACTTTATTCCATCCACATTCCTATATTCGTATACAAACTTGACCATATGAATATATTTTGTAGTAAGAAATTGGATCGAGAATGAAGGAGGAAATGGGTAAATGGAGGTTTATTCATCTGGTTCTATTTTACTTACAGGCAACACAACAAGAATACAAATGGTTGACGGCTTTATCGCTTTCATCCGTGAAGTAAATGAACTTCTACAAAAAGAAGTTGATCTGTCTCCTGATAATCAATTAGTTACGAACATGATTAGACGCCTTTCACTTCAATTACGTTCCCACTACTTACCGGAGGAGGTACAGGCCGTTCTTAGCAACGAATATATTCGAATGAACCAACGAAATTTGCAGGATAAGTTGTCAGAAGCCGAATTTTTAGTAGAGTTAGGCGATTCTCTTCACATCAGCAAATCAGAGGATTCTGTCTTGGATAACGTTCGTAGGCTGTCTTACTGGAACATTTATATGGCCTTAGTTAGTGAGGAGCTGTCCACTCTTCGCAGGATTACTCGAGCGGATGATCAGAAAGAAAAGTCGCGTATTGTCTTTGTTGGAAGTGGGCCGATGCCGCTAAGTCCTATTATTTTGCATCTAATCGGGGATGTTGAGGTTCTCTGCCTAGAAATTGATCCTGTGGCCTATGATGCATCATGTTTTTTGCTCGAGCGAATGGGAATAGGGAATAAAGTGACTGTTGTATTAGAGAATGGATCAGATTTTGATTATAGCTCTTATAGTAGAGTATTCGTGGCTAGTCTCGTTAGAGATAAGCTTGGCGTGCTGAATCAAATTAAACGTACATCCCCAGATTCTCTAGTAGCTGTTCGAACAGCTGAGGGAATGAAGCGAATCATGTATGAAGCGGTTGATGAATCGCAGTTGAAAAAGCAAGGGTGGCGGATTCTGACGCGAACTTGGCCTGAAGAAACGCTAGTCATTAATTCGACCTTGTTTCTTGAAAGAATGACTACTCCTGCCATACCTGGTTGACATCGTATCGTGTACATAACGTCAAAGCAATTGACATTATTGGCGAAGATTTTGAGGATCTGATTTGCATGAGGAGTTTGGGATAAGTCGAGCAGTCTATACTTTTACAGACTTTTTGAGTGTGAGCCACCCTTCGAGGTGGCTATTTTTATTGCTCATTTAGTGACCTATCGGCTAAAGGCTACGCTATAGATGAGGGATGGTGGACAAGCTGATACGATCAGCTCACATTATTCTCTGCCGCAGTTAAAGCGTAAGTAATTTATTCGCTGAATTTACATAAAGACCATATAGAATTAATTAAAACATCGAAGTTCTTTTATATACTTTAATGGTTAGAAATAGCGAAATAAAAGGACTAGGTGGTAGATTTAATGTTAAAAAAACGTGATTTGCAGGAATGCCATTCACTGTATGACTTAATGATGGATCCTGCGGTTTTTCCTTACGTTCGTTATAATTGCCAATTTTATGAACAATTTTTATTCATAACCAAACAGTTGATCGTTGAAGAAGAACAGGAGACATGTATTTCTAGAACAATAATAAATGAGAATGGACATCCCATTGGTATCATTGATTTATATGATATTGTTAATAAAACAGGCTTCTTAGCCACATGGATTGGAACTCCTTATTTTGGAAAAGGTTATAACCAACGAGCGAAGGAATCTTTTTTTACTGAACTATTTCTTGAGCATAATATCGAAACGGTATTTTTGAAAGTCCGTAAACAAAATATTCGATCAAGGAAGGCGATAGAAAAACTACCGTATGCCAAATTAGCAAATGATATAAACCATCAAATATATAAATCGATAAATAAAGCGCAACAGATCTATGATTTATATAAAGTGGAGCGGTTAGACTTTTTAGATTGCAATAAAGTCATGCAACATGATATTGCTACGTAACAAATATTGAAAAATGTATTCAAGAATGATTTTGGACCGTATTTTGTACGACGAAAAGTTTCACTAAAAGCAACAAAAAGAACCTTCTAAGCGATTGCTGGAAGGTTTTTCTTCTGTGTAATTGTTTTATTTGACTAAACCGGCTCTGTACTACTTTTATTGATATTAACAATATTTTAAAGAACTGCATTCCCATGTGTTTTAAATGCATGTTCCCACTGGCAAGGTGTGATAATATAGTGTTATTTATGTTAGTACAAAGGTGGATTCTGCATGGTTGATTTTGAATGGTATAGAAGCTTTTGCACGATTTATAAGCATCAATCCGTTTCCGAAGCAGCAAAAACTCGAATGATGACGCAGCCGGCCATGAGTCAGCACTTAGCTGCTTTGGAAGCGGAGGTTGGAGAAACTTTATTTGTTCGATCGACTAGAAAAATCACCCCGACAGAGCGGGGGAAGGAGCTGTATTCCCAGCTCGCTCCGCTCATTGAATCGTTAGAGAATACGACGATGAACTTTAAATCAACTTCTTTGCCTACGCTGAGCGTAATTAAAATCGGAGCGGCGCATGAGTTTTTTAGTGAAAAAATACTGCCCCAGCTTCCTAACTACAATGTTTGTACCATTTCGCATTTTGGAACTGCTGAGCAATTGCTGGAGCTGCTGAAGGAAGATAAGCTAGATATCCTCATTATGTCCAAAAGGTTTCAAACGCCTGGTATCGAGTATTTGAAATTGATGGATGAGGAGTTTGTTATCGTCGCTCCAAGCGATTATGAAATTGTTGCATTCGATAATTTGAAGTTTGAAGAGCAATGGCTCTCAGAACAGAAATGGATCAGTTATGGCTTGGAACTGCCAATCATAAGAAGAATTTGGAGAGAGCATTTTAAGATGCGTCCTCAAATTAGACCTATTCATGTCATTCCTAATTTACATATGATCCTGAATGCGGTTGAGCTTGGAATGGGCTTAAGTGTCATCCCTACATACCTCTTGCAAGATTCGTTAACAGCAGATAAAACAAAAGTTATTTTTAAACATTTAAAAGTAAAAAACGAGCTATATTTCGCTTATCAGTTAAAGAATAAGCATTTGCCTCTGATTAATGAAATCATGTCAGCCCTTAAGGAAAATATGAAAGATCAGCCCGTTTAATTTATAAAAATAATTATTAATGAACAGTTATTTCGTAATTTGTTTTATATATGAACTGAGCCTTAAAATAAAGAAGCAGCAAAATAAAAAATAACGGAGGCTAAAAATCATGTCAAAAGAAGTGCTGATCGTTGTCACGAACCATTCCGATATTCATGAAGGAAAAAAGACCGGCATATGGCTTTCAGAGTTTGCCGAAGCATATATGGAGTTTACGGCTCAAGGATATAAAGTAACGGTCGCAAGCCCGCTTGGAGGAAAAGGCCCAATTGATCCTGGTAGTGTTGATGCTAACACACCGCAAGAAATTTTGGATGCAAAGAAATATTTGGAGAACACTATAAAACTGGATGAAGTATCCACTGAAGGGTTCGATGCTATATTTTTGCCTGGCGGTCATGGAACGATGTACGATCTACCGCATGACGAAAACCTGAAGAGGCTGGTACGTGATTTTTATGAACTAAATAAAATTGTGGCTGCTGTATGTCACGGTCCTGCGGGGCTGGTTGGTGTAACTTTGACGAATGGACAACCGCTTGTAGCGGGTAAAAGAGTCAACGCATTTACAGATCGGGAGGAAGCCCAAACGACGCTGGACAAACATCTGCCTTTTTTGCTGGAGAGCAAGCTTCGTGATCTGGGAGCAATATTCGTAGCAGCACCGAACTGGTCTACTCATTACGAAGTGGACGGCAACCTAATTACAGGCCAAAACCCGCAATCTACGCTTGCTGTAACGAAAGCCGTTATTGAAAAGTTATCTTAATTTAAGTGATACAACGTGATTGAGGAGGGATAGTTATGAAAGTGTTTGTTACAGGAGCTTCAGGCTATATTGGTGGATCGGTGGCCAAAGCTTTGCTTGAAACGGGGCATACCGTCTACGGTCTGGTTCGTAATCCCGATAAGGTAGAAGCATTAAGGGAAATCGGTATAGAGCCTATACTCGGAACGTTGGATGATACAGATACTTTAACGAAGTATGCCAAACTCAGCGACGCGGTTATTCATACAGCCGATTCTGATCATTTAGTGGCAGTTGAGACTTTTATTTCTGCGCTGCGCGGAAGTGGGAAACCATTTTTGCATACTTCGGGTTCAAGTGTGGTTGGGGATGATGCCCGCGGCGATACAGCGAGCGAACATATTTTTGACGAGGAAACGCCGTTTGTTCCTATGGATATTAGGGAAAATCGCGTAGCGATCAACAACCTTGTGCGCAGGTCTGGGATTGAGGATTGGGTGAGAGGCATCGTGATTGTCCCGTCGATGATCTATGGTGATGCATTAGCATTGCCTGTGGAAAGCGATCAATTGCCGCAAATAATTCGCAAGTCGCGTGAGCTGAAAGGTGGCGTTCACGTTGGTAAAGGCGTAAACCGCTGGTCCAATGTACACATCAAGGATTTGGTTCAGCTGTATGTGTTGGCACTTGAAAAAGCACCTTCCGCATCGTATTTCTTTGCCGAAAATGGGGAGGAATCGTACGGGGACATTGCCAAATCGGTCAGTGAGGCGCTAGGCTATGGCGGCAAGACGATAAGCTGGTCCGCAGACGAGGCAATTGCAGAGCTTGGGGATTGGGCGCGTTTTGCCATCGCTTCGAACAGCCGTGTACGTGCGGCTCACGCAAGAAATTTACTTGGATGGGTCCCCAAGGAAGAGTCACTGCTTAGCTGGATAAAAAACAATTTACAATAGTAACTCAGTAGAGAGTTTTAAGAGCAGGAACAAGAGAAGAGCTCCCGTTAATCAGAACACTACACTTCCATCCATTCGAGGACAGAAGAAAAAGGTTAATGGGAGGGAATTGTTCCATTGTTGTTGGATTTAAAGCTGGAAGCGGGAATGGAAAATATTCTTTTGCACTCTTTTGATGGTAAGCCACCTTTTTAGGTGGCTTTTTCTTTTTGAAAAACATAAAATTCTGCGCAACCGCTGTTTAGTAGCGTCAAATAGTATTGAAAAACCAAAAAAAACCAAAATCAATATTGACACGGTTCAACATCATGCTATAATCAATCCTGTGAGTGATAATCGTAATCATTACATTTAAATTGATCGTATATCGTAATCATTACATTTTATGCTTTGGGAAACTCTACATATTAAAAGGAATACCAATAAAAAATCGGAGGGTTGAGGGTAGTTGTGATGAAACAGGAAATAGATTTTATTAAGTTTAATCCAACACAAAATATGACGATTTTAGTTAAATCGAATCATCCTATTGAGGAGTATAAGCATATTGCGACTAAAATGATGTCCTATGACAACGTGAATGCAGAGCAAGTAGGTTTTATCGAAAAATCAAATAAAAAAGAAGCGGATGCACATTTGATTATGGCTGGAGGTGAGTTTTGCGGGAATGCTTGCATGTCATTGGCAGCTTTTATTGCATCAGAAAAAGGGTTGGATCAGCATGCCTTGGCGGAAATACGATTAGAGGTATCAGGAACAGATAAATTAATCATGTGCCAGGTAAGAGAAATGGCAGATGAATATTTATGTCAAGTTGCTATGCCTGTTCCTAACATGATAGAACAGAGAACGATTAAACATGACGGTTGCGATCTAAATGTTATTCTAGTGAGTTACCAGAAGTTTACTCATATTGTGATAGAAGTAGAGCAATTTGATAAATGGAATAGAGATAAAGCGCAAAAATTAGCTAAATTATTTGGATCAACTTTAGAAGCAAACTTGGTTGGTATTTTATTGTATAAATCACAATCTGCTGAATTAGCTCCGCTGATTTATGTTCCGCATCTAGACAGTATGATCTGGGAAAGGGGATGCGGTTCAGGTACTGCTTCATTGGGCGCTTATCTAGCATGGAAAAATAAGAGAGGAGTTGTTGCACAAATAAAACAACCCGGTGGCACGATTAAAGTAATGGCAGATTGTTATAAAGAAGTACTTGTTAGTCTTAAAATTGAAGGATCTGTTGGAATTGTTGCGCAAGGCAAAGCTTTTATAGGAGTGTAGTGAATCTTTTTAGCAGGGGGAAAAGAATGAATAAGGTGGAGAGTTTTCAAAATAAATTGATTGAATTTTCAGATGAATTCGATCGTTTAGCAGGTCGATATGACCATACGATTAACAATAGCTTGGAGATGGAAATTTTAATAGATGAATATTCGAAATTCGTAACAAACAGCAGAAACCATGAAGCTTGGGATCTACTTGGACATCATGAATCCAATGATAATCTTCAACTTGTGGTGGATTTGAGAAGAAAATCAGCATTTTGCGTTGCGATTATGGAAAAATATCGTGCATTAAAGCTTCAAGAAGGAAGTGCTGAGATAACCGATTATTTCAAAAACATAGAATCGTGCATTGAAGAAGAATTTGGGAGCTTCCAACTATCCACGAATTCAAAAGTGTTATTAATAGGCTCAGGTGCATTTCCGATGACACCTATTTTGATTGCGAAGCGCACTGGAGCGGAGGTCGTTGGCTTAGATATTGATGATGAAGCTATTGAACTTGGAAGGAGCGTTGTGGAGAAACTTAGCAGTGGCTTGAATATTCGATTAGAGAATAGGCTGGTGGAAAATCTTGACTTTACGAAAGAGGCGACCCATATCATTTTTAGCTCAACCGTTGAAAATAAATATGACATATTGGATCAACTATATTCATTGACCAATAAGCATGTCGTTGTGGCAATGAGATATGGAGAACAAATAAAATCATTATTCAATTTTCCATTGAAAGAGGTGAATGCTCAAAAATGGAAGTTGGTTGAACAGGTAAGGCGTCTAGATCATTTGTTTGATATTGCATTGTACCAAAAAGCATAGTGTGCATTTTTGACGGGAAGGATGACCTTTATGAGTGATTTCAAACATGTTTTGCTGTTAGGCACGGGACCAGCTACGATTCAACTCGCTGTGAATCTAAAAAAATGTTGGGATTGCCGTATAGCGATTGTAGGGAGAGAATCCGTACGTTCTGAGTCATTTTTTGATTCGCTTAAACAGAGCAAGCAACTTATACGTGTAAGCATTCAGAATGAGAAGCATCGTGCTATGGAGGGTGAATGTTTTGTTGATCACGTATTTAAAGGATACGAAACGATTACAGGTGAATGGGATACCCTTATATTTGCTGTCACAACGGATGCCTATATCGAAGTGTTGAAACAAATTGATCCTAAGCTTCTAAGGAAAGTAAAGTGTATGCTATTAATTTCACCGACGTTAGGCTCGAATAGTTTAATTCGTCATTATATGAATGATTATAATCCGAGTACGGAAGTTATTAGTTTTTCCACCTACTTTGGTGACACAAGATGGATGGACGGTAGACCCACAAATCATGTTCTAACGACAGCGGTCAAGAAAAAAGTTTTTATAGGCTCTACAAAGTACCCATCTACTAATGTTGAAGAACTTTGTAAAGCATACAAACAATTAGGTATTGCGATAGACATCATGGAATCGCCGATTGAAGCAGAAACAAGAAATATTTCGTTATACGTTCATCCGCCGCTCTTTATGAATGACGTTTCTTTAAGCACTATATTCGGGGATCAAGAAACCGTAAAGTATGTTTATAAAATTTATCCTGAAGGGCCAATTACACCATTACTCATTCGTGAGATGTTGGCCCATTGGAAAGAAATTATGAATATTATTAATAAGTTACATCTAAAAGGTATTAATTTACTTAAATTTATGACGGATGACAATTATCCGGTAAGACTCGAAAGTTTATCACGTCACGATATAGATAATTTCCCCACGTTCGAAACGATTCATCAAGAGTATTTGTTGTATATCCGTTATACCTCGCTATTGATTGATCCTTTTTCTGAACCAGATAAGGATGGGAAATATTTCGACTTTTCTGCAGTCCCTATCAGAAAGATGTTCATCAATAGGGAAGGTGATTTGGATATTCCAAGAATGCCGAATGAGGATTATTATCGTCTGAAAATCATTCAGGGAATTGCAAAATTTATAGATTCGAGCTGCCCTACCATCGATAAATTCATACATACCTATGAGAATAAATTGGAAGAAGTTGCCGAGTCCCATAAGGAAATTAGGTTATCTGCTGCATTTGCTGTTCAAAGCTTTGAAGAGGACTTGAACAGAATTTGCAATGAAATTGGGAAATATTTAAAAGCGTAAATGTTGATAGCATAATGAACTTATATATTTTAGGAGGCAATATTGTGAAAAAAGGATATTTTCTTGTTGTAGTTTTAGCCATGCTGATGCTTTTAATTGTGGTGGCAGGCTGCAGCGGCGCCAAAGATGCGAAATCGGATTCAACGAATAAAGAAAAGAAAACAGAACTCGTGTATGCATCTGCCAAAGACATTAATGATATGAATCCGCATCTGTATGCAGGTTCAATGCCAGCACAAGGATTGGTGTACGAATCTTTAGTCGAAAACACAAAGGAGGGAATCATGCCTTTACTGGCTGAATCATGGGAAATTTCTAAAGATGGCAAAATATATACCTTTCATTTGAGGAAAGATGTGAAGTTTCATGATGGTGAACCTTTTAACGCAGAGGCTGTAAAGCAAAATATTGAAGCGGTACAACATAATAAAGAAAAGCATACTTGGATCAAGCTGTCGACAAAAATAGTAAGCGTTAAAGCGCTAGATGAATATACAGTTGAACTCACACTTTCTGACTCCTATTATCCAACCTTAGTTGAATTATCCATGACTAGGCCGTACGTATTCATCTCCCCTAAAAACTTTATTGATGGAGAAACGAAAAATGGCGTTAACGGCTACAACGGTACAGGACCATATAAGCTTACGGACCATAAAACCGATGAGTATGCTTCGTTTGAAGCAAATGACGCATACTGGGACGGCGTACCTGAAATTAAAAAAATTACTTCTAAAGTTCTCCCAGCTGGAGAGACGACATTCCTAGCTTTGCAAAAGGGTGAAGTGAATTTTGTATTCACTGACGATCGTGGTGCAGACAGTATCGATGTTGAAGCGATGGAACAACTAATCGAAACAGGCAACTATCAGCTTATTAGAAGTGAAGCGATGAACACAAAAATGATCGTGGCCAATAGCAGCAAATCCGATCATCCCGTAAGTGAAAAAGCTGTTCGTGAAGCCATCTGGCACTCTATTGATAGAGATACGATTAGTAAGGATATTTTTAACGGGACTGAATCAGCAGCCCATTCCCTATTTTCAGCTAACGTCAATTATGCGAATGTCGATTTGAAGAAACGAGACTATGATTTGGAAGCAGCGAAGCAGCTATTGGAAGGTGCAGGATGGAAACTGGAGAAAGGCGCTGCTGCTAGAGTGAAGGAAAACAAAACATTAGCAATCCAATTATATTATGACAGCAATTCTTCTTCCCAAAAAACGCAGGCTGAATTTATTCAAAGCTCTTTGAAGGAGATAGGTGTTCAATTGGAGATTATCGGTGAGGAATCAACCTCAATCGCCAAGAGAAGATCAACCGGTGATTATGATTTATTATTCAATCAAACATGGGGACTAGCATATGATCCGCAAAGCACTATCTCTGCTTTTACTTCTGAAAATGCTTATTTGCATACAACAAGCGGAATTGCGAAAGCAAGTGAGCTTTACAAGAAAATTGATGAGGTCTTGGTATCCACGGATGAGGCTGCACGGCAATCGTTATATGCTGATATTATGAAAGTCGTTCATGACGAAGCTGTCTTTATTCCAATCTCGAATGGCAGTGTTACTATCGTGGCGCCAAAAGAGCTAAAAGATATCTCGTTTAAACAAACACAATTTGAACTGCCATTCGAGCGAATGAGCTTTGAGTAGAACTCAAAAATGAAAAGGGGGGATTTCTCCCTTTTTTATTTTGAGTAAAGAAGGAAATTAACTTGATATTTTCTATGGAAAGGAGATTTTTATATGGCAAGATACATCATTAGAAGGCTATTATTAACAATCCCTCTTCTTTTAATTATTTCGTTTATAACGTTTGTATTAATTAATCTATCCCCACAAGACCCGGCAGAATTGGTATTGCAAGCGCAAGGCATACCTAATATAACAGATGATTTAATTGCTCAAACGAAAGAAGAACTTGGCTTGAACCAGCCATTTATCATTCGCTATATGCATTGGGTCGTTGCCTGCATGCAACTAGACTTTGGAGATTCGTATGTCACAGGAAAACCGATTTGGTCATTGGTAGGTCCAGCTTTACTGAATACGTTAAAGCTAACGCTAGTTTCATCTATTGTTGTTATTGTTTTGTCGATCCTATTGGGGGTGGTTAGTGCAATAAATGAAGGGAAAATGATAGATAAATCAGTAAGGGGCATCTCATTTTTATTAACATCCATGCCGTCATACTGGCTTGCAGCTATTTTAATTTGGTATATATCCGTTAAATTGGATTTGCTGCCTACGAGCGGAATGGATTCGTATAAAAGCTATATTTTGCCGGTCACTGTGATTGCGATAAGTTATGCGGGGATTTATTTTCGAAACGTCAGAAGCTCGATGATAAGCAATCTAAATGAAGACTATGTTCTATATGGCAGGGCATCCGGCTTGTCGGAGAAAAAAATTACGATGCATATATTAAGAAATTCCTTGCAGGTTGCCATTTCGATATTCGGTATGGCTATCCCGATTATATTAGGAGGCACCGTCGTTATTGAAAATGTTTTTGCATGGCCAGGATTAGGAAGTTTAAGTATACGATCGATTCTAAGCAGAGATTTCCCTGTGATTCAAGCCTATGTTCTCATATTGGCAGTCGCATTTGTATTGTTTAATACCGTTTCAGACATCGTAAATGCCGCTTTGAATCCTAAAATGAGGAAGGAGATCTAGATGAAACGATTAAAAAACATAAGCAAAGATAAAATAGGCAGCTTATCCTTAATCGTTATTGCAGCAACGCTTATTGTCGGATTATTTCCTTCTTTTTTTGCCCCGCACGATCCTAACGAAGTCAAGATGAGCGTAAGATATGCGACCTCGTCCTGGGAATACCTGCTCGGGAACGATCACTTGGGGAGATGTATTCTATCCCGATTAATTTATGGGATTCGTCCCAGTGTCTTGTGGGTATTGGCTGCATTAGCGATATCGATAGGGATAGGCGCTTTATTAGGTTTTATCGCGGGCTACTTTAGAGGAAAAGTAGATGCCTTTATTATGCGAATTTGTGATATCATGCTTTCTTTCCCGCTATACGTTATGACATTGGCGATAGTCGGCATTCTAGGCGTAGGTCTTGAAAACATTTTGATAGCGTTTGTAGTCATGAAATGGGCATGGTTTGCTCGGGTAATCAGAACGTCTGTGATGCAGTATTCCGAACTTAATTATGTCAAATTTTCCAAAGCATCTGGCATCAGCAATGCGAAAATTATTTATAAGCACATGATTCCGGTTACATTTGCGGACATAACAGTCATTTCGAGCAGCGCGATTGGTTCGATGATTTTGCAAATATCAGGGTTTTCGTTTCTAGGATTAGGCATTCAAGCGCCCAACGCGGAATGGGGAATGATGCTGAATGAAGCAAGGGAAGTTATGTTTACAAGACCTGAGCTCATGTTAGCCCCAGGCATAGCTATTATTATTATCGTTTCGGCATTTAATTTCTTGTCGGATGCCCTTCAGGTTGCACTCAATCCTCAGTTAATGACCTCTAATGCTAAGCTTCAAGAGAAACGAATCGTGACTAAAAACAGATTTCGCGAAAAAGAGGTGACAGATTAACGCCATGATTGTATTAGAGGTGAAAAACTTAAAAGTATGGGATATGAAAACGGATAAAGTCATCATTCATAACAGCTCATTCCAGTTAAAGCAAGGCAGCTGCCTCGCTATTGTAGGGGAAAGCGGGAGCGGAAAGTCTGTCACCTGCAGGTCGATTATGGGGTTGAATAAAGCCTGGCTGCGCCAATCTGGAGATATCGTATTTAAAGGTGAACATCTAAATCATCTTTCTGAACATGAAATGAGAAAAAAAAGGGGAAAGCAACTAGGTATGATTATGCAAAATGGGATGAGCGCATTCGATCCATCGTGTGTAATTGGCGTTCATTTGAAGGAAACCCTCTATGAACATTTTGGATGGAGTACGAACGAAATCGTTGAACAAATGAAAAAAGCTATGGCAAGTGTGATGTTAAACAATCCGATTGAAATGATGAATAAGTATCCACATCAGCTATCGGGGGGCATGCTGCAGCGAGTTATGATTGCGCTCGCATTAGTACTGGAGCCCGACATTATTATTGCAGATGAGCCAACAACGGGTCTGGATACCATTTCACAATTTGAAGTGATTGAACAATTTATGCAATTGCGTGAGCGAATGGGCTGCTCGATGATCTTTATTTCTCATGACCTCGCTGTTGTAAAAAAAATGGCTGATGACGTTTTGGTCATGAAGGATGGAGAGATCGTCGAACAAGGGAGCATCCGAGCTGTTTTTTCAGAACCAGCGCATGAATATACTAGACATTTGTTGTCTACTAGATTGGCGCTGAGTAAACATTTTAAGCTGATTATGGGGGAGGGTTGAACCATGCTAAAAATTGATCATGTGGATAAATCATATGTAAAAGGCGGTTTTTTTTCGAAAAAGAAACAAAAAGTGTTGAATGATATTAGTTTTGAATGTGGAGCGGGTGAATGTCTCGGTATTATTGGAGAAAGCGGCAGCGGAAAATCAACATTAGGGCGTTTGTTATTAGGCATTGAAAAGCCTGATCGAGGCAGCGTTTTATTTGATGGCAAGAGTGTAGCAGATAGAAAAGTGCGCTTTGGCAACATTAGCGCGGTATTTCAAGATTATAAGTCGTCCATTAACCCTTTTTTTACGGTTGAAGAAGCCATTATGGAGCCAATAAAAAGTTATAAAAAAAAACATAGTATGGTTGATGCGCTGTTAAATCAAGTTGGATTACATCCATCCTATAAAAAAAAGTATCCACATGAACTATCAGGTGGAGAGGTACAGAGGGTATGTATTGCAAGAGCCATCTCCACAGAACCAAAATGCATTGTGTTAGATGAAGCAATCAGCTCATTGGACGTATCAGTTCAAACCCAAGTGCTTGATTTATTAAAAGATTTAAAAAAAATGTACAACATGAGTTATGTATTTATCACACATGATATACAGGCTGCGGCCTATATTTGCGATAGAGTCCTTATTTTTAGAAATGGTCAAGTTGAAGAAATAGTGAGAATCGAACAATTAAAAGACGCCAAGTCGGATTATGCGAAAAAATTGTTACAGATGCATATCACTTTTTAGCTGAATGAGTTTTGGAGAATAGGATATTTGCATACAGAAGTTAGGAGGAAGGGAAGTTGTGAGTGGAGCATTATCTTGGCCATTTATACGATTGTATATGTTGGCTCTTCTTTATTTCAGCGGAAATTCCATATTAAATGTCATGATACCTTTGCGCGGAGAGTCGCTCGGAGCCAGCAACACAACAATCGGTTTAATTATGGGTGCGTATTTGTTCACAACCATGTTCTTTCGACCGTGGGCAGGCCGAATTATTCAAATGCACGGTCCGATAAAAGTGCTGCGCATTATTCTTATCGTCAATGGTTTTGCTTTAATCCTCTATACGATTACGGGTTTAGAGGGTTATTTAATTGCCCGTATTTTACAAGGTGTTTCAACCGCTTTTTTCTCAATGGCATTGCAGATTGGCATCATTGATTCACTGCCAGAGAAGGATCGCTCCCAAGGCATTTCACTTTATTCTTTATTTACGTATATGCCGGGTATCCTTGGTCCTGTTCTGGCTTTGGGCATTTGGCAAACAGGGGATATGAATTATTTTACGATGGTCATGATTGCGATTGCGATCTTTACCGGGGTGTTCGGCTATGGTACCAAAATGGATCAAGGAAGCGACCAGACTGCTGCAAATCAGACCGAGCAGTCAGAAAGTATGTTTAAATCCTTCGGTCAGTTAGTAACTAACCCAATCTTGTTTAAGTGCAGCATGTTGATGTTAGTAGCTTCAATGGTATTTGGAGCAGTTACCACCTTTATTCCTTTATACGCTTCGGAATTAAAAAACGGCAATGCTGGAATCTATCTAATGCTTCAAGCAGGTACCGTTGTTTTGGCTCGTTTTGCTTTAAGAAAAAAGATTCCGTCAGGCGGTAAATGGCATTCATCGTTTATGATGGGGAATATGCTCCTTTTGACATTGGCGGCGCATTGCGTGAGCTTTTCTATAACGGGAGGAGCAATTTTTTTCTATTTGGGTTCGATTTTAATGGGAACGGCTCAGGCGCTCATCTATCCTACATTAACAACCTATTTAACATTTGTTTTGCCGCAGAAGAGCCGCAATGTGTTAATCGGAATTTTTATTGCTATGGCTGATTTAGGAATTTCGCTGGGCGGCGTTATTATGGGGCCAATAGCTGATTTCACCTCATATTCTATGATGTATATGATTTGTTCTGGCTTAGGTGCGACGATGATCATCCTTGCATATGATCGAGGGAAAGTGTCATAAATTAAAAGATTGACCCTTTTGTGATCCAAGCAGAAGGGTTTTTGTTGTGTTTTATTTTAGTATTTTTTCGCGTCGATTCCGCGTTTTTTTTTCGTTTCTTACTGGTATCTGAACAATAGTAAAATTCTATATTTTGTTATTATTCATGAGGCTTTCGGTTGCTTCCTCGCGGTGTTAATCTTCAATCTTTCATTTTGTATTCTCTTTACAGGGGAGTGCAGGTCTGCTAGAATAGCAAAATCCGATTGTTAACCTAATTTATAAATTTAAGGTTAACAATTAAAAATAATGGATGGTGATCATTTGTGATAACAGATTTCGAACGGCTTGCTGCCATGAATAAGAACCACCTATGGCATCCTTTTACTCAAATGAAAGATTACAATAACGCTGATCCACTCATCATTGAACGCGGAGAAGGCATCATGCTATATGACGTCCAAGGACGCGCTTATTATGATGGTTTCTCATCCGTTTGGCTCAATGTACATGGACACAATGTGCCGGAGCTAAATCAGGCGATTACAGAACAGTTAGGGCAAGTGGCCCATTCCACCCTTCTCGGTATGGCTAATGTTCCGGCAATTGAGCTTGCAGAAAAATTGGTGGAAATTACTCCGGAAGGACTAAACAAAGTGTTTTACTCCGATTCAGGAGCAACCGGTGTCGAGATCGCGATCAAAATGGCGTTTCAATACTGGCATAACAAGGGGATACGAGGTAAAACGAAGTTTGTAACGATGAACCAAGCGTACCACGGCGATACAATTGGCGCGGTGAGCGTCGGTGCCATTCCTCTGTATCATGATACTTTTCGCCCCATGTTGTTTTCTTCTTACACTATCCCATATCCCTATACTTATCGTCATGCAGGCGGTGAGATGCAGGCACTGGAAGATACGTTAGCGGCATTGCGTCATTTGCTTGAGACCAAGTCGGATGAGATTGCGGCACTTATTGTGGAGCCGATTGTGCAAGGGGCTGGGGGGATCATCGTTATGCCTACAGGCTGTTTACGCCAGATGGCTGCGCTGTGCCGTGAGTATGGCGTACTGCTCATCGCTGACGAGGTGGCGACTGGTTTCGGTCGGACAGGCGCGATGTTCGCTTGTGATCTTGAAGATGTTTCGCCTGATTTGATGGTGATTGGCAAAGGGCTGACCGGTGGGTATTTGCCTGTAGCAGCGACACTTGCAACTGACGAGGTGTATGAAGCGTTTTATGCTGATTACGAAGAGCAGAAAACATTTTTCCACGGTCATTCCTATACTGGCAACCCGCTTGGCTGTGCCGTTGCTTTAGCAAGCTTAAAGCTGTTTGAAGAGCGTAATATGATCGAAGGAGTTAGAGCAAAGGCGTCATTTGTCCAGCAAAAGCTTGCAGCGCTAAAGGATTGCCAGCATGTCGGTGAAATCCGGCAAAAGGGTCTAATGATTGGAATAGAGCTCGTTCGCGACAAGGTTTCACGAGAGCCGTATGACTGGGCAGATCGAATTGGAGTTCGCACAACCTTGCGGGCAAGAGAGCTCGGAATGCTAACAAGGCCGCTTGGCAATGTGATCGTCTTTATTCCTCCCCTCTCGAGTAATGTTGCTGAACTGGATGCCATGACAAATATTTTGATGGAATCGATACTTCACATCACGGAAGGGGTGTGAGTACTTTGAACATGTTTAACGAGGATACGATACGCGGATTATTTGTGACAGGTACAGATACAGCCGTCGGGAAGACGGTAATAACGGCAGCCATTACCGCTATGCTTCGTGCTGAAGGAATGAATGTTGGGGTCTGGAAGCCGATTCAAACCGGTGCGCGTCTTGGCAGCGGACTTACCGATGCTGAGCGGCTGATTAGAAGCACGGGAATCAATGAACGACCTGAAGCAGTTGCGCCATTTACATTTGAAGCTCCACTTACGCCAATGCTCGCAGCTAAGCAGGCAGGTAAGATACTTACGATGAAGGAGCTAATTGCCGCTGGTTTACCGCTCACAAAACAATACGAAGCACTGCTCATTGAAGGTGCTGGCGGCGTTGCCGTGCCACTGACCGATGGCAACCTCATGGTGGATCTCATTGCGGAACTCCGAATTCCTGCTCTAATAGTAGCCCGTTCCAGCCTCGGGACAATTAACCATACCCTTCTGACCGCTTCATTCCTTCAACATCGGGGAGTGCCTATTGTTGGCGTCATACTGAACGATGGTGAATTAGTGGAAACAGATGACGATCCGAGTGTTGCTACGAATGCACAACTAATTGAACAATACAGCGGCCTTAAGGTTCTCGGTCGGTTTCCTCGTTTGCATACCGAAGAGACTACACAGATGCTGATACATACCTTACAAAAATCGATACAATTCGCGCCTATTAGAGAGGCACTTGCAGTTAAACCTATGGGAGGATGATAGAGATGAAAACAATTAAAGTAGAGATGGATTGGCAATCGCTTGCCCAAAAAGCATTGCATGGAGAATGTTTAACAATAGATGAGGGGCTCGCTGTGCTTGAAGCTGCTGATGATGAGCTGCTACTGCTCATGCAAGCAGCGTTTACGGTGAGAAAACATTTTTACGGCAAAAAAGTGAAGCTGAATATGATCATTAACGCCAAAAGCGGCCTTTGCCCCGAGGATTGCGGCTATTGCTCGCAATCGATTGTTTCGACGGCCCCAGTTAAAAAATACTCCCTGCTTGATAAAGACACATTGCTTTCAGGTGCACGTGAAGCGATGGCACGTAAAGCTGGAACCTATTGTATTGTTGCGTCCGGGAAAGGCCCAACAAACAGGGAGTTAGACCAAGTGGTGGCTGCAGTAAAAGAAATTCGTCAAACGATGCCTCTAAAAATTTGCGCATGTTTGGGTATTCTTGGGGATGATCAAGCTAGGCGACTTGCAGAAGCTGGCGTACATCGATACAACCACAACTTGAACACCAGTAAAGCCAACTACCCCTCCATTACGACGACCCATACTTACGATCAACGCGTTGAAACGGTGGAGAAGGTAAAGACATACGGAATGTCCCCCTGCTCTGGCGTCATTATCGGCATGGGTGAGACAAATCAGGAAATTGTCGAAATGGCATATGCTCTGCGCGAACTAGATGCGGATTCAATTCCGATCAATTTTCTGAATGCTATACCGGGAACACCACTAGAACACGCAGGCCGCACGACATCGATGAAAGCGTTGAAGGTACTAGCGCTGTTTCGTTTTATATGTCCTTCTAAAGAAATCCGTGTGGCAGGCGGCCGAGAGGTCAACCTTCGTACGCTGCAGCCTTTATCTCTGTACGCCGCGAATTCACTTTTTGTAGGGGATTATTTAACGACAGCAGGCCAAGACATATCGGCTGATCATCAAATTATTGAGGATTTGGGCTTTGAGATTGAATTAAATGCCCTATAAGGCGGTGCCGACAATGAATTGGATGGAAAATGAACTAGAATTATTGGCTAATGCTTCGTTGGAGCGATCTTTGCGTGCAAGCGGCTCCGTCCTCGGATCACCTGGTTATACGATGCGCGGAGAACAAACGCTGCTCAATTTGTCCTCTAATGACTACCTCGGACTCGCCCAGCATCCTGCCATACTTGAAGTGATGCGTGAGACCCTGCTTACTGAAGGAGCTGGTTCAGGTGCTTCACGCCATGTGACAGGCAACCGATTACCTTATGGTTGTCTAGAAGAAGAACTAGCAGATTGGCAAAACTGTGAAGCAGCTTTAGTTTTTGCAAATGGTTATATGGCTAATTCTGGTGTGATTAGCGCACTTGTAGGGCGAGGAGATGTTGTTTTTAGCGATCGGTTGAACCACGCGAGTATTGTGGACGGCATTGTACTCAGCCGTGCGGAGCACGCCCGGTATCGCCATAACGACATGGAACATTTACGAACGCTATTAAATAAGTATCGTGATAAACGGCGTAAGCTGATCGTTACAGACGCTATTTTCTCTATGGATGGCGACAAGGCCCCATTGCGTGAACTTGTTGCGCTCAAACAGGAGTACGGAGCAATGCTTATGGTGGATGAGGCACATAGTGGGGGGATTTACGGGGGGAAAGGCGAAGGATTGTGCCATGAACTTGGATTGCAGCATGACATTGATGTTCATATGGGAACATTCAGTAAATCGTTCGGTATTTATGGCGCTTATATTTGTGGCAGCCGTTTGCTAATACGATGGCTGGTGAACAAGGCTAGACAGCTCCTATATTCCACTGCGCTGCCTCCTTCTATCGTTGCTGGTATTTCAAAGACGTTAGTTTTGGTAAAAGAGGAACACTGGCGTCGAGAAAGGCTTTATGCAGCAAGCAGATTATTTCGTTCCTCGCTTAGTGATGCGGGGTTTAACATCGGTTCCGGAAATTCCCAAATTGTACCCTTAATCGTAGGCTCTAACGATATGGCTTTACGCTTCAGCGGAGCTCTTGAAGAAGAGGGAATCACAGCAGTTGCCATCCGTCCACCTACTGTACCTGATGGAACAGCACGTATTCGCTTTTCCTTGTCAGCTGTTCATTCAGATAAGGAGTTGTTAAAAGCAGCCGCACGCATTCACTCGATCGGGCTTCGACTAGGGGTGTTGAGTCTATGATAAGTAACGATCCAGTGAAACTTAAGCGACAGACAAGCGGCACTATTTTATGGTTATGCGGATGGAGTATGCCAGATGCGGTTTTCGACCGGATTCGTGAGTTTCTTCCGGATTTTCATCATGTTTCTGTTGATTACAGTGATGCCGGTTCTTCAGATAAAATGCTGCTCCTGACTGAAATGGCAGTAGACAACGCGATGGCTTCCCATAGCCCGTTATTAATCGGAGGTTGGTCTCTTGGCGGTTTACTCGCACTGAGACTCGCGGCCAAAGGATTCGCTGATGGTCTTGTGTTATTTGGAGCAACTGCTCGATTTACTCGAACAAAAGGTGAGTCTGAGCTCGGCTTTGCAGATATATATGTTAGGAAGATGATTACTGGGCTCAAACAGGACCGGCAAGGGATTGAATCAAGATTCCGAGAGCTCATGTTTTCGGATGCAGAAAGGGAAGACAAGCTAGACGAAAGCCTCCCCCCGATTGGCAGCTGGACAACCCCAGCGTTAATCGCAGGACTTCAAATTTTACGAAGCGAGGATTGTTTGTCTCAACTGAAGAGCATCACTTGCCCGGTATTTATTGTGCACGGAACGGATGATCGTATTTGTCCTTACGGCGCTGCAGTGGAGCTTATGACACAGTTGCCGAAAGCAAAGTTATTCACAATGTCAGCCTGCGGGCATGCCTCTTTCTTGGGAAGGGAAGACCTAATAGCTAATGAACTGAGGAGATGGTGGCATGAGCAGCAGGATAAATGATATCCAGCGTCAATTTAACCGTAGTGCAAATTCGTATGACGCTCATGCTCATGTTCAGCGCATGATGTCAGATCAGCTTGCGAAAGCATTCATAGGGTGGAAGAACAAGCGCAGCATAGCCGCGCCCAACATTCTTGAAATCGGCTGCGGTACGGGGACATTGACTAAGATTCTAGTTAATGAATGGCCTAGTGCAAGTATTAAAGCACTTGATATAGCTCCCGCCATGATCAAGCTGGCTGAACAACGTGTCTTATCAAATGAAGCGAACCGTGATGGCATCCTAAAAAATACTTCAGATCGTATAAGCTTTATACAGGCGGATGTTGAATTATGGGCAGCTGACGCTCAGGCATCCTCTTATGATCTCATCGTCTCCAACGCCTGTTTTCAGTGGCTGAGCAAACCAAGGCAAACACTTACTCACCTTCGGCGTATGCTTCGGCCTGGAGGTTTGCTCATATTCACGACATTCGGGCCTGCTACATTTTGCGAGATGCATCATGCTTTTAACGAAGCTTATCGGGCGAGTGCAGTCGAGCCGCAGCGGCACGGACTTTGGTTTCTATCGACAAATGAATGGAGCAGCTTGCTCAAGCAATTAGGTTTTTCTAGTATCCAATCCGAAACCTCCATCCAGACGGAAAAGTATGCTTCAGCAAGGGATTTTCTTCATTCGGTAAAAGCGATGGGAGCTAGCACTTCAGAGGCTAATACGATGCGAGGTCTCAGTTCGAGGCGGTTGTTTGCCAACATGTATAAGGAATACGAGGAGAAGTTCAGCATACAGGGAGGCGTTGCTGCCAGTTATGAACTTCTATTGATTCAAGCATTAGCAAATGAGTAAATAAGTAAAATCACATTAGCTCAGTAAAAGCAGCCCCGTTTAGAGCATGGTATTCCATGTTATAGACGGGGCTGCTTTTTTATGAGCTTTAGGTTTAAAACCATATTTATTATTTATTTTTCAATAAAGCCATCCGAGCAAAACACTGCTCATTGGATAGCTGAACATAGCTGATAACCAATGAAAAAACAAAATCTAAAAATAATACCAACACAAAATGTAAGCATTTTCGGATAGGCAATGAAAAGGACAAAAATGTATAAAGTTTGTCATAAGGCCTGATTTTATAGGGTGATATGATGAAATTGTAAAAAATTCATGGCGCATCTTGTTTAAATTGGAGGGGATTCGTTTGAATAATATGCTTCTTGTGGATGAAGAGTCAGACATAGCAAAAGAAATGAAGATGAATGTAGAGCATTATGAATACGTTCGAATTTTGCTAGAGCATTATCGAACAAGTATGCCTGTGCTTCAGGAATCATTTCTAGCATCGCTGCTTACCCGAAAACTGACAAGCCAGCAAATTGAAGAAAAATCAATGAATTATGATATTCAGCTGCGCGGCTCTCAGTATGTTGTAGCTATCATCGCTCTTTATCCTACAGAAGAAGCAAAAGGATACTCCTCTTCCTTGTTAAGACACTCACGTGGTGTGGATTATTTGATTCAAGCTGTTTTGAATAGAACGCGAGAAGTATGGGAAATGAATTCGCTTGGGAAAGTGTTCATTTATCAAGAAAGCATTGCTTTGCTGGCCATCGATAATGGGCAGCACAAGGAGCATTGGTTTTCGATTATGCAAGCAGCGCTTGCGGAAATTCTTGAGCGGATTGTGCAAGAGTTGAAGCTGAATATCACGATTGGCGTTGGCTCGCGTGTTACAGATATTGCCGATGTACATCATTCTTACCGGGAGACGCTTATTGCACTAGACTATCGTCTTGTTATGGGGTCCAGGAAGGTTATCTATATTCACAATATTGAAGATTATGACAGCGAACAACTTCGATTCGACGATCTGAAGGGGCAAGCTTTAAGGAACAGTTTGAAAGTGGGGACGGCCGAAGAGCTATCTGAAGCAGTTGATACGATATTCGATGAACTGTTTGAAAGTAAATTTGCTTTGCAGGATGTTCAAATCTATTTATTTGAGGTATTGACGGTAATATTGCGTACAGCGAAAGAGGCTGATATTGATCTTGACGGTCTGTTAGGTACAAGTATTCAACTGCATGCGGAAATGTATAGATTGCCGGGTTTAAGAGAGGCAAAACGGTGGATTTATGATATATGCATTGAAATGAAGATGAAGATTTCCAGCCAGCGGAAGCATGTATATAAAGATATTGTCGAAGAAGCCATTCAGTACACGAAAGATCATTTTATGAATCCAGCTTTATCCATTCAAGAGGTTTGCTCATTCCTGCACATTAGTACAGGCTATTTCAGTCGTGTATTTAAAAAAGAAGTAAAACTAACCTATGGACAATATGTCATGCACATCCGGATAGAGGCTGTTAAGCAAATGCTTCGTTTAACAGAGCTTAAAGCTTCTGAGATTGCAGATCGCGTCGGGATAACCGATCCCAAATATTTAGGTTTTTGCTTCAAGAAGCATGTCGGAATTTCGCTAACGGAGTATCGAAGTAGAATTACGGAAATCCCTAGTGAAACATGAGTGATTCATCGTTGCACACCATATCCGTTTTATAACAATAGATTAGAATTTCCAGACAAGACGTGAGAATTGTGGGTTCGAATAACAATCATTCTTCTACATAATAGGTCGAGAAGTTAAAAAATGAATTTGGGGGAATTTTGGATGAAAAAGAAATGGGTTCTTGCGTTACTGACAGGTATGATGTTGACGGCTGCAGCATGCAGCAACGATGGAGGAAATACTGATGGAGAAAAAAAGGAAAGCATACAGATCGGAGCAGCTATTTACAAATTTGATGATACCTTTATGACGGGTGTGCGCAATGCAATGCTGGAGTCAGCGAAGAATGAAGCGAAATTAGATGTTGTGGACAGCCAAAACTCGCAACCGACGCAAAATGAGAAGGTGGATTTATTTATTTCGAAAAAGTACGATGCGCTTATTATTAATCCAGTTGATCGTACAGCTGCGGGCGTCATAATCGATAAAGCGAAAGACGCCAATATGCCAGTCGTATTCTTGAATCGCGAGCCGATTGCAGAAGACATGGAAAAATGGGATAAGGTGTACTACGTCGGTGCTAAAGCAGAGGATTCAGGAACGATTTCGGGGCAATTAATTAGCGATTATTGGAAAGCAAACCCAAGCGCGGATAAGAACGGTGACGGCAAGCTGCAATACGTGATGTTAACTGGTGAGCCTGGGCATCAAGACGCGGAGCTTCGTACAAAGTATTCTGTTGAGGCTATTGTGGACGCAGGCGTAGAGGTTGAAGAGCTTGCTAAAGATACAGCGATGTGGGACCGAGTCAAAGGACAAGAAAAAATGCAAGCATTTCTAGCATCAAATGGAGATAAAATCGAAGCAGTTCTTTCTAATAATGATGATATGGCGCTTGGCGCGATTGAAGCGTTGAAAGCATCGGGTTACTTCAAAGGTGATAAGTACATTCCGGTTGTTGGTGTAGATGCAACAGCTCCGGCTATTCAAGCCTTGAAGGACGGAACGATGCTGGGTACGGTACTGAATGACGCGAAAAACCAAGGAGCAGCATCTGTTGCGATTGCTACAGCGCTTTCCAAAGGCGAGACGCCAACAAAAGAAAATATTGGTTTTGAAATTACAGATAATAAATATGTATGGATTGCTTATAAGAAAATTACAAATGCGAACATAGCAGACGCGGAATAATGAAATAAAGATGAGGGACAGCGGTATCCCGCTGTTTCCTCTTAACTTATTCGTTGGTTCTTGACAGGAGGATATGAAATGGAGCAGCAATATGTTCTGGATATGCGAGGAATTTCAAAAGGCTTTCCAGGGGTACAAGCGCTCAGCAATGTTACGCTAAAAGTGAAGCCTGGAACTGTACATGCCCTTATGGGTGAAAACGGGGCAGGTAAATCAACGCTAATGAAGTGCTTATTCGGCATTTATAGGCCGGATGAAGGTGAGATTTTTATAAACGGTCGTAAAACAACGATTCATAACTCGAATGAGGCTCTAAAAAGCGGTATTTCCATGATTCATCAGGAGCTTCATCCTGTACCGCATCGTAATGTAATGGAAAATATTTGGCTTGGCCGGTTTCCGGAAATAGGTTTTGGTCCAATTAAGTTTATTCATGAAAAGAAAATGTACGAAGACACATTGCATTTATTCAAAGATCTTGAGGTCGATATAGATCCTCGAGTGCGCACGGGGACGCTGTCTGTTTCAAAAATTCAAACGCTGGAAATTGCGAAAGCGGTTTCTTTTCATTCGAAGCTTATTGTAATGGATGAGCCGACTTCCTCTTTGACTGGCAATGAGGTTGAACAGCTATTCAACATTATCAATAGTTTGCGGAAACGCGGTGTATCTATTATTTATATTTCTCACAAAATGGAAGAAATCTTGCGCATCTCTGATGAAGTGACGATCATGCGTGATGGTCATTATATTGGTACATGGCCTTCAAGTGAGCTAACGACAGACCTCATTATTACGAGAATGGTCGGTCGTGATTTGAAAGAACGCTTTCCTGAACGAACGAATGTGCCTGGCGGCACAATGATGAAGGTAGAAGGTCTATCGTCCTCTAATTCCAAGTCGTTTCAGAATATTAGCTTTGAGCTTAGGAAAGGGGAAATTCTCGGCTTAGGTGGCTTGGTTGGCGCTCAACGAACAGAGCTGATTGAAGCCTTGTTTGGACTTCGGAGCGTTGTCTCCGGCAAAATCTCCATAAACGGGAAGCCAGTGAATTTAAAAACACCATCTGAAGCGAAAAAGAATAAAATTGCCCTTCTGACCGAAGAAAGGCGAGTAACGGGGATTTTTCCTGTGTTATCGGTTTATGAGAACACGATTATCGCGAATTTATCTCGTTACCAAAATAGGTTTGGGCTGTTGAATGAAAGAAAAGGACGAGTTGATGCAGCGTATAATGTTGAAAAGTTTGGAACAAAAACACCGTCTGTTCATCAACAAATTCGTTATTTATCAGGAGGAAATCAGCAAAAAGTACTCTTGGCAAGATGGCTGCTTACAGAACCAGATATATTGCTGCTGGATGAGCCTACTCGTGGTATTGATGTTGGCGCTAAATTTGAAATTTATACGATTATTACCGAGCTTGCAAAGCAAGGGAAAAGCATTATTATGATCTCCTCGGAAATGCCCGAGCTGCTTGGGATGTCTGACAGAATTATGGTCATGAGCGAAGGCAAATTGACAGGCATTGTAGAGGGTAAGTCAGTAACAGAGCAAGAAATTATGCGCCTAGCTGCGCAGCAACGTTCGGTCGTATCAGGGGGTAAACGTAATGAACACGCAATTACTGTTTAAAGTGAAAGACTATTTAATGCAACGAGCGATTTTTGTGGTGTTGATTATGATTGTTATTGGCATCGCAGTGGCAGATCCTAACTTTTTAGCCTTTTCTACGCTTAGAGATATATTGCAGCAGTCTTCGACTAAGCTAATTATTGCAATTGGCGCGGCATTTATTCTAATAACTGGCGGCACAGATTTGTCATCTGGTCGAGTTGTTGGACTGACGGCAGTTATTTCGGCATCGATGCTGCAGATTGATACGTACGCCAACCGATTTTACCCGGACTTGCCGCAGCTTTGGGTGGTAGCTCCGATTTTAATAGGCATTGCAGTTGGTTTGCTTGTTGGATTAATAAACGGTTTTATCGTAGCAAAACTTCATGTTCCACCCTTTATTGCAACGCTAGGAACAATGGTAGGAATCTACGGTATCAATAGCCTTTACTTTGATATGAAGCCGAATCAATCGCAGCCGATTGGCGGTCTTAGAGATGATTTTAAAGCGTGGGGTTCGGGATATATCGATCTTGGAGGCGGCTATACGATCCCGTATATTGTGCTTATTGCCCTCGCTGTAGCACTTATCTGTTGGGTTGTATTTAATAAGACTCGACTCGGCAAAAACATGTATGCAATTGGAGGAAACGTCCATGCGGCACATGTTTCCGGCATTAATGTCGCTCGAAATCTCATTTATATTTATGCTATTTCGGGAGCGTTGTATGGTCTTGCTGGTGTACTTGAAGCAGCTCGAACAGGCGGAGCTACGAATAACTACGGAAACATGTATGAATTAGATGCCATTGCGGCATGCGTAGTTGGCGGGGTGTCAACTGCCGGCGGGGTGGGCAAAATCCAAGGCGTAGCGGCAGGAGTATTAATCTTTGGTGTAATCAACTACGGATTAACGTATATCGGTGTTAGTCCCTATTATCAGTTAATTATTAAAGGACTCATTATAGTTGCAGCCGTAGCTTTTGATATTCGAAAATATATGGCGAAAAAATAATTTATATATTCAGCGTATTAAAAAGGGGGTGATGAATGTATTGCTTAATAGCAAGTACACGATGAATCAAAGGAATGTTTATCACTCACAGCCTTGGCGATTGCCATGGCTATTAAAGGCATACATTCCTTAATTGATTGGTGATTGCGTTTCGTAAAAATTGACAGCGCAATCATTTTGAGGTAACCAGCTTTGTGAATCGTGTGGGGCAAGGTAATAGAGGATTTATAAAAAAATGTGTTACTTGAGGATGTTACTATTTTTGGGAGGGTTGAAATTGGGTATTAAAAAACACGCAAAAAAAATGATGGTGTCCTGCTTGGCATTTTCGCTAGTAGGATCGATGTTCGCTGGCTTGCCGAATGCTGTCTCGGCAGCACCAAGTGCAACTAACTGAAATTAAGTTAAGTCCAGACAAGATGAAGAAATCATGGGATGGCTGGGGAACGTCATTAGTATGGTTTGCTAATGCAACTGGCGGCTGGGAAAACGAGCAAGCGAAAAATGATTTGGTGGATGCATTATATGGCAAAGAGGGACTTAATTATAATATTGCCCGCTACAACATTGGCGGTGGCGATGATCCGACTCATAATCATATGCGCGAAGGGGCCGATGTTCAAGGCTTTTCAACCGAAGAGGGTCATTTTGATATTAACCGCGATGAAAAACAGCGTTGGTGGTTGCAGGAAGCATTGAAACGTAAACCTGAATTAATTATGGAGGCATTTTCCAATTCTGCGCCATACTATATGACCCACAGCGGTTGTACTGCTGGTAATCATAATGCTTGGGAGAATAACTTAAAAGAAGATTATTATGATGATTTCGCGGAATATTTAGCAGAGGTAGTTAAGCACTATAAAGATGATTTTGGAATAGAGTTTAATACTCTTTCACCAATTAACGAGCCCAATACAAATTACTGGGGGGCATTCAATCGTCAGGAAGGTTCGCATTGGGATCCTTGGGCACAGTCATGGATTATTTGGGAAGCTCGACAAAAGCTGAATGAAAAAGGTTTGAATAATGTTGGCATTTCAGCAATGGAAGAATCCGTAATCGATACTTTCCTGGAAAATTGGAGCCATTATAATGATGATGCAAAAAACAGCATTTCTCAAATGAACGTTCATGCTTATGGAGGTTCAAAAAGATTTGAAGTGCGTCAGCTTGCTGAAAAGGAAAATAAAAAGCTATGGATGTCAGAAGTTGATTTAGGACCAAGCGGTATTGCTCATAATCATGATGATATCGAACCGGCATTAGCGCTGGCTGATCAAATTATGGTAGATATTAAATGGTTTGAACCTCAGGCATGGGTAATATGGCAAGCTATTGAAAGCGAGCAAAATATGCAATCAGACAAAGAGAATATGAACTGGGGTCTGATTCACGCAGATTTTGATACAGAACAATGGTGGTATACGAAAAAATATTACGCGATGGCGCAATTTAGTAAATTCATTCCGCAAGGCTCGAAATTTTTTGAGAATAGCGACGGTGATGGAAGGTCATTAACGGCTTATAACGAAGCGACTGGGGAAACGGTTATCGTTTACCGCAACCCGGATCAAGGCAGCAGACAAATGTCATTTGATCTTTCCAAGTTTGCAAAGCCGGGAAGCGAAGTATCCACTTATGTGACAACTTCAGAAAAAGATTTACAGGAAGGTAAATTAGAAGTTTTAGGAACTAAGCTTTATGCAAATGTAGAAGGAAAATCAATTACTACTTTTGTAATCAAAAATGCTCAGTACGTCGAAGGCCAAGATGCAGACGTTGCACAGATATTAAATGATTTAAAGGTAAGTATTGAACAGCATAAAGCAGCCTTGAATGAAGATGACCCGGATATTGCAGAGTTGGAAGCGCTAATTACAAAAGCTGACGACGCGCTACAATCTGGCAGCAATGAACAAATATCTGATGCAATTGTTGAAATTAGCCTAAAATTCAAGGCTTTATTGTCTGAAGGTGTTACAGGTGTTATACCACAACAAATGATGAGGGCTTCGGCGACCAGCTCACAATCTGGAGAAGGCCCGGAGCTTACCATTGACGGTGATGTAAACACAAAATGGCATACGCCATGGGGAGATGATTACCAAGAAGCGCCGCACTCCGTTACGTATGAATTAGACAAGCTGTACAAAGGCATAAACAAACTGGAGTATACGCCAAGACAAGACGAAAGTACGAATGGTACAGTTACTAAGTTTGAAATTGAAGCAAGTATTGACGGTGTGAATTATAACAAAATTGCAGAAGGAACATGGGATGCTGACAAAGCAATAAAAACAGCAACCTTTAATCCCGTCGATGCGACTCATATTAAATTCACGGCATTAGCATCGCAAAGTGATGTTGGAAAACAGTTTGCATCTGCTGCTGAAATTAATTTGTACAGGGATTCAAATTTCAAACTAAATTCAGAGCAACTGGCTAAAGCAATAACGGATGCTGAACAATTTATTGCAGCTTCGAATAAAGATGAAAATCTATTAGAGCTATTGAAGCAGTATGTTGATGCTGGCAATGCATTATTGAAATCGGATTCATCCACGCAAGAAGAAATGAATCGTGCTGCTAATCAAATTAATGATGAAATGATTAATTTGCAGAGAGATAGTTTCCAAGTTGAAGGAATCACAGTAAAGTACGCCCCAGAAGCACACTGGAGCACACCTGTAGAAAGCATGTTAGATGGTAATCGAGATACATTTTATGAAACGAATTGGGAAGACTGGGGCCGCAAATACCAAACTGGCGACTTTATCGTTCTTGACCTGAATAAAAGTAGAAAAGATATTAGTCAAATCCTCTACACACCAAGACAAGGTAAAGATAAAGAAAACGGTCGTATTAGACAATTCAAAATTTATACAAGCGATAAAGACCTGTCAAACGTTGAATTGACAGGTACGCAAAATGAGTTGGATCAACACTTTGAGTTGGCAGCAGTAGGCGGCCTTGATACAGGAAAAGATTATGATCAATCCGCTACTTTCACCTCAAAAACCGCACGTTATGTAGCTATTCAAGTTATCAAAACAGGCGGCAACAGCGCTACTTTATCGATAGGCGATTTGGCTGTATTTCAAAAGGATGTAGGGGATATCGATACGAGTACGGTTCAAACTGCAAAAGAAAAGTTGGCTACACTTTACGAAGATATGGTTCCATATGTAAAAAATATTATGGACAATTATTTAAATGAACTTGAAGATACAGAAAATCTAACTTTAGAATCATTAGAACATTATAATTATTGGCTTAATGAATATTATAATTTCTATTCTAATCTTGGTCATGTAAGCTCCATCAAAAATGGTGAAGTGTGGCTAGATACTGACGGTGTGCCGATTCAAGCGCATGGCGGAGGTATTATATATGACGAAAACACTAAAAAATACTATTGGTACGGAGAAGATAAAACGGAATCGAACATGGGTGCTGGTTATGTTCCGATGACAGGTGTACATGCTTACTCATCTACTGATCTTTATAATTGGAAAAATGAAGGTGTTGTATTGCCAGTATTTAATAATCCGTCTCTTGGTGATAGAACATACGATGGATTGACGGATGCTTCTAACATTCCAATGTATATTCATGAAGATGATGAATTGTATAAGGAATCGGGAGTAGGATTCGAATCTTGGCGACAAGAACAAAATTATGGGAAGCTTGATGATTGGAATTTCGTTCCGGAAAATGGAGTGGAAAAACGTTTTTATAATTTCGCTGGTAACATGAAATCACCAGTTCAAACACTTAAAAAACATAATACACGGGAACAAATTGCCGACTTGAATGCACTTTATAAAGATACTTCTATCGAAGAAAAACAAAGATTATACGGGCTGTTCAATTGGGATAAAGTTGTGGAACGACCAAAAGTTGTTTACAACGAGAAATATGATAATTATGTAATGTGGTGGCATCATGACGGTCCAATGTCGGGTAAATATTGGACAGCATCAGGTGGTGTAGCTGTAAGTAAATCTCCTATAGGTCCGTTTAAAGTACTTGATATCGAAAGAATGCCAAATGATGGATGGGATCCTGACAAAAAGGGTGAAGGAGATGGCATGCTCCGTGATATGACCCTTTATGTAGATGATGATAAGGATAAAACAGCATATTTGGTCTATTCATCCGAAGGAAATGGGACTACCATCGTTCTAAAGCTGGATGATACTTATACACAACCAGCTCGTGATGAAAATGAAAATGCGATTTGGGCGAAAGCTCATAGCAACGGTAGAGAAGCGCCAACATTATTTAAACAAGATAATACGTATTATTCGATAACATCTGGTTTAACAGGCTGGAACCCAAATCCTGCTAAATATCATATTACAGGACATCCATTAACGTGGTGGTGGGAAGATAAAGGCGATCCATTCTGGGATGACTACAAAGGAACGACTCATGAGAGTCAAAGCACTTTTGTGCTGCCATACAGAGACAAAAATGGAAATATTGTAAAAGATAAATTTATCTTTATGGCGGATCGTTGGAATCCTGGAAACTTGAGTGACTCCAGATATATTTGGACCCCAATACACTTGGATAGTGAGAATAAACGCATTTCAATGAATTGGCTATCGGAATGGGATTATTCACAATTTGGAGATGCGCAAATAGAAAAGTACACAGTAACATTCAATAGTAATGGTGGTAGTGGTGTAGCTAGCATTAAAGCAAACTCAGATTCACCGATTTCTGAACCAGCAGCACCGAACAAGGAAGGTTACATTTTCATCGGTTGGTACAAGGATGAAACATTGAAGGAGCAATGGAATTTTGCAACGGATAAAGTAGCAGAACAAGATATCACGTTATATGCGAAGTGGGAATCTGAATCTACGAATGTATTGGTAGAATCGATCAATCTGACTAGCACAAGTGGCAAAGCAGCAATAGAAGTGAAAGGCGGAAGCCTGAAGTTGACGGCTGAGCTATTGCCAACGAACGCTTCCAACAAGAAGGTAGCTTGGACTGTCTATGAGACAGATGGCGTAACGGCAACGGACAAAGCAACGATCGATCAAAACGGGTTGTTGACAGCCGTGAAGGATGGCGCTGTAAAAGTAATCGCTACAGCAGCGGACGGTTCAAAGGTTCAAGGTGAGATCGTGATTGTCATCACGAATCAATCTGATGTCGAAGATATTTCAGTTACGTTTAATAGTAACGGCGGCAGCGAAGTGAAAACGACTAAAGCCAAACCGGGCACCGTACTTACGGAGCCAACAGCACCAACAAGAGCAGACTACGTGTTCATTGGCTGGTATAAAGACGAAGCTTTGAAGGAACAATGGAATTTTGCAACGGATAAAGCAGCAGAACAAGATATCACCTTATATGCGAAGTGGGAATCTGAATCTACAAATGTAAGGGTAGAATCGATCAACCTGACTAGCGCAAGTGGCAAAGCGGCAATAGATGTGAAGGGCGGCAGCCTGAAGTTGACGGCAGAGTTGTTCCCAGTCAACGCTTCCAATAAGAAGGTAGCTTGGACTGTCTATGAGTCAGATGGCGTAACGATAACGGACAAAGCGACGATCGATCAAAACGGATTGTTGACTGCCGTGAAGGACGGCGCTGTAAAAGTAGTCGCAACTGCAACGGACGGATCAGAGGTTCGAGGTGAAAAAGCGATTGATATCATTAATCAAACTTCCAGCGGAGGAAACAACGGAGGTAGCGGCGGCGGTATTACAGAACCAGCACTCGAAAACCCAGCTTTATACGAGCCGAAGAAATATGAGCTAACGATTGATTCCGCACTAAATAGCTTGACGGCTTCGCTTGATCGCAATCAACTTGCCAAAAAGGCAACGGAGTTTTTAAAAGCGGAACAAGCGGGCTCCATTCTAACGATTGATGTTCCTGGAAATCACACGCGTTACGAAGTGAGAATTCCATTGGACGTTTTGAGTGGATTAGCCGCAAGCAAGCCGAATACGATCCTATCGATCCGCAGCAAGTTTGGAAGCTACGAATGGCCGGTGTCTATGTTAAACAGCAAGGATATGAAAGGCAAAGTAGATGCCGAAGCTGTGTTAATTGTAAGCATGGTAAAAGCGAACGAGGATAAGTTGCAGCAATTGGATGCAGCCCTATCCGGCAATGGAATGAAGCGTATAAGCGACATTATCGACTATAAAGCAACGCTTAAAACGAAAGATGCGGAATACGATAATCATTCCATCGGTTATACCGAGCGTACTTTAACCGTAGACAAAGTAATTCGCAATTTCAATGAAGCAACAGTCGTGTCGTATGACCCTGAAACGGGAGCCATTCGATTTGTACCGGCGGTGTTTACCGTTATGGATGGCAAAACTGTAGCAACAATCAAGCATTACTCGAATGGCATGTATGTCATCATTGAAGGCAATAAAACATTCGAAGATATGCGCGGACACTGGGCACAGAAGGATGTAGAAGCACTCGCTTCTAAGCTGATCGTAAATGGGAAAACGAATCATGTTTATGATCCGGAAGAGAAAGTGACACGTGCAGAATTTGCATCGCTGCTTGTAAGAAGCTTGGGCTTAAATAATATTGGCGCTGAGCAGGCATTTGACGATGTAGCAGCTGCGAAATGGTATGCCGCAGATGTAAGTATTGCGGTTCAGTACGGCTTGGTGCAAGGAGTGGGCAACAACAAGTTCAACCCTGATGCATTCATCACAAGAGAGCAAATGGCTGTTATGATTATGAAAGCTGTTCAGCTCGTTCAAGGTGATGCAAGTGCTGGATCGAATTCATCAAGCACTTCGTTAGCTGCATTTGCTGATCAAGACCAGCTATCGGGCTTTGCCCGTGAAGCGGTTCAATCGGTAATAGATGCAGGCATTATGAATGGCAAATCGGAAAGCACGATTGCGCCTAAAGATACAGCAAGCCGTGCTCAGACAGCAGTTATGCTGAAACGAGCATTGAGCTTTCTTAAGCTGATTAATTCCTAAAGGATGTAGAATGACTTATAGCCGGCCCACAAGTTGGGCCGGCTATAAGTTTTTTGTTAGCAATTATTATAAATGCGAGTATGCACTTTCAACATTATAGAACACGGAAGTATTGTGATCATGATAGCTGTGCAGGAGGACCAATTTGTATGCGAGGTTGTCGATAACGGAGATGGCATGGATATGGAGCAGCTACTTGCGCTAAAGAGGAATCGCCCATTTTTCTCCGGCAATGACGACAGAATTAAATTAATGTACGGGGAGAAGATACTAAAATTAACATTCCATTAATTAACAAATAAAGAATATGCTAATTAACCAAAGATTGTACTAGGCAAGTCATGAAAAGTGAAAAAATGATCCAATAATAGCACCAAAGCTAGCAAATATAATACAAAAGGAAACGAATACAAAGTGATAAGATGGATGCGTATATAGAAAACGCTTTCATCTTTTTTTTAGTATTCAAGGGGGATTATTTATTGAAGAAATTATTAATTGTTCTGCTTTCTAGTGTTATTCTCCAATCGATATTGAGGATCATGCGACCTGAAAATTGGTAAGTAGATTGCGAGAGAAGATTATGATTAGAAGTAAATATTTAAATAACTAGTCTACTGGAGGGAAATCAATTGAGTAAGAAGATTTCAACGTGTATAGGACTCATCTTTGTCCTTCTTTTTATAACGGTGTCTCCCGTTTTTGCAGATACTAACGATGGAAACACAGGAGCCCCAGTTGTAAATGATATTTACACGAATCAAAAAAATTATGTGGATCTCAGATTTGGCATGTTTATCCACTATAACATGGGAACCTATCACGATCAGGAATGGGTAACACCGGGACAAAATCCTCTTTCATTTAATCCTGAGCATGTGAATACGGACCAATGGGCGCAAGCCGCCAAATCTGCAGGCATAAAATATTCCGTTCTAACAACTAAGCACCATGACGGGTTTGCCCTGTGGCCAACCAAATATGGCGATTATAACGTAATGAACAGCTCCTACAAGAAAGATATCGTAAGGCAATATGTAGATTCTATGCGCGCTCAAGGAATTTTGCCGGGAATCTATTTCTCTATCTGGGATCGTCAAGAAGGTATCGCTAAAGGTTCTGTCAGCAGAGCGGATATCGAATTTATTAAAGGGCAACTAACGGAGTTGCTGACTAATTACGGTGAAATTCCGGTTTTGATTATCGACGGCTGGGCTTGGGAAATGGGTCATAACGAAGTTCCATACCAAGAAATTCGCGAATTAGTAAAGCGCTTACAGCCTAACATTCTTATAGTGGATCACAATGGACAAACGCAGCCATGGGAAGAGGACATCATTTATTTTGAAGAACCTAAGGGCGTTTGGGCACCTTTCAACAATACGATTGCTGCAAACCAGGGCATGCCGCTAGTTTCCAATCAATGGTTCTGGCACGATTGGATGACTAATACAGAGCCGGCAAGCGTAGAGAATATTGTGGAGGATCATCTAGGTTATTTGGAACCGCGTTATACAAACTTTTTGCTCAATATTTCACCGAACCCGGACGGAGAGCTGGATGATAACGTAGTAAAACGATTGGCAGAGATCGGACAAGCATGGTCGCCGAATGAATCTCGTCCTCCACTGCCGCAACAGCCAATCGTGATGGAGCATACGATCACAGCTAATTCAGCAACGGCTACAAGCGGGAATGCGAGTGGTGCTATTGATGGACTTATGGATTATGTAGGCACTACCGTTGAGAGCGTTTGGCAATCAAACACAACTCTGCCTCAATCCATTACACTGGATTTGGGCTACACGTACAACAACATTAATATGTTGAATTACTTGCCTTCGCAAAGTGTATCACAAGGTATGATTACTTCCTATACGTTATATGTGAGCGAAGACGGAACGAACTTCGCTTCAATTAAAAGCGGCACATGGGATGGGGACAATACGATGAAACGTGTGACCTTCCCATCGCACACAGCACGCTATTTCAAACTGGAAGTGAACTCGGCCGTTGGCGGCTTCGCTGCTGCAGGTGAGCTGGCAGTCGGCTCCTACACCAATGAAGTTCCAACTCGGACGGGAATTGACTCCTTTGATGTTAACACGTTGTATCGCTTCGTCAATAAAGCGACTGGCAAAGTATTAGGAGTTGGGAATTCGTTGACGAATGGAGCGGCTGTTGCTGGGCGAACCCAATCAGATGCGCTGGATCAGCAATGGGTTATTGATGATTTGGGTCTGGGCAAATATAAGATTGTCAATAAGCATAGCGGACAAGTTATGGATGTCCCAGGCGCCAGTAAATCACCTGGAAATCCAGTTATTCAATGGACAGATTCTGAAACTGCTGCAGATCCTACAGTCATAAACCAGCAGTGGGCCATCTCTAATGTTGGCAATGGCTACTTCAAAATTACTAGCTTAAACAGCGGTTTGGCATTGGAAAATAGCAATGGTTCTGACGCTGAGGGAAATCCGGTTCTTCAAAACATGTATACTGGCAGCGACAGGCAGTTATGGAAAGTGGAAAGACTGCCATCTCTGATTAAAAATGTGAAAGTGAACGGAATGCTGGTCAAAGGCCTTAATGCTGAGAATCGTTCGGCGACACTGACCGTTTTGAGAGAGAAAAACCTGGAAGTTCCAACAGTTACAGTGGACAAAGCATCAGAAGATGTACAGCTTGTAATTGACCCAGCCGACAGCTTGCCAGGCGCGACGACCATTACAGCCACTGCCGACGGAGGGGCGACACAGGAAGTCTACACACTGAACTTCGAACTGGTGGATCGATATGCGAGCGACTTGGAGTGGTTAAATGCATCCTCAGGCTGGTCAACCGTGAAGAAGGACAAGAGTCTAGACGGAAATGCGATTAGACTAATGGGCAGCAACGGAGCAATAACGTACGAGAAAGGTTTTGGTGTGCATGCCGAGTCGAGAATTATATTTGATATTTCCGATAAAAACTATGAGTCTTTCAATGCTCTTGTCGGGGTCGACCAAGAAATGACCAAATCGCCGTCTTACGCCGACGTGGAATTCAAGGTGCTTGTAGACGGTGCAGAAAAATTCGCAAGCGGCCAGATGAAGCTTACTGATGTAGCTAAACCGGTCGATGTCAATGTAGTCGGTTCAAGCATCGTGGAGCTGGTTGTTACTCAGAGCGATAGCGATAATAGCGAGGATCATGCAAGCTGGGCCAATGCGATGTTTAGAATTGCGGAAGGCAAATCCGAACTGAAGGACGAATTGCCTGAAGTGGACTATTTGAGCGACTTGGATTGGGTAAGTGCTGAGTCCGGCTGGAGTACGGTTAAGCGTGACAAGAGCATCGAGGGCAATGCGATCGTATTGAAGAATGGGGACCAAGATCTCTCCTTTGGCAAAGGCCTTGGGACTCATGCCAATTCATCGATTAAGTATGATCTTACTGGAGCTGATTATGAGACCTTCTCCGCCTTTATCGGCGTAGATAAGGAAGTGAACGGCGGAAGCAACAACGGCTCGATACAGTTTAAAGTGTCGGTAGTGAAGAACGATGACACGATCGAATCGCTTTACTCCGGAGACGTGATGCGTGAGTCGCAAAACGCGCAATTTGTAAAGGTGAATGTTAGAGGTTATAAGCAGCTGATACTGGAAGTGACCGATTCCGGCAATGGAAATAGCGAGGATCATGGGGATTGGGCGGATGCGAAACTGACTGTTGGAGCGTCAGTGCCAATATTAACACAATCGATCACGGTTTCGAGTGCATCGGACAGCCTTGGCACCAAGGGAGGCACACTGCAATTAAGCGCTGCAGTATTGCCAGCTGACGCCACGAACAAAGTAGTCACATGGGCGGTGTATGAGGCAGATGGAACGACTGTAACAGATAAAGCAACAATAAGCGCAAGCGGTTTGCTAACAGCTGTGAAGGATGGTGCGGTGAAAATTGTAGCGACTGCAGCAGATGGATCAGCAGTAACCGGAAACAAGGTCATTTCAATTAGCGGTCAAAGCAAAAGTGATGGCGGCAATGGCGGAGGCAATAATGGTGGAGGCGGCAGCACGACAGAGTCGAGTGTCGGAGATCCAGCAGTATATGAATCCAAAGGTAGCGAGGTTTCGGTTGATATAGCTGACAACACAGTGAAGGCGGAGCTAGATGCAGAAGCCTTTATGAAGAAAGTTCAAGCATTCGAACAAGCAGGAGACAACGCAGGCTCAGTACTGAGCATTAAGGTTTCTGGATCATACGCAGGTTACGAGGTAGCGATTCCAGCAGAAGCAGTGAATCGTTTGGCGGGAAGCAAGCCTAATGCTGTCATTAAAGTGACTAGTTCATTAGGAAGCTATGCATGGCAGGTTTCTGAGCTGACAGGGAAAGGCCTTGATCCAAACGGACAAGTGATTGTACGCATTGGACAAACAGACCCGGCAGTGCAGAAAGTTTTGGAAGAAAAGCTTGCTGGCAGCGATACAAGGATACGAGGTGCAGTTGTTGGCTATGAAGCGGGACTGAAAGAAAAGGGAGCGACAACGGAGCTGAAACCAACAGGTTATGTAGAGCGCACACTGATCGCAGATGGTGCAGTAAGCAATCCGAATGAAGCAACGGTAGTGAAATACGATCCGGCAACAGGCGAGCTTCGCTTTGTTCCAGCCTTATTTACGGTGAAGGATGGTAAGACGAGAGCAACGATCCAACATAACGAAAACGGCCTGTATGTAATTTTGGAAGGCAAGAAGACCTTCGCAGATATGCAGGGTCACTGGGCGCAGCAGGCGGTAGAAGCACTGGCATCTAAGCTGATTGTGAAAGGGAAAACAGAAACGGCATTTGATCCTAATGGTCAAGTGACGCGTGCAGAATTTGCGTCCTTGCTCGTGAGAAGCTTAGGTCTGTCGAGCAAAGGATCGGATCAAGCATTTACTGACGTAGCAGCAAGCAGCTGGTATGCAGCAGATGTAAACGCAGCGGTACAACACGGGTTAGTACAAGGAGTAGGCAACAACAAGTTCAACCCTGACGCATTCATCACTAGAGAGCAAATGGCTGTTATGATTATGAAAGCTGTTCAGCTTGTTCAAGGTGATACAAGCGCTGAATCGAATTCATCAAACAATTCGTTAGCTGCATTTGCTGATCAAGACCAGCTATCGGGCTTTGCCCGTGAAGCGGTTCAAGCCGTAATAAATGCAGGTATTATGAATGGCAAATCGGAAACCGCGATTGCGCCTAAAGATACAGCAAGCCGTGCTCAGACGGCAGTCATGCTGAAGAGGGCATTGAGTTTTCTTCAGCTGATTAATCCGTAATTAATAAAACATGACATATAGTCAGCTCACCATTTGAGCTGACTATGTGTTTTTAACCAAACGGATTAGATGAGACATTTCAATTTACAAACTGATTAGGATATATTGCTAATCAAGTAGTTATTCTCACAACCCTGATTGTAAACCGTATCAAAAGTTGCATCCAAGAAAATGAAGCTGATTTTGGAAATAACCTCCAGAACGATAAAGATTGTGTCTGCCTACAACTTTAGACACTCCTAGCAATTGTACTTATATACATTAAATTACCATTATTTTCATTAAATCTCACGTCTGATCTGGACAATTATACATGAAGCGAATACATGCATACATGGATGAATATGTGAAATTCCTCTACAATTATTACAATTGCCAAGAGTGGAGGAGGGTATTTAATTGAAAGGCCAAAGCTGAATCGATATTGTATGGTCTCTTCTCTAGGAATCATTTTGTTTTCTTTAGATTTATAGACAAATATACGCTTTACACTCTAGCAATTTTCAGGGCTTTTTAGATTGAAATCAAATCGTAGCGTATTAATTATAGGTTGAAAAGCTGCAAGGGGGCAGAAATGAAACCAATATATAAGATTATGATTGTAGATGACGAGATGCTTGTTAGACAAGGAATCAAGCACCTTCTAGATTGGGAACAGGAGGGATACCGAATTGTCGCTGAGGCTTCAAATGGTCTTGAAGCTTTGGATTTGGTTGAGCAGGTCAACCCTCATGTCATTCTAACAGACATCGTAATGCCAGTTATGGACGGTGAGGAATTTGTTAAGCGGGTGAAGGAGAAGTACCCTCATATTGAGGTAATCGTCTTAAGCAGCTTCAGTGAGTACGGCTACGTTCGCTCCACATTTCAGAGCGGTGTAGCGGACTATATCCTAAAGCCGAAGTTAGAAGCCGAATACCTGTTATCGATCTTAAATAAAACAACTGCCAAAATGATTGGGACGCAGATGGGTGATCATGGAATTGATATGGAAGAAAAACAGCTTACACGAATAATCGAGAAGCTAATGAGCGGTTACGAGGCTTCGCAAGAGCCTGGGTTGGTGCATTCGAAATTTCCATATAGACGCTATGCATTTTTCGGAACGGACATGAACCATATTAAAGAATATGACGATAAGGTGACTTTTGCAAGCCAAATAGATAGAGGGCTGCGTAATCTCAGCAAGGACAAAGCAGCCTATATGCAGCTGAAGTTTGACAACGATTCTATTCTTTTCTTAATCAATGTGAATCCAGAGCAATGGGTCGAAATGGTCATGGAGCTCAGGTGCCTCGTCGCAGAAATGACAGAAATTAAGAGCGGTACCCAATTCGTTCTTAGTCAAAGCTTCGAGGATTTTAGCCGTCTTGGTGAGATTTATCGGAGCAATTATTTGAAGCTTACAAGATATAGCTTTTACCTACCGACACGAAGCCTGATTGAAAATGATCATTTACCGGGGCTCTCGGATGCGTATCAAGAATATGACATGGCCGAATTATCAGAACAGCTGCGACGTAAGCAATTCCAGAAGGCGTTTATGAGCTTTCTGGAATTTGTGCAATTGTGGTCGAAGGACTATCGTACCGAAATTTTCGAATTCAAATCGTTTTTGGGTAACTTCATATTTAATGTGACGACAACACTTGGAAAAATGAAGTATGAGACCCCGGGTGGGGAAGACGCTAAATACGACTACTTCCGGAAAATTGATGAAGCTAGGTATGCCAAGGACGCAATTGCTATTGCTGAAGCATTCATACATGAGGCAGAACATGTGATTCGCAAGGCGAATTCACTATTTAATCCAAATATATCTAATCTACTTGAATATATTCATGAGCATTACGCTGATCCAATCACGCTGACCGGAGTGGCGAGGCAGTTTCATTTCAACGCTTCGTATCTGTCTAGTTTTTTCGCTACTCATAATGAGGAAGGTTTCAGTGAATACCTGAACAAAGTGCGGCTGGAAAAAGCGATGGAGGTTCTCTTGACGACGGGAGAATCGATATCCGAAATCAGTGCAAATGTAGGCTATTCGGACCAGAGTTATTTCACGAAGGTGTTTAAAAAGCATACCGGCATCTCGCCAAGCCAGTATCGGAAACAATACTCGGAGGAGATAAAGGAGTCATGATAAGAAATGCTGCATTAAAGCTGAAAAAGCAGGGCTTGTTCCTCAAGTTGTTTCTCGTCACGCTCATTAGCATCGTTACCGTATCGCTAATAACTCTAGCAATTACGATCAGCATGTCGGAAAAATTATTTTTTCAAACGTTCAGCATTACTAACAGCAAGCTGCTGAACCAGATGAAGACCAACCTTGAGTCCTACAACTACACGGTAGCTACTGGCGCAGCGATGATAGCTCAAAATGCCTCCATCCGAAACTATTTATCTGGCGAAGAGACGGATGCAGTATCACTTGCCACCGAAACATACCATATGACAGAAGGCATGAAGGCGATTCGGTCCAACTTTAGCGCTTATGACGTTGGGATTATGATCATAGGCGTAAATGGTCGGAGTTATTCAACAGATGCTTATTATTGGTCCACTTTCGCCGAGGAAATGAAAAATCACACCGTTATGAAAGCAACAAATGAGCAATCTGCGCAAACCCTGTATCAGCTCTATCCAGCTGGTGATAGCAAAGGCATAGCGAAAGAGCAAGTGCTTGTGGCTTCCAAAGCTTTATTTGATCAACAGACAAATAGTTTTTACGGCACCTTGTACGTCGCGATTCGTGATCGCAATTTCAGATCTTTTTATGCTAACTTTACGAGTGAAGGCAATGACGTGCTGTTGATAGATGATAATGGATTAATTGTGTCCAGCAATCGGAGCGAGCGGATTGGTATGATGGATAAGCCGTTATATACAGAAGTAGCAGCTCAGCAGCTTGGAGAAGAAGATGAAGGATCTGCCTACGTCATGGGTAATGAACGAATCGTGTTTTCTGAGTATTTGCCGGAGTTTGATTTTTATCTGGTAAATCTAATCGACAAGAAAGCCGTGACCGGGCAGATGGTGAATGCAGAAGCAGTGACGTTGACAATCATGGTCATCGTAGCGATTTCCCTTATTATCGTATTTTTAATTACCCGAAAAATGACGAAGTCCCTGCGTGTACTCGTTAAACAGATGTCAAATATTCCAACAAGTGGATTCGATAATCATATAGATATCGCTACTAGCAGTTATGAAGTTAAAGAGCTGGGCAACGCTTTTAATTATATGCTTGATGCACTGCATGATTATGTAGATCGGCTGTTGGAGACCCAAAAGCAAGTGCGTAACGCAGAGCTGGCCGCACTTCAAATGCAAATCAATCCGCACTTCCTATACAATACGCTGGCATCAATAAAGTTTTTGGTGCTCCAGGGTAATAAGGAAAAAGCAGCAGGTACAATTAATGCACTTATCTCTCTCCTGCAAAATACAGTTAGTGATGTAGAGTCCACTATTCCTGTTTGTCAAGAACTGGAGATAATGAAGCATTATGTCTATATCAATCATGTACGGTACAGTGAGAAGATACGCGTGAATTATTTTGTGGAGCCTGACAGCTTGGATTACCACATACCGAAGCTCATTCTCCAGCCTTTTATCGAAAACGCATTCTTTCACGGATTCAATATTAAAGAACAGGGAAGTATTTTGATCATGATAGCCGTGCAGGAGGACCAACTAGTATGCGAGGTCGTGGATAACGGAGACGGCATGGATATGGAGCAAAAGCAGCTGAAAGTGGAGCAGATACGTACGCCGAAGAGGAAACGCCAATTTTTCTCCGGCATCGGCATACGTAATGTTGACGACAGAATTAAATTAATGTACGGGGAGAATTATGGGATTAACATAACAAGCAAACGGGGAGAAGGTACTAATATCAAAATTAACATTCCATTAATTAATAAATAAAGAATGTGCTAAACAACTAAAGAATGTGCTAGAGACGTCATGAAAAGTGAATAAACGATCCAATAATAGCACCAAAGCTAACAAAGAAAATACAAAAGAACATGAACACAAAGTGTTAAGATGGATGCGTTATTGGAAAACGCTTTCATCTTTTTTTATTTTACAAGGGGGATTATTTATTGAAGAAATTAGTTTTCGCTTTGCTTGCTGGCGTTATTCTCTTGACGGCATGTTCGTCTGGTGGAACGAAAGGCAGCCTAACAAGCTCGGGCGATGAAGGCACTCCCAATTCGAAAGAGATTACAGTTTGGGCGTGGGACCCGGCGTTTAACATTGCCGCCATGGGTGTAGCAAAAGAAGCATATTCACGAGTTCATTCGGATGTCATGATCAACATCGTGGAAAACGCGCAGGCTGATATCGTTCAAAAGCTGAACACCGTGTTGAATTCAGGTTCTACGAAAGGTTTGCCTAACATCGTATTGATCGAGGATTATCGAGCACAGAGCTTTTTGCAAGCGTATCCGAATTCGTTTTATGAATTGACAGACGCCGTAAAAGTCGAAAATTTCGCTGATTATAAGATTGATCCAACCAGTGTTGATGGTAAACAGTACGGCGTACCATTTGATTCAGGTGTAACCGGAATGTATGTACGGACAGATTATTTGGAGCAAGCGGGCTATAGCTTAGCTGACATGGAGGAAATCGACTGGAAGCAGTATATCGAGATCGGTAAAGCTGTAAAAGAGAAGACCGGCAAAAGCATGCTAACCCTTGACCCGAACGATCTTGGACTTATTCGCATGATGATGCAATCTGCGGGGCAATGGTATACGGCAGAGGATGGCAAGACTCCGATCATTGCAGACAACGCCGCTTTAAAAGAGGCGATTGAATTGTATAAAGAAATGCTGGATTCCGGCATTGCGAAGGTGATATCGGACTGGAGCCAATTTGTTAGTGCATTCAATCATGGTGAAGTCGCCAGCGTACCTACCGGTAACTGGATTACCCCTTCAATTAAAGCTGAAGCTTCCCAGTCACAAAAATGGGCAGTAGCTCCGCTTCCTAAGCTTGCAGTAACAAAAGGTTCCGTCCATGCATCAAGTCTTGGCGGCAGCTCTTGGTATGTAATGAATGTGGAGGGAAAAGAAGCTGCTGCCGAGTTTCTCATAAAGACATTTGCTTCCGATGCTGAACTCTATCAGTCTCTAAATACAAAGATTGGAGTCATTGGTACCCTAAAGGCTGCGGCAAGTGGAGAAGCTTATTCTGCAGCAGATGAATATTTTCAAGGCCAAAAAATCGTATCTGATTTCGCAAAATGGACTGCTAAGATTCCGACCGTCAACTATGGCATGAACACTTACGCCATAGAGGATATTATCGTTGTTGCACTGCAAGCTTATTTTGGAGGGAAAGATGTGGATACCGTTCTGAAGGATGCGCAGATGCAAGCTGATACTCAAATTAGCTGAATACACACAACTGTATATCATAGTTTCTCTCCACTGCCCCCCAATTGTTAGACACCATCTAACAATTAGGGGGCAGTTTTTCTATGATCAGGTCTAAAGTTGATTCACGGGGAAGTTACGATCACCAAGCTTGCGCATGACTGGGTGTGCCACGTGCTACCTATTACCGATGGAGAGCAAAAAACGAAACTCGGCCATTGGACAGCATGGTTGAAGAGATTCGAGAACTCTGCACAGAGCATAAATTCCGTTACGGATACCGAAAGATTACAGCACTGCTTCGAAAAAAGTACAAGATTAATCACAAGCGCGTACAACGAATCATGCAATGTGAGCAGCTTCAATGTCGAGTCAGAGTCAAGAAACGAAAGCATACAGGGCAGCCTGCTCAAACGATCTATCACCAACTATTCTTAATTCTAATAAGAAATTACTTATATATAGAATCTTAATTTATACGCTTATTCATAAGCGGTTGCACAATGCTCATATCGGGAATTGTGTATCCAATAGGCATTAATTGAAGAATACGATTCCAGATGTTTTTTTGTTCAATATCATGGGCTGATGAGAATTTGGAATCGATCATCTGCTGTAAATTATGAGCAGTTAGCAATTCTGGTTTTCTCAGGTTAAAAAGTATTGATCTTCGACGTGCTTTTTTAAGCACTCGTTTAATTATCTTCTTTTTGCGAGTCTTCTTTTTCTGTTTTTTCGTTTTCTTATTTTTAATGCGATTTGATATCTTCTTCTTCGTAAGATGCGCCATTTACTTCTTCCTTTCTTTTTCTTCCGTTGAACAGGTTGAACAGGTTGAACAGGTTGTATAATTTGTGTAGGTTGTATAGGTTGTATAGGTTGCAAACTTATTCCGTTATCGATTTCTGGATGCTTGCTTTTCGCGAGATTATACAAATCGACGACACGTTCAGTCATCGCATGCAATGACCAATGTTCCTCTCCCCATCTCTTTGCATGATTTGCCAGCTCAATCAGTGATGTTGAATCATCTTCATCTAAGGCTGATCTTAAGCAATGAAACAGCTGATCTCTATCTCCAGCATGAAATACAAGTCCAGTCGATGAGTGGGTTACCATTTCTGGAATACCACCAGCGTCTGAAGTGATGACTGGCTTGCCTGCAATTTGTGCTTCGATAATGACAAATGGCTGGTTATCCTGCATGCTGGGCAGGACGACAAAATCAGCTTGTCGAAGCAATTCAGGAACATCCTCGCGGTTTCCCATAAAGATAACGTGATCAGTAAGACCGAGATTATTGGCAGTTTGCGTTATTTCTTCACGAAGAAAACCATCTCCTACGAACCAACAAATCCAATCCGTACGTTCTTCCTTTAGTTTGGCTAGTGCATAGATGAGATGGATTTGACCTTTCACAACATCAAAGCGTGCAGGGCACATAAATACTTTCTTCTCAGCAGGTCTTGTAACATTTGATTCTCGATTCATGTTTTGAAGAAACTCGTCAATGTCAAAACCATAATGGCTGACTGTAATACTATGTTCTGGAACAGAAAATTCATTTACTAAAACATCTTTTAACCACTGCGAGGGCGAGATTGTTACATCACTGACGGTTGCACCCAAATTTTCACGTATGGCCGAATAGTGCCAAAGCGGGGTATTTGTGTCTTGTTCCAGTAATCCCATTTCTTTCAACTTAACAAACCACTCTTTGGTGAGACAGCCATGAATTGTTGTTACTAAAGGAGTTCTAGGAGATTTAACACGTGACAACGCATGTGCGCTAACAATGTCCTGTGCATGGATAATATCATAATCGGATAAGTCGAAGTACAGGGCAGCTGCTTCAATACAATACCGCTCAATTTCGGTGCTAGTTATCCATGGATCAGTTCCGGGCAAATAGTGATTCATATAGAGACTAGCCTGATCGGCAATAAGAGATGTTAGTTTGCTTTTATCAATGAATAAGCTTTTTCCTGGGACATGGAATCCCTGTCCATCCGGCGTCGGGGAGAATATATCTACGTGATGCCCTGCGAGCTGTAATCCTTTTGACAACTGATTGACATACGTATTTACGCCACCTGCATGAGGTAGAGACCAGCTGCAGGCGATTAGTATTCGCATTTGTTCCCCTCCGGTCAATTTGTCTGTCATTCCACTATCATATGAGTCTATTACAATAATGTTAACGTACATCCACCTATTTTTCTCTCGTATCATTACAGGCGATTGTCAAACAACAATTGCATCCAGTCGGTATAATTCAATATCCTCAAAATCTTATAAACTTCGTGACATTCTACTATTTCTGTAAAATATAGACTTTTATCTAATGCGAGTTTGATTAATTTTCGTATGATGCTAGAAGATTAGTCAAAGGAGTTGAGAGAGTGAAAGAGCATGCTACTAATTATAAAATTGGTATTATTGGGCTAGGGTACGTTGGATTGCCATTGGCTGAGTTGTTCCTTGAGAAAGGAAATACGGTTTATGGCATTGATACTGATGAACGAAAAATCAATATGTTAAACAAGCGTCAATCCTATTTATCTGACTATAAGAAAAACGAGATTCGAGATCTTTTCAGTAAAAATAGTTTTCATGTTGGGACTACCTTCAATGTCATCGAGAAAGTCGATGTCATAATCATTTGTGTGCCTACGCCGCTAGATGATCATGATCAACCTGATTTGAAATATGTGATTGGAGCTGCACAAAATTTGCTTCCACATTTGCGAAGAGGTCAACTCATTGTATTGGAAAGTTCTACGTACCCGGGAACTTGTGAGGAGCTGCTTAAGCCGATTTTGGAGTCCACTGGTCTCCTAGTAGGCAAAGAAATTTCGCTCGCATATTCACCAGAACGAATTGATCCCGGTTCGAAATGGGAATTGGAGCATATCCCCAAAGTTGTCGGAGGCGTAACGCCATCATGCACATCCTATGCCAAGGAAGTATATGAAGCAGTGTTTAAACGCATGGTCGTCGTGTCTTCACCGCGCGTTGCCGAAATGACGAAGCTGCTCGAGAACAGTCAGCGTTATTTGAATATCTCCTTTATGAACAGTCTGTTGAAGATATGCGAGGAGCTGGATATAAGCCTGTGGGAAGTGATCGAGGCAGCAGGTACAAAGCCATATGGTTTTATGAAATATTATCCAGGTCCTGGTGTTGGCGGACATTGTATACCGGTTGACCCATTATATTTGTTGTGGAAGTCGAGGGAACACCATATTGATTTGCCTTTTATTGAGCTTTGCCGTCAGGTAAATGAGGATATGCCTAGTTTAATAGTAGAACGGGTTGCAAAGACTTTGCGTCCTAAAGAGCTAAAGGAATGCAATGTACTTGTCATCGGGGTTACGTATAAGAAAGATATAAATGATCTGCGAGAGTCCATCGCGCTGCACATTATAGAGCAACTGCTAGAATCCGGAGTTAAGGTAGATTATTTTGACCCATATGTAAATGAATTGAAAATTGGCGAAACTGTGCTTCATGCAGTCCCGCTTACGGCACGAAATATGAGAAATATTGATTGTACATTAATTTTAACGGATCATTCGAATATTCCTTACGAGCTATTTGTGAAACACACACCTGTTGTCATAGATACACGCAATGCTACAAGCAAAGTCGCAGACCGTAAAAACGTCATCTTACTTTAAAAGGGGGGAGTTCAATGAAAATAGTAGTAACTGGTGGCGCAGGTTTTATCGGCTCACATTTAGTTGAGTGTTTGCTGGAGGAAGGCCACACCGTTTGGACAATAGATGATTTCTCGAATGGGCGGCCGGAATTTTTATCTCATCTCCAAAACCATAAACGTCACACACTTATCCAAGGCTCAGTAATGGATCGAGTGGTGATGAAGAAATTGATTGCCAAAGCTGATGTTGTTTACCACTTAGCGGCTGTTCTAGGCGTTAAAAATACGGTAGATGATCCCATTAAAGTTATAGAAGGCAACATTGACGGTACACGCAATGTACTTGAATTAGCATATCCGCGCCATGTCAAAGTCATTTTTGCTTCAACATCCGAAATATATGGAAAAAATGAGGAGCTGCCTTTTCACGAAATGTCCGGACGTATCTATGGTGCCCCCTCTGTTCATCGTTGGTGCTATGCAACGGCGAAGTCGCTGGATGAGCATATGTGCTTTGCTTATGCCCAAAAGGGACTTCCAGTTACCGTGCTTCGCTATTTCAACGCATACGGACCTAGGCAAACAAATTCGCAATATGGCGGTGTTGTAGCACAATTCATTAAGGCAGCCTTGAAGGGAGAGCTACTTGAGGTTTATGGAGATGGGTTTCAAAAACGTTGTTTCACTTATGTAGAGGATACGATCTCTGGTACTTTAGCAGCACTCAAGCCGGAAGCTAACGGACTTGCATTCAATATCGGTACGAACCGCTCTATCTCGATTAGGGAACTTGCAAACTTGATTGTTTCTCTTAGCAATTCGACATCTTCTATCGTGTCCAAAACGTATGATGAAGCTTATGGCGCGGGTTATGAGGATATACCGGCACGAGAGCCGGACTTAACAAGATCACAAACTTTGCTTGGCTATAGACCTTCCGTGAAGTTGGAAGAAGGACTTATGAGAACAATAGACTGGTATCGAAATCATATATGATTTTTGTTCCTTTTGGCTGAAAGAGGGGTGACGGATGAAAATTGCACTTGTTTCATATTGGTGTGTTCCATATACAGGTGGAGTATCCACTTATGTATTGGCACTCAGGAAAGGACTTGAAGATAGGGGGCATGAGGTCGATATCCTCTCTCATAACGAAACTGGGCAGCATTACCACGTTGTCGATAAAGGTAAGTCGATTGATAAGCAAGCTGTATTAACTCCGATCATGCAGTATATGGGTCTTCGGTTCAATGAGAAATCATTGAATTATGATTCTTGGTTGGCAGCAATGGACGGGGAACGAATCGCTTTCCGTCAAGCATTATCCGAATTTTCCTTAAAGGAATATGACCTGATTCATGCGCAAGATGTGATCTCTGCGATTGGAGTATCTGAAGTTAAGCCGCGAACTACACCTCTTATTGTAACCCTTCACGGGAAACTAGAAGCCGAATGGAGGCTTCAAGGTTATATTGCTGATGATACCCTATCTGAACAATGGGGAAATGCGCTCGATCATTATGGAAGCATGGTTGGTGATTGGAATATTTACCCTTCCAAATGGCTTAAACAACAATATGAATCAACTGGGCTCATGAATGATATACAAATGGATGTTATTCCATATGGATTCGATACGTTATCTTTCCTCCATAAATCTACTAATGGAATAATAACGACTAAACCAGAAGGGGTGAAGCTGTTGGTCTGTCCCGCGCGTCTAGATCAGGTGAAAGGCCATGATGTTTTATTCCATGCACTTTCATTGCTGTTAAAGAACCGTTCGGATTGGATATGTTGGTTAATCGGAGACGGACCGCTGCGGGAGAGTCTTGAACAAGTGATGTACCAGTATAATCTGGAGGGCCATGTCAAGTTTCTTGGACATCGAAACGATATGGCAGCTCTATTAAAGGAAGCGGATTACGTTGTAGTGCCAAGCATTCATGATAATTTTCCGTTCGTGGTCATGGAATCGCAAGCAATGGGGAAACCGATCATTGCTTCAGCAGTAGGAGGTATTCCAGAGATGATAACTCATGGCGAGAATGGTTTATTAGTGCCAGCCGGTCGAGCAGATTTGTTATGCAGCCAAATTCATAAACTATTCAATGATGACTCTCTTCGAAAACGTCTGGCCAATAAAGCCAGATCTTATGGACTCAAAAAATGGTCATTGGATACGATGTGCGATCGAACTTTACAGCTGTACGAAAAGGCGCTTCAAGTCAAGCGAGGTGAAGTAAATTGAAAATTTTACTTGCAACGTACTGGCTGATCCCCCATGTTGGAGGGGTTTGGGTCTATATTCAAGATTTAAAAGCAAGCTTGGAACGACTAGGTCATGAGGTGGATGTGTACGCTAGGCATCCGGATGAAAATAGCTATTATATGGCTAATACTGGTGAGCGGGTAGAGAAAGAGAGATTTAAACGGCTCGTCGAAGGCGAAATACGAGCGATCTACGCTCCATACCAGTCGCTAATTGATCCATGGATTGTTGAACAGGAAATTGAGTTCTGCTCTTATGCCCTTGCAGCATCTTATTTTGGACTTGGAAAATATGATTTGATTCATACTCAGGACGTCATTTCATCCCGAGCTCTATGGCAAATTAAACCGGAAGAGATACCATTAATAAGTACAATCCATGGATGTCTCTCAACCGACTACTGGGTATCGCTCGAAGGGAAATTGCCGTCCGATACGATTTGGAAGTATGCATGTGCTCGGGAGTATTATGGCGCAACCTCAAGCGATTTGACTATTGTTCCGACGAAATGGCTGCATGATACGCTCGTTGGATATATGGTGCCTTCCCAGCATATGGAGGTTATCCCATATGGGATGAACGTGGAGCTATATTTGCAACGGATGAATGAACGCTCTACCTTTACGATACCGGATGCAGCGAATGTCATCATCTGTCCTGCGCGATTTGACAAAGTAAAAGGGCACAGCTGTTTACTAGATGCTCTGTATACTCTCAAACAAATAAGAAATGATTGGATATGTCTACTCGTTGGTGATGGAAATCTTCGGTCAGAGTTAGAGTCGAAAGCAAACCGCTTGGGCTTAGCTAGTCACGTCATTTTTACGGGCAGCAGAAATGATGTTCCATCATTGATTAAGCAGTCTGATATCGTCGTGCTCGCAAGCTTAAATGACAATCATCCGTTTACTGTCATGGAAGCGCAGATTGCACATAAGCCACTCGTTGTTTCCAATGCTGGCGGTATTCCGGAAATGGTGAAACACAATCATACGGGATTGGTTGCAAAAGCCGGGGACAGTGACGAATTGTCACACTGCTTGAATGCACTGCTGGATGATCATAAGCTTCGCAATAAGCTTGCAGCAAATGGTTACAAATGGGGCGTGAAACGATGGTCACTAACGACAATGGAGCAGCTAACCACACATCTTTATGAACAGCTCTTGAATAAACAGCGTATACGAAAAGTAACACATCCTCCGAAACATGCTGGAAGACATGGGGGATGGATAAGCTCTTCACTAAGAGAAATGTACAATATGTACATCCCTCAATCCTATTCAATTGTTGATGATCATATTGTTGGTTCCATTCTGTATCAAGGAAAATAAAAAAACTACTTGAAAGGAAAGATTTCATGGCCAACATACAAATCACCCCATCAGGTCCTCAACAAGAACCATCCATCGCTCTAAATTCACTGGATCAATCTACTGTCATTGTAACAACGAATGATCTGCGTTCGGGGAATAATATGACGACGATCTACCGGTCAATCAATGGCGGTGCATCATACACCGAGATGCTGAATCCCCCTCCAGCGGGGTTCGCGGCATCAGGTGATGGTGTAGCTGCGTACGGTTATCCTAATCTGTTCCTAGTTGCAGCGACAGCTTTGAATGTGAACCCTGTAAGGGACTCGTCCATTATCGTGTACCGCTCAACGAACAATGGCGCCTCCTTTTCAACCCCAATCATTGTAAACCAGGGGTTTGGCACCGCGGTATATAACGACAAGCCGTCAATCCGCATAGATACGTCGAATGGCAGTCCGTATCTTGGTCAAGCGTATATTGCGTTTACACGTTATTTCAACAATTTTCAAAGCTCGGAAACTTTGATTTCGCGATCACTAGACCAAGGGATAACCTGGTCTACTCCCTTTCTATTAACAAACCAAGTTCAAGATGTTTCGAATTTTGGATCGAGTATCGCAATTGGTCCCGCAGGTGAAATTTATGTCGGATGGATGCAATATGGTCCAGGAACGCCGCAATTTCTTATGCGCAGATCAGATGATGGGGGAGTGACTTATGGTCCTATTATTACCATATCGACAGTCTCACTAGTTCCAACCCCTCTTCCTGTACCAACCTTTGGTTTTCGCGTCTTGACGATTGCTTATTTAGCCGTAGATATCTCGCCATTTAACGGAGAAGGCATCGTCTATGCTGCTTGGCAAGACAACCGTACAGGTTCTGCACATATATTTCTCTCACGGTCGACTGACAAAGGTATTTCATGGTCAACGCCAATTCAAGTAGATGATAGCCCGGCAGGATCGCAAAATATTTTGCCCAATTTAACGGTATCGCGTGATAATGGCGGGGTGAAGGTGATGTACTATACGAACCGTGTAAGCAACTCGTTAATCGATGTGTTTTTAGCTGAATCAAACAATGCCGGTTCGTCGTTTGCGCCAAATCTTCGTGTGACAAGCGTCTCCTTCGATCCAAATGCGGACCCGTCATTAGGCACTCCAACACCATCGATTGGTGATTATAACGACCTAATTGTAAAAGCAACTGGCGCAGCACTCATTGTCTGGATGGACACACGGACGGGATCACAGAACATCTTCGAGGATATCTAAACAAAGAGCGAATTGATTTCCAGCCTAACGGAAATCAATTCGCCATACTGCTTAGTATAGAAACGGTAAAGGTATCGGACTATTGTGTTATAGAAGAACGGTACCGTCCAAATGAACTGGACCAATAATCGTAGCAACGTTTTGACCGATATGTTCAACAGTTAATGCGTATTGCTGGAATGTGCCAACGATAGCAGGAATAGCCGTCTCGGTGTGTTGGAAAGAAGTCGTGAAATCGAGCGGTACCCATGGACCTTCACTTGCGGTTCCTAAAAATACGGAATCAGTCGTTTGGAAGACTACCGTCGCGGGGGCACTCGTTCCGCCGCGACGAATGCGGAAGAGAAGCTTCGGTACGATATTCAGGACGAGTAATTGCGCCTCCCAGCCAATGGTTGCTTTTAACTCAATCCGGTTGTTTACACTAGTAACTTGAAGAAAGATAGATGTCAGCAGCACTTCCGAACCGGGAGAAATAGAAAGGGGGAGAGACCCTGTTCCAACGGGAACTTCTTGAAACTGGTAGTCATTAATGATTACAGCCATAGCTTTCACCTCCTTTCCTATTTAGAAAAGTATGAATGGGGATATTTAAAAGCCAATCGTTGTACCCATTAAGGTAACCGGACCAACAACCGTAATCGTTCCGAGTCCATTGCTTTGTACAGTCAAAAAGTATTGTTGAAACGAACCGACAAGGCTTTGATCAGGCGATTCTACGTGATTTAAAGTTGTTGTTATGATGTTCGAGATCAACCCGCCTGTTCCTAAAAATTCCGAATCTGTTGTTTGATAGACCTCAGGGAATGCAACCGTAGAACCCCCGCGTCGGATGCGGAATGTGAGTTTGGGTACAATGGGAAGCAAAAGTAATTCAGCTTGCCAACCGACCGTAGCTTGCAATACTAATTTATTGCTTGTGCTCGTGACATTAAGAAATACGGATGTTAATAACGTTTCGGTACCGGCAGCCAGCAATAATGGTAATGACTGTGTGTTTTGCTTCACTTCTTGTGACGCAAAATCAACTAAAAATGCCATATTCTCAACTCCTTTTTATTAGTTAATTACCCGATAATTGATCCTAATAATGTAACGGGCCCATTAATCGTCGCTCCGCCCGTACCGCTCAGTTGTGCTGTTAAAAAGTATTGTTGATAGGTACCCGCAATTGTAGGGGTATCAGGAGAGTCGGAACGCTGAAGGGATGTAGTCAAGTCAGAAGTCAGTACCGGTATCAAGTTGCCAGCTCCGAGAAAAACGGAATCTGTAGTTTGAAAGATGAGGGTGCTAGCTGGTGTGAATCCACCGCGGCGGATACGGAAGATGACTTCAGGAACAAGGGGCAGCAGTGATAGTTGAGCCTCCCAGCCGACGGTAGCAGATAGTTCCACTTCCACATTTGCATTAGCGATATTAAGAAAGATAGATGTCAGCAAAACTTCTGTTCCAGCTGGCAAATTAAGAGGAAGCGACATTTGTCCAATAGAAACTTCTTGTGATGCAAAATCAATCAATTGAGCCATTTACGCAGCTCCTTTCCTGTTCAATTGGATATTACATTATAGTAGATTCATAGATTCATATCGCGGACACGGATAGATTTACCCGTTTAAAGGTTTGATTTTTTTGGTTATTGGAGGAAAGAGAATGGATGACGAAATTACGAAGATGGAACGAATGTACGCGACGTCCTTCCAAGATGTCATGATGGATCATCATTATCGATATCATTTTGCATTGAACTACATTCGTCGTGGAGATTATATATTGGATGCGGCTTGCGGCTCAGGGTATGGCACTCATTACTTGGCTACAAACTCTGCTTGCATACTGACTGTCGGTGTGGATCGATCGGATCATGCATTAAATTGGGCGATTGATCATTTCTACTGCGACAAAACCGTTTATGTGAAAAGCGACTTATCTGGATTGTTTCGAGAAGAACTTCCTATCCAAAAGTTCGATGTTATTACCTGCTTCGAAACCGTCGAGCATATGAAGGATGATCGGTCATTCGTCCAGAAGCTATATGATTCTCTTAATGTAAACGGCATTCTTCTTATCTCAGCACCAAATGAAAAGGTTATTCCGCATTTGAACAACCCGTACTTCCTAGGTGGTGTAAATCCTCATCACTATCGCCATTATCAACCTAATGAATTGTCCAGCTTGTTAACGGATTGTGGCTTTCGTATCCAACAGGTATGTACACAAGATAATGAGACGTATGAGCTTATTATAGGCCGTGATGATGGTTTTACAACGGTTCTTGTTGCCATGAAATGAAAAAAATAGGCGATCGCTCTCAGGCTGAATGCCGAGAAACGATCGCCGCTTTAGCCTATTATTTACGGTAATACTCATAAGTTTGTGTTAATCCTTCGATCAAGCTAACTTTCGGCCGCCAAGCCAATATTTGTTCAGCTTTCAAATTATCGAGGCAGCTGTCCATAATATCACCTGGCCGCTCTGGGCCATGTGCAACATCTATGGTTGAGCCGTGAATCATATTTAATCTATGCACTAAGTTATTAATCGAAGTAGGCAATGCTGTACTTATGTTGATCGTTTCTTGATTCCCTTGACGGCACGCAGCAATATTTGCTCTTACAACATCTTGCACAAAAATAAAATCGCGATTCTGATTGCCGCTGCCATGCACAAAAAGCGGAAGCCCCTTATGCAGGTTGCTCATAAATATGGCAATAACGCCACCTTCACCTTTTGCAGTTTGACGAGGACCATATACGTTGCTATAACGTAATATCGTGTAGTTAATGCCGTTCAATTCATGAAACAATCTAATATAGCACTCGCTTGCATGTTTAGATAAACCATAATAGGAAATCGGAGAAGGTAATGCATCCTCCGATGCGCGTTCTTTTTTTGAGACACCATATACGGCCGACGTAGAGGAGAATATGATTTTTCCGACGCCAGCTTGCTTGCAAGCATGAATAAGCTGCACGGTACCAACGATATTTACGTTAGCGTCGAATGCAGGGTCGGCTATCGATCGTTGAACATCAACCTGAGCTGCCATATGAAACACAACATCAGGCTTAACTGTTTGAATGATTTGAGAAGATGAATCGCTATTTATATCTTCAATATGCAATATTGCTGCAGGATTTACATTTTTTATTGATCCAGTTGTAAGATTGTCGATAATGTGTACCTCAGCGCCACTATCGATAAGCATATCAGTAAGATGGGAACCAATAAAACCTGCACCTCCTGTAACCAAAGCTTTCATAACACAACTCCCCACTATGACGTTTTGATTCATCATATGCATAAAAAAGGGATTGGAATATGTATTCATACCCTAGGTTATAGCCAATTTGACAGCAGAAATAATAATGGAGCGGCATATATTGCGCCCCTCCATGTGGATGACAAACCTGCCGGTATTATGAACGTTGCTCCGGGTACCAAGATTCTAACTAATGCAAATAGCTTATTTAGGTTATAGGTTTGAAATAATATTTTGTATGTTGTTGATCATTCCTGTCCATACCGTAATCTGTCTGTCGGGATATGTGAATGCAACATCAATATAGTCTCCTAAAGACGGGCAAGGCTCCCCATAACTCGGATCTGCGTTAGGATCAAATGAAGTGTCTGATAGGCGGGTATTAACAGCAAAAGTGGCGCCTGCATCTCCTGAAGTTGTGCCATAAACATCAAGCATACTGGAGTCGACGCGATTCGTGTAATACACAATTTGGATGAGTCCCGTACTACGAGAAACCGCAATATTCGGATAAAAATTTTGCGTACCAGTGGGGCTGTCATCCACTTGAATCGGTGTCGACCAAGTATTTCCTTGATCGGTTGACCTCGATAAGTAGATGTGCGAGAAGCCAGTCTGATAACCTTGCCAAACGGCGTATAGTATTCCTTGGCCGAGATTGGCCGAAATATCTACCGCAAGGAAGGCGCTGGTCAAGACGCGGAAAGCGAATCCGGGTACGGGAAGGGGACTTGGGACGAGGGAAATATTCGATACTACAACAATCGGATTAAAGGTCGCACCTCCATCATCGGATCGTCGAATGAGGAATTGAGGATTACCTGGTGCATACTGCGCCCATGCTACATAGACCTGTCCCGTTGGTCCTATTGCTACATTCGTGCCGAACACGGCGGTTCCTGTCGTTTGATCTGACAAAAGAATGGGAATCGACCACGTTTGTCCTAGATCGAGAGAACGTTGATAAAAAGTGCCTGAGGTGGCGAAATTGTCATAATATCGTGTAAAGCCAACATGTGCCAGACCGAGATAAGGACTTCCGTTAGAGTTATCGAGTTGAATGAAGGGTTTATCATTATATATTTGCTGTCCAAAGCCCTCACATGTAATAACCGGAGCGGAGAAAATAACTCCATTATCTGTAGAAGTATAGACGGTGATAGAAGAATCCATGACCGGATTCGTGTTCAGTGCGGTGCAGGCTATCATAAATGTATTGCGATAGCCATAGGTGCCTATAGCATTACCTTGGGTAGTAAAACCGACAGGTAGAGTCAGCGTCGGACTGGTTGGGTACGTAAACCCGCCATCCTGCGACACATATACATTGATTCTGGAAGTTCCTGTAGAAATGCTGCTAGATGTAACAATGACGGTTAAGTTGTTCAAAGTATTAACGGTAATGGAAGGCTCTTGCTGTGATTGCGTACCCATAGTAACCGGTATGTTCGTCAAATAGATGTCCTCCTCATGGTAGATTTTATAAATGGAGAAAAACAACTTGTCACCTACAAACTGTAGGAACAAGTTGTTTTCTTCTATTATTCTAGAACTTGCCCTGTAAGGTTTATCGGTCCGGTAATGGCCACGTTTCCGAGGCCAAAATAGGAAACGGTCAAAAAGTAGGGTACAGCGACACCAATTAACGTTGGATTTGGTACTTGCGTATGAGTGAAGGAAGTGTTAAATGATACCTGAGTTATAAAGCCCATGTTACCAGGAAATAGCTCGGAGTCCGTGGTTTGAAATACGATAGGATCTGTTGGGCTGAATCCTCCCGTACGAATACGAAAAGTTAGTTGGGGAGATACAGCCTGATTGAGAAGTTGTAACGCCCAACCGACATTTCCCCAGAATTGAAGCTGGTTCGTTGAGCTTGTGGCTGTTAACCATATTGACGTTAAATGAATCTCAACCCCCTGCGTTAGTCCTAGGGGCAACGATCCGCCGCCTGCGGGAACCTCCTGTGTAGCATATTGCAAAATACTTGGCATAGGTCTATTCCTCACTTTTTTTAGATTACATCGGTGACCCTGCTTTTAACCGAGAATCATGCCAGTTAAATTGACAGGACCAATAATTGATACATTTCCGATGCCAATTTGTTGAACAGTCAAATAATACTGTTGATAACTACCTACGATTGATGGGCTAGGATTCTCAGAATGATCAAATGAAGTATTAAAGTTGATAGGCATAATGAATTGTTGGAAGTCCGGTAAATACTGAGAATCTTGTATCTGAAAGACGATGGGGGAGCTCGATCCCGAACCTCCACGGCGAATTCGGAAGATGAGTTCAGGTATGATGGTTTGATTCAGCAGTTGTACTTCCCATCCTACGGTAGCAGATATTAATAAGTTGACGTTTGTGCTGGAAATATTGAGGAATATTGAAGTCAAGGCAAGTTCGGGGCCTGGGGTTAAATTTAAAGGGAGCGACCCTGAACCAATTGGAATTTCTTCCTTGTCGAAGTCAAGGATATTGAGCATTTAAATCACAACTCCTCTATTGTAGACTATGGTGATTTCATTGGCTGTATTCTTCAATTATCCTAATACAAACCCTGTTAAATTTACAGGACCGACAATGGAAGCATTGCCAACTCCTATATTCTGAACGGTTAAGAAATATTGTTGTGCTACTCCTATTACTGACGTTGGTGGGAGCTCCGTGTGATCAAATGCTGTAGTCATTCCAATATTCATACTGATAGCCGTGTTTCCAATTAGCAAAGCAGAATCCGATGTTTGAAACACAATCGGAGAATTCGTTCCAAATCCGCCGCGCCGAATGCGGAAGACAAGCTCGGGAGCAATAGACGTAGTGGTGATTTGTGCTTGCCATCCAATGGTAGAGTACATGAAGATATACTGATTAGAGCCGGTGACACTAAGCCAAATTTCAGTTAGTGGTAGTTCGGAAGCCCCTGCATTTACAGCCAAGGGCAAAGACCCACCTCCGATAGGGACCTCTTCAAATTCAAAATCAAGGATATTTAACATGAGCGACATCTCCTTTATTATGATACTAGCCTTAATGACTTGTCCGATTATGATGATAGGTACAACAACCGTTACACCTTCACATTCAGACATCTCCTTTCAGTTGAAATCTACTACCATTCCAATATATTCAAACTATTTTGAAAGAAATGTACAAAAAACCCGATACAAAAGTACAATTTTCTGAGAGGAACATCCCTATGAGTTCACTTTTGTCATGTATTGGATATTCGAATGTTCTCTATTTAATAGAAGAATCTAAAAAATATGCTGAATTTGGACCGACTGATTATAGAAGACAATTTCGAAATCATAAGTGAAAATAAGGGTCAGTCTCGAAAGTAGATACAACTACTAACTTGTGGTCGGCGGATGATTGAATCGGAAAGTGTAATTGGAGAAATGATGGGAACGATAGATCAGAATAGTAAAATGGCTGTACAGGCATAGTCTCCTGTACAGCCATTTATTCATGGTGTTCAACATTATCATTCAGAGCGGGTAATCTCGCTAGAGAGCTTACTGCTTTTGAGACAGCCCCTTATTTAATAAAATTAGTATGCCTTACGAGAGCTAGACTTGATTTTGGAGGTACTCTCCTGATCTTTAAGCTGTGCAATCAGTTTATCACCTTCGACATCCTGGTTCGGCAGCAGGCGGTCTAACCATTTAGGCAGCCACCAAGCTTTATCGCCGAAGATTGCCATGACCGCCGGGACGAGTGGCATGCGGACGATTGAAGGGAAATCAGACAGTACTAGAAGTGAAATATATTTTACGCTCATTTCTATTTTCTTATCGTACGTGAATCGCTGGAAGGTTCATGAGGAAATTGGCTGAAGTGATTTTTGAGCACAAATCATCGGGTCAAGGGTATAGGAGATGGATGTTGTAAGTCAAGTTCAGCGTTATATCCAGCACAATGTGGCAGGCGATCTTAGCTTGAATCGAATTGCCGAGGTGGCAGGCCATAATCCGTCTTATTTATCTAGGTTATATAAACGCATAACGGGTGAAGGACTATCCGATTTTATTACGGGGGTGAAAATAACGAAGACGAAGGAGTTGCTGGGGGAAAATAAATAGCTAAGTGAATATCAACTAGTTGTCCGAAATGTGCAAAAATAAGACTTTATCTTTCAAAGACTTGAAACGATTACTTTTTGTAAAATGAAACAATAAAACTTGTGAATGCAGGATCTGTCTGTCCGTCATACCAGCCCCATTTGTCTTAAGGAATCTCTAAGGGCTAAATAACTATTTGGAGGAAAGATCGGTGAGAATAAGAAGAAAAGCACTTATAACAACAGTAATGATGTCGCTTTTAGCGTTCCCCCTATAATGTATTAGCAGGAGACTCCATGCCGCCTACAGGCGATGCAGCATATGGCAAGAATAAGATTGGTAAAGCTCACCCATATATTTAATGAAAACCTGACCCTTTGCGGTCGGGTTTTTCCAATGATGGAACGCTTCTACGGGTTCAAACAATTGATTTTTTTCTGAGAATGGTAAGTACATCATGGATATCGATGCAAACGCTCGGCAGGAGGAAATGATATGTGGTTTCAAAAGAGAAGATTTACAATTTTTCCTAAGCTGCTTCTGGGCTTCTTGATCGCGATTTTGCCTGTGTACATGTTGGGCATTTATTTGAACAAGCAGGTGGCCAGCAGTTTGCGGGATCAAATTCTGCAATCCATGCAAACCAATGTGAAATTTTATTTGTCATCACTGACGAATGAAATTGTTAATATCGAAAATTTCAAACGTTCCTTACTGGTGGACGAGGATCTTATGGCTTTAAGCACAGTAGCTCCGGCCTTGACGGAAAACGAGCTGCGAGAAGCGATTTTGCGGTTGGAGAGAAAGGTGGCTCTTCTGCAGGACTCCAGCTCTTATATAGCGAGTGCAACTCTTTATATCCCGATGATTGATAAGCAAATAAAGTCCGGAAGCTACATCGAGGGCGTATCGATCAAAGAACTGGAAACGATTCGATTCAAGATGCAGCAGCAATTATCTCCATTAGTATGGCATGGCGACAAGCTGCTGATGGGCTCCTATTACCCGGAAAGCGTGATCAAAAACAGGGCTCCCGTCTTCTTGATCGAGATCGAGATCAATCAGCGGATGATCATGGATGATTTAAGCAGTATGTCCGATCAAGGAGGAGCTTACCTCTATTTCAAGCAGGAGGGTCGTGTTATTACTAATCACGGGTTGCCCAATACTTCCGATGAAATCGAAAGATTATTATCTCGGCAGTCAGGCGGTGAAGTTGAAAGCGTCATATTCGAGAACCAAGGGAAAAAATATTTGGTTTCGCTACGGCAATCGTCAGGATATGATTTTTCGCTAGGAATATACACGCCGGAAGACGTCATTATGCGCGACTTTGACAAATATAATGCGTTGTTCTGGATCTTGTTCGCTTTGTCCATCATTGTGATGGCGCTGTTCTCGTATTGGATTTTCAAAGCGATTCGGAATCCCGTTCGCAACCTGTTAAAGGCCTTCCGAAAAGTAGAGCAGGGCCAGCTAGCGGTTAGGGTCTCACAGAGGAGTAATGACGAATTTTCGGACCTGTCGGAACAGTTCAATAAGATGGTATCTAAGCTGCAATCCTTGATACAAGAAGTATATGAGCAACAAATTAGGAGTCAGCAGTCTGAACTAAGACAGCTGCAGTCGCAGATCAACCCGCATTTTCTGTACAACAGCTTTTTTATTTTGCATCAGCTGATCGAATTCGAGGATTTGGATAATGCAAGGAAGTTCGTACACTATCTTGGCAACTACTTTCAGTTTATTACGAGAGATGCAAAGTCAGAGCTGTCACTAGGGCAAGAGATGAAGCATGCTGAAGCGTACCTGAATATCCAGATGATGCGGTTCGGCAGCAGGATCAATGTTTCGTTGGAACCGATTCCCTCGAGGTGGGAGGAATTGCTGGTACCGCGTCTCATCGTGCAGCCTATCATTGAAAATGCCTACCAGTATGGACTGGAGTCCAGAATATCAAATGGTCATTTGCGAATAACGAATGAATTGCGGGACAACTTCCTTTGTATCTATTTCGAAGATAATGGCACCGCGCTTACGGAAGACGAGCTTATGCGGCTCAAGTTCAAGCTTCAGGATGCTTCAGAACTTGAAACGACGGGAGTTGTCAATGTGCATAGGCGGCTGCAGATCAAGTTTGGCCTATCGGCTGGGCTATACGTATTCCGAAGCGAGCTAGGCGGCTTGGGTGTTGCGATGAAAATACCTGTCAAGATAGAGGAGGAGTAAGATGTACCGCTTATTAATCGTAGATGATGAGCCTTTTATTCTGCAGGGGCTTACGAAGTTATGCAGCCGGTTGACGGAACCCGAATTGGAGATCTATTCGGCGGGTACGTCGCAGGAGGCGTTGATGTGGCTCGGAAGAGTAAAAATAGACATTGTGTTGTCGGATATTCGGATGCCTGGCATGAATGGTCTGGAGCTTCAGGGCGAGATTGTGAAGCAGTGGCCTAGGTGCAAAGTGATCTTCTTGACCGGTCACAGCGACTTTGCTTATATTCAGCAAGCGATTCGGCATGGCAGTGCGGACTATATTCTAAAGACGGAAGGCAATGCCAAAATCGTGGAATGCATTCTCGCTGTTGCCAATCAGCTTGATCAAGAGCAATTAGTGGATATGCAGCTCATCGAGGCGAGCCGGCAAAGGAAGGTCGCGCTGCCGTATATTCAGAAGCAGTATTTGAACGAGCTGATACAAGGGGACGATAGGTCGCTGCATTCGCTTCGTGATAAATTCGAAGATCTGCAGATTCCTCTGGATGCTGGCGTTCCTTGCTTGCTCATGATTGTGCGCATCGATGATTGGGGACAACGGGAAAGCTTGATGGACAAAACACTGTTCCAATTTGCACTGGACAATATGACGAACGAATTATTATCTCCGCTCACGAAAGTAATCTCTATGAGTTATGACAAAAACAAAATGGTTTGGTTTATTCAGCCTTCCGAAACTCCAACTGATCAAGGCGCTTTCAAAAGAACATTCCTGTTCGTTCGCGAAATGTTGGAACAAATTCAACTGACATCGCTTAATTTGCTAAAGCTGCCTCTGTCTCTGGCGCTTGCGAACAGCTTCTCGGAATGGTATGACGTTCCGCATAAGTTCGAGCGGCTTAATCTGCTCTTCCATAGCGGACTTGGATTCGGAAGCGAGCTGATTTTGCTGGAGCCTGAATTTATGCCCCAAACTAAGAACAGTAGCGCCGAGATGCGTCTTACTTCGGTTCATTTTAATAAAATTTCCTATTTGAAGTCCTGCATGGAGAACGGACAGGAGGAAGCAACAATTGAAACGCTGGAGGAGCTGCTTGCTTTCGCGTCGCATTCAGGAGCTTTCCCAAGCGCTGTGCAGATGGAGCTATACTATTTGCTTGTCGCAGTATTCCTGCCTCATGGCTTGCTGCATTCGAGTAATGACGCTCACACCGATCAGGATTTGGGACGGTTTACGCAGTTCGAAAGATACCGTTCCTGGCATCAAATTTGCGAAGAATTCACATCTTACGCCAAAAATATTTTTGAATGGCAGCATGCCGGCATGGTCGTTCAAGAGCATGAACTCATACAGAAAATCCAGCATTACGTAGCGAGCCATCTTTCTGGGGATTTATCGCTGTCGAGAATTGGCGAGGTGGTGGGGCACAACCCTTCCTATCTCTCCAGGTTGTACAAAAAACTGACGGGTAAAGGTTTGTCCAGTTATATCAACGAAATTAGGCTGGAGAAAGCGAAGCGTATGCTGGAACAAGATGGTTACAAGGTGCATGAGATTGCATCCGAGCTCGGTTTCTTGTCTTCCCAGTATTTCCATCGTTTTTTCAAAAAAGCGACGCATCTAACGCCGCAGGAATACCGCGAACTGAAGAGGGATTCAAACGTGTAAATAAAAGATACAAATGTCACGAATGGAAACTAGTTAGCGTACTCGCTTTACTTTTATAATGAAGCCGTAGCAAAGAAAACTAACTAGAAAAGGGTGTTCATGATGAAGAGAAAAGGTCAATTTAGTATCATTCTCGCAAACATCTTGGTATGTTCCGTTGTGCTGGCAGGCTGCGGCAGCAAAGACGATGGCATCGAACAAAGCGGGAGTGCTAATTCTGGAAATCAAGGGACAGGAGAAGCTGTTATTGAACCGCTTGGCAAATATGATCCTCCTATTGATGTCACGGCGGCGAAATTTATCACGCAAGACGTGGTATATCCGGAAGGTCAATCGGAGTCGAAAAACGCCTGGGAAGATCTCTATAAAGAAATGGGTATTAATCTAAAATACGATTGGATTGTAAAAGGCACAGACGCACAATATTTCCAGAAGCTTAACCTATCCATCGCTTCCGGCGAAATACCCGATCTCATGATGGTTAACTCCTCTCAATTAAAGCAATTGGTCGAATCGGATATGTTGGAGGATCTGACTTCGGTTTATGAGAAATATGCAACTCCAGCTGTAAAAAGCGTTTTCGAGCAGGACAAGCAGGCTTTGCAATCCGTTACTTTCGACGGTAAATTATATGCAATTCCGAAGACGGAGCCGATGATCGGCGCGCAAACACCGTTGCTATGGCTGCGTACGGACTGGTTGACGAAGCTGGGTCTTACCGAGCCGAAAACTTGGGAAGAAGTATTGCAAATTTCGAATGCCTTCACGACCAAAGATCCTGACGGAAACGGCAAAGCGGATACATTCGGCATCGCGCTAAGCAAAGATATCATTAACGGATATCCTTCCCTGAATGGATTCCTGAATGCTTACGGCGCATATCCTCGGATTTGGAAAAAAGATGCATCAGGCAGCTTGGTGTACGGAAGCATCCAACCAGAAGTCAAATCAGCGCTTGCCAAGCTTGCGGAACTGTACAAGAACGGCGAACTGGATAAGGAATTTGGCGTAAAAGACGGCTCGAAAGTTGCGGAATCGCTGGTCGGCGACCGTATAGGGATGTTGTTTGGACCAAGCTGGGCTTCACAATGGCCGCTTCAAGATAACAAAAAGAAAAACGGTGCCGCAGAGTGGAGAGCGTTTCCGATCCCGTCCGTCGATGGCGGAAATGCCACCGTGCAAATGCCATTTGGCGCATCATTCTACTATGTAGTCAAGAAGGATATGAAACATCCTGAAATTGCGGTCAAGATGGCAAATCTCTTCATGGAGAAGCTGTATGGAGAAACTGCAGATTATTTGAAATATGGAGTAGACAGCAGCGGTATTACGGTTGCTAAATATTCGATGGTGGATTTGTTTGCGCCGGATAAGGATATCAACCGTTCGGTGAACGTAGCGGAAGCGATCAAGATCGGAGATCCGTCCAAGCTGAACCCGGAAGAGAAATCAACCTACGATAAAATCAAGGCATTTGAAGGCGGAGACTTGAATTTCTACGGTGAAATGTACCAGAACGGTCCAGAAGGAGCGATGATGGTGCTGAAGAAGCTGTCGGATGAAGGCAAAGTGATCGCTGAAGGATACGGCGGAGCTCCTACCGATACGATGGGTGAGAAAAAAGCTACATTGGAGAAGATGGAGACTGAAATCTTCACGAAAATCGTTTACGGCGCTGCTTCGATCGATCAATTCGATAAGTTCGTTGAGGATTGGAAAGCACTTGGCGGCGATCAAATTACACAAGAAGTCAATGAATGGAACGCTTCACAGAAATAATCCAAGTGTGAGGGGTAAGATACTTATGGCTTGCCCCTTTTCTTCTATACAGACAAATTGAGATTCGAAATAAGGAAGTGGACATCTTGCACACAAATAAGGGACTCAGGCAGCTTCCGTTGCACTTGATGTTAATACCGGGCATCGTGATCGTATTGATCTATTGCTATTTTCCTATGGTCGGGGTATTGATGGCGTTCCAAAAGTATATTCCGTCAAAAGGTTTGTTCGATTCCAAATGGGTAGAATTTAGAAATTTCGAATATTTGTTTCAAATGCCTGATTTCGGGCAGGTTCTCTGGAATACGGTTTATATCGCTGTTCTTAAGATGGTGTTTGGGCTTCTTGTTCCGATTACAATCGCTATTTTGCTAAATGAGGTTGGCAAAATGTATGTGAAGAGATGGGTTCAAACGCTAATTTACCTTCCTCACTTTTTATCATGGGTTATTCTGGGCGGCGTATTCATCGATATTTTGTCACCGTCCAACGGATTGCTGAATCAGTTTTTAGGCATCTTCTCAATTAAACCTATTTTTTTCCTAGGAGATAATACTTGGTTTCCGATAACCTTGATCGTTTCGGATATTTGGAAGGAATTCGGATTCAGTACGATTGTTTATTTAGCGGCACTGACAACGATTAATCCTAGTTTGTACGAAGCAGCCATGATCGATGGCGCGGGCAGATGGAAGCAAACATGGAATATTACCCTTCCAGGTATTATGCCGGTTATCATTTTGATGGCGACATTAAGTTTAGGAAATGTATTAAATGCAGGGTTTGACCAAGTATTTAATTTATATAGTCCGCTAGTTTACGAGAGTGGAGATATTCTGGATACGCTAATTTATCGAATTGGGTTAATGGATATGCAGTACGGTGTAGCTACCGCACTTGGCTTGTTCAAATCAATTATTTCTTTTGCGCTTGTATCTATCTCGTATTGGCTGGCATACAAAATTGCTGATTACCGCATTTTTTAGGAAAGGAGAGAACCGATTTGGTAGAAGGTAAATCATTTGGACGAAGCTTATTTCACACACTCAATTATGTCTTTCTTATTGGGATCGCATTATCTTGTTTGATACCACTTATTCATATTTTGGCGGTATCCCTAAGCTCAAATGTAGCGGCAAGCGCTGGGATCGTAAAGCTATGGCCTCAGGAAATGACTTTCAAAGCCTATGAATTCGTGTTATCCAAGAGTGAGTTTCTTACTTCGTTATGGATTACGGTGGAGAGGGTTGTTCTAGGCACAGTCATTAGCATGGTTTTAACCATTCTTATTGCTTATCCGCTGTCCAAAACCGGCAAGGAGCTGAAATTCAGGACGGGTTACGCGTGGTTCTTCGTCTTTACGATTTTGTTCAGCGGGGGATTGATTCCTTGGTATATGACGATTCGCGCGACCGGGCTACTCGATTCCATATGGGCATTAGTTATTCCTGGAGCTGTTCCTGTATTCAATGTCATTTTATTATTGAATTTTTTTAGAGGGCTGCCCAAAGAACTGGAAGAAGCGGCATTTGTAGATGGCGCGACACACTGGACTACGCTATGGCGTATATTTGTGCCGCTGTCGATGCCTTCCATTGCTACGATTATGCTGTTCACGATCGTTATGCATTGGAATTCCTGGTTTGATGGACTTGTGGTTATGAATTCGCAGCATAACTATCCGCTGTCGAGTTACCTGCAAACCGTTATCGTTCAATCGAGCTTGACCAACATGTCCGCGGAGCAGCTGGCGAATTTAGCCTCCGTGTCGGACCGAACAGTAAAAGCCGCGCAAATTTTCGTAGGTGCGCTGCCGATTCTTGCTTTTTATCCATTCCTGCAGAAGTATTTCGTGAAAGGTATGGTTTTGGGCGGGGTAAAAGAATAATTAAAGGAGCGATTGCTAATGGAGACTGGAACTAAACCTTGGACAATTTACGCGATTCATCACTCGCATACTGATGTGGGGTACACGGAGAGACAAGAGAAGATCAAACAATATCACGTCGATTTTATACGGCAGGCACTTCATATTTTTCGCGAAATTCAGGCTGGACGTCGCCCTGAATGGAATGGATTTAAATGGGTCTGCGAAACGTTTTGGCCAATTGAGGCGTTCCTCGAAAAGGCTGCAGAGCAGGAAAAGTTGGAGTTTGCTGAAGCGGTAAGACGCGGAGATATCGGACTTTCAGGCACTTATCTTAATATGAGCGAGCTTGTCGGCAAAGATCTGCTTGAAGCGATGATTAATCGTGTTCGTACTTACGGAGAATCGATTGGAATGCCGGTGAAGTCTGCCATGACAGCTGATATTACGGGCTTTAGCTGGGGGTATGGCGACGTGCTGCTCAATGCGGGTATTCAAAACTTGATTACCTGCATCCATACTCATCATTCGATGTATCCACTATGGAAGAAGCAGCAGCCTTTCTGGTGGGAGATGCCAAATGGCGAAAGGCTTCTGACATGGAACGGGGAGCATTACGTCTTCGGCAACGACTTGGGATTAATTCCAGGTATCGGTGGCTCTTATACAATTAAGGATGAATTCGATACGACCAAGGGCATTACGTTCGAGATTGCGGAAGCACGTATTCCGAGGTATTTGGAACGGTTGCGTGCGGACGGTTATCCGTTCCCATTCGCACCTGTTATGATGTCCGGGCTACCGACGGACAACAGTTCTCCGAATGCCCAGCTTATGGATTTCGTGAACCAGTGGAACAGCAAGCATAGCGAAAAAATCAAAATCGTACCGTGTACGTTGGATGAATTTTTTGACGCGGTACGTGGTCATGCAGAACAGCATCCCGACGATATTCCAGTATTCCGGGGCGATTGGCCAGATTGGTGGACGGATGGCGTTGGTTCAACGCCGAAGCATGTGCAAGTATTCCGAGAGGCGCAGCGCGTCCATCGGAAAGTGAAGCAGCTTGATCCAAACGGAGAGATTGTGACTGCTGAGGCGATGAGAGCGATGGAATACGAGCTGACGTTGTTCGCCGAGCATACTTGGGGCTACCATTCCTCTGTGACAGAGCCTTGGAATCCCTTCGTGCAGGAGCTGGGTGTCCGCAAGGAGGCGTTTGCCGCCAATGCGAGCACGCTCGCACATCGCGCATTGTATGATATTTTGGAACATAAAGGGGATGCGCTGCTCGCGCCAGACCGGCCGATGCGGTTCAAACTGCACAATCCTAATCCTTTTGCACAAGAAGACGTTGCCCATCTAATTATGGAAGGTTGGCACTACGACCTGATCAAGGACGGATTCGAAGCACGTGTCGAAGGAAGTGGAGAAGTATATCCTGCTCAGCTAAGAGTTGCGCCGAGGGGTGTTATCGTCAGCATACCAGTGACACTTCAAGCCGGAGAAGAGAAAATATTGATGATTCATCCTGTGCAGAATGGTCAAGCAAAGACAGCATACACGACGGATTACGTAGGGTCTGACAGGATGATGGATATCGACGTATCGCATGTAGAGAAAACATTCCACTTCACCTCGACTTATTTGGAAACGCCATTTGTCCGGATGGAATGGAAGAAGGGCGATGGGATTACATCTTGGATTGACAAGCGTACTGGGGCGGAAATGCTGCGCTCTGACCGCAATCACCATGCCTTCTCGCCGGTATATGACATAACCCGTGCTTCCAGCGTTAAGGATATGTATGAAGTTAGACGCAAGATGGGCCGCAACCGTAAAGGAGCCGATGCGATTGTCTCGACAGGGGTACTGACGAGTGCGGAAGTAATTGCGCAGGGTGATGTGTACGGTACAGTTCAGTTGACGTTCGAGGTGGCGGGATGCTCCCATTATTCATTGCTAGTTACGGCATATACAGACAGACCTCGCGTGGATGTGGCTGTACGTATGCATAAGGACAGCATATGGGATCCGGAGAATCTGTATATTTCCTTGCCTTTCGGAGGTCCCATTATGGACGGCGAGCAGGAGTTGTGGATGGATAAAATGGATTCGCTAGCTCGTCCGCGCAAGGATCAATTGCCGGGAAGTCTAGCCGATTATTATTGCATCGGGGAAGGCGTCGCTTACATGGGAAGTCAAGGTGGCGTGTCAATAGCGATGCCGGATACACCGCTTATTCAACTAGGTAAGCTTGAACATGGCTTCCGATTACTGAACGGGGACGAGAAGCTGGAGCAGGATCCAGGCCATCTCTATTCATGGGCAATGAACAATTATTGGGAAACTAACTTTACGGCAACGTTAGGCGGCTTCTATGAATTCCGATATTTTGTCGCATGGGGCGAAGCGCTCAATAAGCCTGAATCAGCGATGACCACTTGCCGCAGCATGAATGCGGGTATCTTGGCATGGAGATCGAAATGATGAAAGTGAAAAAGTATTTAGATGCTTCAATATCGACGGAAAAGCGGGTCCATGATCTGCTGGGCCGCATGACGCTAGAGGAAAAAATCGGCCAGCTTATCCAACCCTTTGGCTGGCAGGCATACGAACGAACGGAAGACGGAATAGAGCTGACGGAAACATTCCGTGCCTATATCGAAAGGGGGAGCGTCGGCTCACTCTACGGCGTTTTGCGAGCTGATCCTTGGACAGGAGTAACGCTGGAGTCGGGATTATCGCCCCGCGAAGGGGCGGAAGTTATTAATCTGATTCAAAAATACGCGATTGAGCATACAAGGCTTGGTATTCCAATCTTGTTCGGGGAGGAATGCTCCCATGGGCATATGGCCATCGGTGCAACGGTATTCCCAGTGCCGCTTGCGATGGGCAGCAGCTGGAATACGCCGCTGTATCTAGAAGTATGCCGCGCGATTGCAGCAGAGACGAGGGTACAAGGGGGAACGGTCACTTATTCCCCTGTCCTCGACGTCGTCCGCGATTCTAGATGGGGACGGACGGAAGAGACATTCGGCGAGGATCCGTATCTTATCGGAGAGATGGCGGTAGCGGCAGTCGAAGGCTTGCAAGGGGAGTCCATCGCTTCTGATGATACCGTTATCGCAACACTCAAGCATTTCGCCGGCTACGGCAGCTCCGAAGGAGGACGCAATGCGGCGCCCGCTCGAATCGGCGCGAGGGAGCTTCTCGAAAAGGATTTGTTGCCTTTCGAGCGAGCGGTGCAGGCCGGTGCGCTGTCGATCATGACGGCATACAACGAAATTGATGGCGTGCCATGCACGTCAAATCATGAGCTGCTTACCCGAACTTTGAGAGAAAAGTGGGGATTCGATGGATTCGTCATTACCGATTGCGGAGCGATCAATATGCTTTGCGGCGGCCACCAAGTAGTAGAAAGTGAAGAGGATGCAGCATGCGCGGCGCTGCTTGCGGGCGTCGATATGGAAATGTCCGGTGACAGCTTCGGCAAGCATTTGCTGCATGCCGTACACAATCAAAAGGTCTCTATAGACGATATTGATCTTGCAGTGCGCCGCATCCTTCACCAGAAATTTGAGCTAGGCTTGTTCGAGAGACCATACGCGAGCCCAGACAGGGCCTCGGAGGTTATCGGCCAAGAAAGCCACATCAAGTTGGCGGGAAGAATGGCGCAAGAAAGCATAATCCTGCTCAAGAACCACAATCAGGTGCTGCCGTTGTCAACAAACTTGAGCAAAATCGCGGTCATCGGACCTAACGCGAACAACATCTATAATCAATTGGGTGATTATACATCGCCGCAGGAGCGCTCCGGAATTGTGACGGTGCTGGATGGCATTCAGCGGAAATGCGTTGGCCAAAGCGAGGTCATGTATGCGCCGGGCTGCCGCATTAAAGATCCGTCGAAGGAAGGATTCGAGCACGCATTCCAAATCGCGCAGGCTGCAGAAGCGATCATAGCCGTAGTTGGCGGTTCCAGCGCAAGGGACTTCGGCGAAGGAACGATAGATTTGAAGACGGGTGCTGCGATTATTACCGATCAGTCAAGCTTAAGCGATATGGATTGCGGGGAAGGATTTGACAGAGCGGAACTGAGTTTGTCAGGCGTTCAATTGGAATTGCTGAAAGAGCTTCACAAGACAGGCAAACCGCTTATCGTCGTCTATATCAACGGACGGCCGATCGTAGAACCGTGGATCGACGAACACGCCGATGCGATTCTAGAGGCTTGGTATCCCGGACAGGAAGGCGGGAATGCAATCGCGGACGTTCTATTCGGCGATTACAACCCGTCCGGCAGGCTCACAATATCGATTCCAAAGCACTCGGGACAGCTTCCGATTTATTACAATACGAAGCGGACCAAAGGCAAGCGGTATGTGGAGACAGACCTAGAACCTAGATATCCATTCGGTTATGGCCTTAGCTACACATCTTTCCAGTATGACGGCATCAAGCTAAGCAAAACTAATATAAAGCCGGATGAGAGCTGCGCCGTAAGCGTTGACGTCACGAATATCGGCGGAATGGCGGGACAGGAGGTCGTTCAGCTTTATGTAACGGATGTTGTCAGTTCCGTAACGAGGCCAGCTTTGGAATTGAAGGGCTTCCTGAAAATTCAATTGGAGCCTGGCGAATCGACGACCGTCCAGTTTACGATCGCAAAGGAACAATTGCAATACGTAGGAAGGGACTATCGCCGCATCGTCGAACCGGGTCAGTTCCGTATCCAAATAGGCGGCCACGCGGAGTCGCTCCTTGGGGTCGACTTGCATGTACTTCCACCCGAATAAGTATGGAGAGAGGATGAAACAACACTATGAAAAACCATCGTTTGCCACAAATTGATATCCCCGAGCTGAAGCTGCCGCCTTCCATCGTAAAGGCGATGGAGGAAGCGGAGAAGCTGCTCGCTCATCGGCCGAAGCTTAACCGATTATTTCAGAACTGCTTCCCAAATACGCTGGAGACGACAACAAAGCTGCTGGAGGACGGGACTACCTTTGTCCTAACAGGAGACATCCCCGCTATGTGGTTGCGGGATTCCGTGGAGCAAGTGATGCATTATGTCCCGTTTGCCAAGGAAGACCCCGAGCTACAGCGTATTCTGGAGGGAGTCATTAATCGTCATATGTTCTATATTAGCATTGATCCTTATGCTAACGCGTTTAACGAAACCGCCAATGACTGGCATTGGAACTCCGGAGACGAAACGGAAAGTTCGCCTTGGGTATGGGAACGCAAATTCGAACTCGATTCCATGTGCTTCTCTTTCCGTCTAGCCTATCATTATTGGAAGGAAACGGGCCGGACGGGCATATTCAATGAGCAATTCAAAGCTTCTTTGCTGGCGATGCTGGACGTTTGGCAGATCGAGCAGCAGCATGGTGAGCTCTCGACGTACAGGTTCCAGCGTCATAATGGAATCATGATCGATACGCTGCGGAGGCAAGGGCGCGGTATGCTGGTCAACGAGACTGGCATGATCTGGTCAGGATTCCGTCCAAGCGACGATGCTTGCGATTTCCATTTCAACATTCCGTCTAATATGTTCGCCGCTGTAACCCTTCGCGACATGGGCGAAATCGTCCGTTACGTATACCGAGATGAGAAGCTTGCAGCTCGCATGGCTGTAATGGAAGAAGAAATCCGGCATGCTATTGAATTGTACGGTATCGTGGAACATCCGAAGTACGGACGCATGTACGCATTCGAGACAGACGGCTTCGGCAATCACGTCCTGATGGATGACGCGGGTACGCCAAGTCTGATATCTGCGCCTTATATCGGCTTCGCGGATGCAAACGATCCTATCTATTTGAACACGCGAGCTTTCATTTTGAGCGAAGATAATCCTTACTATTACAAAGGCGAGAGCCTTAGCGGTATTGGCAGCCCTCATACACCGACGGACTTCGTGTGGCATCTCGCTTATTCAATGCAAGGTTTGACCGCCGTGGATCCGGATGAAATCAGGGAAATGATCGATATCATGGAGGCAACGGATGCTGACACCGGCTTTATGCATGAAGGCTTCCATAAGGATGATCCTACCAACTTCACGAGGGATTGGTTTGCTTGGTCAAACAGTCAGTTTGCCCATTTGGTATGGAAGGCTTTGCAACAAGGCATTATTTAGAACAGTAGTTAGTTCATTAAAACTACAGCCCTTTTTATCAAACATATGGCGGCGATTATTGAAGGAGGTATGATCCATGTTTAATAAATATCCTATAAATCCAGTCAGGCAGCCATTCTCGGAGCAGCCAATCTCAAAAGGGTACGAAGCCTTGACGGAGCTATTAAAAGCGAGCTTGGACGAGAAGACGGACACCCCAGCGCTTATTATCGTGGACGGAGCGCACGGCGCTGACTTCCAGTCATTCATACAGCATGCTGCTTCTGCAATCGAAAAGCAAGGATGGAGCTTGAACGTTCAAAGCACGGCAGGTTACTTGAAATCCGGCGAAACGCTGCGTGAGAAATTCGACCGCAACATCACAGAAAATAGAGCGTTCGGTTACGTGACTGAAGATGAAATCGAGACTTATTTCGTATTGGACGCAAGAGAAACGCTCGCGAAGCGATTGAAAGCACAAAATGGGAGAACGGCGTTTATCGTGTTCGGCCCAGGCGCTTATTGGCTTGCGGGAGAGCGGAGCGGCACTGTCTTATTTCTGGATGTTTCTAGGGAATATCAGCAAATCCAGCATAAAAAGCAACTGCTCAATTTCGGTATGTCATGGAACCGCGATTCCGTCGAAAAGTATAAAATTAGTTATTTCGTGGAATGGCCGATACTGGAAACGTACCGTAAACGTATTTTCCAGAACATCGATCTCTACTTGGACATGAACAAGCCGGAAGAGCCTGTATTCTTGACCATCTCTGACCTTGAAGCAATGATCCGAAGCGTGGCCCAAAGTCCGCTTCGCGTCAAGCCGTTTTTCGCCCCTGGTATTTGGGGTGGACAATATTTGAAAGACATGGCCGACCTTCCTAAGGAGTGGGTGAACTGTGCATGGAGCTTCGAGCCGATCGCACCAGAGAATTCTATTCTGATTGGATATGGAGGCGACGTGATCGAAGTACCATTCCTGATCGTCATGGCCCTTGAATATAAAGCTATCATGGGCGAACGACCGGTGTCGTTGTTCGGCGATTATTTTCCTGTAAGGTTCGATTATCTTGATACGATGAACGGGGACAAACTATCTTGCCAAGTGCATCCGAAGCAGGACTACGTGCGTGAACATTTCAACGAGTTTATGACACAGCAGGAATCTTATTACATCATGGAACAGAAAAAGGATGCCAAGGTTTACCTCGGCCTTACGGAGGGAACGGAGAGAGAGAATTTCCAAAACGCCGTTTTGCAGGCACAGGAAACAGGCGTACCGATGGAATTCACTGAATATGTCAACGAATTTGATTCAAACAAAGGGGATTTGTTCCTCATTCCGCCGGGAACCGTTCATGCTTCAGGCATCGATAATCTTGTGCTTGAAGTCTCATCTACGACTTGGTGGTTTACGTTCAAGCTCTACGATTATTTGCGTAAGGACCTAGATGGCAAACCGCGTCCGATCAACGCGGATCACGGCTTCCGTAATATCGATTACGACAAAACGACATCATGGGTTAAGCAAAACCTCATCCCTGAGCCGCAGCTGCTGCAGAGCCAAGGCGGCAACGAAGAGTATTTGCTCGGTCAACGAGACGATCTACTGTTTTACGTAAGACGGATCCATCTGCAGACGGAATGGCTAGACCAGACGGACGGCGAGTTTGTTATGTACAATCTTGTGGAGGGAGATAGCGTACGCATCGTATCCATTGCGGATGAATCAATATTCGTCGAGTTGAACTACGCAGAATCTTATATTTTACCTTCCGTATTCGGTGCTTACAAAATCGTAAACTTGACGGAAACGCCGTGCAAACTGATTAAAGCGGGAGTATCTCCGGAATGGAACGTGAGCCTGATTGAACGCTGATCTCATATTTGCTTTGGATGTGGGTGGAACCTATGTCAAGGGATGCGTAGTAGAACGCGGGGAAGTAAAGGAAGGCACGATCTCTCATTATGCTGCAAATGCCAAGGGATCGGAAGAAGTCATCATTGGCGGATTGGCAGCTATCCTATTAGACTTGCTTGAGAAATACAAGCGGTTTCCGCATTCATTCTCACCCGAAGCCATCGGCATCGGCATGTCCTTTCCTGGACCATTTGATTATGAAAACGGCGTGAGCTGGATTCGTGAACTGGATAAATTCGAATCGCTTTACGGTGTAAACGTGAAAGAAAAGCTCATGCAAGCATTGCGTGCAAACAGCTTCGGGAAGAATACAGATTTCTTGGACATCCGGTTCCAGAATGATGGCAGATTGTTTGGTTTGGGAACCGGCAAGCTCTATCCAAATGAGCGAATACTGGCTATTACGCTTGGGACCGGCATTGGTTCAGCTTTTATTGATTGCAGAACTCTTGTCACCGAAGGTGATCACGTACCGCAAGATGGCTATTTATATAACCTACCTCATCAAGGCGTGGCTGCGGATGAATGCTTTTCACGGAGAGGAATTCTTAAGCTATTCCGGGATGCCGGCTGTCTGCATGATGGCATGGATGTGAAGGATCTTGCGGAGCTTGTCCGGAAGGGCGAGAATCGCATGAGCGAGCTGTTCCGGGCATTCGGGTATGAATTGGGGCAATTTCTACTGCCATTCCTAATAGATTTTAAGGCTGACCGTCTCATGATCGGAGGCCAGATCGCCAAAAGCTTCGATTTGTTCGGAGAAGGCCTCATTCGCAAGCTTTCACCACTCGGTATTAAAGTCGAAGCCCTCGACAATGCGCTGCACCATACCTTTATCGGCGCTTCCTGTATGTTCGACGCAGAACCACATGGGACTTCATAATAGGACTCCTTACTAGTGGAGCCGTATAAGAAGACCGTGATTGGAGAAGGGAGCGGGAGCAATCGCTTATCGCTAAACCTTATTATAAATAATAAAACAATCTCGGTGGCTTTTATGTTAACAACGACGATAGAATGAAATAGAGAGATACAAATGTATGTTATATTAAAAAGCGAAAGGTCTAGGATAGGACACTCCACTCTAATCCAAACCTTATAGTGCTCATCATAAGTATGGACCATCCTTCGGGATGGTTTTTTTTGAGAATGAATGGGATTTGTCAACACAAGGCTACATTATAATAGAAAAAAGTCAGGTTGGCGTGATGACTAAAACTATCTTTTAAGGAACAATCAGTTTATAAGAATCATTGATGGGGGGCCAATATGAAAAAAATTGCACTTATTGGTTCTGGAGGTTCAGGCAAATCAACGTTGGCTAGCAAGCTGGGCAAAATATTATCGATTAAAGTTCATCATTTGGATTCAATTTTTTGGAAACCGGGTTGGATTAGCACGTCTAAAAACGAGCAAAAAGTTGTTCAAGAGGAGCTCATAAGTCATGATAGTTGGATTATTGATGGTAATTATGGAGGCACTTTAGATATTAGGTTACAAGCGGCTGATACAATCATATTTGTTGACCTATCAAGATGGATCTGCATTGTTCGCGTGTTGAAGAGAAGGTTCCAGTACCGCAACAAGAAGAGAATGGATATGGCAGAAGGTTGCGAAGAAAGGGTCAGTTTGGAATTTTTGAAATGGGTCTGGGAATACCCAGACAAACAAAAGCCGAAGATAACAGAAAAACTGCAAAGGTTATCGAATGAAAAGAAAATAATCATTTTAAAGTCACGGAAAGACGTACGAGAATTTGTAGCAAAACTTGAATAAAACATTGATGAGCAGGCGCTGCGGCGGCCTGCTCATTTTATTAAGCTAATAGACAGTCATGCGTAATAAGAATTGTATAATTGGTCTAGTAGATTCCAATATGTGGTATTATAATTTGGGAAGTGCTTATACATACAATTATTGAATGGTGAATCCGTATTATGTAACAATCGAGAGTTTATGCCAAAGAGTCGGATAACTTTTTACTAGTTTCAAAGTTAGGGGGAAAAACTAATGGCTTTTTTATTTGCTATATTGGCTTTTTTATTTATGTTGTTTTTCTTAAGTACATTCCGTGCTCTTGTTAATAAAGAAAACAGTACTCAATTGACTATTATTACATCATTACTTTTTGGGGGGCTATCTGGGTATGTCTACTAATTTGGTCTTAATAGAGTTTTTGAACTAACGGGATTGAAGTTGATTCTACGTTTAAAGGAGAAATGAAACGTGACCAAACTAAATATGGATTTTCTATTGAGAGCTATTGAGCAGAAAGACAAGGAATTAAAGCAAGCAGAAAAGGAGGCGTTTTCCTTAGAAATCACTGATCCAAAATTCGAAGAGCTGTACAATAAACTTGAAAAAATAAGGCAGGAAGTAATGGATTTAAATTTACAGGTAAGCAATTTAAGTAGTTTAAGAATATAAAGATCAACGATTGCACAGATAACAAAAGGAGGAAAGTAAAGTCTTGATTATTACAAGAAAAGCCGGAATTTCCTGCAATATATGTAAGTGAGGTGCGAAAGCGTTTCAGACTTTTAGGAGGTAGGTTTCTATGATTACGGGCTTAAAACGTGATGTAATCGCTATTATTCTAACCGTGTTCATTATTGGTGGAATCGCCTTTAAAACCTATATGCCCGACGCATTCGCAAGCAAACCCGCACCGACTTTATCACTTGAAGAGGCAAGCGAGCGCCTAGAGCGAATTATTTCGAATGACGGAACGTTTATAACCCGCTTCGATAGCCACGCCCTTGGACCTGTCGTATATGAGGCGTTAGCACACACGGTAAATGATTACGGGGCTTCGAATGATATGTTATTTGTAGCAGAATTAGTGGAGAAATATAATGACGATGGGATCGTGGAGAATTTACGCGAAGCGTTAGTGATTGTAAACGATATAAAAGAGAGAAATTTATAAATAAGACCCAGCTACCTTATGCTGGGTTTTCGTTTTATTAGGGTATTGGTCACGAATTCTCACGCGAGTATTAGAACCTAGAGGCGGCAGTAAAACTATTTATTCCCTTTCTACAGAAGTATATAGGAGTTTATTTAAAGAGAAAGACTATAACATGATTGACCACATGGAGAGCAACAACTCCATGTGGTTTTTTTGATAAAAGCGATTTCAAACTTTGCTCATCATGTTTTATTTGCATTAAACGCATTTATTAACACTTAGGATACTTTTCTGATAAGCCTCAAGAGTCGAGAAGTGCTAATTGTAAGAAATGGATTAACCTTTCCCCAAAACCGTTGTAACTTAAACTTATTATCTAAGTAAATCTGCAACTCCTGGGCTATGCTCATTTGGCATATCAGGAAGCTCTGGAACTGGAAACCCCTGAGGAGGAGGAGTTACAGATAGTGTTCCACTATTCCTGCTTGGGCTTTCACCTTGAAAAATATTAGAAATTAATGTTTCATCTAAGCGGAAATTAAATTGCATGTTGTGATAGCCCATATCTACGAACTTTCTGCACTCAGGATATTTGTTGATATCATAGTTCGGTACTGGAAACACTTTCCCCCAATCAACGCCAAGTGTTTCAAGTGCTTTGGCAAAAGCGTTCTGATGCGCATTATCACGGACAATGAGAAATCCTAACGTTTCTCTGAATGTTTGATTTGAGCTCATCTCATAAATCCGTGTTTTCTGCAGAACACCAGTAGACTCAAGTACGACATTGTTTAACATGTCTGCAACAAGATTGCCATGACTATAAACCCACGATGCATTCCATGGATTTCCGCCCGCATCTATAGGTAAAGAACTTTTAGCTCCCATAATATAGTGGTGGGGGTTTCCGTGTTTAACCGCCTCGTCAATCGGAGCTTTATCAATTCCAGCATCTCCGGGATTATTTAGTCCAGATTCATTAAGTAGTTGATTGATCGTACTCTGAACGAGCTCGACATGAGCAATTTCTTCTAAAAAAACCCCTCTCAATAGATCGCGAAATTGTTTGTCTTTGCCTCTGAAATTAGAGCTTTGGAAAAAATATTGCATCATGGTTCGCATTTCACCGAATTGGCCGCCTAACGCTTCCTGAAGAACTTTTGCAGCTGCTGGATCTGGTTTATCTGGTTTAATTACATTGATTAGTTCTTCTTTGTAATAGTACAAAACAATCACTCCTTTATCGTTTCTAAACAACCTGAACACGTTGATTATGATCTCACAGTTAATGTTTCATTATGCAAATTCTGAAAAGGATTGTGGAAATTATATCAATTTCAAAGAAGTGAATGGTTTATACAATTGTCCTCGTCCGATTATGTTAAATTAAGATAACATTGCTTGTTTGTTGGATTGAAATTTAAAAAAATAAGTGATTCATAATTATGAAAATGCCTCAGTTTCGGATAAATGGATCAACCGACTCATTGTTGATGGTTGCTGGTTATTATGGCTATTTTCTTGTTAAACTAATGGGCAGTTTAGTGCAGCTTATTACGTTTATTTTGACACTTTACCGAACTTAAGACTATTCTTATGAGTACTTAATATTCGCTGTATTTGGCAAAAGGCAGGCATCAAATCACAACTAATATTAATGAATATATAAAAATAGATAGAGGAGGTCCTTATGTTTGAAGTCTCATACCGCTGACCGTATTAAAATCCCGTCAGGATTTTGGATAGGACTACGTCAATTAGGAATTGCCCCTCATGACGTAGCTCGTAAAGCACGATTGCCGCTCACTATTGTTACTGAACCAGTAGTCACCACCGCTCAATATTTCGCGATCTGGCAGGCTTATTCCGATCTCATTGGCGACACTGCGGATGGAATTATCAAGCTTGCGACCATCTATGAAACAGCGCAATATCCACCGACCGTCTTAGCTACTTACTACGCTCGCGACTATCGTGACGCTTTAAACCGAATGGCTCGGTACAAACAAATGTGCCCACCCGAAAGCCTGCGTATTACTGAGGAGGGAGAGCATTGTACAATCGAACTGGAATGGCTGCATACGGAACAAGCAGGCCCGCCGCTGCTGGTGGGGATCACTTTGGCATTCCTTCTGGAGTTAGGGCGCCGGGGAACAGGTCAACCGCTTAAAGCGCGGGTTGTCGAATTTTCACAATCAATGGGCGATGTACAAGCTCTTGAAGCTTATTTTGGCTGCCCCATCCGAATGGATGCAAAATGTAACCGTTTGACGCTGCATCGAAGCGATTTGGATCGTCCTTTTGTCACGTACAACGAAGAGTTGCTGGAGATTCTGACTCCTGTTTTAGACCGATCCCTCTATGAACAGCATAGCAGCCGCTCTATTACTGAAATGGCCAAATGGATTCTAAAACGCAGCCTTACTGGAGGGCGTCCCGATATTCGAATTGTCGCGAAGGAACTCGGTATGAGCAATCGTACCATGCAGCGCCGGCTTACCGACGAAAACACGAGTTTTAAGCATGTTTTAACACAAGCTAGACATGAGCAGGCACTAGAGTACTTGGCAGATCCCTCGCTTGATATTAAGGAAGTCGCTTTTTTGATTGGATATGAAGACCAAAATTCATTCTACCGTGCCTTCCGACTTTGGGAAGGTGAGACTCCTACAAATTGGCGTACGGAACATTTAGGTACAAACCCGTTAGCAGAATGACGGCTAGAATTGTCGATTATATAGAATTCCCAACCATATAAATTTATTGAGAGCTATTCTTTATTGCGTTTTTTTATTTGGCGTGTTAAACGAGTACATTGGCGCGATATGCTAGTTACTATCCCATTCAGACAAGGTAATATTATCACTATCCTCATTACAAGACTGTTTTAATCATGACTATTAATCAGCTTGTCGTGAATGAATAAGTAAATGAAAAGGGAGAAATTTAATATGGATATGGGATTGAAAAATAAAACAGCTTTAGTTACAGGATCAACGAAGGGTATAGGTAAAGCAATTGCTATTGAACTTGCTAAAGAAGGTGTCCATGTACTCATTAATGGCCGAAATTACGAAGATGTGGAACAAACTGTAAATGAAATCAAATCAGATTTCCCGGCTACTTCACCTCAAAATGCTACAGCCGATATTGTGGATATTGTGCAAAGAGAAGCTTTATTCGAAAAATACCCCAATATTGATATATTAGTAAATAGTATGGGCATCTATGAAATGATGAAATATGAAGACGTTGACGATGAGATTTGGGAAAAATACTTCCGTACGAACGTTCTTGCAGCAAATGGATTATCTAAATTTTATTTACCTAAAATGTTGAAAAATGATTACGGCCGCATTATCTTTATTGCGAGTGAGGAAGCAATTATGCCTTCAGGACAAATGCCTCAGTATTGCATGACAAAATCAATGCTATTATCATTGTCCAAAAGTTTATCCAAATTAACAGTTGGAACAGAAGTTACAGTCAATACGATCCTGCCAGGACCAACACTCTCTGAAAATGTGCATCAAATCATTGAGGGCATATACTCAAATGAAGATATGACTTTTTCAGAAAAAGAGAAAGATTTTATGACTACAAACCTGCCTCAATCTGAAATACAGCGATTTATCAAACCTATTGAAATAGGTAGACTAGTTGCATTTGTATGCAGTCCTTATGCATCCGCATTTAAAGGTTCTCCAATCCGTATGGATGGGGGAATGGTACCGACTATTTTTTAATCTGTTTACGAATTGAATGATTGATTCTAATTTCATTTGGAATTGATGCAATAAAACGTTAGAATTATTTTGAGAAGATATGGTAAGTACTCTTTCTTCAGAAGGTTTATAAAATAGAGAGGAGAATGAGAGATGGATCAATCTATAAGTAAACGGCATGCCTCGCTACGAGAGGCTGAAAGCAAGGCGGAACAACTATTCAAGGCGATCGAAGATCAAGGAGTTATTCGTCCTGATGTGACTGAAAAGCAAATAAATCGTGAAATCTATCAATTGGCATTCGAGATGTTTGGTATCAAGAAATACTGGCATAAACGAATCGTGCGAGCTGGCAAAAACACGTTGTTTCCATATAGAGAAAACCCGCCTGATCTGATTGTTTCCAAAGATGATATTATATTTCTGGATTTCGGCCCAATTTTTGAAGATTGGGAAGCTGATTTCGGAAGAACCTTCGTCCTAGGAGATGATCCAGCAAAAATAAAACTGAAAAATGATATTGTTGAGGCCTGGGATGAAGGGAAGGCCTATTTTCAGTCTCAATCTGCGATTACAGGCAGTGAACTTTATACCTATGTGAGTCATTTAGCTTTAAAATACGGATGGGAGTTTGGAGGGCCGCATGCGGGTCACCTTATTGGTGAATTCCCTCATGAAGTAATACAGGGAGAATCCGTTGAAAACTATATTCATCCTGATAATCATATTCCTATGAGAAATCCGGATTCGAATGGTAAGCCTCGCGATTGGATTTTGGAAATTCATTTTGTGGACAGGAAGCTGGAAATTGGCGGTTTTATTGAGCAATTATTAACCGTTGATTAACTGTAGGTATGGAAAATATAGTTGAAACTACAGAGTAACTACAAAGGCTGCCGAGCATATCGGCAGCCTTTTGTTGGTAACTTGGTGATCTTTCTTTTCAAGGATTTGTTTAGAAATCAGCTGTAAACATATTTTTTAAGATGTGTAGGTTCTTCCAAGGCCAAGTTGTGTAAGCAACTGCCTATAGGCAATTGAAGTGCGATCAGCTGGAATATGGGCTTCGGCCATCAAATCGAGTGGTAGATCTTCTGGTGTTTGGGATTCAACCATTTCTCGATCTTCCTGAAAAACTTGCAAATTAAATTTAATCGTATCTTCAATCGGAAGATCTTTATCAAAATTCCGTGAGATTGGACAAAATAAACGAGTGTAACGTGCTGAGACTGGAGATGCGCAGTTCAAAATCATGAGCTTGCCGTCATTTGGGAAATGTACAGTTAGTGAGGCCGCGAAAGGTGCAAATACACGAAACGCGCGAAGCCACATGAATCCTTCAGGAGCGGGATTATCTTGGCCTTTACCGTAATTGCTGACGGTGCTCCAATAGTCTGCCTGAAGCTGATTCCCGTCGCGCGTTACTTTGTATTGTGGGACTTCTGTGTTATTGCGGTCTCCGAACGTCTCCGTATGCACGTATGCAAAATGTGAAACATCTAAAAATCCTTCCATTTGGCGTCCTGCCGAACCGGCAATATCAAAGCTTGGAGGTAATATATTAATAAAATCCGGATCGTCCCACCCAGAGAACGGCGGAATTTGTTCGTCTACAGCGGCTAAAGATGTCCAGATCAGCCCATATCTCTCAATAACCGGATACATGATTAATTTGAGTTTGGGCGATATTTTGGAGTCAGAATGGGCTGGAACGGCAGTGCATATCCCTTCGCAGTTATATCGAAAACCATGGTAAGGACATACGATTTCATCGTTTTCAATCCAACCCTTGCTCAGAGGTGCTCCACGGTGAAAGCAGAGATCACGAGCCATTACGACTTTGCCCTGGCTGCTGCGGTAACAAACGAGCTTTACATCAAGCAGCTTCACAGCAACTGGTTTATTTGTTACTTCTTCAGCAATGGCCACAGGATACCAGAACTGAGAAAGAACATTCCAATCATTTAGAGTAAATGTACAATCACGAGGGTATTGCAATGCGGATTCAACATGCGAGTTTGACTTATTCATACACAATCGCTCCTTTAGAATGAATGATTAGGCTAAACGCAATAAAACCCCAGGCTGAAGAGGCGCGTAGTGAAATAGATCTAATTTTTCTGAAATAAAAAAATTAGAGTATCTTCACTAACGGCCTCTTGTAGCCTGGGGCAATTTACGGTTGCCTGGTCGAGACGCTCACACCAATTTATGAGCTTATACAAGAGAAGTTCATGTTAGATTACTTAACATTAACTATGTGTTTATTCTATTCCGGAAGAAGCTTTTTGTCAATTCTGTTATTTAAGGAGTTATTCTAAGCAGAGCCATTCCAATTTATGTACAGCCTAAAAGGTCGCCAACAAAATCGTTTGAATAGCTGTCTTGCATTCCTAACCCTTTAATACCAATGGATTTATTATAATAAATGGCTCTATATTAGCAAAAAGATAAACCTGTAAAGCGGCGTCATGAAAGCTTTATTGCGCATTTCTTTTGGGAAATGACGTTTTATTATAGATAGAATGTCACATTAACCAAGGGTTGATTATCCCGTCAACTCGCCATATGCTTATCTTACACTCATGTTAGGAGGGATCATTATGGAATTATCAATTATGTCATTTAATCTTCGTATCCATGTCGCTGAGGATGGGGAAAATGCTTGGCCTAACCGTGTAGAAGCGGCTGCAGAAGCGATTAAAGCGTCTGGATCTGCCGTTGTATGCACGCAAGAAGGAAGCTTCCCCATGCTGGAGAGCTTGAATGCGCTGCTTCCCGAATATGAATGGATCGGGGAGGGCAGACTCGGCGGCGAAGAGGGTGAGTTTTGCGCGATTTTCTTCCAGAAAGATAGGCTTAAGCCAGTCGAAAGCGGTACATTCGGATTGTCTGAACGTCCGGAGCAGCTTGGCTTTCAAAGCTGGAATACTGCTTGTCCGCGCATTTGCACTTGGGTGAGGCTGGGGCAAACCGACGGGCAGGAATATTTGATTCTGAATACACATCTGGATCACATAAGCGAGGAAGCAAGAATAAATGGAGCTATGCTCATCTTGGATAAGATGAATATTACCAGTGGAGCATCGGCGATTCTAACAGGTGATTTCAATTGTGAACCGGAAACCAAAACGATTCAAACTCTGATCCAAGCAGGGCTGCATCATACATACACCAATTCTGATATACATCCTGGCTGCACTTATCATGGTTTTGAGGGCGGCGAAGAAGGTGAACCGATCGATTATATATTCGTTACGCCGAATATTCGGATCGTGTCAGCGAATGTCGACAAGGGCAAGTACGATGGCAAATACCCATCAGATCATTATCCAATTACTGCTACTCTGCAGGTATAGCACACGAACAATAAAAGAGTGGATGGACGGGAAACAGCCCAAATCCATTCTTTTTTTATATCGCTCGCTAGGAAACCAGCAGTTGAAATAGAAGACTGGCATAGTTTTACGGGTGGTGTTACATTTGCTGACAGATAGAGATGTAAAAAAATGCAAGTAGTAGATTGATGATTCGTCATTGAATTATTTTAGGGCACTTATCAAACGCTTCGGTAAGCCTGAGAAAAATCTGTTGAGAAAAAGATGGAAATCTTGTAGTGTAAATAATACCATTTAACCAGCTACCAAATAATGAGTGGTTATTCAAAACTAATATCGATACCAGCGCATAGGAGGTGAAGTGGAACACGATGGATCTCCAATATGATCCGACTGTATGGCAAATTAGTTTATTTGAGATGACGCTACGACTATTATTGGCTTTAGTACTTGGCGGTTTGATTGGTCTAGAACGTGAGCTTGGCGGACATTCCGCGGGTTTCCGGACGCACATTTTGGTTTGTCTTGGTTCGGCAGTCATTGTATTGTTATCCATGTATGGATTTTCTGATTTCGCCGCAGAACCGAATGTTCGTTTAGATCCAGCTCGGTTGGCAGCTCAAGTAATCAGTGGCGTCGGTTTTCTCGGCGCGGGTACCATTATGCGAAATGGGTTTGGTGTTTCCGGATTGACTACGGCAGCCTCATTGTGGGTATCGGCAGCAATTGGACTTTCTGCAGGTGCAGGATTTTACTACGGCGCTGTCATAGCGACCTTCTTGGTGGTGGTGAGTTTGTTTTTATTGAACAAGGTTGAGAAACTTTTCTCCCGAACGAAAAAAGTACGCGAGTTGTTAATAAAAATGGATAAAACATCAGCTGGTCTAAATCTTGTTTTGATGCACTTGAATCAAAGTGGACTGCAAATCAGCAAGCTCACGATAAACAACGACGAAGAGGAGGAGCGGCTAAGTGATCGACATTTAACGATTCGCATTCAGTTGAAATTAAAGAAAATAAAAAACTATGAGGTATCTATCGCAGCGTTAGCTCATATGGATGGGGTAGTAAGCTTAGAAACGGAAGGCGTCTCGGCCTAATTTGAAAGCGGAATCATTTTAATTTTAGAAAGAGGAGACATGGCATGCATAACACGATGGTAGCAGCCCATACGGGATGTGGTGTTTATCCAGATAACACAATGGCATCATTTGAAGAAGGCATTAAATTCGGTGCAGATATCGTAGAAGTCGATGTGCGCATAACCCAAGATGGTATTGCTATCCTTTTGCATGATGATTCACCTTATCTTCACTCACACACCTTCGAACAGTTGAATAATCCGGATATACGGCCGCTGCTCGATCCGATTTATAAAGATCATGAAATTGCGACGTTGGAACAAGTGCTTCAACTTTCGGCTTCGCTAGGAATCAAAATGAATTTGGATATAAAAACGGTAGATGCTATTGAACCGACGGTTAGGCTAATTCACCAGTTTGAAGCGCAAAATCGGGTTTTCATTACGGGATGTTCCGATAACATTACGATAAGATACCCGGATATTCAAGTCATGCTGAATACACCGGACGATTTGTCTTTGGAACAAATGGAGCGATATGGCGACTTCGCGGAGGCTGTTTGCAGGGAAGCTAAGCAAGCTGGATACGCAGGGCTCAATATGAATGGCTTTACTTGTCTTCCACCTATCGTAATTCGAGCGCACGCTTTAGGTTTAAAGGTATGGGTTTATACAGTGAACTTTCGCTCAGCAATGGAATGGTTTCTGAGGATGAAAGTTGACGCCATTACTACCCGTGCACCCATAGATCTAATCGCACTAAAAAAAGAATGAAATTAACTGTAGCCAAGTGAAAAAAAGTTTGGTATAATCCGTTCATGGTAAGCGCTTACTTAAAGAGGCGCACTTTATTTTAATCTTCATGGTATCGCTTCCAGAAAAAGCAGTTTCAGATTAAGACGCTCATAGTCAACATGGAAGAAGGTGAATTTTGTTGCAGCTCTTGATACCAATGAGTGAATGAATCTTAACAAAATATTTACCTATAGATAACAAATAATGGTTTAATAAACAAGTTTTTGTTAATACAATCGGTTTAGGATGCAAAATTATTATTCGGATAAGAGGGTGATTGGTTAAAATTTATGTATTTGAAATTTTATATGGTATCGCTTCCAGACAGTAATCAGAAAGAAGGTGACTTTCAACTTATGAAGCAAATGACCGTACCAATGAAGCGGAAAAACAGTGGCATCGCTTTATGGAGAAAAATGTTGGCTCACAAATATTTATATTTCATGTTGTTGCCATGTGTTGTATTCTTCATCATTTTCAACTATATTCCGATGGCCGGCTTGTTGTTAGCCTTCAAGGAATACAAGTTCAATGAGGGCATCTTAGGAAGCCCATGGGTTGGCCTTGATTATTTCAAGCAATTTTTTAATTCCTATCAAAGCGGAGAGTTGATTAAAAACACACTCATCATAAGTTGTATGAAATTGTTTCTATACTTGCCGTTTCCGATTATTCTTGCACTTATGTTTAATGAAGTTCGCTCAAAATGGTTCAAAAATGTTTCTCAGAGCTTACTGTATTTGCCGCACTTCCTCTCGTGGGTTGTCGTCATCGGCTTAGTTCAACGTATACTCGCTCCCGATACTGGCTTGTTGAATCAGGTAATCACGAATATGGGCGGCGACGGAAGTACATTTTTTATGATGGATTCGGATTACTTCTACCAGATTATGTTCGGAAGCCATGTATGGAAGTCTATTGGTTGGGATTCGATCATCTATGTCGCAGCGATCTCAGGAATTAATCCCGAAATGTACGAAGCGGCTAAAATTGATGGGGCAAGCAAATTCCGAGAGGTTTGGAATATTACGCTGCCGTCCATCACACCGACAATTGTAATCCTCTTTATATTGTCTCTGGGCAGTATATTATCCGCTGGGTTCGACCAGATTTATTTGCTCAAAACACCGGGTAATGCACCGCTCTCTGATATTTTGGACACTTACATTATCCGAGTGGGCTTGCAAGGCGGTCAGTACGGATACGCGACAGCCGTTGGCATGCTGCAAGGATTAATTGGATTGATCTTGGTTGTATTCGCGAACCGAGTTTCGCGAAAGGTTTCTGAAACATCCTTATGGTAGCTCATTCTGATAACGTTACCATAGTTGCTATGCGAAAAGGTTTGCATGACCATCCACTTGGTGGGAGACGTCTTCTGGCGTGTTTCATAAAATCATTTTAGAAAAGGGGAACAATCGCATGAGTAAGAAATGGGCAAAGTATTTCGCAATACCTTTGGTGACAGCGCTTCTGATCGCCGGCTGCTCGAATGGCAACAAGAACAATAATGAAACACCTGCTCCTGGCGGCACAGATGGGGTTTCACCTACAACGGAAGGGAAACCGGCTACATGGATTGCTGACCGTAAAATCAAAGGTCTTGTATTCATGGGGACCGACGATTACACAGAAGATATGAACCCGGAAATTAAAGCGAAGATAAAGGAGCAAACGGGGATCGACTTTGAAATTGAAATCATGAAAGCCGAAAAATCCATCGATGGCTTGATTGCAGGCATCGCTGCAAACGACTTGCCGGATTTCGTTGCTTTCTACCTCAATAACAGTGGTAGACCGGAAATGCCCGTTGTCTTGAAAGCGGCACGCGAAGGTATGTTCACTGATTTGACTCCGCTAATGAAAGATACGAAAGTGTACAGCAAATATTTGCAAGATGACTATTTGCCGCTTGATACGAAATACGGCGTAATGTTCCGTCCTGAGTTTAACGGCTCTTCTTACTTCGTTCATATGAATATCAATCGACAAGGCGGTTATCTATCTAACAAATACGTAGGCGGCGCTTATATCCGTAAAGATATTGCTGACTCACTAGGAATCGACCCGCGCACAATCAAGACGTCGGATGAAGTGTATGAGCTGGCTAAGAAAATTAAAGCGGGTAACTTCAAAGACAACAATGGCAGTCCAGTAATTCCAATCGGTCCATCTTTTTGGGGTGGTAAAGATGTTTCAGCTGCTTTCAAGGATCTGCAGTGGGGCGAAGACGACCAACGCATCAAAAAATCGAAAGACGGTCAAATCCTTCATGAAGCAGAAACCGAATATCCGATGAAAAAAGTAGAGTATTTCCAAAAGCTGCTTAAAGAAAAACTTATTCATCCCGAGTACTTTACAATTGACGAAAGCCGCGCAACAGAGGGCGCTTTGAATGGCTCATGGGCGATTATCGGTGATGCCCACAACTATCAAGAGTTCAACCAAGATATGCATTACCTCCCGCTTGGACCAATTAACAACGTAGACGGCCCTTACCAAATGCAGGTTAGCTTTAAGTCCGGCTACAGCGCTTGGGCGATCCCGACTACTACGAAAAACCCGCAAGAGATTGTTAAATTTGCGGACTACTTAGCTAGTAAGGAAGGAAAACTTATTTGGAAATACGGTTTGGAGGGCCGCGATTATACGCTCGGCGCAGACGGTTTTCCACTTGTGAAACAAGAAGTGTTGGATCTGAAAGCAACAGATCCGAACGAAGCGAAAAAGCTCGGATTCCAAGGCGTCGGCAACTCATGGGGCGATATTCTAGGCGGCACGGACACCGATAACTTGGCTGATTTCGGGGAAATGCAGTATGGCGACAAATTGAAAAAAGAAGACAATAACGGTGCTCTAAAACTAATCGAATATTGGAACTTTGAGGAAAAGTACAAAAATGCGAAGATCGTTGACAGCTACGTACCTACTGCGTTCCTCGGTGAATTCGACAGATCTTCAGAACTTAAAGCGGCTTTGGATGCTTACAATGAAACTTTGATCCGCGCTTATTACGGCAAGAGTCTTGATGAAGCTAAGAAAATGTTGGAAAGCAACTTGAAACAATTGAAATCAGCAGGATTGGACGATTATTTGAAGCTTCTCGCAGAAAAAGATGCCGATCCAAAAACGGACGTAAACCTGAACGATTAGAGAATAGGTTCAACATTTAGAAGCAGAAAATTAGTGGAAGAGGTAAGGCGATTTTATCCGCAGCTGGGTAAAAACGCCTTTCCTTCAACGGAGGAGGGAGAAAGTGGGAAACGAATTTTATAAGCTCAGCACGGGTGAAAGAATTTTCAGAGTCATTAACTACTTGCTTCTAATCGCGCTGTGTTTATCGATCATTCTACCTTTTTTTAATATTTTTGCACTTGCTTTTAATCCCGGTAAAGACGCGGAAAGAGGCGGCATTTACTTCTGGCCGAGGATTTGGTCCTTGGAAAACTTCCAAAAAGCGTTTGAAACGTCCAATATTACAACTGCTTTTGGGATTTCAGTCTTCCGAACGGTCGTAGGAACGATCTCAAGTGTTTTTCTGACTGCAGCAGCAGCTTATGCATTAAAGAGCAAAACCTTGCCTGGCGGGAAATACATCATGATGATCATTTTCTTCACCATGTTGTTTGGAGGGGGAATCATTCCCTATTACATGCTGCTTAAGTCCATTCATTTGACGAATAATATTTGGGTTTACGTCATTCCAAGCTTATATAGCGTATGGAACATCATCATAATGCGAACATTTTTTCAACAAATTCATCCGAGTTTGGAAGAATCGGCGCGAATTGATGGGTATAACGACTTTTCGATCTTCTTGCGCGTTATTATGCCGCTCAGTCGGCCGGTTATAGCGGTTATTGGCTTGTTTAACGCCGTTGGCCATTGGAACGATTGGTTCACTGGTGCATTTTATATTCGAAAATCGTCTTTGCGCCCGCTGTCCACGCTTCTACAAGAAATGTTGATGAGTGCGGAAGCGATGCGGGATACGCTCAATCAGGCTGCCGGACTTAGATACGATTTGATCGAAAAAATGCAGGTTACAGGAAACTCGCTTAAAATGGCAACGATCATTATCGTCGTCACGCCGATTATTCTTATCTATCCATTTGTGCAGCGCTATTTTACCAAGGGCATTATGATCGGATCGATTAAAGAGTAAATCAGCCTAGGAGAGGATGGGGGAAAAATGAAAATAGTGAATCCATACGTAGAGTCGGGGACTTGGTTTAAAGGAAGCTTTCATAATCACACGACGAACAGCGATGGTTGGTTTTCGCTCGAAACGGTTTACAAAATGTACGGTGGATACGATTTTCTCGGTATTTCTGACCACGATAAAATTACGAAACACGAAGGCAAAAGAGAGATACCGAATGTTTTCGAAGCCATAGAAGTCAGCAGTCGGCAAACACATATGCTGCTCGTGAAACCGCCGCAAATGATTATGGAAAACTACAGCAATGCATTTACGATTGAGAACTATCAACGCTTTGTGGATCTAACAACGACAAACGATGGATTTGCAGTGCTCGTGCATCCGAATCGGTATTTCTCGAATTTTTGGGAACTAGAAGATATGTTTAAGATGGAACGTTATCTTGGGGTTGAAGTCTATAACGGAGACGGCAATCCGGAGTACGATATCGCGTTCGACAAGTGGGATGCTCTTCTATCCGCCGGTCGTAAAGTGTGGGGTTTCGGAAATGACGACTCGCATGTATATGGACAAGAAAAGCGCGCTTGGAACGTGGTCAGAGCAAAGGCAAATACGAACGATGCTATCATTGATGCGATCAAAGAAGGCAACTTTTATGTATCAACGGGGTATGGGTTTGATGCGATCAGAGTAGAAGGCGACAAGGTTGTTGTTGATCTTCGTTCTAATGATTTGCTTGATAAAATGTACAAATACGTCACGTTTTTCGGTAAAGACGGACAGGTGCTTAAAGAAACAACAGGACGAATCAAGCAAGCTGAATATGAGTGTAATGGAGACGAAAAATACGTCCGTATAGCCGTTTATTTGGAAGGCGGGTATTCCGCTTTTTCTCAGCCATTATTTATTGAAGATTAATCAGGTTTTAGGTCGAGGAGGAGTTATGGTGGAGCACAGCAAGTTAAGATTCCGATCAGACGGGACATTTACGATCATTCAATTTACCGATATGCATATCAAGAATGGAATTGAACCTGATAAGGATGTTCAAACGTTAGCTGTTGTTCAGCAACTGATTGCGTCGCAAAATCCCGATTTGATCGTCCTTACTGGCGATGTCATATCCAGCTATGATACAGAGAATCAAGAAGCAGCATTTCGCCGTGCGATTGCGGATGTTGTCCAGTCTGGCATTCCGTTCGCTGTCATTTATGGCAATCACGACTCAGAGAAAGGTATTACGCGTCAACGATTGAATGAAGTTTTAAAGGAGTATAGTAATAACTTATCTGAGGATGGTCCTAAGGACATCCATGGAGTTGGGAATTATGTACTGACTGTTGCGGGTTCTGCGAGTGAAGAAGATACGGCTGTTCTGTACTTTTTTGATTCCGGGGATTCAGCACCAGAATCCGTTGGTGGATATGAATGGATACATCCAGATCAGGTTCACTGGTATTGCAGCGAATCGAATAAGCTTGCTCAGAAGAATGGCAGTGCATTGCCTGGACTCGCTTTTTTCCATATTCCAATTCCAGAATATGAGCAAGTCTGGCAGGAAGGCAAATGTATAGGCAATAAAGGCGAGGAGGTCTGCTGTCCGAAATTGAACAGCGGTTTATTCACGGCAATGCTGGAGCAGGGTGATGTCATGGGGACTTTTGCCGGACATGATCATGATAATGATTACGTAGGAGAGCTTCATGGCATCCGATTGTGTTATGGACGTGCCACGGGCTTCAACACATACGGAGAGCTTGATCGTGGAGCAAGAATCATTACGTTATTCGAAGGAAAACGGGAGTTCGATACAAGGATAGAAATAGCGAAATTGAACTAAGTTGATGAGGATTAGTCTCTCAGCTGAATGATACTTAAGAATAAATGATGAGAAAGTTTGTCGAAGTTGAAGTATATCTTATATAATTCTAATATATGAACGAAATATACTTCCACGAAGGGTGAATAATGTGCAACCAAAAATCAAAGATGTGGCCCGGGTAGCAGGAGTTTCGGTTACGACTGTGTCCAGAGTGCTAAATGGCGAGAGGTATGTGAAAGACGATCTCAAGGAAAAGGTGAATCAAGCCATCGATCAATTGGGATACGCTCCAAGCCATATCGCCCGAAGCTTGGTACGCAACAAAACGAATCTCATTGGGGTAATTGTGCCAGACCTTACCTCAAGCTTCTATTCGACAATTTTAAGCAGCATCGAAGAAGCGGCTAGCACTAATGATTATAACCTTTTGGTATGCAATATCATCGAGGATATAGATAAAGAATTAAAATATATCAATGTGTTTCAGGAAATGCGGGTAGAAGGCATCATTATTATGCATGAGAAAATTAATGAGGAAATCCGTGCTTTGATTCATAAGATGAACATTCCCGTTATTTTTTCTAGTGTTAAACCGATGGACCAGGAGTTCGCTTCTGTAATTATTGATGACTACAAAGCTGCTTACGATGCGACAAAATATTTGATTGAGCTTGGCCATGAGGAAATCGGGTTTATCGGCGGCGACATGCGCGATATTACATCGGGACAAAACCGTTATAGCGGATATCGAAATGCATTGTCAGACCATTCCATTAAAATCATATATGAAAATATCCGGTTCGGTGATTATAAAGTGAAAAGTGGATACGAGCAAATGAAGGATATTCTTCGCAATAAACAAACGCCTACGGCTGTATTTGCCGTAAGTGATGATATGGCTGTTGGAGCGATGAACTGCATTTGGGATCATAACCTTCGAGTTCCAGAGGATATTTCCATTATGGGCTTTGACGGAAGTCAACTGACCGAGCTTGCCCGTCCGAGGTTAACCTCAATGGAGCAGCCTATTCAAGACATGGGCAAAGTGACGATGGCAGCGCTGTTGAAACAGATTACGAATAAGGAAACTTCAACCGAGGATATTATCTTGGAGCATAAACTAGTTGTCCGTGAAAGCTGCATAAGAAGAGATTCATAAGGATAAGAGAGCACAGCACATCAGTGCATATCGGAAATAGATGGAGATGAGGCACCATTGAAAAATTACGATGTCATCGTGATTGGAGACGCGAATATTGATTTAGTTGTTGAGGGCTGCAACGAGCTGCCAGCACCCGGACAAGAGGTATTTGTTCAAAATATGACCATCCACGTCGGCGGAGGGGCAGCTTTGTTTAGTTTGGCAACAGCCAAGCTAGGTTTGAAGGTTGCCTTTAACGGGGTTCTAGGTGACGACGGATTTGGTCAGCTTATAAAAGATCAATTTTCTCGATATGGAATCGATACCAGATATATTAAAAAGAGCAACAGCAATACAGGAATTTCCATTGCAATTAATCCGGAAAATGATCGTTCATTTATTACGTATGCAGGGTCAAACGCCGAGCTAAGCTTGCAGCAGCTTGACATGAATAGTGTTTTATTAGGACGTCATGTTCATTTGACTTGTTATAAGGGAAGCCGCAATCATGCTGAATTTTTGGAAACCGTAAAAAAACTTAAAGCACTAGGCGTAACGACCTCTATTGATATGGGGTGGGATGACACTGGGGAATGGTATCCTGGCATTTTTGAATTAATGAAGGATATCGACGTTTTTTTCATGAACGAAACCGAAGCTATACACTATACCGGTTGTACAACGGTAGAAGAAAGTCTTGAAGTTCTTTCTAAACACAGCAGCCATATCGTGCTCAAATTGGGTTCGAAAGGTGCGGTGACATCAGTAGGCGGGCAGCAGTCCTATCGTTCGAGCTTCTCCGTCCAAGTCGTCGACACGACTGGAGCGGGTGATTCTTTTAATGCCGGTTATATTTATGGATATTTGGCAGGGAAAAATCCAGAGGAATGTTTGATATATGGAAATGCTTGCGGCGCACTGTCTGTAAGTGAATATGGTGGAAATACAGGGACGACAAACATAGAGCTGCTAGAGAAATTTATCGCAGATCGAATTGGAGAAACAAAAGAAACGCTGGAAACCACACTATGAATCTAATGATTCATAGTGATGGTTTATGTATGAGACTATAAGCGGGTTTTAGGAGAGTGGACATCATACAAGTCGAGAAAATGAACGCAAATCTCGTAAAGCTGAAAACTCGTGTGTCGGATGGGCAATGGGGCAAACGCATCGTTGCGGAATTGGAATATGCTAATCGCGTTTCAAAGGTGATGGGAGGTCAGTATGATGATCTGATCGATCCTGTTGTTATCGATCTGCTGAATACATTAGATCAAGAAGGCATAATCGGGGAGCAAACGGTTCGCAGTGCAGAACAGCGGTTGTCTGAAATGGCAGCAGCAGCGAAGTCGTACCATTTGATTTGTGCTGCTCATGCCCACTTGGATATGAATTTTCTTTGGGGCTGGGATGAGACGGTGTCCGCGACTCTTAACACGTTCCGAACAATGCTGGATCTGCTGCAGGAGTATCCTGATTTTCGCTTTTCCCATTCTCAAGCAGCAGCCTATCATATTGTTGAAACCTATGATCCTGAAATGCTAGAAGAAATAAAAGTCCGTGTACAAGAAGGACGATGGGAAGTAACGGCATCAACTTGGGTTGAAGCGGATAAGAACATGCCAAACGGTGAAAGTATGACTCGGCAGTTCTTATATGCCAAAAACTATCTTACACAGTTGTTCGGATTGCAGTTGGATGATTTGCAAATCGATTTTGAGCCGGACACTTTCGGTCATGCGCTTAATGTGCCGGAAACATTGCATCACGCGGGCATCAAATATTATTACTATTGCCGCGGTCATAACCATGAGGGACATCACCTCTATCGCTGGATGGCGCCCTCAGGGAGATCGGTAATCGCATATAAAGAGCCCCATTGGTACGATTCCCGCATTGAGGGTGAAATGGTGCTTACGGTGCCGGAGTTTTGTCAGAAAACAGGCTTGAATACGATGATGAAAGTATATGGGGTAGGTGATCATGGCGGCGGTCCGACGCGGCGTGACATAGAGCGCATACTTGATATGAAGGAATGGCCGATTTTTCCGACCATTCGCTTCGGAAAGTATGCAGAATACTTCGCGTTAACAGAGCAAATAGCCGATCAACTCCCGATTGTGCAAAACGAGCTGAACTTTATTTTTACAGGGTGCTACAGCTCGGAAGCACGTTTGAAACAAGCGAACCGAGTTTCGGAGAACCTGCTGTATGAAGCGGAAGCATTGTCTAGTGTGTCCGCGCTTTGGACTTCGTCCAAGTATTATGGCAAGCAATTAGAAGAAGCTTGGAGAAAAACTTTATTTAATCAATTTCATGATATATTGCCGGGAACAGGCATTCCAGAAACGCGTGATCATGCACTTGGAGCGTTCCAAGAAATATCGGCCATGGCTAATAGCAAACGAAGCGCTGCTATGCGTAGTCTTGCTGCGCGCATCGATACCTCACGTTTTCTTGTTGAGGGCGAGGACCTGAAAGAAAGCTTTTCCGAAGGAGCAGGCGCTGGAGTCGGTGTCAGCATAAAGCATCAGTTTCGAACGGGTGAAAGTGACCGCGGACGCGGGAAAACACGGATATTTAATGTGTTCAACAGTGCTCCAACCGCACGTAAAGAATTAGCCGAGATTACCATTTGGGATTGGGATGGAAATATCCAAAGCATCGGTTTCGAAGACGACGAGGTAAATCCGCTTGATTTTCAATTTGTGGATCGTGGATTTGCCGAGCATTGGGGGCACTTTTTCTTGCGTGTATTACTGCCTGTAAAAGTTCCAGCATTAGGATACAGCACCTATATCATGACGGAAAAAGCAGGAGATATGGCAGCTCTTACGGCAAATGATTTCTATCTCACGGGTCAAAACCTTCCGCCTGTGGAACTGTATACGTTTGTGCTCGAGAACGAGCTGTTAAAGGCAGTTCTTGATGTGCGAAAGCTTACGATTATTTCATTAATCAATAAAGAGAATAGACAGCAGCTTATCGATAGCAGCCGACCCGCAGGCGTATTCCGATTCATCGAGGAGGATACTTTTCAAGGAGGTGGCAATGCATGGCTGGTAGGTCGATACCGCAAAATTGAAGAGCTCACTGAAGGCATCAAAATCGAAAGCAGTGAGTTAGGCAGCAAGCTCCTGCGGCAATCCATTACGTTCAGCGTCCCGTTTCGAAGATCGAAATTGCAAGTTACGGTATCTCTGGATCAGGGCAGCAGCAGGCTCGATTACAATGTGGAATGTGATTGGCATGAGTACGGGAATGAAAAGGAATTTACGCCGCAGTTACAGTTTTATGCGCCTTTTGGTTATGAAAGCGATTCCTATCGATACAATATGGCTTTCGGTACGATTGAACGACCTTCACTCGACTTAGACGTACCTGCCAACAGTTGGGCTCTCGGGGTTCCTTCGAACCATGAGAAGGGTAGAGCAATTATGCTTCTATCGGATTGTAAATATGGTTTCCGAGGTACGGATCGAGCACTTTCCGTCACACTGCTGCGGGGCTCTTATGGCCCGGATGCTTATCCGAATACAGGGGTTCATCGCATTCGTTTAAGTATTTGTGTAGTTGATGCTTCTAAAAACCAGCCATTGATTGAACAATCCTCCCATTATCATCTTCCGCTCCAATACATCTCAGCGGCTGCAAGTAATGGAGATTGGCCGACAACACAAAGCTTCTTGCAATTAATTGAAGGTACGATTGCCATCTCTGCGATCAAGATGCCTGAGGACAATCAAGCTGTTAATCGTTTGATTATTCGCGTGTATGAAACCGAAGGAAACACATCCTCGGTAAAGCTGGAGTTATGCCGCAAGGTGAGCAAATCTTATTTTGTCGATACGTTAGAACGTCCTCTAGTTGAAGGGGAAGTATTCATTAATGAATCACAAATAGGTTTTGAGGTTATGGCTTTTGGCGTCGCGAGCCTATGTATTGAATTTGAACAATAAGGAGGGTTGTCCTGTGAGTATCGATCAGCAAACAGAAAAGAATACACAAACCTTAATTTATCCGGTTTATGAACATAATGTAGAACGGATTCTGGATCTGCCGCGAGTCCGGCATCTGTTCGATGTGTCGGTATTGAGACCACATATGGGCGCCAAAGATGCAATAACGTGGTTCTATGGTCGTCTAGGACAACCGGATGTTGTTATCGTAGGTATGGGTAATGCCTCGCTAATTCACCCTGTTCGGATTAGGGAAGCAGCCGGCAATACGGGAAGAGCAGCAGCCAAAGAGAAATGTGGTCGTGTGCATGTTTCTTTTCAAGCGTTGTGGGATGCCAATATAGCATCCGATCAAGAAGCAGAAGCAATCTCGGCATGGGTGGAAGGTTGGAAACTGGGTACGTATTCCTTCGATAAATATAAGACGAAGTCAGATAAGCTGGAAATCCCGATCCTTTCTTTCGATGGACAGACCGGTTTGGAGATCCAGGAGGCTATTCGCCAAGGGGAAATTCATGCTGAAGGTACGATCTGGGCGCGCGATCTTGCGAATGAACCAGCCAACTATTTGCGCCCGTTAGTACTAACGGACAAAGTGATGGAGCGTTTTGCCGGAACTGGTGTGGAGATTAATGTCTATACTGGCGAGGAGTTGGAGAAGCAAGGTTTTGCCGGCGTAATAGCGGTTGGTAAAGGAAGTGCATATTCGCCTGCATTTATCGAACTTCGATATTGTACGGATGCGTCAAAACCGCTTACAGCTCTAATTGGCAAAGGAATTACGTTCGACACCGGGGGAATCAGCCTTAAAAAAGATTACGATATTAGCAGTATGAGGATGGATATGGCCGGAGCGGCAGGTGTGCTTGGAGCGTTGGATATCGTCGTTAAGAGCGGTGCGTCTGCCAACATAGCGGTGTTGGTGCCGACTGCAGAGAACGTTATATCAGGGAACAGCTTGCTGCCAAGCGATGTGATAAGATACGCGAACGGCCTTACTGTTCAAGTAGGCAATACCGATTCGGAAGGCCGACTCATACTCGCTGATGCGTTGATCCATGCTCATCGAATAGGGGCAGTGGAAGCGATCGATATGGCGACGTTAACTTACGCTGTCGTCGGCGCACTAGGAACGAAGATTGCAGGTATACTCGGCGACGACGAGTTGGTGGGGGTGTGTAAAAATGCAGGTGAGCCGTTTGGCGAGAAAGTATGGCAGCTGCCACTCCTAGATGAATACGAATCGTATCTGGATAGCACATATGCCGATGTCTGCAACATTAGCAGCGGTGATGGCGGAGGTGCGATTTCAGCGGCACTGTTCTTACGCAAGTTTGTCCATCCTTCATTGAAATGGGCACATATCGACATGAATGGTCCAAAAGATTCATCCTCCGCGAGTGGCCAGCAGGCTATCGGTGCGACTGGTTTCGGCGCGAGAATGTTGGCTTCGTTTGTGATGTCGAGATAAAAAGGAGGGTAATCCTCCTCTTTATTTATATTTTGTAAACGCAAACAAATACATATATAACATTAAACAACAAGTGGGTGAGCGTTGAATTTATTATTCTATCAAATGAATGTAGGAGGTTATTTATGTTACTTATGAGAAATAAGAGATTGGTTAGCATGATTTTGGTTATGAGTTTGTGGATTAGCTGTATCAGTATCGGTTTTCCTCATGCTATTGCTTATGCTGATGATAGCAGTCAACCTACGTCGATTTCCGGTTTAGTTGGTGAATGGAAATTTGATGAAGTGTCGAAGGATGGCATATCTCCGGACACGTTGAAGCGGAACAATGCTATCCTTACCGATGCTGCAATAGGAAGCGGCAAGGTAGGAAAAGCTTTATTGTTAAATGGTTATCTTAGTTACGCGACTGTACCGAATCAGAATTTAATAAATACAGGCAGCGATTTCTCCATGAGCCTGCTTGTCAATTTCAATTCAACCTATACAAACAGAGACGTTGTTATTGTTCAGCAGCAAGGTGAGGGCGGAGAAACACTGCTATCACGCAGAGCAGATGGTAGATTACAATCCTCTCTTGGCGGAAAAACGACTATCGGAGCAACATTAATTGAACCTAAAAAGTGGTACCATGTTGCCATAAGCAGAGAGGGTGACCAGGTTAAGCTTTATGTCAATGGTGCGTTCGAAGCTGCTACGGACGATACGTTATTAGTATCGAATAGTGGTGATTTTCGGATTGGAGCTGACCGAGAGCCGGAAGTGACAAATGCGTGGCCGGGGCTCATCGACGAATTCAAAATTTATGACAAGGCGCTGACAGATGAGGAAATGAAACAGGTTCCGGGTTTTGATTGGCCTATTATTTCGTTAAACGGTCATTCGGAATTGAGTTTATCTTTGAACGATACCTATGTGGAGAGCGGAGCACAAGCATTCGATTCAAAGGACGGAGATATTACGGCCGATATTCAAACGACTGGTCTTGTCGATACGAGTAAAGGCGGCATCTACAAGGTGAACTATACAGTATCTAACCAAGCAGGAGATTCGGTTACCAAAGTGAGGACTGTAACTGTTATTCCACCAAAAACGTTATCTCGCGCGAGCAGAGTTTTAATTGATAAGGGGCTGCAAATGCAGACGTGGATGACAACGGATCAATCAGGTCGGAAATACGCTAATGCAGAGGAATGGAAAAACAGTCATTTTACTACGGCGACCTATTACGAATATCCGGGCTATAACCAAACGTTCCATAACCAGGTGCCAGAAGCACAATGGTCGTTTGTAAAAGGGGCATTCGGAGATGGCTTGGGAGGCGGCCCGAAAGAAAAAGATATGACGGGATTTCTGAGTGACGCGCAAAAAGCTAATATAGATAAGCTGATTACGATATCATTTGGAGATGAAGAAAACTACAACAATGCGATCTTGAAAACCTTTACGGATTGGTTCAAGCTAAGCCACAAACTTTATCCGGATGTCCTCGCTCACAGCAACCAACAATCGCGTCAATGGCAAAGGGACGATTATGAAACATACATTCGTACGGCCGAACCTGACCTGCTCACTTTCGACGATTATTTATTCTCAACGAGAGGCTCGGACAACAATCTATTTACAACAATCGTCAATAACATTAATGACCAAAGAACGATTGCACTGAAGGGCTATGACGGAACCGGGCAAAGTCCGATCGCTTTCGGGCAATATTTGCTTGGCTTCAAGACAGGTGAGATTCCTGCAGATGTAGGTCCATATATTATAACTGAATCTCAAATATATGGCGTTCCGTTCGCCACATTGACGATGGGCGGCAAATGGCTCAGCATGTTCCGCTGGGAATATGACAGCAACACTTTCTTGTTTTTTGACAAGGACGGTAAACCTACAAGGCAATATGAGCAATATGCCGAAATGGCAAGGCAAATAAACAACCTTGGACCGCATCTTGTACGGCTCAATAGCACAGATGTCTCTATTTTGCCGGGGCAGCATAAGGATTCAAACGGAAGAATCGTTAAAAACCTAACACCTAGAGAAACACCTATATTCGATAAGAATACTCAGCTAAAGCATCCTTATTTAAGGAGCGTAGTTTCGAAAAACTCCAGCGTTCAAGGTGGACTTAATGGCGATGTAATGCTTGGTTTTTTTGAACCTCTGCCAGATACAGAGTCGTTTTTCAACTCCACAGACATGGAATATTTTATGGTCATGAATGGACTGACATCAGGTAACGGCAAAACGGTGGATCAGCACGGAGAGGGTGCAGATACGGAACAGACGATTACGGTGCAATTAAATCTAGCAAAATACAATAAGGATGCGATTAAGAGAGTAAGTAGACTTACAGGAGATCTGGAACCTGTTGAATTGACGCCAATTGGCGGAAACCTCTATCAACTAGAAGTCGTCCTTAACGGGGGAGTAGCGGATTTATTCCAATTGGATAAAACAAAAGTAAATCTTGACTACATTGCTGCGAATGCTATAAGCCTTCCAGAGACACTTACAATGGATGTAGGAGATACGGAAGCAATAGAAGCGGTTGTTTTACCAGCAGGAGCGACCGAGAAGAGTGTTAATTGGTACACATCGAATGAGCAGATCGCGACAGTAGACAACAATGGAAAAGTAACTGCAATAGCTGGAGGGAAAGCAGTTATTACGGCAATTAGTGTTGATGGCAACAAAAAGGCAACCACTAGCATCACGGCTACTAGTGACGTTGTTCCTGTAACTGGCATTAAGGTTTCCCCCTCAACCGGAACGCTCTATACGAATGATACGATGAAGCTGACTGCTGAGATCTTACCAAGCAATGCAACGAACAAAGCATATGAATGGTTCAGCAGCAACGCTGATGTAGCTGCCGTGGATCAGAGCGGTAAGGTATTTGCGAAATTACCGGGCTCGGCTGAGATTTCGGCCAGAACATTAGACGGACGATTTGTCGCTAAAAGTACAATAACGGTGTTGTATGCAAACAGCGAAGCGTCATTGTCGGAGTTAGTCGTTAGTGGAGGAAAAGAGAACATTGTTTTTCATAGCGAAATATACGATTATACAACAAGGGTTAATACAAAAGTAGATGCCATTACGATTCAGCCACGGCTGAAAAACAAAAAAGGCACGATGACAGTTAACGATATTCCTGTCGTCAGCGGACAGAAGATTACAGCGAAGCTGCCGATGGGCAATAGTAAGATCGTATTCGTTACCAAAGCAGCGGATGGCATGACGACAAAAACCTATACGCTAACGGTAAAACGAAACAAAAATGTAGCGCTTGAAGCTACGGTTGTAAGTGCGACATATTTGAATAAAGATGGAGAGCCAGCTAACTTAATTAGAAATGATTACGATAACTCAAGTGAGCATTCTCCGCTCAAGTTTGCTGACGGGGATGAGGAGACGTATTTCCAAAGTGCTGCTATTACAAACCTAAACCCTAAAGGAGAGTTTAATCCTGCGCATCGGATTATGCTGCAATGGGACGACGACAATCTTCAAGATTTTAATAAACTAGTTCTTGTTGTCAATAATGCACAGCAGCAAGGTATAACCGTCATCGATACTGAAACTTCTGTAAATGGCAACACATGGCAGGAGCTTAATGCTAAAGCCTATAAACCGACATGGCAGACAGACAGTCCAGACATTTACGAGAGTGTAACCATTGATCTTCCCAATTATAAGGAATATTACGGTGAAGGTTATAAGGGGTTGAAAGGCATTTATTTGCTGCTATGGGCAGCGAATTTAAATGCCGATCATAAATATGCGATCAGCGAGTTTGAGCTTTACAATGAGCAGGAGGCAGCAGAGCCTGTTGAACTGACTTTAGGCGAAATACCTGGTACTGATCCTGAGAATTCCGTAATTGCTGATTGGGTATTTTCCCAAGCAAATGTGCAGCCCGGAACATCTATCGAAGCAGGCAATTTGGTTATAAAAGATAGGAGCGGCATGGGCAATGATCTTAAAATGGCCGTTGCTGGAACTCCGGGAGACAATAGGCTGTCATTTACTGAAGACGGTGCTCTTGATTTTGCAAATGATAAAAAAGATGGCCAATATTTGACGACAGTAGCAGGCGCACCAATCAATAGGGAAAGTTTCGATAAAGGTTTTACGATTGAGGCAGAGTTTAAGCTTGGCTCCAGTATTAATAACTGGATGGGAATTTTTACCCGTCAAGGGAATAACACTTATGATCCAGGGGAACAGGAGCCGCTATCAACGCTCTCCATTTCAAGCATTCGCGAAGTTCAATGGGCAAGTACGCATGGGAACTCGAGCTCGAACGAGATCCAATCGAACTGGTCGAACTCACTTTCAGCTATTAAAGCTTGGGCACAGTCAGATGGCTATACACACGTTGCAATTGTGAATGATGGCTCAAAGACTCGATTATTCCTAAATGGTGTAGAATCCATTCGCAATCCTGAAACGGACGAAATCATAAATGGAATCGCAGCCGAAGCGGGCATGGGGTGGAATGTCGGAGCTTATGAGTGGGATAAAGCGCCAAGCAGTCTCTTTTTAGGGAAAATCAAACATATCAGGGTCTCCAGTAAAGCTTTGGAGAATGACCAATTCATTAAAACGGAGTTCAATTATAAGGTAGATTACGGCACTAATAATGATCTTCCGATGTTTGCACAAGATACGTATACGTTTGCGATCATTCCAGATCCACAGTATGTGGTGCAATCCAAACCGGAAATTCTTGAGAAGCAGCTACAGTTTATTGCAGACAATTATGTTAGCAAGAATATTGCGATGACTGTAAATGTTGGCGACACGACACAAAGCAGTGCAGCCAAGGAATGGGCTTCTGCCGATAAGGCCTATAAGATTTTAGATCAAGCTAATGTGCCTTATATTGTTACTCGCGGCAATCACGATTTGAATGGCTCTGGCTATCTGGATACCATGGGCCCCAATAGATTTGCTGGCACGGAACATTTCAAGGGCGCTTCGCCTTCGGGATTAAGCACCTACTCGATCATTACAGCCGGCAGCTATAAGTATATGTTCCTTGCGGTAGACTCAGTGGGGAACAATTCGAGTAATACAAAAGAAAGAGACTGGGCCAAAACGGTGCTTAATGAGAACCCGAAAATGCCAACCGTCATCTTCTCGCATAATATTATGACGATCGATGGGAATGGCCAAGTAAGCGAAGGCGGTCAGGGCAGCTTATTTTGGCGAGACCTTGTCGAGAACTATGATCAAGTATTCATGATGGTAGGCGGACATATTAGCGGTGCTGGTCTGAATGTGAAGAAGAAGGCTAATGGAAATGAAGTCTTGCAAGTGTTAACTGACTATCAATCGGATATCGCTGGCGGCAACGGTTGGACATCTTTTTTTGAATTTGATGAAAAGTCAAAGGAGATTCGTGTGAAGACGTTCTCGCCATATGTTGATAGCATTCCGGTAGGGGAGCGTTCATACCTGGACACGAAATTCTTGATTGGTCCCGGAGATATGTACAACATTCCCTTTGATTTCAGCAGCAGATTTCGTTTTGCAAAAAATGATGTCGTTGATGTCGTCACTCCCGACGTGACAAACGACAAAGGTTTAATTAACTTAGTGCCTAAAGTTGATGCTAGAACGGGAGAAGCAAAGGCCGTGGTTGAAGAGCGAGACTGGAACAAAGCGCTTAGCACATCTTCAGCTGATGATGATGGTGTGAAAACGGTTAAAGTCGAGGTGCAGAAAGCGGATAAAGCAAAAGCGTATGTCGTTGAGCTTCCGAAAGCAGCACTCCATTCTGATCTAGCGACGCATTTGATCGAGATAACGACTGCAATTGGAACAATAACGATACCTGCCAATATGCTAAGCGGACAGGATTTGTCCGGAGCGAAGACGGTTGCGCTAGTTATTGCGAGCGTAGATAAAACATCGCTTGATCCAGCTTTACAGGAACAGATTGGCGATAGACCAATTATTGAGGTTGATGTGTATGTCGATGGAGCTAAGGTTGCTTGGAGCAATCCACACGCTCGAGTGAAAATTTCAGTTCCATATACAGCATCGGATGCCGAGTTAGCCGATTCGGAGCATATTGTAGCAGGGTACATTAATAACATTGGTAAAGTGATCACAGTACCGAACAGCAAATATGAGCCAATTACAAAAACGGTTGCTTTTACGACAACTCATTTCAGCAAATATGCGGTCATGTTTGTTCATAGAACATTCGATGATCTCGAGAACGTGAAATGGGCTAAAAAGCAAATCGAAGTGCTGGCATCCAAAGGAATTATTAATGGCACGTCTGTAACAAAATACAATCCTTCAGCCACTATAACAAGAGCGGACTTTATCGTCCTGCTTGTTAAGGCGCTTGAATTAACAGCTCCAATCGATACGAATTTCGACGACGTCAGTTTTTCTTCCTATTATTATAATGAAGTGATGATCGCCAAAAAGCTTGGCATTACTAATGGCAGCGGAGACAATAAATTTAATCCGCTTCAACCGATTACGAGACAGGACGCGTTCGTTCTACTCCACAAATCGATGAAGGCTGCCGGTATGAAGCTGAACGAAGGCACGTCAGCTGGGCTGGATCGTTTTAACGACAAAGCAAAAGTTGCGAGCTATGCGATGGAAAGCTTGACGGCGTTGATTGAAAATGGAATTCTCAAAGGAAATGGGAATTCCATTCTTCCGCTTGCTCCACTTTCTAGAGCAGAATCGGCTGTAATCTTGTATAACATGATCAATAAATAATGAATGGGGGAGTGCCGCTCGAGCTCAACAGGGCGGCTTTTCCTTTTTTGCAAGGACTGAATATGCACAGTACTTCATGTTTAATGAAAGGGTTTTCAATATTTTCGGATTAGTTGAGGAAAGTAATTTTTAGAGGCTATTGTAAAACGGGGTAGAATCTATTATACTGACTTCAATTACCGTATGGTAGCGATTCCAGAAAACATGATTGTCCTTTTATGGTATCGCTACCATACAGATTGTTGAACAAAAATGATGAGCTGTTTAAAACGTTTTGTTGGAGACATTTTCGAACTTCGATTGATGCCTCTATTGAAAGAGGAAGAACAGAATAAGTGCAGCATGAAAGGAGTGTTCATATGGAAATGATGGAGATGCAAGGTGTGAACAAGCCGATGTCCCGGTTGATTATGGGAACGGGAGACCTGAGAGTATTGGACGATGCAAAACGGTTGATGCTTGATGCTTACATTGAAGCAGGCGGCAATATGTTTGATACTGCCCATCAGTACAGAGGAAAAGAGAAGATTTTGGGACAATGGCTGGCGGAGAAGAAGATCAGGGAAAAAGTAGTCATTATGAACAAAGGCGCTCACCACGATGATGGGAGTCCAGGCCCACGGGTGAATCCGCAAGCCATCCGAAAGGATCTGGACGAAAGCTTGGAGAGGCTGGGAACAGATTATATCGATCTATATGCGCTTCATAGAGATGATCCGACCGTCGAGGTTGGGCCAATCATGGAAGTGCTAAATGAGCAGCTTGAAACGAAGAAGGTTCGCGCGATTGGCGCATCGAATTGGTCGCATCAGCGCATACAGGAAGCGAACGAATACGCGGCGGCGCATCAGCTAGTAGGTTTTACGTTTAGCAGTACGAACCTGAGTCTTGCCAAAGCGAAAGAGCCGAGGTGGGAGGGCTGTGTGTCTGCTGATGAGGAAACCTGCAATTGGCATGAGCGCAACCAACTACCGCTATTGTCATGGTCTTCGCAGGCAGGCGGGTTTTTCTCAGGCCATTTTACACCAGACAATCTCTCTGATTCGGAAATGGTGAGAGTGTATTACAACGACAACAACTGGGAGCGATACCGACGAGCGGTGAAGCTAGCGGAGCTGAAACAGGTAACGCCGATTCAAATCTCATTATCTTATGTTCTTCATCAACCTTTCCCAACATGCGCAATCATCGGACCTCGAAATCTTGATGAGCTTCATGATTCGGTTATGGCTATGAATCTACCATTAACTGCCGGGGAAGTCGAATGGCTGGATTTGAAAAAGGAGGAGATTGCGGAATGATCAAACATCAATTGGCGGCTCAGCTCTACACTTTGAGAAACGAAGTAAAGAAGGATTTTCCAGCGGTGCTGAAGCAATTGAGTGAAATGGGATGGGCGGCCGTTCAAATCGACGGGTTGCACGGATATGAAGCACGAGAAATTGCTGCGGTGATGAAGGAACTCGGATTACGTACCGCTGGCATGCATGTAGGGCTGGAGCGAATGAAGTTTGATTTAGATGCTGTGCTGGAAGAGGCTCGCTTATTCGATACGAAAGACTTTATCTGTCACTCCCTGCCGGATGGGCTGCAAAATCCAGAAGGGTATGCAAGCGTGAAGAAAGACTTGCTTGAAGTGGCTGCTAAAGTTAAGGGCACGAAATATCGCGTTGGCTATCATAATCATGATTTTGAATTTCATACATCCATAGATGGTAAATTTGCACTGGAGTACTTGCTTGATGATCCAGCCATTTACGCTGAGATTGATACGTACTGGGTTCGCAAAGCTGGGCAAGATCCTCTGTCCTTCATCCAGAACTATGCGAATCGTATGCCGATTCTTCATTTGAAGGACATGACTGCGGACAGCAGAGAGACTTTTGCTGAGATCGGATCAGGAGTTATTGATTTTTCTCCAATCCTGCAATGGGGATTGCGAAGCGGCGTTGAGTGGTTTGCGGTAGAGCAGGATTACTGCACAGGAAGTCCGTTGGACAGTCTGGCTGCTAGCCTGGAATACTTATTGAAATTGGAAAAAACGCTCGTTTAACCTTGAAGCCCGCATCTGAATAACCGGAACAGCGGGCTTTTCCTTATCCAATCTATAATGAATCGAGGTTTTGCTGATGAAAACGATTCGCCTTACTATGGCGCAGGCTTTGCTGCGATTTTTGGATCAACAGTATTTGTCTGTAGACGGAGAAGAGATAAAGTTCGTTCGTGGTGTTATGGGTATCTTCGGACATGGTAACGTCACAGGTATCGGCGAAGCTCTAGAGCGAGAAACTACTGAGTTATTGTTCGTGCAGGGCAAGAACGAACAAGGTATGGTTCACGCGGCTACAGCTTACGCTAAACAGAAGAACCGCCGTCAGATCTTTGCCTGCACGACTTCAATCGGCCCAGGAGCACTTAATATGATGACTGGCGCCGCAACCGCAACGGTTAACCGCATACCTGTGCTGCTTCTGCCAGGCGATAACTTTGCTTCCCGACAGCCTGACCCCGTACTGCAGCAATTGGAGGTTCCGAGTGACTACTCCATATCTGCAAACGATCCGTTCAAGGCAGTCAGCAAGTTTTGGGATCGCATCGTCCGCCCTGAACAGCTGATGTCGTCGCTTCTACAGGCGATGCGCGTGCTGACTGATCCAGTTGACACCGGAGCGGTTACGTTAGCGCTGCCGCAGGACGTTCAAACAGAGGCTTATAATTATCCAGTACGCTTCTTTGAGAAGCGAATCCATTTCCTGCAGCGCCGTCCAGCGGAACAGGATGCCATTTTACGTGCCGCAGATTTGATCATGCGCAAGAAGAAACCTTTGATCATCGCAGGGGGAGGCGTTCACTATGCGAATGCGACGAAAGAGCTTCTCGCATTTGCAGAAGCATTCGGCATTCCGATAGCTGAGACGCAGTCGGGCAAAAGCGCGGTGCCGTGGAATCATCCGCTTGGCCTCGGCGGAGTTGGTACAACCGGCACACTGGCGGCGAATCGGGTAGCTGCCGAAGCAGACTTGATCATCGGAATCGGTACACGATTTTCTGATTTCACGACGGCATCCAAATCCGCTTTTCGCAATTCCGATGCTGCATTTCTGAACTTGAATGTTAGTTCATTTGATGCGGTTAAGATGGAAGCGAATTCGATCACAGCAGACGCAAAGTTGGCGATTGTCGCACTACAGTTGGAATTAACGAATCGCAGATTCAGATCCAGCTATGCTGCCGGTTATATTCAAGAGTTGAAAGCGGAGTGGGACAGTGAAGTTGATCGTCTCTACGCCTTGGAGAGCGCCAATGGGTTAACCCAGACTAGAGCACTCGGTATCATTAATGGATTCATCGAATCGAAGGATGTTGTCGTTGGCGCCGCTGGAAGCCTTCCGGGCGATTTGCACCGTGTCTGGCGTGTAACTGAACCGAACACTTATCACTTGGAATATGGTTTTTCCTGCATGGGTTATGAAATAAGCGGTGCTTTTGGCGTCGCGCTAGCGGAACCGGATCGTGAAGTGTATGCGTTAGTTGGTGATGGGAGCTACCTCATGCTGCACTCTGAGCTGATTACTGCAATCCAAGAGGGCGTGAAGCTGACCATTTTACTATTCGACAACAACGGGTTTCAATGCATTCATAACTTGCAGCGCGGTCACGGCAGCGACGGCTTCGGCAATGAATTCCGCTTCCGATCCAAAGAGACGGGAAGGTTAGATGGACCGTTTATGCCGATTGATTTCTCTTTGCTTGCCCGCGGCTTAGGCGCTGCCTCATATAAAGCTGCCTCAGCGAAAGAACTGGAGCAAGCGCTGCACGACGCGAAAGCGGAACAAGGACCTGTGCTGGTGGAAATTAAGGTGCTACCGGGAACGAATACGGATGGTTATGACTCATGGTGGAATGTCGGCGTACCTGAGGTGTCTGTGAGCGACAAAGTGAGGAAGGCGCATGAGCAGATGCAGCAAAACATCAGTGCGGCGCGCCCTTATTAATTGGGAAGAAGGGATATGATGGATACGATTACTTTTGCAGGCGATAAGGAATTGGATTTTGTAGCAATCGGCCGCCTATGCATTGATTTGAATGCCAACGAAATCAATCGTCCTATGGAAGAAACGATGACTTTCACCAAATATGTGGGCGGTTCACCGGCCAACATCTGCATCGGTATGTCGCGATTGGGCATGAAAACAGCGTTTATCGGCAAGATTGCTGATGATCAGATGGGCCGATTCATTGATCAATACTTGCGAAATAACGGCATAGACACTTCAGGTATCACAACGGATCAGACCGGAGCGGTTACCGGACTTGCTTTTACAGAAATCAAAAGCCCAGAGGATTGCAGCATACTGATGTACCGCAGCAATGTGGCAGATTTGTTGCTCGCGCCTGAAGAAGTTAACGAATCGTTGATCAAGCGAAGCAAAGTGCTGCTCGTATCCGGTACGGCGCTGGCACAGAGTCCATCCCGCGAGGCGGTGCTTCTTGCGCTTCGTTACGCACGTAAACACGGTACGAAGGTGATATTCGATATCGATTATCGGCCATATTCGTGGGCATCTCCCGAGGAAACGGCCATTTATTATCATTTGGCAGCGGAGAAAAGCGATATTATTATTGGCACGCGCGAGGAATTCGATATGCTGGAGCGGTTCGACGGCAACACCGAACGCAGCGACGAAGTAACTGCGGCGCAATGGTTCGGTTACCACGCCGAGATCGTCGTCATTAAGCACGGCAAAGAAGGATCGATTGCTTATGGCAAAAACGGCAGCTCACAGCGGGGTTCTATTTTCCCGGCTAAGGTTATCAAGACATTCGGAGCCGGCGACTCGTATGCAGCAGGATTTATCTATGGACTTATGCAGGGATGGGATATCAGCCGCAGTATGACATTCGGGAGCGCGTCAGCTTCCATTGTTATTTCCAGTCATAGCTGCTCGGACGCCATGCCGACAGTGGAGCAGATTGAACAATATATGCTTTCTTCCAAACAAGCGTAGTTGGAGAGGAGAACGACAATGATGACCCAAATGCAAGCACTTATACCTTTATCGAATTTTATTGGAGGCGAATGGATCGCCTCGACTTCAGGCAAGACGGAACCCGTATTCAATCCAGCAACCGAAGAAATTTTGGCTTATGTTCCGCTGTCGTCTAAGGATGAAGTTGATCAAGCTGTCCGAAATGCGAAAGAAGCGTTTAAAACATGGAGTAAAACGCCGGTACCACGCCGTGCTCGAATTCTTTTCAAATACCAACAGCTGTTAGTTGAACATTGGGAAGAGCTTGCGCAGATCATTACCTTGGAAAACGGGAAAAACTATCAAGATGCTCACGGGGAAGTGATGCGCGGGATTGAATGTGTTGAATTCGCTGCAGGGGCGCCAACGCTCATGATGGGAAAACAGCTTCCAGACATCGCTACAAATGTGGAGTCGGGTATGTTCCGATATCCGATTGGGGTTGTGGGCGGAATTACACCGTTTAACTTCCCAATGATGGTACCCTGCTGGATGTTCCCGCTTGCAATTGCTTGCGGCAATACGTTTGTCCTGAAGCCCTCCGAGCGGACGCCGCTTCTTGCGAATCGTCTAGTGGCGCTATTTAAAGAAGCGGGTTTGCCGGATGGCGTGCTGAATCTTGTACATGGCTCACATGATGTCGTAAATGGTCTGATTGAGCACCCGGGCGTCATTGCGATTTCGTTTGTTGGCTCCCAGCCCGTCGCGGAATATGTGTATAAAACCGCAACTGCGCAAGGGAAACGGGTTCAGGCGCTTGCCGGCGCTAAGAACCATACCATCGTCATGCCGGATGCTGATATGGACGGAGCGGTGACTCAAATCATCAACGCGGCATTTGGCTCTGCGGGCGAGCGCTGTATGGCATGCGCTGTCGTCGTTTCCGTTGGGAGAGCGTCTGAAACGTTGATTGATAAATTGGTCGCGGCAGCTGATAAGCTAATCATTGGTAATGGCATGGATAAAGATGTTTTTCTAGGGCCGGTCATCCGCGGTCCGCACAAGGAACGTACGCTGGGCTATATTGCGACAGGTACAGAAGAGGGAGCGGTACTGCTCCGTGACGGACGTACGGATGCGGCATCAAATGGCGAAGGGTATTTCGTCGGCCCGACAATTTTTGATCATGTGACGAGTGAGATGAAAATTTGGAAGGACGAAATATTTGCTCCCGTGCTGTCGATTGTCCGCGTGGATACGCTGGAAGAGGCGATTGAACTTGCCAATCGTTCAGAACTAGCAAATGGAGCGTGCATTTTCACTCAAAATGGCAGTCATGTTCGTCAATTCCGTGAAACGATCGACGCTGGTATGCTGGGTGTGAATTTGGGCGTACCTGCCCCAATGGCATTTTTCCCTTTCTCTGGCTGGAAGAAATCATTCTACGGTGACTTGCATGCTAACGGTTCAGACGGTGTCGAGTTTTTTACGAGGAAGAAAATGGTCACTTCCCGCTGGTAAGCGGCTCGTTAGCAGGAGGATCGGTTGATTCTGATCCTCCTGTTAAAATGTATGGACAATGGATCAAAATACCCGAGGGGAGGCATTTGAAAATGAGTGAACTGATTGTAAAACCGAACCAAACTCCGGATCAGGAAGGTAATACCCTTCGGATTACTCCAGAATCTGCAGGGTGGGAATATGTTGGTTTTGAAGTGTTTACGCTAGATCCCGGACAATCACTTAGCCGTCTGACAGAGGAGCGGGAAGCTTGCGTTGTCCTGCTTAGAGGAAAGGCTGACGTTTCCACAGAGAAGTCAGAATGGAAGAGCATCGGCCGCAGGATGAATGTTTTTGAGAAAATTCCTCCTTATTCCTTGTATGTTCCATCTGAGGATAAGTTCACGATTACCGCATTAACTGACCTGCAAATTGCTGTATGCTGGGCACCTGGCAGCGGTACGCACGCAGCAAGATTGATCGAACCTGGTCATGTTGGGGTTGAAAATCGTGGCGAAGGCAGTACGCAGCGGCTCGTTCATAATATTTTGCCAGAAACCGCAGATGCAGACAGTCTGCTCGTCGTAGAAGTGTTTACGCCTGCCGGTCATTGGTCTAGTTTCCCGCCGCACAAGCATGACCGTGATTTTTTGCCTGAGGAATCACTTCTGGAAGAAACCTATTATTATCAAGTTCAGCCAGAGCAAGGATTTGCAGTACAGCGTGTCTATACAGACGATCGTTCGTTGGACGAGACGTTGACTGTAGGCAACGGTGAAGTTGTACTTGTACCTAAAGGCTACCATCCTGTATCTGCTCCTCCAGGTTATGATGTATATTATTTGAACGTAATGGCAGGGCCAGTTCGTATTTGGAAGTTTTATAACGATCCGGATCACGCTTGGCTGATGCCGAAGCCACGATAAGTTATATAACGAGGATTAAAATGCTACAATTGAAAGAGAGCAATGCCATTTGTAATGATGGCATTGCTCTCTTTTTAATTTCGATTACTCAAAACTTGACATCCCATTCTGTAACTAATATTATTACAGTAAGTCAAAAAAGAATAGAGGACATAAAGCATGAAATGCAAAATTAATCGAAATGCAGCAACCGTTTTAAAAAAGATGTTGAGCAGTAATGAATCTGAAGGGAAGATGATTCGTGTTTTTATAACTCAGAATCATGGAGATCATGGTCATTATGATATAAAGCTGGATACACCTACTGAACATGATGAAATTGTAAAAACAGACAAAGACATTGAAATTGTATTAGATAAACGTGAACCGCTATTAGACGGGGTTTGGATTCAATATTTTTATGTGCCAGAAGAAGGTTTCTTCATAACGAACCCTTCTACAGGTTTTCTTGAGAAATAAGGTTTAAAATATTGATGGTCAACAGGGAGGATGCAAAAATGCATCCTCTTTAAGCATTTGTAGCGAGTACATGACAGGATAATGATATTATCCGATTGCTTGAAACCCTACAGATGGACAAAGTCCGGTAATGGAGTTCTGACGACTGCATAAAACGAAAATGCAGGATAGTTTAACTTCTTCGCGAATATTTAATATCAATTAATTAATCATTATGGAATCTAAAAGCAACTGTCCATTTATCTAAGCAAAGGGAAAAAAATCGACCGTATCAAGGACCAGAATGTAAGAGATGAAAGACTTCTCTGAAAGATAACTTATTATTTTTAGGAGGGCACAATATGGAAGTTTTTGAAGAGTATTTAGCAACTATCGTTAACCTTGAACATCGGAGCCGAGCGGAAGAAGTTTTAACTTGGGTAACTAAGAAATTTCCGAATTTAAAGCCAAAAATCGCTTGGAAGCAGCCTATGTTTACCGATCACGACACATTTATTATTGGCTTTAGCGTAGCCAAACAACATATGGCTGTTGCCCCTGAAAAAGCAGGCATTAATCGTTTTTCTGAGGAAATTGTGCAATCAGGTTATGACCACACCAAGGAGTTGATACGTATCCCGTGGGCTAGTCCGGTCGATTTCTTATTACTTGAGAAAATAATCGAGTTCAATATTTTGGATAAGGCAGACTGTTCGACTTTTTGGCGGTAGTATAAAACCTAACATGAAAATTAGCTTATTCGCACTCGGGATATTCAGGGCTATCCAAACTGAAGTGAAATATATTTACTAACCAGTGAGCAAGAGCGTAGGCACAAATGTGCTTACGCTTTTTTTCATGTTTCAACGGGAATATTGAAATAGGAGGAAGTAATTGTCTAAGTTAAGGTATAATATGGTAGAAAACAACTTTGTTGACAATTCGTTCGTATTGGGAGTATTGGAGGGGAGCAATGATCAAGAAGAAAAATTGGATTGTTTTATCAGTTATCTGTTTTCTCTTAGGATTGTTAGCTTGGTTGACTGATATTTTATTTGATCATATGTACAAATTATGGTTGCTCACCTTTCTAATAAACCCTATTGGATTTTTATTTGGGCTGCTTGGAAGAAGTAAATGGGGAATGATCTCCAATGCACTAATGACCATCAGTGTTTTTATTTTTATGTTTTTTGGATACTTAATTGCTGCCCTTTTTGGAGGACAGCCGTGAAATTAAAGTAATCAATTCGAAACGATTGATTTATAAAAAGGGAGGTATTGTATGAGGAGAAAGCATTTTATTTTCTTTATTTTGATCACTTCATTATTGTTTTCAGGTAATTTATCAGCAACTTCATGGGCAAATGAATTTGTTGTTTGGCATGGTTATGTTTATGTAATAAGTGATGAGTACGTAACAGATATACATAAAAAGATTGGGCATGTCACTGTATATTCAGATATGGAAACCTATATTGGCAATTACTCTAACTCATATAAGAAGGGCACTAAATATTATTCAATTAAAGGTATTAGTACAGATGAAGCGATCGCAGTTCAACATAAAGATGGGAAGTTTATAAAAGCAAACCGAGATGGAAAATTCAAAGGAGAGAATACTGATTACTCAGGTTTAGTGAGAAATGTGATCATTATTTGTCTGTTAGCCATTTTGGTTATCTTTCTCGTTAGAAACAGAAATAAGAAGCGGACTTAACTCGTATAGGCACTCTAGTATGTAGATTGTAAAAGTCAAATACGAGAGATTATAACGGAAACAAATGCCAACCAGATGTTCTTGGTTGGCATTTGTTTTTTCTACGAGCAATTGGCTGAAATCTGAGCTGCTTTTTGGATGGAAAAAGCAGCATTTACAACCTCAGGAACTTATGATAAATTGAAAGTAGTTTCACATTATGAAATGGTGTTTCATACAATGAAACAAAATACTCATTTTATAAAAGGAGGAGCAGCAATGGGAGAATCAATAAAAGATCAAGTACAGAAGCAATTTGGAAAAAATGCTGCAAAATATGTAACAAGCAGCCGCCATGCCAAAGGCGAAGATTTGGCTTTTCTTGTTTCGTCATCCCAAGCCAACAAGGAGATGGAGGTACTTGACGTTGCAACAGGAGGCGGGCATGTGGCCAATGCGCTTGCACCGCTCGTCCGTCATGTGATTGCTTATGATCTGACAGAACAGATGTTAGAGAAGGCTGCGGAATTTATTCATGGAAATGGACATTCTAACGTCGACTTCGTACAGGGGGATGCCGAGCTGCTCCCATTTGCCGATGCATCCTTTGACTTGGTAGCTTGCCGAATTGCAGCGCATCATTTTCCGAATGTGCCTGCTTTCGCTTCAGAAGCATTTCGCGTCATTAAGCCGGGCGGCAAGCTGCTTCTAATTGACAATGTTGCTCCTGAGAATGAAGCGTTTGATGAATTTTACAATCAGGTTGAAAAGCAAAGGGACCCTAGCCATGTTCGTGCCTGGAAAAAGTCAGAATGGATTAACCTGCTGGAGAATAGCGGGTTTCGCCTTGACATCATGGTTCGTTTCCCCAAACCGTTTAAATTCCAAGATTGGTGTGAACGGTCAGATCTTCCCGAAGCGGAGCAGGCTTTACTTGAGACAAAAATGCTGCAAACCCCAAAGGAGATGAAGGATTTTTTCTTTATCCAAACTGATGAATCGGGCAGACTTACCTCATTTAGCGGAGAATCTGTATATATTCAAGCGGTCCGTTCATAAATATTTCTTAAGTAAACGTCCCCATGAAAATAGAAAAGGCTGCTCTCAAGTCAAGTAGGTTTAACTACGATTTGAGGCAGCCTCTTTATTTGAACGATATTTGAACGCACATTCGCTATGAACAGCTATTATTGCTGCATGTTTGCTGAATAAACATCTTTCCAGCGTTGGTTCATTATAATTTCAGCGCCTTTGCCCATAAAGGCGGTCATAGCCTGTGAATCGTCCATTAACCAATATCTCATCCATGCGGTCAGATATCCTCTATGTTGACCGCCATCTTGTTCAATCGCCGTATGTGCCGCTCCTTTAGCCATCGCCATCATTGCCGGAATATGTGGGTTTGCTTTACTAATCTCTACTTTGTTGGAGGATGAAGGAGAGATAATAAAATCACGCGTTCCACTCATTACAAAAAAAGGTACCTTTAACGCTGATGTGTCGTAGACATCCTCTGGATCACAATATTTCAGCTTCGGGAGCGCGATTGAGACAACCGTCTTGATGAGATCGCCATGTTCAAAGTTGGTGTGGGCGTTTATTACACCTGTGGAGCCTTGAGAATGACCTGCAGCGCCTATTTGATCTTTTTGAATTCGTTGATAGAACGGGCTGCCGGGCATATCGTTTTGTGCTAACATATAATCAATGGACGCAACAATTTCTTTTCCCGTTCCAGTTGTTGTGCTAAAAGTATCAATAACTACAAATCCCCAGCTAGCTAAGTGATGAAAAAGTTCATCGTATTGCTCAGGCAGCGCTCCTGTTCCGTTGCCCCAAGCAATGAGCGGATGAATTGATCCTTCTGAAATCGGGGAGTAGACTTTATATTGCTTTTCTCCTTGCTCATCTAAAACCTCCTGTGTTTCTACTTCAAATTCTCCAGATGACGCATATTTCTCTTCCACGCTGCCCGTCTTAAAAGCAGCAGAAACGGAGTTTACCAGCAGAAAGGACACCGTAGAGAACGCAATCATCATAATTAAAACAATACCGGTCGTCCATAATAGCCATTTGCTTCTGAGAACTCTCTTAATTTGTGGCATACAAACTCCTCTCGCTATGACTAACGTGTACGTTATCCGAAATATCAGGTATAATGCCGGATGATCATGATGATGAGCCTTATTAGTTTTCATAGTTGTTTAGTAGCTTTATTATACTCTATGCTTATCGGCAATGATAATTTTCACATCAAACCGTTCGCAGTTCATATTAAGCTAGGGAGGTTAGACTAGAATGCTATACGATTTAAAAGCTGATGCCAATAAGTCAACTATTGTGGGCATGTTATTTTCCGCTGTAAAAGAGAATAACCAACGGCTGCAACTAATTACTCGTGGCATGTCACAAGAAGAAGTAGATTACAAGGGACCTGATCACAATTTTAATAGTACTGCTCAGTTAATCAAACACATCATGTATGTTGATCTGAATTGGGTTTATAGATTAAAGGGTCAACCACTTCCACAGTCATTAAAGGAATTATATGGCCCTATGATAGATGAAAACAATAGACTTCCAATGGTTAAAGGGATATCTTTGAACACGTTAATGTCCAAATATGATGATGTATTAAAAATGTTAAATGATTCATGTGCACAATTAACAGATGCTGATCTAGATAAAGTTGTTACATTTGGACATGAAAATGAAAAGCATGCAACGATACGTTGGGGCTTATGGCATATGGCTGACCATAGCCGCTATCATCAAGCTCATATTAATTTGCTTAGGAAGTGGTATGGTGACAATTCGCTGTCTAAATAAGGGGAGAACTACAGCTATCATTTTTTGTGCGCTGTTAAGATAAAAAGAGCAAACGCTGCTGCAGCGTTTGCTCTTTTTGTTGATATAGCCCTACCTCACACTATTCAATTTTATCGAGAGATCTGTTTTTGGCGATATCTAAAACAAAATCCCCTAAATCATCATAACTCATTTGATTTAACTTCTCTTTGAGTGCTTCCGAAATCGTCTCTTTTTCAAATATTCCTTTAATAATATCAATGACCAATTCAACCCTAGCCTGATGCCTTTCCTTCGTATCCATGCGCATTCCTATATTCTCCTGTTCTCGATAGGCGTTCTTCATTATCGGCAAAACCTAAAGTGTAAACTGATGACTGCCTATTTTCTTAGTGGCTGTACGCGTCTTGAACCAAGCCGAATTGGTAATTATCGGATTAAAGAAAAACAACGCATTGCCAGTAGGATCATTCCCTTTTACAGCAGCTTTAGCGGCTTTGAATGCCGTTTGGTTCGGAATAAGCCAGTACTGTCCGTCTTTTACGGCAGAGAACGCATTGGGCTCCATAATGACTTCTTTTACTGTATTCGGGAATTTTGAAGACTGAAGTCGATTCATGACAACCGCCCCAACCGCCACTTGACCTTTATACTCTTCTCCTCTAGCCTCGGCATAGATGACACGTGCGAGCATGGAAAGTTCCTTTTTGTTGACCGACAATTTTTTGAGCTTCGCCCAAGTTTTTGGACCTACAACGCCGTCACCCTGGAGACCGTTCTTTTTTTGAAAGACTTGAACCGCAGTGCGGGTAGCCTTTCCAAAACTGTTATCGATGGGAAAATTGTAAAAACCCATTGTTTGAAGCCGAAACTGCAGATCTGTAATGTCCTGTCCCTTGCTGCCAAGTTTCAACACGGGTGAAGCCTCAACTTTGTGATTGGATACGGTTGCGGTAACTAGTACGAGTAGGACAAATAGAGTCAAAAATCTGTTCATGATGAATAAATCCCTCCTGATGCGAATGATAGGTAATGATTGGATGGCATTGAGCGTTTATTCTAGCACAGCATGAATAGGATAATCTTGTTAAGATTTTCTCATTTACATGCCCCCCTGAAATCAATAAAACGCGACGAAACCTTATAAAAGCAATACATAAGGAGTGAATAACGATGGTGAATAATTACAAACGCTTCATTCAAAATCAATTCGAAAAAGCAAAGTCTACCGCTTCCGAGCTTATTTCTTCAAGGAATGAAGAAGAAGAAAAAGCTATTATAGAACTCAATCCACAACATTATGTTGAGCTGAAAGCAATCGCCGATAAGCAGCATACGACCGTGCAAGCGATTATCGATGGCATCATAGTCCAACACTTGGCAAGCGCTCCATACGAAATAGCCCCGATCACGTTAGGCCAGAAGGAAGATAACCCGCTTTTGTATTTGGATGGTATTTGCAAATTAGAGGATTAAGGAGTGCTGACAGATGGATAACCACTTGAATGTTCAAGATACAATATTTTTGGATGAAACAGCTTTTGCTGCATTGATGAACCCAGAGGATCCTCATTATGTGAAAGCTCGTTCCCTGTTTTTGGATTTGCATGATCTTGAACGTAATTATGTAACGACCAACTCTATTTTATTTGATCTTCACGAATGGCTTCGCAATGAATACAGCTATCAGCAGGCAGAATATTTTCTAAATGCGATTGATAAGGCAGTCAGTAAAGGCAAGCTGGCGGTCATCTCCAGCGGCCCTGAGTTTGAGGGGGAATCGCGTAGATTGCTTATCAACAGGCCTGAGCTCCGATTCTCTCTCAGCGAAGCATTAACCGCTGTGACTATGTCCTATTATCAGGTGAAACGTATCTTTACTTTCAATCACAATTACATGATGCTAGCCAATTTGGATAAGGATATTCGGATCATTCCGTCCAATTAATAAGCAATTAATACAGCCTTATTGGTAAACATCGTATTAGACTTTTTTAGTATTGTTGCAGCAATTGTAAAAACGCCAAAAAGCAGCTCTTCCTCGTTAGAGGAGGGGCTGCTTTTGGTCTTTCTAATGTGAATTGCTTAAGTCGAACTGCGAACGACCAAATGTGTAGGTAAAATAACCTTCTTCGGCAGCAAGCTATTCCCATTCATTCGTTCTAATAATAAGTCAACAGCGACCATCCCAATTTCCTCGGTTGGCACATCAATGGTAGATAGAGGCGGATTGGAGTATTTGGATACTTCAATGTTGGATAGGCCGATAACAGCTACTTCATCAGGCACAGAGATCCCGTTGTTATATAAGCTGTTAAGGGTTGCCATAGCCATCAAATCACTGGCTGCAAAGAAGGCGGTAGGCAAGTTGTTTGTTTGGCATAAATGATTGACTTTTTCGATACAGACAACCTCATCCCACATGCAATCAATAAGCCATTCGGGATTTACATTCATTCCAGCAGCATGCATGGTGGAATAGTACCCTTGATAGCGCCGGCTTTCCTTTAAGTTGCTTTTTAAGCCGCTTCCACCTATATAGCCAATATTCGTATGTCCTTTTTCAATAAGATGGCTCACGGCTAGAGAAGCAACATTGTAATGGTCATAACCTACATTATCAATATCCCAGCGTTCTGTATCGATGCCAACAATATGAGGTACCTGCTTGCGAACATATTCATATGTTTCGCTATTTAAGGATTCCATTAGGATAAGCCCTGTAATCGATTCACTAAACGTGTTAAACAAAATCTTCTTATCATCTAATTCAGGACCCGTACGAATAAAGGCAATATTATAACCTGATTGAAGCAATCTCTTTTCTACACCGGATAATATAGACATGAAATACGGATCGTTATACTTGTTTTTTGTCACACTTAATACGCACCCTATTTTGATTTGAGCTTTGTTTGCCGAATGATCCTTCGTTGCTGCTTGATGCTTGGGGCTATCAGTAATTTTATAGTTAAGCTGTGTAACGGCCTGCCAGACTCTTTCTCGTGTTTCATCTGTGATTTTATACTTCGTATCATGATTTAAAACTCTAGATACGGTAGCCGTGGACACATTCGCTAATTTAGCAACATCCCTAATCGTACTCATAGCTATGCATAGTCTCCTTTTGAAAATGCTAATGATCGTTATGTTACGTTGTGATTCGTCATTAGCGCTTTTATGTTTTGTTACGTGAAAATTACGTCCATACCTATTTATCTGTATGTATGCCTACTAATCTATATAGTAACATACGAATGATGCGTAGTCTCACATTAAATTTTATTTGAGAACGATGTAATTTCCTCTTGCAGGATTGGTTAGAAATGTTATAATTGCACCATAAGATTACTAAACAATCACGCATATATAACGTAACACACAACGTAACAAAATAGCAAATGTTGTTTATTTAATGAGAATACCTCGTTAGGAGATGATGAGACATGAATAAAGCGATGACCGTGTACCCGGTAATCGTGGATAGCTTACTAAGCAATCCTGGCATTGGTTTTACTTCAGCACCTGGTTTAATGGATGACATCGGTGATGTGTTTGACAATAGAGGGGAAAAGAAAGAGAAATATAAATTTACGCAAGACAGCAGGACATACAATCATCCGGATAGCAAAGTCTATTTCTGCAGTGCTCGCTGGAGGGATATAGAAATTGCAAAAAGTGTTTTCAGGTGGGAAGTGCTTGAGGAAAAGCTGGAGTATGCCAAATCCATGGGATGTACTGCGGTGGTACGTTGTTCGCCATATGCACTAAGTGAAGAAGATGATATACCGGAATGGTTTCGAGCGGAAAGTCCGGAGGAGCCCGATTTTCCTTTTTGGAGAGTAGATCCTGAGACAACGAGGTATGTGGAGTATTGGTCTGATTTTATAAAAGCTTTTGCAAAGAAGTATGACGGGCATCCCGTAATAAGCTCTATTGATTTGACAATTGTAGGAGCATGGGGGGAAGGCGGGGGCACAGAGTTTTTAGAGCCAGAGGCCATTCAATGTATTACAGATGCTTATTTGGATGGTTTTAAAATAACACCTTTGCAAGCGCTTTTACATGATCCGCTTTCAATGAAGATTATAACGGATCGCAAAGCCAAAGTAGGCTTTCGTGTCGATTGTCTCGGTGACATGGGCGGTTTTCATGGCAAACGATGGTCTCATATGACCGATTTCTACCCTCAGAATATACAGAACTTTAAAATGGAAAATGCTTGGGAGAAAGCTCCAATTTTATTTGAAGCATGCTGGCATATGAATGACTGGTATATTCAGGGCTGGGATATTGATTACATTATTCAAGAAACGCTCAAATGGCATATTTCTTCCTTCAACAACAAAGGGACAATCGTACCGGAGCCTTGGAAAGATCATGTGAAGCAGTGGCTAAACAAGATGGGCTACCGCTTTGAATTAAGAAAGTTCACTTATGATGCTGAAGTTGAGGCAGGCGGGAATCTAGATATTGCTGCTTTGTGGGCTAATGTCGGAGTTGCACCAATTTATAATCGCTATCCGCTTGTTTTGAAGCTAACAAGCAATAAACAGACTTATACACTTTATAGCAGAGAAGATATAAGAGAATGGCTGCCGGATGAAGATATTGCTTGGGAAGAGAGTTTTTCGATTCCGAGCGATGTGCCAGCAGGAGAGTATCGTTTAGAAATTGGCATAGAAACAGGTGTACATGAGATTGGAAATGTTAAGCTGGCGATTGACGGAAATAAGGACGGTTATTACGAGATGGGAAAACTTTTAATAAAAGGGGATCAGTAACGAATGTCGATACGGTTGGATTTTAAAACGGCTGCTGCGTACTGCAATTTTGATTATCTACCCGAAGGTTTAGAAGTCAAATATAAAAGCTACGAACCGAGTAACAAGACTATACTCATTCCACGTAAGTTTTTAAATGGAATTTTTGAGCAATATCAACTCCCTGAGCATACCAAACAGTGGCTGGTTGGCGGAATTGAAGCGATAGAAAAGGATGAAATATTATTTCTATTCACGACCTTTTTAGTAGATGACATGTGCTCGTTGCGCAATCGCTGTGATGAAGATTTTTATACGAATATGACTCCGGGATGTATGAAGCAATATGGTGATTTGTATTCCTTTCTTTTGCTGCTTGCTTGTGTAGTCCCTTCTATGGAAATGGTGGAAAAGCGCGGAATTCCTAAACCGTATTACGAGAATATCCCTCATCAGCCACTTAAAGCTCAGTTGGAAAAATTAGTTGCATACGGTGATTCTAAAGTCCGTGACTTTCCGTGGGATATGAATTTTTATACTTGTTCAATATTTCGATTAGATCGATTTCTCTTTATACCTTATCAATTTGAAGATCCTTTTACGATGTATCGTCATGTTCAAACGGAAGAGGTTATTGCACTTCGACATGCGGGAGAAGAGTTTCGCAGCGATGGGCAAAGGAATGGAATCAATGGTGTATTTGATCCTGGGGGACATTTCACTTCGAAATGGGAGGAGAATGATGATCACATTATCGCTAATCGGATTAATCCAATGGGCTACGTTGAAAGAGAACCAACTTCTATAGCAAAGAAGGAATGGGAACCGGCTCTTCAGCGAGGAGATACCCTTTTAGCGCTGCATATTCCATCTGGACCTGGCTATACACCCGAAAGGCTGAAACATTCGATGTCACTCGCAATTGAATTATATGCTAATTATTTTCCGGAGTTAAATATAAAAGGCTTCTGGAGCGCAAGCTGGCTTTATGATACGAGATTATCACTAATATTGGACAATGAAAAAAGCAATATCGTATTGGTTCAAAGGCAGTTTTATAATTATCCCACATTTGAAGGGGACAGCATGCTGCGTTATGAAGCCTTTGGAGATCGGGAGGCAGATCCTGTCCAGAACGATGTGAAGTACAAAACCTCGTTGCAAAGAGCTGCTGCAACTTATATGAAGACGGGAGCGCGATTTAACACTTTAAGCATGATTGTTTTGAAGGAAGAAATCGAACAGATTGGAAATATGCCCTATATTTCAGATGTGGATATTGATCAATTCTTTAATACCGTTGACTGCCATTTACAGAGGAGGTAATGGGATGGGTAAATATTCGCTTGAAAACTACGAGAAGTATAAAACCGTAAAATTCCGGCCTTATCCATTACCGAGTAATGACGCTCAATCAAGAAATGGTGCTTTCCAATATGTTTCTTATTCATGGAATGAACTAGAGCCAACTAGAGGGGAATACAAACTCGAACAGCTGAAGGTAGCACTTAAATCAGCAAGAAATCCAATACTTAGGATCAAACCGGACTTACCTTTATGGGTGAAAGGTCATGTTGATGAATGTTTTGCTGCTTTTATAAGAAAAGTTGGGAGTTATATAGATTCAGATAGTCGACTTGAAGGAGTTGTAATATCGACTCTCGCTGACGGTAAGGAAGAATGGAATGCCTATATGGATTCTTTTGAATTCACGACGCTTCTTGCTGATCTGCACAATGCAAGACTAATTCAATACTTAAGGGAACATGGTCGTGGGTTTGGATTGATCGTTAATTGCAGTGAAGATAACTGGATAACATGCTGTGAAGCATTTGCCAAACAGAAGCTGCAGCAGGTATGGAAGAGTTATCCGGTCGTCCTGCATTTTACCGATAATGTATGCGGTCCTAATAGTAGGCGTGAGGCGCATCGATGGCATGCAAGCCTTTCTAATTTGGAAATAGAGCTTGGGTATGACCTTACTCTACGAAGATTGACATATCCAGAGAACGTTTCTAGCGGGGGCAGCTTACCGCTTCGGTTCTGGTTTGTTAACACAGGGACTTCAAGAAATTACCGTGAATTTCGTTTGTGGGTGAAATTAGTGCAAGGGGATGTATCGTATGAAATTCCCATCCACGCTGCAACGGAGTCATGGTTAACGGGGGATCTTGTCCATAACGAGATTATACAATTGCCGGATATGCCGCCGGGAAATTATACATTAAGCTTTGGCTTGTTTTTCGAAGACCGAACATTCATCAATCTGAATATACAAAGCAACGTGCAGGACGGTTATTACGAGGCAGGTACTGTGAACGTTGAAATCACAAGTGAAGATCCTCTTTTGAATATATGGGATACCTATTATCCCGAAGGATATTATCCATTGGAAGATCCTAAATTGCCGGAATAGTAATAGAGTGCATCTTGGATAAAAACTCATACGCTGGAGGTAGTTGATTTGAAACTTGCATTAATCGGAGCAGGGCAAAGAGGCATGATTTATTCAGAATACGCAAGCAAAACAGTAGAAATTGTTGCGGTAGTTGAACCAAATGACAATAGAAGAAAGGTAGCAGCCGATCAGTTCGGCATCCCTCTGGAGAATCAATTTCAATCTGTAGATGAATTTTATCGATTGGGAAAAATTTGCGACGCTCTTATTATTTCTTCGATGGACAGAGACCATTATACGCAAACGATGGAAGCGCTTGATCTTGGTTATGACATTCTGTTGGAAAAACCAATTTCGCCAAGTCCGGAGGAATGTTTAAGAATACAACAAAAAGCAAATGAAAAAGGTCGCAAAGTTATCGTTTGTCATGTGCTCCGATATACAAATTTCTTCGCAGAAATAAAAAAAATTATTGATAGCAATGAGCTGGGAAAGATCATAACCATTCAGCATAATGAAAACGTCGGAAATTATCATATGGCTCATTCTTTTGTAAGGGGGAATTGGAGAAACAGCGACCTAGCGAGCCCAATTATTATGCAGAAATCCTGTCATGATATGGATATATTGGCATGGCTTGTGGACAGTGATGCGAAGCGGATTTCTTCCTATGGGGACCTGACTTATTTTAAAGAAGAGAATGCACCAGCTAATAGCGCTGATCGATGCCTAGACTGTAAAGTTGCCGCAGATTGCCGCTTCGATGCCAGAAAGGCTTATCTTCCTATCAGAGGACAATGGCCGGCTACAACAATTTCAGTGGATCAGACTGAAGAGGGATTATTGAAGGCTTTGGAAACAAGCCCTTATGGACGTTGTGTTTATCGGTCTGATAATAATGTTTGTGACCATCAAGCATCCATTATTGAGTTCAAAAATGGCGTAACGGTCACCTTTAATTTAAGCGGTTTTACCAATAAGATGTATCGTACGCTTAAAATTATGTGCGAGCATGGAGAAATTAGAGGTGATGACAGCTTAAATATCATTGAAGTAACGCGGTTCACATCCAATATGTCTGAACAATATGAGCACACCGTGATCCGGCCAGCTGCGATGAATGGCGGACATAATGGCGGGGATACAGGACTGATGATCGATTTCTTGGACAATTTAGAAAATGAGGACAGCAACAGCAGATCTTCCATTGATAGATCAGTAGAAAGTCACATTATGGCCTATGCAGCTGAGAGAGCAAGGGTTACAGGTACAGTAATTGATATCGATCATTTAAAGGAAGAGCTGCAAGAAACATTACGCGATAGCCGCTCGATAACGATGCAAAGGTAGTGATGTAATGAGTTCAGTTGTGAAAGGTTTCTTATATGAGATAAAGAAAAACAGAATATTGTATCTCATGTGCGTGCCTGCGCTTGTTGTATTAATCATGTTCAGCTACATCCCTTTTGCAGGAATATGGATGGCATTTACCGACTTTAATGTAGTTGACGGCATATTTGGCAGTAAATTTGTTGGTCTTGATAACTTCACTTACTTTTTCTCTAAAAATAGCATGGGCTGGAAGGTTACCTATAACACCTTATACATTAACTTTTTCAGCCTCATATTAGGCATTATTGTTCCAGTCAGTATCGCTGTTTTCTTAAACGAGATACGCAATAAATCGTTTAAGCGGATTGCTCAAAGCATGATGTTTTTTCCCTATTTTATATCGTGGGTTGTAGTAGGCGCTATTCTTTATGGGATCTTCTCAACGGATGTAGGTGTTGCCAACAATATTTTGGAATTTTTTGGGGCAGATCCGATTAGATGGTATTCAGAACCGAAGTATTGGAAATGGATCATTATTCTATCGAGTGTTTGGAAGTGGAGCGGGTATAGCTCGATTCTTTACATGGCTGCAATGGCTAACTTTGATGGGAGCTTGTATGAAGCAGCGAAAGTAGATGGCGCGAATAAGCTGCAGCGCATTGTTTTCTTAACGATTCCTATGTTAAAACCAACGATCATTGTCTTAACTTTACTAAGCGTTGGACGGATCTTTTATGGTGACTTTGGTATGATATACGGCATTGTCGGCAATAACCCGGTACTTATTGACGAGGTTACCGTCATCGATACTTATGTTTACCAGTCTATGCGTACGTTGGGCTTTTCTTATTCGACTGCAATCGGATTATTTCAGTCTCTAATGGGATTAATTCTAATCTCTGCAGCTAACAAATCGGCTAAGAAAATAAACGATGGAGAGGGTCTATTTTAATAATGGAAACTAATCGATTGCTTGGAGATAAACTCGTAAAGAGCTTGGCGTACTGTTTTATTGGCTTATTTGCACTCGTTTGTTTATACCCGCTTGTATTGACCTTAAGTGTTTCCTTCTCATCTGAGCAGGCCATTGTCAAAAATGGTTATTCGATTATCCCGCTGAGTCCAAGTTTGGATACGTATAAATATATCTATGTGAATAGTGGCATGAAGATATTGAAGTCTTATGGCGTAACCGTCTTTGTAACTGTAATTGGTACGGTAAGCGCATTGCTGATTACAAGTATGATTGCATTCTCGATATCCGTAAAAAAGCTGAGATATCGCAATATTATCGCATTCATTAGCAACTTTACGATTATTTTCTCGGCCGGCTTGATTCCGTGGTATATGGTTAGCGTGAATTATTACGGTTTGAAAAATAGTATTTTAGCATTAATCCTTCCTTCTATTTTTAGCGTATGGAATATGTTTTTGCTGCGAACGTATTTTTCTAGCATTTCACCGTCTTTATACGAAGCAGCGGAGATGGATGGAGCTAATTATTTTACCATTTATTTAAAAGTAGCTCTTCCTTTAAGCAAGACTGCTCTGCTCACAGTGGGATTAATGTATGCGCTGAATTATTGGAATGATTGGTGGAATGCACTCATCTTCATCAACGATAAGGATCTATTTCCGCTGCAATACTATCTCTACAACATTCTATCGAATGTAAATGCGATCAGCTCCGGCCGTATTCCCTCTGGGGCTTCCGGTAACATAACGCTGCCAGCAGAAACCGTAAAGATGGCAATTACCGTAATTACAATTGGTCCTATTATTTTCCTATTTCCTTTTATTCAAAAGTATTTCGTTCATGGCATTATGGCGGGCGCAGTAAAGGAATAAGCGATACATGGTTTGTAGCCTATCTAGGCCTAACATACATTAACCATTAAATAGGGAGGGTTATCAATGAAATCCAGTAAAATGCTTATCTTTTTGGTTTTAATGCTAGTTTCTACTTCAATTCTTGCAGCGTGTAGCAACAAGGAAGAGGTTGGAGGAAAGGGGAAGCTCGAAACACTCACCATCTTGTACCCGGGGGACGAAAGTGATCGTATGACTGAATTTCTTGGAAATGAATTTTCAGAGAAAATGGCAGCCGATCTCGGATTAAAGTTGAAAGTTATTTTTGTGCCATGGGCTCAGTACTGGGAGCAAAAAGATATTATGCTCGCTGCAAATGAACCGATTGATCTTTATTGGGATGGTCTTCCCGACCTTTCTACCATTGTGAATAAGAAGCAAAGCATGCCGTTGGATGATCTAATTAAGCAGTATGGCCAGGATATGCTCAAAGTGCTGCCGATGGAACAGTTTCAGGGTGCGGTAATTGACGGCAAAATTCATGGGATTCCATCGGCGTATGCTCCGTCATCAGCCATGTATCAACTGGTAGCAGTACGTCAGGATATACTAGAGGCTGTTGGGATGAACGAAATAAAAACAGCTGAAGATTTAAAAGAGTTTGCTACCAAAGCGAAAAAACAGTTTCCGGAAATGAAAGGGCCAGCTGATATTGTCTTTAAACCTCTCACCAGATATTTTACAGAAGAGCAGTATAACTTTATTGCAGTAGAAGACTTAATCGTATTTGGCGAAGACAGTAAAAAAGCACATAGCTATTATGAATCAGAAGCTTTCCAAAAAGTAGCGAAATTTAACCGCAGTATGTATGATGCAGGGCTTTATACAGAGGATCTGACTATCAAATACAATGAACGGGATTCTCGCATGCAGACAGGTCTATACTTATGGGTTGAAGGCTCGTTAGGCAAAGAAATGGAAATTATAGATGCAATAAAAGCAAATGCACCTGATGCTAGAGTGAAGACTTATCTTTTGGCACCTGAGAAACCTCGTTATATTACTGCAACAGGAGGAGAAGTTCTTGGCGTTCCGGTAACGGCTCCTAATCCAGAGGGTGCGATAAAATTTGTGAATTGGATTTATAAATCCAAAGAAAATTATCAATTAGCGCTCTATGGCGTTGAAGGCAAGGATTACGAGATTGTAGATGGAAGAATCAAAAAGCTGACTGCTAATGAGTTTTTCTATGAATGGATGTTTAGAAACCAGAATTATCAATTGTTTGGACCGGACGTAGCACAAGAATCTATTGATCATTATAAAACGTGGGATGACGAGGCAGTAACTTCCGCTTCACTCGGCTTCCGATTTAATAATGAGAAAGTAAAATTGATTGAGACTGCCCTAAAAGAAGTAGCAGGCAAGGACTTAGCGGCTATACGCTCAGGCTTTGTTGATTTTGAAACGGAATATCCGAAAGCGATTAAGAAGCTAAAAGCAGCAGGGATTGATGAATACGTAGCTGAGATTCAGCGCCAGTTGGATGAGTTTTTGGCTAGTAAATAAACTGATATTATATTTTAAATTCATAGCATTGGCATAGGAGTAAAAGTAAGTGATGTGAAACCCCGACCTTAAAAGAGGTCGGGGTTTTTGCATTGTTTTGAGTAACGCCTATGCAGGATGTAGTACTATAGAAATAGGAACCATTCTTTCCTTTTGAGGGGTAAATTTAATGAAGAAAAGTAAGCAAATTAGGGATTTAATATATGTAAGCGGGGAGCATGAAACGAATTATTTTTGCTCCTATGGAATCGAATTTCATGAATTTATGAACTGTGTACATCATAGGCCGGAGAACCTTATACTTCTTAAACATGATTTTCATAACGTACAGACGAATCGGCATGCTAGACTTCATTATGTTTTGAAGCAAGGATTGGATGAATTAATTGAAGAAAACGTGTATGACTATGGAGATTTTTGTTGGGTAGATTTCTCCAAAGAAGAGGAATTAAATGCTTTAAGCAACAATCAAATCGCTGAATTATTGTTTTTTGGCCAAATGGGTGAGCCATTGCATCATATACCAAAGCTGAGGTTTGCTTATTTTGCACATGATGATGGCTGGTTTAACAAGCTTTATGTTACAGATTTATATGATTATGAAGTTCTTTTAGCTAAAGTGATTACTTTTAAGCTTCATAAACTAATCGGTAGGCAGGTTCAAGAAATTCCAAAGGACATATCATCGGTACTTTTAGAATGGACAAGAGATGGATTATTGATTGACTTGTCAAAAATTCAAAAAAGTAAAACTGAATTAAGAATACCGGTAACCTTTATTGGTCATGACATTGATATGGACAGCGTATACGATTTTAGAAAAGAAATTAGGGATTACAAGGTTTGGTTAGTTTATTCAAAAAAGGTATGGAAGCTTATTAAAGAAGATTAATACGAACGTTTGCGTTATGGGGAAGTATCATCCCTGTCATTTGAGCGCGATTGTTGATATTTCTGATGGGTTATTCCTATCCACAGGTAGCCTGAAAATCAGACATCGTGGATCTTATTATATTGATTAATGTATGTCATTATATTTCTAGGGGGGATTGGATGTTTACTGAATTCAATTTGACGGATGACAGCCCTGCCTATACCCAAGTAAAAGATTACATGAAAAGTTTAATTACTTTAGGTGTATTGCAAGCGAATCAGAAGCTCCCGTCCACGCGCGAACTCAGTTCTATGCTGAATGTCAGTAGAAATACGGTAGTTAATGCATACGCAGACTTGAAAGACGAAGGTTTTGTGTATGTAGATAAAGGAAAAGGGAGCTTTGTTGCTCAAAAATTCGGTGAGGCAGCAACTGACCCTTCATGGCAGCTTGATTGGAAGCAAAATATTAGTAAACAAACGAAGATTGCTGAAGAAATGGATCTTAGCAAGCACGGGATACGTTCGAGCACAGGAGAAATCAATTTCACAAGTATCGCACCGGATGGGAAACTGTTTGATCTCGATAATGTCAAACGAGCATTTTTAGATCGGATGTCCATAGAGGGTGAAATCATCTTAAACTATGGATATGCACAAGGCTACAAGCCTTTAATGGAATATTTACTTCGATATATGGAGAATAAAGGGGTAAATCTAGAGGGTAAGGATATTCTGATTACGAACGGTTTTACAGAAGGATTAGATCTCATTTTATCGGCTTTAATTAAGAAAAATGGTCGTGTCCTTTGCGAGAATCCTACCCATCATGCGGCAATTAAACTGTTTAAGATGCATGGATTTGATATTGAGGGTATCAAAATGGAGCAAGACGGAATTAATCTTGTGGAGCTGGAGAGAGCATTATCAGAACGATCCTTTGATTTAACCTATCTTGTACCTTCTTATCATAATCCAACGGGTATTGTGATGTCTCCCCATAAACGAATGGAAGTCATCAAGCTGCTCCATAAATATCAAGTCCCGCTTATTGAAGATGGGTTCAACGAGGAGCTAAGGTTTTCAGGAGACCACATTGCCCCTTTACTTGCATGTAATGGAAATGGAAATAGTGTCATCTATCTGGGCAGTTTTTCGAAAATCCTTTTCCCTGGCCTCCGGGTTGGATGGGTCTTGGCTGAGAAAGAGCTCATTTATTATCTGGAAAGTGTAAAGCGTGCGCGAAGCATCCACACCTCCACGTTAGATCAATCCTTACTTTATCAATATCTTCATAATGGCAACTTCGAGAAGTATTTGAAGAAAGCCAAATCTGAATATAAACGAAAATGTGAATTAGTCATTCGGTGCTGTAAAGCGTTTATTCCGTTAAGACGCCTTTCAGGCGACGGAGGGCTTCATGTTTTTATTGAATTCGAAGATAACTTTGATACCAATGTCTTATTAGAATACTGTCGCTACAAAGGTGTCATATTTACTCCAGGCAACACTTTTTTTACAGATAATAAAGGTCATCATACGATGCGGCTTGGTTTCTCACGAGTAGTAGATGAGGACATCATAAAAGGGATTCAAATTATAGGTGATACGGCTAAACAAATGATGAAGGAGAGACAGCTATGAGAGTTGGAGTGATAATGGGGGGTATTTCATCAGAAAAAGAAGTATCCCTTATGACTGGACGCGAAATGATTGCTAATTTGGATAGAGAAAAATATGAGTTGTATCCGATTGAAATCAATCGAAAAGATGAACTCATTGAAAAAGTGAAAAATATTGATGTAGCTCTGCTTGCGCTTCATGGGAAGTATGGAGAGGATGGAACGATTCAAGGGGCGCTTGAAACACTTGGCGTTCCTTATACGGGGTGCGGTGTTTTATCGAGCAGCTTGAGCATGGATAAAAATATATCCAAAAAGCTTTTTCGTCATGACGGCATCGATACTCCTGACTGGATTCATTTGAATAGTGCAGATGAATTATGTGTTGAATATGTCGAACGACTGGGTTATCCGGTTATCGTGAAGCCAAATTCAGGCGGATCGAGTTTAGGAGTCAAAATAATAAAAAACAAAGAAACGTTAGTTGATGAGATATTAGAAACCTTTCGATGGGATAATGAAGTATTGATCGAGCAATACATCGAAGGCGAGGAAATAACCTGCTCCATTTTAAACGGTAAACTTCTTCCTATCATCGCTATTCGTTCTCAATCCGAATTTTTTGATTATTCTTCCAAGTATGATGACGGTGGAGCCGATGAACAAGTGATTCAGCTGCCTCCTGAGATTTTCGAACGGGTTCGTGCTTCTGCACTGGGCTGTTACAAGACATTAAAATGCAGCGTTTACGCCCGAATCGACATGATGATTAAAGATGGAATTCCTTATGTAATGGAAGTGAACACATTGCCTGGCTTGACGAAAAATAGCCTTCTGCCCAAAAGCGCCAAAGCTGCGGGAATTTCATTCAGCCAACTGTTGGATCAGATTATTGAATATTCATTAATGGAAAGAAAGAATGGGTTACTATAGCTTAAAATGAACGAGGCTGCCGGTATGAATCGGCAGCCTCGTACTGTAATTGAGCAGTTAACTTCAATGATTTGTGTTAAAGTGGGAATGATCATGTATTTTATAAAGGGAGAGGAAGAAATGTCACTATCACTAATCTTTGATATGGACGGAACACTATTTCAAACAAATAAAATTTTAGAAATATCACTTGAAGATGCGTTTGATCAGTTAAGGTCAATAAATGAATGGGACAGCGCAACGCCTATTGATAAATACCGCGAAATTATGGGTATACCTTTACCGAAGGTTTGGGAAACTCTCTTGCCCAACCATTCCAAAGAAATAAGGGAACAAACGGACTTATACTTTCTAGAACGATTAATTGAAAACATTAGAAGCGGGAATGGTGCTTTATATCCTAATGTAAAAGAAGTTTTTAGTTATCTAAAAGACAATGGATTTTCAATATACATAGCTAGCAATGGTTTAACGGATTATTTAAAAGCAATCGTTAGTTATTATCATTTGGATACCTGGGTTACTGAAGCCTTTAGTATTCAACAAATTGAATCACTGAATAAATCAGATTTAGTTCAAAGCATCATTGAGAAATACGGTATTACCAACGCAGTTGTAGTAGGAGATCGTCTATCGGATATAAATGCAGCCAAAGAAAATGGTTTAGTTGCCATTGGATGCAACTTTGATTTTGCACAAGAAGACGAACTCTCTCAGGCAGATATCGTCATAGATGACTTAATTGAGTTAAAAACAATAGTGTCACAGTTGAAAAAATAGGTGCTCGTAAAAAATATAGTTACATATGAGTGCTTGATAAATTGATTTGTCTTTATCTGTCATGTCTTTTGAATGACTCTACTAGGAATTTACGCTCATTTTCGCGTTCTAGAAAATAGATTAGAAGGATTTTCCTCCATTGCTGTCGAAATTCGTAGAATAAGTATTTGAAATGGAGGAAAGTTAGCTTTGAGATTAAGAAATCAACTATTGGGTGGAACGATCATTCTTTCTTTATTAGCAGGGGGATCCGATTCTGCCTATGCGTCAATTCAGAACTTGTCGGCAGGAAAAAAGCTAAGCCAGGGAGTACAACAGTACGCTCAAACCGTTCAAAAGAAAGAAACAATCGCTAAAATTGTGGATACTACCAATTTGCGCAAAGGACCGGGACTTGAATATGAGATTGTTGCCAAAGCGAAGGCTGGCACTTCTTATCCAATCGTTGGATCGAAAGGGGAATGGTACAAAGTAACTCTTTCCAGCGGTAACACGGCTTATGTTGCAAATTGGGTAGTGGAGACGGTTGAGAGTAGTGGCAGCCAACCTACTTCAAATAATGGACAAAACCAGGAAAATACCAACAAGCCGAGTGGTGGTCAAGATAAGGAAGCTATAGTAAATATCGTAGATACTACTAATTTGCGCAAAGGCCCTGGTTTAGATTATGAGATTGTTGCCAAGGCGAGAGCGGGAGAAACCTTTCCTGTCGTCGGACTAGAAGGAGATTGGTATAAAGTATCGCTGCCTAGTGGAGGAACCGCTTACGTTGCTAATTGGGTTGTGAACACGGGGAGTAACAAACAAAGCGGCAGTAAAGTGTATATCTATCATACGCATAATAGGGAGTCCTGGAGAAATGTATTAGGTAATTCAAAAGGGACCTCCGTCGACGATGCCAAAGTGAACATTACGCTTGTAGGCAAGAAGCTTGCTGAGAGTCTTCAGAAAAAAGGGATAGCCTCCATTGTTGAACAGACCGACTTTACTGAAAGATTGAATGAACAGAAATTAAGCTACACAAAAGCCTACGTTGAATCGCGTAAAGCAGTCGACAAGGCGATGAAGGCTAATTCATCACTATCCTATTTCTTCGATATTCACCGTGACGCTGATGTTCCGCGCAACAAAACAACGGTTGTCATTAATGGTAAAACGTATGCGCGCATTATGTTCGTCATTGGAGACGCTAATCCTGCACATAAGGAAAACAAAAAGTTCGCCGAAGCGTTAAACGCTTTATTGAACAAGAAGTATCCTGGCATATCGAGGGGAGTTCTTATGAAAAGCGCCCACCAGGGGAATGCCGAGTACAACCAGTCCGTCTCTAATGGAAGCCTGCTTCTGGAATTTGGGGGAGTAAATAATACGTTAGAAGAAAATCTCCAAACTGCAGAAGCTTTCGCTGACGTGTTTGCGGAGTATTATAAATCAATTAAATAAAGTAAAAAAAGCAGGGGAAGTTTCCTTGCTTTTTTTTGTTCCATGCTCACATTCAGTTGTTAATCATAATGTTAAGGGTCATATAAAAAATAAAAAAACCGATTTTTACATCGGCCTTGTAGACATTGTTTTTTAAACGAAAAATGAATTTGCTGTTCTGTGAATAATGCTTCCATCTGACATACGAACGGAATCATCGTTATATCCTGTTATGGTTGAAGCTGGTCTAATCTGCATGCCGTTTTGCATTGGTTTGATTATTGCTTTTTGAGCAATGGCAACTTCAAAATCTTTGTTCGTAATTAGTCTTTGACCTTCTTGAAGTGTAATTTTTGCTTGCATGTAAACACGTCCTCTACGGTTCTATTTTTTTGTATTCTAAGGACAAATAATACACTAATAACTTTATACAAAGCAATGGAAGTGAATGCAAATGAGAAAAAATATTTCAGAATATGTTGTAAAATATACAAAAAAGTGAATTTTAATCTCAATACGTGATAGTATACCCCAACGAATCCTCAATCATAATTTTGTCAATCTAATGGGTTCAATAATTCTTCTACAATTCCCGATGCATGACTTCGGGATTATATGTAAAAAAAGGCAAACCAGATGATCTGGTTTGCCTTTTTTGTAAATCAAATTAGCGAAAATTGAATCAATATGCTCGACGAGGTTTAGCCTTAATGTTAGCAGCGCTCTCCTGGCTCTTCAGTTCAGCTAGAAGCTTATCACCTTCGACATCCAGGTTCGGCAGCATGCGGTCTAACCATTTCGGCAGCCACCAAGCTTTGTCGCCAAAGACAGCCATGACAGCTGGTACAAGCGCCATGCGAACGAAGAAAGCGTCAATAAGAATGCCGATTGCGAGCGCAAATCCGATCTGCTTGATCATAATATCATGTGCGAAAATAAAGCCTGCAAACACGGACACCATAATCACGGCAGCGGCTACTACTACACGGCTGGCTTGATTGTAGCCGTGAACGACACTCTCTGTTCCGTGATGACCATGTACGTAAGACTCGCGCATGGAGCTGACGAGGAACACCTGATAATCCATTGCCAGCCCGTAAAGAATGCCGGTAACCATAATTGGCATAAAGCTGAGCAGCGGACCTCCGGTATCAAAGCCGAAGAGGGAGTGAAGCCATCCCCATTGGTATACGGCCGTAGTAATCCCGAATGTAGCGAGCACACTGAGAAGGAATCCAACCGTAGCTTTGAGTGGAACGATGATTGAGCGAAATACGAGCAGCAGAATAATAAGCGATAGAATGACGATAATGCCGACGTAGAGAGGGAACACCTCAGCCAGCTTTGATGACATATCGATGTTAATTGCTGTGAACCCAGTAACGCCAACCGTGACATCATACGTTAGCGCCATGCTGGAATCAGAAGCTCGAATCTCACGAACTAGGTTTTTGGTTTCTGCATCCGTTGGACCTGTTTTGGGGATGAGGCTAATAATCGCCATATCTCCGGTTTTGTTTACGCCCATAGGTGTCACAAGCGAAACATTTTCATGCTTCCCTAGATCCTGCACTAGACCATTCAGCAATTCCGGCGTCACTTTGTCCGATGCGCCTTTTGGCTTTGCTACTAGGAGCAGCGGGCCATTGAAGCCTTCGCCAAAACCGTTTGAAATGGCGTCATAGCTCTGCCTTGATGGTGTATCTAAGTTAGCCGTGGCACCTGAAGGGATGCCCATTTCCATTTTTGCGACTGGTAGTGCTGCTGCGCCAAGAATGACAATAACAGCAATAATAACTAGCCAGCGTCCTTTCGCTACAGCCGTTACCCAGCGGTGTGCAAACCCTTGAGTAGTTTTATTCGTTTGGGTGCTGCTCTTTGTACGCGCTTTTGTCGAGCAGATGCGTTCACCAAGCAAACCTAGCAGAGCCGGCAGTAGAGTTAAAGCAACCAGAACATTGACGAGGACAGCCAACGCAGCAACAAGCGCCATGGCAGACAAGAAGCCAATTCCGATGACAAGCATGCCGCACAAAGCAATAATAACGGTCAAGCCAGCGAAAAACACTGCACTTCCGGCAGTGCCGACTGCTCTGCTGGCTGCTTCCCGCGCACTTAATCCCTGATCAAGAATCATGCGGCGTTGACGATTTACGATAAACAGCGAGTAGTCAATTCCGACGGCAAGCCCAACCATAAGCGCTAGAACAGGAGTGAGATCAGTCATATGGATGAATTTTGAGAAGGCGTATGCTCCTCCTACGCTAATTCCTACTCCCATTAAGGCAGTTAGAAGAGGCAAGCCAGCTGCAACAACCGAACCAAGTGTCATGAATAGCACAACGGCAGCTACGGCAATACCGATAGCTTCTGTTGATCCAATGGAAGGTTTAGTTGACAGCGAGTCGCTTGGCAATGCTTGAATACCCGTTTGTTCAACAGACATGGCGGCATCAATGACGGAATCGGGTACCGATTCAGGAAGCGACATTTGCTGAACGGTGAATTGGAATTGGAATAGGGCAACGCTGCCGTCAGAGGCAAGCATCACGCCAGGTACCGGAACACCGTTGACCATTAGAGGGCCGAAGGGAGGTAATTCACCTGTGGTTGCTTGCGCTGTTCCATCCCCTTGTTGTGGTGCGCTCCCTTGAGCGTTTTCTGGAGCTGAAGCGCCGGCTTTAGCAGCCAATTCAGCAGCATTAATAACATATTCAAGGTTATAAACATCATTAACAGCTTTAGTAATTGCGCTCAAACGCTCTGGTGTATCTAGTCGTTCGTCTTTGGGAGCCGTAAACACGATGCTGGCTTGTCCGCCTGAAGCTTCTGGCAGTTCCGCTGACAATTGATCTAATACCTTCTGTGATTCCGTTCCCTCAATTTTCATATCGGACGTTACATGGATTCCATTGACCCCGAGTATAGCGAGCACTACTCCGAGAATTGCGATCCAGCTAATAATGAAATACCATGGCTTGGTATAGGCTGACTTACCCAATCTGTACAGAAAAGTTGACATCTGTTAATGATTCTCCTTTGCATGTAGGAATAACGTGAGGTAGTGTACTAAAATCCGTTTCGCAAGTAACCAAACATAGTATCTAAATATTGATCGAACGTTACGGCCTCTGGGGTCTCAGCGGCTGATTGACCTGGTAACAGCACACTCAGGCTGCCATCCAGTATGGGGAGCATGGCTCCATAAACAGCTCCGGCGAGGAGATGGGTATACCCATCGGGATATCGTTCATGGGAAAACTCATCTAAAGTTTCCTGAGCCATAATTTGCAAACGGCGCAGTCCGCTTAAAATGTAAGGCTCAAGCGTAGGGTGCTGCCTCGAAAATGATACAAGCTGTCGCAGTTTTCCAATATGTTCTCCTGTCAGATGCAGCTTCATCAACTGGTGAAGAATGTCGAGTGGGGACATGTCCTCGTTTAAGCTTTTGATCCAATTCCCAATTTCGTCGGCGCCTTTAAAGATGAGAGCTGCCGAAGCTATCGCTTCCTCTTTACAGGAGTAGTGGTTGGCAAACGTTCTTCTGGAGTAACCGGCGCGCTGCACGACATCTTCGACGACGAAACCATCCATTCCCCTTTCCAGAGCAAGAGCGAAAGCTGCATCGGCAAGCGCATTCGCGGTTGCTTCTCTTTTGATATCGCGTAGGCTTTGTTTATTCATCATGTAACGCTTAAGCGTTCACCCCTTTTAAATAGAATGGAAGCTTTTTCAAAAATAATCCCTGCTTATATTATTGCCCAATGGGCAATGATGCACAATGAGCAAGTTGTTACGAATTTGTGGCGTTGAGCTAAACGATTTGAGCGAGAGCTTACAAATACGAAAGTGGAAAACATTGAAAGTAATTAAAACAACAAGCATTTATTGTTTTGCGATAAATTTATATTGACTTACACGGATATTGACGATATTATTTTCATAGTTAGCTAAGAGGAGGGTTTTTATGAGACAGAAAGGATTATCAGCGTGGTTAAAATTAGCTTCTATCCCAATTTTTTTGGGAATCATTTGTCTAGTTATCGGAATGATGGGTAAATCTGAAGTAGCTCCAGATGGTACGCTAATAGAACCATTGTTCTTTTTAATTCCATTAAGTTATCTATTATTTTTAAGTGGAATTATTTTATTATTGTTGCTCGCTGTCATTTCTATGATCAAAAAAATAAACATAATTTATAGAACAATAAAATAAAATAAAAAACAATTTCCTGAGTAGAAAAGGAAATTGTTTTTTTATTTAACATGGCAGGAGCTCTATCTCGTAGGACAGTTGTTGAACGTTGACACTGTCGTGAAATGTTATCCTTTGGTCATGGTGAGGAGAGAAACAAATTGAAATCAATGTTACAACTACTGCATTTTGGCTACCATCAGGCGATGAGCTGCATATTTCCAATTGCGATTTTTGGAACATTAGCTCTTTCTAACATCGTAGAAATACCTTTCATTCATCGTTATGATGCCATTCTACTTGTACTGCTTGGCGTGCAATATCTCATGTATCGCAGCGGATTAGAGACACGTGATGAAATCAAAGTAATCTGTATATTTCACATCATTGGTTTGCTGCTTGAGATCTATAAGGTCAGGATGGGCTCTTGGTCATACCCGGAGCTAGGGTTTACAAAGTTGCTTGGTGTCCCGCTCTATAGCGGATTTATGTATGCAAGTGTTGCAAGCTTTATGTGTCAGGTTTGGCGGAGACTACGAATGGACATGACGGGCTGGCCTGGGCTTGTACCATCGGCGCTGCTTGGAGGAGCCATTTATTTCAACTTTTTCACACATCATTTTATTCCTGATTTTCGCTGGTGGCTGACGGCGCTTGTATTTATTGTATTCTGGAAAACATGGATCATATTTAGGGTCAGAGCTATAACTTATCGAATGCCTTTAACCCTTTCATTTATTATTGTAGGTTTTTTTATTTGGTTAGCTGAAAATATAGCCACATTTTTTAATGCTTGGAAATATCCTGATCAGAATCAAACCTGGCAGCTGGTCAGTTTCAGTAAGATTAGCTCATGGTTCCTTCTGGCAATCATTAGTGTCATTATCGTCGCCCAGCTGAAACATGTAAAAGCGGAACGGACAAAAAACGATTCATCATTCAGCTAGGATTCATGTTCCTCTGGAAGACCGCCAATTGCTTGGAGAATGACCATACTTTCGTTTAAACAGCTTAGAGAAATGAAACTCGTCATAAAATTGCAGCTGGGATGAAATTTCCTTCACTGACAGGCTTGTTGTTTCCAGCGATACTTTGGCCGATTCTAGCTTTAAATTTTGCATATACTCGCTGGGTGATTGGCCTGTTAATGCGCGGAAGCGCGAAAAAAAGGACGTTCGCGACAAGCCGCTGCGTTCGATGAGTTCTTCGACCCGAATACCCTTATCCATATTCCGATGGATATAGATTAATATATTGTTGAGTTCGGTTTGGCGCGAGGTCTGACCTGACTCAAGCTCTCTAGCAAAGAGTACCAATAATTGTTGCAGGAAGATATTCGAAGAATAAGCGTAGCCGAAGGATTCTGCAATCAAAGTATCAATGATACGCTCGCACAGCAGTACTGCCTCTGCAACTTTTCCTGTTGTTTCGACCTTGCTTACAGGGAGCTGCAGATTTCGAATGGCGTCCAGGGAATTGAAATCAAGATAATAAAATTTCCAGTTATTATCCTGACACTTGTATTCGGAGGGAATTCCCTCCTGAACGAAAAAGAAAGTGCCTGCTTGCAGCTCATAGCGGTCATTCCCTTGGGATAGGATGCCCTTACCTTCATAAGTAATAAAAAGACCGGGAACGACGAATCCTTCACTGGTTATAATGTTGTATGCATCGTCAGCCTGCACTTTCCAAATCGAATTAAATTGAGGGAAGCTGATAGGTTCTTTTCCAAGGATATAAGGAATATTCATGTAGGTCATATTAATCAACTCCATTCCATTGTTCTAATATACATTTAATTTCACAAATTACCGTGAATTCTATGTATAATATGTACAATTATACATGATGTGAATACATGTATCCATGGATGCATAGATGATTTTCCTCTACACTTAGAACAAATACCGAGTAGAGGAGTGTAATTGAAATGAAGCTTAAAGTTGGAAGCCGTGAATTAGAAATGGATGGAAAAGAGCTCACAGAGCTCAGAAGCTCAAATGATATTTTTCATGATGTTCAGGCGCTGCGCGATCGGATGGAGGAAGACGGTTATTTACTGATCCGCGGGTTTCATGATCGCGATAAGGTGATGCAGGCTCGAACAAATATTTTGGAAAAGATGAAACAGATGGGAAAGCTAGATCGGGATACGCAATTAGAAGATGGCGTAATGGCAGATGGAAGCAAAACGATTTTTTTTGGAGGAACAAACGAGGATCTACCTGCACTGCTTAATGTTTTGAATGGGGAGCACATCATGCGTTTCTTCGACGAATTTCTCGGAGAACAGTCACTGACTTATCATTACAAGTGGCTTCGTGCGGTAGGCAAAGGTGATTTTACAGGAGCGCACTACGACATTGTTTACATGGGAAGAGGTACCCCGAATGTCTATACCGTATGGTCTCCTCTTGGAGATGTTTCGTATGAAATGGGGGGACTGGCGATTTGCCTCGGCTCGCATCGATTTGAAAAGCTGAAGCAATCGTATGGTTCCAAAGATTCGGATCGTGATGGTTTGGGACATTACACGGATGATCCGCTTGTTATTACAGAGAAGTTCGGTGGTCAGTGGGCGACAACTCAGTTTCAGGCAGGCGATGTACTCATTTTTGGCATGTTTTTAATGCACTGCTCACTGGAGAATACAACCAATCAATACCGAATTAGTGTGGATGCGAGATACCAATCGGCCTTTGAGAAGGTTGACGAAAGATGGAGCGGCAAAAAGCCGAAGGGTCATTTTAAATAATTGTACTAGCCACCCATTGCGGTGGCTATTTTATTGATTGGAAGTGAAGCGTCTACTTAGAAAAGATGATTGACTAAAGTATTAATTAGTTTTATGATTTGTAACAAAATTCAAATACGTGAAATTACTTCCATAATTAACTTCTACAAACAAAAAAATACCGATTAGACTAGAAAGGGCGGTCTGCAGCAATGCTTAAATTGATGAGAAACAAGTATATTGTTGTTTTGATTGTTTTCGTAAGTTTCATCATATTTTGGATCTATAAGCCGATAGAGACTACTCGTATCACAGTTGGCACGATTGAAAGCAAGGAGAGTAAAGGCGGAAATCATTTTATAAATATTATATATGCTGACCAAACTCGTACGGATAAAATTAAAGTTCCATTAACAACTTGGAATCTAATAAAGGCAGATAATAAATATTTTTTCGTTTATAAATTCGATTTAATACGCAAGCCTTATTTAGTAGATATTAGAGAGCACTGAAGTTAATGTACTGACGAGCTTAGCAAGATAATGTACGCCGTTCGTTTATAACGATTATACATTCCTCTCCAGCAATGTCCCCAGTTGTTCTGCTAAGACATGATGGGGGACAGGCATTTCATTCATGAACCACCATTCCACTACTCCAACAAAAGAGGAAGCGACAAACCTCACGAGAAGATCTTCATTTAACCCCTCATTTTTTCCTTTCGTTACATCGATCTCATTTTTAAATTCTTCGATAAGAAATGCAAGAAATCGACCGTGAAAGTAAGGAGCGCCTTTACTCGCCAACATCATGGAAAAAAATGAATAATGACGTTCAAAATATTCAGTCCAGATTAGTGTCGATTCGGTAAAATCCAATTCCGCAGCCGCTCTGCACGTTACCCTTAGCACATCAATATGTTCTTCAATGAGTTTATCCAGCAGATCATATTTATCCAAATAATGAAGATAGATGGTCCCGCGGCTCACATTCGCCCTGTCGGAAAGATCCTGAATTGTAATATCATCAAATTTTTTTTCTGACATCAGATCTATAACCGCTTTTTTTAACGCATCCTGCGTTTTTTGTATTCTTCGATCTACTTTAGCCAATTTCAGGTCACCAAGCTTTCGTAAATAATTAACAAATATACAGAAGTTGTTCATTAATTAACAAATCGCGTTCAGTTAACAATTGCAGATGTTTTACATCTGCTTATAATTATAGACAAGTGTTCATTAATGAATCAATGATTATTATTACGTCATTGTAATTGGCCATACATTTTTGCTCCGAAGCAAGTGGGATTTATGTATTGACTTGGAGTTCACTCCATGGATTAAGCTTTTTTATATCATCTGTATTTCCTGTTTATTGTTCATCAGTAAAAATCAAAACATTTTTGCACCTAAGGAGGAATGAAATATGGAACGCCTATGGACGAAGTCGTTTATTCTCATGACTATAGGTAACCTGTTCTTATTTAATGCATTTTATATGCTGTATCCGACGCTTCCGTTGTTCATCAAACAACTGGGAGGCAATGAATCGCAGGTCGGTCTGGCGATGGGTGCGTTTATGTTGTCTGCTGTTATTTTACGGCCGCTTGTTGGCGGGCTGCTAGACCGGTTCGGCAGGCGTCCGTTTATCATTTGGGGACTGATTCTCTTCATCTTAGCAATGTATATGTATAACTGGGTCGGGGGAATTGCTGTTTTGTTGGGGCTCAGAATATTGCATGGCATGAGCTGGGCAGTATCTACAACCGCTACGATGACGGCGATTACAGACATGATCCCGTCCACCCGGCGTGGTGAGGGAATGGGGTGGTTTAGCACATCCATGACACTGGCTATGGCAATCGGCCCAATGTTCGGCATCTGGGTTGCTCAAAATCGATCATACAACGATTTGTTTTTAATCGCTGTGGTCCTCTCTGCAGGAGCACTGCTCCTAATGTTAGGTGCAAAAATGCCTTTCCAGCCAAAAGCTGGCACGAGAAAAATTGAATTATTCGAAAAATCGGTTTTGCCCGTTGCGGCCTCGGTCTTTTTTCTCTTTATTGCTTATGGCGGCATTACAACCTTTGTTCCGCTATTCGCTGAGTCGATTCAGGTTAATTCCGGAGCGTTTTTTCTAGCATTTGCTGCAACGCTTGCCCTAAGCCGTCCCATTTCGGGAAAACTATCTGATCGGTATGGAGAAATTTTTGTCATTGTTCCGGCACTTATAATTACGATTATTGCATTGATAGTATTGAGCCTCTCGAGCGGATTGATGGGCGTACTCCTGTCGGCGATTTTATATGGTATTGGCTTCGGTTCCGCGCAGCCAGCTCTTCAAGCAGCTACGATCCGTTTGGCTCACCCGAATCGTATAGGAGTCGCGAACGCCTCCATCTCAACTGCTAATGACCTTGGTATTGGGTTTGGCGCGATCATGTTAGGCTCTGTCTCTCAGTATGCAAGCTATAAAGTGTTGTTCGTCGTCAGTGCTTTGTCCGTCGCGATTTCCTTGATTCTTTTTACTCTTTTTGCGAAACGCTTGTTACAAAAGAAACCGTCTCTTCATGCAGAATCGCTTCCATTCGAATCAAGCTAATCTTATGAAAGTTTCATGGAATTTGCTAAATTAAGTTTGATCTTCAACTGCATTTCTTATAAGATTATATTGAGAATCGTTTTCATTTAAAAGTTGAAAAGGACAGTGTCTTATGCGACATCAATTTAAATTAGCAGATGTTCATGAATATATAGATCTTTTATCGGAAGGAATGGATCGTAAGCTTTCTTTCTCAAGCTGGGAACAGCGTCTGGATTTACCGGAAAGTGTGGGAAGCGGTTTTATTTCACGCATGAAGATTAGACCGGGCATGGAAATTTTGGTTGAAGATTTGTTTTTACGCGAAAACTTGAAGCTGTATATTGAACAAGAATGCCAAGTTCTTGGTCTTGCATATCAGCTTAGCGGAGAGGTTTACTGTGAGTGGAACGGTACGCCGATAGCCATCTCAAATTCCCCGGGGAATACGGTATTCTTCACAGACCATACGAAGGTTTATCATGAGACAAGCTCTAATTCCAAAAGCTATGGGATTAAAGTAAGACTTCGGCCAGAGGAACTGAGCTTCTATTTTGAGGAAAAAGAAGAACGGGAGCGGCTTGTTCGATTATTGAATTACTATAAAAATACGGTTCATAATTATGCCATTTCCCCTGAAATTGCAAAAATTGTTTCTGATATGTTGTTATGCACTTATCAAGGACCACTTAAGCGTTTATATATGGAAAGTAAAGCTTTGGAGCTTATTTTGTTATTTGTGCACGAACATGGAGGAGTAAGCACTTCTCTGAATGCTACAAGAATACAGGGCAGGAATGATTTAGAAAAGCTGCATATGGCTCGGCAAGTAATCGTCAATCATTTGGAGCATCCGCGCTCCATCCATGAATTATCCAAAATAGTAGGGCTGAGCACGACAAAACTAAAGAAGGGTTTTCGTGAATTATTCGGAATGACGATATTTGAGCTTGTTCGAGAGCAGCGGCTTATAAAAGGGGCCTGGCTTATGGAAACGAACCAAATGAAGGTGTGCGAAGCAGCCATAGCCGTTGGATACAGCAATCCGAGCAACTTTGCTACCGCATTTCGGAAACATTATGGCTGTAATCCCAGTGATTTTTTGCAACAGGCAAAACAAACCTATAATTAAGCTTTCCACAAAAATTCGATCTTGGCCGTTTGTAGGCTGAGGTCGTTTTTTTATTTGGTCTTCAGCAGGTGAATAAAAATCTTCAGCAGGTAGATAGCGAGATTATCGTTTGTGATAATTATTTACAGGAAGAGGAGTGAGAGATGATTATGAAAAAGTACTTTGTCGTTATTTTCATCACAGTTCTAACGGCTATGATTTCGATCGCAACATTTAATCCCATTCTTGGGCCGCTTGCACGGAGCTTGGGCTTAACGGAAATCGAATCGGGCAGCTTGGTTACTATTACGGGAATATGCTGGATCTTAGGTAGCTTTGTATGGGGGAGATGGGCTCGAATAGGCAGAAAGCTTATTATGATTTCGGCCTTGCTGGGGTATGCAGTTATGGTTACGGCGTTTGCATGGGTCGCAGATGCAGCGCAAAGGGAGAGCTTATCAACTGAGCTGCTTTTCTGGGTTTTTCTGGGTCTTCGTGCGTTTGCCGGCTTTTTTTTCGGGGCGATTCCAGCGATGGCTCAGAGCTATTTAATGGACTGGACGACAGCGGACAATCGAGCCAAAGGGATGGCTTTATTCGGAGCAGCCAATGGACTTGGTTTTGTAGTTGGACCGGCAATGGGAGCTGCTTTAACATCCGCAGGGCTAACAGCTCCTATCTATGTCTCGGCAGGATTATTACTGATTGTAATTGTTGTATTCATGATAATCATTCCAGGCAATCAGGTCGTTTCCGTACAAAATAGTGCTGCGAAGCTGTCTCCGATTGATTCTCGAATTCGTTTGTACATTACGATAGGGTTGATTTTGTCCACTGTAATGATTATGTTGCAGGTGACCAGCGGATTCTACATTCAGGATCGGCTTTCTGTTTCTGTACAAGCGGCAACACGAATGACTGGATTAGGGCTCTCCACTGCAGGATTGTTTGTTGTTGCTGCACAAGTACTGATTGGTCGTTTCTTGAAATGGCAGCCAAGTCAGCTTATGAGCGTTGGTTTAAGTGCTCTTGGAGCAGGATTTCTATTGTTTTTGCTTCTCCCGCACTACTATGAGCTTGCTTTTGCTAGCTTCGGTATCGGCATCGGATTTGTAATGCCTGGTTATACGACTGCCGCTTCTCTTGCCGTTAATGAGAAGGAACAAGCACCCGTTGCATCCATCGTCGCTGCGGTTCAAGGCGTGGGATCGTTTGTTGGCCCGATTTTGGGAACCCTCTTATATTCAATTCAAATGAATCTTTCGTATATTTTATGTTTTATTCTGATCGTATCGTTTATTCCTATTATGGCGAAGAAAGCATGGTCGGTGCGTACACGAGGTGTATAACTAGTGATGGTTTTACTTCTAAATTTTTTATAAAAAATTTCTTCTTCAGCTATGTGAGTTTAGATTAAATATACAGAAAATAAAAACTGTGATAATCGCGGAAAGGCAGTCAAGATTTATTGACTGCCTTTTTTGTGTTAATCATTAAATACATAACTTTGTATATGTTGTGTAGTCTTTAACACATTTTGAAGTGACAGAAGTACAAAATTTATAGACTATGAGTAGTCGGTCATTAATGGGCATTACACTTTTCAGAAATTTATCTAGAAACATTTGAAACCTGCTTTTTCTATGAAAGGACTTTCGATTTGGCATTCATATTCAAAGGGAGGTTTATTAATGAATAGATAGAAGCTTTATCCATGCTGGAAAAATGGAATCGCTGAAAGTGTTCATGATTGCAAATTGAAAGTTCTATTATTTTCCTATACAATAACAATGAGAACAATTCTCAATAAATACACTTATATAAAGGTATATTGCTATAAAAGCAAAAAGTTTTACACTTTGATCGTTGCGAGAGTAAAGAGAGGATTTGAATCAAGCAAATGAACATTAATGACCATATCCAATTATGGGATCAGGCAATTGTAAGGGTTTTAGATGTTAGACAAAACACGTTAGAGCAAGGAAAATGCTTAAAAAAGTATCCATTGCCCACCAGCACCTTTGTTTATATTGTTCGCGGCAGAGGTCGGCTTTGGCTGGATGGAGATGTCCATTTTGCCGACAGGTTTTATGTGTTGCACGGAGGGAAAGGAGCTTGCTTGGAGATCGAAGCAGAAACGGCAATTGAATACTTTCTGATTTTATATAAGGCAGTATTGCCGCAAAACTGTCTATTTGATTTTAAATTACTGATGCAAAGTGATAATCCATTCGAAAAGTCATACAGCTATACGCCATATGACGGGCTGGCACTTTTGGAATTTGTGCAAATGATGCATAGAGATTGGATTCAAGCAAACAAGCTGGACATGCTGCAGGTTAGAGGGGTATTTTATCAATTCGTACATAGGCTGTTTCGTCAAATGCTGCAAAGCTCTGAGGCGATTAGTCAAAATAATCTAGCAGAGCAAGTATTGCGCTTTTTATCCGATAGATATCAAGAGCCGAAATCAATGGAATCATTATCTTTGGAGCTCAATTATAGTCCACAGTATCTTACGCGCAAATTTAAAGAGCAGACAGGATTCAGTCCGATTGAATATGTCATTAAATTGAGAATAGAGAAAGCACAATTTTTATTGCTTACGACAGATGCTACTTTACAAGAAATCGCATTGAATGTGGGATATTCAGATTTGTTCTATTTCAATCGTATTTTCAAAAAATATGCTGGTATTGCACCTGGAAAATTTCGAAATAAACATCTGTCCGATCAAGGTCAGGGTTCTAATCATACAAAAAAAGCGTTAAAAAACTCCATTGTTAATCAAACCTCTCAAAACTATATTTATAATGAGAATGAAAAACATTCTCAATTAATAGGAGAAGAGGATTACACAATGAACAAAGGCTCCAAAACGGTAATGCTGTCTACATTATGGCTCTGTTTTGCTATTATGGTTAGTGCGTGCTCAGCAGCGACTAACACCCCGAGAAACGCGAGCTCGGGCAATACGACAGGAACAGAGAAAACATCAGACAATCAGTCTGCCAATAGTTCTACAACTGCTGCGCAGTTGAATGAAACAAAAATAGTATCTACCCATTTTGGTGATGTGGAAGTTCCAATTAATCCAAAGCGAGTTGCATCTATTGACTATTTGGGCACTGTAATTGCTCTTGGCGTTGAACCGATCGGTTCCAATAATGTGCTGCTGAATAGCCCGTATTTAAAGGGTCATTTGGAAGGTGTGGAAGATGTCGGTGATTCAATAGAGAAGCTCCTTTCTATAGAACCGGATATTATTATTACACATACGACCAAGCCAGAGGCTTATGAGAAATATAGTGAGATTGCACCGACGGTGTCTATCGCCTCTAATACCTTCAATAGTGTTCATGAAGAATTAACCTATTTTGGAGAAGTATTAGGCAAAGAAAACGAGGCGGCTGAATGGTTGAAACAATATGATCTCCATACAGCTGAAGCGAAGGAGAAAATTGCAGGGCTTTTACCAGAAGGTTCTACATTTTCTGTATTCCAGGAGTATGATGGACAAGTTTTCGCATTTGGCCCCAAATCAGGTCGTGGAGGGAGAAATATTTATCAGATGCTGGGCCTTGCTGCTCCAACTGCAATCCCTGAAAATATATTAGCTAATACTTATTCGAAAATATCAATAGAGAAACTTCCGGAGTATGCAGGGGACTTTATCGTCCTAACGACCGAGTCATCGCTGGAAGAGCTCAAAAAAGATCCGATATGGGGTTCTCTGGAAGCGGTACGTGAAGAACGAATTTTCCTTTGGAATGAAGAACGTTCATGGTATCGTGATCCTATCGCTCTCCTCGCACAAACGAAGGAGCTGGCGGACTGGATTGTTGGTCTGTCGAAGCTTAAGTAATTTTGTTATTGGAAATACGTGTGGGTTTGGCAATAGAAAAAGTCATTATTTTGTACGGTTATCATTGTTGATCATATGAATCGGCTATTTTTCATGATACGATATAGAAGCACTAGTGCTCATCTTCAAGATGTGGATTAATAGAAGGATTTATTGGGAAAAGCTGCATCATATGCGTTTTAGAGATGCGATATTAAGTGAGTTTATATAAAATATCAGGTATCGACAATTTGGGTGAAAACTGCCTAGTTGTCGATATTTTTACAATATTAAGATCGTAATAGCGGTAAATTGCTAATAAGGGATGTGGCTCTATGGCGGGTAATATATTATACATTCCCTATACTGTTATTATGATTTTAGCTTTTATTGTTTGCGTAGTAATAATCGGAATAAAAAAAGACAAGGGATCAACTAAAAAATTTTTAGCTTATACCATACCAATTATTGCTTTATTCCAAATTTACTTCTGGAATTTAGAATTTAACAATTATATTCATAGTTACTTATTTCCAAGTAAAATCTATGAGTGTGAATCCTATATGGAAGACCAAATTAATATTTCTATTCCACTTCCGAAAAGAACTGTGTTTCATGGGAAATCCGATGGCTGTTCTCCTTTTTACTCAACTTATGTTGATGACAAAGAATTTTACTCCTTTTACGAGAAAGAATTGAAAAGCTTACAATACAATGGGGAAATAGAAAGCTATAGCTATATTGAGCAGGATGAAAATCAACAGTCAATTAATAAAGGGTTTTTAGTAGAACTAATCACTGGATCGGATATTGACATTTTTTTAAGTGGTAATATAGGTTCTAATAAAAGGTCAATATCCATTGATTACAATCCGAAAAATTAGAGTTCTCAATTTTATTTATAGATAACGTTAGCTATGCTAAAGCCGTCCTTTCATTGTGATGTATTAAAAAGGAACTAAAAAGCTTTAAACATTAATAAAGCAATTGTCAAGAAGATATAAATTAACGACATAAAACCGCTAATAAGAAATTGGTTCCGTAAAAATAGATAGAAAAAAGGTCAAGCATGGTGAAAAACCGACATGCTTGACCTTTTTTTCTTCCATAAGCTGCTATTTCACTAGCTCCAAAAACTTGCTTGCCGCATTGGATAATGGCATATTGTGCATGATCATAAAGCCTACTTGGGAAGGAGGCATCTGAATATCCAATTGAATCTCAAAGAGAGAACCTTCTTCCAATTCTTTGGCAATAAATTCTTTAGTCACATAAGAAATACCGAGGCCTTTCCGCGCGAATTCGATGAGTAAATCAACGCTTCCTACCTCAATTTCAGGCTTGATCTGATGCCCATAATTTTGGAATAGTTCGGTAATCGCCATTCGTACACGACTGTTTCGAGAGAACAGGATAATTGGATATTGAAGCAGCACTTCTAGTGAAAGCACTTTGTCCTTAAGCTCAGCATAACGTGCTCCTGCTACAAAACAATCCTGCAGCTGAATACCCTTCATAACTTCTAGCTGAGAATCGACGATGGGCATACGAACGACGCCCAAATCGATTTTGCCTTCCTTCAGAAAAGCGATGGTTTCCGGTGTCGTTCCATGATTCAGATGCAGCTTGATACCGGGATATTTTTCGTGATAGGTTTCCAAATAAGGCAGCAAATAATGCTTGAACAACGAATCGCTTCCACCGATCCGCAGCTCACCGCTGTCCAAATTTTTAAGCGCCGCCATCTTTTCTTCGGCTAGTGAGATGAGAATTTGAGATTTCTCAATATAGGAATAAAGGATTTCACCCTCTTGCGTCAGAGCAACACCCTTTGAATTCCGGTAAAACAAAATGATGCCTAAGCTGTCTTCCAGCTGTTTGATGGCATGGCTAACGCTCGGCTGCGTGATATACAACGATTTTGCGGCTTGGGATAAGCTTCCCTTCTTCGCCGTCCAGTAAAAAACTTTGTATAGCTCATAATTGATCATAGACAGTATCTATAGCTCCTGTGAAAAATATGAATTACTTGTATAGGTCATATTCGTATTATAGTGGAATTAGGAAATAGAAACCAGTACTAACTACAAAGCACTGCTGGAAGGAGAAAGAACATGGAGGCTACCACATTTGTTTTGTTTGGAGCGACAGGGGATTTAGCAAAAAGAAAAATTTACCCTGCTTTGTATAATTTATTTATTGATCAAAAGCTGCCGGAGTTCTTCTCCGTGGTCGGCCTCGGTAGAAGAGAGCTATCCGATAAAACCTTTCAGGACAATGTCGAACAATCTCTTCGTATGTTTTCCAGGCGTGAAGCAAATGATCCCGAATTGATTCAAAAATTCTTGCGAGCATTCCGCTATAGTGTATTGGATGTTGGCCGCAAAGAAGATTATCATAAGCTTCTTCATCTGATTGAGAAACGGGAAGAAGAGCTGCGCATTGCACCAAATCGCTTGTTTTACTTGTCGGTTGGACCTGAATTTTTTGAACCGATTGCAGCTAACATTCACGAGAGCGGGCTTGGTTCTGCAAATGGTTGGAAGCGGCTTGTAATCGAGAAGCCATTTGGTCATGATTTGCAGTCTGCTCGGGAATTGAATGAAAACCTGAGCAAATCGTTTGCGGAAGAAGAAGTTTTCCGCATTGATCATTATCTTGGCAAGCCGATGGTTCAGAAGCTTGAGGTTCTGCAGCAAAGCAATCCAGTCCTTCAAGCACTATGGGACAAACGCTACATTGCCAACGTTCAAATTACGGCAAACGAAATTGTAGGCGTGGAAGAAAGAGCTGGCTATTATGATCATGTTGGTGCAATCAGAGACATGTTCCAGAACCATATGCTTCAATTGCTCATGATGTTGACCATTCACCTCCCGAACAACAGTACTTCAGAAAATGTCCGTTTCAAAAAGAAGCTGGTCATGGAATCGCTGGAGCTGCTGCAAAAAGAGGATGTCAACTCCCAAGTGATAAGGGGACAATATGGAGAAGGAGTGATCCAAGGGAAATCGGTAGTCGGTTATACCGCCGAACCAAACATTGCTGCAAACTCCATGAACGACACCTTTATTGCGGCTAAACTTCAAATCGATGATTACTTCTGGCGGGGCGTTCCTTTCTATATCCGTACAGGCAAAAGAATGAAGGACAAATCGACAAGAATTGTGATCGAGTTCAAGGAACCAATAAAGCAGGCTGCAGCAAACGATGATAGTAAAATGCCTAATCTGCTTGTATTTGAGATCAGTCCTGATGAGAGCATCAGATTGCAATTAAATACGAGAGACCCTCAGCACAAGGGCGAATTCAAGCCCATGAATATCGATTTTCATGCGACGAGAGACAATGTGCCTGAAGCTTATGAGAATTTGATTCACGATGCTTTGCACGGCGACTCTACATTTTTCGCGCATTGGGACGAAGTCGAATTGTCATGGAAATGGGTTCAACCCATTTTGGAAGCCTATGAAGAAAACTTAGTTCCATTGCATCGTTATGCCGCTGGCACATACGGACCGGCTGAGTCTGATATGCTGCTCGCACAAGACGGCTTCCATTGGTGGTTCGATGAGAAGACCGAACAAGAAATCGAAACCATAAAAGGAGAACAATATGCTTAACACAAAAACAATTGAACAACTATCTATTGATACAATTCGTACACTGTCTATCGATGCTATAAACGCTGCAAATTCCGGACATCCGGGGCTTCCAATGGGAGCGGCGCCTATGGCGTACTCACTTTGGGGCAACCATCTTAATCATAACCCGAGCCATTCAAAATGGTTCAACCGTGACCGTTTCGTCTTATCAGCGGGTCATGGCTCGGCTTTGCTTTACAGCCTGCTGCATTTATCCGGCTATAACGTATCGCTCGAGGACTTGAAGCAGTTCCGTAAGCTAAACAGCAAAACGCCTGGACATCCTGAATATGGCCATACAGATGGCGTTGATGCAACAACAGGGCCACTGGGACAAGGACTTGCGATGGCTGTAGGTATGGCAATGGCCGAAGCTCACCTAGCATCAAAATTTAATCAAAACGGATACCCGGTTGTTGATCATTACACGTATGCACTTGTCGGAGACGGCTGCTTAATGGAAGGAATTTCTTACGAGGCGATGTCTATGGCTGGACATATGAAGCTCGATAAACTCATTGTATTGTATGATTCCAACGATATTTCCTTGGACGGCGACCTCAATCTTTCTTTCGGGGAAAACATGCAGAAGAGAGCCGAATCTGCTAATTGGCACTATTTGCGAGTGGAAGATGGAAATGATATCGAACAAATCACGAAAGCGATTGAAGCAGCGAAGAGCAATGAAGAGCAGCCGACCATTATCGAAGTTCGTACGGTAATCGGATACGGAAGCAAGGCAGCGGGAACGAATAAAGTACACGGCAATCCGCTAGGCAAAGAAGAGGCAAAAGCGACAAAAGCGGTTTACGGTTGGGATCATGAGGAAGAATTTACCGTTCCAGCAGAAGTTCAAGCTCACTTTGCACAGTTGAAACAAAAAGGCGAAGCAAAAGAAGCAGCGTGGAATCAGCTAATGGCTGCTTATAAAGAACAGCATCCAGCGCTTGGTACGGAGCTTGAGCAAGTCATTGAAGGTTCTGTTGTCATCGATGCTGCAGATCTTCTTACTTTTGATGCTTCCAAAACCGTTTCTACACGTGTAGCGAGCGGTCAAGCGATCAATCATTATCTTAAAACGGTGCCTTCAATTTTTGGCGGCAGCGCAGACTTGTCCCATTCAACGATGACCGATATTAACGGTGAAAAAACCTTTGCTGTTGAATCTTATGCAGGACGTAATATTTACTTCGGCGTTCGCGAGCATGCTATGGGCGCTGCTGGTAATGGTATGGCACTGCACGGCGGCGTAAAACCGTTTGTAAGTACATTCTTCGTGTTCAGCGACTATCTGCGTCCGTCCATTCGTTTGGCTGCACTGCAGAAGCTTCCTGTCATTTACGTATTTACACATGATTCCATCGCTGTTGGCGAAGATGGACCTACTCATGAGCCCGTTGAGCATTTGACCGCATTGCGCACGATTCCTGGGCTTACAGTCATCCGTCCGACTGATGCTAATGAAACGGCTAATGCTTGGGCATATGCTTTGCAGCAAAATGAAGGACCAGTGGCGTTAGTACTAAGCAGACAAAACTTGCCTATATATGAAGAAACTAAAGGCAATATCGCTGCGGTTGCCAGCGGCGGTTATGTTCTAACAGAGACGAACGACAAGCCTGACATTATTCTGATTGGTACTGGTTCTGAGGTTTCCTTGGCAGTTGGCGCAAAAGCTGAACTTGAGAAGGAAAATATTTCAGTTCGTGTAGTAGCTATGCCAAGCCGTGAATTGTTCAACCGTCAATCGGCAGAATATAAGCAATCAGTGCTGCCTGCATCTGTTACGAAACGTTTAGCTATTGAAGCTGGCATTTCGTTAGGCTGGGATAGTTACACAGGACCAAGCGGCAGCGTATTGTCCATCGATACGTTTGGCGCTTCTGGACCAGGTGGTGAAGTTTTAGAGTTTTTCGGATTTTCGGTAGATAATGTGGTTCGAATGGCAAAAGAATTACATTAAGCAACGCATGAATACAATAAAAATTTAATAAAAAAAACGGAGGTTTTAATTATGAAATTTTTCATCGACACTGCGAATTTGGTAGATATCAAAAAAGCTTATAAAATCGGTGTATTGTCTGGTGTTACAACGAATCCATCTTTGGTTGCCAAAGAAGGCGTGAAATTCGAAGACCGCATAGCAGAAATTCTCCGCGAAGTGCCTGAGGTTGAATCGGTATCAGCAGAAGTAACACCTGATGCAGAAACTGCTGAAGAAATGATCGCGCAGGCAAATGAACTGATCAAAATCAACAACAATGATAAAAACATTACCATTAAGCTTCCGATGACGCTAGCTGGTCTAGAAGCTTGCCGTTATTTGACCAAAAAAGGCGTGAAAACAAACGTAACATTGATCTTCACTGTGAACCAAGCACTTTTGGCTGCTCGCGCTGGAGCGACTTACGTTTCTCCATTCCTCGGTCGTTTGGATGATATTTCGGAAGATGGCGTTCTGCTCGTCACGAAGATTGCTGAATTGTTCCGCACGCACAATCTGGATGCCCAAATCATCGCTGCATCTGTTCGCCACCCGGATCATGTTACTCGTGTAGCGATGGCTGGAGCACATATAGCAACGATTCCGTTCTCTGTAATCGAACAAATCTCCAAACATCCTCTAACGGATCAAGGCATGGAGAAGTTCGCAGCTGACTGGAAGAAAACGGCGCAGCAATAAGCTGCGTTTTCCAAACGTTAATCCATAAATGTTTATCTACAACAGGATAGTAATGACAGGGAGGCAGTTATCATGAAAAAACAACAAATTGGCGTGGTTGGTTTGGCCGTAATGGGTAAAAACCTAGCCTTGAATATAGAAAGCAAAGGTTTCTCGGTTGCTGTGTATAATCGTTCAGCAGAGAAAACAAATGAACTATTGGCGGAGGCACAAGGAAAAGATTTTGTCGGCGCATTCAGTGTGGAAGAATTCGTACAATCACTGGAATCGCCGCGTAAAATTCTTATCATGGTGAAAGCGGGTCAACCGACAGATGATACGATCAATCAGTTGGTGCCGTATCTGGATCAAGGAGATATTCTAATTGATGGCGGAAACGCCTATTTTCCAGATACACAGCGTAGAAACAAAGAACTTCAAGCATTAGGCTTCCGCTTTATCGGAGCCGGCGTTTCTGGCGGCGAAGAGGGTGCGCTTAACGGACCAGCCATCATGCCAGGCGGACAAAGAGACGCATACGAGCTTGTAGAGCCAATCTTGACAGCTATTTCAGCAAAAGTGAATGGTGATCCGTGCAGCACTTATATCGGTGCTGACGGCGCTGGGCACTATGTCAAAATGGTACACAACGGCATCGAATACGGCGATATGCAGCTCATCGGCGAAGCGTACCACCTGCTTAAAGATGTGTTGAACCTGAACACTAGCCAGCTTCATGACATTTTCACGGAATGGAACAATGGCGAGCTGGATAGTTATTTGATCGAGATAACGGCTGATATTTTCAAGAAAATTGATCCGGAAACAGGCAAACCAATGGTAGATGTCATTCTCGATTCAGCAGGACAAAAGGGTACTGGCAAGTGGACTAGCCAAAGTGCATTGGATTTGGGTGTGCCATTGTCGATCATTACGGAATCCGTGTTCGCACGCTTTATCTCCGCTATGAAAGAAGAACGTGTGGCTGCCAGCAAAAAATTAAACGGCCCAGCGGTATCCAGCTACGACGGTGATCCGCAGGAATTTATTGAAGCTGTTCGCAAAGCGCTGTACACAAGCAAAATCGCTTCCTATGCGCAAGGATTTGCCCAAATGAGAGCTGCTTCTGACGCTTATAACTGGGATTTGAAATATGGCAGCATTGCGATGATCTTCCGTGGAGGATGTATTATTCGTGCAAGGTTTTTGCAAAATATTAAGGATGCCTATGACCGCAACCCAGCTCTGAACAACCTATTGATGGATGAATACTTCAGCAATATTGTTGAGAACTATCAGGAGGCTTGGAGAAAAGTCATTTCTATTGCCGTAACTAGAGGTATTCCGGTTCCAGCGTTTGCATCCGCATTAGCGTATTATGACAGCTATCGTACTGAAAGACTTCCTGCTAATTTACTGCAAGCGCAACGGGATTATTTTGGAGCACATACGTTCCAGCGCCTTGATAAAGAAGGAAGCTTCCACTTTCAATGGATGGATAATAACGAATAACGTTTAAAACCAACACAAACTCCTAGCAGATAATCATGAATTCATTTTTCATGTTATCTGTGTAGGAGTTTTTTTGTTTCAGATGGCGTATGGAGACAGTGATTTTGGAGTGCGAAGGATAAAAGTTGTTTTTGACAGAAGGAAAATTATACAATGGAAGTAAGGAACTGCTTGAAGTAGCCATCCTCATATTGTAAATGAAGGGAAGAGTGCCGATGAACACACGAATGAAACAACTTGAGGATCGACTTTCCAACCAGCAACATAAGGATCTATTTCTGCAAACGATGCACACGTTGAAAGCGATTGACGATCTTGCTGATCAGCACAGACGCTTTCAATCCATGCAGGCCATTAGCGGCGTCAAAATCATAGGTACGGAAGAGGCGTTGTTTTACGAAACGCTGACACAGGTTAAAGAAGAAATTGTGTCTACGCTTGAGAAAACGGTGAAGGACCTGGAGCACAAAGGTGATAAAAACTATACTAAAAACTTCAAGGACGGCGTGGAGTAACCCATGCGCAGCCCCAAAAAAGTTGAGTAGAAGGAAAACTTCTGCTCAACTTTTTTGTGTTCATGGGAGGATACAAGTATACAGTTTCTATTTTCTTTGTAAAAGGAACGATCTGTTATGCGCAACTTTCAATCATATTACACGTCTGTAAATTATGGGATTATTTTGAAAACATAAAATTAGAAAGAAATCTAACCTATGTAAGATCATTAATCACGAATAGGAGACAAGATGAAGCCAAAACGGTCAAGATTACTTATTTATTCTGTATGTGTATTTCTTCTCCTAGTTTATTTTGGAAATAGAAGCGGGTATGTTTTTAGTGAAAGTAAAGCACTGAAAAAAGCATATGCTCGTGCAGACGGAGAAGCGGTGTATCAGCAAGCATTCGGGAAGGATAAACTAGTAATATGGAAAATGGAGGATATGGATTATGTTAAGCTCGTTACGAAGAAATGGGGATTTCTATATCGCTTATCCGAGACCTCTCCATTAGCACCAAGCGCTAATGAACCGAATACGATTCAACGAACATGGTCAGCTCAATTGAATGCCAACAAAATGTACGATATTATTTTTGCATTTTCTACGGTTAACCCAGAGATAAAGCGAGTCATTATTAGCAATGATAATTTTAGCAATGTTGAAGAGGACAATTTGGAATTTATTAAGAGCGACTCAACGGTATATATTGAATTACCTGTACGAAATGGGTATGCAGTTTCTTATCAAGAAATAAATCCTAAGGACAATAGGGGATTTGTTTTTCGAGGCATGGATAACAATGGTCATTTGATCGCAGCAACTAGATAGCAATAAAAGGCTGCCATCGGCAGCCTTTTATTCATGGAACCATTGCATCATAATCGTTCAAGTCATTATTTTTTTAAGTGATAAGGTACTGTAGTGACGATCACATTTTTTCGATATAACAAGTGAGCACGAATCAATAAACTGGATTGGTTATGCAGCATATTGTGCCAACCTTTCTTTGGAATAAACTGCGGGATGATGACAGTTACTTTGTAATTTGATTCACTCGCCTTGCGCTGAACGGTATCAATAAATTTAGTTAATGGTTGAATGATGCTTCGATAAGGCGAATGTAAAGTAACAAGTCTCACATCAGGCTGCCACGTTTTCCATTTTTCTTCGAAAGTGAATTCATCCTCTCTTTCAAATGGAATATGAACAGCAATGATCTGGTGAGCAGATAGCGATTTAGCATAGTTCAATGAGTTCTCAACCACATGTGTAATACCAGCCACAGGAAGTATGATCACATTCCCCTCAATTGGTATCGCTGCTTCAGAGGTCGTAATTCGCAGTTGATCGGCTACAGATTCATAATGCTTTCTAATTCGGTGAAAGAGCAAAATGATAAGAGGAAGAAAAACTAATACGGACCACACCTGTGCGAATTTGGTTAAAAAGAACATCATGGTGACGATAAAGCTTATAACCGCACCTGTTGAGTTAATGATTAGCTTCGATATCCAGCCTTGCGGTTTTTCACGAATCCATTTTACCATCATACCCGTCTGCGAGAGGGTAAAGGGGATAAATACACCTACGGCATAAAGCGGGATGAGATGCTCAGTTCGGCCTTCAAATGCTATAATCAACAGGATTGAGAAAACGCCTAGAATAATAATGCCGTTGGAATAACCTAATCTGTCTCCTCTAATGGTAAACATTCGAGGGATGAATTTATCTTTGGCTAAGTTGACTGCCAGCAAGGGGAAAGCAGAATATCCCGTATTAGCAGCAAGGATCAGAATTAATGCGGTTGTTCCTTGAATAAAATAATACATAAAGTTCCGACCAAACGTATGTTCAGCAATGTCTGAAACAACGGTGACTTCTTCCCTCGGACTAATTCCATAGTAATAAGCTAAAAATACGATTCCAGAAAATAATATGGCAAGCAGCGATCCCATCGCAATTAACGTTTTGGAAGCATTATTTGGAGACGGGCTTTTAAAGTTGGGTATTGCGTTCGAGATAGCTTCAACCCCAGTTAAAGCAGAACTTCCGGAGGAAAAAGCTTTCAGCAGCAGAAACAAACTGATTCCCGCCACTGGCGTTCCAATAGGTGTATGTAATTCTGGCGAGACATTGCCTAATAGAATGTTGTAAATGCCTACAATGATTAAAATGAATAAGGCTAAAACAAATAAATAAACCGGATAGGCTAATATTGAAGCGGACTCCGTTACTCCCCTTAAATTCAAGATGGTTATAAATAATACAAAAATAATCGCAATGATCACATTATAAGGATGCAAGCTTGGGAAAGCAGATGTAATGGCATCTGTTCCGGCAGATACACTTACCGCTACCGTTAAGATATAGTCAACTAACAGTGAGCCTCCGGCTACTAACCCAGAGTATACACCTAGATTTTTTTTGGATACAACATAAGCTCCTCCGCCATGAGGATATGCGAAAATAATTTGCCTATAGGATAAAATAAGTGCTAATAATAAAATCAATACACCAATGGCAATCGGTATGGAATACCAAAAAGCGGCTGCACTAACGGTGATCAAGACTAACAATATTTGCTCAGGACCATATGCCACTGAAGATAAGGCATCTGAAGAAAGAATGGCAAGAGCTTTTGTTTTATTCAGTTTTTGCTCGCCTAATTCCGTTGATTTTAATGGTCGTCCGATTAAAAACCTTTTTAATGAAGAGAACATTCGTTAGCCTCACCTCGCTTAATTTATTGTGTGTATATTACCCTGCAAATGAAATAATTAAACTTTATGAAATAAAACTGGAGCGACTTAACAATCGCATAATCATTCCTTCCCTTTTGAGCTTCATAAACGTAGTATGTTACTTACAATTACACGGAATTTGTTCTTGGTTTAAATAATGATGAGTTGGCCAAATTTATTCTCCACAATGGATCAAAAACAAATGAAATGGGTTTTGATTTCATTTGATGTAAACAAGGGGGGATATCGCTAACATTTACATTTTGTATTTTGAGGGGGATACATAATGATCGATGATCGCTTACTCGAATTGGAAAAAGAATTGGATTTGATAATAAAACAAATTATTTTTGATCTGCGGCCGAAGAAGAGGATAGATGAAGAACTATTCAATAAGCTTTATGAAAAATTAGGCTGTTATACAGCTTTGATAAAAGGATCAACTGTAATCAGCCGAACCGTGTCAGGGAAATTATTTTATTTATTCAGCACCATGATTGTTGAAGCTAAATATATGAAATTTGATAATAAGATAATGGGAAAGATATTTCGTCTAAGAATTTATATGTTGAATGTTTACGATGAGAATATTTTAGGATAAATCAGTAGCGAAGGTCATTTTGGAGGCTCAAGTGGTCGGAAGTATGGGATTGAGTACGAGGGAGTGATTTAATGGGTGGTCAAATTGGATTAGTAGGCATACTACTCGTTTTTGCTAGTTTATTTTTAAGAAAATGGATAGTTGGAACCGCAAAAAAAGAAACTTCAGATAAGGGTAAAAAAGTGAGTATGTGGGGAATGATCGTAGCAGCAAGCGTAGCAACAGCAATTATTATTTTTATTGATTTAGAAGGAAATGCTCTGAAATGGTTTTGTATGTTGTTCATTTTTATCATTGCGGGCTTTCAATCATTTGTAGATTGGAAGTTTCTAAAAGGATCAAAAGAATATATAGTTACACTTCTCGTTCTAGTTATTGGTGTAACTTTATCTTATTTCATCGTCTAGTGTTTCTGATCGGCTTGGCTGTTAGGGAAGATGTACAAGCCGAAATACGCGAGGAGCACTTGACACTACTAGTGCTTGATTGAAGAAACTGCGATTTCATCACGATATTTCAATAAGGCTATGTATGAGCTTGAATGACTCACCACATCTTTTATGAAAGTTATCGACATATGCAAAAACTTTTGAGGAGAGAAATACGTTGCTGCATATGACGGATGAATCCTTCGCTGGAGGTTCTGTGTGCAAGCGAACTTGAGCTGCTGCGTATAGGGTAAACAGAGCCTCCCAGTCGTAGTTTACTACTTAGAAAGCCTAGATGCATGAAAAGTGAAATCTCAAGATATTTTTTTTGCTTGAATAGGCTTTTGTGTTTTATCATTTGTCTGACCGTCAGCGCATACCATCCGATGCCCAATTCGCTAACGAACTGTATCAACCTTATTATGCAGAAAATTACTCTTCTAAAGTTTTAACGAACCGTAACGTCGTTATTTCATACTGTAAAGGGTGTTAGGCGTGATTTTCCACGAAATAACGATTGTGGAGTTCGTTAAAAAATAAATTCACTACAAAAGGTCTATATAAGAGCTGCTGGGTTCGTAAGCGATTTATCCATTAATAATAACAGCTGTGGACAAAGGTTTTTGAGCGTCTAAATTTTAGGCTGCTTCGTGAATTTGGATAAATGACAGTACATAATGAGTTTCAAAGTATTAATCATTCTTCATCCTATGGCACTATTAAATTGGGGCTGTCTCAAACGTAGACAAATCTACTTTTGAGAGAGCCTTTTTCTGTTTTGGCTAGAAAAGTGAAAACGAAATGAGCCAATGATTGTATTATGAAAGACAATAAAGCTGCATCATTATCAAAATACAGCTGTCCTTTTAAGTTGATGTTTATGGAATAAGGACTGACTGTTCTACTTTTGCGACTTCCGCTTCTTCGTATTTTTCTTAATAAGTGCCTGTAATATCATTTTGCTAATAGAGATTGTTTCAATTCATACACGTAGATGAGCAAGGACAAGTGAAGAGGAATAGATTTGTTATACCTGTAGGAATGAAAAGTGGACAGTGAGAAATGCTTCAATGTGGCTATTTATCGTAAACTTTATTACAAAGATATGACTTTATCCAGCAATAGCTCTATCGAGTCATGCGTAAGCAAGTAAGTATAAAAGAAAATGATATTAAAGCAATCGATGCTTTTGAAGCTTTTAAAGCTATCAAAGCTATCAAAGCTATCCAAGCACACTAGTACAACCTTCATGTGAATCACCGAGCCCGACTCGGCGGATAAACCTATGAAGGGGATTTTATCAAAATGTAATGTTACCACGACAAAAATGAGAGGAGGCAAACCTAAAATGGGTAGTTTAAAACAGTGTTCAGTAGGTGCTGTGATTGTTTTCGTCTTGTTATTATCTGCTTGCGGCGGGGGAACAACAGGAGAAGTGCCAAATAAGGGCAACAGCGGTGAAGGTACAGAGAGCAGCGAGGCGGTGGCACTTTATAAGAAAAGGTGTATTTCTTGTCATGGCACGGAGCTGCAGGGAAGAGCCGGCCCTAATTTACAGCAGGTCGGGGCCAAGCTGACAGAAGAGGAAATAGTGGATGTTGTTTCCAATGGTCGTAAGGGTATGCCAAAGTTCGAGAGCAGCTTAACGACGGAACAGATTCAAAGTTTGGCTGCATGGCTGGCTGAACATAAATAAATTCCAAAGAACCATTAATCAATAGATTCAGCCTATAACAAAGAAAAACAAGGGTCTACTCCACAAGTCAAAGTGACTTATAGAGTAGACCCTTTATTCATCTCTTAACATAGAGTTTCTAAACACTTTTTTTCTTTCGAGTGTTTATTTATATTTATCAAGATAAGTGGATGACCATTTCCTCGCCCAAACGACAAGTTTTTTTGAATGGGCTGCTTCGCACCAACGAGCAGGAGAGCGGTCACCGTATGATCCAATTGTTTTTTATTAAGTTTTTTGTTGCAGCATCAAATGTGGTGTATGCTTACGAAATGACATCCTCATGAGGTGTTGATACATATGATTTCGCCATCTTATCCTGAATTATGTTGTCTTCTTGAACAAGCTTTGCTCCATTCAGCATGAGATATAAGCCGCCTGACAGAAATAATCCTCCTAAAATAATCCAATACAGCATGTTTCATTTCTCCTTTCTGAATCTATTTCGTTAGTCCTATCATTATAAAAGGAAATGGTGCCTGAAAATAATAGCTCGAAGTAGTCATTTCCTTGCTAAATGTGTCCGATATGTTTCGTTCATGTGAGCAATGTACCAAACAATTTCAGTGTAGGAGTTAGTATTGAATTTAACTATTATCAATTTTACTTAATGGGAGGATAGCTAAGCTGAATGTAGAATAGAGTAGCTATGAATTCCAGCGAGGGGTGGCGTCAATAAAAAGAAGAATTCAATTGATTTAGGTAAACGCTTTCAATGCTAAGGCAGTTGTTAAGCCACTACGAATTTTTTGTCATCATTTAATGAAACTATCGCAAACGGTTAATGGAAAAGGGTGAAGGCATGTTCAGGAAAATGATTGTTATCCTGTTATTATTTTTTACTGCAACCGCATGTCAGGGGCGTTACTCACAAAGTGAATATGACGTGATCCATTCCATTAAATCGAATTCAACCTCAGAGAAACAGGAAGATCATCGAAAGTACACCATCGGCATCGTACCAAAAGTGATGGGGATTTCTTATTTTAATGTCGCAGAAGAAGGTGCGATGGAAGCAGCTAATGATTTAGACGTTAATGTCATTTATGAAGGGCCACCAATCGCAGATGCATCAAAGCAGATTAATGTGATTAGACATCTTATCAATTTGTCGGTAGATGCGATTGCAGTTTCTGCAAACGATCCAGAAAAGCTGCTGCCCATCATTCTGGAAGCCAAAAGCAAGGGGATCAAGGTCATTACGTGGGATGCAGATACGAATCCAGAAGGCAGAGATTTTTTTGTCAACATGGTCGATACAGAGACATTAGGCCGCCATTTATTGGATACGCTTGCATGGAACACCGAGGAAACTGGCGAATACGCAATTATGACAGGAGCTTTCTCTGCTTCTAATCATAATGAATGGCTGAAATGGATCAAACATCAGCAGAGTGAGTTTTATCCCAAAATGAAGCTGATTGATATTGTAGAGACGGAAGATGATCCGCAAAAGGCTTATGAGAAAGCAAAACAACTGTTAGCCAAGTACCCGAATCTTGCAGGCATTATCGGCAATTCTTCTGTAGGGCCACCAGCTGCAGCACAAGCTGTAAGAGAAGCTGGTAAGACAGGTCAGGTCAAAGTTGTCGGTCTCTCCACGCCGAATTTGATGCGCGATTATTTAAAGGACGGCTCTGCACAAATGTCGACACTTTGGAGCCCCAAAAAACTTGGATATTTAACTGTTGTGCTTGCAAAAAATCTACTCGAAGGCAAGCTGCCGTATGATGGTCAAGACATTTATAATGTCGGCACTATTAGGGTGAACGGGGATACGGTCATTATGGGAGAACCGATCGATTTTACAGCAGAGAATGTGGATCAATATGATTTTTAAATTTCCAGAGCAATTGCGCTTCAGAAACTATCGGCTCAGCTCCAAGCTTATATTAGTTTATTTACTGCTTAGCGTTATCCCCATGTCGCTGCTCGGTACTTTTTCTTATTTGCAGTACACAAAATCAATTGAAGAACAAATTGGTGAATATATGCCGCGTTTTCTGTATCAAGCAAATGCGAATATTACGAAGCATATGGAGGATTTTGCAGAGCTGCATACGTTAATGTTCAACTCGGACAATATGATCGCTATTTTGCGTCGCGACTCCTATCAGAGCCGTTCACAGCTGAATCAGGACCAATTCGAGGTAAACAATTATTTAGCACGTACTTATTTAAATACGGGGAACCCCGATGTTATGGGTGTTTTCATATTTTCGAAAAACAGGTTTTTTTACAGTGCGAGGTCAAAGTTCACAGGTCTTAATGCGGATAATGCTTTTATCCCTTATGGCCAGGATCTTGATTTACGGGGAAAAGCGAAAATTATTCTTCCTAGCCAAATCAATCTGACATTCGAGAATAACGAACCCTATGTACTGATCATGAAACAGATGAATGATGTGGATAACCGCAAAAGCCTGGCGACGATGCTGGTTGCGGTGAAGCTCTCTTTTATTGACAACATATTGCGGGAGTTTGAACAAAATAATACAGCGGATTTATGGCTGATGAACCGTGAGGGCGAAATCATCTTTCATACAGATGAGGAGAAAATAGGAGACTTTGATCAAGAAATAAATCGATATCCCATTCTTAACGGCAGCTTTCGAAAAGGGTCAGGGAAAAAAGCGGTGATCGTCAGCCTTAGCGAATCGAATGATTTTGATTGGATACTAGCTCATAGCATACCGCTAAAATATTTAACAGAGCGTACAGATTTGGTTATGAATGTGACCATTTTTGTATTTATTTGCTTTGTCCTCATTACTTCGATCATTTCGATTTTCTTCGCAATGAATGTAACGCGGCCGATCAAGAAGCTTTCCCGTCTAATGAAGGATGTAGAAATGGGCAGGTTTCAGGTGGACCTTAAGGTCGAAAGCAATGATGAGATTGGAGCACTCGCGCGCAGCTTTAATTCGATGGTAGCTACGATTCATGAGCTGATCGAAACGAATTTTGATATCAAAATTAGACAGAAGGAAGCAGAGCTGTACGCCCTGCAGTCTCAGATCAATCCGCACTTCATGTACAATACGCTGGAGACCATTAACATGGCGGTAGAGGACGGCAGATCGGAAATGGTTGTCGAGATGGTTACACTGCTTGGCCGTATGCTTCGTTTTTCGGTTAGCAACAAAAACAAATTTGTAGCGATTGCGGATGAAGTCCAGCATATTAGTAATTATTTGACCATTCAGAAATATCGATTCAATGATCGGCTGTTGTTTGAAATCGATAAAAAAACGGACATCGAATCCTTTTATACACCCAAATTTATTTTGCAGCCGGTTATTGAGAATGCCATTAAATATGGTCTTGAAACCCGTAAAGGACTTGATATTCGGCTAAGCATTAGTCGTGAATTTGGTGCGCGTTCAGGTGAGGAAGATATCGTTTTTCGCATATGGGACAACGGTCCGGGTATCGATCATGATCGATTGGAGAAGCTCGAGAGGTCACTCAGATCGGAGACACTAGCCCACAAGGATTCTGGGTTTGGGCTAAGCAATGTAAACGCTAGAATTATGATTATGTTAGGCCAGCAGTATGGGTTGCAGCTTCATAGCATTTTTGGCAAGGGAACAGAGGTTATTATCCGTATTCCTGTCATCACCCTAAACGATGTGGCAGAAAAATCGAAAAGCAAGGAGGAGTAAGCATGCACAAGGCGATCAGAACATTGATTGTAGATGATGAAGAAATGATTCGAAACGGCATTGCTAGACTCATACGCTCTTGCGGTGAGGGGTGGGAAATCGTTGCGACGCTGACTGATGGCAAAGAAGCAATGGATTATTTGCATCAGTCACAAGGAGCAGTAGATTTGCTTATTACGGATGTGAAGATGCCTGTGATGGATGGTCTAACGTTAATAAGCGAGGGCAAACGCCATTACTCCTTCTTCCCGCTTGTAATTAGTGGTTATGATGAATTTCAATATATTCAGACAGCGCTTCGAGAAGGAGCTGTTGATTATTTTTTAAAGCCGATTGACCGGGAACAGTTTAAGAATCGAATGGCAGAAATCAAGGTGAAAATCGAAAGCGGACGGTTTCAGCATATGAAATGGAATGAGATGGAACGAAAATCAGAGGAGCTAAAAACATCGCAGCAAGTGCAACTGTTAAGCTATGTCACTTCGGCAGGGCTCGATATTTCGCGGCTGGGATATTGGGTGGATGAGTTTCCGAAAGGCCGGTACGTCCTTCAATATGTAAGCCTTGATGCTCTTCCTGTAAAGACAAGAAGTTATACCCCAAAAGACTGGGAAGCTTATGTTTATGTGCTTGAGAATATCATCAAAGAAATGGTAGAGAAATGTTCGAATGAATCAGAAATCATAGGATGGTGCTGGAGAGGGGACGATTCGAATTTTTGGATATTGCTGCATCTTTCCGAGGCTTATGGCGAAAACAACGGTTTATTAGAAAAAACATCGATCGAGCTGTCTGGTCAAATTCGTTCAGCGATTCAGTCCTACACGCCATTTACAGTTTCGGTTTCATGCGGCAGCTCGATTGAGGATTTATATTTGCTGCCAGAAGCAAAGGATCAAGCCTTATCATTAATGTATTATCGTTTATTATATGGCGGCAATCAGTTGTTTGGCCGAGATGGCATTCAATTCAAGACGGAGAGTTCTTCAGACCAAATGGATAATGAGCTTGTACATATTGCGCAGAGAATGAAGCAGGCAGTCGAACAAGTAAATGAGCAAGCAGCGGTTCAGTTTACGAAGGAGTTTTTTGCTCGTCTTGAAAAAATGGATTCGCCTGCCGCGATTCAACGAGCAATAATGAACGCATTTATTCTTATCCATTCGGTCGGCGTTGAAATGAAAGTGAATACGCCAATGTTAGATTCGCTCGAGAGCCGACTTCAAACGATTAAACGGGCGATAAATCTTAATGAGCTCAAAGTGGAACTCGATCAGCAGATCGCTCAGCTTGTTCTGGAAATGAAGCGAATGCGTCAAAGCGGCAGCATGAAGCCGATAGAGCAGGCCAAAGCTTGGATCATAGCTAATCTACAAGAAGACTTAACGATTAAGCGTATAGCTGAGCAAGTTTATATGAATCCCTCTTATTTCTGCCGACATTTCAAGACGCAAACAGGCGAAACGATTCTCGATTACATCACGGGTCTTAGAATGGAGAAAGCAAGGGAGCTGCTCATTGACTCACAATTAAAGCTCTACGATATAAGCGTTCAGGTTGGTTATCAGGATGTGAAGTATTTCAGCAAGCTATTCAAGCAATGGTCTGGGGAGACGCCATCTAAATATCGAGAACAGAAGTTTTCGAAATGATCGTCATTATGATAAATGAACCAAAGGGTAGGCCTAGCGCCTGCCTTTTTATTTTGTTCACAAACAGCCATACAATGTGGATTCCATATACAAAGCGAATACACTCCCCCATAAGTAACGAATGTCTCCTTCTTCACGATCTGCAATTTCGGTAAGGTAGAGCTAGAAGGAAGCAAGAAGCAGCAGCATGTAGAGAACAGCGAAGGATGGAGGGTGATTCGGCAATGGCCGAGTACATTTTGGAGCTAGAGGGAATTACAAAAACTTTTCCAGGCGTCAAGGCGCTTGATAATGTCTATTTTAAGCTAAAGCCCGGTGAGATTCATGCGTTGATGGGCGAAAATGGAGCGGGGAAATCAACCTTTATTAAGGTGATTACCGGTGTCCACCCTGCAGATGTCGGCGAGATCCTCTTTGATGGACAACGCGTGGATTTTAAAAATCCTACGGATGCGAAGCGGATGGGTATTGCAGCCATTTATCAGCATGTTACTTGTTATCCTGACTTAAGCGTCACAGAAAATATATTTATGAGGCATGAGAAAATTCAAAAAGGAACTAAGCGGATTCTTTGGAACGAAATGCATAAGGAGGCCGATAAGCTTCTGAAGGAGCTTGGCGCAGCATTCAGCCCCAAAACGCAAATGGGAGCATTAAGTGTAGCTGAGCAGCAAATCGTCGAAATTGCGAAGGCGCTTTCTGTTGATGCGAAGATCATTATTATGGATGAACCAACAGCTGCTCTTACCAATAGGGAAAGCGAAGACTTATACCGGATTACAGAGCGTTTGCGTGACAAGGGAACAGCTATTATTTTTATCTCTCATCGCTTCGAGGATATGTATCGACTGGCCAGCAAGGTGACCGTATTCCGGGATTCCAGATACATCGGAACTTGGAATGTGGATGAAATATCGAACCAAGATCTAATTATTGCGATGGTAGGTCGTGAAATTACGCAATTGTTTCCAAAGAAGGAAGCGCAGATTGGGGAAGAATTGCTTCGGGTTGAAGGACTTGGCAGAACAGGCTACTTTGCTGATATTTCTTTTGCGCTGCGAAGAGGGGAAATTTTAGGGTTGACTGGGCTCGTTGGGGCAGGACGGACTGAGGTTTGCCAAAGCATCTTCGGCATTGAGCGAAGCGATAAAGGGAAGGTGTTCTTCAAGGGGCAGGAAGTAAACATCCGAAAACCGATCGATGCGATGCGTATGGGGATTGGCTACTTGCCGGAGGATAGGCAGAAGCAGGGGCTCGTTCTACAGTGGAGCATCGGTAGAAATATTACATTATCATCGCTTGAGAAGATATCAAGCAAGGGTGTTCTTAACACCGATAAGGAAGCGAGCATCGCTAAGCAGTTAGCTGAGAAGGTAAATGTTAAAGCAAAAAGCATATTTGATTTGGCCAGCTCGCTCTCAGGCGGCAATCAGCAGAAGGTTGTATTTGCAAAGCTTCTGACTGCTGATGTGGATGTCATCATTTTGGATGAACCAACCAAAGGTGTGGATGTTGGCGCCAAATCTGCCATTTATGAAATGATTAGCGATTTGGCATGTCAAGGGTATGGAATTCTGATGGTATCGTCCGAGATGCCTGAAATGATTGGGATGTGTGATCGGGTAGCCGTCATGCGCGAGGGCCGGATAACGGCTTTTCTGGATCGCGATTCGATCTCGCAGGAAGCGATTCTTCAAGCATCAATGGCTGACGATCGCCCTCTTATACAACAACATTAAAGGTGGGCATGACACATGCAGGAGAGAGAACTCAGTACGAACGGTATAACCGCAGCTTCGCTTAGAGCTACAAGGCCAACGCGCACGCTCAGCGCTAAGATCGCCAAATTCAGAGAGCTAGGACTACTCGGATTTATTGTTTTGCTTTCCATTGGCGTTCAGCTTCGCAATCCCAGCTTTTTGACCTTGGAAAATATAAACGATATGGTGACGAACACCGCAATATTAAGCATATTGGCTGTGGGGATGATGCTCGTTATCGTTACCCGCGGAATTGACCTTTCCATCGGTGCAACATTGGCTCTTTCAGGCATGATCGCGGCACAGACAGTCAGTGCATTTCCAGAAATTCCAGCTGTCGTCGCCCTTCTGATCGGCACTTTAACGGGACTTGTCAGCGGTGTGATCATTGGTTTTCTGGTTTCCAAAATCGGTATCCTGCCCATCATAGCCACACTAGGGATGATGAACGTGTTCCGCGGGTTTACTTATCTAACTAGTGGGGGCAAATGGGTTAGTGCACATCAAATGCCTACAAGTTTCAAAGCGATGGCAACGGGAACAACGCTCGGAATCAATAATCTTATCTTTATTGCAATCCTCATTTATTTCGTCGCTTATTATTTCGTTAATCATACCCGTACGGGCAGACAAATCTATGCTGTTGGAAGCAATCCAGATTCGGCTGTCATAAGCGGCATTAAGGTAGACAAAATATTATGGCTCGTATATTCCATTATGGGCGGTCTCTCCGGCTTAGCGGGTGTGCTATGGGTGTCCAAATTTGCATCAGCGCAAGGAGATACGGCATCGGGTTATGAGCTCAGCGTAATTGCTGCGTGTGTACTAGGCGGTGTGAGCATTGCAGGCGGTTCTGGCAAAATATCTGGCATCATCCTTGGCTCTATATTGCTAGGTATTTTGAACAATGCACTTCCTTTGATTAACGTATCGCCATTTTGGCAGAACGGCATTCAAGGCGCAATTATTTTGATCGCGGTCCTTATTAATGCAATCGTCAAGCGGGGCGTTGATCGCAACAATCTTATGAGGAGGAAAATCTAACGCTATGGAGCCGAGAATTGTTACGAATAAGCAGGATTTTTCCTTCAAACGGTTTTTCCTTCAGTGGGAATGGATGTTGGTTGTATTGTTTCTTGCCATAACCGTCATGAATATGAATCTATCAGAGTTTTATTGGGATTACGATAATTTGCGAGATGCAACAATGGGTTTTCTGGATAAAGCATTTATCGTGCTCCCTATGGTGTTCATCATCATCCTCGCAGATATCGATATATCCGTCGCATCGATTGTGGCTCTATCGTCTGTTATTATGGCGGACTTATTCAATAATGGTGTCCCTATTGTGCTAGCTATGGTCATTTGTTTGGCAGTGGGCACCCTTTGCGGATGGATTAACGGCATCCTCATTGTGAAGTACAAGGAATTGTCCGCGGTCATCATTACTTTGGCAACGATGATTATATATCGGGGAATCGCCTACATTATTTTGGAGGATCAAGCAGCAGGATCTTTTCCAGAGTGGTTTAGCTATTTGGGCTGGGGGTACGTGGGACCGATTCCGTTTATCTTGATCGTTTTTGCGGTATTTGCCATAGTGTTTAGCTTACTGCTGCACAAAACCGTGTTCGGCCGGCAATTGTACGCGATGGGGAATAACATCAATGCGGCACGCTTCTCAGGCGTGAATGTCGATCGTGTAAAAGTAATCGTCTTTACGCTTGCAGGACTGATGTCCGCTGTGACTGCTTTGTTTCTAACTTCCCGTATGGGAAGCACGCGTCCTAATATTGCGATGGGGTATGAACTCGATGTCATTGCCATGGTTGTTCTTGGCGGCATTAGCACGGCTGGAGGAAAAGGAAGAATGGTAGGAGCCATACTAGCGGTCTTCCTCATAGGTTTCCTTCGTTATGGTTTAGGATTAGTCAACGTACAAGCGCAAATTCTGCTCATTATTATAGGCTTGCTGCTTATATTCGCCGTCGCTGTTCCGAGGCTTAAAGTAGGTCGGAGTCGTACGAAGAAAACTTAAGTTGGTGCAATACAGTCGATCGGCTGTTTTGTATATAAAGGATTGGACAAAAAAAGGGAGGAAAAACAATGAAAAGAAACAAGGTGTTATCCGTATGCTTAACTGTTTTGCTTACGATCTCGATGTTAACCGCATGCGGAGGAGGCAACAGCGGCAGCAATTCCAAAAATACGGGTAGCAACAAGAGCGAAGTTACAGAGAAAAACAAGGGAAATGACACAACGGACAGCACGAAAAAGAAGAAATATGCCATTATCTTTAAAAACACGGGCAATCCATACGGTGAGAAGCAAATGGAAGGCTACAAAAATGCTGTTGAAGAGCTCGGATATGAAGCGATTTTGAAGGCGCCTGATCAGCCGACAGCAGAAGCACAAATTCAAATGATTGAAGAGCTTATCTCGCAAAAGGTGGACGTGATCGCGATTGCGGCAAATGATCCGGATGCGCTCCAGCCGGCGCTGAAGAAGGCGATGAATCAAGGAATTAAAGTCCTTTCTTTAGATTCAGCGGTAAACGCAGCCAGTCGAATGGTTCATGTAAATCAAGCAGATCCTGAGCGTATCGGCCGCACACTAATTCAAGGCGTATCGGAAATGATTGGCGGCGAAGGCGAAATTGCGATCCTGAGCGCGACATCGCAAGCGACCAACCAAAACACTTGGATCGAATGGATGAAGAAAGAGCTGGAGGATTCGAAATACAGTAAAATCAAGCTCGTTAAAGTGGCTTATGGTGATGATTTGCGTGATAAAAGCGTGTCTGAGACAGAGGCGCTCTTGAAATCTTATCCGGATCTGAAAGGTATTATTGCACCGACGACAGTAGGAATCGCGGCTGCGGGCAAGGTTTTAACGGATAAGGGTCTCACTGGAAAAGTGCAATTGACCGGTCTTGGCCTGCCAAGTGAAATGGCGGAATATATCGTGAGCGGCGTATGTCAGTGGATGTATTTGTGGAATCCGATTGATGTTGGTTACTTGTCCGGTTATGCAGCAGATGCATTAGTGAATGGCAAGATTACAGGTGCGGTTGGGGATAAACTGACAGCTGGCAAACTAGGTGAGAAAGAAGTCGTGAAAGATGGTGAAGGCACGCAAATTATGCTTGGCGATCCCTTCAAATTCGATTCCTCTAACATCGCTGAATGGAAGGATGTTTATTAAAACAACCTTTCATCATTACACATAATCGAAGAATGAGAAGATTGGCCGGGTAGTCGTTGAAGGACCTGCAGCAAGCAGGATATCCTTTCTTGTACTCCCGGCTATTTTTTTATGGATTTATGTTTATTATTCCAAATTGAAAGCGATACCAATGTAATGAAAAAGGGAGTGTTTTGGCAAATGAGTAGTTTGTTCAGGAAGAAGCTGCTTGGTTTATTTTTAGCAACTGTTCTTGTCATTGCATTATTACAGCCAGTAGCCGCATTAGGAGCAGAAGGAACGGGCCAAATGACTGCATACGACTTACATACAGAGTATAGCCATAACCCAATCGGAATCGATAACACCAAGCCGAGAATCAGCTGGTTGCTTGAATCAACAGAGAGAGCACAGATGCAAACTGCCTATCAAATCATCGTCGCTTCAGAAGAGAGCCGTTTGGCTGGCAATGAAGGAGACATATGGGATTCTGGCAAAATCATGTCCAGCGATTCCAACAATGTGGAATACAAAGGAGAAGCTTTACAATCTGGAGAACGTTATTTCTGGAAAGTGAAGGTTTGGGATAACAATGATCACGCTTCAGCATGGAGTGAACCGGGCTCGTGGGAAATGGGATTGCTCGCGCCAGCTGATTGGCAAGCCAAGTGGATTGCCGCCTCCACACCTGCGACCGTGCCGTCAAGCTATTCCATCGAGCTGGATTTTACAATATTAAATGATGGGGCTGCCATTTTGTTTGGCGGATCTAATGCCTCCAATAATTTTTTCTGGCAGTTTAATGTAAAAGAAAAAGCATATGCCCAGTTTCGGCCACACACGAATGTCGGCGGTACGAAGCTTATGAAGGAAGTAGATATTTCACGGGTCATTCCGAATGACAAGCAATTGAATGTTGCTTATCATCTGAAAATTGAAGTGAATGGCAAAGAAATCAAAACCTATATCAACAATGAGTTAATCGACACGATGAAAAATGACAATATTTCGTTCGGTCCTATTGGATTCCGCCAGCATAAAGACGCAAGGACGAATGAGCGCGCCTTGTTCGACAATATCGTCATTAAGGATGAACACGGCAAGGAGTTGTTTCAAGCAAATTTTGATGATAAGGAAGCAGCAAGCTTTGAAGGGGGGCAATTAACGGAAGATGGAAAACTTCTCGTAGAGAACGGCACCTTTTATCAGAAAGTCGAGAGTAGAAGCTCACCTATGTTGAGGAAAGATTTTGAAATAGCGAAGCCAGTGCGTAAAGCGACTGTTTACTCGACGGCGCTTGGACTTTATGAGCTCAGCCTAAATGGGACACGAGTAGGCAGCGATTACTTTAATCCAGGATGGACGGATTACAATAAGCGTTTGCAGTATCAGACCTATGATGTAACCGACATGCTCCTTGAAGGAGGAAATGCGGTTGGGGCAATGCTGGGTGACGGCTGGTACGCGGGAAATGTGGCACATGTTGGTCCAAATCAGTACGGAACAGAGCTGTCGTTTTTATTCCAATTAAAAATTGAATACGAGGATGGCACAAGTGAAACGGTAATGACCGATTCTTCTTGGCATTCAACGACTTCGGGACCCGTTCGCTACTCCGACATTCTGATGGGAGAGACATATGACGCTCGCAAAGAAATGGATAAGTGGAACCGTTCGAATTATGATGCTTCATCATGGAACGATGTAAAAGAGGTCAGCCATTTCCGCGGGAAGCTGGTTGCACAGGTAGGTCCTACCGTCAAGGCGACGGAAGAATTGAAGCCGATCTCAGTGAAGCAGCCAAGTGCCGGCACTTACATTTTTGATATGGGACAGAACATGGTTGGCTGGGCAAGGTTAAAAGTCGAAGGCACTGCCGGAACGAAAGTGAAGCTGCGGTTTGCCGAGATGCTGAATGATGATGGGACGCTTTACACGGAGAACTTGCGTACAGCTAAACAAACAGATGAATATGTCCTAAATGGAAGTGGTCTTGAGCAATATGAACCGCATTTCACATTCCACGGTTTCCGTTACGTAGAAGTGACCGGATATCCGGGTGAACCTGCTTTAGATAGCATAACGGGGATTGTTGTTCACACCGATACACCGAAGACCGGGACATTTGAAACCTCAAATCCGATGGTCAATCAGCTTTACAGCAACATCACTTGGGGACAACGCGGAAATTTTTTAAGCGTTCCAACAGACTGTCCGCAGCGTAATGAACGAATGGGCTGGACAGGAGACGCGCAGGTGTTCGTTCGTACTGCTACCTATAACATGGAAGTTCCAGGGTTTTACGAGAAGTATATGCGGGATGTTGTTGATGCTCAGGGGGCAAATGGAGCGTTCCCGGACGTTGCGCCAAATGTTAGCGGGATGGGTAACGGAAGCAACGGCTGGGGAGATGCAGGCGTTATTATCCCATGGACATTGTATTTAGCTTATAACGACACTTCCGTTATCAAAGAGCATTATGATGCGATGGCGAAATGGATCGAGTTTCTCAAAACGAACAGCAACAAGCTCATTCGGCCAGCCGGTGGTTACGGAGACTGGTTGAGCGTGAATGAAACCACACCAACGGATGTGGTGAATACGGCCTATTTTGCATATAGCACGAATTTGTTGTCCAAAATGGCAGCGATTATTGGGAAAACAGACGATGCGGAGAAATATAGTCAATTATTCAAAGATATTAAAGCTGCTTTTAACACCGCGTTTGTTGGTTTGGACGGACAGATCAAAGGCAATACGCAAGCAGGTTATGTGTTTGCTCTGCACATGGATTTATTGGATGGAGATATCAAGAAGAAAGCTGCTGAGCATCTAGTTAACAATATTAAGAGTAAAAACTGGCATCTGTCGACTGGTTTTCTTGGTGTAGGTTATTTGCTGCCGGTACTTACAGAAGCGGGCTATACAGAGGTTGCTTATCGCTTGTTGACGAACGATACGTACCCCTCATGGGGATACAGCATCAAAAATGGCGCAACGACCATTTGGGAGAGATGGAATTCCTATACACAGGAGAATGGATTCGGTGACGCAGGAATGAACTCTTTTAACCATTATTCGCTTGGCTCCGTTGGAGAATGGATGTTCCGCTATGCGGCAGGAATCGAGGCAGATCCTGAGCAGCCCGGATTCAAACATATTATCATTCAGCCTACACCTGGAGGTGAGTTTAGCCATGTGAATGGAGAATACAAGTCTATTTATGGCTTGATCAAGAGCCGCTGGGAGCAGGAGGGCTCAGCCTTCAAGCTGAATGTGACGATTCCAGTTAATACAACAGCGACTGTATACATACCAGCGGTAGATAAAGCATCCGTGAGCGAAGGCGGACAGCTTGCTGAAGAAGCCGTTGGTGTCAAGTTTTTGCGAATGGAAGGGGACAAAGCGGTCTATTCGGTCGGATCTGGAGCATACTCGTTCGCTAGTACGATGGCTGATTCCAACTTAAAGCTGGAAAGCATCAACTTAAGCAGCAAAGCATCGAAGCTGCAGCAAGGTGAACAAACTCAGCTTATATTAAGCGGAAGTATGGATAATGGCCTGGAAGCCGATTTCACTAACGCTGAGATCAAGTATGAGAGCAGCAACACTAATGTGATCAAGGTTGCTGATAACGGAATCGCAGCTGCAGTTGGACCCGGCTCCGCAGAAATTACGGCAACTGTAAAATCAGGAGAAGTTGTGCTTACTTCCTCTATTAAGTTGATCGTAGTTACCGGGGCGAATCTGGCGTTAGGCAAAAAGGCAACCGCACGCGAAACGTTGGAGATTTCGCCAGAGTGGGGGGCAGCAGGGCTCACGGACGGCAATTTGGCGCGAAAATATTCATCAACAGGATCTCCTTCGCAATCTCAGGAAAACAACCCGCTTTGGGTAGAGATTGATCTGGGTGCCAATCAAGATCTGAATAGTGTGGTGTTGTATCCAAGAACGGACTCCAGTACAAAAGATTCACGAACCGCTTCCTACCCTATCGATTTCCTTATTCAGGTTAAGGCTGATGGAGGAGATTATATAGAAGTAAAGAGGATGACTGGAGAGCCGAATCCGTTGATGCTGCCACAGCTGTATACGTTTGAAAACCAAACCGCTAGATATGTGAGGCTGTCAGTTAATAAGCTTGGGGAAATGGCAGCAGACGATATTTACTATAGGCTCCAATTAGCTGAGCTGGAGGTATATAACAATCAGGCTGGTTTGCCCGTTACTGGCATAAGCTTGGATCGTACTTCGCTCGAAATGAAGGATGGAGAAAGCATCGAAATTGCTACGACAGTGCTTCCGGCAAATGCTGCAAATAAGCGTGTACATTTTGAGTCGAATCACGAGAACATTATCATCACAAATGTTCATTATGATGAAGCAAGTGATACTACCAAAGCAACTGTAACAGCAACCAATAAGGGAGCAGATCAAGTAAATGGCGTCATAACTGCGACGACAGAAGATGGCAGCAAGACGGCTTCGCTAAATGTTACGGTAACCGCAGCTTCCGCAGAAAAAGATATGGCTGTTTTATCAGGAAGTAACACTGTCATAGCAGGACAGGAAACGGAGTGGACGGTTGGTGCAGAAAATGTTAGCTCAAGCATCACAGCACTAGATGTTATTGTTCATTATGACCCGCAGAAATTCGAATTCCAGACGGTTGGGGAGAGTACTTACCTTTCGCTGGACCCATCGGTCATTCAGTCGTTGAAGCCGAATTTCGAAGTGTTTGGAACGGCGGTTAAACCCGAGCTTGGCCAGATTCGGATCATCATGGTCACCTCAGGCCAGCAGCAAGCAGGTATTGACGGTGGCTATCTGTTCCGCCTCCACGCGAAGGTGAAACCGAGTGCGCCAGCAGGCAATACAACGGTATCTCTGTCTGATTTCCAAGTGTCGGATAGTGGGAAGGGAACAATGATGAATGTATCGCGAGCTGTGCTCTCGATGGAAGTGCTCCTCGCTGACAAAACAGCGCTGAATACGGCAATCGAACAAGCGCAGGCGTTACATGATGCCGCAATGGAAGGCACGCAGCCGGGCCAGTACCCAACGGGTTCTAAGGCGGCATTGCATGCAGCAATCAACAGTGCGATTGATGTGAAGAATGATCCGAATGCCACAGTTACGCAAGTCACCGCAGCGCTTAACGGCTTGAATGCAGCAGTAAAAGTGTTTAACGAATCGGTGATCCCATCAGCTCCTGGTGACAGGACGGAGTTAAACCGATTGATTGCAGAAGCACAATTAAAACATGACAGGGCAATCGAAGGTACAAAGGTCGGCAAGTACGCTGCGGGATCAAAAGCGCTTCTGCTGGCAGCCATTAACACAGCCAAGAATACAGGAAGCAGTCAGTGGCAAATAGATGAGGCTGTAACGACACTAAACAAAGCTCTTCAAGTTTTCAAAGCGAAGATTGTGACACTGATCGAGGGACAAACGAAGGTTACGATTCGAGATCTGTCGATCATAGCGAATTTCTATGGTGTCACCTCCAAAGATCCAAACTGGTTTGAAATTGAGAAAGCAGATGTGATCGGCGCAAATGTAATCGACATTCGTGTATTAGCTTCTATTGCGCAAATGATTCTTGAAGAGTGGAGCTTGGAATAGACATACGAATTTCGAATAGGAGGCAGGCACACTAACCTGCCTCATAAACTCTGCTATGAAAGGATTCATGCGATATGTCGAATGCAAAACGAATGGCGATAATATTCACAATTTTAATCAGTATGTTCAGTTTAATGCCTTTTTCGGCAATGGCGGATAAGGCAGCTGCTTCTTTTGAACTAAAGATTACTAGTCAAGAAGCCAAAACTGAAATAACAGTAGTAGGAAAAAACTTAACCGATGTATTTGCCTATGATATTTCGATGAAATACGATTCCACTCGATTGAAATTTGTTGGAGCACGTACTGCTTTGACAGGTTTTTCTGTCGATCCGATCGTAAAGAAGGGGACCATTCGGTTTGCCCATACGAAGACAGGCAATTCAGCTGGCGAGACAGGGGACAATGAGTTGGTAGTGCTGAAATTCGAGCGAATGGCTGAGGGGAATGCTGAGGTCAGCCTTCAAGCTGTGCAGCTTGTTAATTCGAAATTGGAGATGAATGAACTGAAACCTGTGCTGCAGGTAACTGTAGCTGGAAAATCTATTACTATGGATTGGAAAGATATTAAAGGACATTGGGCGGAAAGTTCGATTAGGGAAGCGGCTGAGCTCGGTTTTGTTACGGGATATGCCGATGGAACATTCCTTCCTAACCGCGCAGTAACGCGTGCGGAGTTCTCAGCTATGATGGTTCGGGCGCTTCATCTAGAACCTGGAGCTGATAGTAAACTTGCCTTCAACGATAGCGATCGAATAGCTGCGTGGGCGAAACCGTATATCGCAACAGCGGTTAAGGCAGGTCTATTAAAAGGTTATGATGACGGAAGCTTCCGCGCAGACCAGTTAATTAATCGGACAGAAATGGTTGCTGTCGTCGTGAGGGCTCTTGATCTAAAAGCAGACCAAAATACGAAGCTGCAGTTTGCGGATGCGTTAGAAATTCCTGTTTGGGCGACTGGTTACGTAGCTGCAGCTGTGGAGACAGGAATAATTAAAGGGCGAAATGGTAATCGGTTTGCACCTCATGAGCATGCTACTCGGGCGGAGTCGGTAGTCGTCATCCTTGCAATGCTGAAGCAAAAATAGAACGATAAACAATAACAAAGGAAAGTCGAGGGGAAAAAAGTATGAGGAAAACCATGAGTCTTCTATTAGCTTTGGTGATTGGCTTCACATTATGCTTGCCTATGACTAGTACGGCGTATGGCGAAGCGGGTGGAACGGGAGCAACGATGGCGGTAACCGATTTAACGACGGAGTACACGAACAATCCGATCGGAATTGATGTGGTGAAGCCGAGGATGAGTTGGAAGCTTCAGTCCGATAAACGTGGACAGCTTCAAACAGCATACGCCATTCAGGTAGCCAGCACCAAACAGAAATTGCTGGATAATCAACCGGATGTGTGGAATACCGATAAAGTTGATACGAATCAATCGGTAAATGTCGTTTATGACGGCAAACCTCTGGAGTCCGGCAAACGTTACTTTTGGAGAGTAAAAGTATGGGACTTGAACAATGAGAAGGCATCAGAATGGAGTGATCCTGCTTGGTGGGAAATGGGTCTTCTCCATGATTCGGATTGGCAAGCAGAATGGATCGGTATGAGCGACGCGAACAATATGACAACAGAAGGTCTTAAATGGGTTTGGTTTCCGGAAGGGAATCCGGCTTCAAATGCTCCTGCAGGAGATCGCTATTTTCGCAAAACCATTCAATTGCCGTTAGACCGGACAATAACACAAGGGAAATTTTTATTAACTGCGGATGATGGGTTCGTGCTATATGTTAACGGGAAGCGAATGGGCAGTTCTATCAAAGCGGTCGATTCATGGAAAGAAGGCAAAATTGTAGATGTCTCAAGTGCACTCATTCCTGGAGCTAATACGATTGCAATCCAAACATCAAACGATGGCGGACCTGCTGGTCTGCTTGGCAGCTTGAAAGTGGTATTCGAGGAAGGAACACCACTTCAATTGAATATGGATCAAGGTTTGAAAGCGGCCAAGGTAAAGATGGAGGGATGGGAGAAATCAGATTTTGATGACAGCAGCTGGTCAGCTGCGATGATCGTCGCATCCTATGGAGAGTCGCCGTGGGGGGAAAATGTAAAAATTACAGCTTCGCCTCCTTACATTCGCAAAGGTTTCTCTTTAGAGAAGTCCATTGCAAAAGCAAGACTTTACTCCAGCGCTCTCGGAATATATGAACCTAGCATTAACGGCAAACGTGTAGGCGGAGATTTATTTACGCCAGGATGGACAGATTACACCAAGCATATTCAATACCAGACCTATGACGTAACTGATTTGCTTCAAAACGGTGACAACGTCATTGGCGCTATATTGGCAGAGGGATGGTATTCCGGACATGTCGGTTTTATTGGTCCGAACATTTATGGCGATAGCAACTATTTGTTCATGCAATTGAATCTTGAGTACACAGACGGTTCAACTGAAACGATTGGAACGGATCAATCATGGAAATGGGCAGCAGGGCCAATTGTATCTTCTAGTATTTTGATGGGAGAGACCTATGATGCAACGAAGGAATTAGACGGATGGGATACACCTGCCTTCGATGCAACGAGCTGGGATTCGGTTCAAAAATTAGAGAAAGAAGTGACTGGGAAGCTAGTCGCTCAGGATGGCCCAACGGTTCAATTAATTGAAGAAATGAAGCCGATTAAGATGACAGAGCCGGAACCTGGCAAATATGTGTTTGATTTAGGACAGAACATGGTCGGAACCGTAAGGCTAAAAGTAAGCGGTGAAGCGGGTCAAACGGTTACTCTTCGACATGCAGAGGTATTAAACCCGGACGGGACCTTCTATACAGCAAACTTGCGCGCGGCAAAAGCAACGGACCGATATACCTTGAAGGGCGGCGGAGATGAAGTATATGAGCCGAAGTTTACGTTTCATGGTTTCCGTTATGTGGAGGTAACGGGTTATCCCGGCGTGCCGAGTATGGATGCCGTTACAGGGCTGGTCATGCATACAGCAGCACCGTTTAGCGGCAAGTTAGAAACTTCTAGTGCGATGTTGAATCAACTGCAAAGCAATATTACTTGGGGACAGCGAGGCAATTTCTTGGAGGTTCCTACCGATACGCCTGCCCGTGACGAGCGTTTGGGTTGGACCGGTGACATCAATGTCTTTATTGGAGCTGCTGCTTTTAATATGGACGTGGCAAAGTTTATAGGAAGCAAATGGATGAGAGATTTGAGAGATGGACAATCAATTAACGGTGCTTTTCCCGATGTAGCGCCTAATGTTCTCGGAGAAAGAGGCAATGCCGGCTGGGGGGATGCTGGCGTTACCGTTCCGTATACCATTTGGCAGCGTTACGGAGATATTCGTGTTATTGAAGAAAATTATGATGAAATGGTTCACTGGATCGAATATATGAGAAAAAATAGCTCTGGACTTATTCGTCCGTCGTCCATGTATGGTGATTGGCTGGATGTGAATGATCCAACGCCAGGCGATTTAATTTCTACCGCTTATTTTGCGTACAGTACAAAACTGGTATCCGAAATGGCGCATGCCATCGGCCGTCAAGAGGATGCTGACAAGTACGAGCAGCTTTATGGGCAAGTGAAAGCAGCGTTTATTAAAGCCTATGTTAGCGAAGATGGAAAAGTTAAAGGAAATAGCCAAACGGGATACGTGTTAACTTTGTACATGGATTTGGTTCCCGAATCGAAACGTCAAGCTGCCGCGGATCATTTGGTAGAGCTGATTAAAGCGCGCGACTGGCATTTATCAACCGGTTTTCTTGGCACGAGAGATTTATTGCCGGTATTGAGCGAAACGGGACATTTGGATGTTGCTTACCGATTGCTCAACAATGACACCTATCCTTCATGGGGATATCAGATCAAAAATGGTGCGACTACGATGTGGGAGCGCTGGGATTCTATTAAGCCGGATGGCAGTTTCCAAGATATTGGCATGAACTCCTTTAACCATTACGCTTATGGAGCAGTCGGAGATTGGATGTATCAAAATATTGCCGGCATTCAACAGGACCCTGCAAGTCCGGGTTATAAGCATATTTTGATTAAACCTCGACCTGGTGGAGATTTGACTAGTGCCAAAGGATCGTACAATTCTGTTTACGGCATGATTGTAAGCGATTGGAAAAAAGAAGGGGATATTTTTAGCCAGCATGTCACGATTCCAGCAAATACAACGGCTACGGTCTATATCCCTGCTGACAGCAAGTGGGCAGTAACAGAAAGCGGCCAATTTGCATTGTCGGTGGAAGGGGTACAATTTGTTGGTATGGAGGAAGGAAATGCGGTATTCACAGTAGGTTCGGGTGATTATCAGTTTGTAGTTGATCCTATTATTGGAGATTTAGGCAGTGCCCTTGATGAGGCGGACAAATTTCAAAATGAAGTAATAAGCTATTCCAATAATGGAGAGCTCACCAGCGAACAAACCCAGGCACTTTCAGGTAAAGGCGAGGCGCTTGCTAGCCGAATTGAAGCAAGTATTGAGGCGTACAAAGCCGGTGATGATGCTCTCTTTATCGAGCAAGTTCATCATGCTTTATATGAAACAGACGGTTTACAGCAATGGTTGCAAGAACAAAGCGATGCTGGGTCAATAAACGATGCTATTGTTAAAAATTTAGCAAATCTCATTTCAAACGCAACAACGTTTTTGTCAGCCATTAGCAATGAAAAGCTAGGAATAAAGTGGTTAATTAGCCCTTCCGAGGTATCCGTACTGCCCGGAAACACATTTACAGTTGAAGTGAAAGCAACTAACGATGGCGATGCGAGCATTAATGATGTGCGTTATACTCTCCAGAAACCCGAAGGATGGGAAGTCACTTCGATAGGAGATAACCAAACGGCTGTCATTAAACCAGGTGAAACGTTTGCTGCTGCATTCCGTGTGAAAGTGTCGGAGCAACAAAAACCCACTAGCCTATTTAATATAGTTGGCAGCGGAAGCTACAAAATAAATGATGCATCAGTGGAAGTGCCTTTGAAGACGACAATAAAGATCGATTCGCCAATCATTATCAAAGCATTAAAGGCAGAACCAGCAACAATCGAGCCTAGCGGTACAGCAACGGTTAATACAACCATTCAAAATAAAGGAAGCTTTTCCGTTGAAGGATCTATAGAGCTAAGTGCTCCTTTAAACTGGACGGTTTCCCCTGCACGCCAAGCCTATAGCCTTGAAGCTGGTGAAGAAAAGAATATTAGTTTTGAGGTAAAATCTCCGCTTCTTGCAGTTGAAACGGCTGCTGAGCTGCATGCGATTGCTTCTTTTAATGGAGCTGAAGCAGCCAAGAGCAGTACGGCCATTCAAGTGCGTTATAAAAACCCGCCGCTAGACTTCTACGATCATGTAGACGTTGGCGAACAAGGCTCTGAACAAAAACATAATGTAAAGTTTTCCGCTCAGTCCGGTGCAAATGTGGAGGAGGGATTAACGAGAAGGTATGTTAATCATGGAGACGCAAATGGTTATTTCCAATTTGATATGACCGTTGAGCCAGGCAAACCTTTCATCATTAGGGCAATCGAAACGTATGATCGGGCACAATTGAAAGATTATTATGTGTTGGTAAACGGAACGAAAGTGCTCAGCCGCGTGAATGAAAAAGACAGCCGAGGTATTGTGACCTATCAATTTGTTGTTGATGATATCTCTTTAACAAAAGATGGAAAGGTGACTGTTCGGTTCCAAGAAGATGAAGAAGGACGCAATTATGATCCTTCGATTGCCGACGTTTGGACGATGCCGCTGAACGCAGAATATGTCTCATTACAGGATATTCCGGCTAGAGTGGCTGGAGATTCCATAACGATAGCGGGGTATACGACGCTCGATAAAGTGGAGGTAAAGGTACTAGGGCCGAATCAAGCAATGTTGTTCAATAAAGAATTGCCTGGCGGTGTATTTAGCGAATCCTACTTAATAGAAAAAGATGCGTCTTCGGGAACTTATACAGTGGTTGCAGGCAATGGAACGACGCAAGCAATCAAGCGTTTCGAAGTAAGCGCAAATATCCCTGTTACTGAACTAAATCTGGATCGTTCTTCCATCGAATTGAAGGATGGTGAAAGCATTGAAATTTCTGCTACCGTCTTTCCGGCGAATGCAACAAACAAAAATGTGCATTTTGTCTCTAATCATGAGAACATCGTAGTCACGAATGTTCATTATGATGAGGCTAGTGCAGTAACCAAAGCAACCGTTACGGCAACCAATAAGGGAGCGGAAGCATTAACGGGTCTCATAACGGCGACGACGGAAGATGGTGCAAAAACAGCTGCGCTGAATGTCAAGGTAACCGCAGTTGCTTCAGAAAAAGATATGGCCACACTGTCAGGTACTGCAATGGTATTAGCAGAGCAGGAGGCAGAGTGGACGATTGGAACGGACAATATAAGTTCAAATTTCACGGCTCTTGATGTTATTTTTCATTATGATCCGCAGAAGTTTGAATTCCAGACAGTGAAAGAAGGCGTATCTCAAGCGTTAGATCCGTCAGCCATTCAATCGTTGAAGCCGAATTTCGCTGTATTCGGGAGTGCGGTTAAACCCGAGCTTGGCCAAATTCGAATCATTATGGCAACCACGGGTGAGCAGCAAGGCGGCATCGACGGTGGTCCTTTGTTCAGCCTCCACGGTAAGGTGAAGGCAGGTGCGAAGGCAGGCAGCACGACCGTCTCGTTGTCTGATTTCGAAGTATCGATGAATGGCAAAGGAACGATAATGAATGTATCCCAAGCTTCGCTATTGATCGAAGTGAATCTTGCTGATAAAACGGCGCTGAATGCAGCAATTCAGCAAGCGGAGTCCGCTCATGAAGCTGCGGTGGAAGGAGCTTTACCTGGTCAGTATCCAATTGGAGCTAAAGCAGCATTGCAAGCAGCAATCCTCAGCGCGACAGCCGTCAAGAATGATGCGAATGCGACAGGTGAGGAAGTTGCTGGTGCGCTTAATGCTTTGAATGCGGCTATGAAACGGTTTGCCGACTCGGTCATTCCATCGATTCCTGTGGACAGAACCGTATTGAACGCTGCGATTGCAGCAGCACAGACGAAACATGACAGGGCGATTGAAGGGACTAAGGTTGGGAAGTATGCTGCAGGATCAAAAGCGACGCTTCAAGCAGCCATCAATACAGCCAAAAACGCTGGCAACAGCCAGTGGCAGGTGGATGAAGCTGTAACGTTGCTAAACAAAGCTGTTCAAGTATTCACAGCGAAGATCGTGACATTAATCGAGGGACAAACGAAGGTTACGATTCGAGATCTATCGATTATTGCGAAGTTCTACGGTGTAACCTCAGCAGATCCGAACTGGTCCGAAATTGAGAAAGCAGATGTGCTAGGCATACATGCAATTGACATTCGTACTTTAGCGGCAGTTGCCCAAATGATCCTCGACGAGTGGCGCATAGAATAGCATTTTTGTAATAGATTATGAAAAATAATGGTTATGCTTAAAATTAAGACACAGGTTCAAAGATCAAGGAAAAGAGCAGGTTATCGAAAAGATAACCCGCTCTTTTTTTTCGCATTCCATTTGTATTCCAGAGCTTATCTCTGAGCATAACTTAATGACATTGCTCAGTTCAGGAGCTCTTTCTCATTCAAAATAAGAATCGTTCATGACCGCCTTAGGCCTCACTTGATGAAGCTGCTCCATTGGCGTGCGTTCCGTAACGCACTTATAGGTTCGCAGAATTCTTATTGATCTTTTGGAGCAAAGTAACCAATAGCTCTATCTCTTCTGCTGATAATCCTTCAGCAAGCGTGTTATTTATTTCCGCAAGAATCGCTTGGAGCACCGGAGCAAACTCAACTGCCTTCGATGTCGGGTAGAGCAGGGAAGAGCGGCGGTCCTTAGGATCAACTCTCCGCTCGATATATCCGGACTCCTCCAGCTGCTTTACTGAACGAGCCGTTGTTGCCTTATCAAATTTCAACTCATTGGTCATTTGGTCCTGTGTAATGCCAGGTTGTTTCAGAATCAGCTTAAGGAAGCTTGGCTGCCCGCCGCTACCGATACCATAGGGCAAAAGCTCACCCGCGAGCTTTTTTTGATTCTGGCGATGAAGCTGAGAGATCAGCTTGGCGATCGGTTCATGGTTCGATTTCATCATGTGCACCTCTTTAAATAAATTTCTAAAAGTCGATTAACCTTTCTTCAAACACTACATGAAATTGGTTGCGTACGCAACTACATTGTAGTACACTGGGTGTATTATTTGGTTGCGTTCGCAACTATATATCAATAAAGAGGCATGAGGTGCTAGTTATGAGTACAATCGGTGCAACCTATCAAGAGGATGAGGCGATCCAGAAAAAACGCTGGATGATCCTGATCGTATTAAATTTATTCACTTTTATGGCGACGCTTGATGGCAGCATTGTCAATATCGCATTGCCTGTGCTGGTCAAGCAGCTGCATTTGCCGCTAGCGCAGGTAGAGTGGGTGACGACCATCTATTTAATGTCGATTTGTTCGGCCATACTTTTCTTTGGAAAGCTAGGGGATATTGCAGGCAAAATAAAAATTTTCAAAATTGGCATGGTCGTTTTCATTTTCGGATCACTGCTTTGCGGACTAAGCTCATCCCTAACCTTCCTCATCGCTTCACGGGTTATACAGGCGATTGGGGCTTCGATGACTATGGCAAACAGCCAGGGCATTGTCACCGATATTTTCCCGTCCACAGAGAGGGGCAAAGCGATTGGGCTGATCGGTACCTTTGTTTCGTTAGGCAGTATTGCGGGACCTAGCTTAGGCGGCATTATTGTCTCGACCTTAGGCTGGGAATATATATTCTGGGTGAACGTTCCGATCGGACTGATTGCCATTATCCTCGGATGGAAGGTATTGCCTACGGACTTTATCAAGGTAAAATCTAAAATCGATATTCCCGGCAGTCTTTTGTTCGCCGTGTTCATTATCGCGCTGTTTGCTGGACTGCTGCTTGGTCAGCAATTAGGGTATGGAGACAGCCTAATTATTTTATCATTGATCGTAGCAGGTGCTGCTTTCATCGCTTTTATAGGAGTGGAGCTTCGCATTTCTCATCCGCTGTTGCAGCTTTCGCTATTTAAAAATTCTTTGTTTTCACTCAGTATTGTTTGCGGCTTTCTTGTGTTTGTAGCTAACTTCTGCTTTAACATTATTGCACCTTTCTATGCGCAGAATATGCTGGAGCTGTCCCCCTTCTATGCAGGGTTCCTGCTTATGTTATTTCCGATCTGTATGGTCGTCATCTCTCCGATAAGTGGTGCATTATCGGATAAGATTGGCTCTGAAGCACTCACCTTCGCTGGACTAATCGTGATGGTCATTGCACAATTTGGGCTAGCCCGCCTGCATGACGGCAGCTCTGTTGTGCTCGTGGGCGTATGGATCGCTATGCTCGGCATCGGCAGCGGTTTATTTCAGCCGCCAAACAATTCTTTAATCATGTCCAAGGTTCCACGCACACAGCTCGGTTCTGCCGGCAGTGTCAACTCACTGGTCCGCAACGTGGGCATGGTTGTCGGCATTACCCTTGCCACTACTATTTTATTTCACGAAATGAGCAGCAAAGCCGGATACCGGGTAACCGACTTGATTCCAGGCCAACCTGCTATTTTCCTATCCGGCATGCATGTCGTATTCATGACGTCATCGGCCATTTGCTTAGCATGTGCAATTCTGACAGGCTGGCGACTCGTCATTATGAAAAAAGCAAAAAGAGCAACCGCCTAAAACCGCAAGACTCTAAGTATTTTTTCACGTTCTTGACTTCACAGTCAAGAACGTGGTAAGGTTAACTCATGAGCAGACCAAGAGAATTTGATGTCGATCGTGTTTTGCACCAGTCCATGGAAGTGTTCTGGTCCAAAGGGTTTAAGTCCACCTCTTATGAGGATCTAACCCGTATGACGGGAGTCAAGAAGCAAAGCTTATACTGTGTATTTCATGACAAGAGAGCCTTGTTCCTGAAGGCTTTAGCACATTATCGTGAACAGAGCATTTCGTTACTGAAAGAGCTGGAGGAGCAGAACATTTCTCCGCTGGAGAAGCTCGACTCATTACGCAGATCTCTTCTAAACGATGAAGCCATGTGCCGAGGATGCTTAATGGTGAATTCGTCTCTGGAGTTCGGAAAAGAGGACGAGCAGGTCACTCGCGAAATCGAGCTCATGTTCCTTGAAGCCGAACAGGTCCTAGAGAAAATCATGAGCAGCGGTCAGCAGCTGCAATTGATCACCTCCCGTTTTTCCAGCAAAGAGCTTGCAGCTTATTTGAACAACGCTATTTCAGGCGCTAGAATTTTAGAGAAATCAGGCGCAGCTCGGGAACAAATCGAGGCGGTCTTGCGTATATCTTTTGCAATGATTTTGCCTTGATTTTTTTTGCCAAGATTTTGACCGATGAGTCAAGAATATGAAATAAATTCAGATGATAAACAAACACTACAACCTTAAGGAGGTGGTGGGCAGGCAATTCCCTTTGGTTGAACATTCACATTTAAATCGCGATGATTGCTGCAGGCGACTGCCTGTTATATTACGTAACATTATAAAATTAATTTTGGAGGCTATTATGAACTATACTCAAACCGTAGAACCGCTGTTTAAACCTTTCAAGTTAGGAAATTTGGAATTAGCTAATCGGATCGTCATGGCACCGATGACCCGTCAATTTTCACCTAACGGCGTGCCAGGTGCAAATGTAGCTTCCTACTATCGTCACAGAGCAGAGAACGGTGTAGGACTGATTGTGACTGAAGGAACCATTATCAATCACCCAGATGCATCCAACCAGCAAAACATTCCCCATTTTTACGGCGAAGCAGCCTTAAATGGCTGGGCAAACGTGGTGACTGAGGTACATGAAGCAGGCGGAAAGATAATTCCGCAAATTTGGCATATGGGTGCACGCGGACATGTAGGCGATTATACGGAAGCTGAAATTGCTGAAATCGTCCAAGCGTTCGCACATTCAGCGCTGGAAGCCAAGCGGATTGGATTCGATGGCATTGAGCTGCACGGCGCGCATGGATATTTAATTGATCAATTCCTTTGGGAGAAGACTAACCCGCGCACGGATCGTTATGGCGGGGACATGCTGGCACGCACTACCTTTGCGGTAGAGGTTGTCAAAGCTTGTCGCTTGGCAGTCGGAGCAGAATTCCCCATCGTGCTGCGATTATCCCAATGGAAATCGAATGAATATACAGCAAAATTAGCAGAAACCCCGGAACTGCTGGAACAGTTCCTAGCCCCGCTCGTTGAAGCAGGCGTAGATATATTCCATTGTTCCACTCGCCGTTTCTGGGAGCCTGAATTCGAAGGCTCTGATCTTAATTTTGCCGGATGGGTCAAAAAGCTTACAGGCAAACCAACGATTACCGTTGGATCTGTTGGTCTTGATGGTGACTTCATTAGCCTTTTCCAAGAAGGAAAAGGTGCCGCTAACGTCGGGCTTGAAGGATTGATCCAAAGGCTCGAACGTGAAGAGTTCGACATGGTGGCTATTGGACGCGCACTACTGGTTGATCCGGCTTGGGCAGCCAAAATTCGAGACGGCCGGACAGACGAGCTGATTCCATTTACTTCAGAGGCATTAAAAACATTAAATTAAGTCAGGATATTAATCGCTCTGTCAGGTGGAAATAATAGGTGAGTAAGCATGCTGCACAATGCAGCATGCTTTTTTACATTTCATTTAAATCTTGTATACATATTATTGGTCTATTGATGTGAAATGGGATAAAGCTCCATCTCCATGCATAATTGGGCTCTTCGAGGGTAATTATACCAAATGAAATATTGTCCGGAAAATGGAGGTGAATAACAGTGGAAGTATCCTTTTCTAGACTACAAATCATTTTTTTATTGTTGTTATCACTCGGAATATCGAATCATGTACTAATCATTCCGCATCTGTTAAAAGCAGCGGGACGCGATGCCTGGATTAGTATTCTGCTCGCTTATGTTGGATTGATTGTTTGGAGCCTGATCTTATATTGGATTTTAAAATCGATGAGTACTTTATCGTTTCAAAGCTGGATTGAAGGCCGAATCGGAAAAATCGGTTTTAATGTCATTGGCGGAGGTTTCGCTCTATATTTAATCGTAGCCGGCATGATGATTGTTTTTGATACAACCAAAAACGTCAATATTTATTTCCTCCCGAGAACAGCGAGTGCTATCGTTATCCTCAGCTTTATTTTCTTGGCTTACTGCGCCGCTAGAGGGGGACTCAAAACCATCGTTTATATGTCTACAGTATTATTGCCTGTCGTTTGGATATTGGGAATCGGCGTAGCTATTATGACAAAGAACAGCAAAGATTACGGCATGCTGCAACCCATTTTAACTGAAGGAATAGGTCCAGACCTGAGAGGAATAGTGGTCGTTTTTGGCGGGAGCATAGACCTCATGGTGCTGCTTCTATTACAGCATAAATTGAAGAAACCTTTTAATTATAGCACCGTTTTTGTGCTGCTTACCTTATTAGTGGGATTGATCATGGGACCTACAATAGGATCGTTAGCTTCTTTTGGGCCGATCCAAGCTGAAAATTTTCGGTTTCCCGCTTTTGAGCAGTGGAGGCTGGTGATGATCGGAAGACATATTTCGCATGTAGACTTTTTTGCAGCTTTTCAATTAATGGCCGGAAGTATTGTGAGAACGGCCCTTATCATCTATTTTTTAGCTCAACTTATTGGACGTGGTTCTGAGAAATATTCAAAAACGATTATGATTTGCATAACAGTTGTCATTTCTATACCTTCGCTATTAATGATTAGTGATATTAGCATGCAGGCGTTCATTCAGCGCTACTTCTATACCTATTCACTTTGGTTTGGAGTAGCCATAACGGCGATACTCTTTATGATCACCTATATGCCACATCGAAGAGAGGAAGCCCAATGAATCAGTTGCTTGAGGAATCAAAGCTTTTTGTTGATTTGGAAACTAGCCTGCACAGTGGAAGCCTAAGAAAGAGCCAATTGATAGATGTATTCTCCAATTACTCAGATGTACAATTTCCCGCATTGCCGCAACTGGAGATGCAGGATAAGCTGACGGCATTTTATTGTGAAGGAATGGTCGATAAAACGGAGTTGAACATCTATTTCACCCGCATGTGCCAGTATATAAACGCCATGTTAAGCGGTACGGATGAAGTAGAGATTCAAGTGGACGAATTACCTTTATTCGCAATAAAAACGACAGCTGAAGATATGGTGTCTCATTTATTTTGCGGCAGCTTAATTATATATTGTGAAGGAGCAGTGGACTTTTGGGTTGTTCACATTTCTAAGATTCCACAGCGGTCGTTGCAGGAATCGAATACAGAAATTTCAATTAAGGGGCCCAAAGACGCCTTCACGGAAGATTTGTTTACGAATATCTCACTCATTCGGAAACGGATGCAAACGGGATTGCTGTTCAGTGAGCAGTTCTTCATTGGGAACATTAGCAAAACCGAAGTATCTTTGCTTTATCTTAGTCACAAAGCAAACCCTGAAATGATAGCCGAAGCACGTAAACGATTGAATAACATTGATTTGGAAAGTGTGGTAAGCAGTGGGCAGTTGGAGCAATGGTTATCGGATCGAACCTTCTCGCTGTTTCCATTAATTGATTATATTGGTCGTCCTGATTTTGTTATCGAAACACTTCTGCGGGGGAGATTTATCATTGTTGTAGACGGATCACCCATGGTACTGATCGGACCGAGCAACTTTTTTGAGTTATTAAAATCACCTGAGGATGTCCACTTCCCCTATTTTTATGTCATGTTTCAAAGAGCCCTTCGCATTATAGGGCTCATACTAAGTATTTTTTTACCTGGCTTCTGGATTGCCATTGCAACCGTAAATCTGGATCAAATCCCTTTTTCCTTATTATCAACAGTAGTCATATCTCGTGAAGGTGTTCCTATGCCTTCTTTCCTTGAAGCATTGCTGCTGTTATTTCAATTTGAATTGCTTAGAGAAGCGGGCGTTCGTCTGCCTAAAGCTGTTGGACAAACCATCGGAATCGTCGGCGGTTTAATTATTGGAGACTCTTTAATAAAGGCTGGACTTGCTTCACCGACATTGCTTGTTGTTATTGCAATTTCGGTGGTAGCTACATTTAGTTTGGTCAATCAGTCGCTGTCAGGAACAGTCAGCCTGCTCAGACTTTTTATTTTGCTAATTTCCTCTATGCTTGGCATTTACGGTTTCTTTCTGTGCATGTTTCTGATTCTGATCTATTTATGCAGGCTCGATTCGTTTGGGCTTTCCTATCTAGAACCGATATCCTCCTTGCGAATGAAAGACTGGTTATCTGCGTTGCTTGCTGATCCGTTCAGAAGGTCACGTTTCTCTTCGGCGATGTTAAACAAAAGGAAAAGGTGAGAGAAATGATGCGTAATTTTCGATTGACTTTTGTTCTGATAGTCCTCTCGCTATGTATCTCAGGCTGTGCTTCGGATGTTAAGGATATTGAGAAATTGAATTATGCATCGGCAATTGGCGTGGATTACAAGGATGGAAAATATCACGGTTATATCCAGTTTGTTGATTTTCAATCGATCGCTAAATCGACGGAAGGAAAGAAGCAAACAGCGAAAATTTGGGTGGGCGAGGGGGTAGGAAGCTCTTTTGAAGAGTCCTTCTTTGCTCTATATCAAACCGCGCAAGAACGAATTTATTGGGGGCATTTGACTTCTGTTATCGTGAGCGAAGCGGCTTTCAAAAGAGGATTTGGTGAAATCTACGATAGTATTGTTCGATATTATGAATTTCGTTTAACACCTTGGGTATTCGGGACAAGAGAATCGGTAAAGGATATTTTAAGCACAGGTGGTTTTCTAGGACAGTCTCCGCTGAGCACCATTCTCCATGAACCGGAAGGAATTTATGCTCAAAGCTCTACTATAAAACCGATTAAGCTCCACCGATTAATCGGAGAGATATATGAACCTGGCTATACTTCTTGTATTCCAGTGCTAGCTTTAAACAACAAGCAATGGAAGGAAAAAAACCAAGACGAGCCCAAACTGATGATTGATGGGGCTATATTTCTCAAAAACGAAGCTTATCAAAGCTATATCCCATTAAAAAAGCTGTCCGGACTGCGCTGGATGCAACAGGGTACAATTCGTGCAGGTGTATCTGTACCTAAAAATACGCAGGAAACCGTTCAAATTGTTGTTGAAAATCCTAAAACCAAGCTGAAGCTTGTAAGCGCGGAAGGAAAACCTAAATATAATATTGAGATAAAAGCGAAAGCTTATATTGTAAGCCAGACCAAGAACAGCTTTCTTGGGCTGCAGCAATTAACTGACGAGACGAAAAAAACGATCGATCAAGAAATTGTTGAGTTATTCCGTACAGGAAAAGAGATGAAGACAGATGTCTTAAATCTTGAACATGATTTATATCGACACCATTACCGTCAGTGGAAAGCCAACTCTCCGGCAGGGGAACTGCTGTTAAAAGAAAATCCAATTAATGGAGTCAAAATTGACTTGAATATTGTGCATTCGAGTTCTGAGAAGTATTCTGTTACAAACCATAAAGACCCTTCGAAATAATACAAAGCGATCTGTGTTTATTTCAAATAACCAAACTGCCGTGAAATTTCTTTAGCCGTTTTTAAGACTTTATTCGTATAGGAAATGATTCGATTTTCATCCATACGATGTATGGAGCTAATTAAAGTAAGTGCTGAAATAACCTGACCGTTCGAGTCTCGAATTGGAGATGAAATGGAAACTAAGTTTTCGTTGAATTCCCCAATTACGACGCAATAATCTTGTTTCCGAATACGTTTCAGTTCCTCTTTCAACAGGGAGGGGTCAGTAATTGTTTTTGAAGTAAACTTGCTAAGAGGTTGGTTCAACATTTTGTTCATATCAAGCTCATTTTGAAAAGCTAAAAGCATTTTTCCGGAACTCGTGCAATGAAGCGGATTTCTCCCTCCCACGAAAGAACCAATGTCTTCTTTACTTGAACCCTCTCTTTGATAAATATAAGCTACTTCATTTTCCTCCAATACAGCTATTCGGAGTGCTTCGGAGGTTTCTTGCGCGAGACGCTCAATGAAAGGGCTTGCTGCTTCAGCTAAGTCCTCAAAGGACATAACCATAACATGATATAACGATACGATGCGTTGGCCAAGTCTGTATTTATGAGAAACTGGATCTTGAAAAACAAAACCTTCGCTCAGCAAGGTAGACAGCAGGCGGCTGGTAGTGCTTTTACCTAGACCTAATTCTTTGGCCAGCTCCGTTAATCTTTTATCAGGTGTTTTCACAGTAAACAATTTTAATAATCGTAGTGCGTTTTTAACAGAAGAGAGCGTCTGAGGATTTGTATTCGGCACGAGTTGAAACCCCATTTTCCGGTTTATATTTTAATTTTATAATTCCGTATACAGGAACAATTACATTGTTTGCGTCGACTTTGCCTATTATTATACATACATAAGAGCTCTTATCCAATCACGTTTGTTGAAGGAGGAATAGTTGACAAGCGGAATATTTAAATTTTGCAATCAGACTCAATTAAGTTTTGATAACGCTTACATTTTTACGTGTGGAACGAACGTCTGAATGATCTGGTTGATAAAATTAAACAGATGTGTAAACAAGAAAAGGGAGCTGAACAAATCATGGTTATAGATGAAGAGTACAAAAAATTAGTTTCTTTGATGAAAGAACGAGTTGAGGTCAATAAGCATAAAGGGCTTGATATTGTCATTAAAAAAATTCCGGATTCCGATGTAGAAGGGGATTTGGACCCAAGGGTGATGAATGTTACTTTGGATATGCTGAAGGCGATGGCTTCCGGACCTAAGATGGATTTTCGTTCACTCGCTGCAGACAACATCGGTCAAATCAGAGCTATGATGGGATGGCCAAACGTAGATGTTACCGTTACCGAAATAGAAACGGAACATAAAACGATTGATGGCAAAGACGGTCCGATTCCAATCCGTATCTATTCGCCGCAAAAGAGCGGGCCTATGCCAGCAATTGTGTTTTTCCATGGTGGAGGCTTTATCGGAGGTTCTGTAGATAGTGTTGAAAACCCGTGCAAGTGTTTGGCAGAAAAAGCAGGGGCCGTTGTGGTGAACGTGGACTACCGCTTAGCGCCGGAGAATCCTTATCCTGCCGGACTTACCGATTGTTTTGATGCGGTCAAATGGGTATATGAGCATGCAGCTGAAATTAATGTCAACCCGGAACAAATCGGAGTGGCAGGCGACAGTGCAGGCGGGAATTTGTCAGCCGTGTGCTCTCTGATGGATAGGGATTTAGGAACCGGTATGATTAAATATCAGGCGCTGCTCTACCCTACGGTTAGCATGAGCGGCGTTGCTGCCGATGATTTTGAATGGAATATGGAAGAGTATACCGTTAAACATAACCACGAACTTATTCAGGGAATCATACGAGCATTAGGCAGTTCTACGGGGCTTGAGCACATTTATTTGGATGGAAATACTAAAGTAACCGATCCTTATGTATCACCGTTGTTAGCAGACGATTTGAGCGGTTTGCCAGCAACCCTTATTATTGAAGCGGAATATGATTATCTGAGATTGGAAGGCGAGGCTTATGCCAGAAAATTAATCAGATCAGGTGTCAAGACGAAGATGATCAGATACAACGGTGTAGACCATGCTTTTATGGACAAAATAGGGCTATATCCGCAAGCGGAAGATTGTATGAACGAAATTGCAAAAGGATTAAAAGAATTGTTTGCTTAACCAATGATGCTGTGACCTTGTGTAGAGGCTGTTTCAAAAGTAGAACTACTTACTTTTGAAGCAGCTTTTTTTGTTTTGTAAACAGATGATTATGCACTATAGATGACTCTTTCGAGTCATTTGGTTAAAAGTATACGTTGTTAGAATAAGAGAAGTACTTTTAGGAGAGTAGGTGAACCATTGCGAAAAATAATTATAGCAGCGGGGTTATTGTGTTTCATTCTAGTTTGCTTAGCAGCTTGCTCTGCTTCGGCTCCAGTGACAAACGACCCTGCAGCCATTGAGGTGGACTTGAGGACAGATCCTGACAAGCCATTATCAGGCTCGCCGATAGATCTTATGGCAGATTTCACGGGAGCTGAGCTTACCGATTCCTCAGGGATGACATTTGAAGTCCGCGTGAAAGAGGAGCCTGTGTTTATTGAGGCAAAAAAGAAAGGACAAAATGTATTTAGCGGCACGTACACATTTCCAGAGCCGGGTACATACGAGGTGTACATGCATCTGTATACTGACGATATCCATGTGACGAAAAAGAAGCAGGTAGAGGTGCAATGAGAGCAGCTGTACAGAAATTAATGTTTGGTTTAATTGTGGCAATGCTGCCTATTTTGATTGGGGCAAGCAGTGTAAAGGCTGAAGCAACGGCGAAATCGTTGCAGATGTTGATTAATGAGGCCCAGGCAGGCGATATTCTGCTGCTTTCTTCAGGAACATATGAAGGGCCCATAATTATTGATAAACCGTTACAACTGGCAGCAGAGTCTGGCGCAGAGGTTACGATTAAAAATACATCTGAAAAATCAGCCATACAAATAAAGGCTAATAACGTTTCGATCACTGGAATTCACATTTTGGATGAGACGATTAAGACAGACCCTACTATTTTAGTGCAAGCGAATGGCGTTTTACTGGATGGTTTGCAAATACACACCGGCTCCTTTGGTATCAAGATGAGGAAAGCAAATAACGGTGAAGTTCGAAACACAAGAATTGAATGGGTTGGCGTAGCTCAGAATCGTCCATTGAAACTATCTGACAAAGGAAATGGAATAGATCTGTATGAATCGAATGGAAATAACTTCAATGGAAATACGATTTCTTCTATGCACGATGGTATTTATATGGAGAACAGCGATGATAATGTAATCGAAAATAATCATTTTGAGCTGCTGCGCTATGGTGTGCATTGCATGTATACAAAAGGGACGGTCATTCGCAATAATTACGGCAATCTGAACATTACTGGAGCAATGATTATGGCTGTTCGCAATGTCGAGGTTTCTGGAAACCGATTCAATAAACAAAGTGAAAATGTTAATTCCCAAGGCATTTTATTGTTTGACGCACATGATACATCAATCATAGGCAATCATGTCGAGGGAAACCGCGTCGGGCTTTATGTAGAACAATCCACGCAAAACAAAATAGAAGACAATGATGTAATCGGTAATTTTATTGGGATACAGCTGCTTGATGCTGAAAATAATGTGATCACTAAAAATCAGTTTGTAGGTAATGTGGCAAGCGCAGAGGCAAAAAATAGTATTGGCAATGCGCTAGACGGTAACTACTGGGATTCCTTCCAAGGCATTGATACGGATGGCGATGGCAGAAGCGAAATAGCCTATGCATTAAATCCTTTTTTTCAAAGTCTTATTAAAGCGAAGCCAGGTTTTCAATTGTTTTTTCAGTCGCCAGGAATGATCTTTCTCGAAGATCTCTATCAGTCGGATAGACAGCTCTGGTCAACAGATTTTTCTCCGTTGATGCGGCCAAATGGGGAACTGAATGCTATATTACCGACCCAGACGCTGCTGCATTCTGCATTAGTCGGCGCTGGACTTTTGATTTTGGTGTTTTTTATCATTTATATGGGGGTAAGAAAAAGATGAAAACGGGACGATTAGGTGCAGCACTTTTTTTACTTGTTATTTTGATGCTGGCAAGCGCTTGTGGAGCCAAGGAATACAAGCCGCAAGCAATTAACGAAGAAACGGATAAATGCGTCATCTGCAATATGGCGGTAAAGGATGATCCTTACGCAACCCAAATCATCACGACGGACGGTCAGTCTTTAAAATTTGATGACATCGGATGTATGAATAAGTGGAAAGTTGAGAACGGAACCGAAACATTAGGTGCAGAGTTTGTTAGAGATCATAATAGCGGAGATTGGGTTAAATATGAGAAAGCTTATTATGCTTACGATGCTGCGTATATTACCCCGATGGCTTATGGCGTTATTGCCTTTGAGGATAAAGCTTCTGCGCAAGCTTACATCGATGAGCAAGGTATGGGACAGCTCCTTAGCTCGGATGAGCTTGCTCATCATAAATGGGAAGTTAACCGGGAAATGATGAATATGGAAGACATGGAGAAGCACAATGAAAGCATGCATTCCGATGGAAGCAAAGATGAGATGGACATGGGCCATGAAACGGAAGGTAACCCGTCGTGATTCAGACGATTTATTTTGCCATAAGGGAATTGAAGTTAGGGTTTCGCATTCCGTGGGCCTATTCGTTTATGGGTCTTTTTGCATTATTTATGCTCTGCTTGCTTTTAATTAACGCGCAAGGTTATGTTCAGGGCTATTCTGGCATTACCGGTACAACGCTTAATCTAGTCTTATATTTATTGCCATTGATGTCCTTGCTGCTCGGCTCGTTTTCTTTGACCGCAGAGAAGGAGGACGGGAGCTGGGAGTTATTATCGACATATCCTATCAGCACCCGGTCATTTATGCTCGGAAAATACTTAGGGCTTGCAGTTGTGCTGCTAGTCATCGTGTTTGTAGGTTTTGGCGCTGCGGGTCTTCTTGGTTTAGCTGCTGGATCAGGCTTTGGATTGCTGACATATGTGCAGCTGCTATCCTTTTCCGCCAGCATTGCTTTGTTTTTTCTTGCCATTGCTCTGCTCATAGGTACACTCGCGAAAAATCGCTGGCAAGCTTTAACGATTGGTGTAGCCATTTGGTTTTTTGCTATTATCGGCTGGCCGCCATTGCTTATTTCCGTCCTTGGCTTCATGCCATATCCCGTGATTAAGCCAGCAGTTACTGTACTCACTTTTGTTAATCCGGCAGAGCTTTCCAGGCTTTTTACAGTAGTGAAGCTTGGCGGGGGAGCCATATTAGGTCCGGAATATTATGAATGGATCAAATGGATCAAGCAGCCTGCGGGGAGTATAGGTTTCGCTTTTACAGCTGTTCTATGGATAGGATGCGTGATCACAGCTGCACAGTTCATTTGGGAGAGGAGGCGATCACGTGCCTGATCCTTTAGTGAAGCTTGAAGGCGTCAAGAAATCAATAAAGAAACAAGTCGTCATTAATGCGCTTGATTTGAACGTGGAACGAGGTCAAGTTTTGGCTTTGTGCGGAGGAAATGGCGCAGGCAAAAGTACGATTTTAAGAATGATCGCAGGTATATCACAGCCTGACAGCGGTATTATTGCTGTTCAAGGCTTGCGCTGGAAAGATGATCGCAAGCGTTATGCTGCGCTTATAGGTTACATGCCGGATGATTTTCGGTTTGGTACTGGATTAACGGCTTATGAAACACTTGCGTTTTGGGCATCGCTGCGAGGGGTACCAAAACATAGAGTACGGGAAGTACTGGAGGAAGTAGGCCTTGCGGATACTGGGAAAAAATCAGTATCCTCCTTCTCGAAAGGAATGCGACAACGTATATTGTTTGCACAGGCTTTATTGGCCAAGCCGCCCATTGTATTGATGGATGAGCCTACAAATGGTCTCGATCCTTACTGGATTGAAACCTTCGTACGTATGGTGAAAGAAATCGCAGCGAATGGCCAAACAGTTATTTTTTCAACCCATCAGCTTCATGTGGCAGAGGCGCTTGCAGACCGAATTGCTCTGTTAAGAGGCGGTCATATTGAGCTTGAAGGCTCTTCTGTACAGATTCGGGAGCAATTAGGCGCGAGAGGACTTCAGGATGCATTCGCAGAGTGGTTTGGATTAACGGGCACCCTTAACGGATTTTAATTATTCCCTCATACACAAAACAAATCCCCCGACCTGTTTAGGCGGGGGATTTGTTGCATCTATTCTTTAATGATGATGTCCGCTCTCCACAGGTGCAGGTTCACCAGAATGTTGTGCGCTCTCCAGCATTGCTAGCTTTTCAATCGCGTCCTTGCCAATCGCAAAGCGCTTGGCCGGCATAACCTGATCGTTTGCAAAATGAATGCGAGATTGGACAACATAAAGGCCTTCCTTGGCAATTGGATGCGTGACACTATATACGCCAGGCGACAATTGTTCTGCTTGTATGGTCACGGCGGAAGACTGGTCGTCTTCCTGCCAGATGATGAATTGTGCTTGATCTGCGTTTATCATCGGCTTACCGCTCTTAAGGACTTCTACGGAGAAATGGTTTGGTTTTTCAATTTCGAGGTTCTCAGGCAAAAGAAGATTAACGGTTAGATGAGGCGGTAGACCGCTCTCGTCAACTTCAGCAGATTTGGCAGTGCAGCTACATAACAATACGACAAGAAGAAGCGGCAATGCAGACTTATACAAACGGCGGATGGTTACATTCATAAGTACATTCTCCTTAAGCTTAGACCGAGAACCAGTGCCGTAGCGACTTTATTCTGCGGAGGATGAATAAATCGAGGATAAGAACTACAAGAATCGATAAGCCAACTAAGGGCATTAAAGCGCTGCAAGCCAACATGATGATCAGTACGCCAATCGTTATTTTTCTACTCTTTGGTTTGGCTGGAGCGCCAAGTTTGCCTTCAGGCTTACGCTTGCGCCAAATGACATAAGAGCTTATGGCTACCAGGATAAGTCCCATACAGGCAATTAATCCAAGCAGCTGATTGGCTAAGCCAAATAGGGTGCCTTCATGAAAAGCGATGCCATATGAAATCGCTTTGGCCATCATTCCATAATCTGCAAAGCGTACATCTGTCAGCACTGCTCCGCTATATTGATCGATGTGAAGCGTTGCATCCTTACCCGGTGTGGGATGTGATGTGGATACAGTAAAAACACCGCTCTCTCCCATAGGGATTGTAATCGTGTAGGGTTTCAGAACATGACGCTGTTCAGCAATAGCTTCCATTTCATTCATGCTTAAAGGTACATAACCGCCTAGTACAGAAGCAGGAACGGGTAAACTTTCTGCTGCCCAAGGCAAATCCTCGGCAATATCTTTGGCGACCGTAACGGATTCAGGTTTTGCGCCAAAGATGGAAGCGAAGGGAGGCGTATTCGTGTTCGTTGAATTAGCCAGCTTATCGATTTGTCCACCCATAATCCCAGACCATGGCAGTCCTCCAGCTATAATGACTAACAAAACGAGGGATATCCAAAATGCAGGAACCGCATGCAAATCTCTCCAGAAAATACGGCTTCCGGGTTTACTGAGCCTTGGAAGAATAGTTCCCCATATGGCAGATTTATTGCGTGGCCACCAAAGGAATAAACCGGTCAATATCATGATGATCGCCCAGCATGCTGCAAGCTCTACAAGCCGGTTGGCAAAGGTACCGCCTATAACTAGCTCGCTGTGCATTTTTTTGAAAAAAGCGGAAAATGTTTTGTCACTGTTCATCATGCCAAGTACATTACCAGTGTAATGATCCACGTACATCGTTGTGGAGGTTCCATTCCGGCTTACCGACATTTTGTAGCTTGATTTAGGATCATCGTCGAGCGTAATCGACGATACTATAGTACCTGGATAAGCTTTTGTTGTTTTCTCAATAATTCCTTCAGGCGGCATCTTGGTTGTTCCAACTTCACGAACAGTAAGCATATCTTTGTACAAATATCCCTCGATTTGCGGTTTGAATAAATAAACGGAACCGCTGAATGCTAAAACAATCAAGAAGGGTGCAAAAATAATGCCTGCGTAAAAATGCCATCTCCACACAGACTGATGAATGGCTTGGCGTATTCCTGTTGACGCACGTTTTTTCATCCCGGGTTCAGATGTGTTTAATTTTTCAACTGGCATATTGCTCATAAAACGTTACCCCGTTCCTGTAATAATAAAATCTCATTTATTATAACGTCATGAAGGATAACATCGGATGACTCAATAGAGCTATCATTTCAAATATTTCAAATCTAAAAAAGGTGTAAATATCACAATAGTATACTTTTAGATACCCTGTTCCTCGAAAGTACGTACTTCCATTACCTATTTAAAAGAGTAATAATAGGGTCATAACAAAAAGTAATTAACTTAAATTAAATAAGAGAGAGGTTGATATAGAGTGGAAAAATATCGTATTGATCAAAGCAAAGGAATAGAATTTGGGCTTTACTCGCTAGGGGATCATTTGCCCAACCCGCATACGGGTGAGCGGATCTCTGCACAGCAGCGCATTAAAGAAATCATTGAAGCGGCCAAATTATCTGAACAAGCAGGTCTTGATGTGTTCAGCGTTGGTGAAAGTCATCAGGAATACTTTGTATCCCAAGCCCATGCAGTTATTCTGAGCGCTATCGCTCAGGCAACAGATAAAATTAAAATATCAAGCTCAGCGTCGATTATAAGCACTTCCGATCCCGTTCGTGTTTATGAAGACTTTGCGACGATCGATTTGATATCGAGTGGACGAGCAGAAATTGTAGCTGGCAGGGCATCACGAATCGGATTGTTTCAATTGCTTGGGTATGATCTTCGTGATTATGAAGAGCTGTATGAAGAGAAATTCGAGCTGTTAAATGTAATCAATAATCAGGAGACTGTTACTTGGAATGGACAATTTCGCGCTCCTCTTAACGATGCGAAAATATTGCCACGGCCGTTAAACGGCTCTTTACCGATATGGCGTGCAGTAGGCGGATCGCCAGCAAGTGCGATAAAAGCTGGAATGGCAGGGGTGCCAATGATGCTGGCGACATTAGCGGGTCCGTCATCAAGCTTTAAATTATCAGTTGACGCCTACCGAAGAGCTGCTGAACAAAGTGGTTTTGACCCAGCAGCGCTGCCAGTTGCAACCACTAGCTTGTTTTATGTAGCGGAAACCTCACAACAAGCGATGAAGGAAGCTTACCCTCATGTTAACAAAGGTATGGAATTTTCTAACGGACGCGGTTTTCCGAAGCAGCATTTTGCTCAAGGTGCCGATACTCGCAATGCTTTGATGGTCGGAAGTCCTCAAGAAATTATTGAAAAAATACTATATCAATATGAGCTATTTGGTCACCAGCGTTTTCTCGCTCAAATCGAATTTGGCGGAGTATCATTTGAAAAAATCATGGAGATGATTGAAACCATTGGCACTGTTATTTTACCCGCAATAAAAAAATATACAGCAGCGAAATAATAGGAGGGATTCATTATGAAAATCGTTGGTTTGTCGGGATCAATCGTGGGCTCAAAAACAAGAACAGCAATGAATTACACTTTGGAATCGGTCAAAAAGCAATACCCTGATGCGGAAGTGACGTTAATTGATTTGGCCGATTATACGATTCAATTCAGCGATGGTCGTAATTACTTGGAATATGAAGGTGATACGGGCTACATTACGAAAACCATTATGGATGCAGATGCCATTATTATTGGGACACCCGTCTTTCAAGCTTCCATTCCAGCTACTTTAAAAAATATTTTTGATTTGCTGCCCGTTAATGCTTTTCGCGATAAAATTGTGAGTATGCTTGTAACAGCTGGGTCATCCAAGCACTATTTAATTGCAGAACAACAATTGAAGCCAATTTTAGCTTATATGAAAGCTCAAATCGTGCAAACCTATGTGTTTATTGAAGAGAAGGACTTTCAGAGGAAAGAAATTGTGAATGACGATGTTATCTTTCGAATTGAGCGTTTGGTGGAGGATACCGTTGTATTGACCGACACATTTACCAAGATTCGTGAACAGAAAGAAGAAAAGTACGATTTTTAAGACAGCTATTTGAAAACGTTGCAGTCCCGCTGTGCCATAGAGTAAAAAGATGAACTGCAGAGTTCATCTTTTTTACTTAAAGGCTAGTTTGATTCTTTTTTTGCATTTTATACAAGGTGTGCTTGGTACCCCATTCGTGCATTATATCCAGAACAGGTTCTATGCTCTTGCCGTATTCCGTTATGGAATATTCTACTTTTGGCGGTACTTGAGCATATACTTTTCGAGAGATGATGTCCTCTTCTTCGAGCTCACGCAGCTGTTGGGTTAACATTTTCTGCGTTATTCCAGGTAGATTACGTTTCAACTCGCTGAATCTGTTGGTGCCCGAATGCATAAGATGCAACAAAATGAGGGGTTTCCATTTGCCTACTAAAATACTAAGGGCATCATTTACATTACATAACTCGGGCTGCTTGTCCATTTTGTTTCGTTCCACCTTACAGTATTTTTATGTATACTATAGTACATATAAGCATGTACTTACTTTGATTGAGTTCATTATTCATATTAGCATCTTAAAGTGTGATTAGAAAGCCGTCATTGAAGTGTGCGCTTTTGCAGCCAAAATCCTCCATACGAATGGAGGTTATTTTGCGTTTATAATTAAGAGCATCTAGTTTCCAAACCGTAGTGTAAATGATATTATCCTAATGGTTGTACAATAAAATCAGGACTTTCAGTATCATCACATTTGTATGTTCTGAATACGCTGCAAGTGTTCACTTTTACTATTGGAGGCTTTATTTGTGAAAAAAAATGTTGACTCGGAGTGGGCAGAATCCCACTTTCCATTATATACGGCTGATAGTATTGATTCGATTTATAGTACGACGAATCGCCCAATGTATGAAATAAACGAGAGCTTAACGGTGCTGATTGCAATTGTCAGCGGCAAAGGCAGCCTTCGGATCAGGGATCAGCTCTACGAGCTGATGGAAGGCAGCGTTATCCTCGTACCAGCGAACACGGAGGCAGTACTAAGTGCAGATATGATGCATCCTCTTCATATGTACAAGCTTGCTATAAATACCCGTGAGCAGGCGAACTCTCAGTCAACAGGTACAATGATGAGAAAAAGTGAGGCAGCTTCCAATTCAAGCGTTCATTTTTTTCCAAATGAACCTGCGATTGCAGCATCTGTGGAGGAGCTATTTATTCACCGATTGCCAGGAAATGAAATCCGCCACGTACAGAATCAAATTGTGTTTCATCAAATTATTCTCCAATTGCTGGAGGGGCAAGAGGCTAAGTTTGCTTCAAGCGAAAAACCATCTATGGAACGCAGCATTGCTTATTTAGAGAGCCACTTTAGTGAAAAAATAACGCGTGAGCAATTAGCAGAAATTGCAGGTGTAAGTCGGTCTCACTACTCCATTCTCTTTAAACAGTTAACCGGGTTTTCGCCTAGCGATTACTTATCGCGCCTTCGTGTGCATCGTGCCAAGGAGCTATTGATTAGCGGTTCGGGCACGCTAAGGGAAATTGCTCTTAAGGTTGGCTACAAGGATGAATTTTATCTCAGCCGACGTTTTAAACAGGAAACAGGGGCAGCACCTTCGGTTTACAACCGAGGCACTTTCCAGAGAGTGGCTGTATTGCTGACACCTTATGCGAGCCATTTGCTCTTACTTGGTTTGGAGCCGGCGGTAATCATCTCAGACAGCAGTGAATATTTGAATACGTCCGGACTTCAATCACCTCAAACCATGATGTTTATAAACGCTTACTGTTCGGCAGAACAAGTGAAATCGTTATTGCTCGAAAACAACATTGAGCTGATTATTGCGGCAAATCAGCATTTGGATGAGTATGGGCTGAATGCAGAACAATTACGGGCAGTTGCGCCTATTGTGGAAATATCGTGGATGGAACTAGGCTGGAAAGAGCATCTTCGTCTTATCGCTCAAGTTATACAGAGAAGAGATCGAGCAGAGCAGTGGCTAACAGAGTATCAGAGAGAGGAACAGCACGCGCGTTCCTTGGTTCAGCAAAGCAGAGCCGCGCAAGAAATAATAACGATTCTCGTCATTAAGCCTGAACATTTGCTCGTTTATGGAGCGCGCAATGTCGGATGTGTGATTTATCAATCGCTCGGATTACAGCCTCCTGCACGGATTAAAGAGGATATGGAGAAGCTTGGCGATAAATTTCATTCCATTCCGATTAAGATATCGGAGCTTGCACAATATGCTGGGGATCGAATATTAGTTATTGTTTTTCCTGATGCGAAAGGATCAACTGCTCATTCAGATGTAATATTCAAATCTAATTATTGGAGTCAGCTTCCTGCCGTACAGCATGGTAATGTACATCTGCTCAGCCATGATGAATGGATTCCCTACAATCCCGTTTCAATTCGTTTGCAGCTTCAACGCGCTGTATCTTTATTCACAAGCAACTAATAGTCCAAGTTAATTTCCCAACAAAAAGGCATGGATCAGAGCATAATGCATCCCTATAATAACGTTATGGTAATGAAAATGATAATTATTTTCAATGCCTAAACATGATAGCAAAAGAAAAGGGAGAGAGTCATCTTATGAAAAAGCTTTTTGTTCCGTTCGTTCTATCTTTAGTTCTTATTCTGAGCGCTTGCGGCGGCAATCAAAACAATAATGCAAGCAGCACGCCTGATGTATCATCCACGGATGCACCGAAAGATGAGGCGTCACCATCAACAACCTCAGATTCGGGCACCTTTACTTATCAATCAGAAAATGGACCTGTGGAAGTTCCGACCAATCCGCAGCGCGTCATTGTAATTACAAGGTTCTTAACAGGTAACGTTATGGCGTTAGGTGTGCCGCTTGTCGGCGTGGATGAAATGTCCAAGGATAACCCAAACTTTAAAGAAAAGCTAGCGAATACAGAAGCAGTTACAGATGAAAGTCTTGAGAAAATTATCGAGCTGAATCCAGATCTTATTATTGGACTATCCGATATTAAAAACATTGACAAGCTTAAGCAAATTGCTCCTACAGTTACTTATACTTACGGCAAAGTAGATTTCTTAACGCAACAAATTGAAATTGGGAAGCTGTTGAATAAAGAGCAGGAAGCTAAAAATTGGGTCGATGATTTTAACGCGCGTACGAAAAAAGTTGGCGAAGAAATCAAAGCAAAAATCGGTGCGGATGCGACAGTTTCGGTTATCGAAACTTTCAATAAGCAGCTTTATGTTTATGGTGACAATTTCGGCCGCGGAACGGAAATCCTCTATCAACAATTCGGGCTAGGCATGCCTGAGAAAGTTAAAGAAGCGACGAAAGCAGAAGGATTTTTCGCAGTTTCAACGGAAGTTCTGAAGGACTACAGTGGGGATTATGTCATTTTCAGCAAAAACGCAGATGAAGACAATACGTTCCAAGACACAGAGACGTACAAAAATATTGCTGCTGTAAAAAACCAACACGTTTTTGAAGCTGATGCCAAAGCGTTCTACTTTAATGACCCGCTTAGCATGGAATATCAATTAGAATTTTTCATTCAAAGTTTTCTAGGAAAATAAAGTAAAGAAGAGAGTCCAATGAAAAGTAAACGACAATCTGTTTTAATTTCATATAAGCTCATAGGCTGCTTACTCATGCTTGTTCTGAGCTTCTTTCTATCCATGAAATTCGGAGCAGCGGATACGACATTTCGAGAGCTGTGGCTGGCTATCACGACCAACGTGAAGGACGATAATATTCTCGTCCTTCGCGAGATCCGGCTGCCTCGTGCGATAGCAGCGATATTGATCGGAGCTGCTTTCGCCGTATCCGGCGCTATCATGCAAGGAGTCACGCGCAATCCACTTGCAGATCCAGGCTTGCTAGGTCTTACTTCCGGCGCCAACATGGCGCTCGCGCTTGCTTTCGTGTTCATACCGGGGCTGAATTATTTCGGTATCATGCTCGCTTGTTTCCTCGGAGCTGCTCTTGGAGCAGCGCTGGTCATGGCTCTTGGCGCGACTCGGCGAGGAAAATTGTCTCCGATGCGAATTATTCTTGCTGGAGCAGCCGTTTCAGCTTTTTTGTACGCGATCTCAGATGGCGTCAGCATCTTTTTCAAAATTTCCAAGGATGTAACGATGTGGACTGCTGGAGGATTAATCGGAACAACTTGGTGGCAGCTTCAAGCCATTGCGCCGGTCATTCTTATTGGCATTGCGGCAGCTTTGATTCTCTCGAACCAAGTAGGCATACTGAGTCTGAGTGATGAGGTAGCGATGGGGCTTGGACAAAAGCTGATGATGATCAAAGCGATTTTGTTCGTTTTAGTTATTGTACTTACTGGCGCTTCGGTTGCGCTTGTTGGCAATATGGCCTTTGTAGGATTGATGATTCCGCATATCGTGCGCAGATTCGTAGGTACCGATTATCGGCATGTCATGACCTTCTCCGCTTTTGCAGGAGCAATCTTCATGCTGCTTGCTGATATGCTGAGCCGGACGATTAACGCACCTTATGAGACGCCTGTAGCAGCAATAGTTGCTATGCTGGGTTTGCCTTTCTTCTTATTTGTTGTGCGTAAAGGAGGGAAAGCATTCTCATGACTTTGACAGCTCTCATACGCAAACAACGTTTGATTCTGCTAGCCAGTTTTGTACTGATTGTTGTTACGGCTATCATCAGCATGGGTGTAGGGTACTCTAAGCTGTCGTTTGACAGACTGCTTCCTGTGCTGCTTGGCCATGGCACCTTCAAAGAGGATTTTGTCTTGTTCTCCGTACGTTTGCCGCGGATTTTGATCACCTTGCTGTCGGGTATGGCTCTTGCACTGGCTGGTTCAATATTGCAAAGCGTCACTCGCAACGATCTCGCAGATCCTGGAATAATCGGCATCAATTCTGGAGCAGGCGTGGCGATCGCGATTTTTTTTCTCTACGTCCCGATCGATGTAGGAACATTCGTTTATATTTTGCCGTTAGTCGCTTTCGTTGGCGCATTGCTCACAGCGGCTCTAATCTATTTTTTCTCGTACAGCCGAACGCGCGGGCTTGACCCCATTCGCCTGGTACTAGTCGGTGTCGGTTTCTCGATGGCGCTGTCGGGGATAATGATCGTCATTATTTCCTCAGCAGAACGCTCGAAGGTCGATTTTATCGCAAAATGGATTGCAGGTAATATATGGGGGGCGGATTGGCCGTTCATCTGGGCTTTGCTTCCGTGGCTGTGCTTACTCATTCCGTTCACCTTGTATAAGTCACATCGGCTCAATCTACTTTCATTGAACGAAGAAACAGCGGTTGGTGTCGGTCTAAAGCTTGAACGGGAACGTCTCGTGTTGATTTTAACCGCTGTTGCCGCATCTGCATCAGCTGTATCTGTTACGGGAGGAATCGCATTTGTTGGATTGATGGCTCCGCATATTGCGAAAGCATTGGTTGGCCCACGCAATCAGCTGTTCATTCCTGTTGCTGTTTTGCTCGGCGGATTACTGCTGTTGGTGGCGGACACGATTGGCCGCAATATTGTCGATCCTGACGGTATACCTGCCGGTATCATGGTTTCATTGATCGGCGGCCCGTATTTTGTTTATTTACTGCTCAAAAAATAACAGTGTCCTAGCTTCATGAAAAGATTATTTGAAGAGAGCATTGCACCATTTTGGGCAAAAAACAGCATCTCGAGGACTTGTGTTAAACGGAGCACAGTTACTCAAATGTGTAATTTTTTCTACTTTTCAAAAATTATTGTTTACGTTAGAACAGATTTTTGATAATATAATCGCAACATTCAAATGCGATGAAGAGATGAGTAAATAAATGAATTCTTTCACAGAGAGCTCCGTTAGCTGAAAAGGAGTAAGAGTTCCTTATTGAACAAAGACTTAGAGCAGCACATCGGAACCGAGTTATGGGGATGGTGTGACAGGAGCTCCTGTTACAGAGCTAGAGTATAAGCATGCGCTTGCATAGCCGTACTTGAAGAGGTTGATATGGCGACATATTGACGAATCTGGGGTGGTACCACGAGCATAATAATCTCGTCCCTAAGACTTACCATAGTCTTGGGGGTGGGATTTTTTTTATTGGTGCAAAGATTGCTCAGCGTACATTGTATATAAGGTATAACAATTTAAATATTCGAATCGTTAGTTACAAAATGATTAAGCGATATAGAAAGGATTGAATATCTAATGACACAAAAATTAAAAGTAGGTATTGTTGGAGGAACAGGCATGGTGGGCCAGCGGTTTGTTGACCTGCTGGATCAGCATCCTTGGTTTGAGGTTACAGCTATTGCAGCTAGCGCCAGCTCGGCAGGTAAAACTTACGAGCAGTCGGTACAAGGCAGATGGAAGCTCACCAGCCCTATTCCTGAAGCTGTAAAAAATATTGTCGTTCTGGATGCTTCGAAAGTAGAGGAAGTTGCTAATCAGGTCGATTTTGTTTTTTGTGCAGTGGATATGAAAAAAGATGAAATCAAAGCGTTGGAAGAAGCTTATGCAAAAACAGGCACGCCTGTTGTATCCAACAATTCAGCTCACCGCTGGACGCCTGATATTCCAATGGTCATTCCAGAGATTAATCCTGGTCATTTGGAAGTCATTGCAGCACAAAGAAAGCGCCTTGGAACAGAAACTGGATTTATTGCTGTTAAGCCCAACTGTTCCATCCAGAGCTATGTACCTGCACTTCATGCACTGCTTGATTTCAAACCACAAGTTGTCATTGCATCGACGTATCAGGCGATATCTGGAGCAGGCAAAAACTTTACCGATTGGCCTGAAATGTTAGACAACGTCATCCCATATATTGGCGGCGAGGAAGAAAAGAGCGAGCAGGAGCCTCTACGTATTTGGGGCAGTATCGAAAACAATGAAATCGTAAAAGCGAACGCACCTTTAATTTCAACACAGTGTATCCGCGTTCCCGTATTGGACGGACATTTGGCAACTGTGTTTGTATCATTTGAAAACAAACCTTCGAAAGAAGAAATTCTCGATCGTTGGCAGCAATTCAAAGGTCGTCCTCAGGAGCTTGGCTTGCCAAGCGCACCGAAACAGTTTATTACGTATTTCGAGGAAGAGAACAGACCGCAAACGAGACTAGATCGTGACATTGAACAGGGCATGGGCGTTTCAGCCGGAAGATTGCGTGAAGACTCTGTATACGATTATAAATTTGTAGGACTATCTCATAATACAATACGTGGAGCTGCGGGCGGTGCTGTGCTGATTGCCGAGCTTCTTAAAGCAGAAGGCTACATTCAAGCAAAGTAGAACAATGCATAAGCTTTATAAAATGATTAACAGGTTCATTATGATTAAAGACCATCCTTCGGGATGGTCTTTTTTTATATAACGAGTTGTGTTTTTATTAGCTGCTTTCAACGCCATTAGATTTACAGTAAGTTAATATGTATTTGAGATGGTGAAAACAATTCGTGCCTATAATTGTGGTATGTAGACTGTTTGTTACCGATTCGTTTTGTTTTGTTGAACAATTAAATGCTTTGAACAAGGAGTGATTGGATTGAAACGGATAGCGATTGATATGGATGAGGTAATGGCGGATACTGCGGGTGCACATTTGGAATGGTACAACAGGGATTTTAACGATAACCTGCTGATTACGGATTTGCATGGAACAACCTTGTCGCAATTGAGGCCTCAACTAAAAAAAGAAATAGACCGTTGTTTTGACAATGAAGTTTTTTTTCGTGAACTAAAAGTTATTGAACATAGCCAAGAAGTCATACGCGAGCTCAGTCAATTTTATGAGATTTATATTACGACTGCAGCGATGGAGGTTCCGGCATCATTTAAAGCCAAGTACGAGTGGTTACTCGAGCACTTTAGTTTTCTAAACAATATGAATTTTGTGTTTTGCGGAAATAAGAGTGTGATTCACGCTGATTATTTGATTGATGACAATGTAAAGCAGCTTGAACGCTTTCGAGGGCAAGGCATTCTTTACGATGCTCCGCACAATATTCATAAGACCGGGTATGTTCGGGTGCATAACTGGGGTGAAGTAAGGGACTATTTCATGGACAAGGAACGACAAACAGACGATCTTAATGTAGAGAAGGATGGATGAGCACTATGGAGCAAGGACGTGTCATGCACATTCCGCAGCGGCAGCAGCCTGTAAATGTGTTGACTCATTGGATATTTGATTCCGTGAACACATTGTCTGGTTCGATTGAGGATAAGAATTTGGTCCTAAACGATGTAAGCGGCAGCGGGAATCATATTAAGATGGTTTCAACGCAGGATGTTTTGGAGCAGCCTGATAAGGTTCTGCTTGGATGGATGGCAGGAAGACGTGACGAAGCGGGATTAACATTTCAAAATGATCGATGCAATAAAGGTAGCGGTAGTTATTTTCAAACAGTGGAGAATGCTCCCATTAACTTTGACCGATTAGAACATGGATACACGATTGAAGCAATCGTTCAATTGCCTGAGCCATTTCATGAGGATAAACATAGCTGGATGGGTGTGCTTACGAGACAGGGCAGGGGCGTTGACATCGGCAACTCGGGAGAAAATGAGCTGCTCGCGACATTGTCTGTTTCGAACTGCAAGGAATACCAATGGATATGTCATCCAACGAATCGGTTATCCTCGGTAACGAGCTGGTCGCGTTATTTGAATCCAGGACAATGGCATCATATCGCCATTGTGAACGATAGGGAACAAACGCTCATGTATGTGAACGGAATTTGTGATTACAGCAGTCCTTCTAAATCAATTGTCGGCGTTTCTGGCGTTGAAGGCAAAGGATGGAATATTGGAGCTTCGGAGTGGGGCGGTCAATTGGATCAATTATTTTCCGGAACCATTCGAGAAATCCGTATTGCTAATGAGCCTCTGGATAGAGCAGATTGGTTGCAAAACATTAGTCCAGAGCAAGTTCTTCAAGGCACGAATGAGCATGTTTCACTTTTGCAGCAGGAAACCAATTACAATTTCGCTTTTATTCCAGATGCTCAGAAGCTGGTCTACTTAAATCCGGAAATGTTTGAAGCACAGGTTGATTGGATTGTGAATAATGAGTTGAACAGTAAAATTGCAATGACTGCCTATGTAGGTGATATTGTTGATCATAGTGACGCCTTAGAGGAGTGGGAACGCTCTTCCAGTGCAATCTCTGCTATGGATCAGTCACGTACTCCGTATTTGATGACAGCTGGAAATCATGACTATAATGAGGAAGATACTTATTTGAATTATTTTGGCCCAGAACGTTTTCTCAGCAAACATTATTATAAGGGCAGTTCACCATCAAGATATAGTTCATTTGGCATTGTACAGGCTGGAAGCTATCATTATTTATGGTTAATGGTAGATATGCAGCATCTTATAAAGGACTTGGCATGGTGTAAAATCGTGCTTGAAGAGCATAGCGATATGCCAACTATTCTTGTTTCGCATGATATTTTGTATACAACGGGTGATAGTCACAATTTAATTTCACATGAATCGGAAAACGGGAAAATCATATGGGATGAGCTGGTTGCACCCTATAATCAAGTATTCATGACAGCTAATGGGCATTATAACGGCAATTTTCATCAAATTAGGCAAAATAATTCAGGTCACGAGGTTATACAGCTGCTAATCAATTATCAAGACAGCTACCGCGGCGGAAACGGCTGGATGAGATTGGCTCAATTTAACGAGAACGACAATCATATTTGTTTTCAAACCTATTCACCTTGGGTGGACATGTTAGGGCAAAGCGAAGCTTTGACCTATCCGGATTATCGCTATTTAACAGGAAAATATGATTCGTTTACCATTTCATTTGATTTTAAAAAACGGTTTTCCTTTGTGAATAATAGCTTAAGGCTAGAAAAGGAGTGATCTTTGAATGTCTCTTTTATCAGAAGATCGAAAGCAGTATATTCTCGTTCAGCTGGATACCTTCGGGAAGGTGCAGGTCATTTCGTTAGCAGAACAGCTTCAGGTTTCTCTTGAAACGATTAGACGTGATCTGTTTGTGCTGGAGGAGGAAGGAAAACTTAAACGTGTATATGGCGGAGCTGTAAAGGTGCAATATGAGAAAGGCGAGCCGCCCTATCAGCAGCGTCAAATTCTCAATCTTGAAGCTAAACAGGTGATTGGGCAGCGAGCGGTAGATCTGATCAATGACGGGAACACGATTTATATGGATACTGGAACAACGATTCATGAAATGGCAAGAGCTCTGCGAGGCAAAAAAAGGATAACGGTTATTACCAACTCCTTAACGGTAGCGAATCTTCTAACGGAATCATTAACGCAAGGATTGTTTAACGGACGAGTCATTATTTTGGGAGGCGAAATCTCGCCAGAGCAGCAGTCAGTCAGCGGTCATATATCACAGGAAATACTTAAAAACTTTTACGTGGACAGAGCTTTTGTTTCCGTAGGCGGTATTTCAATCGAGACAGGAATTAGCGATTACGATATGAATGATTCCGTCATTTCAAGAATGATTATATTGAAGGCGAAGGAAGTGATCGTGTTAGCCGATCACAGCAAGATTAGTATACAGGCATTTTGCCATATTGCACCTCTAGAAGCGATTGATGTTGTCGTATGTGAGAAGGATCATCCTGAAGCATGGGCACAAGAGCTCGAAATAAAAGGAATTACTTGGATTAACGCAAGTCAAATGAATTAAGCGAGAAGAATCGGACGCAGCTCCGGTTCTTCTTTTTTATTTTGCGAAAATGATTAGCTTCAAATAATAGGAACGGCTGGATTTTTGGCTTGAAATCGAACAATCATACAACAAACAACAACATCGGGCTTAATGATACCTTATTATTACGAAAATACCACGATAACAATCTTTAACTACACTATAAATATCACAACAACAGTAATAAGAGCTTCATTAATTACTCATTAGAGAAATTTTGAAATTAGAAGAATAGGAGAATGGTTTATGACTTGTCGAGCGTTTCCGCTCATTTGCGCCCATACAGGGAGCGGTGCTGCACCGGATAACACAAGGGCTTCCTTTCTGGAGAGCATAGCTATGCGTGCAGACGTAGCAGAAGTTGATCTTAGGGTGACAGAGGACGGTAAGGTGATATTGCTGCATGACCATAGCCCGCTGCTTGCCGAATTGACATTCGAGCAATTGAATCGGCCGGAAAACCGCGTAAAGCTCAGCCCTGTTTACGAAAGCCACACCATTACTACACTCGATGAAGTTCTAGGCTTGGCAAGAGAATACGGCATAAAGCTCAATTTGGATATCAAAACAAAAGCGGTAATTGAACCTGCGATTAGGAGCATCAGGAATTTTGAAATGGAGGAGCTTGTATTCATTACGGGTTGCTCGGACGATATTACGAACCGCCACCGGGGAATTAAGGTTCTTTATAACACGCCGGATGTACTTACTGAACAAGAGGAGCTCGACTATATCGGATGGGCGCGAATCGTTTGCGAATGGGCAAATGTGGGCGGTTATTACGGCTTAAACCTGAATTACCGGACTTGCCGCAGCGAATTGGTGGAATACGCACATAGGCTGGGTTTGGCAGTGTGGGTCTATACCGTTGATGATAGGGAATCTCTTATCGAGATGATTCATTTAGGTGTCGACGAAATAACGACAAACGAGGTTAATCTGCTGAAACAATTAAAGCTGGAAACAGGTTAATCGTATGGTTTACCCCAAAAATGATAACGAAGGGAGAAGCCCTCATTGCAAACCAAAGTGGCTTTAGTTCCAGCTGGAAATCGAAAAAAACAGCGTTTTGTTTATTTATTGAAAAAAATATGGTTATACCGCTATTTGTATTTCATGCTTCTGCCTTGTCTAGCGTCCTTCATAATTTTTTCCTATATCCCAATGGGCGGATTGCTCCTGGCGTTTAAGGAATTCAAATTTAATCAAACCATACTTGAGAGTCCGTGGGTCGGCTTCGAATATTTCGCAAAGTTTTTCAACGATGTTCAAAGTATGACGCTGATCAAAAACACACTCATCATCAGCTCAATGAAGCTATTTCTCGGTTTGCCGTTCCCGATTTTACTTGCGCTAATGTTCAATGAAATTAAAAACCGTGCTTTTAAAAATATCGCCCAGAGTATTTCGTATTTACCGCATTTTATGTCATGGGTCATCGTTATTGGTTTAGTACAAAGAACATTGGCGCCGGATACTGGCTTGCTTAATGAAGCGATCACCTATTTTGGGGGAGACGGCAGCACATTCTTTATGAATGAAGCCAAATATTTTTATCAAATCATGTTCGGCAGCCACATATGGAAAACAATCGGCTGGGATTCGATTATCTATTTGGCAGCCATCGCTGGAATTAATCAAGACATGTATGAAGCGGCCAAAATTGACGGGGCAAGCAAATGGGCGGAAATATGGCATATCACCCTTCCGTCGATTCGTCCGACCATTCTCATCGTGTTTATTCTATCGCTTGGAAGCATTTTGTCAGCGGGATTCGACCAGCTATATTTGCTCAAGATGCCAGGAAATAGTGATCTGGTAGATATTCTGGATACGTATGTGATCCGCGTGGGCTTGCAGCAAGGCCAATACGGATATGCGACGGCAGTCGGTATGATGCAAGGTGTTATCGCTTTGATTCTAGTTGTCACTGCCAATCGTTTCGCACGAAAAGTGTCCGGCACATCGGTTTGGTAATTTGTTCGATAGAAGCATTTTTCCTTGAAGAGAGACGCTTAACCGCGTTTTTCCATATAAATTAAAAAGAGAAGGTAGGAATGGAGATATCATGTTTAAGAACAAAAATTGGGCAAGACTGTTGACGGTTCCGATTATAGCTTCCTTGTTAATTACAGGCTGTGCGGCCAAAGAAACAAATTCAACAAATTCAGGGAACAAGCAGGAAGGCGTCAAAGATAACAAAGTTAAACCTGCGACTTGGATTGCCGACCGCAAAATTAAAGGCTTAATCTTTATGGGGGCAGACGATTATACGGAAGAGATGAACCCGGAAGTATTAAAACAAATTAAAGAGAAAACGGGAATTGATTATCAAATTAATATAATGCCGGCCAATCGTTCGCTCGACGGCTTAATTGCTGGACTAGCTTCGGGTGACTTGCCTGACTTTATCGGATTTTATTTGAATCATAGCGGTCGACCAGAAATGCCGGTTGTACTAAAAGCTGCTCGCGAAGGCATGTTCACAGATCTGACTCCGTTTATGAAGGATACGAAAGTATACAGCAAGTATCTAGAAGATGGCTATCTGCCGCTTGATACAAAAAACGGCGTCATGTTCCGTCCAGAGTTTAACGGCTCTGCCTACTTCATGCACATGAATATTTCGAGAGAAACAGGCTATGAAACGCGGAAAATGTTAGGCGGACCATTTATTCGCAAGGATATTGCCGAAGCGCTTAGTATCGATCCAAAAACGATTACAACTTCCGAGAAGTTGTATGAGGCGGCACAAAAAATTAAAGCTGGAAATTTCAAAGACAACAATGGAAAAGACATTGCCAGCGTTATTGGCCCAAGATACTGGGGTGGAACAGAAGTTAAAGCGTTGTATAGTGACTTGACTGTAAATGTGAACCAAACCTTTGTACGGAATAAGGAAGGTAAAATTGTACACGAGAGTCAAACGGAGTACCCGCTCAAGCGTGTAGCATTTGTTCAAAAGCTGCTGAAAGAAAAACTAATGAATCCTGAGTTTTATACGATGGAAGAAAATCGTGCAACAGAAGGTATTTTGAACGGCTCCTTCGCGATCATTGCTGATATGCATAACTACCTTGAATTTAATAAGGACATGCATTACTTGCCGATTGGTCCGTTAAATGAAGCTGACAAGCCTTACCAAATGAAGCTGAGCTATAAAACAGCTGGCGGCGCTTGGGCAATTCCTTCTTCAACCAAAAATCCTGAAGATATCGTCAAATTCGCTGACTTCTTGGCGAGCGGCGAAGGCAAGCTGCTCTGGCAATACGGAATTGAAGGAAGAGACTACACACTTGATGATAAGGGCAACCCGATTGTGAAAAATGAAGTATTGGAATTGAAAGATAAAGATTCGAAAGCCGCGAAAGCGCTTGGGTTTGCTGGCGTAGGCAACTATTGGGGCGAAATTCTTGGCAATACAGACGTTGATCGTATAGCGGATTTTGGTGAAACAGAATACGGTAATGCTGCCAAACCTAATATCAATGAGGGACCGCTCAAGATTGCTGAGTATTGGGAGTGGGATAAAAAAAGAGCGAATGCAATAATCTCAGATACGTATGCTCCAACGGCTTTCCTTGGCGAGTTTGCGAAGGAAACGGAATTAAAAGCTGCACTTGATAATTATGACGAGAGCCTCAAACGTGCTTATTATGCTAAAAGCCAGGATCAAGTAACGAAAATATTGGAGTCAGCATCTGAACAATTAAAGGCTGCAGGCTTGGATGATTACTTAGCATTGCTTGAGAAAAAAGATAGCGATCCAAATACAAAAGTAGAACTATAACATTCATTAAAGCTGCTGGTGGTCTGTTTCATTCGTACATGAATTGTACTGCGATGAGACGGACCACTAACGCTAAAGACATGCTTCCGAGGCTGTTTTGCTTCGCAAATGTTGAAGGAGTGCAAATAACGTGGATAAACCATTTTATAAGATTTCTACAGGAGAAAAATTAGTTCAGATTGCCATCTATGTATTGATTATTCTTTTATGTTTATCTATCATTCTTCCGTTTCTGAACATCTTTGCTTTGTCGTTTAATTCAGGCAAAGATGCGGAAAGAGGAGGCATCTATTTGTGGCCGAGATTATGGTCTATTGAAAACTATAAGGAAGTTTTCTCATCCTCCAATATTGTAAGTGCATTCGGCATTTCGATGTTCCGAACGATTGTCGGGACATTAGCGAGCGTCTTTTTGACGGCGATGGCAGCTTACGCATTAAAGAGAAAAGCGATGCCAGGCGTTCGGTTTTTTACCATGCTTATTTTTTTCACCATGTTGTTTAGCGGCGGCATCATTCCATACTATTTGTTGTTGAAAGACTTGCATTTGACGAATACAATCTGGGTTTATATCATTCCGGGCTTGTATAGTGCGTGGAATTTAATAATTATGCGGACTTTCTTCCAAGAGATCAGTCCAAGCCTCGAAGAATCTGCAAGAATTGATGGATATAATGATTTTTCAATTTTCATGAAGGTGATCATGCCGCTCAGCAGGCCGGTTGTGGCTGTCATCGCGTTATTTAACGCAGTGGGGCATTGGAATGATTGGTTTACAGGTGCCTTCTATGTTCGAGAGAGCAATCTGCGGCCTTTATCGACATTGCTGCAGGAAATGCTGACCCGGGCAGATGCGCTTCGAAATACGCTCGAGCAAGCGGCTGGTTCGACGCAATATGAAATGCTGGACAAAATTCAGGTGACAGGAAACTCGCTGAAAATGGCGACGATTATTATCGTCATCACACCGATAATTATGATTTATCCATTTATTCAGAAGTATTTTGCCAAAGGCGTTATGATCGGTTCGGTCAAAGAATAAGGCAGGAACGGAGGAACATAGTGAATGACACAAATAATCATTTCAAATCCTTATGATAAACAAGAGGGCATGTGGCTGAAAGGGAGCTTCCATAATCATACGACAAATAGTGCTTGCGGCTCTCAAACGCTTGAGACGGTTTACCGGATGTATGGGCAATACGATTTCCTCGGCATTTCCGACCACGATTTCATTACCGTTCATGAAGGGAAACGTTCAATCAAGACCGTATTCGAAGCGATGGAGGTTAGCAGTCCGCAAAGGCATATGCTTCTCATTAACCCTCCGCGATCGATGATGGACAGCTATTCCAACGAGTTTTCGGTAGAACGGTATCAGCAGTATTCTGACCTTTGCACGAAGCAAGGGGGAATGAGCGTACTCGTTCATCCGAATCGTTATTATTCGCAGTATTGGCCGATTGAAGATATGCTCGCGATGTGGGACTATACCGGAATCGAGATCGTAAATGGCGAAGGAAATCCAGCGTTCGACATTGCGTTCGACAAATGGGATGCCCTGCTCTCAGCTGGGCGAGTAGTATGGGGGTTTGGCGGAGACGATTTTCATGTGTATGGGCAAGAGAAACGCACTTGGAATATGGTGCTTGCAGAGCAAAACACCAATGAGAGTATTACTTCAGCGATGAAATCCGGAAGCTTCTATGTTTCCACAGGCTATGGGTTTGAGTCGATTCATGCAGCCGATGGGACGATCGAGTTTAAGCTGCTTGCAAGTGAAGGATTGGACCGGATGTACAAATATGCAACTTTGTTCGGCAAAGACGGAAATGTATTATACGAAACTTCCGGTCGTTTCAATAGCGTTAGTTACAAGTGTCGTGGTGATGAAGGTTACGTAAGGGCGGCAGTTTATTTGGAAGGCGGTTTTGGCGCATTCTCTCAACCCCTACTTGTTGGATAGGGTGTACTCTCATACATGATAACAGTAGTCTGACGATAACAGCAGGGTAGTACATGAACAGGAAGAATGTGAATTTGAATGAGTAAACAGGTTGATCCGCGCCAAAAGAGCATCATCTCGATAACATGGCCTATCTTTATTGAAGCTTTATTTGGGATGCTGATTGGAACGGTCGATACGATGATGCTAAGCAGCTACTCTGATGGAGCAGTGGCAGCGGTTGGGATAGCTAATCAGATTTTAGTTGTAGTGGGCTTGATGTTTGGATTTGTTACGGTGGGTACAAGTGTCATTCTCAATCAATGGCTCGGCGCTGGCAACTTGCATGGCGCTGATCGAATCGGGAGAACGGCGCTTACTTTGAATGTTATGCTCGGTTTAATAGCTAGCGTAGGATTGATTGTCTATGCCGACGTGTTTTTAGCTCTTTTTAAAGTGCCCGAGGACGTGATGGCAGAAGGAGTCAGCTATTTATCGATTGTTGGCAGCTCCGTCTTCATTACTGCAATAAGCATGACGTTAGGTACTATTTTACGATGCCGCGGTATTGTGAAAGAAATGATGCTCATCGCTTTGGGTATTAATGTGCTGCATATTACTTTAAACTATCTGGTGCTGATGGAGCCCTTCGGCTTACCTAATTTAGGTGTAGAAGGAGTAGCAGCATCCACGTGGATAACCCGTGCCATAGGGATGATCGCTTATTTGATTTTATGTATTCGAAGCTTGGAGTATAAGGTTGGCTTGATTAGTCCATTTAAGTTTCAAAGAAAAAATATTGGCCTTATATTTAAACTAGGTATTCCTTCGGCAGGTGAGCATGTTTCTTATAATCTTTCACAGGTTGTAATCACATATCTAGTCACGCTGATCGGTACGACAGCGTTAACGACAAAAATTTATTCGCAGAGCATAACTTCTTTTGTTTTTGTTTTTTCAATGGCAATTGGTCAAGGAACACAAATTATTGTTGGACATCTGATTGGAGCCCATCAGAAGGATGATGCTTATCGATCCAGTATTCAAAGTTTGAAGCTGGCGTTCGTCATTTCGCTTGCGCTTGGTATTTGCATCTATAGCTTCTCAGGTCTATTGCTCAGCCTCTTTACTAATGATGCGGAAATTATATTGTTAGGCAAGCAGCTCGTGTTGTTATCGATTATGCTGGAGCCGGCTCGGGCTTGCAACATGGTGCTTATCAGTTGTCTAAATGCGGCTGGAGATGTGAAATTCCCAGTTGCTGCCGGGTTAGTATCCATGTGGGGGATTAGTGTGCCGCTGGCATACGTGTTCGGGATCGTGTTCGACATGGGGTTGGTAGGAATATGGCTGGCATTTTCATTCGATGAATGGATAAGAGCTTTACTGATGCTCTACAGATGGAGGAGACGTTCTTGGCAGAAGGTCGATATTTTGGCGAAACTTGCTTAACTAGAAAGAGTAACTGTATGAAAATTAAACTGACCCCTTAGTCAAGGACACTTTGAAAAAAAGAGCACTAAGCCACACTTAAGAGATGATTCCTGTACTGAACAGGAGTCATCCTTTTTTGTTTCCACTGATATCTATGATGATTGTAATAACGAATATAGCGATTAATTTCTCGTTCTAATTCAGCCAAGGTTGTACAGTCTTGACTCTTCACATGATCTTTCATATGACCGAAGAAGGACTCCTGAGGTGCATTATCCCAACAGTTTCCACGACGTGACATCGATTGTCCAAGGCCCTTACTCTTCAATAATTTCTGGTAGGTAGGGCTCGTGTAATGGCTCCCTTGATCGGAATGGATAAAGACCTTCTTATGAAGTTTTACGCGCTTCTGCTTCATTAACGATTCAATGGTATTTGTGACTAAAGGCAGTTGGAGGGATACGGAGAGATTTCGGGCTAGAAGCTCCCCTGTAGAGGCGTCCAAAATGGTCGACAAATAAGCCGTCTGTGATTTTCCATACGGAAGATAGGTGATATCCGTGAGTAAAACAAGGCCTGGGATTCCCTTCTTAAAGTCCCTCTGCAGCTTATTTGGGAGCGTGCGGTGTTCGAGTGTAGCTTTGGTCATAAGTCGATACGGGTTAGGTTTTCGATGAGGACAAACGAGGTCAAATTTTTTCATTAGCCTTTGAATTCGCTTTAGATTGTAACAGGTGTCATATTCGCTCTGGAGCGTCATCTTAATGGATCGGGAGCCTTTTTTATAACCTCTTCGATGAAAGGCTTTCTTGATAAGTGCACCTGCTTGCTCATCCGCTAACGTACGCTTCTGACGCTTGTCAGCAGAGTGAAGGTAGTTATAAAAGCCAGAGCGTGACACGTCAAGCAGTTGACAAAGGTAACGTGTCATTCGCCCCAAACCTTGTTGAACAGCTTCCTGAATAAGGTTAAAACAATCACTCGGATTTAGGATCTTTCCGTTTGCTGTTAGCCTCCTTTCGTTCCTGTCTAACTTTTTTACGTATGCCAGTTGAGCCTCCAAAAGTCTAATCTTTGCATCCTGCCTGGCAATAATCTCTTCAGGAGATAAATCTCGTTTTGATGGACGTAGAACCGCTTCTTTTCTCGAGTCCGCAAGTCCCGTAATCCCATCTTTTTCGTAGGCTTTCTTCCAACGATCTGCACATTGTTCGATCCGCTTCAACCCGAGGATCTCCACTTGAAATCCACTGGTTTCAAAAATCTCCCTCGGAGTTCGTCCCGATACATATTGGTCAATGAACACACGTTTGAATTCATCAGCATACGTAATTGATTTTTCGCTGACTCGTAAGACATACGGGTTGTTAGCTAACTGTTCTTGTTCATATTGATTAAAGTGTTTTTTACTCATATGACCGCCCCCACTATTCACTCTAGTATACAAAAAAAGGTACCCATACACTAAACCCTTTTTTCAAAGTGTCCAGTGTATGGGTACCAGTTTAAATACGGATACTCTTTTTTTGTGTTTAAACCGTTATATTTTGAAATTGTGATTGGAAATTCATCTATTATAATTACAAAAAAATCAGCACCTTTAACAAAAATCATGTAGTGAACAGCTAAATAAATAATAATAATGAAGAAAAATGAAAGTATTCTAATAATCCAATTGCAGGATTATGGTAAAAACAATCGAATTTAACGATACTATAAGGTTTATTGACATGCCGAGTTCTGTATATCGGAAACGGGGGAACCACCCAGGGTGAATTGCTTAATGTATTTTTTTAAGCATAGGGATCTTCAACCGAACCCATAAGCTAACCTCGTAGGCACCGAAGGGAGAAGTTGTTTTGAAGAAGGGTTTTATTTTATTGCTATCCTGCTTGCTGCTGCTTACTGGAGGAGGAAGCGTGCTTGCAGATAAGTCGGACAAGTCAGTGCTTACGGATTCCATAAGCGAGGTTGTTGGAACTCCTTATAAATGGGGAGGCACAACGAGCAAAGGGTTTGACTGCTCGGGTTTTATACTACATATCTTTAATCAATTTGCTGTAAAGCTGCCTAGAACATCGCAATCGCAATCAGACACAGGCACAGAGGTCAATAAAGACGAACTGCGTGAGGGTGATCTTGTGTTCTTCAACACAAGCGGCAAAGGCGTTTCTCATGCGGGTATTTACATTGGGGATGGGAAATTTGCTCATTCTTCTACAAGCAAAGGGGTTACGATTACAAATCTTAACGATTCTTATTACGCAAAACGTTATGTAACAGCAAGGCGTGTCGTTTCGGAAGATACATTTGCTGCGATGATGGAGTCTAAATAACGTTTAATGATTTTACAAACCACCTTACGAGGTGGTTTTTTTTATGCAACCATTTATTAAGTATTTGTTAAAGGGTTGTACGCCAATTATTCGCAAGCTTACAATGTAAATAACATGAGTAATGGAATGAGGCTATAGGATTGAAAAGAGGAACAATCGCATCTTTAGTAGAGGTACTAGCTGTATCCACTAAACTAGGGCTTACCTCATTTGGGGGTCCGATAGCCCATCTAGGTTATTTTCACAATGAGTATATTCGTCGCCGTAAATGGATGGATGAACGAAGTTATGCAGACCTCGTTGCTTTATGTCAGTTTCTACCCGGACCTGCCAGCAGTCAAGTTGGGATTGGTATAGGGATAGTTAGGGCTGGGTTATTGGGCGGACTAGTGGCTTGGTTAGGGTTCACACTGCCATCGATCATTGCATTAGTGGCCTTTGCTTTTCTGCTGCAAGGATTTGATCTTGGAAACACAGGCTGGATTCATGGATTGAAAATTGTAGCGGTGGCCATCGTTGCTCATGCTATTCTAGGGATGGGGCAGAAACTAACACCGGATCGGAATAGAGCTACGATAGCAGTCATCGCTGCTGCGATAACGTTATATTGGCAAGCGGCCTATAGTCAGGTGATCATTATTGCTGCAGCTGGACTGATCGGGGTATGGTTATATCGTATGAAAACAGTCGAGGGAACTCCTGATTTGAACATTCGGATTAGCCGTTCCCTTGCGGTCTCCTGCCTCGTTATATTTCTCACGCTTCTAATTATGTTGCCATTTCTAAGGCAATGGGGAAATATGGAATGGATTGCGATGTTCGATAGCTATTATCGTGCAGGCTCATTGGTGTTTGGAGGCGGACATGTTGTTCTGCCGCTTCTTGAGAACGAAGTTGTCTTTACCGGGTGGGTTAATGAATCGGATTTTTTAGCAGGTTATAGCGCTGCGCAGGCTGTGCCTGGACCACTTTTTACATTCGCTAGTTATCTTGGTACTCTCTCTGGTGGATTAACTGGAGCCATTGTTGCAACTACTGCAATTTTTTTGCCGGGATTTCTTCTCGTTGCTGGAACATTGCCGTTTTGGAATGTGTTGCGAAATAACTCAAAAATCCAAGGTGCATTAATTGGCATTAACGCCGCTGTAGTTGGCATATTGCTTGCTGCACTGTATGATCCGCTTTGGACTAGCGCGATCGTAGAGTCCGGTGATTTTATGCTGGCTGCCATATTGTTTATTATGCTTGTATTTTGGAAGCTTCCACCTTGGATGATTGTTGTGGCCGGTGCATTAGGCGGAATGGCCCTTGAACTTATTTAATAATTAAACAATTGATAAAAACCTCTAATCCGCGATAACGGATTAGAGGTTTTTTTATATGAATTGAATCTACCTACATGACGGATTTTGCAGCAATGCTCAATTGCTCTTTGATGAGGTCAGCGGTGAGTTGTCCGGATAAAGTGACCATTGGGACGCCGCCACCGGGGTGCGTAGATCCGCCAACGAAATATAGATTATCGAGCAGCGTGCTTTTGCTTGGGATTTTGAAGCCGCCGTTAAGCTTGCGGTCCGTTACAATGCCGTAGATGGAACCGCCATTAGAACCATAAAGCTGCTGGATATCATCTGGAGTGAAGGTATATTCAAACTCAATATGCTGTTTCAGCTCCGTTAGTCCCATACGTTCGAGCTTATTCAGAACTAGGTCTCTGTAAGTCGCCTTCTGTGACTCGAAGCTTTCTCCAGCTCTGAGCGGCGGCACATGAGTAAGCACAAATAGATTTTCTTTGCCCTGCGGCGCCTGTCCAGGATCGGTTTTGCTTGAAACCCCTATGTATACAGTTGGGTCGTCTGTAGGTTTGCCTTCGACAAATATATCGTTGAACTCTTTATCTGGATCTTCAGAGAAGAAGAAATTATGGTGCATAAGTTGATCATACACTTTATCCACGCCAAGAAGCAGCACAAGCCCTGATACAGTAGGCTCGTATTTAGCTAAATCCTTTACGCGGTCGGCTGATTTCGGATGATGCTGCAGCAGTGTCTGATGCGCTGGTATAGCCTCAAGATTAGACACAATCAGATCAGCTTCTATTACGCTGCCATCTTCTAAAGTTACCCCTGTTGCGGTTTGGCCGACTGTATTCATTTGAGCAACTGGAGCTGAAGTGCGAACCTCCACACCGAGCTCATCAAGCAGCCTAAGCATTCCTTCAGCAATTCGGTACATACCGCCTTCCACATAATAGATGCCAAGCCCCATTTGTACATAGATTAATTGTGACAGCACAGCGGGAGCAGCATAAGGCGAGGAACCAATATACATGATGAAAAAATCGAACAATTGACGCAAATGCTTGTCCTTCAGAAAGCGGTTTGTCGTCTGATGCATCGTCTTCATCGGGTCCATCGCTAACAGTTCCTTCATACTGTGGTGACGCCGCAGGTCGCTCAGGCCACTAAGGCTCTTGTTATAAAAGCTTTTTGTGTTGAGCTGATACATTTGCTGACAATAATCCAAATAAGAGAGGAATTGCTGCGCATCAACCGGTGAGATTTGTTCGAATTGCTTGATTAGGTCAGGGAAGTCACCTGTTATATCAAGTGTTACCCCATCTTCGAAAAAAGTTCTCCACTGAGGTTCAACACGGACCAGCTTCATATAGTCCTCTAGATTGCGGCCTGCACTTTCAAACAGCTGCTCCAGCACCCAAGGCATCGTCAGAATAGAAGGGCCCGTATCGAAAGTGTAGCCTTGCCCTGATCTTACGTTTAATTTGCCGCCTACGCGTTCATTTTTTTCTAATATGGTCACTTGATGCCCATCTACAGAGAGGCGAATAGCAGCTGATAGTCCGCCGAGACCGCCTCCAACGACAATAATCTTTTTGCTCATAGGAGCACTTCCTCTCAACATTGGTCATTTAGCCGAAACGATGCAGATGACAAACTATATACACAATCGTATAATCGTTGTAGAACTAACGTAAAAGGTTAATGCAATAAGTAGAATACGGGATTTGCATTTAACCATCACTTTTTCACTTTCAGTATTAACAAATTTTACCTATAACATGCAGCATTTGCAGGATCAAATCTTCGGATAGCTCCTGCTATTTCGTCGTTAAACGACGAGAATGAGGCTATAAAAAAAGCGAATAATGGCTCATATAGTTTGAATGCCATCATTTTCACCAAAGATAGGGCTGTGGTTGTAAGTTTGTATAACCATTATCAACTGCCAAATTGAATGACCTAATTAGCCTGGTGAAAGGTGGTACACAACTTTGGGGAAAATGAGCTGTTTGTATAAGAAAACATGGAATAACGAGTCATATAAGGAATTTTGGTACCTATTGGACAGAGGAATAGATCTATGATTGGAAATGTTGTGCTGTTGCTTGGCGGACTTATTTGTGGTGCATGGCTGCTGAACAAAATCCGACCATTAGAAGAGGATTTGGTGCCTTTCACAAAGAACGATAGAAAGAGTCTCCCAAGCATTTCAGTTATCATTCCAGCTAGAAATGAAGAGAGAAACCTGACACAGTTATTGCCATCAATTAAGGGGCAACAACCCGCTCCATTTGAAGTGATTGTAGTAGATGACGGATCAACTGATCGTACAGCAGCCATCGCCGAATCATTTGGTGCAATAGTTGTAAATCCGGGCGAGCTTCCGGATGGTTGGCTTGGTAAAAGCTGGGCGTGCTGGAATGGCGCGCAGGCAGCAAGCGGTCATTTACTTATTTTCCTTGATGCAGATACTTGTTTAGAGGATGCTGGGTTGGCAGTGCTGGCTGAGGCCCATTCAAAGCAGAACGGGCTGCTTTCGATCCAGCCTTACCACAAGATGAAGCGGCCCTATGAATGGTTGTCAGCTTTCTTCAACATCATCGTCTTAGCTGCGGTTGGAGCACCTCAAACTGCTGCCGCAACAAAGAAGAAAGCTGTAGGCGCTTTCGGTCCTTGTATAGTCTGTACCCGAGAATCATATTTTCAAACATGTGGGCACGAGGCTGTTCGTGAGCGTATTCTCGAAAATTACAGCTTAGGCCTTCTATTTGCTGAGCAACAAACGGTTCGAAATTGTAGCGGAAAGGGCGTTATTGCTTTCCGAATGTACCCGGAAGGCATTCGGCAATTGTGTGCAGGCTGGAGTAAAAGCTTCGCATCAGGTGCATCTTCTACGACACCACTGCGTTTACTAGCTATAATCTGGTGGCTGACTGGTTCGATTACGGTTGTTACACAATGGACGAATCCTCAAATTTGGCGATCAAGCGACCAAATAACGATAGGAATCATCAGCTACCTCGCTTACGTTTTGCTAATAAATATACAGTTAAGTCGAGCTGGAAATTTTGGTTTCCAGACGGCTTTTCTGTTTCCTATTCCGCTTCTCTTTTTTATGGGGATCTTCGCTAGTTCAACGCTGCAAACCTTTTTTCGCCGCAAGGTCACATGGAAAGGTCGCTCGATTTCAACTATGAAGGGAAGCGGGCGAAAGTGAGAATTTTTGAATTTTCACCGTTTTGGACATTGGTTGTAAATATTTTTGCATGGCTGCTTGTTCATATGGGCGTGTCCTATTTGTTTTTGAAAATGCCTGATGCTTGGTTCAGTCGCACGGCTGATCGCATGAAGCCTCAGGCAAAGAAGCGCAGAGAAGAAATGGTTTATGAACGATTGTTATTCATTCGCGTTTGGAAAGACAAACTGCCAGACGGAGGAAGCTTGTTTCAAGGAGGCTTTGCCAAGAAAAAATTAGCTGTCCTTGAGAAAGCTTACTTGCAGACCTTTATACTTGAAACGCGGCGCGGAGAGTGGACTCACATCATATCAATGCTGCCTGCGCCGCTATTTTTCCTATGGAACGAAAGCATTTATGGCTGGATCATGATCGTTTATGCCATTGTCGCCAATGTCCCATTTATCATTGTACAGCGCTATAACCGTTTTCGGCTGCAGCGCATTTTTTGGAAACTGAAGGAAAAGAGTGAAATGTAATGATGTACACAATCAGACAAGCTTCAACACTGCTAGGTATTCCTGCGGTTACGATTCGTGCTTGGGAAACAAGATATGAAGCGATTAAGCCCATTCGCACAGAAACAGGCTATCGCCTCTTTGATGATAAAAATATGGAGGATTTACGCTTCCTCAAAAACCAGACGGATGAGAAAGGTGTAACGATTTCGCAAGCTGTTAGACTGCTAAAGGAGCAGCAGCTTTTGCGCGAGCGCATGTTGGAAGCGAAGACAGATACCCAAGCTAAAGTTGGGGCTGAAGAGGCTCATCAAGAGATGGTAGAGCGCTTGTATAACACGCTTTGCAACTTTCGTACGGAACAAGCAAAAACGATGGTGGATTTAGGGTTTTCCATGTATGGCTATGACATTATGATCTATCAAATCTTATTTTCAGTAATGATTAAAGCCGGCACGGAGTGGGAAGAAGGCAGAGCTTCTGTCGCGCAGGAGCATTTCATTACACAGTTCGTGATTCAGCGTTGTCTTAGTTTTTTTCAGCTTTTTCCGATTGATAATCGAGTGCCCCGCATGCTTGCTTTATGTCCATCCGGAGAACATCATCAAGCAGGACTCCTTTTATTTTCTTTATTTTTACGTAAAAAAGGAGCAGACGTGCTGTATCTTGGACCAGATACTCCGGAGGATGGCATTGCAGAGTTGATTAAGTCGCAGCAAATTCGAGTCTTGTGTATATCGTTAACTGACGCAAATTTAATGGATCCCACTTTTGCTTTTATAAACCGTTTATTGGTTCATCATGTTGATCTGGAGATTGTTTTAGGTGGACAAGGTTTCCAAGGCGTACCAGAACCTTATTCAGATTGGGTGCTTCCGAATGGCAATCAAGAAGAATGGGAAAGATGGTTTAAAGATAAGGTTTTAGGGTTAAGTTTCCAATTCTAATGAATAAATTAACTTTACAGACTATTATCGAGTATGTATTATGTTTGTATAATGTTTGTATAGTTAATTCGTTTTTTTGGAAAGGGGAATTGGTATGGACAAGGGAGTCGTGGCCGTTATTGGAGCAGGCCCTGGCGGTTTAGCAGCTGCCATGGAGCTGGCTGGCCGAGGTTACCGAGTTACCGTCTATGAGAAGCAGCCCTATATAGGTGGGAGGACCTCCAGGCTTCAGCTGGGTGAGTATTTTTTTGATCGAGGACCTACGTTTTTCATGATGCCGCACCTGCTTGAAGAAATGTTTCAATCTGTAAATCGCTCCTTGTACGACTATGTTGAGCTCATTGCGCTTGATCCGCTATATAGGCTGCAATTCGGCGATGTTGCATTTTCACCAACACGGGACGAGAAGCAGATGGTTGAGAGGATCGAGGAGCTATTTCCCGGCAACGGTAAAGGTTATCTTCAATTTATGAAGGAGGAGGGGGAGAAATATAACAAGGTTTCCCCGCTGCTGCAGCGGCCTTTCAGCAAGCTAAGCGACTATATTTCTCGGGATGTGTTTCAAGCGCTGCCGCGGCTGAATGCGATAGGAAGTGTGTATGACAGACTTTCACGTTATTTTACAGATGAAAGGCTTAAATATGCGTTTACTTTCCAAGCGAAATATTTAGGCATGTCGCCATGGGAATGCCCAGGTACATTTACAATTCTCGCATATTTGGAACATAAATTTGGTCTTTTTCATCCAGTGGGAGGCGTTAACCGCGTCTGCGAGGCAATGGCTGAAGTGATTCGTGAGTACGATGGCGAGATTGTTACCTCCTGCGGTGTGCAAAGAGTGCTGAGCCAGAGCGGAAAAGCAGTGGGCCTGCTTTTGGAAAATGGAGAAAAAATAGAAGCGGATCATATCATCATCAATGCTGATTTTGCAACCGCTATGAACCACTTGTTTGAACCGGGAGAGCTTAAGAAATATAGTCCGGCAAAGCTTGCCAAAAAGAAATATTCTTGCTCTACCTATATGCTCTACCTCGGAGTAAATCGTGAAATACATATGCCGCACCATAACATTTTATTTGCCAACAACTATCGCCAAAACGTACATGAAATCATGACAAAAAAGATGCTGTCTTCAGACGCATCTATTTATATACATAATCCAGGACTTAACGATCCAACGCTCGCTCCTCCAGGGAAAACCGCTTTATACGCACTTATGCCGGTACCGAATCTGACTGCGAATGTCAGTTGGGAGGAGCAGCGGACACTCGTTAGAGAAAAGATGATCGAGCGTATGGAGCAGGAGCCAGAGTTAGCAGGTTTCTCGGCTGACATCGAGGAGGAAGCCATCATCACGCCATTAGATTGGCGAAATGATCATCATGTTTATGAAGGAGCAACGTTTAATCTAGCACATTCACTGGATCAAATGATGAAACTTCGTCCTCATAACCGCTTTGAAGAGCTCGCTAATTGTTGGCTTGTAGGGGGAGGAACTCACCCTGGCAGCGGCTTGCCGACGATCTTCGAATCAGCGCGCATCAGTACCCGTCTACTTATGGCGCAAGATGAAAGTGAACGTATACGGGTTGGCGGAGCTTCAGCAGTCATCCACCCACAGAAGGAGGCCATTCGGTGGGAGTAGCTTTTGTCGGTGGTGGAATAGGCAGTTTAACAGCAGCTCTGCTGCTTAGAAAGCAAGGCAAGCAGGTTACTATTTATGAAAGAGGCCCCCGGCTTGGCGGTAGATTAGCTTATCAGCAAGGCGGAGGCTATCGGATCGATCAGGGTCCTACAATTGTGCTCTTGCCCGAAATGCTGCTTAGTATTTTGGAGGAAGCGGGAATCGAGCGATCACGCATACCGCTGCTCGAATGCGATCCGCTTTACCGTATTCATTATGCAGACGGCACCGTGTTTCACAAATGGCGGAATCAGCAGCGCCAGATCGAAGAGCTTGAGCGAATGTTTCCAGAGGAAGTCGATGGCTTTCGGCGTTATATGGCGGACATGGAAGTGGCTTTTAAACAAGGAAAAGAAGCTTTTCTGGAACGTCCATTTTTGCGAAAACGAGAGTTTTATACTTTTCGAAACTTAACGTTATTAACGAAGCTTAAAGCCTACAAAAGCGTGCGTTCCTTTGCAGGACGATACTTCCGAAGTGAGAAGCTGCTTGATGCGTTCTCTTTACAAACCTTATACATAGGCGGCGCTCCTTTTCAATCTCCGGGATTGTATACGTTATTGCCCTTCGCTGAACATGCGTATGGCATTTGGTATGTAAAAGGAGGTTATGCCGGAATCGTTTCCATCTTGGAAGAGGAGCTTAGGAGTAGAGGAGTTCAAATCAAGACAGAAACTCAGATTGAGCAATTGGTACTTGAGAATGGACGCTGCATTGGCGTGATAGACGAATGCGGCAGGGAAACGCTGCATGATACGATTGTGTATAACGGTGATTTTCCACATCTGGCTTCATTGATGCCTAAGAACACTGTTCCAATGAAAGCCTATAAGCCGTCTTCTGGAACAATCTTGATCTATTTAGGCCTAAACAAACAGTGGGATCAGGCTTCCGTTCACCAGTTTTTTTTACCTGACAATTTACAGAGCGGATTAAAACAAATTTTTCAAAACAATCAGCTTCCGAAAGATCCATCCTTTTATATATTTTATCCGTCAGCTATGGATGTTGATGCAGCACCTCCGGGTGAGAGCGTCATGTATATGCTGATTCCCGCTCCGCCACACGGCTCCGTAGCATGGGAGGATGAAGTGCCCGCGTTAGTCGAGCATGTAATTGATGAAGCTGAGAAGAGGGGCTTTCCCGGCTTGAGAGCCGCGATTCAATGGAAGGAAATAAGGACGCCGCAGGACGCGGAGTCGGATGGTCTCTATCATGGGGGCAGCTTCGGCATTGCGCCAACATTTGGACAGTCGGCAGTGTTCCGTCCTCAAATCGTGCCATATCCGATAAAAGGTTTGTTTGCTGTAGGGGCATCGGTGCATCCAGGCGGTGGAATACCGATTGTTATGCAAGGTGCAAGGCTGCTAGCCAACTATTTGTTAAAGGAGTAACCATATGGAACCCACTGTCTGTTTGGCGCAATGTGAAGCGATGATTCAGAAAGGATCATCATCGTTCTACAAAGCTTTTCGTTATTTGCCTAGCCCAAGGCGCGAAGCCGTTTACGTTATTTATGCTTTCTGCCGCATGATAGACAATTCAGTAGATGAGCCGCAACGTTCTCCCTATAACATTGATGAGCTTGAACAACATTTTTACCGTTTGGATCAGGCAGCGGATCATTTCATATGGCCTTCTTTACGGTGGCTGTTTGATACTTTTCCGCTCAGTAAAAAACCTTTTTTCAGACAAATGGAGGGACAGCGCCGGGATTTATCTTTCACCCACTATGAGACGATGGAGCAGTTGGAGGACTACTGCTACTTGGTTGCTGGAACTGTTGGGGAGATGCTTCTGCCAGTCTTGCATGATCAGCCAGATATTCAAGTAATAGAAGCGGGAATATGGCTTGGCAAAGCCATGCAAATAGTAAACATTGTTCGCGACGTTGGCGAAGATCAGAGCAGAGGGCGTCGATACCTTCCGCTTGAGCTGCTCGCTCGTCATGACTATACCGAAAGTGACTTCAATATGGGCGTTGTCGATGAACGATTTCAACATCTTGTGCAAGAGCTGGACACACTTTCACGCAGTTGGTTCGCACGAGGCTTGCGCGGGCTTGAAACATATCCTGCCAGCAGCGCTTTTTCAGTTGAGCTGGCCGCAAGCTTCTATGCAGCGATTTTGGATGAAGTAAAGGCTGCAAACTACGAAGTCTATAAGAAGCGAGCTATCGTCAGCTCATTAAATAAATTAAAGCTTTATACGAATATAAAAATGAAATATACGCTCGTATCAGAGGTTAATGACAGCAATGCGGTATCGCTATGATCCGCTACCTATTTATTTTTTGGTATTGCATCGGGCTAATCCTCATGCTGACCATTGGCGTTCCAACGTGGCTTTCCTTTTCCAATGGTTTGTTTCTCGTTTTTTTTGCCCTGTATGCCATTCATATTGAAGGCATGATGGGCGAGGAGCGCCGTCGCAGCTGGAGTAGAATCATGCTCGTTGGGGTACTTACGTTTGCTGTTGAATGGTTTGGTGTGACGATGGGATGGCCGTTTGGAGACTACCAATACACATCTTTACTTGGCATCTCGCTTGGCGGAGTACCCCTCGCCATATTTTGTGCGTGGATCGGTGTCATTGTTACTGTGATGCGAATGACTGCCTTCTCGAATCGCTGGACGCGTGCGCTTCATACCGGCTTATGGACGGTTGTTTTTGACCTAGTACTTGATCCAGTGGCTTTCGCTAGGCAGTTCTGGATTTGGCATGAGCCAGGTGATTTCTACGGGATACCGGCAGCAAACTTCATCAGTTGGTTCGTTATATCAGCAGCTATTTCCTTTTTGTTCCCTTTAAGAGAAGTATCGGCGAACGTTCGAATCGAGGCTGTAAGACTCACGCAAATGATGCTGCTTATGTTTGGTCTCTTAGGGGCCAAAGAAGGTTTAATGATGCCGTTCATCATCGCATTGGCAGCTATCGTTGTGGCGGAAGGAGCGGGACGGATTGATCGCAGCGGGCTCAAGCAAGTGGTTTAAACGAGTATTCGCGCAATACAATGAAAACTATTTGTTAAGACGGCATTTTCACGCGTTTCAGCTGAGCGGTGAGATCGATCCAGCTCCGCAAGGAAAGCCTGTGCTCTATCTTATGAATCATAGCTCTTGGTGGGATGGAATGGTTGTATATCATGCGATCGCAAACGCTTCAGCGCGTGAACACTATATGATGATGGATGAAGAGCAAATGAAGCGGTATCGATTTTTTCGCAAAATAGGAGCTTTCTCGATTGATAAGAAGTCAAGCCGAGCGATCGTTGCTTCCCTTCGATATAGTGAGAATGTATTAAATCAAGGATATGGAGTTTGGTTATTTCCACAAGGAGATATCGAGCATCTGGAGCGTAGACCTTTAAGATTTCAAACCGGCGCGGGCTATTTATTGGAGCGCTGTCCGGAAACGATTGTTCAGCCCGTAACCGCATATTATTCGCTAGGACTTCATCAAAAGGCAGAAGTCAGTCTCCAATTCGGTAAACCTATCCACAGAGTATGGCAGCAGCTGGGACGCAAAACCATTACGAGAATGCTTGAATCGGCTTTGGAGGATCAACTGAATGAACACCGCCTTGCAGTAATAGCAGCAGCTCGCGGGGAGACAGCCGAGTATCGATCAATGTTGAAGGCGAAACGGTCAACGAATGAGGTTTTTGATGCTTGGATGAACGGGGTGACAAGGTGGAAATCTTTTTTTGGACGGTAGCTGCAGCCCTGATGCTGCAGCTATTATTTGTGTTATGGAATCTCTCGCAGATGCCTTCTCTGGGAGGCAGCGGCAAAGGACGAGTTTGGCTGTCAGGAGGGGCAGTGTCCATTCAATCTGATGCTCCACATGCTCACGGAAATACAACTAGACCACGGCTGTCGGTTCTTATTCCAGCGCGTAATGAAGCGGATAACATCACCGCATGTATACAATCGGTGCTGCTGGAGCCTTCCATATTTATCGAGGTGCTGGTGCTGGATGATCGTTCCACAGACGGAACAGCAGAAGCTGCGCGGCTCGCAGCAGCAGGCGACAGCCGTGTTCGCGTTTTGCCTGGTGATGTGCTGCCGTTCGGCTGGCTTGGCAAGTCGCACGCATGTCATCAACTCGCAGAAGCGGCGCGCGGCGAATGGTGGTTATTCCTCGACGCCGATGCGCGGCTTGAGCCGGGTGCGCTCGCGGATGCGCTTGACACCGCGCTAGCGCAAGGTCAAGGGCTCGTGACCGGTTTCCCTAAGCAGGAAACTGGAACATGGATGGAGAAGCTCATCGTCCCGATGATGAGCTTCTCCATTGCCTGCCATCTGCCGATACGACTTGTTCGGCAATCGCCAGATCCAAAGTTCGTCGCCGCACACGGCGCTTTTCTGATGATTTCAGCAGAAAGCTACTGGGCGACAGGCGGCCATGCTGGCTTCAAAGGTCATCTCGTCGATGATATGCAGCTTGCTGGTGCTGTTAAAAAAGCCGGGCTTCCCGTCACTTTAGCCTACGTTTGCCCCCAAATTTCGATGCGTATGTATCAGAACACTGCAGGGGTTTGGAACGGCTATAAGAAAAATATATTTGCAGGTATAGGTCGCAGCAGCTTATTGCTTGGAATTATGTTGTTTATGTACACCCTGCTTTATATACTGCCTCCGTTAATGATGATCATTTGTTTATCTGGGCTTCTCTTGCATGCCTATCCGGAAGGATGGCTTACCACTGTTTTATTGCCAAGCTCGCTCTGCTATCTGCTAGGTGTTTGTCTGAAGAGGATCATTGATAGGAAAAGTGGACAGCCTTGGTACTTATCCTTCTGTTTACCGGCAAGTATATTTCTGCTGTCAGCGATTGCCTTGGCCTCGTGGCGGGCGAGCTTAAATGGCACTGGTTATGAATGGAAAGGGAGGAGGTATTCGTGAAGCAAGTCATTGTCATTGGCGGAGGTTTAGGCGGATTATCTGCAGCGATTCGATTGGCAAATGCGGGTTATCACGTCACTGTGCTTGAACAACAGGAAGCACTCGGCGGAAAGCTTCAGCGCATTGAGCTTGGCGGTTATCGCTTCGATCGTGGACCAAGCACGATTACGATGCCTCATGTATTTCAGCAGGTATTCGAGAGCGTTGGACGCCGGATGGAAGACTACGTTACCTTTTATCCGCTGATCCCGGGCACGCGGAATCATTTTGCAGACGGAACGACGGTTGATTTATGCTCAGATTTCAGCGTGATGGAATCGCAGATTGCTGCTTATAGTCCAGAGGATGCGAAGCAGTATCGCTCATTCATGAAAGAGGCTTCTGCGTTATATCAACAAGCTGATCAGCTCTTCATGAATCGGCTGCTGCTGTCATGGAAGGATAAAGCAGACGTAAGGCTGCTTGCGGGTTTGCTGCGGATTCGTCCATGGCTGACATTGGAACGGCTGCTTCGCCGTTACTTTAGGCATCCGCATACACTTGCACTCTTTGGACGATATGCGACCTATGTTGGATCAGCGCCTCGGACGGCTCCGTCTATTTTTGCAATGCTTGCTCATTTGGAGCTGCAGTTAGGCATTTATGGAGTGAGGGGCGGCACTTACCAGATTGTGGAGGCATTCGGTCTCCTTGCTCAGGAGCTAGGTGTAACGATTCATACGTCCGAGAGAGTTCAACAGATTACATCTGCGAATGGTCGCATCACAGGTGTTGTTACGAGCAAGGCGGACTATAAAGCTGATATCATCATCGCAAATGGTGATGTGCTGGCTATTTGCAAAAATCTGCTGGAAGAATCAAAACGACCAAGCATGAGCAACGCCAAAATCTCATCGTATGAGCCATCGTTATCAGGTTTTGTTTCCCTCATTGGCAGTAAGAAGACTTATAGCCAGCTGCTTCATCACACTGTGTTTTTCCCAGAACACTATGGCAGTGAGTTTGACGACATCTTCCAGCAAAGAAGAGCAGCTCATGATCCTGCTATTTATATTTGCCATTCAGGTTATTCAGAGGATGGGATGGCCCCTGCTGGAGGCAGCAACCTGTTTATCCTGACTAACGCTCCATACACTTCTCCGCAGTTAAAATGGGAGCAAGAAGCCGAATCGTATCAGAAACGCATTTTAACGAAACTTGAAACATATGGCTTGTCTGGTTTAATTGATGATTCAGAGATCTCAGCAGTCTACACTCCTGACCATATGCAAGAGCAGACATCAGCATACCGCGGCGCTATATATGGCATTTCCTCCAATACAGCGCGGCAAACCTTTGCAAGGCCCTCCAATCAAGCTGATCTAAAGGGTTTATGGTTTGTCGGAGGCACGACGCATCCAGGCGGGGGAACACCGATGGTGACCCTGTCCGGGCAGCTTGTAGCAGAAGCGATACTATCATCGTAAATACAGATCTAAATAAAAAAACGCGCCCAAATCCAGAAGGAAAAGGCGCGTTTTTTATTGATATTATTCCCTGGGGGAAGTCTGGCCTTTAGCACCCCAAACAAATAGGAACACAACTGCGATGACTATTATGAGAAGGGGGGCGATCATAATTAAAGTAAATTCCAATATCGTACACCTGCTTTCGTTTACGGTATTTATTTGCCTTTGACGTATTTTGTGTTAAATAAAAACAGACGCATCAGCAAGTATAGTGAAGGGATCAGAAGCAGCAAGCCGAGTACAAATGCTACGATTAGCGCTATAGCCATCGAATCATTTGTGAAATTATCGTGTATGGTCAAATAGGGATACAGAATGTAAGGCAGATGAGCTGAGCCGTATCCATAAAACGCGAAAGCAAACTGCAAAATGACGAAGATAAACGATAATCCAAGTCGCTGGCGCTTCCACACCAAGTAAACGGCTAACATAAAAAAGAGAAAGGATAAAGCGAACATCCATGATCTGTCCAGCATTTTCTCATAGTGCTCACGATTATGGTCATGGATAGCGAAGAAAACAAGAAGGCTGCTAAGTATTGTCGGTAAGCTCCATACGAGCGCGTATGTTCGAACGATCTTAAATGCAGGAGCATCGCCCGCTTTATGAGCATAGAAGCTTAAGAACATAGCCGATATGTACAGCACGCTTACAAGGGCGAGCAGAACAACGGACCAGGAATAGCTGCTTCTAAACAGTTCGTTAACGAGAAATATTACTTTTCCGTCGTCTGTAACCTTGATGTATCCTCCTTCTGAGATCGTTAGTACCGTTGATAAGGCAGCTGGAATAAGCAAGCCGCTAGCCCCGTACATGAGTGTATAGATTTTCCGACTTCGTGAGCCGTAATGATTAAAAGCATAATAAGCCCCGCGAATGGCAAGCAGCACGATGGCAATGCTACCCGGAATAAGCAACGCAGTTCCATAATAATAGGCGGTATCCGGAAAAAATCCGATAAACCCGACAAAAAAGAACACGAGAAAAACATTGGTGACCTCCCATACTGGGGACAAATACCGATCAATGATGGAATGGATCAGATGCCTCGTTCCAGTAATGGAGCTGTAATAGCTGAAAAAACCGGCGCCAAAATCAATAGAAGCGATAATGAGGTAGCCAAACAGAAAAGTCCAGAGCACGGTAATACCAATGACTTCATAACTCATAATGGATCATGAGCCTCCTTCTCGTAGGCAGCTATTTCATCTTCAGCGTGATTATTTCGGAACATTTTTATTAGAACTCTTACAGAAGAAATGCCAAGCACAAGATAAAGCAGAGCAAATAGCAAAAGCATCAAATCAACATGATCGGATGTCGTTGCTCCTTCCGCAGTACGCATAATGCCTCTTAAGATCCACGGCTGCCGGCCAACCTCTGAGAAAATCCAACCATGCTCAATGGTGAGTATCGCTACTGGAGCGGCAATAACAACGGCGCAAAGAAGCCAGCGGCGGTATGTATTCCCTTTTTTTCGAACCATTTCAATAATAAATAGAAGGGAGACCAGCACCATAAAGGCTACATAAGCCATCTTGATGTCAAAGAGATAATGAATCCATAGAGGCGGATGCTCATCCTCAGGAAATTCATTTAATCCAGTAACCTCAGCAAACGGATTGCTGTGAGCGAGGATGCTTAGGCCAAACGGGATTTTCAGTCCGTATTTCACTTCGTTGTCTTCGGTAAGGATACCTCCGAGTATAAGCGGCGCTTTGCCCATCGTTTCAAAATGCCACTCCGTTGCAGCCAGCTTCTCGGGTTGATATTTTGCAAGATATTTTCCCGACAAATCGCCGATAAGCGCAGTAGAAATCATAAATACAAAAGCGCAAACCATTGTGAGCTTTAAAGCTTTCTTATAGTAAATATGTTTTTTTCCTTTAAGCAGCGACCATGCCGTAATGGCTGCGAGTATGAATGCGCAGGTTAAGTAAGCTGAAGAGAGCACATGTGCTACCTTAGTCGGCATGGCCGGACTAAGCATTGCTGCGATAGGATTAACGTCCGCGATTTCACCATTAACTAAAGTGAATCCAACCGGGTAATTCATAAATGCGTTCACGATCGTAATGAAGAAAGCTGAAGCTGAAGAACCAATAACGACGGGAATCAACAGCCAAAAATGCGTCATCCTATTTTTAAAGCGATCCCAAGTATAGAGGTAAATACCGAGAAAGATGGCTTCAAAAAAGAATGCAAAGGTTTCAAGGAAAAGAGGCAGGGAGATAGATTGTCCAGCAACTCTCATAAAGCTTGGCCATAGCAGACTTAGCTGTAGGCCAATAGCTGTTCCTGTCACGACTCCGACTGCAACGGTGATTACATAGCCGCGAGCCCAGCGCCTTGCAAGCAGCAGGTAATGAAAGTCATTTCGTTTAATGCCGATCCATTCGGCTAGTGCTATCATCAGCGGGATGCCGACACCTATCGTGGCATAGATGATGTGGAAGCCAAGGGTGAGAGAGGTTAGTATACGACTGAATACAACGGGATCATAGCCGTTAAGCAGCATGGGATTCACTCCTTAGATGATTGATTTTTGTTTGAACTAGCTCATAAATTTACGGATGATCGACAGCAGCATGAGCAGCGTTACAACCGCACATAACATAATTAATTTTTTTTCCTGTTGTTTTGAACGATTTTGTTTATTTTCTTTCATGGTTTCACTCGCTTTCAAACTATGTGATGTATTTCACAATGAACAAATGATTACAGCTTCCAATTGGGCTTAAATCAGTATGCCCTTTATGAAGTGAAAATAATATGACTCGATAGAGCTATATGGAGGGTGAAATGTAACGAATCGATGAACACTGCTGGAGTAAGTGAGGGAAATTAATATAGGCCGTCCAATCGTCTAAATGACTTGTTGGACAGCCTATTTTCAAGCTTTAGTTTTTTAAAAACTGTTTTCGAAACGCATGAACTCCTAATAAAATCAAAGGAAGAATGAGTCCGTATGTCGAGACATAAGGTATCCATGCTCCTTTGTTGAATTCACTTCCATGAAGGACATTAGGATGTAAAATGAGGGAAAATACGACCATGATCATCCCTAAAGGTAACGTAAGTGAGCGGTAGTCTTTTAACTTCAACGTTTGTGCAAGACCGATTACAGCAGCGTAAAAATACAGTGATGTTCTAAAAAAAATCGTGACAAACCATATGCCAGCCATTATGGCTTCAATACGTATAAAATTTCCTGTGTTTATTTTTTTGGCTAGTGCAAAACTTGGATACATATGTCTTCCCGTTGTATCAGGACCGAGAACTAGAACAGCCAAAGCAATAATAATAATTAAAATGATTCCCCCTATAAATGTACCTATCAAAAAAGCTTTTTGAGCTTTTTTAGGTTGATTCACTGAAACAGGGAAAATCATTAAAAAAATAACAGGGGATAGAGAGAAAATACTTGTGAAGATTAAGGTAGAACGAATCATCGGTTTTATTCCAGTATCAAATACGGGTTGAATGTTGTGATAGTCGATTTGCGGCGAGATGAATATGACTAATATGATAAATAATAAAACGAACCAAGGGAAAAAAAACTCCGCTGTCCGTGCTAGATTTTCAAGACCAAGACGAACTCCCATGATGACTACGCAAGCAAAAAGAATATGAATAGCTTGCGCTGGTGTGTCGGCCATGATCTGTGTTGTTATAAAATCCGCCATATAATACAAAAGATCTGCCGCTGTAATGAATGCAAAAAAAATAAAGGTAATAGAAACGGCCTTGCCAAGCCAGCGTCCGAGAAGTTTATCATTTTTTTCAACTAGGGTCATATCTGGATAAATATTGCCTACGGCATTGTACAATAATACGAGTAACATCCCTAATCCCACGCCAAGAACAGCTGCGATCCAAGCGTCTTGTTTGACGATTTCAGCTAATGTTGATGGAATAATTAAGACAGCAGTACCGACGGAATACAATATGACTAACACTGTAAATTGACGCACATTTATTTTGATGTCTCTTACCATTTTTGGCCTCTTTCTATGTTATCCGCGCTATATTATTTAGTCCGTAAAAACCATTCCCCATTAGCTTTGACAAAAGCATTGTAGCATCTTCTAATTGTTGCCTTTTACTCAGTTGGATAAACACTGGCCCTAGACACTCTCCCCATTCAATGAATGTATGAATCAACGGAGTTTGGTTAACAAATGTAAAAGATCTTTTCGCAAAACTCACCCTATTTCATAGCAGAGAGGAATATAGACAAATGGGGTTTTTCAATAATCAATCCAAAAACGATATGGAGCTTACTGCAAGCAAGCGAACAGATTCCAATAAAGCTGCCCAAGAAAAAAGGTTGAATTTAAGCCTTGATGATAATATTCAATATGTAAAAAATATGCTAGGTCATAGCAGCGATATTGTGATCAGAGAAATTCAGATTGGAGCGGGAGAGAAGTTTAAAGCTGGAATATTTTATACAGATGGTTTAACGGATCTGCAATCTGTCCAGAAATTCATCATCGAATCGTTAATGCCAAGCATCCCTAATAAAGAGCTTAACCCAAACGTATCTAGCCCAGATAAGATCCTTCAAGTTGTGAAGGATCAAATTCTAACGGTCGGAGCTATTAAGGATGTTTCTGAATTTGGTTCTTTGACAACTGCTTTGTTGTCTGGAGATGTCATTCTTTTATTGGATGGTTGCGCCCAAGGGTTCATCATCGGCATGAGAGGCTGGAAAGACCGTGCAGTCACGGAATCCACGACAGAGACTGTCATTCGGGGACCAAAAGAAGGTTTTACAGAATGTATTCGAACCAATACGGCGTTAATCCGCCGCAAAATAAAAGATTCTAATTTATGGCTCACAACGAAGTCAATTGGCAGAGTAACAAAAACCGATGTATCGATCATGTATATCAAAGGAATTGCAAATGACAAGATAGTAGAAGAAGTGCATCGTCGTCTCGATCGGATTGATATTGATAGCATATTGGAGAGCGGCTACATTGAGGAATTAATTCAGGAAAAAACCTATACTCCTTTTCCTACGTTATATCATTCGGAACGTCCGGATGTTATAGCAGCTGAGCTTTTGGAAGGAAAAGTAGCCATTTTGGTTGATGGAACGCCGATTGTCTTGGTCGTCCCTGCATTGTTTATCTCGTTTATACAGGCTGCTGAGGATTATTATACACGCGCGGACATTAGCACACTTATTCGTATGCTTCGTTTTCTTTGTATTTTCATTTCTCTGTTAGGTCCGTCCCTTTATATTGCTATCACTACATTTCATCAGGAAATGTTGCCTACGCAGCTGTTGATCGGCTTGGCTGCTCAACGAGAAGGGGTACCTTTTACAGCGTTCATCGAGGCCGTCATGATGGAGGTAACGTTTGAAATTTTACGGGAAGCTGGCTTAAGAATGCCAAAGGCGATTGCACAGGCCGTCTCCATTGTCGGAACATTGGTAATTGGAACAGCGGCTGTTGAGGCAGGGATTATATCTGCTGCCATGGTAATCGTTGTCGCACTAACGGGGATTGCCAGCTTTGTGCTTCCCGCCTTCGATATGTCCATGACCTTTAGAATGCTTCGTTTTCCTTTGATGATACTTGCAGCTTCTTTTGGGTTGTTCGGCATTATTGTAGGGATTTTTGCACTCGTTCTTCACTTGTGCAGTTTGCGTTCATTTGGTGTTCCCTATCTGAGTCCGTTTGCACCATTTAATCTTGAGGAGCAAAAGGATACCATTTTCCGATTTCCCCGCTGGGCAATGCTAACGCGACCTAGATTGATCAATAAAAACAACATCGTTCGCGAACAAAGTAATCATTCTGAACCGACGCGTGATAATGCAGGTGGATAATCGATGAAGCGTAAAAGAAGTTTACTCTGTTTAATTGTCATCTCGCTCCTATTTGTCACAGGTTGTTGGAAAGGCCGAGAGTTGAATGAGCTGGCAATCGCCGTAGCTTTGGGAATAGACAAGGTCGGAAATCAATATAAGGTTTCCGTTCAAGTCGTCGAGCCGACTGAAGTAGCAGGGAAGAAGGGCGGCGACAAGACACCCGTCACAACATATCAAATCACGGCAAATACCATTTTCGAAGCGATACGCAAAATGACTACTGTTAACCCACGTAAGATTTATCCTTCCCATCTGCGCATTGTGGTTCTTGGCGAATCCTTAGCTAAGGAAGGTATAGGTCAGGCGTTAGATCTCTTATCTAGAGATGAAGAAATTCGTACTGATTTCTTTATTGTTGTATCAAAGCATACGACTGCCGAGAATACGCTAAAAGTATTAACAAAGCTGGAAACGATCCCCGCTGTGAGTCTGTTCTCTACCCTTCAGACTTCGGAGAAGCAATGGGCTCCAACAACAACGGTTACCTTGGATCAGCTTATTACTACACTCGTGAGCGAAGGAAGAGATCCTGTATTAACAGGTCTTGTCGTTTTGGGGGACGAGCAAGTAGGGCAAGAAAAGAGAAATATGGAAAAGGTTCTGACCCCAACTACATTACAATATTCGGGACTAGCGGTATTTAAGAAGGATAAGTTGATTGGTTGGCTAAATGAAACTGAAAGCAAAGCATACAACTATATTAGCGATGAAATTAAAAGCACAGTTGGTTATGTTACTTGTCCACAAGGTGGCAAAATTACGTTCGAGGTCATTCGGTCTAAGACGAAGGTCAAAGGCAGCGTAAAGGATGGACAACCTCAGATCGATATCGAAGTACGATTAGAAATTAATATAGGGGAAGTACAATGTTCGATAGATTTGTTGGAGACGAAAAATATTGCTGAAGTAGAAAGGCTAGCAAACAGCAAAGTGGAAGGTTTCATTGACGCGGCAGTAAAAAAAGTGCAGAAGAAATACAAAGTTGATATTTTTGGATTTGGGGATGTTATTCATCGATCGAATCCTAAAGAATGGAGAAAGCTCAAAAAAAATTGGGATCACACGTTTGAGACGATGCCAGTAAACGTGAAGGTAAATCATAAGATTCGACATTTAGGTACGGTGTCTAATTCCTTTCTGGAAGAGATGAGGAAAGAGGAGTGAAGATGCACATATGGTACCTATCATAGTGATCCTTGTAGCGGTCGCTTTAATTATCGCCATTGATGTTCCTGCGCTATTAAGAGGAAAATCCAAAAAAGAATTATGGATATTTTCCATTCTTCTGCTGTTTGGAACCTTAATAGGTATTGCTGAAGCTTTACATATTGGACTCCCCAACCCTTTGGATGGGATTATCTACATTTATAATCCTGTTTCACACTTATTGGATGCATGGTTAAAATAAAGCTGTCTAAAATAGAGCGTTGTCAGTTAGCCACGTCACAAGGACGTGGCCTTTTGCTGTTATGATTATTAAAAATGAATTATTTAATTTTAAACAAGTAAACCTTCAATATAAAAAGCTTTACCCTTTTATCGTTAAAATAGGTTCAACTTCTGCAACAATTTGTGCCATGCCGTGTTCTTCATGTGATTCAATGATCGCATTGATATCCTTGTAAGCATATGGAGCCTCTTTCTTCAACTCTTCTTCCCATTTCTTGAGTATATCCTGTCTGGATTTAATATCGTTACGGTTCGGATCAATAGGTGTAACAATATTAAACTTGGAAATAAACTCGCGAAACAAAGCATCATCTACTTTTACTGAATCTCCTCTTGAAAGGCTTCGACCAGCACCATGACTAGCGCTGAATAAGCTCTCACGATTGCCAAGTCCTGCAATGATGTAGCTTTTCGCTCCCATGGAACCAGGTATAAAGACCGACTCGCCCGTAAATTGAAAAGGGGTGTTGGCCATTTGTTCTGCTGACTTTGCTGTGCAAGAGCCTTTGCGATGGATAAAACCTTCGCTGCCATCAATCGTTTCTTCCCATACAAAGTTGTGAGGGGCATCGTAAAGCAATTTATACTCAAAATCCTTTAAGCTTTTGGACAAAGACTTTTGAAGCATAAGCCCCAGAAATAAGCGATTAGCAAAAGCGAAGTTTGCTGCGTTATGAAGGAGGTTCCAATAACGATTCCATTGATATTCATATTGTTCGGAATGAGGCAGGACATAGATCCCATTGCTTGGATGCTTAAGAGAGGCAGGGTAAATTTCTTTCAGCATTTCTTTGATGTTCAGACCTGCGTGATGTCCGATAGATACAGAGCCTGTATGAATCATAACGACGATTTGGCCAGCTTTGATATTCCATTCCTTTGCCAAAGCATGATTGCGTATATTCACTACTTTCTGAATTTCTACAAAATGATTGCCGCCGCCGATCGATCCAATCTGACTATCGTAGGACAAATCATCGCTGCCTAAATAACTGTCCAGTCCATCTACTTTATCCGTAATAAATGAACCAAATCGATTTACCTTTAAAAGGTCGTCCTCTTGCTGCTTCGCATCATAAAATTCCCACAAACCATTGCACTTAATCGATTTCTGTGTCATGAGAATACCCATTAATCCTTCTTTGAGAATAGCTTCACGCTGCACCCTTGTCATTGGAATATGGCGTCCGCCTTCAAAGAAAATATGACGAATATCGGATTCGATTTGTTTAAGATTCGACCGGATATCATCTTCCTTCAGCGATGTCGTGTATAACCGCATGCCGCAATTAATGTCATTGCCTACAGCTTGAGGGATAACAAATCCTTTGGTGAAGATAGTTGTACCAATCGGAATGCCGCTGCCTTTGTGGAAATCGGGAGTGATCGCTACCTCTTCAATTTTTGCATTTTCGTTCGTAAAATAACCGCTAGTGTGCTGTTTCAGGGTTTCTACAGATTCATTTACGGTGAGGAGCTGATCAAGTTCTGCTAAAGCATTTTTTTCAAGCTTAATTTTGTCGTTTATGAAAAAACGGACAGGGATATTATTGCTATTGTTAATTTTCAAATAGGACCATCCTTATGATTTATAGGTAGATTTTTAACATCTGTAAATTTGAAGTATTCGATAAAGATGCATAACATCGGTAATCATCCCTTCCTAGCTAATAATTTCAATATATCATTTCAAAATTTGAAAAGCATTACCTAATTCGGGCTTTAGTGCAACAAATGGTTAGAGAAATACGTTTTATCGATAAATGCTAAAAAAGGAGTGTTTGTTAAATGATGAGAAAATTAATAAAATTGACCATTGCGGGTGTAATGATGTTTTCCATAACAGCTGTCAGTTATGCTGCACCAAAAAAAAGTACACCCGTTATTTTGAAAATGAACAACTATTATGTAGCATATACCTATCCAAAGGAACCTTATGTTGATAAACAGAATCGATTGATTTTACCATTAAGATCTGTAAGTGAATTGCTGGGTGCTGCAGTTTCTTATAATAACCAAACGAAAACAGCCGAAATTAAAGAAGGGGAGAACATTGTTCAAATTCAGGCAGGCAATAAGACTGCAAAGGTTAATGGTCAAAATGTAGAGATGGACACTAAAGCAGTAGTGGAAAAAGGTTTTCTGCTCGTTCCAGCTCGTATACTTTTTGATTCCTTCTCTTTTAAAGTCACGAATGAAAATAATGTGATCACTTTGAATGACGAACGATTATTAAAGCAAGGAAAACTGAAGTACCTTTCTGACGATGACCGAGTAGGGATAGCAAGAACAGCAGACCCCAATGCGTTCCAGCCTATAGAAATTTCATATAATGTCTTTGTGAAAAATAAAGTATCGCTAATCGATCTAACTGTAACTGCCAAAAATAGTACTGGGAAAGATATACCTGAGGGACAAGAGGATCTGCATACCATCGTATATTTTGAACACTCATCCGTCATGGATGCAGATGATTCTACAGTGGATATAAAGGATAGGCCAAGACCAGCTGTTAAAAAGGATGCCATCATCAAAAAACAATTAAACGCAGGCGGAGGCACGATCATTCAGCCAAACGAGTTACAGTACATACTCATCGCTGGCAGGACGTTTAAACCGTTAAATGAAAGATAAGGAAAGGATTAACGTTGATCCATCCATTCAAATGAAGCTTGACTTTCCATCTTGACATCATTATTAATTTAGTAAATAATTTAAAAATAAATTGGAAAAAGCTTATGGGGGCTCATAATGGTATGAGTAATGACGATAACTTTCAAGGAACGAATATAGATCACTTAACGAAGGAACTTGCACTCGTATTCGGACAATTGAAGCGTGTCGGTCATGTGTTTAGTCCTTCTAAGGAGCTCCGGCAGAGCGAATCAAACTTGCTTGTTTACTTGACGTATTTATGTCCGCCGGGTTCTAATGGCATCAAAGTTTCCGATCTAAGCAAACAGTTGAAAATAACCTCAGCTGCTGTGACGCATGTTATACAATCTCTTGAACAGAACGGGTATATTACTCGTACGATGGATGCAAGTGATCGACGATCCATTCTTGTTACAGCAACGGAAGCTGGACATGAATTTGTTGGAGCAAGGGAGACAGAGCTATTTGAACGTTTTCAGCACTTGCGAGAACATCTAGGTGCAGATGACACCGAGCAACTCATCCGAATATTAGCTAAATCCATAAAATTTCTGAATACTTATGAAGATAGCGCAGCATCCAAACGATAATCCGGTAACGGACTATCGTTTTATTTTTGCCATAGCTTGGTAAGAGCCTTTCTCCATTTCTTTGACGATCGAGTTGGCAGAGGGACTCCATTGCAGCTGTTGTTCAGCACGCAAACCAGATATTCTTTGGTTAATGCTCGCTCCCCAAGCAGCAGGGCCCAAAACATGAACAGCTTCTTCATAACTACACGATTCAATTTCAGCGACGCCGGCAATTTTGCCTATAGCTATCATGAGATCTTTGGTCGTAATGAGTTCCCTGGAAGCTGCGTTAAATAACGATCCAGGAGATGCAAATGAATAAGCGCATGCATAAAGGTTAGCCAAGTCATCTACATCAATGGTTGACCACGCGTTAAGTCCATCACCAACGTATTTGGCGAATTGAGTAAGCTTCGTTCTTTGAATAGTTGCCCCAACTAAACCACCTCCACGTCCGTAAACGAGAGCTGGTCGAATGACGACTGTACAAATGTTTCTCTCAGCAGCTGTTAGCACTTTTTGCTCCTGAATTGCTTTCCATTGCAGGAATGGCAGAGGCTTTACAGGCGAATCCTCATCAACGACATCATGATGCGTATCGTTATAGATTAACGTTCCGCTCGTATATACGAATGTTTTGCCAGTGCCCTCCAAACCTTCTAACATGGAATCAACTGCAAGAACATCTAGTTTTTCCATGTCAGAATTATGCGAAATAGCAGTATGAATGACACCATCAGCAGCATGAGTACATTCCGCCAGCAAAATCAGATCAGCAAGATCGCCTATTACAGGGGAGATGCCTAATTTTATTAATTGCTCAGCTTTTTCTTGTGTCCGAACTAATCCGGAAACTTGATAACCATGGGATAGGAATTGTTGAGCTACTGCGAAGCCAACATACCCAGTAACTCCTGTAATGAATATTTTCAATAAAAGACCTCCTCAAATTAATTAATTTACTAACTAATGTATTAATTTTATTATTTAGTGGTTTTACTATTTTGTCAATACTTTCATAAAAAAGGTAATTCAATTCATGAGGGCTGCAGCTGAAAGAGCGTGTGTAGGCTTTTTTTGAGTATGTAAGCAAGGACTAGATACAGAATGAAAAAAAGAAGACCCACATAATGGGTCTTCTGGAGAGGCTTAAGTGTATTCAGCATTTTGAATGCGTGAGAGCAGCAGTAAGCCCTTCAATTATTATTTATTAGTAACCTCCACCGAAAATACCGCAGCTGCAAGAGATAATCACCAACAAAATAAACAGTACCAGAATAAAACCAATACTATTATTAGCACCACCAACGAATCCTGACATTAAACATCCACCTCCTTGCGACTTGAATACATTGTAAGGTATGCATTGCAAAAGCTAAGTGACTGGATATTTGTCATGGGGTGACATATGCCCAGTATCATTAACCTATAATAGGGGATTAGAGGTTTTTTATAAGAAAGACCGTTCAGGATACTCTGCAGTCTGTAGGACAAGTGAATAAGTCGTATCCAGTAGCTAATGATTAGTAGTTGTTACCACCGAAAATTCCGCAACTGCAAGAGATAATCACGAGCAAAATGAAGAGTACAAGAATAAAACCAATATTATTATTTACACCGCCAACTGATCCTGACATAAAAAATTCACCTCCTTGTATTATCTTATAGAGCAAGTTAGTCAAAGCTATAGCTATAAGACAGGATAATGGGTAGAGAGAGTATGTTTATCCATCTCATAGAACGAGCAAAGTGGTGAAAATAGGATTAGTAGCCTCCGCAACAGCCGCCGTAACCTCTGTCGCTCACTCTGTCATTTCTTTTTTCGTTGACACTTTCAACTCGATTTTCATTTCTTCTTTCATTGCGGCCCAATACGCCACAGCTACAAGCAACAATGACTAATAAGATGAAAAGAACCAAGATCGTACCGATATTATGAGACATTATATAAAAACCTCCTCTTATTTAACTACTATATAACGTATGATTGACTCTCATTTTTTGATTGTGTGTTTGTTACATAGACATAGTTTCAATGTCATTAGACTAGTAAATGAAGATAGAGCAAATAATCTAATGGAAGCTTGTTAAGCTGGATCTAATATACGACTAGTATCTGCCACCAAAAATACCGCAGCTGCAAGAAATAATGACTAACAAAATAAACAACACGAGAATAAAACCAATGTTATTGTGAGTACCGCCAACTGATCCTGACATAAGAAATTCACCTCCTTGCTGCTGTTTAGAAAATAAGTTATACATGGATGCCGTATAGTTATTGGTTGTTTGGCAGGGAAATACAAATTATCCATGTCTCAAGCGAAATTGAGGGATTAATAGCCTACTCCACAACCACCGCTGTAACCTCTGTCGCTTACTCTATTGTTTTCATTGCTGCGTACATAGTTGTCTTCTTCTCTGTCATCGTTTCTCTCATTACGGCCGAAAACACCGCAGCTGCAAGCGACAATAACCAATAGAATGAAAAGAACGAGGATAATTCCGATATTATGAGCCATTATTTAAAAACCTCCTCTTATTTGACTGCTCTATAAGATATGTTTGTATCTATTTAAGTGTTTGTGTGTTTGTTACAGAGGCATAGTTTCTATGTCAAGTGACTAGTAGAAGGAAATAGAAAGGGGAGGGAAATGACAAAAAAGTAAAAGTACATATGCGGTTAGAAGTATGAATACGATAGAAAAAACCCATCAATGATTCAAATAATGGCGTCGTTTTGACATCCACTATACAACTGAATCAGATCATGGGTTTTCGCTGCTTGCAGCTTTGCATATTTTTTTATTGGAGTGTCGTTTTGCAAAAACGACGAGCCGTTCTGAGTATTCTTGATTTTTACGATTGAATTTACCAGTGCATGTAATTAAATTTAAACGAGACTCATCCGCGGGACCAAAAATTTTCGAAAGGGGAGCCTCGGATGTTTTGAATATTTCAATCGATTCCACTATAAAATCGATGGTGCAGTCCTCTTTACTTTTTATTGAAATCATGTCACCTAATTTTATGTTCTTTAATCTGTAAAATACGGCTGGTCCTGTATGGCTGTCAACATGTCCATCTATAACTGAATTGCCGACCATGCCAGGAAGAATGCCATTAGATAATAGCCCTACCCTTTTGGTGCTTGATGGAACATCCATTTGGCCGTTTTCTGTTATGCCTACTGGATCTATGATCGCATCGATTTCTAAAGCGGGAATGGATAATTTAATGGGTACGATTCCCTCTAATTTTACTTTAGAAATTGTATTCGAAATGATTGGATTATCATTTGTAGGTGGTGGACTCGACATGGTTTCTGCTTTTACAATGGGTTCATTATAATCAGATTTTGTTATTGTTATTTGAGGCTTATTACTATGATCTTGATCATTTGAGTAGCTGCAGGCTGTACTCCCGGCAAAAATAGCTGCAGTTATCATTTGCAATATGAACTTTTTCAAAGTTAGAAAAAGAGGGGAAAGTAGGTCCCCTCGTTTTTTACTGTTTATTCAGCTTGTTCGCTGGCGCCGCCGAAGCCGGTTTTCGGCATTTTAGTAATCTCTTTTGCTCTTAAGTTTTTTGCTTTCAAGGTTTTTGCTTTCATGCTTTTTGCGTGAAGACTTTTTTCATGCGCTTTTTTAGTGTGAATACTCTTTGCATGAAGGCTTTTAGCATGCATTTTATGTTTCTTTTTTGCTTCCATTTTTTTCACATGCATATTATGCTTTTTCTTTTCTTCCACTTTCTTCATATGCATTTCTTTTTCAGATACAGGAGCAGCAGCGTACACAGCAGAGCTTGCACTAAAGATTAAACATGCTGAGAAAACGGCGATAATTGTTTTTTTCATAACTGTTATTACCTCCAAATTGTTGTTTATATTATTGTGCCTTGTCATGTTCTCCATAGGAGCCAATAATCATGAATGTGAACCTTTTCCAGCCTAAAGAAAGCGATTTATATTGCAAGAACTCTGTAAGGCGAGTAGAATAAAACTTTATTTCCAATACATAGTTATGGATCAGCTTGCGTTCAAAACCTATAATTGCGCATCCACATTTGTAAAAATATTGTATTTTATCCTTTTGTCGAAAGAGGCAGGAATTTGCCCTCGAAACACGAATTATATGTATATTCGTGTTTTTTGAATTAATTATGATAAACACCGCAACTTTTCGTTCCCGGGACGGTACAATGATATATAGCGGTCCGGGAATAATCCGCAGGTGGAGGAGGTTCGCCTGTCATGACTGATTCCCAGTTGATACGAGAGATAAAGGATGGCAATGTCGAGCTGTACTCCGAGCTTATGCGGCGCTACCAACGAAAAATTTTAGCGTTTATTTATCACATGCTGAAGAGTGCAAAGCTCGAGCTTATGGCCGAAGACTTGTGTTCTGAGACGTTCTATAAAGCCTACCGCAGCCTTCATTCGTTTCGCGAATTGGATGCTTCTTTTTCGACGTGGTTATATACAATTGCGCGAAATACAGTACTTAGCGAGCTTCGCAAGCAAAAATCAGCGCATGTATCGCTTGATGAATCGGGATTCGAGCCTGTCGCAGCTCTTGATGCGGTTCCAGAGCAGCATGTGCTGAGAAATGAACGTATGGCGATGGTGCGAGAAGCGATAAACAACTTGCCAGAAAAACAACGCTCAGCGCTTATTCTTCGGGAATATGACCAGCTGGACTATCAAGAAATTGCTAATATTTTAGGACAAACGGTCAGTTCTGTTAAATCACTGCTATTCCGAGCAAGAGCAAGCGTAAAAACGCAGCTGGAGCCGTATTTCGGACAATCGCCGCTGATGGAGGAATTCGAAGGGATGAATACGAGATGAATTGCAACGATGCGCAAGACAAATTCGGCGAATATTGGGATTTAGCTGATCACGATGAAGTGCGGATAGCAATAGACACTCATTTGCTTGAGTGCAAGACATGTGCGGAGCAGTTTGAGCTGTGGGAAGAGAGCGAGGATATCATTCGTTTCTTATCGGAGGAAGATGAGAGCCTCGGTCCTATGGAGCATGTGAATCGAAATGTGATGGATCGCATTTACGCTGAGGAATCTTGGTTAATGCCTGTTCCGCACAAAAGCTATCAGTTTTCGAAGTCGTTTCGCCGTAATATCGCGCTGATCGTTGCAGCTTGCATGGCTTTGTTTGCAAGTGCATTCTTTGTATTCATATTTGATAATGATGGCGGTGTTTCACAAGCTGAAATCGCCGAGCTAAGCGGATTGATGGACACAGCAAATGCGTCTGGCGATGGTGTAATTACAGCAGGATTTTATGCAGAGGTTCCGGTTGCCAGCATTAGCGAGCCATTCGTTCTAAAGGTTATGCCGGCCTTCCCGCAATATTATGTTGCATTGTCCTTGCTTGGACTTATTATGACGCTGCTAATTTTGAACTGGCTTTCTAGAACACGAAGCTAATGTTGATGTATGATAAAGCTCCCTAGGGAGCTTTTGTTATGTCTACTATATAAAGGAGCTGAATACGGCTTGTTAATTGGATTAGTGCGCCACGGTAAGACGGACTGGAATGAACAAGGAAAGATTCAAGGACAAACGGATATACCGCTGAATGAAGTAGGTATTGTGCAAGCCAAAGCATTGGCAGAGCGATTAAGCCGTGAAGACCAGATATGGGATGCTGTTATATCGAGTGATCTGCAGCGGGCTCATGCGACTGCACAGATTATCGCTTCGAAGTTAAATATTCCTTTGCTTGAAAGTGAGCCGCGCTTGAGAGAGAGGTATTTTGGCGAGGTTGAAGGCACGAAGGAGCAAGAGCGTCACGAGCGCTGGGGAACGAATTGGCGAGAAATTGCTGAAGGTGTAGAGTCTAATGCTGAGGTCAGAGCAAGAGGCTTGAGCGCAATTAATGAATGGAAGCTGAAGTATCCAAAGCGCAACTTGCTTGTCGTTTCTCATGGCAGCTTTTTGGCTCAAATCATGGAAGAGATATGTTCGGGTCTTGAGGATCAATATTTATCCAACTTGTCTTATTCTATCCTGGAGCTGCGAGATGAGAAATGGCATCCTCAGCTGTATAATTGCACGATCCATTTAAATGAAGCATAGGAATCGCATACGAGCTTCGCCTTTATTTTTTAAAGGCGAAGCTTTTTTTGTATAAACTCCTTGTAATCTAGGTTATAAAACAATAGATATTTTCCCATAATGATATCAACTGACGCTTATTCATTACACAATACCCTTACGAAGCGGGGCGCCTGAGTGATAAGGCGGCTTCTGTAGAAAGGAGAGAGCTATGAATTTATCGGATATGCTAGGGTACGCTGATATTCAACAACTTAGCAGAATTGCAGATGTTTACCGTTGCGAATGCAATGGGCATTCCAAAAACGATTTGATCCAATCCATTCTCTCTACCGTAAGTCGAAATGATGTTTTTGAAGCGCAAATAAGCAGCATGAAGTTGGAAGATTTACGATTCCTAAACTCTTTGCTATTCGAAGCAAGAAACTCCTTTAGTTTAGAGGATTTGCTCGCTCGGGTGCAGCACAGCAGATTTGGAGAAGAGATCATCAAACCGGAGTTAGACCCGCCGAAAAAAACAAAACGCAGCAAAAAAAAGACAGAAGCAGTCGAAAAGCAGCTTAGCCCGCGAGAAATGATAGCTAAATTCAAGCATCACGGATGGTTGTTCAATGGCTTCAGCGGCCCAAGCAGATATCTCTTTCAGGTTCCAAACGATTTGAAGACGCGCTTCCGCGATACGCTTGCGAGGAGGTTTGCCGCCGATCTGCAGTATACGGATGAGCCGCCTATTTACCGGGATGAGCAAATGCTTATTCATGACGATATAACTCATCTGCTTCATTACACGTACCACAATGAAATCCAGCTAACAGCTGATGGGTCGATGTACAAGCGATTTACGCTGCAGCTGCTTGATCGTTTTGGCGTGCAAGAGGAGCTGCCTGCAAAAGGAGCATGGCGTTTTGGATATGGCAGACATTTTAACCAATATCCGAATCGTTTCTCATTCGTATACGATTACTGTTATCACGCAAAGTATATTAATGAAAATCAGACGCTTTTGACAGTCACGGGTCCAGGTGAAGAGCGCATGAACAGCAGGCCTTCAAGCGAAGCAGAGCAAATCTACCGATATTGGCTCAAGCTTTACAAGGGGCCAATTACACATTTACTGTCGCTCGTGCATTGGATTAACACCCTCGCTATAGAGTGGGTTACGGTTGAGTCACTTAGAACGGTACTTGTTCCGTTCATTAAGCCTTACTTTTACGATGATGCAAATACGATTTTGGAACAGAGAATTATGGCTATGATGGTTCATTTGGGGCTGCTTCGTCTTGGAGAGCATCCGATTTATGGGGCTGTAGTCCGTATGACCAAGGCAGGACGAGCTGTAGTTGCTGGCGTCAGCCTTGAGGAATCAGGTCCAATAGTGGTTCATTGATTTTGGGAATCGCGCTCTTGGAGTAAGATCAAATATAAGCTACAGTATAAGAATACGACAGAAATGGCTTGTTATATTTGATCGCTTGGAGAGGACTGAAGAAAATTGTTGATCCCATACAAAGGCGTAATGCCAAAGATTCATGAAGATGTATACATAGCTGAAGGTGCAAAAATAATTGGTGACGTAACGATTGCTGAAAAAAGCACCGTTTGGTTTAATGCAGTACTGCGAGGGGATCTTGCACCTATACAAATCGGTCATAGCTGCAATATTCAAGATGGAGTCGTCGGTCACTTGAATGTGAATCAACCTTTGATTCTAGCTGATGAGGTGTCTATCGGCCATGCCGCTATAATACACGGCTGTACGATAGGCAGAGGCACATTAATTGGAATGGGGGCAATCGTACTTAACGGCGCAGACATTGGTGAATATGCTTTAATAGGAGCCGGTTCGATTGTTACAGAGAACAAAAAAATACCATCCTATACTCTATCTATCGGATCACCCGCCAAAGTCGTAAGAGAGTTAACAGAGGACGATTTACTGCGTATGAAAAAAACGATGGAGAGCTACGTGACAAAGGGAATAGAATATAGGATCTCTTAACGCCGGTTTGGAGGTGTATCCTATGGACAAAATGAAAGTAACGTATGAAGCCATGCTAGGTTTGGCCGCAGAATTTGTGCTTGACGAAGCGGTATTGAAATTTCAAACCAACCAAATTTATACGGCAATTGACAAAGCATTGGCCGCTGGTGACGAGGATACGTTTTACCGTCTCGCAAAACAGCTAAATGCTTTAAAAAAATAACGCGTATCGTCTTTTTTGTTAAAATGACGATTGAGCGAGGAAGCTTCCCAGTTAAATGCGAACGAATCTGTTCCGTTTTGACACAGGGAGGCTTTTTTCTGTACATTTGGTTTGGCAATGAGAGGAAATGGAGTTAACATAGAAGCAGTGATGTTGATATAGGCTGCAATTATGTTAAGGAGTGAGAATGTAAACGATGAAATTTAGTGAAATAACGAAAGAGCAATGGGATGAATTAAGTCCATATTTGGATACTTGCCTGCTTCCTGTGACTGGAATGCCGAATGCAGCAAAGCCGTATGAGGCAACAGAATGGCTTGAGCAGCTTAGGGACATAATGGATTTAATTGAAATCCCTTTTAAAGGGAGAGTGGTCACTTATCCTGCATGGCATTACATCTCCGACAGCGAGCGTCTCTCAGAGCATTTAAATGAGTGGTGTGCTGCGGCGAAGCGCGGCGGGTTTCGTTATGTTATTGCGGTAACTGCAAATAATCAATTGATTGCCGAGTGTCCAGAAGTGGATTTATGGTTTGGTCCGAATCAAGATGGTGAGATTCCGCAGCAATCTGATGTTTCTAATGCGATACGGAGTTTATGGAGTGGACAGACTACATGAATTTCATAAAATTGTCGTATAATATAGTTAGATTTCGGGGAAAACAAATGCCAGACAAGGTCAAATGTGACAAAATGATAACAAATTATTGAACGATAATTTGATAAACGTTCAAATATGAAGCCATATTCTTGACGCTCCCAAGCACCTAGGCTATTATAAGTTATGTCCTAGTTCGTCATGTGTTTTTGCCCTGCGGCAAGACGCGAGATATGGTTGGCAAAGGGGGTTAGAACAGAAGATGAGTAACCATGAACAACACGAGACCGCGCATCGACCGGTTCAGCGCAAAGAAATGTCCCGGCGTCAATTTTTGTCATATACGCTTGGCGGCACAACTGCATTTATGATGGGCGGCGCGGTATTACCAATGGTTCGTTTCGCAGTGGATCCACTCCTTGAGAAAAAAGGCGAGGGTACATACGTAAAAGTTGTGGAAGAGAGCAAAATTACGACCGAACCGCAAGAATTCAAATTTAAAATTCATCAGATCGACGGTTGGTATGTAAGTGACCCAGAGCTTGCAGCTTGGATTTCGAAGGATGCGAACGGCAAGATCTTTGCACTTTCACCAGTATGCAAACACTTAGGTTGTACGATCGGATGGAACACAAAAGGTCAAAATGAATACGATTGTCCTTGTCACGATGCGCGCTACACGAAAGACGGGAAAAACATTACAGTTGCCCCGAACCCATTGGATGAGTACGAAGTGAAGCTTGAAGACGGCTTCGTGTACTTGGGTCCAGTAATGCCGAATACAAGAATGAAATAAGGAGGTCGTATGACAGATGTTTAAAAGTGTTTACAACTGGATCGACGAGCGTCTTGACATTACGCCTCTGTGGAGAGATGTGGCTGACCATGAAGTGCCTGAGCACGTTAACCCAGCGCATCATTTTTCCGCATTCGTATATTGTTTCGGCGGCTTGACATTTTTTATTACCGTAATTCAAATTTTGTCAGGTATGTTCCTGACGCTGTATTATGTGCCGGACATTATCAACGCATATGCAAGCGTTGATTACCTGCAGCACAAGGTTGCATTCGGACAAATTGTTCGAGGCATGCACCACTTTGGGGCAAGCTTAGTTATTGTTATGATGTTCTTACATACCCTTCGAGTGTTTTTTACCGGTTCTTACAAGGCGCCGAGGGAAATGAACTGGGTTGTCGGAATGCTGATTTTCTTCATTATGTTAGGCCTAGGATTCACAGGTTACCTGCTTCCTTGGGATAACAAAGCTTACTACGCAACAAAAGTTGGTGTCCAAATTGCTGAATCCGTACCGGTAATCGGACCGTATCTCGCTTCATTCCTTTACGGCGGCGATATCGTAGGCGCACAAACACTAACTCGCTTCTTCGCGATCCATGTATTCTTCTTACCTGGCGCTTTGATTGCAATGTTGGCAGCGCACTTTATCATGATTCGGAAACAAGGTATTTCGGGACCACTTTAAGCGAAGGGAGGCATACTTATGGCGCATGGTCATAATTCGAACGAGAAGGTTGTCTATGTAGGCGACTCGCGTGTTAAGAAAAACAACCATCCGAACATTCCTCCGGACTACACGTCTTTTCCAGGTAAATCGGAAGCGTTTATTCCAAACTTCCTGCTTAAGGAATGGATGGTCGGCTGTGTCGTTTTGGTTGGTTTTCTTGTATGGGTTATTGCTGAGCCAGCACCACTAGGTTATCCAGCAGATCCAACGAATGCGGCATTTATACCGATGCCGGACTGGTACTTTTTGTTCTTGTATCAATTTTTGAAATACCCATATGTTTCGCAAGATTACATCTTGCTCGGAACTGTAGGTATTCCCGGAGTCATGTTTGGCGCATTGTTGCTAGCACCATTCCTCGACACTGGCAAGGAACGCCGCTTCTACCGTCGTCCGATTGCATCTTCATTGATGGGGCTAACACTTGTAGCTTGCGTTTACTTGACAGTTGTTTCTTGGGATCACTACCAGCATCAGCTTGAAATTAACGGACAAGTACCGGAACATATTGAGCGTGAAGAGAAGGCGCGTGAGGCTGCACTAGCAGGCCAAGAACGTCCGAACTACACGAAACCAGCAGTAGAAGCATCACTTGTTGATGCGAATGATCCAGCAATGAAAATTGCTGAGCAAGCAAAATGTATCAGCTGTCATGCAGCTGACCTAAAGGGCCAAGGATCTGTTCCTAGCTTGGTTGGCGTTGGTGACGTTTTGTCGAAAGAGCAGCTTGTAGAAGTAGTTACGAATGGTCGTAACGGCATGCCAGCTTTCGCTGATACTTTATCTGCCGAAGAAATTGATCAGCTGACGACTTGGCTGTCCAAACAAAAAGCGGCAACAGAATAAATCATCGAAAAAAACCTGATCGTATTACACGGTCAGGTTTTTCTTCGAATATAAGTCCTTTTTAATGATAAAGCGAAGGAGAAGTGATTCATCATGCTCGCTATTTTTTGGAGCCGTGAATTTTTACTAAGCCGACCATTTTTATGGTTGCTTTTTATTGTTAATTTTTTTGGAACGGTTTATGGCTACATCTGGTACGAGTCACAATTAGCAGCAACACTAGAGACCCACCCCATATGGCAAATTGTTTTTGTACCCGATTCACCTACAGCAAGTTTGTTTTTTACGATTGCTTTGCTATATTTTTTGTTCCCGCCTAAGCGTTCAAACGGCCTTGTTACAATTTTTCGTTACATCATTGAAGGTTTGGCTGTGGTATGCTCAGTCAAATACGGCATATGGGCTGTATCGATGATTGTAGCGGGAGCATGGCAGGGGTCTGAGCTGAGCTGGCAGCATTATATGCTTATGGCATCACATCTTGGAATGGCGTTTGAGGCATTGCTTTTTTTCAGATTTATGAAAGCAGGAGCTGTCTCGCTTATCGTAGCTACAGGATGGCTTCTTCTAAATGACACAGTAGATTATACCTATGGTATATTTCCATACCTTGCCGATCAATTATACGATGATTTGGATGCGGTTCGCGCATTTACCTACGGTTTATCCTTCTTTAGTTTGGCAGCTGGATTACTCGTATGGCGTTTTAGAAAGAAGGTATAACGATGGACATCCCTTCATAAGTTGTATTATGGGGGGATGTCCATGAAGATACGTTTTATTATTCCATTCGTCGTATGTATCGTCATGACGATAGGTTATGCTAATTTAGTCTGGGGCAGCGGAGCTAGTCTTCAAGCTTTTGCGTCCCGGCTGACGCCAGATCCAAGTAAACAGGTTCAACGGATGGATAATATTGCAAGCTCATTATATGAAGCGGCTTATACAAATAATCGACAAGCAGCTTATCAATATGTCCAACAGCTTCAGCAATTGGTTGATGGAGAACTTAAATATGCAGCTGGTAATGCCGAAGGGTGGCAAGCTGTTGAACGAGATGCCAATACAATTGAGAAAACGCTCGTTAAAGGCTCACTTGGGACAAGCTGGTTTGTAGAGGCAGCCCGAATTAAATTAACTGCTGATGCTCTTGCAAGGCCTAATAACGCATTGTGGCTGCAATATGAGAAAATCATGCTGGATGATCTTTCGCGTGTGGAAAAAGCTTGGAAGCGCCAAACTGATGATGGAGCTATAGCAGCACGAGCTGTAATGATAAGCATGGAAAAACATGCAGATCGTATTAAACCTGCTGTCAGTATGATGTACGGGAATAAGCATGAAACAGAGTTGATGGATCGGATCCAATATACGAATCGACTGCTGGAAGCATCTCGAAAAGATAAAAATAATGTCGCCAGCATTAATCGATCCATACTGGAACTAAAGGATACTCTCACTCGAATGTTTAATCAGAATCAATTAGAAGCGGATGTTCCCGTTGTCGCAGCAGTGCCTATTTCGAATCCCTTGCGCTGGACACTTTTATTAGGCGCATTTATTTCAGCCATTCTTACTTATACAGGCTGGAGAAAATATAAAGAAAATCCTTTTGGAGTCAAGCCAATTTCCTAATGGGTAGATGATAGATCCTAAATGATAAGTAAATGCATTGTTTTTTAAAGCGATGAATAGAATAAAGACCTGAAAGTCGATATTGCGCACATTCATTTTAAGCAGCCAAATTAGCTGCTGCTGAATGATGCAATAGACGACTTTTTTGCTATCTAAAGAAAGCAATTTAAAAACATTGATTTTATTTGCGTCTTTAAGTTAACATATGAATGTATAGCTATCGACAGAAAGGAAATGTACAGATGTCGGAAAAAACGTTATCAGATATTCAGCGAGAAGTTGATGATTATATTTCTCAATTTAAAGAAGGTTATTTCAGTCCTCTTGCTTTGATGGCTAGAATGTCCGAAGAAGTGGGCGAGCTTGCTCGTGAAGTAAACCATTTCTACGGCGAAAAACCTAAAAAAGCCGATGAAGCGGATAATTCCGTTGAAATGGAGCTTGGTGATATTTTATTTATTCTTTCTTGCTTCGCTAATTCCCTCAATATAGATTTAACCGAAGCGCATAATAAGGTTATGCATAAATTCACTACTCGCGACGCGAATCGGTGGACGAAGAAAATAACCGAACAGTAAACAAGCTCCATACATATGCTGTACCATCAACCTGTGTACAAGGAGGATGGGCGGATGGATGGAGAGAGCTGCATGAAAAAGGCTTATGAATTCATCTTTAATAGTGATTTCGAGCAAGCGATATATTGGTTTGAGAAAGCCATTGAGGTTGAACCGGAAAATGCATTCTATTATCATACATGCGCCGTATCTTGCGCACGAAGCGGTAAATGGACAAAAGCGAAGCAGCATGCAGAATCAGCCGTTAGGCTTGCGCCCGAGCTTGCGGAGTATAGATATCATCTTCAAACCGTAGAAGCCGGAATTTTGCAAGCGGAGGCTAATTTTTTGCTGACCAAAGTACCGCCTGAGCTCCATGAGGCAGCACCGTTACTTGAGAGAGCAGCACTGCTTGACCCCTTAAGCTTCGATGCATTTTATACGCTTGGCGTTTTGTATGCATCGCTTAGCCAATACGATAAAGCAGTCATTAATGCGAGGGAAGCAATGAGGCTTGATCCCAGCCATTCGGCAGCGAGAAGGCTATTTGCTGACGTTAATCGTAAGAGGCGTATGCTGCGATTTCAACTGGATGCAAAAAGAAAAAGGAACAGGTGATAAAGTTGACGACACAAAAAATACGCGTGGCAGTAGCTGGTGCAAGTGGAAGAATGGGACGCGAAGTTGTAAAAATGGTGCTGGAGGACGAGTCGCTTCAATTGGTGGCGGCCGTCGCTCCATCTGCTGGTCCTGTAGATGCGGGTATATTTGCAGGGAAAGCAGATACTGGAGTTATAGTTAGTGCAACACTTGAGGAAGCACTTCAAGGTGCTCAAGCCGATGTACTCGTTGATTTCACCATTCCTCTGATGGCATATGGCCATACGAAAACGGCAATTGAATTTGGAGTACGTCCTATTATGGGGACAACGGGTTTTACGCCTGAACAGATCGTGGAGCTGGACGAGCTTTGCCTCGGAAAAGGAATCGGCGGTTTAATCGCCCCTAACTTCTCCATCGGAGCGATTCTGATGATGAAGTTCGCTGCAGAAGCATCAAAATATTTGCCCCATGTTGAAATTATTGAATATCATGGAGATCAAAAGCTGGATGCGCCTTCGGGCACTTCCATAAAAACAGCGGAGTTGATCTCGCAAGTGCGTAAAGAGTTTCGTCAGGGCAACCCGAATGAGGAAGAAGTCATTGAAGGTGCGCGCGGCGGCTATTACAACGGATTCCGTATACATAGCGTTAGACTTCCTGGTGTATTTGCTCAACAAGAGGTTGTGTTTGGCGGCCATGGACAAACGCTCAAAATTCGTCATGATTCCTATGATCGCGCAGGATATATGCCTGGTGTAAACGTGGCTGTGAAGAAGGTAATGACATACAGCGGTTTAATTTACGGATTTGAACATATTATGGATTAGATTATTAGGCAGCAGGAGAGGGGAACCGCATGTTGAATATTGCATTTATTGCGCATGATCGGAAGAAGGAAGAAATCGTTAATTTCGTAATCGCTTATGAGAAAGTATTTGTACCGCATAAGCTATACTCTACTGGCACGACGGGAACACGAATAATGGAACAAACAAACTTGTCCATTCATCGGTTCATGTCAGGCCCGCTCGGCGGCGATCAACAAATCGGTGCGATGGTTGCCCAAAATGAAATGGATTTAATTATCTTCTTGCGTGACCCATTAATGGCGCAACCTCATGAGCCGGATATTATTGCTTTGCTGCGTTTATGCGATGTACAAGGCATACCGGTTGCTACTAACGTAGCGTCTGCTGAACTGCTGGTTAAAGCACTTGAACGTGGTGATTTTGCATGGCGAGAGCTTGTCCATAAATATAAACCAGGTATTGAATAATGACGACAGAACTCGATATTCTCGTTTTTGGCGCTCATGCGGATGATGCTGAAATTGGAATGGGCGGTACCATCGCCAAACATGTACAAGCTGGCTATAAGGTCGGCATATGTGATTTAACGATGGCAGAGATGTCTTCAAACGGAACGGTCGAGCTGAGGAAACAAGAAGCGGCTCAAGCATCCAAAGTGCTAGGACTGCAGGCTCGAACTAATTTGGGTTTGCCTGATCGAGGTTTGGAGCCTTCACGCGATCAAATCGAACGTATTGTAGCAGAAATTCGTTATTTTAAGCCGCGGGTTGTATTTGCCCCTTACTGGGTAGATCGTCATCCCGATCATGTGGCTTGCAGTAGATTAATTGAAGAAGCTGTGTTTAACGCCAAGCTGCGCCGCTATATGCCGGAGCTGCCTGCCGTACAAGTATCACAGCTTATTTATTACTATATAAATGATGTGGATCAAGTATCGTTAACCGTTGATATTAGTGATTTTCAAGCAACCAAAAGAAATGCGCTGCTTGCTTACCGTTCACAATTCGATGCGGCAGCAGGCTCCGACCGAGTGGCTACGCCATTAACGAATCATTACATAGAACGAGTAGAAGCACGTGATTCATTGCTTGGACAAGCAAGAGGCTGGGCATATGCAGAGGGATTCGCAATTAAGCGTCCTCACGCCATACAATATTTTTGACAATTCGTACAGCTCTTGTGTAATACAATAGTTATACGTAACGAACACAGGAGGTGCGACAACAGTGGCGAGAAAATTAAAGATTGGTATAACCTGTTATCCTACCTTGGGCGGATCGGGCGTAGTTGCAACCGAACTAGGTAAATTACTGGCAGAACGTGGTCATGAAATTCATTTTATTACACACAGTATTCCTTTTCGATTGGGACACTTTAATAAAAATATTTTTTATCATGAGGTAGAAGTTAATGATTATTATGTGTTTCGTTACCCGCCTTATGATCTAGCTTTAGCAAGCAAAATGGCACAGGTAGCAAAAATGCAGCAGCTTGACTTACTTCATGTCCATTATGCGGTGCCTCATGCGGTTTGCGCCTATTTGGCGAAGCAGATGAATGGCGATGGCTTAAAAACGGTCACAACGCTGCATGGCACGGACATAACAGTGCTGGCTCAGGATGAATCGTTAAAAGATTTAATTCGTCTTGCGATCCATCAAAGCGACGCTGTAACTGCCGTTTCAAAGGATCTGATTCAAGAGACTAGACAGCTGCTTGATATTACGACACCAATCGATTTAACCTATAATTTTGTTGATAAACGTGTTTATTATCCACGCGATGCGGTTTCCTTGCGAGCTGATTATGCGGCTCCGAATGAGAAAATTTTGATGCATATTTCTAATTTCCGTCCGGTCAAACGGGTTGGGGATGTAGTTGAAATATTTGCTCGCGTTTCCGAGAAGGTTCCTTCGAAACTTCTCTTAGTTGGTGAAGGACCTGAGCTCTCAAAAATTCAATGTCGCATTCGCCAGCTTGGCCTTGAAGACCGTGTCCATTTTCTGGGCAAGCAAGAGGATGTTGCACAAGTCATTTCAATGGCAGATGTGCTGTTGCTTCCATCAGAGAAAGAAAGCTTCGGGCTTGTTGCGCTTGAGGCAATGGCTTGCGGCGTTCCAACTATTGGTTCTAACGCTGGTGGTATTCCTGAGCTTGTTACTCATGGAGAAACTGGATTTTTGTCAGAGATCGGCGATGTCGAAGATATGGCTAAAAATACGGAGAGGCTGCTTACGAATGAGAAGCTGCATGAGCAGTTTAAGCAGGCTTGTATGTTTAGAGCAAGAAATGAGTTTTGTAATGACGTAATTACAACACAATATGAGCAGATCTATTATCGGGTACTCGGCATAGAGGCAGATTTGCCAATCGCTGTTTGCAGCGATAGCTAATCATTTCCCCTGCAAGAAGAGGTGTATGACATGCAGCTTTCATTATCAACACCGATCATAGCTGCATTGCCTATCATTGAGCGGCTTCGAGAGCATCATTTCGAAGCCGTTTTTGTGGGAGGCGCAGTTCGTGATACGTATTTAGATATACCAATCAAAGACGTTGATATCGCTACATCTGCTCGTCCAGAGCAGGTGCTTGAGCTGTTTGAGCGATGCATACCAACGGGCTTGCAGCATGGCACGATAACGGTTATACAAGACAACATCACATATGAAGTAACGACTTTTAGGCAAGAATCCGCATATGAGGATCATCGCAAGCCAGAAAGTGTCCTTTATATTACCGAACTTGACGGTGATTTGCTGCGCCGTGATTTTACGATGAACGCGATGGCGCTTTATAGCGATGGCACGCTTTATGATCCCTATGACGGAATTTATGATTTACAGTCCAAGAGGCTCCGCTCTGTCGGCGATCCGAACGCACGTTTTCAAGAGGATGCGCTTCGTATGTTAAGAGCGGTCAGATTTATTGGCGTCTACGGGCTCACTCCTTCGCTGCGAACATGGAAAGCAGTCATTCGTTATCGCGAGCTGTTAAAATATATTGCGATGGAGCGTGTGCAGGTCGAGCTAGATAAAATGGTAGCTGGAGCTGCTCCGCAAAGAGCGCTGCATTTTGTTTCCGCAAGCGGACTTTTGTTTCATTTGAAGGAGTCCTTCCATGAAGAAACATTGATATCGCTGAAAGAGATGGGACACGGAGACCAAGCGCAAATAAATTATTCTCGCTTGCATGAGCTGACAGCTGTTGATTCTCGCTGGGCGGCACTGGCAATAGGGTTGCATTTATCTGTCGAGGCAGCGCAGCAGGCGCTGCAAGCGTTGAAATTTTCAAATACGCGCAGCAAGACCATAAATTCAATTGTAGCGATACATAATGAAATGCTAGTTGTCTCGACGCAAACTAATGAGCGTGAACTTCACTCGAGCTGGTTAAGCCTTGTCATTCGTTATGGAAAAGGGATTTGCGGCGAATGGATTCAAGTTATGCGAACGCTAGAGAAGCAGGAGCTAGCCTTCACTGCTGCGTTTCTAAGACGTTTGGAGAACTGGATTGATTTAATGACCGTTTCATCACTTAAGCAGCTTAAAGTGACCGGCAAGGATCTAACAAATCATTTGCATCGAGATGCTGGACCATGGGTTAGTGAAACGTTAAGCAGATTACTATTGCTAACAGCACTTGGTGAGATTGAGAATGAACGAAATGTTTTGCTGGAGCAAGCGTCGCTCGAGCGATGAACAATAACATTCACAGCAGATTGTTTTGCATTATTTTAGGAGGCACGCGCAGATGAATCAGGAGCTCTTGCTTCAATTGTTTATAGACAAACCAGGTGAATACGTGTCAGGAGAAAACATTAGCCAAGAGCTCGGCGTCAGCAGAACGGCGATATGGAAGCATATTCGAAAGCTTGAAGCGGCAGGTTATCAATTTGAAGCTTCAAGGCGGCTTGGTTATCGACTTCTAAGCATACCGGACATGCTGTCTGTAGAGAAACTTGAAAATCAGCTGCAAGGCAACATATTTGGACAGCATATTCATTATTTTGAAACGGTCGAATCCACTCAAAATCTTGCTCGTGCTGCAGCAGAAGAAGGCGCCTTGGAGGGTACCTTATTTGTTGCTGAGCAGCAGGTTAAAGGCCGCGGCCGAATGGGACGAGGATGGATTTCGCCGCGCGGCAAAGGCATTTGGATGAGCATGGTGCTGCGTCCTTCCGTACCGATTCATTTTGCACCGCAGCTTACCTTATTGACAGCAGTAGCGTTATGCCGCAGCTTGAAGCGTTTAACCGGTCTGCCGATTGGAATTAAATGGCCCAATGATTTGCTAATTGAAGGTAAAAAAATTAGCGGTATATTGCTTGAATCAGCCGCAGAAGACGAAAGACTTCGATATGTTATTGCTGGGATAGGCATTAGCGTAAATCTAGAAGAAGCTGATTACCCAGCGGAATTGCTGGAGAAAGCAACATCACTTCGTATCAGCGGTAAGCAGAAATGGTCAAGAGAAGAAGTTATTGCTGATTTTCTGAAGGAATGGGAGCAATTGTATTTCCTCTATCAGGAGCAAGGCTTTAGCCCGATTGTAACGTTATGGGAAGCATTGTCCGTATCTTTGGGCAAAACGGTGCGCCTTACAACCCCACAAGGCGAATTGGTTGGAATTCCGATTGGACTAGAAGAGAGCGGCGCTATTCGCATACAACTGGAGGACGGCTCCATTAAGCCTGTTTTCTCTGCAGAGATGGGCGAACCTCTATAACGCATTACAAGTCGTTTACGTAATGAAAAAAGTTTGGTAAACTAAAGTCATCAGGCGGTATTCTAAGGAAGCTGCACTGATGATAAAAAATACGATGTAAATGGTTGGGAATGCACACTCTGCTCTGAGCCGTAGGGACCGAGACAGAAGGAAGCACAACAAGCAAACGTTTCCTTTTCAGTTTGGGGACCTTTTTGGCAGCGGCTAAAAGGTTTTTTTGTGTTTATCCTATCATTGAACGGGAGGATGAAAGCTGATGAGGAAACGACTGACGATTACAAAAATTAAGAAGATGAAGCAGGACCGCAATGCGATTTCCGTTTTGACAGCTTACGATTATCCTTCAGCCAAGCTTGCTGAAGAAGCTGGAATTGATGTCATTTTGGTTGGAGATTCACTCGGGAACGTTGTACTTGGATATGAGACTACCATCCCGGTAACCATTGATGACATTGTTTATCATACAAGAGCAGTTGCTAGGGGTGCCCAGCAAACATTTATCGTTGCTGATATGCCCTTCATGACTTATGGCATTGGACGTGAAGCAACACTGCGCAATGCTGCGAAAATTATGCAAGAAGGCGGTGCTCAGGCTGTAAAGCTGGAGGGTGGCGTTGAAATTGCATCTGATGTATCCGCGCTTGTCAAAGCAGGCATCCCTGTTATGGGGCATATCGGCCTGACGCCACAATCGGTTCATCAGCTTGGCGGGTACAAAGTTCAAGGTAAATTAGATGCCGAAGTGGAGCAGCTAGTCAAAGATGCGAAGGCGCTGGAAGAAGCAGGTGCTTTCAGTATCGTTCTTGAACTAGTAACTGAACCAATCGCTACAATGATCAGCGAAATGCTTTCCATTCCGATTATCGGAATTGGCGCAGGACGCGGCTGCGATGGCCAAGTGCTTGTATATCATGATATTTTGCAATATTCATCTCCTTATTTTGAGAAAAAATTCGTAAAAACCTATGCAGATATTGGAACAACCATTAGAAGTGCGATTCAATCTTATGTAGACGATGTGAAAACAGGCCAGTTTCCTGCAGAAGAGCATGTATTTAATGCACAACCAGCCCATATTCCTTCTTTGTATGGCGGCTCCTCTGAGAGCAGCACTCTTAACATAACTGAAAATAAGGACCTCGCAAATAAGGAGGTCAAATTGAAATGATCATTTGCCGCACGAAAGCTGAGCTAAAGCAGCAGTTAACTGCTGTGCGCAAGGAAAATAAAAGCATTGGTTTTGTGCCAACTATGGGTTATTTGCATGAAGGTCATGCTTCCTTAATGCGCCAAGCACATGCCGAAAATGATACCGCAGTGCTTAGCATATTTGTTAATCCATTGCAATTCGGGCCTAATGAAGATTTGGAACGGTATCCGCGAGATGAGAAGCGCGATTTTGCGCTTGCAGAAGAATGCGGTATCGACATTGTGTTTATTCCTTCCGTTCAAGAAATGTATCCGAATAAGCCGCTGACAATGGTCATTGTCAATCAGGTAACGGATCGTTTATGCGGCGCTTCCAGACCTGGTCATTTTGACGGGGTGGGAACGGTAGTTAGCAAGCTGTTTCATTTGGTTGCTCCTGATCGTGCTTATTTTGGCATGAAGGATGCTCAGCAGGTTGCTGTTATTCAGCAAATGGTTGGAGATCTTAATTTTCCAGTGGAAATCGTGCCAAGTCCAATCGTTCGAGAACCAGATGGTCTTGCTTTAAGCTCAAGAAACGTTTTTCTTAATGCGGAGCAGCGTGAGCAGGCAGTCGTATTGTCCAAAACGCTGCAGCAGGCTGCCGACTGGATGAATGAGCCTGATATGACGGCTGAGCGGCTGGAGGTTAAAGTGAAGCTGCAATTGGTGAAAGCGAGTGAAGCTGTAATTGATTATGTGGAGCTGCTTCACTATCCATCCCTGCAGGTGCTGGATGCAAAAGTTTTATTAAATACGATTCAGCAACCGCTAATTTTGGCATTAGCTGTTAAGTTTGGCGCAACAAGGCTTATAGATAATCGGATATTACAGATAGCGGAGGTGAACCAGCATGTTCAGAACGATGATGAAATCCAAGTTGCACCGGGCAACAGTAACGGAAGCGAACCTGAATTATGTCGGTAGCATTACAATAGATGAAGATTTGATGGATGCGGCTAACATATGGGAAAATGAAAAGGTTCAAATCGTTAACAATAATAATGGTGCTCGCTTTGAGACTTATGTCATAACAGGTGAACGCGGATCTGGCGTAATTTGCTTGAATGGCGCAGCCGCTAGACAGGTTCAACCAGGTGACCAAGTTATTATAATTTCTTATGCGATGATGACTGACGCTGATGCTAAAGCACACAAACCGATTGTAACGATTTTGGATGCGAACAATCGTCCCTTGACCATTTTAAACGAAGAGCTGCACGCAACAATCCTGTAATTTGATCTTTCACTACGTTAATCCCTGTATTATGTAACGAATGGGATGCTGTATGAAAAGCGGCGTTGAAACAAAAAATGAACATAACACTCCTTAATTCTTTGGCGAAGGCGGGATGCGGTATGTTCCAGCATATGTTTTCATCCATGAACGAAATGCTTGATCAAATTATTGAACAGTACGATGGTGCAGGTGCAAGTGAAAAGCAGCAGTTCGAACAGCAAATGCTTGAGCTCAAAAAAGTAAGTGACACGTTTATTGAACAATGGCTTGAATTTGAAGAGAAGTTTTCTGAGTTCAAGGAGCAGCAAGGCGATCAAGCAGCAGCATCGCAAATTCAGGAAAAAGCCTCAGAAGAGGTGGTTCAATCAAGTATGCCTGTAAGTGTCGCAGTCAGCAGTCCAGCTTCAGATTTTGAAATTTCGGACGAGCTGGCTGCGGTCATCTCCAAAGGACAGGGCTACTACAAGTTATTTATGTTTTCGCAAGCAGCAGTGCAATTTCAAGCGGCTATTTTACAATCGCCGGAATGTAATTTGGCTAGACTGTTTTTGGGCATGACTCAGATGCACCTCCAGAACTGGAGTGAAGCTCAGCGGCATTTTCAATTGCTGATTGTATTGACGGACTTCCCCAAATGGCTTGCAATGGGCTATAATGCGCTAGGATGCATTCAAGCGGTGCAAATGAATTTGGCACAAGCAGAGCAATTATTTATGAAAGCTTATGAGGTCTGTCCCAGCTTTAAGGATCCGTTAAACAATTTGAAATCATGTCAAGAAACACCCAAGCACTTATCGTTATATTTCGGAAGCACGGAGCTGTGCTGTTTGTGAGAGGATCGGGGAATAAATGAAATTTGCAGTATTGGATTTAGAAACGACGGGACACAGCTCGGATGATGATATTTTGCAGGTTGGGCTAGTCATCGTTTCAGAGGAGCTTGAAATTATCGATACGTATAGCTCCTTTGTTCGACCTAATATCCCGATACCGGCCTTCATTACACAATTAACAGGCATAGATGAAACGGTCGTTGCGGATGCCCCAACTCTCAAAGAGGTTATTGCAGGGCTGGTTCCGTTATTGGATGATGCCGTTTTGGTCGCTCATAATGTTGGCTTTGACGCCGGTTTTTTGAACCAGGCATTAGCACGATGCGGTCGGCGACCTTTTGCAGGACGCAGGCTGGATACCATTGAATTATTACGAATTTTATATCCTACTATTAATACGTATCAGCTTGGAGCAGTTTCTGAGCTCTTTGGAATACCTCATGATCAACATCACCGCGCGGACAGCGATGCAAATGCAACTGCGCTATTGCTAATTGAAACGGTAAAAAAGCTTCGCAAATTGCCGCTGCTTACTTTGCAGCGGCTTTCCACGCTTGTAGATGACGGCAGCGATTTGAGCTGGTTTATTAAGCATACTGGGCAGCAGATGGAATATAGTACCGTATTTGAATCGAATGAATATGACTATTTTAATCAATTTGCATTGAAGGTTCGCGAATGGAGCGATGAACAGCCTCCGCGCTCAGGCGGTACAAGCGTGCTGCCATTAACAGATGTTTCATTTGACAATTATTTAGCTGATGTAAGACAACGCTTCGAACAGAAATTTGAGAATTATGAGGAAAGAGAAGCGCAGGTAGCCATGTTTCAAGAGGTGTACAGCGCTCTAAATCAGAATCAGCATCTACTTATAGAAGCAGGTACAGGAACAGGGAAGTCGCTTGGTTATTTAATTCCTGCGCTTTATTATGGCATTCAGAACGGCAAAAAAGTTGTCGTTAGTACGCATACAATCAATTTGCAGGAGCAGCTTCGTCAACGCGATTTGCCATTGCTTGAGGAAATACTGCCATTTGAGTTTAGAGCTTCAATCTTTAAAGGCAGAGGGAATTATTTATGCTTGCGTAAATTTGAAGGCAAAATCAACACAAAAGATCTTGTATCGCCGATTGAGGATACGGTTACAGCTGCTCAAATGGTCGTATGGCTTGGAGAAACGGAAACTGGCGATCAGGAAGAGCTTAACTTCGGCAATAAGGGAGCTGAGTTTTGGTCTACGGTAGCGAGCGATACGGATTCTTGCCTAAATCGAGCTTGTCCTTGGTTCAAAAGATGTTTTTATCATCGCGCGAAGCATGAAGCAAACATTGCTGATGTTACGATAACGAATCATTCCATGTTATTTACGGATGTTCAAGCAGATCATCGATTATTGCCTTCCTATACTCATCTCATTATTGATGAAGCACATCATGTGGAAGAGGTAGCCGGCAAGCATCTAGGTATGCAAATTAACTACTTCTCTTTGACGCAGGCTATTCTTCGGCTTTATAAAGATGCGCGCTCCGGATTATTGCCTGGGCTTCGCCAGAAGCTTATGTATGAGGATGACGCACATCAAGCTTCCTGGTTAGAGACGATTGATACCGTTATTCCTATTTTTCAAGAGATTAAGGAGCACTGGGATAAGCTGTTTGAAATGTTTTATAGCTTTACGTCAACTTCATCGGATGGACCAACTGAGAATGGTCAGTCGGTATGCCGGCTTAAGAAAAACGAGCTTCCTGCAGGTTGGGAGGACGGCGTTACGGTTGAAGGAAATATCCACACTGAACTTAACCGAGTCATTCGAACTGTCGATAAGATGGTTACCGATATTAAAGACCGTGTTGACGATTCCGGTGTTCAAGCGATAATAACGGATTTAAATGGCGCGGTACGAGATTTGTCTCGGCTTAAGGATGAGCTTAGAACGTTTATCACCTTAGAGCTTGCGGAATCCGTATTTTGGATCGAGGCAAGCAGTGTTTACCGCTACAGATCTGTACAGCTATACGGTGTCCCAGTAGATGTAAGCGCTCAGCTGCAAAAATATTTTTTTGATGTCAAAGAAAGTATCGTATTAACTTCTGCAACGTTATCTGTGCAAAAATCTTTTCAATATGCGGAGGAGCAGCTTGGGTTAACTGGATACGAACAGCAGGGCAGGCTTAAAACCGTTCAATTGCCATCACCGTTTAATTACCGGGAACAGGCATTAGTTGTCATTCCACGCAACTTTCCAGTACTCAAGGGAGCAGCTGTAGATGACACCTACTTGGATATGCTTGTAAAATCGCTTTCCGATGCTGCAAAGGAAACGAAGGGCAGAATGCTTGTACTGTTCACGTCTTATCGCATGCTAAGGCAGGTTTACGAGCCGCTTAAAGAGCTTTTAAGCGTTGCAGGTATTCAAGTGCTCGGACAAGGAATAGACAGCGGCAACCGCACGAAGCTTACAAGACGTTTCCGTCAAACGCCAGAGTCCGTTTTACTCGGCACGAGCAGCTTCTGGGAAGGTGTAGATATACCCGGAGAAGCTCTGATTTGCCTTGCCATCGTTCGTTTGCCATTCCAACCGCCTAATCACCCCTTAGTGGAGGCAAAAGCCGAGATGCTGCAGCGGCAGAAACAAAATCCTTTTATGAAATTGTCGATACCCCAAGCCGTCATTCGCTTTAAACAAGGCTTTGGGCGCCTAGTAAGGACTTCACAAGACAAAGGGATTGTAATCATATATGATACAAGAGTAATTGACACTTACTACGGTAAACACTTCTTATATTCACTGCCAGGGCCAAAAATCGAAACGATGCATATGGATCAAATGGTCGTGCGAATGAGAGAATGGTTAACGGATGAAAATGCAGCATTGCCGCAGGAAAATCAAGCTGTGTCTAGCGAAGAGGAGGAAAAACGATGAAGCAGACGAAAATATCGGAGGCTGTCGTCAGAAGGCTTCCCGTTTATTTGCAAGTACTAAATGAAATGCTTAATCGTGAGATTCAGACCATTTCTTCGCAGGATTTAGGCACAAAGCTTGATTTAAATCCTGCTCAGATTCGTAAAGATCTCGCTTATTTCGGAGAGTTTGGACGGAAAGGCGTAGGCTACGATGTTGTATATTTAATTGAGAAGATACGTCAAATTTTAAAGGTTGATCAGACGATAAAGGTTGCGTTGGTTGGAGCGGGCAATCTAGGTCATGCCTTATGCAATTACAATAAATATTCCAAGGATAATATGCAGATTACCGCCGTGTTCGATGTACATCCGAGCAAAATCGGAACGAGCATTAATAATTTGATTGTAATGCCGATGAGCGAGCTTGCTGCAACGGTTGCAGAGCAAAATATTCGGATCGGCATCATTACCGTTCCAGCATTTGAAGCACAAAATGTAGCTAATCAATTTGTCGAAGCAGGCATAGAAGGAATATTGAATTTTGCCCCTGCTATTCTACGAGTACCGGATGAAATGCGAATACATAATGCTGATTTCACAAGGGAATTGCTTAGCTTAGCCTATTATTTAGCCAAAGAGGGAGAGACGCAGGATGAGTCAGATTTGGATTGAAAATGGTTTGTTTATAACGATGGATGATGAAAATCCATCATTTAGAGGACATATGGTCGTAACCGATGATCGAATTAGTTATATAGGTATGGCTGTTCCTGAGCAGCTTTCTGACACGGTGCAAAAAATAGACGGCAGCAAGCTTGCTTTTATGCCAGGTCTTATTAATACTCACGGACATGCGGCGATGAGCTTGCTTCGCGGATATTCCGATGATCAAAATTTGCAGGTTTGGCTGGAACAGAAAATGTGGCCAATGGAAGGCAAATATGTTGATCAAGATACACGTGCAGGAAGTGCTCTGGCGATCGTTGAAATGCTGAAATCAGGTACAACAGCTTTTGTTGATATGTATGATCGCATGGATCAAGTAGCTCAAATGGTTGAGCAGAGCGGTATCCGCGGTGTTTTGACAAGAGGAGTTATCGGACTATGCCCTCCTGATGTACAAGAAGCAAAGCTTGCTGAAGCAATTGCTTTTGCTCGTGATTGGAACGGGAAAGCCGATGGACGTATCACTACAATGATTTCTCCGCACGCGCCTTATACATGTCCACCAGCGTATATTGAACGATTTGTACAAGCGGCTCATGATTTTGATTTGCCTTTGCATACGCATATGTCGGAGACGATAGCGGAAGTAGAACAAAACGTGCGTGATTATGGACTTCGTCCGGTCGAACATTTGGATCGGTTAGGCTTCTTCTCACGTCCTGCACTTGTTGCGCATGCCGTGCATCTGAATGATGCGGAGATCGAGCTGCTTGCTGCTAAAGGAGTTGCGGTTTCACATAATCCTGTAAGCAATCTAAAGCTTGCTAGCGGCATTGCACGCGTTCCTGATTTGATTCGCGCAGGTGTTACAGTATCGCTTGGAACAGATAGTGTGGCAAGCAACAACAATCTTGATTTATTTGAGGAAATTCGATTCGCGGCTTTGCTTCATAAAGGTGTATCTGGAGATCCTACTGCTATCCCTGCTCTGGAAGCGTTGAAGCTTGGTACTGTGAATGGGGCAAAATCCATTTGGCAAGAGAAGAGCCTTGGTAGCCTAAAAGCAGGCATGAAGGCAGATTTCATCGCTATTGATATTGAACAGCCGCATTTCTACCCTCAGACGGATATCGTATCACATTTGGTCTACTCAGGTTCAGGCCGCGATGTGCGGCATGTATGGATTGATGGAAGACAAGTATTGAAAAACGGCGAATGTACTTGGCTTGATGAGGAGAAAATTCGTTACGAGGCACAAGCGAGCTTTGATCGCTTGCTGCAAGCTTAATGCGAGCAACAGCAAGGAAACGCAAGCCGTTTATGACACTTAAGCGATGGTTGTTGTTAATTACAGCATTCCTCTTGCTGCTTTTAACCGTTTCCTTTATCTATTTCCGTGAAGTTCAGTCGCCTGAGTGGACAGCAATTAGTGCGGCGAAGGAACAAGCGATTAAAGCAGCTGATCTTACGGAGATAGAAAAGGTACATCATCATATATGGCAAAAAAACAGTTGGGTCGTTGAAGGCATTAATCAACAGGATGAACATGTATATGTATGGCTGACAGAGGAGCAGCAACCAGTTATCATGAAAGCGTCGGAAGGCATTTCTGAGAAGTCACTCAAAGATGATTTCATCAACAAGAGGCCATTGGCAGAAATAAAGAGAATTCAGCCAGGTCTGCTTGATGACAAAACGGTGTGGGAAATCTATTATAATGACGGTGAAAAGCCTGATCATTACCGATATGATTTTTACCGCTTTGATGACGGTGCATTCATTGATTCTTATACATTACCAGCAAAAACGGGGCCGTAAGGCTCCGTTTCCTTTTATTGATGGACGATTCTTGCATAATTTCATGATATACTTTCGTATAGCGGAGTTGATATACGGAGTGTTCATAAATATATTGCAGGAGGGATTTTCATAATGATGAGACCACGTGTGATTCCAATCGTGATTACTGCTGCTATTTCCGCTTCCGTTTTATTCGGAGGCTGGGCTGTATATAATCAAGTGGCTGTAGCAGCTCCATTAGAGAAAGTAACAAAAGGCATTCAAGGTATTGTTTCTTCAGAAAAGCCTGTTATGGATCGCAATAAAGTAGCTATTTCTCTTGAATTAACGCCGGATGCGAATCTCCGGGACATCTATGAAAGTATTGCAGCTAACGGAAAAGATGTAGTTGGCAACCGTAAGCTTGAGCTTAATATAGAAGAAAAATCGAATAAGCAGCTTGAAGATCTGTGGTATGCTTCGATGTTTGAAGTTGCAGAGGCGATGGAGCGCAAAACCTACTCTCATATTCCAGATGCGATGAAAGAAGCTGCAAAATCCATGAAAGATGTCACCGTGACAACTGAAATGGATGATACGAATGTGTATATTACGATTAAAAATAGTGAAGCGGTGAAATATATCGTCCTGCCACGCACGCCTAACCAATTGGAGGCATGGTAATATGATGAAATATGGTAAAGAAATTGCGATAGGCGTACTTCCTGTACTTATTGCTTTTTTTATATATATTGGACAAAATGTTGTTCCCATCGTATTGCTGGGCGTGTTAGGCTTTGCCGTAGTTTATGCAGCACGTGGTAGAGGCAAGCTGACCGCGTTGTCTAGCCAGAAGCGGCGTTCTGAAGAGAAAATGACACCACTCACCTTTGAGGAAATTGGAGGTCAGGAGCGTGCCAAGCAGGAGCTTGTAGAGGCGCTTGATTTTCTCGTTCATCAAGAACAAATTGCTAAGCTTGGTATTCGCCCGTTAAAAGGCATCCTGCTGTCAGGCCCCCCAGGAACAGGAAAGACGCTGCTTGCTAAGGCAGCTGCTCAATATACAGATTCGATTTATTTGGCTGCATCCGGCAGTGAGTTTGTTGAAATGTATGTCGGTGTAGGTGCAGGACGTATTCGCGACCTGTTCAAAGAGGCGCGTACAAAAGCGAATAAAGCGAAAAAAAGCAGTGCTGTTATTTTTATTGATGAGATTGAAGTTATTGGCGGTAAACGAGATGGCGGTCAGCAGCGCGAGTATGATCAAACCTTGAATCAGCTATTGACAGAGATGGACGGTATTTATGCAAATGAATCACCGCGTATTTTGTTAATTGCGGCTACTAACCGTAAGGAAATGCTCGATAGCGCTTTGCTCCGTCCAGGCCGTTTTGACAGGCACATCGGTGTTGAACTTCCTGATAAAAAGGGCAGATTGCATATTTTGAACATCCATGCAAAAAATAAACCTATCCGATCAGGCGTGAACTTAGAACGCATTGCAAGTGAATCCTTTGGTTTCTCAGGTGCGCAGCTAGAGAGCGTCATGAATGAAGCGGCGATTTATGCGATGCGTGAGAGCAGTGAAACCATCGCTGAACAGCATTTATCGATGGCTATTGATAAGGTTATGATGGGTGAAAAAACGGATCGTGAGGCATCAAAAGAAGAGCGTGAACGGATTGCGCTTCATGAGCTCGGACATGCAATTATGGCAGAACTAATGCGTCCAGGCAGCGTGTCACAGGTTGCTTTGTCTCCGCGCGGTCAAGCGTTAGGTTATGTTCGTCACAATCCGCAGCAGGATCAATATTTGTACACAAAACAGTTCCTTAACGGTCAAATTATGATTGCATTAGGCGGAGCCGCTGCTGAGGAAATGTTTTATGGTGATCGGAGCACTGGATCAAGAGGTGACTTCGAACAATCGATGAATATCGTCAAAACGTTAGTGGAATCGGGATTGACTGATCTTGGCATTATTGATTCTTCGATGATGACAAAAGATGGATGGGCAAGCATCAATCGAACCATTTTGGATGAGCTGATGCTGCAAACAAAAGGTCTGCTTGAGTCGAATAGAGAAGTGTTTATCAAGTCTCTTGAGACGCTTCTGCGTGAGGAAACATTGAGCGGAGATGAGTTTAGAAAGTTCTTTTCTTCCAATACAGCAGCATGAAGCGTTTACAATATTACAATTTGAAGGCGGAGTTGTCGTCCGCCTTCTTTTTTTGATGAAATTCGTTATAATAAGATTGAACTATCTTTGCAGAGGAAACTTCTATTATGTTTTAAGAAGAATTCTCCCCACACTAAAGGAGCTAATACATTGCATATCAAAACAGTTGGAGTTGTAGGAGTAGGCACGATGGGTCAAGGGATCGCGGAAATGCTAGCCTCCAAAGGATTGGATGTTATCATTATCGAGCGTTCGGACGATCGCCTAGATTATGGTAAACAAATGATTGAAGTAAGCTTGGATAAACAAATCGAGAAGTGGGCGCTCACGAATTCCGAGAAGAAGCTGATTATGAATAGAATAGAGGCGACAACAAGCTACGAGAAGTTAGCGGATTGTGAGCTTGTTATTGAAACGATAACTGAAGATTTGGAATTGAAAAAAGCTGTATTTGAACAAATTGATCAAATTTGCGGTCCAAATGTTATTTTAGCGAGCAATACATCTACTCTAAGCTTAACTGAGCTAGCCAGCTTTACGAAGCAGCCGAGCCGCGTAATTGGCATGCATTTTATTTATCCAGTATTCAAAATTGATCTGGTGGAAATTGTTCGTGGCCTTAAGACATCAGAGGAAACATTTCTACGTACGAAACATTTTGTGGAAGAGGTTATTCATAAAAAAGGAGTTATGGTATTTGAATCTCCTGGTTTCGTAACTACACGACTCATTTGCTTATTTATTAACGAAGCCTTGCATGTACTCGAGGAAGGGGTCGCTTCGGCTGAGGATATTGACAGCGCAATGCGTATCGGCTATTCCTTCCAGCATGGACCTTTTGAGATGTGTGATCGTTTTGGTCTTGATTCCGTGTTGGCAGCCCTTGAGAGAATGTTCCGCGAGTATGGCGAGCTGAAATACCGTCCTTCGATCGTGCTGAAAAAAATGGTGCGCGCTGGACATCTCGGAGCCAAATCAGGAATCGGCTTCTTCAAATATGATACGGATGGGGATCGGATTTAAATGAAAGTACTCGTAATTAATGCAGGAAGTTCCTCTTTAAAATATCAGCTTTACAACATGCGTGACGAATCAGTTCTGGCAAGCGGACGCGTGGAACGTATCGGAATGGATTCTTCGATTGTTACTCATGAACCAGTTGATAAGCCCGAGGTTCGTAAAGTTAGTGAAATATTGGATCATGTTGCTGCTGTTAAGCAGGTTATCAATATGCTTACCAACCCGGAGTTCGGAGCGATCGCTAATCTGAACGAAATCGAAGCTGTAGGCCATCGTATCGTTCATGGCGGCGAGGCATTTAGCAGTTCAGTGCTTGTAACACAAGAGGTTAAGCTCGAGATTCGTCGATTGTTTGATTTGGCGCCGCTTCATAACCCAGCGCATATGATGGGTATTTTGGCAGTAGAAACAAATTTGCCTGATGTACCTCAAGCGGTAGTATTCGATACGGCATTCCATCAAAGCATGCCGAATACATCGTATTTATATCCAATTCCTACTGTGCTATACCGTCGTCACAAGGTTCGCAGATATGGTTTTCATGGAACGTCTCATTCCTATGTGAGCGCTCATGCAGCAGAGTATTTGCAAAAACCATTGGAATCAATCAAAATGATTACTTGTCACATCGGAAACGGTGCAAGCTGTACAGCCATTTTGAACGGCAAGTCCTTTGATACAAGTATGGGAATGACCCCGCTTGAAGGTCTTATGATGGGTACCCGAAGCGGAGATATTGATCCAGCGATCGTGCCATTTGTTATGAATAAAGAGGAATTGACTTTAAATGAAGTTAATTCTATGCTGAACAAACATAGCGGTATGCTGGCGATTTCCGGTATTAGCAGCGATATGCGCGAGGTAACAGAGGCGATGCTTGAAGGCGACAAAAACGCAAAGCTTGCTTTTGACATGTATGCTTACCGAGTTAGAAAATATATTGGCGCATATGCCGCGGCGATGAACGGTGTAGATACGATTGTGTTCACTGCTGGAGTTGGTGAAAATTCTGTTGCTCTACGCAAAGCGATATGCGAAGGCATTTCATTCTTGGGTATTGAGCTAGATGAAGAGCGCAATTCAGAGCGTCGCAAAGATATTCGTGAGATTACGACGGACAGCTCACGCATTAAAGTTTTAGTTGTTCCTACGAATGAGGAGCTCCTCATCGCAAGAGACACGTACAACTTAGTTAAGCAAAAGGATACGTCAGCACAGGCGTAGTCGTATAGGAGGCAGCTGGCAGTGAACAACGAGATATGGAAAGCTTACTCGCATGGTATGGCTGCTGCGCTGCAGGAAGGCGGCGTATATGTATCGGCGATGCTGCTGCGAACTTACCGCCAGCTGGAGCTGTCGGATACAGAAGCGATGCTGCTTTTGCAAATCATGGTCTATATGGAAGCGGACATGAATGATTTCCCGACGCCAGAACAATTGGCTGAGCGGATGGGCCTGAGTGTTAGAGAAGTTGGACAATCCCTTGGCCGGCTGATGAAAGAAGATTTTCTTACGATTGACGAGTACGTTGACAGTTCTACGGGGATGCAGTCAGAGCGTTATAACTGGACAGGCTGGCTGCTTAAGGCGGCTGCGTTAACTGCGGAGCAGAAGCGTGAATCGCGGAAGGCAGAGCGTCAGCCAGTCAAGCAGCAAGCGGCGCCATCATCGGACTTATTCAGTGTATTCGAGCAAGAGTTTGGACGCTTATTATCTCCAATAGAATGCGAGACAATTTCAGGCTGGCTTGATCATGATCGATATACAGACGAAATTATTCGTTTTGCTCTAAAAGAAGCCGTCTTTGCGGGCAAGCTTAGCTTGCGTTATATTGATCGGATACTTATCGAGTGGAGCCGCAATCGAGTAACGAATGCAGACGAGGCTCGTGCACATGCGCAAAAATTTCGTGGAGGAAGAGGCTAAGCCATGCGGCTTAGCTCTTTTTTTATGTAAAAGGGTCACATTATTATACATAGCTAAGGTTTGATCGCGTAGAGTAATCCAACATATGGGGTAAGCCGGTTGATGACAGTGGAATAACCACGTTTGTTGAACCAGTTCACATGTTCGGATACAGAGGAAAGATGCCAGTTAGGCGGTATGACAAGCTTTGTTTCTATCTCTTCAGAAAGAACTTTATCATCATCAACCACGTCCTCATCCATTAACCCCGTAATCACAAGCCGTCCCCCATTGATTAAAACGCGGTCCATTTCTTCTAGTGCCAGAAGCTGTTGTGAACGATTCAAGTGATGCATAGCAAAGCTGCAGCCTATAAAAGAATAACGGGATGGCGCGAGAGACAGTGCGAGCAAATTGCCTTGTTTTGCATCAATGGCAGGAAGCCTTTCTCTTATGATCGAGAGCATTTCAGTCGATTGCTCGACAACGGTAAGCTTCGTGCCGGCCGCAGCTAGCATGCTGGAGAGATTGCCGCTGCCTGCACCTATTTCTAGGCCAAGCTCATCAAACCGCGGATCAAGCCATTCAACGGTTCGCAGCAGTGCCATATTATATTGCTCCTCCGTAAGAACACCGCTAAGTGTAATGATTGGTGCCTTATATCCGTGCTGAATCGCTATCTCATCGTAATTCCACTGATCGCTCCAAGAGGCTCGCGATAGCCGATTTTGTTTAATTTCTTCAGCGGCCAGCTCTGCTTGTGTCAGCTCAGCTGCTCCTTTTCTGTTCCATGCTGAAATCGTTTCATCAAGCGCTTGCAGCGCTTTTGTTGCTGTGATCCACTGCTCATACAGCAATGCACGAGCGCCATCCACACTTCGAATAAAAGCGTCCGGCTCATTGATCACGTTTAGAGCATCTTGTATTGCAGATACGGATAAGCCCAATTCTCTTAGCGATATGATCCAGCGGAGCCGAATGACGTCCTCAATGGAATAGTCGCGATATTTATTCTCTATTGCTTTATATGGACGAATTAGACCTTTTTCTTCATAAAAACGCAGTGTACGCGGCGTGACACCGAGTTGTTTTGCTGCTTCATGCACCTTCAATATTGTCACCTCCTCTTGCCATTATGAACGTTTACGTTACGTTAAAGTCAATATAGTAGACTTCGTTTTTCATGTTATATGGGGATTTTAACATGATTATTATTGACAATATTTTGTTCCTAGTTTACTAATATAAGCAGATAAATATGGTAAATCATTTAAAAAATAGTTTATAGTTAGGTTACGATAAAAGTGATTCGACTTATTCCCGCTGAAGCATTAACTACAAGGAGGATATTTATGTCAGATAAACATTTATTTATGTTTGGCGGTGGAGCACCGTTCAATGAAAGCTTAGCAAAAAAATTTGGTGCCTTGGCATCAAAAGGGTTAAGCAAAGTTGTTATCTTATTTATTGAGCAAGAGGGTTGGCAAGAATACATGACGAAATATACCGATCAAATAGGTTTGCATGATGTTGATCAGTTTGTGTATTTCGCCTTGGATGCATCACCATCAACCGATTTAGTGGAACAGCTTCAATCAGCTACAGGAGTGATTATAAGCGGCGGTGATACCGAGCTTTATCGAGATTATATCGTGGAAACAAAGCTCGGCACAATAATAAAAGCATTATACACAGAAGGCGTGCCAGTTGCAGGTTTTTCGGCTGGCGCATTAATCAGTCCTACTGTATGTGTAATTCCGCCCATCGACAACAGAGCGAATGAACACCTTTTCCTCAAAGGTCTTGGATTAATAAATCATTGCGTCATTAGTGCACATTTTTCAAAATGGGATGAGGAAAAGAACTTATTGGCTGCACTTTCCAAAACCAACTTGTCAACGGGTTATGGGATAGATGATGCTTCAGGCATTTATTTTAAAAACGAACGGATATCAGAGACGGCGGGGCAGATTTATTTTTACTATGGAAAAGAGTGAATGTACTTACAACGAAGGAGGAAGATTGTTATTTCAAACAGCAAATCAATGATAGCAGCAAGCTTTATTCTTGGAGTATCTTTTATAGTGGGCTGTATGTTTTTGGAGAAAAACGAAGTGCCAAATAAAGAGGAGTCCGATATCACGATAAGCGTGGAAAAACCTTTGCTAACGATAGAAGAGGCAGCAAATTATTTGCATTTATCGGAAAACGAAATTAAACAAATCATTCATACAGAGCAAATTCAGCTGACTACAGCAGGGTCCTTTTCTGGCGTTATGTTCCCCTACATAAAAGTTGGTGAGAAATTTTATATTAGCAAAAATGAGTTAATGGTTTGGATTAATGAAACGTCGAGGGAAAGACGGGAGTATACTGCTGGAACAGTTATCCAATAACAGTTGATCGAAAGGGAAGAGCGAGGATTGCCTATCGTTAAGGCGGAGTAATCATTTTGATAATCATATTTTTAGGTGGGTTATAATCTAGCTGGAAAATCTCCAGGTAATCAGAGCTGTGAAACATATAAAGAGCTGATTACCGGGAGAAAATCCTTCTAAACAATGTAACGATCAAGCTGGAAAATGCTTAAGCGTTACCACGCTGCAGCAATTCCAAACGATATACGTATTCAAAAATAAATTCAAATGCTTCAAGATGGCGTTTTGCCTCAAATGCATTTGCTCCCCAAGCGTAAATGCCATGCTTGCGCAGCACGATGCCAGGTATGTTTTTCACGATACGCTCCGTTATTTCCGGTACGATAGAAGGGATATGTGCAAAGTTGGAAACGATTGGAATATCAATGTGTGCTTCCTCGTCCCAAATGTTAAACCCTTTGATCAGCTCAACGCCATCTACCGGCACAGACTTGCGATCCCAGAAATACTCTGAGATTACGCTGTTAAATACGGTATGCACGTGAAAAATAGCGCCAGCCCCAGTTAATTTGTAAATTTCACAATGGATCAGTGTTTCAGCGGATGGTTTTAAGCGTGTTGTTTCGCATGGCTTGCCATCTTGATCAACAAACAAATAATCCTCTGGTGTATGAATCGTTTTGTCCTTACCGCTTGCCGTAATAGCGAATTGAAATTCATCAGGGTTATAGTCGCCTACACGGATCGATAAATTGCCGCTGGTGCCAGGGAACCAGCCGCGTGAAGCGAACAGCTCCTTAACGTCGCGAAGTTCAGATAAAGCGCGCTGTTTGTCTTCTAAAGCAATTTGCTCAAAACTCATTTCATTGACTTCCTTTCAGCATTCATAGTGTTGATAATATCGTGGAATGTTTCGTATTCGTGATGCGGCAGTCCGAGCTCCTTGCATTTCACCGTAAGGTGGGAGCGGGAATAGACGATATCAGCCAGCTTAGCACCTTCAAAGTCGGTTACGCTGTCGCCAATAATGATGCGCTCGTATTGCTCTTCAGGGAAACGACGCATAATGGTTGTTTTACACATGCCGCAGTTGTTGGTGCAATGAGCATCACACGGATTTGGCCACAAAATCTCGATTTGCTCACCGCTGAAATCACTGCCATTGCAATAAATATGATCTTTTGGTATGTCGAAAGCTTCAAGAATAGGATAAACAAAAAAGTCAATGCCGCCGCTTGTTACGTAAAAATCAATCTGCTGCTCTTTGCAATAGTTTAGAAATTCAGCGAAGCCTTCACGAATGCGTACATTGGAAATACTGAAATCGATAACTTCTTTCTGCATAGAAGCAGGAAGGAGGCGGAACATTTGTCCAACGCCATCCATAATTGATATCTCTTGCGCAATCGTGCGCTCTGCAATGTTTTCCCAGCCTGCTGGATTAAAATGTTTAATAATTGCGATAATGTTGTCATTAACGGTAATCGTTCCATCAAAATCACAAAACACGATGCGTTTCTTAGTTGTATTCATTTCAGTCATTATTCTTTGATCCCCCATGCTTCAATCGCTGCCAACAGCGCTTCATTGCCCGGTTGCTCTGCGGCATTTCGAAGAGGTACTCCATTTAGTGTAGCAGTAATCGCTTGACGGAATGCTTGTCCGCCAGCTGCAGTTCCCATGGCATGACCATGAATACCCCCGCCAGCATTTACAACTACGTCGGTGCCGAAATCTTTTAGAATTAGAGGCACCAGTCCAGGATGAATGCCCGCCGATGGTACAGGGAAGCTCGTTCTCAGTCCGTGAAGCGGTGCAAGCAAAGCTTCCTTAACCGCTAAATTCTCTTCTTTTGGCATAACAACCGAGCCGTAAGGTGAAGGGAAGAGCACAAGATCGGCACCTGCAAGACGCATTAACTTCCCAAGTAGAAGAGAAGCGCTAATGCCATAATGAGGCGATGGGTACATCGCTCCAGCCATTGCAGGGTGAGCTGCTATAGGGATATTAATGGATTTGTCACTGCTAAGCTCATGAAGCACATCATAGCCATAAGCAAGAACGTTAAATAGAAGCGCGTTGGCACCGGCGTCAATCGCTTTTCGAGCATTCGCAGCAAGAGCTGAGGTAGGCCCTGTCAAGTTAACGGCATAAAGCAGCTTTTGTCCGGTCTCTGCTTCAGCGCGACGCGCTGCATCAATACAAGCTTCCACACGTTTCTCAAGAGGGGTAAGTGGGTTTTCAAATAGGATTTCATCATCCTTGATTAAGTCAACACCGCCAAGCGCTTGCTTATAGAACTGATCTTGAAGACTGGCTAGATCATATCCGACAACTGATTTGAAAATACTCATTAGCAGCGGACGATCATGAACGCCAAGCAAATCGCGAACACCGTTTAGTCCAAACTTAGGACCAGGGAAAGCAGATGCAAAATCTTCGGAAACGTCGAGATCCATAAGCTTGATTTTGCCGTCCATGGACAGCTTGCCGAATACAGTTACTAGCAAAGCAGGGAGGTCTCGGCTAAAGTTGATGTCTGGGTAAGCAATTCGAATGTCGGCATAGCGCTCACCGGGAACAGCATTTTCGGGCTCATGGACAGTAACGGACAATACTTTTCCAAGATGCTTTTCCATATTCGCCTTTTGCGCTTCAGGAAGCTCAGTCCAGCTGCCGACGGTTAAGCCAACAGCAATCGAAAGAGCCTTTTTATTGAAATCCGCACGATCATCATAAGAACGATACGTTGCAACACAAACTCCAATCATTCGTTAATGCTCCTCTCGATAGCTTCTCCAAGCTCGCCTGCACGTTCTGCTGAGCGGTGGATAGCTTTCTTGATTGTTTCTGAAAAATGATTTTCGGCCATCAGCTCAAGAGCAGCCTGCGTCGTCCCATTTGGTGATGTAACCTTGCGGCGAAGCTCTGCTGGCTCTTCGCCGGTATGACGAACCATTTCCGCTGCGCCAAGAACCGTCTGAACGACAAGCTCCTTTGCTGCTGTCTCTGAAAAGCCTAGTTGGATTGCGGTATCGATCATCGACTCCATAAAGTAATAGACATAAGCTGGTCCGCTGCCAGATACGCCTGTGACTGCTTGCTGAAGTGATTCGTCTACAATTGCATTTATGCCAACAGAGCTGAAGATTGCTTCAGTAAGAGCTTTTTGCGAAGTGGTCACAATATCTGAATAACTAATTCCAGTTGCTCCAAGCCCAATGGTGCTGGATGTGTTCGGCATCGCGCGTACGACGGAAGCCTGCCCACCAAGCAGCTGCTCGATTGCTTTGATCGATAACCCGGCAATGACCGATATAATAAGCTGTTTAGAGGAAATGAACGGCTTAATGGATGCGATCGCTTCAGCAGCATCCTTAGGTTTCATGGCTAGAAAAATAATGTCTGCCTCTTTTAAATAAGCTTCATTAGAGGAGCCTTGCACGATGGTTTGTATACCGTACAGCTCATTTAGCTCAGAGAGCCGATCTTTATTTTGTCGATTGAGCATTGAAATCTGATTAGGTGAAATGAGTTTTTTGTTAATTAGACCTCGTGCAATGGCTTCCGCCATCGATCCGGCACCATAGAAGCAAATTTGCTGACTTGCAATTGCAGTTTGTGTAAGCTGTGTCATGAAGTATTCCTCCGTTGTTCCATTGATATTGGACTGAATTTGTCTTGTTAGCCCCGTATTTGTCCAGTTCCATAAACAAGATATTTAGTAGACGTCAATGCAGGCAATCCCATTGGACCGCGCGCATGAAGCTTTTGTGTACTTATGCCGATTTCAGCTCCGAACCCGAATTCAAATCCGTCGGTAAAGCGAGTAGAGGCGTTATGATAAACGGCAGCCGCATCAACATCTTGAATAAATCGCTCAGCGTTTTCGGAGTTTTCGGTCACAATACATTCGGAATGTTTTGTACTGAAACGGCGAATATGCGCAAGCGCGGCGTCAAGATCTGAAACGACGCGGATATTCATAATGTAGTCATTGTATTCTGTACTATAGTCCTCATCAGTTGCTGGTTTGATGCCTGTGAGCAGGGAAGCCGTTCTTTCGCAGCCACGGAGCTCAACGCCTGCTTGAACAAAACGATCAGCTAGCGCGGATAAATGCTGCTCTGCAAAAGCTTCGTGAACGAGTAATGTTTCCATGGAATTGCAAACCGATGGCCGTTGTACTTTAGCGTTAAAGGCAATCTCGACAGCCATCGTATATTCAGCGCTGGCATCTATGAAGGTATGGCAAATACCAGCTCCTGTTTCGATGACCGGTACAGTGGCATTTTCAACGACATTTCGAATAAGCGATGCGCCTCCACGAGGAATGACAACATCAAGCAAGCCATTAAGCTTTAGCATTTCGTTAACCGAGGCACGATTTGATTCCTCTATTAACTGAATGGCATCAGCTGGCATTGCCGTATTTGAAAGAGCATTTTTTAATACCTCTACGATTTTGCGATTTGACTCGATAGCAGCTGATCCTCCGCGAAGCACGACGCAGTTGCCAGTTTTCAAACATAAGCCAGCCGCATCGACTGTAACATTTGGACGAGCTTCATAGATCATGCCAATTACGCCGATTGGAACTCTGATCTTATTTACTTTTAGTCCGTTAGGACGATCGAAATGCTCAAGCAGCTCACCAACAGGGTCCGGGAGCTCAACAATTTGTCTAAGTCCTTCAGCAATGGATGCTACACGATCTTTATTTAAAGCAAGGCGATCGAGCATGGAAGCGCTTGTGCCTTGCTCGCGACCTCGTTGCAGGTCAAGCTCATTCGCAGTAATAATTGCGTTAGTCTCGGCGATTAATGCATCAGCCATACGAGATAGAGCCGTATTTTTTTGTTCTGTGGACAAACGATTCATAATGGCAGTTGCATCTTGAGCTAAAGTTGCTTTTGTTCTCACTTCACTGATCATAGCGGAATCCCCCTTATTATTTTAATGTAATCCATTCGTCTCGATGAATAAATTCGATACGGGATACATCGACTCTACGTTTAACTTCTTCAGTAGTGAGGCCGGCCACAGCTTGAATTTGCCATGCTGCATAATTGACAACGCCTCTGCCAATGGTTTGGCCTTGCGGATTAATGACTTCGACGACATCTCCGGAATGGAAATCGCCTTGAATTTCTTTAACGCCGGCAGGGAGGAGGCTTTTGCCGCCTTCCAGCAAGGCTTGAACAGCGCCTTCATCTACAAAAACCTTGCCTAGCGGCATAGAGTGAAAGCCAAGCCATTGCTTCTTCATCGGAAGGCTGTTCAGCTTCGTATCGAAATATGTACCGCGGCCATTGCCTTCCACAGCTAGCTTCAGATCGCCTTCTTGCTGCACCTTACCGATAAAAGCATGTACGCCGCCCCGCATGGCGATGCGTGCTGCTTCGATTTTGGAACGCATGCCGCCTGTTCCGACGGAAGAGCCAGCTCCGCCTGCGAGCTTCATAATATCTTCAGATATTTGATCGACGCGCTCGATCTTGACCGCTTGCGGATTTTTACGAGGGTCCTCTGTGTATAAGCCGTCCATATCGGTAATGATGATCAGCTGTGAAGCTTTCGTCATCGCAGCGACAAGCGCTGATAAGCTGTCGTTATCTCCGAATTTAGGAACAAGCTCGTCGGTTGCCACTGTATCGTTTTCGTTAATAATCGGAATGATGCCAAGCCGCAGAAGCTCTTCGATTGTCATAAGGGCATTTTGAATACGGCGTCGATTGGAGAAATCCGCACGCGTAAGCAAAATTTGTGCAGCTACTATACCGTAACCGCTGAAGGCTTCCTGATAAGCTTGCATAAGCAGCGCTTGCCCTACGGCAGCGGCTGCTTGTTTTTCATGAACGATTTTTGGCTTTGCAGCATAACCGATTTGACGAAAGCCAGCTGCAACAGCACCTGAAGTTACGAGCATCACGCCATTTCCTTTTTTATGCAAGGAAGCGAGCTCTGATGCGAAATATTGAATACGCTCGCGGTTTAGTCCGCCTTCTTCCGAGGTAAGCGAGCTGCTGCCAATCTTTACGACAATACGTTCTGTCATCATTAATCCCATCCTATGCTTGTTTGGTGACAACAAAAAAGACTTTCGTCCATAAAGGACGAAAGTCTTTGCTTCCGCGGTACCACCTTTGTTGATAATCCTTTAATAGAATTATCCAGCTTAAGCCTATAACAGAAGGCGCTGTCCGGTTCATAGCCGGCCGCTCGGAGGTAGGTTCAGCAAGCGGCCTTCGGTAAATTCTTGCAGCCCATGGAATTTACTCTCTGATCGCGACCCATCTTGCTTAATTGTCCCGTCATCACGTTTCATGTTCAATTCCTACAAGCATATCACGATCCCATGCTGCTGTAAAGCAAGGTAAATGGCGGATATATTCTAAAATAAATTTAGTTTTCCAATCCGTTCAACCGCTTCTTGCAGGCGTTCTTCACTTGTAAGAAGACCAAGCCGAACAAAGCCTTCACCATGGGTACCAAACCCTACGCCTGGAGCGACAACAACATCAGCCTCATAAAGCAGAAGGTCCGCAAAAGATTCTGATGTATAGCCTTCAGGTACAGGCAGCCAGCAGAAAAAAGATCCTCCTGGTCGAGCGGCTTTCCAACCAATTTGGTCAAGGGCAGTAAATAGGGCATTGCGACGGCTTTCGTACATTGCTGTAAGTTCAGCGACGCATTGCTGCGGTCCCGTCAGTGCAAGTGCTGCTGCTTCCTGAATGCCGCCGAATAGGCTGCAATAATAATGATCTTGGATTAAATTGATTAGCTTGACGATTTGAGCATTTCCGATCGCAAAGCCAACACGCCAGCCAGCCATGTTATAGGTTTTGGACAGCGTATAAAACTCAACGCCTACTTCTTTGGCGCCTGGCGTCTGCAAGAAGCTGATCGGTTGATTATCATCGAAGCCAATTGCGCCATAAGCGAAATCACTTGCAACAACGATGCCGTGCTTTTTTGCGTATTCCACAGTTTGTGTATAAAATTCCGCATTAGCAACAGCACCTGTTGGATTGTTCGGATAATTCATGAACATTAGCTTTGTGCGCTCGGCTATTTCTGGACTTATGGCGTTATAGTCTGGCAAATAGCTGTTTTGTTCTGTTAACGGCATAAATGACATCTCGGCACCTGCAAGCGCCACTCCAGACCAATAGTCAGGATAACCAGGGTCCGGCACGAGACAGACATCGCCGGGATTAAGCAGGCATTGGCTAATTTCGACAAGGCCAGTTTTTCCTCCGAAGAGGATAGCGACTTCAGTAGTGGGATCTATATCTACGTTATAATCCTCTTTGTACCGCTTCGCCACGGCTTCCTTTAGAAAAGGGTAGCCGCTAAAGGGTGGATATTTATGGTACAACGGATTAGCTGCAGCTTCCTGTAGCTTCGCAACAATATGGGGAGGAGTCGGTTGATCCGGATTGCCTTGTCCCAAATTGATGACATCGCGTCCTTTGGCCGTTTGAGCATTTGCTTTGGCGACCAGCTTGGCAAAAAATTGCGTCGGAAGTACATTCATCCGTTCCGCAGGTTGAATAAGGTGTTGACCGATTTGTGTTTCCATACCTCACACTCCACATGACAAAATCGCTATCTATTTAGGCAATAGCTTTAATGTAGCATGAATAGCGGGAGATGAGAAGCGGCTGGTTATGCAGCCGGAATGCCTACCCTGTCAATAAAGGGTTTAATATCGGCTTTGAACAGGAATAAAAAAGGTCTGCGCTTCTCATCGAACACGAGCAAGAGAGGAGGCTTATCCTTACAATAAAAGAGAAAAAGATCATCGGATGAAACGGAAACGTCATTTGCTTTGATGGTAACGGCCTTCTCAAGAGGTACACGATACACATAGCTGCAGCTTGAATCATTTGTCATTTGTGGAGCAAGACCAGTGATTGAACCAACCCATGAAGAAGCCATCTCTTGATATTTGGCGTCATTTGGGATTGTCTTTGTTACTTTGCCGGCGGCTACATCGAATACTTGAACTGGCTTAAGCCCTGTTTCTGGGTTAGGAGCGCCGCTAAGTGCTTGATGAGCAGAAGCGAAGTTGGCAAACAGGAAGATCGAGCAGCAAGCAAGAAGCATTGCAGCTATTCGTTTTGGAAGCATAACAGACATTCTCCTTTATGTTCGTAAAGTAGTAAATCCCTCGTTGTTACGTTTCCCATCTTGACACAGAACCATGACAGGGTATCATTAGGTGAAAAAAGGATCAACAGGAGGAACGGCATATGAGTAAACCATTGCGGCTTGCATTGCTGCAAATGCATATAGAAGCAGGAAATCCAGAAGCTAACTTCACGAAGCTGGCGAGCATGCTTGAAGAAGCGGTGAGTCAAACGAATAAACCGGATGTCATTATGTTTCCGGAAATGTGGAACACAGGTTACGCTTTAACTGAAATAAAAACGATTGCAGATCGTGAAGGCGAACGTACTCGTGCTTTTTTATCTGATTTCAGCAAGAAGCACAGCGTTCATATTATTGGAGGTTCAATCGCGGAACTTAAGGAAGACAAAGTGCTGAATACAATGTATGCATTTGATCGTTCAGGCCATGTTGTATCCGATTATTCAAAAATTCATTTATTCCGTCTAATGGATGAAGAGAAATATTTGGCTGCGGGAGATAAGCTTGGCAAGCTTGAGATAGAAGGGACAAAAGCAGGTATGATGATTTGTTATGACATCCGTTTCCCTGAGCTAGCTCGCAAGCTTGCGCTTGATGGAGCCAAATTGCTATTCGTTCCAGCAGAATGGCCGCATCCTAGACTTCATCATTGGCGTACTTTGCTTACGGCACGCGCAATTGAAAACCAAATGTTCGTGATCGCGTGCAACCGGATGGGCTCGAGCGGTGACACTAATTTCTTTGGTCACTCGCTCGTGCTTGATCCTTGGGGAGAGACGATAGCAGAAGCGGGCGAAGAGGAAACGATTATATACGCAGACATCGATTTGGATTTAGTTGATGCTGTTCGCACAAAAATTCCTGTTTTTGAAGATCGCAGACCTTCTATTTATGAAGCTTAATTACCGATAACTGCTTATTGTAATATTGAGTGTACGGATAAATGCTTCAGCAGCTTTGGATAAATATCTGCCTTTGCGGCTTGCCACGACTAACGTTCTTGTAGGCTTGGACGACAATGGAAGGTAAACAGGCATAAAATCAGAGCCTTTGACTCGCGTCAGCATTTGCGGGACAAAGGCTATTCCCATTCCGCCTGCCACTAAGGATTGTATGGTTTCCATATTGCTGCTCTCGAATACAATTTGCGGAGTGAAACCTGATTGCTCACACAGTTCGACTGTAATTTGCCGAAAGCCTTGTCCGCGCTTAAGTCCAATAAATGGCTCTTTATCAAGTTCAGAAATCGAGATTGAGCCTTCTCTTAGTGCAAGAGGGTGCTGTGGAGGGACGGCTAAGCAGATTTCTTCCTCCAAGAATGGTTCCCATGCGAGAGAGTTGTCAATGAGCGGCAGCGAGAGCAGACTTAAATCGGTACCGCCGCTCGCGGTAAGCTGCTCAAGCTTTGCAGTCGTTTCTTCAACAAGAACGACTTCAATCTGCGGATATTGCTCACCGAATACTGGCAAAACAAGCGGCAGTATATGTGAGCCTGTTAGCGGCAATGTACCGACAACAAGTCGTCCGCGCCTCATTTGCGCCATATCGTCCATTTCCTGCTTTAACTGCTCAACAGCGTCAAGAATTGCTTGTGATTTATGAACGAATACTTGTCCAGCTTGCGTTAGTTCTACAGAATTTGTTGTTCGCCGGAACAGAAGTACGCCGATTTCTTGCTCAAGCTTGGAGAGCTGCTGACTAAGCGAGGGCTGAGCGATATGAAGTTTTTCCGCTGCTCTTGAAAAGTTTTTCTCTGAGGCGATTTGAATAACATAATTTAATTGTCTCAATTCCATATAAATTTTCCTCTCAATTGTTTATTATGTAAGGAATCTACTATTATAGTTATTACCTATAGACGTTATAGATATTATATCTTGGATCAATGAAGAAAGAAATGTTATAGTAGTTTCAGTTAAGAAAAGCAGAAGATTCAATGAAACGGTGGGGTGAACATAATGACGAAAAAGACAATGTTTGAAAAGATCTGGGATAATCACGTCATTAATCAAGAAGAAGGCAAGCCAAGCGTCATTTATATCGATTTGCAGCTTGTACACGAAGTAACATCTCCGCAAGCGTTTGAAGGCTTGCGTCTATCAGGCCGCAAAGTACGTCGTCCTGATCTTACTTTCGCAACGATGGATCACAACGTACCAACGAAGGATCGCTTCAACATTACAGATCCAATTTCCAAACAACAAATTGACACGCTTACACAAAACTGTAAAGACTTCGGCGTAACGTTGTTTGATCTTGACAGCATTGACCAAGGTGTCGTTCACGTAATGGGTCCTGAGCTGGGTCTAACACATCCAGGTAAAACAATCGTTTGTGGAGACAGCCACACATCTACTCACGGTGCTTTCGGCGCATTGGCTTTCGGTATTGGTACAAGTGAGGTTGAGCACGTTATGGCTACTCAATGCTTGCAGCAATCGAAAGCAAAAACGCTTGAGGTTCGCTTTAACGGCACTCGCAAGCCTGGCGTAACAGCAAAGGATTTGATTCTTGGCGTTATTGCTCAGTACGGAACAGATTTCGCAACTGGTTATGTTATTGAGTTTACTGGCGAAGCCATCACAAGCTTGACTATGGAAGAGCGGATGACAGTTTGTAATATGTCAATCGAAGCAGGCGCACGCGCTGGCCTCATCGCTCCAGATGAAACAACATTCAACTATCTTCGCGGCCGTCAATATGCGCCAGCTAACTACGAAGAAGCAGTTGAAGCTTGGAAACAGCTTACTACGGATGAAGGTGCAGAGTATGACACAGTCGTTCACTTCGACGTTGACGCTCTAATCCCGCAAGTGACTTGGGGAACTAGCCCAGGCATGGGTACTAACATCACAGCTAAAGTTCCTTTCCCTGCTGATCTCCCAACGGAGAATGAGCGTAAAGCTGCTGAAGCAGCACTTGAATATATGGATCTTAAGCCTGGAACACCAATGAACGAAATCCCAATTGATTATGTATTCATCGGTTCATGTACAAATGGCCGTATCGAAGATTTGCGTGCAGCAGCTGAAATCGCTAGAGGCTACAAAGTTAGCGATCGTGTAACGGCTATCGTCGTACCAGGTTCAGGCCGAGTAAAAATTCAAGCCGAAAAAGAAGGTTTAGACAAAATTTTCACTGAAGCGGGCTTTGAATGGCGTGATGCTGGCTGCTCGATGTGTCTTGCAATGAACCCTGACGTATTGAAACCGGGCGAGCGTTGTGCATCAACGTCTAACCGTAACTTCGAGGGACGTCAAGGCCGCGGCGGACGCACGCATCTTGTATCGCCTGCGATGGCAGTTGCAGCAGCAGTAAAAGGTCATTTCACAGATGTACGCGATTGGGAAATTAAATCCGTAGTGTAGAACGAATTGAACGCGAGAGGGGTATATAAGATATGGAACCGTTTAAACAACTTACAGGCATCGTAGCCCCGGTCGACCGGGTCAATGTCGACACTGATGCAATTATACCGAAACAATTTTTGAAGCGTATTGAGCGCAGCGGCTTTGGCCAATTTCTATTCTTCGAATGGCGTTTTCACGAAAATGGTGATGTGAACGTTGAATTTGAACCAAACAAGCCGCGTTACGAGGGCGCATCTGTACTCGTTTCCCGTGCCAACTTTGGCTGCGGCTCATCCCGTGAGCATGCTCCTTGGGCAATTCTTGATTATGGATACAAAGTTATTATCGCTCCGTCTTATGCGGATATTTTCTATAACAACTGTTTCAAAAACGGTATTTTGCCTATCAAGCTTAGCGAAGAGCAAGTGGAAGAGCTATTTAAGCGTACAGCGAAGCATGACGGCTACAAGCTTACTGTTGATTTGGAAAACAAACAGCTTTCGGATGAGTATGGTCTAACGATCGCATTTGATCTTGATGAGCACCGTCGTCAATTTTTGCTGCAAGGTCTTGACGATATCGGTTTGACTCTTCAACATGAAGACAAAATTACAGCTTATGAGCAAAAACATATTGCTCGTCTTGTGTAATTAAAACGAAATGAAGAGGACGAATCAGCCACTCTGGATGATTCGTCCTCTTTTTTCCTTTAAACGCAACTTTTTCTGACAAGCTGCGTCTATATTTGCGTCTGTTAAAGTCGAATGCACTCATTCGATGCGGGCAATTTCAGTCATCGAGGTGGGAAATGAAAAGATTTGTATCCGTATTAATGTTTATGTCGATTTTTTTCACGATGTTCTCCGCAGTAGGACAAGCTGCAGAGGTCGTACCCAAGCTTTTCTTGAATGGTCAGCAATTGAAATCTGATGTTAATCCGCAAATCATTAATAATGCAACCGTTGTACCTGTGCGGACGGTATCAGAAGGATTAGGCTACCTGATTGATTGGGATAACACGACCAAAACAGCGACAGTAACACATGCCAATAATGTCATAAAGCTAAAGCTGAATGATAATATGGCAGTAGTCAATGACAAAAAGGTTAAAATGGACACGTCAGTTTCTATCATTAAAGGCTACACTTTAGTTCCACTTCGCTTTATTGGTGAACAGTTTGGATTGGATTTTGAATGGAAAGCTGTTGAGAAAGAAGTACATATGTACGAGCAGAACAAAGAACCAACAGATCCGACAGAACCTATTGATCCAGACCCGAATCTTCCTGTGGAAGCAGCAGGCCAGATAACAGACATTTATTACTCTGGCGGAAGCAGCATGACCCTTAATTATGAAGGCACAGTTAAGGCCAACAAGCCAATGCTGCTCGAGAACCCAAAGCGCATTGTGTTCGATTTTCCGAATACTAACTATTCATCAAACTTATCTTCACAGTTTTTGAATGGACAAGTTGAGGTTAATGTAACAGACAGCACTTATTTGCAAGGTTATCGTTACTCCCTATTTTCGAACACGCCGGCTACCGCTCGCTTAGTCATTCTTATTGGCGATAATACCGGCTATGTGATGACTGAGGAAGCAGGAAAAATTCAGTTTAGCTTAATGTCTGCTGCAGACGTTCCTGGTACTCCGCCGATTACAGATCCAGTAACTCCTCCATCATCCAAAGTCTACAACGTTGTTCTTGATGCGGGACATGGCGGCTCAGATCCGGGTGCAGCGAGTGTATTGAAGAAACCGGAGAAAGAATTTACGCTTAGTATCGCACTTAAGATGAAGGCGTTGCTTGACAAAGAAAGCAAAATTAAAGTTCATTTAACTAGAACGGGGGATACTTACCCGACATTAGATGATCGCGTCAAGTTTGCAGAAAGCATAAAAGCTGATTTATTTATGTCTATTCATGCCAATAGTGGTGTAAGCTCCGCAACAGGAACTGAAACCTACTATTATCGTGATAACAGCAAAGCGTTTGCTAGTGTTATTCACAAGCATCTAATTGCGGCAACCGGTCTTAAAGACCGCGGCGTCAAGAAAGAAGCTTATAAAGTGATCAAACAAACGACGATGCCAGCCGTACTAATCGAAGCAGGCTTCCTATCCAACGCAAACGATGCAAAAATGTTATTTGATGATGCGGCGCAAAACAAAATAGCTGCTGAACTGGTTGCAGGCATCAAAGAGTACTTAAATGTAAAATAGAAAGCAGGTGTTCAGTGTTATGAAAACTTTCAAAGCACGCGGGCTGCTTGCTGTCATTATATTATCCGCTGCGCTTGCAGGATGCGGAGTTCAGGATAAGCAGGGAAATCAACCAGGCAGCACGGTATCGCCTACAATTTCACCTTCGCCTTCTCCTGAGCCAACTCCCGTATTAAACGAACTAGATGCTATTATTTATTTAACCGATGCTGAGCTAACTGAAACAGTAGAGCATCCAGTCAAGCTAACCTATGAAACGGATATTGATCTGGTCAAAGCAGCAATTGCTGAACTGCAAAAAGATGCTGACGAGAATAAATTATCTTTATGGAAACGGATTGAGGTTAAATCCGTACAACTATCAGACGGGCTTGTTACACTGGATATTCATTTGCCTGATGAAGCGCGGCTTGGCGCGCCAGGCGAGACGTTTGTCATTCAGACGCTTCAAAAAACATTGTTTCAATTCGATGCTGTAAAATCAATCAATCTGCTTGTCGATGGACAAAAGGTTGAAACGCTAATGGGTCATGTCGAGCTCGAATATCCAATGAACAAGCAATAAGCAAAAATTATGAATGGCTTCGTTCCATCCTAGCAATAGGTTGGCGAAGCCGTTCTGCATGAGTTATTACATACTAATCAGGGGGAATATCTACTTATGACAATGCAATTTGCGAGCAAAAAGATTTTGATTGGAGCGCTAGCGTTTTCTCTAGTTGCAGGAAGCGGGGTAATCATTCCTGCTTCATATGCCTCAGCAGCCTCCGGATATACAACACCATTTACCGATGTAAGCAGTGGTCATTGGGCAGAGAAGCATATTGCTAAGCTTGCATTGCAAGGAATTATTGAAGGAAATAAGACATCAAGCGGAGCTGCTATATTCCGTCCGAAAGAAAATGTGAGTCAGCAAGAGGCTGTGCTTATGGCTCTTCGATTCGCAGGATTGGATAAAAAAGCAGATAAAGATGCAATTATCGGTTTTCCTAATTCTTTTTCCGTAAGCACATATTTTAAGCCGTATGTAACGTTAGCTTTCCAAGAAGGCCTGCTTGATCAGGTGGAAGAGTTCGGAATCGCAGCTAAAGATCCTAAAATCGCTTGGGGGACTAAGCCAGCTACCCGTGAATGGGTAACGAAGCTTATGGTTCGTGCCATTCAGCAAGAGGAAGAAGCGGTACGTTTGCAAAATACAGCCTCGACTTTCGCGGATGCAGCGCAAATCACTTCTATTTATAAGGGTTATGTGAATGCCGCTTCCAAGCTTGAGCTTGTAAAGGGTGTAACGGCAGACAAATTTGTTCCTAAAGCGAATGTGGATCGTGCGAGTCTGGCTACGATGTTCAGCCGTGCGGAGAAGCTGTTCCCGGTTGCATATGAAGGTCAAGTAAACGGGATTGCAACTAAAATAACAGATACTCAAATTACTGTTTACAGCGACAAGAAGGAAATCAACTATAGCATCAATTCAGATACTTTATTTTATCACTACAATACAGAAACACCGATTACAAGACAGCAGCTTCTTGAATACGGAGATGTAACGGTCATTGCGAAGGATGGAAAGGCGCTTTACGTTGAAGTGAAAGGCGATAAGACTTACACTAAAACGACGTCTGGAACGTTGGATCGTGTTATCGCAGATGAGAAGAAGTTATATGTATGGATTAACAATAAGCCTGTTGAATTTTTCTATAATGATTCAGTAGTCGTCGTTGATACGGATGGCAAACCGCTAGCATTAACCTCAATTAAGAGAGACAGCCAAATAAGCATCGTACAAGATAGCTTCCGCGATGCGCCGGCAACACTAAAAATTATTGCATCGACGCAGGCGTCGGCAACGAGTGTTAAAGGTACATTCTACGGTTCGACAGGTGATTTGATCACTGTCATGGAGGGTACAACACTTGTATCTAAATTGATGGCAGATACGGTTTCCGTTGAAATTGAAGGCATTAATGGAGCAACAATCGGCGATTTAATTAAAGAAGCAGATCAAGTAGAGCTTACGCTTAATGATGCAGATAAAGTAACAAAAGTGAAAGTAGTTAACCGCAATGTGAAAGTCGTTGCTGGTGCGCAGGTCGCCGCTTTTGTTTACGATAAAAAGTTATTGACCATTCTTGATGCAAATGGTAACAACGCCCAAGCGCTTTATTTTACGGATAAAACTCGAATTGAATACAGCGGCAACGTTATTTCATTAGCTTCTGCTAATAGCTTACTAACCGTGAACAGAAAAATTGTTATCAGCTATACAGGAAATTCGATCGTATCCCTGCAATTTTTAACTAAATATACAGGTACTTTATTATCAATGAATTCACAAAGCAACTTGATGAACATTAAATTGGAGAACGGCGCTACATTGTCGCTTCCATATAATACTGCATACGTTGAGCATGCTGCCATAGCAAATGCAGCTTACAGCGATCTGAAGGCAGGCGATCAACTTACGCTTGATTTGAGCAGCAACCAAGATCGTGTTGCAACGATTAGAGTCCATACAAATGCTCAATATGATGTGATGTCTGTAGACGTAATCAACAAAAAAATTCGTGTTAAAAATGCAATGACATCCGCATTTGATCTAAATGTGCTAGGTACAGAATTGGTTAACGAAGCTGGAGCGAAGCTTGCGATTGAACAGATTACTCCGGGCTCTATTATTACTGTTAACTACTTAGGAAAAGAAGCCGTTCGTGCACGCACTATTTCTGTTACTTATGGCAAGGTACAATCCATATCAGCAAACAGTGTCACTATTGTAGACCTTGTAGGTCAAACTGTTGCTTATAATGGAGATGCTGGGTTCGTTATCGTAAAAGGAGCCACGCAAGGAACAGCAACGAGCCTGCTTACTGTGGGGGACTATGTTGAGGTTCAGAAGCTGGAAGGCAACAAAACGCAACTGACTGTAGCTGTTGGCGAGAGCCGTGTATTTACGAACTTCAATGCGACTGCATCACAAGTGTGGACGGAAAAAACAACAGATGCGGATAACCGGAATTATTTTAATGTAAACAGCCAGACCAAATACATTTTAAATGGAAATTCGGTTTCAGTCACAGCTTTCAAGTCAGGCGACACGATTACAATCTATGGCTTTAGAAACTATGCAATTGCAATCGTCAAGTAGCTTTTTAACGAAATTTTCATCAATTATAAGCCGAGATATTCATTTTTTGTGAAAAAACTGCCCTTAGGGGCAGTTTTTTTATAGAATATGCTTGTTTACGGTTGCGAAGCGTGACAAATTTCGCTACACTTTGAACGATAGTGTTTGATTAGGGGAGAGGACGATGGTTGCGAAACAAAAAATGCGTCATGTGCTAGACATTATTGCGGACATGTTTCCAGATGCACACTGTGAGCTTAATCACAGCAATCCGTTTGAGCTTACAATAGCAGTACTGCTGTCTGCGCAATGTACGGATGAGACGGTCAATAAGGTGACGGTGAACTTATTTCAAAAGTATAAGTGCCCCGAGGATTATTTGAGCGTACCGCTGGAAGAACTAGAGCAGGACATTCGCCGCATCGGCTTGTTTCGAAGTAAAGCATCAAATATACAAAAGCTTTGCCGTATTGTCATAGATAAATATGACGGGAAAGTGCCTGAAAGCCATGAAGGTCTGACCGAGCTGCCAGGTGTAGGGCGGAAGACGGCTAACGTCGTCATGTCTAATGCATTTGGTGTGCCTGCCATCGCTGTTGATACGCATGTGGATCGTGTAACGAAGCGACTGGGATTCGCTAAGGCCGAAGACAGTGTCCTAGAGGTAGAGAAGAAGCTGATGAAACTCGTTCCGCGCGAGGAGTGGACATTAACCCACCACAGACTCATCTTTTTCGGCCGCTATCACTGTAAAGCGCAAAGCCCGCAGTGTCCAATTTGTCCGCTGCTTGATTTGTGCAAAGAAGGTAAACAACGTATGAAGCCAGGTTTTAAAACCAAAAATAAGAGTATAAAACCTAAAATAGCCAGTGAAGGATGATGAACATGAACTGTATTTCCGTGTACACAAACAATTTTGAGCTTTTTTCTGATATTTATGAGCAAGTGCTTGAGTCTCCGCCAGAGGAGCACGAGGATATCCTTGTAGAAGGCATTACAGTTAGCGGCTCAGGCGATGTGCCTGATCAATACATCGAGCGTATGCGCATTAAACCTGAGGTTGTTGTGATGAGAGATAAAGAGCGCAACATTATGATCTTGCAACATGGCAACGTATTTGAAATTTGTTTGCCGTCTGAAGAAGAGCAAGCCGTTTAAGGAGAAGCAAATGACAGAAACAACCGTGCAAAGCATAGCAGGAGCTATATCCGAAGCAGCTGGTTTAATGTCAGCTGCAGGAGATACATTACATGCCAAGCAAGCACAGGAGCTAAACAGTAAGCTGACCGATGGTCGGCTTACTGTCGCTTTTTGTGGACATTTTTCAGCTGGCAAATCAACTCTCATTAATCGTTTATGCGGAACTAAGCTGCTTCCTTCAAGTCCAATTCCAACAAGCGCGAACGTTGTGTCTATTCGCGGCGGGGATCGTGCTTATGCAGCTGTTGAAACCGTAAAGAATGGTGTGGCTTCCAAAGCGGAAGTTCCGATCGACCAGCTTGACCGTTATTGTGTCGATGGCGAGCAATTTACTTCTGTATCGATCGTATATCCGTCCGAGCTTTTAGGAGATCATACCGTGCTCCTCGATACGCCTGGCATTGATTCAACTGATGATGCACACCGGATGGCAACCGAATCCGCGCTGCATCTTGCAGACGTCGTTTTTTATGTCATGGATTATAATCATGTGCAGTCTGAAATCAATTTTTCTTTTGCGAAGCAATTGAAGGATTGGGGAAAGCCCTTATATTTTATTGTGAATCAGATTGATAAGCATCGTGATCGCGAGCTTTCTTTCGCAAGCTATCGTCAAAGCGTTGAGGATGCGTTTCACGCTTGGCACTTGGAGCCGGCGGGGATCGTTTATTTGTCGTTGCGCGAGCCAGAACATCCTCATCAAGAGTGGGAGCAGCTGCTTGAGCTGCTAGATAAACTGCAAACGATCCGCAAACCGCTTTGTGTGTACAGTGTAGATGCGTCATTGCGCCATGTAGCTGATGGACATTTGAAATGGAGCGAGCAGCAAGCGGAGCCTGAGCGTGAACGGCTTCTTGCTGAGGCAGGCGGCGTGGAAGCTGTTGCCCTTGTCACAACACAAATGGATCAGCTGAAACAGAAGATTCGGCATGTTTCAGAGCAGAAAGAGGTTTACCGGGCGCAGCTTCGCAAAGAGCTGCAAACGCTTCTGGATAATGCGAATATTACTCCAGCGGGACTGCGTGATTTGGCTCAAACGTTTCTGGAGAGCCGTAAGCCTGGTTTTAAAGCGGGGCTGCTTTTTGCGGCAGCTAAGACTGCTGCTGAGCAGGAACGGCGCTTGCTGGCGTTCAGCGAGGAATTAAACAGTTTAATTAGCGCTTCGATCGACTGGCATGTGAAGCATCTGCTCCGTACGGAAGCAGAGCGTATATCATACGATGGCGAGCTGCTGGAATCGGAGCTCGCGCGGAACTTGGCTTGGCTGCCGGATTCGGAGTGGCTTATTGCGAGGGTGAAACCTGGCGCCGTCATCAGCAACGAATATACGATGACGTTCAGCCGCGATCTAGCCGCGGATGTGAAGGCCGTTTATCGCCAGCGCGCGCTTGAGATTATCGATGCGCTGGCAGACCATGCAGCGGCGGTAGGCGAAGCTGCCGCCGCTGAGGCAGAGTCACAGCTTGCTGCGCTTCGCGCGCAGGCTGGTGCACTTCATGCGCTTACGGCGCTGGCGAAGCGCGCCGAGGAGCATAAGGCGCGGCTAACTGCCGCGCTGCCTGAGGCGCCGGCAAGGCCGGCATTGCCAGCACCGCGTGCAGCTGTGGCTGGCGGGGGTATTGCCGCGCAAGCTGGCAGCGACGCTGCTGAAGCGCGGGGTGTGCTTGCGAGCGAGAGCGGGCGAAGCGCGCAAGCGGGGCAGCATCATACGGCAGCAGGGCGAAGCGCCCTAGCTGGCGGAGCAGCTTTGGCGCAGCAGCACAGCGCTGCAGCGCGCTTAGCCAGCGCCGCGGAGCTGCTGGCGCCGCATGCTGCGCTTGCGGCTGCTGCGCAAGCGATGAGCGATAAGGCGAAGCGGCTGCAGGACAGCCGCTTCACCATCGCATTATTCGGCGCCTTCAGCGCCGGCAAATCATCGCTTGCGAACGCGCTGATCGGAGAACCGGTGCTGCCGGTTTCTCCTAATCCGACGACGGCAGCGATCAACCGACTCGTGCCCCCTACGGCGGAGCACGGTCATGGTACAGCGCGCATTGTCATGAAGACGCGCGCTGCCATTATCGATGATGTGCGCTATTCCCTAGCGCTCCTCGGTGAAAAAGAGCAGCAGTCTGATGACGCTGCTCTCATGCGGGCGATCGATCGCCTATCTCCGGATTCCATCGGAGCTGGCGGTCGCCCGCATTTCAGCTTCCTGCGCGCAGCCCGTGCAGGCTGGGCAGAGCATGAACCGCTGCTCGGTCAGCAGCTGTCGGTCGATCAAGCGGAATACGAAAAGTACGTTGCTGAGGAATCTCGTTCCTGCTTCGTGAGTGAAATTGAGCTACATTATGACTGCGCATTGACGGCGCAGGGTATCGTGCTCGTTGACACGCCAGGAGCGGATTCTGTAAATGCTAGACATACGGGCGTAGCCTTCAATTATATTAAAAACGCCGATGCAGTTTTGTTTGTCACGTATTACAATCACGCCTTCTCGCAAGCTGATCGTCAGTTTCTGATGCAGCTTGGCAGGGTGAAGGATCAGTTTGAGCTTGATAAAATGTTTTTCCTTGTTAACGCAGCCGATTTGGCGGCAGATCAGGAGGAGCTTACAGGAGTGCTAAAGCATGTAGAGACGAATTTGCTGCAGCATGCAATTCGCTCTCCTCGCTTATTCCCTGTATCGAGCTTGCAGGCGCTGGACGGTAAACTAGATGGAAATGCAGAGCTGCTGCAACGCTCCGGCATTGAAGCTTTCGAGCAATCATTTCTTTCCTTTATTCAGAACGATCTCGGACGGCTAGCTATTGATGCCGCTGAGCAGGACTTGAAACGAGCGGCAGCGACAGTTGCCGGCTGGCTTCAAAGCGCAGAGGGCGATGCAGCTGGGCGTGAAGCTGAGCTTGTTGCGCTGCTGCAAGCGGTGAATGAAGCGAAGATCGATATATCAGCGCTTCAAACCGGAACGATCCCTGAGCAGCTAAAGCAGGAGCTTAGTGAGCTATTGTATTATGTCGTTCAGCGTATCCAATACCGTTTTGGTGAGTTTTATAACTTAGCCTTTAATCCGGCCTCCTTGCAGGATGATGGACGTGACTTGCGCAAAGCCATTTGGACATCTTGGCTGGAGCTGCAGCGGCTCGTCCAGCTGGAGCTGTCACAGGAGATGCTGGCAACCTCGCTTCGTATGGAGCGAGGCATTCATACGCAGCTGCAAAAGCAATATATTCATACTGCGCAGCGTTTAGAAAATTCAATTTCCGCGTATAGTGCTGTTCCTTATGCGCCAGCTGCTTTGCCAACGCCAGATGAGCCGACCGCTTGGGAAGCGGATAACGTTGATACGAAGCTGCTTTGGAGCCGTTTCAAATCACCGCGTCAATTTTTTGAAGGCGAAGGCAAATCGATTCTTCGCAAAGAGCTTGAAGCGCTGCTTGCTCCTTCATTAAATGGATGGATGTCCGAGCAAACGCTCTTGTGGACATCGCTTTACGAGCAAATTTGGCAGAAAGCGGCTGATCAAGCTGGTAAACAGCTGCAAGACGATATGCTTGCCTATGAAAGTGGCAAACGAATCTCGTTGTCCGGCAGTGCGGACACGGCTGAGCTGAAGCAGCTGTATAATCAATTGATTCATATCTAATTGTCAATGAATACGGATTGTTCTATCGCATTAACAGCTGAATGCTTTTGCGAGCGTGTAAAACGCTTGCAAAAGCTTTTTTTTATTTAGTGTGTTTTTGTGCAAAAATTGAGTAATAGGCACATATTTGTCATGATTCGCGACCAATTGGGAGTATTAACCGTTTCCAATTTAGATAACGAGTCAATAAGCGGTTTATAACAGGTATATGCATATTTATACTGTTTGCTCGCATTTGATGATGCTGATAATATTCATTCATGCTTACAAAATAGATACGGGGAGATGGATTTACTTGGACGTACTAAGGCAGTTGAAAGCATTTTATTGGGCGGAACGAAAGTTTATGTTCACCTCGATATTTTGCTTAATGTGCGCTACGGCGCTCGGACTTGTCTATCCGAATTTACTGCGATACTTGATTGATGATGTCATCACGCCGAAAAAATTCGAGTTAGTGCCGACGCTTGCTTTTACAGTAGTCGGAGTCATTATCATTAAAGGATGCATGCAGTATTTACATGGTTTTTTTGGTGCACGGCTTGGTAACAAAGTGGCATTCCACATGCGGAATGCACTGTACGACAAGCTGCAGACGCTGTCATTTCAATATTATGACAAAGCAAAAACAGGCGATTTGATGTCACGTTTAACAGCTGATTTAGAGGCGATTCGCAACTTTATCGGTTTCGGCTTTGCACAAATCTTGAATATGGTGTTGATGATCTTGTTCGGCGGCGCAATGATGCTCTCTATTCATTGGCAGCTAACATTGATTACATTAGTAACGATACCGCTGCTAGGCTTCGCAGCCATTCGGTTTGAACGCAATATTCATCCAGCGTTCCGCGAAATGCGCCAAGCGATGAGTAATTTAACGACAGCGGTTCAAGAGAATATTACGGGCGTACGCACGGTTAAATCATTTGCACGTGAATCGCATGAGGTATCGAAATTTTCCATACGCAGTGAAGCCTATCAAACGAATCAGGTTGGCGCAGCAAAGATTTGGGCGAAATTTTTCCCTGTAATGGAGCTTGTTGCGAACTTAAGCGCAGTTATCCTGCTTGTAACAGGCGGTATTCTTGTCATTAACGGATCACTGCAGCTCGGTGAATTTGTCGCATTTTTCAGCTTGATTTGGTACATTATCGGTCCGATGTGGGGCCTAGGGTTCCATATTAACAACTACACGCAGTTCAAAGCTTCAGGCGAGCGTGTACTAGGACTGCTGAATGAACATGTTCATGTGAAAAATATTGAGCACGCGATTGAGGTTAGCAGCGGTACCGTAAAAGGTCATGTACGCTTCGATCATGTTACGTTCAGTTATCCTGACAAAACGCCGGCGGTAACCGATTTGGTCATTGATGCGCCAGCAGGCTCTGTCATTGGGTTTCTTGGTGCGACAGGCTCAGGGAAATCAACGATTATTCAATTGTTAATGAGAGCCTATAATGTAAAAACAGGTTCAATTACGCTAGACGGGATCGATATTAAAAATTTGGATGTCGCAAGTCTTCGTTCATTAATAGCACCCGTGTTTCAAGAAACGTTCTTATTCTCGGCATCGATTCGCGATAATATCGCTTATGGCGTGAAGGATGTAACGCCAGAGCAGATCGAGCACGCAGCTAAGCTGGCTAAAGCGCATGACTTTATTTTGGAGCTGCCGCTAGGCTACGATACGATCGTCGGCGAAAGAGGAATGGGCTTGTCCGGTGGACAAAAACAGCGGATTGCCATTGCTAGAGCACTCATAAAAAATCCTAGAATTTTAATTTTGGATGACGCAACAAGCGCGGTAGATATGGAAACCGAGCATGAAATTCAAGCGGGCTTCAAGGAGCTGATGGCTGGCCGCACGACCTTTATTATTGCACATCGGATTTCTTCGCTTAGACATGCCGATGAAATCATCGTATTAGACAAAGGCCATGTCGTTCAGCGTGGTAAACACGCAGAGTTGATTAAGCAGCAAGGACCATACCGCGACACCTACAACATTCAATATGCTGACTATCCGCTTGATGATGCTGCAATAGCTGCGCAAGCGAATGAGCGGAAAGGGAGTACCGTATAATGAGTACGAGTGCCAAAGCAAAAGCTAGCAATAAAAATGAACGCTTCATATACCAAGACGATGAGCTGATTGAAAAGCCCTTTAACTGGGGCCAATTGCGCCGCCTATTCGGATATATGAAGCCTTACACCAAACAATTAATGCCCGTCATCGTTATGATGATTCTTGGTACGTTGACACGCCTAGGCGTGCCGGCGCTCGTCATTTTGGCAATTGACGAAGCGATTGCTCCTGAGCAAGGTGAAACAAGTGTACCAAAGTTGATTACTATCGCAAGCATTATGCTGGTCTTATATGTTATTCAATGGGCATCCAATACGTACCGAATCAAATATACGAATATCATTGGGCAAAAAGTTATTTATGATCTCAGAAATCATTTATTCCAGCATATTCAAAAGCTAAGCTTCCGTTTTTACGACAAGCGCCCAGCAGGCTCAGTACTCGTTCGTGTCACGAATGACGTAAATGCACTGCAGGATTTGTTTACAAACGGTGTCGTCAACTTATTGATGGACTGTGTGCAATTGTTCGGTATCGTCATTATTTTGCTCGTATGGAACTTTAAGCTTGGCCTTGCGGTCATGATAACCGTACCGTTAATGTTCATTGTATCGACGACTCTGCGCAAAAAGATTCGTTTTGCATGGCAGGATGTGCGCATTAAGCAGTCCCGTATTAACTCTCATTTAAATGAAAGTATTCAAGGGATGAAGGTAACGCAAGCGTACGTGCAAGAGAAAGACAATATGAGTTTCTTCGATCATATGAATACGATCAACAATAAATCATGGAACCGAGCGTCATCCCTTAACCAAACGTTCGGCCCTGTAATCGAGATCACTTCAGCAATCGGTACTTTTATTCTATTCTGGTATGGCTCCCACCTCATTCAAATAGGTGCGATTACCGTTGGATTGCTTGTTGGTTATGCCAACTATATCGGTAACTTCTGGGACCCGATCAACCGACTAGGACAAATGTACTCCCAGCTGCTTATTGCGATGGCTTCATCAGAACGGATTTTTGAATTTATTGATGAAGAACCGACTGTAGCTGAACTAAAGGTTGCAAAGCCGCTTCCGAAAATTGTTGGCGCTGTAAAGTTCGACCATATCGTGTTCGAATACGAGAAGGGAAGGCCAGCACTCAAGGGCATCACCATCGATGTAAAAGCAGGCCAATCGATAGCGCTCGTCGGGCATACTGGTTCAGGAAAAAGTACAATCATCAACCTATTATGCCGTTTCTATGATCCGGTTGAAGGCCGTGTCCTCATTGACGGCATCGATATTCGTGATGTGACGATCGAAAGCCTGCGCTCACAGGTTGGCATCGTGCTCCAGGATACGTTTATTTTTGCAGGCACGATTCGTGACAATATCCGTTATGGCCGCTTGGATGCAACCGATGCGGAGATCGTAACAGCAGCTCAAGCCGTTAACGCGCATGATTTCATTATGGGGCTGCCAGATGGCTATGATACGCAGGTTGAGGAGCGAGGCAATGTACTCTCCATGGGTCAGCGTCAGCTGTTATCGTTCGCCAGAGCATTGCTAGCTGATCCGCAAATTCTAATTTTGGATGAAGCAACAGCCAGCATTGACACTGAAACGGAGCTGAAAATTCAAGAAGCTCTTAAAATTCTTCTAGCAGGACGTACATCCTTTATGATTGCTCACCGATTGTCGACGATTCGTCACGCGGATGAAATTATCGTGCTTGACCACGGTGAAATCGTTGAACAAGGCAATCACGAAGCGTTGCTTGCAAAGCGCGGCGTTTACAACGGCTTGATCGAAGCACAGTACCGTTTTCTTTAAAACGTGAGCATCATTCATTTCAGCAAATGCTTATAAAATAGTTGATTTTTAAGCTTAGAACCTCCACAATGGAAGAAAAAACGAACCGAAACGCTAGTCTCTGCCTTTAGGACAGAGCTGACGATTCGATTTGCTTCCAGGAGGTTCTTTTTCTTTATGTATGGATCACCCTTAACAACGAATGCTCGCAAGTTGCTCCTGCTAGGCTCTGGTGAGCTTGGTAAAGAGGTTGTATTGGAGGCTCAGCGGCTTGGCATCGAGACCATTGCAGTAGATCGCTATGATCAAGCACCAGCTATGCAGGTTGCACATCGCAGTTATACAACGGATATGCTGGATGGGGCTGAGCTTCGCCGTATTATTGAGAAGGAGCAGCCTGACTATATTGTTCCGGAAATTGAAGCAATAGCTACAGAAACGCTGCTTGAACTTGAGAAGGAAGGACATCGCGTTATTCCTACAGCACGCGCAGCTTGGCTGACGATGAACCGCGAAGGCATTCGCCGCTTAGCTGCTGAGACATTGGAGCTGCCTACCGCGCCATATCGATTTGCAGATACGTTTGAAGAGCTTGCTCTTGCGGCCGAAACGCTTGGTTTCCCATGTGTCATCAAACCAATTATGAGCTCCTCAGGCAAAGGACAAAGCGTTTGCCGATCTGAAGCGGAGCTTGAAGCATGCTGGAGCTATGCGATGGAAGGTGGACGTGCCAAGAAGCAGCGTGTTATCGTGGAGGGCTTTGTAACATTTGAATCTGAAATTACACTGCTTACCGTACGATCAGTTTCGGGTACAAGCTATTGTCCGCCAATTGGTCATGTGCAGAAGGATGGCGATTATATCGAGTCCTGGCAGCCGCATCATATGACTGAGGCACAAATTGCTCAAGCGGAGTCCATAGCGCAACGCATCACCGATGAGCTGGGCGGTTTTGGTATTTACGGAGTGGAGCTATTCATTACAAAGGATGGCGTCTTGTTTAGTGAAGTATCGCCGCGTCCACATGATACAGGCATGGTAACGATGGCGACTCAGGATCTTTCAGAGTTTGCCCTGCATGTAAGAGCTATTTTAGGATTTCCAATTCCAACAATTCGGTTGCTGTCACATGGTGCATCACATACGTTGAAAGCAGACCGTGAATCTTCCGATTTCCGTATTGGCGGTATTGAAGAGGCTTTGTCGGTTCCTAATACACAGGTTCGCGTTTTTGGAAAACCAGAAACGAAGGTTGGACGAAGAATGGCCGTTGCGCTGAGCACTGCTCCTGATGTAGAGCAAGCACGAGATTTAGCTCGTAAAGCTGCAGAAGCTCTTTACGTATCGTATACTAACGAATAGAAAGTTTATTTTAAGGCAGGTGCAGCAGCTATGGGTAAAAAACAGAAAAAAATAACGTCTTCAGCTCCTAGAACATCATCAAAAAATGCTCCGAAAAATGAGTCGGAAAACGGCTTGACGCTTAAGGATTTATTAAGCAATGAGGTGCTAGGCAAGCTAAAAGCACAAGCGGATGATATGAAGCAGGCTGAAGCATCACGTAAAGAAGAACTTCGCAAACAGGAAGAAGAAAAGAAGAAGCAGGAGCAAAAGCGTTTGGAAAACGATTTTTCTTATTTGCTTGAGAATAGCGACCCTAACTGGTCGAAGCATAAGTAATAGGAAGAAAGTCGTAGTTCGCATTGTTCTCAAAAAAGCACCTTAGGGTGCTTTTTTTGTTCGGAATATCCCTAATACACTAATTTCAAAACTTTTGATATAATCTTATTTTTTATGATTTTCTTTTGTTTCAAAATGCATGCAGGGTTTGCCAGATGAGCGAAAAACCATTATGCTCGGCAGTACGCTTGTTTTAAATCCAAAAGCTCTGCAGCCTTTAGGTGCACTTGGCTCCCATGTAATAAAATAATGTTTGCATTTCAAACAATCAATGCGTTCATTCGTATTCATTCTGCTACCTCGAATATGATTTTGGGTGTAGATTTGAATCGTAAACCATATTACGAAGGTTGAGCATTAAAGTCAATCCTAATCGATTAATTAGGCAAGGCTGAGCCTCACAATCGCTTTTTTTAATACAAATTGTTACCACGCATACATAAATCTATTGATTCTGCAAAACATGCTAACAACAGTTATTAAAGTGATGTGTGCATTCCATTTTATTTTCGAAGGATTTAGCTAATGTCATTGCAGTAAATTCTCCATGTACGACAAGCGTATAACGCAATGTTTCGTGGTCGAAGCTGGTAGAAATGCTCAAACCGTGGATATACACGAATAAATTAAGCGTTTTATTGAAAATGAGTTGTAGAAATTGTGGAACAAAAAAAGTTTTTTTGTTATTGTGTTAATTATGCTTGCGCTTATTCCGATTATTACATACGCTGAGCTGTAGGTTATGAATAAGTAATGCTGCTGTTGAAACAAGACAGGAAACTATAGAACACCTCACAACAAAACGTTGGAAGGTTCTGTTAAGCAAGGATAGTGTGTTATCCTTATATGTATCTCTTATGACCATTAACAAAATAAGGCTTGAAGATCGTTCAATTGCACTAATCGTTTTTTTTGGAGACTTTACGAAACATGACAAATTGAATTAAAATAGCTTGAAGATACGGAAACGTGATTATAGATAGGGGGACGCTCATGTCTGAGCAAACAGATCTCTTCGCAAATACAGCGGCCGCAGACCGAAATTATGAGGCCGATGATATACAGGTGCTTGAAGGGTTAACAGCAGTTCGTAAAAGACCGGGCATGTACATAGGAAGTACAAGCAGTTCGGGTTTGCATCATCTCGTTTGGGAAATTGTCGATAATGCAGTCGATGAGCATTTGGCTAAATTTTGTTCGGCCATTGAAGTGACGCTGCACAAGAACGGAGCAGTAACGGTACACGATAACGGGCGTGGTATTCCTACCGGCATGCATAAGACCGGTATTCCTACACCGCAGGTCGTATTTACGATTTTGCATGCGGGCGGTAAATTTGGCGGCGGCGGATATAAGAAATCCGGCGGTCTACACGGCGTTGGCGCATCCGTTACAAATGCTTTGTCAGAATGGCTTGAGGTTGATATTTACCGAGACGGCAAAATTCACAGACAACGCTTTGAATATTGGATCGATGAAGCGGGACGTGAGCATGTTGGTGAGCCCGTACGCGGACTTGAGATTATTGGCACTACGAATCGGACAGGCACTAAGGTTACTTTTAAGCCGGATGGCCGCGTGTTCCAGAATGGCACAACATTAAGTTATGATACGCTGGCTGAGCGTTTGCAAGAGATTGCTTTTCTAAACTCTGGATTAAAGGTAACAATTAAAGACGACCGCAGCGGCAAGCAGGATGTGTTTCATTATGAAGGCGGAGCTCGTCAATTCGTTCAGTTTTTGAATGAAGAAAAGACCGTACTGCACGATGTTATTCATTTTGCTAGTGAGCGCGATGATATTGAGGTGGAGGTAGCCCTCCAATACAATGACGGATACACGGAGACGATTGCTTCCTTCGTCAATTCCATTCCGACACGCGGCGGCGGTACGCATGAAACCGGTTTTAAAACCGCATATACTCGCGTCATGAACGACTATGCCCGTAAAGCTGCGATGCTTAAGGAGAAAGACAAAAACCTTGAAGGCAACGATTTGCGCGAAGGCATGATGGTCGTTATTAATATCAAAATGTCTGAGGTTGAGTTTGTCGGACAAACAAAAGACCAGCTCGGAAGCTCATCTGCACGAAGCGCTGTTGACGCAATCGTCTCGGAGAAGATGCAGGTGTTTCTTGAGGAAAACCCTCAAATCGCACAAATGCTGTTAAAGAAATCACTTCAAGCCTCGAAAGCGAGAGAAGCAGCACGCAAAGCACGTGAGGAAATCCGCAGCGGCAAGAAGCGGAGCGAGAGCTCAAATCTAAATGGCAAACTAACTCCTGCACAGTCAAAAGATATTACTCGCACGGAATTGTTTATTGTGGAAGGGGATTCAGCTGGCGGTTCAGCTAAGCAGGGCCGTGACTCGAAATATCAAGCGCTGCTGCCGCTTAAGGGAAAACCGATGAATCCGGAGAAAGCCAAGCTCATCGATATTTTGAAAAACGACGAGTACAAGGCCATCATTTCTGCAATAGGGGCAGGTGTGGGTTCTGAGTTTGTCGCTGAGGAATGCAACTATAATAAAATTATTATTATGACTGATGCGGATACAGACGGTGCTCATATCCAAGTGCTTCTTCTTACTTTTTTCTACCGTTATATGAAGCCGTTAATCGATTTGGGACGCGTTTATATCGCTCAGCCTCCGCTTTACAAAATTACACGTAAATCAGGCAAGCTGGAAACGATTCGTTATGCGTGGACAGATGAGCAGCTTCAAAACTATTTGAAGGAATACGGTAAAAATTATGAGCTTCAGCGTTATAAAGGGCTTGGTGAGATGAATCCTGATCAATTGTGGGAAACGACGATGGATCCAGAGAAAAGAACGCTTCTTCAGGTACAAATCGAGGATGCAGCCAAAGCAGAACGCAGAGTATCAACGCTTATGGGAGATAAGGTAGATCCGCGTAAACGTTGGATTGTTGAGAATGTCGATTTTATGGAATATGAGGAATAGGGGGATTTCTGCATGAGTATGCTGGAACAGTTTTTACCGGCGTTTTTGGAGGAAGTGGTAGGCGACCGCTTCGGACGCTATTCAAAGTATATAATTCAGGACCGTGCCATTCCTGACGTTCGCGATGGTTTGAAGCCCGTGCAGCGTCGTATTCTATATGCGATGTATGATTCAGGAAATACACCGGACAAGCAATACCGCAAATCAGCTAAAACAGTCGGTGACGTTATGGGTAACTACCATCCACATGGTGACTCATCGATTTATGAGGGCATGGTACGGATGGCACAGCCTTGGAAAATGGGACATCCGCTCGTTGATGGACACGGAAACTGGGGTTCTCAGGATGATGATCCAGCTGCAGCTATGCGTTATACGGAAGCGCGTCTATCGCCAATTGCGATGGAGCTGCTTCGTGACATAGAGAAAAGAACGGTACAATTCAAGGATAATTTCGATAATACAACGAAGGAGCCGGTTGTGCTGCCGTCGCGGTACCCCAACTTGCTCGTAAACGGGACCAGCGGCATCTCTGCCGGCTTTGCCACGGAAATCCCGCCTCATAACCTGCGTGAGGTTATTGATGCGTGTATCGCCCTTATGGGAAGCCCAGAGCTGACGCAAGAAGAACTTATGACCTATGTAAAAGGTCCGGATTTCCCTACTGGCGGCATTATTATGGGCGAAGAAGGCATTCGAGACGCTTATGCTACGGGTAAAGGTCGCATTTACATTCGTGCTAAGACGGCTATCGAGGATGTGCGCGGAGGCAAGCAGCAGCTTGTCATTACTGAAATTCCATATCAGGTCGTTAAGTCACGGTTGGTTACCGCGATGGAAAACATTCGGCTAGAGAAGAAGGTCGAAGGCATTGCAGAGGTGCGTGATGAGAGCGGACGCAATGGTCTGCGCATCGTCATTGAGTTTAAGAAGGATGCCGATGCACAAGGTATTCTGGCTTATTTGTTCAAGAAAACGGATCTGCAGGTAGCTTACAGCTTCAATATGGTCGCAATCGTGAACAAAACACCGATGCAGCTTGGTCTTAAACAAATATTATCGGCATATATCGATCACCAGAAGGAAGTAGTAACTTTCCGCACGAAATATGATCTTGAGAAGGCGGAAGATCGCGCTCATGTTGTAGAAGGACTTGTCAAAGCGCTCAACATATTAGACGAAGTTATAGCGACGATCAAAGCATCCAAAAATCGCGGGGATGCACAAGACAACTTGGTTGCGAAGTTCGATTTCTCCGCTCGTCAAGCAGATGCCATCCTTACTTTACAGCTTTATCGCTTAACGAACTTGGAAATTACGACGCTTGAGAAAGAGCTTAAGGAAGCGATGAAGAAGATTGCTTACTTGAAATCGATCTTGGCTAGCGAGAAGAAGCTGATTGGTGTTATTAGGGATGAACTGCTTGAGATTCAAACCAAATATGGCATTGATCGCCGTTCTGTTCTGCGCGGTGAGATCGAAGAGCTGAAAGTTAACCTCGAAGTTCTTGTTACACCAGAGGATGTTCTAGTTACATTAAGCCAGGATGGTTATGTAAAACGGACAAGCATGCTCTCGTTTACGAGATCCGGAGGCGAGCTGCAAAACGCAGGCGTCAAGGAAGGCGACTTCGTAAGAGAGTTGCTTGAAGTCAATACGATTGACAATTTGCTGCTCTTTACGCGCAAAGGTCAATATTATTTGCTGCCGGTCCATCAGATTCCAGAATTCAAATGGAAAGATACCGGAACAGCGATAGTGAATGTTGTACCTATTCCGAAGGATGATTCGATCGTAAGCGTCATTCCAATTAAAGATATTTTGGCATCTACAGCATCACTTGTTTTCATAACGAAACGTGGCCAAGTCAAGCGTACGGAGCTTAAGGAATACGCAACTACAAGATCCACTGCGGTTGCAGCCTGCAAGGTTTCAGAGGGCGATGAAGTCATTCGTGTTGTTTTGAGTGATGGTTCGAAGCAAATCATGCTTATTACTAAGCAGGGAATGAGTATTCGGTTTACAGAGTCCGAAGTCAATTCAATGGGCAGAGTTGCAACAGGCGTAAGAGGTATCCAGCTTAAGGATGGAGACGAGCTTGTCACCGCGGAATGGGTTGCTGAGGATGAAGGCGAATTACTCGTCATTACCGATATCGGTTACGCCAAACGTACTTTGCTGCTGGATTATCCAATTCAGGGCAGAGGCGGCAAGGGTGTTCAAACGTTCGAATTTAAAGAAGGCAAACGAGTGCGTCCAAACGGTTCGTCACTGATTGGGGCTTATTATTGCAAGGCAGCCAAAGAGATCGTAGCGATTACCTCATCAGGAGCGAAGCTTTCTGCTACATCGGAGAAAGCACCAATTGAAGATCGCAAATCGATAGGCAAGCTCATATTCCCAGTAGAGAAAACCGACGTTATTACGAGCACGCTTGCCCGTTCCATAACAGACACTAATCAAAAGGTCGATTAGGCGGATCAAACCGTTCAATGACTTCCAAAATAGCTTCAAGCATGACCCACAATGGTACCAGCTCATCCGGGCGGTCCAGCCATTGTGGGTCTTTTATAATGCCATAATTTTTAATTTTTTGAATGATTACAGCTTTTCTTTCTTCCACTGGGTGCACGCTCCTTACTGTTTAAGCATGAATAGACATAGCGCTGGGCTTTCGCCTTATTGTATGTCTAACGCTGTCATAATGTTCAACAATATATCGATTAATAGCGCAAATTATTAATTGGGTTAATCTTTTATTCGACAATAAAGACTGCTATAATAAATAGCAAATAGATGGAAATTGACAGAGAGCGAGTGTGGGAGTATGGTGTCTGGAGAATTTACTCGATTATGGACGAAGCTTTCGCGTGAATGGAAAAATAACTTGGAACAATCGCTTGCTCCTTTGACAGAAGGGCAGCTGAATGTATTAGAGCTGATGCTTCAGCACCAACCGATGAAGCCATCTGATCTGCTCCAATATTTAGCGACTACGCCTGCTGCAATTACAACACTGTTGGATCGAATGGAAAGAAATGAGCTCATTGAACGTACAAGAGATGATCATGATCGAAGAATTGTTTGGGTTTCTGTATCGGAGAAGGGCAAAGCGGAGGCGGAGCGCGGTACAACGATTCGGACTCAAATGATCGAACAATCGCTGGACCGCATTTCCTCTCATAACCAGCAGCTGCTGGTTTACTTGTTGGGCAAAGTAGCAAATTTGTAATCTGATTTCGCTATTCAACGCTTATTTCATAGAATCGAGCCGATTGCGCAGCATATCGTAATTTTTTTGGAGCACCTCGTAGTCGGCTTGCGTTAGCAAGGTATCATTTGAAGCAGCTAATGTTTCTTCGATTGGCAAGATGCGATATCGAAAGGAACGATCTGGCTTGTAGCGATGCACCCATGTCGGAATGGATTCAACATCAGTGATAGTAACTGTGCCTTCTGTCATATTTTTACGAACATTAACTTTAAAAATAACTCCGTAATCCTTCGATTCGCCCCGCTGATTAGAAATAAAATTTCCCATAGAATAAATAATAAGTCCCTTTTTTACATGACCATTCTCATCGGTTGTTTCAAGCACTTCATAGGGCTGGACAACATGGGGATGCGAACCGGCAATAATATCTGCACCCGCAGCGACAAGCGAACGAGCGAGACGTTTTTGTTCTTCGTTCGGTATAATCTGATATTCAGTTCCGAAATGCAGAGAAACGGTAATAAAGTCAGCACCTGCTTCACGCAGCCGTATGATGTCTGCTTTAATTTTCTCTTCATCAATAAGCGAAACGAGGTAAGGTTTGCCTTCAGGAATTGGAATGCCATTTGTTCCATAGGTGTAAGCTAACAATCCCATCACGATGCCATTTTTCTCGGATAGGACAGCTTGGTCTGCTTCTTCTTGTGATGCGGCTGTTCCCTTGCTTGGAAGACCAAGCTTCTTTAAATTCTCGAGAGTGCGAAACACACCTGACTCGCCTTTATCAAGTGAATGATTGTTGGCATTTGTTATTAAGTTAAATCCAGCATCCTTGATCGCTTCTCCAAGTTCGGTTGGCGCATTAAACGTTGGGTATCCAGTATAGCCATATTCCACACCAGCAATTGGTGTTTCTAGGTTGGCAATAACCCAATCACCTTGCTCCAAAATCGGTTTAACCTCTGCAAAAAACGGCTTGAAGTTATATCGATTCGTCTTCTTGTCAAAAGCTCCGGGCAGCTGGGGCGTATGCATCATGATGTCGCCTACGGCCATCCATACGGCATCGGCAAAAACAGGCTCTGGTGGTGCTGTCGGTTCAGGAGATGGTGAAGGGGTTACGACTGCTTGCTCAGTAGGAGTGGGGTCAATTGAAGCTGTAGGAAGCGAGCTGGCAGGTGCAGAAGCCCTCTCGTAAATGGAGGGCATTAAAAATATAACCAGTAAGCCAAGTAAACTTAGTAATAATAGTATAGAATTTGTTTTTCGGTGCCTTTTACGGCGCATTAGTATTTCGTCCTTCCTTGTTACGTATTGCTTAGCATACTGGAGGCGTCTTCTAGCTGCGAACTAGTCCACCAATTCCAAACATCAGAGCCGGTTGGAACAGAACGAAAACTCATCCATTCCTTTGTTATAGGATGAGGGACTGAAACCGAGGTTGACCATAACGCAATTTCGGATATGCCGCTTGTTGGTTTCGCGCCGTATTTCAGGTCACCTACGAGCGGACAGCCGATATGAGCAAGCTGTGCACGGATTTGATGAGGCCTTCCGGTATGCAGCTTCACCGCAATCAATGAATAACGGCCAGATACAGCTGCTACCTCGTAATCCAAAATCGCTTCTTTAGCCTCATTCATGGGTTTGTTATAGACGGTTACTTGATTTTGTTTGCTGTTCTTTACAATATAATGAGTTAAACGCGCTTGAGTTTGTTTTGGCGTACCTTGTACAACACAAACATAAGTTTTGCCAAAATGTCTACTGCGAACCGATTCGGATAATCTGGACGCAGCTTTTGAGGTTTTGGCAAAAATCATAACGCCGCCAACCATACGGTCAAGACGGTGAACGAGGCCGAGAAAGACGTTTCCCGGCTTGTTGTATCGTTCCTTTATATCCTGCTTAAGCAGGGTAAGCATATCTGCATCGCCGGTGTCATCCTCTTGTGAGAGGACGCCAGGCGGTTTAACGACAGCTATTACATGATTGTCCTCGAACAGAACCTTGATCGTCATTACTTAGACTCCCAACGTCCCAGTATTCCGCACGGCAAATTAAGGCCGGATTTCGTAATCGGCAATCCGATTTCTCCACAGTTGATCTCGCCACCATACTTGGCATTCATTGTCATATGCAGCAGGTTGTGCAGAACAGATTGCGATAATCCAGTTGTATAGGAGTTGATGAGTAGGAACAATGGATTGTCAGACAAAATCGATGTACAGGATTGTAAGAATGGAAACAAATTTTCTTCGAGCTTCCATGTTTCACCATTCGTGCCACGTCCATAAGAAGGTGGATCCATTATAATCGCATCATACTGCTTGCCACGGCGTTGTTCGCGTTGAACGAATTTGAACACGTCATCCGTAATATAGCGAATTGGAGCGGACTCAAGTCCAGACAGCTGGGCGTTATCTTTTGCCCATTGGACCATACCCTTAGCTGCGTCAACGTGGCATACCTCAGCACCTGCTGCTGCGGCTGCAACGGTGGCACCGCCCGAATAGGCAAAGAGATTCAAGACACGAATAGGACGTCCTGCATTACGGATTTTGTCCATCATCCAGCTCCAGTTAACGGCTTGCTCTGGAAATAATCCTGTATGCTTGAAGTTTGTCGGCTTGATATGGAAGTTTAGTTCGCCATAAGAAATTGTCCAGCGCTCAGGCAATGATTCGCTCATCGACCATTGACCGCCACCGGAATTGCTTCTATGGTAATGGCCATCGGCATTTTTCCAAAGACCTGTTTCATTTGTGATCGGCCAAATAATTTGTGGATCTGGACGGCGGAGTGTATAATTGCCCCAACGTTCGAGCTTATCTCCGTCTCCTGTATCTATAACCTCGTAGTCTACCCATTTATCTGCTATGTACATGTTATTCGTAACCCTTCCTTGACCTTGTTTTTGTAATATAATAATGTCAACGATAATTATATCGAAGCTAACACAATGAAGCAATGAAACCGACGCATTTAGAGGCTGGTATTTATTCGTAAGTTATGAAAATGGCTGTTTATTACAGCGAATAAGTAAATGCTGTTGCTGACAGAGCAAAAATCAGTGTAAAAAAGAGCATAATTTAGTAAATCTACAATAATAGAGGAGCAACAATATCATGATGAGTTTTGAGTGCGAGTGCGGGAATAAAACAGTAATGTTTGCTACGGGAGATCGGGACGAGCAGGGCAGAGAGTACATTGAAATCGAGGACGACGAGAGGCTTACTATCAAAGTTGGCGATAAAAGCGTATTATTTCGTTGTTCATTTTGCGGCTATACATACCGACTGGAACAAATTTGATTTTCTTTAGAAATTTTATAGAGGCTGCATATTGAAAACATTTATGGTTCGGAGTATGATAAACGTGAGTCAAGTTGTATGTACAAGTGCATCGTCATACCAGTGATAACTAGCACTAATGTCCGTACAAGTTGAGAAGAGGCGTTATCTCTAAAATTACGTTTATTACTCAGTGAATGCTTACGAAGCTGTTTTGCATTCGCAAAACTTAAAGCGGATGCTTACGTAGCTGTTTTGCATTCGCAAAACTTAAAGCGGATGCTTACGTAGCTGTTTTTGCATTCGCAAAACTTGAAGCGGATGCTTACGGAGCTGTTTTGCATTCGCAAAACTTGAGGAGGAACCATTCCATGTTACAAGTTAAGCCCTATCAATTTTGGTTTGTTACCGGCAGCCAGCACTTGTACGGACCAGAAACATTAGAAGAGGTTGCACAGCATTCACGTATTATTGCTGCGGCGTTGAATGATGATTCTGTTATTTCATCCGAAATTGTATTTAAACCTGTAGTAACAACTCCAGAAGAAATTTACAAGCTTTGCTTAGAAGCGAAAGCGGATGAGAACTGTGCAGGCATCATCACTTGGATGCATACCTTCTCACCGGCAAAAATGTGGATTCATGGGTTGTCTGAGCTGCGTAAGCCATTACTACACCTTCATACTCAATTCAACCGTGACATTCCTTGGGAAACGATTGATATGGACTTTATGAATACGAATCAATCCGCGCATGGCGACCGTGAATTCGGACATATTTTTTCCCGTCTAGGACTTGAGCGTAAAGTCGTTACGGGTCACTGGGAGGATGGCGTTACTCGTTCCCGCATTGCCAGCTGGATGGGAACGGCAATTGCAGTTAATGAAGGCCGTCATCTTAAGGTTGCTCGCTTCGGAGACAATATGCGTCAAGTTTCGGTTACGGAAGGCGACAAAGTTGAAGCGCAAATCAAATTCGGCTGGTCGATTAATGGTTATGGCATTGGTGATCTTGTTGCTCGTATGAATGAAGTTTCAGATTCAGAAGTGAAGCAGCTGCTTGAGGAATATAACGAGCAGTACGATATCTCGTCAGAGACACGAGGCAATGCGGCTTCATGGGCTTCCATTGGCGAGCAAGCTCGCATTGAGCTTGGCTTAAAAGCATTTTTACAAGAGGGCGGTTTCTCCGCATTTACTACGTCATTTGAAGATTTGCATGGCATGAAGCAGCTTCCAGGTCTTGCAGTTCAGCGCTTGATGGAGCAAGGATACGGCTTTGGCGGCGAGGGCGACTGGAAAACATCTGCACTTACTCGTATGATGAAGTTGATTGCCAATAACAAAGGTACTTCATTTATGGAGGACTATACTTATCATCTAGAAGAAGGCAACGAGCTCGTACTTGGATCACATATGCTTGAGGTATGTCCTACAATCGCGGATAGCCGTCCAAAAATCGAAGTTCATCCGCTTGGCATCGGCGGCAAAGCGGATCCAGCACGGATTGTATTCGATGGACGCTCTGGTGCTGCGCTTAATGCTTCACTCATCGATCTAGGCAATCGTTTCCGCTTGATCATTAACCAAGTGGATGCAGTGAAGCCTACTCATGAAATGCCGAAGCTTCCAGTAGCTCGTGTGTTGTGGAAACCAGAACCATCGCTTCGAGAAGCAGCAGAGAGCTGGATTTACGCTGGCGGCGCTCATCACACCGTATTCTCATATGTCGTAACGACTGAGCAGCTTGTGGACTGGGCGGATCAAGTTGGCATTGAAACCGTAGTAATCGATAAGCATTCAACGGTACGCAGTGTTCGCAACGAGCTTCGTTGGAACGATCTCAGCTATCGTATTCGTTAATCATCCTATCATCTGATTGCTTCTTAATAGAGAAGACTGCTGCTTAAAACCGTACAAGGTTAAGCAGCAGTTTTTTCTCTATTTATAGGGGCTTTAAAGTTATGGCTTAATAGCTTTTACTCTAATCCGCACATAATCCACATACCATGTACCATCATGGAATAAATCATTTCTTACTCTTGTGGCTATTTTAGCGTATAGTAACTTTTTATCTTCTTCCGATACATTAGCGAAAAAATGATTTGCGAAACCAGATAACCAGTGATTTAGTCCTTCTTCACCGTCTTCCATCTTCGTAGGCCGATCAAAAAGAACGGCATAAGTTACTCGAAAGCCTTGTTGTTCAAGTAGAGCGCTATATTCTGAAATGCTCGGAAAGAACCAAGGATTTAACTTTTCTGCATCAATAGCATAATCCTCATCAAGCACAGCTGTTGTTGCTTTTACTATTCGATTAACATTTCCTTTGCCGCCAAACTCAGCAACAAATCTGCCGCCGCTGTTTAGCACATTCCACACATTTTCAACCACTTGTTTCGCATTTTTCATCCAATGCAATGCCGCATTAGAGAATACAGCATCAAATGATTCATCTAACTGAAACTGTTCACCATTTCCAGTGAAAAAATGAATGGTTGGATATTTCACTCGTGCTTTTTCAATCATTTCCGTAGAAAAATCCATGCCTACAACTGTTGCTCCCGTTTTCGATATTTCATAGGCCAAATCTCCGGTGCCACACCCTACATCTAATATTTTCTCGCCTGGGGCAGGACTTAATAATTCAACAACTTCCTTCCCGTACTCAGATACAAAACCCAGTTTGTTGTCATATAATTCGGTTTTCCAAAATTGGCCGGAAGGCATAATATCATCCCCTAACTATTGGTAACCATATTCTCACACAAAGATTGTATATAAGTGAAATATATTATTCCTATCTACTTTATAGTTTTAAACTATAAAATTGGATCAGAAAAAAGCTTTACTCCTGTAGGTTAGAAGCAAAGCTCATGGTATACCTCAAATATGAATGGGTTTATTCTGATTTTTCTTTTTGAATTTTTGCAGGGTTATTGATTTTGTAAGGAACAGGGTGCTTAGTAAGCTTTTTAGCGACTATTTTTCCTTCAAAATGAAGGATGTCGCCGATTGCCAGCTCTAGCTTTTTGAGAGTAGCACTATGGCTGGACCACGCATCGCCGATCTCCATAGCAGGATCTTGAATGGCTACTGCGTTGTAAATAACAACCTCGTCATCTGTGTCAGAAAAATTGTTAGGTACAGTCGTAAATTCTTTTACTGTTGCGACCATCTTGATCTTATCTTCAGGGAGCTGCAGTTTTGGTGCCTTTTCTTTTTTGGTTTTTTCCTTTGGAGCAGCTGCTGCTTTAGGTTCTTTATGTACTTCTTCAACGGAATCAGGCGCTGGTATTGTCTCCGAAATCGCTGCTGCATCATTATTTTGTGATGTGTCTAGCAGAACGTCAATTTTATCAGCTTCAATCTCTTGTACAGGTGCAATCTCTTCAACTGCATTGGAAGTCTTCTGGCCATAACTAGAAGCTTGCATTTCCTTTAAGTAGGAGGGGTGAATACAATGCTTTTGTTCATTTTCAAACGAAATGACAGCAGTCATTTTATCCACATATCCAATAATAGTGCATTCGAGATTCACGCCGTTTCCTTTATAGAAAAATACTTTTGTTTTGGCAGCCTTCTCAGAAAGCAAACCCCATTCCTTGCATTTTTCTATTTGCTCTGCTTCGTTTTCGAAGCTAATGTACGATATCGGTTCAATAATGAATGGATGTCCCATGTAATCTCCGCCTTTTTGGTATTATCATCATCTATTTTATCATTTTTTTGACATGTTAGTCGTTACTTGCTGACGATTAATAAAATTTTAGTCGTTTATTTAAATAAGAAGGGGAGGGAAGAAAAATAAGTCGCCTGAATAGGAACATTTTAACAATGTATATTTGACAATGAGAATCGTTATCGATATAGTTAAATGGTAGTTTTTAAAATGATATAGGAGGGATTTCTGTGTTCATTCAATTGAGATCAATTGTAGTGGAAAAGGGAAATTCACAGCAAGTTGTCGACAATTTTGGGCAAGAGGGCTATATTGATGGCAAGGAAGGTCTTATCGATATTAATATTATGGTGAATAGAAAAGCAAAAGAAACGGAAGAAGTTGTTATTATGATCCGTTGGGAGTCTGATGAAGCTTGGAAAAATTGGGAGAAAGATCCCGTCCATATTGCTGGCCATCGGAACAAAAAAGATGAGCAGCGTCCTTCATATATCGTTGATTCATCGGTAAATATGTATGATGTAAAAAAAATCAAACCAGGTACTTTTGGCAAATAAACAGAAAGCGACTTACCCTTGGTGGGCAATGTCGCTTTTTTTATTTATTCATTTTTGGGAATCTGGAATGTTACCGTGGTTCCAAAATTATGTTTGCTTGCAATGACAAGTCCATGACTATATAACTGTTTTAATCGGCGATCCGTATTCAATAAATCTATTCCTCGTTGTTCGTTATACTTCTCATCCAACAGTTGCCCCAATTCTTCTTCGTCCATTCCTATTCCATCATCTGCAATCGATATTTCGATAACGTGGCTGTGGTTTTTTATTTGAATACAGAGCATTCCTTCTTGAAAGCGCATTAATATGCCACTCTAGCTCATGTACAATAGATACAAATTGATTCGTATTTAAGAAATCATAACTAATACGCAATTAACTTCTGAACGCATCAATTAGCTTTTGTATTTTGGAAGTTTCCATATCGCTTAAGGCGAGTAGGATACCCTTCCACAGTTTTTATAGAAGCAGAAGAATTTGTATTCAATCCTGATAGAGAAGCTATGAATGTATAATGCCAAACTCATATGATGCATATAGTAATGAACAAGCTGCATCCCGTGAGGAGGTTTGGAATGAAATCCAGCATTTCGGGAAAAGTGATGATCATTTACGGAAGCACTTTTCTGCTGATTATTGTTTTAACCTTTTGGTTGTCCTACCGGGGTACAGTCGGTCCGCTTGAGGCCGATCTGACCAATACGAATCTCGCGCTACTCAAGCAAGTTGACCAAAAGATTGAAGTGGCGTTCCGTCAAACCGAGAAAGATTTACTCGCGCTTATGGAAGAGCTCGAATTCGTTTACTTCATGCTGGATAGCTACAATGACGATGCCCAAAAATACAGCAACTATTATGGGCTTACGACAAAATTAAAAAACTTTATTAACGCCAATCCCACTTTCTCATCCATTTTCGTTTACTCTGCTGTAAACGGCGATATTTTGACCGAAAAGGCTTATATGAATGATATTTCATCGGTAGACAACTGGCTGGCTGATTATATGGACATGCCGGGTTATTTCAAGTGGATGACGACCCATCCGGTGTGGGATGGAACGACAACTCAAAACGTTGTCACACTAGTGCGCTCCTACCCAACGCTCAGCAGTCCCGGTTATCGCAACGGCATCGTTGCCGTTAACATTAACGAGGTTGTTCTCTATGATATGATTAAATCGGTGTATGAGGAAAGCTCGGCTGGACATTTGTTTATATTCGATACAGATGGAAAAGTCGTCAGCCACGATGACAAAACGCTCCTTTACCAAAATTTTAAGCAATTGCCCTATATGAAAAATGTACTCGCAGCAGAAGGCAGCGGCTCCCTATCAGTCAAGCTGAACGGCGAACCGCAAACCGTATTTTACAGGACTTCCGCCTATACGGGGTGGAAAATGGTCAGCATCATGCCGGAATCACAAATTTACGAGCCGCTTCAGATTACCCGCAATCTTTTATTTATATTAGCTGGCGTAATGATCGTTCTAGCGCTAATTGTATTGTTCTACGTCAATCGATTAACTTTCAAGCCGCTTGATCGACTGGTCAGCAAGCTTTCAGGCACCTATCAACCGGATAAGAAGCGCGGATTTGATACGGCGGGGTTCACTTATTTGGAGACGGTCTTTGAGCAAATGATGGAGGATCGGGAGCATTTGGAGAAGCATGTGCGGGATTCCAAATCCGTGCTCAAATGGAGATTGATTATGGATATGCTGACCGGCTACCGAACGGACTACCAAGCTTTGCGGCATCACTTTGAATTTACAGGCATTAAACTCTATTCAGAGCGCTACCTTGTATGTACAGCAGAAATAGGCAAACCAGAAGGCTGCTTAAGCCCGCGTGATGAAACGTTGTATACGTATGTGTTTTGCAACGTGGCGGAGGAGATGATGGGCAAAGAGGATGCTGGAGTCGCAATCGATTTAGGCGGCGGACGAGCGGCGCTTGTCTTTAGCTTCGCAGAAGGCGAAGCAGAACAAAACCATTTGCGCGCGCTCGCAATTTTGGAATGGATACTTGAGGTAATTAAAAAGCAATTCGGCTTAGTCGCCACGGTGGGTGTTGGCAGAGGAGTCAAGGAACTCGGCGATATTCAAAGCTCCTACGGCGAGTCGCGAAAGGCGCTCCGCTACAAGATGCTTTTTGGCAGCCATTCCGTCATTTCAATCGAGGATTTGCAACCGCCGGACAGTCAAGACTATTACCGTTTGAACCGGAAGGCAACTCGAATTATGGAGGCGCTCAAGCAGACGGATACGGATAAAATAAAGGAGGATGTGCATCAAGCCTTCGAGAAGGCGGTGGAACTAGGCTTGCCTCCTGACCTCATCCGCCAGTTTTCGTTCGATTTAATCGTGAAGGCACTGCAGGTTGCGGATGCAATCGGAATCGGTCCTGAGGAGTCGATGGGCAACTTGGACAGCATTTATGAGAAGATAGAGCACAGTGAGGATTGGAAGCAAGCAGAGTCCCTCGTCCTCGCTGTTCTTGAGGAGCTGGCTGCTAAGCTTACGAGCAAACGAAGCCTGAGAGGGAAAAATGACACGATTGAGCGGATGCTTACCTACATTCAAGCCCATTACCACGAAAATGATTTGTCGCTCGATCGGCTCGCTGAACAGTTTCATTTGAGCCCAACCTATATTAGCAAGCAGTTTAAAGAATATACCGAGCGAAATTTTATCGACTATCTAATCGAAATTCGAATTGACGCCTCGAAAGCACTGCTTGCTCATAAGGATAAAAAGGTGAACGACATCGCCGAAGCGATTGGATATATGAATACCCGCAGCTTCCTGCGGACGTTTAAAAAATTTACAGGGATGACACCGACAGAGTTCCGCGAGCAAGCCATCAGCAAACAACCAGGGCAAGACACAGAGCGAACGTAAGAGCGGTGGCACACTTCCAAAGCGGAGGCGTTGCTCCGGTTTTTTCATTGTAATATAAGAATTTATAAGTTTGTCAGCTTATAGAGAGCTTATATTTCTCCATCAAATATACTTCAACATCCAGAGGATGCTGAAGGTGTTTTTACTTGTAATGGTGGGATTTCTTCCGTTTCACAGCAAAAGAATGAACCTGTTCAAGAAAGGTGACTGGGCCTTTTCACAATAAAAGACACCTGGCACAGAACATGTCTATATTCAGCTTCCCGAGCTTTGTGTACGATCGAATTGTAGACGGAACATAAAGGGGGGGAGGACGATTTGGATACGCCTTAAGCGGGATCGTCACTTATATTTGATGCTTCTGCCTGTCATCTTGTTTTATGTCATCTTTAAATACGCACCGATGGCGGGCGAGATTATCGCATTCAAAAATTACCGGTTTATTGATGGAATATGGGGAAGCGAATGGGCTGGTTTTCATCATTTTCAAATGCTGTTCGCAAGCTTGGATTTTTGGAGAATTCTTAGAAATACGCTGCTGCTGAACATCTATAGTCTCGTATTTGGTTTTCCGGTACCTATCCTCCTTGCCCTGATGCTTAACGAGGTGCGCAGAGAATGGTACAAAAGGACGATCCAGAACCTGTTGTATTTGCCTCACTTCATTTCTTGGGTTGTGCTAGGCGGAATCGTTATTGCGATCCTATCGCCGAGCACAGGCGTTGTGAATCTGATTTTAAAACAATTTGGCATCGAGCCCGTTTATTTTATGGCGGATTCGACTTGGTGGCCTGTTGTGTATACGTTATCCGGTATTTGGCGCGAAGCGGGCTGGGGGACGATTCTCTATTTAGCAGCGATGGCTTCAATTGATCCCCAGCTTTATGAAGCAGCCAAAATCGACGGTGCAAACAAGCTGCGGCAAATTTGGCATATTACGCTTCCCGGCATTCGCAGCACGATTGCCATCTTATTGATCCTTCGGATGGGGCATATGATGGATGTTGGCCTTGAACAAACGCTGGTGCTTCAAAACCAATCCGTGCTGGATGTCGCGGATGTCATCAGCACCTACGTATACCGGGTCGGCTTGCAAAATATGAATTACAGCTACACGACAGCGCTTGGGTTATTCCAATCCTTGATTGGGTTTATTCTAGTCGTAGGCGTTAACGGGCTCATCCGAAAGTTCGGCGAAAGGGGGTTATGGTAACGGTGAAAAGGAATGCTGCCGCATCTTTTGTGCTGTCATCGATTAGCAAAATCATCCTTTATACGTTTCTTGGCCTCTCGTCCTTAATCGCTCTGTTCCCGCTTTGGTACGAGGTGGCGGCATCCTTTAGCAGCAGCCGGGCAATTACAGCCGGAGAAGTGATGCTGTGGCCAATTGAATTCAACCTGCATGCTTACGATCGGCTTTTTGATGACGGACAAATTTTGATCGGCTTGCGAAATACGGTCTTGATCACAGTTGTTGGTACCGCGTTGAACATGATCATGACGATACTTGCTGCCTATCCGCTTTCAAGACGCCGCTTGATGGGACGCAGCGGACTGCTAATGTTTGTTACGTTCACGATGTTATTCGTTTCTGGGATCATTCCGAGCTTCATTCTCGTCAAGACGCTGGGCTTAATGGACACATACTGGGCATTATGGCTTCCTGGGCTAGTCAGCACATATAACATGTTCGTGATGAAAACGTTTATGGAAGGCCTTCCTGATGAAATTGAAGAGTCGGCTGCTATGGACGGAGCTGGAGATTGGCGGGTCTTAATGCAGATCATGCTTCCGCTGTGCAAGCCGATCATCGCCTCCTTGTCGCTGTTCTACGCCGTTGGCTGGTGGAACTCCTATTTCAGCGTTCTTCTTTATATCACAAAAACGACGTCACAATCCTTGATGGTGAAGCTATATCAGATGATTAATCAAGTGGATGCAAGCCTGCTTAACAATACTGGGGGAAGCGAGGGTGCGGGGCAAATCTTGTTAACGCCCGAAGGCATCAAAGCTGCGGCCATCGTCATTGCGGTCACGCCGATTCTATGCGTATATCCGTTTCTTCAGAAACATTTTGTAAAAGGTGTCTTGATCGGTTCGGTTAAAGGTTAATAAGGAAAAGGGGATGATGTATTTGATGAAATGGAACAAAATCCGCCATTTGATCATGATGGCTAGTTTAATTGTTGTACTGCTGGCTGGCTGCACGGGGAAAACCGAGCCGAATAAACCTTCTGCTGTACCGAATAAGACCGATGTGCCAGCACCAGTGGTAGAACAAAAGAAAGAGATTAGCGTATCGATCCTTGACCGGGGCGAAGTGTCGTCGGATGAAGGCAGCTACGAAAACAACCGCTGGACGAAGTGGATCAATGAAAATGCTCCTGCAAAGGTCAAATGGGTACCCGTGCCGCGTACGCAGGTACAGCAAAAATTAAACACGCTGATCGCATCGGGTACGGCGCCGGATCTCATATGGGAATATGACCGCAGCTATATTAGCCAGCTCGCTGCACAAGGCGCGATTCAGCCGATTGACGAATATATCGAAAAATACAGCAAAACGTACAAAGCTTATTTGGCTAAGCATCCAGAGCTTAAACCTTTCCTAACGATTAATGGAAAAATGTATGCGATTGCAAGCGCACGTGGACAAGAAACGATAGCCAATCATGGCATTATGATTCGTCAGGACTGGTTGGATAAGCTGGGCTTGAAAGCTCCGACAACTGTTGAAGAATTAATTGAGGTTGCACGCAAGTTCAAAGAGGGCGATCTGGACGGCAACGGCACGGCGGACACGGTTCCAATCACCTTTAATTACAACGGAGTGCAAATTTTAAGAGCCCTTTTCTTCAATAACGAGAACCAATGGTATCTGGAAGATGGCAAGCTCACTTTCGGCCGGATACTGGATCGGTATACCGATTCGCTTGCTTTGCAGAAGCAGCTTTTTGACGAAGGGTTAATTGATAAGGAATACATTACGGATACGAATTTTCAGCGCTCGCTGCAGCTTTGGACGACAGGAAAGTCTGGTATTTATCTTGGCTCATGGTCAATGGGCGCAGAGTTTGTTGATTTGAAAAAAAATGTGCCGGATGCAAAAGTTGTGCCTTTGGAGCCTGTCGCTTCGAAGTATGGAAAAAATGGCCTTTATCAGGAAGTGCCGGCCAATATGTATATCGCTTTTAATACGAATATGAAAGAGGACAAAATCGAAGCAGGCGTCAAATTTTTGGACTGGATGTTGGAGAAGGGCTGGGAGCCGCTCAGAATCGGAGAGAAGGACGTTCATTATAAACTCGTGGGAGAAGTTCCGCAGAAGACCGACGCTGATAAGTTCAAGAAGGAAGTGTTTTATGCAAGAGAGTATGCGATCTTGAACGAATGGGATCCGAAGCCGGAATGGTATGCGGTGATGGCGGCACAGGATCCGATTTCTCAAGAGCAGGCCGTGCTTAAAGCTGCAGGTCTTGAGATTGCGATGAAAAATAAATACAGACGGGACATTGCCTATAATCCTGATCTGCCTGAGGTCAGCCAACTGATTGCTACCTTCGCTCCGATTGCGCAGCAAATTGAAGCCAAGATCGTAACTGGAGGAGGCGCGCTTACACCGCAGGCTGGAATGGAGGATATTCGCAAGGAATGGAAGCGTTTGGGCGGTGAAAATGTGGAGAAGCTAGTGCAGGAGTGGTATGAAACGAACAAAGAGCATCTGAAGTAGAGGGGAAGGCCCTTCCCGAATGCGGTCATTACTTTTTCGGGAAGGGTTAATCGCCGATCCGAGTAGCAAAGGATGGATGGAAAATGATGACCATGAAAAAAGTTTTTTCATTATTCCTCGTCTTTGCATTGATCATGACGGCATCCGGTACGCTTGGCAAAAAAGAACATGCAGCGGCTGCAGAAGCGGTGGTCGCAGAGCTGCAAGCTGGCGATTATGAGAGCTCCGACGAAGTATGGGACTTCCTGCTGGGCGCCGAATTTCCCGGTGCGCAAGGAAGCTTTACAAGAGATCAGACTGTATTCAAAACAGGTCTTTCTGCGGCCAAGGTGACTGGCGATTTTAATGGCGGCGGCTCTTACGTTGCACTGGAGCGGTATCTGACGAAACGAATAGTTCCGGCGGATGCGGTAAGCTTATCCTTTTGGGTGAAAACTGCGGATGCTGCATCGATTTATATTGTACTAATGGACGGAACGAACCAAAACCACTCGCAAAGGCTGGTGCTTCAGCCGACAACGGATTGGCAGAAGGTTACCGTAAATGCTTTTAATGCCGGCAGCGAATATACGCACTGGGGAGGCGCCAATGACGGAGCCTTTCATCCGTCGCTTAAGAAGATGACGATCAAGGTAGCACGGGCGGGACTGCGCACGGGGCTTAAGAGCGGCTCGGTATGGTTCGACGATCTCCGAATCAAGGTGACCGTACCTGACCTAGCCATCGCTCAAACGCAGGTTGGCAACGTATTTGCTGGTGCAAGCAAAGGCACTTTTGATGTATTAACAACGGGGGATACCGTCACATGGCAAACCTATGATGCTTGGAGTGAGCCCGGTTTAACTGGTCGCTCGCCGGTTACCGGAGGAAAGATCAGGCTTGAGGTGCCGGTACAATCAGATGGCTATTATCGTTTAAAACTATCAGCTTATCAAGCGGGGACTTTGCTTAAAACAACAGAGACGACATTCGCAGCGGTGCCAACGTTTGATTTGACAGCGGTGACGGCATCACCGTTTGGCGTACAGACACATTTTGCACATAGCTGGAACCGCGAGATGCTTCCTTTGGTCAAGTATGCAGGAGCCAAAAGCGTGAGGGATGCGATGTTTTGGTCTGAGATCGAGCTAAAAAAAGGCATCTACACCTATAACCCCAAATTTACACTCTATATGGAGGGGCTACTGGAGAACAGCATCGATCCGCTGATGACCTTCGCTTTTTCCAATCAATTTTATGATAATTTCCAAACGCCTTATTCAGCAGAAGCTCACGCCGCCTATGCGAATTATACGAAATCCGTACTGAACCGATTCGGCGGCCAAATCAAATGGGGAGAGATGTGGAACGAGTTCAACTTGCCCGGATTTGGAGGGAATGGGCCGGCTGCATCACAGCCCGATGTATACTACAATCTAATGAAAGCAGGTTATGAGGCTGCCAAATCGGTGCGCCCCGATCTGAATGTGCTTGGAGGCGCGACCGCAGGTATTCCAGCCGAGTGGCTTGAAGATTTGTTCCAGCTCGGCGGGTTAAACTACATGGACACCTTATCGGTACATCCTTACCGTTATCCCGACAAGCCGGAAGGACTGCTTAACGAGGTAACCTCGTTAAACGAACTGGTGAAAACCTATAACAACGGACAGACGAAACCCATCTGGTTCTCGGAAATTGGATGGCCGACGCAGCTTGACCCCCGCGGGGTGGATGAGAAGACGCAGGCTGCCTATTTGATTCGCACCTATGTACTTGGCATGGCAGCAGGAGTGGAGAAAATCTTCTGGTACGATCTGATGGACGACGGAACGGATAAAAAATATAACGAGCATAACTTCGGTATTATTCATAATGGCGGTGATCCGCTCGGCGCGTATACGCCAAAACCGGGTTATGTGGCGTTAGCGACGGTAGCGCGGCAGTTGACTGGCGCAAGCTTAACCGGTCAGGAGATTACAAACGGCATCTATCGCTATAAATTTAAGAAGGACCAGAAATCGATTCATGTGCTTTGGTCAGGGACGGATACCGAAACCGATCTGACTTTGAAAACAAATGGACCGCTGGTCGTAACGGACATGATGGGCCGTTCAGCTACCTATACGCCGAAGGACGGGGAAATTTACATTACGGCTTCAAGCGAACCTCTATTCATCCAAGGGAAAATCGATAAAGTCATTCAAGGAAGCAAATATAGGCTGAAGAGCGAACCATCCTTTACTGGTGATCCTATCAGCGTAACGTTATCCGTATACAAAGCATCATCTTGGAATCCGCTAAGCGCTCGCATTCAATTGCAAGGAGCAGTTCAAAATATACAGGCTTCTTCTGTCGGTACCTATCCTGCCGTATTTCAAGGAATAGGTGAGCCTGGCAGCTACACAGCAACGGCGGAGCTTGTCGTTGGCGGCAAAAAAATCGGCGCCTTAAAAAATACAGTGGTGATCAAGCAATCAGAGGAGCTTTCTGTCAAACATGTCCTGAAGGAGGGCAGTAACTTCCTGAGAGTTCGAATCGATAATACAAAACCGGTCGATAGGCGGTTAACACAGATCAATTGGCAGGTGGGTGCGAACACCGAATCAGAAACTTATAATACGGTGCTGCCTGGTTTTACGGATTATACAATTGATCTTCCAATTCCTGCATTGATAGAGGGAACTTTAACGCCTCACCAGCTTACCGTCAATTTGGATGATGGCACCGTATTGTCTTCTTCAGGCAACTTGAGCAATATCACTATCGCAAGTATGACGCCCATCATTAACCGCACGGTGCAGGTGGATGGGTCGATAGACGATGTAACCGATCTCCCTGGCATCGACCTGTTTGAGGAAGGCCATTCAAGAGTGGTGCCGCATAATGGGCCGGAGGATTTGAGCGGTAAGCTATGGGTTACGTATGATAATGACCATCTCTATCTGTCGGCAAAGATCCATGACGATCTATTCTCGCAAACCAAATCAGGAGATGCGATTTGGAGCGGAGACAGCATTCAATTCGCTATTTCTTTGGGAACGCCGGGAGAGGCGGCGGAATGGTATGAATACGGAATGGCGCTGACACCAGACGGACCGGAATTATATCGGTGGATGGCGATGAGTGGTGTATTGACCGGACCGGTTACAAATCGCCAGCTCCAGATTACGAGAGATGAAACAAATAAGGATACGATCTACCGGCTCGCATTGCCTTGGACGGAATTGTCGCCGATTATTCCGAGTGACGGGATTCTAAGCTTCTCCGCTCTTGTGAATGAGAATGACGGCAATGGACGCAAAGGATGGCTGGAGTGGGGCGGAGGCATCGGGTCCAATAAACAGTCTAAACTATTTAAGCCTATGTTGATCGGCGGCGCTGGTTCAGCAAGCGTTAGCGGTGTGACGCTTGACAGGAGCCTACTTGAGATGACTGCGGGTGACCCTGCAGTTGCACTTCTTGCAGCGGTGACGCCAGAGAATGCTGCGAGTAAAGAGGTTACGTGGACAACAAGCGATCCGAATGTTGCGACAGTAAATGCAGGGGAAGTTACGCCTGTCGGAGTGGGTACGGCAACGATAACGGTAACGACGATGGATGGTTTATTTACAGCCAGCTGCATCGTTACAGTCACATCTGCTCCAGTCGTTGATCCGGAGGTGGAGACACCGATGCCTACTGAAATCGTGGAGCCTGGGTCAACAGAAACGCCAGAACCTAGTGAAACGGTAGTGCCAGTACCTAGTGAAACGCCAGAGCCGGGAAAGCCTGAAGCAGCTCCGAATCCAGTGACTCCGGAGCCAAAGACTAAAGCGCAAGAGAACGGAGCTTAATAGATACACGTTGAAAGGCAGGAGATGAGCAGTTCGCCTTAATGGCGGTCTGCTCACTGTCACTACAATGGCGACAGAGGTCAGGGGCTAGCCGCCCCTCCTTCTCGATTTGATGCCGAATATTAGACACTGTCGATAACCATCTTTTTGAGCGGTACCATCGATTCTTCCGGGACATAAAATTTGAATTTATTGTCGCTGATTTGTCCAAGCAGTTGACGGCGGATCGGATCTGCATCCATTAATAGATGCTCGTCTGCCTGATGATAGTCAATTGGACGCATCCAGATCGGGCTATAGCCGAGAAAGAGCTGCCTTCTCGTAAATTCGGATTGATTGATCGATCCGGCATGCCATAAATTTTGTGCGAAAATGAATACATCACCCGGCTTTCCGCACACTTGTACCTCGCCATCCAATTGCTGGCGCACATCCTTATGGTTAGGATTATAGGGCTGCCTGTGGCTGCCCGGAATAATCTTTGTATTGCCGCGGTTCGGCTGTGTCATATCGCTCAAAATGTAACAGACTTTTATATAATAAGTAGCTGTTAAGCCTGCAATAACCGGAAACTGTGGATGAGGGCCGTCTTGATGCCAATCGATAAAGCTATGGGAAGCCGTCTTTATATCATTAGGATTTGGTTTTCTCACGGTCAGATGAGAAATATGCAGCTGAATATTATGTCCAAGCAAATTAACGATTAAGGGAAGGATTTCTTCGTGATCGATCAATGAGGCAATTTCAGTATGCCGAGAGACGCTGTTATAAATATTATGAGCAAACGTATCTTCCTCCTCTGCAAGGACCTCATCGATAGCTGCATTCAGGAGTGATACCTTTTCCTGTGAAAGTATATCGGGTAAAACCAAGTATCCTTGTTCATGAAAACGGCTCATTAATTCTGGAATATTTAGCGAAGCTGTACGCATTAGCTTCTCCTCCTTCTTGTAATTAATTTAATTATATGCGACAAATTTTCGTTGTATAATGTATAGATCAATCAACTTTCTTGTAAATAATTTCATAAAAGGAATGATGGGATTGGACAAGCCTAGGTTTCGCGAGCCCGAGCTGATTTACCATGTGTTCGTGAAGGATGCTGCGCATTTTCAGAAGACAGAGGATACTTACGATCACTGGGCTTTATTCATTGTTGAAGAAGGCGGCTTTGAGTATAGAATGGGAAATTCGAGGAGCGAGAGAGCTGTAAAAGGGGAGATGGTGCTTTGTCCACCCCATATGACCTTTTACCGCAAAACAGATGGCTTGTCATTTCACCTCATCGGGTTTCAGTGGCGGAATGCAGATAGCGCTGCCGGGGAGGACAACACCACTTTGCCCCCTACAGGAAAGCTTATTCTACTCAACAAAAAAAGAATGAGTTCTACACTTTCTTTGCTTCGCGAAGCTCGTTATGTGAGGGATAATCTGGTGCTAGAATACAAGAAACATCTGTTAAGGGATTTGATGTATGTCTATCAGATCGAAAGCATGAATCGTAAAACAAATTATTTATATAGCGAGAACCAGGTCTTGCAGCGCGTGGTACATATGCTTGAGCAGCAAGCGGAGGAGGGCGTTTCCTTGAAGGCGATCGCGATGGAGCTCGGCCTCAGCCAAGTGCAATTGACCAGGCTGTTTAAGCAGGAATTTCAAACGACACCAAGTTCTTACGCCGCCAATCTAAGAATGGATAAGGTTAAGCTTATGCTAGTCAATTCTTCATTTACGCTTGCGCAAATATCGGAGCAATGCGGATTTACGGATGAGCATCATTTGAGCAAAAGCTTCAAGAAATCGTTTGGCATGAACCCGTCCTCTTATCGGAAAGCTTATACGATTTGAGCGAATCTATTTCGACAATATATTCCATATAAATTTCCTATAGGAGTATAAATAAAAAATAACCGCTGGTTTTAACCAACGGTTACCGGACAAGCTGGTATTAATAACAATAATAACGCTCCCAAATTTTGAATGAATCGTCCTTATGCTTATCCCACCAACAGATATCTTCCCACCAATCATCATTGTCGAACCAATCATCATTGTCGAACCAGTCAAACCAGCCTTTCTTGTCCCAATCTTTGTCGTTCTTATTTTTGCTTGGTTGGTTTGAATGATTATTGTTATTATTATTCTTGTTGTTGTTTTGCTTGTTATTATTGCTGTTGTTGCTGCTGTTATTTGTACTTTTCGTAATGGAGAACACAGACAAGATACTTGATAAAAAACCTTTCTTTTCATCGTATGGTTCTTTACTGGATGCAGCAAATGCGGAAGCAGGATACATACAGATGGTGATCAGCAACGTAAGTGATAAGATTTTTTTGAATTTGGACATGACATCAACACCTCCCGTCCCCGCTCTAATGGCGAACTTAATGTTCGTTATAAAGAATTTTATAATAATTATATCCTTTTGTAAACGAACAAATTGAAGAAAATGGATAGTTTGGAGGAGGACTTTAGCCATAGTTTCGTAGATAATAGAGTGAAGAATACTAGTTAAATCGAAATGGAGCGGGATGCATGTTATTGTCGAAGGGTCAAAAGGTAGATATCACTAGAGGACGCGAACTTACATCTGTGAGAGTTCAATTTGGTTGGACGACTAGAGAAACATCGATGAGCATCGATGCTGCTGCTTTTCTATTATCTGATCGAAATATCTGCGAGAGAGATGAACATTTTATATTTTATGGTAATCCACAAGCACAGGATGGATCTATTTCGCATGATGTGACAGAGAAGAGCGGTGACAAGGAAGCAATCACGATACACTTGAAGCGGCTGAGTGAAAATACGGAAAAAATAGCTTTTACAGTGACCATTCATGAGGGCGAACGGTTTGGCCATTTTATGCAAAACGTATCGCATTTATATATTCGACTAGTAAATGGAAGTACAGATGAAGAGTTGTTCCGATTTGATTATGGCTTGGCGTTTACAAAGGAAACGGCCGTAGTCGTCGGTGAATTGTATAGATATAACGGTGAGTGGAAGTTTAACGCAATAGGGAGCGGTTTTTACGGAGGGCTTGAAGCGTTATGTACAAGCTACGGTCTAGAGATTGAGAGGGAAGAAGCAGAGGTAGCCGCTGCTGCAGCCGAAATGACTTTATCATCCATTGATTTGCGGAAAAAGATCGTCCAAATTACGTTGGAGAAGAAAAAATTAACGAGTGTTGCGGCTAGAGTAGGCATTGTACTTGATATTTCAGGTTCTATGCAGTCATTATACAGAAATGGCACCGTACAGGAGGTAGTGGAACGAATCCTCGCGGTTGCCAGTAAATTTGATGATAATGGGATGCTCGATGTCTGGGTTTATGATACTCATTTTAGCCGATTGCCTTCTGTTTCAGAAAAAGATTTTGATCAATACGTCCAACGTAAGATTTTGGATAATAACCACATACATAAGTTTGGCCGCAACAATGAACCTCCAGTTATGGAAGATGTCATTCGTAAATATACGGTGGAAGAGGAAGCGGCCACACCGGTATTTATTATATTCATTAACGATGGCGGCGTCGTCAAACCAATTAAAAAGGTCATAACTGCCGCAGCGGTTCAGCCGATTTTCTGGCAGTTCGTTGGCCTTGGTCATTCCGATTTTGAAGTGTTGAAACAGCTAGACACCATGGAAGGTCGGATTGTCGATAACGCAAACTTTATACATTTGGATGATATAGCAGCTGTATCGGATGAATTATTGTATGATCAGCTGTTAAACGAATTTCCGAGCTGGTTGGAAGCTGCAAAAGCGAAGAGGATCGTTAGACCAAATTAATTAGCATTTTTTATTTACAGTAACGACAATGGAAATCAAAGCCACCAGCTCAATAGGTCTGGTGGCTTTTGTTTATTTACTTATGGAAATAACTCGATTATCGGGATCCCAATCAATTTTACGATCAAGGCCTTCAATAACAAAACGCAAGGGAACCATGGTCATCGTATCAATAATCATTGGAGGGTAGTCTAATGTTATCGGCTTGCCATCGATAAATGCTTCTTTCTCTCTTATGGTGAGATTCAGTGTATGGTTAGTATCCGATATGGTCATTTTCCCTTTTACGTATTCCACTTTTGCACCTAGTTCATTAAATGTACTGCGAAGCGGAACGAAAGTAACGCCTTTGTAAATATAGGGATTAGAAGTGAGCGTTATCGTCTTTCCGTCGAGCTTAACGGTGATGGCTTTCTTCACTTGGCGCAGCTTTGAAACCATTTCACTTGAAGGAATATTCATTTGATTGTAATAGTCCATAATGGTTTCACTGCCTGTTCCATATCCGAATGGCACTTTAGACCATAGAGTTCCGTCTGCCTTCAAAATAATAAAAGAATCTTGATTAAGTGAATGGATCGCAAATTGTTTCACATTTGAAATGCCTGCAATGGGTGATGGATCAACTAGATCCTTGGAATTATTATATAAACCCCATAACGTTCCATCGGAATGAAGTGCTGCGCAGCTAAATGTTCCACAGCTTATATCAGAAGCCGATGTTATAAGTTTATTGAGTTTTAAACCTTTGTTTATTTCCCAAACCGTACCATCTGTACCGAGTATAATCGATTTTTCCCATGTGGCAGAAACTTTTTTAGCATAAATGCCAGGTAGCTTAAATGGGCTCATCAAATCTCCTGTATCGCTGCCCCATCCATTGTAATGACCCCAAATCCATGTTTCTCCTTTCGCATTAATTGCTGCTGAAAGGAAGCTTCCTGCGTGGACGGAGACAATATCTTTTAGTCCTGCAACTTGCTTTGGAATATTTTGTTCACTGACGCGTTTGCGATAATCTTCAGGCTTATAGGCGCTGATGTCCATGCGGCCCAATTGACCCAACCCGCCGTTCCCCCATGTCCATACCGTGCCATCTGATTTTAATGCTAGAATATGGTCTTCTTTCGCAGCAATGTCGATGACATCTGAAAGACCATTAACCATTTTAGGTTTTGTTACAATAGCTTGTGCGTTTGTATCATAGGTATCAAAACCGCTTACGCCATCACCGTTCCCGCCCCAAAACCAAACGGTACCGTCTCTTTTGAGTGCGAGGCTGTAAAAGCCTGTGACTTGAACTTTAGTAACGTCGCTAAATACAGGTACCGCAGCTGATTTGAAACCAATTGTTCCATCTCCCAGTTGTCCAGCAAAGTTATTGCCCCATGCCCATACCATTCCTTGGTTGTCTAACGCTATTGCTACGTTACCAGCCATTTCGACCTGAGTAAATCCTGCAAGCGAATTGGAACTGCTTTCTGCAGCTTTTAAATTGCTGAGAGGTGTTAGTGATAATGCTAATAAAACAGCAAGGCATACTTTCGTGAAAATACGTTTTTTCAAAGGTTAGCACTCCTTATTAAGCATTTAGGCTACTACAATTGTTTGAAGGGGTATTAAATTGGTCCGAATGTATAGATGCCGATGATGTATGTTATATTCTAAACGAAAAATTTCCATTTTTTGTTTCACTTTTTTTTTTCAAAACATTTGGCCGCGCATAAAGAAATAACTAATGAATAAATAATTGCCAACTTGTTATATAAGTCATTCAAGAAGAAGAGTACTATTGTAAGGAGAACAAAATAGGAAAGGCGGTTTTGTTGATCATGTCATTTGGCGTTTTTTTGGAGAAAAGTCCTTTAGCTTGGGAAATTATTCAGCAAGAAGACGGAAGAGGCAAGCTTGCGTTATCGGGCACTTGGGAAGTGGACCGTGCAGTGCTCATTGGTCCATTCCAGGTGTTTGCAAGAGTAGTTCATGAGCATAACGGTAGAGATGTATTAAGCTGGACACCATGTGAAATGGTGGGTGAGAATGGATGGCGAGTGACCTTACATGTTCCGACTGGTGGTTTATACCGGTTGGAAACTTGCTTGCAGCATGATCAGAATGCGCTACTTGGTTCAGGAGCGATTCGCGGAGATATGATCCATCATATCGGTGTCGGAGATTTATGGATCATAGCCGGTCAAAGCAATGCGGCAGGTTATGGAAGAGGAACGGTAGAAGATAGTCCGATGCTAGGGGTTCATTTGCTAAGAAATAACGGATTGTGGGATCTCGCAGCGCATCCGTTCAACGACTCCACGGCAACGATCCATGAGGTGAATATGGAGTTGGTAAATCCAGCACATAGTCCGTGGCTGCATTTTGGCAAGTTGTTGCAAAATGAGCTCCATTATCCTATTGGTTTCGTACAAACGGCTCTTGGCGGCTCTGCGCTTCGTGCTTGGAATCCTGATGAAGAAGGTCATCTTTATCGAAATATGATCGAAACGGTGCAGCGCTGCGGCGGCAAAGTGGCTGGCGTGGTATGGAACCAAGGCAGTTCCGACTGCAATTCTGAAAGCGCCGATACTTACTTGGAGCGTTTTACAAAGGTTGTTCAATATTGGCGTAAGGAATTGAACATAGCTGAGCTTCCCTTTGTAACGGTCCAGCTTAACCGCTTCACCAATATTCAAGAAGACAAAGAGCATCACGACAAACAATGGGGGAAGGTACGCGAAGCACAGCGGCAAGCTGCATTATCCATACCCTCGGTTTCTGTCATACCTTCACTTGATTGTCCGATGTCTGACGATATTCACAACAGTCCTGCAGGAAATTTAATAATTGGGAGCCGTGCGGCGAATATAGCATTGCAAGTGGTTTATGGTTTACAGCGGCAGGCGTACCCGCCTAATTTGGAATATGCCATTTACATACAGGAACATGAATCGGATTCACATGCCATTAAGCTGCGCTTTAAGCATGTATCGGAACGACTATTTGCGATAAATCCACAAGCGGATTTGTTTGGTATAGAGGACGAAGAGGGTGCTATTCTATTGAACGGCTGGACAATTATATCAAGCAATGAAGTGTTGCTTAAATTAACGAGAAAGCCTAGCGGCAAACTTAGTGTTCACGGTGCATATCAGACGAATCCGGCATCTCAGATGCTGATTGATACGGGGACTTATTTGCCGATGCTGGCTTTTTACAATGTGGAAGCGGTTGCTGAAATATAAACGTTTTTTTAGATTACAGTGTAAGAGTGCGGTTGGAATAGAAATAGACGCTTATAAATTTGTAGTCCAATGAGCAAGGACTGTTGACCATGCAGGTAATGCTGAGGTTAGCAGTCTTTTTTTATAATGACGTGTATATCAATTCTAGACACAAATATGATAATCAGAGCCATTGTTGAAGAAGGATCGGCGCAGTAATATACAAGTATAGCAAGACAACTGCAAGCAGCGTCAATGACACTCGAATAATGGAGAGGGGATTATCTTTATGCTTACAACACAAAGCGAACTTTTAAAGCCGCTATCTAACGAACAACTGGAGCAATATCATAAAGACGGATTTATTATCATCAAAAAAGGCTGCAGCGCGGATTTAATCGATGCCTTTAATAGACATATTTATGAACTGCGTTCTACGCCACTAGATGAAACGCCGGATTGGGCACGCACCTCCGAGAAGGCACGCTATTCTACTCGGCTGTTCAACCCGCACCAGCATGACAGCTTCTCGCGACAAGTGATGAAGCTTCCGATCGTTAGGGGGGCTCTAGCTCAGCTGATGGAGAAGGAGGCCGTTTGCGTACAAAGTATGTTTTTCTATAAAGAGCCGGGTTCACCTGGTCAAGCTGCGCATCAGGACTACTACTATATTAAAAACGATCCAATGACAATGGTTGCCGCTTGGATTGCGATGGAAGAGCAGGTAGATGTGCAAAACGGCTGCTTATGGGTTATTCCTGGCACGCATAAGCTTGGGCTTTTGCCGCATGGCAAGGTAAAAAATGTCGATGAGCATGAAGAATGGACGGACGAGACAGAGGGCATCGATTTAAATCAACAGATTCCTGTTATTATGGAAAAAGGAGATATTCTTTTCTTCCATGAGCTATTAATTCATTCCTCTAACCGTAATCGGAGCACTGACCGCTGGCGTCGTTCTTATGTTTGTCATTATATTCGTGAGGATTCAGCAGTTACATTGCGTGAAGATCTGCGCGAGAAATATTCGTTGATTTAATGGCTAATACTGTAACGTTCAACCGAATCAGATCGGCTTACGCTGGCACAGTTATTTATCCGGCTAACGGTCGTTATGGCCCTCGTGTACAAGAGGATATACAGCTCGTACTGCTGCATTCGGGCGAGATGAGCATTGAGATCGATGATGAAGTTCATGAGATCACACCTGGGTCTGTCGTGCTGCTAAAGCCAGGGCACCATGAACAGTTTATATTCTCGAGCAAGGGTGAAACCTGGCATCGCTGGATATCTATTCATATTGAGGACTTATCGGAGGCGGAAAAAGATTACTTCGAGGAACTGCCGCTATATCAGCGCATCTCGGAGGAGATGAATCGATTAACAGATTTAATGCTCTCTGTGCAATATGCTCATCCATCCGAAAGTGATCTGCTTCGCAGCTTGGGTATGTCGGCGATCCTGTTATATGTCTCTGAAATGTCGCGGACTCGAGCACTTGAGGAGATTCATCCGTCTATTTTAACGGCAAAAAGTCTGATTCATAGTACTTACCACGAGGAGATAACTTTGACTATGCTCGCTGAGCATGCAGGAGTCTCGCCAGAACATCTTGTTCGATTGTTTCGAATTGGCGAAAAAACGACCCCGATTAAGTACCTGTGGCATTATCGGGTGTTAAAGGCTGTTGAATATTTAACCCATACTGGTTTGTCCATTACTGAGATTGCAATAAGATGCGGTTTCAAATCAACCTTCCATTTTGCGAGGATGGTTAAAAAACAGATGGGGAAGACACCAACCGAAGTAAGACTGTTCTCATGGAAAGGCAATCCAATAGACAAAGCATAAAAAAGTTCGCAGTGAATATTCTGCGAACTTTTTTGCTTATTTCTTCTGAAGCTCTGCTTCTATAAAACGAATCCATTCACGCGAAGCGAAGGATAAGTACTTGTCTTTGCGCCATATCATCGATAATTGCCATGGGATTACAGGCTGAACAACGGAAACCGAAGCAAAACGTTTTTTGTCCAGCTGTCGGCATATGCCCTCAGGCAATAGCGTTACACCGTATTTAGCTGCAATCATTTCCGTCATGAAATCCCATTGCGAACTCTCAAACACGATTTTGGGCTCGAAGCCTGCTGCTTCACAATGTTCTTTAATTAAATGATGGATCGTAAAATCTTTGCGAAACATAATAAATGGCTCTGATTCTAGCTGCTTCATCTCGATCATGCTCTGACCAGCAAGCTTGTGTTCAGCATGAACAACAAGGCGTAAATTCTCGTTGATGCAGGGAAGGACATGATACCGTTCCACGTCCTTTACGGGAAGAATGACCATACTGAAATCCAGTTCTCCATGGAGAATATCTTGTTCCAAGCTTTTCCCTCCCTGTTCAATGACATGCAATCGAATTTGAGGATAATGAGACAAAAATTTCTCAATAATGAGCGGTAAAAAATATCCGCCTACCATGGGAGGAATGCCTAAGCGCAGCGTTCCTTTTTTCAATTTTACAACTTCCTCCAGTTCACTCGACATATCCTCGAAGGATTGTATAATTTGTTTCGCTGAACGGAGAATCGATATGCCGGCATCCGTCAATTCGATCTGCTTGGAGGAGCGATCTATCAGCTGTGCACCAAGATCTTCTTCAAGCAACCGTACCATTTTTGATAATGAGGGCTGGGTTACATGCAGCTTGCGTGCGGCTTGTGTGAAGCTACCCGCTTCAGCAACCGCGACAAAATAATTTAAATGTTTAAGATCCATTTATATTGCTCCTTCAGCTTTAGAGCAGGAATCATTCGATAATCTGCTTTATGAGCACCTATAGTGAAAAGGAATGAAAACTATGCGATATATGTATTTTACCTATATATAAGATGGGTGTAAACTTAGCGTTATCGAAAAATTTTATGAAGAAAAAAGGTGTTACCATGAACGTATTAGAAAAATTAGCTGTCCCTTTATCATCAAGACCAGCATCAGCATCACTAACCATTAAGGAATCGATTGTTCTGCCGCCAGATACCAATCATCACGGAACGATTTTTGGTGGAAAGCTTATGGCATATATAGATGATGTGGCTACGATAGCCGCAACGAAGCATGCTCGTCGTCCAGTCGTTACGGCTTCTACGGACTCCGTCGATTTTCTTCATCCAGTAAGAAAAGGCGATGCAGTAAGCTTATCGGCTTTCGTTACTTGGTCACATAAAACGTCTATGGAGGTGTTTGTCCGAGTAGTGACGGAGGATTTGCTTACAGGCGGTCGCAAGGTGTGCGCTACCTCATTCCTGACGTTTGTTGCATTAGGTGATGACGATAAACCAACGGTTGTGCCTGGCGTATTAGCCGAATCAGATGAAGAGCGGCTATTGTTCTCTACTGCGCCTGATAGGAAAGAGGCAAGACGTATACGAAGACAAGAGAGCAAGCATTTTGCCAACTACATGGGAACAGATTATGCTTTTAAAGAAGCGCAATCCAAATCCGTTCCGCAGCATTCCATTAATAAAGGTTACGAATCTGCTTGGGGCTCGGACTGGTAAATGCATAATTAATATTACAAGGCTGCTGTAAATTATTACAGCAGTTTTTCTTTTTCTTGGGTGATAAATTGTTTTGAAAATAGGGATAACCTGTTGCCGCATATCCTATAACGAGCAAAAATTCGTTCAAAGGAGCATGCGATGCATAATGCAGGGACTTTATTTGTTAAGCTGATCATTCATCTTTTTTCGCTTCTTTTTATTTTTCCCGCAATTTTGTTCTCCATTCTGGTGTTATGCTTGACGGATAATGTGAAATCCGGAATGGTTATGCTTATTTCTGCGTTGATTCTCCATGTTATTGTGAAAATTAGCGGCTACTCGCATTCTTTATCACAAGGTGATCATAAATATCGGTTAGACAGGCGAGAAACCGAAATATTTAGCGAGTGGACATATGAAAAAGAATCGCCGCCACCTCTTGTAGACATTTATCGTGAAATTGATTGTTGGAATGGGGAAACTGAGGCATTATACCGCATGATTCGAAATCGTGAACAAGGTATTTACTCGGAGGATCGTACTGAACGATGCACAGAATGCAAGCAGAATAAGTGCGGAAATAGGCATGAAGATTAGAATGGGCAAAGCAGTGAAATGGATGATCAGAAAATATTACCAGCCATATTAATAAATATTAATGACGTTATGCCCCTGAATTCATATAAGATATGCGAAAGATATGTAAACAGGGAGGTTATATGATCATGGAAAAGAAACGCTGCTTATTCTGTTCTGAGATCGTACCCATCGAACAAAAAGGTGAGTATGAGCGCTATTTGGGCTGCAACTGCGCACCGGGAAGTTATTACAGTTTATTAAGAGATAGTTACCTTGCTATTAATTCATTGTCCTATCCTATAAAAAATAAACGTTTTCCCATTATATCGGGGTACATTCGAGAACAATTAGATTGTGGTGAAAAGATTACTCTTACAATTGATGACTTGGAAACGATTGAAAAAGCACCACATATTCCGCTTTCAATTGAAGATAAAGAAGCACGGCTTCTTCAATATTTATATCGGCATTCCGATGATCCTGGACAACCGATCATCATTCAGCCGCTCTCGCAAAATTTTAATTTAACTTATTCACCAAACCTGCAAGAGCTCGTGTACATTGTGGAGAAACTAAGGGAAGCTCAACTAATTGTTAGAGAAGGGATTACTTTCAAGCTTACGGAGAAGGGATGGAACGAAGCGGCAGCAAGAGCAGGGGGAAGGAAGTTGAAAACCTGCGGTGTACTGCTCCCAGACAATCAGCCATTGCGAGCGGAATGGTTTGAGCATGTATTTCCCAAATTAGAGCAGTTTGGTTATTTGCCGTTTATGTTTCAACAATCAGATACTGGCGGCCACGAAAACCATTCCATAACGAAGCTAGCTGAAAGCAAGCTTATCATTGCGGATATAACAAGCCATTCACCGGAGGTATATTTTGCAGCTGGGTATGCGCTTGGCGCAAATGTTGATGTCGTGTGGACGATGAATAGCACACAGGAGGACGAGCTGTGCGTTCAGCCGGCGTCCATTAGGCCAATGATATGGGATGATGCAGGGGACCTTGCTGCGCTGCTTCAACAGCGGCTGAGCTTTAAAAAATAATCTATAGAATCAATACACAAAACACACGCTTAAAAAGGTGTGTTTTGTGTTATTTATGTTAATCTACGTCTAGCTGCACATCGTGGCAGGTTTTAAGGCGGCATTAAAAGCAGCTCGATTTTCCCATAAGAATGAGTGAATTTGGCTAGGCTCATCAAAGAAATACTCTTGCTCATCCATGTAATCTTCACCTAATCCATGTACGCTGAATCGATCCTCACTGTTATTCATTAGAGTCCACTGTCCTCCGCGTTTGCGATCTGCGAATACAAAATAAAATTTTTGTCCGGTTGCATCCCACTGGGCTAGTTGCTTGAAGTTTTCTAAAATAAATGCAATATCATTTTTCTTTTTGATCAACATGGTTCATCTCCTCTTTCTTTATAAAAATAATTGTCATATTAGCGTGTATGCTTGCATAAGAACAAGACAAGAATATACGATTTTATCAGAAAAGTATGTCAAACGGTAGGAACGATTTATAGGATTGTTTGACGAATAATGGCGTACTTGATATATGGGAAAATCAGTTATACTATAAATGTCAAATAACATCAGCAGCTGAAAGAAAGGATGTTTGTAGATGAGCATTTATTTTGCGCTTTTACGAGGAATTAATGTAGGCGGCAATAACATGATAAAAATGGCTGAGCTTAAACGAATGTTTGAGGAGCTTGGCTTTGCACGTGTGCAGACGTATATTAACAGCGGGAATGTCATTTTCGTATCAAATGAGAATGCAAACAACCTTGAAGAGAAAATTGAGAAGCAGATTAGTGAAGTGTTTGGATTTAATATCGCTGTAATACTGAGGACGGCGGATGAACTTGTAAGCATTATTGATAAATCACCATTCAATGCAGCTGAGCTAACCGAAGGTCAGAGTATACATCTCACTTTATTAAAAGAAGCGCCTACACAAGAACAAATTAATAATTTGCCTGAAGTAGACGTAGGCAATGACGAATATTACATAAGCGGCAAAGAAATTTATGTGCTTTATCGAAACAGTATTCTTGATTCCAAGCTGCCCAAAAAATTTCAAAGTTTAATGCCAGCTACAGCTCGAAACTGGAAAACAATTATGAAGCTTGATGCGATCGCAAAAGCATTAAAATAAGTACAGTGTTAGAACGAAAAAAAGGATAGGGCACTATTCTTATAAAAAGAATAGACCCCAATCCTTTTTAACATTAATGTTTATTAACCGTTAGCTGCTTCATCTTCAACGTTCAGTTGCCACAAGATGCCAAGCTTGTCCTTTACTTGGCCGTAGCATTTGCTCCAGAACGTTTCTTGGAGTTCCATTAGGACAGTACCGTTTTCCTTCAGCTTATGAAATAGTGATGTTACTTCATCTTTATCTTTGCTGACGATCGAAAGACTTATATTGTTTCCTTCAATAAAGGGCATTCCAGGGAATACATCAGAAAACATAACATTGCTGCCTAAAATGTTTAAGCGAGCGTGCATGACTAAGTTTTTTGCTTCCTCAGGAAGGGGATATTCTGGGTTTGGTGGAATATCGCTGAAAGTAGTGAAATTTGTAATTTCAGACCCAAACACTTGCGCATAATATTCGACCGCTTCACGACAATTCCCATTGAAATTCAAATAAACATCAACTGCCATTTTATTCACTCCTTCATGATTATTGGCTCATTATTGCACCAATATTTTCATTCCAATTGTATCATTAGATGGTCTGGAATCAAATTTTTTTTGAAAATTTAAGATGTTATTTTAGAAAAGATTAGGCAGGATAACAAATAGAAAAACAATAAGAATAATGATACTGCTTATCCGGCTCATTAGTATGTAAGCATCGCTAGGTTCTGAATTTCCTTTAACCATCCAGCCGTATCTCATGTGCCAACCGAACTTAGGGAAGAAGATATTAAGGAATGCAATGATGACAAAGAGGATAGCAAATAATACCACAAGGATCAGCCCCTTATTTGTGTATTCGCGATTAAATGAAGTAATTAAGAAAGTTAAAAATAGATAATCGGTATTTCTTTTATTGTACATGATAAAAGGCTAAAGCAGACTAATAAAATGGAATAAATTCCTTATTGTTATTGATTTATGTAATGGAAAAAGGAAGACCACAAGGCCCACGATATGGTCCTTGTGGATAAAATAAACGTCTATTACCGATACGGGTTAGACCTTCTTTTTAGTATCCTTTACCATAACCAGCGCCAACTCCGCCAACTCCGCCAACGCCACCGTACCCACCGTATCCGCCAACACCGCCAAATCCGCAACTGCAAGCGATAATCACCAAGAGAATAAAGAGGACTAAGATGATTCCTAAGCTCGAGAAAGCTCCACCAACGTGACCAGACATTTTTTAATGCACCTCCTTACGTTTTGTGTACTGTGTAATTTATGCTGGATGGGTATTTGTTGATTGGGTGTTTGTTACGTAGTCAAATGATTCATGTCATTAGCCTAGTTATAGGTTAGACAGAAGCGAAAAAAGAAGTATGGATGTCGTTGGGATGACAAACTTGAACATGAAAATGCATTACTTTATAATGTGCTTAATAGAAATACAATTCATAATATGATGTTTAAGCCGCATAAGTGGCTGAAGGAGTGAGTGATATGAGTACTGCAAATCGTGGAGTTAATATCGGACCTCCTAGATTTAAAATAGCGGTTCATTCCATTGTCTGGTTAGCGCAAAGCGGCAGCATTTTATCAAGTGCGATGATTGCGAATCAGGTGAATTCGCATGCAACTTTTATGAGAAGAGTCATGCAAGCATTAGCGGCAGCCGGCATTGTGGAGTCAAAGGGCGGAAGAGAAGGCGGATATATTTTAAGGAAAACGGCGAATGAAATTACATTAGGCGACATTTACGCGGCAGTAAATACATGTTCAGCGGAACCAGAAGGTGATGGCAAATGTGGAGAAACAGGCCATAAACTGGACGTAGAGCTGGAAAAAATTCTGTTTGAAGCTGAACAAAAAACGATTGATTACCTTCGACAGTATACTATTAATGATGTGATGGAACGTGTAGATTTTTTTGTCGTTTAATTTTTTCAACAAAGTACTAGTCAAACGTTTTGAAACGAATTATAATGTGCTTAAATGAGTTGCAGTTAACACTGCACTTTTATTTTTGTATTATATGTGCTTATGACAAGCACAGTTAACTTTGGAGATTATGGGGGTATGACCTAAATCGGAAATAACACAGTAAGTATTAAATATTTGAAAAGTTTAGTCTGTTTTATAATGTGCCTTCATAGGTTGCATTAAACGAGAAAAAAAGGAGAGTCTACAATGGAAATATTAGCGTTGGTATTGCAGGGACTATTGGGTTTGATGTTTTTGATGGCTGGATTCGGTAAAGTATCGGGGTCGAAGATGCATGTTGACGGCTTTAAACAATGGGGATTGCCGCAATGGTTCCGAGTTGTAACGGGTGTCGTTGAATTAATAGCTGCCATTGCTTTAATTATTGGATACTGGGAGCACAGTTGGGCTGCGGCTGGCGCGTTACTGCTTGGCGTTACAGCTATCGGAGGTACATTAACTCATGTACGTGTAAAAGATTCTTTCAAACAAACTTTCCCAATCATTCTCGTAGGTGTCTTATCTTTTGTACTATTTTTTATCCGACTATCCGATTTATCTGATTTTCCTGGGTTTAACTAAGCTGTATTAGAGTAAACATAATTTCGTAATCTTCATATCTATTAAAGTAAGGAGCCATCACAAGTGATGGCTCCTTTGCTATTCATTAGTGTTTTAGTATGCTGACCAACCGCCATCTGCGGTAACTACAGTGCCGTTGATAAAGCTAGAATCATCAGAAGCTAGAAATAAAGCAACGCTCGCAATTTGTTTCGGATCTGCCGCTTCTCCGCGCTGTAAGGACATACCAGCCATAGCTTGTTCGATACCAAATGGATCAGCATGTGTCATACCAGCACCAATGTTTGTTGCAACAGCACCAGGCGCGATAGCATTACATCGAATGCCAAGCTTGCCATATTGGAATCCTACATTTTTGGTAATGCCAACAACAGCATGCTTGGAAGCCGTGTAAGCAATGCCTGCGCGTGAACCAAATAGACCGCCGACAGAGGCTGTGTTAATAATAACGCCATGGCCTTGCTTCGTCATGAGGGGAATAGCTTTGCGAATAGCTCTCATAGGACCAGTCACGTTAATGTCCATTACTCTGTTCCACATTTCATCGGTAACGGATTCTGCTGGCAGCATTTGATCCATAATACCTGCATTGTTTACTAATATATCAAGTTTGCCAAAACCATTTACTGCAGTGTCAATCATTCGGGCAATGTCTTCTTCCTTCGTAACGTTTGTAACGACGCCTTTGGCTTGTCCACCAGATGAATTAATTTCCTCAACAACAGAAGTTACTGCCGCTTCATTAATATCTGCTACAACTACTTGAGCACCTTCTTGTGCGAATAATAAAGCCATTTCCTTGCCCATACCTGACGCTGCACCTGTGATTACGGCTGTTTTTCCTTGTAATTTCATTTGTATCATCCTCTCGACTAGGCAGATTGGTTCTTTCTTTATTTGACGACGTCCTGTCGTATATACTTAGGATAACAAGTTAAGTGATTATTACTATGACATTTCGAGTCAAAATGTCGTTTAAGGAATAAATTAGTTCAACAAGCATGTGAATGAACGAGGGGCTGAGCAAATGACAAAAGTGTACAATACCTTAGATGTACGTGGTGTCCGCACCCGCACATTTCTCAAAGAAGCGCTGTTATCACTGATGGCTGTCAAAAGCTATAACCAAATAAAAATTAAAGAAGTAACAGAAATAGCGGGTGTAAACCGCGTGACCTACTATGATCATTTCTCAACGAAAGATGAGCTCCTTATGGAGCTTATTGAAGACGTGCTAACTGAATACGCCGATATTATTGAAGGCGTTACAGAATTTCCGGCGTCGAAGCGACCATCCATTGAATATATGAAGACGATCAGGTTATCCGTTGGACATATAAAAAAGCATTCCGATTTCTATAGCATCATGCTGCTTGGAAATGGCGTTCTTAACTTTTCGGATCGACTACATGATCAAATGTTTGAATCTTTGCTTCAATTAGTCCGACGGATGGGGCAGCAGAATCCGGAAATTGAATCAGACCTGCTTGTAAACTGGATTGTTGGAGGGGCTATAGGAATATATAAATACTGGCTGCAAAATGGGATGCGGCAAACCGAGGAAGAAATTTCGCGTCAAATGCTGAAAATAACGATGGCTTCTAGTCAGGTTTTCAATTTGCGTACATATGTCATTCCATAAGGCAATTTAAAAAGCTGCCTCTAATTAGTATGGCAGCTTATAAGTGTATATTATTTATTTAGAATGCTATCTACCCATAAGTAACAGCTTTCTAATTGTTGATCGCTAATACGATCAGACCTGTGCTCGAACATGATCCTTACTTTATTATTTTCTTCTCTAATAATGTTCAAATAATCTTCTATCGGTGCCCATCCCTCATCGGGGCTGAGTTCGGGGAGTGCCGGATGGTGTCTATTTTGAATGGTATCGGTAATTTGCATGTTTGACAAATGAATCGAAGCAGCATATTTCGTATACTTTCTAAATATTTTTCTTGCATCTAACGAAGGATCTATACACTCTTGATGAAATAGTCTTGCTGTATCTAGGCAAAGCTTAATTTTCGGGTATTTTATAAGCAAATTTTCCAAGAAATCCGTATCATAGATATACTTATTTAGTGCGTCAAACTCCAGTAATGGGGTGAAATGATATTGCTCGCTTTTTGCCGTAAGCCAGTTAAAAAGGTATTCGCTTTTTTCAACGAATTGCTCAAAAGAATAATTGCTTTCTAAAATGTATTCCGTGCTATTCGTAAATTTCCATGTATCCCAGTTGACGCTGTCATCCAATAGGACTGGTTTTGGATAATGGAACAAAATATAATCAAGTGGCGCTGTTGCTAAATAATTCAACTCTTCTTCGATATTGTTGAATGCGTCAGTTCTAATCTCATCATCTAAGGATAAAATTAATGCATCTCTTAGTCTTGAAGCATTAGCTCGCATTGGAAAATGAACTCCGATATGAAACCCTCTTTTTTTTGCTTCTTCAACAAGCTTTAAGTAATCTTCATGGGTATGGAACAAACATGCTTCAATCCCGTAAAAACTATCTCTAAAATCCTTTTCATATTTACGGTCATCGAATCCTCCGTATTGCCCGATCATAAATTGTTTGATGAAAATCTCCTCCTCTTCCATAGACGTCATTACAATTCGACAGAAAACCCCATTTTCCTGTTATAGAAGTCATAAATCATTGTTTTTTATGGAAGTGCCTACTTTTGTTTAACGAGAAACAGCCCAATAACGATAATCACTAAGCCAACACAATTTTTCCAATTGGGGAATTCTTTTAGAAACAAGTACCCCATAATTAACGAAATTAATATTTCCAAACACTTAGCGGCTACTAAAGTAAAGCTAAGATTCCCGGAAGATTTGAGACCATACTTTACACCATATCCAATAGACAAATTAGCCATTAAAAAGAAGGGTAACATTAGCAATTGAAACTTTAAAGTTGACCAAAATTGGGGCTCGATATGTTTCCCTTGATAAGAAAAAATAAAATTAACTACAAACAATCCTCCAAATAAAAGCCCGAAGCTATACAAGTAAGTCATAAGAACCTCCAACTGTTGATGTTAAATTCGTTTGTTTCTTTATGAATTGCATGTAAAAAATCTTTGATCGCTTTCGTCGATTAATGTTTCCTGAAGCCAACTTTTTTATCCATGACAAAGATTTAATCTGACAGAATACTTGAAAAATCGAGCTGTTTAAAATAATTATCATAAATAATCAACGATATCATTTTCTTTGCAGGAGGTAAGAACTGTTTAACTGAGGTGTCAAATATTAAGTTAAAGGTTAGCACACGCAAAGGAGTCAACAGCGCTCAAGAAATACATAGATTGGATAAGGATGCTAGAATCGAGACACTGATCTCCCGTTCGGCTGAGTTTAATTCGCCAGACAATTTGAAGAAGGAAATTGAAACGGTAATCATCGATTTTGGCACATTCCTCAAGGAGGGTTTTAAGAAAGATCGTAAGCGTGAGCTCGCCGCATTTCTTGCCAATCTTGCACATGAAACTGGCGGAGGCTGCGCTACAGCACCTGGCGGTGAACTGAAATGGGGACTGTTCTGGAATGAAAATATTGCTGGAAGAACGGGTGTAAATGAATCCGCTTTCGTGGATGAAGCAAGCAGTACTCTATATCCGGGTGTAACGGGCAACCGTTATTATGGACGCGGACCGATCATGTTGAGTTGGAATTTCAACTACGGCTTGTTCAGCTCTATTATTTATGGAGACAAAAACGTACTTCTTAGCAATCCAGAAATCGTCGCAGCGGATGGTAAGGTTGGTTTCATGACTGCTATTTTATTTTGGATGACACCGCAGGCGCCTAAGCCTTCAGCTCATGATGTTATCGTGAACAAATGGAAGCCATCGAAAGAGGATATTGCAAAAGGTTTAAAGCAGCCAGGATTTGGCGTTACCATCATGGTCCTTAATGGATTGGAAGCGAATTTGGGAGAGACGGAAGGCAGCTCAGTCAAACGTCGTGCTGGCCACTATCGTGATATAACAAGCAGCATGGGGATTGATATCAAAGGCGAGAAAATTGATACATTAGGGATGAAGCCGTTTTAACAAGGACTTTCATCGAAATGAAGAGAAAGCATCGTTTTAAGTGATGCTTTCTTTTTTTGTTATAGGCGTTTTATTATTTTCATCCAGTTTAACTTGTAAATGAAATAATCGAAAGGGATAACATACTACGCATTATGTGCAAATTTCTCTGTTTCAGAAGGAGTAAGCAAATGGTCAATGACACAATATAGAAAGAAAAGAGATAAAAAGATTGACACAATATACGGTAGGGGGGTATAGTGTGTTTATGAAGAAGAGCATACAAATATTAAGCGTAGGTATTTTCAATACGAAGATAAAAATAAATCATTCACATAAAGGAGATATGAACAATGAAAAATGTAACATTGAATGTTGAAGGAATGTCTTGTAATCACTGTGTTAATTCGATCGAGGGAGCATTAAAGACGATAGGTGCACAAGGAAAAGTGGATCTGGCGAGTGAATCGGTTCAAGTTGTGTTCGACGAAAGTAAGCTAACACTTGAAACGATCAAGGAAACCATAGAAGAACAAGGGTATGAAGTTCATTAATCGAGAAAAAAAGAGGTGATCATCATGGAAGCGACTAGCTCAGATACGAAGCAAACTTCTCTGCAAATTATTGGGATGACTTGTGCAGCTTGCGCGAATAGGATTGAGAAAGGATTAAATAAGCTTGAAGGTGTTTCGGAAGCGAATGTAAATTTTGCAATGGAACGTGCTACCGTTATTTATGATCCAAGCAAAACAAACATTGCAAATATGGAACAAAGCATACAGAAGCTTGGGTACAGCACGGCGAAGGAAAGCGTTGATTTGCAGTTAGTTGGGATGACTTGCGCAGCTTGTGCACTTAAAATCGAGAAAGCATTAAATAAACTGCCTGGCATCACGAATGCTACCGTTAATTTCGCAATAGAGACTGCTCATGTAGAATTCAATCCTTCAGATGTAACTTTGTCAGATATGCAAAAACGAGTCGAGAAACTCGGGTACAAAGCAGTGCCAAAACAAGAGGTTGGCGATCCGGCTGAGCATCGTCAAAAAGAAATTAAACAACAAAAACGCAAGCTTCTCATATCTGCCATCTTGTCGCTGCCGCTGCTTTGGTCCATGGTGACTCATTTTTCATTTACATCATGGATTTGGATGCCAGAAATTTTTATGAATCCTTGGTTTCAGCTTGCACTTGCAACTCCGGTTCAATTTTATGTCGGAAAACATTTTTATGTTGGAGCCTACAAAGCACTTCGCAACAAAAGTGCCAATATGGATGTTCTGGTAGCTCTAGGCACGTCAGCCGCTTACTTTTATAGCCTATACCTGACAATAGATTGGGCAACGATGTCTGGAAATATGCACCACAGTCCATCCATGTATTATGAAACAAGCGCAGTTTTAATTACTCTCGTTATTCTCGGTAAACTATTTGAAGGTTTGGCGAAAGGGCGTACTTCTGAAGCAATCAAGACACTAATGGGATTACAAGCCAAGACAGCTTTAGTTGTTCGTAATGGGCAAGAGCTAATAATTCCTGTCGAGGAAGTGCTTACTGGAGACGTTGTGCTGGTAAAACCGGGTGAGAAGGTTCCGGTGGATGGTGAAGTCATCGAAGGTACTTCAGCGGTGGATGAGTCCATGCTGACTGGTGAGAGTATTCCAGTAGATAAAAAAATTGGGGACCATGTAATCGGAGCGACGATTAACAAAAATGGTCGGTTGAAAGTGAAAGCAACAAAGGTCGGCAAAGAAACGGCTTTAGCGCAAATTATCAAAGTGGTAGAAGAAGCGCAGGGTTCAAAAGCACCAATACAGCGTGTTGCTGATGTTATCTCTGGTATCTTTGTACCAATCGTTGTTGGAATCGCACTTGCAGCTTTTGTTGTATGGTACTTTTGGATAAGACCTGGTGACTTCGCTAATGCTTTAGAGATCGCGATTGCGATTCTTGTCATCGCATGTCCATGTGCTCTTGGTCTTGCAACACCTACGTCAATAATGGCAGGTTCTGGTCGTGCTGCAGAGCTTGGAGTTCTCTTTAAAGGCGGCGAACATCTCGAATCAACGCATAAAATTGATGCGATTATTTTGGATAAAACAGGAACGGTGACCAAAGGCAAGCCCGAATTAACGGATGTATTTGTGGAGTCGATGGATGAAGAAGCTTTCTTGCGTCTCGTCGGCGCAGCTGAGAAAAATTCAGAGCATCCGCTTGCGGAAGCAATTGTATCCGGCATATTGGCTAAAAATATTGAGCTTCCAAACGCTGATGAATTTGAAGCGATTCCAGGGTATGGCATTCGGGCAATTGTGGATGGCAAAGAGATATTAGCCGGTACTCGGAAATTGATGGGAAAATATAATATTCAAGCGGAGCATGCTTATGAACAAATGTCCATCCTAGAGCAAGCAGGAAAAACTACGATGCTGTTCGCGATTGATGGACAATATGCAGGCATGGTAGCCGTTGCTGACACCATTAAGGAGACGTCAAAAGAAGCCGTTTCTCGTTTGAAGCAAATGGGGATTCAAGTCGTTATGATTACTGGTGACAATGAACGTACTGCCCAAGCTATCGCACGGCAAGTTGGCATTGATCATGTGCTGGCAGAAGTACTTCCAGAAGGCAAAGCTGAAGAAGTGAAGAAATTACAAGCACAAGGCAAAAAAGTAGCGATGGTTGGTGATGGGATAAATGATGCACCGGCCTTAGCAATGGCGGATATTGGAATGGCAATTGGTACAGGTACAGATGTTGCGATGGAGGCTGCTGATATTACACTAATGCGCGGTGATCTGAATAGCATCCCTGATGCCATCTTTATGAGCCGCAAAACGATGGGCAATATTAGACAAAATCTATTTTGGGCGCTGGCTTACAACTCGTTGGGTATACCTATTGCAGCAATCGGATTGTTAGCCCCATGGGTCGCAGGCGCTGCTATGGCACTTAGCTCCGTATCCGTTGTGTTAAATGCACTTCGTTTGCAGCGGATGAAAGTATAACTAGCAAAAAATTCGATATTAATCAAAGAATCTTTATTAAAATTGGTTCTTAAAAAAGGTCGCCATCGGCAACCTTTTTTTTGTATCTATGTTTTTACTCTAATGATGGGAATGGTTCAATCGGATTCGTGAAATCATATGAGCAGAAGGAGAGGGCATAGTGGATAAGAAAACGATCGTTTCAGCGATAACAAAATCAAAAGGCAGGAAAAGCCTTTACCATTTTACACGCGTAAGGAACTTGCCTGCAATTGTACATCATAATGCACTTTGGTCGAGCAAGCATCTTTATCCATTCCATATCGGCGAGCGGCGATCAGAGGTCAAAGAAGTTAAATATTTCGAACATACGGTTGTCATTAATGCACATCTAAGGATTGTTGAGAGTATGATGGATGCGAATTGTACACATGAACAATTTCGGGCTTATCTTGATCAACATGTATTCTTTTGGCCCACATTAAAGGATTGTCGCAAAATGTTGGATACATACAAACGAAGAGAACCGGATGAAGCATTTGTTATTTTGCAGTTCGAAGCTTTTCCATTATTGATGGATCATTATTCGGATGTTAAATTGTCTAAATACGATTCGGGGAGTTCACCAAGATTTCCAAAGAGCTGCAAGTACAAGAAAAGTTTAGAGATGTTTCTTTCGTTAGATGATTTCCAGAAAAAACGGAATAGCACTGTTCCAGTGAAAGCTTCTGAAATACATGAGCTGCTGTTCAAGGACCAAGTTATAAATCTTGATCAATATGTACAGGTCATTTATGCTGATCATGATAATGGATTACCTGAGAACTGGAGAAAACTTGTGAAGCCGTTAGAAAGTTTCTCGCAGCGTTTATGATACTTCAATTACATATGAGGTCATTTCTTTTATTTTTGCTTGTTTAAAGGCGCTGCAATACACATAAATGCAAGTTTCAGGTGGCCAGCTACAAAGAGCAGTTATTTGCATAAGGACACTAACGCTCAGTTGGTGGTTTTTTGTGTTGTATTATTCCTTTTTGTTTGCTTGATCAAATGATAATCTAGCCAATTCAACAAGAGAATAATTTGTTCTCGTCCATTGTTTCAAGGCACTCAGTGGTTCGAGCAAAGACTCGCCCAGCTTGGTGAGCGAATACTCAACGATTGGTGGAACAGACGGAGTCATATCTCGCTGAACCAAACCGTCACGTTCCAATTGCCGCAAGGTTTGCGTTAGCATTTTTTTTGAAATTCCATCAATCCGTTTGCTAATTTCTCCGTATCGAATAATACCGTCTTCCAATGCATAAATAACCAATGCTGACCATTTGTTTGCAATGATTTCAAGTACTTTGCTGTATGAGCATTCAGATATTGAAATGTCGGGTTGAACGGTTTTAAGTGAGGATGATGCTTTCATTTTAGGACCTCCTTATGCACTTTTTGGTTCATTGGAAACTTTAAAGTGCCTTCTTACTTTATTTTAGTTTGTATATTATTGTATGTCTATATAATCCATAAAGGAGAGAATATTATGAAAGTATACGAAATTAACGGTGAATTTGGAATTGATCGATTGAAGGCATCCGACCGCCCAATACCAGTGCCCCGTTCAAATGAAGTTCTTATCAAAATGCATGCGGTTTCTTTAAACGCTAGAGATTTGGGCGTCATTGATGGGTTTTATAACCCCAATTTAAGTACGCCATTAATTCCAGTATCAGATGGAGTAGGTGAAGTTGTGTCTCTGGGAGAAAACTCAAACAAATTCAAAATTGGGGATAGAGTAAGTGGAATTTTCACTCAAAGCTGGATTACTGGTGAGCCGACACAACAAAACTGGGTAAGTACACTAGGCAGTCCCTTGAATGGACTGCTCGCGGAATTTGTTGTGCTTCCAGAAGAAGGGTTAGTTCATGTACCTGATCGATTGACGGATATAGAAGCGGCAACCCTGCCTTGTGCAGGCGTGACAGCATGGCATGCTCTCATTGAGGAAGGCAAGATTAAAGCGGGCGATACCGTTGTCGTACAGGGGACAGGTGGCGTCTCCTTGTTCGCACTTCAATTCGCAAAACTGTATGGAGCAACTGTTATTGTAACATCAAGCAGTGACGATAAGCTTAATAGAGCGAAGGAAATTGGCGCGGATTTCGGCATTAACTATAAGCAAACACCCGAATGGGATAAGGCTGTACTTGCACTGACGGAGGGACGTGGAGCAGACCATGTTGTTGATCTTGGCGGATCAGCTACGTTAAACAGATCGATCTCAGCACTCCGTGTAGGTGGGCATATCAGCATAATCGGCGGTTTATCGGGGTTTCGTGTAGAAGGATTTGACATTATCCCTGCAATTGTTAGAAAAGCGCGCCTGCAAGCGATCAACGTAGGCAGCCGGGACATGTTTGAAGCGATGAATTTTGCTATTGAACATAGCAGGTTTCATCCCATAGTTGATTCAGTGTATCCTTTTGAACGTGCGGTAGATGCTCTTCAGTACTTGATGAAGGGGTCATACTTTGGGAAAGTTGTTATTTCATTTAAACAGTAATTACATTATTTTTAAGTTGAACATGATTCTTATTAAACAATCTCATATCCAACATTTCCCCGTTCGATAAGGGAATAAACACAAAAAGCCCATAAAATGGGCTTTTTGTGTTCATGCTATTTAAGAAAATACTCACTGTCTGAATAGATGGAAGGCATTAAGCATTCTGATTAGTAGCCACAGCCGCCGCCAAAGATGCCGCAACTACAAGCTATAATCACCAACAAAATGAACAGAACCAGGATAATACCAATACTGTGATTAGCACCACCAACAAATCCACCCATCAAACATTCACCTCCAATGTTTAAAGTACACTGTAGTTTATGTGCGTATGGTACGGTATGATTGGACGTTTGTTCTGTAAGGATGTTTGCCCAATAAGCTGTTTGTAAGTAAAGAGAAAGCCCATGGCATGGACTTTCTCTTTTTTACTATGAGATGTTATAGGTTAAATGAGCATACATTGTGGCAGGTGCTGTTAAGGTTTTATTCATTCGACGTATGACAGAACAGGGTTTGTTATCTAGACAGTTTTTGTCCTAAGCGCGGTCACGGCAGTGAGTAGCGATAATAACCAACAAAATGAACAGAACTAGAATAAAACCGATATTTTCCATCAAACATTCACCCCCTGTGTTTTGACTACACTATAAATTATGTATTGATAGAGCGAAGTGATTGGATGGTTGTACTGGTATGATAATAGCCTTATAGAATACAAACATAGCAGCTCATATTATTTTCGGTGTTTTAGATAAAAAATCGTTTAGGCGAGCAAAGACATCGACATCACAAAGTTTTATATTAATAGTGAAAGCATTTACAGAGGAGTGATTTCGATGGAAAATACAAAAGTCATGTTCGTGAGCCCCTTACAAGTTGAGACGGTTAAAGAGAATTACACTCTAAAAAAATTAAATGAGAATGAAATATTTGTACAATTGATATATTCCCTCATTAGCCCAGGAACTGAACTAGCAATGTTAACAGGTAAAGAAGAATGGGCTAAGCTTCCGCTATGTCCGGGATATGCGAGCGTAAGCAAAGTAATGGAGACAGGTGAGGGCGTTAAAGATTTGAAGCCAGGCGATAACGTGTTTCATTATGGACAACATAGCAAATATCAAGTTGTTAACACGAATGAGCTATGTATTCAAGTTCCTGAAAATCTGGATTTAAAATGGGTGCCATTTACCCGCATGGCTACAGTCGCCTTCACTTCGGTACGTGTATCTGAAATTGAAATTGGTGACTTTGTAAGTGTGACTGGGCTTGGATTAGTCGGTAATTTGGCTGCTCAGCTAGCTCGGCTTCAGGGAGCTACGGTTATTGGGGTCGATTTATCGAAAGAAAGAATTCGGACTGCAGAGACATGCAGCGTGGATTACACGATTGATGGTGGAGTAGAAGATACAAAGCAACGGATATCAATGTTAACCAAGGGTGCTGGTGTATCCACACATATTGAGGCAACTGGCGTACCTGCGGTCGGAGTTGACAGTCTGAAGTGGATTGCTAAGCTTGGTGAAATCATTTTCTTGGGAAGTCCTCGCGGAGAGTACAACACAGATGTTACTGATATTTTAAACTATTGTCATCTTTATGGGCGAGGCTGTATTACGTTTAAGGGCGCGCATGAGTGGCGTTATCCGGTTGAACCTAATGAGTTTGTTAAACACTCTTTAGTTAGAAATTCAATAATTGTATTTGAGCTTATGAAACAAAAAAGGCTGCAGATCGAACCATTAATAAGTCATGTGATTAAGCCGGAGCAAGCACAAGAAGCGTACGAGGGACTAAGAGTCAATAAAGATCAGTATAATGGTGTATTGTTTGACTGGTCTTAAGCGGATAACGGCTGAATGATCTATTCATGCGGATTAACAGATTTAATTATGAGTAATTTTAATATGCTTCAATTATAATGGGAGGAGGATGAATAGACGCGTTACGATAGCAGGGGTGAAAGTTATGGATGAGTTTTGGATGAACAGCATATCGCCTTTCGTAAGGGCGGTGAGAGTGATGACGACTTCATCCTTAGCCGGTGAATGGATGGATCACGATCATGTATTTACCTATATTGAACAAGGCGAAGCTGAGTTTTTCTTGCGCGGTGTTAAATATAATGCTCAAGAAGGCGATGTGCTGTTGATGCATCCCTTTATGCCTCACATTATTCGATCGATCTCCGATCAACCATTAATTCAATATATTTTTCATTTTGATCTATATTATGATGCGGAAAGAAGTTTATTGGATTTCACAACAGCTTCCAAAATTCATAATACTTACACTGTGGATAAGGAAATGCAGTTAACTTCCATTGTTCCCATTTCACACATACAGTTGGCAGACAGGATAGAGCTGAAAAAGAAGTTTTTGCAGCTTCACAAACATTTCCAGGAGAAAAGAGCTGGACATTTTTTATTAACAAAATCAATCTGCTTGGAGCTGTTATATTTATTTTTTAAAAATCAAACGGATCGCAATGAAGGGAAATGGACTAAAGGCTGGGCATTCATTGAAAGAGCAATCCATTTTATCCATGACAGTTATCAAGATCCTTGTTTAAATAATGTTTCTATAAGTAAATATGCCGGGGTGTCTACGAATCATTTGTCTCATTTGTTTAAGCAGCAGCTTGGGATATCCCTTCATAAATATGTAACGCATATTAGAATTGAGCATGCAAAATTACTGATCATGGAAGGGAAGTATACCGTGACAGAAATTTCTGAAAATGTAGGTTACTCCAGTATTTATTTATTTAGTCGTTCATTTAAAGCTGCTGTAGGCATAACACCCAGCGGCTTCGCGGGTGCACAGACTAAAGTCATACAATTGTGAGAAATGCCGCCAGATCACTGGCGGCATTTCTGCTTTGTGCTGTATTCAATTGTTATGGGAAGACAATTTGTTGTTATTTTTTAATTTTAAGTCCTAAAGCTTGCATGAGTTTATGAAATACATCTGTATTTTCGTAGATTCCTGTAAACAACTCAGCATTTGGACCCATAGCTGTAATCGGAATATCTACGGCAGTATGGCCTGATGTTGTCCAATCCACAACAAAGTTAAATTTGCTGTTAGCAACGGCGAAAGGACCATCTTCTTTGGAAATTCCGTCGCCGGACTCATCATCGGCATTCACTTCTTCGATGGAGAAACCGCCAGTTTCATGATCGGCTAATACGAGGACAAGTGTATTCGGGTTTTTCTTGGCAAAATCTTTGGCGACCTGAACGGATTTATCCAATTCTTGACCGGCTTTGATTGTCATTTTGGCATTGTTTTGGTGAGCAAACTCATCCGTTCCTTCTTCCTCAACCATTAGGAAAAAGCCTTTATTATTTGTAGCGAGTGTATCTATCGCTTTTTTAGTCATCTCTGCTAGAGAAACAACGGGGTTATAAATATCGCCTTCGCCTTCAGGCTTTTGTTGGAACATTTCTTCATTAGCGAACAGACCAAGCAGCTTGCCTTTTTTCACTTTTTGCATTTCTGTTTTGCTTGAAACGTAACTGTATCCTAATTGTTTTGCTTTATTTACAAGATTTCCTTGTGTTCCTTTGCTTTTTTCAGAAGGATCTTCGCTCGGCTCATCTGGGAATTTACCAGGCTCTCCAGCTGGGTACCAGAAATCTTCGCCTCCACCGAGAATGACGTCAACTTTGCTTTGTGTCAATAGCTGCAAAGCGATCTCACTTTGTTTAGAACGATCATCTACATGTGCGCCGAAAGCAGCTCCCGTAGCGTCAGTTACCTGACTTGTTGTTACAATTCCAGTTGATTTTCCAGATTCCTTGGCGTATTCCATGATCGTTTTTACTTTTACTTTATTGGCATCCATTCCAATTGCACCATTGTACGTTTTCACACCGCTGGCATATGCCGTAGCTGATGCAGCTGAATCGGTTACAGGAACAGTAGAGCTCGTATGCAGCAAACCTACGTAAGGCATTGAATCCATAGCGAGGTTGCCTTTTAAGCCGACGGTAGCAAGGCGGATAGCATCACGTTGAGCCATTCCCATCCCATCACCAATAAACAAAATGACATTTTTCGTTTTTGTAGAAGCAGCTTCAACTTGATTAGGCGATTGTGTACTGATAATGCTCGTAATCAGAAGGGCAGTAGCTGCTGTACCTACAATCGCGGCCTTAATTCCGTTCTGTTTAACAAATTTCATAAATTCCCTCCTAAAGTAAGTTTACTATTTTATAGTAGAGTAATTACATTAAGAGAGTGTTTTCTTCATTTCTTGTTATTGTAAAAGATGGTTTCTCAATCTCCGCTCATTCAGATAACATTACCTTTAATCATGGTCCATTCTACTTGGAAATGTTCATTCAACAAAACAAGATCGGCATCTAATCCTGTTTTGATTGTACCTGTATTATGATCCATACCTAATATTCGTGCAGGAGTTGTTGAGGCCATTTGAATAGCGTCCAGCAAGGAAATACCGGTTTCGGTCGTGAAGCGGAGTGCTTCATTCATCGTAACTACACTAGAGGCTAATGTTCCATCCGCTAGCTGCGCAACGCCATTGGTTACTGTTACTTGATGGCCGCCAAAGAGATAGCTGCCATCTCCTAAACCCATGGCTTGTAATGCATCTGTGATCAGTACCATGTTTTCGGGTCCTTTCATGCGATGCATCAAACGAACAATAGCAGGATGGAGGTGGACGCCATCGACAATGGCTTGAATACTCACATGATCTGCTTCAAAAGCAGCAGCGACGAGCCCGGGATCCCGATGATGAATCGGACGCATGCCATTAAAGCAATGTGTAACATGGCTAGCTCCAGAATCAAATGCTAACTTAGCTTCCTCATACGATGCATCGGAATGTGCGACAGCAATGATAACTCCCATTTCTTTCAAATAAGTGAGGAGTTCCATTCCACCGGGTAATTCTGGGGCTATCGTTACCATTTTAATAAGTCCATCTGCTTCTTCGAAGATTCGCTTCATCTCACCAAGATGCGGATGACGTAAATACTTTTCATTTTGCATCCCTTTACGCTTCGGATTCAGATAAGGTCCCTCTAAATGAAGTCCAGCAATTTTGGCGCCGACCTCAATCCCAACGACTCGTTTAACACTACGAATCATAGCTAATAATTCATCCATTGTTGAGCTTACTGATGTAGCAAGAAACGAGGTGCAGCCCGTTGCAGCACAAGCCCGAGAAACCTCTTGAATACTCGTTTCTGTTCCGTCCATCATATCGAACCCGTTAGCTCCATGTATATGCACATCGATCATGCCAGGGATTAACCATTGCCCGTTCCCATCTATAAGCTCATATTCCTCATCTGGAAGGGGCAAAAGGGGAGTATGATTATTTTCTATTTTTTCGATGATTCCATTTCTAATCCAGACGGTACTAGCTGGTAAAATAGCATCAGGCTGAACGATTTGAACGTTATGCACTATTTTATTATTCATCTTTATTTTCCTCCTCGAGTTTGTTGTTTATCTCAGAGCAAATAACTGTTATGTTTTTCTGATCAAGTATTTCTTCTATTTCACTAGGCACTTCTTGATCGGTAATTAAAATATCAATATAGTCAAAATCTAAACGATAAACCGACTTGGTTTTAAACTTCGTAAAATCAGCTACAGCGATAACCTGGTCTGATCTGCGTGCCATCTCTTTTTTGATATGAGCATCCTCTTCAAACGGGTAGTAGAGACCATCTGATTGAATCGCCGCGGCGCCAATAAACACTTTATCAGCTCTCATTTCACGAAGCTTTTCAATGACGGAGGGACCATACAGCAAGCGGTTCTTCACGTGTAAATAACCTCCGAGTACATAAACCTGCAGATCATCCCGATCAGAGAGAATTCTTACGATGTCTATGGACTGAGTAATAGCTGTAATATTTTTCGCGGAGATTTGTTCGGCTACTGCCTGCACCGTTGTAGAAACGTCTAATATGACCGTCTCATGATCATGTATGAGCTTTGCTGCAACCAAACCAATATTGATTTTGCTATCTGTTTCATCTATTAGCCGTTCCTGATAGGAAGCAAGCTCCTTTTGTAATTGAGGAGAGGCTACTCCACCATGTGTCCGATTGACTACACCTTCTTGCACTAATTTAACGATATCTCTCCGAGCTGTATCCCTTGATACACCGAGATGGGTACAAATATCCATGACACTCATCGTTTGATGTTCTTTTAAATATTCGAGTATTTTCAATAATCTCTGCTCTTGATAGATGATGAACACCTCCTTGTAAGTAAGTTTAACGCATTTTTTAAGTAAATGGAAGTATTATTTAAGTATTTTAAAGTAATAAATAAGTAAGTTGAAGTAACTTGTAGGATATGAGGATTGAAAAAGGAAGGTCAGTGTCGGTGGGAACCTTGTTCACGATCGTTCAAGAGCTGAATTCAACAGGGAGTTATTTTTATTCCAACTCTGTTTGTGATGAATCATTATATGAAGTTCCATGGCGTTATTTGGTCCATTGTCATCGCTAATGAACTGCTCTTTGTACTTCATAATAATAAGTTGACGATAGCGCCGGAAATGGGGTTATTTGAGGGCTGAAACGTAAACGGTAGGAACAAGAACGGAATTAAGAGCATTGAGGACATTGTCAAAACTGATTCGTAAGCCAAGTATTGTCTGAGGTCATTTTTGTGGAGATTAGAACCTATTTTTAAAGATTGTATATAATGGGGTATACGTCCACAAGGAGTGAAATAAATGAACAGTAAGGAACAGATTGATGAGGCGAGAATAACACTTATTGGCAGATTACGTTAGGTGGATCCGTTCTTTTCTTTATTGGTTCACTGATTGTAGCAATTATTGGATACCAAGCCTACGTAGATTTACTTATTCCTCAATGAATGTATATATAAAAATATAAGGAATATATAGGTTCTTTTCATGGCAGCAAAAAAAGGGAAAAGCACAGAATTTACGCATAGTTTCCTAATATCCTTAACGAGCTCATGTCATATGACATGGGTTTTTCATTTTTGCTGATTTCTTCCAAAAATTTCATGATTATTTTCTATTTTTTATGATATTATACAGGGGACAAGATCGTTTGAAAGAATGAAGAAAAAATAGCAAAAAGGAGAGGGAATTGATATCTAGATATGATAAATCAATTATTAATTCATCTAATTATCATATGTTTTCCGATCTTTATCCAACAATTTTTTTATTCTCGAAATAAATTAATTAATAGAATTTCTTATCAAGTTCTAAATGGATTTGTGTTTGGAGCATCCTCTATCCTTTGTATGGCTTATCCTATTTATGTGATGGGCAACTTTCATGGCGATTTAAGAAGTATTCCTTTAATTGTTCTGATCATTTATAGCTACGAGTACATTTTACCTGGCATTATTGCCCTTGCTGCTGCCATCATATACTGCTTGTGTATGGGAGGGGATGATGTCTTCCTTTCTACAGCAACATTGTTGCTAAGTGTGGGGCCTTGTTTCTTCTTTTTAAAGTCGTTGCGTAAAAAACAAGCTGCCAGACGCATGCTGATTTGTATGAACTTATCGATTTATTCCGTTATTGTGTTCATTTTATCTTTTTTTGTCTATCTCGAGATTAACTCCTACACAAACGAGATTCATTCAGACTGTATTTTCATCATTTCGATTTTAGCTGCAGCATCATTTATTGGAATGGGTGTCTCTATATTACTGAAAGAGCATTTTATCGAAACGGCATATTTGAAAAATGAGCTGGAGCGTAGTGAAAAATTGAAGATCGTAAGTCAAATTGCTGCTTCCGTTGCTCACGAGGTGCGAAATCCTCTGACGGTAGTGAAAGGATTTTTACAGCTATTGAAGGAATCTGTCGATGACAAAAAAAAGGATTACTTGAATATTGCTTTATCTGAATTGGATAGAGCAGAGTATATTATTTCTGATTATTTGAATCTTGCTAAGCCGCAAGCCGATCAGCTGGAAGTAATCGAGATTTCCGAATTTCTGGTACATACATTGGAAATTATGAATTCTTACGGGTTAATTCAAAATGTGCAAATCCACTTAAACTGTAATCAAACGGATCTTTATATAAGGGCAGACAAACCGAAACTGACTCAAGTGATATTAAATCTAATTAAAAATGGGGTAGAAGCGATCCCAGATAAAGGCGAAGTGACTGTCAATGCCTATTATTACAAAGAGGAAATTTGTATAGAAATCATTGATACTGGAAAGGGCATATCCAGAGAGGAATTAGAGCAATTAGGTACCGTTTTTTTTACGACAAAGGAAACGGGGACTGGCTTAGGCATTTTGGTAACCTTTCGGATTGTCGAAGCATTAAAGGGTAAAATTGCTTTTCAAAGCGAGCTTGGAATGGGGACAAAGGTATTGCTGAAATTCCCTGCCGTAGATCAATTGAAATAAGTCTTTAAATGAATAATAGCCCCATTCTCCATAGGAGAATGGGGCTATTCATATTATTTATTGCGAAGCATCATCGTCCACAAATCAGAGCTTTCATAACCGAGGCGCCATGCTGCAACGCCAGCCAAATCGTAAGTTTTGGCTATATCGATACGAGCTTTGACCGTGTTTTCGGTTTCAGCCCAGAATAAATAGGTGAAGCCGTCTTTGGTATACTTATATTTCATCTGTCCAGATTCCGGGTCCATCTCACCTTGAGCGTTCGTATCTGCAATAAGCTTAGGAATTTCCTTCATAAAGATGGCACGGTTGCTGACTAGCTTATTCGTGCTGTCAAGCTTCCATTCGCGTACGTAAAAAGGAATGCCAAGCATAAGCTTGTTACGCGGAATGCCATAGCTCAAAAATTGCTTAACGCCTTCTTCAACCCAGTTGAGGCCAGCAACAGAACCAGGCACCTCGCTTCCTTTCCAATGCTCATCATAAGCCATAATGATAATTGTATCGACGACCGCCGAAAGAGCGGTATGGTCGTAAGCGGTTCTATCATTCCAGCTTAAGCTGCCGCGTGGCAAATCGATAGATATTTGCATACCTTTGTCATGCACGGCTTTAGAAAGTGCTGTAACAAAGGCGGTATAGGCAGCCCGATCCGTTCCAGCGACCTCTTCGAAATCAAGATTGATGCCTGCAACACCGAGCTGAGTAAGCTTCGCTATAAGCGTCTTAATGAATGCTTGCTGGGCGGTATTGTTCTTTAAAAACTCCGTCGTCATTTTTTTGTTAAATTGATTGTGAACGAGCGGCATTACCTTAATTCCTTGTTCTTTGAAAGTGTCTACGACTACTTGATCTGAAGTGTCGATCATTGAGCCATCCGCAGCGGAGAGCTCAAACCAAGTAGGGGAGTCAATCGACAATCCTTGCGTATTAGCGACATGGCTGATAATCGTTGCGCTTGTTGCGCTGCCATTCCATCCCATATAAACTAGGCTTTTGGTATTGCTGAAAATTTTACGACCTTCGCTCGTTTGAACGGTGCTGTTCGCAAAACCCTTCGCATACGCAATTGCACCAGTCTTTGTATTAAAGGCTCTTAATTTTTTGTCGCCTTGATAAACGGCTAAATAAGGAATACCGGACCAATATACTTTCTCATTGAAGGTAACCTCTGCATTTGGTGTTTTTTTCGCAAGCTGTACAGCCCCATCTAAGCTAATAGAAGAGCCTACCACGGCACCATTTTGTTTTACTAAATAAGCGGGTACATTCGAATGAACGATCTTACTCGTTGCTGTATTTAATACCTGACTGCCAGAAATGGAATATGAGGCATTCATAGCATCGAGAAGGTAGGAATAAAGCGGTAACTCTTCTACAGGTGCCCCATCCACAGTAATTTGATAGACGGGTGCAGCAGCGCGCTGTGCTTTAGTTTGTGCAGCTGTCTGATTTCCCCAAACCCATTTGTTCGTTGTTAAATCGATTACATGGGCATTGCCCCATTTTTTGGCTTCCTGCTTAGCGGCAGCAAGTGTAAGGAAGGACCAATTGTCACGAGTGTTATCGCCTTGATAAAGCTTGAACTTGGAGTAAGATTGATAACTCCAGCCAATGTTTTCAAGATCACGGATATGTACGTTTGTAAGGTTTTTAGCAACAGATAATGCTTGATTGTAAGTGCTAAACTCCCATTTTGGGAGAGTTTGACCGTTCTGATAAACCTTGTAACGAGGGAAGTTATCCCATACCCAAGCACGATCGGCAATTTTCTCGACATGACTGTAACCGAATTTCCCGGCATAGGAAATCGCTTGCGCCTCCGTAGTGAACTCACGGAGCACTTGGTCATTTTGATAAACACGGAATTTTGTCATTTGATTTGCTGCAGCATCTGCAATGCCTGCCGTTGCTGTCATGATTGTTTGGCAAAAGAAAAGCAAAAGCAGCGCTGTACTCATTTTTTTTCTCATAGATTTGTCATATACACTCCTCTCTAGTCTAATGATTAGACGCAGGGAGGACGAGGATGTTGCTGGAAATCTATTAATATTTCTCTAGTAATTATTGGGAGAGCATATTTCAGCACAAAAAAAAGCATCCGCTAGCTGCTTATCCGTAAGATAATGCAAGCTATTGGATGCTTTTTTTATGCTAATCGGAAATGTCTGCCCAAAATTCTTCATCCGCATCGAGCGTAATGTTGGAGCGGAAAACGCGCCGATTATATTGTGTGAACATATATTGCTCGATAGCCTCGAGGATATTCGCTTCAATGATGTACTGGCTGCGGCCCTTCACCCAAACCTCGGCCGTATACCCATACTCTTCTTCCCATGAGAGCTGCACTTCCACATCGGTAGGGTTAACTCCCCGTCGTTCAGACATATGAAGGCAGATAGCGTTTATAATCTCATCTGTATAGATGCGCACGATTAGTAGGGTCTCCGTTGATCTGGCGGGTTACGCTTGCTGCGCAGATATACGAATGCTACACGAATGAGCATGATGATGGCGAAGATAGCCATTAAATTAATCATTAGACCAAGAATATTACCGAATGCGCCCATGCCCGCGAACAAACCGCCGAACATCAAGCCTGCCAAACCGCCAATCATTAGGCCTTTCATCAAGCCGCCGCCGCTAAAAAATCCAGGTTTTGTAGCGCCAGTAGTTGCTCCAGCTTTCTTGCCTGGGTTCGATTGATTAACGTTATCCGATTTCTTAGGGTTTTGCGTAACGCTTTGTTTCGGAGATTTCATTCCGCCTCGTGGTTTTGCATCGGCATACTGTCCGAAACCTAGTGTGATGAATAGTGTGAGTGCCAGCATGACCATGAATCCCTTTTTCATCTGTGTGTTCTCCTCCTGATATCTTTAATACATTCTTTACAAACATAGATAATATACGCCTAATAGACATGATGGTTTCATTTATTTCTATAGGATTGGTTTAAATGTATGAAAGTATAAGCGACATATGCTAATATTTTTATTATAAATGAAACGATGAATTCGATTGGAACAAGTCATTTGGAGGTTTTTATGATTTCTTTTCCGAAAGCGTATATTGCTTATTTAGTGGAGTTCCATGCATCCAGAGATTATTTCGAATGTCACGAGCTTCTGGAGGAGTACTGGAAAGAGAATCCCGGTGATCGATTTGCAGATACTTGGGTCGGACTTATTCAGCTGGCTGTTGGCCTCTATCACGAGCGCAGAGGCAATGTTCGCGGTGCAGTCAAGATGCTAACGCAAGCAGACCGCAGACTGACTGCAGCACCGCTTGATGAGCTTGGTTTAGGTAAGAACAGCTTGCAGATGCAATTAAGTGCAAGATTGATTTATTTGCAGGCAGAGGATGTAACTCCCTATACAGATATTAATTTGCAAATTGTAAACGAAGACGTCATTTTATTGTGTAAGCAAATGTGTGACCAAAGAGGATTGATTTGGGGAGCTACGAGCCCATTAGATGATGATGCAATCATTCACAGGCATTCAAAGAGAGACAGATCCGATGTGATAGCAGCAAGACTTGCAGCTTATGAAGCAAAAAAACGGGAACGTAGCGGTATGATTGATTAACCGCTGTGTTCCCGTTTTATTTGTTTACAATTGAGGCGTTGCAGCGTCTACAAGCTCTAGTTCACCAGTTTCGGAATCAATAATCAATCCATGTACTAAAATATTAGCAGGCAGCAGGGGGTGATTGCGGATGATGCTTACACTGTTTAGAACACTGTCTCTGACGTTGTCGAAGCCAGTCAGCCAGCGCATCAGATTAAGACCTGAATGCTTCAAGGTTGTAATCGTCTCATTGGAGACGCCTCGCTCTTCCATATGCTGAATGATGAGTTCAGGGTTGAGACCAGTCATCCCGCAATTGCTATGGCCAACGACAAATACTTCGTCAGCTTGCAGCTCATATAAGGCGACAAGGACACTACGCATAATATTGCCAAAAGGCTGGGTTACGATAGCACCAGCGTTTTTAATGATTTTGGCATCGCCATTTTTGAGATTCATAGCTTTGGGCAGCATTTCTGTCAGCCTTGTATCCATACAAGTAACGATGACCATTCTTTTGTTTGGATATTTGCTCGTGGAATATTTCTCGTATTTCCGGTTCTCAACAAATTCTTTATTGTAATTTAAAATTTCATCAATTTTGTTCATGCTGCTCCTCCGCTTAGAAAACGAAGGTTTACCGTATAGATTTGGCTGTCGCTCTTGAGACTAAAGCTGCTTCGTTCCTCATTGTAATCAACACGCAGCTGGGGTTCATAATATATTTCATGGCGAGGTTCATAATAGAAGGGCAAAGGATCGCCTTGTGCGAGTTTGTCGTCCACCGTGGGCTCACTAATCAACTGAAGGGCAGGAACGCCGCTAACGACACAACCGCATCCTTCTGTATCATGAAGCAGTTTTAATTGGTTTTTCCCCTCTTTTAAATAAGGAGTTAACCGATCAGTAGCTGCTTTGGAAAAAATGATATGCATATGGTTTCCTCTCTTTCTATCTCTTGCACTGGATGTCTTGCAGGTTTAAGATGATTATAAGGATTGGAATAAGTAAGATCAAGTAAAGATCCCATGAATCATAATCAATGTAAAAACGAAGCAGGAAGGTGGAACAATGATGTCTACAAAACATACGGAAGCTCTGCAAAGTTTCAGAGAAACCATTCGCAAAATTTCGAGCTATGAGGAAGCACTCGGAGTTCTATATTGGGATTTGCGCACAGGCGCTCCGCGCAAAGGAATGGACAATCGTTCAGAAGTCATAGGCGTACTATCTGGCGACCATTTTAAGCTGGCTACATCACTTGAGCTTGGAGAAAATCTGTCCATTCTAGAGGATCGTTCTGTATATACAGAGCTTAGCGAAATCGATCAGCGTTTAGTTGCGGAAACTCGCAAGGAGTATGATCGCAGCATCAAAATACCACCGAAGCTCTATCAAGAATATGTGGTGTTATCCTCGCAATCCGAAAGCAAATGGGAAGAAGCGAAGGAAAACAATGATTATGCAAGCTTCCAGCCCTATTTGGAGAAGGTCATTTCCTATACGAATCAATTTATTGATCTTTGGGGACCGAAAGAGACTCGTTATGATACGCTTCTCGATCAATATGAACCGGGCATGACCGTTGCTGAACTTGACCGAGTGTTTGGCGGTTTACGCGAGCAGCTCGTACCACTAGCAGCAGCGATCGCAAACTCGCCGCATCAGCCAGATACTTCATTTCTGAAGCAAAACTATGATAAATCGTCTCAAAAAGCATTTAGTCTATACATATTGGAGCAAATGGGCTACAACTTTGAAGCAGGCAGGCTCGATGAGAGCGCTCATCCATTCGCCACAGGACTTAATCCCGGAGATGTTCGAATTACGACAAGATATTTGGAGGACGATGTAACAAGCGCATTGTTCGGTACAATTCATGAAGGCGGTCATGCGCTGTATGAGCAAAATATTATGGAAGAGCTTATCGGCACAACGCTTTGCACCGGAACTTCCATGGGTATTCACGAATCGCAATCCCGCTTCTGGGAAAATGTTATTGGCCGGAGCAGACCTTTCTGGAATCGTTATTTCGGCGAGCTTCAACAACGGTTTCCTGGTCAGCTTGATGTGAGCGTTGATCAATTTTATCGTGGGAATAATGTTGTGCAGCCATCGTTAGTTAGAATAGAAGCAGATGAGCTGACTTATAATCTGCATATCATTATCCGCTATGAGATTGAGAAGCTTATATTTAATGGCGGTGCGAAAGCTGCAGATCTTCCAGCTATCTGGAATGAAAAATACAAAGAGTATTTAGGCGTGACTCCGCAAAATGATGCAGAAGGCGTTCTCCAAGATGTTCACTGGTCAGGTGGAGCTTTTGGTTATTTCCCTTCCTATTCACTTGGCAATATGTATGCAGCACAAATCGCAGATACGATGGAGCGTGATCTACAAGGTTTCTGGGGCAGTGTAGAAAAAGGGAATTTACTGCCGATTAAGCAATGGCTTAGCGAGCGCATTTACAAATACGGCAAACTGAGAACGCCATCTGAGCTTATCCAGAGCGTTACTGGCAAACCGCTTGATCCACAGTATTTGGTTGCTTATTTAACGAAAAAATATACTGACATCTACAAGCTGTAATAAGCAGCTAAATTTAATAACAAGATGAGAAGGCTGTCCAATCGTCCAATGACGATAAAGGGCAGCCTTCTTTTTGTGCATGTATTCACCGCCCTTCGCTAAAGCGCATAGGCTGAAGTACATTTATTAAACGCATAGTTGCAGAAGGGACTCAAAAATGAAAAAACGAATGGTATTGACGATGCTGCTCGCCTCAGTGCTAGTCATGACAAGTGTACTTGCTGGATGCGGGAAAGGCGATTCAGGCAATGTGAAGATTCGTATCGGCGAAGTAACGCGCTCATTATTTTATGCACCAGAATACGTAGCTGTCGCGAAAGGCTTCTTTAAAGAGGAAGGGCTCGATGTGGAATTAACGACTACACCGGGCGGTGACAAAACGATGACGGCATTGCTCTCGAATGCGATCGACGTTGCATTGGTTGGATCGGAAACTTCCATTTATGTGTATCAGCAGGGGACGGATGATCCGATTATTAACTTTGCCCAATTGACTCAAACCGATGGTACTTTCCTTGTAGCTAGAGAGGCTGATGCAAACTTCGATTGGAATAATTTAAAAGGAAAAGTATTCCTTGGCCAAAGAAAAGGCGGAATGCCGCAGATGGCGGGGGAGTTTGCGTTAAAGAAACTTGGCATCGATCCGAAAGCGGATTTGGAGCTGATTCAAAACGTTGATTTTGCAAACATACCTGCAGCCTTCGCATCGGGTACTGGCGATTATGTCCAGCTATTTGAACCGACAGCTTCGATTTTTGAGAAGGAAGGCAAGGGGCATGTGGTAGCGTCGTTCGGTGAGGAAAGCGGTCACCTTCCTTACACGGTGTTTATGGCTAAGAAAAGCTATATCAACAAAAACAAAAAAGCTATTCAATCGTTCACGAACGCAGTTCATAAAGCGCAGCTCTGGGTTCAGGACAACAATGCAGAAGCAATTGCCGATGTAGTGCTGCCATATTTTGAAAATGTGGATCGCGATATTCTTATCAGCTCCATTGACCGTTACAAAAAACAAGGCTCCTTCGCTACAGATCCGATCATTGATGAAGGGGAATGGAACAACCTTCTTGACGTTATTACGAGCGCGGGAGAACTTCAGAAGCGTACCGAGCATAGTGAAATTGTAGATACTAGCTTTGCCGAAAAAGCAATTGAAGCAGTGAAATAACTGCCGGCATGAAATGGAGGCTTAGGCATGATGGATGTACCCGTGCTTGAGCTGCAGCAATTATCACATGTATATGTGAATGAAAAAGGAGCCTCCCTCGCGGTCGAACAAATTGAGCTGACAGTTAACCGCGGGGAGTTTATCAGCTTGGTTGGTCCTAGCGGCTGCGGCAAGACAACGGTGCTTAGTCTGTTAGCTGGCTTGTTTCCACCGACTAAGGGGCAAGTACTGCTAAATGGTGAGCGGGTTGTGGGACCTTCGCCCAAGGTAGGCTACATGCTGCAGCAAGATTATTTATTTCCATGGCGTTCTATCAAAGAAAATGCCGCAATTGGACTTGAAATAAGCGGACGCAAATCAGAAAAGGCGCTTCAAGCGGTAGATGAGCTGTTAGTTGAGCTTGGACTGCCGGAATCCGGGCGCAAATACCCTCATGAGCTATCAGGCGGGATGAGGCAGCGAGTCGCACTTGCAAGAACTTTAGCTACAGAGCCGGAAGTGCTTCTGCTCGATGAGCCTTTCTCAGCACTTGATCTTCATATCAAGCTCCAACTCGAGGACTTGGTTCATCAGACATTGAAGAGACTTGGCAAAACAGCGGTTCTTGTCACACATGATCTGGCAGAAGCTGCTGCAATGAGTGACCGTGTTATCGTGCTAGGCAGAAACCCCGGACATATTCGATGTGAAGTGGAAATACCGGAAGAGATTCGTCAAGCAACCCCGATGGCGGCTCGCAAGCTCCCAGACTTTCAACAATTGTTTGATCGCTTATGGGAGGAGCTTGATGAGGACGACATGGAAGGGGGTGGAAATGGTGGATGAACGAAGCGGGCAGGATATATTGAATAAGGACAAAACAGGTAAAGCTGCTGTATCGGGTATTCAAGAGGATCGCCTGACTTGGATGGGCGAGCTGCACACTCGGTTCAAAGAACACAAACGGCGTATTACAGCTGCGGTCATCACAACACAGTTTGTGCTGCTGCTCCTGTTTATTGGTCTATGGGAAGCAGCTGGTCGCAAAAATTGGATTGATCCCTTGCTGTTCAGCTATCCCTCCAAGATGTTTCTACAGCTTTGGAAGACGATGGCGGACGGCTCCATATGGCCCCATGTTGGCATGACCGTGACAGAAACCGTCGTAGGTTTCTTGCTCGGTACGATTTTAGGCACTGCGATTGCCGCTTTGCTATGGTGGTTCCCATTTCTATCTCGTGTATTCGATCCTTATTTGGTCGTACTCAATAGTATGCCAAAAGTGGCGCTTGGACCTATTTTTATCGTTGGGCTTGGACCAGGCTTTATGTCGATCGTTGCCATTACGCTATCGATCACTGTCATTATAACGATATTGAACATTTATAATCGATTTCGTGAGATTGACACCGGTTATATTAAGGTCGTAAGGCTGTTTGGTGCTTCTAGACTGCAATTATTCAAGCTAGTCATTTTGCCGGGTTCCTTTCCTGTCATTATTTCAACGTTGAAAGTTAATGTCGGGCTAGCTTGGATCGGCGTCATCGTTGGTGAGTTTCTCGTCGCAAAGCTAGGTTTAGGTTATTTAATCATATATGGCTTCCAAGTCTTCAATTTCACACTAGTGCTATCAAGCTTGATTGTGATCGCTGTAGTCGCTACGGTTATGTATCAATTAGTTGCAATGCTGGAGAGAAAGTTGACTGAGGGTTGGCGCGAGCGGTAGGATGTAGAAATAAATCCTACTTAACGCGAGGTTATTTCATGGGCATTCGTATTATTAAAACGGCGTTGGCCGCCATTGCAGCCATTTATACCGCAGTCTATCTCGGATTGGAGCCGCCGCTTGGCGCCGGCATTCTTGCCATACTTGGCGTTGAAGTGACGAGGATGAAAGGGATTAAGAGCGCATTTGTGCGATTTATCGCTTCTGTGCTCGGACTTTTTTTTGCTTCGCTTATCTTTACTGTATTTGGTTTTCACATTTGGGCAGTTGCTATATTCATTCTCATTACTTTTCCAATATTGTCGCGCTTCCAATTGAAGGATGGCATCGTTACAAGCTCGGTTATCGTATTCCACCTTTTCAATCGGGCAGAGGTGACAACCGACATTATTGGAAACGAAATTATGCTCTTATTTGCAGGTTTGGGATGGGCAACCATCGTGAACATCATTTATATGCCTAAGGATGAGCATCAACTTAGCTTCTTTCGTTCTTCAATTGAGCAAAACTTTGCCGTCATCTTTCAAGAAATGTCGCTGACGCTGCGCGATCCATCGCATATATGGAATGGCGGCGAAATTTTGGAAGCCTATAACGCGATTGAGGAAGGAGCCCAGCGCTCCGTTCGCAATCGCGAAAATCGGCTTTGGGGCCAAGAGCAATATTGGTCCACTTATTTTGAAATGAGACGTCAGCAGCTTGAATCCATCCAGCAAATGATGGTTAAGCTTGCTTTCGTATATGAAAAGTTTCCTCAAGCGATTATGATCGCAGATTTGTTTGATCAGCTGTCTAGCGATGTGAAATCAGATGTTTATAAAGGCAGCGTTGGAGAACGGCTGCTAGAGCTGTCTCGATTATTTCAAGCGATGGAGCTGCCAAAAACAAGAGACGAGTTCGAGGTTCGCGCTTCGCTGCTCATGCTTTTAAGAGAACTTGAACGGTATTTAGGCATCGCGAAGCGATTAAAAAAAAGAAAAGTCATGACGTCCGAACTTCGACCATAGAATGTAAAGGGAAAAATTCGTTGCGAGGCAAGCGTAAATAGCTGTGGCGACATTCGTAGACATAGCTATTGTACCGCCTAGAAATTCAAATGCGATTATGGCGTAATAATGTAATTGCATGAATTTCTGGCGTATGCGGCTGTGGCGGCATTCGTAGACATAGCTATCGTATCACGTTGAAATACGAGTGGCTTATAGGTTTTAAGCTATAACCGCTTGAATTTCTAGCGTAAACGGCTGTGGCGACATTGGCAAACCTAACTATCGTTTTGCGCACATATGCGAGCGTGATTGTAGAGATAAAAGCTATAATCGCATGCATATCAATCGCAAGCAGTTCTGCAAGCCATTTCGGCACAGCATACGTTTAGCTGAGAAATATAAGCATCGTTATAAGTGTGGCACTTATGTATTCTTATATTTCAAGCGTAACGGCTATTTCCGGGCGTCAGGCGGCTCTAGCATCCGTTCCGCAGTGATCTATATGGATCGCTATAAGTATAAAACTTATATAATCTTATATTTCGAGAAAATAAACAGTCACCCTAGACGAATGTCCTGCATACACTTTAAATGAATGATTGTATGGAGGAGGTTAAATCAATGACTATTGCAGATAAACAGCTACAATACAGAGAAATAATTACGAAAGCTGTCTGCGGCAAAGGTCGTAAGTTTTCCACTGTAACCCATACCGTAACGCCGCCTCATAATCCAACCAGTATTCTGGGAGCATGGATCATCAACCATCAGTATGAAGCGGTTCGTTCGGGCGACGGCATTGAGGTAATTGGTACTTACGATATCAACATTTGGTATTCGTACAGCAAAAACTCGCAAACAGACGTAGCTAAGGAATCCGTGCATTACGTCGAGCATGTCAATCTATCCTATGTAGACCCGAAACATCGGCCTTCTACGGTGGAAGTGTCAGCCGAGGTAGTTCAGGAGCCAAACTGTATCGAAGCGAATATTTCTTCGAATGGTTCAGGCGTCGTGATTCGTGTAGAGCGTGAGTTTTCGGTAGAGCTAGTCGCCGAGACTAAGGTTTGTGTAGCGGTTCTTCCAGGCGGTTGCGACGACCTGGACGGCAAGGATTTGGAGTTCAGCCTCGGCGATAATGATTATGAGGATTTGGATCCAGATCTGCTGGACGATGAGTTGTAAGCAAGCCGGGAAGCTTTGCTGTCAAGGTATCATATGCTGCGCGAGCGGTAAATTCGAGGGCGAAAGCCCTCTTTTTTTTTGAAATTATAAAAAAAGCGAAAATTTATGTATACATCCCTAGTTTAAAGGCGGGAAAGCAATGGCTTCGACGTGGATATGGCGGGGCAGCTACGATCGGCTGGAGAAAATTACATACGAAGCCAACGAGCAGCATACCTCAGGCGAGCGCAATGGGCAGCCGCTGCATGCCGAGCACTGGTCAGCAGTGAGAGCAGGGGATGCTGTGCTCGCATGGTCAGACGCCCGCACAATCGATAGCAGCCGTTTCACAGGGATGTGGATTCTTAATGTCAACGGTCACATTGCCACAAATCTGCTTGATTCGGAGAAACAGCGCATTTGGCGCCGAGCTGGCTTGTGCGGCGGTCCTGCTATTCAGAGTGAACGATTGTATCGCATCAGCGTCGTCCATTTGGAGCCCGTCGAAATGCTGCGAATTGATGCATCGGGGAAAGTGATGCCGTATAAGTCATTGCTGCCAATCAGCGGCGGTTGGCCTGATGATCCAGCGCTGCGAAGAGTGGCGCGTACCGCTGTAGCGGCACTATATGCACTTGGCCTCGATATTGGCGAGGCCGAGGTGTGGCTTGGCGGGGACGGGCGAACAGCCGTCCGTGATGCTTGGCCGAAGCTGAGGGACACGAGGCTGGAGGCTGCTTCGCTAAGGCGATTCGCCGCGTGGCATGCCGCGGCGAGAGCGGAGACTGTGGATCAGCAGCTGCTTATTGGCGCCGATCCTGAGTTTGTGCTTGTGACGCCAGCGGGGAAGATCGCGTCGGCGTCACGGTTTTTTGGAGCTGGCGTCGGCGGGGCAGCCGGTGCCGACGCCTTGCTCGTAGGGCGACGGCTGCTGTATCCCGTCGCCGAGCTGCGGCCCGAGCCGGCCGATAGCCCGGCCGCGCTTGCCGCGAATGTGCGGCGGCTGCTGCTGCGCGCCGCCGATCGCATCAGCGACCCGGCGCTGCGCTGGGCCGCTGGAGCTATGCCCGTGCCGGGGCTTGCGCTCGGCGGGCACATTCATCTTAGCGGAGCGCCGCTGACGAGTCGCTTGCTCCGCTTACTGGACAGCTACGCGGCATTCCCGCTCGCACTTGTCGAGGACCCCGCAGGACGGGCCCGCCGTCCAAGGTATGGAACCCTTGGAGACTTCCGTCTGCAGCCGCATGGCGGGTTCGAATACCGCACGCTGCCGAGCTGGCTTGTATCGCCTGCGGCAGCCAAAGCCTCCTTCGCGCTCGCGCTTATATGCGCCCGTGAAGAACAAAATCTATCCTACATGCCGTCCCTACAGGAGCGTTATGTAGCAGCATATTATTCCGGCGACCGCGCAGAACTAGCGTTCTGCTTGGATGGCCTCGTTTCAGCACTCGCGGCTACAGCAAGCTACTCTGAGCTCGCACCATACATCGAGCCATTGTTTGATGCCGCAAGAAAAGGCAAGACCTGGGATGAAAGCACAGATATACGTGTCAAATGGAGACTGCGATTAAGAAGATAGACGTAGTGAAGTTGCATCTATAAGTCGCTTTAGTTTGAGTTGTTGCTTCTGAGTGTGTTAATTAACTCGTCGGTACACGCTGCACTTGTCTTTTATTATGTGTTATTTACTGTTGCTGCAAGAAGAGGTTCGAAAGGGGAGTTGAGCTCCATATTGAACAGCGTATGAAGCGAATGTGTCGGCTTGCGATAACATTGGTATGTTCCTAACGGACATACGATCCGCTATTTTGGAGAATCGAGCACAAATTTGAATCTAACGGACATACATTCCGCTATTTGCGCAAAAGAGAGCAAAAAACTAGCTCCAGGAGCCAAATAAGGGATTCTATGTCCGTTAGCAAAGCGTAAACAGGCAAAATGAGCATAATAGCGTATCTGATGTCCGTTAGCTCATCGCAAAAGTCACCTCAAACCTTCTAACAGACATACATTCCGCTAGTTGAGCAAAAGTGAGCTAAAAACGGACTAATGGAGTCAAATAAGGGATTCTATGTCCGTTAGTAATGCGTAAACTGGCAAAATGAGCATAATAGCTTATCTGATGTCCGTTAGCTCATCGCAATAGTCACAACACACATCCTAACGGACATACGATCCGCTATTTTGGGGAATCGTGAACAAATTTGAACCTAACGGACATACATTCCGCTATTTGAGCAAAAGGGAACTATAAACTAGCTCACAGAGCTAAACAAGGGCTTCTATGTCCGTTAGTAATGCGTATAAAGGAAAAATGAGCATAATAGCGTATCTAGTGTCCGTTAAACCTACTCCTTTCTCCCACCTCACAAGTTACCTCATCTCTATACAGTTACAAATTTTTATCATTCCGCTCCGAAGTCAGCTAACAAATACAATGCTACTAGTAACCATCAACAAACCCCGCTCCCATGAAGTCTCACTTTTAAATAGCTCCCAGCAGTTAACTCCCACAACCCTCCACCAAACCGCCTCCCACAAAACAAACAAAACCACCAACAAGCCGTTTCACTTATGGCGCACATCTGTTCCGCTTGTTATAATGAATATCTACTGTTTACTGCATGGGCGCAAAAGGATTATATTCTCGCACGCATGTAATTAACGATATTAATTATTTGAGCATATACGGAGCAGCATGCTGCCTACGTTTTTGAGGAGGATCGGAATGGCTGGATATACTCCAATGATTTTGCAATACCTAGCTATAAAAGAAGAGGCGAAAGACGCTTTTTTATTTTTTCGATTAGGCGATTTTTATGAAATGTTTTTTGATGATGCAATAGCCGCTTCGCGCGAGCTAGAAATTACGCTGACAGGCCGAGAGGGCGGCGGCGAGCAAAAAATACCGATGTGCGGTGTACCCTATCATTCCGCTGAAAATTATATTAGCAGACTAGTGGACAAAGGCTACAAGGTAGCCATATGCGAGCAGGTCGAAGATCCGGCAGCAGCAAAGGGAGTTGTCCGCCGCGAAATTGTTCGGATCATTACACCCGGAACCGTTATGGAATCGAAGGCGCTTGACGGAAATACGAACAACTTTATTGCTGCGATCGTTCGCTCCCAAGGCTTGTTCGGGCTTTCGGCTTGTGATTTATCGACAGGTGAGCTTTATGTAACCTCTTTCCAAGAGCATGTCGAAGCGCTGATTGATGAAATCAATGTTTATCAGCCATCGGAGCTGGTCGGGGACAAGGAATTGCTTGATCGTGTTCAGGCTGCAGCCGTGTGGAATAAGCAGCTGCTGCTAACGGCCCGCGAGCCCATGGATGCGGACAAGCTTGCTGAGCAGTTCGGAGAGCAGGAGCTTGCCAAAATATCTGGAGCACGGCTGCTGGCGGTAAGTGTACTTACGGGTTATTTGGACGAGACGCAAAAACGCTCGCTTGGACATGTACGTTCGATAACGAGCTATGAGCCGAATCAGTATATGATTTTGGATCACTATACACGTAGAAATTTGGAGCTAACCGAGACGGTCCGCGATCGCAACAAGAAGGGCTCGCTTTTATGGCTGCTTGATCGTACACAAACGTCAATGGGAGCGCGGCTTCTGCGCCGCTGGATCGACAAACCGTTATTAAACAGCGCTGCCGTTGAAGCTCGTTTGGATGCAGTGGAGACCTTATACCTTAATTTAATTTTGAGAGATGACATACGCTCAGAGCTTCAGCCTATTTACGATCTTGAACGGCTTGTCGGCAGAGTAGCTTTTGGCAGCGCAAACGGGCGCGACTTAAATGCACTTCGCAGTTCGCTTCGTCGCATTCCGCAGTTGACTGCTTTGTGTGAACAGTCTGGCTCAGAAGTCCTTAAAGCACTTGTGGACGGAACAGACAATTGCTCCGATTTAGCTGATCTGATTGAAACCGTGTTAGTCGACGATCCTCCAGTTACCATTAGAGAAGGCGGACTGATCCGAGCTGGCTATGATGACTATTTGGATCAGCTGCGCGAGGCAAGCACGAACGGGAAAAAATGGCTGGCTGAGCTCGAGCGTCAAGAGCGCGAGGCAACAGGCATTAAAAATTTAAAAATCGGCTATAACCGCATTTTTGGCTATTACTTAGAAGTTTCTAAAGCAAATTTATCAAGCTTGCCTGAAGGCAGATATGAGCGCAAGCAAACTTTGGCTAATGCAGAGCGATTTGTAACTCCTGAGCTCAAAGAGAAGGAGCGGCTGATTCTCGAAGCAGAGGATAAAATGGTCGATCTGGAGTATGAGCGTTTCATCGAGCTGCGTGATCATTTATCGCAACACCTTCATCGGCTGCAGAAGGCCGCTGCCATTATCGCTGAGCTTGATGTTTACCAATCGCTGGCGATGGTCAGTGCTGAACGTCGGTTTTCACGTCCGCGCGTGACTGAGAATTATGATCTGCACATAGAGGATGGAAAACATCCAGTCGTAGAGGCGATGATGGATGGTACGCCATTTATTTCTAATGGTACTGCGCTCCATAAGGACGAGCAGTGGATGCTCCTGATCACAGGGCCTAATATGGCTGGTAAAAGCACATACATGCGCCAAGTCGCACTCATTTGCATCATGGCTCAGATGGGCTGTTTTGTTCCTGCTAAGTCAGCGGTTATTCCGTTAATTGATCGCATTTTTACACGAATCGGTGCGGCTGACGATCTTATCGGCGGGCAAAGCACCTTCATGGTTGAGATGAAGGATATCCAGCTAATGACGGAGAAAGCAACGGCGAACAGCCTTGTTATCATTGATGAGCTGGGCAGAGGCACCTCAACGGGTGAAGGAATGGCAATCGCACAAGCGGTTATTGAGTACGTCCACCATCATATTGGATGCAAAGCACTGGTATCCACGCATTTCCATGAGCTGGCGCATCTCGAGGAATCTTTGCCATCTTTGACTAACGCACGTATGGCGGTTGAGGAAAGCGGCGATAATGTAACGTTTCTACGAAAGCTGATTCCAGGTGCAGCAAGCACTAGTTACGGAATTTACTGTGCACAGCTTGCTGGATTGCCGCAATCGATCATTGGACGAGCGTATGAGCTGCTAGATGAGACAATAGCGCATGAAGCTCCAAAAGCAACAGCTGGCATTGAAAGTGCTGTTTCTAGCAATCGTTTCACTTACCCAGTACCGGAGGACTCTTCAGTGTTTTCCAATACTAGCACTCGCAATGAGCGAGTTAAGGAAACTAGTGCAATGGTACAGCTATCGATTTTTGATGAGCCAGCAGCTGCTGTGGAAGCAGAGCCCGTGCGGAAGAAAGCGAATCCGAAAGCGGAGCAGCTTGCGGATCAATTGCGCAAGCTCGATTTGTTTAATTTGACGCCAATGCAAGCTATGCAGTGGCTTAACGATATGAAATCGAAATTAAATGACTAGTTTCGTGAAAGGGGGAACAGCAACGTCATGGCAAAAATTAATATATTGGACGAGCAGCTAGCCAACCAAATAGCCGCAGGAGAAGTGGTAGAGCGGCCTGCTTCAGTCGTCAAAGAGCTTGTTGAGAATGCGGTAGACGCTGGCAGTACAACGGTCGATATTATGATTGAAGAGGGCGGCTTATCGCTTATAAAGGTCATCGACAACGGCTACGGCATAGAGGCAGCCGATATCGTAACTGCATTTCAGCGACATGCGACGAGCAAAATCTCTACAGCAAGCGACTTGTTCCGTATTGCGAGCCTCGGCTTTCGCGGAGAAGCGCTGCCGAGTATTGCAGCTGTTTCGAGGCTGCAGTGCACCTCTTCGGAAACGTCGACAGGACTTGCTCGCCGGATTGTGATAGAGGGCGGCAAGGTTACCATAGATGAACCAGCAAATGCGCCGCAGGGCACGGAAATGACCGTGCGGGATTTATTTTACAATACACCTGCGCGCCTTAAATATATGAAGGCAATTCAGACGGAGCTTGGACATATTTCCGACTATATTAACCGCATCGCACTTGCTCATCCGGGCATTGCATTTACGTTCAAGCATAACGGAAATGTACTGCTTCGTACGCTAGGAACCGGCGATCGACTTCAGGTTATTGCGGCCGTTTATGGCTCAAATACGGCGAAGGTGATGCTCAAGATCGAAGCAGAAACTTCAGATTACGAACTAAGCGGTTATATCTCGAAGCCGGAACTCACGCGTGCGAATCGAAATGGGATTACTGCAATCGTTAATGGACGTTACATTCGCAGTCATACGATTAATCAGTCTTTGCTGCAGGCTTATCATACGCTGCTGCCGATCAATCGCTTTCCGCTTGCGATATTAGAAATAGGAATGCATCCAAGCTTGCTCGACGTAAACGTTCATCCATCCAAAATGGAGGTAAGGTTCAGTAAAGAACCAGAGCTTCGTACGATGATAGAGGATGCGATTAAAGCGGTGTTAGGTCGCCAGCGGCATATACCCGGCCCAGAATCAAGCAATAAGCTGGAGCGTTCAAAACCGTTGTTCGTTCAAGATGCGATTTCTTTCCATCGCCCTGAGCCCATGGCGGAATCGTTTAAGCCTTACCAACCAACAGCGACAAATAAGACATCATCGACGCCTTACAAGCCGCCGGTTATTGATCGGGAGTATGTTCCTAGGAATGCGGCAGAGAAGCTTTATGCTCCTCCTCCAACGTTTCCTATTGACAACTTTACCGTCCGTGAAGCTCCCGCGCATATGGAGCAGGAGTCTAATCTAAAATCACTTGAAACAGCCTTAGACTCTGCTTCGTTACAGAACGCTGCTCAAGAAGCCGCTGTGACCCTTGAATTCGCTGAGGCTCGAGCTTACCAGGCGGATGTGCCGCAAGAGAACCCTTTTGATCAGGCGCAGGCGCCAGTAGTTCAAGCCATGATCGCTGAGCTGCCATCAGAAGAAGAAACAGTTGAGGATCAACCATCCTTTCCTGAACTTCACTGGATTGGACAGCACCACGGCACCTACATCGTAGCGCAATCAGAGGATGGTCTTTATTTAATCGATCAGCATGCTGCGCATGAACGGATCAATTATGAATATTTCTTTCAAAAATTCGGAAATCCTGAGGCAGCTAGCCAACAATTGCTTGTTCCGTTGACGCTTGAATTTACAGCAGGAGAAGCGATGCAATTAAAGGACCTTATTCCTATGTTCTCGCAAGCAGGCGTGGAGCTGGAGTCCTTCGGTCCTCAAACGTTTCTCGTTCGTTCCTACCCGGAATGGATGCCTCAAGGCGAGGAGCAATCCTTGCTTGAGGAAATGGCAGAACTGCTCATCTCCGAGCGAAAAACGATTGATATTGGAAAGCTTAGGGAAAAGGCGGCCATTATGTGCGCATGCAAAGCCTCCATTAAAGCAAATGATCGAATGAACCGTGAGGAAGGCGAGACACTCTTGACAAGACTTGCAAGCTGCAAACAGCCCTATACTTGTCCGCATGGCCGTCCAATCATCGTGCATCTATCGACCTATCAGCTCGAAAAAATGTTCAAGCGGGTGATGTCTTGATTGTTACAACGACGGCTAAGCCTTCAGAACGAGCTTTGGAGCAAGCAAGCCGGCTTTCTGAAGAGCTAGCCGCTTCGCTCAAAACACGCGGCAACTTAACAGTTAACAAACTATTATCGTTAAGCAATGATAGTCAGTTAATCGTCGTAACCGAAGAAGAGGTTCGTTATTATGACGGACAATCAGAGACGCCGCTTTATTTTCACCCCAGCATGGCATATGTACGGGTAAAACGGCTGCGGCGCGGTGAAACTGATCCACTTATCCAGCTTTCGGGATGTTTGGAAGGGGATCAAATTATTGATTGCACAGCAGGCCTTGCTTCGGATTCCCTTGTGTTCTCATATGCCTCTGGTCCTAAAGGAGCTGTTACCGCTATTGAGAGCGAGCCCATCTTATGCGCTATCGTTCGAGAGGGTCTAGCTGGTTATGAAACAAGCCTTCCTGATGTGAATGAGGCAATGAGACGTATTGACATGAAGTGCATGAATCATTTGGAATACTTAAAAGGATTGCCTGACAATAGTGTAGATATCGTTTATTTTGACCCTATGTTCCGGAAACCGATTAACGAATCCAGCTCGATGGAGCCGCTTCGGGGCATTGCAAATATGGACGCTTTGTCGGATGAAGTGATTGAGCAAGCGAAGCGTGTAGCAAGAAAAAGCGTAGTTCTAAAGGAGCATCAAGCTAGCGGTGAATTTGCAAGACTCGGATTTGAACGCAAGCATGTGAATACTTCGAAAATTGCATATGGAGTGATAAAGCTTTGAGTGAAGAAATAAACAATACGCAGTTAGATCAAGAAGGGCATCCGAATCGCAAGCAGCCTTTACTAGTCCTCATTGGTCCTACAGCTGTAGGCAAGACACGAATGAGTTTAGATATTGCAAAAGCCTGGAATGCGGAGATCATCTCGGGCGATTCCATGCAGGTTTATCGCGGCATGGATATTGGTACTGCCAAAATCGGACTTGAAGAGCGTGAAGGCATTCCTCATCACCTTATCGACATTTGTGAGCCGGATGAAGCGTATTCCGCTGCTGATTTTCAAGCTGGAGCAACGAAAGCGATCGCGGAAATATCGGAGCGAGGAAAGCTGCCGTTTATCGTTGGAGGTACTGGCTTATATGTGGAGTCCGTTTGTTATCAGTTTCAGTTTGCTGAAATTGGTTCAGATGCTGCATTCCGGCAAGAGCAAGAGCATTATGCGGCTGAATTTGGCGCAGAAGCTTTGCATGCGCGCTTAGCTGCTATCGACCCTCAAGCAGGGCAGAGATTGCATCCAAATGACATGCGCCGCGTCATCCGTGCGCTGGAAGTTTTTCACATGACTGGACAAACCTTCTCTGATCAGCAGGCCGGCCAAACTAAGGTATCTCCATATGAGCTTTGCATCATCGGTTTGACTATGGACCGTGCGGAGTTGTATCGTAGAATAGAGCTGCGGATAGATGAGATGATGAAGCTAGGTTTAGTAGATGAGGTGAGGCGACTACTTGAGAGAGATTTGCCGCCTGCAGCGGTTGCTATGCAGGGTCTTGGCTACAAAGAGATTGCACAATATTTACAGGGAGAATGCTCATTGGAAGCAGCGGTAGAGCTACTGAAAAGAGATACGAGAAGGTTTGCAAAACGCCAGCTTTCCTGGTTCCGTCATATGAAAGACATTCATTGGATTGATATGGGGGAAAATTTTCACAACAATTTGCAATCTGTTCATGATATAATAGCAGGAAAGTTTCAAGTTAATCTTGAATATACTTCTAATCAATCTTTTTAAGACGGGGGTAACGTCCAATGAACAAATCGATCAATATTCAAGATACGTTCCTGAATCAGCTTCGCAAAGACAACATACCGGTTACGGTTTTTTTAATGAATGGCTTCCAAATTCGGGGCGTTATTAAAGCGTTCGATAATTTTACGATTATCATCGACAGCGAAGGTCGTCAGCAAATGGTATACAAACATGCTATTTCGACGTTCACCCCGCAGCGGAATGTTTCTCTTATGCAGCAGGATCATAACAGTTCCGATTCATAGGCTTAATCAGTTAGTGAAACTTTCTTATAACGTGTCTCGTTTAACTAGATAGCGGCAGGCAAGAGCAACCCCGCTCCAAGCTGGGTTGCTCTTTTCATTTTGTGGTAAAACTAGATTAGACAGACAATTGAACAACAGGAGGGGAGTCGGCTATGGCTGAACGACCGAGCAAAACAACTGCACCTAAAACTTCTAAACAAAAGAAGAAAAAGAAGATATCAGGAAAGAAATGGTTTTATGGATTATTTTTCACCGCTGTAATCGCCATCGTATGCGGCTTGATCGGATACTTGCTAATCGTGCTGAACGGTGAACGAGTTCTGACTGAAAATGCGAACAAACTGACTATGGGTGAAGCATCCATCATTTATGATGTGAATGGGAATGAAATTTCACGATTGTCCGATCCAAATGAAAATCGTGAGATTGCTGAATTTTCGGAAATTCCAAAGCAATTGCTTGATGCTATTGTAGCAACAGAGGACCAACGTTTCTATGAACATTCAGGAATCGATTTTTTTGCTATCGGACGTGCTGTTGTGAAGGACGTTATCGCACGCAGCGCTGTTGAGGGAGCGAGTACGATTACCCAACAGCTTGCCAAAAACGTATTTCTAACCGCGGATAAGACGTTTTTCCGTAAAGCAACGGAAGCTTCTATTGCGGTAGCGCTTGAGCACAAAATGTCCAAGGAACAAATATTAACGATGTATTTGAATCGAATATTTTTTGGCAAAAGAGTGCATGGCGTTAAGGAAGCAGCCAAGTATTATTTTGACACTGATCTTGATAAGCTGGAGCTTTGGCAGATTGCTACTATTGCCGCTATGCCGAAAGCGCCGAACCGCTACAACCCAATCAATCATCCTGAGGATTCGATGAACAGGAGAGCAGTCGTGCTTAAGCTAATGTACGATCAAGGCTTGATTACGGCAGCAGAGATGGCAGAAGCGAAAGCGGTCGTGTATGAAATTCCTAAAAATCATGAAGAAAGAAATACCGAAAAGTATCCAGCATTTATTGATTATGTGGTTGAAGAAGCGATGGAGAAGACTGGGAAATCCGAGGAAGAGCTTCGGATCGGCGGTTTCCGGATTTATACGTCGCTAAACCCGCAAGCACAGGATACGATGGATACACAGTTTAACGATGATGACAACTTTGAGAAGAGCAAGGATGACCAACAGGTGCAAGGCGCAATGATCATTATTGATCACCGCGATGGCACGATTCAAGCCTTAACAGGCGGAAGAGATTACGTGAAAAAGGGACTTAACCGGGTAGAGGTTCCTCGCCAGCCAGGTTCAGCTTTCAAACCGATTATCTCTTATGGGCCTGCTCTTGAAACGGGCAAGTATTATCCATGGACTGTACTTGCAAATGACAAGAAATGTTACGGCAGCTATTGCCCAACGGATAGATGGGGAGCAACTGCAGTAACGATGCAGCAGGCGATTAAGGATTCTCGAAATCTTGCCTCCGTTTGGATGCTGAATCAAGTAGGCTTGAAGCAAGGCTTTGCTTTTTCAAGCAAGCTTGGCATCGAGCTTGAGAAAGATGATCGTAATTTAACAGCTGCACTTGGGGGCTTGTCCAAAGGTGCAACGCCTATGCAAATGGCAACAGCTTATAGCGTATTTGCGAACGGCGGCAGATCTGTTGATCCTCATGCGATTTCGAAGATTGAAGGCAAAAATAATTATAAGTACGAATATAAAGCTCCACCTTCCAAGCAGCTCATGTCTGAGAGCACTGCCTATTATTTGACCGAGATGATGCAGACGGTCGTACAAAAGGGCGGTACGGGTACAAGAGCAGCAATTGATCGTCCATTGGCAGGGAAAACGGGTACTACTCAGCATGGTATTCCAGGCTACAAAGGCTCGGGTATCCGGGATGCTTGGTTTGTTGGCTACACGCCGGAGTGGACAGCAGCGGTATGGATGGGATACGATAAGACAAATGTGGAACATATCCTTAAGACAGGCAGTAGTCAAGCTGCTTCCATGTTCTCCAAGGTTATGAAACCTGCAATGAAGGATGTCGCGAAGTCAAGCTTTAAGAAACCGCAAGGCATTAAAGAAAATAAACCGCCGGCAACGATAACAAATTTTAAAGCAGTATTTATTCCAGAAGAAATGAAGGTTCAATTGTCGTGGGATCCGTATCAGGATGGAAAGGTCACTTATCAAGTTTACCGCAAGGAAGCTTCAGAAAGTGACTTCATCCGCTTCGTAGACTCGCTCACTTCCACAGGGGTTGATGATATGAGTGCATTCCCGGGAATGACCTATGAATATTATGTTGTGGCTTATGATGCTGAGCAGGATTTGGAAAGTGCTCCATCTCAAAAAGTTAAGATCAGCATTCCGGAAACAGAAGTGAATCCGGATGTGCCAATGGAGCCGAATCCAGATGAGCCGGGCGGAGTGGAGCCCACACCTCCAGTAGAAGGCGGTGATGGAGAACCGACGCTGCCTCCAACTGATGGTACAGATCCAGGAACAACTGAACCACCAGGATCTGGAAACGGAACGGGTGAACCAACACCAACGCCAACTCCAAACACTGGCACAAATACGAACAACAGCAACAATGCTCTAGGAAATACTGAAACCGGCGGCAATACGTAAGAAACGGGTGGTTAGCAATGGCGAATAGAAAGAGAACACCATTCTTGTATTTAATCCTTGTTGTCGCAGCAGTTATGGTTATAGCTGGCTGCGGCAAGGATGGTTCAGGAAGGGATAGTGCTTCAGCTTCAGCCAAGTTGATGAACTGGGACAAGATGCCTGATATGCAGATTGATCTCGACAAGTCGTACTTAGCAAAGTTTAAAACGACTAAAGGCGATTTTACAGTCAAGCTGTTTACGGAAGACGCGCCGGTAACGGTGAACAATTTTGTTTTTCTCGCTCGAGAAGGCTTTTATGATGGATTAACTTTTCACCGTATTATTGAGTCTTTCATGATTCAAGGCGGAGATCCAAAAGGAAATGGATACGGTACTCCAGGTTATTCGATTCCAGATGAACTAAGTTCGGAAATGAAATACGAAGAAGGAATTGTTGCGATGGCAAATGCAAGCAAGCCTAATTCGGGTGGCAGCCAATTTTTTATTTGCACGGGACCTGATGCTGCAAATTTAAACCGCGAGCCTAATTATACGATTTTCGGCAAGGTTGAGAATGGCATGGATGTTGTAAAAGCCATTTCGAAGACACCTTTGAAAAACAACTTGCCAACTGAAAATATCGTCATTGATTCGATTGAAATCGTTGAGCAATAAGAGGAATACCGCCTTTCGGGGCGGTATTCTTTTTATTTTATCGCAAAGAGCTTGGTTTATTTTGGCTGTCGGCTGGAGATGGACGTTAAGTTATGGTAATCTTTTTTTATAGGTAAATTTCAACTGTCGTTGGTCGCAAAATGTTCGTTGTGTAAACAAAGCCAAGAAGAGCTGTGCAGGTTGCTTGCGAGCTTTTCCCAAATGAACGGAAGGGTACGTTCCGTATGAAGAGAAAATTTTCAGACCGAGCTAACTGGCGGCGTATCTTGCGTAAGAGCTATACGTGCCTAGCGCTGGACGGTGAAGAGTTCAAAGGTCTCGTGACGTTTTACCGGATTCATGAATTGCGTGAGCCGTTATGGAAGGAATATAACGGACGTAGATTATGTTTGGCAGATCGCGGATACTTGTGGATGCAGCATTTTCCAAGAGGCGAGCATTTTGTCGTCACGACGATGTTTGATGACAAGGGACGCGTCGTGCAATGGTATATCGATGTTTGCAAAACGCAAGGCTTAACCGATCAGCAGGTGCCTTGGTTCGATGATTTATATTTGGACGTGGTTGTGCTGCCTAGCGGCGAGGTATTTCTCATGGACGAGGATGAGCTGGAGGATGCCTTAAGGCAAGGTGATGTTAATGGCAAGGATGTTGCACTTGCACGCAAAACAGCAGGGAAATTACTATCGAGCATACGAAACGGACGGTTCCGGTATTTTACGCTGAGCCTTAAGCATCGCAAGAGCTTGCTTGCAAAAACCGGGGAATTAAGCGAATCATGAGGAAGGCAACCGTCTCAAGGAGCAGCCCGCGCAGAAGATCGAAGAAAAAGCGTCCGTGGCTGCTCTTGTTTCGTGTTGTTGCCTGGTTAATATGTGCAGGCGTGTTCTGGTGTGGATATTTACTGTGGTTAATTAATGGTTTCGATACGAATAAACCGCTTGTTCCATCTGATGCAGGCATCGTTCTTGGTGCTGCTTTGTGGAATGATGTGCCAAGTCCAGCACTAAAGGAACGGCTTGACCTTGCTTGGCAATTATACAAGGCGGGTACGGTAGACAAGCTTATTTTGACAGGTGGATTGGATAGCAACGGTTCAAAGAAAACAGAAGCCGAGGGTATGAGGGACTATCTTATAACAAAAGGTATTTCAGCTGACAAGCTGTTGCTAGAAAATAAGGCGACCAGCACGTACGAAAATCTTGAATTCAGCAAGAAGATCGCAGAGCAGCAAGGCCTGTCAACACTAATTGTCATCACCCATGATTATCATGCTGCAAGATCAACGGAGATAGCAAAAAAGCTTGATTTTGTTCAGTTTCAAGTCGCTGGTACAAAATCAAAGGTGCTAAATCCTGTCTATAATGAGTCGCGTGAAGTACTTGCTTTTACAAAGTGGAAGCTCGACTCTCTATTGCTTAGTCTCGGATTTCACTCTTCCGATTCGAAGCTGTAAATCTGCTAATATGCTGCTGCAAAGTAGAATAAACTTGTAGTGCGGTTAGCCGCTACAGCTTTCGAAGCAAAGGATAGGTGATGCCACAGATGAGTGGACACGTCAAATCGGGACCCGGCAATGGCAATGCAAGGCCTTCCCGTCAAATTAATGTGGTCCTAAGAACGCAAGAAACATTTCAGACGGGGGCCTCTGCTCCTGCTTTAGAGACAGAACCGCTGCCTGCAGTGAAGCCGCTGCCGGGCGTCGATCATTATGCTGACATTCAGAAAGAGCTTGAACCGATGATCGGCATGGACAATGTGAAATCTCTTGTGTACGAAATATATGCGTTGCTTTATATTAGCCGAATGCGTTCTGAAGCAGGATTATTTGGCGGCTCTCATGTGTATCATATGATTTTTAAGGGCAATCCAGGGACTGGAAAAACAACAATCGCCCGCATCGTCGCGAAGCTGTTTCAAAAGATGGGTGTACTTACCAAAGGACATTTGATTGAGGTGGAGCGAGCTGATCTTGTTGGCGAATATATTGGACATACCGCCCAGAAGACGCGTGATCTCGTTCGAAAAGCAATCGGCGGAGTGTTGTTTGTTGATGAAGCGTACAGTTTAGCTCGAGGCGGAGAAAAAGATTTTGGCAAGGAAGCGATCGATACGCTTGTAAAAGCAATGGAGGATCACAAAAATCATTTTGTGCTCATACTCGCGGGTTATCCTGCCGAAATCGACGATTTTTTGCTCACAAATCCAGGCTTGCCGTCACGTTTTCCAATCCAAATTGAGTTTCCAGATTATTCGGTTGATCAACTGATTCAGATTAGTGAGCTCATGGCTAAGGACCGTGATTATATATTGCAGCCTCAGACCATATTTAAACTAAGACAGCATTTAATGCAGGAAAAGCTAAACACCATGTTCTCGTTTAGCAATGCCAGGTATGTTAGAAATGTGATAGAGAAAGCGATCAGGTTTCAAGCCGTTCGTTTGCTTACGCAGTATGCCAGTTCCGTTCCCGCAAAGCAGGAATTAATGACGATTAGACCAGATGATTTAAAGTGGGACACGAAACCAATATGATTGCGTAGTTTAGAAGGAGTATGAGATGAGCGAGATAACATTCGATACGAATACGAACATGATTGAAAAAGCGATACTGATTAGCTTAGTTACGTCAAAAGACAAACGGAAAGGCGGAGACCCCGAGCTGTCGCTGCAGGAGCTTGTACAGCTGACGGAAACAGCAGGGGTTGAAGTGCTGACGACCATTACGCAAAACAAAGAAACTGTCGATTCCAAATGGTTTATCGGAAAAGGAAAAGTACAAGAGGTTAAGGCTCTAGCTGATGAACTGGGCGCTACAACGGCTATATTTGATCAAGAGTTGTCCGGCGCTCAGGTTCGCAATTTGGAAGAATCACTGGATTTGAAAATCGTTGACCGTACCCAGCTGATTTTGGATATTTTCGCAGGTCGTGCCAAAACGCGCGAAGGTATTATTCAGGTTGAGCTGGCGCAGCTTAGCTATCTTTTGCCACGTCTATCTGGACAAAGCAAAAACTTGTCACGACTTGGCGGAGGCATTGGTACACGTGGTCCAGGTGAAACGAAACTCGAGACGGATCGCCGTCATATTCGTGATCGGATTTTTGACCTGAAGACGGTGCTTGACGAGGTTGTCCGCCACCGTAAATTGCATCGCGAGCGTCGCAAAAAATCCGGCGCCATTCAAGTAGCTCTTGTTGGCTATACGAATGCCGGGAAATCGACGCTGCTTCGCGAGCTTACTCATGCAGATGTGTATGTAGAAAATCAATTGTTCGCAACGCTTGATCCCACCTCAAGAACACTTGAGCTGCCAAATGGCCGAGAAATTATACTTACAGATACGGTAGGTTTTATTCAAAACTTGCCGACAGATCTTGTAGCAGCATTTCGGGCGACGCTAGAAGAGGTATGCGAGGCTGATCTAGTGCTTCATGTCATCGACAGCAGCTCTCCAATGCGGGATGAGCAAATTGCAGTCGTTAACAAAATTTTAGGTGAGCTTGGCGCTGCGGATAAACCGTATGTTATGGTCTACAATAAGAAGGATATGTGTGTAAATAACGGTTCATTAGCAGATTTGCCGATTACTAGCGGCGACAATCTTGTCATCAGCGCCTACGATGCTGGTGATCTAGAGCTGATGAAGCAAACCGTGCAGGATAAGCTCAGCGGCGACGTAGTAGTCTTTAACGTGCCAGCAGAGCGTGGAGATTTGATCGCACTTGCTTATCGAAGCGGAGAGGTCATCAATCAAGAAGTGAATGAAGAAAGTTTACGACTTACCGTTCATGTGAGTAAGCAGGAATACGAGCAGCACGGTCATCGTTTGAAACAATATATTGAGTAGGGTTTGCTTACGAAGCAGTTTTGCTGCGCAAAACTTAGGCTTATGCTTACGAAGCAGTTTTGCTGCGCAAAACTTTAAGGAGAAGATATCATAATGAACAGGCAACATGTAAACCAAAGACTATGGGAGCACCTAGAGCAGCTAGCAGAGCAGTCCGAGGTGCTTGCCTCAGAAGCTTTTCGCAGCATTGACAAGATAGCTGAGCGGAATCAGTGGAAGGTCATAGAAGCGTTTCAACATCACAAAGTAAGCGATTTTCATTTTACCGGTTCAACGGGATATGGCTATAATGATCGCGGACGTGAAATACTTGATCTTGTTTACGCAGAGGTAATGGGAGCGGAAGCGGCTATTGTTAGGCCGCATTTCGTTTCTGGAACACATACAATCAGCTGTGCCTTATTCGGAGTGCTGCGCCCTGGGGATGAGCTCCTGTACGTTACGGGAAGACCTTACGATACGCTGCATAAAGTTATCGGGAAGCCTGGAGACGGCATGGGCTCCTTGCAGGATTGGGGCGTGAAATATTCTGAGGTAGCGCTCCTTGAGGATGGTGGATTGGACTGGGCTCAAATTGAGCAAGCGATCTCGGAAAAAACGAAGGTCATCGGTATCCAGCGCTCGCGTGGTTACGATTGGAGAGCTTCATTTACCGTTTCGGAGATTGAAACTATTGTAAATAGGGTAAAAGCAATAAAGCCGGACCTGATTGTTTTTGTGGACAATTGTTATGGTGAATTTACAGAGCTGCTCGAGCCTACTCAAGTTGGAGTAGATTTAATGGCAGGCTCGCTTATCAAAAACCCAGGCGGTGGCTTGGCTGAAACGGGTGGCTATATTGCCGGGAAAGCTTTTGCTGTCGATGCTGCTGCTTACCGCTTGACTGCTCCGGGCATCGGCGGCGAGGTAGGCGCGATGTTAGGCACGCTTCGCTCCATGTTCCAAGGTTTATTTTTAGCCCCTCATTTGGTCGGACAGGCTATCAAAGGAAGTGTGCTTGCTGCAGCTTTATTTGAAGAACTTGGCTTCGAAACAAAACCGAGATGGAATGAGCCGCGTACAGATCTCATCCAAGCGGTTCGTTTTGGACAAGCTGATCATTTAATCGCTTTTGTTCAGGGGATACAGCAGGCAGCTGCTGTTGATTCGCATGTCGTTCCCGAGCCTTGGGATATGCCTGGATATGAGAATGCTGTCATTATGGCGGCAGGAACCTTCATTCAAGGAGGCAGTTTAGAGCTATCAGCTGATGCTCCAATACGCGAACCTTACATTGCATATATGCAGGGTGGACTGACGTATGCTCACGCTAAATATGGTGTTTTAACCGCATTATATCGCCTTGTAGACAGTGGTTTAATTGTGATTAAACCTTACATAACTTGACACATTTGCGTTGTAACGGTTAGAATGAACATATAAAAGAGCGACTGGAAGGTTGATGCGACATGGCTGATGATATTCGCAGAAATATGGCCTTATTTCCCATCGGCATCGTTATGAAGCTGACGGATTTAACAGCCCGCCAAATCCGTTATTACGAGCAGCATGAACTAATCGTTCCTGCAAGAACAGCAGGCAATCAGCGGTTATTTTCATTTAATGACGTAGAACGGCTTTTGGAAATTAAATCGTTAATTGAGAAGGGCGTTAATATCGCCGGCATTAAGCAAGTAATGAATCCTGTATCCAAGGAATCTGATGATGCGACAATTGTCAGTGAGCAATCGGAAGTGAAGCGCCGTGAGCTATCCGATCAGCAGCTTCACCGACTGCTTAAACAGCAATTGCTGGAGAAGAGACCTGGACAAGCTTCGCTAATTCAAGGACAATTGACTCGTTTCTTAAATAAGCGCTAATTTAACATGATAACTATTGCTTCGCAAACTAAGGAGATGATTCTGTGAGTTACACTAAAGACGATATTAGACGTATAGCACAGGAACAAAATGTTCGATTTATTCGTTTGCAATTTACGGATTTGCTCGGAACAATTAAAAATGTTGAAATTCCTGTAAGCCAGCTTGAAAAAGCGTTGGATAACAAAATGATGTTCGATGGTTCTTCTATTGAAGGTTATGTACGAATTGAAGAATCAGATATGTATCTGTATCCTGATCTTGATACATGGGTTGTATTCCCATGGGTAACACAAGATCGTGTTGCTCGCTTGATCTGTGATATTTACATGCCAGACGGAACGCCATTCGCTGGAGATCCGCGCGGTATTTTGAAACGTGCATTGAAGGAAGCAGAAGATCTAGGATACACAGCAATGAACGTTGGTCCAGAACCGGAATTTTTCTTGTTCAAAACCGATGAGCGCGGCGAACCTACGACTGAGCTTAATGACCAAGGCGGTTACTTCGACTTAGCACCTATGGATATGGGTGAGAACTGTCGCCGTGAAATCGTTTTGACACTTGAAGAAATGGGCTTCGAGATTGAAGCATCCCATCATGAAGTGGCACCAGGACAGCACGAGATCGACTTTAAATATGCCGATGCCATTAAAGCGGCTGACCAAATTCAAACATTTAAGCTAGTCGTAAAAACAGTTGCTCGCGAGCATGGATTGCATGCATCATTTATGCCTAAACCGTTGTTTGGCGTGAACGGTTCGGGTATGCACTGTCACCAATCGTTGTTTAAAGGCGATACGAACGTGTTTTACGATGAGAAGGACAAGCTTGGCCTAAGTGCTGCTGCTCGTCACTACATGGCAGGAATCCTGCTTCATGCGCGTGCAATGGCTGCTATTACGAATCCAACAATTAACTCCTATAAACGTCTTGTGCCTGGTTATGAAGCGCCTTGTTATGTAGCATGGTCTGCAAGCAACCGCTCGCCAATGATCCGTATTCCTGCTTCGCGCGGTCTTAGCACACGTGTAGAAGTACGGAATCCAGATCCAGCTGCCAACCCGTATTTGGCACTTGCTGTAATGCTGAGAGCTGGTCTTGACGGCATTCAAAACAAGCTACCTTTACCAGCACCAACAGATCGGAACATCTATATTATGACAGAGGAAGAGCGTCAGGATGCAGGCATCCCGAGCTTACCGCTTGATTTGAAAGAAGCACTGGATGAAATGCTCAGAAGTGATATCATCTGCGATGCGCTGGGTGATCATGCTCTTGCACATTTCTACGAGCTTAAAGAAATCGAGTGGGATATGTACCGTACACAAGTTCACCAATGGGAACGCGATCAGTATTTGACGCTTTACTAAAATTCAAAAACCTCAACGCTGCTGGCGTTGAGGTTTCTTTTTTGCGTTCAGTTATACAGCTAAAATAAAGCCTAATGAAGTGAAGGCACAGGCCTATGCTTATCATATGTCTACAAGTAACCTATATCATCGCTCAGCAACGTCTATGATGCGCTGAGTTTGGTTTTAGAGATTATCATAGCCATATTTAAGCAGTGGACTCAAAACGCGCCTAAAGAAAAGTATACAGGTCTAAGAGCTACGGTCTAGTGCTTGTATAAAGATGATATATATGCGTCATTTATAAAATAAACTTTTATAGGATCAGCCCAACACATGGTTAATGTGTTCGTGGCTGGTCATTTTAGGTTGACTAGAGCCAGTACCACATAGAGTTAGTACTATTCGAGTGGTAATATTGTTGTTATATTCATAACAGCTAATCGACCCAAACTAATAAACGAAATCGTTATATTTATTATAGACTCAAAAACGACCCTACTTTAACCTGGATAATCAACGATAAATGAGGTGAGCAGCATGACAGAAACTAGAATAGATGAAGAAACCAATAGCAGTATTTATGTGTTGCTTACGGACACAGGAACATGGTTTACTCGGATGATCAAATTATTTACTGGTGCACCCTATAATCACGCTTCGCTTGCACTGGATGTTAATCTGAAGAATATATACAGCTTTGGGCGTAAACGTGCAAACAACCCGTTAATCGCTGGATTTGTCAAAGAAAATGTCTATACTGGAACGTTTCGATATTTCCCTAATACGCGCTGTGTTCTTCTAAAGATTACTTTATCAGAAAAACAACATGCCGCATTGCTTCAATACATTCGTGAGTTTGAAAAAAATAAAGAAAATTACCGATACAATTTAATCGGATTGTTAGGTGTACTGCTTGAGCTTAATATTGAGCCAACAGATTCGTATTTCTGCTCCCAGTTTGTTGCTGAAGCCATGCGGAGCAGCGGTATAAACTTGTGGGAACGACCATCCGCGCAAGTGACACCTCATGATTTTCTTAAACATGAGCAAATGCAAATCGTGTATGAAGGTTTACTTTATGATTATCCGAAACTTGACCGCAAGAAGCTAATACGAATTTCTAATTTAAGAACATCAGCCATACTGTTAAGAAAACGTGTAATTTAACATCTCTCCATTTAAATAAAAAACTAATGGTTGGAAGGAGTCTGAAAAGCAAAAAGAAGATCCATCAAATGGATCTTCTTTTGCTAATATTAAGAATGGCTCAAATATGAATTAATATCCGAAGCCAAAGCCGCCGCAACTGCAAGCAATGATCACCAGTAGAATGAATAATACTAAGATGATTCCTAAGCTTGAGAAAGCTCCACCCACGTAACCGGACATTTTTCAATGCACCTCCTTACGAGTTGAATACACAGTATGTTATGCTTGTTAAATTCATAGTGATTGGGTGTTTGTCATTAGCTGATGAATTCATGATTTCGTAACTGTGAACGATGAGATCGCCGGCATTGCAATAACCAAAAAAGTAAATGAAAATGACAGACACTATAATTGACTTGCACATTTTTTTATTATGCGAAAATATAGAAGATCTGGTGTTGGTGAACAAGCAGCAATGGTAGTTATACAAAAGCATAGCGGAGAGTGGGAGCTGTATCAGCTTGAACGAAATGTTCCCGCACAACAATTTTGGACCCATGCCATTGGAGAACTCACTAATCAGAATTTTGTTGAAAGGTTTGAGAATGGCAGACGTTACTAAATCTTTAATCAAAAAAGTTAATGTAATAGTCAAAGAAAAGGCTGAATCAACGATGCAAATACGTTGATTCAGCCTTTTCTTTATGTACATATAAGTTGGTATTAATGAATATCACGGAAAAGTCCAATGACTTTACCTAGAATCGTTACATTTTGAAGTAATATAGGCTGCATTGTGGAATTTTCCGGCTGCAAACGAATATGATTTTTCTCTTTGTAAAATGTTTTGACTGTTGCTTCATCGTCCTCAGTCATTGCAACTACGATCTCACCATTGTTTGCTGTTTGCTGTTGACGAACGATAACATAATCCCCGTCATGAATACCTGCTTCAATCATACTCTCGCCCATGACATTCAATATAAAAACACTGCTGTCACCAACAAAATGGGAAGGAAGCGGGAAATATTCTTCAATATTTTCTGTAGCAGTAATCGGCACACCAGCGGTTACTTTACCAACAATAGGTACTCTAGCTACGGAAAGCGGGATAATGCCATCAGAGCCTTCTTGATCCAAAATTTCAATAGCACGCGGTTTAGTAGGATCTCGGCGTATTAAACCTTTTTTCTCTAGACGGTCCAAATGACCGTGAACGGTTGAACTGGACAACAATCCAACAGCTTCGCCGATTTCTCGAACGGAGGGTGGATAGCCTTTCTCCCGAACTTCATTCTTAATAAATTCAAGAATTGAATGTTGTCGGTTAGAAATCTTCGACACTGCAATCACTCCATTAGTAGGTTTGCAAAAAATTATAACATAGAACTCGAGTTCGTACAAACATAAGTTCTTAAGTACAAAGGTTCGTATTTTTTCGTTGACACCAAACGTTTGTTCGTGTAATCTAAAAACAGAACAAACGTTTGGGGTGTTGATAAATGATAACCAGTCCAAGTTTTTATAGAACCATTCATAAACAAGATACGAACAAAGCAAAAAAGGTCAACCGCTTGATAAGGCATTTCATAAAGCGTCATACTGTTAAGCTCGTCGTTTGCACTGCTGTGTTTTTCTTATTGTTCACAAGCTTCCTACTTATGGGGACATACGCTTCGAGTAATACTCCCGAAGCCGCTTCCGCGGAAGAACAAATTATTAGGGTGCAATCAGGCGATACACTCTGGAATATTGCAAAACAAGTTTCAGATGGCAGCCATGATATCAGATATATCGTATATTTAATTAAAGATCGGAATGATCTGCAATCAACAGTTATAAAGCCAGGACAGAAGTTAATTATTCCTAGCATTTAGCTTGATTTTCCATTACAATTCAATAGTTCATACAAAAAATTACTTTCTATTTAAAGTAGATGCAGGCCAATCTACTTCTTTAGAAAGTTTTTTTATGTTTACTGCAGGGTTAACCCTTGGTTTAGCCGTCTATTAAAGGGGACTGAAAGGAGATGCTATTTTGTTACGAGTTGAAGAGTTATCCCACTCATTTATGAATGGGCATGAAACAACCGCTGTACTGCAGAAAATAAGCTTTCACGTACATAAGGGAGAAATGATTGCGTTGTTAGGGAGCTCCGGTTCCGGTAAATCTACTTTACTGAACTTAATGGCTGGCTTAATGAAGCCTACAGAAGGCCAAATCTTTATCGCGGACCATAATATTGTAACGATGAATGAAAACCGCTTGGCAGAGTTTAGACGGAAACATATTGGATTTATTTTTCAAGCGTATGAGTTGATAGCCAACTTGACGGTTAGGGAAAATGTGGAGCTTCCGCTTGTATTTCAATCAATGCATCCTTCAATACGGAAGAAAAAAGCACTTTCGTTATTAGAGCAAGTGGGAATTCCTGATAAAGCAGAATTATTCCCATCGCAGCTCTCGGGAGGACAACAACAGCGTGTCAGTATTGCAAGATCATTGATAACAGAGCCATCGGTTATTTTTGCGGACGAGCCTACCGGTAATTTGGATACCAAAACAGAGGAAGAAATTATTATGATTTTGAAGCAGTTGAATAAAACGATGGATACTACCTTTATTATCGTAACCCATGAACGTGAGGTAGCAGCACAAACGGAAAAAATTATCACGCTGCGAGATGGTTATCTCGTAACGGATCAGGAAGCCGCACGAGAAAGTATGCTTGCGGGGGGAATTCAAATTGAGAATTAGTGATATTACAAGATTATCATGGGATCAGGTAAGGCGTAGAAAGGTTGTAACGGCATTATGCGCTGCGGGTATTTCTATTGGATGTGCTGCAATTATAATTGCACTCAGTATCGGTGAATCTGCTCAAGTTTACATTGAGAAACAAATGAATAGTTACTTGAAGATGGATGAAATAACGGTAACGGCGAGTACAGGAGCATACGCCGGCGGCGGAGCATCCACAGCAGATGAAGATTCTTTGCAGAAAGGCAAGTTAACAAAGCAGAAGCTTGACATTATGAGACAAATCGAGCATGTCAAAGCTGCTTCACCATATCAACAGCTTAACTATGTGGAGACGATGACGTTAGATGGACTTACTTCACAAATTCAAACTGAAATTATAGGTACAGATATTGAGATGCTTTCCGCTTTTGGAAATGACATCAATCAAGGAGAAGCAACGAATGTATTAGGGACCATCGTTCTTAACTATGGGGCGACAATGGGATTTATTGATGAAGAGTCGAAACGTAAAATTCGAGAGCAAATCGATGCCAATCCCTATGATGAAACGGTTTATCAGCAATTTGAGAAGTTAAATCGTGTACCAGGGGCTTTATATCAGAAGCAAATACAGCTTCGCTCCTCTTCACCAGATGGTCAAGTCGTGTTGAGCGGCCCCCTCCGGGTAATAGGTGTGCTCAAGAAGCCAGCTGGAGTCAGTGATGAGCAGTCGATGTATGACAAAAAAGGATATGTCTCATTAGAGACAGCGGAGCTCCTGAGGAAAGAACTGAAGCTAGGGAGTGATGAGCAGGAAGCTTATAACTCTATTATTGTAAAAGTAGATAACCAAGCAAAGATTGAACAAGTAGAGAAGCAGCTGCAGAAACTAGTCGTTACCACGCGAACAAATCTACAGCAGAAGGAACAGCTCGCAAATGAATTTAAAATTATTAAAGCTGCGGCACTTGGTATTGGTGTGTTTATTCTAATCATAGCTTCGATATCGATCGTAGTAGCGATGACGATGTCTACCTATCAGAGACGTAGACAAATTGGGATTATGAAGGTACTTGGTGCAAATTTGGCTCAAATCCGCAACATGTTCATCATAGAGGCAGCACTGCTCGGATTGCTTGGTGGATTGTTAGGTGTACTTTTCTCCTATTGGATTGTATGGGGTATAAATGCCCTCATTTATAACTTATCCGGCGAGACGGACTCTGTTATTATTTTTATTCCATTTATAACGATTCCAATAGGCATGGCTTTTGCGCTTGCTACAGGTATACTATCGGGTATTTATCCAGCAATAAGCGCTTCACGTACGGATGCTTTAACAGCGATTAGACGCGATTAATTTATGGTTGAAGAAGGAGCTTACATATGAAAAGAAAAATAAAGTGGGGAATAATCGGTATTATTATTATTGGAATAAGTTTTGGACTATACAAGATAGGCAATCCTCCAAGGCAAACAGAATTCGTTTCTGATTCTCAACCAATTACATTCCAAGTGACGAACGAAACGATAGCCAATACGGTTGAAGTAAAGGGAAAATCATTGTATGAGCAGGAAACACTCATCTATGCACCTTATGGCTCCGAGGTTAAACAGTGGGCGGTAGAAGACGGGCAGCAGGTGAAAAAGGGTGATATATTGTTTAACCTGGATCAGACAGCCGTGCAAAACGATATTTTGCAAATGGAGGCAGTTCTGCGTAAGGGAAAGCTTGAGGCTGAGTTAAACGATTACCTCAATCAATTGAATGACGAATCAGCGGCGATGGAGTCAACGGAAGAGGCGCGAAAAAAAGTGCTCGTTGAAAGAGAAATCGCACGTTTATCCAAGGATGTTAATGAAGTAACAGCGAGCATTCAAGCCAAGGAACTGCAGCAAAAGAAAAAAATGCTTAATGAATCCAGCTTTCGTTCACCAGCAACGGGAATCTTTTTATTCGATAATCCTAACAAACGGCCACAGGCATTGACCGTCAATGAGTATGTCGGCAAAGTCGTTGACTTGAATAAATTACAATTTATCGCTTTAGTTGGCGAGCAGGATGTTTTTCGAATTAAAGCGGGCATGCCGGTCAAGGTAAAGATGAATGCGATGAAAGAGCTGAATCTTTCAGGCAAAGTGCTTAAAGTTTCTAAGTTTGCAAAAACGGGAACGGATCAAAACAATTTAAATCAAGCCGCACAGTTTGAAGTCGTAATCGTGCTTGAGCCTAACGATTATTTAATTGCCGGCCTTAGCCTCAGCGGTGCTATTGAAACTGAACGCAAGGAAAATGCAATATCAGTGCCATCGATTGCGATTATTCGCGAGAAAGATAAACATTTCGTAATGCTCGATACAGGCAATGGACAATATGAGCGTAAAGAAATAAAGATTGGCCTCGAAACGCCAGAACAAACAGAAGTGCTTGAAGGATTGAAGCCAGGCGATCAAGTTGTTTTGCAATAACGAATGTTGCAGTCTGTCGTTACTTTATTCGAGATGAGCTCTGTTGCCTTGACAACTGATTGGTGGAAATGTAAAAGTAGAGAGTAGAGTTTTTTTCATCATGAGAGGAGTAGAGCAAGTAATGGAATTCGATAAAATTATAGAACGTATTAACGAGCTGGCTCGTAAAAATAAATCGGAAGGTTTATCCGATGAGGAAACGGTTGAGAGAGAAGAGCTTCGCAAGCAATACTTGACTGTTTTCAAAAGCAATTTCCGTCAACAGCTTGATAAGATTGAAATCGTTGATGACAAAGATAATGTTAAGCATTAATGAATGTACTGTGTAAGCATTAATGAATGTACTGTGTAATCATTTAATATCCAAGATGGGGTGATTAGATGAATTTCAAACTATTAGGCAAAAGTGGACTAGCTGTTTCTGAGCTTTGTTTAGGCACCATGACATTCGGCAATACGACAAGTGAGGAAGATTCGATCGAGATGATCGATCGTTTTGTTGATCGCGGAGGCAATTTTCTCGATACGGCCGACGTTTATGTGAGCGGTCGTTCCGAGGAAATCGTCGGCAAAGCGATCAAAAACAAACGGTCTGACATCGTTCTTGCTACAAAAGTGCGAATGACTACATCCAGCAATATTAATGGTGTAGGCTTATCTCGCAAACATATTATGGACGGTGTAGAAGCTAGTCTTAAGCGGCTTCAGACAGATTATATCGATCTGTATCAAGTTCATGTATGGGATCATGCGACTCCGATAGAGGAAACGCTGCGCACACTGGATGACCTCGTTACTTCCGGTAAAGTTCGTTACATAGGATGTTCCAATTTTTTTGCTTGGCAGCTGATGAAATCACTAGCGTATAGCGATGCTAGCAGATATGTGCGTTTTGTATCGATTCAGCCTCAATACAGCTTAGTGAGCAGACAGATGGATCGTGAAATGCTATCGCTTTGTTTAGAAGAGAAAGTCGGAATTATTCCTTGGGCTCCGATTGGCGGCGGTTTTCTAACTGGACGCTATACAAGGGAAGAGCCAAAGGAAGGGCGTCTAACTTCCAAAGTAGGCGAGAGCGCGTGGACTCTGCGGTCTAATGATAAAAACTTTGAAATTCTCGACGCATTGCTGGAAGCAGCGAAAGAGCTGGATAAATCACCTGCTCAGGTAGCTTTAAGATGGCTCATTCAGCGAGAAGGCATTACTTCACCGATTTTTGGTGCCAGCAAGCTGGAGCAATTTGAAGACAATATTGGCGCCATCGGCTGGGAAATGCCTAGTGAGGTTTGGAACCGTTTGGAGCAAATAAGTGCACTTCCGGAAGATTACCCTAATCGTTTTATAGAAAAGTTTCGCAGACCATTTGAATAAGGTATTTAATTAGGAGGAGAATTTGTTTGTCACGTTCCTGGGAGCGCAAAGTGCGCAAAAATATGGATGTCGTAAATAAGCAGCGCAAGAAGCAAGGAAATGGTCAAATCGTTTTTAATGCAGAGAAATCAGAAAAAATCGTAGGCCGCAATTTTATTGCGCCAATTCTTTTGATTTTGTTTATCGGCATGTATGTCATTTTGATGTCTAGCTCCTCTACATTTAAAATGGATACGATGTTTTGGATTACGGTAGGATGCTACATTTTGCTTGCGGCTTTGTTCTTTTTCCGCAGACCGTATATTACGATCGGCAAAGACTACATTCAATCACGTCGTCTAACGGGGGACAAGCGTATTCCAGCAACATCGATCAAAGGCTTCAGCGTGCAAAAAGGTTATGTGGTCGTGGAGATGCAAAAAGGCGGAAACTGGGTGTTCTCTAAATTGACGAACCGTTTTCCAACCGATGAAATTGGCGAGAAGCTGAAATTATTTGCAAATGCTAATGGAATCGCTTTTCAGCAAAAATAAATAGGCAGGAGAGTTCGAACAACGATGGCTAAACAAGCAGTATTATTTGATCTGGATGACACATTGCTGTGGGATGACCGCAGCGTTAAGGAAGCTTTTGAAGCTACATGCCAAGCGGCAGCAGCAGAATGCGGGGTTGATCCGAGCGAGCTTGAAGAATCCGTTCGCCGTGAGGCAAGAGCTCTCTACGAATCCTATGAAACGTTCTCGTTCACTAAGATGATCGGGATCAATCCTTTCGAAGGACTCTGGGCACCGTTTCTTGAAGGTGAACAGGAGGAATTCCGCAAGCTTGAGTCACTCGCTCCGGGTTATCGGAAAGCAGCTTGGACACAAGGCTTGAAAGCACTTGGCGTAGATAACGAGGAACTAGGTGCGAAGCTGGCTGAGCAATTCCCGGCTGAGCGCCGCCTGCGTCCTATCGTATATGAAGAAACATTCCGCGTTCTAGATGCTCTCAAAGGAAAATACAAGCTGCTTTTGCTTACGAACGGCTCGCCTGATTTGCAGCGTGAGAAGCTTGCTGGCGTACCGGAACTTGTGCCATACTTCGATCATATTATAATCTCAGGTGAATTTGGAGAAGGAAAGCCGGCAGCATCGATATTCAAGCATGCGCTTGAGCGTCTTGGCGTAGAGACGGATCATGGGATCATGGTTGGAGATAAGCTGACAACGGATATTCTTGGCGCAAATACGATTGGTATGACATCAGTTTGGATTAACCGTCACGGCGTTGTTCGCAATGACGAGATTGTCCCATCATATGAAATTAAACATTTGGAAGAGCTTCTTCCTTTGCTTGAAGTTTAAACTTGCAACAAAAAAGCCCCTCGCGGACAGCTTGTGCTGCTGAAGAGGGGCTTGCATTATTTTTGATTTAATATTAGGCCTGATTAGCAGCGAACTTGTCGTCAGCAAACGGATGAGCGATCCAGCCCTCTGTCTCAATGAAGAGACGAACGGCTACGATTTGGCGGTTATCCATTAGCGTGAAGAAATGCGGTTTGTATTCCGGAACGGAAATGACATCGCCAGCTTCAAGCTCAACGTCGAAATAACCAACATCATCAGTACCTTTTATAATAAAGATGCCGCGTCCTGCTGTAATCGCACGAACTTCATCTTCTGTATGCGTGTGTACATTTTCAAACTTTTTGAGCAGCTCGTCTAAGTTAGGCGTAGCATCGGACAAAGCGATAATATCCCAAGTTTGATATCCACGACGCTGTGCCAAATCTTTAATTTCTTCGTCATATGTCGCTAAAATTTGCTGCTTCTCTTCATCGGAGAGAACGAATTTTTGCTGTAAATCTTCTGCTAGCTTGCTTGGATTCCAATGCTCGTAAAGCACCTCTTGCTGTTCTAGAAATGCACGAACAGCCTCTTCCCCTTGAATCCGTTCTTCTGTATTGCGAATTCTAATTTCAGCCATGAACATTCCCTCTTTTCCTATAGAGATTAAATGATATAATGATTATAAAACAAATCAAATGGATTGTCGATGGATTACCTTTTCACCACACAGGTATTCTGATAAACTATGTGTTAATGATTTTTGGGAAGGGTGTAGTATTTTGTCAAAACCGACCATACAACAAATGCTTCAGGAGCGCATACTTATTTTGGACGGCGCAATGGGCACGATGATTCAACAAGCTGGATTAACTGAAGATGATTTTGGTGGAGCGGAGCTGGACGGTTGTAATGAAATACTCGTACTGACACGTCCTGACGTTATACAGTCTATTCATGAGCAGTACCTTGAGGCTGGCGCAGATATTTTGGAAACCAATACATTTGGTGCGACGAGCGTTGTACTCGATGATTATGATATTCCTGAAAAAGCGAGAGAGATCAATCTAGCAGCTGCAAAATTAGCGCGTGATGCATGTGATAAGTACAGCACGCCAGACAAGCCTCGTTACGTTGCTGGCGCACTTGGACCAACGACGAAAACCTTATCCGTAACCGGAGGGGTAACTTTCGATGAGCTCGTCGAGAGCTATTATGAGCAAGCGCTTGCTTTAATCGAAGCTGATGTGGATGCATTATTGCTTGAAACCTCACAGGATACGCTTAATGTCAAAGCAGGCAGCATCGGTATTCGCAACGCCTTTGACAAACTTGGCAAAGAGCTGCCGATTATGATTTCGGGTACGATTGAGCCGATGGGAACGACGCTCGCTGGTCAAACCATCGAATCGTTCTACATTTCGTTAGAGCATTTGAAGCCGATCTCCATCGGGCTCAACTGCGCGACAGGCCCTGAGTTTATGCGGGATCACCTGCGGACACTGAGTGAAATCGCAAACGCTGCAATTAGCTGTTATCCAAATGCAGGCTTGCCGGATGAGAACGGGCATTATCATGAATCTCCAGAGTCGCTGGCTAAGAAAATGTCAGCATTCGCTGAACAGGGCTGGTTGAACATTGCCGGCGGCTGCTGCGGAACGACACCTGACCATATACGAGTGATGGCTGAAACCATGGCGAAGTATGCTCCGCGCACGAAGATGGGCGAGCATCCAGATGCGGTTTCAGGTATAGAGACGGTATTTATTGAACCGGAAAATCGCCCGATCATGATCGGGGAACGAACAAACATATCCGGTTCGCGGAAGTTTAAACGTCTGCTTAAGGAAGAGAAGTTTGACGAGGCTTCTGAGATTGCGCGTGCACAGGTGAAGGGCGGCGCCCATGTCATCGACATCAATTTGCAGGATACCGATATTGATGAAGCGTATGCGGTACATCAATTTTTGCCGCAAGTCGTAAAGAAAATAAAAGCACCGCTTATGCTGGATTCGACTTATGATCATATTATTGAGCTGGGTCTGAAATATTCGCAAGGTAAAGCGATTATTAACTCCATTAACTTGGAGGATGGAGAATCCAAGTTTGAGAAGATTTTGCCATTAATCCATCGTTATGGAGCAGCAGTTGTTATGATTCTAATCGATGAACGCGGCCAAGCGGTAACGCGTGAAGCGAAGATGGAAGTTGCGGAACGTTCCTACAATCTTCTAACTCAGAAATATAAGATGAATCCGGAAGATATTATTTTTGACCCCAATATGTTCCCTGTTGGCTCGGGTGATCCGCAATATATCGGTTCAGCTGTTGAGACGCTGGAAGGAATTCGGATGATCAAGGAGAAGTTCCCGCGTGCCAAAACGATCTTAGGTCTGAGCAACATTTCTTTCGGTTTGCCAGATTCAGGTAGGGAAGTACTCAATTCGGTTTACTTGTACCATGCGACAAAAGCTGGGCTAGATTATGCCATTGTAAATACTGAGAAGCTGGAGCGTTATGCATCGATCCCTGATGAAGAGCGTCAACTGGCTGAAGAGCTAATTTATAACACGACGGACGAGTCGCTTGCTGCGTTCGTTGCCGCATTCCGTGACAAGAAGGTAGAGAAGAAAGAAAAGATTTCGAATCTATCGCTTGAGGAACGTTTAGGCTCCTACGTAGTCGAAGGTACAAAAGAGGGGCTTATCCCGGATCTGGATGAAGCGTTGAAGAAATATACGGCGATGGAAGTCATAAACGGGCCGCTAATGCGCGGGATGGAGGAAGTTGGCCGTTTGTTCAATGGCAATGAGCTCATCGTTGCAGAGGTGCTTCAAAGCGCTGAGGTAATGAAAGCTTCGGTAACTTACCTTGAATCATTTATGGAAAAAAATGAATCCTCCGTCAAAGGTAAAATTATTTTGGCTACCGTAAAAGGCGATGTTCATGACATCGGAAAAAATCTAGTCGAAATTATTTTATCAAACAACGGTTACAAAATTATAAATTTAGGCATTAAGGTACCGCCTGAGCAATTAATTGAAGCTTATCGCAATGAGAAGGCCGATGCCATCGGTTTGTCTGGTTTGCTCGTTAAATCCGCACAGCAAATGGTTATTACGGCGCAGGATTTGCGTACAGCCGGCATTGATGCACCGATTCTTGTTGGCGGCGCGGCGCTGACACGGAAATTTACGAAAACGAGAATTGGCCCAGAATATGATGGACTTGTTCTATACGCAAAGGATGCAATGGACGGACTTGATATCGCCAACAAGCTAATGGACCCTGAGCATCGATCACGGCTTGAAGATGAAATGGCCGCCTTTAAAGCGTCTGGCGGAGTATACGAAGAAGAGAAGAAACCATTGCCGCAATTGACGCGGGCTGTTCGTTCCAAAATTTCACCGGATGCGCCTGTATTTACGCCGCCGGATTTGGATCGGCATATTCTGCGTGATGTACCGCTTCCTCACGTCATACCTTATGTCAACATGCAGATGCTGCTTGGTCATCACCTCGGACTAAAAGGCAATGTTGATCAATTATTGAAGGATGGCAATGAAAAAGCAGTGCAGCTTAAAGCTACCGTTGATGAAATATTGCAAAAAGGAACAACCGATGGCATTATAAAAACCCACGGAATGTACCGTTTCTTCCCAGCGCAGTCTTCAGGCAATGATATAATTATTTACAACCCAGTGGACCCGCGTCAGGAAATTAAGCGGTTTACCTTCCCCCGTCAACAGGTGGAGCCTTACCTATGCTTATCTGACTTCTTGAAATCAGTGGAAAGCGGCGTTATGGATTATGTTGGTTTCCTAGTCGTAACCGCTGGACACGGCATTCGTGAAATTGCGAATGAATGGAAGGATAACGGCGATTATTTGCGCTCGCATGCACTTCAGTCCGTAGCTCTTGAGGTTGCAGAAGGAATGGCAGAACGTGTCCACCATATTATGCGTGATATCTGTGGTTATCCAGATCCTGCGGAGATGACGATGAAACAGCGTCATGGGGCTCGTTATCAAGGCATTCGTGTATCGTTCGGATACCCGGCATGTCCAAACCTGGAGGATCAGGAGCCATTGTTCGATTTGATGAGACCTCAAGATATTGGCGTCGAATTGACTGAAGGCTGCATGATGGAGCCAGAGGCATCCGTATCTGCAATGGTATTCGCTCATCCAGAAGCACAATATTTTAATGTTGAGAAGCTATAGCGTATAATAACAAAGAGCCCTTGAGCGTTCGTAATAACGAGCTTGAGAGGGCTCTTCGTTTCAATTCCAGAAGTCGAGGCCGCAGGGGTGGATAATAATATGAATATGTGGTTTTTGGGAACGGGCGCAGGAAGACCTTCGAAGTATCGCAATGTAACAGCCGTGGCGCTGCAGCTTCCTGAGCCAACGTGCAGTTTACTGTTATTCGATGCTGGAGAGGCAACGCAGCATCAGCTTATGAGAACACCGCTTAAACTGAATAAGATTGAATACATATTTATTACACATCTGCATGGTGATCACATTTATGGGCTGCCTGGCTTGCTCAGCAGTCGCTCTTTCGATGGCGGAATCACACCTGTACAGCTTTTTGGTCCTGTTGGAATTAGGAGCTATATTGAGACAACCTTTGCGATTAGTGCTACGCAGCTCGATTATGAGCTCATTATCCACGAATTAACGGGAAATGAAGGTGTTGTTTTTGAGGATAATCGATTTAAGGTTGAAGTAGCGCCGCTTGAGCATCGAGTGACTTGCTTCGGCTATCGCGTAACTGAACAAAATCAGCCCGGCAAGCTGCTCGTCCACAAGCTGAAGGAGTATGGGATTGAAGCAGGTCCGCTATACGGGGCGTTAAAAAGAGGGCAGTCGGTTACATCTCCGAGCGGATTGCTCATTCACACTGAGGATGTTACCGGCCCTGCTTATATCGGGAGAGTAATCACAGTGCTTGGTGATACGAAGCCATGTGATAATGCGATAACCTTAGCGAAAGATGCTGATCTGCTCGTTCACGAAGCGACCTTTGCTGCAGGCATGGAAGAGAAAGCACATGAGTTTGGACATTGTACGACGGCGGAGGCGGCAGAAACAGCTGTTAAAGCAAACGCCAAGCGGCTGGTGATGACCCATTTTAGCGGACGCTATAGCAATGAGGATCTTGTACAGCTTGAAGAAGAGGCTGGCGTACACTTCTCACCTGTCACAGCAGCAACAGATTTTTTACATATCGAAATAAAACGTGCGACTCATACAGGATAAAAAAAAGCAAAAATGTGAGGATTTCCTCGCGTTTTTGCTTTATTTGTTATCTTTGCCAAAGTGAAAGGATAGAAATACAGAAGCTAATACGATGATGACAACAATACCGAAAAATATGAACATTTGGTAAGGGTTTGGAATAAAAGACGAGACAATCATCAGCAATCCGCCAACCACATAAAATTTGGATGCTGCTCGATGTGTTTTTTTCCAAACGTCTTCACTGCCAAGCGTATTAACGGTTTTTATTCCAATATAGCTGTTTGGTTGAAAATGTGGCATATACAAGCCTGCCACTGTGAAAATAATACCAATGATAGTGATGATGACTTTGGTGATATCAATAATGAGTCCGTAACCAGATGCAATGGTAACACCGTGAAGCACGAGCAAGCTGATCAAGACTACATTTTGAACCGTGTGAAGATTAGGCTTTTGATTTTGGGAAGCATGTTTTTTTGGAAGGATGACAATTAAGATGACCATAAAAGCTGGTAAAAGCAGCAAGGTAAATGCTTTATGCGCCAATCCATCGAATTCAATGTTCATATCCCAGTAAATTGCCATTTGCTCGGGTAAATCGGGATAGGTTACGATGCTCGCGACTAATGCAATGGCAACAATAATCCAAGAGAAGATACTTGCTTTCATTTCTCTACAATCCCTTCGGATTCGCTCTGTTGAAAGGAATTCATCCAGTCCATTAAGTCGTGGAAGACAGCTGTGTTAAGTGAATAATAAATATGCTGGCCTTGCCGTTCATCGGATACAAGGTCTGCTTGCTTTAACAAGCTAAGATGATGAGAGATGCTGGGCTTAGTCATTTGAAAATGGTCGGCTATTTCTCCAGCAGTTAAGTCACGTTCTCGCAATAGTTCTAAAATTTTTCTGCGAGTAGGGTCAGATAGTGCCTTAAAGGCTAAATTGATTGACATGCAAGCTGTCCTTTCCAGCTGACTTTTGAAGTCGTTAGATATTTAAACAACCATCTAATTATAATATAAATTTACTATATTGGTTTTTGTTTCGTGTGTCAATTTGATAGGTGCGACGTCAACAAGTTTATGGCAAGTTAACAGTTTTTCTTTGGCACTATATATCCAGAACTAAAGACTAGTAAAGGGAACAGATATTCGCTAATATATAGGGTATAGTGAGGTGCTAAGAAATGATAAAAAAGAAATCACTTTCAGAAATGATCCAAAATTTAAGAGCCAATGAAAATATTATAAATTGGACTGAAATAGAGCCTCAAGAGGCAAAAACAAAATCTCTGCCAGAAAGCGTCGATCCAAGAATTAAATCGGCTTTCGCAAAAAGAGGAATAGAGCAGTTATATACACATCAGCACTCAGCCTACGAAACGATACGTAAAGGTGAAAATATAGTCGCTGTAACTCCGACCGCTTCTGGAAAGACGCTTTGTTATAACCTTCCAGTGTTACAAGCGATAGCGGAAGACGACGGCAGTCGAGCTTTATATTTATTCCCAACGAAAGCTCTTGCGCAAGATCAAAAAAGTGAATTAACTGAAATGATAAACGAAATGGGAATTGATATTAAAAGCTTTACCTATGACGGCGACACTTCGCCTGCTATTCGAACGATTGTAAGAAATGTAGGACATATCGTCATCACGAACCCCGATATGCTGCATTCCGCTATCCTTCCGCATCATACAAAATGGGTAAGTTTATTTAGCAATCTTAAATATATCGTTATTGACGAGCTTCATACGTATAGAGGCGTATTCGGAAGTCATGTAGCGAATGTCATTCGAAGGCTCAAACGCATATGCAAGTTTTATGGTAGCGATCCACTGTTTATTTGTACATCTGCCACAATAGCCAACCCTAAGGAACTAGCAGAACAATTGACAGGGAATCCTATGCGATTAATTGATGATAACGGCGCTCCAAGAGGACGGAAACATTTTGTTTTTTATAACCCGCCGATTGTAAATAAACCGCTCAATATACGAAAAAGCTCTACTGTAGAGGTTAATCAGTTAGCGAAGGAATTTTTGACGAACAAAATACAGACGATTGTTTTTGCTCGCAGCCGGGTAAGAGTAGAAATTATTTTAAGCCATATACAGGAACTGGTTAAAAATGAAATCGGCACTAAATCCATACGAGGTTATCGTGGCGGCTACTTGCCAAATCAAAGACGTGAAATTGAAAGAGGATTAAGAAATGGCGAAATATTAGGCGTGGTCAGCACAAATGCTTTAGAACTAGGTGTAGACATTGGACAGCTGCAGGTCTGTATTATGACAGGTTATCCAGGAAGCGTTGCAAGTACATGGCAGCAAGCTGGACGAGCTGGAAGACGACATGGGGAAGCACTTGTATTAATGGTAGCAAGCAATACGCCTATTGACCAGTATATTGTCCAAAACCCCGAATACTTCTTTGATCGATCCCCAGAATCCGCTAGAATCAATCCAGAAAACTTGCTCATTCTAGTTGATCACGTTCGTTGTGCCGCCTATGAGCTGCCATTTAAAAAGGGAGAACAATTCGGTTCAATAGAAATAGTAGACATATTGGAGTATCTGGTAGAAGAACGGGTACTCACTCAAGCAGCTGATACGTTTTATTGGGCTAATCTGGCTTTTCCAGCTAGTGAGGTAAGTCTGCGTTCTGCCGCACAGGAAAATGTAGTTATCATCGACCAGTCAGAAACTGCGAACGTGAAAATCATTGGGGAAATGGACCGTTTTAGCGCTATGACTCTTTTGCATGATGAAGCCATTTATTTACATGAAGGTGTACAATTCCAAGTTGAAAAGCTGGACTGGGAGCATAAGAAGGCTTATGTTCGAAAAGTCGATGTAGAGTATTATACAGACGCGAATCTAGCGGTAAAACTTAAAGTATTAGCAGAGGATAGGATTGAGAGCAAGCGATCTTCATCCATAATATATGGAGATGTTGTAGTAAATTTTCTCGCAACGCTGTTTAAGAAAATTCGATTGACGAGTTTTGAAAATATCGGATACGGCCAAGTAAATCTACCGGAAGATGAATTGCATACCAGCGCGACCTGGATAGAATTGAAAGAGGTAGACCCAGCGATTGAAACAAAAACACTAGAACAACTGCTTCTTGGAATAGCGAACGTGCTTAGGCATATTGTACCTATTCATGTGATGTGTGACCGAAATGATATTCATGTCGTTTCTCAAATCAGGGCCGAGCATACGCAGCTTCCTACGATTTTCATATATGACCATTACCCTGGGGGCATTGGACTAGCCGAGGACGTTTATAAACGGTTTGATGAAGTAAAAGAAGCGGCAATAAAATTAATCCGAAAATGTCCATGCGAAGATGGTTGTCCGTCTTGTATTGGCACTGAAATATATGGGATTCATGCAAAACAAACAAGCTTAGATCTGTTGAGGTCATTATGATTATGAAGGATTATATTAGCAATTACGAAATACAGTTCGCTCATCGCGCTCCGCTTGGACCGATTCATAAGATTGGTGTACGAAAGCAAACATGTTATCTTCTTAATGAAGCGGAGGGCAAACGATGAGCTTATTACGCGATAAAATGAATCGTTTGCGGGGAAACATTCGTGAGGAAGAGAACCAGCCAGCGGCGGTGGTTCCTGCCACTGAAGAGAAGATGGTACAACAGCCGGAAGATGATGAAGAATGGCTTTCACCCGTGTGGGAGACCTTCGATGTCAAGCTGGTTACGAATGAAATTGGAAGCTTTTTGCTCCGAAAAATCATTTATCCGTCAGATTATCGCCATGGTCATCATGCATTAGTAGAGCTGCAAGAGGCTGCACCTGCCTTATCAGCATTTCATCCTGATTCATTAACATCTGCGGAACAAATCATGTTTCTCGATTTGGAAACGACAGGTTTAGGCGTTGGAGCAGGGAACGTTCCTTTCATGGTTGGCATAGGCTATTTGTCAAAGGACCAATTTGTCATCGAGCAAGCGTTGATCAGGCATCCTGCTGAAGAGCGGGCAATGCTTCATTATTTGATGGGGAAGCTGAACGATTATACTTTTTTGTCCACTTACAACGGAAAAACCTTCGATTGGCCGCTCGTTCAAAATCGTTTTATTATGAATGGACTTGGCCAAAAAATGTGGGAGCCTCAGCATCTTGATTTCTTGCATCCTGCAAGATCGATATGGCGTAATACGCTCGTTTCGTGTAAATTGAGCCATGTTGAAGAAGAGCGGCTCGGTATTCACCGGGAGGATGACGTTCCAGGTTCACTCGCTCCTCAGCTTTATTTTCAATTTCTGGCGAATGGAGATCCAGCACCGCTTGAGGGCGTTTTTCGCCATAACGAAATAGATATGTTATCCCTAGCTTGTCTAGCGATTCGATTTGGTCATTTGTTAAACGGAACGATTAAGTTATATATTCCGTTGCCCGATGAGCCTGAGGAGATGGTGCGCACAGGTCTTTGGCTAGAGCGTATGGGTAAAATGGAGCTTCCTGATCATTTATTCGATTTAGCCATGAAGGAAGAGAACTCAAAACCTTCTACACTAGTCATGCTTGCCGCGCGGGACAAGAAGGCTGGAAATTGGAATCGTGCTGTGTTATTGTGGCAGAAGGCTATTATTCATTCTTCTAATCATTTTGGATCTGCTGCCCATGAAGCAAGCATTGAGCTTGCCATGTATTATGAGCATAAGATCAAAGATTTTGAGTCAGCTTTAGGATATGCGAATGCAGCTTTTGAACGTGCACTGCATCAATCGCAGATCATTCGGCCTGATGCCAAAAAAAGAGCGGAGCTCGATGCTTTGCGTAATCGAATAGCTAGGCTGCGCCGCAAATCAACCAAACATGTTCATTAAGAAGCTACTTTTTAAAATAGGATAAAAGCGTAAACAGACAGCTGTAGCTCAACTATATAGCTTATCTTTCAACTGAAAACGTAAGCTTGACCACTATAGTGGCGACTGCCGTTTACCTTTGGGAGGAAAACAACGATGACAACTGGACTGCCTGCCATGCGCGGCTTATTAATTGATCTTGACGGAACGTTATATCATGGTACTCATCAAATTGCTGGTGCAGCTGAACTCATCACTTATTTGAGAGAGATTAAGCTTCCATATCGCTTTGTTACAAACAACTCCTCTTCTACACCCGATGAGGTAGCTGAAAGGCTAATGAAAATGGGTATTCCAGCTGCTGCTGAAGAGGTATGCACATCCGCGCAAGCGGCTTCTGAGCATATCGCTTCAATTAAGCCAGGTGCGTCTGTATTTGTCGTTGGTGAGGCTGGACTAAAACAGGCTGTGCAAGAAGCAGGCTTAATTCTTACAGAGGAACAACCGGATTTTGTTTTGCAAGGAATTGACCGTTCGTTTACTTACGAGCGATTAACGAGGGCCGTTCGGTATATTCACAGTGGGGCTGAATTTGTTATGACAAATCCTGATTTGCTGCTGCCATCCAGTGATGGACTCATTCCGGGAGCAGGCTCTATAGGAGCTATGTTGAAGGCAGCAGGCGGCAAAGAGCCTATACTCATAGGCAAACCATCATCCATTCTTATGAGCTATTCATTAAGATCGATTGGCTTAAGCGCTGATGAAACATGGGTAGTAGGCGACAATTTGGCAACAGACATCGCTTTTGGAGCAGCTGCTGGCTGCGGTACGATTCTAGTACTGACCGGGCTTACAACAGCGCAAAATATCGAGTATTATATGGAGCAGGCAGGGTGCAAACCCACTGTCATTTGCAATCATTTAGAAGAGCTTCGTTCTTATATATCTAATCATAGAGATTGTTAAGACTTATAACGAAGAAAATAGGAAGGAAGCGAGTTTTCATGCATGAATTGCCGGAACTGGAAAATTATCGGGCTTTATTGGCGGAGCAATTCGCTGGCGCCCAAATTACCGGTATCGAGATAACAAATGGTAAAGTTTTTCAAGCAAGTGAAGAACAAATTGAGCGTGACGTTGTTGGTAAAGTTGTATGGTTTGTTGAAAGAAGAGGTTTGCATTTAGTATTACACTTAGATAATGGAAAACGTCTATTGCTTCATTTGGGGCAAGGGGCTTATTTGTATAGAGGGAGCGAGACTGACAAACCTGATCGCAACGTTCAGATGAAACTGCATTTCGGTGAAGTCGTATTGTATGGAGTCGGTTTACGTGCGGATGATTTGCAGCTGTTGTCTGTGAAGGAAGTCGAAGGGAAACTTGGACGCCTAGGACCAGATGCATTGGACAAAAGAGTGACATTGGATCGTTTCATTGCACTATTTGCCAAAAAACGTGTTGCGATCAGAACCGCTCTTAGCGACCAAAATGTGATTTCTGGAATTGCTGTCGCGTATGCGGATGAGATTTGTTTTGCAGCAGCAATTCGCCCTGACACTAAAGTTCCGGTATTAGAAAACGAAGCATGGGAACGCCTATATGCAGCGATGCATAATGTACTGAAGGAAGCGATTTCACAAGGTGGAACGGGAGAGCATCCGTTCTTTGAGGGAGATAGCTTAACTGGAAAACATCGGAATCACTTTCAAGTCTTCGAGCGTGAAGGTCAACCATGTTCACGCTGTGGTGCTGAGATCGAGAAAATCGATGTATCTGGCCGCAAAGCGTATGCTTGTCCTGCTTGTCAACAAGATGAGGGATTAAGCGCGCTTTGAGTCTATCGGTTGAACGGGGGATTCATTTATGATTCACGTATATTTAGACGATTATCGCACTTGTCCAAAAGGTTTTGTATTGGCAAGCAACGCAGAAGAGTGCAAGCAGCTGATTGACCTTGAGGAAGTTGATATTTTATCGCTTGATTACGATTTAGGCTGGTCACAGCCGACTGGCTACGAAGTCGTGCGCCACATTGTTGAAACGGGTCGTTATCCAAGCCAAATATACTTACACACCTCAAGTGCCGCTGGTCGCATGCAAATGTACCATATGCTTTCAACGAACGCGCCGGCAGAGACCAAGCTGTTCAATGGTCCGATGCCGGAGGCTCTCATTAATAATATAGCTGGGCAATAATATGCACCCGGGCCCTTTAAGGGTTTTTACACTCAAACCCTCAAGGGCTTTTTAAACCCAGACCCTTTAAGGGCTATTACACTCAAACCCTTAAGGTTTTTTTAAATCCAGACCCTTTAAGGGCTACTATACCCAAACCCTTAAAGTTTTTTTAAAGTGAAATCTTTGAGGATTTTTAAAACTCCCGACCCTAAAGGCTTTTCGAACCCACCCAAACCCTCCCTTCCAAGGGAGGGCCCCAAGGGTTGCACCCTCTGGACACCCGCAACTGGACTAACGTGGGAGCTTTAACGGCGCTTGAGAGTTAGGGTAGAGCATCGAACGCTTTCGTCCCTTTGGGACACGCTTTCACTAATGATGGGGAACCCGAAGGGGGCTCTGAGTACACCTTAACCCTACATTTTTAAGGAAGGGCTTCGACAGTTACGCTCTCTGGACACCTGAAAATGGATTAACGTGCGAGGTTGACCGGCGCTTATAAGTTAGGGTAGAACATCGAACGCTTTCGTCCCTTTGGGACTTGCTTTCACTAATGAGAGGTTACTCCAATTGTATTTCGTACACACCCTAACCCTCCCTTCCAAGGGAGGGCCCCAAGGGTTGCTCCCGATGAACACCTGCAATTGGACTAACGTAGGAGCTTGACCGACGCTCGCGAGTTTGGTTAGAGCATCGAACGCTTTTGTCCCTTTGGGACACGCTTTCACTAATGATGGGGAATCCCAAGGGTAGATGCGAACCCACCCAAACCCTACCATCCCAAGAAGGATCAAAGTTTGCACCCTCTGGATAGCAGCTGGACTAAAGTGGAAGTTTGACCAGAGCTGATTAGTTAGGTTAGAGTTAAGAACGCTTTTGTCCTTTTGGGACATGCTTTCACTGAGAGGCTTTCACCTTTTCTTAATAAACAATCTCATTATGTTACATTATCAATTAGGATCTTGTGTGGGATAACCAGTTTTTATTTATTGATATAGATTTATAAATAATATCAACTACATATTGTTTAGCCAGTTACACATAAGACTAATTTTTAGACCTATTTGGAGTAATTCGATTGATTTGATGATAATAAGTATAGATTTTAGTTCTATTCGTACTCAATTTTACAATAAGCAGTAATAATATTTATTTTTCTCTGATTTAAGACTATATTCTAGTCTTATTTAGTTTTTATGAGCTCATTTAGTTGAAATAGGTCTAGTTTTTATATCTATTTCACTGACATTGTCCATTAATCATTATTTATGGGCTAAAACAATGGTTCATATGGCTATACTCGAATAATAACTAGCAAAAATAATATTTGAGTTAATTACTCGAATAATTTCACGAAATGTGACATATTCGGTTATAATGCAAACAAAGACTAAAAATATAAATAGTACTAAAATGTTCCGGAATTAAATTCCAGGCATTTCTATGGTTTTTTATTATCTCTGATCTATGTAATTGTTTGTATTTAAGAAGGCTTCAAGCTTTCACACATCAAGACACAATTAACATTTACACAAAACAAACAAACTTCCAGCGTGTCCCGAAGGGACGAAAGCGCTCCACAGTAAGCCAAGCATATCTGCACAGATTATCGCCAACGTTAGTCGAGTTGCGGGTGTCCAGAGGGTGCAACCCTTTGGGCCCTCCCTTGGAAGGGAGGGTTTGGGTGGGTTCGAAAAGCTTGTAGGGTTGGTGTAGTAATTGTTTAGAGTTAACCCTCGAGGGCAAGGGTGAATAAATCCCTCTAGGGATCTAGGGTAATATAACACGAAAGAGGTTTAACATACGTGAGTCAATGGATCGGAACAGCTAATCAAACTTATGCACCATATGCGATGGAGGAGCTTCGGAGGCTGATTGAGGGCGTTGCCTTCACACAGCTGGCAGCAGGCGAAGTGTTTTTAATGACGAGCCCGCTAACAAGGGAAGAAACGCTGCAAGCTATTCATCAGCAGGAGCCGATCTTTTTGCGCCATGTGCAGCCGGTGGATCGGACGATTGAAATTACTGGAAATGCGAATGATTTAGAACAATTGTCCAGCATGGTTCGAAATGCTGTATTAACGTTGGAAAATAAACGGGTAGCCGTTCATATTAGACGTACGTCGAAATCGGAGTTTGTATATTCGGCTGCGGATACAAAAGCGGTGATAGATGCGGTACTTGAAGAGATTGACGCGGAACCAGTTGTACAGCAGCCAGACGTTATTATTGCGATCTATGCGGCGATCAATCAGCTTTATGTCGGTTTTGGTTCACCATCGGAGATGCTCTCGGATTGGCCGGGCGGCGCCGTTCGTTTCCAACGTGAAGAAGGACAAGTCTCGCGTGCCAAATTTAAGCTGCTTGAAGCAGAACGTGAATTCAACCTAAATTACGCACAGTTTCAAAATGCTCTTGATGTTGGCGCAGCGCCAGGCGGCTGGACATCCCTTTTACTTGAGCGCGGCCTGCGGGTTACAGCCATCGATCCTGCTGAATTGCATCCATCGCTAATGGCGTATCCTACGTTAACTTACTTAAAGCGCAATGCATCCGAAGTGAAATTTAATCCCGATTCATTCCAGCTTCTAGTCTGTGATATGAGCTGGAGTCCGATGATGATGTGCAAGCTCGTTCTCGATCTTGAGCCTGCACTAACGAAGGGTGCAACAGCCATCATTACAGTTAAGCTGATGCACCGGAAACCGCTTCAAACCATTCGTGACGTGATTTCAAGACTTTCGACAGAATTTAAACTTCAAAAAGCTAAGCAGCTGTTCCATAATAGAGAAGAAATCACACTTTATTTGATCAAAAAATAACAGGAGTCGCCCCCCTTAATGAAAAGGAGGGCGCTCTTTTTTCAAATCCAGCAAACAATCCTTGCAAAGAATGAGTATGTCTTCCAACCACTAATAAATCGATAATAGCTGTAAATCTCTTGAAGGAGACTTGGCCGATGCAGAGCTTGAAAGCGCTTTATATGAATTTGCGTATCAAACACAAAATGTTTGTGTTGATATCAGTCATCATGCTGGTTGTTGCTATGCTTGCTATCATCATTCAGCAATACGCTTTTGATTTTTATGATCAGGAAATTTATAAGCAATCTTCCAAAGCGCTCAGTTTGTCATCCCTCAGTATCGAAAATGAGCTGAAAAAGATGGAGAAGCTTACCTTTATGCTTTCAACGGATTCTACGATCCAGCATTATTTGAGATCCATCAAGAGTGGTCTGTCCGATTATGATAACTATGTTGTGCAATTAACGGTGAAGGAACGAATGGTCAATATCGGCGGGCTTGATAAATACGTGCTTTCAGCCCAGCTTTATGACGTAAATGATAATGAATATGCGGTTGGTGCAAATTCGATAACGATTTACCAGGACCGTCTGGATGCGTTCAAAAATGCAACAGCAGTGAAAAAGGGAGGGAATACGTGGATTGCCCCCTACAGCAACGACAAGTCCTTAATTGCTGCGCGTGAAGTGCGTTCGTTTGAGCAGCTGAGTTTAGACTATCTTGGCACTTTAGCGCTTCGCATCGATATGAACAAACTGTTTAGAGATCTCGCTAAAGGTATGAACAGCAACGACGCGAAGCTGGTCATTATGAAAAACAATGAAGCGGTGTATCCTGAAGCATCCGCTTTTTCCATGGAGTCCTTATCTGCGTTGCCTGGCAATGAGGGCTACAAAGTTATACGTTATGAGGGGAAGCAATATTTTGTTACTTATATAGCGTCAACCTACACCGATTGGACTTATTATACGCTGATCCCATTTGATGACATCTTTGACCGTGTTGTGAAGGTCAAAAATACGATTATTATCATTTTTGCTATATTATTTATCGTCATTCTCCTCATTGCAGTTGGCTTCGCAAATGGTATTACTGAGCCTATTGAACGCTTGAATGCTAAAATGAAAAGGGTGCAGCTCGGCAATTTTGAATATATCGAAGAGCCGAATGAGAGAGCGCTTGCAATGGATGAAGCTGGCCAAATGCATCGAAACTTCCGAATAATGATTGAACGAATCAATGAGCTCATTCATGAAAATTACGTGAAGCAGCTTACGATTCGCGATACAGAATTTAAGGCGCTGCAAGCTCAAATTAATCCGCACTTTTTGTACAACACATTAGAGTCGATCAACTGGTCCGCCAAGTTAAGCAACCAAACACATATTTCTCAGATGGTTGAAGCGCTTGGTTCCTTGCTCAGAACGTCAATCAATTTGAAGGAGCCGCTCATCCCGCTTAGCAAGGAACTGGACATCATTAATCACTATGTCACGATTCAGAAATACCGTTTTGAAGAACGGCTTGATTTCCATATTGACGTCCCGGACAAGCTGCTTAACTGCAGTATTCCAAAGCTATCGCTTCAACCGCTCGTTGAGAATGCAATCAATTACGGCCTTGAACAAATGATTGACACCTGTAAAATACAAATACATGCCTATGTGGAAAATGAGCTGTGGTTTATTTCAGTGGAGGATAATGGGCCGGGAATGGAAGAAGAGTTTGTCACGAAGCTATTAAGCGGACAAGTGCAGACGAAAGGCTCCGGCTTAGGCTTAAAAAATATCGAAGATCGCATAAAGCTGCTGTATGGCGAAGCATATGGATTAATGGTAGAGAGCAAGCCAAACGGCGGTACCAAAGTGAAGCTGATGCTTCCTTATGAAATGAGGGATTCCCATGTATAAGGTTTTGTTGGTTGATGATGAACGAATCATCGTAGAAGGCATATCGCGTACCGTAAACTGGAATGCATATGAGGCAGAACTGGCAGGAACGGCGCGAAATGGACTTGAAGCTTTGGCCTTTATTGAGAGCCACATGCCGGATATCGTCATCTCAGATATCAAAATGCCGGGTATGAATGGACTGCAGCTGGTGGAAAAAGTGTACGAAAACTACCCGCATATCGTTTTTATTCTTCTTTCCGGCTTTAGTGAGTTTGATTATGCTCGCACGGCGATGCAATTTGGAGTGAAACACTATTTGCTTAAGCCTTGCAATGAAAATACGATTACGGATGCACTAACCGAGGTGATAACAGAGCTGAGGAAACAGCAAACGCAAGAGAGCTTCATGCTTCATATCCAGAAAGAGCTTTCAAAGGTGCTTCCTCACGCGAAGGAGCAATTTCTTAAGGAGCTTGTTACCAATAAAACATATGGCCAGCGTGATTGGGATGATTATGGCAACCTGTTTCATATTACAGTAGACAATGAGAAGGTTCAGTTGATTTTGTTTCAAATTGAGGGTGTGTTTGAATTTGAGCATCTGTTTGCGGTCAAAAATATCGCTCAGGATGTTCTCGGGAAACCTACGGTACTCCTCAGTACGACGATAGGTAAACATGTTCTGCTGCTCATTAAAGAGATTAACGAAACTGACATTTTATTTGTACAATTGAATGAAATTAAGCAAACGTTTTCATCCTATTACAAATTGGATGCTACGGTGGCCGTCAGCAATCCTGGTCAAATTATCGATGCTCGTAAAATGTATCGCGATACGCTGGAATGCTTAAATTATCAATTTTATTTAGGCGAAGGTAGCATCATAACGCAGAAGGATGTCGAAAGAGGAGATGATAATGCGCTTAAGCCTTTCATCTATGATGAAGAGCCTCTTTGCATGCATGTCAAATCAGGAGACTGGGCGTTTGTTCAGCAGGAGCTGCAAAACTATTTCGAAATGCTTGCCGACAGCCGGATGGACATGCATCTCTCGAAATCTTATGTCATACCGCTTTACATATCTATCGTTAGGCAAGGCAAACCTGAAGAAATCAATGAATATTTAACTAAGATTGCCGGATTTGATCAATTTACAACACTAAAAACGACGCAGCAATTCGTCACCGAATGCGCGAAGCAAATCTGCTTGAACAACTTTCATACCCACACCAATAAGCATTCCGCCATTATTCAGAAGATGATTCAAGTCATTGAAGCGCATATTTCCAATCCTGATCTATCGCTCAACTGGGTAGCGAGTGAGATCTTATACATGAACGCAGATTATGTAGGCAAGCTGTTTAAGAAGGAAATGGGAGAAAAATTCTCAAATTATGTTGTTCGGTTAAGGATGGAGCGAGCGATGGAAGAGATCGAGAAAACTGGTGATGTGAAGGTTTTTGAACTCGCTGAGAAATTTGGTTTTGGCGATAACCCGCAATATTTTAGTCAAGTTTTTAAAAAACATACAGGGTTCACGCCTTCCGAATACAAAAGGTCGCCATAATGGCGACCTCTGTTTTTTTAACAAAGAAAGCGGTTTTTTTAATTCCGACGATTCGACATTCACCCTATAATAAAGCTTGTAAACAACATTAAAGAGTCTGGAAGGGGCGTAACACAATGAAAGCACCAAAGAAAATGCTTTTGATGCTCATGGCTTTTGCACTAGTTCTCGTAAGCGCTTGCGGCGGAAACGCAAACAATGAAAAACCAACAAATGCGACCAACGCACCAAAATCAACAAACGAAGTGAAAGAAGAGCCAGCAGAAGCAAAGCCGGTCACTCTTCGTATCGCATGGTGGGGCGGCCAGCCGCGTCATGATTACACAATGAAAGTGATTGAGATGTACAAAGCGAAAAACCCGCATGTAACGATAGAAATGGAATATGCAAACTATGATGACTACTGGAAAAAGCTTGCTCCTCAAGCAGCTGCAAACGAGCTTCCTGATATCATCCAAATCGATACGCAAAACTATTCGCAATACGCTGGCAGAAAACAATTGGCTGATTTGACTCCATTTATCGGCAATCAAATTGACGTAAGCGACATTAGTCAAAACGCAATTGATGGCGGTAAATTAGGCGATGGACTATACGGTATGAACCTTGGCGTAAATGCTCTTGGGTTTAACTACGATCCAGCACTACTTAAAAAAGCAGGCATTGATTCCATTCCTGAAAACTACACTTGGGATGATTACGTAGCAATGGCTGCAAAAGCAAAATCAGCAGGAATTTTCTTTGACAACGGTATGCGTCCAGAAGTGTTCTTCGGCTACTACCTTCGTACACTTGATAAAACGTTGTTTAACGCAGAAGGCAATGGCCTTGGCTACGAGGATGATCAACTATTCACCGATTTCTTCGGGATGCTAGCTAAACTTGTTATCGATGGTGCAGTACCGTCACCAGACGTTCTAGCTCAAATCAAAGGCGCAGAAGACAGCCACCTTGTATTGAACCAAGGCATTGGCGTATGGCAATGGTCGAACCAATATGTTGGATTGCAGCAAGTGGCTAACCGTCCGCTAGCGATTGCTCCAATGGCTGGTCCAAATATGACTAAAGGGTTATTCCTTAAGCCAAGTATGTTCTTCTCCGTATCGGAAAATTCGAAAGTGAAAGAAGAAGCAGCTAAATTTATCAGCTTCTTCGTAAATGATATCGAAGCTAACAAATTGATTTTAGGCGATCGCGGCGTACCAGTTTCCTCTAAAGTGAAAGAAGCGTTAAAAGCAGTTTCTACTGAAGCACAAATCCAAGTATACGATTATGTTGCTTGGGCAGAAGCGAACAGCTCACCAATGGATCCAGCTGATCCAATCGGTTCTGCAGAAGTATTCAAATCGCTCACAAGCCTTGCAGAGCAAATGAACTACAACAAAATTAAACCAGAAGACGCAGCTAAGAAGTTTAGAGACGAAGCAACCGCTATTCTTAAGAAAAACAAGTAATATTGTTTGAGTAGAAGCGATGGTTGGTCGTAAGATCGACCATCGCTTTTTCATAAATAAAGATGCTTTGGCACGTTAGACTTCGTATAGGAGTTGGATAAGATGAAATCGCTATCACTTAAAAACAACTTGGTTGGCTACACCTTTATTGGTCCATTCGTTATCGGATTTTTATTGTTCACCTTAGTACCCGCTGTCGCATCGTTATATTTCTCGGTTACCGATTATGATCTCTTATCGACACCATCCTTTATCGGATTAGAGAATTACCAGACGATGTTTTTTGATGACTCGAAGTTTTGGGCATCTCTAAAGGTTACTTTTTTATACGTTTTTATCGGTGTACCGCTTAGATTGGCCTTTGCTTTATTTATTGCAATGATATTGAATACAGCCTCGAAAGCAATCGGGTTATATCGGACCGTTTATTATCTTCCTTCGATTATTGGCGGTAGCGTTGCCGTGTCGATTATGTGGCGCAACCTTTACGGCGACGAAGGGGTTATAAACATTTTTCTGAATGCACTCGGTTTAGATAGCGTGAGATGGTTTGCTGAACCTGCAGCTGCGCTGTGGATGCTCATTACATTGTCCGTTTGGCAATTTGGATCGTCGATGCTTATTTTTCTAGCAGGTCTCAAAAATATACCGCCAGAATTGTACGAGGCTTCCAATGTGGATGGAGCGGGGCCAGTCGTTCGCTTCTTCAAAATTACTTTGCCAATGCTTAGCCCGATCATTTTGTTTAATACGATCATGCAAACGATCGGAGCATTTATGACTTTCGTTCCAGCTTACATTATTTCAAAAGGCGAGGGCGGTCCGTTAGACGGTACACTTCTATATTCCCTTTATTTGTTCCGTCAAGCATTCGTTTATTTCGATATGGGATTTGCTTCAGCGATGGCGTGGGTAATGCTCATTATTATCGCTATCCTAACAGGGATTTTGTTCTATACCTCTAAAAAATGGGTTCATTACGAGTCGAAAGGTGGCCATTAAACATGACATTCAAAAAGCTGAAGTGGCCGATCTACCACATATTTGTCGCAGCGCTCGCGCTAGTCATGGTTTACCCGGTGTTATGGCTGTTAATGAGTTCATTTAAGCAAAGCAATCTCATCTTCGCAACGGCTGATTCACTTATACCACAGCCTTGGATTTGGGAAAATTATAAAATAGGCTGGGTCGGCATAGCAGGTCAGTCATTCGGCAATTTTATTATGAATTCTCTAGAAATCGTTGTTATTTCTACCATCGGAGCTGTATTATCATCTGCATTTATCGCTTTTGGATTTGCAAGACTTAATTTTGTAGGGAAAACGTTTTGGTTTGGAATCATGATGGTTACGCTCATGCTTCCTCATGATGTTGTACTCGTTCCGCAATATATTTTGTTTGCGAAGCTTCATTGGTTAAACTCAATTAAACCTATTGTTATCCCGCAATATTTCGGCATTCCGTTTTTTATCTTTTTACTCATTCAGTTCATCCGGACCATACCGAATGAGCTTGACGAAGCGGCAACGATCGATGGCTGCGGGAAGTTCCGCTTGTTTTTCCGAATTATTTTGCCGCTCGTCGTTCCAGCTCTGGCTACCGCTTCAATTTTCTCGTTTTACTGGCGCTGGGAAGACTTGCTCGGACCGGTATTGTACTTGAATCGTCCAAGTTTGTATCCTGTGTCGATGGGTCTGAAAATGTTTCTGGACAGCGATACCGTCTCCAACTGGGGCGCCATGTTCGCGATGTCGATCGTCAGCCTCATTCCGGTTCTCGCCATTTTCTTCGCATTTCAGAAGTATATTGTTGAAGGTATCAGCACCAGCGGTTTGAAATAGACATTCAAAATGAAATAGGGGAGAGGTAGATGGAAATGCCACAGCTTCAATTTGACGAAAATCATATTAAGGACGTTATAGATCGTGTTGTAGATCGCACATTCAGAATGGATTTTAGCTGGGATTGGCCAGGCGGTGTTGCTTTCTATGGGGTTGCGGAAGCGTACGAGGCAACAGGGAATGAACGCTATATTCAGCTTTTGCAGGAATGGATTGATGAGAAGCTGGAAGACGGCTTGCCGAAGCTATCAGTCAACGGAGTATCCATTGGTCATGCTTTAATTTCATTGTACAAAGCAACTGACGAGCAAAAATATTTAGATGTCGCCATTCAAATGGCCGAATACTTAAAAAATGATGCGGTACGATTCGCAGATGGCATTTTCCAGCACACAGTCAATTCAGAAACATATAATTTTCCTGAGCAAGCGTGGGTGGATACGATGATGATGGCGGGTTATTTCCTCGTGCGTATGGGACATTTGCTCGGACGAAACGACTATTTGGAAGATGGCTTGAAGCAGTATCACGGTCATGAGCATTTTTTACAAGATCCCGTTACGAACCTCTACTATCATGGCTGGGACAATATCGCACAAAATCATATGTCCTCGATCTTCTGGTCACGTGGAAACTCTTGGGCTGCTCTTACAATGGCAAAGGCATTGCCGCATATAGCCGTTCAGCATCCTTCATTTATGATTATTGAAGGCTCGATGCGAGACCAGCTTAGTACATTAGTGCGTATGCAATCCGAAAATGGGCTATGGCACACGGTACTAAACGACGATAGCTCCTATCATGAAACGTCGGGTTCAGCAGGAATTGCGACGGGATTATTCGCATTTGGCTCCTTATACAACAAATACATTCAGCGTTCGATTGAAGGCATTTTGAGCCAAATTACGGAAGACGGCGCAGTGCTGAATGTATCAGCCGGTACAGCAGTTATGAATGATTTGCAGGGCTATCGTGAAGTGGCTCACAAACGGGTGCAAGGCTGGGGGCAAGGACTTGTGCTTGCGTTTTTAGCGGAGCTGTTGAATTCCAAGAAACGTGTATTTTAATGAAATGCTGCTTGTTTCAAGTTTAATAACTATGTTAAAGTAGCACTAATAGATAGGAAATCAGGAAGGCATCCTGATGCGGTTTGTAACTTACAAACGGCGTCGGGATGTCTTTTTTTGTTCGTATTTTATGCTGGAGGGATCGATATGGAAGGTTCGGATGAGTTGTTTTCACCTTATGCAATAGGATCTATGGTGGGTGATCGATACCGAATTGTTGGCATTCTTGGGCGAGGCGGCATGGGAGTTGTCTACGCCACTGATGATTTGAAGCTCGCAAATAAACGAAGAGCAATGAAAGTCATCGCACCGCTGCCAGGGGGCCTGAAATATGCGGAAGAAGCACAAATGATGATGAGGCTGGAGCATCCGCAGCTTCCATCAATGATCGACTACTTCCCTCCGCATGAGCTGCAATTCGAAGCACTGGTAATGGAATTAATTGAAGGTTGCACGATTGCAGATTTAATTCGTTCAAACGGAGCACAGCAAACCTTTACAAACATAATCGATATCGGATTACAGCTATGCTCTGCGATTCGTTACTTACATGAACATACGCCTCCAATTATTCATCGTGATTTGAAGCCCTCAAACGTGATGATTGACAAAAAAGGAAATGTAAAACTAATTGATTTTGGTATTTCACGCCAATATATTATTGGCAAGGATAAAGATACTACTCAGCTTGGAACGTATGGATTCGCAGCGCCGGAGCAAGCAGGAGCAGGGCAAAGCGATGAGCGAACGGACATTTATGGACTCGGTGCGCTGCTGTATTTTATGGCTAGTGAGGGAAGTATTTATCATCAAAAAACGGGCTGGATAGCGGAGTCGGCTTTATTTGCATCTTTGAAGCCAGACGTTCCGAAAGCCTTTAAGCTTGTGCTAAAACGTTTGCTTCAACCCGATCCCCAATATCGATATGCAACTATTGCTGAAGCGGAGAAAGCGCTAGAGGTTTTTGCTGAGCCTGATAGTGACAATAAGGTGTTCTGGAATCAACAAAAAAGCAAACCCCACACACGATCAAATCAGAAGCTGATCTGCTTATTATCTTTATCCTCAGGTGCAGGATCTACCTTTTTGACGCATGCACTTGCTGTCCTGCTTGGAAGGCAAGGCGCTTCTATAGCAGCAGTCGAATACGACGATTCTAGGCCTGAATGGCATGCATGGTTATCTGGGCATAAAAGCATCAGTAATTATGTACAGTCTGGTCAGCTTATACAGGATAAACGTTATACCCACTATAAACATAATGATTTAGCAGTAAATTGGTTTTCATTTCATTCTGAACTTAGCTCAGATGATGCTAAATATGATGCTCTGTCTTTTGCACAAATGCTTCGGACTTCACCAACTATGTACCAGCTATTCGATTTCTCTGGCAGATGGAAGGAGTCTAATGCTTTATCCATGCTGAAGCAGTCGCATTTCGTATTTGTGATTGGTGATCCTGCTGTGGTTAAGTGGCAAGCGAGCGAATTAATGTTGCTAATGGACTTGAAGCAAAAAATGAAAGCCACAGGCGGAAAATTATTTTATATCGCCAACAAGGATCTGAACTACCATGGTCGGAATGAGTGGCTTTCCTTATTTCCTGACAAGCCGTTAGCCATCGTGCCGCGACTTCCTGAAGAGACGCTGCTTTCTTTGCAATGGAAAGGGCTCTGGGCAACGGATGAATCGCGCTTAAATAAACGATTAAATCATGCGCTTTCGCCCATTTTACAGCTCCTTTATAAGGAAATGAACACAAAATGACCATTTTTGTGGTACAATGATACGGGCAAAACGACACATTTCACAAGCTATAACTATGGTTCATATATGAATGGAGATAAAGACAAATGAGTTTGTTAACAGTTGAGCAATTATCACATACGTTCGGAGATCGTGTGCTTTTTAAAAATGTAGCCTTCCGATTGTTGGATGGAGAGCATGTTGGCCTAGTCGGTGCGAATGGTACAGGCAAGTCAACACTGATGAATATTTTAACAGGCAAACTGTTGAAGGATGAAGGAAAGGTCGAATGGACACCGCGTGTTCGTTACGGCTACTTGGATCAACATACGAAGCTTGAAGCAGGTAAAACGATCCGTGATGTACTGAAGGATGCTTTTTTACCTTTGCTGCTATTGGAAGAAGAGCTAAATAACATTGCAGCTCAAATGGGCGATGCAGATTCAGATCAATTAGATGAGCTGCTTACACGTATGGGTGAGATTCAGGAAGAGCTGGAGATCGGCGATTTCTATTTAATTGATGTAAAAGTTGATGAGATGGCAAACGGGCTAGGTCTGAATGCGATTGGACTTGATCGTGATGTTACTGCACTTAGCGGCGGTCAGCGGACAAAGGTACTGCTAGCGAAGCTGCTTCTTGAAAAACCAGGTGTTCTACTGCTCGATGAGCCTACGAACTATTTGGATGAAGAGCATATCAATTGGCTGACTAACTATTTGAAAAACTACCCGCATGCTTTTGTTCTTATTTCACATGAAACGAGCTTTATGAATCAAGTGGTCAACGTGATTTACCATCTTGAATTTACGAAGCTGACGCGCTATTCGGCCAATTATGATAAATTTCTTGAAATGGCTGACCTGAACAAGGCGCAGCACATCGATGCATACGAGAAACAAAAGGATTTTATTAAGAAGCAAGAGGATTTTATCCAAAAAAACAAAGCACGCGCTTCAACATCAGGACGTGCCAAAAGCCGCGAGAAGCAGCTTGATCGCATTGATCGAATTGATAAACCGGAAGAAGCGGCAAAACCAACGTTTAACTTTAAAGAATCTAGAACGAGCGGCAAGACTGTATTTGAAGCAGAAGGCATGGTCATCGGCTACAATAAACCATTGCTGCCAAAAATGGACATGGTCATTGAACGTGGTGATAAGATTGCTATCGTAGGATGTAACGGCGTTGGTAAATCTACATTACTCAAAACCATTTTAGGCGTAATTCCAGCGCTTGACGGCAAAACCTATTTGGGAGATTATTTAAATCCTGCTTACTTTGAGCAAGAAGCAAAAGCTCCGACCATGACGCCGCTTGAGGATGTATGGGATGAGTTCTCCTTCATGACCCAATCAGAGGTTCGTGGTGCCCTTGCACGCTGTGGCTTGAAAAATGAACATATTACACGTTCGCTTAATCAGCTCAGCGGTGGCGAGCAAGCGAAGGTTCGTCTTTGCAAGCTTATGATGCGCGAGAGCAACTGGATTCTGTTCGATGAGCCGACGAACCATTTGGACGTTGTGGCTAAAGCGGAATTGAAGCGTGCTCTTAAGGCTTATAAAGGAACTGTTGTGCTTGTATCTCATGAACCGGAATTTTACGAGGATATGGCTACCAAAACATGGGATGTGGAAGCCTGGTCGATGCAAAACTAGGAGTGGTTTTTGCTTAATATCCTTTATCTTCGTGAAGATAAACACCCTCCGTGGCAATTGCCGGTCTACTCTTCTTGTAGATCGGCTTGCTTGCATTTGTGATAGGTCTTCATTATGATAAATTTAACCGTATTTATAGAAGAAGATATGGTTGATTAACGGCATTAATATTATTTACAACTGGAAGCAGGTGAACCTCTAGAATGAAAGAACGTATTCTAGTCGTCGAAGATGAAGCGGGTATTTCCCGAATTTTACAACTTGAGCTTGAGCATGAGGGTTATACCGTAGGAACTGCCGCTGATGGCAGAACCGGATATGAAATGGCTTCGACAGGTGAATGGGAGCTTGTATTGCTCGATGTCATGCTGCCTGAGATGAGCGGAATTGAAGTGCTGCGATTACTGCGACAAGCAGGAAATCCTGTACCTATTATATTGTTGACTGCACGCGACACCGTACCGGATAAAGTAAGCGGATTCGAGCATGGAGCAAATGATTATATTACTAAGCCGTTCGCAATGGAGGAGCTGCTGGCGCGGGTTCGCAATATTTTGCGTATATTCCAGCAGTATCCGAAAGAAGCGGAAGGATCCGACATGATCAAGGTTGGCGACTTAACGATTGAGCTGCGCACGCGTAAGGTTTATCGCAAAGATATTTTGATCGAGTTAACGCCGCGTGAGTTTGAGCTGCTTGTATACCTTGTGGAAAACAAAAATGATGAGAAATCGCGTGAAGATATTTTATCCGAAGTTTGGGGATATGATTTTATCGGTGAAACAAATTTAGTAGATGTTTATATCCGTTATTTGCGTCAGAAGTTGGACAAGGGTTATCGTCATAAGCTTATTCATACGGTTCGAGGAGTAGGTTATATGATAAAGGAGCCCGATGCATGACACTCCGCAAACGGTTTACGCTTTTCACCATTTTTTGGCTTATTTTTATTTTGATTCTATTTAATATTTTTGTGTATTTCTATGTGATCAAAATAACGACTGAAAGTGAAGAAGAGGTCATTGCGAATAAAGTGAATCTCATGCTTGAGAATCCCCGAATTCAGAGCGGCCGAGGATTAAACTATCCGGAGCTGCTCAATGAGTATTACAACGTAAACGAAATGATTCGCATCATTGCGCCTAATAACAGGGTTGTAAATATAACAGGAACGGATGAGCTGCTGCAGCAGCTGCCAGCGACCTTTGAGGTGCATCACCATACCGGGATGATCACGAAGGGCGGAGAACGAATTTTGTTCATGCGAGTTCCGCTATATGACGGCAATCGTGTCATTGCAATGCTTGAGATTAATCGAATACTAGATGAGTTGGACAATTATTTGCAGGTGCTGGTCGCAGCGTTAAGCGTCACGAGCGGCGGTGCCATTCTATTTGCCATATTCGGAACGTATTGGTTTACTTCAAGACTAACGGCGCCCATACAGCAAATGGTTAATACGATGCGAGAAATTGACCGAAGCGGGAAGCTTAGACAAATTGAGCTTAGCAACCGCGAGGAATCTGCTGAACTCCTGCAGCTCGTTCGTGCATTTAATCAAATGATTGAACGACTTGACCGCACATTTGCTAAGCAGAAGCAATTCGTAGCAGATGCTTCTCATGAGCTCAAAACCCCTCTAACTGTTATCAGCAGCTATGCTGGTATGTTGAAGCGTTGGGGACGTGATGACGAGAGCTTGCGAAATGAAGCGATTGAAGCAATCGATAAAGAAGCAAATCGTCTGCAAAACTTAACAAAATCCATGCTTATGCTCGCTGAGGCAGAGCAGGAGGATTGGCTGAAGCAGGAGCTGTTTGACGTTGTTCAAGTGGTTGATGAGCTAGCAACGATGCTGCAAACGACGTTCGGCAGACCGATTCGAGTGAAAGCGATGTCCAAGGCTGTTCGTATGGTTGGAGATAAAGACAAAATCAGGCAGCTGCTCGTCATTTTGCTCGATAACGCGATTAAATACTCGAAGGACCCGATCGATATTACGATTACACTCGTTAGACATATCGTGAAAATCGAGGTTAAGGATAAAGGAATGGGCATTCCAGAAAACGAAATTCCGCATCTATTCGAGCGCTTCTACCGTGTGGATGGAGCCAGAAGCCGCACAACAGGCGGAGTAGGTCTCGGCTTGTCCATCGCCAAACGAATCATTGATTTGCATGAAGGAAAGGTAGATGTGTTTAGTCTGCCGGATTTAGGCACGACGATTACTTTGCAATTTAAACAGCGCAAACAATAACGATACGATTGGAGGATTTAACGAATGAAGTTTCGTACGGCAGCCGTTCAGTATAAGCTTGCTGATATTAACTCGTTTGAGCAATTCGCAGAGCAAGTAACACATTATGTACGCAATGCCTCGGAATACGGGGCACAATTTATTTTGTTTCCTGAGTTTCTGACAACCCAATTGATGTCCATTGGAGATGAGCAGGGCGTTGCGCTTTCTATTGATCGACTTCCTGAATTCACGGAGGATTATCTTGCTCTCTTTCGCTCACTAGCTGCTGAATATGAGGTTTACATTGTTGGAGGCACCCACGTGATCAAACAAGCGGATGGAAGCTTGCGCAATGCTGCGCATCTCTTTCATCCCGATGGGAAAATTGACGTTCAGCATAAAATCCACATTACGCCACCAGAAGTAGAAGGCTGGAATATGTCAGCAGGTGAAGGTCTTGAGGTATTCGAGACCGCTTATGGTACCATCGCGATGCTTACTTGCTACGATATTGAATTTCCTGAAATCGTTCGAATGGCTCGCGCTAAAGGTGCAGATGTCATTTTCTGTCCATCGTGCACAGATGATCGTCATGGATTCTATCGCGTAAGATACTGCTGCCATGCTAGAGCTGTTGAGAATCAGGTATACATTGTAACGACGGGTACAGTTGGCTCTCTTCGTAAAGTTGATCTGATGCGGGCAAATTTTGGACAAGCTGCTATTATTGCTCCGAACGATATTCCGTTCCCGCCAGCCGGTATATTAAGCGAAGGTATCATCAATGATGATATGCTCGTCGTGGCTGATCTTGACTTATCTTTGCTTGAGGAAGTCAGGCTGAAGGGTTCTGTTACGACGTGGCGTGACCGTCGCACCGATTTGTATACTGATTGGACTTGATTTTTATCTTGTTTAGCGAAGAAAGGGGGAGACAGTGATGCGTAAGGAGCTGTACTTGTTCATCGATGGAAAGCCGCAAAAAGCAATTATTCGCAATTATAAACCAGCAGATTTTGATGGATTGATTGAAGTTCAGCGGCTAAGCTTTCCCCCGCCTTACCCACAGGAGCTTTGGTGGAACAAAGAACAATTAACTGAACATGTGAACCGATTCCCTGAAGGTGCCTTATGCGCAGAGGTTGATGGAATGATTATTGGCTCCATGACCGGAGTAACTATCGATATGAAAGATTATGGCCATGCACATAATTGGGAAACGATTTCTGACAGTGGTTATATTCGCAATCATAATAAAAACGGGAACACTCTGTATATAATAGACCTTTGTGTCATACCGGAGTTCCGAAAATCAGGCATTGGCAAATGGCTCATGCAATCGATGTATGAAACGGTTGTTCAGCTGGGACTTATGAGATTGCTTGGGGGCGGTCGCATGCCTGGTTATGGCGCGCTATTACAGGAGATGACGCCAGAAGCTTATTTGGAAAAAGTGCTAATTGGAGAATTCAAAGACCCTGTCATTACTTTTTTGCTTAGATGCGGACGGCTGCCGATTGGTGTTGCTCATGACTACTTGGATGATGAGCAATCAGGTAACTGCGCTGCAATCATGGAGTGGCGTAATCCATTTAAATAAGGAGATGTACATATATGCTAACCTATCATCGAATCGTAAGCATTGAGGACAAATATTTTGAACCATTACATAAGCTTCTTCAATCGATTTTTCCGCCTGAGGAAGTTCTTGCTTATGAACTTTGGCGCGAGCCTCTTGAAGACCCAAGCATTCATGTATATGTTGCATTGCATGAGGGGGAAGTCGTTGGTTCAACTGAATATCGTTATTATCCAGAGCTGCGCGTTGCTATGACTGATTTTACGATTATCGGAAAACCATCACTTGGCATCGGTCGTTTTCTACTCCGCAATCGAGAACAAGATTTGCAGAAGCTAGCTGATCAGTCCGGTACTGTCTCGCTTGGCATGTTTGCTGAGGTATACGACCCTTATCGCGCAGGTGAGCATGCATTTGGCGGAGTTTCACCTATGAATCCGTTTGTGCGTCGCGAAGTGCTGTCACATATCGGCTATAAGCGAATCGCTTTTCCTTATGTGCATCCTTCTTGGGACCATGAAGGCCAAGCTGTTGCTGAACTGGACTTATGTTTCCTTCCGAAAAATGAAGAGCAAACAACGATTAATGCAGCTCTTATCGCCTCATTCTTAGAAGGCTATTATGCCGCGTTGCCAAACAAGCCGGAACAATGGCTTCAAATGATGGAACAAATCCGTGCATCGGAGTCGTTTGAGCTGCTGCCGCTATGACGAAGCTGATTTTTAGGGGAACTGGAGATTCCATGAGTGTGCCTCGCATTTATTGCGAATGCGAGGTTTGTGAGGAAGCACGGGAAACACAGGAAAACCGCCGTTATAGATCGTCGCTGCAGATGGAGGACCAAGAAGCTGGAACGGTGTGGATTGACTGTGGGTCGGACTTCGCAAAACAATTAGAGATGGCCTCACTGCGTGAGATCGACACACTGCTCATTACACATGCTCATTTTGACCATATCGGTGGATTGGTGGAGTGGGCAGACGCTTGTCGCTGGACGAAAAAAAGAGGTCAAGCTTACGCGCCCACTGAAGTCATTAAAGAAATATTAGATCGTTTTCCTTGGCTAAATCGGCAGATTGAGTTCCATTCATTTGACACTCCTATTATGCTCGGCAAATGGCGAGCGTATAGCTGGCGAGTCAATCACGGGAAAAACGGCTATGCCTACGCATTTCGCTTTGAACATTCAGAAACAAACTGCAAATGGGTATATTGCTCTGATTCCATAGGCCTGACAGATGAGCAGCAGCAACATTTGGCTGATCTTGATTTGCTTGTACTAGGAACAAGCTTTTACGAAGAGCCTTTCGCTTATGAAACTCGTTCTGTCTATGATGTGGTTGAAGCTATCGAGCTTATTCAGAAGTGGAAGCCCAAACAAACCTTTCTCACACATATGTCGCATGATATTGATCTTCGGAGAGATTATAAGCTGCCCGATCACCTTCAATTTGCACGAACAGGCATGTCCATTTCATTATAGCCATAAACAGTAGATTAAGTCTCGCTTGACAAGCTGCTTGTCTTTTATGTACATTTATTAAGAATCCTATTTTGGATTATAACTTTTAACATGATGCTTAAAGGGGAAATTTTAATGTTTGCTGGTGTCCATAACTCATAAATTGGATAGAGTCAGATGAACGTTGGTCTTGCGACGATTCCCAGTGTGAAATCACTGAGATGCAAGGCTCTATTTCGTGATCTGACGCCAAGAGTTCTGGACATGAGGATTTCCGCCTGAAGCAATTCGACAGCGGCCCAATCACCGTGCTCTCGCAGCGCGGTTTTTTTATATCCATTTTCATGTTAACGATTTTGTTAGCGGTGGAAATGGTATTGGAGCATTTGTCGATCAAAGACAGGAATGGAACGCGCCCGCGTTCTGTTTCTGTCTTTTTTTTTACTCAAAATAGAGGAGGCCACACAGATGAATGAAGCATCTTGGCGAAGATTAGAATTTGATAAGGTAAAAGCAGACGTAGTGAGCTACACGATATCACCCGCAGGACGATTGTTGGCTGAAAGGCTTGAACCAAGCACGAAGCAGCGGCAAGTTGAAGCATGGCTGCAAGAAACGTACGAGGCTGCTGAACTTCTCGGAAGCGGAGCAAGCATTCCATTATCCGCAATGGACGGAATTGATTCGTTTCTGTCGCTGCTCGGCAAAGGTAGAATTTATAATGAGCAGGAACTAGAACAGCTATCGGTATGGTTAAGCTCTGTTGTGCAAATGAAAAAGTACATGTTCAGCAAACGTGAGATTGCGCCAACGATTTCCGCTTATGCGGAGTCTATGTACGATTGCCCCGTACTTAGGGACGAACTAAAACGTTGTATTCGTTACGGCCAGCTGACCGATCAAGCTAGCCCTGATCTTGCCTACATCCGCAGGCATATCTATGCAGCGGAGGACAAGATCCAGAAAAAAATGGAGAATGCGCTTCATAAATATCGTACTGCTCTACAAGAGCCGGTTATCAGCAAGCGACATGATCGATTTGTTATTGCAGTAAAGCGTGAGCATCGCAAGCAGGTGCCAGGGACAGTATGGGATGAATCCGCTAGTGGTCAGACCTTGTTCGTTGAGCCATTAGACGCATCAGAGCTTCAGGTGGAGCTGCAGCAATGGAAGGCGGATGAAGAGCGGGAGCGTACCGTTATATTATCCCGTTTGTCTGAATATACCGAGTCGTTCTCCTTTGAGCTATTTCGCAATGTAGAAGCCATGGCTTCATTTGACTTCATTACGGCAAGAGCGAAGCTCTCTAGGTCGTATAACGGCAAAAAAATCGAGTTATCCGATCAGCCAGTCGTTAGACTCGTCGGTGCACGCCATCCACTGCTAGGACAACATAGCGTACCGCTGCATGTGGAGCTCGGATACAAATGGAAACAGTTAATTATTACTGGACCGAATACAGGTGGCAAAACGGTAACCTTGAAAACCATTGGATTATTCGTATTGATGGTTCAATCTGGCCTGCTGGTCCCAGCTGAGCAGGGGAGTGAAATCGGCGTATTCCAGCACGTTATTGCCGATGTTGGAGATGGACAAAGTTTGGAGCAATCACTGAGTACATTTTCATCTCATATCACTGTTCTTAAGGATATGCTTCAAGCGGCTGGGCCTAGAGCACTGCTTCTGCTTGATGAATTGGCAGCGGGTACCGATCCATCAGAAGGAATAGCGCTCTCTATCGCACTATTAGAACAACTTTTGAAAAAAGGAGCATTAGCAGGGGCAACGACTCATTTTAATGAAATTAAAGCTTTTGCTGCACGCACCCCTGGATGTCAAAATGGGAAAATGGCATTCGATGCGGAAACGTTAAAGCCGCTTTATCGCTTAGAGATTGGGGAAGCAGGCGAGAGTCACGCATTCGCGATAGCAAGGCGCTTTGGTCTACCGGAAGAAGTGATGCGGCGTGCAGAACATTTGCTCGTGCGGAAAGAAAATCAATTTCATGAAACACACACAAGTGAGCAATCAAGAAATGAAAAGGAAACTCAGAAAACGTCATCTTCAGCAGCATCAGATTTTATTAACAAAAATTTAAAAAAGGCTGATGAAACGAAAGCACAGAACCCGAAAGAAGCAAAAAAACCTTTTGAGAAAGGTGATGCAGTATGGATCTATCCTCTAAATAAAATGGGTGTAGTATATCGGCCTGCAGATGAAAGAGGAAATGTGATTGTCCAAATTCAAGGGCAAAAGCTTACATTCAATCATAAACGGTTGAAGCTGTATATCGCCAAAACGAAGCTTTACCCGGGTCAAAATGAGGAGTATGATCTCGATATTGTATTTGAATCAAAGGAGAATAGAAAAGCCCGCAAGCTGATGAATCGCAAGCATGTAGACGGCTTGGAAATTGTTACAAATGAGGATGAGCTTCTCTAAAGGATTAATCGCGCAAACATAAGACCCAACCGAAGGATTATTTACCTCGGTTGGGTCTTTTGTTGAAAATCATTAGTCACGACTTTGGATGACCAACAATAAGCCTTTTCTTATGGAGATGGTTCCATTAGATGATACAAGGACATTGCTAATCCCGAGTGACTGACCAATCGTTAGCTCGGCGTCAGTCAGCGGATATTGAAAACCATCAAGCGTTATTCCTTCTACTTTTAACGACAACGGAAGCAAAGAAACGTTAGGATATCCTTGCTGCTCGATGTTTAATTGATCGCTAATCAAAGAAATTTTATTATGGTCATCGATGATCGTCATTTTCACCTGTTGCTGGGAAGAAAGCGCGAGCAGGTGGACATTAGCAAGTGAATGATCAAATCTAGTGCCCAGCGCTCCGAGTAAAATGATTTCAGTAGGCTGCAAGTCCAAGGCGAGACGTATGGCCATTTCCGTATCGGTGTAGTTTTTGTCGATGGGGTCACAAGCTATCGTTTGACCGCTATTTTCTCGAATTTCTAACAAATCTTCTTCTGATACGGAATCAAAGTCTCCGATCGAAATATCCGGACGTCGTCCGTTCTTAATGAGGAAGCGAGCACCGCTGTCTGCTCCAATAAGCAGATCATCGGGCTTTATATGTGCAAGTGCCCAGGCGCCAAGCTGGCCGCCCGTGCATATGACGATGCGAGGATGCATGATGAATTTTCCTTTCTTTTTGGCAAAATCTAATGTAATTCACTCCAGTATAATGCCTTTTGTTCTATAAAAACCAGAGGAATGGAATAACTGTATGGATAAACGAATGAATTTCACGAAATTTGTCGTTGCGTATCCACATCCTCCCAGCTAAAATGATGAATGAAAGTCAAGGTGCATTGATCGGTTCATGTACGGGAAGCGAGGAGCATTTGCTGTGAGTATGGACATTTTTGGTATTTTTAGCATTATCGGAACAATTGCCTTTGCAGTCAGCGGAGCGATTGTCGCTATGGAGGAAGAATACGATATACTAGGTGTGTTCGTGCTTGGACTTGTCACAGCATTTGGCGGTGGTGTCGTGCGTAATCTGTTGATAGGTATGCCAGTTACATCGCTTTGGAATCAAGGATACCTACTCAAAATAGCTATCATTGCCATGACGATTGCTTTTCTATTGCCTGTTGACTGGATTCAGCGCTGGCGACGGAGCGAGGCGTTTTTTGACGCGATTGGATTATCAGCCTTTGCTATTCAAGGAGCGCTGTATGCAACGCAAATGAAGCATCCGCTCAGTGCGGTTCTTGTTGCGGCCATGCTGACAGGGATTGGCGGCGGTATCATTCGCGATGTGCTGGCAGGCCGCAAGCCGCTTGTGCTAAAAGATGAAATTTATGCCGTATGGGCTATGCTTGCAGGTCTCGCGATTGGACTAGGTTGGATAAAATCAACCTTGGAGCTCTTGGTTTTATTCGTTATTATTATTAGCTTCCGCATGCTATCTGTCTATTTCAAGTGGAAGCTGCCAAGACGCACGTTACATATTCATACTTCTAATGAACAGCAGAAAAGAGGAATATCATGAAAGCTCGTATTTTATTTGTTTGTCTCGGAAACATATGCAGGTCCCCAATGGCTGAAGCTGTTATGCGCCATCAGGTAGAGCAAGCAAAATTGACAGATCAAATTATGGTTGATTCCGCAGGAACCGGTGACTGGCATTTGGGTCATCCGCCGCATGAGGGCACAAGGGATCAGCTGGATCAGCATCAAATTTCACATCAAGGTATGAAAGCTCGATTAGTTACGCCTGATGACTACAACACGTTTGATTATATCGTATGTATGGACACAAACAACTTACGAGATGTCCGCAAGCTGTTTTTTGGAGAAGGTAAAGCTACAGCAGAGGAATCCAAGCGATTGTTTACTTTTATGGAGCTGCTGCCTGCGAAAGGAATAGCCGATGTGCCTGATCCTTATTATGAAAACAATTTTCCGTTTGTTTATAAGTTAGTCGACAGCGGATGTAAGGAGCTTCTCAAACGGGTAAAAGCAGATTTGAAATTAAATGAATAAATTCATTAAAAAAAGCTGTCCAACAGTTCCGTAAGGAGCTTGCTGGACAGCTTTGCTTTTGATTATTCAACCTCAATAAAATAGTAGAGAGCTTTATCAAGCTCTTTTTGCCAGAAACCCCATTGATGCTTGCCGTCTTTTTCTTCATAGAAGACAGTAGCTTGATTGAGTTCGAGCAGCGCCTTGGCGTTGCGATTCAAAGCTACAAAATCAAATACGCCACGGTCCGTTTCATAGGCATCCTCTTGCAGGCCAACAATCATATAAATATTGAGCCAGCTAAGGTCTCCTGCTGCGGAAATAATATTTTGGGATACGCCATAAAAAGCACCTGATAAGGACATGACACGTGTAAAAAGCTGCGGGTAGGAGAGAGCTAGATGCAAGGAAACGGAACCGCCGAGTGAATCGCCTGCTAATAATCGATGCTCTGGGTCTTGTCTTACCGCATAACGCTCCTCAACAAACGGAATGAGCTCTTCCGCGAAAAATCGAATGTATGCCTCGTGTCGGTTGCCATCTGGAGTGTATTCCTCCGTGCGCTGCTTTTTGTCGACATCAACACCTACAATAATGAAGGGTTCAAGTCCCTCATCCAAAATCAATCGCGTCGCTGTTGTAGCAATTCGCCCAAAGTTGAAAAAATCTTCGCCATCTTGGCAATAGACGACCGGGTAGCTAAGCACCTCGTTATAACCTGGCGGCAAAAAGATACGCAAATTGCGGCTTTGTTCGGCCAAATATCGGCTTGGCACGGTTTCCTTTACTATTGTTCTCTTCAAATATCGCTCATCTGTCATTTCTTTCTCTCCTATCGGTTGAATTTATTGAATGGAAAACATCTGTTGTGGGTAAACAATAGAAAGACAATCAAAGGAATCACATCTATTTCTGTCTTGTTGTATTATGCTGTTATACTAATAAATAAAGTCTGTAGCATATACAATTTCTTAAAAGAATGATGAGAATCAGCGAAAAAACAACGGTTTTTGTGTTTTTTGCTTTGACCATTTTCATTAAACAGGTTTATAATAATTCTATAACAGAGGTAAACGATTTTCAAATATTTCAATTGAGGTGAGCGATCAAAATGAGCAAATTGCCATACGAAGTTCAAACGGAACCGGTAACTCCGCTATCTGTCTTGTCACTCGACGGGGATGTTGTTAACCCGGACTTATTGCCGGCTTTGTCTGATGATCAATTAAAAGAAGTTATGTACCGCATGGTATTTACTCGTACATGGGATGAGCGTGCTGTTAATTTAGGTCGTCAAGGAAGACTTGGCTTTTACGCTCCAGTATCAGGTCAAGAAGCATCAATGATTGGTAGTGAGTACGCGCTAAACAAAGATGATTTCATTTGCCCAGGATACCGTGATATGCCACAGCTTGTATGGCATGGTTTGCCATTATACCAAGCTTTTCTATATTCTCGCGGACACCAACAAGGTGGTCAAATTCCTGAGGATGTACATGTTCTAATGCCGCAAATCATTATTGGCGCACAAGTATTGCACGCAACTGGCGTAGCAATGGCATTTAAGAAAAAGAATGAAAAACGTGTAGCTATCACTTATACAGGCGACGGCGGTTCGTCAGAAGGCGACTTCTACGAAGGCATGAACTTCGCAGGCGCTTATAAGCTGCCTGTCATTTATGTTGTACAAAACAACGGCTATGCTATTACTACACCTTACTCCAAGCAAACAGGCGCTTTGTCTGTTGCACATAAAGCTGTTGCTGCTGGTATCAAAGGTGTTCAAGTGGATGGTATGGACGTACTTGCTGTTATCAAAGCTGTTCAAGAAGCAGCAGAGCGCGGCCGCAATGGCGAAGGTGCTACTTTGATTGAGCTTCTAACTTACCGTTTCCGTCCGCATTCCTTGGCGGATGATACGACTAAATACCGTACAAAAGATGAAGAAGCAGAATGGGCTTTAAAAGATCCGCTTGTTCGTTTCGGTAAATATCTAGAGAAAAAAGGCTTGTGGACTGAAGAAGACACAAACCGTGTGAAAGATGAAGCAAAAGCAACTGTAACTGAGCACATCAAAAAAGCTGAAGCAGTTGAAAAAATGACTGTAGCAGGCTTGATCGATAGCATGTTCGAAACAACACCGCAATACTTGGAAGAGCAAAAGGACGATTTTCAATAGAAGAGGAGGATCAGACGATCATGGCTCAAATGAATATGTTGGAAGCAATTCGCGATGCGATGCGCGTAGAACTTAAACGTGATTCGAACGTTGTCATCTTTGGTGAGGACGTAGGTAAAGTCGGCGGAGTATTCCGTGTGACAGAAGGTTTGCAGGATGAGTTTGGTGAAGAACGCGTATTTGATACGCCTCTTGCTGAGTCAGCTCTTGCAGGTATGGCAGTTGGTATGGGCTTGCAAGGCTTCCGTCCAATCGCTGAAATTCAATTCGTAGGTTTTATTTATGAAGCGCTTGACCAAATGTTTGTCCAAGCTGCTCGTATGCGTTACCGCTCTGGCGGTCGCTACAACTCACCAATCGTATTCCGTACACCTTTTGGCGGCGGCGTTAAAGCGGCTGAGCTGCATACGGATTCCCTAGAAGGTCTTGCTATTCAAACACCGGGTATAAAGGTAGTTATTCCTTCAAACCCTTATGATGCAAAAGGCTTGATGATTTCTGCAATCCGTGATAATGACCCTGTATTTTTCATGGAGCACTTGAACTTGTACCGTGCGTTCAAGGCTGAAGTTCCTGAAGGTGAATATACAGTTGAGATCGGCAAAGCAAATGTTGTTCGCGAAGGCAGCGACGTAACGATCATTTCTTATGGTCTTATGGTTCACACAGCTGTCAAAGCAGCAGAAGAACTAGAAAAAACAGGCGTGAGTGTAGAAGTTATCGATCTTCGCACACTGCTTCCGCTTGATATCGATACAATCGTTGCATCAATTAAGAAAACAAACCGTGCTATTGTCGTTCAAGAAGCACAAAAAACTTCTGGGGCAGCAGCAGAAATCATTGCTCAAATCAATGAAAAAGCAATTCTGCACTTAGAAGCTCCAGTACTGCGTGTTGCTGGTCCGGATACTGTATATCCGTTTGCTCTAGTTGAGGATGCGTGGCTTCCTACGGTAGCTCGTATTTCTGCAGCGGTTAACAAAGTACTGAACTTTTAAAGGAGGTTAAAGCGGTGGCTAAATTCGAATATCGTTTCCCAGAGCTCGGCGAAGGTTTGCACGAAGGCGAAATCATTAAAGTGCATATCAAAGTCGGAGACACGGTTACAGATGATGACATTATTATGGAAGTTCAAAACGATAAAGCGATCGTCGAAGTGCCTTGCCCAGTAAATGGTAAAGTGCTCGAAGTACTCGTAAAAGACGGACAAGTTTGCCACATTGGCGAGGTTGTTGCAATTATTGATGCAGAAGGCGAATTGCCAGAGCAAGCTGAACCAGCAGCAGCTGAAGCACCTAAAGCAGAAGCTCCTGCAGCGGCGGCAGCACCAGCAGTTGAGGCGCCTAAAGCTGAAGCTCCAGCAGCACAAGCAGCAGCTGCTCCTAAAGCAACTGGCGGTCTTGTACTAGCAACACCTAGCGTTCGTAAATTTGCACGCGAGCAAGGCGTAGATCTAACACAAGTAGGCGGAACTGGCAAAAACGGACGTATCACTCGTGATGACGTAACTGGTTTTGGCTGCGCTCCTGCTGTTGCAGCTACAGATGCATCTGCTCCTGCAGCTGAACAATCAAGCAACGCAGAAGTTGCAGCTAAAGGTGCTGGCGAAGCTAAACCTGCTGCAGTATCGGCTGGAACACCGTACCGTCCGGAAGAGCGCGTACCATTCAAAGGTATTCGCAAAATCATTGCTAACGCAATGTCGAAATCGGTTTATACAGCTCCACATGTTACGATCATGGATGAAGTTGATGTAACGGAGCTAGTAGCACTTCGTGCTAAGTATAAACCTTATGCTGAGAAAAAAGGCTCCAAGCTTACGTACTTGCCGTTCATCGTGAAAGCTCTTGTGGCAGCATGCCGCGAGTTCCCGATCTTGAACGCAACGCTTGATGAGGCTAATCAAGAAATCGTTCTTCGCAAATTCTACAATATCGGTATCGCTACAGATACAGATAACGGCCTAATCGTGCCGGTTATTGAAGATGCAGATCGTAAAAACCTATTCAAAATTGCTGACTCGATCCGTGATCTAGCTGCTCGCGGCCGTGACGGTAAACTTGCTGCCAACGAGCTTAAAGGCAGCACAATCTCGATTTCCAACATTGGTTCTGCTGGCGGTATGTTCTTCACTCCAGTTATCAACTTCCCAGAAGTTGCAATTCTTGGAACAGGTAGAATTACTGAAAAAGCGATTGTTCGGGGTGGTGAAATCGTAGCTGCTCCTGTAATGGCTCTTTCACTTAGCTTCGATCACCGTCTTATCGACGGCGCTACAGCTCAAAACTTTATGAATTACATCAAAACACTTCTGGGTCAACCAGAACTGTTCATAATGGAGGTATAAGACATGGTTGTTGGTGATGCTTCCCTAGATATTGACACTCTAATTATTGGTGCGGGCCCAGGCGGTTATGTAGCAGCGATCCGTGCTGCTCAACTTGGTCAAAACGTACTCATCGTGGATAAAGAACATGTAGGCGGCGTATGCTTGAATGTGGGCTGTATTCCATCGAAAGCACTTATTTCCGCTTCACATCAATATGAATCAATCAGTCACGCTTCCGCATTCGGTATCGAAGTTGGAGAAGCAAAGGTTGACTTTACTAAAGTGCAAGAGTTCAAAAACGGCATCGTGAAAAAATTGACAGGCGGCGTTGCTTCTCTTCTGAAAGCAAACAAAGTCCAATATTTCCAAGGCGAAGTTATGTTTATTAACGAAAACGAAGCGCGTGTATTCAACGATCAAGAAGCGCCTCGCTACCGTTTCAAAAACTGCATTATCGCTACAGGATCACGTCCAATTGAACTAAAAGCTTTCCCTTTCACTGGCCGTATCGTATCTTCAACAGGCGCATTGTCCTTGCCAGAAATTCCGAAGAGCCTTGTCGTTATCGGCGGCGGCTATATCGGTATCGAGCTTGGTCAAATGTACTCCAAATTCGGCACAAAAGTTACAGTAATTGAAGGCTCCGATGCAATTTTGCCGGGCTTTGACAAAGATATGTCCAACATCGTTGCGAAGAAACTAAAAAGCACGAATGTGGATATCATTACTGGCGCACAAGCAAAAGGTGCTGAGCAAACAGATAAAGATGTTACTGTAACTTATACAGTTGGCGATAAAGAAGAGAAAGTAACTGCGGATTACCTGCTCGTAACGGTTGGACGTCGTCCAAATACGGATGGTGAGCTAGGTCTTGACCTTATTAACGTGAAGCTGTCCGATCGTGGACTAGTTGAAGTTGATGAGCAATGCCGCACTAACATTCCTCATATTTATGCGATTGGCGATATCATTGCTGGACCTGCGCTTGCGCACAAAGCAATGTACGAAGGCCGTATCGCAGCTGAAGCCATTTCGGGTCAATCCAGTGTTATTGACTACAAATGTGTACCAGCAGTTTGCTTCTCTGATCCAGAATGCGCAAGCGTTGGCTTCAGTGAGAAGGAAGCAAAAGACAAAGGTCATAATGTAAAAGTTGGCAAATTCCCGTTCGCAATCAATGGACGCGCAATGTCGCTTAATGCAAATGAAGGCTTTGTTAAACTCGTATCCGATGCAGACTCCGGTCTTGTACTTGGTGCGCAAATCATCGGTATTGAGGCTTCCAATATGATTGCTGAGCTTGCTTTGGCTATCGAAATGGGCGCAACGCTTGAGGATATCGCACTTACAATTCACGCGCATCCTACACTTGGTGAAATCGTGCTTGATGCAGCTGAGGTTGCACTTGGCCACCCGATCCACACTTTCATTAAATAAATCGCAATAATGCTATCGTTTTGCGACAACAGAGGTCACGCGGCTCTCCAGCCGGCGGGGCCTCTTTGCGCTTCAAGAGCTTTAATCCAACAAATAGGAGGCGTACACGAGCATGGAACAATTAACGAAACTGGCTAGAGAATCACGTACAATTATGACGCAGCTGATCTTTCCTTTGGATACGAATCATTTTGATACGATGTTTGGCGGAAAGCTGATGGAGTACATGGATAAGGTTGCTGCGATCTCAGCCATGAGACATGCACGGATGCAAGCTGTAACCGCATCAACGGACAGTCTTGATTTCTTGGCGCCGATTCGGGTCGGAGAAGTTATTGAGGTTGAAGCCTTTGTTTCGTGGACACATCGCAGCTCGATGGAAGTGTTCGTGTCCGTTCGTTCCGAAAATTTGTTCAGAGGAGAGCGCAAAACGACAGTTACTGCTTTTTTCACTTTTGTTGCTATTGATGATCATGGCAAACCTGCTATTGTTCCAACTGTCGTCCCAGAGACAGAAGAGGAGATAAAGCTGCATCTTTCCGCTCCTGAGAGGCATGCGCTGCGAAAGAAACGAAAACAGGACAGAAACCCTAGTTGATGATATAATTATTGTTATTTTTCTGATTTTTTTCATGATAGGGAGCAATGTCTAAATGAGCAAAAGCGAACAAACCTACCTGCAGTTGTTAAAATATGTTTTAGAGCATGGAACAAAAAAAGAGGATCGAACAGGTACAGGAACGATCTCTACTTTTGGCTATCAAATGCGTTTTGATCTTAGCGAAGGTTTTCCGATGCTTACAACTAAACGTGTGCCATTCAAATTAATTGCCAGTGAGTTGATTTGGTTTATTCAAGGAGATACGAACATTCGTTATCTGCTGCAGCATAATAATAATATTTGGAATGAATGGGCGTTCAAAAGATGGGTGGAGAGCGCATCCTACACGGGCCCTGACATGACGAATTTTGGTCTTCGGTCGCAAACGGATGCTGAATTCTCTAAAGTATATGACGAGCAAATGGACCTCTTTAAGCAGAACATCTTAACGGATGACCAGTTTGCCGCTGAATTCGGTGAGCTCGGCAACGTGTATGGCAAGCAGTGGAGAGAGTGGAAGACGACGCAAGGGGATGCGATTGATCAGCTTAAGGATGTCATTGCTACGATTAAGAAAAACCCGGATTCGAGAAGACTGATCGTCTCCGCTTGGAATCCAGAAGACGTTCCCAGCATGGCACTGCCTCCTTGCCACACGATGTTCCAATTCTATGTAACAAACGGCAAGCTTTCATGCCAGCTTTATCAGCGAAGCGCTGACATTTTCCTAGGCATACCATTTAACATCGCAAGTTATGCCTTATTGACCCACATGATTGCACACGAATGCGGGCTTGAAGTGGGAGACTTCATTCATACGCTTGGAGATGCCCACATTTACACGAATCATTTGGAGCAAATCGAGCTTCAGCTCAGCAGAGAGTCAAGACCGCTCCCTCAGTTAAAATTAAACACAGACAAAAAATCAATCTTCGACTTTGCAGTTGAGGATTTATCGATTGAGGATTATAACCCGCATCCAACGATTAAAGCTCCGGTTGCTGTGTAAATTCATATTCTTTTTTAAAAATGAAGAAAGGAGTTAACCATTATGAATATTACTTTGATTGCCGCTATGGATCGCAATAGAACTATAGGAATAGGAAACAAGCTGCCATGGCGTTTGCCAGCAGAAATGGCTTTTTTCAAGAAGATGACGATTGGTAAAACAGTACTCATGGGCCGTAAGACGTTTGAATCCCTGCCTAAGCCATTGGTTGATCGTAAAAATGTCGTATTGACACGTCAAACGGATTTCCACCCTGAGGGCTGTGAAATCGTACATTCGATTAAAGAAGCGCTAGAATTATATACAGCTGAAGAGCTTGTTGTGATAGGCGGTGCTGATATTTACGAGCAGTTCTTGCCCTTCGCTAATAAAATTTTGCTTACAAAAGTGGAAGCAGATATTGAAGGCGGAGATGCATTTTTTCCTGCATTCTCTGATTCGCAGTGGAAGCTTGTGGAAAGCGAGAGCAGAGATAGTGATGAAAAAAACAAGTATGCTTTCACGTTTCAAACGTTTATTCGGTCGGAAGTATAGCTTTTTAAGGTAAAACCGAACGTTTGACGAACGATATGTCAGAAAGTGCAAATGATTGTACGCATAATCCATTACCTTCATAAGTACTTGAATGCTAGGATGTTGTAAAATAGTAAACGAGTGCTTTAGACAAAATATTCGTTTTCGCAGAAAGTTCGTTATTGAATATTTTAAGAATTCCCGATATAGTTTTAAAGAGAATCTAAGCAGTGTTAACGGGAAATATGGATGGAGGAAATGCGATCATGTCTACACCTACTGGTTTTATGGAATTTCAGCGCGAATTGCCGGCCGATCGCGACCCGCTAGAGCGTATCAAAGACTGGCAAGAGTTTCATAAGCATTTTTCGGATGAGCAGTTAAAAACACAAGGCGCTCGCTGCATGGACTGTGGTACACCATATTGCCACACTGGCATTGAACTGGCAGGTTCGGTTTCAGGCTGCCCAGTAAACAATCTCATTCCAGAATGGAATAATTTGATTTATCGCGGGTTATGGCGTGAAGCGCTAGACCGTCTGCATAAAACGAATAATTTCCCTGAATTCACAGGCCGCGTTTGTCCAGCACCGTGTGAGGGATCTTGTACGGTTGGTTTAATAGGTGATGCTGTAACGATCAAAACGATCGAACAAGCAATCATTGATCGCGGGTTTGAAGAGGGCTGGGTTGTTCCACATCCGCCAAAAGTCCGCACAGGCAAACGAATTGCCGTAGTAGGCTCTGGCCCTGCTGGGATGGCAACTGCTGCACAACTGAATAAAGCAGGACATACCGTAACCGTATATGAGCGCGCAGATCGCATCGGCGGCTTGCTAACCTATGGTATTCCTACAATGAAGCTTGAAAAACATGTGGTTCAGCGCCGTGTTGATATTATGGCAGCAGAGGGCGTTGAGTTTGTAACGAATACAGAGATCGGCAAAGATATTACAGCTTCTGAGCTCGTTAATAACTTTGACGCAGTCGTTCTATGCGGAGGCTCGACAAGAGCTCGCGACGTTGAAATGGAAGGCCGCGATTTGAACGGTGTTCACATGGCAATGGATTACTTGAATGGCACAATTAAGAGCTATTTGGATTCGAATCTTGAAGATGGAAACTATATTTCCGCGAAAGACAAGGACGTTATCGTTATTGGCGGTGGAGATACTGGATCGGACTGCGTGGCTACTGCACTGCGTCACGGTTGTAAGTCGGTTACGCAATTCGGCACACATGCGAAAGCGCCGCTAGTGCGAGACAACGATAAAAATCCATGGCCGCAATTCCCGAATGTGTACACGCTGGATTATGCACATGAGGAAGCAAAAGCACTATTTGGCGAAGATCCTCGAGCGTTTTCTGTACTAACGAAGAAATTTGTTGGCGATGGCAATGGAAACCTTAAAGAACTTCATACCGTTCAAATTGAACGTACGGTTGATGAGACTGGACGTAAAATATATAGTGAAATTCCAGGAACAGAAAAAGTATGGCCTGCAGATCTTGTATTTATTGCAGTAGGTTTTGAAGGCCCAGAAACAACGCTGATTGAGCAGCTTGGACTTGCACAAGACCGTCGTACAAACGTAAAAGCGACTTATGGCAAATACAACACAAATGTGGATAAAGTATTTGCTGCAGGCGACATGCGCCGTGGTCAAAGCTTAGTGGTTTGGGCGATTAATGAAGGTCGCGAGGCCGCTCGTGAAGTGGATAAATATTTGATGGGATCATCGATGCTTCCTTAAATATTGGACGTATGATAATAATTATGATGGATGAGAAGCGCCTTAGGGCGCTTTTCTTGCTGTGTATAGGGTCATTACTATCCCGCAGATGAAGGCTTTTATTGTAAAATATCAATTTACGGTTAGCGAGAAGGAACAAATCACAGCTTTTATACTGCCGCTGCACATTCAAGAAGAAATTCAAAAACTAAGCTCACTGTCCTAAGGAAACTTGTGGTAAAATCGGATTGAGATGACGCGAAGGGGCGATTCGTCATGGCAGCCGATGAAGCATATGTTTTGTCACCAACAGACGTTCGAAATATTCGAAGTTATGTACAACACAAATACGCTGCGCTGCCTGGGGAAAAACGAGCAGAAATTGTAGCGGATGCAGTCAAACGCATAATACATAAGCAATTACCGAATTTCGAGACCAGCATTAAACGCTCCGTCACAGAAATGCTCATTAGAACAGCTGTTTTGGAGCGGCAAAGACCGGTTAGAGCGGAAGATATTTTTCAAGCCTGCTTAGAGCTAGATCGAACCTCGGCAGAAATATATGATCCGTTCCATGATTGGCTGGAGGAGCAGCTGCTCATAAGCTGCAAGAAGCCTCTCATGCAGCGTGTAATGGACGAACTCGTATTAAACGGGGAGCAATCGGGTGTAGCTTCAAATGAGGCTGATAATGGCCTTCTGACGCAGCTGAGAGGATTGCTTATTACTGAAGGTGCTGAATCGCGTAATATGACGCAAGCTTCAACTCAAGCAGAGGTCATTTCATTACCTGCAACGATATGGAGCAATACGTTAGCACGTAGGATTAGTACGAGAACTTATATATACAGCACATTAAGTATTCTATTAATTGCAGCTACTTTATTGTATGGCTGGTCTTTAAATTTTCCGTCTGACAACAAGCTGCAGCCACCCGTTGTTGTGAACCAAGTTCAACCTATTGTTGTTCCTGTAGACGGGCTGCCTATCGAGCTTCGTTATCAAGAAATTGATCAAGCTCGGTTGATCTCATTTTTAAAGACGAAATCATCCATACTAGCTGAGGAGCCTTATTTTGGAGCAATTATAACGGCAGCGCAAGCCTTCGATATTCATCCGGCCGTCTTATTCGCTATAACTGGACAAGAGCAAGGGTTTGTACCAAAAACGAATAAGCAGCATAAAGAGATTGCCAATAATCCTTTTAATGTTTTTCATAGCTGGCAGGATTTTAACACCAATATTAAGCAATCGGCAGAAATTGCGGCGCGAACCGTATTTAACTTAAGCAAGGATAGACCGGCAGAAGTAGATCCTTTTACATGGATTAATCGAAAGTATGCGGAAGACCCGAAGTGGTCGGACGGTGTTCGTTCGATTTTCGCCAAAATCATTGCCTATATGGAGAAGCCGGCTATTAACACAGACCTTCCGTGAACCCAATTGGGACAACTCTCCCACTTGGGTTTGCTTTTTTCTATGGAGAAATTTCAAACTTGATATGGGGAAAAACATTTCTTTTTTGCGCGGAAATCTGTAAAATGTTCTAGTGGCTGTACAGTGCGAAACGTTTATAGCTAATTGTGGAGAGCGATAGACGTTAGACTTTCGAAAAGCTTAATGAAGGAGCGATAATCTTTTGAAGACACTAATCATTGCGGAAAAACCTGATATGGGACGAAATATAGCAGCCGCAATCGATCCTAAAGCAAAAAATCACCGTTCCTACATAGAAGGCGAGCATTATATTATTACATGGGCGATCGGTCATTTAATCGGTCTTGCAGAGCCTGATGCCTATGATGATCGTTACAAAAAGTGGAATATTAATGATCTTCCCATTATACCGACACAGTTCAAGCTCGTACCGAACAAAAAAACAATCGATCAGCTTAAGGTTATCGGTGATCTGGCAAAACGCAGTAATTTACTTGTCAACTCTTGTGATGCCGGGCGAGAAGGGCAATATATTTTTTCCCTTATCCAGCGTCATCTTAAGTTAAACCAACCCGTTAAGCGGCTCTGGATTTCAGACCTTACACCAGAGACGATTCGAAAAGGGTTCGAGGAATTGAAAGAGGGCGCCGAATATGAGAATTTGACCCGCGCGGCAACAGCAAGAAGCGAGGCGGATTGGCTGATCGGCATGAACGGTTCACGTGCTTTTACAACGAAGCATAATGTGCTGCTATCGGTTGGCAGAGTTCAGACGCCAGTGCTTGCCCTTATATATGATCGGCAGAAGCAAATTGAAGCATTCTCCTCTTTGAAATTTTTTGAACTGGAAGGACACTTCACACAGGATGAAATGACGTACCGCGGCATGTGGCAGGCCGAGAGAATGACAGATCAAGCAAAAGTTGAGGCCGTTGCGGCAAAGGTTAAAGGCAAGGCGGGACGAATTGCGTCTTATGAAGTTAAGGATACGAAGGAGTATCCGTTTAAGCTATACGATCTCACTCTTTTGCAGAGGGAAGCCAATGGCAAATATGCTTTTTCTGCGAAAAAAACGTTGGATACAGCACAGGCTTTGTACGAGAAGCATAAAGTTATTTCTTATCCGAGAACAAACTCAAATTACGTGACTGAGCAGAACATTCCTGAAATGCACAAAACGTTGAATGCACTTCAAGGTACCGCCTATGATGATCTCGTCAAAGGGGCTAATCGGAGCCTTGTGCATAAGGGAAATAAATTTATTTGCAACCCAACTAAGGTTGAGGATCACCATGCCATTTTGCCAACGAATCGTAAAGCAAATGGACTTAGCCCTGATGAGCAAAAGCTGTATGATTTGATCGTGCGAAGGTTTTTGTCGCAATTTTATCCAGCTGCTGAATATAAGGTACACACCGTCTTGACTGAGGTAGAAAACGAAATGTTCAAAACGACGGTTAAGGAGCTTCTTAGCTTAGGATGGAAGGTCATCTATGCTGACCAGAAGAAGGAGAAGGCAAAACCTTCAGCCAAAAGCAAGGATAAGGAAGAAGCAGAGGACGAAGAAATTGAAGTAAATGAGCCGTTCTCCATATCAGCAGATGCAGGGATTATCTGTTCGGATGCCATTGTGAAAGAGAAGGACACACAGCCTCCCAAGCATTACACGGAGGGTACACTGCTTAAAGCAATGGAGAGCGCAGGCAAACAAATTGAGGACGAGGATGTCCGAGATGCAATGAAAGATTCAGGATTAGGTACACCAGCTACGCGCGCAGCTACGATTGAGCGGCTGAAAAACGTTGGTTATGTGGAAATGCAGGGCAAAAAAATACAAGTTACACAAAAAGGACGAACGGCAATTGAGCTGATTCGTGGTGCTGGTATTGATTTGCTTACCTCTCCTGAGATGACGGGGTTGTGGGAGCGACGATTGAACGAGATATCCCGAGGAACAGCTTCGGATGGACAATTCATGGAAAATGTAAAAAAATTCGCGACGATGATCGTGGACAAGGTTCGCGTTCAATCACGAGCCGCCAAAACATCATTTGAGAGTGAAGCTCCTGCTTCCGGCAAGGGCTCTGGCGGGAAGTCAGGTACAGCGACTCGCACCCGTACAGCCTCAACTAAAACGGCTGGAGCGGCAAAAAAAGCGGCATCAGCTGCTTCTACTGTATCAGGCAGCCCGACTGTTATTGCCACTTGTCCAAGGCCAGGCTGTGGCGGTTCCATCTTTATGGGGCGCAAAGGCTATGGCTGTTCTCACTATAAGGAAGGTTGTAAATTCGTTATATGGAAAGAAAGCTTTGGCAGGAATTTGACGGATACCCAGGTGAAAGCTTTAGTCGAGAAGGGGAAGACGACTAAGCTGAAGCTTGAGCTTCCGGATGGTACGCCTGGAGAAGGAAAAATAGTGCTTAGAAATGTGGATACCGGAGAACTGGCAATCGAACAGTAGAGGCCATTTTTCTCACATAGAAAATACCCGAATTCGTCCTCTGATGCTTCTGGCGAATTCGGGTTTATTTGTTTTTGTTATTCCATTATCGATTAACGTACCCATGAATTGCGCCTGGGACATCCTTTAGATGATCCAAGGTTAAAAAAGCACCTTTTGGTTCCACTTCAATCTGAATGATGTTATATTCCCATTCGGTTATCGCACGCATATGAATAGCGTGAATACCTGCTGTTAATGCAGGAACAACATCGGTTCGAATGGAATTGCCAACCATCCACGTACTGTTGCGATCGAAGACACCATTGGACAAAATGGTTTCTAATGCGTCGCTATTTTTGACACGGCGAATGTAGATGCGGGAATCGAAATAACGCTCCAAGTTTAATTTCTCAATCTTGCGTCGTTGAATAGGCATCTCGCCCCCCGTATAGAGATGAAGCTCATGGCCGGCCTCCGCTAGTGAGAACAAGGTTTGTTCCATATTTGGATACGGCTCGGTATCGTGCTCATATACGCTTAAGCCAAGCTTCCATAGAAAGTTTTCTTCGTTTGTTGATCTCTTGCGACCAGTCAAATGAGAGAAGTGAATGTAAGTATCAACAAACGATTGTGGGAAATGCTCGCTTTTAAATCCGAATACGGCTACGCCGGCAATATCGATCTCCATTTGCTTGTCTCGGATGGCTTGTATTGAAACGAGGGGAGAGCTGCCGAACCAAGTGGTCATCGCATCAATAAATTGATCAATGACCAAGTAAAAGTATTTATTGCAGTGAATTAATGTATCGTCGAGGTCAAACATAATTTGTTGCTTCATGTATACGATCTCCTTTGCAAAACTTGAAACTGTATGATCAATCTACCGCAAGTGGCAGGGTCGAGTCAATGTAGGGTGTAAGAGAGGAACTGCTTTTACATACATATTCAATCATATCGGCATAATGATAGTGGAGGTGATTGCAATGGCTATCAACAAAAACGGCAATGGAGAATCTCGTCAAAATCATTCTACCTTGCGTGGACAGTCAGGCAAGCTTAAAACCGATAAATTCGCGAAGCGGCCTGCGAGCTTAAACGGTATTAACAAACAGCTCCCTTAATGAAGCAAGTTTTTAAAAACACAGAAGGAGAGCTTGAATTGCTTCAGCTCTCCTTCTAATCCATGTTATGCATATTTAAGCTGTGAAGCTTTTAATTGATTCTTAATGAAAGCGATACGCCTGCGAACGTAGAAGTCCTTGCTGGCGCCCTTTAAATCTTTGGGAGTGATCACCTCCTCTGCAACATTATCGATGATAATAAGCCGTCCATCGGCGTAAAACTTAAAAGTTAAGTCGCGTCCAGGACGTTCATTCTCTACATATCGGAAATTTTCGCAGATGTTATTCATGGTGATCAGGCCTCCTTCAAAATGTTGAATTCGTCGATCATTAGAACGTTTGTTCTTGTTTTTATTATACCAAACATTTGTTCGTATGGAAACTGTTTTTTGTTTAACGTAAACTAGATTCATAGAAGCAGTTGCTGCAAACAGAAGGAGAGCGGAAAATGATCAAAGTAAAGAACTTATCCAGACGTATTCCAGGCGGGCCTAAGGTGCTCGATGATATTAGCTTTGAGGCTTATCCTGGCGACTTTATTGCCATTAAAGGTGATAGCGGAAGCGGGAAGTCCACACTTCTTCGGTGCCTAGCTTTGCAAGAAAAGTGGAGTGAAGGCTCCTATCAATTTGATGGCAAAGATATTTTCAAAGAAGGATTCAAAGGCAAGCTTAAAGTTCGCAGAGAGGTTGCTTATGTGGAAGAAAAACCTTTTCTATTCCCGAACAAGACGGGATTAAAAAATGTTATTATCGGTTCAATTTCACAAACGCCTGCTTGGCGGAGATGGACCGGGATGGTACGTAATGATGATTATATGGGCGCAATGGATATGATCGAAAAACGCGGCCTGCTTGATAAAGCACATCAGAAGGCGAGCACTCTAAGCGGGGGCGAACGGCAGCGTATGGCTATTGCAAGAGCACTCGTTCATGGCGCTAAAGTCATTGCAGCCGACGAGCCGGTTTCGGGTCTTGATCCCCATACAGCGGATCAAGTCCTAACTGATTTGAAAGCGCTATGCAAGGAGCAAGGCGTTATTGTGATCGCTGTTATGCATCAGGGGGACTGGGCGGAGCGATTTGCTGATCAAATTCTCGGCTTGAAAGACGGTAAACTTGTTCTAAACGTAAGCGGCAGAAGATTGACTGAACGCGAGAAGGCACTCCTGTGAACGAGATCGTACTACGTCTCATAACAGAAGATGAGCTTGACGCTGCTATTAAGCTAGAACAAAAATGCTATTCTCCTGAAGCTGCTGCTACCATGGCGGGGTTTCAATTTCGCTATAAGCATTATCGTTCATTCTTTTGGTCAGCTTGGCTTGGCGACCAATTAATTGGAATAACAAACGGCATCCGTACTTCACAGACTGATTGCGGAGATGAGATGAAGGGGAATCAAGCTGATTTTTTTGAGGGGAACAACTTTTGCATCCTTTCTATAGCAGTTGATGCGCATTATCGCGGGCATGGAATCGGCACGATGTTGCTGAGGAAGCTGATTGAACAATGTAGATCATCACGCATTGAAACCATAATACTGATGTGCGAGGAGCATCTGATTCCGTTCTACGAATCGGAGCAATTTGAGCGTAGAGGGGTATCCGCTTCTACGCATGGCGGAATCGTTTGGCATGAGATGAGACGTGTATTGCATACAATGGAGCATCTTACCGAATAGGAAGGTGTCTTTCATATGTCATTTCAACCGCCAGTCGTTATCCAAACGGCAAAAGCTGATTTTCCGAAAGCCGAGCTGTCTTTGCCTTATGTGAGCGGAGGCAGAAGCGAAGCTGCAGATAAAAAGATTAACCATACGATTCATCATACCGTGCAGCAGATGGTTCATAATCAAGGCTCGCTTGATGATCCGAGAGCGCAGATGCTAGGTTATTTTGAACAGAAAAATAATCAAAAGGATTATCTTAGTCTTTCCTTGTTCAATTATGCCTTTACTGGTGGAGCTCATGGCTTGACGCTTCAGCAATCGCTTACTTTTAAGCAATCGACAGGACAAACCTATACGCTGGCCCAGCTGTTTAAGCCTGGGTCGGATTATGTGGGACGGATAAGCGCTATCGTGAGCGCACAAATCTTGGCAAGAAAGATTGATACGCTGGAGCCTTTCAAATCCATAAGACCTGACCAGGACTATTACGTAGCGGACCGTTCACTTGTCGTCTATTTCCAGCTATATGAGCTGGCGGCTTATGTGTTTGGATTTCTGTATTTTCCAATATCCGTCTACGAACTGCAAGATATCATTAATGAAGATGGTCCACTTGGTCCGATGCTGGTTAATGACTAATTCTGAATGAAACCATTTTCTCTTAGCAGTTATTCAGCCTAAGAACATAAGGAGACGACGCATTGATATATTTTCTCATATTATTCGCAGCAGCATTAATTGTCGCGGTGTCGTTTGTCTTCTTTCACCAACGAAAAATGGAAAAGGAGCAGCAACGCTCCATCGAAAGGACGCCTGTTTTACCATCCGCGACAGTTACGTCAATATCTACGAATCGAATAGCAGATCAACCCCTTGCTGAGGCATCTGCGAAAGCAACTATAAGCTCGATGCCTTATTCAGCAGATATGCTCTATAAGATTTTAGTTGTAGATGATCAACCCGCTATTCGAATGATGCTTGTTGAATTGTTTGCTGCACAGGGAATTGATGTTTATGAAGCTGAAAGCGGCAGTATCGCCTTGGACATTTACGAGAAGCAGAAGCCGAATTGTGTACTGCTTGATTTGAAAATGCCCGAAATGGATGGGATAGAAATTTTGCGCGGGATAAGAATGCTGTCGCCAGAGGTGCCTGTCATTCTCATAACGGCATATGCAGATCCAGACATAATGGAAGAGGCGCTTGCGCTTGGCATTACACATTGTTTTACGAAGCCCTTTGATATCATAGAGCTCAAATCACTCGTTTATGGAATACTGGAGCAAAGTTCTAATCAAGCTAAGTGAAAAAAATAGAAATCAATCGACTCGCATCTTGATGGATGCGAGTTTTTGTTATGCGCTTTAATCATTCTTCCTTTTGCATGTGACATCCAAACCACTCATACAGTTACGTAGGAGGGTGATTGGATGATTTTAATGCTAGCGGGATTATTATTATTTGCGATTGTCATTGCCGTGATTATTGCCATTGCGTTTAAAGCGCAACAGTCCATTTCATTATCTAAGCATCAGAATCTAATTGGTTATGGCTTGCAGGCGCAGTTGCTGCAGGACAAACATGATTTGCATCGTTATGGTTTAGCGCAGCAGCTTAGACGGCGGTTCGGCGGGTTATCGTCATTTGGTTTATCGTTTAATGTGCTCGGTCTAATTGGAAGCTCAGCTTTTTTGTTTGGGCCAGCGATCGGAGAGGGGGGACCGTCGGTTATTGGATTTGGTTTGCCTATAATCGCTTTATTTGCACTTATTTTAAGTGCATCTCTCGCAGAACTCTCATCTGTGACACCGACTGCAGGCGGGATTTATCATACGGCATCCTCATTAGGCGGGCGCTCATGGGGAGTGCGAGCAGGCTGGCTTCAAGCAGCTGGACATTTAGCTATGCTTACGCTGCTAAACTGCGCATGTGCAGCTTTACTGGACGGTTTGATGTCCGCTCGAATTGGTTATCAAACCTCGGATTTCACTTTTTGGTGTGTCGTTGCAGTGCTGACTGCTTCCCAAGGTGCTGTGAACCACTTTGGAAACCGGATGTTAAGCAAGCTGCAAGCAGGCGGCGTTATACTGCAAGTATTTATCGCTTTATTCATTATTGCTGGGCTAGCTTGGCTTGCATGGCCAGGCAGCTATTCTCCTGTATTGATGTATCAATTTCAAAATGCAGAGTGGAATGGTACCGTGCAGGCGGGATCATTCGTCAGCGGTACGCTCCTTTTGTTAAAGCTATTTATTGGCATGGAGGGCTCAAGCCAAGGCTCGGAAGAAACAATTGATCCTCGTGTACGAGCACCTTGGTCGATTTTTTTATCTACTGCTTACACATTTGTTATTGGTTTTGTACTTCTGAGCTTTATGCTTATATCCATTCCATTGTCTAACGGACCAAGCTGGTTGGGAACGTTTCTACAAACGGCAGCTGCTGGCTGGGGCGGCACCAGTATAATCATTATTTTTGTCATTCTATCATTATGGAGCAGCGGACTGCAGACGATGACAGTATGCTCGCGGATTGTATACAGCTTAGCGCGTGATGGCGCCATGCCGCTGAGCCAACGGTGGTCTAACGTGTCGGAGCGGCATCAGACGCCCATTCCTGCCGTCTGGTTGTGTGCGGTCATTTCACTAACTATTCTTCTCATTGCTTTTTTCAGCTATAGAGAAGATACAATCATTTTTCTTCTAACTGCAGCGATAATATGTTTAAATTCATCTTATGCCATACCGATTGCCTGGAAAATAAAACAGGGAAAGAACCATACACGGTTGCATGCTTCACCGTGGCATTTGGGCAGCTGGAGTATCCCAATTCATGTGGTTTCTATAGCTTGGCTGCTCATAACAACGATATTGGCTGCTATATTCATCGATTATCGAGGCTCAATTGCAGCTTTTATCATCCTTACTTTAATCTTTTTCATGGAGCTAAAGTATCGGCAAAAACATGAGATGAGCCTGCAGAGCAGAGTTAATCGTTCGCGCAAGGAGCTTTATTTTATGGAAAGAAAGTTTCCTTTAAATTAATCTGTTGATCGATGCTGCGGGAAATAATGATATGCTCATTCAGGAAATAGTCGGACTATTTAAAAAACATTTCCCGGGGAAACGCAATAAGTAACAGAAAAGAGAGGTTTTCGACAGCCAGTGGCTAACGCAAGTAGAATGTGTCGAAAGCGTTGCGGGTAAAGGGAAAATCACAAAAATTATTGATATAGTCATCTCTCTTTGCCAACATCTCCCTAAGAAGATTATAATAGTCAAATGAGAGATCATTATAGGAGGAACGAAGAGAATGACACATCATATAGAAACAGCTAAACTTGTGTCACTAAATATAGGAATGCCGAAATCAATAACACATGGCAGCAAAGAAGTATTAACAGGAATCTATAAGCAGCCTTCACTAGCAACCCATGCTTTGAGCACTATAGGACTTGAGGGCGATGGACAAGGCGATACGATTCATCATGGTGGACCGGACAAAGCGGTATGCGTCTATTTCGAGCAACGATACGCCTATTGGCGTGAGAAATACGAGGAGCCATTTGATTACGGAGCCTTTGGTGAAAACTTTACCCTCTCGAGCTGGACAGAAGGAGATTTGTGCATCGGCGATATAATCCAGGCAGGTGATGTGATCCTCCAAGTAAGTCAGCCAAGACAGCCGTGCTATAAGCTGGGGCTGCGGCATAAGCTGCCGGAATTGCCGGGACATGTTCAGCGTGAAGGCTACACAGGTCTTTATTTCCGCGTACTCCAAGAGGGCCATATACAGGCAGGGATGACGTTTGAAATTAAATATAAACATCCGGCCCGTAAAACGGTTATGGAAGCTAACCGTGTCATGTACCGTGATAAAGATGACATAAAGGGAATAAGAGAGCTGCTTGAAGTGAAAGAATTGGCTGCGAGCTGGCAGGAACAGCTAGGGGCTCGCTTGACAAGATTGCAGCTTGATCAATAAGGAGGCTTGTCTGCTTTGACCGACACCATAGATTTTACAACGTATTTAGATGCATATGCGTTCGCCGAGCCTTGTCATATTGAGAGCCGGGATAGCGGAATGAATAATACGACTCGAATCATTTCGTCGGGAAATAAAAAATTTGTCCTGCGCATTTACAATAACCATAAGGATATGGATATTGTAAGGCTTGAACATGAGGTACTGAACGACTTGAATAAACAGAAGCTAACCTTTAAGGTGCCGATTCCCGTTCAGAATAAACAAGGCGAAACGATTAGCGTTGCAACAGACGGCACCTTATCGTCATTATTTCAGTTTATTGATGGTGACCGACCGACGGTTTCAAACCCAGCGCATGTTTATGCGCTAGGCGTTACAGCTGCGAGGCTTTCTAGCGCTATGAGCGGAATAAACCCAAAAGGCTTACCGCTTTATAGCCCTTATTTTATGCTGGAGAATACATATGCCTTGATGGATGAGGACGCCTTTTTTGCAATGGCGGAGCTTTCCGTAGATCTTAAAGGTAGAAAATCAAGCTTCATGGCCTTGCATGAGGAGCGCCTGAAGCTAAAAGAGGATTGTAATCAACTGGTCGGGCTGCCGGAACAATGGATCCATGGTGATTTGGTATTTAATAATACGGTATGTCAAGGTGATGAAATCGTAGGCGTGCTGGATTTTGAATTCACGACTGTCGATGTTAGAGCGATGGAGCTTGCTGTCATTATTGTCGATATCATAAAACCAGATGACCTAAATATAAAAGAGAAGGTGAAGCTTTTATTGCAGGGATATCAGGATACGAATCCGTTAACTCTTCATGAAATTAAGATATTGCCGATATTAATGAAATTAAGATTGCTTGATGTAGCATTGCATTTTGCCATACGCTTAAGAGATAATTTAGATGATGAGGAAATACTTTGCGGCATTATCGATCAGTCAGCATTTGGCTGCCGCTGGATTAATGAACATTGGGAGGATGATTTTTCATGAGTTTAGCCAAAGCACTCGGATACGGCGAGAACGAAAAACTGCTCATTATTAACGCAGATGACTATGGAGTATGCCATTCGGTAAATGTCGGCATTCAGCAGCTGCTGCTAGAACAAACGGTGAGCTCGGCGACGATTATGATGCCTTGCGGCTGGGCAAGGGAAGCAGCACTATGGAGTGCAAGGCATCCGCAAATCGATGTGGGTGTCCATTTCACATTTACTAGCGAATGGGATATGTACCGCTGGGGTCCAGTCAACCGCAAAGGAAGCACAAGTTCGCTTGTCACCCATGAAAATTATTTCCCAAAGGACAGTAAAACCTTTGAGCTGCAAGCTGATCCAGAGCAAGTAAAAGAAGAACTTATCGCACAAATTGAAATGGCTTTAGCTATGGGGATGAAACCATCGCATGCGGACAATCACATGGGAAGCTTGTATGGGTTAGCAACGGGCAGAAATTTCTTATCTATCGTTCTGGATGTATGCGCTTCCTATGGCCTGCCTTTCCGTTTGCCGCGTAATTTAAGGCAAAATATTGGTCAAGTGGCTTCTCCTGAGCTGGAAGAGCAAGCCAAACAGCTCGGAATGCTGGCGGATTCGAAGGGTGTTGTTATCCTTGATTATTTAATCGGCTTGCCGTTCCACTTGGAGGAGGGTGAAACATTTGATTCTCTAAAGGCAAGCATGCAGCAGGTACTTGAGGGTCTGCAACCAGGCGTTTCTGAAATTATTATACATCCGTCTCTTGTAACCGATGAGCTGAATGCTTTTCACATGCAGCCTCTAAAGCGGGGAATGGAGTTCGAATTATTCCGTGATGCTGAGATCAAGAATACGTTGCAAAAAGAAAACATCCGCATGATTCGCTGGAGTGAACTGCAAAAACTGCAGCGTGCTCGAACAGGCTTTACAACCTAACGAAGGAGTTGACTTATGTCTATTGAAGCGATAAAACTACTATCCGAACAATTGAAATCTAATATTGGACGCGTCATCGTAGGCAAAGAGGAAGTTGTAGAACTAATGCTCATCGGGCTCCTTACATCAGGGCATGTGCTGCTTGAGGATGTGCCAGGAACAGGAAAGACCTTGCTCGCTAAATCTATGGCCAAATCATTGGCTTTATCTTTCCGGCGAATTCAATTTACACCCGATTTGCTTCCATCGGATCTAAGCGGCATTCATTTCTATAATCAAAAAATAAGCGAGTTTGAATTCAGAGCTGGTCCATTGTTTACTCATTTACTGTTAGCAGATGAGATTAATCGTGCGACGCCTCGTACCCAGTCGAGTTTGCTCGAATGTATGGAAGAGCGTCAAATCAGCATCGACGGTGAAACCAAATATTTGGAACGTCCATTTATGGTTATTGCTACACAAAATCCAGTGGAGCATCAAGGAACGTTTCCACTTCCGGAAGCCCAGCTCGATCGTTTTTTATTCAAAATTAAGATGGGTTATCCGACGACTGAAGAAGGTTTGCAGCTATTAAAACGGTTTAAAGATCATGATCCGCTTGCGGAGCTTGAGCCAGTTGCAGGAATAGATGTCATTCAGAAGGCACAGCAAGCCTATTCAGCGGTGAAAGTGAACGATGACATCCTCCAGTATTTGTTGCAAATCGTGGAGCAAACACGAAGGCGTGAGGAGGTTTCTGTTGGTGTCAGTCCGCGAGGCAGTCAAGCGCTGCTCCGCGCTTCCCAGGTACATGCCATTTTGCGAGGACGTGATTTCGTTACGCCTGATGATATAAAGGCAATGGCGAAGCCGGTCTTGTCCCACCGACTAGCCATTCGCGGCATGCATCGTACGGCAAATCAGGCGGAATCCATTATTGATGACATTATTCGTTTGACGGCCGTGCCTGCTGAAGCAGGCGTAACGGCTCGTTAGGCAGCCTGATGATTTTATTTTGGTTTATATTAGCTGCAATCGTCATTTTGTCACTACAGGGCAAAATATTTCAAAAGCTCGTATTGCGCCGTATCCAATATGAACGGCGTTTTACGAGCAAAACATGCTATAGCGGCGAGCAGGTTGAGATGATAGAAGAGATGGCCAACGCCAAATGGCTGCCGGTGCCTTGGCTGCGCGTGGAATCACAGCTCTCCACTCATCTTCATTTTCAACAGCTTGATAATTTTTCTGTGAGCAGCGGGCAGCTTTATCAGAACCATAAGAGCTTCTTCAGTCTATCGCCGTATACAAAAATTACGCGCACACACCGCATCACTTGTGCAAAGCGAGGCTGGTACAAGCTTCAAACGGTCACGTTAACGGGCGGTGATCCGCTTGGTTTAACCCATTCGTCCGCTCAAATTGCGCTTCAAGGGGAACTGCTTGTTTATCCAAAGCCTGCCGAGGTGCCCATTCATGAGCTGCCTTATCACAGCTGGCAGGGTGATCAATCGATTCGTCGCTGGATCATCAACGATCCATTCATTATTGCAGGCGTTCGTGATTATCAAGCGGGCGATACGTATAAGCAAATAAATTGGAAAGCTACTGCAAAAACAGGAAGCCTTCAAGTCCATCAGTATGATTTTACCGCGGACCGCAGACTGATGATTTATTTGAATGTGGACGATGTAGAGGGCATGTGGCGAAGCGTAACTGATTTATCGTTAATCGAGCTAGGCATTGAATGGGCAGCAGGGGCGGCTGAAGCTGTCATTCAGCAGGGCATGGAAGTTGGTTTTGCATCCAATATGCCTTTGACCGGCATGATGGAAAGCGTTCACATTGAACCTAGAGGCGGGCATGAGCAATTAATCGTTATTTTAGAGGAAATGGCGAAGCTCGATATTGAACGCACAGAGCTGTTTCATCATTTGTTGGAACGCGAAGCAAGAAGCGGCTTCAGTGAACGAGATGTGCTAATGATTACGGCTTATTGGAACGAAGAACTGGAAAAACAAGCTGAACAGCTTCGCTACAACGGCAATGCAGTCGCAGTTTGGATGCTGACAGATAAAGCTAAGCCCACGATTAGTGATGATGGACAAGCGATATCAGGTCGCGGCAGAGAAGAGGTGACCGCGTGAATGAGCCACAGAAGCGATCTTTTCCTTTAAACCCCTTAGGTCAAGGTTTTATTGAACTGCTCTTTTATTTGCCCGTATTTATAGCGATAGCTGTTTACTTGCTGCCTGCTGGAGCCTTGTGGCCATGGATAGCAACGATTCCTCTCTGTTACTGGGCGGCATCGCTAATCCTCGGAAAATATCCAAGATTACGATACGGCGTGAAGCTTCTTCTAGCTATCGCTATTGGGGCGTTGCATAGCGGTTTATTCATTATCGCATGGGTAGGCAATGTGGATATCGTTCCTATGGTTGTATGCGGACTTGCTGCAGCTATAGCAGCGATGAAGGGCATGTCAGCGCAATTGCGCGGATGGTTCAACTCATTTCCCAACACACAGATGCTGATTGGTGTTCTCCTTTATGTAGCTGTGCAGCCGTTAAAAATAATTGCGTTAAAAAAACTGATGGAATACAACGGTGTTTTAATCGTTTGCGGAATTGCTGCTGTCATTTTATTTTTCTTTTTTGCAAATGAGCGGCATTTGAACAGTGAAACCGTAGATTCAGGGAAAACGTCAGCTACTCTTGCTTTCAAACGCCAAAATCGTCTATTAATTATTGTAATCGTCAGCATCATTAGCATTCTTGCTCTTTTCCGCCAAATTCAGAAGATGATTGAGAGCTTCTTTCATTCGATCATTGAGCGAATAATGAATTGGCTAAACCGGTCAAGAGAGCAAACAACGGTCGAAGAACCACCTATTGATTCTTCAACACCTGAGATGCCTTTGGAGGAAACGAAGCCGCCTTCTGATTGGATGCTGCTACTCGAGCAAATTGCGAAAATTATCGGCATCGTGTTAGTCATCATCATTATCTGTATTCTGTTCTATTTTATTGCTAGAAAGGTAATGCAATGGGTGAAGCTGCTTGCTGCTAAATTGCAGGAAAGAGGAGCAGATAGCCGCAATAACGGGGTTGGTTTTACAGACGAAGTTGAAAGTTTAATGACATTAACTAAATGGCGAGAGCAAATGGGCAATAAACTGAAGCAGCTGCTGCCAAAGAAGCGCTCCTTTGCTCAGGAATGGAATGAGCTGCGAACAAATACAGAAAAAATCAGGTTTTTATATGCTCGCTTATTGAGAAGCAGCGCCGAACAGGGGTATACGGTCAAAGAACATATGACTCCGCGCGAAACGTCAGAAGACCTGAATACATGGCAGGCTGGCAAGCTCGACAATATGCCTCGATTTATTGAGTTGTACGAAGAAGCAAGGTATGGCGATAAACAGCCAGATGACCAACAAATCAACGCTTTTAAAAACCAGTTCGAAAAAAAAGGGAATCAAGCCTAATAGGCTGATTCCCTTTTTTTGGTGTATGATTCAAAGCTTAACCATATAATCATGTGAGGCTTAAAATATGTTCGGCAATTTTATGGCCATGATAACGTCCGGATTCGATGAAAATTTCATTTGCTTCATGTCTGGAGGCTACGACACCTGCGAGATAAATGCCTGGAACATTCGTTTCCATCGTATCTTCGTTGAAGGTTGGATACCCTTCTTCCTCAATCGTAACGCCGCTTGTGTTAAGGAAGTTTCGATCGGGATGGAAGCCGGTCAATGCTAATACAAAATCATTTTCCAAACGGATCTCGCCTTCAGGTCCTAGGACAGTGATGTCATTGTTTTCGATAGAGGTTACAGTTGACTGAAACAGCATGCGAATGGAGCCTTTCGTTACTTTGCTCTGGAAGCCTGGCTTAACCCAAGGCTTAATGCTGGTGGAATAATCATTGCCGCGATAGACGACCGTTACCTCTGCACCGACCCGCTCTAGCTCTAATGCCGCATCGATTGCGGAGTTGCTGCCGCCAATAATCGCAACTTTCATGCCAACGTAGGGATGCGATTCGCGGAAGAAATGACTAACCTTATCGAGCTGCTCACCGGGAATGCCCAGCTCATTCGGATGATCAAAATAACCTGTAGCGATGATGACATACTTGCTTTGGTATGTGCGCTTCTCGCCAAAACGATCTTCTCCATGCAAAATAAACTGTCCATTCTCAGGCGTAATCTTATTTATCATTTCATAGGCTTGCACACGAACGTTTTTGCGCTGCGCGGCTGTTCTATAATAATTAAGTGCTTCCAGTCTAGAAGGCTTATCGTTAGCCGTTGTGAATGGTATATCGCCGATTTCAAGATTTTCTGGACTGCTGAAAAATTGCATATAAGTGGGATATTGCGAGATTGAATGTACAATGTTGCGTTTCTCTATCACAAGTGGCTGGAGACCAATCCGTTCGAGTTCAATCGCTGCTGCCAAGCCGCACGGACCGCCTCCAATGATGATGGCTTTTTCTTTTTGCATTCGTATTACCCTCCTATACTATAACGAAGCGATATAAATTCTAATATAACGATCATTTTACTGCGAGGCGTACATATTGTGCAAATCTGGATTTATGGCTCTCGTGTACATGCAATATATTATTGTATAATAATGTGTAACCATTCTTATTTGTATACCGGTTCTATGAAACTAGCTTTATTTCACAAAATGATAGGAGGAGATCACATGCGGCGACGTTTTGTAATAGAGGCAGTACTGGTGGCAACGTATGGACATCTTCTTGTACCGAGTCGTCCAATTGATTTTGTCGTTCCTTATTCATCCATAGCTGAGCTGTATGAAATGAGAGACGGAGTTGAACCCGTCATGGATGATCCAGATGATGATGGGCATGTAAAAACCAAAATAAATGAACTTATTGCTTTTTTTGAGGATGCTCTTAATCGCAAAAAAATTGAAAAGGCAATGCAAGTGCCTTGGCGAGAAAGCTCTCCGCTCATTCTAAATGATACGATTCATTTTACGGTCGTGCATGCTGTCGATAATGCCCATTATGGCGAGATGTTCGATCCGATCGAAACGGAATTGCTGTTAACAGGGCTGAAGCTGCAAGTCCCATTGCTGTCGGATCAGTTTGAGTTCCAAGATAAGCTGATAGAAGCAGAGGTCCCTGTACAAATTTACGATATTGAGGATTTTGAGTTTGCGGTAGAGGAAGGCATCTCCTCAAGCGACTTTGATTTGCCGAATGAGTCGGACAGGTTTTAAATCTTTTTTTGTAATAACCTTTTGCGCAAAGGCAGAAACAGGTGTTAAGATTTGGATGGGTTAGGAAAATATGATCAAATGGATACGAAAAGGGGGGCTCACGAATGTTTTTCAATCAGATTGGAATGAATGTCGAAGGCGCGCAGTTTAGCATGAATTTCCATCTTGTTGTTCAAACATGCCGATCGGGCTGCCTTCGTTCATTGGTGTCAACGCAGCTTTTTTGACCGTTGCACGCTATTATACGAAGATCTTAAGCCGATGATGGCTTGAGGTCTTTTTTTGTTTCCTATAGGGGAAGGGGCAATCCAATGAAAACGCTGTTACGTTTGATGATTTATGTAAGACCGAGTGCCAAATGGGTATTTACAGCGGTTATCATTATGATTTTTGCGACGATATTCGATTTGGTAGCTCCTTGGGTATTAGCCAAAATATTTGACGAAGGAATCGGAAAAAGCAATATGTCCGTCGTGATCGGGTTAACACTTGCTTTAGCAGGCATTCAAGCTTTAAAGAGCTTAGGCATGTTTATACAAGGTTATTCCCAAGAGCTAGTCGGTCAAAATGTCGTATTTAAACTCCGGAAAGAGCTTTATGAGCATTTGCAGCGTTTATCATTTTCTTATTATGACCGTGCGCAGACGGGTCAGCTCATGTCCAGAATGACTGGGGATATTGATGCGGTAAAAAACTTTGTCGGGTTTGGAGCGATGAATCTATTTACTGGCATGCTGACATTTATCGGAACGACGATTTTCATGATGACGATGCAATGGAAAGTAACTTTAATCAGCTTAATTACAATTCCTTTTATTTTGCTCGTGTTATTTCGCTTTAACCACAAAGTAGGACCAGCTTGGTCCAATATTCGCGAACAAATGGGGCGTTTAACGACTACGCTTCAAGAAAATATTTCAGGCATTCGAGTTGTCAAATCATTTGCAACGGAGAATGTAGAACAACGAAAATTCGCTGAGCGAAATGAGCAAAATTTCGATACAAATATGGACCGGGCAAGGCTTGAGGCAAAAGCATTTCCGCTCATGGGCTTTTATGGAGGACTCACGTTTGTTTTGATGATCTGGATCGGTGCTATTTTTGTTGCTCGGGAAGAGATGTCGATTGGTACCTTCATGGCGTTTCAATGGTACACATGGGGCATTATTTGGCCGCTGAATATGCTAGGCTGGCAAATTAATATTTTCCAGCAAGCCATTAAAGCAGCTCCACGGGTATTTGAAGTACTGGACACACCGGTTGATATTCAAACCCCTGAACAAGCGATAAATACGGACGGAATGCACGGTAATGTCGTTTTTGATCGCGTAACATTTTTCTTCTCCGATCAGGATTTAGCGAAGGATAAGCCGATATTGGATGAGGTTTCTTTCCAAGTGAAGCAAGGTGAGGTGATCGGTGTACTCGGTGCCACGGGTTCAGGAAAAAGCAGTCTAATTGGCTTGCTTTCTCGTTATTATGATGTGTCCGGTGGCAGTGTACTCATTGATGGTGTAGATGTGCGGGAATATGAGCTTGATGGACTGCGGCGAAGCATAGGAATTGTACCGCAAGAGACCTTCTTGTTCTCAGCATCGATTAGAGATAATATCGCCTACGGTCATCCGGATGCAACGCAGGAGCAAATTGAGGAGGCAGCACGCAAATCGCAAATCCATTCCTTCATCGAAAGCATGCCGAATGGCTACGATACACGAATCGGTGAGCGGGGTGTCGGGCTCTCTGGCGGACAAAGACAACGCGTGGCGCTTGCTCGTGCGATTTTAATGGATCCGCCAATTCTAGTATTGGATGAAGCGACAGCGAGTGTAGATACAGCAACAGAATCAGCTATTCATGAAGCTTTATTAGAAGTCATGAAAGGTCGTACGACTTTTATAATCGCGCAGCGGCTTTCCTCGATTCAGCATGCGGACCGTATTATTGTACTTGAAAATGGCCGTGTGGCTGAAGAAGGCACACATAAAGAACTAAACGAAGGCAGTGGCTTTTTCCGTCAATTGTTCGATAGACAGAAGCAAATTGCACATCAATAGAAGAGAGGTGAAAACATGAGTCAAGTGGAGTGGGATATGGATTCTGATGTAGAAGAGAAGCCATTTAATGGGAAATACATGCGGCGTATGCTTCAATATCTTATCCCGTATCGCAAATTAATGACGTGGGTCATTATTATAGTGCTTATTAATATGTTATTAAGCTTATCCGAGCCAATTATTCTTGCATATATTATCGATAAAGGGATAAACCAAAAAGATTATTCGGTTATCCATGTATTAGGCGCTATTCTTCTGGGCGTTAAGCTAATAGGCTGGTTGTTTAGCTATATGCATACCAGATGGATTAATTTTACAGGTCAACGTATTTTGTTTGATCTTCGTCAGCAACTATTTAATCATTTGCAAACCTTGTCCTTTCGTTTTTTTGATGGACGTCCCGCTGGTAAAATTATGTCCAGAATTACGAATGATACGAATGCAATTGGCGAGCTAATCAACGGCGGTTTGATAACGATGGTGATGGAGGTTACGCATTTACTTGGCATCGTCATTATTTTGATCTGGATGGATTGGCAGCTTGCTTTGCTATCATTTATTATGATGCCGCTGCTCTATTTCATCGTTGCAAAGCTCCGTCCAAAAATTGAAGGCTCATGGTCGCGTTCACGCTCAACGATGTCATCGATTAACGGTAATGTGAACGAAACGATACAGGGCATTCGTGTCATTCAAGCCTTCTCACGCCAGCGGACAAATAATGAGCGATTTGAAGGCATAAATACCCGCAACAAAGGCGCATTTATGCGAGCAATTACATTGGAATCGACTGTATATCCACTGGTTGAAATGATCGGAATGCTGGGCACCTGTATCGTAGTTTGGTTCGGAGCCACGAAGGTCATTGAAGGCGCGCTTACGCTTGGCTTCATTATGGCGTTCATTAATTATTTATGGCGCTTCTGGGGGCCGCTGAGCGCCTTATCCAAGGTGTATAGCCAGCTGTTGTCAGCTATGGCTTCTGCCGAGCGTATTTTTGAAGTGCTGGATACCGATCCAGAGGTAAAAAATAGCAAACATGCTTTAGAACTGCCGCAGGTTCGCGGTGAGGTTGAGTTTGATAACGTTTCTTTTCGATATGAGGAAAATAAACCTGATGTGCTTCATAACGTTTCATTTCTCGTTAAGCCCGGGCAAAGAGTAGCTTTAGTCGGGCCAACCGGCGCTGGAAAAAGCACGATCGTTAATCTCTTGATGCGCTTCTACGATGCTACTGACGGTACCGTGCGAATCGACGGGATGGACGTCAAGCAGGCAACGCTCGAATCTCTACGCAAGCAAATGGGAATCGTGCTTCAGGATTCATTTATTTTTGCGGGTACGGTAGAAGAGAACTTGCGTTATGGCAACGACCATGCAACAGAGGAAGAGCTGCTTAGAGCAGCCGAGAGCGTAAGGCTAGACCGCGTTGTAAGCAAATTGTCAGATGGGTATCAAACGCAGTTGGAGGAGCGAGGCTCAAAACTCTCAGTAGGCCAAAGGCAATTGCTCGCTTTCGGCCGTGTATTGCTATCAGATCCCGGCATACTCATATTAGACGAGGCTACTTCCAGCGTTGACATGGAAACAGAGCAGCATATCCAAGAGGCTTTGCACACGCTGCTAGCAGGAAGAACGGCTTTTATTATCGCGCACAGACTATCCACTATTAAGGATGCTGATCTTATTCTCGTCATTGAGAATGGAAGAGTAGCCGAGCAGGGGTCGCATCCGGAGCTGATGAAGAAAGGCGGCATCTACTCCAATCTTGTTCTAACCCAGCTGTCTATGCAGGAATCTGTTATTTTGCAAACCAGTTCTTAATGGCATGAAATAAAAGAAGAGGGCAAGTCAGGCTAACGCAAAAAATGCGCTAGCTTGACTCGTCCTCTTTTTTTGTACGATCGATTGCTTGTGCCATCGTTTTATCCGTTAAATGCGCATAAATTTGCGTCGTTTCCGGCGAAGCATGCCCAAGCTGCTCTTGGGTTTTGTAGATGTCGTTTCGCAGATAATAGTCCGTGGCGAAGCTATGTCTGAGCTTATGTACAGATAAGTACGGTTTTCCAAAGCGTTTGGCATATTTCAGGACCATTTCTTGAATGGCTCGCTTCGTCATGCGCGAACCCTCGTTTTTTCCATTAGCAACAGCCAGAAACAAAGCTTTTTCTCTTTTTGGCGCCTTGTAACGGAGTTCCCTGAGAGTCAAATAAGCTTGCAAATCCTCAACCGCCTCTTGGCGAAAATATACAGGAGTTTTAAACGTATCGTCATTTTTACCTTTGCGATATACATAGGAAAGCTTCTTCTTGAGATCGATATCATCGACGTTCAAATTGACGAGTTCAGATACGCGCAAGCCTGAATGTAGAATAAAGCTAATGATACATGCATCTCTTATCATATTAAGCTCGTATGCGTAAAGTGCCTGCTTGTTTTTGCCAACATCCGTCCCATAATGCTGTTTAATATAAGCCATAAATTCGGAAATTTCCTCTTCTTGAAGGAGCTTTCCCTCAAGCTTTGCGGCTGTATCCTTTGGCTTATGCGTACGTTTAATCGTAACCTTTGCCATAACATTCCGTTTGAGCAGAGGATAAAACTCCTCATCCTCTGCAATTTGACTTAAATAATGAAATAACGAGCGGAGGGAGGAAAGCTTGCGAGAGATCGTCGTTTTACTGTTTCGTTCCACTTTATGAGTCGATAAATACATACGGAAGCCATCTATACTGTCCATATGCAGCTTTTCCAGTTCAAGCAAAGCTACGTCTCTAATAGTTGCTGCTTCAGAAAGACCTTCAGCCATTAACCAGTTAAGAAAGGTTTCATAGTCTCTCATATATTCGACAAGCGATGAAGGAGATAAATCCGGAAGTTTGTAATTAATAAATTTTTCAATATACCAAGGCATCATAGGAAGTTTTTTGTCGAGCTCTTCACGATCTTTTTGTTTAATAATATTGATGGCGAGTCACTCCTAAAATTAATGGTGCGAATAGTTAACGACATTTAATAAACATAATAATAATTATGTTAACAAAATGTAATAATAACCAGATGAATAGTTATATTGTAACAATTAGAGTAAGCGGGTACAACGTTATATAAGGGTAATAGGAAAAAAAGAATACTCAACTCAGAGACTTCTTCTCATTATGACCCTCATACGTTGATTATGGTGTTTGGATGTATAAGAATTTATATAATGGTCACTCTAAAAAAAACAAAATAATATCTCAATTATTTTATTTTTTATTTTTGAAACCCATTAATAAACAGCCCGTATACCTTTTTATAACTTCATCGTGCTTCATTCCAAAGGGGAGTAGCTGCTACAGTAAAGTCGTCATTACGAGAATCTAACGATCTCCGGCTTTATTGGCAACTTAACGTTGTTAGCGAGACCTTTGCCACTAGTCGGCAAAGGTCTATTTTTTGGGTGTAAGCACAAGTTAAATTTACTTATGCAGAGTCGAAAGGGAGGAATCTTGTATGGATTTTGGTTTGTTAATGGAATATGGATGGGTTCTGCTCATCCTCATTGCAATTGAAGGTTTGCTCGCAGCAGACAATGCACTTGTGCTGGCTATCATGGTCAAACATCTGCCGGAGAAAGAACGGAAGAAAGCATTGTTTTATGGCTTAGCAGGGGCATTTGTTTTCAGATTTGCTTCGTTATTCGCTATTTCCTTTCTGGTTGGAGTATGGCAAGTACAGGCAATTGGCGCGTTGTACTTATTATTCATTGCGCTAAACCATATTTTCCGAAAAGTCATTTTCAAGAAGCATGTCGATAATGCAACTGAAGACAAAAAAGAAACCAAAAAAGCGAGTGGCTTTTGGTTTACCGTATTGAAGGTAGAAGTTGCGGATATCGCATTTGCAGTAGATTCTATCTTGGCAGCTGTTGCGCTTGCAATGGCGCTGCCAACGACCAATTTGCCGAAAATAGGCGGAATGGATGGCGGTCACTTTGCAGTCATCTTTATCGGTGGTTTCATTGGTCTAATCATTATGCGTTTCGCTGCTTCAGCTTTCGTGAAGCTGCTAGAGCGCAAGCCTGGTCTTGAAGTTGCTGCATTCGTTATCGTAGGTTGGGTAGGCGTCAAGCTGGCTGTTGTCACATTGTCTCACCCTAAACTGGGGATCATTCCAGAATCATTCTCCCATTCAGCAGCTTGGAAAATTACCTTCTATGTTGTCCTTGTCCTGATCGCGGTTATAGGTTGGTTCCTATCGAGCGACAAAGAGGAATCCAATGACGGTAAGGTTGCAACAAATAACAACTAATCTATTTTCATTATAAATCAGAAAAAAACTGTTGAGGAAACTCAACAGTTTTTTTCTTTTTATTAGCTTTTAAATATTCCGAATTCCTCTATATCACGTCACAGTAAACCGTTAAGATTGCTTCATTATTTGATTCAGATTTTTGCGATGTTGTAAATTAGTAAATATATGCAATTCTGCAAATTCGGTTACAATTCCATTTTAACTGTGCTAAACTCAAACGAGTCTGTAGAAGAGTTGCCAATCTTCTTCCAAATTGCGGACAATTTGTATGTACGCTATAGAAAAAGGAGGTTCATTCTTAAATGATGAACACTAAATTCATACAACATAGTATGGCGCTTATTATTATATTTATGCTGGCATTTTCGGTTCCGCTCGAAGCTGCTCATGCTGCTCCGCCTGCTACATTAAAGGTAGGAAGCTCAGGACCTGATGTTCCAGATTTGCAATATCGGTTAAAAACGCTAGGTTATTTTAATAAAGACGTAACTGCTTATTTTGGCACAACAACATTAGAGTCACTCAAACGTTTTCAGAAGGATTTTGGTGTGGCTTCAGACGGCGTCGCAGGCGCACAGACCTGGAAAACACTTAAGAGTGTATCCGTGAATCAAGGTGAGCTTGATTTGCTGGCAAGAATTATTTATGCAGAAGCACGTGGCGAATCCTATAAAGGACAGGTTGCAGTTGGAGCTGTCGTTATGAATCGATTGGCATCGTCTAGTTTTCCAGATACAGTAAGAGGCGTTATTGAACAGCCGCGAGCATTTACTGCTGTTGATGATGGGCAATATAATCTTACCCCAAACAAACTTGCCTATCAAGCAGCACAGGAAGCTGTCAAAGGTTATGATCCAACAGGTGGAGCTCTTTATTATTTTAATCCAGAGACAGCTACATCAGAATGGATTTGGTCACGCAAGCAAACCGTAAAAATTGGACGTCATATATTTGCAGTATAAACAAAAGATTCTTATCGACAAGGTAACTTGCGATAAGAATCTTTTTGTATCTGTCAAATTGACCAGCGAGATGTTTTCAAAAAGTTATGCAAACATGTTACAATAAGAAAGATAGTATCATACTTTTTTTAAACATTCTGGAGGTGCCAACATTGAAAGTTGAAATTTGGTCGGATTATGTATGTCCGTTTTGTTATATAGGAAAAAGGAAGTTCGAGCTCGCACTTGCAAAATTTGCGCATAAAGACAAGATCGAAATCGTATTCCGCAGTTTTGAGCTAGATCCAAGTGCTGATCCTAATTCAAATATAAGCACATACAGCATGCTTGCAACGAAGTATGGAATGAGCGTAGAGAAAGCAAAGGAAACAACAGCTAACGTAGCAGAACAAGCTGCAGCTGTAGGGATCACATTCCATTTTGAAGGAACGGTTTCTACAAATACGTTTGACTCACATCGTCTCGTTCACTTTGCTGCTGAGCAGGGCAAGGAAAAGGAACTTTCCGAGAGATTGTTTAAAGCTTACTTTACAGATGGCGTAAATATCGGGAATCGCGAGCGACTTGTAGAAATCGCTGCTGAAGTTGGCCTTGACACTGCCACAGCAGCTGCAATGCTTGAGTCTAACCAATTCGCTGACAATGTCCGTGGAGAAGAAGAGGAAGGCAGCAAGCTCGGCATACGAGGTGTTCCTTTTTATGTAGTTGATCGTAAATATGCTGTTTCCGGCGCACAATCGCCAGAGGTGTTTTTGGACACATTAAATAAAGCGTGGGAAGAAAAACATCCAACCTTTATTCAAGTGAATGAAGGGGACGCTGATGTTACATGTTCGAATGGTTATTGCGTTCCTGATTCATCAAAGTCTTAATAGCTTACGAAGGGCGGACATTTCATGGAGGATGCAACTCTCGGAAGCAACTGTCAAATTGAGCGCATTGGTAAAATCATCGAGTTGTCTATCATGTCTGCTTTTATTTTGATAAATGAAAAACGTTTTGAAGTGCCATTAACGAAAGTCGCTGAGGGTGTTAGCCTCGGCGACTTTGTTGTCTGGACAGGCAGCAGCTGGAATCGTAAAATGATCGTATAAAAAAACGTATTTGTCGGATTAGCTTTCACAACTTATAATAGATAACGGTATAAAAGTCAGACGCTCGTTAAGAAGCGACGACATGCAAATACTTAGGGGGTTTTAAACGTGACAAATGAACAACAACGTTTGCTTGTGTTCGCAGGCTCTTATGCAGAAGCAGAGGAGAATGGCGTGTACGTGTATGCATTCGATGAGCAATCGGGTACATTAACGTTGACGGACGCGGTTGCTGATTTTAAAAATCCGACGTTTCTCAATGTAGATGCAGACCGCAAGCTATTATATACGATCTCCGAAACCGTAAATCAATCAGGTCTGAAGGTTGGAGAGGCTGCGGCATTTGCCATTGATACCAAGGAGGGCTCATTACGGCTCATAAACCGTAAAGAGACGGTCGCTTCGACGACCTGTCATATTCAGCGCGATGCGAATAGCCGATATTTGACGGTTACTAGCTATCATGGCGGCATGATTGGACTTTTCGGCATTACAGAAGAGGGCGCTATCGGTCAAGAGCTTGATGTGAAACAACATGTTGGAAGCAGTCAGCATCCAGAACGCCAGGATCGTCCGCATCCACATTCCTCATTCTACAGCCCTGACGGTCGATACCTGTTCGTTTCTGATTTGGGACTGGATCGAATCGTCACTTATCGCTTGGATGAAGCTGATCATAAGCTTATTCACCATGCCGAATTTTCTTTGCATCCAGGAGCAGGGCCGCGTCATCTGTCGTTCCATCCGAATGGTAAGTTCGTCTATGTTATTAATGAGGTGGATTCAACAATTACATCGTTTACATACGATCAAGAGACCGGCCAGTTGACGACTTTAGAAACCGTTAGCACACTTCCTGCGGATTTTGAAGGTGAAAACTCTTGTGCTGAAATTACAGTATCTTCAGACGGCAAATATGTATATGGTTCCAATCGTGGTCATGACAGCATTGTTGTTTTCGCAATCGATGAACGAACGGGTGCTTTGTCGCTTGTTCAGCACATTTCGGTTGAAGGCGGACATCCACGTCATTTTGCACTGACGCCAAACGGCAATTATTTACTTGCTGCAAACCGAGACACAAACAATATCGTTACATTCAAAGTTAATAAATCAAGTGGACAATTGGCCTTCACTGGGAATAGCGTATCGTTATCTAAGCCAGTTTGTGTAATCCCTGTTTATTTAACGATGTAAATAATTAATGACGTAAGCATAGAGAGAAAAGGGGAATACAGAAGCGTGGCTACTAGCGAAGAAGAAAAACCGAAATTAAAGGCGACCAAAATTTTCAAATGTAAAAATCCGGACTGCAAAGCATGGGTTAGAGATGAGTTTGCTGCGACAGAGCAAACCTGTCCGATCTGCAAAGGACCAATGCTCAGAAGCATGAGGCATTTGCCAGCCGTTCAGAATAAGCCGAAACCTCAGCCACGTAAGCCGAAATCGGACTATTAAAATGTTTATTCAAAAAAATCCCAATCCTCTCATTAGAGCTGGATCGGGATTTTTTTATTGTTCAGCAGAATCGTTCGACTAAAAATATGGTAGGATAGACATACAAACAATGACAGGATGGTACCCTATATGCTGTTTTATTTTGTCGCATTATTTACGGCAGCCGTAATTGTCATCTTAAATAATCGCAGGAGCGAATCGAATCGCTGGGCTGCTTTATTTTTGTTCAGTGCTTCAATTGGCGGACTCTCAGAAGTCTTAATAGACATCGGGTTATTCATAATAACTGATCTCTTGCAATTTTTTAATTATACATTCACGCCTTATGCTGTTTTTGTATTCTGCCTGCTCTATGCGTCTGTTCTAGACCATAACCGAATGAGAAAAAAACTGAAATTTTATCTTTCTATTCCGATTTTTTTGATGGCTTTGTTTGTTATGATTTCTTCTGATGTGCAATGGTTTTTTAATCTTTTGCTGCTATGGAGCGCGCCTTATTATTTAATTTCCTGTTATTTATTAGTCGCATCCTTTTGGAAAGAGCGTGATCCAAAGATAAAGCGAAGCCGCTTTATCACCACAATCATAATGGTTCCAACACTGCTTGCTGTTCTAATCTTCATATATGTGGCAAAGGTGATTACGCCAGACTTTGAATTTTTTAATTATATTTCAGTCTTTATGATTTATTCGTTGTCGGTCGCGCTGTTATGTACCTTCATGTATGGTGTTCTTGGTGTTAAACTCCGCTTTGAGCATGATCCAATGGAAAGTACGATGCGAGCAGTTAGCACTGGAACTACGATGCTTAATCATACGATAAAAAATGAAATAGGGAAAATAGCCATCAGTACGGAAAATTTAAGAAATCTGCTGCCTGAATCGAATGAGCAATCTATGCAGCAAATGCAGATCATAACGAATGCATCCAATCATATGCTTGAGATGATCAGCCGTATTCATAGTCAAATAAAGGACATTACACTTAAGGAGCAGCCGGTTCAACTCGATCAGCTCATCGAAAAAGTTCTTTTTCAGCATGAGGGTCTGATGCAAAATAAAGGTATTTCGTTAACCGCGAAGTATGAGCTGCGTCCTGTCATCCAATGTGATCCCATTCATATTAGCGAGGCATTTGGTAACCTGCTCATGAATGCAAGTGATGCAATGCCAAATGGAGGAGCAATTGAAGTAAGGCTTTCAGCGTATAAGAAGGGTGCGGAGCTTTCTGTGCAGGATAGTGGCATGGGCATCTCGGAGGAGAAGTTAAGCCAAGTGTTTGATCCCTTCTATAGCAGTGGGAAGAGTGGACGGAATTTCGGACTTGGCTTATCTTATGTTTATAATGTTATGCAAAAGAGCGGTGCAAAGGTCATTCTGACCAGCCAAGAAGGTGTAGGAACACGTGCAGCCTTAATATGGCCGCGAAAAAAGATTTTAAAATGAGTAGAGAAGGAGGGAGCAACCTTGAGTCATATCAAAGTGTTTATCGTTGAGGATGACACAGATTGGATTAAAGCGCTCACTACTTTTTTGAATAAAGAGTCTGATTTGCTTGTTGTAGGTACGGCAACTAATTCTACCGATGCGATATATCTTGCACAAACGCTTACGTTTGATGTTGTACTAATGGATATTCAGCTGGAAGGCAGCAGGCTTGACGGCATTCATACAGCTATTCTTATGCATGAGCATTCTCCCGCCAAGATTATCATGTTAACGTCATTAAATGATGAGCAGACGATGACTCAGGCCTTTACAGCCGGTGCTGTACAGTATTTGGAGAAGACACGCTTCCAGGAGCTGCCGCAAACGATTCGTAATGCCTATCATCATTCTGCTCCCATGGAGGCATTACTTAACGAACTGACTCGGCTAAAGCGCGAGGAGCAGCTTAAGGAATTAACTGGCGCAGAACGTGAAGTATTCGAGCTTATTGAAGCCGGATACACGCAATCGCAAATTGAGAAGAAGCTCTACAAGGCAGAGAGCACACTCAAAAATCAGGTCAATAAAATGCTCAAGAAGCTTGGCGTGCGCAGCAGCAAAGAAGCTGTGGAAAAAGTGAAGCGAAGAGGAATTTTCCAGCGGGATGAGAAGGAATAACCTATTTTACATAACTAGAAGGCAAAGGGGTACTACATAACGTAGTACCCCTTTGTTTGTCGTTCTATGAAAGATGGAACTGCCGTTACTATACAGCTTGCGTTTAAAATAAAAGGAGAGAGGGAGCGATTTAACATGGAAGCAATAACCTCACACTACGACGAAGCTGCTGTGCTGCTCATTGATGGAAAATGCATGTTATGTAATAAAATTACTCACTTTGTCGTGAAGAGAGATAAAAAGAAATATTTTCGATTTGCTGCGCTTCAGTCGCCTGTGGGTCAGGAGTTACTTAAGAATGGGAATTTGCCTATAGATGATCTTGACACGTTTGTAATGGTGCAGTCAAACCAGTACTATACCAAATCCGAAGCGGCACTTCGAGTATTTCGCAAGCTTGACGGCTGGTGGAGGTTGTTGTATTGGTTTCGCTTCGTACCGCTTGCTTGGAGAAACTATGTTTATCATATTATTGCGCGAAATCGCTATCGATGGTTTGAGAAACATGAAATGTGCATCATCCCGACACCAGAGTTATTAGAGAGATTTTTGGACGATGGAATAGGAGGAGCATGAATGAATAGAAAACCGATCTACGTCGAGCTCGAAATTCGTGCAACACAGGATGAGCTTTGGGCGCATACTCAAATCCCACAGCTGCATGAGCAATGGGATCTCAGATTCTCGAAAATTCAATATTTACCAAAAAACAGTGAATCCGACATCCAGAAATTCCAGTATGAAACGAGAATTGGTTTTGGTCTAAACATAAGAGGCACAGGAGAAACGAGCAGCACAATTTTCAAAGATGGAAATGAAAGAGTATCAACGCTAACTTTTGCTTCAGAGCAGCGAATGTCGCTTATACGAATCGGAGGCGGTTACTGGAAGTACAAGGATCTTGGAGACAAACAGTCCTTTATAACATTATTTAATTATCAGACTCGTTTCGGTATTGCAGGACGAATTTTGGATCGCTTTTTATTCCGTCCCCTATTTGGCTGGGCTACCGCATGGAGCTTCGATCGATTGCGAATATGGCTTGAGGAACGCATCCCTCCTTCTGTTGTTGCAGAGAGAGCTTTGCTTCATTATTTGAGCGTCTGCTTCATCGTTCTGCTCTGGTGTTATGAAGGCTTTGTGCCTAAGCTATTGTTCCCAGAAACGGGAGAGTTGACGATGATGAGGCAGGTTGGTTGGTTTAAAGGAATGGAGCTGCAAATGGTTCAACTGATTGGTATTGGTGAAATGGGACTTGGTGTGCTCATCGCTTGTTTCCATAGGAGAAAATGGATTTATATCATTCACGTATTGGCACTTATTTCACTCACAATGCCAGCGCTTCTATTTTATTCAGAATTGCTGAAGTCGCCTTTTAATCCAATTACGCTTACGTTGCCAATGATTGGTTTAGGCTTAACAGCCTATTTAAGCAGACGTCATTTGCCGCAAGCGAGCCGCTGTAAAAGACAATTTAAATAATTAGATTAGAAAAAGGGGGAAATTACGATGCGTTCTATATATGAACAAGCGTTAGGAGCTGATTTTCAGAAGCTTCATCCTCGCATTCAGAAGCGTTTTGGCTTTTGCAGTCAAGATCGTACCGCGTCCATCGGACATGGAGTCATGCAGCTTATATGGTACAACAAACTTGCTGCACTGCCATTGTTTGTTGGAACGCTCCGCCACATCATGTTCCCCCAAGGCGGCGTAAACATCCCGTTTTCAATAGAAAACTATGCATATGTAGATGCATTCGGACGTGAAACCGTCACGTGGATTCGCAAATTCAAGTTTCCAAGGACGATCCGCCATTTTGACGCAACGATGGTGTATAGCGGAGAAAGAGAAGTTATCGTTGATTATTTAGGCAATAAGCAGCATTTAGCAGTCGATTTGGATGTTGCAGTTTCCACAAAGGGCGGAATTCGAATCATTTCGGGTGAGCAGCGTTTCTATGAAGGGTGGCTTCAATTTCGATTTCCTCGTTTGTTTACTGGCAGAGCAGAAGTGAATGAGTGGTATGACGATGAGGAGCGCTGCTACAAAATATCAGTGGATGTTCGGAACCCTATCCTTGGCCAAATTTTCCGTTATGAAGGCTCTTTCCAAGCTTCATTCGTGAATAGCGGTCATGAGGCGATTCCGATTGGAATTCGGCCATTGCGTGAAGAGAAGAGGGAATAAACGGCTGCTGCTGTTTATTCCTTTTTGTCACTTTCGTGTTTGGCGTTGTATAATAGAAGCTGACACGATAAGCAGGTCCAAGCTAACGAGGTAAATGCAGCTGGATCCATGGGAAACGGAGTACTAGACTAATGAAAAAATTTAAAAAGTTTTATATAGAGACGACAAGTATTTGCAACTTATCCTGCAGCTTCTGTCCGCCCACATTGCGAGCGAAAGGTTTCATTAAAGTGGAGGATTTCAAAAAAACACTGGACCAGATCAAGCCGCATACGGATTATATTTATTTTCATGTAAAAGGCGAGCCAATGCTGCATCCTAAGATGGACGAGCTGCTCGATATTAGCCATGAGAAGGGCTTCAAAGTAAATATTACTTCTAATGGTACGCTTATTACTAAAAACAAGGAGAAGCTTCTGAACAAGCCGGCCTTGCGTCAAATTAACTTTTCGCTGCACAGCTTTGACGGCCATGCCGGTTCTACGAATAAAGAAGGCTACCTTGCTGAAATCTTATCCTTCGTAAAAGAAGCAGTTGCAAGCAGCAATATTATTATTTCGTTTCGGCTATGGAACTTAGATATGGACAATGAAACGAATCAGCAGAAAAACAAAAACCGAGAACTCCTGGGCATGATTGAGAAGGCATTTAATCTCGATTATAAAATTGAAGAAAAATTCATACCCGGCTCAGGCGTCAAAATAGCGGAGCGCATTTACCTAAACCAAGATCCTGAGTTCAAATGGCCGGATTTAAAAGAGCCGGAGTATAACGGAAAAGGCTTCTGCCATGCCTTAAGGAATCAGGCAGGCATTCTCATCGACGGAACAGTCATTCCTTGCTGTTTGGACGGAGAGGGCGTCATTAATTTAGGAAACATTCATGATACTCATTTCTCGGAAATTATTGAGAATGAGCGATCAACTAATCTCTATGATGGATTCTCAAGACGGGAAGCTGTCGAGGAGCTGTGCAGGAAATGCGGCTATCGCCAACGTTTTGGGTGATTACTAGGATTATGCGAGTAGGTCAACAAGGCGGTTTGGAATGACAAAATAACTATAGTAACGATTATTAATGATATAAGTTATGTGAATTATAGGTATTGCGTTGGAATTGTTGAGTGGGGTCGTTTTGTGTTATGATTTATTCCGTGCTGTTCTTTGTCGTCTTTCTATCAATCAGAGAGTTAGGAGATTCAACTACACATGGATTTTATTACGATTTTAAAAGCGATTATTTTAGGTATTGTTGAAGGATTAACGGAATTTGCACCTGTATCCTCGACAGGACATATGGTCATTGTTGACGATATGTGGCTTCAAACGGAACAGTACTTGACGAAGTACGTTGCGAACACATTCAAAATTGTTATTCAGCTCGGCTCCATTTTAGCAGTAGTCATTATTTTCCGAAATCGTTTTATTGACTTGCTGGGCTTGAACAGAGGCAGCAAGGACGCGGCACAAGCTTCTTCTCAACCGAAGAAAAAGCTAAAGCTAACACATGTTATCGTTGGTCTCATCCCAGCTGGTGTACTTGGTCTATTGTTTGACGATTACATTGATGAGCATTTATTCTCGATACGTACAGTGCTAATTGGTCTAGTTATCGGAGCTATACTTATGATTGTTGCCGATCGTTTTGGGCCAAAGAAACCTAAGATCGAGTCAGTTGATCAGATCACTTATAAGCAAGCCTTCTCCGTTGGGCTTATCCAATGTTTATCCCTCTGGCCAGGTTTCTCCCGTTCCGGTTCCACCATTTCCGGAGGGGTGCTGCTAGGCATGAGTCACCGCGCTGCGGCCGATTTCACTTTCATCATGGCTGTGCCGATCATGGCTGGTGCGAGCTTGTTGTCCTTGGCGAAAAACTGGGAATACTTCACGTTAGAGTCATTGCCGTTTTTTATCGCAGGTTTCATAAGCGCATTCGTTTTTGCACTTCTTTCGATTCGTTTCTTCTTGAAACTTATTAACAAAATCAAGCTTGTACCATTTGCGATATACCGCATCGTGCTTGCTGCTGTAATCTATATCGTTTATTTTTAACCAATAGAAAAAGCCTGCTTCCTTATGATAAGGAGCAGGCTTTTTTTTCGATTTATGGGCGTAACTCCATTGGTTTTTGAGCTTCATAGATGCCGATTCGACCTGAACATATAAATGCGATTAAGCAGCCGATAAACATATAAATAGCACCTTCAGCCCCAAATATTTCAATGCCCATGATGAAGCAAGCAATTGGCGTCTTGGCAGCGCCGCTGAATACGGATATAAAACCAATGGCAGCGAGCAGGGGGACGGAGACATGGAGCAAACCTGCAAGCGCGCTTCCTAGCGTTGCACCGATGACAAAGAGTGGAGTCACCTCACCGCCTTGAAAGCCTGTCCCAAGCGTTATAGCAGTAAATAGTGTTTTCAATAAAAAAACAAACGGTGAAACCGCCTCTTGAAAGGACTGCTCTAGGAGCGGGAGGCCTAGTCCCAAATAATCACGTGTTCCGATCGCATAGACGAGAGCAATTATAAATAGTCCGCCCAAAAAGCTTTTGAGAACAGGACTTTTAAACCATTTACTAAATAAACGTTTGAATCCTCGTACCAGCTGAGTGAATAATAATGCGGCTAGACCAAAAAGCACAGATGCAGTGACAACTTTGACAATGAGCAGCCAGTCGAGCGGAGGAACATCGCCCATTGAATAGGAGATATGTTTAATTCCCCACGAGGTAGCCACCAAATGGCCAACATAACTCGCGATGAAGCAGGGGAGCAGCGCTTCATAACTGATGACGCCGATTGCAAGTACTTCAAGTCCAAAAATTGTCCCGGCCAGAGGTGTGCCAAAGACAGCCCCAAAGCCGCTGCTAATGCCGCACATCAAAATGATTTTGCGATCAAGAGAGCTTTGTTTAATAAGCTTACCAAACCATTCCGCTAAGCTGCCGCCCATTTGCACTGCAGTACCTTCACGACCAGCAGATCCGCCAAATAAATGGGTGATTAAAGTTCCAATGAGAACAAGTGGTGCCATTCTTAATGGGATGGAGCCATTACCGGTATGTATTTGCTCTATGATTAGATTATTCCCTCTTCCTGCTTCTTTCCCAAACTTGAGATAAAGATAACTTACGAAGGCACCGCCGAGTGGCAGAAGCCACAATAACCACAAATGTTGTACACGCGTTTCGGTTACGAATTCAAGACTGGCTAGAAATAATGCGGAAGCAGAACCAGAGAAGATGCCGATCACTCCAGCAATGAACAGCCATTTCAACATATATTTGGCAAGTGTGAGCGGTGCGAAATGCCTTACATCGATCATTCGTGTGAACTCCTTCATTGGCTCCCTGAGAGAAGGAATATGTTGTATTGTTTCTATTAGCTATTATACAACACTCCTGGAAGAGGTAAAGAAATTCATATCAGCGAATCAAGTGAAAACCAGCCGTCATGGACACCGTAAGAAATCCAAACCAGGTGATAAATATTGACGAGAAAGTAGATCAATACCGTAATCAGAATACAAGGGTTGATCCAATACCGATTTTTCATTCGATAATAAATGAGAATAAGCAGCAGCGGGAGCACTAGCTTCATCCCGTAGTAGCTAACGATATTCCAGTCATAAAGTTTTTGTACGAGCGGGTTGAGCTCCTCGATTAATGATAGGCGCAAGCCTACATCTGTAAATAAAGCGTCGGCAAAACATAGAAAAAGCAATCCGAACAGCAGCGGTTTTAAGTCCCATTCTTTGAGAGCAGTGATGGCCACTAAGCCTCCATTCTGAAAAAATGATCTGAGTTTTGCATAATAGATGCATATGCCTCATATGGATTATCATTCCTAAGGAATTTCTGTGGAATAAAGGAGGCCTAACGTTGAAGCGAATATTGATTGGAAGTCCCATTCGCCAAAGACCGACCATATTGCGTCACTTTTTAGCCTCGCTTGCGCGAATCGAAGCAAGATCTTTTAAAGTAGATTATTTCTTTATTGACGACAATGATAACGAGCAGTCCTCGCAATTGCTGAGCGATTTTATATCGAAGCAAAAAGAGAACAATGAAAATGAAACCATCTTAATAAGAGGCGATTCGATAACGCCATATACCAGGGATGAGTTTACTCATTACTGGAGCAATGATTTAATTGATAAAATCGCAAGTTGGAAGGATCATATGATCCAAACAGCGAAAGAGCAGCAATATGATGGACTATTCCTCATTGATTCAGATTTGCTGATTCACCCGGAAGCAATTGAATCTTTGATATCTTCCGAGAAAGAGATCATTTCCACTATTTTCTGGACACAGTGGCAGCCTAATACGATGGAAATGCCGCAGGTTTGGCTGAAGGATACGTATTGGCCGTTTCAGTCAGATGGAACAGTAAAAGCCGGAGACGGTGCGGAAGCGGCTGTCATGTTTTTAATGAAGCTTAGAGTACCAGGAGTTTATCAGGTTGGCGGCCTTGGTGCATGCACGTATATCGCTCGCTCAGCACTGGCGAAGCCGATATCATTTCGGACGATCTCGAATGTATCATTTTGGGGCGAAGATCGTCATTTCTGCATTCGAGCAGTTGCCCTTGGCATCGATTTGTACGTGGACACCAGATATCCAGCCTTTCATATCTACCGAGAATCGGATATTGAGCGCGCAATATTGTTTATGGAATCCACGCAGGACAAAGCATATACAAATTCGAATATGTTGCCAGCACAAGGACCTACAATCATTGTGCCCACAGCAGGTCCTAAGCTTACGTTATCTATGATCGTAAAAAATGAGGGGGAGCGCTTTTTAAAGGAAGTGCTTGAGCATCATAGGGAATATATAGATCATGCGGTCATTATTGACGATGGAAGCACGGATCATACCGGGGAAATCGTTCATGAATGCCTTGCCGGCATTCCGTTGACCTATATTAAAAACGAAAGCTCGCAATTTCATAATGAAGTAAAGCTAAGAACGCAGCAATGGGAGGAAACGATCCGCATTCGGCCGCAGTGGATTCTGAATATGGATGCGGATGAATATTTTGAACAAAAATTTAAGGAAGAGCTGCCAGTGCTGCTAAACGATTCGGAAACCTTCACTTATTTGTTTCGATTATTTGATTTTTGGTCGGAAGATCATTATCGCGAGGATGTATACTGGAATGCCCATAGCGTGTACCGCCCATTTCTATTGAAATATGTAGAGGGATTTTCATATGTGTGGAAGCAAACTCCTCAGCACTGCGGGAGATTTCCAGAAAACATTTATTCACTTGCTAACAAGACATCAAACCTGCGAGTAAAACATTTCGGCTGGGCGCGGGAGCAGGATCGTTTGCATAAATACGACCGGTACAAGAAGCTTGATCCTGATGCGATTTATGGCTGGAAGGAACAATATGAATCCATTTTGGATGAGAAGCCGAATCTGGTGAAATGGATAGAGTAATAAAGCAAACTAATCATAACCTTTGACTAAGCATACACTCTAGTGATATATTTGAGTGTACGATTAGTGCAGGAGATTTCACAACCGGCTGTGTGTCCGCATACAGCCGGTTGTGCCTACTATATGGAGGCAAGCAACCTTGAATAAATATCCATTTGAGTTTGACCCGAAACAACCTTTTATACAGCAGGCTAGCGATTGGATCGCTGATGTTTTTTATGAGAAGCTGCCTGAAGCTGGTTTTGAAATTAGAGATGAACAAATTTATATGGCTTTTCAATTGGAACGTGCTTTTGCAGATAAACAAACGATATTTGCTGAAGCTGGAGTAGGAACGGGCAAAACATTCGTTTACTTGTTGTATGCGATCACGTATGCTCGGTACACAAGAAAACCAGCCATCATTGCTTGCGCCGATGAGTCCTTAATTGAGCAGCTTGTAAAGCCTGAAGGCGATATTGCAAAGCTCGGAAAATATTTGGATCTAACGATTGATGCTAAGTTAGGCAAATCAGCAGATCAATATATTTGCTTGAAAAAGCTGGATAATGCGAGAGCTGGACAAGATGACGCGGAGCTCTATGACAATATATATCGTGAACTTCCAAGCTTCGTCCATAAGCAGGATTCTATGCAAAGCTTCCATCCATATGGAAATCGCAAGGACTATCCTAGCTTAAATGATGAGCAGTGGAACGAGCTGGGCTGGGATGTATTTCAGGACTGCTTAGTGTGTGACGTTAGACATCGTTGTGGTCAAACACTCTCACGCGACCATTATCGCAAATCTGCAGATGTCATTATTTGCTCGCATGATTTCTATATGGAGCATATATGGACATATGACGCAAGAAAACGTGAAGGCCAGCTTCCATTGCTGCCAGAGTACAGCTCTGTAGTATTTGATGAGGGCCATCTGCTTGAAACAGCCGCACAGCAAGCGCTGACTTACAAGCTGAATCATGCTGTTTTTGAAGGAATCGTCATAAGACTGCTGCAAGAAGAGATTCGTGAAACTCTTGCTGTAGCTGTTGAGGATGCGATTGCCCAAAGTGAATTTTTATTTAAAATGTTGAATAAGCACAGCCAGGAGGTTCCTGCTTCGGATCGCAAGGAAATCATATGGAGTGCGGAGCTAATTCGTGAAATTAATCGTTTGCAGGATACGCTCTCGGTTATAGAAGAAGAGCTCGTATTCGAAAGCGGCTTATACACGATCGATACGTATCAGCTAAAAATCGTTGAAGAGCATTTGGAAATGATTCAATTTGCGCTTTCCTTATTCAAGCAAGCGGACAAACCAATTAGCTGGGTTTCGCAGGATAAAGAAGGAACGTCACTCGTCATCATGCCAAAAGTGGTGAAGGAAGTGTTGAAGGAGCAAGTTTTCTCTCGTAAAATGCCAATCGTATTTTCCTCAGCAACGCTTTCGGTTAACGGCTCATTTGATTATATGATGGACATATTGGGTATGGATAGCTCCTTATCTTTTTCGGTTCCATCACCATATGACTATGAGCAGCAAATGACTGTGGAGATTCCAAAAGCTGAACAGTTTACGGCGCTTAACGATAAAGTAAATGAAACGTATCGCTTGCTTAAGCAGTCAGGCGGAAGATCGCTTATTTTGTTCCCATCGATGGAGCAGCTAGAGCAATTCAAGTCAGAATCGGACAAGCATGCGGATAGTGCGGCTTATACTTTCTTTTATGAGGGCACAAGCGAAATCAGTTATTTGATCGAACAATTTCAACAGGATGAAGCCAGCATTTTATGTGCGGTGACACTATGGGAAGGTTTAGATATTCCTGGTCCATCCCTTTCCCAGGTTATTGTGTGGGAACTTCCGTTTCCTCCAAATGATCCATTATTCGCAGCGAGACGGAATGACTCGGAATCACCGTTTGAACAAGTGGATATGCCGTATATGCTGCTTCGATTACGTCAGGGCATTGGACGTTTGATTAGAACACGTGAAGACAGCGGGAAAATCGTTATTTTTGGCCAAAAAATGAATGATAGCTATGTGCGTGAACAAGTGGAAGGTGTGCTTCCGAAAGGTGTAGCTTTAAGTTATTCCTAAAAAGAGAATAAGGTTCAAATAAGGAGAAGGGGAAACCCTTCTCTTTTTTTATTCCTGCACTTTGAACGAACAGAAGTTTATAACCTACCCATTACGGCAAAAATAGGAATAATTCGACAAAAAACAACAAGGAGTGTATGTGCTATGGCTTTACACGATCAGATAAACATTCCTAATTGGACGGTATGCGTACAAGCTGTTGTCAGCCTCGTGATTCCTCTTCTTATCTCATCTATTTTTAAACGGTCTAGCCAAGCTGATGATGAGTAATTCGATGAGCGGAAATATTCAAGTGCGGCTGAAAGCCATTCATGAACAAATGGAGTTTCATTCCGATGTTTTGGTGCGTGAGTGCTCTATTGGGGATACGGGGATAAGCGCAGCTATCGTTTTTGTAAATGGATTAGCAGATTGCGATTTGATTGATCAGCATATTTTGAGAGCGTTAATGTCTGTTCAAGGAGAAGGCAAAACCGTCACAAAATCGTTTTTGACCAATCAAATATTAACCGTTAGTCAATTAAGTGAAGTCCATTCTTTAGAAGAAATGCTGCCAAAAGTGTTAATGGGAGCTACTGCCGTGCTCGTTGATGGCATTGATGAAATTATTATCATTGGCACTGCAAGAAGCAAATCCCGAAATATTGAGGAACCAATCTCTGAGGCATTAGTTAGAGGGCCTAGAGCAGGCTTTAATGAGAACTTATCCGACAATACTGCGATTCTAAGAAGACATGGTGAAAATGCCAGCCTATCATTCATGAGCATGCATGTTGGCACACGTGCAAAGAAGCAGCTCATCATTGCTTATATTAAAGATATTGCTGATCCTGAATTAGTTGAAAAGGTCAGGCGCAGGGTAAGCAAGATCGATATTGATAATTTACCCGAATCAGGGTATGTTGAGCAGCTGATTGAGGATAATTTTTTGAGTCCATTCCCACAGGTGCAGAGTACGGAAAGGCCCGATCGGGTCATTGGCGCATTAATGGAAGGCAGGGTTGCTATTTTACTTGACGGTACACCTTTTGCGCTGATTGCACCTGTTACATTTAGCATGCTTCTGCAATCACCGGAGGATTATTATGAGCGTTGGATGGTTGGCACATTGCTCCGAATGCTGCGTTTTCTTGCCGCTTTAATCTCATTATTGACACCAGCGATGTACATTTCCTTTATATCGTTTCATCCAGGCCTTATCCCAACTAAATTGGCAATTTCTATCGTTGGGGCTAGGGAAGGTGTGCCATTCTCATCACTAGTTGAAGCGCTCATTATGGAGGTAGCGATTGAAATATTGCGAGAGGCAGGACTTCGACTGCCAAAACCAATTGGACCGGCCATGGGAATCGTAGGTGGTTTGATTATTGGTGAAGCGGCTGTTCGAGCTGGTATCGTGAGTCCGATTTTGGTTATTGTCGTTGCGCTAACTGCGATATCGTCGTTTGCAATTCCGCAATACAATGCTGGGATAGCACTTAGAATGCTGCGTTTTGCTGCTATGTTCTGCGCTGCTGCATTTGGTATGTATGGCGTAATCTTGTTTTCCTTACTGTTATGCGCACATATCGTCAAACTTAAGAGCTTTGGCGTGCCCTATGCGAGCCCTGCAGTTCCTTACCGAGTTAAAGATTGGAAAGACTTTATTGTTCGCATGCCGATATTTATGATGAAAAAACGACCTGAAATGCTGAAACCGAAAGACAATACACGCACGAAGAATTGAATTTGGAAGAAGGCATTATATGAAACAGATGTCCAATGATCGTATAACAACCGTTCAAACTGCTGTGATCATTTCAAACTTTATGCTGGGTTCAGGAATTCTTACTTTGCCTAGAGCTTCTGTTGAAAAAGTAGGGACACCAGATGTATGGATATCGGTTCTGATCGGGGGAACGGTTGCCTTATTAGTAGGCGTGTTTATGGCTGCATTGGCAAAATTACATATCAATCAAACGGTGTACCAGTTTACTCAGAAGCTTCTCGGAAAATGGGTAGGAGGCATAATTGGCATAGCGTTTGTTATTTATTTTTTTATGACAGCTGCTTATCAGGTGCGTGTATTATCTGAAGTTACGGAATTTTTTCTGCTGGAAGGAACGCCTCCATGGGTCATTGTCATGGTTTTTATTTGGGTTAGCTTCTATTTGATGACCAGCGGCATTAATCCCATTGCGAGGTTATTTGAGGTCATTTTGCCGATAACTATCGTTATTTACGTATTAGTCATGTTAATGTCTTTACGGATATTCGAAATCGATCATTTGCGGCCTGTATTAGGGCAAGGCATAATGCCTCCTCTCAGGGGAGTCCAAACAACCTCTCTGTCCTTTTTAGGCGTAGAAATTATATTGATTTTAACTGCATTTATGGATAATCCGAAAAAATCGGTAAAAGCCGTCGTCTATGGAACAGCGATTCCGTTCTTTATTTATTTGCTGACCGTAATTATTGTAGTAGGCGGGCTATCGATAGATGTAGTCATTACACGGACGTGGCCAACTCTCGATCTTGTGCGCAGCTTTGAGCTTTCTGGACTAATATTTGAAAGGTTTGAATCGTTTTTTCTTGTTATTTGGATTATGCAAATCTATTCTTCTTTTGTCATTACGTATTATGCTGCAGCCCTGGGATTGTCACAAGTTTTCAAAGCAAAAATGATGAAATGCTTATATATATTGCTGCCCATTGTGTTTCTTGTTTCCACGCTTCCCAAAAACACGAGCGCTCTGTTTGTATACGGCAGCTTGCTAGGCAATACCGCTCTTTATTTGTTTGTCTCTATGACCATTATATTGTTTGGTTTGACGAAGTGGAAAAAAGGGAGTGTAAAATGATGATGATCCACAGCAACAGTCGGGGACGATTTTTACTAGCATGCCTATGTACGCTAACGCTGCTTGTCCAAACGGGTTGTTGGAGCAAGGATGAGATTGAGGATCTTGGGCTATATGTCGGTATAGCGCTTGATGTTGCCAGCAAAACGGAAATTGAGAAAAAAATGGATAAGCTGAGTACCTCTAATCGGAAAAAGGATCTGATCACCTACACGCTGCAAATTATAGATAAACAATCAGAGGGGAAGGACGGTGAATCTTCAGGTGTTGTAACCGCTAAACCTTACATAAATGTTTCGGAGACAGGAGATTCACTTTTTGAAATGGTCAGAGGATTTTCAGCTCGAATGGAGCGTCCTGTCATCGGTCATCATTTGAAGGTGATCGTAATAAATGAGATGTTGTCTCGAAAATACAGCATGAATAATCTCCTTAGCTTTATGTTGAGAGATAATAATATTCGGCCGAATAGCTTAATTGTCATGAGCAGCGGCATGGCTAGAGATGTATTTGAATCAAAAGGCAGTAACATTATACCTTCGTTCCGTGTAATTGAGATGATTGGTAATCGTTATCGTACATTGAAGATCATACCTCCGATGTCGCTTATTGCAGTAGAGGGGAAGATGCATGCAAAGTCCAGCTATTTACTTCAAAATATCGTAGCTGCTGATGGCGAGATTGAATTTTCAGGTGCAGCCGTTATTAAGGGGAAAACCCAAAAATTCAAAGGACTGTTATCGGAGGAAGAATTGTTAGGCATAATGTGGTTGACTGGCGAAGGCAAAGGCGGTTTAGTAAAAAGCTATGATCCTGAAACGAAGCAGGTTATTGCCTATGAGATCAAAACGCTTAAAAGTAAAATTATTTCGCAGGTCAAGAATGGAAAAATTAGTTTTCACGTAAATATACAATCGGATGGTCGACTTATTGAAGAGTGGTTAATTGACAACGAGCCTCTGGATCACAAATTTGTGACCAAGGCTGTACATTCATCAGAGAAGGAAGTAAGCCGACTCGTGAATAGAGCCCTGCATAAAATTCAAAAGGAATATAAGACAGACGTTATGGGGTTCGGTACTAAACTAAGCATATCGCATCCAAAAGTATGGCAAAAGGTTAAAGAGGATTGGGATGAAGAATTCAGTCGCATTCCGATTACGTATAGCATTAAACTGGCAATTACAGATACGGGAGCAAAACGTAAGCATTGATCGCTAATTTTATCGAAAAAACCATCATTTCTTCGTTTAAAAAACTGCGTGAAATACATATTTCACGCAGTTTGCTTTTATATCAACTTTTAAGCTATCATAATAGAGTAATGGTCACTTAAATAGAGCGTGAAAATAGGTTTTTTATGGAGGATTTGCTTACGAATGGGACAACATGAGGTGACGGATAGCTACGGCTTGGAAATGGACTTATTTTCGATTTGGATGAAAAATAAAGGGATGACCAAGTCCACACATCAAGCCTACATAAATGATGTTCGTTTTTTTCTACAGACGATACATCCAACCGAAACAAAAAATATTACGAAAATGGATATTATGCGCTACATGGCCGTTTGCCGTGAGAAGGGGGCAGGGGATGAGGCGCGCAATCGCAAGCTTTCTTCTTTGCGTTCATTTTTTAAAGCGTTGATCGAGATGGAGCATTTGGAAGGCAATCCTGCTGCACTTATCGCAAAGTCCAAACAGGAGAAAAATCGCATTCCAGTTTACTTGGAAGAAAATGAACTCGAAGCGCTTCTGCAAGCCATACAGGGGAAATATTATATTCGCAATGTCGCAATTGTTTTATTAATGTCCTATGCCGGTCTCCGCGTCGGTGAGGTACACCGGATGAATGTACAGGATTTTAGGCAGGATGGATCGATTCATATTCTCGGGAAAGGGCGTAAATGGCGAGTTATCCCATTGCCTGATGCGCTTCAGCATGTATTGAATGAAGCGCTTGCTGAGCGCAAGGAATCCAGGCAGGGTAAGGAGCAGCCGTTTTTTGTATCGCAGTTTGGACGAAGATTATCTATACGAATGATACAGACCGTCGCTGATGAAACGATCAAGCTGCTAAAGGAGACGATGCCTGCGCTTGCGGATAAAAGGTTATCGAGCCATAAGCTGCGACATTCTTTTGCAACGATGCAAATTCGCAGCGGTACAGACATACGAACCTTGCAAGAGCTGCTCGGGCACGCGAGTATTGAAACAACACAAATTTACACGCATATTGATAATAAACAGCTTCGAAATGCGATGAACAACATTTCCAGCAAAATCCCAATGAAATTTCAGAATAAGGTTACATAACAATAATTATGTAAACAAATATTGCAATTATAAAATAATGCAGCAAAAAAAGCTGATGTCAGGTACATGTAGGATCTGACATCAGCTTTTTATATTAGTGGACGCCAGCTGCAACCAGCTTGCGTCTTTCTTCACGTTCTTCTGGCAGCATACGAGGGCAGGTATAACATTTCACACCATCAACACGACAATCGTACATACAGCATGAAGAGCGAAGAACGATTTGTGGACCTCCAGGTGACCACGGATCATCGATATACCGAGGTTTGTGAACAAAAGGGTTACGTTTCCGATTAAATACCTCAGCAGGCAGACCGAGAATGACCTCAAGATCGCGCTGAACAACTGTCAACAGTGACTGATCATTCATATTATTTTTCAGAAAATCAATCACACCCTGCAGTTGTCCACCGACCTGGTTCCAGATCATGGCGGATTTCACATCAGCGCTTATGGCTACAGCTTCGACGATATCGTTAATCTCATCCTTAAAGCTAGTTCGGAATGCATTCTCTAAAAACTGCTTTCTTTCTTGTTCTTCGGTTGGCACATCTGTCCAGCGAAGCTCATTAATTTTGAAGCCCAGATGAGCATGATCATCGTGTTTCTCAAGCTGATAAGTTAAATTATGTAGTGATAAATCCAAATAACGGTTGTATTGGGCAGCAAAAAATAGATTCGTTATGCACAGATTAAAGAAGGACATGCCTACAAAGGAAGCAGCTAGTTGCATTCCCGTTGCTTGCACCATCTCTCCGGCTTTTATAAGTGTTGCATGAGCAGTTTCTTTGTCGTAAAAGCTGGTCGCTGGCAGCTCAAGCAAAGGATGAGCGGCACCTTTCGGAGAAATGTGAAAATATGTTTCTACAAGTGTAAAGTCCATGTCATGTGCCATTTATTTGTGCCCCATTTCGGTTTCTCAAAATATACTTATAGAGTAGGTTTACTCGATAATGATTATCATTATTCCACTCTATAAGTATAGGAGGGGGCTAGCGGACTGTCAATATTAATGGCTCTACAATTGCTTTAACTCGGTTAAGCCCTTCCCACATATCTCCTGGGCCATCGTATATAAGAACATAAGCACCCTTAAAGCCAACTCGCTCAACCTCAGTAAGATAGGAGACAAGCTCGTCCTTATCAGGGAAACCGGCATCATCATAGGTAGGCTTAACATGAACAGAGACGCTTAGCGGTGCCGTATCGCCGATTTCACTGATTTTGTCCGTACTATGATAGTTACCGAAGTCGGTTATAAAGCCTACCGCTTTACCCGCATGCGCAAGCAGCTTAAGACTGCTTTCCGATGTCGACGTAAGCGCTTTGAAATTTTCAGTTATAACATGAACTTTTCTAGAAGCAGCATATTCAGCTAGCTCGGACAAGGAGGAAGCGGACAATTCAATGGCAGAAGCATCACTAGGTGAAGCTTCACCAGCAATGACACGAATTTGTTTCGCCCCGCATTGTGAAGCAACATCGATCCAATTCCGTATGAAACTAAGATCTGCTGTTCTTTTAGCCGCATCAACTGTTGTTATGTCACCATAGTCGAGCAGCAAGGTATCGAACTTAATCGCAGCATTTTCGAAAGAGAGGCGAAGCTGCTCAAGAAAAGCCGATTCTGTTGAAGGGAAATGAAAATGGCAAACTTCAAGCGCTTCATAACCTCTAGCAGCTGCTTCAGCTGGAAGGTCTAGCAAAGCCGTTAGCTGCGGTTGTTCTTGTACACGCGTTTGATGAGTATTCGTTTCGGTATCCCATACCGTCCAGTGAAGAGGTCCAAGATTGCGATGTAAGCTCCATGTGCTAATTGATAGATATGACACCATATATCCCGCCTTTACTATATTATTTAATCCTAAGGCTAGCATAGCACGCAGCAAGCCGAAAAAAAGCTTCGCTTTTGGCATATTACTCCTCTAGTTGGTCATTTATGTGGGATATTGAAGTTAAGGAATGATTGCTCTTCAGAATAAATTCATAATTATCCTCGCTTTATCCGCACAATTTCTTGTTAGCATGAGGAAAAGAAGCGAGGGAGTGACCAACAATCATGGGAATAAAACAATCGTTAAAGGAAAAATGTTTGTTTCTGTATAAGTTTTTATATAAGCCTAGGGAAATCGGCAGTGTCATGCCGAGCTCCAAGTATTTGGCCCAAAAGATGGTCGAGTGCGTCCCATGGCATGAGGTACTAGCGGCAGCGGAGCTTGGTGCTGGCACGGGTGCGATAACAAAGCATATTCAGGAAGCTGCTCACAAGCAAACGAAAGTTTTGCTTTTTGAGACAGATCCGTATATGTTAAAAACATTGGAAGAAAATTACCCAAATTATGCATGTTATGAGAACACGACAAACTTGCAAACAGCCTTACAGCAAGAAGGAATTGAGCAATTGGACTGTATCATTAGCGGCTTGCCTTTTTTTAATTTCCATCAGACACTGAGAGATATACTGATCACGCAAATAGTAAACTCCTTAAAGGATGATGGATGGTTTGTTGCCTTTCAGTATTCGCAGCAAATGAAGAAGCAATTAAGTTTACATTTTCATATTGAAAAGATTATTTTTGTACCTATCAATGTTCCGCCTGCTTGCGTCTACGTTTGTAGAAAAAAATAGCCTTTATAAGCATGTCGCAAAACTTCATTAAAGGAGGCAAACAAGTGAGCATGACGATTTTGGTTGTTGACGATGATCCGGAAATTCGTGATATACTTCACATTTATTTAAGGAATGAAGGATATCGTGTAGTGGAGGCGGTCGATGGACAGCATGCAGTAGAGGTTATCAACCGCGAACCCGTCCATTTGATTATTCTGGACGTTATGATGCCCAAATGGGATGGGATTAAAGCTTGCCTCAAAATTAGAGAGGAACACGATGTCCCCATTATTATGCTTTCTGCAAAGGGCGAAGATATCGATAAAATTACAGGCCTATCCACAGGGGCTGATGATTATGTTACAAAACCTTTTAATCCATTGGAGCTGCTGGCGCGAGTCAAAGCACAGCTGCGAAGGCAAAGCTTGACGGTTCAAGCGGCGAGTGCATCAAACGAAATTACGATAGATGCGCTTATCATCAATAAGGATCAGCATTTGGTTACAGTAAAAGGCCAAGAAATAGCGCTAACACCTATCGAATTTGCAATATTGCTGCTGCTCGCATCGTACAGGGGACAGGTCTTCAATATCGATAAAATTTATCAGAACGTATGGAAGGATCAATCCGCCTTTTACTCTGAAAATACGGTCATGGTTCATATCCGCAATATTCGAGAAAAAATAGAAGATAACCCAAGAGAACCGAGATATATAAAAACGGTATGGGGAGTGGGCTATAAGATTGAAAAATAATGTGAGCAGTATGCTAATGGGACTGCGCAGTATTCGTGGACTAATGCTGTGGGTGCCAGTCCTTAGCTTTTTCATCGCCGTGCTCTTTATTGTAGGAATGGATCATTTTACTCGAACACAGTTTGGGTTTATACTCAATAATTTCATATCGTTGCCTTTATTTTTCGGTATATTTATTTTTTTCTTCTTTGTTTTTACGCGTGGCGTGGTCAGTTATTTCAAAGAAATAACGTATGGGCTAATCAAAATAGCTGGTGGGGATTTGGAATACCGCGTTCCGTTAACAAGGCAGGATCAACTGGGTATCGTTGCTCAAAATATTAACCATATGGCTCAGCAGCTGCAAACGCAGCTAGAGCGAGAACGAATGCTCGAACAGTCGAAGATGGAGCTAATCACACATGTTTCGCATGATTTGCGGACTCCGCTTACGAGCATTATCGGATATTTAGATTTATTGAAATCACATGCCTTTCAAGATCCAAGTGAGCAAGAGCGATTTATAGACAATGCTTTCCACAAGACGCAGCAGCTTAAGAAATTGATCGATGATTTGTTTGAATATACACGACTGACTGGCGGAGATCACAACTTCATTAAGCAATCCGTAGATATCAACAAACTAGTAGAGCAGCTTATTATTGAATTTGAGCCTGTTGCTGCCGAGCAGGGAATCATTGTGGTGAAAAGCTTTTGTGCAAGACCGATATGTGTAGAGAGTGATACGCAGAAAATAGTCAGAGCTATTGACAATCTTTTAATCAATGCGCTCAAATATTCGATCAAACCGAGTGTGATGACGGTAAAAGCAACTGCCTCGAACGATATATTTCGGTTAACCATTGAAAATGAAGGAGTACCGATTAATCCTCAAGAGGAAGCGCAATTGTTTGATCGTTTTTTCAAGCGGGAGTCGAATGATATTCGCAGCTCAATGCCAGCTGGTACAGGTCTTGGACTTACCATTGCCAAACAAATAGTAGAGATGCATGGAGGAGAGATTGGCGTTATTCATGACAACGGCCATTATATTTTTCGGATTGAAATGCCGATAAGTTTTGGCTAATTAGCAAATTAGCATTATAATAAAACATAGAGGCTGAATAGTCGCAGTTTTATAGAGATTTCTTTATGGAAGGAAAGAGAAAGATGGAAACAAAACGTGTAACGACAGATGAGCAAATGGAAGAAGCGTACCTGATTCGAAAAACAGTCTTCGTCAAAGAGCAAGGCGTTGCGGAGGAAGTAGAGCTTGATGAATACGATGCAATCGCTGATCATGTTCTTGTATATTACGAGAATGTACCTGTTGGAACAGGCAGAGTGCGGATCGTCGATGATATGGCAAAAATAGAGCGGATTTGCGTATTAGCTTCACACCGCATGCATAAACTCGGCAAAGCAATCATGGATGAGCTTGAGTTGATCGCGCGTGAAAAAGGGCTTAAGAAAGCGAAGCTGCATGGACAAGTTCAAGCAGCAGCTTTTTATGAGAAGCAAGGTTATGAGGTAGCATCCACCGTCTTTATGGAAGAGAATATTCCACATGTTAAGATGGTTAAAGATTTATCACATTAAATAATAATGATGAAGAGAGTCTGCTTATGCAGGCTCTCTTTTTTTAGAGAAATTAGACAATTTCTTTGCGATAATGACTGGGAGATATCCCTTTCACTTTTTTGAACATTTTCGAGAAGAGAAGAGGGTCGCTGTAGCCGACGGAGTGGGAAATATCAGATACCGAAAGCTGTTGATTGTTCATGAGATCACAAGCTTTATCCATTCGATAATGCAATAAGTAGGTTTGCGGCGATTGATTTACAACTTCCTTAAATAAGGCGGATAAGTATATGCGGTCTATACCAATGAGTTTGGCCAGCTCAGTAATGCTTACTTTGGTGTAGTAATTCATTTTGATATAATCGATCGCTTTGCGAACATAAACATCCTTTGCTTTAGGCAAATAACCGATTTGATTAGGGGCAGTTAGCATATCGATCCAATCCGAAATAAGGCGATAGAGCAGGCTATGAACGACAAGACTGCTGTTTTTCTCAAGTTCCCCTGCATCATTAAACTGTTCTAACCAAGGCTCAAACCAATTTGCTGGAGCATACGAGAATGAAGGTGCCGTTTTGCTTAAGTGGACCTGTTCAAGTAATCCGTCAACACATGTTCCTTGAAAAGCAATCCACGAATAGACCCACGGATCTTGAAGATCCGCCTTCATATGGCATATCGTATTCGGAAATACCATAAAGCCTTGTCCTTTTTTTAAGTCATATGTTTTTCCGTTAATCTGATAGGTGCCTTTGCCTTCATGAATAAATAAAATTTTGTAATGATCCTTAACGCCGGGTCCCCAGCTATATCCAGCTTCGCAGAACTGCTTCCCGTGATAATAATAGACCAGATCATAATGCTCGCACATTCGTTGTCACTTCCTTGATTGTAGGTCACTAACATATTACATTATGACATATATGACTTGCATGTGGACATTCCTTATTGCAGCAGCATTAAGCTATACTTTAAAAGCAATGACGTTAGCAAGTAATCATTATAGCATGTTTCAACCAAAGAAATCATTCTAAAAACAAAGGGGAATATGATAAATGCCTTATGCTGCTGATTCATCACGTTATTCCGATATGTTGTATAAACGCGCTGGCAAAAGTGGAATTAAGCTGCCTGCGATATCCCTTGGTCTATGGCAAAATTTTGGCGGCAATCAACCGCTTGAAAATTCACGTGCGATGCTGTTAAAAGCGTTCGATCTTGGCATTAATCATTTTGACCTTGCGAACAACTATGGACCGCCAGCCGGCTCTGCCGAAGAAACGTTCGGAGCTGTATATAAGAAGGATTTGGCTCCCTATCGCGATGAGCTTCTAATTTCTACAAAAGCGGGCTATTACATGTGGGAAGGTCCATACGGCGAATGGGGCTCACGCAAAAATTTGCTTTCCAGCTTGGATCGCAGCTTAACGAGAATGGGACTTGATTATGTCGATATATTTTATTCCCATCGTCCTGATCCAGAAACGCCGCTTGAGGAAACAATGGGCGCGTTAGATCATGCGGTAAGACAGGGCAAAGCCTTGTATGTTGGTTTATCCAACTACAGTGCGGAGCAGACAAGCGCTGCTGTGAAAATTTTGAAGCAGCTAGGGACGCCTTGCTTGATTCATCAGCCGAATTACTCCATGCTGAACCGTTGGATTGAAGATGGTTTGCAGGATGTACTTTCTGAGAATGGCATAGGCTCGATCGCTTATTGCCCGCTTGGAAGAGGACAGCTGACGAATAAATATGTCGATAAAATCGAAGCGGAATCGAGTGCAGCTTCCAGCACGATGAAACCAGAAGCGATCACGGCAGAGCGGGTTCAAAAATTCCGCAGCCTAGAGCAGCTAGCGGCAAGAAGAGGACAAACCTTATCCCAATTGGCACTGACTTGGGCACTGCGCGAAGGTGGAGTCACATCTGCTTTGATCGGTGTCAGCCGCGTAAGCCAGATTGAAGAGAATGTAAAGGCACTAGAGAGTGCTCCACTGACAGCTGAGGAACTAGTTGAAGTCGATGCTATTATGCACAATATTGGAGATATTCCATGGTAATACCCAGCCCAGGCGCATACGCCTGGGTTTTTCTTTGTTTTAAACACTGTAAATGACCCCAAAAGCAGGAAATGATACGTGTTTTGTGGAAATAAACGAATGAAATCAAACCTAACGAGTGAGGGAAACTATGACCCATCTTACTGAAGCTTTCATCGATGCAATGGCGCCCAATGCGGGAGCAATCAAAAACGGTAACGATCTCGTACGCAAAAACAGCTTCCAGAAGTTATGCCGTACGGAAGACGGATTGTTGTTATTTGGGGAATGTAAGGGCAGCGGCAAAGAGCCCTACAGCTGCTCCGTTGACTTCGTAAAAGCCGAACAACCTGTATTTCGCTGCTCCTGTCCAAGCCGTCAATTTCCATGCAAACATATATTAGGACTTCTGTATGCATATGCTGGAGGAAAGGCTTTTTCAACGGAAGAGATACCTGCGGATATTGCAGATAAGCGCGAGAAAGCGGACAAGCGTGAAGAGAAAAAGAAGGAAGCTGCCGCGATTCCAGCAGGTACAGAGACTAAACGCAAGGTTAACAAAAACGCTCTTATCAAGAAACTCGCTTCGCAGCTTGAAGGGGTCGAGCTCGTTCACAAGCTTGTGCAGCAAATCGTGCAAAGCGGTTTAGCTTCGTTGGATAAACGCTCTCTTCACATGTATGAGGAGCAAGCAAAACAGCTTGGCAATCACTACGTACCAGGGCTCCAAGCTGCATTTCGAGAGATATTGGTTTTAGTAGGCTCAAGTGATAATCCGGAGACGATTTACTCCGAGGTTTGTGAACAGCTTGCTGCTATGCATGCTTTAATTAAGCGCAGCAGGGATTATTTGAAGGCGCGAATGGAAGATTCAAGCATTCCAATGGATATTTCAAGCCCTCTTGAAGAAAAAATTGGTCATGCATGGCAGTTAGCTGAGCTGCGTGAGCATGGACTTCTCCGTGAAGCAGCTGAGCTTGTACAGCTTTCTTTCCGCTCCTATTCCGACGAAGCACGCGGTGAACATGTAGATGAAGGATTTTGGATGCAGCTTAAAGATGGAGAAATCGTTGTCACACGCAGCTATCGGCCTTTCCGAGCAGCCAAACATATGAAGGAAGAGGATAGCTGCTTTATGGTCGTCCAAACGAAGGAGTTATTCGCTTATCCAGGCGATTTGAATAAAAGGGTTCGCTGGGAAGAGATGACCATGCGTGAATCGATTCCAAGTGATCGTGTTGTTATTCGTTCTTATGCAGAGCGATCCTATTCATCGGCAGTAAAAACGGTGAAAAACCAACTCAAAAATCCATTAGCAGACCGCAACCCGGTTATGCTGCTTCATGCTGCTCAGGTGGCAAATTCGGAAGGCGGATATGTTCTAGTTGATGAGCAAGGAGCTAGGCTTCCACTTGATGCAATCTCCAAGCTAAATCATCCTACATTGCCATTACTCCGTAATTTAGATAAAGAGCTGCTTGCAAATGTGGCGGTACTCGTCATGTTCGAGGATCGTCTCGCAGAAGGAAGGCTGCTGGCACAGCCTTTGGCTCTAATTACCGAACAAGAAATGATCCGCTTATTCTATTAATGGTTGACGAAGGAGCAAAATATGAGTATTCCATTATTGCGAGATTTGTATGAAGATGTTCGCCGTTTAGTTATAGCAGGTGCGGGCATGGCGGCAGATGATGCGCGTTTGAAACGATCGCTCCCACAGCTGCAGCAATTTGGTGAAAAGGCACCCATTTTCAAACGAATTGCAGAAGAAGTGGATAGCGTTACGAGGGCTGAGCCAGAGAATGCGGCTGACAAGCTGCTGGATTTAACGGTATTGCTGCAAGCGGTCCTGCATACACAAAGCTCTATTGAAGCGCCTGGTGAGCTGCTACCCGTTGGAATAGAAGCAGCAAATAACCAAACAGTCACGACGGTCCCTTATCGAAAACTTAAGCCGCTCATTGATTCGCTGATGCTTCGCGGCCCCAACCGGCTCGAAGCCATTAAACAAGGGGTTGAGGCAGGACTGTTCCACGATGTAAGAACATTCGCACCAGCCGTCAACGCTTTGAGAGACAGCTATTCTGAAATCGCTGAATATGTCGCAGATCATGTCATCCCGCTTCTTGGTTCAGCTGCCTTGCCAATTCTGCATTCGGAATTCGATATGCAGGGAGGCAGCGGCGACGCGAGAATGCTCGTATGCCTTTATAAGCTGGCGAATGACGAGAAGGAACTATGGCCAACTCTACTGGCAGCGCAGAAGGATGGAGGATTGCCGGTACGTATAGCTGCAATTTCACTTACGGCTGGTTTGCCTAGCTTCGAGGAACATTTGCTTGATCTGTCGCATGATCGAAAAAAAGAGATTCGCAGCGCAGCTTTAATGGCATTGTCCCGCTTCGATTCTACACAAGTCGTTGACCGTTTCATGGAATCACTAAAGAAAAAAGATACAGACATCGCCATTGCTCCCATTCAAGCGTGTGAGCTTCCTGCATTAACCGAGCAATTACTGGTTTATGGTTTAGAGCTGGCTCAACATGTCGTTTCAGCTAAACAAGATACAGGCTTCCAAGAAAAGTTCAGCAGCGTCATCTCTTGCTTTCAATCCAAAGCAGATGTTCAAACCGTTAGAGAATTTCTGATGCAAATGCTAGATAATGATCTCCTTTCTTTCAAAGAAATGGAACCGATGATGAGTCAAGCAGCTCAACTATTATTAGATTCCAATAATGATGAGGCATTAGTGTTTCTTCATGAGCTTCGCAATCGCCGCGCCTATTTGATCGCGTATTCTTTCAAAGCCGCACGACAAGTATTAAGCGCTGCAGATGTTTTTGACAGGTATGAAGGCTATGTAGAAGAGAAAAAGAGTAAAGCTGCACGCGAGCTAATACAAGCCATTTATGAACTTACTCCTCATACGGTTGTGCAAGCCGCATTTACACAACATCAAAATCAATGGAGCTGGGATGCGAGATGGGCAGATCGCTTTATCACATTAAATGAGGAAGAGCTTGTATGCCGATTAGTGGAACGCCCTAATGAGAGGGCAATCCATTATTTAGTCGACAAAGCGAAAGTAGCGCCGCAACTGATGAAGCATCGATCAATTCATATTTTGTACACGTTATTCCGGCTCGGACATACTGATACGCCAGAGATGCTAATGTCATCACTGGAGCTTTCTACGCAAAAATCTTTTTATTATATGGACCGAGATTTGCAGCTATTAATTGCTATGCTTCCGGGGGAATTTGCGGATAGGCTTCAGCAAATCGCGGATAAGATGTCAAGCGAGTACTCTCGCGACCAATTAAAGCAGCTAGCCGAACACATTGCCGCTAAGCCAGCGGAGCTTGAATCGAAACCAGAAGGAGCGGGATTTCTAGCATGGATCAAAAACAAACTATCTTAAGGTTGCCTGCAGAGCAGTTATATGCACATGAACTCGAAGCACTGAAGAAACATGACAGTGGGGAGAAACCGGCAGGCTGGCAGCTGTCACCGCGGGCTGTATTAACTTTTATTACAGGTGGCCGTGCTGGCAAGGTAGATATTACGCCAAAATACATTGGTCACACAAGACTCGTTGAAATTGCGATTGCGACACTGCTTACTGACCGAGCCTTATTGCTTATAGGTGAGCCGGGAACTGCAAAGTCATGGCTCTCGGAAAATTTGACGGCGGCCATTCATGGCGATTCATCTAAGGTTATTCAAGGAACCGCTGGTACAAGTGAAGAACAGGTACGATACTCATGGAATTATGCGATGCTCCTTGCTAATGGTCCGTCCGAGGAAGCTCTTGTCAAAAGCCCGATCTATCGTGCAATGGAGGCAGGAGGAATTTCGCGGTTTGAAGAAATATCACGCTGCGCTTCAGAGGTACAGGATGCTTTGATTTCCATTTTATCGGAGAAGACGATTTCTGTACCTGAGCTAGGCAGAGACATTCCCGCTGCAAGAGGTTTCTCCATTATTGCAACCGCAAATACGCGTGACCGCGGGGTCAACGATATGTCCGCCGCTTTGAAGCGTCGTTTCAACATCGTTGTGCTGCCGGCACCATCAGATTTGGATACGGAAGTAGCCATTGTGCGCAAACGGGTAAGCGAGATTGCTTCCAATTATCGGCTCGGTGAGGCTGTTCCTGAAGAGGAAGCTGTACGCAAGGTTGTGACCATTTTCCGCGAGCTGCGCAGCGGGATGACACTAGACGGCAAAGAGAAACTGAAGCAGCCAAGTGGTGCAATCTCAACTGCGGAAGCGATATCCTTGCTAATTAATAGTATGGCGCTGGCAAGCAGCTTCGGGGATGGGCAGGTTGCAGAGGAGGATCTCGCAGCCGGTCTGCTTGGAGCTGTCGTTAAGGATGAAGCAAAAGATGATGCGGTGTGGAAGGAATATTTGGAAAATGTGATGAAAAAACGGGGAGCCGAGTGGCGAAGGCTATATCGTGCTTGCCGTGAGCTGAGTTCGTGAGTACGGCTGCCGTATCCAATTACGGCGTTCATTTGTTCGGCGTACGGCATCTCTCACCGACCGGGGCATTTCATTTAAAAACTTTTCTCCAAGAAGTAAAGCCGCAGCTGGTACTTGTAGAAGGGCCATCAGATGCAACGGAGCTCATTAGTCAAATCACATTAAAGGGTGTAAAACCGCCCATTGCCATATTAGCCTATACCGATCAATTACCAATCCGTACGCTTGTTTTTCCGTTAGCAGAGTATTCCCCTGAGTATCAAGCATTCGTATGGGCAGCTAGAAATGGCGTTGAAGCCAGATTCATTGATTTGCCTTCTAATGTATCGGTTAGCCTTCACTTGAAATTAAGTGCTGCTAGTGAAAAAGAAGATTATGCCGAAGGTGCCCGCTCGCATCGTGAACAAATCAATGACCGTTATGAGCAAGTGGCTATATCAGCAGGAGAATCCGATTACGAAACCTATTGGGAACGTTCGTTTGAACATAGCAGCGAGCCTAATACCTACCGCCATGCTATTCATGCTTTTTCACGTGAGATGAGGCAGCTATCTGAGACGGATGAACGGATATATACACCGCTAGAGGCTGCACACAATGAAATTCGTGAAGCATACATGCGTGCACGAATTGCTGAGGCGTTAGAAGGAGGCATTCCAGCTGAGCGAATTGTAGTTGTTACCGGAGCGTATCATGTTTCAGCACTCAAAGCGGAATTGGATGGCATGACTGAGCAAGAAGCAGCAGCGTTGCCTAAGATTCAGACCAAGCTGACGCTTATGCCCTATTCGTATTATAAGTTATCCAGTCATTCAGGCTATGGAGCGGGTAACGCGGCTCCGTCCTATTTTGAGCTTGCTTGGCAATGCTTAGTCAGTGGTGACCTTGGAAAGTTGTCTTCCGCTTATCTAGCAACGATTGCAGGTTATATGCGGCAGAGCGGGAATTTCCGTTCCGCAGCTTCCGTTATCGAAGCAGTAAGACTTGCTGAATCACTGGCATCCCTGCACGGAGGAAGATTGCCGACGCTGCGTGATCTTCAAGATGCCGCCATTACTTGTCTTGGATATGGCGAGCTTTCGATTGTAGCAGACGCGCTTGCAAGAACGAATATTGGTACTGCTATTGGTGCTTTACCCGACGGAATTAGCCAAACTCCTATTCAAGAGGATCTGAATCGAAACTTGAAATCGTTGAAGCTGGAAAAATATAAAACGACGGTAGCAACTGACCTTGAGCTGGATCTTCGAGAGAACAGAAGAGTGAAATCCGAGGATGCTGCTTTTCTTGATTTAAGAAGATCTTTTTTTCTTGAGCGTCTTCAGCTCCTATCGATTAGCTTTGCTAAGAAACGCGCAGTCAGGCAGGACAGCGCAACATGGGCAGAACACTGGGTGCTCTGCTGGACGCCAGAAGCCGAGATTGAGATCGTTGAGTCCATTATGAAAGGGGAGACGATCGAACTTGCAGCTGCTTTCTCCATTAAGGAGTCTTTAGCGCAGAGCACTAACCTATTAGACGCTGCGGCGCTCGTTAAGGCGGCATGGCAATGCGGACTCCCCGCATCAATGGAAGATGCCCGTCGCACACTGCAAGAGCTGGCTGTAGAAGCTGGTGACTATACTCAAATCGCAGGGACACTTCGTGAATTGTCTATTCTCGTACAATTTGGCGATGTTCGAAAAATAAATACGGATGTGTTAGTACCTCTTCTTCAACAGCTTTTTTTAAGAGGTACGCTGCTCCTTGTTGATTCGTCGATTTGCAGTGACGATGCCGCGGCAAATATGGCTTCAGCGATCATCGATATGCATGCTGTATCACAGCAGCACTTTGAGGTGGTGGATGACGAGCGATGGGTACAGCAACTAGAGGAGCTTGCTTATCGCGATGATCGGAATGCTAAACTGTCAGGTCTAGCATTCGCTTTGCTGCTTGAGCGCAACCTAATCGATCATGAACGGTTAGCACGAGAGGTGTCGAGACGATTATCCCCGGGGATACCTGCTGATATCGGAGCTGGCTGGTTTGAAGGCATGTCACTCCGCAATCGTTATGTGCTGCTGTCTCGGAGGCAATTATGGGAACAGCTCGACCTATATACAAGATCGCTTGATGATGAGCAGTTCAGACGATCGCTTGTTTTTCTTAGAAGAGCTTTTTCATCCTTCGAAGCTAGAGAAAAAAACGCGATTGCGCAATTATTAGGTGATGTATGGGGTTTTGGATCCTTAGAGGCAGCCGATGTATTGCAGCGCCCACTGAGCAGTGAGGAGCAACAAAAAATAGATGAGCTCAATGAGTTCGACTTTGGAGACTTATAACATGAGCGATAATGAGCATTTCGAACAATTAAAGCGTTGGCGCCTCATTTTGGGACATTCTGCAAACGACAAGCTGTCTGACATGGCGAATGGTCAGGAATTGCTCGATAATGAACAAAGCTTGATGGACCAAGCTCTTGCAGCCATTTATGATGAATCAACTGAAATTATGACGGACAAACCCAAAAACAGCGGTGGTCGTTCAGCTAATCTTGGCGCATCATCGCCCAAACTAACCAAATGGCTAGGTGACGTTCGCAGCTTCTTTCCATCTGATATTGTGTCGGTCATCCAAGCGGATGCCATTGAGCGGAAGGGCTTGACACAGCTGTTGTTCGAGCCGGAGACGCTTAGTCAGGTGAAGCCTGATATTCGGATGGTTGCGACACTCATTGCGTTAAAAGGCCGTATCCCCGAGAAAACAAAAGAAACAGCAAGATTACTCGTTCGCGAGGTTGTCGATGAAATTTTAGCTCGTTTGGAGCATGAAATACGGCGTGCCGTTACAGGCGCTTTGAACCGAAGAAAACATTCACCGCTGCCTTCGATGACAGGGCTCGACTGGAAAACGACAATCCGCAGAAATTTGAAGCATTATGATTTGGATAGCCAAAAGCTTATTCCAGAACGGTTTTATTTTTTTGAACGTGCTCGGCGAAGTAAGGAATGGACCGTTATTCTCGATATCGATCAGAGCGGTTCGATGGCGGATTCGGTTATTTATGCTTCTATTATTGGTTCTATTTTTGCGAGCTTGCCTGCCTTGGATACACATGTTGTCGCCTTCGATACTGAAGTTGCCGATTTAAGCGAGCAATGTGCCAATGATCCAGTCGATATGTTGTTTGGCATTCAGCTCGGCGGCGGCACAGACATTAACAAATCGGTTCAATATTGCGAGCAGTTTATTAGCGACCCGAAGAAAACATTGTTTATTCTAATTTCAGATCTCTATGAAGGCGGCAACCAAGCATCACTTATCAGGCGGATGGAAAATATGCGGCAATCCGGCGTTAGCGTAATTTGCTTGTTAGCCTTGTCGGATAGCGGAGTTCCTTCTTATGACGCTGCGCTTGCTAAGAAGCTGTCCACATTTGGCATTCCATGCTTCGGCTGTACGCCGGACCGACTTCCAGAGCTGATCGCTGGTGCGTTGCAAGGGCGAGATTTGCAGGAGCTTGCTAGCGCAATTGATCCATCGGGCAAATAAACCTTATAAACAGTTTATGGAATCTTAAGCTTTAATTAAACTTTACTTACAAGCCTCTTAACGATTGATTGTTATCTTTAGTAATAGATAACAAGTCGATTTTGGGAGGTTTTTTTTTATGCAAACAAAACTTTATGTCCTATACGGCGGCAAATCCGTCGAGCATGAGGTTTCATTAAAAACAGCATACACCGTTATTCAATCCATAGATGATTCTAAATTTGAGGTATTCCCCATTTATATTACGCGAGAAGGACTATGGTGTACGCCTGACAAGTTAAATCAAGAAGGACTTCAAATATCCGATCTTATAGCTTTGCCCAAGCATAGGAGTGAAGCCGAGTCCATTGGACAAGTTTTAATGAATCAATTGGCATTGCCAGGAAAAAAAGTTGTCTTGCCGCTGCTGCATGGCTCATATGGAGAGGATGGAACCGTACAAGGGCTGCTGGAATTGCTTAATGTTCCTTATGTTGGGAATGGTGTATTATCCTCAGCGCTTACACTGGACAAAGCCATCTCAAAGCAGCTATTAGCGCAAGCTGGCATTCATCAGGTCGACTATCGTTTTTATCGATATGATCAATGGCTGGAAGATCATTCGAAGGTACTTCAAATGGCAGAGGAGACCATTGGTTATCCATGTTATGTGAAGCCTGCCTCACTTGGATCAAGCATTGGCATCAGCAGATGCCACGACAAACAAGAGCTGGTTGCTGGCATTACCGAAGCATTTAAGTATGACAACAAAATTGTGCTTGAGCGTGAAGTAATAGGCAGAGAGATTCAAGTGGCTGTTATGGGTAATGAGAAGCCGCTTGCCTCACTGCCAGGCGAATTCATCCATGATCATGTCTTCTTCGATTTCGAGTCCAAATACATGGATAAGCAGCTAAAAATGTCGATTCCAGCACATCTATCCGAAGAAATCACGTCGCAAATTAGGCAGCTAGCCATCAAAGCTTACCATACTCATAACTGCTCGGGTCTTGCAAGGGTAGACTTTTTCTTAGATGGCAAGGGACAGTTGTATTTGAATGAAATCAATGCTCTGCCCGGCTTTACGAATTACAGCATGTATCCGGTCATGTGGGAGCGGACGAATGGAACTCGATATTCGGAGCTTGTCGAGAAATTAATTGATTATGCTATCATGCGTCATGCTGAAAAACAATCGATTCAGTACACGAGGTGATCGATATGCTTAGAGATACTTGGACTGACATTCATTTGAATCATATTCAAGACAATCTTATACAGATTCGCGAAACGCTGCCAAACCATGTCAAGCTGATGGCTGTTGTGAAAGCAAATGGCTACGGACATGGCGATCTTGAAGCTGCGCATATGGCTGAACAAGCAGGCGCTGATGTTCTAGCTGTTGCTTATTTAGAAGAGGCGCTTCGCCTTAGATCCTTTGGCATAAAGCTGCCTATCCTTATTTTGACACCAATCGACGCTGAATATGTACACTTAGCCATCGAGAATGATTTGATGTTAACCGTTACAAATGCCACATGGTTTAAGGAAATGAGGAAATACAAACCGTCTACATCTTCCAAGAAGCTTCTTATCCATGTGAAAGTGGATACGGGGCTCGGGAGAATTGGTATTCAATCAATAGAAGAGTGGGACAAGCTTGTGCCATGGCTAAAAGCGCAAGATATCGAAGTGGATGGATTTTACACTCATTTTGCGACCGCGGGCAAAGCAGATACGACATTTCTTGAGCTGCAAACGAGCCGCTTTATGGAGATGATGGAATGGAGCAAAAAGTCAGGTCTCCTTATTCGCCATTATCATTGTGCGGGAAGTGCAGCTGCGCTCCGATTTCCTAATCTTGCATTGGATATGGTACGCATAGGGGCGGCGATGTATGGCTTTTATCCAGAAAAGCTTGTGCAATCTGTGAAGCTCAAGCCTGTTATGAGCTTGCACAGCAAGCTCATACAAGTAAAGAAGCTGCACAAAGATGAGTACCTAGGATACGACAATTCCTATCAGGCAGAAGAAGAGCAATGGATTGGCACAGTTCCGATTGGGTATGCAGATGGCTGGTCACAAAGCATGCAAAATTCCGAGGTGCTGGTCAATGGACAACGGGCAAAAGTCGTCGGCAAAATATGTATGGATCAGCTCATGGTAAAGCTGCCAGGACCTTGTGCGGAAGGAACACAGGTGACTTTAATCGGACGACAGGGAGCAGAAGAGATCACATTTGCAGAGCTAGCCGCCCATATTGGGAGCGTAGCACAGGAAATATCAACGTCGCTAACAGCTAGAGTAACAAGGAAATACAAGGACGTAGAGGAGGCTTGGACGAATTGGGGCAACAAAACCAAATTGAAACCATTCAAGAAAGCGGTTATGTAAAGCATACAGCTGTTCAAGTTAGTCGTGCAGAAATGTATGAAGGTCATCTGGTATTGGTTAATCAAGCCAACCCTATAAAACAGTCCATTTCACTCGACAAGCTGATCCCGCTTCATACTAATCCTGACATAAGATTGCTGGAGGAAGGTTTGTTACTAGAGAAAACATGCTTGCAGCATTTCAATATACTTCTAAATGAATCTCAAGCCATGAATGATATTATTGCAGTTAGCGCTTATCGCTCGAGAGAGGAGCAGGAGCAAATCTATGAAACCTCTCTAGTGGAAAATGGTGACGAGTATACCGCTTGTTATGTGGCTTTGCCTGGTCATAGCGAGCACCAAACGGGACTTGCCATCGATGTTGGGAAAATAGATGAGCATGTCGACTTTATTGCGCCATCTTTTCCAGATAGCGGCATCTACATGGCATTCAAGCAGCTTGCTGCAAAAAATGGCTTTATTCAGCGGTACAAAGCAGGAAAAGAGGCTATTACAAACATCTCTTGTGAGCCATGGCATTTTCGCTATGTCGGTTATCCTCATGCCGAAATTATGGAGCAGCATGATTTTTGCTTGGAGGAGTACATCGATTTTGTCCGAAAATTTACTTATGGCGGGAATTATCTCACCGTAGAAACGGATAGCATGCTCGTGCAGATTTATTATGTGCCGGCAGAGGATGGACCTTCCACGACTGTTCCCATCCTAAATGGTGATCTATATCGAATATCAGGAAATAATAGGGATGGTTTTATCGTTACGGCTTTTACTGGAAAAGGGCAAAGATCACATGGTCTCTAAACCCAATTATAGCGGGCTCGACTGGCTTAAATTTATAGCGGCCCTATTCGTTATTGCCAATCACACCAGTCCATTGCTCTCGTATAACGAATATTTTGACTTTCTATTCAGCGGAATCATCTCGCGATTAGCGGTGCCTATATTTTTTATGTCAACGGGCTTCTTTTTCTTCCGAAAGCTGACAGGAGATAAAGTTAAAGATCAGAAGGCGCTATTCATGTATTTAAAGAAAATCGGAATCTTATATTTGATTGCTATCTTGTTGTACATTCCTTTGAATATGTACAAAGGTGATTTCTCTACTCATTTTACCTTTGGTTCCTTTATAAGAGATATTGTTTTTGATGGTACGTTTTATCATCTATGGTATCTGCCTGCGCTAATTATTGGACTTGTTCTTACGTATTATTTGCATCAGAAAATGTCGCTTTCCATGCTGCTCGTTGTTGGTTTGTTGCTCTATATAGTAGGACTCTTCGGAGATAGTTATTATGGAATTACGGAAAACATAGCTGTTCTAAAACATTTCTATGAATGGCTGTTTCAATTTTTTGATTACACACGCAATGGTATATTCTATGCACCGATTTATCTCATATTAGGCATATGGGCAGCAAAACGTCCACAGCCTGCTAGAACGCCAATAAACTACGCGTGTTTGTTTCTGATTTCGTTAGCACTAATGATAGCCGAAGCTTCCTTTCTGAAAGCTCTACAATTTCCGCGGCACGACAGTATGTACGTATTTGCTTGGCCAACAACCTACTTCTTGTTCCACTGGGCGTTATCCTGGAAAGGCCGGTCTGGAAAAGCATTTAGGGAGTGGCGAGTATGGATTTATATATTGCATCCTATCGCTATCGTACTCGTTCGAGGAGCAGCTGAGTTCGTGAAGCTGGAAGCTTTATTCATCACAAATAGCCTTATTCATTTTGTCGCTGTATGTCTTGCATCTATCGTTATGGCAGCACTCGCCGTACGAATATCCGTCATAAAATTTAAGTTTCGACCATAGATATGGTAATGGGAGATGTTCGTTAAGCAAATGAACGAGAGGAGAAGCCGCAGCGAAGGAGCATTACATGCAGCTGGGAGGGATTGCAATGAGTAACGAACTGCTCATTCAACTACTCGTGCTTATCGTAATGATCATCGATATGGCTAACCGATCCAAAGATTCGTAACGTTAGAAGGCAAAACATCGAAAGTGGTGTTTTGTCTTTTTTTTCGTGTTTGTATGAAAGGAGAGGAAAAGACAGCGCAGCAACGAATATGTTTACATGTTGAGAAAATAAGGATCGTTCCCTTAAGCTTACGTTTTGAGAACGTATTAGATAGGAAGGAGCATCGCCATGATTGAATGTCCTTGGTGCGGCAACAGCGTTATACTCGAGCATAATTGTTGTCCGGAATGTAAACAAGAGGTTCTTGATGAGCATTTAGATTCCTTTGTTGATGAGCAAGAGAATGAGCTTGAAGAAACAGAACTCGAGCTGGATGAGTATGATATAAACAACAGCATAACGAATTCATTCAAATGCACAAAATGTAATCATAATGAGTGCGATATTAATGAATTGGCTATGACAGGTGCGGGATTAAGCAAGCTTCTAAACATTCAATATCAACATTATTTATTTGTTTCTTGCATGCAATGCGGATTCGTTGAAATATATGACCCTACGATATTAAGACGACGCAATTGATGCAATTTCAAATTCAGCTTTAATGGAAACATACAAAGAATTTAGGTTATGATCCATTCATGCTTAAAAGGTTAACAGGAGGATTTTCTAGTGAAATACGAAGTTATTTTGTTTGATGCGGACGATACCTTATTTGATTATTCTTTAGCAGAGGCACACGCCCTTAAAAGTGTTTTCTTGGAGTTTCAAGTTGACCTTTTACAATCACATATTGAACTTTATCGCTCAGTTAATCAGCAGCTGTGGAATGATTTTGAAAAGGGTGAGATTACTCTTGATTTTTTGCGGCATGAGCGATTTAGAAAACTGTTTGCAGAAGTTAAAGTCGAGCTAGATGCTGTGCATTTTAGCGAGCGCTACGTTCATTACTTGGGAGAGGGTTCCTTCTTAATCGAGGGCTCGGATGTTCTTATTCAGCAGGTTCTTCATAATGGGCATCGCATTGCAATCATCACAAATGGGATCAAACAGACACAGCATAGTCGAATTGGCAGGTCTGCTTTAGCTCATTCGTTCGAGCACATTATCGTTTCTGAGGACACTGGTTTTTCAAAGCCGCAAACCGGAATTTTTGATTTTGCATTCGAGAAGCTGAATCTGATCAATAAGTCAAATGTGCTTATGGTCGGTGATTCATTAACATCTGATATCCAGGGCGGCATCAATTATGGCATCGATACATGCTGGTATAATCCAAAGCGAAAGCCAAATCGTACAAGCATTAATCCAACGTATGAAATTCATCATTTAAACGAGCTGCTGCAACTACTTTAAAAAAGCTGTTATCATATAATGTTGGATCAATCTTTCATTCGTAATGTTTCCCTGCATCGGGAAACTTTCCTTCTGGCGGCATCCAAGAGCTTTGGAAAATGTTTTTTTCATTAACTACTGAATAGGTATATGTCCAACCCTTTTCGTTTATAAAATTAACGTTTAAGTGATAAGGGTTATATTGTCTACCTACTTGTCGACTAATTTCCCATTCTTGATTAGGGTACCGTTCCTCCAAATATAGATTTAGCTGTTTTGTTTTATTTGAAACTTGATAATCAATCCAGTAGGGACGAATAACAAAAAGTAATAGCAAAAGTACAGTTAATGAACAAGACATACATAAACTCAGTTTTCTAACCTTCTTGGGTAAAAGTAATGCAATAACAAACATAATCATGACAAACCCAATCGAAGCTGCAATTTCAAATATGGTTATTGGATGCAAATAAATCCCCACCTCAAATTTTCATTTGTACGATGTTAGTTCTCCCGCCATAGCCTAAAAACAAGAACGATGCAGGCCAAAGCCAGCATCGTTTTTTGTTTCTAATTAAGCTCCCAATCCTGCAGCAGCATAATGGCTGCCCCTGCGGTAACGGCATCCTCAGTCAGCTGTCCTTGCGAAAATTTCGGTTCATATTGCTGTGAATAATAAATGTTGCTCCGCGCTACTTGAATGACCGTTTCATAAATCGTTTTATCGACATTGACGAGCGGGCCGCCTAAAATGACAGCCTCGGGATGCAAAATATTAATGAGATTGGCGATACCAATGCCGAGATAGGTAGCCGTTTGTAGAAATTGCTCCGTAATGAATGCATCTTTTTGCAAATACGCTTTCCGCAACGCGTCAAATTGAACTTCCTCTGGCGGAATACCCATTAACGTGCTTGATCGGCCAAGCTTCAGTTGAGAGCGTATTTTCTTCTCCAACGCGGGAATGGAAACAAGCGCTTCAAGCGCGCCATAATTTCCTTCGTCGCCAAGCCTTGGACCGTCAGTCTGAATGATCATTTGACCGAACGAGCCTTCCATATCTACTGCGCCTCTAACGATTTGTCCACCTGACATCATCGAGGTACGCAGACCAACTCCCGCATGAACATAAAGCATGTGTTCAACCTCTTCATTGCGCAGCGCCCAATGTTCGCCAATAATAGCTGTGTTCGCTCCATTATCGAGCAGGGCAGGCATGCCAAGCCGTTGTTCTAACCAATCACAAATGGGAACATCAATCCAGCCTCGCGCAGGAAAATAACGGGGTTTTAGCATGACGCCATCTTCACGGCTCAAAGGGCCAACAGCGCCAATCCCAATCCCAATCACTTTGTTGCGATCAATGTGAAAGTCACTCATCATACGCTCAGCAATTTGTGTGATTTTGCCCACAAGCGTTTCTGGCGTCATTCTTTCATCCATCTTCCATCGTTCAAACGCGAGCGGTTTTAAATTCAAATCATATAAACCGATAGAGGAGGAGAAGCGGGATATTTCTAGCCCAAACACAGCACGATGATCTGGATTGACGCGATACAATATAGGCTTTCGCCCGCCTGTAGATCGTCCCAGCTCTGAAGCAAGAATTAGACCATCCGTTAGCAGTTCCTCCAGCAATCGCGACAAGCTGGTGGATGTTATCGTTAGTCGCGCCATTAAAGCAGCTTTGGAAACGAGTCCATCGCGAATGATGAGATCAAAAACTTGTTTTTTTATTGTAGGTACTTTTACATTCATATTTGAATCTCCATTTGTCCAAGTAATTATATCGGATATTAATCAATCTCTATTATATGCTCTAGGAATTTGCATGACTAGATAAAGTCTTAAAATATTTTATAAGTCATTTTAATCTTATGTACCATTCGTTTTGATCAGATGATTATTCACAACCAAATCGCAGTATATTTGTCAGTTTTCGACAAAATAATCGGTTGTCATAGATGGGAATAAGTTCTATAATCTTGTTACAAAGCAGATTATCGATAATCGATAATCGGAAACGGAGAAGTGAATGTTATGTTTGAGAACATGTCAATTCCTTCGGTTAGCTCCATTAGCGATCAGGTTTACACAGCATTAAAGAAGGAAATTCTAGCAGGCGAGCTGCAGCCGGGAGCTAGGCTGTTAGTTCTTGAGATTGCAAAGAAATTCAATATCAGCCAAGCACCGGTTCGTGAAGCGCTGGAACGACTGAAATCAGCAGGGTTTAGTACAAGCATCCCCAACAAAGGCTCAATTGTTTCATACATAACCGACAAGGAAATAAAAGATATTTTCGAGCTGAGAGAGATCATAGAAGGTTTTGCGGTACGGCAATCTATGAAGCAGCTAAACGAAAATGATTTTAACTATTTAGAAGATCTTATTCGTCAAATGGATCTCGCTCATGAGCAAAACGATATTTTGAACATATTAGAGCTTGATATGGAGTTTCATGGCTTTTTTTATAGGCGCTGCGATAACCATATGATTCTCGATCTTTGGAATCGGATGCGAATCAAAGTGATGCGGTTCATGGCTATTTCCAATCGTCATTACTCCACAGAAGAGCTGGCGGATTGGCATCTTCGGCTCGTAGACGTTCTGCGCACTGGCGACGCTGCACTAGCAGAAGAAGCCTTTACTTTGCATATGCACTCTTACAAAATGATTCATCTCAATTAAAGTCATTCATTTCACAAGTCGACCTTACAAGAGGGGGAAATGGAGAATGTTAAGCGAGGGGTTATTATTTAAAGAAGATGTCATTCTTACGTGGATGAGGGAGCGTTTCTTGCGGAACCTGGTGTCTAATGCCCGTGCAATGAAGTCGGATTTAAAGGAAAGCTTATCCAGGCTTCAGCTTAATCCCTATTACACTTTTCCTGTTATGGCTTTGGTAGAACCGACGATCCCATTTGAAGATGAGCATGAAAAAATCATTTATTTGGAGCAAATTCGGGATTATATGCAAAAAAAAATGACCGAGGGCAGCGTCGTATTTGTGGATGAGGAGGGCAGAATTGGCATGCTCTTCTCATGGGTATCGAAGGAATCTATCGAGAAGATGCAGACTATGCTTAAAGAGCAATTTCTTCATTCCTTTAATGTCGGGGTGGGCAAACCATGCAGTCAATTATATGATATTGTTCATTCCTATCGGCAGGCTGCGCGAGCGCTGCAGTATAAGTTTTATAGTGGAACGGGCAAAATCAATTATTTCAGCGAGCTGGGACGCTCGGAATCGCTGCAGACATACCCATCTGATAAGGAGAAGCAGCTTTTTGATGTTTACAAAGCGGCAGAGACGACAGCAGAGATTGAAGAAAGTGTACACTTTTTTTATACCGAGCTGCTTCATCATGGACCGATTGATACACAGAGCGTATATGATGTGACCGTTAGGCTTCTCGTCGGAATAGAAAAACGTGTATTATCAGAGACAGAGCATGTTAGCATGTATGAGCGGTTTGACGTAATGTCGATCGTGAAGCTTGCGACTTTGGATGAAATTAAACAGTATGTCATTCATTTTTTAATTGGACTGAAAGAGGTGTTCTCGTACAACCAGAAGGAGAGCCACCGCAGCATTATCAAAAAAACGATTCATCATATGGAGCAGGAATGCCAATATGTATCCTTGCAAAGTGTGGCACAGAAAGTGTATATGACGCCAACCTACTTAAGCCTGCTATTCAAAATGAATACAGGAAAAACGTTCATCGAACATTTGACGGACATTCGGATGGATAAAGCGAAAGATATGCTAAAGAGCACCCATTACAAAAATTATGAGGTAGCAGAGAAGGTCGGCTACCAAGACCCGCGGTATTTCAGTCAAATCTTTAAGAAAAAGGTCGGGCTCTCGCCTAGTGAATACCGGGAAACGATTGGTAAATAAAAGCGTCTCATAGAAAAAGGACTCTAGCGGCGGCGCGACCCTGCTAGAGTCCTTTTTCTCATATTTAAACCACAATTGCTAGTTCGAACGAATTGCCTAGAGCCGAACATCGCTTTGCGGTCCGTTTCGATCCCTCATTTGTGCTTCCTCAAGCTCAGCATCCCAGTTTAAATGACGATATTCCTCGGCTGCGGCATCATTTTCGAACCAATTCAAGAAATCTGTCCAAAGCGCAACGTCCCATCCGGCATCAATTTGTGCTGTCGAATATACGCTGTCACGCAGTCTAACGAAACCAAACACATCACGTACTTGGGATTTTTCCGCTTGTACGACCGTCAGCTCAGCTAAGTGAGGCGGAATGAAAATAACGCCAGAAGGAGTGCCGAGTACTACATCACCAGCCATACATATAGCTTTGCCAATGCGTGTTGGAACGTTCATGCCTACCATTGTAACGTCCGCAATCGCAGTAGGATCGCTGCCGCGATAGTAGACATTGATATTATCGATTTCTACGATTTGCTGATTATCGCGAATGCCGCCCCAAATGACAGCACCGCCGCGCTTCGTGCGTGTGGAAATAGCTGTAGATAAATTCCCGCCTACATAAGTGCCAAGATGAACTTTATCAAACATATCCACTACCGCGACATCATCTTCCACTAGCGAATCAATAACCCATTGGTTGAAAAAGCCTTTTCGATTTTCTTGCTCATGTCCATAGTTAAGCAGCGTTTCATGCAGATCAGGTCGCTTAGGGACCATTACAGCTGTAACAGCGCGTCCAACCATTATTTTATTCGGGTGGACAATTTTGAAATCACCTTCGAACTGAAAGGCATAACCTCGGTTCCAGAGAGGGCCCCAAGCCTCCTCCAAAGTGATTTTGCGCATGCGCCTTAGAACATCTTCGGATACTTTAGGACGTCCATTCGGAAAGCGTTCACCCTCCCAAAGCGGCGTAAGCTGGATCATATCTTCCGGATTGTCAAATTTCATCTGAGCACCTCTTTCGCAATAGTATGTTTGAAGGCTGCTGTTATTTGCTTTCTAAGTCTATTGTTAGGGACATTCACATATTTGTCGATGCGACTTTCTTAAGGTATTTATGAGGCAATCTATGAATTTTTCACACTATATAAAATCAAACGATTTCATAATTTCTTCACCTTCATTCATGTAACCGCTTTCGTATAAAGTAAAGGAACATTATCTAGGAAAGGGGACGAGATGATTAGAGTGAAGACAGAAACTGTTTTACCCAAACAAAAGCAGATAAAAACAAAACGCAAACAACAAGGAGCTGCTCATTTAGCCGGATACATATTTATATCCCCTTGGCTAATCGGTTTTTTGCTGTTGACGCTTTGGCCCATTGCACAATCGTTTTATTTGTCCTTTACCGAATATTCTTTGCTGGAGGACCCAATATGGACCGGCACGGACAACTACACCAAAATATTTACTGGTGATTCCACTTTCAAGAAATCGCTAAGCGTGACGTTTATGTTTGTATTATTCTCCGTACCATTAAAGCTGTTTTTCTCCCTTATGGTCGCATTGGCACTCAATAAAAACATTCGAGGCATGAATATTTATCGGACGGCAATTTATTTTCCATCCTTAATTGGAGGAAGCATTGCGGTAGCAGCGCTTTGGCGCAATATGTTCGGGATAGACGGTTATATCAATCAGGTGCTCGCTTGGTTTGGGATTGAGGGGGTAGGCTGGATATCCAATCCGGATACCTCGCTTGGCACATTGATTTTACTCAATACGTGGCAATTCGGATCAACCATGGTTATTTTTCTAGCTGGGCTTAAGCAAGTGCCGCAAGAACTTTATGAATCAGCCTCTGTAGACGGAGCCGGCAAGGTTAGGAAGTTTATAAGCATTACGCTGCCGATGCTCTCACCGGTTATGTTCTTTAATCTCGTGCTGGGCATTATCGGATCTTTTCAAACGTTTACCTCAGCGTTCATTATCACAAAGGGCGGTCCTATTAATTCAACCTATATGTACGCCATGTTCCTGTACGAGAAAGCGTTCAAGCATTATCAGATGGGCTATGCGTCTGCACTTGCTTGGATATTACTCACTATTGTAGCGCTTCTCACGCTAATTAACTTCGCAGCCTCGAAATATTGGGTGTTCTACGAATCAGATGGGGGGAAAACCAAATGAATTCGCTGCGTTCGAAGCTGACGAGCCATTTGTACCTATCCCTGTTCTCTATTCTGATGCTGTATCCCGTCATCTGGTGGGCAGGAGCCTCTTTAAAAAAGACAGAGGAGCTAAGCTTGCCGACGATCTGGCCGAAGACACCCATGTGGAGCAATTATTGGGATGGCTGGCACTTCTCATCGGAATATACATTTGCTCATTTTTTTGGCAACACACTGCTTATGGAGCTGGGCAATGTCATTGGCGGCGTTGCCACGGCTGCGATTGTAGCTTATGGCTTCGGAAGGCTAAACTTCAAGCTGCGCGGCTTCTGGTTTTCCATTTTACTGCTGACCATGATGCTTCCAGGACAGGTAACTGTTGTCCCGCAGTACATTTTGTTCAATAAGCTAGGATTTGTGGACAGCTACGTACCGCTCGTGCTTCCGCATTTTTTCGGAGGCGGCGCATTTTTCATTTTCTTGCTTGTGCAATTTATTCGCGGTATTCCGAAAGATTTGGATGAAGCCGCAACGATTGACGGAGCAAGCGTTTACGGAATCTTTTGGAGAGTGATCCTGCCACTGCTGAAGCCCGCACTTGTTACCGTAGCTATCTTCACCTTTATATGGAGCTGGGACGACTTTTTTGCACAAGTGCTTTATTTAAGCTCCGTTGATAAATTTACTGTTGGGCTGGCACTGCGCATGTTCATCGATCAATTCGACATTCAGTGGGGGCAATTGCTAGCCATGTCCTTGCTGTCGATCTTTCCTTCGGTTATCATCTTTTTCTTTGCACAAAAGCATTTTGTCGAAGGAATAGCTACTACAGGATTAAAAGGGTAAGTCATTTCATTTCACAAAGGAAAAGGGGATGTAAGACGATGAACAAAAACGGGTCAAGAAGCTTGGGGCTGTTGATGCTGGCATTACTGCTCGTATTGACTGCTTGCAGCGGAGGCGGAAGCAGCAATGGAGGGAAGCAAAACAATGAAGGAACGAAGAGCACAGCAAAGCCGGATGATGCTGGCGGCAAAGAAGCTGGTGCTAAAACAACACTCAGCATTATGTGGTGGGGGCCGGATGCCCGGCACGAGGCAACAAAAAAAGCGTTAGACATTTACTCCCAGCAAAACACGAACGTATCTTTTAAGCCGGAATTTATGGCATGGGATGCATTCTGGCAAAAGCTTCCGACACTTGCTGCTTCGAAGTCCATAACAGATGTACTGCAAATGGATGCTGCCTACATTCAAGAATATGTATCGCGCGGTCAGCTAGTGGATCTCTCTGATATTGACCTAAGCGGCATTGTTGATCCATCCGTTATTTCTAATTTGCAAATAGATGGAAAATTGTACGGTATTCCACTCAGTCAGAATGCGCAAGGCTTAGCCTACAACAAAGCGGAGCTGGAGCAATACGGGATCACGCTTCCGCATAAGGATTGGACCTATGATGAATTTTTCCAGTGGGCAAGAGACGCTCGGGCGAAGCTGCCTGATGGGAAATATCCGATAGGTGATACAACCACTTGGGATAGCTTCAACTATTACCAGACGTCGATGGGCAAACCGCCCGTTATGTCCGATGGCGGGAAAACATTTACGCTTGATAAGGATTTGTTTATGACCTTCTACCAAACGTATGAAGAGTTCCGCAAAGCGAAAATCGTACCTCCTGCAGAAAAAGCCGCTTCATTTCTGGAAAATGACCCGCAAGCAGATCCAATGGCATCTGGCGTCGTAATGACAAGAGGTGCAACAACCGGCTCTGTCAGCGCTTTAGAGCAGCTTATGCCAGGAAAGGTAGGCGTAGTCAATCTACCTGTTGGTCCTGCGGGTGGCGGCTGGGCGCAATCAACCATCTTCTTAAGCGTAAGCGCGAATTCCAAAAATAAAGATGAAGCGAAAAAATTTCTGAGATGGTTCGTTACCGATAAGGACGCAGGCAATGCGCTTGGTCTCACACGCGGCATTCCGATCAACCCTGACATTTATAAAGAGCTGGAGCCAACTCTTGAGACTAAAGATAAGCTCGGCAAAGAAATATATGACCTTTCACTAGACAAGGCTTTGCCGTTCTATCCGCCGGCAGCAGGCTTCTCCGAATGGGTTGATACGTATAAGAAGGAGATGGAGGCTGTAACCTTCGGCCAGCAATCGATTGAAGATGCCTACAAGAAAATAGACAAAATGGGCAAGGAATTGGCAGCAAAAGTGGCTGGTTAATAAACTATGGAGGTGGTATCTGGATGCAGCTAGCAGAGTTTTTCTCATCGCAGCCAGCAAGATTATGGCTTTTGGCAAAGCAGCTTGGCATTGAATACGCAGTTGGAGGGCTTCCATGGGAAGAAAAGCAGGAGAAACCATGGGATTTGATGCCGCTTATTCGCATGAAACAGAGGTATGCTGATGCTGGACTTACGCTTAACGTGATCGAATCCATGCCTCCAAGCAATGAGATTAAGCTTGGAACGGCAGGAAGAGACGCCGAGATCGAAGTGTTCCAGCAATTTATTACGAATATGGGTGCAGCCGGAATTCCTGTTCTTTGCTACAATTTTATGGCTCAGTTCAATTGGTTTCGAACATCGACCACCACACGGACGCGGGGCGGAGCACTAGTGTCCAGCTACGATCACAACCTCATAAAGGACGCGCCGCTTACCGAGGCTGGCCTTATTAGTGAAGATCAGCTTTGGGAAAATCTTCAATACTTCATGGAGCGAATCGTCCCTGTTGCAGAGAAAGCAAAAGTGAAGCTCGCGCTGCATCCCGATGATCCTCCGATCACGCCTATTAGAGGGATATCTCGTATTTTGACAAGTGCAGCAGCCCTGCAGCAAGCGATTGATTTAGTTCCAAGCGCCTATAATGGCATTACCTTATGCCAAGGAACACTCGCAACGGCTGGAGAACATATTCCGAGCGTCATCCGTCATTTTGCAAAGCAGGATAAAATGTTTTTCGTCCATTTCCGTGATGTGAAAGGAACGCCGGAAAAGTTTGAGGAAACGTTCCACGATGACGGGCAAACCAATATGCTCGAGGCCATGCATACGTATTATGAAGTAGGCTTTAACGGGCCAGCAAGGCCAGATCATGTGCCAACGATGGAAGGCGAGGATAATGCGAATCCCGGATATGAGCTGTTGGGACGCTTATACGGTATCGGTTATATCCGAGGTTTAATGGAGGCAGCTGCTGCTGCTCGATTAACAAATGAAGCTAAGACGAGTGTTAACATTTCGGGATAATCTCCATACGTTCATAAAGCAAGCACCTTCAACTCCACATATCGTGTGGAACTGGAGGTGCTTTTTATAATGCTCATATTTGCTCAAAGCGCGATCGTTACTTCAAAACATGAAAAACGGAACGCAATTATGCGTCCCGTATTTATCCTATCCGTCATAATGACTGTCGCAACGAATCAGCTCCAAAGCCGATCATTGGAATGGTAATGATTCCAATTGTCCGTATGCTCCCACAGCCCTGGGATTTTTGGATGCAGATGCTGTGCGAGTACCTCATCGTTCAAATCGTCAATGCCCAGACCAGGCGCATCTGTCATATGAATGAAGCCATTCTGAACGAGCTTGTTCGGAAGCTTGCTGCTAATGATAATATCATCCCACCATGGCACCTCACAGGAATGATACTCTAGCGCCATAAAGTTCTCTGTCGCTGCTGCTACATGTGCTGCTGCGAGACAGGCGATAGGGCTCTCAGCCATATGGATCGCCATGGCCACACCGTATTCCTGTGCCATATCACCAATTTTTTTCGTTTCCAAAATGCCGCCAGTCGTCAGAACGTCTGGATGAATGACCGACACTCCGCCAGCTTGAAGCAGCGGCCTGAAGTTTTCTTTCAAATAAATATCCTCACCTGTACATATCGGCGTTGCAACAGCTCGGGCGAGCTTCGCATACTGCTCGGTATACTGCCATGGAAGCATATCCTCCATCCAAGCCAAATTGAATTTATCGACGCGGCGTCCAAGCTTAATGCAATCTTCAAGACCAATATGTCCAAAGTGATCTACGGCAAGCGGAACCTCATAACCAATTACAGCGCGTACATCCGCCACATATTGCTCCAGCATATCAAGCCCTTTATCCGTTACATGAATCGCCGTGAAAGGATGGGGGATGTTGTGAATATCATAATGTTGATTTCGGATATCACGAATTTCTTCTTCGGTTAAGGTGTCTTGGTTAGCGCTGTAACGGTTTTTGGAAGCATTTCGCATTTCATCAATGAAGCCTATCGGAGCACTTAACGTACCAGGCTCATTAATAATTTGACCGATGCCAAGATCCATCTTTAGGAAAGTGAAGCCTTCCTCCATACGCTTCTGAAGCGCGAGCCCCATGGCGGTGCCGGTATCCTTGCCGACGACCTCGGTATCGCAGTACATTCGAATTTTGTCACGGAACTTGCCGCCGAGCATTTGATAGATCGGTACGCCATATGCTTTGCCAGCCAAATCCCATAAAGCGATTTCAAGCCCGCTCACACCACCGCCTTGACGAGCATGACCGCCAAACTGCTTAATTCGGCGAAACAGCTTATCGATATTGCATGGATTTTCGCCTAACAACCGGCCTTTCAGCATTTGCGCATAAACCTTATCAGCTCCGTCACGCACTTCACCAAATCCGATTAGGCCTTGATTCGTATACACTTTAATCAAGCTGCTATGAAACGGACCGCCTACAATATCGGTGAAGCGAATATCCGTAATCCGCAGTGCGGAAGGGCTTGCATGCTTGCTCACATGGGCTAACGTTTCTTCATAAGAAGGATTGTTGGACACGAAGGTCACTCCTTGTTTATAAGTTAGGTATTGAAAGGGGTTGCACACATTCATCTAGCTAAGCTAGAGCAGCATGCTGCCGCCATCGAGTCGAATGGCTGAACCGGTCATGAATTCACTTTCATCGGACGCAATGAAGCATACGAGCTGAGCTACGTCGAGTGGACGGCCAACACGGCCAAGCGGGAATTTATCATGTAATGAGCGAGTCGTTTTTTTATGCTTCGCGACATCCTCGGCGGACATGATTGGCTTCGATTCTCGGGCACTTTGCTTGCCGACATCAACGGCTCCTGGCTCAATCGTATTAACGGTAATTCCATACCTTGCAAGCTCAATTGCGCTTTCTCTGCCTAACATGCGAATACCGCCCTTGGTCATGGAATATACGGCATCGAAGTCGGTGGGGCGCTTGCTATGAACAGAAGACATATTAATGATGCGTCCAAAGTGCTTTTCCTTCATATAGGGAACGACGGCTTGTATGCATTGCCAGTAGCCTTTTAAATTAATGTTCATCATGCGATCGAAAGAAGATTCATCATGCTCAAAAAATCCATAATTCAGCTGCAAGGCCGCATTATTAACCAAAATGTCAATGCCGCCATAATGCTCTGCAGTGTTGGAGACCATCCGTTCAATTTCATCTTTTTGCGAAATATTCGCTTGCACAATCATCGAGCTGCCACCGAAATCATCAATCATCTGTTTGGTATGAAGCGCACCGACATCGCTCTGATTATAATGAATGGCAACCATAACCCCGCGCCGTGCAAGCTCGATTGCAACGCCTTTGCCAATTCCTGTTCCTGCGCCGGTAACTAAAGCGATTTTGCCAACGATACTCATTATTCACCTCCAGACCGGCGATTACGGTTTTTTCATTTTGAAATTCATATAATGAAGCAAAAAACCGCCATCCAGCCTTATATCTGCACCATTAATGAGTTTCGCCTCATCGGAAGAGAGAAAATTCACAAGCTCGGCGATATCTTCATTGCTGCACAAAACAGCATTAGGCACCTTATATTCGTAATCGTTGTACAAGGTGGATAGCTGACTGTGAAACAACTCATCATCGCCAGCAACAGAACCCACTTCAATGGTATTGACACTGATCCCATATCGTCCTAATACAAGTGCTGCTTCTTTGGACAGCATTTTGACCGCACCTTTTGCAATGCTGTAGGTAAACGCTGAACCAGTCGGCTTCTCGGCATGGATGGATGAAACATAAATGATTTTCCCAGCTTGCTTCATCATCATTTGATTGCCGACAGCCTGCGTACAAATAAATGCCGATTTGGCGTTTACTGCGATGCTTTGCTGAAAAAGCGCTTCATCACCATCTTCAATTGTGCTTGAAGAAATCTCATTGTTGTTGTGAACGAGAATATCAACCGTACCAAGCTGCTGCTTAGTGAATAGAAGCATATCCGTTACTTCAGCCGTTTTACAAAGGTCAATGGTGACTACCACCGCCTGCAAGCCTGCCTCCTGTACTAGCTTTAATTCTGACCCAATCGCAGACCCTCCTGAATGACTATTCAAAATAAAATGAGCTCCGCTTTCCTTTAAACGTCGAATGATCGCTTTCCCGCTGTCACTGTCTGAATCCGTAATAAATACAACCTTATTTGGCAATCGCATAGATCCCCTCCAAGGAACAGACATAAAATGATGTATATAGCCTTATTTTAGTTACTTTGGTTCAAGCATAGCGATGCTGTAAATTTATGATTTTGTTTGATTTCTTGCATAATCCGCCAATACTGCAACAACGCTATGATTGCATTCGTTATTAAGAGCGAATAGGAATCCAAATGGAAGGGAAAGCCATGCGCAAAATAAAAAAATTCATTTTCATCACGCTTCTAATGATTATTTTTGTTCCGTTTATTTTGAGCTACTCGAACTATCGAATGACTAGAGTCAATAACGATTATGAAGCCTTATTCACCGAGCAGCTTAAAGCAGCTGTACATAAGGGAACCACATTTGATATGAAGGAAGTCGCGCCATTTGATTGGGATAAAATGTTTGTTTTTGAAGCTTATCGCTCAAGAGAGGAGATGGAAAGAACAGTCGGACGAGAGTGGACCAATGAAGCCTCCTACGCCGGATATTGGATAGATAGAAAGATAAGCGGACAATATCCTTTGCTGGATGAGTCGGTACATAAACTGGTTTTTGTGAAAAAGGATAAAGTGGTGTTTGATACTACTCTGGACAGAGCAATAGCTGACTTCTCGGTTAGCAGCAGTATGATTGATCGCGAGAATTCCCGATATACCGTTACGAAAACAGATCAATCATTTGCTACGGTTTATAATGTTTTAGAAGAGTAGGTAGATTGATAGACTTGGGAGCTTCCGAAAAAAAATGACAGTCTAGAACGATTACTCCTGTTCTGGACTGTCATTTGTTTAAATCATTGATGAACAAACTAGGAAGCAGGGGGAAGCTTAGTCTTCGTTGGCTTGGCATAACCCTCTTTATACGTTTCGTCGATAATTTGGCGAATCCGATCTACTTCGATCCCTGAAGACTTCATCGCTGCGGTTGTTACAGCAATTTCAATGCATACGCCGCAGCGAGTGCCATGATCGTCCCAAACTACTGAGCCGTCTTCCTTTATTTCGGCGATAAAGCAATTGAGATTGCTTTGGTGTCCCGCGCTTTCGCCACACCCGCAGTAACAAGGGATATAGGGCAATACATCCGTAACCGTTGCAGCGGTTTGATAGGCGATACGCAGGTTGTCAGAGGCGCCATCTAGAAAAGCTGGTAAAATATCAAGCGATGCTGTCGTCTCTTGCAAATCGCCAGATGCTGTTTGATGATCACCATGATTTCCGCCATTTGCTTCATGTGCGTTCGTTGCTGATCCAGCTGAATTTGTTTGGCTGCTGCATGCGCTGAGCAGCATCGAAGAGAGCAGAACCGAATAGAGTGTGGTTTGGGCTAATCGTTTCAAATATAGCAGCTCCTTGTTTCTATTAATTGGTTTTATTATAGCATTTTCAAATATTAAAAGAGTAACGTATATGGTACTATTAATTGACGATTTAGATCGTTTAAGCCGTAAGCTCTCCCGTTTAATCGTAACAAATGCCAAGATACAAAAAAGGAGCGATTGTCGATGAAGGTATTGTTTATTGGTGGAACAGGATTAATAAGTGAAGCTGTTTCTAAGCTCGCGTTAGAACGCGGAGTTGAACTCTATCTTTTTAACAGAGGGAAACGAGACGAGTTTGTACCAGAAGGGGCAAAGGTCATCAAGGGTGATATACGCGACCCTGAGCAGGCTGCTGCTGCACTTGAAGGCTATCAGTTTGATGTGGTAGTCGATTGGATTGCCTTCACGCCGGAGCATGTCAGCACGGACATTGCGTTGTTCCGTGGACGCACGAATCAATACATATTTATAAGTTCAGCCTCTGCTTATCAGAAACCGCCTAAACACTATATCATCACAGAGGATGCGACACCGCTCGAAAATCAGTACTGGCAATACTCGCGTGACAAGATTGCATGTGAGCAGCTGCTGCTTGATGAACAGGCGTCATCAGGTTTTCCAGTTACTATCGTAAGACCCTCATTTACCTATGGCGATACGATGATACCCGCAGCCTTAAACAGCTGGCAGCATCCATGGTCTCTGATCGCAAGAATACGTGCGGGACAGCCAGTTATCGTGCATGGTGATGGCTCCTCTTTGTGGACGATGACACATAATACCGATTTTGCCAAAGGTTTTGTCGGCTTGCTTGGACGTGCTGAGGCGATCGGAGAGGCGTATCATATTACTTCAGACGAAGTCCTTACCTGGAATCAAATCTATGAAGCGATAGGTTCAGCCGCAGGCGTAGTGCCGAATCTTGTCCATATTTCTTCCGAGTTTCTTATTTCGCATGACCCTGATCTCGAGGGCGGCTTGCTTGGCGATAAATCTGTCACGAGCGTATTTGATAACCGCAAAATCAAAAGCTTAGTTCCCGATTTTTCAGCAGAACTTTCTTTTGAAGAAGGGATTAAACGGACGGTTGCTTGGTTTGAGGCTCACCCTGAGCGATGCACCGAAGATGATGCTTGGAACGAGCAGATGGATACGATTATCGCTGCTCATGCAGCCGGATTTAAAAAATAAAGCGTAAGCAAATGACGAAAATATAGATTTTAAGCTGTACATTTAGAGAAATAAAAAAAATTTTTTAGCGATTTTTATAAGTGCAAAAAAAGTGCTTATCCTCTAGGGATGAAGCGCTTTTTTTGTGTTTTAAACCTCTATCCCTAGATGCTAAAAAATTTCTCATAATTTACAAGAAGCATAAAAACTCGTCTTTTGATGGAATGAGCGACATATAATCTTCACAGACCGTCCACTTTTTCTTGATGCCTGCTTATTCTCGCCATCTAACTTATATCGTAACAGGTATACTTCATTAACTTAAGGGAGAGGTATAATCATGCGAAAAAAGTTGAATCAGCATTTATTTGTTTACTTGCTCATTTTATCGTTAGTCATTACTTTAGGCATGTACGTCCAACCTTTAAATAACGAACCGGATTCACAAGCTTTAGAATCGTCTGCAGCAGAACCATTTTCCTTAACTAACCTAACGCCGCTTGTTGTTGACAGCTTAGAGAACAATGAAAAAGTCATCGCTTCACCCACTCCAGCACCTATACCTGTAACATTCAACGAGATTAGCGCAGCTACAGTTAACGCATCTGATCAACCTCCAACCAACCCGCTTGAAACGACACTTGAAGTTGAACAACCGCCAGCCATCGCTAAAAAACTAACGAATACATATGAGGTTACCGCGTATTACCTTAACATTCGAACAAAACCGAGCGCCACTTCGGATATTATAAAGGTTGTAGAAAAGGGATCAAAGCTTGAAATTACAGAAGAAACGGACAATGGTTGGCTTAAGCTGCAAAATGGTGGATACGTACATGGCGGATATGCCAAAAAGGTGAAAAGTGAAGTTTCCGTGTTATCCCTTGCTGCTGATGTTAATCGTCAGCCTGCCACTGCACTTAAGGCAAAAAGTGAGGAGCAACGCATAGATAAAATAGAAATTTTAGAAGAAGCAGTAGAGGAAGAACTTATGAAGCCAACATCTGCTGTAGAGTCTGATTCTGGCCTTACGATCGAGCATATTGAGAAAATATTCGAAGGAACAGCACTATCCGGGCATGATTTGGAACAAGCTATCCTTGAAGTGGAAGATGAATACGGCATAAATGCTTATTTTACAATAGCCGTGATGAAGCTGGAGAGTGGAAATGGCAAAAGCCGGCTGGCCAAGAGCAAAAATAACTTATTTGGCCTCAATGCGATAGATGGCGATAAATACAATAAAGCGTTCAGCTTTGAAACCAAAGGGGACAGTGTACGAAAGTTTGGACAGCTCTTATCCAAAAACTATGTGGGCAAGGGACTGACTACCATTGAGAAGGTTGCCCGAAAATATTGTCCCGCCAACTCCAAATGGTCAAGTTTAGTGAAAAATATAATGAAAAGTGACTACAGGAAGCTCTGACATGGCAATTTCCCACCAAGTATGTTATTTTAGGCTCCTAAGCATTTGACGACTTGGATAATAGGAGGCTGCAAATAAATGGTGGATAACGTGCAGAAAATGCCATTCGGCTATGAGCCGCCTGTAGATGAGCTTAAAGGAACGATTGTATACTATGATACATTTGAGCATACAACGGAACGAGAGCTTGATCTAGCCGCAGATTGGGTGAAGGCACGTTCCTTTCGCAAGCTTGTTCTCTATCCACTGCATGAGCTGAGCATCAAGAGGATGTCGAAAGAGAACGTCAGCCCATTCTATAAGCGGGAAGATCGTCTGCATGAATGGAAGCGGGATCGAGCGGAGACGAATATCGTTGTTGAACGTTTTGAAATCAAACGCAAGAAGTATACGCCAATCGATTTTGCTTTAAGACATTTGGCCGAAACCTATCCGAAACCGCTATTTGTACTCATGACGGCTGAAATGGCGAATATGTTCGCTTCGTTCTCATCATTCGAGGAATGGATCGTGAAAATCAGGCTTTTGTTGACGGAAGAGCCTGCACAGCTGCATCCACGGCTCTTACAATATCAGCATCGCTGGGAAGCAATTGTCACCAAATAAACCTTGGAATACATAAGAAAAGAGCTGTCCGCGAGTAAAACTCATGGGCAGCTCTTTTTTCTGTTGCAAAACGATTATTCGTCTAGCCGGTTGATGGGCTATTCGGAACATGGCCTTTTTGATTGATATTCTCTGCTCTGGCCGAAGCTGAATTATTTTCCGCTTCCTTGGAGCTGTCTTCAAAGGCTTGATTTTTGCTTGGAATCGACTTGTTTTTGTTGTGAGCCATCCACAATAACCTCCACTAGCGTGATTGCCTAAAACTCCGAGGCTAGCTTAGGTTAACCATGTTCCAGCAAAATAACCAAAATCTATAGCTGCTTGCTCATTATTTTAAGCTAACAACATGCTCTTCGCATGCTGTAGAGCAGAAGCCGTGCTTCGTTTCTTCACATTCCTTGCATACGATATGCTGCAAATGACAGGAGTCATCTGCACAATTGATATAGGTATCAGCAGGCTGCTCGCAGTGGTGGCATTTGCCTACAACAACCGCTTCGTCTGTTTGATTAATGACAACGGATGTTCTCTCATCGAATACATAACATTTGCCGTCAAACAGTTTGCCTTGTACTTCCTCGTCCTTGCCGTAGGTTACAATACCGCCTTCAAGCTGATAGACGTCGTTAAAGCCTTCGCTTAGCATAACGCCTGTAAGCTTCTCGCAGCGAATGCCTCCTGTGCAATAGGTAATGATCGGCTTGTCTTTGAATTCCGCCATATTCTCGCGAAGCCATTCAGGAAACTCCTTGAATGTTTCAAGATCGGGTCTGATCGCGTTGCGGAAATGACCAAGATCGTATTCATAATCGCTTCTGCCATCTAGTACGATAACATCTTCTCTTTGCAAATACTCATGAAATTCTTTTGGTGATAGACGAGTGCCGCTTAATGTATTCGGATCTAAAGGCTTATCATAACGTAGCGTCACTAGCTCTTTCTTGTAACGTACAAAAATCTTCTTGAAAGCATGTTTATCGGTTTCGTCGATTTTGAAAACCATATCCGAAAATAAAGGATTCGCACGCATATGCGCCATATATTGTTCAGTTTGCTCGATGGTTCCTGAGAGCGTTCCGTTAATTCCTTCATCAGCAATTAAGATACGGCCTTTTACGTTTAATTCCTTGCAATATGCAAGATGTTCAGCAGCAAACTGCTCAGCATCCGGTACAGCTACAAATTTATAATACAATAAAACTCGAAAATGATTAGCTTCACTCATCGTAGTCTTTCCTTTCCGGTAAACAAATAAAAGCATTCTATATTATAGTTGACATTTTAAATAATTTCAACTTAAAACCTTTTTTGAACCTTTTTCATATACGAAACCAATGTATAGCGAAAGCAAATAGAGGAGGGGCTATATGAAAAAAGGGATAATAGTCATATTGATATGTTTGGTACTAGCTGCTTGTTCCACCGAACAGCCAAGCGTGCCTCAGGATTTTCTAACTAATATCGAAAGTACGGATTTAAGCAAGGAGCATACTGGCGGGATATCGCCTGGGGATTCGGTACAATTACTTACGGATAAACGTGGTCAGCCAAAAGGGAAATACGATATTAAAATGAAAAAAGCAGATGATTATGATGTGCCTGTTCAGTCATGGGAGTATTTTAACGCTACATATACGGTAACTGAAAGCAAGGTCGCAAGCTATAATCTGCTTCCAGATGAAGCTACCCATAAAGGGACTAAACTGGGAAATTATATACAATCTGTTAAGGACATGTATGGGGATGCCTATTATAATAGAGAACACGATGATTTAAAACTACTAGGTTATATCGATAAAGAGAAGGAATGGGTACTCGAGTTTATGGTAGATCAAGAAAAGGTAACCGGCATTATGATGAGTGAATTATCCCTTTTGAAACGAAATAGAAATTGAAATTGGCACATGAGTACTCTTGTGGCGTGAGGAGGTTTCCGTATTGAAGGATTCGGACATACAACCCTTGTTAGCTTCGCTTCTGGATGAAGATCCGGAAGCTTTCCGCTTGGTGTATGAGAAAACGGCAGATCATATCTATCGTACCGTCTATTATTTGGTCACGAACAAAAACGAAGTCAATGATATCGTTAGTGAGATTTACATCGCTATGCTCTCCGCTTTGCCTGCCTACGACTACAATAGACCATTTCGAGCCTGGCTTAACGGCCTCATCATTAATCAGGTTAATCATTATAATCGAAAAGGCTGGCGATTTTTACGTTTAATTAATCGCAATAAGCAATTGTATGGCGTACAGCCATGGAAGAGGCCAGATGAATTAGCGGTCGAAGAGGAAGAAAAACACCAAGTACTTCAGCTCGTAAACAGCTTGTCTGCCAAGCATAAACAAATAATCGTACTTCGCTATTATCAGGATTGCTCCTTTGAGGAGATTGCCAGCACGCTCCAAATCCCACTAGGCACAGCCAAATCCAGACATCATGAGGCTTTGAAAAAACTGCGAAATCGAACCTTACATTCTCAATTTTTCAAGGAGGTGTTTAATCATGTCGATTGAACAAGAACTAACACAAGCCTACAAACAATCCGCAACGAGAATCAAACGCCCTGAGGAGCTTGATGCTCGAATCGAACAGCTGTACCGAAAGCAGAGCTTCCAAAAGCAGACCAAGCTGCACGCCGTAAAAAAATCATGGACGCTCAGAATCATCGTAGCGGGACTGCTCCTTACTTCCATGGGTTTCTCTACACCCTTTATTTTTCATTTTAAAGACGAGATTATTGATTACATGCTGCATAATGGTCAATTAGGAACGTATGATGCGATGTTGGCTAAGCAAATGCGCGAGTCGCTCGAAGAGGTTAAACAAACACTTCCTACCGAGGGGAAGGCGATATTGTATTCGCAAAAATTAAAAAGTCTTCTGCCGAAAACAAGTTCTATACCTATCGCAATCGTCACCAATCCATACGTGTGGAAGGTGGAGAAAGATTGGGAGATGCAATTGACGGAAGCAAATCCAGATCTTCAAATGCCTGATTCCTTAACAGAAACATTGACGTTTGTTGGAGGCCAGAAGGCTCAACCGTTTGGCGGTTCATTATCCGCTGCAGACATGGAGTCGCTTCATGAGCTGGAGAAACTCGTGAAGAATGAGAAACCGGAGGAGACCTGGCTGCCTCTGCCCAGACCTGTAGTAGAGAGTGTAGATCATCCTGTCTATACGACGACTTATGAGAACGAATCCACTGACATTATTCATATCACCATGGAGGTATTCTCGGATAAGAGCAATGTGCAATTACGTTCAAATCTAAAGGCGCAAGAGCAAATCGTTATTGGTCAACAAGCTGCTACCTATGCTCTAGCAAAGCCGTTTCTGTACAGTGATACGGATCAGTATCAATCCGTCTTTTGGATGGATTCACTAGCGGATGAAACGATACTATACACGATTGGCAGTTCCGATCTAGACATGACCAAAGCAGAATTAACCAGCATAGCCGAGCAGTTTATTCATTGATAACTGGGGAGAGTGTTTCATGCAACCATACGCTATTTCTACGAAAAGCCACTTCGTAACGATGCTGCTTGGCACATGGCTAGTGCTCGGTATATTCATAGACGGTTATGCCCATAACCATGATGTAGTCGAAACGTTTTTCACCCCTTGGCATGCGATTTTGTATAGTGGGTTTCTTGCATGCGCAGCATGGATACTTGGAATGATTGTATATGTGAAAAAAAGAATGGGCTGCTCGTGGAAGCAAGCCATTCCTAGTGGATATGAGCTTGGCTTGCTTGGCGTCATCATCTTTCTTGCAGGCGGCTTAGCTGATATGGCTTGGCATATTATTTTTGGAATTGAAGTGAATCTTGAAGCGCTGCTTAGTCCCTCTCATTTAGCATTAATGCTCGGTGCCATTCTCATCTTATCAAGTCCGCTTCGAGCAGGCTGGAGGGAGCACAGTGGCGATCAGATAGGTTGGAGAAGCTTTTTCCCATACTTATTATCCTTAGCGTTATCAGCAGGTACTGTCAGTTTCTTTCTCATGTATGTGTGGATGTTTCGGTATAATTTGCCTGCGCCAAAAGTAGTTGCTTGGTATATGAACAATTCCAGCACTTTATTTGCGCACCGGATGGTAGATGATGCCGAGGTACGAGGATTAACGTTTATCTTATTAAATACGATCGTATTTATGTTTCCCATTTTATTTATGCTAAAGCGCTGGCAGCCTCCTTTTGGTGCGATTACTTTTGTATTCTTACTCATTAGCGCACTAATGGGTGTAATCGATGGTTTTACCCAAATACATAGTTTGATCGTCTCGTTTGCTGCAGGACTGAGCGGTGACTTATTGCTGCATTTAAGACGCTCTGATCTGAATCGCAGGCGAAGCAGCAGGCTGATTGCCACCATTACGCCTATTGTGCTTTGGGGTAGTTACTTTGGCTGGATGGCTGCGACGAGCGGGATTGGCTGGGAGCCCGAGCTGTGGGTAGGCTCAATCGTACAAGCTTCGCTGCTGTCGCTCGGCCTTAGCCTTTTAGCCCAATCGCCTGAGCGTGTAAGTCAATGAGCGTACGATTAAATTCCATTGGACTGAATTTAATATGCTTGATTGTTATCCTGTTAGCTGCAACTGGCTGTGCTTCGGATACATTTACGAACCTTACGAACGTCGATATAGAACCGCCTAAGCGAGGATTGCTGGCAGCTCTTCAGAATGAACAAATGCCATTACCAGAAGCTTCAGGTTATCTTGTAAAAGTAAGCGAAATAAATGGCAATCCAGTAGAAGTAGGAGAAATGGAATTACAATTGGAAGTCACCACCGCGTATGGGCAGCCTGTAACGAAATTTACAGAAGATATGACCAAGCTTATGCATCTGATCGTCGTTAGTAAAGATTTATCATCGTTTCAGCATGTGCATCCCGATTATATGAAAGACAATGTTTTTCGGACAAAGCTTAATTTACCATTTGCAGGCTCGTTTTATGTAACGACTGAATTCAAGCCTCATAAACAAAATGTTGTCATTAATAAGCAGTGGATACAGGTTGCTGGCGAGCCATTATCTAACAAAACAATAGTTCCTGACACCACATGGATAAAAAGTGTAAGCGGCTTAGAAGTTTCATTATCGGCAAGCCCCGGTATTGATGAAATAGAAGCGGGACAGATGGTTATGTTGCTATTCCGAATTATAGATAAAGAGACGGGAAAGCCGATTAAGGAGATAGAGCCATTTCTCGGCACTTCCGGCCATTGTGTTATTTTGAACAGCACAGTTGACCAATTCGTGCATGCACATGCAATGGAAGCGATGAGTGGTGGTGCAAACATCATGTTCCACACGGTATTTCCTGAGAAAGGCATCTACAAGTTATGGGGGCAATTTCAATTTAAAGGCGAGGTGCTGACGGTGCCATTTGTCATCACCGTTAAATAAGAGATGGTTGAAACAAATATAAATTGTATATGTACTCCTGCCCCCGTTAAGGGGGTTTTTGCTATTTATAAGCCTTTATTCAATAACGACCACTGGACTAATCCATTCTTTTATTAGTAAATTGCTTAAGATTGCTGTCCATAATGTGGGATTTACCGCATTAGAGGGTTCGTACATTCCCCCTATACTTATAAATGTAAGGGTTTTCAAAAGTGAAGAAGGGGGAAAGGAAATGACATTCACGACTCGAAAATGGTTTTGTTTTGCGTTAGCAGTTGCGATTTTGGCATCATCGGTATTTGTTTCAGCCCCAAGTGTGAAGGCAGCATCAGAAGGAGTGGGGGGAGCGGGAGTGGGTCCAGCTATCATTTATTCGTATCAGCCTTCAGCGAAATATGCGGTTTCAACGAATTATAGCCTTAAGGCTAATGGAGTAGAAATTCCGGTGGTTAAGGGCTTCAACGACTACGATTATGCGAGCTTCTCGATGGGAGGCGGACCGGTAACCTATGAACTTACAATCTTGAATACGGATAAGGTGCATGAATATTCGATCAGTCCGAAGAAACTCGGTATTCAAGCTGACTCCGTGGTTGGCAGAACGATCACGTTTACGACGCAGAAGGATGAGTATTTGATCATCATGATGAACAACCGGACTACCCGATTGGTTATCGCGGCTGATCCGGCGGAGACGGATATTCCGAATGCCACCGGCGAGGGGATCTATAATGTGACTGCAGCGCCTTATCTGGTGACGACAACAGGGGAGAAAACGGGAGTAGCAGCGAGAACAGCTGCCTTGCAGCAAGCCATTAATGATGCGAGCAGCTATGGAACTGCGCAGGGGAATGGGAAGCAAGGCATCGTTTATGTTCCGCGCGGTACGTATTACATTGGAAATGTCGTGTTGAAGAGCAACACGGCGCTTTACATGCAACCTGGAGCAACATTTGTTGCTACGGGAAAGACGGCAGATTATACCGAGCATTGGTTTAAGGATTCGATGGGAAGGCCCGCCACATGGTGGATTTCTACAGCCTTTCATTCGACAAATATTAAAATTTACGGTCGCGGCACGATCGATGGCAACGGTCAAGCGCTGCATGATGATAAAAGTACGAACGGCAAAGGTATGATCAACAATCTAATCGTGCCTATCGCTACATCCAATTTTAAGATGGATGGCATCATGGTTCGGGAATCGGCTGGCTGGGCGATCGTACCGACAAGATCCAATGATTTAGAATTTACGAATTTGAAAATGTTCAACAGCTTGGGCATGGGCGAAAATGACGGCATCGACATTTGCGAATCGCAAAACGTAGTCGTTAGAAATTCAATTGGCATCGCGCTGGATGATCCGTATTCCACCAAAGCATGGCGGGAGGATACGGATATCGCATCCGGGAAGGTACCATGGCCAGGAAGTCCAGAGCCGGTGCAAAACGTGCTCTTCGAGGATGCGATTTCTTGGACTCTATGTTATGGCTTCAAAATGGGTCAAGGCGTCATGCAGGACCAACAAAATATTACGTTCAAGGACGGTGTCGTGTATAGGGCAGCGGTTGGTTTTGCCATTCATCATAAATATGGATCGGGCAAGGTAAGCGGCATTACCTTCGAAAATATGGATGTAGAGGATATCAGCGGCAGCAATGAAGACAACAGCGCTTGGATGACAATGTTTACAGTAAACGGCGGCTATGCAGGTGTCGGACCGATCACAGGCGTAACCGTAAAAAACATTACAGTACGAGACATTGGCGAAGGCTTCTCCAAGCTGAAGGGCATGGAGGGAGCGGAGATTACAAATATTACGTTCGAAAACGTGTATATGCCGGGCAAAAGCGAACCTGCAAAAAATCTCCATGAGATGAACTTTCTGAGCAAAGAGCATTATAGCGGTGTAACGATCAAGCCCGTGCAAAATCCGGAGCCTAGGACGCGGACGAATCTGGCGCTGAGGCAGCCCGCGGTCGGCTCATCGAATGACGGCGTCGAGGATACGTCGCGATATGTTAATGACGGTAATCTCGCGACCCGCTTTGGCTCCAAGCGAGGCATCGATCCGAGCTGGATTTATATTGATCTTGGGGAGAGCAAGACAATTGATCAAGTGAAGCTGTACTGGGAGAGTGCCTATGGCAAAAGCTATCAGATCCAAGTGGCCAACGATGTAAGCAGCGAAGCAGGCTGGCAGACGGTGTACAGTACGACGACTGGGAAGGGCGGCATCGAGACGGTTTCGTTTGATGAAGTCAACGCCCGCTTCGTGCGGATGTACGGAACGGTAAGAGCGACAGTGTATGGTTATTCGCTCTGGGAGCTTGAGGTATATGGACCCGAAGTGTTTGCGGACAGCATTACTTTGAATCAATCAGCATTTACGCTGGTGACTGGCAATACGGAGCAGCTAAGCGCAGCGCTTATGCCAGAGCAGACGACGAACAAAAATATAACGTGGACATCAAGCAACAGCAATATTGCAACGGTAAGCCAGACAGGGCTTGTTACCGCCATAGGGATGGGGACGGCCAACATTACGGCGAAAACACAAAACGGCGACTTAAGTACTTCGGCAGCTGTAACGGTGACGGAACCAACTGATCCAACTGAACCAGGGGAGTCGCTTTTACCGCCAGTACTATATGAGGCAGTGGCGGGCAATGGGGAAACGAGCTTAAGCTGGAACGCCGTGGATCGTGCAGATGGCTACAAAATCTTTGTCAGCACGACGCCAGGCGTTTATTCGGAAGAGGCAGCAACCGTAACAGGCTCTGTATATAACTATCTAGCGAAAGGCTTGAGCAATGGTCAAACATATTATTTTGTAATAAAGGCTTACAATGGGGCAGGAGAAAGCTCAGCTTCTAATGAAATAAGCGCAGTTCCAATAGGTGAATCAGGACCTATCTCGCCTATTAATCCTCCGCAGCCTGTGAAGCCTTCTAATGCAGAGTTTGCTGTGTTGATCAATGGCAAGGAAGAGCAGCTTGGAACCGCAGAAACTTCAACAATAAATGGACAATCGGTTACTCAGTTCAAGCTTGATTCTGTTAAACTGGCGAATAAGCTGGCCAGTGAGCAAGAGCATTCGGTCATTGCGATACAGACACGAACACAGCCTGATCGTTTCCTAGCTGGGCTGACTGCGGAAATACTGGACAATCTTCAGCAGAAAAATGCGGTAATTATGCTGCAAACCGATGCAACAATCTATACGCTGCCTGCGCGGCATATTAATTTAAAAGCATTGATAGGGCAAATTAATCCTTCTACAGAGCCGTCAGCCATAGAGATTAATATCGAAATCAGCAAGCCGGAAGCAGCGATTCAAAAGTTGCTAGACGAAGCTGCTATAATCGGCAAGTTTTCATTAGTTGATACGGCATATGATTTTACGGTTACCGCCAATTATGGAGGAACCAAAGTAAATATCGACAGCTTCGACGCTTATGTAGAAAGGGCGTTGATACTTCCTGACGATGTGGATCAAACTAAAATGACGACAGCTGTTGTCATTGACCCAGACGGATCAGTACGCCATGTACCTACCAAAATTGTTCATAAGAATGGCAACTATATAGCAGTAATTAGCAGTTTGACAAACAGCGTGTATGCGCTTGTCCATTATGATACCGTATTCGTGGATATAGAGGGTCACTGGGCAGCAACCGCCGTTAATGATCTAAGTGAACGACTCATCATAAAAGGTGTGGACAATAATAAGTATCTGCCTAATCAGGAGGTTACGCGAGCTGAATTTGCGGCTTTGCTCGTTCGGGCGCTCGGCCTCAAACCTGTCAAGGCAGCGCAAATATTCACAGATGTGAATAGCTCGGCTTGGTATGCGGAGGCAATCCAAACCGCATATGCTTATGGCCTGATTGAAGGATTCGAGGATGGGACATTCCGTCCAAGCATCAGCATGACACGTGAACAGGCAATGGCGATCACAGCCAAAGCAATGAAGGTTACAGGATTAAAGGACAAACTAGTGGGTGCAGATACCGATACGCTGCTGCAAGGATTTACGGACAGAGCAATGTTTGCAGAGTGGGCTTTAAGCGGTATCGCGGATTGTTTGCGAAGTGGTCTTATTAATGGAAAAACAGATCATCAGCTGGCGCCAAAAGCAAACCTGACTCGAGCGGAAGTTGCAGCGCTCCTTCAACGGCTTTTACAAAAATCAGAATTGATTTAATTTTTCTAAATGAAAAAAGGATTGTCTCTTAAGCGACGGCTGGAGACGATCCTTTTTGCTGTATGATCATTATAAAGTGAGTCCAAATCGCTTAAGCTCAATAAAGATGGGTTCCAATCGTTTACCTTTTTCAGTAATGGTGTATTCTACTCTTGGGGGGACCTCAGCATAAATGGTTCGACTAACGATGCCTTGGTCTTCAAGCTCCTTCAACCGAAGGGAAAGTGTCTTCGGACTGATGCCTTCGAGTGATTTCAACAATTCACTAAAGCGCATCGTTTCTTCGACCAGCAGGTCACGAATAATGAGAAAGGTCCACTTCGTACCGATAATGTCTAGTACTTTACCTATAACGCAAGGAATACCATAAGTACCTCGCTCTAGAACGAGCTGTTCACGTTCATCCATCAGATCACCTCAACTAATTTAACTCCATTTCTTCAAGTATAGTACAAAAGTAACTTTAGGGAAACTATATGAAAAAAAGTTCACTACTTTCGCTTTTATACTAACTGTGGTAAAAATAGAGTAATAACTACCCACTCTAATTAACGAAGAGGTGCATAGATCATGACGTTTAAACATTTAGATACACCATTTGAACTCAAAAGTCTTAAGCTTAAAAATAGAATTGTAATGGCACCTATGTGTCAATACTCTGTAGACGCGAAGGACGGGATACCTAATGAATGGCATTATGTTCATTATGTTTCACGTGCGATAGGCGGTACGGGTCTTATCCTAATGGAGATGACCGATGTTGATCCAGATGGTCGCATTACAGATCATGATTTAGGGCTTTGGTCAGATGAGCATATTCCAGCTTTCAGACGCATTATTTCAGAAGTGCACAAACATGGTTCGAAAATAGGCATTCAAATCGCCCATGCTGGGCGTAAAGCAGAGGACGCTGAGCAGCCCGTTGGTCCATCTGCCATCCCAGCAGGACCAAACTATAAAACACCTAAACCACTTTCTGTGGAAGAAATAAAAGTTATTGTGAATCAATTTAAAGAAGCAGCTAGAAGAGCAGTAGAAGCGGGTGTAGACACAATTGAAATACATGGTGCTCATGGTTATTTGGTGCATCAATTCCAGTCTCCTGGCATTAATACCCGTGAGGATGAGTACGGTCAGGATTTGGCTAAATTTGGGGTAGAGGTCGTTCAAGCGGTGAAAAGCGTAATGCCAGCAGACATGCCGCTCATCATGCGAATCTCTGCCATTGAATATATGGATGGTGGTTATGATTTGAACCATAGCATCGAGTTCAGCAAACGCTACAGAGATGCTGGAGTTGATGTGTTTCATGTATCCAGCGGCGGGGAAGGTCCAGTCGGAGTACGGCGCCCGGGCAACTATCCTGGATATCAGGTGCCTTTGGCACGTGCTCTGAAAGAAGCGCTGCAGGTACCTGTCATTGCCGTCGGCAAGCTGGAGGATCCACAGCTGGCTGAAGCGACGATTGCGAGTGAAGATGCAGATTTAGTAGCTGTTGCTCGCGGTATGCTTCGTGATCCTTATTGGGCATTACATGCAATTCAGGCTGTAAAAGGTGAGGCATTGCCAGCAAAGCAATATGAAAGGGCATACTGATCATAATCATGCCAATAATAAGAAGAGCCTCTTGGACGCCGAGAGGCTCTTCTTGTTATTCAAGCAACGCAATAAACCGGTTTGCGATGATGGGAAGAGAAGAATTGCGCCTAGTGGCAAAACCTACAGAACGTAATGGAATGGGTTCTATTGTATGAAGCCGAAATAGTTTCTTATTCTCAAGCTCCTGATCGATAAAGGATTGTGTAACAAATGCTGCCCCATAACCGCGAATAGCCATTTCAATCAGCATATCCATGCTGGACAGCTCCATATCCGCATCTGGCGTTATGCCTTGCGAAGCAAACCACTGCTCAATAAACAATCGCGTACTGCTCGCTTCAGAGAGCAGCAAGAGCGGCAATTGTGCTAAGGCTTGAGCCGAGAAGGGGGTATCGACTAAATGGCGATACGCTTCTCCAACAACAAAGCAGTCCTGAATCTCCGTTAGATGTGAAACGACAAGTTCATGATCAGAGAGGGGCAGGTGAACAAGACCAATATCGATTTGACCATCTAACAATCGGTCCCGTATATCCGATGTTTTTCCTTGAGAAAGCCGAATGCGTACATCGGGATGCTCCGCATGAAACGTATCGAGCAGCGGCAGCAGCAAATGCTTGATTACAGGTCCGCTAGCCCCAATGCGCAGCTCGCCTGCCGTAAGGTTTTTGAGCGCTTGTAACTGGGTTTCACCTGCTTGCAGTATCGTAAACGATTTCTCTACATAAGCGAGAACCTCCAATCCTTCCGGAGTAAGCTTTACTCCTTTGGACAATCGATCAAACAGTTTCACTTCAAGCTGCGCTTCCAATTGCTTAATTGCATAGCTGACAGAAGGCTGTGTAATATGCAGCTCTTGTGCTGCTTTTGTCAAATTACCTAATTTGGCGGTATGGAGAAAAATGCGATACCATTCCATATTCATTAGCATGATATAATTCCTCTCTATGACATCATTCAAAAATTCCGATTTCATTTATTTCATATTCAAAATTATAATAGACAAATAACGAATGCGTCAAAGCATTCAATCGGGAGGTAAACATAATGGCAGGAAGCACATATGGGGAAAGCTTTAAAATTACGACATTCGGAGAATCACACGGGGAAGCCGTTGGCGTCATTGTAGATGGCGTGACACCTGGGGTCGAGCTGGATGAGAAATATATTCAAACACAAATGGATCGAAGAAAGCCCGGTCAATCCTCTGTAACTACCCCGCGCAAAGAATATGATGTCATTCGTATTATGTCTGGCATGTTTGAAGGGAAAACTACGGGAACGCCACTTTTCATTATGCTGCATAATACAGATATGAAGCCTGAAGCCTATAATGATATACAAAATTCCTTTCGTCCAGGACATGCCGACTATACGTATTTGAAAAAATACGGCTTGCGTGATCACCGCGGAAGCGGGAGGGCCTCGGGAAGAGAAACTGCAGGCCGTGTTGCTGGCGGAGCGGTTGCCCGCAAGCTGTTAGAGAACCGAGGAATAAGTGTTGTTGCTTACACCAAGGAAATAGGCGGTATTAAATGCGAAACGTACGTCGAGGATGAGATTGAAAAAAATGCAGTAAGAGCATGTGACCCGGAAGCAGCGGTTCGTATGATCGAGAAAATCGAGCATTTAGCGGCTATTGGAGACAGCTGCGGCGGTATCGTGGAATGCAGAGTAAGAGGCGTTTTACCTGGGATTGGCGAGCCAGTATTTGATAAGCTGGACGCTGAGCTTGCGAAAGCAATGCTATCCATCGGGGCTGTTAAAGGCATTGAGTTTGGGGCTGGTTTTGCTGCTGCTGAGATGCTCGGTAGCGAGCATAATGATGCTATGAGCAAAAACGGGTTTTTAAGCAATAACGCAGGCGGAATTGTCGGCGGCATCAGCACGGGTGAAGAAATTGTTTTTCGTATAGCGGTTAAGCCCACTTCATCCATCTCTTTGCCGCAGCATACGATTGATATCCACGGTCAAGAGAAGATGATCGAGACCATTGGCAGACATGACCCGTGTATCTGTCCTCGTATTATTCCCGTTGTAGAAGCGATGGCATGTATCGTTATTGAAGATCTAATCAAGCGCCAAGCAGCAATGAATGGATAAACTGTGCTATGCTTATAAATGACAAATGCTGAGAGGAGATTGCTAATGAAACCAACTGTTTTCATTGATCGACAGATCCCCGCTGAAGTAGAGGCGTTTATAGCAGAGCACTGTATAATAGACAAATGGGAAGAGAAAACACCCATGACCCGTCAGCAGCTGCTTCTGAAGATGGCGAGTGCACATGGTTTATTAACGGCAGGAGCAAAAATTGATGCTGAATTAATTGACCATGCGCCGCATTTGAAAGTCGTAAGCAGCATAAGCGTCGGCTATAATCATTTTGATGTTGAAGCAATGCGTATAAGAGGGATAGTTGGAACGAACACGCCGCATGTCCTGAATGACACTGTAGCGGATCTTGCACTCGCACTCATTCTGGGAACAGCCAGGCGTGTTGCAGAGCTGGATCGATACGTTAAGGATGGCAAATGGAAGACAGGCGATGGTGTCAAGCTGTTCGGTAAAGATGTCCACCACGCTAAGCTTGGCATTATTGGAATGGGGAGAATTGGTGAGGCGGTTGCCCGTCGCGCTAGGTTCGGGTTTGACATGGATGTCGTTTATTATAATCGCAGCCGCAAGCCAGAAGCGGAAGAGAAGCTAGGCGTTCGTTATTTTGAATTAAATGATCTGCTTGCCTATTCAGATTTTGTATTATTGCTTGCACCTCTGACACCAGAGACGGTTAAGCTAATTGGAGCAGAAGAGTTTAAATTAATGAAGTCATCAGCGATTTTCATTAATATATCGAGAGGGCAAACGGTGGATGAGCAAGCTTTGATTGAAGCTCTCGAGCAGGGTACGATTTCAGCTGCTGGCCTTGATGTTTTCGAAAAAGAACCGATTGAAGCGGATCATCCTTTTCTGACGATGGCTAATGTATTAACCTTGCCTCATATCGGCTCTGCCACTTCGGATACAAGGTTTGATATGGCTATGCTAGCGGCTCAAAACATAGTAAACGCGTTAACTGGACAAGTCCCTCCAAACATCGTTGACGAGCTGCTTTAACAGGATAAACGTTTTTAATAAGAGGGGTACATATCATGACAGCTTCAAAGTTATTACTTCTCGGAGCTACAGGCAAGACCGGTCAATTTATTGCGAGTTATCTTGAAGATAGGAACGTTCCATTCAAGCGATTTGTAAGACTGCCTGAGCAAATGATCGATGAGAGCTACCTCGGAGATGTACGTAATCAGCATGATGTTTTTGAAGCCATGGTTGATGCGAGCGGAGTCATTTGTGCGTTAAATACGGAAGGCAACGGAACGCTTGTCAGCGGCATCACAAATTTGATTGCCGCAATGCAGCATTACCGAGTGAAAAGAATCGTTACGATTGGTACAGCGGGCATCTTGCAGAGTGAGCTGCAGCCAGAGCTGCTTAGATACCAATCCAGTGAAAACAGACGTTTAAACCATGATGCGGCCAAAGAGCATGAGCAGGCTCATAGGGCACTCGCTAACACTGATTTGGACTGGACCATCGTCTGTCCCACAAGGCTCGTTCAAGAGGATCTGCGAGGCGATTATCGTGTGCGAAAGGAGATCCTGCCCTCTGGAGGTGCATCGATTTCTTTTGCAGATACGGCTGAATTCGCTGTTTCGGAATATTTTAACGGTGCTTATGTGCGAGAACGTGTTGGGATTAGCTATTAATCATAGGCAAAAAGGTAAAAACACCTGAGTTCCTACTTTTCATAGGGACTCAGGTGTTTTTGGTTATCTATTATTGAGCTGCATCAGCTTTCAAAACTTCAACGCGATTTGAGAAAAATGTGGCACCGCCGCCCATATCTGCGAGCCGCTGCGGCGTCAGTGTATTCACGGCTTGATGGCCTTTTTTCTTGTCTTCCCACCATAAGCCTTGCGTGACGAGTACGCCTGGCAGTACATCTTGACCAACGCGCAGCGTCATCTCCAGTTCACCACGGTCATTGCGTATCTTTACACGTTCACCGTTAAGGAGCCCAAGTGCTTCTGCGTCATCCGCATGCATATGAAGGAGAGGCTCCTTCTCAAGCTTTTGCAGTTTTTCTTGGTTAGCGAAGGTCGAGTTAATGAAGCTGTGATTCGGGCCAGTCGTCAGCCAAAAAGGATACGTCTCCGGCTCTCTAAGCGGCGTATGATTGGGTATTGGAGACAAGCCGTTCATAAGCATTTTCTCCGAATAAAGCTCGATTTTACCGGAAGGAGTCGGAATCATCGAGGTATAGGAAGGAAGCTCATTACCGCCAGCCTTCATCCACGTATTAGCTTGCAGCGCCTCAAAAGTAATGCCTTTAAGAAGTGGATTATTCTCGCTATCCAGCGCCTCGCTTATCATTTGCTGCTCAGAAATGTCAAATAGATGAGGCTCAAAGTCAAGTTTAAGCGCAAGCTCCTTAAAGAGCGTAAAGTTTGATTTGCATTCACCCATCGGTTCCATAATCGGCTGGTGAAGCTGCAAATACAGATGCCAGTAGGAAGTGTATAAATCCAAATTTTCAAAATGAGAAGTTGCAGGCAATACAATGTCCGAATACTTGCAGGTGTCTGTTAAGAACAAATCATGTGTAACCGTAAATAAGTCCTCACGAGCCAATCCCTCGCGCACTCGGTTCTGGTCAGGCGCTACGACTGCTGGATTGCTGTTATACACAAACAGCATCTTTACTGGAGGAGCGGCATCTAGAAGAGCATCTCCGAGCTGATTCATGCTGATCGTGCGGACATCCGGATCAGGCATTAAATCGGGGCGCTCAATTTTCTCACCATTGAGCCGCGAATACCAGCTGTTGCCTTTCATTGCACCGCCACCAAGAACATCCCATTGCCCAGTCAATGCAGGCAAGCATGAAATTGTTCGCACGATCATTCCACCATTATCATGGTGCTGAAGTCCGTTGCCAATGCGGATAAAAGAGGGAGTGGTCGTTCCATACAGCCTGCTAAGCTCCTCGACCTCCGCTGCCGGTACGCCCGTAATAGCTTCCACTCGTTCAGGCGTATATTCAGCAGCTTGCTTCGCGAGATCCTCGAAACCGAGCGTGAACTGCTCGAGAAAAGCTTGATCAGTCAGCCCATCACGGATGATGACATGCATCATGCCAAGAGCGAGCGCTGCATCCGTTCCCGGACGCAAATGAATGAACTGATCCGCCCAAGTAGAGGTACGATTGCGATGCACATCAATATGAATAACCTTTGCTCCGTTTTTCCGTGCTTCCGTTGCCAACATCGTTTGGTGCATATTTGTTGATACCAGATTGCAGCCCCATATAAGAAACAGCTTCGTATGTATCGTTTCTTCGGGATCAATGCCTCTGGAAGCGCCCATCGTATAAGCATAACCTGTTGATCCAGCAGCGTTGCATATTGCGCGGTCCAATTGACTTGCGCCGAGTCGATGAAAGAACCGTCGATCCATTCCTTCTGCATTCAAAACACCCATATTGCCATAAAAACTATAAGGCAATATGGCACTCGCTCCATGCTCGGAAATAATCCCTTTCATCTGTGAGGTAATTTCCTCATAGGCTTCTTCCCAAGATATGCGTTCGAATGAATGCTCGCCTTTGGGACCTACACGGCGAAGAGGGTAGAGCAGTCTTTCAGGATGATACACGCGATCATTTAATTGTCTTACCTTATTGCAAATTGCTCCGCGGGTTACCGGGTGCTCTGCATCACCTGTTACTTTCGTTATTTTGCCTTCCTCGAAGGTGACGCTCAGACCACAAGTATCCGGGCAATCAAAAGGGCAAACCGATTTTACAGTACCATTTATTACTGATTTGCTCATATCTATCTCACTCCATATAACAGCCATATTCACGTCGTATTATCATAGCATAATCGCATGCAGCGTAGGGAGCAAGATGCAAAAAGTGATGTGCAAATCGCCTGTTTTCCGAACTTCCAGTTTATTATCTATTGACAGCACTTTACTTGTCATGTAATATTCAATGTGCTTAAGACGTATTCCACAACTAAATAATTCGTATAACCTCACGGAGTTACAGCTTGAACAGGGTGAGGGTTTCTACGGGAAGCCTTACTTCCCAACTACGAATATGAGATCAATCATCATTGATCCTATATTCGCAGTTGGGATTTTTTTATGCGCAAATTTCCAAATTTTCATGAGGGGGATTCACACAGATGAAGTATATTTTTTCGGTTTTTCTAGGTGCTGCAAGCTATGGCATTTTGTCCACTATTGTTGTGCTTGCTTATGGCCGCGGCTATGAGCTTGGTGAAGTTGTAGGCAGTCAATTGTTAACAGGTTTTTTGCTCGCTTGGATACTCACTTTCATTATGAAATGGCGTGAGAAGCGCAGCCAGAGCTCAACTAATCAAAGTAAGGCTAATACATCTATTCGCACGAGCAGCATGACATGGAAACAACGTTTCATTCTAATGGCCGCTGGAACTCCAACCGCTATTACAGGTTTATTGTATTACCAATCTCTTCGCTACATCCCAGCATCGCTTGCGATTATATTGCTATTTCAGTTCACTTGGATTGGTGTATTAATTCAAGCGGTAGGACAGCGGAAACGTCCAAACGGCATTATGTTTTTTACAATTGCCATCTTATTCGGCGGTACTTTGCTTGCAGCAGGCATCATCGAGCAGGGCACAGGACAGTTCAATATAATGGGAGTTATACTCGGCCTGTTATCTGCAGTTAGTTATTCACTATTTATTCTCTTTAGCGGAAAAGCAGTTCCTTCTGTACATCCTGCTTATCGAAGCGCATGGATGATTACCGGGGGCATGGTACTTGTATTTATTTTATTCCCTCCAACCTTTTTGTTTAATGGACTCATTTTTGGAGATTTGATGCTTTACGGTTTCTTGCTTGGCATGTTCGGTGCGTTTATTCCACCCGTGCTATTTGCAATCGGTGTGCCGCATGTCGGAGAAGGGATGGCAGGGATTTTGGGTGCGTCGGAGCTTCCGGTCGCTGTTTTGCTTTCATCCTTCGTTCTGAATGAACATGTCAGCGCCTTGCAATGGGCTGGTGTCATCGTTGTACTCATAGGTATTGCGCTTCCAGAAGTCATCAAAATGAAGCGAAGAAGATTGAGCGTGCAATAATCACATATATGAAAAAGAAGCCAGCTGCCCTGAATTAGAGCAGCTGGCTTCTTTTGAAATAGAGACTATTTCTAGCCGTATCCTTATTCCTTCGTATAAGTGGAGAGCCAATTATAAATAATATATAATCAACTGATGTTGTGTACACTAATCCTATTACTGGGAGGCATTTGATGATCTATGATTGTGTAATTGTAGGCGGCGGCATTGCAGGATTACAGGCTGCCATACAATTAGGAAGATATCGTCATCAAGTTGCCGTTATCGATTCCGGTAATGGAAGATCTTCGGTATGCAGAAGCTATCATAATTTGATCGGTTTTCCTGATGGCATTAGCGGGGCGGAGCTTCGCCTTGCAGGGAGAAAGCAAGCAGAGCAGCTTGGAGTCACTTTCATACAAGCTGAAGTTGTACAGGCGGAAAGATTAAATGAGGCTTTTCTTCTGAAAACTTCGGATATGAAAACTTATCATGGTAAGAAGCTGCTTATTGCGACAGGTGTGAAGGATCGGCTTCCGAATTTGGAGATGCTTATTCCATGTTTGGGAACGAGCGTATACGTATGCCCAGACTGCGATGGATACGAAGTACGAGATCAGCCGACGCTTGTACTCGGCGCTGGAAATGCCGGAGCGCAAATGGCACTAACACTTACGCATTGGACGGAGGAGCTCATTTATGTTAATCATGAGCTCACACCAATTAATGAAGAGTTACGCCTCAAGCTAGACCAAAAAAGAATCCCCTATATTGAACAGGCTATTCAAACCGTTCTGATTGAGCGCGAACAATTTATAGGGATAATCCTTGCGGATGGATCATCTATTTATCGTCAGCGCTGTTTTGTTGCATTTGGCGGTAATGAGGTTTGTTCCTCCATTGCCAAGCAGCTTGGAGTAGAGGTTATGGAGAACAATCATATTGTCGTTGACCCGCGTACAAAGCTTACAAGTGTCGAAGACATTTGGGCCGCTGGAGACGTAACTGCGCATTCTGAAATGTTAACCATAGCAATGGGGGATGGCAGCCAAGCGGCAATATGGATTCATAAGAGCTTATTATCTACATAGAGGTAATGACCTTGTCGATAATTCCATATTCCAATGCCTCTTCCGATGACATAAAATAATCACGATCCATATCCTTTTCGATTTTCTCTATAGGCTGTCCTGTTCTTTCTGCACTAATCCGGTTCAATTTAGAGCGTATATTCAAAATCCGATTTGCACTTATCGCAATGTCACTGGCTTGCCCTTGGACACCGCCATGGGGTTGATGAATCATAATCTCGCTATTAGGCAGCGCAGCACGATGACCCTTCTCGCCAGCAAGCAGAAGTATAGCAGCAAAAGAAGCAGCGAATCCCGTGCAGATCGTGTGTACTGGTGCTTTCACAAATTGCATCGTGTCAAGAATGGCGAATCCGGCAGAAGTGGAGCCGCCTGGGCTGTTAATGTACATCGAGATTTCTTTCTCAGAATCCTCTGCGGTAAGGAATAATAATTGAGCAACGATGCTGTTAGCGACTACATCATCTATTGCAGAGCCCAAAAAAATGATACGATCCTTCAGTAAGCGCGAATAAATATCGTAAGATCTTTCACCGCGGCTGGATTGCTCGACTACATAAGGTACATAATTACTCATCGTATTTTACCTCCAAATGGATGTTGTTTGGTTTCGATTAGTAAACGAATAACAATTAAAAAAGGATACGGGAAAAATTTTTGAGAAAAGCGTATCTTTTTTCTTATCTCATTCGTTTACTTTAGTAAGGATGTTCTCCTATTTGACGAGATGGAGAGAGGAAAAAGCCGAGGAGGTATAATGATGAATGAACTGGAATCTTTACCCCATACAGTAGTAAAAAGCACGGAGACTGACCTTGATCAGCTTCAAAAAACACTTGAGCGATATTGTTTGTTTCTAACAAAATCAAAATGGGATGCAGAGGATTTAGTGCAGGATACATGGCTAAAAGGGCTGCGTGCAGCAGTTGATTCAAATCACAATAATCCGGAAGCTTTACTGCTGCGCATCGCCAAAAATACATGGATTGATCAGCGAAGAAGAAAAAATCAATATCAACTTCTCATCCAGCAAGCGAAGCCATTGGATATAGCAGCTTATTCAAGCAGTCTTGACCATGAAGAAGCGATGTACGCGCTCATACAACATCTGTCACCTTTACAACGAACCGTGTTTCTATTGCGCGATGTGCTACATTTTTCAATCGAAGAAACCGCCGAGCGGCTAAATACGACGTCTGGTGCAATAAAGGCTGCCCATTACCGCGCGCGTGAAGCCTTGCAAGCAGTCAAGCGGGAACTGAAGGCAGAGGCCGTTATTTTACCTGATGATGAGTATTTGCGAAGCTTCCTAAGAGCGATGGCAGTTGCTTATCAGACGGGGGATGTTGCTCTTTTAGTTGAGCTTGCGAAGCGGGATATTTCTGAAGCGCCAATCCTTGTAGGTATCGCACAGAATAATAAACGCAAAGCCTCAAGAAGTGGAGCACATCTGTTTGCTGCAAGCCCAGTGAATGTGCAAATGGCTGCATAAGCAATAACCAAATAAACCGATGCCAGCAGGCGTCGGTTTATTTGCTGTGTGCTGCTCCACGCAGAATTTTATGAAATAAGCTATAATAGAGGAATAGTATATGAAGGATTGAGGCAAACAATGATGACTCGCAAGCTTATTTTTTTTGATATTGACGGTACCTTGGTTGATCACGAGAAGAAAATACCGCCATCTACGCAGCAAGCGATTGAGCAATTGAAAGCAGCTGGCCATGAGATCGTTATCGCGACGGGAAGAGGGCCCTTTATGCTGAAGCCCATTAGCGAACAATTAAACATAGAATCCTATGTTAGCTTTAATGGCTCTTACGTGGTGTACAATGGAGAAGTTGTGTATAGCCATTCGATTGATCCTGACCGGCTTGCAGAGCTTACACAAATTACTCTAAATAATAATCATCCTTTAGTCTATATGACACCGGAAGGTATGCGCTCCAGCACACATGAAACCGCTTATTTAGAGGATGCCCACGAACCGTTAAAAAAGAAGCTGCCGCCTATGGAGCCTGATTATTATGTAGGAAAAGATATTTATCAGTGCCTGCTTTATTGCAAGCAAGAGGATGAGGGCTGCTACAAGGAAAATTTTTCTGAGCTTGGCTTCATTCGTTGGCATTTATTTGGCAGTGACATTTTACCTCCTGGTGGCTCAAAGGCAAAAGGAATTCATGCTCTTGTTGAACGATCCGGTTTCGACCGTGAAAATATTTATGCATTTGGCGACGGTTTAAACGATCTGGAAATGATGCAATATGTCTATCACAGCGTTGCGATGGGCAATGCACCCGATGAGGTGAAGCAAGCCGCTCGTTATGTCACGAAGGATGTAACGGAGGATGGCATCATGTATGGCCTGCGCATGCTTGGTTTATTAAAAGAATAACGGAAGCAAGCTTTCGATGCGAAAAATAAAAATAGGCAGATCTCTTAGAAAGAGATCTGCCTTTTATCGTTCTATTTAATTACGCGTCTAGCAGTTACATAACGCTTGTCCCATGTGCTGCCTGAGAATTTGGAGATCGTAACGCCTACTCCAACTCTGTAAGTGTGAAGGAGTTTATCGTTACCAATATATATGCTTACGTGATTGATGATGCCATCACGATTCGTGTCAGAGAAAACAAGATCGCCTGCTTTAAGATTTTTTTTAGAAACATAAGTGCCAGATTTCGCTTGCTGCTTAGAAGACCTTGGCAGACTAATGCCATTTTTCTTAAATACGTACTGCGTGAAAGACGAGCAGTCAAACGCGCTAGTAATCCCTGATTTTGCACCAAATTTATAAGGCACGCCCAAATATTTTTTTCCAGTTGCAGTGATGCTGTTTGCTTTGGACGTACTTGATACCGTTGCTGCGTTTGCTTCTTGAGGCGCTATGACAGGTACGCTGGCAATGGCAATAGATAAGCTGATTCCAATACCTGCGATAAGTCTACTAATCTTTTTGTTCTTTGTGTTATTCATGATGTTCCTCCTTGAAATTAGGTAGTCTGTGTGTTGAGCTAGAAATACCATAACATAGATTAAATGCCCACTAATTACCTATGAGGAAGCAAACCCTTGCTGCTGCTGAATAAAAACAACTTTATTAAAAAGTGATGATAAAATACTCACTTTTTCTCACTTGACAGCTGTCCATTTGGTAAAGTTCATTTATAAGTGTTTTTACTCTATCGCCAAGCTGGATACAGGATATATACTGATGAAGTCGGGCCGACGAATCTTGAGGAAAGGAGCTGATCGATTTGATTAACAACCTGGAGGTGATCTCCGTTTAACGGAGATCGCTCATTAGAAGGAGACCGCAAGGTCTCCTTTTTACTTTTAAAAATGTTCTAACCATTATTAATGGAATTATTGTTAAACATTTCTTGTCATCTGAAAATGCTTACAATATAATAAGAAAGTGCAACAAGAAAGAAGTTCAAGTGGAGGGAATAACATCCATGGCTTTTATTGCTTGCAACAAAAACTCAGCGTTACCAAAAATCGAAAGGAGGAAGCAAAAAATGTTGATTAACACTACTGCTGCAAACAATTCTAAAAAGATTAGCTTGTTCGAGGAGGACATTTATTGTGAACTACAAAAATGGGAGAGACGTGCTTCCCCCTAGTCTATTGCAAGAGCTGCAAAAATACATTCAAGGTGATTTGATCTATGTGCCTAAGCTTGCGGAGAAACGTGCGCATTGGGGTGAGGTAAGCGGCACTCGGAAACTGCTTGCCGAACGAAACAAAGAAATTTACCTGTATTATTCGAATGGTTGGACTGTTGCTGATCTAGAGCGGAAATATCATTTATCGTGCGAAAGCATTCGTAAGATCATTGTTAAATCACGATAATGAAAACATATTGAAAAAAAGCAGATTGCCGCGAGCATCTGCTTTTTTTGTTGTCAATATTGAGAAAAAAGTAGGATTGACAAAACTAAGACAAACCTTTAAAAGGGATTTTTTGTCGAACGTCGAAATGTTAATGGATGTATTTTTGACGATAGATGTCGAATGAACACTAGAACAAATGGCAGTGGAGGATTAAGAAAATGAAAACTTTATTAATTGCAGAAGATGAGCCGGTTCTGCGCATGCTTATTACGGATACGCTCGAAGATGAAGGTTATGCGCTTGAAGAAGCGGCTGATGGGGAAGAAGCGTTACAAAAAATTGTGGACACTAACTTTGATTTAATTATTCTAGACTACATGATGCCTAAGATGACAGGTATTGAAGTTATTGAGAAAACAAGGCTGCTGGAGGATCGCAAGCATTCATGCATTCTTATGCTGTCAGCGAAGAGCCAGCAAGCCGAACAAGAGAAAGTGCTGCTCGCTGGCGCCGATGGCTTTATGTCTAAGCCCTTCAGTCCGCTTGAGCTAATCGATAAGGTAGAGGAGATGTTACGTGGGTAAGCTGCGTCTCTTCTATAAGAAAAGAATTACACGACAGTTCGTAGCGATGATGGTGCTCGCTTTATCGCTTATTCTTATCGGGGCTGTTGCCGTGCTGTCAAGCTCGGTTATTATATTAAAAAATTATGAATCCGAAACCGTTCAAATGAGAGAGAAGCAAGAGCTTGTCGCGCAAATTGCCGATCATTCCAATGATATTATTTTGAGAGCCCGCGGCTACTATGTCTATTTGACAGATTTCGAATATAAGCAGATTTTTTCTGAGAAGAAGCTGCTGGATCAATCTCTAGCAAAAATCAAAACCTATCCGATTAATGCAACGGAACAAGAAGTGATGAACAATATTGAGTCCTTTTTCGTCGATTACTTTGAAAACATTTTGCCTAAAGCGATTGAATTTTCGAAAGCTCAAAATTATGAAGCGCTTCGTGTCCTCGTATCCGCAGGTGAGGATAACCCTGTAAATAATTTAATTAGCTATTCACGAGATTTTGAGAAGCAAGTACAGCTACTTGCTGAGCAAAAAAACGATGAATTATTTCGCAGCTTGACGCTTCAAGCCGTTTTATTAATAACCTACATCATTCTTATCTTAATAATATCTTCATTTATTACGAGAAAAGTGGCTAGAGATATTGGCGTGCCGCTTATGAGACTGACGAACCATGCACGTGAGTTCGCGAATGGTGAATATTCGGAGCCGGAGGATCTCACAAGAGAAGATGAGCTTGGAGAGCTGGCACGAACCTTTAAGAATATGATGACGCAAATCCAAAGTAAAGAAGAGGAGCTTCTCGCTCAAAACGAAGAGCTTATTGCGCAGCAGGATGAGCTGCAGGCGCAGCAAGAAGAGCTGCAGGTTGCCGTAGGCGTAATGGAGCAAAATGAGAAATATTTGGAGAAGCGCAACCAGCTTGTACAATCCCTCTCTAATACCCTCGACAAACAAGAGCTGCTGCAAAGCATCATTTCTAATATTGTCGCTATCACTGATTCCGATAAAGGCTTAATTGTGATGATGAATAGAGAGCATGATTGCGCATCCGTAGGGATTTCCAATGCTTCAGCCAAACAGTTTATTGAGCAAATGGAGGATGGCATCGTATTACGTGCCTCACAGACCAAACAAGCATACAGTATGATTCGTGAATGTTCACTTGGCGAACAGGGATATCACGATTCTGCTATGAAAGCTACCGATTTAATCTTGCCCATTTTGAATGCATCAGAAGAAATGGTTGCCTGCCTAGTTATTACGAAGGTCAATCGTACGATTACGAAGCAAGAGGAAGAAGAGATCGTTGGCATGATGACACAAGTATCATTAGCCTTCGATAAACTGCATTTGTACGAGCTGTCGGAGAAGCAGCGATTGATGACTGGAGATATACTGAACACCATTCAAGAAGGCATACAATTGCTGGATCTAGATGGCTGCACGCTTCAAATCAATCACAAAATGGCTGAGATATTCGGGTTTTTTAATCATGAAAAAGGGACAATCAATATGCCTTTTGAGCAATTCAAAGGTTTTGTCCAATCCTCTGTTGTTGAATCTGAACCGTTAATTCAATTTATGACTGGGCTTATCTCAAATGGACATTATAATGGCTTGCGCAGCATGAACTATGAAATTGCAGAACCAGATAGAAAATTCATTCAAATTTATTGCGAGCCCTTGTACCGCAATGGTCAACAATTCGGGTTATTGCTCGTTCACCGTGACATCACGAAGGAGTACGAAGTTGACCGGATGAAATCTGAGTTTGTAAGTACAGTTAGTCATGAGCTGCGGACGCCGCTTGCAAGTGTTCTTGGATTCGCAGAGCTGCTGCTTCACCGGGAACTGAAGCCGGAGCGCCAGCGGAAATATGTATCGACGATTTATCAAGAAGCGAGAAGATTAACGACATTAATTAATGACTTTTTAGATTTGCAACGAATGGAATCAGGCAAACAAACGTATGAAATGAAAAGTATATCATTAACGCCATTAATTAAAGAAGCAATCGAAATGCAGCAAATGTCGGCTAGCATCCATCAAATAACGTGGCAAAATGATGCACAAGAAGCTATCGTAATTGCAGATAAAGATAAAATCATTCAGGTATTCATTAATTTATTGAGCAACGCAATTAAATACTCGCCAAATGGCGGACAAATCACTTTGTTTAGCAGCATTAACAAAGATATGATCGTCATTCGTTTAGAAGATCAGGGACTTGGCATCCCAAAGGATGCACTGCCTAATCTCTTCAACAAGTTTTATCGTGTCGATAATTCAGATCGAAGAGAAATTGGCGGGACTGGCTTAGGCTTGGCAATCGTAAAAGAGATTGTTACAAGACATGACGGTAAAATAGAAGTTTTTTCCGAGTTCGGACATGGAAGTACCTTTATCGTGACGCTTCCACTGGCTAAGCAGCAAGAACGAATACAAAACGATGAGTTGAAGGAAAATGCTTCTTCTGAGACGTCCATTCAAGTGATGCTGATTGAAAATGACCTTAATTTGTCCACTTTACTCCGTGATGAATTGAGGTCTAGTGGATATCATGTTCACCTGTTCACAGAAGGTGGGTTGGCTATTAAAGCAATTGAACAGCTCAAACCTGATATCGTGGTCATCGATCTGATGCTGGAATCAGGAATTACCGGCTGGGATATTATTAGCAAAATCAAGAAATCTGATGTATTGCTAAATACGCCAATCATCATTTCGAGCGCCTTTGAAGAAAAAGAAAAAGCTGCACAATGGGGAATTAATGAGTTCCTTGTGAAACCCTATTTACCCGGCAGACTAAGTGCAGCAATCTCTCGTTTGCTGCGATAATTGGGGGAGCCCCTTTATATGAAGACGGAAAAATATAAACAACTGATTCAACAGCGAATTACACAGACGATCGATGATTGGTCCAATCAAACAGCAGTTGAGGAACAAGATATTCATCGATTTTTCCATAATCTTAAAGGAACAAGCGGTACGATTGGATTGCATGAGGTTGAAAAGTTTTCGGAATTCAAAGAGCAATTGTTTTCTGAAAAAAGCAAAAAAACGTACATACGCGAGGAGTGGTCAGAGCATTTGCTGCCACTAACGGCCATGTTTCCTCAAGTACTGCAGCTGCTAGACGGACTCGACAATGCAAATGAAGATCAGGCCGATTCCCTTGATGATCATTCAAAGCATCACAATCGTGTACTTGTCATTGATGATGATGTTGAATTTGTAACCTATGTCAAAGAAGTTTTAGAGAAAAATGATTATCCCGTAAGCATTGCTCTGAATGCGGAGCGCGGTTTAAAACTGTTCTACGAATGGAAGCCTAATCTCATCCTTCTTGATATCGTGTTGCCCGATCGAAGCGGCATGTATGTTCTTAATCAAATCGTTGATAAGGCGAAGCAGCAGCATATTCCGATTATTATGGTCAGCGGGAATGTATCCGTCGAAAATCAAGTTAACGCCTATCGATCCGGTGCGATGGACTTTCTTGCCAAGCCGTTTGATGTTGAGCTGCTTAAGGCTCTCATCGACAATCGATTTGCGATGAAGATGGACTGGGAACGCTCGATCATTATTGATGAGTTAACAGGCGCTTACAATCGCAAGCATTTCAATCAAATGATGCGGCAGCATATCGACAGCTTTAAGCGCTCAAACGATATTTTCTCGCTCGTTATGATTGATTTGGATTACTTCAAACTTGTAAATGATACCTATGGTCATCTTCAAGGGGATGAGGTGCTTCAAGCCTTTGTGGCAACTACACAACATGCGATCAGGCCAAGAGACATTTTATGCCGATATGGCGGAGAAGAATTTGCTCTCATTTTACCGAATACGGATGCAGTTCAAGCGGCTTATCTTATGGAGCGTCTACGCATTAAATTTAATGCTATTAAATTTCAAACGAGTGATTCTAACTTCCAAGTCACATTTTCATCAGGAATTACGGAAATAACGGAACTTAATAGCCATTCTGCTACACTGGTAGATGAAGCGGATCAAGCTTTATACAGTGGGAAACGCGGAGGAAGAAACCAAACGGTTGTTTATTCCAAGGCGTTAAACCATTCCAAAAACGAATCGATATTAAACATCATTGTCGTTGATGATGATCCATTAATCCGAGAAATTATCATCAATCGGTTTTTTAACTGGAAACCTACGAATCATACGAAGGTAAAAGCAGAAGGTTATGCAGACGGTAGAACGTTCTTGTCCTCCAACTGGTACAAAGAGAGTGAAAAGTTTATTATACTGCTCGATGGCTCTATGCCTGATTTGGACGGATTAGAGGTATTAAAGGAGCTGCGCCTCAATTATCCTGAACAACAGCTGTTGATCGTCATGCTGACGGCCCGCAATAATACCTCTGATATCGTCAATGCACTTCAAATTGGTGCAGATGATTACGTCGTTAAGCCATTTCATATGCAGGAGCTTGTGCTGAGAATCGAACGATTGGCTAGTCGAATCGTTAACTAGATTAAGGAATAGCACAAAAAATCGCACTTCGATAAGAAGTGCGATTTTTTTTATAGGGCATCCTATGATTACAGACTTGCATTCCCTATTAGGGAATAGTATGTTTAGAAAAATTAAACCGAATCAGCGATGGACGGCTTCCGGCAATTCTACAACGGTTTGGGGATACTTATAATCGTTCTGATAACAGTTCGTGTCTGAATCATAAGTAGACTGTGAAAGCTTGTGAGAGATCGCAAATATGGGAAGTTTCGGGTTGACGTGCAGGGAAGAATCATAAAAAGAGCATCGTTCAAAATTAAAGTCCAGCGTAGTGATAATGATGACGCAGTTCGAAAAGGTACACCCGATAAAGCTAAACCCGTCAAAAGCAATCGTTTCATTCGTAAAATGTTCATTCGAAATTGTGTGCATAATCAGCGCTCCTATTCTGTGGTGGGACAACCTAATTGCTAGTCTATCAGATTCGTGATGTGATGTTTGTCGGTTGGTGCATGTGAAATTTAATAATTAACGACATAAATAGCGTTCATTTGAGATGACTCTCCATTAATATAGTGAGTACAATATTTTTTTACAAAATACGATTGATTAAGTGAAGGAGCTGTATAAATGGACTCAAAAAAATTAGCTGCCGAAAAAGCTGTCGAGTTTCTTAAGGACGGAATGGTCGTGGGATTAGGAACAGGATCAACCGCATATTGGGCGATTCAAAAAATCGGCCAAAAAGTAAAGGAAGGCCTATCAATTAAAGCAATCGCCACGTCGAGAGCTTCTGAAGAGCTTGCGATAGAGCTTGGCATTACGATGCTTTCATTCGCAGAGATTGAACAAATTGATGTGACAATTGACGGCGCTGATGAAGTAAATAACGAATGGAACTTAATCAAAGGCGGAGGAGGCGCGCTGCTCCGAGAGAAAATCGTAGCTGCCGCCAGTAAGCAGCTAATTATCATCGTAGATGAAAGCAAGCATGTCGCGCAATTGGGACGTTTCCCGCTCCCGGTAGAAATCGTTCCGTTTGGTTACGAAATGACAATAAGAAAACTGCGTAATCTTGGAGCTGAGACGACAGTTAGAACGAAAGACAATCAAATATTTGTAACGGATAATGGCAACTATATTGTAGATTGTCAGTTTGGTACCATTTCACAAGCAGAACAGCTGGAACGTACATTGAATCTCATACCTGGTGTCGTCGATAACGGATTGTTTATCGGCATGGCAACTAAGGTCATCGTAGGTTATGCCAATGGTACAGTGAAGCTGCTGTAAATGATGTCTAATAGATGTATGCTGCACTTAGCTTGACACATCACCCGAAAGTGGTTTACAACCATATACAGAGGTGAACGACATGAGCGTCATTCGGTTGGAGAACGTAACGAAAAAGTATGAAGATACACTTATTTTTCGAGATATTTATTTTCGTATCAGCAAAGGGGAACGAATCGGTCTTATCGGCCGTAACGGCGCAGGAAAATCGACCGTATTTAAACTTATTTTAGGCAGAGAAGAGCCAACGGCAGGAAAGGTAGAGGTTGATCCGAAGGTCAAGGTGAGCTACTTCTCACAGTTCTCAGAATTGAGCGGCAATCGTTCCGTCAAACAAGAGCTGGAGCTTTGTTATGCGCATATTTGGAGCATCGAACGCGAGCTTCAGGAAATCGGAGAAAAGCTTGGTATTACCGTTGATGCTGATGAAATGGATCAGTTGCTGAATCGTCAAGCAGATCTCTTCGAGCAGATGGAGCATCATAATGGCTGGAATGCTGCTGTAGAGATCGATACCGTACTCACTAAGCTTGGATTTGATGAGCAATCACGTCAACAACCAATCGATCAATTGTCAGGCGGCTGGCGCAACCGCGCCGCACTAGCCAAAATGTTAATTGAGCTGCCAGACGTCGTACTTCTTGATGAGCCGACGAACTTTCTAGACCTCGATGGTCTTGCTTGGCTGGAGCAATGGTTAAATCGCTTTAGCGGCACAATGATTTTGGTATCTCATGATCGGCAGTTTATTGACCGGGTAGTAACTCGTACGATTGAGATTGAAAATTATCATTTTCAAGAATACGAAGGCAATTATACCGATTATATTCGGAAGAAGAAGCTTCGCAAGAAAGAACTTGATCGGCAGTTCGAATGGGAAGAGGAGCTTCTGCTTATGGAAGCCGAGGAAATCGACAACCGTTCGAGCAGGAAATCTTCCAAAGATCGTCTGTCGCGGAAGCTGGCTGATATGAAAAAAAGAGTAGAGCCGCATCCTGTAAACGTTCTGATTACTGATATTTATGAAAATTTGCGTTTTCCAGACAACTTATGCACTGTCGATGCAATAAGCAAAAACTATGCTGAGCGTGTTATCTTTCAAGATGTCAGCTTTGACATCCAGAAGGAAGACCGGATTGCTATTATCGGTTCAAATGGTAGCGGAAAATCCACTTTAATTAAAGTGCTAACAGGACAAGAGCCGGCTGATTCAGGTTCCGTGCAGTTTAGCAAAGGCGTAAGCTACGCCTATTTCAATCGCATGTGGGACGAGCTCGATCAGAAGGATACGGTAAGCCATGCAGTGAATATCTATGGCCTTGGACTTAACGCCCCTCGCAAGAAAGTGAATAAATTTCTTTCTATGCTGCAGTTCTCGGAAGCTGACCTTCAAAAAGTGATCGGAAGCTTATCCGGCGGTCAACAGGCACGTGTGGCACTCGCAAAATGTTTGCTGTCCGGCGCCGAACTAATCATATTGGATGAGCCTACCAATCATCTGGATTTGACCAGCATACAGGTGATGGAGCAGGCGTTAATTCATTTCCCTGGAGCTGTACTCACCGTTAGCCATGATCGTTTCTTCATTGATAAAATAGCTACAAAGCTGCTGACCTTCGAACCGGGTGGAGTAATTACTCAACAAAGTGTATAGCTCACAGCAAAACATAGTATAAGCCAACCTAATGGGGTTGGCTTTTTTTTGTTTATCCGAGCTCAAATGTTAAAGATAAGCTGCATATATGGCGGGAGATCGAAGTCATTTTTCAGCTGTCTGTCTTCATATACTACGATACGTGCGGATACCGTCGAACATTGTCCACTAACCATGCCTCGTATAAGAAGGAGTGGAGTGAGATGCAATTTTCTATATCCGATGAGCTGGAAATGACTCGCGCAGTGTTAAGGGAATTTGCAGAAAGCGAGGTTGCAACTAGAGCAGTCGAACGTGATGAGAAGGAGCAGTTTGATCGATCGTTATTTGACCAGCTGGCTAAGCTGGGCTTAACAGGCATACCTATTGATGACTTAAATGGCGGTGCCGGCAGCGATTGGATGACTTTCATTATTGTAATAGAAGAACTGGCTCGTGTCTGCGCTTCTACAGCTGCTCAGCTTGCCGCCCATACGGTTTATGCTGCTATGCCGATTTTCACTTTTGGCGGCGACGCTTTAAAAGCTTTGTATCTTAAGGACCTCGCAAAAGGTGTAAAGCTGGGTGGATGCGCTCTACCATCTACTGTAGTGGGGAACGAGGGATTGAGCAGCCGCATTTCAGCACGTCGACGAGGAGATCATTGGGAGTTAAGCGGCGAGCATACATTTGTCATTCATGGAGATATTGCGGATTATTGCATTGTTATTGCAAAGACGGAGTTAAAACGAAAAAAATCGTTATGTACTGCTTTCTTAATAGAAACGAGTACAGCTGGATGGCAAATTGGGCAGCGAGTACGAACGATGGGCTTGCGTTCTTTCCACATTTCAAATGTAAAGCTGGATAAATGTGAGTTATCGGACACAAACAAAATCGGAAAAGATGGTCAAGGGTTTGAAATCATTTTGAATTCCATCGATATCGGGCATTTGAGCGCAGCTGCGCAATCCATTGGCATTGCCCAAGGAGCTTTTGAGGCTGCAGCTGCCTATGCCAAGGAGCGCAAGCAATTCGGTCAATTAATTGGAAAGCAGCAAGGCATCTCTTTCAAGCTTGCAGATATGGCAACTCAGCTGGAAGCAGCCAGGCTTCTCGCTTATCAAGCGGCGTGGCGCAAGGATGGAGGCTTAAGCTTTGCAAAGGAAGCCGCCATCGCACGTAAGTTCGCGGCAGAAATGGCTGTTGCCGTTGCGATTGAGGCTGTACAAATATTTGGCGGTTATGGCTATATGCAAGAATATCGGATGGAACGATTTTTAAGGGATGCAAAATGTGTGGAAACGGGGCTTGGAATGGGCGGGATGGAAGTGGATTGCATCCATCGGATGCTGAAGGAGTAGGAGGTATATCACCATGCACCAGACCGTTATTATAGGAGGGAAACGAACAGCATTCGGAAAGCTCGGCGGCATGTTTAAAAATGAGAAAGCCGTTGAGCTGGGCGCTGCCGTCATTAAAGGAGCCATGCAGCAAGCAGGCATACACGCAAGTCAAGCTGATGCCGTCATGATGGGAATGGTGCTTCAAGCGGGCTGCGGTCAAAATCCAGCTCGACAAGCTGCCATTCTTGCCGGAATCGATTGGAGCGTTCCAGCGGAAACGATTAACAAAGTTTGTGCTTCGGGCTTGCGAGCCATCTCTATGGCAGATCAGGTCATACGTGCTGGAGATGCAAACATAATAATAGCTGGCGGAATGGAGAGCATGAGTCAGGCGCCATTTGCTGTTCGAACGGCTAGATGGGGAAACAAACTGGGAAATGCCGAACTGACGGATTTATTAATTCATGATGGTCTGCTTTGTCCTTTCGAAGATGTACTGATGGCTGTTTATGGCAACAAAATTGCAACAGATCATCATATTAGCCGAATGGAACAAGATGAATGGGCATTAAGAAGTCATGACCGAGCAAGCTCTGCTGCTAATCTGCGATTATTTGAGGATGAAGTTGAGCCTTACTACACTTCTGCAAACGCTATTTTGGCTATCGACGAAGGACCACGTTTTAATACGGATTTGTCGAAGCTTGCGCTGCTAAAACCGATTCATGGTCCGAGCGGTACGATTACAGCTGGGAATGCTCCGAGTGTGAATGACGGCGCCGCCGCTATGCTCCTCATGTCGGAGGAAGAAGCGCTACGAGGTGGACACAAGCCGCTCGCCAAAATTATCGGACATAGCGCCATTGGTGCGAGTGCTCCTAATTTAGCTGCTGCTCCAGCGCTTGCAATCCAAAAGCTATTGCGAAAAACGGGCATTCCTTTAAAAAACATTGATTTATTTGAGGTGAACGAGGCGTTTGCCTCCGTCATCCTAAGCTGCGGGAAAATAGTAGGCTGGGATGAAGAGAAGGTCAATGTGAATGGCGGTGCGATCGCGCTTGGCCATCCAATCGGTGCAAGCGGCGCAAGAATTTTACTCACTTTAATTTATGAATTGAAGCGCCGCGGCGGCGGTTTAGGCATTGCTGCTATCTGCAGCGGCGGAGCCCAAGGTGATGCCATGCTCATTCAGGTGGAGGGCTAAGGCAAAGGGGGTGCTCATGATTATCCAAACCGTTACCGTAATTGGAGCTGGGCAAATGGGCAGCGGAATTGCACAGACGTTAGCTCAAAATGGGTTGCAGGTAACACTTTACGATATTGAGCAAGCTGCCGTGGCAAGGGGGATTGCCATAATTAAATCTTCGCTGACTCGACTTGCCGCCAAAGGAGCAATAAGCAAAGATGAGCAATCTCAAATTATAAATTCCATCGCACTTTCGACAGACTTAATGTGCGCCAATCGCTCTGATCTAATAATTGAAGCGGCGCCAGAGAATATGGCGATGAAAAAAGCGCTTTTTGAAAAGCTTGATCAAATTTGTCAACCAAATGCCATTTTGGCTACCAATACGTCCTCGTTATCGATTACAGAAATAGCTTCAGCAACAAAAAGAGCACCGCGTGTAATCGGCATGCATTTCATGAACCCCGTACCTATGATGCCATTAGTCGAAATTATTAAAGGGCTTGAGACTTCGAGCGATACATTTGAAAAAATAAAAGCATTGACGCACACAATCAAAAAAACGCCGATTGAGGTTCAAGATTTCCCCGGCTTTGTCTCCAATCGAATTCTGATGCCTATGATAAATGAAGCGATTTACACGGTGTATGAGGGGGTCGCTGAGCCTGAAGCTGTAGACCAAGTGATGAGGCTAGGCATGAACCATCCTATGGGTCCGCTTACGCTTGCCGACTTTATTGGACTCGATACTTGCTTAGCCATCATGGAGACGCTGCAAGCTGGATTCGGCGATTCAAAGTATAGACCTTGCCCGCTGCTACGCAAATATGTGCAGGCTGGCTGGCTAGGCAAGAAAGCAGGACGCGGCTTTTATGTGTACTCGAATGAGAAGGGATAGGTATATCCGAAGGGGAGACGGGCGATGGAACTCCGACTTTCAAAGGAACAGTTAGAGCTGCAAAATGCGGTACGACATTTTGCAGAGTCAGAAGTAGCCAGCGCTGTGCCGATCATGGAGCAATCCGATCAATTTCCCAGCCTCCTCATTGAAAAACTATCACAAGCTGGCTTAATGGGCATTCCAATTCCTAAGCAATGGGGAGGAGCTGGCTGCGATTTTATTTCCTATATTGCTGCGGTTAACGAATTATCAAAGATAAGTGCAGCGCTTGGCGTCATCTTATCTGTTCATACTTCGGTTTGCACTTTGCCGATCCTGCATTATGGTACGCAAGCTCAAATAGCAAGTTATGTTCCCAAGCTTGCTTCGGGTGAGCGCTTAGGCGCGTTCGCTTTGACAGAGCCTCACGCAGGTTCGGACGCATCCTCTATTCGAACAACAGCAGTATTAGACGGAGAATATTATGTTCTGAACGGATCAAAGGTATTTATCACGAATGCCGGCGCAGCCAATGTTTATGTTGCATTTGCAGTGACTGATGCAAGCAAAGGAGCATACGGCATTACCGCTTTTATTATTGAAAGTGAAACAAAAGGGCTAACGATCGGAAGAAAAGAAAAAAAATTAGGTTTGCACGGATCGAATACTTGTGAGCTTATATTTGATCAATTAAAGATACCCGTTTCCCAGAGACTTGGCGAAGAAGGCAAAGGATTTACCATAGCCAAAGGCTCCCTTGATGGCGGACGTATCGGAATCAGCGCCCAAGCGCTCGGAATTGCGCAAGCTTCGCTAAATATTCTGAATGAGCACTTCCAACCGAAGGCTGCTAAGTTGTTAAAGCCTGGTCAGAAGGCAATGCCTCAGCAAGTTAAACTCGCTGGCATAACTGCTAAAGTAGAGGCAGCGAGATTGCTCGTTTATCGCGCGGCGTATTTGCATCAAGAAGGTTTGCCTTGTACGAAGGAAGCATCCATGGCCAAAATGTTCGCATCTGATACAGCAGTTGCAGTGACTAGCCAGGCTATGCAAATGCTCGGATCAGACAGCTGCCTGCAAGGATCAACGATAGAACGACTGTTCCGAGATGCGAAAGCCACTCAAATTTACGAGGGAACGAACGAAATTCACCGAATCGTAATTAGCGGCAAAATACTCAAATCATTATGATTTTTAAAAAGGCGGTGGCGAGATGGGTCGTACTCCCGGAACGCGATTTCGCGAGGCGCTTCAAGTCGAGAAGCCTTTGCAGATCGCAGGCGCTATAAATGCCTATTCGGCAATGATGGCGGAAAGAACAGGGTTTCGAGCTTTGTATTTATCTGGTGCAGGTGTTGCTAATGCGTCGTTTGGTCTGCCTGATCTTGGGATTACAACGCTGCAGGATTGTCTTGAGGATGTAAGAAGAATAATGAGTGTTACAGAGCTGCCGCTGCTCGTAGATGTTGATACGGGCTTTGGAGGAGCTTTCCAAATTGCGCGAACGATTAAGCAAATGAACCGCGCGGGAGCCGCCGGCGTTCATATTGAAGATCAAATCATAGCTAAACGCTGCGGACATCGTCCAAACAAAGCGATCGTAAGCAAGGAGGAAATGGTTGATCGGATTAAAGCAGCTGCAGACGCAAGAGAAGATAATCAGTTTGTCATTATGGCTCGCACGGATGCGATTGCGGTAGAAGGTTTAGAAGCAGCGATTGAACGGGCATGCGCATGTGTGGAGGCCGGAGCAGATATGATTTTCCCTGAGGCGATTACAAGACTTGAGGATTATCAAGCCTTTGCTGATGCGGTGAAGGTTCCTATACTCGCAAACATTACAGAGTTCGGGCAAACTCCGCTGTTTACGATAAAAGAGCTTGAGGATGCAGGCGTCAGCTTAGCTCTTTATCCATTGTCCGCCTTTCGCGCAATGTCAGCAGCAGCTCTTCATGTCTATGAATCGATAAAACAGGAAGGAACACAGAAAAATGTCATAAATGAGATGCAGACTAGAGCGGAGCTTTATGATTTCCTCGATTATTTGAGCTATGAAGAGAAGCTGGATCAGCTTTATGGAGTCAAAGAGGAGGAGAACCGTCATGACAACTAAAAAACAAGGCGGTCTCGCCGACGTTATAGCGGGACAGACCTCGATTTCGACAGTCGGGAAAGCAGGAAAGGGCTTAACCTATCGAGGTTATTCAATTGATGATCTCGCCCTTCATGGCAGCTTTGAAGAAACTGCTTTTTTACTGTTATATGGAGCACTGCCAAACGATGTCCAGTTAAAAGATTACCGGGAGAAGCTTGCCTCCCTTAGACAACTGCCAGCAGGTGTATTAAACATATTGGAGCAGCTGCCAAGCAGCACACACCCAATGGATGTGCTTCGAACGGGTGTTTCGGCGTTAGCTGCGTTCGAACCAGAAAATGAGGAGCGTGACGCTTACCACATCGCTGATAGATTAATAGCCTGCAGCGCCTCTATTTTATTGTATTGGTATCATTATCAGAAGAGTGGGAGAAGGATTGATACAGAGACAGATCAACAAAGTGTTGCTGGACATTTTCTGCAGCTGCTTCATGATCAACGTCCTAACGAGCTTCATGAGAAAGCTTTTGACGTATCTCTTGTATTGTATGCGGAGCATGAATTCAACGCTTCTACATTTGCAGCACGTGTTACTGCATCTACTTTATCAGATATATATTCCGCCATTACGACTGGCATCGGCACACTCCGCGGCCCTCTTCACGGCGGTGCCAACGAAGCCGCGATGGAGCTGATTGAACAATTCGGCAGCGTGAGCGAAGCCGAGATCGGGATTAGACAAATGTTGAAGGACAAAAAATTAATTATGGGCTTTGGACATCGTGTTTATTCTGTTTCTGACCCACGATCCGATATTATTAAATACTGGTCAAAAAGACTCTCAGCAGGGGCTGAGAATTCAATCATTTATCCAATTTCCGAGTCTATAGAGATAATAATGCTGCAAGAGAAAAAACTATTTGCTAATTTGGATTTTTACAGCGCGTCAGCCTATCGATTTATGGGCATTCCAACCTCACTTTTTACACCGATCTTCGTTATTTCTCGTACCAGCGGCTGGGCTTCCCATATCATTGAACAACGTGCAAACAATCGAATCATTCGTCCAAATGCCGATTATATCGGCAGTGATTTGCTGCCTTGGCTGCCTATCGAGCAACGATCCTAAATGAGGGGGAGGATGCGAAAATAATGTCCACTTTAAAGAGTAATGAGAGGCCAAAGCCGGATCAAGTGTTGGTTGCTATTGCACAATATGCTGCAAATTATACGATAGCTAGCGAAGAAGCTTATAATACCGCTCGCTATTGTCTCATCGATACGCTTGGCTGCGGGTTGTTAGCGCTTAGGTATCCCGAGTGCACGAAGCTGCTAGGCCCGGCCGTACCGGGAACTCTTGTTCCGAATGGAGCTCGTGTTCCTGGAACTTCATTTCAGCTTGATCCGATCACTGCTGCATTTAACATTGGATGTATGAACCGCTGGCTCGATTATAATGATACTTGGCTTGCAGCGGAGTGGGGACATCCTTCAGATAATCTTGGAGCCATAATAGCTGCTGCGGACTATGAAAGCAGGAAAAACATAGCCGAGGGCAAACCGCCGTTTGTCATGAGAGATGTGCTTACGGCTATGATCAAGGCTCATGAAATTCAAGGCATTCTTGCACTTGAAAACAGCTTTAACCGCGTAGGGCTCGATCATGTTATTCTCGTGAAGATTGCCTCAACTGCTGTAGTGACTGCGCTGCTAGGCGGGACGACAGATGAAATTATTGATGCTTTATCCAATGCGTGGATTGATGGTCATCCGCTTCGTACTTATCGTCATTCGCCAAATACAGGTTCGAGAAAGTCATGGGCAGCCGGCGATGCCACAGCTCGCGCACTTAGGCTTTCATTGATGGCACTAAAAGGAGAGATGGGTTATCCCGCTGCGCTAACTACGCCGGAATGGGGATTTTATGATGTGCTGTTTAAAGGGAATTCCTTTTCCATTAAACGGGATTTTGAAGCTTATGTTATGGAAAACGTATTGTTTAAAATATCTTTCCCGGCTGAATTCCATGGCCAAACAGCGGTAGAGGCTGCTATTTTGCTGCATCCGAGTGTGAAGGACAGATGGCATGAAATTAATAAAATAATCATTACTACACATAAATCCGCACTGCGAATCATCGACAAAACAGGACCGCTCCATAATCCTGCGGATCGTGACCATTGCATTCAATATATGGTCGCGATTAGCCTGATTCATGGACATTTAACTGCCGATCATTATGAGGATGATTATGCGTGTGACAGTCGTATCGATGAGCTTCGCAAGAAAATGATTACGACTGAAGATATCACTTACTCACATGATTATTTGGATGCAAATAAACGCTCGATTGCCAATGCCATACAAGTGTTTTTCCAAGACGGAACATCTTCTGAGAAGATCGAAATTACGTACCCAATCGGCCATCGGCGCAGACGCCAGGAAGCCATACCGCTTCTGCTTGCGAAGTTTGATGCCAGTTTGAAGAGCAGGTTCCCATCCAAGCAAACACAAACGATATTAGAGCTTTGCCAAGACCAAAACGTATTAGAGAACACGCCCGTACAGCAGTTTATGGAACTATTTGTTATTTAGTTGAATGCCTGCGTACAGCGCAGGTTTTTCTTTTTAAAATCTATATTTTTTTGTAGCTTTTCTGTAACTTTCTGCACCCCCATTTCGTTATATTGTATAAGTAAGCCGAATAAGAATATATACCATATAGAAGGAGCGTCTGCGCTATGAAAAAATATGTATTGATCGCAACTGTTGCGATAGCTTGTCTCACGGCCTTTAGCTTTGCGCCGGCGGGAGGCCGTGAATATACACCGGTAGAACAAACACCGGATATGATAACTGGCTACGTTGCAATGACAAAAGGGGAAAATAATCATTACACATTATCTATCGACCAAATCGATTGGTACGAGGGTGATGCAGCGACAAAAATTTTCCTTGAGCGTGAAAAGGATTCTGGGCTCGATGCCCCGCCAGATGGTTATTACATTGAGAATGATGATGAAACATTGCGTGACTTACCAATAGCCGATAACGCTGAGGTGCTTATGCAAATCTATAATCGAACGGGCAATATTAATGATGCAGATATTGTTTGGAATGAACCGATTTCAGTTAAAAAGTTTATTGAACTCATCAATACGGAAGACGACTTCGATATGAAGAGCTTTCCTTATCATATGACGATCAAGAACGGGGAAATCGTACGCATCGTCCAGCAATTCGTTCCTTAAATAACCTTTTACATTTATGAGAGAAAGCAACACAACAAGCGCGTGCCGATATTTAATCGGCACGCGCTTGTTATGTTTCACTTGATGCTTTTGGAATAACATTTCTTCATTCTGATTTATCCGGTTAATCTCTTCCAGCTTCATAGATACGATGAGCAAGCATCTGAGGATGCGTCTTTGCAGTTGACATATGATCGCCATGACCTTGGATATATCGGAACAAGCCCAGTCGGTTGGACATATGCGGATGCCATCCATATTCGCTGTTGTACTGTGGAAGAACATTATCTTCCGTTAAGAAAATATAACTTTTCGGCATATTCAAACTATAAAATACTTTAAGATCGAGTTTTTCATAAAAAGGTTTTGCTGGTTCTGGACTTACCGTACTGTACATTTTCTCCGCTAAGCCGAGGCTTGCCAAATTAACAAATGTTTCACGAAACAGCGAAAATGGCAGCATGATCGTATCATCCTTTGAGCTTTCCCTAAGCTGCTGGAAACTAGCTTTTACAGGGGCTGGAAACTCATCGGCGACCATTTCACCGTCGTTTAATACAAAAGCATCCAAAAACACGAGCCTCCTAATACGCTCTGGAATCAGCTCTGCAACCTTTTGGATAACGGAGCCTCCGAAGCTGTGACCCACAAGTATGATTTGCTGAAGATTTCTTGACGCAATAGAAGCAGCAACAGAATGACTTATCATTTCATGAGTGACGTTTTTATTAGGATCTGCACCATGCCCGGGATATTCAGGCGCGAACACGGTATGGCCCATACTGGTTAATTCATAACCGATGCCATTCCAAAAGCTCGCATCCGCCCAGGAGCCATGAACGAGAACAAAAGTGAGCGGCTGTTCGCTCTGCATCAATCTTACACTGGTTGCGAAAACATCCGAGTATGGATATGCGTAGTTAATCGTGTTTTGTTCAATTTGATACATGCAGCATTACTCCTCAAAATCAGATTGTTCAGCATATGCCTATAATCCATTTAAGGTTAATAATCGCCCAGTATCTGTACAAGGCTGCAAATTTCCCACTTATGTTATCGTTTTAATATCCTTATTCTGATTAAGCGGAATGCGAAAACGATGTCTAGCCGAGTTATTGGGTGGAATTTTGCTTTTTGCTGAAGCAAGCGTAGCATTGATTTCACCGCCAAGCATGATGAGGATAGAGCTAATGTAGAGCCAAATCAACAGGATGATTACTCCGCCAAGACTGCCGTATGTTTTCGAATAGTTCCCAAAATTGTTCATATAAAACTGAAAAACAAGCGAAGTCGCAATCCAACCAAACGTTGCAAATAAAGCACCTGGCACAGCTTCTTTTAAGCTCAGCCTTCTGTTAGGAACAATCCAATAAAGCAAGGAAAAGGCGGCTGTCATTGCGGAAATTGGTATTACATACTTCAATACATTCCAGATCCATTCGAATCCATTCGGATAATCAAGCCACTTAAATAAGTATTCGCCAATAGCTTTACCGAAAATAAGCATAACCATGACCAAAACAATAACGACCACTAAAAAAATGGTTGATAGCAGCGAAATACCTCGTACCTTCCAAAACGGCCGCTTTTCCTCAACATCGTACGCTTTGTTCAATCCTTTCAAAATCGCATTAATACCGTTTGAAGCAGACCAAATGGTTGCAATCATACCGAATGACAGCAGTGTTCCGCTGCTGTTATCTACAACTTCAGCAAGAATTCCGCTAATTGTATCACTTGCTTCTGCAGGTAGAAGGCGAATAAACTCTGCGATCACGCTATCGCCAGACATTTCGATAAAGCTAAGCAAGCTGACCATAAATATAAGAAAGGGGAAAAACGATAAGATCAAATAATACGTCAGCTGTGCGCCAAGCGCAGGTACATCATCCTCACGAAAACGGCTGTATAAGCATTTTATAAATTGCATCGTGTTGAATTTTTTACTCATCAAGACCACCATCCTTTTGATATAAAACTAAACAAAATAGAAGGGTACAAAACATTTATTGAAATAGAAAAGATAAGCAGCAAGTAGGAAATAGTCAAATCATGTCGAATAAGAGTATGAGTAAATATTTTCGAATGAAGGGAGTGGACCTTATGTTTTTACATTTTCTACAAACCAAGGAGCAAAAAGAAGCATTTCTCGAATTAGCACATCTTGCAGCAAATGCTGATGGGTTCATTCACAAGAAAGAACAAGGATTTCTTCAATCGTATATGCAAGAGATGGATATGCAGCAAACCGTAATAAGCTTTTCATCCGAAAAGCAGTTAGCAGATATACTAGGAAATATTAATGATGATCATGTAAAAAAAATCTTTTTCGCAGAAATTCTGCTTCTCATATTCGCTGACGGCGACTACAATGACGATGAAAAAGAATTAACAAAGGATATGAAAGAGCTGCTTAATCTAGACGAAGAAACTTGCGAATCCATTAAAAATTGGGTTATTCGTATGGATCAGCTCAAAATTGAAGGACTTAAGCTTATTTTAAACCCCTAATAAAATAGCAGACATAAGTAAAAAACCTCCGTTCTTCCCAGTGGAAGAATAGAGGTTTTTTTAAGTAATTCTTTTTTAAAACTGCATTATGGCTTCGAAAAACCGAATTTTTCAAATACAGCCATTGCCTCTGCCGTTTGAAGATAATCATAAAATTGCTTTGATTCTGGAAGGTGCTTTGTTGCTGTTACGATACCAATCGGATAGGTGATCGGCGTGTATGTTGCAGGATCAACAGTAAGGACAATATCGACTTTATCTGATGTTAAGGCGTCAGTCTTATAAACAAAACCCGCATCAGCGTTGCCTGTTTCAACATATTGGAGAACCTGACGGACATCCTTCGCTTGAACAACCTTCGTTTGCAAACTATCCCATAGCTTCGCTTGTTCCAAGGCTTCTTTCGTATAACTTCCAGCAGGTACGCTCTCTGGAATGCCAATTGCAATCGTTTTAACATCTGCGTTCAACAGATCATTAACCGTTGCAAGCTGCGTTTTTGACGTTTTTGAAGTGACGAGCACGAGACCATTGGATAGAAGGTTTGTTTGGCTGTCCTCAGCTATCAGCTTCGCATCTACGAGAGACTTCATGTTTTTGGAAGCAGCAGAGAGGAACAGATCTGCAGGAGCACCACTTTCAATCTGCTTCTGAAGAGCGCCTGAAGCGCCAAAGTTAAAATTCAGTTTCACATTAGGGTGAATTACTTTGAATTGTGTTTCAATTTCCTTTAACGCATCCGTTAAACTTGCAGCTGCCGAAATCGTTAAATCAACATTTTCAGCAGGGGCTTCCGTGCTAATTGCTGTTGCTTCTGCTTGATTGGTGGAGCTTGGTTGATTTGCTTGATTCGAACCACACGCCGTTACAACAACCATAATCATAACCAAATACAATAAAACATAGCTTTTTTTAAGTAAATTAATCATTTAATACCCTCTTTCGTTATGTTTAGATATAAATAGATATAATCCATTTTCCGATTATAAGGTTAAGGAAATAGATTTGTAAAGCGAATCACCACAGTATTTCCGTTGTTTATGCTACAATAATGATTACTGCAAACAATCCTTAAGAGGTGATCAACATATCTGAAAATATTTCCTATACGACAGAGGAAATCTCTAAGCTGCTCAAAATATCCAAATTAACCGTTTATGATCTCATTAAAAAAGGTGATTTGGCCTCATACCGAGTAGGCAAACAAATGAGAGTGGACGCTTCAGATTTAGAAGCCTATAAGCAGCGCTCAAAGGGGAACCAGCAAAGCTTGCGTGACGCTTTAATTGTTCAACCAGATGCTGCAAGCACAGCACGCCAGAGCCATGGGGCTCGCTCCATTGTCATCACAGGACAAGACATCAGCCTGGACATACTCGGAAGGCATATTGAGAAATATACACACACACTGCGCCCACTGCGGTCTAATGCCGGCAGTCTAGACAGTTTGATCTCCATGTACAATGGGCAATCCGATGTCGTAAGCACCCATCTGTTAGACGGCGACACGGGCGAATATAATATTCCGTACATACGCAAGCTGCTTGTCGGCTCCTCATATGTTGTTATTAATCTGCTATCTAGGAAAGCTGGGCTATTTGTCCAAAAGGGGAATCCACAAAACCTAGAAGGATGGAGCGATCTTGCTCAACCAGACTTACGTATTATTAATCGAGAAAAAGGTTCCGGGGCTCGTGTATTGTTAGATGAACAGCTTCGATTACATCAAATTTCGGCACGCGAGCTTCTCGGCTATGAGGACGAACTGACAAATCATCTAGGCGTTGCAGCCAAAGTGGCGGGTGGCGAGGCAGATGTTGGCGTTGGGATAGAAAAAGCAGCAGCGATCGTAACTGGAGTGGACTTTATTCCTTTAGTTAGTGAACGTTATGATCTTGTCATTATGAAAAATTCGGGGAATAGCGATCTCATTAACTTGATTATCGAAATTCTGAAATCCGCTTCATTTCAACAGGAGCTTGCAGCTATTTCCGGCTATGACCTATCACAGACAGGAAATATTCTTTATGAATGTTAAAGCAGATTTCACACTTCAGATGAATCCCATTATAATGCGCAAGGATGGATGGAGATGAAACTTCCCATTTTGAACGAAACGTTAATTAAACGAATACAGCAATCAGAAATGGAATATCTTACATCAAGAATTAGTTCCATAGGGGAGAGACCAGGCAATCCTGAAGGAGTCGAGATTAATCATTATGGCAAAGCTGCAGCTTACTATATAAAAACAATGCCTTGGGGCATTTTTAATTCAGTAAAAGGTTTGGGCGATGAGGACAGCGACAAGCTGGAGGAGATTATCAAGTTTTATGAAGCAAGAGACAGAAGCTTTCAGATCGATTTGGATCCTATACAATGCACTACTGCTCTGTTCGGGAAATTGGCAGAGCTCGGTTTTCGACAAAATGGCTTTCATTCTGTTCTTTATGGACTGCCAAGTGAAGATAAACCTGTTTTGCATCCTCATATCACGATTTCGGAAGTCGTTACAGAGGAGGCGTTCGATCATTATGCTGAAATCCACTGCCTAGGATCAGGCATGTCATTGTCCGATAAACACCACTTTGTTAATAACAATATTGGTTTACTGAATCGAAAAGGGTGGAAAATCTATCTCGCGTATTTAAATGACATACCTGCAGGTGTAGGTGTCATGCATATGAATGAGGATGGAATCGCATCGTGTGCTCTAGCGGCTACTGCCCCTACATTTAGAAACCAAGGTCTGCAAACAGCACTATTAAATAGGCGTCTGCATGAAGCGCATCTTGCAGGCTGTGAGCTCGTCGTAGCACAGGCTAGCTTCGGATCTAGCAGCCAACATAATATGGAAAGAGCCGGATTACATATCGCATGGACGAGATCCATTATGAAAAAATAAAAAGAACATTTTGTATTCATGCTTTTCATGCTATTATTGATCCATAAATATGGATGACAGGAGAAAAATAAGATGAGCTATACGCAGTCAAGCGGTTATGGTAAACCGATGCAAAAATTAATGCTAACCTTTTTCTTTGCCTTAATTGTTTCAGTAGGCGGCATGTACATAGGAACAATGCTTCCTAGCGCCGCACGTATTCCACTGTTTATTGTCGAGATTGGATTAATCATTGCCATCATGTTTTTGCGTAAATCAACAGCAATTGGCTACTCACTGATGTATGTGTTTATGATTGTATCTGGTGCAACCTTGCAGTTTTCTTTAAGCTATTATATCGCCTCAATGGGTACATCGGTCGTCATTCAAACCGTTGCCGTTGCTGTACTCGTTTATGCAGGCCTTGCGATCTACGCTACATACTCTAAAGAGGATTTTCGCTTTCTCGGCGGGTTTTTGTTCGCATCATTAATAGGGCTCATCGTTATCGGTCTTATGCAATTTATTTTCCCTTTCGGAGGGATGATGGAGACCATTTATGCCGGCTTTGGATTACTCATTTTCATCGGTTATACACTTTATGACTTTAGCCGTATGTCCAAGGAAGGTTTTGAAGACAAAGATATTCCACTGATGATCGTTAATATTTATCTTGATTTGGTAAATATCATTTTGTTCGCCCTACGTTTTGTGAAATCCTTGCTGGATGATTAATCGTTCGTCCTAATTGCCAATAAGGTTAATCTTCATACTTGAGGATTAACCCCTTTTTTTTTACGTGTCAATAACCATCTTTTAATCATTGATTTATCGGGTGAAGCTGCTTTGATATCATGATCAATAAAATCCCCTCTACGAATTCGCTTATCCAAAGCTTGCTGCTGATCCCTCCATAAACTTTCTGCTACATAGTTATGAAACAACATGATCCATTCCTCCTCTTACCAATCATTGCTTATGCTTTCATTATGCGATCTGAGTCCGTTGGTAAAAAGAGTAGATCTTTTATTGTTTATTTCACCTTTTAATGTTCAGAGCGATGCCCAGTATAGCTTTATCCTAGGAGGAAAGAGATGGAGTTTATAATCGTTTTACTGCTAACGATGATTGTTATTTTATTATTTGAAATAAACGGAAAGCTGCCAAAAAGAAATCTAAACAAAGATGAATTGAGGCGTGCTTTGAAGAGAGATCAGGAAAGAAGAAAAAGGGATAAAGAAAGAGATTACTAAAAGACCGCTGAATTGGCGGTCTTTTTTATTGCGATGCCACGTTGACATCTGCATTTAAAACATGTATATTTCTATCAACACCTTATACCTATAGGGGTATATGTACGGTGTTATTTTTTCACCTTTTTCGATACCCCAATGGGTATGTATTTCGAATGATTTATTAATAAACGCAAAGGAGGTTCAAGAAATGATGAATTACATTCAAGCAGACAAAACAATAGATTGCAAAGGCTTGGCTTGTCCTATGCCCATCATCAAGACGAAAAAAGCAATGAATGAGCTTCTTTCTGGACAAGTCGTTGAAGTAGTTGCTACGGATAAAGGATCATTGGCAGACATCCAAGGGTGGAGCAGAAATGCGGGGCATCAATACTTGGGTACGCTTATGGATGGCGAGGTATTGAAGCATTACCTTAGAAAGTCCAATCCGAATGAAATAAAAGAAGAAATCAACTATTTGAAGACATCGAGTAACGGAGATCTGATGAAGAAGCTTATTTCAAATGAGAACATGATGATTTTAGATGTACGTGAGACTGCAGAGTATGTTTTTAACCACATTCCAGGAGCCAAATCAATTCCGTTAGGAGAGCTTGACATGCGGACGAGTGAACTCGATCCTGATCAGGAGCTTTATATCGTGTGCCGCACTGGCACCCGCAGCGATATCGCTTGCCAGCTATTAGCTGATAAAGGGTTCAAACTCGTGTACAATGTCTTGCCAGGTATGTCCGAATGGGAAGGACCACTAGAGAATGATGTACAGTAATACCACTCATTCATCATAGGAGGAGGAATACACCGTGAGTTCATCAAACCAGTTAAATGAAATGAGTGCCGGGCAGCTAGCAAAACTTATTTTAAGCAAAAAAGAAGACCTCTTCATCCTTGATGTACGTAGTGAAAGCGACTTTGCGAATTGGAAAATCGAAGGAAGTCGAATAGAGGTTCTCAATATTCCTTACTTTGAACTGCTAGAGGGAGTAGAGGAGATAATCGAACAAATTCCATTAGACAAAAGAGTGCTCGTTGTATGCGCCAAAGAAGGTTCTTCTATATTTGTTGGAGAGTTGCTCGTGGCAGCAGGCAGGTCTAATGTTTATTACTTGCAGGGCGGGATGAAGTCGTGGAGCGAGCATTTGGAGCCCGTAAAAATTGGCGATTTGCGCCAAGGCGGTACTATTTTTCAGTTTGTACGAATGGGTAAAGGCTGTTTGTCCTACATGATCGTTTCAGACGGTGAAGCTGCTGTCGTAGATGCCCCTAGAATGACGAATGTGTTGGAGCAATTTGCGAATGACAATGGATATCGCATTATGCATACGATAGATACCCATCTTCATGCGGATCATATCTCGGGCGGCCGTAAGCTTGCAGAACAACAATCTGCAGCGTACTGGCTTCCTCCAAAAGATGCAGCAGAAGTCACATTTGAATATGCAAAACTTGAGAACGGTCACGATATTGAGGTAGGCAATACTACTTTAAAAATACAACCCATTTATTCACCTGGTCATACGATCGGCAGTACATCGTTTATAGTAGACGATCAGTATTTGCTGACTGGTGACATTTTATTTATTGAATCCATTGGACGACCAGATTTGGCTGGACTCGCTGAAGATTGGGTTGGTGATCTTCGTCGAACATTATATAGTCGTTATCCGGAGTTGTCTCAGGATTTAATTGTACTTCCAGCACACTTCGGCAAGTTCTCGGAGCTTGGAGAAGATGGGCGGGTAGCCGCTGTTTTATCCGAAGTATATAAAAACAATACAGGCTTGCAAATATCGGATGAAGCTGCGTTTCGCAGCATGGTGACCAACAATCTGCCACAGCATCCGAACGCTTACCAAGAAATACGCCAAACGAATATGGGTAAAATCACACCTAACGAAGAAGAGCAGCGCGAAATGGAAATCGGTCCAAATCGTTGTGCCGTTCATGATAATTAGAGGAGGAAATGAATAATGAAAGCTGATCTAATCGTTGATACCAAAGGGCTGGCTTGCCCGATGCCAATCGTAAAAGCAAAAAAAGCGCTGGATGGATTGAAGCCTGGACAATTTATAGAGGTATTATCAACCGATAAAGGTTCTTTAAATGATTTTACGGCTTGGATTAGAAAAACAAACCATGAACTCGTGCAGCATACGGAAGAAAACGGCGTGTTCACATTTCTAGTGAAAAAAATTTAACTGAATTTTATTATGGAGAGGAGAACATATATGGAAGCTGTAACTGAAAAAACAACGATTGTCCTCTTCAGCGGGGAACTTGATAAAGCGATAGCTGCTTTTATTATTGCAAATGGAGCAGCTGCTTATGATCACGAGGTAACTATATTTTTCACCTTTTGGGGACTAAATGCTTTGCGCAAGGATGAAGCAATCCATACCAAAAAAGGGCTTCTTGAAAAAGCCTTTGGCTGGATGATGCCAAGAGGACCGCAAAAACTAGGCTTATCCAAAATGAATTTTGGCGGCATGGGACCTAAAATGATTAAACATGTTATGAAGAAGCATAATGCGTTATCACTGCCGCAGCTCATTGAACTTGCGCAGGAGCAAGGGGTTAAGCTTGTTGCGTGTACAATGACAATGGATCTTCTTGGTTTGCAGCGTGAAGAGCTAATCGATGACATTCAACTTGCCGGTGTAGCTGGTTACTTAGGCGACGCCACCGATGCAAAAGTGAACTTATTTATATAATCAATGAAATGATACTCTTTTTTGGTTTATAATATACCCATACATGTACACGTTAACGAATGGGAGGTTAGGAACATGGCATATGTTTATACCGATGAAATGAAAACACGTCTAAGAAGAATAGAGGGTCAGGTTCGAGGCGTATTGAGATTGATGGATGAACAGCAATCCTGCAAGGACGTAGTGAGCCAGCTGTCAGCAGTACGCAATGCAGCAGATAAAGCTATGGCCCAAATTGTTGCGGAAAACCTTCATCAATGTATTATTGAAGAACAGTCCGCTGGCGGCGATACGAATAAGCTGGTTAAAGAAGCGATTGAGCTGCTCGTGAAAAGTCGGTAAAAAAACACAAGCTTAATAACCTTCTCTAGCATACTCTACTTAGTAGAATGGATGGTAGAGGAGGTATAGTTATGCATATAATTTCAATCATTCTCATTGGACTTGCTTCTAATATTGATAATTTAGGAATTGGTGTATCCTTTGGCACACGATCAACAAAAATTCCAATTGTCTCAAACTTGTTTATTGCCATATTGGCCATGGCTGCAGCATATTTAGCAATAACAATGGGTCACCTTATATCTGGTTTTATGAGTCAAAAGCATGCAGATTTAATTGGTGGTTCTGTCATCATACTTCTAGGTCTTTGGAGCATATTGCCTAACCAAAGGACAAGAGTTGCAACAAGTCCATTACGTGCGACTAATGATCCGGAAAGATCTATTACTTGGCAGGAAACGATCTCATTAGGTTTTGCTTTATCATTAAATTGTATCGCTACAGGATTTGGAGCAGGTGTTAGTGGTGCGTCACCGATAATGACTGCAATTTCAGTTGGTATATTTTCACTAATAACCGTTGCTATCGGATTGCGGATTGGACATGAGATTGCTAGAACATGGTTAGGTAAATATTCTACGCTCATCGGCGGTATGATACTCATTGTAATAGGCCTTTTGGAGATTTTTTTGTAATTGATCGATAACAAAAATAAGCGAACACGGTAGAGCGTGTTCGCTTATTCTAAGACGTCATATATAATTCGTACACCTAGGGAGCTGTAATTTTCTTCTTTGTAATGTCCATGCTCACAATACTTGGTGCTGGACAAGCTTTCATTGATCGACAGCAAGGGTTCATTGCAGGTCGGGCATTTATCTTCAAATATTTTTTTGAAAATACTTTTCATTTTATAAATACCTCATTTCACATGAAGTTACTTGGTTTTAATTATACCTTACTTATTGTATTCCAACAAGGAGAGTTTTTATGGACATTATCCTTTACATCATCATGACGCTGCTCGGTTTTGTCGGTTCCTTTTTTTCGGGATTACTTGGCATAGGCGGGGCCATAATAAATTTTCCACTTTTATTATATGTTCCATCCAGTCTTGGCTTAGCGCAGTTTACGGCAAAAGAAGTGGCATCCATCAGCATGTTTCAAGTTTTCTTCGCTTCGTTAGCTGGGATTATCGCTTTCCGTCAAAAAAGCAATCAAACAGCAGTCATTCACAAAGGTCTTGTTGTTTATATGGGCAGCAGTATATTAATGGGCAGTTTAATTGGCGGATTCGGCTCACGTTTTCTTAATGAAGATGCCATTAATATTATATACGGAACATTATCGGTTATTGCTGTTGTTTTAATGCTCGTTCCAAACCGGGGAAAACAACAATTAAATATAAATGAAATCACATTTAATAAGCTCATTGCGGTAACGTCAGCTTTCATTGTTGGCATCGTGTCAGGAGTTGTTGGAGCAGGTGGTGCTTTTATTCTAATCCCAATAATGTTGACGGTCTTAAAAATTCCGACAAGGACAACCATTGCCTCATCATTAGCGATCGTGTTTGTATCGGCAATTGGCGGTGTAATCGGCAAGCTGGCCGCTGGATCCATTCCGATATGGCCAACTGTATTTGTTGTATTGGGCAGCTTGATTGGTGCACCAATTGGATCTAGAATCAGCTCTAAAATAAACGTGAAATATTTGCGATATGGGCTTGTTGTATTACTCATTTTCACAGCGATTAAAGTGTGGTCATCCATATTGTAATAGAATATGCGTACTTTATTAAACGGATTGGGGAGGTTGGGATATGTTGATTTTACTTGCTCTAACTGGTTTATTCGTGATGTGGTTCATTTATAGAAGATTCTCACCCCTAAAAAATTTAACTTATGTCGACGAAAAAGCGCTAAATGAAAAAGGCGTTATACCTGACAGCAGCAAAATACTCGATGTCCGCGATTCAACTGACTATGAGAAATGTCATGTGGATGGTTCGATTAATATATCAATTGGTCGGCTCCCTTATTTATGGAACAAAGAGCTTGCACCAAATGATTCCGTCTTAATTTTGTCGGACAGTTTCTATAAAAGTAAAAAAGCTGCGAAAATCCTTAAAAAACATGGTTTCAGCCAGCTTTTTACTGTACGAAACCAACAATGTGCATAGATAACTTTTCAAGTGACTGATGAACCGCGGATATCGCGGTTTTTTGCGTCCCCTCTAAACCAGATTATGGTACAATCTCCTCGTATGTTGAAAATAATGCTGTTCGTGCACAACTATTTCATATCAGAAAGCAGGGATCAGTTGAGATTATTTCATGTGAGCGAAGAAAGTGATATTACACTTTTTGAACCTCGAATACCTTCTCGAGTGGATATGGATCAGAACAAAGGTTTGGTATGGGCAATAAATGAACAATGCTTGCCGAATTTCCTAACACCTCGCAATTGTCCTAGAGTAACTTATCATAGTCATGAAACGACCACAGATGAGCATAAAAAACTTTATTTAAGCTCAAATTCGTTGGACCATGTTGTTGCGATTGAGCATAAATGGTTTGAAATCATGAGGCAAACCACGTTGTATTTATATGAATTCGATACGACTGATTTCTATAGCGCAGATAAAAGTGCTGGTTACTATGTGAGCGAAAAAACACAGATTCCCATCAATAAAATAATTGTTCATGATTTGTTTGGAGAACTCATACGCAGAAATGTCGAGGTTCGCATGATCGATAATTTGTGGGATTTGAATGATAAAATTGCAACCTCAAGCTTTAATTGGTCGATGTGCAGAATGGGTTTTGCCGCGCAGAGGAAGGAATCAGTATGATGAGTACAATAGTTGAGATTGAAAGCTATAATCCTCTTTGGGAGCACGAATTTTGTGAAATACGAACTACTATCGAAGCTGAAGTTGGGCAATTCATTAGGTCAGTTGAACATGTAGGAAGCACCTCTGTTAAAGGACTTGGTGCTAAGCCCATCTTGGATATAGATATCGTCATTGAAGATTATAGTATGCTGCCTCTGATCATCCAAGCGCTTGAGAAGATTGGTTATTTCCATCAACAAGAATGGAGTTTTGAAGGAAGAGAGGCCTTTGGCAGAAAAGATATGTCGGTTCCTTGGCATAAACAGCGTGAAAAATGGATGGAGCACCACTTGTACGTGTGCAATCGTGATAGCGAAGAATTAGCAAGACATTTGGCATTCCGCGATTATCTTAGGGAAAATCCCGAAGCGGTCATTGCGTATGAACAGCTAAAAAAGGAATTGGCATTGCACGCTCAAGTTCGGTCCGGTTATACAGCAGGTAAAACTGATTTTATAAATGAAATATTAAAAAAGGTAAAGCATACGAAAACAAAGGATCTTTGATGAGAAAACATACGAATGGAAAGCAGCTCTAAACTTGATACAAACGAACAATCTTTTATAATTTTAACGGCAGTCTTTACATCCTTATGGACGAAATTAGAGCAGCTCGTGTAGTATGGATTCATTGTTCCTAATTAATGGAAGGGGATCGAGACATATGAATGAATTGCTAAGCGAGTGGAAAATAACGGAGGGCCAATTGGATGTTTTGCCCGAAGAGGTTGGACTCAGCTCCCATCAATTGAATAAGCTGGATAATCACTTTCTGAATCTGATCGCACAGCAAAAAATTCAAGCAGCCAGTTTTCTCGTTGCACGAGAAGGAAAGATCGCCGCATGGAAATCAATGGGTCGACTTCATGGCTTCACAGACCAAGGTGAACTGCAGCCGGATTCCTTGCGTAAAATGTCATCCATAACGAAAGCATTCACAAGTGTTGCGATCATGAAGCTCATAGAGGACGGTAAGCTATATATCGACTTGCCTGTGGCCAGCATTTTGGCGGAATTCGATAATCCTGTACATAAAGATATCACCTTGTTCCACTTATTAACGCATACGTCTGGTATTTTGCCAGTCACCGGATATTATAATGAGCCCTATCCTCGAGAATGGTGGGGGGCTAGCGGCATGGATAATTGGATTCGAAAAGTGCTGCAAGGCCCGCTCGTTTGCCAACCTGGGGATGCTTATAATTATTCTACGGTGGGCTTCGCTCTGCTGGGCGAGATCATCTCGAGAGTATCTGGTAAGCAGTATGAGGATTACATTACGGAGAACATTATCGAACCACTCCAAATGACACGTACTTTTTTTGATGTGCCTGAGCATCTGCACTCTGAAGTATGCAGTGTAGATCGGATGGATATCGAAAGGTTAAGCAGAGAAAATGACGGTTCCCCTATGCCGCCTCGTTCGGATAGTGGACTTTATTCAACACTATTTGATATGTGGAAATTCGGACAAATGCTGTTGAATGGCGGAACCTTTGAAGGTCAACGTATCCTTGGCAGAAAGTCGGTAGATCTGTTGACTCGCCGACATCTGTTTAACGTTCCGGCTTATCATTGGGGAGGTAAAATCAAAGATAAAGGCCATGCTCTTGGTTTAGATTTAGCTATTCATCATCTTTCATATGAATCAGTAGGCACCTACCAGCTGGAGGGTTCAGGAAGAACCGGATTTTTTGTGGACCCGGTTGAGAAGCTCGTTGTTGTATTCATGGTGCCTTCCATTTACTCATGGATACCTGAATCGGTACTTGGTACCAAACAAATTATATGGTCAAGTTTGGTTTAGAATAAGCAAACAACTTGAATGCAGCCATTAGTGATATTTATACAGAGTGAGTCGACTATTCGCCTCGCTCTTTTTTTTGTGCAGACAATTAAACTGATGCAATGACATCGTTAAAACTAATCAAGATACTTAACCCGGGTATAGTAAAAACTCTTGACCTACATACCCTTAGGGGGTATATTATAATAGTTATGATGTAAAGGAGAGATGCCAAATGAATGATAAAATAAAAATCGCAGTCTCACCGGCCATTCAGGTTGGAGGCAGCCTGTTCACACCTCATCAACTGGTAACCATAGGTTCACTTATGGACACAGAAGCAAATATAGAGATGACACCTTTTAAGCAGCTTTATGTGGAAATACCGTTAGATCAACAAAATGAAATAACCGAACAATTACGAGCAGTCGGCCTCGAGGTTAATCCTTCAGGCTTTACGACAAAAAGCTTGAATGCATGCAACTTTTGCAAAGGAGCCCAGGATGCCGGCTTAGATATTGCCATTAAATTAAACGAAGCAATTGCGGGAATCGGAACACCAACGCCAATGAAAGTCGGTTATGCTGGTTGCGCATTAGGTACAAGTGAACCTTTATTAAAAGATATTGGGGTCGTAAAAATGCGGAATGTGTTTGACGTTTATGTCGGCGGAGAGCCCAAGGGAATAAAACCTTCCTTTGCCCAGCTTTTACTTTCAGGGTTATCGGAAGAGAAGTTAATACCATCAATAATTAATCTCATTAACTATTATAAAGAACATGCTAAAGGAAAGGAAAAGTTCAGCAAATTTATTAATCGAATTTCACTAGACGAACTAAAAACTTTGAAATGGAATGAGCAACTATGAGTAAAATTTTAGTTGTAGAGGATGAAGATAAAATTAGAGAGGTTATAATCGCTTATCTAAACAAGGCTGGTTATCGTGCATGTGCAGCTAGTGATGGCCAGAGTGCAATGCATGAAATCGATAAGCAGCCCTTTGATTTAATCATTCTTGACTTGATGCTCCCTGACATTAATGGAGAGCTGCTGTGCAGAAAAATACGAGGAACTAATCCGGTACCCATCATCATGCTAACGGCTAAAGCTTCTCTAAATCATCGCATCCAAGGGTTATCTGCTGGAGCTGACGATTATATCGTGAAACCATTTGATCCCCATGAATTGCTAGCTAGAGTTCGTTCCGTCCTGCGGCGTACCAATCATCATGAGCTTCTCGCTGATCGTTTGGAATACGGTAATGGAAGATTGAGCTTGGATAGCCAAGCTAAACAGGTTTACATCAATCAAGATCCAATAAGTTTAACACCCAATGAATATAAACTGCTTGTTGTTATGGCTAGAAATGCGGAAAGAACATTTTCCCGCGAACAATTAATTGATATGGTGATGGGAATCGATTTTGAAGGGGATGCTCGTACCATTGATCAGCATGTCAAAAATTTACGGCAAAAAATAGAGGTGGATGCTAAAAATCCAATGTTCATTCAGACGGTTTTTGGGGCCGGCTATCGCTTTCATGGAGGAGGCAAATGAAAAAAACACTATCCTATCGGATTAGTATTATTCTTATCTTTTATACAACAGCCATCTTAATCATTGCTTCCATTGCTTTAGCTACAGCCACTCATCATCATTTCCAGCTTTATGGTGAAGAGATCGCGCAAGGCAGCCACGATAGGACAGAGTCGTTAAATTCACATTTAGAGCAAGCGATTCTTCAATCCATAGGACTGACAGTAGGCGGAGCACTCATTATTACGCTTATTATGAGCATTTACATCGCTAAAAAAATTTCGTCTCCTTTAGTTAAAATGAAGAACATAACACTCGTTATGGCAAGAGGAAAACGAGATGCTCGTCTTCCTTTAAAAGGCACTCCAAAAGATGAAGTCGATCAACTGGCTGCCTCTATCAATCATTTAGCCGAACAGCTAGAACAGCAAGAACAATTACGGGTAACGATGACCGAAAATATTGCTCATGAACTCCGAACACCTTTAACGACATTAAATAGTTTTTTATCAGCGATTCAAGATGGAATTTGGGAAGCTACACCTGAACGCATTCAATCATGTAGAGAAGAAATTTACCGTTTAGTCCAAATGGTTAATGATTTGGAAGAACTGCAAACACTTACATCAACAGCACAGCAGTTAACCTTAAAAGATGTTCCTTTAACAAAATCTATAGAACAAGTTATAGATCTGATGAAGCCCTCCTTTTCAGACAAAGGAATTATTTTGGAAAGAGGTTTCATCCCTGAAATGACTATCCATGCTGATGAATACCGAATCATTCAAATATGGACGAATTTATTATCGAATGCTCTAAAGTTTACTTCAAATGGTGGAAAGGTATCGGTATATGGGAAATTAGTTCAACAAGGTGTTCAAATAACCGTTAAGGATACTGGAATCGGAATACCAACTGAGCAGCTCGCGCATGTATTCGAACGTTTCTATCGTGTGGAAAAATCACGGAACCGGAAATCGGGAGGCGGGGGCTTAGGACTTGCTATTACGAAAACGCTTGTCGAACTTCACGGAGGACAAATTTGGGCAGAAAGTGATGAAGGGACTTTATTTCATGTGTATTTACCGAATACAGTAAAGAATAACTAAATAAAGAGTCTATTTGTAGATGAATGAAATGAACATGCTGCTATTGAAGTCAAACAATTCAAGCCAAGTCTTACTTCACAAGACAATAAACTGCAGAAGCTTTTACTAACCTCAGTGAGAACGTTTATAAATGAATAGCATAAAAAAACACGTACCGTTGATGCTTTTCCGATCGGAGGTACGTGTTATTTATTGAGATTAGGTGCTGCTTATTACGCTGATCATTCGTCCATCAATTACACCATAATGAGCTTAATCTAAAGTAGCTGAAAATGAGCAGGTTTCCTAGAGCAGTTAGCCAAAATACTACTGTGCAGCGCCAGCTCATACATTTTGTTGCCAAAGGCGATAATTCCACCTGTTAGAAACAGAATAAGGAATCCTGGATGCCGCCATAATTGAATAAAGGTTGGAGCAGCCGGCTCTGCAAATTGCTTTAAGAGCTGCATGATGTGATTTCTCTCCTCATTCTCGTACTGTTGCAAATGATTATACTTACGAAAAAGAGGAATAAAAAGAGAAGAAAACAAAACTATCATTTCGCTTTTTTCGATGTCATGCGAGTATCCGTTGCTAGAATCAACATGCTAAAATCATGTTAAGCAATATAACATCAATTCCTAATCGGAGGTGCAGCAAATGTCCGGGGTCATTTCAAAAGCTATTCACATATTGGATCTGCTTGTACCGCATGGCAGTGAGAAAGAAATGAGTGCGACAGAAATCAGCAGGGAACTCGGCATGCCTGTACAAAGCGCTCATCGGATTCTTCATTCCTTATCCGAACATGGATTTGTTGCACAAGATAAAAAATCAAAAAAATATAAATTAGGACTTTCCATTATGAAATACGGTTTTTTGATGTGGGACAGCCTAATGTTCAGGTCACTGGCTAGACCCTTCATGGCCGAGCTATCGCAAAAAACGAAAGAAACAATTTATTTGGCTACTAGAGAGAACCAAGAAGGTGTCTACATTGATTCCATTGATTCGCCGCAAATGTTGAAAATTTCCGAACCTATCGGACTTAGGCTGCCACTCTATATTGGAGCATCTAATCGCGCTATTCTTGCTCATCTGCCATCCACTAAGCAGGAAGCTATATTGCAAGGCGTGGATTGGACAACAGTACCATCGCTAATTCCATTGTCCAAAGAAATGATTCAGGCAGACCTAGAGATGATTCGCTCCAGAGGTTATGCCATTACATCAGGAGAAGCAACGGAGGGAACAACTGGCATCGGTGCTCCCATCTTTTCTTATGATAATACCGTTATTGGATCACTGAATGTAGCTGGTCCTGCGATACGGTTTACGCCAAGTAAAATCGAGAGCTACGGCCAGCAAGCAAAAAAATATGCGGATCTCATCTCCAAAGAACTGGGGTTCCGCAATAAGATACGTTGGAGCGAGTAGGAGGCTATCCAAAACGAATAGATCGAACGAACAGTGATCGAGCGTTCGTTCTTTTTTTATGCAAAAAAACTGCTTTACATCGATTTAGGACATATGTCCTTTCCTAAACCTTGAAATGTATCGTTTAATGATGGAAAGATTGATTTGGAGGAGAGAAATGATATGAAAGGAAGCATTTTTGCATTTTTAGGCGGGGTCTTAATTACACTGCAAGGTGTTGCTAATTCAAGAATTAGTCAAGATATCGGCACTTGGCAAACCGCAACGATTACCCAGTTCACCGGCTTCATAGCAGCCTTAATTATTCTGTTATTCGTCAGGGATAAACAGTGGTCCGGTTTTAAACAAGTAAAACCCTTATATCTAATCGGCGGTTCCTTTGCAGCTATTATCATCTTCAGCAATGTCACTGCTATTCAACAAATTGGCGTTACACTTAGCATATCTGCCATGCTGATTGCCCAGTTAAGCCTGGCTTTTATCGTCGATAGTCAAGGATGGTTTGGGGTTGCAAAGCAGAAGATGAGGCTGCCTCAATTCATCGGTATCGGGATGATGATAGCTGGGGTGGTCATATTGCGGTTATAATAATTAAAATATACCAAGCCCTTGACCGTATTCCTCTGGAGGTGATTCGTACAGATGCAAGAAATTAAAGATCGCGAGCAGCTCCACCATTTTTTACAGGTGCATCAGTTGGAAGCAACATTCGGGGAACAACTATTACCCCACTTGTCACTATTTTGCTTTGATCATGAGGAGCTTATTTGTTCCCAAGGTCAATCTTCAAAATATCTCTATTTCCTCGTCCAAGGAAAGATAAAGATCTACACAACCTCGAAAGATGGGAAAACACTTATTCTTACTTTCAAAACCTCCCTTGATGTCGTGGGGGATATTGAATATGTGCAAGACATTGACATTATCAACACGGTCGAAGCCGTGTCGACTGTATATATGATTGGGATTCATCATCAGTGGTTGAATAAATACGGCAAAGATCATTCACCGCTGCTGCAATTTTTATTGAAAATTATAGCTCGGAAATTTTTGAAAAATTCAAACGCATTAAGCTTCAATATTTTGCATCCTGTGGAGGTTCGATTGGCGAGCTATCTATTGTCCGTCTCCTATGATGATTCGGAATATCTAATGAAAGGACAGCGAAAAACTATCAGCTTAAAGGATACGGCTAACTTGATCGGAACGAGCTATAGACATCTCAATCGGGTTGTCCAGCAATTTTGTGCAAAGGGTTTAATTGAGCGAAAAAATGGAGGCATTCTTGTGAAAAACAAGGATGGACTACGCGCACTCGCCAGCCAAAATATTTATGAGTAAAACAATATCATGAGCTATTTCAAAACAATAAGCCAATGGGAGAGTAGAAAACATGATGATTGGACTTATATTTGCAGTTCTCACTGGTTGTTTGGTCAGTTTGCAAAATATATTCAATAGCAAAGTCAATGAACGAATAAATACATGGACAACTACTGCGTTAGTATTAGGCATGGGCTTCCTTGCCTCATTTGTTATCGGATTCCTATTCGAAGGCGAACAGTTATTTGCATTACAAAATATGAAGCCATGGTACTGGTTCAGCGGTCTAATCGGCGTAGGCGTTGTTACTTGTCTGGTACAAGGCATTAGACGGCTTGGTCCGACGTATGCCATCTCTATCGTTCTAACCGCACAGCTGGGAACTGCTTTATTGTGGGACTCGCAAGGGTGGCTAGGTATCGAAAAAGTAGCGTTCACAACGAATAAAGGGTTAGGTGTCCTTGTAATCGTCTGTGGCATCATTGTATTTAAAATAAGCGGTGCTCGTAAGAAAGCTACAGCATAACGATCAATACTCATTAAGATTCATTTTGATCAAATCAGGGTATTTTCTTCTATAAAGGCTCTAATACTAACTTAGCAGCAGGAGGAGGAAAAACATGATCAAAGCTAAACTTAAGTACAGTCTTGTAGCAGCAGCACTGATGATTGGCCTAACAGCAACTGCACCGTTAACGCAAGCAGCAGGCACAACCACAGCAAAGGATCTTTTCAGCGGTACACCAGCAGGGGATACGACATACCATTTCAGTGATATTCAATTTTTGAGCGGAACAACCGGACGCGCTGCTGGCAATGGATTTCTCATTGGAACTTCTGATGCCGGCTCAACATGGCAACCGATCTATAAGGGTACTTGGCAGTTTACACAGCTTGATTTCATTTCCAACACAACCGGATGGGCATTGGCAAAATCTTCTGCTTCCGGAACGAATGCCCTTATTCACACCAAGGATGGCGGAAAAACGTTCACCAAAATAGTAACCAGTCCGCTCGCGCTTGAACGTATTCATTTTGTGGATGCTTCAAATGGCTTCGGCTATACGAAGGCTTTTGCCTATAAAACATCAAATGGCGGGAAAACATGGACTAAAATCTCTACGCCTCCCAATAACCGCTATGCAGAATTTACAGATGTGAAGCATGGATGGTCACTTATCGTAGTACCTGGATTTGGCTATCGACTATCAAAAACAACAGATGGTGGTACACATTGGTCCACGAAACTAACGGTTAAATCTGAGGAGAGCATAGGCGGAAAGCTTTACACAAAGGGAAATCAAATATGGGCTCAATTTTACGGAGGGGTTGGGATGTCCCAGCAATCTTATTCCCTTTATGCCTCTGCAGATGATGGTTCAAGCTGGAGGAAAGTAATTAGCCAGGAAACAGCAGGCGGCGGACCTGCACCGGGCGGTGCTGCAGGACTTATTAAGGAAGGACCGGCTGCGCCTGGCGGACACCCTAGCAATATGGAGCTTGTTGATGGAGCTGCGATACTCGGAGGTTACTCTCCAGCCGCTGGAGTCATTGGCGTTGGTCGTTCGATTGATTCAGGAAAAAAGTGGAATAATCTTACACCGATCGCTGGGGGAGAAAGCATTATTTCATTTACAAGCAAAGAGCTAGGCTGGATGGCCGATACAAGCCTATCTAATGCTGCTGTGTACAGAACAACCGATGGCGGCAAAACATGGTCCAAAAAATTAAGCATTCCTGAAAACAATCAGTAAGCTGCAATCGCAGATATGCTGACAAGAACGATAAGAAGACTGGTTCCTATTATAGGGCCAGTCTTTTTGTTGCCAACAGCCATTATGTATAAAAAAAGAGGGGCTAAGCAAAATAAAGGAAGTATTGAGCTTTAATTTGCGGTAGTCACTTAAGTGGGGTGGACGTATGGATGATATAAAATGTGATTTCTCTCCAATGAAAGTTGGAGTGAAAAGCAAGCTTCTACATTTGCGTGAATCCCTTGAAGCTTTGATAAAGGATTTGGATCATGATGCTGGCAACTGCTTGTTAAATGAGTTCCATTCTATGAAAGAACAAGTTTTTGAGACGGAATCGATTGCAACAACCTTTTATTTAAAATGTTATCTTGCACCTTATACCGCTAAATATGACGAGCTGTCCCATGCAATATCCCATTTATCGAAACGGCGCCATGGGGCGCTTCTCGTCGTGCAAAGATCAGATGCAATCGATAGGTATATTACTCATGGCGTTTTGATTTCTGCCATGCTGACGCATTCGTTAATAGAATCTATTTTCACGCCTGGCGGTCCGCTCCACGACGGCGCAGTCTTAATCCAAAATGATAAAATTATATCTGCCGGCAATGTCCTGCCGTTAACGCAAAGAGACAGCGAGCAGAAGAAGCTTGGAACTAGACATCGTGCCGGTCTTGGTTTATCAGAATTAAGTGATGCGCTTGTTATCATCGTATCAGAAGAAACCGGACAAGCTTCCTTCAGCTTGGAAGGAAATTTATATCCCTTTTCACCGGGCAATGATCTGCTCCATTAAATGACACAAAGAAAAACCACCTCTTCATAAAGAGGTGGTAGTTGGTAGTGACGATTAACGCAATGTTTTCAATGCACCGCTCCAAGCGAGTACTTGATCTAACATGCCGTTCAAATTAGTAAGATGAAGATCAGCTGGTTTGAAAACAGAACCGTTCTCAAAATCAGTGAAGAGTGACAATGCAGGATGTACACGAACGTCAGCTACAGACAATTCGCCCAAAATTCCACGTAAATGCTCAGCTGCTCGAGCACCGCCTACAGAACCGTAACTTACAATACCTGCTGCTTTATCGTTCCATGCGTCACGAGCATAATCAAGCGCATTTTTCAGTGATGCTGAAATACTGTGGTTGTATTCTTGTACGATAAATACGAATCCATCCAAGCTTGCAAGCTTCGTATTCCAAGCTGTTGCTTGCTCAGTAGCATCGCTTTCTCCCAAGAGCGGGAGCTTAAAATCCGCGATATCAACGATTTCATAATTAGCATCTCCGCGTTGATCAGCAATTTTCTTCACCCATTCACCAACTTGCGGGCTAAGACGACCTTGACGAGTACTTCCTAAAATAATACCGATATTTAATTTTGACACTGTTTTTTCCTCCTCAATAGTTGTTCTACCAAATCATTTGTCTAGAAAACCTTTTGCAGACACTGCCAAATCATGTTGTAAAGATTTAGAACAAGGACCGTCCTTAGAATAAAAAATAGTTAATGATCAGTATTTCTTAAACAAGGAAGGGTTATTCTTAACGAAAGATGAATAATAAAAATACGCCAACTTCCTTTATGTTGAGTATCTTTAATATGAGATAATAATAGCGAATATAATTTTCTTTGTCAAGTAACTATAATTAATTAAGTGCATTAATCTTTCCATTAATTGAAGCTTTTTAGACTTAAACATCCACACTTGCCATTTTATCAATTGAGTAGTAAAGTGACGACATAGTCATTGAGAGGGGGAACGAAATGCAGAATAATACGTTAGGTTCGTTAATATGGCTTCGGCTGATGCGTTTTACGAATCAGAGCAACCAGATGTCAAATGAATTTTTAAAACAATTTGATTTAACGACTGCTCAATTTGATGTACTCATGCAGATTCGTGTCTATCAGCCTCTAACCCAAATGGTTTTGGCCGAGAAAGTAACCGTAACGCAAGGCGGTATATCTCGCATGCTCGTACGACTTGAGAACGAAGGTTATATTGTGCGCAAGCAAGACTGGAAAACCAAAACGATTAGTTTAACAGAAAAGGCCGAAGCCATATTGGATATCGCAATGCCGAGCCAGCTTGCTTTTCAAACTTCATTTTTTGAAGATGTATTAAATGAGGACGAACAAAAAACACTATACTCATTGATGACTCGAATCCATAAACATAGCCAAAAAAAGAAATTGCCGTCAGAGTAATTTTTTTGCAATATCAATTGACTAGTCAAGTTAAATAGAGGAGGAACAATTATGTATACCATTCCTGGACATCATCATATTTCGATGATTACAAAAAACGCAAAAATTAATAATCATTTTTATCAAGAAGTACTAGGACTGCGCAGAGTGAAGAAGACGGTAAATCAAGACGATCCATCCATGTATCATTTATTTTACGGAGATTTAACGGGCAGTGCGGGAACGGAGCTATCCTTTTTTGAAATGACAAATGCAGGTAGAACTGTGCGTGGCACAAACGCGATAACGCAAATTGGTTTGCTCGTGCCTTCTTTAGAAAGTTTGGCCTATTGGAAAAAACGTTTTGAATTATTAAAGGTAGAGCACGGCGAAATCACAAAATATGCAGGGCGAGATGCGCTCCATTTTGAAGATACAGAAGGTTTGCGAATGGTTCTACTAAACAATAACGGTGAGAAGGTTCCTGAGAAATGGGCAGCATGGGAGGAATCAATCGCCTTGCAAGATCATCGCATTCTTGGCATGGGAACTGTCGAAATTACCGTTCGTTCTTTAGATCGTTTAGCCGCTACATTGACGAGTATGTTAGGTTATAGCGAAGTGTCACGTACGGAAAATGAAGCCATTTATCAATCTGTTGCCGGCCGTTCCTATGGAGAAATTTTGGTCAAACAAGCAGATGGCGCAATTGAGAAGCCTGGAAGAGGAAGCATTCATCATTTAGCTATCCGTGTTAAAAATGAAGAAGAGCTGCGTTATTGGGATGAGGTCGTTAAAAAACGCGGCTTCCACTCCTCAGGCATCGTGGATCGTTATTATTTTCAAAGCTTATATTTCCGAGAATCAAATGGCATTTTGTTTGAAATAGCGACGGATGGGCCTGGGTTTACGAAAGATTCATCCGTCGCAGAGCTAGGTAAAGCACTGGATTTACCGCCATTTTTAGAAGCTAGACGAGCGGATATTGAAGCAAAATTAGTACCGCTGAATTAATACGCAAAAGGGGAGAGTACGCATGGAAAAATATCGAATAGATAAAAATAAAGGATTAGAATTCGGATTGTATTCCATCGGGGATCATTTGTCTAACCCGCATACGGGTACTATGATAAGTGCTGAACATCGTATTCAAGAGCTCATCGATGCAAGCAAGCTGGCAGATGAGGCAGGAATAGATGTATTTGCTATAGGGGAAAGTCATCAAACATTTTTCACGACACAAGCCCATACCGTGATTTTAGGAGCAATCGCTCAGGCCACAAAAAACATTAAGATTGCCAGCTCAGCAACAGTGCTAAGTACATCTGATCCTGTTCGAGTATACGAAGATTTTGCAACGATCGATTTAATTTCCAAGGGACGTGCGGAAATTGTGGCAGGACGGGGCTCACGTGTCGGGGCGTATAGTTTGCTTGGCTTTGATGTTCGGGATTATGAAGAACTATTTGAAGAGAAACTAGAGCTTCTAATGAAATTAAACAATGAAGAAACGATAACATGGGAAGGTCAGTTTAGACCAGCTCTTAAGCAAGCATCGATTTTGCCGCAGCCCAAAAATGGACATATGCCCATCTGGAGAGCAGTAGGCGGACCTCCTGCAAGTGCTATTAAAGCAGGAAATGCCGGAATACCGATGATGCTGACGACGCTTGGTGGTCCTGCAAGCAACTTTAATATTTCGGTAGATGCTTATCGTGAAGCTGCACTTAGCAAAGGTTTTGATCCTGCAGTTCTACCTATAGCAACCACGAGTTTATTTTATATGGCGGAAACGACACAAGACGCTTTACGTGAGTACTATCCACATCTTAACGCTGGAATGCAAGCACTGCGTGGAGGCGGATATCCAAAACAGCAGTTTGCACAGTCGACCGATCATCGTGATGCTCTAATGGTGGGCAGTCCGCAGCAAATCATTGAAAAAATGCTTTACCAATATGAATTATATGGACATCAGCGTTTTATGGCTCAAATTGATTTTGGCGGTGTTCCGTTTGATAAAATTGCAAAAAATATAGAACTTATCGCTACTGAAATTATGCCCGCAATTAAGAAACACACCGCTAAAAACTAAATTGGAATCAAAATCAATTTCATCATTTAACTTATAAAAAGTGCCGCGACGATTTATTGCGGCACTTTTTTATGTTCCAGATCATCCGAATAACCCCGCTAAATAGCTAGTCATAACGAGCTTCCGTAGCTATTTATGTATGGATTGGAACAATTTTCTATTTATATATAGAATTATTCTATTATTCAAACTTTTCAAAATTCTGTATGCTAGGGTTAATCAAAGTTCACAAAACACATAGGAATTATATGGATTACTTGTAAAGTACGTATACCAAATGATAAAAAGTTGGTGAATGCAATAGGACAGCTATTAGAAGTTGATCGATTACAGGTGGCATTTCGGATTGATCAAGGAGAAGTGATCGCTGTAGATGATGTGAGCTTCACACTTGAACATGGGGAAACCATCGCTATTGTTGGTGAATCCGGTTGCGGAAAGAGTGTAACATCCCTTTCCATCATGGGATTGCTCGGAGCTAATGGTTCAGTTAATCAAGGAGAAATCAAGTTCAACGGCTCATCTCTAATCAACTGCTCGCAAGCTCAGCTTCGTAAGCTTCGAGGCAGCGAAATCGCGATGATTTTTCAAGAACCGATGACCTCTCTAAATCCAGTATTCTCAATCGGAGAGCAGATTGAAGAAACGATTCGTCAGCATTTGAACCTGTCTCGAAAGGAAGCGAAGCGCTTAGCCGTAGATTTGTTAAGGAAAGTAGGGATTCCTAGAGCTGAAACGATTATAAAGGAATACCCTCACGCACTTTCAGGAGGCATGAGACAACGGGTAATGATTGCAATGGCGCTGGCATGCCAGCCCAAGCTGCTCATTGCCGATGAGCCAACGACTGCACTCGATGTTACGATTCAAGCACAAATCCTTGCACTGATGAAGCAGCTGCAAGCAGAAAGCGGTGCTGCTATCCTGCTAGTTACGCATGATTTAGGAGTTGTAGCTGAAATGGCTGATACGGTGGTCGTCATGTATGCGGGGCAAGTCGTAGAATCAGCTGACGTTTTTACTCTCTTTCGAGCACCAAAGCATCCATATACACAAGGCTTAATGAAATCAACCCTCCGACTCGATCAAGTCAACAGGGAGCGGCTGCAGACAATTCCAGGTTCAGTTCCTTCTTTCCAGAAAATGCCTGCAGGATGCCGCTTTCACCCACGCTGTCCGCATAAAATCGCACGATGCCAGCAAGAGCAGCCTGATCTTACGACGAATGGACAGGGACATCATGTCCGCTGCTGGCTGATGGACCCTCCAAACGTTTCAAATGATAAACATGCACAGGCGGTTAGCTTATGAGCCTCAACACACTATTGCAAATCGAACGGTTAAAAATGTATTACCCGATTCGTAGTGGGGTATTTTCAAATCAAGTCAGCCATATCAAGGCGGTTGATGATGTGAGCCTAACGATGTATGAAGGGGAAACCGTCGGTTTAGTTGGCGAATCGGGATGCGGCAAGTCGACGATTGGACGTTCAATCATTCGACTCGAGAATCCGCAAGCTGGGCGTATTTTATTTGAAAATCAAAACATAATATATTCCTCTCAGCGACAGTTAAAGCCACTGCGGACACGAATGCAAATGATTTTTCAGGACCCTTATGCTTCCTTAAATCCAAGGCTTCGAATATACGATACGCTTGCTGAGCCATTAATTGTTCACAAGCTGGTGAAGCGCAATGAGGTGCAGTGTGAGGTTGATAACCTGCTTCAATTAGTTGGATTGCCGCGTTCGGTTGCCAATCGATATCCTCATGAATTTTCCGGGGGGCAGCGCCAGAGGATCGGAATCGCTAGAGCCATTTCATTCAAACCCAAATTGATCGTATGCGATGAGCCAGTATCAGCGCTTGATGTCTCCATCCAAGCTCAAATTTTAAATCTTTTGCAGGATTTGCAAAATGAGTTAAAGCTGACGTATTTATTTATCGCCCATGGCATTGGAGCAGTTAAACAGATCAGTACAAGAATCGCCGTCATGTACTTGGGAAAAATCGTAGAATTGGCCCCTACAGAGGAGCTATTCCACAAGCCGAAGCACCCGTATACGCAGCTTCTATTAAATGCGTATCCTCCGCCGGACCCGACGCTTCGAACAACGAAGAGTCTCATCATTCAAGGCGATGTGCCTAGTCCAGCGGAGCCTCCCACTGGTTGTCGTTTTCATACTCGTTGTCCTTATGTGCAAGAGCTGTGCCGAACAGCGGAACCGATTATTACGGAAGAGCATCACTCTGTTGCATGCCATTATCCGCTTGCATAGCACAAAGGCTAGGAAAGGAGAAGGCATCGATGGGCCATTATATCGTTCGAAGGCTGCTGATTTCCATACCGGTATTTCTTGGAATCACATTGCTTAATTTTCTCATCATGAATATGGCTCCCGGTAATCCCGTGGATATGTTAATTAATCCTAATATCCCGAAAGAGCTGCTAGAGATTAAAAAAGAGCTGCTTGGACTGAACGATCCATTGTATATACAGTATGTAAAATGGCTGGGCGGTTTTTTTAGAGGAGAACTAGGCTATTCATTTAGCAGCTTCACCCCTGTATCACAGCTGATTGGCGCCCGAATCGGACCTACCTTGCTGCTGGCTGCAGCATCGATGCTGGTTGGGATATTGATTGCCGTACCCGTAGGGGTGATCAGTGCTGTCAAACAGAATTCAAAATTGGATTATTTCATGACAGGGTTATCCTTTCTAGGCACCTCGATTCCTCCCTTTTTCCTAGGCCTTGGATTTATCTATTTGGTTGGAATTAAGCTGAAGTGGCTTCCAACGGGGGGAATGTCAACGTTAGGAGGCTCTGGCAGCTTTGGAGATATCCTCATGCATATGATTCTTCCTGTCATGGTGCTTGGTATTACGATTGCAGGTAAAAAGGTTCGGTATGTTCGCGCCAGTATGCTCGATGTACTGCATCAGGATTATCTGCGCACAGCTCGAGCGAAAGGCCTTAGTGAATTTCTGGTTACAAATAAGCATGCGCTCCGCAATGCCTTAATCCCGATCATAACGATCATCGGTGCAGAAATTCCTTTGGTATTAGGCGGCAGCATTATTATTGAGCAAGTATTTCAATGGCCGGGTATCGGGCAATTAACGATGGAAGCCATTCTCTCACGCGACTATCCGACTTTAATGGGCATTAATTTGATTGCTGCGTGCGTTATACTCTTCACGAATTTGTTCACCGACATCGTTTATTCAATGGTTGATCCACGCATTAAATACAGCTGATTGGAGGGGATTGCAAATGTCCGTTAGTGAAATGCCTTGGATGAGAAAAGATGCTTTTTCCTCAGATCAAAGCGATGAAGACGAACTGTCTATGGATGTAATGGAGAGTCAAGCCCAATTAGTGAGGCGTAAGTTTATCAAGCACAAGCTGGCGATATGGGGACTTGCAACTACCTTGCTGCTGATTAGTATCGCGCTTTTTGCTCCGTGGCTTGCACCAAGTCATCCTAATGAAATTACAGATGCGTTCTCAGCCCATCCCTCGCTTACACACTGGTTAGGCACCGATCAAGTAGGGCGGGATGTATTAAGCCGGTTGATTTTTGGAACTCGGGTATCCTTAATGATTGGTTTTTTTACAGTTGCTTTGTACGTAACCTTCGGAACATTCATTGGGCTAATCGCTGGTTACTATGGCAAATGGCTGGATATGGCACTTATGCGTTTGACTGATATTTTCTTAAGTTTTCCATACATGATGGTCGTATTGGTCATCGTGAGCGTGCTTGGTGCAAGTGCATCCACGATCATCCTTGTTCTCGCACTGTTCAAATGGCCAACGATAGCAATGCTTGTCAGGGGAAGCGTATTATCCATGAAACAAATGGATTTTGTCCGCGCCGGCGTTGCGCTTGGATACAACACCCCGCGAATACTAATAAAGCATATTTTGCCAAATGTAATGGGACCTATCATTGTGAATGCGACTTTTGGCATTGCCAGCACGATCCTAAGTGAAGCAGGACTTAGCTTTCTTGGGATGGGGGTCAAATCCCCTCAGGCGAGCCTTGGCAATATGCTGCACGATGCACAATCGCTAACGGTTTTAACTGAGCAGCAGTGGTTATGGGTACCTGCCGGCCTCGTTATTCTTATTACAGTTCTTGCGATTAACTTTGTAGGGGACGGTCTTCGTGATGCGTTTGATGCGAGGGCTTAAGTATATGAATCTGCTATTTAATTTTTTAAATAGATAAAGCAATAAAACAAAAGGAGAGAAACGAATGAAAACAAGGTTTCAAGTACCAGGATTCGTATTATTAACCATCTTAATGATTTTCCTATCGGCATGCAGTGAAACAAAGCAGGAAAAGGTAGAAGCAACAGCAGAACCAGCGAAGGAAGATGTTTCTGTTAAGGCAACAACCAACGATGCCAAAGCCAAAAAAACCTTATACATTGGTATTGTTAATGCTCCTGTTACTTTAAATCAAATCAATACGCAAGGAAGCTCGGCGTCGCTTGCCCCTATTAATTTACTTAATGATTCTTTGCTCGATGTAACGGATACCGCACAATTTATACCGAAGCTGGCGGAATCTATCGAGACGCAGGATAAGCAAACTTACCGTATCCAGCTTAAAGCGAATGCCAAATGGAACGATGGCACCCCTTTTACAACGGCAGATGTGGCTTTCACCTTAAAGCTTGCCCTTCATGCCAAAGTAGAATCATCCTTCAAGTTAGATTTTATCGAAGGCTTAAATGACATTGGGAAACTGGATGAAGGGAAAACAGAGCTATCCGGATTGAAAATTATCGATCCAACGACCTTCGAGATCAAAACAAAAACACCAATCGATCCGCTCGTATTTAATGAACGTTTCGGTGTTAAGGTGAATTTCTTGCCCGAGCATATTCTGAAAGATGCCAATCCAGAGCAGCTTTCAACGAACGAATATTTCCAAAAACCATTAGTCACCATTGGTCCCTATAAGTTTGCGAATTATGAGCAGGGCCAATTTGTTGAGGTGACGAAAAATGAAAATTACTACCTCGATGTATCTAAGATTGACACGATATTCATAAAGGTGCTTCCCGCGGCAAATCTTGTAGCACAGCTGCAGACGGGAGAAATTCAAATGAATTCTTTGCCGGTCGGGCTTGTACCGATTACGGATTATGATAAGGTGAAGGGTTTTGAGAATGTAAATGTAACCTCAGCTCCAGCCTCTGAGCCAGCAGAAATATTCTTCAATACGGAGAAGCTGACTGATAAAAAAGTGCGCCAAGCGATCGCCTATGCGTTGAACCGTCCGCTCATCGTGGAGCAGCTGCTCAAAGGGCAGGCCGAAATTATTGATGGAGGCATCCCAAGCTCGCATCCTTATTTTAATAAAAATATTGTCAATTATGATTACAATCCTGAAAAAGCAAAAGAGCTTTTAAAAGAAGCGAACTGGGATCCCAAGCGTACCATTACATTTATTATTCCAGTTGGGAATAAGGTTCGTGAGCAGGCTGCTGATATTCTCGTGCAAAACTTAGAATCTGTTGGGATTAAAGTAGACGTTCAGAAATTCGATTTCCCAACGTTAATCGATAAAGTGGAGAAGGGCGAGCATGACATTACCATATTCACAAGAGATTACTATATCGAACCGAGCCTCTATTTTACAACCTATAAAAGTGATGATCCCGAGAGTGTGATTCGATTTAAGAATCCATTAGTCGATGAGCTGATTAAAAAGGGTGAACAAGAAATTATAGAGGAAAAACGTCACGAGATTTATAACCAATTGCAAGAGGTACTGCATGATGAGGTTGCCACTTTAGCTGTTTATTCCGAGAAACGTTTGCAGGTCGTATCAAAAAACGTTCTGGTTGGTAAACCGCTTAATCTAGGTACGTTCAATAATGTAAACCAGTGGGATATAGAAACGAAATAGCAGCACACGTTTTTAAAAAAGCTGCATGTCATGAAGTTATTACTCGGTTTTACGAAATTTATTCCATTTATATATGTTTTCAAAACTTATAGGAGGTGCAAGGATAATGGCAGATTTGAATTGTCTTGTATGCAAGTCGGATATCGAGGTGGAAGAGAGTGTAACGACGGGTGAAATTTTGGAATGCGGTTCATGCGGTCAAGAACATGAAGTGCAGGTCGAATCCAATCTCGTAAGCATCGCTCTAGCTCCAGAAATAGAAGAAACTTGGGGAGAGTAGGAACCGAACATGGAGCAGAATCGTGCGATTTTATTATGTGTTACAAAGTTGCGGGAAGAAGAACAACGAATAATCGATCATCTTCGAGATTTAGGCGTACAAGTGCAGGTGAACTTGGATTCCATGGAATTACCATTAGGTGAGCCTGATGTCCATTCCTTCGGAATTGCTCTCATTCGTTGTCTCTCACAGAAAAACGCGTTGAATCGAGCCCATCTGCTTGAATTAGCCGGTCTTGAAACGTTGAATTCGGTCAAAGCAATTACTATTTGTACAAATAAAATACATCAAGCGATTGTGTTTCAAAAACATGGCATTCCCCAGCCCCAATATAAAGTAGCTTTTACACCTGAGAAGCTCTTCCAAGCTTTGCAGACATTTGGAGATTTATGTGTCATTAAGCCGGCAACCTCATCTTGGGGAAGGGGAATAGCTAGAATCACCGGTAAAGAATGCTTAGATGGCTGGATAGCTGCAAGGGAATCTGTAGACCCTGGGCATCAATCGTTCCCTGTATTAGTACAAGAATATGTGGAAAAAGGTGATTTTGATATCCGTGTTGTCATCGTAGGCAGCAAACCGATTGCTGCGTTCCGCCGAGTTTCAGCAGACAACTGGAAAACAAATACGCATTTAGGTGCAGAAATTGATCCTCTAGAAATTAATGATGAAATGGCCTCCATTTGCAAACAAATAATCGAGGTTTTGGGCGAAGGCATTTATGGTGCAGACTTGTTTTTTGATTACAAGCAGCAACGGTACGTCGTATGTGAAGTGAATCAAAACCCAGAATTCGCAAAGTCCTGGAAAATTCATGGTGTCGATGTGGCCTCCCATATTGCACAATATGTAAAAGCTGCGATTGAACGAAAAAACAAGGCCAACTTAACTGTCATATCGCGGTAAATAGGGAGGTTAAATAGGAAATGGGAGAAACGTTAACGAAACCAGAATCTGTCATCCAAAAAGAAAACTATTTTTCATTGTCATTTGTATTATCGAGAGTACTAAATTCAGGCGTCATTATGAGTATTGAAAAAAATGATCTTGAATTAAAAGGATTGGAGAAAGGGATAGCCAAGCTGACCAACAAGAAATATGTCTCCTTATTTAATAGTTACACCGGTGCGATTCACGGTGCGCTGTGGGGACAGGACTTAGGCTACCATACTTCTGCACGACTGGATCATCCGAATGAGCAGGAAAAAAAGTTTATTCATTGGTTAGGAATCACACTCATTTCAGATCCACACGTAAAGCAGGCTTATGCGACCGTTGAGGTTAATTGGAAAAATCTTCATCAGTTGGACCAGATCATTTTTAAAGCCAGCGACCGCGCTCCCGTTCTCGTTTTGGATTTTACGGGATTAGGTTTTGGACCGGTTGCTGCCATCGCTGCAAATGATGATAATATTTGGAAAAAAGCAGAGCGCTTGAAGATTTTTGGTGCCTTTGATTTACAAACGATGTGGACACAGGAAGAAAGTGAACCTGACCTGCAGCCAGCCTTGCAGTTCAACTACAGGCTTAGCCCGCTCGTAGCAGCATGTGTGAAGTTAACACTCTTAAGGAGGAACCAATCATGATGAAGTCGGATTTTATTCGCAAGCCGTTAGCGCTGCCTTCGGATGATTGGGTTCAAGCACCTTTAGCCTTTCTGGGAGGACCATCTATTATTCCAGAGGATGTAAGGAAGACGAATTTCCCAATCATTACGAAGGAAGATGTCATCCAAATGCTTATCTCCATCCAGCAGGATGGAGAGCAAGTTGTCGATGAGTTCAAAGAAACGTACCGCAATTATGTAGGGGCGAATTATGCGATTGCTACAGCAAGCGGTACATCCAGCCTGCACCTCGCATTAGTTGGGGCAGGTGTACAGCCCGGGGATGAGGTGATCGTGCCTGCATTCACATTCATTGCAACCGCTCAAGCTGTTGTTGCAGCGAAAGCGATCCCTATTTTTGTGGACATTGACCCTATAACCTATTGCTTAGATCCACTAAAAGCAGAGCAAGCCATAACGAAAAAGACAAAGGCAATCATGCCCGTGCATGTACATGGCCTGCCTGCTGATTTACCTGCATTGAGATGTCTGACTGACAAGTATTCGCTTCGCCTTGTAGAGGATGCTTCTCATGCGCATTCCGCATCAATCCATCAACAACTCGCCGGTTCGATTGGAGACAGTGCAGGGCAAAGCTTAATGGCCGATAAAAACTTTCCTGTAGGCGGGGAAGGAGGCATCGCTTTTTTCAAAGAAAAAGAGGATTATGAGCGCGCACTCGCGTTCCTTGATTCATCAGGCATTGATTACCGCATGTCGTGGATTGCAGCTGCTTTTGGTTTGAGCCAGCTTTCCCGCCTCCCTTATTATGATGCCATTCGAGCACGGAATGCAGCTTATCTAACGAAAGAGCTTTCAGAAACAAAACTGTTTAGCGGTCCATTCGTACCGGATGGGTATAAGCACAGTTATAATATGTATCGCGTTAAACTCTCACCCGAGCGACTTGGGCTTGAGGACTTGGAGGATTATCTTGTAAAAGATGCCGTTCAGCAGCTCATTAATTCTGAAGGCGTATTTGCTAGAGAGTGGCAAAATGTACCGATACCTGGGCATCTGCCATTCAAAAATCGAAAAGGCTTTGGAAATGGTTATCCGTTTACGTTATCGGACCGTCAAGATTTTGGTTACGATTTGAACCATTTCCCTGAAACATTGAAGATGCTTAGAAACAGCTTAACGATATGCAGAGAATTAAGAACGCCTATAGAATATGAGCGAATTCAAGCTTACGCCTTGGCTTTCAAAAAAATTGATGCGAACCCGCATATGATTCGTGAACTGGTAGAGCGAGGCAGCGATCTTAAAGTGCTGTATGAAAGAGACGCTAGATTAGGATGAGTACAGCAGAACAACAAAAGAAACGAGTAGCCATTTTAGGCGGCAGCGGGTTCACTGGCGCTGAGTTATACAGGCTGCTCAATAAGCATCCTCATTTTGAAGTTCAGTTTGTGTCCTCCGAATCAAAGGCGGGATACCCGGTGGATAAGTTCTATATCGGTTCTATTCATAAAAAGAAGCTCAGCTCGCTAAAGTTCAACAAAATATCCGATTTAGAAGGTCATTACGATGCGATTTTCTCCTGTTTGCCTACAGGCTCCTTGCCTAAGATTATCCAGCATGTTGCAGAGCATACAGACTATATCTTTAATCTAAGCGGGGATTATCGTATATCCGACCCCGATATATTACATCAACATTATCCAGAAACATTAAAACATGCATTTGAAGGCGGTTGGCACTACTATATTCCAGAGTTCAGCAAAATCAATCTCGAAGCAAAAGTAGTCAATCTTCCGGGCTGCATGGCGGTGGCGACGCTGTATACACTTTATCCGCTTGTAGCGCATGGCTTAATTGAAGGCCGTGTAATCACTGATGCCAAGACGGGCTCCAGCGGCGGCGGAAAATCAACAACAGAGCATCATGCGGAGCGCTCCCATAACTTCAGAGCTTATAAAGTTCATGGTCATCGTCATCAGCCCGAAGTCGTGCATGCATTATCCTATCATTTGAATCAATTGGTAGATTTGCAGTTTTCGGTCTATAGTCTTGATCTTCCCCGAGGAATTATGGCAACCTCGTATTCCTTGCTAAAGGAGCACGTAACAGATGTAGATGTAAAAAAAGCATTCTACGGCACGTATTCATCCAAAAATTTTCTTCATTATTTTAACTCGGGAAATGGTTCACCTATGATCAAAACAGTAGCAGGAACAAATTATGCAGAAATCGGTGCTTATGTGGATGGACGAAATTGTGTTTCCATCGCAACCATCGATAATTTAATTAAAGGAGCTGCAGGGCAAGCCATACAGGCAGCAAACAACTATTTTGGATACTCTGAGGAGGCGGGATTGACATTTGAATTTGAGGGAGCGTGGCCCTGATGAGCAGCGGCAGCTTATATGTAATCAAGCTCGGCAGCAGTACGATTGTAAACCATCCTCACATTTTTGAAGAAATTAGCCGTATCGTTAAGCGAGGAAATCAAGTGCTGCTTGTGGCAGGCGGTGCCGAAGCCATTAAGCAAAAATATGAATCCATTCCTCGTGCGATGCCTTTTCTTACATTGCCGTCTGGGGATGAAGTACGGTACTGTTCACCCGAAGAGATGCCGATTATCCGTGCAGCCTATCATGAGATTATTTTGCCCACTATACATACACAGCTGAAGGCATACGGTCTTTCTGTCTACTCACAGCTTGGTGGAGATCAAGGTCTTGTCTATGGCGAGAAAGCAAAACCCCTTAAAGTGATTAAGGATCAAAAAACGATCATTGTCCGTGATTCGTTGTTCGGTCATTTCGTGGGCAGTCATGTGGCATTTCTGAAATCTGCTTTACAGGCCTTTGATGTTGTATGTGTTTCTCCACCAATATTAGATCCAGAACTGGATGTGTACATAAACATCGATGCAGATGTGCTCGCTGCTCACTTAGCAGTGGACTTAGAAGCGCATCACCTGCGCTTTGTTACTGGAACTGCAGGTTTACTGGAAGATATTGAAGATAAACATTCAACGATACAAAATGTCTATACGAATGATGAATTAAGCTTTGTAAAAGGGCGCATGAAGCAAAAAGTGCGCGCAGCCCAATTAGCAATCCAGCAGGGCATCTGTGATGTAAATATAACCGGTCCTCATACCTTGGAAGCACCCGGTAAAACGTGGTTTTGGAACATGGATCGGGAGCTCGGCGCATTCGATTTATTGAATAAAGTGGCCCGCATTCCTTCGGTCTCTCAAGATGAGCATGTGCTTGCACACTACTTATTAGAGACGATTAAGCAGCCTTCGGTTTCAGCGGAAATAGACCACGCTGGGAACATCGTTTTCCGCAAAGGGAATGGCCCCCACACGCTGCTCTTATTAGGGCATATAGATACGGTTCCGCATGTTTGGCCTGTTCGATCCGACTCCAAAGGCATTACGGGCAGGGGAATCGTGGATGCTAAAGGCTGCTTTGTTAATTTCATTCATTTGCTGCAAGAAGTTGAGGTGCCAGAACAGGGATCATTACTTGTAATTGGTGCAGTCGAAGAAGAAATATCATCTTCAAAAGGTGCTCATTTCATTCGAGATCACTACAAGGCGGATGCGGTTATTATTGGGGAACCGAGCGGGGTAGAGAGCTTGACCCTCGGTTATTACGGTCTCTTTAAGCTGGAAATTACCATTCATCGCGCGCAGGAGCATACCGCTGCCAAAGATAGCCAGAGTGTTATCGACGAATTGTACAGTGTTGTATCGGACATTCGTGTTCTCGTACGTGATATCGATCCACATTCCTTATCCTCATTAATTGATATCGAGCATCACAATGAACGAGGCTTTTTGACGGTAAAAGGGACGTTAAACTTTAGAATATCACCAGCGGCAGGCAACGATTATCAGAAAAAAATTGATTTGTCATTTGGTGAAAATGTGACTGTTGACATCTTGCGTGCAACACCAGGATTTTCGAACTCTCGCACAGGCTCCTTAGTCAAAGCTTTTGTTCGCAGTTTCGCTAAGCAGGAGAAATCCATTCACTATATCAAAAAACGTGGAACGAGCGACATGAATACGCTGGCCACAACTTGGGATTCCGTCCCTATGGTAGCTTATGGTCCCGGTGATTCCAGCTTGGATCATACGAATGATGAATATTTACATTATGGTGAGGTAGAGCAGACCAGAACGATTTTAAAAGAAGCTGTAAACGAATGGTTTCGGCTGAGATTGGAGGAATAAATGGAGCTGGCAATCGATATTCAAAGGGAAGAAATTTCTATGCTGGTTAATAAGGCGAAAGAAGCGAGGAAACTGATCATTGACATGGCTGCATCACCTACAGGATGCCATATCGGCGGAAGTCTTTCTGCGATTGACTTATTGATTGGTGCGTATTCGAAATATGTGGAAGATCCAAATACGCTCATCATTCTTAGCAAAGGGCATGCTGCAGCAGCATTATATGCCGCGCTCCATGTATACGGGATGATCAAGGATAACCCAGCGGATAGCTATGGGAAAGCAGGCTCTTTGTTCACAGGTCACCCTAATCATAAACTGTCAGGCATCCCCTTCGCTACAGGCAGTTTGGGACATGGCATTCCGTACGCAGCAGGCTGGGCACTGGCACAAAAGATGAAACAAACGAATGGACTAGGGATTGTGATCGGTGGAGATGGGGAGCTGCAGGAAGGATTGTGCTGGGAAACCGCACAGATTGTCCAAGCCCAGTCGATCACTAATTTTGTATATATCGTCGATTGCAACGGAGGCCAAAACGATGGTTATGTGCATGACATATCACCGCTTCGCAATCTCCGGCAAAGATTTGAAGCGTTTGGCTTTGCTGTCAAGGAAATCAACGGCCATCATTTCGAAGAAATCCTTGCCGCAATTGAACCAGATCCAGATAGACCAGTAGCCGTCCTAGCCAATACGATAAAAGGAAAAGGTGTTGCAGCGATTGAAGGAAACCCCGAAGCGCATTATGTTAAAATCCCGGAGAAGCTCGCCCATAAATGGAAGGTGAGTTTATTATGACCAAGAAGTCAGGTAGAGATGCCTATAAAGATGAGCTGACTATGCTTGCTTCCAGCAACGAGCAAATTGTATGTATTGAAGCAGATCTAGGAGGCAAAAATCATCCTTTTGGACAGCAGCATCCCCAGCGTTTTTTTAATCTTGGCATTGCAGAACTAGCCGGTATTGATATGGCAGCCGGTATTGCTGAAGCAGGTTATGTGCCATTCTTTTCAACTTTTGCTTCCTTTGCTGCATTGCGAGCAGCGGAAAGCATTAAGCTGACAATGGGATATATGGGGAAAAACGTGAAGGTTGTAGCTGCGTATGGAGGGGTATCAGGCGGCTGGTTTGGAACGACACATCATGCCTTGGAGGACATCGCTGTCCTCCAAGCGTTTCAAAACATACGGATCGCTTGCCCTCATGGCGAGCAGGAAACACGAAGAGTGATACGTGAAGCAGCAGCATCAGAGGAGCCGTATTATATTCGACTTTCTAGAAATGATGCCTTTGACAGCCTTGATCGAGCAGAGGACGAGAGCTGCAGAAACTTAATTGTAGAAGGTGGAGCACGTACTGATCGATCCAAACTATGCTTAATTTCCGTGGGTGAACAAGCAACAGAACTTTGCAAGCAGATCGTTCAAGAGGACGACACTCTCGTACATGCGCATTTATGTTACGTCGACATTCAAAGCTTGAAACCCTATATTCAACACTTAAGCGGTTTAGCTGACCAATTTCTGGTCGTTGAGGAGCATCGAGCAACCGGCAGTACGGCGTCCTATCTAGCCTTATTATTGCCTAAGCATCAAGTTCACTCACATCATTGCGGTGAGAAATGGCCGATCTACGGCGGTACGCATGCTGAAGTTCTAGACTATTTAGGATTTGGGTTTGAACCACTGCAACAACAAATCCAGAATATTCTAGGAGGTAAGGATGGTTTTTAGCGTACTTAAACAAAGAAACTTCCGCCATTATTCCTTCGCTGATATTATTTCCGGATTCGGCGTAGGCATGAGTACGATTGGTGCGAACTGGTATCTCATGGATCAGACAAATTCGATTACCGCCATAGGGTACATGCTTTCCTTAAATGTTATTGCTGGTTTTCTCATCTCCGCATTCGTAGGCACCCTAATCGATAAATGGAATCGAAAAACGATAATCTTATGGGCCAATGGCATTCGGGCGATTGCCTTGTTAATCATAACAGGTGCTTTTGTATGGACGGGATTCCGAATTGAATATCTTTATGCCTTTGCCATTATTAACGGGATGGGCTGGACCGTGTATATGACGGCTTCTCGAAGCCTGGTTCAAGAAATCCTATCGGAGAAGGACCTCATTAATGGAAACTCCTTAATTGAAATCAGCTTGCAAGTAGGGATGTTTATGGCTGGTGCACTTTCAGGAGTGTTGTACAAATTCGTTGGTTTTGAGATCATTCTTCTTCTAAATGCGATCGCCTTTATCGTGAGCAGCTTCTTCCTTAGTCGAATTCAATATACACCTATCCCTTTTGAAAATGATAAAGAGTCCTTCTTTGCAACGTTTAAGAATGGCCTAACGTATCTGGCGGAACGTCCATTTATTTTCTTGCTTGGTATTGTATCGATTGTTCCACTCGTTTCTACGATGATATACAACGTCGTTCTACCTGGTTATGTAAGCAACACGGTGCAAGGTGATTCCGTTGTATTCGGTTTATCAGATATGTTTTATGGCATTGGGGGATTATTGTCAGGTTTTATTGCAGCACCCTTAGCTAAGAAAATATCACAACATGGAACGATACTATTATTTTTTATGATATCCGTGCTGAGCCTGCTCGCTGTAGCGTTTAACCATTTGATTCTGCTTTTGTACCTTGGCAGTGTGTTGATTGGATTAACGAACTCTTCGTTACGTATTTTGATGACAACGACGCTGATGGAATCGGTAGCCAAATCCTACATGGGTCGAGCGACTTCGGTCTGGATGGCGATTTCCTTGCTCTTGCAGACCCTGTCCGCCACAGGGCTTGGCCTTGTCATTGATCGTTTCTCTCCAGGCGCGGGCTTTATCTGTATGAGCGGCTTGATGTTCATCGGATTTATTGTGTACTTTGTGATGAATAGTAAAGCGACACAAAAAAGCAAACTGGAAGCTTGAAATTTGCATTGCTAACCACTTATTTCATAACTATTAAAGGAGGATAAAAAGATGACAGCAATTAAAACAGTTGCTTTTGTTGAACCAAGTTTCTACGGCGTTAGTTTTGCGAGAGTCGCTTTTGAACAGGGACATAAAGTTATTTCCATCGTTTCTTCCACGGAAAATCCGCAAAAGTATGGATATGAAGGGATCTACCATGATTTGATTGTCGCAGATATTCGAGATGAAGAGTCACTCTATCAAGCGATTGTTAGCTCCCCCTATGCGAATCAACTGGATGCGTTAATTCCTGCTACGGATTACGCCTCTCACGTAACTGCGAAGGTAGCAGAGCGGATTGGACTTAGAGGAGTACCATACGAAGCAGCTTTAAAGTCGCGAAACAAAGATTTGGCTAGAGAAGCTTATGCTGAACATCAAGTTCCGAGTGCAAAATTCAAAAAAGTGAGAACTTACGAAGATGCATTAGCAGCTGCGGAAGAGATCGGATTTCCTATCGTATTAAAACCGACGAATTGCGCAAGCAGTCAAAATGTTTATTTCATAACTGATGAAAATGAACTGAAGCATGCTATTGATACGATCTTAGCGTTTAAAGTAACTTATATGGACTTTAAAGTCCGCGATGAGTATTTAATTGAAGAGTACTTGGATGGTCCAGAATTTAGTGTCGAATTATTCGTTAAAGAGGGTGAACCGATTTTCTCGGCCGTTACTGAAAAATTGACCTCACCGCTTCCTTATTTTGTTGAAATTCTTCATACATTACCTACTTCAGTGCATGTAGAGCATGAGGATCACATCATTCGTACGGCTGTTGATGCTTTGAGAGCTATTGGGATAGTGAATGGACCAAGTCACGTAGAAGTGAAGCTTACAAATACGGGTCCACGAATTATCGAGGTGAACGGCAGGCCAGGAGGCGACAACATTTCATCGGATTTATTAGTGCAAGCGTTCGGTGTCGATATATTTGAAGCGACCGTTAACTATTATTTAGACAAACCGATCAATATTCAGAAACGGTTTAACCGCGCAGCTTCAATTGCTTATGTGACCGCCGATCGAGAGGGTATTTTTGATGGAATTGAAGGCTTTGCCGATTTAGAACAACATATAAATGTTATCCGAGCACAGCTAACGGCAGCTGAAGGAGATTTGGTCTCAGAAGCAAAAAGCTCGGATGATCGATTGGGATACTTCATTACAGTTGGCAACACCCCTCAAGAAGCGAAAGAACTAGCCCTTGCCCTGAAAGAAACGTTAACGGTCGTGTATCAGCAGCTAGAAACAGAGAGTGCAGCGGGGTAGACCTAAGATAAGATTTGAGTCTGAATAAGCAGGGAACAGGCTCTTTATGAGCCTGTTCCTTCCATAAATAGAATGAAGCTATAATTCCACGAATGATCATATCAAATGACAGCCTTTAAGAGACAAGCTTCAACCCTACGGCTGAACCTAATACCATTGCTATAAAAACAACCCTTTTCCAGTCTTTTGATTCTCCATATAAAAGCATTCCCAATATAGCTCCGCCTGACGCTCCAATCCCCGTCCAAATGGCGTATGTTGTTCCCATAGGCAGTGTTTTCATGGAATAAGCAAGAAATAGGAAGCTTGCTAAAAATCCGATCGTTAATAATACAACGGACTGCCAATTGCGATCCTTATGCAATTTATTAATCATCGCAACACCAAACATTTCAAACAATCCTGCAAATATAAGAGAAATCCAAGCCATTAGGATACAGCTCCTTTCTGATCTTTATCCTTCGTAACTAATTTCAAGCCCATGACTCCAGCTAATAAAAGTAAAATCAACAACATTTTGGTCCATTTAAATGGTTCTCCAAAAAATATGATTTCAGAAAAAACAGTTCCTGCCGTACCCATTCCTACAAAAACAGCATATACCGTTCCGACGGGCAGTTTTTTGCCTGCAGCGATCATTAAATAGAAGCTGATAATAATAGAAATAACAGTTCCTGTCCACGTCAAGAAGTCATCCGCGTGTTTTAAGCCAATCACCCAAAAAACCTCGAAAAAAGCGGCAATAAATACTTTAATCCAATTCGAATTCACCAAAATACACCTCCAAATTTATTGTTGCCAAAAAACATAAAAAAAAAGCCTAAGAGTAAACTGTTTAACAGTTTCTCCCAGGCTTTTATCCTTCCGTGACACAGCATCGCTGTGAGTTTTCTCTCGGACCAGACCAACAGTTATGCTGCGGAACCCTAGAAAACATTTCATTTATTCAATTACCTTGTATTATACACATATCCGAATCAATTACAATACTCATAAAATGGAAAATAACAAAAAAAGATCTTCCAGAACATGTAGTACAACCCTTGGAAACCATATATGCTTGATATAAAATAATAGGAAAGCATTAGGAGAAAGGGGAAGCTGAACATGTCGATGCAGATCGAACTGAAACCGAGAAAACCGGGAAGCAATGGCAAGATGCTTGTCTTGCTGATTCATGGTTTGGGCGCTCCTGAAACGTGGGTAAAGCCAGGCAGAGACTGGGCAGAGCTCATCGCATCAGATCCGGACATCACGGATACGGATATTGGTATCGTTACATATGACACCTCTAAGCTCATCAGCAGCATTTTTGGAATCGAAGGAGAGTTTGACGTTTTAGGTCAAAAAATTAGTGTCAGTAAAAAAAGTCCTCTGTCCATAGACCAGCTTGCTATTCAATTAAAGGCTATTTTGGATGGGTATACCTATAGAAAATATGAGAAAATCGTTATCGTTGGCCACAGTATGGGAGGATTAATCGGTAAACGATTCCTACTCAACGAATATTTGCATCGTAAAAAAGGATTAGAACGGATCGGTGGCTTTATTAGCTATGCAACACCTTATAACGGCTCTAAATTCGCTGAATTTCACCATTTAATAAAGCGCTTTCAGAATCATAAGCAAATCGAACAGCTGCGTTCAAACAACGCTTTTTTGGATGATATGAACCGCAGCTTTTTTGATGCTCAAGGAGAACTTAAGAGCTTCTTCACGTCCATTTACTGCTTCGGAGACAAGGATACCGTAGTCGAGGAGGGAAGTGCTGTTCCTACTATGGGACATTCAACCAAGTACGCGCTTGCCAGGTCGCTGCCCGGTGATCATGGCACCATTCTAGATCTGCTGCAAGGACATCTCTCAACAAACTACGATATTCTAAAAGGACTATTACTAGACGTACTAGGCACTTTTGATCCTCCACCGTTTGGTATCCATGATAACCGCCCAGAGCCTACAACTTCCTTAGACCAGTCGGACAAGCCAGCAGGATCAGCTAATGTATCTAAGATGCAGGCTCGCTTAAACGATCAATTTGAGATTCACCGACAAGCACTGGATACCATCTTCATACGACGTTTCAAAAATGATGACGAAATAAGAACAAAACTTATTGCTTCTATGAATGATGTTCTTCGAAAGCTGAAGGAGATGGAAGAAAGCAGATTGCAGCTGTTTTTAAAGCTGTACCAATTTGCAAACATTCGTCTTCCTGAAGGAGAAGCCGGTCTGCGCGAGCTATGGGAGCTGCTGGCACTCGTAAATTTGGTATATCCCGATTGGAACTTTATCGATCCTGAGGAATGGGTTCATTTGTCCAATCTTCAGCTGGATTCCGATCGCTGGGTGCGTATGCTCTACTCCCAGGCTAAAGAAACGATGCCTGAGGTCGTCATCGGATTTATGACTAAACTTTATACCAATTCTTTTCAATCTTATATGAAGTCCAGAGACCATTCGGACTTATTCCCCTATCGCTTGCTGCTCGAGAATATTAATTCGGAATCACTCGCAAAAGGCAACCCAGAAAACCTATGCGAGCATTGCAACAATGGCCGTAAAGCTGACTTTTCCAAAATATTACTACAATTTGCTCAAGACACGAAGTTAACCATCTTCGAAGGTTTAGAATCCAATCGCTTATCCGGAACGGTCAGTATCAGTTGTTCCTCTTGCTTGCGTGAAGTTAGACATGAAGTGAGTTATGAAGAAATTTGCACGCGACTAAGGAGTGTGATTTGAAAATGGTGCAACAGATATTTGACTTTTTTGACCAACAATCTGACCTTGAGAAACTAACAAATGTATCGATTAGGCACATAGATGCCCTTTACTTTTCTGCGAAGCAAATTTTTGCAGTCGTTTCCTATGATTCTCCATCATCACTCGAGAACCACTGGGAGCGAGCAGCTTATCAATTTGCTTACCGGGTACAGAATCAGCTGCCCGGCGAACTAGATGATTTGCGTTGGGACATGTATTTAGTCCTCTTTGTAGACGCGCAAGAGATAAGCAATGCTTTGAAAAAGCGCATCGAGTCAAACCGCTTTTTCTTTCGCAAGATTATCATCACGAGCTCTGATTTAAATCGTTTAGCTGAAAAACTGCCTTTAGACTTTCAAACTAAGCTGCCCGAGCACCAGCTCGAGCGCCTTTGGTTTCATGATCGGCATTTTCTCCAGCAATGGCAATCCTGTGTTCAACAATCGACGAATGAACGGTTAAGTAAAGCTTTGTTTCAAGCTGAAGACCAATCTGTGGACAAGCTATTATCATCTTTAAATATTCCAGTGTTAGCAGAGGTGCTCAGCCATGAGGATTAATGCAATCACAATAGAAGCATTCCGCGGGTTTAATGAGAAGCGAAGATTTGAATTTCCCAATACAAGCATTGTCATTTTACATGGCCCAAATGGTTACGGAAAAACCTCTTTTTTTGACGCGATCGAATGGGGATTAACAGGTAGTATTTATCGTTATGAGCAAGACCCCGAACGAAAATTATATCGATACATCGGGAATCATTTTGCCGGGGATAGAGCTCCAAAAGTAATCATTGAGCTAGGAAATTCAGACTTGCAAATCACAGTAACACGTACGGGAATCGCCAATACGAATGTAAGGACAGATAGCGGAGCCCATTTGCTTGAAGTTGAGATTAATGGTGAGAAGGTACCTGACAAGGAGGCAGAAGACGTTTTAAAAGAGAAGCTCGTCCACGCGGAATGGCTCGATAAAGTGGATTTAAACAAAAGCTTGTTTCTTACTCATCTTCTATGTCAAGAACGGATGAATGGCATTCTAAGAGGCATGAAGGAGAAGGATCGCTACAATTCGGTTTCCCGAATTTTCGGCACAGAGCAATTTGCGAGCTATGGAGAACTCGTACATAAAGCAAGGGTGGAGCTGGAAGAAAGAAAACTGGCATTTAGCCAAAAGCGTGGGCAGCTGATTGCAGAGGAAGATACGCTGGAGCACCGCATTCAAGGCATTAAGCTGGAAATCTCGGAATTCTCGCCTGCATCACGAAACAATCAATGGTCAACAGCACTTCATAACTATGAAGATATCTTTCAAAAAACAGCTGTTTCAGAAGATGAAGATCAGGTTATTTCATTGATCAAAGAAGCCGAGGAGCAAATAGAAGCTCTCGTTCAGGAACGAAATCTTTTGGAAAATGATACAATCAGACGGCTCGATCTAGCAAAAGATGCTATGACCTCATTACAGGAAAAGCTTCCACTTCTAATGCAATGGGAACGAGAAAGTCGCCTTACTCAAACGCTAGATGAACTCTTAAATACAATTCAAAAATTGCTCAGGCTCAATGAAGAAGCAGATAGTTTTTTGCAAAACGAACAGATCAAGCTCCAAAACGAACAGCTGAATGAGGATTTACAGCAGCAAACAACGGCAATTCAGCATAGAGCCGATCACTTATTTGAAGCGTTAAATGAAGTGAAAAAATTATGGCTTCAGGCAAACAACCGTAAAAAATTTGATGGGATGAGCGGTAACTTTGCCATGGCTTATCCACGCTTAGAGGAGACTCCTCGACTCGCACTCTATCATTCATTACGAGAGTTAGAGCTGCGGTGTCGTGAACAAACAGATTTGGAAAACGCTTTTTTGGAGGCTGATCGTTTACACAAGCAGCAGTTGGAATTTGTACAGCAGCTTGTGCTTCATGAAAAGAAACATAAAGCTTTTCTAAAGCATGTTCTACAGGTTGCTATTGAACAGCCAGAGCTAGATTGCTGCCCTGCCTGTGGAATAGAAGATGTTGATTCTTTACGCCTGCAAAACTATGTCAGCGTCCAGATGGATGCCATTCATCCCGATTTAGCTAGCGCAGAAAAGAAGAGCCTCGAGCTTGAATTACAACGACAAATCTATCATGACCAGCTGTTTGAAGCAAAAGCGAATGTTAAAGAAAGTCTAATCAATCTTCATGCCACCATGCAGGAATGGAGTGATCTGCATACCCAATTGCTCGATCAAGTGGCAGATTTACAAGCAAAGCACTACGATTTGCACAAAAAAATGCAGTTAATGGACAAGAGCTACAATGATTTCAAAGCATTGGCTGATGAGTTGGATATCCCTATTCAAACGTCAGCTCTGAAAGAGCAGTTACTGACTAAGCTGGATGAAGGTAATAAACAAGTAGATCATTTACGCAAGCAGCTTATTACGATTGCTACATCGTTCTCATCCCTGCCAAGGGAGAGCAAAGAGAGAGAACTTAAGCATCTACAAGATGATGTCGTTGTTTGGCTAGGTAAGCTAACGGCAGAAGGAATTATGGGTGCCAGTGCTCAAACAACGGATTGGAGCGCAGTTGCAGAACAGTTAGACGCAAAGGCTAGCTTGATTGAAGAGTCATTGCTCGAAAATACTCGTAAGCACGGAGCAGCAACACAATTATTAGATGCTTTCCGAGCAAACGCAGATCTCGCACTGCTCGAACAATTACAGCAACAAAAAACTGCCAAGCATAAGGTCATAGAACGAGTGGAAGAAGGTCTTCGAACCATCGAAGACCTGGTTGCCGCTCTAAAGGATGCCGAGCAGGCCGTGCCAGATGCCATTCGCGGCTTGAATGAACGAGTCATGGATCAAATGTTCGATACTATGCGTTCCATCTTTGTCAGAATCAACTCTCATCCCGTGTTCACCGAGATCGATTATGATACGGGGAAAAAATTCAACAGCAATCGCTTATTTCTCAAAGTGATGACGAGAGAAGATGCGGCCCTTGGTCACCAAGAAGCAAATCCCTCGTACATATTTAGCGCAGCCCAGGTGAATGCCACTGCGATTTCATTCTTTTTGGCCATGGCGCTTACGCAATCTTGGTCACCACTGTCCTTTGTCGCTATGGATGACCCTGTGCAAAGCATGGATGACTTGAATGTGGCTGCATTAATTGATCTTATACGTAATTTAGCTGATTCAAAATTGCAAAATCATAAACAATTTATTATCTCAACACATGATTCGACGTTCTATCAGGTCATGAGAAAGAAGTTCAGAATGCTGAATGTAGGCATTATTGAATATGATTCCTATTCAGAAGCAGGACCAACATTTGAGCAGCGAGTAGTAGAAGCTACGGATAAGAAGCCGATTGCCATATTTTCAAAAGCAGACTCATAAAAACTCAATCATAAAAAGTCGATTTCCTGTACGATTAAGGGATCGACTTTTTTATTATAAATGGCCTAAAAATATAATTAATCTAAACATGAGAATAAAAATTTCCAACTTCGTTGTATATAGTGTAAAAGCTTTTACAAAAAAATAAGGAGAATCGCTAATGAAGTCTAATGATAAAAATTTCATCCAACGATTAAAGCGACAAAAAGAAGATGCTTTAGAATATATCGTTGATACCTATTTGCCCTTAATAAAAGGGGTAACTTATAAAGTGCTGTCCCCGCTTGAGAACGAGGGAGTTATTGAAGAATGTATGAACGATATTTTGTTATCCATATGGAACAATTCGAATAAATTCCATGGCGATTCGACTGATTTCAGGAAATGGATTTGTGCTATAGCCAAGTTTAAGGTTATTGATTATTACAGAAAAAATAGTAAAAGAGTAGAATTCACCACTAATGAAATGGAATTGAGCTCCGAAAAATCGGCAGAAGAAGAGTTGATTATGCTGGAGGCCCCCATGAGCTTTATCGTTTATTACAATCAAGTGATTTCGGATGAGACAAGAAATGAATGGGATGCTGTAGATGTGGATATCGAAATTAAAGACGACTTAGGCAATCATTATGTAGGTAAAGGCAATGGAGGAGCAGGTGAGCGAGGCGGCTATAACATGAACTGGAGTAAAACTTTTGAAAAATTAGACCCTAATGCTACTAAGCTTATACTGACATCTCAGATAAACTTGTATGAACACACTGCCGAAAATCATGGATCATTAGAAATAACGAGAGATGAAGGTTCAAAAGAAATTGTAATGCCTAAAAAATCAGGAAGAGGTAGAGAACAAATTAAATTAGATGATATTGTCATTGAAATAAAGAAATAAATGATATGACATTAAGGCTTATGAGAGGACATGCAATGGTTGCTTCAGATTAAGCCATTAAAAAAGTGAGCAGGATCGTATCCTGCTCTTTTTTGTTGCATATTTAATAAGGAGAAACGATAATTTAATGATATGTGGGAAATAGGATTGATTACATTTTTAAATAACAACATTTGATTAAAGGGTAATATTAATCGGAAAAATGTGCTATAATTTAAAGTTGAAATTTCAAAGCTTTAACAACAACAAGAAAAGGTGAAACGAATGATAATGAACGAATGGGAACAACTTTTATGAATAATGAATTGAACCTTTATAAACGTATATTAAATCAACTGCCCGACTTGAATATTAAGCTTGCTGAACCCGTTAAAAATCACGCATATACAAAATTAGGGGGGAATGCAGATGTATTCATTACTCCAAATAAATATGATGAAATAAGCACTGTATATAAAATTGCGAAAGAAGAGAATGTTCCAGTAACCCTCTTGGGGCATGGCTCCAATCTTATCGTGAAGGATGGCGGCCTTCGCGGGATTACGATGCATTTAAAAAACTTGAATGAAGTTCGAACCGAAAATAGTACAATTATTGCGCAAGCTGGAGCTTCGATTATAGATGTGTCTAGGCAAGCATTAGAACAGCATCTGTCTGGACTTGAATTTGCATGCGGCATCCCAGGTACGGTCGGTGGTGCATTGTATATGAATGCAGGAGCCTATGGCGGACAAATTTCGGATGTATTAGTCAAAGCTTTAGTAATGAATGAAGCAGGCGAGCTTCTCACATTATCAAGTGAGGATCTGTCATTAAGTTATCGGAAGAGTAATATTTCTGCAAATAAATATGTTGTGCTCGAAGCTGTATTTAATCTTAAACAAGCTGAATATGCCGATATTAAACAAAAAATGGATGAGTTCACTTTTGCGCGAGAAAGTAAACAGCCATTGGAATATCCTTCATGCGGCAGTGTATTCAAACGCCCGCCTGGATACTTTGCTGGAAAACTGATACAAGACAGCGGTTTGCAAGGGAAACGAATCGGAGGAGCTGAGGTATCCACGAAACATGCAGGTTTCATTGTAAATGTGGATCATGCTACATCCCAAGATTACATTGATTTGATCGAAGTTATTAAGACGACGGTAAAACAAAACTTTGGCATAGATTTAGAAACAGAAGTCATTGTGATTGGTGAGGATAGCCAAAACTAAAACAAACGATTAAAGTTCAAAGACCCTTCCCATTCAATTGGCGAGGGTCTTTGGATTTTTTACAATATTTATATTTATATAGCATTTTTGGTTTCTTATATAAAATTTATCTATTATGTAATCAATTGACCTCAAGCGGGTGTGAATGCTACAGTTATCTCAGCCTTTAATCCTCACTTAACCCGTAGGGATTATGCGTTTAATACACAACCAAATTGGAGGAAACGATTTTGAAAAAGTTTAATGTATTTGCGTTTGCCCTTGTTTTCTTATTTGTTATTACAGCGTGCTCCAATAATGGCAGCAGCAATAAAGGAGAATCAGCCGCGGGGGTTAAAAAAGTAATTGTCGGCACTGGCAATGATTTCGAGCAAGTCGCTTTTCTCGATGATAACGGAAAGTTAACAGGTTACGACGTTGAGGTGATCAGAGAGATAGACAAACGTCTGAAAGAGTATGAATTTGAGTTTCAAACGATGGAATTTTCCAACATTCTATTAAGTCTAGAAACGAAAAAGATCGATATAGCCGCGCATCTATTCGAGAAAAATCCTGAGCGTGAACAAAAGTTTTATTTTAACGAAGAACCTTACGCTTATTGGCGGAACAAAATTATTATTGCAGCAGTAAACAATGAATCGATCAAGTCTTTAGATGATTTGAAAGGAAAAAAAGTGCTGATCGGCCCGACCAGCGCTCAAGCTCAAATCCTTGAAAATTACAATAAGGAGCATGATGGCGCAATAAAAATCGTGTACCAGCAAAACGATGCTAACGATGAAGTTCTTCAAATCACTAACGGACGGGTTGACGCAACAATAAGCGCAGACTTCCTTCTTCCGATCAAAGATCCGCAAGGCAAGCTCAAAGCAGTAGGAGATGCGCTTAATGAGGGGCATATCCAGTATGTACTCCGTAAAGACGACCCCGAGTCAAAGAAACTTGCCGACGCTGTGGATCAAACGATAAAAGAAATGAAAGCGGATGGAACCCTCGCAAAGCTTAGCACGGATTGGCTTGGTCAGGACTTTTCAAAATAAAGGCTTAATACTTTTAAATGTGGAGGTGATTATTCACAATGGGAATTGCAGTGATTTATGGAAGCTCCCGCAAAAATGGAAACTCGGATCAACTAGCGAATTTATTAGTTGAAGGATTTGAAGCAGATAAAATTCACTTATCTGACTATAATATCGAGCCTATTGTCGATTACCGGCATTCTGAGAAAGAGCCTTACCCAAATGATGATTACCATCATCTGATCGAACGCGTAAAGGCACAAGATGTATTGGTGTTCGCGACGCCTATCTACTGGTATGGCGCATCAGGCCTTACGAAGACATTCATTGACAGATGGTCTCAATCATTAAGAGAGAATAAGACCGAGTTTCTATCTAGTTTTGCGTCAAAAACAGCCTGGGTCATCGGTATAGGAGATGACGAGCCCCATCTGAAAGGAATTCCGCTTGTTCAGCAATTTCAATATATTTTCAGCTATACGGGCACAAATTTTGCAGGTTACATCCTTGGGAGAGGCAACAAGCCTGGCGATATTTTGCAAGATATCATTGCTTTGGCCACTGTGGAGGAAATCCGGAAAAAGTGGCATACTTAATCAAAATGTAAATTTAGAGGAATTCACACGTTGTAACAACATCTGAATTCATTTTATAATGTAAAGAGGCAGGGAGGTGATAGGAATGGCAAATCAAATTGCCGGGAAAAGTAACTGCTCATGCAAAGCCTAATATTAGGGCGATACTTTGCGTGGGGCCGGACTGAAATATTTTCGCCCAATGGAGCTCATATCGTTTCTAATAAAAGCTTTGCACCTTATATTTTTTTTCATTAAAAATAAGGGGCTGAACAGCTATGAATAAACCATTTATTAGAAACCATCAATATAATTTGATTAAGAAACAAGCACATCTGCTTCAAACTGCGTGTAACACGGTATCCGATCCGAAAGTAGTTGAAGCGGTTAGGTATAGTACGCAAACAAAGATTTCCGAAGCATTCCCGGACGCAACTGATCTTCAAAAGCATGAGTTAGAGAAGCTTGCAACGTTAAATAGGACGGAAGAAATTCAATCCTATTTGCAATCGCTGCAGCCATTGATGTCGGAATTCACTCAAGTAACGGCAGCTCAAATAAAAAAGCTGTTCCCAAAAGTCAAAAAGCTAAAGGTACCCGATTTAGATGATATTGACTACCGTTATGTTACGTATATGGGTTGGACCGATATCGCATCTAATAAGCTGTTTCTTATTTACCGTCAAGACGGACAGCTTATCGGCATTGAAGGAAAGTTTACGCCAACAAATAAGAAAAGCAACTGTTTTTTGTGCAATAGACATGAAGAGGTTGCGTTATTCACGGCCATTACGAAATCAAGGCCTGCTAATGCTTCACCTGATTACTACAAGGCGATTGGAAATTATATGTGCGTTAACAGCAAAGCCTGCAACGCAAATATAACGGATGTCACCGTTTTAGAGAAATTCTTCAGCAACTTTATTGGAAAACATGAATCATAAAATGAAAAGAAGCATCAGAAATTCTGATGCTTCTTTTTTTGTTGTGATTTGCTTCTTCCAGTATCACTGATTGCAGTCTACACAAGTTCTTCAAAAGTGTTGGTTACAATGAGGATAAGGAATAGTGGATAGGAGGACAAAAGAACAAATTTGAAAAATAGAAATGAAAAAACGTTTCCAAAATACCCATTGGGGGTATAATGCAAATAACATGCTGAACGAATAAACAGAGGAGTGTAATATAAAATGAAAAAACAATTGGTTTTACTTAGTGTTGCTGCGGTAATCATTTTAAGTGGATGCGGTAAAAACGAAAATGCTGAGAACGCGATGACCAGCAATCAAGGTGAAGACCACTCGCAAATGAATCACTCCAATAGCAGCCAGCTTCCGAAAGGGTTAAAAGAAGCTACGAATCCAACCTACAAGGTGGGGAGTGAAGCGATTATAAAAGCAGACCACATGGCAGGAATGAATGGAGCTACAGCAACAATTGTGGGCGCCTATACGACTACAGCCTACGCCGTATCTTATACCCCAACAACGGGCGGCGAAAAAGTGACCAATCATAAGTGGGTTATTCAAGAAGAAATTAAAGATGCAGGCGACAAACCCTATGAGCCAGGTACAAAAGTAATCCTTCAAGCAGACCATATGGCGGGTATGAACGGCGCAACCGCAACAATTGATTCCGCAGAGCAAACGACGGTTTATATGTTTGATTACGTTCCAACCACTGGGGGAGAAAAAATGAAAAACCATAAATGGGTAACGGAAAGCGAGCTTTCACCGAAGTGACCAACCGTTTCTGACCAAACGACGATTCTTTCTCAATAGTAGAGAGAATCGTCTTTTTTTATACAGAAAAACGAAACTTTTTTACAAATAATGGCGTCTAATCCTTGTAAATAAAACAATGAGGTGATGATTTGCGAGGATTAAAAACGCGTTTGCTTATTTTACTCATTATAAGTGCTGTATCATTATCTATGACACCAGCATCCGTAAATGCGGCGCAGTTACCTGTTCTAGATGGCATTATCAGCATTGATGGAAATCATGCATTGGATAAAAAAGGTGTGCTCTGGTCATGGAATGAAAAAACATTTGAAGCCGTTCCCGTCTTGGATCAAGTAAAGAAAATCTCGGAAAGCAATGCCGCAATAAGAACGGACGGCAGTGTGTGGACATGGGGGAGAAAACCTGGAACGACGTCAGGCCTCTCTAATGTTCAACCCTCACAGGTGGAAGGTTTGGACAAAGTCATTGATATTTCAGGCAATTATGCATTAAAAGCAGATGGTACCGTATGGTCACTCGGTGGATTATGTGAATTTCAGATTCAAAATGATACATGCAGTGAAGGCAGTAGTAAGGAAGATCAGCTTCGACCCGGCCGTATTGGCGAGTTAGAGAATATTGCTGCGATTGAAGGAAACGGTTATTTTCCGATTGCACTTGCAAAAGATGGGACAGTGTGGATTTGGGGGTACGATAAATATGGCGATCCCTTTCTACCTATTCCAGTGCTTGATAAAAGCAGCATGAAAACAGACAATTCTAATGGTATCACTTCTATTTCTAATGGAACACTCGTAACTTCTTCTTGGAATGTTTATATTATGAATCGATATTCTCTTTATGGGCTGACCGAGCCTAGCTTCAATCTGGCCAAACTGGCGCCAAACGTTTCAGCTGTATCAGGCTTTGTTGATGGGGTGGGAGATTTTCACGCCTTTTCATTTGTACTTACGAAGGATGGCAAAGTATCGTACTGGATTTGGCCTGTACAAGATAAGAAGCTGTATCCTGTGAAAGGACTAGATCAAGTCAAGATGGTCAGCGCAATTGGAGAAGGAGCAGGTACAGCTTTGCATAAGGATGGAACGGTTTCTTCTTGGGGCAAGTTGAGTCAGTATTACGGTGACGATAAATACAAATACAACTATAAGATCATACCTAAAAAAGTGGTTAAAGGCATCGGCATACGCTTAAATAACAAATACCACTTAATGGACGCACAAGCAGCTTTTATAAATGGATCCATTTTCGTGCCCGTAAGGGGACTTATTGAATCTCTCGGGGGTACGGTCAACTACTCAAATGACTTCGTAACGGTAAAATACGGTTCTCATTCAATCACAATGGAAGTGTGGAAGAACCAGGCAACGGTTGATGGCAATGTTGTAAAGTTAACCGCCCCTGTTCAAATCGTTAGAGGCAGTACGATGATTCCGCTGCGATTCGTTGCACAAGCACTGGGTGCAAATGTCGTATGGGATGGAAAAAATCAGGAAATACATTTGACATTAAAGTGAGCCGCAAATAAGTTTCAAAATAAGAAAATGAACATAACCAGTTTAAACACATCCCATGTGTTGAGCTGGTTTTTTGTTATAGAGGAAAGAAGCTTAGATTTGTCTTATTATCATTGAATCGCATACGATTTCCGTAATATTACATCTTATAGCTCGGTCAATTATGTCTTTATAATGTAAGGGTGTGACAACGAGAGGAGGGATGTCTATCATTCTGTAATGAACTAGGAAAGTGAACGGAAGGCTATACGGAAATCGCATAAAAGTGAAACAATCTTTTTTGTAAACGCTGCCATTCGTACGTTTTTCGGTAGATCGCACATTTTCTCGCACCCCCACATTATTGAGGAGGAATTTAATGCGCAATAAGTATGTTGCATGGTCGCTCATCGTTACCATGCTATTCTCGACCTTGCTCCTATCTACTGGACCGTTTACTCCCGTTTCTGCTGCAGGTGGATCAAATCTGTCGATCGGCAAAGACATTACAGCAAGCGGCCAATCTCAAACCTACAATCCAAGCAATGTGAAAGACAGTAACCAAGGAACGTATTGGGAAAGCGCAAATAACGCATTTCCACAATGGATCCAAATCGATCTCGGCTCAAATACTAGCATCGACCAGATCGTATTAAAGCTGCCTGCAGGGTGGGAAACACGGACGCAAACGCTTGCGGTTCAAGGCAGTGTTAATGGAACAACGTTTACGAATATTGCAGCTTCTACCGGTTATGTATTTAATCCGTCGGTTGCAAGCAATTCGGTTACAATTAACTTCACTTCAACAAACACACGTTATGTTCGCTTGAATTTTACAGGCAATACGGGCTGGCCAGCGGCACAGTTATCCGAATTCGAAATTTATGGATCTGCGCTGACACCGTCACCTACTCCTACATCAACGCCTACGGGCACCTATCAGGCTGAGTCTGCTGCATTGTCCGGGGGAGCGAGCGTAAATACGGATCATACCGGCTATGCCGGCACTGGATTTGTTGACGGCTACTTAGCACAAGGTGCAACAACAACGTTTACGGTCAATGCAGCCGCGGCAGGCAGCCGCAACGTGACACTCAAGTACGCCAATGCTAGCGGAAGCACAAAAACGATAAGCATCTACGTAAACGGAACAAAAATCCGCCAAACCTCACTTCCTAACCTTGCGAACTGGGATACATGGGGAACGAAAGCAGAAGCTCTCACTTTAAATGCAGGCTCCAATACGATTGCTTATAAATACGATGCAGGTGATTCCGGCAATGTCAATCTTGACCAAATCACGGTTGATTCAACGATCATTACACCTACACCTTCTCCTACAGCAACGGCAACTCCTACTCCAACAGCGACACCAACTCCAACAGCAACGCCTACGACTCCTCCAGGTGGAAACATCGCAATTGGCAAAGCTATTAGCGCATCATCCAGCACACAAACGTTTATCGCAGCGAATGCAAACGATAATAACACCGCCACTTATTGGGAAGGCGGCAGCGCTTCGAGCACCTTAACTCTCGATCTTGGGGCGAATCATGACATTACATCCATCGTGCTGAAGCTGAATCCCTCTACAGAATGGGGCACTCGTACACAAACGATTCAAGTACTTGGCCATAACCAAAACACAACAACCTTCAGCAGCTTAGTGTCGGCGCAAGCTTATATGTTTAATCCAGCTTCGGGCAATACGGTAACGATTCCGATTACCTCGACGGTTAAACGTCTGCAGTTGAATATTACGACGAACTCCGGCGCACCTGGCGGTCAAATCGCTGAGTTTCAAGTATACGGAACGCCTGCTCCAAACCCTGATTTAACGATTACAGGCATGTCATGGGCACCTGTCTCACCAATAGAGTCAAATGAAATTACACTGAACGCAACAGTTAAAAATATCGGCAACGCCAGTGCCCCGGGTACTACAGTCAACTTCTACCTTAACAACACGCTTGCCGGCTCTGCTCCAGCAGCCGCACTAGCGGCCGGTGCTTCAGTAACGGTACCATTTAATGTTGGTGCCAAAACCGCAGCCACCTACTCGGTAAGCTCGAAGGTAGATGAGAACAATGCAATTATTGAGCAAAATGATACCAACAACAGCTATACGAATCCATCATCACTTATTGTCGCTCCTGTTGCCAGTTCCGATTTAATTGGAGCTGTATCCTGGACACCAAGTAATCCAGTTGCCAGCAATACAGTCGCTTTTAACGTTCTCCTTAACAATCAAGGAAACATTTCTTCAGCAAGCGGCACACATGGCGTAACCGTTATTCTTAAAAATTCTGCCGGCTCTACCATTCAGACCTATAACGGGTCATACAGCGGTACATTAGCAGCTGGCGCATCTGCAAATGTCAGTATTCCTGGGACATGGACAGCAGTAACAGGCAACTATACCGTAACCACGATTGTTGCTGTAGATGCAAATGAATTAGCAATTAAGCAAACAAATAACACGAGTTCAACAAGTCTAGTCGTATATTCTGCTCGAGGTGCTAGCATGCCTTACAACAGGTACGATACGCAGGATGCGACTCGAGGTGGAGGAGCAACTTTACAATCTGCACCGACATTCGATCAGGCGTTAATTGCATCCGAGGCATCTGGTCAGAGCTACGTGTCACTTCCAACGAATGGCTCATATCTTCAGTGGAACGTAAGGCAAGGGGAGGGCGGAGCAGGCGTTACGATGAGATTTACGATGCCTGACTCGTCAGATGGCATGGGACTCAGCGGATCACTTGATGTTTACGTCAATGGAGTCAAAGCCAAGACTATCCCGCTCACTTCCTACTACAACTGGCAGTATTTCGCGAGTGATCAACCAGCCGATACACCATCCGGAGGACGTCCGCTCTTCCGATTTGATGAGTTGCACTGGAAACTGGATACAGCCCTTCAACCTGGCGATACCATACGTATCCAAAAAAGCAATGCTGACAATCTCGAATATGGCGTAGACTTCCTTGAAATCGAGCAGGTTCCTGCTGCGATTGCACGCCCGGCCAACTCAGTTTCTGTAACAGATTTTGGCGCTGTTGCAAACGATGGCCTCGATGATCTTGCGGCCTTCGAAGCTGCTGTAACATCAGCGATTTCTACTGGAAAAATCATGTATATACCGGAAGGAACCTTCCATCTCGGAAACATGTGGAAGGTCGGTTCTGTCAGTAACATGATTAATGATATTACGATCATGGGTGCAGGCATCTGGCATACGAACATCCAGTTTACGAACCCTAATGTAGCATCGGGCGGCATTTCATTCCGTGTCGAAGGCAAACTTGATTTTAGCAATATCTATATGAATTCCAAGCTGCGGTCGCGCTATCACGAGGGTGCTATATACAAGGGCTTTATGGACAATCTCGGAAAAAATTCAAAGGTGCATAATGTATGGGTTGAGCACTTTGAATGCGGTTTTTGGGTAGGGGATTATGCACATACACCAGCAATTTATGCGGATGGGCTTGTGATTGAAAATAGCCGGATCCGAAATAATCTTGCTGACGGTGTCAACTTCGCCCAAGGAACGAGCAATTCGACTGTTCGCAACAGCAGCGTGCGAAATAACGGTGATGATGGTCTTGCCGTATGGACGAGTAATGTAAATGGTGCCCGCGCGGGTGTCAACAATACCTTCTCGTTTAATACGATTGAGAATAACTGGCGTGCGGCTGCTATTGCATTTTTCGGCGGGGGTGGACATAAGGCTACTAACAACTTGATCATCGACACTGTCGGCGGATCTGGCATTCGAATGAACACTGTATTCCCAGGCTACCATTTCCAGAACAATACCGGCATTTTGTTCTCGGATACAACGATTATAAACAGCGGAACTAGTAAAGACCTCTACAATGGCGAACGCGGAGCTATCGATTTGGAGGCATCTAACGATTCCATCAAAAACGTGACGTTCACCAACATCGATATTATCAATACGCAGCGCAGTGCGATCCAGTTTGGATATGGCGGCGGCTTTGAAAATATCGTGTTCAACAATATCAATATTAATGGTACGGGACGTGATGGAATCCTTACATCGCGTTTCACATCACCGCATCCAGGTGCGGCAATTTACACCTATACGGGGAATGGATCAGCAACGTTTAACAACCTGACGACTAGCAATATCGCTCATCCCAACACGAATTACATCCAGAATGGATTTGGTTTGATCATTCAGTAACAGATTGATCATTCAGTAAGATCGAGAGATGGCTGAGTGGGGGAGTTCTTCGGAAATCCTCCACTTTTTTTATGTTTATCAAAGATATAAAACGAAAATGGAGAATCTCAAAATACATATTAAATATATACGATTTTAGAAAATGAATGAGAAAAACGAACAATTATATGAGCAATTAGTTGATAACGCCGTTAATTAGATAACACAAAGCGTTTAGTTAACCAAAATGTTCATGATTTAAATAAAAATAATCGGAATAATCCAAGCATTCTATGCATTAAATGAATTACCGTTCATATTTTATATATAAAAGAAGCAATTCACTCCAGAAAGCAGGAGGTTATCGCATGAATGCCGAGCACAGTCAAGGACTTAATGCCATTTCGCAACCCGGTGAATTCACAGAGCTTGACCGTTTCATGTTCGAGTCGTGGGGTTATTTGATCATTCCTAATGTATTATCCGCTGACCAAGCACAGCAATGTTTGGAGGCATCTATTCGCCTGCATGAGAGAGAAGGGACAACTGGATGGGCTCAGGTTGGCCGAGGATTTGAAAGCGAACCCACGCTGGATCAGTTGATTGATCACCCTGCGGTGCTCCCAAAAGTGAGAGCATTATATGGCGATCGTTTTATTCTTCAATCCGCTTGGTGCACGAAGCAGCCGGCATTTGGAGGAGCAGGCGGCTGGCATCAGGATGGCTCAGGAGCTTACGATTTTAATCAACTAGCTTATCCGATTCCTCTGCTGCAGCTGCGCGCTTCCTATTTGCTCACTGACCAATCGCTGCCTAGGATGGGCAACATGGAGATGATTCCAGGAAGCCATAGAGCCCAAGTTCCACTCCCGGCAGACATTCGCCGCGACAAAGGTGACTTGCCTGTAGGACATGTCATTTGTGCACCCGCCGGCTCTGTATTGCTCTTCCATAACGCGGTTTGGCATCGTACATATTTTCATGATGGAGATTACGACCGTTATACCGCACATTACATTTATAGTCCGCCTTGGGTTCGATTCTCCGATCGCTTTGCAAACAACAAGGACTATTTGGAGCGTACAACGCCTATGCGCCGTTATTTAGCAGGAGAATATGAGCGGCCAGACGCGCCATTTGGCGCCGGGTACCCCGCAACGGCTTTTAAAGATTAGCAATTCGCCGCTTAAGCAAATATTTGAATAATGGAGGGATTTTCGAATGTTAAATGTCGCGATGATTAGCAAATGGCATGTTCATGCTGATGGATATGCAAAACACCTGCAATCACTTGGAAACGTAAACATAACAGCAGTTTGGGATGAAATAACGGAGAGAGGGCGAACGTGGGCAGCAGAGCTCGGAGCTGATTTTGAATCTGATCTGGATACGCTGCTTCAAAGGGCAGATGTAGACGCTGTTGTCATCGATGCTCCTACCAGCATGCACGCAGAAGTCATGGTTGCAGCTGCCCAAGCTGGAAAACATATTTTCACAGAAAAATCAATGGCACTTACAGTAGCCGAATGCGACAAAATTACGGCTGCTGTACAAAAATCCGGCGTGAAGTTTTGTATATCTTTTCCCGCTCGAACAAGGCCTCACCATTTATTCGCTAAACAGCTTCTGGATGATGGGCTGCTTGGCGCCGTTACGCTGCTGCGTATCCGAAATGGTCACGACGGAGCATTAAACAATTGGCTGCCTGAATACTGGTACGATGAGAAACAGGCAGGCGGCGGAGCTATGATGGATCTTGGTTGCCATCCGATGTATTTGGCAAGCTGGCTGCTTGGTGAGCCAAGACGAATTACTTCCATGTTTAATTATTTTACAGGCCGGGCTGTTGAAGATAATGCACAATGTTCGATTGAGTTTGCTAACAACGCGGTTGCACTGCTGGAGACCAGCCTTGTTACATACTCAACGCCTTCTGCGTTTGAACTATATGGAACGGAAGGGACACTGATCATATCCGGGGAAGATGTTAAATTTGCGTCCAAACATACAGATTCACCGCTCCAAGGCTGGATTTCACCTCGTCAGCTTCCTAAGGAGCAGCCGCTTCCACTAACACAATGGGTAGATGGCATTCTGAACGACAAGCCGATGCCATTTGGACTCGAGGACGGAACAAAGCTGACGGAACTTCTTGAAACGGCATATATCGCTCATCGCGAGAGAAGAACGGTAGATTTTAAACGGCAAGGAGGAAATTAATGAGATGCGAACAGTAAAGGTAGGTATTATCGGATGCGGTATGATTGCAGGCGGCAAACATATGCCAAGCTTAGCCAAGGTGGGTAATGTAGAGATGGTCGCATTCTGCGATCTAATCGAAGAAAGAGCGCGCGAAGCTGCTGAGCAGTATGGAGTTCCCGGCGCGAAGATTTTTACCGATTATAAGCAGCTATTAGCCATGGAGGATATTGAAGTCATTCATGTATTGACGCCAAATATTTCGCATGCTGTCATTTCAATCGATGCCATGGAAGCAGGCAAACACGTTATGTGTGAGAAACCGATGGCAAAGACCAGTGCCGAAGCGAAAGCGATGTACGAAGCTCATGTTAGAACCGGTAAGAAGCTGACAGTTGGCTACCAGAACCGAAGCAAAGCTCAGTCGCTGCTGTTAAAAAAAATGATCGAGAATGATGAGCTTGGCGAGATCTATTATGCCAAAGCGGTTGCAACAAGGCGTAGAGGGGTTCCGACATGGGGAGTATTTCTGGATAAAGAGAAACAAGGCGGCGGACCTTTGATCGATATTGGTACCCATTCACTGGATCTCATCCTATGGCTGATGAACAATTATGAGCCTCACAGTGTAGTAGGCAGTGTGTTCCAGAAGCTGAAGGATACAGAAAATGCAGCTAATGAATGGGGATCATGGGACCCAGCGCAGTTTGAAGTAGAAGATTCCGCTTTTGGTTATGTAAAATTCAAAAATGGTGCTGTCGTTTCAATTGAAACCAGCTGGGCACTTAATATCGCCAAATCTGAAGGCTCGTATTTGTGCGGTACGAAGGGCGGTGCTGATTTTCACGAAGGTCTGCGCATTAACGGCGAGAGGGACGGCAGCTTATTTCTAAATGTCATCGACGTGAAAGCAACCGAGAGAGAGCAATTCCATGGAGAAAACATGACTGATTTTGAGTATGAAGCCAAGCAGTGGATCAGCAGTATTGTGAACGACACCGATCCGCTCGTTAAGCCTGAAGAGGCGATGGTGGTATCGGCTATTCTGGAAGCGGTATACTTATCAGCCGAAACCGGCAAAACGATCTACTTCGATTAAAGGCTGCTCATGTACACGAGTAATAGACGGATTATACTGTGAATTACAATAAAGGACGGTATCCTGAGGTCATAAGACTTCTGGATATCGTCCTTTTAAATTGGTATGTCATATATTTAAGATGAAGACTTAGTGCTTTTTGCAGAGCTGAGGTGATCAATTTGATCCTCAAGTACTTTGCCGGCTCTCTCTAGAAACAGTGTAATCAGTTCCAGCTCAGCATCTGTATAGGAGGAAGCCAGCTTCACCATCTCGTTGTGAAGGGGAATATACGTATTGCTGACATCTTCTTTCTGTTCATATAGCGGAACAATAATCACTTTGCGACGGTCATTGGGATCGTTTTGCCTGCGTACGTAACCGAATTTTTCAAGGCGGTCAATTAATGCTGTCACACTTCCAGTAGCAAGACCAGTTAATTTGGACAACTCACCGGCTGTGATCGGACCTTTTTCACGTAAAATATCCACAGATAAAAAATCATTATTATATAAGCCGAGAGCAGCAGCTACATTTTGTTGGTACAAAACGGTTCGGCTTCCTAGTCCGCGCATACGGGCGACGAATTGTTCTTGCTGATCGGTCGCTTGCACTTGTTGCTCGCTTGACAAAGGACAAACCTCCTTTTAAGATATGGTTATCTCAGATTTCGAGATACTTTGTTATAAAGATATTAGATGAAATGAATTTAATCAAGTTCATTCTATCGAATTCATTCGTAATTTGCAAAAACTATAGTCATGATGGCTAAACAATTTTAACCCCTATTTGAGATCGGAATGCTACAAGACATAGAATAATTAATTATTATGAGGAGGATTTTTATGAAAGATACCATTTTTATTAAAGGTGCACGTGAAAACAACCTGAAAAATGTTTCCCTTTCAATTCCAAAGTACAAGCTGGTCGTTCTTACAGGTCCATCAGGATCTGGAAAATCAACTTTGGCAATGGATACACTTCAAAGAGAATGCCAAAGGCAGTATTTGGACTCCATGGGCATGACTTCGGATTCAATAGGGAAGCCGAAGGTTGAGTCTATCGAAGGATTGTCACCGTCCATCAGCGTTGGACAGCATGTTACCAATCGAAATCCACGCTCAACAGTCGGAACAGTAACCGATATCTATACGTTTGTAAGGTTTATCTTCTCGCGACTAGGCGAGCGGATTTGCCCTTCTTGCAGCGGTCACATAGCTCCTTCATTTGAGCCCATAGGTGCAATCGCCGATGAAGATGAGGAAATGGATCGTCAAATGATAGGTTGTCCTCACTGCGGAGCAGCGCTTGAACAGCTAGGAATGTCACACTTTTCCTTCAATAAGCCAGAAGGAGCCTGTGGAGCTTGCAGTGGGCTTGGGCATGTGGCAAGCATTAATGAAGCAGCCGTTTTCAATTCGGAGCTCAGTCTGCGCGATGGAGGAGTGGCTTCTCTGAACGGGGTTCATCGCGATATTCAAATTCGTATTTTGATGGCGGCAGGAAAGCATTACGGCTTTACATTTGATCCGGATCAGCCTTTAAAGGATTTCGGAGAGGTACAGCGCGATTTGTTATATTATGGTGTCGAGAGTGAAGCCTTCAAGCGGCATTATCCAAATGTGAAGCCTGTCCAAGGTACAAAATTCGAAGGTGTCATCCCTGGTTTATGGCGGCGATACAAAGAAAAAGAAGGGGAAACAGGCGCATCGGAAAAAGAGGGAAGTTTTTTTCATGAACAGCTTTGTCCGGAATGCCTAGGCGCACGCCTTAAGAAAGAGGTTCGTCTTATTCAAGTAGCCGGCTCAACCATCTCCGATGTATCGGAATGGTCGCTCAGTGATGTATTTAAGTGGACCGAGGAATTACAAGAGTTGATCCCGCCTGAAGGTCATTATCTGCTCGAGCCTATTTTGCATGATATGCCTACTAGGCTAAAACGAATCATTGATGTTGGCCTAGGCTATCTTTCCCTGAATCGGCAAACCGTTTCATTATCAGGCGGCGAAGCACAGCGGCTGCGGCTCGCATCGCTGCTCGGTTCTGGCCTCACCGGGGTACTTTATATTTTGGATGAACCGACCACAGGTCTTCATCCCCGTGATACATCCGGTCTCATACGAGTACTTCAGCAGCTTCGTGATTTAGGCAATACAGTACTCGTAATCGAGCACGATGTTGAGATGATGCGTGCTGCTGACCATATCATCGATATAGGTCCAGGGGCTGGTTTGCACGGAGGAACCGTCGTAGGCGAAGGAAGTCTGGAGGATTTAATGTCCAGTAAGCTTTCGGTTACAGGCGCTTATTTGAGAGAAGAGAATGGCTCAACTCCTCTACGCGTACGCAGAACAGGCAACGGTCAGTTTATTACAATCGAGCAGGCTAAACTCCGCAATGTTGAGATTCCGACTGTGTCAATCCCGCTTGGCTGTCTCGTTTCCGTTACAGGAGTATCTGGCTCCGGTAAATCTACGCTTGTGTTTGATATCCTTGCAAAAGGAAGTCAGAAGGAATTGGAGCGGATAGGGTGCAAGGAAATAACGGGCTTGGAGCATGTCGGAAATGTCGTTATATTTGACCAGACACCAATGGGAAGAGTTCAGCGCTCCAACGTAGCAACATATACGGATGTGTTTACGCAGCTGCGCCAGTTGTTCGCTGGTTTACCTGAAGCTAAAAAAAGAAAACTGACAACCAAACATTTCTCATTTAACACCTCTGGTGGTCGTTGTGAGACATGTCAGGGGCTAGGTGTGCTTTCCGTTGATATGAACTTCCTGCCTGATCTGGAGGTAAAGTGTCCAGACTGCAAAGGAAAAAGATTTACGGATGAAGTTTTGAAAGTTCAGTATGATGGTTACTCAATATCGGATTTGCTGAATATATCTGTGCAAGAAAGCCTAGCTATTCTCAAAAAAGAAACTAAAATAACAGGAATAATCGAGATGCTTTGTGAAGTCGGACTAGGCTACTTGAAATGGGGGCAATCGGTCAAAACGTTATCTGGCGGCGAAGGACAGCGGATCAGACTGGCGAAAGAGCTGAGCAAGCCTTCAAAGAACCATACACTCTATCTGCTTGATGAACCGACGACAGGCCTCCATCCATCTGACATTAAGCAGCTCCATACTTTACTCAGCAAGCTGGTTGATACAGGCAATACGGTAATCGTTGTTGAGCATAGTCTGGAACTGATACGAGAATCCGATTGGGTTATCGATATCGGCCCAGAAGGGGGCGCAGCCGGCGGCAAATTAGTTGCAGAAGGCACTCCTGAGCGTGTAGCGGAAGTCGCAGAGTCGTATACGGGTATGTTTTTAAAAGAAATGTTGGCTTAAGGGCATTGATTATAGCTTGCCAATTTATCTTTGAATCAATACGTATTGCAGGTACTGTCATGCTGACAGTACTTTTTTTGTTAACTATTCTATAAGGAAACGAATCATCAATTACTGTTTTAATAAATAACTAATTTATGGTAAATTACAGTAGTAAAACATTAAAACCAAAGGAGGAGATCGCCGTTTCTAATGCTCTAAATAATCATAATGAATATCCAATGGTAATCATTCCAGCTGGAGAAATTGAATTAAGAGATGACCGGACGAAGCGAATATGGAAGTCTGAAATAAAAACCTTTTATCTTTCACCTTATCCCGTAACGATGGAATTGTATTTAGCTGTAACCAAAAAATCTCCTCTTTCTTTGAGTAGTAATCAAAGACCAGTGGTCAATATCTCTTGGAATGAAGCCATCTATTTTTGTAATTTACTATCCCTGAATGCTGGATTAACGGAGTGTTATTCATTCAGTCAGGATGGAGATCATATTGAATGTGATTGGGAATCTGATGGCTATCGCCTTCCGACAGAGGCAGAGTGGCAATACGCGTGTAAAGCAGGAACAGCTGGCTACCAATACGGAGAGATTGATAAAATCGCTTGGTACAATGGAAATTCGGGAGACAGCATTCATGAAGTAGGTAAAAAAGAACCCAACGCATGGGGCTTATATGATATGTTAGGAAACGTTTGGGAATGGTGCTGGGATTTATATGATGAGCAGGTATATGGCTCATATCGCATTTTTCGAGGCGGCAGCTGGGCTGAAGAAGCGAGAGGCTGCGGAGCTACTTGTCGTCGTCGCAGTCATCCGTCATTTTGTATTGACGACCTTGGGTTTCGCCTTGCCAAATCATGTTAACGAGTTGATAATAACCGCGGAGGTATAGACCTCGGCGGTTATTTCTAATTACTATATAGCTATTTGCTATTCATAAGCTCACGCAGCGCATCTGCAAATTTGGAGATTCCTAAACCAATTTCAGCTTCTTTTGCTCGAGCAAAAGTAAATCTTACAAATCCAGAATCCGATCCGTACACACTTCCAGGAACAAAAACAATCCCTCGTTTAATGGACTCCTCCAGCAGCTTTCCATCGTGAACATCCGGAACTAGCTTACACCAAAGATGAAGTCCACCTTGTGGAGCAGTGAACGTAACCAATCCCGGAAGTTCCTTCTGCAATGCTTCAATAAGTAAATCTCGTTTATATTGGAGCTGCATTCGCAAGCGGTCTAGATGAGGTTCAAAGTAATTGGACTTCAAAAATTGTGCCGCTACCTGCTGCGGTATAACGCTAAGTCCAAAATCCATTTGCTGCCTTGCGTCAGCAAGTCTCTCCACAATGGAGTTAGGGGCAACCATCCAACCAATTCGCATGCCAGATGCAGCTATTTTGGAAAAAGAACCGATATAGAGGACAGACCCAATTGAATCCATTGATTTCAGCGGTGAAGGCGGTGAACCTTCATAGTCCGTTAAGCTAAACGGGTCATCCTCGACAATAGGCAGCGCCAACTCGCTTGCAACGTCAAGCAGCTGTTTGCGACGTTCAGCACCGAACACTGTACCTGTTGGGTTCTGATAGTTGGGGTTCATGAACACCATTTTGATCCGATGTTTTTTGTATAAGGCTCGAATGTCCTCAGGACATACCCCTTGATTGTCTACAGGAAGTCGGAACAACCTAAGCCCCGCTGATTGAAACATAGGCAGAGAATAGCAGTAGGAAGGATCTTCAATTGCAACCGCGTCGCCAGGCGACAGCAAACACTGGGTTATTAAATATAACGATTGCTGAGATCCCGATGTGATCAAAATCGATGATTCCGTTGTCTTAATACCCCGATGTTGATCAAGATAGGATACCAACGCTTGTCTAAGCGGAATATACCCTTGTGGATTATCATAACCCAAATATGAAGTGTATTTATTCTCGCTCATCAACGTTGTAATTTCATCATTAGGAGCCAAATCAGCCGACAGCTCGCCGCTAGCAAAATCGATGAGAGAGGGGTTTTGATTGAGCGCTTCACGAATTCTCCGCATAAAGGGCAAGTTAGGTAGAAAGCTGCCGCCTTCAGCGTACCGACTCCAATTTGGCGTATGCTTGGGAGTGGCTCCCCATTTTGTTTTGGATACACGCGTTCCACTGCCTGTCTGACTTTCAATAATCCCCATCGATCGAAGCTCGGCAAACGCCAAAATGACAGTACTGCGGTTGACGCCCAGTTGTTCAGCCAGTTTTCTCTCAGATGGAAGCAAGCTGCCAGGAGGGAATTCACCGTAGGAAATCCGTCTTTCTAGATGATCGGTAATTTGTTTATATATAGGAATTTTACTTTTCCTCTCAAGTTCCCACATCAAGTTCACATCCCTTGCTTGTAAATAAAACATTATAGTCATGATTATCATACCACTGATTTTCAAACTGAAAGAGGCTGTTTTCAACCTAACTATGACAGTTAAATGAAGAATTGGATGGTAGTAATTCATCCGATTTGGATGGTTCGTTTTTTCGCTTTTTATTTTATGATAAACGTTAATTCACATTTCAATGAATTGCACGTATTAGGGATCAAAAATATACTGCTAACATATAGGGGGAAATCATATGCAAGTACCTATCGGCGTATGGATCGTATCTTTTATAATCGTAGCCATTCTTTCATGGATTACATTCTGGATCACGAACAAAGCGTATTCAAGACGTTGGGAAGATCATGATGACAGCAACCTAAATAATTAAACGAAAAAGTCTGAGTTAAAACAACAAATAGCACAGGAAGTGGAAATCAGTAACGACAAGGGCATTGTTGTTACTGTTTTTTTTGTGTTCATCTGCGTTATTTCTTAAGATAATTAATAAAAGGTCTAGATTTATTTATTACTTGCATTTTGCAAACAATTACGTTATAAATAAATCAAGAGGTGAAACAAGTGGAGAACACAAGAGAGATGTTTCAAATGATGACTCGCCGGTTTGGGCTTCTGCATAAAAATTGTTGCACAGCGGGTGGAGTGGATATCTCATTAATTCAAAGCCATATTATTTATGAGATCGATCGAAAACATAATCCATCGATTCAGCAGGTGGCGGATTCACTATCCATAGATATCACGACGTTTAGCCGCCAAGTTCAAAGTCTTGTGAAGTTAGGATTGGTGAAGAAAACACAACTTCCTGAAGACCGGAGAATCAATATTTTAACGTTAACGACGGAAGGCAAGTACATTTCAACAGTCATTGATGGTCAAATGAATGACTATTTAAAAGAGGTCTTTTCGCATATGTCTGAATTTGAACAAGACATGGTCATAAACTCGATAAAATTGCTTAACGACAGCATGGCAAAATCGAAAGTATGTTGTACAACACTGGGATAATTATTTATCCCTTTAAAAATCATTAATACTTGCATTTTGCAAATAAAATAGAGGAGGAAATAAGATGATGAAAAGTATTCCTGTTAACCAAATTAACTGCTGTGAGGTAAATGATAACGCAAAAAGCAATTTGCCAATTGTAATTATAGGAGCTGGACCGATAGGTCTTGCGGCAGCTGCACATTTAAGTTTAAAAGGAGAGTCATTTTTACTTTTAGAAGCTGGTTGCGATATCGGAGCAAATATTAAAAAATGGGAGCATGTAAGACTCTTTTCCCCATGGGAATATAACATCGATAAGGCAGCTAAACATTTGTTGCTTTTGACCGACTGGATCGCACCACAAAATACGGATATTCCAACTGGGAAAGAACTCGTAGAACAATATTTAAAGCCTCTGTCAGCGCTCTCTGAAATAAATCCATCTATTCATTTGAATATGAAAGTGACTGCCATTAGCCGTAAGGGTTTAAGTAAAGTCAAAACGAATGGTCGTGATGATTTGCCTTTTGCCATTCACGCCACCCAAAATGGCAGCCACCATCTTTTTGAAGCAAGAGCGGTTATTGATGCTACGGGAACATGGTCAAATCCAAACCCGCTTCGTACGGATGGTGTGTTCTTAATAGAAGAAAAAGCGCTTAGCAATCAAATATATTATGGCATCCCAGATTTGCTCGGAAAGGATGAAGAACGTTACCGCGGAAAAAAAGTCCTTGTCGTTGGAAGCGGTCATTCCGCTATTAATACACTTTTGGAACTTGGCGAACTTCAAAAGCAAACTAATGAGACTGAAATTGTATGGGCAATACGAAAACATAATCTTGAGGATGTTTATGGCGGACGTGAGTTAGATGGATTACCGGCTAGGGGTGAACTCGGAAAACGAATTCAAAAATTAGTTGAATCGGGAATCTTGAATGTGATGACCTCGTTTTATATTGAAGAATTAAAACAGAGCAACGGGAAAATTCATGTTATCGGTACGGTTGGATCAGAGAAAGCTTTTATTGACGGTGTCGACGAGATCGTATGCAACACGGGCTCACGTCCTGATTTATCATTTGTCCGTGAAGTAAGAGTGATGACGGACCCGAGTCTTGAAAGTGCATATGAGTTAGCGCCACTAATCGATCCAAACGTTCATAGCTGCGGTACAGTTAGACCTCATGGTGAACTCGAATTACGTCAACCTGAAAAAGATTTTTACATTGTTGGTGCCAAAAGCTATGGAAGAGCACCCACCTTCTTAATGGCAACCGGCTATGAGCAAGTTAGATCGATTGTAGCCGCTTTATTGGGGGATATGGAGTCTGCTCGTAAAGTAGAGCTGGAATTGCCGGAGACAGGTGTTTGTAGCATTGGTGTCGGCGGCGGAGACAGTTGCTGTGGACCAGATCAAAAGTAGAAATAATATACGATGTTCCAGCAAGTAATTTGCCAAGTATTCTAGAAGTACCGAAATGTTTCCGTCTACTTTCGTAGCCAGTATGAGCAACGTTCTACTTCAAACAACCTAAAACAAAGGGCATTTATTCAATCTAATGCCCTTTGTTTTGTTTATTTAGGAAGAAGGGGCGACTTTGAATGGTTATAAACGCTCAAAATTTTCAAATCGGATTATATTCGCCATTGATTATATAAGTAGTTGGTTATATAATTATGAAGTCGAAAGAAGCCAACGGGGGAAAACAGAGGGAGGTACTACATATGGAGCAAAAGATACAGGAAATGGCCGAGGCTTATAAATTATTAGCCGATAAAACACGGTTAACCATCGTAGCACTGCTCAAAGAAAAGGAACTATGTGTATGTGATATCACTGATATTATCGGGATGTCTCAGCCAAATGCCAGCCAGCATCTACGAAAATTAAAATCAGCCGGACTTCTAAATGAAAAGAAAAAAGGGCAGTGGGTATATTACTCCCTTAATCCGGATGCGGAAGCCTATGTACAGTGCGTTTATCCGTACCTGCCTTCCATGAAAGAAAAAATAGCAGGCTTAAAAAATAACAGCTGTGATGCACAGGGGGAAGTATGACACTCATTGCCGTTTTAATTTTTTTGCTTACACTCACGTTTGTAATCTGGCAACCGAAAGGACTTAGTATTGGTTGGTCGGCAGCTGCCGGAGCTATTCTGGCACTTCTGTTTGGCGTCGTAAACTTTGCTGATGTTGGTACGGTTACGGGTATTGTATGGAATGCTACCCTTGCCTTTGTTGCTATTATCGTAATATCGCTTCTTTTAGATGAAATCGGCTTTTTTGAATGGGCGGCGCTTCACATGGCGCGGCTCGCACATGGCAATGGAAAACTTATGTTTGTTTATGTCGTTCTTCTTGGTGCAGCAGTATCGGCATTCTTTGCCAATGACGGCGCGGCGCTTATATTAACACCTATTGTGCTTGCGATGGTGCGTGCACTCAAATTTGATCAGAAAATGATTTTGCCTTTCATTATGGCCAGCGGTTTTATCGCAGACACGACTTCGCTCCCTTTTGTAATCAGCAACCTCGTTAATATCGTTTCCGTTGATTTTTTTGAAATCGGCTTTATCGAGTATGCTAGCCGGATGATTATTCCGAACTTTTTTTCGCTGCTGGCGAGCCTTCTGATCTTGTATTTGTTCTTCCGTAAAAGCATCCCAGGTCATTACGATTTAAAACAGCTCAAAAAGCCGTCTGAAGCCATAAAAGATAAGAAACTGTTCCAAATTTCGTGGGTAATCTTAGCCATGTTACTTCTCGCATACCTTGTAATTCAATACATTCATGTTCCAATTTCCGTCATAGCAGGCGTCGCTGCAATCTTGTTTATTTTAGCTGCTCGCCGCAGCCCGGCTATTCAAACTTGGAAGCTGGTCAAGGGCGCTCCTTGGGCAGTTGTCATCTTCTCCATTGGCATGTACGTGGTTGTTTATGGACTTCGTAATGTGGGACTGACAGATGAACTAGGAAAAGTCATTCAAGCCATCGCCGACAAGGGACTATTCATCTCCACTATCGGTATGGGATTCCTTGCTGCGATATTGTCTTCGGTCATGAACAATATGCCAACCGTGATGATCGATGCTCTAGCCATAAAAGGAACAGCAACGCAAGGCGTGATTCGTGAATCTTTGGTGTATGCCAACGTTATCGGCAGTAATTTGGGACCTAAGATGACACCGATCGGCTCGCTCGCGACACTTTTGTGGCTGCACGTATTATCGCGTAAGGATGTAAAAATCACATGGGGAAATTATTTTAAAACGGGTATCATTCTCACGATCCCAACGCTCTTTATCACGTTAACAGGGTTGTATTTGTGGCTGCATTTCATCCATACAACAAACATTAATGTATGGGTGTTGATTGCCGTAATTACAGCAATATTGGTTCTAATCGCCATATTAATAAATGCTTGGATTAGCTCGAAAATGGGCAAAACGAAATTTCAAGAAGAGATCGTAAAAGTTAACTCGAGAATATAGGAGACCGATTATAATGAACAACAAACCACTCGTTTATTTTTTGTGTACTGGAAACTCTTGCAGAAGCCAGATCGCCGATGGATTTTTGAAGGCACTGGGTAGCGATAAATATGAAGTGAGGAGTGCCGGTCTAGAAGCTCATGGCTTAAATCCCCGTGCGGTTCAAACCATGAAAGAAGCAGGCATCGATATCTCCAATCATACTTCGGATGTCATTGATCCTGAGATTTTAAAACAAGCAGATTATATCATCACGCTTTGCGGTCATGCTAACGATAACTGTCCGGTTGTAAGTAACGACAAAGCGCAAAGATGGCATTGGGGCTTCGACGACCCCGCAAAAGCGACAGGTTCAGAAGAAGAAATCAAAACTACATTCGCAGAGGTCCGTGATTCGATAAAAAATCGAGTTGAGTTGTTTGTGAAAGAAGGGAAGTAACAAACCGTAATAGTTATGTACTTACGAATATATTCGATGATTTAGGAACTGTTTTTGTGCCATTTATAACTATAATACAAAAGAAGCAAGCCCTCAGGGCTTGCTTCTTTTTCATTTAAAATTGCTAATTATTTGGTCTTGCTGAATTTCGTCATCTCTAATGATACCTACTCCTGCGTATAAAATATAAATAATGCCGCCAACGAAGCACGCACATAAAGTTAAGAAGGAAATCATATGTTGTCATCCTTTCTAATCGTGATTACATCAATCGTACAGTGACCCTCAAGCCTTGTGACCCTCCAATCCAATCTGATATCTCCCATCCAATAAAATTCAACGTTTCGAATCCAGATAATTGAATTGAAATATTCATATTGATCTGACGGTGGATTCTGATTGCTTGACACAAAAATGAAACTTCTCTCCCTATAATTTTATCTTGATTATCAAGATACTTATAACTATAATTAAAATAATTCAAGACAATTGGTTGTCGAGATAAACAATGGGAGTGGCAATTACATTGTCAATTAAACAAAGTGGAGGGAACGAGAAACAATGGAAATGGCAAAAGGAAATAAAGTAGGTGTAATCATTGCAGCACTTCTGCTGGCTACACTGATGGCATCGATGGATAACACCATATTAGCAACTGCGATGGGAACAATCGTAGGGGACCTTGGCGGGTTTGACAAATTAATGTGGGTGACTTCTGCTTATATGATCGCAGAGATGGCTGGTATGCCGATATTTGGTAAGTTATCTGATATGTATGGTCGCAAGCGTTTCTTTGTATTCGGAATTATCGTATTTATGATTGGTTCAGCTTTATGCGGTACAGCGGAATCTATTGTACAGCTGAGTATTTATCGCGCGATACAGGGTATTGGCGGCGGAGCTCTAGTACCTATTGCATTTACAATTATGTTCGATGTGGTAGCACCTGAAAAACGGGGGAAGATAGGCGGATTATTTGGCGCTGCATATGGTATTTCAAGCATTTTCGGGCCTCTAATTGGCGCTTATATTGCAGATTATGTTCATTGGTCCTGGATTTTCTACATCAATTTACCAATAGGAATCATTGCATTTGTAATGATTGCTTATTTTTACAAAGAGTCTGTTGAGCATTCTAAACAAAAAATCGACTACATGGGCGCAATAACGCTCGTAACTTCAATTCTTTGTCTCATGTTCGCGCTGGAGCTAGGAGGTAAAAAATACGACTGGGACTCCTTCACGATCGTAGGTTTGTTTTTAGCTTTTGTCGTATTATTGATCACTTTTATCTTTATTGAACGGCGCGCACAAGAACCAATCATCACTTTCAGCATGTTCAAAAATCGGCTTTATTCCACAAGTAATTTAATGGCTATTTTTAGCGGCGCAGCGTTTATAACAGCTTCCGTCTATATCCCAATCTATGTTCAAGGGGTACTTGGAGGTTCAGCTACCAACTCGGGGCTCGTGTTGCTTCCAATGATGGTCGGATCTGTTGTTACCGCTGCTGGCGGCGGTATTCTGCTCTCCAAGTTTAGTTATCGCTCCATCATGATTTCGACGTTGTTTCTGCTAGTGGGCGGCATGGCTCTACTGACTACTTTAACACCCGATTCATCCCGATTTATGGTTACAATCTTTATGATTTTAGTTGGCCTTGGCATCGGCTCATCGTTTTCTGTGCTAAGCAATTCCGCCATACATGGATTTACTGCTAGGCAGCGAGGATCTGCAAGCTCTACACTTAGCTTCACTCGGGAACTGGGAATGACGCTTGGGATTACGGTATTCGGTATTATTCAAAGTCACTTATTTGCAAATAAACTTTCTTCATCGTTCGGCAGCGGCGGTCAAACGTCGGAGTTCATTGATCTAAATGATCCAAGTAAAATTTTAACACCTGATACAAGGGAGAACATTCCTTCTCAGATTCTTGATAAAATAACCGAATCACTGTCCTCGTCACTGGTTCATACTTTTGCTTGGGCTATTATTCCATCCGTCATTGCTCTGTTAGCTGCCTTTGCGATGAGCAAGGAGAAGTTTGATCCAGCTTCCGAGCTAGAAGAATATTCGGCATCTCATTAAAAAATAAACCTCGTTATTCGTAGCGAGGTTTTTCTTATGTACATTAAACTTTTGCAAATAAATCTCTAATGACGCTTGCGTCAAGCTCATTCGTTATTTTATAAAAATTAGCAGCATTTTTTGAAGCATTGTAATTAAATACATTTAGAGGATTATAATCATAAAGTCTAATAACCAAGAGCCTACTTTGTTACATCATAATATTTCACAACTTGACATATTAGCGACTTCGTAGGTATTATAGACATAATAAGTCTGTAATTGAGGTGAGAACATGAAATTTTCCAAAGCGACCAATTATGCACTTCACACCATGCTCATGCTTGTAGAAGCTTCCAATTTGAAGCCCATAGGCGTCAAGCAGCTGGCGGAATCCCAAAACGTTTCACCTACTTATCTTTCCAAAATTTTAACGAGACTCGTCAAAGCTGGGATGATTGAATCCGTTTCTGGGGCAAACGGAGGTTACCGGCTATCACGCAAAAAGGACGACATTACGTTTTTGGATATTATCCACGCTATTGAAGGAACAACATCATTATTTGAATGTGATTTTGTTCATGGTGAAGAATGCTTGATTCAAGCTGCAATGAAAGAAGCGGAAGAGAAGATGGAACAACATCTGAAACAAACGAAATTAGCTGACATTGCAAAAAAACAAACCAAACTTAAAAGTTAAGAACATTTTTCTGAAAAAGGAGAAGTACAATTAACATCGTATTAAATCCTTTTTTCGAATCAATTGTAGATATAGCGAGTCTTCAATGTCGTATTTAAATTTGATAATAAGCGTTTTTTTGCATTATTATAGATATAAAGAGTCTTTAATATCCCATTAGTAGGAGATGAGCTACATGAATTATGATTGTGCCATTATTGGCGGAGGACCAGCAGGGTTAAATGCCGCACTTATGCTTGGCAGGGCAAGGAGAAGCGTTGCTTTGATCGACAACAATCGTCCAAGAAATGCTGTTACTCATTCATCGCATGGCTTTATAACAAGAGATGGCGTTACACCAGCTGAGTTTCGCCGCATTGCTTATGAAGAGGTGCTGAGTTATCCATCAGTCGATCATAGGCAAGATGAGGTGATTTCGGTCAGCAAAATTGAAGCCGGATTTGAGCTTATTGATTCATCTGGATTACGCATTCCTACACGTAAATTGATCTTGGCAACAGGAGTAAAAGAAATATTTCCTGAGATCGAAGGCTTTTACCCGCTTTATGGAAAAAGCTTGTTTAATTGCCCTTATTGCGACGGTTGGGAGCTGCGTGATCAGCCGCTTGTCGTTGTTTCGGAATATCCGGCTGTTTTTCATACAGCGAAGCTGCTTCTCAATTGGAGCAAGGATTTAGTTGTCTGTACAAACGGGAATGAAAACCTGTCGAACGAACAAAAAAAACAGCTCCAACGAAAGGGGATCGCAATCATGGGGCAGCCCATTGCAGCATTCGTCGGACAAAATGGGAAGCTTGAGCATATTCGTTTCTCAGATGGGACTACCATCGAAAGAGCTGGTGGTTTCGTTACTCCTAAGTTTATTTCAAGCACGCGGTTCGGAGAACAATTGGGCTGTGATAAAACGGAGTTGGGAGGAATTCAAACGGATGGAAAGGGAAAAACCTCAGTACCCGGTCTTTATATCGCTGGTGATGCTTCCTATTTCATGCCATCCCAATTGGTTTTTGCTGCGGCTGACGGCAGTCGAATAGCGATGAGCGTAAATTTGGAGTTAGCAGAAGAAGACTTCATTTAACGAAACTTAAATGCAGTCACACTACGATAGGAGGGAGCACTATTTGCAAATAAAAAATCATTTGATTGGGTCTTCAAAATTTCGGGCAGCTTTATGTGTCATCTTGCTACTTACAGAGCATGGTGGAACGTTGACTAGCTCAGAAATGGCACAACAGCTGAATGTCCATGCCGCTTATTTACGAAAAATCATGTCCGCATTGCAGAAAGCTGGGATGGTTGAAGCTAAGGAAGGTCAAGACGGCGGATATAAACTAAAGCATCCTGGATCTGATATAACATTGGCTGATGTTTACGATGCAGTAAGAGAGGTAAAGAAAAGCCAAACCGTTACATTCTGTCAATGGACAACATCTATAAATGACAGCTTAGCGAAATTAATGCTTGGAGTCGATGAATGTACGATTTCATACTTAAAGGAAATTAAAGCAACTGACATGATAAGCAGCTTAAGCAATTCGAATTAAACAAATCTATCATCTAACTGGAGAGGAAGACATAACCATGACAATTATACATGGAACGGATACAACACTAAAAAATGAAATTCAAAACGAGGGGCTAACCATAGTTAATTTCTGGGCTCCTTGGTGTGGACCATGTCTTATGTTCGCGCCCATTCTTGAAACATTTAATTCGGCAGGAAGCCATAATGTAAAAATTGTGAAAGTAAATGTGGATGTTAGTGAAGCGATGGCTTCACAATTTGGAATTATGAGTATACCTACTACAATCCTCTTTAAAGATGGAATACCTGTTGATAAAAGGAGCGGAGTCCTTACAGTAGAAGGCTTGGAACAATTTATTTCTGGTTATATTAAATAATAGCCCGCATTATAGGCTTAATCGTTCATGATAGAGGAAACAGGTGTGTAGTACTCACCTATCAAAAGGTTAATATAATCGCAATGGAGGATTCAGATGACTACAAAAATTAAAATGACTCATACGTTTAATGCTCCTCGTGACCTTGTTTTTAAGGCTTTTACAGAATCAGAACATTTACTGAATTGGTGGGGACCAAAAGGATGGGCTTTTGACATTAAAAAATTCGATCTCCGCCCAGGTGGTTTATTTCATTACAAACAGACCGCACCAGACGGAACCGAGATGTGGGTCAAGTTTATCTATCATGAAGTTAATTCACCTGAGAAAATTGTGTATACCAATTCCTTTTCTGATGAGGAAGGTAACACCGTGCGTGCACCCTTTGACGCCAATTGGCCTCTTGAATTTTCAGTCACTTTTATTTTCAGTGAAGATGGAGACAAAACCATTCTTACTATGGAAGGGGAAGCAGTATCTCCAACTGAAGAGGAAGCCAAAACGTTAGAGGCATCACAAGATATGGTTCACGAAGGATATAAAGTGACGTTTAATCAACTGGCAGATTACTTATTAATGGTATAAACCAACTAGTTAACGTGATACAAAAAAAACTCTTAACGACAAAGGTTAGTTTGATCTCACATTGTTGATGATCATCCTGACCTTTGTTGTTTTTTTGTTAGTTGGGCTCAAATGGAACGGGGTCGAGCCTTTTTGCGTAATGTATCTCAGTACTTTGTACAACATGTGCAACTTGATATTCTCGCTACATATTTTTACCAAAAAATTGTTGAACCACCAACAATCGTGTAAAATATAACTTATTTGCTCGACGCATATAGTTCCAAATTCCTCGGAGGAAGTGAGTCAACATAATTTTTAGTCTTATGTGCTTCAGGAAACTATACTAAGGCTTCAAATCAGTTATTTTGTTTCATTTCCCAGTCATTTTATTATAACTATAAGTCGAGGTTATGCGTCGTATGAATGATAAGTATACAGCTCAAGCAGATACTTGGTACCAGCTTGCAGAGCAAAAGGCAGCCCAATATTTTGAAACATTGAATGAACAAGTGAAAAATAAAACTTATGTAACTACACTAACCGAAGATATTCAATTGTGGAAAAAGAACCATATCCAACATTATTCATTGTTATCCTTTTTTTCGAAAGGAAAGAAAAAACCGGATTCTCGGGATTATCATAGATACATATGGTGGCTGAATTATTCGGGAAAACTGGATGAATATTTGGATCGAAGCGTTTCCTATATTTATATGAGGGATTTAGGCAAAGCTTTGGATTCTCCAGAGACAACATTGAGAATTCAACGAGTGGTTGCTGACGTCAAAAGTCACTTTATTCAACCCTCTTCAACTAACGGGGGAGAGCAGCCTGATTTTATGACCTTGGCGGGGCTGTATCGGTGGGCACAGAAGGAAGGCATAGAAAACGCCATAATCTGGGTAATAAATAAACTAAAGTCCGTATCCTCTAATATCCCAAAGGAAATGAGTTCCGAGCATGCGGTGCGCAAGCTGATCAAAATCATAATCGGCGTAATGCTTCATGTAATTGAAGAAATGGATGATCAAGTATTGCCTGCTGAACGTGCCCGGAGACTAGACGAATCCGTCAGACTTGGTTACTCCTATGGACTAACCTATCCTTTTATCGACGATCTGCTTGATTCTGGTGTTCTAAAGGCTGAGGAGAAAGAACAATATTCCGATATGATCCGTACCTCACTTCTAAGCGGATCTGTTCCACAATTAGGTGAATGGTCCGGCAATAACTTTAAATTTGTCCAATACGTACACGCGGAGCTTAGTGACGCTTTTGAGTATATTAAAAAATATCAACGACCTGAAACACAACAAACCTTTTTCGAGCAATCCTACGTGTTTTTTCATTCTCAGGATTTGGACCGTGTCAAGGATCTAACGAATGTAACTTACACCAACAAAGACCTTTACCTGCCTATCATTTTAAAATCCTCATCTTCAAGGCTCATCGTCCGTTCCGTCATTAGCGCTTCATTGGATGAAGGCTTTGATAATCGAACATTTTATTATGGCATTTATAATCAGCTGGCAGATGATTTAGCAGATATGTTTGATGATATGAAAGACGGGGCGGTAACACCCTATACCTATTATTTGAAATACCATGAGCAGCGCTCAGATCTAATCAATCCCTTCGAGTTATACTGGTCCGTCATCTCTTATTTAATTCACAGCGTATACTACTCCGATGCCAAAACCCGAGAAGTGATTCTTGATCGTGCCTTCAATGGTCTAAAGAGGTTGAAAGAACGTATAGGTACTGAGAAATATAACGAAATTATGGCGGTGTTTGCTTCAGGAGATCCAGACTTCAATCGTCTTATCCAACATGTGGTTCAAAAAGCGGATGATGTGGATTTCTTCGATAAACTGCTCCGGGATCAGATGGTAACGGCGTTAAAAAGCAATCGCAATGAAAAGGAACAATTCCTTTCAACTGTCAAAGCTGCTCGCGAGCAAATCAACAATCTATTGCCGATTCACAAAAGTAATGAAATACCTCCAATGAAAGAGCTGCTTATTGATGCTGCAAACTACAGTCTTGAAGGAGATGGCAAACGATTACGGCCAATATTGGCTTGGGTCATGGGTATAAATGAATATGGACTGCATGCTTCGACGATCGTGCCGCTTTTAAAATCATTAGAGTATATGCATACCGCATCTTTAATCTTCGATGATCTCCCAACGCAGGATAATGCCTCTACTCGCAGAGGGCGTCCTACGCTGCACCAGGTCCATGATAGTGCCACCGCGGAATTAACCGGCCTATTTCTTACCCAGAAGGCGATTGAAGAGCAATCATCGCTTGAACAGTTTGATCCTAAAACCGTACTTACTTTAATGCAATATTCGTCCCAAAGAGCTGGAGAAATGTGCATGGGGCAGGCGATGGATTTGCATTCCAAAGGAAAAGCATTAACATTGGAGCAGCTGAATATGATGTGCTTTTACAAAACCGGAATTGCATTTGAAGCTTCACTTGTTATGCCTGCTATTCTCGCTCAGGTTAAACCGTCAGAAATTGCGATTTTGAAAAAGTACGCCTATCATGCGGGCATAGCCTTTCAAATTAAAGATGATTTGCTTGATTCGGAAGGAGATTTACAGTTACTCGGTAAACCTATTGGCCAGGATGTAGAGAACAACAACTCGACTTTTGTAACCATCCTTGGTCTTGATGGAGCTAGAAAAGAGATGTGGGAACACTTCTGCCTTGCAATGGAAGCATTGAAGGAGATGCCACGTAATCCTGCTTTTCTAAAGCAACTGCTGAATTATATTATAAGTCGGGATTTTTAAATTAAATTCGAACGCCTTGAGGAAGACTCGAGCGATCATGTTAGATAGTGCGACAATTTGAATAAGCAAACAGCAGTCCATCGGTGACACATGGTCACTGTGAGACTGCTTTTTCTTTTTAATGGTGTTTGAAACAGTCAGCAAAAGGTTGATGAGGATGGAAGGGGAAGATAAAGTGAACGAAGTTAATATGACTAATTACCAATTCATTAATGACTATAAAGACAATTCAACCTACAAAGAAAGCTTTAATGAGTTGGCTAAAATGGTATTTGGACTTGATTTCGAAAAATGGGATGAAAAAGGGGGCTGGAACGAAAATTATATATGTTATTCCTTTATCGATAAAGGTAAAGTCATTGCCAATGCCTCAGCAAGCAAGATGACGGTTATATGTAACAGTGAAGAGTACAAAGCCATTCAAATCGGTACCGTTATGACGCATCCCGACTATCGAAATCAAGGATTATCAGGCAAACTGATGAACCATATTATCGAGAAATATGAAAAAGAATATGACTTTATCTACTTGTTTGCTAATGATTCGGTTCTAGACTATTATCCTAGATTTGGGTTTAATAAAACGCAAGAAAGTAGGTTTACGCTAAACATTTCAGGTTTAGAATTAAAACCAGAAGCAACCCGTCCCTACCGTAAGCTACATACGAATAACGCCAATGATTATCGGTTGATGGAGCTGTTTGCTAAGGAAAGAATACCTGTATCCCCAATAATGGGTGTAAAAAACAATGAACATCTATTGCTGTTTTATTTTATCTTAGCATTCAATGATGCGATATATTATGTCGAGGAAGTTGATGCCATTGTTATTTTTAAGCACGAGGATAAACAACTTCATCTTTATGATATCATCAGCGTTCAAAAAGTTGATTATGATGTTATTTTAAACAGCCTTGTTACTGCCGATACGGAGATTATTCATTTTTACTTTACACCCGATTACGATAATGAAAACATTCATGTCGAGTTATTAGCAGAGAGTGAGGACACATTGTTTGTGCGTCCTTCATTGGAAGATAAAACAGAACATATTTTGTTTCCATTAACTTCTCATTCATAATGAAACGCTTTTTTCAAACATTATCAGTACAAGGTAAATATCATGCTCTACATCCTGCAGGAACAGCATAGGCCATCGTCTTCCATGTCAATCGTACAGGTCGTTTTGTCTTCTTGAGAATACAATATGGTGTATTCCAAAACAGGAAGGAGATAATTCTGTGAACCGTAACGATTATAATAACATGAGTAATAACATGAACATGGGTAGTAATATGGGTAGTAACATGAGTATGGTAGAAGGTGCGAATTCGGCTAACTTTTGTCCGGATTGTCCAACACAAACGATTTATGATCCTCCAATTACGCAATATGAGGACATCTACCATCCGCAGCTTGTAAATGTTATTCAAAATATTGAAACGGTGAAGAAGCATCATTGTTGTCCTGTCTATCAGCATTATTACACGCAATCAGAAAAAAATGTCATGGTTTCAGGCTTAAAACGCAGAAAACGTGCTAAAATATCTTCCAAAAAACGTTCCAAAAAATAGTTCTAAAATTTTAAAAAAGACCCGTAAGAGCCAACGCTTCGCAAATGAAGCGGTTGCCTTATGGGTCTTTCGCTTGTTTTCAAGATTACTTTAACTGATCAAAGTGATGATTTCTTCTTAAATACATATACAATACATACAGAATACGACAGACAGGCAAAACAAACAGAAAATTACCTTAAATGTTGTCAAAAAGGCTCCAGCCTCAATAAGATATGAATATAAATTGTTGAAATTCTAAAGGAATTTAATGGGGAAGCTGAACAACTTTGTGAAATATATCTACTCCTTCATATAAACGTTGCAGATTATTCACAATTTGTATACTTGAAAATCTCAGAAGCAGAGAAGTAGCAACGTTTAGATTGAAACTAATAGAAGATTAGTTTAACATCAAATACAGTGAACCATACCGCAAGTATCGGAAAAAATGTAATGATGCTAGTAACACATGGCGGCAAACAAAAGCTTCAATCGATCCATTAAGCTTTGTTATTGCCTTTGCTTTGTGTGTTCCTAGAGCCTTGTAAACGGACTTTTCACTTTTCACCAGCTTTCAAATAGCTTATAATTATCTGATAATCGCAGATCATTTAATCTATAATCAATTACAAAACAATATGATATGGTTTTAATTGAAACAGAAAAGGTGTGTGACTGGGTCGAGCATTGGCTTAGTGTAACGCCTATACAGAAGCGCCTACATGCTTTATGCAAATTTTAGGATATAAGGATGGTAAAAATGAGCAACGGAGAAAATAAAACAGACGTCATCTTGATTGGTGCCGGAATCATGAGTGCGACTTTAGGGACACTTCTGAAAGAATTGGTACCGGAATGGAAAATTACCGTGTTTGAGAAGCTCGAGAGTGCTGGAGAAGAAAGCTCTAACGAGTGGAATAATGCAGGAACAGGGCATGCAGCACTGTGCGAGCTTAACTACACTGTAAATAAGCCAGACGGATCTGTAGATATTAGCAAAGCGATTCAAATTAATGAACAGTTCCAGCTTTCCATGCAGTTTTGGTCTTACCTTGTAAATAGTAAGCTAATCCGTAATCCACAAGACTTTATTATGCCATTACCTCATATGAGTATGGTCCAAGGAGAACAAAATGTAACGTTTCTAAAGAAACGTTTTGAAGCCATGTCTACTAATCCATTGTTTAAAGGGATGGAATTTTCCGATGACCCTGCAAAATTGATGGAATGGATCCCACTTATTATAAAGGATCGTAAATCAAATGAAGCTATAGCAGCAACCAAAATTGACTCTGGTACGGATGTCAACTTTGGTGCTTTAACGCGCATTCTGTTTGACCACTTAAAAAGTAAAAACGTTGATCTCAAATATAAACATAGCGTTGATAATATTAAACGTGCTAGCGACGGCTCGTGGGAATTGAAAGTACGCAATGGCAGCGGCAACGTCGAACGGCATACTGCAAAATTTGTTTTTATCGGAGGCGGAGGCGGAAGCCTGCATTTATTGCAAAAATCCGGTATTCCTGAAGGTAAACATATTGGCGGATTCCCAGTAAGCGGAATATTTATGGTTTGTAATAATCCGAATGTTGTGGCACAGCATCATGCAAAAGTTTACGGCAAAGCCAAAGTTGGAGCTCCTCCAATGTCGGTCCCGCATCTGGATACAAGATTTATCGACAATAAAAAATCTTTGCTGTTTGGTCCATTTGCCGGATTCTCACCTAAGTTTTTGAAAACCGGTTCAATGTTTGATTTGGTTACTTCCGTAAAACCGGATAATCTCATCACAATGTTATCCGCAGGTGCAAAAAACATGTCATTGACAAAATACCTAATTGAACAAGTTATGCTATCCAAAGAAAAGCGCATGGATGAGTTGCGCGAGTTTATCCCTAACGCCAAAACGGAAGACTGGGATTTAGTAGCAGCTGGTCAGCGTGTGCAAGTTATCAAAGATACTGAAGCTGGCGGCAGAGGAACACTTCAATTTGGTACGGAAGTTATAACGGCTGCTGATGGTTCGATTGCAGCATTGCTAGGCGCATCGCCAGGTGCTTCAACTGCTGTTCACGTTATGCTTGAAGTATTTAAAAAATGTTTCCCTCAACATATCAAGGAGTGGGAACCCAAAATTAAAGAAATGATTCCTTCTTATGGCGTTTCACTAATGCAAAATCCAGAGCTTCTGCACGAAATTCATACTTCTACAGCTGACTCGCTAGGTCTGAGTGAAAAAGAGCTGGCTTTTAGTTAGTTTTTCTGATGTGAATTATTTAATATCATTAAAATAAATATAGAACCTTTGATCTAATTATAGATTGAAGGTTCTTTTTTTATTGAATTTACAGGTGCTGCAGTTAATCTTGCTTGAATGTTACCATTTTTGGTGAGAGGACATACTAATAAAAAACTTGTTGCTCCCTTTTAAAGCAATTTCCCCAAATTTTTTTATAGCGTGAAAAATAACGGGCTGCTCGATTGTATTACTAGTGAAAGGGGGACATCAAGTGAACGATTCATATGAGCTCAATGAATCCGTCCGCAAAGCCGTGGTCAACTATTCCGACAGCCTGGTCAAGATAGCTTTTGCTTATCTCAAAAATATTGCTGACGCGGAGGAAGTAGCGCAAGAAGTATTTCTAGCCTATCTCCAAAAATCCCCCGTCTTTGATAGCGGTGAACATGAGAAAGCCTGGTTAATCCGTACAACGATCAATAAATGTAAAAACTTGCTCAAGACGGGGTGGTTTAAGAGTCGAAACCCCATACCGGACAACCTGTCTAACCTACCGAAGGATGAATACATGGTCATGCAGGCTGTATTATCATTGGATAAAAAATATCGGGTCCCGATCCATTTGCATTATTACGAAGGTTATTCCTTGGAAGAAATAGCGGATATACTTCATGCCAAACCTGCGACGGTAGGTACTTGGCTCGCTCGAGGGCGTAAACAGCTTAAAGAAGTGATAGGCGGTGATTTGTGAGAATGAAAAAATCAAGTTATAAATCGGCCATGTCCAAAGTGAAAATAAGTGAAGACTTTCAAGAACGTACACTTGAACGCTTAAGCCAGGAGAAGCACAAACAAATTGACAACAATAATAACAGCATACGAAATGGAGAGATTCCTATGAAAACAATTAATTCTAAAGTAAAGAAAAACAAAGTGATGATCTGGGCAACCAGCATTGCGGCTTGTGCGGTATTGACTCTAAGCGTTTATGCAGTAAACCAAGACGCAGGCAGTACTACCCCTGGTGCGGTCACGAACAATCCAAGCGGCACCGTTGAGAATAAAGGTCCTGGACCAGCGACCTCAGCAAAACACAGGGTAAACATTGATGGTGTGATTGATGAGGTAAGTACCGACGGCCAAAGCTTTCGAATTGGCGAATTGTGGGTGATAGTTACGGAACAAACGACTTACGGCATAACAGGCCCAACTGCTCCTGATATTTCAGAGCAGCTGGTAAGCAAGGAATTTAAAGTGGGCAACACGGTATCTGGCTTCACCTCGGGAGACGTCACGAGCGGAAAGGTAACAGCCGACGTCATTTTCAATAATTTTTGATCTATCTGCTGTTAACATACTAACCGCATCCTCCTATGGATGCGGTTTTTTGCTAGCTGCATTATATAAAATAGACGATCAAATATCAAAAAAAAGACCGCTCAGCGTAAATGCTTTTTGGGATCGCTCCATTTCCAGTGTCAACCACCAAAAACTAAGTTTTTTACAGTAGGAACTAAATTCTTACAGGTAAACGATTAAGAAACGTTTTGTTAAGATAATTATTGTAATCGCTTTCAAATTAATATATGGAAGGGCGTGAGGCTTGAGCAGCCTATTGCAGGCTGTACAGCATCATGTGGGACTAATTGCAATTTAAAAAAAGAGGAGGAATACAGATGAAATAATTGTAACTTCCGATGACGTGACATGGGACGCTTACCTAGACTATTTAGAAATTCAGTAAAAACCCCAAATCTAGTAGAGAGAGTTAAGCGGTACGGAGTGACGCGAACAACCATACTCGTATTTTAATACGAGGAGGTACTACCATGTTCAAAGCAAAACTAATAAAAGGGGCAGCGGCCCTAGCACTCTTCAGTTCGTTGTTCTCCATCCCGATAATGCCTATTGCCAGTGCAGCCGATGCCAACTGCCCGAATGGATATGTAGGTCTGACATACGACGATGGCCCAAATGCCAGTAACACTACATCTCTGCTCAATGCTCTGAAGCAGGCTGGTTTGCGTGCAACGATGTTCAACCTTGGGCAAAACGCCCAAAATAACCCTTCACTCGTGCGGGACCAAGTGAATGCGGGCATGTGGGTCGGGAACCACTCTTATACACATCCTCACATGACCACATTGAGCAGCTCGCAGATGTCATCAGAAATTACGCGGACACAACAAGCGATCCAGTCAGCTACCGGAGCTGCACCAAAATTGTTCCGCCCGCCGTACGGCGAAACTAACGCAACTTTGAAGTCAATCGAGAGTCAAAATGGTCTAACCGAGGTGCTGTGGAACGTTGACTCACAGGACTGGAATGGCGCCACCACCGCACAGATCGTAGCTGCTGCGGGCAGACTGCAGAACGGCGATGTCATCCTGATGCATGATCAATACCAGACTACGCTCCAAGCAATCCCCCAGATTGCTCAGAACCTTAAGAGCCGTGGACTTTGCCCTGGTATGATTTCAACAAGCACCGGCCGAGCGGTTGCGCCTGACGGTGGCGGTACAACTACTCCTCCAAGCACAAGTACAAAAAAGGAAGCCGAAAGCATGACCAAAGCTGGTCAGTACACCGGGAATATCAGCTCGCCGTTCGCTGGTGTTGCTTTATACGCCAACAATGATTTGGTCAAATACACACAGAGTTTCACGAGCGGAACTCATAGCTTCTCACTCCGTGGTGCTTCAAATAATTCCAATATGGCAAGAGTTGACTTGAAAATAGGCGGGGTGACGAAGGGGACCTTCTACTTCGGAGGCAGTAGTCCCGCGGTCTATACCATAAGCAATGTCAGCCATGGAACCGGTAATCAAGAAATTGAGCTCGTTTGCACCTCCGATAACGGGACATGGGATGTTTACATTGATTATTTGGAAATTCAGTAAATAACTCGAACCAGTAAAGGAAGCGATTTAGTTATTGATCTAAATTTAAATCGTATTTTCCACTAAATCCCGGCGGGAGCTTCTCCGTCGGGATTTTTATGATTAGCACTGTTGAAAAACTGAAGAAAACTTATCGTCATTTTTCAAGCTAAAAGATTGATCATTTACAATATTGGTTTAGTTCTTGACCTAAGGTAATGTCACCCATATAATTATCCATTAATAACCAATAGAATGTGATCAAGGAGAGTGAAGTTAATGGAACCTACCCTTACAGCCGATCTTGAAAGAATACTGCGAAAACTTGATCAAGCTGATTTAATTAATCTTTTAGTTGATCGGATATCCCCCAGTGACTTGAATTCACTTCTCTTAAAAGTATTCAGCGAGAAAACAAAAACATCTTCTCCAAATGATCTTTTTAAAAGATACAAGAATAACCGTTTTGTACACCCAGCTGACGTCGATGTGCTATTGCTTAAGAGGTTGGAGTTGGATGTTTTAGATATTGCTTCAAAACATTCTTTTTCACCAATTCAATTATCTCCCGTAGCACCATTGGGCTGTGCTTCTGTGCTAGGAACAGTTGATCAAAACAAAGCAATTTCCGCGTTAAGAGGAACGGAGGTTGTATCAGATGCAACCAATCTCTTAGCCCTGCATATCAGTAAATTACTTAAATCAAATAAGTCAAATGATAAGAGAGATAATTTTATTCGCTTCTGTACAACCCATAGGCATGTCAGAGCGCAATTCTTTGGAGATGCTCCAGGGATGCTGCCTCATTTCCATTTATTTTGTATGGTGACGTCTGGATTTGATGAAGGTTCCTATAGCTTCGAAAAACAATCATTATGGGAGCATATAAAAGTGTACCAAAGTATATTTAAAAAGCTGTTTGGATCTGACATCGAGATCATTTTAAGTGAACGTAGTGGTTACAAAGATTCAGCTGGCTTAGTCTCAAGGATTATAAAACACGGAAATGAACTGTCAATGAATGTGTCGGTAAGTACAGGTGAGCCGAATATGGAAAACCAGTATTACAAAGGATTACAATTCACATTAAAGACAGTAATCGGCGAAACGGAGTATTTTATTGGCGATGGCGGTTTTGTAGATTGGACACAAAATATGTTAGGCAGCAGGAAAGAGCGGCTTTTAATTAGTGCAATTGGTCTGGATAGGCTCATTTTGTGAAGTTTCGGCCTTTCTCAAAGGACTCGAAATTATAGAATTCCTACTAAGCAGGTGATTATCATTTTTGAGAAGATGTATGCTGCAAACGTAATGGATTCATTGACTTATCTTTTCATCTTTATTAGGACTGATCCAACGAACCCTTTACTTTTTCAACTTTTACTTAAGTATCGATGCTGGTTACATGAAGAAACCAAATTTAATTTTCGCTCAATTAAGAGGTTACTTAATGAATTGAATTTAATTGAAGATCCTCGATATAAAGCAACTATTATCTCAAAACTCAAAAGAATAAGGTTGTACAATAGGGTTCATAACATAGAAAGGGTATATCAGAGCATGGGCCCGATCAAATACATAATAGAAAGTTTAATACATGTGATTGATCTTCAGGATACAAAAAAAATAAGCATTATGGCTAGTTCAGTCCATAATTATCCATCATTCATTTTAGGTAAATACAAATGCAACTCTGTAGATTTCTGGGATGAACAGATTTGCTTTTACAATAGAATTTATCAAAGTGACTTCATGAGTGATTGGAAATATTTGTTTTTTGAATATTATCCAAAGCATGAGCAATCACTGCTGCGCTAACCATCTAATAGGAATACATTTTAATATTATATAAATGGAGTGATAGAGTGTTTCCGATTCTAGAGACAGAAAGATTGCAATTGAGAGAAATCGTTAAAGAAGATGCTCACAGCATCTTTCATTGCTTTTCCAATCATGATGTGACACGATATTTTGGACAAGATACGTTAACAAATATCGAACAAGCAGAACAGTTCATTGCGTTTTTCGCGAAAAGCTACCAAGAAAATCGAGGCATTCGATGGGGAATTGAAATAAAAGGTAAAAAAGAAATGATCGGGACCATCGGTTTTAATGTTTTGTCTTTAAAACATAAGAGAGCTGAGATAGGCTATGAGCTTCATCCTGATTATTGGGGAAATGGATATGCAACAGAAGCCATTTCAAAAGTTATAGCATATGGTTTTAGCGAGCTTGGGTTAACACGAATTGGCGCGATTGTTTTTATTGATAATAAAAAATCCAATCAATTAGTAACAAAACTAGGTTTCGAAAAAGAAGGAATTTTGAAAAACTATATGTATCAAAATGGTATTGCTTATGATACAAACATTTACTCTTTGATAAAGTGAAGTTAATGAAAGGATGGAATCAATGAAAACAATCCAAAAGATGTATGATCATCTAAACTGGGCAAATCAACGTATTCTAGAAACTTTGCAAAATGTAGAAGTCGAGGATCAACTCGTGCGGTTATTTTCTCATATTTTATATGCCGAACAAGTTTGGATTGCTAGAATACAAGGAATGGACAGTTCACAAATGCCTATCTGGTCAGATGGTGATCTAGAATCCTGTGCAACACTTATTAAACAGAATGAAGAAAGCTTCAAAAATATTCTCACTAAAATCACAAACGCTGACTTAGATAACTTAGTATCATATTCAAACAGTAAAGGTAACGAGTTTATAACTTCCACACGAGATATTTTAACTCATGTAGCACTACATGGTCAGTATCATCGAGGACAAATTAATTTACAAATTCGAGCAAATGCTTTTGAACCTGTCAATATTGATTATATTTCTTTTGTGAGATAGATATATCAATAGTTACTATTTGAATTACGGGTAATCGATAGTTATACTTTAGTTCTGGAGCAGTTTGCCATGGCAGCTGCTCTTTATTATTTATTAAAATTAAGGACCGTATGGCTCTAATACTTGGTCATAGTGATAGAAGATAAAAATAGTCTGTACCCCTCGTATTTGTAAGAGAAAGGTGTGTAAATCCTGTTTAAGCTTAATCATGTCTCTCGTCCTATGCGCACTACTTTATTCATTATTATCGTTCTCGTTTTTTCGATAAGCACCGTATCTGTTTTATTGTATGGCGATCACTTTCTCATTGGGTCATATGATAAACAAAATAATGACGACGTCAAATATGTAAATAGCGCTAAAATTTTATTGAATAAGCACACGATTACTTATAACAGCGGCGATGAGCCGTCTGCTTTCATCATGCCAGGAATGCCAGTTGTACTGGCTGGTCTCATGCTCATCTTCGGACAAGGAGATGGAGGGGTTGTGGCATTCCGAGTCCTAATGGCAGCCATGCAGGCGTTCTCGATTTATTTGATTTTTATAGCGGCTAATCAGCTGTTTAATAGTAGAGCTGCTATTATAGCCAGCATCGCAACCGCGCTTTATTTGCCCGATTATTTTTCTTCAGGCGCCATTTTGTCGGAGACAATGTTCCGCATGCTGTTCATATTGCTTATTTGCTTTAGCCTTCTTGCCTTAAGGAGACAGGAAACGAGGTATTACGTTATTTCGGCCGCTATTGTTGGGCTAGCATGTTATTTCAAACCGCATGCGGTACTTTTTCCCGTTGTCTGGTTCATTTTATGGCTTGTGCAAAAGATATCTTGGAAAATTATAGTGAAGTATACATCAGTTATTTCGCTAACGTTGATCCTTTTGCTATCACCATGGTGGATACGGAATTACGTCACATTTGATAAATTCATTCCATTCACGCAGTCAGCAGGCAATCCGATGTTATTAGGCGCACTTATTAACAACAAGGCACCTTCAAAGGCCTTCTTCGACACCCATCTAGAATACGAGGGCATCAGTGAAAATTTATTTGCAGGCTCTGACGCTGCTCAAGCCGAAACAGCACAAAAGATTGTAAGCTTCGGCTTTAAAAATCAACCATTAAAATACTTGAAATGGTATACGATTGATAAAGTATTTGGATTATATGCGGCTCCTTATTATTGGAAAACGGTATTTGGTTTAAATATTTGGATCGCGGGCATCTATCATGTCGTATTTATGCTATTTGGAGCAGCAGGTTTACTGCTTACACTTAAACGAGCCTTCCGGCAAAAGAAAATTGCCTATTTATTTTTATTGCTTTCATTGGCTTACTTTACTGTGATCTATATTCCCTTTGTCGCATTCAATAGGTATGGTTACCCGAATGTGTTTCTTTTCTTTATGAGCGCAGGTTTTTTTATCGACTGGGCGATTGCAAAGTATCAAAGTACGACTGTGAAAAATAATGTTACTGCCAACCTTTAAAGGCTTCAACTTACACGGGAATCGAAATAGATCGGAGGATTTATGAAAAAAAGATATGCTTTCTTGCTATTTATTGCAATCAGTATTTTATTATTAATAGGTTATAATCGATACTTTTATAGTTTTCAAGCTCTTAATAATAATGCTGTCATATTTAGTGGCCCGACCAAATCTCCGAATGGTGAATATAATGCAAGTGCATATTATATCCCTTATGGTGGCGCAGCAGGTGGCGTTTTGTATCTTGTCGAGGTTGAAGAGAGCCAAACAGGCGAGAAAAAAACGATTTATTCAAGCAATCATAAAGACATTTTTTCTATGAATTGGAACTCCGCAGAAGTTCTTAAAATTAAAAATGAAAGTCCGGAATATAGAGTTGAATGTGAAGTCCGATATTTATGAAGAATCGGGCGCTGCTTGTCGAAGTCTATTGTTAAAAGGCAAGTTTGAAAATTGTTATAAGGCCGATGACATTAAGGTGCCATTTATTCTTAAAATGATTGGTTTCTAATATTAACGTAAAAAGAGAAGGACAGCTATCCTTCGGGAAAGTACGTCTCTACTATTTTACATTTACAAATGTTAAGATACATTGGCTTGATTAATTATGGTCTTAGTATTTAGCATACTTCATGTTGCAAACGGTACACCGAAGCTTAATACTCAAATTATTCCGAGAAAAGGTACAGCCCCTCTAAAAATATGAGGAGCTGTACCTTTTTTTTCTAAAGCTGCTTCTAAGCATGAGAGACCTAGGGGCATTACAGGTATAATTGATGTAATGTTCACCAGAACGGCTCTGCGTGCAGGATACTTCCAAAATATATAGAATGTTTTTATAACATATCGATATTTTTGACAAATCTTTCATCAGAAGTAGTGGGGGTATATGTTTATGGAAAATAATCGAAATTGGGCAGGTAACTATAGGTATAGCGCATCAGAACTCCTTGTTCCGGAAACATTGGAGCAAATACAAGAAATAGTAGCACGAAGCAATCGAATTAAGACACTTGGCACTCGTCATTCGTTCAATGGAATCGCTGATTGTAACGAGAACCTCATCTCTCTTCAAAAGTTTAACCGAATCCTTGCATTAGACACTAAACACAATAAGGTTACAGTCGAGGGAGGTATTAGATACGGAGATCTGTGTCAATATCTGTATGAATTCGGTTATGCTTTGCACAACTTGGCGTCGTTGCCCCATATTACTATTGCAGGCGCATGCCAAACGGCCACACATGGTTCCGGTGACCAGAACGCTAATCTTGCTTCGGCGATTCATTCCATGGAAGTTGTCAAAGCGGATGGGAATAAGGTCATATTCTCCCGTGAACAACAAGATGGACTCTTTGCCGGGGCGGTAGTGGGGCTTGGAGGGCTCGGGGTGATTACGAAAATCACTCTAGATATAATCCCTACATTCCAGATGAGTCAATTTGTATTTGATCATTTGCCTTTAGTTCAACTTAAAGACCATTTTGACGAAATATTCTCTAGCGCTTATAGTGTTAGTCTTTTTACGGATTGGAAAACTTCTACATTCAATCAAGTCTGGCAAAAGCATAAGTTACCAGGTTTTGAACACGCTGAAGTGGAATCTGAATTTTTTGGATCCAAGCTCTCAAGTGTACCACGACATCCAGTGCCAGGTTATTCTGCAGAGAATTGCAGTGAGCAGCTTGGTATTCCCGGGCCATGGCATGAAAGGCTACCGCACTTCCGCATGGATTTCACGCCAAGTGCTGGTGAGGAACTACAGAGTGAATATTTTGTGCCGCGCAAAGATGCCTATCAAGCACTATGTGCGATTGACCGGATACGTGATTTCATATCGCCACATCTTTATGTGTCAGAGGTCCGTACGATTGCGGAAGACAATTTGTGGATGAGTCCTTGTTATAAGCAGGAATCCGTTGCTTTTCACTTTACATGGAAGGCGGATTGGGAGGCAGTCAGACAAATTCTACCGATGATCGAGGAACAGATTGCGCCTTTCCATGCTCGTCCACATTGGGCAAAGCTGTTTGCCACGCCGCCAGCCCATCTTCAATCACTATATGAGAAGTTGCCTGACTTTCGGCAATTACTACTTCAAAACGATCCTCAAGGAAAGTTTTGCAACGACTTCTTGAAAAACTACATTATGGAGAAACATTAATTCCTTTACAGTTATATAACCATATGGTAATGTATATAATATAATATGGTAATTATAACTCTGGAGGGGATTGAATGGACGGTAAACTTCTACAATATGAAGGAAGAAGTGTAGTTCGGTTCGAGCGTTTTCTGAATCATCCGATAGAAAAAGTATGGAGAGCGATAACAAGTCCCAATCAGATTGCCAATTGGTTAACTGCGCATGCTGAATTTGATCTGATTGTTAACGGAAAGATTACATTTCGTTGGGAGAATGGGGATCTGGTTCATGGAAAGTTCACTATGGTCAATCCCCCAAATGAGCTCGAGTACACTTGGATAGAGAAGTCTTCAGGAGAATCAGTGGTTCGATGGGAGCTGCATGACGATGATAAAGGATGCCATCTTCATCTGACTCATACGTTTTACGAGTCCGCTGAAGTTGCTGATTTTCTGGCAGGCTGGCATGTGCATCTAGACATGATTGATATGATTCTTCATGAAAAGCATGTCGACTACCCTTTGGATCGATTTAAAGACTTGCACAAGAAATATGCTTCGATAATGAATTGAGTTGTATGGAAGACAATACTGATGCTCTTGGAGCGATTAGAACATCAAATTAAAATCCATTGTCTATTGCGCATTCGAGTAGAGAGGATCAAATGATGAGTAATAATATATTTGAAGTTTTGTCGGAACCGCACAGACGGTCTATGCTGGATCTATTGCGCATTCGCGAGCGATCAGTTGGAGAACTTGTAGATAATTGTCAATTGAGTCAACCGGGCGTTTCTAAGCATCTAAGAGTATTGCGTGAAGCTGGATTGGTAGAGGTACGATCTGTATCCCAAAAAAACATCTATTCCTTACGCCCAGAGCCGCTTCAAGAAGTCGATAGGTGGCTGGAGTCATATCGTCATTTCTGGTCCGGCAAGCTTGACGATCTCCAGTCATTCCTTGACCAAGAGAAAGAATAGATACTCGATTAAAACTTACATTAACCATGATAAAGTCAGGAGATTATCCTGGCTTTTTCTGTGTTACACCATAGAAGAAGACAAAGATTCGAAAATCGATTCTTATTGAACTAACGGATAGCTAAGAACAATGATAATTTTGGATGAGCAGACGCTTCGACGGGCTGCTTATTTTTTTATCTTTAAAGAATAGAGAGAGAAAAATGACAGGGTACTAACTGTTACTCAGAATTAAGAAAAGGAGATTAATTTCGTCCATGCTTGCTCACGCATTTACCGGGTTGATGATTTCCACAATGATTTATTCCCTCTGTGTCGGCCAATTAGAATGGAATTACTTCTACTGCGTACCCGGAATTCTAAGCGGCTTTCTGTTCCCAGTAATGGAGCGTTGGAATTGAACTAGATAAGAAAAATACGAGTAAGTATCGAGAATTATTAACCGATAAGCTATCGTTCAAATGATCATTTTATTCGGAAACAAAACCAAATATTATTTTCTAATTTTCTAAATGATCCAATATTTACAAATTTGATTAAAGTTGATAATATTCAGGCTACAGAATGAGATAGCGGAGGGACCAAATATCTAATATTACACCTGAAGATCAATTTCTTTACACTGAAACCATATTTTCGATTAATGGTGAAAGTAAGACCATAGCATTAAATATTAATTTAGATGAAGTTGATTAAAAGGTATCTTTGAATTCCTAATTCAAAACTTTAATATTGGAGGCGCGTATTTATGAACTATTTTATAATAACCGGCACATCAAGAGGAATTGGACAAGCTATTGCAAAGCAACTTATCTCATCAGAGCACTATTTATTTTGTATTTCACGCGAAAGAAATCATTCGTTAACAAACAAAAGCAAGAACATAACCTATTTGGAATTTGATTTACACGACATTGATCAAATCGAGGCGTTAATGATTCGGATTTTTTCAGAAATTGATCTGTCAAGAGCCAATGGGGTTTATCTCATAAACAATGCTTCTATGATAGCTCCTGTTGCATTTATGGATTCAGCTGCTGTTAACGAAATCACAGGAAATATTCATGTTAATCTGCTCGCACCTATTTTACTGGCTTCTACATTTATGAAGCATACGAAAGACTTTTTAGGCAATAAGCGCATTTTAAATATATCATCCTCATCAGCCAAACATCACCACCCTGGCATGAGTCTTTATTCGGCTTCCAAAGCAGGTTTGGACGTATTCACTCAATGTGTCGGTCTTGAACAAAGCCACACCCAAGCACCAGTCGGTATTATTTCAATATGGCCTGGAATGATTGATACCAATTTGCAAAAGGAAGCAAGAACTCAAGACCAAGCTACCTTCCCGTCTGCACAGCTATTCGGAATGGCCAAAGATGCCGGCATGCTGACGACACCAGAAGAAACCGCACAACAAATAATAGCGTTTTTGTTTACAGAGCATTTTGAACATGACGCTATCGTTGATATTTATGACTATTCGAAGCTTCAACAATATGTTGACACTCCAAACAAAAACAATTAACAAAGGCGGCTGAAATAATGATTAGCATAATTAACGGTTCTGAAACTTTAATCATAGTCATTCATGAAATCTATGGCATTAACCGTCATATGCAACATATTTGTCAATCACTAGCGGATCACGATTTTGATGTTATTTGTCCAAATCTTTTGGAACAAGAAGTACCTTACGATTATGCCGAAGAGGAAACTGCATATCGTCATTTCGTAGAAAATGTAGGCTTTATTAAGGCTTCGAACCAAATTAAGCATCTCGTATCCGACAAGAGGGCTAATTATAAAAAAGTTTTTCTTGCTGGATTTAGCGTAGGAGCAACAACTGCATGGTTATGTTCAGAGGAACCGGAGGTTGATGGGATAGCAGCATACTATGGTTCACGCATTAGAAACTACACGAAATTATTGCCTAAATGTCCAACGATACTATTTTTCCCACAAGAAGAATTGTCATTTCATGTAGATGATTTAATTTCGATTTTAAGTAAAAACGATGCGAATGAAATCCATAAATTCAGCGGACAACACGGCTTCAGTGACCCGTATTCTAGCAAATACAATGAACAATCCGCACAAATGGCCTTTTCTGAGATGGCAGGCTTTTTCCATAACATAGAATGATTTTGATAGGAAGCAATACACTTGGTTGTTTGTATGTGATTTTATAGCTGCCTGATATCGAAGTTTAACTTTAAGAGGGCTATCATCGGTAATTTTACAATAACTTTTTTATTATTGGGACGATAGAGTGGAAGAGAACAATTCATATCCTATTAGGACCCGAAGGTGATATGAAGTGACGGAGCTCGGCACGAACTCTGATTTTAATGCGATGATGTTAGAGGGAATCAAAAAAGAACCTCGATAATTTAATCAGGTTCTAAACATTTGCATATAAACAAGCACGATGATATAATCATTTCACGTCTTTCAAAAGAAATATGAACATAAATGTTACATCTTACAATTTTATTTTATCACGCTGGCAAGCTCTTGTCAAATCTTTTTCTCAGTTTATTGGATAGGGGAGATATTGAATGAGTACTTTAGTTCTCGGTTTTCAGGAAATGGAAAAAACGCAATTTTCACTCGTTGGAGGAAAAGGGTTGAATTTAGGGGAATTATCAAAAATCGAAGAAATTCAAGTACCAGAGGGATTTTGCGTTACAACTGAAGTTTATCAAAGAGCCTTCGAGCATAACGAAACGTACCATGCATTGTTGGATCAACTGACAACGTTAAAAATAGTAGATCGAGACCAGATTGGTGAAATCAGCAGAAAGATTCGACAAATCATTATGGAGGTAGAAATCCCTTCTGAAGTTGTGAATGCAATTACTCACTATCTCTCACAATTTGGTGATGAACATGCTTATGCCGTACGTTCTAGTGCGACTGCTGAAGATTTACCACATGCTTCTTTTGCTGGACAGCATGACACCTATTTAAATATCATCGGCAAAGAAGCAATCATTCAGTATATCGGTAAATGTTGGGCATCTCTATTTACGGATCGCGCGGTAATCTACCGTATGCAAAATGGATTTGACCACAGTCAAATTTATTTATCCGTTATCGTTCAAAGGATGGTTTTCCCACAGGCTTCGGGCATTTTATTTACTGCTGATCCGATCAGCTCTAACCGAAAGCTGCTCTCCATCGATGCCAGCTTTGGACTTGGAGAAGCGTTGGTTTCTGGCCTAGTTTCTGCCGATTGTTATATCGTACAGGGAGGGGAAATCGTCAACAAAAGGATAGCAACCAAAAAAGTCGCTATCTATGGATTAAAAGAAGGAGGAACAGAGACAAAGCAAATTGATCCTAATCTACAGGATACACAAACACTTACTGAACAACAAATTTTACGATTGGCACTCATTGGAAGACAGATCGAAGCTTATTTTGGTTGTCCACAAGATATTGAATGGTGTTTGGCCCATGATACATTTTATATTGTACAGAGTCGTCCAATCACAACGTTATACCCGATCCCTGAAGTGAATGATAAAGAAAATCATGTCTATGTATCAGTTGGTCATCAACAAATGATGACCGACCCCATGAAACCACTAGGACTGTCTTTCTACCTGTTAACGACCCCAGCAACCATGAGAACAGCTGGTGGAAGATTGTTTGTTGATATCACACATAGCCTGGCTTCCCCTGTCAGTAGCAATATTGTAATAGATGCCTTGGGAAAATCCGATCCCCTCATAAAAGACGCGCTTATGACTATCGTAGAGCGAGAAGATTTTATAAAATCAACTCCTGATGTTAAACAAGTACCCAGTCCCATTAAAAGCAGTAAAGCTAAGACGTTTTCTGATATTCAAGCACAAATCAAAAATAACCCGACAATCGTTACTGATTTAATTAAAAGTAGTCAAACATCGATAGAAGAGTTAAAACAAAACATCCAAACGAAATCAGGATCAGATTTATTTGATTATATTTTAGAAGATATCCAGCAATTAAAGAAAACGCTATTTAACCCACAAAGTTCGGCTGTTATTATGACTGGGATGGATGCTTCATCATGGATTAATGAAAAAATGAACAAGTGGTTAGGTGAAAAAAATGCAGCAGATACGCTTTCGCAATCTGTACCAAACAATATTACTTCGACAATGGGTCTGGCGCTAATGGATGTCGCTGATGTGATTCGTCCTTATCCAGAAGTAATTGATTATTTGCAACATGTAAAAGAAGATAACTTTTTGGATGATCTGGTTAAGCTTAACGGTGGGAAGGAGACTCAAGACGCTATCTCTGCTTATCTCGACAAATATGGGATGCGATGTGCCGGTGAAATCGATATGACTAAAACTCGTTGGAGTGAAAAACCAATTACACTTGTCTCGATGATTCTAGCCAACATCAAAAACTTTGAGCCTAATGCTGGCAATCGAAAATTCGAGCAAGGGCGACAGGAAGCTTTGGAAAAAGAACAAGAGTTATTAGACCGATTAAAACAATTACCGGATGGTAATCAAAAAGCCGCAGAGACCAAACAAATGATCAGCTTAATCCAAAATTTCAGCGGGTATCGTGAATATCCAAAATACGGTATGATTAGTCGATATTTCGTATATAAGCAAGCTTTATTGAATGAAGCCGAACAGCTCGTACAAGCAGGCATTATTCATGAAAAAGATGATGTATACTATCTTACTTTTGAAGAATTTCGCGATGTCGTAGCCACAAATTCACTGGATTACCAGATCATCAACAATCGAAAAGACGAATATAAACGATATGAAAAACTGACTCCCCCACGTGTTATTACTTCTGATGGCGAAATCATTGCAGGGAAGTATGAACGGGAAAATCTCCCAACCGACGCTATTGCAGGTCTGCCTGTTTCTTCTGGAGTAATCGAGGGACGAGCACGTGTTATCTTAAGTATGGAGGATGCTGACTTAGAAGATGGAGATATTTTAGTCACCTCCTTTACTGATCCTGGCTGGACACCTTTGTTTGTATCCATTAAAGGTCTAGTTACCGAAGTTGGTGGGCTGATGACCCATGGGGCAGTTATCGCGCGTGAGTATGGCTTACCAGCAGTAGTTGGGGTGGAGAATGCTACCACTTTGATAAAAGATGGACAACGAATACGAGTGCATGGAACTGAAGGGTATATCGAGATCTTGTAATGGCTAGCAAGATAATATTTAATTTAAGACATAAAGGAGATAGAGATATGACGGAATTTTGGGAATCAAGTTTTATAGAAAAACAAACGATGTGGGGATTTGAACCTACAGACTCCGCAATCGTAACAAAGGACTTTTTCCTTGAAAAGAATGTTAAGGACATACTGATACCAGGTATTGGTTATGGCAGAAATGCAAAGGTTTTTATTGACAATGGAATAAAGGTAACAGGTATAGAAATTTCAAAAACAGCGATTGATTTGGCGAAGGAAAACGGGCTTGATATTAGTATTTTACATGGTTCAGTAACGGATATGCCCTTTGATAACAAGCTCTATGATGGTATATTCAGTCATGCGCTTATTCACTTATTGGATAATCGCGAGAGAGAAAAATTTATTCAAGATTGTTATGATCAGTTAAAGCCAAATGGATATTTGGTTTTTACAACGGTTTCACAAAAAGCCCCGATGTTTGGCAAGGGTAAACAATTGGCTAAAGACTATTTCGAGATAATGGAAGGCGTGAAAATGTATTTTTATGATGCTGACTCCATAAAACAGGATTTTGAAAAATATGGACTGGTAGAGATTTCAGAAATTGACGAGCCAAATAAGAACACAAAAAATGCACCTCCAATCCATTTTTTAATTATAAAGTGCAAGAAAACATCGTAATGATAATCTTGTATTTTCAATCAAACAGTGACAGTCTAGGACATTATTTATTGGTCCATGACTGTCACTGTTTTTAGTTTGGAACAGTAACAAGAACAGCAACAACTTGTAAAGTAACAAATAATGAAAACCATGATCATTCGAGATCTGCTTTAAATATACTTTATCAGCAGTAGTCTATACCAACCGGTTACACCTATCATACGATACATGGCAACTGTCTAAATTGCGGGAGAAATGAACAAAGGAGTTGGATACATGAAATCAATAACGAAACTTACGGGGCGAGTGATTTTCAAGGGAAACCCTGGTTATGAAGCGGCTCGTAAGAATTGGGATCCTCATACCGACAGATTTCCAAAAGTTTTTGTTTTTGCCCAAAGAACACAGGATGTTGCAAACGCTATAAGATGGGCTCGCAAAAATAATGTTCCGATTCGCCCGAGAAGTGGACGACACGCCTTGGAGACCAACCTTTCTCAAGTTAACGGAGGCATTGTCATCGATGTTAGCGAAATGAAGAAAATCAAATTAAATAAAAAATGCAGAACTGTTGTGGTTGAGTCGGGCAATCGGGTAGGAAGAGTCGTAAACAAACTGGCACAGCAAGGATTTATCGCACCGTTTGGTGATAGTCCCTCGGTTGGTATCGGCGGAATTACACTAGGTGGAGGGATTGGTCCACTCCAAAGGACGACTGGCCTCATTAGCGACAATCTAATTGGAGTAGAAATGGTTGACGCTAAGGGAAGAGTAATCCGGGCAAACAAAAAACGCAATTCCGATCTCCTATGGGCTTCCCGCGGTGGAGGAGGCGGTAACTTTGGCGTATACACAAAATACAAATTCAAAGTACTGCGTGCTCCAGCCAAAGCTACCGTCTTCAGCGTTACGTGGCCATGGGAGCAGTTCGAAAAAGTCGTAAAGAAATGGCAAGTCTGGGCTCCTCATGCCAGCACCAGATTGGGCAGCGAATTAAGTGTCGGTCCCAAAAAAGGTGGAAATGTTAGCATGCTCGGTCTGTTTCTTGGATCTAAAACGGAAGCCCTGCGTCAATTAGAGCCTATTCTAAGCGTGGGGACGCCTACGAAAAAAACCATCCGATTGTTGCCATATATTGAAGCTACAAAGTTTTTGTTAGCTCCCGATCCAGTGCTGACACAAAAGTTCAGCAACCAGTTTTCCAGCGGCTTCGGTAGACGTCCTTTTCCAGATAAGGCCTATAAAGTTATGCGCGAGTTTCTAGAAAACGCTGAGGGAGGGACTCCGGCCGGCTTCTTCTTCCTTAACTGGGGTGGTGCCATAAGCCGTATCGCACCTAAAGCTACAGCATTCTACTGGCGTAAGGCTCAATTTTATGTCGAATGGAACAGCTCATGGGTTAAGCCATCTCATGCCGCTAAAAATATTGCCTTAGCACGGAACACAAGGCATAAGCTGCAGCCATATATCGTAGGCTCGTATATCAATGTCCCTGACCAAGGCATCAAATGTTCTGGTCCTGTTTATTATGGTAAAAACTTTCCTAGGCTGCGTAGAGTAAAAGCTAAGTATGATCCAAATAATGTGTTCAACAATCCTCAAAGTATTCCACCGGCTTGAATGAGAATGAATTGAAATAAGATACTTTCACACAGTTAAGTTGTGGGGGGGTACCATGTCACATGCCATGCTGCAAAGACACACAAGTCAACTAATCGCGTGAACCCAAGGGGAGCCTTGGGTTCATTTTTCATTTTACAACTGCTATCGATATGGCTAGAGGCATTCATTATCTTAAGAACACACAATATTGCCTCTCCAAGCTTCAAAAATCACAGGAACAGTATTTTGATTAAAATAGTACCTTGACAGTCACAGTAGTATATCGTATTATACAGTTGCGGGGTGATTAAATGAGTGAAAACAAAATTACATCCGACCTGCTGCGCGGACATACCGATACGATGATATTGCGACTATTATCCGAAGCTGATCGCTACGGATACGAAATTGTCAAATTGATTGCGGAGCGCTCAGGCGGTGAGTATGAACTAAAAGAAGCGACCATGTATTCCAGTGTCAGACGTCTTGAGACAGACGGTGATATCGAGTGGTATTGGGGCGATGAATCACAGGGCGGACGGCGCAAATATTTTAGAATTACCGAGAAGGGCAAGGAAACCTATGCCCGCAACAACAGCAACTGGGAGTATGCAAAACGCGTGCTTGAAAACTTATTATAGGAGGTTTGATGTGATGAATCAGAAATTGACGAATTATTTGAACGACGTTTTTACACCATACGATGGGGTGAAAAGCGTCACCGAATTAAAAGCAGACCTGCTCTCCGATTTACAGGAGAGGTACCGTGAACTTAAAGCCGAGGGCAAAGACGATGAAACAGCGTTTAATATGACCATTGAGAGCATCGGCGACATCGAGGAAACGATACTGGAAGTCGCCAATCTCTCCCGCTCGCTGGAGAGGCAAGTACTGACAAACTTTAGCGCGAGCAATTTGCCAAAGAGTGACTTTGCAGGTGTTATTGCGCATAAAGGAAATTTCACCTCGAGTGCATTACACGGATCTGACTTTGCAGGTGCAGATTTGACCGGAAGCACATTTAAGAGCAGCGACATACGTGAAGCCAATTTTAACGGTGCAAATCTGACCGACTGTACCCTATCTGTCAATGATCTTTCCAATGCGAGCTTCAATAAATCGATCCTTGTACGTACCAACTTCAGCATTTCGGGGATGGAAGGAGCAAAATTTACAGGTGTAAAACTGACCGACGTTACGCTAAACAAGATCGACCTTAAAAAAACAATTTTTGAAGGTTGTATCTTTGACGGCGTGGACTTCAAATATTGTGACCTGAGTGGGCTATGTCTTGACGGGCAAACCTTTATCGGCGTTAAGTTTGATAAGTCTGCTATAAATGAAGTTTCATTTAAGGGCGCTACACTCAAGAATGTTTCTTTTCAAGCATTTTTTTCCTTGACTAATAAGTATTACCGCTCCATTAAAACCATCTGCTTTGACGATGCAGTCATGGATAAACTTACCTATGCTGCGCTTAAAGGCATGGGAGCCGAATTGTCTAAGGTTACAGTTCGATAAGGAGGGGAAAAAACATGAAAAAGAAATCAATTCAAGTTATAGGTCTGCAAAAGTCTTACAAAGAGCTTGCCGTCCTTCAGGGAGTAGATTTCGAAGTGGAACAGGGCAGTATATTTGCACTGCTCGGTTCAAACGGTGCAGGTAAAACGACGGTTGTCAAAATCCTCACCACGCTGCTCAAACAAGACAGTGGTACCGCCGTCGTTGAGGGATTCGATGTGGCGACCAAACCTGATCATGTGAGGCAGGCGATTAGTTTAACCGGACAATTTGCCGCCGTAGACGAACTAATGACCGGTCGAGAAAACCTAATCATGATTGCCAAACTACGATACCTGAGTAATCCGCGGCAAGTTGCGGACGACTTACTTAAACGCTTTGGCCTGACAGAAGCCGCCAACCGAAGGGTATCTACTTATTCGGGTGGGATGCGCCGCAGGCTCGACATCGCATTGAGCTTTGTAGGGAAACCGCAGGTTATTTTCCTCGACGAGCCGACCACTGGCCTTGATCCCGAGGCACGCATCGAGGTTTGGAAGATCGTGAAGGAGCTTGCAGACAGCGGCACTACGGTATTTCTAACTACGCAGTATTTGGAAGAGGCAGAACAGCTCGCTGACCGAATAGCTATTCTGCACAAGGGTAAAATCATCGCCAGCGGCACGCTTTTGGAGCTAAAAAAGATGTTTCCATCAACGAAAGTGGAGTATATTGAGAAGCAGCCGACATTGGAAGAGATATTCCTCTCCATTATTGGCAAGAAGGAGGGAGCATAAATGGAGACGGTAAAAAAACATTTTTTTAACGATTTGGGTGTTATGCTCGGACGTTCGATGCGCCATATTTCCCGCAGTATGGACACCATCGTCACGGTTTGCATCACTCCGATTGCGATGATGCTGCTGTTTGTCTATGTGTTTGGCGGTGCAATTCAAACTGGTACGGATAACTACGTTAATTATCTATTGCCCGGAATACTGCTCATTGCGATTGCTAGCGGGATATCCTACACGGCTTTTCGTCTGTTTACCGATGTGCAGCGAGGTATTTTCGAGCGGTTTCATTCCATGCCGATTTCGCGTTCTACCTTACTATGGGGGCATGTGCTGACCTCATTGGTATCCAATGCTATCTCGGTTGTCGTTATCATTCTCGTAGCGTTGATTATGGGTTTTCGTTCTTCGGCCGGGATACTAGACTGGCTAGCAGTAGCTGGCATTCTCATGCTGTTTACGCTGGCATTAACCTGGGTCGCTGCCATTGCAGGATTGTTGGCAAAATCGGTGGATGGGGCAAGCGCTTTTTCCTACCCGATCATCTTCCTTCCGTTTATTAGCTCGGCATTTGTGCCTACCGAATCGATGCCTTCGGTCGTTCGTGCCTTTGCCGAAAACCAGCCGGTAACTTCCATCGTTGAAGCCATTCGAGCGTTGCTGTCAAACCAGCCGGTGGGCAATGATCTGTGGATTGCGCTTGCATGGTGCGTTGGGATCTTGTTTGTAGCTTACTTCTTTGCGATGAGGGTTTATAAAAAACGGTTTTAAATGAAGAAGTGCGACCCAGTACTGTATCGGTACTGGGTTTAATTTACGATTTGACTCGAAGAAAGGCAAGATCAAGGAGTGCCCTTATCCTGCCTCATGCGTATTATTCGTTACTATTGCACTAGACTTTCCAAATCCGGCTGCAATTTATTCCGTAAGACATACAGCATGATGGCTCCAACAAGGAACGCGACGGCATCCGCTATAACAAGCGACCAGACCACCCCATGAAAGCCATTCAAGCGATTAGCTATAAACAACACAGGAATCAGAGTAATTCCTTGAATAATTGACATAATAAACGCGGCGGTTCCTTGCGCTGTTGCTTGGAAAATTCCCGTAAACAACGAGGTCATTCCTGTAATAAACAAGGATAAGAACGTCACATGCAGAATGTAGCTGCCCATTTCAATTAATTGCGGGTCATTCGTAAATATACCAATTAAATGGTCGGAAATCAGATAGACGATAACACCGAACACGACTGCTAACGCAACAACCACTTTAATTGTGAATGTAATGGTATGCTTCATGCGTAATTTATTCGCTGTAAAAGAGAAAGCAATCATTGGCACGACTCCCTCACATAATCCCATCAAAATAAACTCTGGAAATTGCAGCAAACGCGATGAAATACCGAACCCCGCTATAGCTTGCTCCCCATATTCGACAAGAAAATGGTTAAAGATGAGCGACATTGCCCCCATGAAGATACTCATAACAAAAACGGGAACTCCGATTTTGAATACATTGCTTAGAATGTCCTTGGTAGCCTTAAACCATTTTATCGAAATGGTTAAAAATTGGCTTTTATATCTAATATGAAAGGCGTAGTATATACTCGCAACCAAATTAGAAATGACTGTAGCAGACGCAACGCCGATTACGTCCCAATGGAAAACGAAGATGACTAGCGCATCTAGAATAATATTTACGACAACACTGATAATCATACCGATCATCGACGTGGTAGCTGATCCTTCCGAGCGCACAATATTCTCCAGCGTGAAAAATAATACGACGATAGGTGAACCAATAAGCATAATCGTGACATAGTCTTTTGTAAATCCAAAGGAGTCAGGCGTTGCCCCGAGGCCATGAACGATTTGATCAATCAACGGGAGGCTAACGGCCATCACGATAAAACCGAGAACTAAACTGCTGTAAAAGGCGAATGAAGACACATGCTTAACATCATCATATTTTTTCTCTCCCAGCAATCGAGAGATGAATGCACCGCTACCGATGCCAATCAAGTTACCTAGTGCCATAATGGCCGCGAATAACGGCAAGGTGAGTGCGAGTGCAGTCAACATAGCTGTATTGTGGAGTGTACCAAGGAAATAGGCATTCAAGATGGAGTATATGACACTCATTGACATGCCTAGCATCATCGGTACAGCGAAGTGAGCTACAGCTTTTGAGACTGGTGCTTTTTCAAAATAATGGAGGTTTTCTGTATCCATGTGTATCACTACTTTCTTTATTTATTTCGACCTTCAATCTAACAGCGTTAGTTTGTGTCTTACAGTGTTAGATGATATCATGAACCTATAAACCTGTAAAGCAAAAACTTACACTGTTAGATAAAAAGGACGGATACCAATGAAAAAAAAGCAGCCTCAGATTTCGGAGGATAAAATTTTGGAAACCTCGTGGGAGCTTCTTGGAGAGGAAGGCATTGAGAAATTCAGCATGCGACGCTTGGCCGATCGTCTGGGCATTCAGGCTCCCTCTCTGTACTGGTATTTCAAGAGCAAGCAGAATCTCTATCAGCGCCTGGCCAACTATGTATCGAAGATCATTTTGGAGGAGTTTCACTCTGAGGGGGATTGGAGGGAGCAGCTAGTAGAATTTGCGGTAACCGTACGGAGTGTGCTCAGACGATATCCCTGCTCCACGCAGCTCATGATGCTGACGCTGCCACACGAACCAGACATGATCCGGTTCACCAACCGAATGCTGCTCTGCATGGAATCGACGCCACTTGAGCAAGAGCAAAAATTACAAGCCGTGCTTACGCTGGTAAACTATGTCTTCTACTTCGTTTTGGACAATTATCAGCATGAGCGCGTTGTATCCACTATGCTAGAGGAGCAGGGAGGGCTACGCGATGGAGAGATAACCAGTCTTCTGGACTCCATGAGCGAGACAGATGCGGGAATGTTTCGAGGGATGTACAAAAATGGGCTATTCAATCTGATAGGGACCGATGGAGCGTTTGAATTCGGCATGCAGCTGATTCTGAAGGGGATTGAGCAGGTGATAAAGGAACAGGATAGGTAGTATGTAAAACACGCTAGGTTTTAATAGGTACGATTACATTTTGAGGAAAGGTAATTTATTGGTGATCTACAAAGGGATATTCTTGGCTTTCGTAATCATCCAAAATATTTATTTACTCATAACACAACCAGATAAATATAAACTGTGGATATCAGTATTTAATATATCAGTAGGTACCCTAATGACATTAATGGCTGTTTTTTATTATTTTGATGCTTATAAACCTAAAGTTGGTCCAGTAGGAAATGGTCCTAAACCTGATTTAATTTTGACTAATTTTCTCGGCATGATAGTTACGGGAGGATGCTTTATAATTATCGGTTTAATCGGTGTTCATATTAAAAGAAAGTTGAAGCACAAGAAATAATAGGAGAAGCTATTCCTGGTTTGATTTACGGCCCGCCTTGACAAACGGAGAGTCCTCCACTTAGAATTAAATGGAGACCTCTCCGTTTATTTTTGATATATAAATAGGAGACTACAAATCAAATTAAGGAGCGTACACCTTATGCAAAATAAACATGCTACTACCGCACTATTGCTAATGGATATGCAGAACGGGTTTGTTTCCCGTTTCTCAGATAACGAGGAGGCACTTGTTCCTTTTCAGAAAGCATTACATGCAGCACGTCAAAATAACATACAGGTTATTTTTGTGAGGGTCGCCTTCCGTGAAAGTTATCCAGAGATCAGTCCTCGCAACAAGTCTTTCTCGCGAATTGCTGAATTTGGCGGCATGACCATAGATGATACAGCTACACAAATTCATGACTCTTTACAGCCTCAGCCAGGTGAGCCGATTGTTACGAAGCGTCGCGTTAGTGCATTCGCTGGCAGCGACCTTGAAGTTATCCTCCGTGCCCGCCAAATTGACACGTTGATACTCAGTGGTATCGTTACAAGCGGGGTTATTCTTTCCACTTTGCGAGAGGCAGCAGATAAAGATTTTACCATTAGTGTGCTTTCAGATGCTTGTCTGGATGCTGATCCGGAGGTTCACCGTGTACTTATGGAGAAGGTGTTCCCACGACAAGCCGATGTTTTGAGCGTCAATGCGTGGATTAATACTTTAGAATAGACAGAAGGCCATCACTATTTCCACGACCAAAGATTTATTTACCTAATGGGCTTCATGATGAGGAGCGCAGCTATATTCTATTGCACGAACAGACTCATATTAAACGATATGATCATATTATTAAGCCAGTAGCCTTCTTGATATTATCCGTGCTTCTTTGGAACTACCAGAGAAATCAGCAGCGGAAATATTAAGTGACCTAGCCAATCTGCAATTTTCAATTAAAAGAGATCAAATTAGTGATGACGATCAAGAAACCGTTGTCACATTTGGAAAAGCTTTTGTGAATTTGTATACCGGTGCTATTGCAGAACAAAAAGCAGTCACATTTAAAAATTACATATCTAACGAGAATCTTCTAAAATACACAAATAAAATGCTAGAGCTAGAACAAAGAAAAGAATTAAAAGGAGAGTTTAGTGTTATTTTCGGTCTGGAAAATGAATTTACGGAAGCAGAATTCAAGCAACTAGATGAAAATCTCTACTATGTAAATTTACCTTTTTCGAACCAAGGATCTGGTATGAGCTTTAAGATGCTAGTTCAAACAGAAAATAAAATATTAAAAATCGTTGATTTGTACTTTGGAAACAAAGATGGTGTAGATACGATTGTAACTGGACATCCCGCTGTTAGAAAACTTCATGATTCAAAACGATGGGAAGACCAAGAATGGGTTGATGGTGTTTTTGAAAAACTTGAAAAAATAGAAATCTGAACGGATCTCTTGAGCATGCATAAATAGAAGACAAGCTATTAAAAACCACGTATATCGTGGTTTTTTTGTTTTTTTCGGTACATATACTTAGCAATGTGCTATGTCATGAATTAGTACCGAATACCGAAAAAGGCAATTATGATTGACAATCATTTTACCAAGTGTTAGCATAAACATATTAGTTGTACTGACTAGTCAGTTTATTACGAAAAGGAGAGACATTACGCATTGAGCAAAACGAAAATCATGTCAGCAGCAATAGATGTTTTCTCGGAGAATGGATACCACCGAGCAAGTATGGACGATATCGCGCTTAGAGCAAAAGTCGCCAAAGGGACGCTGTATTATCATTTTCCAGGAAAAGCACAGCTGTTTAAGACGATCGTAATGGATGGACTGCAGGTCATTACCGATCGAATACGGAATGAGCTGCAAACTGATCTTTCGTTGGAAGAGCAAATCAGGCGAATCATCCGGCACAATCTCGACTTGTTTCTGGATTCCAGCGGATTCGCACATATCGTGTTCAACGAATTGTCGAACGGAATCGATCAGGAAGTACTAGAGGAATTGAATGAACTGAGTCTCGGCTATATTCGTTTTATAGCAGAGGTGCTCGAAGGAAGCCGGAAAGAGGGGGTAATGATCAATGTCAATTGCAGCTTGGCTGCTGCGGGGATTGTCGGATTGCTCAACGGTTCCTGCGATTACTTTCTAACCTATGGCAGTAGTATGAACCGCGACGATCTTGAACATTTTCTTTATCAGATTATTACGACCGGATTGTTTTTGACCCCAGGCGGCAAGCCAGATGGTATGTTGAACTGATTTCATTCTAAGCGGAAAGCGGCGATGCGACGTATGAATTGGAAAACAGATAGCGAACTGATACCTTTGTCTTGGTTTAAAGAAATGCGAAACTCTTCCCCTGTCATGTTCAATTCGGAGAAAAATACTTGGGACGTGTACAAGTACGAAGATGTAAAGAAGATATTTGCCGATCATGAGCATTATTCTTCAAAAGGGACGGAAAGCGCCATGGAGCCGATCAACTCAAGCATTCTTAGGCAAGATCCACCTAAACACCGACAGCTGCGTATGCTCGTTTCGCAAGCTTTCACGCCTCGGGCAATCGAAGCGCTCGCACCGAAAATTGAATCGATTGCGCAGCAATTGTGCGATCAAGCAGAAGAGAAGGGGGAGATGGATGCGCTTCTCGATTATGCGAGTCCTCTTCCGATCATCGTCATCGTCGAAATGCTGGGCATTCCGTCCGTGGATCGCGACCGGTTCAAGGAATGGTCGGATTCGCTAGTTGGGAATGACGGCGAACGTTATTTTCAATGTCAGAAGGAAATGAGCGACTATTTCTCTGACATCATGAATCGAAGACGGCTTGACCCGCAGGATGATCTCATCAGCAATCTCGTTCATGCAAAGGTCGAAGGCAAGCAATTAAGTGACTTGGAGATCATCGGATTCTGCATTCTGCTGCTGGTGGCGGGGAATGAAACGACGACCAATCTTATAACGTCAGCCTTACTGTGCCTAGATAGCGACAGAGAGGCGAGGAAAAGTCTAATCGAGGAACCTTCCATGATTCCGCAAGCCATCGAAGAGGTGCTGCGCTACTGCTCTCCCGTTCAAACGATGATTCGAATCGTTAAAAAGACGACTGTTCTGCACGGCCAAACGCTTTCGCCCGGACAAATGGTCAACCTCTGGATCGGGTCGGCCAATCATGATGGAGACCAATTTGATACTCCAGAACAATTCGATATCCATCGCAACCCGAATCCGCATCTGGCATTGGGACACGGCATACACTTCTGCTTGGGCTCTCAGCTTGCCCGCTTGGAGAGCAAGATCGCCATTCAAACACTTCTTAGCAGGTTTCCTGACTACGCAAGAGATCGTTCGCACACGCTGGAGCGGTTGGACAGCTGGATGATGTTCGGGGTTAATCATTTGCCACTGGTTCTGACGAAATAACCTTACTTTAACAGGCGCTTTATTGCATATTCAACACCGATAGGAAGTCGTATAGCTTATATAATCATTGGTTCTACGATAAGACGAGGCTGCCGATATTACACGGCAGCCTCACTGGATGATATTGAGGGGCAGATTTTGAAAAGTCTAAGCTACTGTAATTTCATATTGTGTTATACACCATTTATGGACATCCGTTTTAGAAGAGCGGATATGTCCATTTTTATTGTAAAGATAATAAGAGACAGAGATGGTAGGTCTTTGTTTTTCATGTATTTCGTCTGGTGAAAGAGAACAGTAACATATAATTGATTCCGAATCTCTTGGTTATTACCAACGAGGCACTCCACGAAATTTCAAGGTTCTTCACACAATCTATAGCCCGGCATTCCGCTCTTTTCTTAAATTACTCGTACGCTGTACACGCTTGTTTCCTGTTAACAGAGTAAGCCCGAAGCTTAGTATGAGGACGATTCCGGCAACCACATATGGAAAGTTTACATTTACATCGAACAGTATTCCGGCTGCTATCGGTCCGATAATATTGCCCAGGCTGGTAAAGGCAGAGTTAAGTCCTGCCACATATCCCTGCTGTTCTTGCGCGACCATGGACATTTGCGTGCTGATAGCGGGGCGTAAAATATCAATGGACAAAAATATAACAAAAGTAACTGCAAAAATCAGCCAATATTGATGAACGAACAACGTCAGCAGGACGAACACCCCTGAAGCGAGCAGACAAAGTGTAATGACTCGCTTTTCGCCGAAACGGTTGATGAGCCAGCCGAAAATGGATAACTGAATGACTGCGCCTCCAATGGAGGCAAAGGTGAATATGAAGGCAATATCCTTCGGTGTGAAGCCGAGCTTATGGTCGACAAAGAGGCCGAATACTGCTTCATAATTGGCAAGCCCAAAGGACATGACGAAAACAAGGATCAAGCTTATAAAATAGGGTTCGCGGTATGCGAAACGCAGCTGTTGGAGCAGACTCTTTTGGGGCTCCCGATTAAACATTGCCTCTTCGCTAATCTCATCTTTTTTTACAGTAGATGGCATTGATTCCCGCAGAACAACTGTTGTAAGAACTGCAGCGACCAGGCCGGCAATCCCGGCAGCATAGAACGGTACGCGAATGCCGAACTCCGCAAGATAGCCTCCAATACCAGGACCAATAATGTAGCCAGTCAAAAAGGAAGCATTGATAAATCCCATCCCTTTGGCACGTTCTTCCTCGGTAGTAACATCTGCCGCATAGGCCATAACTGCGGGCATGATGAACGCTCCGCTAATGCCGCCCATCATCCGGGAGACAAAGAGCAGCAGAGCAGAATCAGCCAAACCGAATATAACTTCGGCGCAAGCGAAGACCATCATTCCAGCAACAATGATGCGCTTGCGTCCGAAGGAATCGGATAACCGTCCCGCCAGTGGTGAGAAAACCAGCTGTGTAAATGCGAAGGAGGCGGTAAGCAAGCCGGCAGTGCTACCGTTAATATCAAGCATTGTGATGTATTTAGTTATAACGGGAATGACCAGTCCGATACCAGCAAAGACCAAAAATAAATTAAACATCAGAAGCAGCATGGCTCCCCGATTTTTGAGCAATAAAGCCATCTAAATTCTCCTCTAACTCGCTTACTAAGTATTTACTTCAAATACATTTCTTTCTCAGATGCCAGCCTAACCTATTGCAAAGACCACCCATCATAAACCTATCCATTTTCACTCCTAACTTTATAAATATATATGTATATAAAGTATATAAACAAATGTATTACACAATTATTTCAGTGTCAACAAATACTTTGTAAAATAATTTGTTTACTATGTGGAGAAAATTCATTAGCAAATCAATTTTATGTTTGGACAAGCGGAAAATTATGAAGTAATATTCAATAATTATCTTCCGTTTTATTTGCAGAAGTATTTAGTAGACATAATAAAAGAAAATATCTTTGAAACTCTTAACAAAATTGTAATGGAAACGATTAATCTTATAGGAGGGATCATGTTGCAGCAGCTATTTAACGATATGATTAAGCTTGACGTTAAGCCTTTCCTTTCCAAGCGTGGCTTCGTGAAGAAGAGTTTGAATTTCAATAAGACGACAGAAAACCTTATCTACATGTTCAATTTTCAAAAGTCTTCTGGCAATTCAGCGGACAATGTAATGTTTTATGTAAACTGCGGTATTTATGCACCGGATTTGGCACTGATACAATCGAGGGAAATTCTGACTGCTCCACAAGAAGCGGAGTGTCACTTCCGAGCAAGAATTGGAGAAATTGTTGAGTCTGTTCCAGATCGATTTTCAATCACTCCTGATACGAATATGGATGATTTAAGAAAAATGCTTTTAAGTGGAGTAGAAGAGGTTATTCATTTCTATGATACGATGACCAGTGCCAGATCCGTTGTTGATTATTACACTTCAGGTCCTTTTTTACATCTGGGTGAAGAGAGCTTTCATTTACTGTTACAATCCAATGATATAGCAGCGGCTAAACATTATTTGAAGGCATTGCAGGAAAAGTACGGAACAGAAAAGCGATGGACTATATTCGAAAATAAATATAAGGCCATCTTCAATAAATACGATGTGGAATTTGATAAACACCTCTGATCTGATACGAACAGATGAATAGTGCAAATAGAAGTTTTGCCGCCTATAAGGCGGTTTTTTTTTATTTTTAAGGGATAAATAATCGATTGGCGCCTTCACCTTCGTTGTAAAGCACAGTAGAGAATTACTTTATTTGGCAGATCTCAGTAGAAATCTTTTACTTAGAACTATCGAAGGCCCACTTACTTAATATCTTATAAGAAATTCTTGAAATGACAGAAATTTATCAGATAGGGGGGTGCTATTATACAAATATAAATAAAGAAGAGGTGATGACATGCAATCGAAATTGGCAGCGGAAGCTATTCCCCTCTCCAAAAAGCGGAATTCGTGGTTAAGGACCATACAAAAGTATAAAGTGATGTACCTTCTATTAATTCCGGCATTGGTTTATTTTGCCGTATTCAAATACATCCCATTGGCCGGAATCATTATTGCTTTTAAAAACTACAATCTGGCTTTGGGGTTATGGGATAGCCCGTGGGTCGGATTTAAAAATTTTACAGATTTTATTAACGGCGTTTATTTCTGGGACATCATGAGAAACACGATAATTATATCGTTGTATAAGCTATTGTTCGGTTTCTCCGCTCCCATCGCACTTGCTTTGCTTCTTAATGAAGTTCATACCCAATGGTTTAAGAAAATCGTACAAACCATTACTTATTTACCCCATTTTCTGTCTTGGGTCATTGTTTATGGATTGATGGTTGCATTGTTGGCTCCGGGTGATGGCCTCTTTAATATGATTTTGAAGGAAAACGGTTTTGATCCCATCTCCTTCTTAACGGAGCCTGCTTGGGGAAGACTGCTGGTCATCTCGTCTGAAATATGGAAGGACATCGGTTGGGGAGCGATACTATACCTTGCCGCATTATCAGGGATTGACCCAAGCTTATATGAAGCAGCTCGAATGGATGGCGCTTCCAAATCGAGACAGCTCTGGCATGTAACGTTGCCCGGCATTCGAGGAGTCATTATTCTGATGCTCATTCTTAAATTGAGCCATATTCTGGACGCTGGTTTTGACCAAATCTTCATGTTTGCCAATACTTTTAACCAGGAAAAAATCGATATTATCGACACATGGGTATACCGCGAGGGGCTGGAGCGTCTTAAGATTGGCCTCGCAACTGCTGTGGGATTGTTTAAAGCTGTCATCGGATTTATTTTAGTATTGGCTGCAAACAAGATTGCCAAAAAATTCGATGGTCAAATTTGGTGAGGTGGTATGAGATATGGTTAAGCTGACGATCGGGGAAAAGGCATGGCAATCAACCGTTTATTTTATTCTTATTGTGCTATCGCTGCTTTGCTTGCTACCCTTTTTATATGTGGTCGCTGTTTCGGTAACACCGGAATCGGAAGTTTTAAGAAGAGGGATTGTGATTATACCAGAATCCTTTACCTTTGCAGCCTATAAGGAAGTATTCATTTCTAATGGTATAGGGCAGGCGTATAAAATAACGCTGTTCCGAACGATTGTAGGCACGGCGTTAAATGTGTTTTTTACGGTAATCGCGGCGTACCCGTTATCCAAAAAATATTTGCCGGGACGCAGTCCGTTTTTATTATTCATTGTGTTTACCATGATGTTTAGCGGGGGATTAATTCCGACTTATTTGTTAATCCGCTCTTTGGGGATGTTAAATAGTCCATGGGTTTTAATTATTCCGCATCTCATTAGTGCATTTAATCTGGTGATCATTAAAGGCTTTTTTGAACAATTGCCTGCTGAAATTGAGGAATCGGCGAGAGTTGACGGCGCAAGTGAACTTCAGTCGCTATGGAAAATCATTTTACCGCTTTCCATGCCTGTCCTCGCCACGATTTCCCTATTTTACGCAGTAGGGCATTGGAACAGTTATTTCGATGCGATTGTGTATATCAATGATGCGAATTTAATGCCACTTCAAGTTGTCTTGCGCAACATTCTGCTTAACATTGCAAATCAAAGTGCTGAGTCGATGGCCAATACCGGAACGGTTAGCCAGTTCGCTGTTCAAATGGCCGCTGTTGTTGTGACTACAGTCCCCATTTTGATCGTGTATCCATTTATGCAAAAGCATTTTACCAAGGGTATGCTCATGGGATCGATTAAAGGTTAAAAAGCAAATCTTATCTAGGTTGTTACGGGAAACCGTGATAATATACAAGCAAAGGAGAGGTCAATATGCAAAGAACAAAGATATCATTTGCCATTCTGGCTGCTATTGTAGGGCTCGGAACGCTATTGTCGGGATGTGGGGATCAAGAAGAGGAGGTTAAGCCTACAGCTTCGAGCAGTTCACCATCTACGGATAACCCGTTTGCGAAAAAAATGAAAATCACGATGTTTAACCAAGGCACGTTCAACGCTGCTGCTCCGATTCCTCCACGCGATGAAGACATTCAACGGCAAATGCTGGAGAAGGCAATGAACATCGACTTGGATATGACGATTCCTCAGGCTGGGCAATCAACAACCAAACTAAATACGCTTATTGCAGGCGGTGATATCCCAGATTTGCTTTTCTTGAAGAGTCGGTCCGATCTCGCGCAATATTATGACCAAGGCGTTCTTGCGGATTTGACACCGTATCTGGATCAATTCCCTGAACTTCAGAAACGTTTTAGCAGCGACTCCTGGGAGGCGATGTCCTATCAAGGAAAAACCATTGGAGTTCCAGGTTATGATAATGTAAACGGTATCAGTCGAAGCTTCTTCATCCGCAATGATTGGTTGAAAAAGCTGAATATGGAAGTGCCAACGACACCTGACGAGCTGTTTGAAGTCATGAAAGCCTTTACAGAGAAAGACCCGGACGGAAACGGCAAAAACGATACGTACGGATTCATCGGCGGCATGAATAAAGAGGGCAGTTTGCAAACTTACGGCTTCGATAGCTTGATGTGGATGTTTGGCGTCAATCCTCCATCAGCCATTGAAGTAAAAGATAATGAACCGGTATTTCTATTTATCGATCCCAAAATGAAAGAAGCGCTTGCTTACATTAATAAAATGATGGCAGCCAATGTGGTAGACCCCGATTGGGTGACGATGACCTCGCCTGATTTGTTGGACCAAAAGCTATTTAAAGGGAAAGTCGGCTTCATGATCAGGGATGCGCGCAGGCTGGAGCCGGATTATCAGCAGAAAATGAAAGAAATCAGCGGAGAGGTGCCGGAATGGATCGTGATTCCTCCAATGGTAGGTCCTTACGGCGATCAAATCGTAGAGAGAAAATCGTTCCAAGGCAATTCATGGGCCATCTCCAAGAAAGCGGATAAGGACAAAATCATTCGGATCTTGTCCATGCTGAATTATCTCTTTACGGACGAAGAAGCCTATCCGAATTTTGCATACGGAATCAAAGGAATTCATTGGGATGTAGTGGACGGCAAGATCAAAAATAAAACGTCCGAATTATCGAAGGAAATGAAAGAAAAGTACTTATGGGTCGATCATTACAGAATGCCGCGCCGTGGTGACGATGCCGAGTACTTCAGTTTCCAGAATCCTAAGACGGCAGAAGCTTTCGTGAACAATCAGCAATATGTGGGGCCAACGTTGCCTGGAAACTTATTGACCGCAGACCCTAGCGATACCTTGGCAACTGACCGTTCGCGTTTCATTAATGAAAGCTTAGTCAAATTTATGACGGGCAAAGACCCTCTATCCAATTGGGACAATTTCCTCCAAACGTTGGATACCAAGTTTGACATGAAGAAATATAAGGAAACAGCAATCAAGCAATTTAAAGAAGCAGGCTTAATCAAGTAAATGAACGAAGAGAGTGGCTATTCGTAGCCCCTCTCTTTATTGTCATTTTAATACAGACTCAAAAAGGAAGATGCGCAATGCGAAGAAGAATCAGCTTGCCTTTAAAATTATTTTTTATCGTGTTTGCGTTTGTATTAGGCTGCATAATCTTGATAAGCCAATTGTCCTATCGCTATGTCCAAAAGGAAATAAGAACCAATGACATCTTCTACACCAATCAAATACTTGACAAGGTCGATCAGTATTTCACCGTTAATTTTTCCTCCTTCCAGACGATCCTGTTCTCGGTCGAAACATCGGTGAAAGCCAACTTAGACAATACGGAAGTAATCAAAAAGCAATTAAGAGAGCTATATGAACTCAACAGCAATTACGTCAGTAATATTTATTTGATCAAAAGCGATTTATCCATTGTAGGCGGAAGCACGCCTACCCGTATTTTTGATGAACCGTTAGCGGAAAGAGAGCCTTTATTTCATGCGGCCGACAAGAACAGAAGGACGACCTTCGTCAGTGATCCTTACAAATCAAAGTATTCCGGCTGGACAGTTACGATGGTTCGATATCTGAATGGCGCTCCATTTCCGATGGCCATTGCCGTAGATTTGGATCTAAATGCTATTGAAGAAACCTTGTTCAAGATTAATAAGCAGGAACAAATGAATTTGGCTCTGATCACCGCATCGGGTAAGATCATTGCCGGATTTTCGGAAAATAGAGGACCGCTGAATGTTCAAGATCATACTTTTTCAATCGGGGAAACGTCAGCAGAACAAATTCTGGATACGGCAGAAACAACCCTTCAACTGCATACCAAGGATGGCCTGCCGGTCTCCCTATTGAAAAAACCGACGGAGAAATTCAATTGGACCATTATCTCGATCAATGATGAATCACGCTTGAAAGCCGCCTTGTCCAGATTGGAAACCTATTATATCGAGCTTCTAGCCGCAGGTCTTCTCTTAAGTTTGTTCGTTTCTTTTTTTATTGCCAAGTATATAAGGACTCCGCTCTTTGCGCTCAAATCAAAAATGAAACGAGTGGAACAAGGCATCCTTACAACGACAATAACGATTAACCGAAACGATGAGTTCGGAGATCTCTCCCGAGCCTTCGACCGTATGCTGCAGCAAATTGTAGAATTGATACGACGAGCGGAGGTTCATAATGAGCTTGAGAGGAAATTGGAGATTCAAGTGCTGCAGTCTCAAATCAACCCTCATTTTCTGTATAACACGCTTGGTTCGATCAGCAATGTTATTCGTCTCGGACAAATAGAGAAAGTAGATGTGGTGATCGGATCGCTCATTTCATTATTGGAATACGGGATTGATGACGCTTCAGAGAAGGTTTCGCTACACCAGGAGTTACGAAATGTAACGGACTATATCGAAATCCAGAACATCCGCTATAACAGAAACTTCCACTTGATTGAAAATATCGAAGCAGGGTTAATAGATTTCCCCGTTTTTCGAATGCTGCTGCAGCCCCTTGTGGAGAATAGCATCTTCCATGGCTATAACGGAGGAGGGATCGAAGGCCCGATAACGATTCATGCGTACAGGGAGGGCAGCATCGTCATCATCGAAGTCATTGATCAAGGCGAGGGAATTCCACCTGATAAAATAAAGCGTATTTTAGTTTCAGAACCGAGTGATGTGGAAGTGAAAAGGAAAAGAATCGGTTTAAATAATATTCATGGCCGAATTAGACTTCACTATGGAGAACAATACGGGCTCCAAATCGTTAGCATACCTAAGAAAATAACCCGTGTACGCGCCATATTCCCAGCAGACTTGCTAAAAGGAGAAACATAATGGTGAGAAACTATACCTGCTTCATTGTTGACGATGAAGACCTAATCATTCAAAGATTGGAATTATTTTTTAACGAGCTCTCCCATAGGGATAAGCGATTTGTTCTAGTGGGAAAAGCGAATAATGGGCTGAATGGGATTGAGGAAATTTTAAAGCTTAAGCCGGATATCGTAATATCCGATATCGTTATGCCGAAAATGGATGGAATCTCCATGATTGAGCAGCTAAAGCCGGAGCTCGCCCATACCCAATACATCCTTTTGACCGCCTATTCATCCTTTGAATACGCTCAGCGAGCTATTCATGCCAACGTATTGGAGTACATTGTTAAAGTTCCGCTGAGGGAAGCGGATTTGGATCGGGCCTTATCTAAGGCGGCTGGGATTTTAAATGAGGTGAAGAAAAAAGAAGCGGAATTTCAATCGTTAAACGTATCCGTGCTTGAAAATAAATATAGAGTCCGCAAGCAATTTTTTAACGAACTGATCAGAGGCGAAATTCCTTCCCATCGGGCATCGGATTTTGCCAATCGCATGCAGTTCCATTTCTTTCAAGCCAACTATTGCTGCTTCATTGTTGAAATGAATACGTATGAAAGTTTCCGGAACGAATACTCAGCAGCTGATCAAAACATCTTGAAATATGCGATGACGAATGTAATCGAGGAAACGGTGATGAATGGTGGAAGCGGCGTAGCTGCGGATCTGTCCGATAATCGTTTTATTGGCTTTCTTTCCTGGGAAAATAACCGCAGTGATATGGAAACGGAATATGCTTGCCAATCATTAGGAGGGCAGATCGTCTCTCATTTGCAACAATATTTGAATCAACGGGTATCCGTCGCTTTCGGAGGTCCGCATCGAGGCTGGGAATCGATCAAACAAGCGTACACGGAAGCTAAAAATGTGAGTGAGGATTTCTACTATCATACTGAGAAAGTCGTAAAAACACCCATGCATCGGTTCCAATACCATAATGACAAAAAAGCAGAATTTCAGCAGAAGCTGGCTGATTTTCTTATATGGTTGAAAAGGAAGATTTCCAAGGAAGAGCTGGATAAAGAACTTGCTGATTTGAACCAATTTATTTCAGACCATAAAATCCAAAAGTCTATCATGGCACCCATGCTTCGAGACTTGTATAGAGACATTACGTTGAAGTTTAAATCAGGGAACAAGCTGGCCACAGAAGCAGCTGAATTCCCCATGGAATTTATGGCATTTCAGGACCAGCTTGCCTATATTGGCGACTTCACATTCGAATATGTACATGCTGGACAACTATTACATCGTGCAGAAATCATGAGTGCTATGCAGTTTATAGAGAAAAATCTGAAACAGCGTTTAACGCTGGAGGCTATTGCCGAGGATGTAAATTTGGCTCCGTCGTATTTTAGCAGCTTATTTAAAAAAACGATGAACGAAGGCGTGATCAGCTACATCAACCGTAAAAAAATCCAATTAGCTCTAGAGCTGTTAAATGTTCAGGATTATTCTTTATTGGAATTGTGCGAGGAAGTAGGAATCGTAAATGAAGGTTACTTTTGCAAACTATTTAAAGAGTATACGGGTGAGACACCTAAGCAATACCGGATAAAAATGACACGGTACGAATCCAAATAAGGTTGCAAAGAATGTATGATTTTTTCGCGAAATCATGTAAAAAAAAAGGGATCAAAACAATTACCATGATAGAAGGATCTAATCATGGAGGTTATCAAAATGGAGCTTATAAAAGCAGATGTAACCGTCGTAGGCGGAGGTATTGCTGGAATTTGTGCTGCTATTGCTGCCGCACGCCAAGGGCTGCAGGTTTCACTAATTAATGATCGGCCGGTTCTTGGGGGAAATGCGAGCAGCGAGGTCCGGGTTCATATCAACGGGTCGGCATATCTCGGAAACAGTCCATCCTATTATGCTCGTGAGGGCGGGTTGGTAGAAGAACTCAAGCTGAAGATCTTTCATTATAATCCGTTATACAACAAGAAGCTTATGCTTTCGCTTTCGGATACGGTCTTGCTCGACATGGTTTATGCTGAGCCTACTATTTCTCTATTCCTCAATACATGCGTGCATGAAACGGGGATGGAAAACGACAGAATTAAATGGGTGGAAGGCCTTCAACTCGCTTCTGAAAGAAAATTTCGTTTTGAAAGCCGAACCTATATCGATTGCTCCGGCGATGGCATTGTTGGATATCAAGCAGGTGCTCACTTCCGATGGGGAAGAGAGGCGAAGCATGAATACAACGAGGATTTGGCTCCCGAAGTGGCGGACCATTACACCATGGGCGATACGATTCTATTTCAAGCCCGTAACGTAGACTATTCCGTTCCTTACAAAAGACCTGGCTTTGCGTATGATATTACGAAGTTGCCCTTTTTCGATAGTATCAGAAAAGGCTTAAACCATCGCTCTTTTCCAAGGAAAATCAACGGACTTGGCGGATTGTGGTGGCTCGAATACGGCGGGCATATGGATATTATAAAGAATAACGAAGACATCGCATTGGAACTACGGAAATTGGTATACGGGATTTGGGATTATATCAAAAATAGCGGCGAGTTTGATGATGTGGACAATCTCATCTTGGATTATGTATGCCCGATTCCGGGAAAGCGGGAGTCGAGGCGGTTCATAGGGGAGCATATGCTGTCTCAGAACGATCTTACAGCAAAACCTCATTTCGAGGATGCAGTATCCGTTGGAGGCTGGTATATGGATCTGCATGCGAATAAAGGCATCTACGATGAGGGACCGGCTACAGCGTGGAATTTCGTGCCGGGATTGTATAATATTCCTTTCCGCAGCTTATTTTCACGCAATATTGCTAATCTCATGTTCGCTGGCCGCAATATAAGCGCTACCCATGTCGCTTTCGGGTCTACAAGGGTTATGGCAACCTGCGGTTGTATGGGGCAGGCGGTAGGAACGGCTGCTGCGTTATGCTTAAAATACGAGGCAGACCCCGCGGAAATAGTCACAGCCCATATGGGTGAGCTTCAAGCGCAGCTGCTTCGAGACGGGCAAACGATTGTAGGGCTTCAAGAGGAGTTGGATCCTTATTTCGCTGACGGATTAACGATTCATGCCTCGTCTCAGCGTAGCTATGATAATCTTCATTCAACCGAAGATATTTCCTTGGAGAACGCGTTATGTTTGGTCTTGCCGATTCAGACATCCGTAGCTGAAAGCGTGCGGATTAATATTAAAAATAGGTCCGAGCATCCGGAGACTTTGCAAGTCAAGCTGTTTGGCGGAGATCGGAAGGAAAACTATATTCCCACCAGCGAGCTGAAAGACTATCCCTTGGTTGTTGCAGGCGGTTATGACGACTGGATAACGCTGGACCTCAGCTGCAAGAAGCCGGCTGACGACAAAATCTACATTGTACTGGAAGGTGCGGCGAGCCTTGCTGTATACGGAAATGAAGAGAAGTTGACAGGAGCGGTCAGCTTCCATTATAGGCCAGAAGTTCCGTCAAAGCTGAAGAAGCTTAATAAAAGCATTTGCTTCAAAGACCTGGTGCCATCCCAAAATATGTATAGCCCAGAGAATGTCGTTAATGGCTTCTCCAGACCTTATGGTCAGCCGAACGGTTGGATATCTGAACGTACAGAAGGACAGGAATGGTTGGAATTCTGCTTTGCAAGCCCCAAAAATGTGGAAGAAATCCATCTTGTGTTCAATTCACGGCTGGATTTGGAGCATTTCGACGATCCGATCGAGCTCCTTATCCAAGATTATGATGTGACCTTGACCTTCGAAGACGGAACCGAGAGTGAAATCATCATCCGCGGTAATTATCTCACGCTGAATAAACATAAGGTGGATGCGAAACGCGTAACCCGAATCCGGATTCATTTCTGCGCAACCTACGGTTCTCCTTACTATGAAGTGTTTGCTGTGAAATGCTTTGCTCCGAAATTAATAAGTGAGGGCAGGTGAAGTCGCGATGAAGGAACTATTCCCTCGAAGAGGGCTGCCTAATGTCATTTCGAAGTTGGAACATGGGGAAACCGTGACAATCGTCTATTTTGGCGGCAGCAATACGCGTTCTCAAGGATATAGAGTCATGACGGGAGATTGGCTTCGAGGTAAATATCCCAATGCGGAAATCCGCTCTGTGAATGCAGGCATTGATGGGACAGGATCAGACCTCGGCTGCGCACGCTTGGAGACGGATGTACTGCGTCATCAGCCTGATCTTGTGTTTGTCGAATTTGTTGGTAACGATGGCGGAGTCCCTGAATCCAAGGCGCGGATCGAAGGCATTGTCCGACAGATCCGCAAGCGAAGCCCGTTCACCGACATTTTGTTCGTTTATACGATAAAGGAGCGAGATGTGGCCTTATTTCAAGCCGGCGAATACCAGAAAGGGGCTATTATGCAAGAGGAGGTGGCCGATTATTACGGTATTCCTTCCATTCATCTGGGCGTAGCGGTCAGTCAATTGGTATCCGATGGAAAGCTCATTTTCACCTCAAGGGCAGAACAGTCCAATCCAGGAGCCGTTATTTTTACACATGATTCGGTCCATCCGACAATTCCCGAAGGGCATCAGATTTATACGGATACGATTACCCGGTCATTTGAGAAAATAAGCGAGCTTCGCGATCATCAGGGAAGACTCGAATATCACTTGCCTCGGAATCCGTTGGTCCCGGCTAATCCTTGGGAGTATGCAGCCATGCTGCCGCTGGATAATCTTACTCTTTTTTCGGAAGGATGGTCTTACATGACCCCCGATGATTTTGCGTTAGTGCGCGAATATAGTTGGTTGTTCCCTGGCCTATGGCGAGCTGTCGATCCTGGAGAGGCTATCACGGTGCAATTCGAGGGGACCCATATAGGATTATTCGATATCGGGGGGCCTGATTCTGGCCGATTGAAGGTGTCAGTTGATGGAGGCGAACCCTTCCTTATCGATCGATTCACACCCTATAACGATCATAATCGAAATCAATATGTTTTCTTGCCGGAGCTGCCGAATGGGAAACATACGGTTCGCTTCGAAGTCGATCACGAGAAGACAGACAAAGCGGCCGTGTTTGAGGAAAGCGGCAATGCTAAAAGTATGGAGCATGTTCGGCAGCATCCAGCTTGGTATGATCAAACGGTCATTCAGCTTGGGAAGCTGTTAGTGGTGCAGCCGCCATTATAATAGATTTGTCCACTTGGAAAACCTACATTCTATCTGACTGCGATTGAGCGGTCAATTAGGATGTAGGTTTCTTTTTTAGACATATGAATTTTTGATAGAAGACTTTATAAGTTTTAGGCGATAAAGTATTATTCTATTTCTATGAGAAACGGATACCCTCCACTTACATATGACGGCGAAGCCGTTTCTTATCGCTTAAAATCTTATAAGAAATTGTTAAAATGAAAGAAATTTCAAGATGATGTGACGTGCTATGATAAAAACGAAGGAGCTGGATTAGCTGATGGAAAAGGCTAATTGCTTTTTACGAACATTCAAGCAAAGGGGGCATTATTATTTTGGAAGCGTTATCATTTATAGGAAAGGCTGTGAGTGGTTTGGTCAAAAGGAAGCTGTTTTTCTTCATCGTTTTCATGTTGACGATAGTAGTTCCTTTCAGCCTGGTTGGAATAACGACCGCTTATGCGGAGACCTTACCTTATCAGACGATTATCATCGATGATGGAAGCATCACGATCAATGATGTTGTGACACCTGATGCGGGTAACGAGAACAATGGATATTCGGCTCCAAATTGGACCACAAGCACAGGGGTGAAGGGGTATGATCATTCCAGCTCCAAATATACGAGTACAGCTGGCAGATCGATAACATGGAATCCGCGCTTGGAAGCAGGAACAGCGAAAATATCGTTATACAAGCTTAATTGGGAGGATAAGGCTGATAGCAATGTAAAAATCGAAATCGTTCATAATGGAACGACGGATGTAGTCTATCTGGATTTGAGACCCTCATCTGGCGCTCCTGCGGGATGGGTTGATTTGGGAGAATACTATTTTTCCGGAGTTGGTGAAGAATTCGTTAAATTGACACGGTCTACCAGCACCACGAGTACGATACTTACGCGAGCTGATGCGGTCAAGTTCGAAGGGAATATTCAGCAGAAAGAGCCGCATAAGACGATCATTATTGATGATGGAAGCCTCACGATTGATCATATCGTCACCGTAGATGCAGGTAACGCGAGTAATGGATTCTCCTCGCCTTATTGGACCACAAGTGCGGGAGTGAAGGGATACAATAATTCCAGTTCCAAATATACGGACGCAGTAGGTAGAAGCATCACTTGGAATCCACGCTTGGAGGCAGGGACGGCGAGAATATCGTTCTATAAGCTTGATTGGGCGGATAAAGCAGATAGTAATGTAAAGATTGAGATTGTTCACAACGGGATTACGGATGTTTTGTTTATGGATCTTAGACCTACGTCGGGTCCATCGGTCGGATGGGTGGATTTGGGGGAGTATTATTTTAGTGGTGATGATACCGAATTTGTCAGGCTGACTCGAATGCAACCTACGACGGGCACGATTATTACTCGGGCCGATGCAGTCAAATTTGAAGGGAATATCCGTCAGCAAGCTCCGCCGTTGCCCGCGCTGCGGAGCCGCACATTAGCGAATCTCAGTTACACAGAAAAAGGCAGCATCGAAAATGCAAATTATAAGGCGACCTTCTATGAGGCAGCATGGGATGGAGGCAAATCCATCGTTCGTGACATGTTCTACAAGAACACGGACACAGGGAGCTGGATGCCAATAAATAATGTGTCGGAAAGACTTGAGGAGCAATGGGTTTTATTGGATGGGAATGCGGGGAGCCGAACCAATTACTACGATACGATGAACAAACGCTGGATTACATTCGACGGGATCCATTTTCCAGACAGCCACACGGCGGTTTTAACCGATTCTATGCATGGCAGTGATTACGATTTTGAAGTGAACTGGTCCATGGCAGGGGATAAACCAGATGTTTCCTTCGCCTTCACGCCTCGCCGCGATGGCAATTATGTGATTGGATATCAGTCCTTCACAACAGAGCAAATCTCTGGCGTCAAGGAAGTATTAAATGGATTTAGGTCGCATGCAAAAATGGTAGGTACGGTGGAATCCACAAGCCTTCGGGAGCTAAGCGCTCCGATGAGTCTGGTTGAGAAGAATGACGGCGCGGGGAATCCATTGACGTATGGGGTATTTGTACCTTCGGAAGAGCTTCCGGTTGAATTTGAACCGACGGGCGGCGTTACGAAACAACGGCTTGGCATGAGCCTTGTCAATAATGAAGGCAGCGTGCAGCCAATTCTATATGCTCCTCAGTTAGGGACTTATTCACAAATGAGCGCAGAAAACACCTATCAATTTCATATGGGGCTAATCGCACAAAAAAGCAATCTTTACGAGTCCTACGCAGATATTCTTCGCAATGAGTACGGTTATTCGGCATACCGGGAAAATGTATCAGATCAGTCGTTTACTGACGCGATGTTCAATATGATCGATCTGCTTAAGATAGAGCCGCAAGGGGACGACTCCGTTCAGTATGTCCCGTCACCCAGCGGGTGGTGGAGCCGAGCCAAGGGCTTTATTGATATCGAAAACGAAGATAGCGTTCGAACAAGCTCGAATGCAGTTCTTTTGGGGGCTTATTATTTGACTGGGGATGACCAGCTTTACGATACGAGAGCATTGCCGTCCGTCCAGTATGGCGTATCGCGAAATGGTATCGGTTGGTCGCCAACGCAGAAGAAAGTATATGGCGTGCCTTCGTTATGGAAAATGGCCACCCTGCCGTTCGATGTTTCAAGCGTAGCCGCTGTCAATCAGATGATGGGCACTTCGGCAGGAATTGGAGCGCTGGCACAGGAAGAGTACCTCGTGCGTGATCCTGACCAGAAAGACCGAGGTCCTGTCATCCAGCCCCTGATGATGTATCGGATGACGGGAGATGCGCAGTATTTACAGGCTGCCAAGGATGCAGCTGACAGTTATATCATGCAGCATATCGATACTCCTGAATCCGTAAATGTGAGTAAAAATGAATTCATTTATTATTATAGCAAGCTGTGGATGGAGATTTTGGAGCTTTACGAGGAAACACAGGATCCCAAATACTTGAATGCCGCTTATAAGGAAGCCAAACGGTATGCCACCATGTTCGTTGCTCGTCCAGTTCCTGAAGGTACCGTTATGATTCCGCAGCCTGAAACGTATAATTACGCGGAGTCGTTCCATTGGCCGGAAAGCGGTAAATACCAATATCCTAGGAGCAAGCTCCCAGAAGATGTAGCAGGAGGCGTACAAGCGGATAGCTGGCTCGTTTCACCGAACGGATTAACATTTGAAGCAGGAAGCACAACCGGTTATTATCGGATGAATGCTCAGGAAGCTCCATTTATGCTGCGATTGTCGCTCTATACAGGTGATAAACTACTGCAGGATATCGCTCATAATTCGGTTATTGGTCGATATTCCAGCTATCCAGGTTATTACTATAAGGGATTTGCCGTTAGCCAACTTGAACCGGATTTTCCTCTGGAAGGTCCTAGCGGGGCTACATCTATCTATTATCACCATATACCGGGGCAGCTCGGGCAAACAATGGATTATTTGATCAGCGAGCAATCATTGAAATCAAATGGGAGTATTACATTTCCTTCCGTATTCGAAACGAATTTTTTATGGTTCAAATATCACCTTTATGGCAATAAACCAGGTCATTTCTACGGTAATTCCGACGTTTGGCTCTGGATGCCCAAGGGCATTATCCAGACGAACGATCCTCAATTGAACTGGATAACGGGAGAGAGCGGGGATAAATTTTATATCGGACTAAGCAACGCATCGTCAGATGAAGTTCAGACTTCGATTGAATTGAATGCGCAAATCATTGGGTTCAACCCGTCACAAGATTATACCGTAACCATCATCCGCGATAATGGCACACCAGAACAAGCGGTTATGAGTAACGGAATCATTCAAGCTACGGTTTCAAGCAAAGGGATAACCGCTATCATTGTAGAGGGACTCCAGATTGATGTGCCGCTGCATCAGGTTAGAGCTGCTGATACATCGGATGCAAGCTATTTCTTTGATATCCATAGTCCAATCGATGCGGTTAAAGGGATGCTAATCGTCAAGCCCGACGAAACGGTTTATGATGCCTATGTACAGGCAAAAACGACGAAACCAGCGACAATCCATTATTCCTTGGATGGCGGGGCTACGTATACAACCATCCCAGATACGATATATCCGATGGAATGGTCGATACGGGTGAACGACTTATCTCAAACCTTCACATATTACGTGGAATCAGACGGGAAACAAACTCGCAAACGGACACTCTATCTGCCTGATAAAGTATCCGAAACTCCAGTCCAACCGGATTGGCAGGAGGGTTCATCTATCATTATAGATAATACGGAGGCGGAGACAGAAGGGGTCTAGATAAGGGATTCAACGGCTAACGACTATTACTACGATAACTATGTGTATGCCAAATCGACAACCGGCACAGCGACAAGCAAAATTATTTGGCGGCCGGAGCTGCCGGATACCGTTACTTACAGTGTGTATTACAAGCTTCCGCAAATAACCACAGCGAGTGAAAGCTGGGCAACGAATGCCTCATTTGCCGTTTATTATAGCGGGGGCTCTGATTCGGTTACCGTTGATGAGACAGCGGCGAATGGTACTTGGGTGCACCTAGGCGATTATCCTTTTGCAGCAGGGGATAGCGGGTACGTGGAACTAACCAATAAGGCCAATAAGTCTCGTGTCGTTGCCGATGCGATCATGTGGGTGGACCCGAACAGGATGCCGCAATTGGAGGCTGCAGTGATCCTATCCGATCGGAACGAGCTGCAGATGACTCAAACCGCACAACTGAGCGTAACCGGCTATTTGGATAATGGTTTGATCGGTGATCTAACACAGGCCAATGTGCAGTATTTCCTTGATCGTACGGATCTGGCTGAAGTAGACAGCAGCGGTAGGTTAACCCTTCTAAATCTCGATGGAGACACAGATCACATTGAGGTATGGGCGACTGTAACGATTGACGGAGTGACCTTAACAACACCGCCTTTGATCATCACGATCAAGGACCTAACGGTTATCGTCGACAGTACAAATACAACGGGGTTGTACACGACAGAAGGGTCTTGGAGCCAAAGCAACTTAGCCGGATACAAAATTGGGGTTAAGTCCCGTTACTCTACCGTTCAAGGATCATCAGCAACGTGGAAAGGCCTGTTTCCAGAGGGAAAATATACGGTCTCCATCTACAAGATCGTCCATACGACGGCAAACGATAATTATGTCAAAGTGGAAGTGAAGCATCAATCAGGTACCGAGGTCACATATATCGATGCAACAGTTGGCTCATCGGGTTGGGTTAATCTAGGAACGTTCGACTTTGCAGGAGACGGCAGCGAGTATGTTCGTTTAACCAGGGTTACTCCTACAACGGTAGACCCGCCAACACTTCCTGCCGATATGATCTATACGAGGGTTGATGCAGTCAAATTCGAACGGCATTCCGTTAGTCCTGAGCTGATTGTGAATGAGGTTCCAGGTAAACCGATACTTTCGAATAATAGCGGTGTTGCGACAGGCTTACATGATGGCAATTATGACATTGCGATGAATATGTGGTGGGGGACCAATGGCTCTCTGTATAAGTTGTACGAGAATGGCCAATTGATCCAAACGAAGTCATTGCCCGTTGATTCGCCAACTGCCCAAACTTCCATAATTCCAATTCAAGGCAAGCCAAATGGAACCTATGTGTATACATGTGAGTTATCGAATTTGTATGGAACGACTTCATGTGATCCACATACCGTCACCGTGGCTGATGCGAATCCTGGCAAACCTGTGTTATCCAGTGACAACTGGGATCAAGACGGGAACTATACCATTACTGCAAATATGTGGTGGGGCACGAACGCAGCACAGTATCGATTATATGAAAATGACGAACTTATTGAAACGCAATCTTTATCTTCACACTCACCAAATGCCCAATCGGCTAATACACAAATTTCGGGAAAAGCTCCTGGCATTTATCAATATCGCGGTGAATTTATGAATGGAAGCGGAACAACGGTAAGTGATGTTATACAAATTATTGTAAAATAACGCTATGAGCTGAGTGGATGAGTACGAACCACTCAGCTTTTTTTTCTTGAAATTTGGAGGTATCACCATGATCCCATCAAGCAAAGCAATTCTTGACCGCTCCTGTAAATGAAATTGAACCTTCAAAAAAGCGAAGACGAGCAAGTGTGCTCGTGTTGTGCAGGAAAACTGCATGATATGAGCACGGGAGTAAGCGGAAGTGAAGCTCGTGGAGAGTGCACCGGCCGAAGCTTCAGTCGGTCGGTGCGGCGTACTTCGTCACGTCCGGCTCAAATGTCGCTCCATTGGACAGGTCCACCTCCACGTGGGAAGTTCCGCGATCATCGGTCAGCACGAGCATGCGCGAGCCTACGAGGGGAACGCGGTCGGCACTGGTGCGCATGTGCGCTGAGACGACCCGAGGAGTACCGGCGACGATGTAACCTACCTCGACCTTGAATATCGGAAGATCGAAGAGCCAGCAGTTCGTGAAGCTCACGGTGGTCAGTGTCCCGATGAATGAGTTGCCCTCTACTCGGAGGCGCTCGATGTCACTCTGACGCAGCCGGGCATGTGTGATCGATCCGGGCAACCGTAAGAGCGAAATGGCGGCCCAGAGGGCAAAGCAGGCTCCGATGACAGCGCCAAGCTCTAGCGGGATCGTCGGCGACGTCCCAATGGCCTCAAGGTTGAAGGGGCGCGACGGATCGCTCGCCAGCGTCCAGATCAGTAAGACTCCAGCGATTACGACGAGTCCTCCTGCAATCGCTAGCGATACGAAGAGGCCGGCGACCCTTGCCTGTCCGAACTGTTCTACCGCTCGCGTGTACACTCCGCCAGTCACACCGATTGCGACGAACAGCAACACCACGGCGACGCCCACCGTGACCGGATGACCGAGGAGCATGCTGATTGCCGGTGTTGGCGCAAGACCGAGTAGAGCACCAAACGGCACGGAGCCTGTCAGCGCCCACAGTGCAGCAGCTGCGAACAGCCACGGCAGCAGCGGAGTCGCGCGTCCGACGCCACGTCCCGGCAGCAGCGCAGTCATTCGTCCGCCTCTATCCGTGGTGGAGAACAAGGGCAGCATCTCACTGTGCTCATGTTGTCCCTCTGTAGCTTCCCTCATAGGTATCCTTCACCTCCATAATTTTTTAGCTATATTTTTGCTGAAAGACCGCACGACGTCAAATTTTACCACTTATTGACTACTATATTGACTCATCCCCGAAGACTTTACAATAGGAAATAAACTCACGAACATGCATGAGAAGGCATGAAGAGAGTAGGATTTCACGTGAAATATGGGCCAGTTGATGAGCTTTGGGTTGTTCGATGATTGTATGTCCACGACACGATTGGTAAGCTTAACATTTTCTTGCTCTTGAATATTAAAACTCTAACAGACAATTGTAAATGAACCCTGGTTTGTTCATCTGATGGGAAACGATAGCTCAATAAATCAGTAGCGAAGCTATTGGTTTGGGATCATTGTGGGAGTAACGGCAGCTTTATAATTTTGGAGTGTGTTATGGAGTCTATTGTAGAATTAGATGTGGCTAAAGGAGCCAGCGTCGTTTAGGCTTTTCTACGAAGGAACCAACCGTACGGGATATTGGAGAGTATTGCGCATGAGTAGAACGGTTTTGAACGACTGGGAGAATTGCTTGATGAATTGAAGGTACTCTCGGGCAAGGTGCCGGTCATTATTTTGTATTATGTTTCTATGGGACGAAAATGGGTGGGCAATTTCTCCAGAGTTTTTAGAGGAAATCGAAAAAACTGTCTGAAATAAGACAAAAACGCCGGTGACCTTTAGCAGGTGACCGGCGCTACCATATTAGCGTTTCGGCATTTTACTCTCATCCATGTACAGTAGATTCCAACGGTGACCGTCCAAGTCGGCAAATCCTGCGCCGTACATCCAGCCCTCATTTTCACTCGGCTTGCCAAAGATGCTTCCTCCGGCAAACTCTACTTTTTGAATAAAGGCATCTACTTCTTCTCTGCTTCCAGCACCAATGGAAAATATTACTTCTGCGCAACGGGAAGTATCTGCGGTTTTTGAACCGGTAAATTTCTCAAACGCGGCATCCGGGAACAGCAGAATCGTTGTTTGGCCTATGGCAAGCTTGGCTCTCTCGTTACCAACGCTCACCGCATGGAATCCAATCTCATTGAAAAAGGCAGTTGACTTCTCAACATCTTTGACTGGTAGGTTAATCCAAATCTCCTGTGACATGGCTGTAGCCTCCTGGAATAAATTTTTAACTTCTCCTACTATACTCTACTTCTGGCTGTAGAAGCGAATCTTATAAAAGAAACAGCAAAGTATGGCATTCCTGTCATGCATCCTGCGGTTTACTTAGTAAATGCCCGCTCCGCAATCAGGGGTAAACGTTCGACAGTATGCAGCGCCATTGTCAGAATAAAATAAAGAATTAGACTGACGTTACTTCTTTAAGCCAACGAGCAGGATAGCTCAATCACATCTAGAATAAATTTAGAAAAATAGAAATATCGTTTATAAGTCGAATGAAGAATGGGGGAAGTTTCTTGGATGAGATTGTAAAAAATACAAAAGAATTATTAAAGAATATTGAAGAAAATAAACGGAATCTTTTAAGCAGAAATGCTGATAAGAAGGTAATCAATTTTTATGAAATAAATAAGCCATATGGTTGTTTCTCGAATTTTTGAAACATTCAATCACGTTTCCGTAAAGATTGGGAAGAGTGCAAAGTTAACATTATGCGGGAAGCTATTGTCGCTAAAATAGAACATCATCCAAAAGTTAAGTCCATTCTCTTATCAACAGGAGATTGTATTATTGTTGAACATACAACCAATGATTCATATTGGGGAGATGGCGGTGACGGGCAAGGAAAAAACATGTTAGGCAATTTGTTGATGAACATCAGAAATAATATGGAGAACTATGAGCCAGAGTTCCTTCTTCCTCAATGGATTACGTTTCCAGACATTCATCCATTTAGCATTGGTTGGAGAATGGGTAAAGGTGAAACATATTTAACTTATATGTGGGAGTGGAGAAGGAAACAATCTCCTGAAGCTTTAAAAGAATATGATGATTACTTTACGCCACCTCAGGTTTGGGTTAGCGGCTAATGCAGCCCTGGAATGAGATTTGAATTAACGACATATAGAACGATAACCAAAGGTATAATTGAAACATTAAAAGATAAAGCAAAGTCCTAGGGTGATAGGTCGAAGAGAAATCTATAATTTAAATTTGAAATTGTTGTTCAAATATCGACGATTGTGACACAAGCCATAGAAAAAATCGATATACATACATATGTACAAAATAGTATGTAATCTTCATATGCATAAATTCGCATAAAAGACTTGATTTAACTGAGGTTTGATGGTTAGTGTCACAATGAGTAAGCCGCTTAGGGTAAGTAGATCCTAAAGAACATTCTGGTCGCAACGACCTCAGTGCTATAATTTTTGTGAACTAATCTTCATTTATCTTAATTGGAAAAGAGGTTTTGAATCAATGAATAGCAAAATGATTTGGGGGATAGCATTATTAGCGCTGAGTTTGTTTTTTAAGCCATTATTGGCGATTGTGGGGCTGAATGAAACGTTGTTCGGATTGCAATGGCAAGGTGAAACTGTATTTACATTGCGTCCATTCTTAGTTCGGATCATTCTAGCAATAATTGGTATTATGATGCTTATCATCGGCGGTAAGCAAGTTACAAAGCAGAAGAATAAATAGTTGAAAGGATCGAGAGCACAACAATTAATCTTGTTACAGTATTGAACGTTTATATCAAGGTATTGAAGACCGAAAAAGATTATGATAATCCCCAAAAGGGGATTTTTTAATGTTCGTAGAACAAAAGGAGCCAGTGAGGCTCCTTTTGTTTGTAATTATCACGACCTACGAAATGTGACACATCACGAACTTTAATATTGTCAGATGACAAGAATATGAGCCGATTAATTACCGCGTAATTAACCAAAATATACGCTAAGCCCTGAATCCGGCTTGGCGTTTTTTCTTACTTTAACCTGAAACGGTACGATCATTCAACAAGCCGAGTATCAACGTTCCAATTATTACTGACTCGTGTATGTCGATTTGCCGTTCACTCGTTCGTTGTCTTTATAACGGCAAAGTTCAGCTGATCCTAGATGAAAGACATCCTGGAGATACGCAACGGTCGGAATCGACTATACGACACGAAAGGACAGGGATAAAAATGGGGAAAATCATTATGCAGCAATTCATTACGTTGGATGGCGTCATGCAGGCGCCTGGCGAACTCTATGAATTCGAGTATGGGGGCTGGCAGCGGTCCTATGTTGGCGAGGAGCACCTGGCACACATTGTCGAGCAGGCCCACACGGTTGAAGCACTACTTCTGGGGCGTAAAACTTACGAGACCTTCGCGGCAACATGGCCGTCAGCGGTCGGCATGCGTGGGCTGGCCGATCGGATGAACGGCATGTCGAAGTTCGTGGCTTCGAGAACCCTAAGCCATGCGGAGTGGAATGCCACAATCATCCATGGCGACGCGGCAGAAGAAGCAGCGAAACTCAAGCAGGAGTTCAGCGGAGACTTGCTTGTCGTAGGCAGCGGCGATCTTGCACAAACGCTGATGAAGTATCATCTCATCGACGAATACCGGCTCTGGATCCATCCTGTGATCTTAGGTCGCGGGACAACGGCTGTTCAGAGAGGGGATCGAGAAGTCTGCACTGCGCCTCATGGACGCCAAAACTCTAAGCACAGGTGTCGCGATTCACATCTACCAGTCCGAGTTAGGCAATTAACAACAAAGCCATCTGAATTCATTCAACCAGAGACGTCTCCATCATCGTTGTGCAAGTGGAGATGGGACGTCTTTTTACCCATTCAGATGCCAATCAAAATAAAAGCAGTATTAACTGAAAAAGAGACGTACGATGCACACAGTAACTTCAAAGGACTGTACAAGATTATAAAATGGACAATGAGAGGGGAATAAGATTATTATGTTTACAAATATGCGGAATACGAGGACGATTCGTCTTCTTCTAATGGGTGGCGTTGTTTCCACACCGCTATTCTACATAGCAGCCATTATTCAATCGTTTACACGTACAGGATTCGATATCAGGCGCCACGCCATCAGCACCCTTACGTTGGGGGATTTGGGATGGATTCAAAGCGCAAATTTCTTCATGACAGGATTGCTTTCTGTATGTGCAGCGATTGGAGTGCGCCGTTTGCTGCGAGGGCGTATGGGAGGCAAGTGGGGTTCGCTGCTCATTGGAATCTATGGGATTGGCATGATCCTGGCAGGTCTGTTTCGCCCAGATCCTGGCCTCAGCTTTCCCCCAGGTGCCTCTGCCGGAATGCCAACATCGATGAGCGTTCATGCAGCACTCCATTCCGTGGCTTTCTTTACGGCTTTTATTTGTCTAATTGCGGCAAGCATTATTTTTGCACGTCGGTTTGCTACAGAAGGCGAGCGTGGTTGGAGTATCTATTGTATTGCATCTTGTATCCTTGCGCCAGTGCTCATTATTTTAGGCTCAAGTATCGGCACTTGGATCGGCGTTATTATGGGGAGCGCTGGAATTGTTGCCTTCGGTTGGGTTTCGGTTCTTACTGCGAGATTACGTGTTGAAGCCCTTCAGGCATAGATTCAACAAGAGAGAACCGTTAATGATTTCCGATTCATTCGAGCCGGTTTCGTATAACCGCAGCATCAGTCTTGTTTTGAACTATGATGATGAGTCAGAAGTCAAAATGGCATATGCCAGGCTAAGCAAGGGCAGCGAAAGCAAGTATCCTCTGGTGTTCTATACTAACGATAGGGAGCTGTCTCGTCAGCTCCTTGTACATCTTCACAAAATAAAGGTTTTTGAATAGATGTACTGATAGGCATTAAGATAACGGGCAGCTTTAGACATATTCGAACGGAGTGAGAGGTATGGATGTGCAAAGTATTATTTCCAAAATTATTGATTGTCTTAAGCAAATCGATGGTGTGCAGGCTTTGGTTCTAGGTGGTTCAAGAGCTAGGGGGACTGAAAACCCCAACTCTGATATTGATATTGGAATTTATTATAACCTAAACAATGGGTTAGATATTTCCCACCTTGATCGGATAGCTTCCACCTTGGATGATGATAATAGAGTCAATTTAATAACAGAAATCGGTGGATGGGGGCCATGGATTAATGGTGGTGGTTGGCTGAAAGTGCATCAACAACCGGTCGATTTTTTATACCGTGATCTTAATATAGTATCAAAAGTAATTGACAAATGTCTCAATGGGGATCTTACAATTGACTATCAACCGGGACATCCTCACGGATTTATCAATTCTATATATTTAGCTGAAATTGCGTTGTGTAGGATTTTATGGGATCCAACAGGTCTTGTTGGAGAAATGAAGTCTAGAACAAGTCCATACTCGCACGTTTTGCAAAAAGCAGTAATTCAAAAATTTCTATGGGAAGCGAATTTCTCCTTAGAGAATGGGAAAAAAGGTATCTATAAAAATGATTTATCTTACTTTGCTGGATGTTGTTTCAGATCAGTCTCTTGTTTAAATCAGGTTTTGTTTGCACTTAATGAAACATATTGGATGAACGAAAAAGGAGCTGCTGCTATGGTCGATACTTTTAGCATGGTCCCAAGCAATTACTCTCATAGAATAAACATGATATTGACCTTAGTGACAGAAGAGCAAGCCGGTTTGGAGAAAGCTCTAAGCCTGTTACATGATCTGATCCACGAAACAGACAATCTAGTGAAAAATAAAAATCTGCTGAACTAACGGGACACTATAGCTCAATAAACAACTAGAACGAGGCTGCCGGTATGGATCGGCAGCCTCGTTGCACTATCTGGTGACCTCATAATACGAACGGGCAGGTTAACGTGGTTCCAGGGTAACAAGCATACTTACTTCACACCTCAATGAATTGTGACACAATCATATTCATCATTACTTAATCGTTTAATGGATTAGGGCTGTTCTCATGGGTGGAAGCAATCCTAAAAAAATAGGAAAAATGTTTGGTGATATCGCTAAAAGGCACTCATCTAAAGTTACACAAGAAATGCGGCAATCCGTTGTAAAATCAAGGCTTGTAACAACCGAATGGCCGTCCAATTTAAATGTGACTGCAATCAATGCGACGACAAGTGATCTTCATATGTTGAATAAGGATACGGGAATTTCTCTGTTGGAGGCCGTATCTTTTCGCAGCAAAAACATTTCATGTTTCCCTCTCCGAGGTTATTGTACCCGGCTTAAGATGATGCTTATACAATTGACAAAAAAAGTTCAAAAGCTAGGAACCGAGTAGATGCCGCAGCCATAACTTTTCGTATTCTAAAACCGCAAGTGGATCAAACTTAAGATCCTGCCTTGGTCTATAACGATTTCCGGATCTGATGCATAGTATTTTTGACTATTTCCTAGTTTTAATTTATACTTTAGCCAGTTTCAATATTAGGGGGATGTATCAAGTGTCTGCTATTGTTCTTAACTAGTTAATTGCATTAGGTTTATTCCATTTAAATTTCAGAAGTCCACTTATTGAAGTGGTTTATTTTTTCATGAAATAAATAGAATAATCCAGCAATAGTTAAGAACATGGGACATCGACTACTTCTAGTTGACTGTGGAACCGTGCTCTCATGCACGGTTTTTTTACATTATGCCCTAAATGTCAAGATTCATTTGTTTTGACATTCGTTTGAATTGGGACATCATGTTATCCATTAGTCAATTCCCTATGGGGGCAGAAGATGAACGATATGTTCATTTTCTGCCCCTTTTTTGTTTTATAAAATAATGGGGGAGAGAGCAATTGGAGCACGTAATATGCGCTACTGAGTAAACCAAAAATAAATAGATTGGTAGGTAGATTAATTTGGAACATAAAATGATCATAATTGCTCAAGGCTTAGCCGAAGTACTTCAACGCGGAAAAGTACGTCATTTAGAGAAAGGGTATATGACAGATGCTGAACGTGGGTGGTCTGGTGCGGAAGTACGTCGTATAGAGGTTACTTACGAAAATGGACAAAAGGAGAGCATGATATTTAAAGAAGCCGCTCTAAAAGAACGCATGGTGATGAAAACATTGACTGACCAAGGCCGTCTAAACACGCCCGCCGCATTTTCACTTGATTTAGAAACAGATGAGCCTAGATGGATGGCTATAGAAGATTTGGGAAGTGTTAAATCACCTCCATCTAGCGTAGATTGGTCGCCAAGGGTTGCGGAAGCATTAGCTAGAATCCACGCACGTAATATGCATAGAGGTCAGGAGATGCTATGGCTACCACATGCTGACGGTCAATATTGGAAAAACTTGGTCACAAAAATTTCTGTGGATCATTTTGAAACGCTTATGGATCAAAATTCCCAGTTTTGCAGAGAATTTGGTGCTTATCTGCCATCACTGCGTGAAAAAGCCGACACTTTTGCTCGTGATATGGAGGCTTTGTACGATGAGAGGGAAAGCCTGACTCTTACACATGGAGATTTGCAGTCGGTAGATGGTCCCCATATACATTATTATAATGGAAAACCATATTTTATTGATTTCGGGTGGAGCTATTATGCGCCTTTTTATATTGACCTGGCCAGTTATTTTAACCTAGAGCATGCTAAACTTTATTACAACGAATTAATTGCAAACGGTATATCACTTAGTTATGATGATTTTTATGAAAGATTGAGGGTAGCATTTCGTTACAGTGGCTTGATATATTTATATCCCAGTATTAGACAATGGTCTATTGGGCCTACTGAACTAACGGGTAAACGTCTGCTTCATATGTTGAAGATTGTACTTACAGGTGAATTCCCTGAGCGTAGGATTGATTACTCAAGCGAGCTATTCTCGAAGTTGCTCAAGGAACATAAGAACGGCACACTTCATAAGCTCAATTAAATTGGTTCATCCTATGCGAAAATTATGATTAGCTGTACGTTTGTGCCCTAACAAGCGGAGAAGTTGCACCACTCTCGATTCCTGAATTAGATAATTATTTATGTTGGCTCTGCTTAATCTAAAAATGTTGAAGCTATTTGTCAGGTAGATATCGTTTTACCAAAAGAAGCCGCTATTCTCACTAGAATTAGCTGATTGCCGGAACTATTATAGTCGAGAAGGCGTGCTGCTTCTAGCAGTAGAGGTAGGTGCAGATGGTAAAACAACAAAGGTCTTCTATAAGCAACTCTTGACGTTAGAGCTAAAGACTATTTTAGATCAAGCAGGGCATCAGAAAAATAAAACGATTTACCTTCGTCCATTTGAGGAGACAATCTGATGTTGGCAGCAGTCAAATATCGCTTACGATTTGCACGAAAAGCACTAGCAGAAGGTATAGAAGAGGAAGTAATCAAAAATATAACTGGGTTAGAAATAGACTACATCACCATTTTGAAAAGAAAATCAATGAACTAACGGGACTGTTAAAAGGAAATTATTTACCAATACATGCGTCATATTGGTTATTTTTTTAAGTTCCAATGCAAGTTCAATGATCAATCCGTCTAAGAAAATTGCAGCTGCAGTATTATAGAAGAACATTGTGGTATGACTGAAGTATTGAACATTGAAATATATGGAAATAATTAGATTTTACAATGGAAACTTTACATGAGTTTAGAATTACATTCATGATGAGCAAATAAACTTTAAGGATTAACTCTAAAATTAACTCTACGGATAATTACGACAGCTGAATTGTAGCATTACTAATGAAATTAAACTCTAGTTTTTATTAGTGTTAATTCACAAGAGCAAACCGTTTAATTTGAAGCGGAAGTTGTATGGAATTTATCATTATAATTGAAGTCCATAAAATGAAGGCAAGAGTAAGTAAAGTAACAGCAAATTAAAGACGAACTAATCATTAATGATAATTTCATTACTACTTATTCACAAAACTCGTATTTTGTACATATGTCAATGTATTGGCTTTAGGCCTTATCCTATATAGATTCATCCCTCGGTTGTCATACATTATATATGTCTTTTTCAGATATCAAAATTATAATTTCCAAGGTTTCGCCCTCCTTTCGCGCTCCGGCTCTGCTCCGCCGAGATCTTTCAATGAACAAAAAGCAGCTGATAGTTGCGGCCATTTTTTCTCCTATGATTCACTTATTATGATGAGCAGCATATTGTTCAAGTCTTATCAGATGCTCCACCAGTTCGGACTTTGTGGACTGCATATAACGCTGTTTAACACATTCTAGGTCACGGTTAATCTTGATCTGTTTGATGAATGAATCCATATCATCCATAAGCTGTTTTACAGCCCTATTACGTGGCTTATATGGCTTGGAAATTTGATGCTGAACGAAATAATCATGGAGCTCGCTATTTTTACGGAGCGTATTAAGATGGATGCCTTCACCATCCGGATCTAACACATCATTCAATTAATTGGGTTAAACGACCTGTCAAATCAACACAAAAACAACTAATGCGTGAATGTTATGATGTTTTGTTCATTGACATTCAAATAATATCCAATTAGTTGGGTTAAACGACCTATCAAATCAATACAAAAACAACTAATGCGTGAATATTATGATGTTCTGTCAATTGACACTCAAACCATATCCAATTAAAATCCATCTGAATGGCGATATATTCCATCTCAATCCTGTAAATTTTCCATCAGCTTGAGAATAGGAATCCGTCATAATAACACAGAGGTGCTGTCTCAGAGGTCTTGACATACAGTGCAATGAAGGGAGTGATCTGCAGCATTCGGAAGCCTCGGCGCCGTGGTTGATAGAATGCTTGATAATAGTGAGCAAGATAATCTACACAGTTAATTGCACAACAATACAAATCATACTTAGATGATACACACAAAAAAATCATAAGCAGCATAGCTTTTTAAAAAGTCAGGATATACATGCGAAAGTACCAACATTCAAGTAAAGGTGGTTAGGTATGAAACGGAATCTTTTTAAAAGGCTGACAAGTGCTAGTGTAGTAATGAGTCTTGTGCTCTCGACATTGATAGTATTACCTCTTACTGCCCATGCAGCATCGGATGTTACTGTGAATTGGAATGACGTTAAACAAGAAATCGATGGTTTCGGAGTATCACAAGCAGGATGGTCAGATGCTATCTATGATTTGGCGGAGCCGGCGCGCAGTGAAGTCATGGATCTGCTGTTTACGCAAGATAAAGGTATCGGGTTATCCATCCTTAGGGGCGAAATTTTCCCACAATTCAATCCAGCTCCAGGAACGTATGATTTTAATGCTAGACCTGACCAAGTATGGGTAATGCAGCAAGCAAAGGCTAGAGGCGTTGACAAAATTATCGCAACCGCCTGGAGTCCACCTGCATGGATGAAAACGAATAACTCCACAACGAATGGCGGATTCCTCAAATCCGAAAATTATGGTGATTTTGCAACTCTCATGGCTACGTTTATTAAGGAATATAAACTTCAGTTCGGTATCGATCTATACGGTGTTTCCTTGACAAATGAGCCGAACTCTATGACCTTCCTCTCTTGGAATTCCAGCGAATGGAATTCGACGAACATCCAAGTATTCCTCAAAAATTATTTGAAACAAGCTATGATTAACCAAGGGGTTCAGAATAAGAAAGTAATTGTTGGTGAATCTTCATGGTGGTCCGAGGATCTGGTGAAGGATGCTCTCAATGATCCGGCTTCAGCAGAGCGTATCGACATTGTTGGCGGTCACAATTATCCAGTTCCGGTCATTAACGCTGAGCTGCCAACTAATCCTTTTACTACAGCTGCGTCCAAAGGCAAAAAAGTATGGATGACCGAAGTATCTAAGGTAGATTCCTATGATCCAGGCATTAATTCAGGCTTAAAATTCGCTAAACAAATTCATGATTTCGTTACGAAGGCGAATGTTAATGCGTGGTTGTACTGGACAGGAGCAATCCCAGGCAATAATGACGAAGGCTTAATCAACGTAAACAAAGCAACGAGTACTTACCAATTAACAAAAAGATATTATGCTTTCGGTAACTTCAGCAAATTTATTAAACCGGGATATGTCAGAATCGGTGCATCCGAAAATCCTCAATCAGGTGTATATGCGTCGGCCTTTAAAGACCCAGCAACTGGAAAGTTCACAATCGTTGCCGTCAATGACAGCGACAGTTCAGCAGAAGTGAACTTCAACCCAAGCGGATTCACAGCTGGCAAGCTTACTCCTTATACAACTAACAGTGACTTAAATATGGCAAAAGGTCCTAATGTGCCTTTAGCAGGAGGCAAGTTCAAGACCGTTATTCCAGCTAAGAGCGTTATAACGTTTGTTGGTGAAAACGGATCTGCACCTGACTCTCCTCCGCAAACGCTTACAGACGATCTGAACAACTGGTCCAAAACAAGCTCTCATACTAGCAATCTAGCATTTGACACGACAAATAGCGCACTTTACTTCAATAATGATACCTCACGCGTTAAACGGTTAACAGGAACAACAGCAAGCTTTGTGTATAACTTACAGAATATCACCAACTTTACTGCGACCGTTTATCATGCCAGTGTATGGAATGGTATAGCATTCTACACCTCACCTGATAATGTGAACTGGACACAAGTGTCTCATACCAGTACAGTTGGTGTCTATACTTTTGGCAATTGGTATAGGAAAACGTATTCACCACAAAACGAACTGCCTGCAGGTACTCAATACCTGAAGGTCGAATTGTCTGGATCGGATTCATGGGAGAAACAGGTTGCCAAAATGGTTATTAACTACCAGTCATAATTCGCAACACTTGTGTAAGGAGCAAAAAGATCCGCTGCAATAGCAGATCTTTTTGCTCCGATATGGATTAGGCTTATTTCTCTCATGATATTACGTATCCCGCCCGGAGTAATCTTGTTATCCTCTTCATTAGAACATGTCCTCATTTACCGAACACAGGATAAATTACAAATCCAGCATAGTCAATCCGTGATGCTACAACAGATGTTAGAATTCAATGTTAATGAAAGCACCGATCTTCACATGCTTTTAAGAGCGCTCGCAATTTTAGATTGTAAGGTTCTCGGGGGTTCGGGATATGAAGAACTCATCGTTCAAGTCGAGCAAAATTACCCATTTTGCAAGTAAGACTTAAGTAATTCTGCAATCGCATCAGCATTTTGTTGGTCTTCGGGGAAACTTGGGCTTTGTGCAATTTCCAAAGGTGTGCCAATTCTAGACTCTATAGAAGGATTAGCACCGTGTTCTAATAAGTACTTGACCATTTCGTATCTGCTGTATAATACCGCATTATGTAGTAGAGTTGTACCATTAAATTCTTCTCGGGCATTAACATTCATCTCGTATTCTAGGAAGAGTACAACCATCTCAAGGTTATCTCCATAAAAAGGAACAAAACTGTCTATTGCTGGCCCTAACGGTCCGACCCCTACAGTTGGGTCAGCACCTTGTTGCAAATACTTTTCAGTTGCCTTCAAATCATTATCCATGATTGCCTTATTTAACTGAACTTGTTTTGCTGAAAGTAACCAGGCATTATTACCGCCCTCTTCACCATAAACTTGTAATTCTCCGCCGCTTGATTCGCTAATAAATCGTAAGGGAACAAAGGTGAAACCCTTTATTATAACGGGTGCTGCCGGCATGTCTACGCGCTTGCCATTAACGATTGCTTTTGTGGAGCCAACCGTCAACGTGATTGTTAAATCAGAACTCTCCCCAATGATTTGTTTGCTCTCTGGTTTCCACTTCACATGTAGCCCTAGTCGTTCAAAGACCGGTCGAAACGGAGCAACTGTTGTTCCATTCAGTACAACTGGATGATTGGCATTTGTAAACTCAACCTTCTTCCCATCTATCGACAGAATGTAAGGAAAGATTTTCATGGCAGCAGAAGTGCGATGAAGACCGATACTAGCACTTACAAGAAAAACCAGCAAGGTAACAACAAGCCATTTCCTCATTCATTTCACCTTCTTAATGGTTATTGTCTCGCCATCTCTTTTTACCATAATCAATCCTATAAATTCAATCAAGAATTAAGAATGGACTCAAGCGTGATATGGTTTTATTTGAAGTAAGCATCTTCAATTATTTAATTACATGAGCTCTTCCTCGTAAAATCGTCTTGATTTTATCTTTCAATCAATGATTGAAAGATAAATGTGTTTTTCAGACTTGTAATGCCAATAAATATCTTCGACATGTCCTGTTTTCTCTAAATACATGACATCTACTTGTTCATCGAAATGATACTTCGGTTCTTTAATTCTTTTAAAATCATCGAAATGTACTTTCAATTCAGTTCTACCATTTTTAATAATTAGATGTTTGTTTTGTATTGATTTGCAAAGGTGGACTTTCGATTGATATACACCCCCAAGAATTTAAAAAATAATCCATGTTATCTTCCTTTTTCTCATATTTTCATGGTATTTCAACTACCGTCTAAATTACGAACTTAGTGAACTTTCCATATTTAAGGTATTCGTGAAGTGAATTAAACTATCCTGCCCGTTAGCATTCCTGTAGAGTGTTATCTATCATTCTGACAAATTCCACAAATAAGTGAGCCTTTGTGAGAAATCAAAATTGTTCAACGGCAATGGGAATATATTCTTGACCTTTTTCAGCATTCGGTACATATTCTTGACATTGCACATTGCCAAGAATATGTACCGATAAAACAAAAAACCGCGATTTACACAGTAATTAATCGGCTCATATTTTTGTCATCCGACACCAACCGTGTCGGATGACAAGAACTTAACTCACCTTGGATTCTCCTATAACCGTACGTTCGCTCACGCTGTAGATAAATCGCTTTGATCCGCTGCTTGGTCTCGCCATCAGGGTCTGCTTGCTTACGCTTAAGATATCAATAGTACGCGCTTCTCCATACATCAAGCAATTCACATAGCAGGGTCACTGGGTAAACATCAGATAACTCCTCGATAATTGCATACTTGCCTTTCACACCTCCCGTTTCCAGATTTCTAATCACTTTTTCAAAACCGTATTCTCCCGTTGAAGTTGTTGGTTGTAACGATCCATATCTTTATATTCTTCGCGGCGGCCTCTGTTATCCAATAATCCGTAATTGCCTTTTTTCCTAAATTTATACACCTATTTACGAACTCTATCTTTATCTTGTATTCCATACTTCTCTGTAATTTGCATGTACATCCATCTATCCTCTTCGTGTAAACGTACGGCTTCTTTCCTTACTTCATATGAATACAATTTATTCGGTTGCTCTCTTTTCCTCATAAAAATACACCCCTAAAGTATCATCGGTTTCCCATATGGGTTTTTCCAATGTCTACTATAAGGGGTGCACTTCAGTTTCGTGCATGGGCTTGTTTTGTTATTTGGGATGAGAACCCCATATTAGGCTTTACGTTATGCTAATGGTTCAGCTGCCATAAACTTCGAACTCATAAAGAGAATACCAGTGGCCTGTGCCTCGATCTGTCGCATGCATCCTTATATACCTTGCATTTACCGGTTCAAAGTAGATATCGTCTATACCTCCGTCTCCATTCGTTGTCATGTTTATATCCGTCCAGTTGGTTGCATCGTTCGACACCTGAATCTTATAGCTCTTAGCATAAGCATACTCCCAGTTGAGTTTGACATTGTTGACGCGGGTTTCCTGTCCGAGGTCTACATAGATCCATTGCGGATTTGAAAACAGGCTGGCCCATCTTGTCGTTACATTACCATCCACCGCTTTATCGGCCGTTAATGTGGATGTCTCGTTGGAAGAGGATGTTGCCGATTTGTTTAACGCTAGATTCGGTTTGCCATAAACCTGGAATTCATATAAGGAATAGCCATAGAAGGAGTAAGCTCTCTGGGTTCCGTACATTCTTACATACCTTGCATTTACGGCAGTAAAGAATATATCGTCAATCCCCCCGTCTCCATTCGTTGTCGTATACACATCCATCCAGTTGACAGCGTCATTCGATACTTGAATCTTGTAGCCTTTGCCATAGGCAAGCTCCCAATTCAATATAACTCGATTTATGTTATAAGCCTGCCCAAGGTCGATTGTAATCCATTGCGGGTCTGCAAACTGACTGGCCCATCTTGTCGCCACATTACCGTCAACCGCATTATTCGGAGAAAGAGCTGCCTCTTGATTGGAAGATGACGTAGCTGTATTATTTAACGCCAAATTTGTTGTAGTAGCGGATCCGACGCTGTCTCCATATACTTGAAACTCATAAATAGAGTAACCATAGCTCGTGCCCCTCTCTGTTGCGTGCATTCTCACGTATCTTGCCGTTGTAGGCACAAAGCCTATATCGTCTACACCTCCGTTGCCTGTCGTTGTCGAGTACACATCGGTCCAATTGACCGCATCATTCGATACTTGAATTTTGTAGCTCTTGCCGTAAGCATACTCCCAGTTAAGTTTGACGCGTTTGATGTTGTAGGCTTGCCCGAGATCGACGTAAATCCACTCTGTACTTGAATACTGTTGGCTTGACCACCGTGTACCCGGCAAATTGTCAACAGCTTTAGCAGCGGATAGAGAAGAGCTTTGGTTGGAAGAGGCTACTGCCGATTTACCGCTTGCAAGATTAGCTGGAATGGTATACGTTCCTTTAACAAATTTGTAGATATCTTCATACATCTGTCTCCCGTCATAAATTCCGTTTTCACCGTTGTTATTCTTGTTTTTATACAAGTTATATATCCCAAAAATATCTTGATACCAACCCTTGACCGCTCCTGTCATGTATCCGTATTCTACGCCGGCCTTTAAGTAATTATCGAATCGGTTTTTAAAATCGGGGTCGAACATCGCTCTTTCGTCAAACTCCATTTCGATGCCCTTATTATATGTTTGAGCTTGGGTCGATACATTCGTCATTCTCGAATAATCAGTCTCCGGAACGAAATAGTGATTGGGCTGCTGGATGCTAAAATCGATTGCATAATTATTCCAGTTATTGCTTTGTCCGGCACCAAAGTATGGAATCCAGGCAAGTTTCAGACCCAGCGTATGAAGATAGTTACCAGAGTTATTAATTGCATTTACTTCACCCGGATTGCCGTGATCAATATCTTCATGGAACCAGTAGAAGCCTTTTAATTCAAGGTTGCTGTATTGGGCTTGATTCCATCTGCTTAATACGGTGTCGATATACCATTTGGTTACCTTCGTCATATTGCTAGGCGTCGAATTCAGATTTTCGCTGATTCCGTCGTTATCGACATCTCCGAAATTGGTGATTTCACTATTAGGATAAGGCATCATAATATATACTTTGGATTTGTAATTTGTTAGGTTTAGTGTGGTTGCAACTTGCTGGGTTGCTTGGTTGAGGGCATCGAGCTGTTGATTAGCGGTGAAAATGCGGTTTATATACCATTCCCAATCCGCCTTATAGGTCCACTTGGCAGGGTCCGCTGTATCACCAAAATCTCTATAGTCAGATGTGTTGATTCCTAGAAATAGAAATGAATCGAAAAAGGTGTCATCCATCACATTATTACTGTTGTAGTGCGCAACATAGGGCAAAAGCGTATTCTTGTCATACGTGCCGATTTCTCTTCCCTCGTATGTCGTTCGTCCACCGTAATATCCAGTATAAAGCAAGGCCATGTTCTTCACATTCCCAGATGCCGCGGTATTTGGTGGGAAATATCCTGTTGCAGCAGCAGCGGCAAGCGGCTGTTCTAAGTTAGACTGGGGTTGTTGCTCGAGATCAGGATCGGACTTTTCTTGTTGTCCCTGCTGATTAGGAACTTGAAGTAAAGGCATTTGATCCTCCTGCCCCTGCGAAATCTTCGGCGACCTATCCCCTTCTCCCTTCACTACTGATGGTTGAACAGAAAAAACAATCGATAAGATTAACAAAAATGATAACAACAAGGAACTTCGTCTTGGATACCTCTGACTTCGCTTCATCTTTCATCCCCATTTCTTAGGTTTAAATGATTTTAACAAGTCTGGTACATGGTCTTGATCCGAGTGTCCATTTTATCCAAGCTCCAAACGGCCTCTTTACGACTAATTCTATGAGGCAATTTTATGCTTGGAAATAGATTTTTGTTTACTTTCATATACACCTTTTTACAAATCAAAAAAATCAACCGATGCACCTTTCTCTCGTTTCTTCGCATGTGACCTAAGCACATATATTCAAACCCATACGCCGCAAGGAATTCACCAAAAAAAACTTGCCCTTATTTGTGGTACGGTTCACCGCGTTTGATCTTAAACTATCCTGCCCGTAAGCTAAATGGCCTGCAGAACATAGTTACAAAATTCAATTAATGCTAATTGAAGGTATTATCAACGAATTCCAAAAAGCACTATATAAATGAAAAGTCCCTTTTTACCATTTTCTCTTTGTAGACGATTTTGGTTTGATTGTGAAATATGCAGAACACTTGATAAAATAGCTCATCGGCAATCGCTATACATTCTTGGCCTTTTTCGGCATTCGGTACATATTCTTGACATTGCACATTGCCAAGAATATGTACCGATAAAATAAAAAAACCGCGATTTACGCGGTAATTAATCGGCTCATATTCTTGTCATCCGACATTAGCTTGTGTCACAATCTATCTTGTATTCTCAGCATTGTTATTTTGTCACTTCCTCTTAAGTTAGTGATTTTGGCATTTGATTAAACCTCTTCTAATAAAAAAGCTGAATCCATACCCTACCTGGACTCAGCATTTTAATACTAATTATATTTATTGGAATCAGTTATTGATTTGTACTTCAATGGATGTTTTGTTATTGGAAGTTTGAAACCAATTGTTTCAGTTGTAGGATCGCTGGAACGATTCGAATTGAAAAAAATATTGTGCCGTTGGAGTAAGCGGCTGCGGCGAGCTGCGATAGCGTTAAGAAAGACAATGGTAGTTTTTTCGCGCCGCGAGTCAGTGTTTTCGTCTTCATGGAGATTCCCCGTATTCATATCGTTTGACTTAGCATCCAATTTTGGACTTCATAATGCAACGTCTTATTGCAGTCGGCGACGAACCGCCGCTTCGGGACGTCCGCCCCCTCCGGGCCTGCTTCCCTTAGACCAGAATGCTCTGAGATGTGAAAAGAAAATCCCGTATTTCTCGGCAGAAAAAGCCGCCTTCGGTAGGAGCGTGGTCCGGACTTCTCCAGTTCCGCCCCCGCGTATACTCTCGCCGTTGCCGAGGTATCGTCTGGTACGACAACTACCAGCTCCACTTCGATCTCCTCGGACAATTCCGGCACGATCCTGATTGTTGTCGATGCGGTCAGCGCATGTCCGCTGTACACGATCTCACATTCCCCCGTCTTGACTGCCCGGATCAAGCCTGTCGTATCGACCACCGCTGCGCCTTCGGGCGTAACGCGGAAGCTTGCGTCCAGGTCGACCGACACTAAACCGCTTTCATATGTGACAAGCGGGTACACCCATGCCTCGGCTCCCTCGATCCCGGCGACAGAATCACCGATCAACTCGGCTGAGACTGGCGATCCATTGTCTCCGAAGAAGAAGACAAGCGGCGCGTACACCCTCTGTTCCCAAGCCCCCTCGTTATGCTCTGCCATCGGTTCGTAGCAGAACACGAGGTCATCTCCAGACCGGTAGCCTAGCTTCACGAAATGCTCCGCCATGTGCCTGACGTGATCGACACGCACAGTCATGCCTTCCATGCCGCCCGCATCTATCCATAATTGAAACGGTCCTTTCCCATCGAAAGTCTGAACGATGGGCAGATGCGTCATCGTCACCTCATTGTATTGGGCGAAATAAGGAGAAAGCATGGCCAGCTTGCCAAAAACGTCGAAACGGCGGAAACCGATATGGTAAGTAGCGAGCCCGCCTCTGGACGAACCCATCAGTGCGGTATGGCGGCTCTCATGCTTCGTCCGGTAAGTACGGTCGATGTAGGGTTTCACCTCCTCCACCAGAAAACGCTCATAGAACTCTCCCCGGCAAGGGTAGTCGAGCTCCTCTGCGAACGGGCCTTGATGCGCGAACTCGCTGTCTCGCTCCATCCCCTTATTCGAGACAGCCACGACGATCAATTTTTCAATGCGTCCTTCCGCAATCAGACGGTCGCATACGCGGTGCAGGTTCCATGACTGCCCATTAAATGCTTCATGGAATACGTTCTGCCCGTCATGGATATAAAGTACCGGATACGTCCGGTCCGCTTCCACCCCGTAGCCGGGCGGCAAATAAACGAAAATGTCCCTTTCGTTGCGCATAATTTCCGATCGGAAATTCGCGATGGTTTCCACTCGCGAAGGCTGCGTCATTCAAATCTCCTCCTCTCTTCCCGTATCTGGCCTTAAGTCTATCCAATTATGAACCGTGTAAACGACTCTCTTGTCCTCGTCCGTGACAATCCTTCTGTAAGGCATCCGCCCGAAATCCCGATCGACCTCTTCCTTATCGTAGCCCCGGGTGATGAGAAAATCGAACGTTAATCCTCTAGACAAACTGACCGTTCCGCCATACAATCCTTTGCCGAGCTTCGGAACGCCGAACGTCGCATAAATCTCGGCATCTTCCGGCGTTGTATCCGGCACGCGAATTTCAATCTCGACGTCGACGGTCTCAGATAGCCGTTCCACGACAGTATACATTCTGGCCGCTTCTTGGCCACCATAGCGGCAGACGATCGTCGCAGTGCCGGGTTTCCGTGGAAGCAGCCTTCCGTCTGACGTAATCCCGAGGACATCCGGATTATCCGTCTGGTAATCGGCTTTGAGCAAACTGAAGCGTATGCCGTTGTGAAGAGTGGCAACCGCATTAACGACCACTACAGGCCCGTCGACACCGACGATACCGTCCCCTTCAAGCGCGAGTACCGACACATCGGCGGCTTCGCCAAAGAAGTGCAGCAGCGGCATGTGCGCCCGGCGGCTCCAGTCCCATTCGGAATGCGCGGCTTCCATGTCCAGATAATAATAAAGCTCCTCACCTTGCTTCCAGCCAGCTTGCTGCATATTCTCAGCGACGCTCCGCACGTGGGATGGCATGAAGAACCCCTCCGACCCACCAATGTCCATCCATATTTTTTGCCCATCGTTATAAGGATACAGACGATACTGCGGCGTTTCTTCAAGAGTGCCGGGATCTACCTGGACGAAAAAAGGCGACAGGATGCCCAGCATGCCGAATACATCCGGACGGCGGAGCCCAATGTTGTACGTTGCGATGCCGGCTGCCGAGGAGCCCATTAACGCCGTATGCTCCGCATCCGGCAGTGTCCTGAATCCGCGATCTACAATTGGCTTCAGCTCTTCGATCAGAAAATGTTCGTAGAGCTCACCGACGCAGCGGATAGGATACGCGTACAGGTCGTGGAAATATTCACTGGTTCCGTCCTCGTACTTATGTTCGACCGCCACGATAATAATTGGCCGAACCAGCCCTTCCGCCACTAGTCGGTCGGCTACGCGATGCATGCCCCAGGACTCTCCGGATGGCTTGCTCGGCTCGAATACGTGCTGGCCTACGTGCATGTACAGCACGGGATACCTTACGGACGGATCATCGTCATAGCCCGCAGGCAAATAAATGTAGATGTCTCTTTCGTTCCCCAGCCGGGATGCGTGCACCCCGGGTAATACGATCAGCTTCGATTGAGCCGAATTTTCCATATTGCATAGCCCCTTCTGAGAACTTCATTCTTCAAGCTTTAACTTAACCGGTTAAGTGGCTTCAGTATAGGGCGTTTCCTGAGGCTTGTCAACGGCAAGTTTGACATCCTTCCAAGTTCGGACTTATGATTATCTAAACTTTTGATCCTAACGAGGCGGTTACTGATATGATGAAAAAAACGACACTCCGCGACGTAGCCAAAGAAGCCGGCGTCTCCGTCGCTACGGTAAGCTATGTTCTTAATAACGTGAGCACCCAGACGATTCCGGAAGAGACGCGGCAGCGGGTCTTTACAGCAGCGAGCAAGCTCCATTACGTTCAGAATTTGACGGCCAAGTCACTCTCACTCGGCAAAACCAATGTCCTTGGCGTGCTATTCGTCAGCACCGGCGACGCCCGCATTCCAAAGCCGGTCAGCTACGGAGTTTTCCTTGACGGATTGGAGCGCCGATGCCGGGAGAAGGGTTATCATCTCCTTGTATCCCAAATCGATCCGGCCAAACCCAATTTCGAGATCATCGCCGAGCGTAAGCTGGACGGCTTCTTTCTGATCGATGCTATGGTCCAATCCTTCCATGCGATATCGAGGAATCTGCAATATGGATCGCCGCTGGTTATCGTGGACAGCTTGATCGACGATTCCTTGTTCCGGCAAGTCAATCCTGATTTCCAACAATTGTTCAGCGATCTGAACGCGTCATTGCCGACCGGACAGCCTTATGCGCTCATTCACGAACACATGTCGAACGAGCGGTATCATGAGATCGTTCGATCCGCTTCGGGTTTGGATGAATCTCTCGTATTCGCAGCCACCAGCGACGAAGAGTCGCTCAAGCAATTTATCCAGCAGCACGAGAACAAGCCCCTCGTCGTCTTCAACGAATTTTTGGCCTTGCAGGTAATGAAGTACCTGAGCCCGGAGAACCTTGTCGTCGTCTGCACCTCGGAATGCCCGGAACTCCTTCCCGAGCAAGTCACAAAGTTCGTTTTCACTCGTTCCAAGTCCGAGGTCGCTTTCGGCTTGATGAGCGCGCTACTGCACACTCCTTTCGGCACTTCCGAGGATCAGTACATCTCTCTGGGCAAGAAGGACTAAACGGCTGGGGCTCGTCATGAACCTATGAGACATGGAGGGTGAGCAGATCCATAGAACGAGTAGCTCGCTCGCTGTATCTTTAAGTCGGATTTCGCTAATCATGCGCATTTCCTCGCGGAAGAACAGTTTGACATCGAACCCCATGATTACTATTAAATGACATGGTTATCTTTAATACGTTTGCAGATGATGAATTCTAATATGTTGTGACATGAAGTTAATCCACCAGTTGAACATATAAATTTTCACTTAGTCTTATAATTGAAAAATAGAGTTGCACCTAATCAATTTACAGGAATTCTAAAGGTACCTTAATTAAATAATCTAAAAGAAATGCTCGCCTATGAATTAGGCGAGCATTTCTTTCTTTAAAAAAAGCTTAGGTGTTGTTGTCATTATCGGGGCGCACACAAGTCATTTTCATAAAATGGGGAACCTACGTGGATCAAATTTTGACAATGATAAGTCATTATGGCTACATCGTACTATTCTTAGCCTTCTGTTTGGGACCTTTTGGGATTCCAGTACCAAATGAGGTGACAATTATTACCGCTAGGATTATGACATGTCATGAATTGTTCCACCCCTTTTACACCTTTGCTTCTATTCTATTTGGAATGACATCCGCCGTGACGTTAGGGTATTGAATAGGCAATCGGTACATATTCTTGTCATCCGACAATTTACATGGCTTGGCTTGGCTTGGCTTGTCTAGTGTCATACACCATATAGCTCGATTTTCGTTATGTTTTATATAAGTTCCCCTTTCTTGCAGTAAAAAAGCAATTCGGATTTAATCCGAATTGCTTTTTCTTTGAATACTGTGCTCCGGTACCGCCAACGGAAAGGCCAAGCGATGTCAAACCCTCTTCGATTGCGGGATTTATCATTTATCCTGGATTCCCGGCAACTCATAGCGTTGTTACAAATGGCAATCCTAAAACATCAGCTATTGTTCCGCGTTTTTGAAATATTTATCAATTACTCCTTTAATCCTTCTAACTCCAGCAGCAGAAGATTGTTCTTTTTTAATACTAAACTTTCCTAAGTTTGTTGTATCTTCTACATGAGGTCCTCCACATACTTCTCGACTCCAAACTTTCCCTTCGTTATCTTTGATTGTATACACCTTAACGATATCCGGATATTTATCCCAAAAATTCCCTTCAACATTACTTTCTTTCGCTTCAATTTTAGGCAGCTCTGAAATAATGGTGACTGCTTTTGATGAAATCGCATCATTCACATACTTTTCCACCTCAGCTATTTGCTCTGGCGTAAGTTTTTCATCATGGTTGAAGTCAAACCGTAATCGTTCTGAAGTAATATTACTTCCTTGTTGATGAACATGATCGCCTAAAACTTCCCTTAAACCAGCAAGTAATAAATGAGATACCGTGTGCAGGGCTGTAGTTTCTGTTGAATGTTCAGCTAATCCACCTTTAAATTTACCCGCAGAAGCAGTTCTGCTCTTTTCAGCATGTTTCTTTGCCGCCTCTATATAAGACTCCTTGTCCTCCATACTATATCCACTTTCAGTTAGAAACTCTTCCGTCAACTCCAAGGGAAACCCATATGTTTCGTAAAAATAAAAGGCATCTGCACCTGTAACTTTACCCTTATTCTTAAGATGTTTTTGTATTTCAAATTCTCCTTGCTGTAAAGTTCTATAGAAAAGATTTTCTTCCTTATTTACTATTTCGATAACTTTCTCTTTTTTACCGATCAAATCTTCATAAACTGTTGCTTCATCTATATAAACTTCAGACAACTCACCCACAAAACTTCCTTGTATACCTATTTTTTTACCTGCACGAATCGCCCTTCTTAATAACCTTCTTGTTATATACCCTGCATCACTATTCGCTGGCTCAGCACCATCATTAATTAGAAAAGTAGCCGCTCTCACATGATCAAGTATGATTCTAAATGACTTTAAATCGTCAGTATATTGTTTACCACTTAACTCCATCAATTTTTTCTTGGGATTAAGGAAAAAATCCGTATTATAAATATCCTTGTCACCATTAAGGGCTGTTGCAACCCTTTCTAATCCGCCTCCATAATCGATATTGGGATTTTGCATTTTTACAAATCCTGTGTCTTCTTTTTTGTAACACATAAATACGTTGTTCCCAATTTCTAAAAACCTCTCGCTTACAGAAGCAGGATGATCCAGTGAATTACCGCCCGGTTCAAGATCATAGAACATTTCACTATCAGGCCCTCCCGGTTCGCCAACAGGCATATCCAATGGACTTCCAGCTCGACTCCACCAATTTTCTTTTTCATCGTATAAGAATATTTTCCCACCTCTAGATGCCCCATATTGATAGGGATCATCTTCAATGATAGGTTCTATACCAACTGATTTAAATTTTTCTGACCAGATTTGAATGGCTTCCGTATCTTTCTGTATATTCAAATCATCACTTCCTATAAAAGCACTGATATACAGCCTGCCAGGATCAATTCCTAATTCGATTATATGCCAATTCCAAATGGCATCGATTTGCTTTTTCTTATAGTTATTTTCATTTGCTTTAAACTCCCATCGACCTATCATTTCAAAAAATGTCAGATGCGACGTATCTCCTACTTCATCAATATCCACTGTCCTTAAACACTTCTGAATATTAGCAATATCATTACCTATCGGATGCTTTTCCCCTAATAAATATGGAACCATAGGTTGCATTCCACTTCCTGTAAACAACGTTGAGGGATCATTTTCTGGTAACAAGCTAGAAGAAGGCACTTGGCTAGCCCCTATTCCTTTCATAAAATCAATATATGATTTTCTTAACTCATCTGGTGTCATTTTCATCATGCTCAATACCTCCATTTCAATTGTTAGTTATTCCCATAAATTATTATGCAAATATTCAAACGAGAAGAAATAAAACAAAAAAAGCCCTAAGCTGACATATTTCTTGTCAACTTAGGGCGAACTATTATGTCCGTGTTACCACCTAATTTCAGATTTCTCTGCACTCTATCAATACGGGATATCTCCGATATTGTTTCCTGAATAACGGTGGAACTCCGTTGAAGCCTACTAAGATTCCTCTGTTCGGTTCACAGCTCCGAGACTGCTTCACTATTAGATCAATGAAGATTCGCACCAACCATCTTCTCTCTGTGAGATCCCTAATAGCTACTATTTCTCATCATAGCCTTTTCGTTTTAAATTAAAACAATGCTATCACACTCAACTTGCTCTGTCAATTAATTCCACTATTTTGTATAAGGTATAAGTCTGTCGATTCTACCATCAGCTTTGGCAATTCGGTTGCTTCGCAACAAAGGCTCTTGAGATGCCATTTATTTTTGCGCTTTAGTTACATGATTGCGTTCGTGGTTGAATTCGTTTGATTCACTGTATTTACAGGAAATTCTTTGGTCTGATCTGCTTTTCCTGGCTGTGGAATTTCACGAATATCATCCATTTTCTTATTCCTCCATATTTACATCTTTTCTGTAACGCTTGGCCTATTTATTGTTTGTTAATTTTTCCAATAATATACGTACGATCGTACTACGCAAGTGTGCTGTGGCTGTTGGCCAAAAAAATCGGCTATGATTAAATGTTCTTGTCCTAATACGGCTGCGGATATATGTTCTTGTCTTTCGCTTTGGACAAGAACATATATCCGCAAAATAAGAAAAACGCCTTATGGCGTCCTTGACGGCTAGTTCCAAAAAAACGGCCCCGCCGAAAATCCGGGGGGATCGTCTTTGGGTCCGTTTATTGTATGGCATCAGTCCTTGAAGCGATAACTTACAAAAGCCAGCTGGCTGCTGTCCGGCGACCATGAATTTACAATCAGCGTTCCTTGACCGCCGAATAACCGGACAAGCGTTTTTGTTTCACCGCCGCTTGGCATCAACCTGATTTCCACGTCTTTATTTGCCGGATGGTCGTCCGGCACGACATCTACTTTGCGCATACTGTCCATAGCGTTCGGCGCAGTAGGAAAGGGTTATTCCGTCCGGGGACCAGCCGTGCAAATAACTGGGGCAAGGCTGTTAGAAGAATAGGATCTCCCCCTTACAGAGGAAATACATAGATACGGGACTTGCCGTCCTCCTGTGTATGCTAACTCACTGCAAGATGGGAATTATCAGGTGAAAGAACATGATCGTTGTTTCACTGTGTGGCATACCCGACTCGATGACAGTTCTTGTACGAGAAGCGATATCAAGAGCAAATATTCTTCCCAAACTGTAATAAATGATCGTCTTGCCGTCGCGGGTTCAGTTGGGCGCTTCAATCAGATCGTCGAATAGGAATAATACCATGCGCTCCCTAGTCTGAACATTCACGGTCTCCAGCATGTTGATGACATGGCGTCTGATTATTTTCTGCGGCTGCTCTAGCGTATTCATGAACAGTCCACTTTTCTTTCCCTGGTAAATCATCTATTATATGCGATTTACCGTCCCTGCAGGAAGTTATGTTGTTTGCCCGGCGCTTTGTTTGAATTTGTATCTGACCGCTGATAACAACCGAACAACTATATAAAGTATCAGAAACAGGACCATGAATCCGGCCGAGATCCGGTACATGAAAGCATAATCGGACATGGATGAAACGGCACCCAAAATCAAGGCTCCGACCGCTATACCCAGATCAGTCGTATTATAGAACATGCTGTTGGCCATGCCGTACTGCTGCGGCGTGCCGGAACGAAGCATCCATGCCTGCAGCGTGGGCTGAATGGACCCAAAGCCGAGTCCATATAACAGGGCGGACAAAATCAGCATCGGCATCGTTGTTGTGTAGGATAGAACCATTAACGCAGACACAACGCTGATCGCGGCAGGGATGAGAACAGCAGCATGTCCGAAACGATCGAATAATTTGCCTGAAACGGGCCGGATAATGATCACTGCAATCGCATTGAACAAAAAGAACAGGCCGACCTGCTCCAAATGAACAGATTCCCCGAACAAGGCGATAAAGCTGAGCAGACCGCCATAGGTCACAGCCAATATAACATTAAGCAGTCCGGGGATTAATAATTTGGCATGGAATAATTGCTTGGAAGCGGAGCCTGCTGCAGGCGCTGTTTTCTTGCTGGTATCAGGCGGAATCGCCCGCGATAGCAGCAGAATGGGAAAAATAAGCAGGATGGTCGCCGTGCCAAGCATAGCAAGTGTCGTGAATCCTGCATGCTTCATCACGCTTAATCCGATAATCGGTCCAACAGACATAGCCAGACTGGTTGAAAGGCCGAAATAACCGATGCCTTCCCCCATCCTTTTGCCTGGAATAATTTGAGATACCAGCGTTGGAATAATCGTACTCGCCATTCCGAACCCGATCCCAAAACCAACCCGCATGACAAGCAGCATACCGACTGAACCCGCGGCAACAGACATTACGGTGAACAGACATGCGGCAGCAAGTCCCGCATACAAAATCACATTGCGACGCACTTTACGCATAAGTTGGGCGGTTAATAACCGGGTAATAATTGTTGAACCAGCGAACACGCTAATGATTAGACTTACGGTCAAATCGTCAGCCTGAAAAGCGGATTTCACATAGGCCGGGAAAGCCGCAAGCAGCATCTGCAAATTCAAAAACAACAGCAGGGTGCTAAGGGTCAGAATCAGAAACTGTTTGGTCCAAAGCCTGGAACTACTTTCTTGGGACTGCATATTTTTATGCTCCTTCCGGACATTATGATAATTGGCTCACATGATGATTAATCCGCAGAAGAAGCTTCATGATCATTTCATGCTCCTCAACCGTCATGCATTGTTTGATTTCCTGGTTTACCTGCATTTCAACCGGGAGGGTCTCCATGATCAGCGAAGCGCCTTTCTCTGTGCTGTGTACTTGAAAGGAACGTCTGTCGTTCTCCGCCATCTTGCGGCAGATCAGCCCCTTTTCTTCCAAATGGTCGAGAATCCGGGTCGTCGTCGGCTTATCCTTACCCGCCAACTCGGCAATTTCCTTCTGGATCAAACCCTCTGTCTGATCGACCTGGAACAGCACCGACCACTGCTCCGTTGTAATCTCATAATCCTTAAGGCGGGTCTGAAGGACATTCGTCATCTTACGGTACGTGATGCCCATCAAAGCACCAAGCGATCGTTCAAGCACATTTTCATTTGCCGTCATAACCATCCTCCTTCTTAATTAGTTGTTTAAACAACTATATACAGAACAACTGTTTTTGTCAACAAAAGAAGAAGCGGCTAACACCCTCCTTATCGGCGACAGGACGAAGCTTTAACCTTTCCGATAATTAACAAAAACCGTCAGGGTAGATCTCCCTGACGGTCCTTTAGGTTCTGCGCACATCGGAAATGTTGTACACATATCCTTTAATTCCTTTCTAATACTCCGGGTACATCTCTCCTCCACAATCCTCGCATGAGAATTGAGGGGCAAAAGGAAGGGGATCCCCTCCGTCCATACGGTCAAAGTCCCGTACCATCTGAAGGGGAATGCGTTCTTCTCCGTTGCAGTTGAGGCATATGTATTTATCTGCCCGTTTGTGAGTGGGTTCTTTTTATTCGTTTTGGCTGGTTTGCGGTTCTTAGACACCGGTGAGATAACGAATCATCCTTTCTAGACAAACGTGGGTTATCCGGCTACGGCATACTTCACCCGCAATTTCCTCTCCTGTAGACAGACCTCCCCCTTGTATTCATAGTCACATTCACATTTTGGACAGACTAGTTGGTCCTTCCCTGCCGTGTGCCCGACCCGTTCACGCCAGGTTCGCCGTCGGAGGATATGCCGGATTCTCACTTTTTGTATGGTAATTCCTTTATCCAACAAGAAAAGGCTTCGAGTGGGGATCTCACACGCCTTTTCTTCATACATACTTAAAGTCTCTTCCGATAAACCTATGAACAAAATCCCCCGATTTTGTTGAATTTTTTTCATCTCCTCCACGCTTTAATGTTGCATAAAATTATGAGTAACGGATCAATCCTCCATTTACATGAATCACTTGACCTGTGACGTACATGGATATTGGTACGAAAAGTGTTTTCGAGTTGTTCATTGGAAATGTCCATAATACTTCTTGTAAAAGGCTGAACTGCAGCGTTATTGATTACGATGTCCAGTCTATTATAATGACGGAGCGTTTCAGCTATTATATCTGGCGAACTAGCTGGATCGCGAAGATCTCGGGCCAAAAGCAGACAGCGAGCGCCGAATTGCTCAACATACTTTTTGGTTTCTTCCGCGTCAATATGTTCATTCAAATATACAATAACCAAGTCGGCTCCTTCTTTAGCATAAGCAGCTGCAATTGCAAGTCCAAATCCGCTATCGCCTCCAGTAATGATCGCAACCTTTCCTTTTAGCTTGCAGCTACCGACATACCCAGGGTAATCAAAAATTGGACGCGGCACCATGAGATACTCCAGACCAGGAACTTCATCCTGGTGCTGTGGTGGAAATGCTATAGGTTTCTGTACTAACTTGGTTTGATAACCAAAAAAGGGATATACAGGATATGGTGATTGCATAGTTTGTAACCTCCATCCAAAACCTTTGTCCTCAAAACCTCCAAGCCTCCGTGAAAGCCCATATTTGTTGCCCTCCTCCTGTGTCATGGTGCTATCGTTTCCCGTTAATCATTCTCATTAGTATATTTTTAAGTCTATTTTTTTTCTTTAGGATTTCAAATGGTCGCATCATCTCGTAATCTTCATGTTCGAGCATGTGACAATGACATACAAAAGTTCCAGTAAAAGGAGCAAATCTCGCAATAAAAGAGGTAACGTAACCATTGGGAGCACGAATCGTATCTTTAAATCCTCTTTCGTTAGGTTCAGGAGGAACTGCTGGCCCTGTAAACTTAAGTTCTCTAGTGGCATGAAAATGAGCAACGTTAAAAGGCTGGCGCTCAAGAATTTGCATGTCAACAACATGTAGATGAATGGGGTGGTCATCCTTTGACAAATTGATTAATCGCCATATCTCAATAGTCCCTAAGTCCATTTTCTCGGATATAGGATCATTCCACCTTTTACCATCAAGTAAATTCAGCGATCTACCATATTCATCCTCCACCCTTTCGAGTGTGAGATTTCTTGTTCTTGTTGACATCTCTCTAGAAAGGAAATCAATTTTCGTTAATTGATCAGGAAGGGAGCTGGCATCTTTGCCTTTTAACGGAGTGGTTACTTTAAACTGCATGACATCGGTTGTTTCGGGCGAGGCACCCTTGAAGACATTTTTAAGAATAATCGTCTTGCCAAAGGATCGAGAAAAATCAACGATCACATCCGCACGTTCGGTCGTTAGAAGGAGGATCTCATTCATTTTCACTGGTTTCTCCAGTAAGCCGCGATCTGTTCCAATTTGATAAAATGGCTGTCCAGAGTCCAGTTTGAATGTAATAGCTCGACTATTACAGTAATTTAACATCCGAAATCGGTATTTTCGCGGTTCTACTTCAAGATAGGGGGATACTTTGCCGTTTACCAAAATGTAATCTGCGTCAAAAGGTGTGACAATTGAAGGATAAGGAAGACGTTGATTGTTATTATCGGGAGTAGCAGGGTACATGAGCGAACCATCCGGGTTAAACGAGCGATCCTGAATCATAAGAGGGATTTCATATTTTCCCACCGGCAGATTCAGGGATTGTTCATGCTCATCACGAATGATAAAAAAGCCTCCAAGTCCCGCATAATTGTTCAATCTCGTAATACCCATGGTGTGGTCATGATAAAATAATGTAGTGGCTTCAAGGTTGGGATACTCGCATACTTTTCTTTGAAACTTAGGTCCAGTTTGTTCAAAATTTCTCGTAAACCAAGCATCAGGGTACCCATCGCTATGGTCATGCTGTTTTCCGCCGTGTAAATGAACCACTGTCCGAACCTGTGGAAGTGTTTTTTCTGCACCATGAATGGTTGTATCGATGGGGAGAAAATGCTTTTTAGGCAGATCATTCACCCATTTGACATATGTCGTTTCATCCTTTATCACGTCGAAAGTAGGACCCGGGTACATTCCGTTGTAACCCCATAAACGGGTAGGCCCAAGATCACGGTGTAGTTTTTGGGTAAATTCCCTCATGGTCACTTCATAATACGAACCTTTATTGTCTCGTTTTATCGGGAAAATGGTTTTGGGAATCGGCAGACTATCGACGTATTTTTGAAGTTTTACTTTTATGGGCATACGAGTGGAGACCTCCTCACGGTTAATACCATAAGAAAGCGTATGAACGACAGATGTCCCACTATGTTTAATAGTGGATTTTTTCTTAATCTATTCCAAACCAATTAATGATTTTATAGATGCAGACCGAGCTATAGGCAATAATGTATTGTACAAACTCCGCATACGATATATGTTCTTGCCCACCAACAGCTATTGGTGAGATTTAAGGAAGACCTTTTTGATCTGTACACGTCTACATTCAATGATTATTGGGGAATGGGCATGACTACTCTTAAAACGGTTCCCGCCTCACCTTTTCCTATCTGCGTACATAATCTAATACCAAATATGCAGCCCAGAGGTGGATTAGGATGATCTATTTTTGTCCCCAGTACGGTGTTTGGCGTGAATACTGCATGCCACGTAGTCACTGGCTTCATGTGAACTATTACGCTGGAAGAAAGGATTCAACCATCATAGATGAATGGAACGCTGTTCCTGCTCCTCCTCCTCCTCAGCTACAATCCGTTTCAGTGGACCCCAAAACAAGTGCACTCCTAGTTTTGGATATGGAGACCTCTATATGCAATAATCCTCGTTGTATTGCCTCCATCTCTAAAATTAATCAACTATTGGAGAGAAGTCGTGATTGCGGCATGCTTGTCGTCTATAGCCTTACACGAACGGGAAGCCTCTCGGATATTGCCGCGCAAATAGCTCCCTTGCCAAGTGATCCTGTTGTGAAATCAAACGTTGATAAGTTCTACAAAACTGATTTAGAACAAATATTGCATGAGCATGACATTAAAACCATTCTGATTACCGGTTATGCCGCTAATGGCGCAGTCCTTCATACAGCCACTAGCGCTGCATTCCGGGGATACAATGTCATTATTCCAGTTGATGGAATGTCAGCTCTCAATCCTTATGCTGAACAGTATACCGCTTGGCATATGTTAAATAGCCCTGGAACCCGAAACCGGGCCACTTTAACAAAAATAAATCTGATACATTTTAGTCATCCAAACCTACCATCCGAGGACGGAGAACTCGGAGTCATCCAGTAAAGCCTATTCCCCCTCATTGGATTGCCTATGCTATGGCTCCAAGAAGTTAACACTCAATCGTTATTCCACGCTGATCTGCCCCGTTCGTATTATGAGGTCACCGGATCTTTCTGGTCGACCTCCTTTTTATATGGGCGAGTCATGAACAAGCTTTTTTAGACCGTGGAGTACCTCATGGGAAAATCTTTAGATTTAATCATGATCTAGAGGGATTATCATCTTTTCTTAATTATGTTATAGCAGTGGAAATGAGCCCTTGCATTGTAATGGAGGCAACAGGCCATTATCATAGCCCTGTTGTTCAGTTTCTGGATGAGCATCAGTATCTGTACATCGTCATTAATCCGTTAATCTAATTGAAGCCAAGAAACTTAATTTGAGATGAATCACCGCTAAGTACATTTTTATCCCAAATCTATGACTCAGGTATGTCATTCTCATAATAAATTTCATAAGAAACTAAACCATTTTCCCAATCCTTTTTTAGAATGCTATAATTCCATATTTATCCATTATGTATTCTCCTTTTGTTATTCATTTTTATTACTATAGATATTGAACATTCACCCTACAGTTGGTTAATCCATACTGCCAGTTAGTTTAATAAACACTGTCGCTGATTTTGTTATCTGCAGCTGTCCAATTGAAAGATCTTATAGGGATTGTTACAAAGTTCTTGTCACTCATCAGAAATGTTATCACGTTCATTTCATATCATTTTGGCAAGAACTTGATATCATAAAATAAAAAAGCCGCAATTTATGCGGCTTGCAATGTTACTATGTTCTTGTCACCCAATTAAACAATGGTTATGAGCAAGCATTATTATTGATGAGTTATTCTTATGGAATAGTGTCATATTGCCGTTAGCCTCAAAGGCGAAGTGTATGTAGTCGTTAGGATTGATATAACTTCGAACTCTTCATCATTACTTACATCCGCAATATACGGCGGTTTTTTTATTTTATTCAATCCTGCCGATACTCGAGAATATCTCCAGGCTGGCAAGCGAGTGCTTTGCAGATCGCTTCGAGTGTTGAGATTCGAATGGCTTTCGCTTTTCCATTTTTAAGTATCGACAGGTTCGCCATTGTAATGCCGACTTTCTCGGATAGCTCAGTAACGCTCATTTTCCGCTTTGCAAGCATGACGTCAATGTTAACCACTATCATACGGTCAACTCCTGTTCTTCTTTGAGCTCGATCGCGTTTTTGAGCAATTTCTCAAGAACTGCGGCAAATACTGCGATTACGACTGGCGCACAGGTTATAATTAGCCCGATGACCATGACGCCTGGTGCATCGGCGCCGTCAGCTACAAAGTAGAAAAGCGGGAGATTACATGCAAACATGAGTGATACAACAACCGCCGCTTGCTTTATTTTCTTAAGTGCTAAAACAGAGGTTTGCGAAAAAGCAGTATTTGTATCAATGTACCTGAGAAGCTTTAATGCCTGAAGTAGAGTAAATAAATACGCAATAGAAGCCACATACGCAGCCAAAGCGGAAAGATAAACTTTAATATCCGGGAAATCCGGCATCATACTATGCGCCATCGCTGGGATTCCATAAAAACACATCACTAATGCAGGAATTGCCATAACAACCAGAACAATTTTTAAAAAGAGCGTCTCTTTTTTCATCTATTTCACCTCATTTTTGATTTTATCACTTTATTTATCGTTTTACAATAAAAATACATTGTTTCCTTCGTTAAACCCAACAAGTTATAAAAAAAATAAGCCCTACGGCTTATTTGTTCCTCCTTCAAATTTGAGCCGAGATACGGACATATTTATGAACCCACTACTTGAAGTTAATCGCGAAAATGTTTAAACTATCCTGCCTTTAGAATTCCTGTAAAACGAATATTTTGGACTTTGCATGAAAAAGAGCGCCTCTGTAATATGGGAGTTGGAAACGGGTCTACAGCCCTTTAATCTCACCATCAGGAGGTCGCTCTACTGTGAAGTTTAAATCACAGGATAAACAAAATCAACGCATTGAAAACATTTCCTCATTCCATCTTATTGTCGGAGTAGATATTGCCCAGGAGAATCATGTCGCTCGTGCAGTCAGCTATCGTGGTGTTTCTCTGGGGTCATCGCTAGAATTCGACAGTCATGATGATGGGTTTGGGGCGTTCGGCCTATGAATACAAGATCTGCTCAAATCATTCAAGCTGAGCAAAGTTATCGTCGGTACGGACCCTACCGGCCACTACTGGTTCAGCCTGGCTCGCTGGCTTTCATCAAAAGGAATTGAGGCTGTTCTCGTAAATCCCCACCTCGTCAAAAAGAACAAGGAAAACCGCGACAATACCCCTTCCAAAAGCGACCACAAAGACGCACTCGTCATCGCAGATATGGTCAAAAATTGTTACTATTCCCCTGTCAGGTTCAACCCAGAAGCCTATGAGGAACTCCGGATTCTCATGGCCAACCGTGACATGGTTACCAAACGACTTAACAGCGCTGTTAATCAGATTCATCGATGGGTAGATATTGTCTTCCCTGAACTATGGCACGTCTTTAAAATCCTTACCTGCACCAGCGCCATTGCTACGTTAAGGCTGTTTCCTCTTCCGAAGGAAATTAGCAGCTTAACGACAGAGAAAGTCATTGCCGGCTAGAAGAAATATGTGAAACGCCATGCAGGATTTCATCGAGCCGAGCAGCTCATTGTGCTGTCTAAACGCAGCGTTGGCGCTACGCAGGCACTTCACGCCTACAAGCTTTTAGCCTATTTACTCGAAGAATACGACTTGGCGCACCACCAGCTTGAGCAAATTGAACATGAGCTTCATCATATTCTGAGGCGCATTCCATACGCGCAGAAACTGCTTGAGATTCGCGGTGTAAATGCTGTAAATGCGACCAATCCAAAATTTGATGTTAAATTCTAACTATTTTTCAATGTCTATGCTTCTCCCTTAAACATATCATCACGTTTTTCAATCATCACTTGAAAAAATTTCAGGGAGGCCTGGATTTCAGACTCCGACAAATCATTTAAAACCGATATAAATCTATCCTCCATCAATTCATGCATGGTCGCATGTAATTCATAAATCCTTTTGCCCTTGGGTGAAAGGGTAAAATAGACCTCTTTTTTATTATCAACCATCTGGTTTCGTTTGATAAAACCCTCTTGCAGTAACTTATTACTAATTTTTGAAATGCTGGCTTTGGACAAATTCATTTTTTCTGCAATCGACGTATTGTTAATAGGTTCATTGTTTCCAATGCAATCAATCACATGTACGCTTGTCAAGTTGTTCGGAATGGATGTAATCCCATGTGACTGTGCCAAGCCAGTAAACTCGCTAATCTCTGCTGTAAACATTTGCTCGGTTAGATGAACAAAGTGAAGAAAACGTTCGTACAATGTTCGCTTTAACCCCTCAGACATGATGTTAACTTCCCCTTTACAAAAGCGAATTGCCCCTAGCGATTTTAATATGCGGGCTAACGCTATAAGATTGTCTAAGCCCTATTCCTTATTGTTCACTTATAAATTATTTTATCACGTCATTTCATAGGGATCAACCCTGAAACACCGAATATAAAGAGATATTGACAGCCATTCCGGTTTTATATTATAGTTTCATGGTTAACAATAATAAAAAGAAGGTGTTGCGTTTGACTCGTTCCGATTCATCCACTCAGCCAACTGAAGACTATGCATTTACGATCGAGGGGGTATGACTGTGAATATTGCCAAAACGATAATAGAACGTCGAACCATTCGCAAGTTTAAAGCAGAGCCCGTCCCATTCGAATTGATGAATTCCTTGCTCAAACAAGCTTCAAGTTTATGGAAATCCGAAGCGCCTCAACATTGGCGTTGCATTTATTATGACTCCATGGAATCGCGTTTGCGACTGGCAGAGAGCATGTTTGCCAAAGTAATAGACAGTCAGCTTGGTAAATTGATCCCGTCAAAATTAACGGGATTTCTCACCAAATCCGTTCTTAATACGCCGCCGGTTCATCTGGTTTTTATTGCGGCATCTTCAGAAAATCATCGACAGCGTGACAACAATTATGCCGCCGTCTGCAGCATTATGCAAAACCTTCAATTGGTTGGTTGGGAAAACGGTTTGGGGATGCTCTGGTACACGGACCCATTGCTGAACAATCCGTCATTTTTTAATGAAATTGGCCTGAAGACAGGGGAGAAGTTTGCCGGTATTTTAAATATTGGATACTTTGATAGGTCACCTAAAGGCCGAAAAAGGACACCCGCGGAAATGAACTGGACAGAATTCACAACAGATACAAAACCGCATTTAACTAATGAAGATCGATATATATCTTCTCAAGACATTTTGGAAACATTAAACATCGCTGTTTGGGCACCGAATGATGGACTTCGTGAACCATGGCGTTTTATTTATGTGACCGGCGAAGAAGCCGTTGCTAAACTCGCGCCTTCACATGGGAATACCTCGCAGTCATTACTTATCGTATTGGCAAAAAAAGAAGCTGACCCGCACAAGCAAGGGGAGGATTATGCTGCAGCATGTTGTTTGATTCAGAACTTTCAATTGTTGGCCAACTCTAAAGGCTGGTATGTTCGTCGCACCATGCCGGAATGGATATATGAGCGACGGCTACCGATACCTCTTAAGATAGATCTGCAAGAGAGAATTGTAGCTGTACTGGAAGTTGGGACAGTGGAGCAAATTTCATATTCATCCTCCACTCCCTCGACTTTAAATGTAATACGCCTTTGAATAAATATTAACCTCATTTAAGGAAGCTCTAAAGTGCGATGAAGGGCGAGTGAGCACCCCCGCCGACAAAACAAGTTGGAAACGTAAAGGTTTCAAGATTGGTCAAGCCGAACACAGCTTCAATGATTCACCTCAGTTTTGATTCCCGATTACAAAATAAAAAACTAATCACCGCTGACACTTCGTTTTTATCAATACATCGTTCGGCAATCAAAAGAAAAGGCATTCTCCCGATGCCTTCTCTGCTGCTTATTGTTACTTCTTCACCAATATCAAAGCCAGTGGAGAAGTAAACTTAACTGAAGTCAGTGACGGAAATGGGTATCATCAAGCAGGGTCGCCCTCGTCTCCGTCGCAAATCCAGTATGAAGTTATGTGGTAAAGTAGCGCGAATGCTAGTCGCTTTGGCTAAAAGCAGTACTGCTTACGAACCGATCAAGATATTCCCGCAAGCATATAAAATTAATCCTCATCGGCTCATGCATTCGCAGGATGACAAAACCCGTTGAGACATGGGAGCGAGAATCACTAGGGCGAAGTGGAGACGTGCGCATTATGGAACAATATAGGTGATTCCTATCCACCTTTTATTTCCGCATGCCCAATTCTCCATCCCCCAGCCACAGCCTTCTTCATCCTCCTCTTATTTCTTTAACTATAGGATGAAAACCTGCTAATTCATGAGTCCGAGTGAGGAAACTAAATCATTTCGAGGGAGCTTAATAAAAAAAAGGCAGCGTTGTGTGCTATTACACTATCGTTACCCGATAGCGGAACTTGAAGTCAGCGTGTACACGTCAGATGATTTGACTTGTTTCGTCTGGCCGCAATACGTACCAACGGGAACCTCTAGTAATTTTGCATAAATCACATTATCACGCTGGATGCCATTAACCGCACGGAATAGCGACATTGTGTTTTACTCCAATCCATGGCATACATATTCTTCTCATTCTGGGTCTGCAAAGCAGCTTCGATAACCTTATCATTGCTTAGATCACATACATTAGCATGAAATTCAAAAGCTTAGTCTTTCATTTCGCTTCCTGCATCAGAGAGCAGTCCGTCCCAATCGTCGCTCGTTTTATATAAGGCTAGTATCATACTGGAACAAACATCCAATCACTACATTCTATCAATACATAGCGTACATGGTAGTCAAAACACAAGGAGGTAAATTGAATAATGCACAATAACATTGGCACGATTCTGGTTCTTTTCATTCTATTAGTCATCATTGCTTGTAGTTGTGGCGTCTTCACCCGTGATGTGCGACGTGATGTGCGACGCGATGTGCGACGCGACGAGAGAAGTGACGTGAGAAGTGATGTACGTCGGGAAGATAGACGAGAAGAAGGACTCGAAGAGATACCCTTTTTACTACCATTTTTTATTTAATTGCGTAACCTCAGTTCGTTAATTTCTAAAATAACATTAACGAGAAGGCCCATTCTATGGGCTTTCTTTTTCCAATGAAACTTAACATTCAATGCTGTCCGTCCCTGGAAAAACTGTGGTTCAAACTCTCTAGGTAATCATTCAACAACCGTAAAAATGCCTTTATCCGTTAAGAACTCTATAGCAAAACTAGTCGTCCAGTGGACCTCACAAGGCGAATTCTCCATTTCAATGTTCGTTGCAATACCCCTCGTTAAAAGCGAGAGCGGGTATACAAAACGTTTCATCGTCTCAGTGTGATTTAATAATTCAACCCTTACCCCAACAGCACAGAGTTTCGAACGAGTTTCTTCGTTAAATGCAGCAGCCTTCCCCGCCCTAATATTCGACCACCTCTAGGCTGTTCAGTACATTCTAAACATCTTGTTTGTCCTATCCTTTTATATAAGGCTAATATCATTCAGGAACAAAAATCCAATCACTACATTCTATCAATACATACTCTACATGGTAGTCAAAACACAGGGAGGTGAATTGAATAATGCACAATAACATTGGCACGATTCTGGTTCTTTTCATTCTATTAGTAATCATCGCTTGTAGTTGCAACCGCGACCGTAACCGTAGCAATTACTAATCTATAGACGAAAACTGTGTACGCCAACTATTATAATTTACAAAATACTCAAGACTTAAGGAGGTATAGTGAATAATGCACAATAATATTGGTACGATTCTGGTGCTTTTCATTCTATTAGTGATTATTGCTTGTAGTTGTGGCGTCCTTGGCCGCAATGAGAGAAGAGAAGAAAGAAATGATGAAAGAAGAGTTGAAGGTGTCAACACAGGCTGTAATTACTGAGACTATTAAACTAGCAGCTCAATTTCCACCTTTACCTTCTTACAAAATATAAAATTATTCAAACAGGTTCTATCCAGAAGGCCCATTCTATGGGTCTTTTGCATTCTAATAATTCATATCTAGATCTTCAACATTCAATCTGGTCACTCATTACTGCAAAGCAAACGTCCAATCCCAAAGCATCATCCGCACATAATCTACATAGCGTTTAAAAATTGGGAGGTAATTGTTTGATGAGTGAATTTGCAAGTGGTTCTAATAGTGTTATTATTCTGGCACTTTTCACTTTGTTCGTGATTATAGCCTTCATTTCATTAATCAGACGGTGTTTATAACTTCAAAACTTTCAAATTAGTTGATATCGCAACATAACCTTCCGGTACAAATGTTTGACTGTCCAATCCTTTTATATAAGGCTAGTATCATACCAGAACAAACATCCAATCACTACGTTCTATTAGCACATACTCTACATGGAATTCAAAACACAGGGAGGCGAATTAAATAATACACAATAACCTTGGCACGATTCTGGTGCTTTTCATTCTATTGGTAATAATCGCTTGTCGTTGCAACGTCCTTGGTCGCAAAGAGAGACGCGACGATAAGCGTGACGAGACAATTTGTTTCCTGAACAACAGCAATGTCTATTAATTGTGTAACATCCATTCGTTAACTCATAACATATCATTAATGAGAAAGTCCATTCTAAGGGCCCGTTTCATAAAATATTCGTTGAAAGGAGGACCCTAATGAAAAGTAGAAGGAAACTTAAAGTATGGGTCATGACAAATGAATTTCATCCAAATATTGTTGGGGGGCTCGGTATTGTCGCAACCAGTCTGACTAAAATGCTGAGCAAGATCGACGTAGAAGTTATGGTGTTATGTTCCAGTGGCTTTAAGCAACTTTCGTTTTCGAAACCTGACGGCAGACTGCGAATCATCAGGATTCCCAAAAACTCACGTTACTATAGTCATTACTCTCGAGCGTTCAAAGCGAGTACCGTTCTACGGGCGGCAGTAGCCATGGGCTTCGGCAAACCAGACCTCATTCATGTTCATAGTACGGATTTCGCCGCAGTTGCTTCGGCAGCAGGAAGCTTGTACCGTATCCCGATCATTTATACATGCCATTCATTGGCTTCGAAAGGGATCACTTCGTCGTCTGGAAAAAACCAAGCCAAGCTGTTTCTCACCGCGAAACGGATCGTCGTTCCGAGCAGGTGGCAAGCAAATGAAATCAAGCGGCTGAATACCCGTAAACAAGGCAGAATAACCATCATTCCTCACGGTGTGAAATCCAAGTCGAGGCAAACTAAAGGTTCTCCTACCAACTTGCTCTATGTCGGAAGACTTCTTCCTTCGAAAGGTATTAACCCCTTAATCAAAGCTGTTGCTTTGTTATACCAAAATCACAAGAATGTTAGTTTAACAATCGTCGGAAGCGGCTCAGTGGCTTATCAGAGCAGTCTACATGCCCTCGCAAAACGACATGGCATTGCTGGACGCATTCGTTGGATTAAAAAGAAGCCGAACGATGCGGTACAGCGGATGTACGCTACTTATGGGGCCGTTATTGTTCCGAGTAAAAAAGAGTCGTTCTGCCTTGTCGCGCTTGAAGCGATGGCGAACGGCGTACCGCTTGTATCCACATTGTCGGGCGGGCTAAAGGAATTTGTGAACACTCGGAATGCCCAAGTTATTCATTCCGTTGATAGCTCCACTATCGCCGGTGCAATCGCAGCGCTGTGGAAAAATCCGGCGAAGAAAAAGCAGCGTTTGACCAACGCCCATTCGACTGCCGCTCGTTATAAATGGCCTACAATCGCTCGCCGCTACAAATCATTATTTATGAACCTGAGGAAGGTGAATTCGCCTTGAGTGAGCAACCGATTTCTAGTATCGCAAAACGATTTGGGATAAAGGCAAGCAGAATAAAGAAAATTCGGAAAGGAATTTATCGGGTCGTAACACCTGGCGGGAAAATATTCAGCTTGAAACGAATGCCAAAGCAGCTTGCGCGTTTACAGTGGACCGACCGAGTCCTGCGACGTGTCCAAAATAGCGGGCCGCTTCTTGCTTGGCGCAATCCACAAATGCCAGAAGGACGAAGGCTTTATGTAATCTCGCAAAAAGGAGAGCCTTACGTACTTACACCCTGGATCTCAGGGAGAGAGCCTTCTCCTCGTTCTTTAAGCGATATGCGAGCATGTGGCGTCGCGTTAGCACATTTTCATTTGGCTGGACATTCCGGACTTAAGGGTAAACTCGCTTATAGTAGGATCGGATCATGGCACTCTACTCTTCGTTATCGGCAACGGAATTTACAAAAAAAGATTACCAAGGCAATTAGAAATGGTTTCAGTCCGCCGATTAACCGCTTTGTAAAACAGCACCGCTCGGAAATCTTGCATTATTCGAACCAAGCGGGAGCGTTGCTGCGAAGCAGCGGATATCGATCTTACAGCCGTAATCCGCGCCAAACCGGAGTACTATCACACGGCGATGGGGGTCCCAGCAATTTTATTCTAAATGAGAAAGGAACTTATCTTATCGACTTCGAAACGCTACACGTCGATTTGCGCGCCTACGACCTGTTTCGAGTCATCTATAATTCGTGCAAAGATTACAATTGGAATTTCGAGATTGCTAAGGCTATTCTAACAGGTTACCGCAAGGTAGCGAAACTTAGTAAAACCGATTACGAACTTATTCAAGTCTGGTTACGGTTTCCGTACACTACGTACTTGGTGCTATCTCCTTTTGAGAGGTTTCCTTTAACTACAAGCTGGTTGCAATGGGCGCTTGCATCTGAAAGGAAAATCGGCTCGTTCCTGCAAAAACTTGACAATTATGCCGCTAAGCACAACCAATAGAATTTGTGTAATAATCACTGGTTTGAATTTTTCATTTCCATTGGTCTCGACTTTCTAAAGGGAGTTGTTCTTCCTTTGCAAGCAGTAATTTTAATAGAGTAGGCAGCTCCCAATTCAGTATGCTGTATAAGCGAACTGTTTGGTCAACTTATAAACGAAAATAGCGAGCAAACCAATAAGGTCTACTCGCTCTCTCTCCTTATTCTGTCACTTAGCGTAACGACAAAGGGCTGCCACGCAGATTCTCGATTACCTCTTATAACAAAAGGTTGATCTTCATTGTTGAAGATCAACCTTTTGAGGTGATTCTTTTTGTTTTATTCTTGCATATGACATTTCGGACGTTATATTTGATTCAATCCAGTTTTAAATCCAATAATTTTGTTAAACGGCAACAACCTTTTCGATTTCCGGTCAATAAGCGTTTATATTTGCATGATCTTTATTTTGACCATTACGATTTAAGTATTACACAAAATTATTTAAACAATTACTTTCTCCAATCAGATTCCAACCACATAATCTTCTGTGTCATTTTGCCTACCAATCAATTCAAAAGAAAAGCATCCATGTTTAATATAAAAATGAGCCCTCTTGTATAATAAATTATTGATCATCATATCTGATTCGAATTGATTTGCTCTACTTGGATATTCCACCAATCAACTTCTCTAGATTTTCCCTGTCCAGAAAAGGTGCGAGGCTTATGATTTGGTTCGCATCGATGGTGCCGTCTACAACCCGGTCTACCAAACGATTTAATGTCTCTCTGCTAATAAAGGGTGCCAGACTTTGAACGGAATGCCAGCTCAAGCTGCCCTCTTCTGCTTGTTGTACCAACCGATCTACATGTTCCTTACCCAGGAAAGGTGCGAGGCTAATGATCCGGTCCGCATCGATGGTGCCGTCTACAACCCGGTCTACCAAACGACTTAATGTCTCTCTGCTAATAAAGGGTGCCAGACCTTGAACGGAATGCCAGCTCAAGCTGCCCTCTTCTGCTTTTTGTACCAATCGATCTATATGTTCTCTTCCAAGAAACGGAGCAATTCCAACAAGATTGTGCACTTCTAAGGAACCGTCAATCGATTTATCCACCAGTCGGTTTAATGTGTCACTGCTGACGAACGGAGCGAGTCCGGTAATGACATTCCACACAATCTCGCCCTCTTCTGCCTGACGAACCAGTTCATCCAATGTATCAGTTCCAAGGAACGGAGCCAGCCTCATAATCATGTCTAACTTAAAGACGTTGCTGTCTAATCGTTCAGTAACCTTATTTAGAACGCTTGCCTTTACAAACGGTGCTACTTCTACAAGCTCTTCCACCTCCACCTCTCCGGTATTGACCATCGCTGCAACTTGTTCTGGCCTGTTTTCTGCAATCTCCTCAACGATCGTTCCTAGGTGCTGGTGCTCCCGATTTTCTGCGTTTTCTCCTGCATTAATAATGATGTCTACCGTTTTTCCGAATAACCTCGCAAGCTGTGGAAGCGTTCCGATATCCGGTAGCGAGTCGCCCCGTTCCCATTTCGATACCGCTTGATGACTGACATTCAGTTGATCTGCAAGTTCCAATTGGGTCAGATCCTGGTCTTTGCGTAGTTTCGAAATATAAGCTCCAATTTTACGTAAGTCGAGCATCGTATTACCTCCGTAAAAAAATGTACAGTGCGCACCGTCAAATACAGCATAGCATTTCCGCAAACGTGATTCTATCAAGCGTTGGTTGAATTGTCACATCCGCTTTATTCAACTACCGGTAGAATTGTCCTGAATGAAAATCGCCAGAGAGGTTGCCAGAAAATCCCGCAGCATGTACGAGATCTGGAATCCTCCCGACCTACACTACTTTTGTCGCTTTCATCTATAGGTTTTTTCTACAAATCATTTCCATTAAACTGCCCGTTCGTTGGCTGAGGTGAACCTTCTTTAAAATACTTTCATGCTAGATAATCGATTTGTTATGTTACGACACAAACATGCATTAATAAAGTATATCTGCTTTTTGCTTTCTTCTCTTTTAATTGCTGAAAAAAAGTACCATAATATTTTTTTAAAAAAATTACTGAACCTATATTTCCGATTTGATATCATTTTGACTTAAAAATTTCATTAAATCATTACTCAGCTGCACAATCTCATTGTTAGCATTATTCGCATAATCCGGCAACATCATATCCCTAACCATTTTAGTTCGTAGCCATGTCATAAAGAAAAGATCCAAAAATAAGTTTGGAAATTTAAGCACCATTTTAAGCATTGGTGGATCTATTGAAACACCAGCTTTTTGTATTGCCCTTAGAAGCGCTTTTAAAGTGACTGTTATTTTGCGTGCCGTTTTTCTGGATCTGGCTGTTTTTTTGTCAATGATCTTATTCTCAGAATGCAAAAAGCTCAACATGGCAATGTCTGATACGGCATGAGTGATTAGATACGCCTGCATATCCTTTTTAATAACGTAGGGAATCTTTGCTGTTTTAAATAATTTTGCTAGGTTTTCTATGCGTTCTGTCACTACACCATTAATTTCACCAAATGCTGTTGCCATTATTATCTTTGGTAGAAATCGAGCATGCAATACTCCATCTTTAATCTGTCCGCCGAAGCCGGGGAAAGCTGGTAAAAGTCTATCCCCTACGATATGCAGCCACGAAGAAAATCCAAATGAATTACTAGACATCGTAACTATATTTTTACTTTGATTATCTTTTAGCGCTAACAACGCGGATTCGGACCGATCATAACGAACGGTAACGAAAATAAAATCGTATACATCGTCATTTTCGAGCGTGTCAATGACATTCACTTGTATCGATCTAACTGTACCTTTTTCTATATATTGCAGGCCGTTTTCTCTTAATGATTTAAATCTATTAGAATGTGCAAACAGGCTGACGTCAAACCCTGCTTCAATAAGCTTAATTGCGTACATGCTCCCGATGACACCTGCACCAAAAATTAAAATTCTTTCTTGTTTTGCTGGCATTAAAACCACCCCTACTTATTAACATTTCCTTTCGATTATCAGACAACATGTTGTATGATGTGATTATAAATCTTCATTATTCCTTGATCAACCATCAGTTTTTTATTATTTGTCGGATGATATTCTTATTCGCTAGTAGGAGGGTAACATGAACAAGCAACCTCAAATAACGGAGAAAACAAGACAAAAGTTTGTAGAAGTTTTTTGTGAGTTATATAGCCAAAAGCCGATTGAGAAAATTTCGATTCAGGAAATTGCGAATAAGTCAGGATATAACCGCAGCACTTTTTATCAATACTTTATCGACATTTACGAATTGTTAGACTCTGTTGAAAATGACTTATTGAATGACATGAAAAAAGAATTGGCGAATAAAGAGTTATCGATGAATACGGTTCAAGAAACGCTCTATTGTCTGGACAAAAGAGAACATCTCCTGGTTCTTAATGCCATTTTGGGTGATTATGGAAGTGCCCGTTTTTTAAAACGCTTAAAAATGAAATCACATTGGATCAATTAAAATTAAACGTTCCGCAAAACCATTCCATAACGCCATACTTAATTGAGTTTTACCTGACAACTTCCCTTTCTTTATTTCGCCTTTGGCTCCAGCGTCAAAAGGATTTATCGTCAGAACAATTTTTCAAGTTAGTGGAGAACCTATATTCAAGCGGAATTACGCCCTATTTTAAAGAATGAGTCTGTCATTCAAACCAAAAGATCGAGAAAAATCTATTGTAATTTCACATGAAAATAAGCCCACTACGCCTATACGGGCATTGTGGGCTTCTCTGCTTAATCTTACTTGTAAATTGAAGTATCTAGCGGAATAATGAACCCGCCGTCAACAGCTTGTGTCACATTTATTGCGATGTTCTTTACTCCAGAAATATCTACCTCAATCGTCTGGAGATCACTATTAGGCGAAATCTTCTCTACTTTTTTAAGGAGCACATTCTTATCATTATCCCTAATTTCAAGAGACTCCACTTCCTTGCCGACTGCAGCGAATTGAAGAACAAGCTTCTGATATTTGCCGTTAGGGCTGAGCGCGGTATATTTAATATTGGAATTAGGTGCGCTGTATAGAACTTCCTTATAATTCTTGCCGCCGTATTTGGTCTGTGCAGGGTCCTTGGTATGCAGACTGGTGTTAAAATCTTCCTGATTCACGGGAATGCCCGCCTGCTGTTCGCCAATAATCACCTCTTTGGCTGTCCCGTCATATTTCACCGGAACATCCAGCAGCTCAGACACAGATCGTACCGGAAGATATGTAGTTCCTTTATAAGTAATAGGAAGTACCGCTTTGCCATTGCCATCTTTGAGAGGAGTAATCTCCCCATTCACTCTGATTTTTAAATCTCCGTTTAACAATGCTTTAATTTCTTGGAGATTCGAGCTCGCGAAAGCACCTGTACCCATGCCCACCAAAAGTATCATGGTACCGCATAAAGTCGTAACAACCTTCTTCTTCATTTCTGTTTTCCTCCTCTTGGGATGTCTTCAAATCTAGGAACTCCGGAACAACGGTTATTGAGAGATAATTTCTCTGAAAGATAACGCTACATGTGGGATAGTCTCTGGGTTTTTGGAGTTGAAGATTTTACCATATTATATCACAAAGTCCAATGCTTCATTTCTATTTCTCCTTTCTTCCAAGCTACTGATTAACCCAGCCCTTTCTAAAAGCATAAGCTCCGGAAAGATCACGCTTGCTGTTTATTTCCCTACTTCTCTCATTCCGGCTGTTCACTCTTGTATAGAAAGGTAGAAGATGATTTCAGGTTTTTCAAATCCAAGCTGAAGGATACAAAATCGGGGTTTCTTCTATGTATTATCACACTTAACACTAAAAAAGGCGCTCCCGGCAGTAGTCCAGGAGCGCCTGCTTTATATTCAATTGTATATGGCTGGAACTATCTACTGGCCTTTATTTATATCCTCCATAAAGCTCCTATAGTTTTCCACGATTTCTTTGGACCTTGTATGGTGTAGATAATGCGTGCCTTCAAATGTCATCAATTTTCCATGCACTAAATCTTTTATCTGTTCTTCATGCAATTGTTCCCAGCCTTCAACATCCGTATTATTCGCTTCTAAAAAGAAAATAACAGGAAGGTCTTTCGGGAATTTCGAATTCTCAACAGCGGCAAAATTAGGCTTGAAATTTTCCCCTTCACTAATGATATTGGGATTCATCATATTTTTGAGAGAGATTATTCTAATCTGCTCTCTCATTTCATCATTAACTTCTGGGGCAATAAGCTGATCGTCGGTTAGTTTCGATAACAATCGCAAGAAACCAGTCTTTTTGAGTATTTTATAAACATCTGATGGAAATGGTTCATCCAAACCGCCTTGTGTTGGAACACTGCTGTCTATCCCAACAAATGCTGTAACTTCATTCTCATATTTGTTCACATAATCTAGACCGTAAATACCGGCTATAGAGTGGCCCATTAACGTGTAGCGGTTAATATTTAGCTGTTGCAGCGCTTCATGAATTTCTTTCACTATATTTTCAGTAGTACGTTCTTTTTCTGTAACATCACTTAAGCCATACCCAAATGGCTCAATCACGACTACTTTGTAAAATGGTGCCAACTCATCAACTAGTGGTTTAAAATCAAGCGCTGGCGCTCCTGTTCCGTAACCAGGCAGCAGCACAACCGTTTCTGTGCCATCCCCTTGAATCAAAACATTCATATTTTTTCCGTCTACAGGTACAAGCTGACCATATGATACGATTTTATCTTTATCCGTTTTATTGCTGATGATATTAACGATAAAAACGACGGCTAGAAAAACTACTATAGCTATAATAATTACAATTACAGCTTTAAGTAAAAATCTCAATATTTTTTTCATCATTCATTTTCTCCCCTTATTCTACATTCTTTGTTTTAACCCATTCAGTTGAATCTCCGATAAATCACCTGCTTATTTATATAGCTTTGCTTTTGTCTTCCTCATTCTAACAAACCACTCTTAGATCTTGTGTAACTCAGTTTTAACTAGACCTTAACTCTTATTCGTAATTGGAGCCAACAATTAAGCTTCCATTAAGATTACAGCTAAGATTACAGCAGATAGGTTCGTTCTTCTTCATATTCGGCGAAATCCATACCTGTTTAAACATGTAAAGACCGCCTTTAATCAAAGACGGTCTCATCAAGAATTGCAACGCTATTTGGTTCATTTTCAACTTGAATCATTCTTTTGGAGAAGAGTTGCTTAATTCCTTAAACGCTTCTATAAAAGACGCTGGATCCGCGGATATCATATACGAGAAAACACCTTGCAGCGTGTGCAAATAGAAAATACCGCCATCCCCGCCAATCGGTTTATACGATAAATCGAATACTTCTGTTATTGGAAACTCGCGGTACTTCGTAACAATTTTCTCTTTGTATAAATACATAAGACGTTCATCCACTATTGTTTTTTGTTCTACACTTGTGATTTCTCTCTTCACTTTATAATAACGCTGGATAGCAATACAATTCATATTTACTCCTCAATGCTTCGTCATTATCGTTAACTTTTCAATTTCCGATTCCGTCTATCGAGTACATACTGATACAAACCAATCGATACAGCAAGCCAAGTCCCACTAGCCAAATATCCACCAACAATATCACTTGGAAAATGAACCCCTAAATAAATCCGGCTAATCCCTATCCCCAGAATCATAACTGAACCAACTAAGATCAAAATGACACGCCAATACGCCTTCGGAATATGCTTCCATAATAGAAAAATGATAATCCCGTAAAAAGTGAAAGCGGCCATGGAATGTCCACTCGGAAAACTATAGCCATTTTCTTCAATAATCCGGTAAATCGTAGGCCTAACACGTTGAAAACTCAATTTCAGCACACTATTTAAAATGGTTGATCCAATTAAGATTCCTGCAAAGAAGTACAGTTCTCTTCTATATTGCAACTTTGCTAATACGACTAACATGATGATGGCTAAAACAGAAACCATAACTCCTGATCCAATAAACGAAAAAAACTTCATTATCGCTGTAAGAGTATCAGATTCCGCTCCTTGAACTTTACTAATGATACTCTGATCAAAATTTGCAATTCGCTGATCGCCAATCCAAATGGATATCCATATGAACCCGATTGCACCCATTAAACTTAACAAAAATGCACGTGTAAAAACGAAAGTAAAATTCAACCTGCAGCACTCTCCATACTCTGAATAATTAGACTTAAAAAATGATGTACATACACTACTACGTCTAATTGGACAAACAGGCTCCAATTCATCGACTTTTTGTGGGTATGAAATGGACAGATCCTGCTCACCCTATAATGCTGGAGGTGATGACATTGACAGGAAGAAACAATAAACCTGATAATGATGGACCAGCTTCAAGTCCATCCAGGCTCGATCAATTTGGCGATAAACAAAGCAGAAACGACGAAGCTATACCGAAGAAAAAGGACAAAAGCTGCTAATCTAATGTTTGGGCAGCTCCGTTAAAAAGAGCTGCCTTTACTATCTGAACGCTTAAATATAAAAAGGGAACAAATGTTCCCTGCTCGCAAAATGAGCATATTGGGGATAAAAACCATTAGTTTTAGTCAATTCACCCAATTTTTAATGCAATATCTTCTATTTGGTTGGCATTAAAGTCAATTTTGCCCAAGATGATGAAAAATATCATCTAATTAGGCAAATTCGTATGAGAACATTTGTTCTACACCCGTATTTCGGATCATTTTTATACATAAATCGATACAAATATGCTGTATTTTCTCTCAATACCCCCAAAAAAACAGCAAGCGATTCAACAAATATAATGCTAAACATTAAATTTCATCAAAAAAAAGACCACGACAGCAATTATTATGCTGACGCAGTCTTTTGAGAAATCAAAAGTTAATCCCAAGGATAAGTAACCGTCAAAAAGCCAGCAAACTTTTTGCTTTCATCTCTTCTCACCTTGCGCATGTCCGCTCGGTGTTCCGCTGTCTCGAACAGTTTTATCTCCTCATCCGATTCCGGTACAACGATTGGTACAGGAACGGGCTTCCGATTCTCGTCCAGTGCAACAAAGGTTAAAAAAGAGGTTGCTGCAATTTTACGTTCGCCGCTTAATAAATCCTCTTTGATTACTTTCACAAACACTTCTACTGAGGTTCGGCCTGTCCACGTTACGAATGCTTCTAAACATACCGAATCTGAAGGCCTGATGGGATGCAAAAAATCAACAGAGTCTGTGGAGGCGGTCACGACTGAACGCCGGCAATGCTTGGTTGCTGCAATCGAAGCAATATCGTCGATGTAAGCCATTAGTTTCCCGCCAAACAATGTATTGTGATTGTTGACGTCCGGTGGAAATACTCTTGCCGTTTTGTAACATCTGGACTCGCGTGAATGCCTCTGCTCCATTGATGATTATTCCCCTTTTTTAAATACGGATAATAGCTGGGAGATCGCTCTTTCCTGCTCAACTTCCAAACAGAAATCCACAGGACGGCCTACAACCGAACGTACTCTGCGATCCGTAATGATCATCCCTGCTGTCAAACCTTCACCGCAGTCAATAACCGCATTCATCGTTTCTATTTTCACGAGAGAAGGATTAATAGCTACAATAACAGCTAACGGATCATGCATTGCGCATTCGCCGTCAAAGTGATTGGAAAATGCATAAAATTCAAAATAACGCTCTAAAGCGACATTTAGGAAATCAAGGATTTCATGTTTATCATCAGCAATCTCGCGTGATAATTGCTCCATATGTGTTTTTGTAAGACGAGTCTTCTGTGTTACATCCAAGCCGACAATTGTAATTGGAAGCTCTGATTCGAATACTAGCGCTGCTGCCTCTGGATCACCGTACAGATTTGCTTCGCTCACTGGTGTAATGTTGCCTGGCGCGAATATTGTTCCCCCCATAATAACGACCTTTTTGAATTTCGTTACAATGGAAGGATCTAGCTGTAGAGCAAGAGCTAGATTCGTTTGTCTGCCTACAGTTACAAGAATAAGCTCTCCTGGACTCTCATTCACTTTCTGAACGATGAATTCCGCAGCAGATATACCCTCTAGAGGCTTCTGATGAGTTGACGGCAATTCTGCATCGCCGATGCCATTATGTCCATGAATATGAGCGACAGCGCCTGGGAACACACGCTTGAGCGGACCTGAAGCACCCTTCGCAACGGGAACCTCATAACCGCAATTTGCAACTTGAATGACACGCAGCGTATTTTCCGTAGCTTGTTCAACGTCGATATTCCCAAATCCCGTCGTAATACCCTCTACCTTAATCTCTGGTGAAAGCAGTGCATATAAGATGGCTAAAGCATCATCAATGCCTGTATCAACGTCAAGCAACATCCTGTTTATCTTCGACATATTATGATACCTCCCTTTTCTATCGTTCATTGTAAACGAATAAAGCTTGAAAAACCAATTAAAATATAAAGTTTGTGCTTCCCGTCAAAATTACATCTTGGTTTTGGAATGATTAACCAAAGAAATGACTAATATACACCATCACAAGCAGCCCGATGATAAAGGAATAGGTTGCAGAACGTTCATAACCATGTCCATGTGTCTCAGGAATTAGCTCCTTATAGACGATGAACAACATAGCACCGGATGCAAACGCAAGTCCGTAGCCAATAAGCCCAGCCACATAACTTGCGGCAAAATAACCGACTATCGCAGAGACAACCTCCATTAGACCCGTCAAGGTTACGATTAGCATAAGCTTCAGCTTGCTCACCTTGGAATGAATAAGGAAGATGGCAAGGACGAGCCCTTCCGGCATGTTCTGAGCCCCAATTGCAATAGCTACCATCGGTCCAAGTCCGCCATTCGCACTTGCATAACTAAAGCCGGTGCTTAAGCCCTCCGGAATGTTATGGATGATTAATGCAAATATGACGAGCAGCGACTTGCTGTCAAAGGATGAGATTCCTCTTTTTTGCTCAATATCGATATGGGGTAGATTTTTTTCAATGAGGTCAAGCGCAATTACGCCAATTAAAAGTCCTAACGTAAGTGGGATTAGCCCAGATTCCTTGAGAGCTTGCGGCAGCAAGCCAAAGGTAGACGCAGAAACCATGATGCCTGCTGTAAAAGCAATCAATATATCCTTCCATTTTTCCGAAAGACTTTTGACAAAGAGCAGCGGAACCGCGCCTAGCACAGTAGCCATTGCAGAAATAAAGCTTCCTATGAGTGCTTCTACCATGTTGTCTCTCCTTAGCGGGTCGAACACTACCCAAAAACTGTTTTCCTTATTTTATACGAATAAAGCGATTTCCATCCTTTTCTTACTTTGCCAGTCCTTCTTTAACAAGGTTCATAAAATACAATTGATGATCAGGGTGACAAGCAATTAAATAAGGCTCTTCATTTACGCCCTTAAATGGATTGCCATCGTAATCAATGACAACGCCGCCCGCTTCCTGAACCATTATGATACCTGAATATAGATCCTCGCCCTCCGAGTTATAAACGATAATTGCATCCAAATCCCCTCTGGCAAGCATCGTCCATTGCAGCGTTGGAGCCCACAGCCGCATCATCCGCTTCGTGTTAACGTCTATGTAATGTCTAAGCGTCACGGCACGTTGTTCATTTTGCACCGCATGACCTTGTATCCAGCCAACTCTCGCTTTTGCAAAAGGCTTTGATTGTTTCATATGTATTGGTTTAGCATTGCATAAAGTGCCTTCGCCTGAGCTTGCCACGTACAAACGATCTGTCATCGGCTCATAAATGACCGCTAACACAGGCTTTAAGTTATAAGAGAGCGTGATCGAGATGCCGAACAACGGCAATCCTACCGCAAAATTATTAGTTCCATCAAGGGGATCGACCAACCACAGCCATTCGCTAGTCAGATCATTCTCGCCATATTCCTCTGATCGAATGCGATGATCGGGGAATACGCTACTAATTTTATTTAGTATGATGCTCTCTGCCAGATAATCGACTTCCGTAACGATATCGCCATGGTCGCCTTTCTCTTCATAATGATCCAATGTTCCAAACTTCTCACGTGTAAACCGGCCCGCTTCATAAGCTGCAGCAATAGCAACCTCTCTAGCCGTATTTAAAATCAACTGATCCAATATTTCAGCCCCTTCACATGTCTCTTATTCAACCGTATCTAACTAATTTCCTCAGGCTTAGCAGAATAAAAGTGCAGACGATTGCCAAATGGATCTGTAATGCTCACTTGATTCCATTCTTCATCAAAGCCAGGTCTAGCAAAATTATATTTTTTGGCTAACAAATGCTCTTGAAGCGCCTTGGCATTGTCGACTTCAATGCGGATTGCTGAACCAGGCGTACTATCGCCATAATGCTCCGATAAATGGATGACACAATCTCCATTAGAGATTTGCATATAGAGCGGCAAGTCTGGCTCAAAACGATGCTCCCAATCGCATTTAAATTCCAAGAAATTGAAATAAAAGTCTCGTGCTTTCGCTTCATCAAACATGCGAAGAATCGGTACGGTTGATTTCATATGAAAAGTCATCATTATACAACTCCTTGTCCATCGTCCTATCTTCCATGATTATACATGGATTTCAAAAGGTACGGAAGGCTTGCCATAGAGAAAAGGACTGTACCCCAATGCACAATTCGCGCGGAGGTACAGCCCTTTGTTCAACTCTACTGCTATTATTTCACAATGCTTTCCAATACATCATCAATGACTTGTGAGTAAGCAATCGTACCTGCGTACAACCAGCTTGATGTGCTTGGGTACTCATAAATTTTACCGTTTTTCACAGCAGGGATATTTTTCCAGATTGGATCACTTAATGCTTGCGAATCCGCATCTGTGCCGCTGTTAACGAGGAACAAATGGTCAGCATCAAGTTCAGCTAGTTTTTCTAAAGAAATGGCGTTCCAGTTGCCCGTTCCTGTTGCAGAAACTTCTTTTACAACCTCTGGAACAGTCAAACCTAATTGATTATAAAGAAGATCACCGCTCGATAGCTTTTCACTTACGATATAAAAGTTGCCTTGTACAAACCAAAGAGCTGCAGCTGATTCACCTGGGATTGCGCTTTGCAATTTTTCTTTAGCAGCTTTTGCTTTTGCATCATACTCATCCAAAGCTTTTTGCGCTTCTGCACTCTTTCCAAAAACCTCTCCGACTTTCAACAAAGTAGCACGCCAGTCTGCAATCAGTTTATCGCCAATGGTGAAGGTTGGAGCAATTTTTGAGTATTGCGCAAATTTATCGCCTTCCACATTCGCATCATATGCCATAAGAATTAGGTCTGGTTCAAAGCTTGTTACAGCTTCGAATGGAAGATCATACGGTATAGTTGGAACATCAGCAAGCGAATCATGCAAGTAATCTTGAATACCGTTAGGAACGGACCACTGAGCAACTGGCTTAATGCCTATAGCTACCAAGTGATCTTCTAAATAAGAAGCGATGACGCGCTGAGGATTAGCTGGAATGGTAACCTCGTTACCTAATGCATCTGTTAGTTTTCTTTCTGTTGGGGCATCTGTTGGCGCTTCTGTTGGAGCCACTGTAGCAGCAGGTGTATTATTTGTTTTATTACCTCCGCAAGCTGCTAGCGAAATGGATAGGACAATCAAACTCATAAATACGAGTACAAATCTCTTGTTGCGGTTAATCACGATAGTTCCCCCTGTATGACGATATATGGCTGTGAAGTAAAAATGGTTTCACCTCAAAAGTCACCTAATGATAACAATTATCATTTTCATTGTCAACTGGGTTTTCAAGTTGAACCGCAACCGTCCTACTTTTTCTAACGATGCTTGATAAACTGCTCGATTGTTTGATATAGCTCTTCCTTTTGGGTACCGCGAATATTATGAGCGGATTCAAAGAACTCTTTAACCGTTATATCGCTGAACAGCTGCTTGTAATGATTTAGTTCCGCATCGCTAAGCAAAGATCCCTCTAGCATCCCTCTCATAACAAGAACAGGCAGCTTAAGCTTTACATCCAGCTGCAGCTGTGAAGAGTCCCGCTCAATGCCGATAACCGCTTGTTCTCTTATTTTCTCTTCCCGCTTCATCGGCTTCAAATAATTAAAAATATAATCATGACGCCATTCAGCCGACATTTGTTTATGCTCTGCAGGATAATCTTCTAAAATAAGTGATTCTAAGTGATGCTCGTTCGTTTGAGCATAACCAAGCGCATAAGATACACCGCGAGAGTATCCCATCAGATGAAAGCGATCCACGTCTGCAGCTTCAACAACAGCTGAAAGATCTGCTATGTGATCTTTTAGATCGTAATGATTAAACGGCGTATCGCTTTGCCCTCTCCCGCGGAACGAGAGAACGATTGCTCTTCGAGGCAATAAATATAACAATAAATCCTCATATTCTTCAGCTGTTTCCGATAACCCTGGGCATATGATTAATGGGATTAACTTTGTATCGGCATCTGGTTTTGAATCTAAATAATGAATATGAACATCTTGATTTATAGCGATTTTCGACTCGATCACTGACTCTCCCCCTCTCTACGTTTCTAATTAGACTTAACGTTCTCTTGCTATAACAAAGCCTTTATCCGTAGAGGTAAATCCAATTCTCGGGTAATAGTCGACAGCTGAAGGCGCAGACAACAAAACAAGTGACACTTGCGCGCCAAGTGTTTGCCTAAGTCGCTCTACCAGCTCCTTGCCGATGCCTAATCTTTGGTAGTCGTGATCAATTGCCAAATCAGACAGATAGCAGCAATAGGAATAGTCTGTAATCGCCCGCGCTATTCCGACCAGTTTATTACCGTCCCATGCACTAATAATGATATCTGCGTGATCGATCATCTTTTGCAAACGTTCTAAATCTTGATAGGGTCTTTTAATCCCAGAGCTCGCAAATACTTGCGACAAGTCTTGCGCGGACAAATTTTTATCGTTCTGATAATGTATCATAACTATTCCTCTCTCCTTTGCTTATTGATTCCCATGATTATACATCTTAAGTTGATTATAGGGTAGATTGTTTTTATCATCCCTTTTACCATTCAAATCTTTTTAAAAACTATGAAAATACGCCTATCTATCCTCTTGACTAGCATAATTGGGGTAATCCCTAGTCCCTTTTCTGCCAAAAAGAAATACATATATAGGAGCGATAGCTTTATAGGAGGGATTATATTTTGCTAGCTTCTGCAAATTCGCCCACAGTGCAGCTTCAGACTGTGAGCAAGAAACGGAAAAAAATAGTGAGTAAAAAGAGAAATGTCGTTATTCATGGCAAGCTGCATTTACATCATAGCAATGGCAGTCTGAGCAATACGGAATGTAAACCTAAAGTTGTGCGGAAACACAAAAAAAGAAAGATCGATCGCTGTCACCTTAAAGTACAGAAAAAGGGATGTGCAAGCGGGCAAAGAGGTTTGCAAGGCCCTGCCGGTCCATCCGGCCTTACAGGTCCTCAAGGCGCAGCAGGAGCACAAGGAGCGGCTGGTGCTGTTGGTCCTCAAGGCATTCAAGGACTACAAGGCGTACAAGGATCACAAGGCGTCCCCGGTCCATTAGGACCGCAGGGTCTTCAAGGTCTTCAGGGTCTTCAAGGCGTTCAGGGTCCCCCGGGACCGTCAAGCGGGTTTGACTTTACAGAGCTCATTACACTGCTTAACGGCTACCTTATTGTTGGTACTCTCATTAATGTCATGACACCGGGACAGCCGACCGGCTTCACTGGAACAGTAATCAGCGTACAATCAACATTAGTCCAATTAAACACGGTCGCAGGCACTTTGATGTTTATCCCGTTTTCCTTCATCACGAACATTGAAACAATTTCATAACTCCCTATGAGAAGAGGTTTGTGCTCATGTCAACAACGCTTTCGGGCGATTTGATCGCTTTACTCGGCAAAGAAGTGTTTGTCATGACGAATGGTTTTGGTCAGCTTGCTGTAATCGGAAGACTCGATCAGGTCGGTAACGACTTTATACTCGTTTCCTTCGATCAAGATCGTTTTCTTTACGAGCTGCGAATCTTTTATGCAAACATTATTTATGTCCACGAGAATCCAGCAGCTTCATAAACAAGATTCTAAGGAGAGTAGGCTTGCGATGTCTATTATTTCAAATGGAAATCAGATTCTTCCAGGTACTGCTATTTATAGTTTACTCAAGCGCCATATTGGCAGCATTATTTATATAACGACCTCAACAGGAAATGAAGAAGGCCAGTTAATGGCATTTAACGCTAACTTTTTGACCATAACGACAACTGCGTTAGAAACCAAATATGTACTAACAGCAGAGCTAGTCTCTTTCACATTTCGTTCTTAATAAAAAAGCAGGCTGTATCTAAAGGTTTTTGACCATTAGGTACAGCCTGCTTTATATTAAAGAGCCCCATTCTCTAGTTCAACAGCATGTCTAGCAATCGCTTTTAAAATATCATCGAACATTTCTTCTTGTTCCCAAATGACTTTGAAGCCTTGCACTAATAAGTCACCCAATCCCTGCTCCAAAGGTCTATGCAGCCAATCGGTATCTGCAACACCAAAGTCAGCTTCGATTCCACTTGCATACTCTATTTTTAGAGAGGTTAGCAAAACATATTCCTCTTTCGTCGCTTGCTCTATAGCCTCGTATTGGAACTGATATAAAATGGCATCTACTGTTTTTTGCTTCTTATCGGTAACGAGAAGAAAGCTTAAATTCGAATCCTCTTCACTCTCATCGTCCGCACAAGGCCCAACCAAGGCAATACCTGTAATATGCGAATGCCCGCCTGCCCATTTTACAAATTCGTACATAAGCTTATAATGATCCGGTCTCATATTCTTGAACCTCCAAATACCATCGTGGAACTATGCTGTCAAAATAATGATGATCCTCTAACACTCGCTCCAGCTTCTCTACCATAATAGGCAGCTCAACTGGTCGCACCTTCAATATCCAAACGATTGAGGAGATAATCGTCATCGCAAGATAAAGAGAATATAAGGTCCAGAACTTCTCATCAGGCTCTCGATCGCCATGATATCCTTTAATCGTACCAATCGTAAATGGAATGCTGATTTCACTGCTGAACATCCCGGCCTTCAGAAATTCATGTACCGGATCTCCCCAGTCCCATCGATTAAAATCAATGACGCCGGCTAATCTGCCTTCATTTACAATTAAATTGCCCACATGGAAATCATCGTGCTGAAAAACGTTTGGCCGATCCTTCATCAAATACAGATTTTGTTCAATAAAAGATAGAATCTTCGCATCGTTTTTCATTCGAGCCCCACTAGCCATATATTGCTCGATATAGCTTTTATGCTTTGCAAGCTTACGGTCATGCCATGACAAGACTGAAGCAGGAGCATGCCACTTATGCATCTTAGCAAGCTCTTGCCCCGCTTCCAATCCAATTGTATATTGAACCTCAGCGGAATAGGCAGGAATAGCTTCGGTAGCCTCATCGCCATCAATATACGTTAGTAGCATGTAACCCATCTCTGTATTTGGCAAAGTACTCATTTCGATTGGCTTGGAGCAATTAACGTCATATATCTGCATACGCTGCAGCACTTCATACTCAGCTTGCTTCGCTGCAAGCTCATCCAACGCAAAACATTTCAGCAAATAGAGCTGGCTGTTCTTCTCGACTAGAAACTTTTGATCATTCGAATAACCTTTATTTATTTTTGAAATTCGACTGCTGCCATGAAGTGTGTCTATACCTTTGACAATGTTGTCGATGAGCTCCTGCTCATTCATAATCTCACCTCGCAAATCCAATTAAACACAATCTGATCATCACGTATTTCTTAACCAGACGTTTTTATAATCGATTTTACCCCATGCGTTTAACGAAATTCCTTGCAGCGTTTGATGATGTCCTACAATCTGCAGGCTATGATATAAGAACAATAAGCTGAAATTTCGTTTGAGCTCCTCATGTATGCTTATTAAATAACCCATTCTAATATCTGAATTCTCATACCGCAAACAATTCGAAATTTGTTGATTGATATTCATCTTGTCAACCGCACCCAGATGGTTCGTAATAAAACTGTTCTTTGACATATACATCTCAATAAGTGAAATATCGGGCTGTTCTCCGAGTACTTCCCCACTAAGGATCAAATCCGCTTTCATTATGATTTCGGGATTAGCTAGCTCTTCGAGCGAAAGCTTTACGATTTCTAGTGAAATGCCTAAATGCTTGTATACCCTTTGCAGCCATTTCGAAGTTTGATCATTCGCAGGCATTTCATAAGTATATAACGTAATGGTCTCGCCCTTATATCCTGACTCTTCAAGCAATGTTGTCGCTAGTTGCGTATCATAATCGTTATAGAAAGCCTTATCTGTATCCTCTAAATTAAAGCCAGTTGAAGGCTGGTGCCTAATCCCGCCTAATTCGTGGATCATTTGCTGCCGATCTATTCCGTAGTGCAAAGCCTGGCGAAACTTCATTTGCTGCGTGATGCCTTTTTTTGCTGTGTTGATGGTAATAAAAGTGCTGCCTTTCTCCAATTGGGCCAGCGCTGGCCTTAAACTCTCCTTGATTTGCGCTTCAAAATAAACCAGTTGATCTTCACCGTCTGATTGCAGCTTCTCTTGATTTTCCTCATAGTTTGGCCACACCCACATTTCAATGCGATCCAGATGAGGACAACCTTCCAAATAAAACTCATTGGCTTCTGCAACGAGCATAGACTCATTGTTTTTAGTAATCTTGAACGGTCCAGTCCCAATAGGCATGACGGCAAACTGCTCATCAGAACCAGTACCATCGAGCATTTCAGGCACAATGGAATAACGTTCCGTACAAAGAAAGTGAAGAAACAACGCGTTAGGCTCGTTTAGCTCAAAGGTAATGCTGTATTTGCTCGTTTCTTTTATTTCCTTAATCTTGGACGTTAACCACTCCGCAGGCGAGCTTGTGAGCAGTCTTTGAAAAGTAAATGCGACGTCTCGCGAGGTCATTATCTTATCATTGTGAAAACGAACGCCCTTGCGCAAAAAAAACGTCCAGCTCGTTTTCATAACGTTGCTTTCCCAGTAATGAGCAAGCTGAGGGTGGAATTTACCATCCTGATTTGAATATCTGACCAATGTATTAAAAACCTGCTCTATCCAATGCGTCTCCATGCGGCGACAGACGAAAGCAGGATCTAAGCGCAAGAGAGGACGATAAAAGGGAAACCTCAGTACATCCTTCTCCTCCATATCCCGCTTCACGCCAAACAATTCAGACAACCATGTCATAATTTCGGATTTCACAGCTGGATCCTGAAGCATCTCAAGCATGCTCCAAGCCTCGTTGATCTTCCCTTTCTCGACTAGCCCCTTCGCTTTGCCGAGTACGATATCACGGTATGAAACAAGAAATACGATTTGCGAGAGATTGCCGCGGCCACGACCGGGCAACCATTCGATATAGCTCTTTTCCATCATTTTTGTCAAAAGTATTTGTACATTTCTGCGTGTACAAGACAATATGTCGCAGATCCGTTCCATGGATAAAAAAATAGGCTCGCGTTCTGGGTTTGCTGGAAAAGTGTTTCTTAACCTGCAATAATATTCTTCCACATCCATCCTTAACACCACCTAGGAAACGAAGTCTCAGTTAGCCAGCTTCGTTGCTGTTTTCTCTCTAAGCCTTGTTACTGTAGGCAACAACTTCCTCATAGGATAACTGCCCGCCAAAAATATCAAGCGCACTGCCGATTGTAATATCCAGCTTGCCATTTGAAAGCTCATTAAATTGATCCATATCCGCAATCGACCTTGCCCCGCCGGCATAGGTTGTCGGAATCGTTACCCAATCAGCTAATGAACGAACGAGACTTTGCTGAATGCCGCTCTGCTTGCCTTCCACATCAACAGCATGAACAAGAAACTCATTGCAATATTGCTCAAGGAATGAGATGTTTTGTTGGTTAACAACGAACTCGCTGAATTGCTTCCATTGATTCGTCACAACAAACCATTGCCCGTCCTTCTCCTTGCAGCTTAGATCGATTACTAAACGGTCTTTCCCCACTTCAGCGACGATCTTCGCAAGATGATTCTCATTCAGCTGACCATCTTTAAAAATATATGAGGTCACAATAATATGCGATGCGCCCTTCTCCAAATAAAAAGCAGCGTTATCCGCAGTAATTCCACCACCAATTTGCAAGCCGCCGGGATATGCCGCAAGAGCCCGAACTGCCGCTTCCTCGTTTCCGCCGCCGAGCATAATCACGTGACCGCCCGTAAGCGCGTCTTTCTTGAACAGTTCTGCATAATAAGCAGAATCTTGTTTGGATACAAAGTTCTCTATAATTTCGGCATTCAACGTTTCACCGACAATTTGTTTCACTTTACCGTCATGCAAATCGATACAAGGTCTAAATTTCAATTTTCATTCCTCAATTCTGTATGTTGTAAGTATGACTATTCTCTTATATGAAAAATAACCTAATCCTCTATGTAAATCAACAATGCTGCGAAATCTTGATGGTTTTATTACTTAACGCTTCTCCACTATACGTGGTGCCTTTAATTCTATCGTTTCAATAAGCTCAGACAAGCTTCTATCTGCCATTGAAGGAATGAGTAAATCATAATCCATGAAAGCAAAATCCTTCGTCAGCTCGTTTGGAACGATCACTGTATGTAGTCCAGCTGCTTTAGCTGCCAAAAAGCCATTTAGAGAATCCTCAAATGAAATCGCTTCACTCGCTTCAACTCCAAGCTTCTGCAGCGCCAGCAAATACAGCTCCGGATTAGGTTTGACCCGTTCGACCTCATCAGCCGTACTGAAGCTGTCAAAATAATGATCCAATTGATGTTTAATCAAATATGGCTTTATCCAAGAAAGCTGAGAGCTGGATGCAAGACCAACTTTGAGATTCATTCGCTTCGCCTCATTCAAGTAGTCCATCACGCCTGGGCGAATATCAGCTGACTTAAGAAGCTCTGCATACACTTCTTTAAATTTTGCTTTAACAGCTGCTAAATCTATCGTTTCAGTTACACAATCGGCAATATAAGTATAAGGGTTAAATTGATCCAGCGACGTCCCTACACATTTGGCATACAGCGACACTGGCAGCTCTACTCCATACTCCTCATAAACTTGACGAAAAGCATAATAGGATGGCGTTTCCGTATCAATAATAAGACCGTCAAAATCAAAGACTAACGCTTTAATCAATCGACTCATCCTCTCTATAGTACATTCATTATCTATGCGATTCTTGTTTGATCGCGTAACTGCTTAAATATAGCTCTCTATTAGAAGTATCTGATTCGATGCTGGAAGAAATCTCTTTATGCATAATATCGATTAAATTCTCATTTTTATAGACGCAATGATGATCGTAACTATTGGCTTCATTCAGCATCATAGGCAGTGTGATTGGAATATTGGACACGATGCCGACATTGTTTTTATCCATAATCCATTCGAATGTTTTCCAATCTAAAATCCCTTCATCTGTTTTCTTAGGTGTCGCATATTCAAAGGAAGCCGGCACTTCTGCTATATACGCATACATGCCGCCAAAATCAAAGTTATCGCCAGACCAGGTAACTAATCCTTTAAAATGCAAATCGTAATGACGAATACCCGTTTCTTCTTCAATCTCTCTAATCATCGCTTCCCTCGGAGACTCCTGCGCTTCGAGCTTGCCGCCAATCCCATTCCAGCAGCCCATCCAGCTGGATTTCTCTCGATTAAGCAACAATATTTCATTTGCGCGTTTAATAAAACAAATATTATATTTCAGCATCATCGTTCTCCTATGTTCGTGTTCTTATATAAAATTTGTACTATTCCTACCTATCATCATAGCTATACTTTACCACATTGCTGTTTTAGAAGAGAACATGTCCACAAAATTAAGAAGATTTCCCAAAAAGCAAGAAAGCACTTTTCAGAAAATCTTCTTTGTCATCGTTTACTTCGGTTTATAGGAGAAGTTTGGATATTTGACAACAGGCCATTTCTCTTTGCGTAGGGCATCCATCAGTTCCGGACCGACATGCAAATTACTTTCAACCAGTTCACACGGAGTTAGCGCCATCCACTGGTTCAATGACACATCAACAAAGCGATCACTTTTGAACATCTCCAAAAACCAAAGTGATTGGCTGCCCGTATTTTGGATATAATGTCCATAAGCAAATGGTACGTATCCAACGTCACCTGCACGATAATCAAAGGTTCGAGCGACACCGTTTCCAGCAAACACGGTCATACGACCCTGTCCAGCAAGATAATATTGCCACTCATCGTTGTTTGGATGCCAGTGAAGCTCACGCATTCCTCCCGGAAGTATCTCTACGAGGGCGGCAGCAATCGTTTTCGAGATAGGAAAGTTCGAGGAATCCACAATCCGCACACTTCCGCCATGAGTTTTAAGTGGTGGCTGCGCCAACAAGCGATGTGTAAAAGGAGATGGAACCTCACCATATGGAGATTGCACCTTTTGGCTTTCAATCGACCCTGGCACCTTATCTTGATAAATATAAACCTGATCGGAAGGAATATGTTGAAAAGCACTTTCGGGAACGCCAAAATTTGCAGACAACACGTCTTTTGGCGTATGTGCAAACCAATCGGATATGGATAATGTATTCAAATCAGAGAAGGTGCCATCATCAAAAACAAGCAAAAATTCGCAGCCGCCCTCAAGCCCTTGAATGGAATGAGGGATGCCTGCTGGAAAATACCAAAGATCTCCTTCACCGATGTCAGCGATCATATTGCGTCCAGCTTGATCAACTGAAGTAATTCGCGCTTTACCAAGCAGCATATAAGCCCATTCGGCTTGCTGATGCCAGTGCATCTCTCGAACGCCGCCTGCTGTGAGACTCATATTGACTGCCGCGAGAGTTGTTGCAATCGGTAAGTCTCGAACGGTTACCTCGCGTGACCAGCCGCCTTTGTTTAATTGCATATGTGTATCAGAGAATGAAAATTTCAAATTAGGAAGCAAACCCGAATCGGTAACGGGGGGAACGAGCATGTTCGGGTTTTCAATATCACGCATAATATCACGCGGACCTTGGTCTATATTTCCTGTTCCATCGCTTGCTCGAATGGGCTGAGGGATAACTGTGCTGCTATTTGGATCTTGGGGATGATCCTCCATCATAGTCCTCCTCGACTTTAAAATAAGTGTAGTAGCTTTCATAACCTATACAGCTTATGATGGGAAAATGAGGAATATTCAAATTGTCAGCAGGCATAAGTCGTGCCAATAAAGGTGATCATGCAACGAGGGAGGAATTTATGATGATAAAAAAAGCAGTTACACTACTAACCCTTTTAATCATTTGTTCAAGTTGCAGCACGGGTAACACTTCAACATCTCCATCACCAACAATAAGTCCAAGTGACCAGCCAACGATTATGCCTAGCCCGAAACCGACTGACAAATCGACAGACAAGCCAGCGGAACAAAATGATCCGCTTAAACAAAAAATCGCCAACATGACTTTAGATGAGAAAATTGGCCAAATGGTGATTGTAGGTCTTGAAGGTACTTCAATGGACAAGCAGGCAAAAGAGCTGATTGAAAAATACCGCGTCGGCGGATTTATTTTGTATAAGGACAATATGAACGATGCCGCACAAATATTAAAACTGCTTAATCAGCTAAAAGAAACCAATCAAAAAAACCAAACACCTTTATGGCTAAGTGTCGATCAAGAGGGCGGAAAAGTGAATCGTATGCCCGAAGAGTACATTAAGCTTCCTCCCCCCGCTGAGGTTGGTAAAGCTGGCAATACCGATTACACATTTCAAATTGGACAAGCGCTTGGTGAAGAAGTTCGCTCCATCGGATTTAACATGGATTTTGCGCCTGTATTAGATATTAACAGCAACCCAAAAAATCCTGTCATCGGCAATCGATCCTATGGGTCGAGCGCAGAAGCAGTCATTACACATGGCCTAGAAACGATGAAAGCCATTCAATCTAAGCAAGTGGCTGCAGTCGTCAAGCATTTTCCAGGACACGGCGACACTTCAGTGGATTCTCATCTCGATCTGCCTGTCGTGAATAAATCCTTGGCAGAGCTGAAGGCATTTGAGCTGCTTCCATTCGTCGAAGCGATCCAGCAGGATACCGATGCGATTATGATTGCCCATTTGTTAATTCCGAAGATCGATAAAGACTACCCTGCTTCCCTTTCCAAAAAGATGATTTCGAAATTATTGCGCGAGGAACTCGGTTACGAAGGAGTCGTTATGACTGATGATATGACGATGGGCGGCATAACGGAGCATTTTGATGTTGGGAAAGCTGCAGTCACCTCGATTTTGGCTGGAAGTGATATCATCCTCATCGGACATGATTACAAAACGCAGCTATCCGTCCTCCAATCGCTCAAAAAAAATGCACGCGACGGCGTTATTTCAAGGGATATGCTGGATAAAAGCGTTTATCGCATTTTAAGCTTAAAAGAAAAGTATAAGCTTGAAGATAAAACACTACCTTCTATAGATGTAAAAGCTGTCAATCTTCAAATCAAAGCCGCTATTCAATCAAAATAAAGTGAATTGCAAAAGACAAATCTACCTAAACTTCGAATCGACTCTACCGTATAGGTTAAAACATCCATAAAAAAAGCTCAGACCTCGTTATGAGATCTGAGCCATATTTTATTTGAACGAATTACAAAGCAAGAATGTGATAACCGGCATCCACATGAAGAACTTCCCCTGTAATGCCTCTCGACAACTGGCTAAGCAAAAACATCGTTGCATCTCCAACTTCATCCTGATCTATATTGCGACGAAGCGGCGCTCTTTCTTCGATCGTGGACATAATGTCATTAAAGCCTGAAACGCCTTTTGCAGCAAGCGTCCGAATTGGACCTGCAGATACCGCGTTAACACGAATGCCATATTTGCCCAAATCCTCAGCAAGATACATTACACTGGCTTCAAGCGCAGCTTTCGCGACGCCCATAACATTATAGTTTTTTACCACTCGTTCTGCGCCGATATATGTTTGCGTAACGATGCTTCCGCCTTCGGTCATAAGCTTCTTCGCTTCACGCGCAACGGCAACTAACGAGTAGGAGCTGGAGTTTTGCGCAAGCAGATAACCTTCTCTTGTTGTGTCTACATATTCCCCTTGCAGCTCATCCTTCTCAGCAAACGCGACGGAATGAACTACGCCATGAATAACGCCAACCTTCTGCTCCAATTGCTTAAATGCCTCAATAACACTATTGTCATCAAGCACATCGCAGGAAACAGCTTCCAACGCTTCTATTTGATGCTGCTCGAGCAGTTTTTTGAGTTTTTCCAATGATCTTTCCTTACGGTAAGTGAAAACCAGCTTAGCACCTTGATTATGAAGTGATTTAGCTACTCCCCAAGCTATGCTGCGTTCATTGGCTACACCCATAATTACGATTACTTTGTTGTTCATTAAGTTAGACATGATGTTCCTCCCAGTTTCCTAAGTTCTTTTTCTTAAAATCGAATGTGCTTCACCTGCGTGATCACGCGGTCAAACGATCTTTTTAACGAGTTTCTTTGGTCGGGCAGCAATTGAATATTCGACAGCGCAGCGATATGCTCCACATTATCCATGATGGATGAATGATCCGTTTGCAGATGGTGACCAAACCTTTCATCCGAAAGAGCTGCCACACATCTCTTTATTTGCTGTATCGGCCAAGAGTTTTTCCGCTCTCCTCTGCCCCGAAGTCGTTTCATTAAAGTCTCTTCCGTTGCACACAGAGCATAGTGAATAATTTCCACTCCATCTCCCCGCAGGCGACCAATGATCTCCTCTAAATATTGCGGATTTACGACTGTCATCGGTACGATTATGATGCCATCATAGGTTTCATCGAGATGCTTCAGCATCGCATAATTAAAGTCACGCCACATCGGATTTTGTTGAAAATCACTCGTATGAGTTGAACGCGGCGTATTTTTACGAATAAAATAACCAACATTCTCTGGATCGTATACAAATGAATGTTCCGCTCTTTTATGCAGTTCATACGCAGTTTGTGTCTTCCCAGCGCCAAACGCGCCATTAATCCATATAATCATGACTGTCACCTCGACATCATTCTCATATCATTGTTCTATACTAACGATTCGCTTCGTCATATTCAACTTCTATTTCGAAATTGGCATACTTTTTTCTATTAAAGCTGCCTGTCGCTCATAGATAATATAATCTGTAAGTATCGGTTCTGCTCCAGCTTGCCTAAGCAATAAAGCGATTTGTCCACGGTGGTAGCTTCCATGCAAAACAACCTGCGTAAGGATATCGCTTATTTTTGTAGTAAACGGATTTCCTTTACTGTCTGAGTAATTACTTTCATTCCCATAGTCCGATTCAACCAGCTTGGAGAACAAAATTTCATAGTCCGCTTTATTTTGCTCAGCGAAACGTTCACATTGCTCTAAGGTATGCGTCGGCCAAATCGCCATCCCCGCACTATCTTCTCCATTAATACGGGTTAGCCATACCTTCTCGGCAGCAAGAACATGACTAAGCAAGCTTAATGACTTCTCCATAGGAATGTCACTCAATTTGAGCGCCATAATAACTTGAGCATTCGCCCATGCGATATGTTGGAAACACTTCACAAAATGGTTATGTAAATGCCCTTCATTAGATTTGCCAACTGTAACAATATGAAGCGGTATCGATAGTGTCGATGACAATGTGATTTCGAGATGCTGCCCAGGAACTAACTCATTTAAAATTTCAGGATAGATGATTCTAATTCGTTTCACTTTGCCGTTTTCGTTTAAAACATAAATAATATTTTTATGCTTGCTAACCATTTTGGCATGGATAATTTGGTAGTTTTTGTTGAATACATCCACGACGTATACTATAAAAAAAACAATCATTACAAAACCCATAAAGAAGAAAAAGAAACCTAGAACCTCAGGGCCATCATTCATATAAATGTTTATAAATTGAATAACGGCATTCATGCCAAGTACAAAACTTGTCAAAAGCCCCATATAGAAAGACTTCATCGGTTTAAGATTCATATGCTCAACCTCCTCCATGTTGTTGTCAACGTATAACTTATCCTATCTTTCGGACGACAAAAGTGATGCAATCACTGCTCAGCAAAATATCCCTTTCATTTCTAACGATTGCAAATTCCAACTGTTTGACATGGTGGTCAATAACTTCCCAGCTCGTATATGCTTTGCTTAACAAATGCTCCATCGCTTGTGTTTCCATATTTACTTCAATAAGAACTTCTAGACTTTCGCCGCTTCGTATATCTGTTTCGCGAATATTGGTGTTTATGATGATACAATTGATTCCATTATCTTTTGTACCCGCAGTCATATGATGCAGTGTATGACGCAACATCGCTTCAGTATTCACATGTTCCAACGAGGATACTGCTACAATATAATCATATTCTGTCTCTGAAATTGTAAAATTGCCTATATCGCTTGCAACCGGCTTTAGTAGATGATGCACGCCAAATTGCTCGCCATAACTCATTAGCTTACTAAGGGCTGACTCCAAGAGATCCACGCATACCACTTGTCCCTGAATATGATGTTCTTGCAATACCTTCGCTATCGGTATGCTATTTCTACCTACTCCGCAGCCTAAATCAAGAACAGATAGTGGGCCTGGTTGATCAAGTAAGTCAAGATTTTTCATAACCGTCAGCACAGGCTTATGCAGCCACGAGCCTTCCTCAAACAATTTATAATCATCATAGCAGGCTTCGTGATATTTTTTCTCTTCCTCTCTAATTCTCGCTACCCTCTCATCCATAAAATAACCCTCTCTCTTTTTATGTGGCGTACTGGGTAATATTGATAGGTATACTTAAATCCTGACATAACGATGAAGTGGAAGCAACAAAATTTTACAAAGGTATCGCATAATTAATGGGTATATAAAAAAAAAGGATTTGCTGACTCGCGCCGAGCAATCCCTTTAGATTTATTATGGCTCAATGGAAATGAGTGTAGGTCTTTCCCATTTTCGATGTTCATATTTAATATAATAATCATGATCCACTTCAATTAGTTTATAGATGCCTTTAGGAATTTGAATCATGTCTTGCTGTCCGCTCAAGTCCTGAATTTTGATGGCTGTTTCATGAACCTCAATCACTTTCACCTGTGCTCCTGTTACATTTGAGTAAGAATTCCATACCGCTAATGCAAACAAAAGCAATATGATCATTCCGATGGTAACAAGCCTATTAGTCTTTTTCATATCTACCTCCAAAATTAAGCTTGTTGATCCTCAGCAAGCATTTCTTTTATTATCTCAATATTTACTGCTGCTCTATGATTCAAGGACTTTTTGTCCTTTAGGTTTAACGATTTTAAATCATGACCCGGATCGATGATCAACGCACTCGACATAACGTCATCCAGAAGCTGAGCGGCTGATTTATACGCTTGATGAAGCAGCACGGTACTCGCTTTACTTCTAACTAGTTTAATTATTTCGATCATATTTTCAGCATACATCAGCTTTACGATACTATCGGACGACTTTACGTGACGATTAGCGAAAGACATAACATGCTCAACTATTATTGGATCTGGTTTGTTTTTGGCGATCGACAGCAGCTCAAGAACAGCGTCCCAGTTTCTAATGGACAGCTCACTGGCGTTTTTGGCAATCATAACATCGTACCATGCCGTTTCCGTTTCTTTTGCAATCTCGTAAGACTTGTACTCCTCTAACTCTCCCGCGCGATGCATTTGAAAATAATTGCCGTAGTAGGCAATGAATAACTCATGTGCACGACTATTCGTGTCTACCATTCTATCTCCACCTTCAAATTATACCTATAAACAAATGTCCAACTAGTATAGCAACTATACGATGATTACGATACCTCATTCTTGCTTCTTATCATTTATTGTTTTCTTCGTTTGTCCCAGCATGCGAAATTGCGACGGCGTAAGCCCCGTTACTTCCTTAAATTGATGGCTGAAATAATGTATGCTTTTGAAGCCGAGCCTTATCGAAAGCGACTCCATCTTCTCCCCTAGAAGAAGAGCCTGCTTCGCCCTCTTAATCCGTTCTCTAATAATAAAATGCTTCGGTGTAAGACCCGCTTCTTCCTTAAACAGTTTAGAGAAATGGATAGGATGATAGCCGCATAATGCAGCAAGCTCCGCTACCGACCAGTTGTAATCGGGCTGCAGCTGCATCGCTTGAATAGCAGGTTCTATTTTATGATTGGCATTAGCCGACAAACTGCCTTCCAGCATATGCCGATACATAACCGTGATTGCTTGGATCATTAAGGCACGCAGTGCCATGGTATACCCCGGCTGCTCCCCTTTGTACTCCTTAACCATACGCGTCCATATCGCTTCCAGCCCAGGCACTTCAAACAATGTGGGCATAAGAAGCTGGCTTGCCGTCCCGCACACAAGTACCGGGTTGTTAGAAACACCCTGAGGCGGCCATGAATTGAAAAACCGAATGCCAAGTCCAGGATGCACAGGCTCTGGAGAATCATGCTGCCAACTGAAATGAATGCTGTAAAAGTCCGTTTTCTCCGTTGCTTTCAAATAGGACTGACAATCAGGACCGTAGTACACGCATTCTCCAGGTCCGATCGTATAGGCCTGATTATTGATATATAGCTCGGCACAGCCCGTAATGACGTTCATGATTTGGCAGTCGGGAATGACTCGAACTCCCCAATTCTCCCCTGCTTCCGCCGTTTGTCTAACGGCGAAGTTGACTGTTGGCGCTATTTTCTCAAGCTCGATAGTAGACATATGCGCTCCTTTTCTCCACATTATAAGAAAAACACAAATGATTCATTGATTTAGGAAAATACAATGCTTCACGCTTTCATTATGATTAGGTTATCAACAATCATAATCAAGCTTGAGGAGAGGTGCAAGAGTATGTTGAATGCTGCACAGTTAGCTGAATTCGAGAAAAATGGTTTTTTGAAAGGCGATGTGGTCTTAAACGATGCTGAGGTTGAACGTTTACGCGAGGAACTAGATTTGGTTATGGAAGGAAAAGCGGTCAAGAAACCAATTCTTAACCACAATATGCGAGAGGAAGAAGCTGACTCTTTATACAAAGGCATGAAGATGAGCGTCAGTGAAAAGGTAGTCCAAATCGTAAATATATGGATGGCTAGCGATGCTTATTTGCAGCATGCCGGACATTCGGTCATTTGCGAAGAGATCGCACAATTATGCAAAACCGATACCCTTCGTGTCTGGCATGATCAGATCCAGTATAAACCACCGGTAACGGGTGGACCGACACCATGGCATCAGGATCATCCGCTGTGGCCGGTTATTCAGCCAGCTGACCTCGTCAGTGCATGGGTTGCCCTTGACGATGCAGTCATCGAAAACGGCTGCATGTGGATGGTACCCGGCAGTCATAGATGGGGCGATCACCAGAAATATCTCGCAAGTACGCCTGACTTTATGCCTTTTCATCGCAAGCCCGAGTTGCTGCCTCAAGGCGCAGTCGTTGAAGCTGTACCGTTCGAGATTAAGAAAGGGCAGGTCGGCTACCATCACAGCCTCACTTGGCATGGCAGCCCGCACAACCGTTCCGAGCTTAAACGTAGAGCTATCGCTGTTCATTACATGCCTGGCCACACCATCTATTCGCCAACAAGCAATCATCCCATGGTGCCTTATGTAACGGTAAATGAAGGAGATATTTTATCAGGCGAGCACTTCCCTGTTGTTTATAGCGCAGCTGCTGCAATGAAATAATGTACTGATAATTAAAAAATATATCTAAAATGTTAAAAGCGAATTTTCATTCTATTAGGAATGAAAGTTCGCCTTTTTTATGCTTTTCTATATGTAAGCTAATTCAATCGTATTCATAGTCAAATCATTTTTTTTGCAATTTGGCTGTCTTTGCTGGGTTTTTTAGTAAAAAGAGATTTTTCTCCTATCCAAAGTCCTAGAATATCTTCCAAAATCAATGTAAAAATGATAATAATACCTTACACAATTCAATGAAAAAGCCTTTATCCATGCGGCATAAGCGTCATTTTATAATCGTTTTAATCCTTTATTTGTGATATTCAATCAAAAGTTTGATTAAATGCTCCAAAATACACTCATAATTGTCGCGAAAATGTAGTACACTGAGTTCAGCGACAAAGACATTATACATTTGTCCCCCCTAAACACCCGTAATGACCTCCTAAAATGATTTAGCCATTCATCAATCTAGAGCCAATTGCCCTTTTGAACAGCGCAGAATACACAAACTAAACTGGATATGAACTCTTCAGAGTTTATATATACAATCTCTATGAACAGGAGGTTTGTTCCCGCACGTTTGCTCAAATGCAACACGAAACGAATAAGCGTTGGTCATACCAGCTCTTAGACGTGACGGCAATTCCATCTTCCCCAAATTTGAAGGAGGCTACTGCATTGTCAACTATTCGTTCATCACATTTTAAGGTAAAACATCTTCGTACTTACATTGGCATTCTGCTTATTACTGCTCTAGGATTGACGCTGTTCTCACAACAGCTTTTTGCACATGGTTATGTTGAAGGGCCTGCCAGCCGTGCTGCACTTTGTAAATCTGGTCAAAATACTGATTGTGGTCCAATCGTTTATGAGCCTCAAAGCCTTGAAGCACCTAAGGGTTTCCCCGCAGCAGGTCCTGCTGACGGTAAAATAGCTAGCGCTAATGGCGCTTTCCCTAAACTTGATGAGCAATCCGCTACTCGCTGGTCGAAAGTGAATATGTCTTCCGGTCCAAATACATTTACTTGGAAGCTGACTGCTAATCATGCAACAGCTAGCTGGAAATACTATATAACGAAACCAAATTGGAATCCAAATGCTGCACTAACTCGGGACTCCTTTGATTTAACGCCATTCTGTTCTGTAAATTATGGCGGCACGCAGCCTCCATTCTCCTATTCGAACAGCTGCAACGTACCTGAACGCAGCGGATATCATATCATTTTGGCGGTTTGGGAAGTCGCTGACACACCGAACGCTTTCTACAATGTCATTGATGCAAACTTCAGCGGCAGCAACCCTGTTGATACGCAAGCACCTACAGCACCTTCCGCTTTAACGACTACAGCGAAAACAACGAACAGCGTGTCCTTGGCATGGAATGCTTCGACGGACAATGTAAGCGTTACCGGATACCGGATATATAACGGCAGCACTTTAACTGGTTCCGTTTCTGGAACAACTCTTGCTTACAATGTAACGGGATTAGCTGCGAATACAGCTTACACATTCAGCGTCAAAGCAATCGACAATGCTGGCAATGAATCGAGTGCAAGCAACTCGCTGTCAGTTACAACAAACGCTCCAGTCGGCAATGATACACAAGCGCCAACTGCACCAGGCGCCCTTCATGTAATGGGTGCGCCAACATCCAGCAGCTTAATGCTTATGTGGAACCCATCGACTGATAATGTAGGGGTATCAGGTTACCGCATTTATAACGGAACAACGTTAGTTACAACAGTAGCCGGCACTGCAACTTTCTACACGGTTACAGGACTTAGCGCAAGCACAGCTTATACATTTAATGTTCAAGCGATCGATGCTGCCGGCAATGTTTCCGCTGCAAGCACAGTTACTGGAACAACTGCTGCCGCTTCCTCGGCTGCACCTTGGGCAGCCAATACAGCATACACAACAGGTACACTTGTTTCGTACAATGGCTCCACATACGAGTGTCGTCAATCTCATACCTCGCTTGTAGGCTGGGAACCTTCCAATGTTCCTTCGCTATGGCTTTTGAAATAATTCAGGCTGCTCTAAGCCAATTGCTTTCAAACCTCGAATGAGTACAATAAATGCCTCGTAACAAAAAAGGCTGTCCCTCAAGGTCAATGTAGATCTAGACCTTGAAGGACAGCCACTTCTTATGTTCTTTATTGCGCCAGTCCTGTCATCTCTTCAGGTTTCATTGCTTTCAATTGCTGTTCATACAATTTGCGATAAAGCCCGCCTTCCCGAAGCAGCGTGCGATGGCTTCCTCTTTGTACAATTTCTCCATCATCGATAACCAATATCTGATTGGCGCGAACAACAGTAGCTAAACGATGCGCAATGACAAATGTTGTCCTTCCGACCATGAGGCGCTCAAGCGCTTCTGTCACCATAGCTTCCGATTCGGAATCAAGAGCAGATGTCGCTTCGTCCAAAATTAATATTTTGGGATCCTTCAAAATCGCTCTTGCAATGGCCAGCCTTTGCTTTTGTCCGCCCGACAATCGCATGCCTCGTTCGCCAATGACAGCTTCATAACCGTCCTTAAACGCGATAATGAAATCATGGGCATTTGCTGCTTTGGCAGCTGCGACAACCTCGTCATCCGTAGCATCGGGTCGACCATAAACCAGATTATCCCTGATCGTGCCCGAGAAAAGAATGTTTTCCTGTAAAACCAATGCAATATGCTTTCGCAAATCATCCAGATTGTATTCACGCACATCGACGCCGTCAATAAACACCGTACCCTCTACAGGCTCATAAAATCGCGGAATAAGGTTGATTAACGTCGATTTGCCTGCGCCGCTTGGCCCCACAAGCGCAATCACTTCGCCGGAGCGCGCTTCAAACGTAATGTCCTTTATGCCCTGTCTTTCTTCAATCGTAACTTCCGGCGGGAATGGATGTACATTCGTTGGTTTCCAATAAAACCGTTTAGTCGCCTTCTCACGTTCGATGATATCCGTGTCTTCAGTACCGTTAACGGTTTGTGCTGGTATTATATTTCGTGTCTTATAGTTATAGGTAACATTAACGAAAACGACATGCCCCTCACACGTTGGCATAGGAAGCGCATCCTCTGACTCCTTAATCGAAGGTTTCTCATCCAGCATTTCAAACACTCGTTCAATATTTGTAATCGAGTTTTGAATGGTGACATTAACATCTGCGAATCGCTGTATCGGTCCATAAAGATTGCCCAGCAGCAATTGAAAAGCGATGATTTCACCTGCTGTCATCTTACCTGCAAGTACTAAGCTGCCTCCGCCGAGCCAAATGATAATGCCGCCGATATGGGCAAACGATTCACTAAGCCTGCCAAGCACATTTGAGAATAAATGAGCGTACACCGTATGGTTATAATGCTGCTTTGTCTGTTTGCCAAACCGGGCCCGCTCCTGTCTTTCACCGTTGAATGCTTGCACGATCCGTATTCCCGCCATACGCTCGACAAGAGTGCCTGAGATACGCTCCATCTGCCGATGAACGGAACGCCATGCAAGCCGAATATGCACATTCATGTTCGTAAATGACAAGTAATAAAAAGGCAAAATAATAAGTGAAAGCGATGCTAAGTACACATTCATCCGAAATAACAGAAACCCCGCAAAAAGCACCATAAACAAATCGAGAACAAGGTTAATGATGCCCCCGCCAATCAAGTTTTGAGCCCCTCCGATGTCATGAATGACTCTAGAGGATATTCCTCCCACTTGCCTTTGATCATAGAAGCTGACAGGCATCTTTTGCAGATGATGATACAGCTGCTCGCGAAGATCCTTCATCATCCGATTGCCAAGCATCGCCGAGAAATAATTTCTTAAAAAGCTGACAATAACACCAAAAAATAAAATAATAGCCATGATGCCTACAATTTGATAAAGCCCCCAGTTCCCTTTGCCTGCAAGTACATCGTCGAGCAAAATTTGCGTGTAGATGGGTGTTGATAGAGGTGCAACGAATTGAACCATACCTAACAAAATGATAAGTCCTATCGACCACCAGTAAGGTTTTGCCCATAGTAAATATCGTTTAACTGGACTAATGTGAATCCCTCCCGAAACACAATTAATAACTTTTTCCATCTTAGTTCATGATGTAAGGGATTACAAAGCCCAAGGTGCACAGGATATAGCAGAAAATGGTTGCGATTGGGAGTAATGTCTATCTGTCAATGCTCAGATGAAACATTTTCAATAAATTCAAGGATTTAGGAGCAAAAACAAAGGCTCCACGTCAATATCCGACGTGAAGCCTTTTACCTTATATTTTGTTAAACCTTAAATCCTTTTGCTGCCCATTCATTTTCCAGCTTAGCAATCAATAATTGTTTCTCTGCTTCCTCTAAGAAAGCAGCCTTTGCGCCGTTTAGCACGATTTTGGCGATATCATTCATCGTTAAGCCGCAATGCTCAGCCAGCTGCTCATATTCCTTCTGAATCGTCGTATTCGAAACCGTTCGGTTGTCCGTATTTACTGTAACAATGATCCCATCCTCCAAATAACGGCGGATCGGATACGCGTCCCAGCTTGGAACAGCTTTTGTCTGAATGTTGCTGAGCGGGCACATCTCCAAAGGTATTTGTCGTTCCCTCACGAGAGCAACGACCTCCGGGTCTTCCTGCATCCGAATGCCGTGGCCGATACGTACAGCACCTAAGCCCGTGATAGCGACTCGGACGTTTTCCGCACCTGCCGCTTCTCCCGCGTGGATCGTAATCGGCAGCCCCAGCTGCTGTGCCTCTTCAAAGAGCTGAAGGAACAGCTTGGCGGGAAATCCTGCCTCGTCACCAGCCAAATCGACGGCAACGACACCTTTATTATAAAATCGCGCTGCTTCTTCAACAACGTCCTTATTGAGCGCATAGGAATGATGCCTCATACAAATAATGATTGCTCTAGCTACCGTGCCAAATGCTTGCTCACCGCGCTTTAAGCCAATTATCACATGCTGGATGACATCCTGAATAGTTAAGCCTTGTGTGCGATGCAGCTGAGGAGCAAAGCGAACCTCAATATAGCTTACCTTATCGATTGCAGCCTGCTCAACAAGCTCATAAGCAACTCTCTCTAACGCTGATCCCGTTTGCAAGTACGGCAAGACAAAACCAAACTTGTCCAAATACTCCTTTAAGCTCTCGCAAGTTTCTCCAACCTGCATATGAGACAGAAGCTCCGTTTCCGAGTCTATTTGTAAAGGATTTCCTTGCTCGATAGCGAGCTCTCTAATGGTCTCCGGCTTTACACTCCCATCCAAATGCACATGCAAATCAACCTTAGGCAGCTGCGACAATAACGTTGTCATAGCTGCAGTTTTTTCATTCATTAACGCCATCGTCAAATCCCCTTTCGGTATATTCATACACTAACCTGATAGTTTGTATACATAAGCGCAAAATGGGCTAGCTTCCACGATAGGTGCTGTAGCCGCCAGGAGCAACTAATAATGGAACGTGATAATGCGAGTTTTTATCGCGAATGCGGAACCTAATCGGAATTTCATCAAATATGCTCTCTTCTATCGCTGACAAATGTTCCGATCGCCGAAAAAATTCTCCTGCTGCAAAAACGATCTCATAGGTTCCGCACTGAATATTTTCACCCAGAAGCAATGGCTCATCAACGCGTCCATCTTCATTGGACTTATAAGAACCAATGAGCCTAGGCTGCTTTGCGGCTTCCGCACTCTCCTCACCCAAATACCATAGCTCTATGGTTATGCCAACTACCGGTTTGCCTCCAGCAAGATCAAGAACATGCGTCGTAACTTTCCCGTTCACTCCGGATCACTCCCCCTCAATCAGGTCAGCTCTTGTAAGAGTGAATCCTTGGAAGCCATAAGGCGGACGTGGTTCAGTAAACACGCCTGCTGCTGCGGAATGCTCAGGCTCCATTACCGTTTCCCATGTCCGATTGTTCGACTCGAATCGAACCTCAGACAGCTGCGGGAAGGTTGTAAGAATGCTTTTTCCAATTTGATAGATTAAATACTGAATGGAAGGTGAGTTTGCAAGATGGAATAACGTGTGGGCTAAATCATGAATCTGCTCGGATGGAACATAATTTCCGCGCCGACTGTCCAATGCATCCTCTGCATGCTCATAAGTCCAAAAGATATGAAGGAAAATAAATAAAGGACGATCATAGCTTTCAGGCAACGTTGTATATTCATCGCGAACAAATCCATAAAATGAGCTGCCCCTCACCTTAATTAGCTGAATATGGGACAAAGCACTTTCATGTTCAGCGAGTTGCAAGCTATTAGCTGTACGTATCCATTTTTGCGAAGCGCTCGCATGCTCGTTGTGCGATCTTCGAAACACAAGCTGGCTATCGTTCCAGCTGCTGCCTTCGGCAATCGTGACGGAATTAAAAGGCAGCCGATCCGCACGAATCTCAATCGCATCGATATGCGAATAACGCTCCATAAATCGCTCGCTTATGAAAGCTAGCAGTCCCTCTGTTGTACTTCCTTCATAATGAGCGGTTTGCCGTAATATAAAATTTTTCATCGAGTCAGTAGCTACGACCTGCGCATTGTCACCCTCCGTAAAGGAGGTAAGCAGCACCTCACTGCTCACGGAAAAGGTGATGTTATGAGCAAAAATAATATTAGGATCACCCGTATACGTTGATTGAGGGATCGATTTAACAGAAAGCGGTATTGCGTATGTCCGGTAGCTCAGCACATCGCCTTTGCCATAATATAATGTTCGTCCGCTGCGTAATTTTAGCATAATGATCGTTCCTTTCTCTACTCCATGATGAGATCTCTTAAACGAAATCCGGAAATTTTCTCAATTTCTCGCAATGCTTGCTCTATTTCTTCAGCAGCAGAATGCCATAATCTAGCTTCCATCGCTGCGAGTATATCCTCTTTCTTTTTTCCTCTTACTGCGAAAATAAAGGGAAACCCAAAGGATTTTACATACGTTTGATTTAATCCGAGGAAGAGCTCGTATTCATCTGTCGTCAATTGATCCAAACCAGCACCTTGCTGCTCTATTGCGGAATACTCGGCAACCGAAAGCCTTGTTCCAAGGTCGGGATGGGCGCGGAACAAATCGATAATCGTCTCTACTCGTGATTCCCGCACAACGTTCATCATCGCGTCATGAAGCGCTTCGACCGAAGCAAACGGACGCGCTGCACTTGCCGATGCTGCCACCCAAGGCGAATGCTCAAATATCGTTCCAAGCCAAGCAATGAACTGCTCGCGTGTACATGCATTGATTTGATCCATATTTATTCTCATTTCCAGTACCCCTCGTGAATCGATCTCATGCCTATCTCTCATATCGCTTGACGCCTCCCTTCAATGGCTCGTTTCACAGCTCTCCATATTCCGCCATATCCAGTACAGCGACACAAATTACCTGACAAGGCTTCTGCAATTTCATCGTCTGACGGCTCTGGCTGGTGGTCGAGCAGCGCTTTAACGGAAACGATCATTCCCGGTGTGCAATAACCGCATTGAAAGCCGCCTTCCTCTAGAAAGGCTTGCCCAATCGGGTCGATCCCCTCTGACGAAATACCTTCTATCGTCGTAATCCGCTTGCTGGTGCATTGATAAGCCATCGTTAAACAAGAATTGACCGCCTGGCCATCAATCAGTACCATACAGGCACCACACCTGCCGATATCACATGATCGCTTCGTCCCCGTAAGCGCCAAGTCATCACGCAATATGGTCAGCAATCTGGTGGAAGCTGCCGTTTCAAGCTTAAGCTCCTGTTCATTAATGAAGCATTGGAGTGCAAACGGTGTTTGAACTTTTGCAGTATGATCGCTCATCTCCGTTCACCCCTTCATAAGAAAAAATGGCTTTTCTTGCAAAAAAGCAGGGTCTATCGGCAGTTTAGTCACCCATTTCCCGCAAGCTTGCCTTATAGCAGCTGCAATAGCAGGTGCTAGAGTGACCGATCCGACCTCGCCAATACCGCGTGGCCCATAATCATCCCCCTCAGGCAAATGCTCAATGGCTTCCACGTCTACTAACCCTTTTTGGTCAATGATCGTCGGAACAAGATACGTATCCAAATTTCGCGTAACATATTGTCCTTTTTCCATAATCGCATCTTCCATAAGTGTAAAACCAAGAGCCATACTGCTGCCTCCTTCGATTTGACCGAGGAAGCCTTGTGGATTTATGACAGGTCCAGCCGCTACCGCATGATACTGCTGCAGCACCTTGACTCGCCCTGTCAGCGTATTAATCTCAACCTTTACAACTACTGCCGAATAGGTATACATAAAATGTGCGCCTACACGTTCTGTAGGTGAGGTTGGAAATGAAAAAGAAGTTTCACAGCGAATAGGGGAATCGCAAGCTTCGGCAAGCTCTTGGTAGGTAAGCAGCAGTGCGTTGCTCGACGTCTCTCTTATGCCGCCTTCACCCAATTGCAGCTCCTGAGCTGACTCTCCTAACACTGCTTCAGCTCGTTTTAGCAACTGCTCTGTAAATGGCTGTTTTAACTTTTGAAGTGATTTCCACATCATTGCTGTTGCGCGCGAAGCCGTAGTTGAACCGCTGTTTGGCACGACATCGGTATCGCCGATAATGATCCGCAAATCATCTGCTCCTAACTTGAACTGCTCAATGAGCATCTGCTCCAGCGATGCAATGAGACCTTGCCCAAACTCCTCATAACCGAATACAGCTTCAATCTTCCCGTCTTTCACAAGCTCTAAGCGACCGCCTGCAGGGTCAGGAATACCAACTCCAAGTCCTGCGCCATGCATCGTAAAAGCTGCTCCGATACCCGTTTTCACCCAAGGTTCTGCGCCATCTTTGCTATGTGACTTGTTTTGCAATTTCTCCTGCATCAATGGGCTGTTTGTGATGGCATTCCATACTCGCTCGGCACCTTCTGTCATCACGATCGGTTGATCAAATGGTCCTAAATCGTCCATTTGGCGCATATTTAATTGGCGAAATGCCCAAGGCTCAATGCCAACCTGCTCAGCCAGTCGATCCAATTGCCCCTCAAGTGCGAAGATAGCTTGATTTCCGCCAAAACCTCGGAATTCACCCGACATGCCGTTGTTCGTAAATACCGATACGCCTTCAACGTCCAAATGCTCGTATTTATAAGGACCTATAACATGCTCTACAGCAAAATTAAGCACCTCGGCCCCAAGCGTTGAATAGGGGCCCGTATCAGAAATAAGTCTGACTTGGTGAGCAATTAATTTCCCTGCAGCGTCAGTGCCCGTTTTCATCGTAATTTTCATCGGATGCCGCTTTAAGCCAGCACGAACCGATTCCTGCCTCGAATTATGCATCTTGACAGGTTTACCTGTGTAAGTGGCGAGCAGTGCCCCATAAGGCTGCACATTCAACTCGTCCTTCCCGCCAAACGAGCCTCCAATGGGGCTGGATACGATCCGAATATCCTCTTGTGGCACAGCTAAAATTCGTGATAATTGCATACGATCCATAAAGCCGTGCTGCGTTGGTGAATATACCGTTAACCGATGATTCGCCTCCGGCACGAACAAGCCGCCTTCCGTTTCCATATAGGTGTGCATTTGGCGCGGCGTGTAATAGGTTTCCTCTACGATATAAGCGCATTGCTCAAATCCAGCCTCAGCGTTCCCTCTATGAAAGGATGCCCGGTGCATCGCATTGCCTTTTGGATGAAGCAGAGGTGCATCATCCCGCAGCGCGTGCTCAGGATCATCCACTACCTGCAAAACTTCATATTCAACTTCGATAAGTGCAATAGCTCTTTGTGCAATGGCAAGGGATTCAGCAGCTACTATCGCTATTGCATCACCCACATATCTCACCCGCTCCTCGCATAAAACAGGCTGATCAGGATGCGCAATGCCAAAAGCATTTAATCCAGGGACATCTTCAAAGGTAAGCACGGCGTAGACGCCGGTTAGTTGCTTGGCTTTATCTGTATGAATGGACAGAATACGCGCATGAGGATATTCGCTTCGTAGAACAAGGCCATAAAGCATATGCTCCCTAGTCATATCGGTTAAATAAGCCAGACTGCCTGTTACTTTACCTGGACCATCAGGACGGATTCGCCATCTACCTCCGCTGCTTGTGCGGTTTAAGAGCATACGCTCACTCCTTCCTGTCATTCCTCAATCTCTAGCTGCCTTCCAAAGCTCCGCTGCGATGACGTTAGCTGCTGTAATCTTCCGATACGACGCTGATGCGAATAAATCTTCCCTAGGTTCGTACTCTTGCAAAATACAATCATAGGCTTGCTGAAGAAGCTGATGACCCACAGCCGCTCCTACGATTTCTGCTTCTAATCGTTCTAGCCTTTGCGGAAGCGTTTGTCCTCCTCCAAGCGCGATTCTTAGTTCTATGAGCACGCCAGCGGAGGAGATCGCACCTAAAATGGCTGCAGTTACAATAGACGGAGTAAATGCTTCACGACGTCCTACTTTATGGTAAGCGCCAAAATGCTTGATTTTCGAAATGGTTTTTTCCTCTTCATCCCAACACGCCGTGTTCTCTTCCTTAAATCGTGTGAAAGGCAGGATGATGCTGAGGAGCAATCGCTCACATCCTTGTGCCGGATCGTTTGCTAGAAGCAAATAGCTGGATAAAGGAGCGCGCTGCTCTATTGCACCGTTGTACCAAATCACTTCTGCATCATAGGCAAGGAGAGCGGGAATAGCGTCACCAACTAAGGAGGAAACATTGCCACCGATCGTTGCTAAATGCCGGATGGACGGCGCTGCTATTGCGCATACAGCATCGGTGACTAGTGGGAAATTCCGCTGTAGGAATGCATTTGTCCGACAAGCCTGCAAAGTCACTTGGCCGCCAATAATGACGCCTGATTCGCCGATTTTCACTTCGTTTAATCCACGAATCGTACTCAAATTGATCAAATGTTTCGGGATAGCGGAAACACCAGATTCCCACTGCGTTCGAAGCAAGGTTCCACCTGAAATATATAATCCATCAAGCCCATAGCTTTGTTTAAGCAGCCAAGCCTCTGCGGCCGTCTGAGGATGCCATACAAGAGGAGATGACATGATCTCCTGAGCATTCATGTTCACATTACTCCCCCGATCTGTTTGCATCTAAATAAGTGCGTACCCCCGCTCCAAACAAGGTCATTGCAAGCCTGCGTACCATTTGTTTGGCCCGAAGTGATCTGCTATAAAAGGCATTTCTAACACTCTTTAGATAAACCCAAATATCGTTTTTTAGCTAAAGCAAAATCAGCTGGCGTATCTACGTCAAATAATGTCTCACGATCTAACGCCAGCAGCCCATAGCCTTGAAAATCAGTTGATCCGAACAGCTTACGAGCTCCAACATCGCCCTTTAATTGGAATAAAGAATCGAACATGGAGCGGGATAATATCGCCGGAGGCATTAGAACAATTTCCCCTTCATTCGCTTCATGCACAGCGGTTGCGACAAAATCCAGCTCCGGACGCTCACTCCAGCAGCGGATAAGCCTATTAATCATTCCGGAAGTAATAAAGGGTTGATCAGCGAGTACAACCACAACTGCATTAGGCGCAGCTCCCTCTCTCAGAAGCGCTTCAAGGCCGCAGCGGATTGAATAGGACATTCCCTTCTGCGCATCCGCACATTCAATCATAGTGACGCCGCTTGACTGAAAATGATGAGCAGCACTCACAGCACTATCCTCTGCCCCGATCCAGTCATTTGAATCTTCGGGATTAACAACAACCTTTATTTCATGAAGATCGCTGGACAACAGAGCCAGCAGCCCCATCCGTGCCAGCGGCTTGTTCTTCGACAGCTCGAGCGATTGCTTTCGAACTCCCATACGTTTGCTCTGTCCTGCTGCTAAATAAAGGGCTGATATTCGCATGTTTGCTCCCCTCCTGGCGCAGGCTCCCTTTCCTTGCTGCACGTATGGCAATTAATTCAGCCGCAACGCTGACAGCTATTTCATACGGTCCATCTGCATGAATCGAGAGACCTATCGGAGCGTGTACATTGGATGGAATGAGAAAGGTCTCAAATAGCATCCGTATCCGCTTCTTTGAACCAAGAACGCCGATGTAAACAAGCTTTAGAGGCAATGTAAGCCTAATCATCTCCTTATCCTGAGACAAATTATGGCTGCATACGATTAAATAATCATCTGGACGGAGTTGCACCTGCTCCATAATTTGTACAGGAGATCCAATCACACTTTCGGCGTGTGGAAACCTTTCCTTCGTACATAACGCCGGCCGCCAATCCGCTGCTACAACACGAAAGCCAATTTGAATCGCTAACGAATAGATAGCTTCTGCGTCTTTTCCTAGCCCGAATAACACCAAACGAGGTCTAGGCGTAATTACGATCGACATTTGATTGGAGTTGTTGTTCATTTCATCTTCATAGTCCACCAGTGAGTGATCGCCAAGGTTATCACTAAGAGCGTAGCTGATTTCCTTTTCATCCCAGCTTCGCATTAGCTTAACGGAAATACCGGCATCATTTTTTGCTTTCGCTTCAAGCAAAAGCGTCCGCAATCGCCCTTCCACAGGCTCCAGCAACATGCGAATTTCGCCGCCACAGCCCACACTCTCACCCCATATAGCATCCTCTTCAGGCTTCATATTATAATCGACACAAATGAATTGACCGGAATCCCATACACCCGCCGCCCTTTCCAACAAATCTTGCTCTAAGCAGCCAGGACTAACCGATCCAATCTGATCACCGCTGAATCTGAACAACATCGACGCTCCGGTCTTACGATAGGAATGACCCTCAACACATACAATGGTAGCGAGCACACTCGGCTCGTCGCTTGCCTTCAACGATTCCAATACATCATGCATATCCATCCGCTATCCCTCCATTAGCATTAGCGCATTTAACCCTCGCAGCGTAATCATCAGCTTAGCCTTCAACCTATCAACTACAATCGAGCAATCAATTTTTTGAGCGAGCGATCCGCTTCCTTTAAGACAACTTTTTTATCAACCGTTCTCACAATCTTGTTTTCCATAACCACTTGCCCATCAATAAGAACGGTATCAACATCGCCTCTTGTCGCCGCATAAACAACTCTTGAATACCAATCTGCATCGAATGATGGATACACATGGAAATCCTCCAAATCAAGCAGCTGCAAATCTGCGAGTTTCCCAGTCTCAATACTGCCGATCTCATTTTCTAAGCCAAGCACCTTCGCACCGCCCATCGTCGCCATCCGCAGCACCGTTTTTGCATTCATAATCGTTGGGCCATGCTTCACCTTTTGCATATAAGCGGTTAAGCGCATCTCCTGAAACATATCCAAATTATTGTTGCAAGGCGCGCCATCCGCACCAATGCCAATATCAATCCCTTGCTCAAGAAGATGCGGAATTTCTGCAACGCCTGACGCAAGCTTCATATTAGAGCCCGGGCAATGAGTAATCTTGACTCCCCTCTCCCGTATAATTCTTTTTTCCTCTTCATCTAACCAAATGCTATGTGCCAAAATGAGATTCGGCTTCGCAAGTCCAATATGATCGAGATAGACGACATTTCTCATTCCGCGTTCCGCCTCGACCATTGCAATTTCGCCCTGGTTTTCCGATGCATGCGTGTGCACCATTACGCCATACTTGGCAGACAAGTCACGAACCCCAATAAGCAATTCCTCGGTACATGAAACAACAAAACGCGGGCAAAAGGCGTATTGAATTCTCCCATTTTCGGCACCATGCCATTTTTCGAGAAGATCCACACTGTCCTGCAGCGATTTTTGAGTATTTTCCTGCAGAGCAAGCGGCACCTCCGTACCATGATCCATCATCACTTTTCCAGAGAGAGCTCGAATGCCGCTTTCTTTAATGGCTTGGAAAGCCGATTCTGTATAATGAACCGTCTCCATATCTAGAATTGTCGTTGTACCGCTGCGAATCAGTTCACCAATCCCGAGCATGGCTGAGTAGTAAACAGAATCCTCACTATGAGCAGCCTCAAGCGGCCAAATCTTTTCCTTCAACCATTCAATGAGCGATAAATCATCAGCCCTCCCTCGAAACAGCGTTTGGCATAAATGGATATGCGTTTGTACAAACCCGGGCAGCAGCACTTTGCCGCCTGCTTCAATAACACGATCAACATTCTGTGTCTCCAACCGTTCGCCCATTTGGGCAATTCGACTTCCCTCTATTAAGACATCACCTGTGAAAATCTGATTGTCATGGTTCATAGTCATAACTACTGCGTTCCGAATAAGTATAGTTGTCATTCAAAAATCCCCCTCATGCCTTAAGTGCTAGTATGTTAAATTCACCAAATATTCTGCCTTTATTAATTACAGCATCACCGTCATCCTACAAACAGAAAGACAATGCAGTCATTCACTTTCTATGCGTAAGGTTATCTAACATAATAATGCAGAATTGATCGTTAGGCAATACGTTTCTTTAAATATTTATATGCTTTACTGCGAAATATCGTAACCACTTAACATTAATGTGACATAAATATTCCACCAAATAAATTCAATTCGCAAAAAGAACAAAAAAACGCTCCAAACACGGAAAAATCGCGTTTGGAGCGGCTTTTGATTTATTCACATACCGTTTATTGTTTATTTGTTCCTAAACAAGAAGGAATAATATGTTCAAATATAAGGCGTCTTGACCATATGGCCTCATTTCGTTTCGTTATTTGTTTTCGAACGACGATTACAAGCTCATGCTCAGGCGCGATGAGCAAATATTGACCGCCATGGCCAAAAGCAAAATAACAATCGCATTGGCCGTTGTGACTCTCCGGCGAATACCACCAGTGATAGCCATAGCCGCCATATATCGGCGGTTCATACTGCATCAACCCGCGATGATGGAGCTGAGTCGATTCTGCTATCCATGAAGCTGACAGCAGCTGCTCGTTGTCAAACTGTCCGCTACCTACAAATAAACTGCCTATCTTCGCAAGATCTCTGCCATACAGTTGAAGTCCGGTTCCGCCTTCATTAATACCTGCCCGTTCCATCCATCTCGCACTGCGAAAGCCAAGCGGAGCAAACAAATAATCTTTGGCAAACGAAAGAGCAGGCATCCCAGTTGCTGAAGTCAATATCGCAGACAACAGATGGGATCCACCCGAGTTATAAGCAAAAGCTGTTCCAGGCTCAGAAATCAGCGGCTGATTGAATACAAATTGTATGGGATCTTTCGCTGCTTTCAAGGCTTTATAAGGCTTGTCAAAGTCAGGCCAATCAAACCCAGGCGTCATGGTCAGCAAATGCTTGATGGAGATTTGGCTGAGCGCTTCGCTTATTTCCTGCGGATGGTCCAAATAATTCGTAATGGGCTCGTCCACACTCTTAAGAAAATGTTTATCAATCGCGATTCCAATTAACGCGGATAAGATGCTTTTTGTACAAGAATAGAGCGGACCGATTGAATCCTGTCCGCTCTCATACCATTCGCCAAGCAGCTTTTGTCCTTTAAGCACGATAACAGATTTCATTTTCCATTCGGCTAACAGGTTGTTACTTGCTTCCAAATCTACAGGATTCATCTGTTTAATCGACCTTTCTAAGAAGCATTTCTTTGCTGCTGTTCAGGCTGCTTAATCTTAGGCATGCCAATTGATACAAATACAACAAAAACAGATAATACCGCTACCCATATAAATATCGTATGCAAGCTTCCTGCAAGAACCGTTGCTTCAATTCGATCAGCTTGACCGGTATGAAGCAGCAAACCAAACACAGTAATCCCAATTGTCTGGCCGAGTGTACGAATGAAATTGTTGCTCGCCACAGCAGATCCACGAAGCTCCCAGCCGACAGCTGAAGATACGGCTACCGTTATGGATGTAAGAGAAAGGCCAAACGAAAGTCCTGCCAAAAACGTATAAATGATAAATAATACAATGGATGTAGAAGCTGTCATAAAAGCGAAACCAATGCTGCTGACGAACAAGAAGCAAGAACCCGCGACACTAATAAAACGCAATCCTTTTTTGGCTATCCAATTTCCTGCTAATATTGAGCCAAGCGGCCATGCAACGGACAGTGGAATCATGGCAAGTCCAGAATAGGTAGCCGGTTTGCCGTAAACGCCTTGAATCCATAAAGGCAAATAAAATATTATGACGACATTGATCACACACAATAAGAAACTGCTAAGATTCGCCATGCTAATAATCGGATTCCGAAATAGCTGGAATGGAATGATCGGTTCTGGAGAACGTTTTTCGATACGAGCAAAAATGACGAAAAATAGTACAGCTACACCGAATAAAACGCTAATCGTTAGTTTTCCGCCGTTTCCACCATCGGCATCGCGAATTAGCGTCATCGCATACAAGAAACTGAACATAGCGATCGTAAAGGTAACGATGCCAGGATAATCGATATGTCTCTTTTTCTTCTCCAATGTCTCCCGCAGTGAAGTGGAGAGCAAATAAATAGCAACGATTCCAAACGGCAAATTCATATAGAAGATTGCCCGCCAGGATATGTAATCGACCAACAGACCGCCAAATAATGGGCCTGAAATACCCGCTATCCCCCATATGCTTGACATCCAGCCCTGCACCTTCGCACGCTGTTCATAGGGATATAAATCTCCAATGATCGTATAAGGTATCGTCGTGAGCGCACCTGCTCCGAGTCCTTGCAAAGCACGAAACATAATAAGCTGATTCATTGATTGCGCTACACCTGATAGCATGGAGCCGGCAAGAAAGATCAATGCCCCGATAATAAATATTTTCTTTCGACCGTAAAGATCGGATAGCTTGCCGTAAACAGGAGTAGTAATAACGGTTGCAAGCAAATAGATCGAAATGATCCAGCTGTACTGCTGGATTCCTTGAAGTTCTCCCGTAATGCTAGGCATGGCTGTACTTACGATCGTCCCCTCGATAGCAGCAAGAAATGTGGCGACGAATAATGCAATGGTTACTTTTTTCCGTGTCTGATTAGCGTTCATTGTTCATCCTTTCTGTGAATAACATGATAAATAAAAAAATATTCACACGACCTTTCTATTATGGTCGCTGGAAGCATGAAATATCAACGTATTTATTTCAATCAAGACGTTCGCGATAAACGAATCTCCTTCTTTTGCATGCATAATTTAGTACAAACCCGCAATATATATTGTGATCGATCAACTTCAGCTGTACGCCAAAATTCACGATCGCCAAAAAGCTGACATAAAGCCTGTTCAGCTGTTTTATATGAAGCATGTTCTTCTATTAAGATTGTGACGCAAACCGTAAAACATAGCGATTCATATCGCCGTAAAGCATCCACCTTTTTTTGGAAATCCAGCATGAGAATAGTCGCCCCTTCATACACATAAAACCTATTCCCTATTGTAACTGTTCCTGAAAAGCAATTAGTTACGAAATGGTTAAATTTGAATCCTTTCCTCTCACCAATCGTATGTATGGTATCCTTTCGGATTCGGATATGTTAACATGTTTGAAGTGGAATAATAAAAATTCTATTTTTTGGTAGGTTAGGATGTTGCCGAGTGTATGATTTATTATTGAACATAATAGATGATTTTGGTTATTTCGCTTTATTCCTCGTTTTATGTCTTGGCTTAATCGGTTTGCCCATACCTAATGAAGCAGTCGTGATGACTGGCGGAGCCTTAGCAGAATCCGGTGTATTATCGCCGATACCCGCTTTTATTATGACGTGTCTAGGTATTTGCTCCGCTATGACCTTTGGATATAGCATCGGTAGATTTGCAGGAAGCAAGTTGTCCAACTGGTTCAGCCAGAAGAAAAACATAAGTAAATTTGTCGCTAAATCCGAACAGTTAAGTGAAAAGTACGGTGGCTACGCCATTAGCCTTAGCCTTTGTCTTCCTTTTTTAAGACATGTCACTCCTTATGTTATGGGGATGAATCGCATGCCTTACAAAAGATTCGCAATCTTCGCTTACCCATCCGCATTTGTATGGACACTCATCTACTTTATTATTGGTACGTTCGTAGGAGATCAAGTGCAAGACCTCTCTGATCACATTTACAAATATTTAATCTGGGTCATTTATGCCATCATTGTCATCGTTGTTGGTTTTATCATTTATAAATATTATAAAAGCAAACAACAAAAGGATCATATCGAACGGCCAATGTAGCCGTTACAGATTCAAGAACCATCGCAAGCCGCGGTGGTTCTTTTCTATTCCTAGCCTTATGCCTGAAAATTAGATAATACAAGATAACTGGCGAATTCACTGGATGTAATCGCTTTCTCAAGATATCGAGCCACGTTGTTTTCACTTTATTTGTTGTATAATAACGAACAGTGTGCAACGGCCCCGACTTTTCTGCGAGAGGAAAGTCAACCAATATCATTTTCATGTTATTGGTGTCAATAAAATTAGACAAATGACTGCAATTTGGGAGGTTTATTTGCTTTGCTTGAACAACTAAAAAAATCATGGTTTTCAAATGTACGCGGTGATATTTTGGCGGGCATTACAGTGGCGTTGGCGCTCATACCGGAGTCTATCTCTTTTTCTTTAATGGTAGGTGTCGGGCCAATGGTTGGATTGTACGCCTCCTTCTGCATCGCTGTCATTATTTCCATAGTTGGCGGCAGACCCGGAATGATTTCCGCTGCGACAGGAGCGATGGCGTTACTGATGGTCTCTCTAGTTAAAGATCATGGCATCGAGTATTTGTTCGCAGCTACGATTTTGGCGGGTGTATTGCAGTATATTATGGGCGTGCTCAAGCTAGGGCAGCTTATTCAATTCATTCCGCAATCCGTCATGCTCGGCTTTGTCAATGCATTAGGCATCCTCATCTTCACTACCCAGCTTGTTCATTTTGTGGGTGCTACTTGGATCATGTATGCACTCGTTGCTTTAACATTAGTCATTATCTATACGCTGCCTAAATTCACAAAGGTTATACCTTCACCACTGGCTGCAATTATTATCGTTTCCATTATAGCCGTTGCCATCGGCGCGGATCTCAAAACCGTTGGCGACAGAGGTTTAATCGAAAGCACATTGCCGCTGTTCCATATTCCGGATACGTTATTTTCGCTTCATACGTTGTGGATCATATTGCCGTATTCCTTCTCACTCTCTATCGTAGGAATTTTGGAGTCGCTTTTAACAGCTTCGGTCCTTGATGAAATGACAGATACCACAAGCAACAAAAACAAAGAGGTACGCGGTCAAGGCATTGCAAACATGGTGACAGGCTTCTTTGGCGGAATGGCAGGCTGTGCATTAATTGGTCAATCGGTCATCAATGTGAAATCAGGCGGCCGAACTAGACTTTCCACCTTCGTAGCTGGCTCGTTCCTGCTCTTTCTTATTATGGTATTAAGCGATGTCGTCAATAAAATTCCGATGGCTGCTTTAGTCGGCGTCATGATTATGGTATCTATTAGCACATTTGATTGGAAATCAGTATTTCATATTCATAAAGTCCCACGTACCGATGCGCTTATCATGATCGTTACAGTAGTAATTGTTCTTATCACACATGACTTGTCAAAAGGCGTATTTGCTGGAGTTGTGCTAAGTGCATTTGTATTCGTTGGTAAAATGGCGAAAATCCGTGTTTCCATCGCAGGCGAACGCTCGAAAAATCTTACTTATCACGTAACCGGACAGTTGTTTTTCGGGACAACCAGTCGTTTTGTGACTCTTTTTAATTATAAAGATGATCCAACACATGTGACCATTAACTTTAGCGGCTCGCATGTATGGGATCAATCCGCAGTGACCGCCATAGCGAAGGTTAAAAACAAATATGAGCAGCTGAACAAAAAAGTTTCATTTACGGGGCTCAATGAGGAAAGCAAACTAATTATACGTCATTTGGGCTTAACTTCAACAGGCGGTCATTAACAAAAAAAGCTCATGCAAGTGCACCTGTCGGTGTGCTAGCATGAGCTTTTCTAATCATTTTTTATTCCTGTTTTTCTTCCTTAACTAGCTTTTCCTTGGCTGTATCGATGAAGAAATCAAACAGCTCGTCATCTTCCTCTAACAAATCCTCAAGTGCCAGCAGCTCTTCTTCCTTGCCTGATTCATGAAGGAAAAACAAGCCATAACCCCACTCTTTGCCTCGCTTGCTGTGCAGTGCAATTTCATACTCATTCTTATGTCCTTCTACCCCGAATTGAACATTGCCTACGTAACCGTCTTCTTTCGAATACGTCATAGTAGCCTGTATTACATTGATGTTAATCACTTCTGTTCTTCCTTTCTCATCGTTCATTACGGTGCGAGCTGATTGATTTGATTTAACAGCTCGTTAATTTTGTTGATCGTATCTGGAATACCCGTCGATTCAAAAGCGGCTCTACCCTGCTCAATATTCGTTAGAGCTTGATCGATACCCTGCTGCAGCGTCGCGTTGTAATCGGCAATCGATTGATGGATATCTTTTGCGTAATCAGGTACCTGCAGTCCTTCATAATGGACAACCTGTTCCTTCAAAGCAAGAAGCTTCTCCTTTAAATCCGTTCTTTTGTCCAAATCCGTCACTGCTTGCTCTGCAAGTGTATTCATATCTTGTCCGAAATCCGTTAACGTTTGTAAGTAATCCGTCGTTTCTGTTGCAAAATTTACCGTTTGACCTACTTGATCAATAATACCACACCCAGATGTCATTAGCATTATGGAGAGCAATATTATCGAAACGCCTCGTTTAATCATAAGCAACCTCCTTGTCATAATCATCCTACTACCGAGATGAACGCCTATTCGAGTTGATGCATACATTACTGTACGATTAACAGCTCATGCTGGTTTCGTGTATGTCACAAGGAGATGATCGAGATGGATATTCATTTATCGGCGATTCACTGGGTTTATTTGACCTTCATTATCGCAATCATTGGATTCATGCTGATGCGACGCGATACAACGCTTATTTGTATTGCCGGAATCTTAGGTATTGGAATACTAGCAACCACATCGGCAAGCGGTTCTGTAAGCGGTATTTTTAACAGCTTTATCTTTGCCATAAAAGAATTGCTGGGAACGATTTTAATTATATCCATCATCGTCGCCATGAGTCGTATCCTTATTCGAACCGGTATAAACGAGATTATGATATCTCCGTTTACCCGTTTTCTTAGAACACCCGCGCTCGCCTTCTGGGGAATCGGCTTAATTATGATGGTAACCTCATTTTTCTTCTGGCCTTCGCCAGCGGTTGCACTCATCGGTGCCGTCTTACTCCCTGTAGCTTTACGTGTTGGGCTGCCTGCACTCGGAGCGGCAGTCGCTATGAATTTATTCGGACATGGCATCGCCTTGTCTGGTGATTATATCATCCAAGGCGCACCGAAGCTTACTGCAGATGCTGCAGGTATTCCTGTCAGCTCCGTCATGCAGGCCAGCATTCCGTTAGTCATTGTCATGGGGGTTGTCACAACCGTTGCTGCCTACTGGATCATGCGACGTGATCAGAAACTTGGTACATGGCGTGATGGACTTGTCCTTTCAGCCGCAGGGCCAGATTCATCAAACGACCCTAGCTTCGATGCCGACCGCAATGCGCTATCACTGAGTACAAAGCGCTGGCTCGCAGCACTTATTCCTTTGTTATTCGCACTTGATGTGGCAGCCATGTTCGTGCTTAAGCTTCAAGGCGGTGATGCCACTGCGCTGATTGGCGGAACAGCCATACTCATTATGCTGTTCATTACAATGCTGACACACCGTGGCAAAGGGTTCGAGAAAACGACTAGTTATTTAATTGAAGGCTTCCTATTCGGCTTCAAAGTATTTGGACCGGTTATTCCGATTGCGGCTTTCTTTTACTTGGGCGACTCTGGATTTCTGGCCATGTTCGGCGACAAGCTTCCTGAAGCGTCGCATGGAATAGTTAATGACCTCGGCATTGCCCTTGCTCATGTCGTGCCCGTTAATGGAGTTGTTGGCTCGATTACGTTAACAGTAGTCGGAGCAGTGACCGGCCTTGATGGCTCAGGCTTCTCTGGTATCTCGCTTGCAGGCTCGATCGCGCAGCTCTTTGGCCACGCTATAGGCTCCGGGATTGCCACTTTGACGGCTCTGGGTCAAGTTGCTGCAATCTGGGTAGGCGGCGGTACAATCATCCCTTGGGCGCTTATCCCTGCTGCAGCCATTTGCGGGGTAGATCCGTTTGAGCTTGCGCGTCGCAATTTAAAACCGGTGCTCATCGGTCTTTGTGTGACAACGATCGTTGCTATGTTCTTGATTTAGATCGCTTTCGTTGACGATAAAATACGGAGATGAGTGATACTACTGCAACACCGCCAAGCCCTATGTACCAGCCTTGTGTTAATGAGCTTTCCGTTTTCTGCAAGGGAATCTCCGGCTGCGGCGGCAATGAACCAATACCAAGCAGCTTGATATGTTCATTTGCTTCACTATGCAATAATGTTGCGCTGCAGAGTGCTTGTAGCGATTTTCCAGTTGTTTTTGCATAAACCAAATAACGTTCTCCTTCTTTAAACGTATAGCCGCAGCTGTCTTTGCTTTCAGCGGTTTTCACTTCAAGCGTTGGAGCAACATGTCCTTTCCACACTTCATTGACTTGGAAGCTGGCTTTGACCGCTCTCTCAGAGGAGCGAAACAAGGATTGTGAGGATGTTTTAACGGAAGTTGCCGTTCCTTCAAACACTGCGTCACTTTTGATTTTGCTTTCCTCCACCGTACCTGGCTTTACGCAAGAACAGGCTTGGACATTCGATGGGATAATCAATAAGCTGCTGATAAAGAATATAGAAATTATTCCAACTGTAAGTATAAGTTTTTTATTGATCATATCTACTCCCCCAACCTTTTCTCTATAGCAGGCATTTATGCCTTTAGGTTAAGACGGTTTCTTTTGGGAAAATGTTTCATTTATAGCAATAAAAAAGCTGTTTCTCCGTAGTAGAAGCTACGGTCGAAACAGCTTTTTTTGATTGTTATCCTTTTACCTTTTGTTTTGTTTCCTCTACAAGTGATACTTTTGCTGGCCAGAACGCTCTCTTGCCCAGTAAAGTCGTAATAGCCGGTACGAGGAATGGACGAACGATAAAGGTATCCATTAATACCCCAATCGCTGTAATGAGGCCAAACTGGACAAGCACTTGGATAGGAAGCGTAGCAAGCACAGCAAACGTAGCGGCAAGTATAAGTCCTGCTGAAGTGATAACGCCACCCGTTTCACTAACGCCTTCTTTGATAGCTTGCTTCAGCGGCAGCGTTTTGCTCTTTTTCCAAATGCTTGAGATCATAAATATATTGTAATCTTCACCAAGCGCAATGAGGAAAACGAAAGCATAGAGCGGAATTGCACCTTGAATGGCATCAACGCCCATGATGTAATGCAGGATCACCCAGCCTAAGCCAAGTGCAGCTGCATACGACAGCAATACAGTGCCGATTAAGTATAATGTTGCAGTAATGGATCTTAAATAAGCAAACAGCAGAATCATGATAAGTCCGATAACTAAAGGAATAATGACATTATTATCATGATCCGTCAGCACCTTGGAATCATATTGCGTAGCTGTCTGGCCAGCGATCCATACTTTTTGATCAGCCTCAGCATCGTTTCCATTCGTAAGCGCAGCTTCTGCTGCAGCTCGGAGTAACGGAATCGTCTCCATTGCTTCCTGGGAATATGGATTCGTATTCAAGATGACCGTATACGAAAGTAAATTAGGGTCATTAACGCTCGGCTGCGGCTCCTGAACATGATCTACAAGCGGTACAGCAGCAAGCTTTTCTGCTAACTCAGGTACTGCACCATCCGTGGCAGCAACCACTGTAATCGGTGCTAAATCTCCTGGCGTAAATGACTTCGAAATCACTTCAAAACCTTCTCTTGAAGGCATATCCTTTGGAAAAGAAGACAATAAATCATAAGTAAATTTAATTTGACTGGAGAAACTTGCGAAAATTCCTAATATCAAAACAGAGGTGATAACGACCATCCAAGGCTTCGTTATCACGAGATTTCCAATTTTGGAGCCTAGCTTTTTCTCCGAATTCGGCTTGCGGTACACTTTTCCTTTTTTGTCCGCATATGCATGCCCCATCGCATCTGTACGCGGGATAAACGGGTAAAATGAGGCTCTTCCAATAATCGAAAGCAATGCCGGAACCAGCGTCAAACTTGCGATTCCCATAATAAGGATCGATAAGCTGAATGGAACTGCGAACCGATCATAAGCACCGTACTTTGCCGCAAGCAAAGCAAGCAAAGAAAGAACTACCGTAAAGCCGCTCATTGCAATAGCACCCGATGCGTCTTTGAACGATCGTTTTAGTGCTTTCATTTTGTCGCTTTCACGAGTAAGCTCTTGACGGAAATGCGAGATGAAAAATAAACAATAATCAGTACCTGCTCCGAATAAGAGCACAGTCATAATGGATATAGCTTGACCATCCACCGTTATCCAGCCTTCACCTGCCATAAAGCCAAGCAATGGTCCTGTAACAGCATAAGCAAATCCAACCCCAATGAGTGGAATGATAGCAAGAATCGGTGAGCGGTAAATGAGGAGCAGCAAGACTAGTACGATAAGTACTGTTGCGATCATCAGTGATACATCCGCTCCTTTGAACAAATCGGTTGCATCAACCGAAATCCCAACAGGACCGCTGACACGCACGCTTAATTCAGCATCATCATCGATGGGTACGGAAAAAGGTTCTTTACCTGATGCTTCTCCGATGATAGCTTTAATGGACTCAATATTTTCCTTCAAAACTTCAGTTTCTGTTGCTTCACCGAACTGAATCGGCTGAACGAGTGTCGTTCCGTCTTCTGAAGCAAATTTTTGCAAAGCAGGTAAAGGCATTTGATGAAGAGGTATAACCTCGCCTTGCTCTTTCAACGGATTTTCAACAATCTTCTGCGTCGTTTTTTGAATAAGCGCATAATCCGCTTCTGTTAAGCCGCCTTCTCGATGCCAGACCACCAATGCTGGAATGCCAGAGGAGCTTGGAAACTTATCCTTTATTAATTGATCAGCGACAACGGACGGGCTGTCAGCCTCTAGGTTTGGAGCATTGCTTACTTCTTTGTCGCCCACAGCTGGCAGAAATACAGTTAGCAGCCCGGCTAATACAATCCACGCAACTAATGTTATCCACCTTGTACGTCGTCCAGCGACCATTCCTGCTAATCTTTCGATCATTTGACAAATCCTCCATTTCACATTACGACTAATATCGTTTAAAATTAACTCAAGCGATAATTTAATTATATATACCGAAAGGTTAATTAATCAATTCATATTTATTACAATTTGATGAATGGAGGGCATGTCGATGAGCGAGGACCAAATAAAACGCAAACCAGGCCGGCCCAAAGGCACAGGTTCAATTCAGACGATGCAGCAAATTTTGCGCACAGCAGCCTTTTTATTTATGGAGCAAGGTTTCGAAAAAGTTTCATTAGAAAGTGTAGCCCAAGCATGCGGGGTTACTAAAGCAAGCGTTTATTATTATTTTAATAATAAAAGCGTTTTGTTCACGGAATGTCTTCAATTTGTTCTAAAGATGGCTTATGATCAAACTTCAAAAATTGTTAGCAGCACCGGGTCGCTGAAGGAAAGAATGCTTGTTGTTGCTGAACGCCATATGAACAATGCTCATGTTGAGTTTGAAACGATGATGCGGGAAGCTTCCAGCGGTTTGACTGAGGAGCAAATTACGAGCATTCGTACGAGCGAGCAAGCGATACACGAATTAATTGGGAGTGTATTTCAGAAGGCAATGGACGAGGGCGAAATCAAACGGGGTGATTCGATGCTGCTTGCTCATGTTTTTACAGCTATGTTAACGGTACGAAACCGTAAAGAAATCATTAATAATGAAAAAACAGTGGAACAAGCCGCGTTCGAAATCGTAGAACTATTGTGGGCAGGATTAGAGCCTCGCTCGCCATCTTATTAATTGGAGGTTATTTAATGCTTAAAACCGCAATGGGTCGTCTGCGGGTCGTTGGTTTCATCGAAGGGTTATCTTTTCTATTACTACTTTTAATAGCAATGCCCCTCAAATACTGGGCTGATATTCCAGAACCCGTGACTATTGTAGGCGGACTTCATGGCCTCTTATTCGTTCTTTATATCCTTGCTGTCTTCCATGTATGGATTAAACACCGCTGGTCGATTCTCAAGGCAGCAGCAGCGTTTATCGCAGCTTTCCTTCCGTTTGGCACATTTATTCTTGATAAGAAGCTGCTTCGCGATCAATAAGTTAAAGAGGTTATTCCGAGCAAGTGGAATAACCTCTTTTTGATAATAATGGAAGAAATGATGTGATCTAGCCCTCAAAGCATGATAGAATAAATGTAAAATTAAAGGAGAGTGTTTCATGATGGGTATTATTATGAATAGAGTAGGAGCAATCTTCGTTACGGTTAGCGATATTGAAAAAGCTCGTGAATGGTATTGCTCCATTCTTGAATTGGAGCCTACCTATGATATCATTGCAGGTCATTTATGCTGTATTCCTTTAGATAACAACGGCCAAAACCTTGTTTTAGACAGTAAAATCTATACAGAAGATACTTATGCAAGAACACCTATTTTTCATTTCAATACGGATGACATCCAAGCAGCTTTTCAGTTTATGCGTGATAAGAATGTAGAGCTTGTAAGTGAAATTGAACATGGTCACTTTTTCAGCTTTAAAGACCCCGACGGAAACCAGCTGATGGTTTGCAAATGCTAGCAGAATTTTTCGTTGAAAATAAAGTGTTGGACTGGAGTTGTTGGTCTAGCAAATTTTTTGAATTGAAGAATCGTCAGCTTTTGAAAAATTTGATTTAGACTGCACCATTAATATAAAGCAGCAGCAGACCAAGACTTGATAAATAAAGTCTTAGACTGCCGCTTTTGAAATTAAACTAATGTTACCCGTTAGTTCAATAGAATCAACAGTTTCAGTCCGATGGTATCCTCTTGTCTATGATTCAAGCCACCACTTTCAATCCTATGATAAAATACTTATAAATCCCACTATAGCCAAACGGCCAAAGCGGATATAATCTTACTCTAAATTACTGGAGATAGCACTCCATACTCGGCCCACTGCTCTTTTGTCGGGCCGTAAAGATCCGGCACACGAAGGCCTGCCTGACGCATCAGGACTGTCATCTGACCACGATGATGAATCTCATGCTTTACGAGAATATCCAGCATTAAGCCGTTTGGCCATTGATCACCATACATATCGCTCATGATAAGCAGATTCTCATCTTTCCAACTGGACTGTATAGCATCAAGGAGCGCTTGTGAGGTCCTCTTATAGACTGACGCGATGTCTGCTGCCGAAGCTGGCACCGGCATATCTTCGCCCGGTCCTTCGAAAGACAGTCCCGTCCGAGATGGCATTTCGTGCAACGTCTGTACAAGGTGCCATGCAACACGTCCAAGCGTTCTATGATCGCTTGATATCTGTTGGCCAAGAGACTCATCGGTCAGCATCTCCAGTGTCCGCATTGTTGCTTCCGTTTCATTCTGCCAAGTTGCGGTAAAATCTTTAATGTGTTTATACATATCCAACATCTCCTTTTTGTAATGGAATCAAGTTCATTATACCGAACACTAGTTCGCAAGTAAATATTTACATTTACTTAAACTACCCCGTTAACCAAACAAAGCTGCCGATAATCATTGCGCTAATCCCAAAATGTAATTAACTACGTATGGTTAATACTTTTGATCAATTTGTTTACGCTAGCCTGCCCGTTAGCGTAACGAGCTTTGCAATCAAACCTTCTACTTAAGTGATTTTAAGTAAAACATTATCCCTGCTCTGTCTACATTAGAAAATTGCAAAGGTTCATCATCCATCAAACGTCTTAATTCGTTTACTGAAATCCATCGTGGGTACTTAGTATCATCACCGGAAGATAATAACTCCCCTTGCACTTTGCACCGGAAATAAACTCCAACTGAATCGAAAGGACCCTTTAATGTTTGATAAGCTCCAAACGGTCTTATACATTCCACGTGGAATTCTGGGTCGATTCCTGTTGTATCGACCCGTGTATCCTCGCCTTCAATTTCAACTACATCCAGTCCAGTCTCTTCCTTAACTTCCCTTATTAGAGCTTGTGTTAAAGATTCATATTGCTCAATTCTGCCACCAGGAAGTTCAATTTTTTTCGCTTCACCCGCTTTATCCCTTGTTTGTACTACTATTTCTAATGTTCCGTTTACTATTCTTTCAATTATGGCACGAGAATTTACTAAAAACATTTGTATCAACCCCATTTCGCACTATTAAATTAACCAAAATATGGTTTTGCTATAATGGATTATTCTACGCGAGCTTCAAACTATCCTCCCTCTATGGAGAATAGTTTTTCTCTTAAATTCGCTTGTTTTCGTAGGTTTTGAACGTTTTTCTTTCGTACCCCAGACAACCACTGAATGGAATAAGGTTGTAGAGGATGTAAAATATAGGGCGAAGAAAGTGCAAAAATATATCCATCCAGACCACTCGTTTTAAAAAGTGGACATTCTGGAGATATATGATCGCTCCTTTGGATCTCCACTTAAGCTCATGGCGGTCAACCCTCCCATGTCTCACAGAGTCTTCGCTCCCACATTCCTTCATTCAACCTGTCCATGAGGTGGAGGTCGGATATTGCTGCGAGGGCAGGATCTTCGTCCGTATGATAGTTCTGTTCCGACTCATCCGTGCTTCAATTGTTTGTACCTTTTATTGATGTTCGACGTCTATGAAAACTTTGAATCTAAGCTGCTAACGACACTGCCGTGTACCTTGGGATATCCTGCAACATCTTTTTTTCACTGAACTGATGCCCCTTCTTTAAGACCCCAAATAGAATTCTAATCAGCTTGTTGCATAGTGCAATGATCGACTGCATCTTTTTCAAGGGATTATCTAGTCGTTTGGTATAGTATTGATGCAATGCCTTAAACGCACAGTTCTTAGCCACCAGTGGCATCATGACACGAAATAGCAGCGCTCGTAGTCGCTTACGACCTCGCTTCGTGATCTTCGTTTGTCCTTTGTGTTTACCGGACGTGTTTTCTTTTAGGTTCAAGCCGGCGAGCTTAATGATTTGTTTCGGATGCCGGTGATACGTAATGTCACCAATTTCAGCGAGGAAACCGGCTATACTATCCCGGCCAATGCCTTTTATGTCCAGTAATTGCTTCTCATGGGGGATTTGCTCCAAGAGCTCATCCAGCCTTGCCTCAAGCTCTTCAAACTTACTCTCAAGCAACTCGTACTGCGTTAACAATAGTTGAAGCTCTAGTTTTGCTAGTGCGGTCCCTTCTCGTAAACCAACAGAACGGCTTGCCGCTGCTTTCAGACTTCTCATACGCTCCATGCCGAGACCTCGCTTGGCAACCTTTCTGAGGTGACTTAGCAAGGTTGCCTCAGACTCAGAAACCAGCTCATGCGGCAACAAACAAAGACTGAGCATTTGGCGTGCTGACTTGCATTCCCTGTCCTTAAATACCGTGAGGAACTCTGGAAAGTACCGATCCAACCAGTTATGGACGCGGCCTTGCACCACACGCAGGTCAGTCGACAGATGATCGCGAATTTTCATCGCTTCCCTTAGTTCGGCATAGATGCCCTGGGGAAGGTTGGGTACGGCGTATCTCCCGTCTTTGACGAGCTGTGCGATGACTTTGGCATCTTTTATGTCATTCTTGGTTGGTGAATTGTCATCCAATTCTTTGCTTTTCATCACGTGGAGTGGATTAACCACAGCGCACGTAACGTGCTGTTCTCTTAGAAAATGGGCCAGGTTCAGCCAGTAGTGACCAGTCGGTTCCATGCCAACAACGACATTCTGGAATTCCTGCTCCGTTGCAATCTTTTCGAACCAACTTACGAACATTTCGAAGCCTTCTCAATTGTTCTCAAACGTAATGGGCTTCCCGAACTCGACTCCGCGGTAGTCTTGTGCCCTGGCCACATGTTTGAATATAGCAATGTCTACACCGACAATTAAGGTAGAAGAAGTAATTTGATTAATACGTTCATTTTGAGTAGAATTCATTTTGTAGTCTCCTTGGTTTGTATTTGGATCCGGTCGCTGGCGAGCATCTGGGACCCTCATACATCATAACAAGGAGTCTTTTTGTTTCTCAAAACTCGTATTTCTTCATTATAGGAATGCTGCCCGTTAGCTTAATAAGAAGAGCAGGCCACTGTAGCGCCTGCTCTTCATGTGCGTTATTCAACTATCGTCTCCCGGTAGCTTAACAATGAATTATGAAATAACCTCAATATTTACGTTTTCAGCAGATATAGTGAACTCCATTAAAGGACCATCTAATAGCACATGAAGTTCAAAACCAGTATCTGTGAGGTAAACTTCATCATAAAGCCAGCTACTTCCTACGCTTAAGTTAGTAGGTTGAATATTCTGTACTCCCGCAAAGGTTATCCTGATATCCGTTAAATAATGATAGCCGCCTCTACAATCCAATGTCATGATAAACGTGTCTTTCAAAGGCTGCTCAATCGAGGTTATCTGTGCATCGTGTAAGGACTTCTCGTACAACTGAATAACATTCTCGGGTAATAAACTTTTTATGGAGTTATAGTAGTTCCGATACGCAATCCCTTTTGCATTCACTCTCTCATCATACTCCAATAGCCATTGGTCAGCCATTTTTCTAAGTTCTTCAGATGGAAATTCTGATTTTAGCGTTCCGTTTTGAATATAGGGATGAAAGTATGCTGGGAGAAATTTGAGTAAATCAGTTCTATTATCCTCCAAGCTGTTCTTACAAATTTCTTTGAAATTCAAACCTTCAGATTCATACCAAGCAATGTCGTCTTCCCAATCCTTTTCCGTTTTATGAAAAATCAAAAAACTTCTTATCTGCGTCTCTTCATACGACTCTTTAGTGAAATATTTCATTCGTTCCCCCTAGTATAGTTCGCTTTTGAGCTAACCTGCCAGTTAGCTTAACAAAGAAATGGAGCTGCTGCCGCAGCAAACTGCTCCATGATTGTTCAACTATCGTAATCCGTTAGCGTAATCCTTTTTTCGATGTGAAACCTTTTAGCTTCAAGTATTTATCCATAGGGTATTTATAATTAATCCATTTTTCTTTGTAACCTTCCCGTCCATGTTGCTTTAACAATAAGTCCAGTGCTTGAACAACTGCCCTTGTAAATTCCAGTATAGAACCAGTTTCATCTAGTCCAATAACTTGCTTTTTCTTGTTACGTAAATCTTCAAAAGATATAATTTGTACACGTAGGGTATCATCACAATCTTACTTAATGTCCAAATGGTTCCACTAGGCTCCTCGTTCCATTCAAATTGAGTCTCTGAAACAGGATATAAACTGACTTCTGGAATAAGTGCATTTAGTGCCTTTAACATGTCATTAAGAGCATCAGTTATATAGCTTGTTGCGAAGTAAACTGTACTTGAGTTCATTTCAATACAACCATTAGCCCAACCAATACCTGTTAGTTCATATTCAAACCTCATAAAGCCCTCCGTTCAAAATGGCATTTATTCAAGGCATACACCACGTTATCCTGCCTGTTAGCTTAATAAGAAGAGCAGGCCACTGTAGCGCCTGCTCTTCATGAGCGTTATTCAACTATCGCTCTTCGTTAGTTCAATCATTTCCTACTTTCTTCTTCAAACTTCTTGATTAACCCTTGGGACCTTTTCATTGCTTCCTGCCTGTCTTTCGCTGGTGCTGTAATCATATATCCGTTTGATGGGGACCACTGGCCATCATCATTCATAACTTTAATTGTAAATTCAGAGAATTTATTATCAGTATATACCAAACCGTAAGTAAAAATATTAGACTCTATTCTACCTTTATCATCTATGATTCGAAAACCGGAAGAAATAGTTGTAAAATTATAACCATCGTAATGCAACTCTAATTTTGTTCTATCTTTAGGAATTTGAGGAACCTTACTTCCTTCAAAGTCAATTTCACCTTTAAAGCTTCTTTTTCCATTTATATGATTTTGTATTTTCCCATCAAGATGTACGTTTATATGCTCGGTTATTCCTTCCGTTCCTAATTGATAATATACACCATTGATGGTCTCTGAGTACTGCTTAGGTATCAAGTACCAAATAGAGAATACACTTAGAATTATTGCAAATGCAGCAAGTACAACAGTAATTTTTCGCTTCATTACACACCCCCTTTATTTTTTAGGCTCTTCCTTTAATAAACGTAAACATACTCACTAAGTTGCACTATCCTGCCCGTCGCTTAATGAAACATCGTCAATCTAATACTTTATTTGCACAGTCTAAAACTTTATTTTCTTCTGACAAAAATAGCTAGCTGCATTGATTATAGGTCTATCCAAAACCTTTTAATAATATTGCCATTTTCCTCTACGAATTCTGATTCCATCATGCCACCGTTTTTTAAAATCGTTTTTTCTGAGCCGATATTCCCTTTATCACAAACAACTAGCACTTTTTGATGGCCCCAACCTTTTAACAGCTCCAACGTATTTGATAATATGATATTGGCATACCCTTTTCTTCTCTCCGATGGACGAACGCCATATCCGATATGGCCGCCTTGATTGAGCAGTTTTTCATTTAAGCGATGCCGAATATTAACCGCTCCTACAATTAAGTTGTCCTCACTTAGGAGCCAATAAGTGGAATGTGGAACACGATCACTGCTTGATATTTTAGATTCATTATCTTCAGCATACAAAAAATCTATCATGGCATTAAAATCTTCCGGTTCTCTCTCAATGACCCACGGCACCATATCTTCACCGCTCTTTATCCAGTCCTCATAAAAGGATATATACGCGTCGCGGTATTCGATCGTTGGTTTAATTAATCTCGCTGATTTTGGCATAAGCACGCTCCACTCCGATGATTTTTACCAAATTAACACATTTAATGAATAGGGTCAATCTTATTTCATCGATGATTCGTCGTGCTCTTCATAACAAAGAAGACTAAGGCATATCGCCCTAGTCTTCTTTTGCTTAAATTATACTTATATTAGTTATGGAATTGTTGACCATCATGAACAGCCTTTACATAACCCGCGCGGATTACGAAATCTCCGAAATGCTCGCCCGTTTCCCGTTCCTTCGCATACTGATTAATAATCGGTTTTAAAGTATCGAGAATTTCGGTCTCATCGATATTTTCACGGTAAAGCTTGTTTAGTCTATCACCTGCATAGCCCGCGCCCATATACATATTGTATTTGCCGAGTGCCTTGCCGATAAATGAGATTTCTCCAAGCGCTGGTCTTGCGCAGCCGTTCGGACATCCAGTCATCCTAATGTTGATCTCCTGGTCACGCAGCCCTGCTTCATTAATAATCGGCTCCAGCTTATCGATCAGTGTTGGAAGGTACCGTTCTGCTTCCGCCATAGCAAGACCGCAAGTCGGCAACGAAACACAAGATAATGAGCTTCGGCGCAGCGCAGAGTGCTGCGTACCGTCCGTAAGTCCATATTGCTCTGCTAGCTCCGTAATTTTGCGTTTCTTCTGGCTGCTGACATTACCGATAATAAGATTCTGATTCGGAGTAATGCGGAAGTCGCCTGTATGAACTTTGGCGATTTCGCGTAAACCCGTCATTTGTGGGTTGCCTTCTTGATCCTCAATACGTCCGCTTTGGATAAACAACGTCAAATTCCATTTGCCGTTGCTTCCCTTCAACCAGCCATAACGGTCTCCGTTATTTTGGAATTGATAAGGGCGTACCTCTTCAAGCTGCCAGCCAAGACGGTTTTGCAGCTCGGTTTTGAACCATTCAATCCCATGACGGTCAATCGTATACTTAAACCGAGCGTTTTTGCGAACCGAACGGTTGCCATAGTCACGTTGAATCATAACGGTCTTCTCGGCAAGCTCGACAATACGCTCCGGCGGACAGAAGCCAATCACTTTACCAAGCTGCGGATAAGTCGTTGTATCGCCGTGTGTCATCCCCATACCGCCGCCAACGGAAATGTTAAAGCCCTTCAGCTTGCCATCTTCCACGATTGCAATGTAGCCGATGTCTTGAGAGAATACATCCACATCATTAAAAGGGGGAATCGCAAATCCAATTTTGAACTTACGCGGCAAATATACAGGTCCGTAGATCGGCTCTACTTCCGCTCCATCCTCTTTACCATCGATTACTTTTTCTCCATCCAACCAAATTTCGTGATAAGCGCGAGTACGCGGCGCCAAATGATCATTCACTTGACGTGCCCAGTAGCTTACTTCCTCATGATGGTTCGATTGAAAAGGATTTGGACTGCACATAACGTTCCGATTGACGTCACCGCAGGCAGCAAGTGTAGTCATCAGCTCGCTATTGATTTTTTGAAGCGTAGGCTTCAAATTCCATTTCAAAATGCCATGCATTTGGAACGTTTGACGTGTCGTGAGTCGCAAAGTCCCGTTGCCGTACTTGTGAGCTAGTTCATCCATGGCAAGCCATTGATCAGAGGTTGCTACACCGCTTGGCAGTACCACCCGGATCATGAATTGAAATGCCGGCTCCAGCTTCTGCTTTTCACGTTCGTTGCGCAAATCTCTGTCATCCTGCATATAACTTCCATGAAACTTCAACAACCGATTGTCATCCTCAGGCAAACCGCCTGTAATCGGATTGCTCATCGTTTCTACTAATGCGCCGCGCAAATAGTTGCTTTCGCTTTTGATATGCTCAACTTCACTTGGCGGTCCACCGATAGGTTTTACCAACTGCTCTTTCGCCATTGTTGCTGTCTCCTCTCGCAATCATTCAAGTACTCATGTTGTTATCTATTTATTAATAAACATCACGTTGGTAGCGTTGTTGATCCTGCATATCATTCAAATAAGCAGCCGCTTGCTCAGCGCTTAATCCGCCCTCTTGCTCTATGACAGTTAATAGAGCCGTATGGACATCATGTGCCATATGTTTCTCATCACCGCAAATATAAACATAAGCGCCAGCTTGAAGCCATTCGAATAGTTCACGGCTCTTCTGCAGCAAACGATGCTGTACATATACCTTCTCTTCCGTATCGCGGGAGAAAGCCACATCAAGTTTGGTCAAGACGCCGTCTTTAAGCATTCTTTGCCAATCGGTCTGATATAAGAAATCCGTAACAAAGTGGCGATCTCCATAAAACAGCCATGATTTTCCTTCTGCGCCAATTTCCTCGCGCTCTTCAAGGAAAGCACGGAATGGAGCAACACCAGTACCTGGACCAATCATAATAATTGGAGTATTCGTATCCGCAGGCAGCTTGAAATTCGGATTTTGTTGAATGTAGATCGGCAGACTGTCGCCTGGTTGTACACGCTCTGCACAATGTACGGAGCATACCCCATAACGCTCACGACCATGAGACTCATAACGAACAGCTCTCACGGTAAGATGAACCTCATCCTCATTCGCTTTAAAACTGCTGGCAATGGAATAAAGTCTTGCTGGCAGCTTACGCAAGATAGCAACAAATTGTTTTGCGCTTCCTTGCCAAGGCTCAAAATCCTGCAATAAATCAAGTAGATCCCGACCGTTAATGTAGCTTCTAAGCGCTTGCTCTTGCCCTTGAGCTAGCAGTTCACGAAGTGCTGAGTTTGAAGTCAGTTCGGCTGCTAACGTGATCAGCGGTTTCGTTAGAGCTGTAATTTCATAATACTTAAGTAGAGCTTCACGCAATGAGCCTTGCTCACCGCTCTTATTGATCGGAACAACTTCTTCAGCGTTCCAATTCATTTGCTTAATAATTGCATCCACTAGCTCTGGATGATTTTCAGGATAAATACCAAGGCTATCCCCTGGTTCATATTGTAAATTAGAGCCTTCAAGCGACAGCTCCAAATGACGAGTTTCCCGATCAGATCCGCGGCCATTTAAGTTAATATTCGCAAGAACTTCAGCCTTAAAAGGGTTGTTTCGCGAATAGGCGGATAGTTCTGGTGTTGTTTCGCTGCTTGTTTGCGCTATAGCTGCAGTCGTTCCCGAGGCAGCATTCAAACGATCATTTAATGAGCTGATAACCTCTGCTGACCAGCCAGCAACAGCCTCATCGTAATCGAGATCACAATCTACACGAGGAACAAGACGTTTTGCACCAAGCTCTTCAAGACGTTGATCAAAGTCTTTACCCGTTTGACAGAAAAATTCATACGACGTATCGCCAAGCGACAAGACAGAAAAGCTAACGTTTTCTAGCTGCGGAGCTCGCTTGCTGTAAAGGAACTCGTGGAAGCTCTTCGCATTATCCGGCGGTTCCCCTTCACCATGAGTACTGACAACCAAAAACAGGTTTTCAACTTTTTTCAAATTGTTTGTCTTAAACTTGTTCATTGGCGCAAGTGTCACTTGCAGACCCTGTTCTTCCAGCTTGCGCGATAAGCTGGTAGCTACCCGCTGGCAATTGCCGGTTTGAGAGCCAAACAATACAGTAACCTCGCGGGAAACCGCTGGTTGACTGATAGCCGAAATGACTTCTGCAACTGCTGCTCCCTCGGAGACAGCCTGCACATCCGCACTAATCGTTAACGGACCTGCTGATGCTTGACGAGCAAACAAATAACCTGTCAGCCAAATTTGCTGAGACTCCGTTAGTGATGGTACAAGGCGATTCAGAAGGTCAACTTGCTCTTGATTAAAAGGACTGTTCGTTACCTGAAGTTGCAACAATATCCACCTCTCATAAACATAAAATCATCATTAGTTTTCATAGTCATATTTTAAAATTAGTGCTTCAGAAGTGCTTCAATAATTATTAACCTAACATAATCAGACAAATCCATCAACGATGATTTCATGCTCCTAAATTACAATTTTATGGAAAAAGATCGTAATTCATCCACAAAACAAAGAAATCAGGGCAATTTGCCCTGATTATCTCGGATTTATTAGAAAAAATGATCGATTGGATATAAATTAATGATAGTTGATCCAAGCGAATTTTTGCTACATTATATGTAGTTGAAAATCATTCTCGATAATTTTGTCGAAAATCAGTGTTTTCTCCATTTATAAAATAATAAAATAAAAAAGTGCTGCGAGCGCAAAACGATAATAGGCAAACCATGAAAGCCTAATTTTTTTCATCATGTTTATGAACGTTACGACCGCAATCATGCCTACAACAAATGCAGCTATTAGTCCAATTAGAAATAGAGGCAAATCCGACATCGTGAGAAATTCTCGGCTCTTAATTAGGTCTATGCCGCTCGCTCCAGCCATAATTGGGACGGATACTAAAAAAGTAAACTCTGCCGCAGCCTTTTGGCTTACACCAAACAGCATGCCGCCAGATATCGTCGAGCCTGAACGCGAGAAGCCCGGCCATAATGCGAGTATCTGAAAACATCCAACAGCAAAGGCCTGCTTGTAGGTAATATCATCAAGCTCCTCTGCAGTCGGCTTCTTTCGTATACGATCGGCGATAATCATCAGTATTCCACCCGCTACAAGACCAATCAGCACCTTCTCAGCAACGAACAACTCGCCTTTTATAAACGAATGAAGCAGAACAGCACATGCTCCCGCCGGTGCCATTGCAATAATGATGTGAAGAGCATTCAAACCCGAATTTTTGCCTACCTTGAAATTAAGTAAACTCGCAAACCGATTTCGGTATAACACAAGCACAGCCAGCACTGCGCCAAATTGAATGACCACCTCAAAGGTTTTCGCTCGATCACCTGTGAAATTCAACAGCTCCGCTGTTAAAATCAAGTGACCCGTTGATGAAACTGGTAAAAACTCAGTAAGGCCCTCCACGATACCCATAATAATCGCATTAATTAGATCGCCCAACGCCCAATCTCCTCCTAGAAATAGACTGAAAATTACTCACTCTATACAAGCCTATGCATGTCCGTAGGTTCCCATTTCATTTTCGATCAAATCGGTATGAATTTCGATTTTTCGGATTCGATTGTCGTCACGTTCACGAATAATGAAGGTCATATTCCCATAGGTCCACGGCTCACCGATAGGAAGCTCGGGCTTCTGATTAAAAAGCCAACCGCCTACAGAATCTACTTCTTCACTTTCAAGATCAGTTCCTGCAATCTCGTTCCAATCACTGATCAGCGCCTTGCCATTAACCAAATAACGCTGCTGCTCAATATATTCGATTTCTTTCACTTCATCCTCATCAAACTCATCACGGATTTCCCCTACAATTTCTTCTATGATGTCTTCGATGGTAATGAGCCCCGCCGTTCCACCATATTCGTCCAACAGAATTGCAATTTGAACGCGTTCCTGCTGCATTTTGCGGAGCAGCTTATTGATCGGCATGACTTCAGGAACCGACATAACGGGCTGAAGCAGAGATGTTACGTCGATATCTCGGTTTGTTTCATAGCGGAGAAAAAATTGCTTTGTATTTAATATCCCAATGATATTGTCTTTGCTTCCTTTGGCAACAGGAAAACGTGTGTATTGTTCTCGTATTATAATTTCGAGGTTCTCCGCGCGAGTTTGATCCACATACAAGCAGGCCATATCCGTCCGAGGAACCATAATTTCTCTCGCAAGCCGCTCATCAAATGCAAAAATCCGGTTGACATAGCCATATTCACTTTTATTAATTTTCCCGCTCTCATAGCTTTCCGACAAAATGATGCGGATTTCCTCTTCGGAATGAGCCTCATGCTCATTCGCTGGCTTTAAGCCCAGCAATCTTACCAAGGAGTTCGCAGATCCGTTGAGAAGCCAAATAAACGGATACATCACCTTATAAAAAACGATGATAATCGGAGCTGTAAACTGACTGACTTCTTCCGATTTAATGATGGCTAACGTTTTGGGAGCAAGTTCTCCTAGCACGACATGCAAGTACGTTACAATGATGAAGGAAATGACAAACGAAAGCACCGAGCTCAGTTCGCCCTCAATATGTATCCGATCAAATAACGGGTGCAATATAAGCTCAATCGTTGGTTCTCCCAACCATCCGAGGCCAAGCGCTGTAATCGTAATGCCGAGCTGGCAGGCAGATAAATAACCGTCAAGCTTGCTCGTTACCTGCTCAACCGCTCTAGCATTTTTCATGCCCTCTGCTACCATCTGATTGACGCGGCTTGATCGCATGCGAATAATTGCAAATTCAGTCGCGACAAAAAAAGCTGTAAATACAAGCAATAATACGAATAGTGCAAGCTTTAAAACCATCGTCTTCTCCCTTTTGCAATGGAGATGCTACTAGTAGCCCACCTCAACTGATGCATTAACGATGTATATCAAATCGTTTTTATCATCTTTGTCCGGCAGTACTACACCGCTAGTCGTCAGCATGCCGCCGTGTATGACTTCTACAGTCACTTGTCCATACGGCAGCACTGCTTTTACCTGCTCAACGTCAAGAAGCTCATGATCACAAGGAAGTGCAAGCCTTACCCGCACCTTCATGTTATCAAGCGTTCCTCCTGGCAGTACGGATCGCAGTCCGGGCATCGAGTTATGATGAATCGCGTTTTGTACCGCGCGCACCGATGCCTTTGTAATATTTTGACCGTGTAGATCGCATCCCATGCCTATTTCTATAAAAAATAAGTTGTCCACTTAAATATCCTCTCCTTCAAAGTGAAATTTCATACGTACTAGATGACTTACCATGGAACATCATCGTTATTGCCTGAGCCTTCTCCAGCAGGGGTGTAGCTATATCCGGAATCCGCATCCTCAGCAGGCTTCTTGCTTCCGATACGCGGCATAACATCAACGAGATCAAGCGGCTGGACGAGCTCAACCGGCGACATGCCCTTATCGAATTGGAAGGAATCACCTTCAATTACGACGACGTAACGTCCATTATGTTTGGCAAAATGGATGCTGTCGCCAAAGTCAGCAAGCAGTCCTTTTACAGTAACGTCGCCTAGTTTAAATGTAAAAGGTAAATCCGGCTTCTGCTCAACTAATGCCGCAGCTGCAACTTCTACCTGCTCAGGCGTCCACCACTCCTGAAGGTCGCGCTTCTCGCTTGCCGCCCACACCTCAACCGCATTTTCCTCCTCACGGCGCTCTGAGCTTTCATCCTCTTGCCACTTATCCGCAATATATTGATGAACCATCTCCACCACTTGCTCACCCATGACCTCAGGCAAAGGCTTCTCATAAGAAACATATTTTAAGAAATCTTCAAAATAACGTGCATGCGATGCCTGATGAATTTTTAGCTCCCAATGCTCTAGCATGCCCTCCTCCGGCATATGCGGATACTGAATCGATTTGATGCTGCGAGCAGATATTGCCATCTCCACCTGGGAGATTAAGCTTTTTTCATCTGAAATACGAGCAATCTTAGGCTCAAAATCACATTTCAGCAAAAATAAAAACGGCTCATCGAAATACGTATTAAGCTTGGATAACGCAATAATAAATGCGCCTCCCCTTACTGCACTCGTATCCATGTAGATTCGAACGAGCTCGTCGGCAATGCCGATAAAGCGCTCCTTTGAATCCGCGTCACGCAGCCGCTGAAATAAATTGTAGTTCTGATTGCTGCCGAGTTCATAACCGGGCTCAACCATAAATCGTCCAATCTTCGTTGGCGCGCCTGCTGAGTTTGGATTGCGCTCTACTTTTCTTTTGACGATCCGTTTAAATTCATCATCCAAAAACCTTTGAATTTCACTATCTTCATACGTGTCCTCTTCTAAAGTCTGATAATGTTTAAACCGTTTTCCTGATGATGCGGCACTCTCTTCACCATCGGTATGAATAACGAAAAAGGATAAATATTGCATATTAAAATCCACGTTTATAATTCCTCCAAGCAAGCTGATGTCATCTACTTAGAATAGCATATCTCGCCTCTTCGCGACATCAGATGAGAGAGCCAATCACATTAATCTCTCATCTGAATCTGATAGAATTTCAAACATGTTCCAAGTGCATTTCAAACCCTTGATAATAATATCTTGCACAACATGTACAATGTTTGTAGAATGTTGTGAAGGCTATTTTTGCTTACTATAAGCATTCGAACGAATGAAGGAGAATCTCGACATGACAGAACGTAACACCATGCTACATACGAGTACCCAGGTATTGGACAAGCGAGCTGTTCTTACAGCTATTGAGCAGTCGCTCGCCATGATTGAATTCGATGTTCAAGGGAAGGTTTTATGGGCAAACGAAAATTTTGCGCAAGCCATGGGATATCACTCCACAGAGATGCCAGGCATGCTGCATAAGCAATTTTGTTCGCAACAATTTGTGAATAGCACTGCGTATGCCAAACTCTGGGAAGACTTGCGCAATGGACTACCTTTTCAGAATAAAATTTTGCGGATTACAAAAACCGGAAATGCAATTTGGCTGGAGGCCACTTACATGCCGGTTAGGGACGAAGAAGGCAGAGTCATTGCGATTTTAAAAATGGCAACCGATATTAATGCCCGCGAGCAGGCTACTTCTCAGATGACAGAGAATTTGCTGAAAATGTCCGAGGAGCTGCTCGGCCGTGCCCAAGAAGGGATATCACACAGCCAAGAAGTGGAAGCGGCTATTGAAAGAGTGGCTGTAGGTGCAGGCGATAATATGACTGTCCTTCACCTGCTGGAACAACAAACAAGCTTCATTCGTAAAATCGTTCGTACCATCCGCGATATTGCTTCGCAAACGAATATTTTATCTTTAAATGCGGCAATCGAAGCAGCACATGCCGGTGAGCATGGCCGGGGCTTCAATGTGGTCGCGATAGAGGTCCGCAAGCTAGCTGGCCAAGTCCAGGAAGCAACCAAAGAAGTAAATGGGTATGTAGAAGATATCGTAAACCATGTTCAAGAGGTCGTAAACGGCACCAAACTATCACAAGAGGTCGTTGCGGAAAGCCAGCTGCGCATTCAACGGGCTGTCGATGAATTCATGAGCATTGGGGAAGCGGCGCGGCAGCTGGATATGCAGGCGAAAGAGCTTAAAAATACGATTTAGCAATCATCTTCAGCATGGCCCGAAATGAGATGAATATGATTCTCCCGTACGGCCTCAAGCTGTTTCTATTCCCCTTACAGGTGTAATTATGTAATACAGGTTAAACATTGGGTGCGCTATTCCGCTCCTTTATTTCTTTATGCTCTCTATAATTTCACTAACACAATGTTCGATATCCTTATTTGAGCAATCAAAAGTTTTATCACTATACTTCATATATAGCGGCACTCTTTCCTCATAAACGTCCTTCAGGCTATTTCCCTTCTTCATTACAATCCCTCTAGTTGTTATGTTTATGAGTCGCCTTTGAATTTCTTCATACGGGACATGCAAATAAACAATGTGCCCTACCTGTTTCAAGGCATTCATTGCTTTATTTGAATAGATAACACTTCCACCTGTAGAAATAATACAATTTTCCAGTTCCAATTCAGAAACGATTTTCTCTTCGATTTCCATAAATTTGTCGATACCCTCATGATCAATTATTTCTTGCAGCAGCCTACCTTCTTGTTGTTGAATAACAAGATCTGTATCGATGAAATCCATTCCTAAAGCTTTTGCAAGTAGCACACCTAAAGTGCTTTTACCCGCTCCTGACATACCAATTAGTACGATATTCATATTTTTCCTCACCTTTGTAATGCCTCCATTTTCCCCTTAAAATAAATCGAACTAAACCTCAAAGTAGCACGGCAAGGCTGTCATCCTACCTGCTGCCTCGTTCAGTTAATTGTTCAGATCATTGTTAACCTAATCCTTTACACCATTTGTCAGCCGCTTGTTGATTAACTCATCAATTTGATTGATCGCTTCTTCACTTAAGAAATATGACTTTTGTACTTCAAGATCTGTAATCATTTTTAGAGGTTTGCTATTCCAGTATCGAAATCGTTGCTCCGAGGATGCATATTTTACGACAATGTCGTAGTTCGGTCCGATAGCAACAACCTCCCCTGTAGCTCTAACCGCATCTTTTATTGCATCTGAAAATGCTTGAAATTCATTTTTCTCGGTAAGCGTCGCTAATGGTTTAGGCATTTGCTCTAAATCTATGCCATCAGGTTCTATGATAACAATTTCCTTTATCTCATTCACTGGCAATTGTGCCAATGGCAAATTTTCTTCAACTACAGTATTTTCGGTAGTTCGGTCTGACGCTGCGGGATCAGACTTTGTGGAACAACCAGATATACAAACCGCAATGAACAACATCAAGCAGACAAACTTTTGCACAAGAACCCCCTGCCTCTCTAACAGTCAAATTAAAAGTACACACATCTACTTCGACGTATATTAATAATTTTATGTTGCGTAAACTAAGGATCTCCTGCTAAGATTCGCTCGATGAAAGCTTCTATTAGTAATAGTTAAGGGCAATAAAAAGAGCAAGCTCATTAGCGCCTGCTCAACAATTTGTGTAAGTTGGTTACAGTTTACCAAAATTAACATTCCTAAATAGTATGTGCAACCAACATATTGCCATCAGGATCAAAAAACTTCAAAAACCTTCTACCTTCCTCGCCTGGCGGTGCTTGTGGGTTACCGTGTACCTTAACGCCGGCTTCAGATAGCTTTCTGCAAAGCTCATCCATATCCTCTACCTGAAATCCGATGCTTGGAAACGGTTCACCGTTAACTGAAAACGTTGATGATTCCTTATCTGAAGACTGCCATAAAAAGATATGTGTTTTATCTTCCTTAAAGCCTATAATAGCAAATTTACCGAAATTAGCATGTAACGTACAATCGAGATTGGTAATATACCATAAAGCTGCTTCCTCCAAGTTTTTCACTGGAATCTGTACATGACTAATAAATTTTCCCATAAAAGAGCCTCCTTATTTTTTAAGTCTCCTATTAAAACAATCAGGCATTCATAATTTTCTCTGCAAAAGCCAGTTCATCTTAAGATTTGACCTCTACATGCTTAAAATAAAAAAATAGAGGAGATTAGCCCAATTCATGAACTAACATTCCTCTATTTATCTTACTACATTTCATACATTATTTGCTTAATATGGAGCAGCTTGTGCTCGATAAGCAGGCGTTCGTTCCGTATCATCAAAGCTGCGATGCCATATGCCTGTTGTAGCGGGTGACATCGGGGGAATAAGCCATGACCAACGACCGGTCACCGCTCTCCCCTGCTCCTGCTCTTGCTTCTCAAAACGCAGAAACTGCTCCGATGCTGTATGATGGTCAACAATGCTGACGCCCTGCTTTTTGAATGAATGCAATACAGCTACATTTAGCTCCGTTAAAGCACGGTCCTTCCATAACGAAGTATTCGTTGACATATCAAATTGAAAAAGCTTTGCAACATTCGGCAGCTGATTATAGCGACTGGTGTCCGATAGGTTTCTCGCTCCGATTTCTGTGCCCATGTACCATCCATTAAAAGGAGCAGCCTTATACATGATTCCACCAATTTCAAGCTCCATATCGGATATAAAAGGAACGGCGTACCACTGCAATGCGAGCTGCTCGAACTCCTGATTCTCAGGATGCGTCAACGCAACCTCCAGCACGTTCTCTTTAGGCAGCTCATACCATTTAGGCGATTTCCCAGAAAGCGAAATGACTAGCGGAAGCACGTCAAATCGAGTACCTTCACCCTTCCAGCCCAGCTTCTCACAAACAGCTGTAAAGGGTGCGGAGGCAGGATCGCCAATAATAGCGTCTCCTTCGCTATAACCTGCATAACGTACGAGCTGATGATTCCAAATTCTTACGTTATTTTGGGAGTGGCTGGCCGGAAAAATCGTAATAGCCGGCCTAATCCTACCTCCATTTGTTGCATAGCTCATATGTTGGAAGATTCGTTTTGCGGCGTCTAGCTCATCCACTATATCGCGTGCATCGAATACTTCCAGCGTCTGCCAAAACAATCGACCGATACAGCGGTTATTGTTCCGCCACGCCATCTTTGCACCATGCTTAAGCTCTTCATACGTATGTGTATAATAACCAGTATCCTCTAATTGCTTCAGCACTTCATCAATTCGCCGCTTCGCTTCATCTTCGGTTTTTCCAAGCTCATAATACGCTTCACCTAGGAAAGCAATCGCTTGCTCGGCTATGTTCTTTCTCATGCTGCTCGTCGTCATTATGCTTTCGCCTCATTTTCCCCCAGCTTTATCAATACTCTGCGTTTCCGATACAGCATGGTTGCTGCTTCTGCAACATCCTTCAGCATGCCCCGATTGATGAACGCTCCGAATAACATGCCTGCCACAGGTATCATTTGAAATAGCTTCTTCCAGCCAAAATTGTCCCGATAAACAGCAACCACTTCACTCCAGCCCTGCAGCTGCGACAGCATTTGATTGCTTCGGTTCACTTCCTCATAAGCACCGAGCTCATCAAGTATCGCTTTTTTTCCTACAATATCTGAAGAAGCAAATTGCATTACTTTAACTGCAAATACACGTTCTTCCTTGCTTTTTGGATCAAATCCGTAGCAAATCGCAATTTCTTGAATGATCTTCAGCGATAAGCCGAGTATTGCTGGAATATCGATCGCTAATGTAAAAATGCCGCCAATTCCTGTCGTTGCCCCTTGAAGCGTGGCCATTTTCGAACGACTGGATGCCAATTGCTCAGCAGTTAAGTTTAAAATAGACAACGGCATCTCAGCCACATCGTTAATGGTCGTCTCTTTATGATCGGCTCCAAGAAGCACATCGTTCTGAGCAGCATTTTGATGCAGTTTATCAATAACCGAACGCTCCGAAATCAAATATTTCCCGCCATTTTGAATATAGCTTCCGATCTCATCCACTGCAAGTCCAAGTTTTTCCTGTATAAACTTTGGAGTAATTTTGTCGAGCAGCATAAATGGCAAACGCCCAAGCTTTTCCCAAAACCATAAATCCTTCTGATCTTTTTCCCATTTCTCTATTTCAAGCAAAGCAGATTTCAAATTTTCTGGTGAATCCATGACAGTAGGCATCTTCGGGCACGCTCCTTCTCCGCAAGTAATACGCAGAAAAACTGGATTCGGATTCGTCCTTCACATTATTGTTCCAATTTGCGTCCCGTAAACAGCAGCATGACAAAAGAGAACGAAATAATAGCTATCGTCCATGCCCAAGCCATTCCCATTTCACCCGTCTCAACAGCGATGTAAATAGCAGTAGGTACTGTCTGCGTGCGACCTGGTATATTTCCTGCAATCATCAAGGTTGCGCCAAACTCGCCAAGGCCTCGAGCAAATCCTAGCAGGTATGCCGTAGTCAGTGATCGTTTAGCAAGCGGCAGCGTGATATATCTCAGCACCTGCAGCTCACTGGCTCCTGCTGAACGTGCAGAATCCTCAAGATGGCGATCGACGGAAAGAAAACCAACCTTCATCGTCTGATAAACGAGCGGAAACGCAACAATGACCGCCGCGATAACCGCGGCGATCCATGAGAAAACGATAGGCTGAGCAAATAACCACTCATATGCTTTACCGATCCAGCTTCCTCGTCCAAGCGTAATGAGAAGAATGAATCCAACGACGGTTGGGGGGAGGACCAGCGGAAGCATGAAGAAGGTTTCTACGATACTTTTGCCTTTAAAAGAATGCCGTGACATGAAGCGCGCTACAAGCATTCCAATAATGGCAACGATAATGCTAGCAATAATAGATACTCTTAAAGAGAGCCATACTGGCGGCAGCCATTCGTCCCAGTTCATAAATAAGTAGCCTCCGGATAGACGTTATGTTGCTGCCTATTATATCGAAATTAAGCTTCGTCGCCCAGCAGTAATGTGAGTTTTCCGCGATAAAACAGCTTAAGCTTATGCAAGGCGCGCGTGCATCCGACGTACAATAGCTTCGCATCAAGCTCAGAATAAGCTTCCTCGCTCGCATCTGCTACCAAAACCGCATCGAATTCCAAACCTTTAGACAAATAGACAGGTACTACAGACAGGCCGCCGCCATATGCAGGCTGCTTGCTCTGCACTAACGAAGCGTCCAAACCTTGCTTAATCAAGAAGTTATAAATTTCTTCGCATTCAATCGCTGTACGGCCAATGACAGAAATCGTCTCATATTCTGACTTCGATTGCCATTCACGGATAGTACTTTCAATGGAAGCTAACCAATTATCGTTTTCAACTGGCACTGCAAGAACGGCATCTCCGCTTCGGAAAACAGGCACCGCAGGTTTGACTTCGCCGATCATGCTTCCTAAAATTTTATTGGCAAATTCGATAATTTCCATTGTCGAACGATAGCTTCGATTGAGCTCATAAAAGTCAATCTGCTCTTCATTAAACAAAGTGGTAAGCTCTGTCCAGCTTTGTACGCCTGCGTAGGCATGAATTCCTTGCTGCAAATCGCCTAGCACGGTCATCGATGCTGTTCTTTGACACAGCCGCAGTACTTCCAGCTGAAAGGGAGAATAATCCTGTGCTTCATCTATAACGATATGATCGAAAAACTGCTTCGGCAATCCAAATAGCTGAAGCTGGATATAGGCGAGCGGTGCCAAATCCTCCGCAGCAGCCATTTCTTTCTTCAAACGTTCGGCAGTTGCAGCTGCGATAACCTTAGGAATACGGCTCTCAAGCAGTTTTCCGCTGAATAACGAAGCATATAGCTGTAAAGAGGTATAGGCCGGAATTTTTTTGGTGTAGCTATTAAACTTAGTGAGCGCCTTCGCTCTTATTTTTTTATCAACAATCCGCTTCATCTTCAGCTCGGACTCCATCCAGCGACGAATCCGACTAACCAGTCGATCTCGTTTCTTCATGAGCGTCTCTTCGCCATAATCGGTATCATACCACTCGCGGATTTGCTCTGAAGAGAGCTCAAGCCCGTCAATTGGCATAAAAGATGTCGTTGGCACAATTCGTTGCTCAAAGTTGGCGATCCGCTCATCAATAATTGCTTTAAAATCGAGATTCCCTTTAAAACGTCCGGATGCATTCTCCACTTCTGAAGCGGTTCTGCGTTCTTCGAACCAATAAGCCATCGTATCGGAAGGATCGCTGACGGTTACTGCTTTCTCCAGCAGCTCAAGAGACCAGTCACTGAATGTCGTTTGCTGAATATCACCCACGCCTAGCTCTGGCAATACACCGGATATGTAGTCTAGGAACATTCGGTTAGGCGCAAAGATGATCATTCGCTCCGCTCGCATCCGATCGGCGTACTGATAAAGCAAGAAAGCAAGTCTATGCAGCGCAACGGTCGTTTTACCGCTTCCCGCGACGCCCTGTATAAACAACGCTTTGTTACGATCCGCACGAATAATACGGTCTTGCTCGCCTTGAATCGTAGAAACGATATCACGCAGCTTATTATCCTTGTTCTCTCCTAAGCGATACAAAAGGAATTCATCCGTTACCGAGCCCTCTTCTTGGCCGCGTACATAACTATCAACCAGACGAATGATTTCTCCCTGGCGGATCATGAAATTTCGCTTTAAATGGACATATCCTTCAATTTCTCCGTCAGGCGATTCATAGGAAGCTGGCGCTTCTCCGCCTGTGAAGGAATAAAACAAGCTTGCTGCTGGCGCACGCCAATCGATGACAAGCAGCTCATTGCTGCCTTGCTTTGCCACGCCGGCTTTTCCAATATATAAGGGCTTTGTTTCGCCCACTGGCAACTCTTGAAAATCAATGCGGCCGAAATAAGGCTCACGCTTCGATATTTCAAGTCTAAGTCTACGTTCCTCTTGCTGTAAATCGAGCATTTGCTCTGTGAAATCATCGCCTTTGTAGCGCGGACCAATTTCTTGAAGCTGATTTACAATATCATTCAGCGACTCGGTTAATCGATCCTGCTCTTCTTGATAGGCACTTTGAACGGTCATGTCAGTTACCTCCTAAGTTTGTGGTGTGCAAAAAAAAAAGAGAAGCCCCAATATACCATAGGAAGGCTTCTCAAAGCAATCAAGAGTTTACAGTCATTCCAATAAGCTTGGCAGCTCCTAGAATGAGCAATATATTTAAGACAAACAGAAAAGGAATTCCTACTGTAAACGAGCGATGTTTTGTTTTATGACGCCATTTTTTCATCGCAAGCCATGTTCCGCCTGCACCGCCAATGGCACTCAGCAAAAACAATCGTTTTTCGGGAACACGCCTGCGCTGCTTCTTAGCGCTTTTCTTATCAAAGCCCATAAGCGCAAACGTGTAAGTATTTATAAACAGCAAATATAGTATGACTAAATAAATGATCATTGCTTTGGCACACATCCTCTCAGAATAGGGAGATTACTCGTGCTTTGGCAGAAACAGCTGAGTCCCTTATGTGTTTCTCGGCTTCGCTCGATTCGTCGGCATCGCTGTGTAAGGATCATCCGGCCAATAATGCTTCGGATAACGTCCTTTCAAATCCTTCTTTACTTCGAAATACGTATTCTCCCAAAAGCTGCGCAAATCACGCGTCACTTGAACCGGTCGCTGCGACGGAGATAAAAGATGCAGTGTAACCGGCAATCTTCCCCTTGCTAGTCGTGGTGTATCCGTTAGACCGAATAGCTCCTGTAACCTTACGGCGAGCACTGGCGACTCCGGATCATTGTAGTCTATCGGTATGCGAGAACCGCTAGGTACAACGATATGGGTAGGAACCTGCTCATCAAGCTCCTGTTTTTGCTTCCAGCTAAGCTTGCCTTCAAGCAGCTGAAGCATGGAGAGCTTTTGTAAATCAGCACGGCTCTTCATCCCGAATAGATGCGGCTTCAGCCACTCATCAAGCGTGCCGAGAAGCGCTTCATCTGAAGCATCGGGCCAATCATCGCCAGCCAGCGCCATCAGCTTCATCCTTGCTTTCAACTGCTGCGCTTGCTTGCTCATTGGCAGCATTACAAATCCAGTTTCCTGAATCGCAGAAATCAAAGCATCCGCAACAAGTTGTTCATCCGGTTTCTGAAGAATGCTTTCTTTCATCACAATACTGCCAAGTCGCAATCGTTTCCTTGCACGAACAGCTTGTGCAGCAGCATCCCACTCTACGACCTCTTCAGCTGTTATATAACCACTTAGATAATGCTCGATATCGCTTAGATGAAGTTCAGCTGCTAACCGTATCCGGCTTTCGGAGCCTGTATCATCGAGCTCGCAAGCAGCAAGATAGGCTGAACGTGATAGCGGCTGAAGTTCAGGCAGTACGGCTCCTCTGCCATTAGCTAATAAGTATCGGCCATCGCTGCGCCTTTGAGCGATTCGGTCCGGATACGCAAATGCCAGCAAAATGCCAATCGGAATAGGCGACTTGTGCTGAGCTGTTTTCTCAGAAGCTGTCTCGACAGCGGTTTGCGCTGACAATTTCCGCTCCCATTGATCCGCTTGCGCGATAACTCGGCGTACTGCGCCTCTGCTAGGATGCTCGGAGCTGCCGCCCTTCAGCAGTTTGCCATCTTTTCCGGACAGCTGATATAGCAAATCCAACCGAAGCTGCACATCTACATTGCGCTCCTGTGGAAGTAAATCACGTTCGCTTAGCAAAGCTGCTGCATCACATGCCAGTCGCGCAGAACCTAGCTCTGAAGCCTGCAAAATCATGGCACCGAGCCGCGGATGCAAACCAAACTGTGCCATTTTCACTCCCGCGGCTGTTGGTTTACTGTCACCGTCTATTGCGTTTAGCTCTTTCAGCAAAGCAACCGCTTGCTCATAAGCAGCTGCAGGCGGCGGCGTCAACCAATTAAGCTCCTGCGGATCTTTTATTCCCCAAATGGCTAGCTCAAGGGCAAGGGCAGCAAGATCTGCCTCAAGCAGCTCGGGTGTACTTTGTTTCGGCAAATATAGATGCTCTTGCTCTGTCCATAACCGATAACAAGCACCTTTAGCCAACCGTCCTGCTCTCCCTCTGCGCTGATCCGCGGAAGCGATCGAAACCGGCAATGTTTCCAGCCGAGTCATGCCTGTTCTTGGAGAAAACCGGGGAACTCGCATTAAGCCGCTGTCTACAACAACCTTAACTCCTTCAACGGTCAGACTTGATTCTGCAATGGAAGTTGCAAGCACAACCTTGCGTTCGCCATCAGCACATGGAGCAACAGCCGCATCTTGTTTCTCGAGCGGCAAGCTGCCATGCAGTTCCTCTACTCGAGCAAATGAAGATACGCCGCTCTCCATTAACCATCGGGCTGTGCGGCGTATCTCTGCAACACCTGGCAAAAACGCTAATACATCTCCATCAAACGAACGGAGCGCTTCCATAATCGTTTGTGCCATGTGGGGCTCTATAGGCCCCGTAAGCTTTGCTTTCATGTACTGTGTCTCAACAGGGAAAACACGGCCTTCACTGCTAATAATTGGTGCATCCTCAAGCAGCTCGGCAATCGGCTCTGCATCCAGCGTTGCTGACATAATAACGAGGCGTAAATCATCTCTCAGCAATTGCTGTGATTGCAAGCAAAGCGTTAAGCCAAGATCGCCATGCAAATGTCGTTCATGGAATTCATCGAACAAGATCGCCCCAACCTGCTCGAGTGCGGGGTCCTCCTGCAGCATGCGCGTAAATACACCTTCCGTCACCACTTCAATACGTGTTTGCGAACTAACCCGAGAATCTAATCTCACCCGATAACCAACCGTTTCACCAGCCTGCTCGCCTAGCGATTTTGCCATAAACTGTGCGGCTGACCTTGCGGCGAGTCTGCGCGGCTCAAGCATTATTATTTTTTTGCTTCCCAGCCATGGCTGATCAAGCAGCGCAAGCGGAACTCGTGTCGTCTTTCCGGCTCCCGGCTCTGCGATCAGCACCGCATTCACACCGCTTTGGAGAGCCAATAGCAGTTCCGGCAATACCTGATCAATCGGCAATTGCTGTTGATTCATGCTGATTGCTCCTTATCTTATCTCAACTCATTTTACGATTCGAATCATTTGTACAACCGGTCTGTTATCCCCAGGCAACGATGCCTTGCTGCCAAAAAGCTGGGACGACCCGTCACCGTCTAGAAATATGCCATCAACCAGCTTTCCATCGCCAACGCTTGATATAATCGCTTCTCTAAATACGGCAAGCGAGTTTTTCGTTTCGCTAACAATTAAATATAACGCCCCTGCTTGATCGTACACCGCTGCCGATCGCAAGCGATTGTCATCTGGGAACGGCGCGTTCTCCTTAACCGACTGCTCGATCCAATGCGCATCATCGCCTAAGCTCATGCTAATGCCGCCTTGTGCCCAGAAACGTGTGTGATCCTTCACTTTTATCTCGGACGCTTGGCTTGCAACTTGAACGCTTAATGAATCAGAAGCGCCATCCCAGACGAGTGTGCCTCGCTCATATTTTACGTTCTCACTTCCCGTTCCGAAATTGCCAATTTCCTTATTAACCGGAATGCTATTTACGACTCCGATGCTTAACAGCTGGTTGCCGTAAAAAAATCCGCCGTTAATGCCGACCTTACCAGTAAGGGTAACATTTGTATTAATCGTTTCAAGCGTGACATAGGCGGGCTTTGTTTGCAGTACGTGCAGCTTTACCCCACTAGTTGAAGTCTTTGAAAAATAGGAGTAATGCAATACTTGCTCAGACTTTGAGAGATTAACCGCATTGCGATTTCCAAGTGAAATAATCATTAAATATAGCATCAAGACGAGTACAAGCATAATGCCTGCCATAATTCCGACTATGGTGAACAGCCGCTTTTTGCTCATCCGAGCAGGTTCTTTCATTTCCATTGCTCTCCAAGCTCCTTAACATTCATTTAAACCAACCTTTGCTTCGGAACCAAGCATACATGCCAAGCCCGATGACGAGCATAATCGTTATGACAGCAAAATAACCCCACGTCCACTCCAGCTCAGGCATATTTTGAAAGTTCATGCCATAAATGCCTGCCAAAAAAGTGAGCGGCATGAAGATCGTCGTGATAACGGTAAGAGTTTTCATAATTGAGTTCATCCGATTGGAGTTAAAGGAAATGAAGCTGTCACGAAGATCTGCCGTCATCTCTCGACTTGAATCCATCATTTCAGTCAATTTGAGCAAATGATCATAAATATCATGATAAAAGGCCATATAAGGCTTCAGCCCGTCAATGCGATCGGAATTCGTTATGCGATACAATAAATCACGCATAGGGACAATCGTTTTGCGCAAACGCAGCAGCCTAGAACGTATGTTGAAAATATCGCTCATAGCGGTTTGACTTTGTTCGTCACCACTACCGATTTCCATATCAAGAAGCTGGTCTTCCAGCTCATGAACCGCAGGGAAATATTGATCAACCAGCTTGTCTATTACGAGATATGCCGCATATAGCTGGCCTTTCTCGCCGATCTTCGTGCTCGATAATAGCTTAGTTTGAGCTTCCTCAATCTCTGGTGATCGCTCATAATGAAACGTAACAATAAACGATGGACCGATGAACATATTGATTTCATTTACGGTCAACGTCTTACGCTCAATTTCGTGCAGCACAAAAAAATGAATATCGTCGTAATGATCTACTTTCGGCCGCTGAAGCAAATGGTAGCAATCCTCGATAGCGAGCGGATGAAAATGAAAAAAGGTATCGAGCAGTCTGCACTCCTCTTCCTTCGGGTTACTAAAGTCGACCCAATACCAGTCAAGCTCAGGCGAGTTTAGATCTTCTATCGTTAAATCAGTTAACCATTGCTTTTGTTTTGTATAACCTACTATTTTAATCAAAGGAAGTTCCTCCGTTCTAAGCGGCACACGATCGATCTTATGACCGATTGTTCAACTATATCATTTTACACGATTTCACAATCGCTGTAATGTAACTCCGCTATTTTATTCCGCTGCTTCTTTTATATTTATCGATGAGCATTCCCTCTAATTGGCGCCTTGCTTCCAAGTTTAAGTCTAGATTGCGGATAAATGCTCAAACCATTCGTATTCTTTTGCCCATTTTCGCAGCTTTCTCTCATACTTTGTCTGTTTGAGCCTCTCCCATTTCCCGTTTCCGTCCGCTATAAATAAATCGGCAATAAACTCAAAGACAATTTCAATTAACATCCCCATTGTTATCTTGTCTCCCGGCATGGCGTAGTCGGTAGTCGGTAAAAGTCAAAGCAGTACGCTGCTTCATTGTTTAAGCTGCATGTTCGTATAATAGGGTTCAAAACCACAACTCGTCCAAAATTGCTGCCCGCGCGGATTGGAGGCCAACACATCAATCGTCACTTTGGCACCGCTAGGAAATGAGTCGCGGATTAATTGTTTTAATACTGCGCTTCCATAACCATGGCTCCGTTGCTGTCGAGCGATATAGTACTGTCTGAGATAAACATTTGACTCCTCTGGATAAAAAACATCTGCGCTGATTTGATATACCGCATAACCTAAAATAGCAGAATCCTTCTCAAACAATGAAATCTCCCAATCGCTTGACAGCCACCCAAGAAATCTGTCTTCAAGCTGCGCGAGAGTCATTGGATTACGGCTGCCTTCATCCTCGATAAGCTCTTTGTTCATTTGAGAGAGAAGCTTAAGATCATCGATCGTCGCTTTCCGTATCCAAAATTCCAATTCGCAAACCTCCATTTAGTCATTATAGCGAAGGTCATTAATCCTTAGTCATCATGCTGCGTTCGTGCTGCTTCTAACACGGTCTCATAGACCGCTTCTCCAATCGCGCACCCAATTGTCGTAGCTGCACCAGCATACGCATGTACCGCATTCCAGCTTGCTGCTTGACTAACCGCTACGACAATGGCATCCGTTGTCGTCCCTGTAGCTGATTGTCCTGTTTCCATCTCAACGATGCCTAAATGCTGTAATGCTGCTGTTTTCGCTTCAGTTGCTGTTATGACCGCATTCACCATAGCTGATTCAGTCATTTGACCATCGATTAAAATAACAATATTGATCGTTCCCGGAGAATAAGCAGAGAAGGTACTTCGAGGCATACCAGATCTTGCTGCATTTCGTGTGCCTACCGTCGTACAGCAGATAAGCTTAAAGCGATCACCTTCCATTTCAGTGATGGATGCATGTGTCAGCTTCGCTGCTGTTAATAATCCTACAGTAGCTTCTGGTTCGCAGCCCCATTGCGTACATTGATTAATGATGTCGAGAACAGGATCTTCACATTGATAAGTAAGCGGAACTTTCCAATTCACAATACGATTGGTATAAGAAAAGCCGCCCGGATGAATCGCGCTGCTTAGCGCATACAAAGAAACATTGCTGCTTGCTTCAATGCGGTCCTCAAGGAGCTGCAAGCTTACGCCGCACCACAGCTGTGATTGATAATAATGCTGGTCTTTACGAAAGGGCTGTGTCATTGCTTTCCCTCCTTTGGCTGTCACAGAAGCTTTACATGAGTTTAATTTGTAATGGGTAGGAAATTTGCAATTCGTTCAAATCCCCTTAACCGCCTTGGTTTTCATTCCATTTCAAGCAATGCTTAAAAGCAGCGATTAGCTGTTCATTTTGCTGCCGAAGTTTAATAGCAACCCGGATATACGTATGATCAAGCCCTGCAAATCTCGATGCATCGCGAATAAGCACCCCTTGCTTGCCCATCTCGAGCTGAAGCATGCTGGCACTGAGACCCGCATCGCTCGGAATCCGAATGAGCAAATAATTGGCCGCACTTGGGTTAGCTTCAAAGCCAATCGCTTCAAGCTCAGACATGAGCCAAGGTCTTTCCTGCTCTAACCAAGCGAGTGTACGCTCTGCATAATCCTTGTCATCCAGCACCGCTTCGCCAATCAGCTGCGCTAAAGAGTTAACGCTCCATGGTATTTGCAAGCGTCGCAAGCCGCTTATCGTTCTAGGCATGCCAACGATATATCCAAGTCGAATGCCTGGTATCGCATAAAATTTTGTCATTGAGCGGATAACGAACAACCGTTCATGCCTAGTTGCTTCTTGAACAAGGCTGTACTGTGCTTCATCAGGCACAAAATCCATAAACGCCTCGTCAACTACGACGTAGGCGCCTTTACTTAAGAGTGCTCGAATTAGTTCTGGATCTACAAGCTGACCCGTTGGATTGTTTGGCGAACCGAGCATAACTAATGATCCTGTGGCGGCCGCTTCGCATAAATGCTCGGAATCCAAGCTAAGCTTAAATTGCATGTGAGATGATAATTTAATTTCATACACAGCTCCGCCGATTTTCCGAATGGCATCGCCATATTCATCAAAGCACGGAATGGCAAGCGTCGTTAACTTTGGTTGCAGCGTACGGACGATAAGATCGATTAGTTCTGCCGCTCCGTTTCCTACTACGATGGATTGAGCATCAATATTATGTAGTTCAGCAAGCTTCTTTCTTAGGCCGCGAACGGCTGGATCAGGGTATTGCTCTATCATATCTGCATAGGCAAGAAGCGCTTGTTTAACGCTTAATGGCGCACCTAGCGGATTCATATTCGAGCTGAAATCAACAAATTTATGCGCAGGTATATCGAACGCTTCTTCCGCGGTCCGCAAATCGCCGCCATGACCATATCTTTCTAACATTTAACAAAAACAACTCCTTTTCTATTGCGCATATAACCAGATGACCGCCGCAAGCAGCAATAACGCTTCAATCGCTTCGTTCATCGCACCATATGTATCCCCAGTTAATCCGCCAAGCTTCCGATTTAACCATGCTGCTATGAAACCACCGCAGCAAATCGTTAAGATGACGATAATAAGCAGCATTATTAATGCTACGTTTGCACCTATGCCAGCGATCCAAAAAGTAAGGACAGAAAGAATGGCTGCCATCACAAAAGAAGCAGTCGCCTGCGGCCATTTGACCTCATTAAATAAAACAGCAATCCCTTCACCCTTACGGGCATTCGGCCACCAAGCAATAGCTGCGCTCATCCAAGCACGGCTCCAAATCGGCACGATGACAAGCAATGGTCCATATTGCTCAAAATGGTCACCTCTCAGCAGTTCTGCTAATAACGACGCCTTGAGAAGAAGGAGCAATACTGCGGCAATGACGCCCATCGCTCCAACTCGGCTATCCTTCATAATCTCTAGCATACGCTCGCGTGAGCGGTGACTCAGCACGCCGTCCGCTGTATCCATCCAACCGTCCAAATGCAGCCCCCCGCTTAATGCAGTCCATATCGCAAGAATCAGTACAGCACTTGGCCAAGCAGGGACAAACAATGCTAGCAGCCACGTACATGCAAGGAGACAGATACCGATAAACGCACCAGCTACAGGGAAATAGACGACACTTCGCAAGAGAACAGATCCTTGGAAAGGAACAGTGATGGGAATTGGAAAACGAGTTAGAAATTGAAAAGCAGCAATAAGTGCTTGAAAATGCAGCTTTAATTCACGACGAACCATACGGCGATCACCCCCGCAAATAATATAAAACTAACGCTGTACAGTAATCGCACGCTTAGTACAATATCGTTTGGTTCCAGTTGGCGAGTTGGCCATCCCATCCTTGCTCGTTCACTGATTACACCAAAATACGAATTCATACCGCCAAGCTCAATGCCTAGCGCCCCTGCAACCGCTGATTCCGGTATGCCGCTATTGGGACTAGGATGAAAATGTGCAAATGTACGAATGGCAAGCCACGCCTGCTTCGCCTTCATTCTCTGATCAAACAGCGATGACAACGTAAGCAAAACGCCAGTTATTCTGGCAGGAATATAGTTTAATACATCATCCGTCCGTGCAGAGCACCAGCCAAAATACTTATATTTTTCATTCCGATATCCGACCATGGAATCCAGCGTATTCGTTGCTCGGTAGAGCATTGCAAGCGGTGCGCCTCCAATTAAAGCGAACAACAAAGGTGAAACGAGCGCATCTACCGTATTTTCAGCAACCGTCTCAATTGCAGCGCGCGATGCCTCTCGCTCATCCAGCTTTGCTGTATCTCGGCCAACGATATAACCAACATATTTACGTGCTTCATCTAATCTGCCTTCCACTAATGGCTGATAGACGAGCATGGCTGCTTCCTTTAATCCCTTCACAGCTAGCGTTGTCGAAATAAACCATGCGCTCACCGCATAGCCTAACCAAGTATGTATAGCATCTGCCGCCCAAATAATGAACCACATTGCGCCGCAGCTGACAACGAGTGTGACAAAGGTCAACACTACACCTAAGCCTCTTACAGCAGCCGGATGTTCCTTCAATCGTTCTGGAGCAAGCAAACGTTCCAGCAGTCGAATGAGCCTGCCTATCCATATGACGGGATGAGTTGGCCATTTCGGATCGCCAACGATCCAATCTATTGCAATGGCTGCCGCTGCGAGGAGCAGGAGCTCCTTTATTGAATAAATCATCATAATTGATCCCAGTTAAAAGCTTGCGATTTCAATTCAACTGGTATGCCTGCGGTGACGAGAAAAACCCGCTCGCATATCGCAGCAATCTGTTGGTTGAACCTCCCCGCCTCGTCTCGAAAAAGCCTGCCTAGAGGATATGCCGGAACAATGCCATCTCCTACCTCATTGGTGACAATGATTAATGGATATGGATAGTTGGAAATAGCTTCGATAAGTTTCTGCTGCTCCATTTTCAGCCTCGTATCTTCATACGATTCTTGTTCTATTCGCATAAGCCAATTTGTCAGCCATAACGTTAAGCAATCGAGCAAGACGACAGCAGGCTGCTGTCCGTTTGAAATTTCTTTATCCATTTGCTCTTTCAATCTGTAAAGCACATTTGCTGCTTCATGCGGATCCTCGATGGTCTGCCAGCGGAAGCCTGAATCCTCACGATCCTTGCGATGTTTTCCTATTCGCTCGCGCATCTCCGTATCATAAGGCTGACAGGTCGCAATATAAAATCCACGGGCTGCAACCCTCATCGCATACTGCTCGGCGAATCCGCTCTTCCCGCTTCTTGCTCCGCCCGTTACTAGAATTGTCATTCACGCTCACCTAACCTTTGGATACGCCTGCACTCTCAAATGTTGCCATTTCATTCATGAGATGGAGCGCAGCGTCTATAAAATGAAAACATAATACAGCACCAGTGCCTTCGCCAAGCCGCATCTCCAGCTGCATCATCGGAAGCAAGCCTATTGATTCAAGCAGCTTCAAATGACCTTGCTCTTGAGAGAGGTGAGAAGCAATCATAAAGGGAAGCGTCTGCTCCGCTATCCGCGATGCGACAAGCGCCGCAGCAGATGAAATATATCCGTCGATGACGACTGGGCAGCCGTTTGCTGCAGCTCCGATAATAACGCCAACAAGTCCTGCGATTTCTGCACCGCCAACCTTAGCCAGCACATCGATTGGATCGACACTAGCGCGGTCCAATTCGTTGACAGCAATTGCGCGTTTGACTACCCGTACTTTATTTGCCCAGCTTTCATCATTTATGCCGGTTCCTCGGCCGACTGATTCCTCAGGAGATAGGCCCGTCAATACGGTCGTTAACGCCGCACTGGCTGTCGTATTGCCAATACCCATTTCGCCTGTTGCAAACAAACGGCAGCCGCGCTGCACCTGCTCATTAACCACTTCAATGCCAACAATAATAGCTTGGACGGCTTCTTCGCGTGTCATCGCGGGCTGCTTGGCCATATTAGCCGTCCCCCGCACCACTTTACGGCTCACTAACATCTCATGCTCCAAATCCGCATTTACACCAATATCCACACAAACAACATCTGCGCCGGCTTGTCTTGCCAACACATTGACAGCAGCTCCTCCGCTGAGGAAGTTGAGCACCATTTGTGGTGTCACCGCTTGTGGAAACGCACTGACTCCTTCATCGCATACTCCATGATCACCCGCCATGACAATAACGGCTTTACGTGACAAATCCGGCCACAGCTCGCCTGAAATGCCTGCAAGCTGCCTGGCGATTGTCTCTAGCTTGCCGAGGCTGCCTGGCGGTTTCGTCAATGAATCTGAATGCTTCACAGCTAGTTCTGCGGCCTCTTCATTAAATGGTTTGATTTGTTTGATCGTCTCTGCAAGCTGAGTTTCCAATGCATGTTTCAATTTCATAACTCCTTCAAACGTTTTATAATATTTTATATTTTCATATTCGGTTGGAGCAATATTTGCGGTGCACCCGTAACAGGATGGGCAATTACAATTGTATCGGCCTGATAAACCTGATTGATTAGACCAGCAGTTATGACCGCCCTGGGTGTTCCAGCTGCTGCAACTTTGCCTTCATGAAGAACGACAAGCTCATCGCAATATAGCGAAGCCAAATTAAGATCATGCAGGACAGCAATAACGGTCAGTTCACGTTCACGCTGCCAAGCACGTACCGTATCCAAAAGCTGAATTTGGTAACCAATGTCCAAATAAGTCGTGGGCTCGTCCAATAATATAATAGAGGGCTCCTGCGCCATAACCTTTGCCAAGGCAACACGTTGACGTTCACCGCCGCTTAGTTGATCCATTTTGCGATGCGACAGCTCTTCGAGTCCCATGGTCATTATCGCTTTAGCTATAATTTCCTCTGAATCATGTATATCGCTGCCAAGCCAGTTTTGGAAAGGGTATCTTCCCATGCTAACCACCTCACGCACAGAGAATCCTACCTGAGGCAACCCGCTTTGCTGCAAAACCGCCATCTTTTGTGCAATTTGTTTTCTTGGATATGCGGAGATGCTCTGCCCCTCGAATAAAACCTCACCTTGCACCGGCTGTTCAACGCCTGACAATACATGCAGCAGCGTTGATTTGCCTACGCCATTAGGTCCAATAACACCGTACATCCGCCCTTTTTGAAATGAGCAGGAAAGCTTATTGAGTACCGTCCTCCCTTGCACCGTCTGAACGATGCTGCGCACCTCAATCATAACGCCCCTCCTTGCTTCAGCTTTCGCCGATGCAGCAAATACGCAAAAAATGGCGCACCAAGCAGAGCCGTAACAACGCCAAGCGGTATTTCCTTAGGCGTCAGCGCCATGCGCGCAAGCGTATCAGCCCATAAAATAAATATACCCCCGCCGATAGCCGATAAAGGGGTAATTAATCGATAGTCGGGGCCAACGAGCAAACGAATGAGATGTGGAACCACGAGCCCAACAAAACCAATTACACCAGAAACAGAGACTGCTGCTGCCGTCAGCAAGGTCGAGCTGATTAAGACGATCAGCTTCGTTCTCTCGACATGGATGCCAAGATGCGCTGCATGGCGTTCACCGAGCACAAATAAATTGAGGGATTGCCCATATGCAAGCAGAAGTGGAAAGCCTACCGCGAGAAAAGGAATAAGCATATATACATGTTCCCAGCTTCTCATCGCAAGCGATCCCATTAACCAGAACAAAATTTGATTCACGACGCCCTCTGAGACGGACACCATGAAGGATACAAAAGCGCCTAAAAAAGACTGGATGATAACCCCTGATAAAATAAGCGTTTCAATATGTATAACACCCTTGTTGCGTGACAGCCAAAAAACACCAAGCAGCGTCAAGGTTCCTGTGGCAAAAGCAACTAGCGGTATCGTCCACATGCCAATCGCTGACTGCAAGCCGAATAGAATAATGAACGAAGCACCAACCGAGCTCCCCGAAGATACTCCTAGCGTATAGGGATCAGCCAGCGGGTTTCGAAGAACCCCTTGAAAGCCCGTGCCAGCAAGTGCAAGACAAGCTCCAACGAGGACGGCAAGCAAAATACGCGATAGACGTACTTGCGTGACAATCGCTATTTCGGCAGTTGTATAAGGGACAGAGTTATCGGCAAGCCAGGGCAGCTGATGAAGCAAAATACCCCAAACATCTCGAATGGAAATACCAGCCGAGCCAATCGACAAACTTACAACGATAGAAACAGCAAGAAGGAGCATAGCTGCTCCTCCATACCAAACTAATTTATAGGTCATCATTATTTTACGAGATCCGGGTGAATCACTTTCGCAAGCTCCAGCAAACCATCTGCAAGTCTCGGCCCTACACGAACAAGCGGGTCCTCCGTTACTGCATGCATTTGCTTATTTTTCACCGCATCAATGACATTCCAGCCTGGACGGCTTTCAATGCCAACAACAATCGGATTCGGGTCCTCCTTCAATGCAGGGTATATAATAAGCTCGGGATTCTGAGTAACAATCGACTCCGCACTCACCTCATACCAGCCTGGGGCAGCTCCAGCAACATTTTCGCCGCCAGCCAGTACTAGCAATTCGTCAAGGAATGTGCCAGATCCAACGGTCCAGCCTGGGGAAAATTCTAAATACACTTTCTTTTTCACTGCATCCTTAACTGCATCCGAAACTTGTTGCTTCACAGAAAGCATGTGGCCAGCAACCTCAGCCGCTTCGGATTGTTTATTCATAATATGACCTAAATTTTCGATTTTGGCAATAACTGCATCATACGTGAGAGGGTCTGTCGCGTAGACTGGAATTTTCAGTTCTCTGAGCTTCGTGATTGCCTCTCCATTCATTGAAGAAGACGCCAGCACGAGATCCGGATTGAGAGCTGCAACAGCTTCAATATTCGTTGTCATATCGCCAACCTTTGCCTTGCTTGCTGCCTCCTCGGGATAGTTGCTTGACTCGTCAACACCTACAACACGATCACCAGAGCCGATTGCATAAATAGCTTCAGTTTCACTAGGAGCAAGCGAGACAATTTTAGTTGGCTGTTGCTCAAACGTAATTTCCGTACCTGTATCATCCTTTAAAGTTAGCGGATAAACGGTCGAATCATTCGCCGTGGATGGCTCGTTAGTTGCAGCCTGACCAGCATTGTTCGTTGTTTTTCCCGGCTCGTTAACCGTGTCCTTATTTGCACCGCATGCTCCTGTGAATACGAGCATCATCACGAGCAGCAAACCTACTAGCGTTTTCATTGTGCTTTTATGTAACCTTTTCATTTTCCTTACTCCTCCTGCGTCATATATCATATTAAAAATAGCATCCCCGACCTTGAGTCAGAAATGCTAGTATACGCTTTTTCTAATTAGGCTAAGCGAACAGCTTCTCCAACAATATCGGATCATGCAGGTGAAGATATGGTGCATCTATCCCCTTCCACCATCTATAAAATGATCCGTTGTTACTATACAACGTCTTGTTCTATTTGTCTAATGACATCCATGCCATACTCATCCTAATTATCGACGTTCTGCTTCACTCATTTGCCGCATAGGTAACGTAATGGGTCTATTTCTTAGCGCGCGTTTTTTTAACCATGACAAGTGCGATTAGCCTTGGACTTAACTGAGCAGCAAGATTTAATTTTCAAAAAAACGGGCTCATATTGGGATCTTACGGACATAGAATCCTCCTCTATTTTGGCAAAAGGGGCTATAAACTAACTCATGGAGCCGAATAAGGGGGGCTTCTATATTCGTTGCAGCTAAAGTAGCGTAAGTAGCGTAAATCATCACAATAACGTATCTGATGTCCGTTAACTTTTCGCAATTGTCACTTCAGACCTCCTAACGGACATACATTCCGCTATTTTCAACAATCGGGCGCGTATTTGAGTCTAACGGACATAGGATCCGCTATTTAGGCAAAAGAGAGCTAATAACTAACTAGTGGAGCCAAATAAGGGCTTCTATGTCCGTTACAGTTGCGAAAACAGCGAAAATGAGCACAATAGCGTATCTGATGTCCGTTAGCTTCTCGCAATAGTCACTTCAGACCTCCTAACGGACATACATTCCGCTATTTTCAAAAATCGGGCGCATATTTGAGTCTAACGGACATAGGATCCGTTATTTAGGCAAAAGGGAGCTAAAAACTAACTCTTGGAGCCAAATAAGAGCTTCTATGTCCGTTACGGTTGCGTATTCAGCCAAAATGAGCATAATAACGTATCTGGTGTCCGTTAACTTTTCACAATAGTCACTTCAAACCTCCTAACGGACATACATTCCGCTATTTTCAAGAATCGGGCGCATATTTGAGTCTAACGGACATAGCGGGTTAACCCCCTAAATTTGGACACATGCGCACTCATTCTTTTTCAATCGCATTATAATGCAATTTTTTTAGGCATTAGTTTTTCAGAAAGTATCAACTGTAAATATTCGTAAGGCGACCAGTCCTGAAGACTTCCATGAATACGGACTTGGTTGTAATAACGGATAAACCGATCTACTTCCGTGAATGCCTCTTCGTAGGTCTCAAAGCAATGACGTTGGTAACATTCTCGTTCCAAAATACTGTGAAACGATTCGATGTAGGCGTTCTTGTTAGGTGAACGGTTCGGAATACGTTCGTGCTCAAGCGGGGCTTGCTCACAATACGTATAGAAAGCCTTGCTTATAAACTGCGGACCATTGTCGGTTCGGATAACCAATTTGTGTGCTTGCTCGTGGATGTTGCGCTTCAAAATCGCCTTTTGTACCACCGTTATTATGTCGTTCGTATTACAGGCTTTGCCTCGATGATACGAGATGATGGCACGGTCAAATACATCAATTATGCTTGCCAGATAGAAGTGTCGCCGTTGACCAGCTACATAGCCGTATTTAATATCCAGCTGCCATAGTTGATTAGGACCGTCCACTACGCGGTTATTGGCTATTCGTTTCGGTACGGGATTCGCTGCCTCTCGCTGAGGAGCAAGGATTTGGAGCTCTTTGCACAGTCGATAGATCTTCTTCTTATTAATGACGAGTTGGTATTTTCGACGTAATAGGACGGTTAGTTTACGGTAGCCGAATGCAGCATTAGGTCCTTTGATGAGAACACGAAGCCAGCCTTTAATGCGAGCATCCAAGACGACGTTGCCACTTTTATCATAGGAATAGCCCGGAATTGGCCGCCCCTTTCCTTTGGGATGACATCGATCTGGATGTTGAAGGCGGTAGTAATACGTTGAACGAGGTAGGTCACAGATGCGCAATACCGTTCGGACGGGATAGCCTCGCTCAATCCATGTTAACGCTGTCTCCAGTCTGGGTGCTTTTTTTTTACCAAATCTCTGAGAATGCTTAGTTCCAATTCTTTCTCTCCAAGCTGTTTTATTGCTTGATCATATTTAAGCTGCAAGGCTTCCAGCTTGGCTGCATCCTTTTTTAGTTTATTTTCATCGTCATGTCTTTTCGCCATAAGTTCCCCCACCTCATCCTGATATTGACGAACCCAACAGCTAAGCGTCTTAGGAGACATACCGTGTTTTCTGGCCACAACCTCCGTACGGTAACCAGCTAACACTTCTACAACAAGCTCCTTTTTCGCTTCAACCGGGCATCTAAATCGTCTTTTCACTGGTCATTCCCCCACCATAAATTTAGTGTAGCTGAAAGGAGTGGGAGTGTCCAAATGGATTAGGGGGCTATATAGATAGGATCCGCTATTTAGGCGAAAGAGAGCTAATAACTAACTAGTGGAGCCAAATAAGGGCTTTTATGTCCGTTACAGTTGCGAAAACAGCCAAATTGATCAAATAACGTATCTGGTGTACGTTAGCTTCTCGCTACCTCCTAACGGACATATATTCCGTTATTTTCAACAAAAAGGCCCATATTTGAGTCTAACGGACATAGGATCCGCTATTTGTGCAAATGGAAGCTAAAAACCAACTTGTGAAGCCAAATAAGGGCTTCTATGTCCGTTACGGTTACGTATAAAGTCAAAATAAGCACAATAGCGTATCTGATGTCCGTTACCTCTCCTTGCAACTTCTTCGCCCATGCTATGCTTTTTTTCTTACCATTCGTATCGCAAGTTGATAGCAAATAGCATTTAATACATCCCTTTACAACACTCATTCTTTTTATGAATCTAACTAAAGAATATGCAACTCATAAAGGAGGTTCTTTCCTAAATATGAAAGCAGAACACAAACCAAATTATAACCTGCTAAAATTCACTATCATTTTACTGGTTATAGCAATCGTCGTTGGCATAGTTTTTACTTGGCTACGTAAAGGCGAAGAATTAACGCCGCCCATGACGGAGCATCTCTTCGACAAAGGCGAAGCTAAGTGGTCCATCGATGGTTATCCAGCAAAGGTGCTTCACAATAATTTATTTAAAATCGAGCTTACAGATCTATCGGGCGCCCCATTACAAGGAGCTGAGCTATCAGTCAAGCTTGAGATGATGGATATGGTATGCGGCGATTACGAGTTTAAAATGACGGAAGCTGACCCTGGAACGTATACGGGCGAAGGCGTACCACTGATGGCTGGCACATGGAAAGCGACTCTAACACTCAAGACGGTTGACCAAACGTATACCATCGACCGATTACTGCGAGCGGTTCATTAGCAAATTAGCATATTAGCAATTTACCAAAGCCATGGATTAATCGACGGTATGACACCATTCACCGCAAGACCGCGCAAAATTGAGATGACACCCACAGCAATCGCCGTGACTACACTTGCTTTACGCATAAATCGCCGCCATTTCTTATTGGCAAAAGCAGCAATGGACGCGGCTGCCGCTAAAGCAGGGAAAGTCGATAGCCCAAACAAGGCCATGACAGCCGCGCCTTCAAGTCCTGAACCAGTGGAGGCTGCCGTCATCTGCATCGCATAAGTTAAGCCGCACGGCAAAAATCCGAAGGCTATTCCAGTTGCCAGCAAATGGAACGTTTCCTGCTTAGCAGAGCGAGAAGTACCGACTACTAACCGTTTGTGCAGAAAGCTAGACAATCGGTTCATGAGCGGCAGCTGAAATCTCCGCCAAAGCCAGAGCAGCAAGAAACAGCCGCCAATAATGGATGCCAATCCTTGAACCCCTGCAAATTTACCTGCGACATCCACAAAAGAACCTACTGTTCCCATTACAGCCCCTAATAAGGAATAAGAGAGAATGCGACCTGTATTATATAGAAGCATTGATTTTTTGACTGGCGCTGAGGAGTTTAATGAGACGGTTGATACAATCCCCCCGCACATACCAATGCAATGAGGTGCGCTGAATAAGCCTGTTAAAATAATGAATCCAATCAGTTGCCAAGTCAGCGTCATCTTATTGCACCAACCCGGCTCTTGCTTTGCAACTGACCAGAAAGCCGAAGCGCATTGCTTACAACAGAAACAGAGCTTAGCGCCATCGCTGTTCCAGCCATCCAAGGCTCAAGCAAACCAAAAGCAGCAAAAGGGATGACGATAACATTGTATAGGAAAGCAAAGGTTAGATTTTGACGCACATTTCGAATCGTTAATCGGCTAATTCGAATCGCTTCTGGAATGGCGTGCAGACGAGAGAAAAGCAGCGTCATATGGCCTGCGCTAAGCGCTGCATCTGTTCCTTCACCCATTGCTAAGCCAACATCGGCTGCGGCTAATGCCGGTGCGTCATTCCATCCATCCCCTGCCATTGCGACTCGTTTGCCGCGACGCTTTAACTGCTCCACCAGTGCCAGCTTGCCCTCGGGAAGCATGGAAGCATGGATGCTTGTAATGCCAACCGCTTTTGCAGCAGCAAATGCCGGCGCCTTGTGATCACCTGTCGCTAGAACAGCGGAAACCCCTAAATTTTTAAGCTCTTTCACTGTCTCTCTCGCGTTTTCCTTTATCTTATCGCTAAATGCGATTGCACCAGCAATCTGATCGTCTATTGCTGCATATAGCACGGTTTCTCCAAAATCCTCGCGCTGCCTTGCGAAAGCAATGATATCGACGCTCATAGTCCATTGGCGTTCTGCTGCAAAACGAGCGTTCCCGATAGCGAAGCGCTGCTCCTCAATTATCGCTTCAACGCCTCCGCCTGGCGTGAAAACATGATGACTAGAAGCTGGAATAATAAGCCCTAGTCTGACCGCCTCCTTCTCAATTGCTCTTGAAAGCGGATGTGTGGAGTCCGCTTCAGCAGCTGCCGCTAATCTCAGCAAAGCATTACGGCTTCCTTTAATAGCTAGTGAAGCACTTATATGAGGCTTGCCTTCCGTTAATGTTCCTGTTTTATCAAAAATGATCGTTTGTATACTTGCCAAACGTTCTAGCGCACCCGCTTCCTTCGTAATAATGCCTTGCTTCGCAAGTCTGCTGGCTGCAATGACAAGTGAGATCGGTGCGGCTAGACCAAGCGCGCATGGACAAGCTGCTAATAAAACAGCAATGCCGCATATGAATGCTCGACTCCAATTCCCCGGCTCAAGATATAATCCCCACATAAAAATCGTTGCTACGGCGAAGAAAAGCATAACAGGAACAAACCAGCTTGCAGCCGCATCTACATTTCGCTGAATGGCTGATTTCGAGCGTTGTGCTTGACGGACAAGCTCCTGTATGCGGTTAAGCATTGTATCATGGCCTGCCGCCTTCGTACGAATGCGAAGCTGTGAGCTTTCATTCCAAGTTCCCGCCCACACTTGATCGCCTTCCCGCTTTGCAATCGGCAGACTCTCGCCTGTTAGCAATGATTCGTTGGTTGCGGAGTGACCGCCGCATACAATGCCATCGACCGGAATCGTTTCACCAGCCTGTACGATAACAATATCGCCCGCTCTAACAAATTCGGTCTGAATATGTAACACTTCACCTGCCCGTTCAACAGCCGCCGTCTGACTTTGCAGCTTGCCGAAGCCGTCCGATCCGCGCTGCGCACGCAGCGAGGCGGAAACTTCAATGTATTTACCCAGCAGGACAGCTGTGATTACGACAGCAGAAGTTTCAAAATACAATGGCGGTGCATGAGCAGCCACCTCTGAGAGCGGCCGAAACAAGCCGTTCTGAAATACCACATAATGGCTGTACAAATAAGCGGCTGTCGTTCCAATGACAACAAGCACATCCATATTGGCGCTTCGCTCGCGTACCGCATGATATGCACCGAAATAAAAAGGCAAGCCTATAACGAATTGAATAATCGTCGCAAGGATGAGCTGCAGCCATGGAATAGTGAGCCAAGCTGGCAAATAATCAAGCATCGGCCTTAAAAATGGCAAATGCTGCATCATCCCGGTTAATAGCGGCAACGTAAGCACTGCTGAAGCAATGAGTCGCAGCTTCAAAATACGATGTTCCTTGTGCAAGCCTTCTTTAGCTGTCTCATTAAGCATCGCTTCAAAACCTAATTGCTTGACACGCTCAGCAATTTGTTTCGCTCCGAGCCGCTCAGGCTTAAACTGCACCCAAGCGGTGCGAAGCGGAAAGCTGACGGCAGCCATTTGAACACCATCCATTTTGCTGACTGCTTTCTCTATTCTTGCCGCACAAGCTGAACAGCTCATGCCCTGAACCGCAAAATCTATCGTAAGGTCGCTATCCTCTACCTGATTATCATGTACCTGCTCCATTTGCAGCACCCGCCCTTCGTTCATCGCTGTTAATGCCTGTACCTCTGCGTTAAACTATATGACGGGCAAGCCAATTGCATGATTGGAACATCTGTTTACATTCTATTTGGCGCTGGAAGCCCCAGTATGTGAAGTGCATCCTGCATCGTTTGCTTATAACGCTCGGTAAGCCAAATACGCAAGCTTTTCGCTGAGCCTTCAGCCTTCAAAATAGGACATGTAGCGTAGAAATGGTTAAACAATGCGGAAAGCTCATATACATACGTACAAAGCTGATTAGGTGACAGCTCCAAAGCGGCAGTTTCCAGCGTTTCTGGCCAATAAGCTAATTGTCTCAGCAATGAATGCTCTTGCATCTCAAGATCGCTAATTTCAGCTAGAGCTTGTGGGTTAAACTCAGTGTCGCCTGCTCTCTTCAAAATACTGCTGGAGCGAGCATACGTATACATCAGATAAACACCTGTATTGCCGGATATTTCGGTTGCTTGATCAAGATCAAACACAACCTCTGTTTGCAAATGAAAACGAAGCAAGTAATAACGAATCGATGCTGCTGCTATCGTACGACTTGCCAAGCCGCCTTTACGGGATCTTTTTGCGTCTATGATTTGTTCCATTCTTACTAAGAAATCCGCTATTTTTATGCCGATTCCTTGCCTGCCTGACATCGCATACGCATGCTTGCCATCTGACGTATCGATACCTAAACCATTTGCCGTATTAGGGCTTAATGCGACAACACCATAACTGACATGCTTTAACTGCTCTGCTTGCTCCTGAAAACCTAAAGCGAGCAATGCTTGTTTAACCATAGCCTGCGGATACTCTTGGCGCTGATCAATTACATTTATGACCATATCCGCATGACCGATTTTTTTCCTTACACCGCTCGTATGCGTTGACCACAGGCCATCAGAAAACTTCTGGTAACGGAAATCGTTATCTAGCAATCCAAACTTCCACAGATGGTAAGCAATATCTTTAGCCGTATAAGTCAAAATTCCGTTTGAGCGAACGAGCACTTTATCTGCGTGGAAATCCGATTGTTCCTCTTGTTCTCCGTTTTCATCAGAATGCTTCAGCACATAACAGCCCTTCAGCTTCCCTTCTGTTTCCTTGCGGAATATTCCCGTTGACTGCAGCAGTTCAAACGCGCGAGCCCAGAAGCCTTCACGCACAATATTGCTTTCCCATACCAGAACATCATACGTGATGCCAAACTGCTTCATTTCCTCGACATGCTCGCGTACAATTCTTTCTGCGACCAACAAGCCCATCCATGCTAAATTCGAATGCCCTTCTTCCAGCTCTGCAAGAACCTTGGTACGTTGTTCAAGCAATTCTGGCTGCTCTTTATAAGCTCGATTAATGCTTGAATACGTATCCCAGCAAAAATCTCCAAAACGCTCATAAGGCAGCACCGTCTTTGTCTGAAGAATGCCTACCACCGTATCCGCTAATTGGTTGCCTAGATCATCAATGTAGTTGTGCACCTCAACCTGATGCCCCGTCCTTCTCAGCATTCGCGCAATCGTATCGCCTACGCAGGAATTACGTAAATGACCAATATGCGCTGATTTATTTGGATTGATAGATGTATGCTCAACAAGCACTTTTTTGTTAACTGTCGTTTTCTGCGAAGATAGCTGATCTGTATTGACTGCCCACCAAGTCCAATTCACATAAAAGTTAAGAAACCCAGGTGAAGCAATTTCAATCCTTTTTATGGATGAGGAAAGACTTGGATGCTTGATTAATTTTTGTTTGAAGTCGTCTGCAATCAATGAAGGCGCACGTTTTAAAAGCCTAGCAAGCTGCATCGCAATATTGCTGCTATAATCGCCATGCGCTAAGTTAACGGGATGCTCGACCGCAATTTTGAGATTTTCAGGTCGCTCTGTACGTCCCTCTTCCAGCATGCCTAGCGTTATTTCTTCAATTGCTCCAATAATCAGCTTATGAATCATTGTAATTCCTCCTATTATCAAAATAAAAAAGGCCCCCGTCTCTAAAATAAGAGACGAGAGCCATAAAGATCCCGTGGTACCACTCTAAGTGCCAAGCCTGATAAGCAGCTTGACCCCTCATTTTCGTAACGGTCATTGACCGGATTTGCCTACTAAGTAACTTCGTTCGTTTCGGCAAACCATTTCATGGGCCCGCTTCATCTAAGACATCCGTACCGGCTTCCACTAATCCGGCTCGCTGCAACTATCGGTCCTAGACTACTGTCCCAATCGCTAATGTTGTTATTTCTAACTCATATGCTTAGAAGTATTTATACAGGAAGTGTATGGCGGTGTCAAGTCTCGCTGCATTTTTCGAACTATAACTTCCATTTGTTCAACGGTTCATCATCCCACACTTGCACTTCGATGTATCTTTCTGGTCCTCTTTCTCCCTTGGCATTCCATTCTTGTGGCAATCCAAATTCTCTTATTACTTCAAAGATCTCGTTCATAGTATAGAGCTGACCTCGATAAGGCTTTCTGTCTTGGAACCTCATCGTTGGAAACAAATCTCCATAAGTAAAACTAATCGTATTTGACTCGAAATTCGAAATTGGAACTTGCAGTACTTTACCTGCTGGATACCATTCTAAGAGCCATGGACATTCCCCGAGAGTCATATAATGGGGAAACTTCCGAATGGGCATACCGCCTTTATCTATAAATAAATCTCTTGCTTTTAATTCGAGACTCCGTCGAATTTTCAGATAATCCGCGGACCGTTTGCTGGCGAAGCCTTTATTTTGAACAATGATTTCGTTTAAAACACGATCTGCTTCCTCTGGATTTAAGTCTGATAAATTGCGGAATGGACCCGTCGATTCATCATAGTAGTGATACAAGAATTCAAGCATGCCTACATTCCCCCCAATCCATAAAAAGTATAATACTGCTAATGGTTGCTTTTCAATATGGAAAATAGCAGAATCTTTTATAGAACATATGTTCCTGTTAATAACAAAGGAGTTGGACCTGATGTTTAAGAAACTAGAGTGCGTTTGCATTCACACGATCGAAATTGAGAAATCTCTTGCCTTTTACACTGCGATGGGTCTAACAGAAAGCTGGAAAATAGAACGAGCATTAGAGGATGGGTTTGTTTGGAAAATTATCGGTCTAAAATTTCCAATGAAGGACAGCTCTGAACTTGTTCTTAGCAATCATCCTGACAACAAATTTACTGAAGTTGAAATTCTGGTTGAAGATGTCCGTGAAGCACACAACGAGTTAAGCAAAAATGAAGAAATTCAATGGATTAGAACACCCTTTGCTACGGAGTCTGGGCATGTCGCTGTATTCGAAGCCCCTGATGGCAACGTTTTCGTTCTAGTTGGAAAATAAACCAAAAGCCGTTAAGAAGAGTTGTATATGGGCGGCCCCCGAATGGGTCCAGCACTCATATCCCAACAAACATCTTATCGGCTCTTTTTTAACTCATTTCTAATAGAAATTCATAGAAGTTATTTCGTAAATTTTTCAGCAACTGATATAAAATAACAGCTGCTTGTGCACGGCTTGCCGTTTGATTTGGTGCAAAGCTGCCATTGCCCATGCCATTAATTGTACTTATATTCTTAAGTACTTCAAGCTTCCTATCCTCAGAAATACCTGCCGTTTTCGCAGCTTGTACTTGCTCAGCAGAAATTTTGAAAGCGACCTGCTTCGCCTTATCCACGGCTTTAGCCTGGAATTTCAACAATCCAGCTTTAGCACTCGAAATAGCAGCTTTCTCTACTTTGCTCTCAAACAGTTCCACTGCTGCAATTAAGACTGCTATGGCTTCATTCACAGATTCACAGTTTACAAGGGATGAGTTCCACCCAACGTAGTCAGCAATTATCCGCACAAAAAAGACCCTTATCTCACAAATGAGAAAAAAAGGTTTAACCATTATTATCATTACGTTTAATTAAAAATTGTAAATACGGAACCTGCACATTTGAGAGTTCAACAAGTTTTACATGCACTTTTGTTCATTTTCTGCAACTCCATTATTATCAATGGTTAACTTCGTGCTCCCAGAAAGGGATTCAGTATAACCGCAAGCAACAGTCTCCTTCGTCATTCCCCTGTCATCGGTATATTTCAAGTATACGGCACCTTCACCTGTTAATTTCAATTGCGGTTTTATTCGAACCGTGTCGCCAGCTTTAATTATTTTTGCATAGCTATGCTTTTCAAGGCTTGAAATAATTCCAGTTTCAACCGAAACGATATCATAATCTGATTGATTATTAATCGTCACAGAGAAGCTCTGCAGCATTCCGAAATTGTCAGTATTTGTTCTAAGCCAGTTGAATAAAAAAATGACAAGCAGCAAAGAGAAAACACCCAATAACATATATCCCATTTTTTTGCTCAATATGGCTCATCCCTCTCTTCAAGATGTTCATCTGAATATCGATGCGTTTATCCGAAATATGCATGAAGCCTCACTTCTACCAGATATGTAATAAGACACTCTTTCTATTAAAAAAGTAACCTGTCATTAAAAAATGTTTCAAAAGAAGGGTGTTCCAAAAAGTTAACTTCGGAATCCATAACCAAGTTTTACATATATTAATGATCGAAAAAAGAACCTTTATTTCCACTTTCACAGTGATTTGGAAGGTTCTTTCTGCATCGATAAAAGTCCGCTCACTCACGCCCTTTTAGGGACAGTTTCTAAACTTAGAATTTTGTTCTACAAAATAAAAAAGCCTGTGACCCGTTGTTCCACTAGAAACAAACAGGCACGCAGGCCAAGTACAATGAAATTTATAGTAGTGGCCTTTAGGCCATATTAATTTGCTATAGTCTGTTCATTTATTACATCTATTGCTCGGTTAAAATAATCGGACCATTTTCTGTAATAGCAAGCGTGTGCTCGTATTGCGCAGATAAACCGCCATCGATCGTTCTAGCCGTCCATCCGTCTTCATCGATTTTGCTGTGGTATTTCCCAGTATTAAGCATAGGCTCAATTGTCAAAACCATCCCGGCTTTTAGACGTGTACCACGATTCGGCGGGCCATAATGAGGCACTTGAGGCTCCTCATGCATTTTCTGACCAATTCCGTGACCTATAAAATCTCTTACAACCGAGAAGCCTTGTGCTTCAGCAAAAACTTGAATCGCGTGAGATATGTCGCCGATTCTGTTTCCCACTACAGCCTGCTCTATCCCTTTATACATGGATTCCTTTGTCACATCAAGCAGCTTTTGCGATGTTTCCGATATATTGCCGACTGCATAAGACCAAGCGGAATCTGCTAACCAACCGTCTAGGTTGACTACCATATCAATGGTTACGATATCACCATCGACTAATGCCCGCTCACTTGGAAAACCGTGGCATATTACATCATTAACTGAGGCGCATGTTGCAAAAGGGTAGCCGTGATATCCTTTTTGTTCAGGAGTTGCTCCATTCTTTTGCAAAAAAGCTTCGACAAATTTATCAATCTCTAATGTCGTTTTGCCTGCTTGAATAAATGTGCGCAGCTCCCTATGGCAAGCAGCTAAAATTTCACCAGCTTTTTTCATCTTTGCTATTTCTTCATTCGTCTTGATAACAATCATTTCAATCACCCAATCCTTTACTTCATGGACAATGATGCCTGAAGTATTTTTCTAAAAAACAATGTGATTCTAAGGATACCTCAAATGGTGATAAAAATATATCCAAACTGCACAAAAACCGTCAGCATGTTGTCAGTTGCGTGTTCTCATTATATGTGCAAATGTCTCTGCGTGTGTAGAGAGGCATTCTAATGATTTACCCTTTAGGGAGAGATAGCAGCTTATCGCGAAGCTCGATATAAGCATGATCCCAGCCCATTTTCGCAAAAAAACGAAGACCGTCCAGACCTTTAAAGTATCGTGCTCCAATAAGCCGTTCTTTAAAGTTTTCAATTGGTTTGCCTAAATGCTCATAATGAACACGGAATGCTTCGCCCAAATCTATACCAGGTACTGCTTCTTCTATCGTCGCTATATCGATCATAAAGTCCCCGTAGATGAACCCTGCATCTATAATTCCGGTAATGCTGCTGCCATCAGAAATAATATTCCACTCATGACAATCATTATGAACAAAATGTCTATGCGCTCCGTTATAGCTGCAAAATGCCATCAGCCTCGAATATATCTCTTCAAAAACATCACGCTCTAAACAGGTCTTCTGATACAGCTCATGCCAGTTTTCCCAAAAGGTTCCCTCCTGATTCTCTGCAAAAAACGCTGCTACAAATGACTCCCAATCCGCATATTGACCATTTTTTCCGTCGACGACCGGGCCATATCCTGTTGTTTGTCCTAATTGAACCTGATTCATCTTGGAAATGACATGAACCAAATCGGGGACAACGGCCATTTTTTGCTCGGCCTGCAAATCCGCCAGTACGATTCCAAGCTTTCGCTCTGAAATACAATAGGAGAAATGCCGCTCTTCACCGATACCACAAACTTTCGGATAAGGCAGCTCTTGTGAAGAAAGCAGATTTGAAATCGTCTCTTCCTGCAGAAATGATTCCTTGGATGAATTGAAGCGTATCACATATGGTTCATTTGCCCATTCGAAGAAAAAAACGCTGCTGAAATTACCGCCCTCATTAGCCTTAATATGGCTTGCTTCGCTTCCAAAGTGACGCTGCAGCACCGTATTCACTTCTTGAATCGATACGCTCGGTTTCGTGTGCGACATAATCAAGCCCCCCTATAATTCGGATTAAATATAGCTTGATTTCGTTAATCGCAGCAAGAGAAACAATAGATATATTCATTTGATACTTTTACCTCAGGTGATCTATTCCTTCATTCGAATATGCAAATAAAAAAAGCCCGCAATGGGCTTTTTTAGAAACCTATTATTCTATTATTCTCCAGTAGCTACTTCGCCTTGCCATTGAAGCATGCCGCCAGCTACGTTTACAACTTTATAACCTTGAGATTCGAGGTAATCACAAGCTTTCCCGCTGCGGCCGCCGCTGCGACAAATAATAATGATATCTTCTTCCCCTTGCTGAAACTCATCAATCCGCTCTTGGAGCACCGAAAGCGGGATGCTGCGTGCTTCTTTAATATGGCCTTCTTGCCACTCCTCTGTTTCACGAACATCAACTAGATTTAAGGTTTTACCTTCCTTCAACTGGCTCTCTAACTCGGCTGTCGTAATCTCTGAGTACATGTTACCCATCCCTTCAAGCGCTGCATTTAAATTTTCATTTACAAGCATTGTAACGCTATGGCCAGCTCATGTCTATCTTGATTAACCTACTTAATCATTAATAGCATTAAGTAATTGGAATGTACTCGCCGCACCATTCATACTGGTAGTCATTGCTTATCCGTATGTATCCCAGTATAAAGCGTTGTCTCTCCCTGTAAAAAACATCTGAGTAGTTATGATTGTCTCGATTACCCTCGGCTACGAGTATCTGAGTATCCTCGCGACTCAAAATAATGCCAATATGATCATGAGGCTCATCAGATAGCAGCTTATCGTAAATGACGTTATCGCCTCGCTGAGGTGTAAATCCATTCTGCCCATCCTTATAAAAAAAACCGGTTTCAGGCAGTTGTGCCCATTCCAGCCAAGCAGCTACACCCGCGAAACGACAAACACCATTCGGGTAACGAATGGGGAGACGAAAGCCGGCTAATTTGCAGCAATAATAAACAAATGCAGCGCACCAGCTATTTTTCAACACTTTATGGATATCAGAGTCCGGCCAATATCGGCATATTTCTCTATACCTTTCATCGCCAGGCACGCCAATAATATCTTTACCCGCAAGCGACTCTGCGATGTCAGCAAGCAGCTCGCGCGTAGTTGAACGCTCATCCGTCCCGCCAGTATCACAGTTTATTAACGCTCCAACAAAACTTGCAGGAATCATAAGTTCATTTAATACCTTTTCAAGCCTATTTTTCCCGTCCTGACCAAAACAATGATTTGGCTGGTGAAGATACAATTGCAATAAATAGGCGTCCTTTAAAATTTCTTCATACGGCCCTTGGCTTCTGCTTCTGTCTTCATAATAAAAGATCGCTCTAAGAATTGTATTTTGCTCTTCCTTCGTAAACAGATCCAAATCCCGAATAAAAGGTCGTACGGACTCCGCACTGTTAAGACCAGAAAACTCACTAATACCGGTTTTGTAATCATAATATCGATGAAGCAATGCTGCGATTGAAGCGAGCTCGGCATCCTGTCCTCTTTTCATTGCCAACATGGAGGCCAAGCTAGCAACGCCGAATAGATGAATAGACGCTTCTTGTTTTTTTGCCTCATTATTGATTGATGAAATCAATTCTTGGACAAAAAAACGAATACTTTCCATTCGGTGCTCTTTTTTTATTGTGTTCAATTGGGCACCTCCTCCGCATTAATAGTAGTATACTAACGCTTCTTTCTGTTTTTCGCTGCAAGCAGACGATTGATCGTGGCTCCGTTATCTGCTTTGCCTTGCATATTAGCTCGACTCGAATCTAGTTCTCTTGCAACACGGGGATCATTTTCTTGCGCGCGCTCCACCTCTTTGGTTGGCACTTGTAAGCTCGTGTTCCTTGCAATAGAAACGTTCACTTTTTTCTCATCGTCTCGTTTGCCCGAAGCCTCTCCCGATTGACCTTTTTCTTCACGATTTCGTGGAGGGTTATCTCCGCTATAAAAACGGACTGCTTCTGACTTTCTTTCCTTTAAACGACTCACAGAGCTTGACGAATGGTCACTTAAAGCTCTTTCGTTATCTCGCTCGATTGATAATTTCATTTTTCTACGAATTGTTTGGATAAGCAGCTGAAAGCCACGATTCCATGAAATAGACAATCTGCGAATGGCGATATCAAGCAGCCATAGCAGCAGTGCTGCCACGAGAAGGCTATGTGTCCAGTTATAAACTTGCCGTGTACGATCAGGTTCAAATTGGAAGGCTTGCTTTGGGTCTGTTGGATCTAAAATTCTTCCAGTAGTTGTGGCGGCCACCTGTTCAAGCAGCTTTAATCCATCCTGATTTGCGATTCGATATTCTGGCGAATAAGGGATCACAAATCCTGCCGTATTCCCATTTTGAATAGACGAATGACTATCCCCTTGGCCAATCTGCGCCAAATAAACACCGGGTTCAGTAACCGTTAGCTTCGTTTCAAATTCACCAGGTGCCACTGGCATTAACCGCTTCCGTTCGCTTTCTCCCTCTTGATTCAGGATGCCTGCGGAAAGCTTGCTGTCAGCCCCTACTCCCTCCGCCTGTGAATGAACGGTTAGCTTTGCTTCATTACCAATCACTTGTGCAGTAATGGAATAGGGTGCACGCTCAAACTGGGGAAACGTCCATTTTACCCAATCAACGAAAACTTTAGGAAGTTCCGCCCATTGCACCCATTGGCTTGACCATTTTCCGCTTAAATCGCTTGTCCATGCAACTGCCCTTCCAGAACCATAAGACCAACGTGCGAGAAGTGGATCGCCTTCGGGTGTCCATAATGCAATCTCAGCTGTTTTTTTCGGCGTAGTTGCTATATAGGCATGGATTGCAGGCAATCCATTGCGCCAAAGGGAAGACCACTCTCCTGCTTTACCGATACTTGGGGTGAAGGTTTGCTCCACGACGTACGTTCTAGACATCATCACGGTCTCTCGGCTAAAAATAGCGGGAAGCGTGCTTTCGTCTTTCGTAAAGTAATACCGTCCTTTGGCATTTTTCGCCAACTGCTCAAGCAGTTTTTGATCGGCACCTTCTCCTACAGCAACTGTCGACAGCGTCATTTTTTTCTCATTCATTGCATCTGTAATCGTATTGTAGTTGGCATTCGTTGAAGATTGACCATCCGTCAGCAAAATCATGTGCTTGCGCTGTGCGTCAAGCTTATTTAAACCTTCATAACCTTCATTCAGCGCTGAAAATATTTCGGTGCCTCCTTCAGGCTGAATGCTTTGGATTTGATCAAGGACAGCTTGGCGATCAGTAAGCTTCGTCGGCTTTACAACCCACCAAGGCGAAGAATCAAACGCAACTACTCCTACTGTATCTGTATCTCGCAGCAGCTCAATCGTTCGCATGGCAGCTTCTTTCGCAAGGTCAAGCTTGCCATCCGACATGCTTCCAGATCGATCAATGACGAGTACAAGTCCTAGCGATGGAATTTGTTTTCTTCCTTGCAAGTCCATATATACGGGCAACGCACGCTCAACTGGCGTTTTGAAATAACCGCCAAGCCCAAAGCTTTCGTCACCTCCGACCATCATCAAGCCTACCCCATAATCGCTAACGGCTTTTGCAATCCATTCCATCGGCTTCTCCGCTATTCGCGCAGCGGATACATTATTCAAAATAATGCTGTCATATGCTGCATATTGTGCTAGCTCGACCGACAATTGCTCTGGCATGATCGTCTCGTAACGGATGACGGAAGCTTGCAGCGCAGCTTCTATGTTAGCTGAGGAGTCCTGGACGCCTTCCACAATTAATACATTTGGTGGACCACTTACCCGGCTAAAGGCATGTGCTGTATTATTTGCCGGCTGTTCATCGCCTGCCGTAAATATTTCAGCTCTAAAACGGTGAAAGCCCGGGTCCAGTGCAACACTTTGCAGCGAATAACGATTTCCGCCTCTTTCAAGCTGAATATCCGATACAGAAAGCTCAGTATCATCTGCAAAAAGTCGCAGCTGCGCCTGACCCGCAAATGTACTGTTAATGGCAATCTCAAAGGTAAAGGTCTCCCCTTGCTTAAGAGCTGCCGGTACATTCAGTTCTTCAATCGAGGTGTCCGTTACAACCGAAGTGTTGATATGGACCACATCGACTGAAATACCTGCATTTTTGAGCATACGTGCTTGTCGAAGCACATCACCTGTAGTTTCTGCACCATCAGAGAGCAGAACAATACGTCCTCCGCCTTCTTTTTGCAGTATAGCTCCTGCTAACTGAAGCCCCTGTGACAGATCGGTATAGTTCCGATTGACATTCGCTTGGAAATTAAACTCGTCATCCACTGATAAGCCCTTATCCGTAAACGTCCGTTCAACTGCCGCATTCAACCCAGAAGAAATGATTCCTCCCCGATCAGCTTCTTCTTTAGCAGTCCACGCCTCATTTATCCACTTGCCTATACGCTTATCGGCTCGCATGCTCTCTGACCTGTCAGCGACAAAAACGAGGCTGCGCTGCTCACGCTCAATAAACGGCTGGACTTGAGCCGCAATTGCAATCAGGAGTAACAGTATAGTTGATCGTGTGACAATAGACATTATTTTTCTGCGGCCGCGAAGTCGAAGGGTCATTTTGAACATCCAAACGATATATAAAAGCCAAGGAAGCAGCAATAAAAACGCGAGCGGGAACTCAGCCTGAAAGCCCACGGCGATACACCTCCCATTCAGCTGCCATTATGAAAAGCAATAGAATCGCAAAATACAATTGCAATGATATCTGCTGTTCTTCTGTTGAACGATCTATGCCGGGAGCTGGAGCGAGCTCAGAGGCTGCGTTCGGCAAAAACACCCCTACATCGGCTCCATTATTCTGAAGCTCCTCATGATCAACTGTGACAGCGAGCAACCGACTGCTTACAGCCATTTGTTCTTTGTCACTTTCCACGAGGCGGTATAACCCTGGAATGGAGGGTGCGATATATAATCCAGCTGAATCCAAATCAAGCTCTGCTGACTGACGAAGCAGCGCACGCTCAGCTCGGGAGTCTCCTCCTGTAAGCTCAACCGCCTCCCAAACCGCTTTGACCGTATTCGTATGTAGAGAAATTTCCATTAACTGATCTACAATGACAGAACCAAGCTCAAGGTGAGAACCGCCGCTCATCCACTGTGCAGCTTGAAGGATAAGAATCGGAAACTCTGGCCGAAGCGGCAAATCTGTATCTTGAAAATTAAAAGTAAAGCGCAGCTTCGCCTTGCCATTCTCCTTGCCTGCATAAATTGCCGGAATTCCTCCATAGCTAAGTACCGGCTCTCCCCATGAGAGTTCTGAAGCATCAGGCTTCTCCATTCGACCAATATGCGTATCAGCAAATGTGATATAAGTCGTAAGGGGATGCTCCTTCTTCTCTACTCTCGTGTTCGTTGGAATGCTTGCTGTTTCACCCGATTGATCGGGATGATCAATCATCCATAGCGGCTTTGAATTAAGCAGCAGGGACCATTCAGCGTCGGCCATCAGCCGTTCATTCATCCCATCCAAAATAATCCAATCCAGCTTATTAACCTGCTCACCTGTTGGAACGGCGCTGTCTGGACTTATTTTTACCGTTTGTACGCCTGCCAGCTGAAGTGCTTTCTCCAGAAACAAATTTCCTTCCGAAATGAGAAGTGCTTGCCTAGCACTTGGAATTGTCGGGAATTGAAATGCCGTGTTATCAATGACAACAGCATCCATGCGTTGTTCAATTCTGGCCTTGTAATAAAGGGCTGGAGGAAGATCGACGATCTCCACGCTTTCCCACTCGCCTGCTGGAACAATAACGGTTCGATTTGCAGCTAGATTCTGCTTTTTTACGTCACTCTCATCATTTGCAGCGAATACATCAAGCGTTACTGTCTGCTCCCGCTTGCTGTCATTTTGAATCGTAATCATACCCACACTTTTACCGTTATCGTTCGAATCTGCTTTGATGCCAAAATATAAAAGCGATACATTGCTGTCAGAGCTCGCTTGTCCTATGATTACACGCTCAACTTTTGCATGCAGGTTGAGCTTGTTGGCTTCTGCAGCATCTGACCACTGGCCATCTGTAAAAATTACGACCTCTCCATTTGAATCCTCTTGCAACAAAGAATCTGCTAACGAAAGGGCTGCGGTATGATCTGTTTTTCCATAAAAAGGAGTTATCGCTTGCAGTTGTCGTTTCATCTGCTCTTTGTTTCTTTGGCGATTCGTCAACACTTCAGGCTGCGCGCCTGTGGCAACAATCGTAATCAACCGAGCACTTGATTGTTTGTCAAGCCAGATCTCTGCTGCTTCTATTGCTGATTCAAGGCTTGTATTTGCAGTAAGATTGATGTCTCCTGTTTTTGCCGACATGCTTGCAGAACGATCAATAAGGAGGACAGCATGACCAGCTGGTGCTGCCTGCCTCAAGACTATTGGCTCCATTAAAGCGAAAACGAGTATTATCGCAACGAGCAGCTGCAAAATGAGAAGCCAGCGGCTGCGGAGCTTTTGCCATGGCCGATTCGCTTCCTGCTCCTGCAATACCCGTCTCCATAAAAGGTGACTAGCGATATGCTGGTTCTTATAGGTTCTCTTTAGGATATACATGGCAGCGATAGCTGGCAACGCAAATGCAAACCAAGCCGATGCCACGGACAAAAACTGCATCCAATACCCTCCAATCCATTCTAATCATGCTTTAAAGAGAGCTAGGAAAGTACATATGCCAAAACCTTATAAAGCAGTAAATTTAGAACTAGCTGTTAAGTACATGCGAGGATAAAAAAGCGTGTCTAACCGTTTCCTCTAATGGAACGCCAGTATTCACGAAAATATAAGAGGCGCCGCGTGCTGCGCATATGCTCTTCAGTTCATCTTGATAGCCTGCAACCGCACTGCGGTATTCCTGAAGCAGCTTTTGACCTATCGCTACTTCCTTTCCCGTCCCCAGCTCGCTGTCAATTAGGTTGAGTTCTCCGCTCAAATCGGGGCTCAACTCATCAGGCGACAATAGATGTACCAGCACAACCTGTTGACCTGCTGCTGTTAACGAAATGAGAGTCTCTTCGATTCCCTGTTCAAACATAGCATCTGTAAGTACCCACGCTGAACCAGAACGCCTCGGCAATGCAGCTGCCGTCTGGAATGGTGCTGCCATGTTAACGAATTTTGTTTCGGCAGGGGAAGAAGAATCGCTATCCCTCTCCAGCTGCTGCATGGCATCTGCTAAAAAATGAAAAAGCTTTGATGAAGAAACACGCCCATGCAGCGGCTGCAGCTCTCTAATGATCGTATCACGAAACAAACGCACCGATATTCGATCATCTCCGCAAAGTGCGATATGCCCTAAACATGCAGCTAGTCTTAATGCATATGGAAGCTTGTTTGTATCTGAATGCCCAAAAGCCATGGATTGAGATACATCGATGTAGAGGCTAACCTGCAGCTCTTGTTCATCCCAATATTGCCGAATAAACGCTTTGCCTGTTCGGCCGTAAACATTCCAATCTATTCGGCGGATATCATCACCGGATGAATAAGGCCGATAATCAGCAAATTCTTGCGATCCGCCAAGCGAGCTGGAGCGCCTTTTGCCTGCCAGCATGCCTTTGATGCGGTTGCCTGCACGAATACGCATTCGTTCAAGCTCCGTTAGAAAAGATAGATTAGGAAATAATAGCTTTAAAGCTTCCTGATTCGAAAGTCCGGCAGATGGAGAATAGCCATTCTGTGATGAGTTTGCTGATTCGTTGCTCACGCTCATCGCGCGGCCTCCACAGCTGTTAAAATCGCTTCGGACATCTGGTCGCTCGACATGCCCATCGCTTGTGCTTCATAGCTAAGCACGAGTCGATGCCGAAGCACCGGCAAAGCCGTTTGCCGAATGTCATTCCAAGAAATATGCAGCCTTCCAGCTGACAATGCTCTAACTTTACTTACAGCGATAATGGCTTGAACAGCACGCGGTCCCGCTCCGAATCGAACGTATCGTTTCACCTCTTCAGGTGCGTCAGGCTCGTCAGCATGCGACATCATAACAACCTTAACCGCTAAATCAAGCACCTCATCGGCGACTAAAATCTGTTTAGCGGACATCTGCAGATCCATTAATTCAGCCGCGGAAAGAACAACCGATACTTTGGGCTGAGTAATTGAAGTTGTGCGGAGCACGATTTGTTTAAGCTCCTCGCGGCTTGGATAATCCACTCCGATTTTGAGCAAAAAACGATCAAGCTGCGCTTCAGGCAGCGGATAGGTTCCCTCTTGTTCTATCGGATTTTGGGTAGCCAGCACAAAAAAAGGTTTTGGCAGCTGATGCGTCTCCCCGCCTGCTGTTACCGTACCCTCTTGCATAGCTTCCAGCAATGCGCTTTGTGTTTTGGGCGTCGCCCGATTGATTTCATCAGCGAGCACTAAATTTCCGAAAATCGGCCCTGCTTGAAACCGATGTGCGGCTGCCCCTTGGGTACCAAAATCTATCAATGTTGTACCCGTAATATCCGAAGGCATTAAATCAGGCGTAAATTGGATACGAGAAAACTGCAAAGAGATACAATCCGCAACAGTGCGGATCAGCATCGTTTTTCCAAGGCCTGGTATTCCTTCGAGAAGGGCATGACCCCCGGCAAACAAACACCAGAGCAGCTGCTCCACAACGGCTTGCTGACCGACGATGACACGGCCAATCTCTTCTTTCAATGCAGCAATCCGCGCGGCTGCCTCATCTAACTGTGCTTTGGATTCAATCATATCGGATCATCTCCATTATCGGTTCGGTTGAATTTGATCAAAATATTGCTTAACCTTCTCCTGCATACTATCAGGCAGCTGAGAGCGTCCTAGCGATTGCTTCGCTTCTGCTGCATATTCGTTATAGACATCCTCATAAGGACGTGTCGTTCCATCGATCATCGGGGATTGACCGCCATTAACAATCTGCCCCCCTGATGAAGGACCACCATCCTGTTGCACATTACCGGAGCCTTGCATCGTACGAGGCGTTGTGATCAAATTTCTGCCGCCGGCTCCTGTGCCAGCTCCTGGTCCAGAGCCGGAGCCAGTGCCAGAACCAGAACCAGAACCAGAGCCAGTGCCAGTGCCAGAACCAGAACCGGAGCCAGAGCCAGATCCGGAACCAGAACCAGAACCAGAACCAGAGCCAGTGCCAGAACCAGAACCGGAGCCAGAGCCAGAACCTGAGCCAGTTCCAGTTCCAGAGCTAGATCCAGTGCCAGAGCTAGATCCAGTGCCAGTGCCAGAACCTGAGCCAGTTCCAGTTCCAGAGCTAGATCCAGTGCCAGTGCTAGAGCTAGAGCCAGAGCCAGAGCTAGAGCCAGAGCCAGAGCTAGATCCAGTGCCATTGCCAGTGCCGGATGCAGCATTAGAGCCAGAGCCAGTGCCGGGCGTTACGCCCGCGGCGCCTTCCGCAGCAAGCTGCTGTGCCAGCTGCTGCCCGCTTTGCCCGAGCTGGCCCGCCATACCTCGGGCCAACTGCTCCAGCTCGCCCTGCGACAATTCGCGGGCGAGCGCTTTCTCAAGCGCCGCGAGTGCATCGCCGGCGCTCTCGCCATCCGAGGCGGCTCCGCCGTCCGCCCCGGCATCACCTGCGGCGCGCGCCTGCTGCGCCGCCTGTTCAAGCGCCGCAGCAAGCTGTGCGGCGCTCTGCTCTTGCGGCTGCTCTGCCGCCAGCCGCTCAAGTGCACTCGCCAGCGCTTCACGCTGCGCTGGCGACAGTTGGTGCAGCTGCGATCGCATCGCGTCGATCGCTTGCTGCATGCCTGCGGCGTCTCGGTCCTGTAAAGCTTGGCCGAGCTGCCGCAGGCTTGGCTCATTGCTCATCGCATTCGCCGCAGCTTCCAACCGCTTCGCCGTTTTTTGCGCCGCTTCAGCTGCTAATTCCAGCTTGTTAATCGCAGCCTCCAGCTGCTCTAGCGCCTCAATTCCATCGCTGCCCAGCGAATCGAGCTTGCTGCGAAGCTCCTTCAGTGGTTTAAGCAGCTCCTGCTTCTGATCCTCTGGCAGCTCTGCTGCCTCCGCGAGATCAGTAAGCTTCTCCGTTTCTTGCTCCAGCGCCACAAGCCTTTCCTTAGCCACTGCGAGCGCTTCCGCTCGTTCGTCAAGAGAATTAGGCAGGAATAGCAGTATCGCCAAAACGATCCATACAGCAGCTGCGCTATAGATGAGTAAACGCCAGCTTCGCCAGTCTGGCCACGGCAGCGAAGAATGTAATCCGCTCACATATTTATCAGCAGCCTCTGTTGCCACTTCTCGCTGCATCATAACGATCGGATGAGCCTGATTTTCTTCACGCATTAACCCATCAAGAGCTGTCGATATCGCATCCTCAGTTACTTGTTTATCCATCATTCTAGCTGCTTCCCTTAAGGAAGCACGCTTCCATAATCCAATGCCCGCACCAGCAACGAAACCTAAACTAGCAATGATGAACACAAGCAGTCGAACATGCAGAATAGGCCACAGCCTGCTTGCACCAAGCAGCAAAAGGCCAGCAGCACTGCTTCCAAGTAAACCTATCAGCGCATAACGGCTCACTGTAAACATTGTCAACCTGCGTCTAACAGGCTGGAGCAGTTCAACCAACGACTTCCTTTGCATAACTGGCCCTCCTATAAGTTTTGCGCAGTAAAACTTTACTTCGTAAGCATTATTTGCAAAGCAAAACTTTACTTCGTAAGCATCATTTGCGCAGCAAAACCTTACTCTACAGCATGATTTGCTTCACAGCTCTCACTTTCGTAACTATAATTTATTTTTCAAGCATTATTTCCGTCTCAAACGAGGACGAAGTCTACGAATGCCGAGCCATAGAGCAAGGATGGAGAGAAGCGTATAGATAATAATGAACTCCTGCCACAATGCAAGCGGCGCATTATACCCTTTCTGTCCAATCGAATTCACAGAAAAGGCTTGATTTGAGACGAGCGGATCTAAAATGCTGTACAAAGCAGCCGCAGGATTCAAGGCAATAATATGACCGATCCAGCTATAAGCATTTGTAGTCGTTTGCGGCATTTGCTCCATCACGCCTACGAGTACAATAAATAATAATGCTGTTCCGCCAAACATAAACAACGTAACGCCATACGTTACAATGACAGAAATCATTGTTCGCTTGAATAATGTCGAGAATAATATGCCGAAGGAACCGAGTACAAACATAATAAATAAATAAAACAAGAAAACGAGAAAGAGCTGTTCTGGCGAGATTCCGCCATACAAAAAGATCATGCTGTATACAGGAATCGTACTGATCACAATCAGTACCATAAAGCTTAGTGACGATACAAGCTTGCTAAGCACAATCGTTGCTGAGCTCTGCTGCGTCGTGAGCAGCAAATTAAGGGTCTGCTTCTCGCGTTCGCCGCTAATAACACCAGAAGTAAGGCCCGGTGCCATAAAAGCAATCAAACCAAGCTGTGCCATGCTCATAAAATAAAACAAAATCTTGCTTTGCTCAGGATTATAGGACTGTCCTCGTCCAGAAGTTACTTCAGTTAAATAAATAGCGCTTAAAGCCATTAAGCCGATTGCAAATAAGTAAAAGAACAGCGTCCACATCGCGCGAGGCGTCCTCATTCTAAGCTTAAACTCTTTATTGAGTACGGGATTGATAAGCTGGTGGCGCCAGCTCGTTCGGCCATCTCTTGCCGCGGATTGCTCCTTCATTCGAGTCCGTCTCCCCCTTTCGTAATTTCCAAAAACACATCCTCAAGATTCGTCTGCGCTTCACTGAAGGATATCAGCTGAAAACCTGCTGCAACCAGCTCATGAAGGAGCAGCGATTGCTCGGCATCCTGTCCGCCAAAGTGAATTTGTATTCCACGATCATCTCGGAAAATTCGGTTAACATAAGGGCGTTCACGCAAAAACAACTCCGCTTCTGACTCCCGATCAACTAATCTCACATGCAGGAAACGTTTGACACGCAATCTATTTTGAATATCTGCGACATTTCCGATCGCAATCATTTCACCATGCTCAATGACGCCGATTTCATCTACCATTTCGGCGAGCTCAGGCAATATATGTGAAGAAATGATGATCGTTTTCCCCATTGACTTCAGCTCTCGCAATATTTCTCTCATCTCAATCCGTGCTCGAGGATCAAGGCCGGAAGCAGGCTCATCCAAAATAAGGAGCTCTGGATCATGAACGAGGCAGCGTGCCAAGCAAAGCCGCTGCTTCATACCCCGAGACAGCGAGTCAACGTAAGCATCTTTTTTATCGCTCAAATTGACCAGCTCCAGCAATTGCGGAATCAACTGCTCCCGCTCCGCCTTCGGTATACCATAGCTGGCGCCATAGAAATGCAAATATTCTAACGTTTTGAATTGGTCATACACACCAAAAAAATCCGGCATATATCCAATTCGCTTACGCACCTCATGCGGATGTTTGGTCACGTCAAATCCGTCTACTTTTGCAATGCCTGAGGTGGGTATCATTAATGTCGCAAGAATAGACATCGTCGTTGATTTTCCCGCCCCATTGGGCCCAACAAAACCAAATACCGTTCCTTTTGGAATCGTTAGATCAATTGATTTAAGCGCTTGAAACGTTCCGAATGTTTTGGAAAGCTGTTTGATCTCAATCATCGGAACCAGAGGCGCATCATTTGATGGTTGTTCCGCAGGTTCCGTTTTAGGCACTTCCACATTAATGATCTCTATTTCGTGATTTTTGCTCATTTTTTCAGTATCTCTCCTTCTAAAGCAATCTGCGGTAAAGTCATGTCCACAGAACCAATGACCGAAAACTTCATACGAACAATTTGATTGTTAATCAAATACTCTTTTGGCGCTGCTGCAGCTTTGCTTGGATCTGTCCAATTTCCTTCTTTCTCGTTCCAGACAGTCAATGTGAGATTTGAAGCAGTTGTACTGTTGTTGTATAGGATTTCGAGATGATCATATACAGCATCATGATCATTTGGCAAAATATATTCAAATATAAGCTCGCCATCGCCTACAAAATAAGAACCGTTCCCGTAGTGCTGCAATTGACTCGTGGCATTCTCTGTAATAATGGGATTAATAAGACCTGCTGGCACGATGACACGATTCCCATCGATAAAAGAGGTATCGACCTTTTGAACCCACAGCTTCAAGTTATCAGTCTTTATCGTTTCGCCGTTTACCTTGTAATTCTGCTCATGATCAGTGCTAAAGCCAACCACTATAGGCTCCGGCGGGACAATGCCGCCATTGTTTCGATTCCCAAAGCTGTCTATAAGCTGTCGCTCTCGATTATACCCGTCATTGCCTCTGTTAGTTGGATTAGGAAACATCATCTGTCCATAAGGGAAATAACCTGATTGATTAACCGTACTCGTTGTAATCGTCGTTTGCCCGCTCTCGCCGACCTTCAAATCGCCAAAGAGCTGAGCTTGCCCATTGATTAGCATAGAAACATTCGTAAGATTAGTTGTCGTATTGTTAGTAGCAGTTACCTCAATTGCATGTCTAACCTGCTTATAAGCAAGGGTTAGCTGCCCCGTATCACTGCTCATCGTTTGCTTTTCTATCCATAGTTTCCTTGTCGACCAATAGGGAACGGAGCGCCATAATGCTGTAGTCGAATCATTTTCGGAAATCAATTGCGTTTTATCATCCATAGTCTGATTTCCACTTTGATTGTAAATGGTGTAAAAAGATAAATTTACTCTTTTATCAAATTCCGCAGTCACTGTACCCCCAGTTGGAATGAACACCGCAGTTGCGCCCGATCGTACGGCGTCTCCTTGTCCAGTCAACTCTATGATCTCAATCGTATGGGCTGATAAATTCCGCTTATCTTCAGCGCCAAAGAAAAAGATTGCAAAACCGGTCATAACAGAAAAAGCAGGGATAAGCCACCACGACCACTCTCTGCGATCTGCCTTAGCTAAAATTATATACAGTACTGGCGCTGTGATGATCATATAGCCGATAAACATCCACATTAGCAGCATAAAGTTGGGCGGTTTAATCGACGGGAACTCATCTATAATACTTTCAATATTCCATTTCATATTATTGTTGATGTTCACCATGCCAGGCTGAAGCGGCGTCAAATTTTTTTTAAGCACCTTCGCCCATAGCGTCGCGCTGCCAGTCCATGTAGACATAGGCTCAAGTGATGGATCAAAAGCGATATAAATAACGCTCCCAAATCCATGTTCACGGGATACGACAAGCGGCAGGCCATTCTCAGCAAGCTCCGTTTTGCCATCTATTATATGACCTGTCGAGACGACCAAAGGTTTTTCAAGTGCAAGTGCGGTACCTCCGAAGCTGGCAAGTGAATCCGCGCTGGATATGGTCGATGTGCCTGACGATTCTAATGGTGCAATCTGTTTAAAGGCATCTGCCGTTTTGCCATAGCCTACTCCTCCAGTTAACACTAGTGTACCGCCTTGCTGTACCCAATCCGTTATGGCTTTAACCTGTGCTTCTTCCCAGCCCGTGGTTGGCATATCATTGATAACGATCGTATTGAATGTTTTGAGTAAAATGGGATCGCCGGGCAGTTCCTTCTGCGCAATCGGAATGACCGTTATTTCGTAGCCTCGTTGATTTAACGATGGCATAAAATTCAAAGTATCCGGGTCACGAGATATGACACCAATGGTGTAGCTGTTGGCTGTTCTTGCGTTTATGTAATCGTTGCCGAAAATCGGAATAAGTTTGCCAGATTTATAGGAGTCCTTAAAAAAACGTATTTTACTGTTGCTCCGATTAAGAAGCTCGCCTTGAATAGATGCTGTTAATTGTATGGATGTGCCTAGAGGCAGCTCTGTGGGTATGATCAAGTCATTAGACCCTACTATAGATATAACCACTTCACCTTTCAAATCCTCAGCTGTCTGGTTTGTCAGAGTAAGCCGTACAGGATACCATTCGGATTGTTTCATGTAGCCCTGAAATCCGACACTCGTTTCCAATGAAATTCCCTTCTCCGTTGCTGCTGCCTGTGCGTTGCCAGTTCCCGCTAAGAAAGCTGCTATCAAACTAATCATGACCGCGTATGCGATGGTTCGATTTCTTAAATGAATAAAACAGTTCACCATTTGACCCCTCTCTTTACTTGATCTTCCATTTATACACATCCTTATTTTAACGGATTTTACAATTGAATTGTTGCTTCTTTTTCTAAATAATCATAAAATACAAAAAAAAAACGACAAAACTTGATCATATAAGCTGTGCTTAAGATGATCATAGTTTTATCGTTTTCCAATTTTACGGTAAATTATTTTACAGGCGTACTGCTGTTCCGCTGACAGCTACCATTAACATTCCTTCACGCACAACCTCATAATCAATGTCGATCGCAACGATTGCATTTGCTCCAATCTTAGCGGCTTGATTTTTCATCTCATCAATGGCTACGTCACGTGCTTCCTTCAGCTTGCTCTCATACGCACCGGAGCGTCCTCCAACGATGTCTGTAATTGATGCAAAAAAGTCACGAACGACATTTGCACCCATAATCGCCTCTCCTGTTACGATTCCTATATAATCTTGAATTGGACGGCCTTCTATTGTTGGTGTTGTTGAAATTAGCATCATTATGCTCCTCTCGCTTCATAAAGAAGCGTGTATTTAAAACATTTGCTTATATTACGAAGCTGGCAGCTGTTTTGTTTCAATTAAGTTCCATTCATTAGCTCTTTCAATTCCACATCTATGAGTCTGTCCGTAATCGTGTTTATTCTAATCGTAACGCGAATAGCGAATTGCTTGGCATCTTTATTTAACATTAGAACAAAACTTTCCTCTGACTCTCCATTAGCAAGCTTTTTTCTTCCTTCGTATTTGTAATTGACAATCGAAGCATCCTCGTATGCTTTTGACGTTTCTTGCATGGCCAGCTTTCCCCACTTTGCGTAGGACGGCTCCGCATGCAATTGAACCGCTTCTGTCGCAAACACTTCCGTATGCGTAAAGCTAAGCAGTGCGAACACAGCCTTAATTACAATATTAATTATCATTTTGCAACCACCTATTTCATGGATTGAGATGGTACTAGCGTCACCCTCTTTGCTTCGTCCTATTCTTCACTTCTAAAGGCTGCAGCCCAATTTATAGGGATAAGTGCCCTTTTTTCATTCAAAGCATATTGTAGAGTATGATAAAAAGGAGGCACACCATGATACGCAATCAATCTTATATGCCACAATCGGCTGTTATGCCTGAGTACTATCAACAAATGCAAACAAGTCCTGCCCAGGCCAATGTGGGACCGGAAACTGTGAATGCACAGACGGCTCCCGCTCCAGCTCATTGCTGTGTTGATTTGAGTCTAATGCATCATTATCCGTACATGCACGACTTTCATGACTTTCACCACATGCATCACTTCCATCCCATGATGGATGATTTTCATCCGATGATGGAGGATTTCCACCATATGCATCACTTTCATCACATGATGGATGATTATCATCCCATGATGCATGAGATGTGGGATGAGCATATGCACTACGATCACCATCATCCTCATGATGGATGGGAGCTCTCAACTTTAGATTATCATCATGCTTGGTTCCACCCTATGATGCATCACCATCCGCACCATGTTTGCTTCCCAGTTACATGCCAACCAGCCGGGGAGCATCAGAAGAAAGCGGCAGCCGAGCAGCCAAACGGTTAAAAAAGCAAAACATAAAAAGGGCAGATTGAATGATTGCCATCATTCAATCTGCCCTTTTGTCTCCTCATCAACTATTGCGACAAACTGCCTTCGAGTCGTGAACGAGGTCGACATGGGCCAATAGGGATTTGAATAAGACTCGTTAGTCCATTTGGCGTTAATCCATAAAGCTCATTCATGGAGCTAACATCGAAGCCTAGCAACGGTCGACCTTCCATCCTCAATGCGGAAGCAGCAATCAGCAAACGTTGAACGAGCATTCCCGCTTCCATTTGTTGAATACGATAGCCGCGAAAGCCAAGCTCCTTATGAAAATGCTCCAGATTACCTGCCACATGAAAAGTAAGCGGCACCTGGAATAAATTTACGTTATCCAAAGACATGCCATACTGAAGCCATGGCCTTTGGTCACCCACACGGACAAGCTGCAACGCGTGAGCCGCGTCATCATAGTAATACGCTCCATCTTGAATCCCATCAACACCATAAAAACAGCCATATAAATGGACGCGCGACGATGGACTTCGCACTAAACTATCCAAATCATTACGATACCTATAAGAAATCATGATCTCCTGCAATAGTGCTGCCAAATCTGTTAGACTCACGGTATGCAATACATATTCATTTTCTGGCGAGTAGCGCTGCCTGCATACCGATGCTAAATCATACGTCATTCGATTTACACTCGGTAAAGCAAAAACATCGCTACTGCTGGCTAGTATTTGCTGCGCCTCAAGCAGTTTAAACGCGCGTGCGGATTCCATAATGGAGGCTTCATTTAGCTTAATCAGCAACGGATATTCCAATACCTTTTTTGATCGGATGTAGTGCTCATGTCTAATTAACGGAAGCATACTGCATAATTCATCTGAAGAAATATTTTTTTCAGCGCTATCACCATGGTGGAACCATTCCATATTTGCATCAATCGCAAGAGGAATCACAGCGTAAACACTTTCTTCTGTATCAGGAAGCCCAAGCATATGATTGATGGCACCATCAAGAAACTGAAAGTAAACACCCGCCTCAAAGTCAAAACGTTTCGCTACTTCAAGCAGCTGGCCAACGAGCAAGCCAGCATCTAATCCCTGCAATCGATAAGAGAAGTTATTGTATTTATAAAAGTTTTTCCAAAAAAAAGTAGACACAAATACAGCTCCGAAGCCGTTTGTTATGTCGCACCGATCACCTAACGCATTACTCAAATACCGATCAAATTGGCCTTCACGCAGCAGCACCAAACGATGATGTGCCACATCATAATGATAAATTCCGTTAGGTAATTCTTCCAGCTTCAAATAAAGATATACTTCGCTTGGATACAGCCCTCCGCCTGATGGAACAAAACGTCTACAAAGCTGCAAGGAGTCCTCCCATTCCTCCCCTGTATGTTGTTCAAGAACAGATTGGCTAAGCTGTGTCATCCCGAACGTATACCAAAGAAAATGTCCTATATCCCGTAGCGTTGGCATCGTATGCTCCCGTTTGCCCGTTAAAGTAAGCGGAACATCCGAAGCGAGAGGAAATACCGGTACATGACGATATAATTTGTACGGTAGAGGAGCGTTATCCCAATCGATTTCCACATCTTGAGGTTTGGTTTTGTCTGGATCATATTGCAATTGGTGCAAAAAAGCCTTCAGACTCATATCTCCCCTCCTAAGTGCCAACTCGCCGAGATCCACTGCATGACAGCAGATAGTGCTTATGGAAACGGATGCGGATAAGGATTAAGCAGCTCATGCGTTAACCTCTCCTTGACGTAACCCAGCTCAGCTGGTATTCGCAGCACCCTCTCAAGTCCTCTCAAGCGGACAAGATGTTGACCAAACGTCATCGGGAGCATCCCTGGAATGAGCACCTTTACACAATGGAGCCCATTTCTCAGCGTTTCCTGCGTCGTTTGATCAACAACGATAACTTCTAAATTTAATTCACGGAAAACTTTGAGGAATACGTTTAATTCATCTGTTAAATCCGCATGCTTTGGCCTTGGTTTAAATGCCTCTTCGAATGTACGGAGCGGCCTCTCATTTTGAAGAAGGAAGTTCAACCGTTCCTCAGCTTCCTTCAAGCTGTACAGCATCGAATGATCATCCATTTGCCGTACTAGAAAAGGATCATGAAGCATGCGTTCATACTGCTCACGGTTTTCTTCTAACTTCTCATTAAAAGCGAGCAGCATGCCCGCGATCTCATGGATGGCTCCTTTTGCTGCCCGCACCGGATCGGGATGCGCCCCAGCAGCACAAATCATATTAACGCCATTTTCCGTTCTGTTTTTGGCAAGCACCCATACACTCGGAATGCCATGCTCCATCGTCGAATCGAATAAATGGACATCATATTGGGTGACATCACGTAAACGCTCCACCATTAAGGTTAATTCCAGATCTCCGGAGGAATAAGGATCTATAGGAACTAGCGGAAGCTGTGCATACCAGGTCATGAGAAATGAATCCCGTTCTACTACTTCCAGTATTCCGTAAAAAATAGCTTCCTCCAAGCTGCCTCCTAACGCACAGCCATTTGAGGTTTCGTATACAAATCCATGGCCGCAGCCAGAGCTGTAATAAGCGAGCAGTTCCGGCACGAGAATAGGCTTCTCCTGCAAAAACGAATAACCCCACACCCAATCGATTTTTCTGCTCGGGTCGAATGGTTGAAACGGAAAATCGGGACGCTCATACTGTTCCTTCTCGTGAACGCCTACCCGAACGGGATCAAGAGCAATCTCACTCAAATGCTCATAGCTGTCATGAACCGCCGTCCTCTTTCCTCTAGGCGATATACCGCAATAACGTTCTAAACCCTCTAGTATTGCTGTCATTTCACTGTCTGCAAAAGAATTTGTACGGCCAGCGCAGCCTTCATCTCCCGAAAACATCGGTAAAATAATGCTCGAATCCGCAAATGGCGACATCAGATCAATCATTTTTCCGTTCAAAAACCCTGTGCGATTGTCCAAATAATCATTGGCTAATACAGCTTTCAGCTCACTCATCGAACGAGTTCGATAGCTATTTTCGCTAATTTTTGGGCTTGGATGCAGCTTAATTCGCGAACCTATAGCCGAATCATCAGGTATTTCTCCACAAATCGTACAAAGCGGATCAGGCAAATAAAAATGAACCGAGCTGTTGAGCGTTTGCAAATGTACCAGCTTTACACGATTTTCAAGATGAGCCTTGTTTTTAAGGAGGAATTGTTCAGCTTCAACAGCAATATGATGAGCCACATGCAGAAGAGCGCTTCGAGAAGACCAAATATCCGGATAAACTTCACCGTGCATAAAAAGATGCTGCAGCTCCCACATTTCTTTCCGATCATTTCCAGCCATCAAACGCCGCAGATCAGCGCACTGCGAGCAGCCTGCTGTCCCGGGAATGACAAGCGGACCAATTACGCCCTCACCAAAGGATACAAAGCCGCGCAGCCATGGAGTCCCCGATTGCTTAAACATTTCCTCTGCCATCAGATGAGAAGCTGAATCATAGCCATCACTCAGTACGAGCGCAAGCTCTGCCGTTTCTGGAACACCAAACGACAGATCGCTCACTCGTTCAACCTGACAAAATTCAGATAATAGATCGGTTACGTAATCTGCGAGCAGCCCTTCTCCCACAATTGCCATTTTAGCGCTCACTCTTCTGTCTCCTCTCGGAGCGAGATGCCGAATACTCCCGCTAGCTCCTCATTGAAAAAAGCTTCCGAAGTTAAGTTATACACAAGAAGACGCTTTTGGTTATTTTGTAGATGCATCAATGCATTCTTCAGAACCTCTCGATGTTCAAATGGATCACACTCGGTTATGGAGAGGTTCATCACTTCGTCTTCCTTCACATTTACAGAAGCCAATTGATTTATTTTCCCTTTAAAGAGAGATTCTTTGTTCTGAATGTCCAGCAAAGCGCCCAATAAAACTCTGCGAAGTGCTCTCGTTTCATTTAAATCAACTGCGTGATACCAGCAACCGTTTGTTCTCAGCCATACAACTGGAAAACCAATTACAGTCTCACTGATGCCAAAGGAAGGTGATCCTTGCATCGTGGTTAGCGCATTTATATAGTAACGACATCGTTCATCCTCAATATGACTAAGCTTAATCGGTGTGATCGAAGGAGGTTCTGCTTCGTATAGCCTTATCCATTCTTCGGATAAATACTTTTGCAAAGCGCGGCAGACGCCCTCCTCGATCGTTACCCCTGCTCCTACGCTCATAAGCACAGGCTCTAATGCAGAGCCATTTTCAGACGTCTGGCTGATGAAAATGTTGGCCATACGCGACACATAAGATTCAATTCCAGCTAGCCCCGCTTCTCTGCGTGCCTCCTCATGTCTAATACCGTTGCATATAATTTCCGAGAGCAGCAGCGCTGGGCCTTCTGACAGCGGATCAACGGACTGAACCCGGCATTGCGACAACGGCAGTTGACGCAGCTCTCCTTCCTCCCAAATATGAAAGATGCCCGTCTCCATGGATGTTAACTGACTGAAGAAAGGGAGCAAACCGCTTGGATCACGTTTTCCTGTGCTCTCTTCCGACAGAAGCTCATAATCTTCAACCTTCTTCGCCATTTGTTTTTCATTGACTAACGGATGGGGAAGAAACGGATGCCACTTGCCTTCCAGCGTCTCTAGGTTCAGCAGAAACAGTTTATTATTTTCTAATTTCGTTACACCTGCAGCTGTTTTTAGCCATTCAAAAACGATCACGTTAGCGAGCAGCGATTCCGCGACAGATGAACCAGCATAATCACTTGTTTCCTCATAAATAGAAGCATAATGGACTCTGCGCCTTGCTGATTCCCAGTCACCCTCCGGAATTGAATACGTAAGCGGAACAGCTAAACCTGCCTGACCTAGAATTACAGCCGGCAGCAGCACTTTATTATTTTGTCGACATACTTGGTTAAGAGATTGAAGCTCAGCTTCCCCTTCTGTGTCTGACACATAAAATATTGCATCGTATTGCTGTATTACTAACGACCATTCCACTCCGCCATCCTTCGGCAAGCTGATCTCGTCCACCTTGACCTCTGAATCGAATGGTCTGTAATGGTGTACCAGCTCCGTAATTCGACTAGGTCCCTTCGTTTCCGTGTTCATATTGATGAAGTGAAACTGAGGAAGGCCGGATTCAAGTAATGATTTCACTACTGACACCAAAAAATTCCCGTTCCCAACAACAAGTACGCTGGACTTTCGAAACAGCTCAAAACGGTATGCCCCAGACCCATCAAAGCTGTCCAAAAATTCAATCTGAGCCTCATATTGCTTAACAATATGGCTCGGAAGCTGATGCGGTCTATCCTGACTCACATCTTGGACATAACCATTCGTATACAATACTTTTGCAATCTCATAAACATGATCACGGTATTGATCTGTCAATCCATCCGTTATTTCATGCATCGAATGCTCGCCATTAAACACCGGAATTAATTTCTCTATCCATTGATCAATCGTACTGCCTTCCATCCGAAATGAACCGATATTATTGCGGAAATAGACACTTCCGTCCGAGCTCGGGAGAAAAAAAGTATCTCCTCTCACTTTAAGGCGCATAGAAGGATCCAAAATTCATTCCTCCTTATTTTGAAATCTGGCTTTTCGTAACAAGAGTTCCTCTATAAAGATATGTAAGGCTATTTGTCCGTCATACCTGCACTCGCATAGAAAGACACCCCTGCATCCCGAAAAGCGTTTGCAGGGGTGTCTTGAACCTTCTATTTACATCTCAATAGTTGACTAACGGCAACGGGCACAGCCAGCACAGCGGGCACAGCCGCCTCCGCAGCGAGCACAGCCACCGCATCTTGCACAACCTCCGCAGCCGCCACAGCCGCCGCATGAACAAAAGCCGATACAAAATCCAATACAAAATCCAATACACAACCGAGCATTATTGGGATCCATTTGGCCTTGACTCGCATTCGGCGTCATTCCACTCGATTTAAATGCATCCGTGTTCAAATTTTGAAGATCATTCTTAAATTCATTCATCTTAGTAGCCTCCGTTATATGTTCATGTGATGATCATCGGCATTCACAAAATAGGAAATGAAAATGAGAACAACCCAAACTGGTCATATGCCGATAATCGTTCATGACATATACGTATGAAAAAAGCTCCGCTAGTGTTACTAATCCAATTACCCAGTCGCCCAATATGTAAACGGAACAACTAAAAAAAGAGGCTGTCAACAAGGTCAATGACCTTGTGACAGCCTCTCTGCTATCTCGAATCGTTATGCTTCTTCTGCAGTGCGTGGTTTGCGTTTACGGTTCAAGAACTCATAAACGATAGGTACAATAATGAGCGTGAGCAGTGTTGAGCTCGTTAAGCCGCCAATTACGGTAACCGCCATACCTTTAGAAATCAAACCGCCTGATTCAAATCCAAATGCAAGCGGAAGCAATGCACCAACGGTTGCAATCGCCGTCATTAGAATCGGACGAAGACGTGTACCCGCTGCTTCAATAAGTGATTCGCGGACGGAAAGACCTTCTCTCTCTTTTTGAATAACACGGTCAACAAGGACGATCGCATTTGTAACTACGATACCTATGAGCATCAGGGCACCAATCATTGCGGTAACGCTCAGTGTTTCTCCTGCAATTAACAGTGCTACTAGTGCACCGATAATCGTAAACGGAAGAGAGAACAGAATTGCGAATGGTGTAAGTCCTCCACCAAATGTAATGACAAGCACGAGATAAACGACAGCAATCGCTGCAAGCATTGCTAGGCCTAGCTGCATAAATGACTCATTGATCTGCTCTGTTACTCCGCCCATTTCGATATCGACGCCAGCAGGAAGATCAGTCTCATCAATCATTTTTTGCAATTCTGTCGAAACCTTGCCGACGTCAGATGAAGTTGCATCTGCTGAAACCTCAGCATACATACGACCATCACGTCTTGTTATCGTATTCGGTGATTCACCTTCTTCGATAGTCACGACATCTTTCAAAGCAACTTCAGTACCTAACTGAGTAGTCAACTTCACATTCTCTAGATCTGATTTATTCGTATAGGTTTTAGTATCAACCTTCACATAAACGTTAAATTCCTCGCCATCCACTTCAACTGTCGTCAGAACGGGACGCTCGCGAACCGGACTAAGCGCCATTGCAATCTGGCCTGCTGTTAATCCGTTTTGACTAAGCTTCTCTTGATTAGCTACAAGGCGGTACTGCTCATACGTCTCTGATAAGCTGGAATCAATATTTTTCAAATCCTTATGATCTGCAAGCTTCTTCATAAGGTCATCCACGATCGGTTGGACCGTGTTCATATCCGGACCATACACAAGCATCGATATGCCCGATCCGCCAAGACCTCCGCCTCCGAAGTCCTGCTGTTTCCATTCGCCTTTGCCGCCTAGCTCTTGCAGCATAGGTACAATTTTTTCTTTCTCAGCATTAAAACCAGCATAATCCTCATCATAGCTCAAGTTAAACAACGCTTGTTTTGAAGCTCCAGGACTAAATGGATTTTGGCTGCCAACTGCATATTGCACGACTGAAACACCTTCACGATCGAGCAATTTCTTTTCAGCTTCAAGAGCCATTTTCTCTACCTGTTCACGTGTTTCTCCAGGTGCTGGATTGTAGGAAACAATCATCATTTTCTGTTCGTCGCCTGCGATGAAGCTCGTTCCAATCACTGGGAGCAGGAACAAACTTCCGATCAGTAGAAGTGTTGCTAAACCAAAAGTAACCAATTTATGATCAAGCGACCAGCGAAGTACACCTTTGTACCATTCCGCTAAGCGGCCCGGCTTATCGTGATGCGCCTTGCCAGCTTTCATCCCTTTGCGGAACATCATATGCGCCAGCATTGGAACAACCGTAATGGCAACAAGCAATGATGCTAGTAGAGCAAATACAATCGTTAATGCAAACGGCAGGAACATTTCACCAATCATGCCCGAAACAAGTCCAAGAGGCAGGAATACGGCAATCGTTACGATTGTGGAAGCCAAAATCGGTACGAACATTTCCTTCGTCGCATCAAGAATTAATTCCTTGCCCTTCATCTTCTCTGTAGGGAGCGCCATTCGTCGATATACATTCTCGATAACGACAATCGAGTCATCGATTACCCGCCCAATTGCAACGGTCATCGCACCAAGTGTCATAATGTTCAGTGTAATATCCATCCGGCTCAAAATCAGGAGAGCGATCAGGATGGAAAGTGGAATCGAAACGACAGCAATAATCGTGGAACGAATATCGCGCAAGAATATCATAATGATAATGACAGCGAACAATGCGCCGATTACCGCCTTGCTTAACATCGTGTGAACGGAATCCTCGATCGGCTTGCCTTGATCAAGTGTCGTTACAATAGACAAACCATCATTATTGCCTTCAAGTTCTTTTATTTCTGCTTTAACATTATTAACAACGTCAACCGTATTGGAATCAGCCGCTTTGACGACGTTAAATCCAATGGAGTCTTTGCCATTCGTACGAGAAATAGACTCTGCTTTGCCTACGATGCTTAAATCAGCAACATCGCTAAGCTTAACACCCGGCACGATGACTAAGTTTTTCAAATCACTCTCTGTCGTTATGTTCCCATCAACGACCAGTGCCTTCTCTGTCTCGCCAAATTCATAAATACCTAGCGGTACAGAAATGGCTGACGCTTGGATGATGCCTTTCACCATCTCTTCGGTTAAGCCGATTTGCTTTAGCTTATCCGTTTTGAAGGATAGTTCACCTTCCTTAACATTTTGTCCAGAAACTTGAATGCTCGCTACACCTTCAATGCCTTGAAAGCGCGGCAATACATTTTCTTCGATTTCCTTCGTAAGCTGCTCCAAATTCATCTTTTCATTGGAGATACTCATCGCTAGGACAGGGAATGCATTCAAGCTGATCCGTGAAACGGATGGGGTTTGCGTTCCTGTTGGAAGCTTAATCTCGGAGAGGATATTTTTAACTTCCGCTTCCGCCTTTTCCATATCTGTCTCATAGGAGTACTCAATAACGACAGATGAAGCATTTTCATAGGATGTTGAGCTAATAACTTTAACACCTTTAAGATTGCGAGTCCGCTGCTCAATCGGCTTCGTAATTTTCTCCATTACCTCTTCAGGTGCAGCACCCGGCAATACCGTTGTGACGCTTACGATTGGAACCGTAATATCGGGCAATGTTTCCATTTTCATATTCATTCCTGAATAAAGACCAGCAAATAACACAAGCAGCGTCAAAATCCACAAAGCAAATTTGTTATTAAGCGAAAATCGGATGATGCTCTTCAATCTCTTCCACTCCTCATCTTCTATCTATACTTTAAAACGGTAGCCCACTCCCCAAATTGTTTCTATATATTGAGGTTTGGACGGGTCATGCTCAATTTTCTCACGCAGCCTTCGAATATGAACCGTAACCGTAGCTGCGTCTCCATTTGAATCAAGCCCCCAAATTCGTTCAAACAACTCTTCTTTCTCAAATACGCGATTAGGGTGTGACGCTAAAAGCAGAAGAAGCTCATATTCCTTTGAAGTAAGCATCGCTTCCTGCTCATGAATCATGACTCTTCGTGAAGGTTTATCGATAAACAATCCGCGTATGCGAATATGCTCGCCTCGCTCCCCTTTGTCAGCTGTCAAACGCTCGTAACGAGCCAAATGAGCTTTCACGCGTGCTACCAGCTCACTTGGACTGAAGGGCTTGGTCATATAATCGTCAGCGCCAAGTCCTAATCCTCGTATTTTATCAATATCCTCTTTTTTCGCGGTTACCATCAGCACTGGAATATTGATCGTTTGTCTAATTTGTCGACAAATTTCAAAGCCGTCGATTTTGGGGAGCATTACATCCAAAATGATAAGATCAAACTTTCCTTCGAGCGCTTTTTCAAGCCCTATATCACCTCTCCCTTCAATTTGAACGTTAAAACCGTAACTTTCCAAGTAATCTCGTTCCAACTCGGCAATGGCTTTCTCATCTTCAATAATTAGTATGCTCTTCATGACCACCCACCGTTTTGACGGATACTGACTTAGGCAATTTCAGACAGAACAACGCACCTCCATGCTCTGCATTTTCCGCCCAGACCGTACCGCCGTGCCCTTCAATAATTTGTTTGACGATTGCAAGACCGAGACCACTTCCACCTGTCTCTAAATTGCGTGATTGCTCCGCGCGATAGAAACGATCGAAGATATAAGGCAAATCATCCTTCTCAATGCCGGGACCTGAATCCTCAATTTCAATCAGAGCGTGCTCCTCCAGTTCTGTTACTCGAACAACGATGTTATGTTTTTCGAGACCAGTAGATTGTCCCATATACTTGACACAATTGTTCAGTATATTAGTTAAAACACGGCTTAGCTTGTCAGGATCGGCTGCGATCATCAGCGGATCAGAACCATGCTCGATATAATGCAATCCTACCCCTGATTTTTCCAGATCAAACCGCTGCTCATCCAAAAAATATTCCAAGTAACGTTTAATGTCCATCACTTTAAAATCAAAGGCAACCGTTTGAAGATCAAGCTTCGAGAATAGGAACAGCTCATCAATTAATTGATCCATATCTGTAGCTTTACGATAAATCGTCTCCATGTAGCGCTTCCGCTTCTCATCCGTGTTCGCAATGCCGTCCATGATCCCTTCAACATACCCTTTAATCGCAGATATTGGCGTTTTCAAATCATGTGAGATGTGCGAGAGCAGCATTTTTCGGTTTTCCTCATACTGAAGGCTTTGATCAATCGACTGCTTCAATCTTACCCTCATATCCTCAAACGCGATGCTTAGCTGTCCGATTTCACCCTTCGTCGTGGCCTCAACCTTGTGCGACAAATCGCCATCCTTAATTTGCAGAGCTGCGGCTTCTAGTTTCTTAATGGGACGAATGATGCTGCGTGATACAAAGTAAGTAAGCAGCAAGCTCGTTAATCCAATAAAAGCTAAACTGAAAGCTGTGCCGACCGGTCTCCAATAGATAGGAACCGTATCATTTCGCCGGAACAGAACCGCACGACCTTCTCCTCCATCAGGATAAATAAAATCGACGGTACTCGTTTCGAATCGAAATGAATTAAATGCAACCTTCAAAGGCGGCTCGTCCAATAATTGCTGCCAATCCGCATGAACAGCTGTCTGCTCCAAGAAAGGCGCTACAGAAGTAATCTTCCCATCCCTGGAAATAAGAAGTCCAGCCCATAGCTTGCCTAATCGCTCTTGAATTTCGGCTACGTATTCCTTCTTCTCGAGCTCGCCGGAATCGTTGCGAAGCACGTAGGATAATTCGCCATACACCAAGGCTTGAAGATAAGGCTCTCTGTTCTCATTTTCATAATAATGGCGAACATCCTCAACTCCGCGAGCATAAAAGATAAATATCATAAAAGCACTCATTAATATGATCGGTACAAAAATCATCGCCAAGTATGACATATACAGCTTTACTCGAATGGACAATCCTGTTCACGCCTCGCTGCTGCTTTTTTGTTAAGTATGTGTCTGTCGTTGTTTCTATGGTTAATCATAACGGCTATTTCTAAACGAATTTGTAACCATTTCTTACAAAAGTATTACGTTTGATGATGTTGTTCATTTAATTAATGACGTTTTTATTTAATGATATAAAATAATTATTCGCTTAATGTACCGAACTTAGGCAGCGGCCATATCCGGAATACGGCTTTTCCTTCGATGCTGGATCTAGCAATTGGACCAAGTTCACGGCTATCCATACTATGCTCGCGATTGTCACCCATAACAAACAGCTGTCCTTCTTTAACTGTAAAAGGCACTGAAACACTGCCAGCTACGGTCTGACCCTTAACATATTGCTCTTCGATTTTTTCGCCATTCAAATATACTTCCCCGTTTTGTATATCAACCACGTCGCCAGGCAAGCCTACGACACGTTTAATTAAACGCAAATCGCTCTCTGGCCCGCTAATAATAACGATGTCGCCGTGACGAGGTTCATGAAGCCGGTAAGACCATTTGTCTTCGATTAATCGTTGTCCAGCGACCAGTGTATTTTGCATAGATACATTATGTACTTCCGATTGAGCATAGACATAGTTTTGGAACAGCAGCGCTACAACAACGGCAATACCAAGTGAGACGACCCATTCTCTTACTTCTTTCATCCAGCTTTTTGTTTTGCGTTTTTCTGTTTGCATGAACATTCTCCTCATCAGTTAGTGTTTTTTTCTTGTAATAATAATCATAGTTGTCTGCTTAATACGTTTTTTGCTGTACAAAGTTTTCATTATAACGTCCAAAATAGGAAGTGACAACCGAACCAGACTTGCGATAAAGTGAAAGCGAAGGGGGCTTCCACAACGATGAATCAAATCTCTGGAGCACAAAGATTGCTTTTTACTACTATAACCATTTTATATTGGACTTCCATGTATGTATATGTCCCTACGCTTTCACCTTACCTTAGTGATCGGGGATTGTCCTTGCCTTTTATCGGCATCGTGCTTGGAAGCTATGGTTTTGTCCAAATGTTCGTAAGATTTCCGCTTGGCATTTTGTCAGATCGTTTCGGAAAGCGCAAGCCTTTCATCCTATTAGGAATGTTAACCGCAGCAATAAGCTGCTTGCTGTTCCTCATCCCTGATTCATGGGTATGGCCGCTTGCTGGCAGATTGATGGCAGGCGTTTGCGCATCTACTTGGGTCGCGTTCACTGTGCTTTACGCCAGCTATTTTGGAGCCGGGCAGACAGGTCGTGCTATGGGCAATATAAGCGTGATGACGGTATCCGGACAAATGATTGGCATGCTCTTTAGCGGATGGTTAACGGATGGTTTTAGCTCAAGTGCTCCATTTATTGTAGGCGCTGTCATTGCTGTCCTTGGTCTAGTGCTTGCTTTCATGCTGAAAGAGCCCCGCTCGGAGCTGAAGGAACAGCCAGGAATGTCGTTTGCCATGATCAAAAATGTGGTAAAAACTAAAACATTGCTGCAGGTTTCTTTGTTGTCCATCCTTGCTCATGGCATTCTTTTTATAACGATGTTCGGATTTACACCTCTCAAAGCACAAGAAATGGGTGCAGACGGTCTGAAGCTCACCTTGCTCGTATTTTCTTTTATGCTCCCCCATGCTTTTGCCTCACTCGTTACAGCGAGGTGGTTTACGCCTAAATTCGGCTATTGGGGTACGATTGGCACTGGCTTTATATTGAGTACCATTTGTACAGGAGCTATGGTGTTTGCGGATTCTTTTGGCGTTCTTGTCGCAACGCAGGCGATTAATGGTTTTGCGCAAGGCTTACATATGCCGCTTTTGCTGGGACTGGCGATTCGAGATGTCGAGCTTCCTGGCCGTGCAACAGCAATGGGCTTATATCAAGCGCTATATGCCATTGGAATGTTCTCTGGACCTTTCCTTGCTGGATGGTTAAATGAAAGCTGGGGCTTGAACGGAGGTTTCCTATTTGGCTCGCTGCTTGGAGCTGTCGCATTTGCACTTGTAATCAAGTGGGCGATGTCAGATCGCAAAGCTAAGTTTGCCGCGCGCACGAATCATGCAGAGGAGGTAAGCGGATGATTAAGCCGCAGCTCGTTCTCGATATTGGAGGCGTGCTGGCGACAAACCTGTCGCCGCTCTTCTGGCAGCTGCTAGCTGCGGAAGCGATCGTTTCTGAAGAACAACTTTACTCCGAATATAAACAGCAAATTAGCGAGCGGTTATGGACAGGCCAAATAACAGAGAAACAATTTTGGAGCTGGATTGCTGAATATACGCCAAACTTAACTAGTGCGCAAACCAGAAGTTTTATCGATAGATGCCTACTGCCGCTCCCTGCCCTTGCAGAAATCGGTAATTGGAATGCTGTTGCTGATATTCATGTGTTAAGCAATCATTTACCTGCATGGGTTGAACCCATCATTACACCTATCAAGCCTTATTTGAAAAGTATTACGATCTCAAGCGAAGCAGCACTCCAAAAACCTCATCCGGCTATTTTTGACAAAGTAAATGAACAGCTGCCGCCTGACAGCTTTGTTTTATTTGTTGATGATCATCCTAAAAACACAAAGCAAGCAGCACTGCACGGATGGCATACGCTGCTTGCTGATGAAGATGGACGTTGGATTTCACAGGTTATCCCTCTTTTAAAACAATACAGCAATAAGAAATAGAAATGAGCCTGCTGCTGCTGCAATACTCATTAAACGAGCATCTGCTCGTCCGAAGCGAAGCCGAAAGCTATACGTCGGCTTTCGCTTCGCATAACCAAAGCCGCGTGCTTCAAGCGCATCCGCCATTTGCTCCGCAAGACGCAATATTGAACGTACGTAGGGAATCAGAATCGGTAGAAGCCTTTTCATCGGTACCGTCTTAAGAGGCGTAACTGCCTTTCCTCTCGCATGAGCCAGCTTCGCAAACCGTTCCCATTCTCCTGTGAGTAAAGGAATAAACCGAAAAATAAGAGTGACGATGATTGCAAAGGAATGAATGGGCACCTTCAGTCTCTCTAGGAAACCAAAGGTTTGCTCAAGCGAGCGCTGAAGTCGTAAAGGCGTCATCAGCTTTAGCATTGGCAGGCCTAAAAGCATAATTAACAAAAGCTTGCCTAATCGGATAACTATTGGCCAAACCTTGTCCAAATCAAAGGAAAGCGGACGAATGCCAATGCCTGCTATTACGCAAAAAATAATAATCATAATGGCATACGCGCGAATGACTCGTCTCCAAGGCCAAATAAGTGTTCGAAACGGAATTAAAAGCAATATCGTTGAAACAGCTGCGACCGTTAGCTCCAATGCTGTTTTTTGCGCAAAAATGCTCGCAGATAGAAATAAATAAACGAGTATAAGCGCACGAGGATCAAAATAATTTGAACGAAGCAAAACCGATGGTTTGGCGGCTCCTAATTGAGAAACCTCTGTTAACGTTTTTTCAGCGAGTTTACCTTTTGGTTCTTCTTTTGAAAACGTGTTTGGCTTGTTGTGCTCAGTATCTATGCTGCTTGCTAAAGCATTTGTTAAAACAACGCCTGCTGCTCCTGATTTCTGGCTGTCTCGACTCGCGAGTGCAATTGAAATCGCCGCAGCGAGCTCTTGCGGCGCCGGCCAAGGCGCCTCATCCGCGTCTGCGCGCTGGATGAACTGCTCCAGCGGCATAGCCGCTTCCTCGCGCAGCGCGTCCAGCGCGCGAAGCGCCTGCGGCGCAGAGGCGGCATGCGCTATCGCCGCCGCCTTAGCCGCTGCGCGGACCGTGCCGCCGTCAACAACGGCGACCGCGTCCGCCAGCGGCAGCAGCGCGTCGAGGTCGTGCGTTGCCACGACCGCTCCGCACCCCGCCGCCCTGTGCGCTTCCAGCACCGCGCACAAGCGGCGAATACCGCCGGCGTCTAACCCCGCCGTCGGCTCATCCAGCAGCAGCCAATCCGGCTCACACGCCAATAAGCAGGCGAGTGACAGCCGTCGCTGCTGACCGCCGCTGAGCGTCCATGGATCTCGCTCCAACAGCTCCACTGGAAGCCCTACTCTCGCAAGAGCTTCCGCGATTCTCTCCTCGATTATGGATGAATCGAGCGTATATGGCTTAAGAGAATAAACCATTTCTTCTCGTACAGATGACGCAAACCACTGTGACTCCGCATTTTGCATCGATATGCCAAGCTTAAGCACCACTTCTGGATTTAGACGGCTGCGGCGGCCATTCTCCATCCATAGCTGATCGGTGCCAAGCTCAATATTTCCGCTTTGAATCGATCGTATGCCCGCCAATGTCTCAAGCAGCGTTGACTTACCAGCACCATTTCGCCCGATTAAAAGTGTGATTTCACCTGCTTTAAAGGACGTATGTACTTCTTTTAGCAGCTGTTTTTCATTGTCATTCTCCGCGTGCACGCTAACGCCGTTTAACTGCCAGTCAGCGCCCATATTGCTTCACCGCCTCTGCCAGCATAGTTGCTGTGAACGGAAAAGGAGAAAGCTTCACACCCTGCTCCTCTAACTCCCATGCCACCTGAGCACAATAAGGAGCCTCCAAACCAAGCTGCTCACAAAAACTATCCCTTGCTCCCGCAGCCGATCTAGCAAACCATTCTTCTACCCCGCCATCGTACATAATCGTACCGGCATTCATCGCAACGATTCGATCTCCCGCCTGCAGCTCCTCCAGCTTCTGCGTAATCCAAATGACCGTAATTCCGGCTTGCTGCAAACTTCTCGTTTGCTCCAGCACAGAGATGGCTGCTTCTGGATCCAGCATCGCTGTTACCTCATCAAGCACAAGCATTGGCGCTTTTAGTGCCAAACACCCAGCTATCGCAACGAGCTGCTTCTGCCCTCCGGATAGGGTTTCAATCGGTTGATGCATTCGCTCACCCATGCCTACTCTTTGCAGCGCGTGTTCGGCTTCAGATCGAATACTAGCCGCTTCCTGCTCATTCTGCTCCAGCATGACAATAATATCCTCGAGCGGCGTTGCCCCGATCATCGCTGCCTCAGGCTGCTGCATAACAATTGGAATCGGCTTCCCCTTTGCAGCAGTATGAAAGTTCCTTAAGACTTGACCGCTGACGCCTGCTACCCGAAAACCAGCAGCTACTTTCGCAACTGTGCTTTTCCCGCTTCCATTGCAGCCAAGCAGAGTAATCCATTCTCCCTCTTTTATAACAAGCGAAATATCTCTTATTATTGGTTTCCGTTTTTGTCCTTCACCTATTGCTGGAGGCGTAACGGTAACCTGCTTCAATTGTACCTGAATGCTCTGACTCAAAAAATTTCACCCAACCTCTTCCCGAAAACGATAGGCTATGCTACAATTCGATTTGTTAACCTGTTTTAAATATAAATGGTTAACAATATTATCGCAAGTACATAAAGGAGACTAGCATCATTATGCAAACCAGCAACATTCGCTCACTCGTCTTTATTTCTTTGTTCGCAGCTTTGTTTATCGTCATGAGCTCTTTGACAATTAAGTTCGGCGGCTCATTCGTCCCGATTACTCTTCAAACCTTAGCTGTTGGATTAGCCGGTCTCTTTCTAACGCCGCGCAACGCTTTCCTCAGCATATTTATCGTCATTTTGCTTGCTGCTATCGGCCTGCCGCTATTTAGCGGGCAAGGCGGTATCCCTCATCTTACAGGACCTACTGGCGGCTTTATATTCGCCTTCCCGTTCTGTTCGCTATTGGTTAGCCTAGCGATTGGCGGATTTCTACGCAGTAACACGTCCAAAGGAAATAAAGCCTTAGCTTTTATTGTTTTTTTCATCATTTTCGAGCTATTCAGCTCCATCACCTCATACATTCCAGGCATTCCATGGCTTATGAATTCTCTGGACCTTTCGTTCCAGAAAGCGATGACGGTCGGATTCTATCCGTTCATTATCGGTGATGCACTAAAATCATTGGCAGGCGCTATTTTAGCAACCTCTTTAACACCTTACATTGTCCACATACGCTCGTCAACCGTAAGAAACAGCGAAGAGAAAACGACATTTAACGTTTAAAACCGCTGCGCTATGAAAGCAAAAAACCGCTTTTTCCGATTATACATTTTGAATCGGAATAAAGCGGTTTTTGTTTTAGACATCTACTTTGAAATGCCTCGCGAGTTACTTTCCTAAAGTTCTTAAAATGTTCCCGCGATATTCAGTATCCTTTTCTTTCAATTCAAAAACCTTATTCTGTACCGATATATTCATATATATTTCGCAATACAAATCAAGCTCATTATTATCATCGAAAAAGACCTTAAATTTAATATCTTCATTTGCAATATTTCTAGGGTCACCCTCTAGTGCAAAACATGTAAATGAGATTTCATCATCACACTTTAACTCTCCCTCATAGCCATAAAGCTCCAACAAAGCCTTAATGAACGCATCTGATTCTTTACCAATTGATTTAAGCGTTATTCCTTCAAAATAAAATGCCTCTTGATTGATTTCTCCCTGATTCCATCCAGGAATCATATCATTATTTATTAGCACTTCAAAGCCAACAATTTCATTTCCATATTGACCATGCACAAGAAAATAATTTCGATGATTTATCTCATGACTTTCAATGATGTCAAATTCTAAATCTTGAAAATCTTCTTCAGTGTTTTGGTTTATTTGTCTATACTTCATTTGGATTAATCCCTTCCGCCAGTTATGTTAATTTGAAAAAAGTAACATTTCATATGTAAAAATGAAAGCCGCATGTCTGCATCCCAAAAAAGGAGCTGCAAAACATACGGCTTATAACGCTGGTCTAGCTTATTTTAGTCGCTGCACTCTTCAGGAGCTGGCTCTGACGCATCCTCAACGTTGATTTTCTCAGACACAGTATCACGGATGATCGAAATAACGAGCTGAAGCAAATAATTGATGTCGCTTTGACTTTGTTGGAACTCGGACACGATAGGAATGCCGTCAAGCTCGTCCTGCAGCTCTTCCATTTCGCCTTCGATCTTTTTAACCATGTCTGCATTTTTGAAAGTGGTTTCGAAAGCAACAACTTCCTTTTGTTTTTTCTTAATTTTTGTAATCAACTGCTGCACACGCTCATTGCCGTTAATTTGCAGCTCTGCGCGGCGGTAGTGCTGTACTTCCTCAGAAGTAAAGATGAGATTCGCTAATTCTTTTGCTTTTTTCGAAATATCTTCGCGAACGATGAGATCCCGAGTATGGAAACTTGGAATTCCACAGCCCTCGCCATGCTCATGATCATGGTCACATTGCTCTGCTTGATTTTCTGCTGTATGCTGCTCTGCCATTTGTCATCTCTCCTATTTTACCGTTAGCTAACGGCTTCTTGTGCATCCTGTTCTATACTTTCGGCTTTGATATACCAAGTTTGCGCCTCGGTAACCTTAGCCATAATAAACTGGCCAACCCATTCCTTTGGACCTTCCAAATGAACTAATTTATTCGTACGCGTCCGTCCGGAAAGGACATTAGCGTTGTTTTTGCTTTCGCCTTCAATGAGAACCTCGACAATTTCACCGCGAAGCTGCTCATTCTTTTCTCTCGCATTTGCAGCTAGCTGTGCATTGAGACGCTGTAAACGAGCTTTTTTCACCTCTAGCGGAACATTATCTTCCATACTAGCGGCAGGTGTACCCTCACGCGGAGAATAAAGGAAAGTATAAGCCGAATCAAAGCCAACTTCTTTCACCAGCGTCATCGTATCCTCAAACTGCTCGTCTGTTTCACCAGGGAAACCGACGATTATATCTGAAGTGAGCATCGCGCCCGGTATTGCTTTTTTAATTTTAGCAACCAGCTCTAGATACATCTCGCGAGTATACTTGCGGCTCATTCGTTTCAATATTTCGGTGCTGCCGGACTGAACAGGCAAATGAATATGCTCAACCAAATTGCCGCCTGTTCCAAGCACCTCAATCAAATGATCGTCAAAATCACGCGGATGGCTCGTCATAAAGCGGATACGCGGAATGTCAATTTTGGACATATCATGCATCAGATCGCCAAAGCGATAGTTGATGTCTTCAAAATCCTTGCCGTAAGCATTAACATTTTGCCCAAGCAATGTAATTTCTTTAAATCCTCGTCTAGCTAAGTCGCGCACTTCAGCAATGACATCTTCTGGACGTCTGCTGCGCTCTTTCCCGCGTGTATATGGCACGATGCAATACGTACAAAACTTATCGCATCCGTACATAATATTAACCCAAGCGCGCATTCCTTCGCGTTTCTTAGGCATATTTTCGATAATATCGCCTTCCTTGGACCATACCTCAACGACCAGTTCCTTACTGAAATAAGCATTTTGCAGCAAGTACGGAAGTCTATGAATGTTATGCGTACCAAAGATCATATCTACAAAAGAATGCTTTTGCAAAATACGTCCTACAACCGATTCTTCCTGCGACATACAGCCGCAAACACCTAACAGCAAATCCGGTTTCTCCGTCTTCAGCGCTTTCAAATGGCCAAGCTCGCCAAACACTTTATCTTCGGCATTCTCACGAATGGCACATGTATTAAGTAAGATTACATCTGCAAGATTTCGATCCTCCGTAGCTGTATAACCCATTTCTTCGAACATGCCCTTCATGACTTCGGTGTCATGCTCGTTCATTTGGCAGCCATACGTTTGGATTAAATAAAACTTACCTATACCCATCGATCGAAGCTCAGCAGGAATCGCAAAGTCATAATGCACCTCGATATCCTCTTTGCCACGCTTCTTCTCATCCTTGTGATTGGGAGCAGAGTTGATTTGTATATTCCGACCTTTAATTCGAACGGTAGTCATGCCATCTTCTTCTCGTAAAATCTTTGCATCCGAAAAATCGAAATACTTGGAGTAGTCCTTAACACCCGTGCCAGATTTTAAGTCTGGTGTGCTTTTGGTCTCCTTCGTCATGGGGATTCACTTCCTTTATCTGCAATTTCCATTATTAATTATTTTTATTCATTTGAACATATCAATTAGAAATTATATCATAACGCCCCCGCCTAATCCATCACAAGCAAATCAAAAAAAGCTTATAGAAATGGTTTCTTTCTTTTACTATCTTTTTTATTGCTATGTATAGCCAAATGGCAGTTATTCAAATGGCCCTTGATTTATGTTTTATAACCCACATTGCAATGTCATAATTTACATGCTAAAGTTAATATATAAATTATTGATTGGAGTAACCTTATTCAAACGAAAAAGGAGTAGTTTTATGGCAGGAAAAAAAATAAAAATTGCTGTGCCCGACGAAGAAGGACAGGTTTCCATCATGTTTTCCCGTGGAGGACCTCGTACTGGTGCCGGAAGAAAGGGATTTGGGGAGACTAAAAAGATATCTTTAACGCTCACCAATGAGGTCTGGAGCGAGCTTGAAAATCGTTGCAAAACATCTGGTCTCTCCAGATCTGAAGTAATTCGCGGAATAATAGAGTCATCATTAAATACACACGACAAATTATTGTAAAGACGGGTGACAACCATGTTTGTTGAAGTGAGACAGCAATCGTTGCATATTGGACTTCTGCATATTGCTGCTGGTTTGGCATTAAAAGCAGTTTCCCCTATTCTTACAGGGATTAAAATGCAAGCCGGAGCTCGCGGTCTTTCTCTCACAGCCTGCAATGCTTCAATGGCTCTTCAATATGTTATCCCTAGTCATTGTGACCAGCTTAAAATTGATAAAGAAGGAAGTACAGTTATCCCCGCTCGTCTTTTGCTCGATATTGTCCGCAGTTTTTCAACTGAAAGCAAAGTGAAACTCGCAGTGTTAAAACATAATTTCATACATATTGAATCAGATCATTCTACATACAGTCTGGCTACAATGGATGTTTCACAATTTCCAGATATGCGCAGCTTGGAGAATACAGCTAAATTTCAAATCAATAATATAGAATTTAAAAAGATTGTGAAGCAAGTTTCGTTTGCAGCTTCCACTTCTGAAGCGAAACCGATATTGACAGGCATTTCTTGTCAAACCATTAATGGAAAGCTAAGGCTTTCTGCTACCGATGGCGTTCGGCTTGCTACAAGCACCTCAAATCTAAGTGAAAACAGCTTAGATTCAGTTCCGTTTGTTATTCCAGCAAAACATTTGTCCGATTATTCCAAAATGCTGTCAGATGGATCTAGCAAAACACAAATTTCAATTTCAGACCAGGTCATTTCCTTCAACACATTAAATTTCAGTATGCAATCGCTGCTTATTCAAGGCACATTTCCTATAATTGAAAGATTGGTGCCACAAACCTTTTCAACCGAAATAACGATGAACACTGCACCTTTTCTTCGGGCCGTCCAACGCGTCAGCTTGCTCGTTAGTGATACACATGCCATCGGGATGCGCATTTCATCTTGTGAAGTCGAATTATTTGCTACAGCAGCTGAGATAGGCGATGTCTCCGAAAAGTTTGCCATTAGCCCTATTTTTGGTGAGCCGCTTGTTGTTTTTTTCAATGGAAAATATATGAGAGATATTTTGCAAGCGATTGACAGCACACTAGTGATGTTGCGATTTACAGGAAAAAATAAACCGATCTTAGTTAGGCCGACCAACAACGAAGATACACTATTCATTATTTCTCCAGTGCTGACTGCGCATCAGCTATAATTTCAAGACAAATAAAAGAGAGGACAGCATATATACGCTGTCCTCTCTTTTACATTACTAATCAATTAACGAAATAAAGGATCAATAAATGTCTTGCAAAACCGGTCCTGTATTTCTTCACAAGTGTAGCCCATCACGTACCGCAATTGCCTAAACGTATGCGGGGATTGAATGGATATAAAGGAATGAGCAGCATAACAAGGATCAATAGGCTTAATTTGCTCTTTCTCCATTGCTTCCTCAAACAAGCTGCGCAGAACAGTATGCAAATAAAGATAAGGCGGTGACTGGAAAAAATCACCTTTAGGATGTTCAAGTTCAATTTTATTAAAAGATTGCATCACGCCAAGCCATTTCGATTCCTTATCGATAAACGCTATAATTTTGCGCATAACTCCGCTCAATCGCTCATGTACGGACAGCATAGCCCCTTCTGTCAAATACGCGTCGATCTCATTGATGAAAATTTCAAAATTCTCTTTCATCATATCCATACACAAATCACCTTTGTTTGAATACCTCCGGTACAAGGTGCCTTGTCCAATACCGACTGATTTGGCGATTTGATGCATACTGACCGATTCTACCCCATGCTCCGTAAACAAGTGATTAGCCGTACGCAAAATCGCTTTGCTGAGCGCTTGTTTCGTTCTGCTGTTTTCTGGTGCAGTCATCGTTCCTATCTCCTTTTTCCGCGTTTACAAATCTTACGATTGACAATTGCCCCATTCGTCTTTATTATTCAGTAATGCGGACAATTGTCCGCTCATAGAAGCGGTCACCTTTCATTGTAGCCTGCTGGTACACAGAGGTCAACAATAGTTGGATAGACCCTCATATTTGGATAGGAGGAAATAAAATGGCTTCAGCTTCAAAAAAAGCTTCACCTGCTGGTGATCCGATGTCCATGCGCAATATTATTGCACCGCTGATTGCCATTATCGTCGGTATGTTCATGGTTATTTTGGACGGCACCGCAATGAATGTCGCTATGCCAGGTTTAATGGCCGACTTCAAAAGCTCGATGTCACTTGTTCAGTGGACCATTACGGGTTATGCACTTGCACAAGCTGCTGTTATTCCGCTTGCGGGATGGATGTCAGATCGTTTTGGCGCCAAACAAGTCTTTTTGTTCTCAATCATTATGTTTACGATTGGTTCCGGCCTTTGTGCATTAGCAACAACCGCTGAACAGCTTATCGTATTCCGTATCATTCAAGGTCTTGGCGGCGGTATGGTTGCTCCAATCGCAATGGCCTTTACCTTTAGACTCAGCCCTCCTGGCAAACAAGGAGCAGTTATGGGTATGATCGGTATTCCAATGCTGTTAGCTCCCGCTCTTGGCCCTGTAGTAGCAGGCTGGCTCGTTGACTATGTATCTTGGCATTGGATATTTATTATCAATCTTCCGATTGGTGTCATTGCCGTTATCGTAGGGCTTCGCACCTTGCCAAAAATTGAACGCAAACATGTTCCTTCCCTAGACTTTTTAGGTATGATTTTTGCCCCACTTGCTTTTGCCAGTCTTGCTTATGGCGTAAGCTCTGCTGGCGGCGGTGAAGGCGGCGCAGGCAGCGGCTGGACTTCGCCTGAAGCTTTGATCGGAATGATAGTAGGCGGTATTTCGCTTATCCTCTTCATCATCATAGAACTGAAGCGCAAGGAACCGTTGCTTGAGCTTCGCGTCTTTAAATCAAGCAATTTCACACGCGGCATTATTTTGCAGTGGATTGTTCAAATCGCATTATTCGGAACATTATTCTTGATTCCGATTTTCTTGCAAATCGCCAAAGGTTACTCCGCATTTGATACTGGACTTATTTTGCTTCCACAAGCTTTAGCAGCAGGTATCTTCATGCCGATCGGCGGCAAGCTGTTTGACCGTTTCGGAGCTCGTCCAATCGTCATTGCCGGTTTATCCATTGTTACGATTGCAGGCTTCATCCTTAGCCAGCTTTCAGCGGACACGACTCTTCTCACTCTTATGATTCCGATTGCTCTTCTCGGTGCAGGTATGGGCTTGTCGATGATGCCGCTTAACACACATATTATGCAATCCGCTCCTAAGGAGCTCGTTAGTCGCGTAACCTCGCTGACAGCAGCTGCGCAGCAGGTTATGACTTCCTTTGCAATCGCCGGCTTGTCGACGATTCTCGCTAGCAGAGTAGAGCATTACAGCGTAACTAACCCAGGACCAAATGTAGTGTACTCCTCTTACGGAGATACGTTCTTCATCTTGGCTTCCATTTCAATCGTTGGCGCCCTCACTGCCTTCCTGCTTCGCAGACCGAAGCAAGAGGATGGCACCAATGCTGAGAATAAACCTGAAGTATCCATGATGATGGGACATTAATTCCATTTTTACAAACAAAAAAAACAGCTTCCTCATCGTCTATGACGACAGGGAAGCTGTTTTTTTTATTGACTAATCTATGATTTCAGCCATATCTCCGTTTTTCACGCCTGCTGCATTTGCTTCATCTGTATCGATGTGCATATCAAGTGCGAATTGATCAGATACACGTGCAACAACATTTTCGAATACGACACCGCGCTCGCCGGCGAAACGAACCCGCAGCGACTGCTTGTCCGCAATACCAAACCGCTCAGCATCGCTTGTGTGGAAATGAATATGACGAGCCGCTACAATGACGCCCTCTTCGATTGTAACCTCTCCAGCAGGTCCTTGAAGCTTAATGCCTGCAGAGCCTTTTGTATTACCGGATTCCCGAACTGGCGGGTTAACGCCTAACGCAAATGCGTCCGTACGCGATACCTCGAGCTGCGTCTCTTTCCGTGCAGGTCCGAGAATTCTTACTTTTCCAAATGTTCCTTTTGGACCAACAACTGCTACCGTTTCATTCGCAGCGTATTGTCCTGGCTGAGACAATGGCTTCATTTCAGTTAATGCATAACCTGCCCCAAACAATATTTCAACATGCTCCTGTGATAAATGAATATGTCTTGCAGATACTCCGATTGGTACTCCTCTATGTATCATGTTGTCACTCTCCTGATTTAATTTTGTTGTTTTCCACAGAGTTGAAAGAAAAAGCATACGGCCTTTTGGCCGCATGCTTATCATACCACTTATTTAAATTCGGCAACAAGCTTATCGAATTCTTCTGGGGTGATTTTGATATTTTGCTTAGCTAGAGCCTCGGGCTTGAAGCCTGTAATCAAATCTTCATAGGCTTTTCGCGTTTTATTCTGATAGATAAGTCCTGTAAGCATGCCGTTTGTTTCCATAATCTTGTTCATCGCCTGCACGCGGTTTGTTGGATCGTAATCAGGGAATTGCTCCAAGTTCACGATATTTTCCTTAAACCAGTCGTACGTATTGATTTTGTTGAAGGTAACACATGGGCTGAATACATTAATCAAGGAGAAACCTTCGTGGTTGATTCCCTCTTCGATTAATTTCGTCAGCTGCTTCAAATCACTCGAGAATGATTGAGCAATAAATGTCGCACCCGCAGACAATGCAATCTCAAGCGGTGACAGCGTCGACTCAATCGAGCCTTCCGGCGTCGATTTTGTTTTGAAGCCTTCCGCGCTGCGCGGTGATGTTTGACCTTTGGTTAAGCCATAAATTTGGTTATCCATTACGATATAAGTCACATTCAGGTTGCGACGGATCGCGTGAACCGTGTGCCCCATACCGATAGCGAAGCCGTCTCCGTCTCCGCCTGAAGCGATTACGGTAAGCTCGCGATTAGCCAGCTTTACACCTTGTGCGATAGGCAGCACGCGGCCGTGAATGCCATGGAATCCATATGCGTTAATGTAGCCAGAGATCCGGCCTGAACATCCAATACCTGATATAACTGCTAGGTTCTCAGGTTCTAGACCTACGTTAGCTGCTGCACGTTGAATCGCCGCTTGAATAGAAAAGTCTCCGCAGCCCGGGCACCAGTTAGGTTTTACATTATTTCTAAACTCTTTGAACGTTGCCATCTAAACTCAACTCCTTACATGCTTTGTGAACGTCGGAAGGTAAAAATGGGTTACCGTCGTATTTAAGCAAGCTATCGATTTTTTCTGCAAAACCAGCATGCATTTTAATTTGTCCTGCCAGCTGTCCGGTTGCATTATTTTCGATGACAATTACTTTTTTCGCATTTTGCAAGTAAGGAAGCAGAGGTTTAGTTGGGAACGGATGAATTTGACGAATCGTGATATGGTTCGTTTTCACGCCATCTAGAGTAAGCAAGCTTCTAGCTTCATCAATCGTGCCGCCAGTAGAACCCATACCGATTATAAGCAAATCAGGCGTTTCATGAGGCGCGTCAACACGAATAGCATCACGAATGTACATATCATTCAGCTTATTCAACCGCTTATCCATCATGTGCTGACGGTTCATTGCATTCTCCGATGGACGTCCAGTTTCATCATGCTCTACGCCTGTCACATGATGCAGACCGCCCTTCTCGCCTGGCAATACACGTGGGGAAATGCCGTCTTCTGTTAGCTCATAGCGTTTAAACAAGTCGTGGCCTTCAAGTGCAGGCACATTCTCGACTAGTTTGCCGCGCTTGATTTCAATTTTGCTGTAATCAAGCTGATCACAAGATTGTTTGCCAAGCGACAGCTGCAAATCTGTCATCAGAATGACCGGTACTTGATATTCCTCAGCCAAATTGAACGATTCAATCGTATCGTAGAAGCAGTCTTCAATCGAAGCAGGGGCAATGACGATTTTTGGAATCTCTCCATGTGTACCATAAACCATTGCGTTCAAGTCCGATTGCTCTTGCTTCGTAGGTAGACCCGTTGAAGGACCGCCACGCTGCGTATTAACGATGACCAGCGGTGTTTCTGTCATGCCTGCAAGTCCAATAGCCTCCATCATTAGGGACAGCCCAGGACCCGCAGAAGCGGTCATTGTGCGAACGCCAGCATAGTTTGCACCAATCGCCATCGTTACCGCTGCAATTTCATCCTCCGTTTGCACGACTGTTCCGCCGAATTTCGGAAGCTTTTTAATTAAATATTCCATAATCTCGGAAGCTGGTGTGATCGGGTAAGCCGCCATCAAACGGCAACCAGCTGCCAAAGAACCTAGACCGATTGCTTCATTGCCGATCATGAACAGCTTCTGCTGCCCGTCAGCCTCATCTAGCTTAAATTCGTCAAGCGGTCCGCCCGCTTGCTCCAGCACAAACTCAGCCCCGCTTTTTACTGCTTCGATATTTTTCTCTACAACAGCTGCGCCTTTGCGTCCAAACTCTTCTTCAACCGCTTTATTGAATACTTCAAGCGGAAGACCAAGAAGCGCCCAAGAAGCGCCTGAGGCAACCATGTTTTTCATTAATGAAGTGCCTAGCTCCTCAGCCATCTTCGTAATCGGAACTGCAAACAGTCTAGCATCTATGCCTTCAGGTATCGTTGGGTTAAACTTTGCATCTGCAACGATAACGCCGCCTAGACGCAATTCCTTCGCATTCAAATCAATGCTTTCTTGGTCAAAAGCAACCAAAATATCCAAATCATCCGAAATAGCACGAATCGGCTTCGTGCTTATACGAATTTTGTTATTCGTATGTCCGCCTTTGATCCGCGAGGAGAAATGACGATATCCATATAAATAATAGCCTAAACGGTTTAGCGCCGTGGAAAAAATCCGGTCTGTGCTTTCGACGCCTTCACCTTGTTGTCCCCCGATCTTCCAAGACAATTGACTAATCAAAATGCCCAACTCCTCTTTGTCTAAAACGTGCAATATTCTATTTCATCAAGTAATTATATAGTATAATTCATAACAGTCACAACAAGTTTAAAGCGCATATCTATAAAAATCAAGATGTAAACGCTTAATATAAGCATAGTTTGTTTCGATCAATCCCATACCGCAAATAGATCGAATTCATTTTAGTTAAAAGGGAGATTTTCCCGAAGAAAACGAAGTGCATTACCGGACATAAACTGTTCGGTTTGCTGCTCAGAATAACGTTTGAGAAGTGTCTCTTGAAGATTAAAGAGTTCTCCAGGATGCGTTAATTGTTTCATATAACTATCAATTCCGTCAAAATCAGAGCCGAGCATTATATGCGATGCTCCGCCTAGCTCACAAATATGCTCAATATGACGCAATAAATCATCAATGACAACGACTTCCGCGCTGGATACAAACCAAGGCACAAAAGTAACCCCGACTACTCCTTGCATCTCAATTATTTTTTCAATTTGGGCATCCCTCAAATTACGTGGATGATCACAGATTGCTCTTGCATTTGAATGAGAAGCTAGGATCGGTCTCTTGGAAAGCTCAGCAACATCCCAGAACGCACGCTCAGATAAATGTGATACATCTATTAGTATATCCAAATTATTGCATTCTTCTACTAGCAATTTCCCTTTTGCGGTCAAGCCCCCGCCGCGCTGCTCCATCGCTCCGTCCGCAGCCCAATTCGCGTGATTCCATGTCATTCCAGCTGCACGTATGCCTAATTGATGCATGATGCGAAGCAGCGACATTTGGCCTTGAAGACCATCAACACCTTCAAGCGACAGTAATGCTCCGATTTTTCCATCCTTAATACAAGAATCCAAGTCATGGGTTGTCCTTACCCACACCATGTCCTCGCAGCTTAACACCATTTGGTGAAAACGATCTACACTCTCCAAAATCGGCTCTAGTCGACCATTCATTGATTGTGGAATATAGATTGCAAAAGTTTGCAAGATCGTTCCTGCAGCCTTTAAACGCTCGTATGTAACATCTAATTTGCCGGGCTTATTGCCTTGAAAATATAAATTTTCATCAATCAACAGTTTGCATAGCACATCGCAATGGAAATCTACCACTTTCATAGACGCACCTCACCGTTTATAATTTGCAGCAAAAAAACCTGTCTACGACGTAAACAGGCGAACGATTGTTTTTTAATCCAATTGGCTTACAGCTTAACGCCGCTTGGACTTGCTACCGAGGTTCAACAATCAATTTGATTGCTGTTCGATCCTCCCCATCGATAACAATGTCAGTAAAAGCCGGTATACAAATTAAATCCACCCCGCTGGGAGCGACAAATCCACGAGCAATCGCAACTGCTTTGATCGCTTGATTTAACGCACCAGCACCAATGGCTTGCAGCTCCGCACCACCACGTTCACGAAGAACGCCAGCTAGCGCACCTGCAACGGAATTTGGATTGGACTTTGCTGAAACTTTTAATACATCCATAAAAAGAACCTCCCCTTGGACTGTTGGATGGATTCCACTTTTAAATAGTATTCGAGGGAGTTTAAAAAATTCCTGCTTTTATTCCGCATATTAACAAACTGTTCTGAATTGTCAGAACTTTCACTAGAATCATAGTATTACATCAGAAGCCATTCATCTTCCGTAAGACGAATTTTCTCGATTTTCCGTGCCTGACCCGTCGCATCATCGATTTGAACAGAGATTGCATGCAAATGCCACTTTCCTTCATCCACTACAAAACGAACCGGCAGCTGCGTAATAAATTTATGCAAAACGGCGTTTCGCTCCATGCCAAGTACTCCTTCTTTAGGGCCAACCATGCCAACATCTGTTATGTAAGCCGTGCCCCCAGGCAGGATCGTATCATCATTCGTTTGTACATGCGTATGCGTGCCAAGCACAATAGAAGCTCTGCCATCGAGATGCCATCCCATCGCGATTTTCTCCGAGGTTGCTTCCGCATGAAAATCAACGAGGATATTGTTCGTTTGCTCTTTTGCCTCTTCGATCAATTCGTCCGCTTTGCGGAATGGACAATCGATTGGCGGTAAAAAGGTGCGGCCTTGCAAGTTAATAATAGCAAGCTGCTTTCCGCCAGCCTTAATAAAAGCCATGCCTTGTCCAGGAGCGCCTTCTGCATAATTTGCTGGGCGAACCAAGCGCGGCTCGTCGTCGATCCATTCAAAAATATCTTTATTATCCCACGTATGGTTGCCCATCGTTATGCCATGGATTCCCCATTCGAAAAATTCCTTAGCAATGGTTGCTGTAATCCCACGCCCAGCAGCGGCGTTCTCGCCATTCGCAATAATAATATGAGGGTTATATTTACTTTTAAGTGCTGGCAGTACTCGCTTTAACGCGCTTCTTCCTACATTGCCTACGATATCGCCGATAAATAATACGTTCATTCTTTACACTTCCTTTTTTGTACGCCTGCAAACAGAAAAGTGGCTAACTAGCAGCCACTTTTCTGAAAAGCTTATATTTTTTTGTTTACTTACTTTGCATATTCAACCGCGCGTGTCTCACGAATAACCGTAACTTTAATATGTCCCGGATAATCAAGTTCGCTCTCGATTTTTTTCGTAATATCACGAGCGAGTCGGAATGCTTCTGTATCATCGATTTTCTCTGGCTGCACCATGACGCGCACTTCGCGGCCAGCTTGGATCGCGTACGATTTTTCAACGCCTTCAAACGATTCGGAAATGTCTTCTAGCTTCTCCAGACGTTTGATATACGTTTCAAGCGTTTCACGACGAGCTCCAGGGCGTGCAGCGGACAATGCATCTGCTGCTCCTACAAGCATCGCGATAACGGAAGTGGCTTCCGTATCACCGTGATGGGAGGCAATACTGTTAATAACGACAGGATGCTCCTTGTATTTCTTAGCGAGCTCAACGCCGATCTCAACGTGTGATCCTTCAACTTCGTGGTCAAGCGCTTTGCCGATATCATGCAGCAAGCCTGCACGCCTTGCGAGCGTAACATCTTGACCAAGCTCTGCTGCCATCAATCCAGTCAAGTAAGCGACCTCCATTGAGTGCTTCAGCACGTTTTGACCATAACTTGTCCGATATTTCAATCGACCTAAAATCTTGATTAAATCCGGATGCAAGCTATGAACGCCAACCTCGAAAGTAGCTTGCTCACCGTATTCACGGATACGCTCATCCACTTCTTTACGAGATTTTTCAACCATTTCTTCAATGCGGGCAGGATGGATACGACCGTCAGCCACAAGCTTTTCCAAAGAAGTGCGGGCAATTTCGCGTCTTATCGGGTCGAAACCAGATAAAATGACCGCTTCCGGTGTATCGTCGATAATAAGATCGATACCAGTCAATGTTTCCAAAGCACGGATATTACGGCCTTCACGCCCAATAATACGGCCTTTCATTTCTTCATTAGGCAAGGTTACGACGGAAACCGTCGTCTCTGCCACATGATCTGCCGCACAGCGCTGAATAGCTAGTGATATAATATCACGGGCTTTCTTATCGGCCTCTTCTTTCGCTTGCTGCTCGATCTCTTTAATCATCTGTGCTGTCTCATGTCGTACTTCCTGTTCAACATTGGATAAAATGATCGATTTCGCATCTTCCGTTGTCAGACTCGATATACGTTCCAATTCACTTAACTGTTGCTTGTAAATGGAGTCGATCTGCTCTTGCGTTTCTTCGATCCGTTTTTCTTTGTTGGCTACAGTTTCTTCTTTGCGTTCTAGCGCTTCTAACTTTTTATCCAGCGACTCCTCTTTTTGGAGCAAACGTCTTTCCTGACGTTGAGCCTCGTTGCGACGTTCACGAATGTCTCTCTCGGCTTCGGAACGAAGTTTGTGGACTTCATCTTTTGCCTCTAGCACAGTTTCTTTCTTCTGAGCTTCCGCTTCTTTTTTCGCATTTTCTACGATTACAATAGCAGCTTGCTCAGCACTTGAAATTTTGGCCTCGGCAATCGACTTTCGAATAAAATAACCAATCCCAAAGAATATTGCGCCAACAAAGAGACAGATCAAGATCCAAATGATCTCATTAGGCATCTTGTTCACCTCCTTGTTGCATACACCAAGGCACTGCTTGGGATGATATTAGGTTTTCAACCGGCTTCAAACCGTTTAAACATTTACTAATTTGACGAAAATAATCGTATTGAATCAACTTTTGGAAGGAAAATTGATTCAATAATGAAGGAATACAACCTCATTTTATCTTTTCGTAAAATCAATTGTCAAGCAAAAGCCCATCATCTTCCTCGAATGAGTCTTCTTCCCCATCCAGATCGATCGACTTTATCACATCTTTCACGATATCTCCCGGAAAGCCGCTGCGCATTAAATACCCCATAAGCTTACGTTTTTTCTCAAATGGTTCGCCTTTTAAAGATCGCCATTTCTTCTCCGCAGCCTTCTTAGCAGATGCTAATTCCACTTTCTGGTCCAGTGAACCGATTGCTTCTGCTGCGGCTTCTTTCGACACGCCTCGCTGCTGCAGCTCTTGCTGAATGAACCGTCGACCCTTTAAGCGATTCTTAAGCCGGCTGGTCGCAAATTGGCGTGCATATTGTTCATCATCCACAATATGCTCTCTTTCTAAACGGTCAAGGGCATACTGAATATTGTCAGCTTCAAAAAACTTGCGATTCAAATATTGCTCAATCTGCTTTCTCGTTCGCGGTCTAGCTCCCAAATATGCGATAGCCATTATATATCCCCGATAACGCTCATCTTCCATTCGTATTTCATCGGCCTGAGCTTCGGTTACAACTTGTCCCTTGGTCAATCGATAACGAATCAATATATCTTCATGCACAGACAGAATAGCTTTCTCTGACTCGGCAAAGAGATGGTATAACTTCCGTTCTTTTTTGTCTTGCTTAACGGATAATATCATCCATTCTTCTTCGGTTCTTGAATGGCTTTGGGTCATACGGTACATCCTCTCTAAACACAGCTTCGCCGTCCCTAACAGGACGGCGAAGCATCAACACGTATAATTGCCGGACAATTTATTCTAGATCTTCGAACTCTTCATCGTCTTCATCAGGTTTGAAATTAGCCTGAGTTGCTGCTGCAGACAAGTTGCTCGCATCGCGAATTTGCTTTTCAATAACTTCGGCAACATCCTTGTGATCTTTCAAATATTGCTTCGCATTCTCACGACCTTGGCCCAGACGCTCGCCATTGTAAGAGAACCATGCTCCGCTCTTCTGAACGATATCCATCTCAACACCGATATCAACAAGCGTACCTTCTCTGGAAATACCTTCGCCGTACATGATGTCCACCTCAGCTTGCTTAAACGGTGGAGCAACCTTGTTCTTAACAACCTTAATACGAGTACGGTTACCTATCATGTCATTGCCTTGCTTCAGCGTCTCAATACGACGAACGTCAAGACGTACGCTCGAGTAGAATTTCAATGCGCGTCCGCCTGGTGTTGTCTCGGGGTTACCGAACATAACGCCGACTTTCTCACGCAATTGGTTAATAAAGATCGCAATTGTTTTCGATTTGCTAATTGCTCCCGATAGTTTTCTCAAAGCCTGAGACATCAGACGAGCTTGAAGACCTACGTGAGAATCACCCATGTCGCCTTCGATTTCAGCTTTCGGTACGAGTGCCGCAACGGAGTCAATAACGATAATATCTACCGCGCCGCTTCTTACAAGAGCTTCGGCAATTTCCAAAGCTTGTTCGCCTGTATCAGGCTGCGAAAGCAATAGTTCATCAATATTTACACCAAGCTTACTTGCATAAAGCGGGTCAAGCGCGTGCTCGGCATCGATAAAGGCAGCTTGTCCGCCAATTTTTTGAACCTCAGCAATCGCGTGAAGCGCTACTGTCGTTTTACCAGAAGATTCTGGTCCATATATTTCGATAACCCGTCCACGCGGTAATCCGCCTATTCCCAAAGCAATATCTAGAGCAAGCGAACCGCTAGGCACGGTCTCAACTTGCATGTGTGTGGATTCTCCCAATTTCATGATGGAGCCTTTACCAAATTGTTTCTCAATTTGACGCAAAGCCATTTCTAGTGCAGCGCGACGATCCGACAAGAAACTCACATCCTTCTTTATTTATAATTTTATGATACCTTTTTTCCGGCAGGTTGACAAGCATTTTTTCGAACATACATTCGCCTTTTCGCTTCGCCCCCTTAAATGGACATAAAAAAACCGCAGCAAAGGTAATCTTCGCTACGGTTCTTCCGATAACTAAGCTTTATTATAACGGTCAAACCGTCAATTGACAAACATTATTTATGGCAATCATCCATTTGCCAAACATGCCTCTGCCATTCCTAATCAGCAAAATTACCGTGCTTGCAGCGCAAGCCACAAACGATACAAAGCAGACTTTACTGCTCGCATTCTGATCATGCCTCTGCCGCCGCTCAAATTCAGCGTATGAACAGCGGTCGGTTTGCCGCGTTCGGCAATTCCTACATAGACAAGCCCCACTGGCTTGCCTTCTGATTGCGCTGGTCCAGCAACCCCTGTCAAAGAAACGCCAAAATCAGCATCGGAGAGTTCTCGAACCCGCTCTGCCATTAAAGCGGCAGTCGAATCGCTAATCGCTCCAGGAGCCCCTTCGCCTTCAAGTTGAGTCATCGGAATGCTGAGCAAATGATGCTTCATTATATTGGTGTAGGTGACAACCCCTCCTACGTACTCTCCACTGCTTCCAGGAACGTTTGTAATTAGCTCGGCAAGCAAACCCCCACTAATGCTTTCCGCGCTCGCCAGCTTGCGTCTTGAGGCTCTCAGCAGGTGTATAACCTCCTCCTCCAGAGGGATATCCTGCTCTGCATACAAATATTCGCCTACCCGATCCTTAATCTGCTGCACACTTTTATCGATTTTCAGATCAGCCTCAATGGAAGAGCTCGCTTTGGTCGATACGCGTATCGAAACCTCGCCTTCCTTTGCATATGGTGCGATCGTAGGGTCAAGCTGCCCATCAATCAGATCCAGAAGCTTAGCTTCGAGATTGGATTCACCTATCCCCGCAAACTTTAAAATGCGAGAATAAAGCGGATTGGCCTCTCCCAACATCGAACGCAGCCACCGTTCACCGGCATCTTCCATCATCGGCTTCATTTCACGCGGCGGTCCCGGCAGCAGCAAATAAAGTGTTCCATCAACAGACAAACCGTTGCCAACAGCTAAGCCCGTAGTATTTTCCAACGGAACCCCGCCATCGATCATCAAAGCCTGACGACGATTGCTCTCCACCATATGAATACCGCGGGAGCTGAACATCTGTTCAATTGCGGACATAGACGGCTCATGAATACTCAGCTCACGGTTCAAATAATCAGCTAATACATCTTTTGTAAGATCATCTTGTGTTGGTCCGAGTCCGCCAGTAAAAACAAGCAAATCCGCACGGCTTCTGCCGATCTCAATGGCTTGCCTCAGGCGAGCAGAATTATCCCCAACTACAGTCTGAAAATAGACGTCTACACCTAACTCTGCAAGCTTCTGCGATAAGTATTGAGCATTCGTATTAACAATTTGCCCGAGCAGCAGCTCTGTCCCGACTGCAATAATTTCTGCTTTCATGATTCAAGTTCTCCTTCATATTCAAATGTATGAGTAATTAAAGACATATAAGCAAAAGCATCTCCCCTTTTTGACGGAAAGATGCTTTACCATTATTCTACCGGAATCAGATGTTTGTTTTTCAAGAAATAATCAATGCCTGAGTAAACTGTAATAGCAGCTGCTACCCAGCTTGCAACAACATCGAATGGAAAATCAATAAAATTGAATGGGAAATTATTAATAAGAAGAGCGATAATCATCGTAATTTGAATCGCCGTCTTCCATTTCCCCCAAGTGCTGGCAGCCATAACAGAACCCTCTAAAAGTGCGATTTGACGAAGGCCTGTAACAGCAAACTCTCTACTGATAATAACAATGGCAATCAGCGCATTAAGTTTATCCATTTCAACAAGTGAAATGAGAACTGCCGCCACGAGAAGCTTATCCGCCAAAGGGTCAAGCAGCTTGCCGAGGTTAGTTACAATTTTGTTTTTCCTTGCAATATAACCATCTAGACCGTCTGTGCTTGCTGCCACAATAAAAATGAGTGCCGCTGCAATTTGATTGTATGTAATGGAGAAGTCAGAAATCGTGAACGACCCCAAATCCACTTTAATAAGCAGAAAAAACATAATAACCGGCACCAAAAATATTCTGGCTAGTGTAATGCGGTTCGCCAGATTCACGCAATTCCCTCCTCAGATCGATCTAACTCATAGGTGTGCGTTACGCGAACCCTTTGTTTGTAAAAAAAATCAGATTTTTGTCCCAGCTGCAATTCATTTGTTAAGCAGCTTTGAGTGACCGCATGTGTTTTTTCTCTCATCTATGTATCCCCCAGATCCAACTGTAAAGCTGTCTAAATAAGTATAATACATGCCATTACACGTGTCAAAAGCGGCTAAAGCCTCATTTTTCATCTTTGGCTTTACCAAAACGAAAAGCTCCGTTTCTCGGAAACCGATGAAACGAAGCCTTTTTAAATATAAGAAAGTATATATTTTGTACCTACTCATCTTATATTTCTTCGCCAAAGCTGCTTCAGCATCCAGAGGACGCTGAAGGCGTTTTTGCTTGTTAGGAACGATAATTAGTAAATTGAAGCTCTACAGGCAAATCTGCTTCCCTAAGCAGCTTCATAACAGCTTGCAAATCATCTAAGCTTTTTCCGGAAACGCGCAGTTGGTCGCCTTGAATCAAGCTTTTTACCTTCAGCTTTGAATCGCGGATAAGAATATTAATTTTTTTTGAAACATCCTGCTCAATACCCTGTCTTAGCTTAATACGCTGACGAACCGTATTACCGGAAGCACCCTCAATTTTCCCGTAGTCCATATTTTTAATTGGAACTCCGCGTTTTACCATTTTGGATAATAAAATGTCCAGCACACTCTTAAGCTTATACTCATCCTCTGAAGCAACAACAAGATCTTCCTTCTCAAGTGCAATGGAGCTCTTGCTGCCTTTAAAATCAAAGCGTGTTTCAATTTCCCGCTCCGCCTGCTTAATCGCATTGGCTAATTCTTGCATATCCACCTTGGATACAATATCAAATGCATTTTCTGATGCCAATTTAATCTCTCCTTTGTTACGGTAATCATTATTCCGTTTTCGTTTGATTCGTTCCCGTACCTGTATCTGTGTTAGTGCCAGATTCAGTTCCAGTATCAGTATTTCCACCTGTTGCAGCGTTTTCGTCAATTAGAGGTTTAAGCAGCAGCTTCTTCGAGCCCGCTCTGTCCCCGTCAGGAACAATAACCCCATCAACCTTAATTTCCGTTAAATCTGCTCTACCAACATTGATATAAAGCGGACCCGTAAGTTCAAATGTTTCAACACTGCCGTCCTCAGCATTCGCAGAATAAAGCTTCTCGCCTTGATTGCTGTTTGAACGTACCTCTAACCAGCTTCTTCCGCCGCTCACTTTAACCTCAACCTTATGGGCAACGCCAACAGGACCGATATCATATTGATCCGCTTTGCCTACTTTGCTTCCGAAAGTAACCGTCGTTGGTGCTTGTGTTGGTGTTGGCGGCGTTGGATTGTCGGTTGGCGTGTTTTCGTTGCCACCCGCGGTTCCTCCCTCATTCGTAGCTGGAGGTTTTGAAACTTCCGTGATATTGGTATTGTTGTCGGTTTGTTTGGCACCACCTGTGTCATTATTAATAACATACACCCAGATGACGACAACAATTAAAATAAGAAACGACCACATCATCACATTGAAGCCGATTTTCCCTAGTCTTTCTGAAGACTGGGACTGCACACGTCTTGGTGATCTTGATACAATCGGCTCAGATATTTGTTCTACCGGCGCTGCAGGCACCTCATGCTGATACAAACGAAGCACTTCGTCCGGATCAAGCCCAACAGCTTCTGAGTAATTTTTCACAAATGCTCGTACATAAAAAGGACCAGGCAAAACCGTGTGGTCTCCACTTTCAATCGCTTCCAAATACCGTTTTCTAATTTTTGTCGTTTCTTGAATATCGTCAAGCGTTAATCCACGTTGCTCTCTCGCCTTGCGAAGCAATTCTCCTAAGTCAGACATGAGACGGCCTCCTTCCGATTAGAAATCGTCTGTATAGTTAGTTGTAAAGGACTCATAAGAAATTTCTTCATCTGGGTTGTTCCGTAATTCAACAATAATATCAAAATGGCTGTAATCGTAATTGGATTCCTTAATAAATATGTCCGGATGCTCAATTACTTTAGTTGATGGCATAGCCATAATTTCCTGAAGCAAGCTGTAATGCTTTTCATTTGAACGAATCGTACTGACGATGCCATCAATGATAAAAATCGTATTTGGCTGCATTTCGTCCTCTGACATCTGGCTTCTAACCGTCTGGCGCAATAAGGTGGAGGACACAAAGGACCATCGTTTGTTCGAGCATACGCTTCCTGCAATAATGGATTCCGTCTTCCCAACTCGCGGCATCCCTCTTACTCCTATAACCTGATTGCCGTCTCGTTTAAACACTTCACCCAAAAAATCGACCAAAATGCCCAGCTCATCGCGTGTAAAACGAAACGTCTTGCGATCATCAGAATCACGTTCAATGTAGCGTCCATGGCGCACTGCCAAAATATCTACAATTGTAGGCGTTCTCAGTTTGTTAACAGTAATATTATCTACTTTTTGCAGCATTTTGCCAAGCAATTCAATCTTCTCATCATCGTCAGTTTGAAGCAGCATGCCCCTTGTTCTATCTTCCACACCGTTAATTGTCATAATATTAACCTCAAGCATACCGAGCAATGAGGCGATATCTCCAAGTAATCCCGGGCGGTTTTTATGTATTTTGTATTCCATGTACCATTGTTTCGATTCCAATGCGGTCACCGTCCTAAACCTGTTCTTGTAGAAGTATGTAAAAGAAGATTACATACATCATGAAACATAATTCTACAAGTTTCGTCACAATCCTGCAACCCAAAAAGAAACATTGCAGAAAAGCCTCCTAGAGGAGGCTCTTCTGTTTCTGCTTCTGTTAAGGAAGATGACGATTTCGTACGATTGCTGCTAAGTTTCCTGAACGAGCTTGACCATTAAGCATGCAAGTGTTTTGCGTTCTGCTTCATCGCCAGCGTCCCATAGCTGCTTCAATACGCGTTCTTCCTCATTTTTCGGATCGACCTTCTCGTCGAGAAAAGTACCGATTTCGTAAGCTAAGCTTGAAATCGTTTCTTCCGTCATGCCGATTTTTTTGGCTTGCGATACGCGCTCTGCCAAAAATTGCTTCCATGTTGCAAAATTAGAAAGTACGGTTGACATGTTTCTTCGCCTCCTAAGGGTATAGAAAAAAATCATCAACAGTCATATGATGCGTAAACACTGTTCTAATTATGCAACAAGCTTGTCCCAAGAAGCAGCAGCCACCGACTACGTATGCCATCCGCCATTCGGACTAATGACTTGGCCCGTAATATAGGAAGATTCCGGCAGTGCAAGAAAATAAACAAGTGAGGCAATTTCATCTGTTGAACCAAAACGTCCAACCGGAATTTCCTGCTGAATAGCTGCCTTTTCCTCCGCATTGAATCCATCCATCATTTCTGTCTCAACTGCACCAGGAGCAACCGCATTGACCGTAACGCCTGTCGGCGCCAGCTCTTTCGCCAGCGCCTTAGTAAAGGCGTTCATGCCACCCTTCGTCGTGGAATAGAGAACCTCGCACGAAGCTCCTGACATTCCCCAAATAGAAGAAACATTTATGATGCGGCCAAAGCGCTGTGCAATCATATTCGGCATAAATAGCTGCGAACAAAGGAACATTCCTTTGAGGTTGACCGCCATCACATCATCCCATTCTTCCTCTGTCACATCCATTAACATGCCATAATGTGAAATTCCGCCATTATTAACCAATATATCGGGAAGCATATTATGGCTCTCCAGCTTCTCCCGCATCCGCTCCAGCTGCTCCTTAGAGCGCAGATCAGCAGAAATGGTTAACACATTCGCGCCAAGAGCCATACACATCCGCGCCGTTTCATTTGCTGTCTCATGAGATTGCAAGTAATGGATAACGATATTTACGCCTTCCGCTGCAAATCGTTTAGCAATAGCTGCTCCGATGCCGCGGCTTCCCCCCGTAATAAGAACCGTCATCTGTTGGAGCGTCTTCATTTTGAAGGCTGTTCCACAATGGAAACTGCAAGCTGATCGAAATCAAAATGCTCGCGGAGCCGTTCATTCACTTGTTCAAGTGTACATTTCTCATAGAAATCGAGGACGTCGAACATGTCGCTGTCACGGAATCGATATCTTGTAAATTCACCGGCAATTGCTTCTGGGGAGTTAAGCATACGCAAATATCCACCGATTTTTTTACGTTTGGATCTTTCAAAAGCAGTAGGCTCAATACCGCTTACCAAAACGGCTTCAACCGCTGTTCGGATTTGCTTAATAAGCTCATCAGGATTTGGAGTATCTCCGCCGATAACGGAGAAAGCATAACCCGTGCTCGAATTATACTCGCTTCCAAATGAATCAGAGATCAGATCATTTTCATACAACTGCTGATAAAGCTTAGAGCTAGGTCCAATCAAAGCATCCAACATCAGCTTGGTCGTTACTTCTTGACGAAGAAGCGATTCCCCTTCAAGACCTGTCTGCTTTTCTTTAAAGCCCAGCATGCATTTAGGCAATGATACTGGAAGCTCCGTTACCTTGCGCGCAATTTTCACTGTTTCCGGCTCTTTCTCGAAATAACGTTCAATCGGTCCTTGAGGTTCAAACGACTTGCTATTTTGATTGTCGCGGACAAGCTGGAATACTTCCTCCGCCTTCACTCCGCCAACAACAAATAACAACATATTTGATGGGTGATAAAACGTTTCATAACAGCGATATAGCGTTTCCTTATCTATTTGTCTGATGGACTCGACAGTGCCGGCGATATCAATATGAACAGGATGCTCATGATAAAGCGCATCAATCAATCCAAAATAGACTCTCCAATCCGGATTGTCGCGGTACATATTGATTTCTTGCTCAATGATCCCTTTTTCCTTCTCCACATTTGTATCCGTAAAATAAGGGTTCTGAACAAAATTGATAAGCGTCTCTAAATTAGCGTTGATTTGCTCCGTTGCCGAAAACAAGTATACGGTTCGGTCAAAGCTCGTAAAGGCATTAGCCGATGCACCTTGAGAGGCAAATACTGCGAAAATATCGCCTGTAGGCTCTTCAAACATTTTATGTTCCAAGAAATGTGCAATACCGTCCGGCACTTTTACAGGCGGCTGGCTGCCAACTGAAAAACGGTTGTCAACGGAACCATATTTTGTTGAAAATGTCGCGTACGTTTTATGAAAGCCTTCCTTCGGAAGCACGATAACTTCAAGTCCATTATCAAGCACTTCACGATACAAAGTTTCCTGAACATTTGGATAATTTAGGGTTTGCACCTTTTATGCCTCCTTTCGATCGCGCAAAAAGTAAATCGTATCGAGCTGTACTTGCTCTGCAACCTTAACGATATCCTCAGCTGTTACCGCTTGAACCTGTTCAAGCAACTGCTCTGCACTTCGATCTTTACCCGTTAACACGCCATTAAAATCATAAGCAATCATCTCATATGCTGAGTCTTGAAGCTCACGAAGGTGATTGGATATCATCGCCTTGGTTTGGTTCATCTCAAGCTCCGAGAGATTTCCTTGACGCATACTTTCAAGCTGCTCTTTAATAATCGCAACCGCTCGCTCGTAATTTGCAAACTCAATTCCGGATTGAATTGTGCATAACCCTTTATGTCCATCAAGACGGGATGCAGCGTAATAAGCCAAGCTCTCTTTCTCGCGGACATTCAAGAAAAGCTTCGAATGAGGGTATCCGCCTAAGATGCCGTTGTACATTAATGCAGCTGGATAAGCATCGTCAACATACCCGACTCCCGTACGAAGTCCTAAATTCAGCTTACCTTGACTCACTTCCATCCGTTCTGTAACCTGTTTTACTTCCTTAACAGGGTGGTGGATGTTAGGCGTTGAATAAGCAGATGGTGAACCATCCTTCAGCTTGAAGGCGCTCGACACAAGCTTCGTTACTTCCTCAAGCGTCGTATCTCCAACGACATACAAGTCGAGCGCTGCATTATCCAGCCACTGCAAATAGGAATCATAAAGTGAAGATGAGGTAATGGATTCGATTTCAGCAAGCTTGCCTAGTGGATGCAAACGATAAGGCTCATCCGCGCACATTTCTTCCAAGCAGCGCTCAGCGGCGTATCGAATTTTATCATTTACGATCGCCTCTAAACGTTTTTTGAGCGTCGTTTTCTCGGCATCTACATACTTCTGATGGAAACCATTCTGATCTATGAGCGGATCTGTTATTACATCACCTAGAAATTGCAGCGATTCTGCAAGAAGTGGAGTATCGGATGAAACAAACTCATCATTTATGACATCCATTCGAAATTGGACGATCTGAGAGTCGCCTCTTTTATATACATCAAACCCAAAGCCTGCTCCATATAAATCGTCAAGCTTCTCACGAAAAGTAATCGTTTCTGGTAATTTCGCCGTGCCTCTTCTCAGTACAAACGGAATAAGAGCAACCGGTGTTACTGTTGCTTCTTCAAGTGAAAGTCCCGCAAATAACGAAATGGCAAACGTTTTGAATCGTTTTGTAGGCAATACATGCAGACGAATGCGCTGCAGCTGCCCTCTTTCAAATGTGGACACTCGGTTTGCTCCTTTCAACGGCGCGTTATAGAGTAAATCTATTCCATTAAACAAATCACTATACCATTCTAACCTATAGGAAATGGAAGAAGCAACCACTGCTGCACTAGGCAGTAACGGCTGCTTCCTTTCGAGAATGGCTTATAGTTACATACAGAATATATGCTTGCCGATTGTTTTAATTTGTGTTCTTGTCCAGATCCATTTCGAGGTTGCTGTTTCTGGATTGAAATAATAAAGACAACCGCCAGAAGGATCTTGGCCGTTAATGGCATCCATAACTGCCTCGCGCGCTTTCGCATTAGGCGTGAGCCAAATTTGCCCGTCAGCAACCGCTGTAAAGGCACCAGGCTGAAAGATGACGCCATAAATCGTGTTAGGGAAACTTTGAGACTTCATACGGTTAATGATAACCGCAGCAACCGCGATTTGGCCTTCATACGGCTCACCTCTTGCTTCACCGTATACGGCATTAGCCATTATCTGTATGTCATTTTCCGACAAGCCTAATCGGTTAGAACCTCCAATGGGTGCCTTATTGCCGGAAGAACCAGCATCTTCTTTACCGCCAGAATTAGAACCGGAAGCAGGCGGGGCTGCTGCTGATGGCGTCCATTTTTTTGTTGCTTCCCAAAGCTTCAGCTTTGTTTTGGCACCGACAATACCGTCCGATTTAAGCCCAAACTTCCATTGAAACCATGTGACTGCATTTTTTGTGCTCGATCCAAACTTCCCGTCTATATCACCTTTAAAATAACCGAGGTGCTTTAGCCGTCCTTGCAATTCTTTTACGTCTTGTCCAGTTGAGCCTACCGTTAAGGTGGCGTTGCTGAACGTTTCCTTTACTCCGTCATGCTTTCCGCTCAGTAACGAAAAGGAACCGAACAACAACAGCACGATAATCGAGGTCACCAAAATCAAACGATTTCTCATGATGGGATCTGCCTTTCTCTTGCAAGTTAGTTCGCTTAAGGTAGCGTTACCTAACTTTAGTATGAGAAGTTGATCCCACTTCTATGCACTTCGTTCCGTTTTCTGCAAACTTCGGAAATTATGAGCTAGCTCTTCCAGCTTGAAATTGATCGAGTGTAATTAATACTTCCCGCGGCTTACTGCCTTCATAAGGACCAACAATAGAGCGAGCCTCCATTTGGTCGATTAATCTTGCCGCTCTAGTATAGCCAATTCTCATCCGCCGCTGCAGCAAGGAAACAGATGCCTGCTTCGCTTCCAATATCACTTGCACTGCCTGATCATAAAGCTCGTCCAGCATTTCGTTCCCATCCGTTGATTCCTCTTCAACTTCCGGTACAAGATCCTCTTTATACTGCGCTTCGGCTTGACCGCGTGCGTAGTTTACTAATGATTCTACTTCCTGATCGGATAAAAAGGCTCCTTGCACCCTGATCGGCTTCGACATTCCAACTGGCAAGAAAAGCATATCACCGCGACCAAGCAGCTTTTCCGCTCCAACCATATCAAGAATGGTTCGGGAGTCTACCTGAGAAGATACGCCGAAAGCAATGCGGGAAGGAATGTTCGCTTTAATAACGCCCGTAATGACATCGACTGATGGCCGCTGCGTTGCAATGATAAGATGAATGCCAGCTGCACGCGCCATTTGAGCAAGCCTTGCAATGGAGTCCTCTACATCGTTTGCAGCAACCATCATCAAGTCAGCAAGCTCGTCCACAATAACAACGATATAAGGAAGAACAGCTGCAGGATTATCGGCCATTAAATTGTTGTAGCCTTCGATATTGCGAGTTGCGGATTTGGAGAAAAGCTCATAGCGGCTTTCCATCTCAACAACAATTTTCTTTAGAGCCAGAGAAGCACGCTTAGGATTCGTAACAACAGGAGCGAGCAAATGCGGAATCCCATTGTATACGTTCAGCTCAACCATTTTTGGGTCAATCATAAGAAATTTAACCTCGTCTGGCGCAGCCTTATACAAAATACTCGTAATAATGCCGTTAATACAAACGGATTTACCCGAACCTGTAGCACCTGCTACAAGCAAATGGGGCATTTTGGCTAAGTTGCCTACGATCGTCTGTCCCGATATATCTCGGCCGAACGCGATAGACAATTTGGATGCAGCATTTTGAAACGCAGTGGTTTCCATTACCTCGCGCATCGTTACGACGGAGACCTCCATATTTGGTACTTCTATCCCTATGGCTGATTTCCCCGGAATCGGCGCTTCCATCCGAATATCCTTAGCTGCTAGCGCAAGAGCGATATCATCCGTTAAACCAACAATTCGGCTAACCTTAACGCCCGTTGCTGGCTGAACTTCATATCGCGTTACTGCTGGCCCGCGAACAACATCCAGTACCTTGGCACGTACGCCAAAGCTTTCCAGCGTTGCCTCCAGCTTTCGGCGAGAGTCGTACATGTCGGACGCATCTGCATTTTTACTCATTAAATTCGGTTTAGTAAGCAGCGTAAAAGGCGGCAGCAGGTAAGGCTTAGGTGCGTTCTCTTCGGCAATAGGACGTTTCGGAATCGGTTGCTCCACATCTTCCTCATACACAAGCGCTTCTGAAGAATTAGCACCAGCCGCGATTATTTCAGGCTCCAATAGATCCGTATCATCATCCTCAGCCTCTTCCAGAGTATCGTTAAGCAGCTCTGAATCGGCTAATTCCTGAATAGGATTCGTTTGGTTCCATGCTTCATCACGATTAGGTACAAGCGGCTCATGGTCGATTATAAGACCATCACCAGCATTTTCCCATGGCGGCGTGCTGTCATGCTCATGTATATCTGGAGTCAAATCTGTATGTAAATCAGCGCCGGATTTCTCCCAAGGCGGTTCGAAATCATTTTGCCAGGCAGGCTTTGCGCTTGCAAGTGTATCCGTTCCATTTGGCTCGAACACCCATTCATCCTGCGGATGACTGGATATATCAGACTCTTCTTCATCTTGATCCTGTCTCCAAGAGAAAAACAAGGATCTTCTCTTCTTCTTCTTAGGAGGAGCAGCAACATAACTTTCATGATCGTCATCAATTGTTTCATCATCATCATCGAAATCAGCCTGTCCAACGTTGGCACTCGCTTGTGCTGCTGCGGCAGCACGCAGGGAAGCCCTCTTCTCCCATTTAGCTGCAAGCAGCTTGAACATACGATTGCCACGAGTCGTAACCAATCTCCCTAACTCCACATACGACTTACCTGTCATAAGCATGATAGAGATCGCGAACATAACAAACATAATAAGCTTCGCGCCATAATACCCGAACAAAGAGAAAAATAATGAATATTGAATAGCGCCTACAAAACCACCGCTTATTTCTTTGTCTCTGATCGGTAAATCATTTTCGGCCGGTACACTTATTAAAGATAATTTCAAATCGCTGCTAAGCTGATTAAAAATACTCGACCCTGTCAAATCAACCGTAGGGCTCAGCTTTTGATCAATTTCAGATATGGAGCTCATGAGTGTAAACGCCAGCACCATGATAAACAAGCCTGTTCGCTTGTTCGTCCATCCTTTAGGCCAAGCGCGTTTGATCATGACCGCAAGTCCAATGACAATCCCAATTAGTGCTAATACAAAATAAAACTTGCCGAGCACAAGCCCAAACAGCTTGGATAACGAGCGCCCGACAGCCGCCTCTCCAGAGAGGGCAATAATTGAAATTGTAATAAGCAAAATACCATATACTTCATATTTTAAGTTTGTGCCAATTGATTTTTTACGTCTCTTTTTCTTTGCCAAATCCGTCACCTCTGGTAAAAGATTATACCATAGGTGGGCAAATGTTCCTATGAGACATTTGCACGAACATTTGTTTGTTCCTTATTTATAATTCACAATGGTGCCCGGCATTAAATTTGGATTGAGATAATCGTCGAGGCTGCAATCTAATAATCGAATAATTTTCCCCATTCCCGGTGCGATGGGAGTCACCTGCATCTTTACACCATTTGACCATACCTCTTGCGATTGCTCCATTTCGTCATTAAAGCCCTCCAGCACAACCTCAAGAGGCATATTCGTATAAAGTGTCATTGGATATTCACCTCAATTCTGCCGAGCTTGGAAGCCTCAATTCTTCGGTTTAATTCCTTTAACGCCTCACCCAAGCCGCCAACGGCATCAATCAGACCATGCTTGACTGCATCAGATCCAATAACCGTAGTTCCTATATCCCGAGTAAGCTCCCCCGTCTTGAACATGAGCTCTTTAAATGTATGTTCCGTCACGTTCGAGTGCGAAGTTACAAATCGTACGACGCGCTCCTGCATTTTATCCAAATATTCAAAGGTTTGTGGTACACCGATCACTAAACCATTTAGACGAATTGGATGAATCGTCATCGTTGCTGTCTCTGCAATAAATGACATATCGCCAGCTACGGCAATCGGAACACCTATGGAATGTCCTCCGCCAAGCACGAGCGTTACGGTTGGCTTGCTGAGTGATGAAATCATTTCAGCTATTGCGAGTCCTGCCTCAACATCGCCGCCTACAGTATTCAGAACGATAAACACACCTTCAATTTTATGATTTTGTTCAGCTGCTACGAGTTGTGGAATAAGATGCTCATATTTTGTCGTTTTATTTTGCGGAGGCAAAACGAGATGTCCCTCCACTTGCCCAATGATGGTCATACAAAAGATATTGGATTCCGTCAATGCAGGAACCGCTGTCTGACCAAGCTGCTGAATCGTTTCGACAACAGCATTCGTCTTTTTTTTATCGTCTGGAATAGGCTGTTCAGGCTGCTCTGAAGTAAACTGCATGTTTGTGTGACCATTCATTTAAATATCCCCCTCTTATGATGATGCTCGTCATAGTATGAGGTCTGGTCAAAAATTTATACAAAATACAGTCTAGATCTCTTGATTTGACAAACCAAGCAGAAACGGTTTCGGTTTTTACATAAAAAAAGAATCGCTTGTGTCCGCCGCGGCAATTGCGGAAAGGACAAGCGATTCTTTTCATTAATTACTTATATGTTAAACTTCCATAATGATTGGCAAAATCATTGGACGACGACGAGTCTGCTCGTACAAGAAACGACCCAGCGCATCCTTCACATTCGTTTTGAGCGATGCCCATTCATTTACTTTATCATTCATCAAACGTGTAAGCGTCGATGTTACGATGCGATTGGCTTCATCAAGAAGACCTTCGGATTCACGAACATAAACGAAACCGCGAGAAATAATATCTGGACCAGACAAGATCGCGCCATCTTGCTTGCTTAATGTAACAACAACGACCAAAATGCCATCTTGCGACAAAAGCTTGCGATCACGCAATACAATGTTACCAACATCGCCTACGCCCAATCCATCAATCAATACGTTTCCTGCTTGTACTTTCGAGCCTTTGCGGCCGCTGCCGTTCTGGAACTCAACTGTATCACCGTTATCAATAACGAAGATGTTCTCACGCTCAATTCCGATTGCTTCTCCAAGCTTCGCATGCTGACGAAGCATACGATATTCACCGTGGATAGGAATGAAGTATTTTGGCTTAATCAAGTTAAGCATAAGCTTAAGTTCTTCTTGGCTGCCGTGACCAGATACGTGAACGCCTGAAACGGAACCATTTCCGTAAATAACATTTGCACCAAGGCGGAATAATTCATCAACAGTACGACCAACATATCTTTCGTTGCCCGGAATCGGTGTTGCCGCAATAATGACGGTGTCGCCTGGTAAAATATCTACTTTGCGATGTGTCGAACGTGCCATGCGAGTAAGCGCCGACATCGGCTCGCCTTGACTGCCTGTACACAAAATAACAACACGATCAGCAGCTAATTTGTTTACTTCTTCCGGCTCAATAATCATTCCCTCTGGAATATTCAAGTAGCCAAGATCAGAAGCAATACCTACAACGTTAACCATACTGCGGCCAACAACCGCAATTTTACGTTTTGTTGCAATAGCTGCATTTATAATTTGTTGAATCCGGTGTACATTGGAAGCAAAAGTTGCTACGACAACGCGTTGTGATGATTTGCGGAAAATATCCTCTAGATTATCGCCAACTTGTGCTTCAGATGGTGTGTATCCTGGACGTTCAGCATTTGTACTGTCTGACAATAGAGCCAAAACGCCGCGTTTGCCAATCTCAGCGATACGCTGCAAGTCAGCAAATTGCTCATTCACCGGCGTATGGTCAAATTTAAAGTCACCTGTATGAACAACAGTACCTTCCGGTGTATCCAAGCTAACACCTACGGAATCTGGAATACTGTGGTTCGTTCTGAAGAAGGATGCACGAATCGTGCCTAATTGAATTTCGCTATCTGCATTGATGAGAATACGTTTCGTTTCCCCGAGCAAGCCCGCTTCCTTCAATTTTCCTTCGATAAGTCCGAGTGTTAGTTTTGTTGCATATAATGGCACATTTAAGCTTTTTAGTACATAAGGCAAACCGCCAATATGATCCTCGTGACCATGTGTAATAATTATTCCGCGAACTTTGTCGCGATTTTCCGTTAGGTAAGAGATGTCTGGGATAACAATATCGATTCCGAGCATGTCCTCTTCAGGGAACTTAAGTCCTGAGTCAACTACAACGATATCATTGTTATATTGGATGACGTACATGTTTTTCCCGATCTCGCCAACTCCGCCTAGTGCAAAAATGAGCAATTTATCCTGGTTGTTCTTCTTAGACAAGTGTTTTCCTCCTTAAAATTTTGCGAAGCGAAATTCGCTTCGTAATCATTGGGTTAATTTTCGAAGCAAAATAGCTTTGTAAGCATTTTCTTAAATATTTCGAAGCGAACGGCTCCGTAAGCATCTAATTATTATTGCGAAGCTATAATGGCCTCGTAAGATTGTCGTAATATGGAAAAGCAATATTTATTTTGTACGGATCCATAGGTAATTAATGCCGAACATTGTTTACCTATGCGTTGTTATCGTCAGATGCCGCTCTGACGTTAATTTCATTTCCAAATATTTGCCGCACCCAGTCACTTGAAATCATTATACATGAAGAAAAAGCTGGAATACAAGTGAAACACGATATTGCTATTATGCAATATGCTTCCCAAAAAAATAAAACCGATGCTGGATGCACCGGCTGCAATCAACGATTACGTGTATTTACACCAGTAAATTGCGTAAGAATGCGGCCTCAGCCTCGGTCACAGTAACAAGCGGAAGTCTAACTCCTCCAACTGGCAAACCTTTTAAGCCAAGTGCAAATTTCACGGCCACAGGATTAGGTACAGGATGAGGACAATAGAATAAACCTCTGAAAATTGGATGTAAAATACCATTTATTCGAGCAGCTTCCTGAACGTTTCCGTTCACATAGGCTTCGATTAATTGTTTCATTTGCGCGCCAACGACATGTCCCGCAACGCTAACGATTCCGTAAGCTCCAATAGCTAAAGCAGGCAGTGTAGCACTGTCGTCCCCGCTGTATACTTTAAAACCTACAGGAGCACCACTAATAATTTGAGTTAATTGATCTGTTGAAGCACAATCTTTTGTCGCCACAACATTGTCGATTTGTGCTAAGCGAAGCGTCGTTTCGACAGAGATGTTGACTCCCGTACGACCTTCCACATTATACAAAAGAATAGGCAATTTTGTTGCTTCAGCAATAGCCTTAAAGTGCTGATAAAGTCCTTCTTGACTAGGACGGTTATAATATGGAGCTACAAGCAAAATGCCATCAACGCCAGCTGCTTCTGCGTCTTTTGTCAGATGGATGGAATGGGCTGTGTTGTTGCTGCCCGTACCAGCAATGATTTTGCAACGACCATTCGCATGCTTAACAGCGAATCGGAACAGTTCCAGTTTTTCTTCATCGGAGAGCGTCGGTGATTCGCCAGTCGTACCTGAAACGACAAGACTATCGCTTTGCTGCTCCTCAATCAAATAATCAATTAATTTTGCTGTCGTTTCCCAATCAATATGACCGTCCGCATCAAATGGGGTTACCATTGCGGTAATTAGTCTTCCAAATTCCATCTGAATTCCTCCCAAAAAAGTTGCTCTATCGATGAAGCTCGAACTTCGCGTGCAGAGAACGAAGTGCCTCTACCATATCCGCTTCACGTACGAGCACCCATATCGTTGTATTAGAATCAGCCGATTGCATGATTGAAATGCCCTGCTCCGTCAGCGCTTCCACGATACGCGCCATAACGCCTGGCTCTCCATTCATACCACCGCCGATGACGGATACTTTAGCACAGCCTTTAATAGCTGAAGGTGCAAAGCCGCATTCCTTCAGTACATCAACTGCACGTTTAGCATCATGATCAAATACGGTATAAACTGCACCGCTTGGCGTTACATTAATAAAATCAACACTAATATGATGCTTAGCCATAGATTGAAACACTTGCAGCTGCACATCATTTCGGCCTTCAATAGCCTTTACTGATATTTGAGTAATCCCTGATGCATGGGCAATTCCTGTAACATGACGATCCTTAACCGCCAGCTCAGCCTTAAGCTCAGCTGAATCAGTTACTAATGTGCCTGTTTCATTTGAGAAGGTAGAACGAACGCGGAGCGGTATACGAGCCTGCTGAGCAATCTCAACGGCACGAGGATGGATAACCTTAGCTCCTTGCCTTGCCATGTTGCATATTTCAGCATAGCTTACGACAGGAAGCGGTTTCGCCTCCTCGACTAATCTAGGGTCCGCCGTTAAAATTCCGTTAACATCCGTATAAATATCGACCATTTCAGCGCGCAGCGCAGCACCTAATGCTGTAGCTGAAGTATCGCTTCCGCCGCGGCCAAGTGTTGTCGTATCTCCTAATGCTGTGCTTCCTTGAAAACCTGTTACGATTACTACGGTTCCTTCACGTAAATGATGAAGCACCTTATCTGGCCGAATCTCTTTGATTCGGGCTTGCCCATACTGCTCGTCAGTAATCATGCCCGCCTGTCCTCCGGTTAGGACAACGGAAGGAATGCCTCTCGCAATGAGCAAGCTGCATAAAGCGGCTGCGGAAATAATTTCTCCGCAGCCTAGCAGCATATCTCGCTCACGCGCTGGCAGCCTGTCGCCATTATCACGTATAACCTGAAGCAAGGTATCCGTTGCGTAAGGATCTCCCTTACGCCCCATAGCAGAAACGACTACGACTACAGCAAAGCCACTGCTGCGTTCTCTGGTAATATGACTAATTACGTGTTCTCTGGCATGATCGGTAGAAAGAGAGGTGCCCCCGAATTTTTGAATCAGGATGCGCATATTATAATCCTCCATGATCGATCCAGGGAAGAAGCAAGCTTTACTACCTTTTACTTAATATATTAACCTCTTGCGATATGTTCAGCGATTTGAACAGCATTCCATGCTGCTCCTTTGAGCAGGTTATCGGAGACGATCCACATATTAAGTCCGCGATCCGAACCAAGATCACGTCTCAAGCGACCAACAAATACATCCGGCTTACCGGCGGCATCAGTCGCAAGCGGGTATTGCTGATTAGCAGGATCATCAACGAGCGTAACGCCCGGTGCATCTGCAAGCAGCTGCTTAACCTCTTCCAAATCGTAGTCGTTTTTGAGCTCAACATATAAAGATTCCGAGTGACCGTAAACGACAGGAATTCGCACGCATGTAGCTGTAACCTGAATAGACTCGTCACCCATAATTTTTTTCGTTTCGCGAACCATCTTCATTTCCTCAAGCGTATAACCATTCTCTTGAAACTTATCAATTTGCGGAATCGCATTAAATGCAATTTGATGCTTAACCGGCAATGCGCCTACGGGAAGAATAGCTGGGTTTATCTTTTCACCTTGAAGTGAAGCTGCAGTTTGACGAAGCATCTCGTCAATGGCAAGATTTCCAGCACCAGATACCGCTTGATAAGTGGAAACGATAATACGCGAAATGCCAAAACGGTCTTGTAGCGGTTTAAGAGCTACTACCATTTGAATGGTCGAGCAGTTCGGATTAGCGATTATGCCCTTATGCTCGCTAACCTTCTCAATATTAACCTCAGGAACGACAAGCGGTGTGTTTTCGTCCATGCGGTATGCATTCGTGTTATCAATACATACTGCACCATGTTTAACTGCATGTGGAGCCAATGCTTTAGTAACATCGCCTCCTGCACTAAACAATGCGATGTCGATACCTTCGAAGCTTTCCGGTTTTGCTTCTTCAACCGTAAGCTCCTGATCATTAAATGTAATTTTTGTGCCGGCTGAACGAGCAGACGACAACAGCTTAAGCTTTCGGATCGGGAAGTTTCTGGAAGCAAGTAATTTCAGTATTTGTTCTCCTACTGCGCCTGTTGCACCAACAACTGCAACGTTAAACAATCTCTGATACGACATCTGTTGTCGTCTCCCCTCTATCCGTGTGTCATGAATGACGTTCGACAAGCAGAGGCTGCAGCTGTTTGCCAGAGAGGGCAGCTTCGCATGCTTCCAAGACCAAATCCATTCTGGCAACAAGCGAATTAGGCTTCTGCACCGGGTTATCTTGGCCGAACGGTACAAAATAAATATGTTTAGCCACTAATAGCTTCGCTATGTTAGCGGCATTTAAACCAAGTCCATCATTTGTCGAAATAGCAAGAACCAGCGGACGGCCGTTGCGCATTTGGGCTTTAGCAGCCATAAGTACTGCGCTGTCGGTTATCGCATTTGCAAGTCGGCTTGTCGTATTTCCTGTGCAAGGTGCTATGACGAGAACGTCCAGCAGCTTAGAAGGCCCAAGTGGCTCCGCCTGCACAATGGTCGAAATAAGTTCATTTCCGGTAATCGCTTTTAACTGTGTTTGCCAATCCTCGGACTTTCCAAATCTAGTGTCCGTTGTCATAAGTGTATTCGAAACGATCGGCACCACATTGGCCCCCGCATCGACGAACCGCTTAATTTCAGGCATAACTTCAGCAAACGTACAATGTGAGCCTGACAACGCATAACCCACCGTAATTCCAGACCAATTCATATCCCATTCCCCCGCTTAATCGTATCGTCCAAAATCAACTGAGATAAGCAATCCGCTATGATACGTCCAGCTGTTTTCGGTGCGACGATACCGGGTAGTCCGGGTGCGAGCATCGCTTTAATGCCACGCTTCTCAGCGAAGCGGAAATCTGTCCCGCCAGGCTTCGATGCGAGGTCAATAATGACGGCTCGCGAAGGTAAATTTGCGATAATTTGTGCTGTGACTATCATAGTCGGAATTGTATTAAAAAGCAAGTCAATATTGCTCACATGATGCAATAAACCACTGATGTAGAAAGGCTCAAAACCCATCTCTGCCGCTCTTGCGAACTGCTCTGAACGCCTTACACCGACCTTCACTTTGGACCCCAAACCTTGGAGTGTTCGTGCCATTGTAAAGCCTGTTCTACCGAAACCAAGCACCATAGAAGAAGACCCATGAATCGTAATATCCGTATTCTGAATGGCCATCATTAAGGCGCCTTCCGCTGTCGGAATTGAATTGTATATGGCAACATCATCACGATCAAACAGCTCAACGAGCGACAGTGAATACTGCTCGCATAGCTGACGCAAATAAGGCTTCGCCATTCCTGTATATACAGTGCAATGATTTGGCAGCTTGGCAAAATGGCTGTCTGCCAGCTGCATTTGTCGGTCACTAAAAACACTCTGGATGATCCCTTGATCATCAGTGCCTACGGCAGGCAATAACAACGCATCGACGGATTCAAAAAGCTGTTCCTCGAACTCCGCCTGTACCGCCCCGTCGAGTGACGAATGCAAGCCGTCAAAACCCGAAACTGTGACAGCAGCATCAAGCTCAGTCAGCTTTCGAATTACCTCCAGCTGCCTTGCATCACCACCAAGCAGCAACACTTGAACGCCTGTTAGCATTAAGCTTCACTCCTTTCTTGCTAATAGCTCTAGATCATCTTATGCTTGCGCCCAGAGCGGGGTGAAAAAGAAAAAAAGATCGGGCATATGCCCGATCTTCTTAATACTAATTTATGAATTCAAATCGCTTAAACGCCAGTATGTCCAAACCCGCCGGCACCTCTTACGGTGTCAGACAGCTCGTCAGCTTCTATAATCGTAACTGCCGGCACGAGTTGGAATACCATTTGAGCTATTCTTTCCCCGCGCGTAATTGTAAACGGCTGATCGCCTAAATTGACGAGCAGTACTTTCACTTCTCCTCGGTAGTCCGCATCAATCGTTCCTGGTGAATTCAAGCAAGTAATGCCATGCTTATACGCAAGGCCGCTGCGCGGTCTAATTTGCGCCTCAAGCTCCCCGGGCATTGCCATTGCAAAGCCGGTAGGAATAAGCTTACGCTCGCCAGGCTGCAATACAACAGGCTCTCCTACAGAAGCTTGCAGATCAAAGCCAGCTGCCCATTCGGACATTTTTTTCGGTATGGCTATATCTTCATTTCCTTCTAATCGTTTAAACTGAACTTGATACAAATTGATCCCTCCTGAGCTCTGCTGCTGCTTTATCATTCGTTCCGACCATTGCAACGGAGAAAGGAGCAGCCAACATACGCTTCGTAACATCAACTACATCTGACATCTGCACCGAATCGATACGCTTCAACAGCTCATCAAGCGTGTAATGATGACCGAGCATCAACTCGTTTTTGCCCAATCGATTCATTCTGCTGCTCGTGCTCTCCAAGCTCAAAATCAAGCTGCCCTTCAATTGCTCCTTGCCGCGGTGCAGTTCATCCTCGCCTAATCCTTTTACAGACAGCTCGTTCATCTGCTCCATCGTTAAATCAAGCACTTCCTTCGTTTGCTTAGGCGCCGTTCCAGCATATAAAGTAAACAAGCCAGTATCCGCATAGGAAGTGTGATAGGAATAGACAGAATACGCGAGTCCGCGCTTCTCTCTTATTTCTTGGAACAGCCTCGAGCTCATTCCGCCCCCTATCGCATTGTTAAGAAGAATCATGGCATATAAATTTGAATCGGTAATCGAGCAACCTGGGAAAGAGACACATAAATGGTTTTGCTCTGTTTTCTTTTTGTAAAACAAATAATCGCCATGAAATGAAGGAGGCGTAATGATGGATGAAGCTGGCTTGCTATTCTTAAAGCTTCCAAAATATTGTTCCATTAACGCAAGCAAGCTCTGCTCTTCAACATTGCCCGCAACACTGATTACTACATTCTCAAGTGTATACGTATCATTCATATACCCGCGAAGCGTATCGGAGGTCATGGCAGTCAAACGATCCTCAAGCCCCAGTATTGAATAAGCCAGAGGGTGCTCACCGAATGCTGCGCGAGAAGCTTCGTCATGCACCTTATCATCCGGAGTATCCTCATACATAGATATTTCCTCTAGAATAACATTTTTTTCTTTCGCCAATTCTTCCGGATCAAATTGGGAATTAAAAAACATATCCGAGAGTGCGTCCACAGCAAGCGGCAAATGCTCATCTAGCACTTTGGCAAAATAACACGTATATTCCTTCGAGGTAAACGCATTGACATTTCCGCCTATACCATCGAATAAATCCGCTATGTCCTTTGATGTGCGGCTTTCAGTGCCTTTGAACAGCATGTGTTCAATGAAATGGGAGATGCCGTTATTTTCTGGCGTCTCATTGCGTGAGCCCGTTTTGACCCATATGCCAAACGATACTGATCTTACTGTCGGTATGTATTCAACGACAACACGCAATCCATTGCTAAGTGTGTATTTGTTCATCAGTAGTCCTCCTCATGTTTTGTGCAGCAAAATTATCATTATTATACGTCTCATCATTTTGCCTTACAAAACTGACATCATATACATGTGACTCTAAACATGAATGTTTTTACTATAGCAGAATCAGTCCGCTCCCTCAACTTCAACGGGAATCCGCTTGGAGGAAAGCGTCTCACTAACCGTTCCTATCGCGTAGCCTTTTGATTTAGCTGTAGCAATTATGCCAGGCAGCGCATCTCTTGTTGTGGCTGTAGGATGCATTAATATTAGCGCTCCAGGCTCCAATTTCGCTGCAATTTTGCGCACAACGGCATCTGCCGGCGGTTTCTGCCAATCAACCGTATCAATGGTCCACAGCACCGTTTTTAACCCCTGCTCCTCGGCGATCTGGACAGTAGCTTGATTAAAAGAGCCCGAAGGCGGAGCAAACCATTTGTTGTTTACGTTCAAGCTCGATTTTAATAAAGCTTCGGTTTTGGCTATTTGATTGTACTGCGCTTCCCTGCTAATCGCACTCATATCAGGATGAGTATACGCATGATTAGACATTTCATGTCCTTCAGCTTGTATTTGCTTAGCAACATCAGCGTTTTTACTTAGCCAGCTGCCATCAAGGAAGAAGGTAGCTTTCACCTTTTCACGTTTAAGTGTTTTTAAAATGGAATCTATGTACTCATTGCCCCAAGCGACATTGATCATAAGCGATATCATCTTTTTGTTGGGATTGCCGCGAAAAATCGGATGTGGTCCAAGATCATTAAGACTGATTTCGGGTTCAACCTCTTTATATACATAAGGAATGGTTTGAGAAGGCGGAGCGAGCAATGCAGCTTCGAGCGTTTTATCCACATCGACTTCCAAGCCGTTATACCCTGGAATAGCTCTCCAAACGCGATCAATCCGCGCGTCTACTGGCGCAATGTTCAGCTTATCTGCTTCTTCTGAAATAATGTTCAGCAGCCTCTGCTTCTCCGATTGCGTATAAGAATATTGTGCATAAACCATTTTATTATCATATTTTAAAGAAGAGAGAAATTTTGATATGTCGTCGTTCATACTGACGAATGCAAGCACTAGAAGCATGCTTGCCGCAATTGCAGCTGCTTTTCTAAGCATCATTATTCCCACTCCCATATAAGTCCTCGCACGCTTCCTAAGCTTGACCTTATTTCGGCATGTTAATTCATATGTATGAAAAGTAGGACGAGAATATGCAGCGACTGGGCAAGAGGGTGATCGGATGTCGCTTTAAAAAACAAAAAGAGCCAGATCAAATCTGTCTCTTTTCTTCTTATTTATAGGACCGCCAAGCATTAAAAGCTTATTGCGGCGATGCTTCTGGCGTCATCAAAATTTTGGCAGACAAGTTAATACGGCCTTGTCCGTCAATTTCGGTTACTTTAACTTTGATTTGGTCGCCAATGTTAACGACATCCTCTGTTTTTGCAACACGTTCATTCGACAATTGAGAAATATGGACAAGTCCATCTTTGTTCGGCAAAATTTCAACAAAAGCACCGAACTTCTCAACGCGCTTAACCGTACCCATATAAATTTCACCAACAACCACTTCTTTAACGATACCTTCGATAATCGATTTAGCTTTTTGGTTCATCTCTTCGTTTGAAGAAGCGATAAATACCATTCCGTCTTGCTCGATATCGATTTTCACGCCAGTTTCTTCAATGATTTTGTTGATGATTTTTCCGCCTGCGCCAATAACATCACGGATTTTGTCCGGATTAATGCGAAGCGTCAAAATTTTCGGTGCATACTTCGATAAGTTTGGACGAGTAGTCGGCAAGCTTTCGAGCATTTTACCTAGGATGAAAATACGGCCTTGGCGAGCTTGTTCAAGCGATTGCTCCAAAATAGCGCGGTTGATGCCGGCAATCTTGATATCCATTTGAATAGCTGTAACGCCTTCAGCTGTACCTGCAACTTTAAAGTCCATATCGCCGAGATGATCTTCCATCCCTTGAATATCAGAAAGAATTGCAAAGTGGTCGCCATCTTTAATGAGACCCATAGCAATACCAGCTACTGGCGCTTTGATTGGTACGCCTGCATCCATCATAGCAAGTGTGCTTGCGCAAATGCTTGCTTGTGAAGAAGAACCGTTAGATTCCAAAACTTCCGAAACAAGACGAATCGTGTAAGGGAAATCAGCTTCAGATGGAATAACTTTGGAAAGTGCACGTTCTCCGAGAGCACCATGCCCGATTTCACGACGACCTGGCGGACGAAGCGGTCGAGCTTCACCAACGCTGAACGGCGGGAAGTTGTAGTGATGCATGAAACGTTTTGTTTCTTCAGGCGAAATGCCATCCAAAATTTGAACGTCGCCCATTGCGCCAAGCGTACAAATACTTAGTGCTTGTGTTTGTCCACGAGTAAACAGCCCTGTTCCGTGTGTGCGAGGCAAAATTGCCACATCACAATCGATTGGACGAATTTCATCAAGCGAACGGCCATCTGGACGAACTTTATCATGAGAAATAAGACGACGTACTTCTTCCTTCACGATGTCATAAAGAACTTCTTTAACATCAGAGAGAAGTTCTGGCGTATCGATATATTGCTCTTCAAAGTGAGCAACTGCTGCGCTGTTAACTGCGTCAATTGCTTCTTGACGAGCATGCTTTTCTTCAACCTTAATCGCTTCAACCAAACCAGCAGAAGCATAAGCGCGAACATCAGCATTCACTTGCTCATTTACAGTATGTAGCTTAACTTCCATTTTCGGTTTGCCGGCTACAGCTTGCAGCTCTTCTATTTTTGCAACGATCTTTTTGATTTCGTCATGACCAAACATAATCGCTTCAAGCATTACTGCTTCAGAAACTTCGTTTGCTTCTGCTTCCACCATCATAATCGCATCTTTTGTTCCTGCGACAACTACAAAAATATCCGTTTCTACGCTTTGCTCCACCGTCGGATTAATTATGAATTCGCCATTAACACGACCCACATTTACTCCGCCAATTGGACCGTCAAAAGGAACGTCAGAAATGGATAGTGCAGCAGAAGTACCGATCATAGCCGCAATTTCTGGTGAACAATCTTGATCCACGCTCATTACAATGTTCATAACTTGAACGTCATTCCGGAAGCCTTCAGGGAATAACGGACGAATAGGCCTGTCCGTAAGTCGGCTGGACAAAATCGCCTTCTCGCTTGGACGGCCTTCACGTTTAATGAATCCACCTGGAATTTTACCAACAGCATACAAACGTTCTTCATAGTTAACAGTCAATGGGAAGAAATCCAGATCCTTCGGACCTGCTGAAGCTGTTACCGTACACAATACGACAGTATCACCATACTGAACAGTGACTGCTGCATTCGCCTGCTTCGCAAGGCGGCCGGTTTCAATGGATAGCGGTCTTCCGCCTACCATCATCTCAATTCGTTGTACCATTTTATCCCTCCTAATAGTTATTCGATTAGTCTATTTCACTGCTAATTGGCAGTTTATTCCGAGTGTTTCCCTATTACAAAAAGCAACCCGAATCCGCTCATCCGTTATTCCCGGACGGCTGGACAACCAGGTTGCTTTTCTTTACGCATGTTTTAGCGGCGTAGGCCGAGTTTTTCGATCAATGCGCTGTAACGTCTAACATCATTGTTTTTAAGGTATGCAAGCAGCTTACGGCGCTGACCTACCATCTTGAGCAAACCACGACGGGAATGATGATCTTTCTTGTGCTCCCGCAAATGTTGAGTCAAGTTAACGATGTTTTCAGTCAGGATAGCCACTTGAACTTCCGGGGAACCCGTATCAGTTGCATGTGTCTTATGCGTCTCAATCAGTTCGTTTTTACGTACTTGTGTAATTGCCATCCTAATTCACCTCCTTCTTGATAATCGCCATTAGCCTCGAAGCCGTCGGTGAGATCGGACATCCAAGCTAAGGTTAAGTTTGTCCGTATGTCACACAAAATGTATGACTACTTACAACGTTGTATAGTATAACACATAAGGTAGACGAATGTCGAGGATCATAAATAAAGAATGCCCAACATTCGTTTACACAAATGGTTTATACGATCAGTTAGTTGTAACCATGGATCGCCTTCGCTTGCTCAGAATCAGATCCAATCTGCTCAACAAGCTCGGCAATGGAATTGAATTTTTTCTCCGAACGGATAAACGATAGCAATTGCAAACGCATCTGCTCACCGTATATATCGCTGTTGAAGTCAAACAAATGAGCCTCCATTACAGGTTTCAGCTCATCTTTATTAAAGGTTGGTTTTAAGCCATAGTTTAAAACACCAGGGTATGCGGTATCACCAATCCAAGCCATTACCGCATAAACGCCAAGCCTTGGCGCGATATATGGGGCATTAAATTGCAGGTTTGCTGTTGGGAACCCGATCGTCCGACCTCTTTTGTCCCCATGAACAACGATCCCTTCAACTTCATATGGCCTGCCAAGCAATCGTTCTGCCAGTTCAAGATCACCTTGCTCAAGTGCTTCACGGATATAAGTACTGCTTACTTTTACACCGTTCTCGATCAAAGGCTCAATGATATGAACAGAAATATCAGGCTCTGCCAGCTGCTTCAAAGTCTCTGCACTACCTGAGCCTTTATGGCCGAAGTTGAAATCAAAGCCAACAACGACCTGCTTAGCACGGAGTGTACGCAGAACCTCATTAACGAAGCGCTCAGGTGATACTGAAGCAAACTCAAGATCAAACTTCATAATGAATACAAGATCTACGCCAAGCTCTGCAAATAACGCTGTCTTCGCATCAAAAGGCGTAAGGCAACGATAATATTGCTCACCTTGTCCGAGAACTTCCTTCGGATGAGGATCAAATGTCAAAACCGCTGATAGCATCTCGGATTCCTTCGCCGCATTTACAGCTTGGCGAATCACGTTCTGATGTCCGCGATGAACCCCGTCAAAATGACCGATTGCTATGGAAAGCGGTTTGTCCAGCGACAACGTGGACAAACCGTTTAAAGGAAAACTTAATGGAATAATTTCCAACGCTGAAGCACCTGCATTTCCTATTAACTTTCTACAACGATAAGCTAAGCCGAAAACACTTTGATTGGCTTGAAAACATTTGTATTCAAATCAATCTGAAAAATACCTAGAAACGAGCTTTGATCATTATAAAGACGTATAAGTTGTCCATCTACAATCAATGCTGCATGTTCGACGGAATGGCTGAGACTAACTTTCTGTCCTTGCAGTGCAAGTTTCCCAAACGATTCTGGAATCGTCACACGATCCAAATGGGTAATGGCTTCATCGGCGGAAATGATATGTCCGCTTAATTCACCGGATTGCTGCAATTGCTCGATTTGCTCAAGCGTCAAGCAGCTTTCCTTTGTAATACCGCCTGACATCGTTCGCGTCAAATGGGCCATCGTAGCAGGAACACCTAGTGCTTTGCCGATGTCCACACATAACGTGCGAATATATGTACCTTTTGAACAAACGACAGAAAACGAAATCTGAGGCTGATCAAGATCGAGCTGAGTGTCAATGAGATCTATTTGATGAATCGTTACTTTTCTCGATTTGCGCTCAACGGTCTTTCCTTCTCTAGCTAACTCATACAATCGCTTGCCATCAACTTTGACAGCGGAATACATGGGAGGTACTTGATCGATCTCGCCTAAAAACTGCGACAGTGCATGGCGAACATCTTCTTCTGTAACCGATATTGGCGATTGCCGCGCAATAACTGTACCCGTTATGTCCTCTGTATCTGTTGCAATGCCAAGCTGCAATACGGCTTCATATGACTTAGGCCGCTCTTGCACATATTCGACTACTCTCGTTGCACGCCCAAGACATAGCGGCAATACACCCGTAACCATAGGATCAAGCGTTCCTGTATGACCAATTCGCTTCATCTTTAGCACTCGGCGTACTTTTGCAACCACATCATGAGAAGTCCAGCCTTCAGGCTTCCAAACTGCCAAAATGCCGTCCATCGCTTAAATCAACGCCTTTCTTACTGCTTCCACTAGCTCTTCAATCGAGGTCGTTAAAGAACCTTCAATCCGGCATCCTGCTGCACGCACATGACCGCCACCGCCGAATGCTTGCGCAATTGCGGCTACATTGGCTTTGCCTGCTGAACGCATGCTTGCTTTGACTGCACCGTCTTCCGTTTCTTTAAATAGAATGCCGACTTCAACTCCATCCACATTAAGCGCATAATTCACGATTCCTTCTAGATCTTCAGGAACAGCACCTGTATTGCGCAAATCATCTTTGCCAATATAGACCCAGCCGATCTCTAAGTTATCCGTAAATGTGAGGCGATTGAGCGCGAGCTGGAGAAGCTTGAGCTTAGCCATGGTCATTTTCTCAAGAAGATGATCAGCGAGCTCATTGCCGGACACGCCTAAAGCGAGCAAATGCGAGGCAATCTCCATGACACGCGGACTCGTATTGGAATAACGAAACCCGCCTGTATCGGTCAATAAACCGGTGTAGATTGCTGTTGCGCAATTCACATCTAAGGCGATTTCTGCCCTCTCGATTAAATCATACAATATTTCAACAGTAGCCGCAGCTTCTGCTCGTATAACATTTACGGTGCCAAATCCATTGTTTGTTGGATGATGATCGATATTAAGCAGCTTTGCATCTGGTGCAAAGCTGCTCGCTACCTCTCCAATGCGTTTGAAATCCGCACAATCGATCGAAATAATGGCATCAAAAGTTTGCTGAGTTTCATCGCGCTTGTACTTTAGAATTGAATCAAATTGATGCAAGAAACGAAGTCTGGACGGCAGCTCGCTTTCATTAATCAGCACTGCCGACTTTCCAAGTTTCTCAAGCATCCAGCCTACGACAACAGTAGAACTAATAGCGTCACCGTCAGGCTGTACATGTGATACGACCAAAAAATGATCGTAAGTTTTCATGAACGCCAGCGCTTCATCTAGCTGCATCGAATAGCTGCTTTGATTCATCATCGAGCTGAATTCCCATTATTGATGTTTTCAAGCAATGCCTCGATGCGGCTGCCATATTCAATACTGCTGTCAAACTTGAACAGCAATACGGGTGTATGGCGAAGGCGCATGCGCTTGCCAAGCTCTGTGCGAATAAATCCAGTTCCGCTCGCTAGTGCCTTAAGCGTCGCTTCCTTCTGCTCTTCGCTGCCAAGCACGCTTAAATATACTTTTGCTTGTGAAAGATCACTCGAAGTTTCGACACCTGTTACAGTAATGAATCCGATTCTAGGATCTTTCAACTCTGTTTGTATAATTTGGCTCAGCTCTTTTTTAATCTGTTCGCCGACCCGCCCTACTCGGATTTTTGCCATGCTTTACTCACCTCTCTACTGATTCCATGACAAACGCTTCGATAATATCGCCTTCACGAACATCATTGAAACGATCAAGCGTGATACCGCACTCATAGCCTGCTGCAACTTCTTTAGCATCGTCTTTGAAACGTTTTAGGGATTCAATTTTGCCTGTGAAGACAACGATACCGCCACGAACCAAACGTGCTTCAGCGTTGCGAGAAATTTTACCGTCAGTAATCATACAACCTGCAATTGCGCCAACTTTAGTCACTTTAAATACGTTACGAACTTCAGCGTGGCCAATAACAACCTCTTTGTAGATTGGATCAAGCATGCCTTTCATTGCTTGTTCAATCTCATCGATTACGTTGTAGATAACGCGGTGCATACGAACGTCAACCTTTTCTTGTGCAATCGTTGCTTCTGCTTGTGGATCAGGACGAACGTTAAATCCGATTACGATAGCATTGGAAGCTGACGCCAAAATGATATCCGATTCTGTAATCGCGCCAACACCGCTGTGGATGATTTTTACGCGAACGCCTTCGATTTCAATTTTTGCGAGCGAGCCTTTAAGTGCTTCGGAAGAACCTTGAACGTCGGATTTGATAATAACGTTCAGATCTTTAATTTCACCATCTTTGATATGGTTATACAGATCATCAAGCGTTACGCGTGTATTCGCACCCATATCCGATTGACGTTGTTTAATGGAACGACGTTCAGCAATATCACGAGCTTTGCGTTCATCTTCAAATACCATGAACGGATCTCCAGCTAATGGAACTTCTGTTAGACCAGTAATTTCTACTGGCGTAGAAGGACCTGCTTCTTTTAAGCGACGACCTTTATCATTAACCATTGCTCTAATACGGCCGAAGCAGTTACCTGCAACAAAAGCATCTCCAATTTTCAAAGTACCGTGTTGAACGAGAATACGTGCAACAGGACCTTTACCTTTATCAAGCTCAGCTTCGATAACAGTAGCGCGAGCGCGTTTGTTCGGGTTAGCTTTGTAGTCATTCATCTCAGCAACGAGCAAAATCATTTCAAGAAGGCCTTCAAGACCAATTCTTTGTTTTGCGGAAACTTCGACGAAAATAGTGTCGCCGCCCCACTCTTCCGGAACGAGTTCATATTCAGTCATTTCTTGTTTGATTTTCTCTGTATTCGCTTCTGGCTTATCGATTTTGTTAACCGCTACGATAATAGGAACGCCAGCTGCTTTTGCATGGTTGATGGCTTCAACCGTTTGCGGCATGATACCGTCATCAGCTGCTACTACGATGATCGTAATGTCCGTAACCTGTGCACCGCGTGCACGCATAAGCGTAAACGCTTCGTGACCAGGTGTATCGAGGAACGTAATTTTTTTATGGTTAATTTCGACTTGGTAAGCACCGATGTGCTGTGTAATTCCGCCGGCTTCTCCGCCTGTTACATTCGTTTTGCGAATGGCATCAAGCAAAGTTGTTTTACCGTGGTCAACGTGACCCATAATAGTAACAACCGGTGGACGTGTAACCAAATTCTCATCTTCGTCTGTTTCTTCTACGGTCTCGAAGGAGTCTTCCTCAACAGGAATTTTCACTTCAACCTCTACCCCGTAGTCTGTTGCGATCAAATGAATCGCATCCATATCGATTTCTTGGTTGATCGTAGCCATTACGCCAAGGAAAATCAGTTTTTTAATAACTTCTGATGCATCCTTATGCAGCAATTTTGCCAATTCGCCAACAGTCATTGTACCGCGTACAATAATTTTCTTTGGCGTATTGTCAATTTTCTCGCGTGGCGGTTGTTGTTGGAACTTGCCGCCGCGACCTTTTTGACCACCACGGCCATTGTTGCCTCTGAAGCCGCCTGGTTTGCCGTCTTCAAATCTTTTTTGGCCAGGTCTTGCGTTTCTGTTGTCGTTACCACGCGCTTGTCCTTGTGCTGGCTTTGAGTCGAAACGACTTTGGCCCGATGGTGCTGGACGGCTGCTTGCGTCTGAACGCGGAGCGCTTGGACGGCTGCCTGTATTGCTTTGTCCGCCTTGTGAAGGACGGCTTTGTCCAGATGATGCTGGACGGCTGCTTTGACCGCCTTGACCTTGTGATGGACGGCTTGAACCCGCGTTAGAACCCGCTGGGCGATTGCCTTGTCCGCCTTGTCCTTGGCTTGGACGGCTCGAATTAGAACTGCCTTGTGAAGGACGGTTGCTGCTTGATTGTGATGCTGGACGACTTGATTGTTGTCCTGCTGGTCTTTGTTCTGACTGCTGTTGGGTTGTTTGTGGTTTCGTATTAATAGAATTCATAGGCCCCTGTCTGTCTTGATTCGTATTTTTATTTTCTTGTACTGGCTGCGGCTTCTTCTCCTGCTGCTGTGGCTGCTGCGATTGCGGCTTGTTGGCAGTAGGTTGAGCGGAAGAAACCGTTACATTTGTTGTTTCTTGCGCGCGCTTTGCAGCTGCATTTTGTTTAATATTGCGGAAAAAACCTTCAACCTTATTTACCATTTCGTTTTCCATGACACTCATATGGTTATTGACTGGCAAATCAAGTCTTTTTAGGATCGTTATGATTTCTTTGCTGCTCATATTAAGTGACTTGGCATACTCGTAAACGCGCAGCTTATCTTTATTGTCCTTGCTGTCTTGTTTATTGTCCAATATGATCCACCTCCGTATTATGGCTCAGATGACTCGCAATCATTTTTCCGAATTGCGCATCGGTTACCGCTATTACAACCCGTTCTGGCTTACCAATCGCCTTTCCTAGTTGCTCACGGTCGAATGCTTCGGCGAGTTGTATTCCGTAGGTGTTGCATTTGTCACGAAACTTTTTTTTCGTATTGTCTGAAGCATCTCCTGCAAGGATAACGAGATGCACTTGTTTATTTCTTACAGCTTTGAGGACAATTTCATCGCCTGTAATCAGCTTTCCGGCACGCATTGCCATGCCAAGCTGTGATAAGCTCTTATTCTGCTTCATCGCTTATCAGCTCCTTACCAGCAATAAACTGTTCCTCTACCGCTATAAAATCCTGCTCAAGTTGATCGTAAATGTGTTCACCAACATGCTGCTTCAGTGCTCGATCAAGCGCCTTGGATTTCTTCGCTAATTTAAAGCAACTGACTTTACCGCATAAATATGCACCGCGGCCAGCTTGTTTGCCTTTCAGGTCAATCTGCACCTCTTCGGCCGGTGTCCGCACAATCCGAATGAGTTCCTTCTTCGGCATCATGTCCTGACAAGCGACGCATTTGCGAAGCGGTACTTTTCTCGGTCTCATTGTACACCCCTCCTCTGCCAGCTGAATTGACGCGTATCTGTTGAAAAATTCAGATTAGTCGATGGATACTGAATCCTGATGCATGACCGTAGTCATTGATTTCGGACGTCCATACTCCTGCTCTGCCTGCGTTTCGCTCTTGATATCGATTTTCCAGCCAGTCAGCTTGGCAGCAAGCCTTGCATTCTGACCTTTAATACCGATCGCAAGCGATAGTTGGTAATCCGGCACGATTACTCTGGCCATCTTCTCTTGTTCGAATACGATAACCTCTAGCACCTTTGAAGGGCTAAGAGCATTCGCAACATATTCATCCACGCTTTCAGACCAACGAACGATATCGATTTTTTCACCTTTAAGCTCGTTTACGATCGTCTGAACGCGCAGTCCTTTTTGGCCAACACATGAACCGACTGGATCAACCTCGGAGTTACGGGAATGAACCGCAATCTTTGAACGGAAGCCAGCTTCACGAGCAACCGAACGAATTTCTACTACTCCGTCATAGATCTCAGGCACTTCAAGCTCGAACAAACGTTTTAAAAGGCCAGGATGCGTGCGGGATAAAATGATTTGAGGACCTTTAGTCGTGTTCTCAACTTTCGTGATATACGACTTCACGCGGTCTCCATGCTTAAACTTATCAGTTGGCATAAGTTCAGTCAAAGGCAATACAGCCTCAACCTTGCCTAGATCCACAAATAAATTGCGAACATCCTGACGTTGAACGATACCGTTAACGATATCTTCCTCTTTATCGATAAAAGCATTATAAATCAGTCCGCGCTCAGCCTCACGAATACGCTGAGTAACGACCTGCTTCGCTGTTTGAGCAGCGATACGTCCGAAATCACGCGGCGTAACTTCAATATCCGCAATATCGTCAAGCTGATAATGAGGATTGATTTCTCTTGAAGCCTCCACTGTAATTTCCAGACGCGGATCTAGTACTTCATCAACAACAGTCTTGCGGGCGTATACTTTGATAACACCAGTATGACGGTTAATATCGACGCGTACATTTTGAGCGGTATTAAAATTTCTTTTGTAGCTGGAGATAAGAGCAGCCTCAATGGCTTCAAGGAGCACATCCTTGGTAATCCCTTTGTCTCTTTCTATTTCTTGTAGTGCTTCAATAAAATCCATACTCATTGGACTGGATTTCCCCCTTTCAATATAGAAACGAATATTTAGAACACGATTGCGAGTCTGGCGCCAGCCACCTTATCGTAAGGAATGGTATATTCCTTTTTGGCTGTACGAACGACTGCATTTTCTCCATCAAATGCAAGTAGCAGCCCCTCAAATTCTTTAGCGCCGCTAATCGGTTCATATGTCGTTATGTAAACGTGCTTACCGATTGCTTTACGTACTTCATCTTCATTCCGAAGCGGTCTTTCTGCTCCTGGGGAAGATACTTCCAAGAAATAAACATCTGTAATTGGATCGTTTTTGTCCAATTGCTCACTTATGAATTCGCTGATACGACCGCAGTCATCGATGTCGATGCCGCCTTCTTTATCTACGAAAATACGAAGGAAATAATTGCTTCCTTCTTTTACATACTCAATATCAACCAGTTCAAATCCATTGCTGCTGAGGTATGGTAAAACCATTTCCTGGACAGCGGCTTTGATTTTGGATGTACTCAAATTCAGTTGACCTCCTGTTTATACGCACTATGCCATTTTGCCATTAACAAAACGTAAAGAGTGGGTTTCCCCACTCTTCTGCATCAAAGTCTTTATAATCATCATTGCCAGAAAAATTATAACATAACCGCACTATAGTGACAAGAAATCTTTTCTATTCAAGCCGCTTCTAGAACAGTGAAAGCTGATTAGATTCAGGCAATCCACGGAAGCAGCCCATGTTTCCAAGAACCTCAATAATCGTTTTTGTCGCCTTCGATTTCATTTGGAAATCCTCGATTGACAAGTACTCGCCATCGTCTCTTGAGGCTGCGATATTACGTGCGGCGTTATCGCCAATTCCCGCAATCGCAGCAAATGGAGGAATAAGGGAATCCCCATCTACAAGAAACTTCGTCGCGTCAGAACGATATAGATCGATCGGCTTAAAGGAGAAGCCGCGCGCTGTCATCTCAAGTGACATTTCCAGCTGTGACACCATGTTTTTCTCTTTAGGGAGCGCATTAAATCCTTTGGCTTCAATCTCGATCAGCTTACGCAAGATCGCATCATATCCTTGGCAAAGCAGCTCCAAATCGAAATCGTCCGCTCTTACTGTAAAGTAAGTAGCGTAATACTCTATTGGATGATAAAGCTTAAAATAGGCGGTGCGAACTGCCGATATTACGTAGGCCGCGGCATGTGCTTTCGGGAACATATACTCGATGCGCAGGCAAGAATCAATGTACCACTGCGGCACCTTGCATCGCTTCATTTCTTCGATCCACTCTGGCGTCAAGCCTTTACCTTTACGAACGCTTTCCGTAATTTTGAATGCAAGTCCAGCGTCCATTCCAGCTTTATAGATCAAGAACAACATGATATCATCCCGGCAACCAATTACCGTCTTGATGTTGCAAGTGCCGTTCTTGATCAGCTCTTGTGCATTTCCTAGCCAAACTCCCGTGCCATGAGACAATCCGGAAATTTGCAGCAAATCGGCAAACGATGAAGGCTGCGTCTCTTGAAGCATTTGACGAACGAACTTCGTTCCCATTTCCGGCACTCCGTAAGTAGCTACCGAAGAGCGAATTTGCTCGCCTGGCACGTTAAGTGCTTTGGTGGAGTTGAACATGCTCATGACTTTAGGATCGTTCATCGGAATTGATGTTGGATCAACGCCAGTCAAATCCTGCAGCATCCGCATCATTGTCGGATCATCGTGCCCCAGAATATCGAGCTTAAGCAAGTTTTCATCAAACGCGTGATAGTCAAAATGAGTTGTCTTCCATTCCGCATTCACATCGTCTGCTGGAAATTGAACCGGTGTTATATCTTCAACATCGATATAATCGGGAACAACGACGATACCGCCTGGATGCTGTCCCGTGCTTCGTTTTACGCCGGTACAGCCGCTCGCAAGTCTCGCAAGCTCCGCACCGCGCCATTTCTTGCTATGTTCTTCCTCATATTTCTTCGCGAAGCCATAAGCGGTTTTTTCTGCAACCGTACCAATCGTGCCTGCGCGGAACACACACTTCTCGCTAAACAATACTTTCGTATAGTTATGGGCTATCGGTTGATAGTCCCCGGAGAAGTTCAAATCGATATCGGGAACTTTATCGCCTTTGAATCCTAGGAAGGTTTCGAACGGAATATCCTGTCCTTCACCTTTCATTGGCTTCTCGCATTTCGGGCATAATTTGTCCGGCAAATCGAATCCACTTGGAATGCTTCCGTCCAAAAACCATTCGCTATGCTTGCAATCCGAGTTTTTGCACAAGTAATGGGCAGGCAGCGGATTAACCTCTGAAATACCCAGGAATGTCGCAACGACCGAGGAGCCAACCGATCCCCTTGATCCGACCAAATAACCATCTGCATTGGATTTCTTAACAAGCTTCTCCGAGATCAAGTAGTTGGCAGAGAACTTAAATTTGATAATAGGAATAAGTTCTTTCTCCAGCCTGTCGATAACGACCTGAGGAAGATCTTCCCCATACATCGACTTCGCTGTGTCATAACAGGTGTTGCGAATTTCCTCGTCGGCACCCTCAATAATTGGAGCAAATAATCCCGTCGGGAACATATCATACGGCTCAAATCGATCAGCAAGCTCTACTGTATTCGTAATGACGACCTCACGTGCTCTAGCTTCACCTAAAAATGCAAATTCCTCCAGCATTTCTTCCGTTGTACGAAAATGAGCATCTGGTTTGCGTATACTCTTAAGCGGGCTAAAACCGGTAATCCCATGAATCGTTATGTCACGATACATTTTGTCGCGCGGATTCAAGTAATGTACGTTTCCTGTAGCAATAACCGGCTTGCCCAGCTCATCCCCGATTTGGCAAATCCGGCGATGCGCCTGCTCAATCTCTGCTCGGCTGCCTACTAGCCCCTTCTCAACTAAGTGCATGTAGAAATCAATCGGCTGGATTTCAAGCACATCATAGAAACGTGCAACCTCCAGCGCTTCCTCATACGACTTATTTAGAACCGTTTCGAAAAATTCACCTTTCTCACAACCAGAAATAACGAGCAAGCCTTCACGGTGTGCAACAAGCTTCGTTTTTGGAATTGTAGCTACCCGTTTGAAATGTTCTGTATGCGAAATAGAAATAAGCTTGAATAAATTTTTCTTCCCAACCGCATTAAGTGCATAAATATTGCTGTGGAAAGGCCGAGAATTAGATAAATCAATGCCCACATAGTCATTTAGCTGATGTAGATTCGTAATATTTCGCTCAGCTGCATCTGCAATCAAGCCATACAACACGCCGCCAAGAGCAAGGGAATCGTCTACAGCGCGGTGATGGTTGTCGAGGCTAACCTTATATTTATCTGCTAACGTATTCAAACGATGATTTTTGAGCGTTGGAAAAATAAATCGAGCAAGCTCCAGCGTATCGAGCACTGGATTTTTCACTTCCGGCATGCCGAAAGCTTTGCAGTTGGCTTGAATAAAACCAATATCAAATCTTGCATTGTGGGCGACGAGAACATCATCACCAATGAATTCAATAAATTCTCTAAGCTTAGGCTCAATATCCGGCTGCCCTTTTACCATATCATCATTGATGTTAGTCAACTGCGTAATGTGGTAAGGAATTTTCTCATGCGGATCAATAAGGGTAGAGAAACGATCAATCTCTTTGCCATCACGCATTTTAACGCCGGCAAGCTCGATAATTTTGTTATTAATAACGGAAAGGCCCGTTGTCTCTATATCGAAAACAATATAAGTTGCTGTCGCAAGCGGCTCAGGTCTTGATTCCAGCACCATTGGCACTGCGTCGTTCACGATGTTCGCTTCAACACCAAAAAGCACTTTTATGCCGTGTTTTTTGGCCGACTTATTCGCATCCGGATAACATTGAACATTGCTATGGTCCGTTACTGCAATCGCCTTATGTCCCCATTTGGCAGCCGTCTTTATATAGACATCTACCGGAGTTACCGCATCCATAGCGCTCATGGTTGTATGGAGATGAAATTCGACACGCTTTTCTTCCGCTTTATCCATACGCTCAGCAGGTGTTCTGACCTCATGCAAATCATTCGGCATCATCACAAGCTCCGGTTCTTGCATAAAGCGATCATATTCTATGCGGCCGCGAGCTTTGACCCATTTGCCATTGGCAAGCTGGTTCAATATTTTCACATCGTCCTTCGTCTTCGCAAACATCTTCATCGCGATAGAGTCGGAGAAGTCAGTTACGTTAAACGTAAACAATGTGCTTCCGTTACGAAGCTCTTTCACTTCGAGGCCGAATACCGCACCTTGTACTGTAATTTTTTTCTCTTCCTCGATGATATTCATCAATGGAACCGGCTCTTCCCGAATATCATAACCAACCGCCAGCTTGATTTCACTCTCATCGACGAGCTCAGACTCGGATTGCGCGCTCGCCATCAGCTCCTGCACATATTCCCGCTCTTCCTGCACCATACGAAGGGAGAATTCATCCAAAATTTCTTGCCTGGATTCGCTGACGATCATTTTCACTTTGCATGCGCGCTGGAAATTCTCATTAAAGAAACGAATAATTTCTTCATCCAATCGTTTCTTCCGAGCGAGATCCAATCCCGTATTGTCAAGAAGAGACAGCGTTAGCAAGTCACCTTCAACATTGATCGAAGATTTCTGCAGCCATCCATTTACGGAAGCGACCTCGCGCTGTGCCCACTCCATGAACAAGCCCCAGTATTGCAGCACAATGGATTCAGTCTCTACAACAGGATCATAAATCAGCAAGAAACTGACTGCAGCGATAGACTCAAACTTCATTCTAGCCGCTTGGCATAGCCCGTTATAGGCCTGTAAAGGCACCATGGACGTTTTGCGGATGCAAAACGTCCATTCTTGATTGCTGTTGCTAACGATAACTTGATCTATATATCCATCTTGAAAATAGGTTTGTATAAGTTCTTGCGGCAGCTGAATATGCTGTAAAAGCATTTCAAAACTCTGCCGTTTTTTTGCGGTTTGGCTCATAAAATACCACTCCTTAAGATCCGAACCGAACTAGCTTCAGTCCTTAATAAGCTCTTGCAAATACAACAGTATGTTTGGATGGATCTCCACATACGAGACATGTTTCTTTGTGCGATTCCGGGGCAAATGGAATATTCCGGCTTGTCGCTCCAGTTTCTTCCTTGACCTGCTTCTCGCAAGCAGCAGAGCCGCACCAGCCAGCTTCTACGAAGCCGCGCTGTTCTTCCAAAAAGCTTTTCATTTCATCAAGCGTTTCAACCGAACGAGAGTTGTCAATACGGAACTGCTTCGCACGATTAAACATTTCTTGATGCGTTTCTTCAAGCATAGCTTCTATTTCTGCAAGAAGATTAGCTTGCTGTACAATACGCTTCTCTCCAGTAACTCTGGAAACAAGCACAACTTGTCCATTTTCCATATCACGCGGTCCAAGCTCAAGGCGTAGTGGAACACCGCGCATCTCATATTCGTTAAACTTCCAGCCTGGGCTCACGTCAGCACGATCGTCCACGCGTACGCGAATACCGGCTTTCTTAAGCTCTGCATATAGCTCATCCACACGGCCAACAACCTGCTCGCGCATTTTTGCAGGGCCAATTGGAATCATAACCACTTGTGTTGGAGCAACTTTAGGAGGAAGCACCAGACCTCGATCATCGCCGTGAACCATAATAAGGGCGCCGATTAGTCTTGTGCTCACGCCCCAAGAAGTTGTATGAGCGAATTGCAATGTATTCTCACGATCAAGGAATTTAATATCAAAAGCGACTGCAAACTTCGTACCCAAATAATGCGATGTTCCGGCTTGAACAGCCTTCCCGTCCTTCATCATCGCTTCGATCGAATACGTATCAACCGCACCAGCGAACCGCTCAGAAGGCGTTTTTTCACCTTTGATTACAGGGATAGCAAGAAATTCTTCAACGAACTGCGTGTAAACATCAAGCATCTGCATCGTCTCTTGACGCGCTTCCTCTTCTGTTTCATGCGCAGTATGGCCTTCTTGCCACAAAAACTCACTCGTACGAAGGAATGGCATTGTGCGCTTCTCCCAGCGAACGACGTTTGCCCATTGGTTAATGAGCAGCGGAAGATCGCGGTACGATTGAATCCATTTGGAATACATGTGCCCAAACATCGTTTCCGATGTTGGACGAATTGCAAGGCGTTCTTCGAGCTTCTCACCAGCTGCTTCAGTTACCCAAGGCAGCTCGGGATTAAAGCCTTCAACATGCTCTTTTTCTTTCTGGAAAAAGCTCTCAGGTATAAAGAGCGGGAAATACGCATTGCGATGTCCCGTCTCCTTAAAGCGGCGATCCAGATCACGCTGAATATTTTCCCAAAGCTCATAGCCCTCAGGACGGAACACGATACAGCCTCTTACAGGCGAATAATCCATAAGCTCGGCTTTTTTAATAACATCAATATACCATCTGGAGAAATCCTCGCTTTGAGGCGTGATTTCTGTAACAAACTGTTTATCCTTAGACATAAGCGACTATTTACTCCCCTTTTACCAATCGTAAAATATCATTATAAGTTACTACGAGCATTAATAACATGATGAGCGCGAAACCGACAAAATGTACCATGCTCTCACGGTTCGGATCAATCGGCCGACGTCTAATCGCTTCAATTCCGAGGAATATGAGGCGGCTTCCATCAAGGGCAGGAATCGGCAGCAAATTAAATATTCCTAAATACAAGCTTAGCAGCGCTGTCCAAGATGTTAACTGTGCAATGCCTTGCTGAGCAATCTGGCTCGTTACTTCTGCTGTTCGCACAGGTCCGCCAAGATCATCAAGCTTGAACTCTCCGAAAATAAGCTTCTTGAAGCCTTCAAAAATGCTTACTGTCATATTTTTCATGAGCTTGCCTGCGCCTGTGAACGTTTCAGAGAAAGTAGCCGGACGTGTTGGCAATGCCGCACTGATCCCAACCTTGCCTACACCCTCTTTGTTCGGTTCAGGTGTTATAACAACCTGCTGAGCTTTGCCGTCACGAATAATATCCATTTTAACAGGAACATTCGGTGATTTACCGATAATCGCGATCATTTTATCAAAATCAGCTCCGATTTTGATCCCGTTGACAGCATCGATGACATCGCCCTTTTTCAAATCTACTTTATCAGCTGGCATGCCTTCTGATATTTCATTAACAAGCAGCTTATCAGGAGACTCAACAGGAACACCTGCTAGCTGAATGTAGGTAGCAAACAATACAAATGCGAGCACAAAGTTCATCATAGGGCCAGCAAAAATAGCAAGTGCACGCTGCGCTACTGTTTTACTGCCAAATTGTCTGTCAAGCGGCGCGATTTGTGTTTCTTTGCCTTTTGTGATCATCAAAGCAGTAGGGTGTACCGAGAAAATCTCGTTTTCCCCTTCTACGTCAAGTGTAACAGATAGCTTGCGCTCAAGATCGATGGCAACGATTTCTCCGCGAATAACACCGCTGCGGTCATCAAGACGATCCAAATAAAGTCTAGTCACTTTATTGTCTTTCAGACGAACCGCGATCGTTTGACCGGGCTGGACATCAACAATTTCTGGATCTTCTCCCGCCATTCGAACGAAACCGCCGGCAGGTATTAATCGAAGCGTATATCTCGTCTCGCCACGTTTTACCGAAAAAAGCTTCGGCCCGAAGCCAATTGCGAATTCTCGCACCAATATGCCTGCGCGTTTTGCGAAATAGTAATGACCCCATTCATGGATCGTTACGATCACGAAAAAAACGAGTATGGTCAAGAAAACAACTTGAATCATGTGCATTAAGCTGAAGCCTCCTGTTCGTTACGGCCTGTACATAGATTATCATTATTCTCCCGTCCGATACAAGAGAACCGGAATTTAACCGATATTATACGGATTGGGCCAGCTGTCTTGCCCAAGCGTCCACTTCTGAGATCATCTGCAAATCATTGATATCAGCTGCTTCGTGCTTGCCAACGACCGTTTCCAATATCCGTTCAATGTCAAGAAACGTAATTTCACCTTTCAAAAACCGTGCCACCGCAACCTCGTTTGCAGCATTGTATACTGCAGGAGCTGATTGACCTAGCTTCCCGCACTCGAATGCCAGCCTTAGACATGGATATCTTTCAAAATCCATCTCGCGAAAATGCAGCTTTCCGATTTGTGCCAGGTTCAGCCTGCTTGTCGGGGTTACATTCCGCTGCGGATATGACAACGCATATTGAATCGGTACTCGCATATCCGGCATTCCAAGCTGCGCGATTATGCTGTGATCGGTAAACTCCACATAAGAATGAATGATGCTCTCCGGATGAATAATGACACCTATTTGATCGTATGTAACATCGAACAGCCATCTTGCCTCAATAACTTCTAGCCCTTTATTAACCATAGTCGCTGAATCAATCGTAATTTTTGCGCCCATCGACCAATTGGGATGATTTAGCGCCTCAGCTACGGTTACACCCTCAAGCTGTTCTCTTGTGCGATCACGAAAGGAGCCGCCGGAGGCTGTTAATGTAATTTGATTGATAGATTTGCGATCTTCGCCGTTTAAGCATTGAAAAATCGCGGAATGTTCACTGTCTATCGGCAAAATCGATACTCCGCGCTCTTTCGCACGTTCCATTACGATATGACCTGCTGTTACGAGTGTCTCTTTGTTCGCCAAACCAATCATTTTCCCCGCATCAATCGCCGCCAAAGTTGCCGGCAGCCCTCTGCTTCCCATAATTGCTGTCACAACGACATCAGCGTCCGTCCCAGCGGCTACTTCAACAAGTCCTTCTTCGCCATAGACAACCTTTGTTCCAGGCGGCATATGGGGACGAGCGGCTTCTGCGTCTGCTTTGGAAGCCAAGCTAACGAGCGAAGGTTTAAATTGTTTGGCTTGCTCTATAATCAAATCGACATTCGCACCAGCGGACAAGCCAACAACCTGATAACGATCAGGATCATGGGCAATAACGTCTAGCGTTTGTGTTCCGACTGAACCTGTCGAACCTAATATACTTATTTTTTTCACACAAAATCCTCCTGACTTATACAGGCAGCAGCCCAGTAAGCACTAACAGTGGAAACACGATTAGCCAGCTATCGCATCGGTCCAGCACTCCGCCATGTCCTGGCAGAAGCGTACCTGTATCCTTTATATCTCTCACACGTTTATAAGCAGATTGAATCAAATCCCCAAACTGTCCAGCTACAGCGGCAATTAAACCGATTAGCAAAGCCTTTGGCAAATCAATAAAATCGGGCATTGTGAGTGCGAATACTGCCGATACGATTAAGGATAACAAAACGCCGCCTAAGGCGCCTTCGATCGTTTTGTTCGGGCTGATTGATGGCCATAACTTCGTTTTCCCAATGGCTCGTCCAGTAAAATAAGCACCGATATCCGAAGCCCAAATGCAGCCAAAGGACAAAAACGTCCACAATAGGCCATGCTCCTCAATTTGACGAGCTTCGCCCATTGCTGAAAAGCCGTAACCTACATATAAAGCGCCTAGCAACATAAGTGCGGCGCCATCAATTGTCGTTTTATTTTTGGTAATCACGGTTAGGGCAAGCAGCAAGAAGGCCAGCATCCAAACAATAGTCAGGAAAGATGGAATAACAATTCCCCAATCAGACCATGGAAGCACAAACAGTAGCACACCCGCATATCCGAGCAAAGTTGACGGATGCGACCATGCTACACCATTCATTCGCGCATATTCAGTAAAACCAATAATAGCTAGCAATACGAGGAGAGTTGTATACAACCATCCGCCTGCTATTGTTAAACCTATGAAGCCTGCACCTGCTACAATTCCAGTAATCAATCGTTGTCTCAATGAAAAGTCACACTCCGTCGCTTGAAGCTACAATCCACCATATCGACGCGCGCGGCGCTGATACTCCAAAATCGCTTCTTGAAAATGCGCTTCCGTAAATTCAGGCCAATACACATCCGTAAACCACAATTCACTATAAGCAAGCTGCCACATCATAAAATTACTTAAACGCAATTCACCGCTTGTACGAATGAGCAAATCTGGATCGGGCAATCCACTTGTAAGCAAACGATCAGCCATTACTTTATCATCGATATCGTCGATTGCAAGATTTCCTTGCTGAACCTCTGATGCGATGCTTTTCACAGCTTCAAGCATTTCCTTACGGCTTCCATAGTTTAAGGCAAAGTTTAGAACTAGCCCTGTATTGTTAGCGGTCTTTATAATGGCTTCTTCAACTGCACTAATCGTAAATGAAGGCAAATCCTCTTTATGCCCCATCATGCGAACCTGCACGTTGTTGGCTATCAATTCTTCTAATTCAATTTCAAGAAATTGCTGCGGAAGCTTCATAAGAAAATCCACTTCAGCTTTAGGTCTCTTCCAGTTTTCCGTTGAAAACGCATATAACGTCAAATATTTGACGCCTAACCGATCCGCTGCAATGGTAATACGTTTGACCGCTTTCATGCCGGAATGATGACCAGCCATACGTGGCAATCCACGATCTTTAGCCCAACGGCCGTTCCCATCCATTATAATTGCAACATGCTCAGGCACATTTTCTGAGGCCACAGAATCAGTCGGCTGTAAGGACGATTTGCCTAATTTGGCCCAAAGTCGCTCGATCATCTTACTTCCTCCCAACCGAAATCAAAACCAAACCCCACCTATCGGAGGGGCCCAGAGATTATTATACTTCCATAATTTCTTTTTCTTTGGCAACAAGCACTTTATCTACTTCAGCAATAAATTTATCAGTTGCCTTCTGAATATCCTCTTGGTGACCACGTGATTCATCTTCAGAAATTGTTGTTTTCTCAAGTTTTTTCACGCTGTCATTAGCATCCCGACGAATATTGCGAATAGCTACTTTTGCATCTTCGCCAAGCTTTTTCGAAGTTTTCACAAGCTCTGCCCGGCGCTCTTCTGTAAGCGGTGGGATAGAAAGACGAATCGATGCACCGTCATTGGAAGGTGTTAGTCCAAGATCCGATTTCATAATCGCTTTCTCGATTGCCGCCATCGACGATTTGTCCCATGGTTGAATGAACAACGTACGAGAGTCTGGCGTACTGATGTTAGCAAGTTGATTGACAGGCGTCATTGCGCCGTAGTATTCCACTTGAATACGGTCAAGCAAAGATGAATTAGCTTTACCAGCGCGCAAAGACGACAAATCACGTTTTAGCGCGGAAATCGCTTTATCCATACGTTCTTCTGCGTTTTTTTTCAGCTCTTGTGGCATTATTTCGCACTTCCTCTCACTATCGTTCCGATTTTCTCACCCAGCACGACGCGTTTAATATTCCCTTTCTCTGTAATCGCAAATACGATAAGAGGAATATTATTATCCATGCAAAGTGAAGCTGCGGTTGAATCCATTACGCCTAGATTACGGTTAAGCATGTCGAGGTATGTAAGCTCCTCAAATTTCTCAGCTGTGCTATCTTTAAATGGATCAGCAGAATATACGCCATCCACTTTGTTTTTCGCCATTAATATTACTTCTGCTTCGATCTCAGCTGCGCGAAGCGCTGCTGTTGTATCTGTTGAGAAAAACGGATTACCAGTTCCTGCAGCAAAGATAACGACGCGTCCTTTTTCCAAATGACGGATAGCACGACGTCTGATGTACGGTTCAGCGATTTGTTGCATCGCGATCGATGTTTGTACGCGAGTAGGTACATCGATTTGTTCCAGTGCATCTTGAAGTGCAAGTGAATTCATAAGAGTAGCCAGCATTCCCATGTAATCAGCTGTTGCACGGTCTATGCCTTTTGCAGAACCTGCAATTCCACGCCAAATGTTGCCGCCTCCGACAACGATGGCTACTTCTATGCCAAGTGCTACGACTTCCTTCACCTGATCAGCAATCGAAGATATGACCGTCGCTTCAATGCCATAACCTTCCTGACCAGACAATGATTCACCGCTTACTTTCAAAACGATACGTTTATACACAGGATGCTCCAACGTTAATACCTCCATCATGCACCTCAGTAAATGAGGTCCTTCAAATATGTTCTAATCATACAAGCAGGCGGGGCGGACGCCCCGCCCCGCCTGTGCGTTCGGATTAATGTTTAACTTGAGCCATAACTTCTTCAACGAAATTGTCAACTTTTTTCTCTAGACCTTCACCAAGCTCATAACGAACGAAGCGACGGATGGAAATGTTTTCACCAATTTTGCTGATTTTTTCGTTAAGCAATACGGAGATTGTTTTGTCTGGGTCTTTAATGAACGATTGCTCAAGAAGACAGAACTCTTCGTAGTATTTCGAGATGCGGCCTTCAACCATTTTTTCAACGATTTTTTCAGGCTTGCCTTCGTTAAGTGCTTGAGCTTTCAAAATTTCGCGCTCTTTTTCAAGCTCTTCAGAAGAAACCTCGTCACGGCTAACGAATTTAGGGTTAGCTGCAGCGATTTGCATAGCTACGTCTCTTGCAAACTCACGGAATTGATCCGTTTTTGCAACGAAATCCGTTTCACAGTTTACTTCAACGATAACGCCGATACGGCCGCCTGCATGAATATACGATTCAACTACGCCTTCGGTTGCAATACGACCAGCTTTATTTGCTGCTGCCGCCAAACCTTTTTCACGAAGTACTGCAATTGCTTTTTCAACGTCATTGTTTGTTTCGTCCAAAGCTTTCTTGCAATCAAGCATTCCAGCTCCAGTTCTTTCACGAAGCTCTTTTACCGCGCTAGCACTAACTGCCATTGTAAGCCCTCCTATAGGTTTCACGAAGTCTATGTAGCTTCGAGAATCATTAATTGTTTTTTTAGTGATTTACATTCAAAAAAAGGGCAGTGAGAGGTTTATCACCATCTGACCACCCTTTGTTGACTAATTAAAGCCTTTAAATTAAGCCGTTGTTTGTTCGCCTTGGTTAGCTTCAACGATTGCATCAGCCATTTTCGAAGTCAACAACTTAACGGCACGAATTGCATCATCGTTACCTGGGATTACGTAGTCAATTTCGTCTGGATCACAGTTCGTATCAACGATACCAACGATTGGGATACCAAGTTTGCGAGCTTCTGCAACAGCAATACGCTCTTTGCGTGGGTCGATAATGAACAACGCGCTTGGCAAACCTTTCATTCCTTTAATACCGCCAAGGAATTTTTCCAAACGGTCTTTTTCTTTGTTAAGGATGATAACTTCTTTCTTAGGTAGAACCTCGAAAGTGCCGTCCTCAGCCCATTTTTCAAGTTGTTTCAAACGATCAATACGTTTTTGAATCGTTTGGAAGTTAGTCAAAGTACCGCCCAACCAACGTTGGTTGATGTAGAAGTTGCCGCAACGCTCTGCTTCTTCTTTAACGGAATCTTGAGCTTGTTTTTTCGTACCTACGAACAGCATAGTGCCGCCGTCTGCAGCGATCGATTTAACAAAGTTGTACGCTTCGTCAACTTTTTTCACCGTTTTTTGCAAATCAATAATGTAAATCCCGTTTCTTTCTGTGAAGATATAACGATCCATCTTCGGGTTCCAACGACGAGTCTGATGACCGAAGTGTACCCCAGCTTCTAGTAGCTGTTTCATGGAAATAACCGCCATTTCTCCAACACCTCCTATAATGGTTTTTTTAGTGCTCCTCCGCTAGTCGCATCTTTCGTCAAAACTTCCGCCGGGCGGAAGCACCGTTTGACAAAATTGACCTGCGTGCGTTTTTAACACCGTGAATTAATATACCATAAATACACATCGCATGCAACAATCGTTTCAGAAAAGATAGGATAGCTATTTTTTGTTGGCAGTTAGAAGATTTACTTCTGAAGATGTTAAAGGCTCACCGGTTACGATCCGAATGGCTTCTTCAACCGTTATCTCCTCATGAAACAAAAAATAACCGGCGCGAACCAGCTTCTTTGACTTTTTCATTTTTGATACAAAAGCGGTTTTATCTTTAATAATTTTATTTGAAGCAAGAAGCTCTGCTGTATTCGTCAGGCTAGAGCCTGCTTTAATTCTAATAACATGCTTGACCTTTGACTGTTCCTGAACAGGGACTGCCGTAGGCGCAGCTTTATCAGTCTTCGCCTCGCTTGTCTGCTCCTTAGCCTTGTCAGAATCATCAGCAGGCTTAGTCTCCTGTCCCCCTGTGTTGTCCTTATTAAGCTGAAGCGAGTCTTGATTTGCCTTTAACAAAGCATCAACTTCTAGTTGAGTGTAAAGCTTCTCATCTGACTCTTTTCCTAAGTCACTAAGCCTTTGCCTGCTTTGCTCGCCAGAGAGCATCAGCTGGAACAACAAAGCGCCAATGATGATGCCTGCACCTAATCCCATAAGAAATACTCGACTTTTAAGCATGGACAGAATCCTCCTGCTTAGCGAGCTGTATAATAAGCTGTACCTCACCTTTGTTCATACCAAGCTTTTTGGATATCGCTTCAATCGATTTCCCTTGCTCATAAAGTGTAAACAGCTCTTTATATCTGTCCTGGATGGTGTTCATCCGCACTGTCTCTTCTATAATATGTTCAACAACAGGCGCATCTTTAACAAGTTGTTGATTCGAATTTAATGAGACCGCTGGCAATGGGGGTTCCACTGGACGCACATAGGCCGTGGACTCGGACATTTTCTTTTGCAGCTGCTCTGTGAGCTGTTCGCATTTCCGCTCCAATTCTACAATACGCTGCTCCTTGCGATCCGCATCTAATTTCGATTCTTGCTGAGCAGTTCTAACGAGGAGCACAAGATCCTCATTGTCCTTCTCCATGTTCTCCATAAACTGCTCCAGCGCGGTTTCCATGTTTTGCATCGATTGTGACGGTAGAGCTGTATCCTGCTTCTTACGAGGCATTACAAAGGCACCGACAATAACAACCGCTCCTAGTAATACGATATATTGCAAGTATGGCTGCATCGTTCATAGCCTGCCTTTCATTGGATGCCTTCATTTTATAACTTAATATCAAGCCTATGGCCTTTGTACGGATGTGTAGGAGCCGCCTCCTGTTCATCAACATCCGAGGATAACTGTGTACGCTTACGTTTTGCCTGCTGATAAGCGTTACCTTGTTGACCTTCTTGATCACTGCGAATATGAAGGCCGTTTGATTGCTCGATCGCTGTGTTTTTCCCTCTTAATAGCTCTGTTTGTTTGGCAGACTGATTGGCCAACGTATTCTGATCAGCTACAGGTTTATGCATCGCTTGTCCATGCATGCCGCTGAATTCTTGCGTTCGTGGTACAGACATCTGCAAATCAATGGATTTGAACGTCATATCTGCTCACCCCTTTGCGCCATTCATCAATTTCAAGCGTTATTTGGTATAAGGAACTAAGACGATATCCCCTTCGGAATAACGGAAGGTCACCCGCTGCGCTGAATCCTTCACAAACTTTGTGTACCTGCCAATTACAATTTTTGTTCCGCCAAATACAATATTGCTGACATCGATCTTCGATCGATCTGTGTTCTCCAGCGTTTTCTCTATCTCAAGAATACGGCTTCTCGTCTCATCATTCTCAAGTACGGTCTGACGTTTTGTGGCGGTCAGCTTAACGCGCAATGCCAGCTTCTCAGGAGTTAATTTCCCTGTCACAGCTAATTGATCCAAAATAACTAGCGCTTTATCCGTTTTATCTAAATTATCCATGTTCTGCCTTAGCCTCGTTCTTAGCTCGAGCAGCTCCGAACGATATTCAGGGTTTACGCCTACTTCAATGGTTGTGGCTGTGGACATCGAGTTGCCAATGGTTCGCGCGCTGACAAGGTCACCTGCTTGTACAAGTCCGCCTACGATCAATCCTTTTGCGCCTGAGCACACAACATTTTTTCCGGCTTTTACATGCGAATGCATGATGCTCTGAGATACCAGCACCTCTTCGCCCGCGATAACATTGCCTTCTTGTATAAATGAGCTCCGGACGTTTCGTCCAGCTTTTACAAAACCTTTGTTGCTTCCCAATATTCCGCCTGTAATTTCAACAGAGCCTTCTGATTCGATTTCTGCCCCTTCAACTCCGCCAATAACTCGGATATCGCCCGAAGCTTTAACCCTGAATCCGCTAAGAACGTTGCCTCTGATGACTACTGTACCAACAAAATCAATATTGCCGACACTGTAATCCACATCGCCGTTTACTTCGTAAACAGGAAACACATTAATTTTTTCTTTTTCAGTAAGCGAAATCAAGCCGTCAATTGCCGAATACATAGCCGTCTGCTCATTGTTCAAAACGACATTTTTGCCTACTTTAAATCTAACGTGCTTGCCAAGCCTTGGAGCAATTTCTTCTCCCGTTACCGTCCTGCCAACAGGACCTGCTGTAGGCTCGAATCGCTCAGCAATCAATTGTCCACGCTTGACATTTTTCAACTGAACAACTTCTTTAAAGTCAACCTTCCCATCCTCGAGCTCCGTTGGGGCGTTCACATTTTTATCCATATCATAAACTAGCTTCACATATCCGTCTTTACCAGGTGTAGGAGACTGCCCTTGCGCAACAAGTGTTTGTTCTTTGAAATATGCGAGAGGATTAGTGCCAATCTGACTCAGAACTTCTTTACGAAGGCCAAAAACGATCCCCTTGCTATGCAAGAATCGTTCTAGCTCATCGCCGTTACATTCGAATTCGTCCGAAATCCTGCTAAAGGTTAAAAATGCAGACAAATTATCGGCAGATGTCTGTATGCGTAGGTATGATTCTAATTGAAGATTTTCCACGTAGCTCCCCCCTTTTAATGTTGCATGAGTTGATCTTTATGCTTAGCCAAAGCTCCTCGCAGCCTCAAAATCGCTTTAGAATGGAGCTGGGATATTCTCGACGGTGATAGTGACATTACTTCAGCAATTTCACTTAATGATAGTTCCTCATAATAGAAGAGAGAAACGACTGTTCGTTCCTTTTCCGTAAGTCTTTCAATCCCTTTAACCAATGATTCTTTCAAATAAAACTCATGAACCTTATGATCCGGGTTTTTCGCCTTATCGTCCACTAGCAAAGACATTCTTGTCTCCGATTCCTCTTCACGAATCGGGTCCTCCAATGAGCAGACCGTTGTTACCGCAATATCTTGCAGCATATTAATGAATTCTTTCTCCGTTACATCAAGGTAGCGGCTAATTTCTGCATCTGTCACAGAACGCAAATATTGCTGCTCTAAATGCTGATATGCCTCTTCTACTCGTTTGGCCTTCTCTCGCACAGAACGCGGGACCCAGTCGCCTTGTCTTAAGCCATCTATTATAGCGCCGCGAATGCGCCATGATGCATACGTTTCAAACTGCAAGCCGCGGCCGTAATCAAATTTTTCAATTGCGTCAATAAGACCCATTACGCCATTGCTTGCAAGGTCATCTCTAATGACGTTTTTTGGGAGTCCAATGGCCATTCGATTCGTTACATAATCAACCAGCGGCAAATATTGTTCAATCAACGTCTTTTTCGCTTCCAAATCGCCTTGTTCTCTCCAGGCTTGCCACATCTGCAAGTTTGTCAAATGAGGGGTCTTCTGCTCAATCATCGACTCACTCTCCTGTCAGGTGACGAATGGCTTTAACCAATTCTTCAGGCTGTGTATTTTTTGTATTTAACAATTGCGGAGGATTTAACGGACGAAAATCGCTTGCATCATCTTTCTGTGTTTCGATTGGCTGCTTGCCGGCACCATCTTTAATCTGTGATTTCAACAATTGATTGATATCTTCTGACTCATCAGGTGTCTGTAAATCTAGCTGACTGCCTTTTCCTTCTTCATCTTCAATTTCCGAGCCTATTAGTGCTGGCGGTTGAAGGATGTATGCCAATATTGCCCGTACTCCATACGCAAGAACAAAAAAAGCGATGAAAGCATACATACTTCTAAGCAGCATAACAGTAATCGGATTGTTACCGATTGAGAAAGCTACCGTAAGCACGGTGCCGAAAATTCCAAATACGACATTCCATCGCCATGTTCCGAACATTTTTAAATCTCCTTTGTTCCAAATTGCACACTTCTTATGGAAAGCATTCCGCTAGTACTGTCAAACTCTATCGTTCTACCAAAATTTCCGCCCGTATCTTGAGAGATAATCGGAATTTTGAATCTTCTAAGCATTTCTGTACAGGATTCAACATTGCGCGGGCCAATTCTTAGCGAATCACTGTGTCCAGACATAGCAAACATTTGAGCTCCACCAGCCATCTTAGCTTTCATGCGTTCAATGTATGCACCTGCTGCTATCATTCGATCAAGCAGCTCGGGTATGGCGGTATCTGCATATTTAGCTAGATTCATTTTGGTCTCACGGGCAATGTCTGAAGATGGCAGCATGACATGTGCCATACCGGCTATTTTTCGCGTTGGATCATACAAGGTAAGTCCAACACATGAACCTAAGCCGGTCGTTTTGAGTATCGCCCCATCCGTTGCAATATTTAAATCTGCCATGCCGACTTTGACCAAATTTTGTTGTATCATTCGCTAACGACTCCCAAAGCCCTAAAAATTTTCTCAAACGACTCTGGATCTGGAATGAGGAAAAAATGTCCTTCAAGCGACTGACAATCCTCCAAAAAGGTCGTTTCAATAAGTAGGGCCGAGTCCCCCATCTCTCCGTATTGCATTAAACCGTAGCTAAGCACGGCACCTGCCATATCTACTGCTATAGCGGGTACGGAGGGGGCCATTGCTAAATGAGTGAAATCAGCTAATGAAGATAAATAAGAACCTGCTAAAATATTGCCAATCTCACAAAGAGCAGACAGTTCCATTTCTGAATAACCGTCCTGCTCTTCAATATTTAAGGAAAGCAGTTGACGCAACAATCGCCTTGCCGAATCTTCTTCAATGATAAAAAACATGTTGCCGGGAGCTTCTCCCTCCACTCGAAGAAAAACAGCAATGACGATTTTTTCCGAACCGCCAACACGCTCCGCCACTTCTTCAAATGGAAGCAAACTTACCTTCGGCACCGCCATATCAACTGGCTTATCTAACAAACGGGATAATGCCGTAGCAGCATTGCCTGCTCCAATATTGCCGACTTCTTTCAATACATCTAATTCAAATGCTTCAAAGCGGCTAAAAAGGTTCACAAGTTATACCTCAAGCTGCTCAAGTTGAATTATTTCATTCTTGTTGAGCACTTCGGACAAGTTCAGCATGATGAGAAGTCGACCTTCACCAAGCTTTGCAATGCCTCTTAAGTATTTAGCTTTAATGCCTCCAACAATTTCGGGCGGCAAATCAATCGTATCTGTATCAATGTCGATGACATCATTCGCCGAGTCTACGATGAATCCAACTTCGATGTCAGCCACTGAAACAACAATGATTCTTGAGTTTTCTGTAGTTGCCGTTTCCGTTAGATTGAATCTGCCTCTCAGGTCAATGACAGGAACGACCACACCGCGAAGGTTAATAACCCCTTTAATAAAAGTAGCTGTCTTCGGAACGCGTGTAATTGGAGACAATCTTTCAATCGTACGGACCTTGTCTACTTCAATTCCATACTCTTCGCTGCCTAGTGCAAACACGATAACCTTTAATTCTTCTCCCATCGTAAAAACCTCCCTATTTGATAAGTGCATTCGGATCGATAATCAATGCGACATAACCATCGCCAAGTATCGTTGCGCCGGAAATTGCTTTAATATTCGTTAAATATTTGCCCAGCGTTTTTAGCACGATTTCACTTTGACCAATAAATTCATCGACCATTACTGCTGCCCACTTCTCGCCTTTACGAACGACTACAATTTCCGTTTCAAGCTCGTCATTCTCATTAAAATCAGGAGAGTCAAGCACTTTGCTTAGCGATACTAGAGGTATGATGGTATTTCTGAACTCTATCATTTTGTTGCCATGCACTTGAAGAATTTGTTCTTTGCGGATAATGCCTGTCTCAACGATCGAAGACAATGGGATAGCATACTTCTCCGACCCCAGCTTGATCAGCATTGCGGAAATAATGGATAGCGTAAGCGGCAATTGAACAGAAAATTTCGTTCCTCTACCAAATGCAGAATCTATCGTTACGTTTCCGCCTAGAGAAGTAATTTTTGAACGAACGACGTCTAGACCAACACCGCGTCCGGATATGTCCGAAATTTTATCTGCGGTACTGAAGCCTGCCGCAAAAATAAGCATATTAATTTCATCCGGCGTCAGCAGTTTTGCTTCGTCAGCCGTGACGACGCCATTTTTAATGGCTGTTTTTAGAACTCGTTCATGGTGTATGCCGCGGCCATCCTCTTCCACTTCAATGAAGACATGATTTCCGCTATGGAACGCGCGCAAGAAAATCGTACCGGTTTCTGGCTTGCCTGCTGCAATTCTCTCTTCCACCGTTTCGATTCCATGATCAACCGAGTTGCGCAATAGATGAACAAGCGGATCTCCAATTTCGTCGATAACCGTACGGTCAAGTTCCGTATCGGCTCCTGTAATAACAAGATCGATTTTTTTGTCTAGCGATTTTGCTAAATCTCTAATCATACGAGGGAAACGATTGAATACAGAATCCACAGGTACCATGCGAAGCTTAAGTACAATACTTTGAAGATCAGAGCTCACGCGCGCCATATGTTCCACAGTTTCAGTCAAATCACTGCGTTTGATTTCACTAGATAGCTGTTCCAGCCTAACCCGGTCAATAAGCAATTCGCTAAACAAGTTCATGAGCGTATCGAGTCTCTCAATGTCTACACGAATCGTCTTCGACACATTAGCTGGTGTGCTGGCAGCAGGTGCCGATCGAGCTTGTCCTTTTGCTGCTTCAACAGATGTAACTGCCGCTTCGGATTGCGGTGCAGCAGGTTCAGCAACTTCGACAACCTCTACTGCCGCAGCTGCGTTAGATTGGCCGAGCACGGCTAAAGACTCTGCATCCAAAGAAGTGACAACAGCGGATTCAATTTCTGAAATATTGAGCAGCTGTGCTTGAAGATCTTCCTGCTGCAAGCGTGAAATCGTAAACACCGTAAAAGTGAAATTGAATTTTTCTTGTTCAATGTCTTGAACGGACGGATCTGATTTAATAACTTCACCATTGCGCTCTAGCAAATCAAATACCATATAAGCACGAACGGCTTTTAGCAAGCAATTATCGCGAATAGCGATTTGAATATGAAAAACGTTATGTCCTGTTTCTATCGATTGAAGCAAAATCGAAGATTGAAACTCATCAAGCAGCATCGCCCCTGATGCGCTTGATTCTGCAGCACTTGGTGCATTAGCCGCTACGGTTGGAGCCTGAGTCGCTTTGCTTGCGCTATAATCGCTTTTCAAGATGATTTGCAGCGATTCAACGATCGAGGTAACGTCCGCTTTTCCTGTACCGCCGTCCACAATATCCTGAACCATTGCTTCAAGCGCATCTAACCCTTTAAACAAAGTGTCAAAAATAAAGCTGTCCATTTTTAGCTTGCTGTTGCGAACGAGGTCAAGCACATTTTCCATTTCATGCGTCAGCGCTGCTAAATCTTCAAAACCCATCGTAGCTGACATTCCTTTGAGCGTATGCGCTGAACGGAATATATTTTGAACGATACTTAGCTCCTCAGGCTCGCTTTCCAGACGAAGCAAATTTTCATTCAAGGATTGCAGGTGATCATTAGATTCATCGATAAACATCGATAAATAGGCATTCATATCCATTTCCTAGCACCTCCTGTTAGTATGGTGAAGCCATTCTAGCCTATCTATTTCAGCACTGCTTGCTTCAGTTGCGATGCAATATGCTGCAGTGGCAATACTTTACTCACACATCCAGCTTCAACAGCCGATCTCGGCATTCCATAAACGACACAGGTTTCTTCAGCTTCTGCTATGGTCGTTTCAATTCCACATTCGGATAACAGCTTCATCCCCTTCGCCCCATCGCTGCCCATGCCTGTCATTATGACCGCATGACGCTTCAGTTCGCGATATTCAGCCAAGGATTCAAACAATACATCTACAGAAGGACGATGTCCGTTGCGCTGCGGCTGTTCAGTGAGGGCAATCGAGTAGCTAGAAGCATCTTTGACAAGCTCCATATGAAAGCCGCCAGGTGCGATATAGGCAACGCCAGCAACTACTTTCTCTCCCTGCTCTGCTTCTACGACATGAATCTCGCTAAAGCTGTCTAGCCGCTGAGCTAACGATTTGGTGAATTTGGGAGGCATATGCTGTACGATAAGCACCGGTGCTGGGAAATCAGCTGGCAAAGAAGTGATTACCTCATGCAATGCTCTAGGACCGCCTGTCGAAGTTCCAATGGCTACGATATGTTTAAAGGTAGAAGCTGTCTGGACTGTCTTTGCTTTTTTTGTTGAAGGTGGCTCAGTGAAATGAGATTTAGGTTCAGCCTGCGGTACCTTTTCGACTGATTTGCGAGGTGCAATCTTAGATTTGGCATCGTTAGGCTTTGCTTCATCTTGCATATTGCTTATAAGCTTATTATGTAAAGGGGGAACCGAGCGTTGTTGCCCTTGTTTATCTTCCGCTTTCTTGAACGGCAATTTGTTCCGATCTTTAGCAGAAGTAGACAAGGCTTCAAACGGCAGCTCCTCATGGTGTAAAATGTTGTTCGAAACTACTTCTTTTTTCGCTTTTGGCAAGCTGCTATCATCTGCTTTTGTTTCTTGTTTCTCGCTAATCGTAATCACTGGCTGATAACGCTTCGTTAATACTGCGATACGCAATTTCTCAAGCAGAACCTCTCCAACTTGGCGAATATCATTTGAGATCGTTGCAGAAGGTTTTCTAATGAAGTCGAATGCACCAAATTGGAGTGCTTTAATCGTTTCTCTTGTATTGTCTTCGCTTATACCTGAGAGCATTATTACAGGAGTTGGATGATCCTTCATAATAATCTGCAATGCGTCAATTCCGTTCATTAACGGCATTTCAAGATCTAAGGTAACGACATCCGGTTTCCATTCACGAACTGCTTCTATTGCTTCATGACCGTTTTTAGCTGTAGCTACGATCTTAAACTGTGAATCTTGAATGATTAAATCACTAATGATCTTTCGCATAAATGCGGAATCATCTACAACTAGTACGCGATAAGGAACCATTCCATTTCCTCCTCACTTCCAAAGGATTATCTTGAGAGTCTGAACATTTTATGCAGAAATCCTTTGACACCGCCGTTAATTGCAGTATTCTGTGGTATTTCAAGAAATTGCTTAGCGATCCGGTCAATAGCAACGGATGCTTCGCTTCCAGGATAGGCTACAGTAAAGGGCACTTGACGCTTCACAGCTTTTGACACATTTGGGTCATCCGGCAAAATACCAAGATGCGGCAAATCGGATTGAAGAAACCTGTGTGCAACCATGCTAATTTTATCAGCGGTTTGTTTTCCTTCACGGAAATCAGCGGCTCGATTGACAATTAATTTGAAGTGAACATCCACCTCCATCGCTTTAACCATCTTAATTAATGCGTAAGCATCTGTAATTGAAGTAGGTTCGGGCGTTGTCACAACGATTGTTTCTTGCGCTGCAGTTATAAATTTAACCGTTTCCTTCGATAGGCCTGCGCCAGTATCAAACAAGATTACATCATACCTGCCATGCAGCTTGCTAATCTCATCAGCGAAACGGTCAAGCTGCTCTGTAGACAAATCCATCAAATCTCTAAAACCAGATCCACCTGCAATAAAGCTCAGCCCTTCCGGACCTTCCTGCACGATTTCCCAAATTGTTTTCTCCTGCTTGAGCAGATGATACAAATTGTACGTGGACGAAACGCCCATAAGCACATCAATGTTGGCCATTCCGATATCTGCATCAAAAACGAGCACTTTTTTACCCAATCGTTGGAGCGCTAATGCAAAATTCAAGCTGAAATTCGACTTTCCAACTCCGCCCTTACCGCTCGTTACCGTCACTACACGAGTCGTGCGGCCTTCATCTTGAAGCTCCTGCTGCTTGACTAAATTACGTAATGCTTCAGCTTGATCCATCATAAACTATTGCTCCCGAGCAGTTGCTTAACGTATGAATCCACTTGAAACTTCTCGATATCGTCCGGAACGGTCTGCCCACTCGCCATATAGGTAGGAAGCAATTCAAAATTCATAATTAGATTAAAAATTGCTCCGTAAACCGATGTTTCATCAAGCTTTGTAAACAACACTTTTCGAACGCCGTATTTGCAAAAATGATTGGCTACTGCTGACATATCTTTCGTCTTGCCAGTCATGCTAAGCACAAGCACCGTTTCGTTAGCCTCGGTCGTTTGAAGCAAGCTGTTGACCTCTGATACATGAAGCTCGCTGCGGAAGTTTCTCCCAGCTGTATCCATATAAATGAGTTCTCGTTCTTCAAGCTGCTTGAAAGCACGGGGCAAATCCATCTGCGAGAAAACGACCTCTAGCGGCACGTTCAAGATATTGGCATAAGTTCTGAGTTGATCCACAGCTGCAATTCGGTAGGTGTCCGAAGTAATGAACCCCACTTTCCTGCCCTGCTTGATTGTTTGTTCAGCTGCAAGCTTCGCAATAGTCGTCGTCTTGCCAACACCGGTTGGACCAACAAAATGAACCACTCTTACTTGGCTGCTAATGCTGCTGCCACTGTAGGGTTGCAGCCACTCTTGCAGCAGCTCTGCCGCATGCTCCCATATTTGTTCCTTTGAAAAGACAATTTTTGCTTCGGATTCTTTGTCAGAAATAGCTTGTATCAAACGCTCAATCCACTGCAATTCCATTTCTTGTTCTATCAAGTGTTCTCTCAGTGCAATCAAGTGCTCTGACATAGAAATAAGATTGTTTTGCTGTTTCGAGAGTTTTAACATGTATTCTCTTAAATCTCGAATCTCATCGATGATGAATTGCTCTCGTTCTATTTTGTCCTTCTGAAGCTCTGCAATCGGTACTGAAGAAACTGCTTGAACGCTTGGCGGCTCCATTACAGCCGTTGCTGTTCGCTGCGCCGTTTGCAAAATTTGCTCAACGACCGCATCCACTTGAGGATCCGGGTTTCGCTGAGGTTTTGCTTGGGGACTCGATTGATTCGCTTGATTCGATTCGATAGCGGCGATAACCTCCATCTTTTTCTTACGAAACATCCCCATAAAGCCGCCTACTTTAATTTCCTTCGTATTCAATATAACTGCATCTTTCCCAAGCTCGCTTCGAATCAGAGAGACCGCTTCTGGCAATGCACTGACGACATATCGTTTTACTCTCATAGATTCACCACCCCGACACTCTGAACTTCAATATTTGGTTCAAGCTCACTGTAAGAAAGTACGGGTACATCCTGCATCGTTCTCTCCACAATTTGTCTCAAATACATCCGAATGGTAGGTGATGCGAGCACAACAGGCTGTTGGCCAGCTTGGATCTGACGATTTACATGCTCATTGAGCTTCTGGTAAATCTGTTGAGTGGAAACGGGATCTAGTGCAATATAGCTGCCTTGATCCGATTGCTGCACAGATTCAGCAATTTTTTTCTCAAGCTGCGGTCCTACTGTTATCACTCGTAACGTATCGCTACCAGATGAAAACTGCTGTGTAATTTGTCTTGATAGCGACTGACGTACATACTCTGTCAATATATCAGGGTCTTTCGTATAGTTTCCATGATCCGCTAATGCTTCAAAGATAGTAACAAGATCTCGTATAGACACCTTTTCTCTTAGAAGCTTCGACAACACTTTTTGTACGTCACCAATGGTAAGAATAGACGGTATAAGTTCATCAATAAGCGCAGGATAAGACTCTTTTACATTTTCTACGAGCTGCTTCGTTTCTTGACGTCCAATCAGCTCATGTGCATGTCGCTTAATAATCTCAGTTAAATGTGTAGCAACGACTGAAGGCGGGTCAACGACTGTATAGCCGGAAAGTTCGGCACGTTCCTTCATTTGCTCATCAATCCAAATCGCAGGCAATCCGAAGGCTGGTTCAGTTGTTTCAATACCAACGACCGAATCATCCTCAAATCCCGGGCTCATGGCCAAATAATGATTAAGCAGCAAATCGCCCCGAGCGACGGTGTTGCCTTTAATTTTGATGACATACTCATTTGGCTTCAGTTGAATGTTATCCCTTATCCGGATGACTGGTACGACGAGCCCAAGCTCCAGCGCACATTGCCTGCGTATCATAATGATTCGATCAAGCAAATCTCCTCCCTGCTGCGTATCCGCAAGTGGGATAAGACCATAACCAAACTCAAATTCAATCGGATCGACCTGCAAGAGGCTAATTACACTCTCTGGACTGCGAACCTCTTCAATTTGCTGTTCTTCGACAAGCATTTCTTCTTGCTCTTGTTGCTTATGTATAGCTTTCTGCATATACCAGCCGCCAAAGGCCAGCATAATAGCGAATGGCCAAGTTCTTAATGGTCCGATTGGTGTAAGGCCTAGCAAAGCGATTGTTCCAGCTGCAATAAATAGCAGCTTCGGGTATTTGAATAGCTGAGCGGTTACATCCTCTGCCAAATTCCCCTCTGATGCTGCTCTAGTTACGATAAGGCCAGCAGCTGTGGAAATAAGCAATGCAGGTATTTGGCTGACGAGACCGTCACCAATTGTCAGGATCGAGAACGTCGAAAGCGACTCGCCAAAGCTCAAGCCATGAATCGCCATACCAATGATAAATCCGCCAACTAAGTTGATGACTAGAATGATAATGGAAGCAATCGCATCACCCTTTACAAACTTGCTGGCACCATCCATTGCCCCGTAAAAGTCCGCTTCACGTTCGATTTTGGAACGACGTGCTTTCGCTTGATGTTCATTAATCAAACCAGCGTTCAAATCTGCATCAATACTCATTTGTTTACCCGGCATCGCGTCGAGCGTGAATCGTGCTGCAACTTCCGCTACCCGTTCAGAACCTTTCGTAATAACGATGAACTGCACGACTACGAGAATGAGGAAGACGATAAATCCAATGGCAATTTCTCCACCGCCAACCCAGCTGCCAAACGTAGCAACGACTTCCCCTGCTTCCGCATGTGACAAAATATTTCTAGTGGTAGAAACGTTCAGCGCAAGTCGGAATAAGGTAGTGATTAGTAGAATTGCCGGAAATATAGAGAAATCAAGAGCTTCCTTTGTATTCATTGCAATAAGTAATATCATCAATGCTATCGAAATGTTTAAAATGATGAGTATATCGAGTAGTAGGACTGGGATCGGGATTATCATCATGAGTACAATTCCAATTACGCCAAATAGTATTACAAAGTCCTTTGCTTTCATGACGCCTCCACCTCCCGTAGTGTTATGATTTCAATCGGCCTTTCATCTTATATACATATGCGAGCACCTCAGCCACAGCTTGGAACAGATCTGGAGGTATGACATCCCCAATCTCCGCTCGTTCATAAAGCGCTCTGGCAAGCGGTTTATTTTCCATTGTCACAACACCGTTTTCTTTCGCTATTTCTCTAATGCGAAGCGCTACATGATCCATGCCTTTGGCGATGATTCTTGGCGCTTCCATTTTGGTTGCATCATATTTCAATGCAATAGCGAAGTGTGTAGGGTTGGTAATGATGACATCCGCTTTAGGAACCTCTTGCATCATACGCTGCATGGCCATTTTGCGTTGACGCTCACGAATGCGGCTCTTAATGATCGGGTCACCTTCAGATTTTTTGTATTCATCCTTAATATCCTGCTTAGACATTCTCAAGCTTTTGTTATGCTCATAACGCTGATAGAAAAAATCTGCTAATGCGAGTACGGCGAGCACAACACCAATTTCTATTCCTAGTTTTATCGTTAAACCAGCGGTAAAACTAAATATTTGTTGGATTGGCAAGCTAGCAAGCACTAATATACGGTTCCATTCTTTCGATATGGTCATATATACAAGCACTGCTACAATAAGCAGTTTTAAAACACTTTTCAAAAATTCGACTACTGTTTTAGCTGAAAAAATTTGCTTAAAGCCGTTGATCGGGTTCAATTTGCTTAATTTCATTTTTAGAGGATCACCGGTTAGCAAAAAACCGTACTGTACAACGTTGCCGAGGACACCGACAAGAACGGTTACCGCAAAGATTGGCAGTAAGATTAGCAGCATTTCAATTGCTACATCATTGAAGAGCGACATAATGTTGCCTGTCGTAACATCCATCAACAGCCAGTCTTCAAACAGATTGCCGAAGAGCATCATGATATGTGTCTTGAAATAATTGCCCATCATAATGAAGCTCATAAAAACAAAAATTAATATTAATGAACCCGGCAAATCAGCCGATCTTGCAATTTGACCCTTTTTTCTTGCTTCATCCTTTTTCTTCGGAGTTGCTTCCTCAGTCTTCTCTTGACTGAAAAGCTGCAAATCAAGCTCTAGACGGTAATTTCGCATGGGAAGCTTCCTCCTATTTCACGTCAGGCGGCGGTCCTTGCACGATACCGAATAACTGCTCCAAAGCATCAAACATGATGGAAAACAATCTTTCGAATATGCCAGCAAGACTTGGCATTAACAACACTAGCAAAATCATGCCTATAATTAGCTTTAGAGGTATCCCGATTACAAAAACATTGAACTGAGGAGCGGTTTTGGTTAAGAAGCCTAATCCAACATCCGTCAGAAACATCGCTACTACCAAAGGCGCTGACACTTGAATGGCCAGCAAAAACGTGTTTGCGAATGTTCTTGTTAAAAAATCAGTAATGCTGCCGCTCATTATTCGGCTAAATAAATCATTGGACAAAGGCATCCATTCGTAACTGTCCATAAGGCCTGTTAATAAAAAATGATGACCGTTCATCATTAAGAAAACAACTAAGATCATCATGTATTTAAAATTGCCGAGCAATGGGGCTGACGTACCTGTATGGGGATCTACGATATTTGCCATTGCAAAACCAACCTGCAAATCCATTAAGGCTCCCGCGGTCTGAACGACCGTGAAGAACAAGTAGACTACATACCCAAGCAGTACGCCGACCAATATTTCTCGAACCAGAACCAAAATATATTCAGCGTCCGGAACCATCGTCTGCTTCACACCGTACGTTAAGAAAACGATAAACGAGATAAAAAATCCGAGCCCAATTTTGAAAACATTCGGCACGCCTCGCGACGAAAAAACAGGCGCTACGACGAAAAACGCAGTTATTCGACAAAAGATTAACAAAAAAATAGGGAAACCCTGTACGATCGCGTTCATACACTCACAACCTAACCGATGTAATTATGAAGATTGTTCAGCAGATTGTAAGTGAAGTCGATAACCGTATTTAGAATCCATGGGCCAAAAATGATGATGGACACGAAAACCGCTACAATTTTCGGAACAAATGCCAGCGTCTGCTCCTGAATCTGTGTTGTTGCTTGAAATATGCTGACTAGTAACCCTACGACCAAAGCAAGAACGAGCATTGGTGCACTGGCTTTCAAAACAACGAATACGGCCTGGCTGGCCAACCCGATTATGAAATCAGTACTCATCAAACGTCCCTCCCTGCTAGTATCACGTGTTGAAACTTAATAACAAAGATTTTACGATCAAATACCATCCATCTACCAATACAAATAGTAGTATCTTAAACGGCAAGGAAATCATAACAGGAGGCAGCATCATCATCCCCATTGCCATCAATGTGCTTGCGACAATCATATCGATGACTAGAAACGGAATGAATATCATAAATCCCATTATAAAAGCTGTTTTCAGCTCGCTTATGGCATATGCAGGTATTAGTACTGTGATCGGAATCTCTTCAAATGAAGCCGGCTTCTCTGTTTTCGTATAATTCATAAAAAGCATTAAGTCCTTTTCCCTCGTATGAGAGAACATAAACTTCTTCATCGGAACGGAGGCTTCCTTAAAAGCTTCTGTTTGAGAGATTTGACCTTTTAAATAGGGCTGCAATGCAACATCATTTACTTGAGAGAACGTTGGAGCCATGATAAAGAAGGTTAGGAACATTGCCAGTCCAATCAACACTTGATTGGGTGGCATTTGCTGTGTTCCAAGCGATGTTCTTACAAAGCCCAGAACGATAACGATTCGAGTAAAGCTTGTCATTAGCACCATAATCGCTGGTGCGATACTTAGTACTGTAATTAATAGAAGAATGGATAATGCGCTAGTATCGGGCGTGTCACCGCTTCCGTTGCCAATATTGATGGATACGTCGGGTAACGGCTCGGCAAATGCTTGATTATGTAATAACATCGCAAGCAATTGAACAACAACGATTGATATCCACCACTTATTTTTCATCATCCATCAACCGTTCATTTGATTTAGATTCATGCAATAACGATTCCAATTGCTGCTTGCGGTCAGCTTGCTGACTAAGCTTATTTTGCAACAAATCCTGAAAGGAAGACGTCTTGTTCCACTGCTCGTTCGTAGGATCAGACCCATTCGGATTGTTGCGATCTTTGAACTTCTTAAGTATTTGTGAAACTAGATCCTTTGACCAAGCCGATTCCTGTTGACGCTCCAGCGCTGAAATAACAGCACTTGCTTGCTCAGGATCATCTAGCTTGTCAATTAGAGTTATGTTCTCGCCGACGCCAACGATATAAATCCGACCAGCAATCTCGACGACTTGTAACGAGTTATTCTGTCCTAGCGCAATACCGCCAAGTGAACGAAGCGATCGATTCGTTCCCCACATGCGATTGCGCTGCGACAACCATTTAATGACTAAAATAATTAATACGATAACGATGGCAAGCGATACGATAACCCAAATCATGTTGCCCGCTAGATCATTTGTTCCGGTAAACATCATTTGTCCTTCATCGTTTGCGCTGCTGCCGCCTTGTGCCGCAGCAGCCGCAAATTGTGGCCAAATCGCCATCCCAAGAGCAGACACCATTGAAATGCGCGAAGCTATGTTAAACATAATGTCTAACCGTTATCCGAGTGTTTTCTTGATCGCTTCAATTACACGATCAGCTTGGAACGGTTTGACGATGAAGTCCTTTGCGCCTGCTTGAATCGCATCAATTACCATTGCTTGCTGACCCATTGCTGAACACATAATTACTTTAGCATTGCTATCAATTTTTTTAATTTCTTTCAGAGCGGAGATTCCGTCCATCTCAGGCATCGTAATATCCATTGTTGTCAAATCAGGTTTCAATTCCTTGTACTTCTCCACTGCTTGTGCGCCGTCTTGGGCTTCACCGACGACTTCGTAGCCGTTCTTTGATAAAATGTCACGAATCATCATGCGCATGAAAGCTGCGTCGTCTACGATAAGAATGCGGTTTGCCATCTTTTTATCCTCCTAGGATGCTATTGTAATTTTTGAATGCGGTCCCATTGGCTTACGATATCCGTTACACGAACACCAAAGTTTTCATCTATGACAACAACCTCGCCTTTTGCGATCAGCTTGTTATTCACTAGGATGTCGACTGGTTCGCCAGCTAGCTTGTCCAGCTCAATAATAGAACCTTGCGACAGCTCCAAAATATCTTTTATCTGCTTTTGGGTCCTTCCTAATTCTACCGTGACCTTAAGCGGTATGTCGAGAAGTAAATTGAGGTTTGTCTCATCTGGCTGAATAATTGGCGCATTGCCAAAATTAGCAAATTGCACAGGCTGTACATTAACATTTCGACTAGCTGCATGACCATATGTATGAGGCCCCGGCGGCTGCATCGACATGTCGTAGCCAGCTGCAGGTGTTTGATACGGCATAGAAGGCATTTGAGGCGCCTGTGAAGCCATATTCATTTGCGGCGGCACAGCGTTCAAATGGGCTGCTGCAGCCGTTTCTTGCATTGCCATAGCTTGTTGTGCTGCTGGCGCTGCTGCAGCCGTTTGAGGCGCTGGAACAGCAGGCTGAGCTGGCTGATCATCCACCACTCCCATTAATATATCAACCATTTGTTTCGCAAACGGAATGGGCAGCAGCTGCATGATTGTTGAATCTATGAGATCTCCAATCGTAAGCCGGAATGATATTTTTATAAACATATCTACCGGTGGCAAATGTTCCATGCCATCACCGTTATTAACATCTAGAATGTCAATGCCTGGCGGCGAAATATTGACAAACCGATTAAATATCGTTGACATCGACGTAGCAGATGACCCCATCATTTGATTCATCGCTTCTTGAACTGCACTAATGTGAATTTCATTAAGCTCTTCTACAGTGATGTTGGTGCCTTCACCGCCAAGCATCAAATCAGCAATGATTTGGGCATCTTTTGTTTTTATGACAAGTGAATTAATGCCTTGAAAGCCGTCTACGTATTGCACGCTAACTGCAACATGAGGCTTAGGGAAAATGTCAGCAAGCTCATCTTTTCTTACAATAGTAACTTGTGGCGTAGTAATATCTACTTTCTTGCCAAGCAACGTTGACAATGCTGTTGCCGCGCTGCCAAATGTTATGTTTCCAATCTCACCCAGAGCAGACTGTTCCATATCGGATAAAAAGTCTGAAAGTTGTGTTCCGACTTCAGTGTGCTGCTCCGGTTCCGGCTCACTGGAGGATTGACGTAGCAATGCATCAATTTCCTCTTGTGACAAATAGTCCTTACTCGTCATAATCTTCTTCCACTCCTTCAGTGACAATCTCATCTACTTGAACAGCTAGCCGATCCTTAACAGAGCCTGCACTGCCAATGAATTTAAGCTTGTCTCCAACTTTAATGTTGAGACCATCATTAACTGATTTATTCAATGAAATAACATCACCAATATTCAGTCCTAGAAACTCTTGAATGGTTAGCGACGATTCGCCAAGCTCAGCTACGATAGGAAGCTTCGCTTTATTTACTCGCTGCTCCAATATTTCAACTTCCTCTGGCGCGCGAGCTTTCTTCTGCGATACAAACCAGTGATGAACAGACAGCCTGGACATAATCGGTTCAATAACGACATGCGGAATACAAAGGTTAATCATACCCGTCGTATCGCCAATTTTGGTACTGAATGAAATGAGTGCGATCGTTTCATTGGGCGATACAATTTGCATGAACTGCGGGTTCGTTTCCAATGCTTCCAGCCTAGGAGAAATATCGATTACTGTTTTCCAAGCCTCCTGCAAGCCTTCAAACGTTCGACTGAAAATTTTCTCCATAATAATGGTTTCAATTTCAGTTAAGTTGTTGATTTTGGATGGCGCTATGCCTTGTCCGCCTAACATTCGATCCAGCATTGCGTACGCTACGTTTGGATGAACTTCAAGCACCATACGACCTTCCAGCGGCTCCGCTTCAAAAATGTTCAATATCGTCATCTTTGGTATCGAACGAATAAATTCATCGTAAGGCAATTGCTCGACCTGCACGACATTAATTTGAACAAATGTGCGAAGTTGTGCTGAGAAATAGGTTGTCAAATACCGTGCGAAGTTTTCATGAATCCGCGTCAAACTTCTAATATGATCCTTCGAAAAACGTACGGCGCGTTTGAAATTATACACACTGACTTTTCGCGTCGTTTCTTCCTTCTTTAAATCCTCTGCATCCATTTCACCGGAATCCAAGGCAGCTAGTAGCGCATCAATTTCATTTTGCGATAAAACATCAACCAAATATCTCACCTCCTTCGAGGAATGTCTGCGTAGTCAGTTAAAGTGGAGCAAGTGTAAAGTCAGTGATTTCTACCTTAATCAACTTCCCTTTAGGAATAATAGGATTGATTAAGTTGAGAAGCTTCGACTCAAGTGCGTCTTCACCTTGAGAACCCTGCAGCTCATCTGCTGTCATATCAGCAATAACACGGTTAATAATTGGGCGAACTTCAATCTCAAGCAGTTTATCAAAATCTTCTTTTGTTTTCTTCTTGTCAAGCTGGAAAGCAAAACTCAAAATAACGACATATTCACGATCTTTCAGATTTCTTCTGAATTCCTTTAATTCAGAAGTTACGGCCACACGCTCATCAGCCGATAAAGCTTTAACCTCAATCGTTTTTGTTTCCGTCGCCTGCTCCTTAGGGTCAGTAAAAAACGACTTGAACAAGATGATTGAAACAATGGCGATTAATGTTATGGATAACAAAATCGTAATTAACCAAGGTAGCATTTTCTTCATGACGATGGACCCTCCGTTTGCTCACTCTTTTGGGCCGCCGCAATAAGGCCAATTGTGCGAAGATACTGCCCATTAAGCTGCAACAGTTCCGTTGTTTTTTCTTTTACAACCAGCTTCTTGCCCGTCGTAAGTGTAATCACCGTATCCGCTGATTCTTCAATCATTTCAATTAATAAAGCATTTATGGTGACCTTTGTTCCGTTCAACCGCGTTACGGTAATCATCAGTTGCCCCCTCACACCTAGGGGAGGCGTTAAGCCTCCCGCTCGTTATGACTTACTTATCGTTTTAGATTAACTACCTCTTGCAAAATTTCATCAGAAGTTGTAATGATACGTGAATTCGCTTGGAAACCACGTTGTGCAACGATCATTTCTGTAAATTCAGCAGTTAAGTCAACGTTAGACATTTCCAGCTGACCGGCAATGATTGCGCCTGTACCGAATTCAGGATCAGTCGCAAACGTCATGAAATCCTCAATAGAAGCATCCGGATTAGCATTCGCTGTAACACGGTACATATTGCCGCCAAGTTTCTCAAGACCGCTTGGATTTACAACTTTGGCTACGCCAAGCTGTGCAACGGCTTCCGTACCATCCGCTGTTACACCCATGATCGTTCCGTCTTGACCAATGGAAAACGCCGTAATTGCCTCATCAAGTACGATAGGCTCTTGATCAACGCTTAGTACGAAATAGCCATCACCTGTAACAAGCTGTCTATTCGAATCAAGCGTAAAGTTGCCCGCACGTGTTAAAAGCATTTCAGAATCTTCGCTCGCCCTAACTACGAAAAATCCGTCTCCGTCAATACGAAGGTCTGTCGGTTGGTTCGTTGTCATTGCGCTTCCTGCGGTATGTACGGTATCGATAGAGCCAATAGACACGCCGAGTCCGATTTGTTTTGCGTTAACGCCGCCGCGCACGCCTTCCTCAGGTGCGGTAACGCCCGCAACCGTTTGGCTCAAAATATCTTTGAACATGACGCGCCCTGCTTTAAAGCCAACCGTGTTCACGTTCGCAATATTGTTACCAATAACGTCTAGCTTTGTTTGGAAGCCGCGCATACCGGACACGCCCGAATACATCGATCTTAGCATTTTCGTAATTCCTCCTAGGGAATGGATTAAAATCTTATGGGCTTCAAAAAAATGTTAGCACTATCATAAACTGCTTCAATCGGTCCACAGCTTGAGGCTCCCTGATAGGTCCAGCCTTACGATAATATAATAGCGCTGTCTATTTGCGTAAATACGTTGCTTCGCATTTGCGCGCCATCCATTGCAGTCACAACTGTACGGCTTGGGACATTCACAATCATTGCAATGTCTCGGAAAACGATTAATGAATCCTGAGCGCCTTTGGATGCTGCCTCTTCGACCGCATTCATTATTTTGGTTAATGACTCTGGTTGCAAGTTAATGCCTCGCTGCTGCATTCTAACCTCGGCATGATGACTAAACTTTAAAACCTTGCCATTAAGTATTTCTTGAAATTCAGATGGCTGAGCTGAACGGTTGGCAACGGTCTTGCTAGGCTGCAGAGGTGTCGACTTAACCGGGAAAATATGACCGATTTTTATGCCTTCACTCATTATTTATCAGCCCCTTCCTCAGCACCAGCTGGATCCGAAGGATTCTTGTCTACGCCGTTATCTTCCCCTGTAGGATCCTCTGGCGTTGGTGTTTCACCCGTTGTTTCCGATATAGAGTTGACATAATCAAGAGCAATTTCAGCTCCGCCTACCCTTGCATAAAGGAGACCATCCTTCGAAATAATGGAATCAACTACGCCTTTGGCGGTCTTGATTGCACCAGCATCATCATATTCATTCCATTCAATCGTTTTACCGATCAAGCTGGATGCTGAACCAATGTTTTGACGCATTAAAGATAGCTCGGTGGACATATTCATCAGCTGCTCTACAGAAGTAAATTGCGCCATCTGAGCGATGAACTCTTTATCCTGAAGCGGCTGCATAGGATCCTGGTTGCGAAGCTGCGTAACTAGAATACTTAGAAATTGATCTTTCCCAAGCGTATCCGTGTTTTTTTTATTTGCTGCAGCTTGTACATTCTCTTTGCTGTAATTCGGCCAAACTACGCGAGTAGAAACGCTATCTGCCATTTCCGATCACCTCCGATCTCTCTAACCCTCTACTAACTCCACTACGCTTTAACGTTGATGCCTCTGCCAAATCCAAGACCTTGAATCGTCGCTTGTTGAACCATTTCGGTTTCAAATTGAGACTCATTCACAGTTTCGTCAGTGTTCACAGCATTACGATTGGATGACTGCTGCTGATTGCTTCCTTGTCCATGCTGCTGTTGAAACAGCTGCGCAGCTGATTGTCCTTGCGAAACTTCAAGCTTATCTACCATTAGGCCTTGCGCTTGAAGCGCTGACCGCAGTTGAGCCATTTGATTATCCAGCATGTCCTTGGCCATTGCCGTATCCGTTTGGAAGATCGCGGTTAAAAGTCCATTTTGCATCGTTATTTTTACGTCTACTTGCCCTAAATGTTCAGGGTATAACATGAGTTTCGCTTCTGAAACGCCATTCAATGTAGTAAGATCAAATTTCTGTACGATCATACCTGTCATGGATTGGGCAAATTCATCAGCGACAACAAATGAAGTAGCTGCTGCTGCATTAGCAACAAGAGAAGTAAACGTCCGCATTGTATCCGGATTGTTTGTTCCAAGCTGCATTTGCGGAATCAATTCAATAGAAGAGTCAGATACATCTGATGCGATTGCCTGCTCCATACCCTGTACTGCAGTTGTTAATAATGCAGGATGGGCGGTTTGCTGTGACAGTCGTTGCAATAGCGTACTAACGTCAGCTTGCTGTACATTTTGAGCCGTAAACAGTTGTTGTGTAAAAGCGGTCGATTTCGTATGAGTCTTAGTCGTATCCACCGGCTCGCCTTCCAAAATCGCTGTTAACGCCTTAAGCTGTTGTGCCACCAAAACTGTTGGCTCTTGCTGTCCAACCAACTTTGTTGTTCCCTGCTGCAGCATCACTTGCATTTGCAGCAACGTATCCTGCAGGCTTGATTTGATATTTACTGCATTTTTCCCCTCTAGTGAAATAGAGGAATCTTCCTCACCGTTAGTCGGTTGACCAATCGGTTGCTGAATGACAGGCACTGGAATGCCAAGCAGAGCAAGCAAAGCATTCATTTGATCAAGCACGTCTTCCAACTGTTGAAGCTGCTGATCATCTTCAATAGGAGCCTTGCCGTCTTCACCATTAGTTGCATCCAATTGCGCTAGCAAGCCATCGATGATTGACATGAGGTCAGATAATGTTGGTGCTGCAGCAGCGCCATCCACCCCTACCATAGCTTCCTTAGATACGTTTGCAACTAAAGGTGCAGCTTGCGTCTGACTGCTGCTGCCAGCAGTTTCACTATTAATTTGCTGCACTAACGTTTTCTGAAACGCTGCTCCGCTTGTATTGCCGCTTGCTTGTCCCGTTGTTGTACCTTGTGCTTGCGGTTGTACTACAGCAACTTGTGAAATGTTCATTTCCATTTTTCTCACCTCCTTTCAAATAGAGGGAAAACATAAGGTCAGACATTAACTTCCTGTCATTAATTTAGCTACAATTTTTGCTGTTGTCGTTTCATTAATTCCAGACATTTCTGCAATAATGGATGATCTTGTTTGATTATCGACCGCATTTAAAATCCGAAGCACTTTGCTTGGACTCACATCTATCATTTTGATAAGAAGCTCTGCAGCGCTCTTTGCATTCATAGCTGTAAACGTTGCACTTAATTGCTCTTGATCAAGAACAGAGGAAGCAGGCTTCGTTGTTGGCGATTTCTGTGAATCAAGTCTTGCTTGAAGCGCAGCAATTTGCAAATCCTTTGCCTGCACGTTATCCTTCAGCTTCATCGCTGCATCAGCTGCCGTCTGAGGATTCATCTTCTCCATAATGCGCACTCGATCATCAGGCCGCATATTTGCAAATACGAGTACCATTTCATCTAAAGTCATGCTTTGCAAGATTGGAGCAGCTTTACTTGGCGTAATTTTGGAAAACATGCTTGCCAGTTCTTGAATTTTCGCTTGATATTGCTCATCCTCAAGCAATTGATCATCGTTTACACCTTTAAGCTGGGTGTTATCACTTTCCAAATTCTTTACTTCTTGCTCAAGCGTCGCTTTCGTTTGATTCGCAGCTGCCAGTTCGCTTTCAATTGCAGTAAGCTGTGTTTGCAAATCTGCTATTTTTGCTGACATATTCGCTGTCTTCAAAGCATCATCATTTCCAGGCCCGCCTGCAACCTTTGGCTCGGGAAGCACGTCTTTTAGAAAGGGAACTGAGTTTCCGGCTTCCAGCATCTTATTGCGGAAATCAATATTGAACAAGGTGTACAAAACACCGAGCAATACAATTGCGAATAAAATTGGTGTCATCAAAAACATAATTCTCTCTAGCGTGCTATAGCCTTGCTTTTCATTATCCATACCCGCCAATTCCACTCACTCCCTCTAGCCGGTGTCACGCATCACTTTATGGGGTTGGTATCATGAAACGGACGCTTGCCATCTCATCTAGTTCGTTCTGCTCTTTGATTTGCATCGCATACTGGAACCGATCACGCGCATGATCTTTTGCTTTAAGCCACACTTTCTCATCTTTCATCTTGTCTGAAAGCTTAAGTCGGCTTTGCTCAACCGCCTTCTGTGCATGCAACACATCTTTCAATTTGCTTGTAATGCAAGTGACCAAATAGTCCAAATATTGCTGAATAACTTGAAGCTCAGATAAAGGAACAGCAGTCTGTGAAGATTCAAGCAGCTTGCTTTCCCATTCTTGCTGCTTCGCACGCAATTGCTCTAACGACAATTCTTCAGCCGCTAGAGCACCAATGGCCGATGAAAGAATCCATTCCGCCTGTGTTTTTTCACTAGATTTTAAATCAACAACTTTTTGAAAAGTATAACGAAACGATGCCATCTCGTGATTCAACTCCTGTAGAAGTCATTAATTAAACGACTTTGCGCTTCCTCTAAGCTCACCTTTTCATTGGTCTTTTGCTTTGTGTAGCTCTGAATCGGTTCAATAAATTCTAGCGCCATATCAATTTCTACATTTGATCCTCGTTGGTACGCCCCTATATTGATCAGGTCTTCCGAATCTTTATATGTAGCTAGCATTTTTTTTAGTTCATTCGCCGCATCTTGCTGTTCTTCTGTGACAATTTCCTTCATAACACGGCTGACAGAAGCTAAAACATCGATGGCTGGAAAATGACCTTTATGCGCTAGCTGACGACTTAAAACGATATGACCATCCAATATTCCGCGGACAGCATCTGCGATAGGTTCATTCATATCGTCACCATCAACAAGAACGGTGTAGAAAGCGGTTATCGATCCTGTGGGCCCTGTCCCTGCACGTTCCAGAAGCTTTGGCAGTGCAGCGAATACAGAAGGTGTATAACCTCTAGTAGCAGGCGGTTCACCAATAGCCAGACCTACTTCACGAAGTGCCATTGCATACCTTGTAACGGAATCCATCATCAACATAACGTCCAGACCGCGATCACGGAAATATTCAGCAATGGATGTCGCAATTAATGCGCCTTTCATGCGAATGAGTGCTGGTTGATCTGAAGTTGCAACAATAACAACCGAACGAGACAAGCCTTCTGGGCCAAGATCCTTCTCGATAAATTCGAGCACTTCACGACCACGCTCGCCGATTAATGCAATTACGTTAACATCAGCTGAAGTATTGCGAGCAATCATGCCAAGCAGTGTACTTTTCCCTACACCGGATCCAGCGAATATGCCTACACGCTGACCACGCCCGACGGTAAGAAGCCCATCAATCGCTCTTACACCGATACCGAGTGGTTCAACGACGCGCGGACGTTTAAGCGGATTGCTTGGTTCATTATAAGTAGAGTAATGCGGCATTCGCCTTGGCAAAAATGATCCATCCAGCGGATTTCCAAGCCCATCGAGCACTTTACCGAGCAGCTCTGATCCGACTTGAACAGTCAAAGGTTTGCCTGTACCTACAACATCACAGCCCGGGCTAATGGACTGAAGATCACCAAGAGGCATTAATATTACTTTATTATCACGAAAACCAACGACCTCTGCCTTGATAGGTTTTGCGCCTTTGGAAGGATAAATAAAGCAAACATCGCCAATGCTCGCATCAGGTCCTTCTGACTCCACGGTTAGACCGATAACCTGAGTGACTTTGCCATTTACCCGAACGGGATCAAGCGGCTGCAAATGCTCAATATACTTAAGCACATCTAGATTATTCACTATCATAGGCTTGACCTCGTTCTTCGCCGCTATGATGAGCAAGATGTATTAATTCTTTTTTAATCTCAGCAAGCTGCGTGTCAATTCGAGCGTCTATGCTGCCAAATGAAGAGCGAATGACACAACCATTGTCTTTAACCGTCGAGTCAGGCAAAATTTGCAATTCCGCTTGAGAATCGATGGCCATATGAAGCTCTTCTCTAGCCGCTTGCACGAATGCAAGCTGTCCAGGTGCAACACATAGAGTAATAACTCCTTGCTCTCTGCGTCTAGACAATGATTTGCGAATGAGCTCGATTGCCATTTCAGGAGCCGTTGATAGCTGCTGCCCAATAATTTTTTCGGCAATCGCACAGCTTAGTTCAACAAGAAAGGGTTCTGCTTCCTGAATGATTTGTTCTCTCATTTGAAATGCAGTTTTTAGCACATCCGATGCTTCAGCCAGCTTTTGCTCCCAGATCTCACGCATTTCCTTTTCGGATTGCGCGGCTCCTTCGGCATAACCAAGCTCATAGCCTGATTGCCTGGATGCTTCTGATGCTGATTCATCTTCCGTACGTTTTTCGAGCCACCATACATCGATTTGCTGCTGTGTTTCAGCAAGAAGCTTTTCGCTTTCTTCTGCTGCATCACGCAGTCTCTCTTCTGCATATAGCTGAGCATCATTTAATATTTGATCTCGCAAAGTTATCGTTTCTTCATCAGGAACGGGTTCCATATCCTCTTCCTGATCCAGCGATTCATTGATTTCAAGATTCCGTTGATGCAGCCATTCGAGCTGCTTCAATTGATCAAGAGTAATCACACTCGAAGATTTGATCAAATTAGACAATGATATCGTCTCCTCCACCACGGGCGATGATGATTTCACCTGACTCTTCTAATCTGCGAATCGTAGCAACAATGCGTGTTTGCGCTTCTTCAACATCACGAAGCCGCACTGGTCCCATAAATTCCATTTCTTCTTTGAATGTTTCGGCCATACGCTTCGACATATTGCGGAAGATCGCTTCTCTAACTTCTTCACTTGCCACTTTAAGCGCAAGCTGAAGATCGGAATTCTCGATATCGCGAATGATTCGTTGAATGGAGCGATTGTCGATATTGACAATGTCCTCGAACACGAACATCCGTTTTTTGATTTCTTCTGCAAGCTCTGGATCTTGAATTTCAAGCGCGTCGAGAATCGTACGCTCCGTCCCGCGATCGACACCATTCAATATTTGAACGATAGAGTCGATACCGCCAGCATTCGTGTAATCCTGGGTAACGGTTGCGGACAGTTTTTGCTCAAGCACTCTTTCCACCTGCGAAATGACTTCTGGCGATGTGCTATCCATCAGAGCAATTCGCCTCGCAACCTCTGCTTGTTTCTCTTGCGGCAGCGACGAAAGAATGTGCGAGGACTGCTCCGATTGCAAATACGATAATACCAAAGCAATCGTTTGCGAGTTCTCATTTTGAATAAAGTTCAAAATTTGTGTAGGCTCCGCTTTTCTAGCGAAGTCAAATGGTCTTACTTGAAGCGTTGCCGTTAACCGGTTAATAACTTCAAGAGCTTTTTGTTCACCAAGCGCTTTCTCCAAAATGTCTTTGGCATAAGAAATGCCGCCTTGCGTGATATACTCTTGAGCCATACAGATTTGGTGGAACTCGCTTAAAATCGTTTCACGATCACTACTGTCCACTTTACGGACATTTGCGATTTCAAGTGTAAGCTGTTCAATTTCTTCATCTCTTAAATGCTTAAATATTTGAGAGGAAACATCAGGTCCAAGCGTAATAAGTAAAATGGCAGCTTTCTGTCGACCAGATAATCCTTGCATTGATTTTGACACATGAACCACCTCTATTCATCCACAAGCCATGTGCGAAGAAGGTTAACGAACTCATCCGGTTTTCGTTTGGCAAGTGTTTCAAGATTTTTTCTAGCCTGACTGTCGTTGTTGACACTTTCCAAATCAAGAGTTGGATATTCCACTTTAGCTGGAGCAACCAATTCAATTTCTTCCTCGGCAACCTTCTTGCGTCTGCGTGCTAACATGTAGATAAGTCCGCCAATGATAGCAAGAGCAGCAACACCAATTCCGATAATCCAAGGTGTTGATAGGAGGCTCGATTCCTTAGCAGAACTGCTTCCAGAAAATGTTCTTGCAATAAGAGCAACTTTTTTCTCTATCAATGCGTCATTGGTTACATCTTGACCAGAATCAGCTAGTTGTGCGCGCACCAATGCAGTCAAATATGTCATAATGGCCGTTCTGCTTGCTTCATCATTCATTTGTGACTGTTCAATGCCGATACTAATAGAAAGGTCTTTTAAAACAAATGGTCCGGATTCGATGTTGTTGTTGATTCGTGTCACATCATAATTCCGAATAGTCGAGTTCGATTCTGAAGAATTGCTGCCCGTCGCAGCCGCTTCGTAGCCTGGCACGTCAGTCTCTCCAGTTCCTGCAACACCGCCAGCGTCTCCGGAATTGCCAGTCGAAGTACTGTTATTCAGCTGTTCACTAATGATAATGCCGTTATTGTTGTTATTGTCTAGCGGCTTCACAACAGATTCTTGCGATGTCTTCTTATCGAAGTTCATGCTGCTAGAAACTTGAACGACTAAATTATCAGCTCCAACGATCGTTCCTAGAAACTGCTGGATATTTTTCTTGAGCTCAGCCTCGTATTTCCTTTGAATGACGAATTGGGACTCAACCGCATCTGAATTATTAGCAATCCCGCCAGCAACATCAGAGTAAATTAATTCGCCTTGAGGACTTGAGATCGTAATATCCTTAATTGCCAAATCCGGAACTGCTGTTTTCACCAAGTTGTAATAGCCGTCGATTTCCTTCTGGCTTGGACGATAGCCAGACACGAATTTCATCATAATCGATGCTGATGCTTGCTCCGCGTCTTCTGCAGAAAGAAATACACTTTCTTTTGGCAAGTTAACCAAAACCTTCGAACTGTCCACACCTTGCATCGCATTCAGCAACTGTTGAACTTCACCGTTCAAAGCATTCAAATATTTTACATTGAATTCATTTTCGGTTGTGCCAAACTGGCTTGAGCTTGCATTAAATGCTTCAAAACCAATGGAACCGTTTTGAACTAAACCTTGAGAACCTACATCTACCTTTATTCGTGCTGCATCTGTGCTCGGTACTGAAATGCTTTTCCCATTGTTGCTGAGCTGGTAAGGTATTCCGCTTCCGTCTAAGTAAGTCATAATAGCAGCTGCGTCTGTTGTATCCAAACCTTGAAAAGCAATTTCGTATTCCGTTCTCGTAAATACAATCGTTAACAAAATAATTGCTAACAATAGTCCACTAATAGATGCCCCCAACCAAATTTTTTGTTTTCTGCCCGTCTGGCTCCATAATTGTGTAAGCCTACCTCGAAACTGGGCGATTCTCTCGTTCACATTTTCACCTCACCCAAATACTATGCTAGGTCTTCATGATGGTTAAATTTGCATCCGCATCATTTCTTGATATGCCTCGACCATTTTGTTGCGGACTTGTGAGGTAAGCTGCAAACTTAGTTGCGCCTGCTCAGAAGCAATTAAAACCTTTGAAACGTCAACCTGACCTATTAAGTATTTGTCGTTAAGCTTATGAACGTTTTTTTCCTGATCACTTACATTATTAATTGCCGTTTCTAGATATTGACCAAATGATTGCGTCAATTGCGCCGGAGTCGCTTCTTGAACCGATTTAGTTTCAATGAGTTTGGTTGGCTGAACCGGGCTAAGCGACATCGCTTGTATCATCATTACTCCCCCAATACTTCATATGGAATTGTTAATCAATTACTTTCCTATTTCTAGTGCCTTAACAAACATTGACTTGGTAGCGTTTAGCGCGGTTACGTTTGCTTCGTAAGATCTTGTAGCTGCAATCATATCTACCATTTCCTTCGTTACATCCACATTCGGCATATTAACATAGCCGTTTGCATCAGCATCAGGATGCGTTGGATTATAAATGAGCTTGTTTGGCGATTGATCCTCTTTAATTCTCGTAACTTTAACTCCTTGAGCAGCGGAGTTTTCATTCATTTGCTGAGAAAGCACATTTGAGAAGGACTGCTGCAGAGGTTCAATGACAACCATCTTTCTCTTATACGGCTGGAATTGTCCATTTACAAAACTGCCTCTCGTCGTTTCAGCATTCGCTATATTAGAAGAAATTACATCCATCCGCAGTCTTTGTGCTGATAGAGCCGAAGCGCTGATATCAAACCCTGTGGACAATTTCATCGTTAAGCTCTCCCTTCAATCGCTGTGCGCATCATTCTTACCTCATGATTAATCTGTTGGACATAAAAGTTGTAGCTTAATTGGTTCTTAGCAAGCAAAGACATCTCACGATCGACATCAACATTATTTTCATTGTTGTTCATCGAAGTTGTTTCATCGGTAATAAGTTTGGGTATAGGTACATTAGAAGAACTTGCTCCAATAGCAATATGCTTTTGATTCGTTCGTTTGCCGATCAATTGCCCTTGCGTATTTCCCATGGATTGCTCTAATAATTCCTCAAACAAAACCTCTGACCGTTTGAAATGCGGCGTATCACCGTTTGCCACATTGTTAGAAATGACGCGCTGCCGCATTTCAGCTGCTTGAAGCGCACCTTCCATTCTTCCAAATGCTGCGCCATTCAACAAATTCACGTAGTTTCACCACTTTCACATAGGGGATCTTCTTAACGTATTCAACAGATTACTGCTCATTCCTTCTTTGTTCGACAGTAAATATTAAAAAAATGAGATACATGTGTCGATTTTTGCCGACATGATAATATTCAACAATTTCCTAAATTATTACAATAAGAAAAAAGCCCTATCTTTAAAATCAGATAGGGCAAAAATGGTCTAAACGTCCTATAATTATCGCTTCATCTTATCTAATTCTTGCAATAATTGGTGATTTAATATTTTAATGTATGTGCCTTTCATGCCTAATGACCTTGTTTCTATGACACCAGCACTCTCCAGTTTCCTAAGCGCATTTACAATAACTGAACGAGTTATGCCTACTCGATCAGCGATCTTCGATGCGACAAGCAAACCTTCCTTGCCATCAAGCTCCTCGAAAATATGCTCGACTGCTTCTAATTCGCTAAATGACAACGAACCGACTGCAACGGCAACGACTGCACGACTGCGAACCTCTTGCTCAATCTCATCCGCGCGCTCCCGTAAAATCTCCATGCCTACAATCGTTGAACCATATTCAGCTAAAATAAGGTCATCGTCATCGAAAGTACCGGACAAACGGGTCAGGACCAACGTACCTAGACGATCTCCTCCGCCAATAATAGGTACAACCGTCATAATTTCTTGATCACCTAACCGTGGAAAAGTTTCGTAAATTCCCGAATCAGGTTTCACATTCGTCATCGATTCCTGCATATCAAGAAACCGAACGTTGCTCTCTTGCGGAAAACGAAGCTCATCAGCTGATAACGTTCGCATGAAATCATGATCAAACGCATCTACTGCGGAGCATCCAAGTATTTTACCCCTCCGGCTGACGACAAACACATTGGTTTGAATCGTTGTACAAAGTACTTCTGCCATTTCCCTGAAACTCAGCGCTTTGCCAGCTGCGCGTTGCAACAACCGGTTCAGCGTTCTAGTCTTCGTTAGTAAAGTCATTCTAATGCCTCCCAAAACTCATAACAACTACAGTATATATTGACTCAAATCACGATTTTGCGCAATGCTTCCGAGTTTTTCTCGAACGTATTCCGGCGTAATCGTCATTTTTTCGAGCGAAAGCTCAGGCGCTTCAAAAGATAGATCCTCCAGCAGCTTCTCCAAAATCGTATGCAAGCGACGTGCGCCAATATTTTCTGTATTGCGGTTAACATCTGCGGCAATAGACGCAAGCTCGCGAATCGCCTCATCCGTAAATTCGATCTGAATGCCTTCCGTTTCAAGTAGAGCTGAATACTGCTTCGTTAAAGCATTTTTTGGTTCTTTCAAAATGCTTACAAAGTCGTCCAAGCTAAGACTAGTCAGCTCTACCCGGATCGGGAAACGACCTTGAAGCTCTGGTATCAAGTCCGAAGGTTTCGCAACATGAAACGCGCCAGCAGCGATAAACAACACATAATCCGTTTTAACTGGACCATATTTTGTCATGACAGTTGAGCCTTCAACGATAGGCAAAATATCACGTTGAACACCTTCCCTAGATACATCTGGGCCAGATCCACGTGATGGGCTCGCAATTTTGTCAATTTCATCTATGAAAATAATGCCGGATTGCTCAGCTCTTGTAATCGATTCGGTAATGACATCATCCATATCGATTATTTTGTTAGCTTCCTCCTGAGTCAACACCTTGCGTGCTTCCTTTACAGGCAGCTTGCGTTTCTTCGGCTTCTTCGGCATTAATTGACCGAACAGCTCCTGCATATTCATGCCCATGCCCTCTGGACCCTGGCCTGAAAGCATATCCATCATATTAGGAGAGGAGTCCTCTACCTCAATTTCAATGATTTCGTTTTCCAGCTTGCCAGCCGCGAGCTGCTCTTTAATTTGCGAACGTTTTTGAAAGAGCGCATTTTCCACTTCCGGCTCTTCCTTTTGCTCTTCTGATTGCTGTTGATTGCCAAACAACATTTCAAATGGATTTTTTTGCGATTTGGCCTTAGCCGTTGACGGAGCAAGCAAAGAAACGATGCGATCATTAGCTAGCTTTTCTGCTCTGTCTTTTACTTTTTCCGTTTTTTCTGTTTTCACCATACGTATAGCTGTTTCCACTAGATCGCGGACCATTGATTCAACATCACGGCCTACATATCCGACCTCAGTAAATTTCGTCGCTTCTAGTTTCACAAATGGTGCTTTAACCAGCTTTGCCAAGCGGCGTGCGATTTCCGTTTTACCTACTCCGGTAGGTCCGATCATCAAAATATTTTTCGGAACGATTTCATCGCGCAGCGTTTCATCGAGCAAACTTCTCCGGTAACGATTGCGAAGCGCAATGGCTACAGAACGTTTCGCTGGTTTTTGCCCAACAATATACTTATCAAGCTCCGCTACGATCTGACGAGGCGTCAGTGCATCATTTCCCATTATAAAATCCCTCCGATTTCTATTCTTCGCTAAGACTTTCCGAAGTTTGGCCTTCTATCCAATATCCTGTTACTCGATTTATACGATCTCTTCAACAATAATATTATGATTCGTGAATACACAAATTTCTGCCGCTATTTCTAGCGATGAACGTGCGATATCCTTTGCTTCCATTTGAGGTGCATGACGCTGAAGCGCCCTTGCTGCTGATAATGCGAAGCTGCCGCCTGAGCCGATTGCTAGAATGCCGTCATCTGGCTCAATGATCTCACCGTTGCCTGAAATAAGCAGCAAGCCGGTATTGTCCATAACGAGCATCATCGCTTCCAATCTACGAAGGACACGGTCTGAACGCCATTCCTTGGCAAGCTCAACAGCTGAACGCTGCAAGTTGCCGTGATGCTCCTCCAGCTTTGCCTCAAACTTCTCGAACAAAGTAATGGCATCTGCAACTGATCCTGCAAAACCTGCGACGACTTGACCGCGATAAAGCCTTCTTACTTTTTTAGCAGAGTTTTTCATGACCATGCTATTCCCAAAAGTGACCTGACCATCCCCGGCAATTGCACCTTTTCCCTCATGACGAACTGCGCAAATCGTTGTAGCGTGAAATTGCATTTCCATTGCTTTGCCTCCTCAAGGTTCCAAATATTTAAATTGCCATGCCTTCATTACGCAATATTATTGCAAATGTTCCTTTTTAAATTGCTCAATACCTTCCAAAGCACGATTCGCAATCATTTCGTTCTTTTCTTTTTTGCTGCGGATCTTCTTCTCAAGCGGTGGAAATAAACCGAAATTAGCATTCATTGGTTGGAAATGCTTGAAATCGGCTGTTGTAATATAATGAGCCATACTGCCAAGCGTAGTTTGCTCCGGCAATACGAGTGGTTCAAGTTCTCGAGCTAATCTTGCAGCGTTGATTCCAGCAATCAAGCCGGAAGCAGCAGATTCCACATAACCTTCAACACCAGTCATCTGGCCTGCAAAAAATAAGGTCTCGCGGTTGTTAAGCTGATAGGTAGGCTTAAGCAAACGAGGTGAATTGATAAACGTATTGCGATGCATAACGCCGAAACGAACAAACTCAGCATTTTCCAGACCTGGTATTAATGAGAAGACGCGTTTTTGCTCTCCCCATTTGAGATGAGTCTGGAATCCAACCAAGTTGTATAATGTTCCTGCAGCGTTATCCTGACGAAGCTGAATTACAGCATGCGGCAGCTCACCCGTGTGCGGATTTACAAGTCCAACTGGCTTCATAGGTCCAAACAATACGGTTTGTTTGCCTCTGCTTGCCATAATTTCGATCGGCATACAGCCTTCAAAGTAGACTTCCTTCTCAAAATCTTTTACTTCTGCTTTCTCAGCTGTTGTCAGCGCTTCGTGAAAAATTTCAAATTCTTCTTCTGTCATTGGGCAGTTCAAATAAGCAGCCTCACCTTTATCGTAACGGGAAGCTAAATAAACCTTGCTCATATCAATCGAATCTTTTTCGACGATTGGCGCTGCAGCATCATAGAAATAAAAATACTCTTCGCCTAGCAGCTCTTGAATTTGCGAAGACAAGCCCGGTGCTGTCAGTGGGCCTGTAGCAATAACAACTATCCCGTCTTTCGGAATTTCTGTTACCTCTTCATTCCGTACTTCAACAAGTGGATGCTCATGCAGTCTGCGAGTAACTTCACCAGAGAAACCGTCGCGGTCAACCGCCAGCGCTCCTCCCGCAGGTACAGCGTGCTGATCAGCACAGCTTAAAATAAGCGAGTCTAGTCGGCGCATCTCTTCCTTTAACACTCCAACAGCATTTGCAAGACCATTAGAACGCAAGCTATTGCTGCATACAAGCTCTGCAAATTGATTCGTATGATGAGCAGGTGTTTTTGTGACTGGACGCATTTCATACAAAACGACAGGTACTCCTTGTGATGCAATTTGCCATGCTGCCTCGCTGCCTGCTAGTCCTGCTCCGATGACGGTTACTTTTTGTGGTTGTGACAAAATATATTCAATCCTTTCAGATATAGTTCACGTAGGTTGACCTTTGGCGCTACTACCTTGCCTTCAAAGGTTTTTTTATTGTAAATTAATAATTTCGAACCTTCCAAAAATTTCAAACATTTTGAAAGTTGTAAAACTTTTCAACGTTTAACTTAAGAAGCTTTTTTGAGGTAGAAAGACCTTTTAAAATCCTTCTTATTTCTCAAAAATTTAAAAACATTTTTTAAATTTCAAAACATTTTTACAATAATTTTATAACACTTTTAAAAGAATTTAAAAACATTCAATTCCTTTTTAAACTTCAAAGATTTTTAAATCTTCAAATCCTTTTAAAACTTAAAACCCTTATAAAACTTCAAATCCTTTTAAAACTTAAAACCCACAAGCTTCTCGAACCCACCCAAACCCTCCCTTCCAAGGGAGGGCCCCAAGGACTGCGTCCTCTGGACACCTGCAATTGGACTAACCTCTGTGTTAATCAGTCGGTTATCCATCCCATTGCCGTAAGATCGCTTCCGTCACTTCGTGACACGCTTCCAGCTTGCGCAAACAAAGATCTCTTCCATCAGCATCAGTTAATGATATGAGTTCAACTTGTGCAAACAAAGATCTCTTCCATCAGTTCGTGATATGAGTTCAGCTTGCGCGACCTTTAGTATCACATAACTGAAAGACAGTAGAAGCTTTGGTGCGATATGAGCGATTTAAGCCATTTGAAACATCAAAATGAATGAAACCATTATAAATCGATTACAGCAGCTTAATAGCCCGTTTAACAACGGTGTCCCCCCTTTGTGAAGGGAGGACGGGTAAGGCGGTTGTCATTCAATTCTGTAGTATGGCTGCTATTGCTAGCTCATGCTTAATTAATCCGTATCGGTACCTTGCTCGTCTTCATCCAATACCTCTTCGGAATAATCACATGTTGGGCAAAGCAGCTTTGCTCCGCTGCGATTGCGCTTTTCAACAAGCTTGGACTCGCCGCATTGCGGGCAAGGTTTGTTCGTCGGTTTATCCCATGACACATAATCACAGCCGGGATATTGATCACAGCCATAAAATATACGTCCCTTTTTGCTCCGACGCTCAATGATTTTGCCTTCTGCGCATTTCGGACATGTAACACCGATATCCTTGACGATCGGTTTCGTATTGCGGCAATCCGGGAAGCCCGAGCACGCAAGAAACTTGCCGAATCGGCCCATCTTATAAACTAAGTGGCGTCCGCACTTCTCACAAAGCTCATCAGACACCTCATCTTGAATTTCGATTTCCTTCATTTCATCTTCGGCAACTTCTAATCTTTTCTCAAAGGATTCGTAAAATGTAGCGAGCACCTTTACCCAATCCTCTGTGCCTTCTTCCACATGGTCGAGGTTGCCTTCCATGTTCGCTGTGAACTCCGCATCCAAAATTTCAGGAAAAAACTCTTCCATGAGCTGAATGACAAGATCTCCAAGCTCAGTTGGCATAAATTTTTTCTCTTCCATTGCAATGTATCCGCGCTTCTGAATCGTTTCCAGTGTCGGCGCATACGTACTTGGACGACCTATACCGAGCTCTTCCAGCGTCTTTACTAGTCGTGCCTCCGAAAAACGTGGCGGCGGCTGCGTAAAATGCTGTTTTGGATCTATCGATTCTGATTGAATGACATCTCCAGCGGCTAGCGGCGGCAAGAACTTATGCTCTTCAACCGTTCCGTCATCGTTGCCTTCCACATATACCTTCATAAAGCCGGCAAATTTCACTTTAGAACCAGTAGCTCTAAACGTTGTATCGCCTGCCTGCAAATCCACCGTCATCGTATCGAGCACTGCCGACTGCATCTGACTCGATACGAAACGTTCCCATACGAGCTTATACAGTCGCAGCTGATCACGACTCAAGAACGGTTTCATTGATTCGGGATCTCTTAATATGGACGTTGGCCGAATTGCTTCATGCGCGTCTTGAGCGTTGCTGTTTTTCTTTGTGTAAATGCGCGGTTGTTCAGGCACAAAAGCTTCGCCATACTTCTCAGAAATGAATTCTTTCGCTTCTTCTTGAGCGATAGGCGAGATGCGCGTAGAATCGGTTCTCATATAAGTAATTAAACCGACTGTACCTTCTTTACCCAGCTCAACGCCTTCATACAGCTGCTGTGCTACTGACATCGTCTTAGAAGCCCGGAAGCCAAGTTTCCTTGCCGCTTCCTGTTGAAGGGAGCTCGTTATAAATGGAGGCGCTGGATTGCGCAGACGCTCCTTCTCTCTCACGTCAGAGACTGTGAGCTTGCTGCCCTTCATCGCTTGGAGAACTTCCTCAACGTCAGCTTCCTTGCCTAACTCACGTTTTTCTCCATGAATGGAATGATATTTCGCATCAAAAGGAATTCCTGCATGAGTCAGCTTCGCAGTGATGGACCAGTATTCCTCAGGGATGAATGCATCGATTTCGTTCTCACGATCGATGATGAGCTTAACGGCAACCGATTGAACCCTGCCGGCAGACAAGCCCTTCTTCACTTTTTTCCATAGGAGCGGACTAATCTTGTAACCAACCAATCGGTCCAAAATCCGTCTCGCCTGCTGCGCGTTAACTAAATCCATATTAATTTTGCGCGGTGTCTTAAAAGCATCCTTCACGGCCTGTTTCGTAATTTCATTAAATACAACGCGGCAAGTATCGGTCTCATCCAGCTCCAAATAATGCGCCAAATGCCAAGCAATCGCTTCACCTTCGCGATCCGGATCGGCTGCTAGAAAGACATGTTTCACTTTTTTGCTGGCATCCTTCAATTCCTTGAGGATGCTGCCTTTGCCGCGGATGGTTATGTATTTAGGATTAAAATCATTTTCAACCTCGACGCCGATCTGGCTTTTGGGCAAATCGCGAATATGTCCCATAGAAGCTTTAACGATATATTTACTGCCAAGATATTTACCAATCGTTTTGGCTTTCGCGGGTGATTCGACGATAACTAAAGAATCTGCCATGTAAGGCGCCTCCTCTCTCCATTGCAAGCTATAAAGCAATATATATTGATCCGGGCTGCAATTCAATTTTGCGTTTTATACATAAATTTAGCAGAAGTGCGTTCAAATGTCCAAACGGGAAGGCGGAAAGCTCGTGCAACTCATTAATAGATAAGGGCTGATCTCGCAAAAAAGCAATCAATTTACTCTCCTCAGGCGTGAGCTCCGGCTTATTTAATTCCTGTTCGGACTTGTTCGCTGCATCTGCTTCCTTGTAAGCTTTAAGTGCTTCCGGCAGCCAATTCAGCTCATCGATAATGTCTTCAACACAGCTAATAAGCTTTGCTTCTCCGCGTTTGATGAGTGCATTTGGCCCCTCACTCTTAGGCGATGAGTTTGGACCGGGTATAGCAAACAACTCCCGAGACATGTCCATTGCATGCTGTGCTGTAATCAGAGAGCCGCTCTTCGTTGCGCCTTCCACAATAACCGTTCCTACAGATAAAGCCGCAATAATGCGATTGCGCTGTGGAAACTGTCCAGGATGCAGCGGAGTACCGATTGGCGTTTCTGAGACGAGCAAGCCATGCTCGGCAATTTTGTGAAACAATGATAGATTCTCAGTTGGATAACACTTATCAATAGGCGTAGGCAGAACAGCAATCGTTCCTCCCGCTCCGTACAACGCTGCTTCATGAGCTTTGCTATCGACACCTTTGGCTAGGCCGCTAACAACCGTCAAGCCTGCAGAGGAAAGCTCCTGTGCAAGCATAGTCGCTGATTGCCTGCCATATGCGGTCGGCACTCTTGTACCTACTACTGCAATTGCTGGACGCTGCAGCAGCTCAAGACGTCCTCTAGCATACAAGACCCAAGGCGGCTGTGCAATCTCTCTTAAAATTTTCGGATATTCGGTATCATAAGGCGTTAATGCGATTGCATTTACTGCAGCAACTGCTTCTGACGGATCTTCTGTCAAAATCCATGGCCGCTCAGCATAACGTTCAGCCGCTGCTTTCGCTTGACCGCGATGCAGGCCTATAGCAAGTAAATCTTCTATGCTCCATGATCGTTTATTCCAAAATTCATGGTGAACAGCCTTCTGAATTGCATGCCATCCTATGCCAGGAATTTCGTGAAAGGCAATAACCATTTGTCTACGAATATCTTGTTTTTTAGTCATCAGTACCAAGCCCCTTCTCTACTCGGGCTGGCCTACATACTTATCTATTGTGCGGTAGATAGCATAAGAATGCAAGTCAGCCGATAAAATAATGGCAATCCGCAAAAAAAAAAGCAACCTTCCAACTCCCGTTATCGGGTCGTTGAAAGGTTGCTTACCTTAGATCAAACTATATAATTATTTGCGTGTTATACATTTTTCAAGAAGGCCTTGCTCTTCAAGAACACTCACAAGCGTTGAACCCATCTCAGATGGTGTTGGAGCTACTTTAATGCCGCAAGCTTCAAGCGTTGCGATTTTTTCAGCAGCTGTTCCTTTACCACCGGAAATGATAGCGCCAGCATGTCCCATCCGTTTGCCCGGAGGCGCTGTTGCGCCGCCAATGAAGCCTACAACTGGTTTTTTCATGTTTGCTTTAATCCACTCAGCAGCTTCTTCCTCTGCTGTACCGCCGATTTCACCAATCATGATTACCGCGTAGGTATCTGGATCTTCATTGAAAAGATTCAAGATATCGATAAACTCAGAGCCCTTAACCGGGTCGCCGCCGATTCCTACTGCAGAAGATTGTCCAATTCCACGAGTCGTCAATTGATGAACCGCTTCATAAGTCAATGTTCCTGAGCGAGAAATTACGCCAACATGTCCAGCTGTATGAATGTAACCAGGCATAATGCCGATTTTGCATTCATCCGGCGTAATTACGCCTGGGCAGTTAGGTCCGATAAGAACGGTTTTGCTGCCGTCCATATAACGCTTAACTTTTACCATATCAAGCACGGGAATGCCTTCTGTTATACAGATAACAAGATCAAGCTCAGCGTCAACCGCTTCCATGATTGCATCTGCAGCAAATGCAGGTGGAACATAGATAACTGAAGCATTAGCGCCAGTAGCAGCTTTTGCTTGAGCAACCGTGTTGAAAACAGGCAATGATACGAGCGTGCCGTTATCAAGAGTAATATCAACGTTTGTGCCACCTTTACCAGGTGTTACACCGCCGACCATTTGCGTACCGTATTCCAATCCGCCTTTGGTATGGAACAAGCCAGTTGCTCCTGTAATACCTTGGGTAATGACTTTTGTATCTTTATTAACCAAAATGCTCACTCTTAACTCACATCCCCTGAATGAATTCGTATGCGGCCTATGCCACACAGCAAGTTATCTTATTTCACGAGAGCGACAATCTTCTGCGCGCCGTCCGCCATGGAATCCGCAGCCACGATGTTCAATCCCGATTCTTTCAAAATAGTTTTGCCGAGGTCTACGTTAGTGCCTTCTAGACGAACAACGAGCGGACGGTCAAGACCGACTTGCTTCGCTGCTTCGACAACGCCATTTGCAATTACGTCACAACGCATAATGCCGCCGAAAATGTTAACGAAAATACCTTTAACTTTTTCATCAGACAAAATGATTTTGAACGCTTCAGTTACCTTCTCAGCTGTAGCACCGCCCCCAACGTCTAGGAAGTTGGCAGGGTCGCCGCCGTAATATTTGATAATATCCATTGTTGCCATCGCTAGGCCTGCACCGTTGACCAAGCAACCGATGTTGCCGTCAAGAGCGATGTAGCTAAGGTCGTATTTGGACGCTTCAATTTCTTTCGCGTCTTCTTCTTCCAAATCGCGAAGCTCAACGATATCTTTGTGACGATAAAGAGCGTTTGAGTCGAAGTTCAATTTAGCATCAAGAGCAATAACTTGTCCGTCGCCAGTTACAACAAGCGGATTGATTTCTGCAATGGATGCATCTTTCTCAACAAAAGCTGTGTAGAGAGAAATCATGAACTTAACTGCTTTGTTAACAAGCTCATTAGGAATGTTGATTGCATAAGCTAGTTTGCGCGCTTGGAACGCTTGCAAGCCAACAGCTGGATCAACGATCTCCTTAATGATTTTCTCCGGGGAGTGCTCAGCAACTTCTTCAATCTCAGTGCCGCCCTCTTCCGAAGCCATCATAACGACACGACCTGTACCACGGTCTAATACTACGCCGATATAATATTCTTTCTTAATGTCGCAGCCTTCTTCGATCAGAAGACGTTTGACTTCCTTGCCTTCTGGACCTGTTTGATGCGTAACAAGCACTTTACCTAGAATCTCACTAGCATAAGCGCGCACTTCATCAAGATTTTTTGCTACTTTAACTCCGCCCGCTTTACCACGGCCGCCAGCGTGAATTTGTGCTTTCACGACAACAACCTTTGTTCCGAGCGATTTAGCCGCTTCAACAGCTTCGTCTACAGTGAAGGCTACTTTACCTTCAGGTACAACGACACCATACTGTTTAAGGACCGCTTTCCCTTGATATTCATGGATATTCATTGTTGAAATCCTCCATTTCACAGACTGAAATCAGTCATATGTACACAAACCTCTATTATTGTAGCACCTTTCCCCGCCAGTTACCTTACTTTCACACATAATTAATACGGCTTTTTTGATATGGGTTTCATCTCAAAATGAGATTAAAGCGATAAAACCAGCTGTAATGCTCGTTTTATAAGGGAAAATACCACGCCCTTTAGTATGACCCAATCCTAAAAATCATACCCGAAACATTTTAAATATTGACAATTTGAAGATAACTAAATTATGATATTGGCAAATTCATAACGATGGAACGGAATCGTAAGGAAGCACCTTCATTCACACATATGGGGGTGCTTTTTGTCGTGTTTAGTTTAATTCAAAGCGCAAGCGTTTATGGAGTTGATGGTAAAAGCATTTCAGTTGAGGTTGATATTTCCAGTGGTCTACCCCAAATCAACGTAGTGGGTTTGCCTGATCCTGCTGTTCGCGAATCTGTTGAACGTGTTCGAGCCGCTCTAAAAAATAGTGGTTTTACTTTTCCTATGGACAGAATTACGGTTAATCTAGCTCCTGCCGATTTGCGCAAGGAAGGCACTTCCTTTGACTTAGCCATTGCGGCGGGCATCTTAACTGCTAGCGGACAAATTAGCATTGCCCCTTTTGAGAATACGCTTCTTCTTGGAGAGCTCTCACTTAACGGCAATGTCCGTCCGGTAGCCGGCGTACTTGCCATGATTGAACAAGCGAAACGACTTGGCTTTAAGCGTGTCTTGCTGCCTGTAGAGAACGTCAAGGAAGCCATCTGGATTTCTGATATGGAATTGTTTGCGTTAAGCCACCTGAAAGAGCTTGATTTAATCAAAAAGAAACAATCCGACTGGAACGATATTCGTGTCGATCATAGAAACGATGCCAGCTTTAGTCAAAGTGAAAACAAAGCATATCTAGATAAGCAAGATGAAATTGGTGATTATGGAGATGTTCTCGGTCAGCATCAAGCCAAACGAGCTATGCTTATAGCCGCGGCCGGCAAACACAATATTTTGCTCAGCGGACCTCCAGGCACGGGTAAAACGATGATGATTCGGCGTCTGCCGGGGATATTGCCCTTATTGACTGAACAAGAAGCGCTTGAGGTTACGAAAATTTATAGTGTGGCTGGCAAGCTGCTGGATAGCTCCCACGGCCTCATTACACATCCACCATTTCGCGCCCCGCATCATACCATATCGTCCGGCGGACTGATAGGCGGCGGCTCAATCCCGAAGCCGGGAGAAGTTACACTCGCTCATCGCGGCGTGTTGTTTCTTGATGAATTGCCAGAATTTCCGAGACAGGTGCTTGAGGTTTTGCGTCAGCCGCTGGAGGATCGTATAGTAACCATTTCCCGCTCCAAAGCCGTCTTCCAATTTCCAGCCAGCATTATGCTGGCTGCCTCCTTTAATCCATGTCCATGCGGCTATTATGGGCATGAGTATGGCGATAAACGCTGCACTTGCAGCGCTACACTCATTAGCCGTTATCGATCTAAGATATCAGGGCCATTGCTTGATCGAATAGATTTACAGCTAGAAGTGCCAAGACCCATTTCTCTAGAGCATGCTTCAACTGGCCCATCACTTAATACTGCCCAAATGAAGCAGCTGGTGCTGGGTGCATATGCCTTTAAACAAGAACGCACAGCAGGCATGAGTCTCAATCCTATTGGATCATTAAACGGCGCTGCCCTTCGAAGGTCTGTAAATCTAAAGCCGGAAGCTGCAAGCCTGCTGGAAAGTGCTTTTGAAGCGCTTGGAATCAGTATGCGGGCATACGATAGAATGCTGAAGCTGGCACGCACCATAGCCGATCTTGAAGCAAGCGACGCAGTCGATACGATGCATATCGCGGAAGCTATTCAATATCGTGGGCTTGATAAGCCGCTTTCTTAATAAAAAAACTTTCTCTGTAGGTTAGCTCCCATCAGAGAAAGTACAATTTGTTACCATTTTAGAACGCTGCCTCAAAATGCTTTAAAGAAATGATGCTCTCATCTGCACGGCTCAACGTTATCGCAATAACATCAAAGCGAATGGATGCATCAGAGCGCCCAACACTGCGTAAATAAACTTGAGCCGCGTCCCTTACCTTCTGTTGCTTGCGATAATCCACCGACTCCGCGGCTGTGCCGTATTTACCGCCTTCTTTTCTCGTACGCACCTCTACAAATACAAATCTATCAGAATGTTCAGCAATAATATCAATTTCTCCAATTCTACATCGCCAATTCCGCGTGAGAATAGTATAATTCGCTTCTATTAAATACAAACAAGCTGCATCCTCGCCAAGCTGACCCGTAGCTTTCCTATTATCTAGTTTCCGCGTCCCACTCGTTCTTCCCTCATCATCACCCATCTATCATTTCCCTCGCTTTTCGGTCAGAACGATAAACAAAGCTTAAAATTTCTGCGACGAGCGTATACAGCTCGCCCGGAATTTCTTGATCGATATCAAGCTTAGAGAGCACTTCTACTAACGAGGAATCCTCTTGTACAGGAATGCCATTTTCCTTCGCTTTCTCAAGGATGAGATCCGCCAAATGCCCTTTCCCTTTCGCAATCATAACCGGAGCAGTACGTTCGCCTGGCTCGTATTTTAAAGCAACTGCTTTCCTGACTTTCGTTTTTGGCTGGTTTTCACTCTGATCGCTGCTCATATACGATAATCGACTCCTTTGTAACGATTGGCTGCAAAGGCGCTCATATCCGTCATTTGCTGGTTCTTAACTGCTGCTGATGCTGCTTCCACCTTGGATTCCCCCGCTTTGGGAAGCGGCGTTGTTCGCAGTGAAAGCAGCTGATAGCCTGCTTGCTGCAAACTGGCAGCAATTTCATTTCGAGATCCTTCTGCAAGCGATGAGATTGCAGGATGATCATTCCACAAGTTTAAACTCACAATCTTGTCCATCACATTTACGTCAACCATCGTATCGCCCAGCGTATTCATCGACAAATTAAATAGTAATCTGCAATTGGAAGCGTCAAGCTCTCCTTTTCGTCCTCTTCTTGTTTGAATATGAACCGAAGCGGTTTGTTTGCCGTCTGAGTTATTGATTGGAATAAACATCGTCACATGCGTGAGAACCGAGCTATTCCGCTCAGGAGTAAGCAAAAGCTGCTGGCCTGTTATTTGCTGTACAAGCTGCTGCGCTGTCTCCTTGAGCGCAGGAGGTGTATGATCCGATGAAACAAGAGCTAGCAATGCGCTTTTCAACGATTCCTGCTGAGCAGGCGGAGCAGAATCCGTCATTGGAATGCTATCTGCAACGGTCGAAAGAACGGCTAATGCTGCTCGTTCGACAATATGCTTTTGATCCGGCAGCCTTGCTTGCTGAGAATCCGCGGTTTCAAACTCTGCTGGTTTTGACAACATAACGGTTGGAGCAGCTTCTTTGCTGTTAGCCTCGACGATAGGAGTCTGTAGCGATGGTGCTGAAGCAGACGTTACAGTCGCCGGCTTCGCAGCAGTTTCCGTTGTTGCTGGCTGAGAAGCAGGCGCCTGCTGGCTCAATTGAGTATCCGTTGTAAAAACTTTGGCAAGCTGAAGCTCATGATCGACGCCCATCCATTTCATCATCTGTCCCAGCCAGTTGGGCTGACTTGACTGACTGGTTAATGCTCTAGCCGCTTGAGGATTAGCTTGATGATCCGGAGCTTCGTCCTCAGACATAGCGACAGGTGCTGCAGTTGCCTGCGGCAAGTCCGTTTTGACGATTTGTGCGCTTAATTGCTTTGCATTGGGTATGTCCTTTGTAACGGCCTCTCCTGATCTTGCTGCACCGGACTCAGCCGTCACTCCACGAAGCAGCTCGAGCCCTTCCGTCAAAAGCGCTTGCACACGTGCAGCTGCTTGAGTTGCGGCTTTTGTTTCAACTGTCCCTTCATCCGAAACGCTCGTGAATGAAGTAATTTGTTGCTGCAACGTCTCAAGCAGCTCATGCGTGCTGCGCCCGAACATAACCTGCTGCATCGCACCTACAGTAGCGCCAGTCATAGGCAGCCCTCTTTTAAAGGTTGCGGCAGCGGACTGCATCCATTGCTCTGCATCTCCACCAGCCGGCATCGCGGATGCAGCCTGTTGAAAGGCTTGCGCAACGTCGCGGTTCAGAATAACGCCTTCCTTCCGCAAATCCTTTACGATCTGTGCAGCCCATTTCTGCTCTGGCAATGCCAGCTGTTTAGCCCATTCCTTGAACGTATCATCAGGCAATCCCACTTGACCAGGTTCAACCTGTTTAAGCATTACAAGCGCTCCGCTTGATTGAGGCTGCACTTGGAGCATTGCTGATTGTCCCACTTGAAGCGGCAGCTCTAGCTTTGCACGCACTTGTACACCGTTAATTTGTACGAGCGCTTCGTTATTTTCCATCACCTGCAAGATGACGCCTCTTACCACTTGTCCAACTTTAAGCTCCACAGCTCGTGTATCCGCACTAGAAGCCTCTCCTAAGAAGCTTCGCATCATTTGACTTATATTCATTTGTTCATTCGCCTCCGTTGCTCCAGCGCCATTCTATGCGTTTGCTCTTTGCACTTAAGCGAGCTCTTTACATAAGCATGTACGACTTCATTAAACCTATAAGCCTTATATCGGTCAAAATGAGCAAAGCTTGTAGCCGTTCACCCCAAAAAACAGCACAAAAACAAAATAACGCCCGATAATTACACTAGGCATCTTTTGCCTCGCACAATCAATCGAGCGTCATATAATATGTGCTGCGAGATGCAGCTAGAAGAGAAGCAGCTGCTCCTCTGTAAATAAGTTGCCGAGAAACGATCTGCGATGCAGAGGACTTGGTCCATTAGCTAGCAATCGCTCCCGATGAAGCTTCGTTGCATATCCTTTGTGTATAGCAATGCCATAAGCTGGATATTCCTGCTCCCATTCGGTCATACAAAGCCTATCGCGCGTAACCTTGGCAACGATAGAGGCTGCAGCGATCGATTGGCTTGTAGCATCCCCTTTAATGATCGAGAGCTGCGGCAGACTAACATCGACCTTCTCCGCATCAACAAGCAAATAGTCAGAAGGAACCTGTAACGATTCCACTGCAATTTTCATTGCAAGCCTAGCTGCCTGCTTAATATTGATTCGATCAACCGTTTCAGCATCAACACGAGCAGCCGACCACGCAACACATTCCTGCAAAATGATATCATACAACTGGTCACGCTTTTTCTCGGAAAGCTTCTTGGAGTCGTTAACCCCTTCAATCACTAGCCCTGGCGGTAAAATAACGGCAGCTGCCACGACGTCTCCGAACAAGCAGCCTCGGCCAACCTCATCTACACCAGCAATCGCTTTAAATCCTTCTTCCCATAACGACTGTTCATATTGCAGCACGTTACGTTCCTCCGTTTCACATCAATAAGGTGGCGCTTCGAGCGTAATTCTTCCTAGCTTGCCTGAGCGCAAATCACGCAAAATGATTCCGGATGTTTTCTCCAAATCGACGTGTCCACCGCTAACAAGGCAGCCTCTCCGACGTCCGATATCTTCCATCACGCGCACGATTTCATCTGAATCCGTAGCGTCCTTTGGTGGCGTTTCAAGCTCATACCGCTCTTTCATGTTAGGCCAGTAACGATCTACCAGCTCACGCATCGCAAAAAACGCGATATCGTCAACATTCAAAATTTGTTCTCTAATGGCACCTGTCATAGCAAGCCTGTATCCGACGAGCTCGTCTTCAAACTTTGGCCACAATATGCCCGGTGTATCGAGCAGTTCCATTTCAGTTCCAATCTTAATCCATTGTTGTCCCTTCGTAACGCCAGGACGGTCGCCGGTTAAAGCAATAGCGCGTCCAGCGAGCTTGTTGATCAACGTGGATTTCCCGACATTCGGTATACCTACAATAAGTCCGCGAATTGCACGCGGATTTATGCCTTTTGCAATTTGACGTGCAATTTTCTCATGCAAAATTTGCTTTGCCTTGAGCGGAACCTCATTTACCTTCGTGCCTGTTGAGGAATCAATTGCGATCGATTCATGGCCTTCATTACGGAAATAAGCCATCCATTGCTCTGTCGTTTTTGGATCAGCCAAGTCGGATTTGTTTAATACGATCAATCTTGGCTTGCCGTTCAAAATTTCCTCAATCATCGGATTACGGCTAGATAGCGGAACCCGTGCATCCAATAGTTCGATGGCAAGATCGATTAGTTTGAGCTTGTCTTGTATTTGCCGTTTCGCCCGCGTCATATGACCCGGAAACCATTGAATGGTCATTTACTCACCTCATTTAGTCCAGTGCTTTATAAACTCTAGTTTGTTCAGCGGCCAAAAAATAATATCGGCACGTCCAACAACCTCTTTATCCGATACAAATCCGATAACCCTGCTATCTGTACTATCGCTGCGATTGTCGCCAAGTGCAAAAATCGTGTCCTCAGGAACAGTGATTTCAGATACATCGGAATTTATTCCTTTTTCGTTGTATAGCTTGCCTTCGGCATGTGCTGCCGCAACAGCTTCTTTTAAATAAGGCTCGTCTATTTTTTTATCATTAATATAAAGGTCATCGCCTTCGAGTCGAATTTTATCACCCGGTACGCCAATCACTCGTTTTATAAATTTTCGGCCTTGCTCTGGAACATCAAACACTACGACCTCACCAAACTTCGGCTCGCGTATCGTATACAAAATTTTATTTACTATTAACCGTTCGCCGGTCTCGAAATTAGGCTTCATGGAAGGTCCGTCGACGATGAATGGTGAAAACAAAAATTGACGAATGAGAAATACGAGAACGACCGCAATGACTAAAGCCTTGATCCATTCTACGACTTCTTTATAAGCTCCGCCCTGTTTTCCTGAGCCGGATGCATGGGCTGCTGCACGGTTTGGTAAATTCTGCTCAATGTCCGCATGTTCCTGCGTATTTTTCATTTCATGATCATTGCCATTGTCCAGCCCGTCATTTCGCTGCTGTGAGTCCATTCAGTCCGCCTTCTTCCCATATGCTGTAATATGTAAATGACCTTTGAGAAAAAACGAAAAGGAGCTTGTTTGCGCAAGCCCCTCTTGTCGTTTGTTCTTAACGAATTTCTTTAATACGAGCAGCTTTTCCGCGAAGACTACGTAGGTAGTACAATTTCGCGCGACGTACTTTACCACGGCGAGCCACTTCGATTTTTTCGATTTTAGGCGAGTTAAGCGGGAAAGTTCTTTCCACACCAACACCGTAGGAAATTTTACGCACTGTAAAAGTTTCGCTGATTCCACCGCCGCGACGTTTGATTACAACGCCTTCGAACAATTGGATACGCTCACGAGTTCCCTCGATAACTTTTACATGAACTTTTAGCGTGTCACCTGGACGAAAGTTCGGTAGACCTTGGCGCAGATTTTCTTGCGCGATTGTTTGCAAAAGATTCATTTGATTCACTCCTTCCACCATAGACGTTCTTATAAGCTCACCGGATTCCTCTGAATCGGTTCATCGCTGATAGCGGACCGTCCGACTTTACGAACAACATTAGAAATTTTACCATAGCTAGCCCAATAATACAACACGATTTTTTTATTCATAAATCATGTATACTAAATGATGACAAACACCGACATGAAGAGGTGACAAAATTGCACCATATTAAACAATCTTTTTGTAACAAAACAAAAGGGGGAATCGCATCTGTACTATTAATATTAACCATTTCTGCACCATTGCAAACCTCTGCTGAATCCTTGGCTTTTAAAGATACGAATGGACACTGGGCTGGCTCCTATATCTCTTGGGCTGTTGATCAGAAATTAGCTCAAGGTTATGGTGATAATTCCTTCAAGCCAAACAAGGTTGTTAATGAAGCTGAGTTTCTTGCTATGCTATTGAGAGCCTATGGATTAGTCACAACATCTTCTTCCAGCGCCAGCAATTGGACCAAGCCTTATTACGATTATGCGAATAATTTGGGCTGGCCTATCAATAACGCTTCGCAAAATGTCGAAATCCGACGTGGACAAGCTGCGTTGCTTCTGGCTTCCGCGGCAAATGGAAAAGAATTTACAGAGCAAAGCGCAATTCAGTGGCTGCTTGATGAGAAAATATCGAATGGACGCACCTCTGCCACCGTTAGCGGCTTCATACCAGATGGAAAGCTTACACGCGCTGAGGCGCTTACCTTCTTCTATAACCTCAAACTTCACTCAAAAGCGTTGTCCGATGCTAAAATTATTAACACAGGTGATCGCCTTCATGAAATAACGATAAACGATTCGCTGCAAAAGCTTCAACAAACGCTCGGAAAACCGTCTAGGATTGATCCAAGCGAATATGGTTTCTCCTGGTACGTTTATAATAGCAGCTATACCAACTACATGATGTTCGGCATCCAAAATGACCGGGTAATCGCTCTTTTCTCCAATGGCAAAGATAGCTGGGCGATGAAGTCGGGCATCCAGATCGGTCAAACGATTGGTAATGCCAAAAAGCTGCTTGGCGAAGCAACCAATGTCGAGACAAATAACGATTATTATGCTTACACTACAAAAAAAGTACATACCGTTCTCTTCATTGACCGACGTGATGGAAACAAAATAGCTGGTGTCATGCAAATGGATCAAGCCGTTTCCAAATCCACAGCGTTAAAATCAGCCAATACATCCAAGCTGGCAGACGCATATGAACAACAGCTCTTTGATCTTACTAACGCTGAACGCGCTGTTCGCAAAATACCTCTGCTGCAATGGGACAAGCTCGCTGCTGCCTCTGCGCATGGTCACAGCAACGATATGAGTACACGTAAATTTTTTGACCATACGAATCCAGACGGCTCGTCTCCTTTTGACCGAATGAAAGCAAACGGCGTTAAGTATCACTCAGCTGCTGAAAACATAGCTGCCGGATACAAAAATAGCATTTTTGCTCACTATGGCTGGGTCAATTCAACAGAAGGCCATCGTGAAGCACTATTAAATAGCAAGCTTGAGCGACTAGGTACAGGTGTTGCATTAGGCGGAACCTATAACGTCTACTATACCCAAAATTTTTACACGCCATAATCATCGAATACTTCTAAATAAACAAAGCCGCAACGAAATTCGTTGCGGCTTTGTTTATTAGCTAGGGTCGTCCTATTTGCCTGTCTTATTAGGCTCCTGCTTTAACTGTGAAGCCACCCATTTGCGTTCCTTGTCCGTAAGCGGGGCGCTCTTTAGAAGGTCAGGACGGCGCTGCAGCGTCCGCAGCAGTGACTGCTCACGACGCCACACCTCAATATTCGCATGATGACCAGATATCAGTACATCTGGGACATCCCAGCCGCGGAACGACGCAGGCCGAGTATAATGGGGATGCTCAAGCAAACCTGTGCTATATGAATCTGTAACGGCAGAAGTTTCATTGCCAAGCACTCCTGGAAGTAATCTAACAACGCTATCGATGAGCACCATCGCAGGTATTTCTCCACCCGTAAGCACGTAATCACCAATCGACAGCTCGTCTGTTACGAGATGCTCGCGTATACGCTCATCATAACCTTCATAGTGACCGCAAATAAGAACCAAGTGCTGTTCCTTTGCAAGCTCTTCAGCCTTCTTCTGCGTAAACTGTGCACCTTGCGGGCATAGAAGAATAACACGCGGCTTTATATTGTCATCCAGCTTTAAATCCTCTACCGCAGCAAAGACCGGATCTGGCTTCAAGACCATGCCGCCACCGCCGCCGTATGGATAATCGTCAACCGTGTTATGCTTATTGCCTGAATAAGCACGGAAGTTGATTGCTTGAGGGGATACGATCCCCTTCTCCTTCGCTTTTCCTAAAATGCTCGAATTGAACACGCCGTCGAACATTTCGGGAAACAGCGTCAGCACATCTATTTTCATCAGTTAAATCAATCCTTCCATCAAATGGACCGTCACGATTTTCTCTTTTGTGTCGACATTGATTAAGACATCATCAATAACAGGCAACAGCAGCTGCTTCCCCGAGCCCTTCGGACGATCCACTACCCACACGTCATTGGCGCCTGGACTTAAAATTTCCGAAATCGTGCCCAGCTCCTCGCCTTCCTCGGTAACGACGCGGCAGCCTATAATTTCGTGATAATAATATTCGCCTTCTTCAAGCTCAAGCTGCTGGTCGGCTGAAATTTTCAGTACCCAGCCTTTATATTTCTCAACCGCATTAATATCAGTGAAGCCTTCCAGCTTCAATATGTATACGTTTTTGTTCGCGCGTGAGCTGATTACTTTAACTTCCAGTGAAGCTCCGCTTTCCTCGTTCACCATAAGCAGCTTGTTTCCAGAAGCAAATCTATCCTCTGCAAAATCCGTTTGCGAAAGAATTTTCAGTTCTCCACGGATACCGTGCGTATTAACAACTTTCCCGACTGTAAACCATTTTTCGTTCATTAGAACCAGCCCTTCATATGTGTATAGCCTTATTATACATGCAAAAACGGCTTCGTTCCATGTTGAAGAACGAAGCCGTAATGATTAGCGACATCCATGGATAAGTGTACATATTGAAAAGAAGGTTAGGACATTCATCCCAACCTTCTCTTCATACGTACATCATGACATAATGTCGACGATGACACGCTTTTGCGATTTCACGGAAGCAGAAGTCACTACCGTGCGAATCGCTTTCGCTATGCGTCCCTGTTTACCGATGATTTTACCGATATCCTCGGGGTGAACCGAAAGCTCGTATATCGTGCCACGGTCATCATCCTTCACATTGATTTGCACCTGTTCAGGATGATCAACCAATGCCTTCGCTATGACAAGAATCAATTCTTTCATCTCAAGGCCCTCCGCTATTCAACAGTTATTTCTGTTGCTTAAGCTCATGGAACTTTTTAAGAACACCAGCTTTGGAAAGCAAGTCACGAACGGTATCAGAAGCTTGCGCTCCAGTTTGCAACCATTTTAGCGCTTTCTCTTCATCAATCTTAACTTGAGCCGGTTGTGCAACCGGGTTATAAGTACCGATTTCTTCGATAAAACGACCATCACGCGGCGAACGGGAATCCGAAACTACTACGCGGTAGAAAGGAGCTTTGTGAGCACCAATTCTTTTCAAACGAATACGTACTGCCATTAAAAATTCACCTCCTTCAAAGAGTAAACAACCATTAAAACGGGAACTTCATATTTTTGCCGAGCATACCTTTTAGGCCCTTCTTGCCGCCCTTAGGTCCTTTCGGTCCCATCATCGATGAGAATTGCTTCATCATTTTTTTCATATCGTCAAACTGCTTAATGAGGCGGTTAACCTCAACGATCGTTGTTCCGCTGCCTGCAGCAACACGCTTGCGGCGACTGTGATTAAGCAGCTCTGGCTTTTGCTTCTCCTCTTTCGTCATGGAGCGGACAATAGCCTCGACGCGGCCGATTTGTTTCTCATCGACCTTCATATCCTTCATGCCCTTCATCTTGTTCATGCCGGGCAGCATATCCATAATTTGATCAAGCGGCCCCAAATTGCGAACCTGCTCCATCTGCTCAAGGAAATCGTCAAACGTAAACTCTGCTGTACGCATTTTACGTTCCATTTCCTTCGCTTTATCTGCATCAATATTCGACTGCGCCTTCTCAATAAGCGATAGCATATCGCCCATGCCGAGAATACGGGAAGCCATACGCTCTGGATGGAACGGCTCCAAGGAGTCGATCTTCTCACCCATTGCTGCGAATTTAATCGGACAGCCTGTAACTGCTTTTACCGACAGCGCCGCGCCACCGCGAGTATCGCCATCGAGCTTCGTTAGTACAACGCCTGTTAAAGCGAGCTGTTCATGAAAGCTCTGTGCAACGTTTACAGCATCTTGTCCTGTCATTGCATCAACAACGAGGAGAACCTCATCCGGCTTTGTAACCTGATGAATTTGCTTAAGCTCTTCCATCAGCTCTTCGTCGATATGTAAACGACCGGCGGTATCAATGATGACATAATCATTGCCGTTCTCTTTGGCATGCTGTAGTCCAGCACGCGCAATCTCTACAGGTGATGTCTGATCACCCAAAGAGAAGACCGGCGCATTGATTTGTTCACCAAGCACCTGAAGCTGCTTAATGGCAGCAGGACGATAAATATCACAAGCGATAAGAAGCGGCTTATTGTTGCTCTTCTGAAGCAATTTTGCCAGCTTGCCTGAGGTTGTTGTCTTACCCGCACCTTGCAAACCCGCCATCATAATGACTGTCGGAGGCTTATTGGCCTTTACCAGCTTGCTCTGCGTGCCGCCCATCAGCTCGGTCAGCTCTTTATTTACGATATCGATGACGACCATGCCGGGCGTGAAGCTCTTGGATACATCAAGGCCAATAGCCCGTTCCTTCACCTTCGCAATAAAGTCCTTCACGACTTTAAAGTTAACGTCTGCCTCTAGAAGCGCCAAACGTACTTCACGCATTGCTTCGCTAACATCATCCTCGGAAACCTTGCCCTTGCCCCTCAGCTTGCTGAACACATTTTGAAGCCGACTCGATAAGCTCTCAAATGCTGCCATGTACCGTCACCTCCATTCTTCATGTTTTATTCGGCTAATTTAAATTGTGCAATGACACTCATAAGCGCCTGCTTATCCTGCTCTGCAATGGAAAGCTCGTTAACGCTGTTTACAAGCTGCACAGTTAATTGTTGAAAGGATTCATGCCTTACAAGCAAGCCTAGCTTGCCTTCATAACTTTCTAGCACTTGTTCTGCACGTTTGATGTGCTCATATACTGCTTGTCTGCTAATTCCAAACTCGCCAGCAATTTCCCCAAGCGTGAAGTCGTCGTGAAAATAATATTTGAGAAACGTCCGCTGCTTCTCTGTCAAGAGCGGCTCGTAAAAGTCGAACAACAAGTTTATTCGGGTTGTCTTGGACAAGGCATCTGGTTCATTTGCTTTCATCCCCTCAGCCCCTCCTGTTATTTGCTTGTTCTGCCGACAAGGTAAATACCTTTACACCAGCAACGTCTTTTATAATACATGACACTATAGGCTGCTGTCAAGTATTTTCCCTTGTCACCTTTACAAGCTGTTTTAACTACTCCAAACCATCGTTAATCGCCGCTTACTCCGCCGTTTTTCCAGCTTCAGACTCATCTTCACGCTGGATTAATCCAGCAAACAAAGCATGAATAAATTGCTCTGAATCGAATTGCTGCAAATCGCCCATTTTTTCTCCAAGACCTACAAGCTTAACCGGGAGGCTTAGCTCATTACGAATAGCAATTACGATTCCGCCCTTAGCTGTGCCATCAAGCTTTGTCAGCACGAGACCAGTTACGCCGCTTTTCTCGCCAAACAATTTTGCTTGGCTAAGTGCGTTTTGGCCAGTCGTTGCATCAAGCACAAGAAGAACCTCATGAGGAGCGTCAGGAAGCTCGCGCTGAATCACGCGGAAAATCTTGTTCAGCTCTTCCATCAGATTGGTTTTGTTTTGCAGCCTGCCAGCCGTATCGCATAACAGAACGTCTACGCCGCGCTGCTTTGCAGCTTGCACCGCATCGAACATCACTGCTGCAGGGTCAGCTCCTGATTGCTGCTTAATGACATCGACACCAACACGCTGTCCCCATACTTCCAGCTGCTCAATAGCTCCTGCGCGGAACGTATCGCCGGCTGCCATAAGCACACTCTTGCCTTCGCTCTTAAATTTATGAGCAAGCTTGCCAATGGTCGTCGTCTTGCCGACGCCATTTACGCCAACGAACAAAATAACAGTGATTCCGCTTGGAGCCATCCGCAAGCCGGAATGATCGTCACCCTTCATGAGCTGAATCAGCTTCTCAGATAGGATCGGCTGCAAATCCGAAGCATCCTCGATCTTCCGTTTTTTCACTTCGGCCCGCAGATCGTCAATAAGCTGCATAACGGTATTCACACCAACGTCGGCGCCAATCAATATTTCCTCTAGTTCTTCATAAAACTGCTCATCGATTTTTTTGCGGCGTGTGATTAGCTCTTCTACCTTTTCCACAAAAGCTGTACGCGTCTTCGATAAGCCTTCTTTGAAAATATTTGTCACCGCTTCTGTCTTTGTAGCGATGCTTTCCTTCAGCTTCTTAAAAAAACTCATCGTTCCAACTCCCCATCCTCACGTTGCCGTTTTTTCTATAAGTTATGCAGATACCGGCTCTTCATCCTCTAAGCGCACAGAAACGAGCTTCGATACGCCGCCTTCCTCCATCGTAACACCATATAGCACATCCGCTTCCTCCATCGTGCCTTTACGATGAGTAACGACGATAAACTGCGTAAGCTCTGAAAACTCACGCAAATATTGAGCAAAGCGTGATACGTTTGCCTCATCAAGCGCAGCTTCAACCTCATCAAGCACGCAGAACGGAACGGGTTTCACCTGTAAAATCGCAAATAACAAAGCGATTGCGGTCAAAGCTCTTTCTCCACCAGAGAGCAGCTGTAGATTTTGCAGTTTTTTGCCTGGCGGCTGAGCGACGATGTCGATTCCTGTATCAAGAACACGATCTGGCTCAACAAGCACAAGATCTGCCCGGCCACCACCGAACAGCTTCGCGAATACGATAACAAAATGACTGCGAATCGCTTCAAACGTCGCTTTGAACCGTTTGGACATCTCATCGTCCATCTCGCGAATGACCTGGTACAACGTCGTTTTTGCGTCGATCAAATCATCCTTCTGCTCTGACAAAAACTCAAAACGTTCGCTGACTCGCTCATACTCCTCGATTGCACCTAAGTTCACTTCGCCAAGAGCGGTTATCTGACGTTTAACGTCTCTAACCTCATTTTGTGTACCGAGAACATCCTCAGGTATAGGGTACTGCTCCTTAGCGAGCTCATAGCTAAGCTCATATTCCTCACTGAGCTTCCGAAGCAAATTATCCAGCTCCACGTCTAGACGGTTAGCCGCAATTTCGGTCTGCCTCATCTGCTCTTCAACCGTCCGAAGCTGTCCGCGCTGCTCCTTCGTTTCACTTTCGCCCAAATCGAGCTCGGCAATACGCTTAGCGCGTGCTGAACGTTTGAAATCCGTTTGCTCTGCACATTCCTGCTTCTTCAAACGCAGGTGATTGAGCTGTTCAATCTGCTGTACCGTTTCATCGGCATGCCTTGCGATTTCTTCCTCTTGCTGAACGGACAAGGAACGCAAGCTTCCAAGCTCTTGCTTCGCTCGACCAATTTCCGCACGTACTCTCGCCGATTGATCTTCAAACGATAATTTCTCTTGATCAGTCTTCGCTGCAGCGATCTTAATATCGGTAAGCTGGCCTTGCAGCTCTTCCTTCGCATATTCGCTTGCTTTACGCCGCTCTTCTGCCATACGAATCGCTTCCTGCAGCCGCGCTTCATCTACAACCAGCTGCTCTAACCGGAGCTCCGCAGCTTTGGCTGCTGCCTGAACATCTTTCTGCTCGGACAAATGAGTGTTACGATCCGCTGAATACAGCTGACGCTGCTCGTCAAGATGCTTCGCCTCATTGTGAAGCTGCTGAAGCTCAGCTCTAATTTGCTGCTCTTCAATACGGCTTTTCTCGCCTTCTGCACGCAGCTCCTCAATATTATGCGTACGAATAGAATGTTCTTTGCGCAAATCGCTTAGCTTATTACGAAGCTGCTCTACCATCTTGCGAGCATCTGCAATCTCTTGATCAAGCGAGTCGATTTGACGTTGACGACCAAGCAGGCTGGCGCCTTTCTTCTGCAAGCTGCCCCCCGTCATTGAACCGCCAGCATTGACAATATCACCTTCAAGCGTGACGACGCGGTATCGATATTGACATTTCGATGCAATCCGGTTGGCTTGCTCCAGCGTTTCGGCTAACAATACATTGCCAAGCAAACTGTTCACAATCGCTGAATAGCGGTCATCCGAACTTACCAAATCAGCAGCAACGCCTACGAAGCCCTCAATGGATTCGGCTATACGCTTGTCATGCTCAGGAACTTGTCTGCCACGTATGACATCGAGCGGCAGAAAGGTAGCTCGTCCTAGCTGACGCTGCTTCAAGAATGCGATAGCTGCGCGAGCCGTTTTCTCATCTTCCATGACCACATGCTGCAAGGCCCCGCCCAGTGCAGTCTCAACGGCAGTCTCAATGCGTTCAGGAACACGAACAAGCTCTGCAACCGCGCCATGAACACCGCTGATTCCGCTATTGCCGCGTCTGGAAGCTTTGAGAACTTCCTTTACGCCCTGCATAAAGCCATCCAGCGCATCCTGCATTTCTTTCATGGTATCGCGCCTAGAAACATGGCTGTCTAGCTTCTGCTCCCACTTTCGCATGGCTAAAGTGACCTCTTCCAAACTTTGAGAAATCTTTCTCGTTTGTTCAGATTCCGAAAGCGTTTTGTTTCTTGCCTGCTCTAATCGCGCCAGCGTAGATTCAAGCGCAGCCGCAAGTGCTGAGCGTCTCTCGTCCAATTTTTCCTGCTGCTCCAGCCATTTGGTCTCATCCTCGCTAATTCGCTCCATCCGCCGCTGCAATGCTTCTTGCTGCTGCGAAGCATAACGAATTTCGTTGCGATGCTGCGCCATCGAGCTGAGCACTTCCAATAGCTCGCTTTTGAGTGTTTCTTCCGCATCAACGACTGCTCCGCCTGCAACGCCTACGAGACGCGCTTCTTCATCGGCTATTTTCGAGCGCAGATCTGCTAGCTGCAGCTGCAACGCAGCTGCGCGGCTGCGAAATTCCGCTTCTTCCTGCGTCATTGTGACAATCCGAGCGTCTTGTGCAGCGATTGACTCTTCAAGCTGACGTTTATTTTGCTCCAAGTTGCGCTTGCGTTCCTTCAGTACCTCGCCGTATCCTTCACATTTCTCGAAATCCTCACTAATTTGCAGCATCGCTTCATGAAGCTGATCAAGCTCAAGCTCAAGCTCCCGCAGCTGCTGACGATCCTTCTCCAAATGTGCATCATGTTTGCTGACAACCGTAGATAGCTGAAGCTGCTCCTGCTGCAAACGCTCAAGCTTGCCGTTTGCCTCCGTCCATGAACCGTGAATCTGTTCGATGTTATGTACGTACATAGAGATTTCCTTCGTTTTCAGCTGTTCCTTGAGCGCTTTAAAGTGAATGGCTTTCTCCGACTGCTTGCGAAGCGGGCCAACCTGATCCTCTAGCTCAGTTACCAAATCATGAATGCGAAGCAGATTTTGCTCGGTTTCATCAAGCTTTCTCTGCGCCTCGCGCTTACGCGACTTGTATTTGACGATACCGGAGGCTTCTTCAAATATTCCGCGACGATCCTCCGAGCGCGTGCTCAAAATTTCTTCAATTCGGCCTTGTCCAATGATGGAATAAGCTTCTTTACCGATACCGGTATCCATGAATAGCTCGGTAATATCTTTTAGCCTGCATGGCTGCTTGTTTATTAAATATTCGCTATCTCCGCTGCGATGTACACGCCGTGTCACTGTTACCTCGTTATACTCGAGCGGCAATGCCCCATCCGAGTTGTCAAGAGTAAGGGATACTTCGCTGTAATTGACAGCTTTCCTAGCATCGCTTCCGGAAAAAATAATATCTTCCATCTTGCCGCCGCGGAGGCTCTTTGCGCTTTGCTCGCCGAGCACCCAGCGTATGCCGTCCGAGATGTTGCTTTTTCCGCTGCCGTTCGGCCCTACAACCGCAGTAATACCGGTTACAAACTCCATTTCGGTCCGATCAGCGAAAGACTTAAAGCCTGATAATTCAATCCGTTTCAGAAACATGTCTTGGTTTTCACCTCACCCCTCATTGTACCACATCTTATGGGCCTTGATAACCATTTAAGCTACTAAAAGCAACCAAATGCTGCGTTTATCACCTTATTTCAGCTAGTTAATCCGCTCTTCCTTTTTATCAGGGCCACATAATAAACGTTCATAAAAAAAGAGAGCGCCCGGCAGGTCAGAAGACCTTCCGGAAACTCTCTATGCTGATTAGCCTTGTTCCTGCGATAGCGTGCGCCATGCTTCAGCTGCAGCACGCTGCTCCGCTTCCTTCTTCGTCCTCCCGCTGCCGACGCCAAAACGCTCTTCACCGAGATATACTTCAACGACAAATTCACGGTCATGCGCAGGTCCACGTTCTTCAATGATTCGGTATTCCACCGCACCAAGCCCATGATGCTGCGATCGTTCCTGCAGCTTCGACTTGGAGTCTTTAACAAGAAGACCATAGTCGTTTGACTCAACAAAAGGAAACATATGCTCATTAAGAAAAGCTCTCGTTTCCTCAATTCCTGCGTCAAGGAAAATGGCACCGACAAACGACTCGAACAAATCAGCTAGCAATGCTTGCCTTTGCCGACCGCCTAGCTGCTCTTCACCGCGTCCGAGAAGCACATGCGAACCGAGCTCCAAGCGTTCAGCAAATTGGGCTAAAGATGGCTCGCAGACGATTGATGCACGCATTCTCGTGAGCTCGCCCTCAGGCCGCTGCGGATACGTTGCGAACAAGTACTCCGAAACGAGTAATTGAAGCACCGCATCTCCCAAAAATTCCAAACGCTCATTATCCTGAGCTGACCCGCGCTTGTGTTCATTTACATATGAAGTATGAGTGAAAGCTTGCCTCAGCAGCTTTGTCCGCTTAAAACTGAGCTGCAGCCGCTGCTGCAGCTCATAGAAGGAATCACGCTTCATAAACTTTCATCACGATCGATGCATTGTGACCGCCGAATCCGAATGAGTTGGACAATGCTATCCTTACATTCGCTTCACGCGGTTTATTAGGTACATAATCAAGATCGCACTCCGGATCTTGATTGTCTAAATTAATAGTCGGAGCGATGATTCCGCTTTTGATAGTCAAGCCGAGAATTACGGCTTCTACGCCGCCAGCAGCACCTAGCAAATGACCTGTCATCGATTTCGTTGAGCTGACCGCTACTTTATAAGCATGGTCGCCGAGCGCTTTTTTGATCGCTTTTGTCTCTGAGCGATCACCGACAGGTGTAGAAGTGCCGTGCGCATTGATGTAGTCGATCTCAGAAGGATCAATTCCAGCGTCCTTGAATGCTTTCACCATGCAGCGAGCTGCACCATCTGGATCTGGCTCAGTCATGTGATGAGCGTCACCGCTCATACCGTAACCAATAACCTCAGCATAAATTTTTGCACCGCGTGCCTGCGCATGCTCAAGTGATTCAAGCACGAGTACACCAGCGCCTTCGCCCATTACGAAACCATCACGGTCAACGTCGAAAGGACGACTTGCTTTTTCAGGCTCTTCATTGCGAACGGACATCGCACGCATTGAGCAGAAGCCTGCCATGCCAGTCGGTCTGATCGTCGCTTCTGCTCCGCCAGCAATCATCACGTCAGCGTCGCCGCGTTGAATCAATTTGAAAGAATCGCCGATGGAATGAGTGCCCGTAGCACAAGCGGTTACCGCCGTGCTATTTGGACCTTTCGCACCAGTAAGCATAGATACTTGTCCAGAAGCCATGTTCGCGATCATCATCGGAATAAAGAAAGGGCTGACGCGCTTAGGACCTTTCTCCAGCAAAATATTGTGCTGGTCTTCCCAAGTGCCAAGTCCGCCGATACCGGAACCGACCATAACGCCAACACGCTCAGGGTCAGCATTTGTACCAATTTGCAAATCAGCATCTTTAACTGCCAATTGACTAGCTACTGCAGCGAATTGTACGAAACGATCCATTCTGCGTGCTTCTTTTTTATCTAAACCGTAATCTTCGGGATTGAAATTTTTAACTTCTGCGGCAATGCGCGTAGGATACTCAGAGAAATCGAAAGCTTCAACAACCGATACACCTGATTTTCCGTCCAGCAAGTTACCCCAGAACTCTTCCAAATCGGAACCGAGTGAGGTAATAACCCCCATACCCGTAACAACAACTCTTTGTTTCATTCGATTCACCTCTATGTCCAGCAAATTTGGTGCGCAAGCTGCGTCACCTTTGTTAATCGGTCAATGTTGCTATATTGCGTATACCCTGCTTATATTTCTCCGTAAATACAAGCCTAGCCGTACCAAACGGCGAAACCTTTACGCTTGAAATATAAGGAGGTATAAATGAGATGCACATAAAGCCATTCACGCTTGTTTATATAAAAGCTGCCTTGCTTGCTTAAGTGTAATTCAGGAAACTGCCTAGATGGAGAGAAGTCCCGTTTATTAAAAACGGGACTTGTCCTTCTTACGTATGAGATTGTATGTATTTAACTACTTCTCCCACAGTGGTGATTGTCTCAGCATCTTCATCAGAAATTTCCATATCAAACTCGTCTTCTAGCTCCATGACCAATTCAACGACATCAAGAGAGTCAGCGCCGAGGTCATCTTTAAATGAAGCTTCAAGTGTAACTTCCGCTTCGTCTACGCCTAGTCGGTCGATGACGATACGTTTTACGCGATCTACTACTTCGGACATCCGGTTCACCTCCTCCATGGTATTATACGAGAATTAAAGATAAAATGCCATACGTAACCGTTTTAATTCATTATTGCTGAATTATCTGGTGTTACATATACATGCCGCCGTCCACATGAATCGTCTGTCCAGTCATATAGGCTGAAGCATCCGAAGCAAGAAAACGGACTGCGTTTGCGATGTCGCTCGGATCACCGAGACGGGCAAGCGGAATTTGGCCAGATAAAGATTGGCGCATTTCTTCCGGCAGCTTGTCCGTCATTTCGGTTTGAATAAATCCTGGGGCTACACAGTTAACTGTAATGCCGCGTGACGCAAGCTCGCGGGCACTAGCCTTAGTAAGACCAATGACACCAGCTTTGGCTGCAACATAGTTAGCCTGCCCAGGGTTTCCGAGCACACCAACAACAGAAGAAATGTTGATGATTCGGCCGGAGCGTTGTTTCATCATAGAGCGAGTGACCGCTTTAATGCCGTTGAAAACCCCTTTTAAGTTGGTTTCAATGACTTGGTCAAACTCGTCTTCCTTCATACGCATGATTAAATTATCTCTTGTAATGCCCGCATTATTCACTAATATGTCAACCGCTCCGAATTGCTCGATGACTTCCTTGACCATCGCTTCAAATTCATCTACTTTGCCAACATTAGCTTTTATTACAATAGCGCGTCTACCGAGTGCTTCTACAGCTTGTGCTGTTTCAGCTGCTGCCGCTTCGCTGCCTGAGTAGTTAATGGCAACATCCGCGCCTGCCTCAGCGAGGGCAATAGCAATCGATCTGCCAATGCCCCGCGATGCGCCTGTTACGAGTGCTTTTTTTCCTTCCAAGCTAGCAAACATCGAATCCCCTCCATCCTATTGTTCATTCACCTGCAGCGCTTCAAGCGCACTGATGCTGTTAATCGAGATGACGCGTAGATTTTTGTCGACTTTTTTGATCAGGCCGGCAAGCACCGTTCCCGACCCGATTTCCACAAATGTATCAACGCCTTGCTCGACTAAATAACGTACGCTATCTTCCCAAAGGACAGGTGAATACACCTGCTCTACGAGCAGACCACGTATTTCATCCGCCGATGTTACCGCATTGGCAGTGACATTCGCCACAACAGGAACATTAGCATCCTTCATTGCTATATCAGCTAATGTCGCTTGAAGATTTACAGCTGCAGGCTTCATTAGGGATGAATGGAATGGACCGCTTACTTCAAGAGGGATAACCCGCTTAGCTCCAGCCTCTTCTTTGCCGCGCTGGACAACAGCATCAACACCTGCTGCAGTACCTGACACCACAATTTGACCTGGACAATTGACATTTGCAAGCTCAACAGCCGAGCCTTCAGCTGTAATTGCCGCACAAAGCGCTGCGAGCGTATCGCGTTCAGCGCCGAGCACTGCTGCCATTGCGCCTTGGCCGCTAGGAACGGCTTGCTCCATAAATTGACCGCGAGCACGGACAGTACGAACAGCATCTTCAAAGGATAGGACTCCAGCTGCGACAAGCGCGCTATACTCCCCAAGGCTGTGCCCAGCAACATAATCCGGCTTCAGCCCCCGGCCTTCCAACGCCTCCAATAGCGCAACGCTAACGGTAAGCAGTGCAGGTTGTGTATTCGCTGTTTGTTTAAGTATATCTTCTGGTCCTTCAAAAATAATCTGGCTTAATGAGAAGCCCAATGCCTCATCCGCTTGTTCAAAAATCGCACGGGAACGATCAAACGCATCATAGGCGTCCTTGCCCATTCCGACAGCTTGTGCGCCTTGCCCCGGAAAAACAAATGCTATTTTACTCATAACGTTTCCCCCTTACACACGTATACGGCTCGAACTGCATCAGACAGTATAGCTCGTTTCGCGGTGATATGTAAGCTCGTCATAAGAGGAAAACTTATAACGTCTTATTTTTTCAAAAAGCTGCAACGCTCATACTACCATACCAGAACGGAAGCTCCCCATGTCAAGCCGCCGCCGAAACCTACAAGTACAAGGCGGTCTCCTTCACTCACACGACCCTGTTCAACGGCTTCAGCCAGTGCAACTGGAATGGATGCCGATGACATATTACCGTATTTGTCCAAATTGACCATCGCTTTATCTTCCGACAAGCTTAGTCTGTTTAAAGCGGACTGGATAATCCGAATATTCGCTTGATGAGGAATAAGAAGATCAATATCTTCTTTGTTTAGGCCAGCTTTCTGCAAAGCCTCTTCAGCCACGCTGCCCATAATTCTAACCGCAAACTTGAATACATCATTGCCAGCCATATGAATGAAATGCTGCTTCGACTGGATGCTTTCTTCCGATGCTGGAACGCGTGATCCGCCTCCATGAACCTTCAGCAGGTCTCCACCGCTTCCGTCTGCGCCAAGCACAAACGATTGGAAGCCGCGGCCTTCTTCAACCGGTCCAAGTACAACAGCACCTGCACCGTCACCGAACAAAATACATGTGTTGCGATCCGTGTAATCAGTAATTCGCGATAGCGTCTCAGCGCCTACAACAAGCACATGCTTGTACATGCCGCTGGCGATCATACTCGTTCCTGTCGCTAGTCCATATATAAATCCGGAGCAAGCAGCCGACAAGTCGAACGCAGCCGCTTGCTTTGCTCCCAGCTTATCTTGAAGCAAGCAGGCAGTTGAAGGGAAAAACATATCAGGCGTAATTGTAGCAACTATAATGAGATCGATATCTTCTGCCGTAAGTCCAGCCGCGGCAATCGCTTCACGCGATGCATGCAGGGCAAGATCGGATGTTGCTTCTTCTGCTGATGCTAGGCGGCGTTCTTTAATGCCTGTGCGAGTAACAATCCATTCATCATTTGTTTCAACCATTGCTTCTAGTTCTTTGTTCGATAAAATACGTTCTGGCACGTATTTACCAGTACCAATTATTCCGACAGGATGTAAACCCATTTCGCACACTCACTTCCCGTTGATTTCTGATGCGATTGTTTCAATCAATTGTCCTTGAATGGCGCTGCGAGCCTGTCTTACGGCATTTTTCACAGCGAGGGCATCCGAGGAGCCGTGGCATTTTACTACAAGGCCATTCAGTCCAAGCAAAGGTGCACCGCCATGCTCCTTATAGTCCATTCTCTTCTTAAGCATACGCAGCTTAGGAAGCATGATAGCCGCAGCAAGCTTCGTTAACAGCGTTTGACCGAAAGCGTCCTTAAGCGAATCAAAAATCGTACCCGCGGCGCCTTCCATGGCTTTCAGCATAATATTGCCGGCAAAACCGTCGCAAACAAGGACATCGCAATTTCGATTTAATACATCCCTTGCTTCAACGTTGCCGATAAAATTCACTGGAGCTTGCTCAAGCAAAGCGTAAGCCGCCTTAGCCATCTCATTCCCCTTCATCGCTTCAGTTCCCACGTTCAGAAGCCCAACTCTCGGCTTCTCCAGTCCGTGTACCTTGGCACGATAAACGCTGCCCATAATTGCATATTGCAGCAGATGCTCCGGCTTTGCATCCATATTCGCTCCCAAATCAAGCGTAAGAATGCCGACATCATCCATTGTAGGCATCATAGGAGCGAGCGCGGGCCGCTCGATTCCATCCATTCGACCGACGACAAGAAGTCCAGTCGCCATCAAAGCGCCAGTATTGCCTGCTGACAGCATAGCATCTGCCTGCTTCTCACGAACGAGCTGTCCAGCAACGACCATGGATGCTCCTTTTTTGCGGCGTACCGCTTTAACAGGCTCATCATCTGGACCAATGACCTCATCAGCGTGGCAAATGGTTATATTAGCGGGCTTCTGCCCTTTCATGAGCGGTTCAATAACAGACGTTTCACCAACGAGCAGCAGCTCTGTATCGGGCCACTGCGCCGCCGCGTCAAGCGCTCCTTGCACAATTAAGCCAGGGGCATTGTCTCCCCCCATAGCATCAATAGCGATCCGCACGTACGTCTCCTCCTTCAGCATCTGTGTCTCCCGCGGACCGATAAATAACAAAGTTACCCTGGAACACCATTTCGTCTCCGACATATGTGAACAGCTCTACCTTCGCCTTACTTCGCTCGCCCGAAATGGAACGAACATAAGCCTTGGCAATACATTTCTCCCCAAGCTTAACAGGTCGAATGAATCTAATATCCGCTGTTACGGTAAGTGCAATTTCATCATCTATAATAGCAACGGCAAGTGAATTTGCTTGTGCAAATACGTGATGACCGCGTGCAATGCCCGTTCTGGAGAATACATGTTCTTCACGAATCTCGAATACTGAGATGCCGCTCTTGTCCAATTCCAAATCGACAATATCACCAATCACCTCATGCAATGCGAGCGATCGAACGGAGTCGTATGAACGTTCTGCCATCAGCTTCAGACGTTCTCTAAGTTCTGGTATACCAAGCTCCATCCGGTCAAGGCGTATCGTCTGGATGCTTACTTTGAGCAACCTAGTCAGTTCCCGATCCGTTATAAAAGGATTTTCATCAATGTGTCGGGCAAGCTGCTGATGCCGCTGCCGTTTGGGCATTCGTTCGATGTTCGGCACCACCTTTTACCAAATAGTGAATGATAGACAATCTTATATCCGTTCCGCGGCCTTGTGAGGCATCAGTACGATTAGTATATGTATGTTGCTTGATATTATCACCTGGTACTAATTAAGTATATAAAAAAATACGCTCGAGCGCAATGTTGCATAAAAATATAACCGCTTTTTCATCCATTCCCTATCGTCATACGAATCGATATGAGCAAAAAAATAGCACTTCATCGCATGGATGAAGTGCTATCCCAGACATCATTTCTTATTGGGAAATGATCTCTTTTGTTTTGTAATATCCACAAACTTTGCATACGTGGTGAGCCAATTTCAGCTCGCCGCATTGCTCACACTTCACCATGCCCGGTACTGCAAGTTTGAAATGCGTACGACGTTTATCACGGCGAGTCTTGGATGTTCTACGCTGAGGTACTGCCATATTTAACACCTCCTTCAAAAATTCAATCAGCACTACTCTTATTCCTTAAATAGATCCTTTAGCGCTGCAAAACGGATATCAACCTTCTCCGTGGAGCAGCTGCATTTGTGCTCATTTAAGTTCTGTCCGCAAGTCTGACAGAGACCTTTACAATCATTGCTGCAAAGCGGTGCAAAAGGCATGAACAGTTGAAGTGCTTCTTCCACATAAGGCTTCAAGTCCAGTCTGTCCGCATTTACTTCAATGAAATCACTCTCTTCCTCTTCCATATCCTCATCACGGTCTTCGTCAGACGCAGCCCGCTTAAATACTTCAGAGAATCGAATAACCGTATGATCCTTTACCGGTTCAAGGCAGCGCGAGCAGGCAAGCTCGAGATCGATGGCAAGCTTGCCATCCACTTCGATAAACTCTTCGTGCCCAGTTACCTGAAGCGATACATGGAGAGGTCCCGTACGATAAACATCTTGGCGTCCTTTAAAAAGGTCACTAACATCGAGCTGTTCGTCGATTGTAGTTTTCAACCCTTTGGACATTGTTTCTTGAATATGAAACTGCATCAGATCACCCCAAACAAACAAAGATTATTATATCTATCAGACTACTGTTTTGTCAACATTTTCACACGGTTTTTCAATAACACTTGATGCAGACCGTGATTGTGCTCCCTCTCTATGCTATAGTGAAACAACCAACATTTAACAGAGAGAGGATCAAGCGAATGCGCACCGTCGGGCTCATTGTCGAGTATAATCCATTTCACAACGGACATTTGTATCATTTGCAACAATCGCGCAAAATAACGCAATCTGACGCCGTCGTTGCCGTTATGAGCGGCCATTTCCTGCAACGCGGCGAGCCCGCCCTGCTGGATAAATGGGCTAGAACACGTATGGCGCTTGAAGGCGGCTGTGATCTTGTCATTGAATTGCCGGTTGCTTACGCAACACAGGCCGCAGAGTGGTTCGCCTATGGCGCTGTGTCCTTATTAGAGGCGACAGGCGTCGTTGACAGCTTCTGCTTCGGAACGGAAAACGGTGAGCTTGAGCCGCTGCTACAGGCAGCAGAGCTCATTACAAACGAGCCGCCAGCCTTTAAAGCTTTATTGAAGCAGCTGCTTCAAACGGGAATCAGTTATCCGAACGCGTATAGCAGCGCCATTACCACCTACTTATCGGATCATGGCTATTCCTCTGCCGCTAATTTTCCATTCGCGCTTCCTAATCATACATTAGCGCTCCATTATTTGCTTGCGCTGAAACGGATAGGCGGCAAAATGGAGCCGCACACGATCACTCGTGAGAAAGCGCAGTACAATCAAGAAACCGCAACCGACAGCCAAATCGCAAGCGCGACCGCAATCCGCAAGCTTCTCCTCGAGATACGATCTCTTGAGGAAGCGCGCGCTTATGTACCGGAATCCACAACGCGAATCTTGCAGCAGGAATGGGCTAGCGGACGTTGCCCGATCAGCTGGGAGCCTTTTACGAATGCGCTGCTTCACGCGATTGTAACACGCTCGTCATATGAACTTTCAAACCTGCATGAGATGACAGAAGGATTGGAGCATCGCATTTTGAATGCCATTCCCAAGCTGCCCTCGCGCCAGTTCGATGACCTGCTAGAAGCTTTAAAAACGAAGCGCTATACGAGAACGAAGCTGCAGCGTTCACTTCTTGCTATTCTGCTTGGACATCAGAAATCTGATTTCACACCGGATAAGCTTGCTTCGGGTGTTGAATATATAAGAGTGCTTGGTTTTACGGAAAAAGGCAAGCTTTTATTGCGACGCATGCGAAATTGTGCCAAATTGCCTGTGCTGCTGAGTGCAGCAAGAGCACCAAAGCCCTTCCGTTATTTGGAGCTTGATACACAAGCGAGCAGCGTCTATTCACTAGGCGTTCCGGGCATTCATGCCCCTCAATCGTTATTCCGTGATTTTACGGAAAGACCCGTAACCATCGACTCCTAATCGAAATAAATAAATGAAAGTTACCTTTCGTTCCCAGCGAGATAAACTTTAACTTGCTCCACAGCTTCCTTCAGCGTACTTACGCTGACCACCTTCATCGAGGCGTTAAGCGCTTTTGCTTTCGCCTCGGCATCCTTATAGTTATCAGAAGGAACTAGAAACAGCTCCGCGCCTTCCTCGCTTGCAATGACAACTTTTTGCTTTATTCCGCCGATAGCTCCGACCTCTCCAAGTGGTGTAATCGTGCCTGTCGCCGCAATGCGATGACCTCCCGACAAATCACCGCTCGTTAGCAGATCCAGCGATTGCAAAGCAAAAACAAGACCGGCCGATGGCCCCCCAATATCGCCTACTTTTATACTGATGCGGTTATTGTGATCCGATGGGTCCAAGCCGCGTTGTTCCGTCAAGTTTACGATGCCCAGAACACTCAAGAACTGCTCGTTAGTCGAAACAGATTTTAATGTATCCGATGAGTAAGAGACCTGTAGTTGCTGCCCTTTGCGCTCCACATCAAATAAAACATTTTGCTGCTTATCATACCCTCTCAGCGTCTCAAACAAATCTGCCAAGCTGTTCGGCGGTTTTTCGCCATGAATGCCTAAAAGCTTATCTCCAGCTTTGAATGAACTTTTCAAAGGGTGATCGATAGGATTTACTTCCGTTATAACAACACTGTTCAGCTTGCTTGCATAGGGTAAACCTGCGTAATGATAAGCAGCTTCAATCGCATTGTTTTGCGAGCCCTGCATGATGATGCTTAGCCTTTGTGCATACTCCTCTTTTGTGTATCCTTGCAACACATCTCGTTTGAGATGCACATCCATATTCGAATTCCACATCGATTGAATAGTCCGCAAGAAATTAGGCTCCGTCATTTTCACTGCTGTCAGCAAAAAGTCGCCTTTTCCTAAAGCATCTCCCTTTTCAATCGTTACCATCGGTTTAACAGGTACAGCAATCCCCGGCTCATAAACAACATAGGGCGTTGGAGCATATAACAATACCCACATCAAAGCCGCTGTCGATACAGCGATCGTTGCTATTCTGCGAAAATCTGATCGTTGTTTTTGCAATCGCACACCCCGTTCAAACTTCCAATTTGCCAGTCAAATATAGCATTAACTATTCTGAGGCAGACAAGCTGCTCCAAATGGTCTATCCATGACTTTATACGCGTACTATTTAACGTATATGATTGTCCATCTCATGATGCCCTAGCCCTGCCTTTCGGCGTGTCGCATCATTTCTATTTTTGCAGCAGATTAAAGGAGTGGAGTAGCATTGGCTAAAACAGTTATGTTAGCGTTCCTGTCCATATTGCTCGTTGTTGCCATCATCATTCAGCCAGATGCTGCGTTTCAAGCCTCGCTTCAAGGACTCACCGTCTGGTGGAATATTGTATTCCCCGGTTTATTGCCGTTTCTCGTATTGTTTGAGCTTATTGCAGCCTTTGGGCTCACACATGCACTAGGCTCTCTGCTCCAGCCGCTGATGAGCCGATTGTTTAAACTGCCAGGTGAAGCCGCGCTTGCGATAATTCTTGGTTGGATGGGAGGTTATCCCGCGGGAGCAGAAGCGACAGCTTCCTTACGCAAAAGAAACGTCGTGACAAAACAACAGGGCCAGCGGCTGCTAGCCCTCGCTCATATGCCAAACCCATTATTTATGCTTGTTGTTATCGGCGCAGGCTTTCTGCACAAGCCCATTGTAGGTGCCATTATTGCTGCAGCCGTATGGATATCCGCGCTATGGGTCATGTTTATAATGACGCTGTTCAGCCGTAAAGAGCAGTCAGGACAAGAGCGGTCAGATCAGGTCCAACCTGGTCATCAACTAGGTCAAAAACAACCAGTTACAGCCAATGACGTGGAGTATCGCAGCACCATCCTTCATCGTGCAGCTGAGGCATTTCGCCTCGGAAGAGAGCAGGATGGCCGCAGCTTCGGCAAAGCGCTTGGTGACTCTGTTGCAGCAAGCGTTCAGAAACTTATGATGATTGGCGGATTTATGATTTTTGCAGCTGTGCTTGCAAAATTATCAGAGCCGCTGCTATCGCCATGGCTAGATAAGGCTGGGCTAAACTTTATTAGCCAGGCTTTTTTTGAAGGTCATATGGGTGCTTATGCGGCTGCGATCTGGGATGCTCCCGGAGCCGGCATGCTCTGGAATGCTGCTGCTATCGCAACTGTGCTTGCATGGAGCGGACTAAGTGGCATTTTACAAGCTGGATACTCCATTACGGGGACGGACCTTAAGCTGCTCCCATTCGCATTATGGAGAATCGTTCATGCTCTCCATGCCTGTGTATTTATGATCATTCTGTGGAAGCCGCTCACTTCAATGCTTCGTCCGATACTCGCGCCTGGAGCAACGCCAACGTTGGCGCCATCTGATCCTTACTCTATGCAACACACTGTCGCTGCTATCATAAATGCAAATGATTTACCATTTTTATGGCAGTTCTCCATATCAGCCTGCATCCTACTTACTCTTTTGGGACTGCTTGTATCCCTCATACTTCTGCCATACCGGAGAACAGGTAAATCGATATAATCCAAAATAAGATAAACAATGGCTTTTTCAAACATTTATTTAAATTTTCGAGTTATATTTCTCTCTTAGCTGCTTCTCCACAATTGGCGGTACCAGCTCATGCACTGCGCCGTGAAATTGTGCGATCTCTTTGACGATGCTCGAGCTTAAGTAGGAATACTTCGGATTCGTCATCATGAACATCGTATCTATTTCATCATCAAGCAAATGATTAGTGGAAGCGAGCTGCAGCTCGTATTCAAAATCAGTTACTGAACGAATGCCTCTAATAATGACATTAGCTTGCCGTGTTTTCATAAATCGAACGAGCAAATCCCGGAAGCTGTCAATTTCCACATTTGGAATATCGCGCGTCACTTCGGTAAGCAGCGCTTTGCGCTCCTCCACGCTGAACAAAGGATTTTTACTCGAATTGTTCAATACGGCAACGATTAGCCGATCAAATTGTTTGGCAGACCTTCGAATAATATCCAAATGGCCATAAGTTACAGGGTCAAACGTGCCAGGATATACAGCAACGCGCTCTTGTTTATTCGTTAACATCGGATTCACTCCCGTCTTGATGACTGTCATCGCTGTAATATTGATATATAGAAACGGCAATATCCCCGTATTTCGCATGCTTCAGTTGGTCAAAATATTCCAGCTTCTCCGGGTAACGGTGAGCTGCATCGTGCTCGACTACAATAATCGCATCCGGCTCAAGCATCTGATTTTGGGCAAGCTGCATCATAAGACTATCCATCGTAATCATTTTGTATGGCGGGTCAAGAAAAACAAGCCGGAACTTTTGCTCCCGCTTCGCTAGCGCTTTCAATGCGCGCTCCGCATCATTTTTATAAATTTCAGCAGCGCTTCCCATCTTCGCCGTTTCAACATTTTGACGAATCGTATCAATGCTTATTCTTTCCCGATCAACAAAAACAGTACGTTCTATGCCTCTGCTCCAAGCTTCGATACCTAATCCACCTGTACCTGCGAACAGGTCCAGCGCTATTCCTCCGTCAAAGTAAGGTCCGATCATGCTAAAAATAGCTTCCTTAACCTTATCCGTTGTCGGTCTCGTATTCATACCAGGCACAGCCTTAAGCGTGCGGCCCTTGGCCTCGCCCGCAATGACTCTCACTTGCAATTGCCCCCTTCTATCTCATTCCCGCCTATCGTACCATAGAATCCCGATCATAATAAAGCAGTTGCATCTCGAAAATTGTGGACGCCGCTTGCCCATATCTGTACGACGATATTTTTTTCATATTGAACAAGTATATTTACCAGTAATAAGGACAAAATAAATTTATCGGCGTCGCAAGATGTCGTAGACAACCGCGGAGAAGACTTACGTTTCCCCATAAGCTCTTCGTCCGGTTTCTCCTCTCCCATGAAAAGGGCGCCCCGAAAGGGGCGCCCGATTTTTTTGTATAAATCCTTGTTATATCAAGGTTTATTTGAGTTAAATTGAATGCAATTTATATTCCTGTCCACCAATTGTCCACCAAAATTATTGTTGAGATAAACTTCACTACTATCTAACAAAATAAGTCGCTTTCAGTCTGGAATACTCTATTCTTTTATAACCTTACTTACTATACGTTTTTGAATCTCTTCCGGGACGCCATTAAGAATTACCTAGATCATTTTAATGATTTGCATAAACCCGCTAAACCCTTGATTATCAAGGGTTTAGCGGGTTTTCTTTCGTTTTGCAGATCGCAGGAATACGATTGATACTAATTATTTTTCACACTTTTTTACACCCTTGTTTTATGTACATAAAGATAAGAAAAAGCCCTTATTATTTATAAGGGCTTTTCGGCTTCTTCTATATATTATCTGCCTAATGACTGTACCTGCATTATGTTGCTTCAAATTTCTTGCAATATATCACGAAAATAGGACTTTCAATGTAAAATTTTGAACTCTTCTAATCCGTTTTTCTGCTTCCAACGTAATAAGTATTTACATACATTTGCAGTAGTCACAGTTTCAATTCCAGAAAGTTGATCTGTAGCAGCTTCTAACACATCTACGCACTCAACCTTACCAGAAAGAAGTATAATGTTGTTAATGGTTTACCCATGTCGTTCATCTTTGTTCACCTCTCATGATTTTCAATATTCAAATCGGAACTAATAATAAATCATTTCGTATTTGTCATTAAGGGAGTTGGTATAATGTTCATATTAATTCTTGGTATTGCTATTTTAACACTCGGGATATATTCGATAAAAAAACCTAATTCTTGGTTATTTAGGCGGATTGGTGACGATTCTGAAATGAGTGACAGCCAACAGACTTTTAACCGAGACCGCGGTTTAGTAATTTTGATTATGGGAGTTATATTTCTCGTAGGTGGCATTCTTAACGTAATTAATTAACCCGTATTACCTCTACAAGTTATTCTGTCTTCATGCGGTACTATTTAAAGTTGGTACTCACTCCATACAAAAAATTTCTGTATCATGGGATGAAAAGGAGTGTTCCATGATGCAGAAAATAATGAAAGTAATATTAATCATATTAGGAGCATTTATCGTTCTTTTTTACGCATACTTATTTGGATTATGGTATATCATTCGCAACGTTTCATTTGCACCTTAAAAGTTTTTAGATGAAACCTCCTCATGATCTTCGATTTTCAAACGGTTAATTGAAACCAAATTAAAATCAGTGTTACACTAAACGTAATATAATTCATTAAATGAAGGGATAACGCCATGTTATTTTACAAATTACAGCCAGCATTTAAATTAATCGCTTTAGGACTTACTGCCTTCGGATGTTACATTATTTATAATTTACTATTCTAATGGTTTTCAATGTTCATTCTAGATTATTAATAACTTCCTCGTCATCATTAATCATGATAGGATTCTACTCCGATCCATAAGCCGCACAAACCAAATCATCACCTACTCATTAAAACGGTATCCCAATCGTAATATCTGTATGCTGATGCATGCAATACCTCCTCATGACCCTCGCCTTTTAACCACTTCATATACATAGCCTACCTCTATCATCTACATTAAAACGTTATTCACCTTTTTATTAAGATTCATTGTCATTTAAATACGCTCTCCTTATTTTTGGTTTAAAACAGATCATTATTGTGCCACCCACCTATGGCATGCGCCGAGGTGAGATAGCTGGCTTAGGATGGTCTAAAATTAACCTTGAGCTAGCCCATATTTATATTACGCTAACCATACCACAAATAAAAAACAGTGCTGGGCATTAGCGCTACGGCCAGCTTGCGCCAGCCTTCCGCTTTGAAATTAAGAAAATTATTTATACTACCATGGCGTTACGAATAAATAGAACATATGAGAAAAACCTTGCCTTATTTCGTACCATTTCGGACATGTGAAAGGTCTGACTAATCTTATTTTATATTCTATATAGGCAACTTGCTATCTAACCGAAAGGGGAAGATCTCCTCTCCCATAAAAAGGGCGCGCGATTTTTTGAATAAAGCCCCATCGTCCCAATTCCAAACAGTTAGTATCAGTTCTAACTCATCCTGATGAGCTTCAACTAGCCGCTTTCATTTTTAACCCATCTCTTGTTGGCCGTTGTGATCCTTTTGCCAATCTCTTCGCTTCTGGTTAAGCGGTTTTAGGCAACATTAATGATAAAACCATACCTAGCAATGCTTTGATTTTAAAATAATAAGGAAGAATCTTAAATAAGAGAGAGAAATAAATAAATTAGGTGTACAATACTAATAGACTCCTGTTAAGGAGTAAAATTAGATATGAGGTGTTCCATTGATTCCAGAGGGTATTAATTGTTCCGTATTTTTTGATGAAATTAAACAAAAACCAAAAAGTAACTCCACATTATTAATAAAAGGGATTGTCAGTTCGGGATTTAAAATTAAAATGAACTTGGAGTACTCAGGGGTAGAACTTATCGATAACAGCAACGCCATGATGCCGGATGAAATTTTGAATTTATTGAATGAAGATTTAAATGAAATTTTCGGAAACGGCCCATTTGATAAGAAAGTATTAAAACAAGAAATTAAAAACCTGAATATGCTTTATTATGTAAGATATAATGGTAAAGCTTATCGAAGCGATGAATGGGATGCTATGCAGCCAGAAGATTTTGCACAACTGTAATAAACGCCATCATCTATAACGATATCGAAAATCCAAAGCACATGCAAAAACAGGAAAAAAGCCTCCCTATTATTACGGAGACTTCTCCCTGTTTGTGAGACAAGAATCGCAACCAGTTATCGAAATCCTGTCAGATTTAGCTCACAGCCTAGATCTTTTTATTGACTACAAATTAGTGTCTCGACCAACCGTGTATTATTAATTCCGTTTTGTTACACAATCTGCAGATCATTCAGCTCCATCCCCCCTGTCATATCAATACGCCTCTCAATATAAGACAATCCAATTTTAAAAAAGATACAAGGATTTTTAAAATAATGAAATATCCAGGAAATGCTTTTTTTCTTATTTAGGGTAAGGTTCACCATAATCGGTCGGCGATTAATTCGCGCGATTCCCTTTAAGCAGTACTCAAATTGTTCAATGAACTTTGTACATTTCATATTTTTAAAAAAGCATTCAATAAAGACCAGTAGAATATAAGCAAGAAACTTTTATAAAGGTAGCTGAGTCTTTTAGTTAATTAGATGCAAGCAATGAAAAAATCCTCCTCTGAATGGCTTTCGAGGAGGATTTTCTAAATCTCATTCATTATTTTAAATATGTAACAATAGGAACCAATTGTTAGGCACGCCAAATGTGTTTGAAATCAATCCAGCCGAGCGAATTGATCCGGACTCCTTTTAAAGAAGGATGGTAGTCGGTATAAAATTTACTATGAAGCAAGAATAAGACCTGGTACTCCTCCCGAATTCTCTCTTCAATTTCTGTGTAAATAGCCATTCGGTCAGGCGAATTCCTGCAAGCAAGCGCCTCATCAAATCGATCAAGTGTCCAAACCGACAGCTCCGGCGTCATCAGTCTCTTCAAGTAGCTGTCTTCCTGTTCACAGCTCTCGATCATACTAACCTCATCCTCAGGAAATACGAGCGAATACAGCGTCACATCAACCTCGTCCAGCACATTCTCCGGCGACTCAACACGGACCTGCATCTTAATGCCAAAGTCGGTACACTGCTTCTGAATCCATCGGGCATCGGCCTCATTACTCGTATGCGAACATAACGTAATCGGCGATTGATCGAATCCGTATCGGATAATCTGCTTGCGCAGCTCCTCATCGCAGCCTGCTTCCCTTATTTCTTCAGAAGGTTCTGATTTAGGGAAAAAACCTTTGGCCGGCATATACCGGTAGCCACCAAGTTCACGAATCATTCGATTCCGGTCAAGCAGCTGATCTAAAATCGTGCGGAACATCTCCGATTGCTGAAGTCCTGCTCTCTGCATGTTAAAGCTCAGCATACTCGTACAGACGTTCTTGGATTCAAGCTTGATCCAGCTGTTCTCTTCCATCACAGCCTGCTGCTTCGGATCACAGATAAGCTGCTTCCAACTTGCCACATTGGCCTTAAGAGCTTCATGCTGCGGTACATGTACGATTTCGACCTGGTCTAAATGAGGACGTGATTGAAAATATTGTACATTTGCGTCAAGCAGCAGCCTTCCACTGTTCCACTCTTCAATCTGGAAAGGACCTGTGCCAATCGGACGCTTCCAGAAAAACTCTTCGCTTTGCCCCAGCAGCCCTGAGGGCAATATGGACATTACAACGGAGCAGGCATATTTGAGAAATAACCAGTTGGGTTTATGCAATTGAATCCGTACAATCCGTTCTGATATGGCTTCGACGCTATCCAGCGACCGCATAATCCAGCTATTCAGTTTTCCGCTTCTCAGACGTTCTATCGTAAAAACAACATCAGCTGCAGTAAGTTCAGTTCCGTCATGGAATAATACGCTTTTCCTCAGATGAAAAGTCCATGTTGTAGCATCCTCATTGCATTCCCACTCATGGGCGATACCGGGCAATATCCGGCCCGTATACTCCTCCAGTACGACAAGTCTGTCACAAATCTGCTGAATGATGTGCGCATCAAACGAAAAGATACATTCTGCCGGATCCAGAGTCATGATCGTTCTTGTAATAGGAAGGCGCAGCACATCGGCCAATTTCCCCTGCTGCTTGTGGAAACCAAAGCTGCCTCTCATCCACTCCATAAATTTCTCATTGGCCGCCGTTCCTTCCCCAAAGTTCTGGAGAAGATGAAAAGCCTTATTATAATCACCTTCTTCGGCATATTGTCGTGACAGATCCAGAAGCAGTATCTCCCGGTCTTTCCGGAAGGTAATCTGTGATCGGTTACCCCTGCCTCTTCCTGCCTTCCACTCGATGAAGCCTTCCTCTGACAGTTTGCGGAGTACAAGCTTGGCATTTCGTTCCGTACAATACAGCACCTCAGCTATTTTCTCCAGTGATGCCTCCGCCGCTGCCCCAGCTCCAAGCTCACTCGCAAACCGCCCGTACAGCGTCAAATAACGTTCAATCGTTAACATCGTAATTCCTCACCTCACTTAAAAGAGGAAATCTATTGAGCATATTCTACACTCTTTGCACCTTTCTTTCACCTATATAATGAAATTAACAAACGAGGTACTCCATACAAATTTTAGATTTTACGTTTTGCTAAGTCGAACAAATAAAGGCAATATTAAATTAATGATATAGTACTATTTCCCTTGAACGAAATATTATTATGTGATCGTTTTAACAGTTTACGATAACCAGCTAAATTAAATTTATTTAGGAATCTGACGTTTTTAATATCTGATTACAGTGACTGATGTGCAAATTTGCTAGGAAACATCCTGATGGCTCTTCTTTCTGATTTACTTTTAATTTTATATTACTTATCAACCTATCATTTCAATGTATCTCAAAAAAAAGGCATCATTTAAGTCACAATCTATCATCCTCCAGCATTTGATATAGAGTCTAGTGAAAGCGAGGTGATAGATATGTCTTCTGTAGGTATTCCTTTAGAACCTGATTTAGTATTAGTATCCTGGACAAGAAACCCGCTTATTCCCGGTTCTGCTCGCAGGATTACTGCTTCCCGTGTCATCGGCAGTGCTAAACCTTGTGAAAGCAAACTAACTTCAGGCTCGCTCCTTATCCCTGCAATAAAATGCTTGAAAAAGAACGGCTTTATTGTAGTAGTTAGTAAGAGAACAACAGCTGTATCCGGCTATTTACTGTTACAACGCGGATAGCATAATTTTTATTTATGATTTGATTTATGAATTGGCTCTTCATCGGGGCCCTTTTTTTTAGTATCTTCTCGTTCCGGTTCTAACGATGTAACACTTTAGATGAAGTCTCAATTTCTGATTCTACATCAGTCCAACATTATCAGCCTATTTTTGCTCAAATTGTGTATTCTTACTTTGTTTGGTATGTTAAAATTTAGTGGAATTATCAAAGAATTTTTCGAGAGAAGGCATTGCGATGAGTAGAAATAGAAAGAGAAGTAGAAATTATGTATTCGAATTTTTTCTATTAACATTACAGTTAATAGTTATCGTTTTAAATTTTATTAAAATAGCAAAACAAGACGACTCAGAATCTTGATTTTCAATATGAACCAGCTTCATAGTTAAATAATCCTACATATGTCCCCTACCACACGAATCACACGAATCTTGATCACGAACACACGAAAGAGCCCACAGATTTATCCGAAGGCCTTTCATCTTCACTTATTTAATTGCCATTGCTATTACGTTTCAACACTTTAGCTCTTTGGAGTCTTGAAGTGGATTGTTTTGAGAAGCGATAGCAGCAGCTTGTGCTTGTTGTAGTAATTGTTGTGCTGCTTGAATATCTTGTTGTTCTTGTTTCACTTGTTGTTGAGCCTGTAAAACATGTTGAATCTCCGTTTGCAGGAGCTGCTCCGCTTCTAGTAATTGTTGACTCTCTACTTGCATCAATTGATGCGCCACTTGAACCTCTTGCTGTGCTTGCTGCAATTGTTGATTTTCTAGAAGATCAGCAGCTTCCTTTTTAACGCTCATTGAATGAACCTCCAATAATTATTGTTATAGTGCTTTATTGCCCAATAATTATGGTGCTCATATTTACATTTTTTATGCTGAAAATGATTTCGGTTTAGGTATTACCTGTCTTTAATAAGGATCAGTACATCGATTTATAAAATTAATCTAAGGATCTGATCACTCATGGACTCAGATCTCTTGATCATATTCTGCGTTAATGGAGTTTCTTGAAGAAAAGCAAGAAAAAGAAGTCGCTGATGTTCATAGTGATGATTAAGATAAAAAAGTGCAAAGTTAGTTCTTCAATACCCGATAATGTAGCAAGCGTCAGCAAAAAATCATCGTTACGTAACCAAAACAAAGAGGGCTTGCTCAGAAGTAGATCTATCTACGTTTGGAAAAGCCCTTACTTTGTTTGGTTGATAAGGATTTTCTTTGATTTCACTATGCTCTCTCCTACTAGACCTATAGCTAACGAACTCAGCAGTTCTTATTCAACCCATTTATAAGGAATTAAAATTTTAACGAACTCCAGAGACGTTATTTGGACAAAAATAACGCTTAACACCCTCTTCAGCAAGCTATAACGTCTATACGGTTCGTTAAAGCTTCAGAAAGGCAGTTTTATGCTAAATAAGCAGGATACAGTTCGTTAGAGATAGATGTGAGTTTAGGATGTTATACGATTTCGGTGAGATCAGTGAGACGAATGAGTGAAATGAATCCGAACGTGATTGCCGTCAGGTTTGGATAAAGAATAACCAGCGATGCAGGCATAACCCCCAGCACCGCTATTATTTAATGTTATTCAGCTTTTTTGTTCAAATCGAGCAGCTGCTCCAGCGAACATAACTACTTATAGTACGTCCGCTTTTCATTTATTGTTGAACATTAAACAACTGTTCAACTTTTTTAATCGCTTTATTCAGTAAAATAGAAATTAAATTGGAGGAGTAACCAAATAAAAATAACATCACATTTGTACTGCTCAAATCCAAGTTTTGAGTCTCGCCTGGCGTAAATAGTACTCCTAAAAACAATACGGGTATAAACATCGCTACGAGTATTCTAGTCATGCTTTTACTGTAAACGACCATGGAGTCCGTTATGAAGTATAATAGCGCCCCCATAACGCTAACGAGAAAATATTTTAAATAATTTGTTACATAAACATTTATATTTTGCATAGGATCAGCACTATTATAGGAATCGATAAATACAAAAAGACCCGAGTATATCAATATACAGAAAACTAATAATATGTAGGTTACATTTAAGTTTAAACGTGTAGATAAGCTGCCGTATGCTAGGTTTTTCCCGCTTTTATGGTCTGCTAAAATAATGTCCATTTTATCAAGATTGAATTTAAACAAGGTTAGTTTTCGTTCTAGCTTTGCAGAATCCGTTTCTTTAATCTTATCTAACTCCTAGTACAGTGATTGGCATTTACTTATGATCAAGACGCCAATATTATCGTACTCTTTTGCTCTCTCCGAAATTAAATTAATTCTTTCAGCCAGTGATTCCTTTGTAATTCTCAATCTTTTTCCCCCTGTATCTACTGTAGTTCTCATATTTTAGTATTATCGGTTTTTTAAAAATAGTATGTTATACCTAATTTATTACTTAAATGCATGTCAAACGAATCGAATAATGATACAGCGTTTTAGCCCACTCCATGAACTAGACATCTGCATATGATGGGTTAGAACCTATATTTAAGGAGTGGATAATTTGTATCAACCGAGCAACGTCAGTCCAGTTCAGAGTAATCCTGTTCAAATTCAAACTGTATCGGCCATTGATCCTTATGTAGTAGAAGCCCTCATGCGCTTAACTGGTCGCTGCGTATTACTCGAGACAACGAGGGGAGCAATCGAAGGATCTATCATTGACGTAAAACCAGACCATGTGCTCCTGCAATTACACAGCCGTCAGGCTTGCGTCCGAATCGCTGAAATTGTATGGACAATGCCATTATAAATCGAACAAAGGGGTGCTCCCCTAGTAGGAAAACCTACTTGGCGAGCACCCCTATTTCTTATGAATGCTGTTACTTTATTTTTTTAGATTCTCCAGTGAATTCAATCCATGGAAGGCTTTGCTTCATTTATTTATTTCGTTGTTTGATACTACGCTAGTAAAAATTATTGATTTGCTCGTGCAACAGCTTTAGCTGCTCCAAACTGCAGACGATATATAACGATTGCAACAACTATTACAATACTTAGTACAACAAAAATATTACTGTACACATACGCTGTTGAATTCGTCACAATCGGATTTAAGTGAAAGGATGATGAACCTTTATCAAGCAATTTGCCAATTAGGCTCATCGCAATGGCACCAGAGATAAAGTTGATCATCGATAACAATCCCATGCCTACACCCGTCTCTTCTTTCGGTAACGTCCGAGATATCGTATTCGACATCGCAATTTGCATGAAGGTTTGTCCAACATTGCCCGCTATGAGTATGAGCGCTATCACGTACGGAGACACTCCAATAAATGTAGATAAAAGCACGAAGCATGAGAAAATTAACAAAGCTGCGATAGAAACGAGTGTAAAGTTGCCGCGTTCGTCAGCCAATTTGCCGCCCCTGCGTCCCATGATCGCGGAAGCAATCGCTGCTGGAAACAGGACAAAACCAATGCTGCTAGGCGATAAATGATTTAATGCTGTTAAAAATTGCGGTGACATAAACGTTAAACTGAAGCTCATCGCTGTCGTTATGAAAGCTATAAACAACCCAATAGAGTAATTTTTGTTACGAAATAGTCTTGGCTGAATAAAGGGATTGTCCGTAGTCCTAATCCGGATAATAAATAAAACGAGCAGCACAATCCCCGCTGCGAAGAGTAAGCCGCTGCTCTGCGTAATCGCAAGCAAGAAGAACGCAACCGCCGCAGCAAGCAAGCCACCGCCAATAAAATCTATTTTCCCCGCAGTGCCTCTCGAATGATCCAAATATTTACGAAAGAAAGGAAGTGTGAGTAACGGAAGCAGCGATATAACAAACAAAAGCCTCCAGTTTCCTATACTTGTAATTAATCCTGCTACTACTGGCCCCATCGCACTTCCTAATGCAAGCCCAATGGCTGAGGTCCCTAGTGCCCTCCCCCTCTTCTCAGGCGAGAAATATCGAATGGGTATAATCATAGCTGTAGCTGGAAGCACCGAAGCGCCAGCCGCTTGCAGAATGCGACCGGCAATAATCATCCAATACTCGGTAGCAAGCAATCCGATGAGCGAGCCGAGAGCAAAGACGATGAGTCCATACGTCAGCAAATCCTTTAAACGATATTTGTCCGCTAGTTTCCCAAACACGATTGATCCAATCGCATATAACACCATATACGACGTCATAATCCAGCTCACTTGTGAAGGAATCAGATTAAACTCCTCTCCGATTGCCGGAAGAGCCACATTAAACATCGTGCCATTCATGACTGAAAATATTAAAGTAACAACGAGTACTCGCAGCAGCTTGTCCCCATTTTTAAATTCCGAACCAACCATGCTATTCCCTCCAATAATTATCATTTTGATCCTATATTAAATTGCCTTCCATTTTAGTGAGTATCCTCACTATATTATATTACTGAGGATACACACTAATATGAGAGGTGTCAAGATATGAAATAATGAGATAGCTGTTATTAGCTAATAACGTATGCGAAGTTTTGCAACTTGAAAACTATCAGCTAAAATAGAAAATAAACAGCTCGGCGATACCGATTATACGTCGAACAAGGAGGCAATTATGTTTACACACTCGGACAATCCGGTACCCATAGACATCATTCATGTATTAATGAGGGCAACACACTATATTCAAAGAGAATTTGAAACACAATTATCCGCGCTTAACATGCCTTATCAAATTACCGGCCCAAGGCTGCGCCTTCTATCTGTCGTCTACAAAGCCGGGAAAATTCGCATGAATGAACTAGCATCTGAACTAGGCATTAAAGCGCGTACCGTTACCGATTTTGTTGATGCTCTGGAACGGGATAAACTTCTTATCCGAATCCCCGATCCGACTGATCGTCGAGCTACGCTGTTAGAGCTCACAGAACTCGCGCAAGCGAATATAAGTCAAGTTCTAACATTTCAAGCTGAAATTGCAGAGCAATTATTAAGCAACTTCTCCACTGAGCAGCGTCAACAATTTTTTGACCTTTTATTGCAGCTCATTGAAAATAAGGATATCTCTAATCCTTCTGCACACGTTTTAAAATAAAGCATATCCCATATGCTGAATTCCTAATAAATCTCCAAATTCTCCATCACAAAAGGCTCTCATAGGCTAGTGACATATATAAAATGTCTCTATGACAAACACCCAATCAAAAAGAAAAAGTGGAGCATAACCTATAGAATCTTCAATTCAAAGGAGGTGCTATGAAAAATGTCCGGTCACGTTGGCGGTGCTTTCACTAACACTGGTACGATTCTGGTCCTTTTCATCTTGTTGGTTATTATCGCTTGCACTTGTGGTGCATTCGGCGGTTACGGCAGATAACCCTCTAAACACTGAGCTGCTAAATTATCCTCATACACTTCCTCCGAAGACCTACTCGATAGGTCTTCTTTTTTTCTCCGCTAAATTCATTTTGTATTCGAAATTATCCGTTTTTGCACAGTATTGTAAACCTCATCCTATCCGCGACTGCAAGCTGTATTGTATGATGGTTTCAAATGACTAGAAATGGAGACACATCATGAGATCATTGTTAGTCGCATTACTCACCCTCACGCTTATCCTCACAGGATGCGGACAATTCATTATCAGTTCTGATTCAAACCCGGCTCCCACTGCTTCAGAGTATGGGATGACGATTCATTTGCCTACTGATCGTTATCCAGAGACGATGGCGCATATTGCAGCAGCCATTCATGCAGGTGCTTCTGCGGTTTGTACGATCGATCGAGATGGCGCTAACGCTAATCGTGAAGCCTCGTTACGGGGTATTCCAACCAAAAAGGGCTATGATCGAGATGAATGGCCGATGGCCATGTGCAAAGAAGGCGGTGCTGGTGCGGATATCGCTTATGTTTCTCCTAAGGATAATCGCGGCGCTGGTTCGTGGATTGGAAATCTTTTGACTGATTTAGAGGACGGAACGCGTGTATTATTCGTTGTTGATGAAGCGATGGAGCAGCCGAAGCCAACAGAAGAAACCGTTTATTATGCCAATTGTGCAGCGGCTAAAGCAGCTGGAGCCGCGCCTTTACATAAAGGAGACCCCGGATACTCCTTGAAATTGGATCGTGATAAAGATGGGATAGCATGCAGCTAACCCATCCTCGAAATGCTTCGTGCAGCTGATCATAGATAATCCTTCTCACGACGCCGATTTTTGCTTGCTAGGCTTAATGGTCAGCAAGGCTAGTATGGAGCAAAGCAATGCAAATCCCGCAAACAAATAAAATAACAATGCTTCGTTTTTGAGCAATACTGATGCAATCAATGGACCTACGGCTACGCCTATAAAACGTGTGCTGCTATACAGCGAGGTAATGGTGCCTCGCTGTTTTTTCTCTATCCCTTCCGTTATTAAAGCGTCCAAGCTCGGCAAGGCTAATCCAATACCTGCTCCGCTTATAAACATAAAGGTAATTAGAAAAAATATCCCTTTTGTATTGATGATTCCACAAACCAGCATCATCCCCGCAAGTACAGCAGTGCCAATGACAATAAACCACTTCATTTTCGCTTTGTTTTCACCTACAATTTTTCCAGTGATAAACGAAGCAAGGCATATGGCGCTTAAAGGAATAGCTAGCAGCAATCCTTTCCAAATGCCTTCGATTTTGTAATGGTCCTCTAAGACTGATGACAAGTAATATAGAAATCCGAACATAATGAACATTGCAAGACCACCGATGGCAAAGGTTGCATAAAGCCAGTGGCCCTTCTCAGCGAGTATCGATTTAATGGATTGAAAAAACTTCTTTAAACTGCTCTCTTCTTTTTTCTTTTGCTTTGATTTAGGCTCCTTTACAAGGAAAATAACCCCAATGATTGAAATTAAAGATATGAACGGAATAACAGCGAGCGGCAAATACCATATAACAAGGGCAAGCGCCGAACCTAATACCGGACTGAGCACTTTTCCAAATGTATTGGAGGTTTCAATCATCCCGAGTCCGCTGCTTACTTCCTCCTCGCTCTCGAACATGTCGCCTACTAACGGAAGGACAATTGGAAAAGCACCTGCAGCCCCAATCCCTTGTATAAATCGACCTGCCAAAATGACCGCATAAACGTGGGAATGCATCAACCATGCTGCTAAGCCTGATATTAGTCCTCCGATCGCTGCTATGGACAAGCCTATAATAATGACTATTTTCCGTCCGTAACGATCTGACAGATATCCAGCAATTGGAATACAAATAATCGAGACTGCAGCATAAACCGTTATGATTAAGCTCGACTGCACAGAAGAGATATTCAGTTTTTTCTTCATTAAGGGCAATACGGGAATCAACATTGAGTTAGCGAGCGTCATAATTAATGGAATGGATGCTAAAGCTGCTAAGTCCCACTTTTTTTTCACAGATGTACTCCTTTCTTATTTGGAATGGTTTGACGTATCTGGGTTCATTTTTAATGCCGAAGATGCAAGGTTTTTAAAGGCTCTTCTGCTGGCCCCTCCATCACATCGCCATTAATCGCAAATCTTGAGCCATGACAAGGACAATCCCATGTGCGATCCCCATTATTCCATTCCACTTCACAGCCCATATGTGTGCAGGTTGTATCCACGAGAAATAATTTTCCATCTTCTGATTTGTAAGCTCCTGCTCTTTTTCCATGCAAAAGCACGACACTGCCTTCATCCAGTGCCAAATCCTCCGGACGCTTATGAGCCATTTCGAGTTTGCCCGCGATAAGATGCTTCGCCACATCGGCGTTATCTACAATAAGATTCGCAATCGTTCCGAGCGACATCGAGCGTGAAGGCGCATAAAGCTCCTCATATGCATTATTCTTCTTCATAATTAAATCTCTAATAAGTAAAGCGGCGGCTGTACCATTCGTCATGCCCCATTTACGATAGCCTGTCGCAACAAAAACATTAGTGGAAGATTCCGTTATTCGGCCAATATACGGAATTTTATCACCAGTAACAAGATCCTGGGCCGACCAACGATACGCAATTTCCTTTATCCGAAAATGCTGCACTGCGTATCTTTTCAGCTCCTCATAATAATTAATTGTACAAATCCCTTGGCCTGTTTTATGGCTTTGACCACCAATGAGGAGCAGCCTTGTGTTTTTCGACGTTTCTACATAGCGAATGGAGCGCTTCGGGTCCTCAGCGCTTATGTACATGCCGTCTTTAATGTCATCCTCAACATGAATGCCGAGTACATAGGAACGATCTGCATGCATTCTTGAGAAATAAAATCCATGCCCATCAAAGAATGGAAAATGAGTACAAGATACGACATGCTTACATTTGATTCGGTGTCCTTTGCTTGTAATCACTTCCGGCAATGGGCCTGTTTCTACATCAATAGCTGTCGTTTTCTCATAAATAAATCCACCTGCTTCTACGAACTTCCGTACAAGCTCATACAAATATTGCAATGGATGAAACTGCGCTTGATCCTGCATGATGACAGCCGCTTTGACTGGGATCTGCAAAGGAATTTGATCCGTGAAAGAGCCAGGAATGCCGAGCGACGAATAAGCAGACATCTCGTTCTCAAGCTTAGTTATGTATGCCTCTGAATCGGTATAAACATACGCGTCCTGTACGGAAAACCCGCATTCCATTTTATGCAGCTTGATCGTTTCCTTAATGAATTGAAGGGCGTCATTGTTCGCTTTGTAATATAATGCTGCCTTTTCCGCTCCAGCTTTCTGCATAAGTTCATCATAAATAAGATCATGCTGCGCTGTTATCTTTGCAGTTGTATGCGCCGTTGTTCCATTAAGAAGCTGACCCGCTTCTATGAGGGCAACTTTAAACCCTTCCTGAGCTAATAAATAAGCAGCTGTTACACCCGAAATCCCGCCTCCAACGACGGCAATATCGACCTCTATATTTTCTTCAAGTATGGCGTATGAAGATTGCCGACTCGACGTTTCTGACCAATAAGACTCCGGAAATTTGGGTAAATCATACGTTTTCTCCACGACCATCACCTCCTAGAAATAATGCACCTTAATTTGTACCAATCGCTATTATTTCATTCTAAAAATAAAGATCTGCTTAAGCCAAAAGCATAACCAATAGTCAATTGGACAGTTTATACAAGAGAATGATGAAAAAGGAGGCGTTTTACGTTGGAGAGCTCATTCGAGCATTCTTTTGTGCCGATAACGACTTCCGCTAGTGGAAATGGACTTGCTTATCGGCCTGATGTTTATTGTTACTCAATCCAATTCGTCAATATTTGTTTTGTTGGCGATCCGAAGAAACCAGAAGCTGGATGGGCTCTTATTGATGCAGGCATGCCAGGATCCGCCCATAAAATTATTAAAGAAGCAGAGGAACGCTTTGATTCTGCTCCTCAAGCGATTCTGCTTACTCATGGCCATTTCGATCATGTTGGTGCCATTATTGAATTGATCGAACACTGGAATGTGCCCGTGTACGCGCACAAGCTGGAGCTGCCCTATTTGACCGGAGAATCCGATTATCCGCCCGCGGACTCCTCTGTACATGGCGGTCTCTTATCTGAGCTTTCTACCTTCTTCCCCCATAAAGGAATTCACCTCGACGACAAAGTACATCCCTTTCCAACAGACGGCAGCGTGCCGGGGATGCCAGGCTGGAAGTATATTCATACGCCGGGGCATACACCAGGACATACTTCATTTTTCCGTCCTGAGGATGGCACTTTGATTGCTGGTGATGCATTTGCAACAGTTAAGCAGGAATCGCTATATAAGGTCATCACACAGGAGCAGGAAATTAGCGGTCCCCCTAAATACTTTACGACTAATTGGAAAGCCGCCGAGCAATCCGTTAGAACTCTCAAAGATCTGAATCCGAATTTGGCGATTACCGGTCACGGGGAACCGATGTTTGGCGCAACCTTGTCTGATAATCTCAAGCTCCTAACGAAAAAATTTAAAGAAATTGCAGTTCCGGAGCATGGACGTTTTGTTCCAAACAATAACCAGATACATTAGTCAGTTTACTTAAAAATAGGACGGAGCAGCTGCTTAATCTGCTCCGTCCTATTTCTGTTTCCACTTACAATGCATCTTACAATCTTGTCACCTTTAATGTCACTCTAATCGATGGCTGCCTATCGTTTTTTTATTTATGATAGGAAATAGATTATTGAACATCAGAGGAGGCAACAACTTATGAATCAATGGTTAAAAACGATAAGAACTGTCGCTGCTGTAATAATAGTTGTAATTTTCACAGGGAAAGATTCCTTTTAAAATAAATCCAAACCATTTTATATTCAAAGTAAAGATTAGGAGTGCATGCTGCTTGAACCCCATTTCTGGAAACAAACGAATTGAAACGCTTGATTATTTGCGAGGTTTTGCTTTAATTGGCATTCTGCTTGTCAATATTTTGCCCCTTCTTAACGTAGCGCCAGCTGAAGCGGGGACTGCTAATTGGTATATGTCTCGTATCCTCGATTTAACGGTAGAATCGCGTTTCTATGTCATATTCACCTTTTTATTCGGCGTAGGCTTTTATTTATTTCTATCTAGAGCGATCGAGAAAGGCAATAACGGCTACCTTTTATTTATTCGCCGGCTTATTTTTTTGCTAGCCATAGGATTTGTTCATCAGAAATTTCATCCTGGAGAGGCCTTGTTTCTTTACGCAATTGCCGGCTTTATCCTTCTTCCTTTCTACAAGCTTAAACCAAAAATCAATTTGATTATCGCTTTAGCGCTTATACTTCCTGCCGCCTTTCTAGGAGGCAAACTATTGCTTATTCTACCCTTGTTTCTGCTTGGGCTTACCGCTGGACAGTATAAGGTGTTTCAACGTCTTGCAGAGTCAAAATCTGCAATCCGCAAGCTGCATTGGATCTCTTTTGCAATGGCCGCTATTGGTGTCTTTATCCAGTGCCGTATACTTCCCGAGCAAAATGTTATGGTGATTGAAGAAGGCAGTTCTTCATCTGATATGATGTTGATGCAAATTTACCAAGGAGCAGCTGCATTTATAGGTCTTCTTGTCGCTTTATTTTATGTCACTACTCTTGTACGGGCTGTTCAGCATCCATTTATTCGTACGCTGCTCAAACCTTTAAGCGCCTATGGCCAAATGGCTTTAACCAACTATTTAGGGCAAACGATTATCGTGCTTTTGGCAGCAGCATTTTTTAATTTAAAAGGCATGCTTAGCCCTATTCAAACGACTCTGCTTTGCATCGGCATTTATATTATCCAAATGTTATTCAGTATGATCTGGCTCTCCTTTTTCAAAATGGGACCGATGGAATGGATCTGGAGAATCGCAACCTATTGGACGATTCCAGCCATTCGTAATGAGCGCTATTGTAAACAAACCGACAAACATTTTTAATGCTGCGTTAAGGTTCGTTTTTTATACTTAGAGACATCAACCCCACTGTTGATATATAGATCTAGGACACCGGCCCGCAGCGATGCGGGTCATTTTTTTGTTTGTTTTGGGCCGTTTGGTTTCATACAGCAGCCTCTTTGTCCCTTCAATTTTTGGAACCATATCACCCATAAAAACGTTATTACCGAATATACTCTCAAGAAGTGACTGCTTGCGAAGGAGGTTTTGCACCGGCAAAACCTAAGCTTTAGGAGGCGATTAATGATGGAAACGTTCGGCAGAGGCTGTCTTTACATTATTCTCGGTGTCTTGATCGTGATGGTGCTCGCTGTTATTGTTGGCGGTACAATTACCATTCCGTGGTACATTTTTATCCCCCTTGTCGTACTCGCTTTTTGGGCTGCATCCAAGAAAGGCAAATAAACTGCTCATTCCATAGCATGATTTCTAAACTGCACCACAAAAAGAGAAGCCAACGGATGATCCGCTGGCTTCTTGCTTATTTTATAGAGGATGGCAGAAGCTTAAATCGCTTAACTAACTGCCTGCTTTCACCTGCGACAGTAAGATGACTCGCGCAGCCGGCTCCCAACTAGCAGTTAACCCAAGCTCTGCGGACAGATCCCGTATTTGTACATAACCTGTTGCTTCGGACAAAATCGAGTCGAGCTCTTTGCCGTTTACGGTAACCTTTTTCCCCGTCCAATCAATCTTCGCTCCAAGCGCTTCACCAAGCAGCCTTGCCGGTACCCAAGTTGTACCCTTGAGCAAGTAGCCGTCTGAAATAACTTCTCCCTTGTACAATACAACAACAAGCTCTGCATCCTTCAGCTTCTCTGGCTTAGGCAGCGGCGTGCTTCCTAAAACATCATATTTTTTCAAACCATACTGCGTAATAATGGCTTTTAATTTGGCTGGATAAGCCGGATCTGTCGCATAGCCGCATGCGTACAGCATGTCAGCTTGCTGTTCTGGCGTCACTGCCTTGCGAACTCGCTCATAACGCGAAGTAGCCAGCAGTAAATCTAGATCCTTATAAAAATGATAGACGCTCTCATAGGCTCGGAAGGCAGCGCGCGTACTCTCGCTTCGGCCATCGACGACCTCCCATGTTCCTTTTACGACTGCTTCTCCGTGCCAATATGCATTCGTCTGTCCACTGCCCACCTTGATACCGCCTAAGTTGTACCACGGGTGAATAACACCGCCGGTTTCGAGTACATTTTGCGCTAAACGTACGGAAGGAAACATCGTTGATCCTTCTCGCCTTATTCTTATAACCGTCGGAGCTAATTGTTCAATAAATTGTTGTTTCGTCAGCTGTGCCATCGTCTGTCTCCTTTCTGCTGTCCACTTTGGCTTGCCATCTATTACCCTGTCCTTATCTTTGTATGCTGTGAAAGCGCAAGTGGCAATGGACAAAGTGGTATGAAAGGCTGTCTCTACCTATATGTTTTTTTGTATTTTAAATATAAAAGGGCCGCATCCTCAGATTATTCATTCTGATGGAGCGGCCTTTTCTGTATGAATGGAATACTATAGGAGTCCATAAAAGCGGCGCGTATTGGCTAGCATTATTTCCGCAACCTGCACAGCTGGCAGCTGCTTTATTTTCGCAATATGCTTTGCAGCATCTGCAGCCATTGCAGGCCGCGTCTGCTGACCCGCATAGATTTCCTCAAACGGCCATGGCCCATCCGTCTCTACCATCAGCAGCTCAATGGGATACTCCCTTACAAGCTGCTGTATTTCTGCCTCGTAAGCGACGTCTGGCGTTATTGACACCATGTAGCCGCTTGCCGCCATGCGGCGGATAACCTCAGCATCGCCCTTGAACCAATGAAAATGCGCTCTGCGAACGCCATGCCGCTCCAATATGTCGCAAGCTTTACCGGCATCCTCATATACTGCGTGCAGTACAATTGGACGATCCAGTTCGGCGGCCAGCGCAGCAAAACGATCCAGCAGCTGCAGGTATGGATTCTCATCAAAAACGATATTTCCCCCAGCTTGCTGCGCTTCTGTTCGCGTATAATACGGCAGCCCTACTTCGCCAATTGCAAACCGTTCCCCTGCTTCATGACGCAAACGAATCCAATCGAACAGCTCATCAAGCTCCTTATCGGCAGGTATGGGCTGCTCTGGGTGGAAACCATAAGCAGGGTGCACACGTCCTGCGTAACGCAGGGCAATGTCACGGTTCACAATAGACGATTCCAAATGCATAGATACGGCAATCACAGCTGCTACACCTTCTGCGAACACACGCTCTAGAAGCTCATCACGCTGCTCTGCTTCATACAAATCAATATGAATATGTGCGTCTATGCATGTGCCTTCCTGCTGAGAAGATTCCGAGTACAATTGCCCTTCGCGCGGATCATTGCTTGTTTGTATCGCCATCTATACGTTTCCTTCCTTCGCACCCGTCTTAAGCAGATCATAAATGCGCTGCTTCATCGCATAAAACCGTGGGTCTGTCCATAATGACTCATGACGCGGACGCTCGAATGGCACTTGAAATTCCTCCAGCACCACTGCCGGCGATGGAGACAGCACAATAATCCGATCCGATAGAAACAAAGCCTCTTCAATACTATGAGTAACGAGCAGCACCGATCTTCGGTTCAGCTCCCAGATCGACATAAGCCACTGCTGCATTTGCTGCCGCGTCAAAGCGTCCAATGCGCCAAACGGTTCATCTAGCAGCATGAGATTCTGAGGAGCAAGCAGTGCCCGGAGAAAAGAAACCCGCTGCTGCATCCCTCCAGACAGCACATGCGGATAAGAATCCGCATATTCCTGCAGCCCGATTCGCTCGAGCCATTCCTTTGTCCTTGCCTTCGCGAGTTTTTTATCAATGCCAGAGATCGTAAGCGACAACTCTATATTGCCGGCAACGGTTTGCCATGGAAGCAGCGACGATTGCTGCGGCATATAGGAAATATGTCCGCATTCACCCGTCGTTTGCTTGCCATCGATCCAAATTTCGCCTTCCGTAGGACGTTCCAGACCGCCGATAATTTGAAACAAGGTTGTTTTACCGCTGCCGGACGGCCCTACAATCGATACGAACTCCCCATCTGCTATTGAGATGGATAACCCGCCAAGCACCTCTTTGCTCATCTGTCCTTTACCAAACTTCATTCGAATATTTTGCGTTTGAAGCGTCACTGATTGATGCTCATCACGTTTGACCACTGTCAGCTCACCTCTTTCTCAGGGCGCCAACGTATGACAAGACGCTCCGCTAACGTTACTAAACCAAATAAAGTCAAGCTCAGCGCAACGATGATGGCAACTGCCGCAAATACACGATCTGGCATAAAACCTTTGGACGAAATAAGCATAAATGAGCCAAGACCCTTGTTTGTACCAAGCCATTCGGCAACAACCGCACTTAACACGCTATATGAAGCCGCAATCTTCAAGCCGGAAAACAAATGAACAATCGCATGAGGAAGCTCTAGTTTCCAAAACAGCTGCCATTTGCGAATACCGATCATTTGCAAATAGTTGCGAAGCTGTGCATCGGTATTCATAAGCCCGCTCAGCATGGCAACCGTGATGGGGAAAAAACATACCATGATGACCAGCAGCGCCTTTGGCAGCATGCCATAGCCTAGCAGCATCGTCAAAATTGGAGCAATCGCTATGATGGGTACGTTTTGCGATAGCACGAGCAGTGGATATACCGCCGATCGAACGCCGGGAATTAAATGCAGCAAAGCGGCGAGCAATAAGCCCACCGCCGATCCTCCTAAAAAGCCGATAAGTGTCAGCTGCACTGTTGCTCCCGTATGCATCATCAACCTCGGCCAAATAGCGATAGCTCCCTTCACGATTGATATCGGAGAAGGAATGAGCCATTGTTGAAATAATCCAAGCGATGCAGCTGCCTGCCAACAGGCAATCAGCACGATCAGCAGCGCTGCCGGTTTCCATATTTTCGACCAAATCGATTTCTTATTGCCCATCTGGATATTTCTCCAGCAGCCTGCCCATGGAAGCGCCGTTTGCCGGATTATAGTAAATTTTAATTTGTGAAATAACGGACGGGCAGCCCATCTCCGCCATCGCCTCGCTCATCGACTGCACGACGCTGAGCAGATGGCTCAGCTCACCCTCCATCGTCGTTTCAAGCGGTGCTACTCGGTAAGGAACACCTGCCGCTTTAATAATATCAATGGCACGATCTACGTAGGGAATAACGCTCTCGCCGCCTGGCGTTGTTGGTAAAATTTGAATGCTTACTAATGCATTAGCCATCGGATTTCCTTCTCTCTTTGTTGTATGTGAGAGCGGGCTTTCCCGCCCTCCGTATGTTCGAATTGCTTATTGTGGTAAAAACTCGTTCGTAAATGCCTTCTCTGCTTCAAGCTCCTTCTCCAGCAGCTTGTGCTCAAACATCCATGCCGCATAGTTTTCCCATACGCTCAACTTCTGTTCGCCCCAGCGCGGCGCGTCATCTTGATATTTGGAGCTTAACCATTTTTGGCTGGCGCGCACAAGCTCAGCGTTCAAATCCGGCTCAGCTTTTATTAAAATTTCTGCTGCATCCTCCGCATTGCTGATCGCGTATTGATAGCCTTTGGATACGGCAGCAGTAAACGCTTTGACGGTTTCCGGCTTATTCTTAATCAAATCTTCGTTCGTCACGATTACCGGCGTATAATAATCCAGTTTGTCGCTGTAGTCTGTTAAATAAACCATATTGATCTTCTCGCCGCGCAGCTCTGCTTCCACGCCAGTCCATGCGTAGTAAATCCATGCAAAATCAATATCCCGTTTCACTGCCGTAAAGAAGTCGCCGTCGCCGATGCTTATCATATTTACTTTGCTCACATCTGCGCCCTTCTCCTGCATAAGCGATTGAATGACCGCCTCTTCAACAGGAGCGCCCCAGCCGCCATACGTTTTCCCTTCAAATTTCTCAGGTGAATCGATTCCCTTTGCTAGCGGAGAAGCAAAACCTGAGGTGTTGTGCTGAATGACAGCGGCGATCGATACGAGCGGCACGCCGGCAATTCTCGCCATCGTGACTGACTCCTGATAGCTTACGCCAAACTGCACATTGCCCGAAGCGACCATTTGATCGGCACCGCTTTGTCCTGGTTGAATAATTTCAACATCCAGGCCTTGCTCCTTAAAAAAACCTTTATCTCTAGCTACATAAAGTCCGGTATGATTCGTATTTGGTGTCCAGTCGAGTACAACCTGTACCTTCTCTAGCGGCTTGTCCGCTGTTCCCTCTTGCTCTTTCGGCTGTTCGCCCTTGTTCCCAGCGCCACCGCCGCAGCCTGCCAGCGTCAATACGAACACTAGCATCGCGGCCACGATTTTCCACGACAAATGCCCTGTTTTTTTCTGATTCATGATGTTGTTCCCCTCTCCATGCTTCGATTCTTATAGGTGACGACTCCTCGTAGTATCCGGTTCCATGGCTGCATCATTCTAATCGCAACAAAAAAAAGCGTCCCCCTAATCCGGAGGACGCCATATCATTGGCTGTGCAGCTGTTTATACAGCAAATGCTTGATCAATTTGATCTCGCCTGCTTGCTAAACAGAGCTTCTGTCCCTACGCTGGCATTATCCAGATCAGGTTTAACGGGTCGGAATTGTATAGAAAATCCCCTCTCAGCCGGCCTAACCAGCTCCCCGGAACATATTCGGTTTCGTCAATACCATTCATTGTATAGCAAAACCCGCATTTAATGCTAGTTTTTTTTGAAAATGATTATCATCAAGCCACGATACTAATCCTCTTACTACATACGGCAGCCAGAACATGCAGCTCCTGCACCATCTGTTATTGTCCTAGATCCACATGCTCATCCCGCCATTCAACCTTTGCTTCTTCAGCAGCCTGCGAACTTTCAAAGTCTGCCTTTTCTTTGGTCTCTGCTGCAGGAGCAAGGCGTCCATATACGAGCAAATAAGCGGCTGTCAGCTCTTTTGACATCTCTTCAGACGTTAGCTGCTCTAGCAGATGGATGTATTCAAGCTGCTCCTGCGCTTTATTATCCGCACGTGTAATCTTCACATAGATAAAACCGGCCTGCAGATAAAGCTGGCTAACTTGTTCTGCGGAGTACTGTGATGCCGCTTGATGCTGTGCTTGTGCATTAGCTGGATTTAAATATTGCCGAATATTGTCGAAATAATAGCGATTGGCAAAGCACCCGACTAGCCAGCCCCCAGGCTTTAGAAGACGAACTAGACTTTTCATGGCTTGCGGTGTCCCGTAAGCATGAGCATCTCCGATTACGATGCCGTCAAGACCTTCAGCAGGCAGCCTCCAATCCTTCGGATCATTCGAGCGGAATACGGTAATTCCCGAAGCTTCTGCTACTCTAGCAGCCAGCTCGTTACGCTCAACTCCGTACCATATTGCGGATGGGAATTGCTTTTTCATATGCAAAATCGTAGCTCCGCACCCGCAGCCTATTTCCATAATCGAGCAATTCTCGCGCCTGTACTCATGCGATTCCCGCTCAATTACGGTGCTGAAATCCATTCGTATATACGTTGCATCACCAGGGTCAAAGCCCCATTTGGACATAAAAACTATAGCATTTTTTCTGAAGTTTTGTACATATTGTTCTGGCTCCGAGCTAAAGGAGATGCTCCCGTAATGATGTATAAACGTATCGCCGCACAGCATTAGCTTATATCCCGCCAGCCGGAGCCGCAGGCTATAATCATCATCTTCAAAGTTGCCGATTCCGAAAATCTCGTCGAGCGATCCCGTTTTCTCCCATGCCTCTCTCCGCAGCAGAAGGCAGTAGCCGACCAGCTTCACGCGCTCCTCCCATTTTGTTCTGTCAGGGTTGGCATGCAGTGCAGAAGCAAATAGCTCCATTTCATCTATCGTCGTATAGTCGACCGGGATCGTCGTCCAGTAGGAAGCCGAATTCGTAACGGGGCTGACTGCCCCAATTCGTTCATCACTAAATAAGCAGCGCTTGAGACCGTCAAGCCAGCTTGGCGTTACGATTGTATCGTTATTTAGCAGCAGCAGAAGATCGCCCGAGGCCGCGGCCAATCCTTGGTTGCAGCCCTTAGGAAAACCAGCATTGCAGCCATTGTCGATTACGATGATATCGCTCTCGGTTTTAGCCCATTTTACCGTATCATCCGTCGAACCATTATCTACAATAATCAGCTCATAGCTGCCTCTCTGCGTATGTCTCCGAATACTTTCCACACATTGTTTCGTGTATTCAAGCTTATTGTAGGTAACGAGAATAATGCTTGTCATGCAGCTATTGGCATCGCTCACGCGTATCCTCCTCAAGCAAGCATAAACGGCTCACTTACCCATAAAATATGTCAGCCTATCCGCTTGGGTGAGCACTGCGCACAACTTTCAATCATGCAGCCTTTTTGTATTTCTTGCGTATTCCAACGGCTAGCATAAGCAGCGGCAGCACAATTTGGAACAACGGCGCAATCTTCAGCGTAACATCGAGTCCAATCCAAATATGGGAAGTATTATTGGCTTCAATAAACGATGCCCCATAAATAATGAGACCAATAGGCAGCACACAATATCGGTAGGCAATACCAGTGATCATATTGAACATGAATACCGATGCCATGTATAGCGCAGTCATTTTGACATATAGACCGATGAACAGAAGCAAGGTTACAAGCACATCAAGCCTCTCCAATATATTAGCAAGCCTAATTAACTGTACAACCTCAAGCAGCGGCAGTGCTGTAAGCGAGGACAGCTCTGGCCCTAATACGCATAGCGTAATGATATTCATTAGGATTAGAAATAAGGACACGCCAATATAAGCCTTGTAAGTGACTGGCCCAATTCCTTTCTTCTCGCTCACGTGCTTCCAAAAAACGAAAAAAATAACCATTTGTCCAAATGGAAAAGATAATAAATCTGGAAAGGCCGCCTTCACGACAGGCCCAATCCCGTGTTCAAAAACGGGAAGCAAATGTGCTATTTTGGGCAACCTGGCAACAAACAGGAGTAAAATAATAAAAGCATAGCTGAGCGCTGCAATCGGAAATAGAAGCTGCACGACACGGACAAATACTTCCACTCCCTTGCTGACGGTATACGCTGCAGCGCTGATAATCAGCAGCATAACAATCCATTTCGGCGTAAAGGTGAGCAGCGCCGTCATCGTAAGCTCTCCGACGTCCCGTACGTTGCGCATCGATTCATAAGCAAACCATAACGCGTGAAGTATGCCTACAAAGCCGCCGATCCATTTTCCGAAGTGTATAACATATAGCTCAGCAAGCTCCGAATTTGGGGAGCGCTTCTGCACCTGAACGTACATAACGATAAGCAGCAGACCAGCAATCGCAGCAAGCGTCATCGCCAGCCAAGCATCCTGCTTCGCCTGTATGCCGAGCTCGAACAAAGGGGTGCTGCCTATCAAAAAAACGATGATCAAAATCGAAAGCTGGTTTTTGCCAATCTGCTGCATAGGGTCTCCTTTCTGCTTATGTTATTGATGGTCCTTTTCCTGCGCCTTCTTAAATCCACTTCCGCTAAGGCCAGTTGAATTCAAATTCACCTTAACTTTCATCTTTACTTCGATGTTCGAAAACTGCTCCGACCAGCTGCCCGACGTTTTTAACCATTGCTTTGGATATTTATTGTGAATGATCGTTCCGAAGCCGATTACATCGGCTTTATGCTTGCTGACAGCGTTCCATCCTTTTTGCATAATAGCGGCAATCTCGCCCTCAATCCGTTTTTGTATTTTCTCTATTTCTTTCGGATTCATGAGATCACCCTCGCAATTGTACTCCATCAGCGTTCCAGTCGCCTTTACGCTCAAATCCATCAGCCAATTGCCTTTTGAAGATTTAGGAGTCTGCGTTGTATCCGAATGCGTAATGCGAATAGTTGAGTTTTTGGGCTCGTTCTTGTCCGCTGAGCATGCGAATGAAACCGTCGTTTTTTTCACTTGATTTGCGAGCCACATCACGCCTTGGCTTTCTTCATTGTTGATCCAGCCTACCAGCTTGTCCCCTTCAATAAGGCCCAGTTCAAACAATCTGACCTTTGAAGGTGTACTGGTGTACGCAAGCTGCCCTGCATTGTCCACACTTTCTTTCGTACCGGACACAATTAAACCGGGTATGCCAGTGGCCTTTGTCGTTCCCAGCAAATCCAGCAGTACTTTATGAATGGTCATTTGACGGAAGGCAGAGCTGTTCATCTCTTCATTATTGATCATGCGCTGAATGGCTGCGCCTGGAATTTTCTCAAGTGGAATCAATTGCTCGAGCATCCGGCGCGCGCTGCCCTTCGACAAGAAAACGCTCACCGTCTCGCGGGAGTCATGATTGCGCAAATACGTGTCTAGGAGTGGTCCCAGTCCTTTGCGCGCTGCAGCCTGACCGATAATGACAATTTGATTATGTGCGAAATAGAGGCGCCGCGACGTCTCCTGGCTTGCTTTGCTGACCGCGCTTCTGAAGCTTTCCCCTTGCGTGGAAAAAACATGGACTGCCGCTGTGCTGTTGCTCGCGCTTTGACTGGAAATGGCTTCCGGTATGACCACTTGATACGACAACACCCATTTCCCATCCTTCCAGTCAACGCCGGTAGCAGAAACAATCGCAATATCATTCAGCTCTATGCGATTCCAGCAGCCCGTTGCCAGCAAACAAATGAGCATCGGCAGCAGCAGCCTCCATTTTTTCATGGCAGGTTCCCCCTTTCATTACGCCTTATCGGAATGACGCTGTGCCGGCGGTTTTTTTCCGTTCGGCCGCCGTCTTGGATTGCGCAGATTCAAATCTAGAGGTCGAAGCACGACCGCCCACCATGGCAGCCTGACGAACACGTCTCGCCATGGTCCTTGCTTTGTAGGTCCTGGTGCCAGCGGAGACATATATGGCACTCCGAACGAGCGCAGCGATACCAAATGGATCAGCATAAACAATACAGAAATGAAAATGCCGAAAAACCCAAAAATACCGGCCATAATCATAAAGATAAAACGAATAATGCGAGATGTGGCCGCCATGTTGAATTCCGGCATTACAAAATTGGAAATCGCCGTAAAGGATACGATGATCACCATACCCGCTGACACGATGCCCGCCTGAACAGCCGACTGGCCGAGTACGAGAGCGCCCACGATAGATATGGCGGGCCCAATCGCCCGCGGCATTCGTAATCCTGCTTCTCGCAGCACCTCGAAAGTGACCTCCATCAACAGCGCCTCAACCAGTCCAGGGAACGGAATCCCCTCTCGCTGCGCCGCTAGACTAATGAGCAGCGTTGTCGGAAGCATCTCCTGATGAAAGGTTGTAACTGCGATATACAAGGCAGGCAGCAGAATGGACACAATATATGAACCGTAACGGATGAGACGAACGAAGGATGCAATATCATATCGTTGATAATAATCCTCTGGCGATTGAAAAAACGAAAAAAATGTAGTCGGGGCCATTAAGACCATAGGTGAGCCGTCTATCATTACCGCTACTCTTCCCTCCAGCAGCGCTGCTGCCACTGAGTCCGGCCTCTCTGTATTTGAAAGCGTTGGAAACAGCGTGAACGTATCATCTTGAATAAACTCTTCCACGTATCCGCTCTCCAGCACACCGTCAATGTCAATGGCCGCCAGCCTGCGGTAAACCTCCTTCACGATCCCTTCGTCTGCTATACCGTGCAAATACATAACGGCTACATTCGTATGCGTTTGCTGACCGATCTTGTGCACTTGCACATGAAGGTCAGAGGAACGTATGATGCGCCTGACCAAGCTGATGTTCGTTTGAATGTTTTCTACAAAGGCATGCTGCGGACCCCGAATCACGGTCTGAGTCTGAGGAATCGTAACACTGCGCTGTTCGCCGCCGTTCACATCCGCCGTCAGCGCTTCCGCGCTGCCATCCGCCATAATGACACATAATCCGTCCGTCATATATTGGAGTGCATACTCTAGTGTGTTCACACTCTGCACCGAGCCGATTGAAACGACGCAGCTGCGAAGCGCTTCCAGCAGCTTGCTTCCCTTCACATGAGCATGCTGCGGCAGCCTCATTGACATTAACGGTTCCATGACACTCTCATTAATGATTTGCGAGTTCACGATTCCATCCACATAAATAATGGCAATCTCACGTTCTGGAGCCGCATCGCTGCGAAACATTCGGATTACGATATCCGTGCTGTTGCCGAAGCAATCGCGAATGGTTTTGACATTCGCATGCAGCGACGGACTAAACGGCGTTAGCCTACCTGTGTTTTGTTTGTTCATAACGGCACCCTTCGTTTCCATGTTGCTTCTATTTTGGCGCATTATGGATGTAAATATGTACTGTCCTATTTGAGATTGGTTTTCGTGCTGCTCCGCGTATAGCTATTCGAACGCCTAATCGGACTGCGAAGCTGTTCCCAACCAAACCTTGTCAATAATAACCACAAATAACCTCTAGTATAAGAACGTGCGTTCTGTATATAATAAGAACAAACGTTCTTATTATGGAGGAGATGCATCATGACAATGGAAAAATGGTTCAGCCTAGTCGGTTGTGTCGTAGATGTGATTTATATGAGCAAAAAAGGCAAGTTTACGAAACGAAGGATTCGTGTCCTATCTGTGAGAGACGGTTATGTCAGAGCCTTTTGTATAGACTCCGGCGCACAGCGCGTCTTTCTTGCGGCAAATGTATTAGCAGCAGAGCTGGTGTGCCGAAATGTCTCTTAACAAAGTCATTATGCTTGCGGATTGCCAATCGTTTTATGCATCGGTGGAGAAGGCGGAGCATCCCGAGTATCGCCATCTGCCGGTTGCTGTTGCGGGCGACCCCGAACGCCGCTCCGGCATCATTCTCGCCGCTTGCCCGATCGCCAAGTCATTTGGAGTAACGACTGCTGAGCGGCTGGGCGACTCGCTGGCGAAATGCCCGGATTTAATTATCATCAAACCGCGCATGCAGCTGTATATCGATGTTTCTATGATGATTACGAGCATTTATCAATCCTACACAGACCTCGTTGAGCCCTACTCAATTGATGAGCAATTTCTCGATGTAACGGGCTCGCTGCATTTGTACGGCTCACCGGATGAGCTGGCTCATCATATCCAAACCCGCATCCAAGAAGAGCTTGGCGTGTACACCCGCTTCGGTATTGCGGAGAATAAAATTTTGGCTAAGACGGCCTGTGACAACTATGCGAAAAAAAACGATGCAGGCATTTACACCCTCTCCAGAGACAATCTTGAGGATACGCTCTGGACCTTGCCCGTCTCCAAGATGTTCATGGTCGGCAGCCGGATGACGAGGCACTTCCAATCGATGGGACTGGAGACGATCGGCCAATTAGCGGCAACGCCGCTTGAGAAGCTGAAGCTGATGATGCGCCGTAAATTCGGCAAAAACTCCGATATCAACGCGGAGCTGTATTGGAACATCGCAAACGGAATCGACAAAAGTCCCGTTACGCCGGGCACACATCAGGTTGCGCCCAAGGCCATCGGGCATATGATGACGCTCCCGCGTGACTATGGGAAGCTGGAGGAGATCAAAGTTGTATTGCTTGAGCTGACCGAGCTCGTTTGCCAGCGCTGCCGAGGCAAAGGATATATGGGGCATGTCGTTTCCGTCGGATTAATGGGTGCCGATTATGATCGGCCTACGGGCTTTAGCCGTCAGATGAAGATGGACGATCCGACAAACGTCACGAATCAGGTTTATCGGGCCGCGGTAGAGCTGATGATGCGGCATTGGGACGGTTATCCCGTAAGGAAGGTTGGCGTCAGCCTATCGCAATTTTCGCAGGATGACGAATACCAGCTTTCTCTGTTTGATCCGAACCGCGAGAAGACGATGGCGCTTGAGCGGGCGACGGACGCCTTGAAGAGGAAATATGGGGATGCCACTATTTTGAGAGCGGTGTCCATTACGGACGCGGGGCAAGCGCAGCACCGCTCTGAGAAAATCGGAGGACATTACAAATGAGAAAAAAACTTGAAGGCAACGGACTTTGGGAGTCAAGCCGCATGATGCTGCCCGAGCACAAAGTCGCAATCAATGAGCAGGAGAAGACATTGCGGCTGCGTGAACGGGTGGAGCTGGATGAACAGGAATGGGAACATGTAGCCCGCTCCGTGACAGAATCGCTGCAGCAGCGGCAGCCCATCACGCTCCGTTTGTTTCATCCGCATGAGGAACTGACCGTCAGCGGAATCGTCGACCGCGTAGATCAGCTGAAAGGCCGCTTCATGGTCGATGGCGAGTGGTTCTCTATCCACGATGTTGAAGGCGCTGCTGCCTGGGAATAAGGAGTGCTCTGTTCCATTAGCTTCGCTCAAAGCAGCCCAAAGTAGAACTTATCCTTGAACAGGAACTGCTCAACTGGCAGAATGGCCAACGAAGCAGTTCCTGTTTTCTTTTGATATTATTTTGTATCGCTTCTGGCTTTTTCCTCGATCTCGTCCGGCTCCGCCAACAAGTGTCGAAGTACGGGACTTCACTTATTGCCACGCTGCACCGCAAGAACAGCCAGTTCAATCTTGTTAAGCATGAGCCCATATTCATTCGTAATTTCAAAAGAATGCGGCATTGGCAGCTTTTGAAAATAAGGCGAAATATCGGCAACGGACGTAAACCAATCCCCAGGCTCCGGCATTTCAAGGGGTTGATCGTTCCACGCTGCACTAAGCTCTGGGCTGTAAAGCGGCTCAGCACCAGGCTTTAACCGTGCGCCCAGCAGACGCTCCTTATAAATTGGCTGTGGAGGCTGCTGACGTACACGCGTAAACATATGCGGCGCGTAGTCGGCACGCGAGCCTGTATGCTTAACCGCAGCAGCGAAGGATCTAGCTCCTTCATAGACGCGCGGTACACCGAATAACATCGCATAAAGACGCTTGCCGAATTCAATTCTCTCTTCTATATTTTCAAACCGCTCCAAAATAAGACCAGAGAGCCGCAGCGCAAACGCTCCTTCCCCTTTTCCCGGGCTATTGCCATAAGGGAAAATAACCCCGTTCAGCTGAAGCAGCGATTGCAGACCAAAAAATAACGTATGCAGCACCTTCTCTCGAAAAAAGGGATGCTGTACAACACGCTGCTCGATATAATGCTGCTCATTAACGATTAATGCGATCGTCAGCGGCACCGCGTCGCGATCTCGCCAGTACTGCTTCCAGACCGGCGCCATAAACGAGGATACGCCAAAAGCAGGCAGCAGATGGAACAAGCTCCTCCCTTCGCGCCTGCTCCGTTCATACAAGAGCAGCTGTGGATAAGCATCTTGAAATATCAATGCATTCGCCTGCTCCAAAAAACGAAACACAGCTAACCGCTGTTCCGAGTTCAGCAGCCATGGAAGCCACTCGCCTTGCAAGTCAGTCATATTCCAGCCGCCATTCCGGGACACCATATGCGCAAGCAGCGCCCAGTGCAGCTCCGGAGTGCGGAAATACAAAATACGATAAGCTTCCGTTCTCGTCACGTTATTCCGATTGGCAGCAGCAGTCTCAGCGCGAATTCGTTCGATTAGCGCAAGCTCCTCTTCATTCCAGCTTGTCACTGCTGAAGCATCAGCAGATTCAAAATGCTTCGACCATGCATACTTCAATTTTGCAACGGAAGAAGCTGAAAGCTGCAGCGGTGTTGCTTCCGCAATCATCGCATCCGATGCGCTCATTGCCCCCCACTTGCCTACTGCATAGTCAAACGCAGCGCTGGGGAGCGCGAGCAGCTGCCCTAGCCAGTAACCGAATGTCCGGCGATAAGACCGTCCCTCATGCTTTTTGTCCATTGTCAGTGCTCCTCCTATCGCGTCGTTGACTATACAAGCTTGCTGCCTAGTTTAAACCCTATAGTATCCAGTATCAGCCACGGAACAGTTCGTCATACCGTGTATGCAACATATGCGATTCGAGCGCTCACGATGTATAATAAAAGCATTAGAAAGGAGATGACAGCCATGTGCGGAAGGTATACACTCACGGTTACGTTGGAAGAGCTGATGGTTAGGTATATGATCGAAGAAACGATGGTACCTTTTCACCGTCCGAAATATAATATAGCTCCGAGCCAGCAGGTGCTGACCATTATAAATGATGGCCAAAATAATCGGCTAGGCGAGCTGAAGTGGGGACTTGTGCCGCCATGGGCGGATGATCCAAAAATTGGTTTCCAGATGCTGAATGCTCGATCAGAGACAGCAGCGAGCAAACCAGCCTTTCAGGCCCCGCTGCAGCGCAAGCGCTGCCTCATCCCTGCCGATGGTTTCTATGAATGGAAAACGACAGCACAAGGCAAGCAGCCGATGCGCTTCGTGCTTAAAAACCGCTCCTTATTCAGCATGGCCGGTCTGTACGAGACCTGGATATCTCCTGAAGGGACCAAAATAAATAGCTGTACGATTCTAACAACTACGCCAAACGAGCTCGTTTCCGAGGTTCATGATCGCATGCCGGTCATTTTGCGGCCCGAGGCAGAGCAGCTGTGGCTGAACCGCGCGGTAACGGACGTTAAGATGATCACTCCACTCCTTAAGCCGTACTCATCGCATGAGCTTGAAGCTTACCCTGTCTCCCTTGCAGTCGGAAGCGTCCGAAACGACGACTCTTCTTTAATCGAGCGCATTGAAGTGGACGAGCAGCTCGAGCTATGGTAGCAGCAAACCAAGCGGAACGATGTTCCCATTGCCAAATAAAAAAAAATCGCTGACCAAAGCGGTCAGCGAAACATCCCCCACAGTTTCAGCAAATGAAACGTGTTGTTCGGGTCAATCTTTTGCGCCATAATGAAAGCAACAATCTGGTCTTCCTGTGTATCCGTAAGCTGCTCCTGCAAAATAACGGACGCCGCTTTCACAAGCCGTCTAACCTTTGGCCGATCTTGCAAATCGTATTTGGTCACATTTCCTAGCAGGTCCCTAATCCGTTCCTTCACAGCAGGGTTTTTCATTTTGTATTTAACACGCTCGACCAGCTGAGGCTTAATCCCATAGTTTTGGTAACTCACTTCGTTGACACCTCCATCAGGCAATCCAGTCACATCGTTAAACTATATGCCGAAAGGAGGTGAATATTGCCTAGTCCAGCTGTTCCCCTTGAAAAAATTGATCCTGCTCCAGCAAGCTGCGCAATCTAACGAACGACTCATTCGTCCAAAAATCATCTCGTCCTGTTAATTCAGCAGCATCGTCCCGAGCAAGCTCCAGCAGCTCATAGTCAGCGACCATGTCAGCCAAACGAAACTCTGGCAAGCCGCTTTGCTTCGTGCCAAAAAAATCGCCCGGACCACGAATCTCAAGATCCCGCTTAGACACTTCAAATCCGTCATCCGTGTCCGTCATGACCTTCATTCGCTCGCGTCCCGTTTCTGATTTCGGATCGGCTACTAATATACAATGTGATTGATGCTCTCCCCGCCCTACACGTCCTCGCAGCTGATGCAGCTGGGATAATCCGAATCGCTCCGAATCCATAATGATCATAAGTGTCGCATTAGGAACGTCGACGCCTACCTCAACGACCGTCGTCGCCACAAGCACATGCGTTTCATTTGCGCCAAAAGCACCCATCACGCTTTCTTTCTCCGCAGCTGAAAGGCGTCCATGCAGCAGGCCTACCCGCAAATCAGGAAACGACTGCTGCGTTTGCACATACAAATCAATCGCATTTTGCACATCGAGCTTCTCCGACTCCTCGATCAGCGGGCAGATGATGTAAGCTTGACGCCCCTTGTTTACTTCTTTCCTTATAAAAGCGAGCACACGCTCCATCATGCTGTGCTTAACCCAATACGTCTTAATCGGTTTGCGCCCATGCGGCCGCTCGCGAATCGTCGATACGTCCATATCGCCGAATGCGGTAATCGCCATCGTTCTCGGAATCGGCGTTGCTGTCATCGTAAGCACATCGGGGTTCATCCCTTTGCGCCGCAGCACGCTCCGCTGATTAACACCGAAACGATGCTGTTCATCCACAACGACGAGCCCAAGGCTCCGAAAAAAAACATCGTCCTGAATTAGAGCATGCGTTCCAACGACGATATCAATCATGCCCATTTGAAGCCCCGCAAGCACATCCCTGCGTTTGCGTTCCGTCACGCTTCCTGTTAGAAGAGCAACCTCAATCCCGAGCTCTGCGAACATTTTTGTAAGCGAGCGCATGTGCTGATCAGCCAGTATTTCTGTTGGCACCATCAAAGCCCCTTGATGACCTGATTTCACCGCAACATACAGTGCAATAGCTGCCACAACCGTTTTGCCGGAGCCAACGTCGCCTTGAAGCAGCCGATTCATACAGGACGGCCTTCTCATATCGACACAAATCTCATTAACGACCTTCTTCTGAGCATCTGTCAGCTCAAACGGAAGGGTTGCAGCAAATTGACGAATCGTCTCACTCTCAATTCGATGTGCTATGCCATCATTCCGCTTGCGATTAAGAGCCCGATACGCTTGGAGCTTCAACTGAAACAGAAACAGCTCCTCGTATACCAACCGTTTGCGCGCCTGCAGTCCTTCCTTCGTATCATCCGGCAAATGAATGCGATGCACCGCGTCGCGTCTGGGCATCAAATGATGCTGCTCCACAAGCTCAAACGGCAAAATTTCTTCAATCATCGACCCATATTGCGTCAACGCTTGACGCACGGTCTTCCGCATCCAAGGCTGTGTGATGCTTCCGCCTACCGAATAAACCGGCTGCAGCGTTCCCGATTTAGCCGGTCCGCCGCTGCCAGGAAACTCCGAGTCCGATATCGTCATTTGCAGGCGCTGCTGTTCCCACTTGCCCGTAAGCATAATCTCACGGCCAATGACAAGCTGGTCCTGCAGAAAATGCCGATTAAACCAAACTGCCGTCACGAGCCACTGCCCAACCTCAACCTTGCATGTTAATCTTGATTTGCTTTTTCCATATCGCTGCAGCATTGGAATGCCTCGGACATGTCCTAGAACCGTCACCTTCTCGCCTTCCTTTACATCGGTCAGCTCACGAATGCGATAATCCTCATAGCGAAATGGAAAATAATCAAGTATATCCGCCACTGTTCTCACGCCAAAGGCGTGAAGCTCCAATTCCTTGGGAGCACTCACGCCTTTGATTTGCCGAACAGAAATTTGATCAAGTGTCATTTTACGATCACATCCTGTACATAAACACGGCCGATGTGCCAGGTCCCGTATGCGTGCCGATAACAGCACCTACCGTCGTCCAGTTCATTTCTTGTACATTGAACTGGGCTTTCAATAGCTCACACAAATCCTCAGCTGTGTCTTTACTGAAAGAGTAAGCCATTGTCATACCGACCGGCTCATCGCCATACGTTTGTTTCAATAGTTCAATAATACGAGCCATCGCCTTCTTAGAGCCGCGCACTTTATCTACAGCTAGCACAACCCCATCTTTGTCCAAAGATAAGATAGGCTTTATGTTGAGTATTGAACCGATCAGCGCGGATGCTTTGCCAATTCGTCCGCCCTTTTGCAAATATTCCAACGTGTCGACTAGAAAGTATAAATTAGTACTGCGCTCAAGCCGCTCAATCTCTTCGATAATCCGTTCTTTCGATTCGCCTGCTTGTGCCATTTCGGCAGCTCTCACAACACGCAGTCCGAACCCGTATGAAGCAGATTTAGAATCGATTATCGTAATATCCGCTTCTTGCTCGAGCATGGAATGAGCAATGACAGCCGATTGATACGTACCGCTGAGCGCGGCTGACAAATGAATAGAAATAATAGGTGAATCAGCGTCCTCCGCAATCAAGCCCTCATATACTTCTGAGAACTCGTTTGGTGATGGCTGAGATGTTGTAGGAAGAACAGATGACTGCGCAAGCTTCTCATAGAATTGTTCGGACGTAATCGTCACGGCATCTAGAAACGTCTCCTCGCCAAACAGCACCTTAAGGGGAACTACTGATATCCCCAAGCGCTTTTTGACCTCTTCCGGAATATCAGATGTGCTATCCGTTACTATTCGGACCTTTCCCATGGCCATTTCCTCCCATTGTTAGAACGATTACATTTACTCCAAAGCAAAAACATACGGATACAGCGGTTGTCCGCCTTTTTGCAATTCAAGCTCCAGATCAGGATACTGCTCCCCGATCCATTCGCATAACGACGCCGTTTCTGTCGCTTCCGCATCCTCACCTGACAAAATCGTCAGCAAATCTCCGCCTGTATCGAGCATGTTCGCAATGAGCGATTGGCAGGCTTCGAGCAAGCTTGCTTTGGATACAACTATCGTTTTTTCTTTAATGCCGATATATTCGCCCTCGCGAATATCCACACCTTCAATGGTCGTATCTCGCACAGCCTTTGTTACTTGTCCCGACATAACCTGCTCAGCAGCGTTTTTCATCCATGCGCTATTGCGTTCAGCCGTCTCGTCTTCCTTAAAAGCAAGTACAGCGGCTAAACCCTGAGGTATCGTGCGAGTTGGGATAATCGTAACATTCCGCTCGCTAAGCTCAGCAGCTTGTTCAGCTGCCAAAATAATATTTCCGTTATTCGGTAATATATAGATATGCTCTGCTGACAGAGCCTCGATCGCCTTCACAAAATCTTCTGTGCTCGGATTCATCGTCTGACCGCCAGACAACACCGTATCCACTTCATTTTCGAGGAAAATGTTCGTAATCCCCTCGCCTAGAGCAACAGCAATAATTCCAAACGGCGCCCATTCAAATACTTGACCAGGCGGAACTCCCTGTACGGCCTGCCCTGCAAGCAGTTCTGCTGCAGAATAGTCAACAATGGCTGAATCCTCTGCCTCATGCTCAAGCAAATCACGATGCTGTTCGCGCATATTAAGAATATGAATATCGGTTAATTCTCCGTAAGGAAGCGATAGGTTTAGTACGTCTCCCGGTTTGCGAGAGTGTACATGAACTTTAATAATATCGTCTTCTGTTATGACCAATATAGAGTCTCCATCTTTCCCAAGAGCACGTTTGTAAGCGGATTCATCAAAAAACGCTCCCGCTTGACCGATTAGCTTGCGATTGATAAAAAATTCCATATCGTATAAAAATTCAATAGCTTCCGTCGCTAAGCGTGCTTGTGCCGAAATCGGCTCTTGCTTGCGAATTGGTGGCACGATAATAGGAACAGCCACTTCTTCAGGTGGAGCTGCTTCTGACGGCATTGAATAAGTATCAAGCTGGCCATCGATTTCTGCTAGGCTGCGTACGAAACCCTCATAAATAAACACGAGACCTTGTCCGCCAGAATCGACTACGCCAACCTGCTTTAGTACAGGCAATAAATCAGGCGTACGCTGCAAAGCTTCATATGCCTTCTGATGCACCTCGTGCATCAACTCAGCCACGTCACTCGTTCTACGGGCGTACTGAACGGCATGCTTCGCAGCTTCCTTGGCAACGGTAAGAATCGTTCCTTCTACAGGCTTTACGACAGCTTTATAAGCGAGGTCAACACCGTATTGCAAAGCAGCGGCTATTTGCACCGTTCCCGCTTCTTCAAGACCGGCAAGCGACCTGGAGAAACCTCTGAACAGCTGTGACAAGATAACGCCGGAATTGCCCCGAGCCCCCATCAGCAGCCCCTTAGATAAGGCTTCTGTCGTTTTTCCAATGCTGCTTGACGGCTTGCTGCGCAGCTCGCGAACGCCTGAGGACATCGTTAAGTTCATGTTTGTTCCCGTGTCGCCATCCGGCACTGGGAATACATTTAATGCATTAACGTGCTCTGCGTTTCGCTGTAAATAATCCGCGCCGAGCAGTGCCATTGCGGTAAAATCAGATCCGTTTATAAAGCGCTTACTCAACGAAATTTCCCTCCCTGTTACTTAAGTACCCTGACATCCTGCACAATTATATGGACTTCTTCCACTTGTAGACCGATTACGTCGTTCAGCACATATTTTACCTTGGATTGAATGTTATGCGCTACCTCGGAAATTTTTGTTCCATAGCTTACGATGATGTAGAGATCAATATGCAATTCTTCATTTACTCGTCTAACTTCAACGCCGCGAGTCAAATTGTCTCGTCCGAGCAACTCGGCAATTCCGTCCTTTAGCTGTTTGCGTGAAGCCATCCCGACAAGTCCATAACAATCCATGGCCGCAGAGCCCGCAATAATGGCTATGCAATGGTCTGAGACATGTATGGAACCTAATTCTGTGCTTAGCTGCATTGGCATGGAAATACACTCCCTTACTGTATGTATTATGGACTAAGTATTATTGTACTATAAACGGCTCCTTTATAGAAGTCTGTTCAATAAATCCAGTTATTCTGCATGGTTGCTCGCTTTAAAAGCAATAAAGAACATCCTTGTCCTTATATTTAGGTTGAACAGAACCAATGTTTGTGATACGATATTCAAGTGTGTTTAAATGTTATTTCGCTTACGAATGAAATTTTCCTCACGCATAACGAAGCCATATTAATGGAATCCGTTTTGTTCAAGCAAGATTTAAAGGAGGTGTAGTCATGTCCCGCAAATGTTTTCTTACAGGTAAAGCACCTGGTAAAGGTAACAACGTTTCCCACGCAAACAACAAAACTCGTCGTTCTTGGGGCGTAAACGTGCAAAAGGTTCGCATTTTGGTTGATGGTAAACCGAAACGTGTTTATGTTAGCACACGCGCACTTAAAGCTGGTAAAGTTACACGCGTATAATGATGGCAATGGCCATAGACAAAAGCACCTGAGCGCTCAGGTGCTTTTTTTTTGCTTTTCTACGATCACGGCCGAAGGGTGTCCTGCAGCATCTAGACCTAATTTTTTTGGAAGGTATTCAAAATCGCCTTTACGAACCCGCCCAAAAATTTAGGCAGTTTGATTGTATAAAATTTCATGCCTCATCCCTCCTCAGACACGCTCATCGAATTTATCCGTGACAACATTACTACGCTCATGTAAACATCCTATGCGTCGTCAGTTTGTCCTATTCCATAGTGCATCTGAGGGGAAAGCCTATTATGCGCCCGTTATTGGCATTGGATGATCTCTTATATATATAATAGCCGCTCCAACGACAGCAATTAGTAAATAAAATACGATCGATAGCGCGAAAAAAGCGATTCGCATGCCTAGCTTTTCAAATCTCCGGAAAAACCGAATGCCCACGTACAATGCGAGCAGCGAGAAGAGATACCGATAAAAATCCGATATCATCGAGAATAGCGCTAGCAGCAGTCCGGCAAGAAATGTATACATCAACAGCCAGAGAGTTGTTTTCAACCGTTCATTCATCGCAGTACCTCCTAGCGCAATACCGCGATTGCCGCGGCTCGGTCTACCTCTGAGAAGACGGCGCTTCCTGCCACAAGCACATTAGCGCCAGCTTCACGAATGACTGCTGCCGTTGTTTGATTAACACCACCGTCAACCTGTACATGAACATCATCTAGTCCCTGCTCCTCCAGCATCGCACGAAGCTGGCGCAGCTTCACTAGCGAATAAGGAATGAACTTCTGACCCCCGAATCCAGGGTTAACCGTCATAATAAGCACGAGATCAAGATCATGCAAAATAGGCTCCAGCACAGAAACAGGTGTTGCCGGATTAATCGCTACGCCCACAGGAAGCCCTTTTTCTCTTATGTAATGAACGGTTCTATGCAAATGCATACAAGCTTCAGCATGAATAGTAATGCGGTCCGCGCCTGCTGCAATATAGTCCTCAATTGAAAGTTCCGGACGTTCAATCATCAAATGCACATCAAAAGGAAGCTTCGTCACAGGCCTAATAGCTGAAATAACCGGCGGTCCAAAAGTTAGATTGGGGACAAAATGTCCGTCCATCACGTCGATGTGAATCCAATCTGCTCCAGCCGCTTCGACAGCTTGAACTTCCTCTCCTAGCCTTGCAAAGTTGGCCGATAATATGGAAGGGGCAATAATCGTCATAGTTGTTAGTACCTCCGTTTTTTCTCTCTCATCTCCGTCAAAAACAGCAAGTAGTGGTCATGCCTGCTTTTTTCTATTTTCCCGCTCTCAACCGCAGCAAGCACGGCGCAGCCTGGTTCACTTACATGCGTGCACCCACGGAATTTACAATCGGGAGACAGCTCGCGCATTTCTACAAAACAATAACCTAAATCTTCGATACCCAGCTCCTGAAAGTCCAGCTGGCTGAATCCTGGTGTATCAGCGACTAAGCCGCCTCCAATTTCAATAAGCTCCACATGCCTCGTTGTATGCTTGCCTCGTCCAAGACGGTTGCTGATTTCATTGGTCTCCAGCTTAAGACCAGGAACGATCGCATTAAGCAGTGATGACTTGCCTACGCCTGATTGTCCGGCAAATACAGCCATATGGCCTTTCAGCTTTTCTTGAAATGGAGCAATGCCTTCTCCCAAACGAGAGCTTGTCCCGAACACTTCATATCCAAGTGCTCTGTATATACGATTAACGGAGGCAGCCGCAGCTTGCGCCTCCTCCGTTTCCAAACCGTCTTTCTCTAAGTCCTGCTTGCTTAAGCATAATACGGCTGGTATGCCTGCATGCTCGATATGCACAAGGAACTTATCCAGCAATTGCAAATTGAGAGCAGGCTCTGTAACCGAAAACACAAGAATCGCAAGATCGATATTCGCAACTGGCGGTCTAATAAGCTCTGATGTACGAGGCAGCAGCTCCTCGACGGTTCCTTCACCGTTCTCCGTCAAGCTATACATCACTGCATCGCCTACAAGCGGCGTTAAGCCCTTATTCTTAAAGACGCCTCTAGCGCGGCATTGGACTGTTGCCGAGTCCGACGCCGCATTCTCCGCTCTTACGTAGTAATAACCACTAAGCGCTTTTACTATCGTGCCTTTGAGATGACCCTCTTTGCTATTATGGCTGTTGCTGCTCTTGCTGCTGCTCTTCTTCAATTGGCTCATCATTGTTTTGGGTAACCTCCGTTTGTGTCGGCGCTTCTGTTTCCTTCACTTCATTACCCGGAATAGTCAAATTGGATGAATTCGTGCCATTGACTATTTCTTTGTACGTAATTGTTTTGATATCAATAAACTGATTGTCTCGGAATACCGTTACTCTGGCTTCCGTATCCGGTGAGACAAGAACGGTAACTACGAAGGTTTCCATACCTGTAATTTTACGTTTCTCTGCTACAATATTTTCACCACGTGCATCGGAGTATTCAATTCGAACTTCACTTGCTTTGCCTGCTTCCGCCGGTGAAATCATAATATTAAACTTATGCTCTTTCGCATCGGCTGGCGGCCCTGAGCTGACAGTGATTGTAATTTTTTCCCCTTTGGTTACTTTCTCATTAGGTTGAAATGGATCTTGGCTAATGACATGATCCTTCTCATGCAAATAACTCGGAGCATACAAAATATCAGCTTTATTTAGTGTAAGCTCGTATGCTTTGATCAAATCTTTGGCTACATCAAGCGGCTTGTTAATTAAGTTAGGCATCTCAACGGTCTCGCGGCCTTTGCTGACTACGAATTTAAATTCAACCGATTCAGGATTGTAGGATTCACCCGGTTTTGGCGACTGTTGAATGATCGTATCTAGAGCTTCCTCACTGAAAACAGGATCTTCAATTACGATTTGATCCTCTGTTATCCCAAGTGCAATAAGCTCATCAATAGCGGTCTGCAGCGCTTTCCCAACATAATTGTCAATTTCTTCTAGCTCAGGTCCGTCACTAACCGTTAATTGAATAAGAGAGCCTTCCTTCACTCGCATATTCATCTTTGACTGACTTATCACCTGATCCTTCGGAATTTCCTTGTTATGCTCGCGAATGGTTGGATCTTCTATCTTAAGCCCCGCGGCCTCAATCAATTGACGCGCTTCAATTTCGGTTTTGCCTACGACAGTAGGCACGTCTACTTCTGCAACATCAAGCACCCCAAGAAGTTTGATGAAGCCAAATATAATAATCGCCAGTATGAGCAGTGTAACACCTACGACAGTAAGCGGTTTTTTCCAGCTCTTGGGCTTTGGCTGCAATTCAACTTCTTTTTGCTGCTCATCATTGACCGAACTGACAGGCCGCGCAATCTCTTGTGTTGTTTCAGTTGGCCGAATATCGCCGCGAATAGCAGGCATCACTCGCGTCTCTTCCAAATCATTAACATGTGCGAATGTGATTTTGGGTTCCTTCAACCGGTCGGGACGAAGGCAGGTATCCAAATCTAGCAGCATTTCATGTGCTGAATTATAACGTTCACTTGGATTTTTACGCATTGCTTTGAGAATAACATTCTCAACGCTTTGCGGAATATGCGGATTAACGATTCGCGGCTCCTCGAAATTTTCTTGCAAATGCTTCAAAGCTACGCTGATTGGGCTCTCGCCAAGAAACGGCAGCTTAGCTGTCAGCATTTGATAGAGCACGATGCCAAGCGAATATAAGTCAGACTTTTCTCCGGTATTGATTCCTTTGGCATGCTCAGGGGAAAAATAGTGAACCGATCCGATAACTGAGCCTGTCTGTGTAATCGTGGATGAAGTAACCGCCCTTGCGATACCAAAATCCGTAACCTTTACACGTCCATTTTTGCCAATTAATATATTATGCGGCTTAATATCACGATGAATAATGTGATTTTGATGCGCGTGATCAAGCGCATCTGCAATTTGCATAGCAATGCGCACCGCTTCATCTGGCTGCAACGGCGCTCGCTCTTGTATAATTTCATTCAAATTATGGCCTTCAATATATTCCATAACGATATAATGCGTATCTTCTTCTTGTCCTACATCATAAATGCTGACGACATTCGGATGAGATAGCGCAGCTGCTGACTGTGCTTCACGACGGAATCGGCGAATAAATTCTTCATCATGCACAAATTGCTGCCGCAGCACCTTCACTGCGACTTTTCTATTTAGCAGCACATCATGCGCTTTATACACAAGCGCCATCCCGCCGCCGCCTATGCGAGTCAATATTTCATAACGTCCGCCTAAATCCTGTCCAATCATCCTTGTCACCCCTCTCGATTCGTGCCAGCTGCTTCTTGGAGAAGTACGACAGTTATATTGTCGTCCCCGCCTGCTTGCAGCGCAAGCGAAATGAGATGATCAGCTTTTGCATCCAGCTCAAGTTGATCCGTCGTGACCGTTTGCAGCATTTCCTGATCGCTCACCATATTTGATAATCCATCGCTGCACAGCAGCAGCACGTCCTGTGCGGACCACTCTACCGCTTGAACATCGATTTCAACTTGAGAATCCGTACCAACTGCACGAGTCAGTACGTTGCGCCTTGGGTGGTGAGCAGCCTCCTCTGCGCTAAGCTGGCCAGACTTGACCAATTCATTCACAAGTGTATGATCATTCGTTAATTGTGTAATGACGCCCTCGGTAATCTTGTAAGCGCGACTGTCTCCCACATGGCCAATAATAGCGTTGTCCTGTTTCACTAAAGCGGCCACAATCGTAGTACCCATATTCCGATACTGCTCGTTCTGGGAAGCAAGCTCAAAGACAGCGTCATTCGCCTGCGAAATCGCTTGCCTTATGAGCATTTTTCCTTCTTGCAGAGACAAGTCCTCTTTAGCGGCGCTTTTCTCCAGCATGCTTCGGAAAGCGTCAACTGCCCTCTGGCTTGCAACGTCTCCAGCCTGATGGCCGCCCATGCCATCAGCTACGATGGCAAGCGTTACTCCATTATTCAGTTGACTTACCCATGATTGGTCTTCATTGACATGACGAACCCGTCCAATATCACTGCGGTTTGCCGTTAACAATCAATCATCACCTCGCCTGAGACTCCATATGTTTTGCTCTTAATTGGCCGCATGCAGCTGCAATGTCATGCCCTTGTTCCCTGCGGATCGTTACACTCACTTTATTTTTCTCAAGTACACGCTGGAATTCAAAGATGTCCTCGCGCGGAGTCCGAACATAATTGCGTTCAGGGACATGGTTTACAGGAATCAAGTTAACATGGCACAACATTCCTTGCAGCACGTCTGCCAGCTCCTGCGCATGCTCAGCTTGATCATTAACACCGCCGATCAAGGCGTATTCAAATGTTATTCTCCGGCCAGTCTTCGCAATATAGTTATGGCAAGCTGCCATTACATCAGCAAAAGGAAAACGACGGTTAACCGGCATTAGCTTTGAGCGAAGCGCATCATTTGGCGCATGGATCGATAGTGCCAAGTTGATTTGTGTATTTTCCTCGGCAAACTTGTACATGCTCGGCACGATGCCGCTAGTCGAAACCGTAATGTGACGCTGACCGATGTTAAGGCCTTTCTCGTGGATCATAATACGCAAGAAAGCCATCGTTGCATCATAGTTCTCGAACGGCTCCCCAGAACCCATAATAACGATGCTGGATACACGTTCTCCGGTAGCATCAAGCATCATCTGCGCTGTAACAACCTGCGCTACGATCTCGCCCGCAGTCAAGTTGCGTTTCAAGCCGCCAAGCGTCGAAGCACAAAACGTACAGCCGATTCGGCAGCCGACCTGCGTCGTTACACAAATACTGTTGCCGTAGTTATGGCGCATAATAACAGTCTCAATCGCGTGGGCATCATGAAGTCCGAATAGAAACTTCACGGTTCCGTCCTTCGATTCAAACTTTGTAATCTCATTAAGCGTAATAATTTGGAAGTTCTCCTCCAGCTTATCGCGAAGGGCTTTCGATAGGTTGGACATATCTTCAAAGCTCTTTACCCGCTTCACATATAACCAATCAAACAGCTGTCCGCCGCGAAATGCCGGCTCACCATTATCTGTCATCCATTGTTGAAGCTGTTCGAGCGTGTAGTCATATATGCATGGTTTCATTTCATCACACCTGTACCTTTATAGTAGGACGGCTCATAGAAGCTGAACACCGCCATCGATTTATTTTACCACAAACGCCCATGTTCAGCCATAAGCAGCGATTATGGACGCTTTACCATCCTTGCTATGAAAAATCCGTCACTGTCAAAATGCTGTGGAAGCAGCTGAGCTTGACCGTTAAAATGCTCATCGATGGCTCCAGCTTTCATCAACTGATCAACGATAGCCTCTGGCCAATTCCGATCCAATTCAAATTCAGGATGCTCCTGCAGAAACCGAGCTACTTGCTGCTCATTTTCTTCCTTCTCTATCGTACATGTGCTATAAACAAGCACACCGCCAGGGCGCACTAAATCACATACTGAATGCAATAAACGCTGTTGAATGGCAGCGATATCCGATACATCACCTGCGGTTTTGGTCCATTTAATTTCCGGCTTGCGTCTAATAACGCCGAATCCAGAGCATGGTGCGTCAAGCAGCACGGCATCCATCGATTGCGGCTTGAAGCGCTCGCCTAATTTGAGAGCATCTTCGGTAATCGCTTCAACATTGCGCAGCTTCAATCGCTCGGTTTGCGTCACAATTAAATCACGTTTATGCGCATGCAAATCATTCGCCCACACCTTGCCTTTGCCGCCCATCAGTTCTGCCAAATGCGCGCTCTTTCCACCTGGTGCCGCGCAGCAATCCAGCACTTGCATGCCGGCTTTTGGCGCTACAACTTCAGCTACCAGCATGGAGCTTTCATCCTGTACCGACCAAACACCCTCGCGGAATCCGTCCGAATCGGCCAGATTGCCTCCGCGATTAATCGTAATTCCTGCAGGAGCAATGACAGAAGGCTCAGCTTCATATCCAGCTGCTTTTAGAAGCTCGATCGCCTCTTCACGATTGCCCCTTAGTGTATTAGCGCGAACGCTTGTATGCGGATGCTCATTGCCCGCAGCGCAGATAGCTTCTGCCTGCTCATAACCGTATGCGGCAGACCAGCGGCTTACGAGCCATTCTGGATAGGAATGCCGCAGCGCAATTTGCATAATTGGATCTTTATGTTTAATTTCAGCTGGCTGCAGCTCAGCTCGTCCGCGATCGATACTGCGGAGCACGCCGTTAACCATACCTGAAATACCGGAATGGCCGCGTTTCTTTGCAATCGTAACCGCTTCATTCACAGCAGCATGTGCCGGAATGCGATCTAAGTACAACAGCTGATAAGCGCTCATTCGAAGCAGCTGATGTACCCAAGGCTCAAGCTTATTCAGCCCTTTGGATACAAAGCGGCTAAGCCAGTAATCAAGCGTCACTTGTCGCTGAATCGTGCCGTAAACAAGCTCGGTAACAAGCCCTGCGTCCGCTCGCTGCAAACCTGCATCCTGCAATGTGCGATTAAGCTGCAAATTGCTGTATGCACCAGTTTGTGCGACCTTTACTAATGTATCCATTGCCAGCTCACGCGGAGATTTCACCTTGCGCGGTCCCGGCTGCTGGTTATTTTGAGCAGTCTGTCCACCGGCAGCAGGTCGTTTATGACCTGCTTTCGCTCCGGATTTTCCCTTTGCCCGGTTGCTGCTATTGCGATTTGGACTTGGTTTTTGTGTACTTTCCGTCATGCTGCTCCACCATCTCCTAATCGTGTGCCCGCTTCTAATCGTGCACCCTTAAGCCAATCTGCTGCGGTCATCGTTCTTTTTCCAGCAGGCTGAATTTCTTTCAGCACTAGTACGCCTTCACCTGTTTGAACATGAATGCCGCTGCTATCTGCTGCAACTACGGTCCCTGGCTCAGCAGCAGCATTAGTTGCTGTAGCTGCCGAAAGCACTCCGCAATTCCACACTTTGAACACTTCTCCGTTTAAGTACGTAAAGGCGCCGGCCATTGGCGACAAACCTCGCACCTGATTAAAGATGGCACGCGCAGGTCTTGTCCAATCAATGCGTTCATCATCGCGGGTCAAATTCGGGGCATAGGTTGCTTGCTCATGCTGCTGCGGCTCGGCTTTCACTTCTCCCGCAACGATAGCAGGAAGCGTCTTGCCGAGCAGCTCAGCACCTGCGATGCTCAGCTTCTCAAACATCGTGCCCGATGTATCCTCATCGGTAATTGGAAGCTCCACGACGCTAATCATATCGCCCGTGTCCAGTCCTTCTGCCATATACATAATCGTTACGCCGGTTGAACTCTCGCCATTAATGATCGAACGCTGTATAGGCGCGCCGCCGCGATATTTCGGCAGCAGCGAGCCATGCACATTGATGCATCCAAGTCGAGGAATTTCCAGCAGCGCCTTCGGCAATATTTGGCCGTAGGCTGCTGTTACAATCAGATCCGGCTGCATCTCAGCAACCAATGCAACCGCCTCTGCACTGCGCATGCGCTCAGGCTGGAGCACTGGCAGCCCAAGCGACAACGCCGCTTCCTTTACAGGCGGCGGCGTCAGCGTTTTTTTGCGGCCCTTCGGCCGATCAGGCTGTGTTACAACAGCGACAACATTATATTGCTGCTCAAGGAGCAGCTTCAAAGAGGGAACGGCAAATTCTGGCGTTCCCATAAATACGATACGCATGAAGCTATTCGCCGCCTTTTCTAGCTCTTTCCGAAATGTCGTAGATGCTCTCCGCCAAATCGGTAAACAAAATGCCGTTCAAATGATCAACTTCATGCTGGAACGCGCGAGCGAAGTAACCAGATGCTTGAACGGTAAACGTCTGTCCGCTGCTATCTTGTCCGGTTACCACAATGCGATCAGCACGAAGCACGTCGCCATTAAGATTCGGAATGCTAAGGCAGCCCTCAGGACCAAGCTGCTCTCCTTCTTGCTCTACGATGACAGGATTAACCATCTCGACCAAACCATTCTCATCGCCCACATCTACTACAATAACGCGCTTCGAAATGCCGATTTGAGGCGCAGCAAGTCCTACTCCCTCAGCATCGTACATCGTTTCAGCCATATCTTTTAACAGCTTTTGCAAGTTTGCATTAAATTTCGTTACTTCCTTCGCCACTTCCCGCAATACCGGATCTGGCTCTTTTACAATTATACGGATACTCATAGTATTCCCTTCCTTTACGTTCATTAAAATAGTAATAGCTATTTATAATATAACTTGTGGATCTACGTCAATACTGAATTGCACCTGGCGCTGCGGCGGTCCATCCGTAAACGGGACGAGTGCCTTGCGAACAAGGGCCGATGCATCGATACTCCCACGATATTTTATCACACATTGAAAACGGTAGCGATCTTTCATTCTAGAAATCGGCGAAGCTACTGGTCCAAGCACCTCCAGCGCTCTACCAAAACCACTGCTTAGAGATATAAGGACGCCTTCATTTTCCGCTAATTCTCGCAAATCAGAAGCAAACCGCTCGCTAATGGAGGAAAGCAGCGGCAGCTGCTCATGAGACATCGTAACGAGAATCAATCTGCAATAAGGCGGATAGCCCATTGCACTGCGATGACGCAGCTCTTCGCTTACAAAAGCAGTATAGTCATGCTGCTGAGCTGTTACTACAGCATAATGCTCAGGAGCATACGTCTGAATGACGACCTCGCCTGGCAAATGATGCCTGCCTGCGCGTCCCGCAACCTGTGTAAGCAATTGAAACGTTCGTTCTGCTGCGCGAAAATCAGGCAAATTAAGCGAAGTATCGGCAGCAATTACGCCAACTAGAGTAACATAAGGAAAATCAAGACCTTTCGCTACCATCTGCGTGCCGAGCAGCACATCTGCTTTACGCTCGCCAAACTGCTTCAAAAGCTTTTCGTGCGAGTTCTTTTCTGTAGTTGTATCCACATCCATGCGAATAACACGAATGCCCGGGAACAGCTTCGAGAGCTCTTCCTCAACCCGCTGCGTTCCAGTTCCAAAATAACGAATATGCTCGCTTTGACAAGAAGGACATGTGGTTGGGGCCTGCTCGGCATGCCCGCAATAGTGGCAGCGCAGCGCCCGTGATTTCTGATGATAGGTCAATGAAATATCGCAGTGGGGACAAGCTGCAGTATAGCCGCAAGACCTACACATCACAAATGTTGAGTAACCGCGTCTATTTAGAAGCAGCACGGATTGCTCTCCGCGCTCGAGACGCTCAGCAAGCGAGCTGTGCAGCAAGCGGCTGAACATCGAGCGGTTGCCTTCCTTCAGCTCCTCGCGCATGTCGATAACGGCAACCGGCGGAAGCGGTCTGTCACCTACACGGCTAGGCATTGGCAGCAATGCCGGCTCACGGCCTTCGTCCCGGGCAGACAGCGGCCGGCTAGCCGCTGCAAAGGATTCCAGCGATGGCGTTGCCGAACCAAGAACGACTGCCGCTCCATGCTGCTTCGCTCTTCTGACCGCCACATCACGTGCATGATACTTCGGACTTTCCTCCTGTTTATAGGAGGATTCATGTTCTTCATCAATTATAATAAGCCCAATTCGTTCAAATGGTGCAAAAATAGCCGAGCGTGCGCCAATGGCTACCTGAACTTGGCGGCTGCGAATTTTTCGCCACTCATCGTATCGCTCGCCATTCGAAAGCCGGCTATGCAGCACAGCAACTGCGTCGCCAAACCGTCCTTTAAAACGCTCAACCATTTGGGGCGTCAGCGAAATTTCAGGAACGAGTACAATGGCCTGCTTCTCCTGCTCTAAGCAAAATTGAATCGATTGCAAATAAACTTCCGTTTTCCCGCTTCCCGTTACGCCATGCAGCAGCATCGTCTGAGGCTCGCCCGCATCAATAGCTCTAACGATACGGTCATAAACATCTTCCTGGCCTTCTGTCAACTCTAGTGGAGTCGTTCGTTCAAATTCTCTACCCGCATAAGGATCGCGCTGCTGCTCTACCTCTCTAAGCTCAAGCAGTCCTTTCTCTGCAAGTGAACGAACACTTGCCGCAGAGCCCCCTGCCAAAGTGAGCAGCTGCTGCAGCGCCAGTGGTCCGCCATGCTCCAGCATAAAGGCAAGAACTTCACGCTGCTTAGCCGCACGAGAAGGCAAGGCTTCCATCTGTACGCGTACAGCCTCCACATTATCTGGCACATATACGGTCAGCACCTTGCGTACAGCAAGTCGATCGCGAATCGAAGTTTGTTCGACTAGCACACCTTCGCGAAGAGCAGCCTTAACGGCCTTTGCATGCTCAGGAAAACGCTCCAGCAGCACTTCAAGTTTAACAAGCTGTCCGCTGCTGCCTAGCCACTCCAGCATAGCTGGCGGTAGATCCACCATTGCAGCTTCTTCGTCTTGAATGCCAACTAGCCGTTCTGCCTTTCCCTTCAAAGCTGCCGGAATCATAGCCTGAAGCGCTGTCGTCCATGAGCAGCAATATTTATCGCTCATCCATTTCGCAAGTTCAATAAGATCCGGCAATAAAGGCGGAACATGATCGAGCAGCTCTGAAATCGATTTTAATCGATTGATAGCAACATCGGTCGTGTCCGACAATTCCGTGACAAATCCTTGCAAGACGCGGCCGCCAAAAGGAACGCCAACGCGGCTGCCGACCTCAATCCAATCTTCAAAGGCTGCAGGCACTTCATAGTCAAACGGCCGATCCGTCTGGCGGCTCGGCACGTCAACAATTACTTTAGCAATCATTAGCCGTTCCCTCCAGGAGACACTAGCCGCCCTGCAATCAACTCCAGCAAGCGATTCGCAACCTCGCGCTTAGACAATAGCGGCATCTTCTCCACAAGTCCTTCTGCGCCATATACTTGCACAATATTGGTATCTCCGTTAAAGCCTGCTCCGTCCTTGCTTACATCATTAGCAACGATGAGGTCGCAATGCTTGCGGCGCAGCTTGTCCATCGCATAATGCTCAATCTGCTCCGTTTCTGCCGCAAAACCAACAAGAAACTGCTTCTGCTTGTGCTGTCCCAATGTCTCCAAAATATCCGTTGTACGCTCTAGCTCGAGTATGAGCTTCTCGCCTTTTTTCTTCATCTTCTGATCGCTCACATGCACCGCTCGATAATCGGCTACCGCTGCCGATTTCACGACAATATCCATGTCGTCATAGATGCTCGTAACAGCTTCAAGCATTTGCTGCGCGGACTCAACACGAATGACCTTCACACCTGCAGGAGGCTCTGCTGAGGTACGGCCCGCAACTAAAGTTATATCAGCGCCCATCATCAGCCCTGCCTCAGCAATTGCAAAGCCCATCTTGCCTGACGAGTCATTGGTCAAATATCTTACCGGGTCCAGTCGCTCAATCGTTCCACCCGCGGTAACAAGCAATTTTTTCCCTTTTAGCTTTCCGTTTTTGCTAAACCACGAGTCGATTGCAGCTACGATATCTTCCGGTTCGGCAAGGCGTCCCTTGGCAACATAGCCGCATGCGAGCTGCCCGGTGCCAGGCTCAACAAACATCACGCCGCGCGACGCCAGCAGCTCCAAATTATGGACAACGGCTGGATGCTCATACATATGTACATTCATCGCTGGCGCTATTAGTACCGGACAAGTAGCAGCTAGCAGCGTTGTGCTAAGCATATCATCCGCGTTACCTCCGGCTAGCTTTGCAATTGCATTAGCAGTAGCCGGAGCAATGACGACTAAATCCGCATGATCAGCCAAATGAATGTGAGAAACTACCGCAGGATCTCTCTCATCAAACGTATCGATATATACGGGATTGCGAGATAACGTTTGCAACGTAAGCGGCGTTATAAATTTTGTTGCCGATTCAGTCATGATGACGTTCACATTAACGCCCGCCTGCACCAGCTTGCTGCAAAGCGCTGCGCCTTTATAGGCTGCAATTCCGCCTGTGATGCCGAGTATAATTGTTTTTCCTTTTAGCATGGTGTATCTCCCGTCAAGCGTAAACAGCAAAACCCATCCTTTGGCGGCAATAGCCCGTTTCATGATGAAATATAAACTGCTTTCACAATATGTTAACATCAAATTTTATATTTCAAATGCAAACGGCAGAAGCCGCCCAATGGCAGATAAGCACGTTACGCGATAAAATGATAAGCCGCAATATAAGTATCTAGCTTATCATGTTATATTATTTGAAATGTGTAACTTTATTTGTCATTGATAATTACGAATTGTGCTACCAATCCTTGCGTTCCCTTAAGCTTGTAATTTGGGCAACATGATGTTTGCCATGCCAAGCTACAAATCCAAGAAAATAAGCTAATCCAATTTGACTGCCCTTCTCTGGATGATAGAACATTTTTTCGAAATCTGAAGCATTCATTGAACGAAGCAGCAATACCCATCGTGCATAAATACCCTCTACAATCGCTAAGCTGATATCTGTCGATGCTTGCAGGCTGTCAGCGGTTTCTGCCCAGCGTTCCCCGTTAAAAGGCTTAATCGTCGGATTGGACTCCGTCAGGGCAAGCTTGAATCGTGTGAAACTATTCATCGATGCATCTGCCAAATGATGAACTACCTGGCGCAAGCTCCATCCGCCGCTTCGATAAGACGTATTCAACATGTCTTCATCTAAATCTGCCAAAGCTGCTCTTAGCTGTCCCGGGAGCTTCTCAATCTCCACAATCCATTGTTCACGCTGCTTAACCGTCATTCCCTCGAACGAGTACCTGCCAATTGGATAACGTAATTTGTCCATTCCGTTCCCTCCTGTTCATTCGTCCCTGCACCTGCAAACACTGCTTCTATCATATCATATGCAGCAGAAAATTCTAAGTAATCCATTCACATTTCAAGCTGTAATTTATGTTTTATTCCGCTTGATTAAGCGCTGCTTTTCTTAACTGATGAGCAAGTTTGTACAGCTCAGCAATATCATATCTGCCTATTTGCTCGAACCTGCCTACTGCCTCGTCAATATCCACGACATCAACGGCAATGACTTGCTCGCCGTCTGGCGGATTAAGCGGTGCCTCCACGAGATTAACCTCGCCATAACCGACTAGCCGCACAAAATGCGGATGCGGAATATGCGGCCTATATGGCTCATCAGCAAACGAGCGGCATTGAAAGCAGCCAAACAACGTATAAGAAACCAATTCTGCACCAAGTTCTTCTTTCACTTCACGAACAAGGGCGTCCATATGGTGCTCGTCCGGCTCTAGAGTGCCTCCGGCAAGTTCCCATCTTCCGTCATCAAGCTTCATGACTACATATTGATCGCCAACCGTAGGTATGATGCTAATATTGCTAACAGATTCTTCTGCCACTTCGTAATCAAGAGAGAAACAATTCTCAACCAAACCCCATACTATACCTTTAGATAATGTTGGAAAAGATTGCAGGCTTATGTTCATTTTGATGTACGTCCTTATCGACTATTATTGGTTATTCATCATTTTCAGAAATTCATAGATTCCAACTGACATGCCAATCCCTACAAGCACAATAAGAAAGCCAATGACAAAGTTCATCCATCCTGAGCGTTTGTGTCTTGGCTTAGCAACGAGCCGCTTGACCTGTTGATCCAGCTTGTCTAATGACTCTTTTATTTCGCGGAGTTCCTGTTCATCTGCCATCATTCTCGCACCCACAGCCTCTCTTTGAAGGGATATGACCTGCTCAAACTCGCTTATCAACAATATGTTTATTCTCTTTGATTTCTTTCCTCAGCATTTGAATCTCTGTATTAAGCATTTCCACTTGCTTTGTCAATTTAGACGAGTTTATCGAATCTCGGATAATAAATGACAATAGAAACAAGAAAACAACCATAATAATAATCGTAAAAAGAATGGGATCCACAGGATTGCTCCTTTCAAAAATTGTGCGCATTAAAAAAGAAAAAGGAGTGTAATACTGTCTCCAGTATACACTCCGCTGTTCTGTTTACTATAATAAAACAGATCTTAATCCTCTTTTGTTGCTAGGTTTTCCACTTGGAGAATGTCACCGTAAATTTCTTCTAGTGCCACACCAACATACTTGCGGGAGCGCGGGTTTTTAAGCTCCGACTTGTCTCCGTTGCGAAGCATGCGTGCGCGTCTTGAAGCTGCTACGACAAGCGTGTATTTACTGTCAACTTTTTTCACCATTTCATCAATGGACGGATATAACATCGTTCATTCTCCTCACTCATGCTTTCTCAATTGCGGCAACCATTCCCGAAACGTAAGGTAAATATCTTTCTCTGCGGCAATGCTCTGCAATCATGATGCTGCGAATACGATCGCATGCAGCATCTATCTCATCATTCAATACCGCATAGTCGTAGTGACCGAGCAAATTCATTTCTTCAACGGCCACAGACATGCGATTATTGATCGTATCCAAAGATTCAGTACCACGTCCGGTAATTCGCTGCTTCAGCTCATCCAAAGATGGTGGCAATAGAAATACGAAAATACCATCGGGAAACTTTTGTTTCACCTTAAGCGCTCCCTGTACCTCGATCTCCAAAATAACATCCTTGCCGCTTTCTAAAGTGCGTTCAACGAAATCACGCGGTGTACCGTAGTAATTACCAACATATTCAGCATGCTCCAAAAGTGCGTCACGCGCAATCATATCTTGGAACTGCTCTCTGCTTTTGAAAAAATAATTCACGCCATCTACTTCACCCTGACGCGGTAGCCTGGTCGTCGCCGACACAGAATAAACCAGCTCAGGAACCTTGTTGCGAAGAACCGAACAAACCGTTCCTTTGCCAACCCCTGAAGGGCCGGACAATACAATTAACAATCCCTTATCCATATTACTCCCCGTACTATTCGTCGTTATCGTCGTCCTTAGTGGATAATCGGTGCGCAACTGTTTCTGGCTGAACCGCCGATAAAATCACATGATCACTATCCGTAATAATAACAGCCCGTGTGCGACGACCATATGTAGCATCGATCAGCATATGTCGGTCACGCGCTTCTTGAATGATCCTTTTAATCGGAGCCGATTCAGGGCTTACGATTGATATAATGCGATTTGCAGATACAATATTACCAAATCCGATATTAATAAGTTTAATAGCCAAGCCTCGTTCCTCCTCCGCCTACGGTCTTCCCTTGTGCATCTGTCTACAAATGTTCAAATACCTTTTATATTTTATAAATGTGAATACGACAAGTTCGCGTTCTTGCCAAATACCGACAGAACTACTGCACTATTGTTGACGAAAAAAGTGTCGGACATACTTCCGTTACAGGCTTTAGAAGCCATTATAAACGATTTTAGGCAGCCTGTCCTTACCACGCTGAATATGTGCGGCATCTGTATCCATGATTCATTTTAATTGATTTTTCACGAACGAACAAGCGAAAATGCGAAAACAAGCAAAAAAAGGCTGTTTTCGCATCTATTTTATCTATTTAGTTGTGTACGCTCAGTCTTCTCCCAAACGTATTTGGTAAGCTGAACACCCATATCATAGAACATAAACGGTGTGATTAAATATATGCCATTAAAATGCGGCAAAGCAACGTCGAGCAGCTCCTTTGCAATTTGCACGCCTTCCGCTCGGCCCGCTTCCCCTTCAAGACCCGCCATGCGCTGGCGAACCTCATCAGATAGCTGGATACCAGGCACCTCGTTATGCAAATATTCGGCATTCCGTCCGCTGGCCAGCGGCATAATTCCAATAAATACAGGTACTGACAAATGCTTCGTTGATTCTGCGATTCGTTCAATTAAGCTTGGGTCATAGACAGGCTGCGTCATAATGTAATCTGCACCCGAAGTAATTTTACGTTCAAGCCGTTGGACCGCTTTGTCTAAATGCTTCACATTAGGATTAAATGCGGCGCCTACAACAAACTTCGCTTTTTGCTTAAGCGGCTTGCCTGAGAAGGCTGTTCCATCATTCAACTGCTTAATCATACGAATCATCTCGAAGGAAGTAAGGTCATATACGGAGCTCGAATCCGGCAAGTCGCCAAATCGGGCAGGATCTCCAGTTACAGCGAGCACATGATCGATATCGAGTGCATCGAGACCCATCATATGTGACTGCGTACCAATCAAGTTGCGATCTCGGCATGCGATATGCACGAGTGGACGAATGCCTACTTTCTCCTGGACAAGCGCTGCGAGTGCAATGTTGCTCATTCGCGTAACAGCTAGAGAGTTGTCAGCCATCGTAACCGCATCCGCCTTTGCTTCCTTCAAAGCAGCAGCACCAGCCATAAATTTGCGAATATCCAAATCACGCGGCGGGTCAAGCTCAACAATAACGGTGTGGCGCTTCTGAACCAAATCTACAATGTTAGGCTCCTGCACAGTTTGTTTCAGTGGCGCAGCGTCTACTGTATCAGCTGATTTCTCAACTGGCTTTACAACAATTCTCTCTGCTGCAGCCGTATGAACAGCTGCTTGTCCGAGCTGCGGAATATAACCATCTAGCGCCTCGGCAATTGCCTTAATGTGCTCAGGAGTCGTACCGCAGCAACCGCCAATCAAGCGAGCGCCGCGATCTGCAAAGCGCAAGGCTGTCTCTGCAAAATATTCAGGTCCTGCGGGATACGTATATTTGCCATCAATATAGTCGGGTATACCTGCGTTCGGATATACCGATAATGGTAAGCCAACTGGCCCCGTTATCGAGTCGATCGCTCTCATAATCCCATTTGGGCCGCTGCGGCAATTAAATCCAACCATATCAGCGCCCTCTTCTTGCAGCAAATCGAAGGCTCCCTTCATGCCATTCCCGTCCTGCGTGCGGCCAACATCCTCGACTGCAAACTGGCAAATAACAGGAACATTCGACGCTGCTCTAGCAATCTTAAGGGCAAGCAGCATTTCATCAAGATCATAGAAGGTTTCCAGCAAAAGACCATCCACGCCCTCATCAAGCAGCGCATGCATTTGCCGCTGATAGGCTTCAATTACTTTAGCTGTTCGTAAATTTTTCAGCTTGCCGTCTCGAATGGAGCCAACAGCGCCTACAACATAAGCATCATTGCCAATCGCTGCACGAGCTGCGCGTACACCAGCACGGTTAATTGCATCCATTTCGTCTTCTAAACCATATTTCGAGAGCTTCTCAAGATTGGCTGAGAACGTGTTTGTCTCAATTACGCGTGCGCCAGCTTCATAGTAGCGACGGTGAATATTTTCAATTACATCGGGACGGTTCGTATTGATTTCCTCATAAGAAACGCCGACAGGGAACCCCATCTGATATAGATAGGTTCCCATCGCGCCGTCCCCGGTCAAGATACGCTGCTGGAGCGCTTCCCTTAAATCCGGTTTCATTATATTCATACCACCCATCTTACTTTGCTCTTAAAACTCGCCGCAGAATGATACTGCAGCAGGTCCAGACATATATACATGATTATCGGATTCATTCCACTCAATCAATAGGTCGCCGCCTTTGAGTGAAACCGTTGCTGTCCGATCTGTTGCGCCTGTGAGTACAGAAGCAACTACAGTTGCGCAAGCGCCTGTACCGCAAGCTAGCGTTGGTCCTGCACCGCGCTCCCAGACGCGCATATCGGTATGCGTACGGGAGTTCACCGTGACGAACTCAACATTTATTTTACGTGGAAATAACGGATGTGTCTCAAGTTTGGGACCCCAAGTGCCTAGATCGAAATTCACAGCATCATCAACATAGATGACACAGTGAGGGTTGCCCATCGATACAGCGGTAAAACGGAATTCACGACCGTCCACCTCTATCGGATGTTCAACGACTTGCTCCGCATCAATTGTTGTTGGTACGCGTTGGCCATTTAGAATCGGCTCTCCCATATCTACACGAACAGATGACACTTTGCCATCTTGAACGGTGAGCTGCACTTTTTGAGCGCCTGCGCCAAGTGTTTCGATTGTAATCTCTTCTTTATCGGTTAAGCCATTATCATACACATATTTAGCGACGCAGCGAATGGCGTTGCCGCATTGCTCAGCTTCTGAGCCATCGGAATTAATAATGCGCATACGGAAATCCGCGATTTCTGAAGGCAAAATATAAACGAGACCATCTGCCCCGATTCCAAAAAACCGGTTGCAAAGCTGTATAGCTAATTCCGCAACATTTTCTGGAAGCTGCTGCTCGCCTGCAATCACCACAAAGTCATTTCCCAAACCGTTCATTTTTGTAAAATTCATCTGAATGCCCTCTCCTTGCTACATCTCTAGGTATGATAAAACTATGTTTAATTGCTAATAGCATACCGCAAAGCAAGGAGAAAGGCTATTCATAATTTGTATCAAGATTTGTATTTTTTCGTTATCTTGCCGCGGTTTGAGGGCCTAACGGCCATTTCGTTTTACCTTTATTTTTCTTGGAAGTGCCGAATACACTGCCAATTCCCATTAAGAAAGTAGGAATTCCCGCAGCTACAAAGACGAGACACCATTCACGGAAGTTAAGTGGAACGGTTTTGAAGATAGGCTGCAATGCATCGATATAAAGCACTCCGATCATCAACACTAACGAAGACAATACGGCAAGCACCAAGTATTTATTTTGGAACGGATTACGGTGAAAAATGGAACGCGAGCTTCGGCAGTCAAATACATGGATGAGCTGTGCCATAACGAGAGTTGCGAAAGCTACCGTTTGCGCCTTCATCAGGTGAGCAGCATTGTTTGGACCGTCTTGAAGCGTAATCCAGAAAGCGCCAAGCGTACATACACCTATCAGAATGCCTCGGCTTATAATTTTCCAGCCCAGCCTGCGGGAGAAGATGCTCTCCTTTGCCGAACGAGGCTTTTGCTGCATTAAATCCTTTTCCGCCTGATCTACGCCAAGCGCCATTGCCGGCAATCCGTCCGTGACCAGATTGACCCACAAAATTTGAATCGGAACGAGCGGAAGCGGCAATCCCGCCATCATCGCAAGAAACATGACAAGTATCTCGCCAACGTTTGATGCTAATAAATAACGGATAAATTTTCGAATATTTTCATAAATGCCTCTTCCTTCTTCAATAGCAGCTACAATTGTCGAAAAGTTGTCATCGCTCAGAACGAGCGCGGACGCTTCCTTCGATACATCCGTTCCGGTAATGCCCATCGAAATTCCGATATCCGCCGCTTTGATCGCCGGAGCATCATTTACGCCGTCGCCTGTCATCGCAACAACATGTCCTTGGCGCTGCAGCGCTTTGACGATACGCAGTTTATGCTCTGGCGATACACGCGCGTATACATAAATATTGTCTACGAGCCGGTCGAGCTGTTCATCGGACATCGCCTCCAGCTGCTTGCCGCTCATTGCGATGCCTCCGCGCGGCATAATGCCTAGTTGACCTGCAATTGCTTCTGCTGTCAGCTGATGATCTCCGGTAATCATAACGGTTTTAATTCCCGCACGCCTGCAGTTCGTAATCGCTTCTTTCACCTCGCGGCGAGGCGGATCGATCATCCCAGTCAAGCCTACGAATACAAGCTGACTCTCTACGTCTTCTTCGGTCTCACAAGCGTCGGATGCGCGCAAATCCCGGTATGCAAGTCCCAATACACGAAGCGCTGACTGCGCCATTACCTCGCCTGCTTCAGCGCATTTGCGCTTCAGCGTTGCCGTAAACGGAACGACCTTCCCTTCCCAAAGAACATAAGAGCAATGATCCATCAGTAAATCAGGGGCACCCTTGGTGCAAATAAGCCGTCCGCCTTGGTGCGATACAACAACTGACATCCGTTTGCGCTCCGAGTCAAATGGAAATTCCTTCTCCCGTTTATATAGCGGCTCCAATGATTTGGCAGAGGAGCCCAGCTTAGCTGAAAGCACAGCAAGCGCACCTTCAGTTGGATCTCCCTTAAGTATCCACTCTTCATGCTGCTCCTTGTTTCTTCGCTTGCCCGTATCTACAGCTTCTACCTTCGACAGCTGTGCGTTATTGCACAAGGCGCTTACTTGCAGGAGACGTTTAATTGATAAATCATGCTTAATGTCAAGCGCATTGCCAGCTTCATAAATTGCACCATTTGGAACGTAGCCCTCTCCGCTCACTTCAAGCTGTCTGCCGCCAATCCAGACATGGGTAACCGTCATTTTGTTTTGTGTCAGCGTCCCTGTTTTGTCCGAGCATATAACGGATGCGCAGCCTAATGTTTCAACCGAAGGCAGCTTGCGAACGATTGCCTTCCGTTTAATCATCCGCTGTACGCCAAGAGCTAAAGCGATGGTCACAATTGCTGGCAGCCCCTCTGGAATAGCTGCTACCGCCAAGCTAACACCTGCAAGGAACATGCCATACGCTGGCTGGCCGTGCAAAATACCTGCAATGACTACCATAATCGTCAAGCCGATCGCCACAACGATTAATATTTTGCCTAACTGCTCTAAACGATGCTGCAGCGGCGTTTCCATCGATTCAGTCTGTTGAATAAGCCCTGCTATTTTGCCCATTTCCGTATCCATGCCTGTACGAATGACGACTGCGCGAGCAGTTCCCCTTGTGAGCATCGTTCCCATGAAGCCCATATTGCGCTGATCACCCAAAGGCAAGTCTTCCTCTGCAATCGCTGCAGCGTGCTTACCAACGGGGACAGATTCCCCTGTCAAAGCGGACTCTTCCACATAGCAGCTATTGGCTTCAAGCAGCCGCACATCAGCCGGAATGCGGTCTCCGCTTTCCAAATAAATAAGATCGCCTGCCACAAGCTCCTTCGCTGGAACGGTCAGTAGTTCGCCTCCGCGAATAACCTTGGCTGTCGGAGCGGATAATTCCTTAAGCGCCCGCAATGAGCGCTCCGCTCGAAATTCCTGCACGAATCCAAGTACGGCGTTGAGAGCAATGATCGCAACAATCGTAATTGCATCTAAATATTCGCCCAGCAAACCAGAAATCAACGTTGCACCCATTAAAACGAGTACCATAAAATCCTTAAATTGATTAAGGAACAACAAAATCGGTGAGACACGCTTGCCCTCAGACAATTCGTTTTTTCCATTTTCTTCTAGACGTTGCGCCGCTGCCGACGTAGTCAGTCCTTGATCTGGGGAGCTGACTAATGCGTCAATCAGCTCAATTGTCCCCATTTGATGCCATTTCATTTGTTCCATGGTTTAACTCCCTCCTGTAATATGCCGAGCCAAGCAGCTAAGTTGTCGGCCCTTCGGACAGCCTTTATAGGGTAAATGTATTCGGACAGCCCTTAAAATATCCCATAAAAGACTTAAGTTTTTGGCTCAACTATGGCATGATAGAGAAAGACTTACAAAGGAAGCGAGGAACAACACCATGGCATTAGACGGCATCGTCACCCATGCAATTACGCAAGACCTACAGCGCTGTGTCGGAGCGCGTATACATAAGATTCACCAGCCTACCAATCATGAGCTCGTTTTTAGCATTCGCGGAGCCGGCACGCAGGGCAAATTGCTCTTGTCCGCCAACCCGACCTACCCAAGGGTGCACTGGACAACCGGTACGTACGTCAACCCTATGGAAGCGCCTATGTTTTGCATGCTGCTTCGGAAGCATTGCGAAGGCGGACTGATTGAATCCGTTCGTCAAGTTGGTCGGGAGCGTATCATTCATATTGAGGTTAAACATCGGGACGAGCTCGGCGATTTATCGAATAAAACGATTGTTGTGGAAATTATGGGGCGTCATAGCAACATTATTTTGATGGACCCTTCAACCGGCCTCATTCACGATGGCATCCATCATGTAACGCCAGCCATAAGCAGTCACCGCATCGTATTGCCCGGCAGCACCTATACCTCTCCGCCTGAGCAAGGCAAACTAGATCCGCTTTCGATTGTGAATGAGCAGCAGTTTTTGGACGCTTTAAGCGATACGGATGAAGCCGCTCCTCTTTACAAAAGACTAGTCGACAAGCTAAGCGGCTTCAGCCCTTTGCTCGCCAAAGAGCTGGTTCATCGGGCAGGTGCAGATGTGCTTCCAGAGGCTGAACAAGGTTCTGAGGAAAGCGTAGTGGCGGTTTGGAAGAGCTTCTCTAGCTTTATGGAACAAGTAAAGCAAGACATTTATAAACCTACAATTAAAACCAACGCAGATACCGGCAAGTCATTTTTCTCTGTCACTGAGCTTACGCATATCGATGGAGAAGAAACGGTATTCCCAGACATTAGTGCCTGCCTTGAAGGTTTCTACGGCAATAAAGCTGAACGCGATACCGTTAAGCAGCGCGCTGCTGACCTCATCCGATTCGTTCAAAATGAAAAAGCCAAAAACGTTACAAAAATCAAAAAGCTTGAGGATACGCTCGTTGAAGCGAAGGATGCTGAAAAATATCGGGTGCTTGGCGAGCTCCTTACTGCCTATATGCATCAGATGAAGCGCGGCGACACAACGATTGAGCTCGTCAACTTCTATGATGAGGAGCAAGCTGTAATAAAGATTGATCTTGATCCGCATCTTACTCCATCTGACAACGCTCAGCGTTATTTCCGGCGTTACACGAAGCACAAAAACAGTCTATCCATCGTGGCTGAGCAAATGGAGCTCGCTCGTACAGAAATTCAATATTTTGAAACCTTGCTCCAGCAGGTCGATAACGCCTCGCTTGGCGATATAAGCGAAATTCGTGACGAGCTCGTGGAACAAGGCTATATGAAGGAACGTGGACGCCGCGGTCCGAAGAAGAAAAAAACGCTTAAACCAACCTTGCTTTGTTATACCTCTTCCGAGGGGGTAACGATGTATGTCGGCAAAAACAATACACAAAACGAATACCTGACGAACCGCCTTGCTTCACCTTCTGACACATGGCTGCACACAAAGGATATTCCTGGTTCTCATGTCGTTATAAAAGGCGGAGACTTTGGCAATGCAACACTTGAAGAAGCCGCTATGCTCTCTGCGCATTATAGTCAGGCTCGCGACTCCAGCTCGATTCCCGTAGACTACACAACGATACGTCATGTACGTAAGCCTAGCGGTGCTAAGCCGGGGTTTGTAATCTATGACAATCAGAAAACATTGTTCATTACACCGGACGAGCGACGTATCAAATCGCTGGCATGCCAGCTGAAATAAACAGCTTTAGCGGTACTGCAACAAACTCCGTTGCTGCCTGCATTCTCTTGATTTGCAGCATCCGAAAATTTTCATCAAACAAAAGACAAAAGGGAACTTCCTTGGATAAGGAGTTCCCTTTTGTTGTATTTCAATAAAGCTTCCTTGCCTCGCTTATTATTCTATTTAATCCTCTGTGCCTAGCTCCTTGTTCAAGTTATCCGACAAGTATTGAATAATTCCATTCTCTGCATCCTGTGCATATTCCCATACCATCGCACCTGCTAGATCTTTTTGCTTGATGTATTTGACCTTTTCTCGCAAAGCTTCCTTGTCTTCATAACTAATGAAGGTACTCCCGTTAAATAGGTAAGCTGCTTTTGCTTGATCGTCAAAATAACGCTTAAATCCATTTTTGTTCAAATATTTATCCTCAATATTTCGATAATGAATATTTACTTTCTCGATATCGATTGGCTTACCCTTGGCAAAAAAACCATCTTCATCACTGTTCACATCTGTCCAGCCATATGAATAAGCTGGGATGCCAAGCAGCAGTTTCTTGCTATCAACTCCGTGATCCAGAAAAGCTCGCACGATCTGATCCACGCTTTGAGTCACTTTATTCCCTTTATCTTTGTAAAGATTAGCATTAAATCCTGTCGTTTCGGACCATCTGCCAGTCAGATCGTAGCTCATGACATTGATGAAATCGACATACTTTTCCACGGCCTTTACTTCTACATTTTTAAAATACCAATCTTGTGTACCTGCTGCAAAAGTAAGAATATACTTTTTGTTTCCTTTATGCGGCAGCAGGTTTAACTGTTCTCTTAGCTCTCGCATTAAGCTTGTGAAGTTTTTTGTATCCTTCGGACTCGCCTTTACGGTTCCCCATGCGTCAAAGGCCGGAAATTCCCAGTCAATATCGACACCATCGAGATCAAGCTCCTTGACCAAATCAATAATATTTTTCGTAAATACATATCGATTGCCGTCGAGTGAAGCGTCTGAGAAGCCATCTACGCCGTAACCCCCAACGGCAAGAACAAATTTTGTCTTCGGATTATTGGCTTTGAGCTGCATAATGTTTTGTTTGATCTGCTTGTTCCCTTCTTCTTTTTCATGAAAGAACAAACCAGTACCGGAGATTTTGGCGAAGGCAACAAAGGCGATATCTACGCCCTGCTCCGATAATCTTACATCCTTCGGGTCGCGCCAGGCTTCGATATATACCGTTGACAACTTCCGATCCTCTGCGTTTACGCTTTGGTAGAAGTAAATGCCCATACCAACAAGAAGCACAGCCACAAGCGCTTTAGTCAAAAAATTTACTTTTAGCGCTTTATTTCCTTTTCGCTCAGTTATCGTTTTTTTCCCTTTAACCGTCTTCTTCACATTCACCCCGCTACCCCCTTCCGCCGAATAAAATATGCGTTACCCACCGATTCAAATTAAACACTTTGACAACGATATAACTAATCGAGAAAATCGCAACGATATTAAACAGAAGGCTTAATGTCGTCTCAAGGAATGTTGCATCGATAGCCACATCCCTTGAAACCATCGTATCCACCAAGAGATGGATTAAATAAATGCTGAAACTTGCCGTAGAGACGGAGCCAATTACTTTTTTAACCTTATAATTTGTTTTCCGGCTAATCATCGTATCTTTTTCCTTAAAAAACAGAAACACGCCGACCGCCATTAAGAAGCTTGTAATGGAATAGTTGCCGTAAAACATCTCGTCCAGCACCCCGCCGTATGAGGACACTACATAAGTCAATATTGGAGTTAGGAAAAAGGACAAGATGCCAAGATTAAACAATGTGTGCTTAATAACGGGACGAAGCTCGACATTAAAGAGATAGTAGCCAAGCACAAAATAACCTAAATTGCCCATAAAAAATGGAATATTCATACTAGGTACATAAAGGTGCTGATCGGTTAGGCGTACGAAGATGTCGGATACTAACCGGTACAAAATACTGACGATAAACCATAAGATTAGAAAATATCTCAGATCCTTCTCACTGCATGAGCGTACAAGCTTGCCAATTAGCGGAACGGTCATATAAATGGCAATAATAGCGTACAAAAACCACAAATGAACGTAGTTTCCGTCTGTTACTAATTTCTTGCCAAAATCGAGTATGAACTCGTACGCGCTCATTTGGCTTTTGAGTATGTAATACTCCTTGTAATAGCCATAAATTAATGACCATGTAAGCAAAGGAATGATCAGAGGCAGTATTCTTTTCTTATAAAATCCTTTATAGGACTTCACTTCGATTCTCAAAATCATGGCACCGCTGATCATAAAAAATACTGGAACTGCAAAGCGGCAAATTGAGTTGAACACATTGCTGACCCACCATGAGGTTGTCGTAAAATCATTCGTTCGCGTCAGCAAGGATGCAGTAATATGAAGCACGATAACGGCTACTATGGAAAGAATCCTTAATAAATCAATATACATAATTCGATTATTTTGAACATGGGCTGTGTTGCTCATAATGTCCCTCCAATATTATCTCGAACTTGCCACTGTATTTTGGCTAATGGATGCGACGCCCTTGCGTTCGACAAAACCCCATCCTTCATCATTGTCGAAATATTTGAATGTTCCAATGATGTTAATGTAGAGGAGCACAAATCGGTAAGTGAACAATTCCAACTGACTAAATCCGAACATTTTAATATAATCCAACAACGAATAATTACTGCCATATTTTTTGCACAAATAGAGCGATATCACGATTTGAATTGCATTCACTAACATCGTGACAAGGAATAGTACAATCGCTGCCCATATGCCGCTGCCTGATGCAATGGCGTGTGCTATGTGGAAAATCGTCGTAAATGCGGTTAACGTACCGAGTACGAAGCCGTCTATTGCAAAAAACAAGCTGACGCCGATGCTGAAGCTCCGAGATAATTTCGACCAATAAATGAGGATACAATCCACAAACGCTTTCTGCCAACGAATACGCTGCTTGTAGAAGTTTTTCATATTTTCAGGACATTCGGTGTAGCATACCGCCTCCGGCGCGTAGACCAGTCTTTTTTTGAGTTTATTTGCTTTCATGTACTCGTGGATTTTCAACGTGATGTCGATATCCTCGCCAACCGTGCTTCTGAACCCGTTCACATCAAACATGAGTTCTTTGTAGAAGGCTCCGAATGCCCCTGAGATAACGACGATGGAGTTAAATAGCGATTGTGTTAATTTGCGGACGTAGAAGCTGTGGATATAACTAATGACTTGGCTCTTTATAATGCCTTTTCCTATAAATTTCTCCATAATGACGCCGTCTTGTCGTTCTGCGCCTTGTACGATTTTGACGGTTCCCCCTAGGGCAATAATGTCGCTTTCGTGAAAATATTGGTTTACGTATTTTAAGGAGTTTACTTCCAGCATACTGTCAGCATCAAGCGTAATAACAATTTCGCCATTCGCATAATCGATGCCAGCATTAAGTGAGTCGGCTTTGCCGCCATTCATTTTATCCATAACGTAGATGTTGGGAAATTTGCTTGAACGGTAAAAACCTCTAATTCTTTTATATTTCAGTTTTTGACTAGCCTTTCTGTAATCATTCCGAAGGTCCAATAGCTCTTGCAGCTTGTTAAAGGTACGATCTTTAGATCCGTCATTTACGATAATGATCTCATGATTCTGATAATGCAGACCCTGCATCGCATCGATGCAATTTTTGATCGTAAGCTCCTCGTTATACGCAGGAACCAGAACCGATAACGACTTCTCATCAAGCTCGTTATTGATCTTTCGCACCTTGCTGAAGAACAACGGAATAACCGTATACAGCAGTTGAAAGATGAGAAAAACAACGGTTGTCGCATACAGCATGTACTGAATAACTATCCACTCCTTCATTTAGCAATGGCGATTACGAACCATGGCTACGTTTCTTTTTCTACTTTCAACCTATCTCATCATGATCAGAATTGTAAAATCTCACCAGTTTTCAATAAAACGAATACATCTTCTATTATCTATCGTTTTCTATCATTTCCTTCGGTTTTCTTGCTAAAAGCCAAATATTTAACTTCCAATCATTTGCAGATTTTGTCGAATCAAGGGTGTTGCTAGTGGAATGAACTGATAGTCCATTTTTTTGAAAGCGTATAACCAACCTCCCTAGTGGGTTTTTTCTTTGCATCTTCTATTAAATAAAAATCGACAAAATCTATAATTTTCACTTTGTAAATGATTTATGAAATTTATGTTTGCTCGTTTTCGTCACCATTTTGTCATATTTATATTGAATTATGGTGTTTAAAACCATATTTATGATTTATTAATTCAAAAACTGCATAATAACTACAAATATCTATACCGTCAATTTCCAGATGCAAAAACTCGCCCGAAACTGCAAAAAAAAGAGGCAATCCAAAGGTTATAAGCCCTTAAGATTGCCTCTTTCATTAACAATTCGTTTCATTGCATAGTAAAGCGTTAACTTCAAGTCCTCAGATTGCTAAGGTCATCATCCTGAAGGCTGAAGCTGCTTTAGCACACTTGCATTTACGGTACGGCTGCCCACCTCGCCATGAAATACAACGCCTTGACGCGATCCATGGAAATCCGATCCACCTGTAACGATCAGATTGAAGTCCGCTGCAAGCTGCCCGTATCTTTGCTCTTCTTCCGGTCCATGATCCGAATGGAACACCTCGATGCCCTGCACACCATAGCGAACCAGCTCTTCGACTAAAGAATCATTGTTGTATAAACCAGGATGTGCAATAACACTTGTGCCTCCTGCTTCTCTAATCCAGTCAATCGCCTCAAATGGAGTCAATCTCGGTGGATTGACATACGCCGCGGCGCCGGCAGCCAAATAACGATCGAAAGCTTCCTTCATATTTTGAACGAAACCCTTTTGAATAAGTGCAGCAGCAATATGCGGGCGACCAATACTTACTTCCGCTGCCTGCAGCTCTTCCTTCGAGCTTTCACCATGAGCCGCAGCGATAACATCATCCATAGACAGCACAACGCCAAGCTCATTTAATTTAGTTATAATCATTTCATTCCGTTGATCTCTTAGCCCGCGCAAACTCGAAAGACGCGATAACCACTTCTCGTCGTCATTATTCGTGTAATAACCGAGAATATGAATATCCGTTCCTTCTGCCACCGTGCTCACCTCAACACCGGGAACAACCGTAATGTTTAATCGTTCGCCTTCAAGCAATGCTTCAGCTACACCAGCCACCGTATCGTGATCTGTAATAGCAATCGCAGCAAGCCCTGCTTCTTTGGCTAGACGAACATTATCCGCGGGGCTTTGCATGCCATCAGAAGCCGTCGTGTGCGTATGCAAATCAGCAAGTCCGTTCATTAGAGCCATTGCTGCAAATCCCTCTCTCTCAAAAAACTTAGAAAAGTAACAGCTGATATCGGCAATATAGCCGATTTTAAGTATATCGAATAAAACTGTCGTTGGAACTTGGAATCCGACACTTTAATCATTCGAATTAAATCAAGCGCAACTTCATGTTTGACAGAGGAAGATGAAATAAATGATATGCCAAGGCCTGCTTCAACAGCAGATTTGACAGCGCCAGTGCTGCCCAGCTCCATTACGATTTTCATCGATGCAGGATCTATATTTTTTTTCCTCAGCTGCTCCTCCATGACAAGTCTTGTCCCCGAACCTTGCTCACGCAGCACAAACGGATATTCCATCGCTTCTTCCAATGTAACCGATTCTCGATCGGCTAATGGATGCGATTGCGATACGATCAATCTAAGCTCATCGCTCATTACCGCCTCCATATGCATATCGGGATGATTAACAGGAGCTTCAATTAATCCAAAATTAAGCTGATGATTCAAAATATCCTCCATAATTTGCGATGTATTCATAACTTTCATACTAATCGAAATATGCGGATATTCCTGTCCAAAAGGACCAAGCAAGCGCGGCAGAATATATTCACCTATCGTTAAGCTCGAACCGAGCTGCAATCTTCCCTTAAGCTGCTTCGTGAATGCTGACATCGCTTGATCTGTATCTCGTATAAGATCGATGCTCCTCTGCGCATAAGGCATAAGAGCCCGTCCAGCTTCTGTAAGCTCGATTCGCTTCGTTGATCGCTGAAGCAGCTTCGTGCCAAAATAATCTTCCAGTGACTGCACTTGCATCGTAACGGCTGGCTGAGTCATATGTAATGATTGCGCTGCAGCTGAAAAACTGCCGCGTTCCGCAACCGTGCAAAATATGTGCAGTTGATGAAAATTAAGCGCCATCGTTCAATCATCCTTTCTTCTGGTGCTTATTATACTATAAACCTTGTACAGAATCTTACAACACGCACAAAAAAAGCGTGCAATCTGTTTTAGGATTGGACGCTCCACTCTTTGATATATAGGTACAAAGTCTCATTTTCTTTTTCTGCTGCTTTTGACGAGAGTCATGCGCCGTGAATGGCGAAGCCACGAATAGTAGGACTTTAGATCCCTTAGCTCGATTGTTTCTGACATGCGCCCAAGGAAAGTTACTATGATCATTTTATGTAGCGGAGTTCCGGTTATATCCGTTTCTGTCATCGAGTCCGCAAATTCAGCAACAAATACGAGATCGTCGTCAATTAAATAAACGTCCTGCTCATTGCGGTAATAAGGCTCGATGCGGCCTTGTTTCAAGCATTCCCATAAATATTCAGCTATATCTTCATAACCGGTTTTCTTGCTTTCTATCCGGTCAAGCCAACGACTTTTGGCATGGTTTGTAATAACGATATCCGCTACTTTTTTGTCACCTAGATCAATATAAAACGACTCATATGTGTTCCATCTTCTCGTCATTCTATCTTTCACTTCGCAACCTACTCCTTCCAAAGAACCAGGGCTTTTATACTATGAATTTAATTCCATTCTATCACGATTGTCCGAGATTACAACAAAAAATTAAAGTCCGACCATTTTTGTAAGTTTTTGGCTATTATAATAAAAAAAAGACGTTTCTCAGTGTTATTGCACACCGTGAAACGTCTTTTAGTGCATGTTTTGAAGTTTTTACCAATATTTCCTTCGTTATGCGATTGATTAGCTTTACGAACAACGTCATCAGACGAGTGTTTTCGACTAAACCTTTACAAACTATAAAATCTAGTTTTATCTTCGCTGTCTTTGCTGTACTCTGTCTTAATCTCGTTTCGATAAGATCGTTCAATCTTCCGTACGTACGAGAGCTTCCCCATCTGCCGCACAGCCTCTTCAGAGCGTTCCGCATTCATATACATCACAACGTAATGCATCTTCCGCGACATATAATGAACCGTCCCGAACCTCTCCAGTGACCTTGCCGCTTTCAAATCACTTACCCAAACGATATAACCTGTTCGATCCGGTAGCATCTTTTCCCTCCTCAAAGGTTTGCGTAGCAAACCTCACTTCGTAAGCATCTACTTAGGTTTGCGTAGCAAACCTCACTTCGTAAGCATCTATTTAGGTTTGCGTAGCAAACCTCACTTCGTAAGCATCTACTTAGGTTGGCGGAGCAAACCTCACTTCGTAAGCCCATGCTTCTTCCTTGTTCGCTCTTATGGCTTCAACTTAACCGCAACCGCCGCTTCCACAGCTGCATGAGCCGCCGCTTCCACAGCTACCGCCGCCGGCAGCTTTTTCATTGCCAGGCACTTTAATATTGTCCGAAACGGACTCCGCTATCGTGCGGGATACATCATAAAGCATTTCATCGACGATCTGCTCGGCTAGCTTGAAGCGGCGAACGCTTTCAATTTCGCTTAGCTCTCGTTCGATTTGCTTCACTTTGTCTTTCGCTTCGTTGTAGTCAGGATGAAAGCGCCCGAATCGTTGGCATTCCTCAAACAGTATCTTCGCTTTATCGAACCGTTTGGTAATTTGCTTCACTTCTTCATCTTCATTCACAGCAGACTTCCAATATAAATATTCGGCAACTTCCGCCGATTGATTAATCGAATCACCTAAATCATAGGCGCAAAGCAGCAGCGACGCCATATCGAGAGAAGAAACGCCGCCTTGCGGTTGCTCCAACTGAATAGCCGTTAAACCTTCAGCAGTTGGCATTTATCCACCTCTTTCCCATTCGCTAAATTCTACACTATCATATCATATTTAATTAGCCAATAGATAGAGATTATATTGGGCTGCCTTGACCTGGTATCACTAAGCACATCTCTTCCCACATATCAGGAGTCAGCCTGATCTGCTCTCGCTGCGGGTCATCACGCAGCAGCCCGACGACGGCCCATCCGTCGCCTTGCTGCTCAAGCTTCTCAGGCACAAATGAACGAAGCTCTCTTTCCATGCGAAGCTGAACAGGCGTTTGCCATTGCAATGCCTTCTCGATTAATTCTTTTCTTGTCGAATGATGGTATGCACGCAGCTGCTTTGTCCACATGGAAGGCACAAGCTCCATTTCAGAGAACAAAAGCGGTTTTTTCCTAGCCTCTAAATCACTGAGTTCATAATGATGAAGCGGAAAAGCTTCATAAATATAAGAAGGAGCGGGTATTTTTGATTCCTCCTTCGGCAGAAGCTCAAGTAAGCGCAATCCCTCTATATCGAAACTAACGTATGGGTAATTATATTCGTCATTCGCAAATTCTGTCTGAACCATTTTGCGTGCGGGATATCCTGCTTTTTGCAAACATGCTCGAATCTCACTTATACGAGACTTTTCAACAATGAAATCCAAGTGACCAAGCTTCTCCATCAATAAAGGGGCTACACCAGAATCATTTTCCACTATTGCCGCCATCTCTTCACTATCGCAGCGCAGCAGCGCAACTTCGGCGAAGAAAGTACGGCTAGCACGGCTCGTCCATACTTCGAACAGAGCGATTACCGTAGAAGGCAAATGATTTTCGCCTGATGCCTGCTCAAGAAAGCTTTGAATGGAGGCTCTTGATCTTCCTTGCTCCAGCGCCCTTGTAATTGATGCCGCTTCAAGACGGTAAACAGAAACCTGCTCATCTGATTTGCGTTCAGCTATCAGCTCCAGCTCCCACCTTATCCAGAAGGGACATTCTGGTTGTACAATCAATTCCCCATTCGGTTGAACGGTTACAATTGCATCCAAATCTTGTACCTGCACCGGAGAATCTTTACGTAATGGAGCAGCTGCTTTCCATCTAAAAAAAAACTCATTGTCCGCTGCTTGCTGACAATCTACCAGCTCCATCCAGCCTAGATTATGCCATAAACCGAACCAGCTTGGCCTTGGTTGATTTCGATTTATGTTTTGCTCCTGGCCTATATCGGCAACGATACGATTCTCATGAAGCCACATATCCGCACGCTGATTTGAATACCATTCACCTGCTTGAAGGCTCGTCAACGAGGCAGCTAAATGGGCATTTCCACCTGCGGTTGGAAGTAGCAGCGCCAAGCACCAATTCATTAATTGATATTCTCGCACAGTCTCATCAAGCATAAGCCATTTTCTAAGCTGGTCATCATTCCATTTCAATGCCCCATTCACTGCTGTTAACAGTCCAAATGCAAAACCCGCTTCCAAAATGAAGGCAACCTGTACGGGATAAATATCCGAGTAGGACCATTTTAGATCAAATGATTTAAGACAGCATTCCTCCAGATCTAAAGCTTGCAGCAGCTTAGCGATCGTTTTTTTGGGAAGCGTGCCGTTTGTCGTAAGCGATAAGCCGCTCTTCCCCAATAACGAAAAGGCACTGAGCAGCTGTCTGCCAAGCGGCCTGCAATAAGGTCGCATGACACCATTCATTAGTCTTTCCCTCTGTTGCTCAGTCAGCACCTCAGCTTTGTATGGGAATAACATCCTCTGCCACACTGCAAAACATTCTACAGGCATAAAATACAGACTCTCTCCCCATACTTTATGTACCGTAAATAATACGCCCCATTCCTCAAGTTCTGCCAATGCGAGCTGACATTCCGCCCCTGAGAGGCCTGTGCTGTTCCGAAGAACTTTAAGGAGCCGTTCTCCGTCTGCGGGAGCAGCTGCAAAATAACGCAGCATTTCCGTCAATACTTCCGCTGCATACGGCGAGAGCATAGATACAGCTTCTCGGATTGTCTCATCATCTACCGCTGCTTCTCCCCATGACAGTCCTCTTTGACCAGCTGTCTGCCATAGCGGTCCCTGCATCATATGATCCAAGCGCTCTGCAGATAACTTGCCTAGCAGCTGTTTCATTTTCATAGAGCAGCAGCCTCCTCAAGCTTGTCCTCATCATGAGGCAAGCTAAGTCTCTCGTAGTGATACCCTTGCTCCAGCATAAAAAGCTGTCTTTTCATCGCAAATTCCGTTTCCTTCGTCTGATCCGTTACAATGGTATAAAACCATGCGCAATTGTTAATCGCTTTTGGCCGCAGCAATCTCCCAATCCGCTGCGCTTCCTCTTGTCGTGAGCCAAAGCTGCCGGATAATTGAATGGCTACGGAGGCATCAGGCAAATCCACTGCAAAATTAGCTACCTTGGATACGATTAACACTGATATGTCGCCTGCTTTAAAGCTGTCATAAAGCGTTTGTCTCTCGAGCTGCGGCACCTCTCCCGTCAGCAAGGGAGCGCCAATAACTGCGGACAGCTCGTGCAGCTGGTGCAAATACTGGCCAATAATTAAAGTCGGTTTGCCTGCATGCTCCCGCAATAGCTGCTCTACAACTTTGATTTTTGCGGGATTTTCCGCAGCCAATCTGAGCTTGGAACGCGCAGAGGCCTGTGCATACAAAGCCGATTTACTTCTATGTAGTGGAACCCTAATCTCCGTGCAAGCTACTGCTGCTATATACTCGCCAGCCTCGGCTGTCTTCCATTGCATGTCGAACTGCTTTGGACCTATTAATGAATATACATCCTCAGCACAGCCATCCTCACGTACGAGTGTCGCAGTTAATCCAAGCCGTCTTGTCGCTTGTATATCTGCAGTCATCCGGAAGACTGGAGCTGGCAGCAAATGCACCTCATCGTAAATAATTAGCCCCCAATCCCGTTCGGAGAACAGCTTCATATGGGTAAAAGGAGACTCCTTGGATTTGCGATGCGTCAAAATATTGTAAGTTGCTATCGTAACAGGGCGTACCTGCTTCAATGTGCCGCAATATTGACCAACATCCTCATCCAACAGCGACGTTTTATCCAGCAGCTCGTCTTTCCATTGTTTTACGGAGGTAGAATTAGAGGTAAGAATAAGCGTTGCTCTGCCCAAACGAGCCAATGCGGCTATACCCACAATGGTTTTACCCGCTCCGCAAGGCAATACGATTACGCCGCTTCCTCCTTCCACTTTGCCTTCCTTATAAAAAAGCTCGACAGCAGCCTGCTGATAGTCCCTTAAATCAAACAAACGATTTCGCAGCGTATGCTTCCTCAGCTCTACCGGGAGTTCCTCGCCCACATGATAGCCTGCTAGATCAATGACAGGATATCCAAGTCGTGTCAGCTCCTGCTTCAAGGCGCCTCTACAGCCTTCATCAAGCTCCCAAGCGGCATTAAGCCGTGCTTTTACCCAGCTTGTTATTGACGATTGTTCCGAAAGCTCATCCAAAATAGCTTGTTCTCCGTGCAGCATCAGTTTGTTCGATTCCGTAGACAACCACAGCTTGCCATATCTGCTAATCAGTTTGCGAATCATTACCTCCGCTTGAAATGGCAGCTCGTATCTGCTGTATTCTGTTAGCCAACCTATGATTTCTTCTCCAGTAATTCCAGCCGCTGCTGCATTCCAGAGAGTCAAAGGTGTCATTCGATAAGTATGGATCGCTCCAGCTCTTCTAATTGCATCCATGAAGAGAACGAGCTTATCTCTAGCTTGCTGTGCATGCGGCTTGCGTTCATCAAGCAGAACCATTAAGTCTGATTGCACAATTAATGGCCGATCGTTTGGATGCTGCATCATTCTCCTCCTTCATAAATTCATCAAAACGGCCTCTCAAAAAAATAACCTAGATTTTTCTCTTCCTCACAGTATGAAGAAATTAACACAATTTTATGCTTTAAGTATCTGGACAACTGCGCGATTTTTATGTTCAAGATGTGTTATAGTAATAAGAAGATTGTATTTAAACTGCAAATTGGGGTGGAGGTACCGCATCTATGAAAAGAATTATAATCATTCTCCTCATGCTCATTTGCATGCCGCTTGCCGGTTGTACGGCCATTTCCGAGCTTTCTTCGAACGTTATACAAACCAACCAATGGTATCAGGTAGCTGGCTTTATAGATGGTGATACTTTCAAAATCAAAACAGGTTCTAGTGAAACGACGATTCGACTACTTTACGTAGATACGCCGGAGACCAAGAAACAAGATAGTCCAGCCGATCCATTCGGACCCGAGGCTGCTGCCTTCACTGAGACGCTTCTGACAGAGTCGCAAGAGGTTAGGCTTACCTTCGATAAGGAGCTTAAAGATCGCTACGATCGTACGCTCGCAATCGTGGAGCTGAAGGATGGACGAATATTAAACGAGGCACTTATTGAGGAAGGTCTTGCGAAGGTGCTCATCATAGAGCCTAACGTCAAGATGGAAAACGCATACAAGCAGCTGGAGCAGCAAGCTGAACAAGCTAAGCAAGGTTTATGGAGTAATGATGCCGAAATTAATCACACAAGCTTCCCTGTAAAAAAAGCGGCGCGAAGCGGCATTACGATTGAGGTGGACAAACAAGCCGAGCTTGTCACTATAACGAATACAACGGATGATGCCATTCAAATGAAAGGCTGGAAGCTGGTTAGCGTTCGAGGCAATCAAACCTATCCGTTTGGCCAATATGTCCTGAAAGCACAGAAAAGAGTAGTCATTTCCTCAGCAGATGAGGTGCGTTCATCAGATGATGACCTGCTCCTTTGGGGAGCAACAAATATTTGGAACAACAAGGAATCGGATCCTGCTGAGCTTTATAACGAATACAATGAATTAGTAGCTGTATGGGAAGACTAATAACAAATAAGGCTGTCCAAGCGCGTTTATCGACGCACTTAGACAGCCTTTATTTATATTAATGAACCATTGGAGGAGCTGCTGAATACTCTCGCTCCGAAATAGAGCTAAGCGCCTCCCCGGCTTCATCAGCAAATATATCTCGAACAGCAAGATCCCCGATTGCCAGAATCCCTACTAGTTCTCCATCATCCACAACCGGAAGTCTGCGTATCTGCTTAGATGCCATCAGCTCCGCGGCCTCATCGGGAGATGCGTCAGAAGTTATCGTAGCCACATCCGTACTCATTACCTCAGCTACTGCAGCTGAGCCAGGATGCTTCTCTGCATATCCTTTTACGACTAAATCTCGATCAGTGACTACCCCTATCAGCTTCTTGCCATCTACAATTGGAATAAATCCGATATCATGCTCCTTCATTTTTAAAGCAAGCTCGTATACATTATCAAGCAAAGTCGCTGTGACACAATCTGTCGACATAATTTGTTTTAACGTTTTCAGCGGAAATACCTCCTCGATTATAAGTACGAGGTTTAGCATAACCTTTTTAGAACCTGAGCATCCCCTCTTATGCGGTTGAAACAACTCCGCTCGCATATTCCTCAGCCATACCAATCAGAAGCCTTGCTGCCCGCTGCATCGCTCTCTCGTCAATGTCGAATTTAGGGTGATGATGCGCATACGTTGCACCGCAGCTCTCATTGCCAGCACCAACAAACATAAAGCAGCCTGGCACTTTTTCCAAGTAATAAGAAAAATCCTCAGCAACCGTAATGGCTTCCGAACGCACAACCGCGCTTTCACCGAACAGCCTTTCGCCGACCTTGAAGAAACGTTCAGCCTCTTCTTCATCGTTTACGACGGGCGGATAACCAATCCTCATCTGATAATCGAATTCCGCGTCATGCATTTGGCATATATGCGTGACAAGCGACTTGAGCCGGTCATGTATCATCATTCTCGTCTGCTCGTCAAACGAACGGACAGTTCCTTTTAATCTGCAACGTTCCGCAATAACGTTATTGGTCGTACCTGCTTGGAAAGAACCTATAGTCACCACAGCCGGATGAAGCGGGTTCACATTGCGGCTTACAATGGATTGGACGGATTGCACAAGCGTTGAACCAATCATAATCGCATCAATTGCTTGATGCGGCAATCCCCCATGACCGCCTCGTCCCACAATATCAATTACGAATTCATCCGCAGCAGACATAAAGGCTCCTGGTTTGGACGACACCAAGCCATAAGCAAGCGGCGTCCACAGATGAACGCCATAAATGACGTCAACTCCATCCAGTGCTCCATCCTTTATCATCGGCATTGCTCCGCCAGGTGTAACCTCTTCGGCTGGTTGGAACAACAGTCTGCGCTCACCGCAAATAGCGGATCGATTAGCCGAATAATAAGACGCAATCGCTAGAAGCGTAGATGTATGTGCATCATGACCGCATGCGTGCATAACGTTTGGCACCTTAGACGCATACTCGCATTTTTTCTCATCTTGAATAGGAAGTGCATCAATGTCAGCCCGCAGCGCTATGACTGGGCCTGGCTGATCTCCCTTAATGGTTGCAATTAGTCCATGTCCGCCAACGCCTGTCTGAACCTCAATACCCAGCTCGCTTAATTGGGTAGCAATCCAGCTTGACGTTACTCGTTCATGAAACGAAAGCTCAGGATATTGATGAAGATGTCTGCGCCAATTAATCATTTTTGGAAATAGCTGCTCTAGCTGTAGATCTACGATATCCTCTGTTTGCAAATCGCAAACCCCCTTACATTTTCAAAAAAACTACGAATCCTATCATGCCATTTAGTTTACCAGATGAACGGCTTAATTAGGAAGCAAATGCATCACTAAATCGTTAGGAATATTAGTTTTCTTCAAAATGTCACTTTTGTTCACAACAAGGGGTGGGAGTAAGGGTTGCGCTTGCTGGGGAAACATACTATCATGAGAAAAGAATGTACAACTCTGTCTTTTGAAATGGAAGCATATGCTAGTAAAGTCAGTTTTGCTTCACAAAACCTTTGGGAGGAACTACCATGATTATTGAAAATACCGGCTTAAACGGTGTTAAAAGCGAACTTGACCACTTAGACGAATCTGCTGAAAAAGTTGGTTTTGTCCGTTGGCAGTGGGAATACTATCGCGCTACATACGACTTGAAACTTGAGGATCACGCGAGCGGATCCGATTATTATTTGAGAATTACAACAAGAGCCATTGAAGGTAAGCTTGAATCACCTCATGCCGTTCTAATTATCGAATCGGTTTATATCGGACGCTCCACTTTCCCGCATGGTCTTGAGTATGAGTCCCCTATTCCACAGCCAATTATGAGTACGGCGACGCAAAGACTTCAGCAATTGAAACAATTGTTAGCGTAACGGTGCTGACATGAAAGCCACGCAGAACGGTAGCCGTGGAAGACCGGACTTTCTGCTTCTCATTTTAACTCTTCTGCTCGTTGGCTTTGGGCTTGTAATGGTATTTAGCGCAAGCTCAAGTGTCGCTGTCGTAACAGAAGATGATGCCATGTATTTCACCAAGCGCCAGTTCATGTGGGCTGGCCTTGGCATAATGGTTATGTTATTTATGATGAATTTGCGCTATCAGGTTTTCAAACGCCTTTTCATGCTATTTTTCATTCCAGTAGTCATCATGCTCATACTCGTTCCGTTTATTGGTACGGAGATCAATGGTGCACATAGTTGGTTCGGGATAGGTTCACTTGGCATACAGCCAACAGAACCAGCCAAGCTGGCCATCATATTGTATCTTGGTGCTCTTATAACGAAGAAGGGCGATAATTTTCGCAGCTTCAAAAAAGGGCTGCTGCCGGTTATCATTATCGTCGGCTTCGTTTGCGGCTTGATTATGATGCAGCCCGATCTTGGTTCCACCTTAGTGCTTGCTGCATGTGCTACGGTCATGATTATGGCTGGCGGTGCCAATTTAAAGCAGGTATTTATGTCTGGAACGATTATCGGCCTCTTTCTCACCGTCATATTCAGTATCTCGATGGCGATTGATCCAAAACCTTGGAAATACCGGATTGATCGGCTTACCGTGTTTAGAGATCCGCTCAGCGATTCTCAGGATACAGGCTGGCATCTCGTGTCGTCACTGCAAGCCTTTGGTCACGGCGGTTTAACCGGTGCCGGATTCGGTGAAAGCGTCCAAAAGCTGCATTACCTGAAATATCCCTATAATGATTTTATTTTTGCAATCATTGGAGAAGAGTTAGGCTTTATTGGCAGCGCCCTCTTCTTGCTCTTTTATTTATTTTTCTTATGGCGTGGTCTTATCGTTGCACTCCGCTGTCCTGATCATTACGGCACAGTTGTTGGTGTTGGCATTGTCGGCTTGATCGCCATTCAGGCTTTTGTCAACATAGGCGGCGTTACTGCTGCAATACCGCTGACAGGTGTTACACTTCCGTTCATAAGCTATGGCGGATCATCCCTGCTATTTTGTCTAATGTCTATCGGCGTATTGTTAAGCATATCTAGGGAAGCAAATCGTGTAGAACCTACAAAGCGCTAATGGAATCAAAAAAGGGTGCCTCTTTTTATAAAAGAGGCACCCTTCTTTATTTACTTCAATCGCTGCTGCTGAACTTCTTCCAGCTCTTCTTCTTTAAAGGCAACGCCTTCTACCTTCACATTCACTTCAACAACGTGCAATCCTGTCATATTCTCAACAGATTCACGAACATTCAGTTGAAGCTGACGACATACCTCTTGAATCGGAATGCCGTAATGAACAATAATACGAAGATCAATGGCCGCTTCCGTCGTTCCTACTTCAACAGATACACCTTTTTGCACGTTCTTTCCGCTCAGCCGTTTGGCGAGTCCTTCGGAAATTCCGCCCGACATTGCCGCAATGCCTGGCGTTTCAAGCGCTGCGAGTCCAGCTATCGTTGCTACTACATCATCAGAGATTCGGATAAGACCCGTTTGAAGTTCTTCTGTCATGTGACTCACTCCTCATTTTGCCATATAGGCTTATTATAGCAGACGGACATAACCACAGCAAAGCTGAGTGTTAAAAGCTTTTGTGAACAAGGCGCTATTTGAACTAAATGCTTATAAATTGATAATTCTTCCACCATTAGCGCTTGCTAGTTTTTGATTCACCGTCGTTACGAAGGAGTAAACCTTAAACATATTAATGTTAGCAAGCATAACAATTTCCTTTAGCTCCGCGTTCTCGTCTTTGTAATTGATAACGAGATACAAATGTTGATTTTTTTTCGTCCATGAAGCTTTTGAACCAGGCATATCATTAATAATCGTTCGACCAGCAAGGCTTCTGTCGAATTCCGTAAGGTTTTTATCCGTTTTGAGAACGACAGCCCTTATTCTGTCGGCCGGTATTTTAAAGAAGGTATTAGTTAATATCGTCTCAATCTGCAGCCCCTCATTAAAGGCTAATATTTTGCAATTCTCACCAATGATGCCAAGACCTTGATGATGGATAGCAAGAGTGAAAGCATAAGCCCCTCTCCTAAAAGCATCACGTTCAAGCCGTTTATTGTATCTTGAAGTTGCCACCAGTAGATAGATCAAACCCACGATTAAAAAAATAATAAGTAGTACCACGATTATAGCTACCCATATCATTGCCATAGCTAGGCCCCCATTCAATCCTTCACACTATTATCATTCTACCAACTTTCTCCAATATGTGACAATAACTTTATCTCCCCGTTTATTTCTCCATGAATCAGATAAACATATCCAATACACCTTTTAACTGGTAAAGTTTACATGCTTGCTTATTTCCGCTATAGTATTATCAGGTTTTCAGCAACTATTTGAAGAGGTGAACGCTTTGAATCAAAAATGGTTTTTCTCAGGGTTAATCCTCATGTTTGCACTTAGTGCCATCGGTCATTACGCCCACTGGGATAACACAGTTCAATTTATCATTTCAGCCATCGCGATCATCTTTGTGGCCGGTTTTCTTGGTAAAGCCACGGAGAGTGTCGCACATTATGCAGGTCAAAGGCTGGGGGGCTTCCTAAATGCAACCTTCGGAAATGCCGCAGAGCTCATCATCGCGATATTTTTGATTAAAGCGCAGCAATTCGATATGGTAAAAGCGAGCTTGACAGGAGCTATTATCGGAAATCTATTGCTCGTTTTGGGTCTTAGCATATTGCTTGGCGGGTTGAAATATAAGGAGCAGCAATTTAACGGCCGATTAGCTGATCACAATTCTACGCTTATGATCATGGCTGTCATTGGTCTTTTTGTGCCAGCTGTATTCGTTGTCTCAGAGAAGTTTTCGTTTGAGAAGGATCAGTTTTTAAGTCTTGCTGTTGCGGGAATTCTGATCTTAGCTTATATTTTGTGGCTGGTGTTCTCCATGGTTACTCACAAGGATATGCTCTCTGATGTCGTCATGAATGCAGATCACGGTGAAGAGCCTGCCTGGTCAAAAGGAAAGTCAATCTTCTTCCTCCTCCTAGCTACCGTTATGGTGGCCTTTGTGAGTGAATGGCTTGTACATACCCTTGACGCATTCAGTGCGAAATTTGGCCTGTCTGAGCTGTTTATAGGGGCATTCGTAATCGCTATTGTCGGTAACGCGGCTGAGCATAGCGCTGCTGTGATGCTGGCTATGAAAAATAAGATCGGCGCTGCTGTAGAAATCGCGATCGGCAGCAGCTTGCAAATCGCTTTATTCGTAGCGCCTGTGCTCATTCTCGTTAGCAGCTTATTTGGAAACACGATGGATATCGTATTCACACCTATCGAATTAACGGCCATCGGCGTTTCTGTCTTTATTGCCAAATCAGTATCGCGTGATGGACGTACGAATTGGTATGAAGGCGTGCTGCTTATTATGGTCTATGTCATTCTCGGTATTGCGTTCTACCTTGTGTAAACAAAAAAAAGAGTAGTCTCCATTCGGAGGCTACTCTTTTCTTTCCAGTGCTTCGTATAGCATAGCTAAATTCCGCTCTAATCTACTCACTATTTCCTTGCCAGCCAGCTCTGCAATGAGTCCGGCGCGAACAGCAAAGTCAACCTCTCGCGAGAATCCATACATTTGTGTATCTAGCACTTCTTCGTAAAGTGGACATTGACGAGTAGTCAAGTTTTCCATCTGAACTTCGATTAGCTTTTCTATTTTACTCGCATCTTCCTGAAGGAGACGAAGCGCTTTCTCATGCAATTGTACCGTAATTTCCGGTGAAGACATCGTTTTCCCCCCTGTGCGCGTATCCGCCGTCTTCTATACCACTATATTAGACGAAATAGAGCGATTATACAAGGTCAAAACAGAAAAGCACCTCTTCAAAAGTGAAGAGGTGCTTATTCGTTAAAAATATGATCTACTAATCCGTAATAACATTAACATTTAAGTTGTGCTTAGCAAATACAGCAGCCATTGCTGCTTTTGCTTCCTCAGCATCCGGTCCGTGTACATGAAGTTCGTACGCATGTCCGCCTACTAGTGTAGTGAAAAGTCCGAGGATGCTTTTTACATCAATATATTTGCTCTCGGCTTGCAGAACGATGGATGAAGTGAATTGGCTAGCCGTTTGGGAAATTTCTACGATTGCTGCGTTGTTGGACATGGGAGATCCCTCCAGTTAAATTAGTAAAGCTTACCTTTGTCACCATGATAACCCGAAAAGAAGCATCCAGCAAGAGGTAAAATGAAAAACGCTTTATTTTCCATTTATTACATAGGAATACGATTCGAGCGTAATTGCTTATTTGAGGTTTTCAGCATTTAACCCTTCAAGCTCTGGAATGACGAAAACGCCATCTTTGCGAATAAGTACATCATCGAAATAAATTTCGCCGCCGCCGTATTCTGGGCGTTGAATAAGTACGAGATCCCAATGAACAGCGGAACGGTTGCCATTATCCGTCTCTTCATAGGCTTGACCTGGCGTAAAGTGCAAACTGCCGGCAATTTTCTCATCAAACAAAATATCATTCATAGGATGCAAAATATGCGGATTAAATCCGATTGCAAACTCACCAATATAGCGAGCGCCTTCATCCATGTCTAAAATTTCGTTCAAACGAACATTGTCATTGCTTTCTGCTTTTACGATTTTGCCGTTTTCAAATGTCAGTGAAATATTCTGGAACGTAACGCCAGAATAGACGCTAGGCGCATTGTAAGTAATCGTACCTTGCACCGAATCGCGAACCGGAGCTGAGAACACTTCTCCATCGGGAATATTTCGGTGGCCAGAACATTTTTTCGCTCCGATATTCTTAATCGAGAAGCTTAAATCCGTGCCTGGCGATACAATCCGCACTCGATCTGTTTCACTCATCAGCTTCTGAAGCGGGTTCATCGCTGCATCCATTTTGGCATAATCCAAGTTGCACACATCAAAATAAAAGTCTTCGAAATCTTCCGTACTCATATTGGCCAGCTGAGCCATGGATGGGCTCGGGTAACGCAAAACGACCCATTTTGTTTTTTTAACGCGCTGTTCGGAGTGTACCGGATTTCTATAAATTTGATCATATAGGCGCATATTGGCATCAGGAATTCCAGCAAATTCATTCACATTATCTCCTGAGCGTACAGCGATATATCCTTGCATATTTTTCATCCGCTCCAAATCAAGCGACGACCAAAGCTCCATTTGCTCCTTCGTAGCATGCTTCAGCAAAGTACGAAGAACAGAACGATCGCTCGATTCTACAAACGGCCTGCCGCCCCGCCTTGCAACCTCTTCTATTAAACACTTGGTCAGCTCTCTTTCTGAACCAACCATGTCAATTAGCACATTTTCCCCTGCTTGAACATCGATAGAATATTCGACTAAATTTCGCGCTAGCTTTTGCAACCTTGGATCACGCATGTAAAATTCCTCTCCTTCTAACTTTCGATCATAAACTAATCCATCGTAACACGTTTATGCATCTGCTGAACAGTGTTGCTCAACGCACCGTTAAAGGATTGAAACCTTACTGTCGTGTATCTTGATTCAGAAAATGGACGTTTGTTATAAGTGTACTGAAAGGATGTTTTCTCTTCCATCTTCAGCGGAAGCAGCTTCGTGCGGTCGATAACGAGCTCATACTCCGTGGTCGCCTGCATGGTCGAAAGCATGGCATCAAGCTGGCTGCGCGATCGTGCCAATTCCTCCATCCATTCTTGGTGAAAAGGCTTATCTTTGGAAGGCATGTTTGCTCCAAGCTGATCTAGCTGCTGCCGCAAACGTTGTTCCCATTTCTCCTTTGAAACCTTTGCATTCTCAGTAATCAACAGCGTTACGGTTTCCTCATCGTTGCTTCCGTTTACGATCCGAACCTCATCATTGGACTGATTCAACGTCTCAAGCACCTTTACTGGATTCCAATGCATCGTTTCCTGACTATTCGTCTGCAATGTCAACTGCTGATGATCCACGACCTTGCCTTCGAACACTTCCGGTTTAAAAGCTAGACCACCGTCTGTCTTTATGCTCATCGACCCTGTAAAATCATATTGATCCGTTGCGGCAAGCCCCGAATAAGACAAAGACAGCCATTCCTCAGGTGATCGATGTTTACCCACATTTCCGCAACCGGCAATCGAGAGCATGAAAACAAGCGTGACCACGATTACGCTAATTGCTTTCTCTTTTTTCATATGCTTACCTCCCGTTCAACATATTCTATAGTAGCGTCCCTAACCTGCAAGCTCATTATTCCAAATAGGAACAAAAAAAAGGATGCTGCAATTAGCATCCTTCTCTTTATAATGTTCATGATTTTAGTTTTGACCAACAATGATGCAATTTCTTCCATTATGCTTAGCTTCATAAAGCGCCATATCTGCACGATAAAATAAAGACTCAACGCTTATTTTCTCATCCTCAAACTTCCATTCGGATACGCCGCAGGATACGGTTACGACAGGATCCGTTTCCATCTCCACATGCACCCGTATTCGTTCGGCGATGCGGTACGCTTGCTCAGCCCGAATGCCTGGCAAGTAAATCGCAAGCTCTTCACCGCCCCAGCGCGCGGCAATATCTCCCTGCCTGATCGATCCTCTAATAATATTGCTCACTTGTATGAGTATACGATCGCCAACTTGATGTCCATACGTGTCATTGATGCGTTTAAACAAATCGATATCCACAAGAATAAGTGAGCCGAATGGATCTTTGCGCTGACGGTTTTGAATTTGTTCATTTAAATAGTGGCGAGCATGCAAGCCAGTTAAGTTATCAGTTATAACCATCCGGCGCACTTCAGCGTGCAATGAAGCATTCGTTACAGCAAGTCCAATGTGCGTGCTCATCACTTGAAGCAATTTATAATTATCGTAGGAGAAAAAATTTGGCGCTTTATGTGTAATTAGAATAACGCCAACGACCTCTCCATCAACCATTATGGGTGAGGCGATAAGCGATCTTGAACCAGTATTATCCATAAGCTTGGACGTTACCACACGAGTATGCCAGTAATCGGATATGATCATCGGCTCCTTGGTTCGATAAACCATCCCGCAAAACCCATAATCGGGCAAAAACTGTTCGCTCGTCAGGGAAGGAAAATTACTGGACATGACGATGAATTGATTTTGTTCTTTGTTAAGCTGCAAAACACAGCAATAATCCGCATCAAATATCGTTAAAAGCTCTGTGGTAGCAAATTGAAAAATTTCTTTGAGCCTAAGCGACTGGTTTAATCGTTTCGTAAGCTCATTAATTAGTCGCAGCTCATTAATAAGCAGATTAGACTGCTCATACAGCTTCGCATTCTCGAAGGCTGATCCCGCAGTATCCGCCAGCAGCAGGAAAGCAGGCAAGTCTGCTTCATCCCATTTGCCTGGACCTATATACAAACAAAGCACACCATACGCGGCTTGTTTGCCGTTCATTGGAACAGCCAGCCTAAGCGTACCGTCTCTGTCATGCTCCGTAACCGATTTGCCATTCAAAAAAGCCTTGGTGACGAGATCATGCTCCAAGTTTTTGAAAACAAGCGGCTTTACACGCGGATCACCATTTAAGTGGTCCTGCGACAAATACAAATGAACTTCCGAGTTTGGATAGAGCTGTTCAAGGCTGCTAAGCAGTTCCGATAGCACCGATGCAACATCGATTTGATCATAAAGCCGTTTGGCTGCTTGAAACAAAGAATCTCTTCTATTTGCTTCCTGCTCAGCCCGCTGCTGCTGCAAAAGCAAATCCTTGACATAAAGCTGTTCAAACTTATGGTAAAAGCAGCTGCGAAAATGCAATGAGCACATTTGAAGCTGCGCGATGTCCTTCTGATAACCAATTGGAGACACATAAGCAAGAATACAAAAAACAGCACCATCGCCTCGCCTATGAATAGGCACTGCTGCTGTAAATAGATCATCTGCTTCATTATGGCAAGATAAACCGCTGCTTAAAACGCTTTGGACAACCTTTGCAAGCGCAGCATCGCGTTTCTCGCAAGCCTCAGCGTCATAAAGACCTTCAGATGAGATCTCTTCCGCTTCATTATTGAATAACACAAATTCACCAGACTCAAATGAGGCTAATCCTGATGTTTCACTTACCCACTGATTGAAACTGTCTTGGAACAATGGTGATAGCAAGGGCTTGTCCGCATCGCTAATATCTTCGCTGATGAACCAAATCGGTTGTGACTCTGCTGATGTATCCACAATTGTTGATGTTTTACGATATGCAAAATTGCTATTCATTCGATCAACCATGCAGCCCCAACCCTTCCATCTGTCAACCAAGGTGATGAGCTTCCTATTTTCACTTAATATTACAATCATCATACTCCATTTTTGAGAAATTTGCACTACTATGTATTTAAAATATAGGTCTTTCGATGTGTTTCAAACATCATTAAATTTCCTTAGTGAACCTTGACAACAGCTATCTATTTCATATATTATTTATTGATGAATAGATGGGCGTACGGTTTTGTGTCACCCTCATGAAATACGTTCACTATAGGCCAGCGGCTGACTAGCCTATCAGGGACGAGCTTGCTCGAACATTGAACGTATTCGGCGAAACACAACCCCATTCACAAATTTATTTGATGAAGGAGTTAATATTACGTATGTCACGTTATACAGGACCTAAATTTAAACTAAGCCGTCGCCTTGGAATCTCTTTGAGCGGAACGGGTAAAGAACTTGCAAAACGCGCTTTTCCACCAGGTCAACACGGCCCTAACCAACGCAGAAAAATGAGCGGTTACGGCGTTCAATTGCAAGAGAAACAAAAGCTTCGTCACATGTACGGTTTGAACGAAAAACAATTCCGCAACTTGTTTGACAAAGCGGCAAAAATGAAAGGTAAAGCCGGTGAAAACTTCATGGGCCTCCTTGAAAGCCGTCTTGACAACCTCGTTTACCGTCTTGGCCTTTCCAACTCCCGTGCAGGAGCTCGTCAGTTGGTATCACATGGTCACGTAACTGTAAACGGCAAGAAAGTGGATATCGCTTCTTACAGCGTTTCTCTTGGCGATGTAATCGGTTTGCGCGAGCGCAGCCGCAGCCTTAGAACAATTAAAGAAGCTATGGAAGGTCGTCATCACCTTCCGAACTACTTGGAGTTCAACGATCAAGCAATGGAAGGTAAATTCCTTCGTCTGCCTGACCGCGGTGAGCTTTCCCAAGATATCGACGAGAAACAAATCGTCGAATTCTACAGCCGTTAATAAACAAAAAAACCTTGAACCAATTGGTTCAAGGTTTTTTTCTGTTTACGCTGCCTTACTTTATTGTTCAGGAAGCTTGATTACAGCAGGAGCAGCAGCAATATCAACCGGCTTGCTAGGTACTGCAGGTAAATTACTGCCTCTATTCGTCAGTCCTTTAATGATTGCATTCACGTCGATTCCCGATACGCTCTTCAGCATCTCCGGAGCAGTAGACATTAATGAAGTTACATAATTGCTTATACGAGCTGCCCCTTCGCCATTCCCTGTATCAACAACAGTAAGCTTATCAATGTTGCCGATAGGATCGGCGATTTTGCCAGCCAGTTCAGGAAGCATTTTTACGATAATATCAAGAATAGCAGCTTCTCCAAATTTCTCAAAAGCTTCAGCTAGCTTCTCTTTTGCTTCCGCTTCCGCTAAACCGCGAAGACGAATGACGTCGGCCTCCGCTGTACCTTTCGCTCTCTCTGCTTCTGCAACAGCTAAACCATCCAAACGTTTCTGGGTAGCATGTGCCTTGGCTTCCGCTTCAATACGGTATTGCAGAGCGTCAGCTTCATTAAGAAGCTTCGCCTTGTTTGCTTCCGCCGCTTGTACAACTGCGTAACGGTCTGCATCGGCTTTTTTCTTCACTTCTGCATCATATTGCTTCTCACGACGCAATATTTCTTTTCCTTCCAGATCGATCTCACGTTCTTTACGTACGAGTTCAACCTTCATTTGCTCTTCGACTACGTTTTGCTTAGCACGCGCTTCATGAATCGAATAAGCCTGATCCGCTTCCGCTCTTGCTGTATCTTGGTCACGTTTAAATGTCGCGACCTTCATTTCCTTTTCTTTCTCTGCTTCCGCAATGTTGGTATCACGCACAAGCTCGGCCTTTTGACCGGCCTCAGCAGCGAGTGCTTTCTGAATTCTAGCATCCCGAATCGCTTCAGCTTCCGCAATCTCAGCATCTCTCTTGACTGCAGCAATTCGCGGTTTACCGAGCGCGTCCAAATATCCATGTTTATCGCGCAAATCCTTGATCGTGAAGGAAACGATTTGAAGACCCATCTTTTTCAAATCCTTAGCTGCAACCCCTTGCACCTCTTGCGCAAATTTATCGCGGTTGCGATATACCTCTTCCACTGTCATTGAGCCAAGAATTGCGCGCAAATGTCCTTCCAATACTTCCTGCGCTTCACCCTTGAGCGCTTCGGTAGGCTTGCCTAGAAACTGCTCTGCCGCCGTCGCCACATCTTCAACCGCACCGCCAATTTTAATGATCGCTACACCGTCTGCCATGACTGGTACGCCTTGCTCTGTGTATACCTCCGGCGTCGATACATCCAGCTTATGGGACAATAACGATAGAAACTCAGCCTTCTGGAATATCGGCAGAATAAACGCGCCTCCGCCTCTAATGATTTTCACTTTGCGCCCAGATTCATCCGTGCTTGCATTTCGGGAGCCTAGAAATGATCCCGTTACGAGCATCGCTTCGTCTGGACTAACTGTTTTGTAGCGCGCCCAGAAGGCAAGACCCAATATAACAAAAACGCCAACTACAATAGCAGGTATAACATAAATATCTTCCATTGAATTTCCCCCTTATGCTGCTTTAATTAAGATAGATTTACTTCCGATACATACAAAGTGCTGTCCCTTACCTCAACAACGACAACCTTGGAGCCGCTTGTAATTTCAACGCCTTCGAAGCTAGCTGCAATTTGATTCGTAAATCCAGCTCCCACTTTAACCATCACTTCACCATAGCCCTTCGCAGAAATGGGGACCAGCACCTCCCCGAGCTTACCCGACAAATCATTAAGCGAAAAAGCGATCGAATTCTCGCTTTGCTCCATCGGCTTAATGTAGAGAAAGAAAACAGCTACTGCAGCTGTAAGTGCGATGAATAAGGCAATCATCACGATGGCTGTTGAACTAAAGGCAGTGTAGCGTCCGAGTAGGATCCCTGCTCCGCCAAAAGTGGTTATCCCGCCTACTAGCGCAGTCGGCGACAGCCATGAATGACCATCTAAGGATAAAAAATCGAGTGCTCCATCGAGTGCTTGCCCGATCAAATCCCCAAAAATAATACTTACGAGCGCATAAAGGATTCCTCCGACTAGACAAGACATAAATAGCGTCTCCAACTCTCTCCTCCTCCCTTAGTATCCATAACCTGTTAATGCTTCCGTTATTTAATACGTTGAAAACGCTCTTTTGTTTCTAAAAAAATAGAACTTGTTGAATTTTATCATTTCAACAAGCTCTATTATACCAATTATGTTAATTTAATTTTTATAAATTTACGTTTTCCTACTTGAAGCACGTCGCCATCCTTAGGAGAAATATCCGCATTAATATCCGTTATCTTCTCTTCATTTATACGAACAGCCCCTTGCTGAACGCTTCTTCTCGCTTCACTGCTCGTTGGCAGCAAGTCAAGCATAGTGAGCAGCTTCACGATGCGAATTTGACCAGCTTCCAATTGTTCCGCAGCAATAGATACCTCTTCGATATCATCAGGCAGCGCACGTTGTTGAAACACGGTAATAAAATGATTTTCTGCCGCTTTCGCTGCCTCTTCGCCATGGTACATTCGTACAAATGTCGCTGCAAGCTTCATCTTCGCATCACGAGGATGTTCAGAACCATCTGCCAGTCCAGCTTTCAATGCCGCAAGCTCCTCGTTGCTCAAATCGGTAGCTAGCTCGTAATATTTGAGCATAAGCCTATCTGGAATCGACATCGATTTGCCGTAGATTTGGTTTGGCTCTTCATCTATACCGATGTAATTGCCCAAGCTTTTGCTCATTTTATTTACGCCGTCCAACCCTTCGATCAAAGGAGTCGTAATAACGATTTGGCCCGGTTTATTATATTCCTTCTGCAAGGTTCTGCCCATTAACAGGTTAAATGTCTGATCCGTGCCTCCTAGCTCCACATCGGAATCAAGAGCTATGGAATCGTATCCTTGCATCAGCGGGTAGAAAAATTCATGAATGCTGATCGGCAAGCCGCTCGTGTACCGCTTTGTAAAATCATCACGCTCCATCATGCGTGCAACCGTTACTTTCCCGGCTAGATTTACAACATCAGCAAAGTTAAGCGGTGCAAGCCATTCCGAGTTGTAGTAGAGCTTTGTTTGCTGTGGATCTAATATTTTGTAAATTTGTTTTTGGTATGTTTCCGCATTCCGCTTCACATCTTCTTCCGTCAATTGCTTCCTCGTTTCCGATTTGCCCGTTGGATCGCCGATTCTGCCTGTAAAATCACCGATAATCAGCTGAATCTGATGACCGAGCTCCTGAAATTGACGAAGCTTGTGAAGAACAACCGTATGGCCGATATGAATGTCTGGCGCTGAAGGATCAAGTCCTAGCTTTACATTTAACGGCCTTCCTGTTGCTACAGCATTCGCTATTTTATTTTTCAAATCATCCTCAGGTACAATCTCCACAACACCGCGGCGAATGACAGCCAGCTGACGCTCGACCTCACTTTTCTGCTCGCCACTTAAACTTTCCCACTTCACCATAGAACTTTTCCTCCTTTGTATGCGTCTATATAGACATAAAAAATCCTTCCAGCCCCAAGGGACGAGAAGGATTAGCTCGCGGTACCACCCTCGTTAGAGTACTCCTGCCTTTTTTCACATAAAAAAGAGGTACTCTCACTTCGTTGTTGATAACGGAGACGGGCTCCGAAGTGAACTACTACGGCTGATTCGACTGCCCCACAGGCTTTTTTGCCAAAATGTGCAGAGGATTGTCAGTATACGGTTCCTTCACTTAGCTCCAGGCGGTAATTCAACAAGCGGCGCATACCGGTTTCCACCACCCACCGGCTCTCTGAAAGTACGATTCGCTGTCTACTCATGCCCTTCAAAGCATTGATTAGATAAAACATTATTGAATTTATACCATAGCCATGCTGTGAAGTCAATGCAAGGAAAGAATGCGTTACTTTAGCGATTTATGTTATAATAGGTGTGCTATTTGGAGGAGGAGTCATAGAAATGCAAGAAGATCGTCAACCTGCGCCAAACAAAAGAAGCAAATGGCGTACATTTGGAATCGTAACTTTTATAACAGCTAAATGGATGGTATATTTCGGAATCTTCATCGGATTGCTTGCCGGTGGAGCAGTAACTGGTTATGTGGCCGCGCTTGTGAAAGACGAAACCGTAAGACCTCGATCCGTTATTGTAGAGAAGATCGGCGAAAATGCCATCACTGGATTTGTTTACTTCAATGATGATTCACTTGTCGGACAGCTAAGAACGTCAGAGGACCGAATGATTATTACATATGATGATTTACCGCCGCAGGTTATTACTGCCGTACTTGGCATTGAGGACAATAACTTTTTGGAGCATCATGGCGTAGACATTAACGGCCTTGGACGTGCAGTAAAGCAAAAGCTTCTAAATGAAGATACGCAAACGGGCGGAAGTACGCTTACTCAGCAGCTTGCGCGACGTGTATTTCTAAGTTTGGACAAAACAGATAGCCGTAAAATTAAAGAAATATTTTTATCGCTGCGCATGGAACGTTATTTAACGAAAGAAGAAATTTTAGCAGCTTATTTGAATAAGGTTCCGTTCGGAAATGGTTCCAGCGGGTACAATTTGTTCGGCATTAAAGCAGCTGCCAAAGGGATATTTGATATTTCGGATCTAAACCAGCTGAATATCGCGCAGTCTGCCTATTTGGCAGGTCTACCGCAAAGGCCTTCTGCCTATACAGCGTTCACAGGTAAAGGTCAATTCAATGAGGCGGGCTTTGAACTCGCGCTTGGACGTCAAAAAACAGTTTTGAAGCGAATGTTCGAGACTGGGCGGATTACTCAGCAAGAGTACGACGAAGCGTCCAAATTCGATATTAGGAAAACGCTGGCTAAGCCAAAAGAAAAAGCTTATACAACCTATCCTTATCTCATGCTTGAAGCAGAACGTCAAGCAGCGGAAATTATGCTCATGGCGCAGGATTCTACTTTAACAAAAGCAGACCTTCGCAAAAAAGAAAATGCTCCGCTTATTGAGGAAGCTCGCGATCATTTGCTGCGCGGCGGCTACCATGTCTATACAACCATCGACAAGGATGTCTACCAGCTCATGCGTGAGATTGGCACTAATGATGAGAATTTCACGCCATACAGCGAGAAAAAAGGGCTGGAGCAGATTGCTGCGATCATGCTCGATCACAAAACTGGCGCTATTGTGGGAATGCTTGAAGGCCGAGACTTCTATGAGGAGCAATTAAACTATGCCACTCAGATGACAAGGCAGCCAGGATCAACGATGAAAACATTGGCGGCATACCTTCCAGCTATTGAAATGGGTATCATTCAGCCCGCGAGCATAATTGACGATGCTCCAATTGTCCTGAAAGATGGCCAAAAGGGTTTCCATATCCCAATGAACGTAAACCGTAAGTTCGCGGGTCTAGTAACGGCGCGTGAGGCATTAAACCGTTCCTTGAACTTGCCTGCTTTGAAAATTTTCAATGAGGAAGTCAAAATTGAAAATGCTTGGGAGTTCGTTAAAAAACTAGGCATTACAACGCTGCAGCCGCAAGATGCTTATGCACAAACCGGTGTAATTGGCGGTCTAAGCATCGGCGTATCGGTTGAAGAGCTTACGAATGCATACGGATCGATTCCGAACAAAGGCGTTTTCAATGATGCTTATATGATTCAAAAAATTACAGATGCAAACGGAAAAATTGTATATGAACACAAGCAGGAACCAAAACGAGTGTTCTCCGAGCAGAGTGCCTTCTTGATGACGGATATGCTGTCGACTGTTATTTCAAGCAAAAGCGGTTCTGCCAACAAATTGAAATCACAATTCGATAAGTACGGTGAAATTCCTATTGCCGGTAAAACAGGCTCCACACAAAGCTACGGTGACGTGTGGTTTATGGGCTTCTCGCCAGATATTACGCTAGGCGTGTGGGCCGGTTATGAGGAACAGGTCAACTCCCTATCCGAGGTCGGCAAAACGCGTGCTCGTTCCATCTGGGCACTCATTATGAATAAGATGGCTGAGAAGAAGCCGGAAGTATTTGTCACTAAAGAATTTGAACGTCCATCCGGCATTGTCAAAGCTACGGTGTCGAGCGCTAGCGGATTGCTTCCAAGTCAATTAACGAAGCAAGCAGGCATGCTTGTTACTGACTGGTTTAACAAGAAGGATATTCCTAAGAAAACAGATGACGCGCTCGTGAAGATGGCTTATATTTCCTTCAATGGCGTTAACTATGTTCCGAACCCAGCTACTCCTAGCGATATGATTAAGGAACAAATCGTTATTAAGCGTAAAAAACCGCTGGATGTTCTTATGGATGAAATTAAGGCAGCGCAGGAGAAACTTCCGGCAAGCAGTCGTCGTCCACTTGATATTTACCTTCCTGCGGATGCAGAAAACAACGCGCCGTCTAAAAAAGACCCTCGCGTTGATGATGGAGCAGCTCCACCGCCTCCGGCAAGCGTTAAGCTGCAATCGTCGGATGGCGTGCTCATATTGACATTTAATGATAGTACTGCTGCTGATGTCGTTGGTTACCGTGTGTACCGTTCGGTTAATCAAGGGCCTTATGAGAAGCAAGGTGAATCCATTGTTGTCGGTGCAGACAAACGTATGAAGGTGTATGCATCCAATGCTCAAAACTACACTTATTACGTAACAGCGGTTGATGTCGTCGGCAAAGAGTCAGCACCTAGTCAAATAGTACAATATGGAAGCACACCGAGTACCCCTCCACCGACAACAGGCGGAGACAACTCAAGCGGGAATGGAAGTGGAAATGGTTCTGGCACAACAACAGCACCTTCCACTCCTACTGGCTTGCAGGCTGCGAAAACAGATCTAAGCGTACGATTAACTTGGGCGGCTAACAGTGTGTCAGACCAAGTGACGCAATATAATATATACTATAGTGCAAACAACGATGGTCAATATTCCAAGATCGGATCAACCTTGGAAACAAGCTTTGAGTATGTTGCGCCGCTTATCACAGGTTCCTTCTATATAACCTCTGAAAACGCGAAAGGCGAGTCATCACCCTCCTCCAAGCAAACGATCAGCTAGAGGTCACAGAAAACGAAATAGGCAGCAGCCTCTCACGAGGCTGCTGCCTTTTCTTTTGGGAATTTACTATTTAGAAAATAAATATAAGAGAAGCATTCTATTTATTATTAAATGACATAAGATGAATCCGTTTCAAACAAACGGCTTATTTGCTCATAATCTTCTCTGGATAGACGCCACTTGGTTGCAGCCGTATTTTCCTCCAGCTGCTTAACCGTCTTCGCACCAGCAATCACACTCGTTATTTCCTGCTTATACAATAACCAGTTGATAGCTACTTGGTTTAATGGTTTCTCGATGGCTCTAGCAATTCCAGTAAAAGTTTCGATGATGACAATGTTTTTTATAAATTGTTTATCCGAAAATAATGGATTAAGCTGCGCGCGAACATCCGTTTTGGGCAGCCTCGTCAAATAATTAAATTTCCCCGTCAACAACCCCTGAGCTAGCGGACTATAAGGAATAAAACCGATTTTTTGCTGCTTCGCATAGGGTAACGCTGCATGTTCAACATCGCGCTGGAACAAGTTATATGGCAGCTGCAAAGATACAATATTGCTAACGGACTGCGCTGCAACTAATTGCTGAACGTTAAAGTTTGAAACGCCGATATTCCTAATTTTCCCTTCAACGACGAGTTGATTTAACGTTTCAAACGTCTCTTCAATCGGTGTTTTGCCGCTGGGATCGGGAAAATGAACTTGATACAAATCAATATAGTCCGTATTTAATCGCCGCAGGCTCTCCTCTACCTCACGTATTATATTTGCTTTGGATACATTTATACTAAACTGCCCTTGATCGTTCCAGATGAGGCCAGCTTTTGTTGCGATAATGACATGCTCCCTTACTGGCTGCAGCACTTTACCAAGCACCTTCTCGGAATGTCCCAGCCCATAGGATGGAGCGGTGTCATAGAAGGTGATCCCTTGTTCATACGCACGACGAATGACAGCCTCAATCTCGTTATCATCGACTTCTCCCCAGCCTGCTTTCCCAGCAGCCCAAGCTCCGAACCCGATAATGGATGGATAAAGCTCGCTATTGCCTAATTTCCTCTTATCCAACAAGCGAACCTCCTTTACTTAATTATTCCTACCCGATTACTTGGAACTAACATAATTATAATGGTGTCTGCATGAAAGTCAACCCATTTTTTTCAAAATGAACCAGCTGCTTAACTACCACTCGACAATTATGACTTGACAACTGTTTTCCATCTCCTTATGATAAAAAGCATTCATTATTGCGATAAAATTCCATATTCCCGATTAGGAAGGAAATAAAAACAATGACTAAAAGACGTATTGATCATGTTGGCGTTATGGTAAAAGATATTGATGCTTCTATTTCTTTTTATACTGATATTATTGGTTTTGAGCTTAAAGGAAGAACGCCTCATACGAATGGAATTATTGAACTTGCCTTTCTTGGCTTTGGCGGTTCCGACGAAACCGAATTAGAATTAATTCAAGGCTATAATGACAACCTTCCAAGTGAAGGCAAGGTGCATCATTTTGCAGTGACAGTAACTGATGTCCATGCGGAGTTTGAACGTTTGAAGCAGCTTGAAGTGACCTTTATCGATGAGGGCATCACTGTACTGCCGAATGGATACCAATACTTTTTTGTAAGCGGACCTGACGGTGAGCGAATCGAGTTATTTCAGCGTTAATGATTGCTCGAATGAAACACTAAAAAGAGGATAGCCCCTGATCTGATCAGGAGCCATCCTCTTTTTCATATTTTGATTAGTCTTCAATTGTGGACAAATCGCCTGTTGGCAGGTTCAGTTCCCACGCTTTCAGCACTCGACGCATAATTTTACCGCTTCGTGTTTTGGGAAGCTTATCCTTAAACTCAATTTCTCTTGGTGCCGCATGGGCGGATAAGCCTACTTTTACGAATTGTGAAATCTCAAGCTTTAATTCGTCCGAGGCCACATAGCCTTCACGGAGCGCAATAAAAGCTTTAATGATTTCTCCGCGCATCGGATCTGGTTTACCGATGACCCCCGCTTCTGCTACAGCCGGATGCTCAACCAGCTTGCTCTCAACCTCAAACGGGCCTACTCTCTCGCCTGCTGTATTGATTACATCATCGATACGGCCTTGGAACCAGAAGTAGCCATCTTCGTCCATATAGGCGGAATCTCCAGAGATATACCAGCCTTTAAGATAAAAATATTCCTCATACTTAGAAGGATTATTCCATACCTTGCGCATCATGGATGGCCAAGGCACATGTATTGCTAAATTGCCCATACGATATGGAGGCACCTCATTGCCGCTATCATCGATAATAGCAGCTTTCACGCCTGGCAACGGCTTGCCCATCGATCCTGGCTTAATATCCATACTTGGATAGTTGCAAATCAATTGGCCGCCTGTCTCCGTCATCCACCATGTATCATGAATGCGTTGGCCGTAAACCTTCATCCCCCATCTTACGACCTCTGGGTTAAGCGGCTCTCCTACGCTTAGAACATGCCGCAAGCTTGTAAGATCAAACTGCTGTGATATTTCGTCACCTGCACCCATTAACATACGGAATGCCGTAGGCGCGCTATACCATACCGTAACGCCGTATTTCTGAATAACGCTATACCAATCGCTTGGACTAAAGCGTCCGCCTCGTATGACGTTTGTAGCGCCGTTAAGCCACGGTGCAAAAATGCCATAAGAAGTGCCAGTAACCCAGCCTGGATCTGCAGTGCACCAATATATATCATTATCTTTCAAATCAAGTACTATTTGACCCGTATACATATGCTGAATCATCGCATTTTGTACATGGTAGACACCTTTTGGCTTGCCGGTTGAGCCGGAAGTATAATGCAAAATGAGACCATCCTCGCGCTCCAGCCATTCAATTTCAGCCTCGTCGGACGCTGCAGCCATCTCTTCTGCAAAATCAACAATGTTCTCTTCCTTTGCTAAATCCTTGCCGAATACGATTACATGCTTTAAAATCGGCAGCTCATCTCTCTTAATTCTTTTGAGAAGAGCAGGCGTTGTAATAATAGCTGTAGCTTCGCTATCCAAAAGTCTGTCCTTTACCGCTGTCTCCATAAAGGCTTCGAATAGCGGACCAACAACCGCACCGACCTTCAAAGCACCAAGCGCGCTAAAATAAAGCTCCGGTGTTCTCGGCATAAAGATGAAGACACGCTCGCCTTTGGAAATGCCAAGCTTGCGCAAGACGTTTGCAAAACGATTGGATTGTTTGCTCAGTTGTTCGAAGGTGTAGGATTCATCCCGCTCGCTATCGCTATAGTAAAGGGCGATTTTATCGCCTTTTCCTTGCTCGACATGACGGTCAATGGCCTCATACGCCATATTTACTTTTCCTGTTGTGTACCAGCTAAATTGACTTTCGATTTGACTCCATTCAAAGGAATTAATCGCTTCTTCATAATTCGGTAAGTTCGAATTTTGCGCAGTCGCTGGAATTCGTTCTTGATGTAAGTTGATCATACTATCACTCTCCCATCAAATCTGTGTTTCTACTTTGTAAGAATACGCTTTCAAAATGAAGTCGTAACTTGAGGCAAACAAGCCGACAACAACTCGCGCATCCCATGATCTTAAACCGCCAAACTTATTATAACATAACCTTTTTCTATTCGACTACGCTTTTCATTTAGTAAAATGTTTGTTATAAAGAGTATTAGAGGATTGTGTTTAAGCAGCAATTTAACAGCAAAGGGGGGGCAGCCTTGGAACATCGAAAGCGTTTGCAGCGAGAGCAGCTCGTTTTGGACGCAAGTCGTGAACTTATTTTGGAAGGACCAGTACCGCCCGATCGGTTAGCCAACATGACGATGCACAAATCGCTGGATGCATTCCGCAGACCAAACGAGCAGCATGTTGCACTCGTTGAAATTGCCGGCCTAGAAGAAGGAAGAATTATTTTAGCGCGTGAAGGCTCGGTTATCATTGGATACGTAACCTTCCACTATGCGGACGAGCTTGAGCGCTGGTCAGAAGGCGGAATGACGGATTTAATCGAGCTCGGCGCCATCGAAGTTGCAGATGATTATCGCGGCCTTGGCTTAGGAAAACGAATGATTCAGCTCGCCTTCGCCGAGGAGCAATTAGAAAATATGATTGTATTTACGACAGAGTATTATTGGCATTGGGATCTTGAGGGCACGAAGCTGAATGTATGGGATTATCGTAAAATGATGGAAAAGTTGATGCAATCCGTCGGAATGATTTGGTACGCCACAGATGACCCCGAAATTTGCTCCCATCCCGCGAATTGTCTTATGGTGCGTATCGGCACAGAGGTACCGCTAAGCTCGGTAGAACATTTTGACACGGTACGTTTTCGGCAGAGATTTATGTATTAAGGTTTTGCTTACGATGCTGGTTTGCTTCGCAAACCTAAGTTACGCTTACGATGCCGGTTTGCTGCGCAAACCTAAGTTTATGCTTACGATGCCGGTTTGCTGCGCAAACCTAAGTTTATGCTTACGATGCTGGTTTGCTTCGCAAACCTAAGTTTATGCTTACGATGCCGGTTTGCTCCGCAAACCTTTAGGAGGATAGGAATGGCTTCTGACTCTATTTTCATCTATCATTCGGATACTAGCGGATATAAATTCGGTGAGGAGCATCCTTTCGATCCGCTGCGGCTTGCTCTAACGATCGATCTGCTCAAAGAAGTTGATGCTTTGTATGATGAGGATATCCAGCCTCCTGCAGTGTATTCCGAGGATGAGCTGTTGTCACTCGTCCATAGAACCGACTATTTGGACGCTGTTAAGCAATTGAGTGAAGCCGAAATCGATGATAACAGCGTACTTGCCCAGCAGTTTGGACTACACACAGAAGACACTCCTTATTTCCCAGGCATGCACAAGGCAGCAATGTCCATCGTCAGAGGCTCTGTGACGGCCGCTGAGCTTGTTATGACGGGTCAAGCCAAGCATGCCTACCATCTTGCCGGAGGGTTGCATCACGCCTTCCCTGACCGCGCCTCAGGCTTCTGTGTTTATAACGATGCAGCAGTCGCTATTAAGCATATCCGTCAAACGTATGGCGCAAAAGTGCTTTATATTGATACGGATGTCCATCACGGGGACGGTGTTCAGTGGGTTTTCTATGACGATCCAGACGTATGCACCTATTCGATTCATGAAACGGGAAAATTTCTGTTTCCAGGTACAGGCTACGTGCACGAAAAAGGCACAGACCATGGTTTTGGCGCTTGTTTTAACGTGCCGTTAGAACCGTACACAGAGGATGAATCCTGGCTGGAGAGCTTTAATATTACGTTGCGCAAAATCATTTCGGCATTCAAACCGGATGTCATTATTAGTCAGCACGGCTGCGATGCTCATGCCTTTGACCCGCTCTCTCACATTCATTGCAGCATGCGAATATATGCCCAAATCCCTGCTATTATACATGAATTAGCCCATACTTATACAGATGGCCGCTGGATTGCGTTAGGCGGCGGCGGTTATGATATTTTCCGCGTCGTTCCACGAGCTTGGTCTTTAGTATGGCTTACAATGATTGATCACCCTATTGCACATGCGATTGCAGCTGGTGAAGAAGCTAGGCTTCCAGACCGCTGGTTGAGCCATTGGGAATCCATTAGCCCTCACAAGCTCCCTACGCATTGGATGGACAATCTAGAAGATATTGAGCCTATGCCTAGACGAATCGAAATTACGAACAAAAACAGAATGATGCAGCAGATCGTTATTCAAGATCTGTAATCCGATTACAGCGTCATGCTCGCATTAAAAAAAAGAACCAGTTCCGATGTTGGCATCAGAGCTGGTTCTTTGTATTTCGTTTAAATATTTTGCATGATATCATCAATAATTTGATAAGAGTTGTTGGAGGCGATTACCGTAAACTCTGGAAAGTTCACATGAGCCGATCCATCCGCTTTGTCAGACATCGAACGAATAATGACAAATGGTGTATTATTCATATCGCATACTTGAGCGACTGAGGCGCCTTCCATCTCCGCGCATGCGCCTTGCAGCTTCTCGTGAAGCAGCTTGACCGACTCGCGGCTGGCAATGAATTGATCGCCCGACAGCACTTTGCCCTGTATGCTGCGTCCTGAGAATAAACGATTGCTAGCTGCAGAAGCCAGCTCAATTAATCTCTCGTCTGCAGGAAATTCTGATCTTGGATGAAATGGAATCGTTCCAAGAGCAAAACCTAGTGGTGTACAGTCCATATCATGCTGGACACAGCTCGTCGATACGACGATATCTCCAATGTTAAGCTGCGGATCAACTGCACCGGCAACGCCGGTAAACAGAACGCAATCAGCACCAAGATCAAGTAAAATTTGCGTGCAAACCGCAGCATTTACTTTCCCTACACCTGATTTGCAATAAATGATCGTTTTGCCATGAAGTGTGCCTTCATAATATGTAATACCTGCTTTAGTAACCTCAGACACTACGTTTACATGCTCATGCAGCAATTCAATTTCTTCAGCCATAGCGCCAATAATTCCAATTTTATTAAACGACATTTCTTTTATATTCCTCCAACCGATTGGCGCACGATAATCTCATGCGGCAGCACAACTTTGGATTGATCTACATTTTCTTTCTTCATCAGCTTTGTCAGCAAACGCATCGATACCGCGCCAATATCATACATTGGCTGTGCTACAGCAGTAAGCTGTGGACGAACCATAGATGCCATACGGCTGTTATCAACACTAATGACAGATATATCATCCGGTACTCTTAAGCCGGAATCCTGAATGCTGTGAATTGCGCCGATCGCCATTTCATCCGTTGCGGAGAACACAGCTGTCGGACGCTCGTCCAGCTCAATAAAATATTTCATCGCTTCTGCGCCTGATTCATAGCGGTAGTTGCCTGTACGAACCAAAGCATCATCGTAAGCAATACCTGCTGCTTCAAGAGCACGCTTATAACCTTGGAATCTTGCATAACCAATGGATGGATCTTGCAGTGTTCCGCTGATCATTGCAATTCTTCTATGTCCTTGCTCATACAAGTTTTGTACAGCATCGAACGCAGCATCCTCGTGGTTGATGTCAACAGACGGAATTTGTCCGCTCTCATCGGAAGTTGCACAAAGTACAATCGGAACATTAGCCGTCTTAAATGCTTGCAAATGCTCTTCCGTCACTGCCCCGCCCATAAATAGCAAGCCGTCTACTTGCTTCTCAAGAAGTGTATTGATAACACGGATTTCTTTATCTTTTTTCTTATCCGCGTTACACAAAATAATATTGTAATGATACATATTCGCGATATCTTCAATTCCGCGTGCTACTTCAGCAAAAATAGCGTTTGAAATATCAGGAATAACTACGCCTACCGTCGTTGTTTTCTTACTTGCCAAGCCCCTTGCTACGGCATTTGGACGATATCCTAGGCGCTCTATTGCTTCATATACTTTTTTGCGTGTTGCTGGTTTCACATTGGGATTATTGTTCACAACCCGAGAAACCGTAGCCATTGATACTCCTGCTTCTCTTGCTACATCATAAATGGTTACCGTCACAGTGTTTCTCTCCATTAGCTCAGATTTTATAATTACGCACGACGCATATTAACGTTATCATACGACAAAATATTTCTTTTCGCAATGTTGACGCATGTTTCACTCATCTGCACGTCTTGTAAAATCAATAATCTGAGCTTCTATGTAAGCAACGTTCGACGGCTTATTTGCTCAAGTCTCTTTTTCAAATCCAAAATCCATGCTTCATCGTTAAGCGTTTGAGCAAGCAAATACAAATCAAGTAGCTTATTGATTCTCTGCTCAACCAGTCTCTCGAATCCGATGCGATCCGTCTGCTGTTTGTCTGCTTTTGCCTCTACCAGAATACTAGCCCACTCGTTGCATTCATTAAAAAGGAATGTCTGCTTGTCTGGTTGAGCCCCCAATTGTGCTATTAAACCTGATAAATCAGGTTTTACTTCCGGAAATACTTCACTGCGATTGCAGGTTGTGCAAGAATATATAGGAACGTTATCAATCTCAACCTTCCCTGAGTAAATAACTGTGCGCAGTTTCATCTTCATGATGTCGCCACAATGACAACTCTTATGCAAAGTGGTCCACTCCTTCATAGTAGCAGCTATCGTAACAACCATAGCTTTCAGAGTAATAATGTATAAATGATTCGACTATTTTCGCACAAATTCCTGCATGCACAACCTTGTAATTTTTACTACTAAAATCACACTCAAAATTGACCACAAAATGCTAGTTATGGCGCAACTTTTCTCCACATTTTCCTCACTGGCGGCACAGCTGCAACAATCGTCCAAATCGCAGCTCCGATAAGATCATTCCGCACATCCATAACGTCCGGCATTCTGCCGCCAACAAAAGACTGATGATATTCATCTGTAATTCCATATAAACCACAAATAAGTACAATAACGACCTTCATCCAAAATCGGTCGCCCCTCTTGCCAATGCCGTAGTCTATAGTAAGTGCAAGTATGAAGTAGGAAACAAAATGGCCCCAATTAAAACCTTCCATAAAGGGAAAAAACTTTTGAAAGAAAGGGAGAAAGGTATTTATCTCATCACCTGTTCTCGAAGATAGCGCAAATATAACAGCCATCCATGCAATAGCCGGCAAATAGCGCAGCAGCCTTACGTATGAAAATGATTTAGAATTACTCTCCGTTTGCTTCATTGTTTCTCCTTCGTTACAATAATAGAGATCTTTACTAGATGGAGGGGAAAATATGCCGTTACAAAATAAAACCGTCATCTGCTTGCTAGACGACGAATTTGAGGATTTGGAGCTATGGTATCCCGTATATCGTGCGCGCGAAGCTGGTGCGACCGTTTTATATGCTGGACCTGAGAAAGGTAAAACACATATCGGAAAATACGGCGTACCTGCTGTAGCTGATTTGTCATTTGATGAAGTAAATAGCGAAGACATTATCGGTTTATTAGTTCCAGGCGGCTGGGCACCTGATAAGCTTCGCCGTTATCCTAAAGTTCTCCAGCTCGTACAAGAACTGAACGCCGCTGACAAACCGATCGGCCAAATTTGTCATGCAGGCTGGGTACTCATCTCGGCGAAAATATTGGAGGGGCGCAAAGTCACTTCAACACCTGGCATTCGAGATGACATGGAAAATGCAGGAGCGACATGGTTCGATGAAGCCGTCGTTGTTGATGGAAACCTCATTTCCGCACGCCGTCCGCCCGATCTTCCTCCTTATGCAAAAGCGTTTGTAGATGCACTAGTACAGCGAATGGGTTAACCATTCGCTGTTTTTTTGTCCAAGCGCTCCATAAAACCAGTTAGCTGCTCCAATATTTCTGTACTTGTACGGCAATGATGCAGCTGCTGAAATACCTCATGGCTTTCTTCTTGTGAAGTGAAGAGCAGCCTTTCCTTGATCGGCAAAATCGAATGCGAAGACATGCTCAGCTCATCTACATCAAGGCTTAGCCAAATCGGCAGCGCTCTTAGATCCCCTGCAAGCTCGCCGCACACGCCAACCGTTATCCCACTCCGTTTTGCCGCTTCCACCGTCATGCGCAGCATTCGAATGAGTGCTGGATGGTATGGCTCATACAAGTGCGCGATTTCCTCATTCATACGATCCACAGCTAACGTAAACTGTACCAAGTCATTCGTTCCGATACTAAAGAAATCAACCTCTTCCGCGAGTAAATCAGCGATCATAACTGCGGCAGGAACTTCAATCATAATTCCGATCTTCATCCCTTTATCATAGGGATACCCCGCTGCTTCAAGCTCAAGCTTCGCTTCGTTTAATACTGCATTTGCAGCACGAACTTCATCGACAGATGAAATAAGCGGATACATAAGCTTTACTTGACCGTAATGACTTGCCCGCAAAATAGCGCGAAGCTGCGTTTTGAACAAATCTTTACGATCCAGCGATATCCGAATGGCTCTGTAACCTAGAAAAGGATTGTCTTCCTCTGGCAGGTCAAAATAATCGAGCTGCTTGTCACCGCCGACGTCCAGCGTTCGGATGACGAGCGGCTCACCCTCAAGGCGTTCGGCTACGCTGCGATATACCTCAAACTGTTCTTCTTCCTTTGGAAACCGATTTCGATCCATGTACAAAAATTCCGTACGGAAAAGCCCAACCCCATGCGCTCCGCTCGACATCGCAATTTCCAGCTCTTTATAGGAGCTAATATTGGCTGCAAGCTCCAGCCTTTTGCCATCAGGCGTTACCGGGCGATGACCTGCAATGCCATGCAGTCTTTTTTTCGCTTCCGATTGATGGGAGTGCAGCTCTGTGTAATAGTCAATAACTTGTTGAACAGGATCGATAAACACAGTGCCGTCATTGCCGTCAATAACTAGCGTTTGCCCTGTTTGAATAGGCTCAACTAATCTCGTCTCTACACCAACAACAAGAGGTACGCCGAGCGCTCTAGCCATAATAGCTGAATGTGAAGTTTTGCTGCCAGCAAGGGTCACAATGCCGAGCACATGCTGCGGATTAATATGTGCTAGCTGAGAAGGAGACAACTCTTTAGCAATCAATATAAATGGCTGCGTATCTGAAGGCAGTGTAATTTCTGGCGCTCCCAGCAGATGTTTCAGCAATCGATTGCCCACATCCTTAATATCTAGCGCCCGTTCTTTCATGTACTCATCGTCAAGCAGATCAAACATCGTAACAAAATGATCAATAGCTTCCTTAACAGCAACTTCAGCCGCTTTGTACTGGCGTTGGATAATACCTTGGATTTCATTCATAAAGACAGGATCGTCCAAAATGGCTATATGAGCATCGAATATATGTGTTTCCTCTGAACCGACAACATCTCGCAGATCATCTTTAATCTGTTCAATTTCAGACTTAGAGGTACGAATGCCTTCGTATACACGTTCGAACTCGCGGGCAAAATCAGCTACATCGATTTTTTGCTCCGGTAACTCCCATTCCCAATTCGGAAGCACAAACGATCTCCCAATCGCTATGCCTGCTGACGCCCCTATTCCTTGAATCATTGTGTTTCCCCTCCACCGTTTCTCTCTTTAAGTACAACAGACAATACCGAGGACTGCCCCTTTTTCACCGCTTTGAAAGGTGCAAATCGCCATGAGTGAACAAGATCAGAATTTGTTATGACCATAGGAGTAGCAAGAGATTTGCTCTCCTTTCGAACTCGCTGCAAATCAAATTTTATGAGCATCATGCCTGGCGTAACTTCGTCCCCTTCTTTAACGAGCGCATTAAAATACGCTTTTCCAGCCAGACGCGAAGTATCTATGCCTATATGAAGCAGAACCTCCAACCCCTCAGGAGTAAGAATGCCGATCGCATGCATCGTCGGATAAATATGCATCACCTTGCCCTTAACCGGCGATACAAGCTCTCCTTTCTCCGGTATAAATGCGACGCCTTGTCCGACGAGTTTGCCTGCAAATATCGGATCAGGCACCTCATCAAGAGGAATCATGCGGCCTTGCATCGGCGAATGGAACAAAACTTGTGCTTGATCACGATGAATAGTCTTGATCATTTCTTCACGAATAAGTTCGGAATACGTGCCAAATACGACCTGAACATGTCCGCCGCCTAATTTGATAACGCCTGCAGCGCCCAGATTTCGAAGCGCATTTATGTCGAGCAGCTTATCGTTGGAAACTTTAAGCCGCAATCTTGTGATACAGGACTCCATCTTTTCTATATTTTGTTTACCGCCAATGGCTTGCAAAATAAGCGGTGCACGATAAGGGATATCGCCTGCCCATTCATCAAGCTGTGAGCCTTCCTCACGGCCTGGTGTCGGAATCCGAAATCTTCGTATCGCCCAGCGAAACAAAAAGTAATAAACGAAGCCAACAACGATACCGATCGGTATAATTAGCCAACCTCGTGTTGCCAAATGCTCGTTGATAACATAATCTATGGCTCCTGCTGAGAAGGAGAATCCGTGCTTAATGCCAAGCTCATAAGTAACCCACATAATAATGCCTGACAATATCGCATGGACGACGTATAAATACGGAGCAACAAACAAAAATGCAAACTCTACCGGCTCAGTAACGCCAGTTAGAAATGATGCAAGCGCTGCGTACATAAACGTTTTCCGAATTTTCGGCTTTAGATCCTCGCGAGCTTCGTGAATAATCGCGAATGCAATGGCTGGCAAAGCGAACATCATCGTCGGATAAAGACCAGCCATAAACGAGCCGGCAGTAGGATCGCCAGCGAAGAAACGCGGAAGATCGCCATATACCATCTGTCCTGAAGCTGTTTCAAAGCTGCCAATTTGAAACCAGAATACATGGCTGACCAAATGATGCAAACCGAATACAACCAAAATCCGGTGTACAAATCCATATAAAAATACGCCGAAGCCGCCACCCGATTCAACAATTTCACCCAGATTTATCATCATGCTCTGTAAATAAGGCGCAATATTGATCATAGCTATTGAGAACAACAAACTAACAACACTTACAAATAACGGTACAAATCGCGGTCCGCCAAAAAATTGTATGTATTCCGGTAATTTTAAGCTTTTAAACCTCTCATGGCTCACGCCTGAAATAATTCCTATAAGTGTACCAATGAGCACGGTTGGCTCAATCGGTACCTCTGCCGACCCTGTAATGCCGCTATAAATAGCCATACCTACAAGAGCAGCCATCCCTGCTGCGAGAGCATTACCCGTTAAGCCTAGTGAGATGCCAAGCGCAAAAATATATGGTAAATATGTAAAAATCGTTTCGCTTGCAGCTAATAAATAGCCTTCCATCCCTGGCAGGCCAAAGTAATCCCATGGCAGCTTGCTTAAACTTAAAAATATAGCCGCACCTGGCAGGACAATCATCGGCAGCATGAATGCTCTACCAAGCTGCTGCAGGCTCCCAATGAAAACCATCTTGCACCTCCTTAAAGTTTTGCGAAGCAAAACTACTTCGTAAGCATAAGCTTCAAGTTTTGCGAAGCAAAACTACTTCGTAAGCATAAGCCTAAGTTTTGCAAAACAAAACTAACTCCGTAAGCATTATTCAAACACATCTATATCGATGTTAAGCGTTTGCTGCGTTTTTGTCAAAGTAAAACGGCGAGCCTGTAAGGGCCCGCCGATGTTGATGATTCTTTTCTAATTGTATTAAAAAAGTGTTATCGATTACCGCCTGAATAAGGAGAAGAATTGACTGCACTCGTCGACTGCCAGCCTACATGAGAAATGACAGGCCCTGCATTTTGATAAGCATTCGTTGCTTCATATACAGGGTGAAGCGACGTGTTGGAGTGAGTTTGTGTCATACCGCCATATCCATTTTGGAATTGAGATTGGCCGTAACCTCCATAATTGGATGCTGCATGCTGAGCATACTGCGCCCCATTATTCGAGGTTGGCTGGTAGTAAGAATGTTGTTGGTTATGCTCAGAACCAGCTTGATAACCTACATGTGCGATAACCGGACCTACGTTGCCAAACGCCGTTGCTGGTGATTGCGCGTAGCTGTGAACCGGTTGATGCGACATGAATGAATTGTTCGTTCCCACCGGATGCGTCATATTCGAATAGTTATTAGGAGCATAATGTTGTGTTTGCGCTCCTTGGCTATAAGCATTAGACGATTGGTAACCGCCTGGCGAGTTAGCAACAATCGAGTGCGTTTCTCTGCCAAAATTCGGTTGGCTTAGCTGCCCTTGATAGTGCGATTGCACATGGCCAGATGGCTCAAAATGTGCATTTTGGTTAAGGTAGCTCTGTTGGCCTTGGTAATTACCCGGTTGTTGCGAAAACTGATTCACGTCGTGTCCTCCTTGAATTACAATCGTATTGTCTTCAAGTGAATGCCGCTTGTTTCGCTTTCTACATGCGAAAAACAAGTACGCAATCGCTCTTGAAGCTTTCTTATTGTGTAGGAGTGACCTGTTTTTTATAACTGTTATCTTTTGGGTTTCCCGTTCGGAAGCAAGATGGAATCCTCCACCTTGATACAACGATCCATTATAACCTCTAGACCGCCTGCTGCAGCAATCGCAGCCGCTTCCTCGTTTGCAATGCCAAGCTGCAGCCAGAAGGTTTTTGCGCCGATGGCAACCGCCTCTTCAGCTACAGGCGGCGTATGCTCGCTTCTGCGAAAAACATTTACGATATCTACAGGCACGGGAATATCTTTTAGAGACGCATAACTTTTTTGTCCCAAGATTGAATCGGCGTTAGGATTAACAGGAATAATCGTATAGCCCTTCGCTTGCATCGCTTCAGATACCATATAGGATACGCGCTCTGGATTGTCTGACAAGCCTACAACAGCTACCGTCGTGCTATTCTCCAAAATACCCTTAATATGCTCGCGAGTCGGATTCTCAAATGCCATGATCATACCTCGATTCATTATTTTGTGAACAAGCTTCTAAACGTCAACTAATAATTAGCCTTCAATCCATTCAACCTTAGCGCCTAAAGCTTGCAAATGATCGAAGAATATCGGATAGGACTTCGCTACATGATGTGCATCACGAATTCGAATAGGTTGTTTCGCACGCAATCCAACGACCGATAATGCCATGATGACACGGTGGTCGTAATGCGCATTGATTTCGACACCGCCCTCTACACCTTCAGGACGTCCATGCACGATAATCTCCGCTTGGCGTTCTTCGACATTGGCTCCAGCTTTTCTTAATTCATTCAAATAATCGGTAATGCGGTCACACTCTTTGTAGCGCAAATTTTCTACATTATAAAATCTAGAGGTGCCTTCAGCAAAAACAGCCGCTGCAACCATTGCAAGTACAGCATCCGTTGCATGATCGCCATCGAACTCGACTGCTTTGAGCTTGCCATTGCCCTTCACGTGGACAATGCCATTCTCATGCGTAAGCGGAACTTCCATCATTTTCAACACATCAACGACAGCGCGTTCGCCTTGCTTGCTCTTCTCTTCCAAACGGTGTACAATGACATCCGATTCCGTAACAGCCGCGGCTGCTAGAATGGCTGCAGAGCCCGGATAGTCGCCTTGCACAGAATAAGTTTTTGCTTCATAGCTTTGACCGCCTGGAATGCGGAACCGCATATAGTCCTCATCTGCATGGATAACAATACCCGCTTGCTCCAATACTTCCAGTGTCTGGCCAACGACTACTTTTGACTTCAAATCATGCAGCACTTCAATTTCACTGTCCTCTTCGAGAAGAGGCGTCAAAAACAGCAGCGCACTCAAAAATTGCGAGCTAATGTTGCCTGAAACTTGAATTTTGCCGCCCTTTGGAGCGCCGCCTTGAATTCGAATAGGCAGCTTGCCTTCATTATGCTCAATAGAAACGCCCATCGCTGTCAAAGATTCAATGAGGTCGCTATGAGGTCGTTTACCTAGAGAATCTGGATAACGATTAATAAAGGTTACGTCTGGGCAAAGTGCCGCGATGGCCATCAAAAACCGCAAAACCGCACCTGCGTTACCTACATCCAGCTGCTCAACTGGCTTAGGATTGCGGCCAAAACCGGTAATAACGATTTTCTCCTCGTCTTCCTCTACCGATGCTCCCAAATCCCGAATGCAGCGGCGCATTGCATCACTGTCTTCACTGTGGGCTGGGAAATAAATCGTACTCGTTCCTTCAGCTAGAGCGGCTACCAGAAGGTAGCGAGTGGTATAATTTTTTGAAGAAAGCGCTTGAAGTTCGCCTTCAAGTTTTGGCGTTGGTGTCACTAAAACGTCCATAGTTCGTATGATCTCCCTTTACAATAATATATACACATCTACAGCTAATCGGCTGATTGAGGTGATGATGATCTCGGTTATTTATGAAGCGACCATTGCTCGAGTATTGCAGCAACAACCTCTTCCACACTCATATTTGTCGTATCGATCGTAAAATGAGCAAAATCGTAAGCATGCTCACGCTGTTTAAGCAGCAGATTAACTCGCTCCTCTGCATCGCCTTGAAGCAAAGGCCGCTCTGTGTCCGTCTTTACCCGAGCGATGATTTGATCTGGGCTCGCCTTTAAAGCGACGACAAAACCGTTTTTAAGCATTAGCTCACGATTAATGGGACTTAGCACTGCGCCGCCGCCTGTAGCAACCACACAGGTATCCTCGCGCTCCAAAATCGTTCCCAGCACTTTGGTTTCAATGATCCGAAAACCTGCTTCGCCATCCGATGCGAAAATATCAGAAACCCGCTTGTTTTCCAGCCTTTCGATTTCTTCATCGCCGTCGATGCGTGTGCAGCCCACCTTCTCGGAAAGCAGCTTGCTGACGGTTGATTTGCCGGTTCCCATAAACCCGATAAGCACTAATTTACTCAATTGTTGCCTTCCCATCGTAACCGTTTCACCCTTTTCGTTCTTGTTAAACCAATTTTTCTACAATATCATATCATTTTTTTGTAATACTAGGGTATAAAAAAGTTATATATGCCGTATGGATGATAAAGATGTTTATTCGAGAATAGGAGTGACATTAGCGATGAACAGTGATCTTCAGTTGCCTGATCAAAGTCCAACTCAAAAACGCTTCAATCGTATTCTCGATCCTGATCATCCCCTTTGCAGGGAAGATGTGGTCTGGATGCTTGAATTTATTAAAAAAAAGGTGGCTGACGAAGATCCAGCCTTAAAGGATCTTACGCAGCCACGCTTATTGCAAAATTTTCATTTCTTTGCCGAAGCGGCCATGTCGCTCATCCATCGCAGACATTATTCCAATCAAGAGGCCGATCGACTGCGCGACTGTTTGCGTCAAGCAGCTTATGGCTTAAATAAGGACAATCCTCGCGAGACGAGGAACTAATGGCTGATCTAATTAAGATTGCATCCAGTTAAAGTGGAAGCTTCCTTCTTTGTCTACACGTTTGAACGTGTGAGCACCGAAGTAGTCACGCTGCGCTTGAAGCAGGTTTGCAGGCAAACGCTCCGTACGGTAGCTGTCGAAGTAAGCAATTGCACTTGAGAATGCAGGAACCGGTACTCCGTTCGAAACTGCAGCGGAGATCACTTCACGCCAAGCCCCTTGGTACGACTCAACGATGTTTTGGAAATAAGAATCAAGCAAAAGGTTGCGCAGGTTAGGATCACGGTCGTAAGCGTCTTTGATGTTTTGCAGGAAGCGAGCACGGATAATGCAGCCGCCGCGGAAAATCATAGCGATTTCGCCGTAGTTAAGATCCCAGTTAAATTCTTCAGAAGCTGCACGCATTTGAGCAAATCCTTGAGCGTACGAGCAAATTTTACTTGCGAACAATGCTTTGCGAACAGATTCGATAAATGCTGCTCTGTCACCTTGGAAAGGTGTTTTTGCAGGTCCGTTAAGTACTTTGCTTGCCGCAACGCGCTCTTCCTTCATAGCTGACAAGAAACGAGTAAATACGGATTCTGTAATGATAGAAAGCGGTACGCCAAGATCTAGCGAGCTTTGGCTTGTCCATTTTCCAGTACCTTTTTGACCAGCGGAATCCAAGATAACATCTACCATTGGCTTGCCTGTCTCAGGATCGTATTTGGAGAAGATATCTCTAGTAATTTCGATTAGGTAGCTGTCAAGCTCGCCTTTATTCCACTCGGAGAAGATTTCGTGCAGCTCTTCAGCACTAACATCAAGTACGTTTTTAAGCAGATCATAAGCTTCGCAAATCAGCTGCATATCGCCGTATTCGATTCCGTTATGTACCATTTTCACATAATGACCTGCGCCATCTGGACCGATATATGTGCAGCAAGCATCGTCTCCAACTTTAGCTGAAATAGCAGTAAGAATAGGTTCAACCAGCTCGTAAGCGGATTTTTGTCCACCCGGCATGATAGAAGGTCCTTTTAGTGCTCCCTCTTCGCCGCCAGAAACGCCAGTTCCGATAAAACGGAAGCCTTTAGCTTCTAGATCTTTGCTGCGACGAACAGTATCAGGGAAATAAGCGTTTCCGCCATCGATAATGATATCGCCTTCAGCCAAATGTGGAACGAGTGAATCGATCGTCGCGTCTGTTCCTGCACCTGCTTGTACCATAATCAAAATTTTGCGGGGAACTTCCAATGATTGAACAAATTCCTCGATTGTATAAGTAGGAACAAGATTTTTTCCAACTGCTTCTTGAACAAGATCATCAGTCTTCTCGCGTGAACGGTTGAACACCGATACCGTGAAGCCTCTGCTTTCAATGTTAAGGGCAAGGTTTTTACCCATTACGGCTAATCCAATTACACCAATTTGCTGTTTTGACATCTGGTTCTTCCATCCTTCATCATCTATTTTGGGTCACAATAGTTTCATTTTACTCTTTTTGCGGCAAGAAGAAAACTGTCTGCAAGGAAAAATGTCGCAATAGTCGCATCAATTATATTGAGAGAACTAAAAAGTTTATCTTATATATACCGAAAAGCTTAGTCATTTTATAATAAAAGGAGTCTTTTTTAATGGTAAATGAACAACATAAAAACGATCAAATGCTGTTAGAAAGCAGCTTTTGATCGTTTTTATGTTTTCAAATGGGGGCTAGCTTCTATCATCAGAGTTCCAATTGCAACATTTCCGAGCGAAGTGTATTCAGCCGCTCTTTAGACTCAGTAACCGCTTCCTCATCCTTGCTCTCTAGCGCGTCAAACAGCATCGATAGCTCATAATCCAGCTCATAACGCAGTACAACAGCTCTTTCCTCAGCACGCTTTGATTGAAATGCTCTAATCATTTCTTCTATTGTAACGAAAGGCTTCTTCTGATAAATAATCCGATGTTCCATACCGGACACCTCCACGAGTCGTATAATCTCACCGAACATAATACTCTCAATGACGATTTGACGATCTTTAATGCGCTTCACAATCGCATGTCCACGTGTGTCATTAATCAGCTTTTCAATTAATTCTGACAGCTTCTCATCTTTAATAATGTAGTCCCCGACAATTTTGTAACGGTTCTTCATTCGCTGGAACTGAAGCTTAACGAGCTTGCGGCCAGTTCGAATGGATACAAGAAACTGCCCCTCCGTCTCACTCCAGTACAAGGAGTACCCTTCCTGAATAAGATCGCGGATGAGATTTTGGATTTGCCGCCGGTCAAATCGCAGCTCCAAATTGCAATATTCGACTTCATGGCTTTTGTTCACGGCAATCCCTCCCTTACCTCAGAATAGTTGACGAAATGTTCTGATAATTTGTTCTTACTTTTATCTTATACTCCATCTTATGTTATGGCAACTTGGATTATTGACTAATTTTACGCTTACAGCCGACTTATCTAAAAAAAGGGCGCGAGCGTCTTCATATGAAGCCGTCTCGCACCCTTTTGAACTTATATTCCATAGGCCACCATGGATTTTTCAAACCCATTTCATGCATATGTTTTCAACTTTAGTTGCTCAAAGCAAAAGCGATAGCTTCTTCTAATTCTAGCTTTTGCGCTTCTAATTCGTTCCTTTGCTTAAGCTCCACGATTCCATCAGCAGCATGTTTGCCTACTACAATGCGCAGCGGTATGCCGATAAGATCGGAGTCCTTGAATTTGACGCCTGGGCGCTCGTCACGATCATCGAGCAGCGTCTCTACCCCAGCCTCAAGCAATCTTGCTGTAATATGCGCGGCCAAATCCATTTGGACCTGATCCTTCGCTGATACAGGAACCACATGAACTTGGTAGGGTGCTATCGATTTAGGCCAAATGATGCCATTGCTATCGGAGTGCTGTTCAAGTACTGCAGAGAGCAAACGTGAAACTCCGATACCATAGCAGCCCATTATTAATGGCTGTTCTGAGCCCGACGCATTTAAAAACTTAGCATTTAGCGCTTCACTGTATTTCGTTCCCAGCTTGAACACATGGCCAACCTCAATGCCGCGATAAAATACCAAGCTGCCTGTCTCGCATCGCGGGCACCCGTCTCCTATTGCTGCATTTCGATAATCACCTGCCTGCACATCCGTCAAATGAATGCTTGGGATAACATTTCCGATATGATAATCCTGCTCATTCGCTCCTGCGATTCCTGATTTCATCGCAAGAACAGCATGGTCAGCATAAACGGGAATTTGCAAGCCGATCGGCCCAGCAAATCCGGTAGGTGCGCCAGTTACCCGCTCTGTCGTAGCTTGATCGGCAAGCTCCAGATGAGCTGCAGCAAGCGCATTTTTCACTTTTATTTCATTTACCTCATGGTCTCCCCGAACAACAACAGCAACCGGAGCACCGTCTGCAACATAAATCAGTGTTTTCATAAAAGCATCTGCTCCAAGGCCAAAAGCCTCGACAAGCTGGTCAATCTTCTTAATCTCCGGTGTATGATGACGCACCAACGCAGAATCATTAATCTGCTGTGAATCCGTTGATTGTTCCGACAGCTTGTATTCAGCTTTTTCCACATTCGCCGCATAGTCGCATGAATTGCACACAGCAATCGTATCTTCACCAATATCAGCGAGCGCCATAAATTCATGTGTTCCGCCTTCTCCGCCAATTGAACCTGCATCAGCTTCAACCGGACGGTAATTTAGACCACAGCGTGTGAAGATGCGATTATAAGCCTCGTACATGCTCGTATAGCTGCGATGAAGCCCATCAAAGTCCTCATCAAAGGAATAAGCATCTTTCATTAAAAACTCTCTACCGCGGAGCAAGCCATAGCGTGGGCGCTTCTCGTCGCGGAATTTAGTTTGAATCTGATACAATGTCATTGGCAGCTGCCGATAAGAGCTTACCTCGCTGCGCACCAGAGCTGTAATCACTTCTTCATGCGTTGGTCCAAGCGTAAACTCGCGATCATGACGATCACGAAGCCGCATAAGCTCAGGTCCATACACATCATATCGACCTGATTGCTGCCACAGCTCTGCCGGCTGCATAGCAGGCATTAATACCTCTTGAGCTCCGGCTTGATCCATTTCTTCTCTTACGATTTGCTCGAGTTTTCTGAGCACGCGCCTGCCAAGCGGCAAATACGTATAAATACCTGCGGCAAGCTGTCTAATAAGACCTGCACGCAGCATTAATTGATGGCTGGCTGCTTCCGCTTCTGACGGCGCCTCGCGCAAGGTAGGCATTAAAAGCTTACTTTGTCTCATAATAGATAACCCTCCGATTATTAGATTTAAGCCATAAAAACAAAAAAACGCATTCGTAAGGGACGAATGCGTTCGTGGTACCACCCTCAAATAGCCGCCAAATGATCTGGACGACTCTCAATAGATAACGGAATGAATATTCCGGCAGCGGAAGAAGTATACGCTTCCTGCTGCAGCTCGCAAGATAGGGATTAATCAATCGTTCATAGAAGCCTTCCAGCCTTCGGGCTTCCTCTCTGATAGAAACGTTTGCTGATTAACATAGTCTTGGTCGACGCTGTTGCGATGTCATTAACTTTTGACAAATTTACAATACAACGATGATGAAGTCAAGCCAATTTTCAGGGCGCTTGCTGCTTAGTATTTTAGCTTGTGCGATTTGGTCTGAGAACGGCAGAACCAAAGGCAATCAGCACAGCAGCGAATAAAAGCAGGATAAGAAGCGGAAGCAAGACGTCACTAAAGCTGCCCCCGCCGCCTAAACGATCAATTGCTGTAAGCGCCCATTTTTGCGGAAAGAAATTAGCAAGCTTTTGCATAAAATCAGGTAGCATGGAAAGAGGAAAGAAACAACCGCTGATCATGCAGGACGGAGCGATAATAACGTTGTTGATTTGAGACAGCTGCGTGCTATTGCGTACTAGACCCGCTACCGCCGAAGCAAGACCAACGATCGCAAGCAAGAAGAATTCCAATACGAGCAGCATCCATCCGAACGAAATACCAGGTGAATAGTCAAATACGAAATAAGTTAAGCCTAGAACAATGACAAGCTGAATCGTGCCCACAAGCATGCTGCCCAAAAAATTTCCAAAAGCAATATCAAGCGAGCGAAGCGGCGCTGTGTACATCCTTGCCATCGTGCGCTGCTCTCGATCTTCCATAATGAAACCGATAGACTGGCTGACAAGCAGCATAACAAACATAAGGATGAGACCGATCATTGTTGGATTGGATACAATTTTGCCAAGCTCCATTTCCGTATTCGCAAGTACAGCTTTAGGAGAGGCTTGCGCTTCCAGCAAAGCGGTCAGCTTAGATAAATCCATTGGAGATTCAGGGTCAGTCCCTCTTATCAGAGCGGCAGAGGAAGACAGCTTTTGAGCTTCTGTCTCAAGTGTAGCTGCAAGCGAAGCGTTCCAAAGCTGCGTATTCATTCGGTAAAGCTGAGCTGTTGACGAATCTCCCTCCATCATTTTTGCTGAGAAATCCGCAGGAATATAGATGGCAGCATCCGCTTTGCCCTCTATTACACGATCCTTTAACTGCTGTTCATTCATCGCCGGCTCCGAATGGATCTCATACAATGGCTCTTTCTGTAATGAGGATGCCAAATATTCGCCTAATATTCCTGAGTCAGCATTGTTCACGATAATAATAGCTTTATCTCTATTCGTGCTAGCGAACAATCCTGCCATAATAGATAAAATGATCGCTGGAACAAGAACATTCATAATCAGTCCGCGACGGGAACCCATGGTGCGTCGTACGAGATGTGCAGCAATTTGCAAACTAGGCATGCTGTCTCACCACCTTTGGCAGTCTAATGACTGCGATTATTGTTATACCTAATGCGATTGCTCCAAGAACAGCGATTCCATTCCAAACCGTTGCTGAAGCTTCACCGTTCATGATGGCGCGAAGTGCATCATTTGCCCAGTGATTAAGCGTCCACTGATTGAGACCTCCTACCATCTTCACAATGTCTGGAATCATTCCGCCGCTAATAAAGGTCATGCTGAATACAATGATGCTGAACAGCGTTTGTGTCGATTTTTTGGATCGTACGAAGGATGAGATCGTAATAGCAAGTGCAGCCCCAGCAGCAGTCGTAAGCAGACAAGTCAGCGTAATAGCTCCAAAGTTATTTCCCCAATCAACGCCATATACAAATGATGTAAATGCGATAATCACTGCCGCCTGCAGTGCTGCAAGCATGACTCCTCCTAAAATAATGCCAAACACCATGGCTCTAAATGAACCTGGAATTGCATACATTCGCTGCAAAGTTCCCGCTTCCCTCTGATTGAGCAGCGCGATCGTCGCCGTCATGCCGCCATAGAGCAAAAACATAATTAGGTAGGCCACAGAATAGTATTGCATCGCTGATTCTTTGCCAAAGGCTTGATTATCTCCTGAGCTCAAATTTTTCGCCTCAATATGTGATTGTCCCGCTGGCGCTTGACTTTGTGCAGCACCTGCATTTAGCTCAGGTCCAAGGATTTGCAGTGCTGCGGCTTGCAAATTTACCGCAGCCATATATTTATTGATAAAAGCAGCCGCAGCAATATTTTTTTCTTCATAGCGCCCTTCAAACGTTGACCATTTCGCCGTTTCCCCTGCGCTCAGCTCACTGGAGAAGTTATTCGGAATCGATACGCCATAATCAGCAATACCCTCGCGTATCCAGTCCTTTACCTCCTTCTCTGAGTTTGCATCTAGAACCTTCACATATGGTTTTACTACTTCATTGCTCCAGAAAGCATCGATGCTAGCTCGCATTCCCCCCTGATCCGCATTATATAGGGCAATTTTAGCCGGCTTAATTTCTGTATCAAATGCACTGCCAAGCAGCAAAATCAATAATAAAGGCAAACCGATCAAAATAATGAGAACGGAACGCATCCGTGCATATTTTATAAGCTCATAATAAGCAGCTGTCCACCATGCTGGCATCATCATCATCTCCTATTCGTCACGTAATGTGCGTCCGGTCATTTGCAGGAATAGCGATTCAAGATTCGGCTCTTCCCGCGTCAGCTTGCGAATATTAATGCCATGCTTCTGAAGGATAAACAATAAATCCTGTAATATAGACAGCGATTCCTTCACCGTCACTTCAAGCGTCAAGCTATTATCTCGTTCTGCAAGCTGAAGCACGCCTGGATGCTCAACCATCTCTGTCATTGCCGGCGCCGATTTTTTATCAATTTCAAAAATCAGCTTCTCTTCTTGGCCAACTTGTCGTTTTAATTCATCCTTCGTCCCGCATGCAATAAGCTTGCCTTTATCCAGAATGCCGATTCTTGTGCAAATCGCTTCTACCTCTTCCATGTAATGGCTGGTGTAAATGACCGTAGAGCCTAACTTATTTAATTCCCTTACGGACTCCAAGATATGGTTGCGTGACTGAGGGTCGATTCCAACCGTTGGTTCATCCATAATGATCAGCTTAGGTCGGTGCATAATGGCGCATGCGATGTTGAGCCTGCGCTTCATTCCGCCTGAGAATGTGCTAGGTTTATCCTTCGCTTTGTCCAGCAACCCAACGAATTGCAGCGCCTCATCAACACGATCGCGAAGCAGCGAACCTCTGAGCCCGTAAAGCTTTGCAAAAAAAGTAACATTTTCGCGAGCGGTCAACGTCTCATAGATAGCCAGCTCCTGCGGCACTAAACCAATCCGTTTCTTTACTTCAAGCGGATGCTTGCGAATTGAAAAACCTTCGACCAAAATATCTCCGCCGCTTGGCTTCAGCAAACCAGCCAACATATGAATCGTTGTACTTTTTCCCGCTCCATTTGGACCAAGTAAACCAAAAATTTCACCCTGATCAATATTGAAGCTAAGATGATTAACCGTTATCGTTGTGTCGTATTTTTTGACAACCTCGAGAAATGTAACTAGATTCATGTCTATTCATCCTTTCAGTTCGTTTCTGATAAACCAATTGTACGTCATGAAAGGAAATGAAACAGGTCTATAAAGTCATCTTATGAGGGTGACTAAAGTCATCTCTTTGAATAATGGCATCTATCCGCATGAAGGTTGGATGAAAAGCGGTTTCAGTCTCGTTCGTCCAATAAACAATGTGCTATAATAAAACAAATTCAGCTGCAGGAGCTGCTCGGATATGAAGAAACAACTGCACCAAATTCGTTCCTTGTTAGTAGCGATTCCTTCTATTATTAGTATCGTGCATGTAGAAGCAGGTTTATATGCTCATTACACCGCTTCTGTACTCCTTGCACTGCTCCTAACGAAAGCTGGCTCTATGTATCCTAAATATCGAATTTTATTGCTGATGCTGGAGTTAATCGCTTTTTCTTGGTTTTCCTATACGTATGGCGGAGTTCTGTTTCTATTGCTTTTCTCCACCCTTATTGCCTCATTTCAACAAAGGCCGACACGCATGGTCAGCACAGCTTGGACAATCGCTGGCTTAGCTGCTTTATTGACAGGTATGTATGGCAGAGAACCCGAAATCATATTTGCCGTAGCGGTACTATGGATTACTACAGCAGCCGTCCTCTATGCTTCCAACGAATTTGAGGACAAACATCATCAAATTGAGGATTTATACGGAGCACTGGCTGCCAGCCACGCAGAGCTTGACTCAGCCAAACGCAGAATGCAGGATTACGCCTTGCAGGTTGAGTATCAAGCGCAGATCGAAGAGCGAAACCGCATCGCCAAGGATATTCATGATGATTTGGGCCACCGCCTCATTCGCGTCAAAATGATGTCCGAAGCGGCTTTGCATTTATTCGATGCGGATACCGCAAGAGCTCGCAGCACGGTTGAGCAAATGCGTGATCAGCTGCAAGACAGCATGGAGCTGATGCGCAGAACGGTACGAAGACTTGCATCGGATGCGGAAAAGGACGTTAGGCAATATGCCCTCGACCGTCTGGTTGAAGAATCCGCTTCGGCATTAGGCATATCCGTAAGCTTTCGTGTAACGGGTCATCCCAGACCACTTTACCCGAGCATCGAGCTCATTTTATTTAAAAATGCCCAAGAAGCGATCACGAATGCTGTTCGGCATGGAAAAGCGACATCGGTTGCGGTTACTTTAGATTTCTTAACTGCGTACGTATCGCTAACCGTATCCAATAACGGCAGCTTGCCCGACGAGCCTATCGAAGCTGGTCTTGGCATGAAGGGGATGCGAGAGCGGATTGCCTTAATTGGGGGCCAAATGGACTGGCAGAAGGCCGATCAGTTCTCAATAACGACAACACTTCCGCTGCTTGGCGGTTAACGACGATTCTGCTCTTTTTAGAAATGGAGAGATTTGAGTAAATGATTCAGGTGCTGATAGTGGATGATGATCCTTTTATACGAGAGAGCATGAACGTTATTTTAGGATTGGATAACGAATTGCATGTCGCTGGCGTTTGTGCAAACGGTCTGGAGGCCGAACAATTTGTCCGTCAACATCCCGTCGATGTCGTGCTAATGGATATTCGGATGCCGCTCTGCGATGGTGTGGAAGGAACGAAGCTGCTTCGCGCACTTGATCCCCCACCTGCCGTGCTTATTTTGACGACCTTTGATGATGACGAATACATAGCGCAAGCCATCCGAAACGGGGCCAATGGCTATTTGCTCAAAAATGTACCGCCAAGCCGTATTATAAGCGGCATAAAGACTGTTCATGAGGGTTCCGTGCTGATCCATCCCGACATCGCCCGTAAATTGGCTGGGATGCTGGAGACGCCGCGAGCCGACTCAGCCAAATCAGTAATGATTTCCGGTCTTACGCAAGCTGAGGTGCAAATTGTCCGTCTGATTGCGGACGGTCAATCCAATAAGGAAATTGCCGCTACCCTTTTCTTAAGCGAAGGTACAATTAAAAATTATATTACTGAAATACTTAATAAACTCGAGCTTCGAGACCGAACGCAAATCGCCATCTTTTATTTGAAATTATTGCACCAATAATTGTTTGATTGAAGGAGATTAATCTAATGACAACACAGACTACTTCTACCCCGCTTGTTGGCTTTACACAAGCCGACTTCGATGTTTTTGCGCTTCAAGGACTTGAGGAGCGTATGGCTGCTATTCAAAATCAGATTCAGCCGAAATTCCGAGCGATCGGTGAGCAGCTCAGCGTCGATGCAGCTGTTCACGCCGGCAATGAAATGTACTTGCATGTTGCAAGGCATGCTCGTCGTAAAGTGAATCCGCCAAAGGATACTTGGCTCGCCATTTGCGCTAGCAAACGCGGCTACAAGGCACATCCGCATTTTCAGCTTGGATTGTTTGATGATCATCTATTTATGTGGTTTGCACTCATTTACGAGGTTCCGCATAAATCCAATATCGCAACCGCCTTCCTGAACCAAATTGATGAAGTCATTGCAAATGTACCTAAGGATTATGTACTTTCACTTGATCATATGAAAAAAGAGTCCACCGCTGTCAGTACGATGACAAAACAAGACTGGAAAAATGCGCTCGTTCGTTTCCGTGATGTTCAGAAAGCGGAACTGCTTATCGGCCGTCATGTGCAAGCGAACGATCCGATTCTCAAAGACGGCGATGCGCTGCTTGAGCTTACTTCCTCCACTTATAAAACGCTTATGCCGTTATACCATATGGCTAATGTATAAGAATGGATTTAATATCTATTCAAAAAAGGCAGTACCTTTAGGTCCATTCTGACCTAAAAGTACTGCCTTTTATCGTTTAGTTACACTTGCTGTGATGCAGCGGCTTCCGCATGTGCGGAGGAAGCCATATTGCGACGCTGCTTGCGTGAAGTACGGAAAAATAGCAGCTCATAGACACAAGGAACGATAATTAGCGTGAGCAGCGTAGCCGCAACTAGCCCACCAATTACGACGATCGCTAAGCTTTGGGAGACGATGCTGCCCGATTCATGCGAACCGAATACGAGTGGCAGCATCGCGGACACCGTCGCCACCGCAGTCATTACGATTGGACGCATCCGTGTCGTAGCCGCTTCAATCAACGCTTCACGAATCGGCATCGTCAGCTCGTTTTGCTTCACACGATCAATTAATACGATAGCATTCGTGACGACAATTCCGATAAGCATCAGCGCTCCGAACATGGCTGTGAAATCCGGCGTTACGCCTGATACGAGCAAGCCTGTTACTGCGCCGATTGCTGCAAGCGGCAAGGAGATCATAATCGCCAGCGGAGCACGAAGCGTCTTGAACGTTAACACCATGATCAGATACACAATACCGATGGAGATAATCGCTGTTAAGCCCAAATCTGCAAAGTCGCTCGATTGGTCAGCCGACGCTCCGCCTACTGCAAGGCTGACGCCATCAGGAAGCTTGAGATCCTTTGTTGCTTTTGATATTTCATCGCCGACGACCGATAGTTCTTTTGGTTCGGCGCTCGCTGTGACACGGATATACGTTTTGCCTTCTTTATGGTAGTACAAGGATGGCTCCTCGGTCCGAACCAACTCCGCTACCTTCGACATCGCTGTTGGACCAGACTCTGTCATTACAGTTAATTTTTCTAGTTCTGCCTTTGAATCTGGGTTTAAAACAGGCAGCATAATAACCGGAATTTCACTGCCTTCTTGCTGGATCGATCCTATCGGCAATGGATTAAGCATGCTTTGCAGCTGCATGGCTACCTCTTGGCCTTTGGCTAGGGTAGGATCAACATGGAAGGAATAAACCGACTTTTTCTCCTCTTGATTGCTCTCGACCTTGAGCACACCGTCGATAGGTTTAATCGCTGCGATCAACTGGTCTGCGGTTGTAGAGAGCTGCTCCAAGTTCTCACCAGAGACATCGATGTAAATTTGCGATGATCCGCCGCCCATAATTAGATCGGCCGCATCAACCGTCAAGGTTGCGTCCTTATAATTATCCTTCTGAGTCTTAATATTATCCATCAAGAGCTCTGCGTCAACGCCTTCCTTCAAATCTACCATATAAGTAATGAGCGTTGGTGAAGTCACCGAGCCATACTTAGCCGCATCTGCACTATTGCCAAGCATCATCATGACCCATTCAATATCTGGATTTGCAGTTAGATAGGATTCGAATTTCTTCCCTGCTTCGAGTACTTGATCCGCCGGCGTATCGCTCGGATATTGCAGTGCCACATTTAAATTCCCCGCACTCGAGGAATCAAGCGCTCCTTTTGGCATGAACATATAAGCGCCGATCGATCCTGCAAACAGCAATACCGCAATGATTAACGGCACTAATTTGTGAGCAAGATTCCAACGAATGAAGGAAGCGAATTTTGGAGAAACCGCATGCTCCTTCTCCTTTGTGCCGCGAAGCAATATTGCACTTAAAAGAGGTACAACTGTCAGCGCTACAAGTAGAGAAGCGAGCAATGAGTAAGCGACTGTCAGCGCGAATGGCAGAAGAAATGCTTGCAATGAACCACGCAGAAGGCCCATTGGCAAAAATACTGCAACTGTAACGAGCGTTGAAGAGGTAATGGCCGAAGCCACTTCCTTCGTTGCATCCGTAATTAGCTTAATAGAGAAGGACTCCTTCTGCAGCCTTCTATAAATATTTTCAATAACGACGATACTATCATCGACCAGCCTTCCAACCGCGACGGCTACGCCTCCAAGTGTAATAATGTTAAGTGATACACCAGAGAGCTGGAGCAGATACAGCGTTATGCCGAGCGATAACGGAATCGAAACAATCGTCACGAGCGTTGCTTTAAAGTTGCGCATGAACAATAAAATGACAATGGTTGCGAACAATGCGCCAAGCAAAACCTCTCTCAGCATACTATTAACAGAAGATACGACCGAATCAGATGTGCTCAAAATGATAGAAGCATCGATTCCTTCCACATCTGCATTTAAACGATCAATCGTTTCTTTAATTGCTTTGCCTACATTCACAGCATTCGCATCTGCTGATTTAGATATTGTGAACATAATCGCATCTTTGCCGTTCATACGGCTTATGCTTTCTTGGTCTTTGGCGAGCTCAACCGCTGCAACATCCCCAAGCTTCACACCTGCTGCAACAGGAAGCTTGCGCAGTGTTTCCACATCAGATACTTGATCGTACACGTTAATATTGCCATCTGCGCCATCGAGCGTGCGTTCACCGAGTGAAACCGACGCTCCCCTGCCTTGAAGCACGCCCATTAACGCTTGTACTGGAATTCCTGCCTGTGCAAGCTTCTCCGTATTGGGTACGACATGAACCGATGGCGACGATTTGCCGCTAATGCTAACCTCGCCCGCACCCTCGGTCTTTTTAAGTTCCGCCGTTACTTCTTTCAGCTTTGCGTCTTTTTGCTGCTCAGATAATCCTTCATCAAAGGTCAACGTCACCCATGAGATTGGAATCATTGAAGTATTCAATTGCAAGACGAAAGGCTTCATTACATTTGCCGGAAGCTGTACCTGAGCGACCAATTGCTCGATTTCGGTCTTCGCTTCCTTCATATTCGTCTTCGAATTGAAATTCAAGCTGATTTGAGCATAACCATCACCTGATGTAGAGAACATATCTGTTTTTCCTTTAACGAGCGTTACAGCTTCTTCCAATGGATTTGTGACCATCTGCTCCATCGTCTTCGCGTCATTCCCCGGCCCTATTGCCGTGACCATGACCTGTGGATTATCTGCAGCAGGCAGAAACTCCATCGGAAGCCTCAAATAGCTGATTACCCCCATCACTAAAGCCATAATGACGATCAGTATAATAGCCGCCTTATTTCGGAACGACCATTCCGTCAATTTACTCATTTGTTTCCGACTCCTTCTCCGATTACGGATTTCTTTTTTTTGTCTTTTCTAATCATAGAGGGAAAGAATGATTACCAAAAACGTCCAGAGAAGGTAATTGGTTCTCGGCTTTAGTCTTGATTCATCTACGACCAGAGACTGAGGATGTGGACAGTCTGGAAGAAAAATGAGTAAGTACTCACTTTTATTTTAGGCATTCTCTGTATATAATTGGGGGAGTGATTACTCATTTGAGAAAGTGGAGTGTGATCGATGATGACTAACAGTCCAGCAATATTAGCTGAAACAACCTTCGCCGTAGAACTGCAAGACATTAACCGTTCATTTGGGGATCGTTCCGTTCTTGATGGCATTACACTTTCTATTCCGCGAGGTGAACTATTTGGTTTATTAGGTCCTTCAGGCTCGGGAAAAACAACGTTGATCAAGGTCATGACTGGAATAGACAGGGCAGATGCCGGAACGGTCCGCATGCTTGGCGAGCCCATGCCGCAGTTGAAAATGCTGCAAGCCTTTGGATATATGGCTCAATCAGACGCTTTGTATAGTGAATTGACTGGCAAGCAAAACTTAGCGTTTTTTGGGGCCATGTTTGGATTAAAGGGAGCAATTCTGCAAGAAAGGATTCAAACGGTCTCCAAGCTTGTTGCGCTAACCGATCATCTTCAGAAGCAAACGGCTGCTTATTCTGGCGGTATGAAACGCCGGCTTTCGCTTGCTATTGCGCTATTGCATGAGCCTGAGCTTCTCGTACTCGATGAACCAACCGTTGGCATTGATCCTGTTTTACGCCAATCGATCTGGAAAGAGCTATCCGCTCTGAGCAAACAAGGCGTGACCATTATTATAACGACCCATGTCATGGACGAGGCAGAGAAATGTGATCGGTTAGGGCTCATACGAAGCGGTAAACTTACAGCCATCGATACGCCTGAAGCACTTAAGCAGCAAGCAGGCTGCGCCACACTCGAAGAGGCGTTCATTGCGCTTGGTCAAAGCAAAGGAGCTGAACAATGAGAATACGTGCGCTCGCCATACGAATTATTAATCAATTTTTGCGTGATAAACGAACGCTTGCCTTGTTATTTCTCGCTCCCCTGCTCATCTTAACTTTAATGAAATTAGTTTTTGATGGGCAAGCTGTCTCTCCAGCAATCGGAATGGTTAATGTGCCTGCAGCTTTAACAGAAAAGTTTGAGCAGCTTGATACTGAAATCACACTTTATGATGAAAGTGCTGCTGCTCAAGCTGCTTTACAGGACGGCAAGCTCGACGCGATATTGGAAGCGAGCGGCGGCATGCCTAAACTAACGCTTGAGGGCAGCGATCCCTCCATCAATCGTGCAGTAGTATTGCTTATTCAAAGCGTGATGCAACAAGGCTTAGATAAAGCCGCCCCAGCTATTTCTTACTTGCACGGCGGTCCTGACATGGCTCCATTCGACTCCTTTGGGCCTGTCTTAATAGGCTTCTTCTCGTTTTTCTTTGTTTTCTTACTTGCAGGCGTCTCCTTCCTGCGAGAGCGAACGAGCGGTACTTTGGAACGCTTATTAGCTACGCCAATTAGACGAAGCGAAATCGTAGTCGGTTATTTAGCTGGTTTCGGTATTTTCACCCTAATTCAAGCCTGCTTGATCGCCTGGTATTCCGTTCAAGTTCTTGGGATGTACATGGAGGGCAGCATTTTGTATATGCTGGTCATAAATTTGTTATTATCATTAACAGCGTTAACACTAGGAACACTGTTGTCTTCTTTTGCAAGCAGTGAATTTCAGATCATACAGTTCATTCCTATTGTCATCGTTCCGCAAGCCTTCTTCTCCGGGTTGTTTAACCTTGATGCCATGAACCCCTGGCTGCAAAAGCTAAGCTACCTAATGCCTCTTTACTATGGCGCAGATGCTATGCAGGGAATAATGATACGCGGAGAGAGCTGGGGTGATTTTCAGGTAAATGTATATGTGTTGGTGGGATTTTCCTTATTGTTTGCAGTATTGAATGTACTGGCTCTGAAGAAGCACCGCCGTATGTAGACAATAGAACAACTGGTATAATCAAAGGAATGGGTTAACGCGAAGGAGTGTCTTGCATGTCAGAACCGGTGGATCAATGGCTGCAGAAGCTATTGCAACTAGATAATGAAGAAGAAAAAATGACGGAAAAACAATTGAAAATCGTGCAGGCTGCCTCCGAAATATTTGCTGAGAAGGGCTTTGCCGCCTCTTCTACAAGTGAAATCGCCCAGCGAGCCGGAGTGGCAGAAGGAACGATTTTTCGTCATTATAAAACCAAAAAAGATTTGCTTTTCTCTATTGTAGCGCCTGTTATGGCAAAGTTAATCGCTCCATTTGTACTTCGCGATTTCTATAAGGTTCTCGAGAGCCGTTTTGATACATTTGACCTTATGCTGCGCGCAATTATAGAAAATCGCATTACATTTGTTGAGCGTCATATTCAGGTGTTGAAAATTTTTGTTCAAGAAATTCCCTTTCATCCCGAACTGCTCGATCAATTCCAGAAACTCATCCTCTCAAAAGTGGTACAAAAATTCAGTATTAGTATTACGCAATTTCAGCAGCAAGGCGTAATCGTTAATTGGGCACCCCTTACTGTCATTCGATTAATCGCCTCGTCCTTAATAGGTTATGTACTAAGCCGTACGTTCATCGGAAAAACAGAGATGAATGACTGGGATGATGACTTAGAAAAAGAGGCGACTATTACTTTTATTATAAAAGGGCTTGCCCCTTAAGCTCCAAAAGAAAACAAGCCGGTCGCCCATCGCAAGATGAGGAACCGGCTTGTTTTTTGTTTATTTTGCAGCATTAACTTCTTTTTCTCCAATTCCATTTTTATCCATTTGACGGAAACGAAACAATAGCAGCAGTGCAGCTAGACATAGTATGCCGCCGAGCAAGTATGGCAGTCCCATTTCTATCGTGAAGAAAAATGAACCGAGCAGCGGGCCGGCAATTCGCCCCAAACTGTCCATCGAAGAGCTTAGACCGGATGCTACCCCTTTGCCAACAGTCGTTTTCTGAGTGATGAGCGAGGTGACACATGGCCTAATTAAGGCATTGCCGATTCCGAATACAGCAAGTGACAACGTAGCCCACCAAAGGGAATGTGCGCCTAGAAGCATAAAAAACCCAAGTGCTGAGATGACAAGTCCGATCGCAATATATTTCGGCTCCTCGCCTGTCTTAATTCTCCGTCGCACAACTCCGCCTTGAACGAGTGCTCCCACAAAGCCGCAAACAAAAAATAATATTCCGACCTGAAATGGAGTCACATCAAAACGCCGCATGCCAAAAAACTGCAGGGTCGCTTCCATTCCAGCGAGAGTAAATGTTACAAAAAAGGCTAACACATACAAATATTTAAGCGGTCCTGTAAATGCAGCCCAGCGTGATACACGCTTCTCTGATTGGCTGCTCCGCTGCTCAGGCGTTAGTGATTCCTTAAGCTTTGATGCAGCCAAGATGAACGTTAACAGTGCTAGCGCTGATGCTGCATAAAATGGCGTTTCCAGTGAGATCACGCTTAACAAACCTCCAACGCCAGGTCCGATCGTAAAGCCTAGACCGATGGACATCCCAACGAGTCCCATCCCCTTCGTTCTTTCCTCAGGCGATGTAATATCAGCGACATACGCTACAATAACGGAAGCGACTGCCCCCGAGAACAAGCCACCCAGCACCCTTGAGAGGTACATGAGCGTTAAGTTTCCTGACGATAAACCAAATAACAAAAAACTTGCGGCAAAACCAAGAATCCCTATTAAAATAATTGGCCGTCTGCCGATACGGTCGGACAAGCTTCCCCAAAATGGTGATAAGAAAAAGGAAACAGCAGAATAAACAGCAAGCATCCAACCTGTATGGAGTTCCGCTTTGCTCGGATCTGCGGCTTGAATAATTTCTGGCATAACCGGGATGATAATGCCGAACCCTATAAATGTTGTCATTAAAGTAGCCATTACAATTAGCATTCGTTTATCTTTCATAATACAACCCCTCCACCAACCTATGTTACCATATCCATTTATCACACATGTATGAACAATTGAAGAACAAATTGAAAATGATGCACCTATCTCAAAAATGAAGCTTGCATTCCCCCCTGTATTTGCTATACTCAACTTTGTTTGTAAACTTTAAAGAAAGGCAGGGATGAAAGCGATGGATCACAATTTAACCCCGCTCTTCACCGCGCTTCGTAAGCATGCGGAGCAGGATCCCGTTCAGTTTCATATTCCCGGACATAAAAAGGGATTAGGCAGCGATTCCGAATTTCGCGAATTTATCGGCGATAACGCGTTGTCGATCGATTTAATCAATATAGCACCGCTTGATGACCTGCATCAGCCAACCGGCGTTATTGAGGAAGCGCAGAAGCTAGCTGCTGACGCTTTCGGAGCAGACTATACTTATTTCTCTGTACAAGGAACAAGCGGCGCAATTATGACGATGATTTTGACCGTATGTGCCCCGGGGGACAAAATTATCGTGCCTCGTAATGTTCACAAATCCATTATGGCCGCTATTATTTTTGCAGGTGCCAGACCAGTATTCATCTCGCCAGCCCGTGACAATACGCTAGGTATTGATCATGGCATAACGACCCGCTCCGTCCGTAAAGCGCTTGAGCGTCATCCGGATGCAAAGGCCGTGCTTGTCATCAACCCTACCTATTTCGGTATTTGTGCCAATCTTAAGGAGATCGTTGATCTCGTTCATAGCTTTGATATCCCTGTTCTCGTGGATGAAGCACATGGCGTACTCATTCATTTCCATGAGAAGCTGCCAATGTCAGCGATGCAAGCAGGCGCGGATATGGCTGCGACAAGTGTTCATAAGCTCGGCGGTTCTATGACGCAAAGCTCGGTTCTTAATGTGCGCAAAGGAAGAGTTAACCCGCATCGTATTCAAACCGTTATCAGCATGCTTACCACAACGTCGACTTCGTATATTTTGTTAGGCTCGCTTGATACGTCTAGACGCAACCTTGCATTGAACGGACATGCTATCGCTGAGCGCGCGATTGAGCTTGCTCAAACCGCACGCAAACAAATCAATGAAATCCCAGGTCTATATTGCTTCGGAGAAGAAATTCTCGGCGATGAGGCTACTTATGATTTCGATCCAACTAAAGTTTCCGTTCATGTTCGCCACCTTGGCATCACTGGATATGAAACGGAGAACTGGCTTCGCGACAACTATAATGTGGAAATTGAAATGAGCGATATGTATAACATTCTTTGCTTAGTTACGCCTGGTGATACCTCTGATTCCGTGTCTAAATTGTTAACTGCCCTGCGCGGATTGTCTGAACATTTCCATGAAGGCGCTGAAGCACGTGAATTAGTCGTCAAAATTCCGGATATTCCACAGCTGTCCTTAACGCCTCGTGATGCTTTCTACGGTGAGACAGAAGTTCTTCCGTTCAAAGAGTCAGCTGGCCGAATCATCGCTGAATTCATTTATGTATACCCGCCAGGCATCCCGATTCTGCTGCCTGGCGAAGTCATTACCCAAAAAAATATCGATTATATCGTAGATCATGTCCAAGTCGGATTGCCTGTCAAAGGGCCGGAAGATCGCAGCATCGAATTCGTTAAAGTAATCGTTGAAGAAACAGCCATTTCATAATAAAAAATAAAACCGATCTACAGGAATCTTATAGAAATCCTGAGGTCGGTTTTTTTCTAATTATTTTTACAGAATACCACTTATTGTCAACCTATTTCGAGCATGCTATGATGTTGGCAGAGGTGAGATGCGATGAGTCAAAGCGCTTATATCAAATTTGTGCAAGGATCATCCGTGGAGAAACTGACGCTGCAAGAAATTAAGAACGAACTTATAGGTTACCGGGAACAAACAAGTCTTACCGGCTCGCAATTGGATTGGGACTATGCCGAAGCCGCATTTCCTTATACGATCGAATCGAAGGATGATGATCGTTGGTTTTATTTAAAGGGTATTAACCACCTTTATAAGCATATCATCTTTGGACCCGGCGAAACGGCAAGCGCAGCAGGCCAAAACGTCCCTTGCGTTCAAGTCGTGTTACCAGAGGAAGCTACGCACGGAGACAAATCGAAAGCAAATGAACTATGCAAATATGTAGCTAAGCAGTTGAAGGCAGAGCTGACCATGTTTAATGGAAGAACGATTTATTTTAATCCACGCAAATAAGTTAATAAAAAAAAACGATCCGCAAGCGAAACTCGCAGATCGTTTTTTTAGTACTAGCTCGTTAAAGCTTAAGAGAACTAGTTCTCTTCACTTTCCGTACGAGCAATTTCTTCGTAAATCGCTGTTACGCGATCCCATTCCGCATCATCTTCGATGCCTACTAGGAAGGACTCATCGTTTTCTTCTTCAATACGGAAGATAACGCCGTCCGCTTCTGGATCGTTGCGATCCAGCAATACAGCGTAAACTTGGCTTTCGGATTCAAACGTATAAACCATGACCATTTCACGTTCCTGGCCCTCGTCGTCAGTCACGATAAAGACATGCTCTTCATGCTCGTGGTCTTCACCACAGCCGCAATCATCGCCATGCTGATGTTCGCTCATGTTATTACCCCATTTCAATAATGTTTACAGACTATCGTATATTAACATGACACTCTATCAACGGTCAAACGAAGACGCCCCTATGAAGAAAAGGAGCGCCTTAGGTAGACCATTTGATTACTACAAAGAAGAAATTAGTTTTTCTGAAACAACAGTCCACTCATCTGAGCCCTTAAGCTTAAGGTAAAAACGAATCGGATATTTCCCGCTAGATTCGAATTTATATGAGATATCTTCTGTAGCGAACCAGAAATTATCTTTTGATGTTTTGACACTTTCCGTTTGAATCACTTTCTCTTTACCATTCGGATCGAAAATAGAAACCTTGACGGCTACAATGTCCGTCATCAAATTATCGATTTGGGCAAACACTTTAAACTTCGCTTGATAGCCTTTTGCTACGTTTCCGAATACCGCATTATTTTGGAACAGAAACATATGCACGTTAGGCTTATAAACGGTCGCTTTTTTCGTTTGATTGTCCCATTCCACAATGGCCTGCATAGATGTGGCTAATTGACGAAGCGGCAAATAAGTTTTGCCATCGGTCATTATTCCACCGTCATCCTGATCATCTCCGTTAATGAGAACGCGAACCTTCTGTATAGCCGAGTCTGCGAACATCATCGATCCACCCCAAAGAGATAGCAGCAGAAGCAGAATAACGATTTTTCTGATTTTCATAGTTGTAAGCCCTCCATCCGATAGCCTGGATGAAAGGTTATACTCGTCAACCCGAGCAAAGTTGCGCGATTTATGAAACATTTTTAATCCCATACTACAACTTAACCATTATTGTCAAATGCTGTTGAAACCTGCGCTTGCCTGGGAAATATAAAAGTGGAAATAATAATTACCCATACGTTCTTGTTAAAATGCAAGGAACACCTTTGCCTACTGTGCCAGGGTTTTTCATTCTTGCGAGGTATGCCATCCCTCTTGTACACGGTGTTTTACATACTGCACAGGTATCCGAAAGTACAAGTTTATAATTATACTGTTTCCGATCGCTTGCCGGCTGTTTCTTCTTTACAACTTTGCCTTTTCCTTTGCTCATCACTTGTTCGCCTCCACTGTACGTATCGCTTTAGCATTGTATGTAGACAGGGGCGAATGTGCATCTTTATTTGTCAGATATATTTTAAATTTGGTACATTAAACAATATAGAAAGCTGAGGAGGTGTGATTCATGAAAATAAAAATGATTGGGACAGGCAGTGCCTTTGCCAAAAAATACGATAATAATAACGCTATTATTGAAGTGAATGGCTTCCGATTGCTCGTAGACTGCGGAATCACTTTACCGAAGGCTTTACATCAACAAGGACTTGCCTTCTCTGACCTGGATGCTGTTCTCATAAGCCACATTCATGGAGACCATGTAGGTGGATTAGAAGAATACGCTTTTCAAATGATGTTTAAATATAATCGAAAGCCTGTCCTATACATAGCAGAGTCGTTAGTTGAACCGCTCTGGGAGCAAACGCTTCGCGGAGGTTTAACGCAGGATCCTTTAACCAAGCTTGAGGATTTTTTCGAGGTCCATCCGATTCAGCCAAATAACGAATTTGAGATTCATCCTGGTTTGACTGTTAAATTGCTGCAAACGAAGCATATTCCTAATAAGCCAAGCTATTCCTTTATTTTCAACAACAGCTTCTTCTACTCTGCCGACATGCGATTTGATCCAGAGCTGCTTCAGCAATTAGTTGATGATGGCGTAACGACTATTTACCATGATTGCCAGCTTGAAGCGCCAGCTGTTGTTCACGCAAGCCTGGAGGAGCTTCTAAGCCTTCCTGAATCTATTCAAAGTAAAATATGGCTTATGCATTACGGGGACACCATAGAGCAATATGAAGGTCTAACCGGCCATATGCGAATCGTTAGGCAGCATGAAAGCTATGAGATCAACTAAATACAAAAAAGGCGCCGACATCTAAGAAATGCGGCGCCTTTTTATTAATGTTGTTAACATTTCATTTAGAACATTGGCAGCTGATCCAAATTGTTTGTTGGATCACCATCTGCGTCGCCTCGGATATAGATGTCGCCATCTTTTCCCTTAAAGGCATTTACCCCTGCAATATGCCCTGCTTGTACCTCTTGAAGTGCCGTTGCATAGTCAAGCACTCGGCCGCTATTCGTTTTGAATGCGGTAAGATCACCGTCTCCATCTTTTTGTACGGCAACAATTTGCTCCCTAGTATCTTGTCCGCCAACCTCGTGACTCATCTTTGTTAGCCCCTCTCAACTTATAAGAATGTACAGCCAATTTATATCATGCCTTGCGTGTGCAATAATTATGCACCATCACCTTACAAAAAAAATCCAGCGCTATCGCATGAGGAGCGAACGCTGGATTTTTGTTTTTATTTTCTTTTGATCGCGTCAGCTGGAAGTTTCCTTCTCCAAACAAACTGCTCGTCATGCGACAAGGAATCATGTATTGCGAAATTTGCTACAGAACCAATAACAATGCCGATAATTCCAAACATCCCCAATAGCCAAATGGCTAAATAGGCATACTCTGCTGCCAACAGCAACCGCCTCCTGCGCGCTTTCTATCATCGTATGCTGTTAATCGTGCCTTTAGTATTGTTTAAATTAAATCCACAATTAGGTCGCATGAAATAGCTTTAAGCAGCATATCAGAGCAGTTCCAGCGAGCAACGATTTATTGTAAAGAAGTTGATCGTTTTTGCCGATAATGGTATAAGGAGGTGTATTATGGATATAGCAGCAGCATCAATTGCGATGAATCAGAACAGCTTAGCACTTGCAGCGAGCATCCGAGTCATGTCTTTAGCTAAGGAACAAGCTACGCAGCAAGCGCAGGATATGGTTCAAATGATGAAACAAGCACAACCTCATTTAGGCCAAAGCATCGATATACAAGTTTAAACTGAACCCTGAACCCCCAAAGGCATGAATCGCTACTGGGGGTTTTCCATCTTGAAACTGTTTCAAATGAAACGGATATGTTTAGTTAATCTAATACGAAGGCCTACTTCTTTGAGATTGTTCAGAAAACTAACATTATCCTAATCTCATTGTTAAAAAATTCTAACAACCTTCGTTTATCCTTAATTTAACAAATGAAAAGTTGGAGGGATTATGATGAACATCTGCTTTTATCAACAAAGAATTGAAGAATTACGAGCTGAAATGGTCGAGATATTTGGCGCGTGCAATAATTTTACAGATCAAGCTGTTCTCAAAATTAGCCAAGAACTGGATTATCTCTTAAATCAATATTCCGGATGTTTAGCCAATCATTCAAATTAGCCCTTTCGTATGAAGAGGTTTTCTTATATGGCATGAACGAATATGAAATTACGTTTTGGAGGTTTGATTGTGGAGATAAAATAAAAGGGACCCTTGCTATGCAAGGGTTCTGAACGTGCACCTACCTTATCAAGATTTTGCAGCATTCTCCTCTTCACCTCATAAGGCTCACGATCCTAACTGCCACGACGCTATTCGACCTCCCTGTTTTGATTTTCCCGCCTGCTTCCTCTAATTAACTACTTTACCTTGCCATGTTCGGCGCAGCTCTCTCTTAAAAGAATGGAACAATCAACTGCCGCGATTAAAGTTAGTTTTTTCGGGATAAAAAAAACACCCATAATAATGGGTGCTTGTTTCTACTATTTTAAAACGATTTGAGCTTTTTCCCCATCATCTTCAAGCTTAATTACAAGACTTTCATTGGAACTAGCAACCGAGTCTGGAACTTCGATTACAACAAAACCTTTTTTGCTCGCTAATGGTTTAATACTATTTTGACTCAAGTCTCCATCGATCATAGTTACAGTGTAATCATATTCATACTCGCCTTTAAAGATAGCTTTCATTCGAATACCATTTATCATTGCAGTAAAATCATTTGCCTCTTTGCCATTATTGGTAACATTATAATTTAATACAATAAATTTATTGCCTTCATCAGCGCTTGAGGAAAACATATCACTACTCACTTTTTGATTAAACTCAAATGATTCAAGGGTAATTTCCCAAGTGCCTAATTTGAATTTATCACCTGGCTTGAAGGATGCTTCTTTCGGTTCCTCCGTAGGCGGAGTTTCCGTTTCTTTGGGTGTTTCAGTAGCCTCAGTCTCCTTGCCATCCACCGTGCTTGCTTGATTGTTATTCGATGATTTGGCTGCATTATTGGTTTCTGATCCCCCGCATGCTGATAAAACTAGCAATAGGAGTGCGAGTAATGTAAAGATTTGAACTTTTTTCATCAATTTTTCCCCTTTCAACAATTTTCTACATATTACCACAGATTCTAAGGGTTGTCTTAGAAAAATTTGTCATACAACGTCAATTCTTTTTCAAATAATTGATACTTATAATAGATTGCTAAAAAATACTTTTAATATTAGCTCTATTTAATATCTATGAGATGGTAGTACATGAAGTTTCTCATTTGCTATATCAAGCACCTTTTTACTGCCTGAGTGTTTTGAACTAATCATTTCGAAATGGTATAGTAAGTCTATAGCTCCCAGGTTGATTTTTCAGTGAATTGTCAATTACAGAGAAAGCGAATTCTTAGCATAGAGACACGGCAGCACCTGCCTTTTTCGTCGAATATTTCAAAAGGAGGATAACAGCCCATGCAGGTTGAAAACTGTATACCATCTGGCATTCAACCCAAAGACACTGGCTTCGGCTACACATTGTCTGTTATTGGCGGCAAATATAAAATGACCATATTGTACTGGCTCTCCGAAAACAAGGTCATGCGGTTCAATGAGCTGCAACGGAGAATCGGCACTATATCCTTTAAAACATTAAGCGTGATGTTAAAAGAGTTGGAGACAGACGGCATTGTCAGCCGCGAGGAATTCCCACAAATCCCTCCCAAAGTTGAGTATTCCTTGACCGAGTTGGGGCAAACGATAATTCCGGTACTGGATATCATGTGCCAATGGGGAGAAAAAAACGGCATACCAGCCGCGCAGGCGGCAACAATTCCGCTTTCGATATAAACACTCAAGAAGAAAAGCAGCATTTCCATGGATGGAAATGCTGCTTTTCTTTTCACCACTAATTAAAGACGATCAATAAAATCAACATAACACTGCGCGCTAATATCTAATTTCCTTAAGTAATCTGGATCTCCTTCGGTCTCGTATTCTGCGCCATAGAAGGCATAGAAGGAACGATAATCGGCGCCGCAATATAAAAATGTCGTGTCAAAGGGAGATAGGAGTTGGTCAAGTCCGTAACGGAGTTTCCCTTCCTCGGTAAAGTCTTTTTCCCTTCCACCGGCGGTTACAGCTAGAGCGGTTTTTCGATTTCTTAATTTATCGCCCTTTGACCCGTATGCCCACCCGTAAGTCAGCACCTCATCAAGCCATTGTTTAAGCAGCGGTGGAGAACTGAACCAGTAAACAGGGAACTGCAAAACTAAATGGCTATGCGCTTCAATCAACTGTTGTTCCTTTTCCACGTCGATTTTTCCGTCGGGATAGGCTCTGTGCAGATCGTGAACCGTATATTTGTCGGGATATTTACGAAGCTCCTCCGCCCAGCGTTTATTGACGATGGATGCTTCCATGTTTGGATGTGTAATAATAACGAGTGTTTTCAATGTATTGCCCTCCTTGAGCGGTATTTGTTTCTGAACTAGAGTATAGATCGCATCGCCGCATTGCGGAAGTATGCACTTTTCGTTCACCTACTTACCACAACGTAAGTACTGTAGCGATCATTAAACAAAAAAAGCCTTGATTATCAAGGCTTCCGAAGTTTAAGTTATGTAGATCTACATGGGTTCGAACCTGTGACCCCTACCCTGTTCTTATTCCAAGTTAAAACTCCTAATCCTTTAAAATGGGCATCCTGCCTTTATAGCCGCAAACAGGACAAGTTACGATTCGCTCATTAAATACTCCCGTCTTTAGTGCCGATGCAAAGCCTACTTTTGATAATTTAAAACGACTGCGACACAACGGACAAACAAAATGTGTCGTTTTGGTCATCCTATTCGTATAGATGTAGATGGATAGAAAGACCAAAGCCAACGGGAGTATAACTTGTATGAGAAAATAAATTGGATTTTGTTGATTCATTGGAATCACCTCTCATCAAAGGAACCTGATGCAGCTTAACAAGAATAAGCAGAAATCCAAAGTTTGATATTCGTGTCGGTCAGCCTTTTATTTGGAATTCTTACGTATCAAATTCGTATCACAGTCAAAACCACGTGATGATGATTGAGTTATTCGAGAAAGGAAAAACCCGCAATCCCATATATTATAAGGGTTTGCGGGTTTTTTGTTTGTATGATCTGAACAGGGTTCGAACCTGTGACCCCTACCCTGTCAAGATAGTGCTCTCCCAGCTGAGCTACCAGATCATGTTAGCGACAATTAATAATATATCAGCTGCAAGACGCCAAGTCAACATATTTCTTTACAGATTTTTCTGACTCTCCACTCTTATCAAGATGTCTCCACAAAAGTGGAATCGGTCATAATGATTGTATAATAATTGCAACAATTTGTCTTTTAACGACGTCAAGTAAGTGCTGCAGCAAATAAAAGAAGAGGTGACCGTATGAAAAGACGATTGATACTGACAATGACACTGGTTGCAATGATGCTCTTCACTCTTGGACAATCCGTATGGGCATTCAAGGACGTTAAAAATGACGTAAACGAGCATAAAATTAACGAGCTTAAGAAGATGGGCATAATAAGCGGAGATAAACATGACAAGTTTAATCCTAAAGGCAAGCTCACTTATGCCGAAGGCGTTTCTTTGATCGTTAAAGGGCTAGATATTAATATCAACCATATCCGCTTCATTAAAGAACCTAAAGCAAGCGACTATTTTACAAACATAAAAGATAACGCTTGGTATTCGCAAGCTTTTATCATCGCGAGTATTAATGGTCTAGAAATTCCAAAATCGGTCAAAGCTAACGACATCATGACCCGCGAGCAATTTGCTCATCATTTGTTTAAAGCTATGATGACGAAAGGCGATTACGCCTTTATTGAAATTTTCATGCAGTTGGAAGATGCGGCTGATGTGAACAAAACCTACATGGACAGCATTCAAAAGCTTCTCATAAGCAAAATCGTCACATTGGATAGTGCGAACAAGTTTTATCCTAAAAAAGCTATTTTCCGCGGTGAAGCAGCAGGCTGGCTATATGACGCCATTACATTTGTAAAGGAGACGGTTCCGATTCCAACTAAGCCTGAGCAACCGAGCCTCGACCTGAAGCTTTCCATTGAGGCGGTAAACCCGCAAATCAATAAAGTAACCGTAAGCACACAAGTAGGACATCCCGGTTATGGTTTCCGTATTACCTCTATTGCTTTCGAAGGTGATCAAGCTTTCATCAATGTAGAATTGGTCATGCCTGATCCTGATAAAATGTATCCTCAAGTTATTACAGATGTATCCGCCTCCACTTATATTGATGCTAAGCTAAAGCCAGTACTCACCCAATCCTCGCAATCTATGGGATCGAGTGAATCGTCAACAGGCAAAGCGATCATCATCAATTAAAACAAGAAAGACTTCTCTACCTGTCTTATAACCATCAGACAGTTGAGAAGTCTTTTTTTTATTTGCTTTCAAGCTCATTCAGCATCGGAATCGACCAGTCAATCGGCTCGCTTCCAATCGATTCTAGGAAACGATTTGTCCTGGAGAATGGTTTGCTTCCAAAAAAACCTTTGCGCGCTGCAAATGGGCTTGGATGCGGTGAAATAATTAAATGATGCTTGTCCCCATTAATATGCTTCGCTTTCGCTTCTGCATTCTTGCCCCAAAGTATAAATACCACTGGCTTCTCCCTATCGTTTAGAGCGGCAATAATTTGATCGGTAAATTGCTCCCACCCTATCCCTTGATGAGAATTAGGATTGCCATCCTCCACCGTAAGCACTGTATTTAGAAGCAGCACTCCTTGCTTAGCCCATGAAAGCAAGCTTCCATGGTCAGGCACAGTGGCCCCTACATCCGACTCCAGCTCTTTGTAAATGTTTTTTAGCGAAGGAGGTACCTTTAATCCTGGCTGCACGGAGAAGCTAAGCCCATGCGCCTGCTTTGGTCCATGATAGGGGTCTTGTCCTAAAATGACCACTTTCGTCTGCTCATAGGATGTATGATGAAGTGCATTGTATATATTTTCTGCTTCCGGATAAACCGTGGTCGTTTTATATTTTTCTGCCAATATGACAAAAAGCTCTTGCATATAAGGCGCTTCAAGCTCACTCTGCAATTTCTGCGCCCAATCATTTGCTAACGTATTCATAAACATTAATATCCCCTTCAAACGCAATCGTTTTTGAATAAGCAGCCTTTATTAGCTCTGCTTATCGAACCAATTATAAAAAACTTGATTAATATATTGTCCAGTAAGCAAATATGGAACCGTCTCTTCTTCTACAAACGACTCTTTTCCTTGAATACTAAAATAAAGCCATAAAGCGATTCCTTCGGAATATGAATCAGGCTCGTAATCAGCTTCATTTAATAGGCCTGAAATGACAGACATACAGTCCTCTATCGCTGCTTCCCCTTCAGAATGATACGTTTTAAGCTTTATTTTCAAATAGGAATAGACATAAGGAAACTCCTTGTTTCCTCCCAGAGAAGAGCTGTAGAGCGCTGTAGAGATCGCGGCTGCCATTATGCCGGTTTTCCACTGCTCCGCTTTTTCTGTGAGTGATACATCATCCTTAAACCGATGTAGAAGATCATTGTAAAGCGTGTCCTTTAAAGAGAATATCTCCGCATAGAGTCGACGCGCGCTTAGCTTAAGTGAAGTCTCCTCGTTCTTGTGCTGCATCAATCATCCACCTACTTCCCTTATCGCTCATGTATTTCAATACAACTCTTAGTTTACTTCATTCAAAATAGAGAAAGCAAAAATGTTCCCTCATTAAATATCGTGGCAAATGCCAAAAGTATAATAAAAAAGCTCGCTGCATAATATCGCAACGAGCTCATAAGACAGTCTAATCAGAATGCACCACTTCTGTTCCTGCTATAAAATCATGAATCGCTCTTTTGTCCTCGCGCAAACCGACCATAAAGGCGCTGACGATCACAGCAATACCTAATGTTAATCCATAAACGAGTCCACCGACAACATTACGCAATAACATGGTGCCTATTCCTGGAGGTGAGCCATCCAGTTTTCTAATCTGTACGCCGCATATCCTTTTCCCAATGGTATAGCCGCTCCAAAATACCGGTACAAGTAACGAGTAAAGGAATGAGACCACATCTGTAAAATAATCTCTACCTTCATTTCCTCCTGTAAATAATAATGAAATAATGGCTAATGGAATGCCAATAATAATGCCATCCAGCAACGAAGCTCCTAATCGAATCCAAAAACCTGCATTCATGCCGAGTCCCCTCCAGTATTACATCATTAATGTTACTCCCTTATTCAGACACATTCCTATTAAAACTTACGCTTATCAGCTCCGATGTATACCTTAATCCATTCGCCTATCCTTAAAGTAAAAAATATTTCGAAGCTATCCCATTTGAAGACTAACCCATCTCTTTTTTGACGATGATTAAAATAATGAAAGAAGGAATACAATCTGGAGGATCGATTTTGTGGATACTACAACAGAATTGCTAATAAAAAGAGCATATGCCAATCCCCGTTTAAGACAAAACATTGTGAACAAGAGTATGATTTGTTTGTATTGTGATTACTCCGGTTTCGTTGCGCAAAATAATCATGGAGCAGCTTGTTGCTTTGTCTTCAATAGAACGATACGCATTACTGCCAAAAAAATTCTGATGGAACATATTGATGGTTCCAATTACGGTGAACTGCTTGCTGTTCGTTACAGTCTTGAAATACTTGCAAGTGCGCTGACGGAGTATGAGCCGAAGTTCGCTATTATCTATACTGATTGCAGTCAAATCGCAAACATTTTATCAAAAGATTATTTTTCTCATTCACATTATAAAGAAGCTAGAGATGAAATATTGGCAGTTCTACATCATTTAAATAATATGTATCCCAACGTTCACATACAAATAAAATACATAAGCAAGCACAAGAAAAACAATACACTCCATAGGTTAGCCCATAATGCTGCGAGACAAGCTGCTATAAATTAATTACTGCCAGCCTATAATTTACTTAACAGCTTTAGAAATTAACATATTAAATTAAATTGCTAGATATTAAGTACCTAACAATAAAAAAACCTCCTTTCCTCAGAACTGACAAGTCAGATTCTAGAAAAGAGGTTCTTTTATCGTGCGTACATCTTATGTACTTCGTGAAAATCATTGACTCGTCAATGTCTTCGAGGTATGCCGAGGACGGGAATCGAACCCGTACGATGGTCACCCATCGCAGGATTTTAAGTCCTGTGCGTCTGCCAGTTCCGCCACCCCGGCATGTTGTAAAGGTTTTGCTTATGGTGGGCCCTGAGGGACTCGAACCCCCGACCAATCGGTTATGAGCCGACCGCTCTAACCAACTGAGCTAAGGGCCCTCGAAAAACGTATATTTCAACGTATTCATCGAAAGGTTGGTTGCGGGGGCAGGATTTGAACCTGCGGCCTTCGGGTTATGAGCCCGACGAGCTACCGGGCTGCTCCACCCCGCGACGTATATCCATTTGAGCAAAGCCAGTTGAATTGGCGACATAAAATAATATACTATATAGGTGTGTTTTAAGTCAAGCAAAATATTCTAATTTATTTTCTTTTTATTTTTTATGGTATAAACCTCACGCCGTATCGCCCTTTTCGGGATCGAAATACCTCTACCTCATGCGGAGTTTCATAGCCGTACATCCAACCGTCATTCTCCATTCTCCTAACCAAACAACCCGCTTGAAATTTGGTTTCATATAGGCGAACCCAATATACCCATCTCATGTCATCCCTCCGCTATCTTATTGGAGTAGCTGATGCTTATCACTCCAATAAAGGCTGTATACATTAGAATACCCCAAAATTGGGATCATACATGCAAATGGGGTATACTCAAAATAGGTCATTTCGAAGGAGCTGAAGACCATGTTATATGGAATTGTTGTTTTCCCCGAAAAGCATGTACAGGACTTCGCTAATAGCTGGCGAAGACGCCATGATCCGCATTACACAGCTGTACCTGCTCATTTGACAGTACGATACGCAGAAGATTGGTCAGACGATGAATTGCAGCTTGCAGTCGCTCATTTAGAGCAAACAACATCTAAGCTGCCTGCTTTCTCTATCCATTTGAACCGTGTATCTACTTTTTTTCCTGTAAGTCATGTGCTCTATTTAGCGCTTGAAGACACCGTTTCCATGCAGAAGCTCCAGGAGAGCGTATGCAGCGGTCCGCTGGCCATTGTCGAGCCCAAATATGTTTACACGCCACATGTCACGATAGGGCAAGAAATCTCAGCTGATGAGCTGCATGATTTATTCGGAAATCTGCGCATGCAGTCCATTGATCTTACTTCGAGAATTGATCGCATACATCTGATGTATCAGACCGAGAACGGCTCTTGGACCGCTTACCAGTCCTTTCTATTACGAGGTTAGACAAATATTAAGGAAAAAGCCCGCAAACGACGCAGAGGTCGATTACGGGCTTCTTTCTTATTTCAAATTATCTTGGCATCGGCATAATTTCGACTCCGCCGCCGTTGCCTTCTCCAGTTGGATTGTTTTTAATTTTTTCCAAAACCGCATTTCCGCGTGTTTCCCACTCAGCTAGCGCTTCACGAGCAGATTTTTTCTTCTCGATTACGGCCTGGAACAATTCATAGCCAGGTTGTTGAGCTTCCCATACGCCTGGTTTCTCACGGAAGATTTTGTCATTATCTACAGCTGGCATTGGTTTAAGTGAAGTAAATGCGTCAATATTGTATTGCAAACCGCCGATTGGCGTCAAAAATTCCTTACGTGCAACCATTTCATATAGACTTCTCGATTTCAGCTTAGCCCATTCCTTGCTGTTGGAGAACTTGATGAAATCCCAAGCGTCTTTATCGTTTTGAGCTTTGTTGTTAATACCCATCAACTGGCTCAATGAAATACTGCTGCCCACTTCTGGATCGCTTGGAGAAACGGGAACTGTCACAACGTCCCAATCAACAGCTTCAAAATCTTTAATTTTCGAAGCGTTGTCCGAAGCTCTCTTAAGCTCATTAATATAACCATAATCACCGATCGTCATCGCAATTTTGCCTTTGATGAACAAATCACCATAGAATGGGTCATTGCCGCCTTCAGCGTTTTGCTTCTCATACATTTTATTCATAAATTCTTGTGTAGGAATCACTTCTTCTTGATACAGTGATGCAACAGTGCTCCATACATTTTCCCACTGATCGCTATTGACGAGCATTTTCTCGCCTTTGTCATCCCACATTTTCAGCTGCAATGCTTGGCTATAAGACTGCGCATTGCTAAAGCCGTCATTGGACCAGCGATTGAAGGAGAATCCAAATTTACGGTCCACGCCTTCACCTTTTGCCACTTGACGTGCCAAGTTAAGAACTTCAGTCCACTCCATTTTGTTTGTCGGAGGAGTTACACCAGCATCAGTAAACATTTTTTTGTTGTAGTAAAGTGCAGAAGAGTTGAAGGTTGGCGTCAATGCATACAATCCGCCGTCACCAGCAGCTTTTATGCCTTCAACAACAGTTGGAACATAATCCGACAAGTCGAATTTATCTTGTGCTACTAATGGATCCAGCGGTTGCAACAAGTTGTCTTGTGTCATCCGACGAAGCATATTGTAATCCAGAACAACAACATCGACTGGATTTGATCCAGTAAGCATTTCTTTCATTTTTTCATACGGATCTGGCTGCTTTGTTGGCTTTGCAGGATCTTGCTGTTCAAAGCGTTGATCATCATAGTTGATTGCGCCTACGATTTGGAACTCAATGTTAGGATGAGACATTTCATACATATCCGTGTATTGCTGACGGAAATACGGCTCATTATCCGCACCGCCATAAAGCACGCCAATACGTAAAACCCGTTTTTCTGTTGAGCTGTCTGAGCCGCTGCTGCACGCTGCAAGCAGGCCAATAAGCAAGGTAAGTGTTAACGATACTAAAGTAAATTTGCGAATTCGCTTGCCTGACAATCTTTTATTATTCATTTGGTTTTAACCCCCTAGTGATTTAGGCGGAGTAATAATAATCCGCTCGCCGTCAAATTCCATCGTTGCTTTGTCTTTAATATTAAGAGCAGATAAATATTCCTTAGGCACTTGTAAACGTCCAACGCGATCTACCACGACATAGGCTTCATGCACAGACTGCAGTCCGCTGCTAACAGCTGGAAGCTCTGCCTCACCTCCATCAAGATTAATATTCGGATTGCGTTTAATAAACTCGGTGCTCGTCAAGCCATCGCGAATGGCAACCACTCGGTCTACCTTGCCTGCAAGCGTCAAGTCATGCGTTACAATGACGATGGTAATACCGATTTCGCGATTCAACCTGCGGAAAATACCCATTATCAAATCGGAGGTAGCCGTATCAACCGAACCAGTCGGCTCATCCGCAAGCAGAAGCTTCGGGCGATTCGACAGTGATATGGCAATGGCAACCCTTTGCTGCTCACCGCCTGACAATTGATGGAGCTTGTTATGCATTCGCTCCTTCAAGCCAACCCATTCAAGCAGCTGCTTCGCATATGCGCGATCAACCTTCCCCGAGAGCATCATCGGCATTTCTACATTTTCGAGGGCAGTAAGATAAGGCAGCAGGTTTCTGGCATTATTTTGCCAAATAAATCCTACCGTCTCCCTCTTGTATTTCACTAGATCCTCTTCGGAAATCTTCAGAAGATCCCAAGGACCTACATGCACCTGGCCGGCTGAAGGGCGGTCAAGACCGCCCAACGTATTCAGAAGCGTCGATTTCCCGCTGCCGCTGTTGCCGATGATAGCCATTAGCTCGCCTTCGTTTACTTTTAGGTTCAAGCCTTGTAGGGCAACGACCTCTAGATCGTCTGTCTTGTAAATTTTCACTAGACCTTCGCAATCGATCATCGCTGTTGTCATCGTTCTTCTCCCATCTTGACCGCTTGATGCACTCTGAGCCTGCGTATGTGCAGGAAGAGCAGCAATGCGCCGGTCAGCATCATAAATCCGACAACTATGAACAATTGGTTCGTATCGCTAGACTCGAATATGACTCGGAAAGGCGGTACTGTTTCTGCAACGTTTTCTGTCGTTTGCAAGAATGGCAGAAAGAGCAAGCTCACACCTTTACCAATTAACACGCCAAGTCCAATCGCAAGTCCTGCTGTAAATAACTGCTCCAGAAGCAGCATCCCCGTAAGCTGTCTTCGCGATAATCCCATTGCCCGCAATACCCCGAATTGGACAACACGCCCTGAGAGATTGAAGAACCAGAATAGGACGTAGCCAGCTAATGTGATGATGACCGAAACAAGGAAACCTAAGCTCAATATTCCGAATACGCCGCCCCTAGTTGGAAGCTTCGATTGAATGATTAGCTCGCTTCTTACATCTTTAATAGCTGCTATTTCCACTCCAGCCTTTTGCAGTGCTTCAACGATCGGAGCTACTTTAGCATCAGGCTTCATCTTCAGCCAAACCTCATAAGGAATGAGCGGAAGCTGGTCATAAATATAATCTAAATTCGTGATAATAAACGGTGATTTATCTGGATATTGGCTAGGCCAATAAGGCAAAATGCCAACGACCATAAAATCCACTTTACCTTCGGCGAATCCAACTGACACTGGATCTCCGATTTTTAATTGATATTTCTCTGCTACTTTCGAAGGAATAAGCGCCGCATGCTCATATTTACCCAAGTTATTTAAATAATAATTCGGATGAACAGGATACAAATCATTGCGGAACCAGCCGACCTTAGCAAAGTCGACATTATCAATACCCATTACGGTTCCTTGACCAATCGATTTGCCTGAAATGACCACGCTGCCCTTCGTCTGTAGTACACGAGCAGCCGCTTCTACGCCATCAAGGGAACGGAAAAGCTCAAATGGAGGTTCACTGAACAACATCTTTGAAGGTATGGTTTGACCGCCACCGCCTCCGCCGCCTGAACCACCGCCGTTGCCTCCTCCACCATTTCCGCCGTTTCCACCGCCACCAGAACCGCCGCCATTGCCTCCACTGCCGCCATTACCACCATTTCCGCCGTTGTTGCCAGGCGTTGTAGTAATTTCCGGAGACCCTTCCCAAACCGTTTGAATGGTTACGTCTGCTCCGTATTTATACAGCGTACGTTCCGTGGAGTTCAAATCAATCGTTCTAGCTGCCGATGCGTTATAAACACCAAGCCCCAGCGTCAGCACCAATAGAATCATCAATGGGTAATATCCCTTGGATGAACGTGAAAGCTGAGTCAGCGTCAAATAAAGCGGAACCGGTAAAAATTTGCGTCCTAGCCATGTAAACACCTTCAATAGCCATGGGAATAATCTTAAGAAAAACAACCCAAATGCAAAGATTGATAAGGCAGGAACAAAAAATAAAAATGGCTGTACGTTTAATTGATCCGTTGTCATGCCTGTTTTGAACGTCAACATTTGGCGCTCATTGAACATATACCAGCCATAACCAGCAGTGGCAATTAACAAGACATCAAGATACCAACGCTGCCAAACTGGCTTGCGATCAGAACGCGCCAGATCCTGCTTATAACTTACGATTGAAGATCTTGCATAAATAACAGCTGGAATAATGGTCGCCATAAGCGCTAGAAAGACTGCAGCTCCACCCGCAATAATGGCCTCCGTAGAGAAGCCTACCGGTATGGACTTCCGATTAACGAAAGAGAGGAAGCCATTGGCTGATCCGATACTCTTCGCCATGAACCAACCGATAAACGGACCGCTTCCAAGCGCGATACCACCAAGCAGTAGTCCTTCGAGCAAATAAATCCAAATGATTTGCCGTGTGCCGGCCCCCCTGCTTCGAAGCACTGCAATGTCGCTTCGCTGCTTATCCAGTGACTGCCTTGCATTCATGGCAATGAAGAAAAACACCATCGCAAGCATAGGAGCAGCTAGCGTAAATAGCAATGTTTGCAGCTGCAGGCTTTGTTTCTTAAATTCGGTAAGCGTGGATGCAAAAGAAATTTCTACTCTTGTGTCCTTAAGGCGCTGATACAGCTCAATATTCAAGCGTTCAAGCGTCTTGCTTAACGGTGTTAATTGACTCGTTTTTACTTCTGATAAATCAAATGCGTAGTACCAGCTTGCATTATGCAGCGGTATTTTTTTATTCGCTAACAGCGTCTTTTCGAATGCTGCTTTGCTTATTTGGAACGTGTTCAGCAAGCTTTCCATCCCTTGATACCAGTATGAACTCGTATCAGTAAGCGGTTTGACTGCTCCGACAATTTTCACTCGCAATGTCAGATCCAGTCCACCGTATATCGGATATTCAAAAACATCGCCGATATGTACATCATTTCTATACATTGCTTCCTCGAACATGACTGCTTCGAGTATGTCTCCATCCCCTTCGGTATTTGAAAACCATTTACCTTGGGTCAGCTCTGTATTTTTTTCAAGTTCTGACAGATTCATAATCGTCAGTTGCCGGTTGCGTCCTGCGTCTACTTTGCTAGAATCCTCAGGAACGACCTCTGCACCGCGAATCGAATAGCTGTTTACATACGTACCAAATGGAAATCCAATTTCTTTCGGTATTCCATCTTTAATATACTTTTCAAGCTCCGACAGCGCTGCTAAATCCGTTTTCCCGCCAGCAGGTGATTGATATCTCATGAGAAGCGAGCCCGCAGGTAATCCGGTACTCTTCTGCTGCAGTGATTCGGCTACTACTCTCTTGAGTGCACCATCTGCATACATAGGGATACTCGTTGCAAATGCAACCGCCAGAGTTAGCCCAGCCAGCGTGCTTAAGGTTAGCCAGCGCGTGTTCCACATTTTGCGGAACAAAAAACGAAACAGCGGAATTCCCATTGGCTATCGACCTACAACTTTCTGCCCCGGTTTCAACCCTTTGAGGATCTCGATATTCGTCGAGGTTTGTTGGCCGACCTCTACGTCAACTTCGCGCTTAACTTCGCCTTCAATGACCTGCACGTACGTACGAGATCCAATAGAACGAAGCGTAGAAGGAGGAATAACAATAGCATTTTCAGTGCGCTTCGTAATGACTTTAATCGAAAGCGGCATTCCGCGGTTCAAGTTTTTAGGCAAATCCTTAAGATCAACGATTAAGAAGTCTTCGGGTTTTTCCGGTTTCTCTACTCCAGAACCACCACCGCCGCCGCCGTTGTTCTGTTCCTCCGTTTTGTAAGGGAGCTGCTTGATCTTGCCTTTAAATTTACCAACGCTCGTAATATCAGCTGTTACTTCCATGCCAACGCCTAGTTTTTCTAGCTCTGACTTAGAAATTTTGGCTGCAGCTGTAATCTTGCTCGTATCAGCTACAATGGCAATTGGAGCATAGGCTTTAATCAAATCGCCCTTCTGCACGTTAAGAGAAACAATCGTTCCGGCAAATGGAGCCTTTAATGTCGCTTTCCCGATTTCCTCTTCCATATCGACTAGCTTCTGCTTCTGTTCTTCAAAAGCAATCAGCTTACCTTCAAATTCAATCGGATCCATTTCATCACGCTGGCGAAGCGTGTCTTTCATCTCATTTTCGATTTTCCTAAATGAAAGCCGTTCTTGCCGCAAGCTTTTGACCAGTACATCAACGTCCAGCTGACCAATTACTTGACCGGCTTTTACAGTTGTTCCTACTTTCACATTCAGCTCTTTCAAATTCTTGCCGTCCAATGTGAAAAACATTGTCTCTTCTTCCAAAGAGATAAGCTTGCCGATCAGCGGTATCGACGTTTCTAATGTCGTCGTCGTTACCTCATACTCGGGCTTCTTGGATATTTGTGCAGGGGCAATCTCAGGTATAACCTCTTCTTCATCTTCTGCGGGAAGCAAGGAGCACCCGCTTGAAAGCACCAAAGAAGCACTTAATACAACAACCATTGAACGCTTAAATAAATTTTCCGTCCACCATTTCATAGACAATGTCAGCAACCTCCAAAATCGTAGGATCATGTGTAGTCATACAAATAGAAACTTGTTCAGTGCGAATAATATTTTGGAAAACCGCCATAATTTGAGCTGACATGCCAGTATCAAGCTCTGCCGTCGGTTCATCAGCAAGCAGCAGCATTGGCTTATGGGCGATCGCCTTAGCAATTGCAACCCGTTGCTGCTCACCGCCGGAAAGCTCGAAGGGACGATGATTCATTCGGCGCTCCAAACCAACCAGTTCAAGACATTGCGTAACTCTATCCTTCCATTCCGCTCGCGGTACACCAGCCATCCGAAGAGACAGCTCCACATTCTCACGCGCGGACAATAGCGGCATAAGTGCGAAGGCTTGAAATATAAAGCCCATGTGCTTTCGCCTAACTAAAGTGCGTTGGTCATCGCTCATGCTGTGAAACTTCAAACCGTTAAACAAAATCTCTCCTTTGCTTGGCGTATCGAGACCGCCCAAGCAATTCAGCAGCGTCGTCTTGCCAGAGCCTGATCTGCCTCTGAGCATGACTAATTGACGCTCCTTAAGCTCCATATTGATGCCCTTCAGTACAGGCAGCGGAGTTCCTCCAACTTGGAACGTTCGCTCTACATCAATAACTTTAAGCAGATCGCGTCTTTCCTCAGTCGTTTCAACCTGCTCTTCTACCTTCTGTTCTTCTTCCTGCGGAATGGCCATTAGCGCTTCCGATCCCTCCTCAACCAACTTTCATAATTCTCATCTTACATGATAGACGTAGGACATGCTCAAAAAGTTACGTCAAATTTAAACAACTTTTTAAAACCTTTTTCGAACAAAAAAAGCTGCTTTTAGCGAAGGCTTAAACTCCGCATAAAAAACAGCTTTTACATTATCTTACTTCACCTTGAAATGAGAAATAGCAAGGTCCAAATCGCGTACAATTTCCTCTAAATGAACAGCTGCTGAAGAAATGTTATCCATCAAAGCGAGCTGCTCTTCCGTTGCGGCAGCAACATTTTCTGTCTTCTCCAGATTAACGGCAGCTGTAGCAGCCGTTTGCTGCATTGAGGCGCTTACCTGCTCCGAGCTGGCTGACATTTGCTGAGTAATTGCAGAATTTTCATGAATCTGCTCACTAATCTGTGCAATAGAAGCAACGATAACATCCAAGTTCTGACGAACCTCGCCTACCCGCGCGCTGCCTCGCTCCATTTCCAGAACCGTTTGCGACATGTAAGCCGAGGCTCCTGCGATTTCACTTCGGGTAATGTCCACGAGTTGATGTATCCCGTCAGCAGATGCAAGGGATCCCGCTGCCAGCTTCCGAATCTCTCCTGCAACGACCGCAAAACCTCTGCCGTGTTCGCCTGCACGGGCTGCTTCAATTGATGCGTTCAGCGACAAAATATTCGTTTGGTTTGAAAAACTCGTTATATTCTCGGCAATTGCACCTATCTCTTTGGAACGATGCTCAAGCGTTTCAATTGTATTCGATAGTTTGCCAGTTACTGAGGTTACCTCGCTCATTTGATCAATTAACCGGAGCAGCGCTTCATGACCAAGTTCAGCCTGCTTAGAGGTTGAAGATGATTTATCGGCAATTGAGGCTGTGTTTTCTGCGATTCGTTGAATGCCTATCGTCATCTCTTCGATCGCTCTAGATGTTTCTTCCGCACCTCTTGCTTGTACTTCTGAGCCATTCGCTACTTCCTGAATATTTTGAGCGACATGCTCTGCTGCATCTGCAGATTCCTTGGATGCAGTCGTTAACTGATCAGTTGATTTTGTCACTTCAACTGCATTGCCAGCAATACCGCTAATCAGCTGCTTAGTAGCTTCAATCATATGATCCACCGATTGCGAAATACGGCCAAGCTCATCCTTGCTGTATTTCTGATCCGGAAGAACCGTTAAATCCCCTTCTGCTACTCGCTGTGTCTTAAATACAACACTCTTGATTGTCTTCATGATATGACGCACTGTAAAGTACATAGCAATTAAAATAACTAATGTAACCACAATGATGCAGATTAAGAGAGTAAGCTGCGTTTTTCTAAGCTCATTTGTAATATCAGTAATCGTGGATTGTGCATAAATTTTAATATTTTGACCGATTTCATCAATCCCTGTACGGCTTGTTAAGAAGCTATTATCGATCTGTTTATTTTGAAAATTGTTCTTTCCATCCGCTGCTGCCTTCACCGCTGCAGCTGACCAGAAATTAAAATTAGCCTTAAACTCAATTAAAATTTGGTTTATGCTGCGCTCAGATTCCCCTTCTGCTAAATTCTGAAGTCCTTTCTCATATAAAATGGCTTGAGCTTCTCCTACCCGGTCTTCAACTTGTTTTATATTTTCGGCTAACTCCGCTCGAGCAGCGTCTGCATTTACTTGATCCAAAGTACCGGATTCCACTCTCAAGTAAGCTTGATAGGCCTGATACATATCCCTATCCGCGTTTAATACTAATGTGTCTACCTGATTAGAAGTTTCATAAATACGATCTGTCATGTCATTCAACACGCGCCACTGCTCATTGAGCAAATAAAGCCCAGTAAATGCATAAAACATAAGTGGAACCAAAGACAAAAAGACTAACCTAACACGTAAAGACAATTTCATTAAAACCCCGCCCCTCAATTCATGACTATACTCTATATTTATTTATCGGAGACAAATAGCTATTTAGAAGAGTCCCTTTCAAAAAAAATTAATTTTTAGTGTCGAATTATGAACAATTTTGTCACAAAAAAAGCGAGCTCTCATGGAAAAGAGCACGCTTTTTTTATTTCAGTAATTATTTTCCAAACGATTGAGGATCTTGTCTCCAAGCTTGCAAAGCAGCTACATCTTCAGGAGCAACTTTTCCAAGCTCTACAGCTGTTTGAATAAGTGCGCTATAGCTAGACAATGTAACAAGAGGCATTTGCTCTGATGCAAAGGCTTGAATCGCTGAATCAAATTCGTAAGTGAATATAGCAAGCACCGCCAATACTTCTGCGCCTGCTTCTCTAACTGCAAGACCAGCTTTAAGCGAACTGCCGCCTGTCGATATCAAATCCTCGATCACAACGACCTTTTGACCAGGTAGAACACGGCCCTCGATTTGATTCTGCTTGCCATGACCTTTCGCTTTATCGCGAATATAAGCCATCGGCAGATTAAGCTTCTGTGCTACCCAAGCTGCATGTGGAATACCGGCAGTTGAAGTGCCCGCAATAACCTCAGCATCAGGATACCGCTCACGAATGATCGTTGCGAAACCTTCTGCAACAAGATCGCGAATCGCTGGGTATGTCATCGTAAGGCGGTTATCACAATAGATTGGTGATTTAATGCCTGATGTCCATGTGAATGGCTCATTAGGGCGAAGTGCTACGGCTTCGATTTCTAGCAGGCTTTTAGCAATTTGATTTGGCAATTCAGATAAAGTAATTTTACTCATAGGAAATCAGCTCCTCAATAATAGATTCTAATGCTGCTCGCGGATTTGGTGCCGCTGTAATCGGGCGACCGATAACCATATAATCAGTTCCTTTGCGCAGCGCCTCACTTGGCGTCATGATGCGTGATTGATCATTAACATCCGCTCCAATGGGACGAATGCCTGGCGTTACGGTTTTGAAAGAGCTGCCGCATAGCGACTTAATAGCCTCAACCTCGGAAGGTGATGCGACAACACCGTCCAAACCCGCTTTTTTGGTAAGCTCTGCATAACGAAGCACTGCCGCTTCTACGGTTCCGCTAATACCGATCTGCTCATTGAGCATGGACTGGCTCGTACTTGTCAAATGAGTTACCGCGATTACCGTTGGCTTACGAAGGCTGCTGCCTGTTAATGCAATATCTACGCCCTCAAGCGCAGCCTCCATCATATCACTGCCCCCTGCTGCATGGACGTTAAACATGTCAACTCCCAATTTCGTTACGCTATTAGAGCCGCCTTTGACTGTGTTCGGAATATCATGCATTTTCACATCAAGAAAAACGTAGTAACCACGCTCTTTCAAGCTTTGCACGAAGGAAGGACCGGCAGCATAAAACAACTGCATACCCACCTTCATATAACAGGGAATGCCTTGCAGTTCGGCAATTAAACGTTCAGCCGCTGCTGCATCTGGATAATCAAGGGCTACCATAATCCGTCCTGCTGCTTGCTCTTTAGTCAATTTCATCCGAAATCGCTCCATTTCTCTGTTCATTTGCAAAATAAACGGCCATACGTTTGCTCCTAGCTATCTACCTTGAGACTAACGTCTTAAGGTAGATAACGAAGCAATAAACGCTGGCCGTACTTTTAAGCTCAGAGAGCTTATTTGTTTTGTAGCGCTACTGGCATTGAACGGGAGGAGAAGTTCAACGTTTCGAGCATGACAAGCAATGCACGAACTGTATCAAGCGATGTCATACAAACGACGCCATTCTCAACCGCTTCACGACGAATTCTGAATCCATCACGTTCAGGAGCTTTGCCTTTAGTCAACGTATTGACTACAAATTGCGCTTGCCCTTCACGTACTAGATCAAGAATATTCGGCGAGCCTTCGCTAAGCTTATTAACAGTCGTAACGATAAGGCCGGCTTCTTCGAGTGCTTTCGCCGTTCCGCCTGTAGCAATAATTTTGTAGCCTAGGTTAAAGAATCCGCGAAGCAACTCAGTTGCTTCCTCTTTATCTTTATCCGCAACTGTAGCTATGATTGCGCCTGATGTTGGAATTTTCATACCTGCGCCAATGAGACCTTTATAAAGAGCTTTCGCATATTGAACGTCGCGGCCCATTACTTCACCTGTTGATTTCATTTCCGGCGTTAGCGTTGGGTCAACCCGGCGCAGCTTCGCGAAGGAGAAGACAGGAACTTTTACCGAAACATATTCATCCTCAGGCCATAAACCTTCAACATAACCAAGATCAGCAAGCTTCGTACCGAGAATTGCTTTAGTAGCTAAGTTTGCCATCGGAATATTCGTAACTTTGCTTAGGAAAGGTACGGTACGCGATGAACGCGGATTAACTTCTATCACATATACTTTTTCTTGGTGAATGACGAACTGGATGTTAACAAGTCCAATTACGTTAAGAGCTTTAGTAATGCTAATCGTGATGTCAACGATTTGCTGTTTAATTTCTTCTGAAAGTGATTGTGGTGGATATACCGCAATGGAATCGCCTGAGTGAACGCCTGCGCGCTCAACATGCTCCATAATCCCTGGAATAACAACGGTCTCACCATCACAAATCGCGTCTACTTCAGCTTCTTTACCAAGCATATAACGGTCGATTAGAACCGGATGCTCAGGGTTGATTTTCACTGCAACTTCCATATAGTTAAGCAGTTCTTCATCCGAGTACACAATTTCCATTGCGCGTCCGCCAAGTACATAGGAAGGACGAACAAGTACCGGATAACCAAGTCCTTGTGCCGTAACTACCGCTTCATCAACAGAGATAACGGTTTTGCCGTCAGGCTGTGCGATATTCAGGCTGCGAAGCAATGCTTCGAATTTCTTGCGATCCTCTGCAGCATCAATGCTCTCAAGGCTGGAGCCTAGAATGCGTACGCCAGCTTTGGAAAGCGGAGCTGCAAGGTTGATTGCCGTTTGACCGCCGAATTGTACGATTACGCCAATCGGATTTTCTTGCTCAATAACATTCAATACATCTTCAAAGAACAATGGCTCAAAGTAAAGTCTGTCCGATGTGCTGAAGTCCGTTGAAACCGTTTCTGGGTTATTGTTGATAATAACCGCTTCATAACCTGCATTTTGAATCGCCCATACTGCATGAACCGTCGAGTAATCGAACTCGATGCCTTGACCGATACGAATTGGTCCAGATCCAAGGACTAGAACTTTCTGTTTGTCTGTAACAGTTACTTCATTCTCTACTTCATAAGTGGAGTAGTAATATGGTGTCGAAGCTTCGAATTCAGCTGCGCATGTATCAACCATTTTGTATACTGGCTTCAAGTTAAGCTGTTCGCGAAGTGCCCGCACGTCAGCTTCCGTTGTGTGACTGCCATTCGGGAAACCTTCTTGACGAATTTCAGCAATAGAGCGATCTGAGAAACCTTTGCGTTTAGCTTCATACAACGTTTGTTGATTCAACGTTGATTCGCTGCGCATACGATCCTCGAATGCTACGATGGACTGAATTTTATCAAGGAACCACCAGTCGATGTTGGTAATGTCTTGAATTTCTTGAAGCTGATAGCCCCGGCGGAACGCTTCTGCTACGAGGAACATACGCTCATCATCCGGCTTCTCTAGACGTGCGCGAAGCACTGCATCTTCCAAAGATGAAGCTTCTTTCAAGTGAATGCGGTGAGCGCCAATTTCCAGTGAACGAACCGCTTTATGAATGGATTCCTCAAACGTACGGCCGATAGCCATAACTTCGCCAGTTGCTTTCATTTGCGTACCAAGTTTACGGTTCGCGTTAACGAATTTATCAAACGGCCAGCGTGGAATTTTTGATACGATATAATCAAGTGTTGGCTCGAAGCAAGCATACGTTTGTCCTGTAACAGGGTTTACAAGCTCATCGAGTGTGTAGCCGACAGCGATTTTTGCTGCCATTTTGGCAATTGGGTATCCTGTTGCTTTCGACGCTAGTGCCGATGAACGGCTTACGCGCGGATTTACTTCAATGACATAATATTGATAGCTTTGTGGATCAAGTGCGAACTGTACGTTACAGCCGCCCTCGATGTTCAGCGCACGAATGATTTTTAGGGAAGCTGAACGAAGCATTTGATACTCGCGATCAGACAAGGTTTGGCTTGGCGCTACGACGATGCTATCGCCTGTATGTACGCCAACCGGGTCAAAGTTTTCCATGTTGCAGACAACGATACAGTTATCGTTCGCATCACGCATAACCTCATATTCGACTTCCTTCATGCCTGCGATCGATTTCTCGATCAAGCACTGGCTAATCGGGCTATAACGGATTCCAGAAGCAACCGTTTCGCGCAGTTCTTCTTCATTCGCACAAATACCGCCGCCTGTTCCGCCCAGTGTATAAGCAGGACGGACGATGATTGGGTAACCAATCGTGTTAGCGAAGTTAACTGCATCTTCTACTGTAGTCACGATATCACTGTCTGGTACTGGCTGTTCCAACTCACGCATAAGGTCACGGAATAAGTCGCGATCCTCCGCTTTCTCAATAGCTGTCAGCTGTGTTCCAAGCAATTTTACATTCTCGCGTTCAAGAACGCCTGCGCGTGCAAGCTCAACCGCCATATTAAGGCCTGTCTGGCCGCCAAGCGTCGGAAGAAGTCCATCTGGACGTTCTTGACGAATGATTTGTGATACAAAATCTAAAGTAATAGGCTCGATATATACTTTGTCAGCCATGTTCGTGTCTGTCATGATTGTTGCTGGGTTACTGTTTATAAGAACAACCTCATAGCCCTCTTCTTTGAGCGCTTGACAGGCTTGAGTACCGGCATAGTCGAATTCCGCCGCTTGTCCGATGACAATTGGACCGGAACCGATCACGAGAATTTTTTTGAGTTCATTATTTTTGGGCATACTGAAGCTCTCCTTTCAACGTCTCCGACAACACAGCTTGACGAGGTTTTTGTGGGTTATTTTTCTTGTGCGTACGGATCATTTCTAGGAACTCATCAAACAAATAGCTGGAATCATACGGTCCAGGCGCAGCTTCTGGGTGATATTGAACCGAGAAAGCTGGGAATGTATTGTGTTTAAGTCCTTCGATCGTGCGGTCATTGTTATTGATATGTGTTACTACAAGCGGCGTGTTTGCTACTGATTCTTCAAGCACCGTGTAGCCATGGTTTTGTGAAGTAATGTAGCAACGGTTAGTTGCCAATTCTTTAACCGGGTGGTTTCCGCCGCGATGTCCGAATTTAAGCTTTGTTGTTTCTGCTCCGCAAGCTAATGCGAACAGCTGGTGGCCTAAGCAAATTCCGAAGATCGGGTATTCGCCGAGCAGCTCAGAAATCATTTTCACAGCATAAGGTGCATCCTGCGGGTCCCCAGGGCCATTGGACAATTGAATGCCATCTGGAGCTAGGCGACGAATTTGGTCTGCTGTTGTATCGTGAGGAACAACAACTACATCGCAGCCGCGCTTAGTAAGCTCGCGCAAAATACCGCTTTTTGCACCGAAGTCAACAAGTACGATACGCTCGCCTTGACCCGGGCTTGAGAATACATGAGATGTAGAAGTGCGTGCGACTTGATCCGTCATTAGCTTCGAGATGTTCAGACGTTCAGCAAGTTCTTCTACGCGCTCGTTGCCTGTTGTGATTAGGCCCTTCATTGTACCGTAGTTACGAAGCTTGCGAGTAAGCATACGTGTATCAATATCGCTGATGCCCGGGATGCCGTATTCTTTAAGAAGTTGTCCTAGTGAATATTGAGCGCGCCAGTTGCTTGGCACTTCTTCATGACGACGAACGACAAAGCCGTGAATAAATGGGCGCATCGACTCAAAATCATCACGTGTAATGCCGTAGTTGCCGATTAGCGGATAAGTCATCGTTACGATTTGTCCGCAGTAGGACGGATCGGATAAAACTTCTTGATAACCAGTAATTCCAGTATTAAATACAACCTCGCCCATCATTTGTGCTTCTGCACCGAACGAAAGTCCTGTGAACAATGTACCGTCTTCCAATAATAATCTTGCTTGCATCCGTATCACTCCTCAGGTGTTGATTGTCCCCATATATTGGCTTTAGTTAGTAAAAGTTATTTATTCTGACCAAACAACTGCGCCGTCAACGATCGTTGTTACAGGCCAGCCGCTAAGCTTCCAGCCGCCGAATGGCGTGTTGTTGCTTTTGGATGCGAATGTGCTCGGATCAACCGAACGCTCGTTGTCCAAATCAACGATTGTAATATCAGCAGGAGCACCTTGCTCTAAGCGCCCCGTTGGAAGCCGGAAAACACGTGCCGGATCTGCAGTCATGCGCTGCAGCAGGAAGCCAAGCGTCCACTTGCCGGTTTGAACAAATTTTGTGTACAAGAGCGGGAAAGCTGTCTCGAAGCCAACGATGCCAAAAGGTGCAAGTTGAACGCCGCGAGCTTTCTCTTCCGCGCTATGCGGTGCATGGTCCGTAACGACCATATCGATCGTTCCGTCTTCAATCGCTTCGATAACCGCTTGAACGTCACGCGGCGTACGAAGCGGAGGGTTCATTTTCCAATTTGCATCATCAAGGCCCGGAATATCCTCATCAGACAGCAGCAAGTGATGCGGGCAAACCTCAGCAGTAACGCGAACTCCGATTTGCTTAGCTAGGCGAATTAACCGTACCGATTGCTCAGTACTAACGTGGCATACATGATAATGAACGCCCGTCGCTTCTGCTAATAGTACGTCTCTGCCTACATGAATCGCTTCGGATTCATTTGGGATAGCTTTCAAGCCGTGCTTGCGGGAAAACTCGCCTTCCGATGCCCAAGCGCCTTCAACCAATGAATCATCTTCGCAGTGAGCGATGATCGGCATATCCATGGAATGAGCAAGCGCCATCGCGTTTTTCATCATTTGCGCGTTCTGGACACCTACACCGTCATCCGTAAAGCCAATTGCACCCGCTTCTTTTAATGAAGCAAAATCCGTCAACTCGCGGCCAAGCTCGTTTTTAGTGATCGATGCGTATGGCAATACTTTGACAACGCCGACTTGAGCCGCCTTGTTCGTAATGTAGCGTACCGTTTCAGCAGTATCCGTTACAGGACGAGTGTTAGGCATACATGCAATCGTTGTGAAACCGCCTTTTGCAGCTGAGCGTGTGCCTGTTGCGATATCTTCTTTATATTCAAAGCCCGGATCGCGCAAATGAACGTGCATATCGATAAAGCCTGGCGATACCAGCTTGCCCTTTGCATCAATGACTTCTGCGCTTCCTGTATCTACTGAATCGGAACCGTCTATAATAGCTTCGATCTTGTTATTTTCGATCCGAATATGCTTACTTTCTAAGCTGCCCGAAGTTTCATTCCATACGTTACCGTTTATAATCCATAATGACATTGTCGTTTCACCCTCCGGATTTAGATCTATGTTGCTAAAGTTAGCTGAGCGCACGCTCTACTACCGCCATGCGGATAGGAACCCCGTTTTCCATTTGCGGGAAAATGCGAGATTGTGGATGCTCAACCAGTTCATCGTCTATTTCTACGTTGCGGTTGATTGGAGCAGGATGCATAATGATCGCGTGATTAGCGAGCTTGCTGGCTCTCTCTACCGTCAAGCCGTAATGCTCGCGGTAACTTTCAGCAGAATTCAGCATTCCGCTTTCATGGCGTTCCAGCTGGACGCGCAGCATCATAACAACATCTGATTTTAATGCTTCATCTATAGAGACATAAGAGACGTCAAGCTCAGAGGCTAGCATATTTGGCGGTGAGCAAAAGTTCACATTAACTCCGAATTTTTGCAAAGCCCATAGATTCGATCTTGCAACGCGGCTATGCAGCACATCTCCAACGATCGAGACCGTTAAGCCTTTGAGTTGTCCAAAATGCTTGCGCATCGTGTACATATCCAGCAGCGCTTGTGTCGGGTGCTCGTTATTGCCATCGCCGGCATTAATGAGCGGCACCTTGATCTTTGTTGCCAGTTCTGCAAGAACGCCGATCGGCTTTAAGCGAATGATGCCAACGTCAATTCCCATTGACTCAAGTGTGCGTACTGTATCGTAGATTGACTCGCCTTTTTGTACACTTGAAACCGCAGCAGAGAAATTCAGTACTTCTGTACCTAGTCGTTTCTCTGCTACTTCGAATGAAAAGCGAGTACGCGTGCTGTTCTCGAAAAACATATTGGCTGCAAATCTGCCTTGCATCGTCGTGTGCACTTTGTTTGAATGATTCTCCCAATAAGCAGCACGATCTAGTATCGATTCAATCTCTTCTTGGCTTAAATCTTTTAATCCGAGCAAACTCCGTTGTTTAAGCTGTGTGATGGTCATCCGGCTTGCCCCCTCTGATTAATAATGGTCACTTGGTCGATTTGATCGATTTCGGTAAGAGCCACATCGATTTGCTCTTGTTTAGAGCTTGGGACGTTCTTGCCTACAAAATCTGGTCGAATCGGCAGTTCGCGATGTCCTCTGTCTACAAGGACGGCGAGCTGAATGCTTTGCGGCCGTCCGCAGTCCATAAGCGCGTCCATTGCAGCGCGAATCGTGCGGCCCGTGTACAATACGTCATCGAACAAAATAATGCGTTTGTCTTGAACCGTAAAGGGTACGCCGTCGGTATCGCCAATTGCTGCTGCTATTTCCATGTCTGCAGATATGATTGCTTTGCGATCATCACGATATTGAGTAATATCAAGCTCGCTCACAGGAACAGGCTTTCCTTCAATTTCACCGATACGCTCTGCAATACGCCGAGCAAGGTAGATCCCTCTTGTGCGAATGCCTACAATCACACAGTTGTCGATTCCCTTGTTCTTCTCCACAATTTCATGAGCAATTCGCGTTAATGCGCGGCGAATCGCCGTTTCATCCATGATGACTAAATGCTCTTCTTCCGTCATTTCCGCTGACTCCTTCCATAACCGTCCAAAACTGCCAGGTTGCGACAAAAAGCTCCTTGCGAATTTCGCAAGGAGCTTGTGATAAGGCTTAAAGAGATAGGTGCAAGCAAGCAGAGCTCTCGTCACAGAAAGCAGTGCATAAAGCTGTCCTATTCTTCTCTTATATAGACCTGTTATTCACGCTACCTTGCCAGCCTCTCGGGACTGAGTTAAAGGTACTGATGTATATCATAGGAATTATCCCACGTTCGACAAAAGATGTCAAGTAAAAACGATTATTTCCGCTTCAACTTAGTGTGGACCAATCCTGATAAACTATGCAAGGATAGCGATTATTTGCTACAGGCTTAATTTACGAATTCTTTCAACTGCTTTTTGAGTATTCTCAAGGCTTCCGAATGCTGTAAGGCGGAAATAGCCTTGACCGCTTTGACCGAAGCCTACACCTGGCGTTCCAACGATGTTTGCTTCTGTAAGAAGCTTATCGAAGAACGACCATGAATCCATGCCGTTCGGTGTTTTCAGCCAAATATAAGGAGCGTTTACTCCGCCAAATACTTCAAGACCGATGGACGCAAGGCCGTCACGGATAATTGCTGCATTTTTCATGTAGTAGTCAACCAAAGATTTGATTTGCGCTTTGCCCTCTTCAGAATAGATCGCAGCTGCTCCACGCTGTGTAACGTATGATACGCCGTTAAACTTCGTCGTATGGCGGCGATTCCACAAATCATTGATCAACACTTCATTGCCTGAAGCATCAAGACCTTTCAGCTCGCGCGGCACAACTGTGTAGGCACAGCGAACACCAGTAAAACCTGCTGTTTTGGAGAAGCTGCGGAATTCGATGGCTACTTCACGCGCGCCTTCGATTTCGTAAATGCTGTGCGGAACATCTTCTTCCTGAATAAATGCTTCGTATGCGGAGTCATAAAGAATGATGCAGTTGTTTGCTTTCGCATAGTCAACCCATACTTTAAGCTCTTCTTTCGTAAGCGTCATGCCAGTTGGATTGTTCGGATAGCACAAGTAAATAATGTCTACTTTACGATCAGGAAGGCTAGGCTTGAAATCATTTTCAGCTGTACACTCCAAATACGCAATGTTCTCGTAGCGCTTTGTATCTTGATTGTATTTGCCTGAGCGGCCAGCCATGACGTTCGTATCGACGTAGACTGGATAAACCGGATCTTGTACCGCAACGATACTGTTCTCGCTGAAAATTTCTTGTATATTGCCGACATCGCATTTGGAACCATCACTTACAAACACTTCATTTGTTGCAATGTCAATGCCGCGTGCTTTATAGTCATTTTCGATAATTGCATTTATTAGAAAATCGTAGCCTTGCTCAGGTCCGTATCCACGGAATGAACCTGGAGCTGCAAGCTCGTCCACTGCACTGTGCATAGCATTCAGAACCGCATCCGGCAAACCGCGCGTAACATCACCAATTCCTAAGCTGATAATTTCAGCATTTGGATTTTCTTGAATGAATTTAGTACGGCGTTTTGCAATTTCAGAAAACAAGTAGCTGCCTTGCAGCTCCAAGTAATTTTGGTTAATGGAAGTCATTTCACGTCACCTATCCTTATATTCATTTACTTCAGTTGTTATTGATTAGAATAACGTACTTATGTGCTTGAAATAATGAATAATGTGGTGAAAAGTTTGCACTATTGCACTATTACCTTGAACGCAAGCTGCTTAATACATTTTCGAAGTCTGCCGGCAAAGGCATTTCGAACTCCAGCCGCTCGCCGCTGCGCGGATGTGTAAAGCCAAGCAGCGTTGCATGCAAAGCTTGTCCTTTTAACGCTACTGTCTTATTGCGTCCATAAACCGGATCTCCCGCAAGCGGGTGACCAATATATTTCATGTGTACACGAATTTGATGGGTACGTCCCGTTTCTAGCTGAAGCTCAACAATCGTGTAATCTCCTAAACGCTCCAATACGTGAAAATGGGTTACAGCGTGTCTGCTGTTGTGCTCAGTTACTGTAAACAGCTTCCTGTCATTCAGGTCACGTCCGATAGGCGCATCAATCGTACCTTGGTCATGCGGCAAATTGCCGTGCACAAGTGCGATATATTTTCGCGTTACTGTATGCTCCTTAAGCTGCTCAGCAAGCGAGACATGCGCCAGATCGTTTTTGGCAGCCATCAACAAACCTGTTGTGTCCTTATCTATGCGGTGAACAATGCCTGGACGGATCATGCCGTTAATACCGGACAAGTCCTTGCAGTGATACATCAGCGCATTAACAAGCGTGCCTGAAGAATGACCAGGTGCAGGATGAACGACCATACCGCGCTTTTTATTAATAACAATCAAGTCTGAATCCTCATAGATAACTTCAAGCGGGATGTTCTCAGGAACAATGGCCGTCTCTTCAGGCTCTGGGATAATCAGAACGACACGATTGCCCTCTGCTACCTTCAGATTCGCTTTTGCCACTTTGTCATCGACCTGTACGGCCCCTGCTTTGATCCATTCCTGAACCTGTGTTCGGGATACGCCTTGATCGTCAATACTGTCTGTTACAAACTTATCTACTCGTTCGCCGGATTGCTCCGCCTCTACGATCCATTCCAACGGTTCTTCATTATACAGGTTGCTGCTCATGATTGTTTTGATCCTTGTCCTCTCCATTTTGCAAACGTTTCTTGTCATCTCTAGCCGATAACAAGGTGTCAATAAGAATTAATGCTACACCACAGACAATCGCTGAATCCGCCACGTTAAAAATCGGGAAGCCATAGCTGCCGAAGTTAAACTGCAGAAAGTCGACAACCTCACCATAACGCGCACGATCGAGAAAGTTGCCAATTGCGCCGCCAAGAACTAGTCCGAGTCCTACTAGCAGCCAAGGCTTAGCTGATTTTCTCGATGCCTGTATGTACCAAATGATACCCAAAACAATGATAACGGTAATAATGATAAAAAACAGTCTTTGCTCTTGCAAGATGCCAAATGCAGCACCGCGATTTCGATGCGAAGTGATGAGAAAAAAATTACCGATAACGCTAATTTGATCCCCGATCTCTAATTTTGTTTCAATTAATTTCTTTGTTACAAAATCAAGGACTAACACTAATACCGCTACCCAGTAATAATAAAAACGCATCGAATCACTCCTAATTTTTTGTAAAGCAGCGTTTCCATTCAAAAACACTTCAGACCAAATGTGAATAGCCAGTGCATTTCTGAAAGTTTGCTAATCAATTGTAGCATACGGAGCTAAATAAGAGCCAGCACCCGCCTGCTGTTCTTCCATTGAAGACCATACTGAAAAACCGTATTTCAGCAAAAGCTAATACTGCAATTATGTTCCCTGCTAAGGAGGGTGCTCAAAATGACAAAGCCAAACACTGCTCATATTCAGCTGCTGCAAGCCAGATTATTGGACGAGCAGCGCGAAATTGAAAAACGTTTCTCAGAAAACGATCATTATGGCTTAGCGAATTCGTTGCGTGACACTACCGGAGAACTATCCACAATCGATAATCATCCAGGTGATGTCGCTACTGAGCTTTATGAACGCGAGAAAGATGTAGCCCTTCATGAACAAGAAGAATTGCATCTAAATCGCATTGAGGCAGCGCTAACCGCGATTGCTGATGGAACATACGGCATTTGTAAAACATGCAATGAACCTATTCCGCTTGAACGTTTGGATGCCGTGCCCGATACGCTTTACTGCATTGAACATGCGCCAAGGCAACATTTATCCCTGCGCAGGCCAGTTGAAGAATTATTTCTCGATCCGCCATTTGGTCGAACCAGCATGGATGAGCATGATTCCTACAACGGCTTTGATGGCGAGGATGCTTGGCAAATTGTTGAGCAATGGGGCAATGCGGATTCACCTGCCACATCTGAGAACCGAGATGTCGCCGATTATGAGCATGTAGGTATTGAAGCTTTCGAGAATGACGGCTTCGTTGAATCCATTGAAAGCTTTCTTGCAACTGACATTACAGGGCGCCATGTGTCCGTCATTCGCAACCGAGAGTACAAAAATTACTTGGAGTCAGACGAAGGCGATCATGGATTAGAAGCTGATCTTGAAGATCAACACTTATAATCAATAAACTTTTCCTTCAAGCTGGATTTGGACAATTCGGACAATGTCTGCAATATAGTCGCCGATTATCGGTAAGTTTAACGCTCCTAATATACGCAGAACATAAAGAATGGTCGCAGCAAAAAAGGTAAAGCCAATCGCGATTCCTACACCTCTGGCTGTACCAGCCAGCAGGTTTTTCCAAATCATTGTCCATGGTCTGTTTAACAGATCAATGTAATCCGCTATTTGGGTATGTTCCATTTCGGTAGCAATAGTTTGCAGTCGTTTATCAAGCTTGCTTAACGAAGTTTGTAACTCGTTCAAATTTTTCGGCTGTTCCGGGTTATTTGTATTCATACGAGGCATCCCCTTTGTCAAACAATAAAACGAGGCCTGACCTGCCGGACATTGCAAGCACCGCGACCATTCAGTCGTTTGCTGCAGCTGTCGGAAGGCGACGGCCTCGTTTTTTTCGCTTGTTAATTTCCTTTATACTATAACCCTATCCGCGGATGAAAATCCCTATTTCTTTTTCGCCAAGCACAACTTTCTCCATCCCCGGCTCATCACCATAAGTGACGGTTTGAACAAGCACGTTGTCTTGAAGCACTTGTGCGAACGCATCCAGCGCCGCTTTGAGCTCTGCGTCTACATCAAGTACAAGATCGATGCGCTTCTCAATTGGCAGATCGAGCTTTTTGCGTGTATCCTGAACGGCGCGAATCACTTCACGAACCCAGCCTTCTTGCTCAAGCTCAGCTGTAATATCCGTATTCAGCGCTACAGTTACACCGTTGCCAGATGCAGAAGCGAAACCTGATTTCGCTTGCTTCTCAACCAACAGCTCATCAACAGTGATTGACAGCTGTTCGCCTTCTGCACTTGTGAAGTCGAAGCTTCCGCCATTTACGATGCTTCGAGTCTGTTCTGCTGATAGTCCTTTTAGCTGACCTTGAATAGGCCCAACGTTTTTACCGTATTTTTTACCGGCAACTTTAAGATTCAGCTTAAGGGTAAAGTCAACAAATCCACTGTCTGAATTTTGTACGGTAATAGCTTTTACATTTATTTCATCCTTCACGATATCCTCGTAGTCTGCTACGTTGAAATCACGATCAAGCGATACGATTAGCTCCGACAAAGGCTGGCGCGTTTTGATTCCTGTTTCGTTCCGAACGTTGCGAGCAAGCTCAACGATTTGTTTTGCACTTTCCATATCGCGCTCCAACGTCTCATCAATAAGCGTTTCATCCGCTTTCGGATAATCAGCCAAATGAACGCTGCCTGCTCCGCCAAGGTTTCCGAATACATCCTCTGCAAGCAAAGGTGCATAGGGAGCGATCAGACGCGAGAGGGTAAGCAATACGCTGCGCAAAGTTTGATAAGCGGCTAATTTATCATTTGTAAGCCCGCTTCCCCAGAAACGATCACGTGAACGGCGGATATACCAGTTGCTCAGCTCGTCAACGAAAACCTCAATCGATTTAGCTGGATTAAGGAAATCATTTACTTCAAGACCCTTGTTCACTGTATTAATCAAGCTGTTCAGACGTGAAATGATCCAGCGATCCAGCTTGTTGTCTGATTTGATCTCTTCATGCGCTGTGTAGTCAAAGCCATCGATTGAAGCATATAACGCGAAAAACGCATGTGTATTTACAATCGTATCAATGACTTTCGATTTCGCTTCGCCAACAATGCCGCGTGAGAAGCGTTTGCTGTTCCATGGCGCGCTGTCTGCAAGCAATGCCCAGCGGAACGCGTCCGTTCCATATTCGTTGATGATTTCCCAAGGGTCGATTACATTGCCCTTAGATTTGGACATCTTTTGCCCGTTCTCATCCAAAATATGGCCAGTCGAGATAACCGCTTTATATGGCGCTTTACCATTATACAGAGTAGAAACTGCAAGCAAGCTGTAGAACCAGCCGCGCGTTTGGTCAATACCCTCACAGATAATGTCTGCTGGATATTGCTCAGCGAATTGCTGCTCGTTCTCAAACGGATGATGATGCTGAGCGAACGGCATCGAACCGCTGTCGAACCATACATCGATAACTTCAGGTGTACGCGTCATTTCAGCACCCTCAGCGAAAGGTGATTTTAGCTTAATATCATCCACATACGGTTTATGAAGCTCAATGTCTTCAGGCACATCGCCAATCGCCATCGCACGCAGATCAGCAATACTGCTTGGTGAATACTCCTTGCCTGTTACATCGCAGACCCAAACGTTAAGCGGCGTACCCCAGTAACGGTTGCGGCTGATGTTCCAATCAACCAAATCCTCCAAAAACTTACCAAAGCGACCTTCACGGATATGGCCAGGATACCAATCTACGCTGTTGTTATTGGCGATCAACTGATCCTTAACCGCTGTTGTTTTAATAAACCAGCTTTCCATCGCATAGTAGATGAGCGGCGTTTTGCAGCGCCAGCAGAATGGATAGCTATGCTCGTAGCGCTCCTTCGAGTAAAGAAGACCGCGTTCACTAAGGTTTTTGACGATGTCAATATCAAGCTCAGCGTCTTTCACGAAACGTCCTGCAAAGTCAGTAACCTCTGACGTATAGCGACCAGCCAAATCAACAACACTCAGCATGCTGATTCCGTTGTCGCGTGAAACTCGGTAGTCATCCTCACCATGTGCTGGTGCGATATGAACGATACCCGTACCGCTAGTGTCGCTAACGAAATCGCCTGCAATAACGATGTGGCCTTTTTCTAGGGCAACGTATTGGAATGGCGGCTCGTAGCTAAGACCAACAAGCTCAGCGCCTTTCAATACGGATAGAACTTCATAATCTTCTTTAAGAACGCTCTCCGCTAGATTTTGAGCAACGATATAAACTTCACCGTTTTTGGAAGCACGGATATAATCAAGCTCTGGATTTACGGCTAACGCCACATTTGCAGGAAGCGTCCACGGCGTAGTTGTCCAAGCAAGAACGAATTCTCCCGATTCCACTAGCTTAAACTTCGCTGTTGCGCTTAGATCCTTAACATCCTCATAACCTTGTGCAACCTCGTGTGAGCTAAGCGTCGTTTGACAATCCGGGCAATAAGGACTTACGCGATGACCGCGGTACAGCAGACCTTTTCCGTGGATTGACGATAAAATATGCCATACACTCTCGATGTACTCGTTTTTAAGCGTGATATATGGATTGTCTAAATCCGTCCAATACGCGATGCCTTCTGTTAGCTCACGCCACTGCTTCTCATATTCAAATACGCTGTCTTTGCATTTTTTCACAAACTTCTCTACACCGTATTCTTCGATTTCCTGCTTGCCGGAGATGCCTAGCTGCTTCTCAACTCCAAGCTCAACCGGCAGTCCATGCGTATCCCATCCTGCTTTACGGATAACACGGTATCCTGCCATTGTTTTGTAGCGACAAATAAAATCCTTAATTACGCGGCCAAGTACATGACCGATATGTGGTGCTCCATTAGCGGTAGGCGGCCCTTCATAAAATACAAAATTCGGCTTGCCTTCCCGGTTTGCTATTGATTTTTTAAACGTTTCATCTGTTTTCCATTGCTCCAGCACTCGCAGCTCACGGGTGCGGGCACGTTCCTTAACGTCTACGCGTTGCATCGCTTCAGCCTCCTAATTTAAACAAAAATAAAGCCTCATCCCTATGAGAAGGGACGAGGCTTAGTCGCGTTACCACCCTTGTTCCGCACTGCTGCTGAAATCCAGCAACAAGTTAATGAGAGCAGACAGCTACGTTCAGCTGTGCTTCATGCGGCACCTTAGTCGCGAACATAATATTCGCGTTCCCTGTAACGGGGGACAGCCGTCAGCACTTACTGCTGCTTACGCAGGTTCAGCACCGCTTCTCAGAGAGGATATTCCGCAATAGCTCACACACCGGGCTTTCAGCTGCCGCCGGCTCTCTGAGGAGTGAACTCAAAACGTACTTGTTCTCATCAACGAAGTTTAGATCATCAATTAATTACTATTAGTTATAGCGTAACAACAGGCCAAATGTCAAATGGCATTTCGCCTGTTTATAAAAAAACTAGCCGCGAGTCAATTCATGCTCGGTTTGTCTTACATGCGGCTCCAGCGTATCCCAACCATCTACGGAAAGCAGTTCAAGCTGAGCTTCTACAAGTGTACGGAAACGAGCACGGTATACGGAAGCTTGTTTTTTAAGCTCTTCTACCTCAAGAGAAACCTTGCGAGACTTGGCAAGTGAATCATTGATAATTCGATCAGCATTTTTCTCTGATTCCTTAATGATCAACTGTGCTTCCTTCTTCGCGTTGTTTCTTACTTCATCGGCTGCTTCTTGTGCAACTATAATCGTTTTGCTAAGCGTTTCTTCGATATTCGTAAAATGATTCAATCTCTCCTGCAAGCCTAATACTTGGTTTTGCATTTCTTTATTTTCACGAATGAGCGATTCATAGTCTTTGATGACCTGATCTAGAAATTCATTAACTTCATCCTCATCGTAGCCACGCAATCTCCGACCAAACTCTTTGTTATGTATGTCCAATGGCGATAACGGCATTGGGGCACCTCCTTATGGTATTTGGAACATTCGTAACCGAAAATACACGATTTGATGAGAATAATTCGACAACTACAGGAAAATTCCTGCAATCATTCAAATAAATTTGCCGATCTTTACTCGAATTCTGCCTTTTTTTGTCACGCCATCCACCTCTAGTACTTTAAATCGGCCAAGTCCTTTGAATGACACAACGTCACCCGCTCGAAGCTGCTCGGATGGGTCTTCTTCCGATTTCCAATTCACCCTGCATCTTCCTGCCCGAATCGGATCAACGATTTTGGATCTGCTTATGCGATAAACATCGCTCGCAATCCCGTCCAATCGCATAGAAGCAACTGACAAACTCATTTCCTCCAGCTTAACCAAAGCCGTCTGAAGCTCAGATAGTGGAAGTACGTCTGTCAGCACATTAATCCGATGAACCTGTCTTAGATGGATATTCAAGTAATCCGCAATTTCATCCATAACAATGATATGACAAAAATGCTCATGCACATGTATGTCACCAATTCGGTCACGTTTTATACCAAGTCCAAGCAGTGCTCCTAAAAAATCACCATGATCTAATTCCATTTGGGCTTGTCCCGGTCCATTAACTACAAGAACAGATATGCCAGCATTTTCGTCATCCAAATTCCGATAATCTGGACCTATAATGGCTCGTCTACGCTCAGCTTGATCATAACCGCCGTCAAACCGGACATTAACATCAGGGTTGCGATTTGCCAAAATAGTCAATATTTGTGCTTGTCTTGGGTCTAAAAAATCGGTCCGCTTCAGCTCATGCTGCTGTGCGGACCGCTCTATCCATTCCTCCGCCCGATCTACGAAAGGTTTCTCGTCGGGATGGAAATGATCGTATATTCCTTGTTTCATTTAAACTCATTCCTTTAATCAAATAAAAAATCCGATTACTGCAATCAGGCCATACGCTACAAATTGCAATGCGAACACGGCAAGGATTGGCGATAGATCCAGCATGCCTCCGATTGGCGGAATAAACTTTCTGAAAATACCTAAGTATGGCTCAACCAGCTTACCTAGAAATACGCCGATAAAGCTTTCACGAGCGTTAGGCAACCAAGATAGCAGCACATAACCAATGATCATAAACGTGTAAATTTTTTGTACCAGCATCACAATACTATAAACTTCATCCATTAACTCAAGGTCACCTCATTTTGTTGTAGTCGTTCTCCTCCGCCAGCATTTCCGTTATAGCACCTTGAATTTCGACTGAATCCGGCGTACAAAGAAAAATATTGGGTCCTAGCTTAGAGATGCTTCCGCCTAAAGCGTACACGGTACCGCTTAGAAAATCAACAATTCGAACAGCAAGATCGCTGCGAACACGTTGAAGATTCACGATTACTGCACGGCGTGAACGCAAATGATCAGCAATTTCTTGCGCTTCATCATAAGACCTTGGCTCGCTAAGTACTACCCGGACATTCTTCTGTGAATGAATGCTGACGACATTATTGCTCTTCGTGTTTTTACGTGCCTCGAAGGGAGAAGTTTCAGCTTCTTGTTCTTCCTGCTGTACAACACGTTCTCTCTCTACAACTTCTTCTTCATCTTGCAAGCCAAGAAAACTCATAAAGCGGTTCATGACGCTCATCCCTATTCCTCCTCTTTCCCTACTAATATCGTACCAAGGCGAATCCATGTCGCTCCTTCTTCGATGGCAACCTCAAAATCATTCGACATGCCCATTGATAACTGGGTGATGGTGTTTGGATGTTCCGAGCGCCGCTCTAATTCATCCCTCAGCTCTCGCAATGCTCTAAAGACGGGTCTCGTTTGCTCTGGTTCGGCTTCATAAGGAGCCATCGTCATCAAACCAATTGGCTTGATCGAATTAAACTTAGCAAGCTGCTCCACAAAGGGAAAGAGCTCGTCTGGATTAATGCCTTGCTTGGAATCTTCCCCAGATACATTTACTTGAATAAAGCAAGGAACGATAATCCCTAGCTGGGAAGCACGCTTATTTATGGCTTCAGCAAGCGATAGCCTGTCCAACGAATGCATGTATGTAAACTTCCCAATGACGTCCTTCACCTTATTCGTTTGCAATGAACCGATAAAATGCCAGATAGGCTGATCCTCTGCTGCTAGATCATCACTGCCGCTTATCGCTTCCCACTTCGCCTGTGCGTCCTGCCAACGATTTTCACCCAAATGAAGCAAGCCTTGCCCTAGGGCAGCCTTCGTGGTATCTAAAGAAACATATTTCGTAACAGCAATAATTTGAACTTCATCTCTGCTGCGCCCGGCACGCTCGCAAGCTTTCTTAATTCGCTCTTCCACAAGCTCAATTCTATTCTCTAATGTGAATGACATGTTTCACCTCTCCCGAATGCCGATCCAACTGGCCATTCGGCCGGTTAAGCCACCTTCTTTGCGATGAGAAAAAAATAAATCCCGTCTGCATCCAGTGCACCACTCTGTTAATTCGATACGTATCGGCAAAATTCCTGCTTTTATCATAATCTGTCGGTTTATTTCTTTCAAGTCTAAGTTCGCTTTGCCATTCTCGCTCAGCTTAAGCATGGAATCCGCTTCTTCTTGCGACAAGCTCAGATCAGTCAAAAGCGCCTGTACTTGCTCTATGACCGGACCATCCACCTCATAGCAGCAGCCTCCTATAGAAGGCCCTATCGCTGCCACAAGCGCTTTAGGGTCGGTTCCATATGCTTGCTCCATTGCTTGTACCGTTTTTACAGCAATCTGCTGGACGGTTCCCTTCCAACCGGCATGGGCAAGCGCCACCGCATCATGCTCTGGATCATAGAAATACAATGGGACACAATCTGCGTAAAAAGAAGTCAGCAGCACCCCAGGGACATTTGTCATGATAGCATCACAATCCCTGAGCACATCGTCCAGACTATTTCTACCCTTGCCTTTATCTGCTTCAGTCACTTGCCATACCCGGTTCCCATGCACCTGTTCAGCACATGTCCATGCTTCAAATGGCCAGCCGATAGCATCGGTCAACAATCGCCTATTCGATATAACCGCAGCATCTTGATCCTTGACGTGCAAGCCCATGTTTAACGATGAAAAGTGGCCTTCGCTAACCCCGCCTTGACGTCCTGTAAACCCCGCGTTCAAACGATCATAACGTGATTCCCATTCAGACAATAAAAAAAGCGAAGGTCCCTTCGCTGATTGATTATGTTTAAAAGATTCCATTTGTTCACCTCTTAAAGGTTTGCGAAGCAAACCTACTTCGTAAGCATAAGCTTAGGTTTGCGAAGCAAACCTACTTCGTAAGCATAAGCTTAGGTTTGCAGAGTAAACCTACTTCGTAAGCATGAGCTTGGGTTTGCAGAGCAAATCAGCTTTGCTGGTATAGTCACAGTTTAGCGTTTTATGAGCGAGCGTGCAAATCTTCTTCCTCGGAACGAAGCTGTTTCGTGTCATCCATTCGAACGAGCACAACGTCTGCCCCAATTTTCACAATATTGCGCCATGGAATAACGACTTCCGTGCCGCCACCGCCAAACATCCCCAAAAACTTAGTATACTGCGGCACCACAATAGAATCGATCCGACCTTGCCGCAGATCAAGCTCCAAATCCGTTATTTGACCCAGCTTTTTTCCGTCCACAATATTAATAACGTCCTTTGTTTGAAAATCAGATATTTTCATTTCCGCTCACCACTTTTCAAGTAGAGTGATCACCCGTTTGTCTCTCCTATAACTATATGTGGAAATCGCCCAAAATGTCCTTCTTATCAAGAAAAGGAGCCTCTTATTTCAAAATTTGATTTTTATGTACGATAGCGTACAATAAAAGAATATCAAAGGATCGAATAAGGAGCATATCATGCCAAAAATCGTCGCAACGGAACTCGATTGGATCAATCTTGGACTGCAAAAATTTGCTGAAGGGGGTATCGAAGCTCTCGTTATCGAACAGCTCGCTAAGCAGTTAAACAGCAGTAAAACCAGCTTCTATTGGTATTTTAAAAATCGTATTTTGTATGTGGATCGTATTATTCATTACTGGCATGAACAAACAACCACATCAATCATCGCTCATATTCAGCAGCATGACTCATTAGAACCGAAGCAAAAGGTACACCAGCTGCTCAGCGTCATGTTCAGCACGATAGAAGGAAAAGATTTTATTTATCATTTCCGAAAATTAGGATCGACATCGCCTGCGTATGCCGATCTGCTTCAGCAAATTGAGCAGCAGCGCTTGGATTATATGAGCGGCTTGCTCATTGCGTGCGAATTATTAGAAGATGAGGCAAAGAATACATCTGAACTCTTATACAGTTATTACTTAGGATGGTACGAACGAAATAAACATCGTACTCTCAATCCAGAAGAAACCAAGAAGCAGATTGACCTGCTTATGCCGTTTATTGAAAAAAATCATTCATGACACGGAGGGATATGTGATGCAATCGTTATTAGCAGCGCTCATTAGTGCGATGTTGTTCGTCATCGGCGTAATACATATATATTGGGTGTTAGGCGGTCGGCATGGAATCTCCATTGCTGTCCCGACAAAGAATTACACATCTCAGCCTCTTTTTAAACCTCGTCCTGTTGGAACGGCAGCTGTTGCAGTACTTTTCTTTGCGGGCGCTGCATTCATTCTCATGTTTGCTGATATTATCCCTGTCATCGGACCAGCATCGCTGCCCTCCATTGCAGCCTGGGCACTTGCTATTGTTTTTTTGGCTAGAGCAGTTGGTGAATTTCGTGCTGTCGGGTTGTTCAAAACGATTCGAAATACGCATTTTGCACGAATGGATACGTATGTTTACTCTCCGCTTTGTCTGATCATCAGTTTCTTATCTTTTTGGTTGATGATTATTGGTTAGTCCCCTTCAATAAATCACATAAACAAAAAAACGGTGCCGAGAGGCACCGTTTTTTTATGTTTTTACATGCTTTTGCATTTGCTGAATAGCCGATTTTTCCAAACGAGAAACCTGTGCCTGTGAGATGCCGATTTCATCGGCTACCTCCATTTGCGTCTTGCCTTCGAAAAAGCGCATCGACAAAATCATTTTTTCACGGTCGTTCAGCTTATGCATAGCTTCCCGAAGCGCGATTTCCTCGATCCACGATACGTCTTTGTTTCGTTCGTCACTAATTTGGTCCATAACATAAATAGGATCGCCGCCGTCATGGTAGATCGGTTCAAACAATGAAACAGGATCTTGAATGGCGTCCAGTGCGAATACGACATCTTCCTTCGGAACGTTTAATGCTTCCGATATTTCAAAAATCGTCGGTTCGCGTGAATTTTTGTTCGTCAAGCTATCCCTAACTTGAAGCGCCTTGTAGGCAATGTCTCTCAAGCTGCGTGATACGCGTATAGGGTTGTTGTCACGCAAGTAACGGCGTATTTCCCCGATAATCATCGGTACGGCATAGGTGGAAAATTTGACATTTTGGCTAAGGTCGAAATTATCTATCGCCTTCATAAGTCCAATGCATCCGACCTGGAATAAGTCGTCTACAAACTCTCCCCTATTGTTAAACCGTTGTATAACGCTAAGCACTAGCCGCAGATTACCGTTAACTAATTTCTCTCTTGCTGCCCACTCATTACGGGTTTGCAATGCCGTAAACAATTCTCTCATTTCGACATTATTAAGGACAGGCAGTTTCGCGGTATCCACTCCACAGATCTCGACTTTATTTCGGGTCAACGTGATTACCTCCCAAGGAGAAACATTAATGTACATTATCTCCTCAGGAGTCCTTTTTATTCCTATTGCGACATCGTTCGACAACTGTAAGCAGGATGCGGGATCTAAACCATTTTGTTAAATTCTTTACGAAGCCTTTTAATAATTCGCTTCTCAAGGCGTGAAATATAGGACTGTGAAATGCCAAGTAGATCAGCAACATCCTTTTGTGTTTTTTCCTCACCGTCGGCAAGACCGAAGCGAAGCTCCATAATAATTCGTTCACGCTCTGACAATTTATCAAGCGCTTTGTGAAGCAGCTTGCGATCTACCTGCTCTTCAATGTTACGGTAAATCGTGTCATTCTCCGTTCCGAGCACATCCGATAGAAGCAGTTCATTTCCATCCCAGTCGATGTTAAGCGGTTCATCAAAGGACACTTCGGTACGCGTCTTGCTATTGCGGCGCAGGTACATCAATATTTCATTTTCAATACAACGCGAGGCGTAGGTGGCCAGCTTAATCTTTTTCTCAGGATCAAAGGTGTTAACCGCCTTAATTAGACCTATCGCGCCGATTGATACGAGATCTTCGATATGAATGCCGGTATTCTCAAACTTACGAGCGATGTATACGACTAGCCTTAAATTACGTTCGATTAGCATTGCGCGAATAGCCGTATCGCCGGTAGGCAGTTTTTCCAGCAAATATTCTTCCTCTTCACGTGTTAGGGGAGGCGGTAATGCCTCACTGCCACCAATGTAATAAATTTCTTCACTTTTTAATCCGAATAAAAACATCACACGATAATAATATAACTGAAGGATCAGTTTGTACTTGACGAGCATCTGGCCCATCCCTCCTCGTTTGTATGAGCATACGTTCGTTACTGTTGTACCATAGACGGATGGATAATGGCTCGATATGCCCCATCAGACGTTAACTTACCGCCGTCAAGCCCGATAAGCACCTTCCGCGTTTCAAAAACTTGTCCTTCCCTAGTAATTTCAACCGCATCCGGCTTTATCGCTAGCATGAACTGTGACCCTCGATTAACACCTCTGAATGGTACAAGACGAAGTCGATCTTGCCAAACAAAGGTGTGCTCATCCATTCCCGCTACAAGACGATCCACTTGTGCATCTCGTATGCTATTCAACCACGATTCAGGTAAATCATCTTGCCACAAGGATGCCTCCATCACCATGACCGGTGTCCGTGTAAGTGGATCATACAGCTGATTGCCGGTGTCGATCAGGCCTATGCAGGTTTTTATACGTTCTCCAATCATAATTTTCACTTCTGCCAAATGAGTTTGCACCAGCTCCCTTTCTCTTTTTTGCGTCAATACGGCACGGTATATATACAATCCGATACATAACGCAGCAATCAAATAAAACAATCCCATCTTAAGCTCCACACGCATGTTTCCGTTTACGAACATCATCGTTTTCCAAACCTCACGGGACCCCTGCATGAACAAATAATAAAGTCCAAGCACAGCTCCAGCAGCCACAAAGTTAACAGCATAAAACGCTGCAACATTCCTCATATAGTGCTGAATCGAGGCAAAGCCAAATGCAATCCATAAAATCAATAACGACGTAGCAACCTTAACTGCAAATGTGAATAAAAAAGATAATTGTGGAAAAAGCATTAAAACGACATAACAAGCTCCGACAGCAGAAGCCAATAATACTCGCCAAGGCTTCGGTTTAAGATGACGTGCCCAAGCAGTAGTTAATAGAATAGCACCGTCAACGAGCAGCTCTCGCAAAAACATAACATCAACATAAACAGCCACTTCGGTCACCTTCCTGCAACTGGCGGTAAACGGCCTGCAGCCGGCACCCGGGAGAACGATTGACACTAGTATATTAAAATCCTATTTCAAAGTCTGTCTATTCATGACGGCATGACATATCTTTTTTTGTCGAGTAGGAGTATAAAAAACGGCAAGTCTTTTACGTTTAATTTTGCAGAGGCTTATATCTTTAGCTCGTCCTATTTTGCTAACCGTTCATTAACCTAGGGCTGCTCCTGTGAGGGATCACTCCTATGTCAGGCTGAATCTACCTTTTTGTTTCTTTTTGAGGTTCCCGCCATCACTTGTCATTGCTAAAATAATTTTCGACTAATTAAGCAGGCCGTATTTTTAAAAATACAAAAAAATTTGGAGTGGATACTTGTTCCACTTTGGCAATTAGATTATCATTCTAAATAGATAGAAGCAGTGAAGCACACCGCTTACTCGGGAGATCTCTCCCGCAGTATGCGGTTTTTTTTATTTTCCGGAGGAGGATGATAAATTTGTCGTTTCAATCGGTATATGAATGTTGGCTGGAACTTCATCTAAAAAAGAGTAGTGGAGAAAATAGACGGAGGCTGGAGCAAGGACATGGACATGCTGAAAAATTATTTTTAGAAAAGGTATGGTATCCTGCCTTCCATCAACTTGAGGGACTTATTCCAGAGTTTGAGATTGCTGATTTTCGAGACGGCACTCGTTTTTTAGACTTTGTATATTTAAAATCAGGCTTGCGGCTAGCGATCGAAATTGATGGATTTCGCACTCATTCCTCAGAAATCACTCGCTGGCAGTTTTCAGATTCATTAATGCGTCAAAACCACCTTGTGCTCGACGGTTGGAAAATATTACGTTTTTCCTATGATGACCTAAAAGAAAAACCGCGAATGTGTAAGCAGCTTCTCCAACAATTTATGGGTAGGAGCTTAATTGGCAATAAACAAGTTACAAGCGCTGATGCATTCTTGCAGTTGGAAGTATTACGTTATGCTTCTCAACTACAGCATCCTATCCGGCCCACTGACGTCATAGATCTTCTAAAAATCAAAAAACGCGAAGCTCAAAAACTGCTTCACCGTATGGTTCTCAATCAAGCCTTGTTGCCCGCAGGAAATGGCACCCAGAGAATTCGATGCTACAAAGTAAACAAAGAGCAGCTGCATACTCTATTATTCACCTCACTTTAACAGGTACATTAGAGGGTTGTTAGCACTTACGAAATGCCCCTTCTCAACCTTGCTCATTCACCAATCATTGGTTGTAAGAACATATAGGTGCTTATTGGCAGCTAACTAAAGTTTCTTTCATGTTGTAAGAACCTATACGTGCTTACAGAGGCTTCTCTAGCTTGCTCATTCGCAAATAGTAGGCTGTAAGAACATATAGGTGCTTATTGGCTGCTAACCATGGTTTCTTTCATGTTGTAAGAACCTATGTGTTCTTACAGCAGCTTTTCTACCTTGCTCATTCGCCAAGCAATGGTTGTAAGAACATATAGGCGCTTATTGGCAGCTAACTATGGTTTCTTTCATGCTGTAAGAACCTATACGTGCTTACAGAGGCATATCTAGCTTACTCATTCACCAAGCATTGGCTGTAAGAATATATAGGTGCTTATTGGCTGCTAATCATGGTTTCTTTCATGCTGTAAGAACTTATACGCGTTTACAGAGGCTTCTCTAACTTGCCCATTCGCTAATCGTAGGCAAAAAGAACATATAGGTGCTCATTTGCAGCAAAATGAATTTTTCTTCATGCTGTAAGTGATATACGTGCTTACAGCTGCTTCTCCCCTTTTCTCAATCAATTTACAATCAAACAAATAAAAAAAGCCTCACCATAATGGCGAGGCTTAGTACAAAAAGTTTTAACGATCGTTGCGAGGGCGATTGCGCAAAAATGCTGGAATTTCAAGCTGGTCGCTTGAAGTGTTGCTAGCTCCAAAAGGCTTAACTGCATTGGAGCTGCCCTGTTGCCTTGTATCAACCGCTTCTGGCTGCTGTTGTGGAACACGACGTGCAGCTGGTGACTTGTGCTCGAAGCCCGTTGCTATAACGGTTACTTTAATTTCGTCCTTCAGATCTTCATCGATGATCGCACCAAAGATCATGTTCACATCTGGATCAGATGCTGAAATGACGATTTCAGCTGCTTCATTCACTTCATAGAGTGAAAGGTTGCTGCCGCCAGTAATGTTCATAATAACGCCGCGAGCACCGTCAATTGACGTTTCAAGCAGCGGGCTCATAATCGCTTTTCTCGCTGCTTCAGCAGCACGATTCTCGCCAGTAGCAATACCGATACCCATCAAAGCGGAGCCGCGTTCTGTCATAATCGTTTTTACGTCTGCAAAGTCAAGGTTGATTAGGCCTGGTACTTGAATAAGGTCTGATATGCCTTGAACGGCTTGACGGAGCACGTTATCCGCTTCACGGAAAGCTTCCAGCATTGGTGTCTTTTTGTCTACAATCTCAAGCAAACGGTCATTAGGAATGACGATAAGCGTATCTACTTTTTCTTTGAGCGCTTCAATCCCAAGCTCAGCTTGTCCAGCACGCTTGCGTCCTTCAAAGGTAAAAGGCCGAGTAACAACCCCTACAGTGAGTGCACCGCATTCGCGAGCGATTTCGGCAATAACCGGAGCTGCTCCCGTTCCCGTACCGCCGCCCATTCCTGCTGTCACGAATACCATGTCCGAGCCTTTAAGCTGGTTCATAATAATTTCGCGAGATTCCTCTGCAGCCTTGCTGCCTACATCAGGATTGGCACCCGCACCAAGTCCACGCGTCAGCTTATCGCCGATTTGCAGCTTATGCTCGGATTTAGCCAAATGCAGCGCCTGAGCGTCGGTGTTTACCGTAATAAACTCCACACCTTTAACACCATTTTCTATCATTCGGTTAACGGCATTGCTACCGCCACCGCCAACACCTATTACTTTTATTTGAGCAAGCTGCTCAAGCTCAAAGTCGAATTCCAACATCTTTCATTTTCCCCCAGTCAAGCGTAAACTGCTGATAACATCTATGAGACGGCACAGCAACGTTTCGCAGTAAAATATAAGTATCGTATAAAAGGTGAAACTTATATTATCTTAAATCCTCAAATAAATTCATTAAACATACTTTTAATCCGCTCGAACATACCGGGTTTAGTAGAAGGTGTTGGACTTGCTTTGCGGCTTGCCGTTTTCTTCACTGCTCCAGTTCCGCGAGCTCCCATATATTTTGACACATATTGAATCATGCCAACGCCGCTGCTATACGCCGGGTCTCTTACACCAATATAATCAGGGAGTGCAATTCGGACGGAAGACTCAAGCTCTGCCTGGGCCAAAGCGAGTGTTCCTGGCATCGATACAGTGCCACCGGTCAACACATAACCGTTAACCTTGTCACCATAACCAAGTCGACGTACCTCTTGACGAACTAAATGGAAAATCTCTTGCATGCGAGGCTCAATAATACTAGCAAGATCAACCTGTGAAAACTCTTTTTCCACATTGCTGCCCATTCGTGCTACTTTAAACTTCACATCTTCAGCTGCATCCATTACATTTGAACAGCCATATTTAAGTTTGATTTTCTCAGCTTGCTCACTTTGCGTGCGCAAGCCATAAGCTATATCATTTGTTACATATTCGCCACCAATTGGAAGCGTTGACGTAGCAGCTAAGCCGCCTTGGTCATAAATGGCAATCGTACATGATCCTGCTCCTATGTCAGTAAGAACAGTCCCTATCGATTTCTCATCTTTGGTGAGCGAAACCACGCCTGAAGCGAGTGATAACAAAATGACACCAGAAATACGAAGGCCTGCTTTCTCTACACAACGCATAAGGTTATGTATAGCAGTCTTCGTCCCCGTGACGATCGTCGCCTCAACCTCAAGGCGAACGCCAATCATACCGCGCGGATCGGAAATACCTTCCAAGCCGTCTACTAGATACTGCTTTGGAACCAAGTTAATGATTTCACGCTCTGGAGGGAGCGCCACTACTTTAGCAGCTTGTAATACTCGTTCAATATCTTCTTCACCAATTTCACGGTCCTCATTGGATACTGCAACGACGCCTCTATTGGTTTGCAAAGCAATATGATTGCCTTGAATACCAACATATACGTCTGATATTTGAATGCCTACCATGCGCTCCGCATGCTCTACGGCATTACGGATCGATTGCACAGTCTGGTCAATATCTACTATTGCTCCTTTGCGAATACCCTCTGAGTCGGCAGATCCAACTCCAATAATATTAATGGCTCCATTATTCACTTCACCAATAATAGCACGAACTTTGGATGTACCGATGTCCAAACTGACGATGATGTCGTTGCTGCTCATCTTGCGGCACCTCCGTTTCAAATAATTAATTATTTTACCACATGTTAAGGTCTTCCTACATATTCAACGCTTTTATTATTTTCCCTCTTTTTTCAACAAATTTTTAGTTATTTCTCGCTTTGTGTCGAGCACCGCCCCTTGCGATTCTCTATATTTCCTATGATTATCCAGCTTCATCGAGTATTAATGCATAAATAAAATTCTACCATTCTTTCAGACTATTGAGTAGTATAATTTTACTCAGAATCTATATTTTCTGGACTCTCACTTACGAAAGGCACATATGTATCCGCCAGAAGCATCGTGATCTTACCTGGCTCTTGGGTCTCGATTACTGCATTCAACGCTTCAATCTTCTCTGGAAGAACCGATACCGCTGTTACCACTTCAAATTTTGTGCGAGTGTACATCAGAATCCGATCGGGATAAGCGGTTGACGGAAATGGTAAAATCTCAGATAGGTCGGAGAGCTGCTTCGTCGATATTTTTGCAAGCTGCTTCGTGAGCTGTGCCTTTACGGGATCTCCATCTGTCCAGCCTGACAATACAGGCTTGTCCACAAGCTGCATTTCATCGCTGTCAGCCTCAACTGTCGTTCCATTTGTCAATAACGCTGTCATTTCCCCTTGCTTGGAGAGCTCGAATGCAACAACAGGAAACTCCTCTACATGAATCTTCACCACACCTGGAAATACCTTCGTAACCTTAGCCCCTTTAATTTGTGGCAATGTGACAATTCTATCTTCTATAGTAGAAGACGAAGTTCGAAAAAAAGCATCGCCAACCAAAATAGCAGCTGCCTTGCCTATTTCTTCTCTCGTTACGAATCTAGTTCCATCAATTTGGATTTCTGATATTTTGCTAATAGAGGAATTAAAAAATAATACAGCCAAAAGCGCCACAAACAATAATATAAGTATGGTCAACAGCTTCCGACTGCCCATTCTTTTTTTCGGTGGTTCCTTAAGTACTGGCATCTGTGCACTCATAACTTGTCCCTTCTTTCCCCAAAAAACATCCGGTTAACCTCTCCGCGTCAGCCTTCGCTTAGCATCAAAAGGGTACCGGCTGTTTCTATCTTGCAGCTCATGCGCATAGTATTAGTTATTAGGCACTGGCGAATAACGCGAAATCCGCGCACCCAGCCTAGACAGCATCGTTTCGATTTTTTCGTAGCCTCGATCGATGTGATGAATTTGCTCAACGACCGTCCTTCCTTGCGCTGCTAAACCAGCTATGACAAGGGCGGCGCCTGCTCTCAAATCCGTTGCTTCCACCGTCGCTCCATAAAGCCTTGGCACGCCGCGAATGAATGCCGCATTCATGTCTACGCGAATGTCTGCACCCATACGTGACAGTTCATCCACATGCTTTAATCTGCCTTCAAAAATCGTTTCTTTCAATACGCTCACACCATCTGCAAGCGTAAGCAGCACCATAACCTGAGACTGCAAATCGGTAGGAAAAGCCGGGTATGGAGAGGTTACGATTCTTTCAACCGCTCTAGGCCTTGTTGCACTGCCAACTTTAATTATATCATCGTCGACAACAATTTGAACACCTGCCCGGCGCAGAACATGAATCAAGGAAGATAAATGGGCTGGCTGCGTATTTTGGAGCGTGACTTGACCGCGTGTTGCAGCGGCGGCTACCATGATGGTCCCTGCTACAATACGATCCGGAATCACTTTATAACGACAAGGTGTTAGCGACTGTACCCCATCTATCGTTATCGTGTCGGTTCCGGCTCCCATTATTTTAGCGCCCATCGCATTTAAAAAGCCTTGCAAGTCTTGAATTTCCGGTTCCCTTGCAGCATTGCTAATTGTGGTTCGGCCTTCTGCCAAAGCAGCAGCCATCATAATATTCTCTGTTGCGCCGACACTTGGAAAGCTTAAGTGAATATCCGCTCCCCTTAGTTTCTCGGCACGGCATATGATCCGGTTACCCAATTCTTCTATTTCTGCACCCAGAGCCTGAAGACCTTCTAAATGAAGATCAATTTTCCGCTCACCGATTGCACATCCACCTGGTTGATAAACCTGAGTTTCCCCAAATCTAGCAAGCAAAGGCCCCATTAAAAAAATAGAAGATCGCATCTGTCTCATTAACGATTCCGGCACGTGGGATGTATGTGCAGTCTCAGTGTCCAGCACCACAGTTCCTCCCGTATGCTCGGCGCGGCATCCTAATTCGCGCAAAATGTTCAGCATGACATCGATATCCAGCAAATCAGGCACATGATCTATCGTTGTTGTGCCTTCGGCCAATAGACTGGCAGCCAGAATCGGCAAAGCGGCATTTTTCGCTCCTTGGATAACTATGGTTCCTGAGAGAGGTTTCCCACCTTCAATCACCAATTTGTCCAATGTATCACCTCCGAATTACCGCTCACCCACCACCAATACTTCCGGCACTAACAGGATGCCATAGCGGTCCTGAACAGTGCTTTTTATATGAGTCATGAGGGCGAGAACGTCTTCAGCTGTTGCTTTCCCGGTATTCACAATAAAATTGGCGTGCTGCTTCGATACTTGCGCTCCTCCGAGGCTTTCACCCTTTAATCCAGCCTCTTGAATGAGTCTAGCGGCATAATCATTAGGCGGATTGCGAAATACGCTGCCTGCACAGGCAAGCTGCAAAGGCTGCGTTCTCAATCTTCTCTCTTTGTAGGAGGCCATCCTAGCGAGTACTTCCTGCCTATCCCCTTCTGCCAGCTCAAAGGCGGCTTCAATGACAATGCCCTTTTGCTCGTGAAGTAGGGAATGGCGGTAAGCGAAGTTCATAGCTTCACGATCGTAGCGAACCAATTCTCCTGTTTCCAGTACAATATCAGCTGACTTAAAAATACGTGACACATCTGATCCATGCGCGCCAGCATTCATATAAACGGCTCCGCCTACCGTACCTGGGATTCCCCCCGCGAATTCAAGTCCGGTCAGACCTTGTTTCCCAGCCATGACTGATAGCTTAATTAAAGAATATGAAGCACCGGCTATTGCTGTCGATCCTTCAAAACGCAAGTAATCGAGCCCTCTGTGCGGTTTTATTACAACGCCGCGAATCCCTTTATCACTTACCAGCATGTTCGAGCCTCTGCCTAAATTAGTCCAGGGTATTTGATGTTTTTGCACCAAACGTACCGCGGATACCAATTCGTCTTTGCTACTAGGGAGGATTAAAATATCAGCGAGACCGCCGATTTTCCAGGTTGTATAGTTCGATAGCGGTTCGTTGTACAAAACTTCGCCAAGATTAGCTTGTTCCAATTCCGCTTTAAAAGCTTCCATTTGTTGAACCTCCCAAAGGTTTTGCGCAGCAAAACCTACTTCGTAAGCAATCGCTTCGGTTTTGCGCAGCAAAACCTACTTCGTAAGCAATCGCTTCGGTTTTGCGCAGCAAAACCTACTTCGTAAGCAAATGCTAAGGTTTTGCGCAGCAAAACCTACTCCTTAAGCACATGCCTGGCGTGTAAGAAGAAAAAGAAATTCCCCTTCAGCAGCCTGAATCGCTGCTGCCGGTTTTTCTGTTGTAATCACCGCTCCTTTCGGGTGACGGTCACGAATATAGTGTATCTTATGCCCATATAGGCTCTTGTGTGACAATGGCCTATATCGAGCCAACTGGCTCACTAATTGGTCTGTGCTGCAGAGCAGTCCTCAAAGCTGGTTGCCGTTTTAGCGAATTAACTGTTTCTTTCAAAAAAAAGTGTATTCAATATCTCTTCATATTAAATGAGCAAATTTTCCTGTAAACAACAATATCCGGCTTGGATAGTTGCAGCTGCTGTTATGCAACCTGCAGCTATCCAAGCCGGACGTTTATTGTTTTTTTCGACTAAGCCTCTGCTGGTTATTGCCCTAGGCATGAAGCCTCACCTCGAATAACGAGATATGTTCAACAAAATCCCCAGTGCAGTTAAGAGAAGCGTCAGGGATGAACCCCCATAGCTAACAAGCGGCAGCGTAATTCCCGTAACGGGCATCATGCCAATGACGACACCAATATTAATCAATACTTGTACACCGATAATGCCTGTAATGCCGACTGCCAGCAAGCTTCCGAATGTATCCGTAGCTGCAATAGCAGCGCGTATCCCCCGCCAGATGACAACTAGAAATAATAGTATAAGAGTAACTCCGCCGATGAAGCCAAGCTCTTCCGCTAAAATCGAGAATATAAAATCGGTTTGCGGCTCAGGCAAATAACTGAACTTCTGTCGGCTCATACCTAGACCGAGCCCAACAAGTCCACCTGGTCCGATCGCATATAAGGATTGAATAATTTGATAGCCGCCTCCGAGCGGGTCTGCCCATGGATCAAGAAAATTCGTTATTCGCTTTAATCGGTATGGCGCAGCGATAATAAGGCCAACAAAACCTGCGACACCGATGAGCGCCAAGCCGCCTAAATGAGATAATCTAGCGCCAGCAGTAAAAATTAAAATTAAAGAGGCGCCAACCATCACCGCTCCTGTACCTAGATCAGGCTGCAGCATAATGAGTCCGAAGGCTAGTCCAACAAGCCCTAGCGGCGGCATAAGCCCTTTTGTGAACTGCGTAATCGTTTGCTGCTTCTCAGAGAGCCATTTTGCTAAAAATAATATCATCGCCAGCTTCATAAATTCAGAAGGCTGAATACCGAAGGAGCTAATGCCAAGCCAGCTGCGTGCGCCGCCGCGAACGACGCCGACACCAGGGATCAGCACGAGCAGTAGAAGGCCGAAGCAAACCAATAAAGCCATTGGCGCCCACTTTTTCCAAACCGTATAATGCGTATTCATTGTAAACAACAACGCGCCTATACCGAGTCCAGCAAATAGCACCTGACGCTTTACATAGTAAAAACGATCACCGAATTCATGAAAAGCAAGCACTGCGCTAGCGCTGTACACCATAATCAACCCGATAGCGAGAATGAGCCCAATTGCAGTCAGCATCCAAATATCCGGGGCAGAACGCGCTTTGGCCATAGCGAACACACCTCTTAGCATGGGAAAGTAGGGACATGCCCCCTACTTACAAGGTATGCGCCGAATCTTTAAAAATGCGCCCTCTTTGCTCATACGATGTAAACATATCCCAGCTTGCACATGCCGGCGACAATAAAACGATATCACCTGGCTCTGCGATAGCTGCAGCTTGTTTCACCGCTTGCTGAAGGACGGACTCGGCGTCCTCACTAGGTTCGACGATTTCCACCTTAGCTAAACCTGCCAGCTCTGCTACACGGGAGAGCTTTTCTCTCGTTTCTCCTAAAGCAACAAGACCTTTTAAGCGATCGCGGAATAAAGGAACAAGCTCCATATAGTCAGAGCCGCGGTCAAGTCCTCCAGCTACTAGAACGATCGGTGCGGATAACGAGCGAACGGACATCATCGTTGCAACCGGGTTTGTCGCTTTCGAATCATTATAATATTTGACACCATTTGCTTCACGGACGAACTCCAGGCGGTGCTCCACGCCTCTAAACAACTGCAGCGGTTCTACAAGACGCTCTGGTGCAACTCCAGCAGCCAAACAAGCCGCAATAGCAGCAAGCGCGTTAGCGGCGTTGTGGCGGCCTGGTATGCCTAGCTCTGAAACGGGTAAAATGTTAATTTCCGAGTCCTCAGACTGGCGGAATACAATTTGTCTATCCACAGCGGCTTCATCGTTTTGTGCGTCACCATTGTCCCGCTCATATGGAGGATCAATGTAAATGCCCGCATCCAGTCGCTCATATATAGAGAAAGGCAGCAGCTGTGCGATAAGAAACTCCGAAAGCGCGCGGCATTCCGGGTCATCCCAGTTGACGACAGCAACATCATCTTCCGTTTGGTTATCAAAAAGTTTTGCTTTTGAATTGACGTAGTCATCCATATCGCCGTGATAATCCAAATGCGTCTCTGCAATGTTAAGCAAGAGCGCAATATGCGGACGGAACTCGCTTGTTCCTTTCAATTGAAAGCTGCTTAGCTCAGCAACGATCAATTGATCAGGCGTCGCTTCCAAGGCTGCTTCACATAGAGGACGACCGATATTGCCTGCCACGATGGGATTCAAGCCAGCTGCGCTTAATATTTCGCCGATCCAAGTCGTCGTTGTTGTTTTGCCGTTTGAGCCTGTAATGCCTATTATGGGTGCAGGAGAAAGCCAATACGCAGCTTCTACCTCCGTAATGACCTCAACGCCAAGCTCCTCCGCCCTCTGCACTGGAGTAGACGTATATGGGATACCAGGGTTTTTGATAAGGAGCGCTGTTTCTTCTGTAATTAGGTCATCTGGATGATAACCGCATAGCACAGAAATGCCCAAAGCAGTCAATTCGTCCGCTTCGGGGCATAATTCACGTTCCTTCATGTCGTTCACTACAACTTCTGCGCCTAATTGATGAAATACTTTTGCGACGCTTACCCCGCTTCTAGCCAAGCCTAAGACGACAACTCGGCGGCCTTCATAAGATGCCGGATGATTCATAACTGACAGTCCCTTCTATGTATGCATAAAGCGGCTCTTAATCAAATAAAAGCCGCTTTTTCGTAAGCTTTATCTCTATAGTATAACAAATAGTAAACCAATTGCTGCAAACACGATGCCTACAAACCAAAACACAGTAACAACCTTCCATTCGGACCAACCAACGAGCTCGAAATGATGGTGAATGGGACTCATTTTGAAAATACGCTTCCCTCTAAGCTTGAAGGAGCCTACTTGTAATATAACAGAAAGCATCTCAAGTACAAAAACACCACCGATTACGATAAGGAGCAGCTCCGTTTTGGTCAAAATTGCGACGGCTGCAATACCGCCTCCTATGCCTAGCGAGCCCATATCTCCCATAAACACTTTTGCTGGATGTGCGTTGAATACTAGAAAACCTAAAACAGCGCCTACCATAGCTGCCGAGAATACTGCTGATTCATGAGCTGACGTTTGTAGAGCAACTACAGTAAAGGCACCAAATGCGATGGCACTCGTCCCAGCCAGCAGACCGTCAAGACCATCGGTGAAATTAACTGAATTGCTTGCTGCAAAAAGAATGATGACGACAAGCGGATAATAAAACCAGCCCAAATCAATTCCCCAGCCTGTACCAGGCACTGATATTTCGGTGCTGTGCCCCATATTATAGAGCATTGCACACACGATTATAGAAAATAGAAGTTGACCAAAAAGCTTTTGTCTTGCCGTTAGTCCCAAAGAACGTTTAAATACAATTTTGATGTAATCATCCAAAAAGCCGACAAGACCAAATCCAAGCGATGCGGTCAGCAGCACCCAAAATTCAGCCGTTTTATCAGAAAACTTCAGGAACGCGATCATTAGGGCGACCATAATGATAATGCCGCCCATCGTTGGCGTACCGCTTTTTTTCAAATGGCTTTGCGGACCTTCCATACGAATCTGCTGCCCAAACTTTAAGCGGCGGAGCACTGGAATGAACAATGGTCCGAGTAGAACCGCTAGCAGGAATGAAGCGCCAATCGAAAATAAAATGACCATCATATCCATTTCCTCACCCCACTTCCAATGCTTGGACAATCTGTTCCATCTGCATGCCGCGTGAACCTTTTATGAGCACGATGTCCGTTGGCTGCATTTGCTCCCTCAGCCACAGCGTCAGCTCGTTTTTATCTTCGAAATGTTTAATCACATCATTCGCGCCTGCGTTAGGAAATTGCGACTTCACGCCCTCAGCAATATGTTTTGCCAAAGGTCCGAAGGTAAGAACCGCATCCGCCTTGCTTGGCGTTATATATGCACCTACTTCAAAATGAAGCGTCTGCTCCTCTGGCCCGAGCTCTAGCATATCGCCAAGCACGATCCATTTGCGGCTATAGCCGTCCAGTTGCTCTACCAGATCTATCGCCGCGCGAACGGCAGTCGGATTAGCATTATAAGCATCGTTTAATAACATAGTGCCATTAAACGCGCGAACAGGCTGAATGCGCATGCCTGTCAGCTTAAGATGGCTTAGACCTTCAACAATTTTTGCAGCTGGAACTCCAAAGAAGCGGCCAATCGCTATTGCAGCGAGCGCATTGCTGACATTATGCTGCCCTGGAACAGGAATTCGAACAGTTCCGAGACCACTGGCAGTTCCATTATAAATAGCAGTGAAGGTCGTCGCTTCCGATTCAATGCTGATGTCAGATGCTGACCATTCATTCTGCTTCGATAACCCAAATGTACGGCGAACAATGCCTGCTGGAAGTATTGAACGCTCAAGCTCTGCTTCAAGAAGTGGTTCATCGCCATTGTATAGCAGTAAACCATCCTCGCTGAGCCCGAGTGCTATTTCAAGCTTTGCCTTCGCAATACCGGCTCTTGAGCCGAGCTGGAGCATATGCGCGTCACCGATATTTGTAATAATAGCGGCATCAGGCTGTGCGATCTTGGTCAGCAGCTCGATCTCGCCGAAGCCGCTCATTCCCATCTCGAGCACAGCTACTTCCGTGTCCTCTTCAAGCCTCAGCACCGTCAGAGGCAAGCCGATATGATTGTTCAAATTCCCTTCAGTCTTAAGCACTTTATAAGAAGTGCCGAGAATAGCAGCTGCCATATCCTTTGTCGTTGTTTTGCCATTGCTGCCTGTAATGCCAACAACACGAGTGACAAGTTCACTCCGATAAGCTGTTGCTAGGCGCTGTAATGCAACCAGCGTATCCCCAACAATAAGAAGCGGCACTCCCTCTAGAGATGCTGGAACCTCGCGGCCTTTCTGCCAAAGCGCAGCAACCGCTCCATTTGCAATAGCTTGCTCCAAATAGGCATGCCCGTCAAAATGCTCGCCTACGATCGGAACGAACAACTGGCCCGCAGCAGCTTGCCGCGAGTCAGTTGTTACTCCTGTTATGTTAAGCTCTGCATGATTTCCATTCCATCTAGCGCCGCTCATTTCGGCAATTTGTTTAATAGTACGTTTAATCACTGTATGATTCCCCTTATCGCTGCTTTCGCTACTTTTCGATCGTCAAATGGATATTTGACTCCGTTAATATCTTGGTAGGTTTCATGACCTTTCCCCGCAATCAATACTACATCGCCGAGGCTTGCCATTTCAACCGCTTTTTCAATTGCTTCCTTGCGATCAACGATTAATGTATAAAATGAAGGATCAATCCTGCTGCTTATTAATCCAGCTTCAATATCCTTTAATATGGACTCAGGCGGCTCCGAACGTGGGTTATCCGATGTTATGATAGCGTAATCCGCGTATTTCACTGCAATATTCCCCATTAGCGGCCGCTTGGAGCGATCACGGTCACCGCCGCAGCCAAATACACATATAATCCGATTTTCTGCAAATTGTTGAATCGCTCTGAGTACATTTTCAAGCCCATCAGGTGTGTGGGCATAATCTACAATTACCGCAAAATCCTGTCCCGCATTAACCGCTTCAACCCGTCCGGGTACGCCGGGAATTTTGCTTAGACTGTGTGCAATCGCCTCTAGCTCCACGCCTTCAAGTAGTACAGCGCTTATGGCGGCAAGCGCGTTGTATACGTTGAACTTCCCAGCCATTTGCAGTGTGATGTCTTGCTCGCCTCTGAATGTGACAACATGAAAGGTCGTACCCTGTGCAGTTATTCGAATATTCGTTGCCTGAACGTCTGCCTCTTTATCAATAGCATAGGTGATAACCTCTGCTGCTGTGAGCTCGGCATACTCTGCGGATAAAGCATCGTCTGCATTAAGAACCGCATAAGATCTTTCGTTTTCCGCAGATGCATACACATTGCCAAGTCGCGAGAAGAACAATCCCTTTACCGCGGCGTATCGACTCATCGTTTCATGATAATCCAAGTGGTCCTGCGTCAAATTAGTAAATACTGCCGTTCGGAATCTGCTGCCCTTCACCCGGCCTTGCTCGAGAGCATGGGAGGACACTTCAATTGCACAATATTGCGTGCCCGCATCACGCATCTCCCCGAGATAGCTTTGAAGCTGCAGTGTTTGAGGCGTCGTACTGGTCATAGGGAACGATTTTCCCGCATATCGACGTTCAATCGTACCGATCACGCCGGTAGGCTTACTCTGGTCATTTAGAATTTGCTCTATCAAATAAGTTGTTGTCGTCTTCCCATTCGTCCCCGTTACACCGATAAGCTTCAGGGTTTGACTAGGCTGTCTATAATAATAATTAGCAATTACAGCCATGGCAAGGCGGCAATCTCTTACAATAATTTGCGGCACCAACAGGTCTAGCTTTCGTTCCGCTATTAGTGCTGCTGCTCCGGCGGCAACCGCCTCTGAAGCAAACGCGTGACCATCAACGGTGTGGCCTCTCAAGCAAATAAACAATTGCCCTTCAATTACGCTTCGTGAATCCGTCTCAATGCCAGTCAGTTCCGTTTCCCCATCGCCTATCAGCCGTGAGGCTATAAGCAATTCCGCAACATCCTTTAATCGCATCTGCCCAGCTCCTCCCTTAAGCGCCGACGGACAAACTCCCCCCGCCTGCTGCACCCTCGTTAACTACCATTATAGTCAATGCGAGTGGGATATATTATCTTCTTCTCCCAAATAGATCCGAATCGTTGATCCGCGATCTACACGGGTTCCAGCAGCTGGAGCTTGGCGTATGACCGTTTTCCCAGAACCTGCGGAAGTCAGATTAAAATTCATATTCATATCCTCATACAAATCCGACACTGTTTTGCCAATCAAGTTCGGAACTGTAACAATAGGTGTTTCTCCATACTTATAAATACGGTCGATCTGCTTCTCACGAGCCGGAACTTCCAGAATGGCGAGCGCGTCCTCCAGCATATTGCGAACGATCGGCGCTGCAACGACTCCGCCGAACTGAATTCCTTGCGGATTATCAACCGCTACATAAATGACGATCTTCGGATCATCTGCCGGAGCAAAGCCAACAAAAGATACAATATGCTCATTAGGGGAATAACGTCCGTTAATAACCTTTTGAGCAGTACCCGTCTTGCCGCCTACGCGATACCCATCAATAAAGGCATTGCGGCCTGTTCCTTTGGCTACGACGCTCTCAAGCGCTTCACGCACCTGCTTGGACGTTTCCTCCGAAATAACCTTTCTAACCGCAACCGATTCTACCGTTTCTACGGTCGCTCCCGTCTCCGGGTTTATCCATGCTTTTGCTACATGGGGTTTATACAGCGTTCCGCCGTTAATTGCTGCGGAAACAGCTGTTATTTGCTGAATTGGTGTAACGGAGACCCCTTGACCAAAAGCCGTAGTGGCAAGTTCCACCGGACCGACCTGACTAAGCTTGAATAAGATCCCATTTTCTTCGCCGCCAATATCGATGCCCGTTTTCGTCCCGAAGCCAAAATTCTTAATGTAATCAAACAGTTTGTCCTTGCCCAGCCTCTGACCAAGCGTTACAAAGCCGGGGTTACAGGAGTTTTCAACAACCTCAAGGAAAGTCTGACTGCCATGTCCGCCTTTTTTCCAGCAGCGAAGTCTAGCACCGCCCACCTCAATAGCACCTGGATCAAAAAAACGTTCGTTTTTCAAATCAACCTTTTTTTCTTCAAGGGCTGCAGCAAGCGTAATTATTTTAAAGGTAGAGCCTGGCTCGTATGTCATCCAAATAGGAAGATTTCGATTATAAACCTCAGTTGGAACCTCTCGATACTTGTCTGGCTCGTAAGTAGGTCTGCTCGCCATGCCTAAAATTTCACCGTTATTCGGATCCATCGCAATCGCGATTATACCATTAGGCTGTAAATTCGTCATCGCTTGATCAAGCTCACGTTCCATAACCGTCTGAATTTGCTTATCGATCGTAAGCTGCATCGTAAGCCCGTCCTTAGGTTCCACGTAGGTGTCCGAAGAATTAGGCATTTGTCTGCCCGCTGCATCTGACAAGAAGGATACGCTGCCTCCGATACCGCTTAACTCTGTATTATATTTTGCTTCTACACCGGTTAAGCCTTGATTGTCGATCCCCGTAAAACCTAGCACATGCGCCGCTAAACTGCCGAAGGGATAAAATCGTTTGTTGTCTTCAGCTACAACGATGCCATCAAGACCCAGCTCTCGTATTTGTTCAGCTTTATCAATCGTAATTTTTCGCCCGCCTGGGCCAAGCTTAACGATCAACGCTCGTGTTTTAATTTTTTTATAGAGCGTTTCTTGCGACATGTCGAGCAAAGGGGCAAGCGCTGCTGCTGCAGCCTGTTGATCCTTGATTTGGACAGGAATCGCATACACGGTAGGTGAGCTTACGTTGTAGGCGAGCTGAATACCGTTGCGATCAACGATTTCACCTCGCTTGGCTACGTATGGGATGTTGCGTCTCCATGAATCCTCTGCTTTATCCGCCAGCTGCTCACCTTGCCATAGTTGTACAAAGCTAAGTCTCACACATAATGCTAGGAATGACACCCCGGCAAGTATGAGCACGATAAATAAACGTCGCCTAACCGTTACATTAGATACCTTCACCGCTTGTTCCCCCTCCGCTTGACTGTTTCGAAAGGAGCGCTCAATTGCGCTCATTCCCAGATTATTCGGGACAAGCGGACGATAGAACAAGCTTTAAGCAACATCGTATTAGTTCCTTGAAAATTCGGTATATGGATCACTCAGGAGCAGCGTTCCCATTACTGCTTGTATTGGAATTAGCAGCCTGATCCCCATTTGAAGTTGTCTGACTATCGGTAGTTCCACCGCTCGTGCCAGCTTCACCTTCTTTACCGGTCTCACTACCCTTATCGCCGCCTTCTTTCGCATCAGGGTTTGTTTCCGCATTGCCGGATTGGCCTTCTTTGCCTGTCGGAGGAGCAAGTACAACTTTGAGCACTCTTACTTTATTCAATGTCTCTTCCTTCTGAGATACAACAAACCCTTGCCCCTCCGGAATGAGCCGAATGCCGATAAGAGAGGTTAATTCAAGAGCATCCCGCAGCGAAACCCCAGTCAGATCAGGGATAGCCAGCTTTTCACGCTGCTCTGTTATTAAATATATTCGCTGCGTCGGGTGTACGGCTGAACCTGGAGCAGGTATTTGCTGCAGCACCGTTTTACCATTTCCGATTAAATCAAATGTCATGGCCTTCGCTGTTAATTCTGCTTTCGCTTGTTGCACTTTAAGCTCTGTTAAATCTGGAACCGTTATTGTCGCTTCCTTCTTCGAGTTTGCAGAACCAGCCGGATAGTTAGGCGCTACTCCCATTTTTCGCAAGCTTTTGAGAACGATTTGTTTAAAAGCTGGAGCAGCGATCTTTCCTCCTGATGCAAAAGTAGTATTCGGCTCATCTACGACGACATAAACGACGATTTTCGGATTATCAACCGGCGCATAGCCAATAAACGAAACAACATATTTGGAATCGGAATAGCCGCTTTTTCCATTAACCGTAGTAACCTTTTGAGCGGTTCCAGTTTTACCTGCTACACGGTAACCCTCGATATAAGCGTTTTTACCGGAGCCTTTATCCTGATCCGATACAACCTGCTCCAAATACTCACCGACTTTTTTAGAGGTTTCCTCTGATATCACTTGACGAACCATCTTCGGTTCGAAAGTCGTCGTCGTTTTGGTCGACGGATCTGTCATGCTTTTTACGATTTGTGGTTGAAACAGCTTTCCGCCGTTAGCTACTGCCGCGACAGCTGCAACCTGTTGTATAGGCGTAACCGTAACTACCCCTTGTCCAAAGGTAGCATTCGCAATCTCACTCGGGTACTTAAAGTTAATCGTACCGCTTAGTTCATTCCCAAGCTTAATGCCTGTTTTTTGTCCAAATCCAAAATTCGTGTAATATTCTCTCAGCTTCTGTTCCCCTAGTCTCTCATAACCAAGCTTGACGAAGGCAACGTTACTTGAATATTTCAAGCCATCCAAAAATGAAATGGTTCCCCATCCCTCTCGCTTAATATCACGGATTGGATTAGGTACACCTTTCAGTTTAATTTGACCTGATTTGTATAATTCATCTGGATTAAACAAACCTTCTTCAACCGCTGAAGCCAGCGTTACAATTTTGAAGGTTGAGCCGGGCTCATATAAAGACTTAATCGCATGATTGTAAGAGTTCGAGTTGTTTTTCCAATATTCATTCGGATTATATTGCGGCATGTTTGCCATGGCCAATATTTCCATCGTATTTGGATCAGCCGCAATTGCTGTAGCACTCTTAGGAGAATAGGTTTTCATAATTTCCTGCAGCGCTTCCTCCACATAATGCTGAATTTCGTTATCGATCGTCAGCTGTACATATTGTCCATCTTTGGCTGGTTTGTAGTCTACTTCACCCTCCGTGAGCTGAACGCGTTTTCCGTCCTTCTCATACTTGATATAGCCGTCCTCGCCAGAGAGCTGCTCATTGAACGAAGCTTCAACGCCAGTCATGGCGACTCCCTCTTTATCCAAATAACCGACAAGCTGTGCAGCTAGAGAATTTTTAGGATAATACCGTTTTAAATTTTCTTGCAAATCGATGCCGACGCTATATACCTCCTTTTCTTTGGCTAAATCTTCACGGAACTGTTTAATTTTATCGGCATGTGCTTTGTCAATTTGCCAGCCTCCGCTTCGCACCTCCCGATATACATAGAAATTCCCGTCCTCTTTTTTGGCAGTTACATTTTTTCGGAGCTCTTCCTTAGAAGTGCCAAGGATGTCATGCAAGCCATTAATAATTTCTTCTGCAAGTTCCTGATCGTCAATCAACTTCGGATTTAATGTCACATTATAAGCGATCGTATCCATTGCCAGAACACTCCCGTTACGATCGGCGATCGTGCCACGCTTGGCCAGCATCTTTTCTTCTGTTGACCATCTTTCCTTTGCAAGTCCATACCATTTGGCGCCTTCTACTACTTGCACAATATAAATTCGGCTTATTAAAACAAGAAAAAGGAGGGTCATTACCCCTCCAAACAATAGTGTCCGCAATCTAATTCTTTTTTTCATCATCGCTCACCCTATTCACTCATTGCTGATTTTATCGCGTCGTCACCTGTATTTACGGTAATTCCACTCTCAATAGAGCTAACCATCCCTTGGGTCTCTGCAAGCTTGCGTATACGTTCTGAATCACTGAGCATCTCTACTTGTTTCTTCAAGTCTTCCATCTCTACATTCATCGTCTGGTATTCGCTATTCAACTTTTTAATTTCGAGGCTCATGTCATAGATTTGCGCGTAGCGTAAAATAATGACACCAGCAACTACAACGCACATTAATACAGTAAACATATACAACAACTTCTCCTGAACCGGTAAGGATTTACGAGTTTTAACAAGCCGCTTCGTTTCCTTGATAACCGGTTGCTGATCCTGCTTTCGCTTAGGCTGCAGCGCTAAATTGCCATTCACATACGCCAATTCAAATCCCCCTCTTACAATTTTTCTGCAACTCTAAGCTTTGCCGACCTTGCACGCGGGTTGAGCTCTAGCTCTCTCTCTGAAGGTACGATCGGCTTACGATTGACTAATTTCACTTTCCCAGCATTGCCGCATACACATAACGGAAAATCGGGCGGGCATGTACATTTCTCCACAAACTTTGCAAACAATTGCTTGCATATACGATCTTCAAGCGAATGAAAAGTGATCACCGATGCTCTGCCGCCAGGGGCTAAACAGCGAATCGTTTGTTCCAAAGCTTCTTCTTCTGCTCCCAGCTCATCGTTTACTGCGATACGAAGCGCTTGGAAGGAGCGTTTGGCGGGATGTCCGCCTGTGCGCCTAGTTGCAGCAGGAATCGATATTTTTATCAATTCAGCTAATTCACCAGTCTTCTCAATGGGCGCCTTTTCTCGTGCCTTCACAATATTTCTAGCGATGGACCGAGCGAATTTCTCTTCACCATAACGATCCAAAATGCGGGATATATCACGTTCGTCCCAAGTATTGACGATTTCATGAGCGGTTAGATCACCCTCGCGATCCATGCGCATGTCGAGCGGGGCATCATGGTTATAGCTGAAGCCGCGCTCAGCTTCGTCTAACTGCGGACTGGATACGCCAAGGTCGAACAATATGCCATCGACTTGCGGAACGCCATCCAGCATAGGAACGTTGCAATTTCTGAGCTCCTGCTCCAAATCGCGGAAGTTGCTTCTTACGAGTGTAACCTTATCTAAATAAGGAGCAAGCCTAACACGAGCATTTTCCAGCGCCCAGTCATCTTGATCGAAAGCGATTAACCGTCCTCCTTCGCCTAACCGGGAGGCTATTAATTCGCTGTGACCTGCACCCCCAAGCGTACAATCGACGTAGATGCCATCTGGCTTAATAGCCAAACCGTCAACCGCTTCTTCTAAAAGTACTGTAATATGCTGAAACACGCCTAAGCCCTCCATTCTTGTTGTCTATTCTAGAAGTTGAAATCGAAATCAACGAGCTTTTCGGCGATTTCGTTAAAGGTTTGTTCGGATTGTTCGTAATAACCGTCCCAAGTCTGCTTGCTCCAAATTTCCACGCGACTAGAAACGCCGAGCACCATGCAATCCTTGTCCAGCTTCGCATATTCGCGAAGATGGCTAGGTATATTTACCCTTCCCTGTTTATCCAGCTCACATTCGGTTGCTCCGGAAAAGAAAAACCGGGTAAATGCACGCGCATCTGATTTCATAAGAGGCAATGTTTTCAGCTTTTGCTCCAAAACGGTCCACTCACTCATGGGATATACGAATAAGCAATTATCTAATCCACGGGTTGCAATAAACGAGGCTCCAAGCGATTCGCGGAATTTCGAAGGTATGATGATTCGGCCTTTCTCATCAATGCTATGTTGATATTCACCCATAAACATGACTTTGAACCACCCCTTCCCCTATTTCCACCACTTTGCCCCACTTTTCCCCACCTAGTAACAGTAGTTCGCCACCTAAAATAAAAATCCTGCTCAGTGAGCAGGATTTTCTAAAATATTTCACACTATTAAAGATTATTAATCATTACAGCGTTGGCGGCTGCTCTTCTTCAGGCTTGGATGGCTTCGGCGCCGTCTCTTTCCTTCTTCGAGAAAACCAAATGATTGGGACTAAAATAACAGCCAATATAGCTAATACAGGCAATGCACCTGCTAAAATAACTAACAATAGATTAATGGCGTCCCAAACTACTTTCGTGCTGTTAACTAGCGAGTCCGACATCCTGCCGCCTAAATGTGGTTTTTCGATACTTTTATTTTTTAGTGTTTGATTCGTTTGGTACATGCGCAGCTCCACCGTCGAGAAAGCTACATTATTATCCAAATAGCGAACTCTTCCTTTGATTCGTTCAATTTCCTCCTGCACACCTGAGAGCTGCTGTGAAAACTTTAACAGATCATCAGCCTTTGTCGCTTTATCCATCATGGTAAGCAGTCTAGCTTCAACAAGCTGCTTCGCTTTCAGCCTGGATTCAAGATCGACATATTCCTCAGATACGTCCTTGCCGCCGATATTGCGTTCAAATTCATTATGTTTAATTTGCTCAATCCGATCAATGAACGACATAAACCCTGCAGCGGGAACTTTAATCGTATAGCTTGATCCAATTTCTCCCTCGTGCTTCGTATCTTGAAATTGCAAAAGATAACCACCGCTTTGATGAATGGCATTGCGCAGCGAGGTTGCTGCAGAAGCTAGATCATCCACCTGCATACTTAGATTCGCTGTATAAATAATTTTCTGGTTGAATCCATCCGAGCCGATCGCCAGCTGAGCATCTATTCCCCCGCCTGATGCTTTGCTCTCGCCCGATCCCTCAGCAGTCGCTTCTTCCGCTTTAGCAGCATTGTCATTCAAGGTATAGCTCATCTCAGTTTCTACATTTCCAGAAGCTGTTGATGATAACATCTGTTCAGAAGCCGAGTTTTTAGAGCTGCTCGTATCCCCATCTGAGGAAGCGCATCCAACAAGCAGAACAACCAGAGAAACAATTGAAATAAATGCAAATATCCCTTTTTTATGTCTATACAAGAAAATACCCCCTTGCTTTTATTTACCTTTAGACGCAATCTGGGAATAAAAGGTTACAGCTTTGTCCATCAAAACCCGAACATCCGCCCGATCTAATCATTGATGCAAACGTATCAATTACTTCTTTTATTTCTACATAAAAAAAAAGCCGCGATTGCTCGCGGCTTCTTCAATGCTTTATTCTGTTTCTTTCCAGCTGTCCAAATATGCCGATTGCTCCGCAGTCAGCTGATCAATGCCAAAGCCTAGAGATTGCAGCTTCAGTCTCGCTACCTGCTCATCGAGCTCATAAGGAACATTGACTACTTTGCTGCCAATCGCTTTGTACTGCTCATTTACATATTTTAGTGCAACAGCTTGCAGTGAAAACGTCATATCCATAATTTCTGCAGGATGACCATCGCCAGCAGCCAAATTAACAAGGCGGCCTTCGGCCAGCAAGTAAATGCTGCGTCCATCCTCCAGCTTATATTCTTCAATGTTGCGGCGAACGGTCCGTACACTTGAAGATAATGCTGCAAGCTCTGGTTTGTTCGCTTCGACGTCAAAGTGGCCTGCGTTGGAAATGATCGCCCCGTCCTTCATCACCTTGTAATGCTCTCCGCGAATAACATCGCGATTCCCGGTAACCGTTACGAAAAACTCGCCAACCTTAGCCGCTTCAATCATCGGCATTACCGCGAAACCGTCCATATAAGCTTCGACCGCTTTAATCGCATCAATCTCAGTAACGACAACATTTGCGCCAAGACCTTTCGCACGCATGGCTACACCTTTTCCACACCAGCCATAACCGACAACAACGACAGTCTTGCCCGCAACCATCAAATTCGTTGTGCGATTAATACCGTCCCAAACGGATTGCCCTGTACCGTAGCGGTTATCAAAAAGATGCTTGCAATATGCATCGTTAACAGCGACCATAGGGAATTTCAGTGAACCGTCTTTCTCCATCGCTTTCAATCGAATAATGCCAGTCGTTGTTTCTTCCGCGCCGCCGCGCAGATTCTCGCCAAACTCCGGATGCTCCGAATTTAGAATCGTTGCAAGATCGCCGCCATCATCAATAATAAGATCAGGCTTCCACTCCAGCGCTTTAATATTAAGTGCCTTAAATTCCTCAGCACTTGGATTATATTTGGCAAATACAGTAATGCCATCCTCAACGAGAGCGGCACAAACATCATCTTGTGTTGATAACGGGTTGCTGCCTGTTATAGTAACATCAGCACCGCCCGCTTTAACAACCTTAGCCAAATAAGCGGTTTTCGCTTCCAAATGAAGAGCGATTGTAACTTTTAGTCCTTTAAAAGGCTGTTCCTTCTCAAATTGTTCGCGAATCGTATTCAATACCGGCATATGCGCAGCTACCCAATCAATTTTCAAACGGCCTTCAGGCGCCAATGATAGATCGGCTACGATGCTTTTATTTGCTGTACTCATTCCATTTGCCTCCTCATATTTCATAGATAAACGATTTCATGTCCACCAGTACGGCTATATGGCGCTTCAAGCAGCTTATCAAGCCAAATCAGGCTGTAACGATTCCAATAGGCTGCCATATTAAGCACTCGCTCTTGCGGCTTGTTCTGCGGGTTAATCGACAGGTGGATACGATCAAGCTGACGTGTGGATGCTTCAAATTGTTTGTTGAAGGCATCTACCGTTTTTGAGCCCATGTAGTTGATTTGCTCTACTATTTTTTGAAGATTTGTATCCCCAAGCTTAGAGAGCGATGGTTGAACGGAAGTTGCAAGCTCAAGAAGCGGTTTATATAGCTGCTCAAACGTATCTCTTGCTTCGGCAAACTGCTGTTCAATGGACAAGCCATCCTGTGCCTTCAGCCATTTCCCTTTGCTCTCTTCGAAATGTTCCATAACATCCTCAAAGGAAAGCTCATACTTATCCATGTGCTTGGCAACTGTTCCTTCAATTAAAGTATAAGACATACGCGGCACGATAATAGGCATTTCCATATTCAGCGTGCGGAATGCTTCTCCAGTTAAAGCCCAATAGGCAATTTCCCCAGGACCAAGCACAGTCGCAAGAACAGGGAATAAATAATCCTGCATAAGCGGCCGCGTCAGAACGTTATTGCTAAGCTGCTGAGGCTGCTCGTCAGCGATCCGAAGGAGCTGTTCCTCCGTTAGCGACACTTGCTCTTTACGGTCTTGGAATTTTCCATCCTTCTTGTGAAGAAGCGTTCTTTCTTCGCCGTTATCCGAGTTGAATAGAAAAAGATTCGAGCTGCCAGCCGTTACATCCGCCTGAAGACTGTAACCAAGCTCTCTCACTTTATCTGCCGCAGCAGCATAAGCATTCTCTAATTCATCGTTCTTCTCAATCAGCTTCCTGAACATAGGCGCTTCTATCCGACGAATATCCTCATGATCGCCATCCATTAATACTAAGCCGTGTTTCCCGAATAAATGACTCAAAATCATTGCAAAAAAATCTGATAATGATTTGGCCTGCTTCGACATTTGACGCAATTCCTCTAGCATCACAGGTTTAAACTCTGAATGCGGAAGCGATTGTTCAAGCTCAGCAAGCAGCACTTCCCATGTTTCTGCTGTAATCATCGTGCGGCTTACAGCTGTACGCGCACCTTCAGGACGCGCAACTGACAACTTGCGAAGCTCCTGCTCCGTTGTAATAACGTAGGCATGGTTCGCCTCATCCCAGTCATGATCTTCACCGGCTACCCAAAATACAGGAACAACCGTCCGCCCTAGCTGCTCACTTGCAGCTCTGGCAGCACCTATGATCGATACCGCTTTATGTATAACAAGCAGCGGACCTGTCCATAAACCAGCTTGCTGACCTCCAACCACGACCGGAGCCCCCTCTGCCATCGCAGAAATGGAAGCAAAAACTTCTGGATCAGCGTTAATCGCTTCATTGTAAGCACGAAGCGCTCGAGCTACTTGAGCTGCATCAGCTCTAACCTCTCCGCTTTGCTCCAAACGATTAAAGCGTTTTACCCAATCTTGATCAATTCCCGCATGATAGCCATATAAAGCTTCAATGCGGTCATCGTTTTGATGTATATAAGCCTCTGTCAAAGGCTGTGCAATAGGCAATGCATAAGTATCTGTTCTCATAGCGCAGCCCGTAACCTCCCGCTTAATAGTCGTTAGTACGACTTCATATTGTGAAACTGAACATTTTAATTGTACACAATGGTGAAGCCGTCCGTCAAAACAAAAACACCTCTGCTCGGGAGAGGCGTTTAGCAATTTATTATTTGAGTTAAGCAGTCAGAAACATTTTGCCGATGCCGATGCACATAAAAACTATGTACAGCACGCTCATCGTAAAAAAACTTAGCCGCCATATCGTCCGAAATATCTTTTTGGCATCCACTGCGCCGCGCTTGCGAAATTGGGCGTTTCCAAGCAATCCTCCGCCCAGCAGCATGAATAGCAATATGCCGTAAATCCCGAATCTGCTGTTAAACAACTCATCAAACAATACAGCAACGCAGCCAATTAATAAGGCTGTCGTAACATCCATTGCCAATCGGAACGCTTTCTTTCGATCCTGAATATATGCTCCATATCCAAACAAAATGATGGTGAAGGGTATGATTGGAATTACAGCCAAATAAGCGTATGCATGTTTGATGCTTTCCCAAATCATTTCCATCGGCCTTCACTCCTTCATAGTCGACTTAAGATTTAGTGCTTTAATCATCGTAACTATTGCTTGGTTTAACGGCGCTTGCAGCCCATTCTTCTCAGCCAGCTGTACGACCCCGCCATTAATGGCATCGATTTCTGTCGCTCTGCCAGCTCTTACGTCACTAAGCATGGAAGAAATATTGCTGCTGGTTTGCCTGCAAACCTTTATAATGAGCTCCCACCCATTCTCCGGCAAGCTCATTCCAGCCTGTATTAACACCAACTCGGTTTCCTCATACAGCGCTTGCATAAGCTTGACGCCGACAGGATGGAGCGGCAGCTGTCCATTCTCCACATCCAATATTGCCGTCAATGGATTAATGACTGCGTTAATAAGCAGCTTATTAAAAATTCGATTCTCCAAGTCTTTCGACAGAAAAGAGGTAAATCCTGCCGTTTCCAGCAAAGAAATCAACATTTTTTGCGAGTTATCGAGAGAATCATCTTGATTGCGCTCATTTTCTCCCCATTCACCCAGCCAAAGCTGCCCCTTCCCCGTATGCTCAACCGAACGAACATCGAGACGTTTCGCCCCCTCTGTCGTCACCGCTGCAAATAGCGGATAGGTAGGAAGTTTGCTTTTAATTCGCTCTAAATGTCCAATTCCATTTTGCATACATACGACTGCCACACGCTCTCCATCATAGCTGGCAAGAAGCGAAGCAAGCATATTTAGAAAAGCTTCATCCAAATCCGATTGTTTAACGCTCAGCAGCACCCAGCGATAGTCGGCATCCTGTTTTGTGACGTCATAACGTTCTCTATGTTCAGAAGCAGACCCGCTCCATAAACTTTTGATACGAATCGATTTCTCATTTGCTCCATCTAGCTCCTTAAGCCTAATGCCTTGATTAGCGAGCACATCAGCCTGTTCCTCACTGCGCGTCCAAATCGTAACATCCGCCCCTGTTTCTGCTAGCTTCGCTCCATAGAGCAGTCCTAACGAGCCCCCACCTACTACATCTATATGCACCTTATACTCCTTCCGACCAGCTGCGGCTCATCAATATATTAGCAAACATCGTATCAAATTTTCCGAAAATATTGCAACTGATACAAGTTTAGCCGACTAGACTCTTCTATAAAAAAAAGCGCAAAAGAAAAAGAAGCCAGCCAAATAATGGCCAGCTCCTCTTATTTACGCATTATAACCTATTCAATCCGTTCCAAATTTCCATTAGCATCCATCTTGAATCTCGGCTTAGCTTCATCGTCATTCGTCAAAACAGTAAGCCTTCTTGCACGATCCATAATTTGAATAAGTGTCTTGTAATCGTCGTTCACAGCACGGTAATCCGTTTGAACATTGTTAACCTCTTTGGACAATCTCTCATTCTGATCACGCAAACGGTATAGCTCTTCCTCTTTGTCTTTCAGTTCCTTCTCATACCATTTGAGTTGGCGGGTTAAATCCTGATAGGTCGTCTTCCATCCACGGAGAAAACGAATAACAGCATCTACCGATAAACTTTCCTCGATTGCACCACTCTCTTGCTTGAATCCACGTTCTTCCGTTTCAAAAACGGCAATCGATGAAACATGCGGCGTTGCGATAATCGTTTGTTTTTTTAAATAATTACGCTTCTGGCGCTGCTGCTTAGCGATTTGTATTGCATCCTCATACCTTTTGCGAACGCAACTGTTCCAGCGGAATCCGCATGCTGCGGATGTACGCCCAATTCGTTCGCCCACTTCTTCAAATGCTGCAAGCTGAGTACTACCTTCGCGAATATGGCGTAGTGTAACCTCGGCGAGAATTAAATCATCGTCCGGACTCCACGCATCTTGTCTAACTGCTGTCATGCAACAAAAACCTCCTAACGTAAAGGCGCTTACTTTATCTCTATGCCCTTGGTAGAGTTCATAGAATCTATTGGATACTAATTTGTATAACCAAATTTTCAATTACTCATACATGTTAGCTCTTATATTTGAGCAAACTATATCTAAGTAAGCGGGAGTTAATTAGATGCAAACAAAAAATTTGCGATTTCTTCACGTATTTTGGTTTACACTTATTACACCAAACGTTATAATGATCATTAGAAAATCGGGTCGCAGCGAAAGGGGGATGTTATCATGGCACGTATGTATCGGGTACTTGGCTTTTGGACCCTGGTAATCGGACTTATGGCTTTCGCAGGCCATATGACGGAATTTGCGCTATTGTTTTTTGCACAAGCCGTTGCTTTCGTATTTCTAGGCTACTTGAATTTCTCCGAAAGAACTTACATTGTAATGTTCTGGGGATATATGATCATTTCATTCGTGGGTTTCACGTATTGGTCGGTCTTCAAGATGGACTTGCCGTTCTAACAAAGGCGTCAGCGAAATACGCTAAGGCAAGCTTTAATCAAAGCCATGAAAGAACAGCCATTATTCTAAATGATAATGGTTCGTTATGCGCTTAAGGTAAGAACAAACAAGAGTACATATGAGTTCTTTTCCTTAAACAAAAAAGTGTCAGCCCCTTTAGGGCTGACACTTTTTTTGTATATCATTCATCCTTTTTCCAAAACCATCACCTTAAACGTCTCACTCATCTGATCGCTCAGCAGCAGCTGCCTAATCGCTCTATTCCTTCGCGCCTCTTTGCTGAAAGGGTCAGTGCTGTTGTGATTTTGAAGCATATCCATTACGCCGTGCTCAATTAAAAATTGTTTTTGTGTCATATAGCTTGCTACTTGAAATCCGCTTTCTTCAGCGGAATGATGTATAAAGGTAAAGGGGACATGTGAAGTGATATCCTGCTCCCCGATTCGACTATACGGATTGGTGTTCGTCTGATGACGCGAATAGCACATAAGTGTCCCAAGCATCCGGTGCTCCGCCGCATATTCCTCCGCTTTATGCCCATAATCAATAATGACGACACGTCCCCTAGTCATCACGGCACCAAGCTTATTAAGGAAATCGACTGCTCCAGCATGCACCTCCGTTTGCTGCCCTTCAAGCAATTGAATATGATCCCGATTAAGCCAATTTGCAATCCGAGTATCCGTAAGCGGCATTTGAACCTCAACGAAGCCACGCTCATCATGATATGCAACGCCTAACTCCATCAGCTCCCCATTCACGAGCTGCACGCGGTGTACAGGAAAAGCATCAAACAGCTCGTTTGCGAGCACGATCGATGGGTGCTTAAGCCAGGTTTCCCCCCAAGCCTCATTTGATGATGCAAGCAGCGGTTCTGCACCCGATAAGCTTATATTTGCAAAGGCATGCCGCGCTGCTTCAGCATGCGCAGGATGATCCTCAATTAGAATGGGATGCATTTTTCTTTTCCAATCCAAGTCTCGTCCACAACCTGCAGCAGCAATTTGAGCAGACAATCGCCCCGTTCCTGCTCCCCACTCCATCAGTTTAAGCGGTTTATCCACTAATGCCGCATAGTCCAGCGCATATTTCGCTAGAACTTCAGCAAGCACCTGCCCAATGCCTGAGCTCGTATAAAAATCACCCTCCTTGCCCACTCGAATTGGCCCTGAACGGTAATAACCATATTGCGGATCATATAGACATGCCTGCATATATTGAAAAAAAGAGATGCATTTGACTGAACTCCAGCCTCCATCTTCATCTACAAGCTTGCCATATGTTTTTGCATCTGCTATTTTTTCCGCAATTGAGGCTGCAAGCTCGTTTTCAATTATCATAAGGTTCATCCTTTTCCAATTGTAAGATATAATAGAATGGATTGCCGCATAAAATGAATGCTGAGGAGGGACGATGCCGTTGACATTGCCAGCCAGGCGCAATCGATTGTCTATCGCAGCCACTTCGATGCTACTCATCTTTTTGTTCCTGTTTCGGCTTCCCGCTTGGGCTGAGCCTCTGCCGGCTGATGAGGCGGATATGCATGCACTGCTTGAGAAAAGCTTGTCTGTCGTGGAAATCGATAAAGAAATCATCCGCATACAAGAACAGAAACAGCAGCTCATGCTGACGATGACGGACACGGAGAAGCAACTGCTCATACAAGAACAGCAAATAGCGGACAAGCAAGAAGAAGCAGGAAATGTGCTGCGCGCTTACTATATGGGAGAACGAGATTTTTTGCTTAGCGCTCTTTTATCGTTCGATTCATTATCGGAGTTGTTTCAAATGCTGGATTATGCCGAAATTATACTTACTCATGACAAGCATACCTTGAATACATATGTCGAGCAATACAAGAAAGTTAAAGTGGGTTATGAGAAGCTTGAAGCTAGGCAGAATGAGCTGAGTACGATTGAACAACAGCTCAAAACGCAGAGAGAGCGCGTAGTTGCGCTTGAGAAGCAGCTTGACGAGCAGCTAGCTGGCAGATCAGATGCCGATCGCATACGCATTTTGATGAAGGAGCTTACTTCTTACTGGGAAACAGCAGGAATAGCTGAAGTGAAACAATATTTCCGAGCACTCTCGAAGGCTATGCAGAAGCTGCCAAGCTGGGTACAAGAAAATAAGCAGCTGCTCGAAATAAAAGGTTTTCAATACACCATTCGAGTGCCCGAAGATGATTTAAATACATTCCTTCGTGAGCAAAATGATATCTTCAATTATTTCTCTTTTGAATTCATTGATGACAAGGTCATTGCTCAAGGAAAACGTGACAACATGGAAATAAAAATCAGCGGTCATTATACGATCGAAAATGATCCCAAAAACGCCATCCTATTTCATGTCGATGAACTCATATTTAATGGCTTCTCCCTTCCTGACACGACACGCAGTGCGCTCGAGAAGGAATTCGATCTCGGCTTTTATCCTGATTTAATCGTTTCGTTTCTTAAAGCGAATGCTGTTGAAATGAAAGACGGAGAACTGACCATCAAGCTCAGCCTGAAGTTATAGCTGCTGTCATCATTCATCTATTAAGCAAAAAAACAGCCGGCCATCATTGCAAAATGAGGCCGGCTGTTTTCATTTTACTCTAAAGCGGCAAGCGACTTCATATAATCAGCCAATTGAAAATTGCCATCGGAAAACATTCCCCATAACTTCTCCCTTTGACGCCATTTCTCAGGCCAAATGGGATCTGAAATCGGGAGATTTTCATCTGCGAGCTTAGTGTTCAGCGCATTCTTCCACCAAGCAGGCGGGATATGAATTTGATCGCTTTGAAGGGTGCTGTTAAACGAATATAATGAAGATCTTGCAGGTAAAAAGCCAAATCGGTCATAGGTCATCTGTTGATTCATTAATTCGGTCATTTCCCCAATCCAAAGCATCGCTTCCTCTTCTTCTTCGCTGTTGGAGGAAATCGCGTAGCTTCGTCCATTCAACCATGGATAATGGACTTGCTCACGATCAATCGTTAACTTCATTCGCAAATCCTCATTGAAACGCTCGTATTGATTCCACGGAATTACAGCTGCAAACAGATTATTATTTTGAAACTCCTCTGCTAATTGATTGATTGCATCCACATCGATTCTGCTCAAATTCACTTCCATTTGTTGAAACCATTCCAGCTGCTGAGTCTGCTGCTCACTCAGCGGAAGTATTTTCAACAAGTTGGCTGGTTTCGTTTGAAACGCGGCTAACCAAGTTAGCTGCTGCTGCAAATCGCCTGCACTCCAGTTTACAATACTCGCATGCGGATGAAGCTCGATCATTTTTGAAGCGGCGGCTTGAAAGGAAGCAAAGTCAGAAGGCGGCTCCTTCAGACCTGTCTCCTTAAGCAGTGCAGAGTTCCAAACGATGATATACGGGTTTAAGTCTTTTGGTACGCCCCATAAATAACCGTTCCATCTGAGCGAATCGAGCAATCCTGTCATTTGATCGGTGAGTGTATCACCTGTCATCATGCTGTCAGCAGGCTTTAGAAACCCTCGTACAGCAAATGATCTAACCCATCCATTATCTAACAGCATAATATCTGCGGCTTCTCTCTGCTGGCTCTGAAGCGTCCACAGATCGTATGCTCTTTCCTTATTCGGCTCATTTGAAAGCTCAACTTGAATATGAGGGTATTTCATCATAAAATTCCGGTTTAATTCCTGAAGCTGTTGATATTGCATGTTCGGCAAGGAAACGCTTACAGTAATGTCAGACAGCTGATCAACAACTAGAGTACCGGGAGCGGGTTGAACATTTGTTTTCCCGTCAGGTTTTCCAGTGCTTGCAGGGTTTGCATTTCGTGAGAATGGGATAAGTAATAATGCTGCTAACAGTAATGTGCCGAATAAAACCAGCACGTATTTTCTGGGAGTCACAGCCTTCTTCCTTTCATCCTTAAATCTACTAAAAATAGGATAACAATAATTTGTTTTTTTGTCCAAAAAACCTTCTATTTTTGCAAATAAAAAAAGCCCCTCTCCAGAGAGGGGCACGATCGTTATAGTAAATCCGCTGCCAATTGGGCTAGCTTGGAGCGTTCGCCTTTCTCAAGCGTCATATGGCCGCTGATGCCTTCTGCTTTGAAGCGCTCTACAATATGGGTCAAACCATTGCTGATCGAATCCAGATAAGGGTGATCTATTTGCTCGGGATCTCCCATAAGAACGATTTTACTTCCTTCACCAACCCTCGAAACAATCGTTTTCACCTCATGTTTCGTAAGGTTCTGTGCTTCATCAATAATAATGAATTGCCCGGGAATAGATCGGCCGCGAATATAAGTTAAAGCCTCGACCTGAATGCTGCCCATTCCCATCAATATTTTATCAATATCGCCTGATTTCTTCGTATCGAACAAATATTCCAAATTATCATAAATCGGCTGCATCCATGGCCGCAGCTTCTCTTCCTTCTCGCCTGGCAAATATCCGATATCTTTCCCCATAGGTACGACAGGCCTTGCGATTAGCAGCTTCTTGTATTTATGCTCATCCTCCGTCTTCAGAAGACCCGCTGCCAGCGCGAGAAGCGTCTTACCCGTACCAGCCTTGCCGGTAAGTGTCACGAGCGGCACGTCGTCATTTAGAAGCAGCTCAAGCGCCATGCGCTGCTGAGCATTGCGAGCGGTTATTCCCCAAACCGGATCATTGCTTAAAAATAAAGGCTCAAGCCTTGCCCCGTCTTGGCTAACCTTAAGCAGAGCTGACTTCGAGGTTCCCATTTCATCGCGCAAAATCACAAATTCATTCGGATTTAATCGAATATTGAGGTGCATGTTGTTAACTGTAAGGAAGCGATAAGTGTAAAACTCGTCGATAACTGCAGGATGAACATAAAGCGTCATATAGCCAGAATAAAACTCCGACGAAACAACAACCCGATCTGATAAATAATCTTGAGCCTGCAAGCCTAGAACATCAGCTTTGATACGAACGAGTACATCCTTGCTAACTAATACGATACTTTGTTTCTCCGGCTCATTTTCCTGTTCTATATGGTAATTCAGCGCAACCGCCAAAATCCGATTATCGTTGGACATTTCCCCAAACATTTCTTGTACTCGCATGAAGCTGCGGTGATTTAATTCTACCTTGAGCAAGCCGCCGCTAGGCAGTTCAATCCCTTCATGCAAGTGGCCTATTTCTCTCATCTTATCGAGCAGACGCGAGATCGAACGTGCATTTCGTCCTAATTCATCAGCCAACCTCTTCTTTGAATCAATTTCTTCCAACACAACCGCGGGAATTATGACTTCATTATCATCGAAAGCAAAAATCGCTTGCGGATCATGAAGCAGCACATTTGTATCGAGCACGAATATTTTTTTCATGAGAACCCTCCCGGTGTTGGATATTCATTAGAGGCCATACATAGCATATCGCTGCTGCGGGTAAACTATGGCGGACAGGTGACTATCAGCTTTTCATCGAGAAAAAAGAGGTGTCAAACATGTACAAATGGCTTGCTTCAGCGATCATTGTTGCGATTGTAGCGACAGGTTGCAGCACCGTCGCACGAAATGAAACATCACCCTCTCCACGAAATAATGGCCGTGTCCATACGCAGCAAACCGAGCCAAGAAAAAAAGAAATCAAAAACTCGGAACAGGTTGCGGTACATCTGGAGCAGTTGGCCAAAGGAATTGACGGAGTAACGAACGCGCACTGTGTCGTGTTCGGGAATACTGCAATTGTTGGCATCGATGTAGACGCCAAGATGGAACGTTCTAGAGTCGGTACAATCAAATATGCCGTAGCCGAAGCATTCCGCAAAGATCCGTATGGTATAGATGCACTAGTGACTGCGGATATCGATATGTCCCAGCGAATCAATGAAATCGGCGCCGATATAAGACGAGGCAAACCGATATCAGGCTTTGCCGAGGAGATGGCCGATATTATCGGCAGGGTAATTCCGCAAATGCCGCGTGATGTCATCCCTCAGGAACTCGAAAAACAAGCTCACAAAATGAATAAGAAATTGTAAAGGCATCCCTGAAGACACAAAAAGCCTAGTGAGCTATCACTAGGCTTTCTTCACAGCTGCAAGAACCTGTACAACAAAGGTGTTCGCAGCAATATTCGTATTCGGTTCCTCGCACGCAAGGGTAGTGGACAAGCTTGCGACGTCGTCGTTCGCACTCAGCCCACTAGAAAAGTTCAAGGCCAGTCCGTCAGAAACCGCATCAATCTTGTGCATTAGAACGATAGATTGCTTATGCAAAACTTCGATCGGTAGCTCGGATACTAAGGATACGGTATTGGTCATTCGCATGACCTCCTTCTGAACAGATTTCAAAAATGGCCTCTGTAGATTTATTATAGCTATAATATTAGCTATAGTCTACGGTTATTCAGCCATTTTTGCTTGGAGTGCAGCCCGAGCTTCCTTCAGCTTCTCTTCGTCCATATAAACATAAGGACTTCTCCAAGTTCCTTCAAGAGGGATGAATGTAATATCATTGCGGCTTAAACCCAAATAAGTAGTCATCATATTTTTAATTTCTTTGGAAGGCATATCCAGCGTCAAGTTTTTGCCGACGGCTTGCATGACGGACCCGATCTTCGTAACGCCGTCAAATGATTTCATCTTGTCCGTTAGTGCTCCAATAACTTGGCTTTGTCTTGCGTTGCGCTCAAAGTCGCTTGACATGTTTTTCCCATTATTTGATTTCCGGTAACGAACAAAGTCTAATGCTTTCTCACCGCTTAGCGTTTGAACGCCTGCTTCCAAATCAATATTTGTACCATCAGCGGAGTCCTTGTATTTCATACGCTTATCAACATCCACTGTCACACCGCCAAGCGCATCAACCACATCAGCGAAACCTTGAAAGTTAATGACCGCAGAGTATTTAATGTCGATGTCGAACAGCTTACTCATGACGTTGCGCACTTCTTGCTTCGCATCCGCATAAGCTGCTTCTTTGCTTAATTTCTTCTTATTGAGCGCATTCATATAGAAATCAGCATAAAAGCTATTGGCTTTGCGAGCTCGATATCCTTCGATATCAATGTTAGTATCCCGAGGAATGGTAACGATAGTAGCGCTCTTCGAATTCGGGTTAAATACAGCTACCATCATAACGTCCGTATTTAAACCTCCTCCATGAGCACGAGCATCGATCCCCATCAGAAGCATGGCAACTGCCTTCTCATTTACAGCTTCTCCAGGCGGTATAACAACCTCTTCATCAACTGGCGATGAAATTTCATCAATGGCTTTATCCGCTTGCAAGACCAAATAAGTTAAACCCGCAGCTACGATCAGAAGTATTGAAAATAGCAATGTGAAAAAGATTTTCATTGCCGAACGTTTTTTTCGCGGCTTCTGCTTTTTTGGTTTTGCTGGTGGACGAGAGCCCGTTCTTGGTGGTAATGCTGTTGATCCTTTACTCATATGATCCACCTTCAAGTTCAGTTGTATTTGGGATTGGATTCAATATCCGTCAAGAGCTGTTCACCCAGCTCACGAGGATAAAGCTGAAGTTTGGTACGGCCATCCTTCTCGTATTTCACATGAACCATCGTATCATCGGTCTTCGTAATTACAAATTCCGTCAACCCATGATCCTCCGTCAATATTTGCTCAAAAAACGATAGTGTCTCAAATGCTGCATTGTCATCGGGACGAGCATCAGCAACCAGCTTGATTTGAAGCCAGTTGAATAGTGCGTCCTCGAACTTCATTTGCCGGATTCCGCATTTGGAGATTGACTGTCATTTGGTTTGTTGCCTTTCCATTTGTCGTACAATTGACGACCACGGAGCATAAGCATCATAAGAACGGCTACTCCCATACATTGAATGATTGGCAGCTTGTCCACCTGCAAAATCATTAGAACGAAAGAGCCGAAGGCAATCAATGCATACACTAAAATTTCTTTAAATAACGGAAGCTTCTGCTGTGCACGAAATACTTTATTGAATATGTATATCGTAAAACCCAGAATGATTAAATAAGAGACTAGCTTATGATCGCTTAACCATGCTTGCATATCGTATTCCTCCTTCATTCATTGTAAACGGCTTTCGCCGTGCTTTAGTTGCACAGTACGCATAACACTGTGAAATATAAGTGGGATTATAAGTTAAGCAACTTATAATCCCACTTATATTTTAAAGAAAACGTAAGGCTTTGCAGAGCAAAACCTTACGTTCATTTAGAAAGCTAATCTTACACGCTTGCTTGCGCATTTTTACGGTTTTTGTCCGCACGTTCGCGCTCGCTTTTGTTCAAAATTTTCTTACGAAGACGAATCGTCTTCGGTGTAATTTCACAGAACTCATCATCATTCAAGTACTCAAGCGCTTGCTCAAGTGAGAATAGACGCGGGCTCTTCAATGTTACGGTATCGTCTTTACCTGCTGAACGAATGTTGTTCAGTTGTTTTACTTTACAGATGTTTACGATAATGTCGTTCTCGCGAGTGTGCTCGCCAACGATCATACCTTCATAAATTTCTGTACCTGGCTCCAAGAACTGAATACCGCGATCCTCTACGCCCATCATGCCGTAGAATGTCGATACACCATTTTCACTTGCAACAAGAACGCCTTGACGACGGCCGCCTACACCAGCGCCAGCTAGAGGTCCATAGCTGTCAAAAGCGTTGTTCATAATGCCGTAGCCGCGTGTCAACGTCAAAAATTGTGTACGGTAGCCAATCAAGCCGCGAGCAGGGATTTTGAACTCTAGACGCACCTGGCCGTTGCCGTTGTTGATCATGTTGATCATTTCCGCTTTACGAGTTCCTAGGCTCTCCATTACTGCGCCCATGCTCTCTTCAGGCAAATCAATAAGAAGACGCTCGTAAGGCTCTACTTTCGAACCATCGATTTCCTTAATGATAACTTCAGGTTTGGATACTTGAAGCTCGAAACCTTCACGACGCATGTTCTCGATAAGAATACCAAGGTGAAGCTCACCGCGACCTGAAACGACAAAAGCATCCGGGCTGTCTGTTTCGTCAACGCGAAGTGCTACGTCTGTCTCAAGCTCTTTGAATAGACGCTCACGAAGTTTACGGGAAGTTACCCATTTCCCTTCACGGCCTGCAAACGGGCTGTTATTAACGAGGAAAGTCATTTGAAGTGTTGGCTCATCGATTTTTAGAACCGGCAACGCTTCTGGGTTTTGTGGATCTGCAATGGTTTCTCCGATGTTGATTTCACGAATACCAGCAATTGCAACGATATCGCCCGCTCCTGCTTCTTCGATCTCAACACGTTTCAAACCAACGAAACCAAACAGTTTCTCGATTCTTGCTTGCTTAACTCCGCCTTCACGAGTCATTACAGCAACGGATTGTCCTTGTTTAATCATGCCGCGGTTAACGCGACCGATTGCAATACGGCCAAGGTATTCGTTGTAATCAAGCAAAGTTACAAGGAATTGCAATGGCTGTTCTGTATCTTCAGTTGGGGACGGGATGTTGCTTACGATTGTTTCGTAAAGTGCTTCCATGTTCTCATCTTGTTTTTCTGGGTCAAGGCTTGAAGTACCCATCAATGCAGATGCATAAACAACTGGGAACTCAAGTTGAGCGTCATTTGCACCTAGTTCAATAAACAGGTCAAGAACCTCGTCTACAACCTCTTGAGGTCTTGCATTTGGACGGTCAATTTTGTTAACGACAACGATTGGCGTTTGGTTTGACTCAAGCGCTTTGCGCAAAACGAATTTCGTTTGCGGCATACAGCCTTCAAATGCATCAACAACCAAAAGAACGCCGTCAACCATTTTCATGATACGCTCAACTTCGCCGCCGAAGTCAGCATGTCCAGGCGTATCAACAATGTTGATCAAGTAGTCTTTGTAATTGATTGCTGTGTTTTTTGCCAAAATCGTAATACCGCGTTCACGCTCAATGTCATTTGAGTCCATTGCGCGCTCTTGCACTGCTTCATGGTCGCGGAACGTGCCTGATTGTTGTAGCAGTTTGTCAACCAATGTCGTTTTACCATGGTCAACGTGGGCAATAATTGCGATATTCCGTAATTTCTCTCTTGCTTGCATAACTTGTAATCCACTCCAATTGTTTTTTATTTAAATCTTTTACCAACGCTTGCGTTTGCTTAGCATCATCCAAACACCTGCTGCAATTAACGCAACAGCAATCGCATAAATCCCCCAGCTCCACAAAAGCACAAGAATGACAAACACAGCCGATGCGGCAGCAAGCGCAATCGATGCCGTGAGTACAACACGCGGTCTGGATGAACCGAACAAATAATATTCGTAAAGACCAGCTGCCACTCCAAAGATAAACAGCGGCCACAAATATTTCATACTATCCCATCCAAAAAGGTTGCAAACGACAAACAGCAGGGCATATACGACGAGCATTCCGCCTGGGACGAGCACGACCGCCGGAACTAATCTGCCGAAGTAGAGAACATGCAGAAGCACGCCGGGAATTAAGACGAGCAGCGGCCAGAAGATTGCGCCCAGAAAGCTGAATACACCTAACTTGCCCAACAAAATAACGACCCCGGCTAACAGCAAAATGATTCCAGCGGAATATTTGTTATTAGGCATTCGCGTTCCGCTCCTTACAGCGCCTTTCGCATATGTTGACGAAAGACGACAGTTTTTATCTATATTAGTTTATAGGAACTGAGGCAAAAATACCAGTACGTTGCGAGGGTCTTAACAAAAAAAAAACCGTCCCGCATTATTTTGCGTGAACGGAGCGAGTCATAATCCTTATAAAACAGCCTTTTTTTTGACAATTGCGAGTACAATGACAAGCGGAACACACAGCAAAGGAATGGCTTCAGCAAGCGTTTTTGACCCATGAAACAGCAAATCATTCATGCCAGGGTCATGCATTAGCATTCCACCTGCCGCATAAGCGAGTAAAGCTGCCCCAATATAGGAAAGAGCAGGAAATTTCTGAAGGAGCGTTCCCAGCATTTGGCTTCCCCAAATAATCATAGGTATGCTGAGCGCAATTCCGAGCAAAATAAGTACAATATCTCCATCTGCTACCGCTGCAATAGCAAGAACATTATCAAGACTCATGATGAAATCCGCTACGACAATTGTCCATATCGCTTGACCAATCGTTTTTGCTTTTTTCACCGTATGCATATCCTGATTGCCGCCTGCCTCTGCAAGCAGCTTAACCGCTATGTAGAACAATAGCAAAGCTCCTACGGCTTGTAAAAAAGGCACCTGAAGCAGTTTAATCGCAACGACGGTCAACACGCATCTTAAGCCTACAGCAGCCATTGCACCCCACCATACAGCCCGTTTACGCTGCTCTGGCGGCAGTTGGCCGCTAGCCATTGCAATCACAATGGCGTTATCTCCGCTAAGCAATACATTAATCAAGACGATTTCGATAAATATAATAAGGCTGTCCAAGTTACATACCCCCTCTAATCAGCTGTATGAACAAGCTGTGAGGAATATGTCCATAAAAATTTTTGAATCCCTCTTCACTGCGCAGCGTATTTATTGTAGACTTCAAGATATTCCTTTTTATGGAAGGTGGAAATGACTTATGGACCTATTCTCTGTCGAGTTTTTCTCCGCCCTGCTGACCATCGTTTTTATCGACCTTATTTTGGCCGGTGACAACGCCATTGTTATTGGGATGGCAGCACGAAACCTGCCTAAGGAACAGCAAAAGAAAGCCGTTATATGGGGAACTGTTGGAGCGATTAGCATACGAATCATTGCCACCTTGCTTGTTGTTCAGCTTTTGAATGTTCCTTGGCTTAATCTTGTTGGAGGACTTCTCCTCGTATGGATCGCATACAAGCTTCTCGTACAGGATGATGCACATGATGGCATCAAATCAGGCAATACCCTTTGGCAGTCGATACGTACAATCATCATTGCCGATGCGGCAATGGGACTTGACAACGTAATCGCAGTTGCAGGCGCCGCCCACGGGAACACTTTGCTCGTTATTCTTGGGCTTCTCATCAGCGTACCAGTCGTTGTATGGGGCAGTACGATATTCATCAAACTAATCAATCGTTATAATTGGATCGTTTATCTAGGGTCAGCGGTTCTTGCATACACCGCTGCGAAGATGATCACACATGAAAAATCGTTTAAAGCATTTTTCGAGAATCAACTCCTTTTCTGGTCCTTTGTTATCGTAGTCATTATTCTTACAATCGCAGCTGGATTATTGACCAATAAAGGCAAAAAACAAAAGGCAGAACAATTAAATAGCGATTCCACTAAGGGAGAACATTGAAAAGCCGTTGTGTTGTTGCATCCAGCAACGATACAACGGCTTTTCCTCATGCTTTAGAAATCATTTTGCTCAGTTTAAAAATAACCGTGCATTAGGAACAATTTGCTTCGCTTGCGATGGGCTTGACCAAGACAACCGGGCATGCGCATTCCCGCCATTTTCTAAATATTCCATCTTAATATCGTATTTAACTCCCGCTGTTAATGATATAGTCGCGCTGAGCTCACCGTTCATCGACTGCCACTGGTTAATCAACTGCTGGCCATTTACCCATAAGCGAACCCCATCGTCAGTATGGGTATAAAAGGTATAGGATTCGGTGTATTGAGGCTGAACTTTGCCGGTCCACCGTGCCGTGAACCACTCTCCCGGCACATTTACGGTAGGTCGATCGCCGCCCCAATCGAAGTCAATTACAGCATCTACCCGCTCAAGCTCAAGACTGCCAAAATCGCCAGCAAAATATTGCCCGAGCAAACCATTTCCTGTGCCGGTTCCTCCGCCAGGTGCTGCATTTGTCGTAACATTAAGGGTATTGCTTGCGGCGGAAATATTGTTTGCAGCATCTTTGGCTTTCACCGTGAAGCTGTATGCTGTGCTCGCCGTTAAACCTGTTACTGTAAATGAAGTCGCATTTGATCCTGTTGTCGTACCTGACAGATTGCTTCCATTATAGATATTGTAGCCTGTTACACCCACATTATCTGTCGATGCGCTCCAAGTTAGATTAACGCTTGTATCAGTTTTGCTTGGCGATGCTAAATTAGCTGGTGCGCTAGGTGATACGGTATCCCCTGGATTTGGATTTTGGCCGCCAGATGCTGAAGCAAGTCGTGCATTGGCCCAATCTGCGTGATCATAGCCTATACCGTCACCAGCATCACCGACAACAAGCTTGAGCACATTTACACCCGTAACATCAAGATCAATACTTTTTGTCGCTGTATTGGCATTCATAACCCCGCTGTCATAAGCCTTAACCCCATCCGTCCATACCTCAAAAGTAACCGTGCCGTTGTTCACAGCCTGTACCTCGTCATCTACTCCGACATCGGATAGGAACCGATAGTAGCCGCCATTTAAGTTATAAGTAATTTCAGAGATTGCATGAGTACCGATTCCTTTGGCATATGTCGTGCCATTTAAAGTAATCGTGCGCTGTTCATTGCTTTTATCCTTCTGCACATTGCCCCAGCCCGTTGTAGCTGATGCCCACGTCAGGTCGCTAATATACGTATTGACTGCCGGAGCGTTAGTCGTAACGTTGACCGCATTGCTCGACGCAGATCGGTTGCCCGCTCCGTCCTTCGCTTTAACGGTAAAGCTGTATGCAGTGCTAGGCGTCAACCCTGTTACCGTCAAACTTGTCGAACTGACACCAGCAGTTGTTCCTGCCAATACGCTGCCGCGGTAAACTTCGTATCCTGTAACAGCCACATTGTCACTTGATGGTGACCAGGTCAAGCTGACGCTGACATCCGTATGAGACGGAGAAGCCAAATTGGCTGGCACTGTAGGCGCAGTCGTATCAGGAGCATTCGTTGTCACGTTCAGCGTGTTGCTTGCCGCCGACAAATTGTTTGCTGCATCCTTCGCTTTGACCGTGAAGCTATAGGCTGTGCTTGGTGAAAGACCTGTGGCAGAAAATGCTGTACTTCCAGCGCCAGTTGTTGTTCCTGCGAGTGTACCGCCTCGATAAATCTCATAGCCGCTTACACCAACATTATCCGTGGATGGTGACCATGTGAGGTTCACGGATACTTCTGTCTTAGAAGGCGACGCAAGGTTTGTTGGAGCGCTAGGCGCCTGTGTATCTGGCGGTCCGGCATTTACAATAACTGTTTGCTCCTTCAAGCTCGCTCTTCCTTCATTGTCCCAAACTACGAGTGTAACGCGGTAGGTACCTGCTTTCTGATACGTATAGGTAGGGCTTACCGTTGTGCTTGGTACACCTTCTCCGAAATCCCATAAATGTTCAGAAATGGAGCCGTTGTCTGTTGAGCTGTTTGTAAACGTAATTGGTGTGCCTAATTGAACAGCAGCCGGTGAAGTAAAGTTTGCCACCGGCTTCGGATTCGAAAATCCGCGGCTTGTCAGCTGCGTATTCGTGCCATTGCCGCTAACGGTGTTGCCGCTCCACTCCAAATTCGCTGCACTAGCAGGATACTGATCAATGGATTCACCTGTATTGCCTGTAATTACATTATTGATGAAGCTCAAACGGTCGACGCCAGATGCGGTTGTAATCTCGATCCCCTTGCGACCGTTGTTGATAATCTGATTGCTGTCGAACGTCAGATTCTGTGAATTGCCATGGATACGAACGGCATTGCCTCCATAACCCGAATAAGCAGCTTGCGGGTTGTCCCGCGGACCGTCCTTAAATGTATTTTTGTAAAAATATTGATATTGCTCCGTTTGGCCGGTTCCCTCTCCTTGCAGCTGCATTCCCCACATGACTATATTTTGAATTGTATTGTAGCCCCAATATTGATACCCCGTGCCAGGCGACTGCTGCATTCCGACCTGCTGGCCTCCATCAACAAGATTGCCTGTCGTTACGCCATGCTCGACCATCACCTCAAGGCCCATATTCCCCACAGAGCCGTCTGTAGCCTTAACGACATTATTGCGGACTGCGATATACTTGGAGCGGACAGCGCTGATCCAGTGGTCAACCTGATTGTTTTCAATTAAGGAATAATCACAATCGGTGTGAAGCTCGATGCCTAATCCCTCCGTATGGTGGCCCGTTCCTGTAATATTGTTGCCGCGTACGACTACGTATTGACAGCCGTCATTAGCAAAAATGCCTCCTCGCCCCGTATCATGAATCGTATTATTCAAAATTTGAGCGCCGTTCGAGCCCCAGCCTGCTCTTACCGCTCCGCCCCATGCGGAGTTAACGCCAATATTTGTAATGATATTGTCGCTAATCTCAATATTTGGAGAGCCGATTGCATACAGCGCAAACGGTCCAAATCCCGCAGAGGCTGTAAAATCCTTTACGCGCAATTGACTCATTTTATTGTTGCTGCCGCCCTCTGAAACAACCGCTGACAAAATCGTATTATTGCTGTTGCCATCGAGTGTCAGGTTAGATATTTGTACATTGGATAGATTATAAAAGCTGAACATTCGTTCTTGCCCTGTCGAGGTTGACTTAATTATTGTCGTTTCTCGGCTTTCACCCTTAATATGAACACCTGATTTTCCGGTAACTGTTCCGCTCAAATAATAAGTCCCTGCTGGAATATAAACGGTGTCACCAGAGACTGCGGCGTTAATCGCATTCTGGAACGCCGTTTTATCGTCTGCGCCATCCGCTCCATTCGCTCCGTAAGCGGTTACATTTAGGTTTGCAGCAAATGCATCTGGCACTGGAACAAACGGCAGCATCAACGCAATAGACAAGGAAACACCTAGCAGCTTAGCTTTCATTGATTTTAAGGTCATCTTCTTACATCCTCTCTTTAATCAAATGTGAAGCGGCTTCCTTACCATCGACCTCATATCATTAACGATCCTCCCTTCCTTTGTCTATTGAACAGCAAGGTATCACTCCTGCCTCTCTCTACTTCAATCATGTCAAATCTGCTTCACGAAAAAAACTGTACAATAACATAATCCTTGCAAAAGATGACTATATTATTTACGGTTTACTGGATTAACTAGGAATGAGAGGAGTAGATCATAAAAGCTCTTTTCGAAAAAATCCCACCCCTGTCTATAGGGATGGGATCTATTTCTATTTTTACAGCGGCATTTGAATCGTTTCGCCTGCATTTAACTTGATTCGCGGCCACGAGATGGAAGCGCATTGTCCTAAAGGCTTGAAACTAGCATCCTCTTCCTCAACGAATAGCTTTACCCGCGCGGGGCAGTTTGTATTATTGATTATGGTAAGCATTAAACGGCCATCCACACTTCTCTGAAGGCGGCAATCTACCTGATCGATTACGATAACCTGTTCAGTCTTCTTATTTACATAAATGCCCGGAAGCTCTGTATAGGATAACATCAAAGCTACCTCGCACCAACAGGAATAAGGAATAACCTCGCCGACGCAAGCTGCTCCCTCCCAATCGCTCATATTTACTCGCTCACTCATATAACCAGGCGGCATGTTCAATCCATCCCAGCCTTTAACCGGCCGTTCCTCTCGCGATAAGTATTGCGGCAAGTTTCCGGCAATCTCTCTTAGCAGCTCTATATACTGTTCATTTCCCGTAGCACGGTAGAGCTTGAGCAATGAATCGCCGGATAAAGTACATATTCCTGGGGCGCTATGCTTGTTCTGAACATTAGCAATAACCGAACCCGTCGTTCGTATACCAAGCTTCTCAAAGGTTGATCCTGCCGGAAACTGATAGTCATAGGAAACGCACCAGGTCATGCACTGCAAAGCAGCTTCCTCCGCGCGCGAGAGCCATATGCGGTCGCCGCTCTCTTCAAAAAGTACGATATAGGACTCGAGCAGAGCAAAAGCAGATTCGCTGTCCGGACATTGCAATATTTCGCCTGGTCCGCCTGTTGTAACCCCCTTTAAGGTAAACTCGTTATAGAAATAGTCCGCCGATTGTTTAGCTGCTTCAATATAAGCTTCCTCTCCAAAATAAGCACCGCATAGAGCGAGTCCAGCTGGGGTAATGCCTGCACCCGCTGAACCGCCAACTAGAATATCTCCGGTGCCGGTATGGACCCATTGGCCGAATTGGCCATAATTATTCCACAGTCTAACAAACGCATCGGCAAGCCGCTTTGCACCTTCAATCCACGGCCTAGGTATAACGAATTCAGGACGAATATGCTTCAAAGCGATGAAATGCTTCATCATAAAATACAAAGCATCCGCACTCTTGCGTAAAATATGCCACTGCTCGGGAGCGTTCCGATTCGGATCGTCGTTGAACTCATCGCCGTACCATTGCCCCTTGTAGCATACGCCATGAAAGAAGCCTGCCTCGGTCTGACTGCTGAACATAAACGAAAGCGTGCTCAGCGCACGCTGCACCGAAAGCTCATTGCCTTAAAGCAGCAGCGCATAGCTTGACATACCGCCGCCAACCCAGCCGATTTGCCAATCCTGATGCTTCATATCGATCGTTCCAACCGCATAATAACCCAGCTGATCATTCCAATTCATCGCATTGTATTTCTGTTCTTGCATTTCCCAAGCAGCGGAGAAAGGCAAGCTAGCAGCTAGAGTTGTCTTAGGCTGACCACTCTGCCTTACAATGGCGAAATAATTAAATAAATCGTTAATCCGTGTGCATGGGAAACGATATACTCGAATTTTCAGCGTCACTTTATCTCCCGACTTGAAATCATACCCTTTATCTGTGCTCGGCACTTTCGTTGTAGCCATTTCATATTTCAGCTTAGGTCTAACGCCGGGCGCTTGAAATGAGATCTTAGCAGTCCTACGATCTTCACTCTCCTCGACATGCATCGAAGTATTCCCAAGTGCAGTCGCTTGATCAGTTATAAACAACCAGCCTATGCCCGATCTTTCATCTGCAATGCCAACAGCAGGCACAGCTGCGTCGCCCGTCAGCAAATGAAAGGCTGAATGTTTGCCTGTGTCTATCGATAATCGCGGTACATCCGTAATCAGCGTTGGTACTCCAGGACCTTGGTCGCTAAGCTTACTCCAGCATGGGGCGTAAGGAAGCTCACGCACGCCAAATCGATTGCCGGCATATACAGCGCCAGGTACAAGTACATAGTTTTTCTCCGACCATTTGCTATAGTGAAACGCTAGTGACACAGCCGACTGCTCTGAATACCCGACCGATTGGAACTCAGCATTCAGCTCCAACCCTGCTGAATGGTCAATAAACCCTTTCGTTTCGAGCTTCACGAGCCATTCCGCACCAGCTGCAGTTGCAGCTCTTCCTTTCCCACCATTCCATACAACATCGCAATCTTCAAGCGGCTCTGCATTGCTGTACCTTGTGATATGGCCTGTAAGCTGTACGTCATCCAATTCCAGCGGTAATTCCATATTTAACATCCGGCTTCCCTCCTTCTCTCGCTCTATGAATCAAGATCTGACTAGTTCAGTGACTAGCCGACCTCAATGATTGCATCTGCAGACTGCAACCCGGCGGAAACAGCCTTCAGCGTTATGCTGCCCGCATTCGCTCCTGCTTGCAATAGCGCGAGGGCGAGGCCGTTAAATGCTCTTCTGCTGCTTGCTTTATCTGATTCATGGCTGCTAGGATTGCCATTACCTACACCGATCAGCGCGCCTGATCCTTCCACATAAAAATCCACGTGAGAGTCAGCGTAAGGCACTACATTTCCTTTCTCATCCACTATGCTTACCCGGACAGCAGCAACATCCAGACCATCAGCTCGTATGACTGTTCGATTAGGCTCTAGCCGAATCGCGTGTGGTTTACCTGTTGTAACTCGCTTCCCCTCTGCTGCTATAACCCCGCCTATTTTACCGACTGCCTGAAGCTCACCGGGTTCATAGGCGATATCAAAGTCCATACTTCTGTGCGGCTTAACTATCCGTTCACCAAGTGAGCGGCCGTTTAAAAATAGCTCAATCGAATCGCAGTTGGTATATGCCGTCACTCGAATCGTCTGTCCTATTAGCTCCGGCCAATTCCAATGCGGAAGCAAATGAACGAGCGGCTCTTCGGTCCATAATGCTTTCATGAGATAATAAACATCCTTCGGAAACCCGCAGGTATCCATCATGCCAAAATGTGAGCTAATGCAAGGCCACTCATACGGCGTAGGCTCACCTCTGTAATCAAAGCCCGTCCAGACGAATATGCCAGTCAAATAAGGTTGTTCCATCACATCGGACCACGATTTCTCAGGACTGCAGCCCCATGATGGAATGTTCGTACCATGAGATGAGCAGTACCCCTTGTTCGGATCATCTGCGTAGATGCCTCTCGTCGTCGTATAGCTTGAAGATTCGCTCCCGATTATAAGGCGGTTCGGATATTTTCTGCGTCCATCTACATCTGCACCTCTATGGCCGTAATTATAGCCAACAATGTCGACAGCGTCCGCATATCCGCCGCTGCTCCAGCCATGATTCATCGCAGCCATCGTCGGTCTGGTCGGATCGAGCTTATGCGCAAGCTCTGTCATTGATTTCAAGATGCGCGCGCCCATAACGGTTCCTTCCAGAACCTCTTCATTCTCCAAGCTCCATAAAATAACCGATGGATGGTTGCGGTCACGCAAAATCACGCTTTTCAATTCGTCCATGCCTCGTGAGCTGCTGTCGAGCTTCCGATTCTCGTCCATGACGAGCAAGCCAAGCTCATCACAAAGTTCCAGCAGTTCAGGCGATGGGGGATGATGGGCGCTTCGATATGCATTGCAGCCCATTTCCTTTAGTAGGCTCAGCTTATACGCAATCAGCGCTCTCGGCATGGCAACGCCGACACCAGCGAAGTCTTGATGATTACAAGTGCCTTTGATCGGATAAACATTTCCATTTAGCAAAAATCCTCGGTCAACATCAAATTGTATCGTGCGAATCCCGAAGCTGGTATCGAATTGGTCAATCAACACCCCATTTTCATATAGCTCCGTAACAGCTTCATAGAGGTAAGGATGCTCTGGAGACCAAAGTTCAGGTTCTGTTATCGTAAGCTTCTGCTCAACCGTTGTTTCATCCAAGCCGTCTACACTTGATCGATCAGCTTGCTCGGCAACCTTGCGCCCGCCAGCTCGCTCTCTAACAATGGTAATCAGATCAAAAGCTCGATTTGAAGCAGATTCATTCATCATTTTCGTTTCTATTTTGACTGCTGCATGACTTTCGGAAACTTCTGTTGCGGTAATGAACGTCCCCCACTGAGCAATATGGAGCGAATCCGTCGATTGCAGCCATACATGGCGGTAAATGCCGCTGCCTTCATACCACCAGCCCTCATAATCAGTTGCATCTACCTTCACGAGTACGATATTGTCTCCTTCTGAGCCATACCGAAGTACATCGGTAATATCGTAAGCAAAGCTCGTATATCCGCCAAAGCGTTCACCGATCAAATGCCCGTTTACCCATACGGTGCTCCTGCCTGTAACGCCATCGAAGCATAAGGATATTTTTCTGCCCAGCTGATCAGCTGGAATAGTAAACCATTTGCGATAAAAACCAACGCCCGCATGCAAGTAGCCGTGACTGCCTGCTCGCGAGCCCATTGTAGGGTCATTTATAAAAGATCCATCTGGGCACCAATCATGCGGTAAGCGAACTGCTTCCCAGCCCTCTTGAGCCTGCTGCGCCTCCTTATCTACATAGGCAATATCCAGCCATTCCCCCTCCTCCCGCTTGGCGCAATCCGTTAGGCCGCCTGTCATTCCGCCTTTAACCGCATAAGGAATGTGAATATCGCCTTTGTGAAAAAACCAGTTTTCATCAAAGCTTTCTCTGCTTCTTGCTATTAATGTCATCGCCTTCTCCTCCATTCCAAAGCTTCACTGCTATGGCCATGATCCTCTTTTGCGATCAATCGAAGGTTAAGTTAACACGGGATTTGACAGCAGTCTACTGTGAAAAAAACGATTAAGTGTACTTTATTTGAAAGCCCTTGCAACAAATAGGACTTCGGTTTTATAACTATAATGTACAGTTCCTACAAGGGGGTCTTTAAAAAATGATTACCAATTATTATGTAGCACCAAATGGTAACGATAACGCACACGGAAGCTTGGATGATCCATTCCTGACGATACAGAGAGCGCAGGAAGAAGTACGTGAACAAATCAAAAACGGAATGAGTCATGACATTTCGGTTTTTTTGCGAGGCGGCCTCTATGAACTAGATGCCACGCTTCGTTTCGATAATAGAGATTCCGGCAGAGACCGCTGCCATGTTCAGTACACCAGCTATCCGGGTGAGAGAGCGACAATTGCTGGCGGCAAACAAATTACAGGTTGGACGCCTTATAAAGGAAAGGTTTGGATCGCTAAGCTGGAGAGTGCTATGCACTTTCATACCCTTTATGCAGATGGCCAACGAATTCATCAGGCTCGGCTTCCAGCCACTGGTTATTTTGTGACCGACAAGCCCTCTGTTCATGATGATGTACAAAATAATAAACAAGGCATTCACTATCGCAGCGAAGACTTGCCCTCTCATTATGATTTGACAGGGACTCAGCTTTACGTCTGGCCAGGTGAAGGAGAATGGAATTGGTTCACGGAAACTAAGCCAGTCGCCTCCAATAGTGTAGAGCGCCAGCAATTGGTATTCGAAAGTGACGCCACATGGCCCATTGGAGCAGGTTCGAGGTACTATATCCAAGGTTCGCTCGACTTCCTCCAAGCGCCTGGTCAATTTCATCTTGATAAGGCCTCTGGCACGCTTTACTACTATGTTTCAGATGACGTGTCAGATCCTAACAAACAGACTGTCATTGCGCCAACAATTAAACGTCTGCTTGATATTAACGGGGTAAGCCCGCTGGAACCCGTGCAAAATATTAGCTTTACAGGACTGACGTTTGCGTGCACCGATTTTTTTCGCGAATATCGCATGATGGATGATAATGTCGAGCAAGCGGAACACCGCGAGGGCTTAATCTATATCAACCATGCGAGGCATATCCAAGTTACCTCCTGTAAGCTGGAACAGTCCGGAAGCTGCGGCATTTATTTGGACCACTACACATATGACATAACGATAAATAGAAATGACATCCGACATTTTGGCTACATTGGCATTAGTTTGAATGGGTTTGCACCTGGAACTGGTCCATTCACGAGCCCTTTAGCCTCTTATACAAATAGTTATCACAAGATTAAGAACAATCGGATCGAGCATGGCGGCGAGCTCGTTGGACATGGCTGTGGCATCCTGCTCTACCAGAGCGGAAACAATGAGATTACGAACAATTTGATTGCCAACATGCCAAGATACGGCATTTCCTTGAAGGGTCTTCGCCATAAAACGATGCCCTCTGAGCTTTACGGAATTCCCGTCACTTGGGAAAACCATTGGGATTTCCTTCACAGCAGAAGCAACTTTATTGCTTATAATGATATTTCTAACGTGATGACAGACAGTCAAGATGGAGGTTTGATTGAAGCATGGGGTGTAGGGAGAGGAAATGTCATTCATAGCAACTATCTCCATGACAGCGGTATCCATTTTTCTTTTGGGTTTGGAATCTATTTGGATGATGCAGCCGATGATTTTACAGTTACGAACAACATAATCACCTCTCTTTACAACACTGGCGAAGGCAAGCTGTGGATGCTTATTTTCTCGAAAGGAATCGGCAATCGCATAACAAACAATCTGCTTGTTGCTAACCCTGATGCGATCTCGGCAATCGGCTCTCAGGAAATGGCTGATGAAGAAAACAAACATATCGAAATATGCAGCAATATCATATACAATTCAGGATATTTATATTATTTTGTTAATTATAGCGATGAACGGTTCAGCTCCTCCGACCGCAATCTTTATTGGATGAACAATAAACCATGCATAATAGCAGGTAGTCTCCCACTCCTCGCAAGCGGAGAAGATTCCCTTGGAAGACAGGAGTACAGCTGGGAGCAGTGGCGTATGCTCGCTCATGGCAAATACGATAAACATACCATTCACGGGGAGCCCTTGTTCCAGTGTGCTGAGGATGGCGACTACCGCCTGCATCCAAGCTCGCCTGCTTATCAGCTAGGGTGGAGCGATATCGAGTTCGAGAAAATTGGACCCAAATAATCAGGATCATAATAGGGAGGCCTGGATCGGATGAAAGTATTCGGATTTTACAAATCCAAAAAATATTTGCAGCGAGTCATGTTCTCCATTATGGCTACGATGGTCATTGTGCTTGTTTCATCATCGATAACCAACACGTACATTCTTGAAAAATCGGTTAAAAACATTCAAGAACAATCCAATTTAAAGGTGCTCTCGCAAATTCAGTACAATCTTTCCTACATGAACGATATTATTACGAGGCTATCGAACTTTGTATACCGCGATCACTTTCTAATTCCTCTTATGTTCAACGATGATTTGCCAAAAATGGACCTGATTCGCGGCCATAGACAGATGTCCAATATCATGGAAAGCTCCTCCTTTCTGCACTCCATGGTCATTTATAACAAATCACAATCCAAGCTGTACGGCACAAGCAGCAGCCTGCTGCTTGATGGCGGCATTACGGATCAGCGTATCAGGAGTATGCTGCTGGACCCGAAACAGCCGCAGCCAACCAATCGATTAATTCCGATGAGCCTTGAGCAGAATGATGGTCTAATCGATACTTTTGCGTTTATAGTCACCGATTCCTTGAAACCGTTTACAAAAAACAATTCAGCTATCATATTGTTTATTAAATCAGATTGGGTATTCGACAGCCTGCAAAAAATGAATGTGGCTAGTGATCGTGATCAGGGATTGATATATATTCAAACGCAAAATGGAAAGCTTTTATCCTCCGATCCGAGTGCACCATTCACTGCTTCACAAGATCAAGCGAAGGTGAATGAGCTTGTCCTTGCTCACAAAACAAATGAAAGCCATTCCGCAGGGTTCTTTATCGGCAAGCTTTCAGGAAAAAAGGAAATGGTCACCTACATGGAAGACGGTCTCGGCGCTTGGACCATCCTCTATATCCAGTCCTATGACAAGCTGATGGGCGAGGTGAATCAGACACGGAATCAATCGCTGCTTTTGTCAGCACTGTTCCTGCTGCTCGCGATCGGATTGTCGGTAGGGCTATCTTACAAGCTGTATAATCCGATTGAAAATATGCTGAAGCGAATTCGTCCTCATCTTCAAGGTGAGAAACAAAGTGCTTCCGGCGTAAGCGATGAGCTGCTCCTGATGAGCGATAATTATATGAGGCTGTCAGAGAAGCTGAGTGAAATTAGCTCCGAGCAAATCGTGAGCAAATATTATATCCGCCGATTTTTATCGGACAGTCAGCTTTTCTCCGATCATGATATGCAGCATCTCATCGAAAAACACGATTTAAACATTTCTATCAAAGATGAGCTGCTTGTCTGCGTGTTGAAGATCGACCACTTTGCTGCCTATGACAACAGCATCACTGGCGCTTCGAAAAAGCTGTATAATTTCGCCATTATTAATATTGCTCAAGAAATTATTCGTGAACATTATCTTTGCGAAGCTGTCGAAATTCGAGGCGATCATGTCGTACTCATTTTATCCTGCAGCGATAAGGGTACGACATTGTCTTTTCAACAAGTTGTACGACAGCTGCGCGAGATTCAACAAATGATTGAACATTATTATCACATTTCACTTTCCTGCGGAATCAGCGACATCATCTCACAGTATAGTTACCTATCAACGGCTTATACGCAGGCTCTGCGGTTTAGCCAATATATGATTGTAAAAGGTTTCAAAGCGATTATTACGTCGGATGACATTCAAGAAAACCTGGGAAGCAAGCAAATGTCGCTGCCCGATTCGATCGAGAAGAAGCTAACTGAAGCGCTCAAGAAAGGTCAGCTAACAAATGCCGGAAATGAGCTTGAGAAGGCATTCTCCCTCATTTCCACCTTTCAGTATGACGATATGATTCGGGCGGTATCTAATCTAGGATGGGTCATTAAAAATGCATCAAGCGAAATAAACGATAATCGGATCGTTCCTTTCTCTGTTGATCTGGATTACATTCATCAGATTTCGCAAGAGAAAGAGACGCTTGAGGAAATGTACCTCTCTTTGCTCTCGCTTTGTGCCAAAATCTGCGAAAACCAGCGCCCAGCAAATATGGAACGAAATGAAATGATGCTGGAGACGGTCAAAGAGCTGATTGAACAAAAATTTCCAGACATTAATCTTAGCCAGCAATCCATTGCCATGAGTGTAAAGCTATCTTCCGCATACATCGGCAAGCTCTTCAAAGAGAATTATAATATGTCGATTACGGAATATATTAATGAGGTACGACTAGGTCATGCCCAATCCCTCTTGGAGCAAAACAACTATACGATTACAGAAATTATGGATAAATGCGGATACGCTAATCAAAGCTATTTCTTCCGCTTGTTTAAAGGAAAGGTCGGCAGCACGCCAAAGGAATATCGGATGAAGAAATCAATCTCATAAATCTTTATAATCAGCTAAAAAGGTCCTTCGTTCACTGCTTTCAGTGAGCGAGGGACCTTTCTATTTACTGCGATATCGATGAATATTCACAAAATCGAATATTTTACACTCACGAAATACAGTAATTCGCAAAACCTATTCTACCCGCCGTCGTTTCTACGTGGCATGATGGGCATCAGAACAGGAACGCTTTAGATGGAGGAGATCGCAAGTGGCCAAAACAGAGCTCGGAGCTCCTGAGCTAACGACAAGGGGCTCGAAGAACAAGGTCGGGTGGCTAAGCAAGGAATGGAAGCATTTGAAAAAAAACCGGGAGCTGCTGCTGCTCGCTATGCCCGGTATATTATTTAAATTTGTAATCGCCTACATTCCTATGATTGGACTCATCCTTGCCTTTAAGTATTTCAGGTATGATCAAGGAATTTTCGGCAGCAAATGGATCGGATTCGATAACTTCGAATTTCTATTCAAAGCCCAGGATGCCATTCGCATTATCCGCAACACGCTGCTCTACAACATTTCTTACATCGTTCTAGGAACCGTTGCCGCGCTTCTGCTCGCCCTTCTTCTTAATGAGCTTAGCGGGAAGCTTATCAAGCTCTACCAAACCACCATGTTTCTCCCATACTTTATTTCTTTTGTGCTAGTCGGCTACATTACGAACGCTTTTCTGGATCATAAGGGAGGTTTCCTCAACACCATAATCGGTTGGTTCGGATTCGAGCCTCACAAGTGGTATTTGGAAACAACGCCATGGATCTTTATCCTGCCGCTCGTTGCTTTATGGAAAGGAATTGGTTTCTCCACTTTGGTCTATTACGCAGGAATTACCGGTATCAGCACCGATTATTACGAAGCAGCTAGGCTAGACGGCGCTTCTCGCATCCAGATGATGTGGCGAATTACATTGCCGCTGCTTAAACCGCTTGTCATTATCCTATTTATATTGGGTCTTGGCAACATATTCCGCGGTGACTTCGGCTTGCATTATTTTGTCCCTAATAACGTAGGACCGAATTTTCCTACAACGGATATTATCGATACCTATGTATACCGCGCTTTAACTAAGCTGGGAGACATTAATTCAGCAGCTGCTGTCGGCTTCCTGCAATCCGTCGTTGGATTAATTACCGTAGTATCTGCAAATTATTTGGTGCGTAAAGCGGATAAGGATAATGCATTGTTTTAAGATTGGAGGAATCTTTTATGCCTAATACTAAAGGCTTTAATTTTATGAATGGGTTCATTAACATCTTTCTAACCATTCTTTGTATTATGATTGCCCTTCCATTCGTTCTCGTTATCATCATTTCATTAACCTCTGAGAACAGCCTTGTACAGAATGGCTATCAATTTTTTCCCAAGGAATGGAGTATGGAAGCCTATCGTATCGTCTTTCAAAAACCCGACCCGCTGCTTAAAGGATATCTGGTCACCATCCTCATCACTATTGTCGGTACGGTCTTATCACTCCTGCTGACTGCGATGACAGCGTACCCTATTTCCCGAATGGACTTCCGTTACAACCGTCCGATTACCTTCTACATTTTCTTTACGATGCTGTTTAATGGCGGGCTCATTCCATTCTACATCATGATGACGCAATATCTGCATCTAAAAAACTCTTTGCTGGCTTTGATCCTTCCAACGCTGCTCAGCCCTTTCAACATTATGATTATGAAAGGTTTTCTAGATAAGATCGGCAAAGAAATCATTGAATCAGCAAAGGTAGACGGCGCCAAAGAATTCCGAATCTTCTTCCGAATTATTTTACCCTTGTCGACACCTGCTTTAGCAACGCTAGGTTTATTCATCTCTTTTGGCTACTGGAATGAATGGTTTTATGCCCTGCTGTTCATAGACAATGATAAATATATCCCGCTTCAATTGCTGCTTGTTCGCATTCTGTCTCAAATAGAGTTTTTGGCTAATTCTCCGCTCGCTCAGGTAGCCGACAAGCTGGCTTATGCCAATTTCCCGACTTTATCCGTTCGCATGGCAATGGCAATTCTTGCAGGCGGGCCGATGCTAATTATTTTTCCTTTTTTTCAGAAGTATTTCGTAAAGGGTATTACGGTAGGTTCCTTGAAAGGATAAGGAATGACTACTGTGCCATATATAAAATTATATAAATGGAGGGTTTAATGTGAAAACAACAAAAGCAGCGTTACTACTCAAATGCTTCGCTCTAGTGCTTTGCTTGGCGATGATCGCAGCATGCTCGAACAATGGCAATACCCCTGCAAACCCAAGCACCAATGAGCCAAGCAAAACGGCAGAGAATACGCCGGATGCGACTGCTTCCGCAGAACCATCCCTTCCTGAGGCTAAGCTGACCTTCATTTATCCGGTATCCGCAAATCCTGGTCCGGATCAAAAGCTGGTCAACGATGAGATCAATAAATATTTAAAAGAGAAAATCAATGCGACCGTTGTGCTCAAGCCGCTGACGTTCGATGAATACGAGCCTAAGCTCAATGCCATGCTCGCAGCTGGAGAAGAATTTGACCTTGCGTGGAGCTCGAAGGGCTGGCTTGGCAACTATCAGCCTTATATTGATAGAGGGGCGTATCTAGAAATTACAGATGAAATGATTAGCAAATATGCACCAGAAGCGCGCGCTAACATCCCTGATAAATTTTGGCCGGATATGCTTGCCGTTGATGGCAAGGTGTATGGTTTCCCAATCTATCAGGTAGCGGCAAAAACAAAAAGCTTAATTATCCAAAAACGCTTCATCGATAAATACAATCTTGATGTAAGCACGATTCAATCGTACAAGGATATCGAGCCTTTCCTAAAAACATTAAAAGAAAATGAACCCGGCATTATTCCTCTCGGACTTGCACAAAATTCTTGGGGCTTGTACAGCGATCGCACAAAAGTAGGTGACGGGCTTGTTCTAAGCTATGCGAAAGACGATGCATCGCTTGGTTATATTGGTACATTGCAAACGCTTGATGAGAAAAAAGGATACTACGATGATATGCGAAGATGGTACCAAGCAGGCTACATTAACGAAGATGCGCCAATTATACAGAACATCAATGACTTGAAGGGCAAAGGCAATGTTGCGGTCTCGCTGGAGTTTACGTCCAAACCAGGCGGTGAAGTTGGCGAGATGGCTATAAACGGCGGCAACGAAGTGGTGTATGCTCCAATCGCCGACAGCTATTTTACAGGAATTGCAGGAGCGATGCATGTCATTAATAAAAGCTCCAAAAACCCTGAACGCACATTGATGCTTATTAATCTTCTTAATACAGACTCCTACCTCTACAACTTAATTTGCAATGGGATCGAAGGCAAACACTATAATAGAGTAGATGATAAAAATATCGAACCGATTAAAGATTCAGGTTATGCGCCAAACGGCGACTGGGTATTCGGCAATCAGTTCAACGCCTTCCTTAAACCAGGTCAGGCCGCTGATACATGGGAGCGGACGATCGCGCTTAACGACAGCGCCCTTGTGCCTGCGACTAACGGCTTCGGCGTGAACGAAGAGAACATCAAAGCTGAAATAGCTAACGTAACGGCAGTTAACAATGAATATCAGGCCGCTCTCGAATCCGGATCGGTGGACCCTGCTAAGGAGCTGCCAAAATACAAAGATAAGCTCATTGCCTCCGGTCAAGAAAAGATTCAAACGGAAATCGCAGCACAATGGGATAAATTCAAGCAAGAAAAAGGGCTAATAAAATAATAGCGATACAAAAAGAAGCTTTGCAGGAACGATACGCCTGCAAAGCTTCTTCATTCGCCTTAAATTAAAACCAGCTATCCTCGCCAGCGGTTTGGGCAGCCGTTTGAAGCTGCGGTGACAATAAAACTTCCTCCGTACCGTCAACAGCGGCAGTGAGCAATTGATTATAATTAGGAATTAGAGCCTCAATCTTCTCGACGATACGAAGATTCGGATTCGTACTTGGCGATTTCGGCAAAAATAACGTACAGCAATCCTCATATGGCAAAATCGACGTTTCGAACGTCCCGATTCTCTCCGCCATCCGAATAATTTCATGCTTATCCATCATAATTAACGGCTTAAGCTGCGGCAGATCTGTTGCTCGACCAATGACATTCATGCTCGGCAGCGTCTGGCTCGCAACCTGCCCTAAGCTCTCGCCAGTAACGATACCGTTTGCCCCATTGCGTTCTGCCAGCTGCTCTGTGATCCGAAGCATCGCCCTTCTCATTAACGTAATAATAAGATTATCGCTCTTCGCTTGTACTAGCGTAGTTTGTATTTCGGTAAACGGCACAAGATGAAGCTTAATCGGCTCCCCGCTGAAATAGGATAATCGCTTAGCAAGCTCGATTACCTTATCTTTCGCCTGCTCGCTGGTGAATGGGTAGCTATGGAAATGCACAGCCTCCACTTCAAGACCTTTACGCAGTGCCAGCCAGCCTGCAACAGGACTATCTATGCCCCCGGATAGCAATAACATAGCTTTGCCATTTGATGCAAACGGAAATCCGCCAGCGCCAGGGATGACATCGTAGAACACGTAAGTAGCTTCCGCTTGAATATCCACCCGCAGCTCAATTTCCGGCTTGCTCACGTTAACTTTAAGTCCTGGCATTGCACGTAGAACATGCCCGCCAACCAAATGATTCATTTCCTGCGAATTATGAGGAAACTCTTTCCAAGCACGTTTTGCGCTCACCTTGAACGTTTTGGGCTGCTCTGGCAAAGCTTGCATAAGAGCTAGCGCAGCTGCTCTTATTTTCTCAAGATCAGCCTCTGTGCTGACAACTGGACTTAAAGAAACAATGCCAAACAAATCCTTCAAGCGATCTGCTATAGGCTCATAGGGATGTCCATTCAGCTTGACATAAAGACGACCAAACGATTTGAAATAAGTAATATTATCGTAAGAAATTAATGCTTGCTTTACTTGATCAAGCATTCGTTTCTCGAATTTGTTCCGATTTCTTCCTTTTACCATTAAATCTCCATAACGGAGCACGATCTGATCATAAAGCAAAATTAAGTCAATCTCCTCTCAAGCGGCTTAAGTTGTGCGACAACGTGACGCAGTGCAGCTCCTAAGGCTGCAATATCCTGCTCTTCATGCTCGTCTCCGAGACTAATCCGAATGCCGCTGCTCGCTTGCTCATGACTTGCACCGATGGCAAGAAGCACGCGGCTCGGCTTGTCATCCTTAGAAGAACATGCCGATTTCGTTGAAGCCATTATACCACGTTGCTCTAACATATGGATGACAACCTCTGGCTTCATGCCCGGATAGGAGAAATGTATAATATGGGAAGCAGACGGTTCTGCCCCGTTCAGCTTAAGCTCTGGAATTTGCTCAATATGCGTTAATAGCTGCTGTTTGAGCACTTTCAATCGCTTTTCTCTTTGCTCCATCGAAGCAAGCGACATGCGCAGCGCCTTCGCTGACGCAACGATAGCAGGTACGTTTTGTGTTCCAGCGCGATGCCCATACTCCTGGGAGCCGCCACTAAACAAAGGGGACAGCGTAATGCCATCACGCACGTACAAATAACCTACGCCTTTGGGACCACGAAGCTTATGCGCCGAACCGCTAAGCAAATCAATGCCCCACTTTTCCAAATGAATCGGCAGCTTCCCAATACTCTGAACGGCATCGACATGCAAAATGACCTTCGGATATCGTTTAAGCAACTTTGCAATGTTCTCGATTGGCTGAATGGAACCGATCTCGTTGTTAATATGCATCACGCTAACGAGAATCGTTTCCTCAGTTATTGCCGCTTCCAATTGCTCAAGCTCTACATGACCCGACCTGCCTACTTGCAAATAGGTGACATTGAAGCCTTCTTGCTCCAGCTGCGCAAAAGATTCGTATACGGAGGCATGCTCAATTTGTGTCGTTATCAAATGTTTGCCTCGTCCAGCGTACTGACGAGCAGCACCCTTTATCGCTATATTATTTGACTCTGTACCGCCGGAAGTAAATACCCATTTCCCCTTAGAGGTTTGCATCTGCTCGGCTAGAACAGCACGCGAGCGTTCAATTAACTTGTCAGCGTCAGTACCTGCACGATGCAGCGAGGAAGGGTTCGCATACTGCGACTTCATCACTTCCATCATGGTCTGCACCACTTCTTCATAAGGCGGTGATGAAGCACAATGATCAAAATATAACATTTTCGATTTATCTCCTTTTCAAAAAGAAAAAGATCATCGATTGCTCCCGCCTGCATGACGGATCGCTAAATCGTGATCTTATTGCTGTCGTTCTACTTGGCCTGAAGCACCTTGGCAACATAGCGCTGCGTCTCTTCCGGCAACGCTTCAAGATTTTCTATTAGCTGCTCGTTCGTTTTTATTCCTGCACGGTCCACTCGGCCCGGTCCTGCATTGTAAGCAGCCAGCGCAACCTGCTCATGTCCATTATACTTGTTTAGCAGCATCGATAAATATTTAGTTCCGCCATCAATGTTTTGCGCGGGATCAAAGGAGTTGCTAACGCCTAGACCTCTTGCTGTTCCGTCCATTAGCTGCATCAGGCCCTTAGCGCCTGAACCTGACTGTGCATCTGCGTTAAAGCCGGATTCGGTTTTGATTACCGCTTGAATTAATGAAGAATCTACGCCATATTTGGCTGATGCCTGTTGAATAAGCTCGTCATAAGCAGATGGAGCGCTGTTAGACACGCCTTGACTGCTAAACGACAGATTAGGCATGCCGCTAAGTGAACTCAGCTGCGCGAGCGCATCTGCTGGCATGACTTGCGCCAATGCATTATTTTCAGAAGAAGTATCGGTCATATATTGGGATAAAAGAGTATCAAATAAGGATGCCGAGCCATCGCCTGTTGTCGCTTGCAACGGATTAGTAGCTGCTTGTAAATTTACATTTGGTGAAAGCTGAAGCTGCAATAATGTTTTGATTATCCGAGGGTCAATACTCATCATATCCTCCTAGCTGAATCATTATGTAAGTTTGTTACGTGTACTTTAAGTATATCGGTTTTAATTGTACATGTTTTTAGAGCAAACAGCCAGTTCCCCCTCATGAATCCTTTCAATGAGCGGCATTGCCTGTTTTATCGTTTGACACTCCAAATATTTCACATGCCCATCCTCTGCAAGCGGCAGCTGCTTTCTCGGATTCTGCCAAATAGGCGTCCATACGGCATAAAAAAAGATCGTCCCTATAAATAGGAACGATCTTTGGCTCAAAGCTAATATATAAAATAGTGCTTATTTAAATACTTTCACACGCTCATCGATCGGTTGAAACGATTTTTCGCCTGGAGCTGCTGTTGGTTTGCCAAATGGCATTTGAGCAACCAGCTGCCAAGAATCCGGCAATGACCATGTCGTTTTTACTTCTTCATCAATAAGTGGATTGTAGTGCTGAAGCGAAGCGCCGAAACCTTCATTCTCAAGCGCCGTCCATATTACAAATTGATGCATGCCGGAAGTATGCTGCGACCAGATCGGGAAGTTGTGAGCATATGCTGGGAAGTTGGCCATCAAGCCGTCAACGACTTGTTTATCTTCAAAAAACAATACGGTACCGTATCCGCTTTTGAAAGCGCCCATTTTTTGCTCAGTTGCCTCGAATTGATCAGCTGCAATCATATTGCGAAGCGTATTCGTCGTAATATCCCACAATTTATCATGATTTTCACCAAGCAATACAACTACACGAGTGCTTTGTGAATTAAATGATGATGGAGTATGTTTAACCGCTTCATGTACCAATTCAACAATTTTGTCATCGGAGATAACGGCCTCCTTGCTAATACCGTAGATCGAGCGTCTTTTACTTACTGCGTCCAAAAAAGCTTGTGATGTCATTTTTTTCTCCTGCCTCTCACATGTTGTGTGTCTTCCATCTGTGAACTAAGTATCCGCCTTAAAAGCCAGTTACAAATCCAAATAAATTTAATTACTTTACGTAAGTAACTTTATTGTATTGGAGTGCACTTGTCAAGACCAACAGGTTCATTATTCCCCCTGCGTTCTTAATTATGATTCAGTGACAGCCTCTTCACCTTTGCCATTAATTTCTCCATTCTTTACACGCCATTTGCTATTTATCCACGTAATAAAAAACGAAATGGCTCCTAATATTAACAGTACACCTACCTTGTAAAGTGCCTCTTGCCCGCTTAAATCCATAAGTATCGCCTTAATCGCAACGATAACAAGAACCGCAGAACCGAATGCACGAAACAGCAGCTCGCGATAATAAGCCCCCCACAAAATTAGCAGCAATGCATAGCAGCCCCAAGAAACAGACAAAGCCAAACCTAAATAACTTGAAGCGGAATCATACATATATTCTGTGAAAATATTTTCAATTTGCCTTGTCAGCAATCCGCCAACGATGAGATGGGATAACAGCGCATACACACGAGCAAGCATCCGATTCGCTTGATCAGTGAGCTGGGGAATGACAAGCTTTCTAGAAAAGAAGAAACCCAGAGCAGCCAGCACCATCCATGCAATGGCCCCCCAATTCAGAAACGGGATGTACCTCCCAAACCATTCGCCGCGAGGAGTGTCCCAAGTGACTACGTACCAGTAACATCCGACCACAAACCAGATAGCGAGCGAGGCGATGCTCAGCAGGTTCCAGCGCTTACTATAGCCGATTGCTGCTGCTATCGCAGCTATGCAGCCCCATAGCAGCACCGTAATTAAAGGCTTTGACTCATACCCGCCGCCAATGCTGCTTACCGACACGAGAATCAATAGCAAACCGCCAAGAAAGAACACTCCTGAGGATAGCGTAATCTTGTTTGTTAGCAAATAAATAACGAAACCACCGATTAAATAAACGATTCCGATAAAAGAGAGTATGTACCCATAAGCCACTTCACCGTTCAAAATAAATAGTGCCCAAAATCCAAATAAAATGCCATTTATCGCGTTCATATACAAATCGATGCCCTCAAAGGATAACTTATTGCTCCAAGAAGAGACCATCAGTCCGATTGTATAAAAGAGAAAAGCTGCGAGCGCATATCGAAACGGCATACTCCAAAAGCCTTCAGTCGATGGATTATAATGAATGAAATATACGATATACATCAGCCATGACCCGATGAAGCTGATAAACCGAAGCTCATGCCAATTGCGCGAGATGCTGAGAAATAGGAATGCAACATTTAATACGAGCAGATAAAGAAATAAAGCAAATACTTGATCTGTTTCCGGCCTCATAAGCAGCGGAGATAATAAACCACCCAGCATCGCTATATTCATTAGCAGCCGAGACATAAACTTATACGCATAAACGGATATTCCAATGGTTACTGCACTCATTCCAAGCAAGACGGTCATTGGGTCCCACAGCCGGTAAAAAATTCCCGCAAAAGAAAACGTCGCATACAAAATGCAAGCCGCCATGCCAATCAAGATTTCACCAATCGGATTGCGCGGCAGCCGGCTTGCTAGCTTCAAGCCGGCTGCGCCTACACCCGCTCCGCATAGCATACCAAAGCCAATTTTCATCGACTCTGTAATCCAGCCTTGAACTATCGAATATTTGAACAACGTAATAAAAGCAGCCATTACGAACAATACCCCAAGCAGTGAAGTCCAGTGTCTATTCACCATTTCCTGCATCTCTTTCACTTTCCCACCTTCTCTCTGTTAATAATAAATTCATTCATGATGTTACTAAGCAGAGCTGCTTGGTTTAACGAATATTAGGCGATCGAGCAGCCTTACAGCGGCATATAGCAGCAAAAATATAACAAATGCAATAAGCTCCAGCTGCAGCAAATACCATGGCCATGGCCCCAGCATATCAAGCAATGAGGCTGTACCCGGTTTTTCAGCTAAAAACATAAAGTTTGTTTTACCCGATGCCACGTTCGTAATCGCAGCCGGAATAGCGAATACATGCAGCCAAAGTTGAGCCTTCACTACGGAAGAGAAAGTCGGTCGATAGCGTTCTACTACGACGATAAATAGCGCTGCGCTAACGATCCCTATATGTGCAATGAAAAATTGAAAATAACGAAAATGCGGAAACGCTTCGTCTAAATTAGGGGTTAACAGCGCCTGCAGCGCCCCCATGCTTCCAAGAAAAAATAAAGCATCATACAGACCTTTTGGATTCCAAAGCAATACAACCGCGCTAACCAAAAGCATTAAGCTGCAAAGCTGAAATGGCAGCGAGCCTACTCCCCAATTATCATTGCGAATATAAGATAGCTGAAGCGAGACCTCGCAGCATATTAGCAAAATAGCCAGCCCGATTCGTACCATCTTGTTTATTCGCGGCACTCTCATTCGCTTCCGGAAAACGATAATACAGATAATGGCTGCAATGAGAATGGCCAATGCCCCAAAATGAGCAGCCGAGAACATTTCAAAATCCATCGGTTATGCCTCCAATCTGTTGATGTAAGCGTTCTTCTACTATCTATTTTGTAAAAAATGACATAAAAAAAATAGTACCAACTTTACATGGTACTATCCTCGTCCTTTTTCTTATGAAATAAGCCCATCTCTTTGGCTTTATTTGCTGCTTCGCGCGACCCGCTTAAATTCAGCTTTTTTAATATATGATTAACATGGTTTTTGACGGTACGAATTGATACAACCAGCTTGTCGGCAATCTGCGGCTGGGTATATCCTTGATCAATTAAATCAAGCAGCTGAAGCTCAGACGGCGTAATGAGATCACCGAGCTTCTTCGCCTCGAACTCGCGCTCCATCTGCTTCAGTCGGCGGAATTCCTCGCGCATCCGTTCTGCTACAGCCGCATTAATGGGGGATTGGCTCCGGTTTGCCGAGCGTACAGCTTCAGGCAAGCTTTCAAAATCAGATTTGATTTGGTAATCGATAGCTCCCGCTTGGAACGATCGAAAGATAAGCTCCTTCTCCTCCATTGACGTAAGCATGATGACCCTTGCTCCGGTAGCTATTGCCGCCTCCTCAGCGAGCAGAACGCCTTCGGGCCTTCCGTCAAGCATGATATCCATCAGCACAACATCAGCAGGCACAGACTGCTGCATCCCTTCCATAAGCGCTTGTCTAACATCGTCAGCCCTGCTAGCAGTCCAAACTACTTCAATATCTTGCTCCTTGTTTAAATAAGCGACAAGGCCGCGCAGCCAATCACGATCATCCTCGACGATCCATACCTTGATTTTATCCATTTGCTTCCCTCCTCTGCGTAATATGTACATCTATTTTTGTAGCTTGAACATTCCGTTTCGGAAAAGTCATGTAGACAGAGGTTCCAACGCCCGGCACGCTTCGCAAGCCAAGCATTCCTTTATGCTTGCGCATCACATGATACGCATAGGGCAGTCCGAGCCCAAAATTAGTGTCACTGCCGCTTTTGGTCGTATAGAACGGCTCCATTACCTTCGTTATCTCACTCTTATCCATGCCAATGCCCGTGTCTCTAACCTCAATAATAAGCTCTCTTTTGGTTTCGCTTAACAGAATAGACAGCACGCCTTTGTCTTGCATAGCCTCCAAAGCGTTGGCTATTATATTGCCTAAAGCCTCGCTTACCTGCGCGGGGTCGATGCGGCAGCTCCAGCCTTCGTTTAACACGCTTTGCAGCTTGATGTTGCCAAGGCTTTGGGCGTATCCTTTCATCGTCTTCTCGATAAGCGCTGCAATATCGGTCACTTCAACACGGAGCACCAAATCCTCTGTTCGACGATGAACCCGTTGCAGCATCTCCTGCATATGGCGAGAAGCGTTCAGCACCGTTTCAACATCCGCCAGCAGCTCTTGTTGATCGGTTTCGATGGCATAAGCTTTCATCTTCTCCGAGAAAAGCCGCATTTTTCCTGCATCGTTTTTGATCGCATGATTAAGAATGGCAGTTCCTGAGGTGACTGCTCTTAACGTAGAATCGTATCTGCGGCGATCGATCTTCACCCGCACACCCATGAAACCATAGGTGAATAATGCAATAACAAATACAGTTACGGCTAATCCAATGATCCATGTATTATAAACCCACATCCGCAGCATGCCGAAGCTCGGAAATACGTAATTCATGACCATACAGAACATAACCGGCGGCAGCACGGTTGAACATATTATCCAGTGTGTGCGAGAAAAAGAGGCATGCAGCTGCCGCTTGAGCAGTACCTGAATCGCCCCGTACATAATATAAGGAACCGCCCACCATACGACAATCTTGAACGAGATGGGATACATCGTATTATAAAATGGCGTAAACAAAACACATAAAACAATCGGAATTAACAGTAAAAAGGGCATAAGCTGCTGCAGCCGTTTTGGAAGCCGTACTGGTTTGTACGCTATAGCAAACAACGCAAAGGAATACGGCAATCCGTAGTAGGAGGTCAACGAGGAGAACGCTTGCAAGCGATAAAGAAGCTGCTGCGCTACTTGATTCATTCCAGCTTCCGCTGCTGCTGGCAGCCATTGCAGGTCAAGCACGGCAGCAAGCGCACCAGCTCCTCCGCTAAACGCCACAGCGCCTAACCAATGATTAACGGATGCTCGCCGATCGGAGATCCATATAATGGCTGCAATAGCCCACAAAGCAATAAGAACGAATAGCATAACGCAGCTCCTTCATAACAACTTTACTCTTTGATTTCTATTGTAATGGGAGACCATTCTCCAATAACAGTCTGTCCGTGCACCGACACGCTGCCCTCCGGCGACAAATCCTTTTCCGTCATAATGCCTAGCGCAACGATAAATTGGTTAAATTTAACCGGAACATCACGTTCTCTTCGCACTTCTTGGCCATTCACAAAAAATACGACTTCATCATTGGTGCGATTGTACGTAATTTTGTACGTATTAAATTCGCGCGCCGCAAAGTTTGTGTCTTCCTTAAACACACAGAAATATCTCGTTTTATCCGTCTCCGGCACCTTTACTCCCGGAAAAGGAAGAACGGCATATACACTTGCATATTTGTCATTTCCGGCAAAAAAGTCGAGCGCACCGCCCGTCGTGAAATCGAGCAGATTCAACGAGACGAAACCATCATAAAGATCATCAGGCGCTGTATTTTGCGAACGTGCGCGAATTTGCAGCTCAAAGCTAATCTCACCGGATTCAGGTACAAGAACAGGTTCAGCAGAATAATACATATGCTTAGCATTATCCAGTATTTGAATTTGATCGTTCGAGCGGCTAAGCGGTGCTCTTACATACAGCAGTCCATTGCGAACAATGACAACCGCATTAGGCTCACGGTACTGCCAGAAGGTTCCGTCTTGCAGCGGAAAACCGCCGATTTTCCAAACTTCTCCTTCATTTAGAATCGTATGAAAATCTCCTAAAGTCCATTGCTTCTCCATGTCCATGACCTCTTTCTAAGTTGTATGTTTTAAATAAGACCTTGAATAATTAAGGCAACGATTAAGATCACACCGCATCGCATCGTAGCTTTCAACGAGGCACCCATAAGCGGTACGTATGCAGTCGATACATTATTTGATGATAACCTGCCGTATACCAAATATAAAGGTATTGCTGTTGGCAGCGCCAGCAGCCCGTAAATAGGCAATGCTTCCACGACCACGCATAGGATAAGCGAAATATAGGCGAGAAAAAGCAAAACGCGCGAGAAAACGAGTGCTCTCTTTTCTCCCCAAACGACGACTAATGTTCTTTTCCCTGCTTGACGATCAGCCTGCCAGTGCAGGAAATGGTGATTAAACAATATTAGGGTAGTCAAAAGTCCTATTGGCAGCGATAGCCAAAATGCCCGAGAATCTAATTCTGAGGTTTGTACAAAATAAGCGCCTACGACAGGCAGTATGCCGAAGGAGATCAAGATCGCGACTTCACTGTAGCCTTTGCCGCGGTATCCGAACTGGATCGGCGGAGCTACATAGAAATAAGCAATTAACGCCCCAAGCCCGCCAAATACGAGCACCGGCCAGCCGCTTGTTATACTAAGTATAATGCCGCAAATTGCTGCAATGCCAAATAATGTCCATGTTACGGTCGCAAAGGTGCGTATGCTCCACGTCCCTTTTGTCAAATAGCCAGAGTTGGTTGCAATTACCCCTTCCGTCGATTGAGCGGCCGTATCCGTACCGTTGTAATAATCCCATAAATCATTAATCATATTAGAAAATAAATGGGCTGTTCCTGCCCCAACTATGGTGATGATAAATAATAAAGGATTGAAAATGCCGTTCCACACAAAAGCCCCCAGCGCACCTAACGCCACGGGAATAAGCATAACAGGAAGAACGCTCAGCCTGGATGCTTTCATAAATTGTTTAAACATAAGCTGCCACTGCCCTCTCTGTTGTCGATCGTTCAATTGAACCACTTCCATTTGCTATACGTCAACACATGGATTAAAAATGGCTTAGTTTTTGAACTTGTTTAAGCTTCTGTTTGAGCAGCTCGGTGCAATAACGATTTTGGTTTCTCTGATCAAAAGCAGCAGCTAATTGTTCGGTATCCTTTACAATCATCTCAAACGTAATATCGCTGCTGACATTCAGCTTTCTCCGACGGTTTTTCGCATGCCACAATTGTAGAAATGCTCTAGCTGAAATCATATACAACAACCGATCCCAGCCTACTTTCGTATCCAGCGCATATTGTACGGTTTGTTCAAACCATTTGGCGGCTTTATGAATGTCGGTTGCTGTGTAATAAGCAAGGAAGCTCCCATATTCACTTAAGTAACCAGGGCCCTTTAACAAACGCGCGCCTTTTTTTGCCATCTTTACAGCTTCATCTGCTTGCTCCGTCTCAAGGAGCGGGAGAAGCAGATGGCTGTATGTATTTTGCGGAATGGATTTGCAGGTCATTCGACCATCCATAATAGGCTTCATAGCTTGCAGTCCTCGCCGATATCTGCCAACTGTAAAATGATAGTAGCCAAAGCCATTTTGCTCACAGGCGCTGCAATCAGACATTCCATCTCTAGCCGTCTTGCGCCAAAGCTCATAGTTTGCTTGAGCCGACTCATGATCGCCTTGAGATAGCGCGTATCGATGAAGACATTGATAATATGGGCGCAGGCTGTGACCGTATTGTAAGCATTTTGCCTTAAAATCATTAAAAATCGAAGTGATTTGATCCGTACCAAATTGCGGAAACCGCCAAATTTGATTAACAAACCATTTATAGTGCCAAATGAGGGTGAAGCTCGAATAAGCAGCCGGATCTTTTTCAAACTGAGTTAAGCACCAGGTAAATGAAACAAGAAATCGCTCTTCATAGCCCGAATCAAGCGCTGCCTCGGAATAAGACATGCGAGCGTAATAGGAATCTTCCTTCGTCATATGCAAATCGGCTATCCGAATAGCCTCCTCAAGCACCGCAAGCTTCTGTTTTCCCTGCGGCAAGCTCCATGCCTCGCTTCGCAATTGATCATATCGCTGCTTCATAGCTCTCGCTCACCAGCCTGACTAAGACCGATTTCCAGCACCTGCATAAACGATTTGTTCATTAACTTCAGCTCCTCAGGGCCAAGAGGATATTGACCAAGCAGCAAGGCCTGCGTATAAACGGTCTCAATACTTAGCTTCTGCATATCCGCATTCTGACAAGTCATAACACGCTGCATAAGCGGATTATTAAAGTTGTAGCAAATCGTCGCATATGGCACCTCATATAGCTCATGGATGACGACATCCACAATATTTGCGAACAAATCATTAGCTTCATCTTTCGTTTGCTCTGCCATTCTCAGAAAATTCACTTCATCATTTGTATTGTATAAAGCGGCCAAATCTACTGGCTCAAATCGCTTTACCACGCTTCTGCACTGAAATGGAGCTAGCAGCTGATCCGAGAGCTCCAGAAAGGAAAGAATGCTTTTATGCTCCGCGGGAGTTATCGATTGGAAGACGTTCGAGAAATTAATCGGATCTAGAACTAACGCCTCAATATCCTCTTCCAGCTCAGGTAGCTTGCGCACAAGTTCAAAATCATGGACATAACCGCCGTTAATAACCATCACATTTTGCGCCTTGGCAACACGAGCCACTTGGCGGAATTCATCAAGCGTGGAAGATACAACGATACGTTTGTTCTGTTCCAATATATCGCTCATCTTCATCATGCCAAATGAAGTCTCAAACGACAAGAAACGGATAAACAATCGATAAAGCTCATCATCTTCGGCAGCCATCGCTTTAATGGAAGCAGAATGAATAACAATAATTTTCCCGAATAGTTCAGGGTTTGATTCTGAGAGCTGAATCATATGCTGTTTAATGTTTTCGCCAATTTCATCCTTTACGGTATGAAAAAGCTCATTTTCCATAAATGACTCCCGAGAAGCCGTTGGTCGAAGTCCATTCGTATTCATGATACACGTAACAAAAAAAGCCCAATCCGGGAGCATATTGTTAACTTGATCGGAGAGCAGCATGCGTTTCATATACACCTTATGTTTTTTCTCGGCTTGCAAGCTTACAGCATAAGGAAGAATATAAGCGACACCCTCAAGCTCACCAATTACTGATTTTAAAGGTATAGCATCCAAGAAGGTTTGATACAAGTGATCTTCGCCATAGGTGAGCGCATCACTGGAGTTCATGGACCACGGAGGATTTTCCTCGTTAATCCTAATATCTGATTTCCCTTCGGACAAATGAATCGGAACAGGCAGGAACTGACCATAGTGACTCATTAACTCCATCACACGATCCCACTCATAGTAGTCCTCGTAACCCTCCTTGCATGTCAAAAACACGGTGGTACCGATTGGAGCATCCTTCTCAAGCTTGCGAATCGTGTACGTGCCGTCTGGCCGCCCGCGCCATTCTAAAGTATCGCCTTCTAGAGCGGAGCGGGTAATAACAACGATCTCGCCGCTCACTACGAAGCAGGACAGCAAGCCCACGCCAAATTGTCCAATATAGTCATCTGCTGAATCCATTTCGTCACGCTTGGAGGTACTTCCGATTTGAGCCAAAAAAAGCTGGATTTCGGATTCGGACAAGCCTATCCCATTATCGTGAACGGCAATCGTTCGAGAACCGTAAATTTCAACTGTTACGCGTGCATCAAAGCGATGTCCAAGCCGTTTGCGTGCTGTAATCGCATCAACGCCATTTTGCAGTAATTCCCTAATGAACACGCCCGGGCTCGAATATAAATGCTTTGAGAGAAGCTCGATCATCCCTTGTAAATTAACTTGAAAGTTCATTTCGCTCATCCTGTCTCCCATAGTGGATCTGTTTTGTATTGGTCTATTCCATTCATTGATTCGGCATTATACTCGCTTATCCTTCTTTATTTGCACAAAGAGGCAGGCAGCACCCCAAACCTATGGATGCTGCCTGCCTCACTCGATTATCATTTTGTTGCTTACACTTTGAAAACAGATGCTTTCTCCTTCAAATCCTGCGAGGAAAGTGAAAGCTTCTCCGCAAGCGTGCGCAAATCATCGGAAATATCATTTTGCTTAACTGAAAGCTCGCTCATATGTTCCATTTTCCCATTTACTTCTGAAGACGTAGTCAATAGCTTGTCTACTGCAGACACGATATGAGACATGCCTGTTGTAATTTCACTAATTGCCGTAGAAATCTCGCTCACTTGATCTGACAGCATGCTGCTTTGCGATTCCAATGCTTGGAATGTGCTGCTTGCGGTTTCGGATGCTTGACGCGTCGTGTTAATAACATTCGCGAAGCTGCCGATCGTGCGGCTGCTTGCTGCCACATCGCTTTGTATGAGTGTCAGCTCCTTCGTGATCTGCTTCGAGATCATATCGGTCTGGCTGGACAGCTTGCGGATCTCATCAGCGACAACTGCGAACCCTCTGCCATGCTCACCCGCTCTTGCCGATTCAATGGATGCGTTCAGTGACAACAAATTCGTCTGTGTGTTCAAATCCTGAATGCCGTTCAAAAACTTAGCTACATTGTTATATCGTTCATTCATCGTTTCGAAAGCTTCAGTTAGCTTTGAAAACTGGTCTACTGTTTCATTTACCATCGAGACCACGCCAGCCATCTGCTGCGTGCCGTTATGAGATGATTGCTTCATATTTTGCATATCATTGTTTATGTACTCACTCGACGCAGCAATTTGCTGAGAGCTTGCTGAGATTTCTTCGGTAACTGCCGAAATGGATGAAGCATCGTCATACTGCGACAGCAACACTTTTCTGCCCAGCTCCACTTGGCCATTTACATCCTCTGAAGCTTTACGATTAATTCCAATCATATTATCCATATTATTTGAGATGTGGAGCACGGACTCACTCACTTCAAGCGTAGCTTTAATCGTTTCTCGCAATTGATCGCCCATATTAGCCAATGCATGGTCAAGATCGCCAAATTCGTCAGAGCGAACGAGTTTTTCTTGACTTGTAAAATCATTATTGCCATACTGCTTAATTCTTTTTGTAATGCCTACTAGTCCTGTTCTAATCGATTGTGAGATGACAAAAATCATTATAGCAGGAAGAATAGCGAGCAAAATGACATTAATAAGCACAATAAGGTTCGCACTGGATATGTCTCTATCGAGAAGCCTCTGCGTCGCATTAGCGTCTGCGGTCAAACGCTCGTGCATCGTATCATTGGAATAACTTAGAATGACGGTATAGACGCTTATTAAATTGCTTATGCGAAGCGATTTCTCATCTGATGATAATCCACTCACGTCTGTATTCGTCACTTTCAAGTTATCTAAAGCAAGCTTAAGAACGTTAACCTGATTCGCATAATAAGGACCATCTTCCGTTGCAGGCGGATATTTCTTATCCATGTCGATAAGCTGTTTCTCTAACTCATCGATGTTGGCAGGCATCGTTTCCAAATCCTTCATGATCAGCGTTGCATCGCTTTTGCCATTTTCAATGGCATCTACCATTAGAAGCATCACTTTCAGCAGCCTATTCGAAATACCCTGGTAATTGCGTTCAGCACGCTGCAATTCCTCTGAGCCTTCGACCGAGGTTGCTACTGAATGATTTTGAAAATAAATCAAAACGCCCGAGCCTACATTAAAAAGTGTGATGATTGCGGTAACAAGCAATAATTTGCTCGTTATTTTCTTCAAACTCAATTTCTTAAACAGTATTTTTGCTCTCTCTATCCTATCCTTAAAAACCATCCTGCTTGCTCTCTCCTCTGTCTCCTGAAAACAAAAAAAGCTATCCAGCCACAGGAGGCGGACAGCTCAGTTAGCTTATTATCCTTCCGGCGGTCTGGCAGCCATAGTGCGTACACCTTAGGCCCATAACTTTGCGTCCTTGTTTTTCAACAAGTTTGCCTTTTTCAGTTTGTCTATTTTGTAGTTTACAACTTAAACCAGTATAGGACTATTTAGTGAAATTGTCATCCCCTGAACCATATTTATTCTGTGGCTAAAAATAAGGTTGCATTGCAATAACGCCTTGCTAACGAATGAAAATAGGAGGTTTGGATGGAAATAACCGCAACGAGCAAAATATTTCGCACTGCTTCCCATTGTTTTTCCGTTAAATTCGGCAATCTGCTTGCAAATTGATTCGCTGAAGAGCGAATGACATGCTCTGTCAATAAATCTTGATGCGGATTTTCCTTCAAATGACCGGAAATGTCGAGCAGTTGATCGTTATTCGCATCGAGCTCCTCAAACATACTAGTATAAGATGCATATAATTCAATTGGCCCAACTAAATCGTCTGCTTCATCCTCTGGTTTCTTGAAGACGATCTCAAAAAGCTTGCGTATTGATTCAAAATCGAGATTTGACTTTAAATCATCAATAATGAATAATAACGCAGCTTGGTTCAGAGAATATTTTTTCCCAGCTTTCGGACAATCGAAATAAGGTTTGAAATCTCGCTTCACCCAGTTTTGCATGGAGGTAATCGACAGATTCGAATATTCGATTAGTTGGCCCAACGCAGCAATTTCATGTAATGAAAAGCCTTTAATCTCATTTCCTTTAATAAGCTTTTCCATAATTGGAGGCAGCAGCGTAGACATAAATGCAGGCAGTCCCGTGCCTTTCTCCAAATCACATTGATGCGTTTTGGTCCATGCGGCTTGCAGCACTTGCAGTGGCTTCAAATTATACTTTCCGTCCAGAGCCAGCAGCAAGCAAGCCATCTCTTTTCGAGTAAGCGTAAAGGACTCCATATCGCTTCCTCCTCGCGCATTCGTCTTGCATTCCTATATTACAAGTTCATATGAACTCATCATATGCCGGAGAATGACGCTTGTAAAGGCTCGAAAATCAATGAGAATAAGCCTTTCATTCTCGTTAAATCGCTTTTAAAGCGCGTATAAGGCTGTTACCGTTGGATATGGCATTTGTCATATCATGTAATCATTCGTTATAGTAGATCATAAGAATAAAAAAAATATAAACATAAAAGGGTAGTGAAAAACGAAAATGGGTATAGGATTCAATTTATTCATGATTGCTCTTCTTATTTTATTAACTGCTTTTTTCGTCGCAACGGAGTTCGCCATCATCAGACTTCGCTCCAGTCGGATCGATCAGTTAGTGCTTGAGGGCCGGAAGAACGCACTTGCCGTTCAACGGGTTACGAGTAATCTGGATGCCTACTTGTCAGCCTGTCAATTAGGTATTACTATTACAGCGCTCGGGCTGGGCTGGCTGGGAGAACCGACAGTTGAAAAAATGCTTTTACCCTTGTTTGAACGTTTTGCTATTAACGATGACATCAGTCATATTCTATCCTTTTTAATCGCATTTATTTCGGTCACATTCCTGCATGTTGTTGTCGGGGAGCTTGCACCAAAAACGTGGGCGATCCAGAAAGCTGAATTTATTAGCTTCTTAACAGCAAAACCGATTATTTTATTCCACAAAATTTTATATCCTTTCATTTGGTTGCTAAATGGCTCAGCTAACGCTTTGGTTCGCTTGTTCGGATTGAAACCAGCTACAGAGCATGAAGAAGCACACTCGGAAGAAGAAATTCAAATTATTCTTAACGAGAGCTACCAAAGCGGAAAGATTAACAATACAGAATACGGATATGTAAGCCGCATTTTCGCTTTTGACGAACTGCTGGCCAAAGAAATTATGGTGCCTCGCACCGATATGATTTGTTTGTATACAAACAAATCATTAGCTGAGAACATGGAAATTATTCGCAAGGAACAATATACGCGTTTCCCGGTCGCACTTGAGAGCAAGGATAACATCGTCGGCATGATTAACACGAAGCAGCTTTTCCTAGAATATGAATCTGATCGTGATTTGGATTTCAAAAAGCTTGTTCATCCTGTACTGAGCGTTTCTGAGGTTACGCCAGTCAAAATGCTTCTAAAGCGAATGCAATTAGAACGTGTTCACATCGCTATTCTCGTTGATGAATACGGCGGTACTTCCGGACTAATTACAATTGAAGATATTTTGGAAGAAATCGTTGGTGAAATTCGTGATGAATTTGACGCCGACGAGCGTAAGGAAATCGAACAGCTAGCCGATAACTGCTATCTTCTCGATGGTAAAGTATCACTTAGCGAGCTGAGCGATCTAACCGGCATGAACTTCGAGGAAGAGGATGTGGATACGGTCGGCGGCTGGTTGTACAGTCAAGTGACCGATCCAAAGCCAGGCAAAGAGCACTTTTACGAAAATTATAAATTTATCATTCGCGAGACGAGCAAAAACCGGATTCGCAAGGTCGAAATGCTAATTGAGCAAAATCAAGAAGCCGTTGAAGGCGAAACCGCATAACGATAGGTTAACAAGAAAGAAGCAGCCATTGCTCATTGCATCGGCTGCTTCTTTTTTTTATTATGACTTTATAACAAGCTAAAAATATGAACGATTCGATCATGCAGCCACTCATCCGTATGGTCCATCGCCTCTTCTACCGAACAAGGACCCGGCACGAGCGAGAAGCCTGCACGAAGACCAAGCTCCGACGTGTATGCTGAACTCGCATCAATTGACCCGCAAACGGCGATTACAGGGATGCGCTGCCCCCAAGCGGCATCACATATCGCCTTGATCACCTTGCCTGAACCCGTTTGGCTGTCTAATCTCCCTTCGCCTGTCAAAATCCAATCAGCGCCATCAATATGCTCCTCAAATCCAATTCTATCCATAACAAGTTTTGCTCCAGCGTGCATAGTAGCGTCAAAAAAAGCTAAAAGTGCTGCACCTGTACCTCCTGCCGCTCCGCTGCCTGGCAAATTCGCCACATCAATCCCTGTATGCTTGTATATACTTTCAGCAAAATGAGCTAATGCAAGGTCAAGCTGCTTGACTGCTTCTGACGATGCTCCCTTCTGAGGACCGTAAACCCAAGAGGCTCCATGCTCCCCGCATAATGGATTACGTACATCGCCAGCAATAATGAAGCTGCTTTCGCGAACGCTCGAATGGAAACCAGCATCATCAATCGATGCAAGCTTCGACAAATGAATGCCTCCAGGCTGCAGCTCAGCTCCACTTTCATCTAACAGCTTCATGCCGAGCGCCTGCAGCATGCCCGATCCGGCATCATTGGTCGCGCTGCCTCCTAAGCAAATAATAAATTGACGATAGCCAGAACCGAGTGCATGCCGAATCAATTCACCGGTGCCAAATGTTGAAGCGATAAATGGATTTTTCTCTTCACTCTTCAGTAAAGCAAGACCAGATGCTTCAGCAAGCTCAATGACCGCGGTTTGGCCATCCCCCATTACGCCATATCTTGCATGAATGCTTCGGTTCAACGGGTCGTGAACAGGAACTTCGATAAAACTCCCGCCTGTAGCTTGTACCAATATCTCCATCGTTCCTTCACCGCCATCAGCCATTGGGAGCTGTATGATTTCAGCATGTGGATGAACTGTGCGAATGCCTGCTTCCATCGTGCTAGCAATTTGAAATGCGCTTCTTGACCCCTTAAACGCATCCGGTGCAATAACGATTTTCACCCTAATCATCCTTTCAGAAAAAAAATTAAAAAAACACTTGCAATTATTTCAGTTTATATGCGATAATACATCTTGTGTTTAGCGAATACATCTTGCCGTTGTAGCTCAACTGGTAGAGCAACTGACTTGTAATCAGTAGGTTGGGGGTTCAAGTCCTCTCGACGGCACCATCTTTTCCCGGGACGTAGCTCAGCTTGGTAGAGCACCTGGTTTGGGACCAGGGGGTCGCATGTTCAAATCGTGTCGTCCCGACCATCCTAAACATAAAGAATTGAATATACATATAAGAAAGAAGCTTGAGCAATCAAGCTTCTTTTCTTTTATATTTGATCTCCTAAATTTTGAAACAGCTCGGCGAGCTCGTCAAACCCAGCATCCAGCGCATAATCCTCAGCTGTATATCCTGTTTCATCAACTTTCAACGGATCAGCCCCTGCTTTTAGCAAAAGTTCCGCTCCTTCTATGTCGCCATTTTTTGCTGCGGTCATTAGCGGTGTCCATCCGGTGCTATCCTGTAAATTCGGATTAGCTCCTTCTTCCAGCAATAAGGCTACCATCTCTATGCTTTCATTATACAACGCTATCGTTAGTGCCGTTTCTTCATAACTTTGCTCAATCACATTCAATTGCGCTCCCGCGTCTATCAATGAAGAAGCGATTGCTGTTTCATTTAGCTGAGCTGCCCACATTAGCGCTGTCCACCCTTCATCGTCTGCTGCATTCGGATTCCCTCCAGCATCAAGCAGAGATTTAACGAGCTCTAAATCAGCCTCTGAAGCTGCACCAAGCATTTGAACATCGGTTGGCGGACCATCAAGAGAAGACATAAAGGTATCAATCGATTTCGAGAAGGTCACCCCGATCGTAACAGATCCCCCGAGAACAAGAATAACAGCCAAAACGATGATAAGTGCTATTCGCGAAGAGGATGTCTTAAAAATGATATTCGATGAGATGCCTGCATATTGCTGAATCGCGTAGATACGCTTCGGCAGAGGCGGGTGAGTCGATAGCTTCTCAGCCAGCCATACAAATAAACCTTTCTCATAGCTGCTTTGCAGTAAATATTCCTCACGGTCTACCCGTTTGTAGAGCGTTTTTCCGATGGCTAATATCGTTAAACCATTCATTGCGGCTTCAGCATCGTTGGTGTAATAAGCAGCCATACGGTCGCATGTATATTCGCAAGCCCGCGAGTATGCTTCACCAAGAAATGGAAGCCATAACGCCGGCAATATGAGCAGCTGCTTCGACAAATGATTTCGTTTGATGTGGGCGAGCTCATGTGAAATGACAAAAGTGAGCTCTTTTTCCCCACCCGCCTGAATCATTTCGAACAAATCGGAATAAAGCACCACCATATTGCGGCCAAAAAAACGCGAAGCAAACGCATTTAATATCCCGCTCGATTCCATGACATAAAGATCCGGTACAACAGTAAAGCCCATCCGCTCACACTGTGCCTGGGCAATTGCGAACACCTCTGGGAATTGTCTCGGTGTGATCCGAACGCCATTGGTTCGAATGCTTGCCATCATAATCGCTTGAGCGAATAAGGGCAGGAGAATAAGAATCGGTAGGATGAAAATGAAAATAATAGAAATAAACAGACATAAATAAATGAAAACACTAAAGATAAGCGCAAGAACAAAGTAACGATTCTCTTTCTTATGTATGAGCGACGTTTCTAAATCAATTGCATTCAATAAATGGCATCCCCTTCTAAAATAATACCCACATTATACACGATTTCCCAAAGTTATTATACAACCTTCAGCATAACAAAAAAACTCATCTGCAATTTAGGATTGCAAATGAGCTTCTTTCAGTGAATGACATCTAGCTTTGCTCAAGAAATTGGTAAACTGCCATCATTTCTTGTTTATTCAACTCACGAATGCGATTGAAAATTGGAATATCAGCCACCGCCTCAATATTTGAGCTGTCTTTAACAACATCACTTACTTTGCCGGTCAGCCATGTTTGCACGTCTATGCCTTCAACAATTTCCTTAAGCCCTTCATCATTGATGCCACTTGCATAACAGCTAACACATGGTACAGATAATTTAAACACGCCATCATGGAGCCCATCTTCCGAAATTACTCTTTTCCCTTTGCAAAATGGACATGGCTCGCTTGCTTTAATTTTATTTATTAAGGTAACAATTTTTTTGTAACCAAACGCTTCATAGACATAGGTCAGTTTTTTGTATTTGCCATTGGTGAAATACTTATCAATGATCGTTTCTCTCGTTTCAGTGATATTGGCAAAATCACAGACGGTGATCCGATTATTAACACTGATGGATTCGATACTGTTGCTAATACGGCCCCAGAACGGCAGTACATTTTGCAAGACCATTTCGTAGTGGGAAAAGCTCGCGACCTCTAGTTCAAGCATTTTCAGCGCAGCTTGCGTCTCCCTAGGCAATAGAGAAACCTCTTCCGTCAAAACCATATCGCCCCCGACAATCGCTTTCATTTTGTCTAGAACCTGTAGATTTCCAACGGTTTTAATGACTTGATCAAGAGGCTGCTGAATAATCTCACGAATATCCGTTTCGCCAAACTTCAGCTTTTTATGATGCTTTAATACCGTTCCTTGACAAATTGGGCAAGTAATCAACTTTTTGGATTCTTTTATACGCTCTTTAATCTCCGATTTCGATACCACCATATACATCCCAATGATGTGATTAAAGCCTTCCCAAGTCCTTGATGCCTTGCCTACTTTATCATAGAATGACTTTTCCCAATATCCGTACAAAAAAGTATGCTTTTCTGCGTCTGTCATCTCTGCATAACTTTTGCTTATATCCTGGCCGAGCTCATTTTTAATCTCTTCAAAAATAAATTTTATTTTTGGGAATTGATAAAACTTCAAAATATCCATTACATCTGGATACAATAAGCCATCCCAGAATGACGCGGTTTTGTCCTGAATCACAATATCAAAATCAAATTTTTCAATTACACGGCGGCCCGAGCAGCATGGGCAATGATTGCCTTGATTATAGAAATCGAAGCTATTCGTATCTTTATTGGTTGGATGTGCCGCCACAATATGGTTGATTAAGCCGCCAATTTCGTAGAGAAAAGTATATTGGCTGTACAAGTGGCGTTCCAAATCGATGGCGATAACGGGTGCAATGGTATCCGATTCATATTCGCCATAAATGAGACGAGCCATTGATGATAAACTTTTTAAAATGCCGCCTTTATAAACGTTTTCTGCATTTTTAAAATAGGCAATCTGGTTTTCTTTTAAATAATTAACGCCATTTTTTTGATCAAGTGTTGAAGGAATATGCAAAGGAGCAGCTTTATCTTCATTGTTTTGTTCCCGGTAATAATCATCATGACTGATAACATCAAGATGCTCCACGGGTGCAAGCTGTCTTTTGCCAAAATCAACGATAAAATCAGAGCTTTCCAGCATATACGAATTATGCTCAATCATGATCATGGAGACGGATTCATCCTGTAGAATGACCCTCACACTATCAATGAATTGATTCAAAATATTTTGTGATAACCCTTTTGATGGCTCGTCAAAAATAAATAGCGTATTCGGGTTTCTGGAGCCCGCAAACAACTCAGAAACTAAATGAACACATTGAAATTCACCCGTTGATAAGGATTGTGTTTTTCTCTCCAACGTCAAATAACCAAGTCCTAGCTTGATCAATAAGCTCAAGCGTTTATGAGCGATGTCTTCATTTGGCAGCTCAACAATAATATCTTCAATCGAGCGCTGAAAAATATCATCAATATCATCACTATATTTTGTAAGCTTCTTTTTAATATCTAGAAAAGTGGCTACGGTTGACCGGCTAGTGATTGATTGGTTTCGATCCTGCCCAACCATAACCAGCTTATCTTTCGGATAGCGCTTCACAAAATCTTTGGACATGCACTCATTAACAAGTGTGGATTTGCCACAGCCTGACTCGCCTGTAAAAGTGACCAGTCTATTTTTAGGAATCTGAATTTCACTGATTTGAATATTCCGGCAGTGAAGATCAACAAATTGATAATATTCTGTTGGTGCTGCCTCGTTTCGTTCCCCGTGGATTGGCTTTGGTCGAGGTGATTCTTCCACTATTTTTCCGCCGTATTTACCGCTGCCAGGGCCAAAAAACAAATGCTTGTCCGCTGTGTCCAGCACCGTGTCAGAATGGTCAATGAGCCAAATTTGATTTTTAACTCCCAATTGTTTAATCTCAGCTAAAATCTTCAATAACGTTTGATGATCAAGACCTACGGAAATTTCGTCGATGATAATAACCGTATTCTCACTTGTAGCCATAAATTCAGCCAAGTAGAGCCGCGTTACTTCTCCACCTGACAATGTCCCCATAATCCGATTTAACGTTAAGTAACCAATATTCATATTGATTATATTTTTTAAAATATTTTGTTTACCTTCACTAATCTTTAAAACTTCTGCTAGTGAATAAATGGTTTCCACACTGAAGTCGTTGATGTCCGATATACTCTGTGCTTGATCCAATAACTCAAATTTATATTGTTCAACTTCTTGATTGTAACGTTTTCCCATACATTTTTTACATTCGATATTTTTAGTTGTTCCGCGGCCTTTACAGTCTGGACACCAGCCTAATTCATTATTAAATGAAAAAACTTCTGGAGAAAGATTATACTTTTCAGCAAGAGCAACTCGAATTTCAGTAAACACGCCAGTATGCGTACCAATAGTTGAACGAGGATTTGAAGAAATGGATGATCGACCTAGAAAAAGGACAAGCGGCATTTCCTCCATCTTAATGGCACTGAAATTGGTTTCCATAATATTAGGAAAGAGATACTGATACTCCGCCTTTGGCAATAAGGAAACGAGACGTTTCTTCGATTCTTCACCAATGGTTTGTGAAAAAGTTGTTTTTCCAGATCCAGATAAACCCGCTATGCCTAACGATTTATCTACTGGCAGTACTTCATCTAATTTGTTAATATTGTTCGCAATTAATTGCTTTATTTTCATTGTGATCTCCTCTCCAATCTCTAAAAATTTGTCTCTGTATATGATAAAAGCAAGCTTCTACAGCCAACCTGCTATGTTTGCTCATTTAAAATAATTTCAAAAAGCATCTTATCAAAAAAAAAGAGCACAATTCTTACTGCGGAATTGCGCCCTATTTTTTAAAAATGATTTATTTGTATTGATGAATTAAGTTTTGTGCTGTAAAACTGGCATCATGAAAGTTGAAAAATCATATTACAGTTCGGCTAACACTTTTCCAAGCTGATTGCCCTTGTAAGTCCAAGCAGATGTAGCTCCCTCAATTGCTCCCGGACGGGATTTTGTTTCTTCACTAAATCCAGTTTGATCGAGGTGTAGATGAACCGTTCCATCTGAACCTTCTTTCAAAGTCCATGTAATTGTCGTATTTTCTCCGGCACTTATCCAAGTGTATGATAATGTATGAGGCTCGTCTACTATAAGTACTTCGCAATCTACAATGCCGTTCCACCATTCGGAAGGCTCCGTTTTGAACTGAAATTTATGTCCAACGACTGGTTCAAAATCATTATTCCAAATCCATTTCGCAAGCGTATCTGAATCCGTTAAAGCATTCCACACTTGGTCGATTGAGCTTGTAAATTGATAATCTAATGATACATCTGGTTTCATTTTTTTTCCTCCAATATAAGTTTTAATTTATCTATTCTTTCATTCCAGAATCCTTCGTAAAATGATACCCAATCTTTTATTTCTTTCAACGGATTAGCATTCAACCGATATCTCGTTTCTCTGCCAACCTTTTGAGCAATGACAAGATCAGCATCTTTCAGGATTGCCAAATGCTTGGATACCGCTGTTCGACCCATTTGAAAATGAACCGTTATCTCATGTAGGGGCAAGTCTTCAACTTCTGCCAACAATTGAATTAGTTTTCGCCTTGTTGGATCGGCAACAGCGTCGTAAACATCCCTCATCTGACCTTTATCGTTCAAAACCACCCCCACCTTTTCATTATTATTTACTGTAACGCTGCCAATTAAACGACATTACAGCTTATTAAGACACCTTTTGGAGTCATATTTATTATAGGACACCAAAAGGTGTCGTGTCAAGTTTCTTATTCATCCATAATGTGGCCTTTAAATCTTACTTTGTTAGTTTAACAGAGTACCCTGCTTACATAAAAAAGACTCTTCAGCCGTGTAGCTAAAGAGTCTTTCTATCCATCTAATCTTATCTAAAGTTTAGTTTATCATTACAACTAATGATCCGATTCATCCCATTTTTTCGAATAGGCTTTTTTTGTAACCCAAAGTGTCAGCCATGTGAGCAATACAACGATAATACCCGAAAAAATCCAAACACCTGCAGGAACGTTCATCTATATGTACCCCCTCTTTGTCTACTCCCTCTATTTTACAAGATCCCATTCGATTATTTTCAACAGATCCGTTAACAAATTCGTAACTTTTCTAATCATAAATCATCATGGACGGAGTAGCAAATAACGGATTACACTTCATGAATTAACCTCTATGGTGAACGATAATATCAATCGGATAACGACCAGCATTGCGTCCGTAAAGCGTCAAACCACCTTGTTCGGCTTCGAGCTGGAGCTTAAAGCTGCGATTTTTGTTCAGCTTAGCAGTCAATGCACTAGGTAAAATAACTTTGCAAAGATAACCGTATGATCCTGCATCCTCCAGCTTATTAGAAACCGCTTGATAGTGCCAAGAAAGAACGCCACGGCTATCCGCTGGATCATCTGTCAACACAATCGTATCAACTAGCTGTCCATCAATGAGAACATTCAGCTTAGCTTCATGGCGATCCGAATCCGTCATAAAATAAGAGTTTATATTGTACTCAGGATCTGACAGCGCACCATGCATAAAGGAAATGTCCAGCTTTTTCTGAATGCTTTCCTCAAGATCACGTTTTAGCAGACGCTTGGAGCCCGCTTCAAAAAACAGTTCAATATCATAAATCATCGTTTGCTCCGAAATGGATGGCAGCTGTACATCATACGTAAATTGTCCTGCAATTCCGCCATTCACTTTCTGATTCTGCAACGAATTCCAGCTATGCGGCCACTCGCTATCGGTGAAACTTGCAACCGGCACGCTTATTGTTTGGCCGTCAACCTCATATTTCCCATTAGTTTGACCGCTGCGAACGTCGAAAGTAACGAAGTTGCGTGTAATCGTTTTGCCATCGGAAGACAAGAGACGTACTGCAATTACCGCAACCGCATCCTGCTGAGGCATTTTCAAGGAAAGCGGCTGCAATGCACTTACGCCGAATCCGTTCCAGTCAATGATTTCTTGTCCTGATTGTGCGACAGTACGTACACCAAAATGATCATACGACAGCTCCCAAGCCAGCTGAAGCGCTTGACCATGATAACGATCCGAGAAGCTGGAACGCAAAAGCTCCAATGTAACCTGTGCGCCTGTATCCAGCGTTTGACAAGGAGGTGCATCAATAACGATAAAATCTGGCGAGTGCAAATCTGCGATCGTCATGCCAGGAACGAACCACTCGTAGCCAAAATGCTTGTCGGTACCATCCAAACGGTAATAACCATTAAACTCATTTACAACATCGCGGAACTCCGTAAATACGAAACCGCACATTTTATCATGACGGCGGAATTCATTCATCATATATCGGTAATGCCAAGCTAAGTCGCTATCTCCTGCTCCGCCTTCGATCCCCCACACATTGCCGCATTCGCTGTTCATTAATGGTGCATCTGATTGTACATTGCCCGCAGTATAGTTAAAGGTAGAACCTACGAACGTTTTATCAACGACCTCTGTTACATGGTTTCGCAGCTCATTGTAGCCATTAATGTAGAAATGCCAAGTGTTAATATCAGATTCCACATGATCATAGTTACATGGTGAATTATCTTCAACTATACGGGTTGGATCAACCTGTTTGGCCCAACGATAGATGGAACGAACCCACTCCTGCGTTTGCGGCAAATAATTTTGCGGATGTGATGCATCTGTTGTTAGTGACGCGGATTCACTTTCCGTTTTCAAGCCCCATGTCTCATTAAACATGACCCAAGAGAAAATCGACGGGTGATTGTAGTCACGATCAATAATTTCACGCGCTTCACTCTCGTAAGCAAGCCGTGCCTGCTCATCCGGGTCCCCCCAGAAGCATGGCATATCCTCCATTACGAGGATTCCAAGTTTGTCAGCCCAGTATAGCTTGCGCGGCTCTTCCGGCTTAATGTGAATTCGAACAAAGTTCAAGCCTAAACGTTTCATAAGGAAAATTTCATCATGCATTTCTTGATCGGACGGATACGTGAAAAATCCGGTTGGATGGAAGGATTGATCCAACGTTCCATTCAAATAAACAGGTTTGCCATTCAACATAATCCAGCGATAATTTCGATCGTCTACAAGTGCAGTTGAAATTTCACGAATACCGAAATAAGTGCTGATAACATCCGACTGGCCATTGCTGGACAGGGAAACTTCGCCTTCATATAAGAAAGGAGATTCTGGACTCCACAGCTTAGGATCTGCCACTACAAATGAAGTGCTGATCGTATTGGCTCCTTCTGTCAGCTCTGCTTCGAATTGATGTGATACAGCACCTTCTGCAAACAAGAAGGAAAGCTGAGCATGACCTGCGCGGCTTGCTATCACTCTAGTCGTAACTTGTATAGTACCGTCCAATTTTGTATTAAACTTCGAATCCTGTAAATAGTTTTGAGGACGAGCCTCCAGCCATACGGGCTGCCAAATGCCGCGGATTTCTCCATAACCTTGCTTACCACGGCCTTGGAATGAATGATCAAAATCTTCAACACGAACCGTAATCGAGTTTGTGCTGTCGATTGACCATACGTCTGTTACATCAAATTCGAAATGGCCATATCCGCCTTCATGCGAACCAATGGAGATCCCATTTACCCATACGTCGGACTTAAAATCGACCGCTCCAAAGCGAAGGATTACTCGCGCATCAGCTAGCTCTGGTGCCCAATCCACTTCCCTATCGTACCAAGCGATTCCATTATCATTGCTGCCGATTCCCGACAACGGGCTTGACCAGGAGAAAGGAACAGTGATTTCCGACTTTAAGGATTGACCCTTCGATTTTTGCCAATCTGCACCGATGCCGCGATTCTCATGATCAAATTCAAAGGACCATGCTCCATTCAAATTCAACCATTCCGAGCGCTGCCAATCTGGCCGAGGAAACTCAGCTCGAGGGATGTTCACTTGTGAAGCATGTACCGTATTTAAAGACATTATTAATCACACTGCCTCTCCATTGATATTTTGATGACGTTCATAAGATTAATTAAAAAGTTAATTATAAACTGAAATAACAACCATTTCGTAACAAGAATACGTCTTCATTAACTTGTTTGTCAACTATTACTTTGAAAACCCGTGATAAACCTATTATATAGTTAACTATTAAGTTACTCTAATATATGGTGAATCCTCATTGATATCAAAAAAAGGAAGCTGGCCTTAGCCAAGCTTCCTCCAAATATAATGCTAAAGCTTTCTGATCTGACCGATAAATATCTCGGAAGTCAGCCATCTCCGGAATATAAGAAATAACATAACTGACGGCAGGCTTGTCAATGCTCCAAGCTGCAGCATTAATGTACTGTCCATTTCTCCTCCTGAGCTTGCTAACTGTACTAATTTCATTATCGGTGTTTGCAGCTCCATATTAGAAATATAAATTAACGCTGGTAAGTATGAGTTCCATAATACGACGAAATGGAGCAAACCAAGCGCAAGCAATGGCTTCCATATTTTCGGGATAAACAGAGTGAAAAACGTATGCAGTTCCCCTTTTCCCGACAGCTCGGCCTCAGCCTTTAAGTCGGCGTATCTACTGTTGAAAATACTTTTGAGAACAAAAACCGCCGCTAAATTAAAAAAGCCGAATATCATTTGCGGAATAATCGTATTGACCATTTCCAGGCTCCGTACGAATAGGTACTCATTAATCATCCCGCTTCCCATCGAAATGACGATAAGAAGAAACAACTTATACAGGCTGCGCCCTGGCAAATGTTTGACAGTCAGCGGATAAGCGAGTGTGACAGTCATCAATAAAAATATAATTACAGCAACAAAGTTAACGACTGAATAAGAAAAAACGTTCCAAAACGATATGAAGCTCCACACCGATTGCCTTGCTTCTCCGGTTCCAGTAAACGGATAGATGAACAGCATATACAGTAAAAAAATGACAACGATTGAATATATGCAAGCTGTCACAATCCCAATTATGCTGCGTCCATTATTCGTTGTTTTAATGTCCGCTGCACCAGTGTGATTACGGAATAATTGCTTTAAAAACAGTCTTTTTACAATGAAAAAAGCGATGATCGTAAAGAGCAGTTGAACCGCAAACTGAAAAATGCCCGCAGCAGCGGAAGGACTTACATTCATCATCAAAAAACCTAATTGAAAAATATAAGCGTCAAGCGTCTCTCCTGTCTTCGATACCAAGGGATTCAGCAAGCTTCTAATGAGCTCATAGTCCGTGGACATGATGGCAGACAGCTGCAGCACCATAAAAGCAGCTACCGCTTTCAGTGCTGGAATCACATTCATTACAAGGTAGCTATTCCCGATGCCTGCAAGCCCCGTTTCTTGCCGGTTCACTGAAGCATGCTTCGAGGCTATAGCTGCAAGCGCGATGATGATCGGAATACCGCATGTTTTTAACACTTCAACGAATACAATGATCGGTCGAAATAATGTCTCATCCCCCAAAATCAGTGTCCCCGAGGTTAGAAAGGGAGATGTGCTTATCGACAGTATATAAATGAAAATATACACAAAAACAATAGAAGGAATGAAAAAAGGAATAAGAAATAAAGACGAGAACAGCCCTCTCAACCACTTGTAACGAATATTGCTCAGAGCAAGCGCCAAAAGGAATGCGATACATCCGCTAGCCAGTGTATAACCCGTTTTGATAATAAATGTATTTACAATTACCCTTAGGAAGTTCTCATCGTTAAACAATTGGGCAAAATGATTAAAGCCTACCCACGAACTCTCAAATAGGCCAACAAAAACTTTGTAGTCGACAACCGATAGAATTATACCGTTAGCAAATGGAAGCAGCTTAAAAATCAATATGAGCATAAGAGCGGGAATGACGATCAAGTAATGCAGCTTGAACTTCCATATTCTCTGAGGAAGACTGTCTGGATCATGTAATTGGTTATGTAGATTGCTTTGGGCATTAGGCGGATGATGCTCCATAATAAACCCCTTTCTTTTTCCGTAATTTTACTAAATTATAATGATTTAGTTGTATGTTGTATAGCTTCAATATCACTCATTTTCACTGCAGCTTTTGATTATTCGGCTGTTCTTGTATAATAATCCGATATAAATGGACGCAGTAAGGGAGTTGTATAATGTCTAATCATAAATGGAACATAGGCATTGCCATTCTGTTTATTGTATTTTCCAGCCTTCTGCTAAGCTTCTTTCTCTCCACGCTTCGGATAAAGGATCTGCTGCAGCCAATTCTCTCAAGCGAGGTAAGCCAGAAACCTCCTTATCACATTGTCCTCATCTCCCAAGAAATCGATAATCCATATTGGCGATCAATTGAACGAGGTGCAAAAGATGCAGCGTTTGAATTTGGGATGGAGCTTGAATATACAGGACCGTTTCGCATTAATCCCGCGGAGCAAATGAAGCTGCTGGAGAAAGCTATTGCAGCCAAAGCTGATGCGCTGCTCGTACAGGGGCTTAGCGACCCGCAGTATATCGATTTAATTAATAAAGCGATTAGCTATGGCATTCCTGTCTTAACGATTGATACAGATGCTCCTAGCAGCCGCAGGCTCTCTTATGTCGGCACAAACAATTTCGATGCCGGCAAAGTTATGGGTGAATTGGTTGCCGAAGCGGCTGGAAATCATGGGCAAATCGCCGCTTTAATCGGAAACGAGCAAGCCCCCAATCAGCAGCTGCGGCTTGCTGGATTTCGAGAGGTTATTTCACGTTACCCCGAGCTGAATCTTGTCGAGGTGCGCTCCTCAAACATTTCACGCCTCCAAGCATCAGGGGAAACAGAGGAACTGCTTCAGCACTATCCACATCTGAATGTAATGGTCGGATTAAGCGCACTCGATGCGATCGGCATCGTGGAGGCCGCTGAACGCATTCGGCCAAAAGGCCTGCAAATTTTTGCATTTGATGCGCTCGATGAAACTTTGGAGCTTATTCGCAGTGGAATCATCCATTCAACCATTGTTCAGCAGCCTTACGACATGGGCAATGAAGCTGTATCGCAGTTAAACGATTACCTCCATGGCAAGGAGCTTCCTGTGCAGCATTATACGAAAATATCGGTACAAGGCCAGAAGCCCTTCGTTCAAGAAAATGGAGAAACCAGCCCATGACTATTCGGACTAAGCTGCTCATTTTCATCCCATTACTCGTTCTGCTCATTAATTTGGTTACGTTCTTTTTATTTCAAAGTGGAAAGATGGTTCAGCAAAGCTATAATCAAATGATCGATCGTATCCTTTTGTACAACCAGTCCTCCAAGGTTGTAGAGAACAACTTAAGTACGCTGCATAGCTATTTGCTTAATCCAGACGACAGCAATAAAAAGCGATATGATCATAGTCGAGTGGGACTTCAGGATCTGCGCTTGCTGCTCCAAGAAAAGTCGAATGTTTCCATATCTTCCTCCACTATTACTAGCTACGTTCATCTGTTAGATACTTTTTTGGAGCAGCAGCAAGACGCTTTCATTGCAGCTTCTGCCGAAAGGTCGAAGGTGTCGCTCACTCAATACGAGAATGCGGAAAGGACAGCAAGCTTCATACAAGAGGACAGCCAGCAGCTGGTTGAATTGGAGTTAAACATTTATGAACCTGTATATGAGCAGATTCAAGCAGAAAATAAACGCATGTATTGGCTCGGTGCCGCCGTCTTCATAACGAACACTCTGCTGAGCATTTTACTTGCCATATGGATTTCACGCAGCATTACTGGACCTGTAAGCAGTCTTGTCTCACGTGCGAAGCAGATCTCCAAGGGACATCTAAAGCAAAGCTCAAACGAGCTGCAAGCCAAGGATGAGCTTGGCGTATTATCAGGCGCATTCGAGCAAATGTCGAGCGACCTCCTCGAATTGATGGAGCGGGATAAAGCAAGCCTGGAGAAGGATCGACTCGTAAAGGAATTAGAGCTGCAAGCGCTGCAAAGCCAAATTAATCCGCATTTTCTCTTTAATACGCTTAATGTGTTATCCAAGCTAGCGCTCATTGAAGGAGCCGAGAAAACAAGTGATCTCATTATTTCGATGTCCAATTTACTGAGATATAACTTGCGCAATCTGGAGCATGCGGTCACGCTCAGAGATGAGGTAACACATGTAGAGGAGTACTTCACTATTCAACAAGCACGCTTTCGCGACCGCATTCAGCTGGTGAAGGATATCGACCCATCTGCATTGTCATATCACATTCCTGCGCTCACGCTTCAACCCATCGTAGAAAACGCCTTTGTTCATGGCATTGAACGTATGGAGAATGGAGCGAAGATCCGACTTGAAATAAAGCGTGATCAGCATCATGTATGTATCTCCATTTCCGACAATGGCAGCGGTATGACGGAAGAGATTCGAGATTCGCTGCTCCGAATGGAAGCTGGCGCATTCACCGAACAATCAACAGGCCTTGGCACAAAAAATGTGTTTAAGCGCCTCCAACTATTTTATGGTCTACATGGATTAGTCGATATTGAAAGCGAACGGGGCATCGGAACGACAGTCACAATCCGAATACCTGTCAGAGAGGACGGTGAAAACATACATGTACCGACTATTAATCGCGGATGATGAAGCACTTGAGCGGGAAGGCTTGGAATTGATCATTGAACGAATGCTCCCGAATACCTTTCAAATAATCCATGCCGAGAATGGACGTGTCGCGATAGAAAAAGCAGAGGAATATCGCCCCCATATCGCACTTATGGATGTCAATATGCCCGGCATTCAAGGTTTAGAAGCGATACGCGAAATCAAGCATACCTTGCCTGATGTGAAATTCGTCATGGTGACCGCTTATGATTATTTTGCATATGCCAAAGAAGCTCTTTCTCTCGGAGTGAAAGAGTATTTAGTCAAGCCTGCCAAACGCGAGCAAATCATACATACGCTTCAGCAGCTCATACAGGAACTCGAGCTGGAGAAGAGGAAACGCTCAGACGAACTAGAGCTGCGGCATAAAGTTTCTCAATTAATGCCTTTAGCAGAAAATGAACTCGCTATGATGTTTATGGTTGATCATGTTACAAATACCGATATCGAGCAATTATCAGAATGGCTCAGCTTTCCACTAGGACAAGGCTGTGCGATCGTGATCGCATTTCCCGAGCATGTCAAAGCTAATCCCAAGCAAAAAGTTTACGATACGATTAGAAGCTTTATCAAATCATCTTTAACGAATAGTATTGTAAGCTCCTTAATTGATCGTCATATGGCCATCTTCATCAATCATGATAAATCTGTTGTGGACGCAGATTGGAAGGCAGCCGGAACCGCTTTAGGTGAAGAACTATGCACGATCGCAGCACGTCAGCTTGAGGTTGACATCTTAGTCGGCATCGGAAAAACGCGCTCGGGTGTTGAGGGTTTGCGCAAATCCTATTTCGAGGCTGTATTTGCTTCCAATTATTATGAGCAATGTGGCAAGATATGCCACTTTGATGAATTGATACATGGTGCAGTCCCTTCACTGAATCGTAATAACAAGCAGCATGAACATGTGGAAGCTATACCTGAAGCGTATGTTATCTCAGCAATGCAGCGTATTCGAGAGCAGCGGGAGCAGCAAACCCAATCCGTGCTAGACCGCGCACAACGTTTTATTCAAGACAACTATACGAAGGACCTCTCACTCGAAGAGGTAGCCGAATCCGTTCATCTAAACCCACACTATTTCAGTAAAATATTTAAGCAGCAAGTAGGCACAACCTTTATCGAATATGTCACTACCCTTCGTATCGAAAAGGCGAAAGCGTTAATGGCAACTGGAAAACTGAGTTTAAAGGAAGTTTGCTTTGAGGTCGGTTATAATGATCCAAACTATTTCAGCCGTGTCTTTAAAAAAGTGACCGGCGTCCCCCCCTCCGACTACCGGGGATAAAAAATGAGCAAAAAAGTAAAGTCCATGCTGCAACGACATGGACTTTTTTGTGCTGGGATGACAACAAAATGCTAGTTCTCTTTATTCGTTTCCCTGTGCTTGCAATGTCTAAAATAAATGCGGGAACAACACTCATTAATGCAGGTTTTTACGAGCGGATTCGCTCTTTTTGCATGCTATAATAAAGTTCGTTTTCACGCAGGAAAGGTTTTTGACAGAGAGGAGAAACGGATATGGAAATGCCGATTACTAACAAAAATGAACAAGTAAGCATGAAATTTGTGACGCTTGTTTCCATTGTTTCCGCTCTTGGCGGATTATTATTCGGATTCGATACAGCAGTCGTATCAGGTGCTGTCGGTTTTATGGAGGATCGATTCGACTTATCTAAGCTTCAAGTGGGATGGGCTGTATCGAGCTTAATTATTGGCTGTATTGTCGGCGCGGCGATGTCTGGTATTTTGGGAGACCGCTTCGGACGTAAAAAGGTACTTATTGCTGCCGCGACTCTATTTATTATCAGCTCGATTGGCTCAGCTGTTCCGGATACCTTTTCCGCGTTTATTATAGCTCGGATTATTGGTGGAATCGGAATCGGAATTACCTCTACGTTATGCCCGCTTTACAATGCCGAAATTGCACCTGCAAAATATCGCGGCAGACTTGTTGCACTTAACCAACTCGCCATCGTTACAGGCATCTTTCTTACTTATTTCGTAAACCTATGGATTTCCGGCTCAGGTGACGAAGCATGGGGCATCGCCTCCGCTTGGCGCTGGATGTTCGGGGTTGGCGCTATACCTGGTTTGTTGTTTTTGATTTTGCTATTTTTTGTGCCCGAGAGCCCAAGATGGCTGATCAAGCAAGGGCGCGCAGCGGCAGCTCTTCCGATCTTATTACGTATTCACGGCGAAGAGCTCGCCAAAAAAGAAGTGATCGATATTAAGCATTCGTTCGAGCAAGAGAGCGGTTCGATTCGGCAGCTATTCTCTCCTGGGCTTCGAATTGCATTAATTGTAGGAGTTGGACTTGCTGTGCTCCAACAGGTGACAGGCATCAACGCCGTCATGTATTATGCGCCAGAAATTTTCAAAGCAACAGGCGCAGGAACAAACGCTTCATTGATCCAAACGATTTTGGTCGGCTTTATCAACTTATTGTTCACCCTCGTTGCTCTATGGCTCATTGATAAAGTAGGACGCAAAGCGCTTCTGCTCGTTGGTTCGGCTTCTATGACAATTTGTTTGATTGTTATAGGCATCGCTTTTCAAACGGGACATGCAGCAGGTCCACTCGTGCTTATTTTTATTTTATTGTATGTGGCTTCATTTGCTATTTCGCTTGGACCGGTCGTATGGGTCATCATGTCTGAGATCTTCCCTAACCGTATTCGCGGAAAAGCGACGGCTATTGCTGCAATGGCGCTCTGGGCAGCGGATTATCTCGTTTCACAGTCGTTTCCGCCTATGCTTAGCTCTGCTGGACCAGCCGCTACGTTCTGGATTTATGGCGGCATGGCCTTGCTCGCCTTCTTGTTTACATGGCGTGTTGTACCGGAAACCAAAGGAAAATCACTTGAAGAAATTGAAGCTTTGTGGGCGAAGTAATATCTCTGTATAATGGGTTTAGGTTATAAATCTATTTATAGGAGATAAACAAATGGACTTCCGACTAGATTTAATTGAAAATAAGATCGAATTTTTTGAAGCCTATGACTTGAAGACGCTAGAGTTAAAAATCGATCAGCAAATTGAAAATAATAAAGGTTTGCTGCTAGAGGTGTTCCACGTCAGCCATCATGCTGTTTTTAATCCTAAAATCGAAAAGATGCTTTATAGTGCGGTTGTTCACTTTAAAGCGAAGAAATAGCGCTATAAGGCATACAAATCCTCCCGACTCCAACAGTCGAGAGGATTTTTTAAAATATAGGAAAGGATATCATTTTCTCATACTTATCTTATATTTCACCATCTAAGCTACACAGCGTCTAAAGAACGCCTAAGGCGTTTTTGCTTGTTACGTGCTTAAAAATCTCTGAGTCAAATCTCCGTCAAACGTATAATAGTCGAGATGCGGCATCTCGTCCTATCCCATTAAATAAAGCTCTTTAATGAAGGCGGACGCCTCATCCTGCTGTGCTGCTCGTATGCATAGGCGAGTTTAATGAGCATCGGCTCCTCAAAAGCCCTCGCAGCGAATGTCACACCAAATGGCACTCCTTTTGAAGTATAGCCAGCTGGCACGACAATTGATGGATAACCTGCACGCGATGTAATCCTTGCACCAAAGTCAGCAGGAAAAAGCAGCGCGTCAAGCTGATGCTCCTTCATCGTCGCATCTATTCCCTCTTCCTTGCATAAACGGAGATCTGCAAGCCGATCTCGAAGATAAGGAAGCTCAGTCTGCGTACCTGAAGTCGTCGTTTCTGCTAACAGCAGAGTAGACTGTCCATACTTCAAGGTTTCAACCGGATGCTCGTTATTAAAAGCAATTATGTCCTTGAGCGAGCGAATTTTGCCGTTTGGAGGCAGCTTGGACAAATATGCGTTTATCGAGGATTTGAATTCATTCAGCACTACCGATGAATAAACGATTTGCCTAGCAGTTCTTACATCAGCCGGGTCAATGATGACCGCGCCTTGTTTTCTCATCACCTCTACTGCGTCGTTAAATATGGCTAGCTGCTCGTCCGTTAATTCCTCAAAAAAATAATCTCTAGGAATGCCAATTCGTGCACCCTCAAGACCTTTCGGATCAAGGAAAACACGATAATCCTTATGTTTTTTAAAGTACCCCGCACCCATTGCAGCATCCCTGTCATCATGCTCCGTTATAACGTTTAATAAGATCACTGCATCCGTTACGGTTCTTGCCATTGGACCCGCAGTATCCTGTGAGTTTGAGAGTGGTAATATGCCTGATCGGCTCACCAGTCCAACGGTCGGCTTAATGCCCACGGTTGAGCTTAAATTGCCTGGATTTAAGATCGATCCTGAGGTTTCCGTGCCAATCGAAGCCATACAAAAATTACAAGCCACCGCGACGCCTGAACCAGCGCTTGATCCGCCTGTCGGCGTAGATATGTTGTAAGGATTAAGAACTTGGCCGCCCCGTGAGCTATAGCCAGACGGCATTCCATCTGTCATAAAGTTAGCAAACTCCGTCATATTCACTTTCCCTAATATAATGGCCCCCGCTTCGCGCAGCCTTTTTACAATAAAAGCATCTACTCCCGCATAGGAATTGGCAAGCGCAAGCGAGCCAGCGCTCGTATGCATGTTATCCCCTGTATTAATATTATCCTTGAGCATGATGGGGATGCCGTGAAGCGGACCTCTTGGGCCTTGGACAGCTCGTTCGCTGTCTAATGCAGAAGCTATAAATAAAGCATCGGGGTTAAGCTCAAGCACCGAATTTATCGTGAGTCCATCTTTATCATGCGTTGCAATTCGGTCAAAATAAAATAGTACAAGTTCGCGAGATGTGATCTCGCCAGATTCCAAAGCGGCTTGAATGGACGAAATGGTTGCCTCTACGATTTCCATGCCTCTTATACCCCTCATCAACCCGAATATGTACGATATGAGCCTAGTATATACTATTTTTTGGTAATGAACATCATTGATAAAAGCAAGCTAATGAGCTTAGACAAGAAATATTTCAGACAAGGAATGATTTTCATTAGAAAAGAAACAATAATAACGATTGATTCCATAAAGAAGCTGGCAATACCTTTATATTCTCCACACTCAAACCATTAATTCAACAATCCGCTCCCTTTTAGCAGCTTTCTTCAGTATGATAGAGACATAGAACAAATTCACACATAACCGCCTACTTGGAGGAATGAATGACTATGACGATGCTGATGAGCAGAATTGTACTTGGAATAGGAGGTTTGGCGGTCCTTTTTATCGGTTTACTTACCGTGATTAGTTATTATTTCTATTACGTGGCAATCAAACGAAACTCCAAAGCATTTTTAAGCAATAATCAGGATTTAGCGCAAATTCACGGAGAAAAGGAAACGGATGATCAAGCTGCCATTGCGCTAGCAGACGAAACTGGACCAACACCGGTTGAGGCTATAGGGGTAGAATGGATAGAAAAACAAGCATATGAAATTTGGCACCTTACTTCAAGTGACGGTCTCTCCTTGGTCGGCTATTACCTTGAAGCCAAAACTTTGACGTCCAAAACCGTCATTCTTGCACACGGCTATTCCTCGCAAGGGAAAGATATGGGCAGCTTCGCTAAATTTTATTATGACAGGCTTGGGTATAACGTGCTCATGCCTGATGATCGAGGTCATGGCGATAGTGAAGGCGATTACATCGGCTTCGGCTGGCCAGATCGGAAGGATTATCTCCTTTGGATAGACGAGGTCGTACAGAAACTTGGTGAATCGGTGCAAATCGTGCTGCACGGCATTTCGATGGGTGGAGCGACTGTGATGATGGTAAGCGGTGAAAACGTTCCAAAACAAGTCAAGGTCATTGTGGAGGACTGCGGCTATACGTCCGTTACCGATCAGCTCTCTTATCAACTAAAGCGGATGTACAAGCTGCCTGCTTTTCCGATTTTACCTGCAACTAGCTTATTAACCCGCCTTAAAGCAGGTTATAGCTTCGAGGAGGCATCTGCAATCAAGCAGCTGGATAAAAATAAGCTGCCCATGTTCTTTATTCATGGTTCCGCCGATACTTTTGTACCTACAGAAATGGTGTGGAGGCTTTATGAAGCTTGTAAAGCTGACAAAGATATTTATATCGCCGAGGGTGCTGGTCACGGCATGTCCTATGGTACGGATACAACAGCCTATGAACAAAAAGTGGCGGCATTTCTCAGTCGATATGTTATGAATGGATAGTGTCTAAATGATTCTTTATTTTGCACATAACCTATACCACTCCCTGATATGAATATACAGACAGAATCATTCTGATTCAGAGGAGGGTGTGCATTTGGGACCATTTGCAAACGATTTATTGCAAAGTAAGGTCGTTCTCATAACGGGAGGAGCGACCGGACTTGGACGCGCCATGGGTGAGAAATTTGTTGCGTTAGGCGCTAAACTCGCAATCGCCAGCCGCCGTGAGGCAGTATTGAAGCAAGCGGCTGAAGAAATGAGCTTGCCCACCAGCACCGTTTACTACAAAAGCTGTGACGTTCGCGATCCATCACAAGTTCATGAGCTGATTGAAGCCGTCGAGAACCATTTTGGACATATCGATATCCTCGTCAACAACGCTGCAGGAAATTTCATCAGTCCTACCGAGAGGCTCTCTCCAAGAGCAGTAGATACGATCTTACATATTGTTTTACACGGCACCTTTTATACGACTCTGGAGATGGGCAAGCGGTGGATTGAACAAGGAAGAGGCGGTACGATGTTGAACATCGTCACCACCTATGCTTCTACCGGCTCGGGATATGTTGTACCTTCCGCTGCTGCAAAAGCTGGCGTTCTTGCGCTTACAAGATCGCTCGCCGTTGAATGGGCACCTTACGGCATTCGCCAAGTTGCGATTGCACCAGGTCCCTTTCCGACAGAAGGCGCCTGGTCTCGCCTTTCTCCCACTCCTGAGCTTGAGGAGAAGATGATAAGCCGCATCCCCTTAAAACGTGTTGGCGATAAAGAAGAACTAGCTAATTTAGCCGCCTATTTAGTTTCGGATTTCGCACATTATTTGAATGGTGAAGTTGTAACGATTGATGGCGGCGAGTGGCTGCAAGGTGCAGGGCAATTCAACAGCTTAGCAGAGGTGTCCGATAAGCAATGGGATGAGCTGGCTGAAATGACGCGCAAGGGTAAAGGTTGAGTCGCTCAGCCGCATCCTATGAATCTTTGAAAAGAAAAGCAGCTCATTTCTCTAAGAGTCATGAGCTGCCATCTTGTTCAAGCATAGCTTCTACAAAACTATAGCTTGATCTGCATCAATTAAACTTCGTTGCCTGGGGCTGTGTCACCTAAAGGATAGCCGCCTGAGCGGTTTCCTCCGGTACGATTTCCACCAGTACGGTTTCCTCCCGTGCGATTGCCGCCTGTACGGTTTCCTCCAGTACGGTTTCCACCAGTACGGTTTCCTCCCGTGCGATTACCGCCTGTACGGTTTCCTCCCGTGCGATTTCCACCTGTACGATTGCCTCCCGTGCGATTTCCACCGGTACGGTTACCGCCTGTACGGTTTCCTTCGCTACGATTGCCTGTTGAGCTGTTTTTTGCATTTTTCTTTTCTTTTGGCATATTTGTAATACCTCCTCTAGAAGATACTTACAACATATGAACCAACTCTATCTTTTGTAACCAGACATTTGATTGTTTTATAGATTTGGACTTTTATCTATATTCAAGCTAGCGTTACAAACGTATAAATATTCATTTCCAGCATTCACATTATCGTGCAACCAATGCAAAAGTCGACAACGGTTTTGTATGATCTTGCTTCACCGCTTCTTGAAGTAAACCAATCTCCGAGTTAATGAGCGTTTTTAGCTTGCTTGGTATTTTGGTAAGAGCTTTCAACTCATGTGGATAATCTTCTAATGTCATATTAATTTCCCATTTGCCATCTTGTAACTCCGAGGAATATATCGATATTTCATCAATTATATCCCAGCCAGCATTCACTATAATACTTCGAATATCACTTTGAGAAAATAGCGTGCGTATATTAGACGAGCTGTTTTCCTTAAAACATTCACATTGTGCTTGGATTAAAGCCGCTAAGAAATGAGGAGTTTGCTCCGGATATTGAACTCTTAAATCCCATTCAGCAAAACAAAGCTGTTTCCCCCATTTCTTCACTTTTTCCATAATGCTCGTTAATTGTTCAAACGATTCTAAATACCATGAGCAATGAGACAATACAATAAAATCGAAGGATTGATCAGGATAATTTATCTTATTGGATAAAATATCAACCTCAAAGCTCATTTCTAGTCGATTTCCTAACTCAGATCTTTTCAAATGCTCATAAGCTTCACCTAATGTGATCGGAGCTCCATAATCAGGGGAAGCAATATCAATCCCTTGAACATAGCCGCTTTCTCCAGTCAAAAAAGCAAGAACTGCTGTTGTATCCCCTTGCCCGCAGCCTATTTCGAGCACTCTACTGCCTTTTGTTATGCCCCAAAATTGTGCTAATTTCAGTCGATGCTCCGTCTGTATTTTTTGTATCGAAGTATCCTCACCAATAACAGCCATACAGTTCACAATGGTTTGAATCGTTTCGTCGTTGTCCATAAATCCCCTTTCCAACCGCTTGAATTCGAATCTCTATTTTTCATTTTACCATGTTATAACGCCTATTTATTTTCTATTCGGTTTCCATCAGGATCAATCACAACTCCGATCCCTTTTTCAAACCATCTTGCAGGAAAACTTTGGTGAATAAACGAATATAGTCAGGCATGCTTAGAAAAATTTCTGGTGACGAAGGAGAAATAAAATGAGCGAGCAAGCTGCAAAGACACTTACAGGTCAAAAAGCAAAATTCGGTCACACCATCCAAGTGCGGCTGGTCTCGGACTTAAAGAAATCCCAGGAATACTACCGTGATATGCTCGGCTGCCATATCGATAACTGGGGACATGCGGAACGAGACGGAATGACCGTGATTCTACAACAGGCGGTTTCCCCAGAAGATGTACGACCTAATGCACGCTCACAAAAACGTCCAGACTACCCAACGGAATGGGAAGGCCCCGACTATGGATGGGACACATTTATTCATGTGAGCTGGGATGACTTGGACTCACTTATTGAGGAAGTGCGTAGGCTTGGCGGACATATTGCTGTCGAACCGTTTACTGATGCTCACGGCAATCACGAATTTAAAAACGCTTATATCAAAGACCCTGATGGTTATCACATCGTATTGGGCGCTATGCGAGAAAACCACCGTTCGTAGTATAAATACAACACCAGATGAAGACTCGTTTGGGGGGAAGATAATTAAAGAGATTGTCTCGGAAGGCATCACCTTAAGAGACAATCTCTTATTCATTTTAGACACCTTTGTCATATACTTTTTTCCACGACTTCCCTATTTCAACTCTGTGCTTATAAACAAGAATTGCAAAATTTCCAAGCCATACGAGGAGTATGGCAGCCGAGAACATCCTTATATACAAATAAACGGAAAGAAGCAGCATGCCAACCACAACCTGCAAGCCATCCGCCTCAGTGGATTTAGGCTTATTTTTATATATCATACGGCTCACACCGGCCATCAGCGCTAGAATTACGGCATAAACCAAAGAAACCTCGAACCCCGTGAGCGCACTCCATATACCAAATGTGACAGCAATAGCTTTGCCGCCCTTCCCTTTCAGGAAAGGAGAAAAGGCATGCCCTGCGACAGGCGCGATGGCAAGCGGAACGATTAGATAACTATGATTATAGCTGCTTCCCATTATAAAAAGCACTGGCAAGTACCCTTTCAAAAAATCCAATAAAATACCGACCACACCGAATTTATATCCAGATGACTTCCAAAGATTCAAAGCACCAGGGTTGCCGTCGCCAACCGCTTTTATGTTTTTTTTGCGAAGTAGACCAAGCCAGTACGAAAACATAAGAGAACCCGATAGAAATGAACCCGCAATCCATAATATGATCATAGGTCCCTCTTGCCCCCTACCCGGATGTGCCTGCCTTTCCAGCTTACATGCCCTAGAATAACCACCTGATACATGGAATAAAGCATAACAATGATAAAAAATAACGAAGCAAAAACATGGAGCAGCGGAATAACGAGCCCAAAAGCACCTACATACTTCGTGAAGTAAAATAATTGAATCAAATAGACGAAATAACCGATTAAGAGAGGCAAAGCCCATGAGGTATTCGCAAATATAAACACCGTTTCCGATAGAAGCAATCCTACCACCCAAATAGCTATCGGAATAATCGTCCACGGACTAAGCGTCGAAGTGCTTAACACCGCCCCTTTGCTAAATCCTTCAATTTCGCTTTGAATGCCTTGCGGATACATGCGGAATGAAACCAAGCCATATCCGATAAAATTAGTGACTGGAACCCCCGCTGCCATAAATTTCGAGCCTAGAAACAAATCGTCCAGCACTTCAGATTTTACGCTTTCGTGGCCATTGATTTTTTCGTAATCCTCCCTTAAAGCGACAATGCAGGAGCCATAGAGCCCTTTCATTGGGTTTTTCTTTTCAAAGACCGATGTAAACGCAAATATCCCAAGCACATTCATAATCAAAGCAAGCTTCTCATATAGCTTCTCGGTGTGATGAAAAGGAACAACAGAAATTACACCTTTCGATCGCTCCCTAGCCTTTATTAATGAAGCCAAGGCGTTAGGCGCCAGTCTTATATCCGCATCTAAAAATACAAACATATCACCAGAGGCCTGCAAATATCCATTCCATACCGCCCAGTTCTTACCTGTCCAGCCTTTAGGGAGGCTGCTGTTTGAAATCACTTTGACCCCATAGCCTTCAGCTATTTCTTTGGTTCGATCATCGGAATAATCATCTACCACAATAATTTCAAAGGGTTGAACCGTTTGCGACTTAAGGGATTCAAGCAAATGTGGTAAATTACATTCTTCATTTCTAGCTGGAATAATAATGGACAGTTTCCGCACGCTCTGATCTGTCTGATTCGTGACGGTCAGAGTGTTTTTTCTGAACAGAAAAAAACCAGAGAGACATCCGACTAGCATTAGAATGAGCATCCACATTTTCTAATCCCCCCTCATGTATTTATGTATATGAAGGGGCCGTCTGTATTATTTTAGTTTCATTGATTCCTCCATCCATATGGGAACGGTACTTTTTGCACGATGGCTTGATTGATAAGCTCACTTCGCCATATAATGAGAACAATCTTTCAAGCGAGGTGAATGGAATGTCTTTCCGAATGGTTCGAAGTAATTAGTTTCCGGGCTGGATAAAACGCGTGCCAGCTGCAGAGGGGATCGTCTGTCCTTCTGACCACATGAATCTAAATTTTGAACGTATATCGGCAGCAATCCATTCGTTTTTTATTATCCTCATTGGAAGGTGGAAGAAATATGAATGCAGTAGAATACAAACAATTTTATGATCAAGTCGGGAAAATCAACGGTTGGGATTTCAGCAAAGTGAAATCTGTCTCAGAAGGAGTCGCATGGGATTTTTATGATGAAGTCATCCAGTCGTGCAAGAAGTCTGATCTTTTGCTTGATATCGGCACTGGCGGCGGGGAAGCATTATTATCATTAGCGGATTCAGCTTTGCTTTTAATTGGCATTGATCTTTCCACAGGCATGATTGAGACCGCATTAAATAACTTAAAACAATCAAATAAATCAAATATACGCTTTTTACAAATGGATGCGGAGAAGCTCGATTTTCCTGACCACTTTTTCAATGTAGTCTCTTGCAGACATTCCGCATTTTCTGCCAAAGAAATCGCAAAAGTATTGGTGAACGATGGTGTATTTTTCACCCAACAGGTTAGTGAGCACGATAAGCTCAACCTTAAAGAGGCATTCGGAAGAGGACAGTCATTTGGTACAAAAAAAGGTGTCTTGAAAAATCAATATATTGCGGAGTTAGCTGATGCAGGCTTCACAGACATTCAGTCATTTGAATACAACGCAACCGATTATTTTGAGACGGCTGAAGACTTCATTTTTCTATTGAAACACACGCCAATTATTCCGAACTTCGGACAATCCGAGACAGATTTTCAAATCCTTCAACAATTTATTAAAAACAACCAAACAGAAAAAGGAATCAGAACAAATTCAGAACGATTTATGATTACAGCAAGGAAATAAAATAGAAAGGGATACCCGGTTATGGGTATCCCTTTTTTTTGCTCATAATGTTGGATGCTACAATAATGAAGTTATCTTATCAAGCACACCAGTAATATCAAGAAATACGATGATAATGACTAGAGGAATAATAAACCTGATAATAAAAAACCAAATCGTAAAGGCAGTGGCGCCAAAACGAGAATGCTGCAATAGCTCCTCTCGCAGTGTGCTTTTCTTCATTTTAAGCGGTACAAAAATCGAAATCAAAAACACGCCAAGCGGCATCAAAATATTACTAACTAAATAATCTGCTGAATCAAATAGATTTTTCGAAAAGATTAAAATGTCGGCAAAAGCACTATAGGATAACGCAGACGGAATGCCTACCGCAAATATGAATGCACCAAGCATATAGGCATATTTTGTTCTCTTCTCCTCTTTGCCTTTAACCATAGAAGCTACAATGATTTCTAGCATCGAGAAGGCCGACGTTAATGTTGCAAATAAAAATAACGCTAAAAAGCCTAATAAAAAAACTTCCCCAAAAATAATTTGATCAAATACCGCGGGCAAGACAACAAACAACAAGCCAGGTCCTTCCGCTGGTTCTAAACCTAGAGAAAATACAGCCGGAAAGATGGCCAATCCCGCTAATAATGCAATCAACAAATTCATGGTTACGATAGAAATAGCCGGTTGAATCAAACTTTCCTTTTTTGACAAATAAGAGCTGTATGTAACCATGACAGATACTCCGACACTTAAGGAGAAAAAAGCTTGACCCATCGCAAACAATACACTTTGGGATGTGATCCTTGAGAAATCAGGTGCTAGAAAAAACTTCACACCTTCCATCGCGTTATCCAGTGTAAGTGAGCGAATGATGAGTACGATAAAGAGTACAAATAAAGCTGGCATCAAAATTTTGCTCACCTTTTCAATCCCATTTTGAATCCCTTTTGCCACGACAACAACTGTCAAAGCCAAAAATACAAATTGTGCCGCAATAACTAAAATAGGATTAGCAATAGTATCGTTAAAAACCGCTCCATAATTTGCACCTTCACTAATAATTCCGCCAAACATACCTTTTGCAAAATAAATAACAATCCAACCGCCAATAACGCTATAAAAAGATAATAAAAGAAAGCAGGTAAATACCCCGAGCTTTCCGATCCAATGCCAATTGCTATGAGGAGCTAAGCTGCGATAAGCACTTATGGCTTCTTTTTGTGTGCTTCTCCCGATTACAAACTCTGCTAATAATAATGGGAAACCCATAAAAAAAGTGAATAAAATAAATAGAAGAAAAAATGCCCCTCCCCCGCTTATTCCCGTAACATAGGGGAGCTTCCATATTGCGCCTACTCCAATAGCAGAGCCTGCCGCGGATAAAATAAAACCAATCTTCGATGTCCATTGCGCTGATGTTTGCATACAAATCAATCCAGTCTATTTTTATTATGTCTTTTTTAAAAAATGTGAAAGACAAAAAAAGCCACATCTCTATCTTTAACGATAGGGACGAGGCTATTCACACGGTACCACCCTAATTGAAAACAAATTTTGTTTCCTGCTTATCGCTCTTTCGCTATTAATAGTCTACGGAATTATAGTACGGCAACAACGAAAGGTCAACCTTTATTGTCGATATTTTATTACCAAAAAACTTGCTGCCTTATTGCAAACGATCCCACAGCGCTGAGAAAGCTGCCGGCTCTAACTGAAAAAAGACAGGTGCATTTGAATATTTCACATAGTTTCCTTTAAACAACCACATTTGCACTTCCGTCTGATCCTTCAGCTTAAAGAACAAAACCTTCTGATTTTGCGCACCTTCGTTGTATATGCCTTCCTTGTACAGCTTATCCTCATCAATAGGTTTAGCATCATACAATGCTGTCATGAACGCATGAAGCGTTTGATCGATTGGGAATTTATTAAAATGCGGCTTACTATAATTCCAGCTATTATAATCCTGCCATCTTACTGATTCCATATGTTCCTTTACTTTCGTTTTTCCTATTAAATCTTCGCCATTCGCAATCGTAATGCCATTTAGATGTTCGTACAATTCAGCATAAATTTGTCCGTCATGTTCTTGGTAGGACATAATTCTAAAATCACTATCATATCCGTTAACGGAATAAATGTCAGCAACACCAATCGTTGAAGCTAGTTCAACATAATCTGTTTGCTTGCTCCACTCGTCAATACCAGCTTTTGTACGTCCAAGCTTGTCGCCGCGTAGCTCCTTCGCATTTTCCGCAGAGATGCGAGTGTGCGTTTGTGTATAAATATTGCCTTTATAAACGATTAGACCGATCATATCAGCCATGGCATTTGATTGATCTGGAAGCTTTATTTTCGGAATCGTAATCGCATTCGGGTCGTTTATAGGTTCAACCGGGTCTCTTTGTTCAATGGGCTCCGTTATATCAATAAGTAGTTTATTATCACTCATCCACCTATCTGAAATTATCCATCCAAGGATAACGACCAACAGTAAACTACCCACAATATATTGAAATCGTTTGATTCGAAATGGACTCGCTGGTTTCTGACGAAGCAGCTGTTGAGCGATTCTATTCTGTAAATCAGCCTCCGGCTCTATTTGATCCATAACATGCTTGTACGCCTTGTGATCCATATTATCGTTCTCCTTCCAATTCCAGCTTTAACCGCTGCCTTCCCCGTTGCAAACGCATCTTTACTGCAGACTCACTAATTTGCAAAATGTCTGAAATTTGGTTGACTGAGTAATCCTCATAATAATAAAGATGAATCACCGCTTTGAATTTAAACGGCAATGCCATGACATGATCCATAACGGTACGGTCCGTTTCCGATTCAAAAAAATCATTCATTTCTTCCATCTTCACTACACGTCTTCGCCATAAGCTGCCTAACATATTTTTACACTGGTTCGTGATGACTCTTATGAGCCATGCCTTTTTATGATTCTGATCATTGAATTCAGGTGATTTATACAACAATTTCGCAAATGTTTCCTGCATGGCTTCTTCTGCGTCCTCTTTGTTTCCGAGGTGAATCATTGCAATTCGGTAAAGCATTTTGCCGTATAAAAGATAGGTTTCCCCAAAATCCACGTCCGGCCGGAGCGAACTGCTTGGCATTGTAATATGACCTCCTTTACCCCTTAACACAATTAAGAACGTAGATTGGTCACATATTGTTTTTACTTATTTTTGAAAAATCGTTTTTTAGTTTCAAATTGGGTTCTACAGTATGTTAAAAAAAAGAAATGATCGGTCATTTGACCGATCACTCCATTTATTATTATTGAATGGGCAAACATACCATTACTGTCGTACCTTCGCCTAGCCTACTTTTTATTTCAATCGTTCCATGATGAAGCGTAACAATTTTTTTGGCGATCGCAAGCCCTAAACCATTGCCGCTAATATTGCGGTTGCGCGATTGGTCCGACTTATAAAACCGCTCAAACACATGTTCAAGCTTATCCGCCGCAATGCCAATACCTGAATCGGTTATTGTGAATATTACTTCGGTACCGGATTGAGTTATAGAAATTTCGATAAATCCGCCTTCAGGCGTGAACTTGATGCTGTTGCCGAGTAAATTCATCCATACTTGGTTCAATTGATCCGGATCTGCTGTAATCTTGATCGTGTTCGCCCATTCTAATTCGATGCGAATCTCTTTGGCCGACCATTGAGGCTCGCAAGTAACGACGATTTGCCTAATTTGCTCGTCGAGATTATACGTCATCGGCTCGAATGGATGCTGATCGGAATCAAGCGAGGCAAGCCTCAGCAAATTATCGCTAAGCCTCGATAGCCGCCCGCTCTCCATAATAATAATATCCAAATAATAATTACGATTATTTTCTGCTACCAAGCTGTTGTTCTTCATCGCCATTGCAAAACCCGATATAGACGTTAGCGGAGTTTGAATTTCGTGTGATACATTCGATACAAAATCCTGCCGCATCTGCTCCAGCTGTTTCAGTTCACTCGCCATTTCATTAAAGCTATGGCTTAAGACTCCTATTTCATCCGCGCTTTTCAGTTTGATTTCCACATCGAAATCTCCCTTGGCAAGCCTCTTGGTCGCTTGTGTCATCGCTTGAATCGGTTTCACCAAATAACGAGCCGCAATGAGGATGCATAGGCTCCCAATAAATAAGCCAAGAAGCAGTATGAGCAGCAGCATTCGATTTATAATATCTTCATTTTGCGCTGAAAACTGCATAAACATGGCCTGTGTCTTCCCATCGATGGGAAAAGGAATACCAACGAATGTTTGACCTTCCTTACCAGGTGAGCGATAATGTTGCCCTCGAAGCACCTGCTGAACAGCTTCCGGCGCAATTTTCACATTACTCGTATTGTTTAAAGCATAGATCGTAACATTTCCGGATGCATCATATATGTGGATTGGATAAGCGGACACCTTTACCATTCTTGTTAGGAAAATACTCAGATCATCCGGCCTTGTTTGTTCATAGAGAGTAATTATTTCCTCTCCTGCTGCAAGCATGTCGTTCTGACCGACATGGTTTATTTCTTTCTTGAATATAAAAAAGCCTATAAAAAATGAAGACAACAAGCTGAATATGATGACGGCCAGAAACGTGCAAATGATGCGGACATATAACGTATTGATCATGTAATGACAAGCCGATACCCCAGACTACGGGCGGTTTCAATCTGAAAATGTTGTGCATCGCCAGCAAATCTTTCCCTTAGCCGTTTAATGTGAACATCGACGGTTCGGTCGTCACCTTCATAATTTTTGCCCCAGATCTGAGTGATCAGCTGTTCCCTCGTAAAAATTTGTCCGGGATGGTTCGCCATTTTAAACAGCAGCTCAAATTCCTTCAACGGCAGATTTAGCGTTTCTTCTCCTCGAATCACTTGATAGTTGCGGCGATTGAGGGTAACTCCGCCAAGCTGTACCGTTTGTGATGAGACAATCATGTAACGCTTCAGCAGCGCTTTTACTCTCATCACAAGCTCCATCGGATCAAACGGCTTCGTTAAATAATCGTCCGTGCCAAGCTGAAACCCCTTCACTTTCTGCCCCGACTCTCCCTTAGCTGTGACCATCAGAAGAGGGATATTGGAATCGATGCGCCTGATCTCCCTGCACAATTCCCATCCGTCTACTTGAGGCATCATAATATCGAGGATAACCATATCAATTTGATTGTTTTCCCAAATTTCTTGCGCCTCCGCACCGTCTTTTGCCTCTAAAATTTGGAAACCTTCGTTTTTCAAAAATAAAGACATCAATTCGCGAATATGTGCATCGTCATCCGCGATCAGAATTTTGGCCATTAAGATGTACGTCTCCCCTCTTTAACATGCGCCTCCCATATGGGCGGATTGCTGTTTCAACCAAAATGCCATCCAAGCAAGTTCCAATGATAGAAAAACAAACTGAGTGCTACTGCCGCTAGCATAATAAGAGAGTAATGCACGCGTCTTAGGACTGTCCAATAGCTGTTTTTCCAAGCAAGCACACTCATAACGATCATCGCCAAAGTAAATCCAACGAGTAGAATAGGCATAAACAGATAAAGATTCAACGACTGTGTAATGCGGCTAAGTCGAGTGAGCATATCCATATTCATCACGACAACAAGCGTCGCCACAATGGTTGTAAGTGCCCAGACGGCGGTGGCTGCAGACAGTCGAGATGCCCACTTCTGCTCTTTCGGCATCGCGCTGATTTCACGTCTGCGATTTAGGAAGCCTAATATTACCGTAATAAATAGAAAGACTGAGATGCCAAGCAATGGAAACCAGAACGATGTTTGATCCAGCAGCGACGCGCGCTCAAGCGGCATTGTAGGTAAGAAATCAAGAAGCAAATGAGTGACTTTTCCTGATTCGTCGGTGCGGAATCCAATCCGTCCCTCTCCGCCTACTTGTTGAAATACATCAGGTCCAATAGGTTCAAATACTTGTTGTTCAGCACCACTCCCAATGAGTAAACGATTACCTGCAGCTGCTACACTGATCTTGGACATAAAACTATAAAACTTATCAATATCGGTATGATTGCGACGAGTAAATTGATAGGAACCCGCATATTTCTGTACAGCATCATTAAGTTCAGCGGATACTGGCGGCAGGCTGACTTCCTCGGCTGGGAAATAGCGGTCTAAAAAGGCTTTTGCGAGCCCATCCGCTGCTAATGAGCCGTCCCCTCCATTGTAGGAAACAAAAATGCCAATCTGCTTATCTGGAACGAGATATAGCTCTGTATTAAACTGCAAATCTGCTCCGCCATGGGATATAACTTTCCGGCCGTTCATGTTCAGTTCATAGAAACCAAGATCTATTGCCGGTAAATCCTTATGGAACTGGAAAGCCGGTGCATGCATCAATAAGGCTGTTTCTGGCTTCAAAATTTGCTTTTCTCCATAACGTCCATTCTGAAGATGAGCAATCATGAAATGAGCCATATCCATCGCGGATACTGCAACTGATCCCGCAGGCCGAAATCCACCCTCAAACGTTGGCGGCTGAGCTGCATATGCACCGTTTTCCTTAGCATATCCCGGTACAGAAAAAGCTTCTAATGCAGCAGGAATAGGCTCTTGAATAGTAGCGTATTTCATATCGAGCGGATCAAAAATATATTTCTGAATATAATCATTGTACGCTGTCCCGCTAACTTCCTCGACGATTAATCCTGCTAGCGCGGCGCCATAGTTGGAATAAGACGACATCTCGCCCGGAGGTCTTACTCGTGCCGGCATATGCTTGGCAAGCGTTTCCGAAATCGATACCGGCAGCTTTTTAGGATCAGTAGTAATTTGATAGCCGACTCCGCCTTCTTCAAACCCAGCGGTATGGGTCATTAGATGACGCATCGTAATCGGCTCTGAATAGGTTTTCGGTATTTTCACCGTTTTCAAATAGTTATTGATGTCTGTGTCCAGATCGATCTTGCCTTGCTCAACAAGCTGCATCACAGCGGTCCAAGTAAACAGCTTCGTTGTTGAAGCGATTCGAAATAGATCTGTCTCTGGGTTTGCCAGCTGGTTCTTCTCGAGGTTAGAGTAACCATACCCCTTAGCGAGCAGGATTTCCCCATCCTTGACGATTGAAATAACCGCACCTGGAAACTTGAAATTGTCCATATGCACTTTCATAATACCATCAATGAACGCCGTTAGCCCAGCGACATCGTTTAGAGAATTGGCTTCTCCCTCAGACTTTACGGGTGTGGACTGCGCTGCCGATACCGGCGCCTGTGCTCCGAATAAGCTCACTCCCGCAACAACAACCAGTAAAGTGACTAACATCATTTTGAAACCTATTTTCTTCATAATCGATAACATGATAAGCCTCCAACATTCTGCGTATTTTTTTGACAACCTACTCTCGACTTGCTTGTGAGAGCATATCATAAGCTTGTGAACGCAGAGTGAACCTCGCTAGTTTTCACAAAAAAAAGAGCCGCCCGCATGCTGCTTGGGCGACACTTAATCGTAATAAACCATCTTTTTATTCGGGAAACTGCTCGTAATCAAACTTTCCATCCGAAGCAAAAACATATTCGCAGCTATTTTGCCCCCAAGTGGCTGTGATGCTATAAACTCGGCCAGTTGTCGGAATGTCGCTCACAGCTGTTGGTGGATTAATGAATTCATACTTGCCATTAACATGGTTTACGGCAACTTCTTCAATCGGCAATAACGATTGCTCAAAGCTTTCAGTCAAAAAAGCCATTTTCACTGTAACTTTATCTGGTGTATTTTCTCCAAAATCGACTTTCAATTTCTCGCCTGGCTTTAAACGACGCAGACCTGTTAGAAGGGTAGGCTCACTATGCCAAGCTGCTTGGTAAAAGGACATTCGATCATATTTAACCCCATTCCAACTTGATTTTAGAATTGTATAATTTTCGATGGGATCAGGATTTCTCTCATGTGAGATGATAATTGCGGGTGCTTCAACAGGACTGATGCTGCTGCTTATATTGGAATTGCTAGCTCCCACACTAGCACCAAGTGCAATAGCACTAATAATGACGACTGCAGCTAATACGAATGAGGATAATATTATGAATGTCGATCTTTTGCTAGGTCGCATAATAGCCACCAGCCTTTCTCTTAAAATCGTCTTCTCATCGCTAAAAGTAGCCTGTAATCCTCCTACGGGATATTGTTCATTAGAGGCTACCGCAATTAAGGTTTCACCGTATTCCTGCTTCTCTGAAGAGGTGAATTTACGAATAACCATTTCATCGCAAGACAGCTCACAAAGACGGTTGATCTCTTTTTCTACAAAATAAACTACGGGGTTAAACCAATGCAGAGAAGTAACGAGCATGGAAAACCATTTTACAACAATATCAAACCGTTTGAGATGTGTGATTTCGTGAATCAAAATATTTTTGAGCTGAACTTCATTGAAGTGGGTATCCGGTAAGATGATTATTGGCTTTATAACTCCTATAAGCATAGGAGTGGTGATGTAGGAGTTGCGTACAAGCTTCGCTTTATACCGTCCATTTAACATCATGCCAAGCATCCTATTTTCCCAATCATATGCAGGCTTGCTTGTTGTTTTCATATACTTTGAAAATCGAGTGTAGCCTCTTAATTTTATAAAGAGTGATAGTATTGTCCCAAATAACCAAACGTAAAAGGCATATTGCTTAATTATTGTAATCACAAAAATTTCTGAATTATCAGCTCTGATACTTTCTACTGCTTGAGCATTATTTGCTTGAGGTGGGGTGATTGCATGAGTCTGGTCTATCACCATTTCAGATTTGGCTGCCTCTTCACCTTGTGAGCTGAGGCTTGTTAGAAATGGATTTTTGTTAAAAACATCATTCATAATACTCCCATCAAACGAAAACGGAATCGTCAATCTTAGGAGAACCACGATCCAGATGTAATACTGAAGCGACTTCGAGAATTTATGCTTAATTATTGGCTTCATTAAAAACAATAAAAAGAAGAGGATGCTGCCTGATATCGAAAGCGACAATATAAGCTTCATGATGTCATTCAATTCAGTCACCTACCTTAAATAAGGTACGCAGCTCCTTAATGTCAGCATCATTTAGCTTATTGCCTCCTAATAGCGTTGCCACTAGACTTTTTGCACTTCCGGAATATAAACGATCAATTAATGTTTGTGTCGCATGCTCGTTATATTCTTGCTCGCTCACTTGTGGCTTGTAATAGAACACTTCCTTCTTGGTTGCAATGACTACACCCTTCTCACACAATCTCCGAAGCAAGGTTTTTATTGTAGAGCTTTCCCAGCTGCTTGATTTTTCAAGACATTTCCTAATTTCAGATATAGGCAGCTCGATCCCGGCTTCCCATAATACACGCATAACTTCAAGCTCTGAATCCGTTATTTTTGAAACTAAGCTGCTCATCATCCCACTCCTCAAGGTTACGTATGTAGACTCTGCTTTGAGTTTACAACAGTAACCTCCAACTGTCAAATCATTCCTGTAGCTAACTGACAGCTGTTGGTGGAGGTTAATTGTTGAAGGATTCAAGACTTCAAGACTTCAAGACTTCAAGACTTCAAGACTTCAAGACTTCAAGACTTCATGACTTCATGACTTAAACTCTGTATCAATTCAATCCTACATCCCCTATATCTCACTACATCCCTAGAATTCAATATGTTTCATATCGTTTTCTCCAAGTCTTTCAGATTAACGACGAACCTTGAGGGGTAATAGTAAGTGTTAACGAACGAATTTGATAGAAATGTCCATAGAGAGGATACTATTTATGAAAAAAGCGATGATCATTATTAATCCCACTTCTGGTAAAGAAGAGGCACTAAACTATGTCAGAAACGTGGAAGACCTTTTGGCTGATCAAAGATACGACGTTACGATAAGGGAGACGGCAAAAGAACAGGACGCAACCCTGTTTTGTATATCTGCGTGTGAGGACAGTTATGATTTGGTCGTTTCAATCGGAGGGGATGGCACGCTTCACGAAACGATTAATGGACTTATCAATCAAGAACATCTTCCAAAGCTTGGAGTAGTCCCTCTTGGAACAGTTAATGATTTTGCTCGCGCATTACAAATCCCGCTTCTTCCCGACAAAGCCATTCAGACCCTCTCTTCTTCCCGAATAAAAATAGTAGATTTGGGCCAATTAAATGACCAATTGTTCGTCAACACCGTTGCTGTAGGCTCATTTGCTGAATCACTCTCTTCCGTTACGTCAGACGATAAATCTCGGCTCGGCGCTTTAGCCTACGTAAAAGAAGGGATCAAAGAGCTTATGAACCAGCCGACTCATCCTCTTCACATTCAATATGATGGAGAAACATGGGAAGGAGAATCTCCACTCTTTCTCGCTGCGTTAACCAATTCAGTAGGCGGATTTGAGAGGTTGGCACCCGACGCGGCTGTTGACGATGGTCTGCTTCACTGTTTTATTATCAAGGATTTGACTATATTCAATACGATCACAGCCAGCCTGTCATTGCTGTTCGGCAATTTCAAAAATCATAAAGACGTGGTTTATTTTACAGCCAAAAATGTAAGTATAAGCTCGTCTGAATCAGTCAGAACCAACGTTGATGGTGAAGAAGGTCCCTCCTTGCCCATCCATATAAACAGTATGCCGCGTCATATTCAGGTGATTGTACCGGAAGAGGCTACAGTGTAGTCCTAGTCCGTAGTTATTTGTAGATCAAAATCAATTTAATCGGCTAGTGGAACGGATGGGATCGATGGAGTCCAATAGTAACGATGAAATTGGTGGGGTCAGTAGGGTCGGCGTGATAGGTGTCCTTGTCAATGGAGTATTACAAGCCTTTTCGGATTTTACAACGTTAGGTCCATTCGTCGTTGTTTACGAGGACAAATACTAGCCTTAGAGCAAGGTTGCCTAACAAGATTGGACAGATGAATGTAAGACATAGTGGCTAGCATCTGCTCATTTTGCTTATTTTACGGACATAGGTTCCACTATTTGTGCATATTAGCTCATTATGCTCGTCGTATGGACATTGATCCCAATCTTCGAACATTTAACCTCATTTTGCTTACTTTACGGACATAGGTTCCGTTATTTGTGAATATTAGCCCATTTTGAGAGTTCTACGGACATAGGTTCCGCTATTTGCTATAAATCTGTGTAATATTGGAGATTTTATCGTAAATAAGGGATCTCATGTCCGTTACATTCTCAAAACCGCCTTAAATCATTATTTAGCGGAACTAATGTCCGTTAGCACTGCTCAAAACCTTGCAACCTCGAAATTGCCGCTTCTATTCAAGTTCTTCCGATGCAAAATCCCACTCTATCAACACTTCACTGTATGTTACTTGTCTTTCAGACACATATCCACTCTTCGAACTCTTCCGCTCTCTTAACACTTCAACTCATTTTACTCGTCTTTCGAATATAGATCCCGCTCTTTGAACACTTCAGTTCATATTGCTCAACTTTCGGATATAGATTCCGCTCTTTGAACACTTCAACTCATTTTACTCGTCTTTCGGATATAGATCCCGCTCTTTGAACACTTCAGCTCATTTGCTCAACTTTCGGTTATAGATCCCGCTCTTTGAACACTTCAGCTCATATTGCTCAACTTTTGGATATGGATTCCGCTCTCTTAACACTTCAACTCATTTTACTCGTCTTTCGGATATAGATCCCGCTCTTTGAACACTTCAGCTCATATTGCTCAACTTTCGGATATAGATTCCGCTCTTTGAACACTTCAACTCATTTTACTCGTCTTTCGGATATAGATCCCGCTCTTTGAACACTTCAGCTCATTTGCTCAACTTTCGGATATAGATTCCGCTCTTTGAACACTTCAACTCATTTTACTCGTCTTTCGGATATAGATCCCACTCTTTGAACACTTCAACTACTTTGCTTGTTTTACAGACACAATTTCTACTCTTTGAACACTTTGCCTCATTTTGCTCGTCTAACAGACATAGGTTCCGCTATTTGTGAATATTAGCCCATTTTGAGAGTTTTACGGACATAGGTTCCGCTATTTGCTATAAATCTGTGTAATATCGGGGGTTTTATCGCAAATAACGGATCTCATGTCCGTTACATACTCACAAACCCCCTTTAACCGTATTTTAGCGGAACTGATGTCCGTTATCACTGCTCAAAACCTCAAAAACTCGAGACTGCTCCCCACTTGCTACGCTCTGCTAATTCAAAAAAGCCACTTCAGAAGAAGTGGCCTTGAAGATGTTCGCAAGATATTCGCATAATTTTCAAAGGATGTCCCCGCCAACCTTCGTTCCAATAAAATAATACTGCTGCTCGCTATAGCAACTACGGTGAAATAGCAGCTATCACTCCCGCCGAGTCACTATTTGCCCTAGTAAGAGTTTACTAGCTTCCACGCTCTCTCCATATCATCGATCAGCGTATACGGATCTTCCATTCCGATGTACAATCTGGCTACTGAAGGGTTTGTTCCGTCCGTGTTTCTACGCTCAGGCGTTGTATTGACCGTAACGAGACTCTCATAACCGCCCCAGCTGACTGCAATCCGGAAATATTGCAGCGCATCAGCCCACTGCTTCATGACAGTAACGGGAAGCTTGGATTCGAATGAAAACAAGCTGCTGTATCCGTCCAGTTGTTTTTGTGCCAACTCATGCTGAGGGTGTGAACGAAGACCTGGATGGTTTACACGATTGACCATAGGGTGTTTCTCCAAATACTCCGCGATGATCATGCCGCTCTTCTGATGGCGCTCCATACGAAGCGGAAGCGTACGTAAACCACGAATCATCAACGACGCTGTATGAGCCGTCATGATTCCTCCTAGCAGCATATACCCTTTATTCTCAATTTTACTAATTAGCGCAGCACTTCCAGTTACAACTCCGCCCAGACAATCACTATGTCCTGAAAAAAACTTAGTCATCGAATGCAGCACGAGATCGATGCCCATAGTCAAAGGCCTTTGGAAGCAAGGGGTTGCCCAGCTGCCATCTATCATTGTGATGATCCCTGTTTTTTTCGCCAGCTCAGCTATTCCTTCAAGATCCTGCAGCTGGAAAAGGCCTGAAGTAGGGCTTTCCACGTATATAATTTTTGTATTTGGCTGTACTGCATCCTCGAAATCGGAGAGCAAACTGCCATCTACATAAGTGACTTCAACCTGATACCTCTCTGACATTTCGTTCAGAAACTCTCTTGTTGGCCCGTAAGCCTGATCAACACAGATGACATGATCGCCTGAACGAAGCAGCGCATGCAGCGTTCCTGCAATTGCAGCCATGCCCGATGCGAAGCAGCGCGACTGCTCACCGCCCTCCAATTCGGCGATTTTGCTTTCCAAATATTTTACCGTTGGATTGTTGCCTCGGGAATATACGTTGGCAGCTAATACATCCTGCATCGCATGATCGAAGGTTTCATGATTCTCGAAAGTAAATAAGCTATTTTGATAGATCGGTATGGTTACCGCACCGTAATGTTGTTTATCTACCTGATCGTGAGAGACTTTTGTATGCAGTCGATTATCCATTTCTTTTCTCTCCATCATGTCGTTTCCCTCTATCCATTCCATGAATTTATTATCCTTTTTCTGCTCCCTGTGTTAAGCCTTCTACGATGAACCGCTGGGCAAAAGCGAACAATACGACGGTAGGAATGACGGATAATACCGTTCCAGCCGACATCGCACCCCAATCGACATCAAATTTCATAACGAACGAATTCATAGCTACCGGCAGCGTCTTCAATGCCTCGTCATCGATAAACATGACAGCCATAAACAGCTCATTCCAGTTTTGTACAAATGCAAAGATGAAGGTTGAAGCAATACCCGGCAACATGACCGGAATGATCACTCTTAGCAACGCCGTCAGACGCGAACAACCATCAATCATGGCTGCCTCCTCTAAGCTGCTCGGAACGCGTTGGAAAAAGCCTCGAAGCATAATGGTTGAGAATGGAATGAGCATGACCGTGTAGCAGATAATTAATGACATCCTTGAATTAATCAAATCCAAGTCCGCCATCAATAAGTACAATGGAGCTAGTGCAATAAATCCCGGAAGCATTTGCGTAACGAAAAACGCCATCATAATCTGTTTATGCCCTCTAAACTGAAAGCGGGCCATGACATATGCGCTTAGAGTCGCTATAAAAATAACGATAGCAGCAGCAAGGACGGCCACTAATAAGCTGTTGAAAATGTAAATATGGAATTTCGATATTTTAAAAATCTGGATGTAGTTATCCAGCGTGAATTGCTTTGGCCAATATTGAAGCGGGAAAGAGAATATATCCTTTTGAGGCTTAAGTGAAGTAATGACGATCCAGTATAAAGGAAATACCATGATTACAAAATGCAACGCTAGATACAGCACCTTCAGACCTGTCAGTATGCGTGGCTTCATCTTAAAAATCACCCACCTTTTCCGACTTGGTCACAAACAAATAGAAAATCGTGTACAAGATTAGAATGCCGATCATCGTAACACCAATTGCCGATGCCATCCCGTAGTCCCCGCCGTAAATAATTTTATCCAGCATTAATGAGGATAAAATATGAGTTGTTCCCGCAGGACCGCCGTTAGTCAAACCGTAAATAATCGTTGGGTCATTGAATATCCATATCGCTCTGAGCAACGTCGTTGCGATAATCGTAGGAAGAATAAAAGGAAAGGTGACATTAACAAACTTGCGAATGCTCCCCGCTCCATCCATATCCGCTGCCTCATACAAATCAGCTGGCACCGATTGAAGTGCCGCAAGCAGCATGATTGCAAAAAACGCGATCCCGTACCATACATTAGCGATAATGACCGATGACATCGCCCAATCTGGATCAGAGAGAAAACCGATTCTAGTATCAATAAGACCGAGGCGCATTAAAAGATCATTAATAACGCCCATTTGGGAGTTGAACATCCATTTCCAAATCAAGCCGATTAAGAAACCAGATAAAGCCCAAGAGTAAAAGATAAACCCTTGATATACCCCTCTGCCTTTAAACGGTTTACGCAAAATCAGTGCAAGTGAGAGGCCAATCAAAAATTGAAACGTTAAGGAGAAAAACACCCAGTATGCGCTATTCGTCATTGCTTTCAGAAACTTAGCATCTTGGAATGCGGTTACAAAGTTCTGGAATCCGATGAATCGAACGTTCGTCAGATCGAACAGAACGTAGTTCTGAAACGCCATGACTACCCCTTGCAGGAATGGATAAAACGTAAATATGAGCAGCAACACCAAAGCTGGTAGCAAGCTGAGCAAAATATACGTTCGCTGCTTTCTCAATGCAATCACCGCCCTTGACTTAGAAAATGCGATGGGCGGCTGCTGAGCCACCCATCACTATTTTTCAGATTATTTGTTCATGTCCGCTTTCGCTTTCGCCCAATATTCATTCCACTTCGTTAACGTATCCTCAACTGAAGTTTGACCTAGCAGCATCGCCTGACCACTTTCCATAGCGACGGTACCCCATTGTCCATTAGCAGGATATTCGAACGGCGGTTTGAAATTGATGAACGTATCCGGTTTGTTCGTCATATCAAGCAAAGTTTTGTAAGGTCCTTTTTGGAAAAACTCATCCTCTGTAGCAGAAGAGTGGATCGGTACAGTACCATGGCTTTTGGATAGCTGTGTATTCTCCTCAGGCGAGGAAAGAAACGTAATTAATTTCCAAGCAGCTTCTTTGTTTGTCGAGTGGGAAGTGATACCCCAGCCTGCTCCACCTGCAGAAATCATCGCTTTGCCTGATGGGCCAGTAGGCATTGGAGCTGTTGCCCAAGTACCTTCTTGCATGTTCTCGCTCAATACTTGAATAACGTCCGGATCTTGCAAAAGGAATGCTGTTACACCAGAAGTAAATGCCTGTACCTGCTCTTGGAAGCCCCAGTTAATGGAATCCGGAGGTGATCCATCTTTGTACAGCTTCACATATAGATCTAATGCCGTTTTGGCTTCTGGAGAAGAGTAGATTGTTCCGCCATCTTTCAGGAACATCGCATCATCAACATTGATCTTGTCTGCGTCATACGCTTGAATCAATGTATCTGGAACACCGTTGGCACCAGGACCTCCACGGAATGAGAAGCCATAACGGTTCTTCGCAGCGTCCGTCAGCTTAACCGATGCATTAACTAACTCTTCGTAGGTAACCGGAGCATTGATTCCCGCTTCCTTCAACCAATCTGCACGATAAAACAATTGGCGCTGATACAATCCGTTTGGTATGAAGTAGAGCTTATCCTTGACGGAAGCAACGGATTTAGCAACAGCCGTTACAGTGCCAAAGTCGCTCCATGAGCCTGTATAATCGTTCAATGGCTCTACGTAGTTGTTATTTACGAATTCCGCAACGTTAAGATCGCGTACTTCCAAAACGTCTAGCGGTTGTTTGGCGGCCAACATCGTTCTGATTTTGTTATCAGCCTGATCAAACGGTGGAGAAATCAATTCAACCTTGATGTTCGTGTTCTGGGCCATGAATTTGTCGATGCTTGCTTTAATCAATGCTGTACGACTCGGGCTGGTCAAGCTTTCAATCATGCGAAGCGTAATTACTTTCTCTTTACTTCCGCTGTCAGGCTTTTTCCCATCATTTGAAGAACTGCAAGCTGTAGTGAGAGTAAAAACCATTACAGCCGTCAAAGCGGATAACATCCATGTTTTCATTGGTTTACCAAACATATGAATCCCCCTAGAGACATAGTGTCATACTATCTACCTGTATGATAGGTTAAATATAATGTAAGCACTTTCATCTTGTCAATAACAAATTTAAATTAATAATGACGTATCGTTTCCTCGATAATATCCATCATTTTATTAAATTCAGCTAATGCATGCTGTACATCATGTTTGGCAATACCATCAAATAACGTACGATGGAACGGATACGTGTTATCAAATAATTCCTTAACGCCGAACGGACCAGCAAAGAAACGTTTAATTAATTCAGAGATAGATTCATAGACGCTGTGAAGCAGCGGATTAGCGGCAGCATCATAAATATGCTGGTGAAACTTATAGTCAATTGCCGAGGTATCCAGACCTCTGTTCTTGCACACATCATACTCTTCTAAACACAGTCTCATCTTCTCGATTTTTTCGTTGCTAATCCGTATAGCAGCAAGCTCTACAGCCTTTCCTTCCAAAGCTCTGCGCACGTCAAGAATATGAAGAAGAAACTTCTTCTCATTCTCAATTTTCACCTTTCCGCTATAGCGATAGGACTCAGAATCATTAACAAATATACCTTTTCCATTCACCACTTTAACAATATCGATAGCTTCAAGATACCTCAGTGCTTCGCGCAAAGAGGAACGTCCTACACCTAATAATTTTGTCAGTTCTTCAGCTGATGGAAGCTTGTCTCCCTCCTGCAAGCCTTTAACCTCGATGTATTTTTGAATCTCTTCTGAGACCAACTCATGGACATTTTGCTTCTTAACCTTCTGAATCATTTCTATCATCCTTTTTACCTTTCAGATAGGTGAATCTTATTCGATTATATGTATTTTGTCAATAAAGCGCTCTCTTTTTGCAAGCATTACTTACAAGCCGATAGAGTCTGAGTTTACCATTTTCACAACTAATATTTTGCTAGATGAGAGATGAGAATGCTCCTTCGAACATAAAATAAGAAAAACTTGCTTATTTACTTTCTATTTTTTAATTTCGGTATTTCCTATTTAATGATAGTAGAATCTTACCTCCATAAGGGAAAGAGGTGCTGCCATGCTTGAGCAGATTATTCTAGTTAGCAGCTTTACGTTTATTATTCATTTTGCAGAAACGATTACATACTCTCTTCGATTAGCTGGCGTACGTATGGGAAAAATAGCAGTCGCTATATCGTTAACCGGCATTATCCTGCTCGTATCGCGAACAGCCAACATGGTGCAAGCACCGCTTATGGGAAAGCTCATCGATTCTGCCAAAACTTCCATGGAGTATTCACTGATTGAGCAATTTCGAATCATAATTTTAAGCGCATCTCTAGGAACAATTGCTGCGATGCTAGCATTTCCAACCGCGGTCATGCTGGCTAGACGAGTCATTGCCCATTTGGAGGTAGCAGGCTCTATCCCAGGCTTGCTGAGAACAACGGTATCCATTGAGAAACTTAAAAACTCGCGTTCACACATCCGTCTGCCAAAGCTGGGAATGCTGGCGCGATTAAGAATTGGCGGCATACCGAAACGATTGTTTTTACTCAACATTATCGTAACCGCGGTCTATACGATTGGCGTGCTGGCCGCTTTACTCGCTTCTTCTATGACGACCGAGCATGCGATTTCCGCTTCTCAATCATCAGGGCTAATTAATGGGGTAGCAACGATTTTGCTAGCACTTCTTATTGATCCTGAAATCGGCTTATTGACGGATAAAGTGCTAAAGGGAGAGAAAAAAAGCGCTGCGTTAACTAAAGTATTCGGTCTGCTTATGTTGTCCCGTGTGATGGGCACCGTGCTGGCACAATTACTGCTCGTACCGGCAGCAACCTTAATATTGTGGGTCGTATCTAGATAAAAAAAGAATGTTAACTTGCTTGAGGAGGAAAGTCATGCTGTGGTCACATTTGTTTTTCAAGCAGGAACGTTATAAATATTTTCCAAAACATATCGCGATCATTATGGACGGCAACGGGAGATGGGCAACTCGCAAAGGGCTGCCACGAAACGTTGGACACTTTTACGGGATGAAAACGATGCAGAAAATCATAAAAAGATCGATTTCGCTAAAGCTTAGCTGCTTGACCTTATATGCATTTTCAACGGAGAACTGGAGAAGGCCCAAAGCCGAGGTTGATTATCTTTTGGAGCTGCCTATCAAATATTTTCATAATCAAACGATCGAAGAACTAAACAAAAAAAATGTAAAAGTAACTTATATCGGCGATATTAGCTCGTTTCCTGCTCATACGGTGGATGTCATTCAGCGAACCTGTGAAATAACGAAAAACAATACTGGCATGCTTCTAAATATGGCTCTTAATTACGGGGGGAGAACTGAAATTCTGCAAGCTGCAAAAAAGCTCATCGCAAGCGGAGCAGATCCGCTCACTTTCGATGAACAATTTGAGAAAACGATCGCTACCTCCGATTATCCGCCAGTTGATTTAATCATTCGGACAAGCGGTGAAAAGAGGTTGAGCAACTTTCTACTATGGCAGGCAGCGTATGCTGAATTGTGGTTTACAGATAAAAGCTGGCCGGATTTTAACTATGCCCTATTGAACGATGCGATACAAAATTATTCAAAAAGAAAAGAACGGGAATAATGAACCTGCAAAGACCAAACCCTTCACATATATGAAGAGAATGGTCTTTTTTGTTTGAAAATCATGCTAGTTTTGTTTCGCTATTTCTACAAACTTGGCATTGAATTGCTGAGCAATCTCATCCAAATGTGGAGTCAAAACATTAGATTTTTGTTTTAAAATAGCAAACTTATTCATTAACGCTGCGATTTCATAGGGGGACCCATCGATCAGTTTGGTAATCGGCGACATATGGTATATTTTCAGAAAGCTGTATACCATCCCTCTATAATTGCGAATAAACTTAACTTGGTTTGCTGGTATGATTGTATAACCTAATGATTCCAACACTTTAAAGCCTTCATCTATTGCTGTAATCATTTGCATGAGCAGCTTTTTGTTCTTCGCTATTTTTTTGAATTGGTTATCGCTTGTTATGCTAATTGCGTTCATCGCCAGTATGGTGACGATATGACTTTTAAGCCAAGCATCCATATCTTCTTGATAATCTAATTTGTATTTTACTTTTTCAAAGGCTTTTTCTAGTAATGGTTTAAATGACAGCTCCCCTTCTAAACTGCCAAGCACCATATGTCCGCCTCCACGTATACAGATCATTCGATCAGCTTCTCGACGACCGCCGCTAAGCTGGAATCCGAATGCTATATTTTTTTTCACGGCACTATTTTTCTGCAAGTCATTTTGCATTTCATGAGCGTCTGCATTATTGCCTACAAGCACAATATGACTGCTTTGATTTTGCGCCAGAATTGGTAGTACTGATGGAAAATCATTGTATTTCATAACCACAAAAATGAGATCATACATTTCTTCTGATGACAAATGATGAATAACTCTCACTTTGTCCACCGTCGTCTTACGCTGAAAATAATGACGAATAACGATGCCGTCTTTCGTCAGCTCTTCATATCTTTTTCCTCTGGCAAGTACGGTAACGTCATTGCCTCCACGCGCTAACACATGTGCAAGATAGCTGCCTAACACCCCTGCGCCATAAACTAATATTTTCACAAAGCATCTCCGCCCTATTATATATTTCAAGTGAAATGAACATCGCTCTATTTTTTTGAACATTCGTTGATTAAACAACATCTGTTCAATATAATGATCTTATCAGCGCAGATGCTGCTCTTCAATCGGTAAAATCGGCGAAAGTGTTGATTAATCAACAGATCGAGAGCAAATGTCTAAAACTGCTCAAAAGGAGTCACACTTTGGATAGACGAGTACTCAAAACAAAAGAAGCCATCATGAAGGCTTTTGTCGAGCTAATTGCAGAGAAAAATTTTGAGCAAGTAACCATTAACGAAATTGCAGAACGTGCCAACGTAAACCGAGGTACCGTTTATTTGCATTATGTAGACAAGCTTGATCTGCTGGATCAATGTATAGAGGTTTATTTAACACAATTGTTTGAGAGCTGCATGCCTGCTGAAGACACAGCCCAGCCTTCTGCCAAAACATTGATACTTCGAACATTCAAGTATTTGGAACAGCATGCCTTCATCTATACGACGCTGTTAACGAGCAAAGGTGTTCCTACATTTCGAAACCGATTGATGGAAGGTATGCAGCAAGGTATTGAGGATCATATTGATATGAGCGGCATCAATCAGGATATGAACAAGGAGATTATGGTGCAATTTCTGACTTCAGCGGCAATTGGACTGCTGGAATGGTGGATCATTCGCTCCATGCCCTATCCTGCTGAAGATATCGTCGAACAATTGTGGACGCTGCTGGAGCGTCATCATATCTTTCCAGAGCCAGCCTAACTCTTTTGCATTATTGGAAAGACTACACAAAATAAAAAAGAGAACCATGAGGTTCTCTTTTTTTGCTTGCCCTATCAATTACACTTGCTAAAGCCGCACTGCGTACACTGCTTGCAGCCTTCTATATTAATAAGCGCTGCCGAACCGCAAGAGGGGCACAAATCTACGGAAGAAGTGTCAACAGAAGATTTGGAGATCGCCGGATAATCCGCAGACGCCGCTGCTTCTTCTCTTTGTGCTATTTTCGCTGCCGTCTCCTGCTCCGTCCCATTCTCCATATGAATCTCAAGCGATTTTGCAACGGCATCCGCAATGGACTCCACTCGGTTAACTCCGAATCCTATTGCTCCCGATCCGCCGATTCCTTTCAAATGTTTGACGAGCAGCTTCACCTTGTTTCCATGATCGCCATAACGCAGAAATAACGAACACACACGCCCTAATGCTTCAGCCATCGCAAACACATCCGAACCTGCCTTGCCTACGTTCAAGAAAATTTCTGCCGGTGATCCATTGAGATCATTGATCGTAATATAAGCCATGCCAAATGGTGTGTTCACCTTATAGGTCGCACCCCGCAGTACCTGCGGTCTGCGTTTATATTGCTTATCCAGCTCCTGCTCGTGTTGCACCACTGCTGGGACAACGGCTTCCACCAAATCCGCGTCAAATGGTTCTTCTGTTTTCTCTTCTTTAGACGACGTTGAGAGAACTTGAACATCACGACTGCCATCTCGGTAAATTGTCACACCCTTGCAGCCGAGCTCAAAAGCAAGCTCATACAATCTGCCCGTTTCTTCCACAGTGAAATCTGCCGGGCAATTCGCTGTTTTGGAAATAGAGCTGTCCACCCAGCGCTGTATCGCCGCTTGTACTCGAATATGATCCTCAGCCGACAAGCTCATCGAGGTTACAAAATAATCTGGTAGCTCCTCCCCCGGATGAGACGCCTTCCAAGACGCTGCAATCGGAACATCTTGTTTGTCAAAACCAAGTCGACTCTGACGATAGTATTCGAAGGCAAAATAAGGCTCAATTCCCGTAGACGTTCCGACCATTGTTCCCGTGCTGCCAGTCGGCGCTTGTGTAATGACCGTCACATTTCGCATGCCGTTCAAGGCCACACTGTCGCCAATCTCCGGAAATTCGGCTATCAATTGCTTCATAAATCCGCTCTGAACATATTTATCAGCTTCAAACGCTTGGAACGAACCTTTCTCAGCAGCGATTTCCGAAGACGCCAAATAAGACTCCCTAGCCATAAATCCATACAGCTTATCTAGAAAAACCAATGACTCTGCGCTGCCATATCGGATACGCAGCTTAATCATAAGCTCAGCTAGTCCCATCGTTCCGAGCCCGATACGCCGCTCAAGCTTCTGATTGCGCTCATTTTCTTCAAAATGATAGGGTGTTTTGTCGATGACATTATCAAGGAACCTTACAGACCAGCGCGTAACTTTGGCAAGTTCATCCCAAGCAACGTCATGCTTCTCTTCATCATAAAACTTCGATAGGTTTACAGCTGACAAGTTGCAGACGCCCCAGCCCGGCAAGCCTTGTTCACCGCAAGGGTTCGTACTAATAATGGGATTGAAATACCAGCTGTTCGACATTTGATTATAATACTCCATAAAGACAACGCCGGGCTCAGCTGACTTCCAAGCGGATTCAATAATCGCTTGCCATATTTCACGAGCGCGCACCGTTTTGTATGGGATAACCTTTTTGCCAAGCTTGCGCCATGCATCCAGATCGCCGGTCCATAGCTCGTTATACTCTATATCTTTGGTATCTGGAAATACGAGCTCCCATTCCAAATCTTCCTTTACAGCCCGCATAAAAGCGTTGCTAATACATACCGACAGATTGGCATTTGTCACTTGCCCCATCGTTTGTTTGACCGTTATAAACTCTAATACGTCCGGGTGCCAATCATTGATCATAAGCATCAAGGCGCCTCGGCGGCTGCCGCCCTGCTCAATGAGTCCCGTTGCATAGCTGAACAGCCCACCCCATGATACAGCACCGCTCGATGAACCGTTCACGCCTGCAACAATCGCTCTTCGAGGTCGCAGCGAAGATAAATTCATCCCAACGCCGCCACCGCGCGCCATAATTTCAGTCATCTCCGTGAGCGTTGTCATGATGCCGCCGCGGCTATCCTTCGGTGAGGGGATGACATAACAATTAAATAGCGTCAGCTCTTCACTAGCTCCAGCCCCCGCTGCAATTCTCCCGCCCGGAACCAGCTTCCAATCATCTAATAAATATCTGAATTTGTCCCGCCATTCCTTTTGCTTCTCTGATCCATCTTCAACAGATGCCATCGCATCTGCAAGACGATCCCACATTTCCTCAGGCGTTTTCTCAATCGTAAGCGTAAGTTTCTCTATTGTAGACTCCACATGCTCGCCGTTTCTAAGCTTTACGGTGACCTTGCTACCATCACGGGCGATAACTTCTCCGACTTCCTTGACAGGAAATTTCGGATCATCCTTCGTTAGAACAAGCACGATATCTCCGATCGCCGTTTTACTCGTATCTGCATTTTTCCACGCATATCGATCCAAAAAGATTTTCTCACTAAGTCCCTCAAGTCGATTTCCACCAGACATCTCCATCGCAGCTGCTTCCTCCCTCATACTAACGTGCTGAAGGCATAGGTTAGATCAGATATGCTTTTAGCACAATATATTGTGTCATAAAACCATTATACTATACTACATATTGATTTTCATGCTCTTTTGTGGCGAAATTTAGCAAACCTGTCCGCTTACATGCCCACTCTCGTTATATTGCTAGTCCATCCTCTTTTTTAAGCAGCATCTTATTAATATTAGATGAAAAGGCAATACTAATAACAACTTATCCCTTTTACTGCGGAAGGAGCTGTACTAGATGACATTTCAGACGACGCCGCAGGCTGCCTCAGGAGAAGCAGGCACGGCCTTTACTTCACGCAAGCTTCATCCTTTAGTTGAGCTGCAGCATGACCGCTCTTGGTTTGAAGAACTGCAAAACCGTTTAACAAAAGGCGGCCCATGGGATGATTGGACGTTATATCAGCTCGCTATGGAAGCCGAGCAAGCGAAACGAATTGAAAGCTTCGAAGAATTGTTATGCTTGCGATCTCTTCCAGCCTTCGAGCCAATGGCACATCAAATCAGCACAGCGCGCAAAGTGGTGCATGAGATGGGCGGCCGTGCGATTTTGGCCGATGAGGTTGGCCTTGGCAAAACGATCGAAGCAGGACTCGTGCTCAAAGAATATATTGTGCGCGGTTTAGCTAAGCGTATTCTCATTCTTGTCCCCGCTTCCCTTGTACTTCAATGGGTGCGTGAGCTTAATCAGAAATTCGGCATCTCTGCCGTAGCCCAGAAGAAGGAGCATACATGGGGATATGATGTAGTTGTCGCTTCTATCGATACCGCAAAGCGTGATCCGCATCGCGAGATTGTGCTTGGAACAGATTATGACATCATCATCATCGATGAAGCACATAAGCTGAAAAACAAGAAAACGACGAACTATCAGTTTGCTAATCTTTTACGCAAAAAATATTGCTTGCTCCTTACGGCTACCCCAATCCAAAACGATATGGACGAGCTGTTCAATCTCATTACGCTGCTCAAGCCTGGTCAGCTCGGCGGTCAAAGTGAATTTGCAGCAAACTTTGTTGTCGACAAGCGGCTTCCGAAAAATGAAGATCAGCTGCAGGAAGCACTCTCCGGTGTCATGATTCGGAATCGGCGCGGGGACGGCGGCATTCATTTCACGAAACGTTTTGTCAAAAATATACCGCTTACTCTCTCAGAAGAAGAGAAAGCGCTGTACGACGCGGTGACGGGCTTCGTCAAGGAACGGTATGAAGAAAGCGGCGGCGATTTATCAAGCATGCTCTCACTCGTTACCCTTCAGCGTGAAGTTTGCAGCAGCCGCGATGCGGTGTTTCTAACGCTTGTTAATCTATTTAAGAAAACGTCCGAGGACTCCCCTATGCGTCCAAAAATATGGGAGCTCGTAGAGAAAATTCGTAATATCAAAGCCAATACCAAAGCAGAAAAAGCGATGGAGCTTGTCAAAGAAATGGATGACAAGGTCATCATTTTCACTGAATACCGGGCTACTCAGGAATATTTGCTGCAGTTTTTCCGTGCTCAAAATATGATTGCCGTCCCTTATCGCGGCGGTATGAACCGCGGCAAAAAGGATTGGATGATGGATTTATTTCGCGGGCGCGCGCAAATCCTCATCGCAACGGAAGCTGGCGGCGAAGGGATAAACCTGCAATTTTGCCACCACATGATTAATTTCGACCTGCCTTGGAATCCAATGAGAGTCGAACAACGAATTGGGCGGGTGCATCGCCTTGGGCAAACGGAAGACGTAAAAATCTACAATCTGTGCACAATCGGCACCATTGAAGAGCATATCGTCAACCTATTGCATGAAAAAATTAACCTGTTCGAGCTTGTTATTGGCGAGCTGGATCATATTTTGGAGCGCTTTGAAAAAGGGGATGGCTCGCTGGAGCAGCGGCTTGCTCGAATGCTGCTAGAATCGGGCAACGATACGGATTTAAAACAAAAAATCAATCATTTGGGCTCCTCCCTCAGCCGCATTCGTGAAGAGGTGCTGACAGGCGAAAACCCGCTGCCGACAAGTCCTGACCTGCTAGTGAATTTGGATACGCTTGGACAAACCGTGGAGGTGCAGCCTTGAACGAAAAACAGGTGCACAAATTTGTAAACCGCTATTTAGAAGCTACCGAATGCTCAATTTTAGAAAAGTCACCAAGCCATTTCACGGTGAAGCTCTCTCCTCACGCCGACCGTGAGCTTACGAATCGTCCCTACTACTGGAGCTTCGTCGATCGCGTCGACGCAGAACCTGAGACGATGACATTCTTGTTTGTAACGGACAAGAACAAATATGACGCTGCCGAGGAGCTCAAAAAAATTGAAGTCGTGAACACCGAACAGGATGCTGCGCTAAACGCGCAAGATACTGCAGCGAATGCCGCTCTTGGGCGTTCGCTAGGCTTTATTCACGGCAGCTTGGCAGCACCCGTTCGCATTCCGCGCGAAGACTTGTTTTTTGGCGCACGCAAGCTTGAGCAAATATTTGATGCGGCAAAAGCTAAGGGCAGCTTCGTCCACTTGTTTCAGGAGCCAGACAAACGCTCGAACAATCCCTTTACCTCGACCCCTTACACGGCATGGCTGTCTGTCAATATGCGGGTAGAGTTCGCTTGTGATCGCAAGCGCGAAGAAATTCATAGCTACGGTGTCTCGCTCGCAACTGGACAATGTGTAGAGCATTTCTACGATCGCTTGCTTACGCATAAGCTTACGCCTCGCCTGCCGGCAAATATTCACATCACCAAAAATGGGCTCTCCTTTAATAAAGCGCTTAGCATTGTAGAGCAAACGTTGGAGCGCAAGCTTCGCAGCTATGATTACAGCTGGGCTGAGAGTGCATCAGCAAGGTTGAAGGAAGAGCTTGACCGAATTAACGGCTACTACGAGCCGCTTGTTAAGAATGCTATCGAAGAAAACAAACCAGCAATTGAGGAGCAATTCGCTCAGCGTCAATCCGAAATCAGATGGCAATATGAGCCTAGGGTGACTGCGTCCGCCATTAACTGCGGCATCTTTCATCTCGAGGGTATCGATTGACATGGATCTGACGTTATCCGCAGCAATACGTCAAAAAAAGGCGGTCACAAGGCCGCCCTTACGCGACAGGTTGCAACAGCCTTCTTAAAGCTTGTCCTATACAATGATATGGAGGTGATTAATTATGCCAAAAAAATTCATTAAGCTTACAGCGGCATGTGTTTTGACCGCTATTGTATTGTATGCAGGCGGATTGCAGCCACAAGCTGCTGCAGCCGTTTCTAATCCTACAACCGTTTATGAGCCTGTTCAACAGCAAGCGCAGCGCTGGGTCGAAGAACTGGCTGTACAGCCTTCTTTTGCCGCATGGAAGAAGTCGACGCTTATTGTTTCTCCTATTGGCCCTGGAACGCATAGCTGGCTTGTGCTTGTCATGCAAAATAAGAATACTGTCGGTTATCTTGTCATTAATGCGGTGGAGTCAGGTGGATATCAGCTAGGTGAATACGGAACAAACAGTCATCCATTATTCGATGAAAACACACTTACACGAGCGATTAAGCAGCTCGAGCTTCTAAAGCCTGCAACCCAAATTGATCGAATATATGTTCATCCTCTCCTCGCCGCATGGAAAATAACGACAGAGAAAGAAACGTATTATGCAGATGCCGTCAGCGGTGAATCGCTCCCTGCCAAGAAGGAAGATTGGACAAATGCTGCCGCAGCTAAGCTTGATAAAGCGGCTCCATTACTTAACTCTCAGAAAGCAGTCCTTATTAAACAAGTCTCGCTGCCGTCATTTAATCCATTCGATAAGCTTCCCTGGCTAACGAATAAACCCATCACATTCAGCTCCAATTCCTACACACCTCTCTTTGCCAAAATAAACAACAAAGAACAGCTCCGCTTTACCGCTGAGCTGTTTGATGGCCAGATGTTATATGTCTGGTCAGTCGTCGGATATAACAAATGGGACAACGGACAAATCTATGTCGCGCTTGAAGCAAGCGAGGACGGCTCTGATCGCCGCTATATTCCCCTTCAGCTTTTAATCGAGCTTGGGCACTTTTACCGATGACGTTCAGCGCGTCCACGCCACCATAACATAACACTCACTGGCCCCCATCCGAACCAACGCGTCAGCCAAGGCTCTCTCCGAGATTTGGCTAATACGTTGGTTTGTTTCCGTTCTTCCCTTGGTGTCTCTATATAATTTATAAATTTTTCGGTCATAAATTTTACGTATTCATCGCCTTTTGCCATGCTAATCAGTCCTTTCAGTACCGTATGAATTAATAATTTAAGTTTGCCCCTTAACCATCCAATCTAAACATGCATGAGTTTCCCTCCAAACAGCCACGCTAACCGTATGTCAAAGAAATCTGGAGGAACAATCAGCATGTTTCGTAAAATGGCACTAACCTTTGTTGTAATATGGCTGGCTGCTTCCAGCAGCTCATCCAGCGCTTTTGCATGGCCTCTTTTGCCGGTAGGCAACAATCAGGATTGGGCGCTTCCGTCAACTGTCGTCATCATTGATGCTGGGCATGGCGGGATTGACGGGGGAGCCTCATCAGCTGATATTTTAGAAAAGGATATTAATTTAGCTGTTGCGCGTAAGCTGTATTTCATTTTGCGAAGCCAAAACATACCGGCTGTACTCAATCGAACCGGCGACTATGCACTCAGTGACGATAATCGTTGGCATAATACACGCTCGAGACATCGTAAAGATTTATCGCAGCGCCGGCAATTAACCGATGAAATTGAAAGTGAACTGCTCATTAGCTTGCATGTCAATTGGTCTAAGAAAAGTATGCAGAAAGGCCCTTTAGTGCTGCATCAGAGCAGCGGTGAAAGCTCATTGCTTGCATTTTGCATACAAGATGCGCTTAATCGACAACAAAATACGGCTTTCCTCCCAAGGGAAGGAAAACCGTTTTATCTACTTAGAAGGGTGCAAGACCCTGCTGTAATCGTAGAAATGGGCTTTATTAGCAGCGAGCATGATCGTACGATGCTGACAGATCCGCAGCGTCAGCAAGAAGTTGCTGAGGCCATCGCCTCAGGGATTAGGCAATACAAGTGGATCGTTCATTGATTCTCCGCCAATAAGCGCAGTCAACTTCACGAATCTTACGGTAGGCTGCATCGCAGGTATGGACTGATGAAGAACCGAGGAGGTATATTTCCCAGGTGCTCCAACATGTCCGATTGTGATGCAGCTGTCATGTGTCTCCAAATGCTTGCGAAGCACGCCGATTTGCTTGGAAATATGCTGAACGGTATAAACGTCATCGAGAAATACATCATTGGAGACTGTCGGCACGCCCAGCTCTTTGGCTAATTTGGGAACAACCGTTTTGAAGGTGGTCCGGCTATCTAGAAAAAAGAGTCCCCGCTCCTTGCATACGCTTAGCACAATTCGCATCATTCGCTCATCTGCTGTCACCTTTGAGCCCATATGATTATTCATCCCAATGGCATGAGGCACATCGTCAATGGCATTCTCGACCCGTTTACGCACCTCTGCGTCGCTTAAATCAGTCGTGAGCGCTCCAGGGCCTAACCAGCTTTTTAGCCCTTTATTTGGCTCCATCGGCATATGAACAATGACATCGTGGCCAAGCCTATATGCTTCCTCTGCATCCTTCTTAGTCGTTGGCATAAAAGGCATAATCGCCGCTGTAATTTTGACTGGAAGCTTCATCATTTCCTCTGTTCCGCTCATGTTATTGCCAAAATCGTCAATTACGATTGCCACTGGCTTCCGTTCATCCACCTGCGCTGCCGCACTTATCCCTTTAGCTGAACTTTGAGCAGAAACATGACCATAACTCAGCGGGCTCGTAGCAGCTGAAAATGCACTCAGCAGCAAGACTGCCGCAGTTGTCTTAGCAACCGATGACCATCTCATTTTACGAAATTTCTGTATTTCTCTTTCCTCAATTACATTATGCTGTCTGCTCATTGCTGCACGCACCTTTCACCGTTTGCTGTTATTGTTTGTGAAAATGCTGGAAAATATGCGAATGCAGCATAATATCAGAAGCATAAACCTAACTTATAAATATAAAAAAAAGAGACCTGATTTAGGCCTCTCTTGTCATTGGTTTCTATTTATAATTTATTCGAACTTAAATTTCTGTAAGCAATTTCATCACATACAACTGATTGTTTAAGCGTGAGCGACTGGATGAGGAGCGAATGTTACTTTTCCGCCTGTTAATGATGCCACTCTTGCCAATGAATGTACAAGATAACCATGCTCGATCAGCTTTTCACGTCCTGGCTGGAACGCCTTCTCGATCACGATGCCAATACCAGCTACCGATGCACCCGCTTGCTCAACGATTCGAGCCAAACCAAGCGCTGCATCGCCGTTCGCTAGGAAGTCATCTATAATGAGGACACGATCTTCAGCTGACAAAAACTTGCGAGAAACAGTAACTTCACTTTCCTCTTGCTTCGTAAAGGAATAGATTTTCTCGGTATAGAGATCATCTTTAAGTGTCAGCGACTTGCGTTTACGCGCAAATATTAACGGCACGTTCATTTGCAGAGCAGCCATAACCGCAGGTGCAATGCCTGAAGACTCCAGTGTAAGCACCTTCGTAATTCCTTGCGCTTCGAATAGGGAAGTGAACGTTTTACCTATGGCGAGCATAAGCTGGGGATCTACTTGATGGTTTAAGAATGAATCCACCTTCAATACATTGTCATTAAGGACGATTCCTTCTTGCATGATTTTTTGCTCTAATTGCTCCACAGCATTTTCCCCCATTTTTATAAAATATTGTTGACTATTCCAGCTTACTCATGATACGATATTTTTTGTTAAAACATGTTTTGCGGTCGTGGCGGAATTGGCAGACGCGCTAGATTCAGGTTCTAGTGGTGTAACAGCCGTGGAGGTTCGAGTCCTCTCGACCGCATCTATCTCAAATCCCTTAAAACCCTTGATATTCAAGGGTTTTTTCTTTTTAAGACTAATAAATTGTTGAACACAATCAAGAATTCACTTTCTCCTAACTTCTTACTTGGGGACGGATTGGGGACGGATTGAAATAGTTAAGATTCAAAGATTTCATTTTTCACACAAAGCTAATCTAAACAATTTTTCCTATTACACCTTCTAACTTGTTCGTGTGTACGGACATATTATCTTATAAAATTCCTCTTGTAAAGGTACTCCTCTAACTGTTTGGCAGCGTTCAGCCGCTCTCAATTAAGACTGCTTCATGATCTGTAAACATCTTATTGACTTTTTATTTCCATAAGGAGATATTAAATAAAGTACAAACATTGATATCAAGGAGGTTTTGCGATTGGATAAAAAAGAGGTTCAATGCGGTTCGTGCGGTAAACGAGTTGAATTTTTAATTGATTCTGGTATCTGTCAGGAATGTTTTGACACAAAAGAGGAATAGTATATCACTGCTTCAAACAAAGAACGCCAGCACTCTTGAGGGTGCTGGCGTTCACTATTTTAGGACGATATTTCAGCTAAGCTGGACAATATTGAATAAATTTCAATTACGGTAGTGGATTTATGAGGTGTAATTTAACCGCCTACGTTGCCTTGTAAGCCATCGAGGAAACAATTCAATTGAATCATCCCTGTATATAACAAAGTGACAGCACCTATATGTACGTGTTGGCATACTTTGTTTATTCATTGACAATGATGCAACGGTTTAATACCATCTTTACATATAGTTGCGATTACCAATAAATTCTAAAGGTAGGTTAAAACATGCATACAGACTACAGTATAGCTTTTATATCAAAGGAGCTTGGAGGCTGGTTTAATGTAAATGAAAATCACCTCCCAGAATCCTTTTTTAGAAAACGCATAACTCTTGAAACGCTAGATCAGGAAGGAAATGTAATAGCGGCATCCCAAGTTTCAGAATCAGATAAAAATAGTATGATGGCCACACTGTTTGCAAAGTACGGTGCTATACTTATTATAAAGGAATCTTATCCCGATATATTTTCAGAAGATGAACTTCAGTTAGCAATATATCTTATCGAGCGTCTATACGGTTCAATTCCTACACAAGAAAGCGTAATGGGAGTAAGGAACTTAATTGACACGCACGGCTTTTCAAAAATTGAATTTGCATATGAATTGGCGTACGGGCCACAATGGAATGGTTGTTTTAGAGGAGTATCCCCTAAAAGTCGTTATTATAACGTGTATCTAACGTTTGATGAATCCTTAAAATTTATTAGCGAACGTGAAGGCTTTTATTATGTAATGAATAAACAAGGGGACCGAGTTCATGACTTTGTTGATAAACCTACGAAATCTCAAATTAATTATCATCGGAAGAAATATGATAATCAGACAGTCTTTTTAAGTTTTAGTGATTGGAAGCTACATAACACCTAGTTACAAATTATACAATAGAGAATGCCAGCACCCTTGTGAGTGCTGGCATTCTTTGTTTGTGTCGGTTAGGTTTTCGGTACTTTCTTGATACGTACAAACCCTTTGTAGGCTGCCACGTTACCGCCTACCCACACACTGCCTCTGTAGCAAATTTGACCCGACTTGAATTTGAAGTCCCGTGATTCTTCTACGGTAACTGGTGAGAATAATGGCATCTCGTATGCAGCTGGCTTTCCGTAAGCCATACTATACGCATTCACTGCTGTTCCAGTGCTGGATAGCGGTGCACAAGCACTGTTAATGATGTAGCGAACCGCATAGCTGTCATCGCTCGATATAGTGCCCGTGTTTCCGTTTTCGTCTAATGTGATCTTATAGAGTTTTTTACCATCTGTCGCGCGAATAGCAGCGAACGCAGCTAAATCTATTTTGTTGAGAGTTAGATAAGCACCACCCTCGACATTCTCACTTCCACCGTATCCGAAAACAATCTTATCCAGCGTAGTTTCGTCGATCTCTGAAATTCCAATATCAGACTCTACAGGGATTACATTCACTGGAGCTTTGAAAATACCAGTAATTTGATTCGCCCCTCCAAGACCGACGATGATTTGTTTTGCAATTTTCTTCCGTAGAGCGATTTGCATGCTATCACGTACCATGGTTTGATACATAACATCCGGCAATTTCGCTGACTCATCAGAAAGCTCGCAATAAGCGGTGATTTTTGCTTTTCCAATGTTAACAAAGTCCGTGATCGGCTCAGCATCATCATAATCTGCCGTTTCTGCTGTATAGTCTCCTTCTCCGCTTTCAACGACAAATCCTTTCTTATATGCTTCGCCACCCACTAGTGGAACAGAATTGACTACATCGATAATGGAGCTAACTTCGTTAAAAGCTGGGTTTAGTGAATTGGATGTATGCGTTGGAACGACCAGGTTACTGCTGCCGATTGTAACCGCTCGAAGCTCTGGCAATTCCTGAATACCAAATTCAACAGCTTGACGATTTTTCAGTTTGCTTCCTCGCTCGTTTAATTGCTCCGTAGAAGGCGCGAAGCCATTTTGTTCTCCTTGCCCTTGTCCCATTTGAAAGCTGCCAATGGATCTCATTTCCTGCCCTCTATACATACCTATAATTTGACCGCCGCTAATTGGGCTACCGCTACGTTGGTTTTGATCGTTGCCGCCAGCGATTCCCCGTTCTTCCTGCTCCAGTTGTTCTTGCAGAAGTATAATTTCTTCGTTTAGACCGTCTAGTTGAAAATTAAGGCTCCTTAGTTCCTCAACATTTTTTGAAGCCTGTGCTTTATTGGCAACAGCGATTTTTTGTTTCCTCAATTCTTTAATTTGCGCCTGGATACTCATTTTGAATTTCCACCTTTCACCTTCGTTTAATAAATCTCTGAATGAATCGTTGCGTTGTTTATCGCTGGTTTACTGCGCTTTACTTGCAGCAATCATTTCGCGCATTTCTAAAGTATCAATTCTACTTTCAATTTTTGCTTCTGCTTGCTTAACACTTTCTGAGATTGATAACGGGAATGATTTCAATGCGTTTGATAATGCTTGAAGCTCATCCTTGCTCAAACCATTTACTGGAACTTCAAGGAATAACGTTTCACCGTTAACGTGTGGATAGTACTTTCTTGCATAGTCTTGGATCGCATAACGCGAAACCGTTGAAAAGGTTGCTTCTGCTCCTTGGACGTTTTCGTTAAGATCCTCGATAATGTCCTTTACTTTGTCGGCTAGTTCGTGGGGGATTCTTGCTCTCAATTGATAATCTTTCATGTTTGTTTACCACCTTCATTGTTATTTGTTATGAATGTATCACACCGAACACAAATAGATACTGGCAGGTTACTGACATCTTACCGACATTCAATGAACACCGACCCTTGAGCTTTATTGGCTATTTTCTCAAATTCATTTTTCTTTTCGAAGATTTTCAAATTTTTTGGTTCATGTGAAATTTGTGTCCCCCCTACGGTCCCTGAGACAATTTTTCCAGCTTTTTGGGTGGGGGGATTAAAATATTTCCCAAATAAATTTTTCATTTTGAGAAAACAAAAAAATATTTTTTCAAAACGTTTGAGTTGTTCGGAGCGATGAATTGAGTTCGTTTTCTCATTTTATTACATTTGTTTCCAATTAACTGAAATCGATGATAGCCTCTATCCCCATGAACAACTGAGAATCATATGAGAATGACCGTTTGAATTCCTTATAAGATATATTCTCCATAGTTCAGAAAAAAGGGTTAGTCCGTTGTCCCGTCTAGAACTTCCCGTTTCCCTTCTAAACGTCCTCTGACTAACCCTAGTTATAGAGAGCTGCTATAGCTCAAAGCGACTGAAAGCATCGTCTAACGTGTCCTGTTTGATACCAATGTACCGCAAAGTTATCGACTGTTCGACGTGATTGAACAGCTCCATTAGTAACACTATGTCCTTCTCTCGCTTGTAAAAGTGATAGCCGAACGTCTTGCGTAACGAGTGTGTCCCGATCTCCTTCACTCCGAAACGCTGAGCTGCATCACTCAGAATCTTATAAGCCATGCTGCTATCAATCGGCTCGTTGATTGCTCCCGTTATCAGTTTCTTGCTCCTGCTCTTGAATAGATACTCATCATCCATCTTATCCTGAATATACTCATCGAGTACCTTTCTAAGTGTGCGGTTAATCTTGATAGACTTTGGTTTCTTAGTCTTCTTCTCAACAATGGCGATATGACTACCTCTTACCATTCCCACTTTGATTGGAAGGATATCCGATATACGCAAGCCAGTGTTAATGCCAAGAACAAAAAGTAAGTAATCCCGTTCGTTGTTCTCTTTCAAGTAATCCTTAATCAATTTAATTTTTCTTTCATCTCGGATAGGCTGAACAAATTTCAATGCTGACACCTCCCTTCTAGCCAGCTGCCATTAATCAAATTCCCAAGCGATTGGGATTTTAGGATTCTATCTTTTGCGTTATTGACTGCTATTTATGAATTTCAATCTACGAGCAATTGCTTCAATGCCTTTATTTATTCTGCGATTAACCGTTCTTTCATCCATGTTTTTAGCAAATTTATTAAGTGTTTCAGTAAAGCGGTTCCCCATTAAATAACGATGTTGAATTATTTCTTTTAGCTCATCGTCCCCGATGCAATCTACAGCTAAATCGATCATTTGAATCTGTGTAACAAATTGATTGTATAGCGATGATTGAGCATCATTAAGGTCAATGTTAGAGAATCCTGCAATCATCATTTTCATTTCTTCATAGCTCTCTAGCAGCAATTTCGTATTGTTGACCTCTTCTTTCGTTGTAACAGGAAGAAATATCATTCTTCATTCCCCTCTCGATGAATTTTTAGAGATATAAGAGCGAATTAGCAACCGATTCTATCCCTTCATTGATTTTCCGATCAATTGTTTTGTCGCAATAATCCCAACCTGAGAATCTAAGAATGGTAGCCGCTCGTTTATGCCCTTTGATATAACGATATTCAATTAACGCTTTAACGTTTGGATCAACAATTTGATTAACCGCTCGTTCAATGTTGCTAGTGCATTGAATCGCATTTTCCAGTGTTTCAACTTGCTTGGCAGTTTTAGCGGGATTCGATTCATAATCCTTAATGATTGCTTTCATTCTTGGGTATTGAGAAAGTAATGACTTTGCCGTTATGATTTCATTTTTTGTAGCAGTAGAAAGAAACGGTTTCATTTTCTACCCTCATCTCCTCGCTCTATCGCTGGCGGTACATATCAGGAATCTTCTTCGCTGGTAGTTGCGTTGGCAGTTCAACCGGCTCTCCGTCAATTTGCTGATGCGACCGATCTTGCGATACAAACTTGTTATATTTTTTCAGGAAGACTAGCTCCACTGAACCTAATGGCCCGTTACGCTGCTTAGCTATAATAATTTCGATAATGTTTTTCTTCTCAGACTCGACATTGTAATAATCATCCCGATACAAGAACGCGATCACGTCCGCATCTTGCTCTATCTGCCCAGACTCACGCAAGTCTGAAAGCATTGGTCGTTTGTCCTGCCGCTGCTCCACTCCTCTAGATAATTGCGAGAGAGCTGCAACAGACATGTCAAAATCTCTTGCAATCACTTTTAACATTCGGGAAATTTCCGATATTTCAGCTTGACGATTGCCTTTATGCTTCGCATCTCCTTGTATCAGCTGGAGATAGTCGATGATAATTAAAATCCTTCGTCCTTTGTACATGCGGCGTAGTTTTCGGCATTTCCTTCTGATCTCCCCAATCGTTACACTTGAATCATCGAATAAGTGAATGGGCTTGTCCGATAAATCACCAATGACCATCGTTGTATTCTCCCAATCCTGTGATTCAAACGTTCTTCTTGGGTTTCTCATTTTCATACCATCAATATTGCCGCCGCTGGATATGAACCGCTTGATTAAGAGTTTCTTGTTCATTTCCAAGGAGAATATAGCAACAACGTCTCCAGCTGCAGCAGCGTTATTTGCGATATTGAGAGCTAGAGCCGTCTTACCTACAGACGGTCTCGCTCCAATAACGATGTAATCCCCAGCTTGAAATCCTGATAGAAGAGCATCTAAATCTGGATACCCCGATGGAATTCCTGTAATATCCCCTTGATCAACTTCAAAGGACTCGTATGCTTCTATGAGTGCTTCTCGTATATGTCCGTCATCCTCGCTGCCGCCGACGTCTTCCATATTTGTGAATTCTGTAATGGCATCTTGGAGCGATTCAGCACCACTTTGCGATTCAAGCCGATACAATAAATCCGTTGCTACCTCAGCAACACGCCTACGCTGAAAGTAATCCTCAATCACTTCTTGATAATAAGTGATGCTGGAAGGGATGGCTGCCGCATCAATCAATTGACCGACATAAGAGACGCCGCCGACCTTCTCAATTTTCTCCTTCTTGACAACTTCCAAAATTGAAACGGGATTGATGGGTTTGCCTTCGCTCTCCAACTTTCGCATTACAAAGAACAAATTATGATGGATCTCGACTCCGAAATGTTCAGGCTTAAGGCGGCAGCTATCAAGAGTACTATTGTCTAGCAGGACTGCTCCTAGAAAGGCTTGTTCGGCTGCTGAATTAATCAGCTTTTCTTCTTGAATGGTGATTTCCATCGCCTCCGCCCTCTCCTGTTAACTTCGCTCGTATGGCTGCTAAATGATTTGAGATTTCCTCTTCACTCGGTGGCTTTTTGATAATCACCAACTCTTCCAGCATCGCCCTTGTCTGTTCGACGTTAGGAACGCCTTTCGAATCATCTACCATCATCCGCACTAAATCGGATAGAGCTGGTGGATATGGAGAATGAGCAATGAGGTAATCAAGCCGTTCTGTTGCAACGCTGTATTCAAAATGCTGCAATGCCTTGTACCATGATTTGACCATAGCCTTTTTATCTTCTACCTTGAATTTAGCCTGGTAGTTATCCGCTATCGAGCGAATTAATTTGAGCGTCTCCTGTTCAGTCATCACGCAATTCCTCCTCCAGCTCGTCCCATTGCGAATGACCGCTTGTGGCTGCTGGCTGATTTAAGTAGCTTTCAAACTTCGTTCCAAACAACGTCTGAGGGCGTAGATACATCCGCATCTTATTGTCTGTCGCCCATTCATCGTTTTTCGTTTCGATTACTCGGATGAAGTCCGTTAACGTGAACCCAGCTTTGAACCTTGCTCGTATAAGCCGCTGGGTTTCCGCTGTCGTATACTTAAAGCTCGTACCGCACGTTTGGTTTAGGTGTTCAATGATTTGTTGAAAAGGAATGCCGTCGAGTTTCTCGACAATATCTTTATTTATATCTTTCTTTACATTCTCCTCATTCTTTACATTCTTGTTTATATTAGAGGGTTGTCGTTGCTTTCGCGTTGCTTTCGCATCCTTTTCGTCGTTGCCTTCGTCGTTGCTTTCGTAACTCTTTAAATCCTGATAAACGCCGTAGTTATCAATGGTTACGAGTAATGAATGCGTTGCTTTCGTCGTTGTGATCATTGTTGCCTTCGAAGCGTCTTCGTTGGGGCTTCGTTTCGATTTCATCGCTTTACCGCGTAAAAACTCTAAAATCTGAAAAACTTGATCTTTTGTAGGCCTTTCAACCCTTGCTCCTACTCTCCATTTCACCCCTTCAATGATCTCAGGAATAGAGGTGAGAACCTGTCCTCGCTTCAAACCCTTGTAATTAGAATGCTGGGCAGCTGTGAGAAGATATAACCAGACCTTTATGTACAAAGGCGGCTTCTCCCATATTTCACTCTCGATGATTTTCCTTGCCAGCAAGATACAGCCGCCAGGTATTAAAGGTTCTGACAATTGATTTCACCTACAATTCGTTACTGAGATTCATATGGATGGCACCAGTCGGTTTCAACGCCTTCGCATAGATCGAAATCACATATATTTTCGTTATTAAATTTGAATGATAATTTCATCAGTCCCGTTCTCTGATCCATCCCTATGAGGATGTTTGGAACTTGACCTATAGAAATAAAATATTCTTCACAAGCACTTATGAAAGCAGCAAGTGCTATTTGTAGAACATCATCTTTATGGAAAGAATCTCCATCCATCTCCAAGGTTTTTTCTATCGCATTAGTTACGATCCAAAAATATCTAGCTAGCTTATCGGGCTTTCCTAGTGACTTAAAAACTAAATCCCTATAGCATCTAGCGAGAATGTTTTGGCATTCCATATCGATTCTCACAAGCATATACTCGACCATCCTTTCGGTGATCCGCAAAGAACCCTCTTGCTTTCATGACTGATATTATGTAGAATGAGGGCATAAAAAGGCCTTTGCGGTCTAATCATTAATCACAAACACAATTCCTTGGTCGGGGCAGTGGTTGTGATTTTTTTATTTGCATAAAAGTCTAGCGCATTTTTAAATTCTTCTTCCGAATCGAAGAGTTGAAGAATATCAACTAAAATATTCAGAATAATTTCAAGATCATTTACGCCCATATTCTTGAAGCGATCAATTAATTTAGGATCAGTTTTCATTAGCTCTTGAAGTTCTTCTTTGCTAAATTTTCTGAACTTCCTCATCTTTTTCCACCTCTCGTTATTCGAATGAGATTCTTAACAATGATTGCATGCTGCGAAGGGCTTCGATCAAACCAAAGGCGTGCCATTACCTCTAATGACATATTATTCAAAACTTAATTTCTCAAATCTATTAACGAAGTACATCTGCCCTTTTCCAGTAACTTTCGGTGTCTTATTTACTGTGATATGACCATCAGAATGATTGATCGTGGTTTCCTTGATTTCAAACAATTCCAAGTCCATAGCACGCTGTGTCGGCATGTTGTAGTCAGTACCTTTACGACAAATCAGATAACCATTTTCACGCAACCACTCAAAGAAACGGTTTTGTCCAATGTCGAAGCCGTTTTGCTTTAGAATTTTAGCCAACTCACCCACCAAGATACAGGATTTGCTTGCGGCTACAGCGTCTGCAAACAATACCTTTGGCTTGTCCTTCTCCAATTGAAGTTTCATGGCCTCCCTCTCTTCTGCAAGCGTGGCAGCAAGCCGTAGAGCTTCTGGTAGTGACTGCGGAATTCGAGAGCTGGATAGCTGTTCTCTCATCCGATTGAACTCTCCAATGTACATTTCCTTGAAACGTGCTGCTTCTTTGCCTGTGTAGCCCATGACCAAGAATGAGAAGCCGTCTTGAGTGATGTCCATCTTTGGCAATTCCTTATTCTGCTCTGACTTATAAGAGGAGAGAGCAAAATTGCGCTGTCTAAATTCAACACTACATTCAAGTTCGCGTACATCTCGAAGCACGTCTTTGTGGTTTTTGCCAAACGTCTCGGCGACGAACAGACTATCAGTTATTACTCTTCCGTTTTCAATAAATACGATATTACTCATTCCGACTCACCTTCCTGAGAATGTTTTTTACTAGGCAATAAGTAATTTAGTTGCTCCTGTTCTCGCTTCCAGATAGTTAAAGTGCGAGTACTAAATAATAATTTTGGTTTTCGCGTACCTTCAACACCGATTCGAACATGTGGTATCTGTTTTGCTGCACACATCCTATAGAGCAACTCCTTGGATATCCCAATGTGTTCAGATGCTTCAATTACATCCAATGTTCGATCTTGAATCACGTCAATTTTGTTAATTAATTGTTCGAGAATTTTCGGCATTAATTTTGTTTCAACATGATCGACAATAATATCGAGAAGATTCGATGAAGAATTATTCATTATAATTCCGTTCCTCCTTTATCCCGTTTTCCTAATAAGATCAAACAACGATTCTGGAATAATTTCTTTCACAGCTGCAACTCTAAAGCTCGCTGAATCAATATTAAGAATCTCAGCTAAAATGATATTGATTTCATCTTTAGCAGGTGGAAACTTACCATTTTGCATTTTACTAATCACGCCCTTGTCCAGCCAAATCTCTCTTTTTGCTAGTTTGAAGCATATTTGTGTTAGAGAGTAGCCACTTTTAGAGATTGCTATTTTTAACATTTTTGAATAATCCATTTGGATTCACCCCCACTTCATGACTATATAATCACATTAGTGAATTTTTCGTCACCAATTGATTTCGATATTACAAAAGACGACAATGTTTGTCAATGACGTAATAGTCACATTACAAAAATACTGTTGAATAAATAATCAACGTTTGGTAAAATATAAATTGAATGAACGGAGGATGAATTAATATGCATTACTATTCGGAATTGGTCGATATATATATTTCAAAAAGTGGATTAAGTCTTGCAGAAATAGCACGAAGAATGAATGAGGAGAAGGGAATTAAGGTTGACCGATCATACATTTCCAAACTCAGAAACTTTCCCAAATACCCTGCATCAGAGGAAATAAATAGAGCTTTAGCTGAAGTAACTAACGGAGATCCTGAAGAGCTAATTCTAGCTGCATATTTAGAAAAAGCACCTAAGGGAATAAAAGAAACACTGGAGAGTTCTAAAGAAATGACAGTTGTATTACTACTCAGTTCCTTAGTTAATTTTCTCGAAACATTCCGTCAAACTGGTTCTATTGACTGGTATAAAATTCAATCAATAGGAACCTTATCTTCACTACTATTCAAACTAAAGCATCACGTAAACATTGATCCCATATATGATGATCCAGAATATGCAGCAGAATTAATTAAACAACTAAAGTATTTCTTTTATCCGGATGTAGATAGCCTAAATTATGAGAAAATATTTATTGATTTTACACGATATGTTGATCAATCTGGAAATGCAATTAGAAACGGAAATCCATATCCAGAGTTACTAGAGAGAGCCTTTAAAGCCGAAGAAGAACGAGTAAACAACCTACGTTCAGGACACAAAAAATATAACTCGAATGAACAACATACGTCTTCCAACTCTAAGTCTGAGGATGATAAATTTGATCTCCTTAAACACTTAATTATTTATGATTCAATAGGAGCAAGTTTGGAGAAATTGAGTTATCCAAACTCTGAAGTTGCTGGTTTTGCATTCGTTGATCAATCAGTCTTGAATGGTCAAGAAGGATTTGCACTTAAAGTAAGTGATGATAGTATGTCAGGAGATCGTATTCTAGAAGGTGATGTTGCAATAATCGCGAAACAAAAAGATATAAAATCTCAAGATATTGCTTTAGTAGCCATTGGCGACGAAAACGCTATTTTAAGGCGAATTCAGTCTAACGGCGACATGTATATTCTGTTTCCATCAAATCCAAATTTCGAAACAAAAGTTGTTCATTCTTCTGAAGTGAAAATACTTGGTAAGGTTGTCGAAGTGAATTTTTGGCCTAAGTAAATAATATCATGAAACTTAGGATTCCATCGTAAGGTGGTTTCTTCGGATTAAATACCGAACATACATTCTTATAGGGAGATGATTTTATGGCAAGTATTGAAAAACGAGGAAACAACACTTGGCGACTGACAGTTGAAATCGGTAGTGGACCAAAAAATGAACGTAAAAGAGAAAGAAAAACGATTAAAATTGAAACGGATGTAATCCTTAAATCTCCAAAAAAAATGAAAGAGTACCTTAATGAGGAATTGGTAAAATTCAAAATCGAGGTAGAAGCAGGGGAATATATATCTGCGGATAAAATGAAACTTTCTGATTTCGTTGGGGAATGGGAAACTAAATATGCTGCTAAAGAACTCTCTCCATTAACTCTAAAAACATATAAACACCACATTACTAACCATATCCTCCCAGCCGTTGGACATCGAAGACTTGATGAAATAAAACCAATGCATCTAGTTACGCTCTTAAGTGACCTCAAAAAGGCAGGAGCGCGAAAGGACGGCCGTGGAGAAATTCTCTCCGATCGAACAGTTCAATATATTTATGATGTAATGAGAAATGTCTTTACTCAAGCTGTAGGCTGGAGACTTATTAAAGAAAGTCCACTTCAAGGTGTAAAAAAACCGAAGGTCGAAAAAAAGAAAGCTGAATATTACGATGTTGAAGAAACGCAAAAAGTTATTAACGCACTGAATAATGAACCATTGAAATGGAGAATGTTTTGTCTAGCTGCTATCCTTGGAGGTTTCAGGCGTGGCGAACTAATTGCTCTTGAATGGATGGATGTCCTATTTGATGAAAACGCAATTCATATCCGTAAAAGCATATCACTTGTTGAGAAAGGCCACGCTTACGAGAAAGGCACGAAAAATGAAGAGGAACGAACCGTTGAAATGCCTCATTGGTACATGGAGGAGCTAAAAAAGTATAATACACAATGGAATAAAAACAAACGTTGGAGGAAAACCGAATGGTTAGGAGAGGAAACTCAGTATCTGTTCCATAATGGATCTGGAAAGCCATTTTATCATACTACACCATCTGCTTGGTGGAAAGATTTTATAAAGAGGCATGATCTAAAGTATATAAGCCTCCATAAACTGAGGCACACCTCAGCAAGTGTTTTGATCGAGAAAGGTGCTTCTTTAAAAGCGATACAGGAGCGGTTAGGGCACAAGCAACACCAGACAACAGCGGATATATATGCTCATGTATCTAAAAAAGTTAGCCGAGATTTAGCTGATAAATTCGATCAATTTAATCCTGGCATACAACAAACAAATAGCAACTAACAGATTTATCAAGGGGGCAGAACTGGGGACGGATTGGGGACGGATTGTGTATTTATTCAGAAAAGATAAGACAATGTAAGAAAAGATACGAACACCGAAAACCTAGTAATGCCAAGCAAAAAATCAATTTAATAACGAATAAGGCGAACACTTTCGCTAGATTCAGGTTCTAGTGGTGTAACAGCCGTGGAGGTTCGAGTCCTCTCGGCCGCATCCTAATTGGGTTTATAGACTATTTTAGACGATGTTTAATCTAGTGGTCAATATCAGACCCCGTTTTGTAAATTTAAACCACTTCCTTATCATGAGACTTAATTCATGACAGGGAGTGGTTTTTTTGTTGCATAAATTTGCAATTCACTCATTCTTATTGAAAATAGAAGTTCATAAAAGTCAGTTTTCATTGGCTATTCAATCGTTCATGTGGTGATTGGTTAAATGAGCAATCTCTATTACTCTCTCCATTGTAATTCCTTCTCTTTGTTCAACTGCAAGTGGATGATCCGTCTGTTCTAGTTCTATTAATGGAACGGCGCCAACTTCTTGTGTATGTACCATTGTTTTCAACGACAGTGTAGATATTGGATATATTGAAAGTTCCGTCGACAACCATCCAAAATATGGTTGTTCATTTTCTCTTCCTTGTACATTCAATAATTCATTGGATTTCAAAAAATTTTCACCGCTAAGTGAAACCCAAACACTCCATATAAATTTTTCATTACTATTAATAATTGGTATTTCTATGTGTCCCCTAATATAAAAAAACTGTTCATCAATTACGCAAAAATCTCTAATTAACTCAGTTCTTTGCTCTTCTGGCACCTTGTAAAAATAGTCTGGCGCTTCAATTCCGTAACATAAAGGGACTTCTATTAATTCGTTGTTGCAATGAGGGCATTTCATCGTTTTTACTCCTGCCTGTTTTCTAATATTTTTAAAACCACTAAATTATGTTAATTCCTAAAGTGCTTTACCTCTAAATTTTACCGTATATAATTGCATTTTCTCAATAATAATCCGTTCTATTGTACCATATTACATTTCATTATTCAGTCGTAAAAAACTACTAGGTTAACAATGGTTGAACGAAATTACATGTTGTATATTAATTCATTTAACTGCATAATACTTCCTAAGGGTAAACTAATAACTGGAGGCATTATGCTATGAACATATCGTGTGAATCGGATAACATAGAAGATTATTTGGAGGAGACAGAAGTCATCGATTTCAGTCAACCGACAATCACCAATTTATCAGATGGATTATTTTCTAGATCTTCTAACGAAGTCGATTTTATAAAAAATGCTTACGAATTTGTTCGAGATCAAATAGCGCACTCTTGGGACATTCAAAGCAAACGGATAACATGCAGCGCTTCAGAAGTTCTATTTTATAAAGAAGGTATTTGCTACGCCAAATCAAATTTATTATCTGCACTGTTAAGAAGCAAAGGGATTCCAACAGGATTTTGTTATCAACGACTCACAATCGGGGATACACCCGACACAGGATACTGCATTCATGCTCTTAATGCCGCTTATATCAACAGCATTGGAAGATGGGTACGCTTTGATGCTCGAGGAAATAAAGCCGGCATTGCTGCAGAGTTTTCTTTAACTGAAGAAAAATTAGCTTTTCCTATAAGGCAACAATATAACGAGATAGACTATTTAGAAATATATAAACAGCCTAACTCTAAAACGATTCAAGTACTTAAACAAAATACAAACGCTATTCATATGTATTTGAATGGATTGCCTTCTGAGCTTTAGATTCATTTCGAGGCACTTTTCAGCATCCATAAGTATTGTTTAATAATCGTCGGGTGGAGCACTTAGTCTTGTATCCGATCTAAAATATTTAATATAGTGGTCGTAAAGCGCCGTTTCTTCAAACCCAAGGCTTTCATATAATGTTTTCGCAAAATTACCTTTTGCAACGTCAAGGATTACCTTTTCTTCACCCCTGCTGATGATTTCATTAACCAGGTATTTCACAAAAACTCTTCCATAACCGCGTGATTGATGTTCTATAGAAATAGCAACGGTACATATTTTATTCCCTTCAATTTTTCCTATTGCTACTATAGTATTATCAAATATCATTACAAACATATTATTTTTATTTTGGGCAAACTGTTCGCGTTCCCATTCCACAGGTTTATAAAAAAACGAAGGATACAATCCTATACGCTGTCGCATATGATAGAAAGCTAATTCGCAAATTCTATCCCATTCAAAATAATCATTCTCTTCATAATTTCTAACTATGATGTTATCTGAAGGGAATGATTCACCCGTTCGCTCCATAATGTAAGAGGATAAATATAATCTGTATCCATTATTGTCCAAAAGACTTATTAAATCAGTGTCACGATGAGAACACGTAAATAGGGTATGCTCTACTTTTTCATTTGGAATAAGCATTTTTTCATATTCTTGTATTAGCATTGAGCCGACATCCGCTGCTTCATACTCTTTGTTCACATATAATATGGCCTGAGGTTTTCTGCCGAAACCATTAAATGAAAGAAACCCAATGGTAGTAGTATTATTGAGTGCAACCAAAATATTATCTTTGTTTCCTTTTTCATCATTATAAAATATATTCAATAGATGATTGTAGTTAAGCAGCATGCGTTCGATTTGAGCTTTATCTCTTTGAGGATCATATTTTTGTATAATAATTTGGTTCAACTCTTACACCTCGATTCTGTTTTAGTTCAATCCATACACTTGTCAAAAACTCTTTTGAATTCCTCATTCTTAATTAAATATCCAATTAACTCTTCAATACTTCAACAAACGCTATTAACTCTTAAAAAAATAATTTATTTATACTGTCATTGATTTTCTTGTCTACATTCTCTCTATCAGCACTGCCTTGGTCGTAGGCTTTATTTAATTCTTCAGCAATTTTCTCAGCAAAAATTTTATCCGTCATTCCTTTTATGATCTCTTTTCGGCCAGCTACAATGTCCCATTTCTGTTCTATCGCATTCAGTCTAACTTCATAACGCATCAAATGATCTCCTCCAAATAAAGCTCTTATTATAAGATGAAATGATTACCCTTTTCTCCCAGTATACAATAAACCCAACACCTTGGCGGTATTGGGTTTATTGTATTTGTATCGCTTTCAAATTGTAGCAACTCCATTACTTCAAATAAGGATTATTTGCAATCAATTTCACCGTTCGCTCTGCCAAATGAGAAAGAGGCACGATGCCGAAGCCATCTACGCCTGAACGAATTTTATCGTTTAACGGCTTCACCCATTTCTCGGGTAGTTGGCTCGCTCCTTTTTGCATACCTACAATAGAACCTGCGGTAGCCGCATTGCAATCTGTGTCAAAGCCCGAAATGATTGCTAAACCTATTGTTGCTTCCAGATCACCTTCACCATACAGCAGAGACGCGGCCACAATCATCGCATTTGAGATCGTATGGCACCAATGATGTGCGTTGCTTTCATCATATTTATGGTGGATACGCTCTACTACTGAATCAAAGGTCACCTGCTCCTCGTACCAGCGTAACACCGTCCGAATATCGTCAGCAAGCCGGCAATTGGCAGGAATTTGACCGAGACCTGCTCTGATCACATCCTGCCTGTTGTCCGTCACGGCAGCCATGGCCAGCATAGCTGCAGTCCACATAGCACCGTAGATGCCATTTTTCACATGCGAGATCGAAGCGTCTCTCCAAGCCATTTCAGCTGCTTTCGCTGGATATCCAGGATTAATGTAGCCATACAAATCAACTCGAATTTGAGCGCCAATCCACTCTCTATAGACATTGCGATATGTAGCTGAGAGTGGTGGATCTAAGCGATTAACGAGATTCCGGTAAGCAATGCGTTCTGCAGTACAGGTGCGCAGCAAAGGCAATAGGTTAAGCCATGTTTCTGCTACATCGTCAGGAGAGAAGTCATAGCCGAATTTTTCTAATACAGCAAGGCTGATGATCGTATAGTTCATATCGTCGTCCTCGACCATATGCTTCACATTATTAATCCAGCTTACGAGCTCGTTTCCGTACGACCCGCCCTCGTTGATGACGCCGTACTTTTCCGCAATTTCAGGATCCATTTCGGATGAAATATAATAATGAACTGGAAAATTGTTTGTTTCCTTCAACAAGCCTGTAATTCGTTCCTTTCTCCACCCTTCGATCGGCTGCCCCAATAAGCAGCCTGCGGATCGACCGAGCCATGCACCATACATTTTATCCGCTAAATCTTCAAATAGAGCAGGTTGATTCACCGGGAATTCGGCAACTGGTCTTTCAGCTACTATTTCCGGCAGGTTAGAAGGCTCAACAAACGGGAAGTCAGCTCTTAAAGGCAGCTTCCCTATTTCGTCGATATAAGCCGCAGCCATTTGTTCACGTTGCGGGTCATTCCACGGCATGGAAGCCAGCTTCTCATACGTAGCAGCCAATTCTGCGCTGATCTGTTTCCCCTCGTCCATTGCCTGCTGCCTTTCAATTTCAACATGATGGCTGTATTGCAAGTAATACTGCTCGGAGGCTTTCATGAACGGCATTCACTCCTTTCAGGAACCGTATTAAAGCTGCAAAATCATACCGTCAAAAGCTACTATGATATCCTCTTGATCAAAAAACTGCGTAAGATCATCGTGCAGCAATCCTATATTGTGAGAGAAATGTGTGACCACAACCCTGCTTTCCCGGCTGAATATCCCCTTGCTGCGTAACCGATTCCTAATATCAAGAACGGCTTCGATGTTGAGATGTCCTCCTGTAAACGGCAGATGGCCATTCGTACAATCCAATATAGCGAGGTCCAATTTCGTCTGTTCCAGCCATCGCCATGTTTCTTCAGGAAGAAGCCCGGTATCGTGTCCATAAAAGATGCGCTTTCCATCCTTTTCGATTAGAAAGAGCAAACAGGTTTCATCGGGATCATGATTTGCCGGCAGCGCCGTCACCTTGGCATTTCCGGTATCGACGGTTTCGAACAGATCTATTTTTCGCAGCACCAACCGCTCCGCATCTGGTCTGCCAACAGCATCGCGGCATTTGCGAATGACTGCATCGTGGCCGTAAACATGCAACGGCGCATCCAATCCATGGGCATAAACAGGCATCCGCATCTCCAAATCCTCTGCACGAAGATGATCCAGATGCGTGTGCGTGATGAACAAATCCTTCACAAGACCGAGATCGATGCCGCCCGTCAAAACATGATGAAGCGTATCTGGCGGAAAATCAACCTTTAACACGCCATCAATAAGGACAGAGCTCCGTGTTCTCACATTTTTCCCGCCAAGCTCTCTTGCCTTCAAGCAGTGCACACAACGACAAAACATCGCAGGAAAACCTTCCGCAGCAGCAGTGCCAAGAAAATGCACCTTCACGATATATCTCCTTCCAAATCGTTCTTAAGTTTTGGTCGTAGACACAGAATCAACTAACTATCCTTTATCATTTAATGCTTTCTTAAAGGCCTGCCACTATTCGTGTTACATGATTAACTGCTTCAGTAGAGCCAAGCTTAGGCTCTTCTTCGCCTTCGAACTCTACGGTAAACCATCCGTCAAAACCTGATTTTTTCAGCTCGCCGAAAATATACTTCAAATCGACAGCGCCTTCTCCAGCAATTTTCCCTAGAAACAGCTCCCCCGTTAAAGCCCGAGTGACGCCGCCAGCCGTACCTTCCGGCACTGGTAAAAAGTCCTTAACATGCACATGACCAACATATCCATTCAGCTCATCAATCGCATCGCTAGAGCTTTGACCAACGAGCAGAAAATTTCCGGTATCAAATGTGCTTCGCAGCGCATGAGAATTAACTTGTTGGATAATAGCCATAACCTGGTCGCTGCGTCCTGCAAATAACCCGTGATTTTCTAGGCAAAGTGTTACACCTTTCTGTTCGGCATAATCAGCCGCTGCACGAAGTCCATCAATTACGAATTGCATTCCCTGCTCAAACGATATGGAGTCATTGGGTAAATCCCCTGAAAATACACGAACGACCTTGGCTCCAAAATGAACAGCCGCGTCGACAGCATCCGTTACTTCCTTTAATTGTGCTTGCCTTTGTGAATCATCTGCTACCACAAAGTTGTTGCACGCGCTGAAGCACGCAACCTGCAAACCATATTTACGAAGCGCTTCATCGATTAGTGGGATATCCTTCTCCTTTTCCTTCCAAAAACAACTGAGCAGCTCCACTCCCTTAACCCCTGTCTCGGAGGCAAATGCTAGAAAATCAACGGTATCCCATTTTCCCTCATACCAATATTTATGCACGCTCCACATACTCAAGCTAACGTTCAAACCAATCACGCTCCTCATAGATAATAGAAGTGCCAAATCAAACTTGATAGTCTGCTGAACGATATATTGCTTCAGTCAATTGGATAACCTTCCTAGCATATTCTCCCGACACCAATATTTCATGTTCTCCTCTGATCGCATCAATGAAGCTTTTATCCTGATTGGTGCTTTGAGCTGGCAGCTGAACTGGCAGAACGCCATCCTTATAGGTTGAAATTTCAATTCTGCCATTCTCGAGATAGATCACACCTAAATCGCCGCAGAAGGAATAAAACTCCTTATAGCCCGGTACATAACCAATAATGTTCAGCGCAGCAATCGCACCCTCTTCAAAGGTGATGCTCGTAAAAGAATCGATTTCCACCGGTGCACCGTGGCTGCTTAGCGTCGACTTCACCTCAAGCGGCGTAAGGCCTGTTGTCCATAACAGAACGTCAATAATATGGCTGCCTGAATCCATTAGCATACCGCCACCAGAAAGCGCAGCATTTTGTCGCCATGTGCCTGTTTGGCTGCGTTTCCAATCCTGATAGAGCGTTGCGTTAATCGAGCTTAGCTTGCCAATTACGCCATCAGCTATCGCTTGGCGAATAAAGATAAACTCCGGTTGGAAATGTCTTTGGTAGGAAACCTGAAGCAGCCTCGAATTTGCCTCTGCAGCATTTATTAATTGTTCAGCTTCTTGGGAGGTGCAGGTCATCGGCTTCTCAATCAAGACATGGCAGCCTGCGTTCAATACATCAAGCGCTTGGGCATAATGCAAAGTATGCGGTGAGCATATAATAACGGCATCCAAGCCGCCTTCTTCGAGCATTTCTTTATGGCCTGCGTATCGACGGGTATTGGACAAATGGAATGTTGATAGAAACTGCAGAGCAGACTGTTCATTTGGGTCTGCCACTGCAACGATTTCCACGCCTTCCAGCGCTTGCATCTGACCAGCATGAAGCTGCGCGATACCGCCAGTACCTATAAAACCAATATGAATATTTTGCATATAATCATCTTCACTCCCCATGAGTAATGATTGCTGCGTTCTTGCTCAATAAACTCCTAGAATGGACAATCTCGTACCATTTGGAATCACATTTGCAGGCCTATCCTTAAACAACCATCTCTCCGGCGTATCACGAATATCACTTAGCTCTAGCACAAATGAAGCTGCCGGCAGCTGTTCCGAACGAAGAATAACTCTATTTCCATCAACCGCTATACTATCCCATACCAGAGAAATAGAAGCGCCGTTATCCCAAAGCTTGTAGCAGGAATCATTCATAGCCGAGTGTTCGTCAATCCGTTTATTGAAAGAAATCACAATTTCGTTTCTGCTTCTCCGTTCAGTAAGCATGGGAAACGGCTTTTGATCATACATATATCCGCCTGTATGATACTCATAAGCTGTCCAAGATGCATATCCGAGTGCAAAAGCCGTCTGACTGAATGTCTCCAGCCATTCCCCGCTTTTAATCATTGGTTGTGCAGAACCGATATCCGCCTGAACGGCTAATGGCAGCTCGGGAAATCGCTCCTTGATCTGATCGACAAAAGGCTGGTAGCCTTTAACGTAATCAGCTGGCAGATCTCCACGCAGCCAATCGGGCCAATGCGTTTGCAAGAAATGGATATCCGGCTTAACCTTTTCAATCATCGATGGAGCATTAAGGCCTTGGTCTTCACGGAGTCGTTCAACGCTATCCTGTCCTGCATTTATCGCAAGCGACCAAGTGGCAACAACGATATCTGGCCTAACCTCGCGAACGCCTCCTTCTCCATTTACCATTTCATTTATAAAGCCATTAACTGCTTCTACACGGAACTCGATCCACTTGTTGTAGGTTTGAACATCCCGAAGGTAATAGTTAGGAGCAGCAGCATTTGTAAAATCGGGCATATCCACGCCGTAGTGTGCTCGGAACGCCGACTGAGCAAGCGGCCCAACATCACCGTATACCCCTCTCTCAATCCCGCCCCACTCTGGGAAATACGGTTCGGCAATTTCTATCCCGTCGAAAGGATACTCCGTCACAAGCTTAGCCATCGCTGATTTTTTCCACTGCACGTAGCCTTCACTAAAGGGCGACAATCGCCAGAAGCCGTCATTCGGCTCCTTAAGCAGCTTCATCTGCCAAGAAGGCCATTCTTCTGGGAACCTATCGGTAGAGAAGGTACCGTTTCCAATCACCATCGCCCACACCGGAATTCCATTTTGACGGAAAGCGTGCAGCAAGTCCTTCTGAATGACATGTTCATTTACAACAAAATAATGGACGCTTTGATACCCTGCAAGCATAATTTCTTCAACAATACTCTCTGGCGACCTTTGCTGATAATAAGGAAATGAGGGATCAATCTGGATGCTAGGACCAGAAACGGCTTGGTTGCGAAATGAGTCCTTAAACAACGTAGACAACCATTTATACCTCCTTTTTCCAATTTCACTTGTAGTTTACCACCTATTTATTAATAACGGGATATTTTTTTATTTACTCTTATTTTTTAGAATAAATCCTCCAATCATCACAATTACGACTTTCTAGTAAAACGAGAACACGCCTCAAAATTGATCATTCAACACCTGATATGAGATCTCATAATCCAATTTTTATGACCCATTTAGAGAAAAAATCCTTTTTAAATTATTTTTATAAAAAAATATTCCATTTACTCAGCTTGATGTATAATAGGTGTAATTCATCATTTATCCATAAATGGAGGTCATTGTATGAGTAAAGTCGTTTACCTTCCGCTAGACGAACGTCCTTGCAATGCAAAATTCCCACAAATGATAGCTGCAATCAGCGATCTCTCGCTCGTCGCTCCGCCACTAGAATTGCTCGGAAGAAAGAAACAGCCTGCCCGCTATGAAGGGGTACATGACTGGCTGTTGCAGCAAGCTGCTAATGCAGACTATTTGATACTTTCCGTTGATATGCTCGTTTACGGCGGCATTGTTCCTTCCCGTCTGCATCAATTATCGCTTCAAGCATGCATGGAACGTCTCCAACTGCTTGAGCAGCTGAAGCAGCGCAATCCCGCACTTCGCATTTATGCGTTCAATTTAATTATGAGAGCCCCAGCTTACAACAGCAGTGACGAGGAACCTGATTATTACGCGCATTATGGACACTCGATTTATCGCTATGGCTGGTTAAAAGACAAGCAGACCTCCGAGCTGCTGAACGATGATGAACAAAACGAATGGCTTCAGCTTCATAGTTCTATACCAAGCGCCATTCTAAATGACTTTCTACAGCGCAGAGAAACGAACTCACAAGTGAATGAGCATATTATCACGCTCGTACAATCTGGCATCATTGATCATCTTGTTATTCCTCTGGACGATAATTCGAAATACGGCTTCAGTCCGATGGAGCAGCGCAAGCTTCTTATCTCGGTAGAGCAGTACAATCTCATGGATCATGTGCTTATTTACCCTGGTGCTGACGAAATAGGAAGCATCTTATTCGCCAAGGTGTTTTGCACGATCAAAAAATATCAACCTGAGGTTTTTGTTCGTTACTCCTCGACACTTGGGCCAACGATCATTCCGAAATACGAGGATCGCAGTCTGAATGAAAGCATAAAATCTCACTTAACTTCAGGAGGCGCCTTCATGGGTGATTCCTCGATGACAGCCGATTTTGTACTCATGGTACATTCTCCTCCAGTGTCTTCGCATGATGCAGCTGAATCACCAAATTTATACCGGGATCGTCACCGTTCCTACTTCTCTGAGGTACATATAGCTGAATTCGTTACGGCGATTGAAGCGATAACTAATAAAGGCTGCATGGTCGCACTGGCGGATGTCGCTTCATGCAATGGCGCCGATAATAGCCTCTTAAAGCTGTTATCCAAGAAAAACCTAATTTCCCGCCTCTCCGCTTACGCCGGCTGGAATACGTCCGGCAATACACTCGGAACAGTGATAGCGCATGCCATCGTAGCTTCCTACTATCGCCAACAAAGCAATAACCAAGAATCAAGTACACAGATGAGCGAACATTTCATGCTTTATCGTTTGATTGAAGATTGGGGCTATCAAACGATCGTAAGACAGGAAGTCGCTCATCACTTGCCAGAGCTCGGAGCCAACTACTTCGATGTGAGCCAAGTTAAAGAGCATGTATCTCAGCTCATCACCCAAAAGCTGCAGCGCTTCTGCAATGATTATTTAGCTGAACTCGCTGAGGGCAGGATCGACGAATTAAAAGCCGATCTCCCTTGGAATCGCATGTTTGAAGTCGATTTATCCTTATAGCACAGCGCTCGCAAGCGATCAACATCAGATATAAAAATGCTGTTCCTAGGCTTGCCCGATGGAACAGCATTTTTATTAATCCTTTAAAGCTCAGCTGAACTGAATTTCTTCACCTTTCTCTGCTGATTCGTATATGCCGCATAGCATTTTCATCACCTCAAGACCATCTTGTACTGGACTTAATGTCTCTTTTCGTCCGAGGCAGCTGTCGATGAAATGGTTGATTTCGTTTTGGAATCCGCTGGCGAAATCAAAGCCTAGCTGGTCAACCTGCGGCGTAATGTTCAGAATCGTATCATGTTTCTCCGCAACGATGAACAACTCCGGCTCGATTTCGGCGCCGCCTTTGTCACCAAAAATTTTGACGGTAATCTCATCCTTTTTGGCATGCAGCGTAAAGCTTACATCAACCAAAAGTGATGCCCCGTTGTCGAAACGGATAAGCGCGTTTGCCAGATCCTCAACGGTGTTTTTGCTGGAATCATAGTCGGATGCTTTGTAAAACGATAGATTTTGAACATTTGCCCGATTCCCAAGCTGACGATAGGTATTGCCGCTGATCGACTTTACTTTCGGCTTGCCCATTAAGTACCAGCATAAATCAATGATGTGTACGCCAAGATCGATTAAAGGCCCGCCGCCCGAACGCTCCTTGTCAGAGAACCAACCACCTGGATTCCCTAACCTTCGCAAACAAGTCGCCTTTGCATAATAAATGCTGCCGAGCTCACCTGCACTGATGAAACGCTGCAAAACGTCCGTATTCGACCCGTAGCGCCTCACAAAACCAACCTGCAAAACCTTGCCGCTATTTTTCACCGCTTGCTCTACCCGCTCCGCTTCTGCAACGGTTTTGCAAAGCGGCTTCTCCACGAGCACATGCTTGCCGGCTTCTACGGCAGCAATGCTAATTTCAGCATGCGTGTTGTTCCATGTGCAAATGCTTACTGCATCGATTGCTGGATCAGCAAGCAGCTCGCGGTAGTCCGTGAACACCTTCTGCGCGCCAAATCTAGTCGCTTTGTTTTGGGCACGTTCTTCATTTAAATCACATATGGCATAGAGGTTAACTTCTGGATTGCCTGCATACGCATTCAGATGAACCTCCGAAATAGAGCCTGCCCCGATCACGCCAATATTCACTTTTGTCATCGTTTGTAGCGCCCCTTTATAAATTGATAGGTCAAATCATAAATGTCTCTTTTCTCCGGTTCAGCCGCATATGCTGCATCAAAGAGCAGCTTGACGTCTTGATAAAAACCTTTAAATACATCCCCGCTATAACCATATCTCGCGCCGCCTGCCAAATAATTTTCATATTTTGCGCGAAAATCGCCATTGCTTTCAAAAACCCGAGAATCGACCTCGATCTCTACGCCCATGCCGGCTTGTTTGGCCATGTTGGCTGCGATCCCGACTCTCGATTCGCCTGTCTTAGTAAAAAAGTGATTAGGCTGCATTGCTGCTGCGTCAAAGCCTAGCTCCTTCCATTTCCAATACAAGCTGGCCCTGTAATAAGGAATCCAGAAAAATTTCAGCCCCTTCGCGCGAACCATATCTCCCGTCCAGCCAATCAGCCCTTCCTCGTAGGGAACGCTTGTATTCACTGCTTCATTCATCCAATAGAGCGCCTTCAGCTCGAGAAAGGGCAAGTTAGCACTCTCCCAGCGCTCTAGCAGTTGACCAATATACCACTCAAGCGCTTTTTGTTTATTTCGAGTCGCTTCCACTGCAGAAACAATCATATGATCGAAGCAAAGCGAGTTGTTGTCATCGCTTATTGCTCCAAAGTTTTGTTGATTCGGAGCCGGATAGGGAATCATGAGCACAACCTTCATTTTATGCTCTGGGTCTGCTAATTTTAGAGCAACCTCCTCCATCGCTTCATTTAAAGCCGACAGTTCACCTGATTCTGCAAAGGTCTTATCCAAGTACCATTGCCAGTCTTTTTGATCGTTTGGATGCTCCTCTGATTCTTCAAATCCATTTGATGAATGAGACCACTTGGCTAGAAATAACGCTCCGTCAAACAGCCATTCGAGCGGCTTGCCTTCAGCATCGATGTAGCTGATATAAGGTATAAATTGCTCTTTCCTCCATACGCCCGCATCGTTTTTATAATGACCGTTGTAAAACAACATCAGATTGTTTATTCCTGCCGTTTGTTCCCCTGAACGAAGAAAAGCGCCACTATCCGATCGCTCCATATCGCTGCCTCCTACTCATTACTTGATGCTCGTTACAAAACGTCTCACAACCTCTTGCGGCCTTGTAATAGCAGTTCCGATTACAACAGCGTGCGCGCCAGCGTCAAAGCAGCGCAAGCAATCCTCGATCGACCATATTCTTCCTTCCGCAAAAACGGGTGTCTGACCAAGCGCAGCTAATTTCCCGATCAACTCAAAATCAGGGGTTTGCTGCTTCGGACTTTGTGGCGTATAACCCGACATCGTCGTAGAGACGACATCTACGCCAAGCTTCATAGCAGAAACGCCTTCATCAAAAGTAGAAATATCCGCCATGATCAGCGTATTTGGGAAATTTTTGCGAATAGCAGCAATGACATGATCCAGCTTCTCGTTTCTTGGCCTCGGCATGGAAGTGCAGTCTATAGCCACGATATCAGCACCCGCTCGGATCACTTCTCCTGCCTCTAGCAAGGTTGGAGTAATGTAGACATCGCTATCGGGATAATGTTTTTTATATAGTCCGATAACCGGAATCTTGCATTTGCGTTTGATAGCGGCAATATCCTGCGGCGTATTGGCACGAATAGCTGATGCCCCTCCAGATTCCGCTGCCGCTGCCATCGCAGCCATAATATCGGAGCCGTACAATGGCTCATGCTCAAGCGCCTGACAGGATACGATAAATCCTTTTTTTAGTCCGGCAATTAATGGTGGGATCATAGGGTCACCTGCTTATCCAAGAGCCCCTCGCTATCTACTCCTATGGCATCGTTCATTGCAGAACCCTCCAATCGTAAGTACGGTTGCCCGAATAAGCGCTAGCCTACCAATCCTGTGCGCTCTACGCTTTCTACAAAGTATCTTTGCGCGAATAAATAAAGAATGAAGATCGGCAAAATGCCGAGCAGTGTACCAGTGTTCAAATATAAAGATGTATGAGAAATACCTCCAACATATTCGGGTCGAACAGCGCCAGGCAGCAAATCGAGCATTCTTGCTAGAAGGGTATAATTTGGCGCAAAGAGATTTACAAAGTAGCTGTCATTCCATTGCCAGATGAACGAGAACAGCATGACCGTAGCTATCGCAGGTACAGCATTAGGCAGCATGACTCTTGCAAAGGTACCCGGAATGCCCGCTCCGTCCACATAGGTGGCCTCCTCCAAATCCTTCGGCAGCGAGCGGAAAAATTGACGGAAAATATAAATATACAGACCGTTTTTCAAGCCCATCGCAAGCCCCGAAGAAATAAAGAAAGGCCAGAAGCTCTCCAGCAGATTCACGCCATCATTTCCTGTGAACAGATGATAGAGCCCAAACACATCAAAAAAGCGATAATGCAAATACGTAGGAACCATAATCGTTTGCGGCGGCACAACGATGGTGAAGATGACGACTCCGAACAAAATGGCGCTGCCCCGGAACTTGAGCCTTGCAAAGCCATAACCAGCCAGTGCGCAGGAAGCGAGTTGAAGCAGCGACGTCCCAAGGCTAAGCAGCAGCGTGTTAGTGACGGATTCCGAATATTTTAAATATCCCATGACGATTTTGATATTATCCAGTGTAAAATGCCGCGGCAGCCATACGACGGTTGCATCGAACATATCCTGCTTGTCGCGCAACGCGATGGACAGCTTCGTAATGATCGGATACAAAATGATAAAACAAATCCCGACGATGAGTACGGAACGGATGAATATCCAAAGCCAATGCTTCGCTTTTTCAACTGGGCTATGGCGATCGTACCAGCTCGTTGCGGCCCGCACTAAGGCAGAGTCCGAGATGCGGCTCTTCACCTTCGTCTCAGCTTCCATATCTCTTCCTCCTTGTTAGTCATAATAGAATACACGCTTCGAAATCAGATACGTCGATACGACTAGAATGATCGAGATGACTAGAAAGTAAATCCACGACATCGCCGAGCTAACGCCAAAGTCCAATCGACCAAAAGCGGCGTCCTGAATCATTTGCGTCATTTTATTGTCATAGAAGGAATCGATGATGGTATACACCACATTCGTCAGAATGAGCGGCGAAATCATGGGAAAAGTTATTTTCCAGAAGGCTTCATATCCTGTGGCCCCTTCCATCTTCGCCGCTTCATAAAGAGAAGGTGAAATCGACTGCAGCCCCGCTAAAAAAATGAGTATCTGGACGCCAGACGAGCTGATGATCTGGTAGATTCGATCAACCGCACTCGTCAAATACTCCACAATGTCCCGGCTAAGACCGGCTTGGAATAACAGCGGCCTAAGCTCAATGCTTCGCAGTCCAGAATAGTTGCCCTCCATGTCGGTTGAAGCGGAGCCGATCATTTGAGCAAGAAAATTGCCGTTATCAAGCTTAGCTATAACCCCTGAGGCTAACACGACTGGCAGGAATATGATCGCTCTCGCAAGCATTCTCCCTCTGAATTTCTGCACCAATAATGTGGCTGTAAATAAACTGAAAAAAATAATGAGCGGTACGTTTAATGCCATCACCGTAACGGCTTCCGTTAAGGAACGAACGTACCACGCATCAACGAAAAAGATGTTGCGATAATTTTCAAGGCCGACGTATTGAAGCGAGTAGCCTTCCGAATTAAGCGTCAGCTTATGGAAGCTGAATTGAAGCGACTGGACGAATGGGATAACCATCAGCAGTACGAATCCAAGCAGCCAAGGGGTTACGAACAACACGCCGTAAATTTCCTTTTTGCGCTCCAAGCTCAGTGTTCGTCTCTTCGACATCCTTATCCCCCCTTAACGATGTAATCATGGGCTTCAATGGTCACACCATCCGTATGCACAACGGCATCGCTGTAATTTACGTATACCGTCAAGCCACTCTCATATACGGTTTTGTAAGTGCGTTCCGCCAGCTTTTCGTGCTTGATCATGCTCTGACCGCGGACCTGCCGCAGCACTGCATTCACTTCGCCATAAGCGTCGACAGCCTCATCAAACCATTGCTCATAATCATTCGAATAAAGATAACTGAATCGAGTGTCCTTAAGGACGGACGGCTCCGCATAGAACCAGCTAAAGTAGACATTTGAACCCGTTTCAAGCGAGCGCAGTACACTTTCCCTAATGTCTTGCTCATCAGCCATGTTGTATGCTTTTCCCGCATATTCGATATAACCATGCAGCACCATTTGGTTAAACGGTATCGACTCACCGGCTAGCTGGTATTCATTGCTTTTTTGCGGCATGTTTAGAATATGCGATACATACGGAAGCACATAAGCATTGCCGCCATTGACCATTATGCTTGGAGACATCTCCGAAATGGCTTCGAGCTGATCTGTAACGATTCGTTTTGCGTCCTCTCTTGTCACCTCTGCATTTCTTCGGAAATCCGAATAAAGCTCAGAGCCCAGATCCCTTAAGGAAATAGCTCCAGGATTCAGCTTCTTGAAATCAGACAGGAAGCCGCTGACCGTTGAATTTAGTTTTCTTGGAGTCAACAAATAGTGTGACAACAGCTCGTTATGCCGAAAATACGCTGCGCGATCGAACTCATAAATTTTCGCGTAGCGCCGAGAAATGTACTGGGCAGAGTCTTTGCTCGGGCTAAATTTCCCGGAATTCTCATAGATATGCTGGAAGGCTGCATCCGGATAAAACCCGCCTCCGGTCTTCTGGAGCTTTTCTACTAATCGTTTCCAATCACCTTTGCTACCTATCACGTTATCCATGTCGATATTTGAAGCTATCGTATGATTTAGGCCTTCATTAAACCAGCCCTTGTAACTCAGCCGTATATTTTGTATTTGCTTGCCGTGAAGCTGATCAACGAGCTGCTCAGCTTCCTTCAAATTCGTTAAAGGCACAAGAGCCTCATAGGGAAAACCTAACAGGTTTTTCTTTTTCGGGATGCTGCCAACAAGCTCCATATAAAATGGCGCGTCTCCTTCTGCTTTCAGCTTTGTTAGCCCATCCGCCTTCTCCAGATAAGTGCGATAGCTTGCTGCCATGCCCGAGTAATCAGCCTCATCGCCGCTTAATAAGGAATAACGAATTTTCAAATTCCCCTTATACGTCTCCTTTGGCGTTTTGTGCATGATCTCATTATTGCTTAAACGTACCTCGTCCTTCGGCAAAATAATGAACTGGGCAGCAATCGTATTAAACTCATGCAATCGCCCGCTTATATCCGCGGAAAGCTTGGCGAGCGCTTCCCCCTGCTCAATAATGGCAAGAAAAGCAGCATCGTTCTTTTTCATTCCGAATACCGGCAACCGGTTTGGCTCAAGCGTATTAAACTTTTCATTAACATAGATCGAGCTGTCTTCACCGTATATCGGGATCAGGATAGGCTGCGCTTGAATATTTCCAGTGTTGAACCTAATAAGCGTTCCCGACCCGTCAGGAAGAAAGAGGTAGCCATCATCCTTCTGGCCCGCAGCTCCGAAATTTTCTAGAAGACTGATCGAATGAATCCGATAAGGCGGAGTATCTTCAGTGATGGTCGATGTATCCACTGAAGCGATTAGATCTCTGCCATCCAACGTGTATTCAATCGCTGCTGAAAATTTCGGTTTAACCGATTCTTCAGCTGCTCCACCGCCATCTCCCTCACCATTATCGATAGCAAAATCCTCTTCCGTATATTCCGCCTTCTCAAAGATTGCCAATAGCTTTTTCACGACAGCTTTTGGTATTTCTCGGCGTTCGTAAATACCCTGCTCCTCATTTAGCTTGTATCTAACCTTCAGCTGTTCTTGATCCGCTGGATCTTCCAATCGCTTCAGCAATCTTTCTTCGAACCGCTCCTTGCTTATCTTCTGCGGTATGGACTCGAGCCCTTTCTGCGGATCACCGAACTGATAGGTAACCGTCACCCCATTATCCGCTTGCTTGATTTCAAACTGATTAAATTTCACGCTGTTGTTATAGCTGTCATAATCCTTGTTCTGACCGCTCTTCGTGAGGTAAACGAAAGAGATTTGGGAGGATAATTTCCCCTTTAAATAAGGTGAAGCAAGTTTATCCTCCGTACTGTCAGGATTCGAGCGCCAAATATTCCCGCTTTTTTTATCCACGACCGCGATTTCAGCAGTAGCTTTGCTAATATAAAGCCGAAGCGCATCGTTCTCCAGCACCGGATCAAGACCTTCTATTCGAGGCTCCACTTGAGCGGATGCGTCCAGTGCACGAAGCGAAGCATCCGCTGCCGCGGCATCTTTACTCGGCGTCCCGGAAGTGAGGGTGCTATTAACCGTTCCCGATGTGCAAGCGGGCAGCGACAGCATCGCGAGAAGCAGGGACAATGCCACCCATTTCCGTGTATTGTGCTTTGACATGGCATTATCCCTCCCCTAGTCTAAACATCGCTTCTTTGTACACCGTAGCTGCGAAGGAAAGCATCTGCTGCGCTAAGCTGAAGAAAAGCAAGCCTAAGAAGATGATGATGCCCATCACAAGCATCGTTAGCAGCATCGTAATGACCGTTTTCCCCACCGTATACTGATGAACGGTAAGCATACCGACAAATAACAATCCAAAAAACCACAAGAAGCCGATTGACTCCAGCAATCGATAGAACGAGCCTTCCTGAATCGTAATGACATTGGATAATAAAATGAGCGGAATTTGCATCAGTACAACTGGAATAAGCGCATAGGCAGTAGCCATTACAATTTCTTTGAATTTCCCCTCGCCATCCATCAGCGTCGTCATCGACCAGTTGGCGATGCACCATAGAAAAAACGGGAGCACAATAAATTTAATCTCATCAAGCACGTTTACATTCTCTGCATTGACCGTTGGATTAAAGATAAAGCCGGTAAACTGCCTTTTGAGTACGTAGAGAAGTGAGAGAATAAGCAGCAGCAGCAAAGCAAACCAGATCTTCCCTTTTCGCTCGAACTTCAGCTCCCAGAATCCATTAAACGGATGGAAGATCGTATACCAGCCCATTCCCACTACGCCAGGCTCAGCTGTTCTACGCTTGATAAGCACTCTCGCAGCGATGAGCAGAACGACTGCTGTTATCGCTACTGCCGCAATTTTCCCGAAATGCTCCCACATGAAATCCTTGCGGTAACGTTCAAAAGCCCGTGAATAATATTGCGTGTGCATGCCCAGCTCAAAATGCTTCATCGCTTCGTAATTATGTCCTTGTCTGAGCTCCGCTTTCCCGATTCCCAAATAAGCGATTTCGAGATTGTTGTTTAATCGCAAAGCCTCGCGCCATTTCTCGACCGACTTTTCTTCCTCGCCAATATCATTACTAATAACGGCTTCTCGAATCACCTTTCCATAGCGCGTTGGCTCAAACATGACCAGCTGATTCAAGCCTTTATCTAGCACAATCATCTTATCGCCTAACATGTCAATGTCGGTTGGCGTCTTAAACGTCCCTACCTGCTCACCAAGCAGTCCGTAAATATACATCAGCTTGCCTTCTCTGTCGTACGTAAAGATTCTCCCGCGCGTGCTGTCCAAAATGCTGTAAATCCCATTTCGATCAAGCGCGACGCTTTGAATAGCTGATGTTCCGGGCCGTGTGCCTCCTGTTCGGAATCGAATATCACCTTTTGGGGGCTGGTAGCCCGTTCTCTTCAGCACGTCCGTTCCAGATGGATTCAGACGCTTAACCGGTGTGTCCGAGAATGCCTCGCTTGTCGTAGCATAAACAAAGCCCTCACTGTCAATATCGACGTTGTTGAATTCGACAGGGATAAAGAGCACCATTTTGGAACGCTGCTCCTTCGTCATGACGCGCTTCCAGAACAAATCCGCGGCACTGTAGCGTACTTTATTGACCCCCATAAACCCTGAGAACTTGCCGCCGGAATCAAACTGCATAATGCCATTGAACACGCCTTTTCCGACAACATATAAACGACCCGCTGAATCTCCGACCAGCTTGATCGGCTCATAGACAAAGTTCCCGCCCAGCACATCGCTCTCCGGAGCGCCAATGACGCGTACCAGCTCGCCTTCCTTCGTTAGTTCAACAATGCGTTTGTTTCCTGTATCGGCAATGAACAAATGTCCATTTGAATGTACGAAGATCCCTTGCGGAGCTGAGAAGCTATCCTCTTTATTGCCATTCACAAAAGTATCAATCGTCTGAATTACGCTTGCTTGCTCATCAAGCACTACGATGCGGTTATTCCCTGTATCCGCGACATAGATCTCATTGTCAGCGGTGATGAACAAATCCTCTGGCGATTTGAATGGTCCGGAGCTTAACTGCTCCCCGCCGATTTGCTTCACTGGCAAGTACGGCACAGGCGCTGGCTCAGGATCTCCCCACCACGAATAATTGTAGCCATCGTATGGCGCAGCATAGACCGGAACCGAAATGCCAACCAGGATCAGCATTAGTGGGAAGAGCAGCAGCAATTTACATAATCGATTCAACGTAAGCCTCCCCTTTCCCATCATTCTTTCATGCCGGAGGTTGACATCGTTTGAATAACGCTGCTCTGCGATAGCACAAAGATGAGAATCGGAACGGTGAGCAGCAGCAATGTTGCTGCCATCGAAGGACCCGTTCGTGCGATGCCTCCCGCCAGAATCTGACTTAATGCGTAATCAATTGTTTTGAGCTGCTCACTGTAAATGTACATCGAGCCCGCTGCTCCGCCTGCCCCCCATAAACCTTGGAAAGAGAAAATAACTAGCGTAAGCCATGCAGGTTTGACAACAGGCATAACGACACTCCAGAAAATGCGAACTTCACTGCAACCATCAATCTGTGCAGCTTCGAGCAGCGCATCCGGTATTTGCTCCATAAACTGTTTCATAAGATACAGCCCAAGCGAGGAGCCAATTGCCGGAATAATAACCGCCCAGTGGGTATCCAGAAAACCGAGCCATGACATCGTCATGTAATTCGTAATCTGAGTAACCGTAGCTGAGAACATTAGCGATAGGACTACAATGGTAAAAAGGAATCCCTTTCCTGGAAATTTCCGCTTCGCCAGTGGATAAGCTGCGAGGGAAGCAATGAGCACATGACCGACCGTACCTACAATCGCAATAAAAAAAGTGTTATAAATGTAACGAGTAAAAGGCACCCATGAACCGGAAAGCAGATGATATAAGTCCGTAAAGTTAGTGAATGTTGGGTTTTTGACCAAAAAATCAGGCGGAAACTTCAAAATTTCGTTAATCGGCTTGAATGCATTGCTGATCACAAATACGAGCGGCATTGCCATAAAATAGCCTACTGCTGCAAGCAGCAAGAACAGAAAGACATCGCCCATCCATGAGCGGCTTATTCTTTTTTTTCTTAGACGAATTGTGATCATCGCTACTCACCGACCTTCGCAAGCAGCCTACGCACAATGAGATTCGAGCCGAGCATCATTGCGAACAGCACGGTCGCAATAGCTGAGGCGTATCCCATCTCAAAGCGAATGGAGCCGTAATCCATTAAATGCGTAACGATCGTATGGCCCGCATACTTCACGCTTGGGAACCCAGCAAGCGCAGTCGCTACCTCCGCAACGCCGAAGGAAGCTGTAATTTGGATGACCGCGCCAAACATCAGCATCGGCCTCATTGAAGGCAGCGTAATGAACCAAAGCTCCTGCCAGCGGTTGCGTATGCCATCGATCGCACCCGCCTCGAATAACGTTTTATCAAGTCCTTGCAGCCCTGCGATAAAGGCAAGAAAACTCGTTCCAAGGCTGAGCCAAAGCTGTACGATAATGATGATCGGAAGAATATATTTTGGTGTCTTGAGCCAAAGGATGGGCTCCAATATCAAATGCCACTTGAGCAGGAAAGCATTGATATATCCATAGGAATCGCTGCTGAACAAGAGCGTCCACACGATAAAGGCGCTCCCTGACAAGGCAGGCGCATAAAAAACCAGCGTCGCAAAAGCTCTAATCTTCGGCGGAAACTCATTAATAATCCACGCGAGCACAAAACAAGCGATATAACTGACAGGTCCTGTGATTGCGGCGAAGATCAGCGTGTTTTTTAAAGCGATTAGAAACACATCGTCCCTAACGAACAATTGAGCGTAATTGCGCCAGCCTACCCACTTCGGAAACTCCAGCATATTAAAGTTAGTGAAGCTGACCAGCAGCGATAAGCAGACGGGAAGGACGGTAAAGGTGAAGAAGATCAGAAAGAACGGTGCAATCATGGCATATAAAACCTTGTTCTTCGAAACTTCCTTCCACTTCAGATTCAACCGCGGCCGCAGCGTTTTGCTGTCCAATTTTAACTTGCTTTTTTTAACAAGCTGAATCATATGGACCCCTCCCTTCTACTTTGTCGGCAAATCAAATTCTTCGCGCTTGATCGTAATTTCCTGATTGATCGTTCGGACATAGTTTTCCAGCGTTTCCCGCGGTTCGCTGCCATCGGTGTACACCTCGTAAAAGGCATTATAGATGTGCCGATCGAGTGAATAGCCGCCTGGGACAGCAGGTCTGCCGACGACCCAGTTCAGCTCTTCAACCAGCTGATTCATTTCCTTTGCTGACCATGGAAGACGCTGCAAAGCTTCTAAATTCGCAGCTGCATATCGCGCCGATTCCCCTAATATCGCTTCCATCTCACGCCCAAACGTGACCTGTGCCTCCGTGTCCGTCCACCATTTCATAAACGCCCAACCCGCCTCTTTATTTTTGGCGTCTTTGAACATCACTGTGCCTGTAGCTGAGCTAAGTGTGTCGTGGCGAACGGTCCCCGCCTCGCTCTTCGTGCCCGGAACCGCGACAAAACTCCACTGGCCTCTAATTTCCGGGGCAAAAATCGTCAAGAAATTGAACGTGGTATAATCCGCAATACCAATTGGCATCTCACCTGTGCGGAAACGGTTAATGAAATCAAATTCAATTGGCAGCTTATAGTTGGTATACAGCTCCGTCCACTTTTGGAACGATTCTATGCCAATGGCTGAATCAAGATCCGTTGCAATACCGTCTTTCTGGTAATATTGGCCGCCATTTTGATAAAGCATTGATTCAAACACGATATTTTGCGGCAGCGCCAAATCCATGTTGTGCTTCTGGAGCTCGGGAATGATACGGTACATATCCTCCCATGTTTGCGGCACGTCCAAATGCAGCTCTTCCAAAATATCTTTGCGGTAGAATAGCATTGGGAACGATTGTGTTTCTGGTAGAGCAAACACGCCGTTCTGATACTTAAAGCTTGCGAAAGCGCTATCCATAAACCGGTCCTTAACCTGTTCAAACTCCGGAAAGCTGGATAAATCCTGAAGCGCGTTCCGCATCGCAAAGTTGATTACATCGCCTTGAGTCAGCGCGATATCGGGGCCTTTCCCCGCTAGCGTTGCCGGCAGAACGACGGCTGGATTCACGAGCTGTAAATTAACTGAAATGCCGGTTTGCGGCGTAAAGGTGTTGTCAATCATAGACCGAAGCAGCTGAGCCTGATCTCTTCCTGCTGCAATCCACACGGTTACTTCTTTGTCTCCTTGCTTGACGTTGCTGATGTGGCTATAGTCTTCGGAAAACGATCTGGCAAAGGACATCACTTCATGTACAGACTTCCCGATAATTCCAGTACTGACCTTCGGCACAGGTACGTCTTGCGATTTGAAAAACAAATAATCGATTTCAAGCGGCTGTTGATTTACGGTAAGCAGCCAAGTGCCGAGGGCAGTCACATTATCCTTGAAGCCTTTGAGCCGTGAGGTCAATGTCTCGGTACGGCTTCCAATATCCTTCAATTGATAGGAGGTTGTTCTTAAGATTGTCGTGCTGGCGCTCGTGCCGCCAACCAGCTCATCCATCCGATCTGCTGCGGCGGTAAGAAACTCGCTCTGCTCCTTAAACACCTTTTGCAGCTCAGGAATTTTTTTCTCCAGCTCATAATCGCGAAGAGGGTCTGGCGAAGCTGAAGTGATCATGATGATTTTGAGATACAATGCGTTGAGCTGCTGGATGCTGGAACGCACCATTCGAATAATTTCAGCGAGGTCGCCCATCGTCAGCTCCAGCTTGATTTCATGCTTCCCCTTGGTCAAATAAAATAAGTACGGCTTGCCATCCTCGCCAGGCATTCCAATCTGCCATGCGCCGTCATAACGGAAAGGGATAGCTTCCGCCTCCTTGAACGGAATTTCCCCGTCGATGGAAAGCTCTCTAACCACGTTGACGCCTCTGACCGTATTTTGCTTGTATCTTAGGCCAAATTCATAAAGCCCGTCTTCTGGAATATCAAGGTTCCACGAAATCCACTGTCCGGGAATTTTCCAGTTGACGCCTCCGATTGTATTCATTCTAATTTTTGATACATGATAGGGTTCCGTGCCAGGACTGGAGCGATCATTCAGCGGATACAATGAGGGATTTGATTTGAACGCGGCGTCCTCGCCTTGAAGCTTAATAAACAAGCCGTTCGTCGCACTATAGCCTTGCTCTTGATACCCTTGCGCTACTTTCTCATAGGGAGGAATTTCTTCTTGCTGATAAAGCTTCAAATAGTCTATAATCATCGGTTCTCTTAGAGAAACGAGTGAAATTCGATGTTGGCCTTTGGATAGATAAAAGGAGAACGGCTCACGATAATAACCTTCCGCATCACGCAATACTCTCTCCTGCCACTGCGGGCTTTCAACTTGTCTCGGCCGTAAATCATTTTGCTTGGCATCCTGCTCCAGCTCGGCCAGCTCATTGCGCCATACCCGTGAGAAAACAAGTCTGGATGCTTCTTCAAAAGGAACTTCACCGTCGATACGCAGCTCTCTCTCAATGGGTGAGGTGTTGCCTTCCACCGGAAAATACCGCAAAGACATATGATATAATCCGTCTTCTGGCACATCAACATCCCAATGAATCACACCTGAATCTTCCGTTTCAACGACTGGCGTCTCGGCACCGTCGTAAACTTCCAATTTTTCAGCATTCATACCCTCAATCGCAGCAAAGGATTCGGCTTCAATTGTTTGTGTGATCGATGGATGCGGCTCATTTGCATACTCAGCTGCATACTCTTCATAGCGATTTCCTGCTGAAGGGAGGTTTGCTAATTTCTTCTCCAATAAGGCTGATGCCGCATGAGTAGACTCAAGTATATGATCGCTGCCTGAGGAGCGGCTCGCAGGATAAATGGAGACGATTGTCAGGCATAGGACCAGAGCCAGCAGTGCGCCAACCACTCTCTTTGTTTTCCTGGTTACCTTCAGCATGCGAACCCCTCATTCCTCTTTAAATGGTCGTCCATATAAAAGGATGGGAATCCCTTATGGGGATTCCCTGCGATGCTGTTTCATCAATCTAGTCTCATCCTTTATTGTGCTGCCTTTGTTGTTGTTTGTGTATTCAAATCCTTGTCAATCGCATCCTGCGCAATTTGTTTATTTCGCTCAAGCACCGTCTCTGGCGACTCGCCGCGATTGGCAATCGAATAGGAAATATCGCTTAAAGCTCCGCCTAGCGGTAGAAAAATAGGCTGTGCATATTTGAGAGAATCGAGCATCACTTCAATATCGCTTTCATCAGCAAGCAGCTGCTTCTCCGCTTCCTCGCGGTTAATCGGCTCTACGCGATCCCACATTTGAATTTGTTCCCAAATATAAGCTTTCTCTTTTGCTCTCTTAACGATGGCAGGGATATAGAACTGCACGTAGTTTTCAATGCTGCCTTGCCATGTTGTTGCTTTTGGACCTTTAGGGAAATAAACAAAACCTTGCTCATCGGTCATTGTTGTTCTTGTTGCGCCTTCCCACACTTCACCAGTCACCATCGCGGCTTTACCGGAGTTGAATAACGTTTGCGACTCATTGTAATCCTCGAAATTCTCGTTTTTGTTAGGAGCGACGACTTTATGCACATTAAATAGATCACTAAAAAATCGAAGTGCTTCTAATAGGTTTGGATCGTCATAGTTGAAGACGTTTTTGCCGTCTTTGAGTGTAATAAAGGAGGAGTTGTTGGAGTGAATCAAGATGCGTGATAGATTTCCGACGATATTGGTGACGCCCCATTGGTCGATTACACCGTCGCCGTTCGTATCTTTTGTCGCTTTTTTGGCGATGTCTAGGAAAGCGTCCCATGTCCATTTGTCTTGAGCGATCAAATCATGCGGATCTGGAAGACCTTCGCGCTCAAATAATGTTTTATTGTAGTAGAGACCAGAGGCGTTGTTGATATTGGAGGTAAAGCCGTACATTTTGCCATTGACCGCACCGTGCTGCTTCAAGCCTGCAGGCCATTTGGGATCATCAAAATTGAAGAAATCATCCACCGGCATAAACAATCCTTGATTGATGGCCGGCACTGCAAAATAGTAATCCAAAGGTACGATATCGGCTGCCGACTCACCAGAGAGCGCGGCGTTTGTAACCATTTTTATGTTCTCGCCCCAAGGTACCTTCTCCCATACGATCTTCACATTATATTTCTTCTCGGCAGCCCGCCACTTCTCGAGTGTCGCTGCACCTTCCGGCGTATCCTCTGACGGTCCGTCGACCCAGTGAATAATTTTTAACGTCTCGCCGTTCATGTCGATAACCGGCTCTACAGGCGGAGCTTCTGTCGGAGCTGCCGTTTCGACAGTCGTATCATTCGTAGGCTTGTTCGTCGCTTTCTCACTTCCGTTATTGGTGCCCTTGCTGCATGCCGATACAAAAACGAGCGTAACCGTCAATAAAACCATTGCAAACCATTTTACTTTCCGCATAGCTTTACCCCTCCAATGGATGAAATGCAAGAGCTCATGCTTACTCTACATTTGCTGCGATCAACTGCTGTTTGGTCATCCCTCCCTGTTATCAGTTCAAGTTCCAACCCCGCATCGATGCCTTCATGCCCCACTTACTTGGAAGGTTTCGGCTTACTTTTTATGTGATTGTCATGGTAGTCCACCAATAATGAGATGCTATAAATCCTTCCAGAAAGTGATGATCTTTCCTGTTTACAACATATCATCACTGGAGGAATTTTTCAATAATTTTATTTTTTCTGAAAGAAAATTCTTTTATTTGAAATTCTTCTAAAAATCTATTTGGAAAAGTCGTATTTTAAAAGGTTCGTCCTTTATCGGGTGAATCCTTTTTTAAGCTATCACACAACGGATTTTTTCTCCACTATTAATTTATATATTAAAAAAATATGCCTTTATTCTATATTGTCAGAAAATTTAAACATTAGCTGTCAACGCTCTCTATTGGCATAATTTCGGTGCTTGTCGGACATCTTAATTAGGACTATTGTACAGAGAGGAGGTTTACAAATGGCTAAACCAGACAACAGAGAAGATAATGCCGCTCATTTGCAGCAGCATATTAACAACACAAAAGAAAATTTGCAAGAAGCTGAACAGTACTTAAATGAATTTGCAGATGAATTATCTTCGGATCAGCAGCAATCGATCGAAGCTAAAAACGAGCGCCGCAAAGAAAGCATCCAATCTTTCGCAGCGGAGAAGCAGGACGAAGCAGGGCAATAAACGCTCTTTATCTTTATAAAGACCCATCAAAAAAGGAGACCCAAATAAACTGACCCCTTAGTCAAGGACACTTTGAAAAAAAGAGCACTAAGCCACACTTAAGAGATGATTCCTGTACTGAACAGGAGTCATCCTTTTTTGTTTCCACTGATATCTATGATGATTGTAATAACGAATATAGCGATTAATTTCTCGTTCTAATTCAGCCAAGGTTGTACAGTCTTGACTCTTCACATGATCTTTCATATGACCGAAGAAGGACTCCTGAGGTGCATTATCCCAACAGTTTCCACGACGTGACATCGATTGTCCAAGGCCCTTACTCTTCAATAATTTCTGGTAGGTAGGGCTCGTGTAATGGCTCCCTTGATCGGAATGGATAAAGACCTTCTTATGAAGTTTTACGCGCTTCTGCTTCATTAACGATTCAATGGTATTTGTGACTAAAGGCAGTTGGAGGGATACGGAGAGATTTCGGGCTAGAAGCTCCCCTGTAGAGGCGTCCAAAATGGTCGACAAATAAGCCGTCTGTGATTTTCCATACGGAAGATAGGTGATATCCGTGAGTAAAACAAGGCCTGGGATTCCCTTCTTAAAGTCCCTCTGCAGCTTATTTGGGAGCGTGCGGTGTTCGAGTGTAGCTTTGGTCATAAGTCGATACGGGTTAGGTTTTCGATGAGGACAAACGAGGTCAAATTTTTTCATTAGCCTTTGAATTCGCTTTAGATTGTAACAGGTGTCATATTCGCTCTGGAGCGTCATCTTAATGGATCGGGAGCCTTTTTTATAACCTCTTCGATGAAAGGCTTTCTTGATAAGTGCACCTGCTTGCTCATCCGCTAACGTACGCTTCTGACGCTTGTCAGCAGAGTGAAGGTAGTTATAAAAGCCAGAGCGTGACACGTCAAGCAGTTGACAAAGGTAACGTGTCATTCGCCCCAAACCTTGTTGAACAGCTTCCTGAATAAGGTTAAAACAATCACTCGGATTTAGGATCTTTCCGTTTGCTGTTAGCCTCCTTTCGTTCCTGTCTAACTTTTTTACGTATGCCAGTTGAGCCTCCAAAAGTCTAATCTTTGCATCCTGCCTGGCAATAATCTCTTCAGGAGATAAATCTCGTTTTGATGGACGTAGAACCGCTTCTTTTCTCGAGTCCGCAAGTCCCGTAATCCCATCTTTTTCGTAGGCTTTCTTCCAACGATCTGCACATTGTTCGATCCGCTTCAACCCGAGGATCTCCACTTGAAATCCACTGGTTTCAAAAATCTCCCTCGGAGTTCGTCCCGATACATATTGGTCAATGAACACACGTTTGAATTCATCAGCATACGTAATTGATTTTTCGCTGACTCGTAAGACATACGGGTTGTTAGCTAACTGTTCTTGTTCATATTGATTAAAGTGTTTTTTACTCATATGACCGCCCCCACTATTCACTCTAGTATACAAAAAAAGGTACCCATACACTAAACCCTTTTTTCAAAGTGTCCAGTGTATGGGTACCAGTTTAAAATGAGGGTCTCCTTTTTTGATGGGCTTTGCGATATGATCGAAAGATTGCCTATCGATTAATACAGCTTGTCTACGACGGAGCGAGCCGTCTTCTCCAAAGCTTCTGTGGCATTATTTTTCTTATGAGACAACAAATTGCACAAAATATCCAATAAATGTACCTGAGTAATCTTTGTTGACCAAGATCCGCCTTCGGTAGGCATCTCACGTGAGGGCACCAATAAAATGGTGTCGGCATGTGCTGTAATCGGAGAACGCATATGGCTTGTCAAACAAATGACCTCAGCTCCATTAGCTCTCGCTTGGCGCAGCGGATCTACCAGATCCCTCGTGCTTCCCGAGGTTGATATGCCAAACACCACTTCCCCTTTCTTCACGAGCGATGCAGACATCGCGATAATATGGGAATCTCTATGCGCCTCCACATTCATTCCAATTCGCATCAGCCTATAATGAAGATCAAGCGCTGTAATACCGGATGATCCTACTCCAAAAATATAAATTTTGTCCGCTGCGAGCATCCGATGGACTGCTTTGTCCAAATCCGCCGGATTGATTAGATCAAGCGTATTTTTTAGCATCATCTCGTTGCGAAGCGTAATCTTTCTTGCCTTCGTCAGCGTGCTGTCTTCTTCTTCTATTTCAACGGTCGAGTACGACGGACGGTTGACCAAATCCTGCGCAATAGACAGCTTAAACTCTTGGTAGCCCCGGAAGCCTAACTTGCGGCAAAACCGAATAACGGACGTTTCGCCTACCCCCGCCTGCTCAGATAAATCGGTTACCGTCGCCATAACCGCTTCCTCGGGATTTGATTTTACATAGTCGGCTACTTTTTTCTCCGCTTTGGTCAAGGAAGTATATATACTCGAAATCAACAAAAGCGTATTGGATTGGTTAATTTTTTGACCTGCCATCTTCATCGTATCAGCTCGCTTCATAGTGTACTTATCTAAATAGTTTAGATGATCTACTCATGGCTTACAATAAATGTAATACCCTCAAAACATCCTGATCAATCCCTATCACTTCACATAATCAGGATAATCGGTAATAATGCCATCAACGTTAAGATCGAGCAATGGCGGCACTTCCGCTGCCGAGCGAACCGTCCAAGGCGTCGTTTTTTTGCCTAATGCATGAATGGTATCTACGAATTTTTTTGTAACGAGATTCAAGCTCGGATTCACATAATCTGCATACACGGCTGTTTCTTGAAGCTTCTCTGCCGTTACATCTTCAGACTGATAAACAAGCAAACCAACTAGAACCTGGGGCATAATAGCACTAAATCGCTTCACAGAGCTCTGATCAAAAGATTGAACAATAATAGAAGCAGGATCTTCATCCAGCATGCCGTGAGCACGCAGCTCTTCGGCTAACTTCTGCTCTATCCCCGGATACAGCCAAGGCGCCTTAATCTCGATTAAGATACCGATTTTCCCTTTGCATAAGTCGAATACCTCTGATAGTGTTGGCATTCGTTCACCTTCAAATTTCGCATTAAACCAGCTTCCTGCGTCCAGTTCACTCAGCTGAGCCATCGTAAAGTCCAGCACTTTGCCTCTGCCATTACTCGTACGATCAACCTCTGTATCATGAATAACAACAAGCTGCCCATCCTTCGTAAGCTGAATATCCAGTTCCAAGAAATCAGCCTTCATCTCGATCGCAAGCTGAAACGACGCCATCGTATTCTCGGGTGCATACCCGGCCGCACCTCGGTGGGCAATGACGATAATTTTTTTATTTATTGCTGGTTTCATTCTGATCCCTCTCCTCTATCCATTCCATCCACTCATCAATATTTGCTGACATTTCCTTTAAGGACGAGAAGGTCAACAGCACCTGCTCATTGCCAAGCTGCTGCTCCGACTCACCGAAAATATCTGTGTGCAGCGAACGTCTCATATTGTACTCCAGCCATTCGAGCATACTGCCCATTCTGCCGTAGAAAGCTTCCTTCACATGCGTTAGCTCTGTCCCGCCGGCCTTTTGATATGAGCCTAGCATCGTCATAAAAGTCTCTTTATTGACGTGTCCCGTATCAATCCCGCTCCAGCTTAAGGCAGCATCAAGCAGCTCCATTGTTGGATTTGTTGAACCAGCTGCTTCCCAGTCAATAATATGCGGATGAAGACCGTCCTTCCAAACGACGTTTTTCGGATTCAAATCGCGATGGCTGAAGCACTGGCTATCGTTCAACATCTGGCTGGCTTGCTGATACTGATGATTCCATTCTAACAAGTCATTGAATCCAGCATCCATCTGCTGCGCCCATGGCGTCGCTGACCTGAGTCCATCATCTATCAAATTCCTGAAGTAGTCCTGCCCGAAGGAGGTCCATAGTGGACTATGCTGCTCCTCGAATTTCAAATTGTGAATCTTATGAAGCAAAGCTCCAATTATACTTGCGTGTTCCCTGCGGCAATCAGCAGGAGTAATGACAGCTCCATCAATCCAATCAAATAGCATAACATCCACACCAGAAACCTGAGTAATGATGTCATTATTAACCGTCTTTGCTAAGACGACAGGTATACCTGCACTTGCTGCGGCTGCTGCAATACGCTCCGAGAGCAAATAGTTGGACAAGACACCTGCTCTTGACATAATTTCAGGGTTTAATATTTTCAAGGCGAATTGCCCTTCTGTTGTGCTGAGCTTCCACATGTGATGAAGCAAACCGCCAGTGACCGGACTTGGCTGAATGAGCGGCTCTCCAATCTCGTAATGAATACAAAGACTCGTAACCCATTGCATATTGATCTCTTGAGGCAATTGAATCCCTCCTCTTTCCTTCAATTGACTTTCACAAATTAAAATAATGTTCGGATATAGGCTCCATGGCCTGCCAGAATTTTGAAAAAGATATTTTTTTTAATAATATCATAATTGGTGGATATAATCTCTATCTCGTGTTACGATATAGCAAATTTTCATTCAATTCTAGAAGGGCGGGACTCGAATGGAACAACAATCGATAACGGCTGACATTATTATACTTGGCGGAGGGCTTGGCGGATGCATGGCTGCACTATCCTCAGCTAAGTTAGGCATGAAGGTGATCGTTACGGAAGAAACGGATTGGATTGGCGGGCAGTTGACTAGTCAAGCCGTTCCTCCCGACGAGCATCCTTGGATTGAAAGCTTCGGCTGCACCCGCACATATCGTGAGTTTCGGGGCCGTATTCGCCGCTATTACAAGGATAATTATCCCTTAGTAGAAGACGCCAAAAACAATGATCGCCTAAACCCAGGAAACGGCTGGGTCAGCCGACTTTGCCATGAACCAAAAGCCGCGCTTCATGTGCTTGAGACCATGCTTGCCCCTCATATCAGCAGTGGAAAAATAACTATTCTACTCGGCTGTCAATTAGAGTCGGTTGAAACAAACGAAGACCTGATTGAATCTGTCCTTATCAAACACATCACCTCAGGTGAAATGAAGAAGCTGCATGGCTTCTACTATTTGGACGCGACAGAATGTGGCGACCTTCTTCCTCTTGCCGGTGCAGAGTATGTATCAGGAGCTGAAGCAAAAGCTGAAACGGGAGAACCGCATGCGCTTGAGCAGGCCGATTCCCTTGATATGCAATCCTTTACGTATGTATTTGCTTTGGATCACATGGAGAACGCGGATTATACGATTGAGAAACCAGAGCAGTATGACTTTTGGCGAAGCTTCATTCCTGCGCATTCACGTTTCCCGCTGTTCGGCTGGAAAATGGGAGACATTCATGATCCGTGCCAGGACAAAGAAATTATCTTCATGCCCGATGGGAAAGAACCCATGCCCTTCTGGACTTACAGGCGCATTATTGACCGTTCTTTGTTTAAAGAAGGCTCTTTTGAAAGCGATATCACTTTAATTAACTGGGCACAAAACGATTATTATTTAGGACCTATTTATGAGGTAACTGAAGAAGAAAAACAAAAACATTTGAAGAGTGCGCGTCAGCAAAGTCTATCGCTCGTTTATTGGCTGCAAACGGAAGCACCGCGTCCAGATGGAGGCATTGGTTATCCCGGCCTTCGACTTCGCGGTGACATTGTTGGAACAGAAGATGGTATTGCCAAACATCCTTATATACGGGAATCTCGCAGAATAAAGGCGCAGTATACGATTACGGAGCATGATGTCAGCCTCGAAATCAGGGGGGATCAAGGGATCAAACGATATGAGGACAGTGTAGGCGTCGGAAGTTATCATCTAGATCTCCACACAACAACAAAATCCAATCGCGGCTTCTACATTCCCAGCTTGCCATACGAAATTCCGCTCGGAGCCCTCCTCCCCGTTCGGATGAAAAATTTGCTCCCTGCGTGTAAAAATATTGGCACTACTCAAATTACAAACGGCTGCTACCGGCTGCATCCAACCGAATGGAACATCGGTGAATCTGCAGGTTATTTAGCCGCTTACTCCATTATAAATCAAGTCACCCCGCATGAAGTACGAGAAAATAAGCAGCATCTGGAAGCTTTCTTAACGCTTATTCAAAATCAAGGCATTGAGACGCATTGGCCAGAAAATTTAAAGCAATAGATAGAAAATAAAAATATTATCCTCTTTTTATAAAATTTATGGAAAAACGATCCACTTACTGGTACACTACTGCTAGATAAACAATCCATCATGAACATGAACAGCTACTTTATCCGAAAGGCGGTGAAGTGTAAGGTTCTGTTTTATGCGTACAAATGAGAAGATTCGAGGTGTATGCCATGATGACCAAACGATTGTTTAATCTCGTCCTTTGTGTTGCCCTTCTTCTGATCAGCATTTTTTCAACCGCCTTCTCAGAGCCCGCTTCTCCTGACCAGCCATCCATTACACTTGAGGACGGCACAAACCACATCGTTGACCTCATTAATCAAGAGAGTCAAGACAACAAACTCATGATATTTACCCGCAGCTACGGAACCACAACAAAACCTCCGCTCGTTCCGACAACAGAAGCCATCATTACAAACGATATCGTTACAGCCATATACACAAACAGCACTAACGGCACTTATATTCCTGCTAACGGATACGTCATATCTGGAACGGGAAACAAAGCTCCATTGATCAGCGGCTTCAAGATTGGAGATTCCATTACTACGAGCTTTCCTATATCGGTTTATCCAGCCCAATATTTCACCGTTAATGAAGAGATCGTTCCAATTACTCAGGTTAATGCAGGGCGCGGAGCCGCGGATATCGTTCTGTATTTGCCAGAATACGGCCCTGCAACAAAAACAAATCCATGGGGCATGGAGATCACGGTTGACGGAGGTTCCGTTACGCGAATAGCAACGATGACGCAGGATACTAGCGGCAATTGGCTCGATAACAACTCATCCATTCCTGCGAGTGGATACGTTCTCTCAATTCAAGCTGAAAGTCCGTTTTTTGCCAAATTAAATGGAACTGTGCGGATTGGAGATGCCGTTGAATTGAATATGAACAATGAAGTGTTAGTTGAAGCCTCCAAAGTAGGATACGACGCCTTAAATCCGCGAACGAGAGAAGATAATCCCGGAGGCTGGGATGACGGCAGCAATGAACCATACCCCGGACACCGCGGAACGGATCAGCTCATTATTTACGACAACAGCTATGGCGCAGCAACGGGAACAAATCCTTGGGGATACGAGGTTGTCGTAAACTCGGAAGGCAAGGTCACGCAGGTGAGCGGCAATAATTCTACCATTCCAGCTGGCGGATATGTCATATCCGGGCATGGCGTCAAAGCAAGCTGGCTAAGCGAGCATGTATCCATAGGCAGCAGCTTCAAGCTGCTCACGAATAAGAAACAAGCGTTATTTCTGTTCACGCCAGAATCCTATCTGGATAAAGCGCAAATAGGAATAGATGCTGCGAAGCAAAAGCTTATTCTCTCCAAGCAGCAGTTTCTAGACATTAACTACAACGGTATGGAACAGCAAATTACATCTGCACAAGCAGCATTGGTCGATTTGAAAAGCCAGATTGCACAAGGTGATTTCGCTTCCTTCACCGTCCAGTTCGCAGAGCTGAACGCACGGGTGGAGAAAGCCAGCTTCATGGGCTATGAATCCCGCGCTGTAGATCATCGATCCATTTGGATTCGTCCGAAGGAAACGAATCTGGGGCAGGTTCAGCAGCATATTGCGAAGCTTCACGCTTTAAATATCAACTCCATTTACTTAGAGACGTGGTGGAATGGCTTTACGATTTACCCAACGAGCCATCCGCTAGCTGCTCAAAATCCGATTTATGGCGGTTTTGACGTATTGAACGCCTATATAACTGAAGCCAAAAAAGCAGGCATCGAGGTTCATGCATGGGTCGAAAACTTTTTGGTAGGCGTCGGCAGTATGGCAGGTCCCGTCAGAAGCCTTAAGCCGGAATGGTCCATGATCAGTAGACAAGGCCACGATTATCAAGACGTTCCGCTTTACAACACCCAGTACTACTTCCTAAACCCTGTAAGGCCTGAAGTACGGGACTTTGTTTCTGAAATTTATAAGGAGCTGCTTCAGAAATATAAAGTAGACGGCTTGCATTTGGACTATATTCGTTATCCCGATGCAGGTGATTACACGAACGACTTTGGTTATGACTCTTATACGCGCAATCTGTTCAAGCAGAAGCATGGCGCAGATCCGATCGACCTCCATCCCGGCGACAACCTTTGGCAAGCGTGGGTTGATTTTAGAAAAAATACGATTAATGAGTTCGTATATCGGATCTCCAGTGAAGCCAAAAAATTGAAGCCGGATATCCGAGTCTCCGCCGCCGTATGGCCGAACTACGTGAATGGGCCAGAGTTCATGCACCAGGAGCCAAAGGATTGGATTGCCAAAAACTATATCGACCAGCTCTTTCCGATGTCCTATCATCCAGACGCTTCATCTGTTGCCACGGATTCCTTAAACTCCGTTGCACTCGCAAACAACAAAGCGCTGATCGTCATTGGTGTCGGAACGAATCTCGGCTTAACGAAGGAGATGCTGCTTAAACAAATAAACGACTCCGTCGCAGTAGGCGTCTCCGGCTCAGCTTTGTTCGAATTTGAATCGTTGTTTGGAAATGAATATGACAAAGCGCTTTTAGCAGGGCTCTACAGCAAACCCGCTATCGTGCCAGACAAAGATGTTTTAACATCCTTCAAAACGATCATTTCCGAAATGCAGCGCAAAATCAAACAGATTTATGTCCCGCTTAATGGGATGGATAACGATAAGAAATATGTAAAAGAGCTGGAGCAGCTTGAAAAAAGCTGGAAGGATAAAAAATCAGTCGGCAAGGACGCCAAAGAAGCACTTAAGAAAATAGAGAAGCTTCTGGAGCGTATCGAATCGGATCGTGCTTTGAACATAGAGGTTAAAAAACGAATGGCTGCGGATCTTAATTATTTGGAAACCATTATTCTCGTTTACGTATCCAAGGCAGCCCACTAAACAACACAGAGAGGACCAACTGTATGTTATGGGAAAACTTAACCGTCAAGGAATTTGAGGCGGCCGTGAAGTCAACGAACCGAGTCTGTGTCCTGCCGATCGGCTGTCTTGAAAAGCATGGCGATCATCTTCCCCTCGGAACGGATATGATGATCGCTAGAGAAATCGTAGAGAATTCAGCTCAATTAGAGTCATGTGTTATCTTTCCTTATTATATTTTCGGCCAAGTATCCGAGGTGAAGCATTACGCTGGCACAGTTGCTCTTGGCAGCGAGCTGCAGCTGCGCCTCTTGCAGGAAGTGTGCAAGGAAATTAGGCGCAACGGCTTCAACAAAATTATTTTGGCCAATGGGCACGGCGGCAATAACAATCTGCTGAGCTATTTCGTCCAAACGATGCTCGATGAACGCAAGGATTATGTTGTGTACGCCTATAATCTATGGGAATTAAATGCCGAGCAGCTTGCTCATCTTGATCAATCCTATCAAACGCCAGATGACTATGGGCATGCCGATCATATGGAAACATCGCAAATTCTTCATATTAATCCGTCTCTTGTCCATATGGACCGTTTGAATCCAGGCGAGTGGGAGTCCAAAGGTCTTGGACGAACGCTAACGGAGCATAGGCTGTCCGCTGGCATCCATTGGTATATGGAATTTCCTAATCAGATTGCGGGTGATCCTTCATTGTCGACGGCAGCGTATGGTAAGGAGTATATTTCAATGTGCGCAAGCAACTTCGCCAAAGCGATACACGCTGTCAAAAATGATGAAACCTCTTTGCAGCAGCAAAACGCTTTTTTTGATCGATGCGACGATGTGAACCTTATCCGTTAAAACAAAAAATGGCAGTCCGGCCTAGCTACAGGCTTTGGACTGCCATTTCTCTTACTCCTTAGATTACAAAAATTTATGTATGTGCTCGATGACTTTCTCCGCGCATCTACGATTTCCTCGTTCAGATAAGTGCAAACGGTCCTCGCAAATATGTAATGCTAGATCTTCTTTTATGGCAGCATTCAGATCATTTATTTGTATGCCTAGGCTTTCCATCAGCTTTACAGCTGCCGCATTGTATAAATCGATCTCTGCATTGCTGCGCCCAATCGCATCGGCTGGAACAGGCGTCGTTGTTGCAAATATGATGTTTGCACCCGTTCTTTGCAGCTCATTCGCCGTTCGTTTAAGCGTTTCCAAATATTCTTCTAATGAAGTAAGTGCCTCGACCATTGGCGCTTCATGATGCAAATCCCATAATCCGTTGTTCCAATGAACGATATCTGGTTTGCCCAGATCTCTAATCCACAAATTAACTCCCCATAACGTATGTTTCGCAAATCTGCCGTTCTCCTCAGGTGCGACAACCTCTGCCGTTTCATTCAAAGCCTCGCGCACAAGCGGTTCATAGCCCATTCGGATCGAATCTCCGAGCAGCAGTACTCTTTTCATCCGTAACACCTTCCCCTTGTTTTCATAATATTTGCCCATGCCGCAAACTTGATGCTTACGTCCATGTCAACCTCATCCCTCTTGAAATATAGCACACCCCCAACCGTTTCTCAAAGACAGTTAGGGGTGTGTTATACTCCGTATGCTAATTTACAAAGAAACATCTAAACTAAGCGTAATGATTTCAGCGGGACGAACCACCATTCGGCCAAGCTCTGACTCCTCCAGCCTCTGCTCCATTACGCTGCTGCGATGTGCTGCGTTCACACCTAGCGTAGGGTATACGCTTAACGTTTGCTCATCTCGTGATAGATTATACCAGCGCGCGATCAAATCCCCCGTGTTCTCCGATACCTTAAGAGCAGACAAACATAGTTTGTCACCCTCCCATTGCATAAAGGAAAAACTACTTGGAAGCTCACCCTCATGTGTACCCGTCTGCTTCACTATCCATGGAACTTGATATTGATAAGCTTCCTTCATCGATGACATAGCTCCATGCCCAATGAACTCCGACTTTGCATGCTGATTCTCTACCGGAAACGGTATAATTTCAAGCTTAACCGTATGCTCGCCGAGACACTGCGCCTCAGGGGTCGGGAAGTATCCCCAATCACCTAGCTCTCCCACCGCACGCAGCAAAGTAACCGCAATGGTATTGTTTTCATCTTCTTCTCGCAAAACTTCATATTCATTTAAACCAAGGTTGGCGATCGTAACTCCCTGCTTCACGCCAATCAACGTCACAAAAGCTTGCTGATGCTGACAATTGCTTGGGTTTCTCCATTCCTCCGATGGGGTATTATCCCGCTCCACCACTTCAAAGATTGAATCTGCCAAATGTGTCTTCGATTGAAAGTCTACCGGGAACAACATACGCAAACGATGGTCAAGAGCCTCGTTGTTAAAGGTGGTTTCTATTTGCAGTGCTTGCCCGTTTTTGTTAAGTGATACCTTCGTCTTAATCGTAAAAGGAATACGCTTATCCGACCTGCCTGATTTTCGTCCAGTAAACCAAATCAGCTCTTCTCTCTCCTGCTGCAACAGCTCTTCTGCCGACTTTGGGATTAACATCTGGTGCGTAATTTCAAAGCTGGCTTGAAAAGGTGTATCTTCCGTTATGCGTATTTCGGCTCGAAGGCCTCTCGTTGTCAGCGGGACGTCACCGTTTGGCTGGCGGTACATATACTCATTACCAATGTCTCCTGTATCTTCATATACACACTGATTGCGCAGCACTTCATTCGAACGATGATCAACAATAGTCAAGGAACCGTCATCAGCGATCGTTACAGTCAAATAATCATTGCCCATCTCTCGTTCATTTCTAATTAGAGAGCCTTCTTCAGCTTGAAGCTGTTTAGAATGATCATTTCTAATCAGCGCATAGGTTTTGTAGCCAAGTGCTGGTACACCGTGCGCCTCAAATTGAATACGTACTTTTCTAGCAAAATAAGGCTGACGGAATTGATCCTCGGGCAAATCGTATCCGAATTGTACGCCTAGATCTTCTATGCCGCTGGATACCTTGCTGCCCTCTGACTCTACGAGGTATAGACCTGCTAAATCAATTTCCTTCAGTCGCTGCTTCATCGTGTAAAAATCTATTCCACTGTTGAAATAGATGCGTTCGATTTCAACATCAGTGGAAACAACACCAGAACGCAGCCAGCCCGTTGTATTAACAACAACGAGTGTAGAAGCAACTTCTCCAAAGGAAGCAAATTCCCTTGTATCTACCTTCGAAGCGACTGCGGATAAACTGTCTTCGATAATGCTTTCGGCGATATGCTTGCTTTTGGCAAAACGGGTCACCATCTCTGCATGGACCTCATCGACACTGCATCCGCAAATGCTGTCATGCGGATGGTTTTGCATCAATGTTTTCCAAGCATATGTGAATAGATGATGAGGATAAGCATGGCCTGTCAAATAAGCAAAGGCTGCTATCGGTTCGGCCACTTTCTCCAACAGCGTCTGACCTGTTTGGTTCATTTGCTTAAGATAGATTCGCGAAGATGCAGTATTAACAAGTGTCGACCAGCCATCGGTATGCTGGCTTCTCAGTTCACCTTTGACGATGGACAATTTCTCAGGGAGCGATGCGGTTACCGCCTCAATATAATCTTCAAAATTCGAATGGACAAATTGATATTCCGGAAATAGCTGCTGCGCAGTCGCAATAGCTTGTGCTACATCCGTCTGCACCGGCTGATGATCGCAGCCATTCATCATGAGCCAGTGAGGCGTTGAAGCATACTCGGCGACGTCCATTAATTTACGCTGCCAATAAGCACCGGCTGCTTCTGGCTCAGTTGGAATTTCATTGCCGTTGCTGTACCAATTGGCGAACAGAATGCCGATCACTCTTGAGCCGTCTGGAGCCTCCCAAATCATCTCGGAGAACGGAGATTCGTAGGCTTTCGTTTGAGAAACCTCATTATTAAAGCCAGTTGGCTTCACACCGCGTCCGAACACAGCATTCTCGATCCCTGCTTGCAGCATCAGCTGTGGTGCTTGACCAATGTTTCCGAACGAATCCGGGAAATACCCCACCTTGGCAACTTTGCCGAACTGCATAGCATCTTGGTGTCCATAAACGAGATTGCGTACATTTGCTTCACCGCTCGTCAAAAATTCATCCTGCAAAATATACCACGGTCCAATATGAATGCGTCCTTCGCGAACATACTGCTCAAGCAGCGCTCTTTTTTCCGGACGAATTTGCAAATAGTCTTCTAATATAATCGTCTGGCCATCAAAATGGAAGCTTTTGAAATCCGAATCTCGCTCTAGCGTCTCAAGCAAACGGTCAATAAGCGCAATTAATCTAACATGGTGCTTCTCATATGGCAAGTACCATTCCCTGTCCCAATGGGTGTGTGAAATGATATGAACAGTAGTAGATGATATCAAAGTATCCTTCTCCATTCTCTGTTTGGGATGAAAGCAAAGACGCCGCTCCACGTGCTTGCCTAATGCCGATTAATGCTCACTTTGCTTGCATTAGCCTACGATGCCTGTACGCTCTACACTTTCGACGAAATAGCGCTGTACGAACAAGTACATAATAATAAGCGGGAGCATAAGCAGGAGAACGCCTGTATTCAGCAGCATGGATTGATACACAAGATCGGGTTCTTTGCCAAGCACAGAGCCCATGTCTGCTAACTGAGTTGACAATACTTTTACTTTGCTGAGAAACAACGAAACATAATAGCTGTCATTCCACTGCCATACGAAAGAGAACAGCACAACCGTAACGATAGCAGGAACGGCATTCGGCAGCATGATTTTATAGAAGGTTTTAAAAACACCTGAGCCGTCAACAACGGCTGCTTCTTCAATCTCCTTCGGAATGCCTCGGAAAAATTGCCGAAAAATATAAATGTAAAGACCGTTTTTGAGCCCCATTCCCGTTGCGGATGAAATTAGGAAAGGCCAAAAGGTATCAATTAGATTAAAGCTGTCCCTCTTCGAAAACAAACCTACTAAACCGAACATATCAAAGTACCTGTACGTTAAATATAGCGGAATCATAATCGTCTGCGGCGGTACAACAATGGTGAATATAACGAATCCAAAGAGGATGCCGCTGCCTTTAAATTTCAATTTTGCAAAAGCGTATGCCGCTAGCGCACAGGATGCGAGTTGAATGGCAGTCGTTCCCGCCGATATCAAAAACGTATTCAATAGAGTAGCCCAATAGTGGGTCGCTTCCATCGAAATTTTAAAATTGTCCAACGTAAAGTTTCTAGGAATCCACAGCACCGTCGGATCATAGATATCAATTTTGTTGCGGAATGCGACCGAGAAACGAAGAAATAGTGGAAATAATATAATAAAACAAAAACCAGAAACGAGTACTGACCTTAGCAACGTCCATAACAATCGCTTCGATCTCTCGACCGGATTATAGTGGCGGTGAAACCTTTCCGCATGAATGGCCGGCAGCTTCATGGCCTCTCCTCCTTCTCAATCGTAGTAAAACACTTTTCTCGAAATGATGCCCGCCGATAGGCTGAGTACTATAGCGACAACGATAAAATACACCCAAGACATCGCTGCGCTCTGCCCGAACTCAAACGTTTTGAATGCGGTTTCCGAAATGAGTGCGTTAACCGAATTGTTATTGAATGAATCAATAATGGAATAAATTAAATTCGTCAGAATAAGCGGCGTCATCATCGGGAATGTAACTTTCCAGAAAATCTCATAGCCCGTCGCCCCCTCAATTCTCGCAGACTCGTACAGTGAGGGTGAAATGGATTGCAAGCCCGCAAGAAAGATAAGAATTTGGACGCCGGAGGAGCTAATAATTTCATAGATTCGGTCAACCGCATCCGAAATATAATTTACGAATACAGGCGCCAAGCCGGACTCCATCATCATCTTTTTCAGCTCGAAGCTCTGCATAAGGTTTCCGCTTCCGCTAGATGAAGAAGAGCTTCCAACAAAGCTGCTAATGTCCATATTGGCTATAGCCGCAGATGCTAGAATGACGGGTAGAAAAAAGACCGCCCTTGCCATCGCTCTTCCTCTGAACTTCTGATTCAGCAGCACCGCTGCAAAGAGACTGAATACGATGATGATTGGCACATTAACGATCATATCTGTAACCGATTCAGTCAGCCTCCGCGGAAAATCCGCATTGGTCAGAAATAAATGACGAAAGTTTGCGAAACCCTCATACTTTACTGCGAAGCCGCCTTCAACCAAACTTATTGAGCTTAAGCTAAATCGTAAGGATTGAATGAGCGGCATGATAAACAGCATGACTAATCCCAGCATTAATGGCGTGGCGAACAGCACGCCGCACCAAGCTTTTTTCTGCGCCAAGGTCAATGGCTTATTGAACATCTGCCTCACCGCCTACCTGATAACTTTGAGCTGCAAGCTGCATGCCCTCTACTGCTATCGCCTTATTATTGTAGTTGATCGTAATGACATAACCGTTCTGAAATGTCGTTTCCACGACGCCCGGCACGATTTGTCGATGCTTCACAATGACCTGATTCCGAACCTTCGACAATACGCCATTCGCTTCCTTATAGAGCTGCACCGCTTCATCAAGCCAATCTTTGTAGTTCAAAGCATAAAGATTATCGTAGTCGGTGTCCTTCACTTTTGTTGAGTCACTGGCGTACCATTGATAATATAAGCTCGAGCCCGTTTCCAGCGCCTTCAGCATCGATAGACGAGGATTTTGTTTATCATCCATGTTGTAAGGTGAGCCAGCCAAATCATAATAGCCATGCAATGCAATTTGATAAAACGGAATATCCTGATCTGTAATATTCATCAGACTGCTCTTGGTCGGTGCGTTAACGATTACATCTGCATAAGGCAAGCTGTATGCGTTGCCGCCATTCACCATGATCGATTGCGCCTGAAGGCTCAGCTTATTCGTCTGTGTCTTGATCATTTCCAGCGCTTCCTGACGGGTTATCGTTTTATCCGGATTGTAATCGGAATTGACCTGATTTCCCATATCTCTTAGCGATAATCCCTGCAGTCCGAGCGCTTTATAATCCGCCAAAAAACCGTTTATTTGCTTCGGCAGCGCAGCAGGCGATAAGATATAGTGGGAAAATTTCGAAGTATCCTGATCGTACATAACCGGATTATATTGATAAACCTTTGCTTCGCCGCGATCAAGCCATGTAGCCGATCCACTGGAACCTTTGTATTTTTCCAAAAAGGCTGTATCCGGGTAGAAGCCGATCCCGTTTTTCTGTGCAAAATCAGCTAGCTCACGAAGCCCTTCTTTGCCTCCCAGCTTATTCACCACTTTGATACTTGCTGGCGAGCTGTGCCGAATACCATTATTAAACCACCCGACATAACGCAAATCGATATGGTGAATATCCGTATCCATCAACTCTTGCAGCAAGTTTTTTGCTTCAGCAAAGCTGGTTAGCGATTGTGTTGCTTCATACGGTATTCCGAGGAATGATTTATCTACCCGGAATGCTCCTACCAGCTCCATCACAAACGGCGAATCCTCGACTTTATCCAGCTTTTGTATATTGAATTTTTGGATTAAGTAATTGCGATATTCAGCAGCCATTCCTACATAATCGGATGTTTCACCGCTAAGAAAGGAATATCTTATGGATAAGTCGCCTTCGTACCTTTTCTTTTGGAACATCGGCACAGAGCTCGTTTTTGTCCCCGACGTAAGCGTGTAAAAGTCCATTGATGAAATTTGAAACTTGCTGCCAACGGTATTATAGGAGTCGTTTCGTCCGCTTACATCTGCTGTGATGCTTGCCATCGCATCTCCATTTTCAATGATCCCAAACAAAGCATGGTCGGATCGCTTAAGCCCAAATACCGGCAGCCTTGTCATCTCATTCGTCTGTATTTTCTCTTTCACATTGTACGTACCGTCATTGCCGTACACAGGCAAATTATAGGGTTCCGCTTGGTGCTTTCCGCTGTTCAGCTCAATTAGAGCGCCTGCGCCGTCAGGCACGAACAAGTATCCCGCTTCCTTCACACCAGCAGCGCCAAAATGTTTAAGCACCTGTACGCTGGCAATTGGATATTCCGCATTGAATTGCAGCTCCTTGCCTGGAATCGTTACGACAAGCTGCTCATTATCCAGCGTATACTGAATTGGAATCGTAAATTCTGCCCTTGCGGCTGATGCAGCGTCGGCTGCGCCATTCTCTTCGTTATCCTGCTGCGCATCTTCCGCTGTGTAGCCCGCAGCTTCGAGTGCCGCTGAGATTTCCTCCGCTACGTAATCCTGCAGCTTGCGGACGACATAAATTTGTTTTGCCTCATCGAAGCTGAATTTGTATTCAACACTTTTCCTCAGCTCTTCATCGGCAATCTGATCCAAGATTTGCTCTTGAAATCTTTTTTTGCTGATTACCTTTGGAATATTAGCAAAACCTTTGGCAATATTGCCTATTCGATAAACGACTTTGATCCCGTTCTCTTCGTCCGTTATTTCGAATTGCTGCTTTGCGACGCTATCATCATAGCTGTTGAAAGCATTGACCTGCCCTTTTTCATTGTAGTAAGTAAGCAGCACCTGTGAGGATAGCTCTGAATGGTACAAAGGCGAAGCTTTCTGATCCTCGCTTCTCTCTACCGGGTTTGAAAACCAGACGTAGCTGTCGCGTTTGTCCTTTAAGGCAATTTCTGCCGTTTCACGGTTGATATAGAGCTGAAGCGCGTCATTTTCTTTCACTAACTCCATCGCTGACAACGCTTGCAGCTCTTTATCCGTGTTGACCGCAGTTGATTTACGTCCTGCCCCAATCACCCGCTCTTCCTGCTGAGCAGAGACGGCCTCGGCTTCATTTGTACCGAGGTTTATCTGCGCTCCAGCTTCTTCCTTCTTGCTGCAGCCTGCCGCACTTGCAGCAACAACGCTCGCAAGCAGTGCCGCGAACAGGATGCTGGACATCTTCCTCTTACCTGTCACGACCATCTCTCCTTCCCGCACGCTACAATCTGAACGATAATTCCTTATAGACAGAAATGGCGAAGCTGATCATCTGCTGAAGCATGCTGAATAATAATACCCCGATAAAAACAATAATTCCGATGACAACGAGTGTAAGCAGCATCGTCACAACCGTTTTCCCAGCTGAATATTGATGCACTGTCATCGTACCTGTGAACAGCAGCCATGCTGACCAAATCAGGGCAACCCCATCAAGCAAATAATAGAACGAGCTTTCGCTGCCTGTAATTAAATTGCTGTACAGCGTTTGAGGCAAATAAATGATAACTAATGGCATCATCGCATAAGCTGTCGCCATCACAATTTCTTTGAATTTACCTTCACCATTCATCAAGGTCGTTAAGGACCAGTTGGCAACACACCAGAGAACAAAAGGCAATACGATAAAAGTTAATTCGTTCAAGCTGTTCAATTGGCTTGGGTTGTTGAAATTGACGACGAAGCCGCTGTATTGCCGCTTAATAATGGTGAAGATGACAAGCAGAAACACAATGCCGAAAGCGAGCTTGAGCCTGCCCTTCTGCTCGTATTTCATTTCCCAAAAGCCATTAAAGGGATGCATCATCGTGTAGAAAGGGTTTTTGATAATGCCGAACTCCTGAAAGTGCTGGCCATTCACCTTTCTCCGATTCCACTTCATGAGGGCAAAACCAAGTACAACAGCTAGAGCAACAACGAGAACAATAGTGCCGAAATGCGCGAGCACGATGCTTTTTCGATAACCCTTAAATGCTTCGGAGTAATACTCCCTGTTGTTCCCAAGCTTGAAATAAGACATCGCCTCATGATATTCGCCTTTTTTGAGCAATGATTTGCCGATGCCTAAATAGGCCACCTCCACATTTCCGTTTAGCTGAAGCACCTTCTCCCAAGCGGCTGTGGATTGCTCTGTTTTGCCATGATAAAGCGAAATAACGGCTTCCCTAATCAAGCTGCCATAGCGGGTTGGCTCGAATGCCGTCAGCCGTCCGTTATCTTTATCCAGCACAAGTATATGATCATCCATAATTTCAATGGCAGAGGGGGTACGGAAATTCTCCTGCTTGCTTCCTAGCCCTCCAAACACATACAGCAGATTTCCATCCTTGTCGTAGGTAAATATCCGTCCCCGCTTAGAATCAAGTGCGGAATACATGCCAGCTTGATCCGCAGCCACATCGATGAATATGGAGCTGCCCGGATTGGTCCCCGTCTTCAGAGTGCCAATATCACCCTTGGGCGGAAAATAACCCTTGCTCCGCAAAATATCGGCTCCCGATGGATTCAGCCGTTTGATCGGCCGGTTCGAATCTTCTTCTGAGGTTGAGGTGTAGATGAACCCGTCCTCGTCAAGATCGAGATTGTTAAATTCAAGCGGTATGAACTGCTCCATTTGCTGTCTTTGTGCTTTGGTCGATATCCGTTTCCAGAACAGATCAATTGGGCTGAACTTTACGCGGTTCGTTCCAATAAAGCCGATAAACTGCCCTTCATCGTCAAACTCCATCATTCCTTCGTAAGACCCGCGGCTAACGACTAATATTCGCTTCGCTTTATCAACGGCTACCTTGATTGGCGCGTACTGAAACCCTGGCCGCAGCAGCGTTGATTTAGGCTCGCCTATTGCTCGTATGAACTTACCCGCAGTATCAAATACGACAAGTCTTCGGTTGAGTGTATCTGCCACATAGATGAGACCATCATTTGTGCCAAATACCCCCTCCGGCTTATTCAGCGCATCTTCTTTTCCTTCATTATCAAATTTGGAAATGACCAGTTCTTCTTGAAATTCCTTGTTTAATATAATGATTCGGTTATTGCCCGTATCCGCAATGTATATTCGCTCATCCTTGCCAACGAACATATCCATTGGCGAAGCAAGACGCCCACTGCTCCAATTGTCACCGTAAATGACTTGCTCCATTTTGTATGCATTCGGCGAGGGCACAGCATCTCCCCAATAGGAATACTGATAGGTATCTATTGCGGCTTCTGCAACAGGAGCGGCCGCACCGATTATGAGCGATGCGATAAATAACGCGGCGATGATTCTCTTCATCCGTTGCTTCCCTCCTGTTATTCCTTCAAGCCTGATGTAGACATGGTTTGAATAATATTGCTCTGCGTTACGATAAATACGGTGATCGGCACAAGCATCATCAGCAGTGTAACCGCAGCTACCGGTCCTGTTCTAACAAGTCCTCCGCTTGCGATTTGGCCAAAGACATAATCAACTGTTTTTAATTGCTCGCTGTAAATATATTTGTGGCTCGTTACTGAACCATTTGTCCATAAGCTTTGCAAGGAGAAAATGATTAACGTCAGCCAAGCTGGCTTAACGATCGGCATAATAATTTGCCAATAAATTCGGTATTCACTCGCTCCGTCAATTTTGGCTGCTTCTAATAGAGCATCCGGGATTTGCTCCATGAATTGCTTCATGAGATACAATCCTAGAGTCATGCCGAAAGCAGGCAGCAAGATCGCCCAATACGTATTAATCAGACCAAGCCACGATATGATCATGTAGTTCGGCACTTGTGTAACATAGGCGGTAAACATCAGGGAGAGTACAACGAGCGAGAACAACACTCGTTTCCCCGGAAATTTAAGCTTGGCAAGAGGGTAAGCCGCTGCCGAAGCAAAAATGACATGCCCCACGGTGCCCACGATAGCAATGAAAAAAGTATTGAATACGTATCTTGAGAAGGGCACCCACGAATCACTGAATATACCAAGCAAATCTCTGAAATTTTTGAAAGTAGGATTTCGAACGAACAGCTTTGGAGGAAAGGAGAAAATTTCATCCAACGGCTTAAATGCATTGCTGATTGTGAACACAAGCGGCAATGCCATAAAACAAGCGACGCCGCCAAGCAGCAGAAACAGCAGTATATCGACTGACAAGGAACGATTCAGCCTCTTTGACACTTTAAAAGATCGTTTCATCCCTCTACTCACCCACTTTTCCCAGCAGCTTCTGCGTTAAGAGATTTGTAAGGAGCATGATACTGAACAATACCGTGGCAATCGCCGACGCATAGCCCATCTCATACCGAATGGAGCCGTAATCAACCAAATGGGTAACAATGGTGTGTGCTGCGTAATCCACACTTGGGAAACCGATCATATAGATGGAGATCTCTGCGATGGAGAACGCCAACGTAATTTGGATAACCGCACCAAACATCAGCTGTGGACGCATAGCAGGCAGTGTTATGAACCACAATTCCTGCCAGCGGTTGCGAATGCCGTCAATGCTTCCCGCTTCGTACAGGGTGCGATCTACATTTTGCAGCCCTGCGATAAAGGCTAGAAAGGATGTGCCGAGGCTTAGCCATAGTTGAACGAGAATGAGAATGCCCAGCACATACCTTGTATCTTGCAGCCACTGAATCGGCTCCATAATGAAGCCCCACTTCATTAGAAAAGAATTCGCATAACCATAAGAGTCGCTTGCGAACAATAGCTGCCAAATCAAATAGGTATTGCCCGCAATCGATGGCGCATACAAGACGAGCGTTAGAAAAGCTCTTATCTTCGGCCTTAGCTCGTTAATAAGCCATGCAAACAAGAAGCATGCCAAGTAACTAATCGGCCCCGTAATGGCCGCGAACAAAAACGTATTTTTTACCGCAATTAGAAAAATATCGTCTTGAACGAGTAGTCTTGAATAGTTTTGCCAGCCAATCCACCTAGGCTTCTCAAGAAAATTAAAATTCGTAAAGCTGAGCAGCAGCGATAATAGCACAGGGAGTACAGTAAATGTGCAGAAAATAATAAAGTATGGTGCCAGCAGCACATAAGCGTGTTTACTTTTTTTCATTTCAACAAACATGCGCGTTAATTTTGGCTTCAGCTCTTTCCCGTGAGCTAGAATACGTGAATCGCCTTTCCCCCTTGTTACGGGGCGGGCTGCTACCTGCTGTTTCATTTAAGCCCCTCGTTTCTAATAAGGAAGATTAAATTCCTTGCGCTTTAATGTAATTTCCTCATTCATCGCCCTTACATATTTGTCCATCGTTTCACGCGGATCTTCTCCTTGAACGACAACACGGCGGAATGCATTATCGATGTTTCTGCCTGTCAAATATCCACCCGGAACCTCTGGAATGCCCTTAACCCATTTCATTTGCTCCTGCAGCATTTGAAAATCCTTCGTTGGCCAAGGAAGTGAAGCTAACGCTTCCATATTTGCCGTTGGGTATCTAGCAGCAGCACCCATTCGAATTTCCATTTGTCTGCCAAAAGCAACCTGCGTATCTTTGCCTGTCCACCATTTCAAGAAGGTCCACGCCTCTTCTTTGTTTTTCGCTTGCTTGAACATAATCGATGCCGAGCCTCCGCTGCCTACCTCGCGGTGGAAGGAACCATCGGCAGCAGCAACGCCTGGAACGGGTGCAAATGACCACAGCCCTTTGATCTCAGGTGCAAAAACAGTCAGCTTGTTATACATCGTATAATCGACGATACCGATTGGCATTTCGCCTGTTCGGAAGCGGTTTGCGAAATCAGCTGCGATTGGAATCTTATAATTGACATAAAAATCGGTCCACTTCTTGAACTCCGAAATCGATGTCTCTGAATCCAAATCGCTCGATTTACCACCGTCCTTATAAAACTGGCCGCCTTGCTGAAGCAGAAACATCGCAAATGCAGGATTGGGCGGAAGCGTCATAATATTCGTCGTTGCAAGCTCATTGCCAATGGAATCAAGCGGTTTTTGCGGTAAACCAAACTGCAAGTTATGCTTCTGGAGCGTAGGCAGCATATCATAGACATCCTGCCAAGTTTCCGGCACTTCCAAATGCAGCTCATCCTCCAATATATCTTTTCGGAAAAACATCATCGGAAACGTTTGCTGCTCAGGCAATGCGTAGTAGCTTCCTTTATATTCATAAGGCACCATGGCGCTGGCTAGAAACTGCTCCTGTACTTCCGGATAATCTGGAAACGCAGATAAATCCTGAAGAGCGCTGCGGCTCGCGTAATTCATCGGCAAGTCGTTGCCAACCTGCAAAGCAACATCCGGCCCTTTCCCCGAGACGGTTGACGGTAGAAGCACATCCGCGCTTACGAGTTTTAAATTCACATGTATACCCGTCGTACTCGTAAAACGATCATCTATCAATCGTTTGATGACTTGTGCTTGGTCACGCGCCGATGTTACCCATACAGTCACGCTTTGCTTCGTCTCTTCTTCATCCGAGAAATCATCGTAGTTTTCACTAAAGGATGCTGCGAACGATTTAATCCCTGTTAACATCTTTGCCCATCTGGTTGCTTCGGGCTTTGGCAGCTTTGCTTCTGGCGAGCTAACGATCACATAATCCAAAGCAAGCGGCTGTTCATTAATCGTAAGCATCCATGAGCCAAGCGCGCCAACATTCGTCTTAAATGCTTCGATCCGTGATGGCACGGATTCCGGGCGGCCCGCCATGTCCTTAAGCTGATACGCTAGTCTATTAATAATCGCTGTACGGTCATTTCCACTCTCGGATGGTCCTTCCATACTGCTCGCAATGCTATAGAGCAGCTCGCTTTGTTTCTCAAACACTTCAATCATTTCAGGGATGCGCTGTTCCAGATTGTAATCACGGAAGGTATCCGGAACGGTACCTGTATAGCTGATGATTTGGCGATACAAGGCATTTAACTCAAGAATGCTCGTTTCCACCGATCGCAAAATTGGCGCCAGCTCGCCCAACGTCACTTCCATCCGCAACCGATGCTTGCCTTTAGTAAGATGGAATAAATAAGGCTCATCTTTGCTCGTTCCCAAAACATTCATTTGCCAAGAATGGTTATATGGAAACTGAACCTCTTTCAATTCCTTAAAGGGCAGCTTCCCATCTATATAAATGGAGCGCAGCGCAGACATGCCATTCAAATAGTTTTGACGGTTTTTCAAAGCGATTTGATAGAGCCCTTCTTGCTCTACTTCAATTTCCCATTCCATCCATTGTCCCGGCATTCTCCATGCCCATCCACCCATTGCATTATTGCGAAGCTTTGATACATGGTAAGGTTCGACCGCGGGAGAAGAACGATCATTATAAGGCAGCAAGCTTGGCGTAGATTTGTATAAAGCTTGCTCTGCTTGAAGCTTGATCGAAACGTCTGCAGCCGGCTTTAGCCCATCTTCTTTATACTTGCTGGCAACCTCTGCATATGTAGGAGCAATTTCCGGTGCAGACAGCTTCAACCAATCGATGACGAGCGGCTCTTTAACCGAAGTCAGCGTCAGTGTATGCTGGCCTCTCGAGAAATAAAATAAAAAAGGCTCTTCATAAAAGCCCGTGTTATCTTTAATTAAGCTTTCCTGCCACATATACTCTTCGATTTGGTTAGGCAGCAGATCATTTCCCCTTGCATCGCGATCGAAGCTTTGCTTCTCGTTTTTCCATATTCGATTGAAGGTTATGCTTCTAGCTTCATTAAATGGCGATTGCCCATCCACTAACAGCTCCCGTTCAATATCTGAATCCTTGCCCGGCTCGCTATAAAAATGTATACCGAGATTGTATAGTCCTTCTTGCTTAACCTCGAATGCCCAGGAAATCGCACCTGAATCTTCCGTGAGAACCGCTTGCCCCTGATTGCCCACTCTATTCTCAACGATAGAAACTTCCATTCCCTTAACTTCGCTGTAGCTCTCTCCTTCGATTACAATCGTATCGCTAGCCGCCAGTTGAATAGGATCATATTTAGACAAGTATTCGTCATAACCACCCTTTTCATATGGCGTATCTAAAGCCGTCGGATGGGTATTCCGATTGCTTGCCGATGTTCCTTCAGCAGTAACCGTGCCGTTTAGTGCGGACTCTTGAAAAAACAAGGAGACGCAAACAGCTAGTGACAGAAGCAATAACGAAATGACTTTAACGCTTGGTCGCCGCATCGTTTCCCCCTCCTCCCTAGCAGGCTCTCTATTAAAATAGGAGCCTGCTGAGAGTTTTTGACAAAATTTTATTTGTTGTCTTGAAGCAATTTGTTCATGTTCGCTTCAAACTGCGGTTTGATTTTGTCAACTGCAGTGGACGGCGATACTTTGCCTTCTGTAATTTCTTTGACGACACCTTCAAACAGCTTCTCGCCATCTGGAATGCCATAGTAGGAGATATACTCAATGTTGTCGGCCATCTGTTTCCGAGTATCGAGCGACTCTTTGCTTGGGTAAGAAGTTTCCCATGACTCATTGGCTAGCTTTCTGCCCTCTTCATGAAGACTAATCTCATCAAGAATTTTCACAGCAACCTCAGCGTTTTTCGAATATTTAGCTACCATGAACATATTGCCAAACGGTGTGTAGGAAACGTAGCGATCAGCCTTAGGGCCTTTCGGGAAGAAAACATAACCAAGTTGTTGATCCTTCATGCTATCGACAAACGTGCCAAGCTCCCAGCTGAATCCTGCATAGATAACGCCTTTGCCAGCGATGAACTCTTTCGCTGCATCCTCAGGAACCGGCTGCATGATCGATTTATCTGTGTTGTAGAGATCAGATATGAACTGCAAGGACTCAATCGCATTTTCACTGTTCATAGCGAATTTGTATTCTCCACTGGCATCCTTGTCCAGAGCCCCGTTGTTCGTGTAGACCATCTGCTCTGCAAATGCTTTAACTTTACCGTAAGCGCCGGTTACGCCAAATACATCTGTTTTTCCATCGCCGTCTGTATCCTTTGTTGCGGTTTTTGCAAATTCACGGAATTTATCCCATGTCCATTCGCCTTTTTGTTGAAGCTCGTATGGATCCTCTAGGCCAAGCTTCTGAACGAGCGTTTTGTTATAAAACATGCCGTACGGAGAAGGAGCTGAATCCGTCATCCCGTATTGCTTGCCGTCATAACTTCCTCCAACCTTCATCCAGCTAATATATTTCGGATCGTTCAAATCCAAAAACTCATCAACTGGCTGAATGAACTGTTTGTTCACAAGCTGTGGAAACGCCCAGAAAAGCTCGATCCGAACGATATCCGCAAACGGTGTGCCTGAGAGAGAGGTCGTCGTGAAATTTTCAATATACTTTCCATAGTCGCCGAACTTTACAAATTCAATTTTGCCGTTATATTTTTTCTCCGCATCTTCAATCAATTTGATTTGCGCTTCTTCTGCGGGACCTTTTTCTTCTACTAATCTTGGATCAGCTCCGTCGTACCATACGCCGATTTTAATCGTCTGACCTTTTAAGTCGTATTTGTTCTCTTCCGGCGCCACAGTCGCTTCTGTTGTTGGTTCAGCATTTGTCGGAGAAACTGCATTCGTTTCTTTCCCTTGATTGCTGTTAGCACCATTTTTTCCGGAGCATCCTACAATCGAAACCATGAGTATTAAAGCAATAACTGCAAACGAGCGTAATTTTAGCTTTTTCATTTAAAATCCCCCATCATTCATATTGGATTGAAATTTTAAAAAGACATGATTACGAAACGCTTTAACCAAGCTCTAGACAGAAATACCGAACAGCCCTCCTTAACGGCATAATAAAACCAGTTATAAAGCGCTTACATTCTTCGCAAGCAAAAATAACCGATATATCCATTGTTGTACAATCGGTTCGTTCTCAAGGTGCATCACTTCAATTACAAACCGACTTGGCTATGTAATTAGATATACCTTTTAGCCTGCTTACAAAAGTTATTATAATCGCAATACTATTTTTTGTAAACAATGAATATACTTAATATAGTAAAATACATTATTGATTATACCAAATAAAAAAGCTGGCCATTAGGGCCAGCTTTTTACATTAAAATGAATGACGCAGAAAAATAGATTGTCTATATCGATTTGACCGAGGCTTGATCATCTACCGTCTGCACGCCAATGGACTCTCTCTCTACCACACGAACGGGAACCTGTAATTTTTGCGGTGAAAAATCAGCTCGTTCAATTCGATTAACGATTAATTCAGCCGCTTTACGGCCTATTTCGTTATAATCTTGGGCTACGGTCGTAAGCGGAACCTCTACATGCTGCGCAATGATATGATCGTCGAAGCCGGCAATTGAAAGCTGTCCTGGAACTTGCAATCCCATTTCAATCGCATTTTTAAGAAGTTCGACGGCAAGGTGATCATGCTCAACTTGAATCGCTGTTACTCCAGCCTGAATCAGCGAAGCAATCATTGATTTATAGAAGGTTTTGCTATTTGTTTCATCTACTTGTCTATAGAAATCCGAAACGATTAAGTCAGGATCAATCGGAATTTTGTAATCCTTCAGCGCATTGCAGTAGCCTTGATACCGATCGCGCACCGAACTGCGAAATTCGATGCTGATGCTGGAAACAAAAGCAATTCGCTCATGGCCAAACTCAAGCAGCTGCTTCGCGATCTCATAACCGCCTTCAAAGTTATTTGAAGTAACGCTCGTAATCGGAATGCCTTCAAAGTACTGATCAATCGTTACAATCGGATAGTCGTTCCAATAAATAGCATTGATCAAATCGATATTGCTAATGGTGCTGATCGGATACAATATGATGCCGCTTGAACCGTTCTTAGGAATTCGAACGAGGAGTTCCTTCTCTTTGTCTCTGCTCCAATTGCTGTTATGAATGCTTAAATAATAACCTTTATCGTCCAAATAGTCCGATGCTCCGGTTATATAGTCCGATTCATGTGTCGCCATATAAGGAAGAATCATTGAAATAATCCGATTGGCATTTGAGGTGCCTGTATCGGATTCAATATAAATCTCTTGTTTTTTGACGAAGCTCCCGCTTCCGCGTTTCCTGTATATTAGGCCTTCCCGTTCCAGCTCGATTAATGCGCGCTTCGATGTAATGCGGCTAACCCCTGACTTCTCCGCCAATTCCACTTCTGTTGGAAGTTGTTGATCAGGCAAATATTCTCCCGATTTTATCTTTTCCTTGAGATCCTCAAGAATGACCATATACAAAGGTTTGTTATCGGACTGCATGTTCATTCACTTCCAGTCTATCCGTAATGCATTTCTTGTATTGATTATACCAAATCAATTCTTTATAATGCAAATTAAATATACCAACTTCATTCGAGTATACCTGCAGTATTTAGGAGAGGAATGATCATAATTATGAATTCAGACTGGACAACACAGGTTCTAGAAAAATTCGCCTACAAAAGGAGCCTAGCCAGCTTGCGTGAAGAGCAGCTATTTAGCGTTTTTCAGCAGCCCTTAAGCGCGGATGAGCAGTTTGCGCTGCAATTTTTATATGCCTACATGCCTCTTAATGACTTAGCTGATTATAACGGTGAACTTTTTCTTAGCCATGTACGGGCTTCTCTTGCTATTCGAAATAAAGTGCCATGGGGCAGCACGGTGTCCGATCATTTATTTTACCACTTTGTCCTCCCCTACCGGGTCAATAACGAGAACATCGAAGATATTCGAAACTTGTTGTTTAATGAATTGTTCGATCGCGTCCGAGGACTGTCCATGGAAGATGCCATTTTGGAGACTAACTACTGGTGCCATGAAAAAGCTACCTACATAGGAAACGACCAGCGCACCGTATCTCCTTTAACCATTATCCGTACCACTCTCGGACGCTGCGGAGAGCAGTCCACACTTGCAGTTGCTGCACTCCGCAGCATCGGAATTCCTGCAAGGCAGTGCTATACACCACGCTGGGCCCATTGTGATTCCAATCATGCTTGGGTTGAAGCTTGGGCTGACGGTCGATGGCATTTTCTCGGTGCTTGCGAGCCAGAAGCAAAGTTAGACCAAGGCTGGTTTAGCGCCCCTGCAAAAAGGGCTATGCTCGTTAATACGAGAGTTCCCTCCAACTATGCAGGTCCCGAGGAAATTACGCTGCAGCATCCTTGGTATACTGAAATTAATTTACTAGACAACTATGCCGTAAACAAGACTATTACGATCAAAGTACTTAATCAAGCTGGTTCCCCATGTAGTGCTAAGGTACACTTCCAGCTGTATAATTACGCCGAGTTTTCTACGATTGTGACAAAGACGACAGATCAAGCCGGGCAAGTTACCCTTACAACTGGACTTGGCAGCTTATATATACATGCTGTTAGCGAAGAAGGCTGGGGCTCTATACTTATCCATACGGGAGACGCAAACGAATTTACAATGGTTATGAGCAAAGAGGAAGTTCGAGGCGGCATTTCAGATATTGATATGATCCCCCCGCCATCTGTGGACAGCAAGCTGACTTCAGCCGCCACTGAGCAGGAGAAGCAGAAAAATAGTGAGCGAATTCAAGAGGGTTCCCAAATTCGTGCTGCATATGAAACAACATTTGTTAGCTTGGAGCAGTCTTCTCAGCTAGCTGATCAGCTCTCCCTAAGTGGAGATCGGGTATGGAACGTCCTCCAAAAAGCTAGAGGCAACAGCCATGAGATTTATGCTTTTTTACAAAATCAATCGCCTTTATATGGAGAATGGCCGCTTTTGCTGCTGGAATCACTTCATGATAAGGATTTGACAGATACGTTTCAAATTTCGTTAAATGATCATCTACTTGGTTTTTTGCCTCTGATTGGAAGTCAGGATACCGATTTAGATAAATCTTTTACCAGCAAGTATGTTCTTTGTCCGCGTATACATTTTGAGATGATTGCACCCTACAAGCATCGTTTCCAAGAGCGTTACTCGGAAGCAGAAAAGGAACTGTATCGCGGTCAACCTGAGGCCATGTACGAGCGGCTTGCGGGTGAATTTGAAATTATCGAAGGCATGAATCATTATAACGGCTCTGCCACGCCGCTAGGCAGCTTTGAATTACAAAAAGGCGATCGGCTTTGCTTCCACATTCTTCTAATCGCAACAGCAAGAAGCTTAGGAATACCATCTCGCCTTGAACCAACTGATTTAAGGCCGCAATATTTTATGCTAAGCCATTGGACTGACTTTTGTTCGGAGGGCACCTCAGCGCCAGCTCTAGGTTACGTTCATTTCATCAAAGACATAGCAGCAGATGTAGAAGAAGCAGCCTATTTCCATAACTTTACGATTGCACGCTGGACGAAAGGCATGTATCACACACAGATGCTCCCTTTTGGCAAAAAGGACGTATTCGACGCGCCAATCGAATTGGTGTGCGGACAATATCGGCTAATAACCGGAACAAGACTTCCAAATGGTACTGTAAAGGTCCGGCTTGCTTATTTCGACATTTCTCCATCAGCTACAACAAAATTGACATTGAGCTTCCGCAGCAAGGATATGGAAATTCCAATTCTTGCCTCACTCTCCGCTGATGCCATGGATAAGGAGTTATTCTTTCCACAGATTAGCATGAAGGCAGCCGTTCAGCCACGAGGCGCAGTCATCGCTTGGATCGAGCCAGACCGTGAGCCTTCAAAACATCTGCTGAGAGAGCTTCGAGAGCTGGCTCCTGCATTTGAGGCATGGAATGGCCTAGTTATATTGACAGCGGGTGAAGATAAGCTGACCGCATCCTTCTCATTAGAACAAGATGCTGCCTTGCCACGAAACGCTTCTTTCCACCTTGATCAGTCATACGCTGGCCTTAACCTCTTTCAGCCCTTGGTCGTGCCGAAGAGGATGGAACAGTTTCCCATCCTGTTTGTTTTGGATAATGTAGGACGAATCCGTTACATGTCAGAGGGATACAAGCTTGGAATCGGCAAAGAAGCGCTTGATGCCATTCATGCGATTGCTAATTCTCATCAGGAAATAGATTAAGCCGATCCTCTGATGCTGGTGTATAACTATATGTACGGCTTAGCTTCACTACCCGGCGATTTGGTCTGCGAATAACGACAGAGGACTCGTCCCATGCTACAACGATACCTTTAACGTCATTTGCTTCGATTGCATCTCTTACAACTCTTATCGTCTCACCGCTTACGCGATATTGATCCAATTGCTCTTCACTTATCATTGCAATTCCTCCTGCTTCTATTCTAACCTATATGATTATTGAAAAACCTCAATGGATGCTTACGCATCACATTGAGGTTTACTTCAAAATATAAAATAATAATAAGGTTTAACTTATAGTTATATCAATCTTTAAGTTAACCTGCATGCTCTTTCGCGTCATTCGTTTCATACCACTCATCCAGCACGCGCGATGACATCACTCGTTTGCCGATATATTCGCCTTGACGGTCAGTGAATTGCTCCCGCCATTCAATAGACAATTCGTCGCAAAGCTTCACGATGGTGAGCAGCTCTGACCATGCGACATAACGTTTGTACCAGAAAAATTGCGGATGCTCAATCATATAAGGATATAAATCATCAAATTCCGTATGTTTACAATCTAGTGCACGCTCAAAGTGGACTTTAGCATCGCTTAGCTTTGTATACATAAACTCTGCAGACATTTCCCCCATAGTATGTGCCTCCCCTCGATCACTTCTGTACCATTATAAGCGATAATGCCGGATGCGAAAAGAACATTTGTACTGGAACTTATTACTCAAATTTAATTTCACCGTTATCAAGCGATGAAATGCGAACGAGCGGCTCCACACGAATTCCTTGTTCCCGCAATGTTCTTCCTCCAGCTTGAAATGACTTCTCGACAACGACGCCAAGTCCAACTAAAGCTGCTCCCGAGCGCTGAATAATTTTTATCAATCCACGCGCTGCATCGCCGTTGGCAATAATGTCATCAATAAAGAGTACCCGATCTTCAGCCGTTAGAAACTGTTTGGACACCATAATATCAGTCACCATTCCCTTTGTAAAGGAAGGAACACGTTCTACATATGCATCCGGATCAGCAATTAATGTCTTCTTGCGGCGAGCGAAAACGAGCGGCACTCCTAGAGTATATGCGGTTGCAAAGGCAGCGGGTATTCCCGACGACTCCACCGTTATCACCTTCGTAATTTGCTCCTCCGCGAAGCGCCTTGCAAACTCTTGTCCCATTTCCATTGTCAATGCTGGGTCGACCTGGTGGTTGATCAAAGCATCCATCCGCAGTACATTGCTAGACAATACGGATGATTCTGCTAAAATACGTTGTTTTAAACTTTCCATCTTTCATTACCTCCACCAAAATCCTTTTTGATACCGTACCATAGGTCAGGCAAAAAGTGCAACCCTATTGAAGGGATCGTTTTTAATCCCAAAAAAATCTAGCGAATTCGAGCGGGAAATTTCATATCTACAGTAAAATAGAGAAACTTTTACCACATTTTACACGTCTAATTTAATAACCTAACTTTTGAACGAATTTAGCTGCACATTTATAAATATTGTTCATTATACCGATGATATTTCCTATAGGGAAAGGAGTGTAAACCTTGAAAACCAATCGATTATTTACGAAAAAAGCGGCTATGCTCGCGGCAACTTCAACGCTTGCCTTATTGCTTGCCAGCTGCCAGAGCGCATCGACGATCACGCCCGATACTTACACGGATGACACAGCTCCTCTTCTGACCAAGCAGACGAGCAAGCCTAACAGCCCTCAGAACTCTTACTCTGAGCTAACGGAAAATGAGATTCAAATGGACGAGCCTCATATGAACAAAGTGGATACGAGCAGCAATACAAACGCTGAAACCTCAGCAGTCAGCAAGCCAGAGAATCCCAAAGCGCCGGTAAAAACCGAAAGTGAGGATGCATTGTGGCAAGCAGACGCGCCTCTTCTCCATGGCGTAGCAATTGGCGATACCCATGCTTCTGTTGTTAAGCAGTTTGGCAATCCGCAAGACAGCTACAAGCTTGAAGAAGATACGGATCCTGTTACCGTGCTTGAATATGACGGATTTGCAGTTGGAATCAATGCTAAGAAAAAAACACAATTTATAGAGCTTTTTGAAAAAAACATTCAAGCCGGCCTAAGCGGCCTGCAAATTGGGGACAATCCGGAAGCTGCACTGCTTGCACTTGGCAAGCCTGAGAAGCAAACCGCCTATTTGCTCACTTACAAAGCAAACAAAGCGCTGCTTAAGCTGGATCTTGATCCCGAGCATAACGAAATCATTTCCATTAAGCTTCTCGCTACCAGCTAGACAGAATTTAGCATGCGTAACTAATATAAAGAGCAAACCAAGGCTCCATTGAAGAAAATACACCACAGCACTACCGCCGCTACTAAATTAAGGCCCTCTCTGCTTCTAAATATCCCGTAGAAAATCGTAATATTTTGAAAAAAGTCATGCCTGTCCCCGTTTGGACATACCTTCTAATTATAGAGGGTTTTCGAACGGAGGACGGTAGACGATGTGGAAACGTACTGGGAAAGTATTGCAAATCGCTTCAACTTACATGGGGACAATCGTGGGGGCCGGTTTTGCCACCGGCCAAGAAATACTTCAGTTTTTTACCCGCTTCGGTTACTGGGGTACGGTCACGATTGTTATATCTACCATTTTGTTCATTTGGCTAGGCACCAAGATGATGCTCATTGCAAGTGAAATTAGAGCAAAGTCGTACGAAGACTTAAATAAAGCCTTGTTCGGCGACAAATATGGACGACTTATCAGCCACTTCATGTTAGTCGTACTCCTTGGCGTAACCGCTGTTATGCTCGCAGGTGCCGGCACCATCTTTTATGAGCATTGGAATATTTCATATCAATCAGGTCTTCTTATTACGATTGCCGCTTGTTATTTTTTGCTGCGCAAAGGAATGAATGCTATTCTAACGGTCAATGCGATCGTCGTTCCTGTTATGCTGCTGTTCACTGTACTCATCATAATCAATACATTTCAAACGCCAGGCGCAGACAAGTTCATTACTTTATCAAGCGACCATTCCATCTGGGCCGCTTGGGCTTCACCTTTTTTATATACCGCCTTCAACCTCTCAATGTCGCAAGCTGTGCTTGTACCGCTGGGAGCAGAAATTCGTGACCGCAAAGTCATTATTGCTGGCTCATGGGTCGGAGGAATCGGTATCGGGTTCATGCTGCTGGCTGGTCACATCGCGCTTTCCGTTCATATGCCAGGCATTCAACAATTCGCAATACCGATGGGTGGGATTGCTAGGCAGCTAGGGCCTAGCGTACAGTTTATTTACGTTTTCATTATTTTCGCTGAAATCTTCACGACACTCATTGCAGACATTTACGGCCTCACCCTTCAGCTTCATGAGCGTTTGAAATGGGCTCGGAGCTTGATTGTACTTCTTATCCTCGCGATTTGTTATGTAGCCAGCCAGATCGGATTTGGTCCGCTGCTATCAACTCTTTATCCGTTATTCGGCTTGGTCAGCTTGGGCTGGCTCATCTTAATTATCCGCAAACGTGTTATTACTCATTAGAGAGCAGCTGGCTGCTATAGATCATCATATTTGTACGAGTAACGCACCCTCGCAATGCTCAAGCATTGCGTCTCGAACATGCTCATGACATGTCATAACTATCATTTGCCTTTCACTCGATAAGGATGCGAGCAGCTTGGTTACTGCATGCAGCCTGCCTTTGTCGAAATTAACAAACACATCATCCAGCATAAGAGGAAGCTTCGCTCCACTTGTTGCTTCCTCCGCCAAAGCAAGGCGCATCGCCAAATAAACCTGCTCCGCTGTTCCTCTGCTTAACATTCCGCTGTCGATGAGACGGTGCTCCGCTGTTTCCAGCCTGATTCCCTGTTCGCCTGGCGTTGTAAGTACCCGAATATATTTGCCACCTGTCAGCTCCATCATATAGCGCGACGCATTGCGAAGCACGACAGGCTGACGCTCTTCTTCATAAACACGTTTTGTTCGGCTAATTAATGCTGCACTAATAGAAAGGACCGCATACCGCTCTGCATCCTTCTCGATCTGGGCAACCGTCATCGCTTTATCAGAAAGCAGCCTTTGATGCTCCTCTTCCTGCAAAAGATGGTCTAGCGACTGCCGCACTCTCCCCCGCTTTTCAAGCTGATCCTGCTTTTGCCGCTCCAGCTCTTTCAGCTCCGTCTGCGACTCCAAATGCAGCTGCTGCAGCTGCTCTTCATCATAGCTGCCAAACAAATGCTCGAGCTCGGAAATTCTCTCCGCTGACATGCCAGCCGTTATTTCCAACGCAAGCTTCGACAACTCAAGCTCAAGCGCAGTCCATATGCTATGATGCGAAATGGCCAGCTCATATTGAGCTTCACTTGATAGACCAGCCGCTTCCACTGCAATCAACACTTGGCTCTCTAGCTCAAGCTGCCGGGATTCAGCAGCCTGCTGCGCCATGCGCAGCTCATCGCAGCGCGCAATAATAGCGCGCGCTTCTTGTTTGGCTGCAGCATGGCGGCGAATTTCGGCATGCAGCAGGCGCAGCGCGAGGGCTGGGTCAGCAGCCGCCGCTGCGGCCGCTTCCTTGAAATGCCCGCACAGCTTCGCTGCTTGCGCAGCGAAAGCAGCCAGCTGTTTGCCTGCGGCGGCTTGTTTCGCCGACAGCCGGTCGTAATGCTGCAGCCGCTGCAAAGCTTGCTCGGCAAGCTCGAATGCTTCGAGCGCAGCGGCCGGCGACATTCCCGCCGGCAGCGAGCGAGCTGCAAGCCAGTCAGCCCACTGATGGGCGATGGCTTGCCTTGCTTGTGCAGCAGCAGCGGCAGCCTCGCTGCGTCCTGCAGCGTGCGCGCGCAGCCGCTCTAGGCGGCGGGCGAGCTCGCTGCTATGGTCGATGAGGCGCTCGCTGCGCTGCAGCGCCTCGAGACGGGCTTCGACTGCGGCGCGCAGCTGTGTGCGCGCTTGTTCCGCAGCGAGCAGATGCTCTGGCGAGCTGTAATGCTTTGCCGCAAGCAGGGCAGCAGCTGCCTCTTGCGGATTATGTACAATCATCTCTAAAGCTTGATGCACTCGTTTTTCTCGTTCATTAAGTTCCGTGCCAGTAAGCGCAGCTGCTCCGCCGCGCCCTCGCGAACGCCCGCGTCCACGCAGCTGATCGCCGCTCTCGCCTGCTGCTGCACTCCCAGCGCCGCGACTCCGCAGCAGCGCCACAACAACAAACGCAAGCGCCGCTCCCGCCAGCGCCAGCGCAGCAATACCTGCACCGCGCCCTGCTCCGCCAAGCGCGGCAGCTCCAAGCGCCAGCGCGGCTCCGCCCGCTCCTGCCGCCGCAGCCCACCAAGGGCCGGCTCCGCCTCGGCCCGAAGCTGCCGCGCCGCGGCCAGCCGACTCGCTATCGCTTGCGGCTGCAGCGGCTCCGGCAGAGCGCGCCCGCTCGAGCTCCCACTCGCGCAGCGCGCTATCGAGGGCGTTCCACGCCCCCTTCAGCGCATCTCGCGTGCGCGGCAGCACCTCAAATCCGGTGCTGCCCTCCTGCTCGCTGCGCTCCTTCTCCCGTGCGGCGGCTGACCTCGCCTCCTCCAAAGCGATAGACGCTTCCTGCTCCTGCTGCTTAAGCGTCTCAAGCTCAGCCGCGAATCGCTCCTCTCCTCGCGCATGCTCCAGCTCCTGCTGCTTAGCGCTGCGCACAAGGTCACGATCGGCTATCGTAACGTGAAGCTCCCTCAACTGACGCTCTGTCCATTCCGGCGCGATGCTGGTAACGAGCCTCGCAATCATCTCATCATGCTCGCGCAGCTCTGATTCCAGCTCCATGCTGTCCTGCTTCAGCTGGCGCATGCTCTCAGCTGCCTGAAGCAGTGCTTCCGTCTCATCTCCAATACGAAGAAGCTGCTCATCATAACTTATCGCTTCAAGATGCAGCTCCATCAGCAGCGCTTTCTGCCTTTGCTTCTCAGCTTCTTCGCGCAGCTCAGCTCTTTGCCTTTGCAGCTCGTCCCATTCCTTCTCCGCATGCGGCGACAGCTCTGCAGCGTAAGCGACTTGCTCGCGCTCAATCATCAGCTGCTGCTTGCGAATCCACAAAGGCCTAGTCGTGCAAGCTTTATGAAGCAGCATTTGCCTTGCTTCCTTTGCTGGCAGCTCCAATTCCAGCTGCTGCAAGAATGCATCCAGCTGGCCCGTCTGCTGCGTCAACTGATTGTAGGACACAATGGCATCTGCGCGCTTCCGAAGCTGCACATCTATTTGCTCAAGCGTTTTCAAATGCTGATTAATTTGTTGATTAGCTCCGCGAGGCTTAAAGAGAAGGTCCATCTCCTGTGCTAAACGCTTCTCAGCTGCTGCTATCGATTTTCCGTTGTCCCACCCTGCTTGATACAAATATTGTCCAAGCTCTTCTCCCGACAATGCGCCGATTGCTTGCAGTTCAGTCAGCGTAATGGCGAATAACTGTCGATACAATTTTTCGCTAATGCCTCCTAAAAACTGCCGTTCCCATTCCGTTTGTGTGAGTGCTGCTTCTTCGAGAGCTTTATCTGCTGCAGCAATAACGCTAATGAATGGTTCATTTAACAATTCGTCATTGCCAGCTGCATGGCTTAGAGCGCGAAGCTTAAGCTTGCCTAATCCATCAGCCGCATACCGCTCAACAACGTATGCTCCATCTTCTGCACTTTGAAAAAACATCCGACCGCCATGCTTGCCGCCATTCACCGGTTCTTGCCGCTCATTCGACTGTCCGCGTTTGGCAAAACCAAAAAGCATCGATCGGATAAAGCCGAATACCGTGCTTTTTCCCGCTTCATTTGGACCATATACGATAATGACCGCCGCATCGAGCGGTATTTGCTTCCTATATAGCTGTCCGAAACCGTCAATTTCAGCCTTCAAAAGCTTCATGCTACCTGTCATCTCCTATAGGCTTTTGCAGATACAAGCTGCACTCGCCCTATCATCATCCGCCACGTTCATGATCATGAAGCAAACCAAGCGTCAGCTCGCGCGCTTGCTCTAGCCAGCGCTCGGGAGGCTCGTCCCAATGGTTAAACATAAGCCTGCCAAGCTTCGCATGCCCTGCTGCCGGGCTCACAGCATTTTTGGCAAAATCCTGCCATAACTTCTCATCCTCCGTTAATGCTGCGCTAAATCGAACGAGCTCTCCGGTAAAGCTGTCTTCCACCGCCAGCTCCTCCCAGTTGATCGCAGCCCCTGTATTCACCTCTAGCCCATGCACGAAGATCCATGGTTCAGTTGACGATATCGCCCTGCCCTCCTGCAATTGCTCAAGCAGCGTTCGAACAACCGCTGGCTCCGATAGCTTCTGATGCAGCAGCCCGCGACCTGTCAAGCAAAGTCGAAGCATAACCGAGCGGCCTTCCGCTTCAGCTAATATTCTGTCAATCAGACCTTCCAATTGCTGCAAAAGCTCCTGTTCTGTACTCAGCTCAAAGATGGAGAAGTCATACTCGTGCCACCTGACTTCATCCAGCGGCATAAAGGTCAGCTCTACCGCTCTTGCAGCGGTTACCTCCACCAAGTAACAGCCCTTTGCTCCTACTTCACGCGGATTTCTTCCTTGTGTGTTGCCTGCGTATACGACGTGAGGGTATTCATGCAGCACCCTTCGTTTATGGATATGGCCTAGCGCCCAATAATCAAAGCCCTTGCCCCCGATAAGCTCGCCCAGCGAGCATGGAGCATACGGGTCATGCGTTCCATCGCCATCAACATTTCCGTGCAGCAGCGCGATATGAAAGGGCGCTTCCTGCTGTATTTGATAAGCCGCAGCTATATTTTCCGAGACGACGCGTTTTCCGTATGACCTGCCGTAAACAAATGCAGCCAGCTCACCGTTAGTACGGTAAGCCGGCCGATATTCCATTTGATCCGCTCCAAATATATGCACGTTTGCCGGCAGTTCTAAGTCTGCTCGCTCGCCATTTAACGGGTCGTGATTTCCATGGATCACATATACGGATATTCCGTGCTCCTGCAGCTTTTGCCACTCTCGTACGAGCATAAGCTGTGCTCTAAGCGAGCGATCTGCTTCATCGAACAAATCGCCAGCCAGCACGATAAAATCCACCTGCTCGCGTATGGCGGTCTGCGTTAGCTGACGCAGCGCTGCAAAGGTGGACTCGCTGAGCACCTCTCGCACTTGATCCGGAGCCTTCGCAAGCCCTCGGAAAGGGCTGTCTAAATGCAAATCTGCTGCATGGATAAATCGAAAAGGTACCGACATTTTATAACCGCCTATTCCGATATAATGAGCCGTTATTCCGGCTTCATTTGAATATAAACTTTTTTCAGCTGTGCAATCACTCGTTGAAGTGAATATACCTTTTTGGCTTTATCCGAACCAGACCTTGCCAGATGATAACGATAAGTGGGATCGGTTACGACCTTCTCCAGCGCATCAGCAAGAGCTGTCGCATCTTCCGGCGGTACTAACAATCCGTTAACGCCATCTTCGATTTGCTCGGCGATGCCTCCTACATTCGTGCCGACAAGTGCAAGCGAGCATAAAGCAGCTTCTGCGAACACGGAGCCGAAGGCCTCAGCGCGAGAAGGCAATACAAATACATCAAAAAACGGCATAAACTCTTCCGGATGCAGCATATAGCCGTAAAAGATAATATCGTCATACAAATCAAGCTCAACTGCTAATGCTTCAAGCTCCTCGCGAATCGGTCCATCGCCAATGATATGAAGAACAAACGGATGACCCTTTTGCTTAAGCTCTGCGCATGCGCGCAGCAGTACATCGAGCCCTTTGGCAGGGACGAGCCTGCACACCGTAATGAGCTGCGTTACCGCATTCTCATGGGATATTGGTTTAAATCGTTTCTCGTCAAAACCATTTGGAATAACCTTTATTTTCTCTGGATGCTTGATATGAGGAGCGATATAGGTACGGAAGGACTCGGAAACGGTCAGCAATTGATCTGCCTTCGCTTCCAGCTCGCCATAAAGACTCATAAGGAATCGATGTTCAGGCCCGCCCTCTTTAATCTTGCCGTTTAGAATAAGCTCCCGTTCATAGCTGGAATGGATCGTCATCGCAAGCGGAGTATCTGGAAATAGCTGCTTCATGACAAGTCCAGCTATGGGATGATGCGCGTGTATAATATCGTATGGCTTTTTGATGCGCATCTTTGTCCACCATACGTAATCTTTATACGTTTGAATATATTTATCGACCATTACATTTCCGCTGTAGATCGTGTGATCAAAGGTTTCAAATGTCACTTCTTCCTGTCCTTTGCTTCTAACCCGCTTAGGCAGAGAGAACAATTCCATTTGCCAACCAAACTTAATGAATCTATCTTGAATATACGGGATCATGGAAGAAACTCCGCCCGGCTGCTCCGGTGGAAAAAATAACGCTTGTAAAATATTCATGTGTCCCATCCTTTCAACGTAAAACATGTAATTCAACTATTCGTTCACCGTAAAACATGATATATTAGAACATATGTTTCTGTAAAGCTATTGAAACTAATACTAGATAACGGTGGGTAACTCATGACTCTTACACAATGGCTTTCAGGACCAAATGGACAACTGCTCTCTTCATCGGCGGTCATCGTCATTCTGATCTTAATGCTCTTCATGTCGGTTCGGCTTTATGTAAGCTACCGCAACAAACGAATTTATCGCTTGCTCATTACAGCCATCCCAATCATTATTATTAAGCAATGCCTGCTCGTCGTGCTCGCTTATCCAGGCTGGTCATTATCACCATTTCTACATTTAGCCTTTACCATACTTCAAATCCTATCTTTTATTATTATAAACTTTGTTTTCATGAAATTATATACTCATCGAACGGCACAGCTTAAAGTCATTCCCTTTATCATTATGAGTATGATGACATTCGTTATTGCAGGCATACAATTTGCGATTATGCCCAATTCGATGGACACGGTCGTTCATGCGCAAGCTTTTACATACCCGGCACTCGATTTCTATGGTTTAATCGTTATTTTCATGATTATGCTTGATACAAGAAGCGCCCACATGAGCTCCAAATATTATGCGAGCTTAATCGTGTTTTTTGCAAGCGAGCTTGCTAGGCTGTCGAATGCCTATGTATTTCATGGCTCATTGACTTGGTTACTGACGATTAGCCAGCTGCTGCCAATTGTATATTATACCCTGTTGTTTATTCTCTTGTTCGAGTGGGTAATCGAGAGGTTGATGTTTACCTATCAATCGTCAATTATGGATGGTTTGACTGGATTGTATAATCGGCGCCATTTCTCTTCAAAGGCGGAGCAGCTGCTTCAGAGCAACAAGCCGATGGCTATTATTTTTTGCGATATCGACAACTTTAAGAAATTGAATGATACCCATGGCCACCATAAAGCCGATGGCGTACTGAAGCAGGTTTCCGAGATTATTAAGGAAGAATCGAGCGGCATCGGATCAGCGGGCCGTTATGGCGGAGAAGAGCTGCTAAGCTGCATTAGCACGGAGCGCGTAAAACCTGAAATTGTAGCTGAATCCATTCGGCGCAGAGTCGAGCAGGAAACGATGGTTACGATAAGCATCGGCTTCAGCACCTCCAAAGAAAGCAAGGTTGTTCAAGAAATGATTAAGCAGGCTGACGAAGCGATGTACTATTCCAAAACGACGGGCAAAAATAAAGTAACCCCGTTCAGATCATCAGCTGCTTCCAAAAAATCAAAAGCATAAACAATGAAAAGGCACTGATCATGAGGCTTATAGCCTTGATGATCAGTGCCTTTTCATTGTTTGCTTCTGGGAAAAGCGTAAGTACTCAATATTAGTCATATGCTTACCAATTTCAATAGCTGTCCTGCCTTCTCGCTGTACCTAACAGCTGCCAAGCCCAATCGTTATCGCTTTGCCGCAGTTGGCTTCTCTAGTGAATAAAGCTCGTCTTCCAGCGTTTGCATCCGCTCAAGCACCGTTTGGCGTGCATCTTTAATCGCATGATTATAAACATGCGGCCCAACCGCTTGTATCATAAAATCGAGCAGCTGCTCCGCCGCAATCGATCCAAGCGTCTCCGAACGCTCCAGCTCGAAATACTGCTGAATGCTAGCAATCAACTGCTCCTTCTGCTCTTTTGGCAGCTTCAACATTAACATTTTATTAACCCTCCAATTGTCCTTTTAGAATGGTCACTGCTTGTCCTTGCAAATACACTCGCTCGCCTTCCGGTCTTACCTTCACAATCCCTCCGCGCTCCGATGCCTGATAGCCAGTTAACTCCTGCTTGCGGAGCCTCTTCGCCCAATATGGCGCGAGCGCGCAGTGGGCCGAACCCGTTACGGGGTCTTCATCGATCCCTGTGCCAGGAAAAAATGCCCGAGATACAAAGTCATACGCAGCATCTGTTGAACGGCTTGTAACGATAATTCCGCGGGCGCTCAGACGGGCAAGCATCCCAAAGTCAGGCCGCAGCGTACGCAGTGTATCCTCACTGTCTAGCTCAACAAAGTAGTCCATTCGATTGCGGCCAACATATCTCGGAATGAGACCCAGACCCTGAATGAGCTCCTCAGGTGCAACAGCTGCTTCCGGCGGCTCGGAAGGGAAATTCATCTCCATCCAGTCCCCTTTATGCACAGCGGTCAATAACCCGCTTTTCGTCATAAATCGCGCCGTTTCGTGCTGTGGCAGTCTTCCTGTTTCCCATAATATATGTGCTGTCGCAAGCGTAGCATGTCCACATAAATCAATCTCAGCAATCGGTGTGAACCATCTTAACTCATAATGCTCTGCTCCCTGCTCTATAAATGCCGTCTCTGAGAGATTCATTTCCGCTGCCACCTGCTGCATCCAGCGCTCAGACTTAGGCTCGTCTACAATGCAAACGGCGGCAGGATTGCCTTTGAATTTTTCATTCGTAAATGCATCTACAATATATAACGCATAATTCATTTTTCCAACATTCCTTTCTTACTCCATGTCACGCCAAACAACGATAGTATAGCGCCATATAAGAGATGACCAAGCAACCACCAAATCAGTGCTTGTACATCGCTAGTCGCTGGAGTACGCTCTGAGAGCTGTGTAAGTGGAATCCACGTACAGCATGCGACTGCTATACTCATGCCAAGGCTTAGTCCTATCGGAGCTCTCCAAAGCGACAACAGGGATAAATAAATAATACCGAGTGGAAGTGCAACAACCATATGAAGGATAAATTCAAGCGTCTCCGTTCGTTTATAAGGCAGCCATTCTATGAAATCAATATTAAGAAGCAATACATATACCGCTGATCCGGTAAGGTGCTCAAGCAGCTTCATCGTAAAGCCTAACACGATTCCACTCACAGCACCAGCCGCAATACCAGCAATTACTAGCTTGCTGGCATACTGCCGATACGAGCGCTTATTCCAATCTCTCATAGCTGACATTTGAAATCCTCTTCTCTAAATCTGTTTCAACCACAAACAAAAAAGTGCTTGCTGTCACAAAATGATCCGGCTCGAATGTTATCCATTCCATACTCCGATTCGTTTGCGTGCAAGCACTTCATATAGGTTATCCTTTGAGCGGAATAAGCAGCTCTACCGGCTCTTCCTCCAAATGATGCTCGTCAATATAAAACAACTCCAGCGATACGGCGTTTTCTTGCTTCTCTAGCCGCAGCTCATTTATCCAAGCATGAAGTTGCTCGTACCCTTCGCCGATTCTTTTATTGGAGCAAGCGACCATCGCATAACGATGTTCAGGAATCGTGAATTGTACCATGCCAGGAGGCAATTCCTCCAGATGCTGGACTTCATAACAAGCCCAGTAGGTAGCAAACACTTCATTGCCGAAGTACGGACTGTACAATACGGTCGATTTTGTTGCATCATTCAACTCGTGCTTGCGTGTCAAAAACTCGGTTTGCAGCCGAATGGCTTCATCCGGAAAGGATGAATATGGACCGCAGTAGCTGATACCCGCCAAATGAAGCGCAGGTTTTGTTACGATTGAGCAGTTTTCCACGCGATTTCCTCCTTCGAATCTGTCAGGACTTGTGCGCTAGGATGAGCTTTCTCTGCCCATAGTGTAACATGATTTGCAAGTATTTGGATAGTCGTTTGCATGTTAATCCTTTATCCGGATTATTGACAAAGCCGCTAGCCTTGCTCCAGCCGCTTCATAAATTCTTCTACCGCACTATAGCCTTGCTGCTTTAAGTACCAATTATTCGCGGCTGCCTCAATTAAACCTGCAACGTCTCTGCCCGGCTGCACTTGGATTTCAATATGAGGAATTTTCACGCCCATATAATCTGTAAATTTGGTTTCCAGCTCTAAATCATTATTGAGTTCATTATCACGCCACTTCGTTAATTCAATATCGAGTACAATTCTCGTCTCATCTTGAAACGCCTGTCTGCCATACAATCTCACAACATTAATAAGACCAATGCTGCGCAGAGCTAGAAACTCCTTTGTTTTCTCATTATGCGTGCCAAGCAGCGTTTGGGAGCTCAGCTTTTTTAGTACAACGATATCATCAGCAACTAACCTAGAGCCCCGTTTGATGAGCGTATGGGCTGTTTCGCTTTTGCCAATGCCTGACTTGCCGCGCAGCAGCACGCCAATGCCAAGCACATTTAAGCAAATCCCATGAATCGATATTTCCGGAGCAAGCGTTTTGAGCAGATAAGCATCCAGCATGCCAAGCAATTGCACCGTTGGAAGCTTCGTTCGCAGCAAAGGAATGCCTTCTTGATCGCAATATTTGGTCAAATATTTTAGACCTTCCTGACCCGCAGAGACTACAAAGCAAGGCGGATGATATTTAACAATATTGCCAATATGGTGATTGCGTTCTTCTTCACTTAAGGAGTGCAGGTATGTAATTTCCTTCCTGCCCAAAATTTGAACATGCTCCTGTGGGAAAAAATCGTAGTATCCAACAAATTCAAGTCCTGGTCGATAAGCTCTTGCTTTAACAATCTGTCGATCGAGCTTATCGGCTCCTGCTAATATTTCTAATGATAATTGCGCTGCTAATTCCCGTACCGCTATTGATTTCATAACATTACGCTCCTTTGCTGTTATCATAAAGTGCTGTTCATATTAAGAGCCTGTCGAGCGATAATGACGAACACCGATGTTCCATACAAGCAGACAAGGCAAAATAAAGAGGATGCCGGCTATTGGCGAAATCATATAGAGCAGTTCATTCCCAGAGGTTCTGTCTAACAAGTAGAGCAATGGCAAATAATTGACACTTCCAAAAGGGATGACGAACGTAAAAAAACGAGTCACCCATTTCTTATAAATGCTTAACGGATACTGGGCCATCTCCCGCCCTCCGTCCGTAAATATATTTGCAATCTCAAGACCTTGAACCGTCCAAAAACACATCGTTGCAGCCAGTATAAAGATACCAGAGAAAACAAAGACACCGCTCAAAATCATAAAAATAAGAGTTATTGTTTTAAGCAATGTCCACTCGATCGTAAGCTCACTTAAAGCCCACGTCAAGATGATTACGCTTTGCAGCAGCCGTCCCACACGTGAAAATTCGAATTTCGAGCCGAGCACCTGAAGCACGGTACTGCGCGGCCTAACCAGCAGACGGTCAAAATCTCCATTAACGACCAACGTAGAGAACGAATCGAAACCGCGTGCAAAACATTCACTAATCGCAAATGACATATGAATAATAGAAAAGCATAACGCTACTTCTTGAAAATTCCAACCCTCAATTTGACCAAAACGCTCAAACATAAAATACAATCCTGCAAAAACAGAAAATGGGACAAAAAATTGACCTAAGGAGAGCAGCCAAAATGAGGTTAGGTACTGCGTTTGCGACTTAAACATGATCAAAATATATTTACCGAACAATCTCATAAGGGTTACCCTCCATTCACAACGACTCTACGTAATGCTTTTGCCATTGCCAGCCTGCCTAAGCCCACTAGTACAACAAACCAAACCAGTTGAACACCGATACCGATGAGCGCTTCTTCCTTAGCAATATGTCCCGAGTAAACCCGAAATGGGAAATCCGCCGTCCATCGAAACGGCAGCACATATACAATGTTTTGCAGCCATGAGGGCATAAGCGGCACGGGTATAACCATGCCTGCCAGAAATTCGCCGATTACACCAAACATGAGAAGCGAGCCAGCCGGCGAAAGCGTAACGAACACGGATATGTACATCAACATAGAAAGGGCAACAATCATAAGCAGTCCAAGCAATAATGCAACGATAAACAAAACAAAGGCTGCTGGATCTTCCGGCAGCGGCATCCGGTAAGGCTCTGGCAGAAAAAAAGCTACGATTAAAACAGGGATACTTTTTAGAATGGCGCTCGCGAGCCGCTGTGCAATAAGCTTGGCATACCATAATCCGTAAATGCCGCTAGGTCTGCAAAGCTCGTAAGCAATATTGCCTGTCGTTATAAGTCCGAATAGCTCATTGTCACGGAACCACAACATAACGAACGAAAGAAAAGCCTGCTGCAGCCATACATATGTGATAAGCTGCTTCAATGAAATCGGAGGCGGAGTTGTTGTGCCGCTATAAAACGCTTCAAACACCATAATGATAATGAAACCCCAAAAAAATTGAGTCGCAACTCCCGCCAGCGCTGCGGTACGGTATTGCAATCCGTATGTGAGACGCAGCTTAAATACCGAAATATACGCTTTCATTATATTTGATGCTCCTTATACAGCTGAACGATCATATCTTCAATAGGCAAGGTATCAATCGTGACATCGAGAAGCTCCACCTGCTCGGACAGACGGATGAGCACATCGCTTATGACAACCTGAGCTGTATCGACGCTTAGCACTGCACGCTCAGGCGACCATTCTTCAACGACAGCACCAGCAATCTCAAGCGGCTCAGCGCGGTGGCTGTATACGACTGTAATCGTTTTTTGTGTTCCGAACTGGCTGCGTATCGCACTAAGGCTGCCATCATAAAGCAGCTTTCCTTTGCCAATGAGAATAATCCGGTTCGCAAGCGCTTCAATATCATTCATGTCATGTGTGGTCAAAATGATCGTAACGCCTTTCTCTTCATTTATCGTCTTAATGAAGCGGCGCACAGCGATTTTGGATACGGCATCGAGGCCAATTGTGGGCTCATCCAGAAATAGTACACTTGGGCTGTGCAGCAGGGAAGCCGCAATTTCGCAGCGCATCCTTTGTCCCAGACTAAGCTGTCTTACTGGCATTTGAATGATTTCCTGCAGCTCAAGCGTTTCTGTAAGCAATGCTAATGTGCTTTGATACTCCTGCTCTGGCACCTTATAAATATCCCGCAGCAGATCAAAGGAATCGATGACTGGCACGTCCCACCACAGCTGAGAACGCTGACCGAAAACTACACCGATATGCTTCACATACGCGACCCGATCCTTCCACGGCGTAAAACCCATGACCGTACATGTACCGCTGTCTGGCACAAGAATACCGCTCATCACTTTAATGGTCGTTGACTTGCCCGCCCCGTTAGGTCCGATGTACCCCACAATCTCACCCGGCTCAATCGTGAAAGAAATATCGTTAAGCGCTTCCACAACTTTGTATTCCCTTTTGAATAATGCCTTTACTGCTTGCTTAACGCCTGAAGAGCGTTTAGCAACCTGATACGATTTACTTATCCCATGAACTGTAATCACTATTTTTACCTCCGCGCAAGTTTTGAGAGGGAAATACTAACATCGAAAGAATAATGTGTCAATTGTTTCCTCAACAAAAAAATCAAAAATCGCTCTTTTTCTGCCTAGAAGGCTGAATAAAGAGCGACTCGTATGTTGCATTTACATTAGGTTTTATTAGAAGTTGAAAACAAAATCGTCATCATTAAGCGGCTCAACGTGAATTGTACGTACGTAGCCATTACCTTTTTTGGAGAAGAAATCATGCTGCTTCGTATGCGTACTGATACCATTGAACACGATTGGATTTACCGCTTCCTCAGGGAAATGCGGCTCCATACCGAGATTCATAAGCGCTTTGTTCGCATTGTAGCGGACGTAAACATTTACTTCCTCAGCAAGGCCAAGCGGTGCATAAAGATGCTCTGTATACACAATCTCATTCTCGTATAGCTCGTTAAGCAATGCATAAATTTCGATTTCCAGCTGTGCTTGCTCCTCAGGACTAAACGTTTGGAACAGCTCTTGTGCTAGAACGCCAACGTACAAGCCATGGATGCTCTCGTCACGCAAAATCAAATCGATAATTTCGCCGCTGCTCGTCATTTTACCTTGTCCAGCCAAGTAAAGCGGATAGAAGAATCCGCTATAGAACAAGTAGCTCTCCAGGAATACAGAAGCAGCCATCGCTTTGTAAAGCTCTTTCGGGCCAGTGATGTTCGAATACCAAGAAGAAATCAGGTTTGCTTTCTTCTGAAGCTGTTCGTTCTGCTCGACCCACAGGAAAATTTCGTCGATCTCTTCGCCAGAAGCAAGTGTAGTGAAGATGCTGCTGTACGATTTGGCATGGATTTGCTCCATCATCGACATAAATGACAATACTGCTTTGCGCTGCAAGCCATCCACATGCTCCAAAATCTTCGGCATGCCGACGCCGCCTTGAATCGTATCAAGCAAAGTCAGACCGCCGAGCACGTTTTTGTACAACGTGCGCTCCGCGTCCGTCATTTCCATCCAGTCCATTTTATCATCTGATAACGGAATTTCTTCATCCGTCCAAAATTGCATTACATTTTGCTGCCAGAATGTTAACGTGAAATCGTCATCTGGGCGGTTCCAGTTTACTGCTTTCATTTGGTGAGCTCCTTCTTTGCTACGTAAGCGTCATTTAAATAGTACTCAAGCGTAAACGGCTATGCCGTCTTTTAGAGGCATAGCTTTCGTTTCGCGGAGAAATATAAGAAAAGTATATGAAAAACATATACTTTCTTATATTTTAAACTGCGCAGCTCGTGCATTCCTCAACGGAAAGCCGCTTCGTTCTTGTATAATAAAGCGATTTAAGACCTTTTTGAGCAGCATAAACATAGAAGCGCGCCAGCTCACGAGTCGTCACATTGCTGTTAACATGCAGTACAGTCGAAATACCTTGGTCAATATGCTGTCCGATCTCTGCAATAAGATCAATCAGCTTGAACTGATCAATGTTGTAAGCCGATTTGTAGTAGAAGTAATTTTCCTGCGCCAAATAAGGCATTGGATAATAAGTTGTTGAGTTTGCATACGTACGTGTCTCGATATGCTCAACAATCGGCATTACGCTTGAAGTTGCATTTTGGATATACGAAATGCTTTGTGTAGGCGCAATCGCCAAACGATAAGCATGGTACAAGCCGTGTTCTTGGACTTTTACTTTAAGTGCAGCCCAGTCCTCAGGTGATGGAATTTCCATACCGTCGAACAATTCCTTCACGCGGTCTGTTTTTGGACGGTAATCATTTTCCACATAACGAGTGAAGTATGTGCCCTTCGCATACTCCGAACGGTCGAAGTCTTTGAAAGTAATCCCGCGCTCTTTGGCGATCTCCATGCTTTGCTCAATGGAGTAGTAGTTCATCATCATAAAGAATACGCCGGCAAAATCTTTCGCTTCTTCACTTTCGTAAGCGATTTTGTTTTTCGCAAGGTATCCATTTAGATTCATCGCGCCAAGTCCTACAGAGTGAAGCTCCTCATTCGCTTTGCGAACGCCTGGTGCATTGTCGATATTAGACAAATCACTAACCGTCGTCAAAGCTTCGATACCAACATGTACCGATTCCTTCACCTTTTTGTGCTCCATTACGTTAACAATATTAAGAGAAGCAAGGTTGCAGCTAATATCACGGTTAATGACATCCTCGTAGCCGTAATCCTTAATTTCAGATGTCTCCTGAAGCTGGAATATTTCTGTGCACAGGTTGGACATTTTGATAGAGCCGATATCCTTCAAAGCGTGAACGCTGTTAGCATTCGATTTGTTCATAATATATGGGTAGCCAGATTCTAGTTGAATCGAAGCGATTTTTGTCAACATGTCGCGTGCGTTCATTACTTTTTTCTTCGTTACAAGTTCATTAGCCAGCAGCTCTTCGTACATCTCGTCCATATCCATATCGTCGAGATGCTTTCCGTATGCTTTCTGAACGGAATGTGGACCGAACACGAATAGCGGTTTGTTTTGAGCAGCTAGCTCATAAAATTTATTCGGAATAATTAGGCCGATCGAAAGAGTTTTAATGCGTGCTTTTTCGTCTGCGTTAATTTTTTTGCAATCTAGGAATTCAATAATATCCCAGCCGAAAATATTGTAGTAGCCTGCACCAGAACCTTTGCGTTGTCCCATTTGGTCTGCGTAGGAGAAAGCATCCTCCATAAGCTTCAGCACCGGCATAATGCCTTTTGCTGCGCCTTCTACGCCTTTAATAGGCTCACCGCGTCCACGAAGCTTCGATAGGTTGACGGCTACGCCACCACCGATTTTGGAGAGCTGCATACATGTGCCGAGTACATAGTTGATGGAGTTAAGAGAGTCGTCCATTTCTAGCAGGAAGCAGGAAACCATTTCTCCGCGGCGGCTCTTGCCTGCGTTGAGGAAGGTAGGGGTAGCTGGCTGCAAACGTTGGTCAATCATCGCTTCCGCTATTCGAAGTGCTCTAGCTGCATCGCCTTCGCCCAAATGCAAGGCAACGATAGCTACACGATCGGAATATTGCTCCAAGTATTGCGATTTGTTGTTGGTCTTCATCGCGTAGTCCTTATAGAACTTCGATGCTGCCATGTAGGATTGGAATTCAAAGCCGCTGTTTGCCGTTAGTGTAAATACAGCTTCAACCTGCTCATATGTATACTTTTCGTATACATTATCGTAATAATCGTTTTCGATTAAGTATTCTAGCTTATGTTTGAGGGAGTCGAACTTCACGCTCTTCTCGGCCACTTCTTCCATAAATGCAGCGACAGCCTCTTTATCTTTATCAAGCTGGTAAAATCCGTCTGCACCGCGCTGCATCAATTCGTTATTCAATTCAATATGCTTCAATGGTTCGCACCCTTTCGACAAAATGTTGCGTATCTTGATTCGTACCTGACAATTCAAACTTCAAAATCACTGGAACATCGTACATTTGTGAGATCGTATCCGCGCTTTTAGCGAACCCGGTTCCCCAGTTGCGGTTGCCGCTCGCCGAAACGCCGCGGAGCATGCCAGAGTTGCTTTCTAGAAACGAAGTTACCTTCTCTGGAACTTGGCCGAACCCTGTTGTGTATGTTACTAGCACGAACGGCTCGTCAACTTCTTCCCTCTCATCAATCGGCACCGCCCGCATATTCAATTTTTTAATGAAACGCTTGACGTTGCCTGTTTTGGAATCATAGACGACTAGCATAACACGTTCGCTCCCTTACTGTAATCAAGCAATTAAAAAGCGCTTCTGACTAGCAATTCCGTCAGCTGCGCTTGTTCAAGATATACCGCTGGTAATCGTTGAAGGCACCAATCCACATCAATATGTAGTTGATGTTTTTGATTCTACATCAATATATAGGAGTAGTCAATGAAAATTATGGAGAAAATATTAATCTATTTTTTTGGCGCACTCGACTATTTTAACAGATGAGGATATGATGTGATAGTGACATTTTATTGCTATTTTGGGGGTCCTGAAAATCGTAAACACAACTGCAGAACAAATAAGAGCATTGCTAGAAAAACTGTTTAAAGATGCTGGATATACAGTGCCGGAGCTGCTTGAATACATCGAAAAACTTGAAAAAGATCAAGATCTAATGGCCGAAACAATCAAGAAAATGAAGCTTGAATCGATACGAAAAGCATCTGCTTCCACAGGCATGAACAGCCGATTAAAAGATGCGCTTCGGGAATAATCGGATATACGGGTCACAAGATCTAGATATATACAAGCGAATAATTCAAGAAATCGATAGCACTTCTCGTTCACCAAAACGCTGTTGATAAAATTTTACAATCAGAATACTTTTCGTCAAACTTCGACACTCACACTAGATATAGATGTCGATTGCAATGTTTCTGCTTCGACATTGCAATCGACATCTATACAGACCAACTCATACTTCGATCCTACTCATTAAGCACATATGTGTGCTTAGCCACCACAAACCAGAGTTACTTTTCCTCTATAAGCGCATATTTGTTCTTACAGCGAACTTTCGAGCATACTCTCACCACGATCCCACTCTGTAAGCACGTATGTGTTCTTACAGACCACAAACCAGAGTTACTTGCCCCCTATAAGCGCATATTTGTTCTTACAGCGAACTATCGAGCGTGATCTCACGACGATTCCACTTATTAAGCACATATCTGTGCTTAACCACCACAAACCAGGGTTGCTTTTCCTTTATAAGCGCATATGTGTTATTACAGCGAACTTTCGAGCGTGATCTCACGAGGATTCCACTCATTAAGCACATATGTGTGCTTACAGACCACAAACCAGAGTTACTTTTCCCCTATAAGCGCATATTTGTTCTTACAGCGAACTTTCGAGCGTGATCTCACGACGATTCCACTCATTAAGCACATATGTGTGCTTACAGACCACAAACCAGAGTTACTTTTCCCCTATAAGCGCATATGTGTTCTTACAGCGAACTTTCGAGCGTGATCTCACGACGATTCCACTCTGTAAGCACGTATAGGTACTAACGCACCACAGTCACCTATTGTCGTCTCTTATAAAGCGACGTTTTCTGCGAATAGCCGGACAGATCAAAAAAGGGTTTCCCATAAAGTCTAGTTAGACTCTATGAGACACCCATCTCTAGTGGATCATATTATTTGATTGCTGCGAAGAACAAACGCTCTGATTCGCTGTCAGCTGGCTTCAGCTCAAAATCTGCGTAACGGTCAACCGTTTTAAAGCCCGCACGGTACAGAGCTGACTCGATCCAGTCTGGATCGTAAGCGCGCTGCACATGTGATTCTTCAAACCGATAAAACTTTGAATCGCGGTCACGCGAGAATATCGTTAGGTTATGCTCAATCTCGCAGCGCTCCTCTTCAAAGTCGCATGTCCATATATAGGCTACATCACGCTCATCAAGCACAAAGGGCTGTTCTTCCGCATAACGAATGAGCTGCTTTGGCGGATGCATATCGAATAAAAAGGAACCGCCGCTGCGAAGGCCCGCATAGGTAGCGCGGAAAGCCGCCTCAATATCCTCTTCCTCCGTCAAATAGTTCAAGCAATCACAAAACGAAATGACCGCATCAACGGGCTCTTGCAGCTCCCATTCACGCATGTCCTGTTGCAGCCACCGAATCGAACCGGAGCGCGGTCTCGTAACAGCCTGAGGCGTCTCATCCCACTTGCTGCGTGCGACGGTAAGCATGTCCGATGACAAATCGATTCCATACACATGGAAACCCGAGCGTGCTAACGGAATCGAAATGCTCCCTGTACCGCAACCAAGATCTACGACAGTAGCAGGCATGCCATAGCGCGACCAGCCGGCCCTTGCGAAGCCCAGCCACTCTGCATAGGGCATATCCTCCATCAGCTGATCATAGACAGTCGCGAACTGTCCATAAGAGCGTGTCATTGCCCGTCAGCTCCTTCAGCTGAGGAGCCCTTCGCTTGCTCTCCTGCTTGCTCCGTCGTCTCGTCAGACGGTTCAGCCAAATATGTCCAGCTGCCTTTCTGAGTGACAAGCCTTTCTCTCATCAGCTTGCCTAAAGCGCGTTTGAAGGCACCTTTGCTAATCCCGAATTTTTGTTTAATAATGTCGGCATCTGTCTGATCAGAGTAAGGCATTCCGCCGCCTGGTCTTTCTTTAATGAAGGCAAGCAGTCGATCAGCATCCTCCAATCGTCCTACTTCCTTACGCTGCGCCATGGAGAGGTTAGCTCTGCCATCTTCACGAATGAAGGTTACACGAGCGCTTACACGCTCACCAAGTCTAAGCGGACGGATTCGTTCAGCGCTTGGAATAAGCCCATAAACGCCAAACCCTACAACGCCGCCATCAATCATGACGAACGAGCCGAGCTGCAGCGTTTTTGTTACCCAGCCTTCAACCCATTGATTATTCCAGCTCTCAGGTGCATGGAAGACAAGCTCCGAGAGTTCCTCTTCAAAAGCAATTTTCGCTACAAGTCTTCCTATTTTGTCATGCTTCATCACAACAAATACTTCATCGCCAGGAAGAGGCCTGTATTCAATACTCTCCGGCAGCTCCGATAGCGGAAGCAGCAGTTGTCTGCCAAGCCCCATTTCTAGGAAGCAGCCAAGCCTTGGATGAACGTCCGCTACTTTCAGGCGAGCAAGCTCACCTAACTGGAGAAGCGGCTTCTTCATCGTAGCAGCCAATCGATCCTCTGAATCGTAAAAAATGAATACTTCCACTGCATCGCCGATTTTCGGCTTAGAGCCTACAAGCTCGGTATAATGCATGAGCACATCCGATTCTTCATCGCTCAAAAAATAGCCGTAGGGCGACACCTCGCGTGCCACCCTTAAAGTCAAAGTTGTTCCGGCTACAAAACTCATGCAAACTCCACAACCTTCGCATCGGACCATAGCCGCTCAATGTTGTAATATTCACGCTCATCGCGATGGAATACGTGAACGATAACGTCGCCGAGGTCAATCAGCACCCATCTTGCCGAATCCATACCTTCGATTCCGCGCACGCGATTGCCATTTTTCTCAGCTTGTTTCCGAATTTCGGTTGCGATAGCTTGTACTTGTGTATCCGAGTTACCGCTGCAAATGACGAAGTAATCCGCCACCAAGGAAATTTCTTTTAAGTTCAAAGCAACAACGCGCACCGCTTTTTTGTCTTCTGCTGCTGCGACTGTGATTTGAAGCAATTGATCCGAATGTAACGCCATAGCTCAGCCTCCTGTTAAATATTATTCTAATAAACTATTTCTTGCTTCTATTGTTAGCGGAAATATTCGTTTTCCTTTTTCTAATAAGAAGGAAATTGTAGAGTTAAAGCCAGCAAGCAATGCTTGCTCCAATGAATGCTCGCTAAGCTCGCGAATGTTGTCTACTCCTGGAAACTCTCGCCCTGGTTCCATATAATCGGCAAGGCAAACAATTTTCTCAAGTTTCGACATGCCGCGGCGACCTGATGTATGGTAGCGAATAGCGTCAAGCACTTCGGTGTCCGCCACACCAAATTCATGTTCGGCTACCCACGCCCCAACAGGGGCATGCCATAATTCTTTATCATAAAGCAAAAGCTCTGCTGGCAATGCTTGATCGCGAATGACCTTCTGCATTCGATCGACATTCCAGTACTTAGAAACATCATGCAAAATGGCAGCAAGCTCAGCTCGTATAGCATCTTCGCCAAACCTATTAGCTAGTATGACCGCAGTTTCCATAACTCCCTGTGTATGCAGCCATCTTCGCTCAGGCATTTCCGCTCTTACTTTTTCGATCATTTGCTCACGATTCATACAGGTTGTACCTCCTCATGTAGCGATTCACCGAATCAGGCACTAAGTATTGAACAGACTGCCCAGCTTTCACCTTGCTCCTAATCGCTGTTGAAGAAATCGCAATGGCAGGCATGTGAACCAAGCTGACCCGCTCCTGCAAAAAAACCGGCAGTGCAGAAATATCGACCGGATTGCCTGGACGCTCTAATCCAATAAATGATATTCGAGCAGCTAGCTGCTCGATTTCATGCCACTTCGGCAGGTCGTTGATACGATCTGAACCGATAATATAGGAAAAATAATGGTTCGGATAACGTCCCTGCAGCTCTACAATCGTATCGTAGGAATAGCTCACGCCACCACGCTGCAATTCAATATCAAGCGCTCGAAAGGCCTTGTTGCTCTCGATAGCATCGCATACCATTTCGTAGCGCCGCTCTCCGCTAACGCCTGGCTCATTCGCTTTGAGCGGTGGTCCGTATGACGGGATGAACCACACCTCGTCCAAGCCGCTCTGCTCTCGTGCAGTTTCTGCAGCAATCAAATGACCGATATGGATGGGATCGAAGGTGCCGCCCATAATTCCTATCTTACTCACTTGTTGAACGCCTCCCTATCAAGCAAAGTCGAAGCGTTAACAGCTATCGTGTCTTCTAGTATGCCCTTTATGACAAAAAGCTGCATTCGCCGCGCAAGTCTCGGTCCATATTATTTGCGAGCAGCTGTAGGAAGCTCGATTTGTTTGTTGTCCTTCGATTCTTTGTATAGAACGATCGTTTTGCCGATCACTTGTACAAGCTCCGCGCCCGCTGATTTAGCAACTTCAACGCCGATTTCCTTAGGATCGTCTAGACAGTTGTTAAGAACAGAAACTTTGATAAGCTCGCGCGACTCAATCGCCTCCTCGATATGACGAACGAGGTGATCGTTAGTGCCGCCCTTTCCGACTTGGAAAATCGGTGTCAAATGATGAGCTAGCGCTCTTAAATATCGTTTTTGTTTGCCTGTAAGCATAATAAGTGTTCCTTCTTTCATCTCAATAATTCGTCTGTTTGATTGCTTCAATAAATACGTTTAGCCTTGCAATGATGCAAGTACTGTTTCGCGCATCGCTGTGACGGGTGCTGGCTGGCCTGTCCAATATTCAAAGGCATATGCGCCCTGATAAATAAACATGCCAAGCCCGCCATGAATGCGGCAGCCGCGCAGCTCTGCTTGCTGCAAAAATTTCGTTTTCAAAGGATTGTATATTAAATCACTTGCAACCGCGCCCAGCTTCAGCCAGCTTGCATCAATTGGCGTCTCCTCCGTATGAGGGAACATGCCTACTGATGTCGTGTTAATCACGATATCGGCTTGTTCGCATGCGGTTTGCAGCTCATCATTCGAAATCGCTTCAATATCTACTTTATTTTGCAATGAATCTGCAAGCTCTTTTGCCCGGTCTACGGAACGGTTGGCCACCGTAATTCGCGCAGGATTCTCGCTTGCTAGAGCATAAATGATGCCGCGGGCTGCGCCGCCTGCGCCGATAACGACGATTCGTTTCCCGGCAAGCTCACGCTCCGCTTCTTCCTTCAACGAACGCACATAACCAATGCCATCGGTGTTGTATCCGATTAGACGGCCAGCGTCGTTGACAATCGTATTAACCGCGCCTATCGCCTGCGCGCTTGCATCGATCTCATCAAGCACGGACATAATGTCCAGCTTATGGGGGATCGTAACATTGACACCTCGAATGCCCATTGCACGAACACCAGCGGCAAAATCTCCGATTCGATCACTCGTAACATGAAAAGCAGTGTATACACCGTTAATTCCCGTTTCCCGAAAGGCACGGTTCATCATAATAGGTGATTTCGAATGCCTTATCGGATCGCCGATGACGCCGAACAAAAGAGTATTGCTGTCAATCTGGTTTCCTGCGCTCATATTCGTCACAGTGAATTCCCCTTCCAAGTGACATGTGTTTAGATCATCGAGTCGCGAAGCATGACCTTAACGCCCTTCGGCGCATAAATGTCAATAACAGCTCCACCAGTACCGTTCACTTGAATCCAGCCAAGACCGGATATAAATACGTCCTTATTCAAGCCGCGCTTAACGCGCAGTGAATGCCTAGTCCAAGCAGGAATCGTTTCTAGTTCTTCAAGCGATGGTCCTCCGAGCAATTGCCCACGGTGATCTGCATACAACTCATCTGCCCGCTCCAGCTTCGTACGATGCATGTTGAGCGCGTTTGAAACATAAAACGTAAAGGATTGGCGATCACCCTCGACAAAATCGAATCGAACAAGGCTGCCAATAAACAGCGATTGACCCGAGTTCAATTGATAGACGAGCGGTTTAATTGGCTTGTCCGGCAATAGCGAGCCAAGGAAGCTCCGCGGTACAACCTCTGTCATACGTGTCGTATAGACGATACCTGGGGTATCAATAATCGCTTTCCCATCCTCAAGCGGAATATGAACGGCATCAAGCGTTGTTCCCGGATAACGAGAAGTAGTCAGTTCACGTTCCATGTCACTGTAATCTCGAATTAGACGATTAATCAAGGTTGACTTACCGACATTCGTCGCGCCAACCACATAGACATCTCGGCCATTCCGGTACTGCTCAAGCGCTTCAATAACCCGCTCGAAGCCCATATTCCGCTTCGCGCTGCATAGGACCACATCGACTGTGCGCAGTCCCTCTTCCTTTGCTTGCTTCTGAACCCAATTCCGAAGTCGATTGACGTTCATCGCTTTCGGCAGCAAATCGATTTTGTTCACGACAAGCAGCACTGGATTGTTACCGACAAAACGCTGCAAGCCCGAAATCAAGCTTCCTTCAAAATCGTACAAATCAACAATATGCACAACGAGGCTATCCGTATTTCCGATGCTGCCAAGCAGCTTTAAGAAGTCATCCTGATCAACCGCTACGGATGAAGCTTCATTATAATTGCGAATTCGGAAGCATCGCTGGCAAATAACCGGTTCGCGACCGACAGCCGCCTCCGGCAAATAACCTGGCAAATCAGAACTTTTAATCTGAAGCGCCACTCCACAGCCCGCACATGATCCATATGCCTGACTAAGTTGTTGTTCCATCACTTTGTTTCCCCCTCATACCATAACCCTTTTTTCCTTAAACGCACTAACGCTATTCGTTCAATACGACGATTCACTCGTGTCATTATACCTTCATCAGCAGGAGCGATTGGCGTGACAAGGATGGTGTATAACCCCATACGGTTACCCCCAAGCACATCCGTCAGCATCTGATCTCCGATTACGACGGTTTCCTCAGGTGCAAGGCGGAGTACACTAAGCGCTCTCTTGAACGATTTGCCAGCTGGCTTGCGAGCAGCATGAATATATGGAATATTCAACGGCGCAGCAAACTTCCCGACGCGTGTCTCGTTGTTATTGGATACGATAACAACCTGAAAGCCCCGAGAACGTACGTAATCAAGCCACTGCACAAGCTCAGGCGTAGCTAACGCCTCCTTGGCACCGACAAGCGTATTATCCAAATCCGTAATGATGCCGCGAACGCCTCTTGCATGCAGCTCATCTAAGTTAATTTCATATACTGTATTGACGCGCATATGCGGCAACAGCCGTTCAAACATAATGGATATCCCTCTGCTTTCTGCTTGCTATCTTACGAAACTATACCATACAAACTAATTTTGTTGCAAAAAAATACCGCTACCAATTTCTCTGGCGAGCGGTATTTGTTCGTATGTTATCTTAATTGATCAATGAGTGAGCGTACTTTAACGACGAAACGATCTGCTTCTTCGGATGACGCCATAACGGGGCTGTATTTCGCTTGTTCAAACCCATTCAGCACAATCTTAAAATCTTCGCGCAGCCGCTTCTGATTTTGCGACCAGCGCAACACTGCCTCACGCAGCGTCTCATGGTCTTCGCGCTCCATTCCACGCTTTTTGCAAATGCGCAGCAGTTTTTGCGTCTCAAGTACGATTCGATCATTTGTTGTGTACGATCCATGGCGGAGCTTTCTCCAAGAAAAGATAAGCTTGTCACGACGAATAATGAGCCATGCAATTGCAGCAACGATGAGTAGCGATATGGAGCTCCATAGCCAAACCTGCGAAGTTGATGAGCCTTCTGCATCTCCAGCTGCTGCAGTATCGTTATCGCCGATTTCTAGATCCGGCAAAGCAGCAACCTCTTCTTCAGGCAGCGTATATGGGAATGAGAAACCCGCTGTTGCTTCGAACGGAATCCAGCCTGTACCTTCAAAATAAATTTCTACCCAAGAATGAGCATCTGAATTTCGAACGGTGTACGTGCCTGCACCGCTTGGATTTACTTCTTCCTCCCTGTAACCGCCTGGAGGACCGAAGTCGCTAGCAGGAAGCGCACCTGGAGCAAATCCTTTAACCCATCTCGTCGGAAGGCCTAAGCTGCGCGCCATAACCGCCATTGAGGTTGAAAAATAATCGCAATAGCCTTCTTTCAGCTCGAACAGAAATTGATCAACGAAATCGCTGGTAGCTCCTGTGAGCTTCGATTCATCAGGCAAATTATTGTAGTTGTAATTGAGCCTTAAATACGACTCCAACAATCTAGCCTTATCATAATCATTAGCTGCCCCTGCGGTGACCTGCTCTGCAAGCTGTCTGACTCGATCAGGCAATGATTCAGGCAATTGCAAGTAAAACGCATTGCGTGAAGCCTCTTCTTTATCTGACCAGCCTGCTTTGGATGACCGCAGCAGCGCTTCATCTAGAACAGGTACAGACGACGTGACCGAATACGTTTGCGGATATTTACGGTTTTGCATGGACCAGTTCAGCAGCCGCAGCTCGCCTGAGCTAGGCTCCCATCTCAAGCTGGTTGGAATAGCTGCCTCTTCATTTTCAATCCAATTGATCTTCGAAAGTGGTGCAGCAGCAAAAAGAACCGGATAAACATCCTTTCGAATCATCGTAACAATCTGATTGACTTGCTTAACCCCAGCTTTTGGCGGATCATCTAATGAAGGGAATACTTCTCCCTTTACAACCGAAATATTTTCTTCGCCAGCAAGCCTGGGACTTACATCTATCCATCCGTCACCCGTGTAAAAAGCTTTGGACTCCCCGCGCCAGTAGCTGCGATGCGAAGTCGTGACGGTCATCATCGGTGAATAATCAAATTCAAATCCACCGCCAAGCTTATCGTCGTCTCTACTGTATCCGGAGCTCGCATTGCCTGATCGGTTCGGCGATATAACATCTGTGCCTTTATCGCCTAAAAACACCTGAACCCTCTCCCCTTTAGCTTCCTTCCAGATCGTATAAGGATCCTGAAGAATAGGAGCAATTGAAGGCATATTCAATCCTACAATCATGAGAATCGATAATACGAGTGCAATCGGCACCATTAATCGCAGTGGATACTCGATTAGCTCTTTCCAGCTGTTCGGATGCTCTCGCTTTAGCCTCGACAAATGGCCAGCGACGAGCCAGAGCAGCCCAATAAAGACGACCATCCCCACTTCATCCCACAGCCAGATCGGCGTAAAGGAATCTGCGATAGTTAAAACCAAAATGCTTACGCCTACAAATCCGAACATTCGAACTCTAGTAATCGTCCACATTCCAAACAGCACGTAGAGCAGAAGCATAGCTCCACTTATCCATATAAATGGATTAAGCTGAACGAGATGTACTTGCAGCCACCACAGCCACTCTTGCCAGCGCTGCGGACTTGCAACGATCCATTCCATTCTGGCCCATTGCGATGTAATGAAAATAGCTGCTATCACTTGAAGAAGAAGCTTCAAATATTTCCTGCGCATAGGAAGCAATAGATCAATTGCCGCTGCCGCAAATAAAGTGTAATAGGCAATGGCGTACGTTTCGTCCCACCAATAACCTTCAAATATAGTAATTACATTCGCTAGAATAATTGCAATAAATATGAATCTAAGCTTCTCAAACCAGTCCGTTGTTAAATACACACCAATTAATCGTATCAGCTGTTTCATGCAATTCCACTCCCTTCTAAAACTGTTGGGAGCTCTTGCAGCTGACGAACTTCAAATACCGGCCAGCCGCGTTCGCGCAAGACACGTTTCCAAGAAGTATTATGGCTTAATAAATCAACCGACGAGGAGATATGAATCAAGCAAGGGGTAATTCCTTTTCGTGAGAGCCACTCCATGCTTCGAATGACATCCGCGCCAGTCTCGGGAGTAATAAGGACTGCAAAACTTCCGGCTTCAATCGTAGAATCAGCTTGCTGAAGCGACGGATACAATGGCCGCGCTGCATTTGCATCTACAAAGGTTAAATGCCTCATCACCATATTTCGTTGATCAATGCCTGATTTGGGTGTAACGAATGTCATGGCGTCTCCAATGGAGAGCAGCCCCATTGCCGTATCACTTTTGAGACCGTTCTCGAGCAATGAAGCAGCAACAGATACAGCTAATTCGAAGCGAGTCGCGAGTTCACCTTTGTAGCTGCTTGAATGTCGATCAAGGATGACTAGCGTACGCGGCAATGACTCACGCTCGAAAGCTTTCGATTTCCACTCGCCCGTCTTCGCCGTCGCATTCCAATGGACACGTGATAAACGGTCTCCGTATAAATATTCACGAACGCCGTTAATCTGTGTCGTTTCCTTCGCTGAGCGTGACGCGATGGCATGAGAGTAAGGACCGCGAATCCCGCGCTGAATGCCATTCCACTGCCTAAGCGGAACTGTCTGAGGCAGCACATTAAGCACTGTCTCTGATCCAAATTTACCTGAATGCTCGAACAAACCGAATACATCATAAGACAAGCACTCTGTATGAGTAAATCGGTACTCGCCGCGCTGCAGCGGAGGCGTTTGATAAACGACATGGCCCGCACGCTTCCAATTCGGCACAAAGGAAGTCTCGAATGCCAGCCTTTGTCCATTATGACGATGCAGCTGATCTCTAACAATGACGTATGGAAGCGGATAATAGCCAGGAATTTTCATGGAAAGGCTTACTTCTAGCGTGCTGCCTGCTGATAAAGATTGATCGATTGTTGTTGCTCCAGGCATCGCATACACTCTGCTGCCCGTCACCTTGTTAATTCCGCTCCACCTGCCAAGCACTAAATAAATAATTAATAAATTCAAAATCATGAAGAGCATCATCGCGGTTTTGCCGCCTTGAAATAAAAAGTAGAACAGACTGGTCAAATAAATGACTGCGACAAGCTGCATCCGCAGCTTCGAAGATTTGGCCGCTGTCATACGACTAACGCTCTAGCCGAACCGGTACTTTCGTGGACTGAATCACCTGCTCGATGATATCCTCCGCTTTAAGACCGTTCATTCTAGCTTCCATTCTGAGAAGAAGCCTGTGCGAAAGCACGTAAGGAGCAAGTTCCTTCACATCATCAGGCGTTACAAACTGTCTCTGCTGAATATAAGCACTCGCTTTAGCCGCTCTTGCCAGCGCTAGCGCTGCACGAGGACTTGCACCGAGCATTACATTCGCGTTTTCTCTTGTTCCTCTTATTAATGAAACTAAATATTTGCCTACGGCGTCATCAATATGCACTTTAAGCGCTTGGTCCTGAATTTGGATCATATCGGATATATTAATCATTTGCTGAATGCGATCAGATGGATGTATTCCTTCATTAGAGAGCACCATTTGCTGCTCATCTGTTTCACTAGGATAACCGAGCGACAGCTTCATCATGAACCGGTCCAGCTGCGCCTCTGGGAGCGTATACGTGCCTTCAAATTCAATTGGATTTTGGGTAGCAAGCAAAACGAACGGACGAGGCAGCTCATATGTATCCCCATCAACCGTTACATGTCCTTCTTCCATCGCCTCAAGCAAAGCAGATTGTGTCTTCGTTGTCGCGCGATTGATTTCATCAGCTAGCAATATATTAGCCATAATTGGACCTGGACGAAATAAAAAGGTTTCTTGTTTGGGATGGTAAATGGAAACGCCTGTTATGTCAGTTGGCAGCAAGTCGGGATTGCATTGTATCCGGCGGAACTGGCCGCCTATTGACTTTGCCAACGCTTTCACTAATTGTGTTTTGCCCGTGCCTGGCACGTCTTCAAGCAGAACATGTCCACCTGCAACGACGGCAATTAACAATCTTTGGATCTCTTCCTGTTTGCCGAGGATACAAGATTCTAAGTTTCGGAGAATAGTAGAACATAATTGCATGTCTGCAGGACGAATATCCATATCATAACCTCCCGAAATAACGCATGAGTTAGTATTCAATACTACTATTTTACAGTACTTCCTTTACAGTACACAAATTTTTTCGCTACAAAAAAAATTGGAAGATCCCACAGGACCCTCCAACTTAAGTGCATAAATGGTTATCCTTTTGGCCTAACGACAAGTGCTGCCAAGAAGGAAAATATAATCGCTGCCGAAATGCCGGCACTAGTTACTTTAAAGATACCCGATATAACGCCAATCCAGCCTTGCGTATGCAATTCGGTTAATGCACCGTGTACGAGAGCATTACCAAAGCTTGTTATCGGAACCGTAGCTCCCGCTCCAGCAAACTTGACGAGCGGTTCATATAAGTCAAAACCATCAACGATAGCGCCTATGACCACTAAGGTCGACATCGTATGAGCAGGAGTCAGCTTAAGAACATCAAACATCAGCTGACCGATCACACAAATTCCTCCACCAACTAAAAAAGCCCACAAAAAGATCATATATGCTTGCTCCCTCCTGCGCTAATGGCAACAGCATGTGCTATACATGGAATACTCTCGCCTTGCTGGAACGAGAGCGGCGATAATAATGCGCCCGTGGCCACGACTAAAATTCGGTTTAATTCGCCTTTCTTGATTCGTTTGAGCAGATGCCCGTAAGTAACGACGGCTGAACAACCACATCCGCTGCCGCCTGCCTGTACCTTCTGCTTCTGAACGTCATATACCATAAGGCCGCAATCGCCAAACACTGTTTCGTTCATCGGAACGCCATTTTTCATAAGCAATTCCTTGGCAATGGGATGCCCTACTCCAGCCAAATCACCCGTTACAATTAAATCATAATCACGAGGAGATCGGCCTGTATCGTTAAAATGGGCTTGTATCGTATCTACAGCCGCGGGCGCCATTGCTGCTCCCATATTAAATGGATCTGTGATGCCAAGATCTATGACTTTCCCGATGGTTGCACATTCCACGACTGGGCCGTCACCTTCTGCCGCGACAACTGCTGCGCCAGATCCCGTAACCGTAAATTGTGCGGTAGGCGGCTTCTGTGAGCCATATTCCGTTGGATAACGAAATTGCTTCTCAGCTGTGCAATTGTGACTGCAAGTGCCTGCCAGCACATGAGTGGCTGAGCCAGAGTTCACGAAGAGCGATGCAAGCGCCAATGACTCCATCGAGGTGGAGCATGCACCAAATACGCCAATGTATGGTACTCCGAGTGATCGAGCAGCAAAGCTATTGCTAATAATTTGATTCATGAGATCTCCGCCGACAAAAAACTGAAGCTGGTCGCGTTCGATGCCGGCATTTTGAATTGCAAACTCCGAGGCTTGCTCCAGCAGCAGCCGCTCTGCCTTCTCCCAGCTTTTTTGCTGCATGTCTAGCTCAGGATGGACGAGATCAAAATCGGCTGCAAGCGGACCATCTCCCTCATCAGGACCGACCACGGTCGCTTCGCCGATTATTACCGGGCGTTTCTCAAACCACCATGATTGTTTCCCTCGCAGCATATTACTGACCCCCAGTTCCGAGAATAAGATGAGCGATACCTACGAAGAAAGCTGCCACTGTACCGAAAACAATAACTGAACCAGCCAGTTTAAACATATTGCCGCCAACACCAAGCACTAGGCCTTCGCTCCGATGCTCCAAAGCGGCCGAACACATGGAATTAGCAAATCCGGTTACAGGCACTGCTGAGCCAGCACCAGCCCATTGCGCAATTTTATCGTACACGCCTAGGCTCGTTAAAATAACGGATATCAAAATAAGCGTTGCAACGGTTGGATTGCTTGCCGCTTCTTCACTCATTCCCATCAAATGGACATAAAGCTCCTGTATAACCTGTCCAAATACACATACTGCTCCGCCGAAAACGAATGCTTTCAAACAATTTCCAAGTACAGATCGAGGCGGCTCCATCGTTTTTGCGAACGATTGATATTCTTTTGGTGACATGGACATTTTTTTGTAATGACTTTTGCTTTTGGTCGCCACAAAACCATCCTCCTTTTCCGCTACGGTTTTTCTCTATGCCTGAAGCTAAAGTTCCGTAACCGCTTTGCTTTCTTCTGGTTCATTATTTGTAATAGCAGGTTGCAATATTCCAACACAAACAAAAACGCCATCAATGTCCTCTGGATGCTGCATCAGCTTTGACGGAGATATATAAGATAATCTGGAGCAAATAATATCCTTTCTTACATTAAAAAAAGGATTGCCCCCGACTAATGATTTCGTCGCTGGCAACCCTTTATTTAAAGAAATATGGCTAATAACAAAAGAACGAGTAAAACATACAAGATGAGCACGAGCAAGCTCACTAAATGACGTTGCCGCTTCGTAGACAAAAGTGCAGCTCCCCTCACACCGGGCTTTTAACAACAGCATATGCCAAACACCCAGCTGCGGAGCTTATCCAGGGTCATTTCAATAACGATTTCAATAGGCAAATGTTTTATTGTTCAATAATCATAACGCCTTTAGCAGATAAGCTGTAAGTGCCGCTGACAATCTCACCCGTGAGAAGCTCTGTTCGCTGCTGAGCGCCAAGCTGAAGCTCAGAAGGCTCGGAGTTATGGTTCAAAATAAAAGTAAAGGATTTCCCATCTTTATTTCTGCGTGTCACCTCGACCCCTGTAGGTACGGACAAGATAGGCTCAATCCCTTTGTCCTTGCACAAGTTCGTGAGCAGCGACTGCAGAAACTCTTTATCAGGACTGGAAGCTATATACCATGCTTCCCCGCTGCCATATTTATTGACGGTAACCGCTGGCATGCCTTTGTAGAAATCTGAGCCGTACTCAGCAACAACCTCAGCGCCTTCAGAATGGATCAAATCACATAGCAGACTGCATGTATAAGTGCCGCTGAGAGCCCCGTCAACTTTTTTCATCACCATTTGGTTGTGTTGTCCTGGCAGCAGCGCGTCGATCTCCTCCGCCCAAATGCCGAGAACCTTGCGCAGCTTGCCTGGATAGCCGCCCGTAGTTACGAGATCGTTCTCGTTCACGATGCCGCTGAAAAAAGTCGTAATGAAGGTGCCTCCGCGTTCCACGAACGCTTCAACCTTCTCCGCAAAACCCGGTTTAATCATATACATAACCGGTGCAATGACGAGATCATACTGCTCGAAATTTTCTTCAATGCTGATCATATCGGTTTGTACATTCAATTCAAACAAGGCATCGTAATACTTATGAACCTCGTCCACATATTTTAAAGCTACGCTTGGACCGCTGGATAGCTCTACTGCCCAGCGGTTTTCCCAGTCAAATACGATGGCTGCCTTTGCATCAATTCGCGAATCAAGCAGCTTATCTGAAAGCTTCGTCAGTTCATGGCCAAGCTCCGCGCACTCACGAAACACGCGCGTATGCTCATGGCCCACATGCTCAATGACAGCGCCATGATATTTCTCGCATGCTCCGATCGAGCGGCGGAGCTGGAAGAACATGACGGTATCCGCGCCATGGGCTACTGCCTGATAGCTCCATAGCCGCATGACGCCAGGGCGCTTCAAAGCGTTGTAGGCTTGCCAGTTCTGCTGGCTCGGCGTTTGCTCCATCAGCATAAAGGGCTGTCCACTTTTCAAACCGCGCATAAGCGAGTGCGTCATTGCTGTATAGCTTACGGGAGTGTCGATCGACGGGTAATTGTCCCACGAGATGACATCCAAATGTTTTGCCCACTTGAAATAATCAAGCTCAGGATAAGTTCCCATCATATTTGTCGTAATTTGAATGTTAGGCGAATGCTTGCGAATTTCTTCGTGTTCAATTAAATAACAATCAAGCAGAGCATCCGATTGAAATCTGCGGTAATCAAGCGATATGCTTTGGAAGTTGGTTCGATTGCCGCCCCATTCCTCGCTAAGCGCATTAGGCGGTTCAATTTCATCCCAGTCATAAAAAGTATGGCCCCAGAAATTTGTATACCAAACCTTATTCAATTGTTCAATCGTGTGATAACGCTTTTTCAGCCATATTCGGAAAGCGTCGGCGCAGTTATCGCAATAACAGTAGCCGCCATATTCATTCGAAATATGCCAAGCGACAATCGCAGGGTGATCCTTATAACGCTCTGCCAGCTTCCCAGCTATGCGTCCCGAATGCTGCCGGTAGGTTTGGCTGCTCGGACAGGAGTTGTGGCGTCCTCCAAATTTACGTTTGCGGCCCTCATAATCGACACGAGTGACATCCGGGTATCTCTTCGCCATCCATGCCGGATGAGCCCCCGTACTTGTAGCAAGGCAAACAGCGATTTGGTCGCCATGAAGTCTGTTTATTATGTTATCCAGCTCAGTGAAATCATAGGTTTCTTCACTTGGTTGAATCCGCGCCCAAGAAAAAACGTTAACCGTTGCGACATCAATGTTCGCGAGCTTAAACATGCGAAGATCCTCTGTCATCGTCTCATCATCCCACTGCTCCGGATTATAATCTCCGCCGTACCATATTTTCGGAAGTTTCTCGTTTATCATTTCTATTTCATTCTCCCTTCAGTTTATGTTAATTAACAGCAAGGGAGAGAGCTCATTAGATGAGCCCTCTCCCTGCCAATTCACTTTGAGTCTTATTTCGACCAAAGTTCCACACGATCCTGCACCATTTTTGTAAATTCAGCATTCAATTTTGCTACACCTGCATCATCAAGATCTTTTAGAAATGCATCATAGATTTTATCGAAGTCTGCTGGTTTAGCAAGAATCGCTTCAGGGATACGTTTTTTCATAATATCTTGTGTTTTTTGGAAAATAACGTTTGCTTGCGAGCCCGTCTCGAACGGAAGTGTCCAAGCTGCGCCGTATTTGCGAACTGGGAATGCATCGTCAGCAGGCCATAGGTCTCTGTAGGTTTTCGCATTGTATTTCGCTAGCGTCTTCTTGTCTTCTTCAGAATAAGCCGTTTGAATTTGCTCTGGGAATGTCGTCGTATAGTAGTTTCCAGAAGGATCCTTCACGCCATCGCCGTAGCGAGCAGAAATCAAGTAGTTGCCAATACCTGTTGTTTTCTTAAATGTATTGCCGTCATTTGATTTTTGAGCTTGAACATCTGCAGGAATAACACGTTTTCCGCCTTCTACATTGTAATGCTTGCCTTCAATACCCCAGTTAACTAATACTTGACCTTCATCAGATGCAAGGTAATCAAGGAATTTGATTAAGCGTACTGGATCTTTGGCATCCTTTGTAATTCCAATTCCATAACCAGATAGATATCCTGTGCCTTGGAAAGAGTGATCTTGGAATGTATCATTCAGCGTTACAGGAAAACGAGCGTAAGTTGATTTAAAATTGCCAGCTGCTTTCAAAGCGTTTTCTGCTTCGCCATAATCCCAGTTTTGGTCAATAAGTCCAAGCACACGGCCGGAAGCAATTTTTGATTTATATTGATCGTATTTTTGAACGAAGCTTTCTTTATCAAGCAAACCGATATCGTTCATATGGTTCAACCAACGGAAATACTCTCTTTCCTCAGGACGCTGGTAATGCATGATCGCTTCATGTGTGTCTTGATTAACGAAAAACTCGCCATCATCTGGAGCGCCTGTTGCATAGAAAGCCGGGTTTGTAACTGAAATTAGAATTTGCCATTCACCGCCGTTAAGCGACATGCCGATTGTCGGCTGGCCATCAGCTGTTTTAGGGTTCTTCTCAATATAAGCTTTAATTGCAGCTTCATAGTCTTGTACCGTTTTGATTTCCGGATAACCTGCAGCTTCAAGCACTTGGTGCTGCAATTGGAAACCGCCGCCAGCTTCGAAGTAGGTTTGCCCTACGCCGTCTTGGGGAAGCACATAAATCGCGTCGTCATCTTTACTCCAACGAAGACGGTTAAAGTATTCGCCGTAAATCTTTTTCAAGTTTGGTGCGTGCTCCTCAATCAAAGGTCGAAGATCGATCAGTGCGCCAGCATCAACCAATTTGCCTGCGCTGCCTTTTGGCATAACCATATCGGGAAACTCGTCGCTTGCTACCATAAGGGCAAACATATCTGTGTCACTGCCGCCGACAGGGAACTCTTGCTTAATCGTAATGCCTGTTTTATCTACAATAAATTGCCCTATATCCGACTTCATATCATCCCAACTCGGGTTCGCGTCGCCAGAAGCGATACGAATCGTAATCGGATCACCCTTCTCCGGCTCTGCTGCATTTGTTGGTGAATTCGCGGAATTGCCCGGCGCGTTCGTTTCTTTATTTTTGCCGCCTTCATTATTCGAATTGCCGCATGCCGTGACAAATACGAATACTAGTGCCAATACCAAGCTTAAAGCCATTTGCATTTTTCTTTTCATTGCTTGAAAGCCTCCCTTTTTCTCGTTCATCATGCTCGTGTATATAACAGGAAACCTGCTATTACCAATATTAACTTTTTACTGCGCCAAGCGTCATGCCTTTGACAAAATACTTCTGAAGGAAAGGATACACTAGCAAAATCGGTACCGTAACGACGATCGTAATCGCCATCTTGATAGATTCCGGTGAAACCGACGCCAGCGTTTGCTGCGCATTAGGATCACGGTAATTACTGCCCGTTTGCGTGGATAGCAGCACCTTCATCAGCTCATACTGCAGTGTCGTATTCTCTGGACTCCTATTATTGAACAAGTAAGTATCAAACCAAGCGTTCCAGTGTCCAACAGCAATATACAAAGCAATTGTAGCGAGTACAGGCTGACAAAGCGGAAGGATAACCTTCCAAAATATAGTCCAATCATTTGCCCCATCAATTTTGGCTGATTCTTGGAGTGCATACGGAAGCCCGTCAATATAAGAGCGGACGATGAACACGTTCCAAACGCTCAAAATAGCAGGAATGATGTAAACCGAAAACGTACCAATCAAACCTAAGTTTTTCATAAGCAGAAACCCTGGAATGAGACCGCCTGAGAAATACATCGTGAGTGCGAATACAACGGACATCCATCTTCTTGCTTGGAAGTCTGGACGACTTAAAGTGTAAGCCATCATGGATGCCGACAACACCCCAATGAGCGTTCCCAAAACGGTACGAATAACCGAGTTTTTGAAGCCTACAAGCAGTCCCTCAAAGCCGAAAATCGTCTCGTAATTTTTGAGTGTAAATTCGCGAGGGTATATAGTTAAACCGCCTCTTACTGTATCTACCGAATCATTAAATGATATCGCTAGTACATTCAGGAACGGATACAACGTTACGATAGCAACGATGATCATGAATACATAAATGCATGTGTCAAAAACTTTATCGCTTGTACTTCTTCTCATAGCTCCTTGCATGTACCGCACCTCCTATATGATTGATTCTTTGGTGACTCGTTTGTAAATTCCGTTCGCGATAAACACTAATAGGATGCTGACGACGGAGTTAAAGATACCGATTGCCGTACCATACGAATATCGGCTCATTTGAATACCGTACTTCAGCGCATACAGATCGAGCACTTCTGAAAAATCGGATACAAGAGGATTTCCTAACAAAAACTGTTTCTCAAAGCCAATGCTGATTAAATGCCCGATCGATAAAATGAATAGCACCATAAAGGTTGTTCTAATTCCCGGTAATGTAATATGCCACATTTTGCGGAATCTTCCTGCCCCATCGACAGTCGATGCTTCATAAAGCTCAGGATCTATTCCCGCCATCGCAGCTAAAAAGATGATGGAATTCCAGCCCATTTCCTTCCACAAATCCGATAAGGTCACGACACTCCAGAACCATTCGCCCTTGGCCATAAACTGAATCGGCGTATCAATGATGTTAAGAAACATCAATAATTGATTAATCGCACCGCCGTCTGTTGACAGCATCTTCGTTACAAGCCCCGCAACAACAACCCAAGATACAAAGTGCGGCAAATATGAAATTGTTTGTACAGAGCGCTTAAAGAACTGCCCTCTTATTTCATTAAGCAATAGCGCAAAAATAACTGGAATCGTAAACCCTACGATAAGCCCCATCGTACTCATGGCCAGCGTGTTTCGCAAAACGATATAAAATCTTTCGTCTTGAAACAGCTCTATGAAATTATCAAGACCTACCCATTTTTGATTCAATATCCCGTTTTTTGGCTTATAATTCTGAAATGCGGTCAACCAGCCCCATACCGGCACATAGCTGAATAGGAAGATCCAGATGACGAACGGCAGCGACATCATGTACAAGTAACGCTGCTGAATGGCTTTGAACCAAAATCGATTCCTTTTGTTTGTCGCCCTTAACTGCTTAGGACTATCTGTTAGCGGTTTCATAGCTGCTCCTCCTACTGTTTCTGCTTCGTGCAAAAACGTCTTCGCAAGCTACCTTATGTGGTGAGTAGCTTACCCTCTCTTATCTGTACTTATCATAAACGATAGAACCTATCCTCCGGCACCCATATAATTAGACCTAAAATCATATGAAAATACGTTCTTTCAAGCGCTTTCATAACCATTGGTTACATAAAAATAAAAAAAACATCTAGCTCGCCAGCGACTCTATCAGTCCTGTGAAATAGATGTTTGTAAGTATAAAAAGATTATAGGAACAACAGCTTCCTATTCCAAAGCCGTTCTACCAGAAATACTTTTAAAGGATGAGGGAGATACTCCTTTATACTTTTTAAATTTACTATGGAAATAATCAACATTCGCATATCCGACACGTTCCGACACCTGATGAACCTTGAGCCCCTCCTGCAGCAGCTCAATGGCATGCTGTATTCGCACTTGATCCAAATACGTGTTGAAATGCTCACCCGTATAGTTTTTGAACATTTTGCCTAAATAGCCGCTATTGTAATTAAATAGATCAGCCAGCGTTTCCAGCTTAATATTTTCACTATAATGACGTTCAATAAAATCAGTCATTTGTTTCATGACCGACAAGCTGTCTGATTTCGAGGTTTTCATCGCCAGCTCCGACAGACGGGTTTGCAGCTGCGCAATCATTTCCTCATAATGATGGGCAAGGTACAAGGCGGTAATCATCGACAGATCCTCATGAAGCGATAGCTGCGGATTAGACAAGGCCGCTTTATTAAGTACAATCGTGAGAAGCTGCGCCCAGCTCGATTTGACGAACGGCTCGGAAGAATCAAAAGCGATAATTTGCTTTGACGCCTCCTGCAGGGCTTTTTCCATTCCCTCTTTGCTCCCGATATCCAGCATATAATAAAGCTTTTGAGCAAGGCTATCAATTGATAATTGATTGCTAGGCTCAGCCTCCGCCTGCTGTCTCTCCTCGGCTAAAGACGCCATATGGATGAACTGTCCTTGCAGCATGAACCGCTGCTTCAATAAGTCGTGAATGGGCATGGACCATTTTTGCAGCTCCGTGGGTTCGCGAACGGGTTCGCTTGCCGCAGCTGCAAATCTCACCTTCGTTCCGCAGCATTCCTCGATCCACAGCTTCATTTGCTCGCGCGAGCCATTTTGAAGCATATAATCTTTAAGCAATACCCCAATATAAGGCTCGGCAGAAAAAACCCAGCCGATTTGCTTCTCTTCAACAATGTCGGTCAGCTTCTTCTTAAGCGTTGCATTCAGCGTAAGGGAATGCTCCCTGCTATAGAGCTCGATCAACATCAGCTGGTAATATTTCGCCGGCTCACCCAATAAAGTTTTCAGCTCGTGGCTGTTAGCCGTAGTTGCATCCAGCTTCCCGCTTGAGAGCTGATACAGCATCTCCTCACGCAGTAAAGCAGTCGATTGCTCTGTATTTTGACGCTGCTCCGACTGACTTTGGAGCTGTGCAGAGACACGTTCGACATAGCTCTCCAGCTCATCTTCATCGATCGGCTTTAAAATATATCCATCCACATTATGCGCGATCGCTTGCTTAGCATAATTGAACTCCGCATAGCCGCTCAAAATTAAAAAATGACAGCTATTGTCTGTTTTCCTTATTTCCTCAATCGCTTGTAGTCCATCCATGCCAGGCATGCGGATATCAATCAGAATCAAATCAGGACTCAGCACGCCGTGCTTCTCGACTGCCTCGCGTCCATTAGCTGCTGTCCCTGCGACGGCAAAGCCGTATTTGCGCCAATCAACTAATGTTTGCAGTCCTTCTCGAATCATCGGTTCATCGTCTACAATGAGCACTTTATGCAAGCGAATGACCCCCTATTGGAATTTCAAAAGTAATGCGTGTACCCGCTCCAAGCTCGCTCGTCAGCGTCAAGCCATATCCGTCCCCATAGATCATGACCAGCCGCTGATGGACATTGCGCAGCCCGATTCGGTATTCTTCCTCTTCTTCCATATCATGCAGCGATTCATTGATTTCATTAATCTTTGCATCGCTGATTCCTACGCCATTGTCGGATACCTCGACCCGGAGCATATGATCACTGACCTCTGTCTTTAACCATACGAATCCGCCCTCAGCAACATTTTCAAGACCATGCACAACAGCATTCTCGATGAGAGGCTGAATAATAAGCGGCGGAATTTCGATCTCCTGACCTTTAGCATCAATATCGAGGCGAAACGTCAATCGATCGTTGCCGTATCTGAATTTTTGAATTTCCAAATAGCAGCGTACCATTTCGAGTTCATCCTTTAATGCAATTTTGCGCGCGCCTATTTCTAAATTTCGACGAATCATTTTACCAAGCATACGAACGATTGAAGAAATCTCTGTCTCGCCTTTGATATGAGCTTTCATTCGAATCGATTCAAGCGCGTTAAACAAAAAATGAGGATTAATTTGGCTGGCCATCATTTTCAGTTTAATTTCCTTCTGTCTAAGCTGCAGCTGTGCCTGCTGTTTATGCGATTCCGCTACCTCATCCATTAAGCCGCGAATACTAACGACCATGTTGTTGAATTGCTTGGACAGGATGCCAATCTCGTCATTGCCTGTCACATGCGAAATAACGTTCAAATCTCCCATCGCTACTTTGTTCAAATCTTTATTCAGGACCAGCATCCGCTTCGATATAATCGCAGAAAAAATATAAATCATAACGAAGGCTATAACTAAGCTTAGCAAAATAATGCCTAGCCCAAGCAAGCTTATCCGATTAGCTCCACTTACAATACTATCAATTGTAAATACCGATACGATTTTCAACCGATTAAAGCTTGATTCGGGCTGAAGATCCTCGATAACAATTTTTGACGGTTTTCCATCGTATTTGAATTCATAGGTGCCTGCTGCTTTATTCGTCAGTTTACTGGCAAAGTCTAATTCAGAAATATTTTTACCTACCCATTCGGGGTTTTTCGCTGCAATCATATAACCATTGTCATCAATAATCATCGTGTCAAACGGCTCTTGGCTAATCATCGCATTAAGCTCATCCTGATTCACGCCTATCACTAGTACACCGCTTGTCCGGTACGTTGGGAACGTGATCTTTCGAATCAGACTCAAATAACGGCGGTTATTTTTGGTTTCATCCTTAATGTATTCCCAGTGAATGCCGTCGCGCTCCATTGCTGACTTATACCAGTCTGTTTCCGCAATGGGATCCGTAACTTTCAGAAACTCCCAATTGTCGAGTATCGTCATATTCGTCGTATAAAAGCGTATGTTGTAGATCTCACTGTATAGTTGAATGTAATCTTTAAAATCACGGTAATCCCAAAACGCCTTAACGACATCAAACGTGGAGCTGTATTGCGTGTTGACGACGTTCGTTAACCTGCTATCGACCAGCAGCTTGTCGGAAATTTCGATTGGCATGCGTATAATATCCAAGGTCTGCTTCTTAATTCGCTCGACGTTATTCGTAATTTGCTGGGTCGCTTGATCAAGTACATTTTGCCTAAAAGCGACGGTAAGAAAAATGCCTACGATAAGCACCGGTACAAAAACAACGAGAATAAAAGAAATAATAAGTTTCTTTTTGATTCGAATATTGTTCATTCTTTGCCCCATAGTTCGAATGCTCTTTTTCATACAAACGGCTCCTCCTTAAAGCTTTGCGCAGCAAACTTCATTCGTTAGTATCGGCTGAGGTAAGCGTTTACTTTTTCGCGTAAAATTTTAAGGCATCTACATTATAATGCTGGTAATCTGCCGTGCCTACATCACTAATTCAATATTTTATCATATGAAAATTAGACAAAATGGAAGCGCTGCCTATACGATGCAAAAATCCCGCTCTTAAGAGAGCGGAATTCGGTAGGATGAGTGCTCTTCAACGATATGCTCGCCTTTGTTGTACAACCATTTGAAAGCAAAACGATCGCCTGCATAATTTGTTCTGCTGCGAATATCCGGCACAATAACCGTTTCAAAATGATCGATGATCGTCTGCTGCAGCGAGGCAAGGCGTTCTTCATTCGCATCCGCCTGCTGCGCTGCTTCCTCTTCCGATTGTGCAGTCTGCGAGAAGTAAGCCAATGCTGCCTCCCGATCGCTAATGGATTCAGGCAAAGGATGTCCTGACCCCCGGAAGATTTCTTTCACTGTATTTATCCAATCTTTATACAAGTTGATTTCAATGTCGTTTGCCATATGGACTAGCTCCTCTGTCGATGCTCATTGTTCATTTAAAGAATAAAGCTGCATTACATAAAAAGCAACCATAACCGCAAAAACGGAGCTGCAACAAACGCTATTCAGCACCTGAAGACAGCTCCGTATGAAGTTGCTCTTATTATTGAAAGCGGAAGAAGCTCAGCTTCACACTTTCCGTCAAACCAATTATCAGATCGCCTCTCAGCTTGCAGCTTGGCAGATCAATACGAATCGTTTGCCATTCTTGCTCATCGCTTGTCTCAACCGAGTATGAGCCTCTAAAAACAGCGGCCGGGCTGATCATCTGAATAGACAACTCTCCGCCTTGAGCGCCGCCGCAAACGCGAGCTTCAAATACACTTGGGCCGTTTGACCAATCAACATCATTAAATTTGATCCAGCCCTCTGCTTGGGATAAACGGACTGCCGTTCCGCCTTCCTTGCTCTCATCCAAATAAACATGCGCATAATCATCATAGTTTTCCGCGCGCGTCTGCAAGGATAACTGACGTGGTGGAATGGTCTCGCCTGCGATTGTTATTGTACCCTCGGCAAGGAGATGTGCAGAGGAGGCACCAGCTGCAAACGTATAAACCGCCGATTCAAGGCAGAAACGGTCCCGTGTTACATCCCAAATAGCAAGCTCTTCTGCTGGAACTACAAGCTCTACTTGCTTCGTCTCTCCAGGCTCGAATGAAATCCGCGTGAAGCCAACCAGCTTCTTAAGCGGACGCTGTACCCTTGAGCCCTCCACTCGAACATACAATTGGATAACCTCATCCGCTGCGATGTCGCTCTCATTCGTAACCTGCAGCTCCACCGTTACACTGCCGTTCATACACGCAGCGTTATTCGTAATATCAAGCGGACCGTATCGGAATGAACCGTAGCTGAGACCATAACCAAATGGATACAACGGTTCGCCATCGAAATAAAGATACGTTCGTTTCCCTTTCAAAATATCATAATCCATTAGATCGGTTAACTGCTCTTCTGATTTGTACCAAGTCATATTCAGTCGTCCAGCCGGGGAATAATCACCGAATAGAACGTCAGCAATGGCATTGCCCAGCTCTTGACCCGCATGTGATAAATAAACAATCGCAGGAACTTGCTCATTTACCTTATTAAGTGCAAATGGGTAACTTCCAATAACTACGACGACCGTGTTTGGATTAGCAGCGAATACCGCGCTAATTAATTCATTTTGCGAAGCGGCAAGGTCAAGACTTGGACGATCGATTTCTTCCTTACCGTTAATAAGCGGATTATTGCCTACGAAAACGATTGCCGTTTCCGCAACTTTAGCAGCAGCTGCCGCTTCTGCAATTCCGTTCGTGATGACATCTTTAGTGAACAGCTCGTTTGCTCCAATTTCGGCTGATTCCGTAACTTTAAGGGAATCTGCGCCGCCATTAGGGGCAGTGACCAGCTTGCCGTTCCAAGTTCGTATGGTAAATTTCTCATCAGATTGCTCATCAAACTTGAACACTTCCTTCACATACCAGCCAAAAGCTTCGCTTGCAGCAGCTGCAATATTGACATCATCTGCGCTTGTAAGCAGCTTGCCGGAATCCATGCTCTCTAGCGTATAACTGCCCCAGCCCCAATCCGTCGCCTCAAATGTATCGCCTTCCCCATCCAAATCAGTCGCTTGCAATCGGTTTGCATGGTCTGTGGATGCGCGCAATGCTTTTCCATTCGCAGCTGATTTCAATCGAACGCGATCATTGCCGCTGCTGAATGTTACTTCTTTGCCGGCAAGCTTGCTCTTGATGCCTTCGAGTGGTGTTACTTTGTATGGCAATGAACCAGAGTACCAGTCTCGGTATACAACGTCGGCAAGCGGCCCGATAACTGCTACACGGCTTAGCTTTTCTTTATTCAACGGCAACGTTTTGTTCTCATTTTTGAGCAAAACAATCGACTCTTTTGCAGCCCGCAGCGACAATTGTCCATGCTCCGGCGCACATAGTTTCGATTCCGGCATATCCGCGTAAGGATTCCGCTCAGCGGGATCGAACTCTCCCAAACGGAAACGTACACGAAAGGTGTTAATGAGTGCTTTATCCAAATCCTGCTCAGACAACAGCCCTTCTGACAAAGCTTCGCGAATAGCCGCGCATGATTTTTCTTTATCATCCGTTATGCTGTCGATGCCTGCTTTGATGGAATGTGCGACTGCCTCTTTATAGGAATCATAATAGTGATGATCATTGACGATACCAAGCAAATCTCCTGCATCGCTGACGATGAAGCCGTTCATGCCCCATTCCTCTTTCACTACTTTGTTTACATCCTCGTGCAAAATAATAGGCGTGCCATTAACCGAGTTGTACGAGGTCATCATCGAATGAGCGCCGCCCTTGACGAAAGCAGGCTTGAACGCAGCTTGATAATATTCCTTCATGTTGCGCGGATCGATGCTTGCCGAGCAGCTGCCGCGATTGATTTCATTGTTATTGCCGATAAAATGCTTCAAGGTCGCTACCGCTTTAAAGTAAAGCGGGTGATCGCCTTGAATGCCCTGTACCAGCGAGGCTGTTAGCTCACCTGTCAGCTTAGGATCTTCTCCATAAGCCTCTTCTGTCCTGCCCCAGCGCGGATCTCGCTCCATATCCACCGTTGGCGCCCACAGCGTCAAGCCATTGATGGCCGGGTTTCGCTGAAAGTAAACGCGTGCTTCGTCACCGATTGCAGAGCCTACTTCCTTCAGCAGCACGGGATTCCAAGTGCAGCCAAGCCCGATGGGCTGAGGGAACGTGGTCGCTTCGCCTAACCACGCCATTCCGTGAGCTGCTTCCGTCCCATGTTTGTACGACTTTATGCCTAATCGCTTTATTTCAGGCTGGTATTGAACCATCGATTCAATTTTCTCATCAAGCGTAAAACGTGAAACAAGGTCAGTTACCCGTTCTTCAAGCGGAAGCTCTATATTTTCAAATGGAAAACGTATACTGGTCGTCATAATGCTTACTCCCCCTCTATCGTGGATGTTAAAATGCTATACCATTCATTCTTGTTTGTTGGAAATGGCTTTGACGCATCGATAGCTGTACCGTCAGAACCGACAACGGTAATGGATTCCTTCGATCGCAAGTTGCAGATGGATCCGTGAGTGGATTGCATGCGGCCAGCCGTCAGCTTGCCATCTGTCCATTCCATATCGACAACAAATCCTCCACGCGCTTTAAGACCTTTCACGCAACCTGCAGGCCATGCACCCGGAAGCGCTGGCAGAAGCTCGATATAACCCAAATGACTTTGCAGCAGTAGCTCTGCTATGCCCGCCGTACCGCCAAAGTTTCCATCGATTTGAAACGGTGGATGATCATCGAACAAATTCGGATGCGTAGAGCGTGCAAGCAAAGTATGGATAAAGTGATAAGAAGACTTCGAATCCTTCAGCCTCGCAAATAAGTTAATTAACCACGCACAGCTCCAGCCTGTATGACCGCCTCCGTTGTTTATGCGGCTCTCAAGTGAAAGGAGGCCCGCTTCTACAAGCTCCGGAGATGTTTCTTGATTGATTGAAGTACCCGGATATAAGCCATATAGATGGGAGACATGACGATGCCCGGGCTCGTGCTCTTCAAAATAATCATGCCATTCCTGCAATTGTCCATTAGGGGCAATTTGCAGCGGAGGAAGCTTGCTCCTCGCTGCTTCTAGCTGCTGCTTGAAAGATGCATCGATTCCGAGCAAGCTCGCAGCTGCTGCGCAATGATCAAACAGCTCGCCAATTAAAGTAATGTCCATAGCAGATGACTCAGCAACACTGCTAACCTCGCCTTGTGCCGTCAGAAATTTATTCTCTGGCGACGTGGATGGCGAAGTCATCAGCTGCCCTTTGTCGTTCTCTTGCAGTAAGTCCAAACAAAATAAAGCTGCGCCCTTCATTAAGGGATAAGCTTTTTCTCTCAAAAAGGCTTCACTCGGATGATATAAATAATGCTCCCATAAATGCTGCGTCAGCCAAACGCCGCCAAGCGGCCAGAAAGCCCAGCTTGGATGACCCGCTGTCGGCGTTGATGTCCGCCATAAATCCACATTATGATGCGCTACCCAGCCTGCACTGTTGTAATGAATAGCCGCGGTACGGGCGCCCGTGATGCTGAGTTCCTCAATCAAGCAAAACAAAGGCTCATGGCATTCGCTCAAATTTCCTATTTCCGCCGGCCAATAATTCATTTGCGTATTAATATTCGTCGTATAGTCGCTGTTCCAAGGCGGCTGAACCCGGTCATTCCATATGCCTTGCAGATTAGCCGGCTGCGTGCCTGGCCGCGAACTTGCCATAAGCAAATATCGGCCATATTGGAAATATAGCGCTTCCAATGCTGGATCTTGTTTGCCTTGCTTATAGTTTTCCAGCCGCTCATCTGTCGGCAATTGAGCTTGTGCCGTCCGCCCCAAATCGAGCTGCACGCGTTGAAACAAGCTTCGATGATCCTCTACATGGCGCTCTCGCAGCTGTTCATAGCTGAATGCTAATGCTTTCTCCAATACGCGATCGTTTTGCTCGGTCAGGGCAGCAGCAGTTTTGTCTGGCTGAACATCAAAATTCACAAAGCTTGTTGCTGCGCTTAATAGAAATGTAGCCGACCTTGCCCCTTGAATATTTATTTGCTTATTGCTGTTTATCGAAAGTTTGCCGCCTTCTATCTTGACCGCCAGTTTTCCTTGAAACGTAATGCCGCGATCATTCTCATACTGTACAGCCTGTGGATGATCGCCCAAATAATTGTCCGCTACATGACTTGGACAACGACCGTGAAGTATGATAGCGTCGCTGCCTGCTGCCTCGATTCCATACTGTACGGAGGAAGTCATCACTGCTGTAAGCTCTAGCAGTTCTTCTCCTTCTGATTCGTATCTAACGCATAATACTTGATCCACCGCGCTAACAAACATCTCGCGCGAGTAAACCGTTTTACCCACTTGGAACCTTGCAGCAGCGATGCCTGCATCAATATCAAGCTTGCGAATGTAATCTGCAGCCTGATCATGCGCATGTTCAAAACGCTGCTCTATAAACAAGTCGCCCATCGGTTGATAGGACTCTGTGTTCGTTCCGAGCATCTTCGCCTCGATTAACTGTTCCGCCTCAACAAATTTTTTATCTGTAATGAAGTCTCGGGCTCGCTTTAAATAGCGCAGCGCTTCGTAATTGTTCGTATCCCGCGGAAAGCCCGACCACAATGTATCTTCATTTAATTGAATGCGTTCTTGTTCCACGCCGCCAAATACCATACCGCCTAATCGGCCATTCCCAATGGGCAATGCTTCCTCCCATCGTGAAGCCGCCTGCTTATACCAAAGGTTTAACGGATGAAGCTGCTCTGCTTTATATCCCATGTTTTTGGTCTCCTATTATCGCTCTGTTCACAGCGTTTTAAAAAACAGTTATTATTCATCATACCGGAATAGCCCTGCTCAACAGTACCCAATACATTTCATGAAAAATCATGTCAAAATTAGCGTTTTTTCAAATTCTCGCTAAATAATAAAAAATCGCTGCAAGCACGATGATATGTGCTTGCAGCGATGTAATTCACAGCCATATTATATTTGAAGAAGTATTGCTTACAGACCAGCTGCGCCAAATACTTTATCAAAGCCTGCTTTGGAGCGCTGCGCCAGCTCTTCCGGCGATTGCGATTCCGCTTCTGAAGATAAGATTTCCTGTGACACTGCACCTTTATAGCCAATACGATTAAGGGCTTGCAGGAATCCTACTAAATCAATTACACCCTCACCTGGATATACGCGTCCGTTGTCGAGTGCTTCCTCAACCGGAACATCCGGCGCGTCATTGATATGAACATGGACGATTTGCTCTGGACGAAGCGCTTCAATATCAGCAACAGTCAGGCTGTTCGTATACCAGTGATAGGCATCAAACAACAATCCAACATTGCTCTCACCAATTGCGTCGATCCACTCCAATGTTTCCTCGAGCGTCCAAATAAATGGATTCTCCCAACGCGTCCGCAAATGATGCGGACCAACAAATTCTAGGCCAAGGCGAATGCCATAAGCGCCTAAAATTTGAGCGCAAGTACGCAATCTGCGAGTTGCAAGTGCCATGAAGCGAGCTGCTTTCAAATCTGTTGAAGGCAAAATATAGGTGCAGCAGCTTGTACAGCCTAGAGCCGCAGCCGCAGCTGCTGAGGAAGCTAGCTTCTCCAATCCTTCAAGAAAAGCTTCTTCCGTTGTTCTCCATTCTACTGGAAGACCAATAGAGCCAATTACTACGCCATTGCTTGCAAGAAGCTCACGCGCTTGCTCTACACCATAACGATTAATTAGCGACGCCGCATCCAAATCTACAGCTTGAAATCCGTACGCACCAGCGAGCTTAATTAGATGCTCATCACTTTCGATTCGACCAAGACCCGCTCCAGTTAAACCTCTCAACATACAAATTCCTCCTCATTCTACAATCAACTATGATTAATTTAGACTCCAGTCCAGCTTCACTTCATTGCCTGTGCGCGATGATTCATAAATTGCATCAAGCACAAGATTGTTCGTCAAACCAGTCAATACGGAAGTAATCGGCTGTTTACCTTCACGAATACATGCAAGGAAGTGACGGCTAAGACGAGCGCGCTCACCTTCATCATTGTCGGCTTTGCTCAAAACGCTTTCAATCGGGCGATCAAATTTTTCTGTAAGCAGCTTGCCTTCAGCACCGCGGTAGCTAGCGCCACCTTCTGAGCCCATTACATGGATAAACGGTGAATTGTCCGTATCCATATGAACAGCCCAGCTCACTTCAAGCGAGAGTGTGCTGCCGTCTTCCATTTTGATTAGCGCCGTAGCCAAGTCCTCAACATCATACGTTCCGTCCCAATCCGGTGTACCCCATGTGCCAATCCCTTTACGGTTTGGGCCAAACTCTGCATAGGTTGATCCATATACGGAAACCGGCTTTGGATTGCCCATCAAATACAGCGCAAGGTCAAGCATGTGAACGCCGATATCGATAAGCGGGCCGCCGCCTGATTGATCCATTTGTGTAAACCATGTGCCCCAGCCCGGAATGCCCTTGCGGCGAAACCAGCCTGTTTTGGCTGTATAAATTTTGCCAAGCTCACCACGGTCGATTTGCTCTTTAATTTGCATCGCAACAGATTCCCAGCGCATTTGATGAGCGACCATGACGACACGGTCTGCTGCTTCGCTTGCTCTCCATATTTGACGAGCAGCATCGCTGTTAATGCCCATCGGCTTCTCTATCAATACATGCTTGCCCGCTTCAAGAGCTTGAACGGCAAGCGGAGCATGGAATTGGTTAGGTACACCGATGATGACCGCATCGATGTCAGCTCGCTGAATCAACTCTTCATTGGAAGCCGCAACATGCTCAATCCCATATTGCTTGGCTGCTTTCTCTGCTCGCTTCAAATCCAGATCAGTAATCGCCGTAATGATACACTCTTCGCCAAGCTTAGAAAATTCTCCTGCATGGACGTTGCCAATATTTCCTGCACCGATAATACCTATTCTAATCTTATTTTCTGTAGTCAATGAAATTCCTCCTATAATTTTGAATGAACCCTTGCTCAGCAATAAGCACTCGTTTTTCGTAACGCTTGATCTCTTCATTTATGTTAGAATAAACGGGATGAGAAATCGTGCTTGTTTTTCGATAAAAGTCTCAGATTTTCGGAGGAATGCATTCATTCATGACCTACATACCTGACTATTTGAAAACGTATCCAAATATGAATACCTCTTCTCCCCTCCATATTAGCCTAAACCGTCTTTACCATGGCTTTAGGCCGCATCGCCATGATTTTTTGGAGTTCTCTTATGTTATTGACGGAAGAGGCTCTGAATCGATCAACGATGCAAAACATCAAATGCTGCCCGGCACCTTTACGTTTGTGCTTCCTTATCAGGTGCATGAACTATTTACTGAGCCCGGCAGTACGCTTGTTCTTTATAATTGTATGTTTAGCATGGACTTGCTGATGGAGCCTGGACAAGAGGAAGGTCTTATGGACCTCATCGATCAGAATACACTGCCGCCATCCGTTCAGCTTAGCGGTGCTGATAATGAACGAATGAAGCATTTAATAGAAGATATGTTCCGGGAGTATGCGGGGCAGGAGCCTTGGCGCCGAACGATGCTGCAAGTGAGATTGAAGGAAATATTAGCTTTCTTTGATCGTTATCGCCGCAATATTGCGCCGTCTGCTCCAGCCTCAAGGCTCGCTACAAAATCGAGTGCCTCGGTATGGCCGATCATTCATTATATCCATCAACATTATCAAGACGAGCTTGCGCTGTCTGACCTTGCAAGCCGCTTTTCACTGAGCATGTCTCGGATAAGTGAAGTAATTAAACAAACGACTGGGCAAACGTTCGTACATTTCCTGCATGATTTGCGCTTGCGGCATGCCTGCAGCCTGCTTGTTTCTACCGATATGAGCGTCGCTGAAATTGCGCTGGAGGTTGGTTATGGCTCATACAAAACCTTCTCTCGTATTTTCCGTGAAACCAAGGGCGTCGTTCCGAAGGATTACCGTAAAATGAAGCTTAATCAGGAGCAGCCAGGCAAGTAGCCGAAGCTAATAAACAAACAAGGGCTGCCTAGAGTAGATCAATCTACTTCTAGGACAGCCCTTGAACTGTTATGTGTTTAGTGAAAAATAGACAAAACGAGGAATAAGATAGCTAGCAATACATAAATGACAAGCGAAACAATCATTAGAGTCCGCTTATTCACAGCGTTACTCCCCTCCCAGCACCATTTAGGCTATACACCAACATTGTATGTGGGCGGGGAATACGCGGAAATTGTCCTAATGAGAAAAACAACGTCCACTCGGATTAAACGGCTGCTTTTGCTTTGCGATCCGATGGCAGCAAAATCGTCAGCATGCCGAGCAAAGGCAAATAGGAAGTACAGCGAATGACAAACTCAATACCCATGGAATCTGCCAAATTGCCGAGTACCGCCGAACCAATGCCCCCGAGACCAAACGCCATTCCGAAAAATACACCTGATACGAGGCCAACCCGCCCAGGCAGCAATTCGTTCGCATAAACTAAAATAACGGAAAACGCCGAAGCCAAAATTAAACCGGCAAAAAAGATTAAAATAACGGAAAATGTTAAATTAGCATAAGGAAGCAGCAGCGCAAATGGTGCAGTTCCTAGGATCGAGAACCAAATCAAGCTGCGACGGCTGAATTTATCTGCAAGTACCCCGCCGAGCAGCAAGCCGATAACATTCGCTGCAAGAAAGACAAACAATACGATTTGAGCATGACTGACGGATAGTCCAAAATGCTCGATGGCATAAAACGAGTAATAGCTGCTGATCGCAGAAATATAGACGTTTTTGGAAAACACAAGAATCATTAAAATCGTGATAGCAAATACAACTTTACCGGTGGAAACATTAAGTTTGGAGACCGGCTTTGCCGCTTGCTTCGTGCTCTTGCTTGGCTCAAGTGCGAGCTGCTTGCCGTACCATTTCGCTACATTAAATTGAATGACAATCCCGATAGTTACGACCAGAGCAAACCAGATCACACCGCGCTGGCCTGTGTGCACGAATAGAACAGCTGTCATAATTGGTGCAAGCGATTGTCCAATATTTCCGCCAAATTGAAAGATCGACTGCCCTGTCCCTTTTTTCGTCCCAGCAGCCAAATAGGAAACCCGCGCAGAAGCAGGATGGAAAACGGCTGAGCCAATTCCAATTAACATAACTGCGACCATAACCATCCAAAAATGCGAAGCATACGAAAGAGCAGCAACGCCCCCCATTGTGAACAGCATGCCAATAGGCAGCAGCATCGGCTTCGGATGTGAATCAGATAAAATGCCGACAACAGGCTGAAGCAGCGCTGCAGTTAAATTAATCATCAAAGAGATCAATCCAATTTGAGCAAAGCTCAGTGAAAGCGAGTCTTTCAAAATAGGAAATAATGCCGGTACGACCGATTGAATCGTGTCATTAATCAAATGCACGAAGCTAATGGCAAACAACAATGGGTATATCGTTTTTAAAGCGGACGGTGATGTTGCGATTGAAGCTTGAGTACTAGACATACAGTTTTCTCCTTACTCCAAATAGAATGTAATATGTAATATATCGCATATTATATTTCCTTAAGCAAATAAAAGCAATAAATTCCTTTTTAAAATTTTTGGCATTTGCTTCAATGAATGAACCTGCGATATATTATATATTGTCGAAACTGTTATCCTATCACTTTCATAATGAAACCAAAAAATAAAGGAGGATCCCCTCTGCCTATTCCAACTGATTATTCAACACCCGTCAGACTATCCGCCAAGGAGCGTACCTTAAGCCAGCTGCAAAAATGGATTATCGACGGCACGCTTCAGCCCGGAGAGAAGCTTAACGATTCAGAGCTTGCCGAGGCACTTGGCGTCAGCCGCACACCGATTAGGGAAGCCTTTCAGTTGCTTGAGGTTCAAGGACTCATTCAAATGTTTCCTGGCAAAGAGACGCGAGTCACGACGCTAGCCAAGGAAGATATCCTTAAGCTGTATGCACCCCTTACAGCCCTTCAAGCATTAGCAGCTGAGCTTGCTGCCGACAATATTCAACCAGAGCATATTGAACAGCTGCGTGCTATTAATGCCAGCTTTAATGAAAAAGTTAGTGAAGAGCAGCTCTATGAAGCGATGGAATATGATGAAGAGTTCCATGAAACGATACTGCAAATTGCCAATAATCAGCATATACTCACCTTCTGCTCCTCGCTTCAATTACATATAAGAAGATACAAATATATTTTCTTCAAACGGCCGAGCTGGGAGACCCATACTGCTGCAGCGGATCATGAGTACATCATCCAAGCGCTTGAAGCACGTAATGGTGAAGAAGCCTCACGTTTGATGAAGCTTAATTTAAATAGGCCTCTTGAGCATCTGGACAAAATTCTTTGAGCGATCCGTACCACATCTGATTATAACCAAAAAAGTGATTAAGCTGACCAGTAAGTCGCTTAATCACTTTTTTAGTTAAACCGATCCTTCCATAGCGTGCTCTACGTCTGAATCCGTTGCCCCGTCTGGAATGATTCAATCGCTGCATGGGCTAGCTGAAGCGCTCTGCGCCCCGCCGCAGCGTGAATAGGCGGTGCTTCACCCGCACGAAATGCACCGAGCAAATGGTCAAAATGTTTGTCGAATGTAAGGTGGAATTCTCGCTCCTTATCATTGAAGTAACCCGCCTGCCACACTTCGGCTGTTTCGCTGCCCGAGCGTTGAAACGTAAATTTCTTCACTGTATCTTCAATGGTCACTCTGCCCTTTAAGCCATTAAGCTCCATCGCATGAGTCTGTGCGTATGCATACGAGGAGTCATAAGATCCGAGCAGTGTTCCTACTGCGCCGGATTTAAATTGCAGAGCTAATGCCATGGTAGAGAAACCGTTTCCGGTTTTATCTGTCATTTGTGCCATCACCGATGCAATCGGGCCGCATAAATGCTCAAGCATATCAAATCCGTGGCACTGGGTTTCTATTAAGTTGCCGTGCGGATGATCACTTGTTCCTTCACCGCCAAATCGCCAAGAAGCGAATATAAGCTCTCCCAACCGTCCCGTATCCATCGCATCTTTAGCCTTCTGAACAGCTGTCGCATAGCGGTGATTAAAATTAATCGCAAAAAACAGCTCCCGCTTCGCTGCTTCCGCAAGCAATAAATCAGCTTCCCCTAGATCAAATACGAGCGGCTTTTCCACCAATAATGGAACACCTGCTTGAATAACCTGCAAGGTCGCATCAAAATGCCCTTGATTCGGCAAGCATAAGCTGACGAGGTCAGGCCGTTCCGTCTCCAGCATCTCCGCGATGCTCGTATAAGCATTTGTCCCAAACTCATCTGCTCTTGCCCTTGTTCGGTCAGCATCTCGTCCAACAACGGCACAAAAATCAACATCCTTACGCGCATTAAAAATACGAGCATGGTGGTATCCCCAGCCGCCAGCCCCGATTAAGGCAACCTTCACTCGCCCCTCACTGCTCATTGCTCAATGACCACCTTTCCCGTATCCCCTTTGAAAAACAACTCAAATGCTTCTTGCATCGATTGTGGTCCAAAACGGTGCGTGATGATTTGACTTAAGTATGGGAGGTGTTCACCCATCAAACGATGATTAGCCTCTAGCTCGCTAAACGGAAAATACTCACTGCCAAGCACGGCTCTCTCTGTTGCTATCAAATCGGAGGATACTTGCAAATTTAGCTGCTCGCCATGACCAATGCATACGAGTACACCGCGATGATTCAGTGCATGCAAAGCTGCTTCGCGAGCTGTTGTTCTACCGCTCGTATCGAATGCTGCATCTATACGGTCCAAGCCTGCGGCTGCCAATCCTGCTTCAAGTGTTGTTTCCCCCAAATGGATCGGAATAGCACCCATTTTCTGTGCCAGTTCTAAACGGTAAGGTGTAAAATCCATAATGAATACAGGCAGCTCTTTGCCCAGCAGCAGCTTCGCCATCGCCAGCACCGCTAGACCAATCGGACCTGCACCGGCAATAAGGATGGATTCGATGTCGCCATGCACAAGCTGCGCTCTGCGAATCGCATGACCGCCTGTCCCCATGATATCAAGCAATATCGTTGCTTCTGTGAGCGGAAGGGCAGCATCCACAGCAAAAAACACATTTTCGTTCACGACCATATAAGGTCCGTAACCGCCATCATGTGAGAAGCCATAATCTGCACGCTTGCTTAAGCATTGGTTCGTGTACCCTCGCTTGCAGCTGCGGCATTGCCCGCAAAAATCCATTAAAAACACAACGCCATGTGTACCTACATCCGTTTTTGTATTTGTGCCTGCTGCGACAACGATGCCTGCCGCCTCATGACCAGGCGTTGCTTCGGAACCGTTGTAGAACTGTCCACGCTCTGATCCGCATAAAGCGTTTGCTTTGACCTGGAGCAGCAGCTGGCCTGGTCCAGGGATAGGCACCGGTTTCTCGATATAGTCAATTTTCCCATTTCCCAAAAATCTTGGTGCAGTCATCACGTCAGGTATCATTAAGCTCATTCGTATACCCCTCCATTTTCATGTCATTATCCTCGATAGTTTCTATTGCTTACCTCTATAATAAAGCTAATAATAAAGGTAATCATGTAAAAAACATTGAAATAACTTGTCAAAAACAATGATAATGATCGCACTAATCATATGAAATGGAGGCAATTAGGATTGAATGCGCAGCTGCATAACTGGAATGACCATCCCGTCCTGCCGTTTATACGGCTTTGCTATCGCTTTAAAGAAACCTCATTTTTTCAAGGTGAACGGCGTCTGCTCGATTATTTGTTTTTATATATGGAAGAAGGCCGTTATTTGCTTACGGTTGAGGGGGTTGAATATGAGCTGCTACCTGGCGACTTTGCACTTATTCAGCCTGGAACGCTCTTCACAACAAGAGGATATGGGAGCTGCGTAGTACCAAACACTCATCTTGATTTCTTTTATAATCCGAACCGAGAAAGAAGCTTTGTAACGACGCCTGGTCAGACGAACTTGGAGCCGTATTCGGATTTGAAGCAGCCGCAGTTAAACGAATTTCCAAACCTGCAGCTGCCCGTCAAGCTGAAGCCGCGACATCCGGAATCGTTCAAAAAGCTGCTGAACCAAATGATTGAGCATTTTAGCCATAACGACATACAAAACGTGCTTCATGCTCAAAAGCTGGCAATGGAGCTCCTCCTTCTATTAATCGGCGACTTTGAGACGACAGGCTCTTTGGCATTCGAGGATCAGCAGTTCGTAACGAAGATGAAAGCCTTTATTTCCTTTCATCTATCTGGAACAATCACGGTAGAGTCGATGGCGAAACATGCGGGTTATTCCGAATCCCATTTCAACGTTATTTTTCATCACTATTTTGGAGCAACGCCCCATCAGTTTCTCGTTCATTTACGTTTGGAGAAAGCAAGCGAGCTGTTAGCCACAACCGGACTTAAGCTCGATTTAATTGCAGAGTATTGCGGATTCGCCAACGCCTCGCATTTCTCGAAAGCGTTCAAGAAAAGTTATGGCCTATCACCAAGACATTTCAGAAATGCGCAAGAAAAACCCTTTTCATAAAATAAAGGCAGTCTAAAACACGATTACGTGTCTAAGACTGCCTCTTCATAATATTTATACTTCCTTGCCTTCAGTACGCTCATAATAACGTCCAATTTCAATGACTAATGCGCCCATTCGCTCTAGCTCTGGAACGATGATTCTTTCCACGCCGTACTCCTTCAAAGCTGCAGCCGTTACTTTACCGACTGCGGCAGCCACGATGTGCTGATTAAAGATGTTCAACAAAAGCTCCTTGCGGCCCGATTCGATTGCATGCTTGAACAAATAGTGCACCTGCACCGCAGTCGTGAAGCAGACCGTATCGACTGTGCCGGCAGAAAGCTCACTAAGCAGCAGCTCGACTGTAGCAGCATCCGGCGGAACATGCTTATAGGGCAGCACCGCTTCTACTTGCGAGGCACCCTTATTTTCGAGAAAACGTACTAGTTTTGGAGCTGGCTCACCATGAAGCTGTATCCACACCCTTTGCCCTTCAAAATCAAAGGCTTCAAGGTTTTCTATGAGTCCATCCATCGTCCCATCATCCGTGCTAACGATCGCTTTCAGGTCTGAACGTTTAAGAAATGCAGACGTTTTGTAGCCTCTTGTCGCGATTTTCGCCTCTGCCAGTCTACCAAGCACCGCTTGTTTAATGCCGATGCTGTCGGCTGTGTTGACGATCTGATCCGATCCCATGCCAGTGGTCAAAATAACCCAATCCGCGCCCTGCTCAGCGAAGTTTCGCAATGGCTCTTCCAACAGCGCCTCATCAAACATCGTCAAGCCTTGAAGCGAACGAACAATTGGAACGCCGCCCTGTTTTTCAATAACCATGCACATCTCATCCGTTTTCCGAGATCCAGCAATTACGATTTGTTTCCCTTGCAATGCGTTTATCCCCATCGTTATCAAGCCACCGTACTTTCGGTAAATTTGCCTTAGCCGACGTCATTATAACAGATGATGCCATAATACGCACCCATTATGTGACAATCTCAGTTAAGCATTTTCCCATTTCTGCTTGAAGAACAGCTCATAAACTTTGCTATAAACAATTTTCAAAATCATATACACCGGAATAATAAGTAGTATGCCTAAAATTCCTGCAATATCTCCGCCCATGAGCACCAAAATGATCGTCGTCATCGGATGAATATCAAGCTGCTTTCCAAAAACATAAGGCGAAATAAGATTATCCTGAATTTGCTGCGCTACTGTAATAATGACAATAGACCAGATCGCGATTGACGGCGCTTCAATGAAGCCAATGATGACAATCGGGATAGAAGATAAAAAAGATCCGATAAACGGAATAAAGTTCAAGATGACGGCCACTACGGTCAGCAGCATCGCATAAGGCAAATCAATAATTAGAAAACCTACATACATGAGAACGCCTAGTGCTACATTAACGATAACTCTGCCAACGATAAAGCTGCTGAGCATATGATCGATATCGTCCATGACCTCTTTACCGTGGATACGGAACCTTTTGGGTATAAAGCTTACAATTTGTTCACCAAACTTCCCGCCTTCCTTCAGCATATAGAACAGGAGAATCGGGAACGTTATGAGCACAATCGCGAAATTTGAGAAAAAAGAAAAAAGCCCGGTCAAATATTCTGTAAATACCGTAAAGCCTTTGTTCAAATACTCCGTAAGCTTAGATAACAGATTCGAATCCTGCGGCAAAAAGGACGATAAAAACCCATTATGCTCAAGCTCTGCAACTTGCTCGCTTAAAGTAGTAAACAAAGCGGGGGCATTTTCGACCAAATTATTGAGCTGCGTACGCAAGGAAGGCCATACCAAGATGCTGAAGCCAACCATCATAATGGCGAAAATCAAATAAATAAGCAAAATTGCGAGCGTACGATTAACCTTATGCCGCTCCATCACATTGACGAGCGGGCGCAGCAAGTAATAGAAAAAGCCTGCCAGCATAAGCGGAACGATAATCATACTGAATAAGGAAAGCACAGGTTTAAATATAAATGAAACGCGCGACCCCAAATAAATAATAATTAATATCAAAATAATCGTGAAACACCATCTAAAAAATCGATTATGTCTGGCCATACCTGCACCTTCTTCTCTTTTTAACTGATCTTGTCATCCATAGGTTACATAACCTTTACCCTTCCTCTCATGAATTGAATCGTTTGGAGTACTGGTCATTTCTCCCTTCTGCCCGCAATAATGCTCGGATTTATAACAAAATAAAAAAAGCTGGGTCAACGGCAGTAATCCGCCGACCCAGCTTCTTGCTTTATTTTTGGAAATAAGAAAATTCACGTTATTACATCATGTTCAAGCCTGAAATTTCTTCAAAATAATTACGGCATTATGACCGCCGAAGCCAAAGGAATTGGACATCGCTATATTAATCTCAGCTTCGCGCGCAATGTTCGGCACATAATCGAGATCACAAATTGGATCTGGTTGTTCTTGATTGATCGTTGGCGGGATTATCCCCTCCTGCATGCTCTTCACGAGTGCGATAGCCTCTACTCCGCCAGCTGCACCAAGCATATGACCTGTCATCGATTTGTTAGCTGTCACCGGAATTTGATACGCGAGGTCACCAAACAGCTTCTTAATGGCTGCCGTTTCGGAACGGTCGCCGATTTCCGTACTGGTGGCATGTGCGCTTATTAAATCAATTTGATTAGGCTCCAAGCCAGCTTCTCGCAGCGCATGCTTCATCGCCTGATATGCACCGATTCCCTCGGGATGAGTTGCGACCATATGATACGCATCCGAGCTGGCGCCATAGCCGATAACCTCCGCATGAATGCGGGCTCCTCTTTGCTGTGCATGTGACAGTGATTCGAGTATGAGAATGCCAGCTCCTTCGGCCATAACAAAGCCGTCGCGCCCTGCATCAAAGGGTCTGCTTGCCGAAGCTGGCGCTTCGTTCCGCGTTGATACCGATGTTGCATTGCCGAAGCTCGCGAGTGAAATATCCGTAACTGCCGCTTCCGTTCCTCCTGCAATAACGACATCTGCGCTGCCTGATCGAATAAGCCGCCAAGCCTCACCAATTGCCGTATTCCCGATCGAGCATGCGGTAACTGGCGCCATCGACGGCCCCTGCGTGCCGAACCGAATACTGATCATCGCCGCTGCCATATTCGCAATCATCATCGGAACAAGCGTTGGACTAACACGATCTGGCCCTCGATCATGCAGCACTTCAGCTTGGTCAAGCAGCGTCTGTATGCCGCCGATGCCAGAACCTACATAAACGCCAACACGTTCCCGATCTGTCTCTTCAACCTTAAGCGCTGCATCCTCCAGCGCTTGTTCAGCAGCTGCTATCGCAAACTGGCTAAACCGATCCATTCGACGAACTTCTTTTTTCCCAAATAAAGCTTCTCCATCAAAATCTCTTACGACACCTGCAATTTTCGATTTATGTTTGCTTACATCAAATGTATCAATCGTGGAAATACCAGATTGCCCATGCACCAATCCATCCCAAAAACGCTCCACGCTGTTCCCTAGCGGCGAGATGACACCCATCCCCGTAATGACGACACGTTCCATCTTATTTCCTCCTTCGCAAAATCCTTTATGGATAGTAGTTTGTCATACTCTTTATCCTATTACAAGTTGTTGTTTATTATAGTATAATGAGTACTACTATAAAGAGAGTACGGAGATGGAAACCATGATTAATCGAGAGACGAGATTACAAGCATTATCATCCTTTCTAAAATCAAAGCGTGCCAAAATCATGCCGGAGGACGTTGGTTTCCCTATCGGAACACGGCGGAGAACACCTGGTTTACGACGTGAGGAGGTCGCTCAGCTTGCTGGCGTCAGCACAACTTGGTATACCTGGCTAGAACAAGGCAGAGATATTCAAGTATCGGCGTCTGTTCTGGATTGTGTTGCGGCGGCTCTGCAGTTAAATGACGATGAACGGGAATACTTGTACGCCCTCGCCCTCGGTTCCGGTTATAGCGCGCTGCCTATTAATGAGGAGCAGACAGAAATTACACCCTCTTTAAAAAGAATTTTAAAGGAGCTGCGCTTCTGTCCAACTATTATATCGGATCGGCGCTGCCAAATCGTCGGTTGGAACGAGGCCGCCTCGCATGTGTTTATGGACTTTGACCAAATTCCAGCTGAACAGCGAAATATGATTGAGTTATTGTTCACAAGGAAAGAATTCCGCAGGCTAGCGGGAAATTGGGAGCATTTTGTAGGAGGATTTCTAGCTATCTTTCGTGCCTATTACGGTCAATATGTGCAGGATGATTGGTATGAGCGGTTTATTGATGAAATGAAGCGAAGCCATCCGGAGTTTCAATATCTTTGGGAGCAAAGCCAGGTCAGCTCTGCTCCAGATGTATTGCTGGAATTTCGACATGCACGAGTCGGAAAGATGTTGTATCATCTGACCTCATTTCAAGTAAAGGGAAATACCGATCTTCGGTGCAGCGTCTATACGCCCGCACCTGAAACATCAACCGAAGCTAAACTGCGCAGACTAATGGGCGGACAAGATTAGCATTCGCTTGGAAATGAAATGGTTCGATTGCAAATTTTGTTTACAAGCGCATGATCATGACTAATGATAAGCAAGCCCATTTGACGAGCACAGACAATTTCAAGCATCTTATGCCATATTTGCGCCTGCGTAATTGCATCTAGCATAGTCGTCATTTCATCTGCGATGAGAAATTTGGTATCTGGTCCGAGAGCTCTCGCAATACAGCAGCGCTGGAGCTCTCCGCCTGACAGCTCATTTGGATAACGACGCAGCCACTGCTCCTTAATGCCTAACGCTTCAAGCAGCGCAGCATCCGGGGACCAACCTTCATTCATTGTTTTTGCCATCCGCCATCTTGGATTAACCGCGCGCTCTGGATGCTGAAAAATCATTTGGACAGGATCAGAGCCTATATTACTTTTGCTCCGTCCATCAACCGACACCTCTCCTGCAATAGGGTTCAAATAACCAGCCAATAACCGGCCTAACGACGTTTTTCCGCTGCCGCTAGGTCCAATAAGGCCGACGACCTCTCCTGACTGTATCGAAATGTTAAAATCTTCAAACAACCAAGGACCGTCCGCATAACGCCAGCCGAGATTCCTTCCATCAAGTCGCATGAATACACCTCACCATTCCACTCCGAAGGCTGCGAGCCGCCGGCCTGCTGTCAACACATCGTTCTGTAGCCAAGCTGCAGCGTTCAGCAAAGAGACAGCCTGAAATCGTAGAACTCCTTGCAGGCTGCGTCCCGGCCAGCGGTTCGAAACCATTTTGAGGAAGCGCACGCCACAAGGCGCGGCTGTATGGATGCCTAAGCTGCTCACCATTTCCGTGGAAATCTTTGGCCGAAGCGACCTCAACAGCGGTTCCCGCATAAAATATAGCGACCTTATCTGCAATTCGTAGAGCTGCTTCAATGTCATGTGTAATAAACAACACGGCACAGCCGCCTTCAGCGAGCTGCTTGAAGTGACCGAGCGCCTCTGCAACATCATCCGGATGCATGCCTGGCGTAGGCTCATCTGCGATGATCAGCCTTGTTCTTTCCAGCGCTGCCGTAGAGACAAGCACTTTACGAGCCATGCCTCCTGAGAGCTGAAATGGAAACAGCCTCTCCACATGTGCTCCAAGCTGAAGCCGCGCAAATAACCCTCTCCGTTCCTGAAGCTGCTCAGCGCCATCTTCGCGCGTGCGCAGCTGATTGCCTACTCGCATTAACGGATTAAGGAAGCTTACCGATTGCGGTACTAAGGCAATTTCCTTACCGCGGTAACGCTTAAGCTTAGCTTCATTCAGCACTTCTCCGCCGTATGAGATGCTTCCGGACATCACAACATTTTTAGGCAAAATGCCCATAATCGCATGAGCGAGCAAGCTTTTTCCCGATCCGCTCGCTCCAACGACGGCTACGATTTCACCTTCATTTATCGCGAAATCCAGCTCATCGATAATCGAAACCTGTTCCTGCGAGCTGCCTTTCACATAGTGCATAAAGGAAATGGATAGTTTATTCACCTCCAGCAGTGGCATATGGGCACCTCCCTTCATATTGAGCAATATCGCCTTCCATTAGCGTCATAACTGAGCATTTCGCGGGTCAATGAGCAGCCGCAAATGGTTGCCCAGCTTATCAAACGCGCGTACAGTCAGCAGCAATCCGAGTCCCGGAAATACCGCAAGCCACCACATTCCTGTCGATAAGTAACGCATGGATTCAGAAAGTATAATTCCTATTGCGGGCTGATGCGGTGACATGCCAAGGCCTAGGAAGGTTATCGCCGCTTCATGCAGCACAGCATGTGGGAACAACAGCAGAAAACCAACCAACAATTGCGGAAATAAATGCGGTGCTAAGTGCCTTGCAGCAACGGACAAACGTGATCTTCCGAGCTTCCTCGCAACTAGCACATATTCCGCTGACATGAGCTGCATCGCCTCCGCACGAATCACTCGAGCAAGGCTTGGCCAATGCGTCAGCATGATGCCGATGGCTACCCCTTTAAGGCCGCCCCCGCAAACAAAAGCAATCAATATAAGCAACACGAGATGAGGTACGCTTAGAAAAATATCAATAAGCCAGGAAATAATGCGATCAGTCGTCTTCCCAAGCGTTGCCGCCATCAATCCCATCATCGCTGCAATAAGTACGCTGGAAATCGAACCGAGCAGCCCAACTTGAATGCTAAGTGCCAGTCCCTTCACAGTGCGGGAAAGCATATCCCTCCCCAGCCAATCGGTTCCGAACAAATGAGCTAGCGACGGAGGCAAGTTCCGATTATTCAGCTGAACTGAAAGTCCCGATGAATCAAGAAGCCAGCTGCCTATGCCGATGCTTGCAAGCAGAAGCGCTGCGCCTATTGCCGATATAAGCATTCGTCGCCGTTCGTTTGAACGCTTCCGAGCAGCTGGTTTCTGAAGAATTGTCAGCTGATTCATCCTTGCGCCTCCTTCCCGTACCTCAGCCTTGGATCAACCATACGGTAAAAATAATCAGCTATTGCATTGCCTGTGAATACAAAAATTGTACTGCATAAGACAAGCCCCATAAGCAGCGGCACATCACCGCGAAGACCCGCTTCTACCGTCGCTTGACCGAGTCCCGGATAAGAAAACACCTGCTCTGCAAGAACGGCTCCACCGAATAATTCTCCAAATGAAGCAAACTGCAGCGTAATCGCAGGCAATGCAATGTTGCGAAGACCATGTCTAAGAAACAAACTCACACCATATTCACCTCGAGCTCTGGCAAACAAATAATAATCGCTTTCCATCACATCAATCAGCTTCTGGCGTGTATGGAGTGCAATCGGTGCGATGCCCACGACACTCAGAGTAATACCTGGCAAAATCATATGACGAATATAATCGGCAGCCGTTACGCTCCCTGCCAATACCCCAGCAGGAACACCGAGCCCTACTGGCAGCCAGCCGAGCCATACGGCAAATACCATCATAAGCAGCAGGCCGATCCAAAAGGCAGGCGTCGAAGCCAGTGTATAACAATAGCTTTTGATCAACCGATCCAACCACGAATCCTTCTTTATCGCTGCGGCCACGCCAGCGGCAAATCCAATAATGCCTGACAGCGTCCATGCGAACGCCATGAGCAGTACCGAGTGCAAGAAACGATCCGCAATCACCTTCGTTACAGCCTCTCTGTATATCATTGAGGTGCCCATATCACCTTGCAGCAGAGCAGACGCCCATTTTATAAATCGTTCAGCGAATGGTCGGTCAAGTCCCCAATAAGCAGCAATCTGCTCCCTTTGCTCTGCGCCGACACGCATGACATCTGCTCCGATATACGATTGCACGGGATCAATTGGCGATAAAGCAACGAGCGCAAAAGTAATGATGCTGACCGATGCAAGCAGCGCAATTAATCGGATAAACTTTTTCCCTACAAATACTGCAACTCCCTGTAGCATGCCGACAACCTCTCCCGCCCGTTACTCTTCCCAGCGCCAGCTCTCAATATTGTCCGTTACAGGCCATCCGTGACCATGCGGCTGAATACGCTGCTTTCCGATATTAAGCTTGTCCTTCACGAGAAACAAATGATCAATATTTACGAGCCATGCCCATGGAGCATCGCCTTTTGCACTCAGTCCCGTTTGTCCATCCCATTGCGCTTTTTTCCAATAGGCCAGTGCTTCTTCCTCCGTGCGTGCGTCCAACGCTTGTTCAAACAGTTGATCCACGGTCTGGTTGCTGTAATAACCCGTATTGTAATAGTCAACGCCACTGAATGTGCTGCTGTATAGATTGTACATTTCGAGCGGGTCATGACTTCCCCAGCCTAGCAGCATAGCATTCGAATGCATCAACTTCTCAAGCTCGTCCCAGCTTTTACCTTCAACCAAAATGTGAATGCCGGCAGCTTTCACCATTTCCGCCGCAGCCAGCGCTAACGATTGCCGTGTAACGTCACCTGAAGGATACAGAAGTGTAAACTGTGCTTTTAACTCCCCTTTTTCGACGATACCATCACCATCGCTGTCCACCCAGCCTCCATCCACTAATATTTTTGCAGCTGCAGCAGCATCATTATCCTTGATCTTCGTCTCGTCATTCCACCATGGAAGACCATCATTCGCTGTAAAGGCAGGTGAGCCATGTCCGTCCAAAATGCCATCGACCAGCTGCTGACGATCGATTACCGTATTGATTGCCAGGCGTATTGTTTTATCAGCGGTTACATCATTTCCAATGGGATAACCTTCTTCCGTTTTGCCGCCAGCTTTGACATAGGGGAATGCTATTCCGCGGTTATCTACTGTTTTTACTGCTTCAATCCGCATGCCAGCAACCTTTTGTTTGCTAAACGTGGACGGTATATAAGCAAGATCAACGCTTCCAGCCTTTGCTGCCGCGAATGCGCCGTCTTCATTTAAAAATAAGAAAGTCAGCTTCTGAAAATACGGCTTGTCTCCGTAATAGTTCGCGTTTGCCTTTACGATTAGCTGCTGTCCGCGATCCCATTGTACGAATATAAACGGACCTGAGCCGATCGGGTTTTCCGCATAACTGCTCGAATAAGCATGTTTAGGTACAATACCTGTCGTTATAAGATAATAAACAAATGTCGATTGCGGTTTCTTTAAATGAAACACAACTTCGTTATTTCCTGCTTCTACGTTTGCTAAATTAGTTAGATCAATCGCAGCTCCATTGCTGGCAGCTGTATCGAATGTAAACTTCACATCCTCAGAAGTTAACGGCTTTCCGTCGGAGAATACGACATCCTCCCGCAGCTTGACCGTCCACGACTTGCCATCCTCGCTTACGTGATAGTCAGCAGCCAAATCCTTCACAATATTCAGATCATCATCTCGTTTAAGCAGTGTACTCTGGAATAGCGGAGAGCCGTATCGTCCCCAGCCCTTAATCGGATCAAAACCGGTGTCCGGCTCTGATCCTACTGCAACAATTAGCTCATCTGTTTTGGCAGCGGTGTCTGCCGGCTTCACACTGCTGCATCCTGTGATGATGAATATAACAATGATTGCATAAGTGATAGCTGAAACGATAGTTTTCAACCCAATCCCTCCTGTTGCGTTACATTAAGTAACACGATTATGTGATATTGTAACACGACTTTGATAGAGTTTCATTCTTTTTCTTCAAAATTCGCTCAAAAAACGCCAGAAAAAAAGAGGACCTAACATCGACAGCGTCGATATGTTAGAAATCCTCTTAATTGTACAATCCTATTGAAAAATTCAAATATAACAGCTTCCGATCTCAAGTATGAGTATGCTCTTTGGCAGAATCATGTTTGTCCGCATAAGTAACGGAGAGCTCGGCATAAATGACGCCCTTCTGTGCTTGAATCTGCTGATGCAGCGACCGCAGGCGCGACAGCTGTCCTCTCACGACGATGACCTCCAAGCATTGATCATGGTTTAAGTGGACATGCATGTTGGAAATAATATCGTGATGAAAGCGATGCTGCACCTCCATCAGAACAATGGGTAAATCACTGACATGGTGATCATATACGAGAACAATCGTACCTGCAACATGCTCCTGACCGTTCATTCGGGTTGGCTCAAGCAAGGCTCGCCTAACCAAATCACGAATGGCCTCCGATCGATTATGATAGCCAAGTTCGTCTGTATATCGATCAAATTGATCAATCAGCGGTGCCGGAAAGGACACGCCAAACCGAACCAGCTCTTCCTTTTCAGCCATATGTTCACCCTGCCTGCTTCAGATTCGACATCTAGTTGATCGGTTTATTCAAGATTGGATAATCAACAACGATTACGTTATCAAGCAGCCCGTCCAGCAAACCTACAAAATGCTGATGTGCAGGATGCGGACCGTAGTCGAGCAAAGACTGCTGATCCTTAAAGGTAACTCGCAAGCCCAGTGTGTAACCTTGAATATTATCCGTTTCTGTCGTTGCATTACAGCCTGCAGTCAATTCAATGATGCCTGGAACTTCTGTTTGCAAGGAATAAAGAGCGCTCAGCAGCTCCTGTTCTTTGGTGCTAGAAAGCTTCTCTTTAAACTTAAATGATACGAGATGCTCGTACATATTCGAATAACTCCTTTCTTTTGTAAAATACGACGTTCTCCCTATCATATCATGGACTTCTATTCTATTGTTATCACGAATGTATTCACTGCCTTTTGCTTACCTCGGCCATCGCTCATTAGCCGGGGGCATCTGAGGAAATGGGGCATGCGGCTCCATCTGATACCAATAGGCTACGGATGAGATGTCGTCGGAGCGTTCGAACAGCTTCGTATGGTCGTGACCGATTTGCTGAATCGTCACACGCAGATCGTTTTCAAATCGAATCGGATCGGGCAGATGCCAACGGTACATGCCGTGCATGGGTACATTATGACCATACCACGGGTCGACCTCCGTCGTTTCTTTGTAAAACTTATAGCCCAAATACGCCGTGGAATACGATTCGGGTTCGTTTGTCCGCGTATTGCTGAAACACCATGCGCCTCCCACATAGTCCTCCGTGCCCGTTCCACAAATCGTTGGCCAATCTTGATCGCCATCCATATAAAATTTGATCTCGCCTTCTCCCCACCAGTTCCGCTCAAGTGCTGCCCAAGCTAGGTATGTGCCGATATATTGTCCTGCACCTTTGACATTATCCAGAATCGTATAGTCTTTGCCTATTTCTGTGACCTTCTCACGGCGCCACTGCGCGTGAAAGTACGCTGCATTCTCTGGCAGCTCATCGACGAGCGAATAATTAAACGTATAGAAAAAACCATCAATGTTAGCGGCATGCTGATTTACAATCGTGATTTTCGCCGATTTCCGGAACGGCATTGGAATATAACAGTTCATGCCGCCCGTCGGGACGACAGCAATCGGAAGTGAATGAACGCTTGCTCGCATACCGAAGCCATTGCAGAAAAAATCACCGAGCGGAACGTCCACCGATGGGCTCGTCTCATCATCCCAGTACATGCGCAGAATAAGATCACGAAGCACGTATTGTGCCGCATGCCCTCTGCCCGTTTTGTCCGCGACAGTAATCCAGAAATGTTGAATTACTCCCGTCCCTTGAATATGGGCAAGCGTCACTTCTTCACCTTGACCTAGTGTTATGGCAGGCCTGCCTTTTCTTCCAATGCCCAAGTTGCTCGCTTCTTTACCGCCCTGCCCCTTCTCACCATTCACATTTTCTGCTGAAATGGATCGGGTACGCGCATTCGTGACGAGCGGAGCGGAGGATAAGCCAAATCCTAGTCCGTGCTGCTGCAGCATAGTCCATCACCTCATGTATCAATTATTGTTTATTATCGAGCCTATTATATAATGATAGATATGATTATCCCTTACCTTTTATTGTTAAGTTGTTTATCATAAATTGCTGAGGTGATCGATATGCAGGTCGATAAACTGTCCCCCTATATTCGGGTGGCTATGGACAGTGTGCTGGAGCCTACGTGGAAGATGGATGAGCGGGTTATTTGGGATTATGAGCTGCTATACCTCATGGAGGGTCAAATGCTCGTAACCGTGGAGGATGTTGTCTATCACGGAAAGGCTGGAGACTGCTTCTTCTTTAAGCCCGGGCAAAGACACGCTATTCAAAATATTGGCGGAACGAGAGTTCGCCAGCCCCATGTTCATTTTGATCTGTATGTTCAGCCTGACAGCCAAGATGTTGGCGTTTCCTTTAAACCGCTCCATCAGATGAATACGAAGGAGAAGGGCTGGTTTCGTAATAATGAGCTATCCGCATCACCGTTTCTTATGCCTGCTCATTTTCGCCTTGGAGATCCCTTTCCTTTGGAACAATCGCTCTTCGAATTGATTCGCGAATTCGAAACGAAACCTCCCTTTTATGAGATCCGTATCAAAGGCTGTTTGCTGGCGATTTTGTCCCTCATCATGAGAGAGCAATATTGGGGCAGCAAAACAAAAAGTGATGGACAGCTGGGTCTGCTTACGGATATTCGTTCATACATTGAGCATAATGTGCACCGCTGCATCAAGCTGGATGAGCTGTCTGAGCGATTCCATATAAGCAAATTCCATTTGATTCATTTGTTCAAAAACATGTTTCAGAAAACACCGATTCAATATCATCAGCAGATCCGTATAGAAAAAGCTAAAATGATGATTCAGTTTACTTATTTGCCGATGCAGGATATCGCTGAGCAGCTCGGCTATTCGAACATTCATGCTTTCAGCCGCGCATTCAAAGGGAGTGAAGGCTGCAGTCCTTCCAAGTACCGGCAGGAAAAATAAATAGAGGCTGCCCCTGAAGTAGAACAATCTACATTGGGGACAGCCTCACTTCATTTTACATAATCTTGTTCATAAACATAACTTATACGCGGTGAATATTGAATTCAAACGCCATCTCTTGATTTGCTGGAATGAGATATTCGTCATGGACTGGCGCACCCCAGCTGTCGTCACCGCCAACACCCATTTGTCTGCCGGCTACGGTAACTACCGTATAATGCACGTTCGGCAGCTCGTAGTGATGGCTGGCACTTTCAAGCTCAAATGCTGTATAAGGCGAAATATTGCATTCTACCGGCTGCGATGCAGGCGCTGAAATTCGAATGCCGCGACCATAATCATTCGTAATATTTACACGGCGAACGCCCGTGCGATTACCTGATTCTTGCGGCACGACATAGCCGGATACATTGTCTGCGGCATTGTTGCTGAACTCACAAAGCTTAGCGCCAAATGCCCGGTCAATGTAGTTCTCTTCCGGCCCCATGGCGTACCAATCCAAATGGCTATAATCTGCGGGAACCTTGAATGATAATGCGAATATTGGCAGCTTCGGCAGCCCTTCCGCTCCATTGTAGCGGGATTTGACGTTCAAGCTGCCGTCTGCGAACACGGTATACGCTACGGTGACAAGCACTTCCGAGCTAATGCTCAGCTTGTACTGGAAGGTAACAGTTGCACTTCCAGACTGCTCGGTAAGTTCAACTTGAGTACATTTGCGTGTCAGGCTTGCCGCAAACCATACGCCGGAATCGAAGCCGAGCGAGAAACCTTTATCGTTATCCGTTGTTGCACGCCAGAATAATGGCGCCGGCGGGATAGCAATCATCTCTTTGCCCGCATAATTGACCGATGTGAGCGTGCCTGCCTGCTTCGAGAACATGATGCTGAAATCGCGGCCATGCATGCCAATGTTAACATCACCTTCGACAACTCGAAGCGAACCTTCCGGATGCACGGCTTCCGCACGATTTTCCACTAAAAACACAAATTGTCCGAAGGAAATCTCATAGCCAGCTTGTGCCCATAAATGATCTTCTTTCAATGTGAGCGCAGCATGCAGTACATATTCCCCTTGCTCCGCTGCCTCAGGAAGCTCAAGCTTCACATATGATTCGCTTTGTGCAGCCACATCAACGGATAATGTACTGCGGAATATTTCTTTCCCGTCAAGATGGAGGCAAACAACTAAATCATATGCATCCGTACCCTCGAACAGATTCTCATTCTTAATCGTCACGCCATGGCGATCAGGAATAAGCTTCAAGTTCTGATAAAGAAATTTTACTTCCTGCATCTTCGGCGATTCCTTACGATCCGCATAAACAATACCATTCGTACAGAAGTTATAATCCGTCGCGCGATCATCGAAGTCTCCGCCGTAAGCAAGAAACTCTTTACCATAGCGGTCCTTCTTCACGATTACCTGGTCAATATAGTCCCAAATGAAGCCGCCTTGATACATCGGATACTTTTGTTCAAGCTCCGTGTATTTATGCATGCCGCCTACTGAGTTGCCCATAGCATGCATATATTCACAGCTAATATATGGCTTTTGCGGGTCATCGTTCAAATACTCTTCGATATCAGCGGGCTTAGCATACATCCGGCTCTCCATGTCGCTTGTGTCGTTATATTTGCGGTTATGGAATACACCTTCATAATGAACTAAACGGCTAGGGTCCGTCTCGCGGAAGTAATTCGATACGTTCAAGAGCACCTCACCAGCATAAGCTTCATTGCCCACTGACCAAATGAGAATAGACGGATGGTTCTTATCGCGTTCAACCATGGAAATCGCACGGTCCATAACGATTGGCTGCCATTCCGGCTTGTTTTCCGGGATGTTCCACGAAGGCTCAACTGCGCCCATTTTCTGCCACGAGCCATGCGTCTCCAAATTCATCTCATCGATGACATATACGCCATAAATATCACATAGCTCATACCATAACGATTGATTCGGATAATGAGAGGTTCTCACCGCATTCAGATTGTTGCGCTTAAGCGTAGCAATATCCCAAAGCATATCATCCTTCGAAATCGCTCTTCCTTTGCGGCTATTGAATTCATGGCGGTTAACGCCCTTAAATACGATACGCTTGCCGTTTAGATGCATGATTTTATTGATCATTTCAAATTTGCGGAAGCCAACCCTTTGAGGAATCGCTTCAATGAGATGACCTGCTTGATCATAAGCCGTAATATAAAGCATATACAAATAAGGTTTTTCTGCACTCCAAGGGATCACTACACCTGCATCCAATGAAAGGGTTAAGGATGAACCTTCGACCGAATCAGAGGAAACCGTCGCAACAGATAAACCGTCTGCATCCTTTAGTTCCATCCTTATTCTCGATGGCTGCTGCCCTTCGAGTTTCATATCGGCTTGAATACTGCCAGTAGTATAGTCATCATTTAAATCTGCATGTACAAATAGGTCACGGACGTGGATACTTGGAACGGAATACAAATAAACATCACGGAAAATGCCTGAGAAACGCCAGAAGTCCTGATCTTCCAGCCAGCTGCCTGTACTGCGCTGATAAACTTCAACCGCAAGCTTGTTTTCGCCATCTACCAAATAAGGCGATAAATCAAACTCCGCTGGCGTAAAGCTGTCCTCGCTGTATCCAACAAATTTACCATTCAACCATACATAAAACGCTGACTCCACACCTTGAAACGAAATGTAGACTGGTTTTTGCTGCATATTAGCTGGTACCTGAAAATATTTAACGTAGCTGCCGACAGGGTTATGATCCTCCGGAATAGCTGGCGGACGAATATCATGATGACCGTCCCAAGGATACATCGTGTTTACATATTGCGGTTTGCCGTAACCCTGCATTTGGATATGTCCCGGCACGTTAATATCTCCCCAGCTATCGCAAACATAATCCAATTGGTAGAATCGCTCTGGACGATCCTCCGGTTTCACGGCATAGCTGAATTTCCAGCTTCCGTTTAGATCATAGCGAAGTGCCATTTGGTCATCAGCGGCTGCTTCCTCTATTGATTCGTAATAGCGATGATCAGAATGTGCTGGCAGCCGGTTCACAGCAAATACGCTTAAATCGGTAAGCCAATTTATCGTCGGTTTCATTTCATTCATTTTATTTTCCCCTTAAATGGATTTAAAAGTCAGGCGGGCTGCGGTGAAACAAGCAGCCCGCCTGACTCTGATTATGCTTATTTTACTGAACCCGTCATCCCTGCTACGAAATGCTTCTGCATTAGGAAAAACACTAGCGCAGTTGGAATCGTGGATATAACGATCGCTGTCATAATAATGCCGTAATCCGGTGAATAGCTCGATCCTAGATTGGATATAAGCATCGGAATTGTTTTCTTCTCCGGCGATTGCAATACAATGAGCGGCCATAAGTAGTTGTTCCAGCTCGACATGAACGTAATAATTCCTGCCGCTGCATAGGTCGTTTTCATTGTAGGCATGAAGATACGGAAGAAAAGACTGATTTCGTTAAGCCCATCAATTCGACCCGCCTCCAGCAGCTCCCGCGGAAACATCTTCGTGTTCTGACGGAAGAAGAAAATAAGAAACGCTGTGGTAAAGGTCGGAAGAACTACACCAGACAACGTGTCTATGCCGAGAAAGGGTACAGCTTGCGATATGCCTGCAAACATTTGATACAACGGCACCATGATAGCCGCAAAAGGAATCATCATGGATAACAGCAGGATGTTAAATACAACATCCTTTGCTTTGCTCTTATAAATCTCAAAGCCATAACCAGCGAGTGAGGCAATAACCATGGCCAATATGGTTGTTGTGACCGATATTTTTGCCGAGTTCAACAATGCTGGAACAATATCTACCGTCTCAAATAACTGACTTAAATTTTCAAACAGCTGGCTGCCGGGAAGCAATCTTCCCTTCGTTACGTCAGCCGACTTATTCGTAGCGCTGATAATCATCCAAAGAAATGGAAAGATGGACACGAACGCAGCGACACTTAGAAAAATATAAACAAAGATGCGTTTTAATTTATCCATTTTTATCACCTGCCGCTTTAAACTGTACAAATGCCAATATGATGATCATGATGACGATGGAATACGACACGGTTGCAGCATAGCCGAAATCGGACGAATACTTGAATGACAAATTGTAAATATATTGCGAAATGGACATCGACGCATTACCTGGTCCACCCTTCGTAATATTGACAACTTCATCAAACAGCTGCAAGGTTCCGATCGTTGAAGTAATGGATGTAAACAATATGATCGGTTTAAGCAATGGCACCGTAATGCCAAAAAACTGTCTCGTAGAGGAGGCGCCATCAATTTTTGCTGCCTCATAAATCGAGTGATCAATATTTTGAAGCGCGGACAAGTAGAAAATCATATTGTAGCCAGTCCAGCGCCATGTGATTGCAATGATAACTGTTATTTTCGCCCAGAAAGGGTCCGTGATCCATTGAATCGGTGTCGAGACCAAATGGAGATTAGTCAGCATTTTATTGACCAATCCGTCTGTAGCAAACAAGTATTTAAAAATAACGGAATAAGCAACGAGTGAGGTAACGGCCGGTAAAAATATTGCCGTACGGAAAAAACCTTTAAATTTCAGCTTGCTGTCATTTAGCAATACAGAAATAAACATAGCCAAAACAATCATAACGGGTACTTGAATAATCAAATAAATAAATGTGTTTTTAACGGCAGTCAAAAACGTTTTATCGCTGAATAGCCGAACGTAGTTATCAAAACCTGTAAATGATAGATTCATACCTTTTCCGGATTTAAACGATAAAATGAGCGCTTGAATCATCGGATAGAAATAGAACGCCGCAATCATAATGACGGCTAGTATAACGAACATCCATCCAGTTAAGTTGGCTCTCGTGCGAATACTCACGCCAGGCCTCGCTGCTTTCACGTTAGCCTAACCCCTTTCTTTACGGAAAAAATAAAACCTTTAGACTCCTCCAGCTCCTGCTGCCGGAAGCCGAACATGCGAATCAGGAGTAGGAGAAGCCCCAGGTTTTATTCACTTGCCGTATGCTCTGATTTATTTAACTTGCGTTTCTGCTTGTGCTTGAGCATCGCTTAGTACTTTATCGATTGTTTTGCCGCCTAAGAAATTTTGCATTTCTACAACGAGAATGTCTTCAATCGCGTACGTGTGCATGCCGTAGTTCACTTTTGGAATTTTTTCTGTCCATTTAGCGAAATCTTCAATGACCTTTTGTCCGCCGAAAAATTCATCCGCTTGCTTGTACGCATCGCCAGCAGCTGCTGCTTTAAGAGTACCGATTGCGCCAATCTCTGTTACAAGCTTCTGATAAAGATCTACATCCGAACCAAAAGTTTGTTTCAAGAATTCTGCCGCTGCTTCTTTGCCGTCAACGTTCATGACATACCATGAGCTGCCGCCAAGGTTAGAAGCATTTACGGAATTCGGGTTGTTCGTTAGTTTAGGGAATGGCACGACTGCCCATTTGCCGGACTGTGATGCTTCAGCCTTAACGGAAGCTGTAATCCAGTTGCCGGTAGGGATCGTTGCTACATCACCGCTATTGAATCCACCAACAAATTGGCTCCAGTCAGAAATAACCTTCACAATGTCAGCGTTCATAATTTCTTTGTATGTTTCAAAAGCTTCTTTAAGCGCTTCGTTGCCTGCTAAATTAGGTGTAGTGCCGTCTTCCTTCAAGTACCATGAGCCAGCAGATTGGATCATCATGCGAATGAGTCCAAGGTCATTCGGATCTTGTGTAAGAAGTGCTTTGCCTGTTTTGGCTTTCACAGCTTTACCGATCTCGATAAACTTCTTCCAGTCAATATCTTGAAGGTCAGCTAGCTTATAGCCGGCTTCTTCTAAGTAATCTTTTCTTACGTACAAGCCTGCAGCGCCCGTATCAAATGGTACGCCGTATTGCTTGCCATCTAGGCTAGTTGGCCCGATTTTGTAATCGGCAAAGTCGCCTGGCTTAATGAAATCTGTTAATTCGAAAAATGCTTCTGGGTAAGCTTGCAAGAAGCTTTGTGCACGATAATCTTCAATCAACACGATGGTTGGCAAGCTTTTTGTTGTACCTGCGTTCAAACCAGCATTCAATTTTTGAATAATATCCGCTTGCGCATTTTCAACGATGTTGACTTTTAAAGTGGAATCCGGATTTTTTGCTTTGTAGGCTTCGCTTGCGCGCTCCATAGCACCGATGTTAAAAGCTTTATCCCACGCCCATACTGTAATTTCCTTCGTCCCCTCAGCAGGTGTACCGCCATTGTTAGGAACATTGTTTTCTTTACTAGAACATGCGGTCAGCAGTACGAAGCTGGCCAACATAATTGCAAGTAGTTTTTTCAATTCATTCAACCCCTTGAATACTTATTTGAAAGCGTTTGCCGGCTAACGATTTTAATTATATCAACTCGATAAATTGACCCGTTAGCAATATATTTGTGTGCTTTTGTCATTCTATTGTTACCTTTCCAATCGTTATTATGTAATTGTGATTTATTTTGTTTATTGGTATTTTTTTTAGGAGGATTTTAGCGGAAGCCTAATTTTCACTCGTGTTCCCTCACCGATATCACTCACAATTTCAACGCCAAATTCCTCTCCGTAGAGCAATACGATCCGATCTTGAACGTTTCGAATGCCAATTCCAGAGAAAAAATGGCTGCCGCTGCTCGAGCTGTTGTCCTGATTTTCATGGTCATAATCCTTCATGCCAACCCCATTGTCGACGACTTCAATCACTAATGCATTATCCTCGCGCGAGAAAAGCACATAAATATGACCGTCATTTCGCTCTTGGAAGGCGTGAAAAAAGGCATTTTCAATAAATGGCTGGATGATGAGCTTCGGCAAATGATACCCATAACAATCATTCGAAACAAAATAATTAACGACAATTTGCTCGCCGTAACGAACATGGTTAATGAAAACGTAATGTTTTAAATTAACGAGCTCTTGCGCTACGCTGATTGTCTCGCTGATGTTGCTTACTGTATTTTGCAATAATGAAATAAGTGAATTGATCGTGGCTGCTGCTTTTTCCTTGTTGCCCTGCTGCACTAATATTTTGACGGATGCTAACGTGTTATAAAGAAAATGAGGATTAATTTGCATTTGCAGCGCTGAAAGCTCTGCATTGCGCTGATCCTTCTGCGTTTGAATCAGCTGCTTAATATAATCATTTAGTTCATCCAACATATAGTTGTAAGCATTTCCGAGCTGCTTAATCTCATAGCTGCCTGTGACGTTAATATAATTATCGAAGTGATTGGCAGTAATAACCGACATTTGTCTAGCCAGCATCGTCAACGATTTCGTCAATCTTCTAGAAATAAGAAATACGATAATAAGTGCACTGAAAACAATGGCAATGCAAATAAGCGCGACAGTCTTAAAATCAACCATCTCGCTGAGCACTGCTTGCTTGTCGATTAAATTAACGAGGTAAAAATCATAAACAGGGAGATATTGAGACAGCACCAAGTTGCTTTTCCCCAACACGCTTACATCTTTAAAATCTAATTTTTGCTCGTCAATTTCTTTGGCGTAACCGAGCAGAGCATCTTCTTGTTTTCCTATAAGCTCATGACGATTGCTTGAAACGACCAAACCAGATCGATCCAAAATAACAACATCGTTGCCTCTGCTTGTGAAGCTTGAATAAAACCGTTTAAATTCACTTTCCTTTATTGCAAAATAAACAATGCCGTATTTTTTTGCGCTCGTTTTTTCCATAAGTGCCCTTGATGCAACAATGATCGGATCTTCTGCTGACGTATCAGCCATGTTCTCAATATCCAACTGATAGATTAACCGCTTTGGCGCGACTAGCGTATTCTCGGTTAAGCGGCTATTTCTAAGCTTCTCCAAGGAACTTGGCCAATAATAGCTGTCTGTCGAATGGCTTTTGCCATTAATCCCTGTGATCGTAATGGTAACGGGGTACGCAGCGACATTGGACTGAATCCGTTTCATTTGCATACTGGCCTCATAATAACTGCTAACCGACGAAATTGCGTTTTTGTCCGGCTTTGTGAGGAAACCTTTTATCGAACCATTTTGCAGCACATTATTGGAGGCGGTGACGATCGAATAGTTGAAGGATTCAAAATTCGCTTTAATTTGACTGATGATTTTGGAGTTTGTAATGCTGAAGGTATTCATGAACAGCTTCTCTGACATTTGTATCATGACGGTAGAGGTAAGCAGCGACACGGCAATGATGCTGACAAGCGTAACCGTAAACATTTTTATAAATAGGCCGTGATATTTAAATTTGTCCAAAAAAACTCTCATAACCTAATCCCTCTTCTTGCCCATGTATTGTTTTCTATAATGACTAGGCGACAGACCCGTCAGCTTCTTAAATACTTTCGTGAAATAACTGTGATCTGAATAACCAACCATGCCGCTAATCTCAGAAATGGACGCTGCGTCTTGCTGCAGCAGCTCAGCCGCTTTCTCCACTCTGATTTTATTCAAATATTCACTAAAACCTTCTTTGTTATGCGCTGTGAAATAACTAGACAAATACGATGGATTAAAATGAAAATGCTTGGCGATCTCCGTCAGACTAAGCGGCTCAGTGTAGTTCTCCCGAATAAATTGCAGCAGCAGCGTCATATTCGGATTGCTGCTTGCTGCGCCTCTCACCTGAACCACGTCATTCACTTCGTTAATAAATGCTTGTAAGAGCGCAGCTGCCTCGTTAACATGAGAAGATTCACCAATGGATTTGAAATAGGCGTACTTCGTTTCATCTAGTTTTTTCATCGCTGGGTCAAGGCGGCCCAATAAAATCGTTATATTAAAAATGACATTTCCTAAGAAGGATTTAAACTCGAAAACATCGGTTTTATATTGGCTTGAACGGCTATTCACATAATGGAGCAGTTCGCCAAACGCTTCATCGAACTGCCGTCTGTTCAAAAGCTCAGTAAATTGATTCATGTTGAAAACATCAATTTCATCCGAGGTTTTTGGAAGTTCGCCATGTACGATCAAACGATTGGTGGACGGAAGAAAGTAACGGTAAGAGTTTAATTTCAGAAAACTGTTCTTGTAGTTCGAACCAAGCTGTCTCAAATCATCAAATGTCTCACCGATCGTCCAACCAATCTCTTTCAGCCGCTCTCCCGTCCAAGCAGCAAGCTCTCTGCCTGCTCTTACCAAGCTATGCTGCTCGCTTTGATCCATATTGACGAGTAGTGCTGCCAAATTAGGTTCTACCGGCAGTGCAAAATAAACCGCCTGCGGACATTCGCTGCTGAGCACCGCTTTCATTTTGTCGAGCCAATAGGAATCATCATATCTTTCCCTGCTCATGCTGTTTAGAGACTTCAAATCTGCCCCAATCAGCCGATAGCTGTTATGCGGAAATGCTTCTGCAAGGACGTGGTCATCCACATCGATTTCGTAACCGGATATTAGCTTCTCTACAATATGTTTAACGGATAAAGCCTCGTTAGTTGATTCCACTAGCTTCAGAGACGGAATTTTTTGCGCCGTTCGTTTCACCGTGTCTAATAGCTGAATAGCTTCAAGCTTAGGTTTTAAAATATAATCGACTACGCCGCTTTGAAAGGTCGATCTCACATAATCAAACTCGCCATAACTGCTCAATATGATGACTTCAATCTCTGGATATCTTGCCTTTATTGCACGAGTTAACTCTTCTCCGCCCATTACAGGCATAACGATATCAGTGATCACAATATGAGGCTCGACACGCTCGATCAGCTCAAGCGCCTCTTTTCCATTGGATGCCTCTCCTACAATCTGGAAGCCCTCCTGCTCCCAATTCAACAGATGCTTAATTCCCTGCCTGACTAATAGTTCGTCATCTACAATAACAACACGACATGAAATTTCCATTCGTAAACCTCCGCCATCCCCGTCATTTTTTTCTGTCAAATAAGAAGGCAATCATTCATAATAGCTGCGAATAACAATATCTTGGTCATAATTCCCGAATCCTTTTCCATAAAGGGTGAGACCGCCGCGGCCCTGCGATGTATCATCCGCACTTATGCGGAATGTCCACTGTGAACGATTCCATGATACATCATCAATTGTCATATCAGAAATTTGCTGACCATCGATAAAGGAACCTTTTTTATTTATTCGAAGCACCTTTAATAGGCCATACTGATTAACGTCAGAATGCCACCAATCTGGTGAATAACGGCCTCTCATCCGGCCGAAGTCGCCAGGACTCGTCCACATGCCAAGCTTTTGCTCATTCAGAGCAAATTGAATATCTGACGGCCAATTCTCATTGACATAGGGTGCCTCTGATCCAATTTCAAATGATATTTCAATTTCCTGTACGACCTGATCCTTAAATAAATAATTAGGAATTTTGTATTCAACAAAACCTCTAGTGAACCATAAAATCCCTGCTTGAACACGCTCAGGATCCATAAAATAAGTGGGCATGTCATAATGCCCAATCATCTTCTCCTTGGATACTATGCCGCAGGTCGGAGCAGCTTCAATATCTGTATAATGTCCAACCGGCATGGACACTTCCTTATATTTTCTAGAACTCTCTGCATATTTAGACAGTTTAACTTGGAGATACTCCGTCGACAAGGAGCAATATTTATAAGTGCCTCCATTTATTCTGCGCATTCTATAACTAACGAGGCCGGCATTTTGCAGCTTGTTGACATGGGTGCTTACAATTGCGCTGCTCAAATACAGCTCTGCAGCAAGCTCCTTTATATGCATCTCTTTGTTGTTCAGCAAATCAATAATTTGCAAGCGCACTTCGCTCGCAAGCGCTTCGTATACTCGCAGCGACGCTGCATCGGTTGATAAATACATCTGAAACTCACCCGCTTTTACAATTAGTAATTTAGTTAATCCTAAAGCATTTCGCAACAATCGTATTGAATGTATTTATTTATTATGATAAATATTAAATATTAAATCAACAAATATGAATTAGTTAATATATTAATTCAATTAGGAGGAAAATTAATTATGTCTATGAAATCTACCATGCATATTGATAAAAACTTCACACTTTCCGCAGTCGACCCACGGCTCTATGGATCATTCATTGAGCACTTAGGCAGAGCGGTATATGGCGGAATTTACGAGCCCGGCCACCCTACCGCAGATGAAAACGGCTTCCGCAGCGACGCGTTGGAGGCCATTCGCTCTTTAAATGTGCCGATTATACGTTATCCAGGAGGAAATTTTGTATCCGGCTATAATTGGGAGGATGGCGTCGGGCCTAAATCCGAGCGCAAACGTCTTCTTGATCTTGCATGGTGGACAACAGAAACGAATGAAGTAGGAACAAACGAATTTGCAGATTGGGCGAAGCTTGTCGGCTCAGAAGTGATGATGGCTGTAAATCTTGGAACACGCGGCATTGATGCGGCTAGAAACCTTGTTGAATATTGTAACCATCCATCAGGGTCTTACTACAGCGATCTTCGCATTTCGCATGGCTATAAAGAGCCTCATAAATTTAAAACATGGTGCTTAGGGAATGAGATGGACGGACCTTGGCAAATCGGAGCAAAAACTGCTGTGGAATATGGAAGACTTGCGAATGAAACGGCCAAAGCAATGCGCTGGGTCGATCCATCTATCGAGCTTGTTGCTTGTGGCAGCTCTTCCAGCGGCATGAGCACTTTCGCGGAGTGGGAAGCAACCGTGCTTGACCTTACCTATGATCAAGTGGACTTCCTATCGCTTCATACGTATTACAACAATAACGAAAACGATTCCTCCAACTTCTTGGCAAAATCGCTTGATATGGATCAGTTCATTTACAGCGTAACAGCCATTTGCGACTATATGATGGCAAAGAAACGGAGCAAGAAAAAGCTGATGCTCTCGCTTGATGAGTGGAATGTATGGAACTCGATCGGCTCAAGCCGAGCAGAAGAGCTTTGGCAAGTTGCTCCACCTGAATTCGAGGATGTGTATACACTAGAGGATGCACTGGCTGTAGGATGCTTCCTAATCACACTGCTCAAACATGCGGACCGCGTAAAAATGGCATGTATCGCTCAACTGATTAATGTCATCGCCCCAATTATGACAGAGACCGGCGGGCCATTATGGCTGCAAACGACCTATTATCCTTATCTTCACGCTTCCGTTTATGGAAGAGGAACCGTGCTTCATCCGATTATTTCATCACCGAAATACGATTCCAAGGATTTCACTGACGTTCCTTATTTAGAAGCAATCAGCGTTTTTAATGAGGAGCTAGGCGAAATTACTATTTTCGCCGTCAATCGTCATTTGTCTGAAGGGCTTGAGCTTGATGTAGATGTGCGCAGCTTCGGCGATGTGAGCATTATCGAGCATATCGTTTTGGAGCATGATGATTTGAAAGCCAATAATACGAAAACGAACCCAAGCAACGTCGTACCTCATAACCGCGGCACTGCCAGAGCTGATAATGGAAACGTTAAAGCGATGCTCGGCAAAGCATCTTGGAACGTGATCAGACTTCAAACTAACAGAGGTTAATTTTGCCTCTCAGAATGATAGAAAACATACTAAAAAACCGCCGAAGCTATAGCTTCAGCGGTTTTTTTCTGGTTCTATTGAATATGAAGCATTCGCATTCGCATAGCTCCAGCTGGCGTCTCAACCGATATAATATCTTCTATGCGGCTCATCAGCAGCTGTCTTCCGACAGGAGAGAGGAACGAAATGTTGTTCTGCTCCGGATCTGCATCATGCGGATAAACAATTTTGAACGTATCTGAGGTAGCATCATCCAAATAAGAAATGGTAACCTCGCAGCCTATAAATACGGTTGATGGCAAACGCTCATCCGATGATTTCAGCTCTTTCTCAACAAACTGTACATATTCGGTAATAAATTGATAGATTTGCTTTCGCTCTGACTCCTGTTTAGGCGCGTGTGCATCAAGAAAAGCTTGTTTCTCTTCACCCAAAACTACGAGCTGAAGCCTTAGCTGATCTCTAAGGGTATCTAAGGGAAGACTATGGTTCATAGTATACTTCACCCCCTAAAGACGTATTGCGCAGCGGCAAGGTTTCGACGATGATTCGCATCATTTGCTGCTTCCTCCTTATAAAAATATAGGCCTCTAAGAGTAGAGGCCTTGCTCCCATATTATCAGACTTCAATCAGAAGTCCAATCTCTAGTTATAATTGATTGAACCATTGCATTAACCTAGCGCTTCTCAATCCTCATTTGTCTCGCAAGGCAGCAGCACAAGCATTGTATAAGGGAGTTTCATATTGTATAGAAGACTACTAGGAAAGGAGCTGACAATATTGTCTTGCAGACCATTTTGTCCGACAGTCCGGGTATATGATCCTCCAGTAACGGTTACCAGAGATGTTTTCCATCCACAAATCGTAGAGGTAGTTCATCAAGTAAATGTTGTTACACGTCATCACTGTGTTCCTTGTGAAAAACACCTTTATCAATACTGCTATGTTGATGAAAATCAAGTAGGTGGCGAACAAGAAAACAGATCAAACCGTTCGCATAAACGCAATAAAAGCGAGAGATCCTATATTTCGAGAGCAAAAAAGAAAAATTCAAAAAAATAGTTGAAAAGCAAAGGGGCTGTCCCATAAGCATCAAGCTCGCTGAGGAATAGCTCGCTTTGAACGGGGGTATTGGTAGCAGTACAGGAGAGCTATTCCTGTACTGCTATTTTTCTATTCTGGTATATGTTTGCTTCATAGGGTTATGGGCAAGCGAAAGCCACCCGACCTCCAGACTTACCTTAGGTAAGCTGCGAAGCAGAAACGCTGGAATCCTTGGTTATTCTTTATCTGCCCTAAAATACTTTCGGTTTCAATCATTCGTCTTACCGACAGCGAATTTCCTTCCTCGCTATTTCCCTTGCTTGCTGATTGTAGCGCATAATAACTCAGACTGACCATATCCAGCATCAGCGATGATCGTCATATGATTGTAATGTGCGCGAACCGATAGTGGAGAGTAAATAAGTGTAAAAGTGCACCTGTTTTTAACAAACAAGATTGGAATGTTGCAACTAGGTGTACTAATACCTCTAATTGATCAGATTTGAAGAAAATTTGGTTAAATAAGTGCATTTCTGCACTTAGATGAAGATGCTGCAGGCGCTGCCGCAAAAGTCTTTGCATCAGGAAAACATTCCCGTTTTCAAATGAAAGGACTTCAAATTCCACTGTATAGTGGATCTTGAGGTCCTTTTTCTCGATGAAAATAAGTTCTAAGTAGTGCTCAAAAAATCGCAAAATGACTTTTGAGACAGCCCCTTTGTTCATTTTTACATAGAAATGGCGCATTTAAGGTGTTGTAACATCATCGTTTGTTATGGCATCATCCGTCGAATCAGGGGTGTTATTGGCGCCGTCTTCAATCACGTTGCTGTTGCCATTGTTATTAACATCCTTATCATTATTGCAAGCGGAAGCGGTGAAAATAACAACGATACTCATCATCGTTATCAAAAGCAATTTATTAAGCTTTTTTGTAGGTTTATTCATGCTCAGTGCTCCCTTCAGCTTCGTTGTAAGATTATTCTTAAACAATACTTACCCCGCAGGAAATAATTGAATCAACAAAAAAAGACCGGAATCGGTCTCTTTTCTTTGAAATCGCCTATGAAAACGATATAGAGTCAATAAAAAGATCCTTTGCGCATCTCAGTAAAATGAAATAATCCAGATCGATGATTCGATTCTCTTACCTTGTCGATCATTTCGCACAAGCTTACCATCGTATCCGTATCTCTTGTTGATGAAGCGATCTGATACAGCGTGTTAAAGCTTCCTAAAGCATTCTCTTTATTAACTGCCCCGCTCTTCAAATTACTTAACACTCGTTCGCTCTCACTGTTAATGAACCAAACTATCCGCTTTCTGAAATTCGAATTAGTCATGAGCAACCCTCCGCTGTCAATAAAATAGCACCTGTTTAGTATAGCTTCATGCATAATAAAACGTTGTCGAAGTAAGAAGTCGAAAAAAAATATTTCACAACAAAAATCCCGCTCCTTCACGGTTAGTGAGAAGAGCAGGAATATTGTCATGCTACTATTAGCATATATTCGTTCTAAATGATGTATGGTTTCGCTGCCATTTGTTCAGCTTTTGCAACTGCATCTTCTAATGTCATTCCTACAAAATTTTGCGCATGAAAGAATCTACCACTTTTCTTATCATCTACAAAGGCACCAACTGCAATACCAGGAATAACAGTGTCTACTGAGCTAGGTGCATGAGGGCCTCCCAGGTCCGTTCTGCACCAGCCTGGATCTGTTATATTAATCATGACGTTGGTTCCTTCCAGTCTGGAAGCCAAATCCTTCGTAAATTTATCAAGAGCGGCTTTACTTGCAGCATAACCTGCCTGCTCCGGCTCATTTTTAATACCGCTTGTCGTATTAATGACACGTCCAAATCCACGTTCAATCATCTTGGGAATTAAGCGGTGACAGATCGTTGCTATTGAAATGAAGTTAATACGGAAGCTCATCTCAAAATCTTCAATGGGTGTTTCCCAGTAATTGGTACGGTAGGCGATTTGAACTGCAGCATTGTTAAAAACGATATCTACAGGAGTATCCTTAGCTTCGATTTCATTAAGCATAGCAACTACTTCTTCATGATTAGCCAGCTCCGCTTGGACGCAATACGCTTCTACACCAAGTGCCTTTACCTCTTGTTCCACCACTTTTGTATGTTCAATATTTCGACTATGCAAAATCAAATTACAGCCTTGTTTGGCCATAAAAATTGCCGTCTGGTAACCTACACCTCTGCTCGCGCCAGTAATTAGCGCCCATTTCCCATTTACGTTAACCATGAATAACTCTCCTTCAAACAAAAATAATTATATAAATTTATAGCTAACAAAAGCGAGCTCCCGGCTATCCGGCGACCAAGAGTTCACATTGATTGTGCCCTGACCGCCAAATAATTCAGAAATGACTGCATGTGGTCCGCCTTTGCTTGGCATTAGACGAATTTCAACATCTTTATTGGCAGGATGATCGTTCGGCTCAACATCACCCTTACGGTAAGTAATATAAGCAACGGATTCTCCATCTGGAGAAACATGTGGAAACCAATTATTGCACTCATCAAATGTCATTTGAGTCTGCTCGCTTCCATCAACGTTCATGCGCCATACTTGCATCAAGCCAGTTCTAGTCGAATTGAACCAAATATGTAGGCCGTCCGGCGAAAATTCCGGTCCATCATCCAGACCTGGCGTAGCGGTCAGCTGTGCTTCAATCCCGCCGTGTGCCGGTATCGTATAAATGTTGTACTGACCATTCCTTTCTGCACAGTAAGCGAGCGAGGCGCCGTCAGGAGACCAGCCGTGCAAATAGCTTGGCGCTAACGGTGTAATTAGGGTAGGCAAACCTTCAGATAATGAGAATATATAAATTCGTGATTTTCCATCCTCCTGCGTGTGATGGCTTACCGCTAACTGTGTATTGTCAGGTGACAAAACATGATCATTGTTGCAATGATTGGCATACCCCGACTCGATCAGCTTGCTTTCCCCAGTTGCTAGCTCAAAGGTGTAGAGCAGACCACCGCTGTTATAAATAAGATGGTTGCCATCTTTGGTCCAGTTTGGCGCTTCAATTAAATGATTAAATTCAGCCAAAACCTTGCGTTCGCCAGTTTTCACATCGATCTTTTCAAGCATGCTGACTAATGTGCGCTTTTCATTATTTTTGGATTCTTGTGCAGCTTCCATCTCATATCTACCGCCTTATATAAGTATAAATTCAAAAATCTGCATTCACATGTATCACGGCACCTCTTTTGTGAACGCGCGTTTATGTATGCTGAAAAATAAATCCTATTTCTTAAATAGGACTTATTTCTATGTTGTTTTGATCATTATGAACACGCGTTAACAGGTACATCATACACAAAACGTGAAATCGCTGTCAATCCTTTTTACTCTCAAACACCTTATTTCATTACATCATCTTTTACTTGTGTCTTCTTATATTCCAGATAACGCATAATGGCCACAGGCAAATTCAAAACACCCATTGCCATCATACTGTATATCGGCCATAAGTCTCGGAAAGTAGGCATATGAACGCCGTTGCCAACAGGTCCAGTTTTGGGCTGACTCGCATCCCATAGCGCGTACCAAAGTAAACACACTGACATTACGATTATAAAAACACATGTGACAATGTAAATTACATGCCTAGTCATACCGTTATTTTCTCGCCTGGTTTGAGTACTTTTCCTTTAATCCCTCTTTCTTGCAGCTGCTGAACGAAGCTTTCAGCCTCTTGGCGAATGGCAGGAAAAGTATTGTAATGAACAGGCACAACCAGCTTCGCGTTATACCATATTGCCGCTTGCAGCGCATCATCTATCCCCATCGTATAATGATCGCCAATCGGAATAAAAGCGATATCGATCGGATGACGGTCACCAATCATTTTCATATCGCCAAATAATGCGGTATCGCCTGCATGAAGAACATTTAGTTGTTCCATATTTACAATGTAACCGGCAGGCATGCCGCCGTACAAAATGATTTTATCCTCTTCGACAACGATCCCTGAGGAATGGAACGCTTGTACCATTTTAGCTTTGGCAAATCCCAAATCTAACGTTCCGCCAATGTTCATGCCGATCGTTTTTACACCTTTCCATGACATATAAGCCGCGAGCTCCGGGTTCGCCACAACAGGAGCATCATTGCTTAATGCAATCTGATCCGCATCTAAAATATGGTCCATATGAGCATGAGTGAGGAGTACGGCATCCGTCTTTATCTCCTCCGCTTTCGTAGTGGCAAGCGGATTGCCTCTCAGAAAGGGATCGATAATAAGCGATTTGTCCCCCGCGATCAATTGAATACAAGAGTGTCCATGATAAATAATATCCATAAAAACATCATCCTCCTTCGTTTTAGTTGAAAGCATGGGCTGGCTATACGACTCATTATATCGTTATTCTTTTACGCGTGCGATCACTCGTGCAATGGATGAGTCTGCTTGAATAAGGAGCGGCAGCGCTATAACTTCAAAGGCTTGAATTCCAATCAGCCGCTTTACATTCGCTAAATTTTCTATAATAAAAATATTGCTGCCAAACAAGCTTTTATGAATGGAAAACGGATAGCGATCAGGCGAAGGGGTATCTAAACCGATCATTTTCACCTTTTTTCGAATAAGCAAATCAACAAAATCGGCGGTCAACACCGGATAATCGCTGAAATAATAAGGTTTCCCATAAAAATCGCCGTGCCCAGTATGTAAAATAACGATCTGTCCCTCATGAATACGTGTTTCGTACTCTTCTTCGTAATCGACTACTGCAGCCCCAGTTACATCCAGCAGTACGCCATCTCCAACAAATTGCTCAACTGAGGTTTCTGTCATATATTTCTGAATGTCCAATAAGTGCATCGGGCCGTCGATATGAGTACCTGCATGCATATTAATCGATAATTGGTGGTTATTGTACCCATCACTTTGAAAATGACTGCTTTGCACCAGAGTCGTCTCTGTGTGCCCCGGAAATACCGGCATTCCGTCATGAATCATATGCGTCAAGTCTATGATCATACTGCCACATCCTCCTGCATGAATTGTCTTTATCTTACATAAAAAACTATATCATATCAGTGTTGTTTACGAAAATGGGCTTTGCGGCAGGATGAGAAAAAATCCAAATTGGACTAGGAGTAAAATTGATTTAGGACAAGCAACGAGGAGAGTGAAGCATAAGTTTGAGGTTTATTGTTATTTTGTTAAATTGAAGTTTGCAGGTGTGAAGCTTTAATGCCCAGCGATATTTTCATAACCAATTGTTTCAATTGCTTCTGCTGGAGCACGGCTTCCTTAACAAAAAAAGCTTCATCACGAATCAATGCTGCAAGTGTATCCATCGCTGCTTTGGCTGCAAGGAACTCATCTTCAAGCAAATAATAAGCCGCTTGATAGGCATATGTTTCATGCTGCTTCAGGATGGATGCTTTCCACTGCAGCTCACCATTTCTTATTAATGTTGTATTCACAGCAACTATTCACCCTCCTGAAGTACCTATTCCACGCGTTGTATGGATAAATTAACTATACACAACACCTCACCATCCACCTAGTACCATGTTTCTGTAGTACTTGACAAACGTGAAGGAAGATTAAAAAAAGGATGGCCCCTTCACATAAGGAGCCATCCGCTTAAAATCTATTATGCATTAAGCCAAAGGCACCCGCTTAGCTAAGCTTTCAAACTTAATCAAATGCGTGTTTACTTGCGATTGAATGCCTTGTAAATATTTAAGTGTCGCTTTGTTCTGTTTTACCAAAGAAGGGTTTTCGTTAAATGCGACAGCATAATGCTTCATCACTTTACCCTTCATAAACTGAATGGTTGAGAAAGTACCATTTTTCCATGCTTCCTTCATCTTCACATTCGTACCGATCACTTGAAGATTCATCGTTGCATCTTTGTAGTTAAAGCTATATGCTGGCTCATCTTTCACATGCAATACGGAATATCCTGCTGTGAATTTGTCATTCGTAAACTGACCGAATTGAATCTTATGAGATTGTACACTGCCATCCGAGCGGATAGTCTTCGTATTCAATGAACCATTGCCTGATTTAATATCGTTTTTCCAAGCGCCATCGTATGTAATTTCTGTGCCTTCGCTTGTAGATCTGCTCACAAATTTACCAAGCCCGCTTCGTTTGCCGTCCACCCAATCACCTGAATACGTTTTTGTTTGGTACCAGGACATTGTTCCCTTTCCATGCGGTTTGCCGTTTTTCAATTGTCCGTAATAGACGACGTTTTTTGAAATTTCAAGATACTCTTTTTTGACTGCGGCTTCTGCGGTGGTTCCTCCACTTGTTCCTGCAAAAACAACGACTACCAGAAACAAACTTAGCATAAGTGAACACATTTTTTTCATTGAACATCACTACCCCATTCTTTGTTTGTTTAAATTCATTCTATTAGGCTAATACACACCCTATGCGAATTTGAAACATTTCCCAAAAATGAGGTTCAGCTTAGCGGATCATTTTATCTTTATATTCTGGAATTAATTGAATTTCTGCATCAATTTCTACTGAGCAGCTTCCCTATCCTCAGTAATAATCGCATAGATCGCATGGTCTTCCCAAACGCCATTAATTTTCAAATATTTGGTGGAAAGTCCTTCGTATCTAAAGCCAGCTTTCGTAAGCACTCGGACCGATGGCAAGTTTCTTGGCATCACTCCTGCTTGAATACGATGCAAGCCGATCTGATCAAACGCAAATTTGACACATAATGATACGGCTTCAGTCGCATAACCTTTGCCGTTATGCTCTTGATCAAGGAAGTAACCCAGATACGCATTTTGAAAAGGGCCTCGCGCTATGCCTGATAATTCGATTCTCCCTACAAGCCTATTCGACTCGTTAAGAAACACGCCAAACACAAAACCTTGATCATTAGCCGCAGCTTGCAGGCTTGATTCAATCATTTTTTTCTGTTCTTCGATCGTAAAATAATGCTCTGGCCTTATAGGCTCAAATGGCTGAAAAAAAAGAAAATTCCTTCGTCTAATTGCAAGCAGCTCTTCGGTATCCTTTATTTCTAATGGAGACAGATATATTTTCTCACCTTTCACAAACCATCACTCCTAAGCTTTTTATTTGCGTATGAAATGCCATTTTCCGCATCAATGCAATACTCATTATACTCATCTTTGTGAGCATTGTAATTTTTTCGAAAAATCTGTTTTTAAACTTGCATACATTTACAATTTACAAACCATAATAACCTTACATCCCATGAAGGAGTGATAAAACATGAGCAGAAGAAGTTCGAATACTTTAGTCGTACCGCAAGCAAGACAAGCCATTTCACAATTGAAAACAGAGGCAGCACAGCAATTAGGTGTACAATTCTCGCAAGATGGTTATAACGGTAACTTATCGACTCGTGATGCAGGCTCAATCGGTGGATATATTACGAAGAAGCTCGTCCAAATTGCTGAACAACAATTAGGTCAACGCAACTTCTAAACAACAGCCAAAGGCCCTCCGCTTTGTGGAGGGCCTTAACTACGGGGTGGTAAACCATGAATCAACCATTATCCATGAACTTATATGATCAAGTAAACCAATATTTCGAAGAGAGCTCAGACTTCGTCAAAGAGGAATTTCTCATTCATAACAAAAAAATTCAACTTTGCTATTTTGAATCTCTAGTAAACATTAATGAGTCTAGAAATTCTTTACTTCTGCTCGAGCCCTATTCCAATGAATCGATCGATGTTTTCGATCAGATTTTTTCTACTTTTGGAGGGGCTTATGTGAAATCTCTAGATGAGATCGCACAATCATTATTACGAGGGAGAATTGGCCTCTTTTCTGAAGACGGTTCCACCATTTTAATGCTTAATTTATTACATCCGCAAATCTCCCGAGCGATCAGCCCCCCCCAAACTGAAAGTGTACTATTATCATCATTCGATGCGTTTACGGAAGATATCAATACGAATATCGGGATGCTGCGATCCAAGATAACAGCTAATCATTTAATTGTCAGTTCTTATTCAGTAGGCTCGTTTAATCCTCGCCAAATCAGCATGTTTTACATAAAAAGCAGGTCTCAAAAAAAATTTGTAAACCATATCAACTCTCTTTTGGAGAAACATAAAGACACTGAAATTGAAAGCATTCAAGATTTATCAAAAATACTAGGACTGCCAAAGTACAGCCTTGTCCCTCCATTCCTTTCAACTGAGCTTCCTTCAGAGTCCGTTCGGCATTTAATGGAAGGCCGCATCATCATTTTTTTGGATCATCACCCCTTTGCAATGGCTATGCCTGGTTTTGTGACCGATCTTTGGAGTATGCAAGGGGATCGCAACTATCCATTCGTTTATATGATTACCATACGCATGGTACGGATTCTCGGATTGTTCGTAAGCCTTCTAGCACCAGGTCTTTATGTTGCCTTGGTCGCGGTCAATCCAGAGGTTCTTCGTATTCAGCTGGCTTTATCTGTGGCACTAAGCAGAGAAGGTGTACCTTATCCCGCACTCATCGAAGCTTTGTTCATGCTTGGTATTTTGGAGATGGTTATCGAAGCGAGCATAAGGCTTCCAAAGAGTATAGGACCCACCACTACGATGGTAGGGGGAATTATACTTGGCCAAGCTGTTGTTCAGGCAAAATTGGTCAGTAACTTGTTAATCATTATTTTAGCTGCGACAACAATAGCCAATTTCACGTTAGTCAGCTACCAAAATGCGTATATGATTCGAATCCTAAAATACGTTGTTTTGTTAATCAGCGCGGTTTATGGCCTGCTAGGCACGCTCGTCGGGGTCGTCTGGATATGTTTTTACTTATCAAGTATGACTACTTTCCACTACCCGTATGTGAACTCGAGTATAAAATCTGGAGGTTCTAATGAGTAAATTCGCACCATTAACTACATTTTTTTTAGTTCATCTTGCTACCATTCTTTTAATTTTCCCTGAAAAAACGATCGCGTCTACAAAAAGCGGTCATTGGGAGCCTATTTTAATCGGATATATGTTGGAATGGATCTTAATGTGGCTGTATCTAAAAGGTCTTGCTGGTTTTCCAAAAATGGATCTTGCCGATATTTTTAATGAAATAACAGGAAAATGGGCTGCACGCATCATTCTTGCCCCGTTGCTCCTGTTCTTCTTTATCGATGTTTGTGTCATTCTCCGGGTTCACTCCGAAATGCTGACCGTGACCTTCCTTCCAGAATACCCGCTATGGTCACTTGCATTATTGGTACTCGTGCCTCTATATGCGGCTTGGAAAGGAATTCAGACTATTATAAGAGCAACTCTCATTCTTTTTATCATTTGTATGCCTGTGACACTTTTTTCGTTTTTCACTTCATTTGGCAATTTTGATTTAAAGAATGGTTATCCGCTGTTAGATAAAACCTTCTCATTCATGGCCAGCGCTGATTTCTACTCGAGTTTTATTGCACATTCTGGTTTTTTGTTCTTAGGTTTTATCCCTCTCTATAAATATCCAATATTAAAAAAAAGCAAATCCATTTTTTTAACTTATGTGAGTTTGCTATTTTTTTATATTGCTCTCGTTTATATTCCGCTTTTTATATTCGGCCGCGAAACCTCGTCTCGCTTTCAATTCCCAACCATCATATCCATGGATTCCATTGATATCAGTTGGATTATGTTTGATAGACTGACTTTATTTTTTATTACCTGTACGCTCATTTCAGTTTTTGTTTATGCTGCTCTTTTACTTTGGATGATGATCCAACTAATTCAAAAGCTTTATTTAATTTCCTCTCTACCCGTCATCGTGATCATTCTTGCTATTTCAGTCGTTGCGCTTGCAGGGTTTCTTCCCACTTGGAATTCTGTTCAAGTTCTCATCAATATGGATACGTGGTTCCGCTTTTACTGTATTTTCGCGCTACCTTTAGCTATTTTCATTATGGGTATGGTAAAAAGGAGGAAGCTGGCATGAGATATAAACCTCTTATTGCGTTCATATTATTATGCTGCAGCTTCGCCATATTAGGAGGCTGCTGGAATAATAAAGACATTAATAAACGTATGCTGCCTGTCATTATGGGAATAACGGAAGGCAAAGAAGGCAATGTTCAAGTTTTTTTACGTATCCCGAACCAACAAAACAACTCAACAAGAACGCTGCAAGCAGAAGCCAAATCGATCGACAAGGCTGTTGACATGCTCCGAACCCATGCAGAGGAAAGTGTTGATTTATTACACTTAAAGCTGCTACTTATTAGCGAAAACACGGCGAGAAAAAGCATTAAAGACGCCATCGAATTTGTTATCCGTTCAAGAGAAATTTCACCGAAAGCATTAGTCGCTATTGTATCTGGAGATTTCTCACAGCTAATGCACGATAATAAAAAGGTGAATATCGGTTTATCCGCTTATGATTTTTTTGGCAAGGAGTCAGGTTGGACACCGAATATTTCCATTATTCACATTTGGGAAGCCTACCGCGGAATGTATGTACAAACAGAGGATACTGCAATCCCTCTTATTGCGAAAGGGGCTACTACGCCCTTTATGTCCCTTGGTTCGGCCATAATGAACCGGGATCGTATGGTCGGGAAAATGTCAATTGAAGAGACTCTTATTTACAACCTTTACCAAGGTCAATATTCAGGAGGAACGGTTGAACTCATGAATAATGCAACCGTTATGATCGATAGCGCTCGTGTTCACAATGAAGCGAGTTGGTCTGGTTCCATCCCAAACATCAAGAGCCATATGAAACTAATAGGCGTTATTGAAGAGGAGAGGGGAAACCCTACCAATGCAGAGGTTGAAAAAGAGCTGGAAGCTTTAATGCTTAAGAGATACTCTAATCTACTCAGCAGACTTCAAGCTCATAAATCAGATATTTTGGGGCTGGGTCAATATTACCGTAATAAGATGACTGAGAAACAAAGCGAAAACTGGAAAACAGTATGGTTTCCGAAGTTAAAACAAGAGTTTACCGTTAATGTAATTATTAGAGACAGCGGTGATATCAAATAAAGCAATAGCTGTTACTTGATCAGCTTCTTCTGAACCGGATAGAGCATCGTGAAATCAAAGGTCTTGATGTCGGAATAAGGAATGGTCAAAGCATTGATTGGCTTGAGTGGAACCGTCTCCATACCAAGCACACCAGCACGTTTATCAAGCTCGTAGTCCGGTGACTGCTCTAGCCAGGAGAACATCTTCTCGTATACACCCCACATGCTCGTCTCATCGCCATATACGCGAGCGCTAGCACACAGTCCGCCGCTAACTTCTAGCGTTTCAACGCCTTCGGGCACGATGCCGAACTCGCTAACCTTAAGACCGACCCAAAGTGTATCCACTTCCTTGTCCCATTGCTGCTGCGGAATGAATACATACGCTGATTGTACTGAAGTCAGCCGTTCATCGCCCAGCGGCACATGTTCAGTCAGCTTGCTCCAAGCCAGCCTTGTACCACTCTTGTCTGGCGTCATGCCAGTCCGCACTGCCAGCGCCTTAAATGGCGCTACTTCGACCAGCTCTATTACAGTTTCCTCTTTCAAATGATCCTCTCCCCTCAGCCTATCAATCAATATTTCCATCTAGATTTTTACATAAAAGTAAACGGTATTGCAACTACATCCTCAAAAAAACAGTTCCAACCTCTTCATAAAAACTTTAGCCGCTCGACTCAAATATCGATCATTGCGATAAAAAATTTCCAACTCTCGCGTCGGTGAACGTTTAATCGGAATCGCACAAATGTTCATCGAGTGGAAGCTTTCAATCAGTTGGCTTGGTTGTATGGTAGCTCCAATTCCTTCTATTACGAGCTGAAACAAAGAAGTAACAGACCCTGTCTCCATAATGGTTCGGATAGATATTTCTTGCTCTTTGCACCATGTGTCAATTAAATCACGTCCATAAAAACCTTTGGGGAACATTACAAAAGGGATCTCTATTAATTGTTCTGGCAAAATAATATCCTGCGCTGCTAAATGATGTTCTTTATTTACGTATAGGCTGTACGATTCGGTATAGAAAGGAATGCGAGTCAACCTTGGATCTGACTGAATCGCTAGACCAACACCAAGATCAACCTCATTGTTCAGCACTTTATTTGAAATATCAATCGATGGTATAACTTGAACTTTTGTATTTGGCAGTTCCCTGTGGAAATCAACGAGCAAGGAAGTTAAACGATAATCGAGATCCGATGGCAGCACGGCTACTCGCAATTGACCAGCATCCAGATTGGTAAGATCGGATACCGCCTTTTTGGCGTTTTCTAATTGTTGAACAATGTTCAAAGCATAGCTTTCAAGAAGCTCTCCCGCCTCGGTTTTAACTGTTTTTTTACCAATCCGATCGAATAAAGGAACGCCTAACTCATCTTCCATCACCCGTATTTGTTGACTTAACGTCGGTTGTGAAATCCCTAATTTGTATGCCGCTTCAGAGAAATGCAATTCATTGCACAACATAAGAAAGTATTGTAATTGTCTAATCTCCATAGTAACAACCCTTCTTCGATGATAGTTTAATGCTATCGTTTCTATAGAATATATAGTATTGAACTATTATAAATACAAAACTATAATGAGTGCAACAACCAAGAAGGGGATGTTTCCTATGCGTTATATGTATCTGATTTTAGTTATATTTCTTGTATCCTTGAATTTAAGACCATCGATTACTTCGGTCGGTCCATTATTTGATATTATTCAATCCAATTTAGGAATGAGCGGGGTCACCGTAAGTTTGATGACGACACTGCCCGTTCTTTGTATGGGGATATTTGCTGTTTTGGCGATAAAACTGAATTCCCATTTAGGAATAGAAAAGTCATTGCTTGCGGCTATGCTCTTGATCCTGACAGCCACTTCCCTTCGTGTATTCGCAAATGGCAGTCTTTTCTTAATTACTACATCGCTATTCACGGGTATTGGAATTGGAATTGCAGGACCATTAATTTCAGGCTTTATAAAAAAACACTTTCCAAATAAGCCGGGTATAACAGGCGTATATTCTGTAGCTATGGTCATTGGGGCTGCGATTGCGTCCAGCTTCTCTGTGCCTTTATTCCATAAACTAAATGAATCGTGGCAGAACTCTTTAAGCTTCTGGAGCATTCTAGCACTGCCCGCTTCTCTATTGCTTCTCCCGCTTTTAAAGAAAAATGGAACAAATAGTACCGTTATTCCGATCTCATCCTTGTTCGTCAAAAATAAACGTGTACAGTTGTTTACCTTGTTTTTTGGTTGTATGGCCGCTATTTTTTATTCGATAACTGCTTGGCTCGCTCCTATTGCTCAATCGTTAGGTTTAAGCCATTCGCAATCCGGTCTTGTCCTTACATTATTTACTGTTATTCAAATTCCTATTAGCTTCTTCATTCCAATACTTGTAAGTAAAACAGGCCGTAGAAAAACTTGGCTGCTCGTATGCGGTCTTTCGGAACTGATCGGAATTGTTTTTTTGCTTTTGCATTTTTCTCCATGGTTTGCTGCTGTTTTTCTAGGTATTGGTGCTGGCGGTCTGTTTCCACTAGCAATCCTTATTCCGATTCAAGAGGCTAAAAATGCGGAAGAAGCCACATCATTATCAGCTGTCATGCAATTTGGCGGTTACTTATTAGGATCCATTGGCCCTCTATTTATCGGTTTCACATCCGATCTATTTGATAACTTTGCTCCGGCGCTAGCCATGCTAATGATCATCATCTTCATTTTGCTCGCTGCTAGTTTGAAAATAGGCGACAAAAAAGAAACAGTTTAATTATAGTTATTTATTATCTTTCAAACCGACCTGAAAAGGAATTAAAATACAGTTATTGAAACAAATTGTTTGACAAGTCATTGAACAGAAAGGAGGAATAATCGATGGCAAAATCAAAAAGAGGACGGACGCTTTGGAACCTTCCCTCACGCGGCAGAGGGACCTGCCCTACTTGCAATCGTACTAGAATCAAATTGTTATATCCGCGAGCGACAAAAAACGGCTCCTCGATCACGGTATGCAAACGCTGCATAAATGCTGATCAAGCACGAGTAGATGCTGTAACTGGATAAAGAGACCGCTTGCTTATATAGCAGCAACCATATAAATAAGGCCTCTGCATTTAGCAAAGGCCTTATTTTTTATTCCTCTCCGATTATTCTGACTAAAACAGGAACAACTAACGTGATGCCCGCTAATATACTTACACCAATGGCCCCTCTAAAATTTTTCTGCTTCCAAAGCGAAGGAGCAAGGCTACCCACATATACGCAGCCCCAGATGGAGAATAAACCTAAAATAGTAAACATCACAGCATGCTTGCTCATGAAACCTGATCACCTTCGATCGCAGGCCCTACTTGACCACCATATCGCCGCATGACAAATGTAATATTAACTTCATACTTCATTTCCTTCAAATGGCTGCTCCAATTAAAAGCATCCCACTCTTGCACCGATGAAAAAGTGGATACCACTCGATTGTTAATACGATAACAATCGACATTCCATTGATGAATGGTCTTGTTCAACAATTTAAGGGCGTCCTCATGCAATTGCTTTTGAATGGACTTCTCCAACTTTTCTCGATTATTCGCCTGAATGTAATTCACTTTGGTTTGCACGCTGATCAGTTCTCCTTCCAATTTAACATCGAAAATTGCGGTAACTTGATCACCTTTTCTTTTTATTTTCAGCTTTGCTTGTCTATCAGCATTCATCGTCATGCTTAAATTAAGCTTTTTATCAGAAGGGTCATTGAAATCCCAAACCGTTTCTTCCAATTCCCCGCGAAGCATATTTAGTATTCGTGTCTCTGATCCATTCAGATAACCAACCAAAGAGCTGCTTTTGTATATGGCGCTGCCGAAAAATTCTACAGGGACATCACCTGTACGTTTTATTTTCCCGGCATATTGATCACTCACAATAGGCTGTTTGGCATCTGGATTCAGATCTTTCTCATCAGAAGAAATGTTTGCTTTGCCCTTTTTAACATCAGGCCTAGGTGCTGATAATATAGATATTGCACCTGTGCCTTTGCTTTCAACATCCATAATAAATTCATGAAAACGCGCTTGCTTCGGTATAGTGCCGCCTTGATTTTTTGGATCTAATTCAAGTTCAAACCAGAAGCTTACGTCCTGTTCAGTTGTTGGTTGAACAAATTGCAGGTAGTCCTTTGCTTTTCCTTTTGCTGTAATCATATTAACGGTACGCCGAAATTCCCGATTACGTACCGCTTCGCTTAATAGCGGCATGACGCCCTTTCTGGCCAGCCCTTCGCCTATAATGAGCGCTTTAGAGTGAATTAGCGTTAATCTGCGAGCAATAAAGCTTTGGCTAAGAGCGAGTGCAGAAGCCATATTGGAGCCTTCAACGGTATGTACAATGACAACTTTATTTCCCCCTCCGCCTGAGCTTTGCCCCATATCACTGAGCTTTGGTACAGCAATAGCAAAACTAAATAAGAAATCATTTTGTGGGCCTTCATCCACACCGATTGCGATGACAAAAGCCATATTTTCCGGGTCCAGCCGATCCCAACAGCCCGATAAAAAAATCAGGCTCGTTACTGTAACCACAATGGTGTTTACAATCCGAAATGAGCGTCTCACGCTGGTCTCCTCCCTTTACGGATGATGCCTACCAGCCATGTCAGCATAGGCAAACCAATCGAAATGATTGAACCATAGGTTCGAAGAATGTCCCGATCCCAAGCGATGGCCGTCATCTCACTGTCTGGCAGCATCGCAAAGCTGAATATCGTTATCGTCAGTGGAAAAACGAGCGGCCGATGTCTTGGCAAGTGAAAAATTTGAGACAACGCTGAAGCTGTACAATATAAGCCCACTGCTAATTTAACGACTGTGCTAATTAACCAAACAATGAGGAACAAACTTTCCAAGCGCTGCAGCCATCGTCCATATACAATCAGCTTGCTAATTTCCATCAATGGTACGTTAATTCTCGAAGCTGTTGGATAGGGAAAGATAAATAAATAACAGATCGTTGTGCTGAGCAGCAGGACAGACGAAACGATAATACACCACCAAGCTACTTTTCCCCAGTCCTTCTGATGTCGCATTCTTGGCAGAAGAAATCCGAGTACAAGCAGCTCGGAGAATAAAGAGCTTTTAATTACACCCAAAAAAAGGACATGAGAACGACCAGTTCCCCATAAGGGTGATAAAGCTTTAGGCTCCATATGAGTCATTAAACCACCAATTAGCAATAGATAAACGCTTCCTACAATGAGGAATACAGTTATGGAGCTGATTCGGCCAATGGCTTCGATTCCTGTATGTGCGATAAAGGCAATCGGTAATAAAAGCGCAAGTAGAATAGCCATAAGAGGTGTTCTAGGCAAAATTTCAGAGGATATGATCTCTGAAAATTCACGAAGCACGATGAATGTAATCATATAGAAAAAAGTGCAGTACATTAGATTAACTGCACTTCCCAAAATCGGGCCTAATATGTCTTCCGTAGCCGTAATTAATGTACTATTTTCTGGACCGTTGTTTATCACCCCTCTAATCGCCCACCAAGTAAGCGGACAGAACAGCATCGCAATAACAAGAATAATCCAAGCTGCGGTGCCCCCTTCTTCTGCCAAAGACCTTTGGAAAGGCAAAAATATTTTTGTGATGATAAAAATAATGCCGATTGCAGACGCCTCTCGTAAACCAATGTGATGCATTCTCACTTCTGCGCATCCCCTTGTTCGTTCGTCTCATCGCTTTCTACCGCTATACTGCTCGGAATTTTATTCGCATCTTTGGGACGGATCGAAAACGGACGATAAATTTGCTTATCGATTGCTTTTCTCAAAAATGAATCGCTGCTGGGTCTATGAGGAGTCAAAGGAGCGAGTACAGGAACGCCGAACGAATTTTCCGCTGCTCGCGTAGTCCAAAGCAATAATGACAGCAAAACAACGCCAACCAAGCCGAGATAAGACGCTGCAAGCAAATAAATGAAACGAAGCATACGTGTGGCGAACTGCATGTTATAGTTCGGAATCGTATAAGAAGCTAGCGCTGTTGTTGCCGTAATAATGACAACGATCGGGCTTACAATATTGGCTTGTACGGCGGCTTGCCCCAATATCAATGCCCCAACGATACCAATCGTCGGACCGATAACGCTCGGTATCCGGACGCCTGCTTCACGAATGATTTCAAACATCAATTCCAGCATAAATATTTCTGCAGCCAGCGGAATCGGCACAACCTCGCGTGAACCGGCAATAGCAAGCATAAGTGTCGTCGGTATCATTTCTTGATGGAAATTAGCGACTGCCACATAGATACTCGGCAAATAGAGTGCAACAAAAAAACCGATTACGCGAATCGTACGGATAAAGCTGCTATAGGGCCAGCGAAGATAAGTATCCTCTACCGTTTGCAGGAAAAGTGGAAAATGAGCTGGGACGATAAGAGAGAATGGTGAATTGTTCACCATAATACTTACATAACCATTGGCTAGATGTGCTGCGGTCCAGTCTGGTCGTTCTGTGCTGAGTATATTGGGGTAAATCGAATTCGAATGCTCCTCAATTAATTGTTCAATCGTGCCGCTATCCCCGATGTAATCATATCGAATGCTTGCGATACGTTTTCTAACCTCGGCTACAAGCTCTTCGTTTGCAATCGTTTTAATATACACAATGGCTATTTCTGTCCGCGAGAGCGTGCCTACAAAACCAGTCTCCACGATTAGGTCTGGCGTACGAAGTCTTCGTCTAATCATCGATAAATTTGTTTCTAGCTCCTCCGTAAACCCTTCATTTGCACCGCGCACGACAACCTCTGTTCTAGGGGTATCGATGGCTCTCTTTTCCCACCCTTTTACCACAACGAGTATCGCTTCAGCTACGTCATCAAATAAAATGGCAGCGGAGCCTGCCAATATACTATCTGTAATTCTTCCAAGCTCCACCTTTGAGGTGACTTTTCCATCTTTGAACGTATCCGCCATCAACAAATCGATATCCGGCTCTTCAACATGCTTCATCTCTATATTCATTAAAGGCACCATGACACAGCGGTCCAGATGCTTCCAGTCCACTTGTCCATCCATGAATAGGACTGCACCCTTTCGCCCATGCTGTCCTACTGTTACTTCACGAACAATTAGACCTCGATTGCGGGGATATGTGAAATGAGTCTTAAACCATTCTAAATTTTCAGCGAGACTTCGGGATAGACGTCCATAATCTTGAGTATAGTCACTTATCTGAGGCATTGTGGCGCCTTCCGTGGTCTCAGGGTTTTGATCCGCTTTCCCACCCCAGTTTCCCAGTGAAAAATCATTTTGGACAGAAGACAAATCAGCCATTATAAATTTCCCTAGTTTCCCTTTGGCTTTCATTTCATTCCACTCCCTTACGGAAGACTTTAGGCGGGTACCCTAAGTTTCCCAGTCTAAGATGAGCGTAGTATGTACAATTACAGATGTTGTTATTCCGCTCTGACCTCAGCTCCTCTTGGGAGAGAAACTCAAAAAAACTTCCCTCTATGCTGCCAGAAGGGAAGTTTTCCAATATGTATTCAGCTACGTTCTCGTTTGTATATCCATAAAGCTTTATTTCAATTTCGCCGCCTTCGCCATATCTTTACTCTCTAATATGGAAGTTACGTACCCCTCGTTAACGATATTAATCATCGCTGTGCCCAGTTCTCTTAACGTAATAACATGCTTCGGAAAAATAGGCCGCAAAACAGGGTATAGCCAAGTTAACAACCCATAAAAGCGATGGACGTTTTTTAATCCCTTTATCGGGTGTATATAGCCTGGTCGAAACATATAAGCTCCCTTGAAGGGCAGCTTCAGCAGATCATTTTCCGTTTTCCCTTTCACTCGTGCCCACATGCTTTTGCCCTGTTCCGTGTTGTCTGTTCCTTCCCCGGTTACATAACAAAAGATCATATCCGTGTTTAATTTGGAGAGCAGATTAGCTATATATAAGGTTAAATCATATGTAATTCTGCTGTATTCAGCCTCTTTCATACCTACAGACGATACGCCTAGACAAAAGAAACAGGCATTGTAGCCGCTTAACCTAGATTCAATACTAGATAAATCAAAGAGGTCCGGCAATATAATTTCATTTAGCTTTGGATGGGTTACGCCACATGGCTTGCGATTTATGACTAATACCTGCTCCACTTCAGAGTGATTAAGGCATTCATGGAGCACCCCCTCTCCCACCATTCCAGTAGAACCCGTAATAATGGCTCTAACTTTCTTTCTCGCCAATGTATCGCTAGTCGGCATGGACATCACAATTCCTCCTCTTGAAAATGAGAGCTGGTTACAGCTTCGACACTCCTATGCTTATATTAAACGATCCATCCGCAATAATCATATCGATATTATGATTTAGGTATCATCATTCCTAAACATTCTTTTATATGAACTCAGCAAAGGCTGCCTTCTCGTTTAGGTCGGCAGCCTTTGCTATGTGAATTTTTATTCTCGTTATTTATGAACAGCATGCTTGAAGCTATACTTCGCAAGTATTTCTCCCCATGGAGCAGAACCTTCTTCTTTAAAGCCTGCTTTTGAGTATAGCTTCCTCGCTCGCTCATTTTCCGGTTTATATCCAAGTACAATAAAATCCGTTCGGTCACTTGCATTTCCTATTTCATCAATAACCAGCTGCATTGCTTTAGAAGCATGACCTTGTCCTTGAAATGCTCCATCAATCATAAATCGATATATCCAGTAATTCCCATCGTCTGGATCAAGCCCAAACATCGTAAAACCAATCATAACTTCATCATTGTAAATCGCCCTCGTTACAAATCCTTTTAAAAATTGCACTTCAGCGATCGAATAAATATTAGGAGCGATATATTTTTCTTGCTCTGGTTTTGGTTTAAGCTGTGCACATTGTTCCCAATTACTTATGTCTAATGCCTTTAATGTAATCATTCCTGGATTCCTCCCTGTATTTCAGGAAAAACCATCTATCGGATTTCCCTAAGTGATAGACCTCTCGAACAAATCGATCATTTGAATCAGGTCATTTCTCATAACGCATCACTCCTTTTATAATGATAGCCTACAATACACATCATAAACGACTTATTCGCAGCTTGGGTAATAAAGAACGCCTATAACTGAAGTTTACTGAACTCATAAATATCATTTATTTATCATAACAGATCTCGAATCATTCAGTGCATCGCCGGAGAACTTAGGATGATATACAACCCCCAACATAAAAGTAAGGGAATGCAACAAGCAATTAATATAACGATTACGACAGCTTTGCCTTTTAATTGTTTCATCATCTATACCCTCCGTATACTAAATATTCCAATTACGAGATAGACGACTAATCGCAAGCCTTTGTTGCGTTTAGGTATACAGTTTAGTGGAACCATTCATTCTTACCCAGTTGAAAAACAAACAAAAAACGGATGCCTCAGCACCCGTTTTTCCGCATTCGTATCGGCTTAACTACCTTTACTCGTTTTGAGTGTTCTCCATATACCATGGATTTAAATGAACAAGAACCTCTTCCACCATCGGATTTTGCGCTTGAATCACTCGTTTGATTTCTCTGCTAATATCATGGCCTTCTTGTACGCTTAACTCAGCCGGAATGCCTACCCTTACATCTACAATAATGTAATGCCCGTGCTCTCTCCCCCGTATTCGGTCAATTCGCTTAACTTCAGGTATCGACTTAACGAGCTCTGAAATTTGCTCCATGCTCACTTCATCAATATTTTTCTCCATTAATACGTCAACAGAGGTTTTTCCCATTTGAATGGCCAGCTTTAGGACAAAATAAGCAACAATGATTCCAGCGAAGGGATCTCCATATTTTAGAAAATGAATATTATAATGTTCACCTAACATGGCTAGAGCAATACCAATTACTGCTGCCAGTGATGCGTATACATCTGCTAAATGGTCATATGCAGTGGCGATTAAGCCGCTGCTATTCGTGTTTTTGCCAATTCGCATCGTGTAAACATAAAGCCATTGTTTCCATACGAGTGAAATGGCTGCTGCAATGAGGACAAGCAGTGTTGCTTTATGTGGCGGTTCCATCATTGCCATTACGGAGTGATAGCCCATGTAGATCGCAGCAAGGACAAGTACAACAGCTACAATTCCTGCTCCGATAACCTCAGCTTTTCCGTGTCCATAAGGATGATCCTCGTCCGGCGGTCGCTTTGATATCATCATTGAGACTAATGCTGCTGCAGTTGCAAATACATCTCCTGCGTTATGAACGCCATCTGCAATAAGCACTTGGCTGCCAAACAGCAAACCAACTGTAAGTTTCATGACGGTCAATACAATGTTGCTAATTAAGCTGGTCCAAATCGCGAAAGTTGATTGCTTGTTTGTTGCATCCATTTGAGTAGTCAATCCTTGAGCACTTCCTATCTTCTATAGCCTTAAAGGTACCGTGTCATTATACAAAACGAAATTCATGTGGGTCTAGAGAAACAGTCTTGCCCCGTGTAAGAAATCTTCCCAGACACCAATAGAGTTTGAATAAACTAATTTTGTTGCTCATGCGCAAAACCAGAAAAATCCAATAGAATGAGAGCTTTTATACCACATCGCATAATAAAAACAGATTTTAGACTAAAAAAAGGCTCCTGTAACTCTACAAATAGCCAATACCTATCTACTCGTTCATTCATAGAATAGTCAGTAAGAACCATCTACAGTCAAGCTGCTTTAAATAGTGATGAAAGAAAGGGATGCTGAGCTATTATGGGATGCGAATTGGGACGTGTCATCATTGAAAGAAACGAAGGCACGATTATTTTTGGGAATGTTGGCAGAATAAACATCAACATAACCAATATAGCCGGAAAAGGAAGCAGCAGTGATTCTAGTAGCAGCGACAGTGACAGCGGCAGCGATAATAGCGATTCTGGTCAAAATTCAACCGATTCCTCTGATTTAAGATCAATATCAGTTAATTTAACTAGAAAATTTCTAAAAAAGAAACGTAAATAGATTTAATAACAGCCATTTGGTTATCAAAGCAGGTCAATCAATAAAGGGGACAACGGATAATGAGACTTATATTAAATAGTCTCAGATTGCCGCTGTCCCCTTAAAAATTCATCTGCTTCATTCTGATGGCCATAGCCTGTCCATTATTCTTCTTACACAGTGTTTCCAATTAACAAATCAATAATCAGTAGCTGATGTCGATTTTTGCGAGATTTTACAACATAGAAACAAGTTAGCCATAGTGCTGACACTTTTGTTTTTTATACTGACTAAACAGACATCCCAAAGATATATGCCACAGTACAAAAAGAAAGGACAAAAGAACCGTCGTAATCAAAACATCTTACACAAAACGAGGAATTAGATCATGCGAAAACTTGCCATTTGTATTATTTTAATCATTGTTACTCAATTATCTGCATGCAGCAGTCCAAATCCTATCCAAGCAACTGTAAATGACACAGATGAACAACTTGAAACAAATTTAATTACTGTAAAGCAGCCTTCCGAAATCGATGATGACAAAAATAATAAAACGATATATTTAACCTTTGATGATGGCCCCTCTTCAGCTACCAATGAAATATTGGATACGTTGAAGCTGTTTCATGTAAAAGCTACATTTTTTATGTTGGAGCCAAAAATGCGACAGTCTCCAGAAATCGTTAAACGAATTGTAGAAGAAGGACATGCCGTAGCCTTGCATGGTGTCACACACAATAAAAATCGATTTTACCGTTCGGAACAATCTGCGCTGGATGAAATGAATCAAGCTCAAAAAACACTTGAGAAAATTACAGGCATCTCATCGGTTCTCATTCGTACGCCTTACGGCAGTGTACCTTATTTAACGGATTCATTCAGGAAGGTTTTAAGTGACAACGGGTATAAATTGTGGGATTGGAACGTGGACAGCAGCGACTGGTCTATTTCAAGCAAAGATTATATTAAAACGACAATTTCTCAAATACAAAAATTAGAGAAATATGATGTGACCCCTATCGTGCTCATGCATGATCTACCAGAAACGGCAAAGCATTTAACTAAACTTCTTACCAGCTTAACAAACGATGGTTATGTACCAAAAAAAATCGAAGCTGACATGGAGCCCTATAACTTTAATTGCTACGATCGCTGTCGACGTGTGAACGTGGAAAGCTAAACAGGTTGCCGATTATATCGGCAACCTGTTTTTTTTTGATAAACTTCCTCACGCAATTGACGTCCCATTCGGAACGGGGTGATCTGGCTTTAAAAGAACTACATCACCTTCCGATGGGACTCCACCAATGACAAGCACCTCGGATTTAAAGCCCGCAATACGTCTAACAGGAAAATTCATAACTGCGGCAACTTGACGGCCAATAAGCTGTTCTGGTTCATACCGTTCTGTGATCTGTGCCGAGGAATGTTTGACACCAAAATCACCAAAGTCGATTTCTAATTTTATTGCGGGTTTTCGTGCTTCTGGAAAAGGTTCTGCATGAATAACCGTACCAATACGAATATCTAATTTCATGAAATCCTCAATTGTCGCCATATTTGCTGCCTCCATTTAATAAAAAGTCGTAATTAAATGCCTTCCAAGTTGAAACTATTTTTCCAGAATACCGAATTCACGTTTGTATGTAAATACCAGAGCACGTGGATAGAGATGCCGTGCCAACGACCAGCGGACACATATATCATTTTATCCTTTTTGTAAACATTGAAATACGGCGGCCTTTTGTGAGACAATCATAAGGCACAATTGTTTTAGGAAGGCGTTTACATAGTTTGTGCAGCAACAAATAGAACACTCTTCTATTTGCGATGAATCCATCAAACAAAGTTAACCAATCTCGAAGGAGGACTTAAATCATGAGGACGATGAAGCTTGGAAGCAGTACACTAGAGGTGCCGGTGATTGCAGTCGGTTGCATGCGTATTAATTCGCTGGACAAGGCCGGTGCCGAACGTTTTGTTCAGACGGCGCTAGATAAAGGTGCGAATTTCTTTGACCATGCTGATATTTATGGCGGTGGAACTTGTGAGGAAATATTCGCAGATGCTATTCATATGAACGATGAAGTTCGCGAGAAGATTATTTTACAATCAAAATGCGGGATTCGTCCTGGCATGTTCGATTTCTCCAAAGAACATATTTTAGAATCGGTAGATGCGATTTTGAAGCGATTGAGAACGGATTACTTGGACATTCTGCTTTTGCACCGTCCAGATACATTGGTCGAGCCGGAAGAAGTAGCTGAAGCTTTTGATCGCCTTGAAAGCTCAGGCAAAGTACGTCATTTCGGCGTATCCAATCAAACACCAATGCAAATTCAACTTTTGAAGAAATCGGTGAAGCAGCCTCTAGTCGCTAACCAGTTGCAACTAAGCATTACAAACGCGACTATGATTTCGAGCGGATTTAACGTAAATATGGAAAATGATGCTGCTGTGCACCGTGATGGCAGTATCCTCGATTATTGCAGACTGAACGATATTACGATTCAGCCTTGGTCTCCATTCCAATATGGATTTTTTGAAGGCGTATTCCTTGGAAACGACAAGTTCCCGGAATTGAATAAACAAATCGATGAAATTGCTGAAAAATATAATGTGAGCAATACGACAATTGCTATTGCATGGCTTTTGCGCCACCCTGCGCAAATGCAACCGGTTATCGGTACAATGAATCTTGACCGCCTGAACGATTGCTGCAATGCGAGCGAAGTTCATTTGACACGCGAAGAATGGTATGCCATTTATCGTGCTGCAGGAAACATTCTTCCTTAACCGAAACATAAGGTGAGATATTCCATCTTGCTGCTATAAAACAAGGAAACCTCAAGCCGCTGTGGACTTGAGGTTTCTTTATTTAGATCAAAGCAATAGCAAGAAGCGAAAACAATGACAAAGTCAGTAAACCTGCCCCAAAACCAAAACCATACCCATTTCCATATCCATTACCGTATCCATTACCATAATATGCTGACGTTCTTACCCCATCCGATGTCCGTAAATATAGATTGTTTCTATCAACATTTACGATAACGCCTTCGTGGCAACGGCCATCCCGAGTCCGAACACGGACTCTACAGTTCATATTATTTCTGCCGAAACGATACATTTCCTCCATATAAAGCTCACCTCCCACTATCATGCTCCTTTTAATCTATGATTAGTAGAGGCTTCATGATTGTGCTCTTGTTACAAGAGTTACGAGGAATCTTGCTTTGAGTCCCAATGTCTGCTTCAATTAATTTTTGGTCCCCTTATATTTCCCTGTATTCATTAGATTTACGTTTACTTGAATATTCTTGATAGAATCATTTTTCAAGAAAAAATCATCGGAGCTGGACAAGCGCCGAAACTCAGAGGGTGATGACTGATAAAGGGTTTGTCTGAGATGAAACGGATCGATTTGGACCTTTAACGCTTTACTATAGGTGCTCGTAATTTCCTTGCGGATGGCATCAGCGGTACATTCCTTCAAATGGTTTATGGTTACGTCTTGCATTAGCTCAATGACGATGCCCTTTGCCTCAACTTCAAGATTAAAGCGAGTTTCTCCCTTTTCCGTTACGGGTCTAATTTTCATTCTCGGAGATGAAAATTCAATAACGGCAGCCGGTGAGCCGTGGGCAGTAACTTGAAGCGGTATACGTTTCAGTCCCTCTTCCGCCCATCTAATCCCTTGCAGATCCCGTCCTGACATCCATCCTATCATCTTGTTTTTCTTGAAAAAATAACCACCTGATAGGCTGAACATCGGCTTTGGTTGTTCGTCTTCCGACCAATCTTTAGAATCAAGGTCAAGTGATGGAATCATTGCCGGCTCTCCAGGTTCATTTAAATCCGCAATAACGCGATTTCCAGTAACTGGAAGAATTACTGAAACGACTGAATGCATTTGACTAGCCGTAAACATGATCGTTTCCAGTGGGGATAAATTCAGAATCGATTTCTGAATAAATATTTCTGGCAGGCTCCTCTTTGTTCCATAGATCAGAATATTGTATCTTACTTCCCTGTAACGATTAATCGCGCTATACACATCGGTGACACCCTTCTTGAGCACCGCTTCTGTCATAACAACAGCTTTAACATGACCCCAAAACACTTGCAGCTGGGATGTTCTGCTAATATCAGTTAATGCTAATGCCATCGTTTTCCCTTCCCCTTTGCCTACCCATACGGGGACAGCTTTACCAAGACTAACTTGTTCACTATGCGAGATGTTTGAAAAATTGAGTATTTGTGTGTAGGCAATCCATTTTCCGTCCTTAAAGTCGACACCAATAGCCGTCGCATATGCCATGTTTTGAATTTCCGGCATACTCGTGCAACCGCTTAGAAGCATAATACTGCACAGAAGCACGCTTATTGCCCGGAAAATATACATGTCTAATCCTCCTTCTTCTTATCGGGATCTTTCGTTTGCAGCGCGGTAGGTCGCTTGTTGATTTTATCCCACGGCAATCTCAGGAAAGAAATAAGCAGCTCCCTAACGGATAGCGGAGATAAAGGCGCCAAATAGCTTACGCCAAATGATTTTATAGTACCCATGTAACCAATGAGCAGTACCATACCTAAGATCACGCCATACATGCCGAGAATTGCGGATAGTGTAAAAAAGAACAGCCTCAAAATACTAACCTGCGTGCTTAACGTCTGATTCACTAGAGTTACTCCCGAAACGGCGGTAATTGCACCAACTACAACAACTGACGGCGAAACCAAACCCGCTCGAATGGCTGCATCTCCAATGATCAACCCCCCAATTGACGTCAGTGTCTGACCAATTGCGTTAGGTAGCCTTACTCCCGCTTCCCTAAATATTTCTAGCAGCATGAGCAGCAAAAACATTTCCATATGCGAAGAAAGCGGCAGCCCCAGTCTTGTCACGGAAATAGTAGCCATCATTTGAAATGGAATTTGGTCTTGATGAAACGACACTAACGCAACCCATATGGCTGGTAAAAAGATAGACAGGAATAAGCTAATCCCTCTTATTATTCTTGAGAATGAAACATACGCATAGTTGAAATGGGCATCCTCTGGAGACTTTAAAATAAGGGACAAGCCAGCTGGCGCAATTAACACCATCGGCAATCCATCGATAACGAGTACTACACGGCCCGAAAGCAAGCTTTGGACGGCATAATCAGGTCTTCCGGTAAAATCCATAATCGGCAATAGCTTAAATTTAAAATCAGACAACAATTCCTCAAGCTGACTAATGCTGATTAAACCGTCAATATCAATTTTTTCCAATCGCGCATGTAAGTCCTCCAATATCTTGGGATTAATGATGTCATAAAAGTAAAGAACCCCAATCCGCGTCTTTGTTCTTCGTCCTATTGTCAAATTATCTACATGGAGAGAAGGGCTTCGAAGCCGTTTACGGATTAAGGCAATATTTACAGTAATATCTTCAACGAACCCATCCCTTGGTCCCTTAACCGAAATTTCTGTACTGGATTCGTATGGTTGTCTTGTTGGCTTATCGGCTATGCTTACAAAAGCCACTTTATTTTCTTCGGTGAATATGAGCAGCAGATCCCCTTGAAATATAGCCTCCGATAGCGCGTCCTCGGTCACTTCTGTAAATTCCGTAATCGAGAGTACATTGGACAACCGCACAATCGGATCCTTGAATGAGCCCTGTTCTTTAAAGAGTCGATTAAGCTCTGGCAAAATAAACTTACCAATATCGGCTGAATGGCTCAGTCCTTCTGCAAAAGCAATCACGACTTCAACACTCTCTTGTTCTCCAAAGTGGCAGGCTTGGATTTTGACATCTGATGAACCCTCAAAGAGAGCCCTTAAGCTTTCCTCATTCCAGATCTCTGACTTTGACTGCGCTTGTCCATTCATGTTTTTCCCTCCTTTGAGGCAGATCCTAAGAACAGGGCGGCAATCATCCATAAGAATGAAAAGGACAACAATACCGCCAGCGAGATTGGCATGTAATAACGATCCATCCATAAATAAAAGGTATATTCGTTTACTCGAAACAGTGACAGAAGGATATAACTCACCATAATGATAGCTATTGCCCAGTGTCGACTGCGTGCTTGACGAAGAGAAAGCAATTCAACGAATAAATACACAGATAAGCTTATGCGAACAATCGCGCCAGACAGCCATTGAAAGATGGATAAAAAGTCTAGATGCTCAACAAATTGCCCAATTTTCACGAGCCTCCACTGCTCGTAAGGCGAAGTCATTTGATGGGATGCTTCTATGGGACCAAACTCTGTAATCGCACCAACGATAGGTCCCAGTGAAATGACGATGGAAAATACGCCATATAAAAGCAGCTGCCAAGCTCGAACTTTCGTCTTCAAATGATGCTGCAGCACGATAAGCGCCATCAACTCCACAAAACCTGCGCCGGAATAAACCATTCCGTTCCAAACCGGACTCCATCCATGCTCTAGTACAGGCTTTAATAACGAAAAATCTTTCATTGGAGAATTGAATGAACCGACAAAAATGCCTAACAAAGCAACAAGCGGAAGCAACACGCCTGCAACGATCGCAATGACCTTTAATCCCCACATAGACATGGCTGTACAAAATAATACCAATGAGACAACGAGCAGCATCTTAGGAGTAGAGGGCAAATAATTTGTTACATGCCATGTAGCCGTATGGATGACGGTCATCCCGCCAATGAGATACATCTGAATGCAAACGGGAAGGATTAGGAGCCATGAAACAAAAGGGGAACTCCTACGGGATAGCCACTTTTTCCACTCTTGCTGACCTGATCGGTTCATTATCCAGACCAATAGCAAAATCCAAATAAGAAAAAATACACCTGTCATCAGTACAGTAATCCACGAATCACGTTTGGAAGCAGACAAAATCATCGGATTTACGATAACGTGGCTGGCAAGGCCATTCATTAATGAAAACATCATAAATATTTGCACAAAGCTGATTTTATTACCCGAACCGCTCAAATGAAATCACATCCATATCTATACAATCCGTAAATCCTCACTCTATTTTGGTACTAATTTCAATTTAATATTCCAAAAGAAGCAAGTTGCACAGATTCAATTCAAATCATGTCTTGGATCAGCCTAATAAAAAAATGGCAGCCTTGGACGAAAAAACACGTCATAGGCTGCCATTCATATGTAAGGATAGGAAATGAAAAACATTTTCTCGTTAATTCATAACAGCTAACTCATGGTTAAGTAAACATAGTTAGTTAGTTTATTTAGCTAACGTATCCGTTACTAAATCCTCATTCCATAGTCTTATTACCTCTTTTAGTTCTAAATTTTCAAAACTTAATTTATAAATATCTGGTTTCTTTAATTGATTTAAAAAATCCAAACCATAACTTGAATCAAAATAATTGATCATCAAAGTCATTACAAGACCATGTGTTCCAATAGCTATTTTTTTCCCAGAGTGTTCTTTCAATATTTTTTTTATCACTGATATCGATCTATTCTGGCAATCAGAATTAGACTCCCCACCCGGTAAAAAATAATCAAAATCATAAAATTTCTCTCTAATAACGGACATTAAATTTTCAATAATTTCTTCAGCAAAATGCCTTTCCCTGAGATCTTCAAATGTTTCGATATCCAATCCTAAGTTTTGTGCCAATCCCTCAATACTCAAGATGGCTCGGTTATATGGGCTAGATATAATAATATCTATTCCTTCTTCTTTAAGAATTTCTGTTACCTTTTCAACATCGCCCTTACCCTTTGTGGTGAGTCCTCTTGTTCTTTCAGTTCCTTCATCGTATGGGGATTCAGCATGCCTAACCATATAGACGATGGTTTTCATATAATCCTCCTTGAATTGTTTATTAATTATCTTACAACTAACTAACAAACCCATCAATGTTATCCACTGGCTAATCCTATTATTCTATTACGTACCTGTCCCCTCTGCTATTCGGTTGAGATATAACCAAAAATTCAATTTCTTCGTTGGATTTATTAAACATTTGATGAGGGATCTGAGGTGGAACCTCGATTCCTTCATGTTGATTTAAAATAACCTCTTGATCACCAATTTCCATAACTGCTGTCCCTGATAAGACAAAGAAAAATTGTTTAGCATCTTGATGATAATGCTTTACTTCCGCGGTATTTGCTGGCATTTTTTCATGAATGACGCTTAATTCCTGATTCTTCACTAAATGCCAACCATCACAGTTGTCTCCCCAAATATAATGTTCAGCAGATTGTTTACTTATTTTCATAGCAACTGCTCCTAACCACTAATGTTTTTGTTGAAAAATGTGGTATGAAAAGTGTCCAGCATTTCCGGTTGAATTATTATACAAACAAAAGAATAATAATTCAAATCTCTAGCACGATCTAGTCTAAAGTCGAGGCAACAAACTCGACTGCGGTGCGAATTGAATTTTTACTATATCTGGTAAAGTTAAGAAATGTTATAAATAGTCGGCCTGAGAAACGGCGGAAGGTGGCGTCATGATGGAGAAGAAAAGGAAGAAGGGTCGGGTTTGGAAAATCATTGGACTTATTTTGGGAGCACTCATAATTGCTTTCGCAACGATTACTTTCATTCAAGTTGATTTCTCTAACCCTAAGGATCTTGAGAAATTCGTCCAGGTCAAAATGAAGAAATCAGGCATGACAGGCGTATCCATCGCAATAATCAAAGACAATCAAATCAATCGCATTATTAATTACGGCGACGCCGACAGGGAAAAAGATATACCGATCACAAATGACACGGTATTTCAGATTGCCTCCGTTTCCAAAACAGTGACTGCCACGGCCGTCATACAGCTTGTTGAGAAAGGAATCATTCAGCTGGATGATGACATAAATACGTTTTTGCCGATAAGTATTGTTCACCCTAAATTTCCAGACACTCCCATTACATTCCGCATGCTGTTAAACCATACTTCAGGAATTGATAACAATTGGAAGCTGTATGACAGCCTCTACACTACGAACAGCGGTGGTGGCGACTCAACGGTTACACTCGCGCAGTTTATGAAGGATTTCCTCGTTCCCGGAGGAAAATGGTACGACGAAGAAAAAAACTTTACGAAAAATAAGCCTGGTTCGGCGTTCAGCTACAGCAATGTCGGATATGGTTTACTAGGCTATCTTGTCGAAGAGATGACCAAAACACCTTTTCCGGAATATACGCAGCAGCATATCTTTGACACGGTAGGCATGAAGCATACCAAATGGCTGCATAAAGATTTATTAAGCAATGACGTACTTGCCGTACAATATGATGCAAAACATAAACCGCTAGTGCCCTATTCTTTCCCGACCTATCCCGACGGTACGCTAAAGACGACGACTACCGAATTTGCTAAGTTCTATCTTGCCATCATGAACGGCGGGCAGGCCGAGAACGGAACCATCCTGTCCCAGGCCACACTTGATGAGATGTTCAAACCGCAGTCGGATAATGGCAACCAGGCACTCGGATGGAGCTATTCAGCGCTGGATAGTCTTTACTTGAAGGGCGTCAGTAAGGGCAAGGTGATCGGACACAACGGATCAGATCCCGGAGTACTCACGATTACGGTGTTTAATCCAGATAACAAGTCTGGTTTGATCCTCTTTTTTAACCAAGAGCTGAGCTTAAGTTTAAAATCGCTGAATCTTCATTCCATGGTCAAACGCCTGGTTAAGGAATCGGGCATGTAACATCTTTAAATCCTATATACGCAAAAGAGGAGCAGCTGCCTATGCATGCTGCTCCTTCCATCTTAATAAGAAGTTACTCCTTCACATATCTGAAACCGCTGGTTTCCAACCCGCTTCTTGCGACCAAATATGTGCTTTCTGAATGATATCCCAAACGATAGGCCCTTTGCCTTCTACATACTTGGAGCGTTCATCCTTATAAAGCTCAAACAATCGATGTTTCTCCCGAGCGTATCTTAAACAGTCCCCAGGGTGCGCGCGCAAATAATCTCTAAACAATAAAGTTAATTGTTCTGAAAAACTACCTGCTTGCCGTACATGAATATGCGTTCTTCGACTGCCCGGTATTTCTCGGAAATACTTTTTCGTTTTATCTGCGTTTTCTTCTCGATATACGAAGCCTAGTTTCTCCATCTCACTCTTATGGTTTATGATCGTTTCAAAATCAATAACGGATAATTGAATATCAATGATGGGCTTCGCGTCTAAACCAACAATCGAAGTTGAGCCAACATGGTCAATACGAACGACCAAGTCCCCCAAAGCATTTCTTATTTTTAGAGCGATATCATAAAATCGATTTTTCCATTCTGGATCATATTTTGCAATTATCCATTGTTCCTCCATAATGAGCTCCTTATGTTGCTGTTCTCTATTAAAAATTTATGACTTAATTTCATGCAGCATTTAAGAATTCAATGGAATATGCTTGCCAGCAAGCTCCCTCAGTTTTTCTACGATTTGTTCTTCGCAATTGCCCGCGAGCGGAATCACTTCCGATGCGTAAGGAGCGAGCTCATCGTGATGGCCAATCATAACTGCATGCTTCGCATTTTGAAACATCGAAATGTCGTTGGCGTCGTTCCCAAATGCAATAAATTGTTTGGCTTCCACCCCTAATTTTTGCAGGGCACTCCATTTATGAATATGAGTTGGACTAATATCAATGACACCTTCATTACGATGCCTGTGAATAACAACTTCTAGGCATGCGAGCTTTTGCTCCAAAACTTCCATATCATTCGCGGTAAGAATTAGTATTTTGACGATGGTCTCCAGCGACTCTACTGCAACAAGCTTAGCAAGCTTGGAGGCATCAACATTTTTTAATATCGGATGCTCTAAAGAACCGGTGTAGGCGTAATCCCAATGGCTATCAATCAAATATGTCGCTTGATGCTCTTCAATAAGCTTCAGCATGTTAAGGCGCAAATCTTCATTAAAAGTTTCTATAGCGATCATACTGCCATCCTTAGAAATAAGAGAACCATTTCCTCCTATAAGAGAAATGCTGTGAAAACGTTGATGAATAACAGGAAGCATATCTCGAATGGGACGAGCGGAAGCAAAAATAACTTCATGCCCTGCTTGAGTTAATTCCTCCAAACAACTTAAAATCTTTTCTGAAACAGGCTGTCCTCTAAAGCAAATGGTTCCATCTAAATCAAAAACAAAAATCATAAGTAATCCCCTACTTCCAAATGAATGTCATGTACTAATTGATTATAAGTAGATATAATTAGATTCAATTAGTTTACTGCAAAAGCTTTGGAATTTCTAGACAATGTCTCTTATGAAGCCACCAAAGCAATAGACTGATGAAATGATCAAGCTTATAATAAGTGTTCATACGAATGCTTTATTAATTAGTTAAGGAAATGGGGAGAGCAAATGATACAAAAAGCAACGTTTGCCGGGGGCTGCTTCTGGTGTATGGTAAGTCCTTTTGAAGAACAGCCCGGCATACATGGCATTCTGTCCGGCTATATGGGCGGAACGCTAGAGAACCCTACTTATGAGCAAGTATTGACTGGTGAAACCGGTCATTTGGAAGTCGTACAAATCACTTATGATTCGGACATCTTCCCATATGAAAAACTGCTTGAGCTTTATTGGCCGCAAATTGACCCTACAGATGCTGTAGGACAAGGCAATGATCGCAAGAGCCAATACCGTGCTGCCATCTTTTATCATACAGAAGAACAGCGCCAGCTTGCTCAACTATCCAAGGAAGAGCTTGGAAAGAGCGGCCGTTTTGACAAGCCGATTGCAACAGAGATTCAAGAAGCGGAAGTATTCTATCCAGCGGAAGAGTATCACCAGAACTATCATCGTAAAAATCCAAAGTTTTATAAGGAATCACGAGTATATTCTGGCCGAGATGCTATTATCGAGAAATACTGGAAGTAAAACATAGCATTGATTTATGAATGACTGATTAAAAAAGGGACGCAACACTTTTACGTGTTTGTGTCCCTATTAGATATTAAACGTTCGAAAATAATTTCGTACGCCGTTGGTTTTCCGTGACCATTATAATGTGTCGGTAAAACCTGTACTAATCTCCATCCTTCTTTTGCATATTCATCGATCGTTTCCCGATGTTTTGCCTCTGAGAAAAACCCGCCCAATGATGTTTCAACATACATATATTCGTACAAACCTATCGCCTCCTTGTATTATTAATAATCTAGCTCAGCCATTCCAAATTCGCTGTATAATTGGAACTTCACCTTCAAACTGCAAATGATAGACATCAGGATTAGACAAGGATGCCCATTCCTCAAAACCAAATTTAGTATCATAATGCTTGAGCAGCAAGGACATCAAGTTTCCGTGGGTAACGATAACCACATTGCTAAACCCGCTATTTCTCACATCGGTTATTACCGCTAAGGCACGATTCATCGCAGAAGTACTGGATTCGCCGCCTTCATAACATATCTCCAGATCTGTAAAAGTATGACGAAGCATTTCAAGCCAGTTAACATTGTTTTCGCCACATAAAACTCGTTCTGACAAGCGGTCATCCAAATGACAGTTTACCTGAATTTTTTCAGCTAATGGAGAAATAGATTGAATGGCCCTTAGGAACGGACTCGAAATGATATGTTCGATAGGTTTGCCATGTAGAAATTCAGCTACCCGCTCCGCTTGCAGATAACCTTCTTCCGTAAGATTAGCACTTGGCGATTGCCCTTCTGCCTTGCAGTGTCTGACTACGTAGATGTTCAAGAGTACCCCTCCGCATCTATAAATTGGTTAGTTCTATTTTTTCTATATTCCGAAGGAGCAATGCCTGCAATCGCTTTAAATGATGAAGAGAAATAATGCTGGTCGGCAAAATTCAGCTTTGTTGATATCTCGTTGATATTTAGATTCGTGTTAAGCAAATATTGCTTGGCGAGCTCTATTTTGCGATTGCGAAAATAAGTATAAGGCGTTATACCATAACATTCTCGGAATAATTTAATAATGTAGTTTTTCGAATAACCAAGCTGCAATGAAACATCGTTAATATCGATAGCATTCTCGATGTTTAAATCCAAACATTGTTTAATGCGTTCAGGAATAGAGAGCACTTTATTTTCCAAATGGTTTTTTAAATGCAATATGATTTTTAACACAATAACTGAAATCTCATCTGTAATATCAGAGTAGTTTTTTTGCTTGGCAGATGCAATATTAATAATTTCATTCATATAAGAAAGAATGTTGCAATCCTTCACAATATAGGTGTCTGCTGGCAAGTAATGCTTAAATAAACTTTCTGCAAAATCCCCATTAAAAACGACCCATATTTTAACCCACGGATTTTCCTCGCTGGAATAATACTTATGATAACTATTTTTAGTTAAGAGATATACGTCATTTTTTTGAGGATACAGCGTTTGGGATTCTATCTCGAGCACACCGCTTCCATCCATAATATATTCGAATGAAAATAAATTTTCACCTTTTCTCTCGATGATATAATTCTTGTCGCAATAAGAAATTCCTGCCATTACGATATTCAATGGAAGTTTAGGATCTAGCAGATGCCAAAAGCTATAAACAGTTTCTTTCATTGTGATATTCCTCACATCTATTGTGATAACCTCTATTATCAGACCGTAATTTGTATGATAAATTGTATATTACAGCAACAGATAACATTATTCAATCGTTTTGCATTTCATTCATTTTCATCTAACTTAGGAGGAATTACTATGATTATGCGAGCTCCAGCTGTCCCACTTATAACTGTAGATCCTTATTTTTCTGTTTGGTCTATGGCGAACGAACTGAACGAAGCTGACACCAAACATTGGACGGGCCAACCTCATAAATTAGTCGGTACCGCTGAGGTTAACGGAAAAGAATATTGTTTTATGGGCGGCAACGATAATGGTATAAAAATGAAACAAACAAGTGTAGATATTAATGCATTATCCAGCAAATATCGTTTTACTTCTGATGAAATCAATTTGGTAGTTACGTTTACTACCCCACTTCTAATGGATGATTTAAAGCTTATGTCTAGACCCGTGTCTTATATTCATGTACAAGCCGAATCTAACAATGGCGAAGCACATGATGTGACTATAAAAATAAATGTCGATGATGAGTTATGTCAGAACTTTAAATATGAATTCCCCGTCGATTACAAAGATATTAGCGAGCCAGGTTTCACGTGCGGCAAGATTGGAAGCAAATTTCAAAATGTTTTAAATAAAGCTGGTGATGATCTTAGAATTAACTGGGGTTATTTATACCTCGCTTCTAAGCATGAAAAGGCTTCTGTCATCGATGTAGCCAATACACATGAATACGGTACGGTAAGCCATAACATTGAGCTGTCTATCCCTGTAAATACAGGTGAAAACGCAAATGCGCTTTTTGCTGTTGCATATGATGACATCAAAGCGATTGAATATTTCAATGAGCCGCTTAATGCTTATTGGAAAAAAGACGGTGAAACCATCGAAGATGCCTTGAAGCAGGCTTTATCTGAGTACGACAACCTATTTAAAAAGTGTGAACAATTCTCATCCACTCTATTTGCAGAAGCTGCAGAATCAGGCAACGAGAAGTACGCGGAACTAGTATCATTAGCCTACAGACAAGCTATTGCAGGTCATAAGGTTTGTGCGGATACGGATGGAAACGTTCTCTTTATATCCAAAGAAAATTTCAGCAATGGCTGTGCAGCTACGGTAGACGTTACGTATCCATCCATACCGCAATTTTTAATTTACAACCCAGAGCTCGTTAAAGGGATGCTGCGCCCTATTTTTAAATACGCTGCTACTGATATTTGGTATTATGATTTTGCACCACACGATGCGGGAACCTATCCACTCGTTAACGGCCAAGTCTATAGTCACGGCACATGCCCTACTTGGCAAATGCCCGTTGAAGAATGCGGCAATATGCTGATTTGCACAGCTGCTGTTGCGGTCACGGAGAATGATGTATCTTTTGCCAAAGAGAACTGGGACCATCTTGAGAAATGGTGCAATTATTTAATTAACAATGGTGTAGATCCTGACAACCAGCTGTGTACGGATGATTTTGCAGGGCATCTCGCGCATAACTGTAACTTATCGATTAAGGCTATTATGGGTATCGCAAGCTTTGCGATTCTAAACCGTATGGCTGGAGACGAGAATAAGTCAGAGGAATTAATGAATGTTGCAAAAGGAATGATAGATAACTGGCTCATCATGGCTGCTAATGAAGACGGAACCTATCGTTTAGCATTTGATCGTCCTGATTCCTTCAGCATGAAATACAATGCGGTATGGGATCAATTATTCGGTCTAGAATTGTTCCCTAAAGATACATTTAAAGCTGAGACTAAAGCCTATTTGGAGAAACATTCAGGTGAGTTTGGCCTCATGCTTGATAATCGTGACACTTACACCAAATCGGATTGGATCGTTTGGAGTGCGACGCTCTGCGACAATAAGGAAGATTTCAATTCCATTGTAGACCGCCTCTGGCATGCATATGATAAAACCGAGAGCCGCGTTCCAATGAGCGATTGGTATTCAACAAGCACTGCCAAGATGGTAGGCTTCCAAAACCGTACCGTTCAAGGCGGATTATTTATTAAAATGCTTATGGATAAAGAGATTTGTAAAATCAAGTAAATCGTATGATAAAAGGCGACCGTTAGCGGCCGCCTTTTATTAATTTTATATGATGTTCCATATGCACTAGATAGTCGCGAATAAGCCATTCCAATGCCATAAGTTGTTGATATCAACTCTGAACGTTAGCGAAAAATTTCCTCACTTAAAGCAAAGTCAACTGCACACTCCGCATGAATTCTTGCTGTATCATATAATGGGACAGTGCAATTTTCTTGCGATACGAGCAGTGTTATTTCTGTACACCCAAGAATAATAGCTTCTGCTCCCTGCTCACTAAGTCGATTTATGATCTTTAAATAAGATTCTCTGGATTGTTCGTTTATAATTCCAAGGCAAAGCTCATCATAGACGATGTCATGTATAATCTTTCGCTCTGACTCATTAGGAATAATGACATCAAGCCCAAACTTTTCACTTAGTCTTCCCTTATAAAATTGCTGTTCCATTGTAAAAGCCGTACCAAGCAAAGCAACCTTTTTTATTCCATCTTTAATTATTTCATTTGCTGTTGCATCTGCGATATGAAGCAGTGGGATGGATACAGCATCCTCTACTTCTTTGGCCATTTTGTGCATCGTATTCGTACATATTATAATCAGCTCTGCTCCGGCTAATTCTAGTTTTTGTGCACAATCAATCATGATCTCAGTTGCTTCGTCCCACTTCCCCTGTTCCTGGAGCGTCTTGATTTCTTCGAAATCCACTGAATACATGATACTTTTTGCAGAATGAAGTTTCCCTAACTTTTCTTTTACCTTTTGATTAATGGTTTGGTAATAGAGCACAGATGACTCCCAGCTCATGCCGCCTATCAGACCAATTGTCTTCACGGTGAAGCACCTCCAAAGAATGTAATTCTGTTAGCCGTTATTGTTAACTATAATCTTCTATCATAAAAATTTTTCCGTCTACCAGCCCAAATATTGATTTCCCTTTTAACTGTATTTTGTCTCCCGCGCTTAATCCGTTAGGCAAATCAACAGCAAGTGTTCCTTCATAATCAATCTGCACTTCTACTTTGTCCTCTATAGCATGAACGCTCATAATAGTCTGACAGCGGCTAGAGAACATCTTTGAGGATTTTTCCGCCAATTGTATAAACTCTTGTATACCTCTAGTTTCAGTGTTAATTTCGCCATTGGAAACATTCCTGAATATAATATCGTTATGCAAAAACTTAACCATTCCCGCTACATCTAACGAATTATAAGCAGCAACATAATGATTAATGATTGCTTTATCCTCTTCACGAACCATAATCACTGTCACCTCACCTTTTGAAAGTGACTCTTCTAAACATATTCATTTTCTAAAATGGAATATTGATAGGAATCATGCCATTTCTCGTTATGGCGCATATGCTCCCTAATATGTCCTTCATATTTCATCCCTATTTTTTGCAGCACTTTAGCCGATCCAATATTATCTGGGCGACAAGTAGCAAAAATGCGATGAAGTTTGAGCTCATGGAATCCAAATTCAAGCAAGGCAGCCGCAGCCTCTGATGCGTAGCCGCTTCCCCAATAGTTATGATTAAAGCAATAACCAAGCTCTCCTTGTGAAGGTTTGATGATGTGAATTCCACAACCACCGATCAACTGATTGTTCTCTTTCATGACCACTGCGAGTTCATAACCAAGTCGAGGCTGTTGCTTTTGCATATCAGCTATCATATTCATATAATTTTGTGTATCCTCTTTCGAGTTTGGTCCCCATAACATGTACTTCACTACGACCGGATTCGATGCATACACATGTATATCTTCGAAATCATTGGTTACAAAATCTCTTAAAATTAACCGTTCCGTCTCAATGATCACAATCAGCAACCCCCTTGGTTATTTAATTTTTAGTATATTTTACTATGAAATTCCTTTAAACTCTACTATCTTCCTATTCTTTCGTTCGATCAGCCTGATTCTTATTGCTCCCAATTCTCCAACCATTGCTGGACATAATTCACGAATCGCCTTGCGGAAGGCGATGCATTTTTCATGGATTGGACGGCAATTCCGAGTGAACGGTAGCTGCGCTCCTCGAGTTCCATCACGCAGACCTTATGGTCGCGCCCTTGAAGAACAAGCTCAGGCAGGATACTGACGCCAAGCCCATTCTCCACCATGGCTATAATCGCAAAATCATCCCCTAACGAAAACTTAATATTGGGTTTAATCGACGCGTGATCTAGAACCCGTCTGACATCATAATCAGAACCTTCGCTCGAAATGATGAATGGTTCATTTTCGAGTTTGGCTAATGGCAAATAGGACAGCTCACTTAAAGGATGATCCAGCGGTAAAATAGCCAGCATTCGGTCCTTCTTTAGAGGAATAACCTCAAATGTGCCGCGAGTTGGAATAGATATGAAGCCACAGTCAATTTGACCTTCTTCAATCCAGCTTTCTATTTCCTGATAGTCGCCCTCCATCAGCTTAATTTCAATAGTCGGATACTCTTTCTGAAACTGCTTAATCATGCCAGGAAGCCAATGAACCGATACGCTGGTGAAGGTGCCTATACGGATTGTACCTGCCTCCAAACCATGGATCGATGACACGACCTGCTTCAATTGTTCGTTCCAGTTTAATATTTCACGAATTGGCTTTAGCATCTGCTCTCCATTTGCCGTTAATTTTATCCCTGACCGTCCTCGGAGCAGGAGGGCAAAACCCAATTCTATTTCCAGGCTTTTGATCATATGGCTTACGCCCGATTGCGTGAATCCTAACAGATCAGCAGCTTTTGTCAGACTCCCTTGTTCAACTACTTTCATGAAAACTTCGTATTTATTTATACTCATCGATAGCCCGCCTTTAACATGAGATTTACTAATGCATATCATAACAAACATTCAATATACTTGTTAATCCTTCCTTAGTATACTGTGTTAGTACTTGGTATCCACCCGGTTCGATTACTAACACTTGCTAAACAAAGGATGGTACAGATTGAAGCCGCTGAAAGCCGATTTTCTTATTTTAATGATTACGTTATGTTGGGGTTCATCCTACATTTTTATGAAGCTGGGACTGAATTCGATTGAAGAATTTAATTTGATTGCTCTTCGCTGCGGGTTTGCGTTCCTTTTATCGGCCGCCCTCTTCCACAAAAGCTTGCGTCATACCGACCTGAAGACGTTAAAATATGCAGCTTTGCTTGGATTATTATTATTTGGTGTATTTACAGGCATTATGTTTGGTCTAAAAACGACCACAACTTCTAACGCCGGATTTTTAATTAGCTTAACCGTTATATTTGTCCCTTTAATTTATGTCACCGTGTTCAAGAAAAAACTTAAGCTTAGCCTCGTCATTGGGGTTTGCCTTGCTATTATAGGTATTGGATTTCTTACATTAAACAGCGAGCTACGAATATATCCGGGAGATTTCTTATGTATTATGGGGGCCCTATTGTATGCCATACATATTCTAATTACCGATTCTGCGGCGAAAACAACGAATACGTTGAACTTAGGCATTTTACAATTGGGATTCGCAGGTGCTTATGGCTTGTTCTTCTCTTTCCTATTCGAAACGCCCAAACTTCCTAATACATCAGAAGGATGGATAGCCGTACTCGTATTAAGTATCGTGTGCAGTGCATTTGGCTATGTGGTTCAGCCTTTAGCTCAGAAATATACGACTCCTATCCGTACCGGGCTTATTTTTTCGCTCGAACCGCTGTTTGCTGCTTTGTTCGGGTTTGTGTTCATCAATGAAATATTGCCATTCAAAGGTTATATCGGCGCAGCGCTTGTATTACTCGGTGTTCTCGTATCCGGATGGCACGGTAGCAATAAGAAACAGAAGCAATTAGCTGTTTCATGAGAAAAAGGGGCTGTCCCATAAGCATCAAGCTCGCTGAGGAATAGCACGCTTTGAAAAGGGAGTATTGGTAGCAGTACAGGAGAGCTATTCCTGTACTGCTATTTTTCTATTCTGGTCTATGCTTGCTTCATAGGATTATGGGCAAGCGAAAGCCACCCGACCTCCAGACTTACCTTAGGTAAGCTGCGAAGCGGAAACGCCGGAATCCTTGGTTATTCTTTATCTGCCCTAAAATACTTTCGGGTTCGATCATTCGTCTTACCGACAGCGAATATCCTTCCTCGCTATTTCCCTTGCTTGCTGTTTGTAGCGCATAATAACTCAGACTGACCATATCCAGCATCAGCGATGATCGTCGTATGATTGTAATGTGCGCGAACCGATAGTGGAGAGTAAATAAGTGTAAAAGTGCACCTGTTTTTAACAAACAAGATTGGAATGTTGCAAATAGGTGTACTAATACCTCTAATTGATCAGATTTGAAGAAAATTTGGTTAAATAAGTGCATTTCGGCACTTAGATGAAGATGCTGCAGGCGCTGCAGCAAAAATCTTTGCATCAGGGAAACATCCCCGTTTTCAAATGAAAGGACTTCAAATTCCACTGTATAGTGGAGCTTGAGGTCCTTTTTCTCGATGAAAATAATTTCTAAGTAGTGCTCAAAAAATCGCAAAATGACTTTTGAGACAGCCCCTTTTTCTTTATAGCATTAATTGACATTGTGCAGTGCGTCGAGTGCAGCTTGTTTATCTTTTAGAAAGAAAACCTGCTTGCCTTTATTGCATTCATAAATAAAATCCTTCAAGCTTTTGCTTTCATAACCATCAAAATCTCCAACGATTGCGATTTTGACTTGATAATTCGTGTACTTCTGCAAAATCTCCCCGGCAAGCTTTGTTTTTAAATCAAAAAATTCCTCTGTTATATTCGCTTTATGGATCAATAGTTTATGGCAGCCATCTGTATAATTCACAGTTGCCATCAAGTCCAGTGCCCCTTGCACGTCGCTTATTACAATTTCTGTGCTCTCTATAATCGCAACTTTGGAATTTCCCTTCTGATCAATCTCTATTTCCATTATTACTCCACCTTTCGCTAATATTCCATACTTTAACACAAACCCTCCATCTGATAAATAAAAGGACAGAAAAACGCAAAAAAAGCCCGTATTTTACAAATCTATAATCGATAAAAAATGGTAAGTTTGAAGCAATCAATAGGACGAGAAAAGGAGGTAATTTGAGAAGCAGCTATGGAGTAATACTTCCCTACTTTGCATGATAAGAATGAGAAATCAGGAGGCTTAACGATGAAAAGAGTACTAGGAATACTTTTGGCCATGTTTGTTTTTGCAGGCACGATTGTTATACCCGCAAATGCTCGTGCTGCTGATGCAGCAGTGGACGGTCATGGATTGCTGGGCGAGTTTTTTAAATGTGAAAAGAACCCTAACAATCGTGAAGATATTACTATTTTTAATTTTAATGATTTTCGAGGAGAAAGAGCGGTCTCCAATCTAAACGGCGATTCTTTTGCAAGCATTTTCAATCAGCTCTCAGGAACCCCCGATTTTAATACAGCACGTTTTACAGGTACAATCGTTCCAAAATATTCAGAAGACTACACCTTCCATATGGTTGGTGATGATGGTTTCAGACTATGGGTTAATGGAGCATTGATCATTGACTTCTGGCAGCAAGCATGGGAAAAACCACAAGTTAGCACCTCCATTTCATTGGAAGCAGGCAAGCATTACGATATTAAAGTTGAATACTTGCAAGGCTGGGGAGGCACTTGGCTTAAGATGGAATGGGAAAGCGCTAGCCAAAGCAGAGAGGTCGTGCCAGAATCAGCACTTTATATGCCTACAGATCGTGTACTCACGACTAAGAAAGCTGATTTGACCGCAGAAATTCAAAAGGTAGATTACTTAACAGAAAACTTTGCAGACAAAGTAGCAGAAAGCGTAGTAAACAACTTAAACGCTGCTAAAATAACTGCGACAGAGCTTCTTGCCACTATTGATGACAAAGAAATTAGTGATTTAGATAAGGTTGGTTTGCTCGATGATGCCATTAAGAGCGTATCGATTGCCCGTTCTGACTTTATGAAAGAAATGGGAGTTACTAGCTCCTCCGTATCTGATAAATTTAACAACCCGCTGTATCAAGGACAGGACCCCTTTGTAACGTACAAAGATGGTTTTTATTACTTTGTTTCTTCAAGCAATTTAGACTCCAACAATAAAGTTTATGTATCCAAGTCTCGTACCCTGTTAGACCAAGGCGAAAAAATTATGGTATTCGATTCCCAAGGAACACAAACTCGGATTTTTGCACCTGAGCTCTTCTTCTTTGATGGCAAATGGTATATCTATTATTGCGCTGACTTAAAAGAGTTTGATTACAAGCATATGGCAACGGTTTTGGAATCTGTGACTGACGACCCGCAAGGAGCGTACGTAGATAAAGGCGCCATATATGCAGGTGAAAACGGCGTTTATAAACAAGCCAATGATTTCACGGTCTTCGACTACAAAGGACAACTGTATGCAGTTTGGGGCACTTTAGGCTCCGGCGAACCCATTGGCCCGGCAATTGCGCCAATGGATAACCCCTATACAATTACTGCAGACCGCTCCTTCCTGCCAGGCGGCGGAGGTGAAGGCCCTCGTGTATTGCAAAAGGATGGGAAAGTGTTTATTACTATGTCCGAAGGTGATTATGCATCAAATGGCTATCGTTTATCTTATTTTATGAATACCGATGGCGATTTTTTGAACCCGGATTCTTGGACGCGCACAAATGATGTTTTCGTTGCTACAGATGATGTATCCGGCCCTGCCAGAGCAGGTTTTGTCAAATCGGCAGATGGCAAGGAAGATTGGATGATTTATCATTCGCGCGTATATCAAGATACTGGGCGCAACTGGTGGCGGCAGGTCAATATTCAAAAATTTGATTGGAATGCAGATGGAACACCTCATTTCGGCATACCTGTATCGCCATATGAATGGCAGGACTTGCCTTCTGGTGATTTAGGACTCGGAGAAATGTATCAAGCAGAAGATGCTATTCTTTATGGTGATATTACGAAAGACAACAGCCATGCAAATTATCAAGGAACGGGTTATATTAACCTGCCAAAAAAAGCTGGTGCAGAAGCTAGTTTTGTAGTGAATGCGGCTGAAGATGGTGATTACATCGTGGGTGTTAGATACGCTTATGGTGTGCAAGTCGATGGTGAATCCACAAATAATCCTACGACACAGTTGCCGGCAAGAGCAAACATCAATGTATATGTAAATGGCATACAAGTAAAAACGATTGGCCCAGATAAAACGGCGATCAGCTGGGATGAATGGTTTACCGCTTCTGAGCGTTTACGCTTAAAGGCTGGCAAAAATGTGATCAGCTATCGTATTGATAATGGTTCGATTGGCAATGTGAATTTGGACTATTTGACGATGTATAAGGCCGATGTTCCTAACCTCAATCCCCCTGCTGAAGACGAATTAACAGGGACACTTGCAGGTGCTTCTCAAATATCATTAGGTAAAAGCTTCGAAGTAAATTACGGGTTAACGTATGTTTCAACTAAATCGGAAGATGCCATTTATGCTCAGGATCTCACATTTGATTATGATGCCGACAAGCTCGCATTTGTTTCGGCGGAGTCCATAAAGAATGGTCTTATCGTTATTGATTCTAAAACGGACGTCCCCGGACAGATTCGGATTTTGCTTGCTAGTCAAGGTGCAGACCATGCTGTCATCGCCGATGGAGAATTGCTTAAATTAAACTGGAAAGCGATTAAAGAGTCACCTAATACGAGTATTACACTCTCGCAAGCGAAGCTTGCCAATTCAGCAGGCTTGGAGACGACACTTGCTCCTGTCACGCATAATCTTAAAATCACGAGCACGAATGAGCTGAACAAAGAAGCTTTGAACGCCTTAATTGCACAATCAGAGGCAGCCGTTCAAGCAGCCGTGGAAGGCAGTTCGCCAGGACAATACCCTGTTGGTTCCAAAGCCGCTTTGCAAGCAGCGATTAATGCAGCCAAAGCAGCAGCCGATAAAGCAGTAAACCAAGCGGAAATTGATCAAGCGGTTACCGCCTTGAATCAAGCACTGCAAGCATTTAAAAACGCAGTCCATGTCCCAACATCAGGAGACACGAATTCAGATGGAAAAGTGACCGTTGGTGATCTCGGCATTGCAGCAGCCAGCTATGGCAAAAATTCATCTAGCCCTGATTGGAATGCGGTCAAAAAAGCGGATATCAACCATGATGGCATTATCGATATTGTTGATCTAGCCTTTATTGCAAAAACGATTGTACAATAAAGTTATCAAATCAATCATCAATTCAAAAAGCCTCCTGCCAGTAAAATTACTTTACTGATCGGAGGCTTTTTTTCATATTGCTTCTTACCCTTCCACCACGTCCGCACCCAATTCGCTCGCAACCTCAATCATCTTAGGGATCACGGCTTCATTCGTTCCGGACACATATATATCTCCCTGATAATGCCTGAATGGAATCGTGATATCGCCATAGCTCCACATAAAAAAATCACCATCAATAGACATCGTGGTTTCCCCTTTTACAGTGAAAACGGATGTATACGAAAAATCAGGTTTGGCAGCAAAATAACTTTTGCACTCTTCCAAAGATATGTTTTGCTCCGAATGGTTCTGCTCTTGCATTGTCCTTGTAATTCTATAGCGTTGACTCATAAAGTTACCTCCACTATTGTTCTTATGCTGATCAGCCAGTTAGTCCAGCATCCTTAACCTTACACTCTTGCTTCCAGATATTCAACCAATCCTGCCATAAATAACGCTACAATCCATTGCGGAACTGTCTTGGCGTCATACTCATGTGTTTGCGAAAAATCCGATTGAAGAAGCTGACATCTTGAAATCCGGAACTATATGCGACATGTACAACCTTGTTGCGATGATCCTTCAACAATTCGCACGCATGCCTGATTTGAAGGGAATGCTTGTAGTCCATGAGGCTCATGCCTGTCGCTTTCTTAAATTTTGCCGTGAAGGATGATACGCTCATGCCGCAGGTTTGGGATAGCTGATTCAACGATAACGGCTGTCGATAATTTTGTTCTACGAAATGCAAAATAGAACTCATCCATTCCTCTTTCGGCAGCGGACTATTATTATTGTTCTCGTTGTTATCCTGATAACGACTTAACAATACCAAACACTCGATCCAATTTGTTTTTATGACGAGCTGATAACCTACCGGCTTTTCATAAAACTCCTTGTAAATTTTTTGGAGAAGAAATTCCAATTGCCCCCGCTGATGCTCGTTCAATGAAATATACGGTACAAAAGAGGCGTTTTTCCTTAGAAAAGGAGCGAGATAGAAGAAATTAATGAAGGCGGGTATTTGCAGCAGGACGCCTAATTCCTTCTGAAGCAGTTGTTTCTCAAATAGGAGATTGTATACGATCGTTTCTTCCCCATCGGTGTTAAAGTAGCCATGATAGGTTTGCGGCTCGATGACGAATACATCACCGGTTGCAAGCGGATATCGTTGATCGGCCATTTCATGCAGCGCTCCGCCCTTAACCACATACACAAGCTCAACAAAATCATGTGTATGCGCAGGAATGACCTCACCTTTTTTTATTTGATAGCGCTGTATAAAAAAAGGAAACTCTCTGTCCTCGAAAAAAGCATTTCCATTTAGAATAGACATTTCAAGTCCATCCTCCTTAGCAGATCGTCCTACTTTTTTTGTAGATCATCCAAGAATTCGAACAGCTCCCTGTCGTAAAGTAAACCTAAGAACTTTATATAAAAGGGAGAATGGTTATGTTGAATGATAAGAGGGTTTTGACTGAAAAGCAAATCATTTTTTATCGGGAAAACGGTTTTGTTCAAGTGGATAATGTACTTTCCGAGGACGAGCTGCAAGAACTGAGGACGTATTTGGAAGAAGCAATGCGTGATACTACAGGGCGTTCCATTCAGACGGACCAAGCTGGCGGCTCTTACTTCAAAGTGCTGAATCAGCGTGTAAACACATGGAGAGATCATGGCGGGATGGCCCGGTTCGTGTTAGGCAATCGTTTTGCAGATATGGGCAAGCAGCTTACTGGATTCGAAGGAATCCGTTTATTTCATGATCATGCCCTCTTGAAGATGCCGAATGATTCCAAGCCAACGCCTTGGCATCAAGATTGGCCATATTGGCCGATGCAGGAAAGCGGAGCATTCTCTATTTGGATCGCGCTGGATGATGTGGATGAGAATAACGGCTGTATGATGTTTGTTCCGAAATCGCAAAAAATAAAAAATTTAAAAAGCATCGACTTAGTTGCTCCAAGTGATATATTTGCCGATGCAGGAGCTCAAGACGTGGATAGAAACACTGCGGTGGTCGTGCGTATGAAAGCCGGAAGCTGTACCTTTCATGACGGGTTGACGTTCCATTATGCGAATGCCAATCATACCGATAAACCGCGGCGCGCGCTTGCTATTATTTTCATGCCGGATGGCACCATATTTAGCGGAAAGCCGCACAGCTGTACGGAAGGTTTGGGTCTAGCAGCTGGGGACCGCATACAAGGCGGATTGTTCCCGAAACTAGCATAAAAGATAAATTTCAAACAACTTATCAATAATGTTACGTTAATCACAGTTATCTCAAAAAAAAAAGCCGCATTCCATGCGGCTTTTAACTATTTCACTTCCGTTTTCCGTCCACGAATTTCAGACTTTTCAGCTAATACATTTGAGTTTTGACTTAATACAACGTTGTCACCATCAAATAAAATGTGGACATGAATAGAGAAAGGCGTTTCGATTAACCTCAAGGTCAACTGAAGCTTGTTTTCCTGCTCCCAAGCAAAGCTGCCAACGAAGCGTTGATATTCTCCCTGAAACAGAGGCGTCGTTCCCTCTACCCAGGCACCTCGACCAAGCTTAATCGTATATTCAATATCCTCCTTGCTCAGAAGGACAACGGCTGTATTAGCCTCGAAGGATATAGAAATGCTTTTCCAAAGCGGTTCGTTTTGTTCGAGCGTATATTCAATTCCGTCAATGATGGCTTCCAACGGTGAATCCGGCGGCAGCTGCGGCAGTGGTAGCGCTAGCTGCTGCAATTCATCCGCAAGCTTCGAATGTGCATCCTGATTTGCAGGAAGTGACGAAGATTCCATTGCTGGGAGCAAGTGATCCCATACCGCATCCAGGACACCTTGCAAATCATTTGTACCGCTTGTCATTGCCAGCACCGCATTTTGCTCCGGCATTACGATACAAAATTGACCGAATGCACCGTCACCGCGGTACACTCCGTGCCGACATCGCCAGAACTGGTAGCCATAACCTTGCGCCCAGTCGCTCACTCCACCGTCTCCGTTGGATATTTGTGCTGACGTTGCTTCATCAACCCAATCCTCCTGCAGCAGCCGCTGTTCATTCCACACGCCTTTCTGCAAATATAGCTGGCCAAACTTAGCGATATCCTCCGTGGTGATGTTTAGTCCCCAGCCGCCAACATTAATTCCCCGAGGACATGATTCCCATGTCGCAGCTTCAATGCCAAGCGGTTCAAACAACCGCGGCTGCAAATATGCAAGCAGCGTTTGACCAGTCACCTTCTGCAGTATGGCTGCCAGCATATATGTAGCTCCGCTGTTATAGACAAAATGTGTACCCGGTGCATGCTCAACAGGAGCATCAAGAAACGCCTTGACCCAATTTCCATCTTCACACTGCTGCAGCTTACTTGTTGTATCCTGATCATGGCCTGTTCCCATCATCAGCAAATGACGGATTTCCATCGCAGCTAAATTAGAATTTATCTCGGCTGGAACATCCTCCGGAAAGAACGATACAACCGCATCGTTTAACGACAATTTCCCTTCTGCAGCAGCGAGACCCATGGCAGTTGAGGTAAAGCTCTTGCTAAGCGAGAACAGCATATGAGGAATATCAGATGCATAAGGCTTCCACCATCCCTCTGCTACTACCTGTCCATGTCTAAGCAGCATAAGGCTATGCAGTTCCAGCTTTTTTTCTTTTACAGTATTTAAAAAGGCAATTACAGCAGCGGAGGGTATTCCTTGTGCTTCCGGCTGACTTCTGGGTAAATGAAGAGTAGTCCGTTCCATCATTTCATTCCTCCTTTATACTACTAACTTACTGCAACTTCAGAGGACTGGCAAGCATTTTTGTTAGCGCTATCATAGATGTCTCGTTGAACTATCATTTCCTTGAATACTCTACTTGCTAGCTGAGTTTATTTACTCACATTCAGCAAAGCGCCGATGGCACCTGAATACTCCCCATTTTCGAGAAATATAGGATTTGCCCCTCTAAGCCTCGTATAGCTTTGTACCACTTCTTTAAGAAATTCATTTCGAATAAACGACGAGCCGATGAATACGACAGAGGATACGCCGTATTGTCCAGCCGCAAGAACACTAACGGTCGCCACCGTTTCCCCTACCATTCCAATGACAGAAGCTAGCAGTTCTTCTTGTTCCAAATCTGCTTTCGATACCATGGGGTCAACATTCCCGAAGTTGCTGGCTGTTAAATCTCCTGGTATAGGGGGCACTGTCCCCTTATAAATTTGACTTACCTTCAAATCTATACGCTCTCGTATACCTTTAGCTGCTAAAGGTACAATGCTGTCATAGTCAGTTATTCCTGTAAGCAGCTGTGATAGCCCCATCATGGTGCCGCCGCCGACCCCGGTACCGCCGACGCGCTGCTGCTCGCTTTTGTTTATATGGTGAATTGAAGTTCCGGTACCAACATTCGTTAATATGTATGACTCCTCCGTTATTCCACACGTTGCAAGAAGATATCGCACACCACTCGATGTTGCTTCAAATTCAACGATTTGTTCCGCTTTTTGACTTAATAACGATTTCAAAAAAGTAGCTTTACCGCCTGTCGTACAGATTTTAATGTTATCTAATCCGTTTATCCAAGAAGCCACTTGCTCCAAATCAGCAATAGGAAACTTTTCAAATTCGAGCAGATCATTTTTCATATAGGCGACTTTGATAAGTGTCCCGCCAGCATCAATTCCAATATTCATCTTGATTTGTCATCTCTTTTCTCCCATTACCATGCTTTGTCCGTACAATCATACACTCGTGCTGAGCATGGCTGGAATATTTATTTCTTTCACACAGGAAGCCCTTGAGAGATTCATCACACATTTGACCAAAGATACAATATCCTGAAGGGGGATCTGTGTCCCATTATAAGCCGATAAAACCTTCTCTATTCCATCTTCATATGGGATCTGAGTTGCAATTTCGCCTGGGTTTATACACGTAACACCTATTCCGTACTTCTTCACATGCTCCCGCAAGGAATTGCTTATTCCACGCAATCCGAATTTCGAGGCAACAAATGAAATTTGTGTACTGTCATTATTTTCGAGACCTGATGTAGATCCGATGAAGAAAATTTTTGCGTTGTTTGATTTTTTTAAATTCGGCAGCAGCTTCTGGACACAAGTGATTGCAGAGGTCACATTTACATTTATAATTTTAACAATTTCGTTAGGATCATCCTTCTCAAAATCGTAGTCATCCATAAATCCTTTGCTTTCCCATATCCCAACATTATATATGAATACGTCTATGACGACATCACGTAATCTACTCGCAATTTTATCGCTTGCTTCTGCTAATGCCAGATCAGCTTCAATCCAATAGCGATGAACACCATCGTTAAGTTCCATACGATTCGGACAGCTTCTAGAAACTATCCATACGTTATCTCCCGCTTCCGGTAATCCTTTAACGAATGCTTCACCGAGTCCTTTACTCGCTCCAAAAATAATAAAGTTTTTCATATGATCCTCCCATGGTTTTATTTCATTATCACTATTATATTCATATACTTTATATATAACAATGTTTAATTAATGAGAAAATCAAGTCTAAAAAAGTGGGCGGTGCGTTCTACAACACCATGATCCTTTTCAAGCTCGGCCACCCTCTATTTGAAATCAACTAAAAACAAGCAACAGCTCCTTATCATCATTCGATAGGAGCTGTTGCTTGTTTTTAACGTTGCAAAAATATTATTTATGGAGCTTTTCCCTCTACGACTCTCCAGCCTCGTTTTTTCAACCATTCCCTGCACAGCAATGTCCACGTTCCGACACTTGCATCGTTCTCGGCTAATCCCATACCATGCGGACCACTCTCGAACATATGCAGTTCAGACGGAACATGATGCCTGTTTAATGCTTGTGCGAAGAGAAGGCTGTTCTCCACCGAAACGGCCTCATCGTCTGCCGTATGCCACAAAAAGGCAGGCGGAGTATCCGCGGTGACTTGCAGCTCATTGGATAAGTCACGTCTTTGCTCCTCAGAAGAAAATTCCCCAAGTAAATTGACCATGGAATGATGATGACGGAACTCACCAAAACTGATAACGGGATAACATAAGATTAGCAAGTCGGGGCGACTGCTTTCCCTCTCAATTGGATCAAGATCCACCATACGCCCTCTGTCGTAATGTGTTCCAACTGTGGACACAAGATGACCTCCTGCGGAAAAACCTATCACACCTACTCGTTCCGCATCAATATTCCAGTCTTTTGCATGATGACGCACATATCGAATGGCACGTTGAGCGTCAAGCATTGGAACAGGATATTTATAGGGCGCGAACCGATACTTCAGCACGAAAGCAGAAATGCCTATACTGTTAAACCAGTGCGCGATCGGCTCACCTTCATGATCTGCCAGCATGCCATAGGCACCGCCTGGACATACAATAATAGCTGCTGTAGGAACAGCACTTTCAACCAAATAAGGAGTTAATGTTGGGTCTCCTTGCGGTTCTCCACTAATAATATGAGGTGCACCTTTTGGCCAAATCACTGTCGGAGTTGTCATTTGTTTAGCCTCCAAGCTGTTTTGGTTATGTTTTAGCAGCTAGATTAAATAACTGATCGGATCATGTGGGCGGCAGGAGCCTTTGAACGATCCTCCACAAGAGATACAGTTTCTTCTTCGGCAGTTTGGGGCACATTCAACAAAACGATTGGAATTAGCCCCTTCGTAGGCCGACCAGCCGATGTGATCTCGACGATCAGATCATACCGCGGCTCCTTTAATGCATGAGGCGTCAACTCGAAGAAAAGCTCATTATAGCCAACATTGCAGTGATACTGCTCAAGCGGTACGCTAATATTCGGTCCAGGAGACACGGTCCAACCCTCCGGCAAATGCCATTTGACGTTTAACCACTGCTGTATAAACAGCTGATTATCCAAGACAAGGCGGAACCGTTTTGGCTGAGCCTCCGATACAAAGGGTTCATTCCGATAATCCAAATAGACCGAAAAGATTTGAAAGTCATAGTGGACCATAAATGGGCTTTGCTTGAACAAATCGGAGGTTTCACGATAAACCCAGCAGTTTACTCTTTTCGGATGATTGTATAAATCCTTATCCTCTTTAGTCTCGATTGTATATCCGCGTTCCGCATTTACATAGTCACAATACTCGCTTCCAAGAAAAATCGGTGTCAGCTTTAAGATGCGATCCGTAAGTTCCGTCACCGTCTTCGGGATCTTTAAGCCTTGATCTCCCAGATTGATGCATAAGGTTTTGATCTCGTCCCCAATAGGCTCCAGCCATTCCGACGGCACACGCTCAGGCTCGCCAATAATCCCCAGAATGGCGCCAAGTGTTGCCGCTGTACAATCGGTATCTTCACCGCAATTATTCGCGATACAAATGCTTTTGCCAAAGTCGCCTTCTCCGTAAAGCCAGCCGATGATAGTAATTCCAACGTTGCTTGGCGCATCCCAGCCCATTTCCCCGACAGGAACTTCATCCGTCAACAGTTCCGGAGTCATCCCGATAATACCGAAGCTGCCAGGAAGCTCAGTCAGCACACGAATTCGAGCTTCCTGCCAGCTCATACCCGAACGATAACATTCTATAACTGTCCGAACCGCTTTTGCAGATCCGCAATCATCTGGAAGGTATGAAAGTCCGATGTCGATTAACTTATACGTATCGCTCTCTACGAAAGCGGCGCTTTGGATGGCTGCGAAGAACACTTCCGCATAGACACCCTCGTGACTGTGATCGACAACCGCATCTTCAAAAGCATATTTCACAGCGATATCCGGATGGCCGGGTGCGAGACATGCCCATATCTCCGAGCGAATAAAAGCCCCATTGCTGTCACGGAATTTATTGTTTACATAACCGGATAACGGCGGCACGATTCCCATCCGCATATTGTTTTTCCCTGCACCGTATTCGGCCCAGTTAGGAACGATATAAGACAGCCAATATTCGCCCAATATTCGTGAATTAATCATTTTCCCGTGTTTCTCTGCTGCATTTAACCACACCAATTGCAAATCCAAATCATCGTTAGGAAGGACTCCTTGCGTCAGATCATGGGTGTAATAAGTAACATCAAGCACCCCGCGTTTGCATTCAAATGGCGCTCCGAGCGTCCCTCCGACGTTTTTCCCGATCCAACATCCGCGCACTTTGTTCTTATACTGGTCTAATGAAATTTTCATCGTTGCACCTCTTATTCTCATAGTGGTTACATCAATGAGTTTATCAACGAAACAGTACGAGAAACATCGACATTGTTAAGGTTTAAAAATAAATAATGTTAAAAAAAACCGTTCCATTTCATCGATTCTATCGGTTCATATTCGTATGTTCGCAGTGTTGTCAGAGGTACCATAATCTCCTATAATTAATTGATCATATTGAATAGGTACGGGAGGGATTTCATGTCTTTTTTTACGATGTCGAGGCTCGCGAGCCTTGATGTGAGATGGGCTGGCATACAACAGGGCAATGATAACCTCTATATGATGGAGCATTCCAATCCTTTTTTTGAACTGATGGTCGTTGCCGAAGGACCCATTTATCTGCAAGTGGAATCCGAACAGCTGGAGCTGAACTCCGGAGATATCTTCATTTTAAAACCGTGGGAGCGGCATTACAGCTGGAAAAAAACGAACCCCAAAGCCAATTTCTTCTGGGTTCAATTTTCCTGCACGCCTTCTCTGAAGGAAGTCGGAGACTTGGCATCTGGCATCGATTATTCGCTGCTGGAGCACCAGGATCTACGTACCTTTGAATATGAGCATGTCGATGAATTGATCCTGCCTAGGCATTTTCAATTCCCTCGTCCTTATGAACTTCTTTCCCAATTCGAAAAGCTGCTGGAGACCTTCTCAAAACCAGAAGTATACTTTCGTTTTCGCTCAACGCTGCAATTTGCGCAAATTTTGGAATCCATTGCTTTGTCCATTTTAGTCGAATCCAAAAATCAGCGTTACATTCCCGAATCATTTGTTATTTATCGGAAATTGGTTCGTCTATTAGATGAAGCATACACCGACAACCTGTCAAAAGAAGAAATAGAACGCAGCATGGATCGTACGTATGAATATTTGTGTCAAATCTTTAAGAAATATTCAGGTACAAACATCATCAAATATACGAACATGTTAAAAATTCAAAAAGCAAAGTTTTTATTAAAAAGTACAAATCGATCGGTACAAGAAATCTCTCAAGATGTCGGAATCTCAGACACCTTTTATTTCAGTAAATTATTTAAACAATATGAGAAAATCAGCCCTACCGCTTTCCGTGGACGCATGCATCCTTCCTGATAGCAAACACAAAAAAACCTGCCCATAACAGGCAGGTCAGCAGCTTATTTTCCGTTTTTTGATGCTATTTAAATTTTATATCCGAATACTTCCCCTTAAATTCGATAAACTGTTTCATGTTAGTAGAAGACAATAACGTATTGTTTATTTTAAAACGGTTAAATACGATCCCGCTGACATTATGGCTGTCGTCAACGCCGCTTATAAGAGATTTTCGCGGAAGCTTGCCGCGGTAGATAATGTTGTTAAAGGAGACGTTGCTCACAGAACCAGGCGCAATTCCAGCAGCCATCTCATCTGTCTTGATTTGAAAAAGCATAGAGTCCCCCGGAGCTTCGAACTCATCGATATGAATATTTTTAAAGGCAATATTGCTTATCTTGTTCCCTCCTGTTGCCCAAATTTGAATCGCACCATTATATTTATTCAGATCCCATACGCCTCGTTGATTCAAAATATAGATATTCTCAAAGTTAACCTTATCGATCGTCGCATTTGGCGTATCTCCCAAGCCTAGCAAAATAGGACGAGCATTATCTGCCCAGAATATAGAATCTTTCACCGTTATATTTGAACTCTCACCATAATGATAAATGACAAAATTATCGTCCGTCGTTCTTATGAAGACGCCTGAAACCTGCGCATTTTTGCTGCCTGAGAGGTGAATGCCATCAGCATTAACCATCGAACCGAAAAAATTTATGTTTTTGATCGACGTTTGATCCGTAAAGTTCATAACGACTGACCACATCGGATAATCGATCAGTGTAATGCCTTCTACCTTTGAATTAGTGCTTCTCGTAATCCATATCGCCCCGCTTCGTCCCTCAGCGTAATTTCTAGGCCGCAAAAGATCACCACCGTACATGATACCTCGGCCTTTAATTGTAATGTTGCTCAGATCATCTGCAGAAATTGACCCTTTGACAAGCGAGCCTGGTGCCAAATAAACAGTCGTATCGCTCTGACTGATATAAAACGCTTCTCCAGCATGCCAATTGCCATAACCGGTAGACGACATATAATGAGTAGAATCATTGCCGTCAGTCATGTTGGAGTAACTGGGGAATGCCCCATTTACCGCTTTGCCCTTTGCAATATTTGTAGAATCGTCTCCCTTTTTATAAAGCTTAAATTCGCTTGCCAATGATGTCATTACATAATGACTTGATCCGGTATTACCTAGTAGGACAAGCTTTACATATCTCGCGTTCACGCTGCTCAATAAATCGGTGACTGTTCCTTCCTTATTATTCTCATACCCATCGTATACTTTTACATACGGGTCGTCTTTTCTCTCCTTGGCCTCAATCACAAATCGTTGGGGTCCTTTTGCAAACCACTGGGAGTCGGTTAGCTGCTGCACCAAATCAAATTTTTCCAGTTGAACCGTTTCCTCGAGATCAAGCTCAACCCACATCCCTTTGGGCAGCTCGTGCTCGCCTGGCTTAAAATAATACGTATCTTTTCCCGTTGGCAAATAAAGCGGGATCGGGTCGCCAGGATTTATGACATAAACGTTTGCGGCATTCTGTGAAGGCGCATCATTCTCAGGCGTGTTTGAAAGGATGTGCAAATTGCCCTCACTCCAGCTGCCATTCACCATAATGGTGGGCTTTAATGGAGCTTTATTATTTTGCGTGAGCGAAAAGATTAATGTATTTCCTTCTGTTTTTTTAGCATTTATTCCATAAGCCGAAGGGCGTATTTCATAATCTTTGATTTTATCCGTGTTATAAGTTACCTTAAACTCAACTGTACCTGTAAAGTCTACGTTAACCATAGCTGCATCCGTAGGTACATCTTGCTCCTTCTGCTCACCGTTCTTTACGTTATAAACATAAAGCTCCTTCCACGTTTTCTTGCCATTCTCTCTTATCCAAACCGAAAAGCTCTTGTTTTTTTGCTGCCAATCAGGCGTTTCCCAAGTAACGATTTTGGAAGAGATCTGCTTATTTTCCTGACTCACAGCATGCGCCTCCCCAACATTCAAAAAGGTTGCCATCAAAAAGAGCACAAGCAATAGCTTCATCTTCATCACAAACCATTCCTCCCGATATGAAGTCATAATAATTCTTGAATCTATCCTTTCACGCTGCCCAGCACGATGCCCTTCATGAAATACTTTTGCAAAAACGGATACAGAACAAGCACAGGCAGTGCTGCTAGAAAAATTTGAGAAGCTTTGGTTGTACGGTCGGATACCTCAGCTAACGCCTTCATATCTTCCGCTGTCAGGTTTCCCCCTGCGGTAAACAACTCCGTGCTTACAACAAGTGTCTGCAGATACGTCTGCAACGGATAATTCGTAGGAGAGTTCATATAGATCAGTCCATCAAACCAGGCATTCCACTGGCCTACGCATGTAAACAACAAAATTGTCGCCAGTGCAGGAATCGAGATGGGAACCATCATTTTCCAGAGCAGTTGCCACTCTGTACATCCATCAACAAGTGCAGCTTCCTGAATTTCTTTTGGTGTACCGCGAAAGAAATTCAGCAGCAGCACGATGTTGAACACCGCCACAGCGCCTGGAAGTACAAGTGCCCAGATCGTATCAAGCATATGGTAATTTCGAATGACCATGTAGGTTGGGATTAATCCCCCGCTAAACAAAATGGTTACAAAGAAAAACCAAACATAGAAGGTTCGCATCGGAAAGTCCGTCCGTTCCTTCGACAACGGATAAGCGGAAATAACAACCACCAATAAACTGATAATCGTACCGAGAACAACCCGCACAATCGAAACAAAAAGCGACTGTAAAAATTCCGGTTTGGACAGTGCGTACTTATAGGAGCTCAGCGTAAAATCAACTGGCCACAGCTTGACTGCCCCAGCCGTAGCCGCCGAGCTTGAGCTAAACGACAGAGCTAATATATTAATTAGAGGAAGCAAACAAACAACAGCTAACGTAATAAGGAAAACATTATTGCAGATAAGAAAAACTTTCCGTCCCAGTGAATCATTGATGTCCATAACGGTCTCTCCTTTCCTTAAAAAATCCGGTAACCAGCTATACGATAAGCCAGCCAGTACGATGCTCCTACAAAAATCAAAGAGACCACAGATTTGAATAAGCCGACAGCTGTCGCAACCGCATATTGAGCATCGATAAGACCTAGTCGATAAACAAAAGTGTCTAGAATATCTCCCGTACGATAGACAAGCGGGTTATACAAATTGAATACTTGGTCGAAGCCTGCATTCAGTACGCCCCCAAGCCCGAGTGTCGCGAGCAGCACGATGATGGGAAGCATGCCTGGCAATGTCACATGAATCGTTTGTTTCCATCTGCCTGCCCCATCCATAATGGCGGCTTCGTATAATGTAGGATTAATGCTTGTAAGCGCAGCGAGATAAACAATCGTGCCAAATCCAAATTCCTTCCATACATCCGTGACAACGAGCACATAAGGAAACAGCTTATCATTGCCAAGAAAAAATAGCGGTTCCATTCCAAACCAGCTAATCACTTCATTCAGTAGTCCCTGTGATGGTGAGAGAATATCGATCAGAATACCGCCAAGAATGACCCACGATAGGAAATGCGGCAAATAAATAAGTGTCTGCACCGATCTCTTGATCGATGATTTCCGCACTTCATTAAGCAGCAATGCCGTCACAATAGGGGCAATTTGACCGAAGATGATTTTCAGAAAAGCAATAAAAATGGTGTTCCATAACACTTGGCCAATCCCAGGCATTTGGAGCATAAACTCGAAATTGTTCCAACCCACCCATTTGGAATCGAAGAAGCCTTTAGCAGGAATGAAATTCTGGAAGGCAATGACGATTCCTGCCATAGGGATATAATGAAACATGATTAACAATAGAATTCCGGGCACCAGCATAAGATGCAGAGGTAGATGCTTCTTCCAAGATCGTCTTCTTTTGACGGTCGCCGCTTGCAACATGATCATTCCTTTCTAAGCTGATAGAGTAAGAAAGGAAGCAAGCCATTCGAGCTGCTTCCTCTCCATTCTCAGGTTATTGTTTAGCCTTATACCATTCGTTTACTTCAGCCGTAATTGCATCTCCGCCAAATTTCTTCCAATCCGCTACAAACTTATCGAACTCGCTTACATCCGATTGCCCCATAATAATTTTCGTGAACACTTCCAGCTTCATCTTATCCAGTGTGCTTTTCTTGGCTGTCATCGTTGGCGTGCTTGGTCCCGAATATTCATCAACCAGATACTTGTTATCCTTCACATAGTCGCTGACTACATTCATACCGCCTCCTGGTCCAGCCCATTTATAGGAAGACCAGGCCTGCCCTTCCTCGTTGCTGTCTATAAATTTCCCCGATAACCACAACTGGTAGAGGTCATAATGATGCTTTACATCGGCAATCGGATTATCTACATACTTCCCTGCATCAACCGATTCCTGAACACCTCGGTGAATATTTATCAGCTCCAGTGGATCACTTATGATAACAGCTGCAAATGCCGCAACATTAATTTCCTTGTTTTCTCCCCCGTACCAATAGGCGTCCAGACGTCCTTCCGGACCATATTGCTTCTCTACTGCAAAATTAAGCAGCTTTACGAGCGCTTCCGGATGCTCGAACCCTTTGCGAACGACATAATAATTCCCAACCGGAATGCCGCCTGAGGTACTTGCTGGCTGGTCGTCAAAGGAAATGAGTGGATACGGCTTCCAATCCGACTTTTCCTTCTTATAATGATCCGTCAAAGGCCACCACACGGCACCCTCGCCTGAGTAGAACATGCCCGTTTTGTTACCGGCAATTAATTCGTATGCTTTAGCCTGATCCTTGACCGCAAATTCTGGATCGATCAGACCTGCTTTGAACAGATCCTGCAGCTTCTGCAGCGCAGGCTTGAGCCCTGGTTGTATATCTCCGTAGACGAGCTGTCCAGAATCATCTTTGACCCAGCGGCCTGGATAGGCATGGAAGCTCTCGAAGAAGCCCATTAAGGAATTCAAATCCTTATTGATTCCACCCAGCCCTATCGTGTCCTTCTGGTTGTTGCCATCAGGATCTTGACTCGCAAACGCCTCGGCGATGCGATATACGTCCTCCATCGATTTGGGCTCAGGCAAATTAAGCTTCTTCAGCCAATCTTGTCTAATCCATAACATCTGCGCACCGGTACCTGTGAAGGTAACACCAGGCAGCGCAAGCAATTTGCCTTCGAAGGTGGAGGCCTTCATTCCGTTGCCTCCATCATTACTTATGACTTGCTTGGTTTTCTCCGAAGCATATTTCTCGAATACTTCCGTCATGTCCTCGACCATATCGGCATCGACAAGGCGCTTCAGCTCATTAGCTGACACCGTCAAAATATCAGGAATATCACCAGATGCGATGGTCACATTCATTTTTTGCTGCCACTGTGTCTGTGGAACGCTCCACTTATTGATCAGCTTAATACCCAGCTCCTCTTCATAACTGCGATACCAAATATTGTTGTCTATGCTGTCGCCCTTCTCGAACTTGATCGACGGCGGCAGCGATCTTACGGTTGTCACCTCAATTGCAGGCTCATATTTGCCCAGCGGAACACCATCGGCTGGTTTGTCTGTCGAATTCGCTGCGCCCTTGCTGTCGCCTGTGTTTGCAGTGTTTTCTTGCTTACCCTTGTTTCCACTCGCTCCATTATTCGTAGTGCTGCATGCTGATGTTAAGAGAAGCATGACTGCTGTAGCGAGAATTAAATATCGCTTAAAGCTTTTGTGTTGCATGTTCAATCCCCCTTTTGTTGTAAACGCTGTCACTTGCATGAATAAAGTATAAGCCCGCTACATCGACTTACGTAACAGGCCATTTCTTTACTTCTGCTTATCTATTTTTTACCTATGTGCAAAAATTTGCCGAGCAAGCCCATCCATCATCGTTCTTCAAGCGATCGATAATCCTGTGGGGTATAACCGCTTGCTTTCTTGAAGAATCGTGTAAAATGGGGCGGTGAAATAAAGCCAAGCGCGGCACTTATTTCATGAATTTTCAGATCTGGTTGAAGCAGCATCCGCATCGCTTCTTTCAGCTTAGCCTCATGGATATAAGTGAGCACGTTTGTACCCGTCACCTTTTTGAATGCTCTGGATAAATAAGACGGATTCCATTGTACAATCTCAGATAAACGCACCAAAGAGAGATCCTCTCCTAGGTGATCGTGAATATAGCTCTTCACAAGATCAATGGTCCGGTCGCGGCGTTCAGCCTGGTCCTGCTGCTGCATCTCAAAAATCGTCATGGCAAGTCGATAATAATAATCCATATATGATGACAGATTAACTTGATCAGCTGCCGGCTGCATTAATACCGACAAATCAATGCGTACCGATAGGCGCTCCTGCAAATTAAATCGATGAATATGGCGCAGGAAAACAAGCGATAGCGCAGAGTAAACCGATTCCATTCTCATAGGCTCAGCTTTGAAGCGAGCCCAGGCCGAATCGAATGCTTCGGCTTGGCCGCTTGCTAAATATTCGCCAAACAAATCCGTTTTGCGCAGCATCTTCGCAAGGTAAAGCTCGGTCTCGCCGAATTCAACTTGAACAACACCGTTTCGATCACCGGATTGACGATGATACTCATGCTCCAGCATCGCCCATCGGTCGGCAATGTCATCCCACTCGCAAGGAGACCTGTCCAGCAGAAAAAATAGTGAAATATGGAAAGAGAGCTGAAAGGCAGCCTCTGCATTCTCCGCATATTCCCGAACCGCTAGACGAGTGTCGCTCCACAAAGCAGATTGTTCAATCGGCTCGCTTAGATGACTGGATGCCGGTTGGATGAACCAGGCCATTGTTTCCTTGTCCACAAATATATACTTCATATGCAGGTGGGAATAACCATACTGCTCCTCGATTACCTTCATCCCTGCGTGCAGCCGCGCTTTTCCAGACTGCCGCGATCCAGAATCCAATCCGATCAGTTTAGCCATCATTAGGAGGACTGGACGCTTCGGATCGTGAGGAATACCCAGCTCCTTGAATTGATTGGACTTGCTGTGCCTATCAAATGATTCATCATAGAGCAGTTCGCTTAACAGCTCGTTTTGAAGCAGCGGCAGCGTTTGCTCCATCTGCTGCATCGCTTTGCCCATAAGACCTTCAATCTGCTGTTCTCCGGCGATATCCTCTGCCAGCTTGCCAATCGTATCCAAAATTTTCTCATGGCCCTCTGTCTTAAGAAGATAGCTGGTATTGTCATAATGGATAGCCTCGTATACATAATCGAATTCGCTATGCCCGGTCAAAAAAACAACTTTGCATCTAGGCCATAACCTGCGAATATGCTTGTGAAGCTCCAGACCGCTTAGAACAGGCATCCGAATATCGGTCATTACGATGTCAAATCTTCCCCTCCTTAACCATTCGAGAGCGCTCTTTCCAGAATAAGCCTTATACAGTTCGAACTCGATCGGAAAACGTTCCTGCAGAAGTGTATAGAGGCCGTCCGCAATATCGGGCTCGTCATCAACAATTAACAATCTAAGCATACGCCTTGTCCTCCTTCCATATGGTCAAACGAACTTCTAATCCTCCAAGACGGCTGCGCTCGACAACGATTCCGCCTCGCTCCCCGTATTTCATCCGCAACCTTCGGTGTATGTTTAGCAGGCCAGTCGTTTCAATCGTACTTTCATCCGTCCTCAGCAGCTTCTCTAGCGTCTCCAGCCGTTCCTGATCCAATAATAGGCCATTGTCTTCCACACGAATCAACAAACAATCCTCTGCTTCTTCGAAAGTGATTGACAGAAGTCCGCCTTCCTCCACATGATCAAATACATGCTCGAAAGCGTTTTCGATTAAGGGCTGAAGAATAAGGCGCGGTACCTTAACCTCAAGGTAAGCGGTTGGAACTTCGCCGCACTTGGCCTTCATCCGCAGACGAAAGCGCCTGCCCTGAATTTCAGCATAAATTGTAGCATGCTTGGCCTCCTCGAAAAGCGGTACTTCATCTGAGGAATTGCGGGTAATGTACTGTAAATAGCTGCCCATCTGTGAAGCGAACTGCTTGGCACTGTCATGATCTTCCACCGCAATCATGTTATAGAGCGTGAAATAGCTGTTATATAGAAAATGCGGATTAATTTGTGATTGTAGATGCTTTAGCTCAGCTCGTTGAACTAATATTTTGTGCGTATATACTTGTTCAATCAAATCCCGCATATAACGGGACATTTTATTAAAGCCTTGGAGTAAATATCCGAACTCGCTGCGGCTGTTCTCGGTAATCGTTACGTCCAATTCGCCCTTCTCCATCTTCCTAAATGCACGCAGAAGCGCCAGCAGCGGCCGATGGATCATACGGTACAAGGAAAGACACAAAACAATAATAAAGAAGAGGAATACGGCAATTAACACCCAGAACAGCTGCTGGTATCGATGTAAGTTATTGAACAAATGTTTCTCAGGAACAAAATGAATGAGCGAGAACCCGAGAAGCTCAGAGAACCGAGAGGATACGAGCACTCTATCATCTCCCTCGCCGACACTCCTAATATTCTCGTATTCATTCGGTGCGCCCGATTTATATTGATCGATGTACTGATCCAAATAGGGATTCTCATAATGATGAGTGCGAATAATAAAATCGCCATTCGGATCGCTTAGAACGGAGCCGCTATTCTCGCTGCTCTCTAAAGAGGAAAGTGATTTGCTTAGTTCATGTGGTGAGAGCTCCACAATAATGGAATACATCGCATTTTCCGCTTCGTACAAACCACGCACCTCGTGAACAAGTACAATATATGGAATATGATTGAGGAAATAAATCGCTTTTCCCGGACTCTTTCTAGCCAGCTCACTAGTAGCATTAAATTGTTTATGCATCATCGCGCCCGTTCCCTGCATAGCGGATATCGTACGGTTAAGGGAGGGAATATGTACGGACACATCCGATATATAGACGCTGCTGTTTTTTAGTGCAAACAGCCTGTCCTGTACCATTAATATGGCTTGGCTTTTGTCATATTGATTCATGTAGTCTGGAATAACAGCCAGCTTGTTCAGCGATTCGTCGTTAATTAATTCATACTGCAGCAGTTGAATCCGTTCGACTTCCTTCTCCATCGCACGTATATTCGCATCAACCCTCGACTCCATCGAGTTGGATATTTCTCTTCGCAGCAGCTCCCTGCCTCCAGAATAAAAGTTGTTCCCGATCAAGATAATCGGTATCAGCAACAAAGCCAGCAATAACGCGAAGCGAAGCAACAGTGAGCTCTTTATTCTGCTAAACCCTGTACGGATAAGTACCGCCTCCATTTTTGCTAAGATTGCCATGACGCAGCAGCTTAGATTCGTTTTTTTGTTTCCACTTGCAAATGATACGGCTTCACCGTATACACTTTTTCATTATTTAAAAGATTGTGCTCAAAAGCAATACAAACACTAGTTTAATGTTAAGCGATTTCATGTGCTTTCAACATTGACGTTTTTAACATTTGGACAGAAAAAAGACTAGATAAATCAATAGCTTGATTCATCTAGTCTTCGACTCTATTACATAGGTGTCTTATACTATAGGTATACATAAAATAGAAAGAGGTGCCCGATATGTGGAAACACTTTGTAGCTATAGGTGATAGCTTTACGGAAGGTATTGGTGATGAAGTTGAGGAGACCCCATTAAAGAGCTGGGTCCATCACTTCGCCGAGCTGCATGAGCCCGCATTAAAATACACCAATTTGGCTAAACGTGGATTGATAACCAAAGAAATTCGCTTAAAGCAGCTGGAAGAGGCTCTAGCACTAGAGCCCGACTTAGTCAGCCTAATTGCAGGCGCAAATGATATTTTAAAAGGCCGCTGGAACTTCAATGAGTATAAGTCGGAAATGGAGCTCATGGTAGATGCGTTAAGCAAGTCAGGTGCTGCTGTTATAATCGGAAATCTTCCCGACTTTACAGCTAGATTGCCTTTGCCTGATGAAAAAAAACGAGTAATAAAAGAACAGCTGCTGCAAGCAAATGAAGTCGTTCGTTCACTTAGCAGCGTGTACAAATTAATGCCTATCGATTTCTGGAATCATCCAATAGCTGAAGACAATACCTTTTGGTCTAAGGATTTGATTCACCCCAACTCCATAGGATACAGAAAAATTAGTGAAATTATATTTAATCGTTGCTCAATTTGAATGAAACAAACGGCTATTTCTTGCTATGAGCAAGAGAGAACAATAAATATACAGGATTTAATTGTTTATGATTGTTTAAATGGAGGAAATTCTATGAGCAAAAAAGCAGGTCTCATTCATCATATTGAAATCTACGTCTCAAATTTAGAGCATTCTTCAGAATTTTGGGGATGGTTTCTAAGTGAACTTGGTTATGAGGAGTTTCAGAAATGGAGTCAAGGGATAAGTTGGAAGCATGAAGAAACATATATCGTATTCGTTCAAACAGAGGAAAAGTACCTAGATACCACTTATCATAGGTGTCGTGTAGGGCTGAACCATTTGGCATTCCAAGCAGAATCCCGTCAGCAAGTCGATAACTTCACCAAAAAGTTGCGAGCACGTGGTATGAAGATATTGTACGAAGACAAACATCCGTATGCTGGAGGGGAGCATAATTATGCAGTATTTTTTGAAGACCCCGACAGAATAAAGGTTGAACTGGTTTCAACGCTAACGCAGAACGATAGTTAAATTAATGTAATAATTTGCGTAAAACCTTAATCCAACGTGGTTCATACGCTTCGCTAATTGGACCTCCAATATAATATTTGTTATCCGGGTCCATTTCAAATATTTTTCTAAGACCTTCAGGCAGCTCATATTTAACAATTGGTGAAGTCGCATCCGATTTAAAATAGTATTGCTTACATAATGGACATAGTAAGATTAATGAGTCGTCTGATTGATATGCATAAATGTTAAGCTCTTTTCCACATAAATCACAAGGAATAATTCGTTTACGATTCAACCAATTAATGAACGAACCCATTATCATTCCCCCATAGAAAATATCACTTCTTTCCCATTTCGCGTCTTATTTTACGGCTAATTACCATCGGTGTAAATAGCAAAAAAAGTCCCTAAAGATAGGGACTTTTTTTCTTCCTGATTTAAATATACGTGCTATTAAATCATTTTTCCGAAAGTTCAATTTCTTGCTTTGTTGCTTCGTCAGCTGGTTGGTCGTTTTTCACATATTCATCTTGGTCACTGCCCCAAACATAATCGTAATTCGTAATGTCTGGCTTGTAGTCTTTTTTCGAATTGTCTTTATTATTTTCCATAACCATCACTCCTTTTTTGTTAGTATGCGTTCTCCCATTGAAAATTAATCCATTTGATTTCCGCTGCTTCATATCCTGGTTATCTCGAAATGTTTAAATCTTATTAGGGAGTATGCTAAAATGTGATGTACAACAAAAAATAATAAACTAATCCCGTTTAAGATAAAGGAGTCGAACGATGTTTCATCCAGAACAATACGAAGGATCAAAGGAGCAAAAATACGATTTGGCCATCCGGCAGCTTCAAGCTTTGCTGGAGGGTGAATCTGATGTAATTGCCAACCTGTCCAATGCATCGGCCTTGCTTAATCAATTTTTAGATCGTATTAATTGGGTTGGATTTTACGTGTATCGGGGCGAAGAACTAGTCCTAGGACCTTTTCAAGGATTACCCGCTTGCGTCCGCATTCCTCTGCATCGAGGCGTTTGCGGGAAAGCTGCCAGCCAAAGAGTAACTGTCAGAGTTGGAAATGTGCATGAGTTCCCGGGACATATCGCATGTGATGCCGCATCCCAATCCGAAATTGTTATTCCAATCATTATAAACGACGAGTTGTTCGGCGTTCTCGACATAGATAGCCCTGAGCTTGATCGTTTTGACGAGGTTGACCAGCTTTACTTGGAAAAGCTCGTTAAGCAACTGATTCAGCACTTGTAATACCAAATAGCCTGTCTTAACGATAACTCGCAACTTGAAGGTCATATCCAAAAAAATAACGAGCCCTAGAATCGCTTCTAGTGGCTCGTTTTAGGTTAAGATAATATTGAATTTTAACAATCCTCTATTACAAATTTGTATAGGATAACTTGCATGCCTCGATAAGATCTGCCCGTTCATTCGTCCCTTCTACAAAAAAAGAATTCTCTTGAATAAGATCAATATAAAGCGTACCATTTAAGTGGTCTACCTCATGTTGTATGCATCTCGCCAGAAAACCCTCTGCTTCAATAACAAGCTCTTCACCTGATCTAGTTAACGTTTTCACTTTCACATGTTGTGACCTTTTAACTATGCCATAATATCCAGGAAGAGATAAACACCCTTCAGAGCCAACTTGTTCACCGCTTTGATATACGATCTCCGGGTTAATCAGTTCAATTAGCCCATCGCCACAATCCATGACAATCAATCTTCTTAGAATGCCTATTTGAGGAGCAGCTAGACCAGCCCCATCATTCGAATTATAGAGTGTTTCAGCCAAATCATCCAAAAGCTTTATAATTTTCGGAGTAATGCTTTCAATTGGCTTAGCTTTCTTTCGAAGAACAGGATCACCAAAGGGCAGAATTGCTTTTATAGCCACAAACTAAGCCTCCTTTACTTGTAAAGTTGGGGTATGTACCCATAGATCATTAGGTTTACATTCTAATGCCGTACAAAGTGCATCTAACGTTTCAGCCTTCATTTGCTTCGGTTTACCTGATATTAGAGCACTGATTGAAGGAGCAGAAAGGTTATAGTTAGCCTTATCCTCCAGCAGGCGAGCCAGTGCTGCACCTGTCCATATTCCTCGATCAGCCATCATTTTTCTGAGCATCCATTCAAGCAAGTTAAACACCCCTCGACACCACATTAGGCAGCAACTAAAATAATTAGGCACTGCCTAAATTTAGAGTATCATTAAATGTAAATTTTCTCAACAAATGAACTCACTCTTTTTGTTCAACGCTCTTGACTACATAAAACACAAAAAACCTCTACACCGTGTATCTTCACGCTAGAGAGGTTATATTTTAAAAAATCACTTTTCAATTGAAGATCATTGGAACTGGCCCCTAACGATTTGTGCCTCTTTGAAGACGTTCTTGAAGATTGGCTCGCACCGCTGGCCATTCCTCGGCAAGTATCGAATAATAAGCTGTATCTCTAATACCCCCATCGCTTGCAGGAACATGTGCCCTTCGAATACCTTCAAAAGCAGCACCAAGCCGTAATATCGCTGAACGAGAACGTAAATTGCGAGCATCTGTTTTGAGCGAAACTCTAGTCGCCTTCCACGTTTCAAACGCATGGGTAAGCAGAAGAAGCTTAGACTCTGTATTAACTCCTGAACGAATAACTGAGGCTGCATACCAAGTGCTGCCGATTTCGGCCACGGTTGGCGGTTTCTCATCCGAAGGCGATGGTCCACTCGCAACCCCTGGAGGCCATGGAGGCGGCCATGAGAAAACCTCTAAATCCAGAAATCTTGTGGTTCCAACAATACGCCCTGTTTTAATATGACGGACCACAAATGGCACTGCACGGCCTTTCTCGTAGGACATTAATGCCCCCTCTATGTATCGTTCGGTATCCACCCGCCCAATTGGCACATTCGTATACGTATAAAGTGACCGATCTTCCGAGGCGGCGGAGCAGAGAGCATCGACGTGGTCCATCGTCATTGGTTCGAGATGGACTAGATCCCCTCGAAGGGTGACTGGCGTTAGCATGGAATCACAACCTTTATATATTAATTATTTGTTGTTTGAGATTCAATTTGAGGAATTGCTTTAAATATAACGTTACGAATTGGTTAGTCAAAGTGAATGATTCTTGCTTTAGATCATTCACTAATGACAAAAAAACTCCCCACAGCCAATCAATCTGTAGAGAGGTTCATTTTTAAGAGAGATACGTAATTTTGGAAGCAATTGATGTTCTTGGCTTAGCATTTGGAAGTTCTGCTGGATAACCAATTCCAAATACACCAATAACATCGTAATCTTCCGGCACATCCAGAATGGTACGGTTATGAGCCAAAGCCCCCAGAGATGCCCAATACACACCAACACCTGCTTCATGAGCAGCTAATAAGAAGTTCTGTACAAAACATGAGACAGCCATAACATTCTCGTCGCGTTCAAATGAAGTCGAACCTGGTTTAGACAATACTCCAATAACGACAGGCGCTTTGCCAAAGTCCGTTTTATGACTTAATTTGATTCTTGTTTCTGGTCCAATAAACAGGAGCTCCCAAGGTTCATTAAAGCGATGGTTAGGCGCATAGCTGGCAGTCTCTAGCCAAGAAATCAAATCACTTTCGAAAATGGGCTGAGAACTGAATGATTTAATACTTCTACGGGTTCTTATTGCTTCAGTTACTGTCATTTTTCTCATCTTCTCCAATCCTGTTATTGTCGCTTTCAGGAGCTGCTTCGCGAAGCTCAAACGACTGGATAAACTCCTGAATAATCGCATCCGTTGCTTTTAATTCACCACTTATAACTAGTTTGATGGCGTCGTATTCTGGCTGATTGAGTTGATGCAGTAAAGTTGAGCGCTTCGTTTGAAGTCTCTCAAGGAACGCAATCGCTCTTCCTCGGCGAAAGGTTTGAGCGCTTGAAGAACGCTCATGTTTTCTACCGTCGTGTTCATGTCCCCGATCTCTGTGTCCTCTGTGCTCATGATGCCCTATGTGTCCGTGTTGCCCTATATGTCCGTGTCTTCCCTCGCGCATCGTTACTCCCCCTCAAGGTGTATACAATTGTATACAAGTGATTTATGTATACAAATGTATACCGACTCAAGGTGAGCTGTCAAGAAATTATTTGTTTATCTACGAATGAAAAGGTCTAACCCCATTCCTATTCAGAAAGATAAGACTCCAGCCTTGCCTTAACCGACGGCCATTCCTGATTCGTAATGCTGTACATTACTGTATCGCGAATATATCCGTCACTTAACACACGATGGTTGCGCAGCACCCCTTCTCGAATACCGCCGATGCGCTCAATCGCTGCCTGTGACCTCGTATTACGAAGATCCGCTTTAAGCTGTACTCTGATCATGTTGTGATTCTCGAATGCTTCGCGCAGCAGCAAATATTTGCATTCGGTATTCACCCTTGTCCGCCAAACACTGGGGTTCATCCAGGTATAGCCGATTTCCAAACCGCGATGTTCTGCTGAAATATCGAAAAATCGGGTACTCCCAACGATTTTTTTCTGTACCTGATCCCATATAACAAAAGGAATGCAGGTTCCTGCCGCCTCTTCTTTTTTGGCTTGCCCAATATACTGCTCGGCGTCAGCTAACGAAGAAATCCCTTTCAAAGTCACTCCCCAAATCGGTGTGTCCTTTGCCGCTTCCAGCAGCATGCCAGCATGATGCTCCTCCAACAAGGTCAGCTTTGCGCGCGTTCCTTGCAATGTGTTTTTTTCTGTATTCATTACCCGTGACCTCCGATTTTATATAAGAATAGTATCTCTGCTAAGGTATGGATTCCGTATTGCTTGTTTACTGGAAATGTGAGACTGTTGTCATTATATGATGCATATCGGATTAGTAATAGATCCATTTTCGATCAATTTCATTAGACCACTTCAGAAACGGCAGGTAAGCAAACATGACTATTTATTTAGCTTTAGAGCCGTATAAGGAACGTTACACCACCAAATATGAGATGTTGTACCATGCGCTGCGGGATGCTTTGATGGAAGGCAAGCTTGTCCATGGGGATAAGCTTCCTTCTAGCCGAGAACTAGCGAGGATGTATGGATTTTCACGCGGTACAGTTTCGAATGTACTTGAGGCACTCGCAGCTGAAGGGTATGTGGCTCCCTTGGCCGGCAGCGGAACATACGTTAGTTATCAGACAACGAACCTTTCGTTGCTCCCTTTTGCCAAGAGAGAAATACAATTGTCTGAATGGGGTGAGCGGATTGCAGGCATGGCAGTTCCTATCAGGGAAACAGATACCCACATTCATGGGGCGGATAGCCATCAGACATTAGTAAATGATGGTTCAGAGCATTCAAAATGTTCCGAGAAAATATCCTTTCAACTAGGAATAACCGACATGAGCTCGTTTTCGAAGGAAGACTGGAATCGGTGCCTGTATGATGAAACAAGGAAAATGACAGAAAAAGCTAATATCGATGCACACAAGCCGCTTGGTGTGGAAACTTTGCGCGAAGCCATCGCTAAGCATCTTCAGCGCTATCGGGGTATTGTTGCTGATTCGGCGCAAATTGCGATCGTAAACGGATCAATGCAGGCAATTGCCTTGCTGACACAGCTTTTAGCAGGCTCTGGGGATGCCGTTGTAGCCGAAAGCCCAGGTTATTACGGGATTCGGAAAGCTGTGCTTGCTTCAGGAGCAGTGTTAATTGAAGGTGAAGTTGACGATCAGGGACTAGTTCCGCAACCTTGGAATGCCCAGCTGCTTTTTGTTACACCGAATCGCCAATACCCAACGGGGGCTGTGTTGAACATGGAGCGAAGGCAGCAGCTACTCCAATGGGCCGCTGATCAAAATGCATTTATCGTTGAGGATGAATATGACAGTGAATTCCGCCACCGAGGCAAACCAATTGAGACGCTCAAAAGTTTGGATACTTCAGCTGATCTCGTCATATACACAGGTACATTTTCCAAAACGATGATGACGGATATAAGGCTTGGTTTTGTTGTCCTGCCGAGAGTTTTGGTCGTGCCCTTCGCTAGAGCAAAGGCTTTATATGAGCCGCATCCAAGCGCGATTCTTGAGCAGCGGGCGCTCGCCTCGTTCATGAACAGCGGGCTGTATGAACGGCATTTGAGACGAATGAAGCGAATATACAGCCACAAATTCACTCTTTTGCGCGACGCTTTGAAACGATTGACCATTCCAATTCGCTGGGTTGAGGGAGATGCAGGTTTGCATATTTTCGGTTGGTGGACAGGAGCGCAGGAGGATTATGATGCTTTTGAGAAGGCTTGCCGGGAAGCAGGCGTCGAGTGGGCGAAAGATCGAACGAACCTTAATCGGATTGGCATAAGCCTCGGCTTTTCGCATCTCACAGACGATGATTTGACAGTCGGGATAGAAAGAATGAGCAAAGCTTGGAAGCTCGTAGAATCAACATCTTAAATTCCAACAGCCAAACCCATTCCACTGCTAAGCAGATTGATTCAAAAGCAAGGATAATTTATTAAATTACACCCATCTATTAAAATAGTTCTCTATTCAATCCTATGATATAATTCAACCATTACAGTGTAAGGTTTCCATAATATGCAGGTTATCCCTCACATTCTCAGTACGAGACAAGGAGAGTGAACGTATGAGTACTTCTACGATTAAATTAATAACAGGCGCCAATGCTCCACTTGGCGACGCGACCTCGGTGAAGGTTGCCATTTCCTGCAAGCATTCGCCAGCAGAGCTCGATGTCAGCTGCTTTATGGTAGGCTCTGACGGTAAAGTTTCATCCGATGATTATTTCGTATTTTATAACCAGCCTGCCGATCCCGGGCGCATCGTGCAATTCACTCCACAAGACAAATGGAATAGTGAATTTATCATTAATCTTACTGCCCTCCAATCATCGAAGGTTCAAAAATGCGTATTTGCGATCACCCTTGATGGACCGGGAACGTTCGCAGATGTAAAGGGATGCCAAATCACTGCCGAAACCTCGGTGAATAAAATTGTATATGAAATAACAGAAGGAAATGCTGAAACCTCGCTAGTGCTCGCCGAGCTGTACCTGCATTCAAGCGGCTTTAAGCTTCGCGCGGTTGGAAAAGGTTTCCACGGTGGTTTGAAACCGCTCGCGGAAGCTCATGGCGTAAACGTTGCTGAGGAAGCAGATACAAGCAGTCCCCCATCCCCAGCAGCTCCGACGATTCAAGCCGATCAGGCACGCTCAAAAGCTGTATCCGAAATCAAAGCTGCACGCTCAGGCGCAGCGAGTTCCTCGGCAAGTACTGCGCCATCTAAAATTAATTTGAACAAAATTGATTTGTTGAAACAAAAAGTGGCCATATCGCTTCGCAAAAAAAATATCGATCAGCAAAAAGCGCGCGTAGCTGTTATATTCGACGCCTCCGGCTCCATGTATGCTCTCTACGAAAAAGGCGTCGTGCAGCGAGCATTTGAGCGGGTACTTGCAGTTGCCGCCAGTATGGATGACGATGGCATGATGGATGTCTGGTTCTTTGCCTCGAAAAGTCAACGAATGAAGAGCGTAAACGAAAATGAATACGAAAATTACGTTAAAAATACATATCCAGCCCCTCGCCTATTTGGTGGCCTCGGCGCTGGTAATAATGAACCTCTCGTTATGGCCGATATAATCAAGAAGTATACGCAAGAAGAGCCTTCAAAAATGCCAACCTATATAGTCTTCTTCAGTGATGGAGGCATCTATGAAACGAAGAAAATTTCGAAGTTGCTAATTGATAGCTCCGGTCAAAATATATTTTGGCAATTTGTCGGCCTCGGTAATGCCGACTTCGGCGTGCTGCGCAAGCTCGATGATTTGAGAGGGCGAGTACTCGATAACGCCGATTTTTTTGCGCTGGATGATTTGGATCAAGTAAGTGACGAAGATCTGTATGATCGACTATTCAATGAATACCCGCAGTGGCTGAAAGACGCACGGGCCAAAGGTATCATCAGCCCATAGCAAGCAGCAGACAAGTCGATAGTCATGAGCACCGTTCAGCAATGATCCGTGTTCATGGCTTTTTCACGTTTTTCGTTGTTAATTTTGCATATACAACAAAAAACACCATCACTTCTCCGATGATTATGTAATTCGGAAGTACAAGAAACAAATCCAATGTAAAAAAAGCGATCAGCAGCCCTAAGAAAAGCGCTAAATGCGATATACCCAATCTTTGATGTTCATGTCTATACTTATGGAAAACTAATGAGGTTGAAAAAAAGTAGAGCAATACAGATCCAAACATATAACCTAACATAAATAAATAATCTAATTGTTTCAAAAATAACAACTGGATCGAAGCTGCGATCATACACATTGATAAATAAATGAATAAATGCCCATAAATGATCGTTTGTCCTGCAGTCTCTATTGATTTGTTTACTTTCTTCTCGACGTTATCAAAATATTGCCACCACATAGCGATGATTAACACAAAAGTAATTAACGCAAATAAGATAGATTCCCACGTCCAGTTGCTGGACTGCAATACGGCTAGTATGCTGATTACGGATTCGCCAAGCAGAATAAGGGTAAACAAAGAGAAGCGTTCTAATAAATGATGAGTATTTACCGGGCTTTTCACTAAATATTTTCGACCGATTAAAGGCAGCAATATGTCTACAGCTATTCCTGCATACAAAACGGCATAACGTATCCACGAGTCAAAAAATAATGATGATGCAGATATGACCAAACCTATCCAAAAGCGACTCCCTAAATACTGAGCAGTGATTTTTTTATGTGCTTCTTCTTTCTTATGTACCGCTAAATATTGAATAGCCGTCATAGCTCTTAAACCAATATAGCCTATTAAAAATGAAACATAATATTGATCAAAATCAACCGATAAGCTGGCGGTCATGATTAATACAAAAAATAATTGTAAAATCAGAAATATTCTGTGAGATAAGACATCTTGTCCGAAGCGATTTACAAAAAGCGACTGCCCCACCCAAGCCCACCAGATCGGAACAAAAATTAGAACGAATTTCCCTAAGTATTCTACTGGAATGGAGCCATTCTCGACATGCAGCAGCACATGAGCTGCTTTTGAAACTGCCGCTACAAAAAGCAAATCATAAAACAATTCCAGCCAGGTAACCTTCTTTTCAGCAGATCCTTCTTTCTGTTGTAATCCTAATACTTGCTTAATCATGGTTAGTGCTCCTTTTCTATTGAGGTGCTGAACCCCCGCTATCCATCTTTTTGAGTACTAACCCATCTTAGCGGATGTGGACGAATACGAATAGAGAAATTTCACTATTTTTTGAGAGAGCAAAAAAAGAAGAGCAGGCTATCGCAGCTCCTGCTCTTATTATAAAATTAAAAATGCTTTTCCATCGCTCCATCGCAGCGAAAGAAACCATTTTTGGAGTAAAACTGCACACTATTGCTGCTCGGCCAAACCAATAGGAACTCGACTTTATTTTCTTTTGACCAAAGCTCCATGGCCAATTGAATGTCGCTACCGATTCCTTGATTTCTAAATGCTGGTCGCGTATATACGTTGGTCACGTATCCATAATAAGGGTCCGGGGATTTACCAGGTCTAGGCACTTTATGAATAAGTTGAAGATACATATGTGACACTATGTTTCCTGAATCTTCTGCTACCCAAATATACCAGTCTCCGCTTTTCATTGCTTTAACTAAGAATTCATAACAAGTCTGATGGAACTCCTCGTAGTTTAGTGTACTATCGCTGTTCTCCTCTTCCGAGAACTCCCAGCGCATTCGAACAAGCTCATCGATATCTTCCAGGGTAGCAAGGCGTATAATGGACATGATTACCTCCCTTTTTTCATAGTTCCTCCACTACGCTTCTCTGATAGCAAGATGACCATCCGAGGTTTTAGCGAGTCTTTTATGATTTATTTTTTTGTTACTATGTTTCTCTAATTTTTCGCTACCCTTGTTTCACGAGGTTTTCTGCAGTACGGAAAGCTAAAGCCATGATCGTCAACACCGGGTTAACACCGCCATTGGTCACGTGCACAGATCCGTCGCTCACCCAGAGATTATCGTATCCATGTACACGACCTAAGGGATCAGTGACGGAAGTAGAAGGGTCATTGCCCATGCGAAGTGTACCTGCCTGATGTTGTCCGGCGCTAAGCCCGCCACCTGCCCGAGTTTGCCAAACTTCACTTGCCCCAGCAGCCCAGAGCCACTTCTCTGCTTGCTCTCCCAGCATGGCTGATGCTCGCAGCGACTCAGGATGGACGCTTCCCGAGAGCTGAGCAACAGGTATGCCAAAGCGATCCTTTACCGCATTCGATAGCCGAACTCGGGACTCCGCGCTCGGTATCTCTTGGATCGGCCCCTGAATTTGGCTGGTGCGCAAGAAGCTCTGCCGCATGGTTTCCTTGCCTGCGCTCCCCCATCGCGCCGCATTCGGGGCCAGCGCTCGATACCAGTGAATAAGCGGCAACCGAGTGAACTCGTTGGCAAGCAGCCCTCCCCCGATAATGCCCTCGTTACTATGGTCAAAGCGGAAAGTGGCAATGCTCACTCCCGGACCAAGACCGTCTTGAATCGGTTCATCAAAGAGGCCGTATGCACCAGAGTAGACATGGCCTTGAAGGTTTCTTCCTACTTGTCCGCTCCGATTGCCGATTCCATCCGGTTCTGATTCCGTTGCCGAGTTGAGAAGAAGGCGTGCGCTTTCGATAGCTCCGGCGGCAACTACAACATGCCCCGCACGTATGATCCGTCGCTGGATTGAGCCCTCCAATTGCTGCACGAGACGAACCCCAGTAGCATGTTTTCCACCCTCGGTGTCAATGCGCTCCACCGTGGTATCACAGATCAGGTCGCAGTTACCTGTTGCGAGAGCCCTCACTAACATCGTATTATGCCCGCCATTCTTGCTATTGGTCGGGCAGGCAAATCCAACACACTGTCCGCACCGGCCGCAAGCTGGTCGACCGTCCCTATCAACGGAGTTGATGAGCAGCGGCACCGGACCTGCTTCCCATCCCAGCTTTTCTGCTGCTCTAGCAAGTCGTTCTGCCTCCAGCGTACGTGAGAGCGCTGGCATTGGATAATCCTGTCGTCGTTTCCCGCGTCCAGAATGGGCATTCCCATCACCAGAGACGCCAACTTCCCACTCGGCCCGCATGTAATACGGTTCAAGTTCTTCATAGCTAATCGGCCAATCGCTCAGCGAGCTCCCATCTGGTATTCCATAGCGACTCGCCATGCGGAAGTCATCTGGATGAAATCGCCATGCCTGCGCCCCGTAAACTCGTGTCCCTCCACCCAACGTCATTGCATTATTGTGATAATCCCCATCAATAGGCGATGTAATTCGCTCATCTCCGCCCGCCAATAGAATCGTACGAGGGCTGCCTTCCAATTCTGGTCCTGTGTTATGTCCATACTTGCTAAAGCGATGGTTGCGCAAATGATCACTGCCTACCTGATTGTATCGAAGCCAGCTTCCACGCTCAATGACGAGAACTTGAAGCCCTGATTCAGCTAATACAGCCGCTGCTACAGAACCGCCAGCTCCAGCACCTATGATGACCACATCATATTGGTCGCTAAGCTGGTCGAGGTTTTTTTGCGGTAAATCTATTTCTGGGGCCGCGTCAATGCTTTCGGGGACAGTCCCCGGACGAAACCCGATCATTTCCCATGATCTGCCTTCGCTATTCCCGCCAAGCTCCGGGCTTCCATAGTATCCTTCAACGACCAGACACAATAAAGTGTCAAAGAAACGTTTGGATGAAACAGGCCAGCCGTCAAAAGAATCATGCTCGACGTCGCGCAACAATCGATCCTTCTCATGAGGCAACAGTTCCGAAAAAGGTTGGTTATGGAGAGCTAATGCCTCTGCTTCCAATGCACGAAGTCCTGGTTCTATTAGATCCGTCCAGGCAGCGGTATCCTGAGCAGCAATACGTTTCAGGTATGCTATAACTCCTCCATCGGTCGCCGACGGCCATGCATCTCCTGGAATCAGTTGATCTGCAACCGCTTCCAAAATCAAAAGAAGCTCGCTCGAAATATACTCTTGATCGTCAATCCTCAACGAACCTCCACCTCCCATTGGCTTTTTACAGCAGCGTCTTGACTCATCCTCATGCACGCTCCTCCCTAATTTGCACAACGATACCTTAACAGCTTGCTTCACGCAGTCCCCAAGTTCTTCATGCACCACTAACCTTACTTTTTAACCTTTTAAAATCACACGAATACATCTATTTAAATATAGCTTCATTTCCATCTTATACTTTTCACTGAGTTGTTCAAGTGTTTTTCATTCTTTGTTCATTCCAAAATAGTAAACTATTATTCCTAATGATCAGATTTCATATCAAACAAAAAACCACCGTTTTGGAAACAGTGGTTTTAGGCTTAAGTTCGCAAATGCCCTTATATTTGAGCTTTTCTAGATGATAAAACGCACATGAAGCATACGTACAAATGCCGCTTTGGCCGAAATTGTTAACTTAATGAGGTAGGATACGTTCTGTCAGACTGGAAAAAGCTAACCTCTTGCCTCTAAGCATGCTTTATCACAAGCATGTTTCCCTCATCAATGATAATCGGCTGTTCAAAATGAATCCTATCTTCTACGATGATATAAGCCAAACTAGCATCGCCTAATTCGATTTGTTTAATCGTTTCGATTCTATCTTCGGGTAGTCCAATCGATTTTAAGACCAGTTTGCCGCCCAGTAATTGTAACTGAGTCTGTGTCTCGCTTTGCTCGTAGACGCCCCAGCCCATGTCAAGCGACCATAACGTACGAAACTTATCCACATCCGACTGAACAGGTTTGAATCCAATCATGCCTTCGACCATGTCGTATTCGAAGCCGCTGAAGGCTTGCAGCAAGGAGTAACTTGCCAGAGATCTCGCGTAGTTGCTGCCGCATTCGATCTCGTTCCACGGATTGCGTTTCTCGCCGTCGTAACGCTCCCGGATCGCTTGAACAATGGAAACCCCCTCATCGATGAAACCCTCTTGAATCATGTGCGCAGCCGCTTGGTATTCGAAGCCGGTCATCGTCTCCGAGTTATAAGTGAGCGGAATCGCCGGCTTATGTCGGCCCTCTGGCCAAGTGCAGATCACGAGTCCGCCCTCGTCGTTAAGAGAGTACAAGCGCCAAGTATTCGCTTCCCGCCTCATGCTGGTTTTGAAATTATACCGATACAATGACTTCAAAGCTGTACGCATCTGCTCCTTATCGAAAATTTCGCCCAAACCGCATAAATTAGCGTGCCATTGTGCAATGACTTGGTCAAGGACGCAGCCTTCCCCAATCTGGTATTTGATCTCCCCTCGTTCATGGTTCCAATACGTGCTGACCGTTTCTGTGTCGAATTTATCGAGCAGCGATTTATCCGATAAATCGATTTGTTGCACGTAGTACTCGCCATTGAACAGATGCTCATCGATCCATCGCTTTCCCGATCGAAACAGGCTGTCAAATTCGTCCGCAGTTTCACTCTCACCCAAGAATGCCGCCATCTCCGCTCCCGCTTTAAGAGCCGCTAAGTAAAATCCGTTCAGCCAAGAATTCGGTCCGTATAGCTCCATGTCAAGAGTGTGATGCTGCCTGCCCGACAATACGCCCGTTTTATCTGGGTCCCATTTGTCCTCGTTAGTATCGGCCCAAGCGTACGTAATGCTTTGCTTAATTTCTGGCCAGACGGACGTAAGCCACTCTGTATTGCCCGATATTTTCCAATCTCGATAAGCTTTAATAACGCCGCCGAATTGGCCATCCGCGCAAGCACGGGAATCCATACGCTCGCGTCCGAGCGGGAGCATTAACCGGAATGACATTCTGCCGTCGTCGCGTTTGTTGTATTTAAAATCTAAATCCCGCATGCTGCGCTCTAATCGTGGGAACAGGAAGGGCAGTGCATAAGCATAATTCCATACATGCGTACAGGAACCTTCGCAACAGCCAGTATCTTCGATGCTGCCTTCGAATCCATAGAAGGAACCGTCGGTTAGACGTAGTGATGTTGCCGTTTTGACCACGGATAAATTTGCGGACACCGCATCCTTGACGACATCTGGCACCGTCGATGAGAACAATGCATCTTTAAACTTAACGGTCTCGCTGTAAAGACGATCCCAATGGTCAAAAGCATACTTCGCGCATGCGCTGGAATCCTCAAACAGCGTCGCATAATAATTTTTCCAGCTGTTAGAGCCTAGCGGATTGGGATTCCAATAGTTCTCCACGTTTGGAAAGTTCCAGCTGATCGTGAATCGAATCTTTTTCTTCTCTCCGGGCTTCAGTTCAATATGAGCGGCAAGTGACGCCGTGTCTTTGCGTACCAAAGGCGGCTCAGTCACGGGATACTGCCGATTTTGCAAACGTCCTTGCTGTGTGAAATCATGCCAGAACATCTCGAGATTGTCGCACCAGCCGCCGCGATACCAGAATTCTTGGTAGCTGACATCTGGTGAATCAGTTGACAGAGTGATATCGCCGAACTGAGCGTGCGTATCGTCATGATGGTCAGAGCTTAGCTTAATCATGTGTATGCATTCGCCTTCGTTGCCTTCAATCATGCTGTATCGGTGATTTACCTTTTCCGTCGGAATGGGGTTGCCAGCCGAGAGGCATAACGTGTACGCCATCGTTTCATGATTTGTATTTTCAACTTCCCACTCAAAAAAAGCCGCGGGAAGGCTAGAGTCATCCTCTTGGAGCGGTATGAACGGATTAAAGGCCACTAATTCGACTCGCCCGGGGAAATCGATTTCTGCGAATGACATGCCTGCCAACGGGAATTCGCCCCTGAATTCCACCTCCCGAAAATGTGGCATACCCGCCATCGTCTGACTTTCAGGTCCGAATCCATATCCGCTATGCAGCGGAGCGCCGCGAAGATGCTCGCCGACGTAAGGCGCTTGTAAATCGCCGTTCAACACCCGCGCATCCAGCACTTTACCCTCCCGCTCCGCCTTTATTGCGAAGTGGCTAAAACCGTTGAAACTCTTCTTGTTCGGACGGTTGAATATTTCCCAGTCCACCAACCGGCCATTGCCTGCAAGACCGATGCTTCCGCTGCCGATTCCTCCAAGCGGAAAACTTATTTCCCTCATTTTAATACCCTTATACGCCTTTTTCATGCTTATTACCTCCCTTAAGATCATGGTATACTTGAACAACAATCTACCTTCATCTTAATGGAATATAAGCAATATTCCTGTATATATAAGATCTATTTTTTATGTATAAAACGATTATTTTATAATGAAAGAGGCAGATTACGATGAAATTAGAGGACTACGTCATCGCTCCCTATGTTCGCGAATCAGATTATGCGATCCGTCCGCCCTTTTTCCTTGGCGAGCGCAATTTGCTGGATTATATCATTTTTTACGTGCAAGAGGGTTCGTTCGAAATCGAGGTCAACGGTAACGTTCATCTCCTGAATACAGGAGATCTCTGTTTGCTTCAGCCCGGGGACGTACATACAATCAAAGGCATTACCGATACGATCAATCCTTACGTGCATCTGGATTTCTTTTATAATTCAGAGAAGGATAAGAGCTTTATCACACGACCAGGACAATTGGACATGTCCCCCTACTCCACTTACTCACAACCTAGATTGCATGAATGCGAATCCTTACTCATTCCATTTAAACTTGAAACTCCGCACTCCGTTAAGCTGCGTGACCTCGTCTTCAAGATCATCGAATGCTGGCAGTCACAAACCTATCTAGGCATCATGGAAGCCAATCAGCTGGCTTATGAATTTCTGACCGTGATTTTCAAAAGTTATATGAAGCCACAAGCTGCCTCGTCATCTCGTCGTCCTTTCTTGAACTGGATTACGTCCTATTTAGCGTTTCGCATCTCAGAACCTATCAATGTTAGCGATATGGCCAAAAGAGCAGATCTTTCTCCCTCTCGATTCACAGTACTATTCAAGAAACAATTCAATATGACACCTTATCAATACTTACTGAATTTGCGTATCCAGCATGCTCAGGAGTTGTTGAAGGAAGGCATGTCCCTTCAGCAGACAAGTGAATATTGCGGTTTCACTGACGTTCATCATTTATCCAAAACTTTCAAGTCCATAACTGGAGTCAATCCCGGTTATTTCAAAAGGAATTATGATCAGGAACGAAATCACTAACTGCATTAGCCGCCCGTCTTATTTATAAAAATCGATTCTTTATCCGGTTTTACACCAATTAATACTGGCAAGCTTTTAACCAGTTGGCCTTCCCCAATCTCTCTCGGAAAAAATGCAATGAATAGATCGGATTTGCCCACCCTTTTTCCTGTATACGAAAGCTGAAACGAATAGCCATTTTGATTAAAACTGTCCATCCACTTACGCATGAGGCCTAGCTTGGCAGCTGTCTTTGGATTCATCATCTGTATATAGCCATCAGGAAAGGATATTTCTGGATATTCATAGCGGTATCCCTTCATTTGCGTTGCGCAAATGAAGTACCTTCGTATGTTGGATAAAATCTGAATCCGTCTCATAACCCCGAATTGCCGCTTCAGCTGGAATATCCAGCAGCTCTGCCGCCAGCGCCAGCGCGTCTTCAGCAAAGATCCTTTCTTTCTCCCAAATCGCCTTTAGTTCGGCAGGGTTCACACCGGGCGAACAAAACTCAGCCCATTTTGAAGGCAGCCCATTCACGTAATTATCCATTTATTTTAACACATATTGGAATTAAGCCTTGAGTCCATTCTTAAAGTTCTGTAAAACAGAATGATCGAATCTAACGTTTGTTGACTATAGTATCAAGTTTGTTATCTAGAAGCATCAAATCCTCCTATTATACAATGAGCTTAACAAGTGCAACACATCCGAGAAGACACCGAAAGGAGTAAAAGGCATGAAATCGACAGTTGAACTTCAAGATAAAAGAAAGCGCTTACGAATTCGTTGGCACAAGCAGGATACGGAACTCACCCTCTTGGCATTGCCTACAACGATATGGTACATCCTGTTTTGCTTCTTACCTATGTTCGGGATCATAATTGCCTTCAAAAACTTCAAAATTAGCGGCGGGTTTTTGAGCAATGTATTTAATAGTCCTTGGGTAGGCTTCAAAAACTTTGAGTTCTTATTCAAGTCAAATGACGCTTGGATCATTATTCGAAACACCATTGGATACAACATTATTTTTATCGTTCTAGGTATTGTGTTGCCCGTACTCTTCGCTATTATGATCGGACTGCTCCACAGCCGCAAAGCAAGTAAAGTCTATCAGACGATGATGTTCCTCCCTTATTTCCTATCTTGGGTTGTCGTATCTGCTGTAGGCTGGGCGTTCCTAAGCTTTGATAAAGGGATTCTTAATCAATTGCTCGTCAACATGGGCGGCGATCCTGTTAACTGGTACATGGAGCCGGCTTACTGGCCGTACATTCTAATTCTCTTAAATGTATGGAAAGGCTTAGGTTATGGCATGGTCATTTATTTGGCAACCATCACAAGCCTTGACAGCACTTACTATGAGGCAGCTGTAATTGATGGCGCTTCCATTTGGCAGCAAACACGTTTTATTACATTGCCAATGCTCAAACTCGTTATCGTCATGCTGTTCATTCTATCAGTTGGACGTATATTCTACACCGATTTTGGCTTGTTCTTTCAGGTCACGCGAGATTCCAATTCATTGTTTAACGTGTCTACCACCATCGATGTCATGGTGTATAAACAACTGAAATCCGCCACCTTAGGGATGGCAGCTGCTGCCGCATTCGTACAGTCCGTTCTGGGTTGTGCAACTATTCTAATCGCTAATTGGATTGTTCGCAAAATCGATCCTGATAGCGCGATGATGTAAGGAGGTAAGACCATGTCAACGAGAAGGACTTACGAAACAGGCCTTGAGAAATTCAACCGTACAAGCAACGTTGTAAACCTATTTTTCAACCTGATCTTTATCGTATTGGCGCTGATCTGCGTCATACCCGTAATTGTAGTGCTATCCATTTCACTTTCTAGTGAGGACTCCATACGTGAGACAGGATATCATATATTGCCGGTTGCATTATCAGGCGAAGCATACGCTTATGTGATCAAGCAAGGAACGATGATTTTGCGAGCGCTCGGCGTATCCGCTCTTGTTACGGTGGTTGGTACTGTGCTCGGTATATTTCTTACCACCTCCATGGGTTATGTTCTTTCTCGCCCAAACTACAAACTGAAGGGCTTTCTAACTTGGGTCGTTTTCATTCCTATGATATTTAATGGCGGTCTGGTTTCCAGCTACTTCATTAATACTAACCTATTAGGACTAAAAGACAGCGTCTGGGCACTCATTCTGCCGCTTGCCGTCTCTTCATTTAACGTTATCATTTGTAAAACCTTCTTTAAAAGCACGATTCCTGACGGGCTGATTGAATCTGCTGAAATTGATGGTGCGAGCCAGCTGCGAATCTTTTTCTCCATCATTCTGCCGATTTCCTTGCCTGTCATTGCAACCATTGGACTATTTCTCTGCTTCTCTTATTGGAATGACTGGTTTCAATCGATGTTATACATCAACAACCAGAACCTATATTCTTTGCAGGCACTGCTTAACAGCTTGATGAGCAATGTCGATGCGCTTGCCAAAAACGCTGCAAGTATGGGCGTTAGCTATGCCGTGCTCGTCGCAACGATGCCGAAGGAATCTGCCCGCATGGCTGTAGCGATTATCATTGTTCTGCCTGTAGCCTTCGCCTATCCGTTCTTCCAGAAATATTTCATTTCCGGGTTAACGATTGGCGCAGTTAAAGGATAATCAACGAAATAAACCAAGCCTGCTTGGTTTATGATAGATCACTGTACAACGCTTACGGTGACACAACTTCAATAAGGGGGAAATGAAATGAAGAAATCTTGGAAGTTCATCTCTACGCTTTGTATTCTCACACTACTGGTGAGTGGCTTAGCAGCCTGCTCCGGCTCGAACTCACCTGCTGCAACAAATGCTCCGTCAAAGACAGATGCGCCAAAGGACGGCGAAACACCAAGCAAGGATATTCCGACGCTCATCTGGTGGACGATCGGCGGCCAAGTACCTAATAACTTCGGCAAAGCGATCGATGCTATGAATGAATATACAGCGGAGAAAATTGGTGTAAAAATTGACATCAAAGTAGCCAGCTGGGGTGAATGGGATACCAAAATCAACACAATTGTGAATACTGGCGAACCCTTCGACATTATGTTCACAAACAGCGGTAAATACAGCAAGCAAGTGGCTATGGGAGCTTTTGCCGATATCACTGATTTAGTTCAAAGTGATGCGCCTGACTTATACAAATTGATTCCTGAAAAGGTTTGGGATGGCACGAAAATTGGCGGCAAATATTATTCCGTTCCTACTTATAAGGATTCTGCACTAACGCAATATTGGGTGTACGATGATAAATACGTGCAAAAGTACAATATTGATATCAACAACATCAAAACCCTACAGGACCTTGATCAACCGCTTCACAACATCAAGTCCGGCGAAGGCAAAAGCTTCTACCCATTGCCGATGACGCAAGGTGAAGGCTTGAATGGTTTCTTTAACAATTATGATGATTTAACACTAGGCTTCACTCCAGTTGGTGTAAAAGCTGACGATGCATCACGTACGGTTGTCTCTGTTCTTGAGCAGCCTGATGTTATGGCCGATCTGAAGCTCCTGCATAAATGGTACCAAGATGGCATCATCAACCCAGATGCTCCGACTAAAACAGAGAATGAAAAAGGCAGACCATTCTTTGCAGCTCAGGCATTTCCGGGTGCAGAAGTAAGCTGGCAAATCAATGATGCTGTTGAAAAATATGATATGGTTCAACACTTTGGCCCTATTTATACAACAAGCACGATCCAAGGCTCCTTGAATGCGATTTCTGCGAATTCGAAATATAAGAAAGAAGCACTAAAGTACCTCGAATTAGTCAACACTGATCCAAAACTACGCAATATGCTTGCATTCGGCGAGCTAGACGTAGATTACAAAAATGTGGATGGCGAAAAGGTTATCGAGCGTACTTCTGATACTTGGCCGCTGGCTGCTTACTCCCAAGGTACATTCTTTAATCTAGCAGTTACCAAAGGTGCTCCTGAGGATCAATGGGATCAAGTTAAAAAGCTGAATGACGCAGCGACCTCCTCCACTGTACTAGGTTTCGCATTGGACATCAGCAATCTTCAGACCGAAGTGGCAAATTGCCAATCCGTATGGGACAAATACAAATATGAACTCATTACAGGCGCATCCGATCCGGAGAAAATGATTCCGAAAATTACTACTGAATTAAAGTCCGCTGGCATGGACACAATTATGAAAGCGGCTCAAGAGCAAATCAATAACTACTTCAAGTAAGTTGAATAAGCATCCCATATTGAGACACTCTTTATGGGATGCTTATTTCTTGCTATCTATGAAGCTTCGCTTAATCATGATAAAGTGGTATGGAAACCACTTGCTTTTAGGCGAGCTGCTGCAATTGAGGTGCCATATGAGCTCTTTTTTACAAATCAAAATTTATCGTTACAAGTTTATTGCCTATGTCGTCTTTGTCGTAACTATCGGACTCGCCCTTGGCATTCTGACCTGTGTCATGCTGCTGAATCAGTGGGTTGGTGATGCTCGTTTAGAGGCTGCAAATGCGTTCGCAGGTGTAGAGAATGAGCTGCAGTACGATGCTGACCGAATTGAGGCTTACATGCAGCGTATATACTCCAATCATAGTCTAATGGAAGATGCTCGCAGCTTTTTGAACAGCAGCGTTGAAGGCTATTTAACCAATAGCCTGCAAAACAGCCAATTCTCACAGCCGTTGGTATCCTTCCCAGAGGATATTAAAACCTACCTGTACAGCTGGGCGCAGGGTGAAATTACGCAGGTTAGTCTGCATACCAATCAGTATAGCAATGTTGTACGCTTTAACGAAAACGGAATTGCAAGCTTCATATTCGGTCTTCCAAATACAGACGAAGCTTTTCACGATACGATTCAAAAAGGCTTCGTATATCGCAAGAAACTATCGGATACATCACTGGGCTCTAAGGAATTAGGGGAGCTGCGCTTCTTGGTCAGCAGCGATCAAGTCTTTAAATCGATACAAAATTATCGTTTGGGAAAAGCTGCTGCAGTCAGTACCTCTGGTGAGGTCTACCTTATCGGCAGCGGGCAGGATCAGAACTTAGAAGAATTATCGCGTCTCGCGGCGGCGAATGGACGCAGTCATGGCGTTATTTCACAGGGCTTGTTCAAGCATATATTTTATATTACCTTTCCATCCACCAAGTTCAATTTCAAGTTCGTTAGCATCGTTGATTTATCCATGCTGATTAAACAACATGCTAGGATGCTGATTACCATCTTTCTAATCGTATTAACGACCATGATAAGTGTACTACTGCTTATTGTGTATAATATGCGGGATGATTTCCGCTTCCTGCACCGCATTATTCAATCGATTGGGCGCGTGAAATCAGCTAATTTTACACCTAATCGCCCTGCCCGTTATCGTCGAAATGAATACGGCATGATTGCAAGGGAACTAGATGATATGATTGAGAAGTTAGATAAGCATATCCGCAATGAATATTTACTTAAACTAAAGCAGCAAGAAACTGAGATGAAAGCGCTTCAAAATCAAATCAATCCTCATTTCCTTTATAATACGTTAGAGGTCATCCGCTCCACTGCTTTGGTTAATCAGGACAGAGATACCGCTGATGCCATTGCTACCTTAGGGGCGCTCTATCGCGAAATCGTCAAGAAGGAAAATATTATTTCGATTGCAAGTGAGCTGGAATTGCTGCAAAAGTACTTGGAAATTATGGAGTTTAAATATCCAGAACGTTTTTTTTATCAAGTCAATGTAGATCCTGCGCTACTCTCGATCCCTACCGTGAAATTCTGGATGCAGCCTTTGGCTGAAAACTTTTTCATCCATGGCTTTAGCGCTAGCAATGAGTTTAACCTGTATATCGTTAATGGCTGGGAAGCTGAAGATTATTATGTATTGGAATTTGTGGATAATGGACGTGGTATTGGGGCGGAGCGTTTAAATGCAGTGCGAAGCACACTGTCCAACCAGGATGATACTTCTTCCGAGAGTATCGGTTTACGCAACGTCTATACACGGCTGCACTTCTTTTACGGGAAAAGCTTTTATATAGAGATTGGAAATAATGAGGAAGCTGGAGTTAAGATTTCTGTACGGATTCCAAAAGAGGTGATTGAACATGTACAAACTGCTGATAATGGATGACGAACCACAGATTTTGGAGGGGATGAAGCGAATCCTCGACTGGAAACAATACGGTTTCAGTCGAATAGATACGTGCGAATCTACGGAAGCCGCCATGTCCAAGGTTGTAGACCTGCTGCCTGATGTCGCTATTTTTGATGTCTGTGTTGGCAAGGATCTTGGTTATGAAACGATTCATAGACTTAATGAGCTCCAAATCCCTACCAAATATGTGATTATGAGCGGCTATAGTGAATTCAAGTATGCCCAAGAAGCCATTCGCTGTGGTGTTAAAGACTATCTGCTCAAGCCATTAGATCGTACAAAGCTGCAGCAAGTGATTGAGAAAATTATTGTTGAAGATCTCCATGGTACGATAGGTAATGCTAGCTGCGAGAGCCTGAACAAGGACCCGGTACTCGGTGTAAGTTATGACAGCTTATCCAAGCTGGTCAACCGCATTTTGCTCATGATCAAGACGGAGTATGCTCAGAATATTACTTTAAAATCAGTGGCAGAACGTTTCCAGATGAACAGTACCTATCTTGGACAATTATTTCTTAAAGAATCCGAAATGAAATTTTCAGAATATCTAATGGCTTACCGTATGCTGCTCGCGCAAGAACGAATTCAATCGACAGATGAGAAGATTTCTTCTATCGCGCTTTCTGTCGGCTACAACAATCTCAATTATTTCTATACACATTTTCAAAGCTTTTTCGGAAAATCTCCCTCTGATCTGCGGGGAAAAGGTTAACAACGAACTCGGCAGAAAGGCGGATATCGATGCAAAAGCGCTCTAGATACAGATATATCTTCATTACATTCAGTGTTATACTGCTGCTCACAGCGTATACAACCGGTTGCTCCCGGCAAGCTAGCAAAAACAACAATGATAAATATCATGGAGACACGGTAAATCTGATCTATTACACAATTGGAGAGCCTGACAAAGATCTGAAGCTCGTAAATGATAAAATTAATGAAATTATGGCGCGTAAAATTGGCGTGACCATCACCTATATTAAGGTGGGTTGGCAGGAGTATGAGGATCGGCTGAACACGCTCATATCCGCAGGAAGCCCGTTCGACATTGCTTTTGCCCCCAACTATGCAACTACCGCTATGCGCGGCGCATGGCTAAAGCTTGATGACTATCTTTTGAGTCTAGGAAAGGATTTGTACGACACGATTGACCCCACCTTCTGGCAAGGGGTTCGAATGAATGATGGAGGCATTTATGGTGTACCGACCAATAAAGAGCTGGCTGTACGTGATCATTGGATGTACCCTGCTTCGATCATAAAGAAGTACAATATTGACATTACCAAATACAATACGCTGGAATCGCTAGAACCATTGCTCCGGATGATTCAGCAGAATGAACCAACCTATATACCAATGGAATTAGATCGGGATTCACAAAATTTTTTCGCTCTCTATGGCTACGAGTATATTTTGAATCATAAAGTTCCGTTAATGGTGAAATCACTGGACCCTAACTCTAAGGTCGTGAATATTTTTGAAACAAAGGAAGCCCGGCAGATATTAGACACATTGCGGCGTTATTATAAAGAGGGCTTCATTAATAAGGATGCTGCACTGCGGGAGCCTGGCGGTCTTAAGCGTGGGGATCAAGTATTCTGGAAATCCTCAGGCGGCGGCCCACTCTCGGATACGAATTGGAGTAAGGACCGCGGCTACAAGGTTGTATCGAATCCCGTAACCCATAGTGTCGTCACTACGGAATCCGTCCGTGGAGGAATCATGGCTATTAATGCCAACACCAAGCATCCTGTTGAGTCTATTAAGTTTCTGAACCTGCTTAATACAGACCCTGAAATACGAAACCTATTTAACTATGGAATTGAAGGATTGCATTACACGCTAGGTGAACATGGGCAAGCGATCCCCATTCCCGGCAAAGACAGCCAAGGCAACCCGATCCCGGATGCACCAGCGAGCTATGCAGGAGTACAATATACACAGGGTAACTGGTTTATCTTGAAAACTATAGGCGGCGATAACCCGGAACCGCTCGATAAGTGGGATCAATTCCGCAAATACAACGCTGAAGCAATCAAGTCCACCATTCTTGGCTTCACGCCCGATCTATCTAAGCTGACCGCCCAAACCGATAACATCGAGATGATTTGGAAAAAATACTATCCAAGTCTTATGACCGGTACGGTCGATGTTGACACAATCCTCCCAAAATTTAACGAGGAGCTAAAACTAGCAGGTATCGATGAGGTACGGAAAGAAATACAGAAGCAGTTGGATGAGAAGCGAAGCTCAAAGAGGTAAGTGCTATAATGCCTCCCACAGCCTATTATTGAATATGTTCTTAAGCGAAAAGGCAGCCGATATCGGCTGCCTTTTGTCATTCTACTATTTTCACTTGGTAACTCTTATTTAATTTTAACGACTACCTTTCCTTTAGCCCTTCCGCTCTCAAGGTATTGAAAGGCTTGTCCTGTATCTTTAAAATCAAACACTTTATCAATTACCGGAATAATATGACCCTCTTCTATAAACTTCTTAATGATCTTTAATTGCGCTCCGCTTGGTTTCATAAAGAGGAAATGATATCTTGTACCGCTTTTCTTCTCAAGTGCTGTAATTTTACGGCTTACAACGGATAGAATGGCCGTCTTCAACCAGCCTAATTTTGTTTCTTTGCCAAATCTCGAGTTGGGCAGGCCGGAGACCGATACTATTTTTCCGTTTGGTTTCAGTATCTGGAATGATTTTTCTAAAGCTGTTCCCCCTAATGTATCGTACACCGCGTCATATCCCTTAAGCATTTCTTCAAAATTCTCTGTTTTATAATTAATGATTTGATCGGCGCCCAGTGAGTTGACCAAATCATAGCCTTTATCACTTGCTGTTGTAGCGACATAAGCGCCCATCAATTTGGCCAGTTGGATAGCGAAGGTGCCTACCCCTCCAGATCCTGCATGAATCAAAATCTTTTGTCCTTTTTGAAGGTTCAAAATATCGAAAAAGGCTTGGTATGTCGTAAGTCCGACCAGTGGGATCGATGCCGCTTCTTCAAAATTCAGGTTTCGTGGTTTTAGAGAAATATCATCTTCATGAATGGCAATATATTCAGCTAACGTTCCGATCCTGTCTTTGCGTGGTCTTCCATAAACCTCATCACCGGGTTTAAAAGCGCTGACGCGTTTACCAACCTTCGTTACTACCCCAGAAAAATCATTTCCGAGAACCAAAGGAAAGTCATACTTTAGCAGTAATTTTACTTTTCCTTCTTTTATTTTGAAATCGATAGGATTTAAGCTCGCCGCATAAATCTCTACTAATACATCATGTTCTCCCATTGTAGGCATTGGTCGTTCCGTCATGATTAAGGGTACATTTTTCCCATATTTCTCAATCGTCATAGCCTTCATTATTATCACCCCTATTATGATTATTCGTTTAAACATATAAACGTATATAGCGAAAAAATTCAGCTTATTCCGTTGAAGATTGCAATGATCCATTACACTGAGCTTCTATAGCCTCAATTAAAGATTTAATTTGCTCTAAAGGTTTGCGGAGAGTCAGGACATAGTAATTTTCCACACTCTTTTTCTCGTAACTAACATAACCAGACTGTCTTAACACCTTCAAATGATGGGAGACGGCAGGCCGGGACAAGTCAATTTGATCCGCTATAGTATTAACATTAAGTCCAGCTTTATGCTGTGCAAGCAGCAAAATTATGGCTTGACGTTTTTCATCTGTAAGAACATCCAGCAAGGGTATGGAATCTTTAAATTGCTGTACGATCTGTTCAGTATTTTGGCTCATACACTCCACTTCCGTTCATTCGTTTAATTATATAAACCTATTATAACCAACTTTTTGACAAGATCAAATATTTTAATCTATACCTATGCTGGCGGAGCAGCACTGGTTTCCGTTCTTATCCGCAAAATCAGAATTGGCTATATTATATTAAGCGCTATCCTTAATTCATTTTCCAATTCGCAATTCTTATCTATGTCTTTCAAGGATTCTTAGTTTCTTTTTGCAGTTGGAAATTCCACAATTTGAATGTTAAATAGATCCATAACCGCGAAAACTGCCAAAGCAAACCCGCTGTTCCATAACGCATGAATCCAATTTTCTTCAAACTTCTTCTTACATTCATCAATAATAGTTTGGTTAATAATAATAGGAGTTGTTACAGCCATCTCTGAGTAGAGATGATCAGTTAAATCCAACTTATCAACCATCCATTGCAGCCCTGCCAGGATTCCCTTATCATTTTCCAATGTAGCCTTCTGGTGTGAGTCAACCCAGTTAAGCAGCTGATTTTTTCGCTCCTGAGTCATCTCCACAGTAACAATGAACATAAAACCACTCTTTTACCGTTTAGTTTAAAAAGCCAATAGACTTCATTATAAGTCCCATTAACTAAATGGTATTTAGCGACTGGGTTCTTCTATTTCTTTTGAACAGGAAAACAAATATACATCCTAATCGTTTAAACCCTTTCCATCCAGAATTTGCTGCTTATATTTTTCAACCCTTGACTCGCGAGTTTTGGATTGTTTGGGTTCAGAAAAATAAAAAATGTACGCTCTTTGCCGTCCCGGCGTCAATGCTTCAAATGCAGTTTTCAAGGCAGGCATTTCATCTAATTTATTTTGAAATTCATCAGGAATTGTGTATTCTGTATTCTTTTTAAAAACCACTTCCAAACCGGCTTTTTCAACTTCAATGGCTTCATTAATATAGGATTTCAAGATAGCTTCCATTTCAACTATTTCTTGAACGCTGGTGAACCGAATTTGGCGCGCCGCCTGTACATTTTCTGTTTGTTGGATTAGGATGCCATTAGGATCTTTTAACAAGGCACCTTTGTGAAACAGAAGCGCGCAATATTCTTTAAATCCGTGGATTAAAACTATGTTTTTATTTTGAAATGTGTAACAAGGATGCATCCACTTATATTCTTCGGTCAGTTCACAGTCAAGTACGATATTTCTCAACTTCTTATATTCTTCTTTCCACTTTTTAGATTTGCCTTTAAATCCATCAACCTTAAGATTTAGTCCACTATTTGTCATCAAGGAATACCCCTCTTCATCAAATTACTATTATGTTTTTAATAATAAGCAGATCATTAATAAATCTATAGGATTGCTTTCTAAGCTTGTCCCTTTTGTGCCCGCTCCAAGCTGATGGACACCGACTAATACCGTGTCATCACTTTTTCATCAGTTTCACATAGGTTCCATTGTACTGCATTTTTATGGATTGTGCAGTTTGCATACAAACTCTATTACAAATTACATTTTTATCTTATCAAATTCATTGTATACAACCAAATTTATAGATATACCCTCACAAGATATTACCATGCTAGTTGACTCATGAGGGCTTTTGTTTCCTGCTGTTCGCCTCATACTTGTGATTATTGTACTATGGTACTCATTGTTTATGAAATCAGTTGGTTTTTACAGTTTGGCACATTAAACGAACAGAATAAAAGGCCTCCGGAACGTAGAACAATCAGTTCTAGAAGTTATAGCGTTTAACCTGCCCTACTCGTATAACTTGAGGAATGTATTCAATCTATATTTCTTGGTACGAAACATACGTTAGAAAAACTGAGGCCATCATCCATATCTTCGCCATCAAGGGTCTGTAATAAATGATACTGAGCAATTTCTCTCTCATTTATCTCAACATTTAATGTGGTTTGAACAAAATATATTGGATCGTCCCATCGATAATTTATAACTAAGGCTATTCTCTCATTTGAAAGCTTTGTCGAAGTTGAGATATCATTACTGTTAAATGCCTCAACAAATTCTTCAGGTTCATCACTAAGCCAAGAGTTTACATATACCCAGAATCCCTCATGTGCTTTTTCAAAAGAATTGTATTGCTTAGCGAACTTCTCCAATTCAACAGCGTTCATATTTTCCCCCGACATCTCAACAAGTAAGCAGTATCACAACAAACGGCTCATTGTTTTTTTAAAACTATTTTACCCATTAACTCAAACAGTCGTTCACAATTAAACTATCTTTTATTTAAAAGTAGCAGTCTTTTAGCCAAATAATCCTTTTCTATTGTTTTATTCACTAGACCATACTTATTTGTTTCATATAGCTTATCGTTTTCTACTGTAAGGATAGTTATGGGTTTATCTAATGTGGTAATTCCTTGTTGAATACTTATTAATAAATTTGAATGTACTTTGTTTGATTTTCTCAGAGGTTCAGAGTTTGAATGGATGGCTTCTCCCTTAATATTAATTCTCCCTTCCTCATTACGCCACCATCTAAATGTTTCGATTGCGGAGAGTGACCAATTTAGGTATTCTATCCACCCATCTCCGTGTTCTAGAAAATAAATGATCTCATCACTAGGTCCCGGATCAAATAAAGCATTTGCAGACCATTCTCCTACTATTTCATCCATACGTTTAAACCTCCAAAGTTATCGATTTTATCTCAAGTCATTATGTAAGATTAGGAGGGTCAAAAATCATCATGCTTAAACTAAAAAAAAGTATAAAGAATACAAAACTGAACAAAACGAACCGTGATTTTCTTATCTTTATTTTTCTGAAAATTGTTCGATTGCTAAATATTAAAATAGCTAGAAATGAAGTTAATAATAAAAGAGTTATGGGTAGGAGTACGATTATTACATCTTCTTCTCCTCTCATATCAGAACCGTTATGTAATCCGAAAAAATAACCTATTACATATATACATGATGCACTGATTTTTATAATGTATGGAAACATCTGCGCTAAAAATGAATTAATGATTCCACCTAGTATTAGATATAGAGTTTTCAATTAAACACCTCCATAATTTAATAAAAACTCCTTTCTTTAATTTTGAAAACCATAACTGTATAGACGTTAGATATCCAAAAATGTTTTAATTTATGGTATATCATCCAAAATAAACATTTTCATCTCAACTAAGCTGCTCGTAAACGCAACGAGGCTGCCAATCTAAGTCGGCAGCCTCGTATAATGTTTATTAAGTTATATTTGATTGAGAATAACAGGCCTAATCCCAGTGGTTATAGATTATCTCACCTACTGTCATAGGCACCTATCGCCCCTCTAATTCAAATATGACATATATTCGAAAGCAGTTGTGCCATATACACTTTTGAAATGTTTATTTAAATGAGTCAAATCCACAAAACCGCATGCAGCAACTGCAGAGTATATATCTCTATTTTTTTCGATCAACTGTTTAGCAAGTTCGATTTTGCAGTTAAGAAAGTATTGATACGGTGAAATTCCAGTATTCTCCTTGAAAAATCGAATAAACTTAAACTTTGATAAATGAAGTTCGTTACAAATCTCATCAAGTTTCAATACCTGTTCCAGATTGGCATGAAGCATATCCTTTGCCTTGTGAATTAGTGCGGTATCCTTCTTGTTGTCCGTCGAGAACTTCGTTTGGACGAGGCTATCGGTGAGGGATACGAATAATTCACTGCAAACGGCCTCGTCTTTTCCGCTCAATATTGCATAGGAAAGGTTTAATATCCCTTGTTTTAGTCGATCATCATACACAACAGGTTTAGGAAAACGTACGATATCCTTTTTCTCAATAACCTCCAAAAACAATTGCGGATCAATATAGATCATAACATAATCCAGTCCTGTCTTATCCTGCGCCATTCCATCATGAGCCTGTTCCGGATTAAAAAACATAACACCATTCTGGTGGGATAATTGTAAAGTGCCATCCAAATTATATTTTTGGATTCCACGTATAGTTACACCCATTGCATATTCTTGGTGAGCGTGCTTTTTATACGTAAAATCAGTCATATTCGCTGAGAGCACCGTAATACCCGCTGATTTTTGATAAATAAATTTGTTCATTCCATTCACCTCGTCATCACTTGCTTACATCCAGATCATGATTGCAGCGTAAGCGAGAGATAACGCCATCACTACATTAAATGTCTTATTATACTTTTGTAAAAACGCTTTGAAGATCGAACCAAAGAGAACCCATGTCATAAATGCCAAAAAACCAATTAACGTGATAGCTAGAATACTTAATGTGACTGCAGAACTTGTGCTATAGCTAGGCATAATGAAGGTTGGAATCACAGTCAATGTAAATAATACTACCTTTGGATTTAAAAACTGCATAAGAAATCCTGAAAAGAAAGTAGCCGTTTGGCTTAAAGCTCCGTTTGATGCATCCATTTTGTAAATTTGATAAACAAGATAAAACATATAACCACTTCCAATGATCTGCATCACAATGATTATTTTCGGTATAATCGTTATGAGAATCGTGTTCAGCAAAGCAGAAATTACAAGTAATGAGGCAAAACCAATTGTTGCTCCAAACGAATATTTCATTGCCTTTTTTACACCGAAATTATGCACCGTGGATAATATGACGATATTGGTAGGTCCAGGTGTAAACGTAGCAATCGTACAGTAAATCAAAAAAGATGTAAAATCCATGAGAATACTCCTTTCAAGCTCTTCTCATAGCCTACATCTTAAAATGAAATTCCTATAGTATATTATTGCAGAACTAACGATTATTTCGCTATGGTTCTATGTGGCAAATCTGAAATCGGTATCAGCTTGAAGCTTCGTCACTGAAGAAAACCGTTTTAGATCCTGAATAGTTAAATCGATAAATTCTTGGTTAAAATGAAACTCTCCAGCTAGAGTCGAATTTATATGCCCATTGGAATCGTATCTTGAAGTTGAAAATGAATATGTAACCAATAAGTCTCCTTTGTAATTGATTTGCTCAATTGTCATTTTAAATTCATTCGGAGACATTGATTGTAAACTGCATTTTTTTGAAACTCTCCCACTCTCAACTTGATTAATAAATTGCATCAGCTCGTCTATTGAAAACCATACTTCTGCATTACAACCTGAAAATTTGTAATCAATCACATCAATCGTACAAGCTAAACTAGGAAGACGGTTATGTATGTACTCCACAAGTGTAAAATTAATGTATGATTTTTTGTCGTCAGAATATATCCTAAAGTCATAATCTGTTATAGGTTCAAACATCTATTATCCTCCTAACATGACTTACGATTTGAAGATGGAGTCGATACTCTCTCTATCGTAATCTAATATCCAGTGATTATAATTTATATAAAGTTCCTGGAGAGGTGCCGTTGTGTTAGAAGCAATATCTAAACCTCTGTCGTCATATAAATAAAAAATCGTATTACGAGTTGTATTCACGAAAAATATTCTATGATACGCGAAGAGAAACATTGCAGGCTTAATATCTGAAGTTTTGCAACTCAGCACATAACGGAACGATACCCATTCATCATCCTCTTCATCAGATATCGTAATGCTGTTACAGTTGAGTTTTTTTAAAGTTTCCTTGCTTTTAACGCCTTTTTTAAAAAATTTTATCTTGTGAGGCTTACTCTTCCTTCTAAAACTAAGAAATAAAACAATAAATATTTCATCGCTTTCACTGTGCGTTTCTTTAAATAGTTGATTAGTACGAAAGAGCACTTGTTCTCTGTATTTTTCATCAGAAACCAAAGGATTCGGGTCACCGATTTCAAATCGAATGCCTACATCCGCGTTATAAAATAGAGGGGATTCCAATTTGAGTCCTAGAAACTTGTCATTGAGAAAACGATCAAGTGATGCTGACACTCATTTCCCACCCTTTCCCCGAAAAGTACTATAGTATTTGACTTCTTAGGTTCCAAGACTCTTCTGCCAAATCAAGCAGTATCTGAGCTACTAACAACGGATGACTTGATTTTTCTTTTTGGTTTATTTTATCGTCTACTTCTAAATTACTAAGCATCTTATCAATAACCATGATAAACCTAAGCGATGCGCTCGCAGTAAAACCGAAACGGGCAAGCTTGAAATTCCCGTCCCATCCCTCATCTCTGAGTCCTTGCATATAATTTAGAAATAACTCTTTCTTATACTCTGCTACCATGTTAACGGGAACTTTCTTTTTTAATAACGCATATCCAAACATTCGACCAAGCTCTTCCCCTACACCTGATATACTTGCAAACTGCCAATCAATCGCTATTAATGAATCATTTCCATTCAATTGCTCAATAAAAATGTTATCCCAGTGTACGTCTTGATGGGCAAATACACGAGGCAGTAATTCTAATGTCTGCAGCAAGCTGTTTACTCGGTCTCTATTGATACGATAAAGCTCCCACATTGAGCTCTTACCATTAAAATCAATTAAGCAAGAATCCCAAATAACTTTTTGCTCCTCAATAGGTTTAGCATAAGCAGCACACACCTCCACCCAAGAACGCATCCAATTATGGCATAAAAAAGATTCAGTTGGGAGAGTTGTCCCTGTTATGTATGCGCCATTGTATTTGCCAAGTAAATAGGATATTTTACACATGTGCTTGAATGACCATTCACTTTGGACATTTTCAATAGCTATATCCTCGAGCCAGATCGAGACATTTTCATCCGGATGCTCTTCTACTGTATAGCATAAGGGAGCCCTTATACCAAGTGGCAATTGATTTAGAATCCCTGAACGATAAACCAGAGCTTCGCGTTTCCAGTAGTAGTAGTGATTGATTTGATTACGCATAGGATCAGGTTTTAATATCTTGAGTATCATTGTATAATTTTGTTTTCTATCGCTGTCCAGAGCTATACAAGATACCCTATAAACCGAACTTTCTTCCTTATTTTCTCCAAGAGGGCTACAATTCCACGATAATAACTGTAAATTTTGAGAATATACAACTCGCCGTAATAGTGACTGTAAGTAATCAGGGTCAATTTTAATATCTTTTTCCGTTTTTGCGGTTGTCATTATGAATAGACCTCTGTTTCTTCAAAATATATACATTTAAAATACGTGAAACGGTCCACGATTCCTTCCTGACAATTGCATTAACATCCGGCTAACTTAATGAAAAAAGGAAGCAGTCGCTATAGCAAACTGCTCCTTATTTGTCCAACTATCGTACCTTGTTAGCGTAATACCGTTTTTATAATGACTTCAGCAGTTCTTTTAAATCATCCGTATTATTGCTTGTCAAAATAGGAATATATTCAGTTATTTTTTCAACATCCCAGTTCCACCACTTCAAATTATTGAGAATATCAATAGTCTCCTCGTCAAATCTATAACGGATTAATTTTGCTGGGTTACCTCCAACAATGGAATAAGACGGAACATCTTTAGTTACAACTGCGTTTGTTGCGATTATCGCACCATCACCAATTTGAATCCCCGGCATAATTGTAGCATTATAGCCTATCCAAACATCGTTTCCTATAACTGTATCCCCTTTGAAACCACCACTTAGATTCTTTAAGCCGGCTTCCCACTCTCCTCCAAATGCCCCAAAAGGAAAAGTTGTAAACGAGTTTGTATTATGATTCCCACCATTCATAATAAACTTGACGCTTGATGCTATAGCGCAAAATTTTCCGATTTTCAGCTTATCTCCGATAAAGTCAAAATGATAAAGAACGTTTTTCTCAAAGCCTAACGGATCATTATTATCGTCATAATAGGTGTAATCTCCAACTTCAATATTTGGATTAACCACTATATTTTTAAGAAAACATAAGCTTCTGATATTCTTCATTGGGAAAACACTTTTTATATCTGGACCTATCAATTAGCGACACTCCTAAAATATATTTTTTTAACTTCAACAACAATATTCTCTTTTATATTAACATTTATTTTTTATTACTCCTTCAGTTAGTTTAATAACCGCAGCGCTTACTAATCAATAAAATCCCAAAAAAAGAAAAATGTTAGGATTATGTCTACTTTCTAAGTATTTCCCTACCTATCTGGTTTCGAATTTGTTTTTAGCCTTTTATGCTTTCTGCCGTTTTATATCCTGTCTCGGAGGAAAGCCAAACATTCGGGAATACTCACGGCTGAATTGCGAGGGGCTTTCATAGCCTACTCGAAATGCGACATCAGTGGCATCTGTTGACTCGTTTAAAAGCAGGCGACGAGCTTCCTGCAGTCTCAGCTGTTTTTGGAACTGAATTGGACTCATAGCCGTTACTTCTTTAAAATGCCTATGAAACGAGGAGACACTCATATTCGCTATTTCGGCAAGCTCTTCAATACGGAAAGTACGATCATAATGATTCACGATCTGCTCAATAACCTCTCTAATTTGGTGGATTGAGCTGCCCTCCATTACAATTTGTTTTAAAACACTTCCATTCTCACCTTCCAGCACCCTATACAGAATCTCCTTCGTAATTAATGGAGCAAGAACCGGAATATCTTTGGGATTATCTAACATACGAGCTAACCTGAGGACCGCATCCAACAAAGTCGATTCCATCTGGCTGACAAACATTGCCCGATTCGGATCTATTTTCGATTTCACTTGATTTTCAGACTCTTGTAGAACCTCTAAGATTTGGCTTGGTGTAAATTCAAGTTTAAAACCCAGATAAGGCGTGTCGGGAGACGCTTCAGTAACTTGGGCTGTGACCGGCAAGTGAACAGTTGCAACAAGATACTCAGCAGGACTGTATCTATAGCGCTCATCCGCTAGCCATACTTCCTTCGCACCTTGGACAACTATACATAAGGAAGGTTTGTAAACTCCATGCCTGGGTACATTAACATTTGAGATATGGATGAAAAATAAAGATGGAATAGCGGTAGGGTATACACCGTCTTTTCCAGAATAACGCTTAATAATTTCGGCGAGTTCATTCTGCTGTTTCATGATTATTTCAGACATTGGCCCCTCCAACGACGTTATTTTATAGCTCAATTATAGACCATATGCATTTGTTACATAAGCGGTAGTGAGAGAATTAGGCAAACATTTGATACGAATGGGATAACTGTATCTATTTAATCCAGTGCATAATAAGGTTGTAATCGGTAAATATACAATGAATCATTTGATAAGGAATTTACTAATTTTTAGCTCCCTGCACTTACACACTAAAATAATGGAGGTCTTACCGTGCAAAAAGTAATTCTAAACAATGGTGTTGAAATGCCTACTCTCGGTTTTGGTGTTTTTCAGATTCCAGATGCAAATGAATGTGAAGAAAGCGTTCATGAAGCTATTAAAGCAGGCTATCGCCTGATTGATACAGCTGCCTCTTATTTAAATGAGGAAGCGGTTGGCAGAGCAATAAAACGGAGTGGCAGAGCGAGAGAAGAGTTATTTATCACTACAAAGCTTTGGGTACAGGATACTGGTTATGAGCGCACAAAGAGGGCATTTGAACGATCACTAACAAGATTGCAGCTTGATTATCTGGATTTATATTTAATTCATCAGCCCTTTGGCGATGTGCATGGCTCTTGGCGCGCTATGGAGGAGCTATATCGTGAAGGAAAGGTCCGTGCAATTGGCGTAAGTAACTTTCACGAGGATCGGCTAATAGATTTGATTATTCATAATGAAGTTGTTCCTGCCGTAAACCAAGTGGAAACACACCCTTTCAACCAGCAAATCGAAAATGCAGCCTTCATGAAAGAGAACAATGTTCAGATCGAGTCTTGGGCGCCATTTGCTGAAGGGAAAAATAACTTGTTTCAAAATGAATTATTGGTAGCTATAGCCGAAAAGCATAATAAATCCGTTGCCCAGGTTGTTTTGCGTTGGCTAACACAAAGAGAAGTCGTTGTCATTCCAAAGTCGGCTCGTAAAGAAAGAATTATCGAAAACTTCAATATCTTTGATTTCGAATTAGACCATAAGGACATGGAGTCAATTGCTGCATTAGATACGAAACAGAGCCAGTTCTTCTCACATCGGGACCCGGAAATGGTGAAATGGATCGGTACCCGGAAACTCGATATCTAACTATCTTCGGGAGGGAAGAAGGAGGATCAGATTTTGCTCGCACGATTTAAAAAATTGTTCGAAATTAAAGGGTATCGTTTATTCGTCATCTGCATGCTGATGATCGGGATCGGAATATCGATTACAACGCCTTATCTAGCTCTCTATTTCACAGAAGATTTAGGAATGAGCACTGGGGCGTTCGGCGTGTTCATGGCAGTAAGTTCGTTAAGCGGTATTTTGGTGAACACGCTCATTGCCAAACGTTCGGATAGCGGTCTAGACCGGAAATGGATATTGATTGCAGCAATGCTTTCGTCTGCTTTGGTGTATGCTGCGTATTTGACATTCGATAATTTCATTATGCTGCTGATTGTGGTCAGTATATTGAGTGGATTTGGGGCTGCCTCCATACCTCAAATTTATGCTTATGCACAGGAATCTGCCAATGAAAGCAAATTCGTTGACAAAACGTTAGCGATGTCTGCATTACGTTCTCTGATCTCTCTAGGTTTTCTAATCGGACCATTGGCAGGGACTCTTCTTTTGGCGGCGATTGGGTACAGCGGTCTCTTTCTGGTGACATCCGCCATCTATCTTACGACAGCATCTCTTATATTCCTGTTTCTTTCAAGCCGGAAAGCAAATCCACAAAAACCTGGGTTGAGCAACACAGTCGGTACCTCTTTGCTCATTAGCAGGCAGATCAGGCTGCCGTTTATCGCTTTTATTCTTCTGTTCACGGTTAACGCGATGAATTTAATCAACACGCCGCTCTTTATTGTGAACGTGCTTCAAGGCACGCATACGGATGTCGGGTTAGTGGTCGGTATTTGTGCCGGCCTTGAAATTCCCATTATGCTGATCTTAGGTGCGTATGGTAGAAAGATATCAAATCATACTCTTTTAATGATTGGCAGCATTATTGCTATTTTCTATTTCGTCACCTTAGGTGTTTCGAACGATCCGATTCAACTGATTATAGCGCAGCTTATGCAGGCAACGTTTGTGGCAATCGTGATGGGCAATGGACTTAGCTATTTCACGAATATGATGCCGGATTCACCGGGGGTAGCTACAACGCTCTATACCAACGCCTCCACCATAGGTAGGCTGGCAGGAACGCTCGGAAGTGGAATCATTGCCCAGTTTACAGGATTTCGATCGGTATATTGGATATGTCTGGTTATTGTGATTTTATCATTAGTCTTGTTATGGCGAACAAAATCAGAAGTAGGAGAAGAAGTTCAGTTATCCATTTGAGACCTACAGCTTGCACTGTTTTGACGTCTGTCCTTATAACTCATAACGCTGAACAAATGAACTAGCTTGTCCGTTATCTTAAGAAAATGAGCGGGCCACCGCAGCGCCTGCTCATTTTAATTCTTACTCATATAAAATAAACTCCACTGCGAAAACCAAAGTCTCTGTTAAACGGAAGCTAAAGTTATTTTTCAATTTTCTCTGATTCGTAGTCGTCTACGATTATATTAATAATTTTATATGATTCGTCTGCAATTGCTTTGTTAGTATACTTATTACCATTGTAGGTTATTAAAGCCTTCCATAACGCCCATCCTCTTGCTCTGTTCCAAGTTCCTTCATCCATATTTAATACACTTTTGAATATCTTTCTACTCTCTTCATCAAAAAACGTCCATGCCATTGCAGCATCACAAGCAGGATCACCAACTCCCAAAATACCGAAATCAATGACTGCATAGAGTTTTCCGTCTTGAATGAGTATATTTCCTGGTGCTATATCACCATGGACCCAAACCGGCTCCATTTCCCATTTAGAATCAAGGGCTGATTCCCAAATTTCTTTTAAGACCTGTTCATTAAAAACATCTTTATTATTCTCAATTGCATATCTTGACTCTTCATCGTATACAGCTATAGATCCGCCTCTATAGAAATTATGCTCCCCGGCTAAAGGACCTTCACTAGCATCAATAGATTGTAATTCAATTAAAAAAGAACCCAAGTCTATTGCAAATTGGTTAAGATCATTTAATTTTTCCAGAGACAATGTCTCTCCTTCCAACCATTTGTTGATTGACCATGGCCATGGATATTCTTCATTAGGATTCCCCTTAGCTAGTGGCATGGAAATGGGTAAAGAAAGTTTTGCGGATAACATTGGCAGCCATTTTTGTTCTTTCTCCACTTGAGGAGCGTAGGATGCTGCACTTGGCAATCTTACACTCATATGTTCACCTAAATGAAATGTTCTATTATCATTCCCACTAAATTTTACAGGTCTGATATCTAGCTCAGACCATTCTGGGAATTGTTCATTTATTAATCTTACAACAACATCAACATTTATATTTTTCATTAATTACCTCTCCAATCACCCAAATTGCGTCTAAATAATATGATGGTCCTTGTGAAGAAAATTCACATACTCATCCTTCGTTAAACCAAACAAGATGGAATCATGATATTTTCCGTTTATGTAGAACACTTGACGCCTGATTCCTTCTTGAACACACCCTACTTTTCTAAGCATACTAGCCGATGGCTCATTTCCTTCAAGAACATAATCATTGAATTTATTTAGTCTACGCTCGAAGAAAGCATATCTTAGGAGCATGTGTACTGCCCTGGTTCCATATCCTTTACCTCGGTAGGGTTTATCAATCACGATGCCTATGCTAAATGTTCCGTTCCTCTCGTCAATGCTATTTAAATTAATACCGCCTACACTTACACCATCCAAGTCTTCAATGGTAAACATAATTCTACTGTTCGTTGATGAAAAGTCCGTATTTTCCTCAACAAATCTTTTTGCTTCAGAAATTGTAGGCGGCAATTCTATTGTACATTCTAACAATCGACGCGCAGGAGTGTCATATCCACTTACAAAACAGCTTTCCCAATCTTCTAGTGAAATTCCACGCAATCGTATAGCTTCGTCTTGCCAAAAGTAAGTGCTGTAGTCTATTTCTTGCATAGAAACACCTCCACTCAATGAATAATTGTTATAATTATAACTAGTAAATTCAATGCGTGGTTAGTAATTTTCGGTTATAACTATTTTGCCCGTTAGCTTAATAAAAAAAGCAGGCCACCGCAGCGCCTGCTCATTTTTTTATGCTATTTAATCACCATATCTGTTAGTTTAACGTGCTAATTATACAAACAACTATTCTTCTCGTTTCACTTTTTTTCGTCGAGAGAGTGATATCCCTCCAAAGCCACTGATGACTGCAATGTAAAAACCTATATCATACCACCAGCCAGAGTTGTAGATTTCATATACTCTAATATCGTGATTGAAAATGCCAATAATAACGGAAATAGGAGCAACCCAGCCATGCCATATTCCCCAGAAAAAGCCTGCAGGATTTTGAGCATTATTTACTCCATCTCCAGGTACACAGCCCGTTAATGAAAGAACAGTAAAAGTCATTAGTACCATTATTAATAAATACCTTTTTTTCATATCTCATCACCATCCAATAACAAGTTTAACGAAGCCAATTTGTAAAATAGAAAATTTCACTTCTATATTATGGAGACTAATCTCAAAATATTCTACAATTTCTTTTCCCTATATTAAACAAGCTGCCAACCTTTAAATATCTGAGATGTCCTCGCCTTCAAAGCGCTCCCTACGTCAATGGGCCTCGCCACGCTACATGTTATACCAATACATCGGATGCTCTGCGATTAGATCAAATCCAAGTTTATTTGCAAGAGATATCGATGCTTGATTATCTGAATGACAACTCCAGTTTGGTAGTAGTCTTTTACTACGGCATTCATTGATAAACTCGATACCAACTTTTGTCGCGAGTCCTCTACATTTATGTTCCTCAATTGTAATAATATCAATCTCAGCAAAACCTCCACCAACGTAAGGAGATGAACAAACGCTTATGATTTTATTCTCTTTTGTAATAAAATGTCCGATGCCGCACTCATTAAAATACTCGTTGGAATCCCACACTAGCTTATAGTATGTATAGAAATCCTCGCGATATCTATTTGAGATATCTTCGTTTAGCGCTTCATATTGCAGTCCTTCATCAATGTTTATATGTATGTCTTTACTATTTTCAATAAACTTTTGCTCATTAAATCGGAAATAAATACGTTTTATTTTATTTGCATGTACTAGTTGATATTTCTGGAAAGCTCTTTCCCATTCGTCTGTGAACATCGCCAGTGCATAGAACCCAATGTGGTTATCTTTCTGATTTAGAAAGTTCGCTACCTCGTCATTAAATGTGCAGTCTGAGGCATTACCAACTAAACAATAAAATCCACCGCAACTTGTAAGAAAAGCAGCAGACGGATCTAATCTACTGTTTACAAATATCCTTCCATTTTGCACATGCTCAATAACAGAAAAGGCAAAGACTGCTTTGTTTTGGATTTTTGAAAACATTGGTAATACTTTAGTAAATTCGTTCCTACTCAACTCGAACATAACCCACCTCATTAAATATGCTTTCATTATTATTCGATCATAGATTCAGTTATCATTAATATTCTGATCTACCCATTAGCTTAATAAAATGAGCAGGCCATTGAAATGCCTGAGTTAACAAATTTTAGGGCATTAATCCTTATTTCTAAGCTTATTAAAATGATTTATTGTAGATTTCACATCATCTTCATTATTAAAATCAACTAGCTTACGAAGTTTCATGCTCCAGCAATTTAAATTCAAGGAAACGCATAACAACTTACATATTCGTAATGCTTCAGTTACACTACCCTCTTCTTTATAAACATTAGTTCTGACAGATATCTCTTCAGCCTTTTCTGATTCGGTGCCCGTATTTAGTTCGATCTCAACTTTGTATATTCCATCATCATAGAGAAAATAACACGCATCATTAAATGAATTCCAAGATTTCAAAGTTGGTTCATTTTTTATATAAGTTGAGTTTTTGAGTAATTCTACTGTTTGGACAAAGTCGAAATTGTTCTGCCCAATAAACTCCATCCCATCTTCAGTAACGATTGGTTCATTTCCAAATGGAAATAGAATAAACTGATAATCTCCGATAGCCACAGTAATCGCCTCCAAATATGGAAAGTGAACAATTTACAATTGTTGATCGTTCAATCAAGCTAAAGAAAAACATCGATTAGCTTATTCAAAGCGATGTATTCCAACACAACTATTCCTATGCAAATAAGTATAAAAAACTGAAGTCTTGCTGTGTTAATTCTATCCTTCCAATATTCCCCTCTAAAAAACGAAATTATGTTAGGAGTAAATGTATGCTTAATAGATTCGTTATAATCACTTTCATTCACAAAGAAAATACGAAACAGAAATTTATATATTGGAATATTTAAAAGAAATAAAACAATAATCATAACCAATTCAAGAGTCATATTGTTTTCCTCCAAATATATCTTTACCTTATTTTACAATATATGTTTTTACTCATGCATAACAGACTGATACATCATATGGATCAAGGAACTAGCTGCCGATGTGGGAGTATAATGATACGTACAGTTATTGCTTTCATGAGGTGACATATCGTTAACCTTCTTCTCTGTACGTACCCCAGCCTGATTTTCTATAATGTTTCATTAATGCTTCATTATAATTTTTAGTACTAAACGAATATATAAGTCCCTTGTCTTTATCTATCAATCCTATTAATTTCAGAGCTTTCACATTAGAGTAGGATAATAAAACACTATAATTATTAATAATCTCACCTGTGTTTATGGTACAAACATAATAATTCTCAAATTTATTTTTTCTTTCAGGCTTAAGTGGTTCTAGCCCCATTTGAATACGATTTCCCCCTTTTTTCCACCAAATCGAATTATGTCCCCAATAAAAGTCTTTAGCCCAAAACTCGGGTGACTCATGATAAGCCATATTATCATGATTAGTTAATTCAATGTGTCTCCAATTTTGATTTATTAAATCAATCGCTTCTTTAAGACTGATTGGAAATCTTGATATTAGCTCGATTATTATCGACCATATAAAATATCGACCCTCTAAATTCGTGCGAAATCGAATATACCGTTTAAGATATGATGTTTTCATTAAATTTCCTTCCATTATAACGTCTTATTTAAAAAGTTTGTGATCATTCTACTAAGGTATTCTCATAGTAAATTAATCTATTAAAATTGGACTAATAAAAAAAATCACTCGTAGGATTTTCCGGCAGAGAGAATAATTGCGAAGGTACGCCAATCTGGCTCAAGATTAGTCCTTGTATCTTCAAGCCACGCCTTCATCCCATCTAAAAATGATTCCAACTTCGGATTTTCCCAATCATTTTTATTTGTATTCAAATCGCTCATTAAAGAAGCTACAAATTGAAGCATATCCTCTTTTGTTTTTGCCTCATAAGGGTTTAAGCTCATTGTACTGAATCACCTCAGAAAAAGTTCTTAGTTTAACTGTTTTCGTACTCAATTTTAACACATATTGGAACTATCCTGGGCGTTAGCTTAATAACAAATAAGCAAAAAAACTTCCCCGCAGTACCCTGCAGAGAAGTTCTCTCTAATAAAATATCTTTTCATTCCGCTATAGTTGCTGCTTTGTGTAATATCTCAATTCATTGATTTTTAAAATATTGCACATGCTCTGACACCCACTGGGCAAAGGTGCGTGCTGGTCGGCCAGTGACCTGTTCAACGGTAGGAACCACTGTATATGCAGATTTAGGAGGGTTTGCATGCCAGCCTACTACAAAATTAATAACATCCTCTTGGGCTCCCTTATTCCGCATGCGTTCGCGTGCTTGCTCTTCGGTGAGCTCGACGAATTGGATATCCTTCCCGATTGCAGCACTGATCGTGCGAACCTTCTCTGGTATGGTTAGCACTTCAGGTCCGGTCAACGTATAGATTTTACCTGCATGACCGGTGTTGGTCAGTGCGGTTGCAGCGACACTACCGATGTCGGCCGGGTGAATCATCGCATCCAAAGAATCAGCAAATGGCTCCTTCACAATGCCTTCCGAGCGAATGGACTCTGCCCAGATAAGTGTATTGGACATAAACTCTGGAGGCGGCTGGAGAAAGGTTCACTCCAGGCTGCTCGCTTCCACGGCCTGCTCCACGGGTCCGTTCACACCGCTCCACAATACTGTGACTCGCTCTACTCCAGCTTTCTTGGCCAGTTCAACAATTTCGGGTCCAGTCTGCAGCGGGCCAAAACCTTCACTGTTAAACGTAATTAAGTGCATGCTTGTAACGCCCTTCAACGCGGGTAAAAGAGTCTCTGGAGAAGCAAGATCGCCATATACAACCTCAACCTCTATGGGGAAATTTGCTTTTGCCGGGTTACGCGTCAACGCACGCACATTATGACCTGTTCGGACGAGTTCTTCAACGATATATCGACCCACATTTCCGGTTGCTCCTGTTACTAAAATCGTCATGGCTCAGCCTCCTTAATTTCTTTTATCTTGGTGGTTTTTCATTAAAATGATTTGCTTTTTCAAGCTTAATTCCGCATCTGCTAAAGCTTTCTGTTGTCGAATAACTTCATCCAGTTTTGTTTCATAGATTTGAAGTAATTCATCACAATACTCGTCTTTTTCGCCGAATTCGTCGTTACCCGGATATTGGCAATACATAATATCTTTTATCTGATCCGTTGTGAGTCCTAAATTAAGATAGAGTTGAATCGTATGAATGACTTCGACAATAGAATCATCAAATTCGCGATAATTATTGTCAAGACGAGAAGCGGTTATCAGCCCTTTTTTCTCATAGTGTCTTAAGGACCGAATACTAGTGCCGGTCTGTTTCGCTATTTGGCTTATTTTCATTTTCATAGCTCAACTTCCTTTCTTTGTATTCTTAGTTCATCATAAAGCATGACACTAGTGTTATAGTCAAGTCCTTTTTAAGAAAATGAGCAGCCCACCATAGCGTCTGCTCACATTTTTTATAATTCAACTATTGTGTCCCGTTATCTCAACAACCAATATACCCTTAGCCAGCCTCGTTATAAAAATAATTAGAACCCTTCAATACTATTCAGATTGTCGCTCACGTCCCATCGCCTCAAGTACTTCGAGTTTTTGCTCATACTGACGAATTAGGGCTGGATCGGGCCCATCGCGGTGCTTTTCGATGAACGCCTGAAGCGCTTTACGGTATTGCGAAAAGAATTTTGAGTTGGTGGAGTTTGTTGCAAGCTTGGCTTCGGCTTTTATAATCGGTTTCAAATCCTTATTAATTATCCATTTCTTCCCGTATTCTGACTTATCGCTCATGATGAGGAGATTACGTTCGAAACCTGGAACATACTTGGCGACGAAAACTTCACCCTTAGGCGGAATAAGAATGGCATTACGCAGCGGATAAATACTAATTTTGAGATAAGCACCCTGTTAATTGCACGAGGAAATTCAATGTGTTTTATACTAGAAATCATTTAATTAAACATCCCTATTCTAATTTATACTATGCCAGCCCTATTGTTGTATTCTAATGCGTTCTTGTTTGCCATGACCTTGTTCGATTTTCAGCGGCTTCTTATCTAAAAAATATTCCCACCCATTTGCAATTGCATATTCAAACAATCGTTCACGTTCTTATATATGAGGGTTGAAGTGCCATCTTCCCATCTAAAAAATCTCGATAATAACTAGTAATTTTAAAATTCGTTAGATATACTGAACTATCCTGCTCGTTAGCCTAATAACAAGAATGAGCAAATAAACCTCCCCGCAGCATCCTGCAGAGAGGTTTATTTTCAATTTGAATGGATCAGACTTTTGACTTTTTTGGTTCCCTATTGGCTACGCCAAAAATTCGTTCCGCTTTAAAGTACATTCAGCGCCTTCAGCAAAGCCCATTCACTGGATTTGAATCCTTCTATTGAAAAATGAGCATCTGGAAACATCGGGGACAAATGATGGTACCCAGGGTATACATGTAATTCCACTAACACACCATCAAAGACCAGTTGTTTTGCAAATAATAAGGCTTCATCGATGAATAAATCAATGCTGCCTATACTTATATAAGTGGGCGGCAAACCAGCTAGTGATTTTGCACGCGCAGGCACATAATACTCACTAACCGTTTCATGACCGGGTTCATGCCCTAAAACAGATTTCCAGCCGAAATAGTTACTTCCTTTTGTCCAAACAAACTCACCCGCATAGGGATGTTCTGGCGCAATACTTGTACGGTCATCAAGCATTGGATTACGCAGCCTTAGATGATGGATATCAAATTCCTTTTGGTCACGAATGTAAATGGCAAGACCCGCTGCTAATCCTGCACCGGCACTGCTGCCGGATATGGCCACTTTTTGAGAATCGATCGCTAATTCCTCTGCATGCTCAATACACCATTTTAGGCCCGAATAACAATCCTGTAGCTGACTAGGCTGAGCATGCTCTGGTGCCAAGCGATAATACACAGATACACAGCAAAAACCGTGCTGGGATGCAAGCGAAGCATTAGCTGTACGATCACCAACCGGACTTCCCATAACCATACCGCCGCCGTGAATAGAATAAAATAAAGGCAACTTCTTGTACTTTGGCTGGATTGGTTTAATGATCTCTATGCGAATATCTGGACCTCCAAAATAACTTGGTACTGTTTTTTCTTCAAAAGTAACTGGGAACAACTGCGTAACATCTATTTGCGGCAGCATTTTTGCTTGATTGTTACGTGATTCCATTAACATTGATTCAGAAAGATCCGTTGTTGGAAATAAATCAACTACACTAATAATTTCTTGATCAACTAAATGTCTACTTCTGTTTTTTTGCTCACTCATGGTTTTTAATTTCCTCGCTTTCTATCTATACACATCATTCATTATGATGTGCTGCTCTTCGTTTTATGCAGTAATTCGAGCCCTTTCTAACTTTCTTTCGTCTGCTAATTTCCAACTATCATGTACACTCTCACATGCTAAACCTATTTTAAATAATGTAGACAGCTATTCATATGTCAACAATGGCTTAGATTCATTGTTAACACAAAAAAGGCACTAATGAGAAATTCTCACCAGTGCCCTTTATTCTTTATTCATTATGTGAATACACAATTCTCTTAATCGTATCAATGGAGAGGAAATATTCCTTGGAAAGCTGCTCGATACTGCTCTTACTCATAAAAGCGTTTCTAATAGCGGCATTTCGCTGATCCAGTAACTGTCTACCACCGCTCAAGCTTCCCCAGTTTTTATATTCCTTTTCTTGCTTAGGAATGTAAAGAGCCTCTCCTTGAACATACTTTTGAATTTCCATAATTAGTTCTTCAGGCAATATCTTTGTTGCATTAATATATTTCAACTTCGCCCGCTCCTTATTTTGACAATTAAAAATAAGGTGCAAAGCCAAAATATTAGAAAAGCTTATTCAGCGCTATAAAATGTTTCGCCCCACGCAAAGTAACGCTTTTCCAATAACAGGCTTTGCATGAGTGGAAGAAGTACCAGATAATCTTAAGAGATTCTCCATCAGTAAGCACCCCCTTTTCCTAACAAGTATAACATAACTTCAAATGGAGAAGACCCGCATAGAGAAAACGTGAACTAAGCCTTTAAATCGGCATGTACTAATTTGATTTTGATGTGTGCTTGGAAATAGAAGTAATTATTATATCCCAGTCATCATAATGAAGTTCATGTCCAGTACCCTCCAATGTCAGTAAAACAGCATCCGGAATTTCATTAGCAAGATTTTCTCCATGTTTATAAGGAATAATGGGATCTTCAGTACCGTGAACAATCAGAGTGGGAGCAATGATTTCATTCGTCCTAACCAGATAAGATTCCCCACCTGTCAGTAAGGCGTGATTCCCCATGCTTGCGATATTGTTGCTTCTATCAAATTCTTTTTCCGCCAATGCGCCAATTCTCTTCTCATCAAAAACATGCTTTGAACCGACCAGAATCTTTGATCTATTAATGGCAAATTCAACTACCGACTGTTTGTTCGTCCAATCTACAGCCCCCATATTCGAGAAAAACTCCATAATTCTTTCCTCCATCGGAGGAAGATGCGGAGCAAAATTGGACGTTGAAACGAGGGTAATGGTTTTAACCCTCTCCGGATGCCGCAGAGCAATCATTTGAGTCAACATACCACCCATGGACATGCCTAAGATATGAGCTTGCTCAATCTTATAATCATCCAACACTCTTATTGCATCATCTGCCATATCTTCAAAAGTATAACCCGGTTGACCAGGCTCGTAAGTTGTTGAACGTCCAACATCTCGGTTATCATAACGCATGATAAAACGTCCTGCATCTGCCAAACGCTGACAAAATTCTTCTTCCCACCAAATCAGTGAGGATTGAGCACCCATAATTAGCAAGATGGCCGGATGATCTGGCTTTCCGAAACTGTCTGCACATATATTAATCCCATCTACTTTTATTAGTTGTTCGTTCATATGGAACCCTCCAATATTTCTTAAAAATAAAAAACACAGGCCATAGGCCTGTGCGCATACTGTAATCGAAAAAGAATTTGAGAATGAACACAATATTATGATTACCCTATGGAAGAGAATCAGTCCAATAACAGGGTAGATCATAAAAAGTTCAATCCATTTCCTTTGTATCTAGTTTATATGGCATGAAGGCAGGGTTACCCCTCTCCCCAATAATATAAAACTAAACTAGGTTACCGTGAAGGCAAACTAATCTTCGATGACGATGCACACAAAATAGTCTTAAACCACAAACCAATTCATTGTGCAAAAAGTATCGAAGAATTAGATCAACACACGTAACCCCTCCGTTCGTATAAGTTAAATTTATGCTAACATATGACAAAGTTATATGTCAAATACTAGGCGGTTTCCTTTGTGTTAAACTTTATCCTAGTTTCATAAAGCTATGCTGCCTCTTCACTTATGTTATTTGAAATTTTCGCGAATTGATTTACATACCCTGCCAGATAAAAAGCACAGCGCCAACAATTGGACGTTTTTATACGCTCAGCATTATTGAACATTTGCTTAGAATAGACCGGTTTCTCAAAACGCTAACCATATTTTCAGCCTGTTTTTTGAAACTTTCCTTTAAGTAACCTAAATATTTTTATTGTTTTTTCCGAGAAACCTTGAAAGAAATCACTTAGATATTTTTGGACAAGGAATCGTACCAAACTAAAGAATAGAGAAATAACTATTATAAACACAAATAGTTTTAATCCTGTTTCTATATATTCCATTTAGATAACGCCCTCCTATTCAATTATCATTATATACTAATAAATCGATTGAAATGGAACATGTCGATAACCGCTATCCATACAGAAACTTTCAATTTCACGTTTGGCCAGACAGTTAGCCATACCTTTTATTAAAGCAGAGCCGATTCCATAGCAATAGCGGTAGCCCTTTGTGAATGAATGCTTATTATTCGAAAGTTTAGAGAATTATTTTCTTTTTATTAATTTATGAATACTTGAAGGCTTTAAACCAGCTTGAATAAGCAATTTAATATTGAAACCCGACTTCCCATAGCTTAAACGATACCAATAGTAATTTATGTATTCTATCACGGAAAAAACATAAATCAACATACCAAAAAATAGGTCTCTTTTATTCTGTGCAAGCATTAACAAGAAAATAACAATTAACAAAGCCAAAAGAAGATTAATTCTTCTAAGCATAATTAGAGTATTCCGCATTAACAATGATTTCTCTTTACCTAATGATTGAGATCTAAATACCCAATACAGCACACCTTGAATTAACTGCAACACAAGAAATGAAAACGCAAGCAAGCTTGCGAATCCTAAATCTAGATACAGTTTAAATACAACCAAAAAAGAAATAGCCGCTACTAACTCACCAAAAGCTAGATTCAACAAGTGTTTTCTTAGTTTTTTCATAAAACTCCTTTTAAAGATCACCAACACCAACTGGTTTATATCAATTAAAGTATTCATTTTACAATATTATCATGTTAAGCATAACTGCCCGTTAGCGTAACGATGAGCTAGCACGCGGCCGCCCTTTCGGTAATTAACTATCGTCTCCCATCCCTGAGTCATATTCGTTCAGGTAAAGTCCAGGTCGTTATTATCTCTTAACCTGATCACTTTCTCTTTGTATTTTTTTAACTTGGCTTCGAAACCGCTTCTATTTTGTTCAAAATCCCTTGTCCATTTATACATCATCTTCAACATCAGGATGTCTGGCTTATAATGACACTTTTCAATACCAAGATTTTGCTTAAGGAATCTCTTCAGGATTCTTATCCTTCGCGTCCACAATGGAGTATCAAGAAATATGATTGTATCGGCCATTTCATACAAACATTGATAGGACTCTCTATCTGTTCCTTCAAATATCCATGTACCGTGTATATCTATTTCCTTTATAACCTCAATTTGTTCTTCTGCTGAACGTTTATGTCGTCCCGTGGATGTTTGATGATGGACTATGGAGTCAAGTTCATAACAAGGTACACTAACTTTCTGCGATAAGCGTTTAGCCAATGTCGTCTTACCACTAGCTACAACTCCAATAATGAAGATCTTTTTCATTCCTATTCTAGCTCCCTGCATCGAGCATATTTGACTTTAAATGACTTCTCTATAGACAAGAGAGATTCCTTCTAATGCAATTTTGGCAAGATGTCAGCCCACATTATGGAACGAATACTCATTAGCGTAACCTGAACGTTAGATTAATATAACCAAGGAGCAGCTGCCGTGGCTAAACTGCAACCCGAATGATAGACACTTTAGAAAAAGTGATTTTCTTTTGGGTTATGTCTAGTTAGGGTAATGATCAGAAAGTGAACCTATACCCTCCAGTTCAAATTCGAGAGTTACCTCATAATGTTGTAAATAATTCTTAGTTGTTTATTAAGCATATTTTTAAATATTTGTTTAAAAAATGCTTGGAAAAACGTTCATACTCGACCTAAGCAGGGGAGAAATCCTGATCAAAGGTCTATTTTATGACAAAGCAACTTCCAGTATAGTTCCATATGTAAGATAATACTAGGAGGTTTTAACGCATGACAGAAGCCGTTTTGAAGCTTCGCAACGTGACCAAATCGATTGGCGGACGTAAGATCGTCGACAATCTTAGTTTCGATATACCCGCAGGCGAAGTATTCGGATTTCTCGGACCGAACGGTGCCGGCAAGACGACAACAATACGGATGATTGTTGGCTTGATATCGATGTCGAAGGGCGAGGCCCTAATTAAAGGCGTATCCGTCCGCGAGCACTTCGAGCTTGCTATGACGCATGTAGGAGCGATCGTCGAAAATCCAGAAATGTATAAATTTTTGACCGGTTATCAAAACCTTGTTCATTTTGCCCGTCGGCATAAAGGCATTACGAAGGAACGGATCAATGAGGTCGTTAAGCTTCTCGGGCTTCAGAACCGTATTCACGAGAAGGTTAAGCGTTACTCTCTCGGCATGAGGCAGCGGCTTGGCGTTGCCCAAGCGATTCTGCATCGTCCATCGTTGCTCATCCTTGATGAGCCGACAAACGGACTCGACCCTGCAGGAATTAGAGAACTGCGCGATTATTTGCGCAAGCTGACGAGAGAAGAAGGCATCTCCGTCATCGTCTCTTCCCATCTTCTGTCCGAAATGGAGCTTATGTGCGACCGGGTCGCGATAATCCAAGCCGGCAAGCTCATCGATATTCGCTCGCTGCAGGAAACTCGCGATTCGATACAGTCGAAGGTCGTTATCGAAGTCGGCGATTTACTTGCCGCTCAGCAGCTGCTATCCGCCATCTTCGATGCAACCCGCATTACGGTGAAAGGCAATCAGCTCGAAATTGCGGCTGACAAAGCTGCCATCCCCGATATTACAAGGCTGCTTGTAAGCTCGGAGATTGACGTGCTCGGCATTCAAGCGGCGCAGAAGTCACTAGAAGAACAATTCTTGGAAATTACCGGAGGTGAGATGGTTGTCTAGTCTGTCTAATCTAATTCGAAACGAAAATATGAAAATATATCGTCGTCCTCGTACATGGCTGATGATTGCCTTCCTCGTTTTTACAATTGCATTGATGAGCGGCATCATGAAGTGGGAATCAAGCCAAAATAATACGATCGACTGGCAAAACAACCTGACCGAACGGAATAGCAACATGCAACAGGAGCTTCAAGAAAACAAAGAACTCTCGGAAGAGGACAAAACATACTTCGCTAACGAAATCAAACTCAATGAATATTATTTGGAACAAAATACTAATCCTAACGAATTGTCATTGTGGAATTATGTAGATACATCATCATACTTAATTATTTTAGCGACGATTCTAACCGTCATTATCGCTGCCGATATGATTGCGGCCGAATTCACTTGGGGCACGATCAAGCTGCTGCTTGTCGGTCCGGCTTCGCGCACGAAGATTATGATCAGCAAATACATCGCCACGCTTGGGTTCGCGCTTCTGCTGCTCATATTGACATTTGCGTCTGCTTACGCGGCTGGAGGTATTCTCGAAGGCTTCGAAGGAACAAGCCAAGCGAAAATATCGATTACCGATGGCGGAGTTATCCAAGAAAGTTCCTATTTCTTGAATTCGTTGGAGAAATACGCTTTCTCGATCGTATCCATGCTCATGTACGTAACGATGGCTTTCATGATATCATCCGCGTTCCGCAGCTCCTCGATGGCCATAGCCTTCTCGCTTCTGTTCATGCTGGTCGGCAATACGCTATCGGCGCTTCTCAGCGGCTATAGCTGGGTCAAGTATTTGCTCTTCTCCAACATTGACCTGACGCAATATATGCAAGGGGCATCGCCGCTAAGACCGGAAATGACGTTGACGTTCTCGATTATGATACTTGTCGCCTACTACATCGTATTCCAATTCTTAGCTTGGTTACTGTTTACGAGACGCGACGTCGCCGCTTAAGGGCAATACCAATACTAAGAACCTCGGGCACTGCTTGAAAGAAGCTGTGCCCGAGGTTCTTTTGTTTTAATCCAACTAACGTGTCCCGTTAGTTAAACGATCTATATCCGATCTTTTAATTTTGGACGTGGATAAAAACTTAGAGTATTTCATTCCGACACTTTATTTTCTGCGTTACCGTGTCAATTCGGCGTTCGGTCGACTAATCTTTTTACCGAACCCACTGTATTGCACTTGAATCCGGTCTTCCGGGCGAATGTCGACGGTATACAGAACGAGCAGAAAGAACCATTCCAGCGGCTTCATCGCCACATAGATCACATCCGCTGCTATCTTCGTGCGAATCTGCCGACTTACCGGATAGCCGTATTTGTCGTATAGTCGGCGAATCGTGCGGTGGGAGGCGGGCATGTACTGTTCCAGCACATTTTCGAACGCGTTAGCGATCATAAGCTGGCGATTCACTGTGATAGACATGCCGTGCCGGATTCCTGGCCTAAGCGGCTTGACTAGGGATCGATGTCCCATAGCGGCGACGGTGCACAAATAATGGCCATCCCCTGACACCACTTCCGGCGGTGGCGCTGGCAGCCTCGACAAGTAGAAGCCGCTCGTATCCAGAAACGCCCGCACTACGCCATCCGGCCGCTGCCCGAACAAGACTAGAAGCAATTGAACAACAAGCTGAACAGGGAATAGCAGTGCCATCCATAGCGCCGGAATTGCCCGGCGACGCATGATGATGAAGCGATGCAGAGGCCGCTGCCAGGCGGGCATCGTCTCCGCATCTTCCTCCTTTGCGAACACCTTCCATACGTCCAATGAACGCTTGAGCTGCGCCAGATACAGCAGGCAAGACGTTAAGCTCCCGGTTTGAAGAAGCAATACGGAGAAGATCTTATTAAAATCGTAGTTGGAAAAGCCGGTATGAATGAAATAGACTGTGGTCAGCGAAATGCAAAGAACCAAAAATACGTTGCAGCAAGTATATACAATTGGAGAAAGCTTCCTATGATAGATTCTCAGCGCCCAATAGGAAAAGAAGCCGATCAACCAGTCTACGCAAAGTACGGCACTATGCTTGTGGGACAGAGATGCGTATGCATATAATGGCTCTCCGGTTTCTGAATACATTTTTAACGGCGCACCTCCTGGTACCCCTTTCACATCAAATAAGAAGCCAACGATCAGGAGAAACGAGGTGATCGAAAGTAGAATGCCGTCTACGAGCCGGGTTAACGTCAATCCTTCGCCTTGTTCGCTTTCCCCAGCTTTTCGCGCGAACGTAAACACCGCCCGAATGAGGGCGGTGAACGCTAGGAGAAGAAATGGAGTGAACAACAATAGCATTTCTTAATGCTCCTTCCGGTCGATATTGGACAGGACTTGTGCGGCAGGCGCGCTTGTCGTTTCGCCGATACCGGGCTTCTAGCGGTTCGCCACCGCAATCAATAAGGTAGACGTCATCGTTGAATGCCCGATTTCTAAATTTTAAGAAAGCAGTTTTGGAAGTGGCGAATGCTAAAGTCCCTTTGACGCTGTATGATACTGATCCTAAAAAAGGCAGTCTTTTGGGAGGAATCGAAGTCAAACTGCCGCTGTGTTATTAAATGAACGTGTCCGGTTTGCACCTCCGAAGATTTTTTATGATATATGTAAGGAACTGACCATTTATCTAGTCAATGATACTCTGAATTTATAATCCAAAAAAAGAGAAAAATGATCATATGTATTTTCCTATTTATTGGTCCTTACTGCCCGTTAGCGTAGCGTAGGACTGCCATGTGGCAGCCCTTAATGCTTAATATGAGACCTAATATTGAAATTACAGCAGCGAGGTTTCGAACTTCACCTCCGGAAAGCGGCTATCCGGTCCTTTCATTAAGATTCCGCCTTGATTTTTTAGATAAATATCGAAGAAATCCAGCATATAGGCATTGATAACGGAGTTCACTCTTTCGGGCGCAATCTTTCCTGTAACTCCCAGCATTTTGAAAATCGGAGAAATGAACTGTACGTCAGTAAAATTCAAATGCTCCGTATTGTCTATATAGAGGAATTGTCCCCCTGCGTCAACCGTTTCGCGCATCCGTTCAAGCTCTATCTTTTTGTCTTCTATTACTTGATCCATCCACTCTCTTGTGTTGCCCATACGTTTAAGCTCTGCCTCCGTATAGGCGTGGTTATCCTTTACCATTTTTAATCTTTCGAATTCGCTTTGCGAGTTCATGAACAAAAACGGCTTACGCAGACCCTCTCTCTCACGCAGTCGATAAAGCGCTCCATCCAAGTCTATTCCAACCGTGATTCGTGGATCGTAAGTAACGTCATAGGCCGTCGCTCCTCCGATGGAATGACCGAACACCCCGACATGTCCGAGATCAATCCTCCCTTTTATATGACTTGGAATCTGCCCCGATTGGATGAGCTCGAATTGGTCCAGCGTAAACGCCACATCGTCGGTTAAAACTTTTCCCAACTTGTCGCGATTTCCGCTTTCCGTCCGGTAATCATGGTCGGGCGAGAATAAGTCGTTGGTTGTGCTGGTCGTGATTCGACCATCCGGAAACTCGGTTGCAAATGTATTGTAGGTATGGTCGATCACTGCCACGATATATCCGTGACTCGCAAGATTTTCGGCTTGCGACGTATGGAGAAACCTGGAAGAGCCGAACCCGGGATTGGCAAGGATCAGCGGGTATGAAGTCTGTGCCGAAGAAACTTCGGCCCCCGAATAAGCATGACTGGATACGTACTTCAGGTGTTGAAGAGTAAACCCGGGAAGGCCATAGTTCCCAGCCATATAACGTAAAATCTGGGGATCAGGAATAAAGGGAGCGTACTGGCCGGTGCCAGCTTGAGCCGGATACCATACCTGAACCATCAATTCTCTCCTACCATCTCTGGCTTCGTCGAAAATCTCTTCCCTCTCTGTATCCACAAAATGATAAGTTTGCGTTCCTACCTTAAATTCGCCTGTCGGTTCAGGCAGTTTAAATACAGGAAAAGCATACATGAGACCCGCTGTTACGACCAGCATTATCGCTATAGCGGTATTAACTGAACCCAACATGAAACGCGGGATTTTTTTTGGACCGTTTTTTTTAAAATAGCTATAACCTGAAATGGCTAAAAAAATGATCGTTATGCAATATGGGAAAAATAGCTGAACTCTGTATCCTTCCACCGTCCAATGAATGACCAGTAAAAGTGTGGCGATCCCGCTTGCAACAAATACTGAAATCTTACGCCGTCCTTTTTTTAATAGGACTGATAATGCAAATAAGCCGATGTTTGACAAAAAAAGCAACAGTTCAAACAGCCTCATCTCGATTCTCCTTTTAAAAAATTTCTATTTTCGTTTATTCCAATATTATCCTGATAAATTGGCCTAAGCTATCGCTTTGCCTTACATCTACCTTACAATTTTGTAAGACGCTTATTTAGCACGTAACCATGAAGTGGCAACCATGGTAACCATTCCTGAGACTGATCTTGCAGCCCCCTTTTCTTGTCCAACCTGACCTGATAAACTGCCCGTTAGCTCAACGAGGCTGCCGATTTATTTCGGCAGCCTCGTCCTGGTGATTAATTACTCGTTAGCTTAATTGAGCATCGTCAGCTTAAGACTTCATTTTCTTATGACACCGCTGGCGCCTGGCTAGCATCTTGAGCTTGTTCGCATGCTTTTCAAATTTTTGAATACATTTATGTATTCGATTAACAGGAGGACACAAGTCATGTCACAACTCGGGCAATCGTTTATGAGAGGTACTTTGGTTTTGTCTGTTGCTGCTTTCATCAATCGTATTCTCGGTTTTATCAGCGGCATGTATATAGCTCGCGTACTGGGCGCAGAGGGAATCGGCATCTTGATGATGGCGCATCCGCTTGTTCCGCTCGTCATTACGATTACGGAGCTTGGATTACCGGTGGCAATTTCCAAGTTGGTCGCAGAGGCCCAGGCACGCGGCGAACGGATGAAAGTGAGGCGCATTCTGTATGTCTCGCTCGCAGTTACGGGCGTTTTGAGCGTAGCGCTCACGACCATATCGTTACTTGGATCAGAGTGGATCGCGTCAATTCTGTTAAGCGACCAGCGGGCTTATTACGCCATGCTAGCGATTACACCGATCGCACCGATTATCGCAGTCTCCGCCGTTTTAAAGGGTTATTTTCGGGGCATGCAGCAGATGAAGACCATTGCAGCTTCCGATGTGCTGGAGCATACCGTTCAAATCGCTTGTGTGCTAGCGTTGGTACACCTATTGCTGCCTTACGGAATTGCTTACGCAGCTGCTGGTGCAATGGCTGCCTCTGTCGTAAGCGAAGCGATAAGCCTCTTATTTCTGATGACAAGCTACAAGCTATATGGTGAATCGAAGGTATCGGGCGAGACTTGGGCGAGCCATCTGAAACAAGGAAGAAGCACACTCGGCGAGCTGCTGCAAATCGGACTTCCAACGACTGGTCATGGTATCATTCATTCGCTTTACAACGCTTTCCAGCCGCTTCTTATTACAACCAGCCTGGGCCTGTACGGCATCGGCACAGCTTTAGCCACGAAGCAATTCGGTCTACTGGCCGGCTATGTGTTTCCTCTATTGTTCATGCCAAGCTTTATTACGCAATCCTTATCCACCGCTCTTATTCCAGCGATTGGTGAGGCCACAGTGAACAAAAATAGTTTGCTCATACATGAGCGGATGAATCAAGCTATGATATTGGGACTTCTGATCGGTGCGCCAGCAACCGTTATCCTGTACGAATGGGCAACTCCACTAACGACACAAGTCTATAATGCGCCTGAAGCAGGATTACTTTTAAAAATACTGGCGCCTATGTTTTTTCTACATTATTTCGATGCTCCACTTCATGCGATTCTACTTGGCCTCGGTCGCGCGAAAGCAGCTCTATGGAATTACGTAATAGCTACTGTATTTAAGGGTGTCTCGGTCTTCGTGTTAGGCAGTCAATTAGGAATCGTTGGTGTTGCGTTCGGCATCGGTATTGGCATATTGATACAAACGTTGTTGAACTTTTTTTCCATCTCGAGTTCGATCGGATTTTATGGGAGCATTCGTCCTTATATCAAGGTTGGGATCTGCATGATGCTAATGGCAATCTGCGGACACTTGACCTATAACCAGTTAGCCAGCCACGGTATGCCGCAGTTATGGTGCGTAATCATATCAATCCTCTGTTCCTTGTTTCTTTATTTCGCTGCTCTAGTCGTGACCGGTACGTTGAATTGGAAGAGCACGCGTCATAAATTTTCAATTCCATGGTAAGAAAAAGCAGTCATGATTCAATATGTAAAAAGAACATAAAGTATTAGACTGGATGTCTTTATTCCACCCGATTTTTAGAGTTGTCATACCGTAAGACTCCACAAAATAAGTTTTAGACTGAACTTAGAAATTGAAATAGCGACAGCCAAGGACGAGAAAATAAAGAGTCCTAGACTGTCGCTATTTTATAGAACTTACGTGTCCAATTAGTTGAATTCCATTATTGAACAGACGATGATCAAAAAAGCTCTATCAACACGTTAAAGTATAAGAGCCAGCGAGATTGATACTTCAGTTGCAAAAACTAGTTTCCCTTGCCTCAGTCTAAATATTTCTACTAACTGACGCCTCTCTATAGCCCAATGAATGTGATAAACTCATATTCAATTAACTGTTTTTCAATCCAGTAAATCATCTCATTGATTAATTCACCAATTAAAACCCTATTTTCTAAATAACTATTTAAAAAGCTCTCTGTTTGTGTCATAAAATATGGTTGTATGTATTCTGTTAGTTCAGTCTTTTTTTGATTAAGTAAGTATTACCTTATTAAGACAAGTCCACTTTTAATCTGATTCCAATATTCCTTTGAAATTTCAAAACGATCAAAATTCTCGAAAGGTTCATATCCGTTTTTAATCGCTGGTCTTAAAAAGACAAATAAGTCATCTTCAATATATACAGACTCAGTATTTCTATAGGCTTTTCATAAAACACCTGGGAATAATTCATGATAATTTTTATTTACCAATTGATTTAATCCTAGTAGATGATTCAAATTAGGATTCCTCCCTTGTGATTTATATGAACGCCCAATACCGCACTCTAAACTTCCCCTTAATTCTTCAATGAATTCAACGGCTCCCACTCAATTATCCTGCCAATTAGCTTAACGAGAAAGGAGCAGCTGCCATCCGGCTAACTGCTCTATGGTCCGTTGAACTATTGTTCCCCGTTAGTTCAATGATTAATTAGAATTATCGTCCGTAAGGCCATAAGTATTGTTAATTACCGAGGAATAATTATCCCAATTAAAGTAGAAAGGGCCTATGTCTATTTTTTTATTCTCACCTTCTAATATGAAATCTCTCCAGATGACAATATCCCCCTCTTTATCAATCTTAACTGAAATAAATCCACATTCCTCATCTCCACATAAAGGACAAACTAAAATGGGATACCTATAGTACAAATATTCGTGGGGTTGCCTTAAAAGAAAATAATCAATCATTTGCCGTTGATTATCACTTGTGCCCCAGCCTAATGCAGGGACCATGTTATATTTCCTGAGCCTATTGTATATCGATTTGCCATCAACAATAATGTCAGCAAATTGAGTATTTTTATTCCCATCTTGATTTGAGTCAAGCTCCTCATATCGGCTTGATAGTTTAGTGTCTAATTGATTTATTATTATCATTTTACCCCCCACTTACTGGACAAACTAATATTTCCACCCAAAATTATAACACTCTTTTTTGACCTGGTGCTTTATTGTATCCTGCCCATTCGTTGAGTCAAGGTTGTCTATCTCATCAGATGTTATCCCAATTGCCCAAGATTAAATCCAACATTATAATCCCGCCGTTGTTTCAGGCATGCTGACAATAAAAGCTCTACAGTAGCATTAAGACTCCTCGGCCTACTCCCACTGTATACCAATTTCATCAAATGAAGTTCTACTTTCTTCTAGTCCCGCCTCGTCTACGGATTCAATCATTTGAATTTCATCTTTTGTCATAGTAATGATTTCGGATGGATTACTTAACTTACGCAGAAATAGTTGTCTTAATAAATTAGTTTGTCCCTCTGACATTTCATATTCTTCTTTCCATGTGATTAAAGCATCCTCAATGTCACAGGATTGTCTATCTAAGAGAAAACCACCATGAGCAATTATCTCTTTCATTTCGTCCTGCGAGTAGATTATATCGTCGACTCCCCAAACAGCAGTAGTTATCAAAGGGACATCATTTCCATTGACATCGTCTAGCAGATATTGAAGAGTTTCATTTGCAGCTAATTGCTTCACTTCGTATGGAGCATCTCTAAAATAGTCTTGAGCATTTATGTAGTTGGATAATCTTTTGCTATGGTCATTACGAAATGCAGCAACAAAATAGTTAGAATGGAATGTTATGGTTCCTCTTGTTCCAGAACTATCTTGAACATTGTAATTGAAACCATCCCAAGATTGTTCATTAGCTAATTCAGGATAATGTGCTATGTTTATTGCATGTGCAATAGAAGCTAGCACACTGCCTTGCCAAAGTTTTTCTTTAGTCCATATCGTTTTTTCCATCTCGTTATAATTCCTCTCCACATTCATCATTCAGGAATTGTATATTAGCTTGATGTGGTATTTCATTACTTCTTCGTGAAGAAACTTTAATCTCCTTTTATTTAACCTATTTGTGGTGAGTGATTAAACTATGCTGCCTGTTAGTTGAACAAAGGGCTAACTCAGGGCAACCCTTTAATTATTGAACTATCGTGTCCCGTTAGCTCAAAGCGGGACTATTGGCTAAAAATACCGAAGCGTGAATATAGTGTTTATAAGAAGATTCTGGTCTCTACAATAAAACTACAAAATCCTCTTGAATTCTACTTCCCTACATATGATAAAAGACTTTCCTAAGATGGTTACTATAGATTCTTCAAGTTTAAGATCAAACTTAAGGACAGATGTATTAAGTCTATTATTCTTTAATACTTTCTCATACACCGTAATAATTGATTTTGGACCTTTAGCCAGAAGCCCTTGTCCTTGCATTAATAGCCATTCTAGATCCCCGATTAAAAAGTGCTGAAATTCTATCCATTTGTCTGTTGCCTTCTGATGTTCAGTTAGTAGTTCCCCAATAACCTTAAACACTTCATTTGATTTGCCTTTGAAATATAACTCATGAGTTGGTTCAAGATAATCAAGTAATAAAGGATGATTTGTTTCAATTTCTATATCTTCAAAAAAATCTAAAGTAATTTTATAATCTCTAACTTGTTTAAATTCCACTTCCCACTTTTGAACGATAGATCCGGTAAAATATAAAAAAACATGGAACTCAATAATAAGATCTTCATCAATTTCTCTAGTCATAACTGGACGAAAATAGACATCATCTTCAAAAATTGCTTCTTTAAACTCCTTTTGAAATATCTGATAAATAGCATTTCACCTTCTTATTGCATTAGAATTATCTATTAACGTCTCTTTTTCGAACTTCATAAATTCTCCGTACTTGAAGTTCTCTTGAAGCGATTAAACGATCCTGCCCTTTAGTTGAGAAAACGACTGCCATTATTTCGGGCCAATTTTTCTTATGTTCATGGGGCTGTCGCTAACCGTTGGTTTTTTCATTAGAAATTAAATAGGATTATTCAGGCTTATCTTTTTAGGGGTTAGCATACAAATCTATATCAAACTCAGCTTCAATATTCGAGACGAACTTTATCGCGTTCTTATCAAGATATAATGCAGGAGTATGTCCCTCTCGACTGCATGTAGGAAATTAATCAATCTTATAAAATATATATCCTATTAACATAATAAAATTCACTAAAATCAGAGAAATAATAACTCCCTTTCTTTTAAAACTCGAAAAAATCCCTAATCTTAAAGCAACAATTAAATCAACAAGTAAAACAATAAGTATCATTTTCCAAATATTAATTATAATCCCTTTCAATTAATAATCATCTTTTTTGTTTATTCTCCAGTTTGCTTCATAAAAAATCCAACTAGTCAGATATTCTCAAATAGCTAATTGCTTGTCTCTTAAGTTAGCGATTCTAATGTCAATGTGATCTTGAGTTACTTTATCTTGATAGAGATTGATCGACCATAGCTATAGCCCAAGGAATACGAAATCCATTCATTATTTTGTTAACTTCAAAACACTTTTCTATTGAAGACACCTCACAGTCTCGTTTCCATTTTAATTCTTCGCTATTGTTCCAGTATCCTTAAGAGCAGGATACCGTAGTACCTGCTCTTCAATGTCTGTTATTCAACTATCGTGTTCCGTTAGTTTATCAAAGAACAAGTTTTTTTATAAAATCAATGCGTACCATTAAATACTGTTTTATTATCGATATCCTCTAACTCTAATTTTGAAATATCATCGTCTTCTAAATCACCAATAACTGAAATTAACCTCAAGCCTTTTCCTTGCGTACCCAAAAGGATTGCTCTTGATTGAAATGTCTCAAAACCACTTTCTTCTGCAAGATATTCAGTTAAAATGTTAAAATTTCTAAAATATCGTCTTCGTTGAATTTAAAAGTATTTCTTATATTTTTTTGGTTCAAATTCATCCACCTTTTATTCTCTAATTATTTATACTCTTTCTAAAAATTTGTTCATCATTACTACTCATAGGTGAGATAAAGAAAAGGCTACCCATGATTGACTTTGTCCACGCTAAACTACCAGTCAGCTTAACGTGAAAGGAGCAGCTGCCATTGGCTAACTGCTCTTTGGTCCGTTGAACTATCGGTCGCCGTTAGTTAAAGAGTTGTGAAGCTAATTCCGTCCTACTTGAATGCAGGTAAGGTTATCATTTTATTTATTTCATTATTTTAAGAGATACTTATAATATGCTGGGAATTCTCGTATTAAGGAGTAAATATCTCTAAACTCAAAGACTTTGGCATGAGCTGAGTACACTTCTTTAATATCCATTTTTCTAAACGCTAATTTTGTTCTAGATACATGAAAATATTGAGTAATAACCATAACAGAGTCTAATTCTAATTCATCCATAATCTTGCTCGTATTTTGGGCTGTCATATATGAGTTGTACCCATTATTATCCTCTATAATTTTATCTTCCGGTAACCCTTTATCTATTAAGTAAGATTTCATAACCTTTGCTTCATCGAAACCTTCCTTACCAATACCGCCACTTACAATGATAAAAGTAAAGTAGCCCCTTTTATAAAGCTCTACGGACTTATCTAATCTTGCTTTTAACCGCTCAGAAGGCTGTCCATTAACTTCTACTTTATTTCCTAATACTACAGCTGCGTCAACTGGTTTCAATTCATCATTCAACCCATCTATTATCACGAAAGTAGTGTGAATGATAAACCAGATGCAAAGACTTGCTACTAATATTCCAAATCGTTTAATGAAAATATAGTTCAATCTCTCACCTGCATTCTCTCATATTTCTCCATAATCATACCCAAATTTTATCACACATGGGTGCATAAAACATTCCACGCAGACGTCCCACCGACTTAAAACTCTATATATATTATCATAATTGAAACTAATTGCCCGGCAGCTGAATGCCACGCCAGCTACTTACATCGCATTGGCCATATTCATTATCACCCACAGCAACCACCGTGCCGTCCGATTTAAGACCGAGCGTATGAGCGCAGCCTGCTGCTATCGCCACAATATCGCGCCAGCCACTTACATTGCATTGGCCGTGTTCATTACTACCCAAAGCGACCACCGTGCCGTTAGATTTAAGCCCGATTGTATGATTACTTCCCGCTGCTATCGCCACAATACTGCTCCAGCTGCTTACATTACATTGGTCATGCTTATTCCTACCCACAGCCGTTACTGTGCCGTCCGATTTAAGCCCAACGGTATGAAGGTAACCCGCCGCTGCCGCCACTATGTCGTGCCAGTCGCTTGCATTACATTGGCCATACTGATTATTACCCACAATCATTACCGTACCGTCAGATTTAAGCCCGACGGTATGCCAGTCACCCGCCGATACACCCACCATATCACACCAGCCGGTTACATTGCATTGGCCTTCATTATTTCAACCTACAGCCACCACCGTGCCGTCAGATCTAAGCCCAACGGTACAACGCCATCCCGCCGCAACCGCTACAATATCGCTCCAGCCATCTACATTGCATTGGTCATGCTTATTCCAACCTACAGCCGTCACCGTGCCATCAGATTTAAGCCCGATTGTATGCGCATTACCCGTGTTCTTTGCCATATGAACGTTTCCTGCCGCAACCGCCACAATATCACTCCAGCCGCTTACATCACATTGGCCATATTTGTTATCACCCACTGCTGTCACCGTTCCGTCCGATTTAAGACCAACGGTATGACGACGACCCGTCGCTATGGTATCTATAGGCCATCGTTTCACCTTTAACGCCGCTTCAAATGGTGAACTGTAATCCATGTTTTCTCTCCTTGAAACAAGACTTATTTTATAATCAGGTCATGCTCTTTGCGAACTTCGTAAACACCTAACATTTTAAACATTTTGCACAATCAATAAACGATCCTACCCATTAGCACAATCACTTATCTCAGATTCATAGCTTTAATGTCTTAGTTTTCCATACTCGATACAGTCCGACAACTAGAAAGATAAAAGCAATAACTTCTATGATTCTAGGGATGATACTCAGTAATGTGATCATCTCTCCAAATGTCATTCCAAGCGGTAGTGTAGTACGGTTCGCATCATAAGAATTAATGAGTCGACCTATTGTAAAAGGTGCAATAAAATCATAGATCTTCAATAATAAAATAATAAGAAAGAAGTAAAAGCCTGCAATGAAGTGATTTTTCTTGCATTGTATAAGACCAAAAATTAATAAAAATAAGAAGAAAATCGAAAATAGACCTGCAAATATTCCTAAAAAAACCACCAAATCACCCCTTTTTCCACAAAAATGATATTAATATCTTACGTTTTCCCTTAGGAATAATTCCACTATCTTGCCCGTTTAGAATAATGAAATGAGCAGGCTACCGTAGTACCTGCTCATCACTGTCTATCATTTAATTATAGTTCTCCGTTACTTCATTAAACGCTGCCGCTGCTTATTTCTTTATAATGGGTATCCATATTTCACTTTTAAATTGCGGTGATGCTACATCTTGGTGCTCATGCCAGAGCATTTCCGGTCCATTGTTCAGCTCATATTCCTCAGATGGAAACCATTCGGAATAAATACGTCCCCAGGTCTCTTGAAGTGCACTCGGAAATGGTCCGACAACTGTGAATACAGCCCATCCAGAGGCTTGTACCTCCAACTGAGCTAAGCCATCCCCATCTTTCGTTGTGGCTGCCCCAATGTAATGATCGAGCTCTCCTTTCTCCTCAAACCGCCCTTCACTAAAATTCGTGGAAGCACTGATTAGTCCTGAAGGTTGAACATTCGAAAAACTCTTAATCTTATCAATCATTTCTGGGGTGAGTCCTTCAAACATCGCTGCAATCTCCGGATTCACCCCATGAAATACGATTGGCACTCTTTTTTTGATTCCCACAATGTGAAAAGCCTCTTTGTCTTCAATACGGTAATTCATTTCACTTCCTCCTTTGATAGTCAGTTGAAACGTCATCCGCGGGAAGGCTTTGAGGGACTGTCCATGGATTCGGGCTTCCGAGGGATTAATCCCATGCATGCTTTGGAAAGCCCTAGCAAAGGAATCCGGAGAAGTATATCCGTATTTCATCGCAGCATCGATGATCTTGATGTCACTGTGGCTTAGCTCGAGTGCTGCCAAAGTTAGGCGTCTTCGGCGAATGTATTCCGACAGAGTAATGCCTGCAAGAAATGAGAACATTCGTGTAAAATGATATTCTGAACAGCAGGCAATTTTCGCTGCCTCCTGATAGTCCACATGATCAGTAAGATTCTCCTCAATATAGCTTAAAGCTTTGTTCAGTTTCGCCAGCATATCCACAATATCGCCTCCCCTCGTTACTCAAAGCATAGCAGAGAAGGTCATTCCCTTCCCGACATTTACTGCACAATACTGTAGGTTCACTCTCAGCTCAGTGAACAGAAGACAAGTCTAGTAGGAAGGCCCCTTGCTCCTTTGTTGTCTCGTTGAAATTGAATGGCAAATTCGTAGGATTGAGTACATGGAAAACTTACCGTAGAGTAACAAAAAAAACAATGAGCAGTTGCTGCGGCAGGCTACTCATTGTTTTTAATTCTTTAACATTAAATGCAACACCTAACTTTAAATCATTGTGAGATGTAAGAAAATCAGCCTCATACTTTTTACATACTGCTTTTTGTACATCCATTTTATCGCCCTTATTGACAGTAAAAATGGACAATTGGACTAATCCATAATTGATAACTCTTTTATAAACCAAGCGTCTGTAGCATTATGCTCTGAACCATCTAATGGTCTTTCAAGTTGTTGGAAACCTAATTTAATGTAGAGGAGATTTGCTGCTTGAAGTTTCTTCAATGTTTCTAAGTAACAATGTGTATAGTATTCCTTGGCGAAGTCGAGCGCTACTTTCATAAGATCATTTGACAGACCCCTGCCTTGAGCTTCGGGTGTAATGTATAGCTTTTGCAACTCACAAATTCCCAATTCCTGCCCAAAAGGTGCGATCCCCACACCGCCTACCACTTCGTTTTGTTCATTCACTACAACCCAGTACTTTGAATTTGGTTGTTCCTTGTAATATTGTGCCAGATTGCTGAGTTGAGGGTCAAAATATGCTGTTCCCGGTATGTTTAGGTTAAATGATTCCAATGAGCTTCTAATAATTCGCTCTATGGTTTGATTGTCCTTTTCTTCAATTTCACGAATTTGCATTGTTACATTCTCCAATATCTAAGTAATTTTAATTTTTTAATTCTAATACTATTCGCCAAATGATTCAAATTCAAGTATCCTGCACGTAGCTTAATGAAGAAGAGAGCAACTACCATAGCAATCCGCTCTAGCGTTGCACAACTATCATGTTCCATTTGTTAAAAGACTTATAACAATTTATCAATAGGATTCGTCTATTATGAGCCCTTCCTTTTCGAAATTCCCTTTTTTTCTTCTGAATCTCATATACTCATTCCAGTTCCACGATAACTGATATGTATCAATAACCAGCCATTTACATTCTTCACTTTTGAACCCTTTACTCTTCTGCAAATGGTCGTTAACTATTTCCTCAAGTATTTTCTCTCCATCACATGATTCCTTTAAACAGCTTTCTAACGTGATGTAATAACTCGGTTCAATATACTTCCACAAATTCTAATCACCTCTTGATAATTATATGTTTTCCGTTAATAGAGCCTACTCATCCATATGTTAATCAACTATCGATCCCCGTTAACATAAGCGATTTCCTGAGGATTTCGAAAAAATGCAGAATTACTTTTCACAAATAAATCAATTAGGAAAGGTAATATTTAATGTCTTATCATCTTCCGTCACCCAAGTAAACTCGAAATTTTCGGCTAACAGTGTCTTGCTATCATTTTTATTCTTTCTTCAATATAAAATCGTAAATGTCCATTCTGTCCTCAAATCCCAATTTCAGCATTTATTTCATTTAGGAAGCTGCTAGGACATTATATTTCATTTACTTTTATTCAAAAAGTGTAACTTTCAGGTGTTCTATTTCATGTTTTCGATTTAGCCATTTCTACGCTAAACCGAAACTGCCCGTTAGTCTGACAACATCAGCAGGCAAAAAGAAAAGCCTCCCCGCATCACCCTGCAGAGAGGCCCAACCCTATTAAAATATCTTCTTATTCCGTTTATCCTTAAGTATCTCTACCGTTTCCCGAAACCGCAGTGAACGCACAATCTCCTGCTCCCGCGATATTTCAAGCTATCCAGCAGATCTAGCATTTCAACTTTCTTAGTACAATTTATTGGCAAGGTTGATATTCTCGTTGGTACTCATCGTTTTACTACCACAAAAACAACTCGTTCCCTTTTAGCTTGAAAACCGCTTCCATGAAATAATAGTCGCCATAAATGATTGAAATATGATTGTCATGATGATGATACGCCGCTGAACCATTGATCAGCAGATGGTCGGAATCCGTCATCCAGTCGCAGCGAGAACCATCCAACGTTTTCAACAATTTCAGTGCGGCCTTCAGATAGACTTCCTTTTCGTACTCGCCAACTGCTTTGGCGATTTCAATCAGTCCGCAAGCCGCGATTGCCGCTGCCGTGGAATCTTCGTAAGCGGGCTCGTTCGGTTGACGGAAATCGATCGGAATAATGCCGTTACCCGGAATATTTGCCATAAAATAATGCGCCACGCGTTTGGCTGCCTGCAAATATTCCTGCTTCCCTGTATGCTTATAACTGATCATAAAGCCGTACAAAGCCCACGTCTGCCCACGAGTCCAGGACGAGCCTTCCTCAAATCCTTGACCGCCATAAGTTCGGACAACGCTTCCTTTGAATGGGTCGAACTCCACGATATGATTCACGGAACCGTCCGGCCTAATAAAAGCATCGAGAGCGGTGTCAGCGTGCTTCATCGCGATTTGAGCATATCGCGGATCTTTGGTCTCTTCACTCGCCCAATACAGAAGAGGAAGATTCATCATGCAATCCACGATCGCCCATCCTCTCGTATCTTCGCTGGTTGTATCATCGTTCCAAGCGCGGATAAACCCGCCCACCAAGTTTAATCGTCCGGCAAGCAAGTTGGCAGCATGCATCGCCCTCTTGCGGGATTCCAGATTTCCGGTAACTTTATAATTGGCCACACTCGTAGGCAGCCACATAAAACCGACATCATGGTGCAGACCGTAGAATTGATGGAGACAAGCATCCAGAGCATCTTCCGTGAAATTGGCGATTTCCTTGTACTTCTGAGTCCCGGTTTCATGGTACATAAGCCACATCATGCCGCCCCAGAATCCATTCGTCCACCAGTTGATATCTTTCTCGATCTGGTTATCGTGCTCACCGTTACTTGTGGTATATGGAATTTTGCTGCTTGATCTTTCACTTACCGCGCCCATTTTGGCTGTTATTTTGGAAATAACATTTTCAACCCAAATTTGATCGTCAGTCTGTAGGTTCAACATCTTTTCACTCCTATTCTTATCTTTCTACGGGTTTCGCCATTGCAAGCCTATTTGGATATGTGCATATCTCTTTCGTGTATCGAAACAAAGTATCGCTCTTCAAGCTCGAAGTTAAATACACCATCCGCTGTTTTAACAATCTGAACGGCAGGCTGCTGCCCCCCTTGAAAAGGAATAAGCACCGTCAAGAAAGTAACCGTACCGCTGAATCTATCTTGGAAGCGTACCCTTGTCGAAGGCCTTGAGAGATCGGTCTCATCAGACAACCTTCCTTGTAGAAAATCCAATTCCCCTATATGGCTTGTCGCAATCGCCAGATTCGCAATTTCGCTTGTCGCAATCACGCCGCCCAGGTTCTCCTTCACCTCGACAAAATCCAGATGGAAATAGCGCTGAACGCTATGGTCATTCAGCCCTTCCACAAGGTCCGCAATAAGAACGAACCGATTATCGACCAGTGAAATATGCCGGTGATGAATCACCGGTTCGTAATTTGTATGGCAGGCGCTGGCGAGCCGGTAGAAACCTCTATCCTCTACATTGTAGATTCCGCCGGGTTTTTGCGGTCCGTATTGAAAGGAGCGAATATACTCGAAATGATCTCGCTCGTCGATTAGCAGCGTAGAGTGATAATTTGAACTCTTGAACTGCTTGCGGTCCTCATCATCTCGATAACAAAAAAATCCGGGATCGCAAATCATGTCTTTTCCGAGCGCAGTAAAATCAAAGCTCATCAAATCAATGTGGGCATGGGCATTCTGAACAGGGCTTTTACATGTAAACAAAAAACTGAGAGCCTTTGAATCCCAGCCGCTGCGGATAATCGCTTGATGCAACGTTCGATTCCAAAATGTCGTCGGCTTATCTAGTACAAACTGTCTGCCCTGCAGGGAGTAAAGCTCTTCCACGAATTTGCTGACATCGAGCGCCCTCCATACATGCTTGCTTGCTTCCCGTACCACCTCGTTCACATCAATCAAATTTGTTGCAAGTCCGAGCCAGGATACATCCTCCAATGCAAAATACCCATAGACGCCGGACATTACAGCTAGGGGATTCGCATAGGAATCGCCGACAGGCACACATTTCCCGGTCGGTCTTAACGAGTAGATCGAGTAATCCAAATTTTTTCTAAACCGCTCCATGTACGCTGGTGAGAACTGAAAATGGAAACGTTTAGCCAGAACCACAGCCAGCCCGAACCAGAACATGCAGCCATTATGGTACGATGGGCAACCCTCGATTTGACCGCCGTCCTCCGTCAACTGCGCTATGCTGCACTTTTCGATGCCATCGATCGCAAAAGCCTTCCATTCTTCCGCTTCTTTCAGCTCGGGAAAATATAGGGCCGTCGTCAGAAGACCCAAACACTCCATTAAATAATGATTATGGTCCGCTTTAGGCCACAGCTGAGGCGACACGTTGCGCAGAGCTTTTATTTGCTTGTAAATGACTATTAAATACTCCTCCAACACTGCCTCCGTAAACAGCTCCGAATGACCTAGATGCTCCAGGATAAGCGGCCAAATTTTGTAGGCTCGAATACCAATCTCCAAAACCCTCAGCGGATGGCATTCCGTAAAATAGTCAATTGGCTTATCGAGTAAGTCCTCGGGAATAGTGACTAACTCGATCCAGTTCATCATTTCATCGATGACCTTATGACCGTACTTCACATCCTTAGTGAGAGAATAGGCTTCCAGCAAGTCCTGCCAATGAGTCATGCGATTCAGCTGCCATAAATATTCATTATCATTATGTCTGCGCTCCAGCCAGTTAGGCGGGTTCCCTACAAACTCTCTTACTCCCCCCGTACCTGGAAGCATGATCATCCCTTGATAAGCGAGTTCTGCATTCGCGATCGTCTCGCGCACATGATCAGGCATATGGGCTGCTATATAGGCGGCTTTATCTTCCATCGGCTCTAGCCTCGAACGCAAGTTAGCTAGCAGCTCTGTTGTACTTATCGGTTCAATCAACAATGATTGCAGATTCATTTCTTCATCTCCAATAAATAATTTTTGTTTCGTTACGAAGTTCTCTATCACATTTTCGATAACCTTTACAATCCAGAGGGAATACTCCCCCCAAAATCATCACGGCTCCGGAGGGAGGGATTCCAACTATTTCATGTAACGGTCGTATGCAACTTGCTCTAGTTCAAGCAATTGCTTGATGCCTAAGTCTTCCAACTCCTTAATATACTTGCTGAATGTCTCATCGTTGATCGGTTCTACGCCGAGCACCCATCTCTGCAGCTTTTCCTCGACATAGGTCAATACGCCCGCATTCAGCTCCTCAAATTTGGTCCGTTCCTCATCCGTATATGAGATCGGTGGGTAGGCCTGCATAATATAACCATTGTCAATGTATTCCTTGATACCTTTCAACGCAGTCGCGTTTGTCCATTGTTCTTCGTAAGCATAGTCTTGATGGAAGGCCAGCTCGATCTGAGCTCCCTCTTCCTGAAGCTGTTGAATAACTGTCTTTTCTTTATTTTTCAATACGGAGTCTTTAAACTTCGGCTTGCCGTCCACGAGGTCATAGTCCTTTCCTTCGATGCCAAAGTTCATCAGTCTCCGACCCTCCTCGGAGAACCAGAAATCCATATATTTGATCGCTTCGACGGGATGCTTGGTACTCGCTGAGATTCCCCATCCGCTCGCATGCGTCCCTTTACGGGAACTCTCTTCGACGACTTTGCCCTCGGTATTCACTGGGGGCGTCATCGGAACAAAGGAGAAGCTAGGAATCTTAGACGCAAGAATATCATTGAAATTAGCCGTGCTGGCGAACCAATCGTGCGTCATGCCGCCGACATTGTCTCCGAGCAAAATGTCACGCGCTTTCGCTCCGCGGGTGAAAATTTCTTTATCAATTAAGCCTTCCTTGTACCACTTCGCAATATTCTCGATTGCCGTCTTATATCCTGGCTCATACATGCCGTACTTGACGACACCGTTGTCCGCGTAAAATCCACGTTTGGCCGCATCGGCCCCGCCCTGCACACCCCACTGGATGAGCAGGTCGTAAATTCCATCTAGCTTCGACCTGCTGAAATATGGAATTTCATCCTTTGCTCCGTTGCCGTTCGGATCCTTTTCTTTGAATGCTTTCAATAGTGCATACAGCTCATCTACCGTTTTGGGTTGCTCAAGTCCCAGTTTTTCCAGCCAATCCTGGCGTACAAACCAGCCCCTGGCAGCCGGTCCATCCGGAGTAAAGTTAAGGAAATACGTTTTGCCGTTATAGGCTTTCATATATTTGGCTGCATCAGGATGTTCAGAAAAGAACTTTTTAATGTTCGGAGCATGTTCTTCAATCAGTCCATCTAGCTCAAGAAAGGCTCCTTCAACCCCAAGGCTGTCGTACTGCTCCTTAATTTGATGATGAACCAGATCGGGAATTTTCCCGGAAGCCATCATTGTATTGAACAGTTCTTTACTATTCGTTGAGGCTTTAGATGCCGTTCCTTTCAACTTAATATTGGTCATCGCTGCCGCTTCTTTGAAGATAGGCCAATTATCGTCGAAAATAAACTTGTCTGAGTAATGCATATGGATCGTCAGCTCAAGCGGGTCTTTTGCGATCAGTTGCCCAGATAGCTGCTTTGTATCCGTTTCCTTTGAATCAACCGCCGAACTTCCACTATTTTGCGGCTCATTATTGTTGCTACAGCCCGCTAGCAGCATACCGACTGTCACCATGATTAATGCAGATGCTTTTATCCTTTTTTTGTTACCCACATTTATGACCTCCCAATATTGGTTTCTTGAATTCATAATAAAAAGATTGAAGCAGCTACTAGCCTTTGACGGAGCCGATCATGGTGCCTTTGACAAAGTATTTCTGAATGAAGGGATAGGCTGCAACAATTGGAATAATGGAGACGATGATAGTTGCATAAATAATTGTTTCCTTTGAATATACCGCCATATTGCCCATCTCGTCGCTCACGTTCATCTCTACGATGAGTTTCTTTAGCAGCACTTGCAGCGGTACCTTGCTCTCGTCGCTGAGGAGGATCATCGTCCAGAAATAGCCGTTCCAACGGTGCACCGCATAGAACAATCCGATTGTCACAAGCGAAGCTTTGGACAGCGGCAGATACACTTTCCATAAGATCGTAAGATCATTTGCACCGTCAACCTTTGCCGCTTCCTCGAGTTCCTCCGGAATGCTCTGGAAGAACGTTCTCATGAGGAAGACATAGAAAGTCGTAATCGCGAAACCGATAATAATCGTAAATCTACTGTCGAGCATGTTCAAATCTCGGAAATTAAGATAGGTCGGAATCATACCTGGTTGAAACCACATCGTCAACGCGATAAAGAAGCTGATGGCTGTGCGCCCCATAACCCGTTTCTTGGACAAGGCATAGGCACCACAAATGGTGAGAATTAAATTGACGATTACACCGAATATGGTGTAATAAAACGTGTTTAAATAGGCAATCCAAATTCCCTTTTCCGATAGTACCTTTGCATAAGAGTCAAAGTTAATATCGTGCGGCAGCAAGATTACCTTGCCTGTAACGACCGATTGGGAGGAGCTCATAGATGCAGATAAGACATAGACAAAAGGGTACAACGCAAGCAATGCTATAATTCCAAGAAATACACAATTAAAAATATAAAACAGCTTTTCGCCTCTGGTTTTTTTCATCTTCCATCACCTACCATAATCCAGTCTCCGTTAACTTCTTGCTCATCTTGTTGGCAAATACGACGAGAATAAATCCAACGACGGCATTGAACAGTCCCACCGCTGTTGCCAGGTCGTAACGTGCATCCTGAAGACCGGAACGGTAAACGTAGGTGTTAATAACGTCGGCTGCCTCATAGGTGGCCGGCTGATATAGAAGAATGATTGCTTCATATCCAACTTCCAGCATGGAACCCACCTTCATGACAAGCATGATTGCGATCGTCGGAATGATGGCGGGAAGCGTGATGTGCCATGTTTGCTTCCATCTATTAGCTCCATCGATAACCGCTGCTTCGTACAGGGCAGGATTGACACCAGACAAAGCGGCTAAATAGATGATGGTACCAAATCCCGCTTCCTTCCAAATATCCATGGAACCGATAAAAATTGTACGGAAATAATCGGGATTGGTCAGAAAGTATTGCTTTTCGCCCCCTACCATCTCAATCAGGATATTGATAATACCGTTGCTAGGAGCCAAAAAGTTGGTAACAATCCCAGCTACGACAACGACCGAAATAAAATGGGGCAAATACGTAAAAGTCTGCACCGTTGCTTTGAAAATCCCGCTCTTCAATTCGTTTAGTAACAAAGCGAGGATAATCGGCACAGGAAACGCGAACAGCAATTGATAAAAACTGAGCAATACGGTGTTTTTTAATAGCCGCCAAAAATACGGACTTTTAAAGAACGTCTCGAAGTGTTCAAACCCAACCCAAGGACTCGCTTCGATTCCTTTATATACACTGAAATCCTTAAAGGCGATTTGCAAGCCATACATCGGCTTATATGCAAAAATGATATACCAAGCCAGGAACGGAATCAGGAGCAGATAAAGGTAACGGTCCCTGACCAGGTTGGCTTTTATTTGTTTAAAGTTAAGCAGCACGAATCCTCTTCTCCTCTCGCAATGATGTTTAGCTGATTTCCTTAGGAGCGCTCCCATTTGAAAGGTCAGCGTTGCAATTCAAACTATAGATACAAATGAAAGCGCTGTCTATCGCCATTATTTCATCTAGCATCAACTCTTTATGTCGTAGTCCATAATGTGCATTATTTCATGTATCAACAATTTCCCTTCATTTAGAAAAGTGTCAGTCGAACATACAAAAGCCGCCTGGCACTTAGGCTAGGCGGCTTTTTATGAATCAACGATTCTCATTGTATGAAGCCTTATTACTTCTCGTTAAGCTTCTTTGCGTATTGGCCGGGAGCTAATCCTTCATACTTGCGGAACATTCGAATAAACGTGTTTGCATTGTTGCAACCGACCATCAGTGCCAAATCGCCAATCTTAATATCTTTCTGCTGGCGCATCATTTCTTTGGCTTGCTGCACGCGATAAAAATTCAAATAATCTTTAAAATTTTCGCCGGAATGATTTTTGAACGCGATGCTGACGTAACCGGGAGAGAAGTTAAACTCCTCCGCTATCATGCTAAGCGATAAATCCCTGTTGTAGTTTTCATGAATATATTCGATCATACGTTGGACTGTGCTGTTATCCATCATCTCATTCTGCTGATCAATCGTATCAATCATGGCGCTAAACAGGGTCGTGATGGCCGAAACCATTCGCTCCTTCGATTCGCCGTGCTGAACGATGTCCAAAGATTCCTTGTGGGCTTGAACAAATTCTTCGAAGGACATGTTCAGTTGCTGGATAATTCGACTCAGTGTAGCTAATACAAGCAAACAGAACTGGTCGAGCTGCGGCGGCGTTAACTGTCTTTGCTCCAAATTTTCCGATAAGAGGAGGTTTAGTGTATGTAATGCATTTTCCCGCTTGCCGCGAATCACATAGCTGATCAGCTCTCGTTCCGTATCGATAGGATAATAATAGCTGACCATCTGAACTTGACTGAGCTGTTTATAAGTAATGACGGAAGTCTTATCAACTGCCGATTTCCTCTTTAGGGTATCAAGTGCCTGGATAAAGGAGCGGTCAATTTCGCCAGCAGAGGCTACAGGCCTGCCGACAGCTGCAGTCAATCCGTACGCATGTGCGTCCTCGATTTGAGCCATCGCTTTCATGAGCTTCTTCTGAATGGATTCCGTATCTGATTCCTGGATTATGAAGACAAATTTAGTGAAATCGTGATCAAGCAGCTCACAAGGGAAATGAGCTTTCAATTGTTCATGAATGATCAAGGAAGTCTTTGATTTTATCGTAAGAATTGCGTCTTTCGAATATTGCTCCTCCAATTCTTTATCGTTCGAGAATGAAACTACGCAAACGCTCAAGGTGGTAGTTAGGCTTTGGAGTTGATGTGTATTTAGCAGGTCATCCACCTTGTCAGGAGGAACGAGTCCATAGAGCAAGTCCCGCAGAAACTTGTCTCTCATTGAAAGCCTGTGCTCATGCAATGCGGATTTCATCTGTTCATTAGCCTTACTTATACTCGTCACTGTCTCATTCAGAAAGGCGAATTCGTCTGCTCCCGTAGGTTCCCCGTAGCTTTTGAACAATCCGACGAGATGACCGACAGGCCGGTACATACGCTTGGAAACCATATAGGCGAATGCCAGTCCCACAAAAATTAGAATGGCTAATAAAAGCACAGCCCCTTTCAAATTCGGTGAAAAGGAATCTACCAACGAGTAGTTCTGTGTAACATACATATACGACCATTGTGGCATCGTTTTCGAGCGAATCAAATGGAAATCGAATTCATTATTGGATAGCGTCGTATAATCCCCGGTTGCCTGTTCATCAAGTTGTGCCAGTGGATAGGCAAGCAATTGCTTCTCCCGTTTATCATCAAAGCTTGATTTGAGCGTAACGTATCGACCATTCTCAATAATAGCAAAAGCTTCTTGCATATCAGGTGACAATGACGGTAGCAGCAATTGTTCAAAGAATGAGACAACAAAAAACAATGAATTTCCTATTCCTACCCGTTCCGGATTAACGATTATTATCGATGCGTTTTCATCGCTCTTCGTAATTATATTTTGGCTGCTCGATAGCGTTATGGTTGGGCTCGTGCTGTCTGTTCCTAATTGTGCAAGATCCTCATTCGTCATTCCCATATCTTCCATATAGCGTCTTCTATCCGACGAAATTTGCGGCGTAATGACCAAATCGTCGTTAGTCTTCATTAAATCGATGCTATAGCCGAATTCAGAGAATGCGTCTATATGATTTTGCAGTGCATAAGAAGTTTGTGTGATCTCATAGTAATTACGATCTTTTTCAGCGAATTTAACAACATGCTCATCTAATCTCAATTGTGCGATTAAGTTGAAAGAAACGCCGAGTTTGGTGTCAATATTGTCGCGAGATTGCATGAGAAAATTTTGCTGGTTTTGACTCAATTCCGATCGCACTTTTTGGCTGTCCTTAAAGAAAGACAGGCAGACCGCAATCATCGTGTAAGCGAATACAATAATAAGATAAGCGATAAGTAGTTTTGTGAAAAAAGACTTTCTAAGCAATTTTATCTCCCCTTGGCAGTTCCTTCTGAGCTGAAAATAACCTAATAAGAAAGCATGTTTCCTCATTGGGTGATCGCATACGCTTACATTCTTCGAATCATAACTCTCACTATATATGAATGTGAAAATACCGTCTATCACCAAAACTCGCAAAGCGGTTCTAACCCACTGCTGCTTTTTATAATTGAGTCATTCTATATGACCTATTGTCTAATTGTAGAGAAAATAATGGTACTCATCCATGTATATTCATATGTGTTACATGTATAATCGTACTGAAATTAATGAGCTTTGTCTTTGTTAATTGCAGGCTATAGTTACCTGTTAGTTTAATCGCTAACCCGACAACAACTTTATTCCACGAAACACAAAAAAGCCGCGATTTACGCGGCACTTAATGAGATAAAGTTGTTGTCAACCGACACATGGCTGTGACAAGTCAGGTTATGAGATACTAATGAGCTCTTTGCATTTATAAAATTAAAACGTATTATAGATATTTTCACATTCTTCCCCGGTCGGTTCATAAAAGCAGTGCTTCTTCCAACGTCCTGCGAGCGGCTGATTATACCAGGTTGGCGGACATGGACCGGGATTTTCGAACGATCCTGGACGGAAATACCATAGGGAGAATTTGGCTGGCCAATTCCGCTCCCCATTCACTGCCCGCTGCGCCAGACGGCGTTCCCTGTCTCTTGCATTTTGATAGTACAAACTATGTTGCAACGCTTCGAACGCATGCTCCTGGTTGATCATTTGGGGAATTGTCCGGATATCTTTGAAATCGGAGCAATTCCCTCTGATTCGGTTAATGCCAACATTTCCAACAAGGAGCATTCCCATTTCGCCTTCGGTCTCCGCTTCAGCTCGAAGCAACCTTGCCAACATGTTAATATCCTGTTGCCTTGCTTTTACGACTGCCATTGACTCACCTCTTTAGATTTCTAGACTCATCATATTGTAGGTGAAGCGAATGTGTTACTCTGGCATAAGAAAGAGCGATAATAAATAACCGTTCCATCACACTCTTCTGCCTGTTAGTTTAATGAAATTTTAGTTGCTTGTTAAGATCTACAGTCCACTGATTATTAAAAGGATTACGTTCATTTCCAAAAGGTCCAGATTGGCTAACATTCACTTTTTTAACCGCAATCCGTCCAGTAAACTGATGAATTGTTTTTTGGTCGATGCCTCTTTATCATGCTTCGTGAATTCCAATACAAATATTATTTTGTCTTGAATAGGTATGACTGCGAAATAGACGTCATGCGTGCCGGTTAGGCCTGAGGCGGCCGTGCCGTTATCCGTGTCGAGCGTATACAGCTTGCCGCTTCCGATGGAAGTATCAATTTCTTCTTCATGTGTAATTTCGCTATGGTTCGGCTTATACATGTTAAAGCTGAAATCTTCAGTAAACGGGTACGTGACAACACTTCCGAGATTGATTCCATTCTCGTCGGCGAGGGATGCGCCAAATTGATTTTCCGTATTCAGGTTCCATCCCTTCGGCAGGGTCAATTCCAAATTGGAGATGCCGTTTTCGATCATTGAATTTGGTTGGCTTGATTTCGAATGTTCCCCAGAATCAATGGTGTTGTCGATATTCTGGTTTCGCGAAACAGATAGATTAGTTTGGTTATTCTTTGGGGCGATATCTTCCTGGTTATCAGAACAACCGGCAAGAACAAAAACCAGCAGTTGAACAGCCAGTAGCAGTTGAGCTTTAGTCATTCTTAGACTCCTTTAGTTATTGAATTCAAATTAGAAGTAGAGATGGCTGGTAACAGATACTAGGATAACACTCACCTGCTCAACAATAAGTATTATTCAACTATCATTCTCCGATAGCAAAACAAGAATAGAGTTTTATCTTTCTATGCGACTGTGTTACTGATAATCGTTAGAAAACCGTTCGTTGACGCGGTATCAATTAATTGATTAATAGATTGACTTGCCGTATAGCTAAACAAATACCATTGTTTTTCCGTATCGTCATACAACAAAACCTTTGGGGAGTTTGTCAAAGGTCCAGGTGGATAAGATTCCATTAATGAGTAAATATCAAAACGTTTGATGCTTTTCCCTTTTTGATCTAAAAAATCATATTGCGCATTTTTATAATATGCTCCAGCTTGGACAAGCTGAATCTGCCACGAGTAATCAACTGGAGCTTCGACCTTGCTGCCTTTGTTTTCTACAAAAATATTATAAATTGCTTCGAAATAAGCATTCACTTTGATTTGTTGCTCTACGCCACCCATAGTCATGTGGTATTCCTGCTGCAATGCTTTCACTTTTATACCATCTATGATTAATGGCTCGGTATCAACGGTTACGATGGAGTTTTTGTAATTGACTGTGCAGCCAAATGCTTCTGAAATAAAGCGAAGTGGAACGATTGTGTGATTATTTTTTATATATGGTTTTACATCAAGCAGTACCGTTTTACCGTTTATGACTGCTGTACTGCTATTTAGTCTTAATGTTACATTTATTTTGCTTTTAGTAAGTGTAATTTCAGAATTCGACCAATTGACCTTAGCTCCCAAATTTTCACTGATAACACGTAACGGCACCATTATACGATTGTTCTTAATTTCGGGTTTCACTACGGATGCAATAACAAAACCGTCAACTTTTATTTTGAAGTCTGTATCTGCTGCATATGTAGTCGACGTTGTAATAATTAGAATCAATGCCATGACGAATCCTGATAATACCTTTTTCATTTTAAAAGCTCCTTTTATCAAAAGAAAATGTGGTAGCTATTTAATCCCAACATTTTTTATTCGAGCACTCCTTTCCAAAAAGACCGTTAAAACAGGAATTAACTCCCTGTACTGGAGATCATTGTTCTCGTAAATATAGACGCACATCGATAATAAAAGGTTCCTTTTTTATAAAGTTCAATATTAAGCTGTACTGCCCTTTATTTGAGTAACCGCTTGCGCTCCCCATTAGCACAATGATTTTCTAAAATCGAAGTTTGATCTATACTTCTCCCCAAAATATTTCAGTTTCATAATCGAACAGAACAAAACCATTCTGATTATTCCTATCAAATAGATTTCGCAGTTCCGTCATCATCGGTTTGTAATTGGGATGACGGGTACATGGCTGTAGGAAGATGATAGCAACCGGCCTCTCAAGCTCTCGAAATCAAACTCCTGGCTCATTCTGAATCGCACCTCATGCATCGTACCTTCCTTGAAAAAAGAGAGAAGCATCGACTGAGAAATGTTTTTATGATTAACTTTTACGTAGTCGGTTCCGTATGTATGGAGCAGTTGATCATACCCTTCACGAAATGTAGTACCGCTTGTAAGACGGGAATTCCAAATTAGTATTATTCTACCGCCCGGCTGTAGAATTCTACGGAACTCGGTTTGCGCTGCTAGCCGATCAAACCAGTGAAACGCTTGTGAGCAGACTATAATCTAAACCGACTGATCAGGTAATCCAGTAGATTCTGCAGAACCTGATAGACTCTGAAAGTTCGAATTGCTTTCTAACATTTGCTCGGCGGCTACTCGCAATGCCTGATTCGGCTCGACCGCAATCACATAGCTTCCGCGTACCAGAAGTAGTTTTGAAAAGATGCCTGTAGTCTTCTAATTTCATGTTTTTGATTTGATCATTTTCCCGCTAATTATCCGTTAGCTTAATAAAACCAAGGAGCAGCTACCGTAGTAACTGCTCCTTGCGCTGTTAAACTATCGTTCTCCGTTAGCTGTCGCTGTCCGAAGAAATAAACTTATGTCACTCTAACAATCCTTAAGCGGAATGGAGAATTCAACATAAAAAGGATGAAGTTCTTCATTCAAGCAAAGCTCAATTCTTTGCTTGAAATTTCCCCAATTCACCATCTCTAATGCTGTTTCGACCGGAAAATAACCTACTTCCAAAGACTCAGCGGTAGTTGTTAATTCTCCTCCGACTGGTCTGCCTAAAAATAAAGTGTTACAAATACTACTACTTACATTTTGAAAAATGCCACAAAACTTTGTCACTTCTATATCTATACCGCTCTCTTCCTTTGTTTCCCTTATCGCTGCATCTTTCAATGATTCACCTTCTTCAACCTGCCCTCCTGGCATTTCCCAACCTCGTTTAGGTCCTTTTATCAATAATATTTCGTTACGCTCATTAACTACAATTGTTGCCGCAGAAATTATATGTTTTGGAGCCACTATATCGTCCTCCCCTTTTTTAAATTAACAAAACTAGATTACCACTAATTTCCTATTACTGTATACTGCCTTTTAGATGAGAAGACAGCGATCAGTTTTCGTCGGCTGCCTTCTCGCTTTAATCGTTCCACTCTCGTTCTTCAGTTCGTTTAATCTTGAACGAGTTAACTATTTATAATAGGGGCAGTCTGTTCAAAAGGAATTAGAAACTTATATAAGCTATGCCTTGGTGGCTCTGTTAAACGATGGGGCAGACCGACGCAGACTGCGTATTGACGCTAAACATTTCCATTCATAGCTTTCTCTCTGGTAAAATAGAGAAAATCATATTTTACTTAGGAGGCAGGCGGCAACGATGGAACAAGAACTAGGCGCACAGATATTGCAGTGGCACGAGGATGACGAACACCAGCAAATCGTAGACACTCTGATGAAGATTCCTCCAGCGGACAGAGATTACGATATGATCAGCAGCATAGGCCGGGCTTATAACAATCTGAGTTTGTATAAAAAAGCACTGGAACAGTTTGCTATCATTGCTGAGCAGGGAAAAAATGATCCGTTGTGGTATTTTCGCGTAGGCTATTCCTACTATTATATGAAGCGGTATGAGGAAGCAGTAGGTGTGCTAAGCACCGCGTTAGAGCTAGATCCTGACGATCGGCATTCAGCCAGATTTCTAGACTGGAGCCAAAGCAAATGGCAAAAACAACAAAAGGCTGAATCCCTGCGCACACTCAGCAAACAAAAGAAAGACCAGGGAGCAATCCCTTTTGAAGGTATGGATCTCGACAGCTTCTGGCAAGACAGTAACTATGCTAGAGAACAATATGTCTCTGATCCGCCTACAGATGAGCTGATTGCTTCTGTAGAAGAAGAACTCGGCTATAAGCTACCGGCAGCCTACATCGCTCTGATGAAGCATCAGAACGGTGGCATTCCCCATAATACATCCTTTCCGACAGATGAAGCTACCTCTTGGGCTGAGGATCATATTGCTATAACAGGAATTATGGGGATCGGACGCGACAAAAGCTACTCTATCTGCGGTGATCTCGGCAGTCCGTTCATGATTGAAGAATGGGGATATCCGGATATCGGCGTGGTAATTTGTGACTGCCCTTCGGCAGGGCACGATGTTGTGATGCTGGATTACCGTCGCTGTGGGAAGGACGGCGAACCTGAAGTCATTCATGTCGATCAGGAAGATGATTACGAAATAACATTCCTGGCACCGAACTTCGAGTCGTTCATCCGCGGTCTGGTGAATGATGAGGATTACGACACTACTGAAGAAGATAAAGAGAACGATCTGCGCAAAGTGGCTGAAGGAAAATTCTCTCCACTGCTCACAGAACTCTGCGGTCAGGCCTCTGAGGTTGAAGGACTGGAGTCCAAAATACGCAGTGTCTGTACCCGGATCGTACAGGAGAAGAACCATTTCTCATTTCATGCGGACGAGAGGTCTCATCTCATGTACGATGTGCAGTTCTGGCTATACACCAACGCTTACCCGACTACCAGCCGTCAGCAGTATCTGGATACCTATGAGCAAATGATCGCTTTCGGCGGTGAATTCGGCCAAGGCGGGTACGCTCCTGGCTTCATCAGCGATTGGCTGGATGGGCGGATCGGGGAAGGTCTTATCGTTGAGGAGAACAGGGTTCTCCGCTTCACGGACGAGGCACGCAGTGCGGTTATAGCAAAGCTTTCCGCGGAAGCAGAAGCTGCACAGTCATTGTCAACTGCAGGAGGCACGAAGGATGTGACCCCCTTTACCATCGTGAAACAAAATAATGGCGGCAAATCTGTCATTCTGACGGTCGGTAGCTATTTGGCCGAACTATTCGACACCCGGGCGGACGAGGGGTTCGAAGGCAACGGTTACGATTGGGCTTCACTGGCGGCGGTGTTCTTGAATGAGCGGATGCCGGAACTCGCGGAAACGATCCATTTTGACCCGGAAGCAGATATGTTCTGTGCCTACTCGAATAATGGACCCGCATTAGAACAGTTCGCATGGGCGTTCAAATTCGCCTGTGAGGATGAGGTGCTTATTTACGATCTATTCACTCGCGCAGAGTTGGACTGAGCTAATCATCCGAACTTAAACTGTAGACAACACGAATCATACGTCGTATGTATTTTTGTTCATAAAGCTCCATCAGATCTTCTAATAATAAAATATAATAATCCATAGCTACAGTTTCTTCTGTAAAAAAAAACAATATATTTTACTATACTGCCAGTTAGCTCAACGAGGCTGTCGTTCTATGCAGCAGCCTCGTCATGATGGTTATTGAGTTATAGTGTCCCGCTACTTCAACAATTCCTCGTTTGCTAGAAATTCCGAAACATCTTTCATTTAGCTATATAGATTTTAGCAATTAGCTGCAGTTACATTCTTCTTCGATTAACTTATAAATCATTATTTTTTCGTTATCAAAACCAATAAACTCTTTAGATTTATGATGATAGTTATATGGATTTATTTTCTCGTCTGCGAACAGTACAATTCCACTATTTATATCATATATTTTCATTCCTGTTTCCTTTAAACAAGAGAACAAATATGTATCCATAAAAATATTTCCTGACGATATAGGAAACTCCTTAACTACATTTCCTGTCTCCAGATTAATCGCTCTGAAAATCCACCCATGTGGCTCATCCTCATCAATGAAATCATAATTGTTTCTACCTACTAATCCAATCTCGTTATCGCTTACCCAACATAATGGATCGTTCCAATCCTCTTTTCCACTCCAGAGATTTTTTTTGCTCATTCCATCTTCCGATTCCCATCGATTTTCTATCCATTCAAGAATGCTCCAACCTGTCACACACCCTGCAGGGTGCCACACCCATCCATTATCAACAATCCATTTATTATCAGGTGAAACTACGAGTTGGCCATGAAAATAATCTAAATAATGTTCTGAATTAATTGATTTGCTTTCCGTTAGTTCAAATTCCGGATCATTTCTATCAGTTAGCACTAGATTATCGATTGGATTTGTAATATCCAGTCGATTCCACTTTGTACCATGAATTAATAAAAGTTGAGCATTATAATTGACAAATGCAACCGAAAAAATGGTTTGTTCATTATAATAATCATCACGATTAAATCGCATTATGGTCTTCGTCGAAGTAATATCTATTACAATTCCCTGTCTGCCAAAAGTATTATATACAGCAATTAACTCAGCTTTTGGCGAGACAAGTAGAGACACTTTCTCTTCAAATATGATTTCTTCATTATCAAAAATAAATAGCTCTTTAAACACATTCTCATTTGTATTCAATTCGATAATTTTTCTGGTTGTAGTAAGAATCAGAAATTTGTTACATTCATTATTTATTGGTTGTATGTCAATAATAAGTTCTTCATTTCCCTGTATTGTTTTTGTTTCAAATTGAAATGTTTTTGTCATTGGGTTCACCCTACTATAATTTTTTGAATTCAGCTAACGTCATATTTACGAACTTCGAGAACGTTCCATATATAACATATTCGAGAATTTCATTAAACTAACCTCCCTCTATGGAGAACCACTTTTCTCTTAAATACTCACGTTTTCTTAGAATATTGACCTAGTATGCTCATTGCAGATATCACTTTAGTGGAACGAAGTTGTAGAGAAAGAAATTTATGGGGCTTTTGAAGTGCAAAAAAAGTCTCCACCTAGACCACTCACATGTAAAAAATGGATACCTTAGTAAAGTGTGGTTGCACCTGTGGATCTCCACATGGGCTCATGGCGGTCAACCCTCCCACATCTCGCAGAGTCTACGCTCTAACATTCCTTCATTCAACCTGTCCATGAGGTGGAGGTCAGATATGCTGCCCGGCAGGATCTTCGTCCGTATGGATTGTGCCGTTCCGACTCATCCGTGCTTCTTGTTATCTAGCCTTTTACTTAAGTCATGTTCATTGGAAAACGTTCAGTTAAGCTGCTTGTGTTATTTCTGCACATCGAGGGATATCCTGCATCATCTTTTCTTCCCGGAACTCATGTCCCTTTTTCAATATGCCAAATAGGATGCGAATGAGTTTGTTACACAACGCGATGAGAGACTGCATCTTCTTCAACGGATTTATCGACCGTTTGGTATAGTACTCGTGCAACGCTCGGAAGGCTGCATTTTTAGCGACCAGCGGCATCATCACTCTAAAGAGTAAGGCACGAAGACGTTTCCGACCTCTCTTGGTTATCCTGGTCTGTCCTGTATGTGTGCCTGATGAATTTGTTTTCAAATTCAATCCAGCGAGCTTCGAGATCTGCTTGGGATGACGGTACTGGTTAATGTCACCTACCTCTGCAAGAAAACCTGCAATGGTGTCCCTGCCAATCCCTTTCATGGAAAGCACTTGCTGTGCATGTGGGATTTGCATGAGCAATTCATCTAGTTTTGTTTCCAGTTCTTCCAACTTGCTATGAAGCCATGCGTACTGGTTCAGCAGTAACTTTAGCTCCATTTTAGCCAAGTCGGAACCTGTCTGGATGCCGACAGAACGACTGGCTGCTGCCTTCAGATTCTTGATTCGGCCTAGACCAAGCCCACGCTTCGCAGCTTCTCTCAGATGCTGCAACAACGTCTCCTCTGGCACATAAACAAGCTCATGCGGCAGTAGATAAAGGCTTAGCATTTGGATGGCGGACTTGCATTCCCAATCCTTAAATACCGTTAAAAACTCCGGAAAATACCGATCCAGCCAGTTATGGACACGTGCTTGTACAACACAAAGGTCAGTTGTCAGGTGTTCGCGAATTTTCATCGCTTCCCTTAGTTCAGCATAAACGCCCTGAGGAAGGCTTGTTACGGCGTATCTCCCGTCTTTGACCAGCTGTGCAATGACTTTCGCGTCCTTGATGTCATTCTTCGTTGGAGAATTGTCATCGAGTTCTTTACTTTTCTTCACGTGCAGTGGATTTACAACACCATAGTTAACTTGCTTCTGTCTAAGATAATGAGCAAGGTTTAACCAGTAGTGACCGGTTGGCTCCATACCGACGATGACGTCCTGGAACCCTTGTTCTATCGAAATCTTCCGAAACCAACTAACGAATAATTCAAAACCTTCTCGATTGTTTTCAAACGTGATCGATTTACCGAGCTCGACTCCACGGTAGTCTTGTGCCCGGGCCACATGTTTGAATTTTGCGATGTCGACACCCACAATTAAAGTAGAAGAAGTGATTTGATTAATTCGTTCATTTTGAGTAAAATGCATCTTGTAGTCTCCTTGGTTTGTTTTTGGATCCGGTCGCTGGCCAGCTCTAGGACCCATTAACATCATACCAAGGAGTCTTTTTATTTCTCAAACCTCATATTTCTTCATAATAGGAATGCTGCCCGTTAGCTTAATAAAATGAGCAGGCCACCGCAGTGCCTGCTCATCTATTGGTTATTCAACTAATATTTCTTACCAATCAACATTTTAAAGTCCATAGTGACTTTTTTCAGATTCATCTGTAACACTTTTTCTATGCGTTCCTTGGAGGTCCCCCAGGATAATGGCGTCATACCGAGCAATGGTTCGATTAAAGATTCACTCAGATTTACTTGATATCGAATGCTTTTAACATCATATAACTTGAACTGTTCGTTGAAGTGGTTAATTGTAAGTCTATTTGAATAAACCCGTTTATCTGACCCCTCGTAAAAGATTTCTCTTAATTCTTTTAGATAATCCTGTTCAGGGACGATTTTAATCACCAAACCATTATCACCAATCAATCTCTGGAATTCTGAGTAATTTGCCGGTGAAAGTATGTTTAAAATAAATTTAAATTTCTGATTTGCAAACGGACAGTTTGCAATGTCCGCGACACACCAAATAACATTTGAATATTCTGCTGCAGCAAAACTAATTCCCTCTTTTGAAATATCAATTCCTACAGCCAAAAGAGGGTTGAGTTTTTTCTTATTTATTTCTATTTGTATGTTATTTAAGTGAGAACCTTCTCCACAACCTGCATCCAGAATGCTTAAAGGTTCATCGCTCGGGAGTTGACTCATTATAATCTCACTTACCGCTGCATGTAAGGGATTAAATAAACCACTTTTGCTTATTACCCTTCTATATTCGAAGATTTTTTTATCATACTTAGTATTACTGGTTCCAGACAATAGGTTTATATATCCTTGCTTGGCTATATCAAAACAGTGCTGATTGCAACAAACTAAACTTTGCAAATGGATCATTTGCATCTGTTTTTTACATAATGGGCATATAAATATCTCCTGAGAGCTTTCAATTTTCTCAGCGCTCATCAACTTTTTACTTTTTTCGAACACAAAAAAGCACCCTTCCATTCGTTTTAGGTGAATGAAAAAAGGTACAGTCAAATAAACCCTAGCCATTTTGTATAAAAAAGCCGGGTTATGTGAGCTGCACCTTTCACTATCTTAAACGAATGAACTTGATGATCATGGTTTGAATCTCCCACATTTTAATATTTTAAAACACTCTTATAGTAGCATAACTCGCTTGTATGAGAAACCATAGTACTAAACTGCCTGTTAACTTAGAAAAGGCAACCGATCGTTGTGATCAGCTGCCTCTTTGTCTTGATTAATCTATTGTTCACATAGAATTAAACGAACGAGCTACTCTAGAGTATCTTGTTCTTATTGGCTGTCCTGCTCAGCTTCCGACTCTACGTTCGTAAACCAGAACGTATTACTGGTTTCAGAATCGCATCCGGTTAGCTTGTAATGGGAGCCTAACTCCTTGTCCTCCTCGAGCTCAATGCCTCGGCACAAAGTGCTCGGACGACCTGCATCGCTGCCGAACCCGTCACGCGAGTTGTCGTACGTATACGTAATCACCTCAGCCCCGTCATAGACTAGCTCATAGAAGATCGGGTCACCTTCAATCGTATACTGCGTAATACGCACTTGATCCGGCACGCCAACATCTAGATTCGCAAGAAACAGCTTCCACTTGTCGAGATTGTACATTTTCCCGTGAACGTTCACGATATCGCCGTTCGCCGCTGCTTGGTCGGCATCATAAGGATTAGACACAGCGGGAAACGCTTCCGGCTTCGCTAACGGCGTAACCGTCTCCCCCGGTGCAGGAGCAGTAGTAGGATTAGTCATATTGTCACTAGGTCTGCCCGACTTCTCACTGCAGCCCGATAGCAGCACTAATGCTGCCGCTAATGTTAACACCCATTTGATCATGAATTATCACCTCACATTTAAGAACGTTATATCGAGTACGATTGTTTCAGTCGTACATACGCTTTTGTTTCTGCAGCTGCCGTCGTGTTTTATTGAGCTATCGCGTTCCTTTATCGTAATGATTATTGCCATCCGACGAAATACTCTCGCAAGTGTCCTCCTGAATCCGTTAACTCGAAATGCCTCTACTGACTGAGGATAGGTGAAAACGATCAATGCGTGAATATATATGAAATCCACTTTTACGTAGCTCTAACCGAATACCAATTCTTATTCAGTTTTTTCACTTCCATAAAGTCTCCGCCAAAAAGCATTTCATCAGGGGCGCTATCATTAGCGGTATAAATAAATCCAGCCATATTACCTAATATTCCACGATAGGCAAAAAAAAGAATTTGAGCACTCTGTCCGTATCCTTGAACCACGATCTCACCACCGCCTTTGGAAAGTTTCTTATATTCCTCTGGCAAACGAATCAATATTTCATTATCAGATACATTCGGTTTCAGTGTGCCATCCAATACCATTCGAACTACAGCTTCTCTTTCTTCCTTATTGATGCGATAATCTAAATCTAAAGCTATTGAGGTAAAAGGAACAATTAACACCAAAATAAAAAAAAATAGATTCAACAAAAAAGGTATTCCTCTTCTTGCCCTATTGAAGGATTTACTTACGACAAAATACACAAAAACAATCAGTGAACAAACCAAGAAAATAATATAACCCAGTATCTCAATAAACGGCGCAATAAAGGAAGTGAGGATATCAGCTAAAGTAAAGCGATAGATATTCAGAAACAATATTATCATTGATCCAATTATTGCAATCGAAAGCATGAAATAGAATATGATTTTCGATTGATTATTCTTAATTTGCTTTATTTCAGCCTCTATGAGAATTAATTCATCCTCCATGAGACACCTCCATAACAAAAGTTTTTAAGTGAATTTCCTATATCGTCTTATTTACGAACTTCACGAAATTACCATATTTATGGTATTCGTGACGCGAACTAAATAATCTTGTCCGTTCAATGAAACGCTAACACAAATGCTCGTTAGTTGATTAATGGTTCGGTTTCTATCCTAAACTGAATCCAATTGATACCTGCAACTTTTGTTTTAGTGGTTAGTCCACTAAATTCCCAAATTCCCGATTTCGAATTGGAAGGACCAGTAACTTGCCATTCATAAGCCAATTTGTGAGCACTTATTAAGGTTGAGAAAACGGCATGAGAAATATCGTCCTTATTTAAGGATGTGCTAAAACCAACATCATATAAAGACGAATCCTTCCAATAACGTCCACAGAATAAAAGGATAGCGCACGTCTCACAAACCTCTTCAAATCTTGAGAGTATTCTCCATGCCTTTTCCTCTGTATTCACTTTGAAAAACGCATGCCAATGAATGCTTTTATACATTTAAATACCCCAATCATTGAATAAGATGCGATGATGATTTAACCAATTATGCCTATTGTCATTGAACTATCGTTCCTCGTTAGTTGAATAATTAAGACTCTCGAGTTCTTCAAATACCATCTCTAGCTCTTTTAGTACTTCGTCAAGTAGTTCTCTTTGTGGTTCGAATTGAACATCGAACTTGTTGATACTGGAATGGACTGACCACCCCTCAAGACTATACGTAAACGAGTTGTAAATCGTATCTAAGCGATTAGAAAGCGTTACTAGCTGTTCTTTATCCATAAGAGACAATTTAGTTTTAAGACTTTTTACGATTCTTTTACATACTGAATCAAATTCGATAAGAAAATCTGAATAGGTTTTATACAATTCCAAATCTGCGTTCCTTATGTCATGAGTCACTTTTGGCATTACAAATATATAGGGTTGTTCAAGTATCCAATATAAATCAGATTGTTCTTCATTAAAGTAAGGGTAAACATCGCCATTGTCTGCTATTTCATCGATAAACGCTTTGAATACCCTCAATTCTTTCTCCCTATCAACAAAAGTTCTTTTTGCTTCAACTTCCCATTAAGAAATAAAAATCCATTTATTCTAAGCGAAAGGATAAGAAGAACGATTAACCCTGTTCGCATCCATTTCCCTCCCTCATAATTTACATATATCACATAAAATCTCTCTAATAAGTCGACGGATGGTAAATAGTTGAACTATCCTACCCGTTAGCTTTACAAAGAAATGAAGCATTTGCCCCAGCAAACTGCTCCTTGATTGTTCATCTATCGTTACCCGTTACTTTAGTAACAACTGCATCCCAGAATTAAATTCATAAAGTACCCTCACTACTCATAAAATTCTAGCTCATAATCTTGCTTGTGTAGAGCGTTAATGCCCACGTAAATCAAGATCACTTAATGGATAGTTACTACTACCCCAAGTATAAACAATATAATAGTTGTTTAGAGTTTCATCTGTATTCAATGCCTTAAAAGCCACGTTACCATGATCAATAAAATCAATATGATTACTCGCTTGCTTTTCAACTATGTAACTCCATTCATTCTCGCGATAATCTGAATAAAAAATATTTAATTCATCCAAATTCAGTTCCGATTTGATTAAAATTGCGCCAAAAAATTGCATTCCATTTCCATTTCCCACTAATTTTCTAGCCGATGATACAGCATCTACCATTTCAGTTTTGTCTGGCAAAGATAATCTAATTAAATCTTTTTTTATGGAATATGCAATATAATTATTTATAAATGGAATAGATACAACTGATAAAAAAAGCCCAACCACTGCAATTGTTAAAATAACTTTGAATGTTTTTTTCAAGTTATCACCCCTCACAAAATATAAAGAATCCCTACCGAACGAGACAGATTTAATACACTTAGAAACTTCCTTTATTTAGACACTTTGAAGACATGGACGTTATATTTATGAAAATGTTTCAAAAAACTGGAGTTTAATCCAATATAAATATTTCTATTGCTCAACTATACTGCCCGTTGGCTTAATAAAAAGAGCAGGATACCGTAGTACCTGCTCATCAATGTCTATTATTCAACTATCGTTTCCCGGTTTATTAACGCCAGGATTTGTAAGCCCTCTTCTCCCATTAACCTAATTGATTGTAACTTTCGCCTAGGTTTTTAGCAAAATTATGAAATGTAATACCGCCGATAATTGCCAAGAACACAAGAATACCAACAAGTAGTAAAATTCGTTTTTTCATTCTATTATTAGCTCACCTCGTTTATGAATCTGAATATGTAATAATTTAGACTCTATCTGCGATAAAAGGTTACGCTATCCTGCCCTTCAGCTTAACGAGAAAGGAGCAGTTGCCATCGACTAGCTGCTCTATGGTCCGTTCAACTATCGTGACCCGTTAGTTAAATAAATTTGTTGTCTGTTTTTATGAAGTGTCTTCCTCGCGTTTGTACTCCAAAATATCACCTGGCTGACAATCCAAAGTCTACATATCGCTTCTAATGTTGATAAACGAACCGCTTTTGCTTTCCCATTTTTCAGAATGAAAAGATTCGCCATCGTAATTCCAACCCTCTCCGAAAGCTCCGTTACACTCATTTTTCGTTTTGCTAACATCACATCAATATTAATAATAATTGCCATATGCTCCACCTCAGACCGTTAAATCATTTTCTGATTTTATATTAATAGCTTCTTGTAAAAGTCTTTGGAGAACAGCAGCAAAAACGGCGATCACTATAGAGGCGAAAATAATGACCAATCCCATTGGTATAAAACTTGGAGGGTCAACTCTCTTCCCCATGAGATAGTAGAGTGGCATACCTAGCAGGTACAAGGTACTGATTGTGATAGCACAGTATTTTATATTCTTTAAAGCTTTTACCGATAATTCCGAAAACGCTTGGTTCTTATCAATATAGCTTAAAAGTTTAAAAGCTTGATACAGAGCAAAGTAAAAAGGAATCGCTGCTGCGTACATATCGATTAAGACGAGTGATTTCATATAAGCCATTTCTGGATACAATTCTTCAGCAAAATTGCCAATCTTAGGCACTAAAAATATATACAAAGCAAGAATTGGGATTCCAATAAGAATAACAGCTATCTTCAAAAAGAGTGTTTTTCCTCGTTTCATAAACTGCACCTCACTTGTTTAATGTCAGTTTTTACTTTACCACAAATTATATCGTTTTACGATAAAATAATATCGTTTCTATAAAAATAAAAAGCATTTCTCATTACAAAGAAATGCTCTTACTTTAAAATGTTAAATTTGCAACTTGTTCAACAAAACTGCCCGTTAGCGTAAGACTTACATAGAGATTTTTTCTTCAATCGCGTTGTTCCACGTTTCAAAATACTCATCAATTGTTTGAAAGCGGTCGCCTTTTTCAATATTGACAGCTTTTAAAGCTATCGAATACAATTTTGCATTTGCTTGCCATTTATCGAAAGAATGTTCGATCCCACCACCAAACAACTGAAATGCTGTTGCCCCCATTTGAAAAACATTTGACCTTTCATCAACCTGGGCGCCCAGTTGAAATTCTTCTGGTGACATATACCTACTTGATCCCCACATGCGTCCCATAGTATTAATTACTGGTTTTTTACTGTAAAGTTCTACATCGCAAATCATGGTTTGTTGTGTAGTGAAATTATGCATGATACAACCATCATAGAAATCAATAGCTATATATCCACACTTGTTGGCATGTATATGAAATAACAGTAATTCATTATAAATATTAAGTTTTTTCTCTATTGGCAAAGTTATGAATTTATTAAAGGAATCATATTGTTTACCCATACAATCACCATCAAACCAGTCAAAAACAGTTAAATATCCCTCTTTGATCTCCTTGTGTTCTATTATTTCAATGAGAGTGGGATGACGTAAATCTTCGTAAATAGATACGGTTGATTGTAGTCTAGCGATTGCTTCCTCTATACCTGCATTACTTTCTATGGTCGCTGCTCCCGCCATCTTCAAAAACAGCTTTTTGTTTTTATTTTGAACGCCGAAACATAAATAGCCAGAATCTTGCTTGTCGAATACAGTAAAGACCTTTCCATATTCGGATAAATAACCAAAATCAAAATCTTCTTTCAGTTCAAATGAGACACCATCGATTATTTTTTTTATCATTTCTACCTCCGAAAGAGATAAATTCAATATCAAAATTCCAATTGAGCTCATTATACCGCTAGTTGTATTGTCTCGCCGTAGAAAAATCTTTTGCGTTATACTGCCCGTTAGCCTTAATCATTTAGTTGTGGGTACATGCAATGGATCAACTGTTGGATGTAATAGTTCTTTTCTCATCAGACGACTTCAAAGCCAAGGACCCTGATTCTTCTTTGACCTCACCACCGACGATTCTTTTGACACCCACTACTATAATTTTTCCGTCCGAATCGATTGTACCCGTGGTAATATTGGTGCTGGTCACAAGGCCACCCGTTCTGTAAAAGAAAAATTCCTTGATCTCTGGTTTGCTCCCTATTGCGTTTGTAACCTTGTTCTCCAAGAATAGCTCAACCGTGCCTTTTTGTCCGACAGGAATGTGCGCCTGCCAGGTGACCACGAAAAAGTCATCTTGCAATTCATAAAACGAAACGGTATCGTCTGATATCAAGAAAAAACGGTTGGATTCGCCGATTGGGAAAAGAAAAGTTGTTTCAAAGCCTTCTCGTTCATGCGTGTAAGCTATGGGCTTCTGCGCAAAATGGGCGGTTTTGGGACCATTGTCCATTACGATTCGCCGCGCTTGCGCCAAGTCTCCTTGATACAGGATATCTCGCTCGTTTTGGCTAAGCGGCGAGTTGACGAACACAGCATCCCCGCTTGTGGCTACTTGGCAACCGAAAAACTGTGAAAGAAAGCGAAGTGGAACATAAAGACGGTTGTTTACGATTTTTAAAGGTACATCAAAAGTCAGCTGATTTGATCGTCCTTCCTTTTCGTAATACGAGATGTTCTTGCCAGCAGTTAGCTTAACAGTTTCCGACCATTTGCGAATGGTAGCGGTTTTCGACGCTTGGTCCCATGAAACAGAAGCGCCGAGAGAATCAGTCATAGCTCGGATCGGAACCAATAGGCGTCCATTTTCGACTATGGGCGCTACATCAGATTGGATCTGCTTATCTTCAACAAAGATTTTGACAGGCACAGCGGCGTAGGATGTGGCGGAAACGGCCAGCAGACTAGCGGCAGCAACGGCAAGTACAAGCTTTTTCATTTGGGTTACGCAACTCCTTTAAAATTTAAGACAACGATGTCTCGAATTGTCTCGTGAACGAACTTGGTAAAACACCCCAATAAAAGCCGATGAAATAAACGTTCACACTTGCGTCTACCTATAAAAGACGCAGTTGGAGAAAATTTGTTGCGTTTAACTGCTCGTTAGTTCAACGAGGCTGCCGTTCTAAGCCAGCAGCCTCGTCCTCGTGATTGTTGAGCTATAGTCTCCCGTTAACGTAATGACAAATGATACGGTTCACCATTAATAATAATAATTAATTGATACTGTGAAGAGCGTGAAGTGCATCCTGTTTATTTTTTAAAAAAGGGGCTCTAGTAATCCAAACTTATAGCATAGGGGTTTTCTTTCTTAAAAAATCCCAAGTTACATCGATCGAAAAAAATAATATCGAGGAACCAATGGATATTAACGTGAAAGAAACACTAAAGACAATGAAAAACGAAGCTGACAAAACATGAAGCAATAGTGAAGCTAATATTGGATATTTAGTTTTCTTTCCTAGATTATCAGATACAATAGACGCTGGTATACCATACAGCAGGACACATGGTGCAATATACATAAACAACCATGGAATATTTGAAAGAATTAAGCTTTTTGGAGAAGAGGCTAGTATTGAAAATAAAGCTGTTATAACAAACGAAGATATTACTCCAACAAGTATTTTCTTTGTTATCATAGATGCCTCCTGATGAACCAGATAATATTCCTCATCGTTCCTTATTCTGTTTAAATAATAAACCTACAGAATACCCTTGGATAGTTCTAACATTCATGGAACCTATTTTGAACACGAGAAAACGGCAGCCTTCACCGACTGCCGTCTCTTCGTGTTCATAGAATATTCGCTTGCAAATCGATGGGCCCAGCTACATTGATGATCTAGAATTCTCTGGTCTTTCGATTTTCAGTTTAAGTCCTTCGGATATCACTACGCTATACTGCCCGTTAGCTTAATGAAGCGCTACCGCTTGGAAGCCCTTTGGATGTTCAACTATCGTGTCCCATTAGCTCAATGATCTGAAGAAGTTGATTTTACTCAAGCTATTCCTCAGAAATCTCTACGTACGATCTATACCAATTTAACGCCGAAATTGGGCATTCACCCTGCCTAGGGTGAATATCTTAATGGGGAAGTACATTTAAAAAATTGAGGTGATACACTTGGGATACTTCGTTACTGTAGAACCGGGCGTAAAAGTATTTATAGAGGACATCAATCCAACGGGAAATAAAACGATACTTTTTATTCATGGATGGCCGCTAAACCATAATCAGTTCGAATATCAGTTCAATTACCTTCCCAAGCTCGGATATCGTTATATCGGAATGGACTGGAGAGGATACGGCAACTCGGATAAACCATTCGACGGTTACGGTTTCGATAGATTAGCAGATGATCTTCGTATGGTCATCGAAGCGTTACAGTTAAAAAACATAATACTAGCAGGACACTCTACCGGAGGCGCAATCTCAATTCGTTATATGGCTCGTTACAAAGGGTACGGGGTATCTAAACTCGTCCTGATTGACGCTGCGTCTCCATCAAGCGTTCCCAAAGAATTTACGAATAAAATCATCGAAGAAACAAACAATGACCGTCCGAAAATGCTGCAAAACCAAACGGAGATTTTTTTCTTTCAGTACATTTCTGAACCAAAATCCGAATGGTTCTTTCTAATGGGTTTAAAAGCTGCGAATTGGTCGACTTCCGCTATTATGGTCACGCTAAGAGACGAGAATGTTTACAACGATCTTGGACAGATCGATGTGCCCACATTAATTATTCATGGAATTCATGATAAAGTCGTTCCGTTTACCCAAGCTCAGGAAACAAATAAGCTGATTAAAAATTCGCAATTAGTTTCATTTCAATACAGCGGTCATTGCCCTTTTTTGGAGGAGCGTGATAGATTCAACCAACTATTATCTTCTTTTGCATAACGGACATTCTATCTAGGCGTTCCATCGTTTCATTAGTCGAAAAGTCATCAAGTGCTTGATATGTTCGTTTTTCATCTATTAATTAAGTTCACTCCCCCTTTTATTACCAGTAGCTGTCTTCACTTGCTTAGTGACTAAAAAAACCTCCTTCTAACGAAAAGTATTATATAAAACCAGAATGGTAACAGAACGTTGCTAGGAGGGAAAAATTTATGACTATCCAACTCACTGAATGTATGAATCACGCAGCTCAAAATAATCCCAATATAACTTCTATTATGGCCGAAATGATCGCAACTATGGAGAATGACGCAAAACTAAAAAAAGAAATTCTTTTTAAAGTTGATGAAATCAATATGGAGATTTTCAGAAAAGATAAACTTTGTTATGACGTAGTGAATGCTACTCGTAATAACGGTGACTATTACAAAGCTAAAGTGCTATGGAAACAATTTAGAAATGAAGTAGAGCTTGCCTTAGGAGAATTGTATAAGCGAATTCAATGGACAAGGTACCCTGACGAGTGGAGTGAGACATATGAGCTCCTAAAGCGTCGAGCAGCTTTACATGATGATGAGGTGGAAAGATTAGAGTGGCAAGAGTTATTGAACGTCTAAACAGTTCTATAAATTGGATCAGTCATCTCTTATCACACTCATTCCGAGCTCGCCCCCGGGTAGTCTTGCGATCGGGTTACATGTTTGAATTTGGTGATGTCGACACCAACAATTAAAGTAGAAGAAGTGATTTGATTAATGCGTTCATTTATCTTGTAGTCTCCTTGGTTTGTTTGAATTCGACTGGCGAGCAGCTTGGACCCAATAACATCATACCAAGGAGCGTATTTCTTCATAATAGGAATGCTGCTCGTTAGCGTAATGACGAAGGGCTGCCACGCGGCAGCCCTTTAGTTTTCAACTATCGTTATCCGTTAGTAGAACATTTTGTACGGCAGAGCTATTTCTCCAACTCATAGCGGGCCGCGATAATGCCCGACTTGAGCGTTCGGCTGGACAGCAGCTTGAGCTTGATTTTCTCACCGTCGCCGTGGAATACCGATTTTCCGCTGCCCAAGATGACTGGACAAATCGTCAGCAGGAATTCGTCGATCAGGCCGAGTTCAAGCAACGTCTTCGCCGCCCCCGGACTGCCGAAGATAACGAGATTTTTACCCTGCTGCTCCTTGAGCGCCTTGATTTCATCTGCAATATTGTCCTTGATCAGTACCGTATTGTTCCATTCAACAATGTCCATCGAGTCGGAAATGACGATCTTCTTAACATCCTGCAGCCATTTGGCATGCTCCATATCGTGCCTCGACGCATCCGGATTGTCCAGCACCGAAGGCCAGTAGCTCTCCATCATTCGATACGTCGTTCGTCCGTATACCGGAGAGCCGACTTCGGCTACGACTTCCTCGGCGTATTTCTCTAATTCCTCGTTGTAAGGAATCCAATCTAGTCCTCCGTTTGAATCTGACGCATACCCGTCCAGTGATACATGCATGAACAATACGAGTTTTCTCATGTTTGCTTCTCCTCCGATTTCGAATATAGTTGTTTGATTTTTTGGCAGTAGGCTGTGTTTCATCCTTCTTTTACGTTCACTATAAATCATTACGTTACGTAAGGGTCAAGTGGAAATTTGAAGACAAAAATGTTACCTATCTGCCCTTTAGCTTAACGAGAAAGAAGCAGCTGCCATCCGGCTAACTGCTCTATGGTCCGTTGAACTATCCTTCACCTTTTTAGCTCAAAGAATTACGTTGCAAATCGTTAAAATTATCTATAAAATACCCTTCTGATTCCCAACCACTATTAGTTTTCTGTATTAATTCACCGATAGATAATTTAGCTTTACCGAATCTACTCATAAGCTTGGCTTTATAATAATCCATATTGCGACCTTCAAAAACATAATCTAATGCACAATAATTATCTCCCATATATATTGCAAAGTTATAACCGAAGTAGTCAGCAAATTCTTGGCATATTGCCCTTAGTTCAAGTTGCAACTCTTGATTTTCTATAAATTGATACCACCTAAAACAAGGACTGAACTCACAGATGTACTTATTAAATATAAATCTAAACCCACCAGGGCCTCCAAGCTCAACATATTCTTCATCCCCTATTAGCACGGGATCAAATGGCTCAAAGTTATGTGATTCACTAATACGATCACGATTTAATAACCATTGTCTGTCAAGATGCGGGTTATGAAAATTAACTTTTTTAATACACTTTACAACTTTAGGAAATCTTATCCCTTTAACAATCTCTTCTTTAAAAACTTCTATGGCTGTAACATCTAATGAGTGTTTAAAAACAGCTGAGAAATCTATCCCCATTTCCCACCACGAAATTCAAAATTATTCCATAGTATTATACCATTTTTATTCCATGAGAATTAAATTAAACTAACCGTTAGCAGAATCACTCGGAAGCTTGCCAACCTCGTCAGCCTTCGACTGTTGCTGACGGAACTTGACCAGTTGCTCGTACCGTGCGCGGATCTTCGGTATTGCCTCCTCGAGTAACTTTTCGTGCCTCTCAGCTGACAGACGATCGAGTTCCTCTTTCTGCTCCGGGCTGACCTTGTACACTTTCGCCGTTATGATCTCGCCTGTTTCATACACCGTTGTCACTTTCTCCATAGCCTTTTTCTCCTTGTCCATGTTCGACACGTTCTCCTACCTCCTTTTGTTTTGAGTAACTTCGTTTTCCTCTTTTCTATTATTACGTCTGTCTGTACTCCACGCAATTCAAGAACTATGTCAACGATCCCTACAGAACGGCTCCTAAGTTACAATAGCTTCCTGTTTTTCGTTAAACTGCCCGTTAGCTTAACAAGAAAATGGAGCAGCTGCCGCAGCAAACTGCTCCTTGTATGTTTAATTATCATTCTCCGATAGTTTAATCTATATCATCAGTTTTCTCTCCTTCTTCATCTATCTGAACGGTTCCTCCTCCGAATTGCCACCATTTGCTGCCGTCTTCAAAAGTCAAGGTGATCTCTATCCAGTTCCACTCGCCCGAAGAACCTTAAACCTCAACATCATATTTCCAGTTAAGTAATTTCACTACATGCCCCCCATTTTATTTCCGATGAAATGGACCGATGAGCAGTCCAATGTAGAGCTTGCTCATCATGTGTTTTTAACTATCGTGTCCCGTTAGCTTAACCAATTTACGGATTCACCAAGACTCTAACATCGAAAGCTGAAAGAGACTTTAGACCAATTTTATTTAGATATGATAGACGCAATTCCAGATCATTAATCAACTCGCAATAATTATCTAATACTTGTTTGTCGAGGCAATTACGTAATTTCTGGACAACTAATAGTGATTCTGAGATCGGCATTCTTAACACATCTGAAAGGGAATTCCCCATAACCAAGCGTTCCTGTTCCAACAAGCTTTCGGTACAATTTGGACACTTTCCATGTCGGGAGAATAATTTTATTGCCCAAAGGTTTCCTTTACTAGTTGTTCCTGCAGCACGCATATGTTCCAAATCGAAAACGCACCCACGATAATATTTTTTATGTTCCCTTTTCTTGTAAACGTATGTTATAGGTTCCTTATCATATCCATAAAGTAAAATATCGGTAAATTGCTTATTTTGCTCAACAAGTGGGCTTTCAAAGTCAATCCCGATCATTTTAGCCAGTTCTCTAATCTTTACAACAGGTCCGCAGTTAGTACCCGCCCATAAAAGCACAGCTCCTTTTTTAAGCGAGAGCTCAGTTGCGACCATACGACTTGAATCAATATCACCAAGGACAGTACCTGTACCGTTACATGTAGTGCATATTGGAGTGCTTTCTCGTAAAGACCAAATGCCATTTTTCTCCGTAGCCTCACCAACATTCGCATACAATGACGAAAAATGTTCTAAGACTCCGGTAATTGTACCAACAAGAGACCCTGGTCTTTTGGCGTTAAACTTTTTATGGGAAAGTCCAAATTCCAATTAAAAACACCCCTTTGGCTGTTTGCTCAATACTCTTAAATTATACCGACCACTTGTTATTATGTAAATATTTACCTCTAAGCCATCCTGCCCGTTAGTTCAATTAGGGACTGAATAATTAAAGGCATTCAACAATACCATTGAACCTGATTAACTAAATGCTAAAAAAATCGGCGATAAAGTTCTCTCCGACGCTCTCCGCGGAGCTGAGCATAAGTTTGCGTGGTCGATGCTTTTTCACGCTGAGATCGTGAACCAACCGACAGCCCAAAGTATGTAAAACGATTGATGATCTTAAGCTACAATTGGGTTAGCCTCTTTATTTGAGGGAATTCGAAAGAACATTGAATACTTGGGTCACATTTCGACAAAATAACTATCTTTTTTATTGACAGAGTTCCAAATGATAGTAAGATAGTAAATAGTGGAAAAAAAATCTAGTTCTGGAGGCGTTTTTTTGAAGAGATTGTCGATTACTGCTATGATTTGCGTTTTATTATTCAGTATAGGTGTTATTCCTGTATCAGCAGCCAATAAAGGAGCTTATATTTTTGTAGATGGAGTCCCGCTCAAATCTAAATCAGTAAGCAAGAATGGAGTTTCCTTCGTTCCCTTCAGAGAATTATTTGGAAAATTGAAAATGGAAATCGGTTATGATGCAAAACTTAAACAAGTTACGGGCAAAAAGGATGATTTAAAGATTACATTTACGATTGGCAACAAAACAGCAGTTGTGAACGGCCAGAAGAAAGCATTGCAAGCAGAACCCTTTACGCAAAATGGCAACACTTACATCCCAATTCGAATCGTTGGGGAAGCAACAGGTAACTCCGTTTATTGGTCTGCAGAAGCAAATGTGATTCAAGTTAATAGTCCATCCTTTAAAGGGGCCTCTTACACGATCGACGGTATCCCGATATTTTTCAGTGCTGATGGAGTGATATCGTTTGGTCCCGCTGCAACCAACGCCCTGAATACCCAAAAAGAGTTAGCCGAGATCGATTCCATTACCAAGACAATTGCAAATTTCCCTGAATTCCGTGTTGTTGGTGCGCCACCAACAGAGAAGGAATCCAAACTACCAGGGTATAAAGGATATCCAGATTATTTTGACACCAATTATGTAGCTGCAGTAGAGAATAAAGAAGCCTTGCCGCCACTGATGAGCAAGGGATGGATTTCATTATCTATGCTGTCTGAAATCGAAGGCGTAAGCAAACTTGGCAATAGCAATGCCAACATCATTACGATAGGCAAATATGTCGGCTTCGAAATCGTCAGATTGGATATTAATTTGACAGCAGAATACAAAAAGGCGACGGATGGCGACTTTACTTTAAGTGACATTCGTGTTAAGAAATACAAAGGAACCATGTATCTTAACATTGAAGATTTAATAACAGCTGGACTCATAGAATCTAATTAACACTCAATTTTTTTTCGGTTAGGAGTCAAATCATTACTAAATTAATCGATTGAGCTGATTACGATTGATGTTTGTAAAAAACTAGGGCCACTTTGGGACCCTAGTTTTTTGTTTTTTAGCGGTTATCCATTTTCAATGAAAATCAACGAACGCAATTTAGCTGCTGAAGACCTTTTACGGAAAAAGCGCCAAGCAACAATTCCTTGAATTGGTCTTCGTCTCTTCCAAGAAGTCGAATACGGTCATCAGTGACGGATCTGACCTCATAAGAAGAGCCTTCTCAAGGAATTTTGCTAGACCCTACAGTAAAAAAATATTGGAAGCAATCATGCGGTGAGTAACGTCATAAAAGTAACGGGAAACTTTAGTTGAGTGATACGCGATGATGAGCAGGCGCTACAGCAGCCTACTCATTTCATTAAACTAATGCGCAGGATAGTTAAATAAAATGCCTTTTTTAACAGAAAAATATCTCTCTATGCAACTTAATGAAAAAAAGTTGATCGCAACCTTTAACAATTAGGAGCGTCAAACTATGTATAGACATCAATAGAAGAGGAGCTAGGAAGTGTAATGAGCAAGGTTATAAGTAAACTCTTATCAGGGCTATTGTTGGTTCTCGTCGTTTGTCTTAGCATGCCTGGACAGGCATCTATGGAGCAGGCTTCCTTGGAAGTAATCTTTCAGGACGATCAACTGGAGCGAGCTATCAAACAAATATTACAAAAGAATGAAAACGAAGCCGTTATGCAGAAAGATATGGAATCCTTAACTGTTGTTGATCTTTCAAATCGATCAATTAAAAGCCTGCTTGGCTTGCAATACGCTTCTAATTTGACGCACCTTGATTTATCTAATAATGAAATTAATGATATTGAACCGCTCAAATCATTGACTAAGATTCGGGGTCTCGATATTTCGAGGAATCAGATCGTTTCAATCGAGGCGTTATCCTCGATGACGGATATGGGTAGTTTGCATGCGAACTCGAACAAAATTGCGTCAATTGAGGTCGTTAAGTGTTTTCCTCGATTGCATACGTTCGAAGCGAATGATAATCTAATCTCGAGCATACAGGCCTTATCGACAGCTACACAAATAACATGGCTAGAAATGAACGGGAATCAGATTGCGAATATTGGGCCCTTAAGCAAATTGATCAAGCTAAAGAATTTGGATCTCACGAACAATCGGATCACGGACCTGAGTTCGCTTAAACCACTGTCCAAAAGCATCATGAATCTTAACATCGGGAGCAATCGGATTTCAGATATACGCGCACTTGAAGGAATGACTCTAATGAGATCTCTTTATGTGGAGAACAATCAAATCAAGGAGCTTGCCCCTTTAAAAAAACTGACGAACCTGAATACCTTGAATCTCACGTCTAATTTGGTTTACAATCTGGAGCCTTTGAAACCACTTTTGCAAATAAGAAACTTGTACCTATCTGATAACCGGGTATGGAACTTGGAGCCAATTAGAAACCATAAGTTCGATACCCATTATGATACAGGAGCGATAAGATATGGTTTGCAATTAAACGATAACTACTTGGATTTGGGGAATACAACCAAAACGTATCAGCTTCTTAATAAGCTTTCTGGGGAAGGATACCCTAGTAATCAGCTGAAAGCCCAACGATTAGTAATCGGCAGCACGACTGCTTACGTAGGGGAAAGTGCTTTTAAGCTCAGCACAGCCCCATTTATAACGTCGAGCCGCACTTATGTACCGATTCGATTTGTGTCTGAACGACTTGGTTCTGAAGTATCTTGGAACCAAAGCAAAAAAGAAGTAACGATCTACAAAAACAACACGACAATCCGCTGGGTCGTAAATGAGAAGAAAGCAGTCGTGAATGGACAAACGGTTTCCTTTGATACGCCATTGCTGTTGAAGAAAGGCAGTACGTTTGTACCCGTACGTTTTGTGTCTGAGCTGCTGGAATCGACCGTAGAATATATGGCGAATCCCAAAACTGTAATCATATTCGAGAAAAAATAACTCTGCATATTCCAGCTGTTCTTACCCGCATAAATTGCGGGTTTTTGTTTTCAATTAGACATGTTCTTGAGACATGCTAACGTGGCGTCCTTTTCTACGGAACTAACAAAAAGGAAATAATCAATCAAATTGTAGGTTTAGCGGATGTGTTACTCTGGCAAAAAAATACCATAATATTTTAACTAAAAAATCATTTCGACTTAAAAATTTCATTATATCATTCCTCAGCTGCACAATCTCATTGTTAGCATTATTCGCATAATCCGGCAACATCATATCCCTAACCATTTTAGTTCGTAGCCATGTCATAAAAAGATCCAAAAATAAGTTTGGAAATTTAAGCACCCTTTTAAGCATTGGTGGATCAATTGAAACGCCTGCTTTTTGTATTGCCCTTAGATACACTTTTAACGTGACTGATATTTTGCGTGCCGTCTTTCTGGTTCTGGCTGTTTTTTTGTCAATGATCTTATTCTCAAAATGCATAACGCTCAACATGGCAATGTCTGATACGGAATGCGTGATTAGATACGCTTGCATATCCTTTTTAATAACGTAGGGAAGCTTTGCTGTTTTATATAATTATGCAAGGTTTTCTATGCGTTCTGTCACTACACCATTAATTTCTCCAAATACAGTTGCCGCTATAATTTTTGGTAGAAATCGAGCATGCAATACTTCATCTATAATCTGTCTGCCGAAGCCGGGAAAAGCTGGTAAAAGTCTATCCCCTACGATATCCAGCCACGAAGAAAATCCAATTGATTTACTAGACATCGTAACTATATTTTTACTTTGATTATCTTTTAGCGCTAACAACGCTGATTCGGACCGATCATAACGAACGGTAACGAAAATAAAATCGTATATATCGTCATTTTCGAGCGTATCAATGACATTGACTTGTATCGACCTAACTGTACCTTTTTCTTTATATTGCAGGCCATTTTCTCTTAATGATTTAAATCTATTAGAATGTGCAAACAGGCTAACATCAAACCCTGCTTCAATAAGCTTAATTGCGTACATGCTCCCGATGACTGCACCAAAAATTAAAACTTTTTCTTGTTTTGCTGGCATGAAAGCCACTCCTACTTTACATTTACTTCTGATTATCAGACAACATATTGTATGATGTGATAATAAATTTTTATTATTTCTTGATCTACCATCAATTTTTTATTATTTGTCGGATGATATTCTTATTTGCTAGTAGGAGGAAACAACTTCCCTTTCTTTATTCCGTCTTTGGCTCCAGCGTCAAAAGAATTTATCGTCAGAACAATTTTTCAAGTTAGTGGAGAACCTATATTCAAGAGGGATTACGCTCTATTTTAAAGAATGAGTCTTTCATTCAAACCGAATCCATATGTTGTATAACAATAAAAAAACGCGCATAAGCTTGTTTACACAATATACTCCATAAAGACAAAACCACTCCTGACACGATGGGAGTGGTTTCTTAAATTGAACTCTCTTTTTGAACTAGCCTTTTCCGTTTCCTGCCACTGTAATTATCCCCACTCTTTTTATTTGCTTTTCTGAGCTTTTCCACGATTTTATCTTTTCGCTTAGCTCACAACAAGTCATCTAAATAATCCTTTTGATACAACACTTTTGGCGAATGCACAGGCGAGCTGCCTTTCTTAGACATAAAATAATCCATTATGATAAATTTCAGGAGGTCTTAGTAATTAGCATGAAGAAGAAATCTAAAAAACTAAAACCTAAGCGATTAAAAGGCCACCAAATTGTAAGTACATTTAATGAGCTTGATCTTCTCGAACCTCGTCCAAATAAGGAACTAAAGTCTTTACTCCACCAGATCTATAATTACTTACCATCTGGATCCTCCAAATGATTTCTATTCCAATTGGGTTGTCTGGGATTAAAACTATCCCAGCATCCCGTTTAGAAAGAACTGCATTCCTTTTACTCGAAAAAAACCTTTGAAATTCATGATCTTCATCTTCATCCTATTTTTTGTTCTTATGGCCATACCTACCACCCACTGATCTATCTCAATGGCTAGCTGATAGCTTGCCGCTAATTTTGGTTATCCTTATCCTTATTTTTACTTATAAATGGTTTCGTTTCTCAAATCTATCCAATCTTCTGATGCATTAGGTATTCCAGCTTATTTGATGCACCATATGGATTGTTCATTTCTTGCTGTTTTAAATGCTCCCCAACTGGGACAAGCGTATTTTAATTTGTAAATGTCTCCATAGCCTCATTGGAATCCTCTTCTTTATATGCGCTCATTGATTTTGATCAACAATTTCTTTAAGATTTGCTTCTCCTCGTTAGTAAGGGCTTGAATGATTTCATCCTCCACTTTTTGGAATGACTCATTAAAGCCTTCAATCAACTCAATCCCTTTTGGCAATACATATATATTTTTTTGCCGTTCATTATTGGCCGGGATTTTGCGCTCAATGAACCCTTTTTGCTCTAGACCTTGAAGCATGCTTGTAATACTGGCCCCTCGCACATGAAACCGATCTGCTAGGTCTTTTTGAATAATATGATTATCTTGGTTCTCGTAAATATAGTCGATTACTTTTCCTTGTTGAGCGTTTAACCCTAGTTCCTTTATACTCTCGTCCGCTCTTTTCTTTAATTTAAGACCGATAATCTGAAACAAATCCAAATAAGGCGTATCCTTTCGGGATTGCATGATCGTCCCTCCTGAAATTGTTAGAAAGCTAATTGTAAGCAATTAAACTATACAGTGATCCTATACGCATGTCAAAATACTTAGTTTGTTGACAGTTAGAATTCTAACAGTTATACTTCGAATTGTTATTGACAAACACATTGGAGGAATTTCAAATGGAGAAAATAACTCAAAATGCTGCGTTAGAACAAGTTACGGCGATTACAAATGTACGTATTTTTGATGGAGAACAAATTATTTCGTCAAGACATGTTGTCATCAAAGGGGAGTCCATTATTGCAGTGGGCGGAGACCTTCCGGCCGATGCGACGATTATCGATGGGGAAAATGCGACTTTAATGCCCGGTCTGATTGATGCACATGTCCACACCTCAATCGGCGGATTACGAGATGCCTTAAAATTCGGCGTTACGACAGAACTCGAAATGAACGGCGATTTTACGAAAAGAGGACGCGAGATCCAGTTAAAAAATGTGGATGATATTGCAGACGTCCGTTCTGCCGGCACAGCAATCACTGCTCCGGGCGGACACCCAGATGAATTGCTGCCGGATGGGGATGAAATACCGGAATTCGTGTTAAAGGAGCTAGAGAAGTTATCGGAGGAAGACCGGGAAGCGATGTTAGCCGCATACGCTCACGATCACGATGAAATACCGCAAGTGACGACGACGGAAGAAGCGATTAAACATGTGCATACTCAAGTGGAGAATGGTGCCGACTATATTAAAATCATGATTGAAGAAGGGACGGTCATGGGTGCACCCGGCCTGCCTGTTCTAAGCGACGAGATTCTAAAAACAGCCGTGACAGAAGCCCACAAGTTCGATAAGCTGGTCATCGCCCACGTCTTGACGGCTCTTTCATCGCAAGCAGCCATCGATTTTGGAGTCGACGGTTTGGGCCACTTGTTTATCGACAGACCCGAGTACACGTCCGAGTTGGTGAAATCCATAGCGGATTCAGGCGCTTTTGTTACACCGTGCTTGGTGTTGAACTCATCGATTGTTGGGAAACCGGCATCGGAATTGGCGAATGATCCGCGTGTTCATTCCAAATTAAGTCCGGATTGGATCGGTATTTTGAACTCAAGCTTCAATACGTTCCCGCAAGGCAATATGGAGAACAGCTTTAAGAATGTGATGGATCTTCACCGTGCCGGAGTTGATATTCTGGTAGGGACGGATGTTGCGCCGGTTCCCGTTCCGAACCTTGGCGGCCTTGCTCACGGAGCAAGCGTCCACCACGAAATGCAGCTGCTGGTGAAGGCCGGGTTCACTCCGATTGAAGCTCTTCAGTCGGCTACTACCAAACCGGCCCGTTGCTTTGGTCTTCACGATCGCGGCCGTATTACCGAAGGTGCGCGCGCTGATCTTATTCTCGTAAACGGTGATCCGACAACCAATATCTCGGATACCTTGTCGATCACATCCGTGTGGTTCAATGGTTCGCAGCAACTAGGTTAATCGGGTTCGATCTCCCTATACAATGTCGTCAATGCGAATGATGAGCGAACCGGAGATGATGATGCCGTTGCTGATCGTAAAATCGTCAAGAAGAGAGACTGCAGACTAGTCCCTCTTCGACTTTAAACTATTAATCCAAATCCTCCTGTCAGGAACGACAGCCAGATCAACGTTCCTCCAAATAACTGCCCCGCGAGATGCTAACCGCTTTAATGTCCATCTGAGCGTCGGTATAGCCATTCGTTTCATTGGATTGGTATCTGTTACAATCAGGGCTTTACACGAGTATTCGCGACTGTCTAAATACTTTTTCAACCATACTTTACACTCCGAGGTGAAGTAAACTTCTCTTTGCTTTGCCCCTTTTCCATTTACAATGGCCGAGCAGTTTTCCCAGTTCAAGTCCTCAATGTTTAACTTCTCCACCTCACCTATACGACAACCCGTACAATATAGAAATTCAAGAAGAGCTCTTTCCCGTAAAAGCGGATACGGTGCCCTAGACTGCTTGGCTTTAAACGATCTGATTGCTTTGCTAAGTATTCCTTCAGGAGATTTAGAGTTACCCTCGAAATATCTATATCCCCGAGATCCGTAATCAACATCTTGAGTTGCAAAGCATAAGCACGCAATGTATTTGGGCTAAATCCTTGAATTCGTTTATCCGCCTCATAATGATTCCAAAGTTCACTTAAGATCACAATAAAACCTCCTATAAGAGCAATTAATTCTAGTTTGCTTCGAATAAAAGGTTTTACACTGGGGCTATTTAACTATGGTCTCGGGGTCTCCTTTCTACCCCGCTCGGTAATTGAGAGAGAGCCATGGTTCAATATCACTTGCGATCACAAGAAATCGCCAATAAGTCCCTTAGAACACCGACTCTATTCATACGTCGAAAAGATACTTATACAACTGCTGCTATGACCGAATTTATCCGGGTTTTAAAAGACAGGTTCAACTTTTTTTAACCTTTATGAAAATAATCATATTAAGTCGCGCTATGTACTCTGACAGCTTCTAATCAACAAAAAAAAGCCCAGCAGCGGAATGCTGCTGGCCTAGATCGTGTACTCATGGTTTTTCAAAATCCTGCTTAAAGATTGTCTCTTTCGTTGTTCCTTAGGATGGTTGAATATATCCTTCGCTGACCCTTCCTTCAACGACTAAACCTACCAATTCCGGGTCCCATGCAGAGGTAGGTTCATCAAATAATATTAGCTTAATAAAAAGAGCAAGCCACCGCAGCGACTGCTCATGATCAGAACATCTATAACTGATACATACTTCTCTTTTATGAAAGCATAGGCCTTAAATTTCCTCTTGATAAACTTTTAATTCAAGGAGAAAATTACTGCTAATTGGAATTAAAAATTCCTTAATGATTCAACTATTGAAAAAAAATCAAGATTATCATCCGTATCATATGACCAAATTGACTTTTTCAATGTCCTTACTTCATCAACAGGAGGAAATCTAATACTATCGATCTTCTTTAGCTCAAACAAGCAGGGGGCTGTGTCAGCCGAAAATAAAGTATTAGACTTGATGTCTATATTCCACGCGGCTTTTCGAATTGTCATACCACCAGACTCCATATTATAAGTTTTAGACTAACCCTAGAAATTGAAACAGCGACAGCCAAGGACGAGTAAATAAAGTCCTGGACTGTCGCTCTTTTATCGAACTAAAGATCTACGTTATTATAACAATGCATCATCTCTGCAGTTTCCGAAGGAGTTAATGCACAATGAGGACTGGGCAACTTGATAGCTGTGAAACCTTGTGGCTGACATTAACCAAGGTAACTTGAGTTTGTTTGTTTCAGGTTATTCAACGATTGCATCGAGGAGTTTGTTCGTTATTTCAGTTTTATCAATTGCCACAATAATTTTGTCAAACCTATTCATCATCCTTTCTGTGGCAGTTCGTAACTATTTCGGCTACCTACAAAACGGTTTCTTCCTGCTCCTATACCGACTAAAAAGAGTAAGACCGAAGCGCCAAGCAGAATGAAAAGTGGTAAATTCCAACTATTTGTCAAATCATGCAGAAATCCTATAAGGGCAGGACCGATTGCGGCAAGAAGATATCCGATCGATTGCGCCATGCCAGACAGTTCCGCTGCTTGATGCGCATTTTCAGTACGTAAACCGAAAAACATCATGGACAAACTAAAGGCGCAGCCTCCACCAATTCCAAGTATTATTATCCATAACAGAATTATATTGGAGCTACCGTATAGAAGTCCGAGCGTTCCCGTCATAAGCAAAATGGTTATGATGACCACTAACAAACGTTGGCTAAACATACGCCCAGCAATAACGGGCACAATAAAAGTAAATGGAAGCAGAGCTAACTGCATTATCGAGAGGTACCATCCTGATTGGTTTGAGTCAATTCCTTGCTGCTTTAAAATTTCAGGCAACCATGCGATCAACACATAGAAAACCATGGACTGTATACCCATAAACAAGGTTACTTGCCAGGCAAGAGGGGATTTCCAAACATTCACATCCTTGCTGGCTATCTGTTGACTCATCGTGGTTGTTTGCTTCGCTTGATTTCTTAATTGGGGTAGCCAACAGAGAATCGATACAAAGCTTAGAATCCCCCATATTCCCAATGCTCCCTGCCATTTTAGACCTGCGTTCACGGCTAGCGGTACACTGATTCCCGATGCGATTGCTCCAAATAAACACATTGAAATGGAGTAAATACCTGTCATGGAGCCAATTTTATTTGGGAAATCCCTTTTGATTAAACTTGGCAATAATACATTACATATGGCAATTGCGAATCCAAGAATTGCTGTCCCAATATACAGATTAGCTGCGCCAGATAAAGAACGTATTACAATGCCAACAGTCAGAAAGATTAGGGCAATCAAAATGATACGTTCATCACCATACCTTCGTCCTAATTTTGGTACTAGTGGCGATAATAAAGCAAAGGCAAGCAAAGGTACCGTTGTTATTAGGCCGGCTAATGTATTTGAAATACGAACGTCATCCCTTATGAAACTCACTAGAGGACCGACTGAGGTTAAAGGCGCACGTAAATTAGCTGCAATAACAATAAGGCCGAGAATTATCAGTCCTATAGAAGATGGTACGGCTTTTTTATTTTGTTTGTTCGACATTCTTCATTTCTCCTTCCTGAATTTATACGTATAATTTATTTCCTGATGATTGAAAAACTATGAATTAACATCCGCGCGAATATTAAAAGTATAGTATAGTATATTATTTTTAACAAGTGGTATTGTATAATATATATTATCATCTGAAAACAAAAATACAACTCTGAATTCCCGTCATGGAATTCGGAGTTGTATTAAATAAGTGGGATTTCTGACTTTTAGAAATCATACTTTAAGGATATATGGAGCACTGTTTCGCTATTCGAATGATTGGTATAAGAGTGAGGACAATCTGCACGAAAACTGATCGTATCATATTGATTCAATGTGTAAACCTCTCCATTGACTTGAATTTCAATGGAACCAGTCATTACTGTCGCAATTTCAGTTGTATTCGCATGATGACCTTCAGGGTGATACGAGCTATTCGGCTGTAAGTAAGCCCGACACATTTCAATATCGTTGCTTGCGTTTTTAAAGACTGGTTCAATGATCCAATTTTTTTGATCATTAGAAAACCGCAGCCCTTCGCCTGCTCGATACAAACTAACAGGGTCTTCTGATTTCAACAAAGCCAATAACGGTAAAGACATGCCTTTCGAAATTTTCCATATAATCGCCAAAGTTGGATTTGTATCGCCACGTTCGATATTCCCCAGAGTAAGTTTGCTTACACCCGTTAATTCCGCTAATTCGTCTAAGCTCATGTTTTTTTCTTTTCTGTACTTTTTCAAGGCACCGCCGATTTGTAACACAAGCTGTTTTGATTCATCGATTTCATCCATTTGATATTCACCTCAACAAAAAACAATTATAGCTAGTATACTGTTTATCTAGACTCTTTTCCATACAATTAGTATTGGATGGTGGACTATTTTCCTATGCAAAATACTGACGTCTATGTAACTATTCTGCCGATAGCTTAATAACATCAGCAGACAAAAGTAAAAAACCTCCCCGCAGCATCCTGCAGAGAGGTTCCCTCTAATAAAATATCTTTTCATCCCGCTTATCCTTAAGTATTTCCACCGCTTCCCGGAACCGCAAAGAGTGTATAATCTCCCGCTCCCGCAAATACTTCAAGCTATCCTGCAGATCCACATCGTCTGTTAGATCAATCAGCCACTGATACGTCGCCCTAGCCTTCTCCTCCGCCGCTATATCCTCATATAGATCCGCAATTGGATCGCCTTTGGCTTGAATATAGGCGGCCGTAAACGGTACGCCTCCTGCATTCTCATAGAATAAGGCGCTGTCATGAGCCACATAATGAGCACCTAGGCCTGCAGCCTTAAGCTGCTCTGGCGTTGCATCTTTTGTCAGCTTGTAAATCATGGTCGCGATCATCTCAAGGTGTGCAAATTCGTTGGTACATGGTAATTAACAGTGATGATTTTCCTAGACACAGCAAAGCTTTTCGATTTTGAATATTTCGGTATTAATGCCTTTTGACTATGAAGTGGCTACTCGACAACCAAAATCTCGTCTCACGCTGCTCTCAACGTAATACCAAGATCGTTCAATTATCATTCCCAAGCTCAACGAGGCTGCTTATTACCAAGAAGAGCTGCCTGCATAACAAAAAAAATTCAGGCCAGTCTAGATGCATCTAATCATACTGTGCCACCTTAAAAAAGGTCGAATTCTCCTTACTTAAGAAATTTGCTGAATGAAAAGCAATACTCCCATAATTATTCATTTACCACTCACCTTTCGTCAATTTTTCTTTTCATCACTATTCATTTGTCACATTATCAGGTAAGTGGAACGATTAATTGACACGATCGCACAGCCTTTGAATGTATTCTTGGAGGTCAGGTAAGTTGAACTTCCCTTGATAGGCACGAATTTCATCTAGGATCTTCATTTGAGCTTCCACGCTTCCTTTGGTGCGAGGACGCCCTGCGATACAAGGTTTAACGTGAAACCCAAAGTCTGCTGCAAACACAGTGAATATGGAAAATACTATCTTAGAACGGGTCGATACCACACGTAATCCTGTTCCATTTTGATAACGGAGGAACTGATATTTTACAACTGTTACGTGAATTTGATCGTACTTTTCATAGTCTAGAAACGCATTTAATTTCATTTCTACAAATGATTCATAGCCAATTCCAGGCGGTACGGAAAACCTCTGTCAGTCCTGTTTTGTAACTAGAGCTTGGACTAGAGTAAAATGATTCATAGGGAAGACCTCTTTTTTGTGAATGGTGTTGAGGTGAATGCATTCTACAAGTTAAGGTCTTCCTTTATGCTATTTATCTATTTACACAAGATATTTTACTCTCTCGATTACTTGAGTGTTTCAACTAATAATATTGCTTCATTAATATTATCGTAAATTTCTTTTAGAGATTTTGTTCGCTTGCAAAATATAGGATTCAACCAATCATCTATTTTCACTATAATTAATTTAAAACTTCCCTCCTGCATATTAAATTCTGGATACCATCCTAAATCCAACACATAATCATTATCATATCTGACTTGTATTATATCCTCTTTAAATGACCAAGTTTGCTCATCTAAAGGAATATTATCATTAAAATCAAAATCATTAAGAATTACTTGACCTGACTTGAAATTAATTTTTTCAAACATACATAACCTCCACTGAATTTAAGAAGATTTTTATATTCTTGCTCCGTGATAGGATGACCATGAATTGTATTACCATCTGTCAGTTCTACCCTCATATACTTAGTATCTTTTCCAAGCGTTGCACCTATTACCTCATCAAACTTCATTACCTTCCAAGTTTTACCATTAGTTACATCGGTACCGTATTCCCAAGCATAGCGTTCTAAAGACTCAATATTAACTCCACTCTTATACATGGCAGGGCCATTTTTTGTTGTTGCTCTAACATCACTCCACGTCATTTTCTTATATCCCTTAATGCTTCTAAGATCGTGCTTTAAATAATTTTTCCATACTATAGATGAGCTAACTTCCGCAGAGATTAATTTACCTTCCCTCATTACATTTACAAATAATTGTCCGCCCTTTTTAAACACACCGCCATTAGGGATGAAACCAATTACAATAGCGGCTTTAATTATTATAGGAGCATTTGGATCGTTCAAAGTCTGTATGTCTTTATACAACATATAGTTTGCATAAACTACATTTACGCCTGGAGTTATTGTTAAATAAGTTTGAGTGGCAGCCTCCCAAGCATAAGTCAACCACTTAGGAATATTACCAGAAGGATCAGTATACATTAAAGGATTGTTATAAACATACGTATAAAGATTTAAACTCAGTGGATTATTAATCTCCCCTTCATACGTATCCTTAGTAATGAACCTCCCAATACTAGGATCATAATATCTTGCACGAAGATAATATAATCCACTTTCCTCATCATATACTTCACCGGTGTATTTGAAAGGATTGGATATCTTTTCTTCAAACTGAGATAACAGATTGCCCCATATATCATATTCATAGACATTAAGGATAGCTCCGGTCGCATCTGTTATTTTAACTACATCTCCATGACTATTATAACTGTAATACCCTGCTTTATTTGTGGTGGAATCTTGCCGATAAAGAAGTTCATTACCCCAGATATTTCGAGCTTTTGTATTGCCAGTCTTATCGAGTTCCTCAATGATATGACCATTTAAATAAACATATCTGGTGTACACTTGATTTACTTCTTTACTCGCACGTAGCCCATCCCCATAATATGTGTAGGTAGCCTGTATTCCCTCCGATGAGGAGTAAGTTTTCAACGTATTATCCGCATTATACGTGTACTCCTCCAGATCAATACCAACAGAAAGCGGATCCCCTTCTACTGTCTGGCGATTGCCTTTCGCATCATAGGTATATTTTTTAGTTCCTTTCGCTGTTACCTCCACTTCAATCCGATTTAACCCATCGTACTTAAAGGTTTGAATTTCACTGCTTCCATTTCGGTTAATTGTATTTATATTACTAAAGGAATCATACCCCAATGTTTCAATCCACTTTAGCTCCTGCCGGTTAGATTTTTGCTCATAAGAAGATATTTCGCCAAATGCATTTATAATTCGTTCCTGCACAATACCATTTGGGTAGGTTAAGGCCGTTTTATTTTGATTTACGTTCGTCGTATAGTCATAACTTACTGTATTCATGCCTGGATAGACAACCGTCTTTAATCGGTTTAATGGATCATAGGTGTAAATAACTTTCTTTTGATCTGGATAAGTAATGGTTTCTAGTCTGTCTTTGTTGTCATACTCCATTGTATATAAACGATTAGCAACCTTTTGTCCGTTCAATCGATTCCATGAATCATATTGATAATCTATTTTTTGATTATCACTTGTGTTCAAAGAAGTAACCAATCGGCTTACTGGATCAAAAGTCGTTTCCTTCCAAAACACTTCATTCCCTGCAGCATTTTTTGTGGAGATTCGTCTCAATTCATCATACGGTGTGTATGAATATTCATGACTCTGCGCTTTATTATCAATATAGACACTCAACAAACCTGTATTTTGGTATTGATACGTCTCTTTTAATTGTGCTGCATCAGTTTTTGAAAGTAACCAACCGACTTCGTTATACTTACTTTGTTTCTGAACTTCTCCATTGATTGAAGTTGAAATAACCTGACCTAAATGATTGTAAACATAGCTATTCACGATACCCGTATTATCTTTTAAGTAAATCAGATTTCCTTGTCCATCGTATTTATATTGCGTCGTTTGGCTTATGTCATCATTACCACTGACTACCATTTTAGAAACTTGACCAAGAGTGGTGTATTCATATTGAGTCGTTCTAACTTTAGAACCGCTTTTTTCTACTACTTTTAATGTCCTTCCCAACCGATCTTGATAACTCCATGTCTCTTTACCATCAGGAGAAATCACTTTCGTTGTCGTTTGTAGATAAGTAGCTGTTCCATTCGTTTTGTATGCTGCATTTGAGATCGCAGTAATCGTCTTTTGTCCGATTGGATTTGTAACTTCCTTCGGCGTTCCAAAGATGCTATAGCTAATACTTGTTTTTTGAGCGACATCGTCAAAAGGTAGCGTAGCCTTGACTAATAGCCCACTCGCATCCAATTCATTTCTAACCATAACCCGTTCGCCTAATCCCACTTGACGAAGCTGTTTTTCTGTTTCACCATATGGGGTAACATGTGTAATTAACTTTTCACCATCTGGCAGGGTTTTGGTCATTTTACGAATAGTATCTTCGTATAAATACGTTGTCTTTCGTTCGGGACCCGTATTGCTTGGTGGTGGTGTAAACGCCTCCGATGTCAATCGATCCTTACTATCATAAGTATATTTCACGAAGCTATTGTCAGGATAAGTCTGCTTGCTAATTCTTTTCCACAAATCATACTCATATTTTATTGTTAACGATTGTGGTATTGCATTCTCGAATAACTTCACATTTGTCGTTTCTTCCGTAATTTTCAATCCTTTAGCATCATATACCAATTGCAAAGTCGTATTCGTTGGTTGCATGGTATATTGCTGTCCGCTCGTAGTAGTGTTAGACATCGTTGGTTGTTTATATTGGTTAAACTGTGAGTAATTCGTGATCACACTATCCGATTTCGTTGTTCCATCTATCGGATCGCGATAATTACTTTTACTGATCATTTGAATCAATAAATCTTCAGCATTGTATCCAAACGTTTCTTCTATTACCTGACGAAGGATCTGGTTAATGATCTTGATCTATACATTTTCGAGAAAAAAGGCCCTAAATGGAAAATTACCGATAAGTCGTGGGAGAAGATTCGCGATCAGCTTGTTTATTCGAAAGTAAACGGCGGATTTCCTAGCTTGATGGTCAAGGATGGGGATTTTAATCGTGTGGGTGAGCTTTATTTAATCCACGAGTATGAGGGTATGGAATTGGATTAGAAGTATGTTGAGCGTACACTGCCTCATGTCGTTCAGCTTTGGGGGAAAAACGTACACCTTGAGACTCTTGTTGAGGATAAGAAGATTGTGTTCAGCTGTGATGGGAAGAAAACGAGTCGGAAGTTTGTCTGATAATATGGACATTGCTTCATTACTTTGCCTTGAAGAGCTAACATGCATAATGCTGATACAAATAACCCGATCTCACTAGATCGGGTTTTCTATTTTTCGGACAGAGGAGGCGAAGGGGGGTGGATACCTCTTATATACAGAATATTTTCTCCATCATTTTCAAGCACCAATAAGCTCTAGTTAACCGCTAGATTTTTAAAAAGGGCAAGTTACCGCAGCACCTGCTCATCGTTTTAAGCTATTCAACCTAACGTGTCCCGTTAGCTTAATAAAAAGAGCAAGCCACAGTAGAGCTTGCTCATGTTCAGTATAATTATATCAAATTCGTACTTCTCTTTTATGAAAACGTAGGCCTTAAATTTCCTCTTGATAAACTTTTAATTCAATGAGAAAATTTTGGCTAATTGGAATTGAAAATTCCTTAAATGATTCAACTGTTGTAAAAAACAAAGCAAGATTATCATCAGTATCATATGACCAAAGTAACTTTTTCAATGACTTTAATTCATCACAAGGAGTAAATGTATACTCACAATGTAATTGTTCCATATGCGAATATTCACCTTCTTCCTCTATTGTAAACTGACGAACAAAATCGAAATAAAATAGATCAGTTCCAGTAAAATTATAAACACCACACTGAAATAATAATGCAGATTCAGCACATTCAACATCTACCTTGGCAAATGTCTTAAACGTGTTCCAAATATTCAATATATCATCAGCATTTATATTTCTGATCATTGCTTTTAATTGGTTTTCAGCTTCTTTGACATTTATCATTAAACCCTACCTCCCATATATAAAATCGTACGAACTACGAAAGATCTCCATAATTTAGTTATTCGTTAGATGAATTAACTATCCTTCCCGTTTGCATAAAGAAGCAGCCGATCATTGTGGTCAGCTGCTTCCATGTTTTTATTGAACTATCGTTCTCCGTTAGCTCAATGGACTTTCCGATAACTATACTTTTTTGGTTCATGTATGTATTTCTCTATAGGGATGCAGTCCTGCACATCAATTGAAAACATAATTTCTTGCTTAGAGTAAACGTGAATACTTCCAGACCCATATGGCCAATCAGAGATAAAGTCAGTCGAATACTGCTTTACATCATCAGAACTGACTTTTCCCCAACTCCGAGTAACTCGTGCGATACCATTGGGCCCCTCCATAAAGCCTATCCCATCATCTGTATAGAGCGCTACTTCGATGCTTCCAGCTTCTATACTGGGAAATACAACCGAAACCATACCAGAGACATAGATATCCCCTTCAATATTCATGTACTTTTTCAATTCAGCATGAAGAAACGATTGACTTAGCACTGCAATGCCCCAAGCCTGAAAACCAGTCATTTGCTCAATTGGGGCAGAGAAAAAGACTTGTGATTCCGTAAAGTCAATGTAGTTATCGAAATCATCATGTGAGACCCGAAAATCTATTCGCATAAAATTCCTCCTAATTATCATGTTTACAAGATATTTCTTTGTTACAGAAATTCCTCATCCTTTTTAAGCATTCCTGCCCGTTTAGCGTAATGGAGTACCGTAAGCTTAATACATTATATTTTGAGTCTACAACACAAATCAGCACGAACGCTATCTGTTCCACTTCCGTTTTATTTCTTGCTACCCCAACGCAGAGCTTCCCCTTTCAAGCCTGGCTGTTGAAAATCACATAGAGGTGCTATTTGAACCCTCAGAGGAACCTAAATTTATTAGGTCCCTCATAACATCAGATATATTTAACAATCTGTTGCTCCATGTTGAGTAAGCTTTAGGACATAATTGAACGCCAAGAAGTCAACAAACTGTCCTCTTTTTTGAATACCAAAACTAATAACAATCCCCATTGTTCACCCCAACAAATAATTGTGTCTAACTACAACACCTGTACATACAGGTATACATATGTACAGGTGTATGTACAGATAGATAGTCCTGATGCAGAAATAACTTCGTGCGTCTGGAATAGGTTTTATTTTTAATTAACAAGATGGCAGCTATATAAAGCTGGATTTCTATATGAACAAAGGTTGGCAGTACAAAGTTGAAGTGGATGGTCTTAACAACAAGCAACTAGAACAATAAGAAACGAAAAATGTGACAAGGCATCTAAAGAGCAGGTTATCTTGGCTGAAGAAACAACAGATACTGAAACAGGCGCACACGATAATGGTTAAAGGCTGAGTAATGTATAATCAAAATGGCGAACATTCATTTACGGCAACGGAAAACTCAAAGCAAAAGATCGTAGAAGATTCGAAATATCCATCATGAAAGCAGTATTAGCAACTTCCGACTTATTGCCTACAACAAATGCAAAAACCCGACCTCATGAGGTCGGGTTTTCCTTGGTGGAGATGGAGGCGAGGGGCCTCGCCTCCCTTTATATACAGAATTTTTTCTCAGTACATTCTCAATACAAAAACCTTTTTCTTAAAAAGTAAAATAGCAGCCGCAGCAAACTGCTCCTTGATTGTTCAACTATCGTTATCCGTTAGCTTAACGAGGTCGCCGCTCTAAGCCGGCAGCCTCGTCACTATAACCTCCGATTATAAATCTGATTTTTCCGTTTCATACCAGGTTAAGTCAAAGAGAATTGGAGGCCAGAACATCGGTTCCATCCAGCGATATTTAAGAGCATCTAGCAAATCACCTAGAACAATAACACCGTTTTTATTTTTCTGTATTTTCCACTTGCTACTAATAAATGATTTACCTTGTTCAACCAATTCATAGGCTTCCAACCAAGTATAAGTCTTTCCTACGATGTTTTCTATTCTCTGGATTTCTTCTTCATACCTCAATTTTCTTTCTCTCTCATCATCACCCGTGTTCATTGAATCCCATATTTCATCGAATTCGTAGCCCTTAAAAGGTGATTTTTCAATAATATCTTTTAAAGCATCAGTAACATATACAGCTGACCTTCTACGTTGAGGAATTTTAAAAATATATTGCCCCTCTAACTTACTTTTATCGAATTCAATTTTTTGAATTGAACCATCTATAATTATAGACTTATCATAATCGATACAATCGATCACATTAGTCACGTTTAAAGCAAATATATTTTGTTTTAATCTAAATTCAAGGAATTGCACACTGTTTTCGATGAATGTTGAAAGAAACTCCTTTGTTTCCAAAGAAATAATAGGTATCCCAGGCAAATAATCATAAAAATCATTATATTTTCCTTTCTTCACCACTTTCATTTCGACCGGAATAAAGTCATCTAACTTCTTTTCAAAATAGTTAATTTGCAATTTATCATTTTTAAGCATGATTGATGTGGCATTTGAACTATAAAGCAATCTCCAAACTTTCATATTGTTCATCCTTTCATTCTGAAGTCCCAACCCTCATTTTTCCTGTAAGTAATTCGACTAATGGAGCAGCAGCCGCAGCAAACTACTCCTTGATTGTTCAACTATCGTGTCCCGTCCCTCGGTTTTAAGGATTTATCTCACATATACTCACTCATTCGCAGGATTTCGTCACCTTGGATCAAGTCCATCTCATAAAGCAACGCAGTTGATGCCGGTTGAGGTGATGGGCTGGGCATGCGGAAATAGAGGAACACTCAGGAAGTATTCCCCAGGCTATCTCTACTGCACGCATACTCCACATGATCCCTATAGGTTCACCCTCCCACAACTCAACGGGTCAATGCCCTTACATTCCTTCGTTATACCTGTCCAAGGTGTGGAGACCGATAGCGTTTAGCGGATGGGTCTGAGCCCTTATGGGACACGAACTCGGTCCTCCGTGCTTTCTTTGTGAAATCCTGCGAATGAGTCAATATACGTGATTGCTTCTTAACTTAAGCCGCTTCTGCCCAGCTCAGGATGGTTTTCTCTGGCATGAATTTTTTCCCCGTTGAACATTACCAACTAAAATTCGTGCCAGCTTTCCTATTAACTTAAATATGGATTGCTGCTTTTTCATCTTCTTTTCTTGCACATTATGCTCATGTAGATGGCGGAATACGGGATTATTCCAAACGAGCTGAACCATCGCGAGATAGAGATATTTTCGCAAGGTGGAGTCTCCTCGTTTCGAAAGAACAATTCGTCCTTTTCTCTTTCCTGACGTACTTTCAGCCAAATTCAGGCTTGGAAATTCGTAGCTTGTGCAACATGCGTTTCTTTGGCCATGTCGATCCCTACGACGAGATGCGAGGTGGTAATTCGTTCAATCCGTTGATTTTGTGCGTCTGATTGCTTAAACTTCATAGTAAGAGCGCCTCCTTGATGGTGTATTGGACAAACCCATCATACCGAGGCGCTCCTTTTTTGACAAAGGCTATTTCTTAGCCTCAACAGGAATGTCAATGAAATAGAAAAGAGCCGGGGGATGCTTTCCCACAGGCTCTCTGTAAAAATTGCCATGCAATATTATATTTATCAACATATAAAGTAACTATGTTTTACCTTGAAAATTAAATCTTTGCAATGGAACTTAATGCAGTCGTCTACATTGCTTTCATAATCAATTATTTTAAGTGAGATTTAGGACTCAATCTCAAAAAAATAGACTTTGAATTAGCTCATGCCGTGATTGCATGAGGAGTAATCACTTCAACGCTATGAGAATATTTATCCCATTCTCAAATTGTATATCATTAGCAAGGCGGGCACCTTCACCACTAGCATTACTAATCCTCAAACCTAACATACATGATTCTGTTAAGCATGAATTTGGCAACTCTCCTATAATTGAATGCGTAAGCAGTTTTCTTTCATCGTCACTAGGTGCATGAGGATGCCATTCTGCTGGAGAGTCTACTAAAGCCGAATGCAGCACCTCTCCTTTTTTATTCAATATTACTAACTCGCTTGTTTCTAGTCCAATGGGAGCAGCAAATCCATGATTAACAATATCAATCCTTACTGCTATTGCAGCGCTCTCTTTTTCCTCGAAACCGATTTCAAGCTTTGATGCTTCCAGCCTGTAACCAAGATGATCGCGGATGTATTCAAAAACGGTTCTTCCCACTCTTTCTCCCTTATCATTTTTAAACCACGCTTCAGAGAAATGTAGTTTATTCTGAATAAGCCATTCCTCATTAATATATATATCTTTCCAGTTCGTAAACGAATATTTGATCTCATCACCATTTTCCCTGTAGTTATGCACTAGACTTAGAGAAGTATAGCGGTGATCCGAAAGCCTCTTTATCGTTTCAAAGCCATCGATTAGCCAACCTTCCTCCTCGAGTGACCATGAACCCCACGGGAGTTCTCCATCTACAAGAACAAAAGGAGATTCATCAGCCATTTGAATGTACTGCTCGGAGGAAGGATTTAAACCGGCATCCCACTCATGGGGTTCTATCACTATGAAATCATCATGAAACCCTATCCTATTATACTGCGGATTATCACTAGAAATTAAGTTTTTAAAAATCGGCAATCGCACTTGGACTTGTATCCCCTCTGGTACCATGTCCATTATCCCTTCTAGTATTGCTTTCTCGTTCAGTTCGTGCTTAGAGCTATGCCATTCCCCCCATGCACCAATAATTCCGGCCTGATAGACATGGATTATATCCTTATTTTGTTCCATGAAGGGAGTAAGCTGTTTCATATGCTTAAGTGCCCATTCATTAGTTGGACCTTTTGGTCCACCAAAGTCAGTTTCATATGTAAATCGAAGTACTGCCTTCAGCTTTAGCTTCCGCAATTCATCAAGAAATCTCTGCATTGTTTCAAAACCTTTATCATCTATCATCTTTTCTTCATATTGCGAAAGGTAGAAATAGGTTTGGGCCAGTTTTGGCTTGTCTTCCTTATAGTAATCAAACTGATGTTGTAAAAAATCAATCCCCCTATCAAACCCCGGTTTAAATGGGTTCTTGTCGAGTTCTGCATCCGTCGCAACCTCTAGCCTAAAACCCCTGTCTGGATTATCAAGCAACTCCTTAGACTTTGAACCAGGCAGTGGAGATAAGTTAATTAAATCATCGTATTTCATTGTAATCCTCCTTAATAAATAATATTTCCGCATCCTTCAGATTAGATATTATCCACTAACTTGAAAAAAAAGTAGATTTTTTGTTTAGTATTTAAAAACATAATACTAACATGTTTGAGGAATTAATTTCCTAATACACGGAATTCTTATGTCACTTTTATTACGTATCGGTCAAGGTCTCAATCGCTATTCGGCATCCAAGGGCGCGGTACGAGCGGTATCTAAAGCAGTTTCTACAGCTTTCGGCCGTGAAGGTATTCGTGTAAATGCTCTCTTCCCTGGGATCATTAAAACACCTTTAAGCTCTTCAAAAGATTTGCTGGGCTGTTTGATCCAAGCTACGTCGTTTCGCAGTTGAGGCAAACCTGACGATATTGCGCAAGCAGCTTAGTTCCTTGCATCAGGTGAATCTTCTAATATTGCTGGTGCGCAGATCTTTATTAACGGTGGATACCCAGCCCAATAACATGTGAGAGTAGCCTTTTCATTAGCAAGCTTCCTCTAGTTGATCGTTTGCCTGTCTTAAGGGATCCTTGAATTCATTATAGGCATCGCTAGAAAGCGCTCGCAATTTAGATTTGTTTACAATTGTTTCAATTTTTTTACCAATGCGAATGTCGTTACTGCATCGGAGACATTCCCGTCATCTTCTTAAAAAGGTCTTGAAGTAGGAGTTGGAATCGAAGCTTGCGCGGACAGCAATGTCGTATAAATTCAACAAAGTATTGAGCAACAGATCGATGTCCGCGTTAAACCGGCTCGATTGGATGTAATCGAGTACTGAACTTGGAGGAGGAGAGCAGCATGGAATTAATTGACCGTTATATTTATGTGGTGACGCAGCGTTTGCCTGAGCAGCAAAGAGCGGATATTAAACGAGAATTGCAAAGCCTAATTGAAGATATACTGGAGGAGCATATATCAACTGGCCAAACATCTAAAGAGGATGTTGAAAGCGTGCTACTTTAGCCAGGCCGACCGAATGAGCTGACCGCCTCGAACCTTTTGCCCACCAAAGGAAAGACTTCAAAACCCTGGTATCGGCCTGGACCAAGGTTAAACAATGGCTGGTAAACGCCATCTTCGTGTTTCCATTGATTAATATCATAACTGAGTCCTTTGCCAGGTTCCGAGCAAAATCATCGCCAACTTCTTTGACAAAACAAAAACCGCGTGTATAGCGGCTCGGACTGTTGAGAAACCCTCATTTTTCCGATTAAGGCTGGTTCAGAAGGAATCTCAGCAATTCTGGCTGACCTCAAAGGTCAGTTTTTTGTTGTTACATCCACAGTCCTCCTAACAACATTTTCGCCCTACTTTTGGTACGGTTCAGCATATCATCTCTAAGACGAAAAATTACTTGTGGTACTTAGCACGTCAAACCTCGCAGCTGGGGCTAAAAAGTGGCCGAAAGCACCGAATCCAATCAGGAAATTTAAGTCTTATCTCATTTGTGACGTTATTTTTCTTTTTTTGTATACCACGGAGTACTGAACAAACAAATCTCCTTACCTGAATTAATTGCTTGGAACAATAACTAGGTTCTTTCTTTCAGAGTATGCGGAATAGAGGACCCCCTAGAAACGGCAGTCCTCTCTTCATCAATTCTCCATAAATAAACCACTGCTCTCTAGACTTTCGCCTATCTGAAATACCGCCGAAAGCCAAATGATGCGGCGTTTTGGAAAACTAGATCTGTATTCCTTATGTGCCATGAAGCGATTCTCTGAGCTTCCCCACTATCGCACAGCTCCACCAAGAATAATATCCAAATGCCGTGAAGTGTCATACAACGTCTGTAACGGACTTTCTGCATACAGATCGACCTCAGCTGTTACCGTATCGGTATAACCGATATCCTCTAACGCTGATCGAACTGCCGTCCAATTCACACCCCCCGAAAGCAGCGGGACAAAACCATGACCTGTGCCTACACCTGGTCGGTAATCCTTCACGTGCACTTTGAATATACGTGAACCAAGAATTTTGATCCATTGCTGCGGATAACCGTTATGCAATATATTTCCTACATCAAAATAAACCCCAAGATAAGCAGATTGAAGATCGTCGACATAAGCACGCATTTCAAGTGGCGATAATAGAAATTTGTTCCACACGTTTTCGATGCCTATGCGAACACGTCGTTTTTCTGCTTCTTTCACTAGCAAAGCTAGTTCTGCACGGCTACGGTCGTAGCACTCATCGTACGAAGTCTCCTCGCTTACTGCTCCAGGCACGACAAGCACCGTATCGATACCTAGCAGCTCCGCTAACTTCAACTGTTTCTCGACAACATGGCGCCCCTGCTCACGAACAGACACGTCCGCAGAAGAAAGCGGGGTTTGCCACAGCAAGGAGGTAGACAAGCTTCGCAGCTGAATATCGTACTCTTTTGCCATGCGTCCAATCTCCTCTGCCTCCTTCGGAGTCGTTTCCATGGTCAGACCAACGCCGCCTAAAGGATTAACATTCAGCTCAACCGCATCATAACCTGCCTCACGGCTAATCAGGAATAACTGATGAAGCGGCATACCTTCAGGAAAACACCATTGATTCACTCCTTTTAACATATCCTAACCTCCACTGTGTATGTCAATATGAAAACAATTAAACTTTTATGCCGAATTGATCATTATTGCTTGCTTCGCAACCGCCGAATCATTCGCAGCCAGCGTAACTTCAAGCGTTGCTGCCGCTTCGCTATAATCACACAGCACTAGCTCCTGCCGTCCTGTTTTTACAGCTGTGACGAACGCCCGATTCTGTTCGAGGTAGAAATCCATCTCCGATGTCAAAGTCACGTCCTGTGTGTCATCCACAATCCGTACCGTATTACCACTTATTGACACGTAGAAGTCATGCCCGAAAAACTCCACATCCCCGCGACCAATTTGACGGGACAAAACCGTATTGCTGAACGTGCCTAGCGCCCCGTTCTGGAGGCAGAAAGATACGATACCCACATCATATACTGTAGCCTCTGGATAATTTCGATGGATGTGTCGTTGCTCATAGTGCGCTTGGACGTAGTCAAACTCACCAGCCAAATAACGAATCAAGTCCACTTGATGTGTTGATTGCTCTACAAGTTGACCGCCCGAACATTCCATGAGCCTCCACCAACCTACTTCTGGCATTCCGCCAATTCGGTATGCGAGTACCATATCTACTTGCTTATCAACCAAGTACGTCTTTGCCTTCTGCACAGTGTCTAGATAGCGCAAGCAATAGCCTGACGAATGAATGATTCCCGATTCACGAATGATTTGTTCTTTACGACGCACTTCTTCCATATGCAAGCCGGTAGGTTTCTCCGATAACAGATGTATGCCCCGTGCTGCAGCAGCTTCTTCAATCCCTTCCCTAGCAAAAGGTGGCGTGCAAATATAAAGGGCATCAATTACCCCCGCATCCAACATTTCTTCCAAAGTTCCATACGTCTCTGCGCCAAATGTTTCAGCCATCTCCTTCGCCCGATCCGCGTTCATATCGCATACAGCCGTAATCACTGCGTCCTCGATTTGACTCAAAGTTTTCATATGGTACTCTGCCATGCCACCTACTCCGATAAATCCAATTCTTACTTTTTCCATCTGAAACGGCCTCCCTAAATGTTTGTTTACGTTTACACCATTAGCATATCGAATCTGAAAACGCTTGTATTTAGGGAAACCGAACCGCAATTTACGCAAAACGCAACTAGTTCAGCATCGAACCGTGCTGCAACCTTTGACTTTTCCGCCAAACCGTAGGCGGCAGACCTTCTTGTTCCTTAAACCACTGTGAAAATGAATGCAACCTAAAAAAGCCAACCTGTTCGGCTACTTCACGTATATCCTTATCTGTTGAACTAAGCAGCCATTTTGCCTCCTGCAAACGGCACTGCTGCTGATACTGCTTTGGGCTAACTCCGTACATTTGTTCAAAAACACGGCGAAAGGCGGGCTCTGTAAAGCCGGCCATCTCTGCCAAATCAGAAATGTGAACTGATTCCTGCACATTTTCACGTATGTAGTCAGCCGCTTTCGTCACCGTCATACCCTGCAAATCCTGCTGCGAGTGTTCGAGCAAAAAAAGCAGCAGCACTTCCATCCAGGCCGAATAATTGGCTTTTTTTTCTTTTAAGAACGAAGATTTCATCCGTAACCATTCCCGGAACAATCGCTCGAATCGCTCTTTGTCCAGTCGGGATAAAGCAAGGAATATAGGAGATCTATCTGCACCTCCGTCACCAGTAAATCCGCTGCCTCCGAGTTTCGCGACCAGCTCCGTTGTACGTGCTGTTACTCCCTGCAACAAAATAACTCCGAATCTCACATTCGTCACGGCTTCAAACCTGTGCGCCAAGCCTGGTGGAATAATTACGATATGGCCTGCTTCCATCCAGTTATGCTTCGACCACTCGAACAAGCACCGTCCTTCTAGCACGATACTGACTTCAACGGCCGTATGACGGTGAAATCCATCATCATAAAAGTCGGCATCATGTGTGCCGATAAAACTACGGATATCCAGCTCATCTTGCATTTGTCTTGCACACCTCCAAAGCAGTTCGGATACTTATTCCATATTCATTCTTTTTAAATCGTCTTAGTAGTTCCTTTAAAATACCACTTGGTTTATCCAATTGACTACCGATCAAGATTAATTTCAATCACTAATATTGTAACCATGTCGCTGAGAGAACGTCTGTTTCTTCTACTTCTTAAACGAGGCATCTAGTCTAAATGACTATAACCTCGTTTTTACAAAAAGGATTTTTGATTTTAATGATTCTGAATGTTTAACGCCTAAAAAAGTCATCACAAGTTAACTAGCTCCACTAATTCTTATGAAAGAAATTGGACCATGCCCTCTCTTTCACCTCGGGATGTAATACAATAACTACTTTATCCTCCGATATTACTCCAACCACCTCGGGCTCGAACGTATCTTGAATACAAGTGGCGATCAGTCTCTCAAACGCCGCATCGCATTAAACACATATAAACGAAACCGGATAATGGCTCTCAGCATCTGCAGTACTTAAAACGCAGCTAATGATTCCTTTTTCCGTTTCTGGGATAGCTTTGAATCAATGATGTACACACCCTCGGTTGACTTTCTGATACTAGTTCATCAATATCCCAATCACTATATTCACATGTTTAATCTAATCCTACAACATCAGTAATCACTAGGCTGACCACGCACCTTTAAAATCCTTATATCACGATTTCTTAACCTTTCACACATCTTCTCTCTTACTACCATACCCTGATATAAGCAATAATCTATAGGAAACTTGTTTACTAAATGATTCTCAAGATTTCCGGATAGCAGAGGGTAATTAATAAAATCACACTCAGAACAAGGACGTACAACTGCCTTGGGTGGTGTACCCGCAACGATATAATGCGCTGCATTAGCAAATGATGGAACACTAATCCCAGCTCTAATTAAGTTTAAACGTAACGCGAGTGAAGACGCTTTTGTGGTACCTGCAATAACACCCAGCATCTTATTTGAAGCATTTGCAGTACCTCCAAAACCCAAGAAACCTGAAAAAAATTCAGTCCTTTCTTCATCAGTCATATTGTATTAAATTTGTAAGAATCACTTTCTGGACCATACGTCTTAACCGGCACTTTGGAACTGGTTAAATGAACGCGAATGGGAAGGAATTATTTCGAAGCATCTAGATAGCCCTTTCGTAGAAGGCAAGAAACATAAATACAGGTACAAGAAACGTAAAGAGGTTAAAATCGTGGCGGATGTCGTGGGTATAAAACTTAAAAATGGCTATGTATCTAGCCTTGTATTGCGATATGAAAATCTGACACGTATCAGGCATCGATGCAACATCCCTCTCCTTCACGATGCCATTCGAATACATGGCTCTAAAATGGAATACATAGTCCCAATCTCTTAAAACATCTTTAGCCTAACCTTACCTTGCTTAGCACCAATATAACCACTCCATGCTTTCTTATCGGTAGATGCTAAGGTCGTCCTGCCTATTCGTTCCGCTGCTGCTTCGACCTTGATTGCCTTTATAGTACAAATGCCGGTATCTGTTGTTCTCGCGTTAAGAACAAAACGTTCACGCGTCCAAAAGGTTGAAGGACTTCGCAATTCCTTCGTTTTTACTTCATTCCATCGCCGTCGGTATGCTTCCCACTCTTCTATATGCACCACTTCTGCCCGTTTACTCGATAACATAAGAAAGTAAAAAACCTCCCCGCAGCACCCTGCAGAGAGGTTCCCTCTAATAAAATATCTTTTCATCCCGCTTATCCTTAAGTATTTCCACCGCTTCCCGGAACCGCAAAGAGTGTATAATCTCCCGCTCCCGCAAATACTTCAAGCTATCCTGCAGATCCACATCGTCCGTTAGATCAATCAGCCACTGATACGTCGCCCTAGCCTTCTCCTCCGCCGCTATATCCTCATATAGATCCGCAATTGGATCACCTTTGGCTTGAATATAGGCGGCCGTAAACGGTACGCCTCCTGCATTCTCATAGAATAAGGCGCTGTCATGAGCCACATAATGAGCACCTAGGCCTGCAGCCTTAAGCTGCTCTGGCGTTGCATCTTTTGTCAGCTTGTAAATCATGGTCGCGATCATCTCAAGGTGCGCAAATTCGTTGGTACATTGTAATTAACAGTGATGATTTTCCTAGACACAGCAAGGCTTTTCGATTTTGAATATTTCGGAGGGGTATTGGCAAAAAGCCAGTTCTTTCGTCCAATCACAAATGGTTTGATCGATCGTTCACTCCGGTTATTGTCCAGTTCCAGCCTCCCGTCTTTCAGAAACGCTGTCAGCTTATCCCATTGATTTAAGCTATAGGCAATGTTTCGCAATATGAAACAGCTTTTTAATCATTGTAAAATCAGTCATCCGCATCACACCTTATTCTTGTATAATACTCCATATATCCTCTTATCTGCATTTCTTCGTACAACTCTTTAGTTAAATATTTCATTCTTTCCTCTTAATCTCATTTCGCTGACTTACTAAGTATACGGCTTGTAAATCTCTTTTTTTTTGCGCTAACCTTCCCATTAGTTTAATAAAAAACGGGCCATTAACATGACTAAAAAATCAAAAAAACCGAATTCACTAGGTCGGAAAGCTTCATCTTAAGCTATTCAACTAACGTTCCCCGTCCTTCGGATGGAAGATGCTGGAGGATGCAGCCAAGTAAAAGCATCTCCTTGTAATCGATATAGACGGCTCGAAGGTTGCCTGTTTTCCTTTCATAACTCAACGATCCCTTTAAGATGCACATCTGAAATGCCGCCGCATCCGATAAACCCGAGTTTTATGCTTTATCCTCCTTCAATATTTGAGAGCATCCAACGTTAACCATTCAGTGGAATTATTTGGAATAGCGATCAAACTCTCAGAACTGATCAAAATAATTTACTGGAGCCTCTTAGACGGTACGGTGCACAAAAAAAGCCAGAGTCAGACAACTGACTCTGGCTTTTTGGGGTTAACGTCTCCCGCGAAGCAACTCTTCGATTTCTTCCAGCGTCCCGAGCGAATGAATGGCGCCCTTACGAGTCGTAGCGAGCGCCCCGCCGGCGTTGGCGAAGGCGACTGTTCTGTGCAGTTCCTCCTCGCTCCAGTTCGCCAACTTCGTCTCGCTGCCGAGCACGCAGTGCAGAAACGCGCCCATGAAAGCGTCGCCCGCCCCGGTCGTATCGACTGGAACGACACGGTTGGCTGCTACTTCGCCGGCATAGCGCGCCGTCCGATAATACGTTCCTGCTGCTCCTCGCGTGACAAGCAGTACGTCCAGCCCGTAGCGAAGGACAAGCTCTTCGGCTCCGGTAGCAATATCCAGTGTGCCGGCGTCAGGCAGGCCCGTCAGCAGCGCCAGTTCCTCATCCGACACCTTAACAATGTGAGCCTGTTCAAGCCCACTCTTCATCCATACAAGCCCGAGTTCCTCGGTCTCCCACAGAGATGGACGCCAGTTCGGATCGTAGGAGATGATCGCGCCTGCTTGCCGCGCCGCCTCAACTGCATGAATCGTCGCATGGCGCGAAGGCTCCGATGTTAGCGAGATGGAGCCGAAGTGGAACAGACGCGTTCCGCTTGTAAGTTCCGGCCGCACTTCGGCCTCCGTAAGCAGCGCGTCCGCTCCCGGCTGACGGGCGAAGTGGAACGAACGCTCTCCCCGCTCATCCAAATGTACGAACGCCATCGTCGTATGTGCGTCCCGGCTTAATACAAGCCCCTCATCTGCGATTCCTTGCCGGATCAGCACATCCCGCAAATACTCGCCGAACGGATCCTGTCCGACCTTGCCGATAAAGGCAGTCTTGTTGCCCAGTTTTGCGAGCGCCGCCAGTACATTAACCGGTGCGCCGCCGGGGTTGCGTTCCAACAAAGGCTCACCCGATACCGAAACGCCATCCGGCACGAAATCGATCAAATACTCGCCAAGTGCCACCGCATCGTAAATTTTGTGCCCCATTACCCTTTGACCCCCGACATCGTGATGCCCTGAATGTAGTAGCGCTGCAGAAACAAGAACAGAATCAGAATCGGAGCCGTTGCTATCGTGCTAGCCGCCAAAATTTTGGACCAATCGGTACCGGCTAGCGAAGAGAACGACGCAATCGCGACTTGAAGCATCTGCTTCTTTTCGTCGTTGATGACGATAAGAGGCCAGAGATACGAGTCCCAGTTGCCGAGAAACGTCATAAGGCCGAGTGTTATTAGCGCCGGAACGGCCGCCGGAACGACGATTCTAATGAACACACGCATAACCGAAGCACCGTCAATCTTCGCCGCTTCCATAATCTCATTCGGAATGTCCGCAAAAAACTGCCGCAGCAGGAAGATGCCGAACACCGACAGCGAGGAAGGCACAATGAGACTAGCGTATGAGTTGACCCAACCGAAATTGTTCATCAGCAAGTAGTTTGGCACGAGCGTTACTTCACCCGGAATAACCATCGCCGACATGAACAAGGCGAAGACGATCGACTTGCCACGGAATCGCAGCTTCGCGAAAGCGAAGGCGGCCAAGGCGCTTACGACGAGCACGTTGACGGTTACGGATCCAGCCACGATCACTGTGTTCCAAATGTAGCGTAGGAATGGATTCGTTTCGCTGAAAATAACGTTTTTGTAGTTCTCCCAGGTAAACTTGACTGGCACGAACATATGCCAATTCAAGCTCGATGAATATTGGAACAGTTCCTCATAAGGACGCAGAGATCCAGCGACCATCCATACGATCGGAATGATGCAGACGATGGCGATGAGCGTCATCATGATGTATTTAAGCGCAAACCCCATTTGCCGCATAATAATCCCCCTAGTAGTCAGCTTTCTTATTGAAATAGGTCATTTGCGCAAGCGAGATGATCAGCACGATAGCGAACAGTACAAAAGCTGCCGCTGTGCCGTAGCCCATTTGCATTTGCTGAAAAGCCGTTTTCCAGATGTAATACACGACTGTCTGGGTGGACCCGTTCGGTCCTCCATTGGTGAGGACGAAGACGATACCACCCAGCTTGATTGCATCGATCGTCGTCATAATGACAACGAAAGCCATCGTCCGGTTCAGCATCGGCAGCGTAATGCGGAAGAACTGCTGCGCTCGGCTTGCTCCGTCAACCCGAGCCGCCTCATATAAGTCTTGAGAGATGTTGTTCAGTCCCGCAAGAAAAATAATCATGAAAAACCCAGATGCTTTCCAAATGCCGAGAATGATTATGCCGTACATCGCGGTATCCGGATTGGATAAAAAGTTCGTCAGCGGCAGTCCCATCGACTTGAGAAGCTGATTCAGGATGCCGAAGTCCTTGTTGTAGATGAGCTTGAACACCGTGGCTGCGACCGAGGTCGAGATCACGACTGGGATAAAATAAGCCGTGCGAAACAGGCTTGTAAAACGCCCGGCTCGCTGAATCAGCAACGCGAGGCCTAGCGAGATCGCTGTCTGTACCGGAATAACAATGACCGCGAAGAATAGTGAATGCCGAAGACTTGCCAGAAACTCAGAGTCATTTATCAGCGTCCGGTAATTATCTATGCCGTTAAAAGACCGGGTTCCGCCTACCATGTTGTAGTTCTGGAAGCTGATGAAGAATGCTTGGACCATCGGGTAGAAGACAAAGAGCAGAAGCGCTGCCAACGCAGGCAAGATGAACAGCCAAGCCGTTTTCTCTTCCTGGCGCAGTGCCCGGCCGAAGGGATTTCCTTTGCGGCGCTTGGATATCAATGGAGCCAGCTCGGTGTGTGCCATGGTTTTCCCTTCCTTTCAGTTTGGTGGATTGGGTGAATAAACTTGATTCAGAGAGCTATCGCCCTTTACGGCTCGAAGACAAACACGCTCATCGTCGCCGTCACTTTGCCGTCAGGCGTCTTCGCGATCAAGTCGGCTTGACCTGCACTTATGCCGGAGATGTCAACACCGTTTCCGTCCGCTGCATGTGTCACTTTAGCGACTGACATGTCGCTGGACGCCCATTCGAGCTGTTGGGAGGCGGACAGCGGCAGCACGGACGACTTCACGGTTACATGGGCGCCAAGCGCCACATCCACACTTTCCTTGCCGATGAGGATGCGGCTCGGTACGTTGGAATCAGGATTCTCGTCACGCCACACAGAGCGCATCGGGTAAAATGAGGCTTCATCTAGCTTGACGCTACCCCGCTCAAGTTCTAGCGACAAGCCATTGCTTAAAGGCTCGGGGAACACGATGGCGGATAGCACCTTCGCTCCGTCTTCAGCAAACACTTCGAGCGTGTCTTCGTCTACATAGATCCGAAGAGGTAACCTTCCGTCTGCAGACGGCTTCACCGGAGCCGCAAAGCTCTCCGCGAAGCCCGGCTCGAACGAAACAGCGCCAGATTTCGAACGGTCGATTGTAAGTGTTCCTGCTGCGGCATTGTAGCGGATGATGGTTTCCTCCGCCCCCGTACCATCAGTCCTTACCTTGAGTGCAAACGCAGCATCAGCCGAAACGGTGAAAATCGTATCCAGCTCAAAAGAGGTTCCGCGCCACTTCCCGAACGCGTTCGAGTTGGTCGCGAGCTGCTGCGCTTCGAGCTTAAGTACGGTGCCGCGCAGCGAATCGAGTTCCTTGACTGGTTGTTGAATGAGACGGATCCCTTCACCAGGAATATCGCGAAGTGTAAGCTCGCGGGGAACGGACATGTTGCCTTTCCAAGGATCGGTCGGCATCGTAAACGGGTAGCGCCAGTTGGACATCCAGCCGAGCCAGATACGCCGTCCGTCCTTCTCCGGGATGTCCGAATACGAGACCGCCGCATAGAAGTCCTTACCGTAATCCGTCCACAACACTTTATCGGCGGGATTATCATTATGGAAGGTTTTTCCGTCGAACTCTCCTATGAAATATTGCGCTGTCGAACCTTTGGTCGCCTCGTTGTTGCCGACGCTCAGCGTCAACACCCACTTGTGATTACCACTGCCGTCTACCGGAAGCTCGAACAGATCTGGACATTCCCATACGGCGGCATGCGAACCTTGATTTATGCCGAATTCACCTGTCTTGGTCCAGTTTCGAAGATCGGGCGATGAGTAGAATCTAACATGATTGTCGACTGATACCACCATGATCCAACGCTTGCTCGCTTCGTGCCAGATAACCTTCGGATCGCGGAAATCCTTGATTCCGGGATTCGGAATGACCGGATTACCCTCATACTTTGTCCAGGTGCGCCCGCGGTCGCTGCTGTACGCGATGCTCTGCGACTGCACGCCGCTCTGGAAATGCGTAAAGATTGCAACCAGCCCGGATTTACCTTGGAAAAAACCGCTCGTATCGTTCCAGTCCACAACCGCGCTGCCCGACCATATTTCGCCGAGCTCATCGCGAATCAAGGCGACCGGAAGATGCTCCCAATGCACGAGATCCTGACTGACCGCATGCCCCCACTGACCGCTGTTCTGGTAAAACTGATGGTACTCTCCCTCGTAATACACCATGCCGTTTGGATCACTCATGTTGCCGGTCTCGACACTTAAGTGGTACTGCGGGCGATAGCGTTCCGTGTAATAATTCGCGATCGGGTTGAATCGGAAAGGTGCGGGCGTCGCGTAGATTTCCTCCGCCTTGTTGGTTTTTCCAGCGGAATCTTTAATTGAATCGGAGTAGAAAGACATCCAGATCGCTCCTCCTATCGCGAGCACAACCACGGTGCCGATAGCGATCCTGGCTAGGGCCGACATAGACTTTTTCGGAATCCTGCTCATTACTTAACCTCCAGTCCATCCATAGTCCAGAGCCGCATGGCTTCGAATACAATGGTTCCTCCCACCGCCTGAATCTCCAGTCTGCGTCCTGAAGCCAGAGGATAAATGCGGCTGGTCAACACTCGATCGCCATCGTTGACAAACAACTCTATGGACGAGTTGTCTGAGAACAGACGGAGACTCAGGCGAGTGGCGGCAGAAGCCGGGAGGTCGGATACGTACACGCCGGGATCGCCAATTCCCGCCTCATTGCGGTTCAATTCGATGCGGCGCTGCGCAGCCAGCCAGCGGATCTTAGTGATTTGGTCTGTGACGGACCGCGAATTCTTTACGGACTCAGCGTCGGATAAATCCTCGCATGCTCCACTAATTACGATCCGAAGCTCCTGCGCCTCTGTTGCAGACAAATCAATATCGGCTTGCCATTCAAAGGCCGGCGGCAGCAACCAGATTCGTTCTTCGCCAGGCTGCAGATGGAGTCCGTTGTCTAATTTCGAAATCTCTTGTCCTCGAAGAGAAGCTAGTTCCTCTACTGGCCTCGAGGCCAGACGCCCATCTTCGGTCATCTGAAGCTCTCGGGCAAGCGTCATAGCCCCATACCAGGCGCGTCCCGTCTTAATGAGTCGCGATCCCCACATGTCCATCCAGGCGATCAGGATGCGGCGTCCGTTGCTGTCCAACATCGTTTGCGCGGCATAGAAGTCCGGTCCGTCATCGATGATGCCGCTGCTCTCGGGGATAAAACGACCTGCTGCGAAGTCCATCTCACCGATCATGTAGAGATTTTTGACGCCGTCCATGTTCATCGGTGAAACGATTAGGACGTACTTGCCTCCTAGCGGGAACAAATCCGGGCATTCCCACATATCTCCCTGCGTCCCGTCGCTCTCCGCCGCGACACCCCGGTACGACCAATCCAAAAGGTTGGGAGACTCGTATAGAAGGGCGCGGCCGCGACCGTTTTTACCTGAGCCAATGACCATATACCAGCGCTCTTCATGCTTCCACACCTTCGGGTCGCGAAAGCCAAAGCATTCACCGTCCGGACTGCCTTGAATGACGGGCACCGGATGCTTAACGAAGCGGATTCCATCCTCGCTCGTCGCCATAGTCTGCACTTCCTCCGGGGTACGCCCATCGACGTGTGCGGTATAGAAAAGCACCAATTGTCCCTCGTGCTCCACCGCACTGCCCGACCAACAGCCGCAGCCGCCTTCAGACGAACCGAACTCGTAGGGCTCCGTCGGTGCAAGGGCAACCGGGCGATGCTCCCACCGCACCAAGTCCCGGCTGACCGCATGTCCCCAGTACATTGGGCCTTGATAATCACCGAATGGGAAATGTTGATAGAAGGCATGGTACTCGCCTTTAAAATGAATAAGTCCGTTCGGATCGTTCATCCAGCCCGACGGCGCCATCAGGTGATAGCGCAGGCGGAACGGATCTTGCGCCGCCCGAGCGGCTCCGGCCTGTACCGCTTCCTCCGCTATCTTAAGCGCCTCCTCATGCTCGGATTGGCGGCTGTCTTGCCTCGTGTTCGTGTTTGTCATGTCGAATTCTTCCTTCCCGCAGCTTTCCATATTTGTTTCGATTGCCTCTATTGTAAGGCTGCGGGAAGGGCCAAGACTTTCACTATGCTCGGGGAGCAACTTTTAAAATGCTGGGTGGGGGGGAGGAAGTAGCGAATAGTGGGGAGGGATGACTTCTTCTATAAAAGCTGTTAGCTCTCATTCGTTGTCTGCCGCTTCTCCCGGTATTCCTTTGGGCTGCAGCCGTAATACTTTTTAAAAGAGGTGCTGAAATAGCTGGAGCTGGAGTAGCCAACCAGCATCGCGATATCCGTCAACTTCAGATCTGTCCCGCTCAGCAGCTCGGCGGCGCGCGTCATCCGGAGCCGCGTCAAATAGTCACTGAATGTAACGCCAGCGTTCTGCTTGAACAAGCCCGACAGGTAAGTCTCGTTCATGTGAAACATACTGGCCAACTGAGACAGCGTCAACTCATAAGGATAATTCTCATCCACATACTTGCGGACCGCCTCCGCCTGCAGCTGGCCGCTGGAGGTCCGGCTGCTTCGCACCGCATCCATGACCAAATCGGCGATCCGTTCAATTTGCGCAAGTACCTCTTCCCGACTCCGATAGGTCGCAATCGAAGCTTGGCAATTCCATAGCACCTGTTGAAGCGAGGTATCGCCCAGTTCAAACTTTTTCGCAAGTGAACCGAAGGTAAGAATGACCCGCAGCGCCAGGAAGGTGAAGGCGAACATCGGCATGTCTCGATTCGACGGGAACAGCTCGAGTAATTGAGCGGAAAAAGCTTGCCGATTCAATGTCTCGATCGCCTGAATCAGCCTTCGCTCCGTCTCAGCCGTGAATGACTGCGCCCAATCCAGTACTCCCTGCTGGGTCGATGCGGTGGCCGATCCATCGATCGTCTCGCGGCTCCAGGCCAGCATACAGCTGGCATAGCCGTTTTTCGCTTCGCGCCACCCCGACACGGGCTCGCCTATGCCGCCGACGCTCTCAAGCCGCAGGTACATCGCCGCATTGCGCCTCAGCTCGCGAACGAACTGCTCCGCGGCTGCGTCCCCAGACTCCTTACTTCCCGTGTCCACCAGCAGGAAAAACATCATCGACGGGTGCCCCACGTCATAGAATGGGTACACGTCCTCACGCTTATCGGCCGTCTCTCGGCAGAGCATGCGGAATGCCAGCTGCAGCAGATCGCGGCGTCCCTCCCAGCTTCGCAGCCTTCCCGGCGGCAAGCGCATCTCTAGTGTCGCAAAGCGTAGGCTTAGCGCTTCGCCGTCGAGCTTGGCGAGCTGCAAATGGTGCAGTCGATCTCTCACCGCAGACTCGCCTACGCCTTCCTCTTTCACCAATTGAAGGAGGAAATGCTCCTGCATTTGCCGCAACTGCTGGTTACGCTGAACCTTCTCCCGCTGGCGCTCACCTTCCAGCAGTCGTTCCTCCTTCAACTCGCCCGCCAGCTTCCCGAGCAACGATGAGAGCTCCGCCCGCACTACAGGCTTCAGCAGGTAATCCTTGACGCCGAGCTGAATGGCCGACTTCATATAATCGAAGTCCGAATAGCCGGACAAGACGATAACACGCAGTTCCGGATAGGCCTCCTTGCAAGCTCGGATGAAGGTGATCCCGTCCATTTTCGGCATCCTAATGTCCGAGATGACGATATCCGGACGAACCACCGCCTCGGCAAGCATACGGAGTGCTTCCTCTCCATCGGACGCTTCGTAAGCGATGACGAATCCGGCACTCTCCCAATCAATCTTCGCCCGGATGCTATTGCGAACACCGGCTTCATCGTCTACGAGCATTACACGGTACATGATGATCAACTCCTGCTTGCGGGCAACCGCATCGTTATCGTCGTGCCGGAATCCGGTGATGAAGCAATGTGGACTTCAAAGGCATCGCCGTATTGCACCCTGCAACGCGCCAGCACGTTTCGGAGTCCAATGCTGTTCCCCTCCGTGTGGAGGATCGCCGTCGTATCCGCCCCAGACAGCCCCCTCTGCAAATCGGCTGCCAGTTCCCCATTCATGCCGATTCCGTTGTCAGAGATGGTCAAGTACAGCCAACCGTCGCGGGCCTCGGCACCTAGTTCAACAATCGCCTTTTCCCCGTTTTCCAAGCTGTATTTAACCGCATTCTCAACCAAGGGCTGCAGTATAAACTTAGGCATCTTAAGTTCACGGGCCCCTGGCGCCTCTTCGATCCGTACCTGTAGTCTATCGTCATACCTTAGCTTTAGGATGAACAAATAATCCCGGATATAATCGAGTTCTTCCGGCACCCACACCTGATCAGAGCTCAAATCCAGCGAATACCGCATCATCTGTCCCAGCGACTCGGTTGCATCCATAACGAGGTCATTGCGCTTCATAGCGGCCAGACCGCTAATAATTTCGAGCGTATTGTTGTAAAAATGCGGGTTGATCTGCAGCAGCAACGCTTTGTATTCAGCGTTTTTACGCCTCAGGTTCGTCTCGTATTCCGTTTCGATCAGGTACTTCAGCCGGTGCGTCATCTGTCCGAAAGCGCCGGTCACATAACCGATCTCACTGTGCCCCCGCTGGGTGTTGGGCATCTGTTTAATCGCTTCGTCGAACTCGCCTCGCTTCACAAGCTTCATGGATCGGGCCATTCGCGTAAGGGGATTCGTGACGCTTTTGGACAGGCCGAATGCCACGACAAGCACGATCACCAGCAGAATTCCGCTTACGAGCAGCATCGTCTCCTTAATGCGGTTCAGCTTCGCATACAATTCCCGTTCCGGCACGACGCCCATGATCGTCCAGTTCTGATCCGGCAGCTCCTCGTAGAAGACCAGGTAAGGCTTGCCCTGATTTCGTACGGCGAACACGCCGCTCTCCCTCTCTCGCTTCCCCGCCTGATTGGTCTGCCGGACTTTGGCAAGCTTGCTTATCCCTTCCTGCAAGATGCCCGCTACTCCTGTAAACTGCTGGCCTAGCACGCTCCGCCCATCGATGTCCAGCAGGAAGACGCGGCCCGTCTCGCCGAAATGAATCCGTTCAAGTGGATCCCGCAGAACGCTCGTCGGATAGTTGACCTTAACGATGCCAACGCTGGTCAACGTCTGAAGCTCAACAAGAGGCAGCAGGTAGCCGTTCACATTGCGGTTCCTCATGTTCTCATCCGGCTGGTCCTCGTCCAGGTGTGACCCCGTCCATTTCACATTCTGCTCCTTGTAATCCAGAAACCAAGATTGCTGTTCATATGTGCGATCCTGCTTCCACAATCCGCCCTTCGCTATAGTAAAAAGACTGATCGAGATTCCGTTGGAATTATTCGCCGCATAGGAGGACAGAAAATCCCGCACCCTGCGCTTCGCAAGCAGTTCTTCTCTCTCCAGGTCTTCGCTATTGCGCAGATCGGCCAGCCAAGTCTGGGTAATCGAGCTTCCTAGAACCTGGTTGCCGATATCCTCCAACTGCTTCATCAAGGTCGTTACGTGGGAAGCATACTGCTCGATCGTCTGCGAAGCGGATATTTCAAGGGAATTCTTAATAAGGTTCGCCGACGCGGAAGTCAGAATATAGACCAACGAAACGAACGGGAAAATAAGCAGAATGGAGAAAGCAACCATAAGTCGGCTTCGAAGCGAGTAGAGCATGTCGTCAGGCCTCCGGTGAATGTAAGATGAGAGCTATTTGAACGCAAAAGCCTGAAAAAGACGATCCGCAAATAGCGGACGTCTTTTTCAGGTTATCCTTTATTTCTTACTTCGGCATATCGGCGTAAGCCTTGTCGATCTTCTTGATGGCATCAGCAATCGCCGTATCGACGTTGCGTTTACCAATCGTTACGTCTTCAATCATCTTGTTGACGGCATCCGACATCTGCGGGAAGATCGGCGTAATCGGACGTGAGCGGCCGTATTTCTGGTTCTGGATGACAAAGACGTTCTTCGGATATTCGTTCAGCTCCGGGAACTGCTTCGCGACGGAGTAACGAACCGGAATATCTTTCGTCACGCTGCTATACAGCTTGGAGCCTTCCGCTCCAGTCACGTAGTTCACGAACTTCCAGGCTGCGTCCGCGTTCTTACTCTTGGAAGAGATGGCGAGGGACCAAGAGCCGTTGGCCACCGCTTGCTTCGTTTCTTTAGGCAGCGGCGCGACGTCCCAATCCTCACCGAGCTTGAAATTCGGGAACTTCTCGGCCAAGAAGGACAACGACCAGGAGCCGTCGACCGTCATCGCAAGCTTGCCTGTAGGGAACGGATCCGGCGGGTATTCCAGCGACGACACTTTGTCCTTATTATACAGATCCGCGAAGAACTGTACCGCTTTCTTGGTCTCCGGCATATCCAGGTAGCCCTTAGATGTCATACCATCCTTGTCCATGATCTCCCCACCGAACTGCCAGATGATCGGGTACTTGAAGTAAGCGGCCGCTCCCGCGTTCCCAAAGCCTTGGGCCGGATCGATGCCGTAAATGCCCTTTTTCGCGTCGGTCAGCTTGATAGCCGCATCGCGCACTTGATCCCATGTCATCGGCTCATCCGGGTTTTTGGATGGTAGAGGAATACCTGCTGCCTCGAACATCTTCTTATTGTAGAAAAGAGCAATGGAAGATTCGGTAAGCGGCGCCATGTAGATGTTGTCCTTGTACGTATAGGCCCCAATTGTACCCGCCGGAATATCGTCGAGATTGCCGTCCACCTTGAAATAATTCGTCAACGATTGCAATGCTCCTGATTGCGCGTAGGATGCCATATTCGGGGCATCAATCGCCATAATATCCGGCGGATTGTTCGCTGCGATCGAGGTCCGCAGCTTCGCATCATAGTCCGAATAAGGAATCGGGCTCATCTCGACCTTGATGTCTGGATTGTTCGCATTGAATGCTTTCACCAATTGATCGTAAGCGGAGTTTTCGGCGTCATTTCCGGAGTTGCGCCAGAAAGTCAGCTTGACCTGCTCGCCGGATGCGGGCTTGTCAGAAGACGATGTGGATGCGCTTTCTGAAGCAGTTCCCGACGGGCTGGCGGTGTTCACATTGTTATTGGATGAGCAGCCTGCAAGGAAGGCAGTGACGAGCAGTGTGCTTGTGCCGATGACAGCAAGTTTTGACTTTTTCAAGGATGATGCCCCTCTCTCTATTGTGGTTGTTTGCAATAACATTGTATCATCCAAGAGAGCGCTTAATAATTCAATATTCTCGGTTCCTGAGTTGCAAAATATTCAGAAGGTTCAAGCGGCAGACGATGAAGCTTGAAACGCAGGACGCCAATAAGACAAAGGAAGTTTGATTGCAATACGGATAGTGAGTCAGTTCAATTCTAATTCAAACATTGGGGACGCTTCCTAATCGATTTTTTGCCAGCATACTGGACTGCTTCTTCTCGGTCTCATTCTCCCCTATACCTTTGATACCCGGCTTGGAAATACCCATTAGTTAATTGTGATGTCGTAGTTTATTTTGCATTCTTACGACGATTCTTTTCTGAATGGGGTGAAACAGCTGGCGTTGGCCTCATAGAAAACCTCACAGACTAAACATTTCTCAAATGTTCAGTCTACTGGGGCTGTTCGCAACTACAGAGATAATGCCCTGATGATAACCGTTACAGCCGCCGCACGAGTAGCTTGCTCATAAGGTTTAACCGAGCAGGATACGGTTGGCGTATGCGTCTCTTAATCACAGAGGCAACAATAAATTAGAAGGAAAGAGCAATGCTCAACGTCTTGATTTCATACGGCGACATTGCTTCACGGCGTTATGGCACACCTCTTAACCGTACTAGCTATGATGTCTGTGGTAGGTAATAAACGAGCTATGCGATCTCAGGTTGGCCAAAAAAACCGCTCGGCTTTTTGACTAGCCAGCGGTAATTTGAGTTGCTAGTCGTTAAAGCGTAGCCTAAGCAGAAATCTTATATTTTCCTCCATCTGCCTTGTGACATAAGCTATAGATTTACGGAAGCTTTCCAAGCTTGATACACTTCAATAAAATTTGATTCAATTTCCTTTCGCGGCCTGCCAAACTTAACTCCTTCAGATTTAGCCACTGCAATTCCTTCAGCTTGTCGCTCCAGATTCTTTTTACACTCTTGTTCTGCTACATAGGCAAGCAAACTAAGAAATTGACTCTCCAGGACCTTTCCGAAGTTACCCATGGTTCGTACTTTCTAGAATCAAAGAGCAGCTCATTATCCAAACAAACAATATCCGCTCCAATCTCACGAGTAATATATTCCCACTCATCTATGATTCCTTCGTAATCTCGTCTCTATCGATCTAACGAATCGATGTAAACTAAATCACCTTGTCTCAACATAAGACACTTAGACTGATACTGAGGTCGATTGAAGTCTTTGCCGCTCAAATTATCAGCAGTTGCCTTTCCGGATTTTGCTCCTTAGTAGAAACACGCGCGTAGCCCATCTCCATCATTAATACTCCTCCTTCTCTATAAAGATATCTATGTCTTCTCTCCCTTGTAGGTTTATAACTCATACTCTTTGTCCATTACGTTAATTCAGAAGAGTGTCCCATATTGTACAAGAAAGATAAATTGTCTTTTTTCACATATTGAAGTATCTGGATTGAATTATATACCGGTATAGCCTTAGTCACCATTCTATCCTTTCAAAATGCATGCTTTTTGATACACTAAAAAAAGACACTGTAAAGCGTTTCAAAAACTGTATATTTAATTTTTGGAACGTTTCATTTACCTAACACACTTTTTGATACAGAATAATCATCTAAATCTAGATTAGTACATATAGTGTTGTTGTGTGATTAAAACCACATCTTGAAGCCAAAGCAAGCACCAATAAATCGATTTGTGAGCCTCATACAGCCGATTTTTTAAGAGTTACGAAAATCTCGAGAATACCAAGCTCAGGATAAAATTCCTTACTGTCAATTCTCTTATGCTGCGCTCTTAACGCGTTGTTTTCATCTACATTAAAGGATGTATTTTGATATCGTAGTCAACATTAATTTTCATATTTCCCCAATATTTCAACCATTGTTCTTCCGTTATTTCTTTAGAAAACGGCTTAAGCGAATGTGTTCCGACCTCTAGGGGATCCACTTTCCACCGTTGCATTCTTTTTAATAAATCCGACGTTTGTTCCTCAAGGTAGACCTCAATCTCATGAATTAAATGTTCCAATTGTTCCTCACTGTGAATATTCTTTTCTCCCTGGTATTCCTCAATTCTTCCGTTCAATTCCACGTGTAAAGACAAGGATGAATAGTCCCTCGATAGTTTCATGCGAACATTGGATCGAATACGTCCTAAACTGATAGATAACTTTGGAATGGCCAAGACTTTTAGGAAATGATCGTTATCCAGGAGTTGAAAAATTTCATCGTCCACATCTTGAATGACCATTACTTCTTTATCTTTTTGTAAGAAAGCTGTCCCTACGTAATTGAAATTGTTCTTATCCGAATGAAAAACTGGCAGGATCGGATCCTTAAGAGGGGAATATAACATCTTCATAAATTGATGAATATTGACGATGCTCATTTCACCTTGGTTATGCTCCTCGTAATGCTTTAACATCCGATAAAGAAAATAATCTTGGTTTTCTTGCTTCGTCAATTGATTTTTTATGTATTCATCAAAATCGCCTCTGACAATCAATAAATAGACACGCATTGAAATATCGGGATCAACCAATATCGTATTGACCAGCTTTTCAATGCCTCCTTTTTTTGCCAGCTTCTCATTGATTAATAACATTCGCAGCTGCCCCTGCTTTAATTCCCGATAATAAATTAAATTAAACTTCTTGCCTCCCTGTTTTAACAGATCGACTTCCTTGGAGAGAAAACGTTTTTTTTCTTGGATGAGCGGTGGTACTAAAGTGCTTATTTTCAACTTTCCTTCCGTCCCCTTGTCAACCGACCAGAAAACTACCGGAGCGATCTCTTCGATCATATTGTTCTCAACATATGGAGAAGAACAGCCGGCCATCCACATAAGGCTTACAATTGCCAATAAACCATAGTGCTTGTATGGTACCATGCCTAAATACTCTCCTTTCGTTTAACTGCAGTGAAAAGGATCATAGGAACAAGTAAATAAAGGAATGCGCCGAGCCAGATTTGAATGTTCAATAACATCTTTTGAACCGGAACCATTTGCCATAACCATTGATCCATTATGATGATGCTTATCAAAATGACAAACCAACTCGACAATAATCCGATCCGAGTTGTGCGTTTGTTCATTTTTCTCATAAAGACTCTTCCGGCTCCATAAAAACACAACAGAAGAATTGAAATGTCAAACACATAATTAAACATATGAAAAGAGATAAGGATGTAATCGATTCGTTCTAAACCGCTCGTTTGAATGTAGCTTCCCATATATCCTATCGGAAAATTGATCTTGCTTAAGAAGTTCGAACCGTAAAACAATACCGTAGCAATGAACAATAATAAATATTCCATGATCGTCAGCATGTTTCCAATTACCAGATATTTCGATATTTTTTTATTGGAGCTTAACCATGGAACCATAAAGGCCAAATATACTGGACCAGAAAATGCAGACCAAATAAACAACAAACCTTGCCATGATTGTCCTGACCATTCGGTGGGTATGAGAGGATACAAATCGCGGTAATTTGCATCCGGTTGAAAGAAAAAAGGAATAAACAGGACTGCGATCCAAGCCCCGCAAAGAAAGGTGATGACGACAAAACGCAATGTATTCTCCATTCCATGTGAAGCCACATATAAGCTGATCAAAAGAATGATTAGGATCAGCCACCTTTTATCCATAGATGGAAAAATAAAACTATGGAGCATTTCAACGTATCCCAGTGTTATAATTGAAATTTTTAACAATATTATCAAAAATCCAAGTATTGCGAAAACTTGAACCGTCCGTTTCCCGAAAAGCAGTAAAAATCCTTGATAGCCTTTCGCTGCATAACTGGAAGTAAACCATTTGGACATCATCATCAAATTAAGTTGGGACAGTAGCCCCATCACGACAATTCCCCAAACCATATACGAATGAACCAAATAAACCGGCATGATTAAAATAAAATAATGCATTTGCATGCGGTTCACTAAGAGAAGGAAATAGATACCGCCAAGGGTGGAAGTTCGATTATATAAGGATAAACTCTTCACTTCTTCATCTCCTGTCGCCATTTCCGCAGTGGTTTTAGATATTTCGGACGAGTTTTCATCCAAATTAAAGGGCCGCGGATAAAGAGGTCATTCCAATCCTTTCCATAAAAAGGAGCAATCGGTGCTAAATAAGGTTGACCTAATGACGTTAATGCATGGAGATGTGCAAGAATCCCGATTAGCCCGATCACGATTCCCGGCAACCCAAGAAACGATGCAAGGATAAGAAGAAGAATTTGCATCAGCACCATGGATTTTGTAACTTGATAATTGGGAACTAAAAAGAAAGCAATAGCGGATATACCCATCAACACTATCAATACTTTACTTGCAAAGCCTGCTTCTACAGCAGCTTGTCCAATGACGATACCACCGATAACCCCTAACGTTTGACTGGTTTTGGTCGGCATTCGCAAACTTGCTTCTTTGATGATTTCCAGCGTTACGATCATGAAAAATCCTTCCGCAAACGGAGTAAAGGGCAATTTGCTTCTCGATTCCAATAATACGAAAAGAATCGGCAGCGGAACCATTTGGTAATGAAATGTCGTTAACGCAACATAAAAAGGAATCATCGTCAAAGAAACAATAAAACTTCCGTACCGGATTAAACGTAAAAAACTGGCTATCGGCCAACGAAGGAAGTAGTCTTCCGGAGATTGGAGTAGATGGAAAAAAGTAATGGGAGAAATTAAAGCAAACGGTGAATTGGAAACCAATAGCGTCAGCTTTCCCTCACCTAAGGCGTAGGCACAGGCATCCGGCCGATCCGTTTGTAGAAACTGCGGAAAGACCGTATGGTTATGATCTTCAATAAAAGCTGCAAGCTGAGAGGAGTCTAAAAATTGATCGAAATCCACACTTTCAATTTTCTTTCTTGCAAGGGAAACAAATTCTGGATTAGTTAATCCGTCTATGTACAGTAACACAACTTTCGTTTTACTCAGTGAACCGATAGTAAAGCTTTCCGTTTTTAATGTAGTTATAGGCAAACGTCTGCGCAACATTGTAATGTTTTTATCGATTTGTTCACTGAAGCTGTCTTTCGCTCCATATATAACCGTTTCCGTTTGGGAAGGTTCAACTGCCCGACCAAGAGGGTTTTCCAGTTGGACGCCTAACCACTGATCGTTGACTGAATCGTTTAGAAGAATAAATCCTTGCATTATTTTTTGCTCAGCTTCTTCGATCGATAGAACTTCCGAAACTTTGGCATTGGTTATGCATGAAGAAAGCGAATTGCAAGCAGAACGATGAAGTGGCTGAATAATCGTCTCGTTTAAACGCTCTGGATCGATTAACGTTTTTATGTATAAAAGATGGACTGAGGCACTGGTACCCATTCTGAGCTCAACAATTTCGGCATCATCCATATGGTTTAATTTCTGTTTTAATTCATCAAGCCATGTGGACATTTGATGATTTTTCATTTGAGGGTCGTATTTTTCATGCATAGTCTTCTCCTTCATTAAAGAAATCAAAATCCTGCGGTTTTATCTTGCCCTGTAATCGAAAAATTATACGACCGGCCATTTGTATTTCAAACCGCATAACGTTTCGAGTTTGATTTGCTCTCAAGTCATTACATGGTTGAATTGGGTGTTCGCTCTCAAAGTATTGCAGCCCCCCGTTATCTGGGCGCATAATTCGTCTGCCGTTGCCAACTTTTGCAGACTCCAGCTTTGCGGATAGCGCACCGGTTCAATTAGACAGTGGAAAACTTCAAAATAATCGGATGCTGACTCCTTTGTGGGCTGTATAGGAGAATTTGGGTGCTGATGTACAGTGGAATCAACAAAGCAAACAGATCATGATCACCCAGAACAGCACAACTATAAAGCTCACACTAAATTCTCCAAAAGTATCGGTCAACCAAACACAAGTGTCTCTTGATGTTCCGGCTAAGCTATTTGGTGGAGGAATGACACATGTTCCACTACGTTTTGTAAGTCAAACTCTGGGGGCAGAGGTTGGATGGAATCAGCAAACCGAACAAGCAACCATTAAGACGGCAGTTCACAGATCAGCGACGATCAGCGACTTAAAGTATTGGTCGACAAATTAAATGAAGCGACCGATATTTCTTCTATTAAGCAAATAAGAACGTATTTCAGCCCTTACTTTACTGATCAATTCATTAACACAATTATTCAAAATAAAGAACTAGAAAACGACTTTAAGTTTAAAACGATTTATTATCAGTCTGGTATTACTTATAAAGATAGTAATACTGCAACCCTGGTCCAGTATTCCCGGACGAATTCAAAACCATAAGCTAAAGTGCCATAAATATATTATGTCATCTTGAACTTTTATGAACAAACCCAACACCAAATCATCAAGATGTTGTTAGGTTTGTTCGTATTCTGTAATGATATGAACTGTGACGGCTGTCTAGATAACGATGCTTTTTGATACACTAAAAAAAGACACAATAAAGTGTTTCAAAAACTGTATATTTGATTTTTGGTACGTTTCATTTTCTGGACACACTTTTTGATACGGTATAATCATCGAAATCTTGATTAGTAATTGGTCTTCATATACCCAGTCGCCAGATGAAGAGAAGGATAATGCGAGGTAACGTGTATGCCATACTTTTATCGAGAGGTAAACTACGTGGCTACTGCGAATAAATAGTTTTTTTCCTAACGTTTGTTCAAGATCCTTTAATTGTCTGGACAAAGTTGGTTGTGTTAGATGTAAAAAGTCTGCATCTGCCATTCTCTAGCGACAGTAATAACGTAATACTCTTACCTCCATCGACATATCTCCTTTTTTGTTTCCATACTACTTGTTCAAGAAATGCTTTTTAAGCATATCAAGTTATGAGATATAAGTATTTTTTATGTGATAATAGCACGTCTAAAATAAATACAATCAGCTTATTTGATCCACATTGTTATAAAGAAATCGGAGGAATTTACTAGAGATGGAGTTATATCTATAAGTCTTGATCCAACAGATGATGTAAGAGAGATTCTTCTTGTGAAAAATGAAGCATGGAATGTGCTAAAGAGCCCAACTGATGGTTTTGGTAGTCACTCAAACTGGACTAATGAACAAAAGTTAAAATGGCAATTTGACTGTCATTTTCAATTTGCAACTTTCAAAGATAATTAGAATTTAGAGCCGAGTAGCACTTCGACAAGCTATGCTGATTGTGTTGCTAACTTGTGCCAATAAGTTTGTTGGAGATGTGATATGAAAAAAAATATAATAAATAAGTTAATATTTATAGCAAGTATTATATGTTTAATACTACAAGTTAATATCTTTTGGAATATTGGAATCTATGTAGATGAATTTAATACAAGGCCTTCTATAGTATTCGGTGGAGAATTTGGGCTTATCATGTTTTGGGTTTCACTGATATTTCTTTTTATAATCTGTATTTTATCTATTTTTAATATAATGCGCAGAAAATAGTCTAACAATTCCGAATTTTATGGAAAGCACCTCAAATGTGCCAAGTAAAATTATCACAATTGAGGTGCTTGCCTATGTTAAAATTAACAGATACAAATAATATCAGGGGTACCGCGGCGGTACCCCTGATACGAATAATTAATACAGCACTGAACAGACTGCATTACTCAAGTACATTACAAATTGACGGAATCCATCAATCGTTTGCCGATTTCATAAGCAACTTGGCTCGTTACAGCATTGCCTGCTATTTTATATAATTGGGAATCGCTTATCCCATATCCTTATAGTGTATATAACCAATCGTCCGGAAAAGACTGCAGTCGAAAACATTCAAGAGGTGTTAGTTTACGAATACGATAACCATCCTAGATTCCATGTTTGTCCTGTGCCGTTAGCGTAAAAGATGGTTCTCCTGGCTCCTTAAATCTACGTCCGTTCTGCCTTTTCTCTTCGCGGTCTGGTGTTAATACAGCCATGGGTTCCATGACCCCTGTTCGCGCTTGATTGGCTCCTAATCCTTTGAAATAACTTGCATCTAAACAAGCAGCTCCCCCATTTCGTTGACACCTGTCTTTTGTGAAACATTAACTAAAATTTTGTTACCTTCACCCTTATTCGTTATAAGAGTCGGCGCTAGTCCGTTTGCAGAAATGACTTGGCCATTCATACCTCTTCCGCTCGGATTTACATTTCCAGCGATCATAACCTTAGAAGCTATTGTTTTAGAGTCTTTAGCAGACTTGTTGTTTTCTTCTCTGAAAGGAAATATTTTTCGTCCACTTGATCCTCTAAGACTTGCGACAATGAAGACACGTTCTCTGTTTTGTGGCACATAGGCCGAGCTGTTAAGCACACACCATTCCCCACGTACCTCAACTCATCCAGCGTTCCGATGATAGTCTCGAACGTTCTCCCTTTGTCATGACTGAGGAGTCCTGTGACGTTTTCAAGGCGTATAAATTCAGGTTTGAGAATAGATGCGAACCTGATGATCTCAAAGAATACTGTCCCTCTAATAAAATATCTTCTCATCCCGCTTTTCCTTAAGGATCTCAACCGCTTCCCGGAACCGCAGAGAGTGTATAATCTCGCGCTCCCGCAAAAACTTCAAGCTATCCTGTAGATCGACATCATCCGTTAGATCAATCAACCACTGATACGTCGCCCTAGCCTTCTCCTCCGCCGCTATGTCCTCATATAGATCCGCGATCGGATCGCCTTTCGCTTGAATATAGGTAGCCGTAAAGGGTACGCCTCCTGCATTCTCATAGAATAAGGCGCTGTCATGAGCCACATAATGAGCACCTAGGCCAGCAGCCTTTAACTGCTCAGGCGTTGCATCTTTTGTCAATTTATATATCATTGTAGCAATCATTTCCAAGTGAGCAAATTCGTTGGTACATTGTAATTAACAGTGATGATTTTCCTAGACACAGCAAGGCTTTTCGATCTTGAATATTTCGGTATTAATGCCTTTTGACTATGAAGCGGATACTAGACAACCAAAATCTCGTCTTACGCTGCTCTCAACGTAATACCAAGATCGTTCAATTATCATTCCCAAGCTCAACGAGGCTGCAAGAGCTGCCGGCATAACAAAAAAGAAATTCAGGCCAGTCTAGATGATTCTAATCTTACTGTGCCACCTTAAAAAAGGTCGAATTCTCCTTACTTAAGAAATTTGCTGAATGAAAAGCAATACTCCCATAATTATTCATTTACAACTCACCTTCCAATTAATTTAATTCTTCTTTGAGTGGTTTCTCCTTCACAACATTGAATAAAAATCCATCACCTATTTCTTCTGGAGTTATGAATTTAAACTGTGTTTTAAAAGTAACATCATCAAGATTTACTGGTATAGCGATAAAATTATTATTATATGTATCCACAACTGCATAATTAGTATTATCAACTTCAATAACCCAAAAAGATTTTGTAGTAGCTGCAAAATCCTTTCCAAAAGAAAATGAGAATTCGTACATTGAAATAATTGAAGCAATCAGAACTAATGATGATATTATTTTTATAGTTGGAACAACATGTTTTGCTTCGAATAATCGAAATGATAAAAATTTTTTTATGATAAATCTATCAATTAGAACCACTAATACAAACACAAGAATAAAGTAAGCTATTAAAGCCCCTACAGCTACAATAAAAATTGACGTTAGCGGCAAACCTGGTCTCATAATTGACAAAATATTCATCTCAATTAACTTATCAGGTATTGAAAAGAATGCTTTATACCCTACATCGAATCTATAAGCAATTACGTAATAAAACACCGTGATTATCCCAATAATAGTGGTTGTGTTTATCGTAATCTCTTTAAAATTAATTTTTCTATCATTAACGTTTTCCATATGAAGCAACATGCCCCAACTTGTACTCATCAAAAATCAAATGTCTCGTATCCGTTAGTTAACGGGCAGTATTTTGTGTGAACCCAATTCATATATATTCAAATCCTTTTTTAAAATCAAAAATAGCCGTTCCTTACCTGATATCTTATTTTTTTGCTTTGTGACAACAAATTCCTTGGAAATATGTTTTCGCTTTTTTCATTGAACTAATCCTCCACTAGTTCTCTTTTTCGCCATGCGAACACGATACGGGCTAACGCATACGCAAGCGCTCCTTCTTGAACGAATTTCATAATGACACCACCCAACTGTTGATCATCAATCGGACCAAGTAAAGCAGATAGCTGCTCAGCGTGTTCATAAGTTGCGTACATCGGGGAACCGGCGAAAATGATGACCGCGCAAGCAGGATACAGTAACAATCCGTTTAAGATCAGAACAGCCATTCGTTGCAGCTCCGGCCGACGGGCCAATTCTTCCGTCGGCGGCAGTATTGCTATCCAAATTTGCAAGATCAGAATGGTAAGAATGCCATGAAGCAACATACCCCAACTTGTACTCATCAAAAAATCAAATACTACTGGAAAATGATAAAAAGACAGTAACGTATTAAAAACAAGTGCCATAAGAAAGGGATTTATGCCCGTTAGAAAATATCGCACTATGCGATTCTTGAGCAAGGTTGAATAGAACCAATCCGGTAAGCCCGCCAAAAGGAATAAGGGGAAAACAAAAAAAAGCAAGGATTGCTGGAGCATGTGTGCACTGAATAAATAGGAATGACCAAGGGCATTTAACGGCCCCATGCTAATATATAAAACCATCATGCTTAGAAAAAAACTGACTATCTTCTTGGTAGGGACCCGTTCATTTTGATTTTTACGGATAAGAAATAGATACAACCAACTTACGATAATCAAAATAATAATCGTACCTGGGCTGATTAATTCAACCGCTAAACCTTGGTTATTCTGGCCATGATTCATAGTTTTCTCCAATCCTGTAGCAGTTCATTTGGTCGATGTAGTGTTGGTTAGGCGCATTAGTATGTTCATTAGAATATAGCCGATAAGTGGTAAGCAAAGGACAGCCGCCCTATTATTAATTATTTTTCTATCTCTATTTAAACGACCACAAGAATTTCAGGAAAAAATGAAATCACTTATATGTCACAATTGATCAAATATCGATCTCATTAATTACTGAACAAACTTTCCACTCTCTCATTAATGTCACTCTCCGTCATGCCACCAACATAAATTTCCATTATCGTCCCGTCTGCTTTTATAAAATAGGTTGTTGGGTAAGCTTTTAGACCGAATCTTCTTTCAGTAACCCTATTCCGATCACGTAAGATCGTGTACTCTAATTCGAATTTTCGCAAGAAGTTCCTAACTGTCAAATCATCTTCACTTAAATTAATAGCAATAACTTTTAATCCTTTACTACCCCACTTTTCATATTGCCGCTGAAACTCTGGCATTTCCTTGACACATGGAGGGCAAAAGGTTCCCCAAAAATTAATAATATACGGTTTTCCTATATAATCAGATTGACGGTGTACGTTCCCTTCCATATCTACTAGTTCAAATGCAGGAGGCTCTCCACCCACTAGAGGATAATTGTTTGTTTTTATAAAAGTCTTTCCTATGGCAAATCCGCCTACCACTAAAACGATTATTAGAATAAAAATTTGTACAATCTTACGATTTGACCCTGTCAGTTTCATTACCGACACCCCATACATATTGTTTTTTTATTGCATGAAAAAGGACGGTTATGAATATCTAACCGTCCTTTATTTAATTATTTTGACTCCATCATCGCAGTAAAAGTAACTTCCTTTACTACACGTCGCGCCGTTACATAGCGCTTTTCATAGTAGTCATCACTCAACTTACTAATGGTAACACCTTTACTTGAAGAAGAATGTGCGAACTTTCCTTCCCCTATGTAAATGCCGGCATGAGAGATTCCTCTTCCACTTGTGTTGAAGAATACGAGATCACCCTCACGCAGCTCCTCTTTATCGACTTTATTACCAACCTCAGCTTGTGATTTAGATGTTCTTGGTAAATTCACATCAAACTGATTGAAGATATGCAAGATAAACCCGGAACAATCAAAACCCTTAACCGTTGTGCCACCCCACTTATACGGAGTTCCAATGACTTCATTTACTGAATCTATAAACTCTGATGGTGAAGATTTCTCAGCGAGCACGCTCCCCCCACCACTAAATAACATCATGCATGACAAAAAAACAGCTAAACGCTTTTTCAAAACTGCTTCTCCCTTCGTTGCCTACGAGGTTAGCTTACGGGTTCGGTTGAAGATCCCTATGCTAAAGGATAATCCTTAAGCAATTCACCCTAGATGGTTCCCCCGTTTCCAATATAAAGAATTAGGCGTTTTATTAGACTACACATAATAGTTTAATTCGATTGTTTTAGTCATAATCCTTCAATATATTCATTAGAATACTCTCATATATCATCATCTTTTCTTTCAAATTGTCTTTTAGTCGTTTGCCCGTATTGTGACGATCTTATGGATTTCACAGCAATGAAAGACAATATAACCGCTACAATAGTAATAATGGTAAAAAAAACAATAACCTGTGACACTTGTAATCCTCCTTCTTTTATTAAACTACGCATAATAGTTTATTTCATCATACATAAATATCCCAAATAAAAAAGTGGGGTACGTCCTGAGACGAATCCCCGTCTTTATTAATTCAAGCACCTTCCAATTAATAACAAAGACATCGCAATTAATACGACAAAAGATATAATTAAAGTCTTTCGGTTAGTCATTGAAATGCGTATATCGCCGGAAGGATCTATAATTTGTTTGATACGATAATTAACGGCTTCATTGGCAAAATGAGTTCCAGCTCCGACAGCTGAATTTGTATTGCTTTTAATCAAGGATAACAATACTTTCCCTATCGGCAACTCAGTATTCATACGACTAATAGCATATCGATCAGCCAGCAGCTCTGTCCAAATAGCGTAAAAATGGGTGAGTTCCTTTATGACAGGTACAAATGCAAGTCCCTTACTTACTATTGTTAAAAGGATCATTTGTAGCGGATGATACGCCTTACAATGATATAGTTCGTGCAACAGGATGGCTTCAATTTCTTCATCCTGGAATTGATTAAAAATCGCTGTAGATATTAGGATCTTTGGCCTCAATAAACCATATGACATCGCAACAAAAGCAGATTCTTTAATGACTATGATCTCCATTTGTGTCTGATGATATCGTTTACTCCAAAACGCAGATAATTTAGCATCGTGACGGTCTCTGATGTAGCGATGTAATTTGTTATGAAGTACTAGTTGTACAACAGAATGGTAGAAGACGATAATAAATAGATAAACAATGAATCCGTTATATAGTCGCTCCATAATAGCATGATTAGTAACGATATCACGCATGACGGCGAGAACTAACTGTCCGAAACTTGATGTAATGGGTACATCATTTAATTGGTGGACGACATTGTATCCCATCTGCAACAAGATCCAGCTAACAAGAAGAGAAATAAACGTAAGCGCGATCTTGGGTTTTAAAGGCATCTCTAGTTGCTTCATCATTTTTTCTTTATCTCATTAATCCTATTTTCTAGCTTCTGAATCAGCTCAGGATCTGCACCATCCAGCGTATCAATAAAATGATTAACAATTACTGAGCCGAAATCCTCAATAAGTCCGTCTGTTACAACTTTTGTCTGTTCGATGATGAATTGCTCTTTACTTTGAACTGGATAAAAGAACGTCAAGCGGTTCCGTCCACCACCTGAGGTTTCCTTGTGCAAATGTCCTTTTTCAGCTAGTCGGATTATGACGGTCATGACCGTATTAATAGAAATGGGATTCTCGTTATTAATAATTTCATGAACCTGCTTAATTGAAAGCTTTTCTTTTTCCCACATGATGTTCATGACTTTGACTTCAAGAGAGCCGAAAAAACGACTTATTCCTTCTTCATGTAAATTTAATTTTTTGATTTTCATGCGCGAATGCTCCTCTCAAGAATCTATTATATCTCATACTATTGTGCTCATCAGATTTAATACTCACCGAGTAGGTTTTGCTTTTTGCTCCTTCGGTATAGCAAACTTCCTTAAGCGGACATCTCTTGCATACCTCTACATCGAAGAGGTATGTGTGGCTTTATTGCCGTGCTTTCCGAATCGCCATATGCCGACCTTCGAGACATACATACTCACGTCCTTGTTGAATTGGAATTCATCTTCTTTTTTCCGCGTCCCTTGCGTGATTAGCGGATTTAGTTTGGCGACCAATTCAATGTCATTGACGTTGTTGAACTAAATATTGTCTCTTTCCGAGTAGGTTGTGTCTCCAATGACCGTTTTGACTTCCATGCTAGTTGCCTTTCTTTTTTCAGTTTTTGCAACTGCTTCCCGTCATTCTTCTCGCCAGTCATGACAATAGCCACCGTAATAATTCGTTCATCGGTCATGGCAATGTGGATTTTGTATCCGAAAAACGAGGAATCCGCACTCTTGTGGCACACCTTCTGAGATCGGTAGCTGTTCTAGGTCGTCTGCAACCGTTTCTTTCAATAAATTCTATGGTTATTTTATTTTTGGAAGCTCATAGATGCCCCTTCTGCTTCAAGTACTGCGATGAGTTTTTGGCAAGGGGTTTCTGATTGTAGTGAGCTTTAGTATAGGTTTCATCGACAATGATTGCTTTACTTTTGATAATGCCCTTCTCCATTACGATTTCAACCGTTTTGCCCACGAGAGCATGACGAGCAGATTCAGGTCTTTAAGTCGCAACTTTCGGAATTTGGTTAACTAACTGGCGTCAATTACTGATTTTTCCGGCGCCATGTCAAGAAAATACTTAAAGGACATGTCGTATTTGGATCGCTCGAAAAATGTCAACGTCGGATAATTCAAAGATCGCCTTCATGAACAAGTACTTAAACATCTGAATCGGGTCAATCGCATTTTTATACTCAAATGAGAAGTCAACTAACTCATTTAATTAACGCAGCATATCATCCTTGGGAGTTACCAAATTGTAGAGTTCTATATATGGACTTACGATCAGCATTTGTTGTGGTTGAATCATTCGAATCAACCACACCTTATGACGTCTTAATTATACAGTAAAAAAGGTACAATCTCCTCAATTTATTGAGGGACCGTACCTTTTGACATCAAGAAGATTTTTTTAGTGCCCTCGTACAGTACAGGAATCATCTTTTGTCGGCTACCTAAATGTTCTATCTCCCTCTTTTTTAAAGTGTCCTAAGGGTCTAGATCAGAACGTGCTATATTGCTATATCTATTATTTCTTATAATTTAATGCATTTGATTCAATACCCATATACTGCCTGCAACAATCACAATTGCAATAAAAGCAGCAGAAATCATCTTACCAATTTGCCAAATTCCGTGTTCTCCTTCCGATACGTGCATAAACATAAATAACTGAATTGCCGCTTGGATAAACGCTAGGGAAAACACAAGAATAACAATCGTTCTATATGTTAAATCTGTACGTATACCTATCCAAACTGCTATAAAAGTTAAAGCAATAGATAGGAGGAAACCAACGACATGCGACCATGGAAAATGATTGCGATTAACTGTTTTATTTGCCATTATCCCACCATCCCTAATAGGTAGACACCTGTAAAGACGAAAATCCATACAAAGTCTAAAAAGTGCCAGTATAAACTGGAGACAAAAACCTTTTTAGCAGTATCCGGTGTTAAACCTCTTTTAAGCACTTGCATTATAATCAAAACTATCCATCCAATACCAAGTGATACGTGAAGTCCATGTGTTCCAGTCAGAAGATAAAAAGATGACCAGAAAGCATTTGTGCCCAGAGCAGCACCTTCATTTACCAAATGTACAAACTCAGAAACTTCCATATATAGAAATCCTAAACCGAATAATAATGTGATAATCAACCAAGTAATCATTGATTTAACTCTGTTTCTTCTCATCTCATTAATCGCTAAACCAGAAGTGAAACTGCTTGTTAATAAAATTAATGTCATAATTATTGTGTTATTTAAGTCAAAAACTTCATTCGGAAGTGGACCTCCAACTGTGCCATTCTTAAGGGCAAAATATGTCGCAAATAAAGTAGCAAATAAAGAAACTTCCGCACCCAAGAAAATCCAGAATCCAAATATGTTCAGTCTGCCTGTTTCAGACTGATATTCCAAGGGCGTGTTGGGACTTGCATTATTGTTTATATTTGCCATAAACTCACGCCTCCTTTTGAAACGTTTGTTCCAATTTTTTAATTTCATCCACACTAACATAATATCCTTCATCTTCTTTATGTGAGCGGAGTGAACGAAGTACCAAACAAGTAAGCACACCTATCCCGCCAAGTATAGCCATCCACCACAATTCAAACACTAATCCGAAACCTGCAACAAAGAAGAGAACAGACAAAACAAACGGCGTAGATGCGTTACTAGGCATATGAATCGGTTTATACTCCATATTTTCTTTCTTTATTTCTTTGTTCTCCTGTTTCATGTGCCAAAATGCATCTAGTCCTTTAACCTCAGGAACTACCGCGAAATTATAATGTGGAGGTACCGCTGTTGTGGTCGCCCATTCTAACGTACGTCCGTTCCACGCATCTCCCGTCGTTTCTCTTTTGGCATTACGCATACTATAATTTACGTTGTAAACCAAGATCACAAAGCCAATTCCCATACCAAGGGCCCCAATGCTGGAAACAACATTTAATGCAGTCCATCCATCTTCTGGAACGTAAGTATATACACGTCTCGGCATACCTGCAAAACCTAATAAGAACTGTGGCAAGAAGCAGACATTAAATCCAATCGCAAAGAACCAGAACGCCAATTTTCCAAGTCGTTCATTCATTTTATGTCCAAACATTTTTGGATACCAGTATACAAAGCCTGCGAAGCAAGCAAATACAACTCCCGAAATTAACGTATAATGGAAGTGAGCAACAAGGAAGTAACTGTTATGATATTGAAAATCCGCGGCTGCCATACCAAGCATAACACCTGTTACTCCTCCAATGACGAACGTCGGAATAAACGCAAGTGCCCACATCATTGCTGTAGTAAATTGTATTCGACTTTTGTATAGCGTGCCCAACCAGTTAAAGATTTTTATCCCTGTTGGTATGGCAATTGCCATCGTGGTTATTGAGAATACATTGTTTAACGCTGCGCTTCCTCCCATTGTAAAGAAATGGTGAACCCACACAAGGAAGCTTAAGACTGAAATAACGACTAGAGAAATAATCATAGATTTATAGCCAAACAATGTTTTTCTTGCGAACGTTGCAATAACCTCTGAGAAGATACCGAATGCGGGCAATACAACAATATATACCTCAGGATGTCCCCACAACCAGAAAAAGTTTGACCAGAGCATTGGATTACCGCCGCCAGTCAGTGTAAAGAAATGCGTTTCGAATAATCTGTCAAATGTCATTAACGCTAAATTAACAGTTAATATTGGAAACGCAAAGACGATAATAAACGAAGTGATCAACGTAGTCCAAGTGAACATCGGCATACGTAGTAATTTCATGCCAGGTGCACGCATTTTAATTATAGTTACAATAAAATTAATACCCGTTAAAAGCGTACCAATCCCTGAAATCTGTAAACCAAGCAAATAATAATTTATTCCTGGCCCGGGACTTCCTTCAATGGCCAAAGGAGCATAGTTTGTCCAACCAGCATCTGGCGACCCGCCAAATACAAATGATACGTTAAAAAGAATTGCTCCAAAGAAGAATGACCAAAAACTTAAATTATTTAAAAATGGGTATGCTACATCTCTTGCTCCTATTTGTAAAGGAACAACTACGTTCATTAACCCGAGTAGAAACGGCATAGCCATAAATAAAATCATGATAGTACCGTGTGTTGTAAATATTTCATTATAATGCTGTGCTGACAAGAATGCATTATTAGGCACTGTTAATTGCGCTCTCATTAACAATGCATCCACACCGCCACGGAAAAGCATCAATAAGGCAGCAATGACATACATGATTCCAATTCGTTTATGGTCGACAGATGTTATCCACTCTGTCCAAAGCCATTTCCATTTTTTAAAGTAAGTAAGAACAATCACGATTCCAATCACGGTTAATAAAATGGAAATATTCGCTCCAAGTATCATTGGATCATTTAGAATTAAATTATCCTTTATAAAATTAAACATCTTGTTCGTCCCTTCTTAATGGTTCGAGTGAGAACCATTATTTGAAACCGTCTCTTCATTTTCGTTATCTTCGTTGTCATCCGCTTTTACTTTAATTCCTTTTACTTCAACACCATATTTCTCACGAATGTTCATTGCATATTCGGAATCATTGCCATGATCTACAAATTCCAAATGAGTGGATGAAAACGTCATTTCATCAACTGTTTCAGGCAACATTAATTTTTCATAGGTTTCTTCAACTAATTTTGGCGCGTTTTCTTGCGTTTTTTTCACCCAATCTTGATAACTTGCCTCTTCTAAGGCTACAAAATTAAACTGTTGATGTGCCATACCTGCACCTGTGAAATTAGAGTTCATGCCTTTATATTCTCCTGGCTCATCTGCTTGCAGATATTGATCATTTACCATTCCTGGCATCCCATATATTTGACCACCTAACTGTGGAACCCAGAAAGAAACCATAGAATCTGCAGCAGTAACTTTAAAGAGAATCGGGTAATCTTCAGGAACGTTTACGTAATTAACGGTTTCAATATTTTCCTTCGGATAACTGAATATCCATTTCCAGTCAGCGGCAGTAGCATAGATAACGATAGGCTCTTTATCGATAGTTGATTTCGGTGGTTCTTTCAATTCATAGAGAGCCTTAGCATTGGGAATCGATAATGCAGTTACAATTAAGATCGGAATGATCGTCCAGATGATTTCCAATTTCGTGCTGCCGTGCATATCCGGTTTATAGTTTTTGTTATTAAATTTTTTGCGATCACGGTATTTTGTCAGCATAAATGCAAACAAAACAAAAACAATGATAAGGATAGCAAGCATAAAGTAGATTGAAAACATAATCAGATCCTTTTGGATTGCTCCAACTGGTCCTTTAGGATCTAATATAATTAGGTCGCTGCGAACACCTAATGCAGCTATTACAATCAGTGAAATTAAACTTATCAATACGATTAACCATGGTTTAACATTTTTGAACATATTAGTTCAGTTCACCTTCCTTTCTAATTGGGGGAATGCTTGCAACCAAAGATTATGCTACTACAATTAAACTAAGTTTTGTAGTCTAATAATACGATGTCATGAGATAGTCAATTTTTGTTCACCAGTCTTACACAAGTCGATCATATCTTGTTCACAAATATGAATATATGCTCATATTTTAATAAAACAAAAAAACGCCTCGTGAGCAAACCGAGACGTCCCGATACTAAAACTGTTATTTATTGTCTACAAGGAATACAACACATACTACAAATAGGAGTAAAGATATGATTGTTGCAGCAGTCGCACCTAGCATCCAAGAAGCTTTCTGCTTAATGAATATTGAAATGACTACGTGTATCAGAAATGGAACTAGCAGACAGTATACTTGTTCAATCTTACTAAACTCAAATATAATCATAGATAACACTGCTAAGCCTAAAGTAATGATCAGTAAGACGCCGCTCCAAATGATTGTTTTCTTGTTAAAGCTAATCTGACCTGAATGACTATGAAACATATAGACCTCCAAAAAACATTATCTCCAACACTAATGGCTATTTTCTCTTAATAAGTAGAATCAATGTGATTAAAATAAAACCTATAAGTGCTAAAAAAGGAATCGTAACGAAACCAAACCAATTAATGTATTGGACGTTACAAGGTACACCTTGCGTGCATGGTTTAATTGCCGAAAATCCAGGTATTTTTTGCTCCATGTAGTGAAATGTTGATACAAAAATCCCCATAACGGATAATGGCAATACGTATTTTTTAATCTTATAATCATCGTAAAAAGCTGCAATACCCAAAATTAAACTCAGCGGATACATTAGAATGCGTTGATACCAACATAATTCGCACGGGATAAATCCTCTAATTTCACTGAAATAAAGACTACCAAGAGTTGCAACGACAGCTACAATCCATGCCATATACAAGGTGTATTGCCTAATCCCCATTAACCCCTACTCCTCTTCGAATTATTTCATTTCTTGCTCTATGGCTGCTGTAATTGCAGCATAATCAAACGGATTAGCAATCACGATATTATTAATCATAATCGTTGGGGTTTGTTTAATATTGAACTGCTTCACTAATTGTTGGTCTAGATCTAACGATCCTTGAACCTCACTTGATTTGAGGTTCTGTTGAAATTGTTCTAAATCAATCGTAGGAACAGAAGTCTTCGCAACCTCTAATAGTTTTTCTTCCGTTATCCAAAGTCCATCATGGTTAACTTCTGGTTGCGCATCGAATAATGCTTTATGAAAAGTCCAAAAGTCTTCTGGATTACTCTTTAATATGGCTTCTCCAGCTGAAGCACCTAATATTGATTCCTCGCCATGGAACAGAACATTGGTATACGAGAATTTCGCTTTTCCTGAATCAATGTAATCTTTCTTTAGCTGAGGCCAAACTTGCTCACCCCACGCCTTACAAGATGGACATTTGTAATCACCAAACTCAACAATGGAAACTTTGGCATCATCATTTCCCATTACAGGCTGTGAAGTCGTAGATGGGGCTTCTGCAGTCGTCTGATTCACATTATCTTTCTTATTTGTTGCCTGATTTATAGCGAACAAGGCCACAAATAATACGATAACAACCAAAGTATAAAGAACTAAACTACGCGATTTCTTACTTTTCTTGTTCATTTTCCACCTCAACTATTTAATGGACACACTCAAAAGATTAACACATGAGCAATTAATCATTCAATATGCAAAAAAATTTGTCACTTAGCTGCTAAACTTTAAGATGTACCCAACACCCCAAATCGTCTTGATCATTGATGCTGCCTCTGGGGAAACTTTGTTTAACTTATCTCGAATACGTTTAATATTCATGTCAACTGTTCGTGCATCAATTCCTTTCTCATTATTCCAGATTACCTTTATTAATTCGTCCCTAGAGAATATTTTATCTGATCTACTAGCCAGGTAGTATAACAAATCATACTCTTTTCGAGTTAGGTAAACTTCTTGGCCTGCTGCTCTTATTCGATGGGCGTCCCATTCAATGACTAAATGAGGAAGCACCAAGTTGTTCGTATTTTTTTCTATTTTAAAATATGAGTTTGTCGCTGCTCGCCGTAATAAAGCTTTAACACGATGTGTCATTTCACGTGGACTAAATGGTTTGAGAATATAATCGTCAACTCCTACCTGAAATCCTTTCAAACGATTTTCCTCATCTCCTTCCGCAGTTAACATAATGATTGGCGTCGATTTTAACTGTCGTAAATGGCTGCATACCTCTAAACCAGATATTCCGCTAAGGGTTAATTCAAGAATAACCAGGTCATAGTTTTTTTGAATAACTAGTGGAATGCCTGTTTCACCATCTTCGGCTTCCTCTACAATACAATGTTCCTTCTCCAAATACATTCTTATCAAACTTCTAGCTCTTTTATCACCGTCGATAACAAGAATGTGTTTGCGCTCTTCACTCATGGTTTACTTCCTTTCGCAAGAAAATACATTTAGACTACAAATCATAGTTTAATTAATACGAAAAACATGTCATCAATGGGAACTTATTGATGTCATATCTTATCTTCCATATTACAAAAATAAGAGAGCCCTTTCAAATGGGATCTCTTATTGTTCTCTTACGATTACTACTTTTGATTAATCTAAAAACTTCAAAGGATTAAGCTGCGTGCTTCCTTTACGAATTTCAAAGTGAAGATGGACGCCTGTCGATTGGCCAGTCGTTCCCATAATGCCAAGCAGGTCACCTTTCTCTAATAAGTCACCTTTGTCCACTTCGATTTTACTTAGATGAGCGTAAACTGTTTTATAGCCATTTCGATGATCAATAATAACATGATTCCCGAAACTTGAGTTATAATCTGCCGTTATTACTTTCCCATTATCCGATGCATAGATGTCCCGATTTGAAGAGACCGTATCGGTACCGGCGTGAAGCCTTCCCCACCGTTTTCCAAATTCGCTGGTTATGGTAGGCCCTGTAATTGGCCAAGCAAATGCTCCAGTGCCCACTCCTCTAATGACCTTGGAGCCTTGAGTAACCTTTTTAGGTACAGCTTTTTCCAATGTTTCTTCTTTCAGCACTTTTTCTTCCACAAGATCGCCATTCACTTTGGTCATGAGGTACGTTATTTTCTTTTTCCCTACTTTACCGGGATTCGTAACTTTCGAAACACCAACACGCATCGTTTTATCATAGGTAATTTCTACCCCACCAGATATGTTAACTGTTTCGGAATATTCTTCTTCCGATTTCACAGACAGCTTTGGCTGCCTTACCGTAAGATCTAGCTCATCTCCGATGTTAATGAAATCATTAATAATCCATGGATTGTTTGTATAAATAGCCTCTTGCGAAATATTAAATTTTTGTGCAATACAGGAGACGCAGTCTCCTTCATTCACCACATACGTAATGGGCTTAAGATCAGTACCCTTTAATCGTTTGACAAGATCTGCTTCGGAGACAAAATCAGATGGATCAGAAACAATGGACTCTAACTTGACTTTCTCAACGAATCCGATCGATTTTAAAGTAGGTTGACTGCTTATATCGTTTTTATCTTGATTTTCTTTGCCATTGTAACTAAGTGCTTGTACCTTTAAATCCTTTTTCGTTGACGCTACAGATTGCTGCAATTCGTTTAAAATCTTGTCTGCAGTATCCTGGTCCTTCACTATCCCCATCGCTTGACCATTAACGTTTACCTGTATGCCGCGACCTTCCAGGACAAACGATTTTTGGAGTGAACTTCTTACTGCTTCATCTGCAGCTTTTGCATTTAAACGCTTTATTTCTACAATGGAAAAATCGTTTTCGTTAGTTTTAAACTGTATATCAGGATACTCGGAAGAAAACTTCGCATATTCATTTTGGAACCATTGCTTTACGATCTCCGGATTTGAAGCCTCACCAATAGTTGTACCCTTATATGAAACCTGATAAACGGTCTTTATTTGTGAAGCCAAGACAAATCCACTACAAATTAATACCAACATAGCAAGTGTGACCAGAGTTACAATTTTTTTCGGTCTTTTCAAATTCATTCTAACATTGCTTGATGACATTGCAGCCTCCTTTTCTTTCATACACAAACTAAAATCATAAATTACCTTAACATATGAGTAACTATTCATCAATAAATGAGCTCTTTCATCGAGCTAATTTAATGATTCTCAGATATATTTTAGACACAAAAAAAGAGTATCCGTATTTACATACAGTTACTCTTTTAACTTAAGCATGCTCCAAATGTTTTAAGGTTTGAATAAAAATTTCCTTTACATGATCATCATCAATGGAATAATAAACGGTCTTTCCTTCTTTACGACGCTTGACAATTCTTACATTACGCAAGTAACGGAGTTGATGTGACACTGCGGACTGAGCCATGCCAAGTACAACGCACAGATCATGAACACATAACTCACTACTGAGTAAAGCATGTATCATTTTTACCCTTGTTGGATCACCAAGAGCTTTAAACAACTCAGCCAAATCGACAGCCATCTGTTCTTGGAGCCTAGCTTGTATCAAGTCATTAAGATTAATATCGGTTCCTAAACAAGTATCATCGCATTGTTCTTCCACTACTCGATCCATCTCTCTCTGCCACCGCCTTTATATTCGTATCTTCTATTATATCAGAAAGATTACGTTTAAAGCAGTCTAGATAAATGAGAGCTTAAATCAACGACATGAGACCATAATACACAAGTATTGAACTTACTATAGCCCATAAAAGGGTTTGTGCTACATTACGACGCTTAGCACAAATGACCGCAGTCCCTATTGTAATCATTGCAGCAAATAAAATGGAAACACTTAACCAACCAAAAGATAAAGTTAGATCTTTCTGCTTATCTATCACTCCCCCTGTAAACCATAAATACAATGGAGAGGCAGGCGATTCATTCAATGTTTCTGAAACATCATGTGGTGCAGGTTGCTGATTCATAAAACCGGTTACTGAGAAGATAAGCACTAATATAATGCTTTCGACTTTAGCCCAAGGCTGAGGATTAAACATTACATCTATTTGGAGTTTCCTTTTCACCCAAAATCCATTAATTATGGCAAATAGCGCTAACGGTATAATCAAAACGTGCTTTATGAGTAAAGCTTGTCCGTAAGAGAGCTTCCATGCATTCACATATTCAGGAGCTACACCGATGGTCAAGACAAACCCTGATGCTGCAATTACAGTCATACATAATATAGCGGTAGGATGAAACCAGCTTAAAAAACCATTCCAATGTTCCGTTCTACTATTCTGCCAGCCTGCCATAAGTAATGGGCCCACCCATAAAGAAACAGCCATAATATGCAGCGTTTGAGCGAGTATTCCCCATGTACCATACCAGGAAGCCACATGGCTAGACCAACCTTGCGTAACCATGAGGAGGGAAAGAATGAATAATATAACCTTCAATCCTCCTGTTCTCTTTGTACGACCATTAAGCATGATAACGCCAGCTAAAATAATAGATATCGTTAACGTAAATAAGTAAGCTCTTCCTTCCGTGAAATCAAGGATTACTTTTTGGAAGGTTAAACTCCATCCAATGTCCTCTGCGAAGAACGAGACTATTCTTAATATAGGAAAAAATGAAAATAGACCTATTCCCAGTGCGGCAACAGCTACAACTTTATGCGATAGTTGAGTAACCGGTCGATAACTCTCCGGAACAAGGTTTAAAAGAACATAACCACTTACAATCGCAAAACATAGATAAAGAAAAGGCTCCGCAGTCCAATACCACATCGCTATTTCTTCCTCCTCGTACCAAAAATAATGACGATCAATGCAACCATGACCACGCCAACCACAATCCAAAATCCTGCTTGATTGCGATCTTGCCCAGTAGCCCCGTGGTCAACCTCGTTCTCCTCTGCATTAGCTGGTTGAACAGTTGGAATAGGTTCTGTAGGTGTAAGGGTCGGAGGCTGCTCCTGAGAAGGTTCAGAGGTTTGAACAGGAGCAGCGACATTAAAATTAAAATCGCCTTGAATGGGATGTCCATCTCGACCAACAATTTTCCATTCTACTGTATAGGAACCATTTGGAATACTTTCATCGAATGTTCCGATAATTCGATTTTCTACGATTTCTGTTGTACCAATCTTAAGTTCATTTCCGTCTTCATTTTTCATTTTAAATGAACTTAATGGCTCCACTGCCGTATTAAATTCCATTACGATTTCCTTGGTTTCTTTTAAGACTGTTGCGTTAGCTTCCGGTGACGAATTTTGGAGCTTCGTGTGCGCAAATATAATTTGCGGAAATACCGTAAGCAGCAATAAAAACGATAAAAAAGACATGACATATACACGTCGCAAGAATATCCCCTCCAATTTTTTGTTCATCTTTGAAACTTGTTCATTATATCAAAAGAAAACGGTAAAATACTTTGTATGTATAGCGAAATTTCGAACAATTGTCATATGAGCATACATTCAACTGTTTTTATTTATGATATGATTTTCTTGCATCTAACCATCGAATTGGAGTTGTTGAATTTGTACATTTATTTTTTTGAGACACTGCTTTATTTGTCCTTTGCCTTTACTGGTGGTTATATACTACTTCTGTTTATTCCTGATCACTCAAAACCTGCTATTAAAAACCCGTTTAACTTATTTCAATATGCTATATTAGGAATCCCAATATTCTCATTTATATCCATTATCCGAACAACCATCATCCTTCGAGACTTTGCTCAAGATATGTCTTTTCTTCAGGTTCTACTTATTGTATTAAAAGATTACTCCTACGGAAACGCCTGGATCTGGAACCTAATCGTCTGTACCGGGATGTATATGATAACAGTCTTGAACGATTTTCATCAAAAATGGACAAAGTGGGCACTGGCTGTCACTTGGATAGGTAGTATTCTTGCAAATGGATGGGCTAGTCATCCGACAGGTTTCTCTGCAACATGGGGATTTCTTTCCCAATCCATCCATGTCGCTGCAGTGTCAATCTGGTTAGGAACGCTTATTTTGGTTGCGTGGTTTACGACAGGCGCCATGAATTGGAAGGCTTTTATTCGTTGGTTTACACCACTATCGATTAGCAGTATTGTACTTATTACTGTAGCAGGGTTGGTTATGATGTCTTTAATTGTTGACGGATATATCAATTCCTGGGGAATAAATTACGGAGAAGCTCTCCTTCTAAAACATCTCGTTTTCATACCACTCCTTCTTCTTGGCTTTATGAATGGTTTCCTTACGAAGTTAACGAATAATGGCACCAATGAACGAAAGCTACAATGGTGGCTTCGTATGGAAACATTCATTGCCCTTGCTGTCCTTATGATAACAGCGTATATGGGTGTACAAGAGCCTCCACATGAAGACGAGTTTGAACAACCATCACCTTCTTTATTATTTAAGTTTCTGCACGGTAATGAACAGGGCTTAGTTCTCCAATGGAATTGGAATGTTTCTTATCTAATCATGATCGTATTAGGACTCATAGCTCTTTCCCTTTTGATTCCAATTTATAAAAAAGATAAACGCGGCCTATTTGCTGCTTTCACACTTATTGGCGTTATACTGCCATTCCTTGGTTTATTACTATCGGTGAAATAAAGGAGAGGTTTCTTATCACGATTTCAACGAATGTACTTGTCATTGGTGGAGGACAAGCAGGTTTAGCAGCCGGGTTTTACTTAACATTAGCGGGGATTGACTTTAATATTATCGATGGGAGTTCGCGCGTTGGTGATTCTTGGAGAATTCGTTATGACTCACTCGTATTATTTACACCAAAGGGATATAGCGAACTTCCCGGCATGCCCTTTTCAGGGAAGAGGGAGCAGCTCCCAACCAAGAACGAGACAGCTGACTACTTGGAGACATACGCATCAAACTTCCAGCTACCCATTCATTTAAATACCAGCGTTATTAGCCTTAACAAAAGAAATGATTTGTTTTATATAAAGACGAACAACGTTGACTATATCGCTCGTCAGGTCATTATCGCAACAGGTCCCTTTCATAAAGAGTCAAAACCCGATTTTGCATCTAAAATCTCAAAGCACGTTAAACAACTTCACTCCTCCAATTATAAAAATCCTGATCAACTATTCAAAGGAGACACCTTAGTTGTTGGAGCTGGTAATTCGGGAGCACAGATTGCTGTTGAAATTTCAAAACGTAGTCATGTCTATTTATCATCTGGACACCGTCCGTTATCACTCCCCCTTCACATCGGAGGTAAAAGTGTTTTTTACTGGTTTGATAAGCTCGGTATTTTAAAAGCAAAAGCTCACTCTTTTATAGGTAAGAAAATTCAATCAAGACCTGACCCAATCTTTGGGTTCGAGTTAAAGCAGCAATTAAAAGCATCAGCTATCACTTTATTGCCAAGGGCAATTGATGCAAAAATTAAAGGCATCATTTTTTCAGATGGCAGTCAGAGGGAGTTCACAAATATTATTTGGAGTACAGGTTTTAAACCGGATTTTAAATGGTTGAATCTACCTCATGTCATAAATGAGCAAGGTGCCATCAAACACCAATGCGGTATAACACCAGAAAGTGGGTTATATATCGTTGGCATGCCTTGGCAGCACCGCAGAACATCGGCGCTCATTGGCGGAGTTGGTTTAGATGCGCAATATGTTGTTAATGAGGTTATTCGAAATATTTGAAATTAACCATCGGACTGTTTCTAAGGAATAGTTCGGTGGTTTTCATATTTTCATGTCTGTTTGGAGAGAATAAGTTTGACATAAATCATGGAATCGCATATCATATGAGCAAGTATTCATATAATGATTTGAAAGAAGGTTGGCTTATGAATGAATATCGAATAAAAGGGCTGTCTTGTAGTGGTTGTGCCCAGAGAATTGAGGAAGAGATTCAACAATTAGAACATGGCGAAGATGCCAAGTTAAGTTATAACTCTGGGAAATTAAAGGTTAATCCACAAGTCTCAATGACAGATATCAAGAAAATTTTGAAATCAGACAATGCATACATTGAGAAGACCTCGGAAACGAATAATGGGGCCGACCATAGTGACCATGATCATGATGGACATGATCACAGCCATACAGAAGGCAATGCGAAGATGCTTAAAATGCTAATTACATCTGGTGTTATTTATGTTGCCGCCTTACTGTTAGATGGTGTTCTCGACAAACAAGCAGTGATTCTTTTATATTTAATTGCCACGATTATTAGTGGTTACACAACTTTCTTTAGAGGATTGAAAAACTTATTCAAATTAAAATTTAATATTGATACTTTAATGACCATAGCGTTAGTGGGGGCCGTATCCATTGGTGAATGGAAAGAAGCTACACTCGTTGCGATTCTGTTTGGACTTAATGAATTACTCGAAGGCTATGGTATGGAAAAAGCTCGACGTTCCATGGAAGCTTTATTTCAAGTTGCTCCAAAGGAAGCCTTAAAGATGGAGAACGGCCAAGAAATCATCGTTCCGATTTCCTCACTTCAAGTCGGTGATTTGGTAAAGATAAAGCCTGGTGAAAAGATCCCTTCAGACGGTATCGTCTCAGAAGGAAAGAGTTCGGTGAATGAGGCTGCAATTACAGGGGAATCACTTCCGGTTGAGAAAGAATCCGGTGAGCCCGTTTATGGCGGTAGCATTAACAATGAAGGGCTTCTACTGGTTCGTATAGATAAAGCGTATAAAGATTCTTCCTTAGCAAAAATTCTTCATCTTGTTCAAGAAGCACAAGAAACGAAAACACCAACTGAGCTCTTTATTAACAAGTTCGCAAAGTATTATACACCACTCATTATGATTGTTGCAGCTCTTGTCATGCTGATACCTCCCCTCCTCTTTCAAGGAGATTGGATGACATGGCTTTATCAAGGGTTATCCGTATTAATTGTTGGTTGCCCTTGTGCGCTGATTCTTTCTTCACCCATTGCGATCGTTTCGGGAATTACCAGAAACGCACGTAACGGTGTACTCGTCAAAGGCGGTGTGTTCCTGGAGCAGCTTGGTAAGATCGATACGCTTGCCTTTGACAAAACAGGGACATTGACTAAAGGTGAACCACATGTGGCTCAATTGGAGGCCTATGACGAAGAACGATTCTTCCTTGTTGCCGGAGCAATCGAAAAGTCATCTTCTCACCCACTGGCGAAAGCGATTATGAAAGAACTGGCACACAGAAACATCGCAGTACCTGAACCGGATGAAATCCAAACGATTACGGGTCGAGGTATTAAAGCGAAGGTGAATGGTCAAACGTACTGGCTTGGAAATGAAAAAAGCATTGCCCACATTGCCATCCCTGATTCTATACAAAACCGCATTGAACAATTGAAAGATGAAGGTCTTACCCTTGTTCTAGTTGCAGATGAACGACAAGTACTCGGTATGTTCGGAATTGCAGACGAAATTCGTGAAGAAAGCCGAGCTGTAATTGCATCATTACACAAACTAGGAATTAATAGCACCGTAATGCTGACAGGCGATCATCAGAAGACAGCAGAGAAAGTGGCCTTGGCAGTCGGAGTCTCCGAATTTCATGGAAATTTGCTTCCTGAAGACAAAGTAAAACTAATTAAAGAACTCTCCGTCAACCATAATGTCGCCATGATTGGTGATGGTATTAATGACGCTCCCGCCCTCGCCTCTGCGCAGCTAGGCATTGCGATGGGTAAAGGAACTGATAGTGCCATCGAGACAGCGGATATCGTCCTGATGCAGGATCACTTAGGCAAACTTCCAGAAGCCGTTTCGATTGCTAAAAAGGTGAATCGTATTATTCGTTTCAACATTATCGTGTCACTTGGACTGAAAGTCATTGCGCTTTTGCTTACCATTCCCGGCTGGCTCACTTTATGGATTGCTATTCTTTCCGATATGGGAGCTACCATATTTGTTACGCTAGTTAGTTTGACCATATTAATTGAACGGAAAAGTACGCATCAAAAATAATGGGTTCAAGAAACCGTCTAGGTTATCCTACCTTAGGCGGTTTTCTTATTTCTATTTATAATCTCTATGCTAATATGTAAGGAACGCGTGAAGAGATAATCATCGATAATATCGTTTAATTCTAGATTTATCAATCAGTGTTTATTATTTAGCCCGATTGGGTAATTTATGATTACCTGTACATATGGATACTTTATCATAGAGGCAGGAAATACATGATATTGAAGGGACTGTTCTTTATGAGTACTATAACAAAAGATTTGCACAAAACAAATGAGACTGTTGCAGAAACCGGCAAATATGTTTGTGCTACAGGAGAAATCAGGGAGTTTCAAAAAGGAGAAAAATTTTCAGATTGTCCTCAAACAAATGAACCTACAACTTGGAGACATGTCGATCACCAACATAAAACGGGAGATAAAGTAACCGAATCTGGTAAATACATCGATAATGATGGTCAGCAAGTGGCTCTAAGTGTAGGAGATACCTTTCCGTCATGTCCGAAAACTGGACATGCTACCACATGGAAACATGCATAAATTTAAAAGCAAGAAAGAGGCCGAATTATTTCCGGCCTCTTTCTTGTAAGGGGACAATCTACAACAAATTAATATACATGCTTAAATATACGAGCCTTACTCGCTTGGCTTGTTTTTTAGTTCTAAATTATTTTCCGAATTTTCATCATTATCGATTAATCCTTTTGCTCCTCTTTTAAACTCAGACAATGTCGTCCCTATTGCTCTCCCTAACTGTGGTAATTTTGACGGACCAAAAAGTAGCAAGCCAAAAATGACAAGTAATACAATCCCTGCTACACCTAAATTCATCGGCATCATTATCTCCCCTTCATACCTCATTCTAAAAGTTAACTAATAGGGCTGTTACGTACATTAATAAGACTCCGAGCACTAAACCCGAGAAGTTAAGCCAAGATATGGAGGGTGTTCCTTCGTCCTTAGCATCTCTAATAATCATTTTGAAAATAACATAAATGACTTGAATAATGGCACCGGCTCCAATGCCGAAAAATAATGCCGCCAAAGTTTGATTAAAGACGAATCCGCCGATCCATGTACCTATAATGGCTGGCGCTCCGCCCAAAACTGCTAATGCCAAGAATGTCTTTAGTGTCGGCTTAGCTTTTAAGAGAGGAGCAGCAATGCCAATACCTTCTGTAATATTATGCAAAGTAAAACCAATAATGAGGAATGTACCAAGGGCAGCCTCACCCGCAGCAAAGGCAGCACCAATAGCGAGACCTTCTCCGAGGTTATGCAGTCCAATTCCACCGGCTATTTTGAACGATACCCTCTTACCATTATCATCAGCACTTATTGTTTTTTTCGAATTCGTCTGATCAATTGCAAGCAAAAATAGAAAGGTAAGTACCGCTCCGAACCAAACGAGACCCGTTCCTTGGAACACGCCAGGCGCTTCCGCGCCAAGCTCTAGCCCTTCTTGAATGGTATCAACGGCAAGGAAAAAAAGCAGCCCCACTGTAAAAGCCATAACCGCTTGAATGCCTTTTGAAGTAAAACGACGCATGAAAGGAAACCATAGTAACCCCAGACCAACTGGAACTACTCCTACATAAAAGCCAATGAGCGAATATTGTAAAAATCGATTGGTATCAGCAGCCGGCGTTTTCATTGCAGCAGGTACATCGCCAATAAATATTAATCCGTTTGAGGTAATAAGCTTAATTTCATGCGGGTCTCCCTCCACCCATGGATAAGGAATGCTTACCGTAGAGCTTTCGAATCGCTCAATAGTTGAACTAGGTGAATAGGAAGCATTCCAAAAAGAGCCGTCTACCACAACTTGCGCAACTGTCAGCTCCTCCGGCCCAGAATTGAGAATACGAACTTCAAATCCATTATCCGTTAAAATGATACGTTCAATATTCAGCACTTCAATTGGAGCTGCCTGCTGTTCTTTAACGCCTGTGCCCCATGTACCGATAAAAGCAATCATAACTGCCAGCAGCAGCAGTGGCAGTATGCCCAGTAACCAAACGACTATTTTATTCGACTTTTTATTTACATTTTCGATCTGCACATCTTACTCCTCCTTATATTATCCGACTTCAAAGAACCCCATCCAGCCGAGCTCCGTGAACTCACTCTGATGAGCGTGGAACATATATCTTCCTGGAGCAGGAAACGTTACTTCAATGATGCCTCTCTCCCCTTGGCATTGCATAATTGTATCCGTATATTGCGGTCTCGCATCCGGATCGGCTCCAGTCGCATAATAATGAAAGAAATTGGCATGCAAATGAAAGGAATTAATGGGGTCGAATTCCGTTAAATTACTTAAATAGATACGAACCAGTTCTCCAGTTTTCACTTTAATAGGTCTAGACTGGTAAGCAAATGCGTAGCCATTAACGGTATATACCTCGTTCTCACCATCTAAATCCAAATCGAATCCATTCATCACCATACTTAACTCTTTTGCAGGTTTCCTTGGTTTGTTAGGATCAATGATGAAGTGACCGTAGAGACCTTTGTGAATATGTCTGGCCAGCGGAGGTACATGACAGTGATAAGGCTGCAACCCTGCTGGTTTTGCTTCAAATTCGTATACGAATTCCCCTCCTGTCGGAACAGGTTCCATTCCATCCATATTCGTTGGATGAATACCATGTAAATGAATGGAATGAGGGTGCGCCGAACCATTGCCAAACTTTATTCGCACGATATCCCCCTCCGTACAACGCAATGTCGGTCCAGGAATTGTACCGTTAAATGTCCATCCAGGGAACTTGATTCCTTTCGCTATTTCCACTTCAGCATCCCATGCCTGAATTTCGTATTCTCTAATGGTCCTGCCATCAGGAGATTTACTTACAACCCCATAATTGAAAGCTGTTAACGCCTTAACAGCTGCTTCTAGCCCTGGCGTTGAATCTGTTCCTGGATCGTAAGCATGCGCCATCCCTTGTTTCATCTGTTCTTTGAGTGAATGATGCATTTCTTCCTTTCCCATTGCATTAGCAGGCTTTCCGAATAATGCACTTGTATTTAAAAAACTGCTTCCCAGAACGCCCAATATACCAGCTGCCCCGACTTTAAGAATACTTCTCCTTGAAAATTGCCGATTCGGATCAAGTGCCATTTACCCTCCACCTCCAAGTTGATATAAGGAAATTATTTTGCATCAGCGCAAAATAATTAATAAAAAATTTTTATTTTCCTCAAGGACAAAAAGTTTGCCTAGGGAAACTTTTATCTCAACTAAAATATATGATAACATAGGCCCTTTGTAAAGTGTTTTTTGTAATAGCTTGTCCTTAGCTTTTCAGTTTAAGATTAATCCCTCATGAACTTATGTTACTCGCTGTACTTAACCACTCTCAATAAGTAACTAGCCAACTTTAGTATTTACAAACGCTTTACTTCCTGATGATATTCTCCTAATAACTATATTCTATTATCATATTAAAGCGTTAACTACTAAGGAGGGTATTTATGTTTAAGAAAATCGCTAAAAGAGTAGTTCCATTCGCTGTCGTGTCATCACTGGCGATTACAGTTTTGGTATCGGGTCTTACACCGAGTTCAGCAGAGTCTAAAAAAGAAGATGATAAAAAAATTAAAAATGTTATTTTCCTGATCGGTGATGGCATGGGCCAATCGTATACGTCTGCATATCGCTATATGAAAGATGACCCCAAAACACCCGTCAAAGAAAAAACAGAATTCGATAAATATTACATTGGATCACAAATGACGTACCCAGAGGACGAACATCAAAATATTACTGACTCCGCGTCTGCCGCAACTGCCATGTCCGCGGGTGTAAAAACGTACAATGCTGCAATAGCCGTTGATAATGACTTCACTGAGGTTAAAACGGTTCTCGAAGCAGCGAAAGAAAATGGTAAGTCTACAGGATTGGTAGCTACATCTGAAATCACACATGCAACACCTGCCGCTTATGGAGCACACGACATCAGTCGTAAGAATATGGATGCCATTGCAAATGATTACTTCGATGATCGAGTCAATAAGAAACACAAAATTGATGTACTGCTCGGTGGCGGTTTGAGCAATTTTGTACGTAAGGACAGAAACCTGACTGAAGAATTCAAAAAAGACGGTTACAGCTATGTGACCGATCGTGAAAGCTTGTTGAAAGACACAAATAACCAAATTCTCGGTTTATTCGCGCCTGGTGGAATGGATAAGGCTATTGACCGTAATGAAAAGACCCCATCACTACAAGATATGACGAAAGCTGCCATTCAACGTCTTAGTAAAAATAAAAATGGATTTTTCTTGATGGTTGAAGGCAGCCAAATCGATTGGGCAGGACATGATAATGATGTAGTCGGATCCATGAGCGAGATGGCCGATTTCGAGAAGGCTTTTAAAGAAGCGATTGATTTTGCCAAGAAAGATGGGAATACGTTAGTTGTTGCGACTGCTGACCATTCAACCGGTGGGGTCTCGATTGGCGCCAATGGCATCTACAATTTTGATGTAACTCCGATTAAAGCTGCTAAACGCACTCCAGATTTCATGGCAGCAGAGATTCTTGGCGGTACAAATGTTGAAGAAACACTGAAAGATTATATTGACTTGCAACTGACGAATGATGAAATCAAATCCGTTAAAGATGCAGCTGCTACCAAAGATCAAACCAAGACTGACAATGCGATCGAAGCCATCTTTAATACTCGTTCCTATACAGGTTGGACTACTGGTGGCCATACCGGAGAAGATGTACCCGTTTATGCTTTTGGTCCTGGTAAAGAAAAGTTCGCCGGACTTATCGATAACACGGATAATGCAAAAATTATTTTCAATATAATTGAAGGAAACAAGGTTAAAAACAAGTAATCTGATCATTAAGTGATAATGATACAAAGACTTATATTACGAAGCGGATCTATCCAATTTCAATGGGAGACCGCTTCGTTTTTCATTTCTTACAATTTTATCAACCACTAATGGGAGTAAAATCGGTTTAGAGCGTACCAACTCAATCAGCTCGTCACTTTTACAATAACGAACGATTCCAGGCAAAACTAAACGGCCTCAGTCCAATGGAGTTTAGGACTAAGGCCGTTTAACGGTTTTTATTATTTGTACTGTCTACTTGACGGGGTGCAGTTCACGAGACTGCAGCCTAATTAATATTGTTAAGATAAAGTACCGCGACCTATTCACTAGTTTCTAGCTATCGCTAAAACTTATTAATTCAACGCCTTTTGTATCCGCTCCATTGCAACATCGTACCAAGTTTGATCAATTTCAAAAGCCGTCCAAGACCGACTTGTCATAATGGCAGCCTCTTCTGCTACCCCACTCCCTGCAAAAAAATCCACCATTAAATCCCCAGGCTCACTACTATTAACAATCATCTCCTTTAACAGCTCTACTGGCTTTTCTGTAGGATGTATGGTCTTATTACCATGGATGCGCGGTATACGCCAAATATCTGTCTGCTTTCGTGTTGAGATCCGTCTGACACGTTTATCTCCTTTCACAGCAAAGATGATAAATTCGTGGCGATAACGATATTGCCAACCAAGACCCATATGCTCTTTATCCCATATAATACAGTTCTTCACTATGAATCCTGCATTACGCAACCAGATCACCATGTCTGCATACATCCTCCAATCAATACAAACATAAATATGTCGTCCTGGCTTGAGCACTCTGTAAGCTTGAAAGATCCATTGCATACAAAACCGCTTGTATTCCGTCGGTGAAAGCATATCGTTCTCTATGATATTAAATCTTGGCTTTTTCGTTTTCGTTTGTGTTGTCCCACCAAATCTTAAATTATATGGTGGATCTGCTATCAATAAATCGACTGAGTTATCCTCTAAATGTTTCTTTGAACCTTCAATACAGCTTTCGTTATATAACATCCTATTCCTCCTGGTGTATGTGTCTCTTATATTTAAATTCTACACCACGAATTGGAACAAGTGTTCTCTTTTTTCACAAAAAAAAGCTGTAGGATTTTCTCCCACAACTTTTATTTACCGGTGCATTCCGGATTTTATATTAGTATACTGTTTACCTTTAAAAATGTTAATACTTTTTATCATCACTTGAGTCATTATTTGAAATGACCACCTATTTTCATACTGCGATCAGAAGCCTGGCCAGCTGGAGTAGCCGAGGTAGCTCTTACTATAATCCAGTCTTCATGCTTTTGTTTTAATAAATCGGTCACACGTTCTAATGCTCGTGCTTTTTCTCGGTCTTGGTCGAATAACGATATTTGATATTCATCATCGGATGAGAATTGAGATAAACTGATGCCTATTCTTCGAATAGGTAATCCATACCAATGCTTCAATAGTAATTCGACTGCAGCTCTATACACTTGATTCGTAACGTTTGTGGGATCTGCCATTTTCATTTGTCGATTAAAGCCGGACGTTCGGTCAAAATCAGCCCCCAAGCAACCCACCGATACGACATGTCCCAGCCAACTGTTTTAGGCGCAACCTGATGCGTTCCAGGTATAACTGGACTTTCATCAATTCCATTGACTATGCGCCAGTACATTTCAGCATTATCATCTGAGTTTTTACCAAACTTACGCCGCATCTTTAATTTGAGTTTATCCAACGGTGTGCCAGCAAGTTTTCCAATAGTATCAAGACCCATAAAGTTTAGATGACGTGTCATCTTGCTGCCAACCATAAACATCTTATCAATGGGTAAAGTCCAGAGTGTCTCATGCAAATTTTCTTTTGTCAGCACATACATACCTGATTTGTTTTTCTTCGCATAACCATTTCTCAAAATCCATAAAACCACTCCTGAATAGAACGTTTGTTCTAATTGTACACAGAACAAACATTCTTATTCCAGTGAAAAGATTTAACAGATTATTCATCCTCATACTCCTTTTCTCGTCGGTAAAACGTACTATGTGTGAGTCCTAATGTCTTCTTAGCAGCCACTGCAGTAATTAGTCCAGCTTTCCAATCTTGATACACTTTAATAAAATTTGAATCGATTTCCTTTCGTGTGGCTTACCAAACTTTACTCCTTCAGATATAGCCACAGCAATTCCTTCAGCTTGGCGCTGCAAATTCTTTTTACGCTCTTGTTCTGCTACTTAGCAAGCAAACTAAGAAATTGATTCTCCAGAACCTTTCCGAAATCACCCATGGTTTGATATTTTCTAGAATCAAAGAGCAGCACATTATCCAAACATACAATGGCTGCTCCTATCTCACGCGTAATATACTTCCATTCATCTATGATTCCGTCGTAATCTCGTCCTAAACGATCAAGCGATCTATAACTAAATCCCCTTGCCTTAACATTATACGCATCACCTGATATTGAGGACGATTAAAATCTTTACCACTTAGTTTATCAACAAATATATATCGCTCATAATACCAAGTTCGCGAAATTTAAGTAGCTGCCGTTCCGGATTTTGATCTTTTTGAAGAAACTCGTCCATATGCCATTTCCATATTCAACCCTCCTCCTGGTATTAAACCAAATAAAAAGGCACTTAGGGTATGTATCCTAAGAGCCATTTCTAATTTGAATTTTTAGATATCTCAAATCAGGATAACTCCGAATAGGGTCCTTGTACACGGGCCAACCTGTAAAGTCTTTCAAAAAGCATGCTTTTTGATACACTAAAAAAAGACACTATAAAGCGTTTCAAAATCTATATATTTGATTTTTGGTACGTTTCATTTACTTATTACACATTTTGATACGGTATAATCATCGAAATCTTGATTAGTAATTGGTCTTTACATACCCTGTAGCCAGATGCTCTAAAAAATGATGTACATCACCATTTTTAAAATCAATTTGAAAAATGATGCCCAGGATCTTCTTTTGCTCATGATCAGGTGTATGTTTAGTTATTACATCAATTAAAAAATCATACTCTATCATATGGACGGAACTATTATGTTTTATAGAATAAGTTCGGTTTTCTAATTCCTTTTCCTCAAAAAATCTTCTTAATGTAGCTGCACTACTCATCCATTAATCCCTAACGGGGAACGTTAGTTGAATAGTACACAACGATGAGCAGGCACTGAGGTAGCCTGCTCATTTCAATAAGCTAACGGGCAGGTTACTTCCAATACATGGTATCATTGTTAAGTGAAATAAAGCATTAGACTGAAAACAAAGTTTTAGACTGAAAAAATAAAATTGAAGAATAGGAATAGTTCCCTTCAAAACACAAGGAGGATTTTCATGGATAACAATCTGAATCAATCGTTCGAAATTTCAATTAAGCGTGTATTCGATGCCCCTCGCGAACTGGTATTTAAAGCATGGACAGAGCTCGGTCATTTCGCGAAATGGTGGGGACCAAAGGGGACCACCTTCGAAATCGTTAAAATGGACGCTCGATCAGGTGGCGAGTTTTTAGGAATTCAGACGTCTCCTGACGGAAATCAGGTTATGCGGACAAAATTTGCATACCAAGAGGTTGTCGAACCTGAGAAAGTGGCTTATATCCGATCCTTTTCCGATGAGCAAGGCAATACGGTCCGAGCGCCTTTTAGCGTGAGCTGGCCACTTGAAATTATGAATATCATATCGTTAGAAGGTGACGAAGGTAAAACTGTATTAGAACTGAAAGGTTTCCCTGTGAACGCTTCAGCTGAGGAACAAGAAGCCTACAAAGGTATGGCTCCAAAGCTTCAACAAGATCTTGAGGGTGCTTTCGATAAACTTGCCGACTATCTTGCCTTCCTAAATTAATATGCGAAAAAAAGTTAATCGGCTCAAAAAACCTTAATCACTTTGAACATTACATGCATTGCGCTAACGGGAGACTATAGTGTAACAATCACCAAGACGAGGCTGCTGGAAATGAACGGCAGCCTCGTTGACGGGCAGGATAATTTAATCGTTTCGCGAATACCTTCATGTATAGAAGAAGAGGGGACAAGCGCAAAAGTGGCGCTGTTTATTCGGGTGGTTCGGAAAATAAAAGCGTAAATGCGGACGGGGGCGACGGTCGATGAAAGAGATTATTACCGATATCTTGAAATCAGAGGAAGGCAAAAAGGCTGCGATAAGAATTAGTTACGTGATAAGCGCGGCAGTAGCCTATCGTATAGCAACGAGTGATACCGTAAAGTTAACAGCGGGTAAGTTTAAGGCTGAGTTTAAGAAGAGATCCAGGGATGGAATCCAACGGTAATAGGGAGACCCATAGTTTTTGATTTTGACGGTGTTACTGAAAGCGGTTACGCTAACTGGGCAGGATAGTGAAAGAAGCATAAGGAGGACTAATTATGTCAAAGAGGACTATTGCAAAAAGTTTTGAAGTGATTAATAAAGATGAGACAGGTGCTTTTGTCAGTCTCAATTTCATTTGTCCTCACTGCAAGTTTGAAGATCATAAAATGATATTAGTTGGTGCTAAAAACTTAGACAAAATTGATAACGATTTTGAAACGGACCAAGAGTGTTATGACTGTGGAAAAAATATCATAGTTGAATGTCGATAGTTAGAATGTATGCCATTCCATGCTAAAGCCACATGGATGGACATGCTCAAGAGTCTGGAGCGAAGCCTTTTATTATACCGGTTAGGATGAAAAAATTATGAAAAATCGCCAGTATGGGTGATTGGACTAACGGGTAACGATAGTTGAATAATACATAGATGAGTTACGGTGGCCTGCTCTTTTTATTAAGCTAACGAGCAGGATAGTTCAAGATTAATTAAATTCCCCTCCAATAAAAATAAAAATAACCCCTTATGTATTTGTCATAAAGGGTTATTTTTATTATTATGGGCTATATATCAATCTTCTCATAAGCCTGAGTATTTTTTATAATCGTACACCGACAAAAGTCTTCTATACTCAGTTTTTTCTTTGTCTGTATACTCTCTTAAATATACCTCCACTTCATTAAGTTCTATTCGGTCATTGATTACCGCACTAATAATATGGATGTTTTTATAAGTAGCGGATATGGATTCATCTTTTAAGATTTCTTTAATCGATGTATGTCTATTATCGATATTCTTTCTACTTATATCTTCATTCAGCTTGCGAATTTTCTCAAGTTGATTACCTTTAAGTTCTTCATATTTTTCTAATTGAGTCTGAATTAATCCAAAACCAAATATCGGAAAATATTGCGCTTGCTGAATTCTTTGCTTATCAATGAGTTGCAACAATTTATCGTTAGATTCCTCAATGATCTTGAAATAATCCTCCATCATTTCTGCTGTTGTGTGAAACTCGTAAGTTATCGTTTTTACTGACCCAATGGCAAGAATTGTTTGTCCATTCTTCAATAGGTCGATATCTTCAGTAATATTAACCTGTATCTCTCCACCTGCATAAATTTCTTGCACAACCGAAGACACTTTTCTAACATCCATTGCAGAGATAGGAAGCTTTAAGTTGGCTAAATTCTTGTAAATTTCAAAAAAATTGTCTGTTTTAATCTTGTTAATGCGAATTGTTGAAAATCCATCAATATCAATGTCATGATCAACCACCTCGTCATTCATCGACCCACCCTCATACTCGACAAGCAGGAAGTTCGCCCTAATCTTATCGGCTTGTACACTGTTAGGTTGTATATATGTGAAAATTGTTTTCAATAAACTTTTAATGTTATTATCACCAATATTGTACCCAAGGAAAATTATTGGGTTATGAATAAACAAGGATAATAGTTGCGCTCTAATCAACTCGTATTTCTCATTAAATTTGACGTAATCTTTATCAGTGATGATAACTTTGCTTGGATCATCAACACATCCATGAATCTTGTAGACCGAACCATAAGGATTACTTAATAAGATATCGTTTCCAATAAGAGCATTAAATTCAAATATATCTTCTACAAATGAGTCATAGTTAGTCGTAATAACGGAGCCAATGTTTTTCCTCACTTTTTTTAGCTCATTGATTTCCTCCATTTTCTCGGTTTTCAAAGAGTAAGCTTTGAGCAATGAGGCTATGTATAATTTAAAACGACTTATGTTAATATTGTTCTTCATATTGTCATAAAAGGCATCATTTATATCCTTAAACGATCCGTTGCGATCAGCCTTTACAACCAAGTCGAATTCAGCCTCAAGATCCTGAGCGATTTTAGGGTAGTCAAAAACACCATTTTTTTCATATTTCGATTTAATGTCATAGTAAAACTCATCGTTCTCTTTTAATTGTCGTGAAATAAATGCTAACAAGCCATCCCAAGTAAAAGAATTTTGCAGATACCTCAAACTAACCCCTGTACCAACAAATAATACAGGATGATTAGTAAACTGCTTAACAAATTCATTAATATTCATAAAAATTTCGTCTCCTCGGAATTGGATTTCCCGACATCTTAACCTTTAATATAATTGTATCACACTCTAACTACTACTTCGCACTATATAATTCAATAACGCCCAAGCAAGGAAAAACAAGATAAATTCCATATAAGAGTTTTTCAGAGTGTATAGTATTCGATTCCATTCCACCAAGACCAGCGCATAGTTCGATCCTATTTTTAGTTTTTTAACTGGTAAGATTTCAGACTATTCCTTTCACAAAACCCCAATCGAACAGCTGCCTCCCTTCTCAAACACAATTAATTAGCCAAAAAAAAACAGATCACCCGAATGGATGATCTGTTTTGAGAGGCATTATCTATTGAACATTGCACCATATTTGTTGTGTTAAGTCAGCAATTCGTTCGCAAATAGTATGATTATAAAAATAGAGACAAATCCATTCTCCAGTACAAAATTGGTATACATTTCCTTGACTCGGGTAACCTAATACTAAAAATATTGGATGTGATATCATGCATACCGTTTGGAAAGGCGCGATCAGCTTTGGCCTGGTACATGTGCCGGTTAAAATGTATACCGCAACCGAAGACAAAGACATTCATTTCCGAAGCCTACATAAAGAATGTGGTATGCCAATCTCCTATGCAAAAACATGTAGGCAATGCGACAAAGAAATTGATCCGGATGAAATCGTAAAAGGTTTTGAGTCTGAGAAAGACAGATATGTGATTATTAAAGAGGATGAGCTCGATCTCATTAAGGATGAAGCCGCGAAAACAATTAAGATATTGGACTTCGTTGATCTTCAGGATATTGATCCCCTTTATTTTCAAAAGGCCTATTACCTGGCTCCTGATTTGGCAGGCGCTGGAGCCTACAGCCTGCTGCTGGAGGCGATTAAACAGACCGGCAAGATTGGCATAGCCAAAATTTCCATACGCAGTAAAAGCAGTCTTGCGGCGATCCGCGCCGTCAACAACTGCATTTGTATGGAGACCATGTTTTATCCGGACGAGATACGCTCGCTCTCTCAAGTCCCAAATCTTCCGTCGCAAACCGTTATAAACGAAAAAGAACTCTCATTGGCCAAAGCTCTTGTGGAGCAACTGAGTGAGAAATTTGAACCGAGCAAATATACGGACGATTATCGGATAGCCTTGCTTGATCTCATACAACAAAAGATCACCGGTGAGAGTATAGATGTTGTTACTGCTCCTGCAGCAGAAGATAGATCAAATGTGATTGATCTCTTGGCTGCTCTACAAGCAAGCCTAGATTCAACTAAGCCGGTGACTGATAATTCTCCGCCCACTAGGAAACGAAAAAACGCTGCGAAGTCTAAGGATAACGTATCATGACTCCTATTATGGTTCTGCCTGGCGTACCAATGGCCCCGATCACTTCGCCGGATATACCTACTGGTCCAGACTGGGGCTATCAAATCAAATGGGACGGTGTGCGTACTCTGGTCAGACTTGACGGCGTAGGTGGCGTAGAAATATTTTCAAAACGTGTAGAACTTCGCAATGACCGATTTCCTGAGATTGTAGAACTTTTGAGACCGCTGCGGATCGGTGCCTGTGTACTTGATGGAGAAATTGCATACTTTGACGGTACACGGCCAAACTTTCAGCGCGTCCTGATCGGGGTGAGCCGCAAGAAATATGATGACAATCTGATTTTTGTTGCTTTCGACATGCTCTATGATGATGGACAAGATATTCGCTCTCTCCCCTTCAGGGAGCGATATCAGCGACTTACAGCTAAACTACCAACAAAGCAGCCACGGTTATTTGTTACTGACCTGGTATATGATGGACCAGCACTATGGGAATGGGTTAATACTCACGAATGGGAAGGTATCATATCCAAAAAGCTAGACAGCCCCTATGTTGAAGCTAAAAAGCATCGATACTGGTATAAAAAAAGAAAAGAAGTCCGGATCGTTGCTGATGTCGTTGGAATAAAACTTAAGGCAGGATACGTATCTAGCCTGGTATTGCGGTTCGAGGATCGATATGTTGGCCACGTATCGGGTATAGATGCGGCTTCCAAAAAGGTGCTGAAGCAATTTATGGAGCAGCATCCTGGAGCGTGTCCCTTCCCCGTATTATCTGCCGGCATGAAGAAATCAGACGTTAGTTGGCTTAGCATCCCCTTTCCCTGCAGGGTTACCGCTTTAGAATTTAGCGACTCCGGTATCTTACGGCAGCCAAAGCTTTTAGGATTTGGGAGTGGCAATGGATGAGAGAAGGCGACTATGTACGTATGCGTGGCGCTAAAAAAGTTGGGAAAGTCCGGAGTATTAAGGATAGAAGTGTAGAAGTCGAATGGGTATTTGAAAAAATCATGAGCAGCGGAAAATTCAAACATATCGTGGAGTATGAGATTGATGATTTAGAAGGAGTTTAAAGCATGTTGGAGCAAGAAACCTTAACGGTCACATGTATTGGTTGCAATAATAAGAATGAGATCCCGATTGACAACCTTTTAGATTACTCTTGTATTACCTGTGGAACATCCATATTAGCATTAAAAGAAACGGAGCAAGAAATATTGGTTAAAGAACTGGATAAAGCATCTGACGAATTTGATCATATCATTGGGAATGTTATGTTTGGCAATATTGATCCTGAAATGGCGTCAAATTGGCTCGAACACGAATCAGGTCGAATTGTAGATACGTTAAATAAGGCGAAGGAATACATAGAAAATAACGAAAAAATGGAATAGTTTTTATAAACGTATGACCGGCTACAATTATAAATACAATGGCAGCCGTAGGTTGCGTAAAAATGAACCAAGGCTGCGTTTGTATGTGGAATAATCATTTAGGAGGATCTATGCATGTGTGGACGATACACGATAACCTCAGAGCTCGATGAGATCATTAACACCTTTGCCATAGATGAAACTGACTATGAATACACGAAGCGGTATAATGTTGCCCCTACACAGATCGTACCATGCATTATTCTTAAAGAAGGAAAACGGGTACTCTCAGGGTTTAAATGGGGACTCATTCCTTTTTGGAGCAAAGATCCTAAAATAGCTTATAAAATGATAAATGCACGAGCTGAAGGAATCGAGAAAAAGCCAGCATTTCGCAGTTTGTTAAAACGAAACCGTATCTTGATCCCAAGCAACGGATTTTATGAGTGGCGCAAGGAAGATGAAGGAAAACAGCCCTATCGATTTCAGATGAAAACAAAAGCTGTCTATGCCTTTGCTGGACTTTATGATACTTGGCGAGACGCTAATGGGGAACCCATTTCAACCTGTACCATTATCACGACTACACCAAATCAGCTTGTTTCAGATGTGCATGATCGTATGCCGGTCATATTAACGGATTTACATGGCTGGTTAAATCCTGAAATGGAAGACGTCTCGCAATATCTCAAACCGTTTCCTTCCGAAGAAATGATGAAATATCCAGTCTCAAAAGATGTAGGAAACGTTAAAAATTCAGATGAATCCTTAATAAGAGAAATCTCTTTGAACTCCAAATAGCTCCATTAGTTTCATTGACTTCCTACAGGTATCACCAGAAAATAAAGTATTAGACTTATCCGTCCCAGCATCCTCACTCAGTAAGAACCTATATATCGCAGCTTTTCGGCTGTTGAAAATCGTAGGCAGCCCTATACACTAATTCATTTTATCTAGTGATTATAAAGCCGCCTTATCATGAGTATAAGACGGCAATTAAGGAGAGTTTATTTAAGAATCTATTAAGGTTTCTATGGAAGATTTCATTGAGCTGATTCTCAAACTTCTACTTCCAACTTAACAAGATGATTCAAAGAAAAAATAATTACATCAGATTTGTTTTTGCTTTGAAGTTCTGGAAGATCCGTAGTCTTTCCGCTCCAATTATATACTCCTGTTATCCAATGCTTCTTATTAAAACGGATCTGAATGGTACATCCGGAGACTAATCGATGCTGTTCTACATAATGTGCCCAATCTCCAGTATTTCCTTCCTCTTTCAAGGTTATAGGTCCCTGGATTAAAAGCGGTGCATCTTTGAAAGTGAAATATACCCGTTCAGGCATCTCTTTCCAGAAATCAATCAATGCATCACGGTAACGTTCTATCTCGGTATCTGGAATAGACAAAGCTATCTCATTAAGAGTCGTACCATACAGGTCCATAATCAATGTGCTGCTGACTTTACTGAAGAAACTTGGTTGAAGTACATATAACTGCTTCGCGGCGGAACCGTCCCCATGTTTTATTACATTTTGAACTAATCGCAACTCATTAATCGTATCCCAGGATGTTATAAATGCAGGATCCCAACTGCTATTCTGAAACAGCTCTTCTAGATCAGAGAAATTGGTACAAAAACCTTTAAATTGTAGTTCTTTTCCATCTTTCCCTATCAGGTTGTGATGACGAGTGATTTCCTTAAAAGCCAATTCACGAATCTGCTGCTCCCACACTTGATATAATGTGGCTAAGGTCATCATGTAGGTGTTGTATTTCATCAGGTTTAAAGATTGCCAAAGATCAATACCGAAGTCACGCGCATCCTCTGCAAAATCGGATTCATCATGACGATCCGGATCAAAGTATCTACCTAATTCTTGAAAACGCATTTTAGTTGCATCGTCAGCTTCTTGGTCTATATTATTAAATTGGGGTGCCAGGCGTTCTATATACGTTTCTACAAAGCTGTTTGTTCGACGTATATAAGGTTCTTTTTGCCTGTCGGGTAGATATATAAATGGTTTCATTTTCTTTCCTTTCCGAAGAAATTCCAGCGTAAAGTAATCGCAGAAGAGAGTCTTCTCGCAAAAATTTTTATTCCTTCAATCATCAGATCAAATATTTATATGAGTATACCAATGGCATAGAAAGAATGTTTTCTACTTCACTATAAGTTATCATACAGGCAAATAAACAGGGTGGAAGTATTACGATGATAAATTACTGATTTTTCATTGTATATTGATTCTCTTTTGCCATCAGTAAACTTACTCACTTCATTTCATTTCCATGGTATGTCGACATTTCGGGAAATTGGAGCAGCCATAAAACTCCCCACGTTTCCCATTTCGTTTTACAAGTAAATAGCCACATTGTGGGCAGTCCAGATCGTCAGGCTCCATAACCTCCTTGCTAACTGCGACTTCATTTTCAGGTTCTGGTTGTAGGTTAATCTGTTTTGAAATTGAAACCGTCTGTTCAGGATTTATCGCTAACATTAACTCAATCAGCTGCTGCCGCATAATCAAACGAACCCCGTTAGATTTAGCCAATGTATAAGCCTGCTCTGTATAATCACTATTGGTAACAACCCACGCTTCTGTTGCCCCGTAATGCTTCAATGCTGTATGTACTTCTTGCACGGCCTTTAGACCGACATTTTTGCTATAACGCTTCGCTTGGACCACGATTTTCTTTCCAGCTTTTGAGATGATCAAATCCGCGCCATAATCACCGGCAGCCTGGGTAACTTCTGCAGCATAACCGTGTGCTTTAAAAAGATGACCCAAATACTTTTCAAACTGCCGACCCTCCATCTTATCGATTTCTGCAATGCCGGATCTCTTTAAACGCTCGGTTTGTTTTTGATTTATGGAGAAGATAATAAAGGCGTAACCCGCAAAAATTACACTGGCAGCAATACCTGCAGCTACAATTGATTTCATAAGTGAGTAGGCTCCCCATCCAGCCCCTAGCATGAGAAGCAGCATAAATGCCTGTAATGGATCTAACTCTTCCTTTTTTCTTCTGCGCCTGGCCATCTGTCTTGCCCCTTTGTCGTTTTATGTTGTCTATCCAATTCTAAACCAGGAAAATATGCCCATACGTATGCAAATGTAGTAGAATCTTACTATATTTCTTTTAAATTTGGAAGCATTCTATTTAATTCTCATATCAATGGAAGGCACCCTAAAAAAACGCTGTGGCCATGTGTCGATTGAACAATCTATTTTCGGGCACCATTACGAAAATCAAAAAAAGGGTGCTGCAGCCTTAAAGCTGCAGCACCCACCACCTACCAGGACTTATGAAATTCAAAAAATGCAGTCCAATTATCTTTAATCTGTATGGTTACATCCTTCTCCTTCACCACGCCATTTGAATACGTAGCTTTAAAATGGAATACATAGTCCCCATCTTTTAACGACTCTAACTTAACCTTAGCTTGCTCAGCGCCGATATAGCCACTCCATACCTTTTTATCGGTAGATGCTAGGCTTGTGTTACCTATTCGCTCCGCTGCTACTTCGACCTTGGTCGCCTTTGTGGTACTCATGCCGGTATCTGTTGTTCTAGCGTTAAGAACAAAACGTTCACCTGCCCAAAAGGTTGAAGGACTTCGCAATTCCTTCGGTTTTACTTCATTCCATCTCAGTCGATTTGCTTCCCACTCTTCCGTATGCACTACTTCTGCCGTAATTCCCAATGCGAGAACCTGTATTGTTTTCGTCACGATAATGGGATCTGCAATGCCATCACTTACCGTTTGTTTGACACTCCAATTTCCGACTTCCGTTAGCTGCAGCACCGGCCCTGTCTTCGGATAAGATGCACCACTACGTATAAGCGTATAGCTGAAATTCCGCTTAGCTCCTGATGGGCTTGTGAGCTCATACGCCACTGACAACGGATCTCCATCCTCGTCGTTTACAGATGATGCTATGGTTACAACATCTCCTTCATACACCGGCTTAGGTGACCAATCAAAGTCAGCTGTCGGTGCTCGGTTAGTGCTGAAATGAATATAGGCATAATAACCCTCGTTACCGGCTACGTCATAATCTAGCACAGTCAACCGGTACTCTTGACCAGCCACTAGTCCAGACACACGATAAGATTTCGCCTGCAGGGGAATCGGTATACTGTATTCTGTTGTGCCATCTTGATTTAAGTCAATATTCGTCACGCTGCCATTACTATTTACCTTCTGTAAGTAGAATGTTCGTGTAGCATGGCCAGAGGACGGAGCTGCATCGCTAAAGGCATTAAACTTCACCGTAACGGCTGTCGGTTCAACCTCCAACTGCTCATCTACATCTGCCGGCTTAACGGTATCCACAAAGAAATAACCATTTGAAGAATAGGGTCCCCATAGAAAACCATCGTTTGCCCTGGCTCTCCAGTAATATAACCCGTCTGCTAGAGCTGCTGTAGTGTAGCTTGCTGCAGCAACCGTTGCATTTGTATCAACCACTCTTGCACCATCCGACACGCGATAAACTTCATAATCTATTGCGGTAATTGGATGATTCTCCGGATCAATGGTAAATACGCGCAGCTGCGGTCGATTAATGTTGGTGTAGACCGGATTATCTGCATTAGCTCCGTTATACGAGAGTAAATGCGTATCTGGCGGTAAATCCAGCACAAAGTAGCGGATGTTACTTAAATTTGACCAAGCACCCTTTGAGTAAACCTGCCCTTGTACACGTACAACACGCCCTGGATTGATCATTCCATCCATTACCTTAAAGCTTTTCTCTAATCCTGCATAATCAATATACAACGCAACCTCGTTTGTATCTGTATACGTCAGTGATAAGCGATATTGCTCTTGTGGATCATTCTCTGCATCGTAATAGGTCCAGGTTATCGTCGGTTCTTTCACGAGTACTGTAGGAGCCGCCGCTGAGGTTCCTCCTGGATAAGTTATGGTCATTACTGGTTTAGTTTGGTTCACCGGCGGTAAAGCGTCTTTATAAATAACTTGCTGCGCCCAATACGACCAAGCCCCATGAAGATCCTTTACTTGCTCTTGAATGATAAGCTCGACACCTGGACGGCTATAAATCGTCCGTTTACCGGCTGTCCACGTTGTTTCATCCGCCCAGCGTGTACGGAATACTTTATCAAGCAGGCGATTCGGGATATCCGGATCGTAAGAGGTATCAAAGGTATCGTAATCAATTGCCTCACCATCTGCATACACGTAGCCTGTAAACCGCGCATCAGGCTGTGCAATAGGCCTACGATGGACATAGAGTAGCTTAGTTATAGGCTCCGACCATTTACGATAGGATGATATCCCTGGATTATCTTGCGCTCTGTAGCTAATCTCGTAAACACCAGGTTTCTCTAGTGAATTTAACGTTGTTGAACGAGTCTGCCCATGATACATGCTCATCCCTTCTGGATTCTCAAAAATATTAGGGTTGTGGCTGTACGTCCACTCTTCTAGTATCTTAGGATCTTCCTCGATATCCGAGAAGATTTTGTCATAGGTAATCGTTTCATTGATTAGTACAGCTTCATATTTCTCCTCGGTGTACATATCACCATAATTAAATTTCTTAACATTGGAGAAAACAGCATTCGACTGTCCTAATGACATTAAACCAGCAAAACCTTTTGAATAGGTGCCATCGGCAACCTCTAGTACTTTCGCATAATTCACATATACGCGCTGAATGCCATTAACCGATTCTACTTTAATCGGATACGTGTTAAATGCAGTTCGTGTCATAGGTGCCGATTGCAATAACGTCTTCACACCATTGACCACACGGAATAGCGACAGGGTGTTCTTGCTCCACTCCATAGCATACATATTCTTTTCATTCTGGATCTGGAAAGCAGCTCCGATAACCTTGTCATTTCTTATATCACTAACATTCGCATGAAATTCTAAGGCGTAGTTTTTCATCGTGCTTCCTGCATCATAGAGCAGTCCGCCCCAATCATCGCTAGTAATTTCAACTGTATTCGGATCTATTTCTTTGATTGAACCACTTGCATTAGCTGAAACAAACGGCATGACATTTTTTTCGTAAAAAACATAAATGGAGCCATCAGGTAAAATAGGTGTTGATGATGTTCCTGCTTGCTGTTGATTATTTCCTAGTTCTGGTCCGGAATATGGCGTCTGAGCAATGACACTTTTGGTTGATGCGTTATACAACAAGGACCATATTTTTTTAGGTGCATCGGGATCACCCCAAGAGGTTCCCACAGGCATAAACACGGGATAAATAATCTGATCGTATTGATTGATAAATATTTTACCAAGGTTCGCATCATAATCTACACCTTGAAAACCACCGCTTTGGTCTCCATTGTAGTTAAAAAATGCATTATACAATTCGTGTGTTCTACCTTGCGAATACGTAAACCCATTCGAAAATACGATAGGATTCGCATTAGGAGCAACATCTGAATACAATAAAGGATGTGAACTTTCGTATCTGACAAGACTTCTTGCAAAACGGTTTTTAAATACTTGTTCTCCATAATAGTCTGTCCCGTTATAAATAGCTTCAAATATCGTACTGCCTTCTTTACTACTGTTCATGGTCACGTAATTTACATAAACATTACTCTTATTTTCAGAAATAGTAGCATAAGATATGCCAGCTGCTCCTCCAGACTGATGGGTACGAGTTATTCCGTCTTTTTTTACTTGTACAACGTAACCTCTCAACCCACCTAATCCAGAAGAATAGCGATCTTCAAAGTTATACGTAAAGTACGCATCTCCGTTATCATCTTCGGTCAAGTTGATGTTTGTAATAAATCCACGATCCAAGTTCTCCCCTGGTGCTTCATACACTAAGCTTTTCGTTTTTAAGGAGTATTTGAAAATTCGCAATTGATTATTGTAATTGTAATTATATTGTTCTGGCACATCATACGAGAATTTACTAGCCACATACATATATTCGCCATCAGATGATATTTGGACTAGAGCCGGTCCAATTCCGCTACCTTGCCCGCTAGGTGTTGTTAAACTAGATTGCAAATTAATCGAATCCAGATATACACCATTTTTATCGTACCTCGCAATGACCACTAAATACGGGTTTACTCCCATTTGTCTTTTATCCGCAAAGTAAAATGTTTCATCCCCTCCAATTTCCATTAGTGTGAAATTACTAGGTGTATCAAAATTAACCGTCCTCAAAAGCTCACCTGTAATTGAATTTCGTTCATAAAATGTATAAGGATAGTTTGGCAAGCTATAATTTTGACTATAAGAATATAATCGGTTTCCACCAAAAACCTTGTTGAATAGTATTTCTGTAACTGGCACACTCCAAGTGGGTTTAGCAACAATATCAGCAGCAAGCTGATATTTTGTTCGTGAGTTCGCTCCATTTCCTGAGTTCGGGTATCCAACAGAAAAGTTTGCGTATACGCCATTTTTTGTAGATAGTGTAGTAGCATCCGCTTTCCATGCTGCTTTTTGGGCATTACCGCCTTTGTATGGCGTCTTAGCCGTCCACGAACGTAATATCGATTGCGTCGAATAGTTAGTTATTGGTGGGCCGCTGTCCTCTCCCTGCCCTGGCTGCTGCGTAATTCCAAACACGTTAAAGTTAACTGAAGGTGCATAATTCAGAATATCGGTCGTGACAGTTCCTGAATTTCCTTTCATTCCATAGTCTTCAGTTACTGAGGCGCGATATTGCCGCTTACCAACGGTCGTGTAATTGATGGAATGTGTTGTTTTAAAAACCCCATCATATAACGGTTTCCACGCTTCTTCCTCAAAGTTCCCATCACCATCTTGGTCATAACGTTCTTCAAGAAACAGATGCTTTAGAATGTCACCGTCAGGACTCTCCGCATCGATATAAAGCATAAAGCCATTACCTCGATAAGACTCTTCAGGCGCTATCACTGCTACCGTTGGTGGTGCATCCGGTATAACCTCCATGATTAGATTCGCCCAATCACTTACTCTACCGGTTGTATCATAAACTCTACCCTCGATGCTGTACTCACCTAAATTAGCAGGCGTTACGGTAAACCACCCATTTGTATAGGCTGCATCTCCTACTTTTTTATAACGCATTTCTGACTTGCTGAAATCAATTTTTTCTCCTCTATCCTCTAATGGCGTATACGAATTTAAAAGGTTGTATGGCCGCTCTAGAGGTCTCCCTTGTACCACACGTGTTATTCCTGATACGATGGCTACTGGTTTGGGATCAACAACCCGCAGTAATGCAGTATCTTTTTGAGATCCACCAAATTCATCGGTTACGATAATTTCAGCTGTATAGAAGCCAGGCGTATTATATGTGTTATACATAAACTCATAGTCTGTATTATTGGGTAGTACTGTACTCAAGTTTTCGGTGAATGTCCACGTATAGCCATTCAAACCTTTTGATCGATTAATAAGCGATGACTTTTCACCTGCGATGATACTTGAAGGTTGAAATTCAATGTCCGCTATTAAATCAGGCTTAGGTGTAGGCGTTGGTTCTGGTGATGCTGAAGGAGTTGGAGTTGGTACTGCTTTATTGGCCACATTTATTATAAGCTCCGCCCACTCAGATACCTTTTTAGCGCTATTTGTTACGCGCAGCTCCACCACATATTTTCCTTCAGCTGCAAAGTCTTTGGCAGCTGGCTTGGTCGCTATCGTTTTACCTGCCGGATTCTTATATTTCCATTCTCGTATCGTGATAGCTTCCTTCCCTGGTGAGTATGAGAGTTTATCATCAAGTTTTGGATCTGCTGAAGGCTTAATTGTTATCTCTGGCTCGGTGCGATGATCTCCCTCAACGTGTGATATGATGGCCATTGGTGTGGTCGGCTCATTTAGCTTATTGACCATAATTTGAAATGCTTTTATATTGTTAGTTTCATCTGTTTCCGTAATCTGGCCATTATAGTCAGCCTTGGCCGACAATTTCTTAAGCCCACTAGTCGCAAAGCTCGTACTAAAAGTTACCGTGGAGCTTGCACCAGGAGCAAGGTTACTTATAGGCTTTGTAGGTTCAGGAGAAATGCCAAATAGGCCCACAACGAAGGAGCCGCTATTTTTATTTCCATTATTTTTGACGGTGACAACGATTGAGGTAGCTTGGTTCACATAGACCGCGTCGGGGTGTACGACCTTCGTTACCTCCAAATCGATTGTCTCTGGAATAACGTTTATATCAATTGTTTTCATAGGTTTTATAGTAAAGATTTCATACCACCAAGAACCGTCCGTCCATTCGCTCCACATTTGGATAACACCAGGAGTAAAGTCTGTTGGTTTTTGCTGAATTATAGCGTAATCGAGTAATGTATCACTAGTCCAGTTTGCACCTTTGAGTGCATTGTAGCTTGTTAAAAAATTCGTTGAATTAGATGGTTTATTATAAGGATCTACTGTACGAGAGAGCCAAGATGCGGCTGCCGGATCACGAGATAAATTAGTAGATGGTCTAATTCCTTTTGAATCTCCTTTTTCTGTTTTCCAGGGTTCTTTAATCCAATTTTTCGCCACACTTCCAGTTACACTTGAGTCCGGAGGGAATTTCCAGTTGCGATACACAGATCCACTCGCATCCCAGCCTAGATAACGATATTGGCCGGTCTTTTTGTCCGTCTCATTACCTGAAACCTCAGAAGGGCTACCGTATACAACAATTGATTCACCTATGTTTAACGAATTAAGCAAATACTTCTCATTAAGTGCTTTGCAGTTTGAGCTCATTTTAGGAATTTTATATACACTTATTATTCCTTCTGCCTTTGCTCCGTATGTTGGTGGTGCTGAACATGCTGCAGCATCAACTCGTTGAGTTTGAAATGGTATTGTAGTGATCGTTACTAAAATAACCAACAAAAAAAGCAACTGCGCTCGCAGCTGCTTTCGTAAAATTGTTCTCATTTTGTTTATCCCCCAATCCAGATAGAAACACCGATATTATTGCTACCTTTATATACTACAAAACTCCTTTTATCATAAGTACTTTTAATTGAGTTTTTTCCTTCTACAAATTTCATCCCATCAACTTTAATGTAGTCTGCATATGCTTTCTCATAGGAATTAGGATAATAATTCTTGAGTAACTCTTTTATTAATGATTTTGTTTCCGTGGTTGAATCAAAAGTATCTAAATATGTTGTTTTTTTACTTGAATCATATTCTATCCAAATCGTGTGATCCTCAAAAACATCTGATCCTTTCAAGTTTACACCAACAGCTCCACGACTAATCGTAGTATGCCCTTTGAAACTAGGCAAAGATTGAATCATTGCATCAAGCTCTTTGTCTGTTTTAGGATAAGCAACCGGCTTAACTTGTGGATTTTTTGCCTTAAGAGTATTCGAGATCATCAGAACAGCTTCAGCTCGTGTTGCATTCTTGTCGCCACCCATTGTCCCATCTGGATAGCCCTTCAAAATCTCATTCTGTTTCGCAATTGCTAGGTAGCCTGACTTTACCCCATCCGCATCCTTGCCAAGCGCTCTAACTGTCATACGCGCAATTTCTTCACGAGTAATTTTCCGATTAGGCTCGAATTGTAATTCCTTGTATTCATTCACCTTAATAATAGATTGCTTTAAACCTGTAGAGATCGATGCACGGAACCATCCATTATCGTCAGAGAAGGGTGTGTCTTGATCCTCTAACTTGTATTTCATCGCTGCTACCAACGATTTTGTAAACTCAGCACGAGTAATATTATCGTTGGGCTTAAAGCTTGTTGCACTATAACCATTAATCCAACCTTGGCTCACTGCAGTATCGATCTCTGATTTTGCCCAGTGTGACTTTGTATCTGTAAAAGCAGCTGCAGCTGCTACGGTCTGCGACGCAAGCAATACTGTCACAAACGTCATGATTACGGCCAGCTTCATTTTTTTCATCGGAATCACTCCTATTTTCTTTTTAGATTGATATTTAACTGATACTTTCCCTTTCTTATAAAACGCTTCACTTCCTTTCTTATTACTCACTACCAATATGGATGAGGACATACATGAAATCTATACTCTCTAAAGATATCAATTTATCAGTCTAAAAAAGTTAGCAAATCGTATGCAAAAAGTATGATTATATTTATTTCAGATGTATTCAAAAAGTTACCTGGATATCTTGCGCGTTCCTCAATCTAGGAATAGACCCTTCACACGTTGAACAGCCCTCGCAATTAGGTGCAAACATATCATGCCATCCTTGCAAATTGTCTGTCAGTTCATCAATATCACCCAGCGAGTCAAGTAGACTGAGAAGCTTATGCATGTTAGTCAGCGTTCCGTGATTGATACTCGTTGTTGGGAAATTAAGATCTAGATCGCTTTTAATTTTTTCAAGTGTTTCCTTTAAAACCTCATTCATGTTCACTTCCTCCTATGGATAAAATTAACCTGAGAATTATCTAGCCGTTGTTTGAATCTAGTTCTAATAATGTCAAACAAAATATGTGAAATAAGATATCCCCCCGTTAAGGCCAACGAGATCCAAATAGTAGATAATCGAAAATCTTGCACGTCAATTGGTTTTATAAAAGAGAGAAATTCGAAAGGTAGCCACCAACATTAAAATAGGAAAAAACATTAACCCTCGCATACATATCCCCATCTTCCTATTAACACCTTCTATGAAAGACTGAATAATTTCAACTTCATTGTTCCTTCGTCTCTGCCTCTTTGTAGTATTGTGCATGTTTTAAATAAATTGAATCTGGATTAAGCCTATAGAGAACAGATATCGCCCCACGAATACGCTCCTTATCAGTACTGTAAGCATCGCCTCGTAATATCCGCTTACTTGCTATTGTAATTAAATCCTCAAGAGCGGTTTCGATTGCTGCCCGTTCTTCACCATTGAATAACTCAAATTTAATATTGTTCAAATCTAGCAATCAGAATCACCCTTTCTATAAAAATTTGTATTGAAATTTGTTGCATCGATAAAGAAGGTCGTTAATATTGTTGTTTCGATGCTTACTAAGGAAGATCCACCCATGGTATTGCCGCAACGGAGTCGGGTATCTGATATCCTTTGCGATAATGAATGCAATCGTTTGTTATCTCTTGGAATGGATGAGATTCATATCGATCATAGATAGGCAATACTGCAAAACGGATGATATCTTCTGGAATCATCAAATCCCTTGCAATGGCCACAGTGCATGTTAAAGCAAGAGATTCCATCGCCGTGAATTTTTGGTTCAGATCAATACTAGGAACCCACTTTGATTCAACATTAATCTCATCCATATCCGGAAGCAGTTGGCTTTCATCGACTTCAATTTCGAAGATGTAAAAACACCCTGTCTCCGCTATAGGATTTATCCCTATTTGAGCCTTGTTCCCATAATAAATTGCTATTGGAACCTTATCGGTGAGGTATACGAATCCGTCCGATGTTGCCAGATCCCCATAAGAATCGCCATGGATACGATCTACAACGCAACGTATTTTTCCTTCCTTAATTATAGCAAGTCCTCGCTCCATGTTTGTTCCAACGTATAAGCGCATTGGATACACCGCCCTTTTCAATATGATTCCGACCTAGATCCTACTCATGCCGCCAACTTACTCAGATATATCAATAACAAACCTGTCCCTCCGAATATCTAAAGACTGAACAAACAGTTTGTATACTTCATCCCCAGCATTTCCTAACCATCCCATTAAATCAAAGTAGTGTCTACTACCGGTATATAATTCTACAGTTGACCTGACTAACCCCCTGTATGCACTGGATAATTGTCCAACAACCTCTGATTCCGTCCAGTAACCATTATCATCATCACCAATCCATTCTCCCCAATACCAGGCAATAGGTCCGCTCGTTTTATTCCAATCAATTCTGTAAAAAATTTCAGGGTGAGAAATAATATAACAAGCTGCTGCATACTCAGGATTCTGATAGCAATTAAATTTTTCTAGTAGTTGAGTGAAATTTTCTCCATGTTCTTTGGAAGAAAACCAAACATTGCCTAACGTCATTCCCTGCCGAGCCGGCTCTCCAGCTTCGTCTTTTCCAGTTCTTATAATATTTTTCATATCCAATTTGATGCACCCTCTCGTATTCAATTTGAGTTCATATTTTAGTTTCATGTAAATCTCTCATGAGCAGTTTCACATACTTATAGAGTTTCGCGCGAATCAGAGATTTGACGGTAGATTCTCATGATATCAGGATTTTCCTTTTCAAAAGCTTCGCTACGCATCATCGGTATTTTAAACTTGTGCTCAAGATCGGTCATTAATTCTGCATAACGTCGATCCTTGTCCTTCTGATCCAATTGATTAGAAAGCATTAATATCTTTGAATATTCAGTTCTGATTCGAACTAACTCTTTTTCCTTGTCAGGTACATCCACCTTCTCCATCAAGTTCATCCCAACATCTTTGTCCACTAATTCCTTCGTTTTTATATCCAACCCTATCTGGATAAGTTGTGCCAGTACTTCGGATTTCGTTTTTTCTTCATGCTGCTGAATAGTGTCAATCAATTCCCACCGATCAGAAGGTAACGAAATGGAAGCCTTTCGGTTTATTAAACCACTGCTTTTCCGTCCGGCCCCATTTCTAGCGCCTCCGTGAGTCTTTAAGTCAGCTTGCCCCTCGCCTTCTGGAAATATAATGTTCATATCTGCCTCCGCACATCTTGATTTTTGTTACTAAATTCAAGATAGACTATTTCAAATATTTTGTCAACTTGGTTTTTGTTAACAATTATTTTAGAAGGTTTCAAAGCAGCAAGTATCATTGCCGTGATAAAAAATACAGAAATGCCTAATCTAGAAATAAGAGCCCATCTCCACTTTATGGGATAGAAATTGTTATATTGTTCGGTGGAAAATACTCGAGCTCCAAATTAAATCATTGTTTTATGTAGTTTGGTGAAGGTGAAGCTAACTGCTGCAGAACAACTCAATAAAATTCTCTTTTAAAACCGCAACAAATTACCATGATATAGCGATATTTACGGTGAGATAATCGGCGTTACGATGGAATTTTCTAAAAAGGATAGAGTTGCAAAAATCAACATTCATCTTAGTTGTATTATAAGCAGTTGTCATATTAAAGGAATAAACGTTGGGGAACTCACTTTTGCAATTGACGGCAGCCTTTGTCAAAAAATCAAGGTAGTGCGCAGAGGTTACTCATACAAGAAGTTAGTTATTGTTTTAAATCACAGAAAAAATAATGAAAGGAGGTGTTCACTTTGCAAACGTTCAAGCATTTCGTGATGAAGCATAATAAGTGCATTGGGACAGCTTTATTAAAGTATTTTATTTCTCCTATTGTTACTACTATTATAGCTACTATTATAGCTGCCCTTATTCTTGCTCACTTCAGCATTGGTTAAACTGACCCGATTCAAAAGGAGACGCTATAGCGTCCCCTTTTGGTACAGCTGTTAAAATTAACGGGTTTTACAAAACGACATATAATTCACCCCACCTTCTTTTAAGGCACTGTGATATCCTGATCACGATTATATTTTTTGCGGTAATCTTGATAAACCTTCAATACCTCAGACTTTATTTCTTCAGGGATGTACTTTAGTGATTGTGTATCTGTAGCTGTCCATAATACAACTTCATGAAACTCATAATTTTTTTCTCCATCATCATCTTTATATGGAATTTTCCGACCTACTATATGTTCTTCAGTTAATGTAATTGATGCTAGAGTTCCCCCACCTTCCACTAACAATTCAATAAGCATACAATTACCGCCACCATTATAAGATTCTTTTGATTTAATCCGCATATATTTTTACCTCCTAGTTATCAATTCTTCATTGTGCTGTTAGTTTTCTGCCTTAATTACCATAAACACAGGTGTCTCACGACGTTTAGGAGATGGTTTTTTCATTGAAGGAAGAGACATATATCCGATGCCACCAAAAACTAAAATGACAATAGCCATAAAAATAATTTTACTTAGTTCATACATATAAATAACCTCCTTCAGCTTCTTAACTTGAATTATAGCAGTACTAATTCAAGTTGTAAACATGAAGGTTAATATCAATAAAAATGGCGAGTAAACCTTAAAGGTCTACTCGCCATTTTTGTCCTTATTTTCATTTTTTATCGTTTCGAATACCCCATGTTTCACTATTAAATCATTAGCATATGCTTCCATTTTTTTATTTACAAGCGATGATAGCTTTTCCTTTTCTTCAGTTACTTCTTTTTCAAGTGCAGTCCATTGTGCATCTGTTAAGAATAGTGACAATACTCGTTTTCTTTTTTGCTTCTTCAGGCCGTCTTTTCTTCCAGCCCCTACTCGAGCTCCACCCCAATTTTTTGTCTTATCATTTTTTTCAGTGCTAGTATCATCCATAAAATAAGTCCGCCTTCTTTTCTCTCTATAAGTTTTTTCAAAATTAATTCTTCGCCAGCTTTGAAAGTGTATTATCGTATTTTTCTGTTCCTTTTAGAGCGATCTTTATAATTGCCTCGTCTGCAGCATGTATTACATTAGGAGTCTTTTCTTTATATAGAACCGGTTTCTCGTCTCTCATCTCTTCCAATTCCTTCGCCACCCTCATAGTCAGCTTCACCCATTGTTACTCTTAGCATACGTGAGTGGATTACATTCAAACATCTTGTTCTGTTATTAAATTTATTGACACTAGTATATCGTTTTTCCCATAATACTTAAAGCCAAATCAAACTAGATATGAGTCTATACCCGTTACTGCTCTGCTCAAGCATCATTTATTTTACGTATTCGTGACTACTACCCACGACATATTCAAAATCGTCAGATACACCGAAATAACGGGGATGTTTGACCTTCACAATGGCAATAATCGATGGCCCTTTTAACGTATCCGAGTAGTAATAAGGTGGCCCGCTATGATAAAGCATTGGGAAATTGCCGGTCTCTATTTTTTCGAACCACACGAGCTCAAATGAATCCTTCCAGATGCCGCCAGGTAGAGGCTGCAGGAGTGAATTAAGCTTGAATGATGTCTGTAATGAGTTGAGCAATGCCTTCTCCGATTTCGTGGGATCAAATCGGATCTTCCCCATTTCCAGCTCTTCTTCTATGATCTGTAGCGATGCGTCATGCGTTGCTAAATCCATTCCTTCTTTTAGCCCAGCTTTTAATTTAGTTGACAGGTGTTCATCATGACTCCAGGCGCTATAGATAATGAAAATGGGCATCATTAAAAGTAGCATAATGACCCATTTCATGATCGCTCCTCAATATACTCACTCATGATGGAAATGGGATAATTGTAATCTCTAGCTTCGTCACTGCCGAATAAATTGAAAATTTGTGTAGGCCCCTGCGGATACCGAAGCGTAACCTCGATCAACTCACCACGAGGCGCCGTTATCGTTGTGCCGGTAATCTGAATCTTATCGCGGTCAAAATAAACGGCTGTCAATTCATCCAAGATAGCCTCTTTTATTTCTGGCGTTATACGCCCTTCAATCGCCGCTAAATGTGCGGCTTCAAACGCTTTTTTCTGCAAGACTTGGTCTTTATAACTAATCGTTCGCTCCACGCCTGGCTGAAACAAGTAGTATAGAAAAATGGGTGTCAAAATGACAAAACCAATAACAATTTTCATTAAAATCGCCAGCATGCCTATCTAGACATGCTGGCTACCCTCCTTTCTTATTTCAAGACTGTGGGTACGGTTGTGCTGTTAGAGATAGTATGGGAGCGATCCTTCTGCACTTTTGCATCACCAAACGTTCCATCATCTGCAAAGATAGTTAAGCCAATTAATACAAACATTGCTGCGATTAGTAGAATAGTACCCATTGCTTCTTTCATTTAAAAATCTCCTCTCGCCCTTTAGGCGTTTTAGTTTAGTGCATCCATGAGGATGCTTTTATAGGCATTCGCGGCCATATTCACAAAGTAGATGACCGAAATGATTGCTAAGAATACGACCGTATGGCCCATATAACCGTTTATCTTCAATCTTTGCTTGCGACGCTGCCTGCGAAAATCCAGAAACGTATCGTAGTTCTTATCAAGAAGATCGACGGCCATTTCAGGGTTAGACTCATTGATTTTTTCAAGCAAATCCGCCAAAGTCTTCGCTTCCTTGGTTCCTACGCTCTCGCCGAAAACTTTGAATGCGCGGGGACCATCCACCGGAAGATCTAAGAGCAAACGATCTAGATCCGGACGAAGCGCCTTTGTAAAAACATTAAATTCGGTCAGCTTAGCAAATACGCTTTGGTAATGATCATTATTCTCCGCCTGATAATCATTAGAGAGCAGCATATAAAGATCAATAATTTCATCGCTCTTTTGCTTTTGCTTTTCTTTTCCGGCCATGACCAGGAATAAGCGTCCTGGTGCAATGGATGCCCCCGTCAACGTCAACAGATAGCACAAAGCAGCGATGACCATCCCCTTCAGGGGATACTGCTGGTAGACCAGGAAAAATCCATGCAAAACAATAACAACAATAATGAAAAGCAAATCGCGATAAAATTTGTATTGCCAAGCCGAACCATTTTTCATAAATCCTGCAATCGAAAAGGCTGCATCCAAGCGATCATCTTGATAGAGCTGCGTGATTCGCCCCTTCTGACCGCCTGCAAAATGAATGAATTGCTTGATTAATTGTGGCGGTGGACTACGCCGCCGAATATATAAAATTTCTCGTATAAAAAGTGGTAGAGAGATCACCATCAGTAGATACAGACCTAACTTAAAAATAGGAATTAACATGGGTTACACCTCAATTTTCGGCTTGGACAAAATCAAAGAAGTCACTAAGCCAATCACAACAAAAATAATACAAATGATTAATGCCTGTAAGGTCTTCGGATCATCAAATAAGACGTGAAAGATAGCCCCTTCAAACATTTTATTAATACCAAAAATGGCAGCCGGTACAAGGAACAAAGGGATATAGCCCATGATAATAGAATCCGTATATTCCGATTTTTCGGACTCGACGATTCGTTTCGATTCTTGCATATCCGTATGCACTTTCTCCAAAGCTCGTCCAATATCTCGATTTTCTTTCGCGGCTTTGGTGAACAACACACCGAGCTGCTTCGACCAGCTATTATCGATTTGATAGCTAAAGAGCGCCACACCCTCACGGATGGCCATCTTACCCTGCAGTTGTAATACAGTTACCAATGCACTAAATGCTCGTTTCATCGTTCCCTGCAATTCATCAGCTGTGTTATAAAGGGCATGATAGAGATCCCCATGAATCCCAGGGCTCCGGTATTTTAGAATAAGGAGCTCCGTTGCTTCAATCAAAGCATAGCTATTTTCTCTGCGAATGTTGTAGAGCTTGACTCTAAGCAAACCGTAAGGCACGAGCGCCGTTATGCCTGCTAAACCAAATGCGCGTTTATTCCACCAGGTTACAAACTCCCCGCCATTAAAGCCAAGCAACAGGAGCAGATACATGACGCTAAACACGCCACCACTGAAGATAAGAAACTGGTTAACGGAGTTACGATGAAACGTCTTACTGGTTGATCGAAGCAAAAGCTCTAAATGACTAAATGTTTGTTCCTCATCGTTTGCTTTCTTCGGCGTATTCAGATAAAGCGGTACACTCCATGACCGAAAAATCATATTCTGCAAAGCACCAATGAACCGGAAGGCAAAGCCTGTGTAAAGCAGCATAATCGCCGCTTTTAAAATCATTTCAAGAGATAGATCGAGCTGGCTAATCATGCGCTAGCCTCCTCACCCTCATGGCTGCTTAATGCGACCTCTATATTGGATCCAAGCATTGGCTTATCTTCAGCTAATCGTTTTAAAGCGAAGAAAGCTTGTTCGGCGTAATGCGGCGCAGTTTCTTTCATCTTTTGCATGGTATCTGCAGACAAATCATCGCAATACGTCCAGCTGTTTTGTTCCATATCCCATCGCATAATGTCGTGACAGCTCACCTCAAAGGTATACGGATCTAGCCTAACTTCCGTCATTCGTAGAAGTTTTTTAGATCCATCATCAAGCTCCTTCATGACAATGATGAGATGGATATTTTCGGCAACCCTAATCAGCTCCTCGCGGTACTGACGATTTGGAAATCGCTGCAGTACGAGGCGAGCCAATTGACCAGGGATATTAGCTATACGCTCGGTATGATAACTGGTCATGGAGCCACCTTTACCGCGCTCACACGAAACAAGAAATAGTTCCGTTTCAATGCTGCGCGTTTCTCCCACAATGACAAAGACATAATCGGAGCGCAGTACCAGGTCAAACACGCTATCATATTCTTCATCCGTCTTTACCACAAATTCAACGAGCTGATCATTCTCATGTAATTCACTTAACTTTAATTCCGAATGGCCACGCTCAATGGTTACAGCCACTCGTCCTGGTCTGCGGCGTTCAGCATAAATAGCTTTAATCAGCGTACTTTTGCCTGAACGTACTTCTCCGGAAACAATCAAATTAAGCAACGATTTTGATATTCCGCGTATCAGCGGCAGTGCTTCGGATGGAATACTCCCTGCTGCTACCAAGTCCTCCAGCGTCGGTGCTCGCATCGTTTGGTTACGAAAAATTATCGTAGGTCGACGAACGAGCGGTGGGATCATAATTGTTACCCTTGTCCCATCTACTAAATCGAGCTCTAGCTTGGGATTGTGTTTATTGATGTGCGAAAATTCATCCTTCATCCTAATCTTTTCAATGATATTCTCGATAACCTCTTCTTCCGATTCATATCCAAATGGTTGTAAATCAGGCTCGCCAGGAATATCAAAAAAAATCTTTTTCCCCATAATTCGTGCAGATTGGGATATGTGATACTTCGGATGATGATTCCACACCGAAATTGGACCGAGACCGAACGTTTGTTGAAAAACAGCTTCAACCAATGAATGATAATAGCTTGGCTGCATAATGTGCTGCAGTTGGTTCGTTTTTAAGTATTCTTCAATTTCACCCTTAAAAAGCTGCACGGCTTCTGTTATACCAACCACCGCATCGTGCTGCAGGGCCTGCCACTTTTTCATTTCTTTATCCGACCGCTCTTCATTTTTCTTTCTAAAGACCGTACGCACTTGTGTGCAAAGCGCTTTAAATTCATCCGTAAGGGCATTGTTGCTTGCTTTAAGCGCTACCGGCTGCTGCACGGCCTTACTTTCCAATTCCGAGATATGAAAATCTTTTTCACGCCATGCACCCATGATCGTATTCACCTCCTAGAAAACCATTTACTTTTTGGACTTTCGTTTTGCATGGGCCAGTTAAATCGTGATTGCAATAAATCAACCATACGTTTGAGCTGCTCGTTATATTTTGGGTGCTCTACTGTAGTCAGCAACCGACGTTCCATTTCACAGAGCATGCCATCCTCTTTTAGATCGGGTAACCATCCTAGCATCGAGGCAGCCATACTACGCTCAATCTCTTTGGTATCTCCCCACTGCTTCGACCATTTATTGATGAGTAACAAAAACGACATCGGTTGCTCGTGATTGACCATCCGAAGCAAAGGCGCAAATCTTTGCCAGTTGGCCAGTGCAGATGGCTGCTGCGTCGTTACGACGATCCGCATATCCGCATACAGTAAAGCTTGCAAACAGAGATTATTATCGGGATTAGATCCGGCATCAATCAGTACGATATCAAAAGCCTCTCTTGCACAAGCGATGACATGTGCTACTGATTCCGACGAATACCGGTACCGTTTCGTCGGATCCGCATTGCCTGCCAAAAAGGCGAAATGCTTCGTTTGGTGCATATGAGCGACCAGTTCTGTTGGCGTTAGAATGCCACCGTCTTTAATTTGGGTATACAAGTCATGCAGATAGGTACCGGAGTAGGTGATAAACACATCACCTGGCGTAAAAGCATCCAGACCAATGACGGCGACTTTCCGATCCATCCGTTTTCCGATTTCTTCAGCTAATGACAAGGTGCTGCCTGTTAATCCGGTTTGAGATTTCGCGCCAACCAGAGCAATAACTTGCCCCCCATTGCGAATAGCCGGCGCGCCACCCATAAATTGTTGATGCACGTACTCCACCAATTGCTCTATGGTTCGCTTCGGTCGGCATACGCCGATACCGAGTCGCTGGCATACAAGCGCAGCGTCTTCGGTGACCCCCGTGTCTGCTTTATAGCTGAGCAGATAAACCAGATTCTTTCCCTGTAAGAGCTCTACAACGCTTTCCAATTCATGCGGTTGTACCAGCCGGTCCGATATTAAGACCACCTGGCAGGTTTTAAATGTTTCCTGAATCAATTCCGGTTTCGTTACTTCTGAAGAAGAAAATAAGGCTTCGGTTTGTGCAGCCTGGCGCAATTGGCGACTTAATTCTTGATCATTTCCGATAAACCCAATGTTCATGAGCCATACCCCACAATAAATTGATAGCCACCGGCAGCTTTTTCCGACAAGAGTTTCAGTTGATCCGGCGTTAATTGCAGCTCTAGCTTACGCCCACGAACCGTTGCATCCACCCGTACATTCGGATTCACGTTACCCTCAGCATTCTTGACTTCATTTGAGCTCGCATCCTTGTAATAAGCAACCACGATATCCTCTATCACCTTCTCCGCCTGAGAGAGCAGCGGCGGCTCCGCAATGCCTGATTCTGGATTGATTTTCTCGATATCAGTCGGCACTGCGAATATCGTAATTCGGTCAAGCCTCCGCAAGCTGCCTGGTACCGATAAAATCCAATCCTCCGGCATCTCCACCACCGTTGCTCCTGGTACACTGAGCAAAGACGTCTTATCTACGCGATTGATGGTCATTTGATCGCCAGCTTCAATCAGTTGCAAGGCTTCTTGACCTACAAGTAAAAGAGCATCCTCTTCCGGAATGGCTCCAGAAATCACATAATCTTCTTTAATCGGTACAATCAAAAGATCGTCCTTCGTGATCGGGTGATGCGGAAGCAGCTGTCTTGATGCTACGACTACATTTTGTGTATCCATTAAAACGGTCCACCTCGTATCGAGGAAGTAGAGCAGCACGAGCATAGCCACCATGGCAAATAGATAAAACAACATTCGATTTATTTTTTTCAGACTTACTTTCATATCGTTCTCCTTTCGTTACGAAGATTTAACTTTGAACCACTGAGTACGGAGCTCAGCAATCGGTGCGTCTTTGCCCTGCCAGTAAATCGCCTCCGGTAATGCTTCGAGCAGCTGCTCGAAGAGAATCTCTTCTTGCGCTCGATTACCCGTAGACTCTTGCGGAATCAGTTGAACTACCCGCTGACATGCTTCCGGGAGTGTCATGACCTGACTTAATCTCTTCAACTCCGTAAACGCGACGATATCTTGCTCGGTAAGCTGCCTTCGATTATTATCTTTTCGTTCAAACACATAACCGGCTTGTTCCATCATTGGCAGCCAGCGGCGCAAGCTGCTCTCCGCCATTTGTAGTTGTTTGGCAACATCGCTCATCGCAATCTCTTTCACTCTTGCAGCTCCTTTCACCTCCGGTGTTCATGTATGATTTTTGGTGGTGATCGGTTACTATTCATGATCGCTATATCATCAACAGATATGATGACGATTAAGCGATTAGTGAGCGCTGGCTGCCATAGCCTGCCTAGCAAAATTCCCACCGCCAAACCTCCCATCCATTTCGTGTGGCTCTTGTTATCTATTACAAGCATAGCAAGGATTTTGAAGGCAATCGTTCGCAATTCGTATGCAAAAAGTATGATTATTTTTCGTGGTTATCCACATTAAGCTAAATGATCACACCAATGACATAGCGATCAATAAAGAAAAATGTAAGCAGCACCAAAGTGAGCAGCGCCACACCCCCTGATAAAATAGTTTTTTTGATATGCATCTGAATTTGAGAATGAATAAATAGTGAAAAGGCTACTATGCCTATTACGGATAAGATAAAAATGAAAAATAGGTTCATACATCAAGCTCCTTTAATAACAAAGGCCGATCCTCAGCGGATCGGCCTTTGTTATTATTTATAAAAATGTGCCAGGACGTTGATCAAATCCTCCGGATGCAACGTCCCTAAATACTTATCAATTTTTATGAATGCTATAGCCATCCATCGTTCCAATTAGAACGCCGTACTCAATCTTACTTCGACTCACCTTATAATCATGTGTAGTATCAGAGCCCACCGTCATACTTCGATCACTCCAGACTTTTATAAGTGCAACATCGACTTTTAAAAATTTAGCGAGAACTTCAGGATTAGCATCAACAATTCTAAGCATTTACTCAGCTCTTTTCCGTCAATTTCATGACAAAGGCCGATCCTCAGCGGATCGGCCTTCGTTATTATTTATAAAAATGTGCCAGGACGTTGATCAAATCCTCCGGATGCAACGTCCCTAAATACTTATCAATTTTGTCATGATTGAGCGGTACAAACATCGAGCACCGAGCTACAGATGGCTTCTGCAAACCTGCGGCTTGCCAATACACTAAAGAGAGATCCCGACTATCGTTCCCCCTCTCTTCGTGCGAGGTCACTTTGATAACAATAGAGCGCTTATCCTTCGTATCTAATATGATTCCTGGTCTTAACTTTTCCTGGCCTCCATCATCAAATGGATATAACACTAAATAAACATCACCGCGATTATGATTCATATGAACAAATAAAAAGAGACTATAGGTTGATTCACCTTAGTCTCTTATCCCCTTATTTATTTGATTGTTATGATAATCTTCTTCTAGCTTCTCTAAATTTTGTTCCGCCTGCAGCCAGAGATCCGGCAGCTGAGCATCAATCTTTTGATTCGCAACCGCTAATCGTTCTTTCAACGATTTATTGGACTTTTTCTCCAAGTAAAATCGCCTCCCTTATGGAATAATCCCTTACTCAACGATACCACAATTCTTTATAGCACTCAAAGAAAATGATACCCGTTACTGCCGGTCTCCCATATATTCCTCTTTTGCTTCTTCAATATGCTGAAGGGTAATATCGCTCTTCCTCAAAATCGACTTCCGCTTTGCTTTCATAAATATTTGCTCCATCTCTGCAAAGCTACATGAAGCGAGAGCACTGGCTATATCATCAATCAGCTGATTCTTCTCATAATTATCAAATAGCTTTTGCGTGTAAATCCTTCGTTCCGAATCCGTTGGCGGATCATACTTCATTTTGGTGTCAAATCTTCGCCATACTGCCGTATCTAATTCTTCATCCAAATTGGTTGCTGCAAGTAATATGCTTTCAGATTGAAACTCGTCCAGGCATTGAAGCAGTGTATTCACCACGCGAGACATCTCTTGCACATCTCTTCTTCCAGATCGATTCCTCGCAATAGCATCAAATTCATCCAAGAAAAAAACACAAGGATTCTGAATCGCATAATCAAATATTTTTCGAACGTTTCCCGCCGTCTCCCCTAAATAGCTGCCGATAATGGTATCCAGGCGAACAAGGATAAGTGGCAACCCTAGCATATTTGCTAAATAAAAAGCGGTTATGGTTTTCCCCGTACCTGGAGGACCATACATTAGAATCTTATTCGGCATGGGTACTCCCTGTTCCGCAAAAGACGCCTTAAGCTCGTAAATCTCAAGAACTTCATCTATGATATTTCGATTAATCTCACTAAGCACGAGTTTTTGAGATTTAGTCTTACAAGCCTCGGCCGTATGCATGACTGCCATATCTACGTCTTTACTCATTGGTAATTTAGCAGAATTCATGGCTCACCTTCTTTCAAGCGTTCTAAGTCTAAATCATATTTTCTAGTTCCCATCTATGCTATATTTTCTAGTTCCCATACTTATATTTACGTTTCATTTTTAAAAATTCCCTATAACCACGGGCAATACGCCCTTTTTGCAGAGATACAAATTTGGGAACCAGAAACAGGGAACTAGAAATTAAATCACCTTTTATACTTACTCCAACTCTTCTTTCTCTAAAAACTCTTTTATTTGTTCTTCATCCCACGCCAAGGAATACCCGCCCTTTGTACTGGTTGGCGCATGCAGGAATCCTTCTTGCACGAGCTGCTGCATGCAATCCAATACTTTTTCTTTCCGGATCGAAAAAACTTCACGCAGCTCCGAGCTCTTTGCAGATCGATGTTCGCAGATATAGCGTTTCATTCGCAGGAGAATCTCCGCTTGCTCATGTTCATGCTGTGCTTCAGCATCACGAACCAATGGTCTCATTTTCGCATCCTTATCGTATGGGCCAATCACGTTTTCATTTAGCATCCGTTCAATATGCCTTGTGGCTGCAGCATAACTTATTCGCAATTTCCTCTGTACTACCTCCATCGAAAATCCTCCGTGTTCGCGCACTATGGCAAGTACCTGTTCATATTCACTCTTCGGATGACCATCGATATAGCTTGGCTGCTCGGTTTCATCAGCTTTCGGATCAGCTCCATCCGTCTCCTGGTCATCTTCCCATGGCGGTTGATCCTCATCTGGAGACGTTCCTGGTTCGCTGTCCTCTTCTGGCATTGACCATTCGTCTTGCTTTCCAGTATCCTTCGACCAAAAAGTTTTTAGTGCATCGATTAACTCGGTGGCTTCATTATCGTTTGCGCTGGTTGCGGCTGATTGGAATCGTTGCAACGCCTTACCTTGAATCATACAAACGCCATCTCCATCACCTAATAATGGTGGAGCCCCACGATCAAGTACCGTCCGATAATCAACTGCACTCTGCAGCCGGAAGGCTACACGCGAAGGAAGATTTGCTTTAATCACACCCGTCACCACATTCACACTTGGTCGCTGTGTTCCTAGAATCAAATGAATACCGGCTGCTCGAGCCATTTGCGTAATCCGCTGTACACCGTCCTCCACCTCATCACCAGCTACCAACATGAGATCCGCATATTCATCGATTATAATTACGATATAAGGAAGCTGATCTTGCTTCATTTTGCCATTGTAAGCCTTCAAATTACGTACGTCAGCTTTTGCAAACTTTTCATAGCGCAGCTCCATCTCCATAATGACTTTATTAAAAGCGAGCATCGCTTTACGCATGTCTGATACAGGCGGCACAAGCAAATGCGGTAGCCCTCGATAGATGGTAAACTCGACCTGTTTCGGATCAATAAGCAGCAATCGCAATTGCTTCGGAGATCGGGTAAGTAGTAACGAATTGATAAGTGTATTAATGCATACCGATTTACCCGAACCGGTTGCACCCGCGATAAGTAAATGCGGCATACGTGCTAAATCCTGAAGAATAGGCTTTCCAAGAATATCCTTACCGAAAATTACGGGCAAGGCTGCATCCTCAGCAAAAGCTATAAGATCGTGTACCATATCCCGCATATAAACAAATGCACGGTCGGCTTGTGGCACGACAAAGGCTGCTGCACTTCTAAATTGCGGAGCAGACGTCACATCAAACCCCATATGGTGACCAATATGATTAGCAATATCTTCTTTCTTGCTAATTAATTTGGAGAGCTGCACTTTTGGCGGTAATTGAAAGGAGATCGCTTGAAGCGTCGGACCACTCTCCACCGCTAAAACATCAATTTCACCTTCCAGCGGAATACCGGCCAGCTGCAGCGCATCAGAGATTAGCTGACCAGCTCCCTCAACTCGCAATGTAGATGTTGAATGCGGCTTAGGATTAACCGGCAAGTACGAAAAGGGAGCGATCAATGGACCATCTGCTGAGGGATTAGTTGGAGCGCTCATCAATTTGTTTGTTGAAACGGGAGAAACGCTTACGGGCTGTGACTCTACCTGCCCCTGAAGAGCGCTTACTGGCATCATGATCGGTCGTTCTCGTTGCTTCCATTCGCGATATCGCTCCAACCATCTAAGCCGGTTGCGCCATACATATTGCATGGCTGCAGGCAACGCTACAAACAAACCAAATAGCATAAGTACATTGCGGATGAGCTGCAGCGCAAATAGCGATATCACCTCTGGCACATTTAGAAATTGTAACGCAATGCAAACCGCCAGCGTAATCCCGCATATGCGCGTTAAATATTGCGCAAAGCTTTCTTTTTCATTTGATTTCCCTTTCCCCCCACCCTCCATGAATAAATCAGCCTCCCTGCATCATTTGTTGTACAAAACCACGTACTCGTTCGCTCGTCCGATAGGCATTTTCTTGAATTAATGGCCACCATTCCGACGCCTCATGACTTGCAAAATCAAAAACATCATTTAAGTTCTTTACGACCATAAAAATCAAAAATAAACCGATTATGGTCCAAATCCATTTAGGTATGACAAAATTGTTCCCCTGCCGGTGTAGGAACCACAGTACCAGACCAATAAGGATTACAAGGGTGGACATAAGAGATCACTCCTTCATATTGAGCAGTAGTACACAACACGTCACAAGACCAAGAAAGATTACAAGGAAATAGATAAAAGATCACTCCTTCAAATTGAGCAGCACACTATAAAATTTGGTGACACCAATCCACCAGCCTGCATGCTCTGCGTAATAGCCTCGTGGGTTGTCCTTTGCACTGAGCCATTCTATGGCATTACGATTGCTCGGACGATCCTGCGAGAGCTTTACAATCGTCTTTGCAGCGATCAACGCAGATTGCTCTGTGGTGAGTGTCGCGCCTTTGCCGCTACACCAGCATCCAAATACATTCCAAGGGTTTTTAACGATCAGTTCTGCATGTTTTTTGGTGATCGGAACAAAAGATTGTTCTTGCCCTGTGATCGCAAGTAAAAGCATGGGATCGACGTTTTGCGCCTTTCCTGCCTGATCGATGGCACTTAAAATCGAGCGATCAGCAAGCGCTGATTTTTTGCTCACTAAGAAGCGATTAGCCAGTGCAATATCGAGCGGTCGATAAGACAATTCGCTTGATACTTGAATGACCGGCTGCACATAATCAAGTGGGTTAGCTCGTTTATTATAGACTCGTACTTCAAAGTGTAAATGAGGACCCGTCGATCGCCCCACTTTACCTGCACCGATCCTGCCGATCCGCTGCCCTTTGTTTACGACGCTACCAGGCTCTACATCCATTCGCGTATCTAAGTGTCCATAGATGCTCACCAGCCCCCCACCGTGATCAATATAGATCGCTTGTCCGAAAGTACCTAAAGCTCCCGCAATAGTTACTGTGCCGGAAGCGATCGCGTAGATCGGCTGGAGTTCTGTATTGGCTGCGCCGTCCGCGATATCAATACCGCCATGCGCTTCTGCGCCTTCCCCTATATCTCGAATACCAAAATACGACGTAATGCGCGTAATCGATGGCACCGGCCATTGATAATTGCTACCGTCCGCATCGAGCTGGATCGGTCCCCAAGAACTTCCTAACGCTCCTTGGTTATTCAAACTCCCCTCCTCAGCAAATAAGAGAAAGGGGAGAACGGTGAGCAGCATAATAAGAACAATCAGAATAGCTAAAATAATAAGGACCACTGATGCCGGTGTACCTAGTAGAAGAACTAGCTTATAGATAGCACGGGCTTTCTTTACGGTTTGTACTGTATTGGAGATGGATCCTTGCATTTTCCCACCTACCCTGCCTGTTTAAGACCACGAGTCTTGTACAAAGCGCTCTCTTCAGGAGGAACCACCATGACCAGCTCATCATACTTTTTGTGATACTCCAGAATGTATTGATTGGTATCTTCGTTTTGTGATATGCGCTCCTGAATTTCCATCGGCACATTGGAGTGCTCAGCAAGCTTTCTAATCGCTGATTGCTCCATGTAGAAATAAACGCGAACACTCGTGTTTTCCCACATGCCCTCGCCCTCTGCTGTATCGAGCATAATCGCTGGCGTATTAGATCCAAGGATCATCATTCCGTTCCACTTCCGTATCGCTGTATACCAAGCAAAAATCTCGCGCCTCATTTCTGGATTTTTCGTTTGTCGCTGACCTTCATCCACTAGCACCGCTGAAAAATAAGCGCCTTCGAATTTCAACCATTGAATATTGGAGTTTACAACGTCAATGGCCATCGACATTTTAAGTTGCGATTGTTTGGCTAGTTCATCTTTATCGTCGCTATTATCCGTTTGACCCGTTCCGACTTTAATGACGGTAAGTTTTGTCTTTTGAAAGGTGATGGACTCTTCAATTTGAAAAATGCCATCATAAATGCCAATAAAGTAAATCTTGATGGCATCGTACAAGCTTTTGGCTGCCGGATTTTCTTTCTTCGCTTCCTCGGCTATCTCCTCAAAAGCACGATGAATGGTTGGTCGCGGACCCGTATATGGCGCATCCCACGTTTCTGGCTTCTCTTTCACAATGCCAGCTTTGTCGAACACACGTTTAATCGCTTCACCTGCCTCAAAAAGCTCTGCCTTGGCTAAGCCATCTGCAAGCAGCGAGAAGGCGCGAACACCATTATCAATGGCTTTCCCTCGCCTTGAACGATTAAAGTTAATGCAATCCAAATCCAATTCAGGTAGCGCAGGCATAATCGTAAGCGGCTCATAGTAGCGGCCTTGGTCTGCCGTATGATCGATATAAACCCCGCCTACATATTCGCAAAGATCGCGCCACTCGCCGTCTAGATCGAAAACAAATACATGTATGCCTTCCTCTAGCAACGAAACAACTAAGGCTTTTAAAAAGTAGGATTTACCTTGTCCTGTTTTACCGAAAACCGTAATATTTTGTGCTCTTGGATCATCGGGATCACAAATATTAATAAAGGTAAAAGAGCCGTCTTCTGTCCGTCTGCCGAAATAAGGACCTTGCCCATCACTAGATCCACCTCTTGTCATGGGATAGGTGCGCGCAGCTGCGGTATCCGTGGTCACATGGCCATAATGCTTTTTGTTAAAGAACTCGCTATTTGGCGTGTGGGGATCAAATATAGGACTCGTCTGCCTCAGCGCCTCCTGCTGCTCAAATAGCAGATTATCCAGTTTGCAATCTAGCTCATCAAACCAGAGTTTAAGTTTTACTTCGACTGCATGGAGCTGATGGCGCTTTGGAGCTGTAATCGTAAGATAGGTATAAACGTCAAGCAGTTTGCGATTGTCCTGCTGCTTCGCATCGCGTAAGGATAAAATCGTTTCTTTCGCTTGCACTTCCGCTTTTCTAGCTGGATCGTCTTCCTGCTGCTTGGCTATCGACACGGTTAGCCGGTTTAATTTATTTTTTAGTGATAGATTCCATGTCACATCGCTGGCTGCATAACGAATCGTTTTACGCAGCGTAGCGCCTTCCTTGCCCACCAGCTCATCGAGCTTGTCCAGGTAGCCGGTGAGCAGCACCGGTGGATATCCCTTAATCATCAGTACGCGCACAAAGTGGCCACTTTTATCGTCTTTACCATCAATAACATTGACTACGGTTTCTGATTTTTCTTTTCGCCAATTTTTAACTAGCCGCTTGGTTTCCGCTAACATGGGACTGCTCCTCCTCTACCTGGATAAAATGAACAACCGCTTTAGGATCTAAGACAAAAGGTCGACCTTGAAAGAGCCAACGGTTTGCCTCATGAAAATGAGGAAATGTAAGCGATACACGCAGACCCCATTTCTCCTTGAGCAGCGTTGCCATATGACTAGTCATAGGTTCCTCACACTGATTAAGCCAAACCTCACCATGCCAGTTCTCTACCGCTTGCTCCCATTGCAGCCAGTGGTGATAATCACCATCTACAATCGCAACCGCTTGACCAAGCTTTAGCAGCTCCGCTCGTGAGGGGTGCGCAAAGGGAAGATCAACCAAGACCGGACCCTGTTCCGAAAGCTTGCGAAGCAGACGAATGGTTTCCTCGATGTGAGGACGCTGCTCTTCACTTGGCAGCCACAAGGTAAGCCCTGGTGCATTCCGTGACGTCCAAGCTTCCCATCCTGGCTCCGAGCTTGATACGCGCAGCGGATTGAGATACGTATGCGTACCACGATCCGGTGATAAGTCCACCACGTGTAGAATTACACCCTCACCGCTATGCGCAACAGCCATATTGGCCGTTAAAAAAGATTTTCCGCTAGAGGTAGGCGAAGTCAGAAACAAGATCCCCTGAAGAGCAGACATACGTTGCTGTTCCTTCTCCTCTTTTTCAACCTGCAGGGTTAGATCCGATAGAGAATCCGCTATGTGCAATAAATCATCCAGGACTTCCTTCCTTGGTCTCCTCGTTTTCAAACGCGCTAGAATGCGATGTAATGCATTGCCTGCCCAGCGTAAGCTATAGCCGACTTTTCTCGCCAGCGTAATAAGACCAGCCGTTATGGCTGCTAAAATGCCTTTGCGTGGTGAGCTATCCGTTTGTTCCTCCTCTTCATGGTCAACCTTTTCTTCCTTGCTATCCTCTTCTTCCTTGCTATCCTCCTTTGCTAACGATATAACAAGCTCTTCAGGCGCCTCTTGCTCCCAATTCCCCTCTGCTGCCATCCAACGCTCCCAGCTAATTGGATCTAACCAGCGGCCAATGAGCTCCGGCATGCTAAGCCCTGATAGAATCGTTACCTCGTGACCTGATGCCGTTAGCGGATCTAATACACGCTGCAGCTTCTCGCGCAGCTCCGCCAACATGCGAAAGCGCTGGCGCTCTTCTTTGGTCATTTCGGTTGTTTCGTCATCACGTTCACGCGAATCGATTTGGTATTCCATGACGGATAAACGCAGCACATACACGCTCCGCTTTGCTTCACCACTTTCAGCCATGTTCCGCCACATCGTTATTCGGTTTAGCTTCAGAGCTGCCATACCTTCGGATGCTACCGGTTTATTGGCTTTAGCTGTCCATAACTCATGCTGATAGTCCGAAATCTGTTCAGAAGATATCGAAGCCTCAAAACGTTCGCTTGCGCATGCCCGTAAAAATTGTTCAAAGCCGTTAATTCGTTGTTTCTTTTGGTTGTATACCGCTGTTTGCCATGGATCTGCTTGCAACGAAATGACCATATGCAACATTTTGCCGCTGCGATAAAACCAGCCATCACTCTCAGCACCAAGCAGCTGCTCCATCTCATCACCGGTGCCTGTATTTTTTTGCCGAATATACCGATAACGGCGACGACGACGATAAGACCATGAAAATAATCGTCCGAATATGGATAAGACAAAGATCAATAGCAGTCCAGGAATCTTAATCCAAAATGGCAAAGGCAATAAAAAAAGGAATCCGCCTCCGAAGAGCGTATTCCCCATTACCCAAGCGATATCATTAAATGTCAAACCTAGATACTGTATATCCTCTCGTATATCCCCTAAAAAATAAGCACTCAACAACTCATTTTCCTGTTCTTGCCGACTGAGATCCTCTGCCACCTATTTCCCTCCTTTCTTTTTACTTGTTCCTTCATGCTGCCGCAACATATCCGCTTGCAGCTTTTCAAAACTGCCCATATCCATCCCATTTAGCGGTTGATGGCCATGATCTGTCGGCATACCATCTATAATGACCATAATTTTTCCAGACATGGTCCGCCAGAATGGCAGTTTATTTGACCGATATTGCTTATGCACTTCTTCTAGTCGTTTTGCTTGCGTTTCTCTTACCATAATGTAATTCTCTGTTACATTTGCCTCAAAACCAGCAAGCAAATCAGTATCACCGCTGGATCTCAATTGCTGCTCAAGATCTGCCAAATATTGCGATCCCCGCGGCAAATCAAAACGCACATAAGGTGTACTCTCCGTGCGAAGGTTTTGCAGCAATGGCAAAATTTCTGGCATATCAATCTCCGGAATCCATAGTTGTCCATTTACCAGCTTCAGTTGCTTGACCCATGGATACTGTTTCCCCTTTTCACTCAGCTGGTTATAGGCCGATTGCGCTTCGGTTGTACTTAAATTGGTTTTTGTATATACCGGCAGTTTCTCCGTTAAGGCATCAAGCGTTTCTCTACTTGCTTCAGACTTCGTAAAGCGGCGGATATCCTGCTTGTCACTATCAATAAAGACACCATTTTTGGTATAACCATGACTGGCTGCTGACTTGATCTGCGCATCCTGCAGCTCGCGCATAACAGGTCTTACCGTTTTCTCTACTAACAGCTCACCGGTGCTTGCGTTGTATGCTATACCCTTACCATACGTTTGTTCGAGATGACCGACTATTTTCTCCATGTCTCCTCGACTTTCTTGATCCACTCGAATGACGGCACCTGATACAAAGCCCTCCGGTTTTAGCTGATGTTCAAGTTCGTGCGCAGGGATATCTAATAGGTTAAGGCCATGATTCGTCACTTCTTGACCTGCTTCTTTCATAACCACGTTACCCGTTTTATGCTCCCACACGGCTGGCGCTTCGTATTTCACACCCTGCAATGCTTCAGATCCGCCACCGGTCATGATTGATTTCATAATGGCTTTTTGCACATTTCGCTCTTGCATCCGTCTGCCAACATCGGCTACACGGTTACTTGACTGTGACCAGCTTAAACCTTTTCTTTGGAGCGCTTCTGAGCCAAATCGCTTACCCATTGCATTTAAAGCCATTGAGCTGCGATGACCAAACGTTCCTAACTTTTCGACGGCTTGACCACCATTGAGATGTACCGGCATTTTAGCCGCTAACCATACCGGACGGAGCCAAACAAAGAAGAGGAGCACAAACAACACAATGGCGGTGATCGGAGCAGCAATAGCAGGATGGATGCCAATGTCCGACATAAACCCAATATCCGCCCCAAAGTCTGTTTGCGCTTTAACAAAAATCGCCCAATACACAGCCATCAGGTAACCCGCAAACAAGGTTCGAGTATAAATGTTTATAAATCCTACCAATGTTTCTAGCTTTCCGGAATAAGCGGTATAGGCTATCCAGAGTCCTACAAAGATGGCCATAATAATGACAATGATACTTTTAAGCATCGAAAGCACAAAGGATGGCACAATAATCCCCGATACATCAAAAAACAGTATAAAAATACCGCCTTCTGTTTCTGCCATTAATTGTCCGAGCGACATGCCGGCATACGCAGGATTCGTTATACTGTCGATGCCGATTACCAATGACTTTAGGATCTCTTCACCCGTTAAATTTTGATACGTAATGTCAGCCTTTCCGATAATGCCAGCGAGCGTCAATTGTGTGAGCCAGTTTAAACCCACGTTTATAAAATTCATAACCGATAGGCTTACACCGGCAGATATAAAGCTCCATAAAAATACTTTTAAGAGCTGACCCATCTCTTTTTTGCCCTTTATAATCTGGATGGATAGCATACCAATACCCACCAGTAGCGCAACTAAGCTAATGATGGAAATAATCGACCACCCTAAAAATACTGCTTTGATATCAGCAATATGAGGAGTAAACAAGTAACTCTTTGCAAATGTCCCATACAACGGTGCGAGAAACTCATCCGTCCAGCCGATGACAACGCCATCGATGGCATCTTTAATTAACTTACCCGACATGAGATCTTGAAACGTTTGGGTTATATCGCGAAACTGGCTGCCTAGATCGGTTACCCAATCCGGAATATACCATTTATCGCCGCCCTCTTTTGGCTCCTCTACAGCTGCAGCCAAATAGGCGTATGAAACATCTTGCATCACATTGTCCACCCCATTTTTCCCAAAACATTAAAGATGCCCTCTAAGATGGCAAACATCCCTGATGTAACGAAGAGCATAATAATAACAAGCGCAATACCCATCCGTTTCCAAAAATTCGAATCATTCAGATTGGCCTTCGCCAGCTTCACCTGCCATAAGAAAAGGATCATTTTATACAGCCAGTAGACAAGAGCGATGGTGGATACGATGGTGGCAAAGGTGCCTGCAATGACAAGCACCCATTCCAGCGCCCCCAACTGATTGACATCAATAGCGTACATTTTTTTCATCTTCTTGAGATAAGCTTCCGACGTTTCCGATGCGAGATAACTAAGCATTACATTCCTGATGTAATATCTTGTGTGCTCGTCCAGTTATATACCTGCTCCAGAAAATCTAGGAATAGACCGGAGAAGAAGAAGAAGATAATGAGGAATACAACGCCCGTTTCAATCCAAAACTTCTTATTACCCATACTTTCTTTTGCTTGTTTGACTTTTATGCCAAAACGGATAATATCGTATATGCTGTAAACCAATAGAAAGATGATCATAAACGTAATTGGAACCATCACGACATAAAACATGAAACCAAGCCCATCAAGCAGCTTCCAATCGAATTTGAAATACTTCTTTAGTTTTGTAATTGGATTACTCTCATCTGCCGCATAGGCCATCACCGGCATCATCCAAACCATAATCATCATAGGCAGCCATACCAACCATTTTTTAATCTTCATTGTTAAAAACACCTTCCGTTTGTAGGATTTTTATAGGACTATTGCTCATTTGATCTCTTTAAGTAGAAATGTTTATAGGAGTTTTATAGGATTGAAGATAGAAAAGCCTCCATTCGCCAATCTTCTGGCATTAGAAAGACGATCCAGCAAACAATGCTAATTCCCCAACACAACCCCGACAATAACCGTTCACCGGTGCCTCCATTATCAAAAAGCCGTAAAGCCACATGTATTTTTTTTGAGATTAAGGAGCCAATCCCCTCACGTCCAAATAGATCACCGATCAGATGCGCCCACCAGCCCACGATAAGCCCCATGCTAATGGCCTGCACCATCCATAGATCGCTTTGCTGCCCAAAAGAAAAGGCTCCAATACTTAAGGCTAGCGCAAACTCTGGCGTATGAATGATCCCCCGATGCTTCACCATGGGAAGAATAAGTAATGCCCCGCCTGCAAAAGCTGTGATCCAGTGCCAATCATACATCGCGTATGCCGCAAGTAATAAGGCTCCTACGCCAAGCAATACCAGGCTACGCAGCTTCGCAAGCAATAAGCATAAAACGCCTGCAGCAGCCCAAAGCGGTGTACTCCTTGCCCATACGTTGTCTAGGTCGAGTCCAAGTCTAGGGAGTCCCCATATGGCAGCGGCGATTAAAAGAAGTAGCAAACCAAGTGATTGAGCCATTCTTCGGTTTTGTGTAGAGAGCTGAATGAGGTTACTAGCCGTACTGGTCTTATGATCTAAATCCGGTGCCAGGCTCCCTACCGCAACAGCTAAAATGTAGACTATGGGCGATGCCATATGTCCGTCCATTTGTGGCAAGAGTGAAAGCAGGCCCGATCCAACGGCCACACCTAGTGCCACATGTCCTGCTTTGTTCATTGTTTTCACCCCCTCTCTCGATTTTTACGCATAAAAAAACGATTCACCCAGGTATGGTGAATCGCTTATTTTACTGCTTGAAGTGGCTGAGAGCTGATTGATTTCCCTTCAATAACACGGCTTGGCATGCCTAGGTAATAGCCCTGGACGTACCGGACACCACAGGTATGAAGCAATTGCAATTGTTCCTCTGATTCCACACCTTCGATAATGAGCTTAGTATGCAAGAGCTCGCATAACTCTAGCATGTATCTTATGATAAGAGGCACTTGAGGTTCAGCATATGCCGCGATAAACGCCTTGTCTAGTTTGATCCATGATGGTCGAAATGTCGTAGACAGCAGCCGGTCTAAGTTGGCATTTCGTTTGCCAAAGTCATCATAAGCCATGGTATATCCTTTCAAGGCCAATTGCTGCAGCTGCCTTTTTATACGCGCACTGTAGATCGTGCTCTCCATGATTTCCAGTACCAGTTGATTAGCATGGCCTTCAGGTAATGACACGCCTGCTAATAACGTTTTAGGATGTACATTTAAAAATAGCAATTGCTGCGGTTGGAGCCTTGGTAGGGCTTCCGCGATGGCTGTATGCATGAGCTCACTATCAAAACGTGCGATTTGTCCAGCATAACGTTTGAAGAGCTCAGCTGGACTCTCTCCCCTAGATCCACTCACAAAGCTCTCATACCCAATAACCTCCTGTCCTCGCGAAATATCCACTATGGGTTGGTAACGTAAGATATAGCTCACTCATTTCCCTCCTAACGCTTTATAAATCGTCCAAAGAAACCTGCTGGCTTTCGTGTAGTGATATTTAGAATCCGCTCGATCACCTGCTCTGCTTCTTCAGACAACTGGTAGGGATCGCAAGTTGGTAAGGACATAACCTGTCTTCCAGCCAAGGTTTCCGCCATTTCATCCCTGGCGTCTTCTGAAGCCATAGGCAATACGACTCGCCACTTTTCTTGCGGCTTATGAATATGTTTGCGGCAAAGCTGCACGAGCTCACGTTGCCGCCAGCTGCTACCGGACCCGACCAAGACCGGAATCGTTGACCGAAAGAAAAGACTCGTATGTTCACTCGTATTAATATTGCCAAGATCAACGATTAAATAGCGAAATTGCTCAGCGTAAGACTCTACCCAATCCATGTCTACTGTGCTTTTAAAGTAAGTCACTTTATCCATTTCAAAGCGTGGCTTAGTATTGACTACCCCATTGTGATTAAAAGCAAGAAATTCGAAACAGGGATTGCGACCAGCCTCCCAAATGGCCACTTTACCATCGCCCTGTTTAGCTAGGTAGTTCGCAAGCGCAAAAGATAGATGTGTACTTCCTGCCCCATCAAAAGCCCCTGCCACGGCAATTAGTATAGTTGGTTGATCATACGTTTGCGATACTACCTTTTCTTGGCTATCCGCTAATTGTGTCTCAGGCAGCGGAGCATCGAGCGTAAGATTCAAATGTCTCTCCCAGTTGGTTTCTGGCCAAACCCAAGCAATACCTTGTGAGGTCCAGTGACGTGCATGTTGATGAGAATGCTCTTTGACCACAATAGCAATGGGGATATTGGGTGCGAACAAGCTCAAACGTTCAATCAATCCAGCATGCTCCTCCGGCATGACAATAAGGGTAACCGTCATTTTTAGGAGCATGCCTTCCATTTCTTTTTGATCATTACATACATGCAGCCGGTACGCTGGCGGCGGTATCTCTTTTACTTCTAAATTGTAAATCAAGACATGCAATCCTCTGTCACCTCCATAAACGAGTAAAAGCCGCCAGCTCATGTCTGACGGCTTTTCGCTTCTCATTTTTCTACTCTTTCAGTATATCTAATTTTCTCATTGTCATCGTTTGCATTTCGTATGCAAATAGTATGATATTTAAAAATACAGGGATTGATGTAGCTTTATAATCAAGTTTGATAATTTTAAAGCTACATACTCTTGGTTTTTCTTTAAGGAGACCAAGTGTTTATAAAAATGGGAAAAGAATAAAAAGAGCAGGCTACTCAGTGCCTGCTCTTCGTTGTATGCTATTACCCCGTTAGGTTAATGAGTTACCTGAACCGGTTTACTTACTGCATTTTCTTTTAACAGTACAAGCCACAACGCTAAACTGCCCTTTAGTTTAACAAAAGGCTGCCAAACGGCAGGCGCTGCCTCTTGGGTTTTCCAATGTACAGTTTAAGGGGTGCACTTCAGAGCTGACGGAGTTTAGTTTTTCACGGTCGTTATTCTAACTTTTGTGAAGAGCTCAACGAATCTTACATAAACTATCTAGAAGAAAAGTTTTTAAAAAAAACCATTTATTATAAACGTAGAAGACATTACTTTAACTATCGCTCAGACTTCCAAATAAAGATTCGTGGGAATCCCAATATAATTTGATGGAATTTGTGTTTAATCGTACAGTTGGAAAACAAGCTATATTTCACCTTACGTGAAGTCTCTCCGCAAATTAAACATTTATAATCGCCAGTTTCCGGAACGTAATTTAGATTCGTGAAAGCGATCTTCTTCTTATTCAGTTTATATTTAATATATTCTACTCCTGAAATAATTAAAATGAGTCCGATTGATATAAGAATAAGAGTTCCAATCATAACGATCGCTGCAAGACCCATTGCAAGAAGCTCCAACCACGTTTGAAATTGTGTATTAAAAATATTAGGTGATTTAGAGAAATCACTTACTGCATAAAGCAACCAAAATAGAACCGTTAATCCACAAACAATCTTAATTCCCATTATTACAGCTCTTTCAGACCATTTTGAAGTGAAGCGCCATTTATACCTATTGAAATGTCTATTTTGTATGCTTTGAAGCTCAGAAAAATCTTTTTTGCATTGGTCTCTGATCTTTTCTTTAAGACTTTGGTGTTCTTCTGATTTATAGTTTAATACGTCATCTATTTTCCTTTCAATAAGAATTAATTCTTGTATATCTTCAAATAAATTTATTGAAAGTAAATACCCATATTTACTTAGTAATTCATCTGTTTCTTTATCTATTAAACATTGACATTCAAGGTTCTTATGAAATAACAATGTTAAAGGTGAATAAATCTTTTCAACTTTCTCGATTAATGTCTTTTCAAAACTACTTTTAACTTCATTTTTATTTTTTGATAGCGACAAAATCGTTTGCACTATTATACCTGTAAAAGCTATACAACCGCTAATTGTAGCTGCAATCGTGACTGGATTATCTAATATCTGCATATATTCTCCCTCTCTGAAATCAAATAACTCTCATGGGAATAATTTCTTGACACCACCAGGTCGAAATAGAAAGAAAAAGGGGCCGATGATTCAGCTCCTTTTTCTATGCTAGGAAATTTATTATTATTTGCTAAGGTTAAAGCTGGTTACTTGAAGTGAATTGGTATTTTGGTAGTTATTAAAGCTCCAAAATCGAACCACATTGCCACTTCCAACGGTAGCCGTTCCACTTGTTAGATTCTTGCTTGTATCTTTAAACAATGTCGTTGATAATGTTTTGAAATTTTCATCAAGCGACTGGATCGTCGGGTTGGTGCTTGAAATGTAGTTGTAAAACTTCCCGCCTGCATAGAACAAAGTTCCAGGATAATTCTTAACTTGACCCGTTTCGTCGTAACTCATGTCCTTTTTATTGATGTTATATACGGTCGAGCCCAACCATGTACTAAAGATTAGGCGATCTCGTTTGGTCGTAAGAACAATCGGACGAAATTTTGACATAAGCTGATTTCTAAGTACGTTTTTCGGGTCTTCTATTGTCAGCGGCTTCGCAAGTTCACCTTCAAGATAAATGGTATATTTCCCAACGCCATTTTCGTATAACACCCCCGAGCGGTCATTTGTTCTAATCGGGTAGAAATAATTGGAAGTGAAGATGTTCGCATCTTTCCACGTTTGAAGCGTTTTTTCACTGATAGTTTTTCCATCATCCAAATTGACAATTTTAACGGCGAGGTGCTCATTGTTCCCATAGAAAATATAGTTATTTGCAACTGTTATCATCGTCGAGAAAGAATTATAGTAATCATCGATGTACAAAACTTCTTTCCCTCGGAAGAGCCACTTGTTTTTCTTCGCCACGCTCATATACAAATGCGTACCATCAAGACTAGATTGATCACTCCAAGTCACGATGGTGTAATCACCTTTTTCTTGTACATTTAAGTCCTTGCTTGAGATCTGGGAATAAGTCTTTTTAGGATCAAAAGCTGCGGCCCCATACTGGTAGCTGGTGGTGGCCGTTTTAATTGCCGTCGCCGCTGAAGCGGAAGCCGTAGAAAAAATGGCCCCCACGATAACAACAAGTAGAAATAAAGTGATTTTGTTAAGCTTAACCATGAGTCTCTCTCTCCTTCAGTGAATCCCGTAGTAATCCAATGTCTGGGATTGGTATGATATCCCATTATAGCAGTATGTGATCATTTTCGACACGAATAATTGAGTGTTATTGGGCTTCGATTCGATGAGGGTTTACGCATTAGAGAGTACGAGGAAATAAGCATGGGATCTTTGCTTTATAGGCCGATGGAATCGATAATGTGGGCAAGGCTGAAATCTTTCCGATGAATATATTCAAAAGTATGGTTGAACTATCCTGCCCTTTAGTTTAATGAAGCACTGTTTTTGTAGTCTACACCGAAATATTATCAGTCTTTATTCCAAATTATCAAACTTTGTTTTAAATCTACACTTGATGATGAAAACGTTTATAACCTTTAACGATTACAAGATTAAACGATTACGATTCGACATACCCTAACAACAGCGCATCATTTACGAGACATTTCCGAATAAAAACGAACCTATTCTTATTTTGCCGAATATAAGCAGACTATTATTAAAAAGCCTCTTATAAAAACGGAAAAAACTAAAAAATCAAAATCTAATTTTCTTGTTTTTGCAAAGAACAATGGTACTGGCAAGTTCTAAGCTTTTTTTATCTGTTTATTTTCGAAAATGACGCTACAAAAATTTATTGTTTTATTTTGCTAATAAATGGTTGATAAAATCTTTGTTCATTATGGTCGTTGAAGGTTGAAAGAAGCATTGAAGAGTATTAGAGCAGAGGACTATATGGGATTGGGGAACGCGAAAGAGCCCTTATCCTAGAGTCTAGGGCTGAGGGCTAAGCTTGCATTGTTTTTAAATATGTAGCGAGGCAAAAATCCTGTGGCGGATCAGGTATAGGCTTCCATGTAGGAAGTTTGTCCATTTCCCAAGCCATCCATTGCATCAATGACTCTGAGGATTCGCCTTCACGCATACGATAACCGGCATCCCTAATCATATCCTTAAAGGCGGTAGGATCGATGCGCTTGGCCAGTGCCATCGTCCGGAATGTATGTAGATCTACATTCAACTCCAGCTCTTCAGCAGCCAAGGTCGACAACTTATAGTCTAGTGTATTAAACGCGCCTGGTAGGGCATGCTGTTGTTCCAGTGTTAGTAAAGCGCGGCGGCATAACTTTCTAAATCCTGGCTTCATAAAACCATTCAGCTTGAGTACAAAATCTTCTCGCTTGCTTTCCTTCACAAATCTTATGATACCTGTCTCTTTGGTAATGGCCAGTAGTGCAGCTGCCCCTTTATCTCGCATTTCAAGTCGTATGCGATCTATTGCCTTCTCTGGATGCTCACCATCGATATCAAAGCTTTCTTTAATGCGAGCCATAACGTATCGCAGTACACTTTGGCTTTTATCCTTCAGCAGCGCAGCAAGCTGCAGCAAACCTTGCCCATTTTGCCAATCCAGGATTGAATCACAACCAATAGCCACTAAATAGCCCTTTATTTGGGCAATCAAGCGGCGGTAGCTTTTTTTGGCAGGAAAAATAGAGCGATAATGCATGCCGGTGATATGCCTTGGCATGAGTGCCGCATTCACCTGAAATACTGCTTTTGGTTCACCGAATAAGTTACGTTCCATTCGTGCAATTGAAAACAATGTCTGACCATCTATAACCATAGTTGATCCCAGCTGCTCTAATACCTTCCGAATATGACTGTTATCCTCACGATGTATGAGCTGCCCAAGCTTAGAGAAATTAAGCTGCAGCAGTTTACGTCTCTCATCTCCTTGTTGGCCACAACCATAGATATAAAGCTTCTGAGCCGCTATAGACAGCGATGTAAAAGCCTTTCTCATTACTAGTGAAGGCAGCAAAATAAATCGCCCTAACTGACCGTCAGGCTCTAAATACGAGGGCAGGCTAATGGATAGCGTACCCGTATACTTTTCTTTTGTTTCAAGTATGAGCTTATGCAAAACAAATTTATGATAGGATGCATAAAACTGATCTTTGTTTACGGGCATTTCAAAGAGTTCCTTCAGCTTTAAGTAGATAATATGACGATTGATGTATGTGGAAATACCTACTGTCTGAATGCCAACCTGAAGCGTCATTGCAAGCTGCAAATCTGCTTTAGTAAGATGATGCATGAGTCTTGCTCGTCCACTCGGAGAACGAAACGTCTGACGTGCTTCGAATCCTTCTTCAATAGCAAATAAAGCTTGTAAAAAGCGGTAGCTGAACTTAATAGGTGTGTTAGTGTGAATTGGCTGGATGATTGATTTTTGTTCGTTCAGCATAGGGTTGCTCCTTTCTAGTTGAGTGGTTCTAAATAATTTTCAAGCTGGTAGCTATTTTGCATAATGCATTGTGCTTTAGTTGAAAATATTTTTGACGATTATAAAGCATTTGTTCCAGCAACTCATAATCATATGGTTTTGTACGAACTAAATAGCGTTTTTTTATTAAGTCACTTTGCTCCGATGATAAACGGGATAATGCTCGATCCATCTCATCTATTTCAATGTCTAAATCTGCTATTTCCTGTGCCTTGTTTGTCATCCGCTGTTCTTTTCGGATGTACTCGGCCTCGATAGGACTTGCAGGGCCACCGCCACCGCTCATGCCACTGTAGGAGGCGGTCATGGCTGGCAAAGCTAGTTGAGATTGCATAGTTTCTAAATCGAGCTCTAATTTGCGTTTGCGCTTTGTATTTAAAAAATACTGTTCAAGCAACTCCTCCACCAGAGGAACATATTCTTCTTTTTTAGTCTGCGGTATGTTTAGCTCCACTTGCTCTGCTCCCGCATAGAAATCATCAAAGCCGTTACCCGACTCTGCCATATACGTCGCAATGAGCGAACTTTCTTGAACCAGCTCAGGTGTGATCGTAGTCCGCAATTGTTTTTTAAGTTGGCCATAACGTACAGTAAGCCAGGATAAAGGAATAGATGCGATATTTTGTTCGGTTACTGATATTTTTCTCCGCATGATCGTCGTTCTCTCCTTTCGCTTAACAGGGACAACATATAGGTCATCTAAAGGTAATAAGGTTTGTTCAAATTGTTGGCTACAATAATCGCAGTAATAAAGTCCCTCGTCTATTGGATGGCATAGTCTATCGCAATGTATGCAAATCAAGATTTGTCACTCCCTCCGTTGTTGGCTGCCATCTTCAGGCGAGGTAACCAATCTCCTCGCGACGCCTGCTTAAGCCAGGCGTTTCGGCTCTTGTGTACATTATTAAGCGTAACGTTTTTTAATATCATCCCAATGATCCGCTACCTTCCGTATTGTCGCTTTTGCTTCTTTCTCACGAGCAGCTGCTGCATTAAAACGCTTAATATCCAAAAACTCAGATACATTCGTCTCAATGATTTGTTCCATAACCTGTGGATCAAGCGCATCCAATTCCCAGCATTCATAACCAAACTCCGATATATAGCTCGTAGCTCGCGTGTCTGTAAGCTTAGTTGGGTTGGGAGGCGGTAGATATTGTTCAATTTGATCCATATTTAAAGCTACTCGTCGCACTAATGGAAAGGATTCAAATATATTTAATCGCGCTTCGATATCGCGGGTCATGTCAATTCCACTAGGATCATGATCTCCCAAATGGATAATTACCGTTTCTTTACCTTCATCATATTTTCGGACTAGCCGCTGTGCTGCGACCCACATTTCCGTTTGGCTTACATAACCACGACATGAGAAGTATGAAATATCTAATTGATCGCAAATCGTACCAACCACACCAACGAGGGCATCTTTCTCAACCCAAACCTCGACATGATAGTCCTGGTCGGCCCATTTATCATAAGCAAAGCTACTTGCTGCGGAGTACATAATATCCCCTGGTGTATTCCAATGGCTATTCCCTTTCAAATTTCGTGTTCGATCCTCTATCGCATCCCAATCAATCAGACCTGAGATTCGAGCATCCGATACGAGCGTTCCCAAATTTTTATAGCTGCGCTCAGTATTCGGTATGATATCTCGTGCGACCAGTTGATAATAAACTTGTCTAAGTGACAACGAGTATCCTCTAGAGATATATTCATCAATAATTCCGTTGACCTTGTGAATCAGTGCTAAGTTTTCACGACGAAATTTAATTTCCCGATAACAGATTTTCATAATATCCTCCCATCCTTATTAAATCCTGCAGAATTTCTAGAATAAGTGCTACTGGCCAACCGGTTTGTGGTAGAGAGTAATTGACGAATCAATTTCCTCTCTCCCTCAACAGATTGCAATAGATTCTGCAAATCTACTTTCAAGTCATGAATTTGCTCAAATGCATCAACCTGCAAGCTATTTTGCATGCGAGGTTTCACCTCTATGACAATGCCCTCTATAAATCCATTTCCCATCAACTTTGGCTATCGTGGCGTAAGTAGCCCTTCCCCCAACGTGGCTATGAGGTTCACCGATTTGGACGAGAGAAGAAGTCCAGGATGCTGGAGGTAACACGTTCAAAAAATAATCGTAAAACTCCTCATCAACCTCATCACCAATTTTCAAGAAATCATCCATATTGCCCTTCCAATCCTCATACTTCTTCATGTAAATCCCCTCACTTTGCTAGTAATTTCAACCTACCATTATCAAGTGAGAGCGGTTATCTTCTCACGACGCCTGGAACGAGCGTTTCGGCTAAATCAAATGCTTCGTATTTTCTTAGATAACGATTACGATAGTAATCAATAAGGCCCTTTCTCTTAAGATACTCATATTTTGATCGAATCACTGACTCCGTGCGACCTAAGCCAAAAGCCAAAGTTCGATTTTTATCGATCCCATAAAACATACATAAGTATTCCAAATCCTCATTTGAGAATTTTATTCCGTGATTCAAATGAAAATCAGGATGATATGTCATCCGATAATGTTTGTCATATGTAATGCCATCGATAAGATCCATTTCTGAATATGATTTTAACTTAGCAACCCCCATCCATTTTGCCTCCAATCTAGCCTGCCATCTTCAGGCGAGGAATGGCTATTTACCTCGCGACGCCCCATGCTGGGCGTTTCGGCTATGTCATAATAAAAAACCCTTGGTTGATTTTCTCCAACTCTTCATCCGTTGCCAGCTGCACGATATATGCTTTTTCAGCGAGATACAGCACGATTTTTTCTCCTTCAACAAGCTGTTTTAAATCTTGTTGATAAGGGAAACCTTTAGCTTCCATCTGTCTTACCTCCTCTCCTTTTGCATCGCTAAATTAATCAGCTCGTCCAGTTCCTGACTCGCCTTTACCACATCTGGATGTACGAGATTATTGTTATTTTGATTAGCTGCAAATTGCATCATGAGTCGCTTTTGCTCAATGGTTTGATCAAGCCCATCCCTCAGCACATCCATTCCTCCATTTAAAAGATTTTATGATTCACGCCTGCCGCCATCTTGATAAAATGACTTTAAAAACCGTATTCCAAATCACTTTCTACAATGAGCTGATTGATCGAGTCGCTACTAATTTGTTTCATGATCGTTTTAGATTCTTTGACTTCAGGTTCTTCTTGAATGGATTTATAGCAGCCGCTGATAAGCAGCTGCTTTATCTCTTTCAATTCACCCATTACATTATTACAGGAGCATGTACCCGTTGACGTACCGTTACGTCTTATCTCCTGTTTAACTTGCTGTGCTACCCATTCAGATAATTCACGACTTATAGATAATTGCTCTAAAAAGGCATGTATTTCGTCCGTAAATTTTAATGCGCTGATGTTGTATTGATTTCGGCGTATCATTCTGAATTAGCGATCCTTACGCTAACTGGAATGTTGCGTTTTAAGTAATTTTTGGCAATGATTTCTGAAGCATAAATATTCAATTTGCGCGAATCTTCGGGAAATATATGATACTTCTTTGCTACTGTCTCACCCAGCTGTTTACATAAATACTCCATCATGTATTCGCGGAGCGCTTGATTTACACCACCAATATGTACGTAAAACACTAAATCGCCTTGCATGAAACTGAAACTTTGTAACGACTTTTTCATGGCAACTGCTGCAAAATCATTTAGTACCGGCTCAATATCCTCTGTTAGAGGAAATTCTTTATGAGATACTGGATCTCTATATACAAAACTTCTAGACTCAATGTGTGTGAGGATAAAGGATTCCAGAGAACGAACGTCCTTAAAATAATCCATAAGCTTGTCCGTTCTTAATTTCTCTAAAACAGATAAGTAACTTTGATCCGTTGATGATACAAAATCATCTGACTTTTGAGCTCCGTTTAAATCAGGCTGCAGCTTACATAAATCTTGACTTTGACCTCCAATATCATCTATGACCGTAAATGCTTCTTTGTACCTCTTAGCCTCTTCCCTTGGATTACCTTCAAGGTCGAGCTTCAGTGCATGTCGCGCATTTTCTCCTTCTATGCGGCACTCAGCATAATTCACCTTAATCTTCAGTTCGCGACTAAATCCTGGTGTAATAAGTTCAAACGAGGTTTCTTCAAGAAAACGACCTGCCATAATGGCTAATTTTTCTTTAAAACTATTCGCTTTCTTAACTAACCAAACGGGTAATAACGTTCCAAAATACTCAATGGTTATCGTATCTTGATTCAACTCCGGACACTTCAATGCATGATAGAGAGCTATTCCAGCAAGCCAAGTTACCCAAACTGTCTCGGATTTTGTTTTATCATGTAGCGTATAGATATGAACATTTCCAAGCAACTCTGTCTGAGCTCGTTTACCCACCATGAAAATACGTTCATGCGAATCCTCAACAAGTTTAATTACAAGGTGAGCATCAAGCGATTCTTTTGGAACGCTATGTGCAAACATACCTTGAAATTCTTTTTCTGATATTTCTTTAATGGAAGAAGGCATCTCAAAATAATGGCCATCAATCATATTCTGGCCAACCGAATTACCAAAGTCGGTAACTATACGATCAATATTCAATTGTAATTCCTCCTATAAATTAGTAGCTATTTATGAAATCAATAATTTCGTCCAAGTTATCTGCTTGCCATTCTGGTGATCCCATAACGTCAGGTCCATCATCTGGAAGATATGCTGCAAATCTATAACCTCCATTTTCATTCTTAGAGAATGCTTCGTAGATAGTCCAATTGAAATATGTCTTAATTTTTTTCATTTATTAACCTCCGGTGCTCTAAAAAAGGAAAACTAATTAAAAGAAGAGATATTTAATTTACAAGGGGATATTGCAGAGTGATTAGAGGAAAGTGTAATATTAGAGGTGTCTAGACCCAATTTTATACTTTCCAGAGAAGGTGATCGATTGCAGTCGATCATCTTTTCTATTGTAAATTTGCTTAAGGTTCAAACAATTTACTCATCGATACTTCTAGAGCTATTGATAATTTTTCTAAAACATGGAGTGATGGTTTCGTCTTACCTGATTCAATTTCACTCAAGTAAGCTTGAGTTATATCGGATTTTGATGCTAATTCAGTTTGTGACAAGCCTTGAAATACTCGAATGTCTTTAACTCTTAACATCGTATAATACCTCCTTTCAAAGAAATCTATTATCTCTAAATGATTAAATCAATTGAAAAAATAATTATCATTCCAAGGAACTTTTAGTGCATTTACTAAAAAACCTTCATATTATTTTTCGCTACTTCGAGAAGAAAAAATGAATTATTCTTCCTTTTTAGTGTTAAACTTCTTTTCAAGAATAGACCAACCAATTTGACTAAATTCATCGAGAATAGTTTCAACTTCTTCGGTACTTGATACACATTCGGTACTTCGAATAATTATCTTCGAATTTCCAATCTCAATTGTTTTAATATTTTCTCGCTGCTCCTTATGTGGTTTTAGCTTGTTATTCATCAGGTAATCCCTCCCATAAGGATATATATGCTTTGCGATTGATTGGACAGCCATTGAAAATCACACTCCTTGAAAAAATATGTATGTAATAGTCGATAACTATAATTCATCACTTACGAGAAATGATAACTTTTTATTCATCAATAGTCAATAGCTATGATTCTTTTTTTGTTATCATTTTTTGTATGTTTAATTTTAGTTATCGTTCGTCTATAATTACTGATGTAGAATGGAGCGTGTAAAAATGAATAAATACGTTGATACATTAAAAAAGTATGTAACTGAAAGTGGCTTATCGTTAAGAGAAATTTCAAGAAGATGTTCTGAAAATGGTACTCCAGTTTCGCAAGCTTATATTAGTAAATTAATTAATAATGATATCCCACCAGCTTCTGAAGAAATTAATAAAGCATTAGCAACTGCAACCAAAGGAGATTTTGAAACATTAATAATTGCTGCGCAAACAGAGAGATTAAAACCTATTTTAAAGGATTTAGGGGAGGAAGGTTTTGAGCATTTTCTTAACTCAGTCTCAGAAATATATGCAGAAAAATTTTATAGACATAATCAAAATGATTTTGAAAATATCAAAGAAAATTCTTCATTTGATGAAACAAAGATTAAAGATATTTTTCAAAAAGCAAGTAATGATGAGAAGATTAATATGTCTAGACATTTTACATTTGAAATAATAAGCAAAGATGGAACAAAGACCGAAATCCCATCACTCGATCAATTAAATGAATCAATTCAAAAAATTATAGTTGAGAATAAAAAATTAAAGAAATTAGAAGCTCATTTAAGTGATGAGAGAAAAGAAAAATTATTAGAAATATTAGACAATTTAACTGATGAGCAAGTTGATCACATTTTAAGAACTGCTGAATTTATTGCTTCAAAAGATTAATACATATTAAAATATACCTTCGAAATTCATCAGAACTTTCTTCACCTTCAATCTCTAAGAGCATTTCATTCAGCTGATCGATATTAAAGTTAGAAAGAATATTTACCAAATTTTTTTTATTCATAATATTACCCCCATGTAGTTATACTAGTAGCTTGTTAAAAATATTATAAAGTAGGAGGTTTCTATGGCTTCTCCCCGGTACGGGAACTGCCGTTTACCAGAATTATTAGCCCGTAGTAATATATCGCAGGCAGAATATGCAAGGCAACTTGGAGTTTCCAAAGCTTTTGTTACAAAGCTAATCTCCGGTGATAGAAAACTATCTGTTCTGCGCCTTAAAAAATCTTCTGAGATGTTAAATTGTAATATGGAAGATCTATACTCTTGGGACTAAATAAACTATGGCAAACGGCAGTGAGCATAATGCTCCTCCCCACCGAGATAGTAACCTTATAAGGTTACCATTAGTCTATAGAACTCCTATAAAAGAACCACTTTTGACATAATACCATAATATAAACACTATATATGTCGAATCATGGCACTATAAACTGATTCTAAAGTCCCAAGATGATTTTTTATGTTTTATTAAAGTCATGTTATAATCGGACTAAAATGAAAGGAGTTATTACATTTGTCTAGCAGTGTTACATTTGAAGGTGAATTTTGTATTTATTTAAGAAAATCACGAGCAGATATCGAAGCTGAAGGTAATGGTGAAGAAGATACTTATTCAAGGCATTTAAATAATCTTATTGCTCTTCAAAAGAAGCTTGGAATAAATGTTACTGAAATATACAAAGAGAAACCGATAACCGGTGAGAGAATTTCTGTACGACCAGAGATGTTACGATTAATAAATGATGTCGAAGACGGACGTTGGAGAGGCGTTTTAGTTGTTGAAGTTGAACGTCTTGCACGTGGGGATACAATGGATCAGGGTATTGTTGCTCAAGCATTTAAATACTCCAATACATTAATTATCACGCCAATGAGGATATACGATCCAAATAATATAAATGATGAAGAATACTTTGAATTTGGTTTGTTCATGAGCCGTAGAGAATTTAAAACCATAACTAGACGAATGCAGGGTGGAAGAGAAGACGGAGTTAATGAAGGAAGGTATATGGGGAATATCCCCCCATATGGCTATCAAAGAGTTAAGCTCCCTGGGAAGGGCTACACATTAGAACCTCACCCAGAACAAGCTAGAATAGTGCAATTAATTTTTTCACTATATACTAATACAGCTGATAAACATATGGGTTGCCAAATGATAGCACATCATTTGAACGATTTGAATATCCCTACAGCGAATAATAGGAAATGGGTAGTACCAACTATTAATGGAATCTTGAGGAACCCGATATACATTGGTAATGTTCGTTGGAAGTCAAGACCGTTAATTAAAAAACGTGAATCAAAGAGTCGACCAAGAAAATTACGTGCAGATTGGATTGAAAAAAAAGGACTACATCCAGCAATTATTGATTTAGATATTTTTAATAAAGCTGAAAGTATAAGAAATCAAAATAGTCATAATTCAGGTCCGAAGTCTGGAAGAGCTGCTAATCCATTAGCAGGTTTAATGAGATGTGGAATATGCGGAGGACCAATAGTAAAAAAATCTTATAATGGACGTAATCCTGATGTTTTAATTTGCTCTACTTCACTTTGTAAAAACAAAGGTTCCTACTTTCATATCGTTGAGGATCGAGTACTTCAGGGCCTATCACAATGGTTGGAATCTTACAAGATAGATTGGGAGAAAAAAAGACCTCAACTGAATTCTTTTGATGAAATGAAGCAAAAAGCAAACCAAACCGCCATAAAATCAATTACAGGTAGACTAACTGATTTAGAAAAACAACGTAATTCTTTACACGACCTCTTAGAACTTAAAGTATATTCTATCGAAGTATTTTTGGAACGTTCTAAAAATCTGGAAGAACGGATAAATGAAGTAAAAGCATCGTTAGCACAAACAAAAGAAACTTTAGAACTTGATCAGCAAAGAGATAAAGCAAGAAAGCAAATCATTCCTCAAGTTGAACATGTACTCGATATCTACAAGCATGCAGAATCAATTGAAGAAAAAAATATACTGCTTAAATCAATTGTTAGCAGCATCTCTTATACCAAACTTGTCGGAGGTAGATGGTCTGGAGCTGAAGATAAATTCACTCTAGAAATTTTTCCTAAATTGCCTGAAAAATACTCATAACAAGTAAAGAGGGGATAATCCAATAATTGGATATTCCCCTCTTTACTTGTTATGAGTACTTAAATACTCCTCACACGCTTTCCCTTATTAGCTTTCATTAATAACTTTTACTTGTTCAAATATCACTGTTAATTACAATGCGCGAATTCTTCAGTGCCTATATCTGTTAGCAATCCAATGACTTTATCCGGAATCGTGTACCTCTGGTTTAAATACCGAAGCGCTGCTGCAAGCTCACCGTCAGCACCGCCATATTGCTCCATTAGAAACTTAGCCATCATTGGATCGCATTTGCTTACGCGAACGGGATATTGCAGTTTTTTCTCATAAACCCACATGTACGGTGCCTCCTCTAGTTTTCCTACTGGCTCTATCCACTATTTATACCTGCCACGGCCATGGTGTATCATTCCATGACCAAGGATTGGTGGAGAAGCTTTGGCCAAAATGCTTTAAAGGCCCGTACTTCGATTCATACTGCTGTACGATAGGCAATCTTAGCTGTGCGAACTGGTTGTATTGATGTATGGCATTGGAATCTGTAGGATGAGTATCCAAATATAAATTCAGCTCCACGAGTACAAAATCTACCGCCTGCAAATCATGCAGCAGCTTGTAATACTCTTCATCAAGTATGATCGCCACCGTCAATCACCTTCTTCCTGTCTGTCGTTTTTCGGATCATATGGGCTATACAACATGGGCCAGAGTGTACCATATCTCAATGCTTCATGAGGTGAAAACTGAGGTAAATTGGGCGGTTGAAAGGTAATAAATAATTGAGGCGGCGTGCTGAAGCTTTTTACTTTTATAGGCGGGCAGGGATCTAAAGGGCTAATAAACGGCTTATAATAACGCACCTGATTATTCACGCAGATGTCTCCTCTCGGTATGCTCTTCAAAAAAGTATATGTATAAGGACTTGGCCATCATGACTAACCATTCATTGAATGACGCTGTACCGGTACAGTCTTTGCATTTCTACATTGTTCTCTAGCTCTTTCTCGTTTAGGATGTGATAAAGGCAATAAAATAAAGAAGCTCAAAACGATGTTTGAGCCATAGAGGTGAATCGTTATGGAACCGTTGACGAGAGAAGAAATAAAAGCTTATTTAAGCAGGCTCGGTATCTCAGAAATTCAGGAGCCAACCAAGGCATTTCTATTTGAGCTTCATAGAGCCCATGTTAGAGTTTTCTCTTGGCAAACCATTGATGTTTTTGCAGGTAAACCCGCAGGAATTCAACTCAATCAATCCGTCCCGCTTCTTATCCATGGCAGAAGCGGATATTGTTTTCATTTAAATGGCGCATTTAGCCAGCTTCTGCGTTCATTAGGATACAAGGTTTCATTCCACCGGGCAGGCGTACAGCCACTAGGTGCCGAGCCTCGTATCAACTCGTTTCACCTTGGACTAACCGTTCACTTGTTGAACGAAAACAACGAAGAAGAACAATGGATTATTGATGTTGGATTAGGCGATATGCCTTTTGAGCCGCTGCCTCTTCTTGCTGGAACGTATAATCAGAACCCATTTATTTATAAAGTAACAGAATCTCTTGTTGTTCCAAATGGATGGCGCTTAGAGCATGATCCATCTGCGTCATTTGTTGGCGTGGATTATGATTCTACCGTTTTGGCGGATATGACAGAGTTTGAGCCTAAGCATGAGCATTACAGCCGCTCCGCAGAATCTCCATGGATCAATATGTTTTTAATTCGAAATAGACATGCTGGCGGAAGCAATGAAATAAGGGGCTGCATTTGGAATGAACGAGGAACTGACGGTGTGAGGCAGACGGAATTAGTGAGTCAATCCCAGTGGCTCGAGGTGTTGGGTGAGGTTTTTGAAGAAAAACTCGTCAACTACAGCAGTCAAGAACGGGATGAACTATGGAAAAGAATACAGCTTGCTCATGAACAATGGAAAATAGCAAAAGCCTCATTATCATAACAAAAAAAGGCTTTTACTATCTCCTTATAGATGTCCTAATCAAATAAACCTCAGAGAAATCTGAGGTTCATTTGACTATAAGTAGTATAAGAAATCCAACCTCTAAGCTTCCGCCGTACCAAATCTTTTGGCATTTCTTGCGCGGGCACGCTCGATTTCGACCTCTCGATCACGCGGCTCAGCTTGGGTGACTAGCGTGTCGAGCAATTTCTGAGCAGCCGCAGCCACCTCTTGTATCGCAACATTGAATGCTTCTTCATTGGCTTTCGATGGCGACTGATATCCCGATAGCTTTCGAACAAACTGGAGCGAAGCGGCAGCTACTTCTTCTTCTGTTGCCGGTGGATCGAAGTTAAATAACGTTTTAATATTTCTGCACATCACGCTCTGACATCATTAGTTGCATGCAAATACAAGCTTTTAACTTCGATAATAGCTTTTCTATAGAAACTTTTCAAGCGATAACAACTACCAAGCATTTGTCATCACTATCGGTTTTATCTCCCCGTCAGTAACAATCATTTTATCAATACAAAGCATACGATTCCCCGCTTCAGGGTCACCAATAATACGGCGATGATAAACAATGAGCCACTCATCACTTTCAGGCAAATGGAGGAACCCATGATGTCCTGGCCCTTCCGCAATAGGCTCTTGTCGCTCAAGCACGATACCCTTATTCTCGAATGGACCCAAAGGATTATCACTCACGCCATACGCAACGCAATAAGAGCCGTTCACCCAGTCTCCTTGCGACCACATGAGGTAGTACAGTCCATCCTTCTTTATCATACAAGGTCCTTCAACATAACCATCAGGCGTAATGGAGAGAAAGGTTTCTCCATTATCAAGCGGGATGAACCCCGTCATATCATCATTCATTTTCGCTACGTTGCAATGACGCCAGCCGCCATAATATAAATAGATCGTTCCATCATCATCCTTGAACAAATGAGCATCAATGGGCTGAGCCGAATGAATGAATCGATCAATGAGCGGTTTTCCCAAATATCCTCTGAATGGCCCTTCAGGACGGTCAGATACGGCTATCTCCAAACCGCCGATTTCATCGTTGCTTTGAATATCGTTTGTTGCAAAAACCAAATAATATTTTCCTCGTTTCTGGGTAATCGTAGGCGCCCAAACCGCTCTCCACATCCATGGAAAGTCTGACATTTCAATAATGCTCTCATGCTTCTCCCAATGGATCAGATCGCTTGAGCTGAACGCATCCAAATTCAATTGGTTCGTATATTCCGTAATAGACCTGGTCGCATAAATCCAATGCTTGCCTTCATACGTTCTCGCTTCAGGATCAGCATACCAGCCTGGGACTATCGGATTATTAATACCTTTCATCGAAAAACAGCTCCTTGTTCGTGTTGTAGTACCGATATTGTAAAATATTGCAGACCCTATGTCTCTATCATAAATTCAACTTTCTTATCCACTTTTATGACATGAATCAATTTCATCATTTTAATAGCCGATTAGCTAAAAAGAAAAAAAGGGTCGTCCCAGCAGTAGTAAAACTACTAACGGAACAACCCTTTCCTATTCTTATAAATACGTTGCTTTGTTTATGGCGCAACAACACGCAGAACGGAAATCTCATACTTCGATTCACCGACTGTGACAATGCTTTTCTCCGGTATATCAACCTGCTTACCGAGGTTAACGACAACCCGGTTCGTATAGTCTGCTTCATTTATTGCAGTATTGCTCGGTTGCTCCGTCTGAGAATCGGTAGCTGTCGGCAGTGAATCAGTTTCAGCCGGCGTTGGCGTCGGTGTCGGCGCTGGTTTATCGGATTCTTTGGCAGTCGAATCCGTTGTTTCCGACGGCTGTGACGAGCTTTCAACTTGATTCCCTTCCGTGCTGCTATTCCCTGTATCCGCTTTGCAATCAGATGCAACTTCAAGTGTGGTGTACGCAACCGCTTCTGCACCCGGCGTTTCTATCGTCAATGAGCTAGGCTTAAACAGTCCGCAAGCTGCTGCTTCCTTAAATGCGAAGACGAGGGTGGTCGCAGCCTTCTTCCCCTCTGATGCAGCATTTTGCTCCACGTATACGATTGTATCCGGCTGGGTTATGCTCGGTTCAGGAGTCGTTTCAGGCAAAACAGCACCACCAGGCTTCACATCATCCTTGCCGCCGAAGGCAAACATAATGCCGGCTACGATTAGTACAATACCTATAGCCGATAACGATGTTATAAACGTCGATTTACGATTCCGGCGAAAAAATTTAGTCAGCGGTGAGGATAGCTCGCGCTCCGCTTGTTTATATACACCTTTAAGAATAGGGCCTGCTTTGTCAAAATGCTGCTTCCAATTGGCTCGTTTCTTAAATGCATCCCGGTCATGTTTTGTGAAATAGCTGACTACTGCAGTTACATAGGCAGGGACAAAACCTCTTGAGCGCATGAAACTAGGATGTTTTTCTGCCCATCGGAAAAATAGATATACCGTATCTTTTTGAGCCGCATTTTGCTGCAAATAGTTGAGGAGCGTGGCATAATCCACTGATTCCATATCCGAGCTGCGAAGAAACAATAGCACGAGACGCGGAAACTCAGCTAACTCCAGCTGATTGGCAAGCAATCGGCGACCAACGAGCTGCACCCGGTCGATCTCTGCTGGGGATAGATTTTCGAATAAATCTACCGTTGGCTCCGGGAATGCGAAGCATTCGTAAAGCGCCTGCAGCTCAAGCGCTGCTGATTTCTGCCTCGGATCGTTCAGCTGTCCATTCCATTTTTTCAGCTGCTCCTTCGATTTGAGAAACTCGCCCAGCATGAGCTGATCCTTCGTCAATCTTTCCATATCAAGTTCAATTAACATTGCTCGATAAGCCGCAAGCTCCAGCTCCGTATAAAACTCTACCGCATCATGAGATGGAAGCTGTTTTCGCGCGCCAAACTTGCCTTCACTTGCTGCTAAGCTGCGCAATTGCTCAAGCACTTTGCTTGTCGCTGGCAGCGAGTGGCGCTCCCGTTTCAGCTTCTCAATGAGCTGCTGGCGGACCAGCACAAAAAAGTCTTCATCACCGTACAGCTTAGGATGAGCGTTGCCCCACTGCTCAATGAGATGCAGAACACTTTTGGCTCCTGCAGCTGCTTTAAGCTTTTGCTCAAGGAATGGAATAAATAAGTTTGCACTTAGCTTCGCATCTACTAAGACTCTTGTGAAAAAAGCCATACTAAAGGCAGGATTGCTTTCTACTGCCGCATAGAAGGAAGCCGCCGCGTCTTGCTCACTCTGCTTTCTTGCATTTAGCAATGCTAAAATGAAAAAGGAAACAAGCTTATTTTCGATATGTTTGCCTTCAATTTGATAGTATTGTGTAAACACATCTACAATGAAGGTTTCCGGCACTACTCCTTGCCTAGCACGGTCAAACTCATAATCAAATCGAGACAGAAATAAATCATTCAAGCGCATCTTGGCATCCAATGCGCCGGATGGCTGCAAATAATCCATCAAGCTCCGCATTACCGCGCTTTTATGCGATTCATATAACTTTTCGTTGCCTTCCTCGATTTGGTAAACGACGCATAGCTCATGATAACAGGCTGCTGCGAGTTCGCGCTCCTCCCCCATATCTGCCAGCATCAGCTCAGCGAATTGAAAGAAGCTATCTGTACGGTCAGGACGATCCAAGTTATCCCATGCAAAATCCAAAAACGGCTGATCTATACCGTCCAGATCAACATTCATCATTCGGTCGTTGCCGAAATCAAACGTAAAATCCTTCTCGATGCTGCGATCCCCTTGGCGGAGGCTTCCTTGCTCTACGAACGTAAGATGAACCGATTTGCGGCTTACCGGCTCTTTCGCATAAGTAATGAAACCAAGCTGCTTGCGGAAGGCGTAGGGTAAACTCGCATATAGCACACCAAGCAGCTGTTTTGCCTTGTCCGGCAGCTGTTTGATTGGTACATCAAGCGAAACATAGATCTTTTTCTTACCACCGACTGCTGCCATTACCGCATAGAGCAGCTGTTTGAACGATTTTTCTGAAATGTTCAGCAGAGAAAGGATGGAACGAGCAGACGGCTTAATCGCTGCTGCACTCTGAATCGGAAGCTCTAGCAGCTCTGCTATTTCCGTACCGCTGTCAATATTATATTGATCTACGAAAGCGGCTTGCAGCCAGTTCATATAATCACTTGCAGGCTTGCTGCTATGACCGCTTGGAATAATAAAGTTATGCGTAAAAAACGCGCTGCGAAGACCCGTGAAGTCGGCTGCCTGATAAACGCTTCTGCCAAGAAGCACATCGCCATTATCCAAATGAAGCAAGTGCATCGTCTCTGGATACGCGGAACCGTCCTTCTCACCGCGGGTAGCCAGTTCAGTCGGGGCATCATAAACACAAAACGGATGAAGCACTTTTTTGACAAATGATGCTTCCAAACCGCTTGATTTGGCGATCGTGTCATACCCTTCCGTAGATCTGAAAATGCCGCGTCTTTCCCGTGCATACATCTGCTGCTGAATCATCCTGCTGGGCGTAGAATCGCGCACTATTCTCTTCTCCCCTCAATGAAGTTCAGCTTATAAAGCAGCCAAATGAAGGGCTCGTCTACCCGAATGGGACTGACGACGGTTTGCAGCTTCTGATCGACGGGATTGCTGCCGAGTGCGGAAACCGCATAATAAGCCGTATCCTTAAAATAAACATCCATCGTACCTTTAAAGGGACGATCGACCTTCTCGATGAAACGTCGGATTTCTCCATCAATATTTTCAAACTCGGTCAGGTTAAAATAATTGCGATGTACCATGTTGTTGAAAATATTGCTGTTCGATTTAATATATTCTCCATCTTCATCCTTTAGCGAATGAAGCATATCGCTCTTCGTTAAAACGACCGCAGTCGGAATATCCGTTTTGTTGTTTTCCTGATAAGCAATAAAGTCGCCAAACATCGTCAGAACAACGTCGCGCGGCTCGTCGTATTGGGAAACCCAAACACCTGGCTTATCGCCCAGATTCATTCTAATTTTCTCGCGAATGGAGCGAATTTGCAGCGGATCTACCATCAGCAATATGCCTGCTGAATTTTTGATATGCTGACCATGCAAACCAAGATAATCCTGCTCTACCATGCCCTCGCCAGCGACATCAAAAAATACGAGAGTGAGCGGTGGCTTCGATTCATCTTTAAACACAAATTGAAAAATAAAAGGCTCCTGCATCTTTTCCTTTTGGGTAGACGCAAGCAGATCGCCGCGCTCAAACAGCGGCTCCTCGTAATAGGTTCGGAATTTTCGGCTAATTTCTGCGTTAAGCGGCATGCAGGCTGCATTAAAATGATCCGCTGTCGTGTTTTGCAGCGTATGTATCAACGCGGTCATATACACCGACTTGCCTACTTGTGAAGCGCCAATGATTGAAATAATATTGCTCGGCACCTTGCCTGCCGTTACTGGAATTTCGTTGTGGCATTTAGGACAAAGTCTTCTGCGTGTCAGCTCGCCATAGCGGTCATTAATTCCAATTAATACATGGTCTGAGTAAATCCGATGCTCTTCAGGCACGTCGTTTGGATAGAGCACCGCTTCCATATCGTGTACAGAATCAAGGCCAAAACGCTCACGATACTTATTCAGCTCATCATCCTCACGGGAATGTGAAGCGCGGAACACAACCTCATCCGGTGTAAATTTACTAAAACAATAGGGGCAAACAATATCATAAAACAAAGGCCTTTGCTTTGCTTCCGGCTTTTTCTTGAAAAGATCGAAAATACCCATGCGATCTTCCTCCTTTATACTGAAATCAATTCGTACATCTGTCCAGACGTTCGGCCATCCGTGAAAAACAATCGTATAAAATCCTGTTTGCCAACCTCAATGGCAGGCAAAGCGGTTTTTCCAGCTGCGAATGGCGCAACGAACGGATACAGCATGCCGTCTTCTTTATTTGCGGGATAACTGCCCTGCTTTTTCACATAACAAAGCACGTCTTTCCCAATCGGTACCTCTGTTGAAACTTGAATTTGAATCGTTTTGAACTTTCTGAACAAACCGCTCTTATTTGTAATCGAATAATGAATCTTAGCTCGGCCAGCACTTATTTCGATGCTGTTCTCATGATTAGGCTGAAGGATGAGCTGCGGACCGCCGCTCCCCTCCAGCGCGGCATATACCGTAAAGACAAAACGTCCGATGCCCTCTAATCGGCTATGATAGCCATTATTCGCTTTATATTCTGCCTTCGTGTACAACTTGACAGTTCCTATATCCACGGGGCTTTCCGCCGCCTGCTCAGCCGGCGTTTTCCCAATGTAGACCGCTTCTATACCGCCCGGCCAAATCCAGCGCAGCGTGCAGCGGTCCTCCTCCAACACGCGAGTTAAACCGCTGATGATCGGAGAACCATCCTCTGCATCGATAAACCGCATTTATATCCGCCTCCCGCATCGTTTAAAATCCATGACTGCGGCTGTCCTTCGTCCGTTCGCCTAACGCCTTAGTGGACTGATCTCTATTGCTGTTTTTTCTGCCGCCATCATAACGGTTTGTACTGTTATTATCCCTTATTGGAACAACAAGTGTGAAAATACTAATAATGGCTGCCAGTACGAGAACAGCGAATAGACGTGATAAACCGTCAGAGATCATATCCCCCGACAAGCCGGAATCCAAAATGAAGCCAGCCAGCAAACCGCCTACAATACCGCCCGCCCCAAAGCTTAATGCCAGAAACCGATTGTCGAAAAACAATCCGAGCGACATTCCTAAAGCTGCACCGATAATGGCTAAGGATAAAATACGAAGCAGTGTATACAGCGTGCTGTCCGCAAGCGATCCCGTTCTTTCAGTTAGAAGCGTCCGATTATCGATTGTATTGTAAATATTTTGGAATACGAGCGCCAGCCCGTTCGCTTCCGACACATCGTAATAGCTTCCATTGGTGGAATCAGCTATTTGCTGCAGCAAGGCAGAGCCTTTGGAATCTGCAACGCTAAGGCCTACCGTATTAATGACAATTTGCTGCTCTTGGAATTGTGCAATTTGCTTATTGATATCGGATTCGCTGAAACCGTCTGACAACAGAATAACCATTGTCCCGCGCCCAGCCTTTTCCTTATCCTTAATCGTCTTCATTGCTTCGCCAAGCGCTAGACTAAAGTTTGTACCGCCGTCCGTCGGCTCAAGTGAGTCGATTGCCGCATTTACTTTATCTTTCTCTTCCTGTGTGCTTACTTTAACAAAGGGCTGAATCAATTGTGCGGTATTGTGAAATGCAACCACCGCCACACGCTTATCGCTTTCCATGTTTTGAATCAATTGCTTCGCAGCCGAATAACGCTCGTTATCAGGATCGGTCTCCAGCATGCTTCCTGAATTATCAATGACAAGCACAATATCCTTTACCTGCTTCGCACCGCCAAAATGTGCGCCGTAAATAAATTGCAGTAATCCGCCGACTGCAAACAGCAGAACTAGCGTCGCTGGTACGAGCAGCTGCCACGATAATCCGGTATAACGCTGACGCCACGAAGTTCCGTTCAAACGAGGCGAAATCATTTCAGCAATCAGGCAGGCCAGTCCAATGCATAAAGCAAGAACGCCAAAGTATAGCCCAACGACGGCAAAGCGCGGCCAGCTTTCTGACAGCGCCCCCAGTATGATTTCCCCGATGACGAATCCTACTGCGCCTCCTATCAAGCTGAACAATAAGAGAAGTCCATTTATTTTTCGTTGCATAATAACAGCACCCTTTCTACTTGCTAGTGGACCGCAGCAATTATTGTTGTATATCGGTCAGCGAAGATCAGGCAGCAGGGCAGGCTCAAGCGTGTGAAATTCGTACCCATTTTGCAAATAGGTCTCATAATACACTTTGCCGTTTCGATAATACATCAAATCTTCTAAATGAAAGCCGCCCATAATATTCAACTTTTCTACACCGCTGCTGCGCTTCTCATGTACACACCCCAGCTTGTAAATGCGCGAAGATTCGTCAACGCCAAGTGCATATCGGATAAATTCACTCTCGCGATCTCCGAACAAATACTTTTCCTCATAACGATGCTCATGTGTATAGTCGAGAAGACGAATATGAACGACCGCATGCTCTTCCAGTGTCCGGTATAATCGGTTGAATAGCTCGTCCCTCGATAAAGCTTTACGATTGCTGTATGAAACGGATACATTTGCACGCAGCAGCAGCTCCTCCTCGAAAGTCTGTGCAAAAGGCTCTGCTGTCAAAATGTACTTTCGGCAAATTTCCATTAATCGCTCCAGAAACGCGGAATCTCCCTGCTGCAGAAGCTCCGTCATATTGCCGAGAAACCGTTCCTCAAAAAATATGGATGCGCCGCGTTTCTCTTCAATATCCTTCATGACCCCCACAGTGATACGTTCATAATACTCGAAGATGTTCTGCCCGATATAATCATCCGCTGAACGGATACTGTGCTGAGCCGCCGCATTCAGCGTTTCCTCTAGCAGCGCCATCTGTTCTACGCGAATTCGGTATTTCTCATGAAGACGCTCCAGCTCAGCAGCAAATTTGCGGTACAAAGCAAGCTCAGTCTCAAGTCGTAAAAGCTGCCATTCCAGCCGGTACACTGCATCAAAAAAAGCGCGTATAAAGGATCGAACATTTTGCTTGTCCATAAATGGAAGACGCTGAAATTTCAAATCATCCACACGTTGTTCGCGGATTCGACCAAGCTCATCCTGAGCGATATCAATCTCTCTGACCAAATCGCGCATTCGAGCGCGAACAGCTGTCATGACGCTGTCTGCCTCATTTTTCTCGTCTGTCCATTTGGCAACCTGGAAGAAGCTAAACAATGGCTGATCTTTCATATTACGGTTTACAGTGGCTCGCAGCTCATCTGAGGCCTTCACATAACCTAAGTTCACCTCAGCTGAACTAGTGAAATGCTTACGGAAGAAGATGGTGCAGCCATCTCCGAACAAGGCTTCCTCTGCCTCGCGCAGCGACATGCGCCGCAGTTGATCATAACGAATGTTGTTCGTCAGAAGACCCGACATATCGATGAGACTGTACTCGCTTGGCATCAGATCGAGCATTCTAGTGTCCATCGCAGCCGCATCCAGCCCGAAGAAGGACAGCTTTTCCTTGCTCCCCTGCAGGTCAGCAATTTCCAGCCGCTCTTTTATTTGTTTAAAGAAATGATAGAGGACGGTTAACGCAATCGAATGATTCGGTCGTTTCACCTTGGACAAGCCCGCTGACACGAACCCCTGTCTTCCGGATTCCGTCATGAGACTGTTTTTGAAAGAAGAGTTGTTGTAGCTTACGTCACTCGATTGTACCTGTGTTTCCTTTCTCCTCCTGTTTTTCAACAGCAGAATATTGCATATGATTTCATAGTTATCCTGCATCCCGTTAAGCGTTGTAATTCCCCGCTCATTGCGATCAGATAATACATAAACAAGATCAAATAATGGTGATGCCTTGTGGGTAACCGGAATTGATAATCCATCACCCGTCACTTGAAGCCTCGCCGAAAATGAATAATCCGGCCGCTGCATTCCATCCAGCTCGCGCAGGAAGCTGATTCCCGCTGCGCTTGCCAAACCAAACGTCTCTGATTGCTCACGTTCATTAATTAAAGCGTACAAATCCATTTGAACGGATTTGAACAGCTGCAAAAAAATCGATTGAGCAAGCAGCGATATTTCTGGAACAAGCACGTTTAAGGGATCATCAACCCTTGTAATGACAGCAAGATGAAGGCGATCGAAAGATGCGTACAATCGGCCGTAATCAGCAATTGTATCGCTAACCTGACGCAGCGCCCGGTTGAGATCCGCTAGATGACGCCCTTCCTTATGGAATGCGGTGCCTATATCTTTGCGTTTGGTGCGATTATCCGTTTTGCCATCTACAACATCCGTAAGCGCTACCCTTGTCACCTTCGGGACAGATCGATTACGATTTGCCCCATGGTATGACGATGCTTTATAACCTGCACTTCCAGAAGCAGCATTTGCTTCACTCGACGAGACATGGAAATAAATAACGCCGGCATTGTTGTCCCATTTCAGTTCATTGGATTGAATCATAGGTTCAATCGCATGTCCTGCCTCATCTCCGATATATAGAAATACGGTTGGATAGTGAATGCTGCTTTGATCATCCTCAAGGCCGCTAAGCTTCTGCTCAGCAGCCGAATAGTCGCTTGCATATAGATCCAACAATTCTCTCATCATTATTTCAACTTTCTACGAATTTCGTTAAGTTTAGTAGACATTTCCCGGTAGAACCGGTGCATTTCCTCTCCATTTGCCAGCTCAACCTTCTCGTATTCGAGACGCTCGCGTGCATCAAGGAATGTGCCGAACAGCTCCTCCAGCTTGGCTAACAGCATTGAAGTATCCTCCGTTGCAGTCAGCTCCGTTACTCTGCGCTCTGCTTTGCGTCTTAGCACGCTGCGGTTTTTCTCATCCAGCTGTCGGAAGCTCTCAAACACCTCAAACTCAACATAGCTGCTGCTTTTCATTAAATTAGCGAAAGGCGGCCATGCTTCTTCCTCTGGCTCGCGATCATAAACATACAGGGCACCTTTCTTGCAAATGGTCTCTGTGTATAGCGCCTCGATAAACTGATCCAGCAATTTCTCATCATCTTGGTGCTGCATAAGCAGCTGCTCAAGCTCGACTAATTTTACAGAGATGGATTCATACTTCGCCAATTCCTCACGAACCCGTCTTAGCTGCTCCGGCGATCGAATGAGATTTTCTTGTGCAAGCTCCTCTGTAAAGCTGCCGAAAATATCCTTTGTCGATTCAAGCTCCAGCCCCTCGGATAAAAGGCGCTTAAGCTCGTTTACTGCTCGCTTAACTTCACCTAAATTCGGCTTCGCGCCATCAAGCTGCATATTGAACGGTTTTAACGCATCCGACAACTGGAATGGCTTCGTGAAGCGAACGGAGTAACGGCTGCTCGTGTTATTGTCTATGCCCTTCTCTTCAATAATACGGAAGCTCTCCGCTTTGACAAACTCAGCGCGAACCCTCGCATTATAGCTTCTCACGCGTGGGTTGACGTACGTGTCGCCCCATGATTTCTCTGGAATCGGCGAAGGCAAATAGGTCCAATTGACACGATCAGTCTGCACCAAATGACGGCCGATGCCTTCCTTATCAAGAATCGTGCGTTCATAGCTTTCTTCATAGACCTTCAACGGCGTATAAACAAACAAAGGCACACCATTTCTCGTATTCAGCCAGAAAATGCGGTTTTTCACTTCACTTTCCTTTATCGTAAAGTGGGATTTGCCAATTGAGTTATTTTGATAGTTCCGAATTCCTCTCAAAATGCTCGGCGCCTGCACAGGCACGGATACAAACCCCCATGAAGGGACATGCAAATTGCCTGAGCTGTTGCTGAGATGGAATACAGGCACAGCTTCCTCATCAAGCTTGCTTGCAATATGACGCTCAACAAACTTCTCAATCGATTCATCGTTTCCGTATTTCATAACTAGGAATTCTTCCATCGATTTCGTAATCAGATCGCCGAATTTATTCGTCAAAAACTCTGAGATCGAGCTGACGATATCAATTTCCTGCTCTTTGACCCAAAGATTCGAATGGTCTAGAAGCTCCTGCGTAAAGTCGCGGATCAGATCATCGCCGTCCTTCTTATCCATTAAACGACTGATAACGTCGGAGATGTCTGGAACGCCTACGATATTCCAATAATAAGTTTTGTTTCCTTTATGATCCGCTTGTTCCTCGCCGCTTGTCAGGATTTCGCCATTTTTGGCAAAGATCGAATTAAGCACATTCAAAATTTCAGTAAATACGTTATAAATGCGGTTATTCTCGTTGTTCAGCAGCTGGTGGAGATCCTCATAAAATTCAATCAGTTGTTCCATTCGCTCAACGTCAGCAAGCAGCCAGTACTCATTTATTTTTGCTTCGATATAGTTGTTTTTCTTCTTATCCTTGGATACGAACGCGCTCTTCGCATCGCCCATACGCTCATTGGCTTGCTCTCTAGCTGCTTCGATCTCTTTAGGAAGACGTGACAGCCCCTCACGAAGCGTCTCAATATAAGAGAGCAGCATCTTCAGCAAACAGAAGCCTTTCTCGGTATGCAGGAGACGGGATACATAAAATGGCCCTTGCTCTGGATGGAGAAATGTACGACGAATTTGATCGGTAAATTGCCCAACAATTTCGCCTGGCAGCTGTTTTTTGGCCTTAATGTATTCCTCGCGCGCACGAGCCAAAAAGTTTTGCTCCAGCTCCGTATCCATGTTCACGGCTTGCATTTTCACCACGTTATTGTAGCTGAGTCGCTCACTGTTCTCGAAGCCTGGCAGCGGCTCAGGTACGCGTGAGTCAAAGGTTTTCATCATCGTTTCGAGATCAATGCCAAGCTTGCGGGCAAATTTCTCTACATCGTCCTGACTCGGCGCCTTCTCAAACATTTTGTCCATTTTGTTGAAAAGCCGGTAAGCCAAATAAGTCGTCATTTCCTCGATCGGCAGTACCGCCGAAGAAGCTCCAATAATGTTGTAATCGTAGTTAGCCGGGTACATTTTGTTCATTTGAGCAATATTGGTCCGAATGTTGCTAATATAATCATGAATAGCGAATTCCTCGCCGGATTGTTTTTCCTCGCTGGAAATAAAGTTCGTAATATTCTCTGCCGTTACATTCATGCAATAATCATAAGCATTTTCAAGCAGCTTGCCCTCAGCATTTGTAGCCGAGATGAGATGGCATAAATTAAACGGTGGGAGCGGCGAATTAACGTTTAAAATATTGCCATATTGCTGCGTAAACCTCTCCCCGCGGCTGTCCACATTCATCCAATAGTCCAGTTCCTTCAGTGCAGCATAGCCATTTTTCTTAATGTACTCACGTGTATGGTCGCTCAAGCTTTTGCTTGCAAGATTAATATCCGGCGTAAACAAATAGCCAAGCGTATTAACGCGGTCGATGCCGGCAGATCCATGATCACGCTCTATAATTCCTCGAACGATATAAGAGATATCGAGGAAGCAGCCGCTTCCTGTTCCGCCAGACAAGCCGGTTAGCAGAAACACCATTAGTTTTTTGTTCGTCCCGACGGATAACGTCTTAATTTTTTTGTCGATGCTCTGCACCACTTGATTGATCTTCGTAAACAGCAGCAACCGACCTGCTTGACGAACGCCAGCTGCGCCATTCATGCCATCAGTTATGCTCAGTTCTGGCGACAGCCAGTCCGTGATGTACGGCTCCAAAATGCTGCGATTTTGCAGCAGTCCTCCAACCTCCGCATTAGATAGCAGCACAAATTCATTAATAGGGTCAAGACCGATCCCTTTATACTTTTTATTGCGATCCTGTTCATTCGTTTCAAAAGCAAGAAATTCCACATTATCTGGCTTCTCGCGTTTTCTTTTGGAAACGGGATCCTCAGGAAGCTTAAAGCGGCGATTGATCTGGTATTTCAGGCGCAGAAGCGCATCAATACCGGTACCGCCAAGTCCAATGATCAGAATGGGATTATCTATGGTGTCTACCCGAATTTTCTCGCTGACAATACCTCCGCCAAGCGAAACGTCAAGCTGCTGTATGTGTTCTCTTACGATCGGTTTCATTTTTCATTACCTCCAGGGCTCTATTTATACGAGATATTCAATGAATATCGTTTTGTCTATTTGTTTCAATGAAACCGTAATCCGGTCACCGCTTTTCATTTCCAATGCACGCGTCGCATCCACTGCTCGTCCTGATTTCTCAATTGTGCAGGAGGAACCATTTTGAAGAACGATACGATCATTGCTTCCCGGCTTGAAAATGACCTTGTCGGTTTCCTTCAGTTCAGGCGCTAGCTGCAACAGCTGGTGAAGCTGCAATTTGCCTTTGAAGGCTGTCAGCTTCTTGTACTGCGGCGACGTTTTGTCACCTGTATTCTCATCTCGAATTTCAATGACAAGTTGGCCAACAAACCCACGGTTCGCTTGTTTCAGCACCCTTAATATAAAGTAAGCTGCTGCAAGCAATGCCGCAAGACCTATAACGCCAATTACAACAGGTACAACCGGGAACGGCTTCTCTTCTTTATCTGGCTCAGGCTTTGGCGTCTGCCCCGTTGTCCCCGCCTTTGCCGAAATCTTAACCGCATCGGTCTCTCGGAAAAAGCTTTTCTCCTTGGCCTTCACAATAATCTCATAGTCATGCTTCTCAGGTATTTTGTAGGAGCCTGCAAAATGGTCGCCCGCATTCTCCATCGGTATTTCCTCGGTTTTGCCCGTGTCTAAGTCTTTAACGAGTAAAACCGCGCTCATGTTGCTGTACTGGGAGGTGTCTTCCAGTTTTTTTCCGCCGCTTACGAGATAAGAATTGATCGTCACCTTGTCGCCCTTGGAATAGGTCGCTTTGGCTAGTGGATCCATAGCAAGACTTAAGTCATAGTTGAAAATAAGATTAATGTCGATTTTATCGCGATTCACGCCTTTGATTTGAAGCGTCCAGTCGCCTTCCGACGGCTTTAACAGCTTCAGCAAGGAATAGCTCTTCGAGCTCGATAGCAAGACGCCATCCGAAGGAATAGGAATAGCGTTGCCAGATGGATCTACGAGCTTCGCCTCAACCGGCTTGCTCGACATAATCGAGATATTTGCTTCTAGTACATTCGAGTTGGGAACTGAAATTTTCACATCCTGATAGCTGCCGTTTGCCGTCAAAGAATCAACCGGTACGACGTTCAGCTCCAGATGGCTGGCAAAAATTTCACTCAAAATTCGCGGCAAATCGTCAGCCGAATCGGTCGCGAATGATTTCCCGCCGGTCACTTCCGATAGCTTAGCAAGCGCAGATTCATTGAGTTTCCCATTCGCATTTAGGCCAATCGTATAAATCGGAACGCCTTTATCATTCGCTTCTTTAAGCGCCTTGTCCATGTCCGCGTCGGACTGCGCCTGCGTTCTGCCGGATGCCTTATTAAAATCGTTATTGCCGTCGGCTAGCAAAATAATCATCGGCTCGTGATCTTGGTCGGCACCATCGTCCAAAATCTGTACCGCTTCCTTTACTCCGACAGAAACATCGGTATAAGCCCCGCGGTTTAACTGATCGATGAAGCTCTTCAGCTTCTCTTTATCCGAAGCAGACTGGATTTCCAGCAGCGCCTTCTCGCGTTGAATTTCATCGGTATAAGCCACAATGCCAACTCGGTCGCCTTGTGTCGGCAGCATATCAATGAACATCTTCATGGCTTCATTTCCAATTTTCCCTGGATCGCTTGTGCTCATTGAATTGCTGACATCCAGCACAAGTACTGCATCAATTTGCGAGTCGCCTTGCGCTGCATACGCGGTTTGTAAGCTGCTGAACGGCAGCAGCAAAATAGCAGAAACCATAATTAGCTGACATGATAAACGTTTTAATCTATTCATTTTGCTGTACTCCTTTGTAATGGGACAAACGGTTCTTCTTCGCTAGTCCAATAGTCACTGTTAGTCACTGCTACCAGTATGATGATATACTACAAAATAAGTATACCTGATAGATTTTGTTAAATCACTTTTATTGTAAGAAAGGAATAGGATATGGTTACCTACGTTTGTCTTGGACTATTGTTTCTTTTTGTCATCATCAAAGCAATGAGCTATCGTGCACAGCGGAGACGGGCGCCTTCTCCAGAACAGCTGAGCAAGCTTGTCCTTTCCATACTAAAAAGCAGCGGGCAGCGTGATCGCGAATGATGAAGAAGCTACCGGTACTACTTAACCCTTATATTAAAACACGCTATCCTTATAATAAACTTAAAATTTGCCGAAGATGCAACCACTTTACAGTACTGGGTGATGCGCAGTGCCCCGTGTGCGGCAAATTTGCCCTGAAAAATGTTGAAGCTCAGGCAGCCTATAAGCTGAAGCTTAAGATGTGGAAAGAGCGGTTTTTTGCATTGTTTATTATCATTGTCGGATTTGCAATGAGCGAATCCGCAATGCATTCCACTTTGATTGTTGCCGGAGGAATGCTGCTAGTCGCTCTATTATGGACGTTGCAGAAGCGGTCGACCCCTGCACTTTTGCTCCTGCAGCTGCAAAAAATATTTCAAAAAGAGGCGTATACCCTCTCTGCAGGTCTAGTAAATGACCGAGAAACAGCTATTCAAGTGTTCCATAGCGGCGATAAACCGCTTGCGTATGAAATGCTGCGTGAAATTGGCGCGCTCGTCCATACCGACCAGCTTCGACTAGAGCAAATATTGCTGCTTCAATCCTTTGTTTTGCGCAAGGATATGGATCTAATGCTGGACCCCTTGTTAATGGATCATTTTAATCCCGATCTCGTTGAATATATTGGCGAGCTTGCCAAAATCAGAAGAGATTTGCTGAAAGAAAATACATTCCGTTATGTATTGCTTCATGAGGCGCAGATTTTGAAAATGGAGCATGGCGAGAGCATTCTCGTTGGTGTTGCCGGTGCGGCAGTTAGGATGAAGCGATACATCACACTCTATCCCTATTTGCTGATGCGCTATGCACGAAAGCTTCCTAAAGACCGTTTCTTGCGGCTTTATCAAATGCTTCAAAGCAGTCCGCACGCAGGAGCCAGCCCTTTATATCAAGAAGTAATGGAAATCTACAATGAGCGTTACAAATGGGACGAGGATTTCAAGCGTACGAGCAAGGAAACAGACCTGTAAGCAGATCGAAACGAAATGAGCAAATTAGAGATATAATGAATAAAGGCAAACAGTCACTTTAACAAAAGTGATCGTTTGCCTTTTTTATGTGAATGAATGATTAGAGTCTTTAGGCAAAAATCAAAGCTTGTTCTCAGCTATGCTCAGACACTGTTTTCTTTAAAGGAATAACCATACTCCAAGTGTTCCCTACGAAATCCCAAGGCTGAGTCCCGTTTCCAGTTGCCAGAAATAAATGGGTTGGCTTGCCATCATGGAACAACAAATTAGGACGCTCGATGTTCGCTTGAACCGTCCTTGTGCCATCATCCCACAGGACATCTCTTGTATACGCCTTAGGATCATTTGAAATATCCCAGTGCAAGCAATCGGTGCTTGTAGCATAGATGCCCGCTCCCCAATCGCCAGTGACACCGCCCGAATCGTTTTTAAAATCATCTTTAATTAAAATATGAAATTCCCCATCCTCCCACCATAGAAACGGATCTTCGACGTGGAAGTCTGGATTCTCAAATTGAAAAATCGGTTCCTCCTGCAAACGGGTATACGGCCCTTCTGGACGAGGAGCACGTGCAACGCCTAATTGCAAGGTAGAGCCCGCATACTCTCTCGACTTATAAATCATATACGTCGTTCCATCCGGCAATATAGCTGCTGATGGATTGGTTGTAATTGTACAATCCCAATGCCCAGGCGCTCTTGGCTCTAACAATGGGTGATCTGGTCGCTCCCACGGTCCAAATATAGATTTCGAAGTGGCTAAGCCAATTCTTTTTCGATTCCAAACCTCGACATCTCTTTCTTGACTTATTTTCTCTCCCACCGCTGGGATAGGCCCTCCATAAGTCGTTCCAAAATAGTAAAGATAGTACGTTCCGTTCCAATATTTCACCGATGGATTATGTTGATTCAAAGCGTCAAAATAACTGCGCTCTCTACGCTCAAATATAACTTCGGCAAACGTATAAGGCCCCTCAGGCGTATCGCTAACTGCTCTAACAATCTCGCAGTTGAACAGCCACTGTGCAGCAAAGCCATATTCCTTAGGCCACCTTGAAGCAAACATATGATATTTTCCATCCTCGCCTTGCACAACTGAGCCGCACCAAATATAATAGCCATCCATTTTAAATCCACCGTTCTTCGGTGCCGGCAATAAATTTTCATATATGCGATTTCCCATGATCATTCTCCTCGTCGATTAATGAGTCGATTTCGAATATTGCAGGGTGAATCTATCCACGTTTGCCCATTGGCACAGGATCAGGCTGTTTAACAAATTTCAGCGCCAGTGCGACGAAGAGGAGCTCTGCCGTCATGCCGATCGATTGTGCCCATGCCCCAATCGTCCCGTTCCACTCTGGCGCGAGCCCAATGCCAATTAGAAGGGTAATAAAGGTAAAGCTGAGATTGGCAATTTGTGAACCGAAGATCAGCTTCGTTTGCCCTCTCACAAACACGAGTCCGTTCATGACATCGAGCCAAGGCATAACGAGCGCGAACAACACAAAGGCTTGCAGCACTCGTATGCTCTCAGCCTGCAGCCGTCCATGAACGCCGATCATATGCTCTAGTAAAAATACACCTGCGGGTGTATATGCGATCAATCCCATTAATATAGCAGGAATAAAACCAAGCATTAAAATAAACTTTCGGACAGCCAAAGGATCGACACGATAAAAGTTAATCACAATTTGGTGAAAATAACTAAAAAAGCTGCTGAGAAGCATAACTAAACTAGCCGCAATCGCAAACGATGCAATGGCTAGCTGCGCATCCCATGTTTTCCCCAGCATCGCATTAATTGCCGGTCCGATCCATACGGATATAAACGAGGACAACAGTAAGGGACGGTAAAAAGAAAATACATGATGCTTGTTTTCAACAGGGTGATTGTCCAGCTTTTCGGGCATTTTGCGCACCAGTAACCGTCCTTCTGAATAGCTGACAGCTGCTTCGATCATCATGCCGAATAAGAAAATGATCGCTCCAACAACCCCGCTCGTAACGCCTGTATGTATAAAATATAGCGAAAGCGCATACATTCCTGCCAGTCTAATCGCCATGCCAATGGTTAACCATTTCGTACGCAGATTGTAAATAATGACACCATGGTAGAGACAACGAATGCCAGAGAACAAGCTTACGAACATCAATACCTTATACACTCGAATAACATCATGGACATTGTCTTCACTAACCCCGAACACTCCCTTGAAAATAAGTGTTCCAACCGGGGTATAGCTGATTATAAAACCTAATAGCATAATGCTGGCAAACACAAGCTGTGCAACGGTAAGCGTCGATTTAAACGAGCGTTTGTCGCGAACGAGTGTGGAGCAGGTTTGCCGCAGCAGCACGGCTGGCCTCTCTGTAATAGCAAGCAAGCTCATCGCAATGGCATAGCTGGCAATGATGCTCTCAGGGTTTGCCGCTCGGCTTAAGGTACTGTTGATAATAACATGTGAAATCGTAACTAAGCTTGCCGAAATGCCTAACGGGAGAAAAAAAGACCAAAGCTTTTTCATACTCACTGCTTGCTTCTGTGGCTCTGATAATGATAGGTTCATAGCTGTTTCTCCTTGCATATCAAAAAAAGTGTAGGCGTCCTCCTCCCGGAAAAGATACCGAGAAGCGGCCGCCGTTTTTCGTTCGCTAGCATCCGTCTGATCATAGTGGCAGCTTGAGCTCATGTCACTATTTGATTTGGTAAATCTGCTCTTTTTAGTATAACTGCTATTTCTTCCCGTTTCACCTTCTTTTTTATATGCGCTTTCAAAATTGCGGATATATCTTCAACTTAAGCGATTCAAAAAAATATCAACTAGTCTTCTTTTAAGCAGTTATGGTTTTTTTTACGTATTCCCCTCTACTCATCGTGTTTTTGTCTGCCAAGCCTCCAAATAAAACAATAAATACGGTTGATAGGCCGAAGTCTACTCGCTCACGAAAGCAGATGAATATACTACTAACGCGCCTATCCTTAATTTATTTGAACAGAAAGGAGTCAGCATATGCGTAACGATCGTCTGCGAATATTGTTTCTTGAAGACCACCCCATGTGGATATATGGATTGCCAAAAGGTTTTGAAAAACTCGGCCATGTTGTAAAAACATGTTATCCAAATAAGAAATCCAGACACTTAATTAAACAATTCAAACCGGATCTTATCATAGCGATGGGCTGGACTCCTTCCAATAGCTCGGCAAAACAACAGCATCGCATCGCAAAGCTAGCTCGTCTATCCGGTGTACCTTATGTATTTTGGTCAACAGAAGATCCCGGCTATACCGATATATTCTCGCTCCCTTTAATTCGGAGAACAAAACCTGACTTTGTATTCACGATTCATCGCCCCAGCATAAAGATTTTTAAAAAACATGCCATTCGAGCAGCACATTTAGACTTTGGCAGCGATCCCGATACCCACTATAGGACGAAGCCTATTCAAAAATATCGGGGAACTGCTGCCCTTGTAGCAAATGGCTATCACATGCTCTATCGTACAAAGCCTTATCATTACCGCTTTCAATCGCTGCGCCGCTTAGTAAATCCCTTTCTGAATCAAGGCTTGAAAACCGACATTTACGGACGCGACTGGAAGAAGATGAAACGAATTTTCAGTAAACCCGTCTCTTCACGGCAAATTCATGGCTATTTGCCCTATCAGGAGGCAATAAACGTTTATGGCTCCGTCGATTTTGTACTAGGACCGCAAAACGCCGATGACCGACTCACACAACGAACGTATGAAATTCTTGCAGCAGGCGGTTTGCTCATTACAGACGACACACCCGAAGTCCGGAAATGGTTCCGACCAGGGAAAGATCTTCTTGTCTCTTCCTCCGAAAAAGAAACCGAACAGCTGATAAAGAAATACAGCAAAAATGCTCAATTACGAGAACAAATTAGGCAAAATGCCGTTCGTGCAGCCGTTGCTCATTCCTACATGAATAGAGCCAAGTATTTGTTAAGCGTTCTGAAAAAGGAAAAAATCATTTAACGGTTTTGTTTTAATTTCAACAACTGAGATACCGTCACAAAATGAAAACCTCTTTTACGTAAAATGCTGATGATTGACGGCAGCGCTTTTGCAGTTTGCTTGGCCGAATCGCTTGCATGGAGCAAAATAATATCTCCGGATCGTACATTTTTTGTTGCGTTTTGAACAATCGCAAATATGCCAGGATTCATCCAATCTTTCGAATCGATGCTCCAATAGATCGTTCGATAACCTAATGAGCCCAATACATTCGTTACCCGTGTATTCATATCTCCATTCGGTGTTCGAAAGAGCTTGCATTTTACCCCGGTCACTGAACGTATCGTCGATTCTGACTTCCTCACTTCATTTATAATCCAGCGGTTGCTATATTCCGTGTAGTTTTCATGCTTATCGCCATGGGAGCCGATTTCATAACCGAAAGCATTTATTTTCCGAGCTAGCTTCGCTCGTTTCTCCACCCATGGGCTTGATAGAAAAAATGTTGCCCGATTTATTTTATTGGCTTGCAGGACGTTAAGTACGGGTGTAGTCATCGTTCCGCCCCAACCGATATCAAACGTTAAAGCCACACATTTCATCGTCGTATTTACGCAGCTTATGGGCTCATTTCTATTTTTCATCGTATCCCTCCATGCATATCTATATGATTTGAACGGAGAATTTGCTTATACGCCTGTCTATTACAAACAGGATGGTGAACAAATTGAATATACTATTTTTGGAGCGTGGACAATTATGGTCACACGGTCTGCCGGACGGTCTGCGCGATCTCGGCCACAAGGTGCGAATGTCGGGACCAGTCTCAAGCTCCTCGCTCTCCAATTTATTGCCTTCCTTTAAACCCGACCTTCTCATAAATGTAGGATGGGGTCCTGATCAAACTGAACAAAATCAGAAACGGATGAGAGCTTTCGCAACGAAATATAAGATTCCTTTAATTTACTGGTCAACAGAAGATCCGAACTTTACCAAAACATTTACATTGCCACTCTTAAAGAGGATGAAGCCCGACTTTACTTTTACCATTTCAGCAAAAACAGCGGTTAAGTTTCGAGAACAAGGTTTCCCTGCAGCTTATTTGGATTTTGCGTATCATCCAAATATTCATAAAAGGATTCCTCCCGACCTGAAATATACAGCAGATATAGCCGTCGTAGCGAACGCCTACCCTGACGTATTGCGAAAATACCCCAAGCTTTATCGTCGCAAATCCATTGATATTCTGATACGTCCTTTACTTCAAAGCGGTAAAAAAATAGATTTCTATGGAAAGAATTGGTCCCGCATGAGACCCTTTATTGGTCAAAACATTCCGAAAAAGCACATCAAGGGACCAATTCCCTATAAACATGCGAATAAAGTATACAGCTCCGCCAAAATTATTTTGGGCTTGCAAAACTACACGGATATGGTTACTCAAAGAACCTATGAAGTTGTCGGTTCAGGAGGATTTCTATTAACCTGCAATACACCTGCGACTAGGCGACTGCTTAAAGCAGGTCGTGATGCAGCGATATCTTCCTCTCCGAAGGAAACGCTCAAGTTGGTTCGTTATTATTTGGAAAATGATTTCGAACGGGAAAAGGTAAGATTTGCTGGGCAAAAGAACATTCGCAAACATCATTATACGAACCGTGCCCGCAGTATGCTGTCCACGTTACGGAAGCAGGGAATCATTTGAGGAAAATGAGCCACATAGCTGGCAAAGGAAAAAGAACCGCTTATCTCACCTTTGATGATGGGCCTTTGCCTAATACGAAAAAAATAATCGAGCTATTAGGAAAACATAAAATAAAAGCTACTTTTTTCGTGATTGGCAATACAAGCCGCTTCGGACTTCGGATGTACCGGGCAATCGCAAATAGAGGACATAGCATTGGCAATCATACGTTTTCTCATGATTACGCTAAAATCTACTCATCTAAAAAAGCTTTTTTGACTGACTTTTATCAATTGGAGAAGCTGTTAGTGCGCACCATCGGAAAAAAACCACGAATCTATCGTTTTCCAGGCGGTTCTGAAAGTCCACCAGGTTATTTGTATGGCGGCAAACAAATTTATAAGAAAATAAAAGCTTCCCTTGTCCGCAAAGGCTACATCGATTTTGACTGGCATATCGACTCATTCGACTCAAGTCCGCCTTTCCCCAGCCCCTTCCAAATCATTACGAAAGTGCTGAAGGAGAGTAATGAGCATAAAGATAGGATCATTTTATTTCACGATTTCTCAGACAGCACGCTTGCAGCATTGCCTGCCATCATACAGGGCATAAAAAGACGGGGATACGTATTTGGAGTCCTAAAAGGAAGGAGAAAATAATGCGGATACTGTTTCTGGAAAGTCACCCCATGTGGGTTCATGGCCTTCCGAATGGATTTAAGGACCTTGGCCATAACGTGAAGATATCAGGTCCTCTTACAAAAAGAAATCTTCCGACCTTGCTAAGCCAATTTCGACCAGAGCTCATAATCAGCATGGGATGGACCAGTGAACATACTCCCATTAAGCAAAAGTGGATTCGCCGATATGTCGGAAAATCTGGGATTCCCCATATTTACTGGGCAACCGAGGACCCCACTCATCATGAATCGTTTACTCTTCCTTATGTACGCGCTGTGAAACCGGATTTTGTATTTACGATATGTCGCCGCAAAGTAAAGGATTATAAAAAAATGGGCATACCTTCCGCCCATTTGGACTTTGGGTTTCACCGCAGCGTTCACCGTAGAGGAGCAGTGAACAAGCAGCTGAGGAGCGATATTGCGGTTGTAGCAAACGGCTATTCGCGGATTTTAAAGCTGTATCCCCATCATTTCCGAATTCAATCCTTAAATCATTTAATCCGTCCTCTCGTGCAGGATGGCACAAGAATAGATATATGGGGCAAACAATGGGAAGAAATGAAGCCCATCCTTGGCGTAAAGGTTCCTAATAAATGGATACACGGCTATTTGCCGTATCCTGAGGCACACAAAGTATACAATTCAGCTAAAATTGTACTTGCACCGCAAAACCAACTAACGCAAGTCACCCAGCGCACTTATGAAATTCTGGGATCTGGAGGTTTTCTAGTCACAAGTGATACACCAGAAATTCGGCGTTTATTCCGGCCAAATAAAGAACTTATCGTATCACGCTCTTCCAAACAAACTCGCCAATTGATTCGATATTATTTGAAGCATCCCAACGCACGAGAAAAAATTAGAAATCAAGGTTTCTTAGCCGTTCAGAAGCATAGCTACAAAAGTCGCGCAGCTCAAATCATCACCGAGTTGAAAAAACATAAATTAATTTGAGCTGCTCTAAAATGGAGGAACCCTATCCTTGTATACGAATCGTGTGATCCAACACGTTCCGACTAACCAAAAAAAAATCGCTTTAACGATCAATATCGCTCATGGCAGTCAAGTACCTATGAAAATGCTGTCCCTGCTTCGCAGATTGGGTGTAACAAAAGCAACCTTTTTTGTAACCGGCAAATGGGCTGAGTTAAATCCACGAATCACTAAAAAAATTCAACTTATGGGCTATGAGATCGCTTCACATGGATATCGTCATGACAATTATACAAGCCAATCCAATGCATGGATTAAACAAGATGTGCATTCCGCAAGGAAAGCGATTTATCATATTACCGGCGTCAGGACTAACATGATTCGAACACCAAGCGGCGATATTGACGACCGTGTCATTAAACAGCTTTTGAAAATGAACCAAACGATTGTTCACTGGGATATCGATTCTTTGGATTGGAAATTCACCCGTACAGCTGATATTGTTCGCCGAGTTATACCACATGCACATCCGGGAGGCATTGTACTTCTGCATGCCTGCGACCCATGGATACAAAGCTTAAAGGCCGTACCTCTTATCGTCAATGGGCTGCGAAAACAAGGCTATCATTTCGTCACCATCAGTGAATTGCTTGGAAAGCGTAAAAGGAAGAGCAGCAATCGCCGCCAGCGCTTCGTGTAACTAAGCAAAAACATGTCGGCCAATTCTGAGCTTTGGACGAAGCCTTAGAATCCAACGGGAGCTGGATAAATCGGGATTAAAAAAAAATAAACAATTGCCAGTAGGGTCCGTACCACTGAAAGCTTCCTTGGCTGCTTTATAAGAAAGAAGAGTTGGCTCCAGCCAAAACCGTCCATTTTGTACCACTGTAAAAGCCAACGGTTGAGTAATAACAGCGGTGAGTGAATTCGGAAATTGATGGGATTTCAGTCGATTTAGAACAACTGCGCCTACGGCAACCATTCCACGATAGGGCTCACCGTCAGATTCACTATGAATGATTCTTGATAATAGATTCAACTTCATATTTCCGTTAGTCAGCTTTCTTAAACGGAGCAGCGTTAATTTACTTAATGCCTTGGATTTGCTCGTGTGAAAATCACGTTGAAAGGCCAGCAAAGCCTTCTTTAGCTGACTATCCTTGTAACCAAGCATCCACAAACGTTCCCTTAATGTCACCCTCTCACCTCCTCTTGTCCATCTTTTAAATCACCTTACAATATATGACCATTTCATAGATTTGTTTCTAGTTAAACTATCATTTATTCATAGAGTTAGGAGGATTGTTCATGCGCAGGCCCATAATTGCCGTGACAGGCAGTGCAGGAAAAACAACGACAAAAGAGATGCTCGCTTCGATCTTGGAAAGAAATCGGAAAACGTTTAAATCGTTTCAAAATGGGAACGATGTCTGGTTTACTTCCCAATATAGTAAACAAATCGATTCATCATATAAAGCGGTCGTCCTGGAATTCGGAATGAAGAAAGCTGGGGACATACGAAGGCATTGCCGTTTAATAAAGCCCACGATCGGCGTAATCACAACGATAGGAAGAGCACATGTCGGCCATTTTAAAAGTGGAATACGTGGAATTGCTAATGCAAAATCAGAACTGATTAGAGGGATGAAGCAGACTGGGCTTTTATTTATAAATAAAGACGATAAACACTCCAAGCTGCTCGATTTGGCTTCGTTTAAAGGGAAGATCTTGACTATTGGCATCGATAATCATGCTGATTACCAAGCAAATCGTATCCGTTATTTAAAAAATGGGATGAGTTTCAACGCTCGATTAGGCAAAGAAAATGCAGCATTCTTTATTCCTGGCTTTGGTCATTTCAATGTATACAACGCCTTGTTTGCGATCGCTGTTTCCCATCAGCTTGGCTGTACCATTCCTCAGATCAAACAGGGTCTCAAAAAATATGAGCAGCCCTATGCACGATTAACAGTCCATCGTTTGCCTAGAAATAACATTCTCATTGATGATAGCTTCAATACGAAGCCAGAATTAGATGCTGCTTTGGACGTACTCTGGAAGGTTGCCAAAAGGCGAAAAAAAATAGCTGTACTCGGAGAGATTCATGATCTCGGAAAGCATTCAAAAAAGATTCATTTTAATGCTGGAAAAAAACTAATGCAGCAATCCATTGATCGTCTTTACACGATTGGCAGCAATGCGAAAGAAATTGGAAAAGGAGCCATTCAGTCTGGACTAACCAAAAATAAAACAAACCATTTCCACTCCGTTTCCGGTTTAAAGAGAAAGTTAGCTCAAAACATGCCAACTGGATCAGCCATCCTGTTTAAGGGCAGTACGGGTGTAAATCAAAAAGTAAAACTTATGCATCTGGCCGAATGGTTCATTCAACAGGCTCATTCACGGTAATTGCAGGTTTCGGAAATATGAACAACTAGTCCAAGAACGAAACAAAACTCTCTCATATTATGATAGAAATCATATGCTGAGAGGAAGATTCAATGATGAGAAAACAAGTAAAGAACAATGCTTCAAAATCAGCTTTTGTTCAAATTTTGCGAACAAATCGCGGTAAAACGGCTACCTTCTATATGACTTACGAGAACAACCGTGAATGGAATGCCAAAATATTTAAAGGAATCATTGAATCAGCTGGATTGGATTCCGTTGTTATTAGCGATCCGGCTACTGGTATGCGCTATTTACTGCTGACTAGAAATGTTGATTATGTAACATTTGATGTTCCCATAAGTACAAAAAATAGAAAAAAAGAAAAATAACAAAAAGAGAAGCATGCTGCCTTCAGCAGCATGCTTCTCTTTTTGTTATTTTCACAGATTGAATCACTCTTTAATTTTCCTCAACATCCGAAACACATGTGCAATTGGTGTTGGTTCATTGATAGCAGCTTCAGGCAGCTGCACGGAAATCCCTTCGTTCTCGTCTGTCCAGTTCAGCTTTCCTTCCATTCCAAGCAGCTCAATCGACTCCAGCAAGCCTTCATAAGGAATAAAGACCGTCTCTGAAACTACGGTATCAGCTGATGGATAGTGGTTGGCACAATAAACATAATCTCCTTTTTGCGTAAAAGCTTGACTGCCTGTATAGTAAGGCGCACAAATGCGAGTACCATAAATCGCTTCGCCGTTCACCTTCAGCCAAGCGCCAAGTTCCTTCATGCGCTGGATAGCTCCTTCGGGAAGCCTGCCATCAGGCTGCGGAGCTACATTTAACGCGAGATTGCCGCCCTTAGCTACAACCTCAAGCAAAATCTTCACGATTTGGCGCGTCGGTTTATATTTATCTTCATATCGGAAAGAGAAGGACGTCCCCATCGTAATGCAGCTCTCCCAAGGGATGTTCATCGCCTCGGTCGGAATGGTCTGCTCAGGGGTAACATAGTTTTCATACGGTCCGCCTACCGTGCGATCTGCCGAGAGCAGCCATGGCTGCTGCTCCCTTGCTTTCTCCACAATCTCGCCAAGCCGAATGTCCTGGCCGCTCCGCAGCGGCTTTACCCAGCCGGCATCAAGCCACAGCACATCTATTCGGCCATACTGCGTCAATAACTCCGTAATCTGCTCGTGGGTAAACGCGACAAACTTGTTCCACAGCTCAGGATACTCCTGCGGGTCGTAAGTAGGCCCACGCCGCGTGTTGGTAAGGCTGCGTTCCATATCCGGTGCCCAGTAATAAGGCGTATGCCAATCTGCTTTCGAGAAATAGGCGGCGATAGACAATCCTCTCGCGCGAAATGCATCAAATACATGACGGCAAATATCGGCATACTTATGCGTATGAAACGGTGTCTGTTCATCAGTGATGCGATAATCCGTCGTTTTTGTGTCCCACATGCAATATCCGTCATGATGCTTCGTCGTAAAAATGAGGTATTTGAAGCCTCCCTCCTCCGCTAGATCTGCCCATACGTCTGGCTGAAAGCGAATCGGATTAAACGTCTTATTTAAATCAAAATATTGCTGCTTGAATGCTTCGCCATCCTTCTCCCAGTCAATGCCTTCACGCGACCAATCCTGATCCTCGTCGCTTAGCGCCCAAGACTCTACAACTCCTAGCTGGGAATAAGGTCCCCAGTGCATCATAAGTGCGAGCTTCTGATCCTTAAACCATTCCAATCGCTCAAGCGTAACTGGATTATCAGGTCGTATCCAATCACGCTCGCTGCTAAAATTGTGCACACCTTCATGAAGCTCTTGCTCTTCTGTTTCTTCTAGCACGTTATCACTGGATAGTTCACTCATTGGTGCAAAGCCTCCTCCATTCGGTTATTAAGAATTGCCCAATGCTTTTTGATAAATTTCAATGTATTTGCCAAGCTGCAAGCCATCAAAGCCTTTAACATAAGCATCCCATTCCTTGCTGATGTCTTTGGAGCCCGTAATAAACTGTGCCATATTGGATTTTGTATAATCAATTATCGTTGTTTTGAGCTGAGCAGCGATTTCCGCATCATCTTGCGCAATGAATACGCCGTTTGGATACATTTCTTTGGAATGGAATGATTCATATTTTTTCGATTCCGTATTCAAACGTGTTCCATATCCACCGTCTGCTAGCGGGTCCTGAATAGCCATCCAAGAGGAACGGTATGCATAGGTACGAAGTGAAGGACCAATTTGCTCCCAGCCATCGTTATGCGTTTGCTTGCTCTCTCGTTGAATATAAGCATACTTAGCCTGCTTGCCATCAATATCTAATTCGCCGTCCTCTGCCTTGCGCCAGCCTTGACCTTCAGGACCATTCTCTTGCAGCACAATTGCTTCCTCCGTGTACAAATAATCGGCTAGTCTGATCGCAGCGATCTGTTGATCTGCGGTCGCCTTATTCGTAATTGCAAATTGCGATTTGCTAATGCCTGCGAAATTAAGCGTCTGCTGTACGCCACTTGGTCCTTTCAGCGGAGGCAGCGTCACATAATCCTTGTGCCTAGGCTGAGTTTCCGACATATTATAGCCGTAGCTAATAAGCGCGGTCGTCACAGCTCCCATAATGTTATCCGGCTCGCGGTTTGCCAGCTGTTGAATCGCATCCGCATTTTGCGTGAAGGCTGCCGGGTCGATCAACCCTTCCTTGTACAGCTTGTTCAAATATTCAAGCCCTTGCTTCCATTCATCCTTGTTTGCTACAAAGTCGACTTTGCTATCTTTAACTGATAAGAAGGTGCCGGCATTTTTCTCGGTATAATCATCTACTATAAACGCATTCATCAAGAAAGCGGACACGTTGCCAGCCCACATTTCATCGGATCCTGTAAGCGGAAGCTCATCCTTCTTTCCGTTTCCGTTCGGATCTTGTTCCTTAAATGCCTTCAAGACCTGATAGAACTCCTCCGTTGTTGTAGGCAGCTGGAGTCCAAGCTTGTCAAGCCAAGCCTTGTTGATCCAAAGCTTCAAAGCATTATCGCAGTGGTAGCATTCATTGATTTGCGGCAGCGCATAGATGTTTCCATCTGGAGCTGTAATAGACGACTTCATATATGGAATATCTGCTAGAGCTTTTTTTATATTAGGAGCGTACTTATCGATTAATTCATTCAAAGGAAGGAATACGCCTTGTTTCCCATACTTCATTTGCTCTTCTCTTGTCAGATTAGCTTGCAAAATGACTTCCGGATAGTCACCGCTTGCGAGCATCAGCTGTTTGCGGTCCTCAAGCGCATTACTTGGGACAAGATCCCATGCAATCTTAATGTTCGTTTTTTCCTCCAAAAACTTCGTGTACGTATTCGTCTCCATGTTCTCGATCGTAGGAAGCTGAGGTGCAAACATCTTAAGCGTCATCTGCTTATTCACAATGGGATACGTACCTACAGCTGTAAAAAGATCCTCTTGCACAGCATTTGTTTCTTTTTGCCCTGTTTCCTCTGTTTTGCCATTGCCGGATTTCCCCGTATCCTTGCTGCAAGCAGCTAGAATAACAACACAGCTAAGTACGACACACATTAAGATTGCACTGGATTTTTTCCATCCTTTTCTCATAAAACCGACTCCTCCTTGTGATATCCTAGTCACTCCTAGCAGCATGCTGTAACGTTTGTAACTGAATGATTGCCTCGGCCCCAAAGGCAACCCATCCCCCCTCCAAAAGAAATCCTCCTACTCATCCCTTCAAGGAACCAATCATGACACCTTTCACAAAATATTTCTGAACAAAAGGGTAGATGATGAGTACAGGTCCGCTAGCAACAACAATCAATGAATATTTCAATAAATCCTTTAGTCCCTGCTGAGCAAGCATCTGATTCGCATTGGAAATCATCGACGCATCCACCGTATTTAGAATTAGAATATTACGCAATACGATTTGCAGAGGAAACAATTCCTGGGATCGCAGAAATATGAGTGCATCGAAATATGCATTCCAATGTCCTACCGCATACATCAGCATCATAACGGCTAAGATCGGCTTCGAGAGCGGGAGTACGATGCTGAAAATAAACCGAATGTCGCTGCAGCCATCGAGGTCCGCCGCCTCGGACAGCTCCTCAGGAATACTCGTCTGGAAGAAGGTTCGTGCTATGATGACTTGAAATACGGCAAGAGCTCCCGGCAAAATCATAGCCCACCTTGTATCCAGCAGATGCAGTTGTTTGACGACCAAATAATACGGAATCAGCCCGCCCTCAAACATCATTGTGATAACAAGAAGAACCATGAAAAAATTTCTTCCATAAAATGTTTTCCTCGCTAACGGATAAGCAAGCATGACCGTCAGAATAACATTAATGATCGTCCCGACTGCCGTATAGAACAATGAATTCATAAATCCAGTGCCGATCTGCGGATTGTTGAATACCGCCTTGTAGCCATCGAGCGTGAAATGGACCGGGAACAGCCATACCTTGCCGGAAACGACAGCCTGCGGCGAACTAAAGGAAGAGCTTAAAATATAGAGAAGCGGCAGAAGCACCACTAATAGTACCACTGTCAGAAAAGCATAAATGAATGCCATGAATAATCGATCACCGTTTGATTCTCGAATGGTAATGTTTTTTTTCATAAAGTCTCCCTTCTGCCTCATTTACCACAGACTATTATTTGAAATTTTTCTAGCGATATAGTTGACGACAATCAGCAATGTTAAATTAATAACGGAGTTGAAAACTCCAATCGCTGCTGAGAAGCTGAAGCTCGAACCCAGCAAGCCCACTTTATACACATAAGTAGAAATGACTTCTGAGGTCGCTAGGTTAAGCGGATTTTGCATCAAGTAAATCTTCTCAAAACCGAGCTTCATCAGATTGCCTAGATTAAGAATAAGAAGAATGACGGATACCGGAATCAAACTTGGGATATCGACATTAATAATTTTTTGTATTCTCGATGCCCCGTCAACCCTTGCCGCTTCATACAGCTCAGGATTGACGCCAGCTAATGCCGCAATATAGATAATGGCTCCGTAACCGGTATGCTGCCATACATCCGACCAGACATAGATGGATTTGAACAATGAAGGGATACCCATAAAGTTTGTGTTTTCTACGCCAAGCATTTGGAACAATTTGCTGACAATCCCTACGTTTGGGGTTAAGTTGACAATTAAGATCGAAACCATAATGACCGTTGATATAAAGTAAGGTGCGTAAGAAACCAGCTGTACACTTTTCTTGAATAGTCCATTGCGCACTTCATTAAGCGCAAGCGCAAGGATGATTGGGGCTGGAAAGCCGACTAACAAGCCATAGAAGCTAATGCCAAGCGTATTTTTCATATAGAGCCAAAAATTTGGAGATTCGAAAAACTGTTTGAAATATTTTAGCCCGATCCACTCGCTTCCAAAGATGCCCTTAATGACGTTGTAATCTTTGAACGCGATCACGATGCCCGCCATGGGGACATATTTGAATATAATGAGATAAGCAATCGGCAATAAAATGACGAAATACAATTGCCAGTGGCGAGCCATTTTGCGTAGAGGCCCATACCTTCTTGCTGGGTGTGCAAAGGCCTGCGGAACGGAATGCCATTCATGATTAAGTTTGGACAAGGGCTAGCCTCCTTTAACATTCTCATTTTTGGTTGCGCTTTCATGTGATCATTTTATAAGCTGCCCTCACTATGCAACAAGATACATTAATTGCGCGCTTAACCTTTTTCGCATCGCTGCTCCATAAGAAACGGCAGCACCTTATACTATCGGTGCTGCCGTCCCTATAGCATCCATTTTTCGATAAAAGAACTAACATAATTCTTGCGCTTAACGATTTTCAACTCCATGTATATTCAGCCATTTTGCTGCTTCAGCGTCTCTGAACGGTATTCGCCTGGCGAGCATCCAACCACTTTCTTGAACACTCTCGTAAACGAAATCGCACTTGTGTAACCAACCTCTTCCGCAATATCCTGAACCGTCCTCCGTGTCTCTTTCAAAAGCCGCTTCGCTTCATTCAGCCGAATATCAATTAAGAAATCAATGAACTTCTGGCCTGTTGTTTCTTTGAACAGCTTGCTCACATATTTGGCATTCATATCATATTTCTCGCTTAAATATTCAAGCGACATATTCGGATTTACATATTCCTCTTCAATAACTCTCCGCATCTCCTGAATAATGCCGGCATGCTGACCGCTATATCGCATATCTGCAAGCGTATGCTCAAGCTCTGTCATTTTACCGATGATCGCCTCTTGCATATTTTCCAGAGAATGGCAATTATCCAATTTTCCCGTTAGAACCGGCAGTGCTTCGCTTTCCCATACGAGATTAAATTCTTTGCCGAGACCAGACAGCTCGCGTCCCAAACTATAGAGCAAGTAATTAATAACATTCATAATCTCGTCCTTAGTGAGCAAGCCTTGCTTCATCTGGCTGAACAAATCGTCTAATTCTGCTCTCCAGCTCGCTTCTGATTTGCGGAAGGCATAAACAGCAGATCTAATCATCCCAAGATAAGCGTATACTTCAACTTGGCCTTGACTCATCATATCCTCGCGTGTAATAAGGCGATTTTCGCCAAGCACCATTTTGTAATTAAGTGCTTCCAAAGCCTGTTGAAACGACTTTGCGATTTCGGAATGCTGCAAGGCTGGATCACCGATTCCTATACTAATCGTGAACTTCATATTTTGTTCAATCCAAGCCCGAATACTGTCACAAAGCTGAACTAGCAGTGCAGCATGAGCATTCCCGCTCTCAAATAAAATAACACTGAGACGAGAAGAGGCTGTCCATTCTGCCCAGCATGCGTATCCGAAGCGTGACGATTGCTCATAAGTAATGCTTCGCAGAGCGAATTTCAACAAATTCTGATCGTTTCGCGAATAACTGCTGCAAAACTCTCCGTACTTATCCAGTTCCATGACAATAAGCGTATGGCGATCCGCAGGCGCGGGAAGCTGCAGCCGCTGCGCTTCGCGCTGCCATTCCAGAGGCGTCAGTTCCGCTCCAGCTTCAATAAGCTGATGGAATAGATTACGTGTCCGTAAATGAAGATCTTCCTTATACTGCTGCTGATATTGCCTTGCCTGCTCCGTTAAATTATCAAGTGCGGATTCAATAAAGACAAACTCGTTAATCCTGCCAGATCCAATGTTTTTTCCACTTTCTGCCAGTGCTAATTTATATCCACTGAAGCGTGACACAATCTGCTCTACCGGCTTCGCATTTCGCCTTGATATATAAATCATCCATACGAGACCTGCAATGATCATCAGGATCCCGATCACAAACCATACGTTATAAAGCAACGATACCGTTTGAATAAACGTACCTTGCACAAAACCGCTTATATAAGACCAATTCGAATAACTCGATTTATAATTTGCATAAACGCGCATAGAATCTACAGGTTCTGCCTCATTGAGCAATTCATTGCCCGCTCCGTCTTTGATGCGAATGAAGCTGACTTCCGAATTGTAAAGCTCATGAACTAAACGCTCCAAAGCATCCGTTGCGACATTGACAACGATCATACCTTTTTCACCCGTCATGAATGGAGCACCTCTCACGAGGCTGACAACATCCTTGCTCTCCAATAACGTAAATTGCCTAAATGCCCGCTTATCCGTCCATTTCTGAGAGATCGTATTGCGATATTGCTCGATAAAAGCTTTGTCTGGATAGGTGTCGATATGTCCGCCCGTCGCATTACTTAGCACAACCTGATCTTCATAGCGAACCAGATAGACAGAATCAATGAGTGGATAATAAGAAATCATATCGTTCATTTTCATGACGGCGCTAATGTTAATATAAGGGTCACCATTCTCGTTGCTGTTGAAAAAATCGATAAGTGACTTGTTGTTAATCGATTCCTTCATCACCATGTTATCTATCGCTCGTAAAGACGTGTCGATTAACCTCATCGCTTGCAAAGACAACATGCTGTTAGCATTAATAGCTTCTTTCCGACCCTGTTCACTAATTAATTGAAAAAACACAAAAAAAGTGAAGGTAACTACGATAATAAATATCGGCATATAGGAAAGAAGCAGCCGATTAAACCACGATTTGCTCATCATTAGCCCTCACCCTTTTCTCTGATGATTAGCGCCGTTTTCTTGTTTATGAACAGCCGCCCTTTACTTGAAGTTTCAAAGCCATGCAACGAACACATTAACTTTCTCTGCAAAAGCACACTGTAATTATTTCCCGGGTGATGTAAACCAAAGAAACCCCGATACCGTTTCCGTATCGAGGCATGGCAGCCTCTTCAGGAGCAATGCCCTCTTCTCATGTGCAGGCCGTGCGAGTTTGGTTTTATTTATCTTAGGCGGTAGCGCTGGTAAGATCAATAAACCGTTTTCAACTTCCTGCATTATTTTCGCCAAAACAGCCGCTTGCCAACACGATTAACGCTGCTTTCTTTGCAATCGGCTATAGGACTAAAAAGCACCATATCAAAAAGCACGAAGACGGCTTAGATATAGTGCAAGCTTATTGTATTGTTCTTGCGACAAGGATTTCATCTATGCAATCGGGCAGGCAAGCCCGAGCGATCACTCCATTTAGTATGGTGGATTATACCCCATTTGCCAATGCACTATTTTGACTAAATGTTACGCTTCAAAATAGTGCTCAAAACAAAATAACGCTTGGGATTAAACTCCCAAGCGTCACATTACTTTTCTTATAACTTTATTTTACTGAAATTTTTTCAAGTGGCTGTGCATTTCCATAAACCGGACGATTGCGGTCTACCGGCTGTGCCCATTTCACGGCATTCGTAATGACGCGTTGAATGTCTTTGTTATGGTACGTTGGATACGTTTCATGTCCCGGTCTAAAGTAAAATACTTTGCCGTTTCCACGAGTAAACGTACAGCCACTGCGGAACACTTCTCCGCCCTCAAACCAGCTTGTGAAAATTAGCTCGTCTGGAGCAGGAATGTCAAAATGCTCGCCGTACATTTCTTCTTTTTCCAGCTCGATATACTCTCCAAGTCCTGCAGCAATCGGATGGCTTGGCGCTACAACCCAAAGGCGTTCCTTCTCATCCGCTTCACGCCATTTCAAGTCACAGCTTGTACCCATCAATGCTTTAAAGATTTTGGAGAAATGACCGGAGTGAAGAACAATCAAGCCCATTCCATCCAGCACGCGCTGCTGTACTTTTTGAACGATTTCATCCTTTACGTCTCCATGCGCAAGATGTCCCCACCAAATGAGTACATCTGTATTGTTTAATACCTCATCCGTTAATCCATGCTCTGGCTCATCTAGTGTAGCCGTTCCTGCATCGTAGCCAGCTTCAGTTAGAAAGGCTGCAATTGCACCGTGAATACCTTGTGGATAAATTCCAGCAACAACCGGATTTAATTGCTCATGACGATTTTCATTCCATACCGTTACCTTTGCCATTATATGAACACTCCTTATTCATTCAGTTAATCTCAGTATAAAAAATTTGCCCCATTAACGTAATACTTAAACATGCTGATTTTATATTCAAAAGTGTCTTTCTTTTTTGGATATACTGAAAAGACAGCTAATAATGACGCGTTTATTGATTCAACATTTCCAAAAGTGGTATACTCCAAAATGGAGGTGATGCATATGACTATAATAAAAATCGCCATTGATACGCATTCCGAAGCGATCAACGAAGAAGTCATTTATCAAAATCCGCTATTGTTTCTTAAAATTTGGGAGATTTACTCGGAAGCTGACTATTTCAGCACGCTTGAGAAACATCCATGGCACTATCATAAAGAAGTAGAATTCCTTGCTATTATTGAAGGCCGCTTAGGTGTGCAAAGCAAGCACGGCTATGTCGTCCTCGGACCAGGCGATGTTATGGTGCTAGGCGCCTCCCAGCCGCATCGCTCTCACAAGCCGCTTTCGGAAGTACAGCACTATGTTGTCTTTCAGATTGATTTGGGCAAACATTTTGACCAAAGTACGATGCCTTATTTGAATTGCTTCTCTGAGCTGACAGAGCCGCTCGATAAGCTTAATTATATTTTTGACATGAACGAAACAGCCAAACAAGAAACCCATGCCTTTATTTTGGAAATATTTAAAGAGTCGCAAACGAGGATGAGAGGCTACGAGATTGCTATTAGTTCAATTATAAAGCGATTGCTGCTTCTTCTGCTTAGAAGCGACAGCCGAAACCTGCTGAACGATACAGAGGAAATTGAGTTAAATCGATTACGACCCGTTCTCGATTATGTGGACACCCATTTAAGCAGCAAGCTGTCCGTAGAGGATGCTAGTTCATTGCTTAATTTGAGCTACCACTACTTCATTAAATATTTCAAAAAAACGATGGGCGTCTCCTTCGTTGAATACGTCAACTATAAACGAATTAAACGATCCGAGCTGCTGCTGCTGACGAGTGAGCTAAGCATCATGGATGTCAGCTACGAGGTCGGCATTACGAACATGGCCCAGTTCTATAAGCTCTTTAAACGGCAAAATCAGTGCTCGCCACGAGAATACAAGCTGCGCATGCGCAGCGAATCCAGAGTTGCGATGGAAGGCATGCAGTAAATTAAAATACAAAACGACCGCTCTCCCGTAAAAAAACGAGAAGCGGTCGCTGTATGTTTTATATTATGCTTTTCTTTGAGAAAACGGTAGGTGACATTTCCTCTCCTGCCAGCTTATTTCCACGCGTGACATGTACCTCTTTATCGAGAATAACGTGATCAAGGCTAGAATCCTCATCAATCACACATTTCTGCATCACGATACTATTTCGGACAACGGCCCCTTTCCCGATTCGAACGCCTCGGAATAAGATACTGTTTTCCACAGTTCCCTCAATAATACAACCATTAGCCACCTGTGAATTTTTAACGACTGCACTACTCGCGTATCTTGCAGGCGGTTCATCCTTGATTTTGGTGTAAATAACACCCGGCTCGTAAAATAGAGATTTCCATACCTCAGGATTCAACAGCTCTTTGCTGTGCTTAAAATAATTTTGAACGGAATTAATGACGGCCAAATATCCTTTATATTCGTAGCCATACACTTTTAACTCGTTCAAATTTCGAATAATGACATGCCGGACGAGGTCATAGTAGTTTTGATTCACGCTTTTTTTGACCAGATTAATAAGCAGCTCTTTCTTAATGATGATCATCCGCATATAGGCTTTGTTGCTTTCCTTGTTCTGGCGATTTTCTGTCATACGGACGACTCGCCCATCCTGAGCCAAGTCAAGCGTAATGAGGTTAGAGAAATCGTCACGATCGACGTCCATTTCCTTGTAGATGACGGTAATATCAGCATTTGTTCGTTTATGGTTCTCTACAGCTTCCGTATAGTTGATATTGCAAATCATATGACTGCTTGAAACGATGACGTACTCCTCCGTGCTGCGGGCAAAATATTCGAGAGAACCGTAAAAATTTTGCAAATCGCCGTTAAAGCCGGGAACATTGCTATTGTTAGGGGGCAAAATAAACAATCCTCGGTATTTCCGATCCAAATCCCACTCTTTCCCAGAGCCCAAATGGTCAATGATGGAACGGTAATTGTTATGAGCGAGTACTGCCACATTGTTAATTCCGGAATTCACCATATTCGATAATACAAAATCAATCAATCGATATCTGCCGCCGAAAGGTACCGTCGCAGTCGCTCTTGAGTAGGTCAGTTCATGCAAGAGCGGCTGGTTGATGCTGAGATTGATGACGCCAAGAACATTATTCATCGCATTCACTCCTATATCAATTGAGAAGAAATGACCATGTTTTCACCGATTAGAGTAATTTCAGCCGCATCACCCGCACTGCCTACAATCGCGCCATCTTGAATGACAGTGCCTGAGCCGATGATCGCTTTATGAATCGTGACATTGTTCCCAATTTTTGCGTCCGGCATAATGACCGAGTCTTTGATGAGGCTGCCTTCACCAACATGAACACCGTAAAAGAGAACGGAATGATCCACTTCCCCAAAAACCATACATCCTTCATTCACTAAGGAGCCTGTCACTTTGCCGGTAGATGCGATATGATGAGGAGGCTTGTTAGGGTTTTTAGCGTAAATTCGCCACTTCGCATCATGAAGCGTAAACGGTGGATTTTCAAGAAGAAGGTCCATATGTGCTTCCCACAGGCTTTCAACGGTGCCAACATCCTTCCAATAGCCGCTAAAACGATAGGCAAAAATAGAATGGCTGCTGTAGAGCATCGATGGAATAATGTCTTTGCCAAAGTCATTGCTTGATCCAGGGTCCTGCGCATCTGCAATTAGTTTCTTTTTTAATACATCCCAAGTAAAAATATATATGCCCATGGAGGCGAGATTATTTTTGGGCAGCTTCGGTTTTTCCTCAAATTCAATAATTCGGTCTTCATGATCCACATCCATAATGCCGAATCGGCTTGCTTCATGTAATGGGACTTCAATTACGGCGATCGTAGCATCCGCTTTCCTTGCCTTGTGCTGCTCGAGCATGAGGGAGTAATCCATTTTGTATACGTGATCACCGGAAATAACTAAAACATATTCAGGATCATATTGTTCGAGATAATGAATATTTTGATAGATCGCATGCGCCGTCCCCTTATACCAGCTGCCGCCTCGTTGCTCCATAAATGGAGGAAGTACGGTAACCCCGCCATTTTTCCGATCCAAATCCCATGAGCTGCCTATTCCTATGTAAGCGTTCAGAACCATCGGTTGATACTGAGTCAGTACCCCAACCGTATGAATACCTGAGTTGCTGCAATTGCTTAACGTGAAATCGATGATCCGATATTTGCCGCCGAAAGGCACAGCTGGCTTTGCTAGCTTAGACGTGAGATGGCTTAATCTTTTTCCTTCACCGCCTGCAAGCAGCATCGCTACACATTCTTTTTTTTGCATTCGGCTCACTCCCCATCGTAAGAAAATTAGATACTTCAAAATGTTGTTTGAATTTTCTGATAATTATAAATGCACCTCCTCCTTGCTATATATATTCACAAATTTATTTAAAATGTAAGCGTATACAATGTTGTAAAAATTATATTACCTCCTCGTTAGAAGGAAGTCAACAGCAGTTAATTATTATTTTAAATGACTTATTTTTGCAATTTTCGCAGTACTAATGTGCAGATTGTATGCATCTGTTTATGTTGTCAGATTCACTCGCAAAGCCACCTATTTTAGCGAAAATAGCTCATCTTTGATCACGAATTTAGTAATGGTTTGTCTATGTCTACAAAAAAACAGCACATTCCTTAGTTAAGGACGCGCTGTTTATTGGGTAAGCTCAGCTTTTGAATAAAACAGATCAAGGATTAAAAAGGCCTTCAGGCAGCTTGGCATCCCAGCTTCTTGCATTCAGCCCTAGTGCGTGGAGAACAACTGCCGCCGTATCTGTAATCATGAGCTCACCTTGAAGCGTGGCATTATGCTTAATTCTAGGGCCAGCACAGCCCCAGAAGATCGTTTTGTCCAGTGGGTGATCACTGCCATGCTGATAAGCCTGTTCCCCGCCACCCCCATGATCGGAAACGACAATAATCAAGCTGTCCCTCAGAAGTCCCTTCTCTTCAATGGCTTGTAATATGATTCCTGTACTCTCATCCGTCTCTTCTATAGCAAGCAGTTGTTCAGGTGTATTGAATCCATGCTGGTGCCCCGCTCCATCGGGTAAGTCTAAGCCAATAAACATCAGCAATACATCGGGATTTTCCTTAATATATTCAGCAGCCGCAAACGAAAGCTCACGGTCATTCATCGATACTTTATGCACATCGATTGTCGATTCGATAATGCCATCGTTAATTGGATTCCAAACGCTGAAAGCCGCCATTTTAGCATCTGGAATACTATCCCTTACAATTCGGAAAATCGAAGGATATTGCGATTGCTCTGGAAACGTATGTTCACTGGCGATATCATTCGTAAGACCATGTTTTTCAGGGCTTACTCCGTGAAGAAGCGATCCCCAGCATTGCGCACTAATCGTTGGTGAGACCGTTTGAGCGTCAAATGTGAATGTACCTGTACGAATTAATCGATCCAAATGAGGTGTATGCGCATCTTTCACAAAATTCCCTGCTCCATCCCAGCCTATAATGAACACCCGTGCTATTTTCTCCATTCATCATTTCTCCTCTTCTATATGAATTAAATGCTGCCCCAATCCAACTCATGATTTCCATGTTTATCATACTCACCAACCTTCACGAAGTCAACATAAAAACAACTAATAACAACTAAAAACACATTTTTAGTTTTTATCCTTATTATTTTTTAAAGTATTTGGTGTTTTCTATGATAAGGACTTTGCTTCGGTTCACTTAAAAGCTGTTATACATATAATGGTGGATGCCAAGGAAATGGATGAAATAAAAGGAGGCTAATGATCAACATGACCGAAGAACAAAAGACGCCATTTGACTATAAAACGTATTGGGACAACAATTACTCCCAAGGCGGCACATCAGGCAGCGGCTCTTACGGTGTGCTGGCGGACTTTAAAGCGGAGGTAATCAATTCTTTTATAAGTGAACACGGGATTCAAAAGGTAATCGAATTCGGATGCGGGGATGGAAACCAAATATCGTTAATGAGCTATGAACAGTATTTAGGTTTGGACGTAGCCAATTCCTCCATCGATATTTGCGCGCAAAGATTTGCCGGTGATCGCTCCAAAAGCTTTCTCGCCTACAACCCTCGACACTTCGTTAACCATGGTTATCTAACATGCGAGCTCGTCGTTTGCTTAGACGTTCTTTACCATATTACGGATGACCATGATTTCAACAAAACGTTGAACGACATTTTCTCATGCGAGGCTGAGTATGTCATTTTATATACGCGAATTACTAGCGCAGACGAGCCAAACGTCGTGCCGACGATTCGAGATCGGGATATTTTGAATCATTTGAGAGCCTATAGCAACTACAAAGTTGAACGTATTATCGAACAAAAACATAAGCATTTATCATCAGCGAGCTTCATCATATTGCAAAGAGAAAAGTGATTGATGATGACCATAAATACAAAAAGGAGTGCCCTACAAGTCATTATTTCTGACCTGTAGGACACTCCTTTTATTTATCTTTGTGCATCACTTGCGGGTCTCAGTCATCCCAGCATTCCACGTCTTCCAAACCTTTGATGCTGCTCTTCACAAATTTCGGATCACGCCCTGCCTTCTTCTGCTGCATATAATTACGCAGCACATCAAAGGCGATTCGTGATAAAAGAGTAATGGCGATAAGATTGACCACCACCATCAGTCCCATGAACAAATCTGCTAAATCCCAGACAAGCTGCACTTTGGCAACCGACCCGAAAATGACCATCGCCAGCACACAAATACGGTATAGCCATAACCAGACTTTACTGGTGTTGAGAAATTCAATATTTGTTTCCCCATAATAATAATTGCCCATCAATGTGCTGAACGCGAACAGAAAAACCATGATCGCTAGGAAGCCCGATGCCCATGAACCCATATGTACGCTCAGAGCTGCTTGCGTGAGTTCAATTCCGCCTAGTCCCTGCTGTTCATACACGCCTGACAGCAAAATAATAAAGGCTGTACTCGTACAAATGACTAAGGTGTCAAACAGAACACCAAGCGCTTGGATCAAGCCTTGCTTTGCCGGATGACTGGTCGTTGCAGTAGCTGCAGCATTGGGAGCACTGCCCATCCCTGCTTCGTTAGAAAATAAACCGCGTTTTACGCCATGCATAAGCGCTGCGCCAAGTGAGCCGCCGGCTACTTGTTCTATTCCGAACGCATTTTTCACAATTAAAGCAAGCACTGCCGGCATATCTGCAATATTTATCACAACAATCGTAAGAGCAACCCCAATATACAAAACCGCCAGCACAACCACAATATATTCGGATAGCTTGGCGATCCGCTTAACACCGCCAATTATGATAACAGCAAATATCGCTGTCATTATTAATCCCACTGCCAGTCGATTCGTGCCAAAAGAGTTCTCAAAAGCAATCGTAATCGTGTTCGACTGTACAGCATTAAATACGAGTCCGAAGGACAACGTAATTAAAATCGCAAATAAGGCGCCCATCCACCGCTTCTTTAAACCCGCTTGCATATAATAAGCGGGGCCTCCGCGGAAGCTCTCACCGTCCTTAATCTTGTAAACCTGAGCAAGCGTACTTTCTACGAAGCTCGAGGCTGAACCAATAATGGCGATGATCCACATCCAGAACACAGCCCCTGGTCCACCTAACGCAATCGCGATAGCGATTCCGGTAATATTCCCTGTTCCTACACGAGCTGCCATACTAATACAAAACGCCTGAAATGGTGAAATGCTGCCGCGCGGGCCGCTTGTGGACTCAAACAGCAGACGGAACATTTCCTTTAACATACGCAATTGCAGTACATTTGACCGCAGGGTGAAGTAAAGGCCAATTGCAATAAGCATAACAATCAACAGCTTCGACCATAAAAAGTCATTCACAATACCAATTAAATCTTGAATCATCTGCTCCATTTGTTACCCTCTCGATGTCGTTCTAAGAATCCATTCATAGTTATACTTCCCAAGGCAAGGAATTAATAACAATGTAATTTCATCTATTGATGTGATTGCTCGAATACTCATTTGTGTAGGAAATATGTAACCTTTTGCTACCATCAATCTAATATTCGGAAGAAACTATGATAGCACAACCGTTATGTTTTTCAAAATACACATATTGGTTTCTGCTCATCCTATTGTTTATTTTCAATGAGAACAACTGTATAATTATTTTCTTTAAACTTTATAGGAACATATTCAAGGAGGCAAATCATGAGTGAAATTGCGAAAACACCACAACCGCCTTATTATGCAGTCATATTTACATCAGAACGAACAGCAATTGAGAACCAATATAAGGAAATGGCGGATGAAATGGTGAAGCTTGCTTCCGTTCAACCGGGTTATCTTGGTGTAGAAAGTGTGAGAGAAGGGCTAGGCATTACCGTTTCTTATTGGGAATCCCTTGAAGCGATACAAAAATGGAAACAAAATGAACGGCATTTGGTCGCACAGCAACAAGGAATAGCAGATTGGTATAGCAGCTACAAAACAAGAGTTTGCAAGGTCGAACGGGATTATGGTTTCGAAAAAAACTAAACAAATAAACATGGCGCCGCATCATAAAATACTTCGTACGACTACGCAAAAAAAGCTGGCTTCGGGCTATCCCAAAATCAGCTTTTTCGGCAATCGACTACGTAGAACTCGGGGGTGATGTTGTTCCCGAAGAATGATGAAGATATGCAATAGCTTCCGTTCGGCTGGAAACCTTCAGTTTTTTGTAAATCGCACTCAAATAATTTTTTACTGTACCGGTCGTTAAAAACAATTCAGAAGCGATAGCTTGATTCGACTTCCCTAGTTTCAATTGCATTACAATATTTCGTTCCTGTGCAGAAAGACCATTCAGCATGTCATCAGGCCGTTCGATTGAATAAGACTCGGAAATTCCTTGGGATGATCCTTGTTCAAGCTGTTCTGGTAAGTTTAGAGCCTGTACAAGACGTTTCTGAATCCGACTGGGATAATTGATTCTTCCTTCTAAACAATCCTGAATCGTAGAGAGAAGCTTCTTAGTCTCAACCCCTTTAACTAAAAAACCGTTAGCTCCATGCCGAATCGCTTCCCATATGTATTCTTCATCCTCGAACGTTGTCAGAACGAGCACTTTCGTATCCGGGAACTCCGTTTTGATTCGTTTTGTTGCTTCCAAACCATCCAACTTCGGCATATGGATGTCCATCAAAACCAGCTCAGGACGGTGCAATCGTACTTGCGCTATCGTTGCCAACCCATCACCCGTTGTAGCTGCAACTAAATATTCTTCCTCCATACTTAGAATAGCTGCCAAACCATCGCGAATTAAGGGCTGATCGTCTGCTATCACAATCGTTCTTTTAGACAATTTGCTCCCTCCGCTCTATCGTTTCGTCTGAATAGGTATGCTTATGTCTAGTGCTACACCATCGGCAGCACGCTCGTTCAAAATCGTTAATTCTCCGCCAATTTCCTTTACTCTCTCATTCATCGCTTTCAAACCAAAACCATGAACAAATTGCGAAGGAACTTTTCCATTATTGGATAAAATAAACCGGATCTGCCCATCACGATGAGTTAGCGAAAACTCAAAATGGGTACTGCAACCATGCCGAATTCCATTAGTAAGGCCTTCTTGCAATGCCCGATAAATCGTTATTTCGACTATTGGCAGCAGTTCAGGCAATGTGGCATCAATCTCGCATGTAATTTCCACCTGAGTTTGTCTCTTCGTTTCATCGATCAGCTTAATAAGCTCAAGTATAAAAGGTTGATCTAGAACATTTTCATGCAGCAGCTGTACTGAGCTTCGCACATCATCCAAACCATTGTGAATATATTCTTTCGTTCTATTGATCATATCTTTTGCAATCGCATAATTGTTTTTCTCAATCGCATGTGCTGCTGTTTGCAGGCCGGCTAACGCTGATGTCAACGTATGTCCAACGGAATCATGAATTTCACGGGATATTCTAGTCCGCTCTTGTAATTGTGTTTTCTTTGCTAACTCAATGGATGCGATTCGCAGCTGTTCATTGTCTTTGGCCAGCTGATTCTTTTGCTGAAAAGCAATTTTTGCAAGGAGACTTATCCCAAAAATTGCAAAGTAGTCAATGATACGAGGCAACATATAAGCTATTTCTTTAAAGGGCGGGAATTGGCGATAAACCAAAAGTCCTAGTACAAAACTGAGATAGCTCACCGTAGTAAAGAGAATCGAAAGGTTTCTGCTGTGATAAAAGCTAAATTCTCCAACGAGAATTAAAATATAAATTTGTGCAAAAAAGCTGTCCGACCCTATTGTTATAACAGATGCCAAGATTAATTGAATAGATAAGCTCAATATGCCTATCCATCCTTCTAGGTTAATCTTTAGGATGTAATTTCGAATGAAGACGATCATTATATACGTACATACCAGTAATAAAAGTAAAGCAGATAGCTTGCTCGTATGTAACAATAAGCAAATCGTCGCTCCTATCACAATGATGAACAAGATGTGAGTCATTTTGTTATTTAATTGTACATCCATAGTCATGCCCCCGAGTGGGATGATAGATTTACTATTTATTTTATCATATACATGACTTAAGTCATATGTTCGAGGTAAAAGCAGTCGAAAAATGACGAAAAAGCGATTTTCTAATGATCTTCTTCATCTAGAATAAGCCTTTCGTATTATTTATAATGAGAAAAGTTGGATAAACAATTAGGAGTGGCCATGTTTTTTTCTGCAGGTGAGAGTAAAAAAGTTCAAGGGAGACTTGTAGAAATGCTTTTGATCGTATGGAACGCAATCGGTTGTTTGCTTCTCATTTTAAGTGTGTTTTTCTCAATCCGCTTAATGCTAGAAGGTAAGCATAAACAGTGAAACTCTCCTATGAAGTGAAGAAACCGTCACATGAAGCGATATTTAAAAAAATGTACGATATAGAAAATGAAGATGTTAGCGATTTTCTAATTCGAAGATTAGATTTTGTTATGCAAAGTTTTGCAACTCGTTATCGGCTGACACAGCGTGAATCAGAAATTCTCATCCTTTCCGTTGTTTATGGTTTTACTAATCGCGAGATCTCCGAAAAATGCGTGATCAGTGAAAAGACGGTCAAAAATCATCTATCAAATCTAATGAACAAAATTGGCGCTCGATCCATGCGAAAACTATTTTCACTGCTGCTCTTCCATGCCTTATCCTCTTAAAAGCAATCCTCCTGCCATGCGGCAGCCATTTAACCAATCCACAACCAATAGCGAAAATGTAGATGCCCTAACAACATGAAAAACCTACCATAAAGGTAGGTTTCATGTTACTGGATCAAATGTAAAATAGCCTGTGGATTCTGATTAGCCTGAGCGAGCATAGCTTGTGCTGTTTGATTCAGAATACGCGATTTGGTTAAATCCATCATCTCTTTTGCCATATCAGCATCACGTATTCGTGATTCTGCTGCGGTTAAATTTTCGGCATAATTTCCTAAGTTGTTCGCTGTGTGTTCTAATCGATTTTGCAATGCTCCATAAATCGTTCTATAGTTTGTAACTCTTGTTATGGCATGATCTGCTTGAGCTAGCGATTCACTAGGTATGGCCGGCGGTAAAATAGACATATCGGCAATACCCAAACCTTCCAGCTTCACACTGAAAAGGGGAATAATCATCGTTTGATTTTCATTTGCCCCGATTTGAATATCAAGTCGAGGCGGAATATAGTCCACATCCGTTATGTCCGTAGTAACGGTTTCAATAATAGAATCAATTTGACTTGTCGTTTTATTCGTTACAAGGTAAACATCTTTCTTAAAATTAAAATGATTTAGCACAATGCCAAATTCCAAAACAGCGCCATCATCAAGATCCGTCGTTTCCCATGATGGAGTAATAACATTGGGGCCAGAGTTTGACGATTGCAAAATATCGCTTCCCGTTGTTAATGAATTAGGCTTAACGTAGCTTCCGCCATTCAGGAATGAAAAATCGTAATTCACAAGATCGTTTGATAGTTCAAACACAGTCCCTGAATTCGGTATTTCCGTTTGAATAGCAGTAACGCCTGTAGGAACTCCGCTGGAGGACGAAATATTATATGATCCGTCGTATTCCGGCTTAAAACCAGCACTAAATTTGATTTGTTTATCATCTACACCGGAATGATTTTTAATTTTAAACTCTGCTTTAAAAGCCGACCCGTCCGTCGACATAATCTTTTCAATTTCAATACCATCTTTTTCATAAACGGCTGTAATCGCACTCGAGGTTATAGCCGAGCTCGTTAAAGTAAAGTTATCAAGAGTATGAGAGATACCGTCTATTTCAACAGTTATGAACCGATCTTCAAATCCGCCAAAATCAGGGTACTGTCCGACTGTAGTTCCACTTGGAATAAGCTCAGTCTGAAAAAACACATTATTAATAGAAAAATGCTTAATATCAAGCTCTTTATATCTAGGATCGCTGACTAGTTCTCTTCCATAATAATAGGTACCTGTAGTTGTTGTCTCTGTATGGATATGTTCATTTTTTTCGTAATTGTTATACCCCTCACGTCCATCAGGTGAAGTAATGGGTGTGACTGAAGCGTTAAAATGGTTAACGTTACCGATCGTTGTATTCGTATTCGAAGATTGAGCGGTTACGGGAACCTCAGTCATACCAATTGGAAAAAAGGATGTTGTCCGTTCATTAATTATAGTCGTTGGAGGAAACGGTCCCGATGTATTTACTTTAATCGTATGACTTGAACGGTCGGCTAATATTTGAAAGTCATCTCGTCCCAAAAGATTAATGGTATTGAATTCCGTTTGGGTAGCAATTCTATTTATTTCTTCTTTAAGCTGTTGAATTTCTTGGTCAATTTTCTGCTTGTCCTCAAACGTATTCGTATCATTCATGCCTTGAATAATCAATTCTCTTTGTCGTTGAATGATATCCGTTATTTCCTGGTATCCGCTTTCAGCAGTCTGAATAAGCGATATCCCATTTTGAACGTTTTTATGTGCTTGATCTAACCCTCTGATTTGAGCTCTCATCTTCTCTGAAATGGCTAGTCCTGCTGCATCATCAGCTGCACGATTAATCCGAAGACCCGAAGACAGCTTTTCCGATGCTTTAGATGTTTGGATATTATTTTTCTTTAAACTATTATGAGCGTTAATAGCAGATGGGTTATTATTAATTATCATTATGGCTTCTCCAGTTCGTTTATCAAGCGAAAGTTTAATTAGTTTACGGTTAAAACATAGACTTCGGAACTACTTATAACTACAATTCTAGACCAATGTACCCAAAACCTCCCAAACAATAAAATAAATTTGCTTAGATGCTCATTTTTCTATAAATAAGCAAAAAACAAAAAAACGCTCGAAAATTCAAGCGTTTTACGATCATTTTTGTAGTTGCTCTCTCTTGAAAGCATCACTCCACTAAGTTCCTTCACTCATACGACTGCACAGGCTGGACTCCCTCATGACTTACCGTATCAATAACAGCTTGAAAAAGATTCGGCGGGTACTCCGCAATGCGATGGCACAAGTACAAATACCATTCATGTCCATAAGTAAGATAAATCCTGATTGGATGTCCTGCTGCTTTCAGCTTGCTGCTCAAATCTGGACGAATGCCATACAGCATTTCAAACTCGGCATTAGAACTTGATCCCACTCCTTGATTAAGAAGTTGTTCAATAATGGACTCATCATGGGTAGCGATCGATACACGGTGTCCTTGGCGGAGCGCGCTCTGGGCAAGTTCAATATAACGATCGTTTAGCGCTGGAGAACGAGGTAACGAGTATTCACTGGATTCTTGATACGCGCCTTTGACGATGCGGATACGGTTAAGTGATGATATAGCTGCCAAATCCTGCGGTGTTCTTTTCAAATGCGCCTGTAACGTAATGCCGACATTCGGATAAATAGAAGCTGCTCGCTCAAATATAGTCAGTATTCTGTCCGTCTTCGAGGACTCTTCCATACTAATGAATAGTTCAATGCCAGCTTTCTGCGCCTGCTCAGCTAAATTTATAAGATTCGAATAAGCAAGCTCCGTATCCAGCGAGAGCCCGATATGTGATAGATCAAATGATACTCGTGCGGAGAGCTCATTTTGCCGAGCTTCATGGATGAGCGCCAACATTTCTGTAACTGCTGCCTCACATTTAGCGACATCAGCAGTATTCTCGCCGATATACTCGAGTGATACCGCGTATCCTTTGGCGGAAAGCTCGCTTGCTGCTTCAACTCCATCTTGCCTTGCTTCACCCGTTACATACCGCACAGCAACACCTCGCAGCATTTGGTTCAGCTGTGGCGTTTGCTCCACATATGACTTTAAGTCAGGACGACGAGCAATAGATTTGAGCGCAGCTGTAAATTGTTTTTCTAAGTCTGATCTGTTATGCATAATGGTTCTACCACTCCTTCATTCAAGTAAATCTAAGTTTACAAGTTAGGCAGGAAGCGGTATTGTATAAAATTGCTCATTTTCAAACAGACAAAGCATATTTTTGCGGCGTTGCCCCAACGATTTTGACAAATGCTTTAGAAAAGTGACTCTGATCATAAAAGCCCACTTCTGCTGCAATTTCGGATATTGGTCGCTGCTTGGTCAATTCCAGCTTTGCATGATTGATTCTCAGCAAAATCTGATAAGCGTGCGGAGGCAGATGACTCCATTTCTTAAATAGACGAACAAGATGAAATCTGCTAATACCCGCTTCATTCTCCAGCTGCTCCAACGTAACATTTTCGTCAAAATGCGCATGCAGATACTCTTTTATCAGTTTGACGTACTTTTGATCCTGTTTACGCTGTGATTCGTGTTCAAGATCATCTGTATTCTGACTCACGAGTGCTTGTATCAGCTCGATTAAAGCCGTTTCGATCTCAAGCGGAGTACCTTTGCTAATAAGTGCCTCCATCGTCCGGTTTATTTGCAATCGACAAGCATTATTTTTACCCTCTTCCAGCAAGTACGGGATATCAAGCTGACCAAGCTCTGTATGATTAAGGCCTTTAAACCATTCGGGCTTGATAAAAAGCATCTTGTACTGCCACTCCATATCATCAAGAGGATGACAAGCATGCATCATTTTCGGCGGAAAGCTAATGACCCTTCCCGCTTCAACCTGAAGCAGCGTTCCATCGCACCATGCGCTCGTTTCACCCTCATCTATAAGTCCAATCGAATATTCCTCATGAAAATGCTTTTGATAGGCAAGATCGCTCCTCATACATCGCTTTGCTTCCAAAAAAGGCAGCGAATCCTCGCGGTAAAAGGTCACAGTTGACATGCTTGTGTCCTCCTCTTAGGCTTCAACTTATCTATTCAGTAAGCTTTAGTATATCATGATTCTAGTGAACTAATGGACATCCATATACACAAAAAAACACGCCCGAATTGGCGTGTTCTTCTTAGTAGTGATTGATGGAGTTTCACAATTGAATTTTTCTTAGTCCAGCTTAATTCCAAAACCGCTTCCTAAGTTGTTCCCAGCAACTAGAAATGCTTTCGCACTGCGCTGTAAGCTTGTTTCCTCTTCATAACTGTATGGGTTTGCACTTAATCGGTTGAATATTCTTTGCTCTGCTTCCCTTGAAGCCTCATCGATATCATAGATGTAAAAATGCTTTTGAAAATGCAATATATTGGAGCCATGACTTAAAATCTTATTTAAATCCGGATAAAGCAGCCACGAATGACAAATGTACACTGGAGATATTCCTCTAAAAAAAACTCTGGCTAATTCAAAGGACTCTTCTACGCCCTGTTGAGAAAGAGGTTCGCCTTGTGGAATATGTACATTAAGCACAATTTGATTTCTAAATATTTTTTGTCCTTCTACCTCTAAATCACGATCTATAGCAAAAGGCTGAAATTGCAATCTGCCCAATCGGAATAAACGAAGCTGAACATGCTCCTGCAGCCAATTATATTCCTCGATTCCGTATTCATTAAAATCTCGCTTGCAGTTTAAACACCAGATCTGAATATCTGAGAAGGTATCATAATAATATTGATCACTAATCCCTCGTATCTGGTATTCCTGATACGCATCGACAGCAAATCTAACAAATAAATACAATAACAATTTCCTATAATCTGTTGTTTGCTTTACGTTTTCAAAAAATGAATATCGATCTGAAAGAAAATGTTGTTTATATTGACTATACTCCTCTTCCTTCATAGGATACGCATACACTTGCCGCCGAGCAGCCTCGTCAAGCCTAATACCCTCACAAAACTTTGTTATGTCCAAGACAATTCCACCTCTTTTTTCATCAAATCAGGTAAAAGATTTATTTATAGTCAATCTCCCCTGATTATATTGAAAAAATTGTACTCCTTGAATATTTTTTCATCAAGAGTAAAGTTTTGATCTATTCAATTAATTTTCCTTTTATCTTGTCAACCCATTTGTCCCCTCTCAAAGTCTACCGCTGCCAATAGTTATCGTCAAAGAGAGAGGGTCTATCCCGAAAGTATGAAAATGCTTTTGATGGGCAAGATCGCTCCTCATACATCGCTTTGCTTCCAAAAAAGGCAGCGAATCCTCGCGGTAAAAGGTCACAGTTGACATGCTTGTGTCCTCCTCATAGGCTTAAACTTAATTATTCCATAAGCTTTAGTATATCATGATTCATGTTAACCAATGGACATCCATATACACAAAAAAACACGCCCGAATTGGCGTGTTCCATCTTTATGTGTTCACCTCGAATACTTCCTTCGCAACTTGAATCGCCGACGCGGCTCGCGGCCATCCAGCGTAAAACGCCAGATGGGTCAACGCTTCGATCAACTCTTCTTCATTCAGACCGTTCTCTTTTGCAAGGCGGAGATGATAAGAAAGCTGTTCTGTAAGGCCTCCGGCGACTAGCGCTGATATCGTAAGGAGACTGCGTTCCCGAAGCGATAATTGTTCTCTTCTCCACACGTCCCCGAAGAGTACTTCTTCCGAATATCGCACGAAAGCAGGTGCAATATCCCCAAACGATTCTCGAGCAGTTGATTTGATTTTTCGATGGTTCATTCTTATGCCTCCCCTAGTTGTCTGGACGTTCGATCATTTGTGCAACGCCGTTACCGAATGACCAGTCTTCAAATTCCGTATCGACCAGTACGACGAAAATGTCTTCTTTCCTCATGTTGAGCGTATTTGATAATCGTTCGGCTAACTTTGCGTAAAAGCTTTTTTTCTGCTCGATGCTTCTTCCGGATTTAAGCGTAATTTGAATATAGAGCAGCCCGTCACTTCGCTCTATATTTAAGTAATTCCGGCTAAAATAAAACTCGCTTTCTTTGTGTGAATGGAAAACTTGAAAGTAATCATCTTCCGGCACGTTAAAATGCTGAATTAGTGCATTCATAATCGCATGGCTTATGATGGGTAGCTGCTCTTTCCCATATTGGTTTTCCATGTAACTTACTCTTATAAATGGCATTTTATATCACTCCTTCAATGGGATAACTTCATTTTACTCCCGTCTAATTTATTTGTATAATTGAATAAAATGATATTTTAATTCAATTATACCGATGGAGATAGGTGCTATGGACTTAAAGGAACTAGTTACGTTTCGAACGATTATTCAAGAAGGAAACTTCACCAAGGCGGCCGCGAAATTGAATTACGCGCAGTCTACGATTACTAATCAAGTCCAGCGGCTGGAGAAGGAATTGGGCATCCAGCTATTTAAGCGAGGATGGGATGCAGAGTTAACCGCTTCTGGACAAATTTTTGCCGTGGAAATTGACAAGCTCATTCAACACTGGAACCATGTAACTGAGCAAGCGAAAGCTTTGCAAAGAGAGGAGATCGGCTCCCTGCGCGTCGGAGGGCTAGCATCGATATTCGAGCATGTGCTGCCCAGCTCTCTGCGACATTTCCAGGAACTTAAACCAAAAGTAGCATGTCACTTTGTCAGCGGGAACACCGACTCCTTGTCACGAGCGGTACTCCAGAACCAACTGGACTTTGCCATATGCGGAGAGCCTGCCGATTTTTCTTCATTTAGTTTTGAGCCTCTATATAACGAGAATATTTCCTTCATTGTAGCGAACAACCATCCCTTGGCTGAAAGAAACGGAATAATATCCTTTGAAGAACTGCTTAACTATCAGATGATCGTTGGAGGAAATACCTGCTTGTATTATCTGCGGTTAGCTAAGCAATATTCCCATTACACCGAAACCCCTTTTCGATATACGGTGAATCAAATTTCGGCTATTCCTGGGTTCGTTCAGCGAATACCTTCCGTTGGAGCCGTTCTAGATTCAACAGCATTACCCACGAATGTTGTGAAAATACACGTTGAACTGAAGGATTCAGCCATTCCGGTCGGTTTGCTGCAATTACGTAACACGGAGTATAATTCATCATCCAAAATTCTTTTCATGCAATATGTAAAAGAGGAACTGCGGCGAAATGAAGTGCATTGAGCTTTCGTATAGCACCAAAAATAAGGTCAATCAGAAGCTACTGGTTGACCTTTCCTTATGAAACACAACTCATTTCGTGTTATGCACAACTTTGTTACTGCATCATAATAAACAAAAAAACAGCATTTCTGCTGTCTCGACTCAGATATCATTCTTATTCAATGTCTTCTTTAATGTGGCAAGCAGAACTGTCGTCATCCTCGCACTTCCCCCTCAACTAAAGCAAAATTCTATTTTCTAACATATTTTTCAAACTGATATGAGACTTTGAAGGTCCGAACTTGATAAGAGAATCTTGAAATTCAGCAAGTTCCTCAATGGATGTGGTTTGCACCTTAATAAGATAATTATATTCTCCACTAATCCGAAATAAATCGGTTACTTCCATAGCATGTTCACAAAAGTCAGTAATCTCTTTGCAATGTTCTGTTTTTATTAAAATAAACGTGGTCGTGCCTCGATTCATTTCACGCAAATTAAAAACGGTATTGTACCCAGCGATAATGTTTTTCTCTTCCAACTTGAGTATTCTTTCTTTAACGGATGGTTGCGACATCGATACCTCTTTGCTAATTTGAGAAATGGACATCCGTGCATTGTACTGAAGCAATGCCATAATTTTTTTATCAATGTCATCCATAGGATGTTCCATAGTAAGAGCCTCCTGATCATTAACATGAAATAAACCTTTTCATCTAAAATACCTTATATTTTATAACCATATTACTATAAAATGCTTATCTTTTGCATGTTTCTCATCCTTTAATGCCTCTATAATTTACATATATTATTTAAGGAGCGATTAGTGATGAGCGTAAAAGGCCTTTCGCATGTAGCTATCCAAGCTATAGATTATAAAGCAACGATTGCATTCTATATTGAGGTTTTAGGGTTCAAGTTAGGCCATCATTGGAGTTTGCCCTTATTTCAAATTAAGGAAGCTTCCATGCTGGTTTCACCTGACCAAAGGACCTGTATTGAGATCTTTGATAACGATGCAGTCATTCCCGCTCAAGGGAAAAAAGCATTATCTGAAAAGGATATCGCTCATGGAGCATTATTGCATTTCGCCTTTTATGTGGATAACGTAGATGAAATGTATCAAAAGGCACTCGCTCATGGGGCGAAACCTTTTGTAAAACCAGATTGCCTTTCTCTTGGCGAACCACCTCTTCTTGTAAGGAACGCAGTTATTCATAGCCCAAATGGGGAAATTATCGAATTTATAGAAGATGTTGATTTTGATATGTCCGCCAAACCCATGTAAATTAATATTTTCAAAAGCGCAATAATGTTGATACGATTAAAAACCACGTCCTTAGGACGTGGTTGATTTACTTCATTGCTCAAGCTTAGGGATAAAGCTCGATTTAGGTTGTCTGCTCTTCTTGCACAAAATTTAACACCCGGTCATCCACCGCTGCGGATTCCCCTAGATCAGGCTGGTCGCTAAGCGTGATTACAGGCTCAGTCAAGAAGCCATGCAGCTCAAAAAGCACAATCTCGTTGCGTCCCTTTCGCAGCAAAGGCCCTGGGATATAAAGCGCACGCTGAGGTCCAATCTCCCAGTACCGTCCCAGATTAAAGCCATTAATCCATGCTACGCCTTTATTCCAACCATCAAATCTTAAAAAAGTGTCCCCGATCTCTTCTATTTCAAAAGAACCTTTGTAAAATGCCGGAGTTTCTACACGCAATTCATGGTCTTTCGTTCTCTCGTAGCGGACAGATGATAGAGAATCAGGACAAAGGGGAAGCGTCCGAATCGTCCAATTGTATAAAAATTGATTATCAAGGAGCACTCCTTCCGTAATCCCCTTCGGATCACGAAGTCGAGGACCGTAATTGATTCGCCCCATGTTCTCGACAAGGATATCGAGTCTTGCCCCATTTTCCGGAATGCTAATATCTAAGGGCTTAGGGTCCCAGCGCTCCACCACACCTAATAACTTGCCATCTAGAAATACTTGCGCTCGGTCACGAACCTCCTGAATATGCAGCTTTTGCCCAGATCGAGGTCCACTCACCCATGTCGAATACAAAATAAAACCGTACGCCTGATCAAATTTCTCCATGGGCTGTATACATTTCGATATTACTGGCTCTGATAATTGGTCCAAATTATCAAGCAGTGTCGCACTCTCTGACAGTGTCACTTTACCGTATGAATATTTAGGAATCGGCTGTGGCATGTCACAACCTGGCTCGATGCCGTGCATAGCAAACACGCTGCGAATCGCCTCATACTTGCTCGTCACATCTCCCCACTCACTCAGCGGTGCATCATAATCATAGCTAGTTACCGTCGGCTCATACGTTTTAATATGATTGGCGCCATTGTAAAATCCGAAATTCGTTCCGCCATGGAACATATAAAGATTAACCGATGAACCACTCTCCAATATTTTATCCAGTTCGTCGGCCACTTCAGCTGCATCACGAACATGGTGAGGCTCCATCCAATGATCGAACCATCCATTCCAAAACTCCATAACCATAAGCGGTTCTGTTTCTCTATACTCCCGATACTTTCCGAACGATTCCGCAACTCGCGATCCAAAATTCACTGTTGCATGAACATCATCTATCGTTCCGCCGAGCAGCATCTCGTCAGTAGGTCCGTCAGAAGTGAAGAGCAGCACGTCTATCCCTCTTTGTACAAGCCCATCTCGAATATAGGTCAAATAGGAGGTATCATTGCCGTAGCTGCCATATTCATTTTCTACCTGCACCGCAAGAATCGGGCCACCCTTCGTTGAGAGCAGCGGAACAAGCTTAGGAATTAATACATCGTAATATCGATCTACCTTAGCCAAATAGGCACTATCCGAGCAGCGAAGCTGCATATCACTCTCTTTCAATAGCCATGCCGGCAATCCCCCAAATTCCCACTCCGCACAAATAAATGGGCTGGGACGAACAATCACGTGCAAGCCCAGTTGTCCCGCAAGCTCAATAAACTGGACGATGTCTGCCATTCCTTCAAATTGAAATTGACCCTCTTGCGGCTCATGCACATTCCAAGCAACATAAGTTTCTACTGTATTAAATCCACATGCCTGCAATTTCTGCAAACGATCCATCCAATACTCTGGCACGACACGGAAATAATGTACGGCACCCGACACGATACGATAAGGCTCCCCATGCAAATAATACTGCCCATCTCTAATCTCCAATTGACTCATGGTTTCCTCTCCCATCCTTTATAGTTTCCATTGTCAACAACGAATCTAATGACTATTAAACACGGCAAAACGTCTTATCATTGGCCGCTCTACCGACTCAAGTACAGTTAAACGTATTCTGTCCGTGGAAATTGGTTGGAAGACATCTATTTTTTTGTGCCCAATTGCGCTCCCACGGATCATTTCTATCCAGTCATTGCCGGCTTTAACCTCAATCTTATAGTCCCGTACCCGTTCTCCGTAAGCGATATCTTCCATCGTAATGATATGGTCGATGATAAGTTTCCGAGGCAGCACAAGCTCGATAACCTCTCCCTCGCCAAACAACTCGGCAAGTGAATGATCAAACCTGCGACGAACTTCGTTTCCAAATGAAATAACGCGGTTCACATCTGCCTCCGGCATAAGTCCACGATTATCTGGCGTTACATTCAAAAGAAGCGTTGCACCATGACCAACCGACCGATAATAGATGTCCATTAATTGCTCCAAGGAAAGCAGCAGATGCTCCTCCTCTGGATGCCAGAACCATCGGTCCTTCCGAATAGGCACATCGCATTCTGCCGGTACCCATCGAGGTGTTTCAGGCAGCCATTTCAGATCTCCTTCACTAAACATGCTTACCCGAGCAGATTCAGCTGTATTCCAGCAAGGATAAGGAGCAAGACCATCCTCATTCCCTACCCATCGGATCGTCGGGGCTCCCATATTAAACACCATGGCATCCGGTTGATGCTGCTTGATTAGGTTCATAATTCGTTTCCAGTCGTACTCTCTTCCTTCGGAGCCCGCTCCGTCGAACCAGATCTCAACGAGTGGACCATAACCCGTTAGCAATTCCTCCAGCTGACTAGCGTAGAAGAGATCATAAGCATCTGGATCGGAATAACACGGTTCATGTCTATCCCAAGGAGATAAATATAGGCCAAAGCCAATTCCTTCTTCAAGGCAGGCATCTGCACAATCCCTTACGATATCGCCTTTGCCTTCTCTCCAAGGACTAGAGGCAACCGAATAATCTGTCGTTGCGGTCGGCCAAAGACAGAAGCCGTCATGATGTTTTGCCGTAAGGACGAAGTATCTGAATCCAGCAGCCTTTGCCGTACGCACCCACTGGCGGGCATCAAGCTGGGCTGGATTAAATAAAGAAGGCGAGTCATTCCCATCGCCCCATTCCTGATCACAAAACGTATTCATTCCAAAGTGACAAAACATTCCGAGTTCAAGATCCTGCCAACGACGCTGCTGCTCGGTTGGCACTGATAATGATGATGATAAGTTAGCCATGCTGCATCTCCCTTTCCTTGCACTCCTAAGTTGCCATTGATCCGACACAAGAAAAAGGAGCTTTGCAGCAGCCATGTCTAGACTGCTCAAAGCTCCTCAATTTCGGTTTCAATTCACTTCACTTTATTTTGTTTCTTTCTCATCAATGATTCTCGTCGCTTCTTTTACCATCCATGCTTGTACATCGTCAATGGAATCGCTGCTAAGCATGAACTTGCTAAAGCCATCTCCGATAACTTTCGTCAAATCAGCAGTACTTGTCGTTACCACTTGTGAAGCATCCAAATATTTAATTTCAGGGCCAAATAATGTGTTTTTAAGCGATTCAACATCATATTTATCAGCGTTTGCACCGATCAAGCGATCAAGTACGACGTTTTGGTCTGATTTTTTCCAGCCAGAGAATTCATTTCTTGATTCCGAATCAGTCGTTGTCATAAAGCGCATTAATTTGAATGAAGCTTCCTTATGCTTGGAAGTCGCACCCATTACTAGATGTCCGCCACCTACAAAGTACTTACCGCCTTCATAATCTTTTGGCTGCGCATTCGCAGGAGGAAGCGGAACTGGAGCAAATGCCGTTTTGAAATCATGCGGATATTGCTCCGTATTTCCTGGGTCAGGAATCATAAAGCTTCCGGAAAGAATCATCGCAGCACTTTCACTGAAAAATTCAGTACGATAGTTAAGCTTCGATGCAAGAACATCCGCATAAGGCTTAGCCGATTTATCAACCGTTTCCATGTCTTTGCGCAGCTGGAAGAAGTATTTATAAGTTGGATCAGCCAAGATCGTCGTTCCATCATCATAACGGAAAGGATCTTTCATCACCGTTTGGGCTGGAGCATTCATATACAATTCCCATGTATGGAAGTACGAACCGTACTGTTTATCCACGCCTTCACCTTTGGTCAGCTTCTTGGAATAATCGCGGAAGTCATCCCATGTCCAACCGTATGTCGGCACTGGCAAACCTGCTGCATCTAGGGCATCCTTATTCAATAGAATGAACTGGTAACCTGTAGACATCTGCATGCCGTAAGTTTTGTCGCCCACTTTTGGATTAACAAAATATTCATCCGCAGCAACAAGATTATTGGCAGCATAATATTCATCCAGCGGAGCTAGCGCGCCTCTAGTTGCTCTTTCGATAACCGCTGACGCGCTCGGAACGTTTACGACGTCGACCGCTTCACCCGAAGAGATTAGAAAATCAAGCTTTTTCAACATTTCCAAGGAATTACCCGGAACAAGAATGACATGCTCAACTTTAATATCTGGATTTTCTTTCTCAAATTCTTGCAGCATAGCTTTTGTACCAACCTCTTGAGCTGCACTGTCAAAATTGTAATACTTAATGGTCACTTGCTTGTCCGCTGTACCTTCAGACCCGGCAGCGTTTGAGCTTTTAGGCGAAATAGAATTACCTCCACATGCGCTTAGCACTGCAAATGCCGCTAACAAAAGACAGATCGAAACTAAAAACTTGCGTTTACCCTTATGATTCATTTTTTTGCCCCCCTATTTAATAGCTGACTCATCTTCTTTCATCATCAGTATAAAGATTGGACGATTCATAGAAGAGTATAATTTTGAGGTAAAATGATTACTTTTTTGACTTTTTTTCAAATATCACCCTTTGACTCCGCCAAGGGCAATTCCGTTAATTACTTGCTTCTGCAATATAATAAATATAATTAATAACGGGATAATAGCTGACAGCGCGGCCATCATCATAATGGCATCATTCGTTGTATAATCATCCCTGAACAGGCTCATACCCAGCGGGATCGTATACAAATCCTTTGATTGCAGGAAAATTAGCGGATTCTGATAATCATTCCATGACCATATGAACTTTATAATAGCGACGGTAGCAAGCACCGGTTGGCACAGAGGAATGATAATCGAGCGGAAAATCCTTAAATGGCCTGCTCCATCAATTCTCGCAGCTTCCATATACTCATCGCTGATGCCCGCCATGAACTGACGAAGCAGAAATGTGAAATAAATAGAAAACATCCCCATAAAAATAAGCGCAAAGTGACTATCGTAAATACCCAGCCAGCGAACCAGCATAAACCGAGGAATTAGAGTGGCCTGATCCGGTATAATCATGAACGAAATCAGAGCCATAAATACAAGGCCTCTCCCTCTAAACCGGAGTTTGGTAAATGCAAAAGCTGCCATAGTGGAAAAGAGCAATGTGAGACAAGTGACAATTAAAGCTATTTTAATAGAGTTGAAATAAATATGAAGAAAGTTTACATTTCCCATCCAAACTGCTTTAAAATTGTACAACACATTAATATTTTTAGGAATCCACTCAATGGGAAAACGCATAACATCCTTTTCAAATTTAAACGCTGATGAAATCATCCATATGAATGGAACTAAGAAGAAAATAGATATAGCACCCATAATAATGGTAACAATTATTTTTGATATATTTTTTCTTATGATAAGCAAGCTGACCCCTCCCCCTTATAATGATTCTTCATTTCTGAATTTCCAGGTAACCGCAGTAATGACAGCAATAATCGCAAATAGCAGCCATGAGATTGAAGCCGCGTACCCCATGTTATAATTCACGAATCCTTCCTCATAAATCCGGAATACGATGACTGTAGAAGAATTGTCTGGTCCGCCGGCTGTCAAATAAGAGATAATATCAAATACTTTAAAAGAACCAATCAACATCGTAATAAACAAGAAGAACGTTGTCGGACGAAGCAATGGAACCGTAATTTTGAGAAACTTGGTCATTGAAGTCGCACCGTCGATATCCGCCGCTTCATATAGTTCATTCGAAATACTTGTAAGACCGGCCAAATAGATAATAATCGTATAACCAAGCCCTGCCCAAGAAGTGATGATCGCAATGGCGATAAGTGAAGTTTTTGGGTCCACCAGCCACTTAGGCGGGTTGGAAATGCCTAGATCCATTAAAAACTGATTAATCGGTCCTAGTGAAGGATGGAACAATGCGCTCCACACTGCCGCTACAGCAATAATGGATGAAATATAGGGAATGAAAAACACAACCTTAAAGTAATCCTTCCAAAACACCTTATTGTGAATGAGAACAGCGAGTACCAGCGATATAGCAATTGGAACCGGCACCGTTAGCACGGTATAAAGCAGATTGTTTTTCAACGCTTTAATGATCGTTGGATCATGAAACATTTTAATATAATTGTCGATACCGTTAAACTTAATGCCCCCTAGACCTGATAACAAGTCCCACGAAGTAAAGCTCAAATAAAGAGAAAACCCAAGTGCAAATACATTCAGCAATAACATACCTATGATTTCTGGGGCAAGAAACAGCCAGCCGATTAAAGCTTCTTTCCGCCTCGGAGTCCAAAATTTTCTTGGCTTCTGTAGAATTTCAGGGTTTGTGATTGGTTTAGCAGCTTCCATTTCGTATCACCTCAACATTTATTAAGTTGATACTAATGATAATAGAAATCCACAGGACAAGAACGATGGATTATGACTTCGTAGGAGCAATATTTTGACTTTCCAAATGGGTTACATTCGGCGAAAACACCATAAAAGTTATGAACAATGGGAACGACAAAAAAACCTGTACCCCGGCATTATCGGAGGACAGGTTTCGATTGTAGCTGCAGTCTATTCATCTTACATAAGTGTTAATCGTATAATTTGCTTTATATTCACTTGGAGTCATGCCTATATACTTCTTGAACACTTTTGAAAAATAAGTTCTATCCGAATATCCAAGTCCCATAGCTAAAGATTCGATGCTTTGGTTGGACGTTTTCAGCATTTTAGCAGCAATTTTCATTTTATACTGGTGAACAAAATCCGTGAAATTCACACCCGTCAGTCGTTTGAAATAGCGGGAGAAGTAGCTTGAATTCAAATACAAATGACGCGCCATGTCAATTGAGGTAATGTTTTCGGATAAATTTTTATCTAAATATTGTTGAATCACCTGCAGCTTCGGCTCCTGGATCACGGGTTCTAATCCCTTCTGCCGGTTTTTTGCAATGTGAATAAGCTTTCTTTCAATCAGTCCTGTTACATCAAGCAAAGTCCTTGCAGAAGACAGGTAAATATAAATCCCCTCATCCGACTTCCATCTTGAGAACATGATATCAATGCTGCGAATGAGTGTTGATAAATCTTGAACCAACTCACTTGGCTCGACTCTATTCTCCTCAGCATTTTTTCCAATACTAGCGACGATATTATGGATACTGTCAAAGTCGCCTTTCATAATCGCACGCTCAATATCTGATTTATAACAATCTAGAAAACCTAGCGGATAGGATAAAAACATGTTCTGTAAGAACACATTCATATTTGCAACCGTAAACTCACTGCTTTTGTAAAACTCATTTTTATATTGAATCACCTGCTGATAGACGGCTCCAATGGATTGCAGTTCCATCTTATCTGTCACGGTGACTATATTAAGCTGCAACTTTAGAAACTGTAGACAAAGAGCCTGCAACTCCTGCATATACTTTTGAAAATAAGGATAAGCATTGTTCGCCAAATTATTTCGGTAATTATACAAAATAACTAAATTGTCTTTTTCCAAAAATGGCGTTATTCCATCATACGAACCAGACAGCTCCACCGCGATATTGTGGATCGCATAAAAAATTAACGAAATATTGTTCTGAACGTAGAGCGATTCGTAAGTTGAGAAATTGATATGGACGACACCCATCATAAACCATGGGTATCCCCATGAGATGCCTAGCTGAGCTGCATACCCTACAGTTGATGTGGGATTAACACCATCAATAACTCTTTGAAACAAGCCTTGCTTGAACAGCTCACTGTTATAGTTCGATACTTCATTGTCGATCTTTGGGACTTTCATTTTGAGCAATTGTATGGATTTTCCTAAGCTTTGCTCAAGCTGTTCCGCCGTTAATTGATCTTTAAGAAGATAATCATCCGCATTCAGTTTTACTGCCTGCTGTGCGTAATGAAAATCCTCGTGGCAAGTCAAAAATATGACTCTAATATCCGGTTTCATCCGGCGGAAAATAGCTGCTAGCTCGATACCACTTTTTTGCGGCAGTCCAATGTCAGTGATGACGATATCAGGCGACGTTTCTTCAAACATATGCAATGCCTTTGCGCTTGAATAGGTAGCCCCCACTACGTGCAGCTGGAGTGACTCCCAATCGATCATTTGCTGCAAAACTCGAATCATAGGGACGTCATCATCAATTAACATTACTTTATACATCACCGTTTCACCCCTCCGAAGAATAAACATGCCGTTCAATGACAGGAAGATGAAGGAAGGCTGTTACCCCGCCCTGTGCATTTTCATATAGAGCTAACGCCGCCGCTTGACCAAATGTTAATCTTGACCTTTGAATCACATTAATCAAGCCGACCCTTTGATAAGAAGAGGATTGCTCTGAGCCGACTGAATGCAGATGATGGTTCAGTGCAGCTAACTGTTCTTCCTCTATTCCACTTCCGTTATCCTCTATTTCAATGATTATTCCGTTCTCTACTCTTCTTGCTTGGATCGTAATTTTGGCAGCAGGATTGTCTACCAAACCATGTACAATCGCATTTTCAATTAAAGGCTGCAGCATCAGCTTCGGAATTAATAATTGTTCCAGCCCTGGTTCAAGCTCAACCGTAAGCTCAAGAACCATTTCATTTCTGATCTTCATAATATCGATGTAATGCCCGAGCAGCACGCACTCATCCTTCAATGAGGTCGGTTCATTTACCTTCAAATAGGCTCTTAGCAAGCTCATTAATGAATCGATACTTTTGCTATGCAGAAGATCCTTGTGCAGGATAAGACTGCATTTGATTGAGTTCAGTGTATTAATTAGAAAATGCGGCCGAATTTGCATGAACAAAGCCTCGAGCTCCATTACTCTCTTCAGCTCCTGTTCATGCTCAATATCATGGATAAGTCCCTTGAGCTGCTCCATCATTGTGTTCAACGAATGACCAAGCTCAGCGATATCGTCTTTGCCTTTCACTTCAAGCTTCACATCAAGGTTTCCCATCCCAAATTGCCTGACCGCACGCTGCAATTTTTGAATAGGCCTGTGCAATCTCCTTGCAATAAACATAGAAGATATGGAAAAAATAATAAAGAGGAAAATAACGCCTCCAATACCCAAATAGAAGGTTCTTGAAATTTCCCCCGTAAAGGTTTCCTTATTCGCTTCGTAAACAAGCGTCCAGTCCGTTTTGTCTAACGTGACTTCAGAACGAAGAATATCTCTGCTTGCTGCTGCATCGTGCGACAGAAGCTCCGTGCTACCAGCAATAAGAGTTCCCTCTGCATCAAAAAGCGCTACTTTACCAAACTCAATGGGCTTCAGAACTTTCTCAAAGTATGACTCTGAAATACCAATAATCAGAACCGATAGATAGCGTTTGTCATCATTATCATGAATCACTCTTGCCATATAATAGGTCCCTTCCTTATCGGACTCTTCTTTTACCATACCGAGCCGTTGCAGGGTTTCGGGCCTTTTGAGATCAATTTTTTCATATAAATCGTCTAGGTTTCTATTAACTAAATTCAAATCATCCTCATTCGAAGAAATAATAAAGCCTTTTCTATTGACCAAATACATTCGAATGTTATTATTTAAGGGCTTTGATGTAATGAGAGAAAATACTCCCTTTATGTTCGTAAAATTTGTGTAATCCGCATACGTATTCAACCGTTCTGTATCCGCGAATTTTTTCAAATCTGACCGGACATTCGTATCATTAACGATGAAATGCGATGCAAATATAACATCATCAATCGTTGTTCCAATCTCTTCGATCATGACATTCAAGAAGTTGTCATTGCTCAGTTGAAGCTTCTCAACCATCGTCTCTTTAATGAGCACAAATGAGATGACAGATACGGTAATGATAGGAACAATAATAAATAGGAGAAATGACAGCTGAATTTTTTGATAATAGCTTAACCTAGACATATTTACCGCGCCTCTTTCAAGTTGCTTTCATGACTATTGCAGCAGGGTAGCTTATCGCCTTTTTCGCGTTTCAGGCTTTATTTAATAACGGTAATCTCCTTGACCTTTTCTTTCAAGGATATCAACACCACTTCGCCAAAAATCTGTGTGCCGTCAACCATGTAAGAATCAATATGAGAGGATGGAGCCCTATGGCATACAACAATGATATATTGCTCTGTTGAATGCGGAATCACAATCCGGCATGCTTCTACGCTGTTGTCCTCTGCCAACTCACCAGTATATAGGTAGACTGGAACTTTTTCAACGATAGGAATGGTTGTTTCTCCCGCGCGTAAAGGGTAAAGAACCTGCATCATCGATGTTGTACCTGAACCAGTTCTCTCGTAGGTCACATATTGGTTAGGCTCCACTAGGTTATATTCATAAGAAATAACACCCTCGCTCTGCTCAGCCTTAAGTCCAGCAGTCTGGATCGGAATAATGCAAAGATTGGCATCATTCTCATTTGTCGTGCGACAAATCCCCGTCTCCTGCGATAAGCTCAGTTGTCCAGGAGCAAAATGAAAAAACTGCTTAAACGTATGTTCATTCTGGCTTCTAAAGCAATCCACCACAAGCCAAAAATACGGTTTTACAAAGATGATGCTTCTGCTTGGGTAGACAGGATCATCCAAATGAATGTATCCATCGTGACTCCCGCTAACGTAATCAAAATTCGGCTCGGAAATCCACTCCGTACCTGTTCTTGAAGCTATCTTCCCAAATTGCCATGTGTCGATAACTTCCGTAAATTCAATATCATCAACTACCGTTGTATTATGGGAGCTGCACTGTTTAAGCTGCTTGCGCAGCGGCGTATGATCAGAGTAGTTGTATCTCCCTAGATCCGTAAGCAGATCCTTGCCGTACGCATGCATATCTATATGAAGCATATCCGCGTGCCCATGTCCTCCTCCAAGAGGACCACAGCGGAAATAGAGATACAACGCTTGTTCTTCCCAGCCAGAGCGCATCACATAATGCCCTGAGTGTTCAAACGCATAAGATTGCTGCGGCGGTATTTGAACGGGGCAATCTTCATAATAGCCAATACCTTCAGGCCCGAAGTTCCATGCTTGATCAAAATCGACCCTCTCCCATCCAGCAAACCGAAACACGGGATCTTTGAAAATAATCGCAGCAGCCGTCATAACTGACCGAATATCATTATTATCGCTATCACCAAGCATCACCTGTCTATGATCCGGTCTTGCCCAGTAGAGTGAGGCAGCAGCCATGCTCTTTACCGAACGAATAAAACTAGCTTCCATGGTCAATTTATTTTTTTGAGCCAGAGTCATCATGTCTAGGAAGCAGTTCAGTACCTCATGATGATATGTAGGGGACTGCTCCCAGTGAATGCCGTCCTTCATCACTTGCAGTCGCGACGTTTCTCTCAGCCTCTCAGCCGTTAGCTGCTGCCAGTGAATTGTCCGCTTAAATTCTGGAACGAATACGGACATTTGGAATAATCCACTCGTTTCAATAACTCCCCAGTTGCTAATATTACTCCAGCCTGTGAATGATGAAGCTAAATATTCCGCATGCTCATGGAGGGAGACTAACATCTTTGCAAATAGACGCGGTGTCATAACTTGGCTTTCAATTAAATAAGGCAGTGCCTTGATCCAGTTGCTGCAGCGTAGTCCCGCCTCAATAGAGCGCCAAGTTAACGTATTCCTAGTCTGCGCCGAAGGAACAGGGTTTCGATCAATCCAATCCTCTAATTGTAGACAGAAGGTGCTCGCGTATTTCTCATCTCCAGTAAGCTGATAAGCTTGTCCAAGTGCAACCCAGTATCGGTGTCGATTAAGCATGTAGGCCCATTCCACATCACTATCTTGAATGTGATTCCAATCGATTAGCCGATCAAAGCATACAGGAACACGGGTACGTTCCATATCCCACTGAAAGCGGAATAGGAAGGTTTGCGATACGACCTCATCAGCTGTTTGCAGCACATCCTGCACTTCTTCTGAACAATGTACATGAACATAGTTGCAAACCTGTTGTATTTCTTTCTTTTGCAAATACATTCTAGGAGAAGTTCGCTCTATAAAATATTGCTTTAGCACCGCAAATGCATCATCAAGCTGATTTTGAAGGATGGCCTGCTTTACCACTTCTAACCCTTCATCATCTAGGTTTAATAGGTTAAATAGGCGCTCTTCATACTGCGCTTGGTTATTTGCCTTCATACCAATAACCTCCGATACCCTTCTCAAGCCTCATCAGCGCTTCCAGATAGTAATAATCTCCCCAGATCATATAGTCATCTGGTGACAATCCTCCGTGCACATAATAGGATCCGTGCTTAAGCAGTCCTTCAGTGTCTTCTTCCCCAATCGTCGCGTATTTCTGAACGAGTGAGGTCATTGATTTCTCAAGATGTTCTTGGAAATAGAGACGTTCGGGGTCTTGCTGCTCCATGAGGGAAAGGAGCTCTAATAATCCCGCAGCTACAATCGCAGAGGCCGAGCTGTCTCTGTAGGTATTATTCTCAATGGGTGCATTGAAGTCCCAGTAGGCTACATGGTCGTCTGGCAAATGCTCAAGGAAATAACGGGCAAGTCGCTTTGAAGCTTCGAGGAACTTTTTTTCCTTCGTGTAGCGATAAGAGAGTGCGAATCCATATACCCCCCACGCTTGTCCCCTTGTCCAAGTTGAACCATTCGTATACCCTTGATGCGTCGCCCCACCGATCGGTTCACCCGTTTCTGGATGAAAGAAGAACGTATGATAGGAGCTGTCATCCCCTCTTACTAGGTAACGCCTTGATTTTTCTGCTTGGATACGGGCTGCTTTCATATAGGATGGATTTCCTGTCTGTTCGCTCGCCCAATACAACAGTGGAAGGTTTAACAGACAATCGATGATAATCCGGCCGCCCTCTTTAGCATCTCCCTTTTGTCCCCAAGCTTGAATATAGCCGCCAGGTTCACACCACCGGTTCATAAGCAAATCCGCTGCTTGTAGCGTTAATTGTCGGGCTGCTTCATCCTTCTCCACGATCCATTGTGCTTTGGAGGACAGTGAGTATAAAAAACCGATATCATGATGATCGAGCACAACGTGATCCTTCAAACGTTGATGAAAACTTGTAACCGTCTGATCCGCCGCATTCCGAAACCGTTCGTCTTGTGTATATTCGTAGCATAACCACAGCATCCCGCTCCAAAAGCCATTGGTCCAATCATTATTTTCATTCAATTCATAGGATCCATTGCTGCTGACATGAGGGAATTTCCCCTCAAATCTTTCTATATTTTTTAGCGTCTTTGCAATAGCATCATCAATAGCCGTTTTCCACACGATGCAAGGCCCCCTTCATTCAACATTTTATTAGTTACGTTCAATCATATCGAAAGAATGATCGTCTAATGAGAATGAATTTTTGCAGGAATGTGCATTATTTTGACTTTTTTCTAAAAGTCGTATGATTAATGATTGGAATACAGAAAGAGGCTTCCAAAGCCTCGTTTAAGACGTTGGAAACCTCTTTTTTGATGTTAGTCTCACATGTATGGAGACTCCGTCTACCAATTATTAGTGTCACTCTGTTGCAGGCTTAACAACATACATGGTTTCGGGTGGCATTACAAATTGATAGGTGCAGTCCGTCCATTCAGCCAGTATAAGTTTATTTGCCAGATTACGAATTTCAAGTTGTACCTTGCTATAAATAGCAAGCTTCCCGCCGATCTCAGTATGAATCTTGGCCTCCTTCAGCTTTCCATCCAACCATTCGATATCAACCGTGAACCCGCCCCTTGCACGCAAGCCTGTAATACGGCCGGATGACCATGCGGGAGGAAGTGCGGGCAGCAAAAGCAGCTCGCCTCCGTGCGATTGCAGCAGCATTTCTTGAATTGCCGCTGCCCCTCCAAAATTTGCGTCAATCTGAAATGGCGGATGATCTCCGAATAAATTAGGATGAACGGCTTTGCGCAACAAATCTTGCAAGCTATTATGGGATTTATCGCGATCACCTAACCTCGCCCAAAAATTCGCAATCCATGCCTGACTCCATCCTGTATGTCCGCCTCCATGCGCCAATCTCCGCTCGAGGGTACGCCGTGCGCCTTCTCCTAATTCTGGCATTCGATGAGCCAAAATTTGCTCACCCGGATGAAGAGCAAATAGATGTGAACTGTGGCGATGTCCAGGCTCAGCTTCCTCATAGTCAACAGCCCATTCCATAATCTGACCGTACTGGCCAATCTCCGGCTTAGGAAGTCTGCTTCGAGCTTCCATCCATTCCACTTGAAGCAGTGGATCAAGATCAACAATTTTTGCTGACTCTATACAGGCGCTAAATAACGCATAAAGTATCTGAGAATCCATCGATGGACCAACGCATAACGACCCGATTGCGCCGCTTTCTGATACATAACTGTTCTCTGGAGAAAGGGATGGTGCGGTTATAAACCTGCCTTTGTCATCTTCGATTAGATAATCGAGGAAAAAAAGCGAAGCCTCCTTCAGCACCGAATAGGCTCGTTCACGTAGAAACGATACGTTGCCGTTGTATCTGTAATGCTCCCATAAATGAAGGGCAAGCCACGCACCTCCTGATGGCCAAAAGATTGCCGGAGCCCACGCGCAAAATATCCCTGTTTCCGCCCACAGATTGGTTACAGAATGTGCTACAAAACCTCTTGCACCGTATAATTTGCGTGCCGTTTCTCGTCCGTTAATTACCAGCCGATCGATGAGGTCGAACAGCGGCTCATGACATTCAGCCAAATTACCCGCTTCCGCGATCCAGTAATTCATCTGCAAATTGATATTCAAATGGAAGTCTGACTCCCAAGGAGGTGTGAAGCTTTCATTCCATATTCCTTGTAGATTAGCTGGCAGGCTGCCGGGTCTTGAGCTTGCCATAAGCAAATAACGTCCGTATTGATAGAATAACGCTTCAAGACCTACATCTGTATGACCTTGCTGATAATGCAGCAGCCGCTCAGAGGTAGGCTTTTGTTCAAGCTCAAGATTATTCTCGTCATCAGAGCCTAATGTTAGTGATACTCTATCGAATAAATGACTATGATTCTGAACATGCCTATTCCTAAGCTCTGCATATGGCAAAGAAGCTGCCTGCTCCACCTGTTTGAGCGCCTCCATGCTCGGATCAATGCACCTAAACGAGGTCTGTGCCGCTAATATTAAAGTAACTGAACTCGCATGACGGATATCCAAATAGTTCCCAACCGTCTGTATCTCGCCTCCATCTACGACTGCTCGTAATACAGCTGCGTAATGAACGCCACCTGGCCCACATTGTCCTTTCATTGTCAAAGTACCCTCTGCCTCACTGCCAACTTCCCCTTCGAATGGCCTTCGACTCAAACGGGCAGTTAAAGCAAGAGCAGCCTGCTGCGATGCAGTCAGAACGGATAATTAATACTTGGTCGGCCGCACTAGCGAAGACCTCCCGCCGATAGTGAATAGACTCAGACTTATACTCAATAAAGTTGATTCCAGAATGAAGATTCAACTCTCGCTGATAATCCGAAGCGTTCTGATGACCTTCCATCTTAATGGTTAAATCACCAAGCGGCTGATACGGGCCAAAATAATGCGGCGCATTGGTCATATGCAGCAACGCTAATCTTTCTGCTTCCTGCGGTTCTCCTTCCAGCAATAAGCTTCTAATCTCCTGCAGCTTTCCAATGGATTCTGGATTATCATTCCCTATCGGTCCTCCATACCAGATAGAGTCTTCATTTAATTGAATTCTCTCGGATTGAATACCACCGAATACCATGCCGCCCAAGCGTCCATTGCCGATTGGAAAAGCCTCAGTCCAAACATTAGCAGGCCGTTTCTCTATTAATCTATCATTGTTAATCCCCATATTTTCTCACTCCAAATTAGTCCTTTTAGAACGCAGTGTTAGTAACTTAAATTTCTAGTCATTTAAAATCTAAGTAACTTAAAACACTAGTAACTTAAAACGCGTGTAATACTGAAATATACAATAGTAATCATTCCACTATAGAGCAAACAAGGACAAATCAAAGGAGCGATACTGACTTTGGGCAAGTAAAATTTTGACTATTTGACTATCTGACTGTCTGAATCTATTTGTCGCTGCAATTCAGTTCCTTGCTTTGTGTTAAATAAGTGCTTTTCAAGAATCATCATTTGTCTTTTAGTGGCAGCGGTTCTGCCTTCGATTTTCGCGGAGGAAGTGGAGAAAACAAGGGGATAAGCGTAGAAATTACTGATCCGCGAACCTTAATTCCATTAGATATGGAGTTAAATATAGAGTCTATAATAAAGACAATCGGACAGTTGTTGTTAATGAAACACCGCGCACTTACAGTGTAGCTGAAGAGATCATTGCTCAAATTAATCAAAAAGCCATACTTCATTTAGAAGCTCTGGTCAAGTGTATTCCCCTCCAGATATTGTTTATCGTTCCAGCCGTGTCGAAGACCAATGGTTTCCTACACAAGAAACACATGTGACAGGACTCGAAAAAATACTGGATTTTTAATAACCAAAAAAGCCCCCGCCGCCTTCCGTTTATTCAACGGTTAGCCATGCGGAAGCTATGTTATAAGAAAAGTCTTCTATTCCTTATTCAAAAATCGGCGCTTTCTAAGGCATTCTTTGTAATCAAAGCAGGGTTGTTAGTCCTTCGCATCTGCCAGTTGCGCCAAAAACTTAATATTACCGGCCTTTTCATTAATTGCTAATTTTATCTAACTTAACAAAAATTCCGAAGGCATTATGTGCTCAATTACGGTTGATGCTTTGTGCTAATTCTTTACTAATTCACCTAGACTCTTTTCTCGAATGCTTAAGTCATCATTTATTTTCACGATAATAATTACAATTAATTTCAAGAAAATCAAGTAGTTTATTCTATGCATCTCATCATCATTGGTATGTGTTCCATGAAGATAACTATTACGCAAATCCAATGAATTGCTAAATTTTGATTTATTTAAATGGTAATCTAAATAATCCTGCTCACCTTCAGTAAAGAGTTTACTATCAGAAATGAGTACCTCTTCTTTTATAAGAATATCAATCTCTTCTCTTAATTTAGAATTACAATTCCAGTAACTTATTACTTCATTGTAATATAAGTCAGCAAAAAGAATAATTCTATTTTTATTCTTAAATTTCATATATCCATCGTTATCTTCATATATAAAATGATTCTCAATGAGCCAATTAATTCGATTGATCTGATAATCTTGAAAATCGTTTAGTTTAATATTTTCGTTCAGTAACAGCTGATAAAAATTCTTATACCTATCCTTAATTTTTGGTAGATAAAAAATTGTGCTTTGATCTGAGAAAAGCAAAAAAGAAGCCGAACCGAATATCCCCTTCAAAGGATACACATATTTTTTATCAACACAACTTTTGCAGTCCTTAAAGAAAATATGGGACGAAGATACTTGCAATAATTCTTGATCTATTGCTCCATCTTCAAGAAAAAGCCTATATTGCTTTAAGATTCTGTCAATTTCCGGCAATATAGCTCTGCACTTTTCAAAATTAGATGACGCATTTGTTGGCATATTTACAATGAAATTGCTAATTTCAAACTCTTGAACTAAATACTCTACAAAGAACCATTCAATCATATTTTCAAGTCTAATCTGATAGGTAGTTAATATATGCACGTAACTATTAATCTGTACAATAGACATCATATCTTTATGTTTAAAGCTTGAAAAATTGTTATAGAGGAATTTTGAGTTGATTCTTGTTAGACCCTCAATGGTTCCTATTTCACTAGATTTACTTACTAAATTCAACCTCATTTGCTTGTCAAAGAACTCGAAAATGTAAATAAAATTATTCCATAAAGTATTAAAGTCTAAGTTATCTTCGATCCAAGATCGACTTACACTACATTCGGATACCAAACCATTGTGATTATGAATAACAGCTTCAACTTGATTTGGAGCATATTTTATAGTTACACCCATTTCAAAACCGCTATTACTATCAAAAATTTTATCTACCTCTGAATTATACCTACGTTTCGCTTTTAATTTGAGCCTATCAGTTATCCTCAACTCACTGTTGCTGGGATAGTTAATAATCATTTCCAATTGATTAAAATTGGGTAGACTAGATTCAATAAAATTTAGAATTATTCTTTCTACATCATTTTCATTTAGTGATGGAGGTAAATATGCTACTTCCCCTTTACCATTCTCTTTATGAAAATATTTATGAAGAAGCACTTCGGCGCTGGTATCGACCTCTAACATGTGTTTTCTTAATATCTCATCAAAGTAGTTAACTGTTTTCTTGAATTTTAGAATTACAAAGAAATGAAAACTAGTATCTTTTAAGAATAATTCGAAATCAGACTTATCGATGAATTCATAAATATTATATTTCTCAACAAATTCCCAATAGTCTTCTTTATAACTTAATTCAACATCTTCAATTAGACTGAGAAAATTGCCCGTTTTACTACTACTTATAAATTGCCCGATTCTCATTTTTATTGACTTTAATACATTTTCAATTTTCCCTTCCGTTTCTATTGTGATTATATTTTTTATTTCCTCTACCGAACAAAACTTTATAATATTAAGATACTCAAGAATCTTATTAATATTTTCTTCATCAAAGTAGTTATCTTCATAACGGTTTGCTATTTTAATAATTTTTCTAATATACATATCACAAGTCATATCATACTTTGAATAATATTTAATCCAATCCACGTGATAGCTCCTAACTAATTTAAATTACGATCCCACTCACAAGTGTATTTTTAATAATTCCATAGAAATCACGTCGAAGTACAAGTAGAATGCTCACAACCTAATTGTACCATATATTGGATTGATACTTTGATTCGATAAATTCATCTCTTTTGTTCGAAGGATGTGCACTATAGCTTTCTGGCATACCAAAAAACAAAATTAAAGTTAAATAACCCCTTGCGAAAACCTTTAGAATCATCTTTATGCTTGAAACCAATATTCCCCCCTTAATAAAAAAAAGGACCACTAAAGTGCTTATCACTTCTTTGAGTTTGAGTTGTTTCATCTATGAGGTATTTCAAACTTTATCATCGATTTGATAATTTCCATATTTACAATTTCAAATTAATTTTCAATTTCCTTCAAGTTTAAGATCATACCTTCACCCCAATATAATTAATTAAACCTATCTTTTGTTTAACTTTGAATTTTAGATTTTCGTACCCTTCTCGATATATATATATTTTCACCAAATAATCAAATATCGTACTTGCTCTCACAATGAAAAGCTCTTCAATTTGCTTTAAAGTTTGTTCTCCTTCCAATATAATTGAACTAATTTCTATTTTGTAAGACTTTTATCCCAGTAAAAATCAAGTAGTAACTCTTTATTTAATATTTCTTCAGTGTTAAATTGATTTCGTTCTGAGTTTAAAGTTGTTTGCAATGATGGCACTAATAGTCTAACTTTTGGAATATAAAAAGCTCCTTTTCTCAACTTGTTTACGACAAGTGATGAAAAGGAGCTTCTCTTCGATTGAGAGTTCTGTGTATTAAATTACTTTTTAACACCCAGAACCTAGTGCTTTGAATATCACTTGAAATAATTTCAGGAATACTTGATACACAATAATTCAACAATCCTTTTCATATCCCGCCCAGCTTCGCACCTAGCAGCAGCTGACGTCTTGTCCATTCGTTGGCAACTATGGCATCGCCGTCTGCGGACAACTGCTCAAACAGACGTCTCCTAAGCACTGCAAGCAACTCTGCGTGCTCTAACTTCCCACTCACATTAACCAATTCGCCAGGATTATTAACCATGTCATACAGCTCGTCGACGTCTGTTAAATTCCAAACGTACTTCCAATCTGCCGTGCGGATCATCCGCTGCGTGTAAAGTCCGAACTGCTGGCCGTTATAGGTGGATACAACGGCGTCCCGCCAATCGGCAGGCTCCTCCCCAGCCAGCAGTGGCACAAGTGAGCGCCCCTGCAAATCCCCAGGATCATGCGTTTGCAGATTGAGAAGCTCCAAAATCGTCGGCGGCAAATCTAGAAAATTGTAGACAAATCGGTCACATCGTCCGCCCACTTCTTCGTCCCCGACGCTCGGCATTCTAACAATGAGCGGCACCCGAACAACATCGTCGTACATGATGTAGTGCTTATCCATCATTCCGTGGGAACCGCACATATCACCGTGATCTGCGGTAAAGATCACAATGGTGTTATCCGCCATACCTAACCGCTCCAGCGTCTCCAACACTTGACCAATTGCATCGTCGAGCTGACTAATGATGGCGTAATAACGGGCAACAATCGGCGCCCAGTCCTGCCAATCATAATCGGCAACGCCCCAGCTCTCCAGCTGCTGGCGCTGAATGTACGGCTTTCCGGCAAAGGCATCGCGGAAGCCTGCCCACTCCGGGATTTCCGCAGCAGCATACATCCCTGCAAAAGGAAGTGAAGGTCGGCAGGGCAAGTGGGGATCGCTAAAGTGCAGCGCCATATGCCAAGGTCGACCATCGCCTTGCAGCCGCTCCAGCGTCTCACTTGCACGCGCGGCGAACCAATGTGTCTCTGCGTCCTCTAGCGGGAGCGGACTCTCTTCTCCGAAGAAGCCATTCTCGTATCGGACGTCCGGATGCTTTTGCGAGATAAAGTCATGATATTCAGCTTCGCTGACGTATGAATCGAAACCATAAGCCGCAGGCCCGTGCACCGGATTGACTCCCCATTTGCCCAAATATGCGGTTGCATAACCGCTCTCCGCAAGTGCTCTCGTCCATGTATAGGCTTCCGGCGGCAGTGCAGCCACAGGCAGCGCCCCGCTGTAATTCCATAAAGCGCCGAATGTTTCCGGCCTTCTGCCGCGCAGGAGCGACTGCCTCGCCGGTGCGCATACCGGCAGTACGGAATAAGCGTGGGAGAAAGAGACTCCTTGTTCAGACAGACGGTCAATGTGCGGTGTACGAACGGGATATTTACCGCTGAAGCCCACGCAATCCTCTCGTAATTGGTCTGCCGTAATCAGCAGTACATTAGGCCTCCGCTCTTTCATCGAGTGAGGCATGCGCGATCAGCTCCTTTCCTTCCCGCAGACCCTGTGTACCGGTCCGATATTCGCGCGGCGAGCAGCCGGCATAACGAACGAACAGTCGGCTAAAGAACGATGGATCGTCGTAGCCGACCATAGTCGCGATGTAGATGACCTTCTGGTCGGATTCCAGCAGCATCCGCTTCGCCCGTTCAATACGAATTTCGTGCAACAGGTCGAAAACACTTTTCCCGAATTCCTCGCGCACCAACCGGTTCAGCTGCCTTGTGCTGACATTAAACAAGCCGGACAACGCTTGAAGCGTAATTTTTTTGTCAAAATGGCGTTCAAGATAACCGGAAATTCGTCTTGCCATCATTACTCGTTCCGATTGGCGCGGGGATTTATGAATACGATGGCTTTGCATATAGGCGTAATAGCGAGACAGCAGAACGAGCAGCTCCACCATCTGCAGGCGAATCAACGTCGTGTGGCCAGGGCCGCGGCTGTTGAGTTCACGGATCATATTCTCCAGCAGCGCCAGCACGGACGACGCCTCCTGCCCGTTCAGATTCAAGTAATGGTTGAAACGGACATCCTGCTTCAGGAAGGGATGCACGTAAAAGTAGTCCATCGATGCCGTGATTTCCAGCTCCTGAAGCAGCGCATCGGGAATAAAGGACGGCATAAACAAACAGTTGATGATTTCCATACTTCCGCCACTCTCTACGGAATAAGCATGCGTCTCGCCGGGATTGATAATAAACACATCGCCCGCATGAATGTTGTAATGGTTGCCTTGGAAGATATGGACGCCCTGTCCATGCACCACAAAGACGAGCTCAATGAACTCGTGACCATGTTCAGAGACAGAAGCTTGCACCATCCGATTGATCCAGAACGGGAATTCATCCTTCATGTAACTATTGCTTCCCAGTATATGCCCCATCCTTCATCCCCTCGGTTCGTAATCGGATCAAGATCCGATGGTCTGTTCATGCCGCCCGTCTGTCGCCTGATCGAATCGTTCACGGCGCGGATCCTGAAACCATTCGTCCCACGTCATCCCTGACTCCGCCAAAATCTGCTCAATGCGTCTGCGGAACGGAAGTCCCGCCTCGCGAAGCTGCCGATCCTTCGGATCCTCACGGCCATCAAGCTTCGCCTCCACCCAACTATCCAGCTGCCGTTCCAGCTGATCGGCGAGCTCTGGCTCCCGCTCCGCAAGATTTACCGTCTCTTCTTGATCGGCATCCAGATCATACAGCTCTCTAGGCGGCCTAGTAAAAGGCCCCGCGTCGTACGTGCGAATAAACTTGTAGCGCTCCGTCCGTATGCCGCGCGCCGCTTGCCATGCGCATTCACTAAGGTAGACAGCATCGTGCGTTCCGTCAGCCAAGTTGAGAATAGAAGGCCATAAGCTTCGCCCGTCCATGCCTGGCGGGTCTGCAACCTTCATAAGCTCGATACCTTCTGGCTGCTCGCTGCGTATCGCTTCAAGTATTGTCGGCATGAGGTCAACCTGCTGCACGAGACCTTGCACCCTGCGCCCCTCTGGGATACGACCCGGCCATCGCATAATAATCGGCACATGGACAGTCGGCTCGTATAAGCCGCAGTGATCCCAATAGATGTCGTGCTCCGTCAGACTTTCGCCATGATCGCCAAATAGTATGAGCAGCGTATCCTCTTTGATACCTAACTTCTCCAGATGAGCGTCGAGTTCCTTCAAACGATCATCAAGATAGCGGATTTCTGCATCATATAGCGCGTCGTAGTAAGCGCTGTCGGTAACTGGGCCAACGAGATCGTAATGGTGGTGCTTAAAGAAAGGGTAGGCGGGATGATTGTAAGCCGGTTCCATGCTTCGGTTGTTCGGATCATACGGATCTCGCCCTGCTTCATAAAAATCTGGAATATAGGATTCCGGCGGCAAGTAAGGCGTATGAGCATCCCAGTAATGAAGGAACAAAAAGAACGATTCATCCTTATGCTCCGCCAGCCATGGCATAGCTAAATCGTTGACCGTTCGGCCGTCGATCCAGCGATTGCCGCCAACGCTGTTCGTATAGTAGCGATAACCCCGGGCAAACCATTCCTTAAGCTGGTACAAATTGTCCACCGCCGATGTCGTGAAGCCTGCGCCGCGCAGCAGGTTTGGCAGCCACGGGGTCGATTTGGGCAGATGCGTCAGCTCTGAGCCATGGGAGACAATCCCTGTCGTAAGCCCTACTTTGCCTGTAAAAATGCCGGTATGCGCCACTTCGGTTGGAATGTCTGCGGCATAAGCTCGCTCGAAAAGCACACCTTGCTCGGCAATCTGGTCCAAGTATGGGCTTGTCGGCTTGGAATAGCCGTACCCACTCAGCCTCGATGCACGAAGCGTATCCAGCGATATCAGTATGATCTTCATTGTATGTCTCCTTCGGGTAGTCCGGTATTCCGGTCCTTATTCACCTCTTGGGTTATGCTCGCTGCGCCGCATGCTTGAACCTCATATTGGCATGCAGCCAGCCCATTACGGCTTCGCCGTTATTCTGCAATGAAGCAGTAGCGGTATCGATTATGATGTCGGGCGAGTGCGGTACCTCGAATGGATCGGAAACGCCTGTAAAATGGTGCAATTCCCCGTTTCTCGCTTTAGCATACAAGCCCTTCACATCACGGCGCTCGCATTCCCCGAGCGGGCACTGCACATAAACTTCCACCAATCCGGGCAGCTGCGAACGGGCATAGTCCCGCATTTCCTCATAAGGTGTGATGGCAGAGACGAGCACATCTACGCTATTGCGAGAGAGAAGCTTAGCGACGTAGACGATTCGTTTAATATTTTCCAATCGATCCTCCCGTGAGAATCCAAGTCCTTTACAAATCGTTTCTCTAAGCTCATCGCCATCGAGCAGCTCCACGTGCCGTCCTTCCCGCAGCAGCTCTGCCGCTATATGCTTGGCCGTCGTCGTCTTGCCTGCTCCCGACAAGCCCATGAACCATATAACAGAGCCATGTTGTTTATCCATGTTGTCCTCTCCTCTCGCCAAGTTCGGTCGCTTATCCGATTGCAGGCACGTCAATGGGCATCCCGCCGGACTGATGCGAACGAATTGCGGCTTCAATAACTTCCTGTGCGGCAAGCGCATCCGCTCCTGACGCCTCGATCTTCTCCGGCGCATCGCCTGCTTTGACCTGCTCGATGAATCGATTGATCCGATGGGTAAACGTATCATTGAAGCCCTGCATCCCGCCAAACAGCGAGTTGCGTACAACGAGCAGTTCGTCGGAGTGATGCGGATAATACGTCATGCTTTCGTACACATTGTCGATAACAAACCGGCCTTCATGACCTGCGACTTCGCAATATTCAATGGGATGCCGCATCGACATGTCGTAGCTGCCGGTCAAGTGGCCAACCGCGCCGGAAGCAAACGTCACATTGACGGATGCGGTCGACCAGCTCTGCCGTCCCGGCGCCTTGGTCATGAACGCTTGAACCCGCTTAATATCACCGGCAAAATACCGCATGACATCGATGGAGTGAGGATGCAGAGCACGCATATGCAGCCATTCCGTATCCTCCTGCGGATTCTGAATCGTTAGCCGCATATTGACAAAGAGAAGGGAGCCTAGCTTGCCAGCTTCCATCAGTTCTTTCGCTTTATAAGCAGCCGGCGTAAATCGATGATTCAAATTACAAGCGAGCCGGACGCCCCGTTCCCGGGCGGCAGCAACCAGCGTCCTCGCTTCCTCAATTCGGTTAGAAATCGGCTTTTCTACATGGACGTCCTTGCCAGCATCGATCGCAATCATCGCGGGTTCAAAATGATGACTGCCCTTCTCAACCCCCGCCGTCGCTACGACGACTAGATCGATCTGTTCTTTAGCTAGCAGCTCTCTCAGGTCGGTATACGCAGGAACGCCATGTTCAAGACCAGCTGCCTCCGCGCGTTCTGGCATCAGATCACAGACAGCAGCAAGCTCCGTGTCTGGATGCTGCCGATAAGCACGGCAATGGATTTTCCCAATATGATTGACACCAACGACAGCAACCCGAATCATTTGGATGCCGCCTCCTCCTTGGATTGAAGGGAGCGAGCGCCAATAATATTGCCGATATGCAGTGACTCGTATGCCTGCTCAGACGAGGTGAACGTCTGGCCTTTGCCATGCCAATTCAGATTCGTATAGATCGGATTCGTACGACCCGTCTGCGCTTCACGTTTTGCAATATGGTCCTCCATCCGCTTCGTAAGCAGTCCAACGACTTCCGGCTGCAGCTCCGCCACATTGTTGTTTTCTTCTGGATCTTGGATCAGATTGTACAGCTCTACCTCCGGCTTAAAATGGAAGTCCGGCTCAAGCGAGCGGATCAGCTTCCATTCCGGTGTGCGCCAGCCGTGCTTGCGCATCCACGTGCATTCCGTCAGATACAGCTCGCTTATCCGCTCTGAATCTTCGCTCGCAACCGGCTCAAGCAGGCTGCGGCCGTCGAAGGAAATGCCGCTGTCGATGCCAATCAATTGCAGCAGCGTCGGCATAATATCCGAGATGACCGACACATCCTGAGTCCGTGTTCCCGCAGGCAAACGCCCCGGAAACTTAATAATAAGCGGCACAACAAGCGTACAGTCATACAGGCCGTGATGATCAAAATAACAGTCGTGCTCATACAGCGTCTCGCCGTGATCCGACGTGATGACGACAAGTGTCTCTTCCTCTAAGCCCAGCGCGTTCAGCTTCTCGAAGATGCCTTGGATACAAGCATCCATATAAGCGATTGCTCCATCATATTGCGCGCCAACATAGGCTTCATCAGTGACGCCTTCCGGAATCCATGACTTCAAGAAGTCGGCGAACGGCTTGAAATTGTAAACCGGCTCCATGGAGTCGTTGGCTGGGTCCTTCTCGTCCTTGCCGTAGAACATCCGCTCGAACGGCGCAGGCGGCAAATACGGTGAATGCGGATCCATATGCCGCATGAACAGCAGGAACGGCTTATCCTCTGCCGCCAGCCGCTCCAGCTCTGGAATGGCAACATCATTTAAATTTTGTGCCTTGGGCGTACGTCCCGACTCGTCAGGCACCCAAGATTCATAATCGAGATATGTTTGGAAACCGCGCGATGATGGATTGCCCGAGAAGCCGACACATGACGTGTTATAGCCGTTCTCCGCAAGCAGCTCAGGCAGCGTCTTCACGTGACTGCCAAGCGGTCCTTCGTGGCGCAGCGCTACAACGTCGGTTCCGAACACATCCATACCAGTCAGCATCGATGCATAAGCCGGCGTTGTCGGAATGCCCGGGCTGAAATGGTTCTCATATAGAACGCCCTCGGCAGCAATTTTATCTAGATGCGGAGTAGTCAGCCTCGAATAACCATACGCACTCATATGATCCCGACGAAGGCTATCTATGCCGAACAGTAGAATATTTGGTTTCTTATTAGTCATTTTGAAATCCTCCTTTTGGATGAAAATAATGCTTTTATCGCGCGTTCAGCTGTTTAAGAACCGCATTTAGATAGCCGTACGACTCAGCGGCTACGATGGATACCTGCGCAAGCGTATGCTCAGGCGAAGCACCAATGACCTCAACGACGACCGGTCCGTCGTAACCTCCGTCCACCATCGCTTTGCAGTAGCCATATAGATCGATGTCGCCCCGTCCGCACGCCTGAAGCATGATCGGTCCAGGTCCCTGCTCCCGTCCTTTGCAGTCACGGATATGAACATGCTTTACGCGACTAAGCACAGCGGGCAGCGCCTTCTCCGCATTTTCGCCGGCACGGTGGATATGGCTCGGGTCCATGTCGATGCCAAACGCCGGGGAGATGATCGACTCCATCGCCCGCAGCGTGGTCGGCGTATTGTGAATGGCATTGCCGACATGAGCTTTGACGCAGAGCGTGATGCCAAATGAAGCCGCTCTCTCCGCCATCCGCGCAAGCATCTCGATCGACGCCTGCAGGTCTTCTTCGACACCCAGCTTTCCGCCAGGACCAACGTTTACGATTGGAATTCCAATTTCAGCGGCAGCTTCAAACGCTGGGAGCAGCCGCTCCTCATTGAGCGATGCCACCTCAGTCGACAGAAACGTTAGGCCGTTTTCCTGCACAATCGCCTGCAGCTCGCTCTTCTGCTGCTTCCAGCGGCTGAGATCCAGATGCTCGCACATGCCTTGAATGGCGGCAATCTCTACACCGTCGTAGCCGCAGGCCGCAATATGCTTCGCCGCTTTAGCGAAGTCGAACTCTTTAAACAGTACGGAATTGACACCCAGTTTAATCATGTATGAGTCCTCCTAAATAATAGATTAGTAAAACATGTATTAGTTCATGTTCCTGCAATACCTTCATAGAAATCGCAAGCATCAAAATAGCAATCTTACTGAGATTATTTCAGATAAAACGGATCACCGTGCAGCGGCGGAAGCGGCTGAGGACGAACGACCTCTCCCCCGCGTTCATACGATTCCTGTACAGCATGCACATACTCCAGCACAGCAAGCGCATCGCGTCCGCTGGCGCGCAGCGCATCCGGAGACACCTTGTTGTCAACATCCTCCAGAAATGCATGCAGACGATGGTTGAAAGTCCGGTTGAAATCATTTGTTCCGAAATCCGTCACTTCGGGCTCAATCGGAACGCTGATCGCTGGAATGCCTTTTTCCGCTTTCCAGAACGACACTTTCTCGACGCAGTTCTCAATGGTGAATGTCCCCTTCGAGCCCCCAACCTCAAGACTCCACCAGCCGCCTAGTCCGTAGACCGCATCGCCGCGCTGGCTCAATAAATAGCCAACTGCACCGTTTGCGAACTTCATATGGATACTGTTGATGGACACCATAACATCGCCTGCGCTTCGGCGGAAGCCTGGACGGTCGGAGAACGTCTGGATGTGCGTAATATCACCGCAGAAATGGCGCATAACACTGAATGGGTGGGTCAGGAACGCCCGCATATGGAAGTAAGGGTGGCCTTTCACTTTATCCGAGCTGGCAAGCGCATAGTTGAGCTCGCCGCCGTTGAAGCCCATTTTGGCAAGACAATAGATTAATTCGCCCACCTCGCCGCTCTCCATATATTGCTTCGCCTTCTCCGCCGGCGGCGTGAAGTAATGGTTCAGGTTGCAGCCTAGATACACCTTCTGCTTCTCAGCAAATGCCACCATCTCGCGGCCTTCTCGCACATCGTTGCACAGCGGCTTCTCCACGAGCACGTGCTTTCCGTAAGACATCGCTTCCATCGCCGGTTCAAAATGCCAGCTGCCGTTGTCAATGCCGCCTGTCGTCACATCGATCACCTGAATATCAGGCTCGTTCTCGATCATGTCCTTAAGCGTATAGTACGCTTTTACACCGTGCTTCTCCGCAGCTGCGTCGGCGCGCTCCTTAATGACATCGCATACCGCTACGACATCAGCCAATTCATCCTCCTTGTAACAATTCGCATGGTTGTTGCCGATCCCGTTCATGCCTACAATTCCGATTTTGACCGCCATATTCAACTTCCTTTCGTCCTTTGAATTGGATAATGAATTTCCTAGATCATATCGATAGCCTAATCGCCAAGCCGTCATAGTTGTAAACGCTTTTATAAGTTCATCATACTGCCAACTTCTGTCCAAATCATGGCGGTTCGGGACAAAAACCTTTCCGATCGAGACTGCTTTTAAAAAAGGAGAGGCTCGATTTAAGATGTACATCAGACAACTGGTATGCTTAGGTCGATCAAGGTTCTCAAGAAGTGGGATTCGCAGCTACGGATTCACCGCAAGCATCCTAAAAAAACCGCAATCCTAATGACTGCGGCTCTCTGAGTGAGGACAAAATCAAATAAAATTCGTTCGTACTCAAGTACTGCAGTCCATGCTTGATTATCCCTTAATAGCGCCTGCTGTCATGCCGGCTACAATTTTTTTGTTAAAGAAAATAAACAGAATGAGCATCGGAATAGAGATTAGAACAATATCGGCAAATAACAAATTCCACGATGTCGTGAACCGGCTCATGAAGTTGTACAGCGTCAATTGCACCGTCGCGTTGGAGGAGCCTGGGAAGAAGTAAAGCGGATTAACAAAGTCATTAAATACATTTATCGATTCCAGCACAATGATGGTTGAAGTAACGGGCTTTAGCAGAGGAAAAATAATACTAAAGAACAGCCGCCCGCCGCCCGCGCCGTCAATTAATGCGCTCTCATCAATTTCACGCGGCAGCGTTGCCACAAACGCTTTGTACAAAATAGCTGCAAACGGAAAGTGCAGCGCAACCTCCACGAAAGTGATGCCTGCCAGCGTCTTGAACAGGCCGATCGAGTCGAGTACCCAGATTGTTGGCACGATCGCGGGCGGAATCATCAAGCCTGCCAAAACTAGAAAGTTTAAGAAGGAAGAAAAACGCCCCCCTTCTCTGCGATGCAATACAAATCCGGCCATCGCGCTGACGATGATCAGTACAGTGATCGATAATACCGTCAGCAGCATGCTGTTATAAAAAGCGCGGACAAGCATATGATCGGCAGCAGTCAATACATCCCTGTAATTTTCCAAAATATGAAATGATTTTGGCCACGACATATTCATAAGTGCAGATTCGGCTTGATTTTTAAAAGAGTTGATAATGACAAAATAAAACGGAATCCAAAAAATGGCGGTGCTGAGCACCAGCGAGAACGCGGCAACGATAATCCTCTTAGCTGTGCTGCTTATCCCCCTGTTGTCGCCGCGGTTCAGCGGTTTGCCCACGCCTTTATTCATCATTCGGCTCATTTCGCTGCTCATAAGTGCACCTCACTTTTCGTCAGGTACTTATACAGAGGAAACGCCAGTAGTGACACACCGACAAACAGAATGACGTTGCCCGCAGTTGCTAGGCCATAAAAACCCGCTTGATACTGCTTGTATATGATCGAGGCGATCAGGTCGGTCGTGAAACCCGGCCCACCCTTCGTCATGGCCCAGATCAGATCGAAGGAACGGAGCCCTCCGATGAATGAGAGAATGATGACCGAATTCATCGCCGGTCTGCTTAAGGGAACGGTAATATACCGGAATGCGTTCATGCTGCTCCCGCCATCGATTTTGAGCGCTTCGTAATATTCGCCTGGAATGGCTGAAATGCCTGCGATATAGATAACGGTAGCAACGCCGATACCTTTCCAAACGTCTACCAAGGCAACAGACAACAGCGCGATCTTCGTATTGCCAAGCCAATCGGGTCCGTTAATACCAAATACAGCTAGACTTGTATTGATCAGTCCTTGCGAAGGATGCATCATAATCGAGAAGGCGATTCCGACTGCGATCGTGCTAAGCAGCGTTGGGAAGAAAATAACAGAACGCAAATAGTTTTTAAATAAAACGGTAGAGGTGAGAAACGCACCAAGCAAGAGGCCAAGGACGACCTTGAGGCCGCAGGTTACAACCGCATAAATTAACGTGTTCCTGAAGCCGATGCTAAGCGCCGTCTCTGAGAAAAAAGTGACATAGTTGTCGAAGCCGATGTAATTCCAATCGGTGAGCGTCCAACGCGTCATACTGAAGAACAGCGATAATACCGTTGGCAGCAAGTAAAAGACGAAGTAGATCAGAAATGCGGGAATAAGAAATAAATAAGAGTAAGTCCGAATCGTCAGCTTGGTCATGGCTCTCCCCTTCTTTCCGGAGAAAACGGACTCCGCAGCTTCTTGTGCGGAGTCCCGTCTTCAACTAGAATTCCCGCATGCGGCGGGCGTTCTACCAGCCCGGTAGATTCAACTGCTGTGCTTGTTTCAGTACGTCTTTGTCATAATCCTCGGCGCCCTTCTGCGCGGAGGTGATGCCGCTGCCAACAGCAACAGTGAGGTTCTCAAGGTTCGGGCCTTTGACCGGCGATACGAACTCCAGCGCAGGTGCCGTCTTGCCTTCATCGAAGTATTTCTGCATTTCTTTGACACCCTCGTAAGCATCGTCAGGGAGCTCAATTCCTTTAATAACATTGGGGCCTGCCGCTTTGACTTTGGAGGCAAATATGTCTTGGCCTTCCTTAGACACGAAATATTCGGCGAACTTCTTGGCGGCTTCTACTTTCTTGCTGTTCTTGTTGATGTACAGACCGCTCGGCATCCATACCGTCAGTCCGTTGACGTCTGCGCTGTCGCTCGGTATTGGGAAAACGCCGATGTCATTGATCTTGTCCGGGCTATTTTGCAAGATGGAATCAAGTGCGCTAGTCAGCATCGGATAGTGTACACCTGTGCCATCGGCAAGCATTTTCAAAGCAACGTCATATGTTGTGGCTAGGAAGTCCTTATTCATGTAGCCTGCTTTAAACGGTTCCTCCGTCTTTTCGAAGCTGCGCAGTGCCGCTGGTGTCGTTGCGTACTTCGCCTTATTGTTCGTGTAATCGTCTGCGAAATTCGGAACCTGCGCCTGCAGGTTGTAGTAATCACCGAGAACAAACAGCTGGGACGTCCAAGTATCCTTGTAGGACGCGATAACAGCGGTTTTGCCCGCAGCTTTGATCTTCTCATTGTTCGCCATGAATTCGTTCCATGTTTGCGGGACGGTTAATCCGAGCTCGCCGTACACCTTCTTGTTGTAAAGTATCGCACCTGCGGAGCTTGATCCGACGGGCGCGCCGTACACTTTGCCATCGACCGTAACTACCGTTTTGAAGGAATCAAGCACGTCCGCCATAAACGATTCATTCGTCAGGTCGAGAAAGTTGTCCACCGGATTAACTGCCTTCAGCAGCGAGCCCGTATTATAAACGAGAAGGTCGGACATATCACCTGTTGCTAGGCGCGTCTTGACGAGGTTGTCGCCTTCCGTGCCATCCGGTTTGATGTCATACTCAATGGTGATATTCAGCTTTTTCTCTGCTTCAGTGGCAACAGCCTTGAGCGCTTCGAGCGTTGTGCCTGAATTGCCTACCATCAGCGTTAAGGTCGTTTTCGCTGCAGGTTCGCTTGTCGTGTCCGTTTTCCCGTTCGTAGCGCCGGTGTTGTTCTTCGTCGCAGAGGGGGTGTTGCTGCTGCTGCCGCATCCAGCGAGCAGCAGCAAGATCATCATCACGCTTGTCACAAATGCGAGTGTTTTCGCAGTCGTTCGTTTCATCGTTCTGCAGCCTCCCTTTGTAGGCATGGACCCTTGCTCCTTTCGGCAGCCGTCCATCGTTGCCTCTTTTTGCATCACTGATGCTGTAAGTTACAATATGATGAATACGCTTCCATAAAGAGCGAGCTTCCGTTCCAAGGGCCCGGGTTCCCTCGTATTTTCAGTCTAAGGGTTTATGTTTTTGATGAATACCTGCTCATTTGCTATTTTAAGGGGGGAATTTTTCCTTTTCTCAACAGAAAGTGGTTCAGGCGAGGAAACATCCAGCTTGCGAGATTGCATCGCCCGTATGTCGTCTAACTGCTTGCTAGTACTTGGATCATTCGCTCATTTTGCGTTTTGCGAAGGCGGTCGGCGTTTCGCCTGTTATTCTCTTAAACAAATGAGAGAAATGTTTGGCATCGTCGTAACCTACCAGCTCGCCGACTTCAGAAGGACGCGACGTGCCGTCGGCTAGCAGCTCCTTTGCTTTGCTGATCCGGTACCCGCTCACATAATCAGAGAAGGTGTAGCCCGTTTGGCTTTTGAACAATCTGGATAAATGTCCAAGACTGACATGATGATCAGAAGCAAACTGCTGAAGGGAAAGGTCGCCTTGATAGTTGGCATGAATCCAGTTCATCAACACCGGAATGAGCCCTTTTGGCTTCTGTTCCTTTGATGTGTGTTTCCCTGCAATCCCGAATACTGCTGCCGTAAGCCATTCCTTGATTGGCTCATAGTCGGTCACTTCGTGCAGCAAGCTCATATCCTCTTGTAGTAGAATCGATGATTCTGCTTGCAAATTGAACTTCAACGAATAGAACAAATCACTAGCAAACTGTACCAGCTGCTTTTGGGTGACCTCTTTGTACTGAAGTCCCTTGACGATACGCGATATCGTATCTCGTCCTCTTGCCATATCGCCCTCTTTAACCTGTGCTTGCAGTGCACGCACCTTTACCCATATTTCGGAAATATCAGGCACAGCCAGCTTCATATCCGGTAATGCCAAGGTCGGCTCGCCGATTCGCAAATGCTCTTCAAGCTGCTTGCCAAGGCGGATGAAGCTGCGATTCAGGCTCTCGTGCTCTTTCTTTATTGTGAAGCTCACATGGAGAAGAATGCCATGGGTATTCACATACTCGAAGAGCGATTGAAGCTTTGTCTTTAGCGACTGCGTAAATGCTTCATTCCCAGCAGGCAGCAGCAGTACTCTGCGGCGGCCGTCAATCGTAATGCAGTGACTATCCTGCTCCTTGTTCAAGACGCTCACGAAATGCGCGAGAATATCCGATGCCTCAAGCCCAGCATCCTTCCATGTAAGCGGCGATGCCCAGTTCTCCAGAAGCAGCAGCACCATGAACAAACGCTGCTGCTCTGCTTCGGCAGGCTTAACATGCTCCATCGCATCCGCCGCCAGCAGCCGTTGCAGAAGTGACCATGCAACACGGTCGCTCCGGCTGCGTGACTCGTCTTCAATACGCGCAAGCAAGCGGTCTACCGCCTTGTAAAGCGTCTCTTTCTTAACAGGCTTCAGCAAGTAGTCCGTCACGCCAGTTTGCATACCCCGCTGTGCATATGCAAAATCGTCATGGACACTGAGAATGATACCTTTGACGTCAGTATGACTGCGGCCAAGCTCAGCCAGCAGTTCCACACCGTCAATGCCTGGCATTGTAATGTCGGTCAACACAAGATGCGGGACTACGGATTTCGCTGCTTCCAGCGCATCTTCCCCGTTCTCAAACGTAAGCACCCGATGCTGCGGCTCGTATCGCTTAAAGAGGGCCTCGAGCTCCGCAAGCGCCCACCGCTCGTCTTCTACCAAAAATATATTCATCAGTCAGCCTCTCCCTTCACCTTGACGAATCGTTCATACGGGAACGTCAACCTAACCGTCGTTCCACGGTCAGGAGAACTTATCAGCTCTACTCCATATTTGATGCCATGGAACAGCTTGATTCGCTGTGCGATATTGGAAAGGCCTATACCCTGCCCCTCCTCGTCGTAAGCGTCCACCGCCTGTACTCTCTCCAACCTTCGGCGCAGCATGTGGATGCGTTCCTCTTCAATACCACTACCGTTGTCGGATACTTCGATAATCAGTTCACTGCCAAGCCTCTTAACAGCGATGTCGATTCGACCGCCTGATTTGACCTTGCTCAGTCCGTGAACGATCGCGTTCTCAATTAGCGGCTGAACGGTAAGCTTCAGCACCGATGCTTGCAGCAGCGCTTCCGGCACGTCCATATTGAACTCAAATCGATTGCCGAATCGATGCTGCTGAATATTCATGTAATTGCTTATATGCTCCATCTCGTCATGCAGCGGGATAGGATGATGAAGATTTGTCATACTGTATTTGAACAGCTCGGCCAGCGATTCTGCCATCTCGGCAACCTCTTCGATGCCTCGAACCCTGCTGATAGACTTCATAATGTTAAGCGTGTTATACAAAAAATGAGGGTTGATCTGCGCCTGCAGTGCCGATAGCTGCGCATTCTTCTCCGCCAGTTTGGATGTGTACACTTCGCTAATTAAGCGTGTAATACTATCCAGCATATTGTTGTAGATACGGCTCAGACGGCCGATCTCATTGTTGCCGGCCACCTCCATTCTCTGGCTCAAATCCCCCTGCTCGACACGCGCCATCTTTTTCATTAAATTACGGAGCGGAAGCGTCATCTGATAAGACAGCATATAGGACACGAACGCAATCAGCCCCATCGCGAGCAGGCCAACGAGAATGAGAATATAACTAGAATGTTTCTGCTTGGACAGCAGAAATTCGTTCGGAATTAGAATTAACGTATTCCATTTCGTATAGGAGGATTTCGACGTTGTATAAATATAGCTCACGCCGTTCCACACCACCTCATTCGATTCATGATTGCCTTGGAAGATGGAAAGATCAATTCCAGTGTCCTTGCTGCCCGTCAGCTCATTCCTGTCGTCATAGACGACGCTGCCTTCATCGGTAATGATGAACGCTCTCATATTCCGTTCAACGTCGTTGCTGTCGGAATTGACGAGCATGTCCTTGATGACATTTACGTTAATATTAATTTTCATATAGCCTAAAACATCAAGGTATGGAATGCGGCTGATGTTCCGTACGAAGGATATCACCTGAGCTTCACGATCACCGCCCGTATTTTCCGCCGTGACGGGCAGCAGCAGAAATTTGGCTCCCGGCATATCCAGCCGATTCTGATACCAGCTCTCGCTTTGAAGATTGAAGCTTATCTTAGGTCCCCCCGCCTTTGATACAAAATAAGCGATGTCGTCCGTGGTGAAAATATAGATGCTCTGGAGCTGAGGGCGCGGCTGAAGATGGGTGAACAGTCTATTGTTAATCGTCAGTTCAATCTGGTTCTGCGTAACGGGGTTAGGAATTCCGTAATGATCAATTAAGCTTTCTTGAATAATAGGATCGCCAATAATAGATACAGAGAGCTTCTCCATATCCTGAATATAAAGCTCAAAGGTTCGGCTGAACTGCCGAGAAATCGTGTCGGAAAGCGCTAACGTTTGATTTTTGATATCGTTTACATTTTTATAGTAGAAAATAATACAGGTCAGCATGACGATGAACAGCGATACCGCGGAGAAGACGATGAACATTTTACTCTTCAGCAAGTAGTCGTTCCAATTTTTCATCATGGCTTCTCCTTATATAAAGATGTTTCCTCTTATTTTTGCATGAGGACTCTGTGATGGAAAAAACCATTCATAAACTAGTGGAATGATGTATGCGCTGAGCGTCCCATTAAACGTAGTGATGGAAACCCTCAGCGTGACTAGCGATGCGCCTTCCTTCCGCTTAATTTGTTTAATGTATAGTATTGCAAATGCTAGACAGCAAATAATAAGGAGGAAATGAGGATTGGGAGTGTGAACTTCTATTTTCGACACGCATGCTAGTTTACCTTCCATGATTCTATTTGAGATGAATAAATAATCAACTTGTTATTCCTTTTATTTAGCCTTTAAAAAATAAAAAAAGCCGCCCTTAGGCAGGGCGGCTGCTCTTGCTTATTTCAAACCCCATAGTGCTGGCACATTCGATGGTTCCCAGCCAGCTAATGACGTATGAGGCTGAATACAATAATAGGTTTTGCCTCCGTAAGTAACGAGATCGTTTGCTTTGTAGCTTACATTAGGTGCCCAAGCACTTACCGTCCCACCGTTAGCATCAGTCGTAGCGGCAACTGATGTGCCGCTCGAAACATTGCCCGCGGCATCTTTCGCCACTACAGTAAAGGAATAAGCCGTACTTGCAGCAAGACCGCTAATTGTTGTGCTCGTTCCCGTGACATTCACGTTGGTAGAACCATAAGTCACGGTATAACCCGTCACGCCAACGTTGTCAGTAGATGCCGTCCATGAAAGACTTACGCTGGAGGATGTTTTGGCTGTGACTTGAAGATTCGTTGGCGCTGTTGGCGAGGTTGTATCTCCCGCAGCTGGATTCGTCGTTACTGGAAGTGCATTGCTCGCTCCCGAAATATTCCCAGCTGCATCCTTCGCTGTTACAGTAAATGTATATGCCGTATTAGCAGCAAGACCGCTAATTGTCGTGCTTGTTCCCGTGACGTTCACGCTTGTAGAACCATAAGTCACGGTATAACCCGTCACGCCAACGTTGTCAGTAGATGCCGTCCATGAAAGACTTACGCTGGAGGATGTTTTGGCTGTGACTTGAAGATTCGTTGGCGCTGTTGGCGAGGTTGTATCTCCCGCAGCTGGATTTGTCGTTACCGAAAGCGCATTGCTCGCTCCCGAAATGTTGCCAGCCGCATCCTTCGCTTTCACAGTAAACGTGTAGGCTGTATTAGCAGCAAGCCCACTAATTGTCGTGCTTGTTCCCGTGACGTTTACGCTTGTAGAACCATAAGTCACGGTATAACCCGTCACGCCAACGTTGTCAGTGGACGCACCCCAAGCTAATGTTACACTATTTGATGTTTTTGCAGTGGATTGAAGGTTGCCCGGTACCGATGGCGCAATGATATCTGCACTACCGGATCCTGCCAAATCGCTCGCCAGCTTGTTTAATAGAACTTTGTTTCGGTCACCGCTAAACTCCCAGAACATGGCACCGCCAAGCCCTTTGTTTTGAATGAAGGCTGTCTTGTGCACGAGTGATTCTGTATCATCGTAGGAGATAAAAGTACGTTTAACAGCGTTATATAAGTAAGGTACTTTCGCTGTATCATTCCAATAACGTGTGTAGCCGTTTTTATTAATGTAGTTGTTTTCGAGATCTGTATAATCAAATAACCCCGCTTCCCATGTACCTGCAGGTACGCCAGAGCAGCTTTGATACTGCCCATTACCGGTCGCTGCGCAATTGGCCCAGCCCCGACCATAGAAAGGAACTCCCAACACAATTTTACTAGCTGGAACACCGGCATCCAAGTGCCCTTGCACGCCAGACGCACTGTTATAAGTTGCTGCGTTTGGAACGCCCGCCGCCGCTGCTGCAGGATCATAATTCAGCGGAGCATTGTGGGCGCTTACGGTTTGCCAGCCACCGTTGAAATCATATGTCATAATGTTGATCCAATCGACAATCGCAGCAATATTACCTAGCTCGGTATTTTGTGCATACGTCGGACTTGCACCTGAGGCTATCGTCAGCAAATAAGTTTTACCATCCGCCGCACCCGCAGCATTAAGCTTCTCGCGAATCTTCTGAAGCAGCAGCGTATAGTTTTGCTTATCAGCGGCCCTTACGCTATTGCCAGCTAACCCTCCGCTCACCGGATATTCCCAGTCGAGATCAACGCCATCGAATTGATATTTTCGCAGGAAGTCTACCGCTGAATTAGCGAATGTCTCCCTTGTGGCCGCACTGGCCGCAACATCAGAGAAACGGTTCGACCAACTCCATCCGCCTACGGAGATAATTGTTTTTAAATGAGGATTAGCTTGCTTCTGCTTTATCAGCTGCCCAAGATTTCCCTTTATCGGCTTATCCCACGTATCCCCCGGGAACGCTTTCCCTGTGTCGATCCAAGGATCGCCTAATACGATTGTCCCATTTGGCACGTTAATCGTACCCACTTCGTCCTGACAAGCCCATGTCACAGGATTAGGCCCTGTCGGATCTGAATTTCCGTGAATGCCATTCCAACAAATATCTGCAAACGCATAGTTAATATGAGTCACCTTGCTAACATCCATATCCATGACATTGTAATTTCTGCCATAGGCACCCCAAGAGGGATAATACCCAATTATCTTTGAATTTGAAGCTGCTTCTACCTTCTGTCCACCAAATGCTAGGGAGTAAAACAATGAGAGGATGAGAAAAGCAACCAACAGGATAACACTACTTTTTCGTACCGATGCTCCGCCTAGTACCATTTCTTAAATACACCTCTTCCTTCGATTTTGAAATCGCTTTCAATAAATGAATATCAAATAGACTCTGCTCAGTCACCTCCTAAAGTAAGGATAAAAACAAAGGAAAACCGTCACATCATAGTTCTGCTAAGTCGTTTGAACAAGAGAAAAGAAGATTGCACAAAGAAGATCGGGGGGGGAAAAGCGGTGTAAAGCGAGTATCTGATATGTTTCTCCCTTTATTGTACGAGGTAGCTCCATAACCAAAAAGAAGGTTGATTATGTTATTAAGGGATAAATATCTCTTATTCTTTGAAAATGGGTTTTTATTTCAACTTCATAGAAACCAGAATCGTTTAATATTATCCTTCTATAGCCATTTATCCCCTCTGAGTTCTTTATTAGCAAAAGGTATCACAGCACAAAAAAACACGCTAAACTATAGCGTGTTTAACATAAATGCCTTGTGAATCTTCGAAAATCTTACTCTAATGAAACGATCAATACGTTCTATTCCATACTTTTCAATGATTCAATCATATTGATTTGAGAAACTTTTCGCCGAAGCAGTAAATTAGAAAGCGTAGTAAGTAAGAACGCAAGCAGAATAGAAACTAACATGATCGTTATGTTTAATTTATCTGGGATTTGCTGATGGGGACTCGACAATGCCTGAACAATAATGGTGTAAATATAGCCGCTAATCGGTAACGCTACAATTACCGCAAAGGCGGTTAAAATGATATTTTCGGAAAAGATAAGCCGGTTTATTTTATTTTTTTGATAGCCTAATACCTTTAGTGTTGCAAGCTCACGAATCCTTTCATAAATGTTAATGGAAGATATCGTATAGATAGCCCCAAAGGAAAGTATGACCGCACAAATGATAAACATAATGAATACAAAACTATTTTGCCTCAAAATATATTGCGCGGATTTCTTTAGATCATCCTTATCTGCAATGGTGTCTACACGTTGATCCTGCTCAAAGAAATTACGAACGCTTATCAGATCCACCGAGCTGTTCGCTTTAACTAAAACCGAGGTTGGGCGATAGTCTATGCCTAAGCTATTCACATATTCGGGTGTGCTATAAAACGAAGGATTCGAATACTGATTAGATATTTTTAAAACCTTCATGTTCACCGATTTTTGGTTAAGCTCTGGTGCTGTAAATTCCATTTGGATCGTATCGCCTTCAGCTATATGATACTTGTCAGCGTAAGATTTGGGTATTAGTACACCATTGTTTTCTAAACGAATTCTTTTATCATTTTCATCAAAGAAATGAATAAGGTCGTTTTCTTTTTCCGTAACAACTAATGTGGCATTTTCTTTGACATCTTCTTTTATAAAGGCAACAGGAAAGGTGGATAATCTATGATTTTTCGCAATATTGGAAGGGAGATTAATCGAATCAGAAGATGTTCCTATTGCATAATCGACTCTCAAATCATAGGTATACACCTCTTCAACTTGATCAGCCACCTTCACCAAAGACATTTGTGTGCCAAATGCAGTGATCAATAAAACAGTGCTTACAACAACACCAACGGAGCTCGCTAAAGCTTTTTGTTTATTTAAAAATATATTTCTCAAAATGAGCTTATGACTGTAGGAAATTCGGCTCCAAATACCCGGAATTTTTTCAATGAGCAGCTTCTTCATCTTCTTTGGCGGTTTAGGACGCATCGCCTGGGCTGCACGCTCATTTAATATCGTTCTGCCACTAAAGTAACATGACAGGATTCCAAAAGCGCTGGAGAAAATAATTGGAGGAATAATAGAAAATATTGAAAGTGTGAATGAAATATCAGGCATAGAGTAAGCTCTTGCATTCGACGCTGTAATTAATGGAATAAATACAATAGCGGATATGACATAACCAAGGATAGAACCTATGATGCTTGCCAGCACAGGATACCCCATATAATGAAGCATAATATTTCTGTTTTTTACACCCAAAGCTTTCATAATGCCTACTTGGTTTCTTTGTGAATCAATAATTCTCGACATCGTAAGGAACAGAATAATTGCTTCAATCAAAAAGAGAACAAGAGGTATAACCTTACTCATCAATTTATTATTATGTATCGTTTGGTTCAATTGAGAGTAATTGAAAGACCGTTCTTTACTTTCTTGGGTTAAATAAGGGAGTGGTTTGGATTGAACCTCAATGGTTTGACCTATTTTATCAATATCGTAACCCTCTTGCGCCTCAATCATGACTTCATTATAGTAAAAGCCGTCTGCGATTGCAGGAATTGTCGCTTCGCTAATATAAGCGATTCCGCTGGTTTTATGGTCCTGCGTTTCGTTCTTTTTAGTATGTTCAACATTCTCAATCAAGCCGCTAATTGTAAAATTAAAGTTACTTCCATTCCTGCTAATACTGATTGTGTCACCTAGTTGAAAATGATGTTCCTTGGCATAAGCGGAATCTATTACGATTTCATCCTGTTTTGACGGGATATTGCCCATAATGATCGTAGGCGTATTTATCTCATTTTTTTCAGGAATGGAATGGATTTTCAAAATCGCTTTATAATCTTTAAAAGCTTGCGTGGCATCAAAGCTATACCGTCCTTCTATTTTATGAATACCTGCAATCTCGCTTAGACGAGCCACATCATCGCTTGAAATTTGGCTGTAGTATACATTTAAGTCGCTTAAATGATGTTCTTTAAAATAAACCTTCGTATACGCGCCAAGATTGTCGCTCAAAGTTACAAGCCCCGTATAGAAGAAAGCTCCTACTGCGATAACCAAAACAAAAGCTATAAATTGTCCTATCGATTGTTTGATATCCCTTAATGATTTTAGTAACAATTTCATAATTACCACTCAATCCCTTCAACACTTTGTTTTTCCTCATTTATAGTGATGCTCTCTATCATTCCGCTTTTAACCTTTATGACTTTATCAGCCATAGGAGCAATTGCAGAGTTATGAGTGACCACAACAACGCTTTTTTTCGTATCTTTGTTCAAATCTTGAAGAAGCTTCAAGACAGACTTGCCCGTTACATAATCCAAAGCTCCGGTGGGCTCATCACAAAGCAATAGTAAAGGGTTTTTGGCAACCGCTCTCGCGATAGCAACTCTTTGCTGTTCCCCTCCAGATAACTGGGAAGGGAAGTTTTTGATTCGGTCTTTTAATCCCACTTTATGTAAAATATCTTTAGCGTCCAAATGGTTTTTGCATACTTCCGTAGCAAATTCAACATTCTCTAGCGTGTTTAAATTCGGAATCAAATTGTAAAATTGAAATACAAAACCTACCTTCTCACCACGGTATTCTGTTAATTTTTTTTCGCCTAATCTTGTGATTTCATGGTCACCAACAAACACTTGACCTGAAGTAGCTGTATCCATACCGCCAAGTATGTTCAAAATTGTACTTTTACCGGCACCGCTTGCACCTAAAATGACAACGAATTCCCCCTCTGCTATGGAAAAATCAACACCCGCTAGCGCCTTAATTGTCACTTCACCTATGTTGTATTCTTTCGTTACATTTTTGAAATCGATTAACTTTTTCACTACTTTCATCTCCTCGTATCCTATTTTTTTAGAACATGGTTTGTTGTTTCACCGGTTAACTTATGGAGGCAACGCCCCATTACTGCACTATTTTTCCATCATATACCATCCAAAAGAAATGACCTTCCCTCAGTCGATGTATTTTGCGCTCGGTCTCCAGAAGGAGTTTGATCGATCTATTGTCACGGTATCGTCAACAAAATCTGATGATAGCCCCTCAGTTATGATTGTTAACTCCACTTGCTCACAAAAAAAGGAGCAGCCTGTAATAGGCTACTCCTCTTGAATAATAACTTTTCACTTAAGCTTCAGCTCAATTTCTTAATCAGTTTCTCCACACGCTTTCGTTTTGTATCCTTTTCAATATCGCCCAGTCGTAAGGAAAGCGTCTTTATGAAAAGGGCTTTGTTATTATCGTTAACGATGGCTATTGCATTCTCCGCATACATTGGTAGCTGATTGGTCGGACATTTCTTAAGCTGTTCGATGAGTAATGTGAATGCATGATCCGCATATGGTTTGAGCGAACAAAGTTTAATCAGAATATTTACCCCGTGATCTTTGGTGATTACTGAACCTTTGTCCGTAATATCAACAATTCTCTCTAGTGCTAAATATATGACTTCCGGATTTTCAAGAGTTATCGCATCTAGTGCTGTCATAGCCCCCCAAACAAGTCGATTGTTTCCATGATCAAGCAATGTTACGAATTCTTTGCAGTATTCAGCAATTAAAGATGGCCTAAGATCTCCAATCTCATAGAGAACTTTAATGCAATCGCTTTGGATGTTCTTGTCATTGTTATGCAAGTTATCAACTAGTTCAATTACCGCTCCCTTATCATCTCGATCGGCAATATATTTCGCCAGCTCCTGGTTAGGACCTTCGTCTTTGCGGTTAAGTGACGATGCTAATTTGTCAATTATGGTCATCTGTTTTTCTCCTTCAAAAAATCTATTGCATAATTCAATTCCACGTCTTGCCCATCGATATATTTCATCTTAAACGTTTGCTCATTCATCGGAACCGTGATATCGGGAGCCGCTCCGCCAAATCCGCGTTCATCGCTATCGCCTTGAATCGTTTTGTCTTGATTAAGAGATCTGCCATCCGGAAACTGCACGATATATCCTCCCGGCATTTTCATTTCTATAGGAGCGGATACGACTCCGAACGAACCGTTCGTGGACGCAAAGCCGATAATCTTGACATTTTGCATTCCTTTTAAGAACAAAGGCAATCCTTCCCCTGAGCTCGCGGTGTTAGAATTAATGAGGACCGCGATTTTCCCTGAAAAGTAAATATGCGAAGGATGAATGGTTCTGGTTTCGGCGCGGTTGATTTCGAAACGACCCGTATTTCGATTGTAGTAACTGACGTATTCATAGATCTTCTCCTCGTTCACAAAATGTCCTGCCATTTGGGCAACAAGGTCGTCGTCTCCGCCCGGATTATCGCGTAAATCGATGATGATTCCCTTTACACTTTTCTCTTGAAACTCTTTTAATAGGTCGTCCAGCGCTTGTGCGGGATCGGATTGCGTCGTTCCGGGAAGAAAATATCTGATTTTCACATACCCGTATTCCTCTCGAAGGACCTCGCCTTCTACGGGAGGATCTTCTTTTTTTAGCTTAATTTTCGTTTTCTTCAAGGTCTCGTATTGATCGTCGTAGGCTGTAAGCGTCGCAGTCTTGCTCGCTTCATCATCCCGATTCCGAAATTCGACTTGGATTTCTTTGCCGATTGGAGCTCTTGCCAAGAAACGCCCTTGATTTTGAATTCGATCTCCTTCGGTTGCCGATGGGTTCTCGCTCCAGGACGTTTGGTCCAATGCTTCCCGAACGTTTTTCCCGTCCCACGAAATGATTTCGGCACCGAGCTTGATTCCGCTTTTGTCAGCCGGGCTGCCAGCTAACAGTAAGCTAACCAATACCTTGCCGTTATCCAATTGAACGGCGCTAATTCCGAATCCGCCGCCGACTTCATTTTTAAACGTGTTATTATCGTCGTAAAGATGTTCATTCGCGATTTCGATATGTCCGTCGCGGAAAGAAAAGAGGTAATCCCTTAAAGTTTTATAGTAGAGGCTCGAATCATGGTTGCTTTCCGCTTGGAGGAAAAGAGGCTCGTATTTCTTTTTCTTTGCCTCCCAATCGATTTTTTTCCAGTCTCCGAAAGGGTATTCGGCGGACAGTCTTTCGTTCATCGCGATAAAAGCTTTGGAATAGCTCTTATGGCTTAAATCGCTCACCGGATTGTATCGAACTTCTCCCGCAACGGTTAATGCCAATAACGTAGGAAGGGTACCAAGGACGCAAACGATAACCATGACAAAGCGAAATTTCGAAGACATCTGCTTAGTAGCCGGTTTAAAGACTCTTCTCGCAGTACTTAAGAATAGGATGGCCGTAGAGGAGTAAATCAGCAGAGCCAGTATAGAGGCGTCACCATTCATAAGGCTAATAATCGCAATGATTACACCTGCGCTCGGTATAAAATCCAACCAGCGGTTATTTTTGAGAAGGGGCCAAGCATACCTCAGCAAGACGAACAAGTTTAGTGCACATAAGATCATTTCCCAGACAGTCAACCATTTTAATGAATCGAAAACATCTTGAATAAAGCTCATCGTTTCTATTCCTCCGATCAGTTATATGTGAATCGAACTGAGTGTATTGGAGAAATATGAACGGAGCGTGAACTTATTTGCAAATGGCGGAATCGTTATGCAAGGCAGCGGGAAGCGTCACGGTAAACGTCGTGCCCAGTCCGACGGTGCTCTTCACCTCTATGCTTCCGCGATGGAGAGCAACGATTTTGTGGGAGATGGCAAGTCCGAGACCATTGCCGCTTCGGTCTTGGGCCCGCGACTTGTCCGCTTTGTAGAAGCGCTCGAAAATAGAGCTTAAATCGTCCGGTGCAATGCCGATCCCGGAATCGCTTATCGCAACGGCAATCTCATGAGGATGAGGCCGGCTGATCGCGATGAGAACTTGACCGGCGCGGGGCGTGAACTTAATGGCATTCCCGAGCAAATTCATCCAAACTTGATTGAGTTGATCTCGGTCGGCCGTTATCCGTGCGCCGGCTCCCGAAGGGGACTCTATGTCGACGCGAATGCTTTTGGCCGACCACTGGGGCTCGCACGCGACGATAACTCGTCGAATTTGCTCATCTAGTTTATACGATTCCATCTCGAACGGATGATGATCCGATTCAAGGGAAGCGAGCTTCAGCAAATTATCGCTGAGTCTAGATAATCTGTCGCTCTCGGTAACGATTATATCCAAGTATTGGACGCGATCGTCCTCTGCAATAAACAGATTGCCATCTTTTAGCGCCTTCGCGAATCCGGAGATGGAAGTTAACGGAGATTGGATTTCATGGGACACGTTTGATACGAAATCCTGTCGCATCCGTTCCAATTGCTTGATTTCCCTAGCCATGTCGTTGATGCTCCGAGAGAGAGTTCCGAGCTCATCTCCTCGATTGATTTTCAACTCAACCTCAAAGTCCCCTTTGGCCAACCGCTTAGTCGCATCCGTCATCGCTTGAAGAGGCTTCACCAGGTATCTGCCGGCAATGAGAATGCACAAACTTCCGATCGCAAGCATAAGGAACAGAATAGTGAATAATAATCGGAAGATCGTAATTTCGTTCTTGGAAGAGCTCTGCAAAATTAAAGCATAATGTTTTCCTTCGGAAGAAAACGGAAGGCCGACGAATGTACCGTTATCTTTTCCATGCGAACGGTACGGCTCTCCGCGAAGTACCATGCGAACCGATTCCGGGTTAATCGCTCCGACCTTCTTGCCTTTGGTCGGCACATAGGAGTTCATCCCGCCATTGCCGTCGTAAAGCTGCAAGGTATAGGAAACCAATTCAGCCATATCATTCATGAACATATCCAAATCCGGAGGATTCGTTTGCTCGTACACGCGTATTATACGATCACCGGCCATTATCATATCGTTTTTACCCGTAGCGTTCAGATCATTCTGGAATAGAGCAAGGGCGAGAAGAAGGGATGAGATCAAGCTGATGACGATGGCGGCCAGAAAAGTCAGCACGACGCGAACGTATAACGATTTCATCCCGGATTCACCGCCAGACGATAGCCGACGCTGCGTGCCGTTTCAATGCGAAAATGGCGGACGTCCCCGGCAAAGCGTTCCCGAAGCCGCTTGATATGTACATCAACGGTTCGGTCGTCGCCTTCGTAATCCATGCCCCAAATCTGGGTAATCAGCTGCTCTCTCGTAAAAATCTGCCCCGGGTGGCCGGCAAGCATGAACAGCAGCTCGAATTCTTTTAGCGGCAACGCTAATTCCTCTTCTCCCCGCATGACCTTATACGTTTTCCGATTCAGCACGATTTCGCCCAACGGTATGACCTGGGACGAGGCAATACGGGATCGCTTCAGTAACGCTTTAACCCGCATCACAAGCTCAACTGGATCAAACGGCTTCGTCATATAATCGTCGGTCCCGAGCTGGAAGCCTTTTATCTTTTGACCCGATTCGCCCTTGGCCGTTACCATCAGAAGCGGAATGTCGGGATCGCTTTTTCGAATTTCTCTGCACAAATCCCATCCGTCCATATGCGGCATCATAATGTCGAGGATGACCAGATCGATTCCTGAACCTTTGACGATAGCATGCGCATCGATTCCGTTGTCCGCCTCGGTCAGATTGAATCCTTCATTCTTCAAATAAAGGCGCATCAAGGCGCGAATGTGCGGATCATCGTCCACGATAAGAATATTGACCATATAAACAATCCTCCACTTGGAAAGCGATAGCCTTACTTATGAATGTTGAACGCTGCAATCCCCAACTTATATTTACTGGACGGACCACGCGATCGCATTCATACACAATCAGAAGCACAATATAAAAAGCAGCCAAAACGAATACAATACGGCTGCTTTAAAAGTATAACATCTTCTGATTGTCTGGAGCTTTAAAACTCAATTTTCTGGTAAAAAAATGAACCAAGCATTGTGACATCACAACGATTGGTTCATTACCATCAAACACGATTTCTATGATTGGGGACTATTCCATACTGTACTAGGAACCTCTCGACGCAGCACAGGTGCAACCTCGGTGGCAAATCGTTCAATTTGCTCACGTTGCTCCATTTCTGACAAGCCATCTACACTGATGCTGACCACTTGGTGCCCATAAGCTTCATGATAGTTTAAAATCTTCTCGATCACTTTATCAGCGCTGCCGATCAAGGCAGGCCCATTTTGTACATTGTCCTCGAGGTCTTTGAAAGGCGAGTTGTTGTGCTGCGATGCAGCCGTTGCATGGAAAGCATCGTAATAGGGCCTATATCGTTTGACTGCTTCCTCTGTGGTGTTAGCTAGATATAAGCTTCCAAATCCCGAGCCAACCATTGCTTTTTGAGGATCATGGCCGTAATGGGCCAATCTCTCGCGATAATGATCGATTAATGCTTTATATTTAGCCTGGGGGTGAAACGTATTGGAGGAAAAAATCGGTTCACCATATTTCGCAGCTAATTCGGTCGACAGCGTACTAGATGCGCTTCCATGCCAGATTGGAATTGAATGTTGAAAGGGCCTTGGCTCGGTAGTCACATTATCAAGCGGTGAACGGTAGCGCCCCTGCCAGGTTACGTTCTCTTCGTTCCACAAGCGCTTCAGGAGTGCATATCGCTCTGCAAGGGATTCCCATTGTTCGTCTTCGGTAATTCCAAAAAGCGGATAGTGGCGCGGGTCGTTTCCTTTGCCAATAATCATCTCGAGTCGACCTCCCGAGAGATGATCCAGTGTGGCATAGTCCTCTGCAACACGCACTGGGTCGAGAATGCTTAAAACGGTGACCGTTGTTAGCAAACGAATCTTTACGGTTCTGGCAGCAATTGCGGTCAGGACTACTGGTGGCGAAGATGAGATAAATGGTGCTCCATGCCGCTCTCCAATGCCATAAGCATCAAAGCCAAGTTCTTCAGCTAGGACAGCCTGTTTAAGTACGTTCTCAAATTTCTGGTGGGTGGTCAATGTTTCCCCGCTTACAGCATTCGGTATGTTCATCATTAGGCTAAACAAAGCAAATTTCAAGATTTGCACTCTCCTCTCTAAGCCAGACTCCATCTCTAATAGGTTCATTTTAAACCTACCCTTTTTGAACATAAAAAAAAGCATGGATTTAATAATCCATGCTTCCGGTTGTCCAGCCAGCTTGTAATTCCGTTTAGTTTAATGTGTTTTATATTTTTTAAGTTATCATCGTTACACAGCATTGTCAATCAACGCTTTTTGACCCTTCTTCTTGGGGTTTTATCCTTTATTCGTCGCGACTCACACGAAAACCTTGATCGGGACCCATGCCATTTGCCTCAAAATTGCTCAGATAAGATAACTCGCCAACATCACCAAGCCAGCCTCCGCCCTTTACAACTCGGGTAGAGTTACTATTGCTTTCCGAGTCTCCAAACCCGTTCCAGCACCATTCCCTTACATTACCTGACATGTCGTAAAGCCCTAACTCGTTGGGTTTCTTGACACCGATGGATTTTGTTTTGTTATGGTTGTTTTCTACGATAGGCCAGTTCCATTCTCCTGATAACATTTTATCTCCAGCGTTTTTCCAATACCACGCTACATCATCTGCATTATTGCTTCCGCTGTAGGTGTAACTTTTGCTCTTCTGACCACCACCAGCAGCATATTGCCACTCTGCTTCTGTCGGCAATCGGTAACCATTCGCTCCTGCATTGATCGTTACTGTCCATTTTAGATTATCGTTTTCACTTGTATTTTTCGGATCTTTATTATTCTTGTCTATTGAGTAATACGGTGTTAATCCCTCTTTGATACTCCTCTTATTACAATACTCCACAACGTCATACCAACTCACCATTTCTACCGGCAAATTGTCGCCTTTAAATTCCGAGGGATTGCTCCCCATAATCTCAATCCACTCTTTTTGAGTTACCTCATATTTGCCGATATAAAAGTTCGATAATGCTACTTTTTCACCATAGTAGTTGGACTTCTTGTTCATAAACGGTCCGCCTTTGACTAAGACAAAGTCATCAGGTATTTTATTCGAGGTTTTATCAGGCTTTTCTTGCGAACAAGCGCTGACAACAACCATTATTGCTATGATAAGAAAAACGATTAGTTTTCTCATTGTTATATCTCCTTTAAACGTTTAGGAAAAATTATAGTCCGTGACAGACTACAATTCTCCTCTGGCAGCATCGAGGACCGTTCATCTTACGGAAAACGGTCCTCAATGCGTCCAAACTGAAGGATCCAACTGGATGGATTCTAAAAGATAATAGTCAAGTAGCATGTAGGTTCTATCATTTTTTGAAATAGATAAGGCCGCAGGCTGTGAGACCGAACGACCTTATCATGATCAAAAGATTAAACACATTCTCAACACACTAGATTCATCAGGCGCCAATCCATTGCCCTAATTGAAGATGACCTATTACCAAACCGTTACGTTAGAGCTGCCACTGCTTTGATATCCTTCTGTCGCTAACACCTGATAGGACCAACTGCTTCCGAGATTCATTCCTTTACTCTGCCATGCACTTACGTGGTTGCCAAAAGTGATAGCGACGTTGCTGCCAGTCGCTCTCTTAGACTGGCGGACACTCCAGAACTGGGTGAACGTTTTTGTGCCGTCAATGGAAGGTGCATTGACTCGTTGCGTCGTATAAATATCGTATGTTCCTCCATCACTGGACACTGTGCCTTTAAATGTTCCTGTAGGTCTATATGTGCCCCAGCTATCAACGACATAATATTCAATGAGTGAGTTTCTTGTCCATCCATAGAGAGTCAAATATCCATTGCCGGACGGCGCCCAGACACCGGCATTATAGTTTATTGTTCTAGATGGCGATCCAGTATTCCAGCCTTTACCAACCACAAAATTTCCGGTGTTTGACCAGCTGACACTGTAATTCCCACCAGATCCATTAGTAGCATTTACTGTGCCGCCACCATCGGTCCAATTTTGCCAGTAGTCAGTCGCTGCACTTGCGGATACTGCAAACAAGCTGGAAATACTCATTGAAGCTGCAATAACTAGCGTAAACACTTTCTTTTTAAACTTAAACATCTATTATTACCTCCTAAAATTTGGTTTTTGTCACTGCTTGCCTACACACTACTTGAATATTACCTTTTATAAATTTTTATAAATCTCTCTCCTTTCATTGTTTGTCGGTTGTTTTTCCTTGCAGTACACTGCGTAACTTGTCCTGTTTCAAATAACGTGAAATCTGTCCCTCCTATCCAAAGGAATTTTTCTTTCCATACAAGACAATTCATGTCTTGAATAACTAAATTATAGAAAGTAAGCGCATACATTACAACTTAACAAAATATAGATTTGCCCCCACATATTAACTAATATTTCGAAACTCTTAAGGAATCGAGGTCTGCACCCGACCCTCAATATCGTCGACATTCCCTTTTTAAAGTAAGATCTATCAAAAGAGCCCCTGTCATTCCGCTTGGAATGACAGGGGCTCTTCGCTATAACCTATTAAGCAAATGCTAGATACGTAACTACAAGACCTAAAATGAGCTAGCCTTCAACTCTTGTTATTCCACTTTGCTTAGAGCAAGCTTGGAGAACAGATCTTGAAATACCGCGTCACGGTCAATATAGCTTGCACAGCGTATCAAATGTCTTGTGCTATCCGTGCTCCAGCGGAAGTCCTCGGAAATGATTGGGCTTGGAATAAGCCGCGAAGGAACCCACTTGGGCTGATTCAGCCATGCGATAACCGAGATATCCCATATCACCCTGGAATAGGCGAAATGATCATCCTTGCAGTTTTTGTACGTCTCATAGAGGTACTCTCCAATTGCGCCGGAAGGCTTTACATAATCTCTAACCTCCGATAGTGTCGTACGAAGGTTTGAAGCGACTCCCATGCATGGGATAAGGACCAAAGGCACTCCGCAGTTCATTACGGTTCTCGATGCATGGAGATCCTGTTCGAGATTAAACTCGCGAGTGTCAGGCCAATCCAGAGCATGGCCTCCCAGCCAGACTACAACGATGCGCTCTATGATTCGCGGCTCTAGCAGAATGGCACTCGCAATATTCGTAATGGCACCGATACCGACTACATATAATGGATCATTCTTATCGCTTGCCATTGCGCGTTCTACTAGGTTTAGAGCTGCCTCGCTGCGAATCGGGGAGCTATCAGTAGGCAAATAAGCTTCGGAGCCGCGATAGACGGGGACATCCTCTCGATTCATTAGCTTAAGAATGCGAATGATTTCCTTATAGCTTTTTTCCATCCCGTCATCGGGCCCCGTAGAGAGCTCATTATGGAACGGTGCTGCATATAGAGCCTGAAGCTCTATTTTTTCTGGTGACAATAGAGCATAAATAACCGCAAATTGGTCGTCGATCTCGTTAAAGGTATCCGTATCGAGCACCATCCTAACTCTACTACCCGGTGCCTCCAACTTGCGAACCAGCTCATCTACGGGCAATGCTTCGAAATCTAGACCCATATCATCAACCTCCATTTATATAATGAATTGGCTTTTCAGCCATGCTATAATGAATTCATTTTATAAATAATTTAAATATTGTAGTAGCATCATACGGTCGTTCTATATCACGAATTGGCTACGATGACAGGAGAGCTATGAATGGCAGCCTCATTGGATTTCTTTTATCAAGAAACGAGAACGAAGCATGAGCATATTGCAATGCATCACCATCAGTGTTATGAGCTGGTTTATTACGACTGCGGTCAGGGGACAACTCGAATCGGGGATGCCGAACATGTTTTCAAGGCAGGTGATTATGCGATAATCGCACCCTGCACGCCTCACGATGAACGGCATGGCAAACCGTCGAAGGTTATGTTTACGGGATTCACCAGCACCGTCTATCCTCCCTTGAAAGAAGGAATCTACCAGGATTCCCCGTCAAGGCCTATTCTTGGCCTCATGCAGATGATGGCAAAAGAGCTTCGTGATAAGCCACCCTTCTATAAGCAATTGCTCGATAATTTGATTTCGCGCTTATATTTGGAGGTGCTGCGGGCTCATCCTGCCCAAGAACCAGATAACCGTCATGACATTATCCGATTCGCTCAGGCTTTCATCGACGAGTACTATACGCAGAAAATCGACTTCCAAGCTCTTGCCGACCAATCTGGTTATAGCTATGACCGGTTTCGTCATTTGTTCAAAGAGAAGATCAAGTTATCTCCCAGCCAATATATTTTGCAGCGTAGGATCGAGCATGCCAAAACAATGCTTAGGCATACCCCATTGCAAATATCGGTTATCGCGATGGAATGCGGCTTTTCGACGGATGCGCAGTTTTGCAGCCTGTTTAAGCGGGAAACAGAGATAACCCCGAAACAGTATAGAGAGCTCGCCGGTGACTAGATGTGAGTGAGTTACTTATTCTCATAACGTATTAAGCCTTAGTTCATAAAAATACTGCACAATAGGATGCTTTAACTTCATCTTCTCGGTCATGTTTAAAAGCCGCTTTTTCCCAATTCGTCTGTCCACCAAAGCTAGAATATTTAATAAAATATCGTTGCTCTCTAGGCTTTCCTCTATAGAAGTGGATAAAAACTTATTAGCGACAACGACAAAATTTGATTTACTTAATGATGATTGTGCTGAAAAAATTTCCTTAGCATATTCGGATAGTTTTCTGCTTCTTGCCATTACTTTTAGACGATCCTCAGGAACTTTCCCATTGGTATCTTTTCTCACCGCTTCAATTTCTTCATGGTTGATAGGAATTTCGATAGCTGAATCATTCTTAATTTCCAGCTCCGTCTGATACCATCTAATTAAAGTAGTGCTATCACTCATACTGAGTACGTTCTTTTTATCTACCGCAATATAACATTGACCTGCTTTGTCAGGTGAATAACGATAGCTGGTTGCACGATATTCGAACCTGCCAAGTAAAGCAGGAGATAGAAAACTCTCAAGCTGTTGCTTCAATTTGCTCCAGGACATATTTCCTCCTAATTTATGTTTTATATAATAAATACCTATTAAGGGATTCGTAGCATGAAAAAACCTCCACCGCTGTGAGTGGAGGCCAACATAACGCTTGTTATCCATTATAACAAATTCTAACGTTTATTGACGGTTTCAAAATATTACCCTATCGAGCGCTGCTGAGCCGATCCATCACTTAATCTCAGCCAAGTATCAAACGTTCTGGATCCCTGTTGCAATTCAATCACTCTTGCACCAATTGGAATATCCGTATCCCATATAATATAGCTTGAAGAGCGTCCATAACAAAGGCGAATGCCATGATGCTCGCCCGAATAATCATTTCCGTGATCATGCCCTGCAAAGGTCCCCATAACATCGCCCATCTCTACCATTGCGGAAAATAAACCGCTGTTAATACGAGGGCAAGAAACCTCTTCTCTTTTTTCGCCATGGCACTCAGACTTATCCCATACCTCTTGATACTCTGGCAATGGAATATGGAAGAAAGCTAGGGAAGGAATAGGTTGTCCTCCATTCTGATCGGTGAATGCCTTCGATTGTGCCGCATACCAGTCAATTTGATCTCTACGAATCCAATCGTATCCATGAATGTGAGGCAAGGCAGAATAACTGCCGCTATCCAAAAAGTATAAAGCTGCCGCGTAACGTTCATCACTACCCTGTATGCTCAACGCATAATTGCCTACACCGCTGACATGCTCAGCCGTCCGTTCAGCGGCGCAATAGCTATGGCTCAGTTGAATTTCCATAAGCTGTTCCTTTGTAATTCCTGCTTCCGAGTCGTGATTGCCGAAAATAGCAACCCACGGGACTTTCATCGCTTCTATAGTTGATACTACATCTCGGAATGACTGCTCTGGATTGCTGCAGCGCAAACTGCCAATGACATCACCTGCAAATACAACAAGATCAGGCTGCTCCGTCTCCATGACGGTTCGCATCATGTCAGCGGTTCGCTCATTTAGGTCAGCGGCATCATCCATATACTCGGTATCAGAAAACTGGACTATTTTGAATGTACCGTCTGTACGAAACTTTAATGCTTTATTCATTCCGAATCTCCCCAACATAATAAAATGATAGCTCCTTAATAGTTGGCTCGCCTTGCGACTTTGTCACGGTTAGAGAGACGCCTCGAACTTTAACAGGCGGAATTCGTACAATAGCCTTATGACCAATGTTTTGTCCCTCATATACCGTTATGGTACGATGCGATTTCTCTGTCATAATATTGATTTGAAAATTGAGAATATGCTCCCCAGAAGATAAATCCTCTTGAATAACAATATGATCAATCAGATGTGGATGAGCAGGCTCATAAATCCATTCATTCTGGTTGTGAGTACATTGCTCCAAGGTCGCGATGGGGCTGTCAAATCTTCTTCGAATTTCTGCGCCCATTGCAGCGAGTCGGCTTGTGTCTTTCGAAGGCAGCAAGCCTTGTCTATCGGGGCCGATATTCAGCAGCAAATTCGTACCGCGCCCTACCGAATAATAGTATAAGCCCATGAGCTGATCGAGACTTTTGATCGTATGCTCGTCGCTATCGCTATAAAACCAATTCGCTCGCATCTGCACATCACATTCCGCAGGCAGCCATAGCTTATCTGTCAATGCTTCCTTTTCCTCGGTCATGATCGAAAACTCAAGCGAATCCACAACATTCCAACAAGGAATCGGCGCAATGCCATCCTCATTCCCGACCCACCGGAAATCAGGATCTCCCATATTAAAAATTAAAATATTCGGTTGAAGGCGACGAATTTCTCCAATGATCCGTTTCCAATCATATTCATGATCCTCCGAGCCACAACCGTCAAACCACAAAATATCAATCTCTCCATATTGACCTAGCAGCTCTGTAATTTGATTTACAAAATAATCATCGTAAGCGCTTGCATCCTGGTTATAGAAATCCGCAGATCCGTCAAAAGGAGAATAATATAAACCAGGCTTTACATCATATTTTCGACAAGCCTCTATAAACTCCCGAACAACATCACCCTGACCATCCTTCCATGGCGATTGTTTCGTAGAGAACGAGCTATACTTCGACGGCCAATTAGAAAACCCATCATGATGCTTAGCCGTAAGTACAGCATAATTCATTCCAGCTTCCTTCGCCGTACGGATCCATTGCTCACAATCCAATTGCTGCGGGTTAAACAACTCGGGGGACATGCCTCTTGGATCAAAATCTACGTACCCTTCATAAAACGTTCGTAGACCAAAATGCACAAATAATCCGAACTCCCAGGATTGATACTCGAGCTGTTTCGGGCTTGGCTTAATAATAGAATTTACTGTCATCTTAAGCACCTCTTCTTCATTAATGGAGTATTTTTATTCACACTAGGAAATAAGCTACTAAAACATTTTCACTTTATTGTGATATTCATTCGAGCTAACACGGGTATATTCCTTGATTTTTTATAAAACTAAACCAATTTCCGATACTCTACCTCTAGAGGAGCAATTTCATATACTTTTTTTATCGGAATTAATCAACAACTCTTTAGACTTTTTAATACGCACGTTTAACAAATTATCATTATGAAATTTTCATAGAAAAGACAACAATAAGGATGGAAAATCTTATAATGTCTTTCTATCTTGAACCAGAAATGATTGATAAATTAAATACAAGTTCTGTTTACCAATCCAATACACTGAATGATATGCCTATAGGAATAGCACCTACTGGCGACGCCCTTGGGGCAACACTGGGCAGAGCATTTATTTTAGATAAGAACAAAATTGATTTAGAAACCAAAGATGTATACAAAACAATTTACACAAAAATATCTTACGGTGATAAAGATAATAGAGTAGAGAACTATATAAAATTAAATGCGACAGCATCTGTTGAAATACAAAATTATTTAAATAAATATTTAAATAAATAAAAATATGAAATTTACAACTAAACCTTATGAGCGTACTGATATTTCAGAGGAATATCACACAGGTGTGGAAAAAAAAGGTTCTTTTGGGGACATTCTCCCCCTGCTTCTCGACACTAGTCTGGATAAAAAGAAAACCTTGAAGGTTTCATCCCTCAAGGCCAGTCATATTTCCACTTACTATACAACTCAAGCCTATCTGCTTCAAGAAATTGTAACGACAATTTGTTCACTGCACCAAAATTAGTGAAATTCACACGTGCTTGTGCAAGAGACATGTGGTTAGGAGAACTATAGTATTGTAGGTCTGTGTTTCCATCATCTTCCCAAAAACATACTGGACATATGTCATACTCGCCTTTTTGGGGAAGCGTTTTATATTCACAACAAGGACAGGTTATTAGCTCCTCTTGCACTCCCTCTACCACATGACTAGTGTATAATATCTCTGATATTTTTTTAGATAAAAATTCATTCCTAACTCCAATATATTTTACTTTTAGTGCTTCGATAATAAGTGAATTGTATCTATCATCCATTACATACTCTGGTGGTTCTTCAGAATTCAATATTTCATACTTAAGCAAATCCGGTAAATTGTTAAAAACAGCATCTTCTTGATCGATTCCCCACCAGTTTAACAATACTTCATACCGTAATGTATTGGGCATTATGTTAATCATATTTTTGATAATATGTTGAATTGCATCTTCACGTTCCAATATGTTACACCTCACTTTAGAGGGTTATGTTGTTTTATTTTGAAATTTAGACGTGAATACCCTTAGATTTTTTTAGCAATCCTTTCTTTCTCAAAATTTCTAATTTATGATATGGAATGCTGTTAAGAAGTCCTCCCTTTGATACATCCAATCCTTCCCAATCCACATAAACAATGAAATCGTCTGTAATGGGAATAGACTCTGACCAATCAAGCTCGTTTATAGCATAAGCAACCTCATGCCAAAATTTCTTTCCTTGCACCCACCAATTACTTTTAACACCCCAATAGTTGATGAGTTTTCTTAAATTTTCAAGCAATTCACTATTGTTTATAGAAACCTGATAATTACCTGGATGCTCTCCAGAATTCCAGAATGTATGTAGACCTTTGTTCTGTTCAAGTTGCTCCATTCTAATTTTTTCGAGACCTGGATGGTATATTGGATCATATAAACCAGAGGGCTCACCATGTAAATATATCGCTACAAAACAAAGTCGTTCTCCCGATAATTGTTGGCGAATACGATCAAATACTGACACTGTTTCTGCAATTAATCCCTTCTTAACTATTTCACGTAAATAAACAGCTTCAAGCTTGGAGATATTGATGTATAGTAAACCTTGTTGATTATCAAGTACTTTGTATAAAACTCCAGTAGTATCATATTCAAAAAACGTATTTACTCTAGATTCATAACCTCTTTTCCCGCTAAACTGAGGATGATGAACACAAGAAAGTCTTTCATTCTCATATATGTATTCTTCAAAACGATACCAAGAATCTTCAACGATTAATCCATGACGTACAATAAATTCTACACAGCTAATTGGCCGGTCATCCTCGATTTTGTATTTTTTTATCGAATCAATTTTACCATTCGTATACACTCTTGTTAGAATAAATGAATCATCATATTCTGTATAACCATGGGTATCTTTCATCCCATCACATGCTGAAACTATTATTCTTCCTCTGTCATCAAAACCATAGTAGGATTCCGATTCTTTCTTCGATATGCGTCCTCTCTTCTGGCTATTTCGTTCAAACCAGAATGGTTCAAAATCATATCGCTTGTTAAGCGTATATTCTTTCCTATCTATCCGTCCTACAGCCGCATTTTTATATATTTCATAGTTTTGCTCAGCATCTACACACAAATCAAAAAAATATTTCACATCAATCAAGAAATTCAACCCTTTCAATACATCTCTCATTATCCTAAATTCAACAATTAATGACATTTCCCTGCACTCCGTCATTTAGATTATAAAAAGACCGATGATTTTCATCAGCCTTTTTCATCAATTATCTCTTCGCCTTATAAAACCATAGGTTCTAATCGGATGGCATCCGACGTTTGGGGACGAAATTCGCCCCCGCTTTGTCCCCTCCTGCAAACCAATCTCTTGGGTCGGAATCCATATAACAGCTCATACAAGAAATGGTCAGAGTCTGCCTAAAATCGTTATCGAAGGAGAATCGTTCCATGAAGCGAGCTCCAAAGAGGAACACTCACTTAAAATAAAGTTAATACTCATTAAAGTCAAAATAAGCGATCCCCCATAATTAGGGAGATCGCTTTATCATTTTGAGAAAACCGATTTTGTAGATCTTATTTTGTTCCTGGTATTTGTGGACTTGTTGACGATGGTGATCTTTTTGAGTTTGTTTCTAATTCTTGATCTGTTTGTGGCGATGGTGCAGGATGTGCCTTAATGTATTCGAGTACATTGTAGATTTGTTCTGCTGCCTCAGCACGAGAGATTTCAGCTTTAGGATGGAAGTTCCCTTGTTCATCTAGTTTCACTACGTTATAAGCTAGCGCCCGCTGGATGGATCCATCATAATCAACGGTTATATCCGTGCTATCGTTAATCTGGGCAGGAACAAGCTTAATCTTTGGAAGATTGCTATGCGTTTCAATCGTGCTAATAAGCTGGTGCGTGAACTCTTCACGCGTCCATTTCTTGTTAAGATTCAGATCGGCTGGCAGTACGACTCCATTAACGCTTGCCGTAATTAAGGCATTCGCATACCAAGCATTGTTGTCTGCGTTTTTGAAATAATCCGTAGCTTTAGGTTCTACAAGGAATCTTACTAGATCTAGATTCAGATTCGCAGCATTAACGATAAGCTGAATGCCTTGTGCCGCTGTGATGGTGTCATTCGGGGCAAATAAGTCGTCTGAAATACCATGGACTAAGCCTTGTTCTTGTAAGGCAACAATTTTATCCTTTACCGCGATATTCGTTATATCCGAGAAAGGGTTGGCAGCTGCATAGCTGTGACCTACAAAGGTTAATGATAATGCGGTAATAGTGGACATAGTAATCATTTTGAATTTTGTTTTCATTTCTTTCACCTCGTAGAGTTTTTAGTTAAAATTTAAATATTTCATTCGTTGTGTCTGATCTCGCCCTTACATTAGTAATACAATCGAAGAGCCTATTATTTTTCACACTAAAAAAATTCTTTTGGACAATAGATTAACAAGGGCGCTAAGGCAATCACCGAATTCGAAATGAGCTAGTGAAGGCAAAATAAAAAGGAATAAGCCCGGTACAGTACCGAACTCATTCCCAGAATGTCGCCTTTGAAATATTTTAGTGGATGTCCTTTTTCTTAAAGCTGCCACCTTTTACTTCAGCAACCTCGTACACCATGATGAAAGCATTTTCGTCAATCTCACGAATAATTTCTTTCATTTTTCGCTCTTCCAGACGGTTAATGACGCATGTGATTTCTTTAAAATGCTCATTTGAATAGCCGCCTTGCACCACACTATACGTAGCGCCGCGACCCAAGCGATCGCGAATCGTTTCAATCATGCTTTCAGGATGCTTGGTAATGATCTTAAACGTTTTAGCTCCGCTGAGGCCTTCTTCGACGATATGTATCACCTTTGAAGCTATAAAATAAGCAATACCCGATAATATAGCACCCTGTAAGCCAAATACCGTCGAGACGACGATAAATACGAATACGTTCAGGAATAAGATAAGATCGCTTGTACCGAAAGGAAGCTTCCGGGAAAGCAATACCGCCAACATATCAATGCCATCCAGCGCGCCGCCGTTCCGAAGAGCAAGACCCATCCCCAAACCGATAATGATGCCTCCGACAACGGTGACGAGGAGCGTATCGCCTTCTACAATCGGAGTAATATGGTGCATAACGACGGTACCCACGGCCAGTGAAGCAATACCGATCACGGAATATATCGCGAAGCTTTTTCCAATCTGTTTATACCCTAAATATACGAACGGTATATTCAGAATCGCAATGAGAAGTCCCAAAGGCAACCCGAATAGATTCGACCCTACGATGCTAAGGCCCGTCACGCCGCCGTCCGATACGTTGTTCGGAATTAATACTGCCTCAAGGCCATAGGCCGTAATAAAAGCACCGATGACAACGATGAGTCCTCTCAGCACCGCGACCAATACTGCTGTCTGTTTATTCTCTTTCTTCATTTTAAACCTCATTTCCTATTCTCGTTTCTTTAACTTCACTAAATGTAAACATTTTTCCCTTTAAAATTTTAAATATCAATTCGCTTAAAGTCAATTATTACATTCCTATAGTGGCTCGTCTACCCTACGCAACCCACAACAAACCGCAACCACTTCATAACAGAAGAGCAAATGCGACCTCGAACTAGAATTCTAAACCTACTCTCCATACAAAAGCCTTAAATCAAATGATGAAGCATATAACAAAGATCTTCTTCATCTGATATTGCCAATTGGCTTATATTAGGAACTTTTCAAGTTGTAATAAATTGCTTAATACTTTCTTTCAATGTAGTGACTGGACCACCAATTATTCTTTCCAAATCTGCTGAGGTCGAGGAAGTATTAATCTTGCCTAAAAACCCATATATCCAGTTTTGGATCTGAGGATCTTGACGGATTGAAACGGGTTTACCTGAAAGTTCAGACAAAACTATCGCAAGATCAGTGAAGGTCCAAGGACGAGGTGCAGTAAGTTCATATGTCTTATTCTGATGACCTGGTTCGGAGAGAACTACTGCTATTCCTAAAGCAAGATCCTTACGTGTCACAGTATTAAATTTCCACTCTCCGGGGTAAATGCTTAGTTCACCTGTAGCTATGGCAGTATCCAAACCAAGTACTCCAACAAAATCAGTATATAAAGAATTTCTGAGAAAAGTATGTGGAATTCCTGATGTGAGAATAGCCTGCTCAGTAGCCAAGTACAAATTAGTGGGTGGAATTGAGCCATTTCCTAGAAAAGCAAAGCTTGTAAATAGGAGTTGTTCCACTTGCGATTTTTTCGCAGCTTCTATGACATGCGCATGTTGACGCAACCTAATGGTATCATCCTTATTAGAGCTTGAAATTAATAATAGCTTAGAAGCTCCGGTAAATGCTTGATCAAGAGTTTCACGTTTATCGTAGTCACATAGACGCACTTCAATTCCTTGCTCAAGAAATTCTTTGGCGTTCTCAAGGTTCCGAACACAGGCAACAATTTGATCTGCCGAAACTTTCTGAAGGAGTTGCTTGATAATTAAACTTCCTAATTTACCATTGGCACCTGTAATGACGATCGACATCAAATTTCATCCTTTCTGCTATAATTTTAGTTAAGCACTTAACCAAATACCTAAAAAATGTCACTTTCTTTGTAGTTTATTTAATAAAACAAGGAGTTGTCTCAATTCATGCTCTTCCAGCACTTTCATTTTTTCGGCAATCCTTTGACGATTTTCAGGTAAGTTTTTCAACAGGAGGCTCTGGCCTTCACTTGTTATTGAAATCACCGTTTTTCTACCATCCATAGGATGGCTTGCTCGGTGAATTAATCCGTCATTTTCTAACGGGATAAGCAAAAGACTAATATTTGGTTTGGTTACGCCAATTTTCTTAGCGAGCATCGAGGGTAGTATCGTACCTCCTTCCTTCATAATTTCAACCAAAATTCGAATTCTAGCACCATTCAAACCTTTGGATTGCCAATATCTTTCCGATACATCGACTAAATTTGCCGTTACTTCAACTAAGGAAAAAAAAGCGAGCGAATGTAAAGGTAAATCATGAATGTATTCTTGCAACTCTTTCATAAAGTCACCACCAAAAAGTAGTTAAGCACTTAACTTAATTTACTACGTATATGTAATATTTGTCAAATTCATATATCCAACCCGAGATATACCTTTCCATTATTCTTCATAGGAGCTTAATAACATGGCCTAATGGGAAACTTTATGATTATGCTAATGGACTTTTTTCAGAAGCAAGCGGCTCTATCTTTCATCTCGATTATGATGACTTGACCATTGCTCCAACAGTTGAAAAAATAACCCTGAATTAGATCGATACCCTTCTCATTCTCCAGCGCCAACCTCTGGTAATCAGTTATGATATTTTTCAGTTGAATTATTAGATAAAATTCCCAGAAGGCCCACCTTCGCGCCGAACGTTTCAGCACAAGAGTGACGACAAAAAAACCTCCGGTCAACCGTGATTTTAAACTCCATGATCACATGGTGTAATATTCACCGTTACCGTGAGGTATTAAGATACTCCATTTATTCCGTTTCGATAGCCATTAAGTTACTTTAGGGACTAGGTCCGCGGCCACGCGGAAGCCCATGTTGCCCGTTGAGCTGTCTGGTGTATTACCGCTTCTCGCCGCTACCCTGTAGCGGTTGCAGTAGGAGCGGTGGCACAGATACGAGCCGCCCCTCATCGACCTTTTGCCTGTATCCTGTATGTATCGTGGATTAACTGAAGACGTTTGTCGATGATAGGCAGGACTGAACCAATCCGCACACCATTCCCATACATTGCCTGCCATATTATACAGTCCGTAACCGTTCGGATCAAACGACTGAGCAGGAGCAGTACCGATATAACCATCGCTTGCATTATTTTTAATTGGGAACTTTCCCTGCCAAATATTGCACATATGCCTGCCGTCCGGCTTGAGCAGGTCTCCCCAAGGATAGGTTCTGCCCTGTAAACCACCTCGTGCCGCATATTCCCATTCCGCTTCCGTCGGCAGTCTTGTCCCGGACCAGGAGCAGAACGCCGCGGCATCGTTCCAAGAGACATGAACGACCGGATGATCCATACGACCCTCAATGCTCGAATCCGATCCTTCCGGGTTATTCCAATTTGCTCCATCAACGACAAGCCACCATGGGACTTGCCGAGGTACATTCTTAACCCTGATGTTCGTTTCGTCTGATGCCAACAAATGGAAGACATATGACCATCCATAGCTTTCTGCTTCAGTTCGATATCCGGTTGCATCCACGAATGCCCGAAACTGCGCGTTCGTCACGGCGCAAGCCGAGATTTTGAAGGCTTCGAGTTCCACCCTCCGAACCGGACCTTCCCCATCGCTTGGAAACCCTTCGCTAGTAATTGTTCCCATTTCGAAAGAACCACCCGGTATGATAACCCAATCCATGTCAATGTGATCCGGCTCCGAAACGGCAGTTTGTGACGGTGATGGGACCTCTATAACACTGGGCTCAATGTTCGCTTGCAGCCTGCTTACCGCACAACAGGATTTCATTTGATCCACTCCTTCGCCTCCCTCCAAACATGATGCCTATTCATGATTCATTAATCATTCGTTTAGAATAGAATAATTCCTGCCGCCCCTGCTGCAGCGATAACGGCGATCGGATGAAGTTTATACTTGATCATCAAAAACATACACCCGGAACATATCGCAAGCGTAAAGAAAGTCTTCCATGTGAATCCCGCCTCACGCCTATTAAGAAAGCCAAAATAGATGGCCGCATAAATAATAAGTCCGGTAATGATAGGACGAAGACCATAAAAGGTTGATCGGAACCATTTGCTGCGGCTTTGGCGAAAAAATACGGCTGCCAGCAAAATAACGGCTGCGAGTGAAGGCAGAATCATGCCTGACGTCGTCGCGACTGCCCCGGCCAATCCAGCCGACTTATACCCGATCAAGGTAGCGCTGTTCGTTGCGATCGGTCCTGGCGCCATACCGGCAAGAGAAACCGCTTCCTGAAATTCACTGTTCGTCAGCCAGCCGTGGGCTTCAATTTCATATTGAATCAAGGGAATGACAGCATACCCTCCGCCAAATGAAACGGAGCCAATCTTAAAGAAGGTAATGAATAATTCCCACAGCATGACTCGTGCCTCCGTTCGTCAGATAAAGTATTCGGGCTCACGCAATGACTTTGCATTGATATCCATTCTCTCGGTTCGAACCTCTAGACCGATCCACTCTTTACTCTTTACAATAACCAGCCCCACGACTAAGCCGAGGAGGATCACATAGAGCGGATTAATACTCAACAGCAGCAGCGACAAAAGCGCGATCGTCGTCACGCAAGTAGTGGACACGTCAAACACCGATACTTTGGCCATTCGGTAGGCAGCCATCAAGATCAAAGCAATGACGGCGGCATGAATACCTCTCAGGGCTGCTTGGACTTTTGGTTCGTCACGTAAAAACAGGTAAACGAAACTAAGGATGATCACAATCAGAAACGTTGGAAGTGTAACGCCTGCAATGGCTGCAACAGCACCGATGACGCCTGCTTTCCGATAGCCTACGAATGCAGCCGCATTCACAGCGACTCCTCCGGGAGCCATGCCCGCCATAGACAGCATATCGGCCATCTCATCTTCAGTAAACCATTGACGCTTGATGACAACCTCCCGTTCGATAATCGGCATCATGGCAAAACCACCGCCGAAGCTAGATGGACCAATTTTGAAGAACGTCCAAAAAAGCTGGTTAAGTTTACCAAAGTGCGCAAAAAACAACTTCACTGGAACCCCCCCTTCATTACATCCATTTTATCATCTTTTTTCCGTTTTGGAATAAAGATATCAAAATAAACATAGTATTTTTATTTAATTACCAAATATCCCAATGTTAAAACTCAACTTAATTTCATTTAGGTTTTAAGTGAAGGTGGTAGAAAGATGTGAACCTAATCCGAAGTAAACTATAAGAACGGGCAATATGAACCCATTCCCTTTGATTTATCCGGCCGCGACACGAAACGCACAGCTGCTCTCAACCGATCACGGTCTTCAAAGTCTCCTGCCAAAAAAAAGCCACCAGAAGTCCTTTAAATCATTTTTTCACTGAAGAGAACAATTCTCTCATGAAAATCGATTTAAAAGGACTGCTGGCGTTTCTTCAAACGTTTATCTTTCCAACTTTTTCACTGCTAATTCTCTTGTGGATGCCTCTTTCTCAATTCCTCCACGTAACGTCCTCTGCCCGATTCGATAAGTCTTTCGGCATATTCGCTGAGATTGCCCTTGGCATGATAGGGTCCGCCTTCTCGTATGACGGTCCAGAGCGGGTCAACATCGTGCTCCATCGACATCATCATCTGATCATGCCAGTCGAGCAGGCGGTATGCAGCCTCTTTGCATATGTCAGGGCGGGCGGGAGCCAAGTTGTGCAGCTCATGAATGTCATCCTTGATATGAAACAACATCTCTTTGTCGAACAAATGATAGCCGTCGTGGTAGGTGCGGATGTAGAGCCATTCGTCGAACCTTACGCTGCGCTGGCACACATGTGCACATTGCGAAATAATGAGGCTGTCGCGTCCCGTATCTTCGCCCGTCAGTATCGAGTCGGCATAACTGCGGCCGTCCCAGCTCGGCGCCTGCTGAAGTCCCAACAGCTCCGCCATCGTCGGCGGCAAATCCAGATGATAGTGAAGGCCTTTATCCACATGACCGGCTATACAGCCTGGCCAGCGGATGATCATCGGGATCCGGCATGTCGCTTGGTCTGCCGTACCATGTTCGCCGTAGATGCCAAGCTCCCCCATATTCTCTCCGTGATCAGCCGTTATAATAATTACGGTATCGTCCAGAATGCCTTTCTTCTCCATCGCGTTCAGAATCATACCGATGTTATCGTCCATATGGCGCACACCGCAATCGTACCCGTCAATCATACGGCGGAGATCATTGCGATCCACAAGCTCACCGGGATGACGAGGATATTGGGGCGAGACACGGTTGTTATACATGTTGATCTCGTGCGCGCTGTGCGGTCCCACCTTTTCCCGGTGCGCTGCAAATATATCATCGGTAATCCATTCCGGGAGCGGATCGTCCTTGAACGGGTTCCCGAATTCCTCCGGAGCACGATATGGTGTATGCGGATCCCAATAATTTACGTAAAGCATCCAATCATCCTGCTCGGCATTGCGCTCAAGCCACTCGAGCACGACCGGCGTCACCTCCTCGGCCGACTCCATGCCGCCCTTGCCCGTATTGTAAATTTCATTGAAGCCGGCATAGAACGTCCAGGCGGTGTGCCTTTCTCCGAACGGGCTGACAAGTGAGGTTTTCATCCCCGCGCTGCGGAACAGCGAAGGGAAGCTTTCACTGGCCAGCCTGCTGCGGAAATCGCGGGATTCGCCTTCATGGCGCACATCCGCAGCTGTCCCTCCGTGACCGACAACCCCGTTATGAATGCCGAATCTCCCTGTCATAAGCGCCGTTCTAGAGGGGAAGCACGGCGCATCGGACGTGTAATAATTATCGAAGCGGACTCCTTCGGCGGCAATCCGGTCAATATGGGGTGAGGTATTCCTATGGTACCCGTAACAGCCAAGATGGTCAGGTCTGGTGGAATCAAGATCAAGCAGCAATACTCGCATCGTTCAATCTCCTTTACTTCGATTATTAGTCGTTCGTCCTTGCAACTTCTGCAGCTCCCTGCAAGAAATTAGCCCTTGACTGCTCCAAGATTCCCATCGTTTTCGGATGGAAGCTGCCGTCATCCTTCATCCCTTCGAATAATGCAAAAACCTCGTCCTTGAGGACTGAGCTGCCTGTATTCGATTTTTATATTCGGGTATTTCTCCATAATTTCTTGAGAAATTGTTCGCGGACAATCTTGATGCTGTCGCTCTTACGAAGCATCACCTGCTTTGAGAATTCGCTCAAATCTCCCGCAACGGCACCGCTTGCCGTGCTCTCGTTCGCCCACTGATTTCCTTGGTCTCATGTCGTTATCCCTTTCCCTAGAATGATAGCGCCTTCTTTAAGTATTATCTTCAGTATAAGAGTCAGCCCTTTTCTTTGTCGATGTACATAATCTCCGGAAGATGTACATTTCAACACTAAGTTGAGGATTTCAACACGTTTTCGTTTACATTATGATAATTATCAATGCTATAATAAAGGCAACCATTTTCATTAAACGGGTGATGCTTATGCTGACAATTAGAGCTGTACATTTTGACGATTTCATCCCGAATTGGCGTACGCATTCCGAGGTTATCAATTACAATGTGCTTGTTCTTGTCATGGAGGGCAAAGTTACTTACAGAATTGAAAACGAAGATTATACCGGTGAACGGGGAGACTTTATGTTTATTCCACATGGCTCGCGTCGCGCCGGTGAAAATCACCCTTCAGGCCCACACCAAAAGTTTACGATCATCTTCAACTATGAAGTTGATGCTATGCCATTCATTCCTTTTCTTCACGATAAGAAATTTGTACATTTCAAGCTGTGGAGGCTTCAGTACTTGCATAGAAGATTTGAACGTTTATATGAGGAAACGCGGCAGGGGGAGAACTTTAGAACCTTCATTTGTCACGGCATCCTGCAAGAGCTGATTGGCATCATCGCAAGAGAACTAGAGAAGCCCGAGGTTATACCGATCAAAACGAAATATGCCGAAAAGATAAAACACTATTTGCTAGACCACTACCGCGAACAGATTGAGATCAAGGATCTGGCACGATTAATTCAGCGTTCACCGAACTATACGATCGCCGTATTCCGAGAGGTTATCGGACAATCGCCGATCAAATACATCCATCAATTGCGCGTCATAGAAGCATGTAACCTGTTGTTGAACTCCGACATGTCCATCTCCAATATCTCAAACTATTTAGGCTACTATGACACCTCTTACTTTTTCCGGGTATTCAAAAAACACACCTCGATGTCACCTACAGACTTCATGACCTACGGGAACCAGCAGGACGCGGCCCAGTTGTTCACATGAGCTCTGTACCATAGCAAAACAGCCCGCAGGTATCTGCGGGCCCGGTTATAAAGAAGGAAACTATCCATTGTCGAGATGAGCTCTGCTTCACACTTTGCCTACCTACGGGATGTAGCACTCGTAGTAGAAACCTCAGGTATAATGTTAGCCATATTCTAAGACACTTTGATTGAATCGGATGTTGTTTAAAACCTAATCCGTGAATGATCCCTCTGTTCAGTTCTCCTGCATTTATATAGTATCCATCATGACAAGCTATGCCGTCTCTCTTTTCTCTTACTCATACCTTACGAATTTCTTAACCCAATATAAAAGTTAATAATAAGGGAGGACACCGCTCCATAAACTACACACAATTCCCTCCGCGTGAAATCAAAACATCCAAGACTAAATCAGCCAAGTATCAATCCAGTATGTCATAACGTGCACGAGCGATTTGTTACATCTCAACCATTGTTAGCACCTTCAATATTAAACACTCCACATGTCCCGTATGCGGGAAGCGACCGCTTTGCCGCGACATTTGTTAAAATCACTTAATATCGTATCGAATCAACGTTCTTACAGCCAATTATCTTTGTGATCTTTTTCTTTGGTATGCTTTATCTCTAGCACGAACTTAAAGTTTTCTTTGAGTTTCCTTAATGGGCTAATCTATCATGATAATATACATGGAGGAAAAACTCTATGAAAAGGTGAATGGTCAGCTTGTTTTTAGCGTTGCTACTGAGCTTGCCCCTCCCTGCTGCTTACTCACATTAAGGGTTATGGGGATGGAAGGAAGTTACTGCTGCAGGAAGCAATTTGAATACTTCAATTGAATGAATGATGATTCTCGAAAAATAAGTTCAAATCATATAAAGGTCCTTCACTGTAAAGGAGTGAGTCTGATGCTGGTTCTTGGAAGAAAACCCGGACAATACATAGTAATCAACGAAAAAATTATCATAAAGGTAATTAAAAGTGAAGAGGGGCACTTACGCTTGGCTATTGAAGCGCCAAAAGATATCTCTATCGTTCGCGGAGAATTACTTCCGGAATTTTCCGACTAAATAATTCTAAAGATATATGCAACACTAGTGACCCTTCTATTTACTTGCAGCTTTCCTTAGATATTTAAACAAGGACTTGCTTCGTATGGGCAAAAGCCTATGAGATGCCCTATCCCATTTTTCACAAACGACTGAAACCATAGGCTTTCGTAATTTAGAATAATAACTTTCAAATTTTTTTTCAAAAAGACTAAACATTTCAAATACATTGTCGATATATAAATTAATCTCATATTCGATTACTCATGGACGAGTAAATACGCATGTAGTTTCAAGGAGGAACATTTGAAACAGATGCCTATTTATTCGTCTTTTTGCTGTTTAAATGTAGTTTTTTACAATTGAATACTTATTAAATAATTACGAGACTTAGGATGAGCAAATGAGTCGCCGTCATTCTTCAGGAGGAAGAAGGGCAGTGGTTTGTTTGCTCATTTTTTTATGACAATTTACTAAGCGGGATAAGGGGATGAGCTAATGCTCGTGTTAGGGAGAAGACCCGGAGAATATGTGCTGATCGACAACAACATTATGGTAAAGGTCATTAAGAGCGATGAAGGCCATTTACGTTTGGCGATTGAAGCACCAAAGCATATTTCTATTGTTCGTGGAGAGTTATGGGAAGAAAACAATATAGCCTTAGAAACGGCAAAAAAGGTCGAGGCCCCTGCCACTTAAGGACGAGTGGTGAAGTCAAGGAAGATAACAGTTTGACTTACAAATCCTTGTTTTGGATTAGCGCGCAATCCATCAACGACTTGTGAGTACAAGGTATGCGCTTCAAAGGATGCCAACGGATAGGCACCTAAAACACACCACATGGAGGTAATGAGAAATGAGAATTAACCACAACATTGCAGCACAGAACACACACCGCCAATTAGCAGGTAACACAGGAGCAGCAGGGAAATCTTTAGAGAAATTGTCTTCCGGTCTTCGTATCAACCGTGCGGGCGACGACGCTGCAGGTCTTGCGATTTCCGAAAAAATGCGAGCACAAATCCGCGGATTGGATCAAGCACAGCGCAACGCGCAAGATTCGATATCCCTGATTCAGACGGCGGAAGGAGCTTTAACCGAAACACATAGCATCCTTCAACGTATGAAAGAACTCGCAACGCAAGCTGCCAACGATACGAATACTGCTGATGACCGCGGCGAAATCCAGAAGGAAATCAACCAATTATCAGCTGAAATTAACCGTATTGGCAATACGACCGAGTTCAACACGAAAAAACTGTTAAATGGAGATATTTCGGAAAAATCCGGTGTTGTAACGATTGATAAAACAACTAATCCTTTCAATGCGGGAACGACGACTATTTCGAATCCGGACTTAGATAAGAACAGTTCTCTGAAGGCAGGAAATTATACAGTAGATGTTACAGACACTGTAACGAAATCCGCAACCCATACTGCTGATAATGCAATTAAAAACGTTAGCGTTGGGGCAAACTCAAGTCTTAACAACGGCGATTATGAAATTCGTATTGGCCAAACGCAAACGAAGAATGCATCGCTTGATACTCCGGTAGGCTCTGTAACAGGCGTTTCGATTGCTCCTACTTCTACTTTGGCTAACGGTGCACATGAAGTAACAATTACTAGAACAGATTCTGTTGCAACCGGCGCATTCACCGGTGCCAATACAGGCCTTACGGCCGATGGTATTACGGTTACAGGTAACAATCCAGTGTCTGGAAGCTTTGATATAAAAACTGTAGGCGTTTTAGGTGCGGTAAACAATGGTACTGTTGCCGCAGGTGCGGCTGGTGCCCTTACTTTGAGTTTAGATAATTCTTCGGCACTGAGCAATGGAGTAGGATATCAACTTGCTTATGCAGATGAAGGCAACGGTATTTTTAGTGTTCAATTAATGGATACCGACGGCACTACAGCTTTAACAGACAAAGTTATTCTTGATAACAACGTACAAAATTATCAATTCAAGGCGTTGGGATCAACCAATGACTTCGGTGTGAGTTTTAAAACCGCTACTGGGGTTAACACCACATTAGCTGGAGCTAACGCAGCTGGAAATCACCAAACATTTGATGTGAGCAGCACAGTTACATTAAGTAAAGGCGGCAGCACTGTAGGTACTACATCTATTGCTGCAGGTGCTGCTGCAGGTAGTGTAACAATTGGAGATTTCACGATTGCCCACGGCGTTGGTAACACAATTATCAATGGAACTGATAGCTTTACTGTCACTAATGAGCTTGCAGCATCATTTGATGGCGGACCTGAAGTAGCCTTTACTGCCGGCAGCACAGTTACCTTCGCAAACGGAGTAAGCATTGATACACGTGCTGATAGTACAACGTATAGCGCTTCTAACACTTATGACCTAACCGTTGGTACCGCAAATGCTTATACTGCAACCGTCTACGATGCTAATGGCGGCGTTGTGGTTGGCACGCAAACCTTAACGTTTGAGGATGGCGGCACTTATAACCTGGGTAATGGCGTAGATCTTACTATCGGTACACTTACTGACCCTACAACACATGGATTTAGCGTTACTGCCTCAACAACGAAAACCGCTACGCTGACAAATACAACAACTGGTGATACAACGAAGAAATCTGATATTGCAGCCAACTCCACGATCGATTTTGGAAATGGCCTCAAAGTAAATATTGGCGCAAACACGAATGGTCAAGCCGCTTTTACAGTTGAAGGCGGTGTTGAGGACAAATCCTTGTCGATGCAAGTCGGAGCAAACCAAGGTCAGTCCTTGTCCATGAATGTTACAGACATGCGTGCAAGTGCTCTCGGGTTAACTTCTTCTGATACATCTGCAGTAATTAAAGATAAAAGTGGAAAAGTGATTACGGGCGCTGCTTGGACAACTACGAAACAAACCAATAATGGCACTGATAACGTTAATGTTGAGTACTCCCTTGATGTTTCGGATGCTACTAAAGCTTCTGGAGCAATTGCAGTACTAGACAATTCCATTAATGCTGTATCCGCCGAACGTTCCAAATTAGGTGCATACCAAAATCGTTTGGATCACACCATTAACAACCTTGGAGCTGCTTCTGAAAACCTTACTGCCGCTGAGTCGCGTATCCGCGACGTAGATATGGCGAAGGAAATGATGGAGTTCACTAAGAACAACATTCTTACTCAAGCAGCACAATCTATGTTGGCTCAAGCGAACCAACAGCCGCAAGGCGTACTGCAATTGCTACGTTAATTTCCAAAAATCCCGAAGGGGTTTTCCCAAAGGCCCATTTATAACTTTTCGATTTCCACTTATTACTAATTTTTCGTGTAAAAACAACCTCCATCTCCACTTTATCATAGGTGGAATTGGAGGTTGTTTGGCATGAAGTCTGGAATCCTCTCTCTCATACGAACACTTATAAACAGCCGTTTACGTTACAATACCCCTTAATACGAACGAAGTATTCATCGCTGCTACTGCGTATAAAGACTCTCTGGTATCATCAGTGTGGATTTTAAACCTTAACGCTATGTTCTCGCTTGCAACGCACTTCTGGCAACCAGCATATATCCGGCCCCCCGAATCGTAATGATTCTCTCAGGATTGACAGGGTCAGCCTCGATTTTTTTACGTAAATTACTGATGTGTACAGCGACCGTTCTCGTATCTTCCAGACTCTCCATTCCCCAGATGAGCTGAAACAACGTATCGACAGTGACGACACGATTAACGTTTTGTGCCAAATAGGACAGTAGACTGAACTCTTTTTTCGTTAAAAAAATGGTTTCGCTAACCATGATGACGGACTGCGCGTAATAATCCAGCGTCAAACCCGGTAACTCTAGCAGTTGTTCCCTTCTGCCCGTCGATACTCTGCGAAGGTGAGCCTTGATCTTCGCCATGAGTACTCCTGGACTAAACGGTTTGGTCACATAATCGTCGCCGCCATAGGATAATGCGCTGATTTTGACCTCGTCCTCCTCACGGCTGCTCAGAAACACGATCGGCGCATTCGTGTAGAAACGTGCGTTCCTGCACCAATCAATGCCATTTTCATTAGCCAACAATACATCCAGTACTATCAAATCCGGCTCGAACGACGCAAGTAGTTTCATGGCTTCTGCCCCGCTGTAGCTGTAGGCGCATATGAAGCCCTCACGCTCGCAATACACCTGAACAATCTCGCATATATTGGGATCATCATCGACGATCATAATTTTGTGTATGTCCATCATGCTGTCACCTTCTTTCTTCTACAATACAAGAATACAAGGAAGCGATACATAGAATATCGCCCCCGTCTTGCCGTCGCTCTCCGCTCGAATCGTCCCTCCATGCGCTTGGATGATTTCCCTGCAAATCGCCAGCCCGAGCCCGCTGCCCTCTATACCATTCTCCAAGCCCGGTCGATCATACCTGTAATTACGATCGAAGATTTGCTCGAGCTGCTCTGGGGGAATACCTATGCCTGAATCTTGTACGCTAATGATTGCACAGCGGGTATGATCCTCTTCTTCAACAGCTAGTGCAATACGCACCGCTCCACTACTAGAAGTGAACTTCATCGCGTTCGACACTAGATTAAACAATGCCTGCTCTAATCTTTGTGAATCCATTTCGACAACAGGCACGTTGGGGCCTTGTTCTTCCACATCTCTGAAATCCAGCGTGAAATCCAACCCTGCGTCACGCACAACTAGCTCATATTGTTCATAGAACCGGCGCAAGAAGTGAACGATATGAACCTGCTCCATTCGGTATGAGACTTGTCCCGTCTCCAAGTGCGACAAGAAGGACAACTCCTCGATCATGCGGTTAACCCTTATCGTGTTTTCCCGAATATACTTCAAGTACTGTTCATTACGTTCCGGCTTGACCCTATCCTGCACAGCTTCTACATAACCAAGCATACTGGACAGCGGCATACGCAGATCGTGCGTTATATAGGCAAGGAGCTTCTTCCTCCCTTCCTCGGAGTGAAGCAACCGGTCATACGACGTGCGGAGATCATCATGAGCAGCGGATAAGGCCTGTGTGCGTTCCTGCACGGTTTGTTCCAAATTCATATTCATTTCGGTCAGCTTGTTGTTAGCGTCCTGCAACTCACGTGCAATCCTCTCCTCATTCGATGCCGCCCTCGTAAATCTTGAAGAAAGCAGAATCATCTGTGCGATCGTAAACACCAACAGACCAAGCGGAGATGTATTTCCGATTCGTGACCATTCGTTGTAATATAAAAAATCGTTGATGACCGTAACTAAAACAACCACCGACACCAGCAGGAAGATCAGCGCTCCCTCCATACGCCACATAGCCGCTTGGACCAGACCAACCATCAAATAAACCATATGCAGAACAATCATTACACCGATCATCAGCAATAATTTTGTAAATATAAGTGCAGGAGTTACAACGACAACGATACAGAATGCGCCGGTTATTATCCGCGTAGCAAGATGAAACCAACGCGACACATAATTCGGAAAAATGCAATCAAAGTACATCGTGATGATATACCCACTGCAGCAAAGAATCAGGTATTCAATCTTGAACTGCAATCCCCATGGAATAGCCGGCCACAATTGTGTGATCAAGAGTTCGCCGACCAGCAATGATCGGATACCGAACAACAAGGTGAACAGACCAAAATACAATGGAGCCCTGTCTTTGCGTCGCAGGATGAACAACAGCAGGTGATACACGCCAATCACCAGTAGGCTTGCGGTGATGAACATTTCAGCAGCGATTTTCAGATTTTTACTGACCGTTAATACATCACTGCCACCGAGCTCTATATACTTGGTGATTCCGCCTCGCTTATGATGGAAGTTGGCAACTTGCATAACCAGCTCCACCTTGTCATTCTTGGGCTGGAAGAACACCAGCTTCGTTGCCAGATGCGGTGTCACGCTGCTCTTGTCCTGACCAACCACACCAACTTCTGCCAGCAGCTCGCCATTAACCCATAATTTATACGCATGAAAGATGGTAGGCAGCCGCAGAGCAAGCCGCTCGTTCCGATCCTGCTCACTAAGCTCTATGATCACCCGAAATGTAGCATAGCCTGTACCGTTCAGTTGCTGACCATCTAACCGATAACCTAGCCAGGAGTTCGGGATGCTGATCCAGCGGTCATGATTTCCGTCCCTTGCTAAGCGATTCTGTATGTCCTCAGGCGACAGCAGCTCATGCCAGTAGAACGCCCACTCTCCTTTTAACTTTAGTGGATTCTCACTGACATGAACCTGTGTTAAGTCCAGAAATCCTTCTTTACTTTGAAACTTAGGAGAGTCTGGCACAGAGATGACGGCATAGCTTGCAACCAAACCAACAACAACGGCAGCAATGATATGAAACAAGATAGTACGAGAACCGAATCGGAGAATTCCCCTCATTATGAACCAAACCCCAATCTGCAAGAGCACAATAAGTAAGTTGATTATTTAAATAATATCATCATTATAGGTAAATGTACCCTGCAAATATCTACGAGGCGTTGAACACAAACATCACGATAAGGTCCTTTTTTGAACGTAAGAAAAAACCGTCCCCCACCGAACGGTTAATTAACGTGCAAACCCAAGAATATAACGGGTAACGAAGCAGAATCACCGATGCAGATCATAGCGGTAGATTCAAATACATTCAAACTTCAATATACAGGTAAATGCGGCTCTTAACTACTACTTCCTTACGAGCGACACACAGCACTACACATGTTTCGAGTGTGTAAACAGTAAAAAAACCAAACGACATTTCTGCCATTTGGTTTCATTTATTGAAATAACATCTGGTTTCACATCTATATACGATAAGACCAGAAGTACTATAAGAGCTCAGGCCATTATCACCGCTGCGTCCGCTCATCCCCGCCATGCTCCAAACCAAACCACCCGATGTATCGTTTCAGATTGTATGTTTGCCGTAATTGTTACTCATACCAATATTCGGGGATGATCTCCCTTTCCTTTTCCAACAACTCTTTAATAATTAAATCCGCATCATGTATCGAATTCACAAGCGGATCGGTCATCATCGCTCTTCTCAATTTCGTGTAGCTCCGTTCAACAACAGCCTCCGCAGTCAGTTCGTGCGTATCCAGCACCAGCTCCTGCATGCCCCGGATTCCCCTCGGCATTTCACCCATATGAAGCGGTTTGATTCCATCCATGCTTACTTCGCTTAACAACTCAAGGAACGAGTCGTTATTCATGTTGGTCACAGCACCGTTATTGAGCGTATTAATAAAGAAGCGCTTGTTCAAATTCCCCACCATGTTTTCGATAATATCCGTAGCGTGATCAGGTCCGAAAGATTTCATATAATCGGCGATAGGATATTTCCCTGAGATAAAGTCATCCACTTGCCGCCACATTTCCTCATGCCGATTATACCGGTCTTCCGTTTCCCAAATCGATAAAGGCGGGATGACGTCTTCCTTCTTGCCAAGCCCCTGCCAATACCGGACATATTCTTTGGTATGGGCCGTACATGTTGGAATATACCCGAAAATGTTATAAAGCTCATAAGTGATTGCATCGTTATAAAGCGCTTTTGCTCCTCTATCACCACCGTTATTTTCCGTTCCTGCCGACCTCCTTAATGCCTCGGCAATCGGAGCCATAACATCCTTTCCGTCATACTCCGCCTTAAGCAGCCAGGTGAAATGATTGACACCGACAACGCGGAAATCAAATCTCCGGTCGATCTCCTCATTGAATTCACTTTGATCCTGAATGATACCCGCTCGAATCGCGTAGTAAGCTTTCTTGCTCGGCATGTGATGGGAGTCGCAAAGCGCAAAGGATTTAAGTTTCGGCGCATATCGGCTTAAGGCGATCCCATGGACGGTAGATGGATTGATGTAATTGATTACCCACGCATCGGGACAAAGCTCCTCAATGTCCTTAGCGCATTCCATAATAACTGGCAGCTCTCTCATTGCCCTGAAGATTCCGCCTGGACCGATGGTATCCCCAGAGCACATCCGAATTCCATATTTTAGAGAAACCTGGCAATCGATGCCACGGTATTTGACGGTATCCTCAGCAAAGCTGAGAACGACGAAATCCGCGCCCTTTAATACCTGTCTCCTATTCGTCGAGCCTTCCACTTTAAGAGATACATTGTTTTCCTTTGCAACCATTTCAGCGAGCCTTACCATCTTGGATAGTTTTTCTTCGTCAGTATCTACTAAAGAAAGTGTTCCGTTATTCAAATATTTAGAGTGAACCATTTGCCAAATTGACTGCCGCCCAAAGAAAAGACTCCCAGCCCCAATGATAACTACCTTCGGTTGTGAAACATTCGAATCCATCATGATCAAGTCCTCCTAACTGGTTATAACCTAATTATAGGAGAATGGTTTAAAAGTTGAATATGCGATAGTTTCACCTTCATGTCAAATAGTACGAATTTTTGTGATTAACAAATCCAGTGATATACTAAAACAATATGAGAAATGTCTTCTGGTTGAGGAATGTAGAGGGATGCCAATGGATAAGAATATGACGGATATGGGGATTCTCAATGAATTGTCGGAATTGATCTCGCTTCGAATGAAATCCTTCTTTGAGCTTACCCACGACATGAAATGGATTGAACACAAGGCACATACCGACTATGATCTTTGGTTCGTTCAATCCGGAATCGTTACCATTACTATCGATGGTTTTGAACATACAGCAAACCCGGGAGATGTGGTCTTTTTTTACCCAGGGGTTCCCTATATGGCAGCAGCTAGTAATAAGGGGTGCCGGTTTATTTACATTCATTTCGATTTTGAAATCGGCAAGCAAGAGCGGATTCTAAACGATTTTCAGCTGTCGGGGGTCATACCGCAAGAGCTGATCCGGGAAGAAGCCATTTTGTTCGGCAAAGCCTTTACGCAATCGAATCTATTACGAAGCATACCTGGGAACCGTTTATATTTAAAGGCTTGTCTGACGGCCGTTATTGCCAAAATTATTGAACTCCACGGACTTGGCCAATATACCGGCACATTTCTGAATGGGAGAACGTCAAGAAAAGTACAGAGCAATTTGGACGTGTTGCAGCCAGTGTTCAAATACGTTAATAACAATCTGCACAAATCTATCAAAATAAATGAGCTTGCAGCGTTTGTAGGCATATCAGAAAAGTATTTTATCACTTATTTCAAGAAAGCCTTGGGCATTACTCCGGGACAATATATTTACCAGATTAAAATGAACAGGGCGAGAGAATATCTTAATGAAAAGAAATATACGATTCAACAAATTGCTAACCTTCTGGGTTATCCTGATCCGTTTACATTTTCGAAATCTTTTAAAAAATACTATAACGTTGCACCGTCAAAGTTCGAGTAAAAAGCTGTCAGAGGACATGTCCACAGACAGCTTTTCGCCTCCCGTTTCAGCTCAGGCACGAAAATAACTTGTTTCTCATTGACCCGACAGCGATCGCTGAGGTTCAAGCGTAATTTATATAAATATCATTAATAAATTGATAAGTTGGGGATCCTTTATCAGCATCTAACCCTGAAAAACCCACTATAGATTCTCCTGCTTTTAGAATGATGTACAGCTCTTTTTGTTCGCCAAAATGTTAAATCTATTCCTTACGAGATCAGTTTTATTATCTATCATTACATTAAGCCTCAACAAATATATATTTTGCTCTTCTCAATCTTCAGCTGTACCCGATCCACAATATCGTCCGCTTCAGTACCTAGGATATCGATCAACGTGATCTCATTGCCTTCCTTATCCTTACAGCGAAACGTCCTTGCGTGTTTACATCAACACATCCCAGTTCGTCCCCATAAAATATAGTTCATGTTTCCGCACTCCACATGTGTTGTCTGGTGAATGGGGACATGCATCATTCCTCTCTGCTACTGCCAGCTTTTTTTGGCTTTGTATTCCGCCCTTGCCTTTAATACTGCTTTTAACGCCGGTTTTAAATACAAAGGTTAATTGATACGGCTCTACGCTACCGTCATCCTGTTCTTCACCCATTACAACCTTTTCAATGACACTTTCGAAAACACTTCGATCGAATTCAGAAAGAACTGTATTGCTTTGAAGCACGTTACGAAATTGCTGCAATCTTTTTTCAACGTCGATTTCTTCTTGAGCCGATGCCTCCAGTTGTTCTCTCACTTCAATTAATTTTGTTAACGTGGACTCCAGTTCATCATATTTGCGTTCGTAAGTGGAGCGATCAACTTTTTCATCCAGATGGAGATCAATCAGATTTGAACGCTTTTGTTCAAGTGCCTGGATTTCGTGCTTAACTTTGCTTAACTGCTTGTGATGCTGCTGCTCACCAAGCACTGACTCCATCCTTAACAGAAGCTCATCCAGCACATCCTTATGATTGCCGCAGACCCGATTGTACGTTTCGACAAATGCGCCCTCAATTATTTTTTCCTCAACCCCTTTGCTATGAGGACAATATTTCTTTCCTTTTTTCGAGAAAGAGACACATTGCCATATGACTTTTGCGTAGGTGGTTCTGCTATTCCAGCTTCTCCGAGAGTAGCTTTTCCCACAGAATCCGCACTCAAGCTTACAACTGAACGTGAACTTCCGACTGTATTTCTCTCGTTTACCTCCGTTTTCAAGTTTCCCCCGCGGCTTTCCCCGTCTGTACAAAATATCCTGAGCTTTCTCAAAAATTTCATTACTTATGATTGGCTCATGATGATTCTTTATGTAATATTGATCCTCTTCGCCACGATTATCTAATCTGCGCTTAGATATAGGATCTAGAGTAAAGGTTTTCCCTTGAAGAAGGTCCCCCTTATATTTCTCGTTCTTAATAATACCGAGTACTGCAGTATCTCCCCACTCCAAATTCCCACGCTTCGTTTTATGTGGGAGTTTGGTTAACTCCTTGGCGATCACTGAGGCTCCTATCCCAGAAATGTAACGTTCAAAGATATATCGAACAACCTCAGCTTCCTCTTCATTTACTGAAATTCGTTTAGTTTTGAGATCATAGTCGTAGCCAAGACAGCTTTGGAAACCAACAAGCTCACCACGTTGCATTTTCATCTTCAAGCCCATTTTTACAATAGATGAGATATTCTCAACTTCTTGCTGAGCTACTGAGCTTAAAATGGTTAGCAACAATTCACCGTCCATAGTTAAGGTATTAATGTTCTCTTTCTCAAAAAACACAGCCACATTTTTTTCCTTGAGCATGCGAACATATTTTAAAGTGTCTACCGTATTCCGGGCAAATCTTGAAATGGACTTAGTGATAACCATATCGATCTTCCCATCCAGGCAATCGTTAATTAGTCTCTGAAAATCATCACGTTTTTTCACCTGAGTCCCAGTAATGGCTTCATCCGCATAAATATCAGCAAGCACCCAATCGCTACGCTGGCCAATCATCTCTTTGTAGTAGGAGACTTGGGATTTGTAGCTGTTTAATTGCTCTTCTGTATCTGTGCTTACCCGCGCATACGGGGCAACCCTCAAGGCTTCTTGTTTCTCTCCAGTACGATCAGACAACTTTCGATTTGCTTTAATAATTTCTACAGAAAATGACATCGCCTATTCCTCCCCTGAGTTTTATCTACGTTTTTAGCGTAATGGATTCAGGTGAATTCAACAAATGTGCGAATTTGGTTTTAAAGCCCACTACAGGGCAACATCAAGTTAATCTTCTTGTGCAGTGCATGGCTTATCCGGAAGTAAGGTCTGAACAGATTCCGTAGTCACTCATGGTTCTTTTTTTAATCAAATTGAATTCTTGTACACTTATTAAGGATAATCTCAGTAGCTGCGCTAGCATTGCAATTTGCATACTATACCTCAACAAATCTGCTTTCAAGATACCATCCCCTCAACATGACTTAAGGTAGCAATATGGCCAGCAGAATTAAGGCCTTCTAATAACCATTTCATTTTGAGGTTCAAATCGGGCACTTCCATTCAAAGATAGATTTCAAAATGAAAGCTCCGCGTAGATTCACCATTTATTGTTAATTTTTTAGGGCTGAATTGCTCTGCTTATCGTGATAACATCTCTGGACGGAATCAAATGCTGACCGTACCGGAGCTGTATTGATTAACGTAGCTGGATTTCTAGCCAGGGTTGGGGATCTGAACAACCTTAAAAAGAATAGTCCAGGCAAACGCAAGGACGTTTCAAAATAATGATCGACATTTGCACCAAGAATAAATATAGTCAACTAAAAAACCACTCCGATGAGTGGTTTAATAAGTGCTTCCCTTTCTTGCTTATTTATCGGGAAATAAATTATGCAAAGATTCCCTTTGCGATGGTTTAATATCAATGATGTTGCGACTACTCTTTACTTTAGCCTCAGCTTCGTCAAGTGAGCCACTTAAGCCCAGAGTAAGCAAGGTACCTGCGGCTACTGTACTGGTTTATTTCATAAAGAGAATTTATCGACCTGTTCATGTCTGATCGATTCTCCAAGTCTCGTACCTTCCAAATGGATGTCAATGAGGTGCTGACGGTTGTCTTCGATGTAGAGGAGCGACAGCTCCTGACCGAAGCAGCTGCACGAATGAAGCAGATATATGATCAGGATGTCGACCATTATCTGATCACCGCGTGCATAAGCGGAGAATACCAACGCACACAGCAATTTGAAGAGGCGTACCGGCAGGTGTAGCAACTGCTGCGGCAACGAATGATGATTCAAGAGACACAAATCATCTCGGAGCTTGCCACTCATATCGACTTTCCGTTATATCGGGAAAGCGATCTAGAGATTCTGTTCAATCATCTTGAGCAAGGGGATGCCTCCGCCGTCATTGAGCTGACAGACCGCTGATTGAACAGCTAAGGAGGAAGAAAGCTCCTGCCTTACAATATAGACAGCTGGCGGAACGAATCGTTATTAAACGTGACGAGTTGGCGTTCCTTATCCAAGGTCAGTATCAATCAGACCGCCTCATGGATCGAGACGAAATTAATGGATGTCTCTCTGCCGAGGAGCTAACCGCTTATCTCAGAGGTGTCATTTATGATATTTGCGTCAAAATCGAGGAGCGAAAGCTGGCAAAAAACGATATCATTGATTTTTGCTTCATTATGTGGAGCATCATTACAATGAAGATTTATCGCTGGACTCTGTTGCGAGCAAAATCAACTTATCTTCGGGTTAATTGTCCAACTATATCAAACAAAAGACCGGTGTAACCTTCAGTGAGCATATTATGGAGGTGCGAATTCGGAAGGCCAAGGAGATGCTGAGGGATTCGTCACTACCTATAGGTGTTATCGATGAGAAAATCGACTACTATTGTGCAACATCATTTTATCGATGATTCAAGAAGGCAACCAGTCTGTCACCAGGAGAATATCGCAGACAGTCTACGCTAAAGCACTGAATGCAAATGGCACCAGGTATACAAGAAAAGCAGCATCTTGAATATATTATAAGTCTGTACTCTTCACCGAGATGCATACGATATAAGACGGTGTTCTGGTCTATTCTTTAAGCTACTTAAGTCGTTGAGTCTAACATACTCAACGACTTAAGGGGAAACCGCACAAATTTTAAAGGTGAAAAGCTTTTTTCAGTCATCGTACTTGCGATGCTTGACTAGCTGATGACCGTTCATAAATATTATTATATGAATCGTGACCTTCTTCTACTTGTAATTCAATCGGCTCCACGCAAGCGTTGTTCTTGGTCTTGAGTCAGGTGACGAAGAAATATCCCTTTCATGTTATCGATTGAATACAGCATAATTAATGTAGCCACTCTCAATAACAAAAGTGACGACACACATCGAAAAGACCATAAAGGTAGGTTTGGTCATTCTTCACGGGATTCCCAAGATTACTTTGATATTAGCAAATGATCCATTATAAACGAATTCCCGCTTTGTGGAGCATCCTCCCACAAGTTGAAGCTGATGGACTTGATTTGGGCCGTCGACAATCCGTTTGTCGCTCCCCAATAGCCGTCAGCCCCAGACGTTTGGGCAGGCGAGGCGCCGAAGCTGCCGAGCGTAATGGTGCGAGAAGCATTGGCATTTACGGTAAAATAAAACGTTCTCAGCTGTCCATTGTTATCCAGCACGTTGCATCGGAGCTGTATCGGCAATGCGGTTGGGTTGGTCACATCTGCCGTGATGGATGGCGCAGCTCCCAGATTCCATGGCGAAGCAGGTTTGAACTCTACTCCGGCATACACCGTATCGAGAGTGCCTACATTGACCTTCATGGCGCGAACGCCATCGGTTGCGCCCTGTGACACATATTGAATAGTCGCTTGATTATAAGCGCTGATCAGGGATAGATTCTCCGAGGCTTCGAAGGATATCTTCGTATTCCCTGTGCTGCCGAATCTTGTGGCATAGGCTTGAGCGTGAACCGTTTTAGCGGCTTGGACAAGAGGAGCATACGGAACATCGGCCACATCCACAAAGCCCAGATTGTAATTTTCGCCGTCCCAATGACGGCCAAGCAGCGGTTCATCCACATATTGGAACCAATGCGCGCCGACAAAATAAGGATTCTGCAAGGCGGCATTCATATAATTCGTAAATTTGGACGCTCGATCCTGCTGGCTTGACGCGGCGGATTCCGAGTTCGGACCCGTTCCGAACATACCTCTATCATTGGATCCGAAGGCAAACTCTCCTACAATAGCAGGCTTGTTCAGCGCAGCGATATCCATCCAGCTATGGCCGTTAACAGACTCCTTATAGACGTTGTAGCTCACCACATCCACGTATTCAGCGGCGGCCTCTTGAACCTCCTTGCTAATGCCCCATTCCGCAAACCGGGAGCCCAGATACAGAGTATTGGGCAGTGCTTGTGTCAAGGCGGCATCTACGATGCTGAAATATTTTTTGGCCAGAAGCTTCAGCATCGCTGAATAGTCGGGAAGCATGCCGTTTGAGATTTGCGCCGGCTTGAACGGCGCGTCCATTGCTGAGAAGGAAGCGAATGAAGTGCCCCACTGGGCGTTTAATGCTGCAATGTTGTTGCTGTATTTGGTCTTCAGATGAGCGATCATGGCACGTTTGGCATAGCTTTTGCTGTCAGCAGCATGCATGGCTAATAGGTTGCTGATAAGCAAATATTTGCTCTGTGTAGTAGCAGGACTGCCCCAAGGGATTTCATTATCTACATAAATGCCGATGAGCCACGGGTCCTGCGCGACGCCATACGCAACAAGCTGATTCTGCACCATATCGTTGACACTGACCGTGAACTGCGGATCGTACGGGTCGGCAACCCCTCCCCACTCCCCGCTTGGAATGGTAGTGTGGGTTCCCCAGCTCGTCCAGCCATTGGCCACATACGCCAGCTTGTGCTGGGAGCCCTTGCCGAAGAACAGCGTTGGCTCCGACCAATTGCCAAGCGAGTTGAAGCCCCAATTTTTGAAGCGGGCCACGGATACATCCTTCCACTTATTGATATAATCGGTTCCGTATTTGCGTTCCAGGTTCGCGGAATAGTGATTGAACAGCCAGCCCTCGGTTTGTCCCAGCGGCGGGCTGCCTACTGTCGTTGTATAACGGAAGTGCTCGCCGAGTGAGCTGTTTTTGGCCGGAAGGTCCTTGAACATCGCATCCCGTCCCGAGATCCAGGTGTGCATATCATCCAAGCGGACGACGTCCACACCAGTCGAGAAGAATAAGTACCCTTCAGGATCAACCAATGTCCACTTGCCCCCATATTGAGCAACCCTGAATCGACCTGTCGCTTGCAGCTTGGGACCGTTCTTCCACCCTCCGTATTGGCTTGTAGCAATGGGCTGTGAACCGTTAAGCGCAAACGCCTCCTCTGCTTTATCGTTCAAGAGATCCTGGTCACTGTTGATCTTCTCGCTCCAGCTTGCCCCTGAATACTGACCATACTTATCGACAATGCCGTTCAAGTAGCTTAGATTGGAATTGGGGTCCTGGATCACTCTCAAATTGTCAATGACCAGGGCTGTAGCAGTGCTGGGATACATCTGAAAAAATTGCAAGGACACAACATTGGCGGGATTAATAGACTTATCTCCCCATGCATATCCCATCTGTAAGCCGGCAGGATTAGGCGGCAGGAAGCGCATGCCCAAATCCAGCACCGCGGAGTTGAGACTCAGAAAATATTGGTTAGTCGTCCCGGCCTTCGCTACCGCCTGACTAACGATAGAATCCTTCACGCCGTCGGCTTGGGCGCTGTCATCCACACGCAGGTAGAATGTAATATCCTTATTACTTGCATTCGTCAGCTCGAAGGCAATCGCATTGCCGGAGCCTACACTCCATGGCGTGGCGGGCGCAAACTTCACGGAGGGGAAGTCCGCAACGGCGTAGTTGACCTTGAGCGCCTTAGACCCTGTCGTATTCGTTACAATCTGAAGTGTAGCGTTCGAGCCTGTTACATAAGAGGGGATTACGCCATTATCGAAGTTCAAAGTAGGGAACGGGGTGGCTGCGTTGGCTGTGCCAGGCTGTCCCGCCAGCCCTGCAATCATAGCCAAGGTAAGCAGGCCTGCAAATAGTCGCTTCAAATTTTATTACCTCCCAAATTCAAATTCATGTGATATGGTTTGCCCGTTATTGTTAAGCCGTCCTCCTCTCCCCTTTACTCGCAATTCTTGGATGCGCTTTCATTGTAAAGGATTGGCATTCTGATCCAATATGAAAATTTTAGCTTTTTTATATGGAAAAACCATGTACAGTTCGTCAAAAGCAATCATGATATAATGTATCCCGTACGTATTAGGAGGGGATCATTCTTGCGCGCCGCTATGAGCTTTCGAATTATACTGATCGCTATTTTTTGCTTTCAGATGATCTTGAATATGACCCGCCCCATCGTGACCTTGTACGGAGCCGAGCTCGGCGCTTCTACTCTTGAAATTGGATACTTAACCGCAGCATACGCATTGATTCCATTATTCCTCTCCATCTATGCAGGAAGAATTGCGGACAAGGTCGGGGACCGGCTTCCGGTATTAAGCGGCTTTATCGGAGTTGGGAGTGGGATGGCCATACCCGCGCTGATTGATTCGCTTTGGGCGCTTTATCTTTCGCAGATTATTGTGGGTATCTCTCATGTTCTCATTGTAATTTCCTTGCAAAACCTTCTGGGGAATGCTGCTCCCCCGCATAAGCGGGATTACTATTTCAGCATGTTCTCAACCGCCGTTTCGGTGGGAGCGGTGGCTGGACCTGTAGCTGGCGGCTATATGGCGGAGCATATCTCCTATCCGTCCGTCTTTGCAGCTTCTCTAGTATTGTGTATCATTGCGTTCATATTGGCCTGGCGTCTCCAAGCTTCTGGCAAAACAACAGCTCCGGCTGAAGCCACTTTAATATCCTCCTTGGGACTTCTGAAGATTCCGCAGCTGCGCAAGGCGATGATTTCGAGCGCGCTAGCTCTATACAGCCGCGATATCTTTGTCGCTTATTTCCCCTTGTATGCCCAAGGACTGGATATCTCGGCTTCATCTATTGGCTGGATATTAACCCTTCAAGGGTTGATGATGGTAGTCGTGCGCTTCTTTCTAACCAAGCTGACGAACGCCTTCGGACGTGATTATGTGTTGATGGCCTCTATCTTCGTCGCCGGCATCTGCTTCCTGCTCCTGCCGATCTGGGATCATATTCTGGTACTCGCGGTGCTGAGCGCTTGTATGGGAGCCGGGCTCGGCTGCAGTCAGCCTCTATCCATGACGACGACTTATAATGCGTCTCCGAAGTCCCGCACGGGAGAGGTGCTTGGTCTTAGATTAACCGTCAACAGAGCCTCCCAGATCGTGGCTCCTCTCTTCTTCGGCTTGATCGGTTCCTCAGCAGGACTTCTATCCGTATTTATACTTAGCGGGGTATTCCTTGTCGGAGGAACATGGGTTATTAAGCCAAGCAAGAGGCCTAATGTGGACGAGCCATTATGAATCGAGTAGGCCCATGAATAAATTCATAGGCCTCTCACAGAACCAGGACGTGCGGATCCTCGCATCCGGTTCCTCCATGGCTATCCCCGCTGGGGATGTTGGGATTGTATCATCTGAACTAAGCTACATAGACCGAGTTCCTCGAACCAAGCGTTCGGCATCGCATAGTGAGCATGCTGGCAACTGGAGTTCCTCCAAGCCGTCATTCGTATGCTCCCCAATTCTCCGCGCCATCCTCGTCTTCGCATTTCACGCATCAGTTTGCGAGCATGCCTCCAGCTGCGCATCTGTACCATTCGCAGCCTTCGGCGTATCCATGCGTCGAGGTTTCGAAACAGACTTCTTACATCCCCCGTTCCGAAATAATTAGCCCATCCCCTCACGTATGGATTCAGCACCCGCTTCACCAGCTCTTGTACGTTGATCGTCTGGTTGCGCCTCGTGATCTGCTTTACCCGCTCTTTGAATTTCGTGATCGCTTTCCCTGAAGGCGTCATCCAATGCCCGGGTTTAAACTCATGCCCCAGAAACACAAACGATTCTTCTTGATGATTCACAATTTTCGTTTTTGTTGGATGCACCTTTAATCCCAGCTCGCTCTCCAGCAGCTTCGTAATTTGACCGAGCACTCGCTCGGCTCCCCTGCGGCTTCGGCAGCAGATCACGAAGTCATCGGCGTATCGCGTCATGCGATGTCCCCGCGATTCCATAAGCGTATCCAGCGGATGCAGATAGATGTTCGCAAGCAGCGGACTACACACACCGCCTTGCGGGCTTCCGAGATCGCTGGCTTGTACGACACCATTCTCCAGAACACCTGCCTTCAGCATGCTTTCGATCAGTCGTATTACACTTCCGTCCACCACTTCTTCCCGCACTTGCTCGATCAGCTTTTCATGGGGGATCGTATCAAAGTAGGATTTCAGATCAGCGTCAATGACGTACCGATACCCTTCCATCAGGTCTTTCCGTATCCGCTCCAGCGCCATATGTGCGCTTCGTCCCGGACGGAAGCCATAGCTGCGCTCACAAAACTTGACTTCAAAGATCGGCTCCAGCACTCGCTTTAGCGCCGCCTGCACGACACGATCTCCTACGGTCGGGATACCCAAGGGCCTTTCGCTTCCGTCTGCCTTTGCGATATATTTCCGTCTTACTGGCTTTGGCGTGTAGCTCTTGGTTCGCAACGCCGTTTGAAGGGCTCTTAAGTTGTCCTCCAAATTCGCTTCAAAGACGGGGATGGTCACGTTGTCTACGCCCGGCGCACCTCGATTGGCCTTCACCTCTTTGAAGGCTTCCTCCAAGTTCGGCATCGCCCATACTTTGTCGATCAGGCTGTACCATCTACGTTTCTTAGCTGGATGTTCTCCCACACGTAAGCTCCTCTTCGTTGTTTCCTTGTCGGTGTTCGGTTTCTTCCACTTCTCTCTCGTCTGCGGATAGCCTTCAAAAAAAATTTTTTTCTCTGGCAGTCAGGCGTTCCAAAAGTGTACTCCGTCAGATCGCCTACCCGTTTGTTCGGCGTCGGTTCTTCGCGCTTCTTGGCTCCCCGATCTCAATCTGAGCACCAGCATCTCCTTCTACGTTTAGAACTTATCTTCCACGGTTCCAGGCTTCGCACGATTCTCCCGCCTTTTGGGTCGAGGTTCGTCCCGTCAACTCCGTGCCGGGTCGCTTGCCATTGCGGCCTTTCCTGCAAGCTTTTTCGCTACTATCCCTTCGTATGACTGCTCGCTACCCTTAGCCCACACTCTTCCTTTGCGGCTTTGTGTAGGGTTACCGCTCCAGGCGGAGGTGACAAGCTCTCCTTGGGTCACGTCATCGTTCTTTCCCTCGAATCCAGTCCTCTTAACCTGCGAAGTCTATGGTGGTATGGGACTTTCCCATCTCTTGCGGGGTTGTCCGACTTCGCCGGCCAACACGGTTTAGCCGCCTGTTCCGAGTTTTGCCTTCTGGACCTCCGCACGCTGCCTTACGGCACACGCACTACCAGTCAGCTATGCGCTTCCGCCACCTCGCGGTGCGCTCGGGACTTTCACCCGTTAGATCGATGCGCTGCCAAGCGCACAAGAAAGCTTTCTTATATTTCAAGAAAGCGGAGACACCATAGGGGCCTCCGCTTCGCTGAACTGCAGTTGTATGAATTTAAACTAGCTATGCTGTGATAGCGCTATTCGTTCCAGCAGCTCCGGATAGGCTGAATCATCATCGTCTGCACTCTGCTTTATCGCAAACAACTTTTGTCTCGCTTCTTTAATAAGCTCCTTGTATTCGGGATGTCCATATACATTATTCATCTCATAAGGATCCTGCCGCAAATCATAAAATTCCCATGATGCCGGCGTTTCCTCATCCAGTGCTCCCGAGGCGTCCAGCGGCAAGCCGTAGAAGAAGATCAGCTTGTATTCTCTCGTCCGCAAGCCGAAGTGCGCCGGGTTATCATGATGCGTTAGATGCATCCAATAACGATAATAGATGGCGTCCTTCCATTCCATCTGTGACCCGTTCAACAGCCCTCTGAAGCTGCTCCCGTCCACTTGGCAAGTATAGTCGGTATCGGCATAATTCAACAATGTCGGTCCGATATCAATATTGCTCACGAGCGATTCCATCACGGTGCCCGGCTCGATCTCCTTTGGATACCGAATGAGGAACGGCATCCGTAGCGCTTCTTCATAAATCCAGCGTTTGTCGATATAATCATGCTCGCCGAGAAACATCCCCTGATCGGAGGTATAGATGACAATCGTATGCTCCAGTTGTCCGCTTTGCTCCAGGTAGTCAAGCAATCGGCCTACATTGTCGTCTATTCCCTTGACAACTCGAAGATAATCTTTCAAATATTTCTGATACGCCGCTTTGGTTCTCCCTTCCGCATCCAGGCCCGCAAGCTCAAGAGGACCGGTCGGGTAAGACGGATCGCTCTGTCGCAGGACGGCATTCCGCTTCGGATTACGCTCCGACACAGACGTACCGTAGTCTCGAGAGCCTTCTGAACGATGCTCCCGATTCTCCCACAAACTTTCCGGCTCCGGAATTTCTATCCCGTCGAACAGATGCTCATAACGGGGATGATATTCGAAATCGTCATGCGGTGCCTTATGGTGACAATGCAACATAAAGGGCTTGGATGGATCTCGTGCTTCCAGCCACTCCAGACATTTGTCCGTAATAATGTCCGTCACATACCCAGCATGTCTCGTCCCGGTGCTCACATCATGAACATCGGATATGGATGACCAGTCAAAGCCTGACCTTATAAAGCTGGGATTCCAATACGTGCCCTGCCCGGACAACACATCGTAATGGTCAAATCCCTGCGGCTCGCTGTGCAGATGCCACTTGCCGATAACAGCCGTCTCGTAGCCCGCTTCCTGCATCCTTCGAGGATACGTCTCCAGCTCCGTGCTCAAGCTGTCGCTTAACGTCTTCACACCATTATGGTGGGAATACAAACCGGTCAGAATCGTCGCGCGACTAGGTGTGCATATGGCGTTTGTGCAAAAGAAATTCCGGAATAGCGCCCCTTCCTTGGCCAGCCTGTCGATGTGGGGAGTCGCGCACACCTCAGCCAGCCTGGAGCTATAAGCACTAATGGCATTGGCTGCATGGTCATCTGACATAATAAATAATAGATTGGGTCGATCATGAGATTGTGTCATATCTGTTGTCCTCCGGTACGTATTGGAATGCTAGACAAGAGAATCGTGCAGCTCCCTATCATTGCCGATCAGACACCGCCGTCGGCTGCATCTCTCCGACCCGTGCCCGTTGGAATCAGCTCGGCAGTCCTCAACGTGGACGCAAGCGATGTCTTATCCGAAGGCTCAATGTGAATAGTTAATTCTCCACGCTTTACGCCTTCCGCTTCAGCAATCAGACGAATGTCACCGCCTGCTCCGTTGGCTCGCACCAGCACTTGACTTAGTCCTTGGAAAGCACTTCGGCAAGGGAGCTTGTCATCCTCATGGCTTTCCGGGTTGCCATTGCCAGTGCCAATTATCTCGCCGGGTCCTTCCACTGAAAACGTCAATGGCGTGTCTGCATTCGGAACGATTCGACCGGCTGCATCGGCAATCGCTGCTTGCACGATACATACATCTTCATTATCTGCTATAAGAGTGATCCTCTCGGAGCTCAGGAGGATCTGGGCCGGCTCGCCTGTTGTCGCAACAACCTCCGTCAGCACAAGCTCGCCATTGCGGTACCCACACGCCATTAATTCACCCGCTTCGTAGACAACCTGCCATTCGGCATGGCCATGCTCAGGAACAGCTCGCCTCCCTGCACTGTTCCCGTTCAAAAATAATTCCACCTCCTCCATGTTCGAGAATGCCCATACATCGATCAATTCCCCTTCGCTTCCCTGCCAATTCCAATGCGGGAGTAGGTGCAGCACGGGCTGACTCGTCCATCTAGCTTGATAGTAATAATAAATATCCTTCGGGAAGCCGCACAAATCCATAATCCCGTATCGAGAGATGACGCTAGGCCATTCATAAGGGAATGTTTCTCCTCGGTAGTCGAACCCCGTCCATACAAACAATCCCGCTACAAAGTCATGCTCCGCCGCCGCCTTCCAGGCTTCCTCCGGCTGAGCTCCCCACAATGGATACGTTTCACCGTAAGCACTAATTAGGCCTTCACGCTCCGGATTCGAGCAGATGACTGTTGCTTTGCCATGCTCTGAGATGTTTAACGAGCGATCGGCGAATGACTTCCTGTAGACACCGCGGGTGGACAGCGTCGAAGCATTCTCGGTACCGATAAACGGTTTGTCCGGATATGCCTTGTGAAAGTGATCGTACGCATCCCAATTCCTTCTCATCATATAGTTAAAGCCATGAACGTCGATATGGAAGCCGTTCTCTTCATGATACTGCGTAAGCGGCAGCCAGTCGGCATTCATACCGTACGTGCACTTGCGGCTTGGATCAAGTTTATGCGCAAGTTTTTGCATGGCGTGCAATATACGCACACCTGCGTCCTTCCCTTGAATATTCATTTCCTCATTGCCTAACGACCATAAGATAATGGATGGATGGTTCCGGTCCCTTCGGATGAGACTTCTCAATTGGCTCAGCCCTTCACTTGTTGCATCCGTTTGACGCACCTCATCAATGACGAGCATGCCTAGCCGATCACAAGCCTCAAGGACGGAAGGAGCGGGCGGATTATGCGACGTTCGGTACGCATTGCAGCCCATCTCCTTTAATCGCTGAATACGAAATTCATTTACGGCTGCAGGCACCGCCATGCCGACGCCGGCATGATCCTCGTGGCAGCATACGCCCTTTAGCTTCAGCGGCTGACCATTCAGCAGAAATCCTCGCTCGGCATCAAAGGCAATCGTCCGCACTCCGAAGAACGTTTCGTATCTATCAACAACTTCGTCTCCAATGAATAACATACTCTTGAGCGTATATAAATTGGGTGAATCCGTGGACCAGAGACAAGGAGCCTCCAGAGTAACGGACTGCTTGAGCGTTAAACTATTATCCGCGGAGATATCAGCAGATGTAACGGCTTCGCCAGCCAGCTCTCCATCTGGCCCCATGATGACAGATTGCAGCTTAAATGCTACGTCCTTCTCGTAATGGCTGTCTACCTCCGTCTCGATGACAACAAGCGCTTTGTTCTCAATTGAATCGAGCTCAGCCTTTACGAACGTTCCCCAATGCGATATTCTCAGCGAATCCGTCATTACCAGTCTAACATCGCGATATATGCCGCCGCCTTCATACCACCAGCCTTCGAATTCACTTGCATCCACCCGGACCGCTACTACATTCGGCTCTTCGGCATGCACCACCTCTGTAATATCATAAGAAAAGCTGGTATACCCGCTTAAATGACCTCCTACATAATGGCCGTTCACCCATATGGAGCAGTTCCGGAACACCCCGTCAAATTCAATAGTTAAGCGTTTCGACGCGATATCCTCGGTCAGCATAAATGCTCTACGGTACCAGCCAACACCCTTCTTCAGCGAGCCGTGTGACGCAGGCACCTGCGTATCATATTCGCCGCGCTCCAGCACGAAGTCGTGTGGAACCCGAACGTCACTCCAAGCTGAATCGTCATACCCCCATTTGGCAATTCCATGATTGCCGGACTTGATCCAATGCGGATTTGAATATCTTTCCTTGTGCACAGCGTCGTAATTGGTATTAACAAGGTCCCCGTAATAAAACTTCCAATCCGCGTTTAAGCTCCATACTTGTCGCATTCTTGTCCTCCCCTGAACTCCTTATTTTCTCCTATCATACCGACTTGATATTCGAGTTGTAAGCGTTATACTCGACTTATTATAATACGATACCGACTAATGCAGATAAGTAAATGTTCATTGACAGAATGGTGAATCGTACCCTATCGTTAAGAGATAGAAAGCTAATGCAGGAGGAACCGCCATGAAGATGCTGGAGTTCATCATCCCACCTTTGCCCCAGTTTATAACTGTCGGTCATTCCTGGTGGAAGCAAGGGAAAGCACATTTCCGACGCAACTGGGACATTTACGATCTCATTATCGTCACCAACGGCACGCTGTATATAACGGAAGACGACCAGCCCTATACGATTTCAGCCGGCAGCATGCTGCTGCTGGAACCGGGTCGCACCCACTTTGGCCATCGTCCCTGCGAACAGAATACGGAAACCTATTACGTACACTTCAGCCATCCTGTTCCTCCTCGCGAGTTGAACAGCGGCGGCTTCGAGTGGTCGCAAGCCCTGCAGCCGCCAACGGATGACGATGCCAATCCACGAGCGCATACGATGTACCTTCCCAAGCATGCTGAGGTTGGCTTGCCCCCTCTACTTCAGATTCTGGATCGGATGGTAGAGATTCGCAATCATATCTTTATACGGAATGCTCTGGAGCTTCATAGCCTGACCTCTCAGTTATTGCTGGAGCTGCAGCAGGTCATCCATCAGACAAAACCAATGTCCCGATCACTGGAGCTGTGCACCCGAATGGCGCGATACCTGGAGTCGCATATGCGGGAACCCTATAGTTCGAAGAAGCTGGAAGACGAGTTTCACTTCCACATCGATTATTTAAGCAGATGCCTGAAGAAGCATACCGGCATGACCCCTTTGCAATATCAGCACCATATTCGATTGGAACGAGCCAAACAAATGCTTGCCCATACGATGACCAGCGTCCAGGAAATCGCATACGAACTGGGATACGAACATAGCAGCTATTTTATCCGCACCTTCCGCAACAAGGAAGGAATCACGCCGGGAGCCTATAGAGACCGCTTTGTTCCTGGAACGAACTAATCGCCATGCACGGTCCTTGGACTAGCGCATGGCGATTCTCATTGCTCACTGTATGATTTATGGCTACTTCCCTTTTGTAACTACGATATCCGCTTCTGCTGTTTTGTGGTTCCCCGCATGATCCGTTACCGTGTAGACAACCGTGTACACCCGCTTTTTCGCCTTCGGAGAAAGCTCTGCCCGAAGCTTGAATTCCAAATCATGGCCACCGAACTCCGCGCCCTGAATATCACCAGGTCTGTCCCCGCCGAATAATCCGCTGTCCAATTCGCTGCTAGTTATGGAAGTTAATTGAATATCCCTTATCCCGGACGTTTCGTCCAATGCATGCAACTTGACCTTTATATCGACCAGCTTCTTGTTCGGCGCGCCCAAATCGATACGATCTGGCTGGATGGTCACATCAGGAGCCGTTTTATCCACTGCAATCGTCCTGCTTTGAACAGGCTCGGCATTACCAGCTTTATCCTTGCTGTAGAAGGCTAACGTGTGGGTGCCTTCGGCCTGAATCTCGAGTTCGTGCTCATACCTGTTCCATTCACCGTCATTCAACCGATAATAAATGCCCGCAACACCTGAATGATCGACAGCTTCCAATTGTACGGTTACGTCCGATCGGTACCATCCATTCTCATGAGCTCCTTCAATATTCGCGACGGTTTCCGGCGGACTCGAATCTGCTGAACCCTCCATCGCATAATAGTTAATGAACGCTACCGTACTGACCGTACCCCCTTGTTGAGGAAGCGAAACGACGACCTGGTTCATCTCCTTGATCTCCCCTGCAGGAATGTCGAAATCGACATACCCGAAGTAACGCCCCGGTTTATTCGTGTAACTGATATCACGTTGATAGTTTTTGCCGTTCACAGTGACGCTCATCGGAACGTTAAAGCCATTCTCACGGCCGAATGATACCCGCAAGACAGAGGATTGCAATTGCTCGACAGGAGCAGCAATCTGGAAAGCAGCCGGTTGACCCGTGGCCTTCAGCATCTCATCAGCGTAAACCGTTTTTTCCAACAAAATGTCTTTCACAACTGGCGATTTGTCCAATGTAATTTTAATGATGGAGGTTTCCTCCACTGCCATTGGCATACTCTTCAGATCAGCCTGTTTCTTCGTCTCATAATGCAGCTTGCCTTGCTCCAGATAGAGCCTTCTCTGCTCAATATCATAAATTTTGGCATCGCCGAGATCGAGATTCAAATCCAGGTTAACCCGCTGCGGGTTCATATTGTTGACAGCGACATAAATGACATTGTCCGTTTGCGTGGCATGAACATAAATCTTGTCATGATTGGCCTCAACCGGGAGCAGGTCTCCTTGGTAATCCTTCCAGAAATCCAGGTAATACTTCAGCGGAGTAGGAACTCCCAGGCTGCCGTCTTCCTCATATCGGAAGAGCATATCCGGCGAGCCCTTATCCCACCATTTGATCGGCAACAAAAACGGCACGATCATGTCAAATTCATTCGCACGATTCATATATCGAATCATATATGCATTAAAGTTTTTCAACTGGATCCAGTAATCAATATCCGTCGCACCCGAATGCAAGGTTCCTGTTTCCGAGATTACCATTGGCTTGATGTTGTTGGTTAACGTCATATGATTTCGGAGCAAATCAAGCACCGCCTCCAGGCGGCCTGTCAAATACCCGCCATAGTTAGCGTCTGTTTCATTCAATATCAAGTCCTTGCCTTCGTAGAAATGATGCGAATAAAAGTCAAGATGTCCCTTTGTTAAATCCATAAATCTCATTTGCTCTCTGGCGCTCGCGAATGCGCTAGTATCCAGCGTCATGTTCGCGCTAGTCGGTCCCCCTACCAGAACCTCGGGACTGCGTTCCTTAATTTTGTCAGCCGTTATATTGTGAAAGTCAGCAAGCAGTCCCCACGAATCATAGGCGGCATCATTATGATAGATCCACTCCGAACGAATGGTTGATTCGTTTTTCACTTCTATATAGGCAGGTCCTCTGCCATCCAGCTTGCGATTATAGGCTTCCGTATAGAGGGAAGCAAGCTCGGCCGCAGCTTCGAATTTATCAATTGCCGGCGTCCCCCTTGGATTATTGGGCATATTGGCAGGCCAGGTCCAAGTCGGCCAGTTGTCGTAAGCGATAACATATTTCATGTCCGGCGCATACAGCTTGTCGTATTGGTCAATTAATTGTGAATCCCGCTTATAATGCTGATCGAAAAACGACTCATCGGCATATCCGTCCCGATGAGGGTCCTTGGTCAGCAAGGGATCCTCAGGCTTATGGCCAATCTCCAGCGCTTCCCGGAATTTGAACATTTGCCTTCCCGGAAGGAACCCTCTCTCGGACAAATAAGGTGCTATTTCGTAGGTGACCGGTTCTCCTAACGGATTGGCGTACACTCTGCGAAACTTCTCCTCTTCCATGCGGGTTATGCCATCAATGCTGCGTCTCTTGGTTGCGTCCACATGGACCTGTACAGGTAATATCGGTTTGTCCTCTCCCAACACCCCCCACGCTCTTACATCATACGTGGACGATAAACCGTTCGGCTCATGCAAGACAAGACTCGTCACATTGCCCGTTCCTGTGAACCTGAGCTTAAATCCCTCATATTGCCCCGGCTGGACCTTAATATGAAAGGGTCGTCCCATAATGATCGTCTCCGAGCGGAAATATTCACTTAACTTCTCCTTGCCTGTTGGACCTTCCCAGTATACCTCCAGGTTTTTAATCTGGTCCCCGTTTATATTCAGCTCTCGAAAGAAACCAGCCACTCGCATAATTTCAGGAGGGAGCTCGATGACTTTCTCACCCTGAATCATTCCGATCTGACTTGCAACCGTAATGCGTTTGACCCGCTTCTCGCCGTTATTCACTTGTGTGATATATTCAATTGGATAAGTATCCGCCAGTCCTGCAATAGAATCAAAGTTATCCTTCTGCAGCTGCACATCCGGAGGCAGCTCATAAGCCATTGCAACACCGCCTGTTTGCGGTATGACCAACAAGCAGCACATCATCAATATGAACATATATCTCAACAACTTCATTATCGAATCCCCTCTCAAATATTATTTATCGCTCCCATGGCAAGGAACAGAATAACCCCGATACACTCATCTTTGCTCTTCGCTGCAGAATGCTCGATGGATACCGGGGTTATTCATCATTCCTTACTTCTTGTAGCGAATATCGTACGCCTCCTGCATAATTTCCAGGTAGCGCTTAATATTCATATTACTCAGCTCGTTCAGGTAACCGTCCCAGCCGGCTTCCAGATTGGCATCGCCCATGACGAACTGGACAAGCATGTTGTCGACGTAATCATTGATGGTCTTCTGCAAGCCCAGCAGCTCTGACGACTGCGCTTCGTTGAAGATGAGCGGCGGAACCATAACCGTCTCGTTACGGAACGGCTCATAGCTTTTGGTCGAGGCATGCAGAATGTACTCTACATTGTTCACCGGATCATTGATCGCTTCGCCAATTCGGAAAGCAACAGTCCGATTCGTCGGGTTGGCCTGATTCCAGCTATGATTCGCGACTTCACTAGTTTTCTTCAAGCGTACGAACGTCGCTGGATTGCCTTCCAGACCCTGTTCGCCACTCTCCGCTTTTCTCCAGTCCTCGCCTTCCTTGCCGAACAAGGAGAACATCTGCACCTCTGGATCGTAGAAAGCATCAGCCAGACGTATAGCGACTTCGGGATGCTTGCTTGTCGCACTCACTACAAATCGGCCGTTGACATTGCCTCTTCTATTCTGTGCATTCACATATTGCGTGCCGGATGGGCCTTTGAGCGGCGGAACAACAACATAATCCTTCCATCTTTCATTGTCGGATATCGGGATTGGACTTCCATTTGGAGCAGCGCCCAGAATCACAACATCCCCATTAGCTCCCAGCTGCTTCAACTGATCGCCATCCTGTACGAAAGCCTCTGCATTAATTAATCCTTCGTCGAACAGCTTCTTCATATACCGCAGCCCTTCGCGGTATTGCTCCGACATAAACGCCGCATCTATGGCTCCGTTATTCATATACAATCGCCGTGTTGTATCACCGTTTATGAAATCGTAATAGACGAATGCATTCATCAAAAAGCCCTCGACAGAGCTGTTCCACCCTTTGGGTGATCCGGACAGCGGAATTTCATCGGCGATGCCATTACCGTTCGGATCCTGTGTCTTGAATGCCTTCAGTACTTCATAGAATTCAGCCGTTGTTGTTGGCATCTCCAGTCCCAGCTTATCCAGCCAAGGCTTGTAAATCCATAGCTTGCCGGAGTAATAGCAATGGTAGCATTCATTAATGTCCGGCATGGTGTAGATATGACCGTCATTGGAGGTAATCGCCGGTTTTAAGTGCTCCTGCTCTGCGAATATATTTTGCGTATTCACCGCATGCTCTTCAATCAGATCCTCAAGAGGCAGGAATACCCCCTGATTGCCATAGATCTCAAGCTGTGCATCCGTAATGCCCATATTCATGAAGATGTCAGGATAATCGCCGCTTGCCAGCGTCAGATTCAATTTTTCTTTCACATTGGATTCGGGAACCGTCTCCCATTCCAGATGTACATTTGTTTTCTCTTCCAGCCATTTTGTAAATTCGTTGGTCCGGTAATCCTCTACATCCGGACGAACTGCAGCAAGCACCTTTAAAGTAACCTTCTCTTCTACAATTGGAAAGGTACCCGGCGCAGAAACAGCGCTCGTATTCCCCGCTTTGTCTCCCTCCTTATTGTCCGGCTTCGCATTGGACCCGCTTCCATTAGAGCAAGCGGCTAACAGTAAACACATCATTACAAACGCAAGAGTCCATTTTTGTTTCACTCTGTTTTCCTCCCTTTTTTAAGTTAACCCGATTCAAATGGATGACTGCTATGCAGGGCCTCTGACACCTGGTGCCAGGAATATTAGCAAATACGCATCACCCCTCTCCATAAGCTGTCTTTTCTTGAAGATGCGCTACTCCTTTAACGATCCGATCATGACGCCCTTCACGAAATGCTTCTGAACGAACGGATACAAGACCAATACCGGTCCTGCGGCGACTACAATCAAGGAATATTTGAGCAGCTGTCGCAGGGCATCCTTCTCCGCCATTTCAACGGCATCGGCCACCATGCTCATATCCACCTTGTTTTGTACCAGAATATCCTTCAATACAATTTGCAGGGGGTAAAGCGATTGATCCTTCAAATAAATAAGCGCGTTGAAATATTGATTCCAATGGCCGACGGCATAAAACAAACTAATGACAGCGATAATCGGGGCGGACAGCGGGAGCACAATCCTCCACAGGAACCGGAAATCGTTGCAGCCGTCCATCTGTGCCGCCTCCAACAGCTCGCTGGAAATGGTTACGCGGAAGTAGGTTCGTGTAATAATGACATTCCACACGCTAAGCGCAGCGGGAATAATAAGAGCCCATCGCGTATCCAGCATGCCAAGATCTTTGACGAGCAAATATCGCGGAATAAGTCCACCGTCGAACATCATCGTAAATACGAGCAATACCATAAACAACCTTGCTCCATAAAAGTCTCTTCGCGACAACGGATAAGCGGCCAGCAGCGTAAGAACAACATTAAATAGAGTGCCTACAATCATGTAATAGAAGGAATTCATGACAGAGGATACAATCAGCTTGTGCTTGAATATCGCTTCGTAGCCATCCAGTGTCGGTTGAACCGGCCACAGCCATACCTTCCCGGAGACGACAGCCTGACTGTCGCTAAAGGATGCGCTTACAATATAGATGAGAGGATACAGTGTAATAATAACCATCGTAAGCAGGATACTATAATTGATCCAGGTGAACGCCGCATCCCCTTTTGATTCTTTGATTCTCTGCCTTGGACTTCCCATGTGGCTCATATGCGACCCTCCTACCAAAGACTTTCTTTGCCAACCACACGCGCAATCTGATTGACGGTTACGAGCAATATTAAATTTACGATAGACTTGAACAAACCGATAGCCGAAGCATAGGAGAAATTTAATCCATCCGAGATCAGCCCGACCTTGTAGACATAAGTATCAATAACTTCAGAGGTTGTAATATTGACGGGATTCTGCATGAGGTAAACCTTCTCAAACCCCGTTTGCATTAGATTGCCCATCGACAAGATCAACAGAATGATCATGACCGGCATAATGCCCGGAAGGTCAATATGCCAGATGCGACGCCACTTGCTTGCGCCGTCAACGACTGCAGCCTCATGCAGCGTCGGGCTTACGCCTGCCAGCGCAGCCAAATAAATGATGCACCCCCATCCAGCATTCTGCCAAATATCAGACAGAACGTAGATGGTTTGAAACAGCTCAGGCTTCGCCATAAAGTGAACGGGGGCTGCACCTATTAGCTTTAGAAACTGGTTTACAATGCCTGTTCGCGGATCCAGAAACTGAAGCAGCATACCGACCATAACAACAGTGGATATAAAGTGCGGCGCATACGTAATCATTTGCACAGATTTCTTGAATCTGGCCTGCCTGACATAGTTCAGTCCTAGCGCCAGGATAATCGGCACCGGAAATCCGACGATTAAATGATAGAAGGCCAGGCCAATCGTATTTTTCAGCACTCTCCAGAAATCGTAGGAACCAAAAAACCTCGTCATGTGCTTCATGCCGACCCATTCGCTTCCCATAACTCCTTTCACGGGAATAAAATCTTTAAATGCGATTTGAGCTCCATACATTGGCCAATATTGAAAAATGATTAAATATGCAAGCGGCAATGAAAACAAAACAAGCAGCTGCCAGCTGCGTTTTGCCTGCTTCAGATGTTCTGCCGGCAGGCGCATTCTGACTTTTGGATTGGTTTGTATGGATGAAACCGTTCTCATTGTTTGTTGTCCCCCTTTTCTATTGTTGAGCCTCGTCGACAATTTGATCTTAGCTAGGAAAGCATATTTACGCTATCTGCATTTGCCCTTTCTTTATACAAATGATTAAAAACGCTTTCATCCATTTGATTTTTCATTATGCATTTTCAAAATAAACAAAAAAAACAGCCGCTGTAAGCGGCATACAAGGAAGGAAATTCGACCAATCCAATTATTGCCCGGAAAATGTCCGATAATGCGTAGGCGTCACACCATGCATACGCTTGAACGCTCTGCTGAATGAATTCAGCGACGAATAACCAACATGATCAGCGATTTGTTCAATATTGAGCCGGGACTCCGATAATAGCTCCTTGGCTGCATTCATCCGCTTTCTGTTCACGTATTCCGTGAATGAGCAGCCTGTATGTTCTTTCACCAGCAACGAAAGATAAGTCTCTGATATTTGGAATTGATCCGACAGCATGGGCAGACATAAGGAAGGATCTGAATAGTGGAGGTCCAGATAACCGACAATATCGCACATCAGCTCTTCATTACGAATACGCTTCTGGTCGCTGATCTTGCTCGCAATGTGCTGGTACAACTTTGTGATTCGATGAAAGCAGGCTTCCGCTTCACCTGCTCCTTGAGGCAATTGCAGAAAAGACATCATATCTATACTTTCATCCTCAAACATCTGCCTGCCCGACTGATCCATAAATTTGAGTGCCGTACTGACCAATTCGGACAACAAGAGCCGTAAGACAGGTTCGATTAACGAGCGCTCAACAAAGTTTTCGACATACAAGCTGTCAAAGGTATTGTCAAGCTCCTCCATGTTCCCGCTGCGCAAATAGTTAAGCAGCTTCTGCTCCACATCGACCGGATAATAATACGATTGCGGATGTCTGGGCAAATCATCGTAATAGGGCATGGGACTAGAGGATGGCATACCGAAGGACAAGGCAATGGAGGCCTCTTCGAAGGATGCCGACACATCCATTAACGAAGAATAGGGTCTTCCTATTCCGTATAGCACGGCATGCTGGAAGCGTTCAAGAAACAGCTTCTGAATGGCAGCCAGCTTCGCAGTCAGCTCTTCCTTCCATGCATCCTCACTGACCGTATCAGAGGCATAAATAATCGCCAGCTTGTTCTCGCCAATATCCAGCATACAAGCATGATTTCCCTCCAGCTCCGCGATACATTCCCTTAAGCCCGCTTTTTCCAGATCCAGCTTCTCCAGTGCTCCCTTATCGATCGACTCCAGGATATATGGCAATTGAATGATGATGACGGAATATCGCTCGCCGTTCAACGGAATGTCCAAGTAATGCATCACCGACTCCATTTCTTTCTGGCCGGAATAAGCGCCATCCAGCAGGCGCTGCAGGAATGCCGCCTGCAGCATCGGCTTTTGCTCTTCCATGCTTCGAAGCAGCCGCACATTATGCGACTCTAATTGGAACACCGTCTGAATGAGCGCTTTCAAAGGTCTGCTGTTGCGATAAGCGAACAGAACGGAAGCCACGCCTCCAATAGCCAGCATGCCGAAGATAATAACCGCAGATATTTTTTTGACATAGTATACCTTTCGCAGCACGATATGCTCAGGCTGTACCGCAACGAGCCTCCAGCTGCCGTTGTCGAGCCCAATGGAGGTGACGAATTGACCGGAAAGCTGCTCCTGTCCACTATGGCTGGTTCGAGGAAGGAATTCGCCGCTGCCGGTGACACCGGCAATAATGTCACCCTCCTGGTTGGCCAGATAGGCATAACCGCCCTCCGACAGGTCAATCGAACGCAACGCATTCCTTATTGACGTGCTGTCGATGAACATCACAATATGTGACAAATAATAGCTTGGATAACCAATGGTATGAATGTAAGGAATCAGCGGACGTTCACCTTTAGCGCTGTGGAAATTCAGCTCCGGCATCATCTCCTGATAATAGTACCGATCCTCAAGACCCTCAATAAATGTATGGACGGAATCCGACTGCACTTCCGCGCTGGAAGCTCGGGATAATAAGCTATGCTTGTCAGGAGATATGATAAACCGGCTTTTTATATAATGGATATAGTAAGTATCAATGGATGATGTAATGGCCGAATAGCTTCCCAGCTGCTTTTGCAACTCCAGCAGACGTGTAATGCTGCTTCGCTCATACGGATTCTCGATTTGCTGCATAGCAAGCACCTTCGGATTCTGACTCAGGCTGAGGGCAAGCTGATTGGTCTCTATAATCTGCCGATCCAAATGCTGCTTGGCCAGCTGCAGGACGGCCTGGTTGCGGCTGGACACCTCCTCCTTCACCACCCGGCTCGTCTGTTGATACATGATGACAGATACCAGACTGGCAAGCAGCAGCATGCTCAAATAAGGTATAAGAAATTTGAACACCGGTCTCCCGCGACGATTGGACATGTTCTCCCCCCTTGGCTCGTTCCATGTACAGTTTAATTGAAAGCGTTATCATTTTATTGTATCATAATCTTTCTTCACTCTGGAAGCGCCCCCTTGCTTCTTATTTCCGGATTTTTAATACTGCTCCACTTGATCGTTGACCATTCCAGCCCATAAGCGCCAAGAACAGATAATCGGGTTTTCCGTTCCTCATGAGCACTTGCGGCCTCTCAAAGCGGTACTCTGGTTCATCAAAATAATAATGACTTGGGTAATAACCAATCGTTGGCTGGGACCATTGCAAGCCGTCTTCCGACTCCAGATAGATTCCACCTCGTTCGCTGAACACCCCCATATCTCGCATAAGCATATGGTATTTCCCATTTTCTTCAAAGACATAGGCGTCCTCTGCTTCAGCCGGGATGCAGGAGAAGTCAACCAGCGGATTAGCGGGATGCTTGATATAAGGGCCTTCAATATGCTTCGCAATGGCCACCCCCATTTTACGCATATTGTCGTTGTACCGATCCCATGCTTTGTAATAAAGCCAGAATTGTCCGTCTTGATGCTGCAGCAAAGCCGGATTTACTGTAATGTAGCTGTCCCACATCCCTTTGTCTTCACTTACATCTAATATGGGTTCATTGCCTACTCGGCTCCAGGGACCATACAATGAATCTGCTATAGCCAGCCCAATACGTTGGGTATGCACAGTTCCATCGGAATTGCCCAGGTAGAACATCGCATACTTTGAACCGATTTTTTGCACCGTTGGATTATGAATGGTCGCTGCGTCCCAGGCTTTCCCCTTCCTACCAGTCATCACTGTACCCAACACCTTATATGGGCCTCCAGGCTCGTCGGCTACAGCATGAGCAATTTCACTTACCTTCAACCATCCTTCATGTCCTGCATCTAGCGGCCATCTGGAGAAGAACACATGCACCTTACCTTCCTCGTCGTAGATGGGTGAACAACACCAAACATGATAATGACGGTCCTCCAGGATACGTCCTATTGGTTCGAGTCTGTGGCTGAATAGTGAAGCTTCTGCTGATTCCACACCAAAACCTCTCATATGTCTCCTCCTAAGCGAATGAATCTTCACGACTTGAATGTGCCTGCCTCTATTCGGCCCCGACGAATAGATTTCATCTGACCGAGGCCTGTAACCGGCGCATATACACCGTCCGATTCCGGCAAGACGTATTGGCTAAACCAGTTGCCCAGACGTAATTGCATGTCCTCAATGGTTAGCGCGCAGCTCGTATCTTGAATGCGATTAACATTCTCTTCCGGATCTCTGCTAAGCTGGTACAGCTCATGCGGTCCATACGGATATCTGTGCACATACTTCCATTCCTTCGTTCGAATCATACGAACGGGACCATATTCATCATATACAACGATATGTTCATTATGATTTCCCTCTGTCCCTAGCATTAGCTTCGCAAAGCTTCGGCCTGGGCCTATCTCGTGATGATGAAGCTCAATGCCTGCATACTCCAGCAATGTCGGAAACACATCATATTGGCTTACAAGCTCCCGAAGCACTTGTCCCGCTGGAATCATGCCCCGATGATGGAATATAGCTGGAATCTTCACTGAAGTATCGAACATATTAAGTGGAAACGTTCCGTTTCCTTTGCCCCATATACCATGGTGTCCCATATTCATTCCGTTATCGCTCATAAAGACAATCAGAGTATTATCTCTAATCCCCTTCTCATCCAGCTTCGCAACGATTTGTCCGATACCATGGTCCATGGCCGTTATAGCTGCATAATAGCCCTGCAGCAGCTCCCGTCGTCTGTCCCCTTCTCCTCGTGGACAGGTTGGAATTTGATTGGGGTGCGCTGGAAGCTCTGGAACAGAGTTGAACTCACAATCGTCATACATTTGCAAGTACCGTTCAGGATGCTCCGAATGCTCCCATGGGGAATGTGGTGCCGTATAATGTACGCTTAGATAAAATGGATCAGCCGTGGTCGTCAATTCCTCAATAAAATGAATGGCATGATCTGTGATGAGATCAGTCACGTAGCCATCCTCCATACGGAATTCATCTTGCTCCACAACGTCTGGCTTCATGTAGGAGCAGCCGCCTCGCACAATGGTATACCAATGATGAAATCCATGCTGGGGTTTAGAGCTGTTGCCCAAATGCCATTTGCCGCTTAACGCGCAACGATACCCAGCTTGACAAAGTAAGTCGGTATAAGTGAGTTGACCTTCCAAATAAGACTCTGCCTGATGCTCCTCGTTGAAGACTGACATGCTGCTCATCGAGTTTGGAAGCTCTGATTTGTTCACATTCCCTGAACGAATCCAATCATGTACGCCATGCCTTGAGGGGATCGTACCCGTTAGAATGGAAGCCCTTGCTGGGGAGCATACGGGTGATACACAATAAAACTGATCAAACCGCGCTCCCCCCTCCGCCAGCTTATCCAAATGCGGGGTTTTTATTTCCGAATTGCCAGCACAGCCTAACGCCCAGGCTCCCATATCATCAGCTAGAATAAATACAATATTGGGCTTCGTGCTACTTTTATGCATTATGATCGCTCCTATTTTTCTTGTTTGGCAGCAACTACTCCATTCCAATTTTGAAGCCTGTAGGATACGGAGTTACAGCCAGTGAAGAAATATCGATCTCCAACCCCTCATCAGAAACTGTCCATTCAAGCGGCAGGTTGCCATCAAGAGTGTTTACACTTGAAACGACACTGCGGAAATGACGTGAATTCGTGGACAGGGATCGGATCATAACGGTTCCGCTAGGGGGCAGCTTCATAACGAAAGCATATAACGTCCCGTCCTTGAAGGTGAATCGGATATCTTCTTCTGTATAGGCACCCCGCTTGCCTTCCGTGTGCATCTCTTCTCCCGATTGGGTCGGTCCTTCACCATATATCTTCCAATGTGTCGTATCGTAGATGCCTTCCCCGTTCACGGCAAGCCAATCACCTATCGCAAGAAGGATTGACTCGTCTTCCTGCGGAATCGTTCCGTCCGCCTTCGGTCCAATGTTCAACAACAGACAACCGTTCTTGCTCACTATATCGATCAGATCACAAATCAAGTCCGCCGGGTCCTTATATTGATTATTGACACTGTGAGACCAAGAGTTGCGAGCAACAGAAGTGTCGGTCTGCCACAGCTCGGGACGAATGCCATTCAATTGACCGCGTTCAATATCGAACACTGCTGTGCCATGCATATAAGCGTCCAGCTTGTAATTGATCGCAACCTCCGTCCCCCACTCCGCTGCCCGATTATAATAATAGGCTGCGAATTTCTTGAGATATGGCTTGAAGCGGATATTCATGATCCACCAGTCGAACCAGACGATCGATGGCTGGTATAGGTCAACAAGCTCGCAAGTTCTAAGCAGCCAATCGGTCAAGAACACTTCGTCCGGTCCTTCCCCGTGAATCGTCCATTCCGGATCCCTTGGCTGAGCCGGACCATATAAGCCGCGGAAGCTGTCGTCCTGGACATCCGAATGAAAGGTCATTCCACCGTCGTAGAACCACCAGTTCTCCGCTCGATGTGAAGACACCGCGAATTTCATTCCCTTCTCCTGCACAGCTTCCTTCAGCGCTCCGATGATATCGCGCTGCGGCCCCATCTTCGCGGCATTCCATTGCGACAATTGGCTGTCGTACATTTGGAAGCCATCATGATGCTCAGCGACGGGCATCACATACCTTGCACCCGCTCTTCTGAATAAGCTTGCCCAAGCCGCAGGATCAAACTTTTCTGCCTTGAACATCGGAATAAAATCCTTATATCCGAACTCATGCTGCGGACCATAGGTTTGAATATGGTAATCAAACATGCTGACATCCTGCCGATCCCGTCTGGCGCTATCCTTCAAGTACATTTCACGAGGATACCACTCATTCCCATAAGCAGGGACCGAGTAGACTCCCCAATGAATGAAGATGCCGAACTTGGCCTTCTTGTACCAATTCGGCACGGTATAGCTGCTTAACGATTGCCAGTTATCCTGAAACGGTCCATTCCTAATCACTTCATTTATTTGATCTATATTTATCATAATTGTTCATCTGCTCCTTGCGTGTGTCTGTCGATATGCGACCAGAACTGTTGTCCTGCCGGATGCTCGCGGTCTCCTGAACGATAGCTGTGCTCTAACAATTCTTTCATTAATACTTGCTCCATATGGGAGAAAGCCGGATCTCCAATTAGATTGTATCGCTCTAGGGGGTCCTCGCTTAAATGGAACAATTGGGAGTTATGGTGATAGACGATGAGCTTGTACTCTCTGCTCTTCACGGCTCGGACAAGGTCGGCATAGGCGAAATACAGCCTATCCCGATCCGGGATTGCTCCGACGCGAGAGAACAAAGGGGCTAGACATGCTCCTTCGACTGACGATGGAATCGGAACTTGCGTTAATTCGCATAAGGTAGGGTAGATGTCGGATAAATATACAAATTCATCTCTTTGCTGGCCTTTCGGTATCCCCGGCCCAGAGAAAATGAGCGGAACCCTTACGCTATGCTCATAGCAGCTTTGCTTGCCCATTAGTCCATGCTGGCCTACGGCAAGTCCGTTGTCTCCTGTGAATATGATAATCGTATGATCGAACAGGTCCGTTTCCTTCAACGCATGGATAATATCGCCGATTCGATCGTCCAGATGTGTAATCATGGCATAATATTCTGCCAGATGCCTTCGAATTTCTTCCTCAGTGCGCGGATATGCTGCCAGTTGCTCATCTCTTATACCGCGTATGCCATAATCGAAAGCATGCTCGCTGGCGGCATTGTCAGGCAGCTTCAATTGCTCTGGATCATACAGGTCCATATACTTCTTCGGCATGCTTCGAGGATCATGGGGAGCCATGTAGGACACATAGAGGAAAAACGGCTCCTCCTCCTTATGCTGACGAATCCAGTTTACGGCGGTATCCGAGAACAGGTCCGTGGAATGAACACCAGCCTGGACCTTGTCTGCAGGTCGATATTCTACTTCATTTGACAACATTCGGTCTCTAATTACAGGAATTGAACCCGAGTAGTTTCCATCCGCGTGATAATGGTAAGCGGGGACATTCCAATGATCCTCCATCCCTCCAAAAAAGATATTCTCTCCGTCGCTGAAGCTCCGGTTAAAGGAGGCGGCGCCGTTATGCCATTTGCCAATGCCGAAGGTGGCGTAACCCGCTTGCCGGAACGTTTCCCCCATCAGTACATGTTCCTCAGGAATGCTTCTTCCGTCGTCATGAATATGGAACAACGTTCTTCCTGTATGCAGCATCGCGCGGCTGGGCATACAGACTGCACCTACCGTGCCGCCTGGAATATGAGCCTGCCGGAAGACGGTACCGTGCTCCAGCAGATTATCCAGATGCGGCGTATGAATGTCGGTATTGCCCAAAGCATGCAGGGTATCATATCTTTGGTCGTCTGCGAACAGGAACACAATATTGGGCCTCTGGTCAATCATGCTCACGAACGACGCCTTTCTTCAGAATCAGATTGCCGTATTGTGCGCGTTCACCAGTTGCAACAATTACATACGCTGAACTGCTACGCTCATAAAAGCTGAATCTCTCCAGCGATTCCAATGAGGATGACAATCCTGTCTTTCTATTCAGAATCGCTTCATAGGAGTCCCAAATCGTTGTCTCTACAGGATCGCCCGGAACAACGGCCATAACCGCGGCAGGTTTCTCCACATAATCGTCCAGTGGAAGCACCTTGACGATCGCTTCCAGCAATTCAACAATGCCAATTCCATCGCATCGTACAAGTCGTTGCGCATGGCTTGCAGTTGGAAAGTTGGCATCCGCCAGCACCAGCTCATCACCATGTCCCATCTCTCTCATCCATTTCAACAATTCCGGCGGTAATAATCCGGGAATTCCGATTAGCATCTGTGTTCCCCCTCATGCTGTCCTCTTTTGCGAGACGATTTTTTAAAGCTCGCATGGGTTGAAGGACTATGACATTACTTCTGTAATCAGCATAGTCCTTCAACGCTGTAGAGAGAAGATGCAATCTCGACTTGCAATGTTCAAATATCGACTTCTAACACATACTCAGACAGAAGCCAATGGATCCAGAGCGCGCTCTCTTCTCGGGTTAAGTAGACGGGAGCGTCATCTTGGAGAGGCGGCTGGGTCTTAGGGGCAGCCACGCCCGTCAGCTTGATGGCATTGTCCAGCATTTCAAGTCCTTCTTCTATGGTCAAGACTTGCATCGGTCTGAACGTATGATCCCCATAGCCTCGAATCAATTGATGCTCATGAGCCGTACTGACGTAAGCGCCATACCAGCTGGATGCACTGACATCCTTGAACGGCTGTTGGTTCGACTCCAGTCTCAGTCCAAGCGCCCGCACCAGCATAGCGGTAAATTCAGCGCGGGTAATCTGCCCTTCCGGTCGGAACGTTCCATCCGGCAGCCCTCTTACAATCGTTCGAGCGGCAAGCCTGCGAATGATTTCTTCAGCCCCGGATTGCTTGATATCGAGTAGTCGTACTTCATGCCCGACAAGTGTATACATACTGTTGGTCAAGCTTCTGATGCTCGCATGCCACTTCCCTTCCAGGGATACCATGCTCGTGGGCACATGACGGACGCTGCCATCCGGCTCCACAACGACGGCAGTAGCTACTTGCGCCGGATCAAGCCCACTCGGCAATGGCATGGTTCGCTCTACATAGGCGTCGAAGGACGTAAGCTCAATGACTTGGGTGCCATACATCACTTGAATGACAAATGAGATGGGCTCACCGATCGACTTTAAAGACTGAGCATCCGTTGCAATTACGACCCTTCGTTTCTCTTCCTCTGTCGGCTTCCCAATCCGCAGCTGCACCTGAACCTCAGCCAGGTCTATATCTCCCGAGTCCGACTGCTCAAGGATGGATTTCCAGCTCTCTGATGCGATGACTTGCCGAACAGGTAGCCTATAGCTTGCCATATTTGTTTCGAAAGCAAGGATCGCTTGCTTGTCGGCCAAAGCGGTTAACAATGAACCATCAAATTGCCCAATCACAATATCTGCGTTTTCGTTGACCTCGATTGATACAACCGCCTTTTCATCAAGTGAATTCAAGACCTTCAATAATCCCTTTCGGTCGGGATAGACTGTTGCTGCCGATTGACCTTCAATCAGGGATTTCACAACCGTTCCACCTGAGATCAACTGTCCGTTCATGGTCAACTTGACTAGATCTGGAACGGGAGACGGCACATAGGTATATACCGGCGGCACATTTGCCGCGACTGAGCTTAGCTTCAAATCACCCGTCATCCCCATGTTCTGCCATACTTGATCAAGCGGATCGTTCCAGCCCAAATATCCTTGTCTCACCCCGGAGGGCTGTCTCGCATCATTCACTTGTATATCAAAACCGATCGTTGAGCCCGCTGGCCTAACGATGGACATCCACGGGACAGCCATCTCTACAACGTAACCATCATTGGTCCGATGAACAGATTGTTGGGCGCCTTCAGGTACGTTGATGCCGGAGCTGCGGCCCATGTAATCCACATTCCACTTGATATCGTTCCCGTCATAGGGCTTGGCTTTCTCATTGCCGCCATCCACATACACTTCAACGGAATCGTTCTTGTACGTCTCGTTGGGTTCGGTTCCCGTAAGATCGGCGTCCTTCACTTCCGTTCGTATATACAGAAAGCGATCATCCCACAGTGTCTTCGCGATTGCTGTGATCGAGGTGCTCCCGCCTTTCACACGCAAAGAACCGATTTCCTTCGCTTGGCTCCACAACGGATCTGGACTTGAAGCGTTCAGCGCAGGTGTGCCGCGAAGCGCTTCCGCTTCCTTAACCGGCGGCAGCTCCATCTCCGGCTCATCCGACACGGGCTCGTTAGACCGCCAGACCCTCACATATTCGATGACATATTCTCCGTTTGGACTCGCCATGGACGCTTCCGACGGGAGTCCCGCCCACGTAAACGTTTCCATATCCATAAATATATATTGATTCTCGTGGAAAACATCATTCCGAATTTCACGAACCAATACGCCATCATAATAGAAACGGATCCACTTGGCATTCCAATCTAGCCCGTACACATGGAAATCTGCCGTCAGATCATCCTTTGAATGGTAGACGCCAGGGTTAGAGATATCCTTGGTCCAGTCCCCTCCAGCGTAATAATGTGTATTCATAGGCATTTCATATCCGCTGTCTGGATTGACGGTTGATCGTCCTACCGTTTCATACACATCTATTTCCGTCTCGTTGCCCTGCAACCAGAAGGAGCTCGTAACTGAGACAGGTGCGGCTTTTGCTTTAATTTCATAGTATCCATAGCCCGTTTTTGTTTTGGACTGGACAGCAGCAGTCGTGTATTTCTCATACTGCGGGCTATTGGGGCCAAGCTTCGCATTGGCTTCCGCCATCTCAGGTATCGTTTCATATTTGGCTGTCAATATTAATTGACCGTTCTCTTGCCTGATGTTGCGCGGCGAGAAGATCGAGGGCTGCCTGCCTAACCAGTACGTATGATGATCGTTCCATTTATTCGTGTCTAGAGCTGCGCCCCCGAATTCATCGGAATAATCCAGGCTGTACTTCCAGCTTCGGACATTGTCCGAAGCGGATAACGGATAGATGGAATTATCAACTATATTCTCGTTAATGACCGGAGGCGGCAGTACTTCAACCAGCAGCTCAAAGTCATCGGCGTAGACTGTACCGGAACCGCTTTCGTTATACAGATAGACCTTTGCGGAAGTTTCTACAGCGCCTGTCTGGAAGCTCACTTCGTATAAGCTGTATGTTGTCCCACGAATAGGGATATAGCTGTCTTCAGCACCGTTGTGCTCCTTAACCCCAAGAGTGGCTCCAGCGCTAGTTCCCAGCTTGGCGTACACAGCTGCCTTGTATTCAGTATTGGACTGTAGACCGGACACCGGAAATTCGATTGCGCCTTGACCAGAATACACAAGCGCGTAATTTCCGGTATAGGCATGCTCCGTCATAACAGCTGCCGAACCACTTCCCCATTTAGAATAGCGAGCAGGCAGCTGTCCTGATTCAAAGCTTCCGTTCTCAAACGCATTCACCCTGCTCGCCTCCTCCGCTCTAGCCTGAGAAGCAGGCATTCCCAATAAGCTTAGAGTGACTACAACAAGGATAAGGGAATGAACCGATGCATTGCCCCTTTTATTCATATAAATTTTTCCTTCCCACAGTTATTTGTGCCAGGCACGAATGTAATCCACCTCGAATAGGGAATTCAAGCTGTCTCCCGGAAGTCCGTCCCATTCAAATATTTCAGTATCCAAAAAAATATATTGATTCTCGTGCATAAATGAATGAGGCTTTGTACGAATCAATTGACCATCGAAATACCATTTAATCTGTGTTTGGCTCCACTCCACACCATAGATATGATAATTAGCTGCAAGCCTAACGTTCGTTTGATAGTCGAATGGATCTGCAATATCATTAGCCCAACCATTGCGGAAATCATGAGTGTTAGTGGGCATGATTGTATCCTTATGAGTGTTCCTCGTTGAATTCCCTACCGCTTCAACTACATCAATCTCCGAATAATTACCCTGCAGCCAGAAGGAGCTTGTATGCGAAGCGTCTGCCGCTTTCATCCTTACCTCATAATAACCGTAAGGCGCTTTTGTCTTGGACTGGATAACCGCCGACGTAATATAATTATCGTTGAGCATCGTCTCCCCAGATGCTGCATTTACCTTTCGGACAACTGCTACTTCATCTCCATATACAATACCGCTGCCTCCGGCGTTATATACGTACACCTCAGCACTGGTATTTGTTGAGCCCGTCGTGAACTCCACAGTACCCAACGTCCAGCTTGAACTGGTTACTTCCTTCAGCTTTTCTGTGCTTCCATAATTTTTAACGCCTACATTCACTTTGCTGCCCGATCCTTTTTTTAACCACGCCGAAAGCTTGTAGGTCGTATTAGGCTGCAGTCCAGTAATAATCTGCTGAACAGCACCTTGACCATTAATGACCACCCCATATAGGTCGCGGTATTTGGCTGAGACAGATGCTGATTTCGCACCTGAACCCCAAGCAGACCAATTGGACAGATTGCCTTTTTCAAAGCTTCCATTTTTTATTAGGTTTTCATTTTTCGTTCGAAGCTTTGCTGTACCATTACTTACCCAGACGTTCGAAGGATCGAACTGAGAAGGATTGCGTCCACTCCAATACGTATGCTTATTTAACCATTTCGAAGTATTTAGTGACGAACCGTTAAATTCATCGCTAAACGTCTCGTTTACACTCCAGCCTCCCGTATTGCTGGGATCGGAAGCCGGCCACGATACCGCCGCCTGAGAGGATTGAACGCCGTAGCTGACAGGAGCAGTGATTATTACCATAATAAAAAGCAAGAAGACGATCTTGCCCTTTAAAACCTTTGGCATTGTCATCACTCCATTCATCTCATTATTAGAAAGCGCTTACTCGAATGGTATCACCCCATTTCTTAGTTCATGTCATTCATTGTAAAGGAATCAACAGGGATCCATAATTAACATTTTCGACTAGTAATAGCAGGATAACTACTACTATTGGACAACGGAGTTTTTTGTCATCAGAAATAAATGTGAAAGAGGCCTCCATGTAGAGGCCTCTCATAAATCTAAGCATCAAGCGCTAAAAATTGGTTGCTATAATTTAGAAGCATGGTCGCTCGTAATAAAATCCATTGCCGAAATGCCGAATCGTCCTTTGGTATTAGTCGTGAAAAAGCTGGTTACTTTAGGATTTATATCATTCTTGATTTCACGAATATTCGGAATGCCGAACAAGCCTGGCTTGTACCCGCTAGTATAGCCGACTGTTATCTTTGCCGCTACGGATGATATGGCGGTTGGGGTGCTTAATGGCGCTCTAGATCACGGTCTACGCGTTCCTGATGACATCTCCATTATCGGCTTCGACGGCAGTGCGGTTGCTGAGATTGTTCGTCCGTCCATAACCTCCATGCAGCAGCCTATGGACGAGCTTGGCAGGAAATCGGTTGAATATATTCACGAGTTAATTGTCCATCCTGATTTGATCATTGATGAAGACATTATCCTGCAGCATTGGCTAGTGGAACGCGAGAGCTTCAAGCCAAGAGTTTAAGATGACTCCTCCACCCACATACAAGTCTCGAACGTCACACGCTCGCCAGGAGCAATGCCTCTTGCTCCCGTCATCTCCGGGGGATAAGACAGATTGAAGGCGTCAGTCAGACAGGAGTATGGCTCCAGGCAGATCGACTCTGACCAATTGGGACGGAAGATAAGCAGATAGGGGAAGGTGTTCCCAATGGAATAGGCGATCGTATAGCCTTCTTCTATCATCCGCAGCCGGCAGACACGCTCCTCACACTCCTGAAGTTGCACCATAGCTGAGCCAAGAGGAGCTATACGATCCAGCGAAAGCCCCTCGCGCAGCTCACCCGCGCGTTCGGTATTAGCTGGGACACCTTCAATGAAGGTAAAGGTTGAGATTGGCCATTCCTTGACTGCCGGAGCTTGCAACAGAGCTTGTCCGCCCGGCAGATTGAAGTAAGGATGAAGGCCGAAGGCGAACGGGGCCTCGTCCTCTCCCTCATTGACGATGACGCCGTCCAGTCGAAGACGTCCACCTAGCAAGGAGATCGTCACGTTGAATATGAGAGGATGCGGGAAGTACGCCAGCATATCCTCATGATCGGAATACCGAAACCGAAGCACAACATAAGCCCCTTGTTCTTCCGTTCCTCCCCATTCCACGGCCTCCCAGCTTCTTCGCGCCAGCTCGCCATGCAGATGGCGGTCCGGCTGCTCATTGATAGGCAGCTGGTAAGGTCTTCCCATGAAGGTAAAGCTTCCGCCTTGCACGCGATTTGGCGGGAATAACAGGGGGGTGCCGTACATGAATTCATTCCCTCTCAAATCATGAATAGAGCCCGGCGCAGCTAACAGCTCTCGCCCAGATGAATGAAACCGAATCAGATTCCCGCCAATCTCCGGCACAAGCTGCGCACAATCTCCACGCTCTGTATCCCGCAGCTCGACAAGCGAATACCCATCCTGGACTTTACAAATAACCTCAAATGGATTCATACTTCCTCTCCCTCTCTTCCTAATCTCTTCCTAACATGCAAGAGACCTCCATAAAGAGGTCTCTCCAAAAAATAACTCACTAATAATCTAAGTTCAAATAGTAATCTAAGTTCAAAAAGTTCGGTTTTCAGCACCGAGAAGATGGAACGAAAGTAGAAACTGAGGAGCGGAACGTAGTGGAGCTACGTGAGCACCGGAAGTTTCGCTTGCGTTCCATATTCGATGTCGAATAGACTTCCCTGTATACTTCGTGATCAAAATTGGACTTTTTAAACAACCTCTATTGATTAGATTAAGTTAGATTGCTCCAGAAGTCTACTAACAACCTCCGCGACTTCCGCTCTTGTGATAGCTGCTTTCGGAGCAAGCACTTGCTCGCTTCTGCCCAGCACGAGACCTGCCTTGATGCTGGCTGCGATACCGCTCTTGGCGTAGGCTGCCGCCTCTGAGCCATCCATGAAGCTGGACAACAGCTCATCCGCTTCTATCATCTCGGCTGCAGAATCAAGTCCCGTGAGCGCCATAGCTCGTTCCATGATGCTCATAACCTGTTCACGCGTGATGAGAGCATGAGGCCTGAATTCACCATTGTCATAGCCGTTAATCAAGCCATAATCTGTCGCCGTATTGAGATAGGCTTCATACCAGCTGCCTTGGGCAACATCGGAATACGCAGACTCTCCTGCCTCTGCCTGAAGTCCCAGAGCTCTTACCAGAATCGCGGTAAACTCGGCGCGGGTGATGGAGCGATCCGGCTCAAAGCGGTTGCCGTCAACCCCAGCTATGATTAATCTGGAGCCTAAGTCATTTACAGCCTGCTCCGCCCAATGACCGGATACATCCTGGAAAGCCACAGGATTCCAGATCACCGCGTAGGTGCTGTTCGTCAAGCTATTCAACACAGCATAATAGCTGCCATTCTGTCCCACCACTTTAGTTGGTATCCCTCTAACGCTTCCATCCTCTTCCACTACTACCCCCGTGGTGATCTCATTGGGATCCACGCCTTCCGGAATAAGAATCGTTCTTTCCACGAAGGAGTTGAATGTGCTAATTTCTTTTGTCTGATCCTTGTAAGTGTAGGTAATATGGAACTCTACAGGAGCGGCCACTACCGTAAATCCGTCTTGCTCAGCCGACTGCTCCAGCGCCTGCCGGGTTTCTTCATCGGCTTGACTGATTCTTACATTGATAATCAGGTCCTCCAGCGACACATCAGAGCCAAGCTCCTTGATCATATGATCCATTTGAAGCTCCTCAAGAGGAAGCTTATAGGAGTTAGCGGCTGTTCGAAGCTCAAGCACCACATTTTTCTGCTGCAGATCCTTAACGATTGCCCCATTAAGCTTGCCATTCACAACAGGGGAGCCGCTCTCGTCAGGAATGGTAAGAACAGCGTTATTCGTTATAGTGCTCAGACTATTCTTAAGCAGCTGCTGGTCGACCGTAATCGTTGTCACCTTGCGCCCCGCCTCGGTCGCGGTAACCTCGCTTGCTATTTTGTCCAGCTTCTTGCCATTCACGAGAACCTCAGTGCTCGCTGCAGGCGGAGCTGTTGGACCTGGCACATGAATGATTGGCGGAGGCGGAGACGGAGTCGCAGCCTGCTCCAGCACAGTTACTGTAATGGCCTTGGTTGCGCTTGCCGCTCCAATAGTAACAGTAGCAGTCAGCGTCACAACCTGATTCCCGCTTCCATGCTGAGGTCGAACCACCGTCCCGTTAGCCGCCACTGTCGCAGGATGGCTGGAAGCCCATGCCACGGTTGCTCCATGCAGGCCAGCAGACGGCAATACAATAGCTCCTGTTACGGCTTGCGCTGTGTCTCCCTCCGCGAATGTTAACGAGGCTGCCGACAACGTATCGGCCGCATCAGCTGCCAGCTGCTCATCTGTTGGCTGGACCGGCCCGCTGCCTATCATCATATTATCGATAGCAAGCTTCGCATGTCCCACGGTTACAGCTGTAGGCTCAAATACATACAAGCGAATAGATTTCAGCTTAGTGGTGTCAATTGCCGCCGTTCTTGCGAAATAGCCGTCTGCCAGCCAGCTGGCCGCAGAGACGCCAAATTGGGATATCGTAAGCGTTCGTGCTTGATTGGGCGCTATGGCAAAATAATAAATGCCTCTATTCCCCTGAACATCGGCAACCTCCACGCGAAGCTGGGCTCCTGTGCTCACGAGATTCGCAACATCCAATTGAAGCGGCTTGCTGCCCAGGCTCCAGCCCTCCTCCGGCGCAGTGAAGTCTATGCTGCCGGAATATTTGCCGCTCGTATCCCAATCGAATGCTGTGAAGGTAGTAAACTCCGCTTGGAGCGCCTTGCTGCCATGTGTCGCTCCCTGCTCCGATCTGGAAGCGGTAATGGCCTGATTATTGTACGAATAAGGAATCTCTTCCTGGTCCTCGAAGGATACGAATAGACCATTCGGATTAACAGGGTCTGGCCCGGGATCCGGTGCACTGCCAATGACTATCTTGTCAAAGGCCAGCGCTGCATTCGTAACCGATGCAGCCGTTGGAGAAAAGACATACAATCGAATATTTTTAATATTCTCCGTGTCAATTGCTGCGCTTCTCGGGAAATTGCCGTCGCCGAGCCAGGTGCCTCCGGCAACGCCAAAATCGGCAATGCTGATGCTGCGGGAAGCATCTGCCCCAAGCGTAAAATAATAGGTGCCTCTCACATCAGAGGTATCCGTAATTTCTACTCGCAGCTGTGTCGCGTAGCCCCTTAGATTCGTGACATCGAAGGTTAATGGAGCAGCTCCCAGGCTCCAGCCCTCCTCCGGCGCCGTAAAATCAAGGCTGCCAGAGTAGGTTCCCGTCGTATCCCACGCGTAGGATGTGAAGGTCGTAAACTCCGCCTGAAGCGCCTTGCTGCCGTCCGTTGCGCCTTGCGCGCTTGTCGATACCGTCACAGCGTCTACATTGTGGGTATAGGCTGCCGCTTCTCCGTCCTCGAAGGAGAATTGGGCACCTCGACTGCCGGTAGGCGACGATTTTGTTTTTGTATATTGATCAAATATACCGGCCGCCTTGGCTAGGTCTGCCAAAGCTTCTGTCACTTCAGCATTTGTCGCCAAGGCATCCTGTGCAACAATCTCCGCTTTGGTTACTTCAATATTGAGCGTGTCTCGGTACTGCTTTTTCACCCAGCTCTTGCCTGGCTCAACCTCATTGCCTGTGGACGAAATGATAGTCGACGCAAGCTTCGACTTAGCGTCCGCAATAGGACCAGCAAGCGCACTTGTAGCGACGCCTGTCGGAGCCGACTGCTCGTGGTACTCGATGATTTGTACGCTTGTGATATATCCATCTTCATCCGGGAGCGATATTTCAATGGTATTGCTCGCCAGAAGCTTGCTGGCATCCAGCTCAAATTCCGCAAAGGTCAGCAGGTTGCCAGGCTTGTTCGTGTAGGCCAGATCCTTGCTGAAGCTCTGTATATTGGCCGCATCACTCGAATTGACAACCACTTGCATATCCTCTGCAAACCCGCTTCCCGTCTTGCCGAAGCCAATACGGAGAGTCGCTTTGGCGAGATTCGCAGGCCTTGCTTGAACCGTAAATGAGGCCGGCGCGTTTACGCTCGTCGGCACAAGCTCCTGAGGAGCATATGCAAATTCTCTCTCCCATGTTTTGGTGAACGCCGGGTTGGAATCCAGCGTAATCTCGAATACGCTCATTTCCTGCACTCGCATATACACATTGTCCAAATCCGTTACATTCTCTTCTTCATAGGTCAGGTCGCCCTTCTCCAGGAAGAAATGCTTGCGCGTTACCCCAGCAATGTTGGCGTCTCCCGCGAACACATTCAGATCCAGGTTGACGCGCTGCGAATTCAGATTGTGAACCGCGACATACACCTTGTCATTGTAGCGAACCGCATTCGTGAAGACACGCTCTTGATCCGCTTCAGCAGGAAGAAACGCACCGCGATAATCCTTCCACATATCCAGATAAGCTTCCATTGGCGTCATTTCTTCCAATAATCCATTTTGTGCTTCATTATATTTGTAGAACGTACCCGTGGAGTTGGGGCGCCAGTTAATGATGGGATACAAGTACGGAACCAGCATGCCAATCGTATCGGAATAATTGATGAAACGCAGCATGTAGCCATTGAAGGCAACGAGCTTCTGGAAGTAGTCCGCGTCGCTTCCAGCCGTATTATAAGTGCCTTCCTCCGTAATATAGATGGGTTTTACGTTATCTGTATTCGCCATATGAGCATTAAGCAGATCAAGCACCGCTTCCAATCGTCCGCTCAGGAAGCCATCCGAGTTGTTTTCTCTGTCATGAATGAACAGGTTGGCGTTTTCATAGAAGTGATGCGAATACCAATCCAGCGAATCCTTGGTGTCATCCATAAATTTCAGCTGCGCTCGCGCTTCATTGAAATCATTTTTCTCCAGATACATGAATGCGCTTGATGGTCCGCCGACCAGAACATCCGGATTCTCCGCCTTCACTTCAGAAGCTACCTTGTTATGGAACTCAGATAAGTAGCTCCACGCCTGCTCGGGCTCCGACTGTAAGAACCACCATTCCTGCGGGATCGTTGATTCGTTCTTAACTTCCACATACTTGGGACCCAGTCCGTCAAATCTTGTATCGATGCTTTTAATCAGCTTGGCTGATGCGTCGGCAGCAGCATCGAAGTTGGCACGGGACGGTGTACCAAAATGCTCCGATTGCCCGGAATCAGGGTCCTCCCACATCCACCTCGGCCAGCCATCCAGCGTCAGAACATAATCCTTGCCCATGGATGGATACAGACTTTCGAATTTGTCGATGGCAAGCTGACTCTTAGTATAGACTTGATTCGTTTCTGTAAAGTCTGCATATCCAGGATGCGTCGTATCCTCCTTGAGACCGGCCCAACTGGTCATCAACTTGTAATGAAACGCGCCGCGGCCGGGAGTAAATCCATAATCATGTGTCGTTCTGTGATAGGCCTCGTCTAGCACTGTAAATTCGCCGCCCGCTTGCTCTAATCCGATCGGACCGCTGTTCACATGATAACGCTTGAACACTTCCTCTGGCAGCTTATTGAGGCCGTTCATGCTTAAATTTGTGAGCGCATCCACATCAATGGACACATTCAGAATATCCTTGTCTCCTCCAAGAACGGTCCATGCGGAAGTATCAAACTCCAGCGGAACGCCTTCTTCTTCCCAGTGATAGACGCTGCGAAGCGTGCCATTACCGACGATTTTCATCTTGTAGCCTTCGTAGATAATATCGCCGTTCGTATCCTTAATCAGCCAAGGATGGGTGATCCCCTCCGTAGGATTGGATTCCTGGAAGCCCATCTTCGTATAGTTCGTATACAGCCCGGTTATGCGGTCATTCCAGCCACCGTTCTGGAATACGGTCCATTCCGTTTCGACGCCTTCAGGATCAATGACATAAAGCTTCATCGTCTGCGCAACGGAGCCCTCGAAACGCACATCGCCGAACAGACGCCATATTTTTGCGTTCATAGCAGGAATAGCAAGCGTTACTTCACCATTAACCTGCAAATACTGTCCATCAGGATATTGCAGGAAGTTAATACGCTGAACGCGGCTTTCGCCGTTAATACTGTTGAAGTACGCCACTGCCTGATTGCCGAACTGATTCTTATAATGCTCCGCAACGTCTGGAATCGTATCGAAATCTGCCTTGTCCGTTCGAATGTTTACAGGAAGCTCGTCGCTTGCCTCTTCTGCATAACTGACCCCCCCGGCAGTAGCAAGACAAGATACGATCAGTACGGCCGCACTCAAAAAGGCAGTCAACCCTTGTTTAATTTTTGAATACGCTTTCAAAATTGATGCACCATCCCTTCTATTCATGCGTCGAAAGTGGAGAGCTTCCCCCGGGAACAAGAATACCAGGGAAAGCTCTCAGTTGTTTGCGATTATTGTTGGGCACTCTTAAAGCGGTCGTACGCCGTTTGATAAATGTTGATCAACTCGTCAATCTTCATTTTTTCCAGATCGGCCAGATATTTGTCCCATTCGCCGTCTACTCCGCCTTGAAGCAGCCACTTGGCGCTTGTTTGGTTCACGTAGCTGTTAATGTCAGTATCCAGCACTTTAATTTTTTGAGACTCCTCAGCCGTGAACAATACGCCAGGAAACGTCTCCGATGTCATATAAGGCAAATAATTCTCTTTAATGCCATCTGTCTTCACTTTATCCTTGTCAGCCATAGCAAGACGAGTTCCATACGTATTTTCTAAAATAGCATAAGGAGCTTCAACTGGCGCCGTCTTGAATACATATTCGTCCGTTGTCATGCCAGCCGGCGCTTCCTTGAGCGTCAAGGTGCCGCCTTTGTCTTCCAATGTTGTTCCGATTGGTCCCCAGCCTGCTTCGATCGACGTATCCGTTGCGTAGGACAAGTCAATCCACTGCATCGTAAGCTCTGGATGCTTGTTAGCGGCTGTCATCGAGAATGCAAAAGGATTCACGCCTTGATTATTATTCAAAGACTTTCTCCACACTTGATCGCCGTTTGGTCCTTTCAGAGCTGGAACCACCACATACTTCGGATCATTGTCGACACCGACAACCGAGAAGGCATTCCAAGAGAAGAATCCGCCCAGGCGCTGCTCTGTTCCGCTTCCTTTGCCCACTAGCTGATTGCGGTCCTGCGCAAGACTCTCTTTATCAAACAATCCATCCTTGATGTAGGTGTGGAAATATTGAATTGCTTCCTTGTACTCCGGTTCCTTCGCAGAGAAGACCACCTTGCCATCTTCGACGAAGATATGGTTGGCAGAATCCGCTCTGCCGAAGCTGCCGAACAACGAGCCGATGCCCATTACGTTATAATTCGCGAAATCCCACAGGAAGGAGAATGGAATTTCGTCATTTTTGCCATTGCCGTTCGGGTCCTTTGTCTTAAATGCTTCCAGAACGATCCGCAGCTCATCCGTAGTTGTCGGAACGGCAAGTCCCAGCTTGTCCAGCCATTCCTTGTTCAGATACATCATGTCGGGAGAGAGCCACAGCATCAGCTCGCGGATGCTTGGCAGCGAATAGATATGGCCATCCGGCGCTGTCAGCATCGCTTTGTACTTCGGATTCTGTTCAATCAACGCCGTCAGATTAGGCATCGTTTCCTTCGTGATGTATTGCTCCAAAGGAACCAGCATGCCTTGGCCGCCATAGTTAATCACGTCATTGCCTGTCAGTGCAAGTGTGCCGTAGAACGCATCCGGCAGCTCGCCGCTGGCCAGAATCAGATTACGCTGCTCCTCGCATTGCGCAAATTCAATATCTGTCCATTCAATCTGCACATTGGTTTTCTCTTCATATTGCTTGAAGAAATCCATTTCCTCGAAGGGTCCGTTGTTCGGATGCTTACAGGTTACCATCTCGAGCGTCACCTTCTCCGCTAACGGGAATACACCTTGCTCGGCTCCTCCATCCGTTGCTTCAGGCGTCTGCGACGCCTCCGTTGGATTCGGCTCCTTGGACGGCTCCTCATTGCCAGAGTTGTTGCCTGCGCAAGCGCTTAGAACGGAAAAGCTCATAATGACTGAAAGAAAGGATACCAACAGTTTTTTTCTCCGATTGTTCAAATCGATGACCTCCTAATTTTGTATTCGTATGCGCTTACATTAACTACAGCAAACCAACAAAGTTGTCTGGCATGCACCTCCCTTCCGTTATAACGGCTCCATCCATTACCCCTTGATGCTTCCTATCATGACGCCTTTTACAAAATAGTTCTGCAGGAAAGGATACAGAATAAGCAACGGCAGCGCCGCAATAATAATCATGCCGTATTTGATTAGTTCCGCCGCTCGGAGTCGGTCCCCCATGGAGGACAGGTCCGTCATCATGTCGTTGCTAATCTGATTCTCGATAAGAATGGATCGAAGCACGAGCTGCAGGGGGTACAGCTCCTGGTCCCGCAGGTAGATCAATGCGTTGAAGTAGGAATTCCAATGCGCAACGCCGTAGAACAACACCATAATCGCAATAAGCGCCTGAGACAGGGGAAGCACCATTTTCCAAAAAAACTTGGCATCGGAGCAGCCGTCAATCTTCGCCGCCTCCAGAAGCTCATCCGGAATCGTAGACTGGAAGAACGTTCGAGCAATGATGAGATTCCATGCGCCTACCGCATTGGGTATGACCATCGCCCAGACCGAGTCAAGCAGCCCAAGCTCCTTGACCGTTAAGTAGGTAGGAATAAGTCCACCGCTGAAAAACATCGTGAACGTAATAACGAGCATTATCGTACTGCGGCCCTTCATATCCTTCCGCGACAGGGCGTAGGCTGCGGGCAGGGTCAGACATAAATTGATAATTGTTCCTAAGATTGCGTATACAAAAGAATTTTTGTAGCCCACCCACAAGTTATCGCTGTCCAGTATCTTCTTGTAGCCCTCCAGACTGAACTTCTCCGGCCAGAACAGGGTCATCTGAACAGCACCAGGGTCCGTCACTGAGGCCAGCACAACGAAGTAGAGGGGGTAGACAATAATGGCCAGTCCGGTCAAAATCAACAGCATATTCACTCGATCGAACCAGATGTCTGCTAGACTGCGTTTAAACATATTGAACCTCCCCGCTTCTTACCATAACGATGTATTGGAAGCTTTTTTGGCAATTTGGTTGACTGTGATGAGAATGATGAAATTGATAATAGAGTTGAACAATCCTACAGCGGTCGAGAAGCTATATTGCGCGCCAACCAGGCCCGTCTTGTACACATAGGTGGAAATAATCTCCGATGAGGGCAGGTTAAGCGGCGTTTGCAGCAGATAGACCTTCTCGAAGCCGAGACTCATAATATTGCCCGTGCTCAGAATTAACAGAATAACGGCCGTCGGCATAATGCCGGGGATATCAATATGCAGAATCCGCTGAAATTTGTTCGCGCCATCCACGACCGCCGATTCATGGAGCTCGGGACTAATCGTCGTAAGCGCTGCCAGATAAATGATCGTGCCCCACCCTGTGTTCTGCCAAATCTCCGACAGCACGTACACGGGCCTGAACCAGTCGGGATCACCCATAAAAAATACCGGCTCGCCGCCAAACAATCCGATGAGCTTGTTGATCATGCCCGTATCCGGCGACAGGAATAAAAACAACATGCCCGCAATAACTACCGTCGAAATAAAGTGAGGTGCATAAATGACGGTCTGCACAAACTTCTTGAACCTCTTGTGCATGAGCTGATTAAGCATCAGTGCGAGTATGATAGGAGCTGGGAAGCCTACAACGAGCTGCAGGACACTAAGCTTGATCGTGTTCAAAATAATTCTCGTAAATTCGAAGGAACGGAAAAAACGTTCGAAATGCTCCAGACCCACCCATGGACTGTCCGCTATGCCCTTGAAGGCCAGGAAGTTTTTGAAGGCAATCTGAATGCCGTATAACGGCACATAATGGAAGAGCACGTAATACAAGACAGCGGGAAGCACAAACAAATATAGCTGGTAACTCTTCAGCAGCCTTGAGGCTTTTTGCTTCAATGGCGTCCCGCGCTTGATGTCGGGTATGTCCAGCTGCCGGACTTCATTCACATTTTCCACAACAAGCACTCCTTCTTTCTGTATTAGCCGGTGATGGAGACTGCACTTTATGAACACTCACCTAATTACTCAAGCTCACCCCTTCCTTGCAAGCGATTACAAATCACTTATAAAAATGATGAGTTTTCGAAACTACTATTCAACATTATGACTAGCATACTAATAATCGAAACTCGTTTCGTTTTTATTATAATTCTGCCATTACATTACGTCAATACCCTATGTAAATGGAACAAAAAGAAAAGCTGTCCAGAAAAGTGATGTAACCACTCTTCCAGACAGCCCAGGCCGGCCGCTTATGCTCCTGTTATCCGAAGTGTATCGAAACGGTCGGTACGAATCAGCTCCCGCAGAAGCTGTTCTGTCATCATACAACGAACGTGAGCGTATTCAGGATTATTCCATAGATTGTTTTGCTCACGAGGATCTGCCGCCAGATCGAACAGCAGCCCCTCATCGGAATTTATATACACTGTTAATTTATATTGCTCCGCAACGAGTGTGCGCATTCGGGTCGTCTCAGGCGCATACCAATCCTCATCGTATTCCACGAGTGCCGGACGGGCAGGCAGTTCCTTGCCCTCTTCGACGGCAGCGCGCAGACTGCGCCCCGGCAAGCCAAGTGGCGGTGCGCTGTATATGCCGCGCGTATCCATGACAGCCTGATCAATACCAGCGAAGTCCAGAATGGTCGGCACGAAGTCCAGCAGACTCACGACGCGGTCACGATAGACGCCCTGCCTAATAGCCTGGGGAACTCTCCATATATACGGGACATTCAGTAGCTCCTCCCAGGGCCACTCTGCCTTGGTCAGCAACCGGTGGGAGCCCAAATATTCTCCATGATCGGCCATGAAGATAATGATAGTGTTATCATAGAGCCCCCGCTCCTTCAGCTTGTCCAGCACCTCTCCTATACAGCTGTCCACATGCGAAATCATGCCGTAGGTCTGTGCTAATATGTTCCTCAGCGTGGCTTCATCGAACTGCGAGTGCCCAGGATGAACGGTCCTTAAGCCTTTTAGCCAATCGATGGAATCCGCTTCTTCATTCCAGTCCTCCGGCAATGTCAGCGACTGCGGATCATACATCTCACTATAAGGACGGCAGGCCGCGAATGGATGATGCGGATCAGGGAAGGAGCACCAGAGATAGAAGAGATCCTCCTGCTGAAGACCTTCCAGGAATGCCGCTGAGCGTCGAGCTATCCAACGGTTGTAATGCAGCGGTTCAGGCAGGTCAATCTTCCAATTCTGCTCGTACAGGCTATTCTTCTCGTAGGCTCCCGCCCGCAGCAAACGCTCCTTCCCTCCCGGCAGCTCCTTCTCCAGCCATGTCAAATAATCGCCGTAGCAGTCGACATGCCCGCCTACATGCTCCGTCATCTGATAGCCGTAGTAATCGATTGGCAGCGCGGTAATTTCTCCAGCCTCCCACCGCGCTCTGCTCTCCCATGAGAATGCCATCTCCTCGCCCTTGTTGACGGAGCCGATTGGCTGATGATGAAGCTTCCCTATGGCATGTGTCCGATATCCAGCCTTTGCGAGCGTCCCCGGCAGCGTAGGCAGCCCTTCAGGGACAGCATTGCCATTCGTCAAGCAGCCGTGCTGCCTGGGAGTGAGGCCTGTCAGCAAGGTTGCACGCGAAGGCATACATACGGGATTGTTGCAATAGGCTCTGGTGAAGGACACGCCTTCAAGTCCCAGCTGATCCAAGTTCGGCGTATGCACGTCTGGATGGCCATGCAGAGACATTGTGCGAGCTTGCATCTGATCGACAACAAATACGACAAAATTAGGCTTCATCTATTAACGCCCCATTCTTTTAGCTCAGATCTAACAATATTTTGGCTACGGAGCCCGGACCGCTCAGTAGCTTGTCAAAGCATGTTTTGCCATTCTCCAGCGGCTCATGCACAGTCCATCTCTCCAGGCAAGTGCCGCTCTCTTCGATCCACTTGAGCGCGATTTGAAAGTCGATTGGATTATAGCCGAAGGAGCCCAGCATCGTGAGCTCGTTGCGAATAGCGGTATTGACGGGCACAACACTGTCTGCCGTATGAAGACCTGAGAACACCACTCTACCGCCTGGTCTGGCGATACCCATACACTGCTGCCTGGTGGCATCGATGCCGACAGCATCCACGCACTTTTCGAAGCCGCGCGCCGGTGTCACTCTGGCCAGATCCTCCTCACAGGAGACGGCAATACCTCCCATTGCCCTGACAATGCCAAGCCTCTCCGCATTTAAATCCATAACCGCTGTATGCTGAACGCCATACCGCTGCGCAGCCCGGAGCACAAGCAGGCCAATAGGCCCAGCACCGGCAATGAACAGACTGTCTGATGGCTCCAGCGCGGCCAAGCGGGCAATACGAACCGCACAGGCAAGCGGCTCCGCTAGCGCAGCAGCGTCTAATGAAACGGATTCAGGAAGCACGTGAATGTTCCCGGCAGGAACAACAGCATATTCGGCGAACGCCCCTGGCCTGCCTGCTCCGACAAGACTTCGCTTCGGACACAGGTTCGCCCTACCGCTGTAGCAATCCATACAGATCCCGCAGGAGATCAGAGGATTAGCTGTCACCCGATCACCTGACTGAAGTCCCTCCACTCGGGTGCCAGCCTGCTCGATCACTCCCGCAAATTCATGCCCCATCACAAGCGGAGGCTTCCTGAGCGAGTTAAGTCCCAGATAGCCGCTCAGCTCTGAGCCGCATATGCCCGCCCAGTGAACACGTACAAGCACCTCGTGTTCCCCGGGCTGGGGAATCTCCATGGTACGAAGCTCCAGCTGCCGGGGACCTTCATACAATAACGCTCGCATCGTTTCAGCCATACTTTCTCCCCCTGTCCTTCTTATTTACCATTCCGCGTAGGAGCCGTCTTCGTTGCGCCAGATAGGGGAATGCCAGTTATGCCCCTTTTTGGCCGCTTCTCTGACCGCAGCTTCATTGATTTCAATACCGAGGCCAGGCTTGCCGGACATGCGCACATAACCCGCTTCATATTGGAATACATCCGGGTCCTTTAAGTAGCCGAGAACATCGCTGCCTTGATTATAATGAATGCCTAACCCTTGCTCCTGAATAACGAAATTCGGCGTGCAATTGTCGACCTGGAAGCATGAGGCCAGCGCGATCGGTCCAAGCGGGCAATGCGGCGCCAGACTGACATCGTATGCTTCCGCCATAGCTGCGATCTTCTTTGTCTCCAGAATACCGCCTGCATGGGAGAGGTCTGGTTGGATAATATCTACATATCCATCCTGCAGCAGCTGCTTGAAGCCCCAGCGCGTATACATACGCTCGCCCGTTGCAATCGGCGTATTCGTCATTCTAGCAATGTCCCTCAGCGCTTCGTTATGCTCCGGCAGCACAGGCTCCTCAATAAACATAGGTCTGAACGGCTCCAGCTCCTTTACAAGAATCTTGGCCATCGTCTTATGCACCCTGCCATGGAAGTCAACCGCAATGCCGACATCCGGCCCCACCGCAGCCCGCACAGCCTGCATCCGCTCAACGGCCTGGTCGATCTTCCTATAATCGTCTATATAATGAAGTTCTTCTGTTGCGTTCATTTTCAGCGCCTTGAAGCCCAGGGCAACCTGCATCAGTGCATGATTGCTCACATCGCTTGGCCGATCTCCGCCAATCCAGGCGTACACCTTGATCTTGTCGCGTACCGAGCCGCCAAGAAGATCGTAGATCGGCGCGTTGTAGTATTTGCCCTTGATATCCCATAATGCCTGCTCGATACCTGAGATCGCACTCATGAGGATGGGACCGCCCCGATAGAAGCCGCCGCGGTACATGACCTGGAAGAGATCCTCGATCTTCAGCGGATCCTTCCCTATCAGGTAATCCTTCAGCTCCTCAACCGCCGCCCTGGTGGTGGAGGCCCTGCCTTCCAGAATGGGCTCGCCCCAGCCCTCCAAGCCCGTGTCCGTGCTGATCTTCACAAACAGCCATCTAGGCTCAATCTGGAACAGCTCTATATCCGTTATCTTCATTACTCGAACCTCCCTTGAAATGCGGCCCTTCCCGCATAATGCCTGCCGATATCTTCATGAATTCGGAGCAGCTGATTATATTTGGCGAGCCGCGAGGAACCAGCTACAGAGCCGATCTTAATCTGACCGCCGTTCAGCCCCACTGCAAGGTCCGCCAGCGTATAATCCTCAGTCTCGCCGGATCGAGCAGATATAACGGTTAACAAGCCCGAGGATTCGGCGAGCTTGATCGCCTCCACAGTCTCCGATAACGTACCGATTTGATTCATCTTTACAAGAACAGCGTTGCCCGCCTTCTCCAGAATTCCTCTCTGAATTCGCTCCCGGTTGGTAGTAAATAGATCGTCTCCCACCAGTTGGATCTTGTGGCCAAGACGTTTCGTAAGCAGCACCCAGCCGCTCCAGTCCTCTTCCGCTAATCCATCCTCAATTGAGATGATGGGATACCTGTCTACCCATGACTCCAGCAGCGCTACCATTTCTTCGGACTGCAGCATTCGATGATCCGCTCCCAGCCGGTATATACCCTTATCCTCTTCGTAGAAATGGGAGGCTGCAACATCTAGTGCAATCGCCATATCATCTCGCAGCTTATAGCCGCATGCTTCGATCGCCTCGCACAATATATCCAGCGCCTCTTCATGACTGCCAAGGGCAGGTCCGAATCCCCCTTCATCCGCGAGCAGGCGGGATTGATAGCCCTTGGCTGCTAGTAAGCGCTGCGTACGGAAGTAAACGGCAGATATCATTTCCAGAGCCTCCGGATAGGAGGAAGCTCCTACCGGCATAATGAGAAAATCCTGAATATCAATATTGCCCCCGGCATGCAAACCACCGCTAATGATATTGACCATAGGCAGCGGTAGAGCAGGCGTATCTCCTTCAGCTAGAAACCGGTTGGCGAAATAGCGATACAAGGGCAGGCCTTCGGCTGCCGCTTGGGCATGAGCTGCTGCAAAGGATAAGCCAAGAATCGCATTGGCCCCCACTCTCGACTTGTTAGGCGTGCCGTCAAGTTCTACAAGCAGCTGATCCAGCATATGATGTTCTCCCGCCTCGACACCTGCAACAGCCTTCGACAGCTCATGATTGATATGGTCAACGGCCTTCCGTACTCCCTTGCCCTGGAAGCGTGCAGGCTCGCCGTCCCGAAGTTCCCATGCTTCGAATCTGCCTGTCGATGCGCCTGACGGGACCATCATACGCCCGCGATGTCCGCTCTCCAGGACAACATCGACCTCTACGGTTGGGTATCCCCGTGAATCCAGTATTTCTCTCCCGATAACATGTTTAATTTTGGCCATGGCCGACCCTCACTCCCAAACCTTGCGCAATTACTTCTCTTGCCTGCTCCTTGCTCGAACTTAACAACCATTGCTTGCCTAACCAACTTACATGCTCCATCATCGCGGCATTCGTGATGTACTCCACTGGCGATTTGCCATCTATCCTTGCCAACAGCATAAGGCCTAGATGCTTCATGAGTCCTGGAGGGACAGCACCGTAACTTCTAAGGAACGCTTCAATACAGCGCTGCGCGGCCTCCTCGCGTCCATAGGCTATTCCCTTCAGCACGAGATGGCCGATGCAGAAGGCCAGATCGAACACCGGATTGCCCCAATGCCCGACCTCATAATCCAGCAAAATGACCTCATGATGGCCCGCAACTAGAATGTTTTTGGGTGAGAAGTCGCCGTGCACGAAGCAATGGCCGACCTCCGTCACCTCTCGCTTCAAGTCCTCAATAGGGAGAATCAGCTCAGGATACTTCCTGGCCAATTCATTATGGAACGGATCGACTCGCAGCTCCTGGAAGTACTTCAGGTCGCGGAGTGAATCCACACTCTCGCCCGGAAGGGCTCGGCTGGCTACATGCAGTCTCCGCAGCATCCCTCCGACAGCCTCCGCTGTCGCGGTGTGGAATTGTCCCTCCTGCAGCTGTGACTTCCAGGTTACCGCTCCTTCAGGCGCGCAGGCCATCATATATAAATACGCATTCTCATCCTGATAGACGATAGCTGGGACTTGTCCGGCATCCAGCAGCGGGTATAGGGCAAGCATCGCCACCTGCTCCCGCTCAATTCTAGCTACATCGGAGAACCATTCCGACTTCACCTTCAGCTGCGGAAGCGCTTGCTTTAACACCCAGCGTCCTTTGCTCGTTACAATCTTCCATACCTGGCAGCTTACGCCTCCGCTCAGCTCGGTAATGGCACACGGCTCGCCATCGGCCAGCCACTCTGCATGCAGGAGGTAAGCTCTCACCTCGTCTGCAGTACCCAGAATCATGGCGACAGCTCCTCTCCATCATGAAGCATGGCAATTTTGACTGTTGGCTTCGTCTTGTTCCGCAGCGCTTCAAAGGCCTCCTCGTATTGGTCGATAGAGAAGCGATGCGTAATAAGCGCCTCCAGCTCCAGCTTGCGGGCTTCCAGCAGTCTCAGCGCTTGATGCCAGGACTTAGTCGTATAAGAGAATATGCCATGCACAGTCAAATCTCTCAGCATCATATAATCGCTCTCCACGACCAGCTTCTTGCCTGTTCCAGCGACGCCAGTCAGCACAATATGGCCTCCGCTGCGCGCCAGCTCCATACTGAGCCTGACCGCCTCTTCACTGCCAGATGTCTCGACAATGAGGTCAGCGCCTTGTCCTTCTGTCCATACTTGAATAGCGGCGTGCACGTCCATGATGCGGCTATTGACGAAATGAGAAGCGCCGATCGATCTCCCCAGCTCCAGCTGCTCATTTCTCCGTCCAATCAGACAGATGGCATCCACTCCGAACGCCTTCAACAGCTGTACAGTCAACAAGCCAAGCGTACCGGGACCAATAATAACCGCTTTCATTCCTGGTTGAAGCGGCGTCTTCATAATGCCGCGAAGCACCGTCGCAGCCGGTTCGATTAAGACCGCTGCTTCATAGGAGACCTCATTCGGAATGCAATGGACGGCCCTTGCAGGTACAATGACCAGCTCCGCCCCGCCGCCAGGGCGGGTGAAGCCAAGCTGATCATATTGATGGCAGAGGTTCGTCCGGCCTTCTCTGCAGTAGGCGCAGCTGCCGCATGACAATAACCCTTCGGCAATGACTCTGTCCCCCGGTCTTACGCTTGTCACCTCGGAGCCGCATTCTACGACCATTCCGCTCCATTCATGTCCAGGCACAACGGGATACTTCACGAAATCGGAGGAAATCTGTCCTTCATAGATTTCGAGATCCGTCCCGCAGATGCCGACAGCCTTGGACCGAACTCGAACATCATGAGGCCCTAACGGCTGGGCCTCCATCTCCTCCAGCTGCATATGATGCGGGCTGCGGATAACCAAGGCTTTCATTGGTCAGCATCCCTTCATGACATTGGTCAAAGCTCCAAGCTTCTGGATTTCAACGGTAACGACGTCTCCGTCCTTCAACCATACCTGTTGATCCTCCGGATAACCGGCCACCACGCCCTCAGGCGTCCCGGTCAGAATAAGGTCGCCAGGCTCCAGCGTCATATATTTCGTAATGTATTGAATGATTTCCGGAACAGTGAAAATCATGTCTCTTGTATTGGAGCTCTGGCGAAGCTCTCCGTTCAGATACAGCTGAATATCCAGCTCGTTGGGATCGCCTACTTCATCCGCCGTGACGAGATAAGGGCCAGCCGGACAGAAGCCATCTAATAGTTTGCCAAGCATCCACTGGCTTGTACGCATCTGGAGATCACGCGCAGACAGGTCATTGACGTTGCAATACCCGAATACCACATCCAGCGCCTCGTCCTGTTTGACGTTTCTGGCCGTCTTGCCGATTACGATGCCGAGCTCAGCCTCGTAATCATATTTGAACGCTTGGGCGGGAAGGCCAACTTCCGCCCCATGTCCAACAGGTCCATTGGAAAACTTGTTGAACAGAATAGGCACCTCAGGTACGGGGAGTCCCGCCTCCTCCGCATGCTTCTTGTAATTAAGACCAACGCAAATGATTTTTTTGCCAGCCGGTATGGAAGGTGCGAACACTACTTCCTGCTCCGACAGCCACTTACCGGGGCTTGCTGCAGCAAGCTCCGCCGCATCAGCCCTTCCGGCAATCACGTCCTCCAGGCTCGCTTCAATCGGCAGAATCCCTTGCTCTCCTGCAATCGCGCAGGTTAACTTACCCTCGAATTGAATGTGTACCAGCTTCATCCTTGTTGCCTCCTCATGAGATATCGACTTCACTTGATATTAGAATCGTATCACGGCTTACTCCACAATAAAATGAACCAATTCGTCATGTTATTGGACTTTTCCGATCTCTATTGAAACAAGTTTCTATACATTCCATTAGGGGCCTATTCGACGACTTTCACCTTACATATATTGGATACGACATGGATAGCAGCGCATGTCGCCTTAATCGCAAGCTCTCCTGGCTTGGTGCCCTGTACAAGGAGCAGTCCTCTGCCCAGCTCTGTCATAAGGCTTGTGCTCTGGTAAGGCTGCACATTGTCAGGGCTGCCATTGTCTACTCCAAGAATGCGGCATTCCCCCTCCACCTCGAAGGCAAGCTCCACATTTTGGTTCGTAATGGCATGCCCCTGCGCATCCAATAGCTGAACAGTAACATGAACGACATGATCGGGATGAATCTGGAGGGTGTCCTTGTCCCCAAGCAGCTGAATGGTATGAATGGGGCCTACCGTATGGATACTGGCAGAGGTTGATTCAACGGCTCGCTTGCCGACAGCCCTCAGCTCTCCTGCGGCATAAGGCACTGCCCATTTGTAGATATGGTCCTCGAACTGCTCCAGGCGTTTGGCGGCAACCAAGGTGTCGTTCAAATATAAGGAAACCTCTTCGCAATTGGAATATACCTCGACCACAACCAGCTCTCCATCCCTATAATTCCAATGAGAGTTCACATCATGCCAGAACCACACTCTCTCCTGCCAGCCGCCAGGCACCTTCTCCACCAGCTCGCCGGCCTCATTCAGGCGATACAAGGATTCCTCCACAGTCTGCGTGACGAGATGGACATGCGCCTCTTCATTCCATAAGCTTTTGAACATATGGTAGGAAGGCTTCTGGAACCCGGCGAAATCCAGCAGACCCAGATTGGAGCCCTTCCGCGGCCATGGCTTCTGTATAGCTTCACCCATATGATCGATGCCAGTCCAGAGGAAGATGCCAGGAATATGCTCTCTCTCCAGCACCGCCTTCCATTCATGCCACTGGGCTACATTCTCCGTTCCCAGTATCGGCTTGTCGGGATAATGCTGATGGCCGTAATCATAAATCACCCTGCGGTAGCTGTACCCTGCAATATCCAGCTCGTCGATATAGCCCGATTCGTAGCTGGCGCTGGGCAGGATGCAATTGGCTGTAACGGGTCTCGTTGTATCCAGCTCCTTGGTCCAGCGTGACAAGAGCCGGGCTGTCTTATCAATGTCATAGGCGTCTCTTGGCAGCCCCTGAATGATCTCGCGAATTTTATCCTTGCTGTTCGGCGGCAGCGTCCAGAAATAATTGCCGGAGGCATTCATGCCGAAGTAGCCGGTTGCCTCATTATATTTGGGATACGTCCATTCAATTTCATTGCCTATACTCCACTGGAAAATACAAGGATGGTTCCGGTCCCGCAGCACCGTGTCCTGCAGATCCTGCTTGGCATACTCCCGGAAAAATTCAGCATGCCCCCGGGTTATATCATCCACCCGTTGCTCCCCGCCGTTGCTGCGCTTGTCCTTCGGATTATCCCATTCATCGAAGAACTCCTCCTGCACCAGGAAGCCCATCTCGTCGCATAGATCCAGGAAGTCCTCCGAGGCTGGGTTATGGGCTGTCCGGATGGCATTGCATCCGCATGCCTTCAGCGTCTCCAGCCTGCGTCTCCATACATCCAGAGGCACCGCCGCGCCAACAAGCCCGCCATCATGATGCAGATTGACCCCTTTAATTAACGTGTTCCTTCCATTAAAATATAAGCCCTTGTCGACATCGAATCGGAACTCTCGTATACCTATACGATCCTCTACCGTCTGGATGGTCCGTCCGTCGTCCACTACCTCAACAATTGCGCGGTACAGCTTGCCATCATGAATTTCCCATCGCTCCGGATTCGGAATCTTCCATTCCATCTGAAGCTCCTCTGATTGATTACCTGCCAGAGAGCAGCTCACTCTCTCCTTGGCTGCAAGCTGGCCATCTGGTCCGAAAAGGCTGCAGATCAGTTCCGCTTGCTGCGGGCCCGCTTCATCATTCCGCAAGGTGATGACCCCACGTACAACAGCAGAAGCATCATCGACGTCCGGCGTCGTGTAATAGGTGCCCCACACGGGGATATGAAGCATAGGCATAATATGAAGGGCTGCCTTCCGATAAATGCCGGAGCCCGTATACCATCTGCTGTCCGCGTAGCGGGAATGATCAACCTTTACCGCAATGAGATTGTCCTCGCCCTCAGCATGCAGGCAATCCGTTATATCCACCAGGCATGGCGAATAGCCGTAGGGATGAAACCGTACAAGCTGCCCGTTGCAATAGATGCTTGCACGATTATAAATGCCGTCGAAGTTGATGATGACCTTGCTTCCGGTCATCTCGGGCGTGGACGTGAAGCGCTTGCGATACCAGCCAATTCCGCCAGGCAGATAGCCGGTGCAGGCTTCCCCCTTCTCCTGATCAAACGGGAACTCCACGCTCCAATCATGGGGCAGATCCAGTGTGCGCCATGAGGTATCATCCGTTGCCAGCAAATGGGGAGACTCCGGCTCGCCCAGTATAAACTTCCAGTCCTGTATAAAAGGAATTCCTCTCATCTCTCTATCTCTCCCTTGGTTCATTCTCATTCTTGAATGCGGAGCTCGACACATAGAGGAAGCGTTCCCCGCGCGCCAGCAGATGACACTTCTGCTCCGGATACTGCTCGTATACATATTGCACGAACGAGCCCGGCTTCTCTGTATTCCAGTCGAACGTATCATAATGAAGAGGGATGACGGTGTCCGCGCCAATCTCCCAAGACAGCTCCGCTGCCTCCCGATAATTCATATTGCCGGCAATATTCCGGCTGGCGCGATAATAGTCGCGTCCATTAATAGGCAGACAGGCTACATCTATGCACGCACTCCGCAGCCGTGCGGCCAATCCGTCATAGACCAGCGTATCTCCCGCATGATACAGGGTCACGCCATTCAATCGGATGACGTATCCGACATACCGATGCTCCCCGCCAGCGTCAACCTCGAACTGCTCATGCATGGCCGGTATAGACCATACTTGAAGCCGATCGCCAAGCAGCGACAGAGGCTCCTCTGTATGGGCATTGAAGACACGATGAGGCGCAAAGCCAAGCTCCACAATCGTGCTGGCGCAATATTTGGGAACGACAACAAGGCTGTCCGGGCTGCTATGACAGATAACCTTCATCGTACCGGCATCCAGATGATCCTCATGGTCATGCGTAATGAGACTGACAGCAGCATTCGTAATATCGGCTGGAACAAGCGGCGGCTCATACAATCGCTGGAGACCCAGCTTGCTCCTCACATCATCGGATACGAAGGGATCGAAGTAGAGAAGGATGCCGTCCCCCTTCACCACAATGCTCTCCTGGCCCAGCAGCCAGATCGCAAGGGTGCCGTAAGGCGGAGTTGTTGCATTCATTTCGTCAATCAGCCTCTCATTAGCTCGTATGCGCGAGCCTTGCAGCATTTATCCTTCACCACCTATTCCTAATAAGGAATCAGCCTGCGGTCGGTAGACCGCAGGCCAATCAGACGACAATTACTTATAATTAATGAAAACAGTTCGCTTCTGCATGTACCCCTCAAGTCCATATTCGCCATCCTCACCGCCAAGACCGCTCAGCTTGTGACCGCTGTGGTAGGCTTGCATGCAGCCCGACATACCTTGGTTGACGAATACAGTGCCTGCCTGAATGACGTCAGTACCGTGCATCATCTTTTTGATATCGCTCGTGAACAGATAGGCGGCCAAGCCTAGTTCACTTGCATTTACAATTTTGATAGCCTCTTCGAAGCTTTTAATTTTTACAATCGGCAGCACCGGGCCAAATATCTCCTTCTGCGCAGCTGCCATGTCCGGCTTCACATCAACAAGGACAGTCGGCTCATACCAATAGCCCTTATCGAAGATGCCGCCGCTAGGACGCTTGCCTCCAAAGGCTACCTTGGCGCCTTGGGCTACCGTTTCTTGAACAATGTCGTCAATTTTTTGCAGATCATTGCCATTCGCCTTAGGCCCCATCGTTACAGTGCTGTCGAAAGGATCCCCCACTTTAATAGCCTTCATATGCTCCAGAAGCTTGGCTGTGAAGGCTTCCGCCACCTTCTCGTGAACAAGCACCAGCTCATTGCACACACATACCTGCCCGCAGTTCGCGAATCGGGCTGAGACAGCCGCTGCCGCCGCTTGGTCAATATCAGCATCCTCCAATACGATGAACGGGGCTTTGCCGCCCAGCTCCAGAGACAATGCGGTAATGTTGTCGGAAGCCGCCTTGTAGATCTGCTGACCCGCGCGTACGCTGCCGGTTACCGTTACCATCTTCGTAATTGGGCTGCTCACCAGAAGCTGTCCCACCTCCGCGCCTGTGCCTGTCACGAAGTTCGCAACGCCAGGAGGGAAGCCTGCCTCATGAATCAGGTTGAAAAACTCGGCCGAAGCGATTGGCGTAAGCTCATGCGGCTTAATGATCATCGTATTGCCCGTCACAAGCGCCGGTCCCAGCTTCCTGCCGATCAAGGCCAGCGGATAGTTCCATGCGCATAAGCCAATAGTGACGCCGTATGGCACCTTGCGAATCTGCAGCATCTCGCCTTCCTTATTGGAAGGAAGAATATCGCCTTTAATTTTGTTGGCGGATTCCACGGCGAACATCATATAAGCCATCGTATCTTCCACTTCTCCGAGCGCCTCACGATACGTCTTGCCCTGTTCCATCACCAGCAGCTTGGCTAGGAACTCGCGCTTCTCCTTCACCTTCTCCACCAATTTGACCAAATAAGACGCACGCTTCACGGCAGGCAGCGCCTGCCACGCCTGCTGCGCCCGCTCGGACGATTCCAGCGCCTTCTGCACATCCTCGGCAGAGGCATCGCTTACCCGTCCAATCACCTCTTCATTCGCCGGGTTCTGCACCTCAATCAGCCGATCCGATGATGCCTCCACCCATTGACCGTCTATATATAAACGATAATAGTCTTGTCCATTGCGATTGCCCTTCATCATTGTGCTCCATCTCCCTTTCGCTTCTATTATTATTGGCCCTTGAATTGCGGAGCTCTCTTCTCCTTAAAGGCTGCCTTGCCCTCCTGCGCGTCCTCTGTCGTGAAGCAGAAGGAGAACAGGCTGTTCTCATATTGCAGGCCTGCGTCAAGCGGCATATTCATGGCCGCTCGAAGTGCAAGCTTCGCGTTCTCAACAGCGATTGGACTATATGCCGCGATGGCGCCTGCCGTCTCGTAGACCAGCTTCTTCAGCTCACCAGGCTCCACGACCTGCTCAACCAATCCGCAACGCAAAGCTTCCTCCGCTGACAACAGCCTCCCCGTCAACACCATCTCCGCAGCCTTGCCTGCACCTACAATTCTCGGAAGCAGCTGCGTGCTTCCGCTGCCTCCGATCCAGCCCAGCTTAATTTCAGCTGCGCTGAACCTGGCATTGGATGACGCCATACGAATATCGGCCTGCAGCGCAAGCTCCAGTCCTCCGCCAATGGCATACCCATTAACCATAGCGATGACAGGCTTGCGAATGCTGCGAATCGCCATACAATAATCATCTCGATTACGCAGATCCCATGGACTTCCGTAATCATCCAGCACATCAATGTCGCTGCCGGCGGAGAAGCTCTTCTCGCCTTCGCCGGTGAGAACGACGACTCGTACGCCCTTATCCTTGTTGATCCCCTGACAAAGCTCGCTGAGCCGCTCGCCCATCGCCCGTGTGACGGTATTCAGCTTGCCCGGTCTGGCAAGCGTAATCGTTCCTACATAGTTGTCAACCTCATATCGAATATCGTTGTTGTCCATCGACTTACTTCCCTCCATCGTTGTCCACCGAACCCTCAAGACCGAAGTCCCTATTAATTCGTACCGTGTGCTCGCCGACTGGAGGCGCTCCTTTCTCATGCTTGAGCAGCTGTCCGTTCACCCTTGCCGGGTAACGCGTCGTCTTGAACACCTCGCCGCTTGGCCTTACGACCTCCTGGAACATATCCAGCACCTTGATGCCTTCATGCTGAAGAGACTGCTCCCAATCGAACACCTCAGCGCACCAATAATCGGCCGGCTCGAGAATATCGAGCCACTCCTTTGTCGACCTCGTCTTCAGATGACGATTCAATATTCCCTTAATGGTGTCCCGCTCATCGAACCAAGCTGACTGCTCCGTATAGACGAGCAGCTCTTCGCACTGCAGCAGTTCGCCTAATGTCAGAATGGAGCCCATAGCCAGCGCGATATAGCCATCCTTTGTTTCATAGATGCCATATGGCGCGCCAAGGTAAGCATGGGCATTCCGGAACCTGCTTCGCTTGGGCAGCTCTCTCGGCTCTTTGTTCATATAAGCGCTCAGCACTTCGAATTGGAAATCCAGAGCCGCCTCCATCAGACTGATCTCCACTAGTCCGCCCTGACCGGTCTTCTCTCGCTTGTACAGCAAGCCCAGCAAGGCTTGAACAAATACGGAGCTGGTATGCAAATCAATTGTTGCTAATCCGAAGGGAACAGGCGGCTGCTCGCCGTCGCCGTTCAGCCAGGCTAAGCCGGACATAGATTGAACCAGCAAATCCTGACCCGGCTTGTTCTTCCAAGGGCCTTCCACGCCGTAGCCAGTAATGCTGCCGTATATAATGCCAGGATTCAGCGCCTTGACCGATTCATAGTCAAGACCGAGCTTCTCCATAGCGCCGGGGCGAAAATTTTCAATGATGACATCCGCCTGCTGGATCAACCGCTTTACTTTTGCGAGATCAGAGGGGTCCTTCAGGTTGGCAGCGTAGCTTTCCTTGTTCCGATTCATAGACTGGAATACGGTGCTCTCTCCGTCTACCCTTAGATTCGACAGTGTCAGCTGGCGGCTTCCATCACCCGCGTTCGGCCTTTCGATCTTGATGACTCGCGCCCCCAAATCGGCTAACCGAAGTGCTGAGACAGGGCCTGCCAGATATTGGCTGAAATCCAGTACAACAATATCCTCCAGCAGCTTCATTCTGCTCACATCCCCGTTTCCTGATGCTCTCGTCTAACCTGTATACGCATTTCGTTTAAGGTTTGAATAACCGTTCTCCGCTCCGTCGCCTGATTCATCAGGCGGTACCGAATCAGATTGCCAGCCTGCTCCTGGAAGCTGATATAGCCATGGAAACGCGGTCTCATGGAGCCGTGTGTCAATGTGTCCAGCGTGTTCTTGAAGAAGCCGCCGGAGAGACGATTCACCTCGGGGTCCAGCCATGCCTCCCGATGGCCTGGCTGACCGTCATTCAGGAAAAACGAGGTGCGCTGGAACTCTGGTGAAGCGACCATAACGGCGAAACTGGCAGCGATGTCAGAATGCCGGCATTGCGACGAAATCGCAAGCCCTACACCGCCAATCATGCTGCCGCTTGGCACGCCGCTGTCAGACGGAATGTTGCCGAAGCTCGCCAGGTACGGTCGAAAGCCGACTCTCGCATAATTGGAATACCCGTAGATAAGCGGAATGTACGCTATTTCATTGCTGGTACCCATAAGATTCAGCATTTGAATGGGATCCTGATGCACCGATTCCGAATGTACATACGGCATCAGGCTTTCCATAAGCGCAAGCGCCTGCTCGCCTACCTCCATAGGAAGATCAAGACCTTCACTCCAATAGGCCCGGTTCGACAGCTGCGCGCATAACGTGAAGAAAGTTGAATACGCATGCACTGGCACAAGCGGTAGGCCAATTGACTGCCCTTTGGGCAGTTTCTTGGCGATGGCGAGCACGTCGCTCCAGCTTCGGGCAGGCGATAGACCGACCTGATCCAGCAAATCCTGTCTGTAGGCGCTGACTTGAGCTGCTGCATCCACAGGCAGCGCCCACTGCTTGCCTTCATACGTATAGCTGGCGTAGCTTAATCCTGTCGAATGAAGCTCCTGATCCTTCAGAAAAGCCTCCTCTACCCGATCATTCAAGGGCAACAGCAGTCTCTTCGCAACTGCTGTTCCTATATGGGGGTGATCAATCATAATGAGATCATAGGTATCTGCAAGCAGCTCCAGCGGATACAGCTCGAAATCAGACAGAGAACGCGCGTCCCATTCAATCTCGACGTTAGGCTCCAGCTTGCGGAACGCCTCAGAGGCGGCTGCCAATGGGTTCAAGCCGCGCTCATGAGACCATGTCATTCCTTTTAATTTCAACTTCATCACCATCTCTTCAACGTGTAATGTTCCATTCCGATTCAACAACGGCGTTATGCTCTCCAATACGCGGCGCTCCTCTAGAGGACTGCAGCCGATGGCCGTTCAACCTGATGGGACAGGAGATTGCCGTCATACGGGCTCCGTTGCTTCGATAGATGTCCTGCGTCATACGCAGCTCTCTGAACGCTTCCTCCTGCATAAGCTGCATCCAATCCAGCAGCTCTTCGCAAGGAATGCCGGCCTTTTGCAGTTCAACGCTCCAATAATGAGCAGGACGTGTTGTCAGCAGCTCCTCCATGCGGGCAGCCGTAGCTTCGCCGAGCGTATCCAAGGTGAAGTGAGGGGCAATCGCCTGGGCCAATGTGTGAAGAGGCATATCGCCGAGCGCAATATAGCCTGCAGCTGTTGGATACAGCCCCTTCAGCCAGCGGATGGACTCCGATCCTTCTGCTCCTTCGACAGGTAAGGTAGAGCCTCGACCCGGCATCCACTTCTCCTCCCAGATCTCCTGCATGGCATCCAAGGTGGATGCCAGCATATTGACCTCTACAAATGCGCCGCTGCCTTGGATGGATCGACGCACAAGAGCCGCCAACATGCCTTGCACAAGGTGGGCTCCGGTTATCATATCTGCAATGGCAAGACCAAATGGGATAGGCCCCCGTCTCGACTTGTCTCGGTGCAGCCAGGGCAGCCCCGTGAGCGCCTGGAGCAGCAGATCCTGTCCGGGTCTATCACGGAGTGGACTGTTCCCTCCATATCCGCTAATAGAGCCGTAGATGAGACGCGGATTAATGGCTTTCACCTCTTCATAGCCGAAACCAAGCTTCTCAATGACACCCGGCCGAAAATTCTGAACCATCATATCCGCATGGCTCAGCAGCTTCCGCACCTTGCATCGATCAGCCTCGGACTTCAAGTCGACAGCATAGCTTTCCTTATTCCGATTGATGGAGTGAAACAGCGTGCTGTCCCCATCCAGCTCCAAATTCGAAATATACAGCCTTCTGCACAAATCCCCGCAGTCCAGCCGCTCAATCTTTATGACTCGCGCGCCCAAATCCGCTAATCGCAAGCCTGCATAAGGACCAGACAGGAATTGACTGAAGTCAAGCACAAGCAAGCCCTCCAGCGGTCTCGGCATCATGATGTATCACTCTCGCTTCAACTTAATATGCAGCTGCTGCGGCTACAGCAGCTGAAATTCCGCCTCAAGCCTGGCGTTGTCCATGCCCGCCTGCCCAACTCCACGGCGACTTCCCATATAGTTGTTGTCGAATCGAATGGGACAATAAGGCGTAAGGAATAAGCCTCGCTCCTCCGCTTGCACCTGCTGTATATTCCGCAAGGCTAGGAAGCCTTCGTGCTGAAGCAGCTCGTCAACCGTCTGAACCACGGCGCACCAGTAGTCGCCCGCTACCAGGTCCTCCGCCCAGTCCGCAGCCGCTTTGGTTCTGAGATGATCGGCGAGCAGACCTTTAATTTCATCCCGCCTCAAGAACCAACTGGCAACATCCTCATAGTGGGCCAAAGCTTCGCATTGCAGCAGCGCGCCCAGCTCCAGCACAGAGCCCATAGCCAGAGCCAAATACCCATCAGCCGTCTCATAGATTCCATATGGAGCCGCCAGATAAGCATGGGCATTATTTAACGAGCTTCGCAGCGGCAACTGTCCTCCATCATTAAGATGAGTCGTCAACACCTCGAATTGATAATCAATCGCCGACTCCAGCAGACTAACCTCAACAAGCATTCCCTCCCCCGACTTGGAACGGAGCACAAGAGCGGCAAGAATGCCTTGCACGAGATTTGCGCTTGCGAACATCTCCACCGTGGACAGCGGGAATGGGATTGGGGGATCATTGGCATTTCCGCTCAGCCAAGGCATACCCGTGAGTGACTGGACGAACAAGTCATCATACGGCTTCGCACTCCAGGCTCCTTTCCGGCCATAACCCGTTATGCTGGCATGGATCAGCTTGGCATTCAGCGCTTGCGTTCTCTCATAGGGGAGCAGCGTTGTCTGCAACCCGCTTGCAGGCGGCCCTTCGATGAGAACATCAGCTTCCGCAATCAGCTTGCTCAGCTTCGCATGCTCTCCTTCAGTGGCGACGCAGAACTGAAATCTCTCCTTGTTGCGGTACAAGCTGACAAGCGGAAGCGGCTCATCCTCCGTCCCCTCGATTCGGATGACACGCGCCCCAAGATCAGCCAGTCTTAACCCCGCGAAGGGACCGGCAAGCTGCGTGCAGTATTCCACAACGAGCAAACCCTCTAATGGAAGCAAGCCATCCCCTCCTGAGCCGTTACAATCTTCCAAGAAACAGGGGAAGGGATGGAACAAACGTAGTCGCATGTTCATCCCTTACTCCCTCAAGAACCGATAATTATTCAACCGCTTGCCGATATTACTCCAGCTCCCAAAGCTCAGGGTTGTAGCGGTAATAGCTGTGGCCATATTCATCGCGCAGCTTGTTGCTTTCGTCCAGATGCTCGATACAAATGCGCTTCGCCTCAGCTTGATCGCCAATAAGCAGCTTGTATGCATTGCTGGCCAGAACGCTGCCGCCTTGCTTCAACGTAAGCGATACCGAGAACTCGCCTGCTGCATCAGCATCCACCGTCCATGCGATGTCGCTGAATTTGGCGGAGCTGTTACAAGCGACTTGCGCCTCTATCGTTCCGCTCTGTACAACCTCGCCTTTATGATTGCTTAGCGTCCATTCCAGCTCGGTGTCCGCGTAGGTCTCATGGTAGTCGTTCACAACCCACAGCTCGCCTTGGAACGTCTCGCCCGGATTCCATCTTCTCTTCGCGAATGCCAAGCTTGGCAGAAGCGGCTGATAGCTCCTCTTGACATAGTCGAAGCTGATTTTTTTCTGACCGTAATAATCGACAAGCCCCCACTTGATGTCAGGCCAGTGCGTAATGAAGTGACAGAGTGACACGCCGCTCATACGAGGCTTCCGTCTGCGATACAATTCAAGGGCAAACTGCAGAATCGTGCCGTGGGCGATTTGAGTCGATTCCACGAACTGCTCCAGTGAATCCATTCTCTTATCGCCGAACACCTCAATGTTCAGTCCTTGGAGAATGTGGATATCGGCCCAGTGGTAGCCCCAGCTTGGTCCCATCGGCCAAAGCTCGTTCTCCGGAATAAACTTCCTCAGGCTTTCGATAGATGGCGCCGACGCCGCCGTCAATTCCGGAATGATGGAGCAATCCAGAGCCGGGTAATATTCCTCCATGAAGCTTCGGCCGCCGCCGTAATAATGCTCGTTGGCGTGCTGGGACTCCTTGGGCTTGAAGCCCATGCTCTGGCCGAACTCATTGCTAAGCGGCGATGCAAGCCCGTAAGGAACGGAGGTGTATGCCCCAATGGCAACGCCGATCGCTTCCATGAGCTCCTTGTTGCCGCTCTCAATATGAGCATCTGTGAAAAACACCTCTTCGCCGCCCATCCAATAAATATTGGAGGGGTGATTGCGGCGAAGCTTCACAATTTCAATACATTCCTTCGCTACCGAGTCTACAAATGCGGGCTCATTGGAGAAGGCTTGTGTAGAGAACGTGAAGTTCGTCCACACTGTAATGCCGAGCTCATCGCACAGCTTATAGAAGGTCGGAATTTCCGGCGGATGCCAGCCGAAGATACGCAGATTGTTGATATTGCTCTCCTTCACCAGATGAAGCAGATGCTCATATTTCTTCGTGCTGTTCCGTCCGTACAGGAAGGACGGCTGACCGCCCCAGCATGCCGAGCGTAAAAATTGGCGCTTGCCGTTAATAACGAAGGTCCACGGATATTCCGACTCCTCTTCGGTGAAGCCTGGATTCTTCTCCATCTGAATCGTACGGATGCCGATTCTGTCCTCAACACGATCCTGCTCCGAACCGTTCTTCCGGACTGTAATTTCCATATCGTACAAATTCGGAGTGCCCATGTCCCAAGGCCACCAGAGCTTCGCGTCCGCAACGTCTACACTTGCCTTTACTGTATGGCTGCCGGCTTGAACCTCTGCCTCCACCGTACGAGTAATCGTCTCGGATTCGAAGTTATTGCCCTTCAACGCGATCTGGAGCTGGACGGTTGCCGACTCTGCAGCCATATTGTCGAGCTCAACCTCCACATGAACGGCAGCGCCCTCATCCTTAAGCTCGGACTCGGTGCGATAATTCACAATGCGCACATCCTCTGTAGCCACGAGGCGTACGGGGCGCCAGATGCCGAATGGCACTAGGCCGGTGAAATAATCGCCAGAGAAGTTCACCTTCTTGCCGCCGACATTGCGGAAGTTCTTCGGCGGCGGGTCCAGCTTGACCGCAAGCTGATTGGAGCCGCCAGCCCATCCATCAAAGTTGAGATACTGGCTGACCTCGAAGGAGAACGGAGAGAACATGCCCTCATGACTGCCCAGCAGTTGGCCGTTCAGCCATACGGTGCAGCTGTAGTCAACGCCTTCAAATTCCAGATGGACCTTCTTGCCCTTCATATCCTGCGAGACGTTGAACCTGCGAATGTACCACCACTCATATTCCTGCACCCACTTGGCCTTGTGCATATTGCGGCCGAAGTAAGGATCCTCCAATTCACCGGCGCGCTGCAAATCCGTGTATACATCCCCTGGCACAGAAGCATAATTCCAGCTGAATATAACACCCTGCCGCTCTGCCGGAAGGATATGGAACCCTTCTCGTTCCCCTTCGCCTACCCTCATCTTCTCCATCTGCCAGAGCTTGCCGATTAAATCCTTCACTACACGTGACATGCCATAACCTCCCATTATAGGTCCACATTTTAATACAGAACAACAATCCGAAATTTTTTTTTATTTAATTATTTTCGGAACATTGTTCCGTTTTTAGTTGATTATACAGTTGGATAGGCTAGGCGTCAATACGTTTTTACTCATCTTCCTTAAACACAGGTCTTAAGGTAAATTGGAAATCAAATTGCTTCTCCTTCAGCTGGTACTTATCCATCAGCTTGGGACCACATGAGTGCGAGCCTACCCCGCTCATCTTGTAATCGAGCTGAACGATCGTTTCCTTCCTCTGCTGAAGCTCATACGTATGCTTGGCTGCCGTCAGATCCTGAGGCAAATAACGGGAAGCGTTCAACGAGAAGGGTTCTGTACCGTCCAGCAGCAGCCCCATGCCCAGCTCATTGGATACGACAGCCCAATCCGTGCCCCATCTGGAGCCGTTCTCTTGCGGCATAATATAAGACTCGCCCATTTCCTCAACGCGCTGTACATATCTGCCCTTGCGTACGCTCTGACGCTTGTCCACATAGCTCTCATGCGGTCCATAACCGACATACTCCACCGTATTCATGGCTGCCGGCAATCTTAGCTGCAAGCCGAAGCGAGGCAGGAAGTCTATCTCCTTCTTCACCTCTGCGCTTGCCTTCACCGTTACCGCGCCTTGGGCATCGAACAGCCACTGGGCTGACCCTCGCACAATAGGCTTACGCGTGTAGAGACCCAAGGAAAACTCAACGGTCACGACAACCTCGCCCTCGGCACGCTGCTCCCAATCACAGCGATACACCTTCATGCCGGCATGCTCCAGCCCTTCATATTGCCATCTCGCGACCAGCGGTCTGTCGTTATCTAGAGGCGCTCGCCACATATTGAAGGATAGAGGCTGCTCCAGCAGCGCCACCCCGTGCCTTGTCAGCTGATCCGGCATACCCTTCCGCAGATCGAAGGAATGGCTGAAGTCAAAGCCAGTAATAAGGAGCTTACGCTCCACCTCCAGCACTTGGATGGAGGTATGAGAGGCCTTGTTTTCAAATAGCTTGGAAGCACCGCTGCCAACACTTGACGTCAGCTCAAATTGCTGGAACATGATTTCATGCCCACGCTCCGCCCACACGTTTTCCTCCTCCAGGCAGCAGGATATGGTCAAGCTAACCGCATCCAGAGAGAACAGCTTCGGTTGCAGCGGAAGCTCCACCACTTCTCCGGTATGCGGAGCCGTTCGCAAGTCCCGAAGCTCGCCTTGCTGGAGGATCACGCCCTCACGCTCCACCTTCCAATAGAAGACCAAATGGGAGAGGTCCACGAAGTCATACAGATTGCGAATCTGCAGCCGGCCCTTCTCCAGCTCAACGGCATCCATCCGAACAGGCGCTATGACCTGCTTCAGCTCCAGCAGGCCGGTATGCGGCGTACGATCGGGAGCTACCAGGCCATCAATGCAGAAATTGCCGTCATGCGGCTTCTCGCCGAAGTCGCCGCCGTACGCATAATACGTTTCGCCATGCTCGGTTTCCCTCTCAATGCCGTGGTCGCACCATTCCCACACACAGCCGCCCATCAGCTTTGGCTCGGCGTAGATGACTTTCCAGTAGTCCAGCAAATCGCCGGGGCCATTGCCCATGGCGTGGCTGTATTCGCACAGGAACAGCGGCTTCAGCTTCGACTCATCCTTGGCATAGGCTTCAATCTCCGGAACAGATGCATACATGCGGCTTTCCATGTCCAACGCGCTTGTATCGGGATGACCCAGGTACAGGGAGGCCCCTCCTTCATAATGAACAGGCCTTGCGCTGTCCCTCTCCCGCGTCCACTTCGCCATGGCAATATGATTAGGACCGTATCCCGACTCGTTGCCCATCGACCAGATCACCACGCAAGGGTTGTTTTTATCGCGCTCCACCATGCGAACCGCCCGATCGACGAAGGCCTCCTCCCAATCAGGATTGTTGGACAGCTCATGGAAGTCCGTATAGGATTGCATCCCAAGCCCTTTGGCCATATTGTCCCAGTTATCGGCGATAGCCAGCCCATGGCACTCCAGGTCCGCTTCGTCCACTACATAGAAGCCGTATTCATTGCAGAGCTCCAGAAATCTGGGATCATTGGGATAATGAGATGCCCGAATGGTATTGATATTGTGCCGCTTCATCACCTGAAGATCCTGAATCATATGCTGCAGAGGAATGGTCTGGCCAAGGCTTGGATGGGAATCGTGGCGATTGACGCCCTTCAGCTTCACGGGAACGCCATTGATCTGGAACACGCCCTCTTGAATCTCCACTCGGCGGAAGCCAACGCTGAAGCGCAGCACCTCTTCACCCGAGGACAAAAGCAGCTCATACAGCACCGGCTGCTCCGCACTCCAGAGCTGCGGGTCCAGCACCTGCATATGAAGCTGTCCCCCTTGCCCTATTTCACCTTGCGCCGCAGCTATTTCAAGGCCGCTTGGATCTCGCAGAACAGCTTGTACAACGGCACCGCCGGCCATCTCCAGCTCGATATTCAGTTGAGCCTCACGGTCGCCGTTCAGCAGCGTTGTACGCACGAACACGTCGCGAATATGCGCCTTATCCCTCGCCAGCATATAGACATCCCGGAATATGCCCGTATATCTCCATAAATCCTGATCCTCGAGGTAAGTGCCATCACAAAATTTCAGCACCATAACCGCCATCCGGTTAACGCCAGAGACAAGGTGCTTGCTGATGTTGAACTCGGCAGGCACCCGACTTCCTTGGCTATAGCCGACGAAGCTTCCGTTCACCCATAGATAGAAGCACGCATTCACACCCTCGAACACCACATATTTTTCCTTCTCCGTCCAATCCGGTGAGAGGTTGAACTCCCGAATGTACAGCCCTGCGGGATTGTCGTCCGGCACAAAGGGAGGGTCGCATGGAATGGTGTAGTTCAGATTGGAATAATGCATGCCGTCGTAGCCGTTATTCTGCCAGCAGGAGGGGACTAATAGGGAGGACCAGCTTCCTGCATCATAAGCCGCTTCATAGAAGCTGTCGCGAACCTCCTCCACACTGGCGTAGTATTGGAATTTCCAAGCGCCATTTAAGGTCTGATAATAAGGAGAGCGCCCTCTCTTCCGGGAGGCAGCTCCATCGGCATCCGCATGCGGAATATAATAAGCTCTTGGCTTCTCGCGGTTTATGTGCAGTGTACGGGGATCTTCCCAATATTTATCGATTTCCAGCAAAGGTATCACTCCTATAATAGTTAGACTATTCCCTTAAGGGAGACGAAGAGCACCCGTTTCCGAAGGACCCGAGTGCTCTATGTGTTATTCAGCCGGGCAAGGCATCAATTGCCATCAGCAGCAATCCAGTCTGGATAGCTGGTTCTCACCCGACTGGCGATCCATTCATTCACATCCCATAGATCTGCAACAGGCTGCTTCGTAAAGGCAAGCGTCGGCATATAGGGTACTGGCCCAAATTCAGGCGTCATCGTGCTTACAGCTTCCCCCTGCGACTGGCGACGGCTGAACATCCGCTTCCACCAGCCCTCGAAGCGTTCCCGCTCCATGCTCCATTCCGGTGCTGCAGGATGCGGAACCTGCGGGCCCTGGGAGAAGCCGATTCTGCCATGGATATGATGGGTGTGTGCGATGGCAAGCTCAATCTCCTCCTCCATGTCATGAAGGAGAGATTCACATACATTCGTCCAATGGCTGAAATCTGCCGTAATTCGCAACTCCGGGAACTTATGCAGCAGTCTTGCCGTTGTCCACGGCGAGAACATGGCCCGATGCCTATGTGTCTCGTGTGCAACTGTTATACCGTTGTCCCCCTCTATTCGGAGCGCCGCCTCGAAGAACCGATCCTGCTCATCATGGCTCATACGATCCCGGGCGCTGTGCGAAACAATGAGCTGGGGCTCGAAGCCGGCAGCTCTCTCCACCTGCTCCTTGAAGGATTCAATATGATCCTCACCGCCAGTGAAAATCTGGACGATATAGGCAAGCGAATAGGTCTGAAGCGCTTCGCGGAAGGCCGCCTCCTGCTCTGGCAGAGGCATTGGCGCTTCAATGCCGGTATACCCCGCATCCGCCGCTCGCTTGAACTGCTCGCTATAGGTGCCTTCCATCCCCCAGAGCGCTTTGTATAGATGTAATTTCATGGATTTCACCTTTTCTCAGCTCTGCAGTCGCAGCTTGTATTGATCAGGCTGGAGCGAACCCGCTTCCGTTATAGGATCGTATACGGTCACTATGCATCCATGGAATTGGTCCGCCAGTCCCTCCGCCAGCTTGTAGGCGCATGCCGGCGCTTCCTGAGGATTCGCGGCGCTATTACGTATCCATTCCTCCATATCGGGGAAATACCGTTTCCCTTCCGGCGTTGCTCGCAGAGCTCTTGTCATCTCCGAATCATTCAGTCCTGGATTCAACGCAAACACCTTGATAGAAGCTCCCGTCTCATCCAGCTCCTCCGCCAAATTTTCTGTAAATCTGGCGACTGCCGTCTTAGCCGTTCCATAAGCGTTACTGTTCTTCATTGCATGAGTGGTTCCCCCGCCGATTAAGTTGACCATGCGGCCGAAGCCCTGTCTCAGCATCATGGGGACAATAGCATGGACGCCATAGAAGGTTCCTCTAAGATTAATGTCCACATCGTCTCCCCACGTTCCCGGGTCCACCTCCCATGTCGGCCCAATCGCTCGATTCACACCTGCATTATTGATCCAGACATGAACAACCCCAAGCTCCGACTCCAGGCGACGGACGAGCTCCTTCATCTCCTCATACCTGCGAACATCCACCCGGAAGACTCTCCCTGGCGAAGGAAAGGCTGCAAGCTCCTCCTGAAGGGCATTGATGCGATCACTATCCCTACCCGTGCCAATTACTTGATACCCTTTATCCCTAAAATAAAGCGCTATGTTGCGGCCAATGCCGCTTGTAGCTCCCGTAATGACAACAGTCTTAGTCTCAAGCGTCATTGGATCCCTTCTTTCTTGTCAGAGTGCTATCTGCCCATCCATCCGCCGTCCACCGTTACAATCGTGCCGGTTACATAATCTGATGCGGAGGAAGCCAAGTAGATAACAGCTCCATTCAGGTCTTCCGGCCTTCCCCAGCGAGCTGCTGGTATCCGGCCTAGAATAGCCTCATAACGGACAGGGTCCCCTCTCAGCTGCTCCGTATTATCCGTCTCGATGTAGCCTGGAGCTATCGCATTTACCTGAACGCCGCGCGAGGACCATTCATTCGCCAGCGCCTTGGTCAGCTGTCCAATGCCGCCCTTGCTCGCTGCATAGCCAGGCACGTTAATGCCGCCCTGATACGTAAGCAGTGACGCGGTGAAAATAATTTTGCCCGCTCCACGCTCCAGCATCCCTTGTCCGATCTCCCTCGCCAATATGAATTGGGAGTTCAGATTCACTTCGATAACATGATCCCAATAATCATCTGAATGCTCCGCCGCCGGCTTGCGCATGATGGTGCCAGCATTATTCACCATAATATCGATATCAGCATGCTCTTCCTTTAGCTTGGTGATAAACGCATACAACGCGCTGCGGTCGCTGAAGTCACAGGCATAACCGGCAAAGTTTCGCCCTGCTTGGCGCACCTCTTGCTCCACCTCGCTCCCTGGCTCCAGGGTTGCGCTTACTCCGACAATACCCGCACCAGCCTGCGCCAGCGCAATCGCCATGGATTTGCCGATGCCTCGCTTGCAGCCCGTCACCAATGCTTTTTTACCCCGCAGTGAAAATAAATCCAATATATCCATTCCGCTACCTCCCGCTTAATTGCACTGAATAAGAACCTTCATCACGCCGCTGCCGGATTCCATCTGTTGGAAGCCCGCTTGAATCTGCTCGATGGGATAAACCTCGGTGATCAGACGGTCAAGCCCAAGCTCGCCGCTTGCCGCAAGCTGGATCGCTTGCTCGAAGTCCTCATGCTCATATACGCGCGCGCCGAACAGCTGAAGCTCTCTCCAGAAGAAGCGATGCAGATCTACGGGGACAGGCTTGCTGAAAATGCCAACAATGACAATACGTCCTCTAACCTTTGGCAGCTTGGTCATTACCTCAGCGCCAGCTAGGGAGGAGGTCACTTCGAACACTACATCGGCGCCTTTGCCGCCAGTTGCTTCCTGCACATACTCCGCCAAATCCCGCTCCTTGGAGTTGCATGTTTGGAAGCCAAGCTCCTCCAGCAGCTGGAGACGATATGGATTAATCTCCGCCACAACAACCCTTGCTCCAGCAGCACGGGCAACAAGCGCTATCAACGTACCGATGGGTCCTCCGCCGATTACAACGGCATATTCGCCCGGCGCTACTTGACCCAGTCGAACGTCATGACAAGCTACGGCGAGCGGCTCAATCATCGCGCCATGCTGCAGGCTGAGCTCATCTGGCAGCCTATGCAGCGTGCTTGCAGGAACGGTCCAATACGATTGGAACGCGCCGTCTGTCTCAATGCCCATGAACTGTAAGCGATGGCAGATATGGCTGCAGCCATCCTGACATGCCGGACATTCACCGCATGGTCCCAGCGGCTTCACCGTAACCTTGTCGCCCGGCTTATAGTCCGCAACCTGGCCGCCAACACGCTCGATGACGCCCGACATCTCGTGGCCCATCACTTGAGGCAGCTTCACACGATGATCCATGTGGCCGTGATAAATATGCAGGTCCGTTCCGCATATGCCCGCATAAGCGACCTTGATCTCTACCTCGGCAGGCCCTGGCTCTCTGCGCGCGCCTGTACCGACTAAGATGCTTTTGTTCCCCTCATAGAATGCCGCTTTCATTGCCATCCACTCCCTATTAGATGTTTAAAATAATTGCTTGTAAGGCTGAAGCAGCTCCCACCGGAACTCTACGCCTGTGCCCGGCACATCGGGCGCGACGGCTCTTCCATCCTGAATAACAAGCGGACGCTTCGTATATTGATCAATCGGGAAGCTGTGCACCTCGAGATACGACGCGTTCGGCATCGCCGACATTAAGCTGACGTGCAGCTCCTGCATGCCATGAGTGCACACAGGCAGATTGTAAGTGTAAGCAAGATTCGCAATCTTCAGCCAGCCCGTTACGCCGCCAATATTGGACGCGTCAGGCTGCGGGAAATCAATGTTGCCGCGAGTAATCATGTTCACGAATTCATAGACGGTATGGAAGTTCTCGCCTGCCGCGATAGGCAAGCCGCCCTCAGCGCCGATCCGGCGGTAGCCGTCATAATCGTCTGGAATTGTCGGCTCCTCCAGCCAGAAGATATCATGTGGCGCTAACAGCTTAGCAGCCTTGATGGAGGTCTCCACCGACCATTTCATATTAGCATCCACCATGAAGGTGCGGTCAGGTCCAATCAGCTCTCTAACGGCTGCTACACGCTCGATGTCCTCTGCCAAACGCTCTTGGCCCAGCTTGATCTTCACGGCCTGGAACCCTTTATCCATATACCCTTGAATATTAGCTAATAGCTTCTCCTTGGTGAAATTGAGATCAATAGCTCCCGCATAAGCCTTCGTGGAGGAGGCATGGCCGCCGAGCAGCTTCCACAGCGGCTCGTCGCAGCTCTTCCCGCGTAGATCCCACAGGGCTATATCAATAGCCGAGATGGCAAATGAAGCAATGCCGCCGCGCCCTACATAATGAATCTTCCAATTCATCTCTTCCCAATGCTTCTCGATGCAGCTGGCATCCTTGCCCAGCAGGAACGGCTTCAGATCATGTTCGATCATCTGACAGACCGCTCTTCCACCTACGCCGCCCGTGTAGGTATAGCCGACACCTTCACTGCCGTTCTCCAGGCCAATCGTGACGGTAATTAATTCGAAATGCGAATGAATGCCGTGCCGCGCATCTCCCAATTGCTCCGAGAGAGGCACGAGGAAATAATCGATTTGAATATGAGTAATTCGTTTTCCATTAGCCAATATGTTCACCCTCTATTGTCAATGATCGGAAGTCAATCGTTCCAATTAATTAAATGTTATTACACTAAATATATTAAGTCAATAATTAATCGGAACAATGTATCATTTTTATTTCAAGATTGACTCATTTCAAAACATTATTTAAAATAACGGAATAGAGATGAAGCGAAAGAAGGTGTTTCCTTTGAGCATGGAAACGAATAAAACGAGCTCAACCTTAGAACGTGCGCTATTCCTGCTTGAGCAACTGGCATTAAATAAGGGTGGATCCGGAATCGGAGAATTGTCGGAAGCGACCCGACTTCCCAAGAGTACGACACACCGTATACTGGAGACACTCATGAAGGCGGGTTTTGTTATGCAGGAGCCGTCAACGGAGAAGTATTTTGTAGGACTGAAGGCTATTGAGATCGGGATGGCCGGCCTTCATAACATCGATCTGGTAGAAGCAGCGATTCCTCATCTTCAGGATCTGGCTGCACAGACGGGTCAAACCGCATTCCTTTCCGTATACAACGAGGGCGAGGTTATCTATATCTATAAGGTAGACGGGAGCGCATCCGTTATTATGAATGCGATTCTCGGCTCTAGAAACCCCGTTCATTGCACGGGTCTAGGGAAAGCCATTATGGCTTACTTCTCACTTGAAGATGTCGACAAAATCATCAGCGAGAAAGGGCTTAAGCAATACACTCCAACTACAATTACGGACCATCAGCAATTTCTTCAAGAGCTGAGCAAGATCAGACAGACGGGCATATCCGTCAATCGCGAGGAATACGACGAAGGCTTAAGCTCTATCGCCGGACCCGTGTTCAACTATACAGGAAAAGTAATCGCGGCCATTAGCGTAGCGGGACCAACCGCTCGCATCTTCGACAAGCAGGATGAACTGGAGGCGCACGTCAAGGAGAAGTCTTCCCTGATCTCCAAGCGATTGGGCTTCGCACCCTCCATGCGCTCTGTCTATCTCTCCTAAATTCTCGTATCGTCGTCAGGAATGGCTTGCCGATATGACAAAAAGCCGAGTGTCTGCAGCAGACAGCTCGGCTTTTACCTCTTAATCCTTTTCTCGCTGCGCTTTCTTGCCTAACCAGAGCACCTCAGGGTTCACCTTATTCGCATAGTGATGCTTGTAATCCTCCACCGTTCTGAATTTTAGAATATGGTTCCACTTGGAATGGACGTTATGGCACAAGCCCCAGCGAATGCCCTCAAGCGGACTGCGTTCTGTATCCTCGGTCCGGAATGGACCCGCCGCCTCTGGCGGATTTTTAATGACGGCCTCAATCTCAAAGTTAATGCCATCATGTGCATATTGGATCGTATTTTTCTCCGGACCGTCTGTCGAGAGAAGCCCCGCCATGCCCCCACGATAGTGCCAAAGCAGCGTCTCATGACCGCTATTGGTCACCGGATTGTATTCCGATTTCACGTACGGACCCTCCGGATGATTTGAGATCGCAACGCCCCACTTTGTCGTCCGTCCGCCGAAGGTCATCTCTTCGCCCTTCTGCTCGCCCTTATAATAGAGCCAGAACTGGTTATTATAATGGAAGAGAACAGGATCATGCACCTTCAGGCTGTCGAAGTCGCCCTTATGCTTCACGGTCAAACGATTATCGCCATCGCCGAACCATTCGCCGTTCATCGCAGGACGAAGAATCGGCGCATCCAGCTTGCGCCAAGGTCCCTCTGGCGACTCAGCGATTGCCATGGCAATATTTTCGTATTTCCTGAGCAGGTATTGGCCTTCAATAACTTGATACACCAGATAAAACTTGCCGTCATGATGCAGTATCTCAGGCGTGAACACACTTCGGTCATCGTAAGAGCCCTTGGGACCCCGGCCCACTGCAAGCCCTTGCTCCGTCCAAGTCTTGGAATCCGGAGAGGTTGCATACCACACCTCAGATTGATCCCACGGGAACACCTTAGCTTCCGGGTCGCCTGTATTAAAGCCTACAGCTTCGCCATCGGACTTCGTATACCATACATAATAAAGCTCTCCCACCTTGACCACACTGCTGGGATCACGGCGGTGAACGCCCTCTTCATAGCCCAGACCATCAACCGGCTCATACGTAAACTCACAGAACCAGTCGGCATTTTTCGTATATTGTTTGCCTCGAATCGTTGCAGCGCTTTCTTTTTTCATGTTTAAACCTTCTCCCCCCTGGATGATATAAGACAACAAACCATTTAATCAATAAATTTCGTTAAAATTCGGAATTCATTTCATTTTTATTGATACTTGAATTATAACCCTCACTTGTATTTTGGTCAACAAGCTAGTTGTCCAAAAGCTAGTTGTCCAAACAAGCGATTTCTCCATACCAAGTCGATAGCAAGGAAGAACCCCCGCCTGCATACAGGAAGGGGCTCGCTAACTTAGAAGCTTATTCGCTCTTCTTATAAATAATCGGGTTCAGCTTGCTTGCCGCAAGATCGCCAGGTGCAAGGCCCGGTAACCATTTCTGCAGATCGGTATTGCGAGCGTTCGTGTCCGGCTCTATGACCTTCGCGTCATCCGCGTAATAGATGACTGTCATGACCTCGCGCATCGTGTTTGTCGGATTGCCTGGAGCGCTATGCAGCGTCCAGCCATAATGCCAGGTTGCGTCGCCCGCTTCCAGTGCACCGTAATTTTCAACCTCAAGACCTTTGGCTTCAATATATTGACCCAGCGTTTTCTGAGATTCATCGGAGATTGCCAACTTGCTGATGTAGCCAAACTTGTGGGAGCCGTTCGCAAAGTTCATCGAGCCTACTTCCTCTGATACAGGAACAAGCGGCATCCACATGGTGATGAAGTTATCCGTATCTACAGGCCAGTAGATTTGGTCTTGGTGCCATGGAGTAATTCCACCGCCCGGCTCCTTGAACAGCGCTTGATCGTGGTAGATGCGAACGCCGTCTACACCCAGCAGCTCAGCAGCAATCTTGGCGAATCGGCGTGCAAATACGAAGCGTTGGATTTCCGCGGATTTCTCCCAAATGTTCGAAACCTGAATGAAGGCTTTGCCGTAAGTATCCCGCTCCTCAATCGGCTTGTTATGATAATTCAGCTCCTTCACCTTCTCACCGATGATGGAACGGTATACACCCACCTCTTCGTTTGATGCGACTTGACTCAGCTTAATATGTCCCTTTTCCTGGAACTGTTGAATTTGCTCCGTCGTGAGTCCATAATCACTTGATAGTTCTGGCAGCTTATTCAAATCCGACATTCCCATTCACTCCTCATATTGTTGTTCGACTCTTGATATCCCATATGTTATCATGGGTATACTTGTTTGTATTTGAACGATTGAGGTCAATAGTTGCACTTTACCGACTTATGAAACAGGGGGAGTTCAGGGTGCAAGCAACAGCTGAAATAAGACCATTAAATCCGGTTGTCCATTGGGCGCAGCAGCATCGGCAGGCCAAGGAGCGGCTTATTGAGCGGCGTATTCGAGATTTCGAAATTCTGCTGCTGGAGCATGGCGAGGTCGAGGTTCAGATTGAATCGGAGGCGCCCTTCCGCGTTCAGCCTGGCCAGTTCTTTCTGCTGCCCGCGAAGCTCAGGCATCGTGTAGAGGTGCTGTCGCAGCCAGACGCGTTGTTCCTGGGCGTTCACTTTGACTTCTACAATGAGCTCTATATCGCGAAGGACGAAGACATCATTGTCTCTCTCGATCATAACGAGGACGATCATCATTATGGCAGCATGCCTCAGACGCAGGAATTTCTGGAATGGATAAACGCTGGCAGCCTGCATGCGACCTCTGAGGTTTACAGCCTGCTGGAAGCCGTTATACATGAATTCACCCATCGGCCGGCAGGCTATATGATGTGCTGTCAGGGCTTGCTGCTGCAGCTATTCGCTCATCTGTCGAGAGCCATTCATCAGCGTCAGCGGGGGGGCGCAAGCGCGGGCATGCAGCTGGCGATTGCTGAATTAGCCACTGCTATTGAGCAGAACGCAGGGGAACTGTGGTCCAATGAGAGAATGGCAGACATGCTGAATATTAATGTGGATTATATGGGACGTCTGTTCAAAAAAATCATGGGCACCAGTCCCAACAAATTCGTCCAGGGGATCCGTCACACCCAAGCGAAACGACTGCTCCGCGATACCAACGACACGATCGAATGGATCGGACATACGATCGGCTACACGGATGTACATTATTTCGTTCGGATCTTCCACAAGTGGGAGGGCATGCCGCCAGGCGAATATCGCAAGTTTTGCAGGCTGCTGTAGTAATTCCCTAGTGATTACATTTGTTATTGCACAAATGCTTTGTCCTTTCATCCACCTCGAACCTCTGAATATAATGCCATTGGCTGTTAATCTCATGACTGAGTCCCCAGCGCAGCCCTTCCAGCGGATGAATATCAGAATGCTCCGTACGGAACGGGCCTCCCGCTTCCGGAGGGTGCTCGATATAGGCTTGAATTTCGAACTGCAGCCCGTCCTGAGCGAATTGGATCGTGTTGCGTTCCGGTCCATCTGTCGTCAGCAAGGCCGCCATGCCCCCCTTGTATGGCCAGAGCAACGTCTCATGCCCGCTGTTCGTTATCGGATTGTACACCGATTTGGTATAAGGCCCCTCCGGTCGCTCAGCTACAGCGACTCCCCATTTGGTTTCCCTGCCCGCGCAGGTGAGCTGCTCACCCATAGGATAGCCTTTATAATAAAGCCAGAATTGATCCTTATAGAAGAAGAGACATGGATCATTGGTCTTATGGCTGTCGAAGTCGCCTCTATGCATGACTAGGTGGCGGTTGTCCACCTCTCCGAACCACTCTCCATTGCTTGCAGGCGACAGGATCGGCTCATCAGCCTTCACCCATGGACCGTCAGGAGAGCTCGATTGAGCCAGTCCGATATATTCCTTGGAGCGTCTCAAATAGGGATGCTTCACGACCTGATAGACAAGGTAATACTTGCCGTTATGGGCCAGCACCTCAGGTGTAAATACGCTTCGATCATCATAAGCGCCGGGCTCTCCTCGACCTACTGCGAGGTCCTGTTCATGCCAGTTCACCCCGTCGTTGGATGTTGCATACCAGATCTCGGACCAATCCCATGGCCATACCTTGGCATCCAAATCGCCAGTATCATAGCCGACGCTTGGACCTGAGGATTTGGTATACCAGACATAATAAACCTCTCCGATTTTGATTACACTGCTGGGATCCCGCCGGTGAATGCCTTCCTCATAGCCCAGCCCCGTTACAGGAGCATATTTGAACTGGCAATACCAAGTGCTGTCCTTCCCATACTCGCGTTCTCTTGCTCTGCGCATAGCCAAGCTTTCTTGTCTCATGCTTAACCCTCCTCTTATATACTTTAATTTCATCTTATATCACCCTATTTTCATATGACATGCAATAAACTATCATAAAGGATATACTTTATTTCATTGGAGAGGTCCGGCCATGATCGAAATACTTACCGGGGAAATTCAACTGCTTCATTATCATTATTGGGAGAGGAAACAAGTTTTTCGGTTTGAAGAAGACACTTACTCCTATTGGGTAGTTTTCGCTGTTCAAGAAGGACGCTTTCGCTACAAATTAGGCGACAGCGATGATGGCGAAGCCATTAGCGGCGATTGGGTCATTTGTCCCCCGGGGACATCATTTGGTCGCGAAGTTATACACCCGCTCAGCTTTTTTTATTTAGGCTTTGATTGGTCAACGCCGCCATCTAACCTTCCGTTGGGCAAACTTACATTCACCGATCAAGAACGTCTTGCCTCTGCTTATCGCTACCTGCAACAGCTATACGCTCTCCCACCCGAGCAGGCCATGTTATGGCGGAACCGCTTCGTTCAAGAAATTTGGGATGGTTATGTCCTGCAGCAGCTTCTTCCAGAATCAGCAGATCGAAGCACCAAAGATCCGCTTATGCTCAGCGCACGCCGCAAGCTCCGAGAGCAGGCCTTTCAATGCCTATCATTGAAAGCGATCGCAGATGAATTAAGGTTAAGTCCCGTCCAGTTTACACGACGCTTCAAAGTTGCGTTTGGCTGCTCCCCCTCCGAGTACGTTCGGCAGCTTCGCCTCGACCACGGGAAACGACTCTTGATGGAAAGCACTCTTACCGTGGATCTGATCTCGCAGGAGTGCGGGTATGAGAATGGCTTCTACTTCAGTCGAGTATTTTCCCTTCATATAGGGATGAGCCCCTCGAAATACCGAAGGGCTCATCGATTGTGATCGCTTATCTGATTCAATTCCACCCTCGCTGCCCCTTTTATTAACACAGCGGCACTTTTTTTACCGCAGCGCTGAGCGAATGGACATGCTGCGCGGCAAGTTGATCTTGCGCATGTCCCATACCGTTCTTTGACTGGTTTGGATGGCTCCAACACTGCATGAGATATATCCGACATTCTAACAGCTCCTATTCCGTGAAAGTTTGTTTTAATTCTCCTTATCATACTTAAATGTATGAATTCTGTATTTGAACAATCAAGCCTAATCGTTGCAGTATTCCGACAAACAACAAGGGCTGGCAGGTTCATCCCACACTTCCCCTTGAACGTTCGAATGAAGTGGCATACTATAGAGTTATGAATCGGTTTAAAATGGAGGCTATCCGCGCTCATGACGAATAAAAAATATAAAGCTCCCGCTGCCGAGAAGGTGCTGGATATTCTGGAGCTAATGGCCAGAGAAAACAAGCCCTTTTCGGTTACGGAGATCAGCAATTCATTATCCATAACGACTAACTCAGTCTTCCGAATCTTGAAGGAGCTTGAGGAAAAAAAGTATATTCAGAAAAAAGAGAGTGAAAGCACCTACCAGCTGACCGGCAAGCTGTATTACCTTGGCAGCTCTATCGCCAACCGGATTACGCTGAAGGAAGTAGCGGAGCCTTCCATGCGGGCTCTTAGAGATGGCACGAGGGAAACGACCTTGCTGACGAAGCCTAGCTCGCTGGGTAGAACACTGGTTGTCGATCAACTGGAGAGTCTGGAACCGATTAAGTTTCTCTCGACTGTCGGCTTGGAGTATCCCTCCCATACCTCCGCCATGGGCAAGGCGATGCTGGCCTACAGCCCGGACCTGCTGGAGCTGTATTTGGCCCATCACGAGCTCGAACCCGCAACTCCGGGCTCTATTGCCGATCCGGCGAAGCTTAGAGAAGAAGCGGAGCAGATTCGCGCGCAAGGCTATGCCCTCGACATGGAGGAATCCTGTGAGGGCCTTCGGTGCATCGGCGTGCCGATTATGAATGCGGCTGGGCAGCTAGAAGGAGCCATTGGTGTATCCGGTCCCATCTTCCGAATGTCCAAGAAGACGATGGACCGATATATTGGGCTCGCTTTGCAGCAATCCCAAGCGATTTCCGAGCAGTTGGGCTACAGGAGTCCTTAGCGGATGAAAGTGACAAGCTACAATTCTGTGATTTCTCCTGATGAGGCCGGAGTTACAGTGTAAACTATGTCCATCAACTCCTCTTTCAACAACCAGAAGAAAAGCCCGGAAGCACAAAGAGGCCACTGAAGAATTTTCGTTACTCTTCGCTGGCAAGTTAGGCACAAGTAAAAAAAGCATCCCGCCCCATTTTTCGGGGGGCGGGATGCTTTTTTCTCTAGCTTCTGTGGGCTTCTTTTTCTAGTATTCTCAGATTATTGCTTTCAGTATTCGCTTTAGATTTACGGTAAATTGGTCATTGCACCTTGCGATTCCATGCCATTCAGCCCCGAGGATGTAGCCATATCGTACCCGTGAATGATAGCGGCCATAATGATGCGTTCCTCAGTTATAGCCAGAATCATATAAATGTTCATTCTCTGTATCCTATCCTCGATCTTTCGCGTGAAAGTTAGACCCCTATCGCTGCACAATGTGCCTGGATAGGGGGTGGCTTCTTCTTATGTCTACTTACGGATCGTTACTTCGCCTGGATGATTTTATCTCCGCGTTCTTTAATGTTGGCGATCGTTGTTTTTAGATCATTCTGTTTAACCAAATACTTTTCAACTTCTTCGGTAATGATCTTCTCATAATTGACGTTGTTAGCGCCCATGATTTTCTCTCCAACAAATATCGCATCCGGGCTGGTAAAAATATATTCAAGCTGCTCAACCTTAATATCGTCACCTGCTAAAGACTCGCCAAACACTTTAAACAATTCATTCTGCTCCACGGTGCGATTCGCCGATTCAGAGGAATCGGCATACTTGGCAGACAGTCTGCTCAGATCAAGACCGATTTCTAATGCAAGCTTTGGGTCTGCCGAAGTCGGCGATATAGCAAGACCATTTACAATTCCCCAAGTTTTCATCTTATCACCGCTATCTACCGGCATTGGGGCAACGCCAATCTTCCAATCTCTAGGGAACTTTTCTTTGTCCGCAGCCCAAGGCAATACCCAACCGCCTTGAATATCCATGCCATATTGGCCGTTCATAAAGGACGTTGCGCCTGTTTTTGAAGTGATTGTATTCGCATGCGTTGGCGTGCTTTCATCGATATGCATCATATTGAACAAGCGTTCCATCGAACGGGCGAATGCCGGATTTTCGATATTGGACAACCCTTGGTCGTTGTAGAAGTTCTCTCCTCCGCCTAATTCCATAATGGCATCTCCATACCAGAACGTGCCCCATGGCAGATAGAATGCACCATAAGTCTTGTCAGCACCAGAACCACTTGTCAGCTTCTTGGCTACATCGCGATACTGATCCCAGGTCATCGGAATTTTGTCATCGGGATAAGGTACACCGGTTTTATCGAAGATGGATTTATTATAATAAAGCGCCCACCTTGTGATGTTGTGCGGAACCATGAAGATTTGGCCGTTGTTGCTTGCATTCTCTACATAAGGACCAAACTCTTGATTGAAATCAACTCCTGTCTCTTTGATAAGATCGTCAAGAGGAACAATCGTACCTGCGTCGGCCCACTGTTGTTGAATAATCGGATTAGCAACAATAATGATATCCACTTGCTTACCGCCAGCGATTGAGATCGGAACCGAAGTCAAAAAGTCTGCTTCTCTTCCGTGAAATTCGAAGGCAACATGACTGTACTTATCCAGGGTTTGAATTTCTTCCATAGCTTTTTTCATCTTAATGTCCTCATCAATACCGTTAAGATGAATAATCATTTTAATTGGATCTTTTTTAGCAACACTCTCCGGCGTACTAACACTTTGGTTAGTTGCCGTTGAGTTGCTGTTTTCCGTAGAGTTGCTGCATGCACTAAGCACTACGAATGCCAGAACCGCTACAAGAAGTAAACTAACTGTTCTTTTCATCTAAATTTCCCCTTTAATATTTATTGATCAAGCAGTACAAAAACTGCTTAATTTCGATCTGTTGCAATTACCCTTTGACCCCGGACATGGCAACCCCTTCAATAAATCGTTTCTGAGCAAACAGATAAACCACGATAATCGGAATTAATGCTAATGTTGCTCCAGCCATTTGGACGGCAAAGTTGCCCGAATATTCACCCTTGAAACTGGCAATTCCTACGCTTAATACTTGCTTATTCGTATCGTTGATATAAATTAAAGCGCTGAAGTACTCATTCCAGCCCCAAGTGAATGCAAGGATAAACAAGGCTGAAATTTGCGATTTGGCTAGCGGAAGCACGATTCGAAAGAAAGTCGTATATTCATTGCACCCGTCAATTCTCGCCGCCTCTATGAGATCATTCGGAATTGAAGTAAAGAATTGCCTCATCAGAAAAATCGAGAAGGCATTGAACATCCAAGGAAGAGCAACGCTAAGCACATTGTCGATTAATCCCATGGACTTGAAAATCATAAACTGGGGAATGATACGCACTTCTACCGGAATCATCATCGTTGCGATGAAGATGAGAAATATCGCATCTCTACCTTTAAAATCGAGTTTCGCAAAGGCATAGCCAGCAATCGTGCTTACTGTCAGAACCAACACAACGATATATATCGTCACTAACGCCGTATTGGCATACCAGGTCGCAAACGGGAAGTCGGTAACAGCCATTGCATAATTACTAGGATTAAACTTTTTGGGAATCCATTCAATCGGCATCTTGAATACGTCACTCTCATATTTAAATGACGCCGATAACATCCAAGCAATCGGAAACACCATAACAATACCAACAACGGCTAACAATGCGGTAAGCAGCGTTCTGCCGCCAAGTCTACTCTTAATCATGACTTCGCTGCCCCCTTATACATATTTGACCCATTTCTTCTGACCGATCCATTGAATTAACGTGATGATCACTACCAGCACGAAGAATACCCACGATACGGCTGAAGCGTAACCCATATGATATTGCTTGAACGCCGTATCATAGATATGGTAGACGATTGTCATAGAAGCCGTGCCTGGCCCGCCTTGCGTCATTACCTGTACTTCAGCGAATACTTGAAAGGAAGAAATAACCGACGTAATGATGAGAAAGAATGTCGTAGGCGAGCTGATTGGTACAGTTATATGAAAGAACTGTTGCAGTTTGTTGGCCCCGTCTATCGAAGCTGCTTCATAATAACTTTTGGATATTCCTTGCAAGCTCGCTAGATAAATAACGGTGCAATATCCAACGTTCTTCCACACCCAGAATAATGCGATTGTAGGCAACGCCCACTTCACGCTTGTTGCCCAGCCCGGTGTGGATTCAATGCCTAACGAGCGCAAGAAAGAATTGATAGGACCAAACTCCGGATGGAATAGTGCCGAGAATACCAATGCCGAAGCCGTAATTGTCGTTATATATGGCACAAAATACATAGCCCTCAACAGTCCGCGTCCGAAAATTTTGGCGTTTAACAGGTTGGCGATAACAAGAGCTAACACAATTAAAAGCGGGACCCCCATTATCATTAGCAGCAGATTATGCAGCAGGCCAGATCGGAAGTATTCATTTTGAAATACCTCTTTATAGTTATCTAGTCCGATGAACGTCGATCCTGCGGCTCCTTTGAACATGTTCCAATCCATAAAACTTAGGTACAAGGAATTGAACAAGGGATAAGCCATAAACATTAGGAACCCAATGACGGCAGGTATTATAAACGAATAGCCTACCAAATTTTTTCTGATGCTTCTCTTCCACCTCAGATTCATCCACTCCCCGTAGTCATGCCATGATAGCTTTGTTTTTGATCAAGCTCAATATACTATACTTAAAATCACTATTTATATTTAGATAATATTGAAAGCACTTTCATGTGTCAAGTTAAAATTTTATATATCAATAACAAAATTATATATAGGCATATTCAACTAAGCATGTACTCCTCTTATTTAGTCTATATATAAATAGGTTGACTATATTTAAAACAAGCATTACAATTTATTACAGCGTAGCTCGTGAAGACGCTAGATTGTAATCGCTTTCATTTATCGAGAAAGGAGAGTTGAGTCGCCCCCCTTACATGTCAAATTACGAATTCAATTCATTCGGCATTTAAATTTTTTATTTAGGAGGTAATTGAAGATGCTAAACAAAATGTTGTTCAAACAAGTATGCTTGACCATAATTGCTGCATTAGCAATTATGGCTCTTCAAGTTCCACAGTCTGCTAAAGCAGCCGATCCCGTAACTTATCAAGGACTTGGCAAGGCCGTGTACGCGGGCAAGACTTACTTTGAAAATAAAATAACATCAACAACAAAGGTACTCGTAACACCAAGCGATACGTTAAGTTCAATTCAATCAAAGCTTGACGCCGGTGGCATCATTCAATTCGCGGCCGGCACATACAATTTAGGCGTCATGAAAATCAACCAATCCAATACTCGCGTGGAGGTTGATCGCAATGCCATCTTCAACATGAACAGCAACATCTTGTTTGATATTCGCCCGGCAACTGTGACATCACCAAGAATCGAGAATGTAGAAATAGCATCGATTGGCCCAGGCCGCTTTAAAATTAATACAAATGGCAATGTTGGCGGCGATAAGCGCCCTGTTCGATTATCAAATGTGAAGAACTTTGCTGTTTCCGGAATTAATATTTCAGGAAATTACGAGGGACAGCCCTTTATCGTATTAGCACCCTATCAAGACGGCAGCCCTGGGACTATATTGGTAGATGGCCAACAAACCTATAATCCCATTTTCGGACTCGTTCCTACCTACGGCGTTATTCAAAATGTAGGGGCTACCAAGATTCACGGCGGATATGCCACAGTACAAATGTTTGGTGGAAACAACGTCCTTATGCGTAATATTGACGGAGATAATGGAGTAACTGTCCGTTTAGAACCGGGCAGCGGAAAGAATACGGATTATATAAGCATGTCCGGACCAGATCTGGGAGCCTTACACAATATCGCACTGGTAAATATCAGCAACACAAACGGTTTTGCAACGGTTTATTTGAAGCCCCATGCTAAACTTAACCACAATATTACCTTAGCGAATATTTCAGCAGTCAACAGCGCATTCGCCATACATGCAGATGTAGCTAAGTTTAAAGCAGATGACAATGTCACGGTTTCTTATGGAGGTGACACCTATAATGTTCACAGGCAGCGCGGACGTTTTGAAAATGTTAAGCTAAAGGGGGAAATTTCACTAACACAACAAGGAACAGATAAGCTAGCCTGGTTCGCTATTAGTGATCTTCTGTATATCGAATATAGTAAGCGAGACGGAGCAGGAAATTATTCGGATTACGCTCCAAACATTGAAGGCTCCAAACGTCTAACGACTCCAGTCGTACCCGTGCTTATGATTTCGCAGGAATACCGGTCGGATACCGAGTTCAGTATTGAACGCGGAAATTATACGATGGATTTCACTACTGCCAACATTCAGTCTATTGGATTCACTCATTCCTTAGCTACGAATGGAGGCGTACTTTACAGAGAAGATGGCAGAACGAAAACAAACAAACCATTGACGGCGGAACAAATCATGGATTATTAATTTTTAAGTTACAAGGAAACAAACAATCTGCGAGGAACTGCGCCTCTCATTAGAACACGTCGCATTAATCTCCGATAAACCTCGCATTTAGCATTTATAGTAGCCTAGAACACTGAATGGCCGATGAAGCACTTTGCTGTGCTTCATCGGCCTTTGTGTGTCGTTAGTTATTTGTCGTATTTAGCTGAAACAATCGATAGATAAGCATAGCTGCTTCAGCTCTTGTAGCAGACTTGTGTGGCCCGAAGCGTCCGTCTTCGAAACCAATCATGATTGCCGACTCCGTTTACGATCCCTCTGACAGCCAACACTTCAATCCCCTCCCGGGCCCATAGAACAGTGTCAAGATCCTCGAAAGAATGCTTCTGCTACATCAGTGTCCAACTTATCTGGGTCGACAAGTTGGACTGACATCTCGACATGATCTGAGGAAGACCCTATGTAACGTAATCAACCATAGAGGGAACGATGCCGTTGCCAGTCCCATATCCTCCGTCAGGACGGCTAAGATGAAGGGCTGCTATTCGTCTTCTGTCAGGATCGGTGCGATTCGCAGCTCATAGGCCATTTCCTTATCGCTCAACTGGTACTGCTCCAGCAGATCGGTTCCGCAGGAGCTGGAGCCGATCCCGTTCATCTTGTAATCCAGATGCACGATCGTCTCCTTGCGTCTACGCAGGGAATGCGTATGCTTCGCCTGGGTCATGTCCTCCGGCGTGTAATGGAGCGCCTGGAACGAGAACTCCGAGCCCGGGCTGGTGAACAGGAGACCCATGCCGAGTGCATTGCTGACGGAGGCCCACTCCGTACCGTAACGCGAGCCGTTCTCCTGCGGCACTACATACGAGTGGTGCATTTCGTCGACGGTCAGCTCATATTTGCCCTTTCTGACGCTTTGGCGCTTGTCAATATAGCTTTCCTGAGGTCCGTAGCCGAAATATTCTACCTGCTCATTCCCTGCCGGCATGACGAGTTGCAGTCCGAAGCGAGGCAGGTATGGCAGATCCTCCCTCACCTGAACCGAAGTCTTCAATGTAATGACTCCGGCACCGTCAACCTCCCACACGGCCTTGCCCTTGAGTAGCGGCAGCTTGATGTTGCAGGTCAGTGCGAAGTCCACTTCAATCTGAACCCGCTTCGCCGACACATGGGTGACCTCGGCGCGGTAGACCTTGGTCATGGCCCGCTCATAGCCTTCCTTGCTCCAAAGCACCTTGATCTTGCGGTCATTGTCCGCCGGCGCCCGCCAAATATTGAACTGCGGCTTGCCCTGAATGAGCGGCACGCCATGCTTGGTCACCTTCGTAAACGCTCCGGCGTGGAGATCGAATACATGAAGGAAATCAAAGCCTTCCACGATCACCTCATCGTCCTTCTGCTCCACGGCGATGTCCGGCCATACCCGCAGCTCCGCAGCCGGTGCAGGCACTGAAGCAGGCACCGGCAGCTCGAACTGCTCATTGGTCAGCTCATGACCTGAAGCTGCCCAAAGCTTGTCTGAACGCTGCGTCACGAACAGGCTGAGGAACCAACGTCCCGCCGCATTCGGTAGCGAATAAGGAATGGTAACGAGCTCCGTTCCGTGAGGAGGCGTCTGCAACGACGGCAGCTCGCCCTGCTCCACAGTTTCACCATCACGCTCGACCCGCCAGCTTATCACAACATCCGAGAGGTCGATGAAATCATAGCGGTTCGTCACGCGAACCTTGCCTTCGGCGGCAACTTCAGCCTCCAACAGCACCGGCGCCATAACTTTCTTCAGCTCCAGCAGGTTGGTATGGGGTATCCGGTCCGGGCTGACCAGCCCGTCAATGCAGAAATTACCGTCGTTCTGCACATCTCCGAAATCACCGCCATAGCCAAAGAACATCTGCCCGTCCAGGGATTGAGTTTTGATGCCGTGGTCGCACCATTCCCAAACGCAGCCGCCCATCAGCTTCGGATACGCATAGATAACGTCCCAGTAATCCTTCAGGTCTCCGCAGCTGTTGCCCATGGCATGGCTATACTCGCATAGCAGCAGAGGCTTGGTCTGGCTCTCATCGCTGCCGTAGGCGACCATCTCCTGCACGGTGGCGTACATTCTGCTGTTCATATCAAGGCAGCTGGTATCGGGATGGCCGTTATATTTCAGCGCCGCCCCTTCATAATGCACAGGCCGGGTCGTATCGCGTTCTCGGGTCCAACGTGCCATCGCAATATGATTTACGCCATAGCCGGATTCATTCCCCATGGACCAGATCACGACAGACGGATGGTTCTTGTCCCGTTCGACCATACGGACAGCACGGTCCAGAAACGCCGCTTCCCACTCCGGATTTTTGGTGAGCATGTGATAATCCCCAGCATGCAACACCCCGTGCGCCTCCAGATCGGCTTCATCAATTACATAGAAGCCATACTGGTCGCACAAATCCAGGAATCTCGGGTCGTTCGGGTAATGGGAGGTACGGATCGTGTTGATGTTATGCTGCTTCATAAGCTTCAAATCCTGAATCATATGCTTCAGCGGAATCGTCTGTCCCAACTCTGGATGGGAATCATGGCGGTTAACACCCTTCAGCTTGATGTCCTGGCCGTTGATGCGGAAGACCCCGTCCAGCACCTCTACCTTGCGGAGCCCGACATGGAAATGCAGCACTTCGCCAGCACCACTCACAAGCAGCGAATACAAATACGGATTTTCTGCACTCCACAGCACAGGGCTTGCAATGTCCAACCGAATCGTTTCCTTGCCTTTCACCCGGGCAGTGCTTGCGCCGATCACGCGCCCCTCGGCATCCAGCAGCTGAATCTGCACCTCGACGCTGCCTTGGCTCTCGATATCACAGCGCAACGAGGCCGACTTGTAATCCGTAGATAAATCAGCTTGATAGAACACGTCGCGGATCCGCTCATTACTGCGGGCAAGAAGATATACATCTCTGAAAATGCCGGAGTAGCGCCACGCATCCTGATCCTCCAGATAGGTGCCGTCGCACCATTTGAGCACCATAACAGCCATGCGGTTTCTTCCGCTGCGCACATAGGAGGTAAGATCAAATTCAGCCGGAATGCGGCTGCCCTGGCTATAGCCGACAAAAGTACCGTTAACCCACAAATAGAAACAGGAATTCACGCCTTCAAAGACGATGTGTGTGGCCTGGTCCTTCCAATCGGTGCAAACGTTGAACTCCCGGATATACAAGCCCGCCGGATTCTCGTCCGGAACGAAGGGCGGATCGCACGGAATCGGATAATTCACATTGCAATACTGCATCTGGTCATAGCCGTTTGACTGCCAGCAGGAAGGCACAAGCAGGTCATCCCAGCCGGAGTAATCATAAGCCTCCTCGTAAAAAGCCTCTCGCACCTCTTGCACGCTGCGGTGGTAGCGGAACTTCCATTGTCCGTTGAGTGTTTGGTAATAAGGGGATTTCCCTCGCTTCCCCTTCCTCGCCGATTCTGTATTGGCATACGGTATATAGTAAGCTCTCGGGGCTTCCCGATTAATATGAAGCACGTCAAGATTTTCCCAGACCTTCTTCAGATCCTTCATTTAAATATCCTCCTGAGTACAAAATATGATGTTTCAAAGTTTCGGATGCCCGATATCGGCATCCGAGGCCTTATTCCCATCATATCTGCTGGGCAGAGCCTTTTGCCATGCACATACCCTAACAATAGTAGTACTATTTTTACCTTCTCGCGAGAGTAGTACTATCATTACTTCTTAATACCCTGCCGTACCAGTTGCTTGACGGTTCCACCCGCTCTCATCAAGGTCTGCATTCTGGCCAAATTGTCCCCCTGCATCAAATGGTAGATGTTCACAGTATTTCGAGCTTGCTGCATATCTTCAAGGTCGGCTAACGGCCCCAGTCCGTCCCGCCACTCTGTAAGCCGCTGAAGCAGCTCCTCCTTGATGTCGGCATAGGCCGGAGTATGGAACAGGTTATGTGATTCTCCGGGGTCCTGCTCCAGCTGATACAGCTCGCCCTCCACGACGTCCTCAAGGAACATATGCGTGAACTTCAAGCAGTGGTCATTCATAAGCCGATCGTGAAGCTCCTCCTGTCCTGGATACCAGGTGAGCTTCCATGGCCCCTTGCGGATCATTAGCGCCGGCTCGCGCTGCAGGCCGCCCGTGAAGATATGCCCGAACACTTCGTTCTTGGCAGCTCCCGGCTCTTTGCGGAGCATCGGCAGGAGTGATTGTCCCTGCACGCAGTCCGGGATGTCGATGCCGGCGGCATCCAGAAGGGTCGGCATGATGTCTACAATTTCTGCGAAGGCCTCATAGGTTCCCTGGAGCATGTTCTTCGGAAACTTGATCAGGAGCGGAATCCGGGACACCTCTTCGTACATAATCCCCCATTTCTCGATAAAACCATGCTCTCCCATCATCGAGCCGTGATCCGATGTAAATACGATAATAGACTCATCGTACAGGCCAAGCTCCTTCAGCTTCGCCAGAACCTGGCCGACACGGTCATCCACATGCGTGACCAGACCGTAATAGCTGGCCATGCTCTTGCGGTAATCCTCCTCCGTCAAGCGGTTAAACCCGCGCGCCCGGTAGTAATAGCGATGCAGCAACGGCTTGGTGGAGAGGTCCTCCCTCCAGGTATCCGGCAGGGGCATTTCCCGGTAGTCATACATCGACGCATAGGGCTCCGCTGGAAAATACGGCGTATGCGGGTCAATGATCGACAGCCGGTGGAACAAGGGCCGCTCACTGTCCTTCAGGTCATTCAGCCGCTCGATATAAGCCTCTGTCAGCAGCGAATCAGCCGTTTCCTCGGGCTTCTGCGGGTTCACTCCGTGAATGACGAGCGAAACCTCGCCTTCATTTTTCTTATATACACTCTTCTTCAACAGCTCGCGGTCCGTGACGCCGAACACGCCGACCTCTCCGCCGGCAAACTGCCCGCGGGGATAGTGCTCCTCAAAGCCGAAGGAGCCCGGCGTATTATAGTGGATTTTCCCATAGTTGATCGTATGATACCCTTGATGGCTCATCGTGCTGTAGAGTGACATTTCATCCTCCACCGGGGCGAAGGCGTTATCCAGCACGCCGTGGCTGAGGCCGTAGCGTCCGGTAGCCAGGCTTACGCGCGCCGGAGCGCACATCGGGCAGTTCGTATACGCATTCGTAAATACAGCACAGTCCTTCGCGAACGCATCCAGTTGGGGCGTCTGCACTGTGCTATGGCCCATATATCCCAGCGTGTCCGCCCGCAACTCATCGGTCATTATAAAAAACACATGCGGCTTCTTGGCCATCCCATTCATGCCTCCTTTTGCTTTGGCTTCTACAGTCTCGTCCTTTGCGCCGCGCGCAGACTTGCGACAGCCCTACTCGTATGCCCGAATCTCGTACACACCTATCCTCTTCGCGCCATTGGTCCGGTGGAAGACGACCTTCAGCTCATCCGTCCAGACCGGATCAAAGTACAGCTTGTTGACGCGCTGGTAATTGTCTGTCACCGAGATCAGCTCGTGGTAATCCCCATTCTGTTTGCAGTAGACGGTATAGTCCTTCACCAGGGTCTGGAATACCGTGAAATCCTGATAGATCTCAAGGTTGTCATAGTGATAGTTCAGATTGGAGTCAAAGACGAGCTGGATCCGGCTGACGTTCCGAGCTTCCTGAAAAGCCACGGTAATGGACTCATCCCCTTTGGTCAGTGCAGACAGCCACATGTTAGGCAAGCCGTGGTTTCTCGACAGTCCGTTGTTCAGGTTGCCCCCGTTATAAATGTCCTGGTCCGTGCCTGTACGGTAGCAAGGAAGCCCCTTCTCCGCTCGCCACATTTCTTTCTTTACCTCCAGGGTATCTATATCGCAGAAAGTCGTGCGACGGTTCATGGCATGCTTTTTCAGGAAAAATACGCCGTTCAGTTCGTCATCGCACATACCCAACTGAATCGACTCATTCGGCTCAAATTCAATGAACAGCTTGCCGCTCTCGCTCTTGCCGTTCAGCGGCAGGGTCACCCAACGAAGCTCTGACGAGGCCGGGACGGTAATCTCGCCCTCATACAGCTTGTGCTGCGGTGAATAGTTCTGCAGCTTCACCGGCGTGTAGACGGTATACCGGAGACGGCTTTCGCTCTGGCTGCTAAGGCGCAGCGCCACCTGTTGAATTGGCTCTTTCGCCGGCACAATGAAAGCATACCGCCCATCCAGCGGCAGGCTGAAATCCGCACTCTCCAGGAAGGAAGGCTGCACCGAGCTGACCTGAATGTCGGCGTGACGGCACAAATCCAGCGGATCATGGCTGCGCTGCCCGATGATGTATTGGTCATTCGCCATCAGAAGCTGCTGCAGCTCCTCCATATGCTGCTCGTAAATGGTTCTTGGCTGCACATTGTATTTCCTGCACAAGTGGGCAGCGGCGGCACAGGATTGCCCCAGCACTGCAAGCGTAGCCATAACGCGGGTAGAACCGAAGGCCACGTGAGTGGTGGACATGCAGCGGCTGGCCACAAACAGATTGTTTACATTTTTGGAGTAGCAGCTGCGGTACGGAATGGAATACACTCCCCGCAACACGAAGTGGCGGGTCGTCATATCCTTCGAGAAAAAGCCTTCGACCGCATGCAGGTCAATCGACCAGCCGCCATAACCGATCGTGTCCTCGAAATCCTTCTGCTCAACGACATCTCTTTCGGTCAGGATATAATCCCCTATCAACCTTCTCGATTCTCTCTTCCCCGGAACGCCGCTTACATACTCCAGATCATATTGGGAAGCATCGTAATTTTTGCTGTTCTTGATATGATTCCAGATTCCGTATACGAGCTCTCTGTGGCTTTGCATAATTTCCTCGTTCTGGCTGATCGGATCCTTCCCGTGGCCAATCTCATAAAACCACTGCATTCGGTATGCCTCATAACGCGAATTGCCCGGAATGCGATCTGGAATCTGCCGATACTGGAGCGCTTCCTCTACCTTCAGGCTTTTGGCGAATTCCGGCATGACGAACCGCGCAGGGCGTCCGGTGTCCTTGGAATACCAAGACAGGGTGCTCAGCAGCATATTCTCGTCCGCTTCATCCGGGGCGATCCGCTCATTGAATTCCGACTTCGCTTCCCTTCCCGTGCGATACTCCGCACCGGCAAAATAGCCGATCGTTCCATCCCCGGTATCATCGAGAAACAGCGGGCTGTAAAAGTCAAAGCGCTTCTCCGCCCCCAGCTGCGATCCTGACACATACAGGATGTTACCGTTTCCATCCGTTTCGACTTTATCAATATTCGTATTCAGAAATAGAGATACATTGGGCTCTCCCAGGACAAAATCCAGCAGAATCGATTCCCACAAATACGCATTGCCCTGCGGATTCCGGTACAGGTTCTCGAGGCGCAGCTCTTCCATAATGCCTGACTCCCGTGCATAGAAGTTAAACTCCTGGGCACCATCGGCACCGACTACATTGATCCGGTTCTCCGGGCTCGCATTACCGCCCAAATACCCCCGGTTGTTGATTAATGACACCTTCATGCCGAGCCTTGCAGCCTGGATTGCAGCACAGATGCCCGGCATTCCGCCCCCGACAATCGTCAGGTCCCGCTCCACCTTGATGGGTGTAAATTCCATCAGACTTCCTCCTTCGCATTTACCATATATCCATATAATAGTGCAGCGTCAGAGCTTTAAAAATACATGGGAATGCAAAATTGATATCTTATTTCAACTTCTATACAATGTTTCTTAACGAAAGGCTGAAAGGGGGAACCGTGCAAATGGAGCAGCACGTCATGATGAACCGCAGCGAGCTGCCTGCTTTGATTACGATGGGGGTGTTCAAGCCGGCGCAGCCCTGGATTCACGTCGACCGGATCTTGAATATGGATACCCTGCTGTATGTCGTGGACGGAGCCGTTACCGTGTGCGAGGAGGAAACCGACTATACAATTAGCAGCGGACAGGCTTTTTTTCTCAAAAATCAGTGCCGTCACTGGGGAAAAGCCCCCGTCCCGCCCGGCTCGACATGGTACTGGGTCTCGTTCGTACCGTTTCAGCCCCGAGAGGAGCAAGAGCCGCTCTTTCTACCGAAGCAGCTCACATTATCCTCACAAGAGTCTTTTATGGATATCCTAAACACCATGCTGCGGCTGTACCGCTCCGCTGCCCCGTTCAGTACCGAGCGCATAAACGGTTTGCTTTATCAGGCACTGTATGAGCTGCTGCAGCAGGATCTGCAGCGAAGGGACGAGCACCGCACCTCCGCGCTCTCCTCCAAAATCATGGCCTGCCTGAAGCATCAGATTGAGCAGCCCTTTGACAGCCGGAGGATTGCCAACAGTCTAAGCATGAACTACACCTATTTAGGGCGGGTGTTCAAAGCCGATACCGGCAGCACGATCAATGAATACTACCGCAAGCTGAAAATCCAGCGCGCAATTGAGCTGATGCACGCTGAAGCGCTAAACATATCCCAGATCAGCGAGCAGCTGCAGTTTCCGAACCCCTATTATTTCAGCCGTGTGTTCAAGCAGGTCACCGGCTTGTCGCCGCGCGATTACCAGCAGCAGCTGTATCGGTAACAAGAGAAAGGGACGATCCGCCGAGCAAGCTTCGGTAGATCGTCCCTTGTTGTTATCTTAAATACAGTTGTTTATTGACTATCACGTGCCTTATGGCACCGGCTTAACCTCCAGTAGCAGCACCTGCTCCGAGCCCAGGCTGAAGCTCACAGGCGAGCTCTTGCCGGTCATCAGGTTTTTGACGGTGACATTTTTGTTGTTCGCCATTTTCAGGCTGATATTGGATGTGTTCTTCCCTATGTTAACGATCGTCATCAGGTAGGTGTTCGTGCCATTTGGCACGACCCGCCAGAAGGCTCCCTTGGATGGCAGGCCATTATTCTCGGTCAGGACAACCGGTGGCAGCTGACCTTTGGCCGACAGCTCTATCATTACCTTGGATGCGATGCCGGACAGCGCATTGTTTGTCATCTTGATCAGCTTGCCAGATCCTGCGGTCAGGGTCTTTGCGCGAGGCCGCTTGTATTCATTGAACTTGAGGCTGACATCATCAATGATTACCGTTCCCCCGTTGTCCAGATAAATTTGCAGCGCGTTAAATTCCGCTTCGGTTACTTCTTCGGTCTTGCGGACTACGATGACATCCCAATCCGTGTTCGGCTGCTTGAAAATAATGTTCTTCGTTGCAAAGCCGAGCGGTACCCCGCTAAAGTACATAGACTCATACAGATCGAACTGATCCTCCATATAATTATAATCATTGATTGCCGCTGCTTCGGAGTAGAACAGGCGAACCGGCTTGCGCTCCCGCTGGAATTTGACGATCTCATTCGAGAAGGCGTTCATGTCCATCATCGTCTTGGTGAGTTCCTGCGCCACTCTCGGCTGCTGTGCCACAGAGGCAGCATACGACTCACCAAGGCCGCCTGTCGCATTTTGCAACCGCTCTTCAATCGAGCCGTCGGCGTTACGACCCCATAACCATGTCAGACCTCCGTTCAAGCCGTGAAGCGTGGTTTGCCAGTATGTGGAGCGAACATACTCGGGCTTCATGTACAGATCTCGGTATTGTGTAGTCGAAAGCAGATGCACCTCGGAGTTAAAGTGTGGCTTGTTCGGGCTGACGGAATCCATAAAGTCATACGACATCGCCATCTCCTCCCAGTAGTAGGCGTACTTGGACTCCCAGCTCTCCGGACCCGTGCTGTTCATGTTACGCTTGCGGATCTTCGCATCGTCGCCGATAATCTCTGTCATCTCTGTCAGCGCCTCAAAGTCGATCCCGTGATCACGAGGGCCCTCGACGAAGAGGTCCGGCATAATCTTCAGCTGTGTCCGGGCCGCTGGATCATATTTCTTGATCTCATCATGCAAGAAGGTCAGCCATTCTGTTCCCCGGTCCATATTGAAGCGTGACCAGTCATACCGGATCGGAGTGTTCTCGTAGGACGTATCCAGTGGAATGGAAATATTCACCTGGTTGAAGCTGGTGTAGCTCGTCTCCCACAGCCCATTCAGCTTTGCAATGGTGCCGTGCTTGGCCTCAAGCCATGTTCTGAATTTGCTCATCGTGTACGTAGAGACGTTTGAAACGGCGGCCCAATGCCCTTTAGCCGTAAACCAGTGCGGCTCATTGGCGAGAATGTAGCCGAGCTTGGTGTAATTTTTGCCGGCCGTCGTCGGGATCGTTCCCTTGAAGACATCCTTCCAGATTTCCCGTACCTGAGGGTGGTCAATGTCATATTTGGTGAAGAAGCTCTGTCCCTTCAATATTTCTGGCCCATACTTGGATGCTGCCCATTGCGGCAGCGGATCATGCCACAGCATGAGGTAGCCGGCTGTATTGGTCGGGCGATTCTTTAGATCAGCCAGCTTGGTCTGATCGATGGTCCCGGCCTCGTCCAGGGCGAAGATCGGGCTAATGGCCTTCGGATGATCCAGCTTGCCCAAGTATTCGTTATACAGTGTCGGATCGGAAGTTGGAATATTCAGCGGCTTAGAGAAGTAATCGTACAGGAACACCGGCTTTCCGTTTGACATGAATTGATCGTTCTGCACCGTAATGTTCGACCAGTTCACCTTCGGTACTGCCCGGCGCGTCACAGCTCCGTTGATGACCTGTGTCAGTTCGGATTTGGCCGTATCCAGCATTTGAATGACTTCTCTGCGCTCAAAATTAGGCAGGTTATTCGCAAGCTTTTGCGCGTTATTCTGGAACATTTTGACTCGTTCGAACTGTGCCTTATTCTTGGCAACGTTGGCAGCGTCCCAGTCTGCGTATTTAAGAAATTCACCTGCCATCCATACCGCACTTTCTTCCCGGGTGGTGTCAATTCCACTTCCTTTCGCCTGTGTGATCAGCGCGTTCAGCTCGCCCAGCTTTCTGTCGGCCTCCTGCTTCGGGGTTTCAGCAGCTAATGCGATTGACGAGCGGTCTGCTGCGGTCATACCCATGATCAATCCGACACACAAGGTCAGGCTGATCAGCATCTGTTTTGTTCCCATTCATGCACCTCCGTTTAAATTTAAAATTTAATTTCACATTTATATTATTTTACATGAGTTGTTAAGTAAATACATTTTTTGTATTTTCTAAAATTATTAATGTAGTAGCTTTAGGGCATGCAGGAAAAGAAGCACGCTCTGTTCAAGAGCGGCTTCTTTCCTTTGATTTGTGTTGGTTCCCTGTGCCTTGCAAATACGGTTTAATACCTTATTTATAGAAGCTCAAGCAGACGCTCCAGCAGCACAGCTGCCTGGGCCCGCGTGGTGAGATCCTTCGGACCAAATCGTCCGTTGCTCGAGCCCTGCAGCAAGCCGGAGGTCTGCAAAGCCTTTACGCTGGCTGCAGCATAGCCGGATATCAGCTGTTCATCCTTGAAGGCTTGTAAAGAGCCTGTGCCTGCAGGCAGTGAAATACGCTCTGCTTCCAGCAAGCGATGCACCATGACCGCCATTTCCTGTCTCGTTATAGAGTCATGAACACCGAAGTTGCCATCCGGCTTGCCGGAAATGATTCCAAGCGCCTGTGCTGTGCCGAGCGCCCCGCTGTACCATGCTCCCTGTTCCACGTCTTTGAAAGTAGAGACCGCAGGCTCGCCAGAGCCAAGCTCAAAGGCGTTGACAAGCATTTGAACAAACTGGGCGCGGCTCACTTGCTGCACTGGCTGGAAGGCTCCAGCGCCAGTACCCTGCACGATGTCCCGCGCTGCCAGAGACAGAATGCTCTCCTCAGCCCATGGAACAGTCGCCAGGTCCTTGAAGCTGACGCTTGCTGCAGCTACTGTATAGTAGCTGAAATGCTTCACATGGAATATAAGCATTCCTGCCTTCTCGTCATAGCGGCTGTTCTTAACCACCTCCAGCTCGCTCTTGTCGTTAATGTAATAGGCAACAATGTGCTTCGGCTTCGCGCCAGCCTTCAGCGTATAAGGCAGCTGCAGCTCCACAGTATGTCCGTTGCCGAAATGGCTGATCGCCGTCCCGTCTACGGACAGTGTGAAGTCATAGACGGGATTGTCTTTTACCACGGCCCGTGTCTTCTCGCTGTCCAGCTTCACGGAGGTCTTCTTCACCGTGATCTCTACATTTTGGGCGTTAGAGCCCAAGTCCTTCTGCAGCATGGACAGCGGGATCGTGACGACAGCGAGGCCGGTGTCGATCGTCAGCTTTTTGATCTGCGCCTTACCTGCAGCACTCACGCTTGAAGCGGGAAGCTGCAGCTGTATTTCATTCACGGCTGCCGGCACCTCTACCTGAATACGCACCGTGCCGTTTACAGCCTGTTCCACTGCACTTTGCAGCAGGCTGCCAGAGAGCTTGGAGCGCGCGACACCGTTCTTAATGGTGTCCGCTGTCACTTTAACTGGAGCGGAAGGCTGTTTTACCGATCCGCTATTGTCCGGGGCCGGACTTCCGCCTCCTGCTGGTACCGCCTGAAGCTCCAGTAGCATGACTCCTTCCGGCTTCAGTGTCCAGGACGTACCGAGGCTTTGGCCTGTCATCATGTCTGTCACTATGAATGATTGGTTGTCGGCCATCGCTGCCTTCAGCGAAGCCCCATGCTTGCCAAGGTTCACAATCGTCATCATATATCGGTCGTCGCCATACGGTACTACACGCCACATAGCCCCGCGCTGACTCGATCCGTTGGTCTCCATCAGGTTGACCGGAGACAGGCTGTCTTTCTGCTCAAGCACGCCAAACGCCTGCTCTGCCATGTTTACAGCTGATTCGTCCACCGGCTTGAGAAGCACACCGCTTCCTTGGGTTAATGCGGCTGTGCGCGGCTTCTTGTACTCGGTCGCCTTCAAGCTGCCGGCATCTGTAATGACCGTTCCTCCCTGATTCAAATAAGACTGCAGCGCGGCAAATTCAGCGTCAGTGACTTCCTCGGTCTTGCGGATCACCACGGCATCCCAGTTGGAATGCGGCTGCTTCTCCAGTATGCTTGCGGTCACAAACCCGACCGGCACACCGCTGAAGAACAGGGCTTCGTACAGCTCAAATTGATCCTCCATATAATGCGTATCATTGATTGCCGCAGTTTCGGAGTAGAAGATTCGCACTGGCTTGCGCTGCTCCTGGAACTTCACAATCTCCTCGGAGAAAGCGTTCAGGTCCATCATCGTCTTGCTCAGCTCATTCGCTACCCGTGGCTGCTGAGCAACGGTTCCCGGATATGACTCCAGCAGCCCCTGCACCGAGGTGGTCATCAGACGATTCTCAATCGAGCCATCCGGATTTCGTCCCCAGAACCATGTAAAGCCTGCATCCATACCGAGCAGCGTGGCAAGCCAGTATGTGTTGCGTACATATTCCGGCTTCATATACAGATCCCGGTAAGCGACGGTAGACAGGAAATGCACCTCTGAGTTTATATGGGCCTTCTCCGGGCTGACCGAGGACATAAAGTCGTAGGACATGGCCAGCTCTTTCCACATATAGGAGTAATGCTCCTTCCAATCCTCCGCTTGTCCGGTTGACTTGAAGTTCTCCTTCCGGGTCTTCGCATCGTCGCCGATGATATCGACCATTTCCGTGAGCTTCTCAAAGTCGATGCCATGTGTCCGGTTGTCCCCAACGAACAGGTCCGGCATAATTTTGATATGCGTGTTTGCTTCTGGATCATTTTTCTTCACCTGCTCATGCAGGAAGCGCAGCCATTCCGTTCCCCGCTCCATATTGAACAAGCTGACATCGTATCCGATCGGTGTTCCTTTATACTTCTTATCCAGTGGAATGACGCTCCGCGAAGCCACATCAAAGCTTGCATAGCTCGTTCCCCACAGTGCATTCAGGTCACTGATCGTCTGATGGCGCTCCTGCAGCCATGCTGCGAATTGCTGCAAGGCAATGTCGGAAATACCCTCTTGGCCATTTACTTTTTTAGGTGTTGCCCAGTGGCCTTTCTCCAGGAACCAGTGCGGCTCGTTCGCCAGCAGATATCCCAGCTCCGTGTAAGGCTTTCCGCTCGTGATTGGTCCGGTCTGCTTCAGCACATTACTCCAGATCGAACGGATCTCCGGGTGATTAATGTCGTATTTCGTAAAGCTTGTAATGCCGTCACGGAGCGTCTCCCCGTGCTTACTGGTGGCCCAAGCGGGAGCGGAATTATGCCACAAGATGGTATAGCCCATGTTGTTGCTCGGACGGTTCTGTAAATCGCCGTACTTGTCTGCAGTCGGCGTACCATTTTCGTCGCTTACAAAGCTCGGATTGATGGATTTGGGCAGATCTATTTTGCCGAGATAGTCGTTGTACAGGGTCGCGTTGTCTTTCGACACATCAAGTGGCTTGGAGAAATAGTCGTGCAGGAATACAGGCTTGCCCTCGCTGTAGAAATTACTTCCCTGCAGCTCAATGCCGTCCCAATCCACGAGCCGCACCGGCCTCCGCACGACCGTTCCGTCCAGCACCGCTGTCAGCTCGGCAATTGACGTATCCAGCAGCGCGATGACTTCCGTACGCTGGAACTCCGGCAGTTCCAGCGCCAGCTCCTCCGGTGACTTGCCACCCGGGCTTGAGGATGGAATAACCCCGAACATCTTCTTGTTCACATCAATATTCTTCTCATCCCAGTCGGCATATTTGTCATATTCTTTCGCGAACCAGACCGCCCCCTTCTCCCGCTCTGTATCAAGCTGGCGGGCCTGCGCTTTTAGGATCAGGGCTTCGAGCTCGCTGATTTTGGACTGAATGCGTGCCTTTAGCTCTGCCGCGGACAGTGCGCCGTATTTCAAAATACTCTTCGACACAATGCCCCCGTTCTTCAGATCAGCTTCAATCGTCGCCGTCCGGCCATCCGCTGCCTTCACGGTCACGGTCACCTTCTTCTGCTCCATCGACTTCACCGTCAGATAGATGCGCCCGTCCTGGATATCAGCCGCCAGAGCAGCTTCATCCGAGGATTCAGCCGAGTCGCCAACCATACCAAGCTTGGACTCGGTATTCGTAGTGCTGGCATCAATGTAGGTTCCGCTGGATTGAACGGCAATCTCCTTCGGAATGGAGCCGATCACCGTAAGCTCCGCACCTGACTGTACGCTCAGTTCCGTCGTCAGCGACGTAATGAGCGGCTTCAGGACGGTCGCTTTACCTGTTGTGATCTCCATGCGATTCTTCGCATACATGCTCAGCTTGGAATTTGGCTCTACCCGAAGCATCCCGGTGTCACCGATCGTCTCTCCCTTGCCCTTGATGTACATGGCACTGCCTGGCTCGAACACCGCGGACCCAATACCGCTAGCTCCGACAATGCCATTGCCGATAATGAAGCCTTCATCGCGGAAGTCCTGCAGCTGCCCCTTTACCTGAATGACTGCATGAACCGTCATTTGGGCCGTGAATTTCAGCCGCACATTAGAGGGCACGGTCAGTTTTTTCGTAACAGTAACCGGCTTGAACACTTCCACGACATGGAACGTCTTCTCACCTACTCTTTCGTCAGCCAAGCGTCTTGCCACAGACTCTGCGCCTCCGTTCAGACCGTTCATTGCCTCCAGCAGCTCATCCGCCGTCGCAATCTCCTCGGCCAGCACCGCACCTGGCTGCTTCGCATCGTTAAAGGCTTGAGCTGCAGCCTCCAGCGCTGCGGCTGCAGTCTGATAGTCGCTCTCCGTAGCCGAGCTGTTGTTCTTCGTCATGACCGCGTCTTCAATATTCTGGGCGAATACATCTTGATGCGCTGCCGTTACCCAGTATTGATCTGACGTAAGTCCGGCACCGTTCACGCTGACCGGCGTGGAGGATATATTGGCCTCAGCCAGCTGGATCAGCTCATTCAGCCTTACAAGGATAGCGCTAACCGGCGTATAGTCAACACCGGCTCCAATATTGGAGGCCGAGGCGTTAAATATGGCCTCTGAGGCTACTGTAATCCGCTGCACCACGGACGTCATAACCGGCTTGGCCAGGGTTACAATGCCGGAAGTGATACGCAGATGGTGATTCCCCCGCATCTCTACACTCGAATCTGCACCCAGCTTGAATATACCGTTCGGACCCACCACCTCGGTGCCTTGCTGATAGTAGCTGCTTCCCGTGCGGAACACCACGGCACCGGAACCGTTGCCAGCAAGCCCTGCTCCTCGCTTGTCCGGTGTGCGGCTGTCCTGAACGGTGCCCGACACGGTCACTGCCGCATTCACGGTCATGTTGGCAAAGCTTTGCAGCTTCACGCCCGCCGGAATGGACAGCGGCTCGGTAATCGCAATTGATTCATACAGCTCCACAGTATTTCCACTCAACTTCACCAGCGTGTCATTCACGGTCACATTTCTGAGCCAGTCCGTAAGATCCTGTGCGGTCTTAATCTCCGCAGGCAGGCCCGTACGGGTGCCATCCTGCTTAGCAGCATCAAATACCTGGACTGCTGCTGCCAGGGAAGCCTCCGCTTCCGTGACCTGACTCTGGGTGGCCGCGGCATCATCCCTGACCTCGATGGCAGATTGGATGGCTGTTATTAAGGCATCCGCAGCCGATGATGTAACCCATTTTCCGGACGATGGCACATCTGTACCATCCACGCTAACTGCCGTGGCGTCCTTGTTGGCAAACGCTCCGGAGATCGCCTGGACCAGCGCGGCCTTGTCTACCGCTTGATCCGATCCCGTAGGGACAGGCGTTACAACGACAACATCATTATTGATTACTCCTTTAACATCGAATTTTGCTCCCTCTGCAACCTCAATCCTCTTGAACATATCTGACGTCACCGTCTTGCCGGCCGCCACTGTGACCGTCCCGGAGGTTACGTAAAGCTGGCTGTTTGCCAGCAGCCTCACGCTGGAATCAGCCCCTGGCTGCAGAACGCCGTCCGCTCCCACGACCTCAATGCCTTGCTGGTAGTAGCTGCTCCCCGAATTCAGCAGCACCGAGCCGATGCCGGTGCCAACAACACCATCCCGGCGAAATTCAAGAGCTCGGCTGTCCTGCAGCTTCCCGTCTACCGTAATTTCTTCCTGAATGCCCATCTTCACGAACAGCTGCAGCTTCACACCGACCGGTACGTTAAACGTCTCGTTAATCGTAACCGGGGTGCTGACCTGCGCTGTCATGTTACCGTCAGCCGTTTTGATCTTGGAAGCATCCCCGCCTACATCCAGCTTGGTGCGGAGGAACTCCACTAACTGCTGCGCATCCGCAATCATGGCGGCTTGCAGCGGAGCAGGAGGAACCACCAGTGCTGCAATGAGACTCAGGCTCAAAAATAAGGACAATAATCTTTTCATGTCGGCCTCCTTAGAAAAACGTTTACATTTTGTGAACTTATGGCACTCTATTCCCTGTTCTATCTACAATCAGCGGTTGAGAAAAAGCCGCATCTTTGCAAATAAAGGAGTTTACCCTCTCCCCGCCAAAGATATGGCTTCTTGATTCTAAACTAATGCTTATTTCGAGGAATCATAGTATTTCTGATACAGGGCTACATACTCTTCCACTCTCAGCTTCTTCAGTTGGGCCAGGTGATTATCCCAATCTGCATCGGTGAAACCATTCATGACGAATTTGGCAAAGGTGCTGGCATAATAGCCGTTCTTGCCATTCAGGTCCAGGTTGATGGCGGCGAGCGTCTCGCCGTCTTCCAGCGACCACAGCATGTCGTGAATGAGCTCGGTGGATGCAAATGGCATATACATCTTATAATGCTCGCGCTTCTCGTCCGCCTGATCATCAATCAGCCGATCTACCATATTCTTCAGCACCATCACGGTAGCGCCGTTGCCCGGTGCCTCCGAGTGCTTAAAGTCACCAGAGTTCATACCCTCCGGAACCGGCTGCTTGTCAAAAGTACCGTCCGGATTCTCCTTCACGGTCAGGCCAATTGGGCCTACCTCTAACTGGAAGCTCAGCTTTTCTTCATACATTGTATCCATCCACTTCAGCGTCACTTCTGGGTGTTTGTTTTTTGACGTAATTGCGAATGCTCCCTTGCTGAGCGATACCGGCATACGGAGCCAGCCTTGCTCGCCATTAGCTCCCTTCAGCGGCAGCACTGGAACATAATCCTCATTGATCGAACCGAATACCCCTTGGTTGGAGTAGGTGAAGAACGATCCGATCGGCACATCCTCACTGCGCACCTTCGTCAGGTACGTGTTCTGGTCATGAGTAAAGACCTCCGGGTCAATCAGCTTCTCCTTGAACAGCTTGTTCATATACTGCATGTAGTTCTCGTACTCCGGCTGCTCCGGCGCATATTTAACGGTGCCATTGTCCACGTACAGGTTGTTGCGCGGATCATCCAGCTTGATGCCAAAAGAGCCTGCCAGAGAATTAGCCCCGTTCTGAGCATTATTGAAGAGGAAGGAGAATGGAATCTCATCCGGCTTGCCGTTTCCGTTCGGATCCTTCTCTTTAAACGCTTTCAGTACATTGTAGAAATCATCAATCGTTTCAGGAACGGACAGGCCGAGCTGATCCAGCCACTTTTTGTTGATGTACAGAACGGAACCGATTTCGTTGAAATCTCTTTCCACCAAGGTCGGTAGCGTGTAAATATGGCCATCCGGTGCTGTAAGCATCTTCTTGAACTCAGGGCGCTGTTCAAACACCTTCTGAAGGTTCGGTGCATACTGCTCTATCATTCCCTCCAGCGGAATCAATGCACCCTGGCTGCCCAACTTGACGATCTCCTGATCCAGCAGCACAGCCCGTCCGTAAAATACATCCGGCAAGTCGCCGCTCGCGATAATGATGTTCTTCTTCTCGGCCAGATGCTCCCATCCGACCTGAGTCCATTCCACTTCCACGTTGGTCATCTCGTTCAGCTCTTTGAACATCTGCATGTCGTTATAGTCCTTCTTGACCTGCGGCGCCGTATTCGCAAAAATTTTCAGCTTGATCGGTTTCTCCAGTGGGAACTTGAATTTGTCCTCCGTACCTGCAGACGGTGCCTCCGCCGAAGCTTTTGGATTCTCTGAAGCCGTCGGTGTGCCGCCGCCTTCCGAACACCCGCTGATGAATAGCGCCATCGTTGCCATTGCACTTACACAGGGGACCAGCCATTTCTTTCTCATGTGTACAACCTCCCAAAAATGTTTGTTTGACTACCATGACCCTCGTCATACATGAAGCGCTTACATCTCGTTGTGTGATTCACAATAGCAGAGAAGGCAGGCTTATTGCAATCAGCCAAAATTGGAGGCATATGCGAAACGGCGAAGTGTCAAAAAGCTTGATATATCAAGCCTTTCAAGCTCTAACCCCCCGATAGGTGAGATTCGGCAGAGGGGGATAACGTGCCTTTGATGGGCATTTGCAAGCAGAAAAAAGGGCCGCTCCCCAGATATCAGAATCTTGCGGGAGCAGCCTCGTTACAGGATTAGTATGAAACCATCACGCTCTCGGGAACCAGACGCTCATGTCACTTTCTTCCCGGTTCGCCCAGGAGAAATACGGGATCAGTCTGACCGTCACGGTCTTGTTCTGATCCTGCACTAGCGGATGATACAGCGCATCGCCCTTCGGCCGGATGACCATCTCTGTCTGCAAGCCTACCATATGATAAGGCAGCTCGGCAATCGGCACCTCCTGGAAGGTGGAGTTTATAGGAAGTGCAAGCTCATCCAGTGTTGCTTCGCCAGAGATATCACAGCCCTCCAGGCAATATACTACCGGTCCGCGCTTTACAGCAACCATTCCGTTAGCTTGCTCTACCATCGGATTCGCCTGATACAGTTGTGCCTTCATCGGCAACATAATCGTAATTTCCTCCCCGACCTGAACCGTCACTTCATGAATGCCGCTTTGAATCGGCTGGCCGTTGCAGGTCGCATCCGTGCACCATGCAGGAATTCGGAAGGAGAGCTTCATGCCCTCTGAAGGCGCCTGGTCAATATAAATCTTCACTTCCTGGTCCCATGGATAGTGCGTCTCCATGCGAAGCTTCACCGGCGCTCCGTTTGCCAGCTGGGAGTTTAGTTCGCAGCCTGCGAACAGGTTAATCGCTACGCCCTGTTCAGATGTGGAGTAGATCCATTTCGGCATGCCGGTCAGGGTTCTCCACAGCTGCGGTGGACAGCACCAGCATCCGAAGGTGACAAACCGTTCATTAGGCGCATGCGCGTATTGGCGGAAAGTCGGCTTAATGCGCTCGTGAACCCGATGCGTCAGCGGATTCGCGTAGAAGTACCGGGTCATATCCAAGCTTCCTCCGGAGATGCCGGCATTGTACAGAATGCTTTCCATCCAGTCACCGTAAACAGCTTTATTCGTCACATGCAGCATCCGGTGCGCCCACATGGCGGCAGCGATATTGGCACAGGTTTCGTTATAAGCAATACGGTTCGGCAGGTTAAACTCATCTCCGAATGCCTCCTGAACCCGGTCCCCCCGTTCTGACACACCTTCATAGATCGGGCATACTCCGCCCGTGATATAAATTCTCCGGCTGATCATGTCATTCCAGATTCTCTCCAGTGCGGTCAACAGAGTCTCGTCCTGAGTATGTGCGTAAACGTCCGCTGCCCCGGCGTAGAGGTAAGAAGCCGTTACAGCATGGCCAACTGGCTTATATTCCTCGCGCAGAGCCAAACGATTCTGATTCTGGTCTCCGTTGCCCAGCTTGGTGCCGCGCATGGTAACAAATATGTCCGCCAGCTCCAGATAACGCTGGGTACCGGTCAGACGGTACAGATCCACGAGCCCCATAATCTGGCTCGGGTTGAAGCAGAAGTCGCCCAGTTCCGCATTCAGCGGCATAAATACCGTGCACAAATAATCTGCGCAGCGTACCGCAACCTGAAGCAAACGGTCATCCCCTGCAGCTTCATGCAGCGAACAAGCTGCTGTAAACAAATGGCCGATGTTGTACAACTCGTGGTGCGACGGGTGCTTCCAACGCTCCTTGTCTGTCAGCAGGATTTGGGTGTTAATATATCCGTCCTGCTCCTGAGAGGCTTCGATCCATGGAATGTATTTGTCCAGAATCTCCAAAATTTGCGGGTCTTTGGACACTGCATACTGATTGGCACATCCTTCAATAAATTTGTAGCAATCGCCATCTGACCAATCATTGTCGTGGAACTTTCCTTCAATCTCCCCCGCAGCAATGCCAAAATTGATCAGGCGCGCAGCATTGTCCGGGTTCATCAGGGAGCTTTCCATGCTCTTGATGACGTGCATGTAATCATCCACCCGGTTTCCCCAGAAGCCACCGGTTAATTTTGCCTCTCCCAGCCTGACAGGTTGAAACTTTGCGATCGTATCCGTACTCATGTCATTTGCCCCTTTCATTACAATACATAATTTAGAAGAAAGCTAGACCTGGATCAGATCCAGGTCCAGCTCAATCAAAAGATTTACTTCCCGTTCGTTGCGTCGTAATATTTTTGGTACAGCGCTACGTATTCGTCCACATTCAGCTTCTTCAGCTGTGCCAGATGATTGTCCCAATCGGCCTGGGTAAAGCCATTCATGACAAACTTGGCGAAGGTGCTTGCGTAGTATCCGTTTTTGCCGTTTAAGTCCAGGTTGATCGCAGCCAGCTTCTCGCCGTCCTCCAGGGACCACAGCTTATCCAGAATGACTTCCTTGGACGCAAACGGATCATACATTTCGTAGTATTCACGCTTCTCATCGGCCTGCTCATCGATGAGGCGGTCTACCATATCCTGTAGCACAATGACGGTTGCACCGTTACCCGGAGCTTCCGAGTGCTTGAAGTCACCCGAGTTCATGCCGTCTGGAATCGGCATTTTGTCGAATGTACCATCCGGATTTTCCTTCACCGTCAAGCCAACCGGGCCGATCTCGAATTGGAAGCTCAGCATTTCTTCATACATCGCATCCATCCACTTCATCGTCACTTCCGGATGCTCGTTCGCGGCTGTGATTGCAAAAGAGCCCTTGCTCACCGCGGCCGGCATCCGCAGCCACCCCTGCTCGCCATCCGGTCCTTTCAGTGAAAGAACAGGCACATAATCCTCGTTCAGGTTGCCGAAGATGCTTCTTTGTGAGAAACCGAAGAACGCGCCGATCGGAACGTCATTGCTTCTAACCTTTGTCAAATATGTGTTCTGGTCATGCGTGAACACTTCCTGATCCACAAGTTTTTCCTTAAAAAGCTTGTTCAGGTATTCCAGATATGCCTTGTAGCCCGGCTGCTCTGGTGCATATTTTACGACCCCGTTATCCAGATACAAGTTGTTTCTCGGATCGTCTTGCTTGATTCCAAAGGATCCCGCAAGAGCATTCGAGCCGTTCTGTGCATTGTTGAACAGGAAGGAGAATGGAACCTCGTCTGCTTTGCCGTTACCGTTCGGGTCCTTCTCCTTGAAAGCCTTCAGTACCTCATAAAATTCGTCAGTGGTCGTCGGGACAGACAGACCGAGCTGGTCCAGCCACTTTTTGTTTATGAACAGCACCGAGCCAATTTCGTTGAAATCCCGCTCCACAAATGTTGGCAGGGAGTAAATATGGCCGTCCGTCGCAGTCAGCATCGTTTTGAAATCAGGGCGCTGCTCGAACACCTTCTTCAGGTTAGGCGCATGCTGCTCGATAAGGTCCTCCAGCGGGATAATGGCCCCCTGGCTGCCCAGCTTCACAATTTCCTGATCCAGCAGGACTGCCCGTCCGTAGAATGCGTCCGGAAGGTCGCCGCTTGCAATGACGATATTTTTCTTCTCTACCAGCTGCTCCCAGCCGACCTGTGTCCATTCCACTTCAACGTTGGTCATCTCGTTCAGTTCTTTGAACATCTGCATTTCGTTGTAGTTCTTCTTAACCTGCGGCGCTGTGCTTGCCAGAATTTCAAGCTTGACCGGCTTCTCCAGGGGAAACTGAATTTCCGTTGTATCTGCCGGCTTGCCGTTGTCGTTCTCTGAAGCTGATGGATTGCTGTCGGAGCTTGTACAGCCGCTCAACAACAGCACTGCAGCCAGTATGGCGCTCAAGCTTGCAGACAATTTCTTGTTTTTCATTTCATGACCTCCCAGGGTATAAGTTCTAATACTGCTTTTATATGCATGAAGCTCTGTTAGCCTTTAACGGAGCCGATCATGACACCTTTGACAAAATAACGCTGCAGGAAAGGATACAATACGAGCACCGGCAGGCTCGCTACTACGACCATGCCGTATTTCACAAGGCCAGCGACCTTTTGCTCCTCCACAGCGTCGTTGGAACTATCGATCATATCCAGCTGTGCTTCGCTGACAATCAGAATTTTGCGGAGAATAATTTGCAGCGGATGCAGGCTTGCATCATTCAGATAAATCAGGGCCTGGAAATAGGAGTTCCACAGCGCCACCGCATTAAACAGCACCATGACCGCAATAATCGGCAGAGACAATGGAATAACCATTCTTATGAAAAACTTGAAGTTGCCGCAGCCGTCCACCATCGCTGCCTCCAGCATTTCTCCAGGAATCGTGTTCTGGAAAAAGGTTCTGACAATAATGAGCTGATACACACTGACCGCACCGGGAACGATCATAGCCCAGACGGTGTTGACCATACCGAGCTCCTTCACCAGCAAGTACGTCGGAATCAGACCTCCGTTGAAGAACATCGTAAACAGGATCAGAATCATCAGGACACCGGAGAACGGAAGATCCTTGCGCGACAAGGCATAGCCGCCAGTGATGATCAGGCTGACACGGAACAGCGTCCCGAAGAAGGTATAAAATATAGAGTTCGAATACCCCCGCCAGATCTCATCATCGTTGAATATTCGTTCATAGCCGATCCAGGTGACATCCTTTGGCAGAAAGCGAATTTGTCCGGAATTGACCAGATCCGGATCGCTGACGGATGCTACGATAATGAAATACAGCGGATAAATAACCACAAACAGGATACCGCAGAACAGCAGCACATTAAACCAATCAAACAGCTTATCGGACTTGCTTTTGTTTAATACGTCCATCTCTTTTCCCTCCTACCACAGACTCGCTTTGCCGAAGCGTTTGGCGATCAGATTGACAACGATAAGCAGGATACAGTTCACGACAGAGTTAATCATCCCGATCGCTGCCGAGTAGCTGTACTGTGCATTGAGCAAGCCACTCTTGTACACATACGTTTGAATGATTTCCGCCGAGTTGATGTTAAGCGGATTCTGCATCAGATACACCTTCTCGAAGCCGACGGACATAAAGCTGCCGATATTCAGAATAAGCAGGATAATGACCGTAGGCATGATGCCCGGCAAATCAATATGAAGAATGCGCTTTAATTTGCTGGCGCCGTCTACGACAGCGGATTCATGCAGCTCCGGGCTGATTGCGGTTAGCGCCGCCAGGTATATAATTGTGCCCCAGCCCGCGTTCTGCCACACGCCGGACCAGACGAAGATGGATGCGAACCATTCAGCCTTTGCCATGAAATATTGGCTTTCAATACCAAGGCCCATCAGCATATGGTTGATGACACCACTGGTAGGCGACAGGAACAAATATAGCATCCCAACAATGACCACAGTGGAGATAAAATGGGGCGCATACGTTACGGTCTGGACCAGCTTCTTGAAGCGCCGGCTCGTCAACTGGTTAATTAGCAGCGCGAGAATGACCGGAATCGGGAATAACGCCAGCTCATATAAGCTGATTGTCAGCGTGTTCAAGAGGATTTCCCAGAACTTGTAATTCTCAAAAAACCGCTGGAAGTTCTCGAATCCGACCCAGGGGCTGTCTGCAATCCCCTTGAAAGGCAGGAATTTCTTAAAGGCAATTTGCAAGCCGTAAATGGGGCCATATTCAAAAATGGCGAAATAAATCAGTGTAGGAAGCAGCAGTAAGTATAGTTCATAGTGCCTTTTCCATTGCTTCAGCAAAGCTTTCCCTCCCTTTCTTTCAAAATGTTGATTGTGGTTTCAAGCGCTTTCACCGTAATCCAATTTATAATACCAACCACCTTATAAAGTGCGCAATCAGCCAAATTCAGAGCGATATGCGAAATATATAAAGCCCGGAAACCCTTATATAGCAAGGGTTTCCGGGCTTTCTTGGAGCAGCCTGCTTCACTTCTTGTCCTCATTCTGCTGCAGCCGTTTCCGGTACTCTCCCGGCGTCAGTTGAACCTCGGCTTTAAATTTGCGGATAAAGCTCGAAGGATCACTGTAGCCGATTTTTTGCACGATTATCGCGATCGACAAGTCGGTGTCGATCAGCAGCCTTTTTGCTTTGTTGATCCGTATGGCATGAAGATGCTCCGATATCGTCTGGCCGGTCTGCTCTTTGAAATAACGCGACAGTGAGGAGATGGACTGAGAGAAATAGCTGGACATGCTCTGGATGCTGAACTGCGGATCGGCATATTTCTCTTGCAGAAGCTCAATCATCTCCTGCAGCAGAATGCGGTCCTGCTCAACTGGAGCTTCCTTCATCAACAACGGCCGGATTTGTTCAAACGTGTTCCAGACAATCTCATCCATTTGCTGATAGGAGGTGCATGAGGTTAATGCGATCACGTCAGGATACTCTACAGACATGCCTCTCTCCGCACCGGCCTCGGCTGCTGCCTTAACCTGCGTATTAATGAGATCAAAATAAATGTACTTTGCCGACAGCAGCGATGAGCTGCTGCTATGAATGTGTTCCAGCAGCTGCTTGATATGCTGCTTCACCTTGTCAGTATCATGGTCACGCAGGAGCATGGGCAACGTCTGGAACTGCTGCGCGGAATAAACCGGCAGCTTTTGATGCTCCTGATTCAGTTGATGCGGCAGAATTACACGATCATTCCCTAGAATAAGCCGATATTGCAGCGCCGTCGTTGCACTGATGTAAGACTTCGGCAACAGCGTCAAATCCTCTACTGCCTCCCCGACCCCGATAGTCCAAGTAAGGCCGGTCGACTCCTTCAACTTCTGATGCCACTCGTACCAGCTTTCGCCGCCGCCGGATTCCGGCGGACAGGACTGGATCCATATCCACTGCTCGGGCTGAATCGTATCAATGGAATACAGCTCGATGAAGTCCGGCACTACAGACCTCCATAAAGCGGGAAGCTGATCCCGAATCAAGCTCAATTCTCCGCCCGGATGGGCCTGGATACAGACCACCCGGTACTGGTCGGTCTGCAGAGTTATGCCGAGGGGGGCCCCCAGCTCCTGGAACTCGGACCACTCCCGGATCTGTCCCGACAGCAGTTGGTTCAGCAGTTGCTGTCGCATTGCTGGGCGTCCGCGCTCTACCTGCGATTCCAGCGTGTGGCTGCGGTCGCTCATATAATCGAAGGCAGAGCGAAGCTTCTCCAGGCCGCCGGAAGGGCTTTTAACATTTGCAAGATGAAGCTTGCTGTCCACCACATCAATCAGCTTGCGAAGCGGATGATAGTGAACGTTCATATTGATATAAATGATACTGGAGCCGACAACAAGTATGAGTGCCAGCGCAATTCCGGCCTTCAGTTGCATCTGTTCTATGGGCTTCATCAGCTCGGTTTCCGAAACAACCGTCACATAGGTCCAGCCGGAAGAAGTCGAGATCACCTTGGAAACATAGTATTGATCTCCATCTAACTTTCGGATTTCACTGCTTTCCGATTTCACGTCTAACAGGCCGTCCGGCACACTTCCAGTATCGACAAGAGAAGCTACCAACTGTCCCTGGCCATCTATAAGATACACATTGCTCTTGCGATAAGGCAAGAAGGACGAGAACATTTGCTTGACCTTCTTCTCCTTGATCAGAAATAACAGCGTTCCCTTGTTCTTGCTGGTGGAACCGAATGCCGGGACAGGAACGGCATAGCTTAAATAACGATCCGAGCGATACGCCTCCAGAGACTGGCTGGCGTTTGCAGCATTTACCGTGGGCACATCCGACTCCAGCAGCCGCAAGTATTGATCATAGGTCAGGTGCTGGCTCAGAAACATGTTATAGAACACGACGGAAAGATACGTACTTTTGGAAGAGATCAGCATGTCTTGATTTCTGGCTTTATACACTACCTCCGAGAAGAAGGCATTGGCTTCCGCATACAAGCTGATTTTGTCCTTTGCCTCATAAATGGAATAATTACTGCTCAGCCTCTCGGGATCAAATTCACGCTGCACGGATAGTTGAACGGCAATATTCCTCATCTCGGCCAATTGTTCATCCATTGTGTCCCTAACCTGCTCAAGCATTGCCCGGTTCGTCTGCTGCACCTGCGTTTGAAGCGTGGAAACAATAAAATGATTCACAAAAAGTCCGATGACGATAACAGGAAGGATCAACAACAAGGCATAGGAAATTAGGTATTTGTAAAATAGTGAAATGTTCTTTAATTTCTTCAGCCTGGCAAATCGCACCTTCCATCTCACCTCTTCTCTGAAGTCATGGCATAAAGACCTCTATCCAGTGCAAAAAGCCGCACTGGATAGGGTATCTGTGTGTATCTTACTTCTCCTGAATCGTTTTGTCCCCCCCGGGACTTGATGTTCTGAATCAGCCTGCTCAACTCTGCGGCAATGTCCAGTGCAAGTTCAGGATTTGCCGAGGTCGCCGAGATGCCGAAATCGTTTACACTGCTCTAGGTCTTGGTCATCTCCCCGCTGTCCACCGGAAGCTGAGCTAACTCAAGCTTTCAGTCCCGCGGGAACTTCTCCTTGTCCGCCGCCCAAGGCAGCACCCAGCCTCCCTGGATATTCATGCCGTTTTGTCCATTCATAAGGCAAGAGGATTGATCTTGAAGGTGACCGTATTCGCATGGGTCGGCATGCTTTGGTCAACATTCATCATATTATAAATTCGTTCCTGCGATCTTGTAAACACAGGGTCCTCGATATTGGAGTTGTTATAATACAGCACCCATCTCGTAATGTTGTGCGGAACCATGAACAGCTCCGTTGTTGCTGGCTTTCTCGGCATAGGCACAGAAAGAACGTTGTCTGACTTCATTTCCAGTAAATCTAAATATAAAACAATAATACATATATATAATAATAAAAGCGTTTTCAAATGTCAACTGATTATGTAGAGATTCAGAATCATAATTTATTTATAAATTTATTGACTATATATAAAATGTCGAGTATGGTTAATTTATACGTCCGTTATCGTTGAAGATCTATCATAATTAAAGGAGTGATTCCATTGACGACAAATGCCAGACCGCATGTATTCTTTCTGATGTGCGATGAGCTCAGGGCGGACAGCTTGGGATTTATGGGGAATTCTGTAGTTCAGACTCCTCATCTTGACGAGCTAGCCCAGGATTCCGTCATATTTGAGAATGCCTATACGAACTGTCCGATGTGTGTGCCTGCGAGAGCCAGCATGATGACAGGACGCAATCCGCTCAGCAACGGTGTGCTGGACAATGCTATGCGGATGGTAGAGGATGAGAAGCCTCTGCCTGACCTGCTTCGCAAGAACGGCTATACCACGACGATGTACGGCAAGCTGCATGTCCACCGGACTCCGGAGGAATGCGGCTTTGATGAATTTAAGTTTGGATATCCGGACCCGTACACCAGCTTCCTCGGCATTCAGGACCCAGAGGTCCGCAAGAACGCCACTTTCAAGAAGAATGAGGGTGATATTCCGTTAGTCATTCACGGCGAGAGCCCTACGCACCCCGATCAGACCTCGTGCTCTCGCCTGACTGCGGACTACATTCAGCGAATGGACCGTATTCAGTCCGATGAGAAACCAATCTTCCATTACCTGTCGCTTCTGGATCCGCATACGCCGTACATGCCGACGAGGCCTTATTCGGAAATGTACAATCCGAAGGAGCTGCCGCTGCCTCAGAATGCCGGGCGCACGTTGGCTGACAAGCCGATTACGCAGCGTTATTTCCACAAGGTCCGCGGCTTTGACAAGTTGAACGAAGAGGATTACCGGAAGAGCTTGGCCAGTTACTACGGTCTTGTAACCCATGTGGATGACCGCATCGGCAAAGTAATTGACCGCCTGAAGGAGCTTGAGTTGTATGACGATGCGCTCATTATTTTCACCTCCGACCACGGATCGATGATGGGAGAGCACGGCTTTATCGAGAAATGGGGCCATATGTATGAGCCGGTTGTCCGCATCCCGCTGCTGGTCAAGCTGCCGAAGAATTATAATTCCGGCCTTCGCCTGGATACGTTTGCCGAGATCATTGACCTGCTGCCGACCGTACTGGACGCAGCCGGTATTGAGATTCCGGAAGAGGTTCAAGGCATGAGCCTCTTGCCGGTCTGCCGGGGAGAGCGCACGGTCCACCGGACCGAAGCACACAGCCAGTACTTCTGTGGCTCCATCCACGTCGAGCCTGCACTTATGATTCGAGACCATGACTTCAAGCTGACGGTATATCCGGAGCAGGAATCCATTCACGAGAAGCTGTACGGGGACCATTATCTGAAATATTCTGCATTCTTTGATCAGCCGCTCGTGGAAGGAGAGCTCTACGATCTCCGCAACGACCCTTATGAGGAGCGAAACCTGTTCGGAGACCCGGATTACGCACAGCAGCAAGCCCGTCTTCAGTTCAAACTGGCACATTGGAAGGAAGGGCTAGGCCCGCTGGCCGATTACCGTGGGCTGAGGCAGGCGAACATGAAGACCCTGTATAAATTTATTCTGGATCAAGCGAACAACTGGACCAAAGTGTCGGATGCCTTGAGAGCAGACCAGGGACTGACCCAGTGCGACAGACATAAGACGGAGGAGTCCGTTAAATCGTAAAGCATTCAAATATTTATAGAGTGATTGTCTGTTGAGTGAACCATGAACAAGTTTATAAAGAAAGGCACCCATCCCAACAATGGTTTGCCTCCCTTACGTTAGGACAAGTGAAATAATAAATGCCTGTTGCCGTGAGGGGCGCATGCGTGAGTAGAACATACGGTTGCACAAAAGTTCAACTTCAATTAAGAGATTGGGTGCGGACAAGTTGGGGTTAAAGAGGCTGCACAAAATTGGGCATGAGCAAATTAAAAGGCCTTAGTTCGATTTCAGAACTAAGGCTATTCATTTATTTTTCTGTGCGGTCTATTTGCGGATACTGCTCAATATCGGGACTGCCTCCCGTTATATTACTGCGATTCCCCCCTGTTTTCAAAAGCTGTGCCTGGTCCATGTGGTGCCAGCGCCGTCATTATATATGGATTGATGCAAGCATCCCCTACCTTGTACGCGAAAGACCAGATCCGCTTAGATAACTCCTTCACTACGAAGCTGAACTCCTTTTTGCCAAACAGATTATTGGTCTCTTGGGGATCATTAATTAAATCGTACAGCTCCTCATAATCAAATCCGTTGTAAACAAACTTCCATCTCTTCGTCATGACGGAACGCTGAATTCCATACAGCTCGTTTCCGTTGGATTGAGTAAAAACAGCGTCCCTCCACGACCCCGTTTTCTGGTTCTTCAAAAAGGGCATTAGACTTTCACCCGCAAAGCTCCGATCTGCCTGCACACCGGCTAGTTCCAGGATAGTTGGCGCGATGTCGGCCAAAATAACGAAAGCGTTCACACATCTTCCTGGACTTGCGATGCCGCATGGCCAGCGCATCGCAAGCGGGATATGGTATGCCCCTTTGAAGCAGGGTAGACCCTTGCACCACAGTCCATGCTCCGCCATATAATCCCCATGATCGGATAAGTAAACGACCAGCGTATTCTCGGCTTCACCTGACTTCTCCAGTGCCTCCAGCAACTTCCCAAACAGTGCATCCTCGTAGGTACAGAAGGCTAGGTAATGTCTAATCGCCTCCTTGTGCTCCTGTTCGCTCAACTGATCGAACCGCTCCCGGATTTTCCGGTACAATGAGGGCTTATCCTCCATCCTGTCTGCGTAGTTGTCGGGAAGCACAATATCTTCCAGCTGATACATATCCAAATACCTTTGAGGAACGAAATAAGGATCGTGCGGTCCAAGGGTGCCCACATAACGGCACCATGGCTTACCGTTTACATGTTTCTTGATGGCTTCAACAGCTTCATTCACAACATTGTTGTCATTGAAAGGATTATCGCTTTTTCCGTAGTGGACGTAACGGGGATAGCCATCTCGAATTATTTCTCCTTCAGTCCGAACTTCAACTTGATTCCTTCTATGGTTGGTATATCGATCCCATTCGGCCGGATCAGGCAGTTTATGTCTGTATATCTTGTCCTCCGACATTGAAACCTCCCCATTGAAGCCCCTATCTGCCGGCTGTTCAAGATCACTTACGTGCCATTTTCCATGAAAGAATAAATCATAGTCCGCATCTCGCAAATCCTCACTCCACAAGCGGACACCTTCATAAAGACCTTTAGAGAGCGCACTGCCAACACTGACATTGTTCCACACACCGTGCTGAGAAGGATACAATCCCGTGAAAAAGGTAGCTCTGGACGGACAACAATGCGGCGATACTGTATAGGCATTCGAAAAGACAAGACCCTGTTTGCAAAATCGGTCAAGGTGAGGAGTCAGCGCCAATCCGCAAGGCGGTATAGTGTCTCCCCGCTGCTGATCAGTCATAAAAATAAGAATGTTCGGCTTGCTTGTCAAATTAGACCACTCCCTTCGCAAGAAATGGAAAACAGGTTACCAGATATAATTACAGTTTTTCCCATGTGCAGCATATTCGAATTGGCAGATACGACAATTGATCCTGCTTCGCCGGCTCGCGAGCGCACAATGACCAGGCATTTGCCGGAAAATGCCGAAATGCTCATGGCGCTGAATGAGGTTGTGCTGGTGGGATCGCCATTGTCCACAGCCACAATCTCACCTGGCCCCTCCAAACAGAAGGACACAAGGAGATTTGCACGGGGGCAGAGAATCCCCTGCTCATCGACTATGCTAACCGTGACGAAGGACAAATCCTCTCCATCCGCCCGGATCACGTTCCGGTCCGCCTCCAGGTGGACAGAGGCAGGTGCACCCGCTGTACGGACCTCGTGCGTCATGGCCGGTGCCTCGTTCTCATCATAAGCGACTACCCGAAGGCATCCGGGCTCATACGGGACGGCGTCCCAGCGCAGTCGATACCGCTCTGGCTGAGAAGAAGCTGATTTTCGCCGAATACCAAGCGAGGCTCCGTTCAGAAACAGCTCGGCCGCCGGATAGCTGGTGTAGCAGACGACGGGAATTTCCCGGCACTCGTGTCCTTCCCAGTTCCAATGCGGCAGTAGATGCAGCACCGGCTTGCTTGACCACTGGCTTTGATACAGATAATACCGGTCCTTCGGTAGCCCGCACAGATCCATAATGCCGAAATACGAGCTACGGCTCGGCCATTCCTTCCGATAAGGCGTCGGCTCTCCCAAGTAGTCGAACCCGGTCCAGACGAATTCCCCCAGCATATAAGGTAGATCCTCCTGGGCCATGAACTCCTGATCCGGTGTAGTTCCCCATGGAGGAGCACTCAGATCATAGGAGCTTGCCTGCAGATCCGACTTCGGCTCCATGGGTATGTCCTCTACGGCAGGCAGGTGATATACGCCCCGGGAGCTTACCGTCGAGGCGGTTTCGCTGCCGTACATGATCCAGTCCGGATGATGGAGATGATACTCCTCATATCGATGGGGCTTGTAGTTCCAGCCCGGAATATCCACAGCGGCCGCCAGACCGTTCTCTATCGCGTCATCCGACATGCTGAAACCGGCCGTCACCGGACGGGTAGGATCGGCGTCGTGGACAATTCCAGTTAGAAACGCAGTCGTTGTGGCTCCACTCTCTAGCCGCTGCTCCCGCATTTCATTGCCGATGCTCCACATGATAATAGACGGGTGGTTGCGGTCGCGGGAGATCATGGCCCGCAAATCTTGTTCGGCCCAGTCCTTAAACAGTCGGTGGTATCCGTTCTCCACCTTTCCTACGCCCCATTCGTCGAAGGCCTCGTCGATGACCAGCAGCCCCATGGCATCGCATAAATCCAGGAGCTCGGGCGCGGGAGGGTTGTGGCTCATGCGGATGGCGTTGCAGCCCATCTCCTTCATCAGCTCCAGTTGCCGCTCCATCGCCCGGACGTGAACGGCCGCGCCCAACGGGCCTAGATCATGGTGCAGGCAGACGCCTTTCAGCTTCATGCACTCCCCGTTCAGGCGAAAGCCTTCCTTCGCGTCAAAGGAAATCGTCCGGATGCCAAAGGGCGTTTCGTATTGGTCCACTTCCACCCCGTCCAGCAGCACAGTGGAGACTGCCTTGTACAACCTGGGATGAGCGGTACCCCATAGCGCAGGCCGCTTCACCGTCAAGTGCTGCTCGAATTCCGCATCGGCGCATACCTCCTGCACCGAGGTAGCCTGCGCGCAGAGGATCCCTTCAGGGTTTAGGAGCTGCGTTATCAACTCCACCTTCGCTGCGGAGTCCGGGCTGCCGGCTACGTTCGTGCGGACCCTGATTGAAGCGAACTGCTCCGAGATATCCGATGCCGTAACATACGTGCCCCATGGGGCAACATGAACGGGGCTCTTGACGACAAGCCTCACCTGACGGTAGATGCCTGCTCCGGGGTACCAGCGGGAGGAACTTGGCAGCGAGCAGACCTGCACTGCAAGAACATTCTCCCCGCCAAACGTCACATGCTCGGTCAGATCGAAGGTAAAGGAGGTGTAACCATACGGCCAGGAGCCGCACTCTGTTCCGTTCATGTAAACGGTGCTGTTCGACATCACCCCATCGAACTCCACTGTAATGAGCCGGCCTCTCCATGCCTCCGGAATGCTAATGTGAAGGCGGTACCAGCCGATTCCGACGATCGGCAAAGCACCTGTCCTGCCGACATGCGTAATGTTGTCGTGAATGCCGTCCTCCATAACCGAATTGACATGGACATCATGATCCGGGCGAAACGGACCGGCAATAGCCCAGTCATGCGGCACTCTCACCGTCTCCCATCCGCTCTCATCCAGATGAACCCGGCTTCCCTGCATGGGTTCGGGCTCCTCCAGCGAATGCCGTGTAAATTTCCAGCCTTCCTTCAGCGGGATGATCTGCCTTCCGTTTTGTTCCTCATTCGTCATCGCTTTCATGGCACTTCCCACCTTGCACTTTATTGTCAGGCTCCATAAATCCGCGGCATCGGCATCGGCTCCTTGCCCAGCTCCGCCCAGGCATAATTGAGCAGCAGCTCGCTCTTCAGCCGCTGGCTGCCGGGATCGTCCCATAAATTGTTCAACTCCTGCGGGTCCTCCTGCAGATCGAACAGCTCGCCGTATGTCTGGTTATAGTACACCGTCAGCTTGTAACGGTCATTCACGTAGGTTTTCTGGTGAATCGTCGAAGGCTCATGGCGGAACTCACACAAAATGTGATCCCGAGCGCGGCTCTTTCGTCCCAGCCATACCTCAGACTGATCGATTCCGGTCATGTGTGGGGGAACTTGCAGGTCAGCAAGGGAGAGCAGCGTAGGCGCAAGATCCACAAGCGACACCATCGCATCACTCTTAAGGTCTGCCTCCACCTGGCCCGGATACCGGACGATGAAAGGTACCTTGATCAGATCCTCATACATGAAGCCGCCCTTAGCCTGAAGCCCGTGCTGACCGAAGAAATGCCCGTGGTCCGAGGTAAAGACGACGATGGTGTTGTCCGCCAGTCCCAGCTCATCCAGCCGATCCAGAATGCGGCCAATGTATTTATCCATCATGCTGACCATGCCATAATAGGTCGCTACCAGTTGCTTGCGCTCCTCCTCAGACTTGAGATGGGAATGGTATCCATGGATGGGCTGACCGCTTTCACGCAAGGAAGAAAAGTCCGGGCGTACCTGCTGGGTTTTGCCAAAATGCGGCGGGTTGCGGTCATGCTCTCCGGGCACGACAGCCGGGATCGTGAGTTCCCCCGGATCGTACATCGTATCCCACGGCGCCGGCACCAGATATGGCGGATGCGGGTCAAAGAAGCTCGCCCAAAGGAAAAAGCTGTCTTCTTCCTGCTGATATTTGTACAGCTGTGCCTCGGTCCGCTCGGCAATCCAGGTGTTGTAGTGGTATTCCTCCGGAATATCCCAGGTATGCTGTTTGTCCGGATCCATCGTGCCTGTAGGCGACTTGAAATAATCCCTCCAGTTGGTGCAGCCCTTCTCTTCCAGCCAGATCGCATAGTGCTGGCCTACATGAGCTTCGTTGGTATGGTTCCGTGCCAGCTCCACATGGTTAAATCCGTAGAAGTTTTCTTTAAACTGGCGCCAAAACTCCAGGTCCTGCAGAAGCGGATACGACTCCAGGGACGGGTATTCCTCCGTGCTGTGAAGCGGCTGAAAGTGAGCCTTTCCAATGAGAGCCGTTTGATAGCCCGCGGACTGAAAATAGTCACCGACCACCTTGCGGTCCTCCATCAGCTTGGTCCCGAGCGTCCAGGCTCCGTGCTGGCTCGGATACTGGCCGGTAATGATGGATGCGCGGGTGGGTGTGCAGGTCGGATTCGGGCAGTATGCACGCTGAAAGGTCGTCCCCTCCCGCACGAGCCGGTCCAGATTCGGTGTAGACAGCTCCGGCTGAATGGCACCGATCGTATTCCAGTGCTGCTGGTCACTTGTAATTAGCAAAATGTTGGGTTTTTTCATAGCGCTACCTCTCCCCCAGATTCAATTCTTATATCGAATGTTACTGTCAAATAAGTCCTGAATACATATCAGAATGTTAGGTCAGGTAGCCGCTCTGACCGTGGGCTACTCCAACCTGTTCATGTTCACGCGCACCTTCACCGCCCAACGGCTGCCCGCTTGTGTATAGGTTCGAATTAGAACTTTAAATGTCCGGGGTACCGATATTCCACGGAATATTCCACTTCGGGATTGCCCGGTACATATGGTTTAGAATGATGCGGGTGCCTTCCAGCTTGTGCTGCTGGTAATCCGGATCATCCCACAGATTGTTCGTTTCCTTCGGATCCTGCTTCAGATCGTACAATTCACCATAATCCCGGTCCATATAGTGCACAGTCTTAATTCCGTTATAGATGCAGCCCTTGATCGCACCGGCCTCCATGTACACAACATCTCTGACCTTGACCTCCTTATTCCGATCCCAGTAGCCGTTATATGAGAAGCACGATAGCTTCTCTGGCACCTCTGCTTCCGCGGCCTCCAAGCACGTGGCAGCAATGTCGATATTCAATACCTCATCGGCTACCTCTATGCCTTTAAAGCCCTTGACAGGCGGCTTTACGAATAACGGAACCCGCATCAGGCTGTCGGTCAGGCATTGCAACTTCTCCACCATGCCGAAGTCGCCCATAAAGTCTCCGTGGTCGGAGGTGTAAATAATGAGCGTATCCTCATACATATCGCGATCCTTCAACATTTGAATCACTTCGCCGATCTTTTGGTCAATTAAGGAAATGTTCGCATAATAGGAGCGTTTCGTCTTCTTGAACTGCTCCTCGGTGAAGTCTTTCAGATATATTGGGGCATAGGAATCCATGCCCTTGAATTGAGGCGGCTTCTGGTCCAACTGCTCATAGGTCGTATCGGGAAACGAGAGCTCATTGAGATCATAGGCCTCGGCGTATTCAGTCCCTTCCAGATCATAAGGGTGGTGCGGACCGGAGAATGAGAGCGTGAAGAACCACGGCTTGGCGTCTTCCTCCTGCTTCTCTTGAGCTTTATTTTCCAGCCAGGTTTTACCCAACTCACCCAGAAAATCATCCAGATGATACTTGGTGTCCACGTTCCAGCGGCCGCCGCTGATGAACTCTTTCGTATACACGGACTTTCGGTCGATGCCGTTTTCCTTGAGGAAATCCAGATAAGGCTGAATATACTGGTTCTCAGCGAAAGCGCCGTGGCCGTCCACGATCATCTCATCATCAAAGCCCCGCTTGATTTCAGAGCCTGCAAAATGCTGCTTGCCGACCACCGCCGTATGATAACCCGCCTCCTGCAGGCGTGTCATGAAGGTCGTTTCATAAGCCGGCAGTTGGGTGATATAAGAAGGGCATTCGCACTCCGACGGGAATTTCCCTGTCATAATCGCAGCCCTGGAAGGCACGCAGGAAGGATTAGCACAGCGGGCGTTCGTAAAGAACACACTATCCTTGATCAGCTCATCAAGATGAGGGGTTTGAACCTCGGGATTAATACAGGAAAAGGTGTCATATCGCTGCTGGTCGGTCATCAGAAACAATATATTCGGTCTTTTTTTAATAGTCATGTGATGTTGACTCTCCTTCCGTTATATTGGTGGAGCTCCGTAATTCCACGGCATGTATGAGCACTCTCCTAACGCAAGCAACTCATCTATCAGCAATGTCTTCAACTGCTCCTTGACGCCGGCCGCCGTAGCATCGTCCCACCGGTTATACCGTTCCCAGGGATCCTCCTTAATGTGGTACAGCTCACCGTATGGCCGTCCCCGGTAATAGACCAGCTTCCACTCCTCCGTCCGCACGGCGCGCAAATCTCCGGCCTCCATGTACATGGTCTCCCTGCGCGGTGCCGCAGGCGGCCGCTCCCAGAAGGGATTCAGGTCAACGCTGTCCATGCGTTCCGGCACCTCTGCCCCGGCGGCTCTTAGGCAGGTCGCTGCAATGTCCAGGTTCGAGACGAAAGCATCTTCCTTCCTCCCGGAAAACCCGGAAACCGGCGGCTTGACGATGAACGGTACACGCATGAGCACCTCGGACAGGTACTGGCCCTTGCCCATCATGCCAAAATCACCCATATATTCGCCGTGATCGGACGTAAACAGGACGAGCGTATTGTCATACTCGCCGGCCGCCTTCAACTCTGCAATAATTTCGCCGATCTTTTGGTCAATTAATGTCATGTTCGCATAATAGGTCAGCCGGGTCTCCCTGAGTTCCTGCTCGGTCATGCCAAAGGCGTTGGCCCCGCCGGGATTGCCCTGCCCGGTCCGGAGCTGCTCCTTGAAGTGAGGCGGCTTGCCATCAAGGTCGCCCTCCGAGGTCAGGGGCAGATCAATCTGCCCCAGCCTGTATGCTTCCTCCTGTGGGAGCCCCGCGCCATCAAATGGCATGTGAGGCCCGGGGAAGGAAACACAGCAGTACCAAGGCTTGTCTTCCGGCCTTTGATGCCGGATCCACGACTTGCCCAGCTCTCCGATATAATCGTCGATATGGTACTTGACATCAGCCGTCCATCGTCTGCAGAAGCGGTTGACAGGCTCACTTAACTCAGACGTCTTGGTGAAGCCGGACGCTTTCAGAAATTTCATGTACGAGGTTTCCGACTCCCCGCTGCGCTCCCACTCGCCCGGCCCGTGCAAATCGATGATGTCTGCATGATCGTAGCCCTGATCAATGAGCGAATCGCCGAAATGCTGCTTCCCCAATACCGCGGTGTGGTAACCCTGCTGCTGCAGCAGGGAGGTAAATGTGACCTCGGAGGAGGGCAGATGGGTAATGTAGGTTGGAGCGCCGCACTTGCTAGGATACCTCCCGGTAATAATGGCAGCTCTCGCCGGCACACAGGACGGGTTTGTTGTATATGCACGCGTGAACAATATTCCTTCCTCTGCCAGCTGGTCCAGTAGCGGTGTTCTTACCGCAGGATTTACGGCGCCCAAGGTGTCGAACCGCTGCTCATCCGTCATAATGAACAAAATATTAGGCCTCAAGAATGTCCGTCTCCTCTCCCGTTTACGACCGATCCTGTGAATTCGCCGCTTGAAGTGTAATCGTAATAACCCTTTTTCAGAAATGAAGTGGGGTTGGTGCCGGTCACCTGCTTGAACACTCTCGTAAAATAGTAAGGGTTGGAGTAGCCCAGCTTCTCGCTAATTTGCGAGATGTTCATGGAACTTTCGCTGAACAAGCGAATCGCTTCCTTGATCTTCTGCTCCATAATGTACCGCTGAATGGACAGGCCAGCCGTCTTGGAAAACACCCGGCTGATGTAGGAGTAATTCATTGCCAGCGACCGGGTTATGTCCGTAGAGCGGATTTCCTCGTGAACATGGCTGTGCACGAATTTTTTCACATCGGTCACCAGCTTCTGATTGCCGCTTTTCTTCCGATTTATCTCCCGGTACAGATCCAGCAGCAAATCTAGCGTCCCGACCTTCAGCTTGAGCTCATCATAATCGGAGCCGCTGATATAATGGTCTAGCAGCTTGGTCAGCCTGACACTGGTACGCTGGTAATCCTCAACCTCCAGCCATTTCATATCCACCGAGCCGGGTGTGGGGGAAGCCGCAGGCGTGAACGTGATCCAGTTCCACTCCGAACCCGCCTGGGTCTTCTTGTGGCCGTAATGCCGGACGCCGTGTTTCATAAAAAACACCTGTCCGGGGCCGATATAGTACTCCTCGTCCGCTTCAATAATATGGACAAGCCCTTTTCTGACAAAAATCAGCACGTCGCTATCCACTACGCGGTCCATATGTGCCCATACTTCCTGGGTGCGGAACAGCCCCATATTTTGCACGTCGGGAAGAACATCCAGATTGAATTGAACGCCGTTCATCCCTGGCATTCACCTCCTTGCGTATGAAGCTGCACCTTGAATGGCTTAGTCGCCGGAGAGGCTTTGAATCATCTTGGCTGTATTTCGCTCGATCGTCTCGAAATCGCCGGCAAGAATATCCTTCATCGTAACCAGACTGCTGCCTAGACCGACACCGACAGCGCCATTGCGGATATACTCCGCAGCATTCAGTGCGTTCACGCCGCCGACGGCAATAATCTTGGCCTGATTTAATGGAGCCAGAATTTCCTTCACGTATCCGGGTCCGAAGGAGGAGCACGGAAACAGCTTGACATATTTAGAGCCGGCTTCCATCGCACGGACAATTTCTGTCGGCGTCATGGCACCCGGAAGCGGAAGCACATCACGGGCAAGGGCCGTCTCAATGACCGCCTCACTGACGTGGGGGGAGATCAGGAACTCCGCTCCCGCCTCCATGGCCTCCTTTGCATCTTCGCGGTTCATGACCGTCCCCGCTCCAATCAGCATGCGGCCCTGAAAGGCTTTCCGCATGGAAGCAATGCCGGACAGCGCGCCTTCCGAATTCAACGTAATTTCGGCAAGGCGCACTCCTCCGGCGTACAACGCGTCCATCACCTTGTTCAAGCGATCCGGGGGAACATTACGCAAAATGGCAATAACTTGATGTTGTTCGATTTTTTCCTGTATGGTACTCAGCATGACGGCATACCTCCAATGTAGTATTGATACAGCCTGGCAGCCCCATACACACTCAGCAAATCGGACTCCTGCTCGGAAACCACTTCAATCTGCAGGCCGGGATAAGCTTCAACGAGGATAGGGGCGACAAGCGACGGAAACAGAGGCTTTCCGTACAGCACAATCCGCTTCACGCCTTCCAGCATGTGCGGAGTCAGCATCGACAAATCCATAGCGATCACCACGCCCAGCAAAAAGCTCGTCACCGCCTGCTTGCTGTGGCCGGACAGCAGCTCCAGAGTCCGAACAGAGAACAGCGCATGGCCCGTGCCATATCTATTGGCTGCTTGGAGCCCCTTCTTCACCCAGGGAAGCTCAGGAACCACCTCGTCCAGTGAAAGAACGCTGTCCTTTAGGATCGTATGCTGGGACACCGCCATCAGCAGCTCACCTGACACCGAGGTCAAGCAGCCCTCAATGGACTGCTCCCGCAGCTTGATCCACTTGTGGTGAGAGCCATAGTGCATGACGAGCTGGCACGCGTCATCCTGGACCGGTCGTTCTTGACGGCTCAGATACCCGCATATTTCCGTTTCTTCTCCCCGCATCATATCACTTTCTTCTTCCTGCTCCCGAATGAATTTAATCCCGGGTACGAACAGGATCGGATAGGGAATGACTTCTGATAACAACTTCCGTTCCATCCGTGCCGCCACAGACCTTTCATCCACCGGTCCAAGCACATGAGCCACTTCATGCAGCCCAGCATTGGACGTAATCATACCGGATGCAATGACCGCTTCCACCTGTGACATGAGCTTCGGGTGGAGGGTGCACAGCTCCATATAGCTTTCCTTCAACGCGGCCTTTAACGGATCGCTGCTACCGGAGATTGCCACATCCTTAGCTCCTACCGGTTTCTTGATGCTTACAACCAAAGTATGATGATCCAACAGCCTCATGCGGCAGTTGGTCGTTCCGCAGTCAATGACTAGCAGCTTCACGATGCTTCCCCCTAAGTTAATAGCAAGGAGCGGGCAAATGTCGATCAGCCCGCCCCCCGCTTGATGGGATCTCTTATTTTCGAATAGAAATACGCTTGATGTAGTAGTACTCCTCCAGGCTGTAGGTTGAGCAGTCCTTGCCTACGCCGCTTTCCTTCATCCCGCCATGTGGAAGGGTCACATTATAGTGCGGGCCGTTGACACATACAGTGCCTGCCTCAAGCGTCTCTGAAATATTCAGAACATGCTGAAGATTCGTGCCGAACACATACGAAGCCAGGCCGAATTCCGTGCTGTTCGCTTCCTTCACCACATCCTCCACCTCACGGAACGTCAGGAGCGACAACACCGGACCAAAAATTTCTTCCTTGAAGATGTCCATATCCGGACGTACACCGCTGATAACGGTTGGCTCCAGGTAGTAGCCCGCCATCTTGTCTGCAGGTACGTTGCCGCCAATTTCAATCTCAGCCCCTGCCGATACAGCGGAAGCGATCAGCTTCTGCACCCGCAAACGGTGGCCGTCTGTAATCATCGGACCCATACCTGCCCCAGGCTCACGTCCCCAGCCCAGAACGATCTGCTTCGTCTTCTCCACAACCTTCGCATTAAAAGCCTCCTGCACGGATTCGTGGACAAATACCCGGTTCGGCGATACACAGATCTGGCCAGCATTGCCGAACTTCAGGGACACCAGTTGGCTGGCTGCCAGCTCCAGATCTGCATCAGCAAGCACAATGGCCGGCGCATTGCCGCCTAGCTCCAGCGAGTAGCGCTTGATCGACGTATTCGATTGCCCGATGATGGCCTTGCCGGCTGCAGTCGAGCCGATTAACGTAATCATTCGTGGAATGGTGCTTTGGTTCATGACGGCTGCCAGCTTCAGGGTATCCCCTGTAATTACATTAATGACGCCCGCCGGGAATCCGATTTCCTCGGCAATTGCGCCGATCATCAGCGTAGAGAGCGGCGTCAACGGCGATGGCTTCAGCACGCATGTACATCCCGAGGCCAACACCGGACCGAGCTTGTAGGCGAGGTTCAGCATCGGAAAGTTCCAGGCCAGATAACCGACCACTACGCCTACCGGCTGCCTTTTGATCAAATTCATATATGAATTGTCTTCGTCTTCGATAATTCGCCCATGCAGGCGCTTTGCTTCTTCATAATAGTAACGCAAGCAGCGAGGCAGCATTTCGAAATCCTCTTCCGCCTGGGCCAGCGGCTTGCCGGTCTCGCTCATCAGCACATCCAGGATCAGCTCCCGCTTCTCCTCAATTGCTTGTGCCAGACGCTCCATCCACTCTCCACGCTTCTGTAGCGGAGTGCGCGACCATTCCGGGAATGCCTTCTCGGCGCTCTTTAATGCGGCTTCGGCTTGAACCTCTGTTGCCATGCGCAGTTCTCCGGCCAGCTGCTCTGTCGCAGGATTGTGGACGGGCATCACATCACCCACACCCTCTACGGCAATACCACCAATATAATGACTGTACATTGGCCCCAACTCCATTTTTAAATTTTCATTCTATATTTAAATGATAGCGACAGCATTTTCAGCTGTCAATGCTTAACTTTAAATAAATTTAAATATTAAAAATTATTTTATATATAGTTCGTTAGTTGAATTCGTTTTCTACAAACAAGATTTATACTGCTACCGCAGGCTGGATATTCTAGAGTTTATGGCAAAAGAAAACAAGCATTTTTCAGTCACTGAGTTAAATCAACACCCGTATCCCGCCACTATCCCTTGTAACCTAAAAGGTAAAAATAGTACTACTTTTGTTCCTTCTACTGCATGGATGAGGGTGTGAAATATGACTACAATGGCTTTAAGAACATCACATTTTCATACAGGAGGACTACCCTTGAAACAAGACATTCGTAAAGTAAAACCTCTTCAAATGACAGCCGCCCGCTGGACGTCTGGATTCTGGGCGGACCGCTTTGGACTTTGCCACAACGAGATGATTGATTCCATGGAGAAGGCACTGCAGATAAAGGAGAACGGTGCATATATGCCGAACTTCGAGGTGGCTGCTGGTCTGAAAACCGACAGGCATTACGGCGAGGACTGGTCAGACGGCGACTGCTACAAGTTTCTGGAAGCGTGTGCGCACGTATATGGCCTGACCAAGGACCCTGAGCTGGACCAAAAGATGGACAAGTATATCGGCTTTATCGCGAAGGCTCAGGAAGAAGACGGCTACATCAGCACGAACGTGCACCTCAGCCACAAGCAGCGCTGGGGACAACGGATTTTCCATGAGGATTATAACTTCGGGCACCTCCTGACGGCGGCGTGCGTGCACCATACAGCGACCGGCAAGGACAATTTCCTCAACGTTGCTATCAAAGCGGCGGACTATCTGAACCATACCTTCAACCCTTGTCCGAAGCACCTGATCCACTATGGCTGGAACCCATCCAACATTATGGGCCTTGTGGAACTATACCGTATAACAGACAATGAGCAGCACTTGAAGCTGGCAGATATTTTTATGACCATGAGAGGAGCAGGCTACGGCGGCGAGGACCAGAACCAGGACCGCACACCGCTTCGTGAGGAGATCGAGGCCACCGGCCATGCGGTTACCGCTGTGTATCTGTATGCTGGTGCTGCGGATGTGTACGCCCACACCCAAGAGAATTCCATTATTAACGCGCTGGAGAAAATATGGGACAATATGTACCTTAAGAAGATGTACATTACCGGAGGAATCGGTTCCATTTACAACGGTCTCTCTCCGAACGGCGACAAAATCTGGGAAGCCTTTGGCACCGACTATCATCTACCGAATCGTTCCGCTTATACCGAAACATGCGCAAACATCGGGAATGCCATGTGGTCCATGCGGATGTTTGACCTGACCCAGAACCCTAAATATATGGATGTTTTTGAAAAAGTCGTCTACAACAATCTGTTGGGCTCCATGTCCCTTGACGGCCAGCATTTCTGCTACACCAACCCGCTGGAAACCCGCGGCGGCAAGCTGTTCAACCATTCCTCGCTCCAGACCCAACATTTCCGGACGCAGCGCTGGTTCACGCATACCTGCTACTGCTGCCCGCCGCAGGTGCTGCGTACAGTGGCCAAGCTGAATCAGTGGGCTTACGGACAATCCATTGACGGATTGTACGTCCACCTCTACAGCGGCAATGAGCTGAAGACGGTGCTGGAATCGGGAGAAACGCTGGAGTTGGACGTTCAGACCCGCTTCCCGGCCGAGGAAACCGTCCGCATCACGGTCAAGAGCAGCCTGAAGCAAGAAACCTCCATCTTCCTGCGCATTCCGACTTGGGCGGAGGGAGCTTCCGTGAAGGTGAACGGGCTAGCGCTTGAAGGCATTACGGCTGGAAACTATTACGAGACCCGTCAGGCCTGGAAAGCGGGCGATGCCATTGAACTCGTCTTGCCGATGCAGGTCCGCATGATCGCAGCCAATCCGATGGTGGAGGAAGCGCGCGGACAAGTTGCGTTTACGTACGGTCCCTTCGTATACTGCCTGGAGAGCGTCGATCTTCCGGAAGACACTTGCATCGACCAAATCCGTATTCCGCATCAGATCAAGCTTACGGCACAGTACGACAGCGAGTTGCTGGGCGGTGTAACGAGACTGAAGGGAACTGCCGTAAAGCTTCCGCCTGCTGATCATAGCGATGCTCTATACAAGCCGTTCTCGCCTTTGCAGACGGAAGATATCGAGATTAATCTCGTTCCTTACTATGCCTGGAACAACCGCAGCCACAGCGACATGTCGGTCTGGCTGCCATTAATCTAGCATCAGCTTGTGAAAAGCTGGCCAGGCCCTCTGTTATTCGGGGGCGGCTGGCTTTTTATATATAAGTGAGGACTCTGATGAATATACTTATGCACACGCCAAAGAGGCAGCGTAACGGAGCATTCCCGGCCGCTGCCTTTTTACATCATTGCTTGCGAAGTATCGCCACGCCCTTGCTAGTCTCTGTCTACTGCTGTACGGTTAACATCCCTTCATCTCCTCTTTATTCGGCACATCGATGCTCGCTTTAAGCCTTCACCGCATATTTGTCAATAATGTCGCGATTAATCTCCACACCAATACCAGGTCCATCCGGAATCGACACCATACCGTCCTTCATCGTAATGGCATGACCGATCAGATCCGCACGGAATGGATGGGACGATTGATCGTATTCCAGCATAGGCTCCTCAGGGAACAGGCCCAGCGGGGTCGGCGCCAGGGACGCAATGAATTGGAGCGAGGCCGCCAGGCCAACTCCCGAACCCCAAACATGAGGAACCATCATCGTATTCCAGGCTTGCGCGAGCGTTGCAATCTTCTTGCATTCCGTGAAGCCTCCCGAGGAGCAGAGATCAGGCTGCACAATGTCAAGAGCGCCTTGCGCAATCCAGTGACGGTAGCCCATCTTGCCGAACAGATTCTCACCGGATGCAATTAATGTTCCTGTAGCATGACGAATCGCTTTGTAGCCGTCTATATCCTCCGGAGCCAGCAGTTCTTCCATAAAATACAGCTTGGACGACTCCGACTCTAGCAATAGCCTTCTTGCCAGTCCTGTGTTATAGGCGCCATTGGCATCCGCCATGAGCCGAATTTCCGGTCCCACCGCTTCCCGGACGGAGGTGATCAAGGCCAGATCCTCATCAATGCCGAAGCCGATCTTAAGCTTCATGGCGCGAAGACCATTCGCCTTATGCTGCAACGCCTCTGCTACGCCATCCGAGGGATAGCTGCCTTTCGCCGTCCGGTAGAATCCGGTCGCATACGGCATAATCTGCTTGCGGAAAGTGCCTCCGAGCAGCTTGCTCACTGGAAGGCCGCAGCTCTTGCCCTTAATATCCCACAAGGCAATATCAATACCGCTAATAGCATTAACCGCCGCGCCGCCTTGACCGTAAGGACGCGACAGATTGTACATTTCTTCCCACAGCACATCCGTGTCATGAGGATCTCTTCCGATTATAAGAGGTGTAAAAGCGTGTTTGATAAAGGCAGCGGCAATCTCCGGCGGCTGCAGCCCGTGACACAGGCACTCTCCCCACCCTGTAATCCCAGCGTCCGTCTCGATCTCCACCAACACCGACGAACGCTGCTTCACCCATCCTTGAGAGAAATAAAAAGGTTCCTCCAGCAGCGACTTCATGACATGCACCTGAACGTTTGTTACCCGCATCCCGCATTCCCCTTTGCGTTCAATTACTTCAATTATACCCCCTCGATTTGTTATGTCAAACATAATTTTATATATAAATCTATCATTGGCGGCGGTTACGATCGCAACCTTACCCAACATTTCGCTAATCTGCCTCCTTGTTCCGAAGCCGCCTAATTCCGGATCACTCTCATCTACGCCCGTATAGTCAATCGTCACTTGAATCGACAGCGGGATCGTTTTGGTAACCACTTTGGAGGAAATGAGTTAATATCCTTCTCTGTCTTAAGCGATGATACGAACATCCACAGAAATCGGGATCAACGCAAAGATTAGCAGTGTCGTATTATTCACCAATATACAATCACTGCGCGTTAGATCGATGCCGCCAGAATTCTCTGCCGGTTGGATGCTCGACATCTCCTGAACTTTCGCTATGCCGCTTTAATATGTGTACAAGCTCGCTGACAACACCTTCGTACTCTTTGCAACCATACAGATTAATCTGCTCATGCGGATCGTCAGTCAATCGGAATAATTGTGTAACTTCCCGGTACATGATTAGCTTGTACTCTTTATTTTTTACAGCTCTTACCAGATCAGCATAAGCAAAGAACACATGCTCACGATGCGGCTGCTCCCCCTTTTTGGACATGAATGGAGCCAAACTTACACCTTCTACAGTCGCTGGAATCGGAATACCCGTCAGCTCGCATAGTGTCGGGAATATATCATATAGGTAAGCAAAGTTGTCTCGGCGTACGCCACTCGGAATATCAGGCCCCGAGAATAGGAGCGGAACACGGACACTATGCTCATAGCAGCTTTGCTTACCCATCAACCCGTGTTGACCGAGTGCAAGCCCGTTATCGCCTGCAAAAACAAATATCGTATGATCATATTGACCCGTTTCTTCAAGAGCTTTTATCACTTCGCCAATTCGCTGATCCAAATGAGAAATCATTGCGTAGTATTCCGCCAGATGCGTGCGAATCTCTTCTTCCGTTCTCGGATAGCTCGCTAACCGTTCATCTCTAACGTTGCGTACACCGTAATCAAAAGCATGTTCAGAAGCAAAATTGTCCGGTAAGGTTATTGTGATCGGGTCGTACAAGTCCATAAATTCTTGTGGCATGCTGCGAGGATCATGAGGTGCCATGTAAGAGATATATAATAAGTAAGCTTTATTTTTGCCAGTACTTCGAATCCATTTCACTGCCGCTTCAGTGAACAAGTCAGTAGAATGATAACCTGCGCGAACGCGGTCGCCTTTACGATATTCCACATCATTCGAATGCATCCGATCTCTAATGATCGGCAGCATTGAATCGTATGCACCATCGGGATGGTAGTCGAATGATGGCACATTCCAATGATCCTCCATGCCGCCAAAGAAGATTTCAGCGCCATCGCCAAAGCTTCGTTGAAAGGACTGCGTTCCATTATGCCACTTTCCTATGCCGCAAGTGGCATATCCGGCTTTTGCAAACGCTTCTCCCATCAACACATGTTCCTCGGGGATACTTCTGCCGTGCTCTTGTATATGGAACAAAGATCTTCCCGTATGCAGCATAGCTCGGCTAGGCATACAGACCGCTCCTATCGTTCCCCCTGGAATGTGTGCTTGCGTGAATGCCGTGCCCCGCGAAACGAGACGATCAAGATTAGGTGTCCGGATTTGCTGGTTTCCTAGCGCATGTATCGTATCGAATCGCTGATCATCCGTAAAGAAAAAAACAACATTCGGCTTTATGGTCATGGTTATCGCCTCCATTTCATCCCCTATAGACTGGATCAAGCGAACGATTGCCTGGTCGACACACGGCCTTCCCGCTGCAAAAGCTTTTGTGTCAATTGCTGCAACAGCTTCATTTTCATCAATTGGTTCCCTTCGCAATCCCACAAGTTATCGTATTGATCGGGATCATTCTTTATATGGTAGAGTTCGCCCTCGTCGCTGTCACGATAGAGGACAAGCTTATAGTCGACGGTTACATATGTTATTTGGTAGATCTTTTCGGTAGCCTGGCATTCCACGATCGTGGCATCCTGAACGGATTCCGCTTCTCCTTGCAAGATCGGAGACAAATCGATTCCTTGCATGCCAACAGCGGGAGACACGCCTGCCATGGCCAAGATCGTTGCAGGCAGATCAGCAAGGTTGGCAATAGCCTGAGTGGTCCCGATTCGATCCACATAAGATGGTCCCCAGATCAGAAGCGGAACGCGCTGACAGTCCTCATATGCGGTCATTCCTTTGCCCCAGAAGCCATGATGGCCATGCATCTCGCCATGATCGGAAGTAAAGATTACGATCGTGCGGTCAAGCTGCCCCGATTGCTCCAGAGCTCGCAGAATGCGTCCGACCTTGTCATCGATATTCGCGATCATCCCCAGCGTGGCTTGCATCGCTTCCGCTGCTTGCCACCCCTGCTGGACATTGCTTTTCACACATGGAACGCCATGGCCGTCATCAATGCCCTCCAGCTCGTTACGATAAATCTGTTCGTAGATTTTCGGCTTCCGGTCGAATTCCCCCTCTCGCTTGCCCTCAAACAACGTCATCTGGTCCGTATCGACTGCCGAATACCAAGGCTCCGGGCATACAAATGGCTCATGCGGGTCTTCAAAGCTAGTCCAGCAGAACCAAGGTTTGTCATCCGACTGCCGTTGTAACCATTCCTCCGTCTCCTTCGCCACCCATGCCGTATTCTGAAGCTCTTCGGGAATCTCCCATATACCCGTACGATGATGGTTGTAGGTGGTGCCGCCCATCTTGGGAAACCATTGCTTATACGATTCTCCGCATTGCTCCTCCAAAAACAGCCTGTAATGCATATCAGGCACGCAGTTGATCGTGTGTCCGATGCACGTTCGAATCCAATCGAAGCCCAGTGCAGGCCCGTCGAACGTTCGATAGAAATCGGGATCCTCTTGCCTCGCGCCAGTGAGCTGCTCTGCTTCGTCCTGACGTCTAACGAAGTGAGTTTTGCCTATGACAGCGGTAGCATAGCCGCTCCCTTGAAGCAATTCGGGCAACGTAGGGCGTGGGATCGGATCGACCGTCACGCCGATGGAATAGGCTCCATGGCTGGAAGGCCATCGTCCTGTTAGCAAGGACATGCGTGTAGGCGTGCAAATTGGAGAAGGACAGTAGGCTCGATCAAAATGTGCACCCTCTGCAGCCAGCCGATCTAGATGGGGCGTCTTGATTGCCCTCAACCCTTTGACGCCTATGTGATCCGCCCTTTGCTGATCGGTTGTTATCAATAGAATATTCGGTTTCCTTGTCTGTTTCATGCCCTATCTCCCTTTCATCCATTATTAGGGGTGTGTCGAAATCAGATAGCTAGCTGGAGCAATTCAATACTATTTTCATAGCGCTTCCGCCGCCCTCCATCTCCTTGAACCCATGCTCCAGCTCCTCTAGCGGGTATACCTTTGTAATAAGCTTATCGATCGGCAGCTTTCCAGAATCCGCCAGAGAGATCGCTTGAATGAAATCCTCTTGTTCGTATACCCTTGCGCCGACAAGCCGGAGCTCCCTCCAGAAAAAGCGAAATAGATCAACGGGCGCCGGCTTGTTATAGATGCCGACAATGACAATTCTTCCCCGCGTGCGAGGCAGTTGGGTCATGATCTCTGCTCCAGCGAACGACGAGGTAACCTCGAACACCGCATCTGCGCCTGTACCTCCCGTATCCTCTTGCACACGCTGCAACAGGTCCTCTTCCTTCGGATTGCAAGTAGAGATTCCCAGTTCATTCAATAATTGAATACGATAAGCATTAATCTCCGACACTAGCACTCGTGCTCCTGCATCCCTGGCGACCAGTGAGATCAACGTTCCGATTGGGCCTCCCCCCAAGACGACAACGTATTCACCCGCTTGAACCTGACCGAGACGCACATCGTGACATGCAACAGCAAGAGGTTCAATTAACGCTCCATGCTTGAGAGACAGAGATGTTGGAAGTTTATGCAAGGTATGGGCAGGAACCGTCCAATAGGGTTGGAAGGCCCCTGGCGTTTCAATGCCGAGAAACTTTAAGTGATGACAGATATGACGATGCCCCGCTCGGCAAGCAGGACACTCGCCGCATGGATGAAGGGGCATTACCGATACATGATCACCAACCTCTACACCGGCTACACCTTCACCGATTCTGCTTACCGTTCCGGACATTTCATGACCCATAATATGGGGAAACTTGACACGGTGATCCATATGTCCATGATAGATGTGCAAGTCTGTACCACATATCCCAGCATAGGCCACCTTGATTTCCACTTCTGAATGTCCAGGTTCTATCCGTTCTGCTCCCCCGATTCGAATGATTTTCTCTCCGCTATAATAGGCAGCCTTCATCTCTTGTTCGCTCCTCTCATTTCTGTTGCTTCCCTTTAATGATAGCGTGAATAACCTGCGTTATCTCCGATAGAATATTGATTTTAGGGGTACTTTATTTACTTGTTGCACTTGTTGCCAAGTGAACAGATGTCTCGCCAAACAGCTCCCATCCGGCAATAGATGGGAGCTTCGGCAAGCTGTGACTATCTGCTAAGCAAGTTATAGAACAATTGAACCATTTCCGCTCTAGTGGCCGTTTGGGTTGGATTAATCCTCCCGGCATTGCCGGAGATGATCCCGTTCTCTGTCATGTATCCTATAGCTTCCATCGCCCATGGAGCAATTTCACGATAGTCGTAGAATGCCGTTACCGATTTCCCTTGACCTGCAGGCCATTCATCCAAAGCCTGCAAGGCGTTATATAAGAGAGTAAACATCTCTTGACGAGTAATTTCTTGTTCGGGTGCAAATTTGTTATTGCCTACGCCGTTGGCGAGCTTCAACTGCTTTGCTGCTGCAAGATAACCCGAATACCAAGTATCGCCAGCATCTTCAAAATTATCGCCGACTGTTCGCGGCGCAATGCGATATGCATCAGACAGCATCTTGATGAATTGACCTCGAGTGACAATCATGTCCGGCGCAAACCGGTTATCACCCACTCCGCCTGTCATGTTACGCGCTGAAATAAAGGATACTGCATCGTAATACCAATCTGATTCCTTAACATCAACAAATGAGGCCTCGTTGTAACCAACCGCATAAGTGGAGAAATGCTTCAGCCTCATCGTTACACTTTTTGTGTCCGCATCATATTCGCCTTGTTCGACCTGCAAGCTGCCGTTATGATCGACATAATAAACAACAATATGGCTCGGCTTCTCATCAGGCTTTAACGTATAGGGCACGGTTATCGTTGCTTTTCCCCCTTGAAAATCGGTTATGCTTTCTGTGCCGGATAACAGGCTGAACGAATACAACGGCCGGCCTTCAAGCATGTCTTTGACCTTTTTCTGCTGCCCAGGCGACATTAGTTCGAGCACCGTGTCCAGATTGGGCTGCTCAACAACAAGTGTAACCTCGCTCGTTGCTTGATCCGCTATCGCCTCCAGCGCTTTCCTGTCAAATACGACCTGCGCTAATGGTGTATCGAAGCTCACTTGAATATCCTTTATTTGGGCCATTTCTTGTACTGCGTCTTTCGGCATGGTTACATGTGTTTTCGTTACAGCATCGCCCGGCTTAACCGTTATTTTGATTTCGATAACCGGTTTGCCGCCTTTCCCATTTGATGCTTCTATACCTTCTTTTAATACATCAATCAGTTTTTTTGCTGCATCCTTCGACAATACTGTGCTTGCCGTACCGTTCGTTACGACAGCATCTTGCGTCAACGTCACCGTAGTATCTTCCAATACAATACCCGGTTCTACCTCAACTGGAGGATTGCCTGCACCCGGATTTGTCTTCGCTTTAATCTTCACCGTGCCGTCTGTTTGACTCATCTCCGCAGGAACGGATACCTCAAGGAAGCCTTTAAGATGTTCGATGGCAAGATCGGTATCGCCTGATTGTGCAGTGTCTTTAATCTGGAATTGCATTATGGCAAGCACGGCCTGACGATTGTCCGTCAATCCTTTTGTGCTTACTGCGACAATATTGACTCTTCCGATATCTTCTTCGACATGGCTCAAGTATGACCAGTTCGTAGAGAATGCTGTCCCTTTGCTTACCTTCCCATTCGCTAGGCTCAGCTTGTCAGGATCGTACCTAAGCTTCAATTCGATTGCCTTTACATTCTTCGGTTGATTGACCACGATCTGTATCGTGGCTTGTTCTCCCGCAAATCCAGTTGCCGATGTAACTTGAACAGATGGATTTTGTTGGGCGAAAATCGGGGAAGCAGTAAAGCTTCCCCCTAGCAGCAACAGCATAAAACTAATCAAATAGTATCTCATCATGCGCGCCTCTCTTTCTATTTATGACAGCTAATCGATCAGACCTACGCTCTTCATCAACATCTTCAAGGCATCCGAAGCTGTTAATTCACCGTCGCCGTCATAGTCGGCCGCTCTCGCCTCGCCAGGTGTCAGCGTGTCCGCATTGGCTAGATGCTTCATGAGCATAAGCGCATCAAGCCCATCGATTTTACCGTCGCCGCTAATGTCGCCGGATACGATTAGCAAATCAATCATGATCGTGCTTTCTTGCGCCGTCAAGCCGTACGGCTCTTCCGACGTCTTATTCGCTTCAATGTCTGCAAAACTTATTTGTGTTGCTGCTGCTTCTGTAATGTCTGCTTTTGCCGTGAACACAAGTGTCGCTATAATGACATCCTCAGAAGTAATGCCTGCTTCATTAACCGCGTCGAAAGTGACTTTACCGGCAACGCTTGCATTGTATTCTTTTGTTGTAAAGGCATCTGTCATCTCAACACGGTCCAGTGTCAGAACATCTTGGTCATAGTGGATAACAGCTTTCAATCTGCCCAAATCCCCAACCTGCTTCAGGCGGATCGGCAAGCTGAACGTTTCTCCAGCCGTTACGGATATATCCTCTGCTGTCAGTAGCGGGGCCGATTGCGACCGCGGTGCAAAGTTAGCCGTTAACGACGTGTCCTTCTGCACGCTGAAGATATAGGTTGGAGAAACGCTCACCGCCTCTTGTTGATCCGTCCAGGTGGTGAACTTGTAGCCTATCCTCGCATCTGCAATCACTTTATGAAGCCGCCCGGCAAGCACGGCTCGACTGCTGCTGACCGTTCCAGCCTCGACCGGATTTGCAAGAGACGATACATCATATTTGGTCAGCTCGCCGGTTGCCGTATTCCCTTTCATGTAATACCAGCCCTTCACCCAATTTTCAGCATCCAGGCCGACCGCTCTGTTCACAACATGAATATCATCTCTTTGCACTTGATTAAATTGATTGTCAATCGCTTTGCCGTATTTCCCTTCATACGGCTGGTCGACGAGCAGATTTTGCAAGTTGGCATATTTGCGGTATGGACTATTTTCGCTATGCCAATCAATTGTCACAAGACTCATATCATCTGGATGTTTATACGTTTTATAACCATGCACATTCCAGTTATTCACGCCCGTATATCCCCAATTAGTTATAGCCAATCCATCCTTCACCTGGCTGAACGTATTCCCGATGACATCATTATCGCGCCCGCCATTAATGAAGACACCCCAATAGACATGCTCAAAGACGTTGTCAAGTATACGGATTCCCGCTGCAAGATCGTCGAGGTATACGGCTGAATTCTCAACCGAAGTCGATTCATTGCCAATATGATGGAAGTAGTTGTTGCGAATGACCGTTCCGCGATCCAGCACTTTCCTGCCTGTATAAATTGCAGATTGATCTCCCGCTTCCTTCACCACATCATAAATCTCGTTAAACTCTATTACATGGTCATTGCCCGAAAACATGATAGCGTTATGCGGTCCATCGGAAATGTCGTTAAACGCAATGCGATTGCCCACTCCTGACAGGCTGACGGCTGGATTATAGCTTCTATTAATAGTGGAGAATGTCTTAAACGTCGAACCGATTACGTAATTGTCTCCTCTTTCAAGCGTCGCTTCATTGCCTGCGCTGATAGAGACTCCGCCGTTGACTTGCTCAAATGTGCTGTTCATAAACCCGTTGCGCTTGGCAAGAACGGTTTGATCTTCGGTCTTCCAATTCGAGATTGAGCCTGCTTTGCCCCTCGTGCCGCTGATACGGACATCCTTTATGACATTGTCATGTCCACCGTTAATCGTAACGGCCTGCCCTAGCATGACTTCCATGTCGATTCCTTCCACGCTAATATTGGACGTGTTATTGAAGGTAAACATATCCTCCTCCAATATTGGAATTTGTACGGCATGATCCTCTTGCATATCCGTATCTGCAGGTGGATACAGGTAGAGGTCAAAGTTGTCTTGGTCGATATACCATTCTCCCGGCATATCCAATTCCTGAATCAGGTTGTACACGGTGAACAATTTGCCGTTGGCAACGCCGTAAGCGCTTGGCAATCTCGACTCAATCGTTCCGTCTTCCCGTATTTCCTTGACTGGAACCGTCTGATCAGAAAATTCGTTAAACCAATATCCCGACATCCAAATATCGTCTACTCCGATCCAGTTTTTATAGCGGTCACCCATCATGCTGCTTTTAATTTCAAATCCATCGTAAGGAAATCTGTGATCCGGTTGGACGTAATCCGGCCTGCCGAGAATATCGTCTTTCCAGGATCTCGGCTTGGCTCCCGGATCGGGAACAGCGGATATTTTCAATTTGCCCGTATTCGGATACTTGGCTAGTACCATATCTTGATTGTCGAACAAGACAGAGTAATACGGAACATCATAATTCTCGCCATTCTCTTCATATACGCTCAATTCCGGTACAGACCTCAACACCCCTGCGCTATGTCCCAGCAGCTGCAATTTCTTCGCTTGATTAATGCCGTAGGGCTGCAAATCAACGATGTAAACCTGATCCTGAACAGCTGTCTGCAGCTCATCCGCTAACAGCGCCTCCTCATCCACTTTCATGAAGGCTTCCGAAGGAATGGTAATGCTTCCTCTAAACACAACCTTCTCATCTGCATAGGCTCGGTATACAATCGGTTGATCTGCTGTGCCGGAATCCCGTTCGTCAAACACAATCCCGTTGCTCCGGGTATAGACCCCTTCTCGGAAATAAACAACGACACCGCCGTCCGGCAGATCGGACTCCCGAATGACATCTCTGGCTTTCTCCAGCGTCGCATAAGGCTGATCCATGCTCCCGTCGCCGTTCGCATCGTCACCCGATGCCGACACGAATATCTCCTTCCCGTACACATGGCTTCCTTTGCCTGTCACGTTCACCTGAACGGCTGCCGAGTATTGACCATCCTTTGTTGAGGCCGTAATCGTTGCCGTTCCTGCTTGGTTCGCCACAACCAGACCATCTTGAACAATCACGACGCTCTCGTCGCTTGATTCCCAGACAGCCAGCCGGTCTGTTGCGCCTTTTGTCATTATCGCGTTGAGCACTTGAATATCTCCCGTCTGAATCGTGATGGTGTCTACGATATTCGGCTCATCGGTAATGGCGCTGTCACTGATGGCAATGCTTGTTGCCTGAATATCTTGATGTTCGATTTGAACCGATGCGCTGGCGCCGCTGCTTGCCGTTACCGTCGCACTGGCAACGCCAAGATTCGCTCCCCCTTGCACAGATCCGCCAGCCGATACATGAAGAATATCACTGTCACTTACAGCATAGCTGAAGCGGTCCGTCGTCGGGTATGCCGGATTTTGCGCAACATAGCTCAGTTTCGCAGGGCTGATTTCGTACGTATCGTAATACCCCAATGTTGCGGACTCATCTGGAAGCGTCAGCTGAGTAACCGGATTTTCCTGTTGGATAACAAATTCATCGATTACGAAGCTGGAAGCTTTCGCGGTGTGTTGATAATCAACAGCAATAGAATCGAATTGGCTGACCGCATCCGATTGAATCAGCAAGCGCTCATCCATGTACATCGCTGCGCCGTCCTGGGAAGCAAAGTCAAAGCTTAAAAGATGCCAATCTCCCAATCTTCGAATTTGAGTGGCGCTCTCCGGCTGCTGTACGCCATTAACGATTTCGTATACAAAATAATAGCCATCGGAAGAACCGTTATTTTTGGCCCATAGTACAATAGCATTCTGGTCATCGCCTACTCTGATTGTAAAGTCGTCCCGTTCTCTTCTAAGATCCCGGAACCAGAACGATAGTTTCTTGTCGTCCACTGGCTTGGCAAAGCTGTAGCTCATAAATGCCGAATTTACGCCATTCACAGGCTCTGTATTGACCTTGAAGCTTTTCCCGTCATTCTCCACATCGATAGACGATTGATTGGAACCGTCAACAGCTACCGCGCCGTGAGCAATATGAAAGGGAGAAATACCGTCTTTGAACGAGTAGTGCACATAATCATCCAACTCAGGCTGCAGATTTGCAAGCTCATCGTTTAAGGCTTGCAGTGCTTCGGCAACACCCTCGTTATGCTCCAGAGCCGCCTCTCCGTTCGTGATGGCTGTCATCATCATTGACCAGGAAGCGTCATTCACTTGATAGTCTCCCCGATACAACCCTTGGGCCAAAGCTACTTGGCTTGCCAATTCATCCATGTCAGACAGATTGGCTGTTGCTGTTGGCGTACTGCCATAAACGCTGTCCGTGACAGCTTGTTCTTCGGAAACAGCATCCGGAGTATCTGCATATACACTAGGAATCATCGCGATCTGAACCAATAATCCTGCGCATAACACCTTGGCTAAAGCTCTTCTAAATGGGTTTAACAATGTTGATTCCTCCTCGAAATGGTTAATCCAACAACCCAACACTCTTCTGAAGCATTTTCAGTACATCCGCAATGTCCAACACGCCATTTCCGTCATAATCGGCTGCTTTTTCTTGTTGAGCTGTTAATTTCGCAATATTCGTCAGATGCTTCATAAGCATTAGCGCATCTAGCCCATCGATATTACCATCGCCGCTGATGTCTCCGGGTTCGATTAACAAATCAATCGTAATCGTATAGGGCTGCGCCGTCATGCTGTAAGGCTCTTCCGTCGTCTTGTTCGCCTCGATATCGACAAAGCTGATCATGGCTACAGACATCTCGGATATATCGGCTGCCGCTCTAAACTCCAGTGTTGCAAAGATTGTGCTGTCCGATGTAATTCCCCCTTCATTAACGGCATCGAATGTGATTCGTCCTGGGATGGAGTCGTTGTACTCCTTCGTTGTGAACGCATCTGTAAAAACAACGTCGTCGAGCGTCAACAGCTGTTCATCGTATTGGATGGTCGCTTTCAACCTGCCCAAATCTGCGACATGCTCCAACGTGACCGGCAAGCTGAAGCTTTCGCCTGCTGCTACGATTTTGTCCACCGCAGCAATGGCAGGCATCGGTTCTGCTGTCTCTCCTTCTTCGAAATGCGCGACAAGATGCACATCTGCGTTAATCTCGAAGAAGTAGATCGGACTTTCGCTTACGACTTGACCGTTTTGTGTCCAATGAACAAATGTGTAGCCAGCAACTGGAGTCGCCGTTACTTTCCGATTCACGCCTTTGATAAATCCGGCGCCGCTGCCGGTTACCGTTCCTTCTCCGCCCGCTGCGTCAACAGTTACGGCATACTTGGTCTTGAGGCTCGGATCGTCATCGCCCTTGTTATTGCTCCTCTGGTTGTTCTTGTCGAAGAACCAATCGTCGATCGTTGCCTTCTGCGTTTCATAGCTTTGAATCTTCCAGAACTTCGACCAAATATTGTAGTCTACGATTGTCTCGTTGGGATCTCTGTCCTTGTACATGTTAATGAACTGATTATCGATAATTTTTACGTATTTCCCTGCCGCCGGATTATCCTGGTAAATGTAATGCAGATGCTCGAATCTGCCGTATGCGCCGTTCGGATCATCCCATGGAACATCCGTGATAACGTTCAAGTTGTTTGGCATGGCGATTAGTCGATATCCGTGAGTATACCAAGGTCCTATACTAATAAGATGACCCGGCATCGTAACCAATCCCACCTGCAGGTTGGACATTTGATTGCCGATAATGTCGATATCGCGCCCGCTGCTGAATTTAATGCCCCAGGTCGTGTTGTCGATGACATTGTCCAATATAGCGACGCCGCCTCGCTCATCGTCCAAATATATAGCCGAATTCGAGACATGTGTTGAGTTTCCAATATCATGGAAGTAGCTGTTACGTATGACAGCTCCGCGATTCAAGGTATCGCGCCCGGTGTAGATTGTACCTTGGTCACCTGTTTCTCTTAACACGTCATAGACTTCCAGGAATTCCATCGTACTCTCCGGTCCGTCAAAGTTTATTGCGCTGTGTGGTGCATCGGTGAATGTACTGTTCGTCACCCGGTTTCCAACCCCTCCGATTCCAACTGCAGGGTTATACGCTCTTGTCAGTAAGCTGAAGTTACGGAAGGAGGTGTTCTCCACAAAGTTGTAACCGCGCTCCAATGTATTAGGATCGCCGCCGCCAAGCGAGACACCGCCGTCAATGCTGAATACGTTGCTTAGCGCGAGTCCATTGTGCTTGGCTATTCTGTCCTCGCTGTTGCCAATGGATATCAGACCATTCGCCGTATTCGAGATGTTGGCATGTTTGACAACATTGTGCTGTCCGCCTTCGATTTTCACTATACCGTTATTCGTCGCTTCAAAATCAATGCCGTCGAATGTGATATAGTCTGCTTCGTTGATATGGACCATCACATCATCCAACATCGGAATCGTGAGCTTATGGGTGCTGCTTGACATATCGGTATTCGCCGGCGGAAAGAAGTAAAGGACGGGTTGCGACTTGTCTTGCAAGAAGTCGATAAACCATTCGCCTTCCGTATCCAATTCTTCAATTAGGTTGTACACATAAAATTTCATATTAGGTTTTGGTTCATAATTGCTGTTTAACCCGGCTTTAATGATATTATCCGTAATTGAGCCGATCGGAACGGTTTCACTGCGGTAGACGACTCCCCAGAATCCTGCCATCCAGGCGCCGCCGTCATTGGAGGCCACTGAATCGCCCCAGGTCGCTAATTTGCTTGCTGGCAGATCCTTGCTCGTGAACGAGAACGTCTCGTATTCATAACCGGGTTGGTAAGGCTTGCCGAGACCGTTAGCAATCAAATCGGATTCCCAGAACCTTGGATTTTCACCTTTCTCAATAATTTGAGTCGTCTTAATGAAATCCGTATTCGGGAAACGGGATAACACCATCGGTTCATTGTTGAAGAACACTTGATAGTACGGCTTCTCGAATTCGAAATCGTTGTAGCCATTGCCGTACTTTTGCTTGAGATTAGGAAAGCCGATGACTTTCTCTTTCCTGAACTCTAAGCCGTATGGAGCCAAATTAATAGCGTACACTTTATCTGCATTCGGAATTCGCTCATAAAGCGGGTCTTGCGGCGTCACTTTGCTCATTTGCGCAGGATCGATGGCCACCCCGCCAAGGAAGGTCACCTCTTCATCCCTATACGCTTTGAATGTGATCGGGCTTTCCTCCGTACCGGAGTCTTGCGCCTCCAGTATGAATGTCTTATCGAAGGTATACATACCCTCCCGCAAGTACACAGCAACTCCTTTAGCAGGCAGTCCTCCGGCTGATTTCAGGCTTCGGATCTCATCCCTTGCTCTTTCCAGAGATTGAAACGGATGATCGATCGTGCCGTCACCGATGCTGTCGTCTCCATCCGTGGCAACAAAGATTTCCGCCCCGTAATCATCGACGGGCTCCGCAACCGTGACAGTAACGCTGTCCATCAGCTCTGTGCCGTCATTCGTCCGGATCGAGATCGTTGCCGTACCGATGTTCACGCCGGTTACTAGACCGTCCTTCACATGTGCCACATTCGAATCGCTTGTCGACCAGTCCGCCAGACGCGCTGTGGCATTCTTGGGCGTAATGACCGCGTTAAGCACTCTCGATTCCCCTGGCTCGAGTTGCATAGCATCAGCTTTTGTCACCGGACTAGAGTTGTTGCTGTCCTGACCGGGCTTGCCCATTGCGACTATGTCGATATATGGGGCATCTGTAATAAAGATCTGTTCAGTCTTGATATCCGCAACCTCTACGTTAATCGAGGCGGTTGCGCCGGACGAAGATGAAACCGTCACTGTGGAAGCTCCTACATTCATGGCCTCGATCGAGCCTTCAGATGTGACATTTACAACATCAGAATCCGTCGCCGTGTACGTAAACACATCTGTAGTCGGATATGTTTTCTCCGTCGTTAATGTCAATACTGGTTTGGCTAAGTCGTACGTGTCATAGTAACCAAGCCGCACTTGTTCATCCTTGATGGCAATGCCCGTTGTCGGGTTTTTCTCGGTAATGGTCAAGCGATCGAATTTTACGTATTCGTTCTCATCCGTGCCATTGGCCGTCTCTATGCGTATGCGGTTGAATGAATCGAAGCCTTCGGCCTTGCCCATATACACGCCGTTGAAATACAAAATCGTGTTGCCCGGATTGTTTACCATATCCCAGGAAAGGATGAAATTATTGTTTAATCGTCTCATCTTTGTTGGAACGACTATTTCTGGGCCGTTGACACGATAAACAAACTCATAGTCGGTCTGGTTCCCTCTTGTCGAACGGAACCCCACATAGTTGTTATTCTCGTCATATAGCATATATTCCGTATCGGCCTGCGTTTCTGCCGTTACGGTGGTCCCGATGCCGACAACCTTATTACTTAGCGGCTTGGCAAATGTATAATCAGCCGCGCCTTTATACTTCCCATCGACGAATGCAGGCTGCAGCGCAGCGCCATGCTTATTCAGATAGTGCTCGAAGGTGTCGATGCCGAACACACTGATATCCTCGCCTTTGGTCAACGAGCCTACGGCCGCTGCGAAGGGATTGTCAACGTCTTGCCCCGCCTCGAACTCGTATCGCACATCATCTTCAATGACCGGCTCCAAAGCCTCCAATGCCATTTCCAGATTTTGATGCGCCAACATCAGCTCTTCTTGGCTCGACGATTCGCTCATACCCTCTGCTGCAACTCTCGCTGTCTCAACCACAGTCCATTCATTTGCCTCATAGTCGTGCTCAAAGAGCGCTTTCGCAAACTCGACTTGTTGTCGCAATGCGGTAAGGGACTCGTTTGCTGTGCTCGTATAGCTTGCGTCGCTTCTTAGAACTGTGCCAGCCTGACGCCCGTTAATCGCCTTAAGGCGAACCATGATCTGACCGGTTTCATAGCTGCTGCCGCCTACCGGCTGCGGGTTGACAGTAGCATGCTCGAAGTTGTCGCCATAATCATAACTGATTTCATAGTCCCCAGGTTCAGGGTTGGCGGGCAAGGGTGTCCAGCCAAACGTGTTCTCTTCATCATTCACCGCAGGTGCCGTTGGCGCGTCAGGCACTTCTACCGTAGTGTTAACGTTAGTGATGGTGAAATCATCAAAATAGCGAATATGTGATTCAAGGGACCACGCATCTTGAATGGAAAAATGGGTGAAACCGCTCGAAACAATCGATTTGACTTCTATTCCGTCAATGAAAAGCTTCGCACTCTCACCGTCAGAGTAGTCCCACGTCATTCGATGCCAACCGGGCGATCGGGGCAATTCTGTTGCTCGTTGCTCATCCGAAGCGACGCCAGGTATGGTTGTACGGTACACGTATTTATTAGGACTCGTTCCGATATTCACCGCAAAGGTCAATGCGGTTTTCACTTTTTTCCCTGCAGCATCAGTTGATTCGTCATACGCCGTAACCTGTATGGCGCCTTCTGTTTCCATTGCATCGTAATACCAAATATTGATGTATTCCCCTGTTTGTTTGCCGCCAAAATCCATAATCGCATTGATCCGCGGCTTGCCATCCGAATTAAGTGTTGGGATTAATGCCAGCGCTTGCGTTCCGCTGCGTGAAGCTTTTTTGCTTATTTCCGCCTTACCAATCGGTAAGTGATGCCCGGACAGTTCCTCCATCGTTTCGTATTTCTTTACGGTTTCTGATCCATCCGATGGGGTAAAGCCAACAACACTGGCCAGCGCCTCATACTCGCCGCTCTCTGGTGTATCCGATTTCAGCCTCACTTGGACAGCTCCAGGCTCCAGAGCCTCATCGGGCACAGGCTGCGGGTTGGCTGTCACATTCAGGAACTGCGCCCCCCCGTCAATCGAATACTCATAATTCGTATGGCTTTCAAAGTCTGGAACCGGTGTCCAGCCGAATAAATTCTCCAGATCATTGGTAATCGGATTCGTTGGTATATACTGACTGGTCTCGCTATCCTTCACGCTTGACAGGGTCAAATCGTCGAAGTATGCGCTTTGGGTGACAGGATTGTCCTCATTGTTCGGCCATGCGTCTTGAATTCTGAGCTTGCTGAATCCGTATGATGTCCCATGTACACCTGTTATCGTTCCGGCCGTTGCCATGTTATCGTCGATCGACACCGTCGCTTGACCGGAAAGCGAATAATCTATCGTGAACTTATGCCATCCGGCTGATCGATCTAATAAAGTGACTATTTCATCAACGCCCCCGCCCTTTACCCGGTAACCATACTTATCCGTGTTAGCGATAGGACCTACCATGATCTGATCCAGCAGCTTGCTGTCATCCCCGTTTTCAGCAATGAAGAACACCTGGTTCTGTACCGTAGGATCCTCATCATAGAACCAAATGGAAACCGCTTTTTCTCGTTGCAGTTCATTGAAGCTTTTCTGAATATGGTACTTTCCGTCTATTGCCGTAATTTTCATGCTGGTCTGTCCGTTTTCGGTATGGTTATATACAGAATCCAATTCTGTCGGACTTCCATTTCGTGTGAGGAAATCAGCCATGTCATTCTCAAAATCCCACGTCTGCTCCACCATAAATTCGCGGTCAGACAAAGGCGAAGCATAGGCCGAGGCCTGCGGGACAAAGACAACTTGAATGAGCATGCCAATTGTTAATACAATAGATATTGCTTTGCTCCATACATTCCACACATAGCGGCTCACATTGTTGCCTCCTCGTCATTGTTTATTGGATCATCCAACAACCCAACACTCTTCTGAAGCATCTTCAACGCATCCGATACCGTCAATTCGCCATCTCCGTCATAGTCGGCTGCTCTGGCCTGCGCCAAAGTGAGCGACTCTATATGGATCAGATGTCTCAAAAGCTTCATCGCATCAATTCCGTCAATCTGTCCGTCACGATTAATGTCGCCTGGTTCAAATGACTGCTCGATGGTAATCACGCTTTCTTCTGCTGCAATAACGTATATTTCCTCCGTTCGCTTGTTCGCCTCGATATTCGAGAAATGGATGGTCACCATTTCTGTTTGCGCAATATCTGCTTTCGCTGTAAATTGAATCGTGGCGATAATCTGCTTTGCCGAGGTTACGCCTGCTTCATTCACACCGTCAAACATGATCTGCCCCGGAACAGATGTATGATGCGCCTCCAGTGTAAACACATCCGTAAATACAATTTCGTTCATTTCCAATAAATCCGCATCATAATGAATCTTCGCCTTCAGTCTGCCCAGCTCCTCAACAGCATCCAACGTGACCGGAACTGTAAAGGTATCTCCCGCTATAACACTTAATGAAACCATACTTAGCTTGGTTTCTTCTGCAGGGGAGATTATTTTCGATTGTTCAAAGGCTCGCAGGGCTGTCTGCAATCGGAAGGTCGCTTGGTCGATCTCCGCTTGCTTGGCATTCGCATTTTCTTTCACCGCTAGAGCTGCCCCCAGCTCCGATTCAAACGCCTCAATAACCGCTTCCTCATATTGGCCAGGACTGCTGCCGATTTCAGCTTGGTCCAATTGTTGTTGAGCCAGCTCAATTCCGTACACTAACCCCGTTTGAACCGACTCGCGTTCCGGATGCTCTTCCAACTGTACGGATTCAGTGCCGACAACGGATACTGTATCGAAGTACGCATTCGATATTCTCTTGTCTCCCCAGTAATCCGCCAGCGCCACTCTCAAGAAGCTGTTGACACCGATAGGTGAAGCAATGAGTTGATCATCAATATACATGTCGACTCCCGTGCCGGATGTGTAATCGAATTTGAGCTCATGCCAGCCTGTGCTGCGTGCAACGCCGGACTTCACCGTCTCTCCCCCGACTCGATATACGTAATGGGAACCGGAGATAGCCGTATGAACGCCGATCATTCGAGTGCTCTCGATGGCATCGGCAATTGCCATTACAACTGAGCTCGAGTTTGCCGCATCATCGTACATCCACATCCTAACAATTCCTTGCTGCTCAGAAGTGAAGTTTTTGATGAGATGCATCGTATCCCCGTCAAATTTGACCGAAGATAATCCATCATGTTGCTGCTCATTGCTGATCTGCGGATTCTGAAAGACCACATCCCAGTTCAATAATCCATTCTCAAAGTCATCTTCGAACAAGGTATTCAAGGATGGTTCCCCGCCGGCCGTGTCTGGAACAAACATCGTATGCGTCCCGATTTGATCGAAAGGTATGGCTTCGAACGAAGGCATCCGTTCATATAGCACCGCATCATCCTTTAGCGAATAGTTGCCCCGTTTCACATCGACAAAGCCGGGGTCTGTTGTGGTTACATCGTTATCGCTAATCGTATTCCAGCTCTTCATATCAGCCATCGTTGTACCCACTCCGCGATCGCGGAAATGAAAATCGCTAGATTTGTAGAAGAGATTGTTCGTGACTTCATTGTATTTAGGCAAGTAGGCCTCATCTTCCAAAATATTCGAAAGATGCGGATACTTTGTATACGGCGGCTGGGTATGATCAAAGTCAACCAGCTCCATCGTAATCGGATCCCTGTAGGTGCCGTAGCCGTGAAGCGCCCAGTTATCCAAAAATCTTAATCCCCAGTCGGAAATCGAGACGGATCTAGGCGTTTCTGCAAAGATATTGTTGTCGATGATGTTGTCTCTGCCGCCATTGACAAAAATCCCTGTCTTCATATTGGCAAATACATTGCCTGTAATGACTGTCCCGGATTGCAAATCATCCAGATAGATCCCCATCGTTCCCTCATAAGCGGTCGAACTGGAGTGCAAATCATGAATGTAGTTGTATCGAATGACATGACCTCTGTTGGTTGTATTCCGACCCGCGTAGATGGCGGACATATCATCCGACTCTTGATTCACGCTGTAAATTTCATTGTATTCGATGAGATGATCGTTCCCATTGAACATAATGGCGTTATGAGGCGCGTCATGCATCTCGTTATGCGCGACTCTCTGACCTACGCCGCTTAGGCTAACAGCAGGATTGTAGGTCTTCTTAATCCGGGAGAAATTGTGGATATGGTTATCCTCTGCATAATTCCCACCGGGCGTTAATGTCTTCTTGTCCCCGCCTCGCAGCTCGATTCCTCCATTAACGTTCGCGATATAGCTGGAGGTAATCCCGTTGTTGTGCCCGTCTACCACAGCGGCAACTGCGCCAGTATTACGAATGGAGGCTTGTGTAATCAGGTTGTTCGAACCTCCGTTCACCTCAATCGCTGACCCGCGTGTCGCTTCCATGTTCAAGCCTTGCAGGGTGACATAGGAGACATCATTTAATTGAATGAGCGTGTCGCTTACTATCGACAGCTGGATCTTGTTGTCCGCAAGCGATTCTGACGGCGGATAAAAATACAGAATGCCGTTGGCACGATCCAGGTACCACTCCCCTGGCATATCGATTTCTTCCATTAAATTGTAAACATAAAATCGTTGATCTTTTTTGATGCCGTATCCGCTCGGTTGCTTCGAAGTAATGGTTAACGCCGTAGGATCTATGGACTTTACCTCGACCGTCTGATCGGACCAGTCATGGAACCAATGACCGAACATCCACATATCCTCTGCTTCGGTCCAACGGTGCAGACGGTCCGAGTCCAATTTCAATGTGAACCCATGATCCGGATTGCGCTGCTCTGGCGGGACATACTCGGGACGGCCGATTATATCGTCCTGCCACCATCTCGGGATTTCCCCAATATCTACAACTTCCTCAATCTTCGTATAACCTGTGTTTGGCCATCTCGATAATGTCATCGCCTCATCGTTAATGAAAAGCTCTATTCCCGTCGGCCGCTGCTCTAGCCAAGGCAGGCTTCCGACACTATGACCGTAAAAGGGCAGCTTGCCATAATCGAGAATTCCCTTATCTCCAAGATCGAATTGGAGCACCTTATCTCTTGCCTGTTCCGGCAGGCGGTTCAATATGCTTTGCTCTGTTACCGGCTCGAAGGATTAAGCAGCCAGATATTCTCCTCCCACTAGATCTACCTTCTCGTCTTCATAGGAACGGTAGACAATGGGAGAGGAAGCAGTGCCTGAGTCTTCCTCATCCAGTGTAAAGGTGCTGGACATCGGATAGATCCCGCCACGTAGGTATACATTTACCCCGCCATCGGGCAGTCCCTCGTTGTGCTTCATCGAGCGGACAGCTTCCCGTGCGCGCTCCAATGTGGCAAAAGGTGCTTCTTTTGTCCCGGATTGCTCATCGTTCCCGTTCGGAGCGATATAAAAACTCACTCCTGATAACCCGTCCGCTGATGTCTCACCGGCAGGCCCCGCCACTGCGAATGCACTCAGCAGCAGCAAGCAAGACAGCATCATATTGACATTTCTCAGCTTTCCAAGCATGTTATAACCCTCCTTGATATGCGGCGTATTCCCTTCTTTTCATGAATGTAACCTCCTACTGCACCTCCGTCCTTTTCATTTTTTTTGCAGGAGCCTGCTTCATGCTGTTGAGATTATGTCTTAGTAAGCTCGCTATTATTGTAAGTGCTTTCAAGCGGTGTAATCTACTCAACTATTTCTATATTGGGGTCACATTGTCCACTTCCTTTCGTTCGACAATTCTCTTCTTAATTCGCTATTTAGATAGTCATTTCTTTACTTTGGTCTTCTATTTTTACAATCTGACAAAGTGAAAGAAGTATACGATGCCAGCATGCTCCGACATGCAAGAGGTGCAAGAATGAGCAAAGGCGTCTTCCTGAGAAGACGCCTTTGCTCATTCTGAGCGGCTACATAATCGAATATACGGCTTGCGCGTTGCTCTGCCGTATCCGCTTGAGCTGCTCCATATTCAACTCCTTCGGCAGCACGTTATGAAAATATTCGATGACTTCAGAATAGCTGCCTCCCGATAGGGAAACGGGCCAGTCGCTTCCAAACAATAACCGCTTATCGCCGAATTGCTCAAACAGTTGACTAACGTAGTTTCGTGATCTCTCCGGATGTTCCCTCCCGGTTTGCGAGATCATGCCGGACAGCTTGCAATACACATGTTCGAATTCTGCCAACTGTCTGATTCCTTGCATCCAATCCATGTCTGTCTCCGCTTTGAGGTCAGGTCCTCCCAAATGGTTCATAACAAGCTTTGCATGCGGAATATGTTCCAGAATATTGATCAGGTAGGCCATATTGCCCGAACTCATCAAAAGATCTATAGGAAAACCGTCATCAGCCATTTTTGTCATCAATTGAATAAACGTCGTTGATAAAGCCCGCTCTTCCGCGGGCAAATATTTGATCGTATATCGTATACCCGAAAATTTGGGATGCTGGCGCAAACGATCATATTCCGACTCCGCACTTTGACTCGTCAGATCGATATAACCGACAACCCCTCTTATCCAATCGTAACGTTCCGCCAGCTTCAATAAAAACGCCGTCTCTTCTATGCTCGCTGCAGCCTGCACGGCAATAATACCATCCACAGCGTGCAACGCCAGATGAGGCGACAGGTCCTCCGGCAAATAATTGCGGTATAGCAGCTGGTTCGCAGGCTTGAGCCAGCCATAGTCGCCGCGCGATACATCCCACAAATGAACATGCGTATCCAGAAACTTTACATCCGATACTGTAATCAATTATGACCCTCCCCACTGCCGCATAGAAATTGGAATTCCGCTCGAACTTGCTTTGAAGGACGGGTTAATGAGAGCAATATGCGATAGGCGGTTCGAACGGAGCTATTCGGTTGGACAACATCGATCTGGTCCATAGCGTACTGATATAACGAAGCGTCATAGTGCAAGATAACGCCATTTAAGTCTACTTCTCCTTCACTAACCAGCTTCGGTTTACAATTGCATATAAACACTTCCACAATGGACTGAGGAGGCTCCTTCCACTGGAATTCATCCGTCAACAGCAATTTGGCATATCCGCTCGCACCCGTCTCCCAATGAAACGAACGTTTGAACCTGTCGAGCTGCTCGATCTCATAGGCTTGCTCCAGATTCATCGTGTAACACAAACCATCAGGACGTTCTTCATACTGAACCGCGCTGGCCTTCCGGTCTCTGCCCCAGTCTTGCGCCCGGCCATTCAATAGAGGAACCGAGTGTCCCTGCGAGCCGGCATTCATAAAGTCGTAACGCAGCTCCGGCTGAAAATATTGACGGGTATACTCTGCCAATCCGATATCGCACAACCGGTTCTCTCCCTCGCAATGAATGATGAAATGTCCGAGATCATTATGATTGTGCGGTTCCTCGTTATGACCGCCTTTCGCCGCGAAAGCCATGAGTTTTCCGTTAATCTCCCGTTTCGAAACAACCCATTGATGATCAGCGTAGTAACGGCTAAAGATTACATCATTTTCCGGCAAAGCTTGCACAGCCTTATTCTCATCCGTCATGGACCACAACATACACCTGCTGCATGTCGACCAATAAGCAAAATCCAAACCTTTAAATGACAGCGCCTCTTGCGGAACATTGGCTTCCGGATATCTCGACGATAACCGTTTAAAGTAACCTGGGAAGAGCGCTATGTCTTCCGCACAATCCGAGAAATTGAATGTTTTTCCATTCGACAATATACAGGCCGAAGGAAACTGTGCTATGCTTCGTATTCGCTCATGCTTCAATAGATCCAATTTGCCTCCCGTTCGCTCGCGCAGCAGCTCGGAGAAGGTCATAAACTTGGAAAATCCATATTGAAAATAGGCGATGCCTTCCGGTGTCGCTCCTTGTTCGTCAAAACCATCGATATAGCTGCGAAGTGTTTGCAAGCATCTCCACAGCATGCCGGCAAGCAATCTCGAATCGGAAACGAAATAGATCGCAGCCGAAGCAATCGTCGAAGCGCATACCGATGGCCAGTTATTGTTTTTCATCTCCCAATTCTGAGGCGAGGCATCTGCAAAGAACACCTGCAATACCCGCCTGTCGATCTCGTTCCGAACTCTATCCACAATCCAAGGATGAAGCTTATCCTTCAGCAGTGACGTGATCTCAGCCAAATCCAGCGCCAGGGATGCAGCCGTCAAGTCCACAGATTGCTTCGGTGGATTCGGTTGATCCCATATGCCATTAGGATATTCCTTGTGGTTAAGCCCGATATGCGCCGGCATTACCCACGTATATTCACCGCATATCGCCCACAGCGTATCCTCAAGCGCTTGTACCCAGACGGGATTATCGTCTATCATACACATAAGCGCCAGGTGACTCATTCTTCTTCTGCAATCAAGGAACGACTTCTCGAATGTCTTACGATCTCCGGTTGAGCCAAAAAGCTGAAATTGCGAGAATCGCTCGGCTTCCAGCGGCCGCTCCAAATATTCGCGGCTGTTGCTTTCTATTTGCCCCCACAATTCGTTTAAGCCAAATACCGAACAATGCATGGACCTCTTCCAATTGTCCTTGGTTGCCTCAGAGAACAATTGATAGGAAGTATTTTCAGTCGACTCTAGCATCTCTTTAACATGTTTTAACGTCAGATCTCGAATATGCAAGTTTGCCCGCCCCCTCTATTTATGCAAATCTTTGACCTTGGAATAACGCTAACAGCTTCTCTTGCTCCTTCTCCCCCAATCCGGTTCCGTCACAATAGGTCGCATTCCTCCGGATTTCTTCGGCCGAATTCGTGCCTATTATCGTGACATCGACATCCGGGCAGGTGAGACTGAATCGAATGGCTGGTTCCACAAGACCCTGGGATTCCGGCTTCCGCAAGAACTGAAGCTGGTCCATCCGTTCCTTGGCGCGCCGGATGGCTTCCGGATATCTCTCCATATATTCCGCTGGCGCTTCAGCGAGCAATCCCGCATGCAAGATACCGCTGTTTATAACGCCAATGCCCATGTTTCTGGTTACGGGAAAAAACTCTTCTACCGCCGTGTTGTCAATCAGCGTGTATCGTCCAAATATTTGTGTCTCACGCCACATGCCCTGATTTTCCCTTGTTCCTTCAGCTTGATTAACGCCGGGACCGCTTCATTCATAATTTCATCATAGTTCGAACTCGAGGGCTCATGAAGCTGCAGCAAATCAATATAATCCGTTTCCAGCCTTCTTAAGCTGTTCTCTACACTGCGAATGACGTTGTCGTAGGAGTAGGCTTCTCCGCGGCTTACTGCCTTGGTTGCCACAATAACGGAGTCTCTGCGGCCTCGCAGCGCCTTTCCGATTCTTCGTTCACTTTCCCCGCCCCCGTATAACGGAGCCGTATCGATCAGATTAATTCCCGCATCCAATGCCGCATGGATGACATCGGCAGCAGATTGATCCGTTACCGGACCGAAGCCGCCTCCAAGGGGCGCTCCGCCAAGTCCCAGCTTGGATACTTGAAAGCCGGTTCGTCCTAAGCCTGTATAAAGCATGTTCTCCTCCATTCCCGGGGCTGCTCAATTAAGCCCCGACTAAGTGTAACCGTCCCCGTTCACCCTCCAACGTATAAGAACAGCCGCCAATCCCCTCGCAAGCAACCGCCTCTTCACCAACACGAACCATGAAGCTTTGATCCTGTTTGACGTGGATAACGGCACGCTTCAAGCTGCCGTCCTCCCATTCTATATCCACAATGCAGCCGCCTCTTGCCCTTAGCCCCTTCACAAATCCTTTATCCCATGCGAGAGGAAGCGCCGGCAGCAGATGTATTTCGCCCCTATGGCTTTGCAGCAGCATCTCGGCCACGCCAGCTGCAGCACCCGAATTGCCGCCCATAGCAAAGATAGGCGTCATGGCTCCCGCAATTCCGTTTGGCGAGAAGGTTAACAAGTTGCCTGCTGTTAGTTTTGTCAGTAATAGTCTCAAGCTCTCATTCGCTCGATCTCCATCCTCTAGACGCGCATAATACAGTATCATATTAGCCCGGCTCCACTCTACATCTTGCCATTCCGGATGATTCAGCCTCCGTTCTATCGACACCTTGGCTGCCTGAGCAAGTTCAGGCGTATCCCTGGGGGTGATTTGATTAAACGGATACAAGCTTAATAGATGCGAGGTATGTCTGTGATTGGGAATCGCTTCCTCGTAATCCTCCAGCCACTCCATTAATTGGCCATGCTTGCCTATACAAAGAGGTGAGAGCTTTGATCTGGCGTCTATCAATCGATCACGCAGCTCTTCATCGACATTCAGCATCGTCGAGGCTTGAATGACTTGCGTGAAGAGCTCATATACGAGAATCCGATCGGCGGTTGGGCCCATGGACATTGTCTTCGAAGTAGGGCTTTCTTCCACAAGGAATCGATTCTCGGGTGAGTTGGAAGGTCCCGTGACCAGCCACCCGTGCTGCGGATGCTCTGTCAGATGGTCGAGGAAAAACTCGGCTGCGCCTTTGAGCACAGGGTAAGCCTTTGTTTCCAAGAACGATACGTCTCTAGTAAACTCATAATGATCCCACAGATGGGCAGCCATCCAGACGCCTCCCGTAACAAATATCCCCCAGCCAATGCTCCAGCCTGGCGTTGTATATCCCCAGACATTGGTCACGATGTGGGCGACCCAGCCTGGACTCCCGTAGATTTCCGCAGCCGTCTTCTTCCCGTTCTCAGCCAAGGTCTCGATGAACGCCAGCAGCGGGCGATGACAGCCCCCCAGAGCGGTGACCTCCGCAGGCCAATAATTCATCTGTGTATTAATATCCAGGTGATAATCGCATGTCCACGCCATCTTGCAGGCTTTGCGATCATTCCAGATGCCTTGAAGGTGGGCTGGCAATGGTGAGTTTTCACGCGAAGCGGAGAGCATCAAATAACGTCCATATTGAAAGAACAACGCTTGCAGCTGAAGGTCTCTCTCCCCTTCCTTCAACCTGCTCAGCCTTTCATTCGTAGGTAGACACATTCGCTCATCATCGCTATCGCCCAATACGAGCTCGACTTGTTCAAATATCGGCTTGTAGTCCCCGATATGCCTATTCTTCAGCTCCATGTAGGTTTGCTGAGCGCATTGATGGATACGCTGCTCACAATCTTCAGCATATCGATTTCCATAGTAGCTTGTGGATGCGTCCACAAAGATGTACACCTCATCCGCATGCTCGACTTTCATCCCTTCGTCCATACATCGAATGTGGCCACCAATAGCGATCAGCTTGACGCAGCCATAGAACGAGACGCCAGTTTTGCCGTCACTATGCTTTGTTTCATACGCTTTCCCAGTTACAATCAAGCTGTTGTCTTCTGCTCGCACGTTCACGTCTTCGCCATACACATCTGCCTTTACGAAAAAGCTGATGCCTGCAGGCTTGCTGCCAGACCATTTGGACACGAGCGCCTGATCGGGATTAGAGACGAATGCTTCTCGCGAGAATGTGCATTGGCCTGCAGTGTACGAGATTTGCGAGAGCGCTTCGTTCAGGTCAATCTGTCTTCGATAAAGCCCATCAGACGGCGTTTCCGGATCACATACAAATCGAAGATCGAAGAGAGGCAAATGTGTACCGTAATTTCCCTTTTCACCTTTCATAATGTTGGCGGCCAACTCTTCTCCTTCTGCATACCGATGCACAAAAAACAAATCCCGCAGTTCTTTCAATTTGTCCTTCCCCAGCCTGCAATCCTTTGCGGACGAGGCTTCCCCCGACCAGACGGATACCTCCGTAATGTCCCACCGTTCCTCAGCCACTCCGCCGTAAATCATCGCGCCCAGTCTTCCATTGCCAAGCGGTAGCGCATCGAACCAGTCTCTTGCTGGTTCGTTGTACCACAATTGATGCTTTGCGCTCATGTCATCTCCTCTTTCTTCTATGGCTTCGACAGGCTGTTCCTATTCAATCGTTATCAAGTGGTTCATCTTGCACCAAGTCCGGTTCCATCCGCCTGCCGTCTGCCAAGGTTCAAAGTGCGGCTCCATTAATTCATGCCAGTGGTCCGGAGTATGATTCGTGTTTAATGTTCTTTGCGGCCTAATTACATGAAGCGACTTTGGTATTTCAGCATAAGAGAACAGAATATTGCCGTATAGACCTATCGTATATGTTTTGTTGAAGCTTTCCGGTCGTTCTTCCTGCATCTGGTAATGGTAATACACGTAGCTGGATACCATCTCCGGCTTCAAAAACGCAAGCGAGCCCACTCTCTCCTCGATGACCCTATCGCCTCTCCATAGATGATAGTCGACGGGAACCCCGTCATGGAACACATCCGGCATCAACGCCGCTTTCCGCAATCCCTGTGATGTCGGCCAGCATGCCAGAGAGTCTGCAATCGGGGCGCTCCAATCAAACCCGCTTTGCGATGTTTCCTGCTCCACATACACGCATAGATAGCGCTCAAGCTGGAACAGGGACAACGATAATAAGCCACGCTGCTTCCAGTGCGCTTCTTGTTTTAGAATATGTTCCACTATTTGGTCCCAATGCTCAGAGCGAGCTTCGGGCTTAAAATAAGAAAGGTATCGTTCTCTCCTAATCATTTTGATCATTCCTTTTCCGGCCATGGCTCACCAAATATCTACCGCTTTGCCCCGGAGCTTCGCAATGGCTTCGACAAAATAGTAGTCGCCGTATATTAAGGGTACATTTACGTTTACTTTCCGATTTACATTTTGTGATGCGGAATGTAACAGCCCTTCTTCTACTTCTTTTCGTTCCCATGCGCCATAGTGAAGATCCAGCGCATGCAAGATACGCTTCGCCGAGTTCATGTACAGGTCGGCCTCTTCAGCCGGTACAGCTTTGGCGAGCTCAATCAAACCGCTGGCCGCAATAGCTGCAGCCGATGAATCTCGAGGCGTCTCTTGACTTACAGGGACACGGAAATCCCAATACGGCACCTGATCTTCCGGCAAGGAAGCGAGAAAGAAGTGGGCGACTTGCTTGGCTTTATGTAGATAACGCTCATTGTGGAGATGTCGAAAAGCATTAATAAAGCCGTACAATGCCCAAGCGGTTCCGCGCGACCAGGACGACTGCTCGGAATACCCTTGGCCCGCCTGCTGTCCAGTTCGCTCTCCGCTTTCCGGATTGAAGCAAACGATGTGGTACACAGACCCGTCCTCCCGTACAAAATGTTCGGCTGCCATATCCGCATGAGCCCGGGCAATATGATTGTATCGCGGATCCCCCGTCTCCTCAGAAGCCCAATAAAGCAGAGAGAGATTCAACATACAATCGATAATGGCCCACCCGCGCAGATCTTCCGGACGATGCGCATTCCATGCGCGCAGGTAGGAGCCTTTGAGATTGAATCTCCCCGCCAGGTGGCTCGCCGCGATCAATGCGCTTTTTCTCGAAGCCGCATGGCCAGTCAGCTTATAGCGGATGACAGAAGTGGGCAGCCACATAAAACCAACATCATGATGAAGCTCCTCGAATTGATGAAGCGCTTCCTCCATATTCTGTTCGCATGCTGCGGCAAGCTGCTTCAGCCTCTCATCCCGCGTATCGGAGTAAATCTGCCATAATATGCCCGGCCAAAATCCTGCGGTCCAATCATGTGGCTTAACTGACTCATATCGCCCATGAACTGCGGCATTTAATGCCTGGGCACCGATGCGCCGACTCGTTCCATCCACCTTATGAACAATGCGAAGCCAGCAATCCTCCAACCATTCTTCATTCATTGTATCTCTTCTCCTTTGTTGTGCATTTCATGAAAGAATAGGGAGTTGGAACATACCGCCCCAACCCCCCACTCTTATTCGGCCATTACGGCTGTTTTCGGAATTTTGTTTGCTTCGAGATAGGCATCCAGTTGGTTTTGGATTTCCGCAGTCAGTTTATCAACACCGGCGGTTTTTAATTTATTGAGGAAATCATCGTACTGAGAACTCCACTTGTCGCCTAGCGCTCCAGACATTAATACTTTTTCAAATTCGGCAATGACCGCATTAACTTGTGTATACTCATTCTTCACAGGAGTCGTATCCGGGTGGAATGCGAGCAACGGCGATTTAATCGCATCCTCGTGAACTGCTTCATAATGCTTATACAGATTATCGGCCACATCGGCTTGGGTTAAGTAAGCGTTCATGACATTACCAGTCGCCCATTTAAAGATACCGTATTTTGAATCTGCCGTTCCTTGGCCTACATAACCGATCGTCTCAATTCGATTATCCGATACTTTCTTATAATGCTCGCCTTCCAATCCGTAAACTAACAGGTTATAGAGCTCTTTGCCTTTTTCCGTATTCAACAATTCAATCAGTTGAATTGCGCGCTCCGGGTTTTTAGAAGTTCTTGGAATCGTCAATCCGCTAGTACTGTTAGAATTCGTGATATAATATGCCGGCACAACAGGCACTTGGACCGCAGGCATTTTCCAACGAATAATGTCCATAAAATCCGCATCAGGATCAGCAGCGTTTACATAATTATGGAACCAGGCAATATTGCCTTCTGCTGTATCGCTATTCTCATATTGCCGCGGATTCTGCAGCGTAATGACATCTTTGCGAATATATCCCTTCTTGTACCAGTCAGCCATTGTTTCATAGAACATTCGAACTTCTTCTGTGTCATATTGATTCAATACAGTGAAATCCCACTCCTGCCCCGGATTCGGTCTGCGGATAACCGGCGCATCCTTGCCGCCGAGCAACGTGACGCCGCCATAGCCCATTACCCATTGACTAAAGCCCGATTGCAGGGCATTGTCAGCATTCGCCTTCTCCAGATACGCTTCGAACACGTCAAACATCGGCTTCGTCCACGTACGGAACTGCGAGCTTGTATCCCCGAACACTTCATTCGCTCGGTCGAAATCCCAATACTTCAGATGTGTCTTGGGCATATACATGCCTATTCTCAAGTCTGTATTAATTTCATATTTCGGCATCTGATACACCTTGCCGTCGAAGGAGCCGATGTCAAACAGCCATTGCGGAATCTCTTTTTTTAAGTCCGGTGCATAATCCTCTATTAGCGATGTAAGGTCTTTATACGACCCCTTCTGAACCTCGGGACTGAACGGAATCGCGTAACCCGTCCAGGCTATGTCTATTTCTTCGCCCGAAGCCATCATCAGATCCCATTGTTGCTTGTACTGCGGGGCTTCTATGATAGAAAATTCGACCGTCGTATTCGGGAGATACTCTTGAAGACGGTTATTAAATTCCGCCCACACCTTATCAGAATCCTGCTGCTTGCCGGGACCTGTCAAAACGGCTTTAAGCTTGACCGGTTTTACCTCTTCCTTATTTCCCGTATCGCCTCCGGTTTGAGTATTCGAATTTCCAGTATTCATGGTTGCCTCGGCTCCTCCGCCGCCTCCGTTGCCATTCGAGCAAGCGGCGAGCAACATCACGAATACCAAGAACAAGATGACCCTCATGTTTCTTTTTTCACCGATTCGCATACTTCTTTCCCCTTTCGTTAATATCATTTTTTATATTAAACACGGCTTTCGCCGGCTTAATCCCAACAAGGCCGATTTCTCGGCGATATTCAGCCCTTAACCGAACCAACGGTTAATCCGCGGGCGAAGTACTTTTGGAAGAAGGGGAAAACCAGCAAGACTGGGCCGGCAGCAACCACGGCCATTGCGAATCGGAACGACTCCGATGGAAGGTTAATCATGGACTGATCTAATTCCTTCACAGCTTCAGCAGTCAATCCCTTAATAAACTCCATCTCAAGCAGCACCTTCTGCAATAAAAACTGAAGGGAATAGAGCTCCGAATCCCGTATATAGATCAGCGCCGTAAACCAATCATTCCATCTATCCAGGAGCGTAAACAGCGCTATCGTCGCAATAACAGGCTTGGATATGGGCACGATGATCTGAAAGTAGATTCGGAATTCTCCCGCTCCGTCCATCTTGGCCGATTCCACCAGCGCTTCAGGCAGCTCTTGAAAGAACGTCCTGAAAATAATAATGGAGAATCCGCTGCAAAGAGTCGGAAAGATGTAGACCCAGATCGTATTGCCGAGATGGAGATATTGGGTTGTCAGTATATAAAGTGGAACTAACCCCCCGGAGAATAACATCGTAAACAAAATCATAAGCGTAATCTGTTTGCGCAGAACAAACTTTCTTCTGGAAAGAGCATAACCGCACAGCGACATCACAAATACTCCGACAATCATTGCAGCAATGGATTGAAAAGCCGTAACAAAGTAAGCTCGATAAATGCTATCCGGATTTTTGAATACAAGCTTGTAGGCCGACCAATCGATTTGCTTCGGAATTAATTTGTAGCCAAAGGACACAATATCTTGTTCATTGGATATGGATATCGCAATGACAAGCAGAAACGGCAGAATAAAGAATACATTACAAGCAATAAGGAAGAACACATGAACGGCGATCTTGAAGCCGTCTATCTTGCGTCTGCTTGAATCCATTCTCAGCTCCTCCTCTCTCAGATCGATCTAGTATGATTAGAACAGCGCATTTTCCGGGCGTACCTTGCGGATAATGCCATTGACGGTAAGCAGCAGGATCAAGCCGGCTACCGATTGGAACAGTCCAACAGCGGTTGACATCCCAATGTCGCCGGAGCGCAAGCCCCTGTACACATAAGTATCGATGATATCCGTTGCAGGGTACAACAAGCCAATATCCCTCGGGATCTGATAGAAGAGTCCAAAGTCTCCACGGAAAATATTGCCTAATGACAGCAGCACCATAATCGTCATTAATGGCACTAATGAAGGGATCGATATCGACCACATTTGCCTCCATCTGCCAGCGCCATCAATCTTCGCAGCTTCATACATTTCAGCATCTAATCCCATCAAGCCCGCATAATAGATAATGGAGCCGATCCCTACTGATTTCCAGGCTTCGCTTAATGTCAGGATGAACGGCCAATACTTCACATTGGTATACCATTCTATCGGTTCAACTCCAACTATTTGCAGAATTTGATTAAGCACGCCATAGGTTGGACTGAGCAACGCATAGGTTAAGTACCCCACAATGATCCAGGACAAGAATCGGGGTAGAATGAGTGTCGTTTGATAATATTTGAGCGCAAGCTTATTTTTGATTTCGAAGAGCAGCAATGCAATCCCTGTGGCCAATGCCGTATTGACCACGATAAAGATAAACCCGTATCCAACGGTATTGCGCAGTACGCGGCCTGCGTCTTGGGAGCGGATAAAAAATTCAAAGTTGGAGAAGCCGGACCAAGCGCTTCCGAATATACCTAAGTCATAGCGATAGTCCTTGAAGGCCAATACAACACCTAGCATTGGAAGATAATGAAAAATGATAAAATACAGGACAGCAGGAATGACTAAGATAAACAACGCTGTGTTGTCTTTCCATAGCTGTTTCTTAAATTTACGAGGCGAACCCAACTTAGATGGATAAGCATGTTCCGCTGTCATGACGTTGGAGCCGGCATCCCTACCCTTACCCATAATTTGCATTCACCTCCGCCTTCCTCGCCGTATCTTCCGTAGATTTCTGCGCTCCATAGAAGTTTCGGCAAGACTCCTCGCCTTGTACCGGCGCAATCGCCACTGTTTTGCACGTATCGCCCGTATATAATGTCATGCACTCCTGCTCTCTAAACGCAATGTGGACACTGCCGTCCTTCATGATCTTGAATCGATCCGCTTCGATTCCGTCGCCTTTCACTTCCCCGGTCAGGTTCGGATGTATACGGCAAGTCCCGCCCTTCAGGCTCCGGATGTGGACAAACTCGGTTATGCCATTCCGTCGATTGGCGGAAATTTCGAAGGCTCCGTCCGCTAACAAATCGGCGAAAGCAACATCCTGCCACTCATCCGGCAGCGCCGGAAATACGCGTATGACCCCGCCCCAGCACTGAAGCAGCATGTAGTGAATGGATTCTGCGCTGGCAATTGGCGTTTCAATGACAGGGCCTGCTTCCATATACATCGTGTTCGGCAGCAAATAATCGCGTAATCCGTTTAAGTAACGCAGCGCTTCATTCCCATCACCAAGCAATGCCATCATGGCTGCTGCAGCCGTAAAGGAATAACCCTCCAAATTGCCCTCTGTCCCAATCCAATACTCAAGACTGCGCTTTAACCGTTCCCGTTCGGCCTCATCGTCAAAGTTTATCTGCTGTAACGGATAAGCCATTAACATATGGGAAAAATGCCGATGAGATACTGTGAACGGAACTTCCGCTCCGATCATGAAGCCGTTCTCATTGGTTGGATAGTCGACAAGATGCTCCAGAACATCCCGCCATCTCTCCGAGAGCGGATCTTTACGCTGTAATTCCTCGTTCGCCTCAAGAAGCGCTGTGCACGCAAACCTTAGCAAAGCCAATGAATACGTGCAATCCAATATCGGATAGAACGTCTTTTTGGGCAATACAGGATATTCCGGAGAGCTCGTATCCGGCAAGTGATACTTCCCATCCTCCCCTTTGCGGAGCAATCCAAGGTAAAGGTTTACATTCTCTCTTAGCATCAAATAGACTTTCTCGAGTAAGGGACGATCCATCGACACTTTATAATGACGCCATACATTATGAAGCGTCCATGTCAGATTGCCGATCTCAGAGGTGCTAGGCCAGGGAGACCGAAGATCTACCGGATTAGTCGCTCTTCCGATGAACATCGCATCTTGCACCCCGGATGGCTTGGCATTCTCGCGAAGCACTTCCTTGTTGTCATAGAGCGCACGAACTAATGATTCTGCAAGATGCAGACGATTGGCGGTGTAGGTTGGCATATAACTCAATTGAACGTTGAGATTCCATACCGTCGTCGGCCACAGCGTCAACGTCAGCCATGGACCCTGGGAATCAATAAGCGCCCCATTCGACCTCGTCGCGCACGCCAGCTTATACATCTGAATCCAATAGATGCTCTCCCATCTTGAATCCGGCAGAGATACAAAGCTTGATGGATAATAACGATGCCACCATGCGCGATGGGAATCGTATAACTGCTCGGCCGCTTCTTGGGCAGCTTCCGATACAAGCTTGAACGCCGTATCGCGAGCCGAGTTATCGGTTCGGGAATTTGTCACCGTGGCATAGAGAATCTTGTGGGTCGGGGAAAGTTCGACCTCCCGCCAAGCAACAGCGCACTCGCCTTCTGGCAGCATCCCTTCCTCGCCTGCATCCTTTATGAACGTTTGCACGCTGATCTGGGTCTCTCCCTTGCGGAACTGGAACGGTTTCGGCGGCAACTGTTTCGGCAACGGATGAGGGGCATTCGCATATTGAATGCGGTGGCTCACCCCATGCTCCGGCCGAAACGCCAATGTCGCTCCCAGGTTCGGCGTATCGCTGATCACCTCGATCATAAGAAGATCCCGTTCCGCGTGAACGATCGATCTCCAACGAAGCTTACCCGAGACTGTCGTCATGGTACCTGAAGCTTCCGCATCCCACAGTGACAGGTGCATCGTCTCCGACAACACCTGTTGATTCGGAATCAAAAGAAAGTCTCCAATGGATACTCTCGGGGTAGCCCAATCAATTCCTTCCAGGAAATGATGCGCCACAACATCGCATCGGCCTAGCTCCCAGCGCAAGGTCTGGCTGGAGTCCTTGTAAATCATGGCGCCGAGCATCCCGTTGCCCAGGAAAGCTCCCTCGCCCCACTCATACGCATGACGCGGCGTTCTTCCTGGATTGGTCGGCTCCATATAACCTTGGTGAAATACAAGCTCCGGCCATGTTAAATCATGCTTCGCCAAAAACGTTTTCCATTGAATGCGATCACTTAAATGTCCTTGCTTCATGCACATCTGCCTCCTTGCTCAATTGTCTCCCCTGAATCGTGGCCACGTCTTGAACATGAAACCACGGCGTGTTATAGCTCGGCGTATTGGCATATCGCTTCATTTGAATACATAGCTTGCTGCCGGCGCCTGGACCAAGCCTTACAAGCAGCCACTTGGAATGTACGGCGATAGCGTCCTGTTTTTGACCATCCTGCCCTATAGAGACCGCTTCAACAAACTGATGCTCGCCGAAGCTGCCTGCCTGGATAATGGTTTCTCTGTTCTCAAACATATTCAAATTGATTAAGGTAACCGTAACACTGTCAGCCGATATTTGTTCAACCAATGCCGCAACATCGTCCGGCAATCCAGGCCGCTCATGCTTGGCATCATAGTAGCGAACCCGAGCATGCTGCAATCCGCCGTGAGACACATGCATCGGCGCCCCGAGCGTAAGCTGTGCGAGCGCTTCAAAATAAATCGGGTTCATCTCCTGCCACTTGTGAATACAATCGACCTGATCCCAATCCCATGAACGAGGATCGCCTGACTCTGACTTCAACTTCTCCAACTGCCGGTTGATCAAGCGATAATTAGCATCCAGCGCTTGCTCCGGGTAATCGGGAAACTTGCCTTGCATATATTGAAACCAAGGCACCGTGTTCGCGATGTAATGCTTTGTTTCCTTCTTCGATACCGGATTGCGGCCCGAAATGGAAGGAATGTCAATATGGTCATAACGATCGTCCGGGGAGTAACGTTCAAATCGTTCTACATCCTCTTGTGCCATGGATACGGTCCACAGATAGATGGGATAGTTGGGATTAGGCAGCTGATAATCGGTCCAGCCCTTGTCAATATGCTTGCGAGGCAGGAGGCGTTTGCCCCCCTTCTCGATGCCAAGGCTCCAATTCTGATCCAGCTGATTGCGGGCAAGCACCAGTTGATCCATATCCCCCGTCAGCAAGACAGCATTCATCGATGCGTTTAGGATCGGCTCCATAATGGAAGCAAATCCGTGAGACCACCGCCAGCCGTAATACCCGCCCCACCATTTGCCATCGTTATATTCACCGATTACCCCGGACAAACCGACATTATCGGGGGTAATTCCTCCGTTCCGCGCCGTCCGCTCCTTCCAGGCGTCCAAATAACCGAGTACCCATTCCTTGAACTTTGTGTCGCTGCTGTACATGAAGGCATGTGTCATCAGCGACGTAGCGTTCAGATTCAATGGAACGTCTCCCTTGGCCATACGTGCGTTAATCCGCTTCAATATTTCCGCATAGATCTTGTCGTCGGACCACTTGCATGTCCCGCTAGCGTAATCGACACCGGGAATATCTTCGAATGGTGCAGGGTAATCGTCCAAAACGCCCCTATGCGTAATCCAGTCCTCCCAGGTCATCTCAAAGCGCGGTCCTTTGCTGCCCGTTATCGGCGAACGAATGAGCTTGAGCGTCTTATCGTAATTATTGACCTCCGGATCGTCGCCTGTGTAATAATCGGCAAATCGCAGCGAACGTTGTTTCATCGTCAGCAATCTCGGATCCGAGATGCCGAAGAAATAAAGAAACAAGTAGCCTTCGCCATGATGCATCCAATCGTAATAGCCATCAAACTCGTTGTGAATTTGTCCGTACTGCGTCCATTGCCATGTAATCGCTTCCCACATTTTTATAGACAAATCGCGTAGCTTTTCGTGTCCGCCCAAGGCATATAGTAACGCCAAATTCATGAATGCTTCGTAAGGATCGTCCGAACCGTCCATGCCCGGCCATTCGTCTCGCCATATTAACGTGCCGTCGGGTCTCGTATAACGTTTAATAAAAGGCTCTACAGCCTCGTTTAACAAATCAATCAGCTTTCGTTCCATTAGCGCCCATTTCGGAGGCGTCCATGCTTCATTCGATTCCAGCGTCGGGATCTTACGTATTGGCTCGCTTTCCTCCATATTGTTCAATATCTTCCACTCCCTGTCTCAGCTATGTCTTTGAGCTTATTTCAACTATACCTCGACATGTACAATGAATCTGCTCTGAAAATATTGATTTTGGGGTTGCTCTGTTTACTTGTTAGCAGAGGAGAGCATTTTCTTCATAATTATAGAAAGGTATCTTTTCTTTACCTTACCTTGTTTATAGTCCAGATGGAATCGTGATTAGTATCTCGCGAACGGCATAAGTCCTGTTATAGACGAGAAAGGCCGATCAGGAATTCATGCCTGATCGGCCGCTTTGGCGCTCTGTATTTAATTTTTTCTCTTGCCTCCATGGCCAGAAGTATCCGTTGTTCCTTCCCGCATTCACTCCATGCTTTCGTTTATCGGATGCCCCATACAACCAAGCATATCGGCTCGCTGATCATCGCTTAAAATACAAATAATGTTAGGCCTCTTCATCCGGCTCATCCCCAACCGCAAGCTGCAGCCTGCGAAGCTCTTGCCTCAGATCGGCTGCAATGGAGGCATAGTCTGGATTGCCATACTCATTGCAAAGCTCGCTTGGGTCCCTCTCAAGGTCGAACAGCTCCCATTCCGGCTCTTTGCTGTCATCCATTGCTCCTTTGGCATCGAGAGCCCTCCCATAATAATAGATCAGCTTATATTGCCGAGTCCGAACACCATAATGCGAATATACACCATGGTGGGCCATATGCATCCAGTAGCGGTAATACATGCTGGTCTGCCAGCCTTCGGGCGTGTTGCCCTTCATTAACGGACGCAAGCTGTTCCCCTGCATGGCTTCAGGTATATCCACATTTGCGTATTCCAGGAACGTCGGTGCAAAATCTACGTTCAGCGCAAAGCTTTGCGTCGATGAACCAGGCGCAATCTCGGCCGGGTAACGCACAACAAAAGGCATCTTCAATGATTCCTCGTACATAAATCGTTTGTCATACCAACCATGATCCCCGAGAAAGAAACCCTGATCGGACGTGTACACCACCATCGTATTCTCCGATAATCCTTCTGCATCCAAGTAGTCCAGAATTCTCCCGACATTATCATCAATTGATGCCACACATCTTAAATAGTCCTTCATATACCTCTGATACATCCACTGCTTTCTTTCGTTATCTGTCAGCCCCTCGGGCGGCTTACCCTTGAGGTCGCGCTCATTAAGATCGCGATCCACCCTCATAGCTGCTGCCGAGGCTGCCTGTGCGCGGTTCTGATAATCGTCCCAGAAGGTTTCCGGCTCCGGGAGCTCAACATCTTCATACAGATCGGCATATTTGGGATCAGGATCCCATGGGCGATGTGGCGCTTTATGATGACACATGAGCAGAAACGGCTTCTCTTTATCGAGGCTGCTGAGCCACTGCAGCGACAGATCGGTAAGGATTTCCGTGACATACCCCTTATAGCTCTTCCTCTCTCCCATGTCAATCATTTCTGGATCATGATAATCCCCTTGCTCCGGCAGCACATTCCAATAGTCAAATCCCGTCGGGTCGCTATGCCCCCCATGTCCCAGATGCCACTTTCCAACCATGGCTGTCTGGTATCCGGCGGCCTGAAGCAGCTTAGGGAAGGTAAGCTGTCTTCCATCGAATCGATCAGCCAGCGTTCGCACACCATTGACATGGTTATATAATCCCGTCAGGATGGCTGCCCTGCTAGGCGTACAAATCGAATTTGTACAGAAGCAGCTGTCGAAGCGCATTCCTTCCTCCGCAATGCGATCAATGTTAGGCGTTTGATTGACACGACTGCCGTAGCAGCTCATCGCATGGGCCGCATGGTCGTCGCTCATGATAAAGATGATATTCGGCCTCTTCTCCTGATTCATAGCTTTACACCCCTCTGTCTAATGATGGTAACCGCATCGTCTGATATTCGGAAGCTTAAGCGCCTCATCGATCGGAAACGATCGACCTCCCCATGCTTGAAGGCTTGTCCAAGGTTGATCGGAGTCACTCCAGAACGGATCTTCAGAAGTCAGACCTAGAGGCAGAAACACCGTCGAACATAAGTAAAGACTGCCTGTTGAAATGTAAGGCTCGCCGATCTCCGGCTGATATCCAGCAAAGCCGATCGTAAGCCAGCCGCCGTCATTAAAGGTTCCAGGCATATCCATCATTCTGTGTATAACAGCTGTAAGAGCACTGCGAACCTGCGACGGCTTCACATCCGGAGGCAGCTTGTGCTGCAATGCGAGCTGTGAAAGATGCTGAAAGGCGCCGAATCGGTAGGCCAGCGACCTGCCAATAGGTGGAAATGTGCCCTCCGGGGAAATCATTCTCTCGAGAATCGATGCATACCGCTGCGCTCTCTCGAGAATCGATTGCTCGAATATCTCCCACTCCGGATCCTGCTTTCCTACTGTTGCAACGATATCAACAAGCATCGGCTGAATGACAAAGCTGTTGTAGTAGTCGAAGTGGAATTCCGGTCCATCGCCGTACAGCCCGTCTCCAGCATACCACTGACCATGCTGCCGCAGCGCGTAGTCCACTCGCATCGGATCCCAATCTTCCCCCATCACGTACAAAGCCGTTTCTATCATCGCGCTGAACAGCAGCCAATTGCTGAAGTTTGGCTTCCTGCTCCGTGTCTGCTGAAGTGCTCCAACAAGATTGCCCCTCACGCGTGCGTCCAGCTTCGATATCAATTGTTTAGGCGATCGCACAAGGGCATGCGCCAAGAACGCTGCATCGACGATGGGCTGGGAGCCCGTGGAGAAATTCATGTAATCCGGGGAACCCGGATCTGTGCCGGCATCGATTGCCTCCCTGGCCAGCTTGGCATATCGTTTCCGAAGCCGTTCCTCTTCTCCTGTCAATGCGATTTGTTCAAGCCAAGGGCTCAGACCTGACAACGATCGTCCAAGAGCCTCCAGATGAGTGAACTTCTCACGTTCGTCTCGTTGCTCCCCAACTGGCATGGTCAACTTCAAATTTCTATCGGCCAGATGATTCAGTACCGGATCTACGATGCGCAGCATCGTTTGAAGCCAATAATTGCGTATCTCCGTCATGCTCTCACCTCCCTACATGGCTTGACAAGGGAGAGTATAACGTGTTCGAGTTCCGTATTCTACACTTCTTATTTTACTTTTGGGTTGTTCTCTTAACTTATTTTCTGGGATGTCTTCAAATTCTATCGATTCTACTGTTCAATGGCTGGAATCCGTATCGTGACCACGGTTCCCTTATTGCGCTCGCTCGAAATATGCAGCCCATAGGTATGGCCAAAAATGAGACGAATACGTTGACTTACGTTTTTTAGTCCGATGTGCTTACCCGTCAGCTCTTCGCTGACGATACGAAGATCCTCATTTAATTGGCTTAGCTTGTCTTGTTCCATACCTACGCCTTCATCACGCACTTCGATCACCAATTCCCCTTGATCCGGTTTAGCGGTAATACGAATGATGCCAGCTTGATTCGCTTTCATCCCATGCTGCACCGCATTTTCGATGATAGGCTGCAGTGAGAGCTTTGGCACCATCCGATCGAGCATCCCTTCATCTACTTCCCAAATGAAGCCGATTCGATTCGAATAACGAATTTTAATAATTTCGATGTAAGTTTCCGCATTACGAATCTCTTCTTCAAGCGAGACTAATTGTTGCTCCGATTCCAAGCTGATCCGCAATAACTTGGACAGCTCCGTAATGAGCAGGGAAATATCGTTCCTACCTTGCAGCTGTCTAATCGCAATCCAATTAATCGTTTCAAGCGTATTAAACAGAAAGTGTGGATTGATCTGCGTTTGCAGTGCGTAAGTCTTCGCTTTGTTCAAGATGCTGATCCGCTTCTTAAGTTCAGTTTCGAGCTCCTGACGGGAATCATAGGAAACACTAATATTTTTCATAATATAATTCAACTCGTTTGTAGCCTCGGAATCTTTTAACTTTTGATTTTGTGGCTGATTCAGCCATTCTCTCGGATTTTCTATCAAGCTCATAATCGCCTTTAGCGGTTCATACGTCTTGATCGAAATAACAAATGCAATAACAAGCATCACAAGTACGCCTATCGAATAAAATACAACTAAATTACGATTCACACTTTTCATTTCGTCGCCGTACTTCTCCAGCGGAACAACAGATATATACAACCAGGGCTGCTTTTCGGATTTCACAGTGGAGATGACATATCTGACTCCCTGGAATTCTGATATATGTGTGCCCTCATCCCTGATGTCTTTGATAATACTATGCTCCTTGCGGTTTGTCATAATTTGACTGTAATCCTGAGAATACAAAATTTGCCCCTCTTGACCCACCACAAAAAGCCTCTCTTGTTCTGGCAGACCTACCTGGCCGATCTGTTTCCCAAGCTCTTCTATATTAATATTCACAATTACCGTACCCAGCTTTTCATCGCTGTATCGATAGAAAGGCCGTATAATCGTTAGAAAGTAAGGGTAGCGATCCCCTCGTTTACGCGCCATAATCCAAGGCTCATTCGTAGGTCTGTTCATAAATTCCCGGTACCATGATGAATCGAGGGAAGAATCCAACGGATTCAATTCTTTATTTGAGAGGATGATACCAGAGGACTCGGAATATACATAAATCGAATCGATGTACGGAAACACATCCGTGAACATCACTATGGATTTGTTCAGCATTTCGATATTCCCTCCCATCCCCTCCTTGCTCTTGGAAAGAATGAAAGCCTCAGCTTGTGGCATCAATGAGATTTTGGCAGCAAGACGATCAGACTGCTCCAGAATATGCTCTACAGCCTCCCTTGTCCGTGTCAACGAGTTGACGCTGAGCTTGCTGATTTCACTGTTCAGGGTCGACGACAGCTGATGATACATGATGTAGCTCATACTCCCAAAAGGAATAAATACAAGCCCCATAATCAATAGCATGCTTTTAACGAATAGACTTTTAAATTTGTAATTTCGAACAAGCCCGGACCTTTTATGTTTCTGTATCATTCTGCTGAGCCGCCTGCCATGCGTTGCGAAACTAGGTTCAATACATATTCCTTTGGCGTGATACCTAGCTGCTGCTTGAATACTTTCGAGAAGTATTTGCTGTTCGAATAACCCACCTTCTCGCTAATCTCATGAACCTTATATTTATTTTCGCCTAACAGCTCCATCGCCTTCTGGATTCGAACCTGAGTCAAATGCTCCGAGAAATTAACGCCGGCGTGCAGCTTAAAAAATCTGCTAAAGTAAACCGGGTTTAAAAAAATATGATCCGCCACATTTTCCAATGAGATGCCCTCATGATAATGTAAAGATATATAATTAATAGCTAACTTCATTAGACGCTTCGCCGACTCGTCTCTTTGCTCCTCCATTTCGGTTAATACGCCTTTAATCGCATTTTTGCTCCAATCTCTTATCTCATCGTTTGACTGTGCATTGACCAGATCTGTATATTTATGAGCAGCAACGCTAACGTTGGCATTGCCGTCTGTAAAGGTACCCGCAACAATCGCCAGCAAATCCTTTACCAACCGCTGTGTAAAGCTTAATGGAAGCTCTTGAAATTCATCCAGCAGATGCTCCACGATGTTGTCCACTTCTTCTGTATTTCCGGCAACCGCATTAGATACAAAAAGCTTATATTTATGAATCAGTTTGTCGTAATGATCGGGGGCTATTCTTCGTTTACCCGAGATCTGATCTTGCACGATTTCCATCGGTCGATTCACTTGTGAATAGGCGATTAAGCTATCATGATCTGATTCCAGAGACGTCTTCAGCTCTACACCAAACGTTTTTTTAACCGCTTTCATTAATTCGAACAGGTACTCGGTGATTTGATTTTTTGAATCATCTCTATTATCGCTTAAAGACAGGCATACCAGTTTCATCCGCCCAAATACGTGGTATACAGGGTAACAAGACAATGATTTGATCCTATGCTCCATTAGTCTCTTTACCACTTTTCCGATACTGACTTTAAATTCATAGTCCGAACGGGCGGCTAGTGTAGAAGGGGGAAAATCGATATCGATAATATAGACGCTTTTGTTTAGCAACTCGGTAGATAGCTGAAGAATTTTTAATCGATCGGCCATTGCCTTCTCGTTCTTTAGTGCGCCCATTAATACATCGGTAAAGAACTGCTCTTGAATGACCGGTAGGAGATCGTTGTAACGACGCGCCTCCACTTCCATGTCGTCCATCGCTTTTCGTTCCATGTCCAGATTCTCTTTCAACTTTCCAAACAAGCGTACGATGTCATTATATTGTGTCGGCTTTAGCAAGTAATCCACCACATTATACTTTAGTGCACTCTTGGCATATTCAAACTCTTTGAAACCACTTAAGAAGACCACTTTAGCAGGAAGCTGCTTCTGAAATACAAATTCCGCCAGATCAATTCCTGAAACCTCAGCCATCTCAATATCCGTCAGGATAACATCCACCGGATGACTCTCTAAATACGGAATGGCTTCGATTCCATCTGCAAAATCCTGTACCAACTCGAATCCCATATCATTCCAGTGAATCAGTTCAGCAAGTCCTTTACGGATAATTAGGTCATCATCCAGAACAATTAGCTTGTACATAGGATACCCCCCGTATGAATGATGATTATAAATCCAGGTGTTAGGAAATCAAAAGCTGAATATAGTGTACCAAATACTACCTGTAATACAACCACTCTTCTTACAATATATCATACAATTAAAAACGCCCACCACAGATGTAGCAAGCGTTCATTCCATTATTTATCCAGCAGCTCCACCCACATAGCGGTACGAAGTTGTATGACTTCGCCGGGCTTGATGCCCCTGCTGCCTGTCAGACCAGCATCATAAGGCAAGTTGAACGCATCCGTCACATAGGTATACGGCTCCAACGAAATGGATGATGACCAATTAGGCTTAAAAACCAGCAGAAACGGAAAGCTCTCATCCGTCTCGTAAGCAATCTGATAACCGCTCTCGATCATACGAATGCGGCTGACACGTTCCCCATCAGCTATCGTGACAAGCGAGCACCCAAGCTGCGGATAATCTTGGAGAGATATACCTTCCCAATCGTTCAGCTTCTCTACCAAAGCAGTGCGCTCCGGCAATCCGGTCACGAACACCTCATTCGTCACTGGCCATTCATTGTTCGCAGCAACAGTTAGACGTGTCTCTTCAGGCGGCAAATGAAAATACGGATGAAGGCCGAACGCAAATGGCGCCGTTTGCGAACCTTCGTTGAAGACGGCAACTTCCATGAATAGACGTCCCTTGTACAACCGATGTGTTACATTAAATTTAAGCTCATGCGGATAGTAGGCCATCATGTCGGCATGCAACGAAACCTCGAATTGGCCTGTCACAAACGCCCCCTGTTCGGTAGAAACACCATAATCGATTACGGTCCACGCCCGGCGGCATAGCTCACCATGCAAATGATTGGGCGGCTCGTTGATAGGCAGTTGGTATCTGATGCCGTTAAACACGTATGTTCCTCCCTGAATTCGGTTGGGAGGAAACAAAATCGGCGTTCCGAAATACGTTCTCGCGTCCGGATTATCGATAAATGCTGTTATATTCGGCGGAGACGACAAGACCGGAATGCCTCGAGAGCTATAAGCTATAACATTGTTGCCCGCTTCCGGCATGACCACTGCAACCGCGTCATGCTCAGAATCGTGCAGCTCATATACCTTTGCCCCGTCCTGCTCCAAGACTCTGACTTCATAATGACTTCGATGCATTGCATTCAACCTTTCCATCTCGTTTCTACAAACTTTCTGGAATGACTATACTCGTCTCCGTATAATAATATTGTTGCTCCGGCCTCTTGCCGCTAATAATAAAATCATAGAGCATTCGGAGCGAACGATAACCTTGTTGAGCTGGATTCTGAACAATCGTGAAGTCAATGAATCCTTCCCGCATGCCCTGCTCTACCTCGGGCATCAAATCATTGGTTATTATTCGGTATCGGCCGGGACCTCCTATCTCCTTGACCGCATATAGGCATGCCCCCGTATGACCGCTTGCCATGTAGATTCCGTCAATCTCCGAATGGCTTGTCAACGCCTCTCGCAGCTTCTCATAGGTTTCTTCGAAGCGATCAAAGCCCTCAATCACTTGAACAACCTCAATGCCGCTTGCTGACAGCTGCTCACCGAATCCCTTTACTCTGGCGCGATGCGCATAAATGCTCATGTTGCCCGTCACTACCAGCACCTTGCTTGGCGAGCGAAGCATACGTGCCATCAGACCGGCGGCAATACGACCGCTTTGAGGCAGATTCTGCCCTACGAAACAAATTCGTTTGGACTGCTCAACATCCGAATTGAAGGTGATGACAGGAACACCTCTGTCAACCGCCTCATTAATGCTATGCCTTATCAGGTCATCGTCCATAACCGAAAACATAATGCCGCTGACACCTTCAGCCGCAAGCTTGCGAATGACTGCTGCTCCTTCTTCCGGATTACGATTATTTACATAATAATAGTCAAGCTGGACGCCAAATCCTTTCCATTCCTCCGCAGCCAGCTCGATGCCGGCTCGTATTTCCCGGAAAAATTCGATCTCCTGCGGCGGCATAATGATGCCGACCAGTAGCGGTTTCTTACTAAAAGCAAGCGCCTTGGCCGCGGCGTTAGGCACATAATGCAGTTCCTCGGCAATGGCCATTACTTTCTCCCGAATATGCGGTTTGACGCCCGGCCTACCATTCAGCACGCGGTCAACCGTTCCTCTGGATACGCCTGCCTGAATGGCAATTTGCCGAATTGTTACGCTCATGAACATTCTCCCATCTTATCCTGCGTATTACTATGGATTCTATTATGGAAGATTACAATAGTGTTATCAAGACAACGTCTTTAAGGCAACAATTGTTTGAGCCTTACAGCGTTGTCCGCGAGCGCTTCCGCCGGCGGCTTGACCCTGCTCTCGATCAGCATCTCGCTAATCCGAATATGTTTGGACAACGCGCCATCACGTCCGATGCCGCTGACAGCGACCAGCACACCTTCAGCATCCAGGTGGAAATAAAGGCATCCCTCCTCGCCCATCCTTCGCTCCACAATGACATCGCCTTGATCGACCAATCCGGCTACCTGCAGCGACAGCTCATATTGATCTGACCAGAACCAAGGCACGGCAATGTACGGCTCCTCCGATCCAAGCATGCTGCCTGCCGCATGCATCCCTTGGTCGACTGAGTTGCGCCAGGCTTCCAGCCGGATGCGGCGACTGGCGAACAAGGCATGCGGGAAGGAGCAGCAGTCGCCCGCCGCATAGATATCGGGATCGCTTGTCTGCAGCCGATCGTTCACGCTTATGCCATTATCCAGTGCGAGTCCGCATGCCTCTGCCAGTGCAGTCTCCGGCACCGCTCCAATTCCAACAATGACGGCATCGCAACAAATGAAGGTACCATCGGTCAGGCGCACCTTGTATTCGCCAGCTTCCTTGTCGATGCGCTCCAGAAGAGCGTCCGTGACAATACGAACGCCTTGATTCCGGTGCTCCTGCTCCACGACTTGCGCCACAGCCTTAGGCACGCCTCGAGCGAGTAGACGGCTCCCTGCTTCCAGCAACGTTACGGCGCTGCCTCTACGCACAGCGCTTGCCGCAACCTCGAGGCCGATGAATCCCCCGCCAATAATGACAATGCGTGAGCCGCTCTGCAGCGAGGCGCGTAGACGAATCGCATCCTCGTAGCGGCGCAGATAGAGGAGATCCGCCGATCCGCCGCCGACCGTGCGCAGCTCCCGCGGCTTGGCGCCTGTTGCGAGCAGCAGTCGCTTATAAGGAACATCTCTCCCGCTGGCCAGCTCTACACAATGTCCCTCTCGGTTAATGCGGCGCACAGCGTCGCCGCTGATCCAGTCGATACACTGCTCAATCAACTTCGATGCGTCAACAACGATAACGGGACCCGTTTCCTCCTCCGAAACTAACGATTCCTTCGACAGCTTAGGCCGTTCATACGGCAACAAACCCTCGTTCCCGATCAGCGTTATCGCGCCATCCCATCCGCGGACTCTTAACTCCAACGCTGCCCTGACCCCGGCTTCGCCGGCTCCGACGATCACCATTCCACGCTCTTTCATCCTCTGCCGCTCCCATCTAATCGATCTGGATAAATACCGTGTCTGATTCCACCTTAACGGGATACGTTCGAAGATCAACACATACAGGCGCACGCTTGGCAGCGCCGGTCGGAATGTCGAATCGGCCGTTATGCTTCGGACATTCTATAACGCTTCCCATCACCAATCCATTAGACAGATGGAATTTCTCATGCGTGCAATAACCGTCGCTAGCGTGGAATTGCCCCTTGTCTGTGCGATATACCGCGAAAGTACGGACTCCATGGTCGAATCGAATAACATCCTCTTCCTCGATTTCGTCTACCCTGCATACTTTAATCCATTCTCCGCTCATCATGGCATCTCACTCCTTTGTTCGTTATGTTGGCCGAAGCTATACCTGTAAGGTTGTGCCGCAGCCGGCAGCGGCTTGACGACAACATATGCCGGATTATCCTTCTGATTGCGCAAGGCTCCAATCACTTCCTTCAGCGCCGCCCACAGTCCCGGACGGGCCGCAGGGCAATCGCCTTTCATCTCCTGATGCAGCTTAGGCAAAGCATGATAAGGAACCATCGGAAACATGTGATGTTCAACATGATAGTTCATATTCCAGTACAAGAAACAGAAGATACGATTCATATAGACGGTTCGAGTATTTAAGCGATGATCCAGCACATCCTCATACAATCCAAGATGCTGTGTCATGCCGAACAACAGCACCATTAAATTGCCATAAAACGAAGGAAGTACAATAAACATCGCCGGCAATAGGCTGCCGGTATACCAACATGCGCCAATCACAGCAGCAAAAATCAGCAGGTACACACGAGCCTCACGAAACACTTTATTATGCTCCGAAGCCGGAATGTACTCCTTCTCTTCCTCCTCCAGCTTGCCGACCGTGTGCAGGAAAAACCGTTTGATCTCTATCGTCCCGCCATACAGATGAAAAATTTGCATCACAATAATTTTCCAAATCGGAGGTCGCTCCGTCAAAATTTCAGGATCGCGTCCGACGATAATCGTATCGGTATGATGGCGGGCATGGCTCCACCGCCAAGGTGTTGCAGAGCGCAGTACCATAAAAGAAGCGATCTGATACACTACATCGTTCATCCATGGCGTCTTAAAAGCAGTGCCGTGTCCGCATTCGTGCCAGCGGGAGTCGCCGGGCGAAGCGTAGAACGTGCCGTAAACAAAAAAAGCGAGAATCGACCACCACGTTCCCCATGACAGATAAGCAAGAATGCCAAACTAAATAAGCGATGCAAACCAAATGAGGGTATCTCTAATCGCAGGGCCGTCCTTTCGTTTCATCAATTCCTTCATCTTCGCACGCGGGATCGGCGTTGCGTACCATTCCGCGGCGGCAAGCCCCCGCTCCTCAGCTACTTTGCCCTCTGGACCGGTCAAGCTGTAATCTCTTTTTTGCACGACGATTGCCAAGAGCCATACCTCCTTTATTACGTTATACATCCATTTTGTGCCCGGGCACAAAATAGGAGAAAAGAAAAAGCACGAAAGCAGTGATCACCATTTCGTGCTCGGGCACAACATAATTATATGACGACTTCATACGATCGTCAATACACATTTTATTCGTGATACGTTTCGCTTCAATCGGCCAACTTAATATACAAAAATCCTAACGCTGGTAAAACAGCTCCTCCATACTCGCCCACCACTCCCCGGGCGTACGGGTGGATAGCGGCTCATGACAGGGCTTGCACAGGCTCCACCATTGTTGTGTTGCCGGATCTGCCGCCATGTTTGCCATATCCCGCTCATAATCATCGCCAACATATTCAAAGTAGCTGAACAACCATCCGTCCTTATTAAAGATAGAATAATTCTGGATGTTGCATCGCTGGATGGTAGCACGTACAGCCGGCCATACCGCAGCATGGAGCGCACGATATTCCTCCAGCTTTTCAGGTCGTACGCGAATCACACTGCCGTAACGTTTCATATCCTTCGCCCTCTCTTCGCTATCTCTTATCGTAAGATTCTTGATAAATTTCGATATACCGCTTCAGGTTCATCCCCTCCAGCGTGTCCAGATACAAGCCTAACGCAAGCAGAATTGGAAACGGCGTACCCACTATTAGCTGGTATAAGCTAAGGCTGATCGTATTCCACATGATGCGCCAAAAGTCGTATGCTGCGAAAAATTGGGTATAATGCTTAAACCCCACCCATTCGCTGCCCAGTATACCCTTTACCGCCGAATAATTTTTGAAAGAGATGATTGCTCCGTACATCGGATAATATTTGAAAATAAGCAGGTACAGTATGGGGAGGGTCAACATAGCATACAGCTGCCATATATTTAGAAGTTTCAGTTTTTTTGTCAAACTCACTACTCCTCTCTCATCGATTTAGAGTATAATTCGGTTACCATCTTCAAGGAGGCTGCCTATGAAAATGTTAGAGCTTACGATTCCTCAATTGCCTCACTTCATCACAGTCGGGCATTCCTGGTGGAGGCGAGGTCAAGCACACTTTCAGCGGAGCTGGGGCATCTTTGATCTTATTATCGTGACGAACGGCACGCTATATATGACCGAGGATGATCACTCTTATACGATTTCATCGGGACAGATGCTGCTGCTGGAGCCCTCTCGCACACATTGGGGACATATGCCATGTGAGGACAATACGGAGACGTATTTCCTGCACTTCAGCCATCCCTACCCGCACCGCGAGCTGGACAGCAGCGGATTTTCGTGGACGAGCTCTCTGCAGTCCGGCTGCGATCACGATCCCAATCCAAGAGGACACCATATGTATTTGCCCAAGTATGCGGACATAAGACTATCTGACTTCATCCCCCTTCTGAACAAAATGGTCGAGATTCGTGACCACAGCTTCGTTCAGAATGTGCTGGAGCTCCATAGCTTGGCAGCGAATTTATTCGTAGAATTACAAAATATCATTTATCGTCAGAAGGCGATGCCTCGATCGCTGGAGCTGTGCACCAAGGTTACACGGTATATCGAAGTAAACTTTAATACCCCTCTACGTGCACGACAGCTCGAAACGGAATTTCACTTTAACATGGATTACATTACGCGTTGCATGAAGAAGCATACAGGCATGACGCCTCATCAATACATGCAGCATATGCGCATCGAGCACTCCAAGCGAATGCTTGCCAATACCATGATCAGCATTCAAGACATTGCTGATCACATCGGCTTCGAGCGCAGCAGTTATTTTATACGCATCTTCCGAAGCAAGGAAGGAACAACGCCGGGGCAGTATCGGGAGCTGGTGCAAAGCATGAATGGGTTAGAGAGAAGGGGCGAGCCCCTTCCTCCTTGCCTCTAAAATTGGACAACGACCATTAGATGAATATGGAGCTCCGGCACCGTACATCTCAGCTCGCCGTCCTGCCACGTCCACCTCAGCTCCTCCATTGTCGGAACAGCGTATACGCGCTTAGGCTGCCGCTGCGGTCGCAGCACGACAGGAATATGCGTGCGAATCGGCACCTCCTCTACTACCGTATTGCCGGTATGCCGCTTCGCGCTGAACTGGGTCAAGTGCAGCACCCACATATCCTCCTTCTCCATCAGCGACACCTCGACAGCAGGCGAGTTTGCCTGCACCTCCACCACTTGCTCCGATGCCGGAACAAGCGCATCCATCATATTGATAATCGTCTGGCGTACATGTCTGCTTCCGATTCGGAAGTAATCCCGAGCAAGCTCTGCGGCGCACACGATGATCTCCCCTCTCCCGTAAGCGGCCTTGACCGCGCCAGGATACTGCGCCTTATCGCCGACAGGAGCGTGAAAATGGCCATAACGATGGGATGGCGATATATCCTCATAAGGCCGGTATACCTCTGCTACGGCAGACCCACCTTCGAGTACCTCCCAACGCGGGAAGCAGCCCTTAACAAACATGGGCGAGGCAGGAATCTCCCTAGCAATCGGCTCCAGCGGCTGTATAAACTCACCGTCCTCCTTGCCGTTGCCCTGCCAACGCACCTTGGCCGCTCGTTCAAGCCAGCCTCGCCAGACTGCATGGCTCCACAAGCCGCTGCCGGTCACGAGCAGCTTTCCTCCATTGCGGACATAATCATCCAGCCTGAATGCCAGCGACTCATCAAGCGAGATATTTTCCGGAAGCCAGATCAGCTTAAACGCATCAAGCTCAGTCTGCTCATCAATAACGTCAAAATGCCGATTGGCCTCCAGCAACGCCAATCCCGCTCCATACAGAGCCTGCGGCGATTGATGCCCGAATTCCTCTGCTCCATCGCCTCGAACCATGCGTTGATTGTCGGCGAGTATGGCGAGATACGGCACCGTACGGGCGTCAAGCGCCCAGTCCTCACGCGCTTTGACGAATTCGTATGCTTTGCCGATCAGGTCATATACAGCTTGCTCCGGCTTGCCGCTTGCAGGCAAATGATCACCAATGCAGATCGCTCCGAGGGTGGCCAAGATGGAGGCGCACTCATACATCAGCTGTACTTCATTATTCAGACTGCCGAAGTACCCCCAGTTTTTGGGGAATCTTGTCGTCTGTGCATTATGCGGAATGCCCAGATTCCGAATATATCGAGACATAACCGCATAGTGGTAGCTGTTCCAGCTGACAGGAGCCTCCAGCTCTATAGAATCCAGTGATGAAGAGCGCGCCCCGCCTACGAACCAGCGGCAATTGGAGGTGAAGCCCATAGCTGGATTCGCTTCCTTCACTATCCTTCTGGCATTCGCCATAAAGGACTCCAGCGTCCGTTCCCAGAGCATCGCAAGATCGGAAGGCTTATGAATATTTAATCCCAGCTCCACCGCCTTCTTGCGGCAATACGTGCAATAGCAGGTGTCGCGAGGATAAGTCACCATATCGAGGAATACACCCGCAACCTGCGGGAATTGACGGACAAAGTCCTCGAGCTGGGGGTAAAACCATTCGGTGACGTAAGGCGAATTGAAGCACGCCCATCCCCAATCCTTGCCGCCATTCGTATCGAGCCTCTGTCCACTGGCATTGACCATCGCCCACTCCGGGTGCTCAATGACCGATCGATCGTTAATACCCGGACCAAAGTGGACATAAATGGTAATCCCTTCCCGCTCTGCCACCGGCAGCAGCTCTCTGAGCATATCTCTTTTCATGCCGGGATGAACCGGCGCATGATCCGACTCATAATAGGCGTTGCCACAGGCACATAGGCCAAATACGACGGTTGCCGCATTGATGTGCGCCATTTTCCAAACGTTCACGAGCTTCACCGCGTCGAACTGTTGTCCGACTTCCTTTACCCAGTACGGCGTGTGAAAGTCCAAATGCACCTTTCGATTCTCATTTTTCATCATAATCAAGCTTCCTCTACCTTCTTTCAGAGACTTGTCAACGTGTACTTGTCATCGTGTAATGGTTTCGCTTACATCACCATCATACCGAGGATGAGAGGTCTTCATAAGGACAATAAGCGACTTCCGATGCTCTGATTTCGACCTCGTTCCCGGAGCGTTGATGCTTCCATTCACTTCGTCACTATAGCGGTCCGACTAAGCAAAAAAATAAGGCGCCCAGCACAGTCGCCAGGCACCTTACAGGATCAATAATCATTATGCAGTCGGACCGAAACTCCTCCGTCAATAACCAGTGAGGCCCCCGTCATATATGAGGCCTTGTCGCTTGCAAGAAAAGCGACCAGCTCGCCAATCTCGTCAGGCTCCGCCATTCTTCCCAGCGGGATATTCCGGGTCAGCTCCGCTTCCCTCGTCTTGCGGTTATCAACGGGAATGGTGCTCAGGTATCGATCCATAGCTATGTTCCGCGTTAATCCTGGCAGAACGGCATTAATCCGGATGCCGAATGGCGCCAGCTCCAACGCAAGACTCCTCGACATGGCCGTTACTCCGCCCTTGATCGCCGCATAGGAGCTGAAGCCCGGAAGCGTAACATGCGCATGTACGGAGGCGATATTAATAATGGAACCTGACTGGTTCCGCTTCATATGAGGCAGCACCTGTTGAATTAGGAGGAACTGCCCCTTCAGGTCCGTCCGCAACACACGATCCAATTCCTCCGAATGAATCTGCTCCACCGGCCTGTAATAATGAGTTCCTACATTATTAACCAGAATGTGAACATCACCGAATTGGGAGACGGTCTGCTCCACAGCCGCCTGCAATTCCTCCTCCTTGGCTACATCCGTACGTATGAACAGCACTTCACCGCCGGTAGCAGTCAGCTCTGACATGGCCGCTTGGCCAGCATCCTCGTTCCAGTCCAGCATAGCGACGCGGCAGCCCTCTCGAAGCAGCACCTCGACGATGCCTCTGCCAATGCCTCCAGCGGCGCCCGTTACAATCGCAACCTTTCCTTTCATATCGCTAATCGGCCTCCTTGTCCTGAAGCTGCTTAACCCTTCACGCCAGAGAACGCAACGCCCTTCTCAATATACTTCTGCGCGAACAGAAAGATCAGCAGCAGTGGAATCATAGATACGAACGCGCTGGCCATCAGCATGTTTTGCAGCACGCTTGGCTGATTTTGCAGATCGTTGAGCGCAACGGTAAAGGTCCAATATTTCGGCGAGCTGTTGACGACAAGCGGCCACAGAAACTCATTCCATACCGGTATGAAGGTCATAACGCCGACCGTAGTGAAGATTGGAATGGACAGTGGCGTCACGATTTGCAGAAAGGTTCTGAGCTCTGATGCGCCATCCACTCTGGCCGCCTGCAGCAGCTCCTTGGACACCTGATCGAAGAAGCCTTTGAACAGGAAGATCACAATCCCCCACGCGGTGTGCGGCAGGATAACCGCAAGCAGAGAGTTGACGAGACCCAAGTCTTTCATTAGAAGGTACAGGGGCAGCAGCAAGGATATATCCGGAATCATAATAGTGGCCAAGAAGAACATCACCCATATAAACTTCCATCTCTTGCTCTCGATCAGATGAGCCAGCGCATAACCGGCAAGCCCGCCCAGCACCATCTGCACAAGCACGCTCGCCACTGTAATAATGGCGCTGTTCAGGAAGTATTGGGCGAAGCCCAGCGCCCCGGCCGTATCCTGCGCCACCTTGTTCAGCGCCGTATAGCTGCTGAATATCCGAATCCAATTGGATGTCTCGCTAATGGCAACTACTTGACCTTTAACCAGCTCATTGGATCCGTAGAAGGCCGAGAAGCGAGTGGACAGATCCGACTCCGCTATAGAAGGCGTTACCGCTATGCTCTTGCCGCCCTCCCCCTCCCAATTGAACTTGGACAGCTTGTTCTCCCGAATAATCGGCAGCTTCTTATCCATCATCTTGTCGTTGAAGATCGTGGTTGGCACAACCTTGGGCTGTCCTACGAAGAACATGGAGGAGACGGTCTCTGCCGTATAGAGCGTTCGCCCGTCCTTCACGCCAGTCACGGTCACATCGCCGATGCTTTCCCGAATATTTTTCATCCACGGGTACCACATGGCTCTCATGGCGTCCTTCTCGTAAAACTCCGGATCGCTTTCATTGATCCCCGTATAATCGATGGTCACTTCAATGGATTGGGGAATCGTCGGCAGCCACTTGGGCGGATAGGAGTTAATATCCTTCTCCGTCTTAAGCGAGGAGGCGAACATCCACAGAATGGGGATCAACGCAAAGATTACGAATGATATCGTCACCACATAGGCCGTAATCCTAAGCGATCTTCCGCCTTTTTCCCTGATGCGTGTACGTTCCATATATGATCAATCCTTTTCTGCGGAAATTTTATTCTGAATGAGGGTCAGCACCGCAATGACGATAAACATAAATACGGATACCGCACCGGATATGCCGAATCGGGATTGCTGGAAGGCCGAGTTGACCACGAGCATGGACACCACGGTTGTGCTTCCGGCCGGTCCGCCTTGCGTCATAATATAGATATGGTCATAAGCCAGCAATACGCCTGACATAAAGGCTACAAATTGAATAACTATAATAAATTTGATGTTGGGCAGAAGCATCGTCCACATTCTTCTCCATGGACCAGCTCCATCCATCTTCGCCGCCTCCAATATTTCCGTTGGAATGGACTTCAGCGCAGAATAATACAGGAGCAGCGATATGCCGTTGCCGGCGAATACAGCGGGCAACACAATCGCAAGCTTCGTCATCGTGGCGTCGTTGAGCCACAGGTATGGACCTAATCCTACAAAATCAAGCCAATAGTTGAGCAGACCAAAATCCGGGTTGTACATCCACTTCCACACGAGCACCCCGCCTACAAGCGGCATGATTGTCGGCATTTGATACATGAATCGAAAAAACGCATTACCCTTCTGAATGTCGTATAGGAACAAAGCCTGAACAATAGGAATCCAGAACGTCAGGCCCAAATAAAGCGCAAAAAATATAAATGTATTCGAAATCGCTTGCCAGAACGTGGTTGAGCTCAGAAATTCTGTATAGTTGGCGAAGCCGATGAATTTGCCAGGCGGATTAACGATGCTATAGTCAAAAAAACTAATATACGCCATATTCAACAACGGATAATATTTGAACAGCAAATAACATACGACGGAAGGCAACAGAAACAGAACAGGCACCCAGCGAATGTTTAATGTACGCAACATATGTCTCCCTCACCCCAGGAACGGCTATCGGGATTCCCCCTGCCGGGAGAATCCCAATGGCTATTATTTTTTAACTTCTTGATTATATTTGTCTACGACTTCACGCTGTGCCAGACCCTGCGCCTTCTGCATAACCGCCATAGGATCCGCTTTCTCATCCAGAAGCACCTCTTGAACAGCTTTGACCACATAAGGGCTCAGACGCGCTTTCAGGAAGTATTCCAGACGCCCTTCGCCGGCAGCCGCTTGCACGTTCTCAATCAGCTCTTGGGGCATACCTTCTACGAATTGGGATGCGTCAACATCAGATCTTACATTCAGCAGATTCGGGAAGATTCCGTTATCCATTTGATATTGCAGCAGGCCATCCTGTACTTCCTTTGACATCAGGTACGTTGCGTATGTGAACGCCGCTTGCTGCTTCTCTGGCGTTGCCTTCGGATTAAAGATCCACACCGCGCCGCCTACCTGTGCTGGGGATGTTCCGCCTGGGCCCGGAGGCAGTGCGGAGAAGCCAATATTTTCAATATCCATGCCCGAGGATACCATACCGCCGAACCAGTTGGATGCCGCAATCATCGAAGCTGCGCGTCCTTGATAGAAGTCATTGGTATTCTCATCCAGGCTTTGTACCACATTTTTTTGTGTCGCTTTATACTTGAATTTCAGATCTTGGTAGTATTGAAGCGCCTTTACGGCAGGCTCAGATGTGAAGGTCAGCTTAGCGCTTCCATCTTCCTGCTGCTCGGTCAGGTCGCCGCCGGCTTGCCATACATAATATTCGAAGAACCAGTCCGCCCAATCCATACCCAGCAGAGCGTAGCCATATTGATTTTTGGAGGCGTCCGTCAGCTTCTGCGCCGCTTCTCCAAAGGACTCCCAGTCCTTCAAGGCTTCTTTTTCATCCAGGCCCGCGTCAGCAAACATTTGTTTGTTGTAAGCCAGTCCCGTTACATACATGAAGTTCGGAATGCCGTAAATTTTGCCGTCTCTTGTAGCTGCCTGTGTAGCGGATGGCAGGAACATATCCTTCTCCGCGTAGTTGTTCCACAGCTCCGTAATATCAGCCGCAATGCCTTGGTCGATGTAGGATTCCATATCCGGGAACGCATTTGCGTACAGATCCGGCTGCTCGCCGCCTACAACGGCTGTCATGAACTGCTCTCTTTCTTTGGTCAGCGTCTGCATGACGTGTTCAACCTTGATATTGGGATACTTCTCGGCGAAATCCTTGAACACCTGCTCCCAATATGGCTTAGCCGGGTCGCCGTCCTGCGGCATGTCCCATGATACAATCTCAACCACTTCATCCGTAGCAGGCGGTGCTGACGCGGCATCATCTCCGTTGCCGCTTCCATTATTGCCGCCGCCGTTGTTGCCGGAGCATGCTGCCATGAACAGCGATACAACAAGAGTCAGGGCCAGAACAGCCATTAGCTTTGCTTTCTTTTTCACTGATAGTTCCCCCATTCGAGTGATGTGCTTAAACTTTGCTTTGCTTTGCTTTACACTTCTTATTGTAGAAGGAATGGGGGCGTGAGCTGTAAGAATATATTAAGCGGTTCATACGAAAATCTTAACCATACATACAGAAACGAGCGGAAGCCTTGGAAGGCTGTCCGCTCGCCTGGATTAGTCGAACTCCATATTATAAGCGTCAATGACCTCGCGCTGAGCTTTCTCCTGCGCTCGGGTGAGGGCATCATATGGCTTTGTGTTTTCATTCAGCAGAACCTCCTGAACCGCAGCAGAGACATAAGGGCTTAGACGGGACTTCAGGAAATATTCAAGCCGACTCCCCTCGGCTGCCCGCTGAATACTGCGGACAAGCTCCTCCGGCATCCCTTCGGCGTAAGAGATAGGATCAACATCCTCCCGCACTGACAATAGATTGGGCAGCATACCGTGCTCCTTCTGGAATCGAAGCATCTCCTCCAACGCGTATTTGGATGTCATGAAGGTCGCGTAGGTGAAGGCTGCCCGCTGCTTCTCTTCCGTTGCGTTCGGGTTCAATATCCAGATGCCCCCGCCCACTTGTGCGAGTGACACGCCGGCGGGACCCTTCGGAAACGTCATCACACCGATATCATCCATGTCAACACCCGATTCCAGCATTTCCCCGAACCAGTTGGAGGCTGTAATCATCGTCGCGGCGCGCCCAGCGTAGAAGTCTTTTTTGTTGTCATCCAGACTTTGCAGCGTGTTGGGCTGCGTCACGCCATAGCGGAACTTCAAATCCTGATAATAGCTCAGCGCCTGAACCGCGGCATTGGAATTAAAGGTCAGCTGCACGGTTCCATCAGGATTCTTGCTGGTAAGATCACCTCCGGCTTGCCACACATAATATTCATAGAACCAATCCGCCCACTCGGTTCCCAGAATGGTATAGCCATATTGATTGCTGGAGCGGTCGGTCACTTGCTCCGCCGCCGCTGCGAAGGAGTCCCAATTCAAGAACGCTTCCTCCGGGTTGATGCCATTCTCCTCAAAAATCCGTTTGTTATACGCCAAGGCTGTCACATACATGAAGTTAGGAATACCATAGATTCGTCCATCCTTCTCCGCTGTCGTCATAGCAATGGAGGAATAGTCGGCGCTGTCCGGATATTGTGTCCACAGCTCTGTAATATCGGCAGGAATGCCCTGATCAATGTACGACTCCATATCGGGAAATGCGGCATTGTACAAATCCGGCTGCTCGCCCCCTGCGACAGCGGTCATAAACTGCTCGCGTTCCTTCTGGAAGGCCGCCTCCATATGAATCACCCGGATATGGGGATAGGCCTGCTCGAATTCCTGAAACATGCGCTCGTAATACGCCTTCTCTGCCGAGCCCGCGAATGGCTTGTCCCAGACAACAATTTCGATAACAGGGTCCGTCAAGCCATCTTCCAGCTTCAGATGGTTATCTCCGGAGCACGCGGTCAAAGACAATAGGAACCATAGGACAGCGCCCGCCGCTAATGTCGCTCTTGTCACAATACCTGCAACCATCCTTCTCCCCTCCTTTCTACGCATGCGGAGCGCTCTTATCCCTATATTGGCCTGGAGTAGCGCCAAAGCGCTTGCGGAATACGCTTCCGAAATAAGCCGCATCGTCGAAACCGACCCTCTCGCTGATATCGCGTATCTTCATATCGGTCTCCACCAGCAGCCGCGCCGCTTCCTTCATCCGAAGCCCATTCAAGAAATCAACAAAGGATTCCCCGTATTTCTCCTTAAAGCGCTTGGAGAAGTAATTGGGATGAATAAAGAACCGTTCCGCAATCATCGCCAGCTGGATAGGCTCTGCGTAATGGCGCTCCAAGTAGAGCCGAACCGCCTCCATAATTTCTTTTCCTTCAATATTATTGGATTTGGACAATAAGCCAATCATATTCGTAACGAGCCGCTTCATCTGCTCGACAATCTCATGCCATGCTGTCGCTTGCTGCAGCTCTCGCTGCAAATCTGTCAGCTCGCCGATCGCCCACTGCGAATCCGTGGCATGGGTGATCCAATATTTGTTGAGGAATAGATACAAATCCACGCAGAACCATTCCACCATCACATAGCTGGAGGCGGGCTCCTGCACAATGGCGCCAAGCCGCCGCTCGATCCACTTGTGAACCTTGTCCTTCTCCCACTTGCCCAGCCAATCCTCCAGAAGCTTGACATCCTCTTGGCCGATAAAGGACTTCCGTTGCGCCTCTTGGCCCCCATTCGCTGCGCCCTGGGCCTGATAGATCCGATTCCCTCCATGAAGGATCGCGTTCCTGGCGATCTGCTTCGCTTCCCGGTAGCTCTCCTGCACCTTCGCCATTTGTGGCTGATAAGGCCCTACGCCTATCGTGACTCCCAGCTTGAGATACTTCCGAATGCCGAACGAAATCGCTTCCAGCGTATAGGTCACTCCCGCGCTGTCCTGCCCCTTCTGAAGTCCAAGCACGTACACCAGCTCGAAGCGCCTCAGCGAATGATGCACAAGGATGCCCCTGATAGCATTGGACAGGAAGCGCTCCGTTACAATATTTTTGATTGCGAACCAGAGCAGCTCCTCCTCACCTGGACCAAAGGAGCCATGAGGCACCTTGAACGGCTCCAATTGGAGGACAACCGCCGTAAAGGCAGCTCCATGCTTCGCAAGCTCATTCAGCTCGCTGCTGGCCTCCGCGAAGTCCTCTTCCTGCAGGAATTGGGTAAGCGCCTGCTGACGGGAAGCCTCCTGGCTTGTTTCAGCCACGCACTTCAGCTCCTGAATCATCTGATCCGTCTGCTGCTCCGCCTCTCTGCGCTCCAACAGCTCCATCAGCGTAGCATACAGCTCATCGTCCTCCAGCGGCTTCACCAGATAATTGCTGACTCCGTATTTGATCGCTTGCCTGGCGTAATCAAATTGATCATAGCCGGTGACAATGATCAGCTTAACCCGGGCATCCAGCTCCAACGCATGTCGGATAAATTCCAGACCGTTCATGCCGGGCATATGAATATCCGTTACAATCAGCTCCGGCTTCGCTGTCTTCATCAGCTCCAGCCCCTTGAGCCCGTCCCCCGCTTCCGCTACGACCTCTACAGGCAGACCGGTTTGACGAATCTTATGGATGATGCCTTGTCGAATAATGGGCTCGTCATCCAACACCATAATTCTCATATCGTTTAAGCCTCCTGGTCGGGCAAATAGGTTTTGATCGTAATTGAAAAGGTTGTCCCATATTGCTCGTCGCTGCTGAACGTAATGCCGCATTCCGAACCATATAACATGCGGATACGGGATTGCACATTGTGAAGGCCAATAGAAGCCTGTTGATGTTCAAGCCCTGCAGGAGCATCCTCCAGTTGCAGCAGCGCCCTCAGCCACTGCTGCCGCTCCTCATCAATGACCAAACCATTATTCCATATTTTCACCTGAAGCTCGTCCTGACTCAGAGAAATCGCTTCAATTCGGACAATCCCGCCATCAATGCTATGGCTGATTCCATGATTGACGCTGTTCTCCACTAGCGGCTGGAACAGAAGCTTTGGGATCGGCACCTGCTCCAGACCCGGCTCCAAATAAATGGTGTAGTCCAGCCTGCTGTCGAACCGGATTTTCTGTATGGACAAATAGAGCCTGATTTGCTGAAATTCCGCATCCAGCTTGGACACATCATTGCCGCTTATATTATAACGGAACATCTTGGCCAGCGAGCGGCTGATCAGAGATACTCGATCGTCCCCGTGCAGCGAGGAGATACTATCGATAATGCCTAAGGTGTTGTACAGGAAATGGGGATTAATCTGCGATTGCAGCGATTTGATTTCCGCATTTTTTTTCACTATTTCCGATTCATATACCTTGCTGATCAGACGGTTAATCTCCCTGGTCATACGATTGAAGGATTTGCTCAGATACCCGATCTCATCCTCGGTACGCACGGGAAGCACGACGGAATAATTACCCTTCTCAATCGCTTTCATGCCTTTGCTGAGCAGCTTAAGCGGCGTAATGGTGCGGGACGATATAAATCCCGCCAACAGCATGGAGAACAGCAGGGTGAACACGCCAATCCAGATCGTCCGCTTCGTGAAATTGTCGGCAGACTCCGTCAGCACCCGAGTAGGCACCTCCGTAACGACAAGCCAGCCCGTATGACCCAGACTGTCATAAGCGATCAATTGGTTTTCTCCTAAGCTGGAACGGTAATAGTGGCCTTTGCTCTGGCTGCCCACCATCAGCAGCTCCTCAGCGGTCAAGATGCGCTTGCCCCGCTCAGCGGCATGCCTGGAATACACGATGGTGCCAAGCTCCTTATCCACCAGATAGGTTCTGCCCTCTCGGCTCCCCTCGCTTTCCGCCAGCCACTGCTCCAGCGATTCCGATGACAGCGTAAAATGCATCACACCAATAATGGGACCGGGCGATGTCAAGGTAATTTGTCGAATCGCTTGGACATACGACAGCGTGTAACCGACCTGCTGTCCTGACGCGCTGGGATTGTACATGTCCGTAGGCAGCCACAAGCCTTTGCCATTGGCTCCAATCGCGACTTCCGTCAAGCGCTGCATTTCACTGGGGGCAATCAGGGTGGATACCAGACCGCCTACCCGCATAGCGAAGCCGTCAAGCTGCGAGATCACCACATTCGATACAATGGGATGATTGTATACAAAATTGGATATTTTGCCGCGGTAAGAGCTTTGTCCCTCCGGATCCGTGCCCATACCGCGCACAAACTGATGAAAGTCAAAGTCTCCAAAGTAGTTCCAGGCAAAGCTTTTGACGTTCGTCATATTTGCGTTCAGCGTGGAAGCGGATTGCTGCGTCAGGCGAAGATGACTATCTACTGCCTGTGCCCGCAAGTCATTAGCCGTTCGGAAATAGAAGTCGAACAGGAGCACGAATACAATTAAAGCGATAATAATCAAATAAGACAATAATATTTTGCGATACAGGGACTTGCCGATGTATCGGCTTATAGCATACAAGACTCGCAATGCTCCACCTCTCCTTCCCAGTATCACGTCCTCTTATTGTAAGGGATGAGATACAAAGTGGAAAAGAGCACCCGTTTCCAATTGGAAACAAAGTGCTCAAACCAGCGGGACAGCCTACTTCTGTGACAAACGAAGGTTATCGATCACGAACGAATCTCCGCTCTCCGGCGCATCCTCCCACAGATACAGCTGAATGGAGGCGATTCCCGAAGCGTCGAGCCCCGTCGCTTCCGCTCCCCAGAAGCCCTCTTGCTCCCCCCATACAGGGTCGGAGGCCTTGAACTGGGCTATCGAAATCGTGCGGGATTCCTTGGCCCCAATGGCAAAATAATACGTACGAAGCGCGCCCTTCTTATCCGTTACATTCGCGCGAAGCTGGATCGGCAGCGCATTGGGATTGGTCACATCGGCGACCACGAGCGGCTTGCTTCCCAGGTTCCATGGGGCTGCCGGCTTGATCTCCACTCCGGAGTAATCCGCGTCTAGCGTACCTACGCTAACCTTCATCGCCCGTTTGCCATCCGTTGCGCCAGTGGCTCCATACTGAACAACGGCTGTTTTGTAGGCTGTAACGATGGACAAATCCTCGTTCGACTCAAAGGACATCAGCCACTCCTTGCCTGGCTGGCCGCCTCCTGTACCTGTGCCCTTGCCAAGAAACCGGATGTCATATGCTCTCGCATGCACATCCTTTGCAGCGCTAACCATTTCCTCGTAAGGCACATCGGCTACATCCACAAAACCTAGGTTGTAATTTTCCCCGTCCCATGCGCGTCCAAGCAGCGGCTGATCCACATATTGGAACCAATGCGCACCGACAAAATAAGGATTGTTCAGTACAGTCTCCATATAATGAACATACTTCTCGCCGCGATTCTCTTGATCCACAGCCGACGTATCCGCGTTTGGTCCCGTTCCCAACATGCCTCTGTCATCCGAAGCGAAAGCAAATTCACCGATAATCGCCGGCATATCGAGCTCCTCAAGATGCATCCAGTTTTCGCCTTCCACATCCTCTTTATACACATTGAAGCTGATGACGTCCACATACTTCGCCGCTGCCTTCTGCACCTCTTCGCTTGTGCCCCACTCCGCAAATCTCGAGCCCAGATAAAGGGTATCGGGAAGCTTCGCGCTCACCGCTTTATCCACAATGCGGAAGTACTCATCCGCCAGAAGACTCAGCATGGTCGAATAGTCAGGCAGCATGCCCTCGGACAGCTCTGCCGGCTGATAAGGCTTGCCAAGAGCGTCAAAGGAGGCGAAGCTGGTGCCCCATTGGCTGTTCAGACTTTCAATTTTGTTTTGATAAACAGACTTCAGGTGGGCAATCATTGTGCGTTTGGCATAGCTGCTCTTGGCTGAGCTGTCCATGGCCATAATGTTGCTGATCAGCGCGTACTTGCTTCCCGTATTGGCGGGATTGCCCCAAGCGATCTCGTTGTCGATGTACACCCCAATCATATACTTGTCATCTTCAACGCCATACGCCAATATTTGTTCGTCCAGCATGTCGTCCACGCTTGTCTTGAACGCCGGATCGAATGGATCTGCTACCGGCGCCCAGCCGCCTCCGCTTGGAATGGTGGCATGCTGTCCCCAATGCGTCCAGCCATTGGCAACATAAGCGATACCATGCTCATCGCCCTTCCCGAAGAATAATGCCGGGTCCGACCAGTTACCGAGCGAGCTGAAGCCCCAGCTCTTGAAGCGATCCACAGAGATGTCCTTCCATGCCTTCACGTAGTCCTGTCCGTATTTGCGCTCCAGATTGGCCTGGTAATGGTTGAACAGCCAGCCCTCTGTTTGCCCCAGTGGAGGAGCCCCTACTATGGATGTATAAGTGTAATGCTCGCCCAGCTCTCCATCCTTGGAGGGGAGCTCCGTGAACATATTTTCCCGGCCTGAGATCCAGGTATTCATATCATCCAGTCGAACGATATCAAGACCATTGGAGAAGAACAAGTAGCCCTCGGGATCCACCAGCGTCCACTTGCCTTCATGCTTCGCCACACGGAAGTGCCCGGTAGCTTCAAGCTTCGGTCCGTTCAGCCAACCGCCATATTTGCTTGTTTCCAACGGCTTGGCGCTGGCGAGCGCAGCAGCCTCTTCCTTCTTGTCAGCAAGGAAATCCCCATCGGTATGTACCTTGCCCTCCCAGTCCAAGCCCCTGTATTGGCCATAGCCATCCACCAGGTCGTCCATGTAGCTGAGATCCGTATTGGGATCGCCGATTACGGCAATGTTATCGAATAGGAGAGTGGATTCCTGCTTCGTATACATTTGCCACAGCTGGAATTCCACGATATGGCTGCTGTCCAGCCCCTTCTCTCCCCAGCCGTAGCCAAGCTGGCTGCCGGCAGGATTGGGCGGCAGAAACCGCATCCCGAGATCCAGCGCTTCCGAGCCCATGCTGAGAAAATATTTTTGTGTACTGTTTGCTTTCGCAACGGCAGCGCTTACAGTGGAATGCGCCACGCCGTCCGCGCTTTTGTCATCATCCATACGCAGATAGAAGGTAATGTCCTTGTCCGTCGGATTCGTGACCTCGAAGGACAATGCTTTGCCGCTGCCGAATTGCCAAGGCGTAGTCGCCGTGAATTTGACAGTCGGGAAGTCCGCAGCGGCGTACACGACCTTTAGCGCCTTGGAGTCCGTTGCCTCGTTGTGGACAACCTCAATCGTGGAATCTCCTGTCGTTACAAAGTCTGGAATTGCACCATTCTCGAAATCAAGAGAAGGGAATCCATATCGATGCGAGATGACACGGTCAAGCGCTGTCACCAGCTCTGCGAACGTAATTTTCGCTTGAGGGCGCAGCTTGCTCCCGTTGCCTACGAACACTCCAGCACCATATACGGTCTTAAGCGCCGCCTTCCCTTCAGCGCTCATACCGGCAATATCCCGGAAAATCCGGTCCAGCTCAACGCTTCCTGCAGCATCATCGCTTATGAATGCAGAAGCGACAATGACAGCTTCCTCTCGAGTAACTCCTTTATTGGCCTGATCAATAGACTTACCTTGGGACGCTTGAACAGCCCAAGCCGCTGCTCCCGCATTCGACTGTCTCGAAGCATCCATGGCTTCCCAGCCGATGGAGCTCCCAATCAGCTTCGCCGCATCCTCGCGAGAGAGCGCGCGATTCGGATTTTTTACCTCTTCTGATGCCGCCTCAACATATCCCGCCTGCACCCAAGCCTGTATTGTGCCATCCGCCCAGTGCTTGGAGGACATGCCATACGCCTGCGATGAGAACGCTCCCATCATGAGGAGGAAGACCAGAATCATCAAACTGTGTCGCTTCATTCCTTGTTAACCCCTTTCCGATTCATCTGCCCCTTCATTCTATCGAACTATGCTGGGCCAATCGCATAAATATCTTAAGCATTTGCATGGCAATCCTATAAAAATCGTAAGCGTTCTCCCAGCCTGTACAAGAAAGAGCAGCGAGGGCTTAACCTTTCAGCCCCGCTGCTCCTATATGGCTTCTTAACCTCTATTAGGCATAATTCAAGTAAACAGTACGCTTTTGGAGATAGCCCTCAATACCGTATTCGCCATCCTCGCCGCCGATGCCGCTCAGCTTATGGCCGCTGTGATGGCCCTGCATGCAGCCTGACATGCCTTGGTTCAGGAATACCGTTCCCACCTCCAGCACCTGGATTGCCTGCATCAGCTTGCGATAATCATTGGTGTACAGATAAGCCGATAAGCCAAGCTCGCTGGCATTAATGATGCTCACCGCTTCCTCGAAGCTTCCGATCCGAACAATCGGCAGGACCGGTCCAAAGATCTCTTCTCGTGCTGCAGCCATATCAGGCGTAACATTCGTGAGTACCGTCGGCTCGTACCAGTAGCCCTTCTGGAACCCGTCTCCTGTTGGACGTTTGCCGCCGGCAGCCAGAGTAGCGCCTTGTCGGACCGTCTCCTGCACGATAGCATCAATCTTCTCCAGATCCCGCCCGTTCGCCTTCGGCCCCATCGTCACCGACTCGTCGAAGGGATCGCCTAGCTTAATGGACTTCACTCGCTCCAGCAGCTTCTCCGTAAATGCATCGGCAATGCTCTCATGCACAAGCACCATCTCATTGCAGATGCACACCTGCCCGCAGTTCGCGAAGCGCGCGCCAACAGCCGCTTCTACCGCTTGATCCACATCAGCGTCCTCCAGCACAACAAACGGCGCTTTGCCGCCCAGCTCCAGAGATAACGCCGTAATGTTGTCCGACGCCGCCTTGTAGATCGCCTGTCCCGCTCTAACGCTGCCCGTAACAGTGACTAGCTTCGTAATGGGACTGCTGACCAGCGCCCCTCCGACCTCCACGCCTGTGCCCGTAACGAGATTGGCCACTCCAGGCGGGAAGCCAACCTCATCAATGAGACGGAACAGCTCGGCAGACGCAATCGGCGTGAGCTCATGCGGCTTAATGATCATCGTGTTCCCTGTCACCAGCGCCGGGCCCAGCTTGCGGCCAATGAGCGCGAGGGGATAGTTCCAGGCGCACAGCCCTACAGTGACGCCGTACGGCACCTTCTGAATCATAAGCATCTCGCCCTGACGGTTAGCCGGCAGCACATCGCCCTTCAAGCGGGTAGCCGATTCCGCCGCGTACATGAAATAAGCCATCGTATCGTCGACTTCGCCAAGCGCCTCGCGATAGGTCTTGCCTTGCTCAAGCACAAGCAGCCGGGCGAAATGCTCCCGCTCCTCTTGGATGCGGTCCACCAGCTTGACCAAATACCGAGCCCGCTCAACAGCAGGCAGCAGCTTCCACGAGCGCTGAGCTTTCTCCGAGGAGAGCAGCGCCTTCTGCACATCCTCCAGGTCCGCATCGCTGACATATCCAATCACTTCTTCATTGGCCGGGTTCAACACCTCAGTCAAGCGCCCGGAGGCCGAATCCATCCATAGTCCGTCTATATAAAGTCGATAATAGGTCGTATTCCCTTTTGTCCCCGTCATCATAACCTTCACCTCTTAATTGTAGGATTTCATCATTTTAAACTCTTCCCTCTTTTAAGCAGTACGAATATATTAATGAGGCTCTATAAATATATTAGCTTTTTTAAGCTTCATTATTCCGCTCAATACAGCCTGAATATACCCTTATTATGTGATCACGATCGATGTCTCGCGTTTGGTGGATGAGATACCTGAGAGGGTCGATAGCCAGGGAAACTCATCCGATAAATGAGGACTTGGCACCAGGTAAGTCGGGTCCTGCTCCAATTGATTCGGCCAAGCGATCGTAGAGATTTATCACTCTAGAATGCGCATAATGATTGTGCATGGTGCTTTTGTAGTTATTGTATAGTTTCTACCGATTGCCACTTGTGGCCTCACGTAATCCTGCATTTTCGGAGCATTATGGTACATGGGATTCTGGCATATTAAACGAGTCAAAAAACGGTTCGAAAAATTATGTTTTTTATGAAAACCGTACAGATCATCTGTAAAATGACCGAAGGGCTGCAGGGCTGTGATACGTTTACAGGCCACTTCACAAAACCTCGTTTAATAAATTCCGGTTTTCTCCCCCTGAAAATATGGCCTGCCATACATCACTTGAAGTTCGGCGTCGAATACTTTCCGATATACAACCTGCAAGCGACTGGAGGATGCGTCAATGACCATGCCGTTACCGGCATAAATGCCGACATGCGTTATATCCATAAATCGCCCATTTTGCTCGTAGCTCCAGAAAATTAGGTCGCCAGCCATTAGTTCATCAGCAGTTAGTGTCAGTCCGATTTCTACGATAAAACGCGCCTGCTCTGCCGCCGTTCTTGGCAAACCGACTTCCAATTGCTGATACACCCACTGAACGAGATAGCTGCAATCTGTAAAGTTGCCCTGTCCTGCCTTTAGCTGACTGTAAGGATCACCCAGCCGAGTCAACGCCATATCAACAGCCTGGCTTCCAAGCACCCCCGCTGGTAAGTCTGTTCGGACCGCCTCAAGCTCCCCGGATGACAAGCCTACATGCTCGTCCTTGCCAAGTAGCGCAAGCATCATGGGACGAAATTCGGCTGACAACAATTCGTTTATCATATCGGTCTGCTCAGAATTAAAATCATAGAAAGCCGCTTGCTGCTCTGCCGTTCGGGCTGTAATCGATAGACGCAAGACACGTTCATATTGTGTCACCTGTTGTTCCTCTGTACTTCCATCCTCCTGCTCAATGACTACCATTTCCGTAAGCTCCAGCGTCTCCACATGCGAATCGAGCTGATTCATATCCCAATAAACCGTTTGCAACAGTTCTACCCGCTTGCGATCCATCGTTGCCACGTCGATGCCCACCGTGGACATGGACGTTTTGACCGAAAAAACGGCCAATACCTCCGGCCAGTTGTCGATACGGCTGTTGTCCGCGCTGCCAACGTAATGCATTTCTACGCGATCTACATTTCCAGCCGCCTGACGTTCCTGCACCAATCGAGTCTTAAATTGTTCATCCAACTCCTCTACAATCAACGATAGCTTCTGTGTACCGGGTTCTGTATTTTCATCTGCCACGAATATGGCAAACGGGGAGGAGAGAAGCGCCGCGATGATCATAATGATGCATAGCAGGATAATAACGCTACTGCTGACTCCCATTAGAGCAGCCATTCCCTTCACCAATAGTGCTATGGCTCGAACGAGTATTTTCATCAAACGAAGATTCATGTGAGCGACTGCTCGTGCCGCATGAATCGAATGCCGAGCCTGGGTTACAGTCTGTAGCATTCGCTTCTGCTGAACATCATGCTTTGCTTCCTTACGAGCATGACCTGCCTCTGATGCGGAGAGATGAACAGACTTAATCGTGCGATCCACCATCTTAAGCGCTATCCTCTGGCGAATTGTTCCTTTCTGTTTCATCTTCTCCGCTAACGGAGAAGCCGCCGCAGCGGCCATCCGCCGCGGCGCATATCCTTTCACTTTTACGTTGTGGGCCGCTTTGATACTGGCTGTTTCATGTCCAACCCTCTTTTTCCCGGCTGGTTGCCTCTCAGGCAGGTGTTGACCCACCGCCTTTCCAGTTAAGCGCTGCGATTTCCGCCTTGCGTTTCGTGGTTTCATCCCGTTAATTGGCCACCGCATTAATCGGATAGGCATGCTCGCCCGCGAATCTCGGTCGGCTTCTGGATGAGAATGATATGCCTGATCGACAAGGTGCCATCGCTTTCGGATAATGGTTGCAGCTACCATTGATACACGTACGATGCTTCCTATTGCTCGCTGCATATTCGCATCATTGCGGTCCTGTATCTCCTCCGAAGTAGAACGAGGCCGCTCCTGCTCTCTGTAGCGGGCGGTGTTGTTCCTTCGAAGTACCCCTCTCTGGAGTACGCGAGCCTGCTTGTTAATCTGCTTGATCGACTTGACGATACGTTTGGTTTTTAGCTTTTTCACCGCTATTACCCTCCCTACCTACCGGCTGCGTTCTGCTTTGAACTTAACGGGAGGGATTTGAACCTTGCAGTATTCGGGATAGCGAAGACGGATTGCTTCAACAAAGTAAGGAGCAAAACCACAATCGAAAAGCTCGTGCGGAGTGGAATATCGTTCCGCTCCAGCCTGGCTCCAGCCATTCCAGAGATTAAATGCCAAGCGGCAAGTACGGACAGAACTGCCCGTTTGCCATGGGGCGGACAAGCCCTCCGGCTTAATCCCCCCGTTAGAAAAGTCGAATACGTCGTGAATGTTTCCGCGGGTATCCTTGGATATACCCAGCGTGTAAAACAATGCGCGATGATAGCCGTCTACGTTTCGACATTCATCCAGCATCCGATAGTAGAAGGCTTCGTGTTCGGAGTCTAGGAATAAAGTGGGCTTCATGTTTATTCACCTCTCAAAATAATCGATAGAAGCAAGAAGGCCAAAAAAGTCCTTCTACTATCCGTTTCATTTTGGAGCTCGAATCGGGCACTCTACGTTCCATATGTTATGTTTCAAATGATGATCTTTCTACCGATCTCACGGCTCATCTACTCCGATTTTAACAACCGTGCTAGTCGATGAAGTCCCCGTTCAATCGACTTACGAACGGTACTTTCATCAATTTGCTCCGATCGCGCGATCGCTACTTTGCTCATACCCAACATATAATGCGCATAAATGCGTTGCACCCATTTGTCCGGCAATTGACACAGGGCTTTGTACAATTCTTCACGGGAAGCCTTATGTAACAGCAGCTCCTCTGGAGAAGCCGTATTGTACAAGGCTTCTTGCTCAATACCATCCTCCCGATTCAGGGAGAAATAGGCACGATTACGATATCGCTTTAAAATATATGCGTTTTCATCTAATTCAAACTGTCTCAGTTCACGAGCCATCTCTTCTTCTACCTCCACCCAAACATCCGTTTGATAGAAGGGATAGATTTCGCGCAGGTTGACTTTTAGCTTCATTATTACCGCCTCCAGATTGGTTTTTTTGATAAACCAAACCGGAGGCGGAGAACGGCAGCCCTTGCTGCTTGCCCATCGCTTCCTTCGACGTTCTGGCAAACAAAAAGAACCTCCAGCTTGAGAGGTTCCGGCACCAACATATTTCGGCCAACGAATAACCGATTGACTCAAGAAAGCAGACTGCCCACTACCGGCAGCAAGAAATCGGAAAGTAACTAAACGATCGTGCGTTCGAGGAGATCGCATATCTATCAGCTCCTGCCTGCAAGGCAGCACCACTGTGATTGCTTGTCTCGAGTTGTCTTGGCGCTAACCGAGATGCAAATGATGGATGATCGAAACCTCAAGCCTGATACTCCACTTAAATTATTTAGTTCTAAAAGACTATTGGTTGAAGAATCTAAATTAGGTTAATATTCCCTTATATATAATGTCGCTTTATAGTCGCAAAATCACATAAAACGTCAAAAAATTATTGCTCTATGACGAAGGGATTAGGGATTCGACACCATATATCGGGAGTGTCCGCTCGCAGGAGGCACTCCATCTAGGAATGAACAACGCCTTTGGAACCAATTACGGAGGGGATTTGCCAGCCGCTCCGTTCCATTAGTCGTTGTCTTTGTACCTGAATTAGAAGGAGGACGCGAATTTGATGAAGCTCAGGAGTAATGAAACGTTTTTCGTGGATGTGTTTCGCAAGTATTTCACCCGAGTTTTGAACTACTGCAAGAGGCTAATGAGGGGACAGGCTATCGAGATGGCCGAGGAATGTGCGCAGAACACCTTTGTACAGGTGCAAGAGAATATCACGGCCTTGCAGGCTCATCCTAATCTAGCGGGATGGTTGTGCAAGACCGCGAGGAATCAAGTGAACGCTTATTACCGGAAGCTCTATCGACGACGAAAGTACGAAATTGCGATCAGCGACAGCATAGCCAATCAACTGACAGCCAATAGTTGTGAATTGTACGAGGTTTTAATCGGCACATTGGACATGAACAAAATGGTTCGTCATGTCTTGCAGCAGCTCAGCCGCACGGAAACGGAATTTTATGTTGATTACTTCAAGGATCACCTTTCCATACACGCGCTCAGCCAAAAATACAACCTCTCGAAAACGGCTGTCACAACGCGAATCTATCGCTTGCGAAAAAAGATCAAGCAAACGGCTCGCCAAACTCTCTTTGGATAGCTGGAATACTTGATTCTATGATAAAATGGGAGGAACCTAGGCCCAGTGCCACAGTTCCTCCCTTTTGAGGTTTCATCATACTTTGAACTGATTGTTACTTAGCGAGCGCATTGGCATGGCGGGCAGCTATCTAGCTCAAGTAGAACGCGGCGAAATCAGGCATGTTTATTCCCCTGGCTTCGTCGTCATCAATTGATACAGCATTGTGTCCCGCGGGAACTGATCGGCGAAGGGTACCAACGAGTTGCCGATCTTCATCAATCCGTTTCCGGCGTCCACATTGGTAATGTAGGAGAGCTGCAAGTCCGAAATGTTCAGCAGCTCAGCGAGCTCCTTCCGATCGGTGCTGGACTGGTTAAGCATCACGATAAATTCGCTATTAGCCAGCATCGTTCGGGCGGTATGGCTTTGCAGCAAATCGTCCACGTTCTGCGTAATGCCCGTACAAAAAGCACCATACTTTCGGACGCGCTTCCACAAGGCGTACAGAAAGTTAGCGCTATATTCGTGCTGGAACAGCAAATAGATTTCATCAATGAAGATATACGTGTTTTTGCCCTTTACCCGGTTTTGCGTGATGCGGTTGATAATGCTATCTAGCACAACCAGCATCCCAATCGGCAGCAATTGTTTGCCCAAATCCAATATGTCGTAGCTGATCAGCCGATTATGAACATTCACGTTGGTCGGTTGGGCAAAGGTGTTCAGGCTACCCGACGTGAACAATTCTATCGCGAGTGCGATGTCCTGTGCCTCCGGCTCCGCTTGCCTAAGCAGCTCCGCATGGAAGTCTCGTAGCGTCGGAGGCTCCCCCTTATACTGGCTCTGCAAAAAACTTCGATAGACACTGGCGGTGCAACGGTCGATCAGCGATTTTTCCTTCGCCCCGAGCGGATACCCGCCCATCAACTGCTCACACAGCGACAACACAAACTCGGACTTCAGAATGATCGGATTGGCTCCGTCGCCATACTGCCGGTTCAAATCCATGGCATTAATGTGGTTCGGCGATGTGGCCGAGATATGAATCGTCTCGCCGCCAAGCGCCTTCACCAAGGCGGAATATTCCCTTTCCGGGTCGATCAGGATCACATCATCGTCGCTTGCCAGCACCTGATTCACGATTTCCCGTTTTGCCGTGAAGCTTTTGCCGGAGCCGGGAACGCCCAAAATAAAGCTGTTTCCGTTAAGCAATTGCTTGCGACTGGCAAAGATCATGTTTTTGCTGATGACGTTCTGCCCTTGGTAAACGCCGCCGGGATGCATGACCTCCTGGGCGCGAAACGGGATGAAGACTGCCGTGCTTTCGGTCGTGAGCGTCCGCAACGCCTGTACCTTGCGCAGCCCATACGGCAACACTGTATTCAGGCCGTCCATCTGCTGGAAGGTCAGCGGAGCAAGCTGGCACAGATGCTTGCGGGCTGTCGTCAGTAAGGCTTCGGTATCCTGGTCAAGCTGCTCCTTGCTCTCTGCAATATGCACCATCGTGAGTAATCCGAACATCATTCGCTGATCCCGGGTGGTCAGGTCGTCCAGAAACTCCTTGCTCTCCTTGCGCTGCTGCTCCATGTTATAAGGGATAACCGCCGAAAAGTTGTTGTTCTTATTTTGCCGCCGCTGCCAGTTCGTAATGTTGGTCTCCACGCCAAGCAGCCGGTTTTCCACCTCCCTCACCGCCTCGTCGGTCGGGATCGGGATGACATCGAGCGACAGCAGCAGGTTTCGATTCAGGTCGCACAGCTCGGCAACCATGCTGTCCTTGATATAGCTGGCGTATTCCCGCAGGAAGATCACGCGGCCGTAGAAACGCCCCATCCGAAAATGATCCCGCTCAAACTCCAGCGTATCTGGACAGATATAGTCCTTGAAATCATGCCCCTTGCGCATCGTTTCCGACAAATCGAAACGAAATCCGCCCTCTTCGCCTATTCGGTAAAAATCATGTAGTCTGCGCAAGCGATCCGTCGCATTCAGCTCCGTACATTTGGAGCCGAGCCGTGTAAAATGCCCGGACAACTCGGCACCGATCCGCGCAAAATATTGCCGCGCTTCCTCAATGTTCTTTTTTGCAATCGAGACGGTGATATATTTTTCCTGATACGTTTCATTGGCACCGGTCGCTTTGTCGAGCAGCATACGATTATATTCTTCCCGGTACGAGTCTAAGCCGTCCTCCCGCAACGGGATCAAAATCGAATCGGCCAGGTCCGTCCGGTTCAGTCGGCGGTTGTTGATTGTAATTTTCGTCGTTGCACCGCTGTCCAACGAATTAAGCAACTCTCCGTATGCGAGGAACATCGCTTCCTTGTCCTCTCGTGAGGCCACAGCATAATTAATATCCTCAAAGCAAAAAGACTTAGAAAATTTGTTGCCAACCAAAAAAATCCCGTCCGGCCACATGGCTCGAATCGGGATCGCTTGCTGAACACCCTTTGGAACGACAAAACGTTCCTTGTCTTGGCTCAGGATGCGCTTGAGCGTTTTAATCATCGTGTCTCCTCCAGACCACGCTGCCGTAGCTTCACCCGCAACGCTTCAACATAATGGTTGGTCGAATGGAAGACGAGCCGCTTCGGCATCAAAAACTCCGACTTTATATACGCCCATAACAATTGCTCTGCGGTCATGCCGTGATACTCAATGAAGCCCAGCGCGGCGTAAGGAGCAGCCCCCAGGATACACATCCAACTCACCGTTTCGATTCCAAAATGGTTGCGTAAGCCAAAGTACAGGCCAATCGCCGCTCCTACAGCCAAAACAGAAAAAAAGAACTGCCGCAAGGACAGTCCAAAGAATAAGCTTTCCGTATACGCCCGGATCTCCCGGTTAATTTTGATCTCCATCTGCATCACTCCCAAGCTAACGATTAATCAGACCACGAGCCCTAAACCTTGTTCATCTTGCTGCTACTCTAAAAAAAACTGACAATGGGGCAGTAACTCAAATGCCCCTGCCCCCTTCCTCCCTTTATCTCACCGTATGACGTCGTTTGGCCTTTCTTTGTTGATATTGAGCAACCAATTCATCTACGATACGGCTTTGCTTCTGAACCTTTGGATTATCTGCCAACGGAATTGATTGTTTTAACGATTCTAATCCAAGTTGGTTCAGCTTTTGCCGTTCCTTTTCCAATATTTTTAGAAAACGGCTCATTCATCCACTCCTCTGTTCGGTTTACATACCCATTCCTTTGTAAATAGTAGACAACGACGGCAGATTTTAATGCGATTATCGGTTTATTTTATTTTAATTCGATATTCGCATTAAAACAACCATGCCATTTCGTACAATGTAAACCATTGTGAGGTGTCCACCATGAAGCATCGAAAAGACCCGCCTGGCGACAAAAATATTATCGGTTCCCGGGTTGTTGTCATTCGCAAAGCAAGGAAGATGAAGCAAAAGGAGTTTCTGGCTCGTCTGCAGACTTTGGGTCTTGATCTCAGTCCGACCAGTCTATCACGTCTAGAAGGCCAAGATCGACTGGTACAAGACTTCGAAGTACTGATTATTGCCAAAGCCTTGGAGATTACTGTCGGCCATTTGCTCGGCGAGGAAACGGAGTAAGAGTTCCGTTCTCTACAAGCCCATCATCTCTCGCACGACTCGATCTGCCATTTTGACAACACCAACCAGAACCAGCATGTTAAAGATCAACTCGCCAATGTAGGTCCAAACCATCGTCACCGCTCCGGCTCCATCTGCAACAGCAGGGGGCGCTTCGGCGAAAGCTGCATAAATGATACAGGCCAGTACAATGATCGCCCCCTCCAGGCATGCCGCCGCATATCCCTTGAGGAAGGAGGTTCCAATGCTTTGGCTCGGCTCACCAGCATATGCTGACAATGGAACAGGCGCTATCGCGGTATACAAATAGATACGGAAAAATCGGCCATAGACAGATAGAATCATAATAAACGACAGCACGGTAATAAACAGGCTGCCAAGCAAGGAGACAATCCACAACGGGATACTCTCCCAAAACCCAACGTCCTCAATCGCCTGTGAAATCGTACCCGGCAGGCTGATCCCTTCCATCGCCCCAAAGCCGGAGTTCCCCATAATGGTCGATATGACGCCTTGTACGATGGTGAACAGCCCCATCATCAACTCCAACCCGTAGGTCACAACCGCCTTGGCGAGAATAAAGCGAATAAACAGTTTGACGGCCAGTTCGGGCCGCTTGATTTCGGCAAAATTGCCCGCTGTTTTCATCACACCTACCACGAAAAACAGCACCAGCAGCGCAAGCCCGGTCGCCTGCAGCGCACCATGGATATCCGTGACGACCTGCCAGATCGCTCCACCTTTAAAATCAGCTGGCGACTGTGTGACTAGCTGCCAAATCTCGTTCATCTTGTCGTTCCAGGTGTTTAACGCGTTCTCCAGATTTTCTTCGACCCAACTGTTTTTCGACATGCTCTCACCCTTTAGTACAGAAGGGGAGTAGCGAGTACTCCCCTCCGGCGTGATCGTTATCCCGCAATTAAAGCTAGAATCTCCTTCGTAAACGTAATAATGATGCCACCTGCCAGGGTTAAAAATCCGTTGGCTCGTTGAGACGGGTCATGCGACTTGAGCGACAAGCCGATCTGAACGATGCCGAAACCCAAGATGATCATCCCTACCGCCCTGATCAGGCCAAAAATGAAATCAGAGAAGTTATTGACCGTCTCCATCGGATCGCCTGCAGCATAGGCCGTCGAAGCCCACAGGGTTCCGAATGCAAGCATCACACCCAACGTTAGCAACCCCTGCATTTTACGCTTCAATGCCGATCATCTCCTTGTAAAATCAACTCTTCTAGTTCTCTCTCTGACAGCAATTCATAGTCGCCTTGCTCATGCAGCATCACCTTCGTCCAGTCCACAGCGTGCTCCGCGTCTCCGTGACGATAGGCTTCTCCATGACCGTCCAGCGTCAATGAAACATTGGGATGCCGAAGCACGTTATACTTCTCATCCAGCACCGGCCGTTCGCCGCGGATAAACAAAATGGCATAACGGTTGTCCAACAGCCGAACCTCGTCCGGCATCAGCAGTTCCCGACCTGTTTGCTGATAATTGATCGAATAACTGCCATTGCGTCCTCTGCTGAGTCCATACGTATTCGTGTCAAGCGTCTCCTTGCCCAGAAGCTCCGACACATACTTATGCGTGGATTGCTCATTGCCCCCGAGATACAGGAACAGGTCGCAGTTGCCGACAATCGATTCCCATTCATCCTTGTACAACGCCTTGAGCTGGGCCAAATTTTGCAGGATGATGGACACCGAAATTTCCCGGCTCCGCATGGTCGAGAGTAGCTTGTCGAACTCTGTTGGCAACGCGACGTTCGCAAACTCGTCCATCACAAAATGGACATGAACGGGCAAGCGCCCCCCATGCCGATAATCGGCTTCATACATCAAGCTCTGGAACAGCTGCGTGTACAGCATGCCGACGATAAAGTTGAAGCTGCTGTCGTTATCGGGAATGACGGCGAAAAGCGCCGTCTTTTTCGTGCCCATAGCGGACAAGTCTAGTTCATCCACCACACTCATGCCTGCAATGGTGGGCAAATTGAACTTTTCCAGCCGTACCCCGAGACCGATGAGAATGGACTTGGCCGTCTTGCCTGCTGCCAGCTTGAAAATGTTGTATTGCTTAACCGCCAAATGCTCTGGCTCTCGCATGGCCAGCCGCTCGAAAAGTTCATCCAGCGGGCTTTGATACGTTTCATCTTCTTCGCGAACCTCCGCTGCTGCGATCATCTCCATCACCATGGGGAAATTTTGCTCCTCGGGCGGCGCTTCGTAGAGCAGGTATAGCACAAGCGCTTCCAGCAGCGCCGTTTCGGAACGCTCCCAAAACGGATCATTCGTATTGCTTCCCTTCGGTGTCGTGTTGCGAATGAGGTTCGTTACCAGCTTTAGTACGTCCTTGTCGTCCCGTAAGTAGGCAAACGCATTGTAGCCGTGCGACAGGTGAGGGTTGATGAGATCCAGCACCTTGATATCGTATCCTTCTGTCTGGAGCAAGCCGCCGGTATCCCGCAAAATTTCTCCCTTGGGATCAAGCACTACAAAAGACGTTGCGGCCTGCATTACGTTCGGCTTTGCATAAAAGCGCGTTTTACCGGCTCCCGAGCCGCCGACCACCAGTACATTCACATTTCGCCGATGCTTGCGGCCGTCAAGGCCGATCCGAACGTGTTGCGTCAGGATTTTGTTTTGCTCCAGCTCTTTACTTCGGTATATGGCATTGAGCTGCTTTGCTTTTCCCCAGCGGGCACTGCCATGCTCCTCACGCCTGCGATAATTACGCAACGAGGACATATACACACCTATACAGACGGCATACGCCAGCGTAAAGAGCAGTAGGCTGCGCGGCGTATCCGCCACCCAACGGATATGGAGGGGATGCTCCATTGCTGCGTTGAGCTGCAACAGCAAGGCAGGCAAGCCTTCCGATAGGGCAGGGGCAGCATGCAGCGCCAGCCAGATGACCGGCAATAAAAATACCGCAACGAGTATAAGCTGACTCGTTGCGGAATTAGCGCGCCGCATGCTCGCTCCGATGCTTCGCTTTTCGATAGGGGGCATCTATCGTTTTCAGCAGCAGGTCATCCACGGCATCTGTCGACCGCCGCTCCCCGATCAAGCCATTACGCAGGGTATTCAGGGCGTTGATGACGATACCATGCTCGTAATGATCCAAGCTAAGAATACGCTCGTCCTCTTTCATTGGCCTTCCTCCCACGTCATCGAAATGTTCATTTGCCAGCCATAGCGTTAACGAACCGTGTCACGGCGACTCGGCTGCTGCCGCAATTGGCCTAGCAGGTGGTACATTCGGCTATTCATCGTATGGGCTGTGTCCCGAATGATAGATAGTTCCGTACGAATCTGTTGAGGCTCCAGCCCTTTCAGCCTTTCTACAACACGGTTTAAGCAAAAGCACGATGTCTCCACGCCAAACTGCTTGCTCAGCATATATGCAACACTGTACGCTTGGGCCTGGTGATCCGAGCGGCTGTAGTCGGCCTTACCCTGATCTAGTTCCGCATGCGCCAGTTCCTGCGCAAGCGAACGAAAAATATCACTTGCCGACAGCCCGCGCCGAATCACAATCTGGCGGACATCCGGCTGATAAAGAGCATGCATGCCCTCTGGCAAGGCGTCGCCCATCTGAATCGGAACGGGAGAGCGATGCATGAGCGCCTTGATCTGGGTTCGTTCATCCGGTGGAGGGGGTAGATCCGGTTTCTCTCCGATAACTTGGGCAACGTCAAACATCTTTTTCGGATTGTAGCTTACTGTTGCGTTGCCATCCTCCCGTTTATAAGTCTCGCCCGGCTCCAAAATATAGAAGCCTGTTTCTTTCCGACGTATGCGAAAACCCATTGCCTTCCAGCCCTCGAAATCGGCAATTCGCGTTGCCTCCGGCCGCTGCGCCATAATAAGTAATGCATTAGAAACACTGTACCGGCCAAAGCGGCTTTGTATATTCAAATACTGTTGAAACTGTTCGCCGGTTTGCACGGCCAAAGCCGTGGTCACGTCAATGGTTTCATAAGTCCATTGGCGCAGCTCCTGTTTCTTCTGCACCCAGGCTTCCTTGTCGAAGGGCTGATCTTGTGCGGTAGCGATCACGGGTGGTGCTTCTTGACGAAACAAATCATCCCATTCGCTCATTTTGATTTCCCCTTTCGCTTGCTACGCTTCGGTGTCTCGATAGGTGCGTTAATGGCAACAGGTGCCATGCCCCGATTCTTCCGTTTGGGCAAGCCGAGCTCCCTCTCCTTCTGCTGTTGCTGCCGCTGTTTCTCCACGGCACGGCTCTCTTCCCGAATCTCGCGCAGCAATTGCCGTACAGACACCTTCGCCTTCGGCTGTTCAAAAATCATTTCGGATGCCTCTCTGTGCGCGGAGATAGGCACGGACGGAGAGAGGCGTTCCACTTGGTTCTGGCTCTCGGATTGGCGAGGCAGAGATAACTGCTCCAACTCCTCCGCTTCGGCCCGCGGCTCTTCCTCGTGCACCTGCTGATCTCTTTCCCGCGCCTCGTTTCCCTGCTCCACCCCTTCCGGCGGTTCCGGCTTTCCCAGAAGTTCGTCCAAAAACTCCTCGCTGATTGCCGCTGCAGGAGCCTCTTGCTCCTCTGCTACCGGCTCTTGATGCTCCGCAGCTTCCATCGCTCGTTCCGCTTCCAGGCTGTCCGGCAGCTTCTCTTGACGGGCTTGTTCAATTTCCTGCCTGATGCTAGCCGTATCCACGGTCGCCAACTGGAAGCGTTCCACGATTCGATTAATTTTGGAGGCATCCTCGGCGCGCACCATCACATCGCACAGACCATCCACGTTCTTTTTGTCCCGCAACGCGCAATACAGGACACCATAGCGCTTCGCTTCCTTGCAAAAGGTGGGCAAGTCCTCATTCCGCACGGCGAATACCTTCAGTTCCTTCCCGCTGCGGAGCAGATTCTCAAGCCGGGTGCGGCCCCTCGTCTGTTTTTGCCCTTGCAGCACGGCGAACAAATAGGCCGCGAGATGCTTTGCACCTTCGCCAGATATTTTCGCCATCACTTCAATACCGCGCAGACTCATGCTGACGACCTGATCGGCCGCCTCGTTTCCGCTCATGGGCTTCTACCTCCTTGTGCCTGGATTTTTCTTCATGCTCTTCATGCTGCCGCAGCTTGTCCTTGATTGTAGCGGAACGCGCCAAAATGCCCGCGCAAAGCCTCACCTCCTTTCGAAGCTGCGCCAGTTGCCAAGAATACTCTGCGATCTGCTCCCGGTGCGCTGCAATCTGCTCGGGTTGTCGGCAACTACGCAAGCGTCTGCGGCAGTTTTGGCGGTCAAGACGCAGTCCCTTCATCTCAGCCTGTCGGGGTTCAACATAGCTGGTCAACTGCACTAGGCTGGCTATCCGATGACGACAGAGCAGCTTGGTTTGTTCAATGATCTGCGACAAGTGACGTAAATCCTCCCTCAACAAAAAAGACGCTCGTCTCGGAGACGAACGGTAGCGAGGCACAATTCCCAGTGCAAACAGATAACGGACATACAAAGCTTGAAGGCCGGTAAGCTTGCGATGCTTGACCAGGCGTTTTCCACGAACCAGAACCACGCGCTTACGATTTGGAAGCGACAGTGCTGATTTTTTCTTGGGCAATGCACTGCCCAAAATTCGTTGCTTGATCGCTTCCTCCCCGTAGGCTTCGCCCAAGATATGTAGGCGAACAAATCTTTCTTTACCTGGTGGACGAACGGCTACATGTTTGACATGTGCCTTGATTTCGTAGCCCGTTGCTTGGAGATATGCATAAAATTGACTCATTGTCCTTGCCCCAGCAATAGCGGCGTCCATGTCCTCCCGAATGACGCCGCGCCATGTCGGCTTGCTTTCCTGATCGGCTCGCCATTCTCCGTACTGCTTGGCTTTCCCGCGCTCCGGCTGCTCAATGACGGATAAGGCATGCTCCCGGCATAGCTGGTCGGAGGTTTTCCGCATTAGCGCATAGGAAGCCTTATTATCGTAGTATCGTTTGCCATCCATGAAGGAGACGGAATTGAGAACAAAGTGATTATGCAAATGATCTTTGTCGAGATGGGTGGCAACTACCACTTCAAAGCGTTCCCCCCATAGCGCTTGCGCCAGCTTCACGCCAATGGCATGCGCCTGCTCCGGTGTCGTTTCCCCCGGCGCAAAGGACTGGTAGCCATGAAATGCGACGATGCCGTCCGTTTTCTGAAACCGCTTCTTGGTTCGCTGCATTTGCTCATGGGCGCTGATGGGATCACAATTGATGCCTCTCACATAAAGCTGCCGCTCTGTTTTCGCATTCGAGCTAGTGTAGGCAAGTGTCTGCTGCAAACCATCCGCTTCCATGCGCCCCTGTTCTGTTTTATCTGGATTGACGGCGTAGTTCAATACACGCTTCAGACGATCGGTCACGTCCCATATCGCGGTCGTAGCCATATTGCTTGTACCCTATGTGGTTCAAGAAAGTGCACTGCGCGACTCCGGCGCAGTCACCGCCTCTTGAATCCGTTGGACAGCTCGACGCAAATCATCCGCTTCACGCTGGAAGGAAGCGTGATCCAGATGACTGGTCGTATGCGCCTTCACCGCAAGCTGGTTCAGGTTATTGCCAATGGCGTGAAGCTCGCGCAGCATAGTGTAATAATCTAGGGGTGGCAACATTTTTGGAACATAGCCGTTAATCAGCGAGCGAAGGTAGGCTTCCCGTGACAGCCCCGACTGTTGCGCTTGCTTTTGAAGCCTTCGAACCTCTTCCTGATTGACCCAAACTTGAATGCGAATGCTTCTTTTTCGCATGTGACGTCTCCTTTCTGAAAATGGAGTTAATCATGAGAACAAGGCATCTTAAGAATGCCCGTTCCAAATACAACCATTTATTCAACAAGCAAACATTTCGATCCGCCAGGCGAGGGTATTAGGGGCGTAGCCCCTAACAAGCGAATTTGGGAGACCAAATTCAGTGCTTGCTGCAACGTTACACGTTGCCCCCCCCCTTGACACCTGCCGGGAAAAAGAAAAGAGAGGCAGCCCAGTTGGCTCCTCCCCACATCACATTATCGCTTTTCTCATTCCAGCCTACTGCATCGCATTTGTAAGGTGCCCACAAATACTTTATAAAGGCCCTCTGGGCTCCACATTAGATTCAAAGGTTAACTGGTAATAATGTAATTTATCATATTGCTTAAAAGTGGTATAATCCAACTTATGCTAACGTCTCCTGTTAGCGTAACTGTCAAATTAAAAATTGGGTATAAATTCATCTTTTATACTCATCAAGCCAGCATCATAAATCACTTCAATTTCGTGTTCCTTACCATTGCTGTCCTCTATCACGAAATTAAACCGATTTTTATAATGGACTGACTTATTCTCGGAATTAAAAAAATTCTTATAATTACGTATTATATTATCTGCAACCCAATCAGGAACGTCAACATCGTCGGGGTTTAAAAACCTAGCCAATTCGGCTGTGTTTCCCTCATCAATAAAGTCTAAATATTTAACAACCATTTTCTTAGCAAAAGGAAAATACGTTATATAAGGGTTGTGGCAGACAATATCGCCATCTTCTTGATATTGAATGACTAACGAATTCTCTTCAAGATTTTCCTTGAAATTCTTATCCACCAAAACGAATTCATACTGTCCGCGTTCAGGATCCATTGCAGGTCCATCATTATCGATCTGTACTGATAGGGTTTTCAGGTCAAAATTTGCATCGAAGCCTTCAATTATGATATTTACTCCTTCAATATCTAGTCGAGAAAGGGCAGACTTATTAAGTAATCCTAATAATTTGTCTGAATTTTTTTCCTTAATAAGTTCTAGGAGCTCCTGGGCATATTTTATCGCTTTCATTTCATTAGTGAATGTATTCTCTTGGCTCGAGGAGGGGGCTTTCTCTTTTGGTACTATGTTTTGTTCTGTTCCATATGAAGTCACTGTATTAATTTCCCCCTCATTATCACCATGGTTACTCGATGCCATGTCAACGGTTCTTTGATTCATACAGGCAGATAAGGTTAACATCAACAATGCCCCTATGAAAACCACCCGAGTTGAACTCTTCAATTTTACCACTCCCCGCTTCTAATTTGCTTCATTTCAGAATACTCGAATTCTTTAACAAATAAACTCAAAAGTTAAACGTTAAAATATACCGAATGTTGCGTTATCCTGCCCAATCGCTTAATGAAGCATCGTTAGTCTAATACTTCTAGCAACTCCTTTTCCTTTAGAAGTTTTAATTACCAATGAGTCCTGATTTGTCAGCGAAAATGCAAGTATCACTCGAAACTTGAAGTTTCTCAAAAAGAGGCGACGGACAAGATTCGAAAGCTGTATGCTCAAATTGAGCAGTTGCGTTCGAATCATGAAGCACAAATCAATGAATTGCGAAAGCCGAAAGACGACAAAGATCAGCCACCGGCAAAATATCGATGATGCACTCATTCAGCCGTATAGTGGCCATGACAGCCTGATGTCGCTGTAGATATTTTCAGAGCTGAGCATTACGGATGCTCAAAAATCTTACGACGAGACAATTTAATCGATTCCCAACCATCTATATACCGGTATACAGTACCTCAGCTTATAATTAACAGGCTATGTTAAATTCTAAGGTTGATTTATAACCAAATGAAAACCGCCTTTGTGAAAAGGCGGTTAATTGAGCTATCGTCCCCGTTAGTTCAGCTTGATGACTGTATGTTCGGTCAATCGCTCCATCGAAAACTTAATTAACTAATCCATGTGTCGGTTGCTTCGGTCACTTTCCATTTACCGTTGATGAATTCTACAACAACTTTTGTACCTATCGCAGCTTTTGCTGATTTGTATAAGGAGCCTTCAACGACGACTTTGTTTTCCGCAATCTCCGTACTCTTTACTCGGATTAATACCCCTTCGACATACCGTGCTTGCTCATTTAAAAGGAGTCCTTCATTCTTCAAATCCTCTAAACTCGCTTGCATAACATCGACATTATAATGTTCAAAATGCCGTAAGATCATATCCAGGTCTCCATCTGCAATATCATTGAGGGTTCCCGTGTCAATTGCGATATACTTCATATCATTTGTTATCCCGTCCCAAAGTGGCATGAAAGCGTCTAAAGCAAGTCGATAAATTTCCCCCATGTTCTTCTTCGGTTCGGAATCATCTGTCTCAACCGCCGATTCTACATAGTTATTAGAGGCGGTTTCCTTATTCGCATTGATGGCAAGATTATGTTTATCGTCGTTTTTAGTACAGGCGGTGAGTAATGCCAGTACAATGACTATAAGTGTTATATTGGTTCTCAACTTATAAGCCTCCTTTTCATTTTTATCCATATTTAACCGACGAATGCACTTCTATTATTGTTGCACTCACCTCGTTACTTCAACGAACTACGGTGACCCATTGTTTGTCCGGATGCCGAAATGTCGTGATGCTATAGTCTCCCGATAGCTTAATCTTTATCATCAATCCACCATCATAATCCCGCCGCTGATTTAATTTGTTCTCTCTGAGATGTGATTAATAATTTCATCTTCTCAGTTCCAAAGGCTCCTGCCGAAAAACCATTTGCTTTAGGATAGTAGACCATCCGAAATGATGTGCCATCTTGAAGGTGCACACGCAGGAAAATTCCAGCCTCATGTTTTGTTTTTTCATAGACCGCATCGAAGCCAACATACGGCAAAGGTAGAAAATCAGAAATGAATTCCGATCATGCTTCTTTGCTGAAGTTTCCAATTGGACTGCCGTCTTGGCCGCTTTCAATACTGACTTTCTCCACCTTGCCCTCAATGTCCAAGAGGCTCCCCATCGTTGCCGCATTTGGATTTTCCTTTACTTCGTAAATCTTGTTATTCGCTACAACGCGAAATTCCGTCTTGTTATCTTTCAATGCATAAATATCGGTACCCATCGGAAGGAATGCCGCATCCCCGTTCTTAGTTACGTGATTCGTACAAGCATGCTCATTTAGCATGTAGGAGACTTCGCCCACCTTGTCTCCGAGTTGCTCCGCCGTTACTGCATTAGTTCCATCGTAGTTTTGATAATACTAAATGTTATTTATCATAAGGAAATCGGTCCACTCAATTATCGCCATGCATGGTTCCGTTGTTTTAACTGAGACTACCTCTCGATCAGCCGTGCTACAACTTGCCGAGACAATCATAAATAATAGCAAAAACGAGTTCTGTCCCCAATGTTTAAACCACTTCATTGACATCACCTCCGACTATATAAACGGGTATGCTGATATCGAAGTTGCGGATGTTTTTATTCCACTAATCTCCCGTTACTTTAACGGTCAACGGAAGCCAATCGTAAGACTGACTAACGTAATGTCTAGTTGAGTTATAATTTCCTGCTAACTGAGTCACGTTTTATCTATGGTTGCACTTCCCTGCTTTATCGTCATGCTATCGTGCCACACACTATCGTGATGGATATTCACGTTGTTTTTTGTACGCCATCAAATCCTCATTTACATCTTTTTGCACGGGCGGTTCATTCTCCAACTGATAGCTCTCAGCCAGTTGCTGCCCGATCATCTCAGCTGCCAAGCGTCCCGGTTCATCATTGTCCAAATGCAGCATCAGTCGCTTTACTTCCGAGTGGCGATCCAGATAGGAGAGAAGAGCAGCAGGAAGAATCGACTCCTCCCTATTCCCCTTGGATCGGTGTATCCCCGCAAGCGACAGATGATGGACTTGCCGCCAGTCTTTTCCCCACTGCAACATGAATGTGCAATAAGACAGAAGATCAATGGCACTCTCGAACAAATGCAATTCAGTGCTGTTCTTTGCTGCTGGAAGCGAGAAGGCATACCGCTTATCGCTGCCTGGCACTTCGCCAATGTAGCGAGTGCTTGTCGTTCCACGAATCGCCGCGTATCGAGGCTCGTCATGCTCATCAAAGCCGACAAATACGGCATTGTGATAGTTCCGACTTTCATACAGACGCCCCGATTCCAGACATGCCTCGAGCACCTCTCGGGCAATTCCACGTCCGCGCAAGTAAGTAACCACGCGGCTTGCATTTTCATAGGGTTCGGGAAGCGCGAATGGCATAGCCCCATCCTCCGGGATTGCTTTTGCTGCCGGAGAGGACGTGATGGCGGCCTGCTCATTAATATGAAGCACCGCCTCCGGCAAAGAGATTCCCCGCACCTTAATGAGATAGTCCAGCGCCGAGCGTCCCCCAAATCCACGCGACCACCAAAACCACTTGCCGTTGGAAATCTTTAAGCTGTCATGACTACGGGTCGCATAAGCATTTCGTGAGCACTTCACCAATTCGTAAGGCTCAACATGCTGCAAATATGTTAGCAAGTCCCACTGCTTGGCATGTTCGATTTGTTCTTTACTTACATAAGCCATCGGCTCGCTCCTTTCAAGCCTTTCGTCCTGCTCAACAACCGGCAATGCTTAACCTAGCGTTATGCAGAACGCAAACAAGCCTGTTACTGGTCGGCAACAGACTTGTCAGGCTCATCACATGTAATCTCTACGGTTACAGAGCCCCTACTTTTTTTAGGTATGCATAGCAATCCGCATGACCTTGCCAATAAAGCGCCATTCGTTCCAGGCGTACCGTTTCATCTAGCGTCTTTTGAACCTCCAACCATGCTTGGTAGTCCTGATCACTTGGAAAAACACAAGCATCGCCATCCATCACGCTCTTGATAAACGGATGCTGCACTTGAATCTCGACTCTCCGCTGAACCCACATCATATAAGCCTCTTCACCGCGCAAACGTCGGGTGATTTCATTCTCTAAAACGTCAAAGCTTTGCTCCAACTGCTGCCAGCATTCCTTTTCCATGCACGCTCCCTCCCTTAACCAACATACTCGATTCGGGCGTATCGCGCGAACCTGCAATGATCAAGAGAGGGTATTCTCTTTGTTTCCTTCGCCCAGCGTAAGCTCACACGATCCGTTCGCTCAGCGTTCCTGCCGATTCATTTTCCTACGCTCCAGCAGCTCCGGTTCTTCGTCCGACCCTCCAGCTTCTATCATCTCATTCTCCCGCTTATCCATATTCAGCAGCACATTCAGCTCCGTCAGCCTCGCTGACTTCTCCTGCAATTCCAACTCCTGCTTGAAGGGAGCTGCAATCTCCGCCTTCGCCGTTTCCATCTGCTTATGGAGTGTGGTCAGTTGATCGTGGCAATAAGCAAGCTTCTCCGGCAACGCAACAAGCGCATTATTCAGCCGAGTCAGATTGCCACTTGCATCGGCTCCAAGCGAAATATGATGCCCCAGTGCGCCGCGCAGGGTTGCTTTGTACTCCTTGTTGAAGCTGTCAAATGAAAGCCATAGGGAGAAGCCCTTGTAATGGCCGATCTCCAGCGGATCAGGAGAAGTCATGCCCTTGCAGGCTTCCAGTAGCGCCACGCCTGCCGATGCGCGTTCCTTATATGTGAACTCCTTGATCATCATTCCGGCAAAGGCGACTTCTTCACCGTCTATCCTTTCGGCATCCTGACGCATATACATGGCCACATCCTGCTCATACCCAGCGATCCGCTCCTCCGTCGACTTGATCTGCTGCGGCAGCAGCTTGAGCAGCCGATCCTCCAGCGCATAACGCTGGCTCAGATGGTTGGCCTTGAGCAGCTTGAGCTTAGACACTTGAATATCTAAATCCATCTTCTCTTTTATAAACGGATTGCCGGTCGCCAGCGCTTTCACTTCGGCATAGGAGAGAGCCGCTTCATCAATGTCTTCCGCAGAGCGAACCGGCGACTTGCTCGTCATGATCTGTGAGATAAAGCGCTGCTTGTTTTCAAGTGTCTGGTAGAGGTAGGCATCAAACGTATTCTCTGTGACATACCGGTAAATGTACGCTTCACTGTTCTGGTTACCTTGGCGTATGACACGCCCTAATCTTTGCTCCAAATCGCGCGGGCGCCAAGGACAATCGAGGTCATGAATGGCCACCAGCTTCGATTGAACGTTGGTACCAGCCCCCATTTTGAACGTCGATCCCAGAAGGACGCGAACCTGTCCTGCCCGTACCTTGCCGAATAGCTCTTTCTTCTGCGCATCCGTATTGGCGTCGTGGATATAAGCAATCTCCATCGCTGGAACACCCTTCTCCAACAATTTGCGCTTGACCTCATCATAAACGTTGAACGTGCCATCCGCTTTCGGGGTGGACAAATCACAAAAGACCAGTTGCGTGAGCCGTTGCTCTCGCCCCTCCTGCCAGTGCCGGAAAATGTTATTCGCGCAGGCGCTGATCTTGCTGCCCTCATCATCTGGCAGCAGCGGATTCGCCAGCCGCTGATCGAGCGCCAGCTTGCGTCCGTCATTTGTGATGAGCAGCATGTTATCCTCGTGCGGCTCAACCGCCTTGGCCCGAACCTGCTCCGCGCGATGGGCAAGATCGGCGACCATATCGCGCTGGAACTCACTTGGCGGGACAGCCACATTATGAAAATGTGCCTTCGGCACCGGGAGCTGGAGCATATCAGCAGTCTGAATGTCTGCGACTTCCTTGAACATACTCATCAGCTCGGGGAGGTTATAAAAGCGAGCAAAGCGCGTTTTCGCCTGGTAGCCTGTTCCAGCCGGAGCCAATTCAATCGCCGTGACGGTTTCGCCAAACGTGGATGCCCAGGAATCGAAATGCTGCAAGCCATGCTTTTGCAGGCTCTTATGTTGCAAATAGCGCTGCATCGTATACATTTCCGTAATGGAGTTCGAAATCGGCGTGCCCGTTGCAAAGATGATGCCACGTTCTCCGGTCAACTCGTCCAAATACCGACACTTCATGAACATATCTGACGACTTCTGCGCTTCAGTTTGCGACAGCCCGGCAACATTGCGCATTTTCGTGTACAGGAACAGGTTCTTGTACGAATCCGCCTCGTCTACGAACAGCCGATCCACGCCCAATTCCTCAAACGTCACCACATCGTCCTTACGGCTGGTGTCGTTCAACTTTTCCAGCTTGACCTGCAACGTCTTCTTCGTCTTCTCCATTTGCTTGATCGCATAGCGCTCGCCCTTCGCTTCCTTCAATTCCCGAATGCCGCCGGAGATCTCGTAGATCTGCTCCTCCACTTGCTGCCTCTGGCGCTCCATTGAAATCGGAATCTTCTCAAACTGCGAATGCCCGATAATGATCGCGTCGTAGTCGCCAGTGGCAATGCGAGCGCAAAACGTTTTGCGGTTTTTCGTCTCAAAGTCCTTTTTCGTCGTCACCAAGACATTTGCCGAAGGATAAAGCTGCAAAAACTCCGCCGCCCACTGCTCAATCAAGTGATTGGGGACAACGAACATACTCTTGTTACACAGTCCTAAATGCTTACTCTCCATCGCTGCGGCGGTCATCGCGAACGTTTTGCCCGCGCCGACGCAATGGGCAAAGAGTGCATTGCCGCCGTAGAGCGCGCGGGCAACGGCATTGACTTGATGCTGTCGGAGCCGAATTTCCGGATTCATGCCGGTAAAGCGAATATGGCTGCCGTCATACTCCCGCGGCCGAATCGCATTGAACCGGTCATTGTAGAGGCGCGTCAGCCGTTCGCGGCGCTGAGGATCTCGCCACAGCCATTCGCCGAACGCCTCCTTCATCAGCTCCTGCTTTTGCTGAGCAATTGCCGTGTCCTTCCGGTTTAGCACCCGTTTTTCCACGCCATTTTCAGTCACTGTATCGAAAATACGCACGTCCCTCAGATTGAGCGTATCCTCGAGAATTTTGTAGCCGTTAATCCGTTCGGTTCCATAGGTGACGTTGGCCTTGATGTTGTTGCTCCGATCGTCGCCTTTGCCCCGCACGTTCCAGGCTGCTGTGTAATCCGAATAGAGCACCTGAATGGAAGGTCGAAACATCGGCGGCGTATCCAGCAGCTCGAACATAAAATCGCGAATCACCTCGGAAGGCAGCCAGGTCGCTCCCAACCGGACATCGATTTCGGAAGCGGTCAAGTCGGGCGGCTGCACCGCCTCCAGCGCCTTGACGTTTTCGGCATATCGTTCGGCGTCTTCGGCTGCAAATTGTCTAGCGATACGCAGCTTGTCGCGTACATGACCGGATAAATAGGCGTCCGCCGTCTCGTAGCTCGGCTCTCCGTCCTCGTCCATCAGCTCGGGATTGGGAAAGATGACGCCACGCAGCTCCTGCACCAGCTTATCCGTAGGGATACCGCACAATTCGCTCATATAGGCTAAATCCACCCGCGCCTTGACGCCAATGGAAACCGCCAACGCTTCGGATGCCGTATCTACGCGCTCCACCTGCGACCGCTGCCGAATGGTGCGCTTCGTAAACATGTCGGCCTTGCGTTGCAAGCGCCCTTCATCATCCAGGATTTCCAGCGAGCAGAGCAGGAAATAAGCGCTGTCGTCCGAAAAGGCGAGACTGTTAGCGCGGCTGTTAATCAGCCCATACTGCGCCGCAAACCGATCATACTGCACCGTCAGCTTGCGCTGCTGCTCACGAATGGCTTCCTCACTGTAATCCTCGGTCTGCAACTCGATCAGATCGCGAACGGTATCACGCAGTTGAATCAGCCCCTTGATGCGCCCCGTCGCTGTTGCCGAGGCTTCGACCGGATACATTAGGCTGTTTTGGCGGAAATAGACCTTTCCTTCCACCAGTGCAAAGCTGAAATTGCGCACATTGGGATCTGCAGGCAAGGAGGCATCCGCTTCCTCCGGCTGCTCCTCGCGTTCTCCCTCCACCCATTCGGCGTGAATGTTTGCCAGCGCCTCGCGCAGCAGCTCATCGAGGGGCGCATCCGGGTACGGTCGGCATGTCGTTTCCTCGCGATTGCCATACATTTTGTCTTCAAACGCCATCGTGCCGAGCACCATATCCGGCTGGGCGGCAAAGTAGGCGTTGATCGGCACGCCATCCGCCGTTTCGGCCAATGCCAGCCACGGCTCGTTCTGTTCATTGACCGTCACCATGCGATCCCGTTTTTGCAAAAATAGAATGTCTGCGGTCACTTCCGTTCCGGCATTCGCCAGAAACGCATTGTTTGGCAGACGCACCGCACCAAGTAAGGCCGCCCGTTCCGCGATGTAGCGACGCACCGCCGGATTCTGCTTGTCCATCGTCCCCTTCGAGGTAATGAAGGCCATGATGCCGCCTGGCCGCACCTTGTCGAGTGTCTTCGCAAAAAAGTAATCATGAATCAAAAACTTGTGTTTGTCATACTTTTTGTCCGACACACCGTAGCCGCCAAACGGCACATTGCCGACAGCCAGGTCAAAGAAGCTGTCCGGCAGATTTGTCCGCTCATATCCACTGATCGCAATCGACGCCTGCGGGTACAACTGCTTGGCGATTCGACCGGTCAGGCCATCGAGCTCCACGCCAAATAACCGCGAATCCTGAAACGATTCCGGCACCAGACCAAAGAAATGACCAATCCCGCAGGAAGGCTCCAATATATTGCCGCGCTGAAAGCCCATTTGCTCCAGGCATTCATACATCGCCTGAATAACGATAGGGGACGTATAGTGGGCGTTCAAGGTTGAGGCGCGGGCGGATGCAAACTCTTCCGGGGTTAACAGCGCCTGCAGCTCGGTATATTCCGCAGTCCATTGGCTGTTGGCGTCATCAAACGCCTGTGGAATACCGCCCCAGCCGACAAAATGCGCCAGCACCGCTTGCTCCTCCGCACTTGCTTGACGGTTTTCTTCCTCCAACTGCTGGAGCAGCCGGATGGCTTCCACGTTACGGCGGAACTTCGTTTTTGCACCGCCATGCCCCAAGGAAACGTCCACAATGCGATAATTGCTTGCCCGTTGACGTGGGTGGAGGACAGATTCTGGAACAGACGCAGCAGAAACTTCATTGGATTCAGTATGAGGGAATGCACCCCTTGAGGACGGTACTTGAGATTGCTCCGACTCCTCTACTCGCTCTTCCGTATCCTCGCTCTCCCACAACTCAGCTTCAACCTCAGACAACGGTTCATCGGTCATCAAATGATCGTTAAGCGGATTGTCGCGCAGCAGGCGCTCCATCTCGTTCCGGCTGAGTTCCTTTGAAAACAGCGGGAATTGCTTATCCTGTAACCATACCTTTTCAGGCTCCAACTGAGCGATTTCATATTCATCCGCTCCGATGAAGACGGAGTTGCCTTCGACATACGCATAGCGTAGCTTCATCCGGTCACGCGGTGGGACATCTGACGGTGGCTCCGGCAATAAGGAGCGCCGTTCCCGCATCTCGGCCTCGCGCTGCCTGCGCTGCTCTGCCTGTTGCTCGGCATACACAGGCAGATGCTCTACTTCCCTGCGGTTCAAATATCGTCCAGCTGCCAGCAGCTCACCGATCCGCTTTTGCACCTTCATCCAGGGCAGTACCAGCTTCTCTTCCTCAGCCGCTCGAAACCCGCGCTCCAACGCAATGCCCTTGCTGTCGTGATGTTCATGAATATTCGTACCGATCAAGGCTGGAACGCGACCGCCTGTCCCATATTCCCGTTTCAAAAACTCAGCATTGTCCTGCGCCGACAGCGATTGCTGAAAATGAAGGGCAATTCGCAGCTTGCCATTCTCTATGCCGCTTCCGTTTTGCAGCACGGCATCTATAACCGCCTGCGGCCAGACAAATGCAGACGCATGAGCCTCCGCCGCTTCCTCCAGCCACATTATTTGCTGCGCGGCAGATGGTTGCTGCGTCTGATCCCATTCCTTCAGTAGCAGCATGCTATGGATATGACCAGCAATGACGCCCCAATCGTAGAACCCTTGCGCCGTTCGGCTGTCCGACTTGCCTGTCCAGATATGCAGTACATTTTGATAAGGCTCCACACCAAGCCAGTTATCCGGCTCTAGCTCTAGCTCCGTTATCCCTTGCGGAAACAAGCCTCTCACATAAAGCGCACGTTCTCGCGCATCCTCGCTGCTTTCAAAAAAAACTACGAGTTCCGTCTTGCTCACAAGGAGCGGCGCAGTTCGCAGCATATCGTTGATCTGATTTCCATCATGAAAAAACGGAAGACGATTGTCCTCCGTTCCCCGGTCATGCCATTTTAGCGATACACTAATTCGGTCAGGATTAGCTCCTCCGCTTGTTGCTTCAGATTGTTCAGGTGACCCGTCCAGGCCAGCGGATCGGTTGCTTTGTCCGGTACCGGGTGCTGCATCAACAGTTGTGCCAAGGTCTGCTCGATCTGCTCCCTCGCCGTCTGGTCGATCTCCGCCAAATGCTGGTGTAGCTGTTCCGAGAGCATCAGGTGGGCGTAGGTGCCCTTCCGCTCGGTTTTCAGAAATGTCTTGCGCAGCAGGCCGTATTTCCCGATGCTCATCGACTCCGGCTGTACCAGATCCGGCAGCAGGTAATCTCCGTTCTGTGTGTAGTTCAGCTCCATGCTCCATCTCTCCTTCGCGTGATTTAGCTTCATTGTGCAGTAGCGTTTCTGGCCTTGCAACGGTGCGGCTTGGGTCCAGCATCTGATTTCGTATGTTTTCGCGGCGCTGCGCCCGGATGGTGGACTCGATTTCCCGCAGAATCGTTTCCGCCACATCGCTTATCGCAGCGCCCAAATGCGATAGTACGGGCAGGGTATTAAAATAACCGACACCAGACAAGTCATCGGTACTGATATAAGGGGACGGCTCCTGCCCGCAGCGAACCATTGTCATATAGGTGACGGCATATTGCGCGGCTTCCCGGAACAGCAGTTCCACATGCGCATCATCCAGTTCTTCAAGCAGACTGTTGTCGCGCTCGGAGAGCAGCATCTGGACATAATCGGCGCTGTGGTCCTCCATGGCGTTCCGCGCCGCTGTGAGCAGGGAGCCGGGCAGATCCATACCCTGCTCTTGTTCGTATCCAAAGGCGTTCTCCAGCGTTTCAATGACAGCCTCCGTATCCGCCTCATCCATTCTCCAAAGCGGTACGGCTTGAGACTGGCGGCTTTGGGTGTCCGTCACGTCAAACACATGGCGCAGTCCCAGGCTGCTGCCCCGATCTTCAATCAGCGCAATGCCCTTCGCGCCACGTCTAACCCAGCGGTCCAGCTTTTTATTCCACACTTCAATCGGAGCACAGGCGGTGGCATCGGGACGCTGTGCGTAGATTAGCAATTGATCCTGGAACGGATATTTATAGTTCCATGCGGCGGTCCGCAAAAAATCGGCCCATTGTCCGGTATCGTTCACCAGCGCCTGTGAGGTACGGGCCGACAGCTCGACCATGCGCTGCAGCTTGGCTGTCATGGAAACACCTCCTTACCGGATCGTAATTTTGTTGGTCAATCGAATGCCTTCCTCGGAATAGCGCGAGGTGAGCTGAATCAATCCGTTTTGCTCCAGTCGATGCAAATTGCGGCGGACAGCAGAGGTCGAAAGTCCAACCTCTGCTGCGAGACGCCGGGAAGACAGCCACAACGTGCCGCCTCGCCCGCCCGCGAAATCTAGCAAATAGCTGAACAATAGCTTGGCAGCCGGGGGAAGCGTGGCCTCCGCTAGCAGCCGGTAACGAGTCAGATCATTCATGGCGTCCTCCTAGCGTTGCGGCTCCGTCTTTTTCTTCTGCGCAGCAGGCGCGGAAGTAGCTTGCCGCTGCTGCTCGACCACGCGCTCCGGCCGGGCGTAGCAATACAAGTAAAAGTTGTAATCACCGGCAAAGGGAAAGCAGCGCAAATAGTAGCGGTGCTCCTGCGTTTCCATGCGAAAACCGTATACGTCCGTGCTCCTTGCCCCGGCAATGCGCGCCTCCGGGTGCTTGCTGCAAAAGCGAAGCATATGCTGACGGCTTTTCAGCACGTCCTGATCACCTATCGCCTGAAACACCTTGCCCAATTCGTCCTTAAAGGCTGGCGTTTCAAAGGGGGAATTCCGCGGAAACCAGGACACCCAAAACTCCTCGCCCGAGCGCCCGAAATCCCCTCGCAGGTGGCCGATGCAGGCACGCCCCATCTCATTCTCAGACGAACCTGAATAAAAATAGGTCGCTTCCTCGGGAGCGGCGCTTTGCAGCTTCTCAATCATATTCATCCCTCCGCTTGGTGAAATCAGTGGGTGCCGCCCGTGCCAAAATCGTTGTAGCTGGACAGATCGGCATGATAAAACGCTACGTCGCCATCCAGCAAGGAGAACCTGGCGCCATACGGATCAACAAAGCTGCGGCCAAAGCCCTCCATTTGCCACTGGTTGTTCAGCGGTGCATGTTTGTATTGCAAATGCGGCTGACTGGTATTTCGGTTGCGTATGGTCTCGATGTTGAAATTAACGATCAGATAACCATCACGCAGGAAAATTGGAGACTGGTCATCCAGCTTGTGCTTACGTCCGTATTCGGCCACATTAAAACCCGCTGGCACCGCAAACGGCGCAGCAGGCAAGCTATATTCCCCGCGCCAAAGCTGAACGGCCGCATTGGCTCGCGCCGCATCGACGCCGCTTGGCACCTGCATGCTGCCGATGAAGGTTCGAAGCTGTGGCGGCAGCAGCATGCCGTCATATCCGCCCACATAAATCTTCTTTTGCGCCGCATCCTTCAAAAATTGCTGCACATACGTGGACTGATTACCAGTAGCACCATTTAGCCTCCAGAGGGAACCCGCGGTATTCGTTAGTTCTTGCAGCGGGACATTGCGCAGCCGGGTGTCCAGCGTCACCAGCCGCTGCTCCGTGTCCTCCGTAGAGCCGATGCGAATAAATCTTTTATTACCGGAGTGATAATACAAGTCCACCGGCTGGCGGTTCTGCCCTTTTTTGTCTACGAAATAGAAGGTTGGCGTAATTAGGATGCCGTCTCCCGAGCCGAACATATTGCCGAGCGTCTTCACCTCAAATTTGAAATGGTAGCCTGTCTTGATAGCAACGTTCTTCTTACCGATCTCCGGGTGGCTTCCCGGACGAATTGGCAGCACGTAAGGAGCTCTATTGCCCCGAGCCGCACCGTCAATCCCCTTCGAGCCCACCCAATAGCTGTTGCCGGTTGGCGTGGCGCTGCCCTTTGCTGTACGGAACACGGTCTCCCACTGGTAATCCGCAATATCGGTGATGCGGAAATCGAACAAACGGCCGATTACCTCAACAGGCACCACCTGCGTGGCGGCATGATGGTTTACATCCAGATTGGCATTCGGCTGCGAAGTAAATGAAACCGGGCTGTTTTCGGCAAAGGAGCGGAACAGCACGTCATAATTTCCCTCGTCTACCCAAACGGGCAAATAAAACGTTGTCTGTAGCTGGCCGACCGGAATCGACGTCCAGGTTTCCTTCGGGATCAGCGTGGTTCGGTCGGCCTTGTACACATCGAAGGGGAATCGCACTTGCTTGTCCCGAATATACTTCGCATAATCCCGGTTGCCATAGCCAGTTTTGTCCCGGTGCTGCCCGCTGGTCGGGATGGTCACGGTAAAGGGTCGATTCAAAATGAGCGCCGAACGCCCAGATGTCGGCACCGTCTTCTGGTTATGCGACTGATCGTCGGAGACGGTGGCCCGATTCACAACCGGCGTATGCACCGTCACCGGATTGATGCCGGAAACCGGGAAGGTTTGATTGCTTCCACCTCCAATGCCCTTGATCAGCGCGTAGGAGAGCGTCCCGCTGCTTGGTTGCGCAGCCTTGTTGCTTTTGCCCGAATCAATGTCAAACCCGCTGCCGTACAACACGTTTTGCCCGATCATGGGCGCAGTTGGAATCACGCCCGGAGCCGGGGCTGTTTCTTCCACTGTGCCGTTATTCATGATGGTCTGTCCGTTAAAAACAAGCGAATCGTTTCGCACCTTAATCTTCCCTATCGCCTTCTCCGCCTCCGATTTCCAGTTCTCTGTTGGCACTGACGGACGGCTGGTGCCGCCGTTCAGTGATTGGATAGGTAAGGTCACATTACGATACACTGGATCTGTCACATGCGCCGAGACGGATGCCTCATGGTTAGCTGAGACTGTAGGTGCTGTATAGCCGCTCGGTTGCAGCGTCACCTTCCCGCCCGGCAAGGCATAGTTGGCTACCTCGGCGCGCTGCAAACCGTATACCTCCAGCCGGTCGATGAGCCAGAAGCTATACTTGCGCTCCACCGTGTAGCTTTGGGTAACCGTTTGCGAATCCGAACGCGGTACCGGCACAGTGGTCGGGTTGCCCTCACTGTCCGGAGGGCCGGAGACATACTCGGTCCAGGACAGCGAATAGGTGCGGCTGACCGTAATCGGATACGTTTTCGTTCCTTTGATCTCCGTAAACTGGTTCCGGTACAAATAAGCTTTGGCTCTAGCGTTCACGTACAGGCTCTCCGAAGTCGGGATGCCCTTGCTCACATCAAAACGTTCTGCTCCTCGCACATCTGCCTTAATCACCGCCGATGCCGATGCATCCATGTCTTCGCGCTGCTGCTCGGAGCCGTTTTGTGGAGGCTCCCCGCCTCGATTGATCCGTACTGTATGATCGGCGGTCGAATCTCCCTTCTGGTTGGCCTTGTCCGTCACCACGACGGTCATTTTGACCGTGACTTGATCGCTGCTGTTAAGCGGAATTCGAATTGGCAGCGACTTGCTGGCTGATGTGCCGCTCAGTGTGCCGGTTTGTTGACTGGCGTTGACCAGTTGGGCGTTTTCGATGCTCGTAATCCGGTACGATGCAAGCTGGCTTGGCGACTTCGCTTCAAATGTAAAATCTCCCGTAACTGTAGTTTCCGTCGAAGCCGCCTGCCCAGGCGCGTCGATGCGGGAGGTCACCGTAACGGGCGAAGGCACCTTGTAAATACCGACAAAGTTGGAGCCGCTCGGGCCGACTAGAATGGATCGTTCGCGAAGCTTGCTGTCGCCCTTTTCCTGAATGAAGAACTTCTCGGATAGGTTGCTGTTGCTCGTAATATAGGAGCGAATAATTTCATACGATTGCCCGCCCTTAGTGATCGTAGCCTCAAAGGTGTGATTCGCCTCCGCTCCTGCCGCGAACTCGCCCTTATCCACCTCCTGCAGCACTGTGCCGTCTTCCTTCTGGTAGATAGCCTTCACAGGACTTGCGGCTTCCTCATATTCGGCAATCGCATTCGAGCCACCCAATGCAACGGTAAAGCTTCGAATACGGACTTTATCGTTGGTTTCGGGATTTTCCTGCATCCACTTCTTCTGTGTTGTATCCTGCTTGGGCGACAAATAAGATCGCACGATCCGATACGTTTTTCCGCCTTCGGTCAAGGTCGCCGGAAACTCATGGTCAACCGTTTCCCCGATTTTGTACTTGCCCTTCAAGAACGTTACATCCGGCTTTTGAATGATTCGGCCATCCACGGTTTTGGCCACGACATCTACTGGAAACTCCGCACTGCGATACGGAATATGAAGACCGAAATAGTCGTCCAAATCGTCAGGAACCCTCCAGCCCTCAGCTTGCTTGATGCCCGATAACGTGTAGAACGGGCCTTTGCGAACCGAACCGTCTCCGTTGATCGATACCATGACCGCATAGAAGTACAAATTGTCATTGTCCTGAATACCATCCATGCCTGCCGTCCAAAGTCGTTGCGTGACGATTTCTTCGGGCACTTCGTAATAACCGGTCAGTGGCTGACCGGGGATTGGCGGATCAGGATACTGCCCTTTTTGCCTGACCTCCTGATTGAGAAACAGCGCATGCGGCCGATCACGCGGATCACTGCATTGTTTTGGGAACGTCGCAGAACATACCTGTTCTCTCGTGACGATCCAGCCTACCGTTTTGTAGCGGATGGAAGTCGTGGCCGCCGTACTAGTTATTTCAAATTGGATAGCACCATCAAAAATGCGTACTTGCGGAGCGGCTGTTACGACATGCGGCAATAAGATAAGCGACATAAAAAAAGTGCATGCCAGCAGCATGCACACAAATCGTTTGTATATCGTTTTTATTTTCATCAGGCTATTCCACCTTCGAAATGGTGTGGTTAAAAAACAAGCTCGCTGTTGGTGATACTTTCAACGTACTTCCCCAGTCTCCGCCGACATTGGTCACCAACTTAATATCCGAATACCCTTCGTACCATACATTTTTCTCGAATTCAGTATCCTTCGGAAACCACTCGTCATAAATCAAATTCTCCGAAGCCTGAAATGAAACAAAGTTGATTCTGAACTTGACACGAACGTGATTGGCACCAAATCCATCATAATAAATCATTGTAGGTTCGGGATCGAGATACCCCTGTATCTGAATCTTGTTTTCCTTCACCCACTCCACATACTGGCGAATAGATTTCAGTTCCGCATTGGAGTTTTGCATCTTGGTTGCAAACAGCGCCTGCGCCCATGCGTCATCAATCGTCCGGTAATCCGCATTTAGCCACAATGCGCCAAATTTTTTCAGCCTGCCCAACCAGATGTCCACATTCCCTTTGTTATACTCAGGAATGGATGAATAGAGAGTAGAAGATACCTTTTGATCTTCCGGATAAGAATACGGATACGCCATTTCGTACATTGCGTTAGGAACATCGGCCAGAATATACGGATAATCCGCTGCATTCTTCGGTAGATCAGTCGTACGAATCAGCCTGCCCCACGGATCAGTCTTGCCATTCAATTGTTCCGCTGTGGACAAATACACCGTATTCGTTTTACCGTCCCACTCCACCGCCATGCCAAGAATCTCACTGACAAACCGCAACGGAACAAAAGTGCGACCGCCCTGCATTACCGCTTGAGTGTCAAATGACGCTTCTGCACCATTAACCGTTGCGATATTGCTGCCAATGTTCAAGCGGATGCTTTGAGTCTCCTTCTGAATCGGAACCGACCTGCTCTCCGCTTCCCAGCCTACCTTTGCGCCGAGCGCCTCCGCTACAAACCGCACCGGAACCAACGTCCGCTGGTTTTCGTCGATGAACGCCTGTGCATCAGGAAACCACAGCTTCTTGCCGTCCATCACGACCGTGACAAACGTTGGCGGCAGACTCGCTGCACTTACTGTTGTTGTCATGCTACCGAGCATCATCACAATCGTCAACATAAGCAACCACTTCTTCAACACATCCACTCCTTCATTTATTATCATCCTTCAAAAGCAAGACTCGGCCGTACAAGTTGGAAGATATTTCTTTTCTTTTATGATAGTAGATTGGCTTCGAAGCTGTCCACCCTACCTTTAAAAGTCCTTTTGATATGCCAGTTTTAAAAGTTTTTGTGCAAAAAAATTTTATATCATGTTAGCATCCGAGATGAGATCAATTCCAACTGAAAAGGATGATTACAAAATGAACATTGAACATTTTCCGCCCCAACGAATCGCTTATATCCGGCAAACAGGTTCTTATGGTCCACGCAACAAAGAAACCATGGAAGCCTTAAAGGACTGGGCCCGTCGCCATCATCTGCTCACTGAATCAGGCACTCTGTACGGAATCGCCCAAGATAACCCAGAAACAACTTCCCCTGAGCAGTGCAGATATGATGCGTGTATCGTGCTCCCTGCTCACTTTCAGATCGATAACCACGTTCAGGAAGGCATACTTCCAGGAGGGCTGTATGCTGTGTTCAGTGTCCAGCATACAGCCGAAGCTATTCAGCACGCTTGGCAACAGATTTTTGGTGTTATTCAGCTAAGTGAGTACCAGATAGACAACCGCCCCATACTGGAGAAATACAGCGGCGATATGACGATGCAAGAAAACTGCGAGATTTGCGTTCCAATTAAGCAAGCGTAACTGGAAGCCCTCCTTGGTAGCGTGCCAGGTTCATTGGCTTCATTACTTGCTCTTTCTCTTCTGGTATACGGCCAACAAAATGACGATCAACAGGATAACGCCGTAGAAATAAACACGAGATAAAAGGAAGCGTCGTTCTTCATCCATAAACTCACTATCCGCCGTCTGATGTTGGGATAGGGTGATCGCTTGATTCACTTCAAATGGCAGAACCTTGCGCACTGTATGTCCATTCACGGCGGTTTTCACTTCGGCCAGATAAGCCCCCTGCAGCAACGGTTGCTCCAGTTTCATTTGAACCTGTGCCGCAGTTCCGGCATAAATGAAGCCGACAGCAGCCTCCCATGCCAGCATCCGTTTGTTACCTTCTTGTTGTGTAATTTCAACTTCCAGTTGCGGCATGGACAGACTATCTCCTTCATTAATCAGTAGAACGGAAAAACAAGCCTTTCCGTTGTCTATAGCATACGCTGCTGCATAGGGGATGGCCTCAGGCGGTTTGGCTTCCGACAGCCGATAATTCAGCACCACTTGCACGCCTGCTTTGTAAACCATCGTTGCATGGGATTGCTGCTCACCCCAAGTTGCTTTCTTTAACGCTCTATTGGGATCCATATAAACCCCGATTACCGACACATATTGACCGGGCTGGACATGCTCCGGTATGCGCATTTTCATGAGGAAACGTTGTGTCTCTCCGGCCCGAAGCGTGATCGTCTGATCCGGCGTCGTGTACCAAGCAGCCGCTCCCAAATCCGGGTCGGTCGGCAAGGTAAAGTCATTGCCCCCACCAATCGCGGGTATGGCATCTGCAGCGTAAAGAAGTGCCGTTACTTCTTCATCGGACGGATTGGTCACATCAATCGGATATTCGCGTACGTCGCCGAGGATTATCTCCTCAACATAGGCATTCAGTTGCGGATGGATGCGGCCCGATTCACCGGCTACTACAAGTAGTTGTCCGTCCACAACTTCAGAAAATCCCATTAGTCCTATCAATGCCGCTACCATTAGCAACAAACGATATATCATGCGGCTCCTCTCCATTCTTGCTTATTCAGTTTCAGGGGCAAGATAACGGCATATAGCCCTTTTGTGCAGCTGCCTGCTCGCTGACAAACACTTCTTCAGGCGGGTAGGCATAGCCGCAGGAGCTGCGGTAGTACACCTTCATCTCTCCCTTGCGAGCGCCGATAATTACCTCCTGCTTCACCACCCGGCTCCCACCCAGCGCATAGCTGTTGTAAAGCCTTGCCCCTATCGGAATACCTTGCAAAAACGCCAGAACACCTACATCATTAATGCTGTTGCTCCAGTCCTCATCCGGAATCAGCGGCAAGGTGAACACGTAAGAAAATCCGAATCGGGAGACGGTTTCGTTGTATTGGTTGATCCGATAGGCCAGCTCGTCCTGAATCGCCCCGACAATCGTGCTGCGCCTTGTCCGCTCAAATTGTTCGGCATCCTGCAGAAGCGGAATCGACGTTTGCTGACGAATGTCCTGCCGTAGCCCCTCTTGCCAGCTTCCACTCGCCGCATCGTAGGCCAGCACCTCCTGATCCAGCGTAAACGACAGGCTGTTTCCCGCCACGTCCGAATAAGCATACGGCTTCTTCGTTCCCCATACCGGCTTCATGATCATTTTTCCGTCCGTGCCCTTCCATTCCTGTTCGCTGTAGACGTAGAAACCGTCATAACCGACGATCACAATCGCCGGAATGTAGCGATGTAAAGCGCCTTGCGCCACTGGGTCGCCTGCAACACCAAAGCCTGCATCCAGCGTCCGGTAGAACGCCGCTACAGCATCTTCCTTGTTCAGTGCAATCCGTTTGTCCGAGCCATACTGAGCTTCCCGTTGCTGGCTGGCATTGCCGATCAACTGGCTCGCCGCATCGTCCACCGCCGCATCCAGCGCCGTATCGTAACGCAGCTCGGTTAGCAGCGTCCGGCGCAGCGCATCCGTCTCGATGCGGTTGATCGTCGCAAACGGGAGGAACAACAGTGCGCCGACGATGGCCCACTCAATCCATCGCATGGCGTACCATCCTCCCGTAAGGAATAACGATCTTTTCATTCGGGCTGATCGTGTTGTTCAGCATGTCGAAGATCAGCGTACCTGCCGTCCGGTTCGTATTGCGCACCGTAACCGAGAAGCTGTCGCCCTCCCGCATGCGGTATCGACGGCTAGGATCGTCCTTTGCCAGCGTATTATCAGGGAACAGCACCGGCAAAATTTGCGGGTTGTAGTAGGCATCATAATGAATTTCGTAGGTACCGCGGAACGATTCCGGCCGGGTTGGGTCATCGTAGACCGGCACATAGGTCTTGCTGCCATGCTCCATCTCAACGACAAAGCTGTTGCCGGTTGCCGCCAGCGCGGTCATAAAATCGTTGTACATCACAGGCGTAATGCCGCCTTTGTCGCGTACCGCATCCACAAACGAGGTCGTCGCTCGCAGAGCAATCAGCTCTGAAATATCGTCCTGCTGATCCAAGGCGGCGGAGAGGGGATACAGGTAAAGCAGTAGAAGCGCAATCAGCACCGCGAACAGCTTGATCAGCGTATTCATGGGATACGCCTTAACAGCAGTCGCAGCAAATGCCCATCCGCGTCACGTTCATCATCGGGCACATATTTCGCCAGCAAAGGAATGCCCGTTGCGCGAAGCTGCTCCCGTTCTAACGGCGCGACGTACCGCACACCGTCCACAATCATTTCCGCATCGCCTTCCTCCAGCCGCGCCAGCACATGAAGCACCTCCGCGCCACTCATTGTGCCGTCGCCGGATAGTAGTGGACTTACAGTTTGATGCAGGCTTCGATCCTGGGCTTGACTCGAGATGTAAGCCAACGTGTTCAGCGAAGCTCCGTTTTGAAACAACAACAACCCCGTTCCCGCAGCCAGCAAAAACGCCAAAAAAGCAACACTTATCTCCATCATCGTTCTCGGAGCGTAATCCACCCACAGTTCCTCCCTTCTGACAAAAGCGCCCGAGATCCCCCGGACGCTTCCGATCCTTCATTCGGTTTTACTGCTGCTGGAACACAATGCCGCGAATCACATTGCTGCTGTCCAGCACGAGATTGGCGCGGAATTTACCGCTCGGATTCACGTAGTTGATGTCCGCCTCGTCTACGGTTTGCGCGATCAAGCCCGGAGCTACACCAACGACCGTACCATAGGATACGTTGTCCATCGGCACGCTAGTATTGATCGTTTTGCCATACCATTGCCCAGCCGGATTTTTTCCAGTGTAAATCTGAATGCCAAATTGATCGGTATCACGGAATTTGCGCAGCGCATTGACAACCTGGCTACCCGAAAGGGTTGTATTGTCATACACAGTAAAGGCCGTTTGCGACAGCTCGGTTTGAATATTGCTGAAATTGCTTTGTGCTGCTTTGGTAGAATCCTGGGCTGAAACAAACAAGACCACGGCCAGGGTAATGAGGGCGATGGCGAGGAAAATCCCGGCAGCCATTACCAGTGCTTTTTGTGCATTGGACATTGAATTCGCTCCTTATGATTGGGATCGACAAAAAACCTTCCCCGTGAAGAAAAGGAAGGATCATCGTGCCGCTTACTGAATACGTTGAAGCTGCTCATAGTAAGCGGTCATTTGCTGCAGGCTGACGACGATAAGCGGGATAACCAAATACCCGAAGATTAGCGTCATCAAGGGGGTAAAACCAATCCAGCGCCCCCATCCTGCCTTTTGCTCAATCAACTGCTCATACTCCTGCTTGCGCTGCTCCCGCGCAAAGGCCTGTTCTGCTTCGAGATCATCGAACGCCTGACGAATCGTCAAATATTGCGAAGCGAGCTCCAACTTCTCCACCGTCCGCACGAACGGCAGAAACGGCGCATCCTCCTTGAGCTGCGCCAGCGCCTGCTCCTCGCCCTGCTCAAAGTGAAGCAAGCACACCTGCAACGGCTCCTTGAATACATGGGCAAACTGTTCCATCCAGATCAGCAGTTGTTCCACCGACATGCGCTCCATCCCTGCCAGCATGGCGATCACTGCTTGCAGTTGATCGACCTCATGCTTCATCTCCATCCGACGCATGCGCCGCTCAAACATCCGGATGCCAACGGGCAGCGAATATCCGCCCCAGCCTGAGGCAAGAGCCAGAAACACCTCCCACCACAGCAGCCAAGGCTGCTCCAGTTGCTCAAGCTTCTCCATTACCCGCCGTGCGGTTAGACGAATCTGCTCCTCCTGATCCCCGCCAACTGCCTGCTGACGGAGCAGTTTCATGACGATGCGTTCGTTGCGCGGCCTCACCTCCTTTACTTGTTCCAAAATCAGGCGATCCAGCGCGGCAGCTTCCTGCGCCTTGGCTTCCTCCTCGACCGACAACTGACCGAACAGCATTCCCGGCTTGACTGGCGCATAGAGCAGTTGATGTCGCTCCGCTGCATGCATGGACACGAACAGCCCCAGTACAGCAGCAAAAGCCAACGCGCCTACGACCAAGCGCTGCACATAAAACCATTCCAGCCGCAGCGGTGAAGCCGTATCCTTGAGCAGCCGAGTCACCCGCTCAGCTTCCCGCGAATCAGGAGCCGGCCCCAGCCGCTGCACGATCCAGCGCACCCAAGGCCAACCAAACACACGCTTTTCCCAGCGATTGCGGCTCGTATGCCGAGTGCCGCCATCCAGATCCGCTAGCGCTCGGAGTAGCACATAGGACATCCATACGACCACGAGCAGGGTCAGCTTCGCCAGCCAGCCAAGCGCCCCGGCGTAGAAGGCGTCCATTGACGGAAAGAAGTGGCTTGCCCATGCCTCAATCGGACGGGTAAAGAGCAGCGGTACCAGTGCGATTACGGTCAGCCCTTGCAGCAAATAGCTGAGCTTTTCTCGCCGCAGCAGCTCCAGATTCAGCTCGCCTGACAGCTTTTCCAGCCCTTTCAGGTAGACCGAGCCGCTTTCGGTTTGCCGATCGCCATGCTCTTTAATGAGATAAGACAATCCAGCCAGTCCTTGCAAATAACGGTTGGGAGCCTGCTCCACATATTGCGCCAGTTTTTCCTCTGCATCGCTGTCCGTCAGCATCTCATACAGCTCCTGCCCATGCAGCGCCATTTCATAAGGCGCACCATCATACGCTTCGTAAATCGCTTCCTCCACCATGCCATGCCGATGGTAGTGATGGCGGATATCGCCAAAGAACGTTCGAAGCAGCCGAAGCAGGCGCAGCTCCAGCCGCTGCACGCCCATGTCCGCCAACACGCCATGGCCTACCCATAGACCAAGTAGAAGCATGCCCCAGGTGAACAAGTCGCGAACCATGACAGCAAGCGGAATAACGATTAAGAGCAGAAGACTCCATACCCTCAAAGCTGATTTCATCGTCTCCAACCGCAGCTTCCACTCGTCGCCAAGCCGAACGATCAGGAGACGTTTGCGCAGGTGATGCAAATAGGCACGCAGGATCGGCAGCTGTTCGCACAAGCTGTACAACTGTTGCAGAAAACTGTACATCGCTTGCCTGCGCGATGCTTGTCCCGGCTTACGCAGCGATTCGTAACGCCGAATGGCAGCAATGTCTGAATCACGGCGGGATAGCCACAGGAACGCCGCAATCGCCATCAAGAATAGAACCGTTGAAATGCCAAGCAGTGGAGAAAGCCATTCTCGAATCATGGTGTTTCCCCCCAATGGCTGTCCAGAAAGGCATCAAAAACCGCCTGATCAGGGCCGCTCAAGTAGGTCGCCATGTCCTGACGGCTTTGCTCAGACAACGGATGAACGGCAATATACCGTCCGTCCCGGTACTCGATCAGATTCCGCGCGGTATACAGCGGGCGATCCGTCGAGCGCCGAAAAAACTCAAGCACCGTTTCCATAAAAGCGGCCAACCGCACATCCTTGGTCATTTTGCCGGTAAAGTCAGCCGGATAATCTGCCTCCTGTGGCTCCGGCACACATTCCGTAATCCGTTCGATATAACGCCTACCATCCAAGTCACGGCGCAGATGAATATCAAAATTGACCACGCTGACGACCTGCTGCTCCGCAACACGCTCACTGCTGAACACGCCGGTTTTAAGCAGCGAATTACGCAGCGACAGCACCAAATCGCGGAACGTTTTGGCGTGATGGGTGAACAGTGTAAACAGGGAAGCGACTTGCGCCATCTGCACCATCCAGGCTGCAACCGGGTCGGTCGCTACCTCACCCAAAATGTTCACCGAGCCGTCCGTCTTCTTCTGAATGTCCAGCCCTTGCTGGCCGGTAATCGTTTCGGTCTCGCGCAGGCTGACGATGTTGCGGTTCGGGTAAATCTTGCGGAGCTGCAGCTCAAAGCTCATTTCCTGCACCCGAATTGGTAGCACCGCTGGAATATGGCGTACCATCGCCATCAGTAGGGTCGTCTTACCACTACCCTGGGCGCCAGTGATTGCCGTAATCCGTGCGCCTGCAACGAGATAACGGATGAGTCCGATCGGCAATTCCGCGTTTTCGTCCTGAATCAGTTGCTCCAGCGTGGCGCTCTGCACATCAAATTTGCGCACAAAAAAAGCCCACGATTCTGCAAACCGGGGGCGCAAGACAACGACACGTGAGCCGTCGCCCATTTCATTGACCTTATACCCGTTTGCTTCGGATAATTGGCCGGGAAAATTGTGCTTGTAGATGATTTGGCAGACGCGTCGCAGCTCCTGCTCCGAGCCAAACGACAGGAAGCTCAAATGAATGGACTTGCCCTTGTAAAACAGCCAGACACTATCGTGTGAACGAGGAAGCTCCTGCCACTGTACCTCGTTTTCCAGCGCCCATTCGCCCTCCCACATTAGTGGCGGCAGCCCGGATACGCCCCCGGACACACCGTCGATCCGCATATCGCGCAGCTCGTCGATGATGCTAAAGCCCTTGTAATGCTGATAGATTCGCTGCACGACAATGCGAAGCTTGTCTTCGGTCTGCAAGGAGGGAGATTCCTTAACGTAGATGTCCCGGATCTCTGCCTTTGAAATCCGGTAAGCCTCAAGCTGCCCGTCCTCATCGAAGCGTTGCCGATCCAGCTCATATGTCTGAAGCATCTGCTCCAGCGCCCGCAGCCCGAATTGCTGTTTATAACGATCCAGCAGGATGTCGAACTGATCCTGGGCGGTGAGCGCGTCGGGTTGATGAAATGGCAGCAGCAGATTCAGGTGCGCATCGTCCAATACGTATTGTTGCATCAGCAAATCGGCGATCACTTGCTTCACGTATTCCTTGTCCCGCAAGTCGCCGGAGGTGCAGCCGCGAAGCGCCTTCTTCAGCTCTGCCCGCTTGTTCTTGCGGCGGCGATACTCCTCCTCAGACAAGCCAAAATCGCTGAGATGGCTTGTTGTCATTTCGTGCAACGTGTCTTTGATGAACGATGTCATCGCCTCTAGCGTATAGGCCGTTTCTTCCATCGTTCCCTCCGGCAGACGGCGGCTCATGCGCAAATAGAGAAAGAAAACGGCCAGGAGTAGTAAGGAAATGACAATCAAGGTGTTCAACAGCGTCATCATGGCTTGTCCTCCTTGCCGCCGAACACAGGCTGATTCATGCCCGCACCTTCGATCAGCGCATGCGCCAGTGCCCGTACCTGACGGACAAAGTGATGGTTCTCATGCTGGCGCATAGTCTTGCGATTGCGAAACCAGTACGGAATCGCCTCCCCCTGCTGCACTGCATCCAACCAGCCCGTATTGTGCATGACCGGAAAGGCCGGTTGCTGCCAACGAAATCGCCGCTGGAGGTTGTTGACGGTCAGGGATGAAGCCGGGTCGAACTGTCCAAACACGAACATGGCTTTCCGAGCGCTGAGTAGCGCACTTTCCCGCGATTGAAAAAAGCGCTCCAGCAGCAAGCGATTCTGCGGCAGACAAACGACGAGGATATCCGCCCAATTCCGCAGTTCCTCCCGCCAGCCTGGAGCGGTTCCGCTACCGCCGTCCAGCAGCACTAAATTGTAGGCGCGCCTGGCTGTGTCCAATAGCGGCTCCAGCCAGCGTTCTGCCATGCCGGCAAACCCTGCACTTGGCATCGCCGAGCCGGGAAGCACATCCAGCCGTTCCCGGAGCAGCGGCTGCGCATAATCTCGCAGCATACTCGCCTCCAGCTTGCGGTTTTGCAGCAGCCGCAATAGCGCATCCATGCCGATATCCGGCAAGGGGGATGGATTTTTTTCCGGCGTGTAAAAGGCACGCTGCACCGCCTCATCCTCCTCTCGCAAAAGGCCGAGGAGCAGCATTCGCGACGAATATTCCAGCCCCATACATGTCGCTGCCGCAAGCAGGCTGGTCGTCGTTCCGGCCTGGCCGGGGAAAGGACTCCAAAACACAACCATCATTCCCATCGTTCCACTCCCCTCTACCAGGCTCGCCATCGCTTTTGAGCAGTCGCCCAAGCGCGCCGCGCGGTTTTCGCATCGCAATCTCCAAGCTGTTGCAGCATCGTGAGCAGCACTTGCCGGAAGGCTCCACTAACGCGGCGAAGGTCAATACGATGCTGATGCTGATTATGCACATCCGCTGTGGCATCGCGTTCATCCAGCGGAAAATGAAAGGAAGGCTCCAGCCACTCCACATGGCGCAGCCGTGTTTCCGCCCGCCAAGCAGGCAAGCTGCCCGGTAACGACGGAGACAGCCAATCATAAAAAGAGAGCGGCACTTCCGCTTCGTGCAAGCACAAGCGCAGCAGCAGCTCTTCATTTTTTTGCAGCGACAGCCGCTTGCCGTCCCAACACCATACCCGCTTGTCAAAGTCGGGCAAATTGCGTCCCGTTACCATTTGGGTATGATCGGTGTCGAGTAGCAGCACATCGTACGTGCCCAGTGTTCCCGCCTGTTCCAGTGCTTGATCCAGTTGCTCGGCAGTAATGTAACCGTAGGCTACATCTATGTCCTCAAACTCCTGCACGGCGCTGCCGGTGAAGACGGGCGGCAAATAGCCCTGAACCGCTTGCCCCATTGTGGAGTCCACTAGCAGCACCTTCTTCCCCATTGCCCAGAGCAAGCGCCCCAGCGCCAGCAGCACATGGCTTTTATCGGCTGAACCGAGAAATATCATTTTTTTCATGGCCGTCTCCCTTACTGATTGAGTATGTCCTCCCACCGTTCTTCTCCTGACGGTGCTTCTGTTTCGGTCACCGCTTCCGTTTCGTTGTAAGTAGAAGGAGGAACGGTTGATTCTGCCGGAGCAGAAGGAGTCGGTGGTTCCTGCGTAGGCACCATAGAAGCCGTGGGTTGCCCCTCTCCTGAGGGTCGGTTATTGGATACCTCCGTCTCCGAAGTCCCACTGCCCGACTGCGGCTGCGCTTCAAACATGGCGTTGCCCTGCCAGGTAGTTGCCCGTTCATTTTGCAATTGCTGCTGTACCGTAACATTGCCACTGGTGGCCCGCAGCTTGTCCGACTCACTGACCACCTTTAAATTGGTATCCAGCGTTTGGCGCAGGCTTCGAGCCAATTCCGTTTTTGCCGATTCAAGCAGATTTGGATCGATTTCCATCAAATCCAGCACCCTCGGATTGGCCGGATAGTTTACAACGGCTGCCTCCTGCAAGCCAGGCTCGATATAGGGGAGCGCATAAAGCCGTGCCCCTTGCAGGTAAGCGTCGATGATCGCACTGGATGTTTGCAGCAAATCCATCTCGTTCAATTCCAGCCAAATCACATTGCCCGACAACTGCCGCACTTGTTTTTTGGACAGCAGAACAAAATCCTCTCCAGTCGGAAAACCGATCCGCACATCGATAAATTGCTCGGTCTTGAGATTGGAAGGAAGCTGAATCACCTGAAATTCCTTGAGCCGTACATCCTTTGGAACGGGCTGTCCTTCGAACAACAAAGAAGCGAGTAGCGGCGTGCCCACCTCCAGTTCCACCTTGGCATATTTACCGATAATCGCTTCCCGATCCGTAAGGATACCCGCCGGAACAAGGGTAACGGGCATCAGAATCGCCTGTAGATCATTTGCTGTCAGTTCATTGCCGGCCCCAACATTCTGGCTTACTACCCAAACCTCGCGGCTGTTCAGTTCCTTCTCTTGCATCAATTGCGCGAGCTGCCGCTCATAGCTTTCTTGCATCTGGTGCTGCATTTGCTGTTGCTCGTTATGCTGCATGAGCAAAAAGACGGCTGCAGCCACAAGCAATACCAGGCTTAACGCAATGGCACCGATAACGAGTGCCTTGCGATTGCGATAGTTCCAAGACATCGCGAACGACTCCTTCCTTCAATCGAAATGATTCCCGTTTTGTTTAGCGGGCGTCCCGAGACTTAGGCTTTTGTTGCTTCTCCGCCTGATGAAGTGTCTGCTTCTCTTGTGCCCAGGCTGGTGTATGCTCCGGTTTTAGGAAGCCGAGCAGGTCTTCCCGATTATAGCGGCATTCGTCACCTGAATAGAGCCTCATCGCGAAAACGGCCCTTCCGCGTGAATTTCCCGATGCGCCGAAGCCCCCCGTCACCCAAACCAATTGATGATCTGCTGTGCGAAATTCCGGCCGCAGTCTTTCCGGTCGAATTACGACAATCCTGCCACTAAGATCATCCTCACTTTTGATGGGCAGGCAATGGTCAGTTTGAATCTGGGGCATTGTTTCTGGAATGGCAGAACGCTCGGTCTGAAGCTTCTCAATTTCCCACTGCAATAACTTGCCAAACTCCTGCATCGCCTCCAGATAGTCCGCGAATCCTTCTGCTCCATAATACTGATCCATGCCAAACAAATTATTCTGATCACAATAACAGACCAGATAAGGCTTCTCGCTATTCGTCGTATCGATGCCCAAAATAACCTCGACCCTGCCAATGGGCAACGCCTGATAGACCTCATAGTCGCCAGCCATTCGTTTCTCCTGTTCCATCGTCAATCCTCCCGACACCTTTTGCGATTAGTCAGCTTCGGCTTGGTTACCGTTCCTTTTGCCTGCTTCCGAAGGGGCCGTTCCTCCTCCTCGGACGGACTGCTCTGCGTGAAACCCGGCTTTTCCTTCATTAGTTGCTCATACTGACGCCGTCTTCCTTCGGTAAAATCCATCGGACTGCTCCTTTCTGCAAAAATGGGCATAAAAAAATCTCTCCATCTAAGAGAGAAGAAAGGGTGAATTAACGCTCGTGTTCCCGTTCCCGCTGTTTCCTGCGATACCAGTTTTCCAATAATTGCACGAGCAGGTCTTCCTTTTGCTGCTCAGTAAAGTCTTGCGGAAAGAACTTTTCTATACGCTCCTTGCGGATCGTCATCTTTTCCTTCTGGTTCGGCTTTTCCTCCGTCAAAATAGCAAAGATAACATCAACATTCAGCTTTCCATCCTGATTAAGCTTTTTCATACGCTGTGCCTGCGCCAGTGAGGGCGTACAGTCCTCGGCCTGCATCGTTTCCAGCAGGGCTTGCTGCTCTTTCTCGGCCAAGTAAGAGATTTCAACTGCGGGGCCAAATGCGATATCCTTGTTGTCCACCATCTCGAGAATGGGTGAAATGAGTTCGGTTAGACGGATATAGCGTGAGATTTGATTTTTACTTTCTCCAACTTGTTCGGCCAGCAGTTCTCTGGACTCCTTGCCTCCTAACTTCCGCCCAACTTGGGCGGAAGTCAAATCACTTCGTTGACCTTGCCTTTTCATGGCTTCCAGCTTCATTTTATAAGCAAACGCCTTTTCACTTGGAGACACATGTTCACGCTGCAAATTACTGTCTACCATAATAATGGTCGCCTGGTCGTCGTCCAACTGTCGGACAAGGCACGGAATGGATTCCATTCCTGCCATTTCACTTGCCTTCTTACGCCGATGCCCTGCAACCATTTCAAAGCCGCCATCCGTTTTAGGACGTACCAGCACAGGAACCAGCACCCCGTATTGCTTTACGCTTTCCGCCATCTCCAGCATTGCATTGTCCGCCTTTACTTTAAAGGGGTGATCAAGGAATTCACTGATCTCTGCCAGCGGAATTTCCGTGATCTGTTCTTTCTGTGCCGCATTCCGAGTTTCTTCCGTCGTAAACAAGTCATCGACTGTGGTCAGTTTTATGCTGGCGCGCCGATCTTCTTTCGCTGCCAATATCCTGCACCTCCTTCGTTAATGAAGCGTATGCCTTGGCGACTTGTCCGTTCGGATCGTGTGCATAAATACTTTTGCCGCGAGCGCTGGTCTCCGCCGCGCGGATAGAGTGAGGTATTTCTGTTTGAAACACACGCAGCTTGTCCCCATAATCGCGGCGAAGGATGAACGAGATGTCTTTGGCAAAATTAGTGCGGCTGTCCACCATTGTGAGCAACACCCCCTCCACCACCAGCCTTTTGTTAATTTGGCGTCTAACACGGGCAACCGTCTGCAATAACTGTGTCATCCCTTTTGCCGGTAAATAATGCGCCTGAACAGGAATGATGACGCTATCTGCCGCTGCCAAAGCATTGATCGTCATCATGCCCATACTTGGCATACAATCGATCAGGATGTAATCATAGTTGTCTTTTACCGAGTCCACGTACCCACGCAGTATCGTTTCCCGGCTCATCGTATTGACGAGCGCCACTTCAACGGCAGACAGTTCGATGTTTCCCGGCATCAGGTCAATTCCTTCGTGATGCTGCAAAATACCCTCTTGCGGGTCAAAAGCTTCCTCTGCCATACACTTTTGCAGCATTGTCGCCAGCGATATTGGGAGGTTATCCGGCTCTTGAAAGCCAAGCGAATCTGTTAAATTCCCTTGTGCGTCAGCATCCAGCAGCAGCACCCGGTTGCCTTCTGCCGCCAACCCGATGCCGAGGTTGACCGCTGTCGTTGTTTTGCCCACGCCGCCTTTCTGATTGGCAAGGGCGATGACCTTGGCCATGTATTCCTGTCTCCTTTCAATTGAAAAGGCCGGTTGCTTCGAGGAATCCGAGCTCCGGCCTTTCAAGGCTATCTATATAAAAAGAGAGCACCCAAACAGGATGAACTCTTGGATATTCGATTTAAAAGGGTACTTTCATCTATCGGCAATAGAATGTTGCATATCCATCATGCTACTTGCTTTCTGCACTGCACTTGAAAATCAAATCAACGAATGTCTTTACCCATGTAGACTGCAAATCAACGGGAAATCTGAAATTTTTATAAAATAGTAGTCCGCTTGAATTCTAACAGTAATCACTGATGGGTGAGTAACAGGTAAACATAGAAAAATTTATCCGGCGGACAGCGGTGAACTGTCTCCATAAGCGCGCGCATGCGCTTCCTCCAGGATCGCTGCAGGCCGCCCCCATTGCGATAAGCTGTGGCTGGACGGAAGTATCATAATCCCTTCAAGCAGGTCATCGCCGTAAATGGAACCACCATTTCGTTATGCATCACGGAATCGCTCTCATCTTGCCCTGCGTCATGATCGGACGGCAGGAACAATACGGTCATGGCGCGCTTGCATACTGGCTATCCTTTGAGGCTGCATGGGGAATGTACCGGATAAACTTATATTCAATTTTCAATGAGCTATGGCGAGGAATTTTTGTCCCTCCATAAGCCGTTTCATTTTTCGGGCAAAATCGGGTAGGCTGAGAAAAAAATCTTAGAGGAAAGTTCTTGGAGGACATCGAAATAGAGTGCATGGTTATGCGACAAATTATTATGGGGCTATCTGTAAAGTGAGAGTACCTTTAGGACTCGTAGATGGAGATAATATTGTATTAAACTAGAAACAGCATTAAGCTAAAGGGAAGGTTAACGGAATAAATTTCGTAAATGGAACATCGTCGACCTCACGATGAGAATTGTTTTGTAAGAATGGGATGAAATAAATTACTCTCCTCATCAATTCAGATGAGATTCCGACAAAGGAAGTGTTTAGGGCTTGAGAGATAAAGAGATGCCAAGTTCAATAGACTTTTCATATCTAAAAAATCTTTTGATCCAGCAGGGTAAAACACACGAGCCTTTACGAAGAAACCGCAAAATAAATAGTCAAAGAAGGAAATGAAGCTCTGAGAGTGAATGGGTACTTGAAAAAACTAATTTAATAAATACCCGCGATGCCTTTCAATAATATCTGCCGTTAGCACAATTATCTCAAAACAAGAATGCCATAATCAATTTTTGTTTAACAATTTATATAATAGGGAGAACAAATCGCAATGAAAATGACTTGGCTGTGTCCATTATGTCAAATGGAAGATGATTATCTTAAATACGAGGGAAATGGTGATGGACATCCTAAATACGAAATTGAACTGACTGGTTCCTGTGTTTACGAGCTTACATGTGAGAAGGATCATAAAAGTGTTTATGTGCTACATAACAAAACCTTCGAACTACTCTTCGAAATGGGGATATATGCTTTACACGATGGCTATTCTCGCGAAGCAGCAAGCAATTTTGCAGTTGCCGTCGAGCGTTTCCATGAGTTTTGCATTAAAGTTCTGGCGCATGAGCAAGGCATTGGGCCACTTGTGAATTCAGAGCCAGAAACTTGGAAGATGACCAATGACTATGATTTTGACAAGGAGTACAATGCAGCTTGGAAAGCAATGTCCAGTCACTCCGAGCGACAATACGGGGCATATATCATGTTGTACCTCATTACGTTTAAAAAAGCACCAGTCCTTCTCCGAAACAGTGATATTTCATTTCGTAATGATGTAACGCATAAAGGTTTATTCCCCACACAAAAAAGAACTCGGGAATACGCACAAACGGTTTTCGATTACATCAGGACGAAGCTCATCGAGTTGAAATGTGCGATGCCTGATGCAGTAGATTTTATTTGCTCGAAGGACTACGAAGATTTCAAGAATCAACAACTTCAGGCATACAACGGAAAAACACTCGCCTTTATACGTATGGAAACTGTTTTTCAGGCCTTTGAATCGCTCAAATATTTGGAGAATTTAACTTTTGATTTTGCGATTGAGCGTGGTTCAGGGTTTCGTTTCTTTAAATAGAAATATACTCAAATGGGGACGTACGAATTTCAACAGATCTGTAACTGTGTGTGACAGGCAAATAGAATTGACATGGATTTAGTTCTTCAGTCAATGCTATTTGAACGTAATAAACGTTTGAATTTTGTTACTTTACTCTACACTCAGAAGAATTTCATCTTTATTACTCTTACTTAATTTGAGTTGTCAAGATCAAGGACGGCTTGTGAATATTTCGGTACCAGGGAGCCATAGAGTTAATGAGTGAGATCCATATTGTTTTAATGTCATGTAATCAAGTTCCCCCTCACTCCCCTCTTCACTAAGCTTGTGGCAGGTCAAGCAAGGCTTTGTTGGACCACAGAAGAGTGTTTGAGGAGAGGACGCCAGTCAAAAGGCTGAAATGAAGGCTTCGCAGCCTTGACTGGCTAATTCTGTACGGACTACATAATTAATTTAAGCGGTGTCTCCCACGACTAGCACTGTGGCTCTATTTCACTTAAATCGTGGTTCTCGCTCATTGATCGTGTGGCGCTGCCACGCCGAAATAATCAGCTTGCCCCTGATTTTTAATATCCTAAGTTCTATGTAATTGATGTCGTGGCTGCTACAGAATATCAAAAAAATGCACTCGGACATTAGGGTAGCTATTTTTGCACGCTACATAATGAAAGACAGTACAAAACTCAGGTAAGAGTTCTGTACTGTCTATTTAAAAGATAATTTGGCTGCCTGCCTAGTCCAGCTCAGTAAATTCATTAAGACTCTTATTTACTAAACCCTTTTCGCCACTTAGAAAAGTGTATCTCGTATAGCCATCAGCTATGTCAGGTGGCGTATTTTCTACTATGATGATTTGATGATCAGCGCTTAGCTCAATCAATACTTTATAAATTTCTTCATATACCTCAGGGTCATTTATGAGGTCTTTCTCTGAAACTTCGGTTGTTTCAATATCTTCTTCTTGGCTTTCGCTTTTAAGAGTCCCCAAGTATTTACTTAGAGAGTCCAACATCAGAATCCCCGGATGCCCTGAAGCATAGCCCTCTTTTTTACTTGCCAGGATTGCTGCTAAAAATGAGAGTTGCATACACTGCAATAATCCGCCACTCTCGTGATCATAAACACTTGACCCAGAATAAAAAGGTATGTACTTCTCTGAATCAATATACGTTTCATTATTGGGGTTGTACTTAAATCTCCGCATGTACTCTTTATAGTGTTCATCAAGAAACAAAAAAACTTTCTTCTTATAGGTTACACTAACATTCAATTCTTCTAGTGCTGTTTCAATACGTTGAGCCTCTGCCTCTAATTCTCTTATCAACTTTTCCTTTTCTACGATCTTACGATGGATTCTGAGACATTCCCTAACAATTTCATGCTCTCTGGTAAGCCTGTTTACAATGCTATTGATGCTGTCTAGTTGAGACAAAAAAGGTACATTTGTTTCTTTAGCGAACTCGGATATTGCATTATTTAATATTGCCTGCTTTTTTGATAATCTGGCTACTTTAGTATTTAACTCATCAATAAGTTTAGTTTCACTATTAATCATACTAGTTACCAGCTTAATCTTACTAGAAATCTCATTTTTAATTTTGTTTAGAGTGTTTACTGAACTGAGACTTTGTTTGCCTTGATCATGTGTATGATGCGGAACAGCAGAGTTACAAAGAGGGCATTCAATTTTCTGTTCTGTAATAACTAGCTTATAATTAATCTCCAATGTAGCATCGATTTCTGTTCTTTCTGCTTCATACTCATGTCTTAGTAATTTCTTTGAGTTCAAAGATATTACATGCTCATTTTTCTGGTTCTCGTATTCAAACTTTTTGTTTGCAATCTCTGTTAATTCTCTTTTCAATGAGATATACATTTCATTTTCGTTGTTTTTATTATTCTTACTGTCCTGAATTACGGATACCTTTTCCTGTTTCCTTCTTTCTATTTCATCCTTAAATTCATTTGATTTACCCCACAGAACCGAATAATCCTCTGCATTTTTATCTTTTAAATACGATTTCAAGCCAGTTATTTCCCTATTAGTATCCTCAATTTGATTTTTAGCCTTTACCAATTGTTGTTTTAAGTCATCCTTATCAGCATCCATTAAACTAAAAAGCAACTTAAAAGCATGTGGGTTTTTATAACGTTTAAAAGTCGTCTTGTTGGATAAAAAATCGTGTGTTCCTAACTCATGCTGATGTATATATACATACCTGAAAATATCTCGGAAAGATATTGTTTCTAACTCCTGCTTATTACTATGCTTTTGATGCTTTATCAATTTGTATTCGTTAATGTTCAGTTTTCTCATCAATATATTCATGAGTTCATCTTGATCAACCGTTTTTGGAGTGTACTCATCGATCTCCTCAAATTGGCAGAAATAAATACTGAATCTACTTTGTTTTTCCTTGAATAATCGGTTTATGACAAACGTTTCTTCGTCTGAGGATATTTCTAGAAAAACCTGATCACATTCCTCGTTTAGCTCTTTTTGTACTTTCAAATCAATCTTTTTGCTTTTACCCAAGCAATAGTCGATCAAACTTAAGACAAGTGATTTCCCTGAAGTTTTATCCCCACTAATTATTGTTATGCCTTTATTAAACGTAATTGTTCTTCTATAAGATGCTCCTTGGATAATCAATTTATTGAATTTCATACGATTCAACTGCTCCCCCCTTTAACACCTTCAAATTTGCAGTTGAATATTCAATAGTCGAAATGACATTTGTAAATTCACTTATAAGGTTTGTAAAATAGTCGGAATCCAATTTTTCTACAAATGTTAATCCCGATGAAGATAATCGAATACCGATATCTCCTGTTTTAACCCCGAGATTTCCTTTTACATCAATGAAGGCTAATTGCGATAGTTCCAGAACTATCCGGTTAATCTTGTATTGGAATCTGAAATATAAATTTGTAGATAACTTACGACTATCTTCTTCCGAATCGAACAACTTTCTTAACTCAAAATTCGCAAGACTATAATAGAATACTATTTCTGATATTTTTTTGTACTTCGTCTTACTTTGCAATGAGAAGGAATATAGAAGCAATACAGTTTTCACAATATCTAGCTTTGTGTTATCGAATAGGAGTTGAACTGAGTTTGGGACGGATTCTCTTACCAAGTTCTTGAGATTACCCAAATCTCTTCTCCCCCCACCAAATAGTTTTACTTTCGTCTTCCGCTAAAAGGTGTATTAATCCCCTATTCTCATTCTCATCAGATTTATTCTCTTTGAATAGTTCTGCATATCTTCCAAAGTCAATTTCCTCTAAGCTTTTATGTACAATTTTCACCAGTTCTTGGCTATCTCCAAACATTTTATAGGTGTCAACGTATCTTTCTTTGTATTTCCCGAACACTTTATAAAAAATTGCATCGATCACATTTATGTCCATACCGCTTTTCTTTAATTGACGTATATACTTTTCTGCTGCAATATAGAATATTGATGCTAGCTCAATTGTCTCTGGCTCAACATTTTCGAGTTGTAGTTTTCTATAAAACAGATTATCGGTTACATTTTGATTTATATCCGATAGACCAGCCCCTACAATTATCGGTTTATCGGTTTCTGCACCTTTGTTAAGTACGCCGTCTTTATTCGGATCAATTGGCTTTGCAATATAATTTAATACTTTTCTTATTTCGTCTGAATGCGAAGAACCTTCAGTATAATAAGGGATAGTAATCAGTCCAAAATCTTCTCTGAATTTTTTAATTTTATCATCAGTTGGATCATCTAAGAGAATATAATGGCTTCCTTTAAAATACTTCTTATGGTCTTGGATCAGTCGCTGTATAAACTGATCGTCAAACGAAAACCCCATGAATAATAGCTTTCTGCTGCCAGTAACCAAACTTAAAATGCTCTCATATTTTTTGTCTTCATACAGTTTTTTATAGCTTTGTTCACTGATAACAATTGTACCTGAATTACTTGTAAATCCATGAAGATGACATACTCTTTTCTCATCAAAAAGCTCTTGGGTTGTGAACTCAATATCTTTAAGCAAGATTGGTCGATGTTCACATTCCAAATGATCATCTAAAAGATTTTCATAGTTTGTTGTCAAATGTAATTTAAAGTTCATTCTGCCGATATCTGAATAATTATGTTTATTACCATCAGTGAGTTTAATTTGTCTCTCTTTAATCAACAACACGATCTCATTCTGTATATCATCATCAATTAGTGAAGCATACTTCTTTAACTGTTCAATAGCACCCCAATAATCTCTGCTTTCCAGATGCCAATTAACTGTGGCTTTCAAGAATTCTAATTTCCCAGTTGCATACTTATCAGATATTACCTTAATTAAGTCACCCCAAGTTGGTACCTTAAAGGGAACTGATAACCCCGATCCAATGAACGGAATTACTTTATCCTTATGATAATCCTTTCTAAGGTTTTCTAAGTTAACATTCATGACATCGCCTCTTTCCGCTCCAGCAAAAGGTGGGTATATTTCCCGCTTCAAATATTTATGTATTTCGACAAAAGTTTATAAACTCCTGCAATGCTACTATAACTTACTCTAACTATAAAGAAAGACAGTAAACACTCGGCAAGTGAGTTCTATACTGCCTTTCTGCCTAGTTTTATTCAATCACTTCATTGCTGCTGCCGTATAATCTTGCATTCTGTTATTTTCGTCCAGATCCAAATTATCCTGTTCAAAACCATTTGCTTGCATGGATTAAATCGCTGAGCGGATGTTAAATAATGTATACTATAGTAAATTGGTAATTTCCAAAGATGAAGTGACCACTTTTCAGACGAGACATTAACAATATCCTCGTATCTCTAATGATAATCGGTCAAATCTGGAGTTACCTCATTTGTTGTACAACCGGTTAGGGATATATTACATACCGTACTTTCTATTGACTTTAGATTATCATCAAAATAATGGGTTATGCCGCGTTCTGTAAATCGTAGGATGTTAGTTGTAAATTGATCATCTTACATTTCCCTCGTTAAGGAGAAGTGAACATGGGAGGCTTGTTCGGCTCTTCCCACTTTGAGCGACTTGAAGTTGTTTAGGTTGCCTACGTAATGAATCTGTGTCCGGATTCCAGAATTTAAATCTAGATGTTCTGCTTGAAACGTCCTGACATTACCCATGACTTTTTTGTATAGATAGATAATTCGCTTCTCAGACCACGTATTATGGATTTCAACCATAGTGATTTCGATTTCCACTTCCACAATAACATCGTTCTTTCTTAGCCATTTCCCACATCCTTAAAATCATTTATTTGATATAAAAAAACTATAGCTTTGAACGTAAATCCTTAAGGAATTCTTGCATCAACTTAATTGATTCGATACAGAATTCGTGTGTAATTGTTATCCCAACTTCTTTTTCCCCAATGCGAAAAGTATCTTCAAATGATATAGATTTGAATGCTTTAGCTGCCTTGTAGACAGGGGAATTTAGTCCTACATAATTACTTCCATTATGTACGTAATGATTACGTAACTTGTTCATATGTAAAATCTTCTGCCAGGGATTCAGTCCCTCGGGAAAATCAATTCTGGCGACTTTAATTAAATAAGCTTTTGATCTGAATATTCCATCACCTGCTAGGTCTTTCGGTTCTATTGGAAAGCCATTAGTTTTATGTATTACATTACAAAGTCTATCAAGGCAAACCTCCAAGGTTGAATATGTACTTATGAACAATGATTTTATCAGGATAGAAGGGAAAGATCTATCAAGTTGATGGAAACTTTCTGAATACTTTTCATGAAATAAATCATCTTTCTTATCGTGAGATAACCCCTCAAGAGCTCTCTCAATTTCTTGATCCAACTTATTAAACTCTTCTGATAAGAATGCCTTAATTCGATTTGCATAAGTACTTAGATCATCTAGTTCAACCGCGAATACATCAATTACCATCTGAGCTGATTTCATTAATATCTCCTTCAATAAACATAATTTCAACACCGTATTTGTCCTTAACCTATAAGACATATATGTCCAATTTCTTTAATGTAAAACTCGATCGTACTGATAATTTATCGATGACCAACATAAAGCGGCAATGAACTTGCAACTCCATTATTTTTTGGAGTCCTTTTGCTTAGTAATAATTCTTGAAGCTACTAACAGCGCTTGCCAATGTGATTCTTAATCTGATTTCGGTTGAAAGGCTAGCAGTACGTGTTGTTTTTTTCCAAAGCACTGGTTTCACCTTTTGCTTTAATTAATAGCGTGTACCCATTTTAAACGGCCATCCATGATAGTGATGCCCTTTCAGAAGGTATGTAACTCCGAAATCTTCTAGTTTACTGCAGACAGCTGAATCCACATTATTCTCCAACAACATTCCTAAAAGCAAATATTGTCCAAAGAATGTGAGAACCCTTCCCTCAATTCGACATTTTTCTACATATCCCAGTAACTTAGCTACGATTTCTTAGCTTCTAATTTCATTTTCAGACGTACTTTATGCAGTACATTCCCTCTTGCCCAAACTTGCCCATTATTTACTGTGGCCCGGTACTCATTCTTAAGTGTATCTTCTAATAATAATTCAAATATAAAAGTCTCGTTTGTAAAACCATCTTCATTTAAGCCTAATATCACGCAGTTTGTAGAACCTAAATCGACAATTAAAAATCCTGTTTTTTCGGAAAACCTCCCCAATTCTATTTGAAAATCTGCACCTTCATAGTTATTGAAACCGTATACTGGATGCTCTGTTATAACAGCTCCAGCACTATCCTTAATAAACAGTTTCCCATTGTCAATTACTATGGGTAGACTTGTTATGTTCCGCAAAGACAATTTGATTGATGCATAACCATCGCGATCATTAATAGAACTCAACAATGAATCTAGAAAAGTAATTATAAATTCTTCTCGGTTAGAGTAGAATAAATCAAAGTCACTTCTGACTGCTAAAGTATTTAAACTACCCTTTCTAATAAAACAATGACCACTATGCAGATTCCTGTAATCTTTTTTCATCATGTATGGTTGTTTAATATTATTATGAAAGTGAAATACTCCTAGTTTCACTTGATTAAAGCTAACGACTAAGAAGTTAAAGTTTATGTAAGGATCTACGTTTTCAAAGATTAATTGTTGATATTCCGCCGAATCCCTAATTTCATCTGATGAGATACCTCTTATCTCTCTTGGAAGCCCTGGCATATCTTTAACTCCAATTATGATATATTTATCCCCACGATAATTGGAATTCGCCATTGCAATAAAATCTTTTAATAAAGAAACCTTATCGACGTATTGCTCTGCTTTGAAATCAAGATATTCACACTCTACTTCTTGAAGTATGAATCTAGTTAATAGTTCTTCCATATTATATCCCCTATTAGTGTTATAGAAGGTGAAAGTAAATCTAAAGCATTGGCAACTCAAAGAAGTTAATTATCCAACTTATATAAATTATATATTAATGATGCCTACAGAAATAATGTTAGATTGGAATGATACCTTAATAAATTTCAAATGCAATTTTTTTGTTAGTAGGTCCCTTGTAATGCCTTCCTTTTAACTTAAAACTCAATTAACTCATAGGTTTCTGAAAATTGCATCTCACACAAAAATTAGATTTTAAATCCCTTACTAAATCATCACGATTTAGTCCAATTAGTGATTCATATCCAAATTTCTCGCAAATAATTATTCTGTCAGGATTAACGAGAAATTTATTTTGAAGTTCTTTATTAACGCTTATATCCTGCCTAGAACCAATGTGCTCGCAATATTGGAATCTGTCTATCTCATCCTGTTGCAACCATCGATATTCAGTTAACACATTCGGAAATCTTTCGCTTGGAATTTCTAATAATTCAATCATTTGTCGAGCATACTTTTCAATTTCGGTATCCGATAATACTGAAAGTATTCTTTTACTTTTAGATTCTGCTTGAGCTATACTTGTATAATTAAAAATATAATATCCATCTAGAAATAATTTGCAATATGTTACAATCTCCAAGACTCCTATGCTTTCTGCATTTAACATGACTTGCTGAACTAATTCAGTTGCTTGTTCGACTAGGCCTAGTCCCATATAACATTCTGCTAAAGACATTTGTGCGCGGAATAATTCATGCAGATAACCACATTGTTCTAGCACTAATGTTCCGTGTTCCAATGACTCCTTCATTGAATGGAGTATTGAATCACCATCATTGGTTAGATCGTTGTACACACGAGTTTGTGCAATAAATTGAAGTTGAACACCTGCAAATATGGTATTAGCGCGTGCTCTACTAACTTCATCCTCAATAGACATAAATATTGATCTGAAAGTTAGCATCCATTCTGTAATTTTTTGAATTAATATCTGTGCTGAATGAGTTCGCTGCTGGTGAGGAATGGGGTAACCGATTGTGTCTCTACCTTCCATATTAAATCTACTAAAATGTAGCTCTCTTAATATTTGATATCCATTCAGTTCCCATTCTATTAAATCAACAAACTTTATTAACGTTGATTCAGGAGAATGCATTTGCTTTATCATTTTTATTAATGTATGAAACGAATCAGTTAACTCTTTATATTTATCTTTTAATGTTAGGTCGGCATTAATCAATTGCTCTCTCAATCTGAACAACTTGTGTTGTAACGTTATCTGATTATGAGGATATTTTTCAATAAATGAATTAAATAAATTGTTATAAACTTCAGAACTACACATGTTAAGTAAGTACTTTAACGATATATCTAAATATTCAGCCAATCCTTTCTGAGTCTCATCTAGTTTTAGCGATTTTATTCCTTTCGGCACCCAGGAGAAAGCATCATAATACTCACCATTTTTGTATTTAATATAAGCAACAGCTAGAGAATACTCCACGTCAGATTTAAACTGTAACGGCACATGAGAAATCCATTCATAAAGCAAAGAAAATCCGCCTTCGTTAGCTAGCGAATATCCATATTGTTTTACATACATAACCAATTCTTCTGAATTCCTAACTTTTTGATCTTGCACATTTATTAGAATATTTGTGGTCGTTGGATTTGAAAGCTTTAAATTATCTGAAATTTGCGCTGTTATAGAACCTTTTATCCTAATTTCTTTATGTATTTCCTCGAAAGCGAGATCGTCTAACTTCTTGATAAAATGAAAATCAATTGTTTTTTGATCTGTTGTTGTAATTTCAATTCCTTTTGAGACCGCAAAATTCACTATCTCAGAGATCCACTCCCAAAGGAATATTTTTTTGTGTTCTAGAAATATGACAAACAATGAGCTTGGTTGATTCTTCAAGTAATTCAACGTCTTAATAGGAACAGAGAAAGATAGATAAGAATTTCTAAGTCTCGAACTGGTACATTTTAATTGAATTTGTGATCTAAAGTTTGACATTCGCGTACCTTGCAACTTCAATTCAATTACCTTATCGACTCCATAATCTCCGCCATCTTCATTTCTCACAAGAAATAAATGATCCGGAACAATTATGTCAAACATTGCTTTGGATCGCCTTTCTTGATTATGAGTTTCAGGAGATTCCGGTAGATTATCCGAACGCTGATCCATTGACGTGTCCTCCAACAAGGATATGGTTATCAGAAAAATGAGTGCCATTGTTATTTCAAAAAATATACAAATAAAATATCTCTGAAAATACGAATCTCAAATCAGAATTCTGTACTCCCTTAGATTGCTCTAAAATCATTAAGCATTTTTTTAAGAATGAGCGCATTCATATAATCCTTTTTAAAAGCACTCATCTTATAGCCCTCTAAATGTGGAAAGTGAGGAAGGTTTGTTGTAAAATCGGAGGCATTATAGTGTGAATATCTCTCTTTTACAAACTTATCAAAGCTTGCTTTTTCAAACTCCGAATTAAAGACAAGAACGCAATCTAAAAATCGTCTCCTTGATGTGAATTCTTCATCAATATCATGAGTAATATAAAACCTATGAACAATATATTCAATTGATTCTTTAATGAAATATTTATAACTAACGTCCCAATTAGATCTATTCCCATCCAATGATATCCCACCTGTTTTAGGAGTGGCTGTGAAATATCTCCCCCCATCTAAGGCAGTGCCCCCTAATGTTTTTAATAGTGTTTGATGATAATAGACATTGATATCATACCAGTGAGGATGGTTATCATATTGCCCAAACAGATAGAACACGTAACCATTTCTGTTATCGGCAGCTGAAGTTTGTTCTATAGTAAATTCAGGGGCAAACTTATAGTACCTTCTTGATTCATCAGACGAGTCAATCCAATCTGATGGACTTTGTAAATAAAGAATTACACGTTCAAGTACAGTCGCATTTATTCCAAAGCGTTTTTTCCAAAGACTTTCGATTATATTAATATCAGCAGAAGTATTTCTCGGTGTATTAGTATCCATAATTCGAACATAAATATTATTTGCAAAAACTCCCTGATAATGCTCTATCAAATAATACGGTGTATTGCGATCATTGCGTACAACTATTACATCTATAGTTTTTAGAGATAATTTGATTGACTGGACTGTAACTGTTGGCCTTATTCCACCAGCAAACTTTTTATCGCGCAGAAAAGATACTAAATCTTGTGTCTTCTTCCTATTGGAATCATTTACTATGTCCTGTAGTAAAAATTCCATTTCTTCGTCAACACCGATAATAATCAGACCATCCTGGTTTGATAAGTTATTCGCCATGCATATAATATCGTGTAAGAGATCAGACTTATTACTATGCCATTCTCGCTTAAAATCCCAGTACGCACCTTCTTGCTTCAATGAAATTAAATTGACAACCTGTTTGGTTAAGTCTTGTATATTCATAGAATATTTCTCTAAGCTCACTCTAATCCTGCTCCTTAAATCTCAGACATAGCTTAATATGTTTTATATAAATAGATCGAATCAATTAGTCGTTGCACAAACTTCTGAACAGATACTGTCCATTCTCATGCTAAATTTGAATTGTGGTATGAATTAAAAAATGACATGGCTATTTTCATTCCTTGAGACTTCTACAAATGATTATTAAGCATGCCCTTTTGCTTAATATTGATTCCCCCAGAAACTATTATACTTGTAACTATTATCCTAACTATTCTCCATCAAATCCATCAATTCCTCCCACGCCGCGACTTTTCTCTTCACCATAAGCAATCTCTTTCCTATAATTCGACTGATTTATTTTCAGTTTGTTGCGACTTTAGCCCTACCGTTTCCCCAAATGTTCATTCAAATTTAAAGCTGTTTATCGATTCTGCCACGCTAACTTCTGCAGACTTGAATGTTGACCCATACATGAGTTAATCTTTATTTATCAGCTTCGTATATCAAGTAAACCTCAGGTTCGCATATCTTTTTTTGCACATAACCCTCATGTACCTGATTCGTATATCTTAGCTGAGAAAATTTAAGTTATGCGAAGACAAAGCGACAAAAGCGAAGTGGAGAAAGTGGGGAATGCCTTGTCCGGCAAGGGATTCAGGCATTTTTGACGGGTCGAAAAAGGGTTCGCATAATATGGTGTAATACGAAAGGCCACCTTCATTTTGCATTGAAGGTGGCCTTTCGTGTTTCTGATCCCACTTTTATAAATTTATCTCATAAAAATTGGATATCGGATTGTTATCCAAAGCTCATTCATCCAAGAGATTACCCGTAAAATTGCCGTCATGGATATATTGCCATTCTAAAGGAGATCTAGAAATCGCTCGTCATATCTACCCATTTCAAATCCAAAACAACTGAAACTTTAATCGTATCCCTCAACACCTTATTTTTATAGTCACTCTCATCCTGCGCAAAGGAGAAATACTTCGCAGAATGCAGATAACTATAGACCTTTAGGTATCGACTCGACATATCCCCACCACGCACTCCACATGACTGGAGTACGTAATATTGCGATGAATCAAGGCACTATTATCGTAAATTTTTTTGATAAATAAAGAAAAAGATCACCTATGATAAGGCGATTTCTTCAACTTTCGTTCCTCGTTAGCGAAATGACATTTCTTAATCTGAAAGAGCACGTTTTATGTTCGCTTTTGCTTCATCAACCAACCTTTCATCTTTATCATCATTTGCCTGCATCATTATCAAAATGGGAATATATATGGCAATTAATCGAGATAAGATCTTCGTTTCTTCATCTACATCCCCATATTCTTTGAAAAAGTCAGAACGCGCATCCGGAGGTAAAAAGCTATACACAACATTCAAATCACAAGCAGGATGTCCTATATTGATATCTCCCCAGTCGATAATCCCTGAAACAATTCCATTCTCATCTACCAGTATATTTTTAAAATGAAGGTCACCATGAAGGAATACATACTTTTGATTCACTCTTTCAGTTCTGAGCTGTTCCAAATAATTTGATATTGAATGATATTCTTCTTCACTGAAATGAAGGGCAAGATCGGAAATGAATTTATGTATCTTCTCCTTACGCATCGCAATATCAGTCAGATTTCTATGGTCATGTTGAACTCCATTTTCTTGGGCAATTTGCACAGGGAATGCATGTAAGCTTTTTAAAAATTGCGCGAGCGTTGTTGCTGATAGCGCTCGTTGCTTGTCAGTTAATCCGATTGGAAACTCTCCGAATAAATAGGGGTAGCCTAGGAAGGGTGCAGGATAATTATAATCCCCTTCCCCAAAAAATAGCGGTATCGAATATGCAATGGAAAAATAATCTTTAAGCTTAGGCAGTATCTTTCCTTCCATCCTTAAAGAATTAATTGCAACTTCTCTTCTTGGAAAGCGAAATGCATATTCGGCCCCGACAAGAAAAACAGTGTTATCCCAGCCATGTCCTAGTTTTTTTACGCTTTTTGTAGCTAACTGCGGAAACTGACTACTTATTAATTTATAAGCCAATTCTTCTGATACTTCCCATTCTGCATCCCATTGATTCGAACTTTCCATATCCTTTTATCGCATCCTTCGCAAAAATAGTAAATCTGCTCACCTAACCTTGACCCATTTCCCACATCATACCATGGATTTAATATTATATTTGAGAACTATCTAACCGTTTTGTTCCGCTAAACTGCCCGTTTCGCTTAATGCCAGTGCCTAAGCGTATACGATCATATCATTACAATCCATGCCTTTGAGCCGCACCGTCACATCTCAATTATTGTTTCAGAATCATCAATATTAAGCACTCCACATGTGCGGAGTACGTATACATAAAGAAAAAACCAAACGGAATCTCTGCCATTTGGTTTCATTTATTGATATAACATCGTGCAATCAAACCCTAACTTTATCGTTATATACGATAAGATCTGATGTAATATAAGAGCTCAGGTCATTATCACCGCTTCGCCTTATAAAACACATGATAAAGCTTCATAAGCGCTCTCTTCTCTATCCTTGAAACATAACTCCGACTAATCCCAAGTTCCTTCGCAATCTCCCGCTGCGTCCGCTCATCCCCGCCATGCTCCAACCCGAAGCGCCCAATGACAACTTCCTTCTCGCGGTCATCAAGTAGATCCAAATTCTTATATACCTTCGACTTTTCAATTTTCAACTGCACCTTATCGACGATGTCATCCGCTTCAGTACCGAGGATATCGATCAGCGTAATTTCATTGCCTTCCTTATCCGTTCCAATTGGATCATGAAGTAATACGTCTTTCCTAGTCTTCTTCAAAGACCGAAGGAGCATAAGTATTTCATTCTCGATACAACGAGCAGCAAATGTAGCGAGCTTCGTCCCTTTCCCGGTTTGGAAGCTCTCGATCGCTTTAATCAGACCGATTGTCCAGATCGAGATCAAATCCTCGAGATCCTCCCCAGTATTGTCGAATTTTTTGACGTTGTGGACACAACCTGATGTAAACCAAACGTCAACACATTCCAGCTCGTCCCCTTAAAATATTTTCTTTCCCTCAAGAACACATTATGCGCCGACCTATTCAAAGGCTGCAACCGCATCAACCAATGCTGTCAACTGAGTCTATAACGTCTCTGTACTGAGCGTAAATCCTTCGACTACGGCATCTTCGTCGATCTCAATCAGGATGCATCGTTTCCCTTGATAATTTACCTGTCTCACATATTTTAAATCCTGCGGGCTGACCGAAATCGAGGCTACCTTTGTATCGATCTTAATCGATTTTGAAGTGAATTTCGGCATAACGCTGCTTGCCTTCATTTCATAGTTCCTATCGTCGACAATCGTTTGAAACGCACGTTCCACTTTATCCGTCGTCACGTTATCTATGCCGCTTATTGTCAGCACACGTTCCACATCTTTATAATCCAACTTCGGGGGTTCTTCTTTATCTTCGTTGGTTTCGATTACTTGGTGGATCTCCTCGTACACCTGTGCGAGAGTGGCTACGTCGAGTTGTTCGCCCACTACTTCCTTCACGATGTCTTCGAAAATAGCCCTCTCTTCCATTGCCGTCATGGATCTTTCGGCATTTAAGACCTGTCCGATGAAGTGCGGATCTGGATAATTCGATTTTGCCGTACAATACAGAATGCGGTTCACATCGGAATAGTTATCCGTCACGCTAGGGTAAAAGAACCCGTGCTCCGGCGAACTTAACTTGATAATCGGATCTACAATGACATTGTACTTAAATTCCCTCTCCACATAATCGAACAAGAGAGTCTTCTTTTGCTTCTCCGTGGAATTCATGCTGCATAGAATGAACGGATGCGCGAACAGTTCGTCCTTCCCGCTCTCTTCGGCTTCTTCATTTCTGCCCTTGGTCGGCCGGAAATACTGTCCACGAACGAACGTGACTACTGTATCCTGTTCATACTTGGTATCCACCAACATTTTATCCACCAACAGCAGCATCAGGTCCTTCCATTCTTCAGGATTGCCTGTCGACAAACCTTGGTGAAGTATCACTCGCGTCGGATCCTCTGCTTCCTCCTGAAACTTCAACTCGAACAACTTCTGATCCAATTCTCCGGTCAGCAGTTTTTTGAAATTCCCCATATACAACTCCTGCTTCTCTCTATCCACCAGAGCAAACGCCTGGCTCTCCCAATGATAGACCTCGTTGCTATCCTTCATAATATACACGTTGAGAATGTCGTTAATATTCATCATATCGTGATCCAGCTTAAATTGCTTGCGTATATGCGCGACCTCTTTCTTTATCATGATTCGCTAGACAACTCCTAAGAAGTAAATTGGTTTTATCAGTATAAACGATATAACAGCCCTTCGCTAGAAGGGCTGTTAATGTTACTTCTCTTCAGTTCCGTTCCAAACCAACACAGCCACGCACTCCACATGTGTGGAGTGTGTATACAGACAGAAAAAACCAAACGGCATCTCAGCCATTTGGTTTCATTTATTGATATAACATCGTGCAATCAAACCCTAACTTTATCGTTGCATACGATAAGATCAAATTTAATATTAGAGCTCAGGTCATTTCTCATCGCTTCGCCTTATAAAACTCATGATAAAGCTTCATGAGTGCTCTCTTCTCTATCCTTGAAACATAACTCCGACTAATCCCAAGCTCCTTCGCAATCTCCCGCTGCGTCCGCTCATCCCCGCCATGCTCCAAACCAAACCGTCCAATAACAACTTCCTTCTCGCGGTCATCAAGTATATCCAAATTCTTATATATCTTCGACTTTTCAATTTTCAATTGCACCTTATCGACGATATCATCCGCTTCAGTACCGAGGATATCGATCAGCGTAATTTCATTGCCTTCCTTATCCGTTCCAATTGGGTCATGAAGTGATACGTCTTTCCTAGTCTTTTTCAAAGACCGCAGATGCATAAGTATTTCATTCTCGATACAACGAGCAGCAAATGTAGCGAGCTTCGTCCCTTTCCCGGTTTGAAAGCTCTCGATCGCCTTAATCAGACCAATTGTCCCGATCGAGATCAAATCCTCGAGATCCTCCCCAGTATTGTCGAATTTTTTCACTATGTGAGCGACAAGTCGAAGGTTATGTTCGATCAAAAGATTTCGTGAACGTTGATTACCTTCCGCCATCAGTTGCAGATGTTTAGTTTCCTCCTCCTCTTGAAGAGGCTGGGGAAAAGCATTATTTTTGACATAAGAGACAAGTAGCGAAAGCTGTTTAATAAATAGTGCTATTGCCGAAAACAATCCTGGCATGCTCAGTCACCCCCACGATGTATTACAGATGAACACTGAAGTCTGTTCTCCATTATATGTGGGTAGCCGCCTAGAAGTGCATGTACGGTATTTCGACAATTGAAAATAAACCCGCTTCATCTCAAGGTATATAAAATATTACGATCCCGATTATTGCAACAGTTCAATCCAGAATAATCTCTTTATTTGGGTTTTCCAGAAACTCAAACAACGTTTGAATCTGTTTTTTGGTGTTTCTCTCCGCAGACAGCTCTGGCAATTGATCTATCTCAAAAAAATCAACCGCACTTGTTTCTACTCCGACAGCGGCCTCTCCACCAACGATTTTACAAAGTATAAAAAACTTATATACATGGTAAGGCTCAGGCGGATGATCATGGAATTTTTTATCCAATACAGCGAGCAAACGAACGGGCGCAACATCAAACCCTGATTCTTCTTTGACCTCTTTCACTGCAATCTCCGAAGGCGAATAACCGATATCCGCCCAGCCTCCCGGCAATGCCCATGCGCCATCCAGCTTCTCGCGAACAAGCAGTATTTTATTTTCCTTAAAAATCACACCACGAATATCGACCTTTGGGGTGGCATAACCAGAATCACTTGCGAAAGTTAGAGCAATTTTCTCCTGACTGACCAAAGTATAGTTCATCATAATTTCTATACTCATCTGCCGCAGTTGTTCATAACGTTCTATATCATAAACATCCTTCGTGTACGTAAGTCCCGTTTGAGCAATCGCCTGCATCTGTTTCGCCCACTCCAACCACTTCAATTCCATCGGTTTATCCCTCTTCCTTCATGATGTCAAGAAATTCAGATACGCTTCTGAAAATAGCATCAGGCGGTATATCAAACACGCTGCTTTGGAACGTTGACAGCCATTGCACGCCATAGGTCCGTAAGCCAGCAGATTTACCTGCCACAATATCTGCATTACTGTCGCCAATAAATACGGTTTTGGATTTATCAACGCCAAGGATTTCTAACGCCTTATATATACCTTCGGGATCAGGTTTGGGCTTCACGACATCATCCCCAGTAATCACCACATCAAAGTAACTTATTAAATTCAGCGCTTCAGATGAAATCTGGAATGCTCGCCTGCTTTTTCCTGTGATGACTCCGATTTTGATCCCCTTTCCTTTCAAATGTTCTAGCAAATCAATAATAGCCTGATCCTTTTCGATGGTATCAAAATGCCCCTGCTTGTAAATCGCATAATAGTCCATAATCGCTTGTAAAATGAATTCTTCATTCCTGAAATGATTTGCAATGATCTCCTCTTCTGTCGGACCAAACATCGCTATGAGCTCTTCATTCGTAACATCTCGATTGTCATATGTTTTGAACACGGTGTTAAAAGCTTCAAACGATAATGGCAAAGTATCTGCTAAAGTCCCATCAAAATCAAATAATACGGCATCAATTGGCATAACACACTTCCTTCTATTTTATCTTACTAAAATACCCATTCGAAGAGCCTACATAAAACTGCCCATCAATAACCGATAAATAACCATTCAGCAGTTCATTCGGCGTAAAATCGTAATACCCAACTCGAACGTCCGAGAGTCTATTCACTGCTTCTCCAGTCGATTCATCTAACACATACATATTACCGAGACCCGGAAAGACGCCGATCAGCTTGCCGCCATAATGAACAACTGAAGCGCCAGCCGTTTGCTTGCCAGGAACCCCCGATGTTGTCCAGCGCTGCTCTTCCTTTTTCAAATCAAAAGACATCGCTTTACCATTCAGGCGATAATATAACAAGCTTCCTTCTATTTTCCCGAATTCAGCTCTTCCTTCTAATGTAAATAACGGCCTGCCTGACTTAACTTCGATTAAAGAGCTTTTCACGTTTTCACTATACAAGTTATTATCAGATGACTGCTGTAGAAAGATATAATTTTCATCAATAATATCGTAACGGCTATAACCGGCAAGAGGCAGGCGAAGCCCATCCTTGCCTGTCTTGGCATCTACTAACACTAATTCATCCACCGTCCTCGTCCAAAAAGCTTTCGAACGCTCCGCATAACGAACACTATCCGTCACTTCTTGATCTGAGGCCGCTTTACGCTCCGGCTTCTTCCAGAGCACCTTTCCAGTCAACGGATCGTATGCTTGCAGCTCATTCAAAATGACAGGGCTCATGTCCTCACCAGCCTGTACAAGCAGTACGTCTTGATTGCCGACATCACGAACCAATTCTGATTCATGAGCTAGCTCAATATTCCAAAGCTGCTTGCCTGTTCCCATACTCCACCCGATGAGATCATAAGTAAACTTTTCTTCCGTTGTGCTGATTCGCTTTGATTGTACGGCTGAAATCACGTTTTTGGATACAGCAAATGAGGTTACATCCTTACCATTGTCCAGCTTCTTTTGCCACATTTTTTTTCCGGTAGCTGTCTTTAATGCCTGAAGCGTATGAACTGGACGGTCTTCTTTCATAGAACTTTTAAGAAACGCTATTCGTTCTTTATCTTGCGATAAACCGTAATCATGTCTTCCAAAGCCAAAATCAAACTGCCATTTCTTGCGACCCGTAGCTGAGTCAAGCGCATATATATTCGAATTATTGTGCATTCCGCTGAAACCGCCATCCTCGCCTGCGATGAGCAGAACATTACCAACCTTCTCAAGTAGAAAATTGAATCCGAGATCGGACTTGAAGCGCCAATCCCACTGCATATGCAGCGAAGGTGCAAGAGGCCCCTGAGCACTAACACCATATTGTGGCGCAATTAGTTCGGGGGAGTCTCGGTATATCGAATACCGAAGTGTCCCCGCTTCTGACCAAGCAACGATAAGCTCATTTTGCTCACCCTCATAACGCCATAATGGAAGGGTGCGAGCTTTTTCTTCTAATGGTGCTACATTTTCGGAAGACTCTTCGAACGAAGGTTCACCAAAGATCGCCTTCACGCGAGCTTTCTCAAGACCAGGCACAAGTACACTCCGCACTGCAGCAGCTACCGCTTGTTTGCTATTTTCAATCTCAAACAAAGGCGCAGCACCACCAGCTGACGTTACTTGATCCTTACGAATCCATAGAAGGCCATAGGATTTATCACCTTCGGCACTATCCGGTACGGCAGCTCCATACCAATCCCCATATTGCTTGTAAGCATAGAGGGTATCTCCCTCTTTCATAGTTGTGGCATCACCTTGTGAATTCGGATACCACTTCCCTTTAGCACTTTCTTTTGCTCTTAACGATAGAGGTGCTATATCTTTCACTTGAGCGGCTTCTTTCGTTAAATACCACACGGGTACAAACCCACCATATCCCGATTCGTCCTGAATTTCGGCAAAATCATCCGACAATGTAACGACTTTATATTTTGCCCGTGCATCTACAGAGATGAACTTAACAGCACGTGTTCCTCCCCACCACTCATAGGCATTGGTGTTCGTATATAATGTAACTGGCTTATCCAGCTCTATCGCATGCTCTCTAGCTACAAGATTATTTTCTGATGAGGATGACGACAGCCCCTTAATAGCAGGCAGGAAGCTCCTCCGTTTCCCTGAAGCATCCGTATCGTAGAACACAGCGTATAGCAGCTGCCCTTCCTTGGACCATTGAATGACGAGTTTTGATTGGCCCTCTTCATATATGTATTGATCAATGACACTCATTTTACCGTTCATCATGATGTAATTCTCTCCAGATGATGCTGGTATTCCAAACAGAGTATAAACCTGATCTTGGGTCAAATCATCTTTTATCTCACTCTTAATCGTATCGATCGTAATCGGTATAGGAGTTGCGGCTTCTTCTTTTTGGACGAGCTGCACAGCATTCGCGGGTGTTTCCTTAGCGGATATTTGATTTGATGGCATGTCGTTAATGGCATTGCCTTCACATCCAACGAGTAAGGCAAGAAGCACAACGATTGCTGTCGTTTGATATTTTTTGATAATCATCAATACAAGGCCTCCATTGCACACTAAAAATCTAATGCGCCCGTAGTTTGGCTTTATTTGGTAAGTATGACGACTAGAGTGAAGAAAAAGTTGCGTTTAGGATGACAGTTACATGTTGTCTATATAATGATTTAGAGAATTCAGGACAATAAAGAATCCGTACGACTTTTTTGAGAGTCTATTTCAAGTATCAGCTCTCTGATTCACTGAGAAACGTCGATTAGTGAGAATTTTAGAAACCTGTTGTTGCATTGCCTCCTTTTTGACTTAGCAGGATGGAGATTGAAATACCTTATGCACGCATTAATAAGACTAGTTTTTAGTTCTATCTGTGCGGTTTTGGTCAGTTTGAGTGAAATAGAGCTAATTTCTAGTTCTATTTCTGTAAGTTTCGTGCTGCAGGGGCAATTCGGCGGGATACACGCAATAATAAGACTAGTTTTTAGTTCTATTTGTCCGGTTTTGGTCAGTTTGAGTGAAATAGAGCTAATTTCTAGTTCTATTTCCGTGTAGTTCGCGCTTTAGAGGCAATTCGGCGGGATGCAAACAATAATAAGACTAGTTTTTAGTTCTATTTGTGCGGTTTGGGTCAGTTTGAGTGAAATAGAGCTAATTTCTAGTTCTATTTCTGTAAGTTTCGCGCTTCAAAGGCAATTCGGTGGGATACACGCAGTAATAAGTATAGTTTTTAGTTCTATTTGTGCGGTTTGGGTCAGTATGAGTGAAATAGAGCTAATTTCTAGTTCTATTTCTGTAAGTTTCGCGCTTCAAAGGCAATTCGGTGGGATACACGCAGTAATAAGTATAGTTTTTAGTTCTATTTGTGCGGTTTGGGTCAGTATGAGTGAAATAAAGCTAATTTCTAGTTCTATTTCTGTAAGTTTCGCGCTTTAGTGGCAATTCCGCGGGATGCAAACAATAATAAGACTAGTTATTAGTTCTATTTGTCCGGTTTTGGTCAGTATGAGTGAAATAGAGCTAATTTCTAAATCTATTTCCGTGTAGTTCGCGCTTTAGAGGAAATTCGGCGGGATACACACAATAATAAGACTAGTTTTTAGTTCTATTTATCCAATTTTGGTCAGTTTGAGCGAAATAGAGCTAATTTCTAGATCTATTTATGTATGTTTCGCGCTTCAAAGGCAATTCGGCGGGATACACGCAATAATAAGACTAGTTTTTAGTTCTATTTGAGCGTTTTTGGTCAGTTTGAGCGAAATAGAGCTAATTTCTATATCTATTTCTGTAAGTTTCGTACTGTAGAGGCAATTCGGCGGGATTCAAACAATAATAAGACTAGTTTTTAGTTCTATTTGTGCGGTTTTGGTCAGTTTGAGCGAAATAGAGCTAATTTCTAGTTCTATTTCCGTATAGCTCGCGCCGCAAAGCTGTTTCGGCGGGATGAGCCTCGTGATTAAGTCGATATTGACAAACCGTTCCCCCCAGCAGCCCGATAATACCGGTTGCGCTAATCATCCCCCAGCGAGCTTCAAATGCCGCGCACAAAAAAAAGAACGATTCGTTTGACCGAATCGTCCTTTCATAAATTTACTTCTTATCCACCTGAAGCAGCTTAACCGTCTTTGTAGAAAAAGTATCCTTCAGCTTTTCCTCATTAATGACGTTCAGTTTGACCAAGCTTGCAATCTTTGTGCCATCCGGCTTCGATAACATTCGCCATAGCTCCGGATCTGGCAGCGCCTCATAAAGCTTGTTGTCGTCGTATTCCTTACGCTCCTGCACAACCACTTTTACTTTATGGCTCCCAATCTCCAGCTCGCTTGCTTCCTGCTCAGCCAAGTAGCTCATAATGGTCTGCCTGAGTTCTGTCAGCTCCTGCTCTATTTCTTTTTGCTTTTGTTTTTGCTGGTAATATCTGCGTACCGTTTTGTCCAACCTTATCACGCTCCTCTCTATTACATGCTTATGCATAGAGGAAGCATTTTAGGATGAGTTAGACAACCTGCAGCACGATCAATAAATGTCTTTTCTCATAAACACCGTAAACGAAACGAGCAGCGAACCGACCATCCAAGCGGCCAGCACGGCAAGCGAGAAGCCAAGTGTCATGCCCTCGATTGGAGGAGCAGATCCACTGACATAGTCCATCAAACCAAGATTGACCATGAACAAATATTTGGCCGAATCCCATGAGGATACCATGTTGCTTAGAATAGCACCTGCGATTAAGCATGCAAGCATTGTACCCATACCGGCTGCGCTGCTTCTCATCAGAATGGACAGCATGAACGATAACGTTCCCACTACAAGCGAGATAAACCATGCAAGTCCAAACTGCTGAATGATAAACTGCCATTGTGACACCAGGCGGACGCCTGATATGTCGAGCTCGCCTCCTTGTGTGGAGAAGCCAGTCAATACGGGAGCCGACCAGCCTTGATTGCCAAACATAATGGCTGAGATGAGGTAAGACAACAAACCGAATATGAAAATAACTAAGGAAACGGACAAAATCAGCGCGATATATTTGCTGAGCAATATTTTAAACCTACTCACCGGGCGTGTAAGCAGCAGCTTAATCGTTCCCATGCTCCGTTCTGAGGAGACGATATCTACCGCAATAATCATGATGAGCAACGGGAGAAACAGCTCCGCCGAGTTTTGAACAAAACCTCTAATGAAGGTTGGCGCTCCCGGCTCAGAAGGATTCACATTATTATTCAAATAATATTCGGATTGTTTGATTTGAATTTGAATTTGCTCTCGCCACTGTCCTGCGCTGCTCAACCGATTTTGCATATCCACAATTTGCTGCTGCAATTCGGTGCGCCAATCCACGTCACCCAGCCGCTCCTTTATGGATTCTGCCTGTTTCGCCTGCGCATACGTAAACATCGAGAGAAGAACGATAATAATGATCGAGATGACGATAAAACGTCGTTTGCCGACCAGCTTCGTCATTTCATTTTGAACGAGATTAATCAATCGACTCGCCTCCTGTCAGCTCAAGAAATAGATCTTCAAGCGCGGGAAGCTTCCGATTCATCTCCAGCACACTTACCCCAGCCTCAACAAGCTTGCGATTCCACTCTCCAACAGCATGTTCAACATAAGCTGTCGTAACCGTATCCATCGTCTCACCAAGGACATCCGTAACTTCGCCAAGTATCGATCGTCCTAGCTCTTGCGGCTGCAGCCGCCATACTAGACGTTCTTCGCTGGACAACAGCTGCTTAACCGAATCCACTCGAATGATCTCGCCTTTGGAAATGATCGCAACCCGATCACACATCAATTGAATTTCATGCAGCAAATGGCTCGATACGAGCACGGTCAATCCTTCTTCCTCGGCTAGAAACCTAATAAAAGCCCGCATTTCTCTAATACCCGATGGATCAAGCCCATTCGTTGGCTCGTCCAATATGAGGACATCAGGCTTGCCAAGCAGTGCTTGAGCAATCCCAAGCCGCTGCCTCATCCCGAGTGAATAAGTGCTTACCTTATCATTCACTCGATCCTGCATGCCAACAAGCGAGACAACCTCATTGATCCGCTCCTGCGTAATTCCATTAATCATAACGGCAAAGTGGCGAAGATTGTCCATTCCGCTGAGGAACGGGTACAGCTCTGGGTTTTCTACGATACATCCTAAGTGCCGCATCGCTTTTGTAAAATGTTTCGCAATATCCAAGCCGCATATATGGATGGTGCCGGAGGTTGGCTTAATTAAGCCGACCAGCATCCGAATCGTCGTCGTTTTTCCTGCTCCGTTAGGGCCTAGAAAGCCAAACACTTCGCCGCGCTTCAGCTCAAAGCTTAAATCTTTGATGATCGTCCGCTTGCCTATCACCTTCCGTAAACCCTGCACTGCTAATGTAATGTCGCTCATGATTGTCCTCCTGCATCAGCAATTAACGCGGCTACCCGCTCAGCCATTAAGCGATACCCTATCTCATTCGGGTGAAAATGATCCGTAAATAACAGTTTCTCTGCATTCAGCTGAAACAAATCATAGGTCGGAACCAGAACGACTTTCGAATGCTGCGCCAGAGTCTCCGCAGTTTTACTATTCCAGTTCCTAACCACAGTCGACATCAACTCACCATTTTGGAACTCGCTGAACGGATTATACAATCCAAGCAAATAAACGGTTGCTTCTGTATTAACGGCACGAATGGTCGTCAAAATCGTTTTTAGATGATTCAAAAACGCTTCTTCTAATCCCGAAATGCTTGCCTCAGACAGATCCGTAAGCGATTGACCACCGAGAAATAAGTCGTTGCCGCCAATGGTCATCAGAATAATGTCTGCTTGTCCAATTTGCCGCTCGATTTCCTTTTGTTTCATCTGCTCCACTAGCTCTGACGAGGTAAGCCCCTTAATACCTAAGTTAATTAAGGAAACATCTTTACCGGACTGCTTCAGTTGATCGCTGACATAACCTACATACCCTTTTCCTTCGATGTCGCCTGTTCCTCTCGTTAACGAATCCCCTAATGCAATAATCTTTAATCCGCTTGATGATTCTGCTGGTTGTTCCGTATCTTGCGATACAGATGTCTGGCTCGATGTTCCGAACAAATAATCCTTTATCGACCAGCCTAAAGCAAATATCCATAAGAGACTGGCTAGAAACGCAAAAGAGGTAATCATACGAACTTTTTTACTATGCATCCCCGTCACGCCTTTCTATTTCTGTAGCTGTTATATAGTTAGCTGAACCATGTCATTACTTGCTGCTGCATCTGTGCTTCGTTCTGCTCAAACTGGCTTTTTCTGTGGCCATTTGCTCCTGAGGGATGCGGCATTTCGAACAAGCATCGTTCTTTATCTATCCATCCCTTGTCAGCAAAATGCTTGACTACATCGGATACCGACTTGCCAAGCGGGATGACAAGCGCATCTTTTACCGCCAGCAATTCTGGAAGAAAGATACTCTCAGCATAGTGATAAAGCGTCTCTGATTTCAAAATAACAGGGCTATGCCCGGTGTAATTTTTGCCCTTTATGAACACCGGATACCTTATTGCTGAAGTTGTATGCAGTAAATCTCTAAGCTCATAAAATAATAGCTCGCTGCTCTTTATGCCAAGTGCTGCAGGCAATCCAATTTGATCAAGCATGTCGATCAAATTTTTTCGCATAGAGCCTGCAAAGCTGGCAAGCATCTTCGCGCGTTGATCGATGAGGTCATAAGACACCCCGTTTACAAGATCCTCCCGCGCGCTGCGTATGGCTACCTCCATTTGGGTAAAGCCTGGCGTAATGCCAATAATCATCACTTTAGCAGCAATATTCACATATTCGTAAGGCACGTAATAAATCGACATGTCATGCTCTTCATGAAGAAGCAATTCTTCTACAAACAGCTGCTCCTTGGACAAGCTGCCGGGCGGGAGCGACTCAATAAAGGATTTATATTTTTCAATTTGTGTCACCGTTAACCGCCCCTCCGCTCAATCTATATATTCTTACTTCAGCTCAACCATATTGTGTGCGCGCGCAGGATAGTCGGTAATAATGCCGTCAATTTCGAATTTAAGCACCTCTTTTAAATTCCGCTCGCTGTTCACTGTCCACACCCATACCTCACGGCCTTTTTTATGCGCACGCTCCACGAGCTGCTCGGTCAGCATAATCTGCTCGATGGTATAAAAATCAACATCAAGAAGCGAAAGATCACCGAGTGCAAAATATAAAATTTGCCCAATTTTAATTTCAGGGTTCAGTGACCGAATATGCTGAAGCGTAGACCGATCGAATGATTGAATATAACAGTCCTGCACCATATCGAATTGTTCAATTAATGCAACAACATGCTCAGCCAATTGTTCGCCTGAACCGTATGGCTTAAGATCAATGATCAGCTTCGACTTCCCCAGCACTTCTCCAAGCACCTCGGATAACATGGGGATTCGCACAATCTCATCGGGTTCACCGCCAGCTTTGGCAATGTTCAGCCTCGCAATTTCCTCATAATCCAGCTCGCTCACCCGCTTCGGCACACCCGCCATACGCTGTAAATTATAGTCATGGTTCAGGACAACTACGCCATCCTTAGTCATCTGTACATCAATTTCAACAGCATCAATGCTTTGCGCCACTGAGCTGCGAATCGCTTCCAGCGAGTTTTCCGGCGCAACGAGCGTATCGCCGCGATGAGCAGACAAGAGCACGCTCCATTTTACATAAACCAATTGATCATTAGCAGCATAGCTGACAAACAGCGCAAGCGCTAAATAAGCAGCCAATATAGAGCTGTAGAGCACTCGTTTCCTCGTTCTGCCTTTTAGAAAAGTCATAAGACGCTGCTCAAGCGGGCCAACCCAGCCATTTTTGAATAAACGGAGCTGATCTCGCGGCATCACGCCCCGTGTACGTTTAAAGTGATAGAAGAGCCTTGTCAAAAAGATGATATTAATCGGCACGAGCAGCAAAGTGAACATATAAGTTAGCACCGTTGTTAGCGTTAATGAATAATGATTGGATACCGCTTTAAGCACATTGATATCCAGCCACGCTGGCAAATACGCAACAGACGAGATAACGACAAAACCAAGCGCGAATACGAACACATTTAGCAAAAACAGATTAACAAAGATCGATAACCGCTTTCCCTTCGTCAATAAGAGACTGCTTCTGATGGCTACTCGAATGGATTTGTCTTCGATCATAATGAAATGCAAAACAAAAATCCATCTCAAGATGGTGTACACGCCCGCCAAAAGCAACAAGCCGTATAAAGAAAGCATCATCATAGACGAGCTCAAAACGCGGCTGTTGAAAAATATCGGGACGTTAAATTGTGCAAAAAGAGAAGTGGACAACGGCGATTCAATAAATGGCACAAGAAACAATAGGAAAAACAACAGCTGAATCAAGCCGAATCCAAATAGTTTAGGCGTCTGTCTCAGCGTCGTCAGCACGGCATCTGAGATCAATACCTGTTTGCCAAAATAATGCTGCTGTGAAATCGTAATAACTACGCCAAACTCGATAAAAAGCACAAGTACAGCTACTAAACAGATCGCGATTAATCCAGCAACGCCCGTGTAGCTCAGCCCAATTTTGTAAACATCGCCATTTAATACAGAGCCCGATCCAAGTACACGAAGCATACGGTTAAATATAAAAGAAATAATCGGAATAATAACAAAGCTCGTTAGGAGCATGAATAAATATTCAAACAACAAATGTTGCTTGTACGTTTCACGAAAGTCACGGATACTTCTACCAAGCCGCTTGAGCATGAACATTCATCCTATTCATTGTATGGTAATCAATAAAGCAAGAAATGGAATTGCTAAGCAACTTCATTTCCTTATTATAGCTATTTACCTACCCCCGCGTCGAATCGGAAAAATACAATAAAAAATCCGTTCTCTTCAATTGAAGAAAACGGATGCTCATTTTTGTATATGCTAACGTCTGCCTGTCTATTGTTTCTTAATCGAATTGTTTTTCAAAATATCATTTTTCTTTTGAACCAGCTTAGCTGTGTATAAGGTGTTGTTTTCAATGAGATAGGCTGGCGCTCCTGTTCCCGCATATAATGTGGTGATCCCGATCGCAGCTAAATTGGTTATAATCGTATTCCCTCTAATTACGGCCTTCAGAACGTCATGCGGATTATTCCGTTTCCAATAATCGTTGATGCGAACAATCTCTGTTTTATCGGAGGTTAGTTTTTCCGCTGTAATCGTATTATTCTCCAGCAGCAGGTTTTTCGCCGATTGTACACTAATAGCTTGAGAGTTGCCTAATAGCTCGAACGTCGAATTTTTGATCGTCAAATCAAGCTTCGGATGTTCAGCAATCACTAATGTGCTAAGCGCTGGCGGTGATTGAAAGGAACAGCCATCGAACACATATTTGCCGGCTTGTGAAATCGCAATCGATCCAAATTTGCCCGTTCCCGCGGCTCCGATAAATTCGCAGTTGTTGTATGTGGCAGGAGGCAGCGTTAACCCAGAATCCGTATTAAAGCCGGTTACCTTTAAGTTATCGATGATTGAGCCCTCGGTTATTCCGCCCGTTACGACCCTAAGCTTGCCCTCGCCGTTAATCGTTATGTTTTTCAATCGAATCGGTTTTCCCCAAAGCGATAGACCAGAATCACTCTTTTTGTTGTTATTCATAACGATGTTCGATGCACTCACTCCAAAAGCATCCTTCGCACTAATTAAAAACATAGAGTCCGTAAAGGTCATGCCGTCTATTTTGATATTAGGACCCGTAAACGACGTATAGGAATCATTCATTTTGTTATCGATAAATGTGGCATCATGAGCCGCTGCAATGCGAGAGCCGTCAAAGTGATTGCCTTTAATCATGGCCCCTTTAAATGGATCGGAGATGGCTAGCCCAATCGCACCTTTTGATGCCAAATGATTGTCTTCTACGATTGCGTCTTTTCCATCATATAGAATGACATCGTACGAAGCATTATCGTGAAATTTATTGCTTTTGATCGTAATATTGCTGTTGCGGTGTCCGTTCTCGCCAAAACCGCCCTCCACATCTATTCCCGACTGCGGCATCGTCCCTTTGATATGGTGAAGAACGTTGTTCTCAATAAGTACTTGGTCAGCACCGCCGACCGTAATCCCTTGCCTACGGTTATAAGCAAATTCAGAATTTTTCACAACCACGTTTTTCGTTACACTTTTGTTCCAAAATTCCACATAGGCGCCTTTTTTGGTCGCTTGCTCGAATACAAGATGGAACTGCGTCGCTCCTTCCGGTATGTCGATGAGCTCGCGCACCTTCACATTTACCAGCTTCTTAATAAAAGCTCCGTTCGCTTTATAGAAGAAGATATCAAATTTATACGGCAGCTTAATCGCATTCGACAGTTCAAATTGCTTCTCCGTTTTAAAAATCGTGTTCGTAAAATTAAGCGGCTGCTTCGTTCGAAGCTTTTTGGCATTCGCGACATTTTTTCCTTTATCATCGAATGCACCTAATACAAAATGATCTTCATATAAATCCTTTGCCATCGTGCCGTAACCGCCCAGTATGAGACCATCGCCTGTAAAATTAATCGATTTCACACCGTCAATGGTAATATCATAAGCTCCTTGTGTAAAAATGCCATAACCAGCTTCATGTGTGCCTGAGCTGTGCTTATTGTCTTTTTTAGAATAGTTATGTGTTTCCCTGTCACCTGCATAGGTCCCGCCTCTCAGCGTGACGTTATGAACGCCATAACCCAAATACATGAGTTGATACGACTCTTTATCATTTGTTTCCTTCTGGAGCACCGCATCCATCGGGAGATCAAACACCATATTGCTGACCATATTAATCCGGTTAGCTTTATCGATTAAATAGGTACCCGGCGGCAGTGACGTCGTCGTTTTCCCATTTTTAACCGCCCATTGCAGTGCATTGTTAATGCCCTTTGTTGTCTCGACAGGATGTGTGCCATCGTTATAAATGCCAAACTTAGAAAGTTCAATTAGATAATAGTCTTTGGAATCCGACGCTTCTGCCGAAGCCTGATTAGGTATTAGCAATAGCTGTAATCCGAGCATTAGTGACATGACTAGCTTTAATATATTCACTTTAAGCCTCCTATTTGCGGTTCAAATCATCTGATTGCAAGAAATAAGTGTTCCTCCTTTCAACCTCTTAAATATACCACTACCAATATTCTTTATAAAGAACAAAATCCTGAATTTGGTTCGTTTAGTGAAAAAAGGGGCTTCCTTCCTATGTATGAAGATGCAAAAAAAGAAGCGAAATAAAAGAGCAGCTTGCTCTTTTGTTTCGCTTCTTGTGAATTTAGGCTGCCGGCAATTCCAGCAGTTTATCTGCCACCACGGCTGCCATTTCTCTCGTAACGACCGCTTTCGGATTAAAGCTTCCGTTCGAGCCCTGCATCAAGCCGTTTACATATACGGCATTGACGTATGCTTTTGCACTTTCATGAATGCTGCTCTCATCTTTGAAAGGAAGCGAATCTGTGCTGCCCTTAAGCTTGAAAGCTTTGGCAATCATGATCGCCATTTCTTGTCTTGTTACCGCTTGGTTCGGTTTGAACGAGTCTATTGTAATCCCTTGAATGATGCCCAGTTCCTTGGCACGCATAATGGCTCCGTAATACCATGCGCCAGGCTGAACATCCTTGAACACTTTGGCTGCTTCATTAGCAGGGGCTTCCTCCAATAGATTGATGAGCAAGGTTGCGAACTCAGCTCTTGTCATCTGCTTCTTCGGATCAAAGCGAAGCTCCGAACCGCTTACCCCAACCATAACTTTGGCTTCGAACACGCTATAAACAGCATCATAGGCCCATACGGAAATGAGGTTATTGTCTACAAATTGCGGCTTGCTGCCCGTCAATTCTGTATCCGCCGAAATGTTGAACAGCGCCGGCTTTTGCTTGCTATAGCGGTCGTACGCGGCTAACGCCATCAACGCTTGCTCCGTTGCCATCTCATTTGATGGCTGACCAAGTGCATGTGCAAAACTGCTATCCGCAAGCTGGAACCTTAATAAGCTCGTTAGGAGATTCCCGTTCTTTTTCATAAAACTGGATTCCATTGGACTAACTCCCACAGCTGACAAAGCAATAATAGCTTGAGCTACGCTCTCACTGTTGTCATCACCAAACGCGTTAAAGCCGCCATTTACTTGCTGCTCAGAAGACAGCCATTTTACAGCTTTGTCGATTGCACTTTTCACTTTTGCTTGTTCTTGGTAAGGAGCGAGTGCGCTTATCGCCATGGCGGTTATATCTAAATTATCCTCAGATTTTTCCGACAGCGGGAATGCTCCACTCGTATTTTGCTGGCTGAGCAGCCAATCTATTAACTTCGTACGTGTCCATAAGGCACTTGCTGGCACCTCATAATTGCCGCTATCCAAAGCAATCAATGCAAAAATCACGCCATTTGTGCCTTGATTCGTCATTCTCGAATGATTGTAGATGCTTTGAATGAGATTGTAGCCAGCGAAGGAGGCTGCATCTTCACCTGCCGCTCTAATCGCAATAGCCATTCGTTCAAGATCGGTTACTTTGCGGAATTCACCTTTGTTCTCTTTTAAATAAGAAGCCAGCCCGCTCAAATAGCTTGCTGGCACCGCATGACCAGAACGATATAAGGCAATCGCTTCCCAATCGCTAATGGTACCGCTGCTTAAGATTTGTTTCGCAGCTGATGTCATTTCATTCTCTACCGCCATCGTTTCTGCCGCTGCCGCGCGCTGCATAGGCAGCAGAGCCGTACTGACGCAAGAAAGCATTAATGCGTATATAATCATCAATAATAACGATTTAAGTGATACGGATTTTTTGTTCATCCTGAATCCACACTCTCCTTTCAAGAAAATAGCTGTCCCGCAGCTATTGCAATAGCCTACGAGACAGCTTAATAAATTATGATTTCAATTCATAAAGTCGGATGATCGTAACAGCTGCCATCTCACGTGTAACAAGAGCTTGTGGATTAAACTTGCCATTATCTCCTGTCATCAGACCTTTTTGGTACGCTACATTTACATAAGGAACAGCCCACTCTGCAACAGCGTCACGGTCCTTAATTGCTGCTTGTGGTGCATTCTCATCAGCAAGACCTTTAAGTCTAACTAAAACGGCAGCCATTTCTTGTCTTGTAATCGGTTGGTTCGGTGCAAAAGAAGTTTCAGTTACACCTGACATCAATCCTTTTTCTTTGGCTGCTTTAACATAACCATAATACCATGCCCCACTGTTAACATCCTTAAAGCCGGAATCCTCCATAATAGGGTCTGCTCCGGAATACTTAACCATTAGCGCTGCAAATTCAGCACGTGTCAAATTACGTTTAGGCTCGAATGTTGCATTGCTCGTACTTGTTCCTTGCATGAAGCCTAGTGCAGTTGCTTTGTTTACTGCTTCCAAAGCCCAGCTTGCAATTTTTGATTCATCTGAGTATTTCGTTGCAGATGGATCTGGCTTTACTTCTGGGTCTTTACCTGGAACCTGACCTCCAGTATCCCCTGGAACCGGTGCTCCAAGATCCGCCCCGAGATCTTTCGTATACTGCCAGCGAACATTATCTCCCTTTTTCAGCTCATATGAACCTGCGCTTATTTTAGGAAAAGTTCCGTTAACAGAGTACATCCAACCGCTTTTTTCACCATGATCAAATTCGGCAAGGCCACCAATTTCTTGCACGTAAATACTTGAATCCGAACCAATATATTTTAGAGAAACACCTTTCTCTTCAAGTACACGTTTAAGTGCAGTAAAGGCAGTATCACCTTGTTTAAGAGTTACAGTGAATGGAGCAACCAAATCACCGGTGCTGACAGTACGCTTTTCAACTGATAGAGTAATGGTCTCCGCTACTGGAAGAGTACCACCATCTCCACCTGTCGAAGCTGTCGTTGTTGTATAAGCTAAAAACTCTGTGAAATGCTTTGTTTTAATAATAAGATCGCCGTTTTGATTATAAGCATAAACCTCATCCGTACGTGCTGATGAATCAGCATATTTCTTGATTTGCGTGAACACACCTGCTTGATCTACAAATCCAGCTTCTTTATCGCCTTGACCTTTAATGGTAAGGGTAACATGTTGATTAAATTGTATTTTTTCATTTCCGCCCGCTTGTATGCGAACAGCGATTGCATCAACTTTTTTATTATTAACAGACAGTGCAGTATTCAGCTTAGCTGTTAGCCCGCTATCGTCTGTGCTTAAGTATTTGGGAAGCTGCAGCTTTTGATCCCATGTTGATGTAACCGTCGTATTAGCTGGAATCTCCAACGTAGTCGTACCACGAATAGCTGTTACCTTTGGCAATGCAGCCGATGCAAAGGAAAGAATGATATTGTTGGTTACAGGTGCATTGCTTTCTGCACCAAGAGTAACATCCTTCTCGTTCTCATGAATTGCAATATTTTGATCTGTGGTATTACTTACTTCACGAGGTACTGCAACCGCAATTGGCTCCGTTTCTTTTTTACCAACTAAAGCGGCACCTAATGCTTGAACAGTAATTGTTCCGCCTTTTGCTGTACCTTCGAAAGAAATGTTTATGTTCTTTTCATCTTGAACAAGTGATTTTACCTTCAGCTCTGTATTTCCGGTATTAATTGACCAATTATCGATATTGGCCGCAACGCTAGTGAAATCATCGCCAGAAAGCTTTACGTCAATCGTCGGATTAACAGCACCACTCGTAATTGTGGATTGCGTAGAAAGAGCTGCATATCTGCTGTAATAGAAGCGAACAACATCTTTATCCTTAAGCTCATAGGCGTCTACACCAACTTCTGGAACAATACCATTTACTTCATACATCCAACCATCCCAGCCACCAAGGCTGCCTGCTGCTTCTCCAGCTATTTCCGATACATAAGGTCCGTAACTGCTCTCCGTAATTTTATAACTTATCTTTGGAGTTGCTTGATCAAGTGATTTTTTAAATACATCTAAAACCGTAACTTGTTTTTCCGTATTCTTAAACGTCACCGATTGCTTCGTCAAAATTGGTGATGAAATGCCATCAACCTGAAAATCTACAGTCACAGAATCAGAAATTGAAACCGTAAACGGTTCGCTCTCCTTCTTACTCTCTGATACTGCTGCTAATGCTTGTAGTGTAAATGGCTTGTCTTTTGCTTTGCCCAAAAGACTAATCTTAATGTGCTGATCGTTCGTCTTCTCAATTGATTTAATCGTCAGTCCTGACGCATCCGAATCAATAGCCCAGTTGCTTGCAATAGTCGCTTCGCTGCTGAAATGATCACCCACAAGCTTAACATCCACAGTAGGATCAACTGAGCCGGTGTTCAGCTTTGTTGTTGTAGAGAGCGCTGGGTAACGACTGTAATAGAATCGTACCTCATCATTTTCTTTAAGCTGGTATGCATCTGCACCTACATCTGGCGCAATGCCATTGACCTCGTACATCCAGCCATCCCAGCCGCCAAATGAACCAGCTTCTTGTCCAGCAATTCCTTGAACATATGAACCAATACTACTATTTACAATATTGAAAGTGATAGGTGGATTTGCTGTATTAAGTGCCTTTTTTAGAGCATCGAGTGCTGTAACTGGCTTTTCATTCTGTTTTAAACTAACCGTTTTCTGATCATATATACTTTGAGAAATACCATCAACTTTAACCTTTGTGTTAACAAAGACAGGAAGTTTTATTTCACCTAAACGTTGCCATACCGTTTTCTGATTTTTAATATCAGCAAGTGCAACAAGTGCTTGCTCTGTAGCGATTGAATTAGAACCTTTATCTAAATCGTTCTTAAATGCTCCATTCTGGAGCTGGAACAATGAATAAGTATCAAGTACTGATTTGTCATTAGCCATCCAGACATCAGACAACATATCCTCGCCAACGGCTGTTAATCCGCTTACTACGGCAGAAGTGCTGCTCGAGTTTTTTCCATACATGACATTTTCTTGGTTTAACTTTATAGTTTGCAAATAATTTTTCACTCTTACAATCGCAGCTTGAACAGCACTATCATTCTGATAATTGCCGAGTGCAAGCAGCCCCATACCAGTCATATCAGGATCAGAATTGTTTCCAAAAAATGCATATCCACCGTCATTCAACTGTTTACTTAATAAATATTTTAATGCCTTCTGCTTTGCGGCAGCATCCCAGCTACCAACGTCACTTCCAAGCTTTGCACCCGTGTCAAGTGCATGCATCGCCCACATATGCCTGTTTGTTGAACCGGCAAATGACCCCGTATCCTTATTTAGTTGTGCAGCTAGCTCCGCATACAGATTTCGATCCGTTTCCCACGCATGCGCCGGATCTTCACCCATCGCAAGTAATGAATAAATATAGCGGATATGAGTTGTATCACTATCATTAGGCTTCAACCCCGGATCCACGGTCTTCCAACTAGGCAGCTTCCAACTGCCATCCTGCAGGTTTTCTCCAGCCCCCCAAAGGGCAACAATTTCCCACCAAGAATTCAATGTTGTATTTCTATTTTTATAATACTCAACCGTCTTATCAATCATCATGGTCAATGACGTATTCGCAGAATGATCTGCCGCTTTACCTACTTGTGGTGCAAATAAAGTAAACACCAATACAAAACTTAAAATAGCTGGCAAACTCTTTTTCATAAATCTTTTTAAATTAAGCAATGTTTTCTCTCCCTTTAATCATTTTTGGCAACAAAAAAACATCTTTCCGTTTGTGGAAAGATGTTTGGATAAACACGTGCGCATGGAAGCATAGGAATCCACCTATTGCAAAAGCACGAATAAACATCTCCCTCCCATCCTCGTGAGAAATATAGAGAGCTCCTATGGCAGGTCTCCTGGCTTCGCTTCATTGCATAGACGATCTCCTTCCCGTCATGATATGACAGTGGACAACATGATCGTCTGCTCCGCGATACAGTGGCGGGACCGCGTCGGATTTTGACCGAACTTCCCTATTAAGCTGCTTGTGAATGATAGATTCACGGCAGCACCATATTAGCTATTCTATGAAATTGTAAGTGCTTGTTTTGTGAATTGTATCAAATTTGAAAGGATTAGACAAAGGTTCTGACCGTTTTTTTTCAACTTGTACAATTCTCTATTCGATTTATTGTGCCTTTGACTAGTATTTCATCATAAATCTACTTCAGCTGCAAATTACTCAATTTTAAATCTCGTAATCGAGCGCTGAAGCTCCTCCGAAAGCTCATTTACAGATGAAGCAAGCTGCTGCGTTTCAGCTGCGAGCTGATTTTGCCGCTCAGTGTCCGCTGCCGATTGCGCAGCATGAGTTGAAGTATCCTTGGCGACCTGCGCCATCGATTCAACGGAAGCGCTCACTTCCTCGCTGCCTGCTGCCATCTCCTCCGTTGAAGCAGATACGTCTTCAATTTGGGAGGCAACAAGGCGGGATTCCTTCCAAATTGTGTCAAAAGATACCTTCAGCTCCTGAACGATGAGTAATCCTTGTTCCATTTCTTGCTCTCCTGCAGTGACCGCGCCAACAGCATCGGCAGTCAAGGCTAGCACCTCATTAATCGTTTCTTCGATATGGCCCGCATGAGCCGAAGCCTGTTCAGCCAGCTTTCTCACTTCACTTGATACAACTGCAAATCCACGGCCATACTCCCCTGCATGTGCCGCTTCTATAGCAGCATTTAGAGCGAGCAAATTCGTCTGATTTGCAATAGCAGCAATCGTGCCTGCCATCTCTTGGATTTCGGATGAGCGCTCATTAAGCTGTCCGATCACTCGTGATATCGAAGCCGTTGCCGCGCCAAGCCGCTCCATTTGACCAACCGCATGATCCGATTTTTCATGGCCAAGCTCCGCTGCTTGCAGCATATCGTTCGATGCTTCCGACATTTGGCTCGAGGAGTGAGCAATCCTTCCTACGCTCGTCGCCATTTCCTCCATAGACCTTGCTGCCTCAACTGCCCCGTCTGCTTGATTTTCCGCGCCAATTGCCATCTCATTCACAGAGGAAGCTAGCTGCGAAGAGAGCTCTCGGCTTTGCTGCGAGCCTACACCCAGCCGGCCTGCAAAGTCCGATACGGATGCGGCATTGTTCCGAATCGTCCGCATTAAGCCTTGCATATGGGCAATGAAATGATTGATTTCTTCGCCTAGGCGAGCAATTTCATCATTCCCTTTATTTTCTATACGATAGGTAAGATCCGCTTCGCTAGAATTAAGATTAATTGCAGCATGAACAATATTACGAAGCTTACGTCCTACCATAAATTGTGATAGCAGAAACAAAACAACCAAAACAACAGCCATCAGGCCGCCAAATTGCATGACAACCATCGTTCTTTCTGAAGCGATGAGCGCATCTGCCTTTTCTTTTGACAATGCAACACGTACCCCGCCCCAATGTTTGCCATCGATAATTAAAGGATAAGAAATATCCCACGTTTCTACCGTTTTCCCGTCTATGAGTCTATTATATTTTTGCAGGAGGACATCATCCGTCTTCGTGTTCGTAGCGGCATTGTAGCCTGTTTTGTCGTTAAAAATCCGATTGGCCCGGTAGTTTTGACTAAGAAGTCCCTCGTCGCCCCAAGTATCTTTTGATTCTTCTCCAACAGGGCTGTAAATGCTATTATGTGTTGGGATATAGCCCGCAAAATTCGGATTTTCTGAATAAGCGCCTGCAATAGCAAAAATAACATTTTCCTCCGTCAGAAAACTATCCATTATGCCTTGCCAGCGGTAATCTGTATAACGGTCATAGGCACTATCATATTTCAGTTCATATTGAGATAGCGGAATGGACTCTCCATTGTATAAAATCGATTCTTTCCCCGCATAGGATGAGTCCTTTAGTCTTTTTTCAGCCACTTTCTCACTTTCAGGATTTACAGTCAATGTATCGTTGAAAAAATCCTCTTTAAGCTTGTTTCCGTCCCATTTCGTACCATCATCCAGCACAACACCTGTTTTAAAATCCTGCTCCGTAACATTCTCAAGTGTGCGAGCTAGCGATAAAACCATCGTGCGACCCTTTTCCAAAAGCTGCTGCTCAACAGCTATACGAGTGGATTTCCATTCATACATGAGAATCACACTAACGATAATGACTAATGCGGCGGCCATGACTAGCATAAATTTATTCGTCAACGAGCGTAATCCCATCTTCATTTTTGATAACCCCCACTGTTAATTTATCTATATTAAACCAGTTTAACTAAAATGTTATGTAAATTAAACCAATTAGATTGAAACTTCTTAAATAATACATATTTATATTGAAATTATTAATTATTTTATATGACTAAGTTTATGAATTACTAAGCTTAGGCTATCTACATACCTTATTAATACAAAAAAACCACCCTATTGCCGCAAACTAAGCGACATAGGGTGATTTCGAGATTAGCCTACTAAAGGTAGACTCCGATTATTTCAACGATTCACGAACCTCTAGCGTACGTTTATTCCATTTTTCCGTTTCTGGAATCAGTTTATTAATATCTGCGCCATCAAAAATAATTTCATTCAAAATATTGTTCCAGTTGTATTCAGACCAAGCAGGAATGGTTACACCTGGCTGAATTTTTGCATTTTCTTTTGCAATTTTCACAGCTTCCTTGTTTTTGCCTTCCCACATTGGCGTTTCATCATAATAAGCTGTCAATTCAGGATCGATAACCGAAGCATTTGCTCCTTGGTCAATCTTCCATTTTTGCGCTTCTTTGGAGAATTGGAAGCTAATCCATAGGAAAGCTTCTTCTTTATGCTTGGAACCGCTAAGCAGTGAAAGCGGACCATAAATACTATAACCTGGTTGGCTTACTTTTCCTCTTGGGAAAGGCAAAACATCCCATTCAAACTTCGCATCCTTTTTGAGGCCTGGAAGTACCCAGTCTCCGCCGATCGCAAAGCCCGTTTTACCGTTAATAAATTCTCTCGAAACATCGCCTTGTTCCTTAGCTTTCGCATTGCTCTGCATGGAGCCGTCTTTCCACACAAAATCTGAAAGCCATCTAACATCGTTCATTACATCTGGCGTATTGAGCAAGCTTTGTGTCAAATCTTCATTTAAGTAATGAATGTTTGCAGCATGTCCGTCAGCAATTGCTTTTGTGCTAAGAACGCGCATTTGAAACTCTGGCTGTGTTGTTAAGCCATATTCCCCTGCTTCTGGATCGGTAATTTTTTTGGCTACATCGCGGAAATCATCGTAAGTCCAATCATTTGCTGGCATTTCAACACCATGCTTAGCAAGCAAATCTTTATTTACAAGTATCCACATCGGTACGTCAACGAATGGCACAGCCAATTTTTTGTCTTTATACGTCATCGTATCAAAAAATCCTTGAGGCAGCTGAATATCTTGGAATGTCATATCCTTCTCGATGTAAGGAGTCAAATCCTCAACCAAGCCAGCTTGGTCAAACGAGATCAAATCACTGTCGATCCAAGTTAAGTCGGCTGGTGTTCCTGCCGCTTCCAAAGTAGCGATGATCTCCATAATTGGTTTGCCATTTACAGGAACCTGTTCAATTGTGATCCATGGATATTTTTCGTTAAACATTTTGTATAATTCTGTGTAGGAATCAGACCATGAAATGAGTTTAATCGTAACAGGCTCATGCTTCTCTTCTGTAGCCGGTTTCGCTGCATCATCGGTAGGTGCATCTGTCGCTGTATTATTAGAAGGAGTGTTCGTCGTTTTCTTTTCTCCATTGCCGGAGCAAGCTGAGAGAACAACTGAAAATAACAAGACCATACACAACATCCATGTCAAAGCGCTTTTGTTTTTCATTTTTTGGCCTCCTAAAAGTTTTGTGAAGCAAAACTGGCTTCGTAAGCATAAGCTTTAAGTTTTGTAGAGCAAAACTAGCTTCGTTTCGTAAGCCTTCCCCTCGTTTTTTGCGGTTTAGCATTCTTTATAACGTTGAAACCGTTCCAGCAGCTGTTTGCCGAAACATCACCCCCCTAAAGAGCTGCTGCGCCTTAGCGCAGACAAAAAACTATTCAACAATTCCCGTTCTTTCAATACCGCTGACGAACCAGCGCTGAAGGAACATAAACACGATGATCGGCGGTAAAATAATAAGGAAGGCTGCGGCCATTTTGGTGCTCTCCGTAATCGGATTAACGATGGTTCGCGTATTTCCGAGCAATGACGGATTCAGCACATCCTCCAGCATATCTAGACGGATCGACAGCGGCGTGAAGCCTTTGGTAAGAAACATCGATGGCTCATAATACATGTTCCAGTACCAAATAAATGAGAAGAGAAACACGACTAAGCACGCTGACCTTGCCAGAGGCAGCATAATTCCGAAAAACAGCCTCGCTGTAGAAGCTCCGTCCAGCTTCGCTGCCTCCTCCAAGCTTGGCGGCTGCGCTTTGAAAAACTGCCGGAAAATGAGAATAAATAAGGCGCCCTTAAGGCCTTGCCCGAATATAGCCGGTATGAGAAACACAAAAATCGAATTCAACAAGCCGAGCTTGCTGAATATAACGTAAAGCGGAATGATGATAACCTGCGGCGGAATCAAGAAGGTCAATATGATCAGCGCCGTAAAAAGTCCCTTGAATGGCAGCTCCAGCCTAGCAAGCGCATAGCCGGTCATCGCACAAATAATGACCTGTACGAGCGAGCATGTCACCGATATAAGGGCAGTGTTTCTGAGCGCTTCCGGATATTGCAAACCCTTCAGCGCTTTCGTCACATTTTCCCAAGTAATCTCGCGCGGAATCCACTTTACCGTCGGATCAAGAAGATCACTCATGTTCTTAAACATCGTGCTGACCATATAAAGAATCGGCTGTAAATAAAGGTAAGCGACAATCGAGAGCAGCAAATAGATGATGAGCTTCGCCAGCAATCCGTCAGACAAGCTTCGTCCGAGCACCAGCATTTTCGTTTTCTGGGCTTTGCGGCCCCAAAGAACTCCCCTTACGCTGCGGCTAACCTTCTCGAACTCAGACTTCATCGCAGTAATCATGAATGTACCCTCCTTGTCTTGAGGCTCCGGTTAAACAGCCATAATACGAGGGCGATCAGCGCGAAGATGAGTCCAAAATAAATCCAAGCGAGCGCACTGGCGTAGCCGTAACCGGTATCGACCTTAAACATGTTGTCTTTGATATGCTTCAGCACAGGATTAAGCGGGAATGTGAACAGGTCGATAATCGTGTAGAGCACATTCAAGCTGATGAATGGCACACAGGCTGGCAGCGTTATTTTCCAGAAGCTGTCCCAAGGGGAGGCGCCATCGATCCGCACAGCCTCATAAATCGTCGGTGAAATCGTCTGGAAACCCGCAATAAAGATAAGAATCTGCACACCGGAATACCATAAAATTAGAATCGCTTTGCCCAAAACTGCCATTACTGTCTCTGCAAATTGCTTGCCAACATATTCCTCAACTATCGGAAGCAAATTGTACTGCTCCAGGAATGGAATATCTCCCGCTCCTTGCAAGAACAGCTCTGAGAGCACTTGCCCTGTTGCAAAAATAACTGGAAGAAAAAACAACGCACGGAAAATAAATCGTCCAGGAAATTTCTGATTTAGCATTAATGAGATCAGCAGGGCAAAAATAACGATGATCGGAACCATTAGCAGCATTTCTTGGAAATAAGTGATAAGTTCAATTGGGAAAATGTTATCTTTCAAAAATGCATCCCGGAAATTGCGCAATCCGACCCATTCATATTTAAATCCTCCGACCGCTACTTGCACCTTGTTAAAGGACATAAATAACGACCAGCTAATCGGGATAATGACGAACATTGCAAACCCAATAATCCATGGCAGCATGAACAGCAGTCCCATTCCGTAGCGCTTCCAGAGATGAAGGCGCGCTGCACGGACTCTAGCTTTTGCTTGCATTAGGCGCCCACTCCCTTCTCTACGACGAAAGTCTTGCTGTTGTAATCGACGATTACCCGTGTGCCGTCCTCATAAACGGTAGCAAACCGATTTTCAGACAGCTTTTCGTGATTTTTAATCGTTTGGGAATACAAACCTGCTAGCGAATCAAAAGCCTCGTATTCCTTTAAAATGCGGTCTGTCCACTTCTCGTATTGACTGCTGAATAAGAAGCTCGCAGCCGTGTACTTGAGCTTCCGTGAATCCTCATGTGTGAGGAAGAAAGAAGGTACAGCTCCGTATTCAATCGCTTTTAAAAATTCAGTTTCTACATCATTACGAAGATTGCCATCTCCAAACGAATACGAAACATAACCATGAAGCGCGATGGGGTAAAAAGGAACCGTCTCGTCGACCATGAAATCATAGCTGGATTCATGCGGCAAATTAGCAATAAAATCGCTTTGGCCAACTGCGTAGTCATTCCCGCGATATACGCCAGCCGTGCCAAGCGTCTTCTGCGTGTATTCGAGTAAGCCATCGTATACAGCAATCGTGTCCGAACGAGTTTCTATGCCTGACGGATCATAGTCATGGAATACCATTTCACCCATCCAGTTGTACAAAATGCCGGATATGCCAATCTCCTTCAGCTTCTCAATCGTTTGATAGGCCATGGCAACGGTGCGTGACGGCTTGCTGATAAACCATCCCTCATCAACAAATACCGTTTCATCAATGCCGCGAATACCGTTCGTTTTGCCAGATAAATCGGAATTGTCCGAATCGATCCAGACAAAATCATCCTCGAACATGACGTCAATGCCATGCTTTGTCATATTGGAGACAAAAGCCTTGGCAGCCGTCTCGCCGCCTAGCGACTCCTCAATTGGAAAACGGTCATAAAGATCGTAATCGCCTTGATTTTGCCAGCCGTAATAAATGACCTTCAGATTAGCGACACCCTTCTCCAGCAGCCCATTTACGATATTCGTTGCCTGCGGGAAGGTCGTTGCCGTAATATATTTGATTTTGCTGAAGGCTTCCGTATAGTTGCCCCCCATAATTTTTAAATACAAAGGGGTGTGTTCAACAGGCTTTAACGGTTCGTTCAGCTTGCCGGTTTCCGTCATGTACTCTCGATAAGCCTTCGCCATTCCGACATAACCAGCGTCATCTCCATTAAGAAAGCGATATTCAACCTCTCTATCCGTATCCAATCGCTGTTTCTGTACCGCTTTAAGCGGTGCGGCAAGCCGGCTCATTCTGTACAAATATTCCTCACGGTAGATCTGATTGGAAAATACGTTATACATATTGGATTTGAGACCTGGCGGCATCGCAGCAATATTCGCCGAATCACCGCCCTCCGTAAGCACCGCCATAAAGGCATTGCTGCCTCGTTTCATGCCGAACACCGGGTAAGCAATATTCTCACGTCTTTCACCTGAACGCGTCCAATTTCCGGTATTGGTTAGTTCAAGGCCGTATACCTGATGGATATAACCTCTAGACACGCCAGCCCGCTCGCTGTCAAATCGGATTAAGCCGCCTGGTCCATCTGGAACAAAAATATATCCATCCTCCTCTGAGGAAGCAGCGCCAAAGTAGGGAAGCAAGTCTACCGTAAAGACGGCATATTCTCCGTCCTCCTTAATTCCCTCCGTTGGAATCCGTACCTTAAGCCCCTTTGACGTAAGCTCGTATTGGATCGTAAAGCCCAGCTGTTTTTCCGGGAAAACATAGGAGACCTGAAGCCCCTCTGCCGTTTTGATCAGCGTGGTTTGCACTTTCGGATCATTCGCGTTCAGCACTTCCCTGATCGTCTGATCCTTTCCTTGTGTCCTTACATAAGTGAGAACAAAAGGCGATTTCAAGTTGGCAAGCAGCACACCTTTAACCGTTTCGCTGCTTAACTGAGCTTCTGAAGGATTGCTGCTCCACCTGTAGCCAGTACGTTTATCAACCAAAGCAATCTGTGTGCTTGCGGGCTGAATATAAAGCGCGAAGTTCTCGCTTGCTAGTGCTTCTGCGAAACCATCAACTCCCGCTTGCGGTTTCCAAGCCTCCCCTTCATAAAGAGGAGCCTTGCTCACTGCTCTCTCCTTAATCCCTGTGTAGGCAAGAGCTTGTGCCGGCGAGAGCTCATCTCCTTGCAGGATAACAACCAAAATGATAATAAGTAACGCGCAAACTGCGATTGCTGCAAGCTTTACTCGAAGGGAAGTACGCTTGATGAACTCAACCATAGAAGGTCACCTCCTTGTAAAGCTGATAGAAGAAATCGTATAAATTGTAGGACAATCCGAAGACGAGAAAGGCAAACAGCCAAATCGTGCCAATGGTAAATATCGTGATGGCGATATTTTTGAGCGTCTCAACAAAATCGAAATTGTGAATGACCTGCGTCATAACGATCAGCATGACACCCATCCAGAGGAACATAACGGTGTTTAATGAGTCCACGATCACTCGCTCATCAAGCGTCACGATATTGGACAGCAGTAATGTTGGAATAGAAAAGAACAGATATGGTGCAAGCGCATAGGTGCTGCCTTGAATAACCTCTCTGAATTTCCCTTCCCCGTCCTTCACGCTGCATACGAGATAATTCGCGATGATCCACGTTACCCAAGGAACTACGAATAATCCCAGACTTCCAAATAGATTGACCTGCGAGAGCTCCACGGGATGGAACAAAAACCCGGTGTAATAAATCGTAACGATCTTCACCGCTACAACCGAAACTAAAATCAAAATAATAATCCAAGGTGCAACTCTAGCTTCCTTCAGCTTGTAAAAGCCATGATAAGGATGGAGCATGACGTACCAAAGGTTGCGCAAATCGCCAAGTGGGCGCTGCCAAGATTCAGGCAAAGGACGGCGCTGAAGCTGCTTTTTAAGCAGCATTCGGCTATACCTAAGCAAGAGATACAATGCTGCCAAACCTAAAACGATCCATATGAAATGCTGCTGCAAAAACTCTAGTCGGATTTGCCAGAACGCTTTAGAGTAGCCCTTTGTATCAAAGGCTGTTTTCAAGAAGGTCAACGCATCCTCATTGTTATTCTCATGCAGATACACCTTGCCGAGCCCTTGAAAAGTACCGTTGTACATATCATTGCGGGCATAAACGCGATCCCAATAAGGCTTGCTCTCTTCATATTTGCCTTCCAAATAGAGCCCCAACGCATTCATAACGTCGCTTCCGAATTCCGTGCGAACAAATTTGTGAATCGTACCTGTTCGGCTGTCAGAAATCCAGACACCGAATTTGGAATCTACGCCAATGCTTGTCGGAAATCCAAGAACACCGTATTGCTGTGTTGCGTTATCAATGAACCCGAAAGCAAACAATGCTTCGCCATTTTGGTCATAAATATTAATGTTGGCCGATTCCATATCAATGTTGTATAAGAAGCCTTTTGAGTCGCTTGCAACATCAACGATGCCATGGCCGTTCACGAGCGTCTTATTCTTAAAAGCATCGACACCGCCCGCATTTAGCTTGCGAATAGCGCCCTGCCCGAATCCCGCTGCCGTTGCTGTAAAGATAAATCCATCATTATCAATGGCAACATTGGAGATTGGCCGGGGGAGACTTGCCGTCTCTTTATCCAACTGCTCCTTGTTGAGAACGAGCTTCTTCAGCCAGTTGAGTACCGTTTGCTGCGCTTTATTGGCACCAAAGAAACCCATGAATTCCCCTTTATCATTCATGCGCAGCAAGCCCTGATAGGAGGAGTTCAAGCTGACATACATGACGCCGCGCCGATCAACGACAAGCTTTACGGGAACAAAATGCTCCTGCTCCAGAAAAGTTGATGCGGGCTTTTTGTATTCTCGGTCGAACGTACCGTCGGCACGAAAGACAGCAATGCGTTGATTGCCCGAATCGGCTACATAAACGACCCCTTCCGGCGTAACGAATAAGCCTTCTGGCGCACTGAGCATGCCGGCTCCCTCTTCTTCGCCAATCGTCTGCAGCAGCGCTCCGTCATTATCAAGCACAATAACTCGGTTTGCTCCTTTGTCAGCCACATAAACCTTATCATCTGCGCCCACCTGCAGATCGATCGGCTCTACAAAGCGAATTCCCTTCGTTTCAGCTGGTGAATATACCGGCTGTATACGCAGCCAAGTCGATTGATTGCTGTCATAATAGGCCGTTCGATAGGGAAGCTCCGCGTGTATCGCTTCTGGTGCGACAAGCATGGAGGTCGCCGCAAGAAGCAGGAATATTAGAAATCTCTTCATCGTCACGACTTCCTTTGCTGGTTTGAATTACTTAATTCCGGAATGGACCATCGTCTCAAGCACTCTTCGCTGGAAGAGCAAGAAGATAATTAGGTTCGGTACGAACATGAGCAAGCCGGCAGCGGCGGCCATGTTTTGTCCCGATACGCTGTTTTGCAGTCCGCTAAGCAGACTATTGACATAGAAAGCTAACGTTCTCATCGTTTCCTCTTGCATGAATAAGGTTGACGTCTCCACATCGCCCCACACGCCTTGGAATGTGAAGATGGATATGGTCGCTATGGCGGGAACGGAGAGCGGAAGCACCATTTTGGTAAAAATACCGAAGTGGCTGGCCCCGTCGATCTTGGCTGCTTCCAGCAGCTCTCCCGGAATTTGCGAAATAAAGCCAACCAGCATGAATACGGCGATCGGAGAAGCTAATGCCGGCAAAATATGTCCGAAATACGTATTGTTGATGCCGATTCCGCTGATGATCAAGTACCTCGGAATCCCAACGGTCTCGGGTGCGAACATCAACGATAAAGTAATAAGAGACAAGATCAGCTGCTTGAAATGAAACTGGTATTTCGCAAGCACATAACCTGCCATAGTGCTGACGATGATGACCGTAAACAACGTAAGTCCCGCTACAATTAAACTGTTGAACAAATAACGGGTAAACGGAACCGTCGCGTTTGATGCGTGCAATATAAGCGATTCAAAATTGCGCAGCGTTGGGTTTTGCACCAAAAATCGCGGCGGGAAAAGAAAAAGCTCATTTTGAGGCTTGAAGGCATGGTTCAAAATAAACACGATCGGCAGCGACATGAATGCGGCCAGCGCGGTAAAAACAGTGACAAGGATGATCTGAAACGGCGTCACTCTGCGAAGTTTTCGAATCATGGTTCTACAGCTCCTCCTTTGATCCGAACAGCCGATAAGCAAATCTCATTGCAAAATAACTGATGATCAGCAGCATGACTGAGACCGAAGATGCATAACCGAGCTCGAAACGGATAAAAGCGTAATCGTCAATATGATTAATAATCAAATGCCCTGAATAGGAAGGAGTAATCGCCATCCCCGTCAACTGGGTGGATATGCCTCCCGCCTTCAATGTTCCTACGATCGACATGACCGCACTGAACAGCATTTGCGGCTTCATCGACGGAATTGTAATGTAGAAAACCTCCTGCAGGCGGCTGGAAATCCCGTCTATGCGGCCAGCCTCGTACAGCTCCCGATTTACCGTCTGAAGACCAGCCAGCATAGCGAGAAAACCAACGCTGAAGCTAACCCAGAGCGATACGATAATCATAATATTGAGCAAATATTTAGGGTCCTGCAGCCAAATCGTCGGACTGTCGATCCAGCCCATCTTAAGCAAAAAATTGTTAAAATAACCGACGCGGTCACCGCTGAACGTCGCAATCCAAACGACGGATAATGCGACGCCGCCAGCCATAGACGGTGCATAAAACGCAAGCGTGTAGTAATCGCGAATGCGAATCGGCAGCTGATGAATGAGCCATGCGAACAGGAATGCTAAAATATATCCTCCCGGCCCTACGATTAACGCGAACAAAAAAGTATTCGGAATCGCTTTAGTTAGAAAAATAATGTCCTGTGTGAACAAGCTGATGTAATTTCGTACACCGATAAAATGAAGCGATCCAAAGCCGTCATAGGACGTAAACCCAAGCGTCGCTGCCATAACAACCGGAATGACGATAAACATTAGGAAGCAAATGAGAAACGGCGCAAGAAACAGATAACAAAAAGCATCACGTCTCATTTCCCGCCAAAAGCGATTCCATTTCACACGCAAAGCGGATTTCTGCTTCGGCTTAGCAATGCTGGGAGAAAGCTGCGTATTCATTTCTGCGGTTCCTCCCATTCGTAAGGTTGTTTAATTTGCGGAATTTTCAAATCCTCATTAGCCGATATGCCAAAATCATTTTGTCTGCGATTCATTTCCCGCTGCAAGGAAAGCTGAGCAGCCTCAAGCGATTCCTGCGCAGGTATGCCTTCGAGAACCGTCCGATTCCACGCAAACTCCATCTCTCTGTTCAAGAAATAATAACCCGGTACATAAGGCATGTTTTTCGCCCAGCGCGCCTGCTCTTGAAGCGCCTTCAGGTCATCGCTCGGCCAAGTCAGCGACTTCATCGCATTGACATTCGCCGTATTCCATCTGAACTCAATGCCATAAAAGGACTCGACGTCTTTGGCGTATTGCGATTGCACCTCCTCCGAGGTCCACCACTCTAGAAACTTCCAAGCATCGTCTTTCCGCTCACTTTTCTTCATGATCATTGCGGCAGATATAGCCTGCGGCGACCATCTTGCTACCTCGCCGTTCTCTTGCTCGATGCCCGGCAGCGGTGCGATTTTCCAGTGTCCGGTTATTTCCGGAGCAGCAACGAGCAGCTGCACATAGGTGTTGAAATCGGCCACACCTATAGGAATATCTCCATCGCGGAAATGCTGGAAAAATGCTGGAATGTCAATCGGCAGATTGTATTTCTTGTAGAGCTCCGTCCAGCGCTTGAATGCTTGCTGGCCGGCATCGCTCGAGAGCGCACCCTTCAAACCGTCTTGCGAATACACCTCTGCACCATTTTGGAAAAAAAGTGTAGTGAAATCGCTTTTCGGATAATTCATCGTCATCCCGTTTTCCTGAAGCGTTGGTAAAATGTCGAACACTTCATCCCATGTATCCGGAACCTTCAAGTTCAAGCCTTCTAGAATGTCGGTTCTGTAAAACATCATCTGGAAGTTCTGCACCTCTGGCAGTCCATAAATTTTTCCGTCGTAGCTAAGCGAACGGCTGACGCCGGGAATAAATCGATCAAGCACATCCTTGAAGCCTGGAAAGTCAGACAGCTCCGCGGCCGCATCCCGCATTGCGAAGTCAGCTGGCGTAGACTCCCCAACGCCAAGCGCAATATCAGGCACGTCTCCTGCCGCATTTCCAAGTATGAGCATGTTCGGGTTGGTCATCAGATTGATATTGACTTCAATTCCCGTCCGAGGCGTGAAATCATTATCCACCATCTCACGCAGCAGCTCGACGTAATCCCGACCGCGCTGCACCCAGATAGTAAGTGCTTCCTTCTTGTTATGCTTGCGCGTGTCGTAGTCCAAATAGAAGGAGCGACCAAAATCAGCAATCGAGTAAGGCACTCTTGAAAGCGTCGTAGGCACTTTCAGATCCGTCACCGTATTTGGCGTCCGAACGACGATATAATCCATGAGCAAAGGCTGCTGAGTCAGCGTTGCCATCCACGTCCCAATATTGTTCTGAATCGTCGAGAAATCATTGATTTTATTCGGTATTTCGTTCACATCCACCAGCATCTTCTCGAGTATCGCTACGGAACCTTTGATCGCCTCAGATAAATCAGAATCCTTTTTATTGAGACCATTGATATAATTCCGAATATTCGTTAACTGAGCGACAAATTCCGTCATCTTCTGTTCCACATCTGGATCAAGCTTCTTCATATTCCACGTTCGCGTTGAATCGATGTTGGCGTCAAAAGCCGATTTGCTATAGTTTCCTGTAAGCAATCGTATATGCCGGTCGAATATTGCAAGCTGATCCAGCGTCTCCTTCAAAGCCAGATAAACGGGCTGAACGAGTGATGAGTCAGCGGTCATGCGCAGGACATGTGCGCCCTTCTCCAAATAAAAGAGGAAAGGTTTGCCTTCTGCATCAGCAAGCGTGCCAATGTCAAATTCCTTCTTCGTCGGAATACCGTAATGAAGCAGCTCCTGAAACGGTGTTTTCCCATCAATCGAGATGGTGCGATATGCCTCAAAGCCATTGCGATAGTTTTGAAATGTTTTCAGGTCGATTTCATACCAGCCGGACTCCGGCACAGAAAGTTCCCATTCCACCCACTCGCCCGGCAATCGCCAGCGCTGACCGCCCAAGACGTTATAAGTAATACGCCCTTTCGGGTCAGGTGAAATATAAGGCTCCGACCAAAAATCGGTCTGAATCGCAAGACTTGATTTCCGCTGAAACTGCTCCGCTTCAATCATGCTGAACCAGCTCTGCTTCTCCTCTACCGGCGGATGCAAGTTTTTGTAATACTCGTAAGCTGGAATTTCTTCCTTTGGCTTGAAAGCTATTTCTCGGAGCGCGACGGACTCTCTCACCCCAACCAACCGCAGCTTATGCTGGCCTTGTTCCAACTGGTAGAGTACTGGCTCGGATGAAGCAGAAAATATCGTTGCCGCTTTTGCGCTCCAACCGGCTAGCTCGGTTTGCGGAGGACGAATTTGCTGTCCGATCTCGTTGCGATCATATGGAAATTTGGAATCCTTCCAAAGTCGCTCCAGTTCAATGCGTGCCGACTCCGTAAAAGGATATCGCCCATCAATTTGAACGCCGCGTACGACGGAGGCGTTCCCGCCTTCTAAAGGCTTGTAATCAATATGAAGCTCATACCAGCCGCCCTTCGGCACGTCGAACGTCCATTCCACCCAGCCCTTTTCGTTTTCCCAATAAAGCGCAGCTTCACCTTGCTCCTTATCAATCCTGACAGCCGCTTCTTCAGCAGCAGCTTGATATTCGGTTGGTGAAATCAGAATGGACGGAAGACTCTCGTCGGTTTTGGCCGCCTCCGGATATTGGTACATCAGCTTCGCGTATGGCAGCTCCTCTGTTTTGCTCTTATAGGACAGCAGCTGCTCCGTGCTCACCGAGGTTGCATGAAGAACGGGTTCGCTGGCCGTAATCCAGCGGATGACTCCGAACACCAGCGCCAGTACCAGAATGAGACGAAGAGCGATGCCCAGCATCCTCATTCTCCTCATCTGTCTTCTCCTCCAGCTGCCAAAGATACGCCGGTTTCCTCATCAAAGAAATGAACCTTGCTCATGTTGAAATTAGCGACAAGCTTCTCCTCTTTGTAATAAACGATCTCCGGCTCCGTTCTGCCAATGAGCGTTTTCTCTCCTACCTTCACGTACACGTACGAATCGGCTCCCGTTACTTCCGTCATCTCTACTACGCATCGAAAGAAATCTTCCTCCTCCGCGTTTGCTTCTTCCCGCTTCAGCCATACATGCTCTGGGCGAATGCCCATCACACAGTTGCGAAGCGATCCGCTTTTTACCGCAAAATGCGCATAATGACGTTCTGGAACCAGCAGCTTTATTCGCTTATTAACGAAATAATAAAGACCATCCTCCAAGACTAGGCTCCCCTCCATAAAATTCATTTGGGGCGAGCCGATAAATCCGGCGACAAACAAATTCGTCGGTTCATCATAAAGCTGGCGAGGCGGGGCAACCTGCTGGATAACGCCATCCTTCATAACGACAATCCGCGTTCCCATTGTCATCGCTTCGACTTGATCATGCGTCACATAGACCATCGTCCGCTTGAGGTCGCTCTGAAGCTTAATGATCTCCGCTCTTGTTTGAGCACGCAGCTTCGCATCGAGATTCGACAGCGGTTCATCCATGAGGAACACTTGCGGCTCCCTAGCTATCGCTCGGCCAAGTGCGACACGCTGCTTCTGACCGCCTGACAGCTGGCTTGGCTTTCGCTCCAGCAGATGCGATATTTCCAAAATTTTCGCCACACGGTTGACCCTTAGCTCGATATCGTGCTTTGCCGTCTTGCGAAGTTTAAGTCCTAGCGCGATATTTTCGTAAACGGTTAGATTCGGGTATAGGGCGTAGTTCTGAAATACCATCGCAATATCTCTGTCCTTGGGCGAGACATAATTTACGAACTTCTCATCGATGTACAGATCTCCTTCGGTGATTTCCTCTAGGCCAGCCAGCATCCGGAGCGTTGTTGATTTGCCGCAGCCGGAAGGACCGACGAGCACCAGGAATTCCCCCTCCTCAATGGAAAGGTGGAAATCGTTGACCGCCGGACGCGACTCCCCTTTATAGTGCTTATATACATGGCTAAACGTAATGCTTCCCACCCTTGCTCACCTCTCATGACGTATTGTCTTCCTCTTGCTACTATTAATGTTAACGCATACATTCGCCGGCAAATATGAGGTGATATTTTCTTTTGTTGTCAAAAATTAGCCTCTATCAGCTAAAAATCACTATTTCCCCTCCAATCTTAGAAAGCGCTTTCTATAATGGAAACAAATCCATAATCAGTCTCTTCAGCTGCCAATAAAAAAAGAGACCGCCTCGCTAGGTTTGCACCTGTTGAGTCGGCCTCTTTCATTTGTACTTATTCAGCTGTTTACCGATGGTCTGCCCAAGAATACTTAGGGCTCCAATCCAGCGTATCCTTCGCCATTTGATTGCTGACTACGGCTGTCCGCCCAGTTAAAGGCGCGCGCAGATCGATGACTCCCGGATAAAATTGCTGCAGCAAACGCTCGGTTGGCCATTCGCTAAGCGTATCGTTGCTCGTAATATTGAGACAAATCGCTCCGCGGTCCTCCACATGAAGCGACGCGATACATGCACTGACTGCATCTCGTATATCAATATAGCTCCATAAAATATGTTTAAAGGATTCCGGCTTATCAACCGCAAGATGCTTGTAATCCTCAGGTTTAGTAATCATAGAGAAACGGAGTGAAATGACCTGCATGCCATTCCTTCGATCGAACATCGCAGCGGTCACTTCATTAACTACCTTCGATAGACCGTAGCACTCTTGCGGCTGCTGCGGATGATCCTCGTCCAGCGGCAAATAATCCGGTGCAAACGGCGTCGGTGCCCATGCAAAGCCGTAAGAAGACTCGCTTGAGCCCATAACAACCTTGCGAATACCAAGAATCGAGGCGGCTTCCAAAATATGATACGCTGCAACCGTATTGTTCGCGAAAATATACGGGTACGAATGGCCAAGCGGTGCAGGAATAGCAGCCATATGTATGATGGCATCCGCACCGTGAAGCGCTGAAACGACTTGCCCGAAATCATTTAAATCTACTTTAATTTGCTTGCAATGCAGCTGATTCGACCGCTCGTTGTCCAAAGAAACAACCTGATAGCCATCCTGCTGAAGCGCCCCAATGAGCTGTGTTCCGAGCTTGCCGCTCCCGCCAGTTACTGCGATTGTTTTCATAGAAGAAGCACCTCCAATTTTCAACTTGTTATTATGGCCTCACAAGCGTACCGTCAGCCTTGCGATCCAGATGATAAGGATTGTGATATGCGGAGCGATTCCAGTTGTCCCCAACGAGCAGCTGCGCCTTCAGCTCATCCAGCTCAATGCCAAGACCCGGCTTGTTCGAAGGGTAAAGATAACCGCCCTTTCTAACGATATGCCCCTCAAAGGCATCAAGCTCTTCCGCTCTAAAATGGTTCACTTCCTGAATGCCGAAATTCCATATCGCCATATCAAGATGTACCGCTGCCGCTTGGTTAACGGGATCATTCTCTCCGCCTTCCTGCCACGCGGTACGTACGCCAAACGCCTCGCACAGCGCTGCTATTTTGCGGCATGGCGTAATGCCCCCAGCCTTCGAGACGCGAACGCGAATGAAATCAATCAGTCTCTCCTTAACGAGCTCCGTCCACTCCTGCGGATTCACGAACAGCTCGCCAACCGCCTGCGGCGTTGCGCTCTGCTGACGAAGATGGCGATACCAGCTAATTTGCTCCGGTGCGAGCGCATCTTCAAGAAAGAACAGACCATAGGGCTCAACCCGCTTCGCCAGCTGGATCGCATTGATAGGCGACAAATGCTCATGCACATCATGCGTAAACTGGATACCCATGCCAAACGTTGTCCGCAATTGCTCGAGCATGTTCGGGATGGCATTCAAATAAGCCTGCTCGTCAAACACTGGACCTTTTGTCCAAGCACGCTCCGGCAGGTTCGCCTTGTCAGCGTTAATGAAGCCGCCTCCCCCATACCCGCCCATCTGTACGCGAATGACGGTATAGCCCTCCTCCATAAAACGCTGCACATCCTCTTTGAGCTCGGAAATATCCGATCCCCCTGCATGTCCATAACAAGGAACAGCCGCGCGGCTTGCCCCGCCGAGCAATTGATAGACCGGCAACCCCGCTTCCTTCCCTTTAATATCCCATAATGCCATATCAATACCGCCGATTGCCGTATGCAAAATAGCTCCGTTTCTCCAATAGCCGCTCATATACATCGTCTGCCACAAATCTTCTATGTTAGCGGCATCTTTGCCGATCAGAAGCGGCGCCAGCAATTGCTCAATAACTTGTACAACGGCTTCCGGGTTGTAGACATCCGAAGCCGAGCCGAGTCCATAAAGCCCGTCTTGATCGGTCATCACCTTTACGATCGTCCAAGTTCCGTTCTTACGCGTTCGAATACATTTGATTCCCGTTATTTTCGCCATGCCCTCACCTTTCCTTTCCGTGTCTCGTTTAGTTTAAGTCAATCACACGGCATTCCACATGAGGCATTTTTAAACTTTCTGTCCTATTGTTAGCCTCTTTCCTAATCCTATGATGCTTATTGCCCTTGCAATTACAATATAAATATCAGCAGAAAATAAAGGATTGGACAGGATGGCTTTATTCCACGCAGATCTTCTCATTGTCATACCGTCAGACTCCAAAAAATAAGTTATAGGCTGAGCCTTGAAATGGAAACAGCGACAGCATAGGACAAGAAAAAAAGTCCTAGACTGTCGCTGTTTTAATGAAATAACGTGCCCCTTGAAATGGAGCTTCTTAGGCTGATTGCTATTCTGGAAGCGTGTGTCAATTGCGACGAGCCGTTCGCTCTATGCCATTAGCGATTACTTTGTACAGTTGGTGCGGCAGGTCGTGTCCCATGCCGTCAACCAACATCAGCTCGGCGCCCGGGATGGCAGCAGCCGTGTCAGCGCCGCACGCAGGGACGAACAGCGGATCGTCCACCCCATGAATGACAAGCGCTGGTGCTTTTATCGTCGCCAGCCGCGGACGACGGTCACCAGAGACAGCAATAGCTGCTATTTGTCGTCCGACACTGCCTGGATCATAGGCTCGCTGGACTTCCTCCAGAATGAGCGCCCGATAAGCGTCCTCTTCAAACGGATAGCCGGAACCGGCGATGCGTCTTGCAAAAGAGAGGCTGTGCGCCATAAATCCTGCTTCATTCTCAAATGGGTTCGGCGCCGGTTTGGTCATCAGCCCCATGACATCTGAGGAAGCTTGCGGAAGGGCGGGATTACCGGAACTGGACATAATGGAGGTGAGAGATAAAACCCGGTTAGGGTACTCACTTGCTGCAATCTGGGCGATCATTCCGCCCATAGACCTGCCAACAAAATGTGCCCGGTCAATCGAGAAGGCGTCGAGCAGTCCAATAGCGTCGTTGGACATGTCATCGAGAGTGTATGGGATGTCCGGCCGCTGCCCCGACATGAGAGCAGTCGCTAGTGCGCCAAAATCCAGCGCCCGATAATGGCTAAAGTGCGTCGAGCAACCTACATCGCGATTGTCAAAGCGGATCACGCGAAAGCCCCGCGCTGCCAATATCCGACAAAACGAATCCGTCCAGCGGATCATCTGGGTTCCAAGCCCGGCGATAAGGAGAATAGCCTCGTCATTTTCGTTGCCGAAACTGTCATAGGCCAACTCGATGCCGTTGACTTTCAAGATGTTCATCATCATGTTCCCCTCCAATTCATTCGTTATCGAAGATTCTGCCATAGGTAGAAGGCGTGAATTTTCTTTCATTTATGAGTTCCCTTCAGAGAATGCTTTAGCGGACAAACTTTTGATATAGTTTCTGATATCGGGTGCCCAGTCGTCGATGAAGTGGTAAAAACGATTCAAATCACCAGCATACAATTCCCGCAGAGCTTCTTCATATTGATGGAAGTTCCCGGCTATAGCTGTCATAAAGTGATGCGTTGCTTCTTGCGACTCTCGTTTCTTGCTCTGTTCTCCTCCAGCCCGGCGAGCTTCATCAACGAGTTTCCGCAAGGTTACCGACGCCCCTCCTGGTTGACTCTTGAGCCATTCCCAATGCCGCGGCAATAACGTAACCTCACCGGATACAACACCCAGCTTCGGTCGACCGACTCGCCGTGTAGGTTCGTCATTCACTTCCGTACCGGGCAAATCGCTAAACTGTTCACCTAACCGTTGAAGCACGTCATCTATCTTCCCACGAAAATCAACATCTATTTGCTTCCCCGTGGAATCGTCAAATATAAGCAGCTGTCCGAGGTCTTTGTCATCAAGAGCATCCTTCACTGTAGAAGCAACGTGATGTAACGAACCGCTGGCGATGACCCTCACACCCAAAAATGCCGTGCAGAAAAAGCGCATTAGGTCATTTCGCATACTGTATCTCCTCCTCTGCATGTTAAAATAATTTTACCCGTGTAAAAATAAAAAGTCAATATTACCCGGGTAAAACATAATGTCGTTCGTTATAGAGGAAATAAATATAATGGTTTATATTCTGTAGATAATAAAAAAAGAGAGCATCCCCTATTTGGACACTCTCTTCTACAGCATAAATCAAAAGAAATTATGACGGTCCATACAACTCTAGCTCGTAAATGCGAGCATTGCTTCGATCGCCCGGCACTTGATAGTATCCAGCATTATCTTGTACTGGAGCTGTAATATACAGCCTCACATAATTGGCGCTAAAAGGCGCGACTGTGCGATCCGTAACCGAAGCTGTATTGCCTGTAACTACATCAACATCCGTCCAGACTGCACCGTCATTGCTCTTTTGCAGCTTGAAATTTTTAGTGTTGTAAGACGCAGACTCTCCTCCTGAACCAGCATGCTTCACAACCCAGCGGTTAATCATGACATTAGCGCCCAAATTCACACTTAGCCATTTATCTCCCGGCGCTGAACTCAGTGGCAGCGATGTCCACTTCGAGCTGGCAGATCCGTCAACTGCTTTCTCCTTCGTTTCCGTCCCCCCAATGGTATCGCTTGCAGCTGTCGTTTTATTTAGCGCGAGATTGCCAGGGTTTGTCACACCGCCCCCGCTTAGCGCTTGATTCATCAGCTGCACAATCGTGCTGTAAGCTGTACCACTCAGTGCAAGATGCACCGTCTCATTAACTGAAGTTGCAATCGTAAACTCAGCCCCCGATACGGTTCCGGCATCTACACCATTGCGGTAAACACGCACCGTTTGATTCGGCCATGGGTTGACGATTGCTGCCGATTTGCCTTTTTCACTAATCAATCGCACATATTGCACCTGATTGTTTCTTTTTTCGCTCGAAACAAGAAACGCCCCATCGGCTCTCAGATCGCCATACTTTGCATCCGTATTTTCCGGCCAGTTCGGGAATATTCTTATTTTCCCTTGGAAGGACTGCAAGAACATTTCCGAGATTGTCGCAGGAACCGTATTAAAGTTTTCGATACCGCCGCCGTTCGTTGCAATATGAAGATTTTGATAGCTGTAGCCGTTAATGAACGAGGTTAAACGAGTTAATAGAGAAGCTGGATTATAACCGACCCTTGCTGCTGCAGGATAAAATGTGTTTGTGCCATTGCCGTCGTTCCAGCTGCCCAATTGGTCTACCATATTTTTGGCTGTTTGAAGTGTTGAAGCGTCACTAGACAACCCGATTTGGCCAGCAGGGTAAATATGCTGAATACCAATGGCATTATCAGTGCTCCATTCCCGGCCAATCTCCGTGTACCTAAATACGGTCTGGCCGTTCCGTGTAAACGTTGGAAATGGACTAAGATTGTTTACTATATTTTGCCAAGTCGTCCGCAGTGCCGCATCCTGATTTAATGCGACACTCATATCGATGCTTCCCTGCAGCAAATAACGGACAAGGCCAAGCGACATGATGCCATTCGTTTGCGGATAAGAATCACCCTCATGCTGCGCATCGTTGACAATGTCATATCTCGCTCCATCCCAAACCAAATAATTTTGCCAAAATGCCGAGACCTGCTTCAGATATGGATACACCTTGCTCGCATAGGACATGTCATTCGTATTGTAATAGCGCATAATCATATTGGTCGCAGCAAAAGCAGCATTCGTTTTTTGACCATGGATATTGCCGTCACTTGACCCATTCGGAAGAGGTCCCAGTCCAACAGGATAAAATACGCCGCTATAACCGTTAGCCGCCGCTAACGCCTGGCCTTTTGGAATCCAATCCAGTACTGGTTTGTCATAGTTTTCTGCAAGCTCAATATGATTGGTTGGCAATGTAAAATAAAAGGGGGCTTCGTAGTTGTAGTTGAGGTGATAATCGCCTTTCCATTCACCGTTGCGGGCTAGCCAGTTTCCCCATAAGCCAGGCGCCATCTCCCCAGCTCTAGACGTACTGCCCATCAAATAAAGCGACGCATAAAATGACTTCTCAATTGTCTTATTCGGAATTTCAATGAAGGATTTGCCATAAAAGCTGCTCCACCAGCTCTGATGGCTTGTCTGCAGTGCATCCACATTCGCCTGCGTTTTGGAGCTGACATTGTTTATCGCTGCTGCTTGGTAACCGCTGCTGTCAGCATCGCTCATTATACTCGTAACCAGCGTATACGTATTGCCCGGCGTCATCGTAAACGATAGCGTATTGCCGCTGATCGAACCTGCTGTGCCTACAATTCGAGTGGCAATTCTCACTTTTCTTGTATTATAGCCGCTTATCGTATCCGCGCTATCTCCCCTGACATCCAGATAGAGCACATCTCCTGATGAACCAGATGAGCTGGCATAGCTGTTTTCATTGCCTTTGGCAAGCGAGATGGCTGCTGATTTGGACCCGCTGCCTGTATAAGTATACTTGGTAAGCAGTAAATTATTTACGGTATCCGTTGCCTGCATCCAGCTTTCTGTTCGAATCGTATTGCCAGCAAGACTAAACGTACCGTTAACTTGCGCACTGGCAAGCTTTTGCTCTGCAAGATAGGACGCCCCATTCATTGAAGCGACTGCAATGTTTAGTCTTGCCATCGACTTCACCTGTCCTTCGGCAAGCGACCAAAATTCATTTTTGCCGAGCACCATGACCATATTGTCAATATTGCCTACCATGGTCACACCTACATCACCGTTTCCAAGCAAAGGCGCATTCGGCGTGCGTGAAAAATTACTGTTGGATGGCGGTGACGTATAGACACCTTGATAAGCAGCTGCGATACGCTGAGCATGAGCCGCTGTCAAACCATCCGCATTCGCTCGTTCAGGACCAAACGGGGTACCGAAGGTTGAAGCGCCTAACAGTGAAAACAGCAAAACCGTCACTCCTCCTCTTTTCAAATGTTTTCTCCACTTGTTTTGAACCATGAACATTGCCTCCCCTCAATTATAAAGCGCTTACATAAAAAGAAAAGAAAAATACATATCCTCCTTTCTTACACAGCGTTATATCCTAAGCAGCTTCTCGCTCCTGCTAGAAGAGCGAGTGCTGCATGGATTACTTTAATGAAGGATAGTTCTGAAACGAATCGTCTTCACCTCAAAAGGCTTAAAGGATAACTGGACGGCATTAGAGCCAGGCATGATTTCAAGCGTGCGAATGGGCTTCTCCTCCAGCATGTCGGTTTCACATGCCGATGCTAGCTCAAATCCGGATTGTACGGAGCAGCGAGTTGAGGCTCCTTTCGCTTCATATATTCGAGCAATCCAATCATCCGAGTCACCCTCATTAAGCTTAATCGTGTCAATCATAATATTAGGCTGATCGCATGTCAGAAGCGCAGCGGCAGGTTCGGCCTGTCCAGCAGCGGCAAGCACCGGACAGTTGAGTTCATAAGCCTCGCGTATGACTGGGCTGCTCATAAAGCCGTTGTTCCAAACATGAAGCGCATAGGTGAATTCATGCTGACCTTCATCTGCCCGATCATCCGGCCAGGTCGGCGAGCGAAGCAGGGTCAAATTCATTTCCTTGCCGCAAGCGTTCAGCCCGTATTTGCCATCGTTGAGTAAAGAAAATACGCGATCCCCTTCCACGATTGACGACCATTTGTGCTGGCTCACTTCAAAGCGGTCAGCATCATGCGGGCGTGAATGGTGATTGGGCCGTTTCACATAACCGAACTGAATTTCATTCATCATCTCAGAAGCGTGGAGATTAACCTTGAAGCCTACTTTAAGCAGCTTATGCTTCTCTCTCCAATCTACCTTTGTACGAAAATCAACCCTTCTGCTGCCGCGCTCCAAACGAATTTTTTGCAAAATAACAGATTCATTGATCGTACGCTCCAGCTGAATTTCAGCAAACAGAGCCCCCTGAGTGCTGACCGTCATTTTCGCAGGTTCCCTCAAGATAATGACAGAGTCCGCATATCTGCGATCAATTTCCCATGCATCATAATTAGAAGGTTGATCACGGTAAAGCAGAAATTGATTGCTTAAGCCGCTTGCCCAATCCTCATTCGTTTCCTTATCGAACAAACTTGTGATTTCACCGTAATCATTAAAGGTCATTTTTAAGCACTCGTTTTCTAGACTGTGCGAGGTTGCTCTGACTCCTTCGCTTATCTCTCCTGCTTCATCTGGCATGACAGAGAGATGGCTCATCGCGGGAATGACCACTTTAGCAACTTTCTTATCCCCATAAAGCTGAAGGTCTAGTAATTCCCCTTCAGAATTCCGTACGCCAACATAGTTGTCTGGCAGCTCAATGAGTGCTGTCCGAACCCAAGGCAGTGAATTAAAGTAGGTTATGCCATCATTGGAACCATCCGTAAGGGCAGATGCAGCCGCTTGGCCTAGTTCTGCCGCCAATTGCAACAGTTTTTCGAAATCAGCCTCCGCTTCCTCATGCACTCTTGTGATGGATGTCCCCGGTAAAATATCATGAAATTGCAAGAGCAGCAGCTTGCGCCATGCCTCATCGAGCAGCTTCTTCGGATAGGTTGCGCGTCCCCTTAAATAAGCGGCAGCGGCCCACAGCTCTGCTTCACGAAGCGCAATCTCGCTTTTACGATTGCCCCGCTTCATCTTCGCCTGCGAGGTAAGTGTCCCGCGATGCGCCGGATAATAGAGCTCGCCTACATAATGAGCATCCGGCATGCCTCTTCGCTGCAAATCCTCAAAGTATTCGATGGGGGAAGAAATGACGGTTTGCGGTATTCCTTCGAGATTAGCCATCCGTCGCAGAAACTCGAGGTCATCGCGGTTTGCCCCGCCGCCTCCGTCTCCATAGCCGAATTGAACCAGTCGCGTGGAGATCCCTTCCTTTTGCACTCTCTCTTCCCACTGGAAGCTGGCGTATTTCACATCAGCCGGATTTGGGAATGGACCATAATCAAGCAGATGCACGGGCACTGCTGAGCCGTCTATGCCTTCCCACGTAAACGTATTAAACGGAAAGGGGTCCGTAATATTATCATAGGTTTGATACATTTTTATCGATGCAAAATAGTTGATTCCGCATTTTTTCATAATTTGAGGCATATTGCCGGAATAGCCAAATACATCAGGCAGCCAAAGCATTTCATTAGTTACGCCAAATTCTTCTCTAAAAAAACGTTTGCCGTACAAAAACTGACGGATTAAACTCTCACCGCTCGGAATATTCGTATCCGGCTCAACCCACATGCCGCCTTCGGGAATAATTCTTCCTTCCGCTACATAACGCTTTATTCGATCGTACAGCTCCGGATATAAATCCTTTGCTAATTGAAACAAGTAAGGCTGGCTTTGCACATAACGATATTCCGGATATTCATCGAGCAAACTTAGCTGATTAGACATCGTACGGGCAATCTTGCGTTTTGTCTCCTCGATCGGCCATAGCCAAGCGATATCCAAATGGGATTGCCCCATCATATACAGCTTCGGTACGGTTGAACCGTTCACACAATCAAGCAAAGGCCTCATGATCACCCTGCCTTGTATCGCCTGCTTCGTCAGCTCTTCGCCTTCCAAACCCCAATTCATGAATGCAATCAGCTTTAAGAAGGCTTGATCAAGCTCGGAAACCCTTAATGAGCTTGGCGGGAGGACCGCTCGAAGCTGGAGCAGCACATTCAGATCAATAAAAAATTGATATAGCTCTTCATTAAGAATCGTCAAAAACGACTGTCCGTAAATCGGAAGATCACGGTCATGCCCTGCATACGCCTCGGCCACAACCTCAAAACATTGTCCGCCAGAAGCTTCTCTTGTCAAAGTAAGGGAATGATGCTGCAAATCATAAGCGCCTGCGAGTTTGCCATTGACATATATCGTGCTTTCTCCGCCAAGAGCCAGCTGCAGCTCCACACGTTCTCCAGCTGCCTCTAGTGGACAACGCACGCTTGCTTTAAACCAGCCATAATGCCATTTCTCGCCCCACTCGGTGCCCGGTTCCAATTGGACGTAATGTCCTTGAAGCGCCTCCTCGTACGACAGCCGGCATTCGGCAGGTAAATATTCGAATGACAGAGGTGCAATATGACGATACAAATACTGCTCTTTCTCCTTTAGCCATTTCTCCATATGGTACAGCCATTCTTTCGGTTGCATAATAAACTCCTCGTTTTTCTTGATGGGCACTCGGGGGCCTAACCTTTAGTCGCGCCTGCGGTAAGTCCTTTAACGAGCGCCTTCTGGAAAATAATAAAGACAATAAGAACCGGCAGTGTGGTCACAATGCCCGAGGCCGTAAGGGGGCCCCATTGAATGCCCGATTTTGTTATAAAAGTATTAATGCCCGCAGGCAACGTTCTCATGGCATCTGAGCTTACAAACGTCATCGCAATCATAATTTCCTGCCATACCGTTATACAGACGGTTAACCCGACAGCAACGAGCCCGGACTGCGCAAGCGGTAAAATCATCCGCACTAAAATTCCGAATGAGGAGCAGCCATCGATGGTTGCGGCTTCGTCTATGTCCTTCGGAATACCCTTGAAATAACCGGTTAACAGCCATATCGCCATCGGCAGCAATATCGCACAATAGGTCAAAATGATGCTGGTATATGTATTCAGCAGCTCCAGCTTGCCCCACAAGATGTATAACGGAACGATTAATGTCGTAAGCGGCATGACTTGTGCAAACAAAATGACGGTAAAGTAAGTTAGCTTTCCTCTGAATGTATAACGGGTCATACTGTACGCAGCGAGACTTGCAATAATCAGCACAATAAATACCGTTACAGCCGTAATCAGCATCGAATTTATAAAATACACAACAATTTCTGAATCACGGAAAACGCTGCGGTAATGATCCCAGTTCAATTGTTCAGGAAACAGCGTTGGTGGTGCGGCAAAAATTTCGGCAGACGGCTTAACTGAAGTCGCAAGCAGCCAATATAAGGGAAACAAGATGATGACAGCAATGACAATAAATAATAGTATGTGACCTCCAAGACGAATCCCTTTCACTTATGTCACTCCTTAATAGACTTCAGCATAGCTCGCATATAAGGCAAGCAAACGATACCGATGATGACCAGACTAATAAGCGCCATAGCCGATGATTTGCCAAAATCAAAAAATTCGAATGCTAGGCGGTAGGTATAAATGGGCAGCGTAGAGGTTGAATCCATTGGTCCGCCCTTTGTCGTTACCCATATGAGATCAAAATAATTGAGCGTCCAAATGGTCGTAATGACACCCGTGGCCCCTATAATGGGCTTTAGATGCGGTATTTTGATATACCTTACAATGCCAAACCAACGAGCGCCGTCAATACGAGCCGCCTCCACCTGCTCATTCGGAATATCCTGCAAGCCTGCAAGCAGCATAAGAAACCAAAACGGGAAAGCTTTCCATGTATTTACGAAAATCAAAGTGCCAAGCGCCACATGATCAGAGCCTAACCAAGAAATATTTTCGCTCGTAATATGATAGGTTTTTAACAGCTCATTTATAATCCCCATGTCTGATTGCAGCATCCAGCTCCACATCAGTGCAGTGACCACACCGGGCAATACCCACGGAAGCAGCAGCAGCGATCTGAGCGCCCCTTTGCTTCGCCTTCTCTCATCCACGTACAGAGCGCTTATCAAGCCAATTGCCATTTGCAGCAGCACGCCAATCAAAGTCCAGCTAACCGTCGTCCACAATACCGTTTGAAAAATATCATCTTTTACAATGGCTGTGAAATTATCAAGCCCGATAAAAGGTTTGTCAGGTCTGCTTAACTGCCAGCGATGCACGCTGACATAAAGATTGTAAAGCAGCGGATACGTCAGCAGGCTCATAATAATGACTAACGAGGGCAGCAGATATAAATAGGGAACCGAATGTCGAAAAAGCCGTTTACGAATCATCTTGATGCCTCCAGGTTCATCGATTAGGAGTTAGGGCAGACGAATGTTTATTCATCTGCCCCGCCAATTATTTTTGAGTCGAAATTTCTTTTATTTTCGTTTCAAGCTTGCTGATCTCCCCATCAATGGCTTCATTGCCTATCAGTACTTTAGACACCGTATCGTATACAGCGGAGTCAATTTCTTTGTAGAAAAGTGTCTTCGGCTGAGATTGCCTAGCAAATTTGATTTGATCCATAAAAATTTTGTAAGCGGGATCGGTTGCGAATTTAGATACAGCAAGCGATGCATTGTTGGCTGGCACATCGCTCATCGTGCGTGCATTGAAATCGACTGAGGTCAGCATTTGCGCTAGTTTAATCGCTTGCTCGGGATGTTTGCTTTTCGCTGATATTCCGATTCCGAAACCACCGCCGAATGAGCCGTCCGGAGCGCTGGCATTGTATTTTGGAACGAGTGATTGACCGTAAAATGCAGCGCCCTTCAAATCTGGGTTCTGATCCGTTACCCAAGTTCCAGCAAGCACCATGCCCACCTTTTGCTGTGCGAACAAAGTAGCCACCTTCAGATGATCCAGTGTAGCAAAATCAGCTTCATATGCAGGTCCCATGTCCTTTAATAATTGAAGATAGTCCTTGAACTCCGCGGTATTGACATTCGGAGTGATGCTGCCGCTGCCATCCACATTTATAATGGTTCCGCTTGATGCAGTGAACAAGCTTTGCGCTGGAAACTCTTTCAGGCCTAAATCCATTCCGAAACCTGCTGCGTCTGTTGCATCTGCAATTTTCAAAGCATAGTCCTTCAGCTCTGCCCATGTTGCTGGCGGCTTCTCGGGATCAAGACCCGCTTGTTTAAATAGCTCTTTGTTGTACCACAGCACCCTAGCATCCGTCGTATAGGGCAAAGCCATATGCTTGCCGTTCCACGTATACATGGACAAGATGCCAGGGAAAAAGTCCTTGAATGCCTCTTCACTAAGCTTCTCGCCCAAATCTAGCAAATAACCGGAGTTAGCAAAGGTGGGGAAGTCCGGATTGTTTACGATAAATACATCGGGCGCGTTGCCGCTTGCGAACATAACCTTGTACTTCGTTTCCCAAGTTCCCCAAGGGTCACTTTGGAATTCCACCTCAAAGCCTGGATTTTCTTTCGCAAACTTCGCTTTCAGCTCATCAAACACCGGTGCAAAATTAGGATCGGTAACCCACTCTGAGAATCCGTAATAGACAAGCTTCTCGGTTTTTCCAGATGGGGCATTTTTGTTGCCAGCGCTTTCATTTCCAGCATTGCCCTTATCATTCGAATTGCTTCCACAGCCAGCACTCAGAACCGCCATTAAAACCGTAATTAATAATATAATTGCCAGCTTGCCGAACCGTCTTCTCATTTGTTAAATCCCCCTTGTACATTTGTTTATCGTCAGCGTCTCGTCCCCGATCTGTCCGATAACGCTTACAATCGATGGTTGATTCATACTGTCGTACGTGTTAATGACCGAATATTTTGTTTCTGTATCATAAAAGTAATACAAACACAATTATTCTGTATTACTTTTATAACGTTATATTAGTTCCAAACGTTATCTGTGTCAACAGTTTACTTTAATATATTATTATTTTGATACAGTTGATACAAAAAAAGACCACTGTCGCGAACGACAATGGTCCATCATATTTCTGTTTATGTGAGCTTCACTGGCATAATAGAGCTGCCTTCATTAATTTCAGCTTTGCAGATTTGACCGAGCACGGATAGATGCTCTTTGCCCTCCAGCAGATTCATAAGCTGGTTTGCTGCCGTTCGTCCCATGTCATAAAACGGTTGATTAACGCCCGTAACATTCAGCTTCAGCTTGCGGTTAAGATTTAATGCATCATAGGTCACAAGCGACAGATCCTCAGGGAAACGCAGCTCAAGCTGTGTCATCGCCGAAATGACCGATTCTGCAATTTGATCATTCGCAGCGAAAACAGCTGTACATGGCGTCTTGTTAAGCTTCTCCGCTATTTTACTGCTGAATGACTCAAATTCCTCTTCAAAGTTTTCAAATTCGGTCGGTATCAGCATATCTAAGTCAGAATCAAACGAAAGGCCTGAATCAATAAAGGCCTGCTTCACACCGAGCAGCCGTTCATTAAACGTACTCAAGTCCGAGTTGCGAATAAACGCAATTCGGCGATGCCCCTTTTCAATGAGCATCTTCGTCAAATTGTATGCGCCCGCGACATTATCACTCGTAACGAAGGGTATGTTGCTGTTATATAAATGCCGGTCAAGGAAAACAACCTTAATTTTGCTGCTCGCCAGCAAACGGTACAGACGCTGATTGCGCTCCTCATGATGCTTGTCATAAATAGGACTTAAGATGACACCATCAACCCCTTTAGCTACAGCACCTTTAACGAGTGCCTCCAGCTTATCGAGGCTTCGGTCATCGCTATAGCTGAGAAGGTGATAGCCGTGCAGATGAAGTACATCCTCAATTCCTCTTAATGCAGTAGCCCATAGCGGATTTTCTATTCCAATGACAGAGGCGGCTACAAGTCCAGATCTGTTCTGACCGAGTGGAGATACAACACCATTCTCAATAAAGGTTCCTCTGCGATTGTCTCTTTTGAGAAGCCCCTCCGCGCACAGCTCTTTTATCGCTTTTTCCACTGTATTTACACTGGAGTTATATGCCTGTGCAAAGCTGCGGCTGGAGGGCAAACGCATCTCCGCGAGCCATTCTCCTTCCAACACGCGCTGCTTAATATCATCTTTAATTCGGGTATAGGGATAGTTTGACATGGCATTCCTTTCTTGCGACTAAGAATACCATGACTATATTCCATTTGTATCATCTGTGTCAATCGACAACTGCTACAGTTGTATAAGAAGCTGCTATTTATACTTTCTCTACTTGCTCAAGTACAAACTGCTTGAACGCTTCCACCTCGTTAAAAATCCGCTCCGGCAAGACGCGGTAATCTTTATCCTGCACGACAGCCATCCACTGAGCAGCAAATGTACGTATTCCGGCTTCTTGACCAGCCAGCATATCATCGTTGCTGTCGCCGACAAAAATAGTTTCTTCCTTTGCCCAGCCAAGCTCGTTCAATATAAGATGGATCCCTTCCGCTGATGGCTTGCGCTTCTCCACATCATCGCCCGTTACAATCTTGTCGAAGCTAACCTCCCAGCCCAGCTTGTCCAGTGAAATATCGAGCGTACGCCGCGATTTGCCTGTAAACATGGCAATTCCGATGCCTGATTGCCGCAATGAGACTAGCAAATCTGCTATTTCCGTATTTCGCTCTACGAGCTCCTCATGGCGCTGCTCGTATTCAGCTACATATTCGGTTATGGCTGCTTCCACTTGCTCGCGATTATTTAGATGCTGTTCAATAATTTGAAGCTCCGTCGGCCCTGCCAATGCGTACATATCCTCAATCAACACTTGCCTGCCATCATATCTCTGGAATACACCTGAAATCACTTGATACATCACCGGCCAAGTATCAGCCAGTGTACCATCAAAGTCAAAAATAATATGTTTAATGTTGTTCAAAACAATCTCTCCTCTCCTACTACTAACTCTCTCTATTATAATCATGAAAAAAGCGATCCCGCTAGGGGAGCGCCTTTTTCATTTAAAGCTGTGAATGTTTACTGATGGCTGGTCGGATGATTTACGGTTAATGGGATTTCATTATTGAAAAGACGTGCAATATCGCCAGTCAACCGCAAATAGAAATCAGAGGATACGGCTACGCCATCCGCATCGAGCGTAAGGAAATATTGATTGTTCGGAATCATCGAGCTGTTCTCGGCGGCTTTGGCAATCGCTGTCGCTTCGTCATATTCATCAAACATCGCAATATAACCTGTATTGATGCCTAAACTTTTTAAATTGTAAGCCTGTCGCCACATGAAATCGCCATGCAGCCTAGGAATTTCGTTGACGGGACCGTTTTTCATATTTTTCCACGCAAAACCTGGCCAAATCACGGGCTGATATACGATGCCATTCTGCTGAGTAAATGCGAAATCCGGCGCCCACTGATTCGTCTTGTAATGATCAGCGCCCGCTAGCTGGCTGAACCGACCGACAAACCAAGGCGACAGCATATCAAGTGATTTGTACACATCGAGGAATCCAGGCTTCGAATCATTATCCCCATTTCGCCAATGAGTAGGAACGCCGCCGATCACATAATAGCCTTGGTTCTTGAACCAAGCGATTAGGTCTGCGGATTCCGCTGCTGTTCCCGGCCGATCGGTAAACCCGATCCCCCAAATACAAATGACCAGCTTACCGTCCTGCTTGGCATAGGCAGTGGATGAGGTTAAATTCATCGTGCCAACAACATTGTTGGTAAAATCATTTTTGACCGCATTGACCCACTGGCTTGGATTGAGATCCGTAATGTCGTACATCACATAAAATTTGCGGTTATAGGTTTCTGCAGCATTTTTCACCTTCACAGCTACGCTGTCGCGGTTCTGATTCCAATTATTCGGCGCATAGTTTGCATCCGCCCCGAATCTTTGCAGCGCTGCGCCACTTATGTTGTACGTCTGCATCCATTCAAAATGCTTGTTCACCGTTTCTTGATCATAAGAGGAGAACAGCTTGGCTGGCTGACCGTTGCCTAAATTGCCTAAGTTCGTTTGATACAGCTTCGTATACTCTCTTAAATCTGGATACATCTCGAAGTTTACGTTGGAATTCGCTGTCAGATTATTATTGTTTTTGGACCAATGTGTCCAGTTGTTTAGAGGTGATCCGTCACCCCCAGCGGTAAACCAGCCCTGGTAGCCAGCAAACACCTTTCCGACTACATCGCCGCCAATTGCGGCAGCAGCAAATTTAAACCAATTGATATTAAACAGATTACCTGCTCCTCCAGTAAATTTTAAATATAGATTATGGACTCCGCTTATTGTGTTAATGGAACAGTTTTTGGTTGTCCATGACTGCCAGCCGCCCGTAGTCGTTACCGCGCAGGTACCTGCCAGCGTGCCGCTTAAGCTGTCCAGTCTAATTTCAACATTGCCGCCGGTTGTTTGGCTTGCCACACGCAGCGCAACCGATGAGGCTCCGCTCCCGAAATTCACATTGTTAAACACAAGGTAATCCCCGTTGTCCACATAGGCGACATTTTGACCGCCTTCACTGGAGTTTTCCAATTGCGTGCCAAACTGACTGTTAAAGGCGGAAGCTGCCGTTTGAACAAAAGCCGTTAGCGAGCCTGGCGCAGCTGTTGGAGCAGGTGTAGCTGTTGGAACTGTCGTCGCACTCGGTAAAGGCGTTGGCGTTGCCACAACTGGTCCATACACCTCTAGCTCCGATATTTGTCCGCCTGTTGCTCCAGTATTGGCCGTCACATTTATTTTGACATAACGCGCATTGGTGCTTGTAAAGTTGATGGTGACCGCATTTGTACCAGATTGATAAGTATAGGCCGCAGAAGCAACAATGGTGTTGTAGTTAACATCATCGCTGCTAGTCTGCACAGATAAGGTTTGCGTACGGTCCCCCCAAGCAAGCGGCAGCTTAAGAACCACTTGATTGACGGCTTGGCTGCTGCCCAAATCGACCCTAATCCAGTTCGGATAGCTGCTTGCAGCCCCCTCCCAATAGCTGGCTTGATTGCCATCCGTTGCGTTTGAAGCTACATAGTTCTGAGTATGGTTGCTTTCCGTTACACTTTTGTTCAGCGCTAAATTGCCAGCTGCCGATACCTTGGATGGTGAAAACGAGAGCTGCGTTGAAATAAGAACCAGAACAAGCAATAGGATGACGTAAACCTGTCTTCTTCCTTTAACCAACATAAATTCCCTCCTCAAAAAATGGATGATACAGCGGCTGCTCCAATCCCTATTTATTCGATCCTACCACCTCCTTCAATGCTTCTGGGGTATCGAAAAGAGCCTGGTCCCGGGGGACCAGGCTCGCGTTTTAAGGCTGCTGGTTGTAAATGCGATACAAGAGAACTGCCGTTTCGCAGCAGCTTCTTCATACTCATCCAATGTATCCGCTTTCAATTGTTGTCAAATGAGAAGCCTTCCTCTACATAAGGTCGGCTTCTCATTCGTCACACTTTATTTTTTCTTCGCAAGAAACTCATCAATTTGTCTTTGAGTTTCAGCGATGATGACATCAAGTCCATTTTTCTTTTGCGTTTCGATATAAGCAGCAACTGCCTTCTCGACATCCTTCACCACGCCAAACTCTATCGGTCTGTTCAGCTCATCGTTTGCTGTATCACGCTTTGCAATCTCGTTTTTCATATTGTCTTCAGCGATAAACAGGCCGTCGATTGGCGAGTTGACGTTATTAGGCTTGCTTGCAAATTCAGCTTCCTTCAGCCAGAAATCTGTTCCGTATGTCATCGTCGGACGCATGAATTGCGGCTTCCAGAATGCCCATTGTCCGCCCCACTCCATATAGTTGCTCGTCGTTGTTTCCATGCCTTCCGGATATTCAGCCGTTTCCCCGTTCAATACATAGGTTTTGCCTTCAATACCGTATTGCACAAGGTCATACAACGTTTTGTCGGTTTCCATCATATCCAAGAAACGAAGCACTCGTTCTGGATTTTTGGAGTTACGGTTAATGGCAACGACATTGGCAAGAGCCGTACGGTTAACGAATCTTTTGTCAGGATAAAGCTCTGCCGATTCCATCTTGAACGACGGATCAGAGAAACCAGGATTAGCACTTACCCATTCATGCGATGTTACAGTGAACAGCTTTTTGCCATTTCTCCACTCTGCTGCTTCGTCTGACTTATCGATCATCGCATCACGGTTAATCAAATTATCGTCATACCAAACTTTAGCCAGCTTTGCAGCCTCTAGGTAGAATGGTTGCTGCTCAACCGCTTTAATCGTAATTTTATCATCGCTTAAATAGAAGCCAAGGCCGTGGAAGTTAAGATCTACCCACTCATCACGAATCATAATGAGGGATACCGGCGGCGTCCGGGAAATTCTTTCGTTCGGGTACGCTTTTTTCAATTCACGCAGCAATCTGTCGACATCCTCAATCGTTTTGATTGAGCCTGCTGGAATATCAAGTCCCGCTTTCTCGACAAGATCAGAGCGCCAGCCAGTAAATTTACGCTCATTCATTTTCATCGTCCATGGAAGACCTACGATATTGCCGTTTACCGTTGCAGCGGCAAGTGTACCCTGCTCCTCATATTTCTTATGCAAGTTAGGAGCAAATTCCGGCAGCAGATCGTTTAATGCCATGTATGATCCTTTTGCAGCCATCTGCTTGTACGAAAGCCAGTCACCGTCAAAGTTCATATCCCAGTTGTCGCCGGATGCGGCCATAACGAGCATCTTTTCTTTGAAGTCGCCAAACGGAATGAAGTTAATATCGAACTTCACGTTAAGACCTTTCGCTTTCACATATTCGCTAACTTTGGACCAAACCTCATCCGTAGCCGCTTTTTTATCACCGCCAAAATAAAACTTCAGCGTAACTTCATCCTCTTGCTTCACTTCTTCGGTTCCGCCAGTTGGCGCATTAGTCGCCTTCCCATTATTGCTTGGCGTATTGCTGTTGCTTGAGCTGCATGCTGCTAGAATAACGCTTAGCAGCATAATGACAGCAATAAATAGCGGCATTTTTGTTATGCTTTTCTGCATCTGAACCTCTCCCCTTAGCTTATGTTTTATATACTACACGGCTGAAGCCGAGATAGTCATCCTTTTACTGCGCCCACCATCAAACCTTTGACAAAAAAACGTTGAACGAACGGATACAAGAAAATGATAGGGCCTATGGTAACGACCGTAAGCGCCATCTTGATCGATTCCGAAGGAATTTGCGCTGATATTCGCTGCATAGCGGATGCATTGCTCGAGCTCTTCAGAAATTCCACGTTGGAGATGAGCGTTCGCAGCAGCAGCTGCAGCGGTTGGAGCTCTTGCTTATCGACAAACATGAGACCTAGAAACCAATCGTTCCAGTAGCTCAATGCTACGAACAAACCGACAGTTGCAAGTACAGGCAAGGAAAGCGGTGCAATGAGGCGATAAAAGATTTTAAAATCGCCCGCGCCGTCCATTTTGGCCGATTCATTCATATCCTCGGGTATGGATAACATAAAGTTGCGAATGAGGAACATATTGAATGCATTAGCGAGCATCGGTAAAATAAGCGCCCAAAGTGTATCTTTTAGATCCAAATATCTCACGCAAATGATGTACCAAGGTACTAATCCGCCATTAAACAGCATTGTTATAATGACGTAGATAGACAAAATGTTTCTATACTTGAATGACCGTCTCGCCATTACGTATGCGCCCATGCTTGTTACGAGCAAGGATAGAATTGTTCCTGCCACCGTAACGAGAAGACTTACGCCATACGCATCAATAATGCGATTAGAGCCTAGAAATAAAATGCGATAAGAATCGAAAGTAATGCTCTTTGGCCATAGCGTGTACCCATAATCCATAATGTCCTTCTCCGTGCTTAACGAGCCTGAAATGACCATAATGAATGGAAACAAGCAGGACAGACTGAACAAGGAGATCGCAATAATGATAATAAATTGTGAAATTGAAAATCTCTTCAGATGCATGCAGATGATCCTCCCTTGATGTGAATGGACGTTTTTAGAAAATAGCCGAGTCTTTGTCTATTTTGCGTGCCGCGTAATTGCTGCCGATAATGAGCACGAATGCGATGAACGACTGGAGGAAGCCCGCCGCAGATGCCATGCCGATATCCCCTGATTTGCGCAAGCTGCGATAAACAAACGTGTCAATAACGTCAGTTGTAGGAAATAAGAGAGAAGCATCGCCGACCATTGCGTAAAACATTCCAAAATCGGCGTTCATGATTCTGCCAACAGCCAGCAAGGTTAAGATAATGATCGTTGGCCGCAGCATCGGAATGCTGATAAAACGGATTTGCTGCCATCTTGTCGCACCGTCGATGGACGCCGCTTCATAATACGAATTGTCGATGGACGTTAATGCCGCCAAATAAATGATTGTGCCGTATCCGGTAACCTTCCAGCGAACCGCTATCGTTAGAATGAGCGGCCATAAGCCGGCTTCGCTGTAGAAATCAATCGGCTGCATGCCTATCGTCTCCAGCACTCGATTAATCGCTCCACTCTCAAAGTTCATTAAGTTGTAAGCGAACACTCCGACTACGATCCACGAAATAAAGAAAGGAAGAAAGGTTAACGACTGCGTAACTCTTTTAAAATATTTGTTTCTAATCTCATTGAGCAGCAAGGCAAACCCTACTTCAAAAATGAGCCCGACTGTAATAAACAATGCGTTTAACAGTATCGTGTTTCTCATCGCCCGAAAAGCGGTCGGAGAAGAGAACAAATAATCAAAGTTATTCAGCAGCGGGTGCATCCAATCGCTTCCGAAAATTCCTTTAGCAAAGTCAAAGTCTTTGAAGGCGATGACTAGACCTGCAAGCGGCAAGTAGTTAAAGAGAAAAAGGAGCGTCGCGACGGGCAGGAACATGAGCAGCAGCGTTCGATTTCTAAGTAATTCCCGAATGACTCCATTAGATTTCATAATCGATTTCCCTTTCATTGATGTGATACTTTTATTCTAAGGGAGCCCGCCTGGGCTTACTATGAGCCAATCTTATACTTTGTGGTTTAAGATTATCCTCCTATGCATAAAGCTCCTTTTCCCCGTCTCCCAGACGCCGACTCTACTCAATAAGCGCATATTTGCGCTAACAGACAACAAACCAAGGTTTTTCTCGCGCTGTAAGAACACATACGTGCTTACAGCTCCATTTCCACCTCACCGAGACGCCGCAAATATTCTTTATGCATACGAGTTCAAACAAAAAAAGACCACCTAAACAACCGGTGATCTCTACATGCACATAACGAAGTAACAGACTTCTTCCTTCGTTTTTATCAATTAAGCTTTGTATCCATTTGTAGCTTTGTTCATCAAGAACGTCATAGTTCCCATTACACTTGGTTACTTTCCTAACCAACTTTGCTGCTTAACGTTTGTTCTCATAGCCGACTACTTTACCTACTATTTCCTCTTTGGCAAAAGCACCCGCTGATTGGCTGTCATGGAATCCTCGCCAACGTACATCCGCCAATATAAAATACTCATTCTCCTTTAGCTGCAATGACTTATTCATAGAATCATTTTTATCGGAAGAAGGATCGCTGCCGTAAAAGGTATCCAGTTTATTCCCATTAATATAAACCTGCCCTTTTTTAACCTGAACCGCCTCACCAGGAAGCCCAACAACTCTTGCTATATCCGTCGCTTGTTTATCTTTTTTAACTTGGAATAAGGTAATATCTCCGCGAGATACTTGATTTTCCTTATAATAATTCAAATCAACCAACACCTCATTTTTTAAAGCAAATGGATGGGGATGCGTATAACCGAGCTCTGACAGCATGCCATCCGTTTCTACTTTTACCTTCGTCAATGAGGAATCCGGGTTTTGAATGAACTCTATTCTCTTCTCTGTAGCCGTATCCGTAATGGACTTACTACAGCCACCCATGATCATTACGACGCCCGAGAAAACAATAAACATAACCTTCCATCTCGTCCTCATCAAACATCCCCTCCGCTGCCTGCTCTCACTTATCACGATTCCGCTTCCAATGCTCCCGCAGCTCCAGCGTTTTTTTGTTCCATGCCTCTGTCTCTGGAATAATACGGTTAATGTCGGCACCTTGAAATACGATATCATTAATAACATTGATCCAGTTGTACTCCGAAAAACCGGGTATCGTGGCGCCGGGCAATACGAGGCTGTTATCCTTGGTCATCTTCACAGCTTCGATATTTTTCCCTTGCCATAAGGGAACCTCATCAATATAGGCTGTCAGCTCCGGATCAATAACGGAAGCATTCGCTCCCTTCTCGATTTTCCATTTCTGCGCTTCCATCTCGAATTGAAAACTAATCCATTTATATGCTTCTTCTTTATGCTTCGATCCGCTCAGCATTGCAAGCGGACCGTAAATATGGAAGGAGTATTGGTTGACCTGCCCTCTCGGAAATGGAAGTATATCCCAGTTAAATTCAGCCTCCTTTTGCAGTGTCGGAAGCAGCCAATCCCCGGCAATGTCAAACGCTGTTTTACCATTTATGAATTGCTTAACCACATCGCCTTGTGCTTTGGAATCTGCCCAAGAGAGCATAGACCCATCCTTGGTGACAAATTCAGTCAGCCAGCGCACATCCGCCATCACATCCGGCGTGCTTAGCAAGCTTTGGGTCAATCGATCATTTAGGTAAGCCAAATTAGGCGCATGCCCATCCGCTGCAGCTTTCATCGGCAGCAAGCGCATCACAAAGTCACTGTTCGTAGTGAGGCCATATTCCCCTGCTGCTGGGTCCGTGACACGTTTTGCAATATCACGCAAATCATCAAAGCTCCAATTATTTGAAGGCATACCTATGCCATGCTTAGCCAATAAATCTTTATTTACAATAATCCACATCGGAACATCGACGAACGGCACAGCAAGTCTGCGGCCATTAAAGGCCATCGTATCAAAGTATCCATCGGGCAGCACCTTGCCTTGGAAGGAAGCATCTTCATCCATGTACGGCTTTAAATTTTCGAGCAGGCCGCTTTGTTCATAACGAAGCAAATCACCAACAACCCAAGTCAAATCAGCTGGTGTGCCTGCCGCCTCCAATGCAATAATTTGATTCATGATTTCGTCATCGCCGCCCACGATTTGTATGGGCTCAATCGTAATCCATGGATATTTGGCATTGAATTTTTCGTACAGCTCCTTATACGTCTCTCCTCCCCAGGTCAGAAGCTTAAGCGTAACTGGTGTGTTGCCTGAATATTGCCCTTCTTGACCACGATTTGATCCCTCTGCCGCATTCTCGCCATCCCAGCCTTTAAACGTGCAAGAGGTTAGAACTAGCATAAACATCAGGAGTAAACTTATAACAAATGTTTGTTTACGTTTGTTTATCAAGATTATGCCTCCTTTGATACTCACGCTTCACTCATTGCCAATCGAATCGATATTCTGGTCTTCCTTCAAAATGGGATGCCTTAACGTTATCGTCGTTCCAATTTCGGGACCCGTCTTGATTTCAAGCTTGTAACGATCTCCAAAATAAAGCTTCAAACGATCATTCACATTGCGAAGCCCTACGCCTCTGCGCGTATGCGAGAACTTTTCGCTAGGCTCTTCTTCCGTCTCCAACTGTTCCAGCACGGACGCTGGAATGCCTTTACCGTTATCCACAATATCGATTACGATATCCTCTCCGATTTTTCTGGCTGCGATCATAATTTTCCCTTTATCAAAATCGTCGCGCACGCTATGCTGAATCGCATTTTCTACAAGCGGCTGCAGCAATAACCTTAGAAACGGCATATCCAGCGTCTCTGTCTCGCAGGAATACAAGATACGAACGACCTTGCCCATTCTTGCTTGTTCAATCGATACATAAGCCTTCACCTGCTCAATCTCGCGGCGCAGCGTCGTAATCTCTTTCCCTTGGTTTAAACTGAGCCGCAGCAAATTGCCAAGTGCCGATACCATCTCGCTTATGTCGCTGCGTCCATGATTTTCCGCCTTCCACCTAATTGATTCCAAGGTGTTGTATAGAAAATGAGGATTAATCTGGTGGCTCAGCACTTGAAACTCCAGCGCTTTTTTATTCCTTTCGGAGCGCGCTGCCTCTTTAATCAATCCATCTATACGCTGAACAAGATTGCTTACTCCTCTATACAGCCAGCCAACCTCATCCTTGCGGGACGACGAAGGCAGCAAGTAATGAAGATTTTCCGCCTCCAGCCTCCTCATTAAACGAACCAAATGCGCAATAGGCTGTGTATAGTAAGCTGTGATATAAAAGACGACACTAATGCAGCAAATAAGATAACCGATCAAAAAGATTACGAGCATGCGGTTAATTTCATCAATCGTACCCGTCAGCTCATGAAGAGGGGTCAAGCTGACGATGGTCCATGGATGGTTAGCCATCTTCAAATAGGTTGCGAGATAGGTTTCCCCTTCAATCGTAATGGACATAGAGCCTTCATCACCCGACTTCATATAAGAGATTAACGCTGTTGACGGAAATTCCTTGCCTGTCCATTCATTAACTGTAGAATCATAATGCACGATGCCTTTCTCATTAATGAGCAGCAGCTTCTGATCCTTTAGCTGATCGGACGGAGAGAAATATCTTCTTAAATAGTCCTCGGATAAGTCGGTCGCAATAATGCCTCTTAATTTTTGATCGTACAAGCCCGAGAATCGCTTCACATAGGAGAGCAGCGGTTTTGCGTATTTCCCATGCATGGGCATGGTTAGATACCACGTCGGACTAACCGTCGCTTTCGAGCGCTGAAACCAATACTGGTCTCCGATACGCACCGATTCATCAATTGTTCTCATATAGGATGGATAATCTGTTGGCTTGATTGGGTACACCTTGACTCTAAAAGCATCAATCGTAGACGTAGCATGATACAGCACGGTCAATAAATTGACTGTAAACGCTTCCTCTTCTGTCTGGTTTAATGGTTCCGTTTCCAATAAATCCTGAAGTTCCTTATTTCCGATGACATCGTTAACTTGATCATTTAAGTTGCCCAGATAAATCTCGAAGTTTTTTCTTGCTTGAAGAAGATAGCTCATGGACATTTTCGTATTCGTATTGGAGATGCCCTCGATCGATTTAATATGCGCATAATATGCAAAAAGCAGAAACGGAACGATAATGATCATAAAAAATATGAGAATCATCCGATTGCGAAAGGATGAAGCGAGCCGAAAGGACACTTTATTCACAAGTATACACCTGCCTTCCACTATGCTAACCCCATCACTGGAGTAGACTTGTCCTCGATAATATACTTCATTGAGCTACTTTTGCAATAAATAATTTAAGCTTGTTACAGCATTTCGATATGCATAATTCCACATTCCTGGCAAAGCGATAATAATTCCCCTTAAAGTTTGCATATCCCTCATTGTGAGCAGCTTGCATATTCTTTAGACTAATGGCGTAATACCTAACCTTTCAACGAAAAGAGGAACAACGATGACTGCATCGAAACGGGTGGTACATGTCATTTCGCATACCCATTGGGATCGAGAATGGTATATGCCTTACGAAGCCCATCATGTCAAGCTGATTGAGACAATGGACACGCTGCTGGAAACGTTCGAGGCCGATCCTGATTTTCGCAGCTTTTACCTCGATGGTCAAACGATAATTTTAGATGATTATCTGCAGGTGTACCCAGAAAAGCAGAGCCAAATACAAAAGCTGTGTGATGAAGGCAAGCTTTCTTTGGGTCCTTGGTATATTTTGCAGGATGAGTTTCTTACCAGCAGCGAAGCAAACGTAAGAAACTTGCAAATCGGTCATCGGGATGCCAAAAAATATGGACCGATTTCGAAGCTTGGTTATTTCCCAGATTCGTTTGGCAATATGGGTCAAGCTGCTCAGCTATTAAGACAAGCAGGCATCGATACCGCCGTGTTCGGAAGAGGTGTGAAAGCAACCGGCTTCAACAATCGGGTGGAAGATTCCTCAGGCCTTGAGTCACCCTATTCCGAGCTCATCTGGCAGGCACCCGACGGTTCAAGCGTATTAGGCATCCTATTTGCCAATTGGTATAACAACGGCATGGAGATTCCAGTTGATCCCCTCAAAGCAAAGCCTTACTGGGAGCATCGACTTGCGCGAGCGGAACAATATGCTTCAACCTCGCAGCTGCTGCTTATGAACGGCTGCGATCATCAGCCCATTCAGACCAATCTCTCCGAAGCGCTGCGCGTTGCGAGAGAGCTGTTCCCTGCGTACGAGTTCATCCACTCCAACTTTGACAATTATGTAAAGGCGGTTCAGACGCAGCAGCCTCCGAACCTGAGCCTAACTCGCGGAGAGCTGCGCGGCCAGCAAACGGACGGCTGGTATTCATTAGTTAATACAGCGTCTGCTCGTGTTTACATCAAACAGCTTAATCAACGAAATCAGACGCTGCTGGAGAAAGTGGCCGAGCCGATCTCTGCCATTGCCCATCAGCTCGGCAAGCCATATCCGCATGGTCTATTCCAATATGCCTGGAAGACACTGATGCAAAATCATCCGCATGACAGCATTTGCGGCTGCAGTGTCGATGAGGTGTACCAAGAAATGAAAACTCGTTTTGCCAAAAGCATGGAGGTTGGCAAAGCATTAACGACCGAGAGCGTTAAATTTATTAGCGCTAAGGTCAATACAAGCCATTTTGCCAATATCAGTGAGTCAGCTGCTCCCTTCATCGTCTTTAACTCAAGCGGCTATGAAGGCTCGTCAGTCCACCAATTCGAGATCGAATGGTCGCACCGTTTCTTCGATCAAAGCGAAGATCCTGTTGCCATTGCTAAGCAGGTTCAAGATCGGACGCACGCCGAAGGGTACTTGGTGAACGGCAGCGGTGAACGCATCGACTTTACTGCTCATGATTTGGGCGTTCGCTTCGGCTATGAACTGCCAAATGATAAATTCCGGCAGCCCTATATGGCTCGCGCACTGCGTCTGACCTTTGAGACCGGCATATTGCCTTCGATGGGATATGAATCTTTTGCTTGGATACCATGTCAAAATGAGATTAAAACTTCCAGCGAGAATCGCCATTCATTAGTGACCAGTGAACGAACACTGGAAAATGCTCGTCTTACATTGACGATAGAGGAAGACGGAAGTTTTACAGTTTATGATAAGAAAAGCCAGCAGCTGTTTTCGGATCTTGGCCATTACGAGAATGTAGGCGATATTGGAAATGAATATATTTTCAAGCAGCCAGTCGGCGACTTGCCGATCACGACTAAGGGCAGCAAAGCCGAAATTCGAGTGGTTGAAGATTCGCCTTACCGAGCAGCCATTGAAATCACTCATCACCTTGCTATACCTGCACGGGCAGATGATCTTCTAGCAGAAGAAATCCGCACAATGGTTGAATTCCGGCAGCGGAAGGCTGGCAGATCGACTTCCCTTGTGCCGCTAGAAATTGTGACACTAGTTAGTCTGGAACGTGAGGGCAAAGGTGTTCAAGTCCGTGCGCGCATTGAAAATCAATCGCAAGATCACCGGCTGCGCGTGCTTCTACCTTCGGATGTTGCTGCATCCACACACTTTGCAGATTCAATCTTCGAGGTCGCTGAACGTCAAAACGTTCCTGCAAAGGAATGGCAAAATCCGAGCAATGCTCAGCATATGCAGACGTTCATTGACGTGCACGGCGAGCATAGAGGCCTCACGATTGCAGGCAAAGGCTTAAATGAATATGAAGTGCTTCAAGATGGCAGAAATACGATCGCTGTAACCCTTCTGCGCTCCGTCGGAGAGCTTGGCGATTGGGGTGTATTTCATACGCCTGAAGCGCAGTGCTTAGGTACAAATGAAGCCGAATGGATGATCATTCCTTACGGCAGCGCTGAAGAACGTTTTGCCGCTTATCGCGAAGCTTATCGTTTCCCTATACCCGTTACGGCAATCGCAGCTGGATTGCATGATGGCGAGCTCGCTCCTGCTAGTGATTTCCTCAAATGGAATGGCGACCAGCTCGCTTTCTCCAGCCTGAAGATTAACGAGGAGCGTGGCGACAGTATGGCAAGGTGGTACAATTTAGCAGAATCCACGACCAGCTTAGCTATTCATCCAAGCGCTGCTTCTGAGTCCTATGTAAGTGACATTATGGAAAACGATAGCGCTAATAAGATCAAAAACAGCGTTCAGGTCGAAGGCTTCAAAATCGTAACGATTGGTTTAGCCGCTGCTTCTAAATAACCAAATCAAAAAATTAAAAGATAAAATGCAAAAAGGCAGTCTCCCAAGGTTATGCCGTTTTCACCTAGGAGTCTGCCTCTTCATGCTTCTTGCTGAGTGCAAATTTTCATATCATTAGTGTGGCATAGCTGGCTCTTCGTCTGCAATGCCTCTTTGTCGTCTATATTCCTTCGGCGTGCAGCCGACCTGCTTTTTGAACAGCTTCGAGAAATGCACCGGGTCCTTATACCCCACCTGAAATGAGATTTGATACACTTTGTATTTGATGTCGCCTAACATTTCCTTCGCCTTCTCAATCCGTATTTCTGTCAAATATTCCAAAAAGGTTTTCCGTTTCTCCTTCTTAAAGAGCTTGCTCAGCCATACCGGCGTCACATGAACGGCCATTGCAACACTTTGAAGAGTTAAGCTTTCGGCATAATCCCTCTGCAATATTTTCTCCGCTTCATAAACGATCTGGCTCGGCGTATTGGACAGCTTGCGGAAATCTGCTGCGATTGCAAGAAGGAACAGCTCTGTTTGCACGCGCAGCGACTGCAATGTATCGTATTGCTCTAATAGCTCCCACACCGCGATCGGATTGCTGCCCAAATTTTTGTTTGGAACACCTGCCGCCGCTGCTCTGCGAAACACTTCGAACAGCCATTCGAATATTTTTTGCTGAATGTCACGCAATTGATTGAGACGCCAGGCTTGTACCATCTCGACAAATCGATCCATCGCTGCTGTAATTTCCTCATCTGTGCCATACTTCACGAGATCGAGCACTTCTTCAGGCTCGCTAAGCGATAAGTCACTCCCGTCACCCTCATAAAATAAACCCTGCTCCGTAAATAATCGATTGCCTCCGTATACAGCCTTTTGCTCCAATACGTTTATCGCTTCCGCATACATTTCATGAAGATTTTCAAACGTGCAAGGTGTTGTTCGCATGCCAGCGCTTGCTTTCACCTTAACGAAATCGTTGATTCGCTGTAAGCAAAGCTGCGCCATGCCCCGGCTCAGCTCCGCATGCTCTGGCCGCGAGCAGCTGAAGATGACAATCCATCGATTGCTGCTGTCCATACAAAGCGCAAAGGGGTGAGGATAATCTTCCTCCAGCGTTTGATTGACCACATTTCCGATTCCGAACAATATTAAATCCTTTTCCTTCGTATGGCGATTCTCGATTGCTTTCAGATCATCAGCTTCCACAACAACAAGCGTCATATGCTGATTCGCTATCCACTCCAAATTCAAAGTCTGCAAGCGATGTCTTCTCCGTGCTTCACGGTAAGGATCATAGTCCTGCTCAATCATTTCTCTGAGCAGCTCCTCGCGCATTTTTGGAATCGCGAACCTCACTTGATTAATAAGCTGCTGCTCATTATGCTGGTCCATTCTCTTTCGGTGGATATGATCCATCGTTTTTCTAACGATTTGGGTCAGCTCGTCCAAATTGATCGGCTTAAGGATATAGTCCATAACGCCGATTTGTATCGCCTGCTTCACCAGCTCAAAATCATCGTACCCGCTTACAACAATCGCTTCCGGTTTATAATTTTCAACGGTAGTCAACGAACGAAGAAATTCCAGCCCCGACATCCGATTCATTTTAATATCCGTGACGATAAGATCCGGTCTCATATCGAGTGCAATCATTAATGCCGTATCTCCATCATCAGCCACCAGTACCTCATCAATTCCGAATGTTTCCCATGGAAAGCGGTTACGTAAACCTTCGCGGATTTCGAATTCATCGTCCACTATTAAAGCACGCAGCATCCTCTCACCTTCCCCTTCATGCATTTTCAAAGATGTTCAATACGGAATCATTACCTATCTACATACTACCTGACTGTATTTCGGATTACACGGGGGTAATTGCAAACTTTATGGTGTAGTATTAAATAAACGAATGCACCTGCGTACGATCGCCCAAAGACAAGCTCACTCAAACGTAAAAGCAGCTGTTCCAATAGGTCTCAAAAACCTGCTGGAAACAGCTGCTTCTCGTGTTATAACAAGTTCAAAATCGGCTCGTATACTCCGTACAGCAGAATATAAAATGCCGCTCCGAGCGCTGAGCCTATATAAGCTCCGTTCAAACGAATACGCTGCAGATCGGTCTCGACCTTGCTCTCGATGAAATGCACCAGCTTTTGCTCTGTGAAGCTATCAAGTGTCTTGCGTACGATGATTCCGATAATTGCATGTTCGGTTTCAATCATCTTCTGCACGAATTTCTGCACGTATTGCTCCAGCCAGCCCTTCGTTTCCTCGTTCGCTTTGAACCACTCCCAGTATGACATAATGAACTGATTAATCAGCTCCTTAATATCGGATGGATTGACGGAATGTTTCTGCGGCAAGGCTAGCTGCTGCTTCGGTTCGCTGATCAGCAGCTGTCTAAAGTTGCCGAGCAAAGCTTCAATAGAAGGAAGCAACGAGATCTTCTCAATCACTTCATCTCTCCATTCATCAACAGCAACCGAAACATCCTCGCGGTGCTGCAAATTGTCGGCAAGCTGCAGCACCATTTCCTCCAGTAAAACACGAAGCTCATGCTCAGGATTTCGCAAATCATTAATGAGCAGCTGCAAATCGTCAAACAGCACATTTGTAGCATCGTCGAGATTCAGTGCATTCGTTGATTCAGCGATCTCCACTGCCATTTTTTTGAGCCACTTGGAGAAGATACTGCCTTGATTTACAAACTTTTCCTTCTCCTTGCCAAGCAGCTCACGAATGACAACCTTGGTTTGTTCTTCAGCTGCGCGCGCCGCTGCAAACTCAACGATTTGGCTAACCCAGCTTTGGAAATTGCCTTTAGCCATCACCCATTTGAGCGCTTTGCCCGCATAAGGCGACAAGCTGATCTTGCCTAAGCTTTTCCGTGCTTTCTCATCCAAAATGACGGATAGACCTTTAATATCCAGCTTGGCAAGCAGACCAGCCACCAGCGTCCAGCCTTGCTCAGCGAGCATGCCGTTTGGTCGGCGATCGATCCATGAAATGCCGATCTCTACAAGCGATATTTGCTTTACCTTTTCCTTTAACAAATCTTTGCTGAGCAGCTGCTGCTCGACCATATTCGCGACGCCTTCAATCAGCTTATCGCGATTTCTAGGAATGATCGCTGTATGCGGAATCCACTTCCACCCAAATGGGTGGCGGAACAAAACCGTTACAGCAAATAAATCAGCTAATGCGCCAACGAGCCCCGCTTCGGTCGTGTAGAGCAGCATCCGTGCCCACCACTGGTCTGGGAAGACATATAAGCAGCAAGCGGCAATAACGAACAAGGCGGCAAGCAATATTAAGCTGCGGTTTGCTTTTTTTCTCATAGCCATTTATGCTCGCCCTCCAATCCAAAACGTCGCTAGATGCAGGACTACGCCGATAAGCGCTCCGATACCAATTCCGTTAATCCGAATGTACTGCAAATCGCGTCCCGCCTTCTCTTTAACCAGCTCGATAAGCTCTGCTTCAGAGAAGCTGTTCAGCTTGTCAGTTACCATTTTGCCGATAAAAGAATGCTTCTGCTCCACCCATTTCAGCAGCGTCGTCTTCACGTATTGATCCAGTCGAGTCAGCAGTTCTGTATTTCCCACTACATAAGCTATTCCTTCTTCCACTTTATCCTTGATCCAAGGATAGCGCACTTGCTGGCCTTCCGCATTGGAAGCCGCAGCGAGTCGAATGGACTCCAGTCCCCGCTGGATGAACGCATCGAGCTTAAGCTCATCCTTAACAGATGCCAGAAGCGTTGTTTTCCCCGCTTCTATTCGGCTGCGCAATTGTTCATCCGTACGCAGTCTTGCAACAAATTGCGCAATAAAAGCTTTGATTTCCTTGCGCTGCGGGTGGTCTTCAGCATGAAATTTCTGTAGAAAAGATACCAGCCACTCCTGCAATCTTCCGCTAATATTTGCCGCTTCCAGCCCTGCGGAGAAATCGATCAGCTTTCTTCTAAACTTATCGCCTTCATAGGAACGAATGGCTGAATCGACGATTTGGCCGACAACAGCACCAAATGGCGCCGATTTCACAATTTTGATAAGCTCCGGAATGATAAACTCAATAATCCGATCATCGTAACCATTTTTGATGGTCCAATCGCCAGCATCGGCAGCAATGTCTGCTACAGGAATCGAATCGGCATGCTCGAGAAGGAAGGTTTGAACGGTTTTGGCCAGTTCCTGCAAATCAATGGTCGTAATTACATCATCCGCAAGCTGCTGCAAAATGTCATTCACACCCTGTTCGCCGCCGTGCTTCTTCAAGTATGTGACTAAAACGTCTGCGATATTGTATTCGTCAAGCCTCTCCCTAATATTCGGGATGGTTAACAATTCATTTTGAACCATTTGGACTAGCTCGCCAATCAAGCGCTCACGATTTCGAGAAATGATGTTGGTTCCCATCCAGACCGGCCACTTTATTTGCAAAGGATTTCCAAACAATGCGCTAACTGCAAAGGAATCCGCCAGTCCGCCGATCGTTGCAGCGCTAAATAAGGAAAATAACAGGCCGCCAATAAATGTTTCATGAAAGGGAAAAGCCGCCAATATTCCGATCGCTGAGAAAAGAAGCGCTAAATCCGCTTTTTTCTTAATACTGAATTTGTTCATACACAAGCTCCATTCCTGATGATCGTTCCACATTAATTATCCCATATGTATAGGGTGTGAAACAATGGAGTTTCTATAAACAGAGAACTGATCTTTGTAAGGATTAAGAGCTGCTGCTTTTAGGGCTTTTTTTTAGCTTCCGCCGCACGAATGAATCGCTCTTAGAAACTTGCCAAATGCCTAAGCAAACAAACGCTCCCCCTACGAGATGAGACCATGAGAAAGGTTCGTTTAAAATGCCGTAGGATAGAAGCACCGTGCTAAGCGGAATGCAGCTTGTGTAGACAGCCGCTGTTCCCGCACTCACTTTGGAAACACCGCGAAACCATAATATATAAGCCAAAGCGGTAACGAAAATACCGTAATAAAACAACAGGCCGATATCGCCAACAGTTACACTGCTGAAATCGTATTGTTTAGCCTCGACAAGTGCAATAGGCAAAAACATGATGAATGAAAACAAGGTTACATAGGTTGTCCCAAGCAGTGAAGAGACATTGCTTGCAGTCATTTTACGCAGGATCGTAAGCATCGATTCCCCAACAACTGCGCCTAAAATGAGCAAAAGCCCAATATACGAAGCTTTTGATGGAGGTGCAGAGGAAGGAATCAGCCATCCTGGCACCTGAATGCTGACAACACCCAGTATGGAGCAAATGATGCCTATTTTAATCGGATTCGTTAATTTTTCTTTTAAAATCATATATGAAAGGAAAGCAACGACCGCCGGCGTTAAGCTCGTCACAATACCAGCTTCCGTTGCGAGCGAGGTCCGCAGGCCATACAGCATGAATACGCGGAATAAAAACATTCCGAGAAACGCTTGCAGCAGTAAAAATAAAAAATCCTTTCTCCCGACTCGGAGCGAGGATTTGCCGTTTCGCATCAAAATCGGAATTAACAGCAATAAAGCAATGACTAAGCTAATCGCCTGTGACAAAAAAACCGGCATCTGCATCGTCGTTATTTTGCCGGCTACTATGGAGCTTCCGATGAGAATAGCGGCAATGGTCAGCTCAACATACGCAATAATACGAGAATGATTCACATTCAGCAACCCCTCTACTTTTGTTTCATGTATACTGTAGCAAAGGGTCGTTAACTGGTTGTAGTGCCATTAAACAGGCATTTTCAAAGTACCACTTCCAAAGGAGTCTGGATATTTTGTGGCTGTCCATCGATAGACAAGCGAATTTGCCTATGTTTCGCCAGGTTTTCAACTCACTCCAAGGTGCTATTCTCTCGGGTGAGCTGCCTGCTGGCTACAAGCTTCCATCTACTAGAGAGCTTGCCTCGCAGCTTCATGTCTCACGCAACGTGATTTTGGAAGCCTATGAGCTTTTATTGGCTGAAGGATACATAACAGGCCGTTCTGGTGCAGGAACTTATGTCGCTCAAGGAGCCTGCTTGCTTGGCTTCACGAAGGCGTCACCGTTACCATTACCCGCTTCATTAGCAGAATCGACGAACACATCAGAGCTCGATTTCATCTCGTTTCGAACAGGCCTGCCAGCACTGAATCTTTTTCCGACGAAAAAATGGGGCTCTATTTTGCAAAGTGTATGCATGGATTCCTCTATTGCTGAATTAGGTTATGGCGATCCGTCCGGTGATTTGGAATTGCGTCGTCTGCTATCCAAACAGCTGTGGATTTCAAGAGGAGTCGTCAGCAATCCCGAACAAATTATAATTACAAACGGTGCGGTACAGGCGCTTCAGCTGATCGTTAAGCTGCTGCTGAGAGACGGGGAAGATGTTTTAGTCGAAGATCCGTCCAATGTAGATTTAAAGACGATATTAACCTCTACAGGAGCCGCGCTACATGGCGTTCCCGTTGACGATTCCGGCCTATTAACCCACAAGCTTCCCGTAAACCTGCGGCCAAAATGCATCTATGTCACACCCTCTCATCAATTCCCGCTTGGCGGCATTTTACCGATACAAAGGCGGATTGAATTAGTTGAATACGCCCGCCAAAACGGCAGCTTTATCCTCGAAGATGATTATGACAGCGAATTCCGGTATGACGGCGCTCCTATCCATTCACTCCAAAGCTTATGTCCTAAGCAGGTTGTCTATATTGGAACTTTCAGCAAAGTCATGTTTCCTTCGCTGCGAATCGGCTATATGATTGTCCCTGAACCGCTAATCGAGTCCTGTCGTCAGCTTAAGCGGCTGTCTGACTATCAAACGCCTATGATTGAGCAGCTCGCTTTGATTCGTTTCATGAACAGCGGATCGCTTAATGCTCATATTATAAAAATGAAAAAGTTGTACAAAAAGAGACGCCAGCTGCTGCTTGATGCTTTACATGAGCAAATTACACTGCCTTACCACATATGTGGACGAGCAGCTGGTTTGCATTTGGTCGCTCAGTTTGAAGCGCAGCTGCCGGAAGATTTAATGAACCGGTTGGAAGCAGCGTCTGTATTTGCGGCCTTGCTGCCGAATAACCGGATGCTGCTTGGATACGGGCATTTGGATGATCAGCAAATTTATGAGGGCGTCCGGCGCATTGGTAAAGCCCTAATGAATTGAATCTCTCCAGCCGAGAAAAACCGGCAGCCCAAAGAAACCAGCTGCACCCGATTATCAGGTACAGCTGGTTTTCTTTGGGCTAACCTCTACTTCGGAGAAAGCACGTACTCGCTTCCGGCGCTCACCGTCCATGATACAAGCCCATCCTTGCTGAATACGTCTTTCACCTCACGGCCATCTTCCCTTACGATGAGCGGAATGCTGCTTTGCACGACGCAGCTATTAGCTGCGCCAGCACGTAGGCGTGCCTCAATAAGCAAACCATTTGACCAGCGGATGTCCACCTCGAAGCCTCCTCTTGCACGGAGACCTGTCACTTCTCCATGAAGCCATGCGTCCGGCAAAGCAGGCAATACATGCAGGCTGCCCGCATGGCATTGAAGCAGCATTTCCGTTATGCCTGCAGCGCCTCCGAAGTTGCCGTCGATTTGGAACGGAGGATGATTATCAAACAGATTTGGCAGCGTGGAATGACTTAGTAGATCTTGCACATTCGCATACGCCTTCTCCCCATTCTCAAGCCTTGCCCAGAAATTAATAATCCAAGCTCTACTCCAACCCGTGTGACCGCCGCCGCTTGCAAGCCGTTGATCTAGCGTTACTCTGGCAGCATTTGCCCATTCAGGTGTTCCTCTAACCGTAAAGCGCTTGCCCGGATGCAGGGCGAACAAATGCGAGATATGACGATGTCCCGGCTCCGCTTCCTCGTAATCCTCCATCCATTCTTGAATTTGCCCATGTTTGCCAATTGCAGGCTCCGGCAAACGGGCTCTCATATTGTGCCAAAGCTCCTGCTCCGATGAGTCGATGCCGAGCTTCTTCGCTGCTTCTGCGCAAGCCGTAAACAATTCATATAAAATTTGACTATCCATCGATGCACCGATGCATAACGTACCGGATTGTCCATTTGGTAATAAATAGGTATTCTCAGGAGATACAGAAGGATTCAATACGAGCAGACCATCCTCTGTTTCCGTCAAGAAATCCACAAAAAATTGTGCCGACTCCTTCAAGGTTGGATATATTTGCTCAAGAAAAGCATCATTAAGGCCATACTCATAATGCTCCCACATATGCAGGCAAAGCCAAGCCGCACCAAGTGTCCAATACGAGGCTGGCAAATAAATGTCCTGCGGAGCGGTATCGCCCCAAATGTCGGTATTATGATGAGCGACAAAACCTCCACAATCGTACATTGCTCTTGCGGTTATTCTGCCAGGTTCACGCATCCGTTCGATGAGATCAAATAACGGTTCATGGCATTCTGCTAGATTCCCCGCTTCTGCCGGCCAATAATTCATTTGCGTATTAATATTAATCGTATATTTGCTGTCCCATGGCGGCAGCATCTTCTCATTCCAGATGCCTTGCAAATTGGCAGGAAGCGAGCCCGGCCGACTGCTAGATATGAGCAAATAGCGGCCAAACTGATAGTATAAGGCCATTAATCCTACATCGGCGCTGCCTTCTTGAACTAGCTTTAAACGCTCATTTGTAGGTACATCGTCAGCATTCGAATGAGCAGCATCCGTTAAGCGTAGCTGTACCCGCTTTGACAATGAAGTGAAATCTTGAATATGACGCGATTTCAATTCATCATAGCTTATTAAGCCAGCTCGGACTCCTGCATCGACAGCATATGCCTCCGGATCAGCATGACGGAAAGAAGTTGCTGCGGTTAATAGAAGCGTTACGCTATTGGCGCCTTCCACGATGAGATGCTCGCCAATAATTGATACAAAGCCGCCATCCGCAACCGCGCGCAAAGAAGTTCGGAAATCAGACCCGCCTGAACCGCCGCACATGCCGCGCATCACGATCGTATTCTCGTCTGCTTTCACCAGCTCGTCATAGTAGCGATTGCTGCCGCGCAGTAAACGGGCTGTAAAGCTGATGCTTCCCGGTTTATCTGCTGAAAATCTTGTAACTAGCGCTTCATCTGGGAAACTAGCAAATGTCTCACGGGCAAAATGTACTTCTTCTTTAGTAAAGGTTACACTTGCAATACCGTTGGTGATATCGAGAGCTCGGACATAGTCTCGTACTTCTTCTTTCGAATCATATCTTATGTTTAGCTCTAAATCTCCAAGCGGCATATAGTGCCTCTGTGTCTCGGGAACGCCAGATAAAGCCATCGCAGATAAATCATGCGCTTCATGCAGTCTTCCCTCTCTCAGAAGCTCACGAATTTTCGGCAGATGTGGCAGCGCATCTGGATTGTTGCGATCACGCGGTCCGCCATACCATACGCTGTCTTCGTTCAGAGCAATCCGCTCACGTCTTATGCCCCCAAATACCATGCCACCGAGCTTGCCATTTCCAACAGGCAGTGCTTCCTCCCAATTGGAGGCAGGCTCCTTATACCATAAGCGCGTTTCTTCAATCTGTGTCATCTTCCATTCCCCTTTTCATTCATCTATTATTTAAGAGAACAATCCATTACTATATTAATAATCCTTCAAAAAACATTGGATGGCGGTGCCGCAGGTGGATAGAACAAGTGAACAACATGCGTTATCTGAGCTGCTGCAGTCGCTGCAGCTAAAATTGCTTATGGCGCATAAAACGCAAGTCTCTCTCAATTGGGGAGAAACCAATTCTGTTCCTGAGTACAATAAGCTATATTTTATTTGCGAGGGGGAAGGTTGGATTCGCATTGGCAACGACGACTATTATCCTAAACCCGGTCAGCTGTTTCTCACGCCTGCGCATACAAAGATATCGTTCTCCTCTTTAAATCATCGTCCATACTTAAAGTATTGGTGCCATTTCAATATCATGGCAGGTCCCCTTGATCTTTTTCAGTGGATTGGGGTTCCTCTTTGCATCAACATTCAGGATACGAACAGCATGATGCGCTTGTTCCATGAGCTCATCGAATGGCATAAACAAGATTCAATTGTTGCCAGGCTCCGAGAAAAAGCTGTATTGCTGGAAATCATAAGCTGTTTTCTCGAATCCGTTCCAATTCGCGTGCTGCAGCACCGAACCGAAGAGATGAACCGTTTGAACGTCATACAGCAATATGTAGACAGTCGTCTTCATACGAGCATCAGCGTCGATCAAATGGCCGAAGCTGTTCACCTACATCCCAACTATTTTAGTTCCTATTTCAAAAAACATTTCGGAATGCCTCCGCTTAAATACGTCAGCCGCAAACGAATAGATCGCGCCAAACAGCTCTTAACAACAACCTCTCGCAGTATTAAGGAGGTTGCCGATCAATCTGGATTTAAAGAAACGAATCATTTCACGAAATTTTTCCGTAAAGAAACAAATCTAACCCCAACCGATTATCGAACAGCCTATTCGGAGAAGCGATCGTTTCAAGACGATAATTCAATTATAAAAGCGCATTCATAATGTGACGATGTAAGAAACTAAGGTATAAGGGTATAATTCTAAGGGTCTGCCTTCTAATGGCGAAAAAAAAAGGACAAGCAGCTGTATCAGTCTGCTTTGTCCTATTTTTTTGCTGCTTAATGATGATAAGAAGAGATCATAGTCCAATCGGCATCCGTTAATTGATTGATTTGCCATACCGCAACACCACGCAGGCCAAACGCTTTCGCTAAACGTATTTTGGCTTCGATGCTTTGCGTATTCTCATACCAAAGTAGATGCGAGCCTCTATCGTCCTTAAACGTAATTTGATTCAAAAAGTACGGCAGCTGCATGACGGATTTGGTATCTGCAGCTGTTAAGCGACTTTCTACAGCAGCAATGGCTGGCGACCGGAAAAACTCTACAGTACCATCTGCCTTTGTAGTCCATTGGTTAGCCTGCTTAGAAATGCCTAGTTTCAGCTTAGCTGCTGGAATATACGAGAGTATATTTCGTACGGAATCACCAACAAGCGTAAGCGGCGCAGACGGCAATCCACTTTCCTCATGCGTAAATTCATAGGCCATCAATATAACTTCATCAGCCAGTTCGCCAATTTGTTTGTAATCATAACCTGCATAATAATAAGAAGGCGGTACAACTGCCGTAAGTGATATTTCACTGCTTAGTTCGGCCTTAATTGCGCGAAGCAGCTCAACGAAAGGCTGCTTATACTCAGCAGGTACCATGCCTTCAAAATCAATAGCCACTCGCTCAAAACCATATAATGGATTAGCAACTGCCTCGACTACTGAACTAGCAAACGCTTTGCGAGCTTCAGCATCGATTATGAAATCACCAAGCTTCTGAAGCGTTGTATTCCCAAAGATCATTAGCGTCTTTGTAGAACCACTCGTTTCTGCCGCTGTCAGACTCTGCTTCCAGTCGCTTGGCGGCGACAAAAGAACGGATGCTTTGCCTGCTCCCTGATAGTCAAGCTTAGCCCAGTCAAAGATAACCTCATCTGCGGCGGCGAATCTATCCAGTTTTTTGTAAGGTCCACCTGCTGCAAAAAAAGCTGATACCTCAAGCTGGCGGCTTTCGCTTTGGGAGCTGATCATCCGATCAACAATGGCCGCTGCCTCACGTCGTGATAACGACTTTTTCGGAAGAAACAAGCCTTTATTGTCCCCTTGCATAATGGAATCCGCGTATGTACGCAGCACGTACGGTGCAAGGTTTTTATCCACTTGATTCATATCGGCAAATGCGGCTTTCTCGCTAGCTTCCAGCCAGCCTGTATCTAACCATTGCTGTTTCTCTTCTGCCGTTTTTCCTTGGAGCAGCGCAAAAGCCGTTAAAGCTGCTACTTCCTCACGCTTAATATTTTGACTCGGATTAAATTTCCCATTTACGATGAGCAAATCCAACCAACCAGCGTCATATGCGGGTTTAATAGAGGCATAAGACCAACGATCCTTGGCTACGTCGGAGAGTCCAGCAGACTTCTCTTTATCTATCACTGGTTTAACGGTTTGGACTAGCAGCTTTACGAATGCTTCTCTCGTAAGTTCGGCACTTGGACGAAAGGTTCCATCCTCATATCCAGAAACAACTCCAAGTGCGACTAAACGATAAATAGATTCGGCTGCCCAATCCTTAACAGGTACATCACGATAGGGCTTTAATTGCGCATCATACGCAAACGCCTGCATGGCGTTTCCCAACATAAACATCAGCAGGATTCCAATAATAACGGTTGTTTTCCCCTTGAACCTCACTACATCCTCTCCTTTATGAGCATAGCTCTCACTCTATCGATTATTCGATAGAATCATATCCTATATTCCATAAAAAGTCTAATAGACCCAAGTTTTGGGCGTCGAAATGACCCTATCATTAACCCATTTTTCTTAAAATAGTTTTTAGTCTAGTTAAAAATGGTTATTCATCCAACCTTAAAAAAAGGTATAAACGTACACTAAACCATCAATAGGGAGGTGTCTTTAGTGAGCTGTTTGAATAAAAGAAATCGCTGCAAAAAGATACGTGTAATAGTATGCAAATCAAAAAAAAGAATGAAACGCCGAAATAGAGTTGTTAAAAAAATTGTGAAGGTAACATGTCCTCCTCCTCAAGTGAATGTTACTGCTCCGGCAGGACCAACTGGACCTCAAGGACCCCAGGGTATTCCTGGTTCAGTAGGAGCAACTGGTGCGACTGGCACTAATGGGGCCACTGGAGCCGCTGGCGCAACTGGTACTAATGGGACACCTGGTATTACAGGCGCAACTGGGGCGACTGGTACTAATGGGGCCACTGGAGCTACAGGCGCAACGGGCGGAGCCGGAGGAGTATTAAGCTTCGCCGATTTTTTTGCATTGATGCCGCCTGATAATGCAGCAACAGTTGCTGTCGGTGCAGATGTAAGTTTCCCGCAAAATGGTCCTACTAGCGGAACTAACATTACCCGTACTGGTGCTACTACGTTTAACTTAGCTGTAATCGGAACGTATCAGATTTTGTTTCAAGTAAGTGTGACCGAACCGGGGCAGCTCATTTTAACCGTTAATGGCGCTGATCTAGCTTATACAGTAGTTGGCCGAGCGACAGGTACTTCACAAATTGTCGGAATGGCTCTTGTACAAACGACTGTCATTAATTCAATACTCACCGTGCGAAACCCTGCGGGCAATTCCACGGCACTTACGATCACACCTCTCGCTGGAGGAACAAGACCTGTTTCAGCTCATCTTGTTATTACGCAAATCGCATAAGGAAATAGAATGGATCTCATAACAACATCCGAAAATATAAAAAGGCGACTTTACATTCACGATGGAATGAAAGCCGCCTTTTTGATTTTAAATTCACTTCACAACATTAATCGCTGTTAATCTGTGACCTCCACTTAAGAGAAGTCCCTTCATCTATATCAAGGAAGCGAGTTGCTTAATGGCTTCCATTCGGCCCTTGGTTTTCCGTTTGAGCGCCGCCTTTGCCTTGATTCTCGGATGGAGCTTTGTTGCTTTGGTTGTTAGAGTTGCCTCCACCGATACCTTGGTTATTGCCTTGACCTCCGCCAATACCGCCGCCTTTGCCACGGTTTTCTCCTTGGCCTCCGCCAATGCCGCCGCCTTTGCCGCGGTTTTCTCCTTGGCCTCCGCCAAACCCGCCGCCTTTGCCACGGTTTTCTCCTTGGCCTCCGCCAATGCCGCCGCCTTTGCCACGGTTTTCTCCTTGGCCTCCGCCAAATCCGCCGCCTTTGCCTTGGTTCTCACCATAACCTCTGCCTGCACCGCCACCAGCTCCGCCGCCTGCGCCGCCACCAGCTCCGCCGCCTGCACCGCCACCAGCTCCGCCGCCTGCGCCGCCACCAGCTCCGCCGCCTGCACCGCCACCAGCTCCGCCGCCTGCTCCGCCACCAGCTCCGCCGCCTGCTCCGCCACCAGTTCCGCCGCCTGCGCCGCCACCAGCTCCGCCGCCTGCTCCGCCACCAGCTCCGCCGCCTGCTCCGCCACCTGCTCCGCCACCAGCTCCGCCACCTGCTCCGCCACCAGCTCCGCCGCCTGCACCGCCACCTGCTCCGCCTGCTCCATTGCCAGCTCCGTTACCAGCGCCTTTACCGTTGCCGAGTGATTTTGCTTTACCTTTCCATTTTGCTTGCGTTTTTGCCTTCGTTGCTGCTTTCTTCTCCGAATAGGAATAAGAAATCGATTGTAGCGTTTTAGCATCTACGGCGCCTGTTGTAGGCAAGCCATGAGTTTTTTGATAATATTTTACGCCGCGCACTGTAGATGGCCCATATCGACCGTCAATTTTACCAGAATAGCTGCCCAGAGATTTCAGCATGCCTTGAATAACATAGACATCTGGACCCTTAGCATTTTTGCCAATCGCTTGACCAGTATGAGGCATACTGAACATCAATGTGATTGCGAGTAATGCTGCGCCTATGTACCTTGCAGCAAACCTCCCAATCTTATTGTGTTGTTCATCCGAATCAATTTCCTTTTTATGTTGTTGCATGCAAAATACACCATCCTTTTTGATTCTTGAATTTAACTCCCCCCTTACTATCCCCAAATATTTAATTTCATTCCACATTGAATCAATAAAAAAAGCGGATCGCTTATTTGCGCTCCGCTACTCTTCTTCATCCTATTTGAAAATACTTATGCCAAGCCACCGAGCTTGCACGAAATTTGTGATGCAGCTGCCTTTACATACTGGATCACATTAGGAATTTCATTCTCGTTAAGCCGATGGATAGGTCCTGCTGCAGATAAGCTGGCTACGATTCGCTGCTGAGGATCAAAAATAGGGGCAGCAATTGCAAAAGCATCCGTATCCACCTCACCCAAAGTAAAGCAATAACCCGCTTCCCTAATACGATGCATTTCTTGCAAAAGCAATGGTTTGCCGGCATCTTCGCCAAAAAGCTTGCACATCTCTTCAATAACTTTGTCATTTTCATTAGCGAGCAGCGTTTTCCCTGATGCGCCTGAATTAAGCGGCAATATTCTTCCATTTTCAATAGAAAGCCTGATCAAACGTTTACTCGTTACATTTTCGATACAAATGGCTTTGGAACCGGAGCGGACAAAAAGCACCGTCGTTTCATTCGTAAGTGCGGTGAGATCCTCCATAATCGGTCTCGCGATCGTAAGAAGCTCCTTCTCGATTTGCTGCGATAAGCTTCTTGCTAAATCAAAAATACGCAGACCTAAACCAATTTGCCCTCTGCCCTTACGCTCTACGAAACCATTTTTTATAAGTGTTTGAATAAAACGATATGCGGTACTGTCGGGGATGCCTACCTTCTCCGCAATTTCACTAACCGTGAGCGTTGCTCCCGATTCAGCGAGTACGAATAAAATATCGATAGCACGTCCTAATGTTTGAGTTCCATTCATCATTGCACCTCAAAATATTTACAATAGTAGTCAATTATAAGGATCAGTATATCATACCCTTTGTTCTCCGCGTGCTCTGCGCATCGTTGATTTTTCAACTTGCAGCAAAATCGTATTTGTAGATAAAGCTAATAACGATACGAGCAGCGTGCCCCATACCATTTTTGGTACTGAGTTTTGGTATAAGCCTTCGAATAAAATACCGCCTAACCCGCCGGCGTTAATCCACGCCGCTATGGTTGCGATACCTATTACCGATACCGATGCTATGCGAATGCCGCCAATAATGACAGGCAGTGCCAGCGGCAGCTCGATATGGACGAACAGCCTCCACTTGCCATAGCCCATTCCTTTGGCTGCTTCAATAATCGAAGGTTCAATCGATTGAAAGCCCGAAATGACATTTCGCACCAATATCAGCTGACTATATACCACTAATGCGATAATCGCCGGCTTGCTGCCGAGGCCAACTAGCGGAATAAGCAAAGCGAACATCCCGAGGCTTGGAATCGCATAGATAATGCCGAGTACGGACAAAATAGGAACGGAAATCCGCCGATGCCTCGACAGCCAATAACCTAATGGCAGCGCAATAACAAGTGCGATAAACAACGAAACAAAGGTGAGATAAATATGCTCCAGCAACGAGGTTAACAAATCATCATAATGGCGGGTTAAATAGTCAATCATGCCTCTCACCTGCCGTTCTGCAGCTTCAATTGCTCAAGCGTAATTTTGCCAATGATTTCATGCTCTTTATTTTCCACAGCCACATACGGTACATTTTGCTGCAGCAGAATTTGAAGCGCCGACTTTAGACTATCACCAGCGGGAATGCGGGGAATATCAGATCCAGCCGGTTCTTCCAGCGCAATCATTTTCTCTTCTGCCCTAATCAAGTGAAGCTGTTGGAACAAATCATCGGCTTGAATCAGTTGCGATACGAAAGCATTATTGGGCTTGGACATGATGGCTAGAGGCGTATCATATTGCTGAATCGTCCCTTCGTTCATCACGATCATATGATCGCCGAGCTTCATCGCCTCTTCCACGTCATGCGTCACAAACAATACGGTTTTGCCAAGCTCACGTTGGATTTGCTTAAAATCATCCTGCAGCTTCGTGCGCGTAATCGCGTCAATCGCTCCAAACGGTTCATCCATCAGCAAAATAGCTGGATCACCTGCCATCGCTCTAGCAATCCCTACTCGCTGCTGCTGTCCACCTGACAGCTGCCGCGGATAAAGCTTCTTATAGCTTGCTGGCAAATGAACAAGATCCATTAAATAATCGATTCTCTCTGCTGTTTTTTGCCGTTCCCAGCCCAGTATATTGGGGACCGTTGCTATATTTTGTTCAATCGACAAATGCGGAAACAACCCTACCTGCTGGATTACATAACCGATGCTTCGTCGAAGCTCCGTCACGGGCAAGCTGCGAATGTCTTTGCCAAATATCGAAATCGTTCCTGCGGTAGGTTCAATAATTCGGTTTACCATTTTTAGCAAGGTCGTTTTGCCGCAGCCTGAAGCACCTAGAATCGTAACAAAGGAGCCTTGCGGAATAATAAGGCTCGTTTCATTAACCGAGGGATTCGCAGACTTTGGAAATGTTTTGGACACCTGCTCAAAAATAATGGCCTCTTTGCTCATTTTATATCAACTCCTGTAGGAAGGGGGCTTCCCCAATATGGAGAAACCCCGCTGCATTTAATTATGAATTATTTTTTCAATAAACCTTGCTCTTCCAAAAATGCCTTCGCTACGTCCGCGTATTCTTTTTTGTCGATATCCACTTGCGCGTTCAGCTTCTGAACAGTTGTGTTATCCAGCTTTGCAGAAATTTTGTTCAACACTTTAGCAATTTCAGGGTCCTTCTCGTTCAACTCGCCGCGAAGCACTGGAGCCACGAAGTAAGGAGGCCAAAACTTCTTATCATCCTCAAGCAATACAAGATCCGGATTCGTCAAATCGCCATCAGTCGTGAAGCCAACTGTTACATCCGCTTCGCCATCTAGTGTTACGCGGTATTTGATGCCGTAATCAAACAGCTTGATGCTTTTGAAGTCCATTTTACCGTAGAAAGTATTTAGTCCCTTTAATCCGTCTTCACGCTCTTCAAACTCAGGAACAGCAGCGAGGTTAAGCTCAGGAGCTAATTTCACCAAATCTGATATTTTGTAAAGATTATATTTTTCAGCAATTTTCTTTGTTGTAACAAGACCTTGTGAATCGTTTGCGTTAGTTGGCTCCAGCCAAACTAGGTTGAATTTCTCTTTGTAGCCCTTTGCTACAGTATCATATACGGTTTTGGCATCGGAGTTTGGCGGCAATTCCAAAACGTTGATTAAGCCTGTTCCTGTATATTCCGGGTAAAAGTCGATGTCGCCTTTTTTGAGCGCTTCATGGGCAACGAGTGTGCCGCCAAGATTGAGCTTGCGATCTACCTTGTAGCCTGCGTCCTCAAGTGCCAGTGCGTACATCTCGCCCAAAATCAATGATTCCGTAAAGTTTTTCGAGCCGACTTTAATCTTTTCTTTGCCTGAACCTTCCTTAGAAGAACAAGCGCTAATAACGAGTACCACACTTATAATCAACAATGCCAAGCTTACCCATTTCTTTTTCATCTGAATTTTCCCCTTTCATTATACACGCTGATATTTGGTTACTGCTCTTTCAATTCCAGCAAATCCGATCTCCGATAAAATAGCTAGCAGCGCTACCGGCAGCGCCCCGACAAGCAGCAATGAGAATTTGTACATGCCAAGACCGTTAATAATAAACGTTCCCAGCCCGCCTCCTCCGATGAATGCGGCCAATGTTGCACTGGCGATAACTTCTACGGCGGCTGTTTTTAATCCTGACAGCAGCAGCGGAGCAGCTAACGGCAGCTCGATTTTCCGCATAATCATTTTCTCTCCCATACCAAGGCCTGAAGCAGCTTCAATAATCGCTGGCTCAATACCTCTAAAGCCCATGTATGTATTAATGAGAATAGGCGGACAAGCAAGCAGCGTTAATGCAACTAATGCCGGTGCAAAGCCAGTTCCCATGATCGGTAAAATAATGACTAAAACCGCAAGGCTTGGGATGACTCGCAAGGAGTTGAACAGTCCCATAATCGGACCGGTCAGCCACTCTTTCTTGGCACATAATATACCGAGCGGCACACATACGACGAAAGCAATAAGGAGCGCGTAGAAACTTATGCTTAAATGCACCTTGACCGCTTCCAAAAATCTGTCGCTGTTAGCATTCACATAGTCATAAGCTTCGAGGAATACATTCACTCGTTTGTCATCCTCCTTCCCCTTTGTATTATCACTAATCAATAACTTGTTACCACTATTATTAAACTTTATACCCCATTATGTCAATCGGAATTATTAATTTACATCATTTCCTAGCTGGATAAGAGTTTGCAGCAATATGTTTACTCCTGCTTCACAGTCCTCTTTGCTGCTCCATTCAAGTGGATGATGACTGATGCCATCCTTTGAACGTACCAAGATGAGCCCCATTTCCGCTAATTCACTCATGACCACCGCATCATGACCTGCGCCGCAAATCATATACTCCGCAGGCAAACCCGCATCCTCACAGCTATCTGTAATCACTTTTGTAATATACTCCGACGTTTTTACAGGCACAGCAGCATCTAATGTCCGGATAGCGCAGGTCAGCCCTCTTGCTGCAGTAAGGCGTGACAACTCGACTTTTATCGCAGCCTCCAGCTTATTGAGCGACTCCAAGGATTCATGCCGAACATCGAGTGTAAACACCGCTTCACCCGGAATTACGTTGATTGCAGCTGGCGCAAGCTTAAACGTCCCTATTGTTACGACGCCCCCATGCTTCACTGCGATTTGCTCCACAGCAAGAACAACTTCTGCTGCGGCAGGCATCGGGTCCTGTCTTAACTTCATGGGCGTTGTTCCCGCATGGTCCGCTCGTCCATGAATGGTCACTTCGAACCAGCGATGTCCATAAATCGCTGTTGCAATGCCAATTGCTGTATTCAGCTCTTCCAGAACTCGTCCTTGCTCAATATGAAGCTCAACATAGGCATGAATGGATTCTGAGCTGCGACTTGCAAGAGCTGCTTGATCAGGGTACAAGCCGCCATGCTCCATCGCTTCGCGAAGCGATATGCCGGAAGAATCAGTAAAATCCAGCCATTTTTCATCCCAAGTATTTGCCATCGCACGGCTTCCCAAATAGCCGGCTCCAAAGCGAACGCCCTCTTCGTCCGTAAAGCAAATAACCTCGAAAGGTCTATAATGCCTGATTGACTGCTCTTTAATCGTTCGCAAAACCTCAATACCGCCAAGTACACCAAGCGCTCCATCGAATTGGCCTGCTTGAATGACCGTATCGATATGAGAGCCCGTCACTACAGCTCCTGTCCGCTGCTCCTCCCCCTCCAATCGCCCAATCAGGTTGCCCGCTTCATCCTGCCTGACTTCTAGTCCCGCTGCTTTCATTTCACTGATAATAAATTGCCTCGCTATTAATTCCTCATTGCTGAGCGATAGCCGTGTTACACCGCCGCTTGGATCTGCGCCGATTAAACCTAAAGCTTGAATCGAATCCCATAACCGTTTGCCGTTGACCTGCACATGCTGAGTCTTAGCCATCATGCCACCCGCTTAAATCCTCCTTATCAAAATAAAGCAATGCGGCGGCTAAAGCCTGCGTTCCCGCAGCAATATCATCCTCATCGGTCCATTCCTCGGGACAATGGCTTCTGCCATCCTTGCTAGGAACAAAGATCATGCCGATTGGCGCAATACGCGCGAGCTGGTTCGCATCATGTCCCGCCCCGCTTGCAAGGTGAATAGCTGGAGCAACAGAAGCACAGGCTGCAAGCACTCCACCCAGCACAGACTTTTTAACCATGACGGAATCTGACTTCGACAGCAGCTCAAGCGACAAACGAAGGCCTCGCCTTGCAGCAATCTGGATCGTCTCCGCTGCAAAAGCGGCGTACACCGCGTCAGCCACCGTATGATCTAGTGAGCGGATTTCAAGATCAAACCGAACGAGGCCGGGCACGACATTGGATGCATTCGGCTCATTCGACACTTTGCCGATCGTCCCTACGGCTACGCTCGCATGATCGTTGCAGTGACGTTCAAATGCTAAACCAATCTCGCAAAAGCCTGCCAGCGCATCGTTCCGAAGCGTCATTGGCGTCGTCCCTGCATGATTTGGCGCACCTTTGAGCGTGACACGATAGCGATGAATACCTACGATACCAAGCACCGCCCCAAGTTGATGGCCTGATTGCTCCAACACCGGACCTTGCTCGATATGAAGCTCAAGGTAGAGCGCTACATCCCCCAGCTGCCTCGCCTCACTTGTCAGGCGTTCGACATTTCCGCCTTGTTGATTAATCGCATCGCTCAGCTTCAGCCCAGTATCGTCGCGAAGCTCCAGCATCGCTTCAGACAAATTGCCGACCATCCCCCTGCTCCCAATCGTGGAGATGCCAAACTCACTAGGCTCCTCTGCCGTGAAATCGACAATTTGCAGCGGATGCCGAAGCTGCGTTCCTGATTGTTGAAGTAAACGGGCAATTTCTATGCCGGCCAGCACTCCTATGATTCCATCGAACCGCCCGCCGCCAGTAACGGTATCTGTATGGGAGCCAATCATGATAGGCGCTAAATTCGGATCGCTGCCAGGCAAGCTGCCTATCAAATTTGAAGCTGCATCCAGCGAAACAGACAGGCCCGCTTCCTCCATTTTCTCGGTCAGCCAGCGCCTGCCGTCAGCATACTGCTTCGTAAATGGACGTCGCGTCCAGCCGGGTTTAGATGGATCAACAAACATCGATAGATGTTCAATATCAGACATCATTCGAGATACACTTGGCACCAGTCTATCCATTTTGCTACCCATCCCATTCACTCCTCTCTCGCAAATTGATTAAGCAAGATGCTCTGCTTTAATAAATTCGCCATGACCCGCCTTGCCGGTAACAGCTCCCGCTTCATACACAAGCGTTCCCCTTACGAGCGTGTGCGTTACTTTTCCTTGCATACTCATTCCGTTATAAGCACTCCAGCCAGCACTTGATTGAAGCTCACGCTCATCTAGCGTCCAAGCAGCAGCAGGATCGATAATCGCGATATCGGCATCGTAACCTTCAGTTAATCTGCCTTTGCGATGACCAAGCCCAAATACGTCAGCAGGCCTTTGACTGATCAGCCTGACCAAGTCGGTAAGCGTCAATTTTCCTTTCGCCACTCCCTCGCTGTAAATAATCGGAAGCAAATGTTCCACTCCGGGAGCACCTGAAGCATTATTAAAAATATCCGCGTCTGATTTACGCCCAATTAGCCACGGAGCATGATCGGAAGTAATCATATCGATCGATCCGGTTTTCAATAATTCCCATAAATCCTCTTTGTCCTGCTTCGTGCGAAGCGGTGGATTGATTTTACCTTTCGCCTGCAAACGCGGCATATCTTCTTCACTTAGCGTCAAATAATGGGTACAGGTTTCCGCAGTGACTTTCGCTCCGATTGAACGGAAATAATCCACCAATTGAAAAATACGCGGATACGTACAATGATATAAATGCAGTTTGACTCCTGTCTCATAAGCAAGCTCCATAGCGGTCAGCGCTGCTGCTGATTCACTTACTTTCGGTCTGCTCCAGCCATGCGAACGTGGATCAGCACCTTGGGAGCGATATTTATCAATATATCTGCGAACGATCTCATCGTTTTCGGCATGCACGCCAACCGGACAACCTGTTTCAGCAATGACCGCAAACGAATCAAGCAATTGTCCGTCATCTATTCGCGGAAAGCGGAAGGAATCCGTATTAAACATCGATACTTTAAAGCCGCAAGCACCTGCCTCGGCAAGCTGGCGGATATGGTCATACCCGTCTTGCTTATGAATCGTAACAAGCATCGCCATATCAACGATGGATTGCTGTTCCAGCTGTTGTTTTTTTTCCTCGAATGCAGGAAGCGTACAGATCATCCCCGTCGCATCATAAGGCATTTCAATAATCGTCGTTACGCCTCCGGCAGCTGCAGCCGCACTCGCTGTGTAAAACCCTTCGTCAAGCGAGCTGTAACAATGGACATGAGCGTCGACTGCACCAGGCAGCACATAACTGCCTTCGGCATTAATCTTTTCTGTTGCGGCAGCCATGTCAGCGTCGTCTCTATGACCAATACGAACAATTTTACCGTCCTTGATTCCAACTGCGGAATGGTATGCGACGCCCTCTGGAAGTACGAGATTTCCATAAATGACGAGATCATAGCTGTTATTCACCATTTGCTCCTCCTTCCAATTGAATGCCGCTGCGAATAAGCTCATGCATAGCAGAAATATCTGGGGTTAGCGGACGATCTTCCGTCAACATAGGCACTGCACTGCGAATTTGTGAATAAACAGCGGCCGAGCCTCTGCCTAATTCAGATTGTATACCGCGTAAATCAATGGCTTGGGCTGCATGCAGCGCTTCCATCCCTATAATGTAGGTTAAGCGATCGATGATGTCTTCGAGCTTACGAATGACGAGCGGTGTATTGTTTGCATGATCCTCCATGTCGCCTGCCAGCGATAAATAATCAGCAGATACCGGATTAGAGAGCAAGCGGATTTCCGCATCAAGGGAGGTATATGTTTTTTGAAGCGTTCCGAATGCAATAGACTCAGGATTTGGGGCTAGAAACCTCTCCAGACCCGTAAAGGATGGCGTTCCGAGCTTAAGTGATCTGTAGCAGCTTATTTTGGATACATGACTTAGCGCTATCGCTACCATCTCAAACGCCACGGTCCATGAGGTTACGTCAAAGTTTGAGGAGGGCACTACTCTTCTTTCATCTATTAATATACAAGGATTATCATCAGATCCGTTTAATTGAATGAGCAGCAGCCTTGTCGCATAAGCAAGCGCATCACGAGCTGCGCCATGTACATGGCAAGCACTGCGAAAGCTGAGCGGATCTTGAATTTTATCGTTTTTACTTGACTGCTGCAGCGTTCCGCCTTGCAAATAACTTCTCACATTTGCCGCGCTTGCTGCAGCTCCCTCGAATGGCCTTACCTCAAATAACGCCGGATCAAGCGGATTCATGCATCCCCGAAGCGCTTCAAGCGACAATGCAAAAATAGCATCTGCCGTACCGAGCAGCTTTAAAGCCGCTGCTGCTGCCAGAGCACCTGTGCCCGCGGACAGCGCATTGGAGCTTACAATTGCCAAGGCATCCTTTGGCCCCAGCTTCACAGGAGTAATCCCCTCCGCTTGAAAAGCCGTTTCCGCGCTCATCATTTGGCCTTTGTAATTCACATTTCCTTCTCCCATCATCGTTAAGCCGATATGTGACAAAACCGAGATGTCGCCTGCGCCAACAGATCCTCGAAGCGGAATGATCGGATGGATAGCTGCGTTAAGCAAATCCTGATACATGAGTACGACCGCAGGCTGCACACCTGTACAACCAATAAGCAATGAATTCAGCCTGGCAACGAGCACGGCCCGCACCTGCTGCTCAGAAGCAGCAGGCGCAATAGCCGCCGAATGGGAATAAATAAGATTGCGGTTAAACTGTTCATACATCTCCGTTGTAATGGTTCGATCTTTATTAAGACCTACGCCGCGGTTTAGCCCATAGATCGGAATGCCTTCAGCAGCAAGCTCATGAATGAGAACATGAGCCTCCTCTACTCGCTTTAATGCATGCTGCGAGCACTCCACGCGATAACCTTCCGATGCAATTAGCTCAAGCTCGCGAATCGTGAGCGTATTGCCATCAAGCGTAACCACTCGTTCGGACGACTGTGTATCCTTCAAACCGATACCATCTATAACTTCATTCATAATAGGCACCTTCTTAGTAGATATCGATAAATTAGATTGATCGTTCTAGACAATACCCTTCAGGCCATATTCAGCAAGCGGTATGCCAAGCGCCTTCTCCACCTCGGGATATACGGTAGGGTCCTTCACGCTGGAGCTCAGAGGCACATATTGCTTATCGATTGCAAACAATGCGATCTCCATGCCTTCCTTCACGCCGCCTACGCTGATCGGCAGACCTGTTGCTGCTTCAAAGGTTGTAATGACATCCGGATAAGTTGTAAGTCGTTTACCGTTAGCATCATCCACTGCCATATATTCATTCATGACATGCATCGTCAGTTGACCGCCTGATCCGTCCGCCATTGTAATGGTGCCAATATCGAAAGCGCCTGAATAATGTACGTCCTTTTTCAAAACGACACCGCGACCGATGATCTGTCCATTTGTTTTGCTGCAAACCGTTTCCATAATCGCTTCCGCGCCGTTCGGCTCAGCCTCGATCATCGCATAACCTAGATCAAGCGCTAACGAAATGCCGCCAATTGCTGCATGCTCCTTCACATAAGATGCTGGAATCGGATGGCGAGCAGAAGCGATAAATCCTCCCGACATATCTGCAGCTGTCCGCAAAATATTCGATGTCTTAGCTGGCGTACCTTTTACAACGAGCTCCAAATAAGAACCCGTATCTCTGCGTCCGCCAACAACGACCTGAATCGTTTCATAATCGGTGCGGGAAGCAAGGCCCATCGAACCCATCTTGCCTGTTGGATGCGCACGAATATCACCAGTCGCATCAACGACAACCAGACCGAGCGCCGCAGCTGGAAGCCAGCCATTAATAGTGCTCGACATACCGTTTTGCGGTGTCATAACCCCCACAACCTTGCCGTCATAGTTGTCCATCAGAAGTTGAACAGCCTTAATATAATCAATGCCCCACATTTCCCAGTCATTTCCTGCTGGTGCGCCAATCGCCGTCGCTGTCACAATAATGGCATCATCAGGCAGCTCATCAACCGAAACCAGCTTTGGTCTAGCAATGCCTACTGCTGCTCCGCCAATCTCAAGACCATGATCAACCCAGCCCCCGCCTCCGGATGCGAATACTGCCCCTCCTCTTACTGCTGCTTTTACATCCTCTATCGTTAATTCACGCATCATGCATTCTCCTTCCGATTCGTATCAATTCGACGTATTCCCTTTTTGCTTACTTCATCCAGCGCTTCCTCATAACCAGCGTCAGCATATCGAAGTACGCCAAGGCCTGTGTCATTGTCTAGCGTCGTTTTTAATCGAAGTTCTGCATCGGATGTGCCATCTGCAACGAGCGTGACACCCGCGCTTGTCATATATCCGCTGTAGCCGCCCCCTCCGGAGTGTATCGCTACAAGATCAGCCATCGATGAACAGTTAATCATCGCATTAAGCAGCGGCCAATCCGATATTGCATCGCTGCCATCCTTCATGTTCTCCGTCATAATATTCGGGTGAGCCATTGCTCCCGCATCGAGGTGATCACGCGAGAAGGCAATGGGACCGCTCAGCTCGCCAGCTTGAACCATGGCATTAACCGCTAGTGCCAGCTTCGTCCGATCGCCATGACCGAACCAGCCAATGCGTGCTGGCAAACCCTCGACCGGAACATACTGATTCGCTAAGCGAATCCAGTTGACTACAACCTCGTTATCGCTGAAATGCTCCAATATATATTGATCTATCTTGCGAATATCACTAACCTCCCCGCTCAAAGCGACCCAGCGGAACGGCCCAATCGCACGAGAAAACAACGGTCTTAGAAACGCTTCGGTAAACACAGGAATATCAAAAGCATTTGTAACGCCATTTTGTACTGCCTGCGAACGAATATTGTTGCCATTGTCAAAAACGACAGCACCTCTGCGCTGAAACTCCAGCATCGCCTCAACTTCTAATGCGATAGAAGCTCTTGCATCCGCTTGAAGCTGATCCGGTTTGGTTTTGCGCAGCTCAGCAACCTTATCTAAACTGTAGCCTGAAGGGATATAACCGTACATGAGATCATGCGCCGACGTCTGATCGGTTACAACGTCAGGCTGAATGCCTCTGCGAATCAGCTCAGGATAAATATCGGCTGCGTTGCCAAGGAGACCGACTGACAAGCTCTCCTTCTTCGCACAAGCTGCTTGAATCCATTCCAAAGCCTCATCCAAGCTTGCCGTTTTTTTCTGCAAATAACCGACCTCGATACGTTTGTCGATTCTAGCCTCGGACACTTCTACGCATAAAATAACGGCACCCGCCATCGTTCCTGCAAGCGGCTGTGCGCCGCCCATCCCTCCGAGACCAGCTGTCAAAATAAACTTCCCAGCCAGATTGCCGTCGTAATGCATTCTAGCTATCGATTGAAAAATCTCATAGGTTCCTTGTATGACGCCTTGTGAACCGATATATTGCCAAGCTGCCGCGGTCAAACCGCCCCAAACGATTAATCCCTGCTCTTGATATTTATAGAAATTGTCGCTCGTTGCCCATTTGCCAACAATGTTGCAATTCGCCATTACAACAATTGGAGCGTACTTATGTGTTCTCATAATACCGATAGGCTTGCCTGATTGAATGACCAGCGTCTCATCTTCCTCTAATGATTTGAGCGTACTGACAATTGCATGATAGGAGTCCCAATTACGCGCCGCTTTCGCAAGGGCAGCATAGACAGTAAGCTCTTGTTGGTTTTCGCCATTTTCAAGAACATTCTCAAGCATTCGCAGCAGCGCCTCCTGCCTCCAGCCTTTGCAACGCAGTTCAACGCCTCTGGCAGCCACAATTCGATCCATATTCGATTCTCCTTATTATCATTATTCAATAATTAGTTTCTATTAATCAATAAATTAACAAACGTTTCCTCTCTAGTCAATACAAAAAAACAAGTTTACGTCAGTTTAAGTAACGCACTAGGAATAAGATGCTTTATAAATATAAAGGTTACCTCATTTTTTGCAAAATAGAACCTGTAAACTAAACCCATCAATCGGTTTCGTATGTGGCTGAAAGTTTGCTGAAAGAACGAGTAAATAGATGCATCTTTTTCTAAAAAGACAGATAATAGAGGGGGAAGCTGCGAAAGGGGAATATGAAATGGTGTCCTTCAAAGGGATTAAAATATTGCTTGTGGATGATGAACCAAATATCGTGCAATTTCTGGAGCTCGGTCTAATTAACGAAGGATTTGATATTCGGTTCGCCTATGACGGGGAATCCGCTTTGCAGGAAGCGAGTACCTTTCAGCCCCATGTCGTCATCCTCGATGTGATGATGCCCGGGCTGAACGGATTCGAAGTATGCGAGGCATTAAGGGCTACAGGCGATAATATCGCTATTATTATGCTGACAGCAAAAGATGAGATTGAGGATCGTGTCAAAGGCTTAACCCTTGGAGCTGACGACTATCTGGTGAAGCCCTTCAGCTTCAGCGAGCTGCTTGCCCGCATAGGAGCGAGACTGCGGAATCAGTTTCCTAATTTGCTTGGTGAAGCTGTGTATGGACCGTTCCGGCTCGATGACCGCCGCAAAGAACTCATTTATATGGAACAGGTTCTTGAGCTGTCTCCTACCGAATATGAGCTGCTAAGGTTTATCATTCTAAATCATGGTGTCGTGCTCAGTAAATCGCTCATTTTGGATAAGGTATGGGGATATCAATTCGGTGGAGAAGAAAATATTGTCGAGGTGTATATCCGCTCGCTTCGCGACAAATTGGACGACAAGGAGCATCGCCTCATTCGAACACTCCGCGGGGCCGGCTATCGGATGGATCTGCCATGACGCGTATTAAAACGTCCGAAGTCACTCGTATCTTTGCTCCACGTTCACTAAAATATCAATTATTATATCGGTCGCTGCTAATACTAGCGGCTTTGTTTCTGTTAATTGGCGTGCTTCAATACTTCATTATGAAGGACTTTATTTTTCAAAATAAAGCCGATGCCTTAAATGCTCAAATCATGTCGATGCCCATGGATTGGTTTATAGATGGGAAAGATACGAATAACCGACCTGAAACGAGCAATCAGGGTGATCCCGCTAATTCGGCTGAACGGCCGCAGCGAGATCGACGCGACTCGCCCATGTTCTATCAACCGGGGTTGTCTATCGTCCTGATCGATTCAAACGGTGTCACGGCTGACGTATCGAAGGATAATAACCTTAACGCCCCGCTTCTATCAACGGGCGAATATGAGCAAATTAGAAATCAGCTTAAAGCGCATAAGCAAATTGGCTATAAAATCTTGAACAATGCCGAAGGCATCGAGCAGCTAGTCGTCTTCCGCATGGCTGGACCGCCAGGCAGAGCCGAAGGCATCATTCAAGTGAGCACCGAAACCGATTCACTCAAGCAGCTGCTCATGACACAGCTTGCTATATTCGCTGGCTTATCTGTCCTTGCACTTGCAGCAGGGCTCGCGCTTTATTTGCCGCTGCTTCGGCGTACGCTTCGTCCTTTATCTCGCGTCGTTGTGGCAGCGCAGCAAACCGATGCAGGCAGCTTAACGAAACGAATTCCCGCCAGCCAAGGACAAGAGGAAATCGATCGTTTATCCGATGCGTTTAATGGCATGCTTGAGCGCCTCGATCATTCCTTCGAGGCGGAACGGAAAACAACTGAAAAAATGCGGCGTTTCGTAGCGGACGCCTCCCATGAGCTGCGTACGCCGCTTACTTCTATTCACGGATTTCTAGAAGTGCTGCTGCGCGGGGCGGCCTCGAATCCGGATCAACTCGCGCGCGCGCTTAACAGCATGTTTCTTGAATCCAATCGTATCAACAAGCTGGTCGAGGATTTACTCGTGCTGGCGAAGCTTGATCAAGACCCTCAGCTGCAGCTGGCCGAAACAAAGCTGGATGCGCTTCTGCTCGAGATGGAGCCGCAATTGCAATTGATTGCTGGCAATCGCACAGTAGAGCTGCTGCTCACACCTAATGTGAGCGGCCAGTTCCATGCGGATAAGCTGAAACAGGTGGTGCTCAATTTATTTTTCAACGCGGTGCAGCATACCGATTCGGAGACAGGCGTGATCAGTATCACGCTCGCAACGTACAATAATCAAGCCGAAATACTCGTTGCCGACAATGGAACAGGGATTGAGGCTATGCATTTGCCGCATTTGTTTGAGCGCTTTTATCGAAACGAATCATCCAGAACGCGTAAGAAGGGCGGCGCAGGTCTAGGGCTTGCCATAACGAAATCAATTGTAGATGCTCATAGAGGTACCATTACAGTAGACAGTTTGCCCGGTGCAGGAACAACCTTCCGCATTTTGCTCCCAACCACCCCGCTCCAGCCGGTCGATATGCAAGACTACAGTCAGCAGTGAGATGATTCAGTGTTACAAAAACATTTCTTAGTTGTAAAGAACACATTTTAATACAAAAGGAGCTAAGCGAAAAGAATGTGCTTAGCTCCTTTATTTTTTGGCAATATCTAACGAATTCACTAACTCTTATTTAGACTATTTGTAAGCAACTTGAAAGATAATGAACTCCAGAATCGTTATTTCGCGAAAAACAGCGTATGACACCCTGTAAAGTGTGACTTTACATCAATAAGGTTCGTTAGATTTTAAAAAAGGTCATTTTCTACCTAATAAGCTTGACACAGTTCGTTAGAGAAGGTGATCTTGGTATGTGCTGCACTGTCTTCATAAAAGAGGATATCTTTGTCAATTTTATGGCTTTTGAGGATAGGCACCCTCATTATTTACCATCTATTCCGCAGACTGCATCTCTGCTAATGCCCGCTGAGCTAATCCGTTTAATGTAATGTCATCCATCGGCGGATTATGCAAGCCGGCGCGAACATCCCGGTACATCCGCTCCAGCGGAAGCGTGCGAGACAAGCTGGTTCCCCCCACTATTCTCATGGCAAGATCAACGATACGAACGGCTGAATTGGTCGCCACATATTTAGCGAGACCCAGCTCGGGCTTTAATCCGCTCCGTCCCTCCGGTTCCCGGTCCCAGCGATCGGCGATGCTGTAGAGTAAGGTGCGAGCCGTTATCAGCTCCGCTTCCATTTCGCCAATTTGCCGCTGGATCGTTGGCAGTTCGGATATCGGGCCTGGCAAACTGTTAGGCCGATAGTTTTGGGCAAAGTGAATCGCAAAATCACGTGCCGCATGTGCAATGCCGATATAACAGGCAGGAATATGAAGCAGCGTTCCGCCATCGAAGGCCGTCCCGCCTTTACGATTAATTTCTGCGCCTTCAAGCGTGCCGCTGTCTGGCACGAATACTTGATTCAACAGGAGGTCATGGCTTCCTGTTGCCCGCATGCCGAGCGTATCCCATGTTTCCTCAATACTTATGCCCGCACCCATTGGAATTAAAAATTCGCTTGCACGATTTTCTTCTTCCATCCACGCAGATATGGTGAAATAAGACACATCAGGACTAAGCGTGCTATAGGTCTTGCGCCCGTTAATAAGGAAACCTCCAGCCGTTCTTATCGCTGTAGTTTCCGGCTTGCCGCCTCTGCTTGGGCTTCCAGTTGCTCGCTCGCTTGCATAATGATTTATTGTGGCGCCTTTGCTTACAACCTCCTTGCAAAAGCTGGCGTATAAAGCTTCCGGCCATGGACGGCTTATCCGCATTTGCATCACCTGCCCCAGATGCCAGCCCGCGGCGAGCGCCGTTGAACCGTCCCCGCGGGCCAAATGATCCTGTGCAAGCACAAATTCATACAATGACGCCTCATCCCCGCCATATTGCTTCGGCACAGTAAGCTTCAAATACCCGCACTCCCGCATATCGGCAAAGTTGTCATGTGGAAAAGAGCCTTCCCTATCATGCTTAGCTGATCTTCCTGCAAACTTGCTCGCCAGCTGATCCGCTGTCGCCACGATTTCCGCTTCGCGCTCATTGCGAACGAACCGATCCTTTTCGATTTTCACCTGCATAAAGCTGTCCAGCCTCCTATCCACACTCTCATATCTGTATAGCAATCTTTCCTTTCAGTTTACACCCATCCTGCCAAAATAAAAATGAAAAAAGGATTAAATTGCTTCGGTTATCTAAGCAACTAATCCTTTGTGGAGACGTCTATTACGATATACATGATATGGAGGGCTTTCAGATGAAAAAAACTACTATTGCATTATTATCGCTTATGTTGTCTGCCAGTATATTTTCAGTTAATCACATTCATGCAGAAGCAGCAAATCAGCCATTCGTAATAGAGGGAAAAGTGGTTCAGGGACGCACTTTAGTTCCAGTACGCTATGTTGCTGCAGGGTTAGGGGCTGAGGTTAATTGGAACCAACAGTCCAAAACGGTAACCATTCTTAACGGAAAAACCGAGGTTATGCTCAAAATTAATTCAAATAAAGTGATGCAGAATGGTACTGAAATCACGATTGATGTTCCTGCTCAAATAACCAAAGGGGTTACATACGTCCCCATTCGCTTTATCTCACAAAGCTTAGGCGGTACTATTTCTTGGGATGCTAAAAGTAGAGTAGCCGACATTTCTTTAGGCGACAAACAAGTAAGAATTACTACAGAGTCTACTTTTAACTTGTCTACAATCCCGCAAGAACATATCAATACGCTGATCCAAAAAGCGAACGAAGCGACTAATCTATCATCCTATTCACAAATTAGAGCCCATTTTAAATCCAATTTTACTGGCACATTCATTAATAAAATCATCAAACAAAATGGACTAGAGTTCAACGTTCCATTCACAGGTACAGCATACAGTCATTCCGAAGGAAAAGAAGGATATATTAATCAATATGAATCCCCCTTAAATGCTGGAGGCATGATTGTCGAGCGAAAAATCATCCTTAAACAAATTCAAAATACATGGATGGTCGACGATATTATTTTCTCAAGCTCGGCACCTTAATCAAGCATAAAGCCAGCGATTTTGTTTAATAAAAAATTTCAATTACGTTCCATCACTCTTCAATCTGCTTTATAATCTTGGCGGGATTTCCACCTACAACTACGTTATCTGGCACATCCTTTGTAACGACAGCACCGGAAGCAACAACGACATTATTGCCGATGCTTACGCCAGGGTTTACAACGGCTCTCCCGCCTATCCATACATTATGGCCAATCGTTACCGGTTTTCCGTATTCAACGCCAGATATTCTCTCCTTTGCATTCAAGGGGTGAGTTGCTGTGTAGATGTGTACTCCTGGTGCAAGAAAACAATTGTCGCCAATTCGAATTTCGCAAACGTCCAATAGTACACTATCAAAATTAGCATAAAAGTTTTCTCCAACATGAATATTGTAGCCGTAATCACAACGGAAAGTGGGCTCGACATATAGACTTTTGCCTGTGGACCCGAACAATTCCTTTAGCAGCTCAGTTCTTTTGTTATCCTCTGTCTCCAAGGTTTGATTAAATAACCTCGTAAGTCTGCGAGCGTTCATTCTATCCGCAACCAGCACAGCATCGGCTGCATTATAAAGCTCACCACTGAGCATTTTCTCTTTTTCTGTCTTCATTTGGTACCACTCCTGTTTGTTGTTTCAATTTTAAGCAGAAATACGGTTTGTCTGGTCACTTCATTCAATTACTTTTTTGTTCCTGAAATCATTAGGCCTAAACCAAGCTTCTGTAATCCATACAAATAATCTTGTTTCCAGTCGCTCACAGTAAGCTCCGGCAAATGTTCTTTAGGAATATAGGCTGCGCTTCTTAATGTTATTTGGTCGGTAATTTGCTTATTTATTTCATCATTGGAAAAAATAATCGTGTGCGGGTTTATTGTAGCTGTAAATGAGGCTACCAACCGACTAATCGCATCAATCTTTTTCTCATCATGAACCAATGCAGTTTCTGTTCCATCCTCGTTATTCAGGGCTTGTACAAAATTTCGGTCATCATACTGAGGAACAAAGGATATTTCTCCTGAGAAAAACGTACTGCCTCGCACGACATCACCATTAATCATAATGCCTGCACCAGGACCATTTTGACCCAAATACAAGTAGACCAAGGAACCCTTGTCTTTATTGTTTCGGTTGTCGTAGTACCCAAGAACAGCCGCATTCATATCATTTTCTACAACGACAGGTATGGATAAACGCTCCTCAAAATATCCTTTTAAATCAAAATCATGAAACTGCTCATAGCTCGGGATGAAAATAATTCGGCCATTATTGACTGAACCCGGCACACCTATAGCTACAGAGCTGATTTTAGGATGCTTTTCTATAATGCTTTCAAGTAAATGAGATAAGCTCAAAGCATCATCCATTAGCACACTTGAAGTACTGCCTTGTTCCTTCTCTTCGCCTAAACAATTAAAAATGGTATAGTTAGTTTCTGTTTTCTCTAAAAATATAGCCAAACCGAGCATGAACTCGGGATTGTATGCGTATCTGTTTGCTCTTCTCCCGCCACTTGAATGGTCGAGACCAACTAAAATGAGTTCACCGTCCTTTTCCATTTGCGTGAGAAATTTACTAATGGTAGGGAAGCTTACTCCAAGCTTTTGACTTAGCTCAACCTTCGTGGCACTCCCATGCTCCAGAAGAGCCGCTCGAATGCTGCGTAAAATAACTTTTTTCCATTCTTTTGGAGTTGCAAATAGCTCATTTATGATGATCACCACCTCTGAGTGCTACACTTATTAAATTCATTTAATAAGTTACACCGATAATATCAGAATATCGTCTTGGATAAAAGTAATCTTCAGGAAAAAATAAGAGATGCTTAAAAAAGTTTTCATGTTCATTCTATAGAATAACACGTAAAGCAATTGTTCTGGTAATAGCCGCACTCAGACAAGAAAGGATGTAACGATGTATCAAGGAAAGCTGCGAAAAATGACTATTTTATTGTTGGTTTTATATACCGTATTAATCTTCTATTTCTTATATGTCGGATTCAACAGAGCTGCCTCTATTCATGACAGCGGCTTGCGATATAATCTAATACCCGAGAAGATCCATTTATTCCTCCCTATGCAGAGAGACTTTTCATTTTCGCTCTTTGAGTTCGGCAACTTTGCAGCATTTATACCTTTCGGAATCATGATCCCGCTTCTGTTTCGTTCTCGTTTTCTGCGTTTCATACTGCTATTTATTGTATCGATTACCATGCTTGAGACGCTGCAGATGTTTTCCCGTTTAGGCTCCTTTGATATTAACGATATTATTATTAATACGTTAGGCGCTGCAGTAGGCTACTGCGCACAAAGGTTTGTTCGACATGAGCGTGATACATTCAAAGGCTTCTGCAAAATAATAACAACAGCTTTTGTACTTGCGATTGTTGTCATTGGCAGTATTGGAGGCATTAATAATTATCTAGATAAAGCAAGCAGCGAGGTTATCGCTTTAGATGAACTGCCATTAAAGGCTGGAACTGTTCTTTGGGATAAAAGTCTCTCCAGCTTTCCCGCAGCTCAAGAGAACGTTGAGCCAAAACTAAATAAGTACAGCCGAAACAATACACGAACAAATGAGTTTACCTATCTTTTAGACGGCAAATATCACATGATAGCAGGTAATGTCGTGATATCAAAAGCCTTAATTCAAAGCAACAGCAATGGAAATATCGATCTCATTTTTAGCGCAGACGGAACCGTAATCCATTCATATGGATGGAGTTTCGATGGACAGGAAGAGCTTCCTTCCGAATTTTTTCAGATCCCTTTGAATGGAGCAAAGGAACTTACTATAAAAATTGTTAATCCTACATCAGATCAAGATGTCCTGCTGTGGGACATTGCACTTCATAAAGTAAATACCGGACAAAAAATAATAAATGGGATCAAACAAAAACTAAAAACATTATTTTAAATGGAAAAAGCCGAATTTCTTAGCTTGCAAAGAAATCGGCTTTTTGTAATGTCACTTCACTATTCAATCTGCAGCTCCATGCTGAAGCACAAACTCATCCAGCTTTGCACCTTCCACGTCATAGGCTTGATAAGTTAGATTGTCGCCGTTTACCGTAATCCCTGCGAACATTTGCTTCTCATTCTGAAAATGAACCTTGTGATAAAACTTATCTTCCTTTTTCTCATTGAATTTTTGCCCTGCTGTATTGGTTACCACATATACAGTGCCCGCTCGGTTTTGCACCGCTTGATCACCGTCGCCTGTAATTTGACCATCACGAAGCGGATAGGATCTGGAGTACTCATGATTATGGCCCTGCAGCACCAAATCAACCTCAAATTCGTCAAATAGCGCTGTCCAATCCTTCACCTTCTTGTTCGTATTGCCTCCGTAAGGCCCTTGATGCAGAGCAACGATTTTCCATGGCTTATCCGTGCTCTCCAAATCTTTTTTCAGCCAGCTTGTTTGCTCCTTTATATTTGATTCCGAATTTAAAATAACAAAATGAACAGAACCATAATCAAACGAGTATGTCGTTCCCGCATTCGATCCCTTCGCGCCACTCGCAGGTAAGTTGAAATGAGAAACAAATCGCTTGGCATCTCCATCCACTTCATCATGGTTGCCCGTAACTGGCATAAATGGAACCTGTGTTACCCACTTGCCTGCTTTTGCGAAAAGCTCGGTCCAGGCTTGCTCATCGGTGGGCTCTTCTGTCAGATCACCATTATGAACGATAAAAGCAGAGGTTGGGAAAACGTTAAACGCCTGATCCAGCGTATTTCCCCACAGCTCAAAATCCTGCTCCGTCACGCCTTGCGAATCTGTTACGTTTATGAAAGTAAAAGCATCGCTTGCTTCAGCCTCCGTCTTAAATTGTGCAGCATCGCTCCATGCCTCTTTTTCTCCGCTGCCTACTCGGTACGTGTACGTGGTTCCCGGCTTAAGTCCGGTAGCTTCTGCTTTATGAACACCCCGCAAAATGTTCTCACCTATATCAATCGATGATGTCGTACCCATAAAGGTCATTACAAGAGCCTCTTCCCAATCGCTAGGGGCGCCTCCTTCAATGATCTGAACAATTGAATCGGAATGTGCATTCGTACTATGCCAAGTGAAGGCGCGGCTAGTTTTTGGATCGCCCTTGAACGTGGTCACAATCGCGGCTGGCTTTACCGACTTATTGGCCTTTAACCATTCCATGCCAATGGCTCCAACAACTAATAAGGCACAGCATATGAGCAGTATCATCATGTCTTTTCGGATCTTGATCCTAGTCACACTCCTTCTTCTCTATCTAATTTTAATTATATCTTAACAAAAAGCTGTTGCACGGCGCATTCAGCAATCTTTCAGCCAGCCTTAAGTTAAGAATAAGTAAAGGCTCGTAGAATAACATTTGTAAGCAGCGAGGGGCGCTGAACATGAAATGAGGTGTGAGATGAACAATAACCTAAACTATCGCCATGAATTGAAATTTTTCATTAACTATCATCAATACTTTATTATTCGCCAGCGGCTAAAGGATCTGATGGAGCAAGACAAACATGTCGGTCCGTCAGGCGAGTACCATATTAGGAGCTTATATTTTGATGATATAAACAACAAAGCTTTGCATGAGAAGCTTGGCGGCATTCGCGATCGGGTCAAATATCGTATCCGCATATACAATGGCCAAGACCATGTCATCCATTTTGAGAAAAAGATTAAATTCAAGGACTACATCGCAAAGGTAAAGGAACCGCTAACGAGGGAAATGTACGACAAGCTTATGGATGGCGATTACGACATCCTTAGAGGGCCGGACAAGCCGCTTTTGAACGAAATTCACAATGAAATGAAGCATCATTTGCTTCGTCCGAAGGTCATCGTCGATTATGTCCGTGAGCCATATGTTTACGCTAACGGCAACGTAAGAATTACGTTCGATAAGGAGCTGCGCACCGGGCTTCATGCCGTTAATATTTTTGATGAGAAGGTGGAGCCCGTACGCGCACTCGACAATGATTTAATCATTCTTGAGGTGAAATACGACGAATACATTCCAGCTTTTATCCGAATCGCTTTGCAGCTGGAAGGACTAAACCGGCAATCCGCATCAAAGTATGTCATCTGCCGAAAACATTTGAAGTTCAACACATGGGAGGATTATTAAAATGGAAACTACTACAACTGCCGCGGCAGCAACGGAGACGACAACAAATTTTGCCGATCTTTTAAAAAATTCAGTACTGGATAACTTTGCTTCTGATATCAGCCTTTCGAAAATATTGATTACGCTGGGCGTCGCTTTTTTACTTGGCTTCTTCATTTATTTGCTTTATAAACGAATATTTAGCGGCGTGCTTTATTCAAAAAGCTTTAACGTTTCGCTGATCGGCATGACCATGATTACTGCAGTGGTCATTATCGCGATTAATTCCAATCTCGTGCTGTCGCTCGGTATGGTTGGCGCTTTGTCCATCGTCCGTTTCCGTACTCCAATTAAAGATCCAACCGATTTAATTTTCTTATTCTGGGCTGCCGTTGCAGGCATCGTTACTGGCGCGGGCTTCTTTACTCTAGCGGTAATTGGTTCGGTTGTTGTTGGTCTTATTCTGTTCTTCTTCGTTAAGGGCGGATCGGTGGAAACACCTTACCTGCTTGTTGTTAACTGCGACAGCGACGCTACCGAGCAGCTTGTTCACAAGCAAGTCGGTACGCTCGTTAAACGTTATAACGTGAAGCAAAAAACCGTGACGCAGGGCAATATTGAAATGACGCTGGAAATTCGCCTTCGCGACGAAACCGGACGTTTCGTTAACCAACTGACGGAGCTGGCTGGCGTTCGTAACGCCGTACTTATTAGCTATAGCGGGGACTATGTATCCTAATTATCGGGAGGTGTTTTCATGAAAGCGAAAGCGCGTGTAATCTTGTTATGCTTTTGCTCCATTCTCCTGATTACTTTACTCGCTGGATGTGCCGCAGGCGGTACATCCTTCAGTCTCAGCAGTTCGGGTGCGGCAACGGGTACAGATGAGAAATCAGCGGATGAGCAAAAGCTAGATGAAACGGTTTTTCCTAAAGATAAAATCGTAGATGTAAAAATTACGATCGACGAGGATGCGTTCCAAAATATGCTGGACAACGCCAGCGCGGAGGAATATAAAGAAGCCTCGGTCGAATACAACGGTCAGAAGTTCGATAACGTAGCCATTCGAACGAAGGGCAACCTCAGCTTGAACAGTGTCGTAAGAATGACCGATTCCGATCGGTACAGCTTTAAAATTTCATTCGATGAGTATGTTAATCAAACCTTGCAAGGAATAAGCAAAATTAATTTAAATAACAACTACAGCGATGCCTCTTATATGCGAGAGTTTCTATCGTATGAGCTTGCTGAGCAAATGGGACTTCCAACCCCAAAATATTCATATGTCAATGTATACGTCAATGGAGAGCTATGGGGCTTTTATTTGGCTGTCGAGCAAATAGGCGATGCGTATCTTGAGCGTAATTTCGGCAATGCATATGGTGCCCTTTACAAAGCAAACGGCGGCAACGGCAGCGAGCTCAACTGGCTGGAAACGATCGATGCCTATACGGGCCTCGATTTGAAGTCCGACAAATCAAATGATGATATTTTGCTCGATATGCTGGATGTACTGAACAATGGCGCAAGTTACGAGAGTGTGCTGGACGTTGATGAAGCGCTTAAGTTCATTGCCTTAAACGCAGTAGCCGGCAACTTTGACAGCTACCTCTCTGAGAAAAAACATAATTATTATTTGTATGAGGATGATGGTATTTTCAGCATTTTGCCATGGGATTATAATATGTCCTTTGGCGGTTTCGGCGGCTCCAGCGTGCTCATTGATGAGCCAACTACCGGCGCGATAACCGATCGGCCGCTTATTAACAAGCTGCTTAAAGTGGATGCCTATAAAGATAAATATCACAAAATCGTTACAAGCATGTTAGAAGGATATTTGGCAACTGATACGTTTCAGGCAAGGGTCGATGAAATTAAAACTATGATCTCGGATTATGTAAAGGCTGACCCTTCCTCCTTCTACACGTATGAGCAATATGAGCAAGGCGTTGCTCAGGTTGTTTCCTTTAACTCGCAGCAAACCAGCACCATTGCACAGCAGCTCGCCAGCACCATTCCTGCAGCTGGCGACGGATCTGGCAGCGGCGGCGGAATGGGTGGCGGTGGTGGCATGGGCGGTGGTGGCGGATTCGGCGGCAATCGGCCAAACGCTCAGGAGGGTAACGCTCAGGGCAACACCGGAAACAGCAATGCTGCTGTTAATGCAGGAGCTGGGCAGCTTAATGCCGGAATAACAGCGAACAAAGAGCTGAGTCCGCAAGGTGCTGTGGCAGATGGCATCGTTCAGCAAGTAGTTGATAACACTACCTCCCCTACTACGCAGAGCACTCAAGGCAATGCAGATGCTGCTGCTCCTGACGGGCAAGCCCCTCAGGGCGATGCTGGTGCTGCTGCTCCTGACGGGCAGGTCCCTCAGGGCGATGCGGGCATGGCGCCGCCAGATGGTCAAATGCCTAATCAGCAAGGCGGCATGCAAGGTGGGTTTGGCGGCCAACGACCAAATGATATGGGTGGCGGAATGGGCGGAGGCTTCGGCGGCCCTGGCACGCAGCAAACTCAGGCACAAGGCAGCCCTAAAGAAGCCGCGACGGCTGGAATCGCCATCGTGATCCTGCTTCTCTCCTGTGCATTCATCGTCTTCTATAAACGGAAACGACTATAAGCATCTTAGCTCAAAAAAAGATCGCTAACCTATTGCCACTATGGCATACAGGGAGCGATCTTTTTTTCATATCAACCCATTAGAAATACCTTTTCGCCTACTTCAATGTCTCCTGTCTTTTTCACAGAAGCATACACCCCGAAGTTTAAATTCATCTCTGTGTTAATTTTTTTCAATAGGGAAGCATCACGTGCAAGGGAATCTGGATCAAGCGTAACCATGGAGCAGCGATCACAATATTTATCCACTTGCAATTCAGCACCGCCTACCGTTATTCTTCTGCCTATCCACTCTTTTTCTCCAAAAGCGCCTTCCTCTACTGTAATCAGTATATTTGCTCTAAAACGCCGTGCGTCCAGCTGTTTTCCCCATATCGCTTCGAGCTTTTGCAAGCTCCTATCGGTGATGATGAGAATGCTGCCTTCATCCACCGCTTTAAGGTCAGGACTTTGTGCCTGATAGCTGCGCATCCGCATCTTCTTCTTGGAGTACTTCTGTATCTCAGCTAACAGCTCCTCGTTCCAGCTGAAGGTCTGACCCTCTGGAGAAGTTATCTCTACTAAGGGATGCTCTGCGCTCGTGCGTTCATCAACCAGCTTCGCTTTGTATGCAAGCATCGCCGGAATTTCTCTTGCAGTAAAGAAGCTATCCCAGCCTTCCTTTGTTTCATCATAAAAAGCATAACAACGGTCGCCCATTAATCCGTAACTATCGATTTTACAGGTATCCAGATCCTCTCCTGCAAATGACTTAATCGGGTACCTGCTTATGCCAGTAATTTCACCAATCAACGTTAATGTCAATCCAACAACCTCCATACATCCGTTTTCTTCCATTCACAAGTATCTTTGATTATAGTATAAACACAAAAGACGCGCGATAAGCCAAGTACACCTTTCGATACAGAAAGGGTTTTCGCTTATCACGCGTCATGTCGTTTCACTTAATTAGAAAAAGAGGTGTATTAAATCCTCCATGCTCCAATGCTGCAGCTGATTAGGGAATCCCTTTGGAGCAGTAGTACAAGCCGCCAGCTTATAGCTTCGGTTCAGTTCATATTGTTTGAAAAAATAAGCCTCTGTTCTTGGAGTTAAAACGATGGAGCTATCCTCGCCAATATGTATAGAGAAGGAATCCAGCGGTATAGACAACCCTTTACCCTTTGCTTTTATGTAACTTTCCTTCAGCGTCCAAAGCTCATAGAAATAAGCGGTTCGCTCCTCCCCTCTCAAACAAAACAAACGTTCATATTCCATTTTCGAAAAATAAGATTTTGCTATACTTTCATCTATTTCACAGATTTGTTCCACATCAATACCTACCGGGGAAGAGCTTATAAATAGGGCAACCCAATCTCCAGCATGCGAAATATTAAAGTGAAAACTTTCGCAGCCGATAAGTGACGGCTTTCCATATGAATTGTAAGTAAACTGAATCGCTTGATTGGATAGGTCTAGGTTTCGCACAATTGCAGCACGTACAAGCACTTCACCAAATAACGTCCGATAAACATCACATTGGTGTCGCAATCGACTTATCTTAATACGTTTCTCTTCTGATACGAGACTTAACAATTGCTGGTAGTCATTCGACGTAATGTTTTGAGGTATTTTCAAAACCATGATCTCAGCCTGCACAGTTTGCCGCTCCTTTCCCCCTCAACAAATCCTAAAAGCACTCGTCTGAATCTATCATAAATTCGTTTTCCCATAACGCGCCATCACTTCATGAATAGCTTTTGCCCCAAAACGAATAGCCTCAACAGGCACACGCTCATCTGCCGCATGGATCAACTCCGAGAAATTCATGTCCTCTGGGAGCGTCATAGGCAAAAAACCATACGTTTGGATGCCTAATGTTGAAAAATGTCTCGCATCTGTTCCACCCGGCAGCAGCATCGGAATGGGCACTGCAGCTTCATCCGCTTTCTTCAGCACATCTGACAGCAATTCAAACATTCCCATTTCCGGGTTTTCTGGACAAGGGTCATGACGAATTACCTGTAACGTTATTTGATGTTGTATGGCATGAGCGTACAGCTCGGCAATGAACTGCTCTGGAGTAAAACCGGGCAGCAGCCTCCCATCCATCTCCACGATGATTTCACTGGGATGCACATTGATTTTATCGCCGCCATGCACAACCGTAGCACTGATTGTGTTGCGAAGCAGCGGTTGAAACAACTTCCCCTTGTCACCCAATATCCTCAGCATGAGATTGCTCAGGCTTGGCCGAAGCAGCCCCTTCAATAATAACCTCGGCAATAGGGGCAATGCCGATGCCATGGATTGAATCATATACGATGCTGCAGGCGTGACATGAATCGGCAGCTTGACCTTATTTAACGCTCCCAGCATATAGGCAAGCTGCGCCATGCTTCCTTCATTTTGGCCGAGAGAACCATGTCCGCCTCCTCCTCTAACCGTAGCTCTAAGGAAACAAATTTGTTTCTCTGCCACCATAATGGGATAAAATTTTCGGCCGCTTACATGAAAGGAGAAGCCCCCAAACTCCCCAATCGCATAGTTTACGCCAGCAAAGAGATAAGAATGATGTTTAACTAAGTAGGAGGCTCCTAAATCCCCGCCTGCTTCTTCATCGCTTACAATAGCCAAAATCATATCGCCTTGTAATGCTGTTTTCTCTGCGTGGGCTCTTAGAAAGGCGGCAAGCAACATCGCTACACCGCCTTTCATATCTAGGCTTCCTCTCCCCCATACGTAACCATCGATAATCTCACCCCCGAATGGATCGCGGCTCCATGCTTGCTTCTCTACACCTACAACGTCAACATGCCCGTACATGAGAAAAGGAGGTGCATCTCCGCACCCCTTTAATCGTGCAATTAAATTAGGTCTATGCTCTTCTTGTGCAATAATGATCGTATCGCTAATACCCGATTCAAGAAGAAGATCACGAATAAAATAAATACAATCTCGCTCATTGCCTGGTGGATTCGTTGTATTGAACCGTATTAATTGCTGCAATAGATATTGAGGGGACTCATATATCGGCCCGTCCAAGCTGCTAATCATCGTAAAGTCCTCCTTGGCATGGTTGACTTCCCTTTTATATCCTTTAACTTCTATTAGAAGCTAAAAATTCACTCCCTAATCTATCCTTAAGGCCGTTGTCTTGAAGCAATTGTTCCAATCGATCCTTCTGTTCGTTCTCTGGAACAAGTTTCGTATGGAACACAGAGATCAGCATCTCATAAGCCTTAACCAGATGCTTCCACTCTGCCCTGCCACGAGAAAGCTGAAGCTCATTCAACATCGACTGAACCTCGCGGTAAGGTACAACTACACCTTGCTCATACTGTTCTAAATCCCTGTTCCGATTACGCAAGCAAGTAACGATAGTCAAACATTGGTTAATAAAATCTAACGAATAGTCTTGCCCCTCATCCCGCCCCTTCCCAAGGAGCTGTTCCCTATCCGGTTCATGGTCGAAAGAAAGCACCCTAAGGGCAGTACTATTGTTGGCTAGTTTCTTCAATATCGATTGGGGGCCCATCTCAACCGCTTCCGAAACCCCGTTCTCCAGCAAAAAACGGATAACCGCTGTCCATTGTACGGGTGCGGTAATCTGCTCAGTCAGCACTGCTGGAATCTCATCCGCACTCCGATATAATCTTGCAGTCACACTGGAAACAACCGGATGCTGGAGTATTCCAAGCTTCAGTTCTTTAAGCTCCTCTGCAAATAGCTGAGCCGCTGGTGCCATAAGAGGACTGTGGAACGGCGCGCTCACATGAAGCGGGATGACAACGCCTCCCCGCTTGGAAATACGCTGCACCGCTTCGTTCAATACGCCTTTATGTCCAGAGATGACAACCTGATCATCTGAATTAATATTAGACACTACAACAATTTCAGCTCCACCCTGAAACGAGGAACTAGCGTGCTTGCAGATCTCTGCAACTTCAGCTGCGCTAAGCGATATTACCGCCGCCATTGCACCACTGCCGGCAGCGTCCGCATCACGCATGAGCTCACCGCGACGATGAACGATACGGACAGCGCTGTCGAATAGGATACCCCCTGCACAAGTTAAGGCGGTAATTTCTCCAAGGCTATGACCGGCTAAAAATCGCGGAGCCTTTCCCAGCAGGTCTCTGTATATTTTGTACATTGCCATCCCTACAGTTAATATAGCTGGCTGTGCATATTCCGTCCTTGTCAATTCCTCCATGCTGCCCTCAAACATAAGCTTTGTGAGATCCATGCTTATCGCTTCACTCGCTTCATGAAAGGTCTCTTTGGCGAGCTCATATTTTCTATACAAATCCTTGCCCATGCCAACATACTGTGAGCCCTGACCGGGAAACAGCAATGTGCCGCCTACCATACACTTTCAGCTCCCTCTTCTAATTCTGCCATTACAACCTTAAGTGATGCTAGATACAGAGAGAGCAATTCATCCACACTTGCTATGTCCCATGAAAGAGCATCATATAGACATCGGATGTTTAACTCATCTTCACTAAACTCAAGCTGAAGCGCAAAGCCAATTAGCGGCATATAGGACTCCATTCCTCTCAAGTCGGTTGATGAGAACCATGGTATGATTCCATTGTCCAATGTACGGAAACCAGCTGCTGTCGCAAGCGAGGAAAAGGTATAATAGTCGCCGTTTTCCAGTTGATCAGCTACTTCAGGGATCATTTCCACAACCGTCATATAGTGGGACATATTCAGCGTCACAGGCACCATCCGATCTCCTACACCGTCTTTGACGATGACTGTAACTTCATCGGACATCGTAAGATCGGAGAGCACGTACATATAAAGGACAAGCAATATATCAACGATATCTGATCCAATGTCTTCTGATAGCTGCATCAATTTCCCCAGCAGCGCTTCATCCAGCTTGCATGAACGGGGAATGGCTGCATGATCTATACCCGTTTCTCTGCTTATGTTGCGATTAGGGAAAGTTAAACCTTTCAGCCCTGCTAGCCCATCCATATCTCCTTCTTCACTGAACGGTGCATCCATTAGCGCAGCCATTCCGCGGAGTGTCGCATGTCCAAACAGATCTGCAACGGATACACGAGAAGGGTAGTGCTGCTCCAAGTTGTGATGTAAAGCAACAAGCAGGATGGAGTTGCCTCCTACCTCGAAGAAGTTGTCTTCAGCGGCAAAGTCGACGGTATGCAGCACCTCTTGCCAAAGAGCCGCTACTTTCCGCTCCGTATCGGTGTCCAGCTCAAGCAGCTGCATAGCAAATGCAGCATCATCCCGCAAACGAGTCTCTTCACTCTGCTTTGGCAGCGCCTTGCGATCAATCTTTCCATTATTATTTAATGGGAATGCTGCAAGCCAAATATAACGCTGCGGCACCATATATTCAGGCACTCGACTTGCCATAAAGCTGCGAAGCTCTGATGCGGACAATTCAGACTCCGCTGCATAATAAGCGCATAACCATCCGCCATTAGACTGCCCCTCTTCCAGCAGCACCGCCGATTCAGTAACGTCCTCATGCCGTGCGAGCATCATTCCAACTTCCTCCAGCTCGACGCGATGTCCGCGGATTTTCACTTGGAAGTCACTGCGCCCGAGAAATTCAAGGTTTCCGTCGTTTAAGTAACGTGCAAGATCACCTGTTCTATACATTCTCTCACCGGGATAAAAAGGGTCGCTAACGAACTGTTCCTCCGTAAGCTCCGGCTTCCCAAAGTAACCTTGGGCCAATCTTGTCCCCGCTATGCAAAGTTCACCAGCTACTCCAGGAGGCTGAAGACGTCCCGCCTTATCCAAAATGTACGTTCGCACTCCAGCAAGCGGTTTGCCTATTCCGGGATGATTATCCTCAATCCGCTGTATCGTTGACCATACCGTCGTTTCTGTCGGCCCGTACACATTGTATATTCGAAGCTGTGGATAAGGCTTCAGCCGATTCCATAGGGTTGGAATAAACGGCTCCCCGCCAATGATCAAATCTTTTAAATAGCGCAAGTATGGTCTCTCTTCTTTGCCAGCCAGCAGCATTTGCAGTCTCATCGGGGTAGTTACCATCATCTCAACATCATGTTTGACGATGAGATGATCCAGCAGGTCTGGGTCTCTGCGCTCCGCTTGTGATGCTAGAATCACCTTCATCCCATAAAGAAGCGGCATAATTAAGTCATGTATAGATACATCGAACGCAGCGCTTGCTAAAGCAACTATCGTTTTTCCTGGTACATATTCTACTTGCTCTGCCATTCCTTCTATAAACCGTATCGCACTCTCATGCTGAATCATGACACCTTTTGGTCTGCCTGTTGAACCTGATGTATAGATCACATAAGCTAGATTTTGAGAGGCATTGTCCTGCTCCATGCTCCTTGAGAGTATGTGTGAATCCTTCTCTTCCCTGCCAGCTTCGCCCTGCTCATCTCTCTCATCGATACAAACAATATTGCCTTCATATTGTGAAGCTTTCGAGAGAAGATGGTGCTGTGTTAGCAAAATCGGTGCCTTAGTATCCTCCAGCATATAATGAATGCGATCCTCTGGGTATTCCAAATCAATGGGCAAATAGGCGCCTCCAGCCTTCCAAATGCTGATAATGCCAACTACCAGCTCGACCGTTCGCTCCACCATCAGTCCAACCACAATTCCTGAACGCACGCCTTCGCTACGCAATCTACTAGCAAGTTCGTGGGCCCGCTGATTCAGCGTGTCGTAAGTAAACGACTCCTCGCCGCAAATAAGTGTAGTCTCATGGGGGCGAGATTGTGCCTGCTTCTCGAATAGGTGATCCATGGTCATGCTTGATTCACCAGCTATTCCCTTTCTATGCAAAGGCTTAGCTTCAGTCGATGAGCATGAACCAACACAAAGTGATTTTATTAATGCTTGAACTTCATCTTCATTCAATATGGCTGCATCTCTAAGGAGAATGTCGTCGCCTCGAACTAACAGCTCCGCTACCCGATGAACATGATTAGCTAGATTTTTCATCATTGTCGTGCTGTAAGCAGAGCTATTGTATATCATAGTAAGCGTTATGGCGGGTGATTCTGACTCCAAGACACTGTACGAAAAGAGCAAACCAACCCCATCAGCACTCGGTTTCCCATAACTATTTTCCAAGGTTACGGCTACAGCCTGTCCCGAATTGAAGCTGCTTGTTCTGGCGGAATCCATAGTTTCTAGTTCCAAAATATGTCCCTTGTTACTGTCCTCGAATTCATTCAGAACTCCGTCTAATTGCTTTAGCAATGACTGAAGCATATTTTGCTCATCTACCCTGATTTGAAGCGGAATCCATGTCCCGTCCATATGACTTCCGAATCTCTTAGACGGAATGCCGATCGTTAATCGGTTATCCCCTTTATATTTATAAAGCATGATGTAAACCGCAGTAAGCAGTACGTTATACAATCGCTGATTGGAATGTTCAGCATATCGGAGCAGCATTTCTGCGAGCTCTTTGGGTAAATGGATGCGCTGCTCCATAGAATGATACTCCGCTTCTCTGCTAAGCAAGTCTGAGGGAAACCCTCCATCCTCTCGCCACAAATATTGATTTCTCTGGCCAGCGTCTATGACTACCTTATCCATATTTTTTGCTCCTCTCTATTGTGAATGGATGATTTCTTTGCCAGCCCATGTCCTCAGGAGCGTATCATTTAGGAGCGAAACGACTTGTTGTTCCCGTTCATGTATGAAAAAATGGCCTCCTTCGAAGTTGACGATTTTACAGGTCTCCGTCGTTTGTGACTGCCAATCTTCTGAAGTCCCGTATAGGCTGCTGTCCTCAGAGCCATTCATAACAATGAGATGAAGAGGGAGCGGCGGCTTAACCTCTGGCTTGTACGTGCCAACCAGCTTAAAGTCAGCTCGCAATATGGGCATAAATACGTCTCGCAGCTCCTTATGCTCGAACAGCTCAGCAGATGTTCCGCCAAGGCTTAATACTTCTTCAATAAAAGCTTTATCGGGAAGCTGATATATTTCTCGGTTCACATGGCTGGAATGAGGCGCCCCGTACCCTGACATAAAAACTACGGATGGGAGCGTCCATCCTGCTGCATGAATGCTATGAATTAATTCATAAGCAATCAAGCATCCCATGCTGTGGCCGAATAAAGCATACTGATTTTGTGTATAGTCGCGGATTAAATGCAATATATCTTTAACTGCCTCATGAATATCCTCGTAGAGCGGCTCACTCATCCGGCTTCCTCTCCCAGCTAATTCAATCGGAATCAATTGAATAGAAGGATCCAGCTGCCGCGACCATTTCTTATAAACCTGAGCGGAGCCCCCCGCGTAAGGCAAACAAAGCAACGGTATACTATCCATAATTAGGAACGACCACCTTGTTAGGAAGCTATTTGATTTTGTTAAACACCACTAGCCAGCGTACGCCAAAATGTTTTTTCCATCGCAAATAGTTTTTCTGCTAGAGCTATCTCTCTATCTCGCTGAAATTTATGCGTAACAAAAGATTGCTTAATCGCATTCCAGCCGTCACAGATCATCTCCAATTGATCCTTAAGGGATTCGTATAATGTCACATTGATTTGCTTCTGCTCTCGCAGCGTTCGAATAAGACCTTCATTTGCAATATGCCGGTTGCATATAATGTTGATTCCAATGAGTGCATACGTAATATGAGCGCTATATTTATCCGGGCTTGAATCTACTTGCCACATTCCCTCCATGGAGAAATCGTCAAGCTCCCGCGTAAGCCGCTCGGCATTGTCAACAACTTCCGATAAGTTCAATTCATACGGCTTGATCGTTGGATGAAGATTGTAAATATAATAGGCAGGGCCATTATAGTTTTTGTTGATATTGTACTCTGAATTTTTGAATGCTTTTCTGAGCCGGTCCTCAGGAACCTCATGTTCACTGTAGCCAGCAAGCGTATCGTCAATGACATAGAAGGATGAGCGTTCATTATCGTAACCATTAAACAGTGAATAATGGTACCAATGAAACTTTTTCCAAGCCATGCTTCCCGGCAGCCAATAAAACAAATCGACATTCACACTTAAATTGCGCCCACCGTCAAGCACCTCTTTTATTTCATCTATAAACTTTTCCTTATCGCGGAAGTGCCCCGGCTCAATCCACTTAATAACACCGGTTAATGGGAATTTGGTCCAATCGTCGAGATAATATAGCGTATCAATCGTCGGATATCGAAATTGCTGGTCTGTCGCTGCAGACCAAGGATAATATCGATGAATGTTCAAATATGCCGCATATCGGTAGCTGGGATGAGCAGAAACAGCGATTGAATAGGCTTGATTGAGCATACAGTTCGCCCAGAATTCATTAAATGGTTGTCTGTCCAACGTAACTTTCATCCGCTTATCCTCCTTAATTGATCCAAACTCGTATCATTTAATCGTTTCTCGGCGGTACATCACGAAGGAAATACCGCCGAGAACGCTGTTATTTCGAACCATCTTGCAGCAATAGTTCACATAGTTTCATCAGAGGGCTGGCAGCAGCCGTCATTTCCTCTACGGTTGCACAATAATACTGAGCCATGCGCGTAATCGTATCTGAGTGAAACAGTGCTGTGGCATACTCCAAGCTGCAAATCATTTCTCCATTGCTCTCCACAACCTCCAGCGTCAAATCGAATTTACTAACTCCCGGCTCGAACGGCTGAAGCTCAAAGGTTAAATCGCCTCCTTGCATGACAGAACGATCCATATTTTGCAAAATGAACATCGTGTCGAACAAAGGATTTCGACTCTGATTTTTCCCAAGCTCCAATCGCTTCACCAAATCCTCAAACGGATACTCCTGATGCTCCAGCGCTTGCAGTACATCATTATGAACATCGGTGATGTAACCGCCGAGTGTTCTTTCAGGCTGTGGTCGGCATCGAATCGCAACTGTATTAACGAATATGCCGATTTGGCCCTCGAGATCAACATGGTCACGTCCCGCTGTCGGCGTGCCAATAATAATGTCATCTTGGCCGCTGTACTTGCCAAGCAAAAGCGCATAAGCGCCAAGCAGCACTGTATACAATGTTGTCCCCATCTCTCTTGCCATTTGTTGCGCTCTTCTCGTAAGCTCCTCATTCAACTTAAAACTATATCTGCACCCCTCAAAGCTCTGTATCGCTGGTCGCGGTTTATCTGCCTGGAGCTCCAATATCGGCAGTTCGCCTGAGAACATATCGAGCCAGTGGCGCTCATGCGTCTCGTACCCTGGACCATTTAATTGAGCTTCCTGCCAGACGGCATAATCTCTATACTGCACCCGCAGCTCTGCAAGCTCATTGCCGGAGTACAATTCGATCAATTCTTTCAGAAGCACACTGACCGATACACCATCCGTAACAATATGATGCATATCAAGCAGCAGCAAGTGAGAGCTAGAGCTTAGCGGAACAAGACCTGCCCGCAGCAATAAGCAGCTGCCAAGATCAAATGGACGGATGAACCGCGCCATTAATCTAGTGATGGTTTCATCCATTCCCGCTTCTGACAACAAACGTTTGGCAGTCATTCGTGCCCATGCATTGCCATCCAGCTTGAATGCCGCTAATGGATGAATCCGTTGCTTGAATTGTCCATCTTCATAATGGAAAGACGTCCGTAAACTCTCATGCCTCATGATTAAAGCGGTGAACGCCTGCTCCAACTTCTTCGCATCCAGATTCCCACGGATATGCAGTGCGAAAGGGACATTATACATCGTTGCTTCTCCAGACAGCAGAGATAAAACATATTGCCTTCTTTGAGCGCGCGACATCGGGAAATACGCCCTGTCCAGCTGACGCGGAATCGATTCATACGTTTGCTGGCTTTGACCTTCAATTACTAGAGCGAGTGACTCTAGTGTCGGATTCTGAAACAATTCTCTCAGCGGCACGCGCACACCAAATTGTACGCCTATCCGACTGACCAATGTTGCCGCCTTTAACGAATGTCCACCTAACTCAAAGAAGCTGTCTGTCGCTCCGATGTTATCCGTCAATAGCAGCTCCTGCCAGAGTATAACCAACTTGCGCTCCGTCTCCGTGCTCGGCTCCCGGTAATGTCGTACATTCCGTTCTGTCTGCTGCGGTCTTGGAAGTGCCTTGCGATTTATTTTGCCTGTTGGCGTCATCGGTATTTCATCCTGCAGCATCACATAGGTTGGAATCATATAAGCAGGCAGCTTGCCTCTCAGATGCTCGATTAGCTCCTCGGTTACACCGAGAGAATGCCCGCCTACGCTCTCTAACCATACGGTTTCTCCCTTATGGATACTTTCGAAAGCAGCTGCAACATAATGATCAGCGTACGAGGTCATACTTGGCAGATCAGCATCATCAGCCTTTTGTAGGACAACATAAGCGCAGAGAACAGGCTCACCCTCAGGCTCTTGAAACGCAATGACAACCGCTTCCTTCACACGTTCATGCTGCACCAGCTGCTGCTCCACCTCACCGGTTTCAATGCGATGTCCTCGTATTTTTACCTGATGATCGCGGCGGCCTGCGTATACAAATTCACCATTCGCCAGCCTACGGCCAAGATCACCCGTGCGGTACATCCTCTCACCTGTACCAAACGGGCTCATAATAAATACTCCCTCATCCCATTCCGGATGGCGAAGATAACCCCGACCAACGCCTGCTCCTCCGATGCAAATTTCGCCAATTACACCTGTTGGCTGCAGTTGCAGCTCTGGACTCAGTACGACCATTGCTGCCCCTGCAATAGGTGTGCCAATCGTAATAGCTTCACCGCTAGTTACCTCGCACACCGATGTCCATACCGTTGTTTCCGTTGGGCCATAGAGATTGAAAATACGTGCACTCGTCACCGCGCGCAGTCTCTCGAGCAAATCCATCGTCAACGGCTCCGCGCCAATCATGACTACGCTTAAGAATTTCCAAACCTCACTTTGGCTCACCTGCGCCATCCACCACTTGAAGCGTGATGGTGTAATTTGCAGCACCTCTACCCGATGCTTCTTTATAAGCTCCTGCAGCAGATGGGCATCGCCCCGTTCCTCTTCATTGCAAAGCACCAATTTCATCCCCATTGTTAATGGGAGCAGACTTTCTACGATGAAAATATCGAATGACACGGTCGCCATTGCCAATATGCTTTGACCTGCTTCGAATGCAATTCGCTCACGGAATGAACTCACGAAGCTTGTCAGTCCGCGATGCTCAATCATTGCCCCCTTCGGCCTGCCCGTTGATCCCGAAGTATACAGTACATACGCCAGATGTTCCGGACGGCTTACGATCTCCATATTTCCTCGTTCCGAGCTATAGAGATCAGCATCATCCAAATACCATTCTTCTGACGCATTTATGACAAACCCGGCATATTTCCTTTCTGTCAGAAGCCATTGATCTCCGCAATCCTCCAGCATCCACTGAATACGCTCAGCAGGATATGCCGGATCAATAGCGACATAAGCGCCCCCTGCTTTCAAAATGCCAAGAATGCCGATCATCAACAGGGGTGAACGGTCTGCCATCAGCGCTACGATTCGCTCCGGTCCCACCCCGCGGCTCCGAAGCGTATGTGCAAGCTGGTTGGATCTATCATTTAGTTCGCGATAGGTCATCTGCTCCGATTCAAAATGGACTGCAACCGCATCTGGAGTTTTTGCAGCCTGCTTCACCATCTCTTCAATGACGGATCGCCATTTGAACGGGACACCTGGCAAAGATGAAGCTTGGCCCTGCAAACTCAGCGGCATTTTAGCGGGTGCATCTCCTAGTGCTATAGCCCCTTCAGCATCAGCCCCACTGCTCTTCATCCACGACATACTATTCAATGCCGCAAGCAGCTCCAACTTTTCTTCATCGTTAAGCAGCTCTAGTTCGCCTAGTGTCCGCAGTCGATTTTCGCTCGACGTCATTGCTTTAATAATCGCGCAGTAGTGGTGCGCCATCCTGATGACTGTTTCCTCATGAAACAGATCCGTTGCATATTCCAAGCTGAAAGCAATGCCTTCCGCGCGCTCCACAGCTTCAAGTGTCAAATCAAACTTGCTGACACCGTGTTCAAATGACTGCGGCTCGAAGCTCAAACTGCCCGCTTGCAACGCTGAACGCTCCATATTTTGCAAAATAAACATCGTATCGAACAACGGATTTCGGCTCTTGTCCTGAACGAGGTTTAGCCGCTCCACCAGCTTCTCGAACGGATACTCCTGATGCTCCAGCGCCTGCAGCACATCCTCGTGCAATTCGGAAACGTAGCTGCTAACCGTACGTTCGAGCTGCGGTCGACAACGAATGGCTGCTGTATTGACGAACATGCCGATGAGTCCCTCCACATCAGCATGATTTCGTCCAGCTACTGGCGTGCCAATAATAATGTCCTCTTGTCCGCTGTACTTCCCAAGCATAAAAGCATAAGCACTCAGCAGCACTGAATATAGTGTCACACCTTGCTCTACCGCCAAACGCCGCGCCCGCTGTGCAAGCTCTCCGTCTAGATGAAAGACATATTTTCGCCCCTTAAAAGTTTGAATGATCGGGCGTTTCCTATCTGTCGGCAATTCCAGCAGCGGCAGCTCGCCTTCAAACTTCTTCAACCAGTAACGCTCATGCGCCTCGATTGCTTCGCCGCCTAGCTGTCCTTCCTGCCAGACCGCATAATCCCTATATTGCACCCGCAGCTCTGGCAGTTCATTTCCGCCGTATAATGCCGTTAATTCCTTTACCAGCACACTCATTGAAACGCCATCCGTCACAATATGATGGATATCCAGCAGCAGCAAGTAATGCTCTTCTTCCAGTTGAAGAAGTCCTGCCCTTAGCAGCAGTCCGCTTTCCAAATCAAAAGGTCTTATAAACTTTGTAATGAGCTCATTCAGCAATACAGATTCAGCGCTTACTTTATCACCAGATGCTCCCAACCACTTGCCAGCTGGTACTAGCTCATCTACACCATCTTCGAAATGAAATGCCGTCGCTGGGAGGACTCGCTGCCTGAATTGTTCATCCATATAATGAAACGAAGTTCGTAAACTCTCATGCCTAGCGACCAATGATGTAAACGCAGCTTCAAGTCTCGAAGCGTCCAGATTGCCCCGAATTCGCAGTGCAAACGGAACATGGTACATCGTTGATTCTCCTGTTAGCAGCCCCAGCAAATATTGTCTTCTCTGCGCATGCGACATCGGATAATGCTCCTGATCCATCTGGCGCGGAATCGATTTATATGTTTGCAGATGTTTACTTTCAATTACTTCAGCAAGGGACCCTAGCTTTGGATTTAAAAACAGCTCCCTCAGCGGCACATGTACACCAAACTGCTCATGGATTCGGCTTACCAGCGCTGCAGCCTTGAGCGAATGGCCGCCAAGCTCGAAAAAGCTGTCCATCACGCCAATATCATCCGACATCAGCAAATCTTTCCACAGCTCGGCAAGCTTGCGTTCCGTCTCGTTTCTTGGCCTTAAGTACTGGCGCTCACTCAGCGCAGTCTTATGAGGTTTCGGCAGCGCCTTTCGATGCAGCTTTCCGGTTGGTGTGAGCGGTATTGCATCCAGCAGCATCACATAAGCTGGAATCATATAGGCAGGCAACTTACTGCTGAGATGGGTCTGTAGCTCCGAAATCATGTCGGAGAAGTTGTTTTCGCTAATATTGTTGTTACAACTAGAGTCGGAAGCGGGTACAACATACGCGCAAAGCGCATACTCGCCATCCTCCTCCTGAAATGCGATGACAACAGCTTCCTTCACAAGCTCATGCAGCAGCAGCTGCTGCTCCACCTCACCGGATTCAATGCGATGTCCTCGTATTTTCACCTGATGATCGCGGCGGCCTGCGTATACAAATTCACCGTTTGCCAGCCTTCGGCCAAGATCACCCGTGCGGTACATCCTCTCACCTGTACCAAACGGGCTCGTAATAAATACTCCTTGATCCCATTCTGAATGGCGAAGATAACCCCGTCCAACGCCTGCCCCTAAGATGCAGATTTCACCAATCACACCCGTCGGCTGCAGCTGCAGTGCTGGATTTAGCACAACCATTGCTGCCCCGGAAATAGGCTTGCCAATCGTAATGTTCTCGCCGCTAGTTACTTCGCACACCGATGTCCATACCGTTGTTTCCGTTGGTCCATAGAGATTGAAGATACGTGCATTCGTCACCGCACGTAGTCTCCCCAGCAGATCCATCGTCAACGGCTCCGCTCCAATCATGACTATACTTAAGGCTTTCCAAACCTCGCTTTGGCTCACCTGCGCCATCCACCACTTGAAGCGTGATGGCGTAATTTGCAGAACTTCTACCCGATGCTTCTTTATAAGCTCCTGCAGCAGATGAGCATCACCCCGTTCCTCTTCATTGCAAAGCACAATTCTCATCCCCATTGTTAATGGGAGCAGGTTCTCTACAATGAAAATATCGAATGATACGGTCGCCATTGCCAATATGCTTTGGCCTGCTTCGAATGGAATTCGCTCACGGAATGAACATACGAAGCTTGCCAGTCCGCGATGCTCGATCATTGCACCCTTCGGCCTGCCCGTTGAGCCGGAAGTATACAGTACATACGCCAGATGCTCCGGACGGCTTACGATCTCCAGATTCCCTCGTTCCGAGCTATACAGATCAGCATCATCCAAATACCATTCTTCTGACGCATTCATGACAAACCCGGCATATTTCCTTTCTGTCAGAAGCCATTGATCGCCGCAATCCTCCAGCATCCACTGGATACGCTCAGCAGGATATGCCGGATCAATAGCGACATAAGCCCCTCCTGCTTTCAAAATGCCAAGAATGCCGATCATCAACAGAGGTGAACGGTCTGCCATCAATGCTACAATTCGCTCCGGTCCTACCCCGCGGCTGCGAAGCGTATGGGCAAGACGATTCGCTTGCTCATTTAATTCGAAATACGAGAGCGTCTCCAAACCAAATAAAATCGCAGCGGCATGCGGCGTTTCTGCCGCTTGCCGCTCTATCTCTTCCATGATGCTCATCCAGCAGGGATGCTCTTCGGTGGATGCAGAGAAATGTGCTTCCATTGCAGTCATCTCTGCAATCACGTTTGTTTCACCGAGCAGTGCTTTTCCTACCCTCTCCGCGATGTCATTGCCCTTCTGTTCCGCTTTATCATCAGCGCTTGCTAAAAGCGAAGAAAGCTGCAATTGCTCTGCCTCATCCACTAATTCCAGCTCACCTATCGTTCTCCTGGACCCTTCGCTTGATGTCATCTCCTTAACGATTGTGCAGAAATGCGAGGCCATTCTCTCGATCGTACTCTCATGAAATAAGGAGGTTGCATACTCAAGGCAGCATGTGATCCCCTTCCCCGTCTCCACTGCTTCCAGCGACAAATCAAACTTGCTGAATCCGGTTTCGTACGGCTGCGGCTCGAAGATCAAATCCCCCGCTTGCCTTGCTGGCTGCTCCATATTTTGCAATATAAACATCGTGTTAAATAAGGGATTGCGACTTAAATCCTGTTCCATATCAAGCTGATTTACAAGATCCTCGAACGGAAATTCCTGATGCTCCAGCGCTTGCAGCACATTCCCGTGCATTTCAGTAATGTAACTGCCAATCGTCATTCCTATTTGCGGGCGGCAACGAATGGCAACCGTATTGACGAACATGCCGATTAGCCTTTCTACATCAATGTGATTGCGTCCGGCTACGGGAGTACCCACGATAATATCCTCTTGTCCGCTATACTTCCCAAGGAGTACCGTATAAGTGCTAAGCAGCACCGTATATAAAGTCGTCCCTCGTTCCCTTGCCAATTGCCGCGCCCGATATGCCAGCTCCTCGTTTAGCTGAAAAGCATACCTTCGGCCCTCATAACGCTGAACCGCCGGACGCTGCTTGTCTGCAGGCAGATCAAGCACCGGGAGTTCGTCCGAGAACATGCCCAGCCAATAACGCCTCAGCTTCGAGTAATAGTCACCGCTTAATCGTTCCAGCTGCCAGACTGCATAATCACGATATTGCACCGTCAGCTCTGACAACGCCTGCCCGTTGTATAAATCGATCAACTCTTTTATGAGCACGCTCATCGATATCCCATCCGTCACAATATGATGGATGTTCAGCAACAACAAGTGACGGTTTTCTGCCAATTCAGCAAGACCGACTCTTAGCAGTGAACCGCTTCCGAGATCAAATGGATCTGTAAATTGGGCCATTAATTCATTGATCCTCACATCTGCTCCGATTGCAGATGACGCGCGCTGCCATAGATCAGCCTGCTCGCCTTTTATAACCATTTCCGTTAGCTCAAATGGCTCTGCAGGATGAATTCGCTGACAGAACTGTTCACCCACATAGTGGAATGATGTTCGCAGGCTCTCATGCCTCGTAATTAGTGCAGTAAACGCGGCTTCCAGTTTCTTTTTTTCCAGATTACCTAGGATGTGAAGCACAAACGGAATATGATACATCGTCGATTGTCCGGCAATGAGCTCGATCATATATTGGCGTCTCTGTGCAGGAGACATTGGATAATGATCCCGATTTGCTTGCAGTGGAATGATAGCTCCTCCGATGCCCAGCTCAGAATTTAACAGCGTTCCCCCTGCCAGCCACTCAGCCATACTCGCAACAGACAGTCGTTCAAATACGACGCTTAGCGGCATTTCAACATGGAATTTAGCTTGAATCCGGCTTACCAATACCGCAGCCTTCAGGGAATGTCCACCCAACTCGAAGAAATCATCATACATACTAATTTGCTCAATGCCGAGTACATCTCTCCATATTTCAGCCACCTCTGCCTCCAGCGAGGTTCGCGGCAGGGTAAGCTCAGCAACGACTCGTTGCTGTAAAACAGGTTCTGGGAGCGCCTTGCGATCCACTTTGCCATTAGGTGTTAACGGTATCGCAGCGATCTCCATAAAAAACGAAGGGATCATATAGTCTGGCATTTTGTTTTTCAAAAAGCTCTTTAAATCCTGAGCACCTATTGTTTGATTCACAACCATGTATGCGCAAAGTTTTTTATCGCCTGCTTGATCCTCATGAGCGATGATAACCGCTTCGTCTACAGCCTCATGTCTTAGAAGCTGCGCACCAATTTCTCCAAGCTCAATCCGAATGCCTCTTAGCTTGATTTGATCATCCATCCGGCCTAAATACACCGCATTTCCGTCTGGCAGCCACTTAGCCAAATCACCAGTACGGTACATGATGGTGCCAGGCAGCAGCGGGTGTTCAACAAACCGCTCCGCGGTCAATTCCGGTTTATTAACATACCCAGCAGCAAGGCCGCTGCCGGAGATGCATAGCTCCCCAGCCGATCCCACCGGTGCAGGCTTGTCTCCAAAATTTAAAATATGAACCGCGACGCCATGTATCGGTCCGCCAATTGGCACATTAACGCCGCTGGCTGCAGCTGATTTATACACATACATATTGGAGCAGATTGTTGCCTCAGTCGGACCATAGCCGTTAACCATTCGTATATTCGGATTTAATTGAACAAAAAGCGCAAGCGTTGTATCTTTTATTGGTTCAACGCCAACAAGCAGCTTGTCCAAGGAGATCGTCATCCTCGATTGTTCCAACGATTGCGCCACATCCCGAAGCAGCGTCGGCGGAATATAAGCAAAAGTTATCTTCTCTTCTACTATTACTTTAGCTAGCTCTCTAGGGTCAAGCAGCTTGGGATTTGGATAAAGGACAAGGGACGCGCCAAACATAAAAGGCATAAACAGCTCGCATACGCTCACATCAAACGAAATATTGGTAAGGCTTAAGCAGCGATCTCTTTCATCAAAATATCCGTCATAAAACAGCTTCAACGAATGGCTGAAGTTATAAAAGCTGCGATGCGGAACCATAACCCCCTTCGGCTGTCCAGTAGATCCCGAAGTGTAGATGACATACATAAGATCATCTGCTGAAATGGATACGTCCACATTGCTTTTATCCCCGTCATATATCGTTTCATCTGTTAATCGCATTTCCTGAACGGATGGATACGCATTTCTATGAACCGAATCGTCTACTAAGAGCAAACTTGCTCCGCTGTCAGCAAGCATATAGCTAATTCTCTCCTGCGGATATTGATGGTCGATTGGCAGGTATGCACCGCCAGCCTTCATAATCGCAAGCATTCCTGTCACCATTGAAATCGAACGTTCAGCCATCACACCGACAATGCTGTTAGGGCCAACACCGCAGCGAACAAGCTTGCGCGCCAGCGCATTTGCTCGCCCATTCAATTGTTCGTACGTTAATGACTCCCCTCTGCACTGAACGGCGACTCTTTCAGGAACCCGCCTTGCCTGTTCTTCAAAGCTGCTGTGGATACAGCGAGCGCTAGGGAAAGCAGACGCACGACTGCCAAATTCCGTCAGCAACTTGTTGTAATCTTGAGGGGACAACATTTCACACTCGCCTAATGTATGGTCTGGATAGTCCGTTACATAACTTAGCAACGTAACGTAATGCCTCATCATCGACCTTACGGTCTCTTCGCGGAACAAGTCCCTGCCATATTCGACTACCAATCGCAGGGTGCCATCATTTTGCTCTACGGCTTGAACCATCAGATCGTATTTCGCCGTCCCATGCGGGAACCTCTCATGCCGAAAGGCCAATTCTTCACTCGAGTAGTTGGGAATGTTCAAATTTTGCATAATAAACATCGTATCGAATAACGGATTGCGGCTGCTGTCTCGCCGATCCACCATGGCCGCTAGCTCTTCAAATGGAAAATCCGAATTTTCATAAGCCTCTGTCGATGCTGCTTTTATCTCTTCTAAAAACTGGGTAAACGGTTTGTTTGCCACGGGATACCCGCGCAATACAAGTGTTCCGACGAACATCCCTACCAGAGCTTCAGCTTCACGGTTGACTCGCCCCGCAATCGGTGTGCCTACAGCAATATCTTCCCCGCCAGAATACTTTGCAAGAAGCGTATAATAGACCGATAAAAGCACCATAAATAGCGTAGATTCCGTTGATTTTGCCAGCTTTCGCAGATTATCCGATAATTCGTTGTCCACATAAATATCAAATGTTTCGCCACGATTGCTCTTCATCAGAGGACGAGGAAAGTCTGTCGGAAGCTCCAGCACAGGCCACTCCCCCTGGCATTGCTTCATCCAGTAACTTCTCTGTCGCTCCATCCGCTCCGATTGCAGTTCCTCTCTCTGCCACGCAGCGTAATCTATGTACCGCAAGGTTAATGGCTCAAGACTCTCTCCTCGGTAAAGCATCATAAGCTCTTTGAGCAAAATACCTGCTGAGAAGCCATCCGAAGCAATATGATGCATATCCAAATACAACACATGCCGCTCAGGGTTAACGGTCAATAAAGCAGCGCGAAGCAGCGGCGCATGACTCAGGTCAAATGATGTAAACAAGCTATGCAGCGTTTCAAGCACCGTTTCTTCTGATGCCTGCAGCCGCTGAAGGGAAAAGTGAACATCAGTATGAACAAATTGACAAATTTCACCGTCTACTATGGCGAAAGACGTTCTTAACATCTCATGCCGTTTTACTAATGAATGAATAGACGCTTCCAATCTGCCTGCATCAATTTCCCCCTCTATATGTAAAAGCTCCGGCAAATTATAGCTTCTATCGCTAGGCGAGGCAGCTTGCTGCAAGTACATGCGCTTTTGCGACGAAGAGATCGTATAATACTCCCGCTCCGCCACCAGGGGCATATGAATTACTTTTTCCGTTTCTGGCGAACCGCTCCTTAATCGCCGCTCTTCCACAACTCCAGCAAACTCGCTAAGTGTAGGATGTCCTAACAAATGCTGCACTTCTAGTCGAATCCCCCAGCTTTGACTAAGTGAATTAACGATTCGCAGCGCAATGATCGAATCACCGCCCAAGTCATAGAAGTTAGCATCATTGCTGAGCTCACGATAACCGAGCAGTTCCCCCCATACATTAGCGACACTTTGCTCCGATTCCAAGACGGTACCTTCACTGCACAGCCTCACGTGGTTAACTGCCGATTCATGCTTGATCTCTGTCAGAGGTGCTATATTAACACTGCGATCATCTTCCTCTACCCAACACGGATAGGGATCAAAAGAATATACAGGCAGCGGTACCCTTCTGCGTCTCTCATCACGATAAAGCTCCTTCCAATCTACTTTAGCACCAGCAGCATATAACTGAGCTAACTGTGTAATTGCATCATCGTTGCCCCGATTACTTCGGACAACCTCCTCTAAGAGCTCTTTTTGCTTTCGCTCGTCATTCCCTCCCATATGCACTGCATTTGAATCGCCGTAATAAATATTCGGCATCATCGTGTTTTGCAACCGCTCAACATCCAAAGCTTCCAGCCTATTTCTAAGCTCAACTTCATTTTTGGCGACGATCGCCAAACGATATCGATAATGTCCGCGACCTATCGCCGCGCTATAGCAAATGTCCGATAAGCGCCATTCATGGTGCTCCTGATCGGCAAACCAAGCGCGATAATTAATAATGGATCGCTTAAGAGCCGATTCGCTTTGGGCGGATAGGCAAAAAACTTCATTTTTTTCTTCCCCATAAGCTGTATACGCTGCCTCGTCCAACATAACGCTATCATTCGTTGACATTGACGGTGCTTCTTCCAGCACAACATGGCAGTTGGTTCCGCTCATACCAAATGCGCTAATACCGCATCTACGCGCACCAAACTCGTCACTCCAATGCGATAGCTTGTCGTTGACATACACTGGAGAATCAACAAACGATATTTTGCGATTGGGAAAACGATAATGCAGCGTAGGTGGAATCTGTTTATTGCAAAGGGAAAGAACTGCCTTCAGCAGCCCCGTAATACCTGCAGCATGATCGAGATGTCCGATATTGCTTTTGACCGAGCCAATCGCACAGAACTGCCTCTTGTCTGTGAAACGTCTGAACGCTCTCGTAATGCCGTCAATTTCAATAGGATCTCCCAATGTGGTTCCTGTACCATGCGCTTCCAAATACATGATCGTTTCGGGATCAATGGCTGCATCCTGCCAAGCACGGACAATGACATCCTCCTGCGCCAAGGCGTTAGGCGCAGTGATGCCTACGGAGCTGCCATCCTGATTCATAGCGCTTCCTTTAATGAGTGCATAAATATGATCCCCATCCTGCAGCGCCTTTGCGAGCGGTTTAAGCAGCAATGCGACTACACCATCCCCGATACCCGTCCCGTCAGAGCTGTCATCAAACGGCTTTGCACGGTTATCGCTTGACTCGATCCCAAGCCGAATGCCCATATCGATTGGAAGCAGATTGAGCTTCACACTTCCAGCGATAGCAGCATCGCATTCACCGCTGCGAATGGACTGACATGCTAAATGGACGGCCACAAGAGAGGATGAGCATGCGGTATCGACATTAAGTGCCGGCCCTTTCAAATTCAAGAGATAAGAGATGCGGCTTGCGATCATTGAACTTAAATTGCCTGGCGCTGCCATTGCGAGCGCTTCTGGATTTACCGTCTCAATAATACGTTTATAATCATGCAGCGCATCGGCGTTATGACCGATAAATACACCTGTTCGTGAGCCATGGAGCGCTTCGCCCCCATAACCGCCATCCTCCAATGCGCTCCATGCGGTCTGCAGAAACATGCGCTGGTTCGGACTCATTAGTGAAGCTTCCTTCGGAGACAATCGAAAAAAGGAATAATCGAAGGAAGAGATATCCTCCAAATATGCACCATCAAATATTGAAATGGTTTCATACAATGCGCTCAGGCGACGAAGATACGGTTCCAACTCCTGCCGCCTCGACTGCGGGAAGGAGCGTACACCGTCCACTCCATTTTGAAGCATATCCCAAAACTCTCGATGTGTGTCCGACTTCGGAAGCTTGGCAGAAATGCCGATGATCGCAATTTCTTGGCTTGCGGTTTCCAGCACCGCGTCACTGCTTGCGTCTCCTTCATTTTCATTGCGATTTGGTTCCAACAAATCCAACTGGAACATGCTGCACACTCCTCTTTTGCGGTTGTTTGCAGTGGCAATGTAATCACTACCATGAATCATTGATTTAACTCGTTATACTTTTGTTGTGCCGCTTCAAATTCTCCGATTGTCTACGCAGCAATATATGCAAATGCACAATAATCGCTATACCGCTTATGAACGACAGAATAAGAAAAGTTTCGGGAGAGGAATCCTTCATAAAATGAGAGACGACATACAAGGTTGCTGTACTGAACACATGCGCGAGCAAAGATGACCATATCGATCCTGTGGTCACGCGAATTACACCATAAATAATCGCTCCAAGAGCAGCGAAGGCACCAATGGTTACGCTCATAAATACAGTTCCAAACAACAAAGCTTGCAGCAGCACAGACCATGCAGAGGAGAAGCGTTGACGGAAAACATGGATCAGCATCCCCCGGAACAACAATTCCTCGAGCAAAGAACCTAGCAATAAGCTGCTCAACACAAATACGAAGAAATTCCCTCCACCAGCAACAAATTGAACCAAATTCGCAATTTCGGGGAAATTCTCAGCGATCCAACCAAGCTGTGTGAACACCGCGATGAACAGACCAAGCCAAATTCCTGTCCCAGCAGCCATCGCTGCTGATTGTGGTCGAACGAAGCCGAGGTCTTGCATTCGAATGTTTTGCCAGCGAAGCAGCGGCACATAAATGGCGATCACAATCGTATTCGCTGCAATAAGAGAGCTCGCTGGATTATTGCTAAGCCACGCACTAAACTCAGCATCTTGAATCCAATTGTTTAACGCCCAGTTTGTGAATAAAACTACGCACATATAAATAGCTAAATAGAGTAGAACTTTACTAATTACAGTTAACGTTCTCATGTGTGAACGACCTCTTCGTGACTGAATGGCTTGCGAAAGCGGCGATTGCCCAAATATAAGCCAGTTGCAATCATCGCACCTGCAACTGCCATTACAGCTGACAATATGAATATATCGTCACTCTTCGGGCCTAGATGCCAGAGCAAGTATTGAACTCCTTGGCAAGCCACCTGCGCGGCAATCGGCGCCCAGATGGAATCAAACCACACATACAAGAGCGCAAAAATGATAGCCCCAAGGAACCCATACAAGGAAAGCGGAATATCACCAAAGAAGAATAGAACGCCATATAATAACCCTTGCAGCAAAATCGCAAGAGTGACAGGCAGAACGCCTCTAAAACTGTTCAGCAGTAAACCTCTAAATAACGTTTCCTTGTATACGTTGCCTAGCAATAGAAAAACAAGGAAAACATACCATTCTGCCCGATTCAAATACTCGAATAACTCTTGGAATTTGAACTGATCGGACTGGATCGCAGGCAATTGCGAGAATGCCACAGTGAACAACCCCGCACCCAAACCCACCCATAGCGACAAGGAAATAGCGCTGCCATCCATCTTTTGAAATCGGGCTTCCTTGAATAGGTTTTGTTTAAATATTAGCTTTATTGCAAAGTACATAAGCGGAAAACCAATAATGTCATTTAATATGATGACAATAAGCGTATTTTGTTCAAACCAAGGACTTAACGGGTAGATATATTCAAAAAATAATTTGGTAACGGTAAGAAACCAAGCGAAATACAACCCGATGACTAGTAGAACTCTCCCTATCGATACAGTCCAATTTCTCATCTTATCGCCCTCTTCCAACCGTAATCGGGTCTGCTTGTACTGAACTTGCACCTTTTTCGAGCCCTCTGCGCCAAATGTATGCCGTTCCACCTACGAGGAAGAGCAGGCTTCCAGCCGTTAGGACATACAACGCGGGTTCTCCTAATTCGTTAATCGCTTCATGCCATCCAACATATTTAGTAATAAAAATAAAACTCATGGCTGAGGTTTGTACAATAATTGGCGCCAACAGGCTCCCTATTCGGATATACAATATTGCGTAGATGAGTCCAGAACCAAAACCAATGAATGACAGGCTGAGGCTTGGCTGAAAATAGGCGTAAACCAATGCTTGCAAAATAAGCGCAGCATACAGCGGCATCACTTGACGCAATTGTCCATAAATTAATCCTCTAAACAAAATTTCTTCATAGATGGGGGCAATAAGCCCCGCACCCAAAATTACGTAAAAAATAGAATCTCCCCTAATGAGATCATCTACGAGAAAGGGGATGGATGGAAAGTGCCGAGCGATGACATCAATTTCAATTAGACCAATACTAAACAGGCATCCGGCTGCCCCCATAGCCAGCATCAACCCGGCATCTTTGACCCCGATCTTCTTGAAGCCGCTAACTTGAAACAAAGTTTGCTTCTGCTCTTTCCATATGCTTCTCTTCAAACGGAGAACAAGCATATAGATGAGCAAAATGGAGGTAAATAATATCGCCATGAACATCGCCGGGTTACGATCCATAAACTTGGCAAGGCTGAGTGTAGCTTCATACTGATAGGTTGATCGCAGAAGATAAAGCAAAGCGTAGAAGATACCTAAATACCATGCGATATTCCCGAGCATAAACATGATCTTTTTCAACGTAATGCTCCTTTGCATATGGGGTTGTCCTTACTGCTTGCCGCCAGCTCTAGCATTAGAAGTCTGCTGAAATTGATGAACGGCCATTCTGAGCAGCTTAATATAGCTCTGAGCCCATGCCTTAACCTTTTCTTTCTTTAATCGACGTGCATTAAATTCCCATAAACCGCTCATTCCTTTACCTGCTCCGCCCCTGCCGCTGTCTAACGTGAGAATGATATCGAAGAGATGAAGAAGCTCGTTTTCGGAAATGAAACCGGTGCGCGAGCGATCTACAAACAAAGGCGTTATGCGGGAACTATTATGGCTCCCAAGCTCTCTCTCCACTTGATTCCAATCGTAGGAAATTTTCGTGTCGTCAAACAACGAGTCGGCTGCTCGGATTAGTTCGCTAAACTCCAGCACCGTACTAAAGTCAAGCTCTAAAGGTGTGAGCCGTCTCCTTGATGTTGCAACTGGTATAACCAAGTCATTAGCGCCTGACTGCTGCTTCCAGAAGAGCAGATAGATTGCTAGTGCAACGGTTGTAATGGACACGGACTCCGTATATGCCATTTCCGCCAGTCCTTCAATTAAATCGTCCTCAAGGGTAAATTGGTACGAACCATTCCTCTGCGCAGCGTATGTGTTATTGAAGCAGTCCTCGCCTGCAGCAATTCCAGCGTAATGCCAAGTGCGAGAAAGATTGCTTTGGGAATCAATATATTCTGCAAGCGCGGCAATCGTCGGGTAATTAAATAGATCCGTCACCTTGAGTAAACCTGGGTACAACTCTTCCAGTCGCTGGTGGGTACGGACAAGCAGCAGCGACTCTCCTCCAACATCAAAGAAATTATGATGCGTTCCAATAGCGGTTCGGCCAAGCACTTCTCCCCACACGATAGAAATGGTTTTCTCCGTTTCGCTTGCTGCCTCCACATAACGCACGCCTGCATCCAACCGCTCGTCTGGTGCTGGCAATGACTTACGATCTACCTTGCCATTTGGAGAAAGCGGCATGTGATCCAGTTCCACGTAGACAGCCGGAACCATATAATCGGGTAATGTTTTAGCCAAATGATAACGTAATTGTGCAGTAGTGACTGCATCACTCGTTACGACATACGCGCATAGAAAAGCGCTTTCCGCCGCAGCTCCGTCACGCTTCATGACAACGGCTTCCCTCACGTCTGGATGACCCGTAAGCGCATGCTCGATCTCCCCGCATTCAATGCGGTACCCCCTAATTTTCACCTGGTGATCCATTCGTCCCAGAAATTCGATGCTGCCATCAGGCAGCCACCTCGCAAGATCGCCTGTACGATACATGAGCTCGTTAGCTGCGAATGGATTTTTCACAAACTTTTCCGAGGTCAAATCAGGACGTTTCCAATACCCCCGCGCCAAGCCAACTCCCGCAATACACAGTTCTCCCGCCACGCCTACCGGTTGAACCTGCATAACATCATTGACCACATATAAGGAAATATTGTCGATAGGCGAGCCAATAGGCACGCTCGTTAAACTTTGCTCTCCTATACACTCGTAATAGGACACGTCGACCGTCGCTTCGGTTGGACCATACAGATTAATGAGCTTCGCAGCATTAAGTTCTCCGATTCGCTCTCTGAATCTCTCTACTTGATTGACCGTAAGCGCTTCTCCACTGGCAAAAACATAACGTAAGCTCTCAAGCTTTTTACTATCGTTAACAAGGCCCGGGTAATCCAAAAACAGATGAAGCATAGAAGGTACAAAATGTAACGTAGTCACCGCATACTTATTAATGGCATCATATATCGCCCGAGGGTCCTTTTCTCCGCCTGGTGCAAGCAAGCATAGCTTAGCGCCTGAGAAGCTCCATAAGAACAACTCCCATACCGACACATCAAACGTGAATGGCGTTTTTTGCAAAATCACATCATGCAAATCAAGTGTGTATCTGTTTTGCATCCACGTAAGGCGATTCACTACGGAATGATGCTCAATCATTACCCCTTTAGGCTGTCCTGTCGACCCAGAGGTGTATAACACATACGCTAAGCTGCGCGATCGATGAATTTTTTCTAACGGTCCATCATTTTGCTCATGCTGCAGCGCTTCCTCTATGTTCAATCGTTTAGAATCTAGCGACATGTTGCCGAACTGCCCGTCTAAGCCCCGAGTCAACACAATCTTTGCTCCCGAGTCATCCAGCATATACCGAACTCGCTCTTCAGGAAGCCCAGGTGAGATAGGGACATACGCCGCTCCCGCCTTCAATATGCCGTAAATCGCAATGATCATGTCAACAGAACGCTCCATGATGACGGCTACAGTATCCTCATGCTTCACCCCGTGTTTTCTCAGAACTCTTGCCAGCCGATTAGCCTTCCCATTCAGTTCACGATAGGACATTTCCCCAGTCTCATAGATCAGGGCAGTAGCATGCGGTATCCACTCAGCTTGTGCTTCCAAGTAAGACTCAACAGTCATATGACTTGGATAAGCGGTAGCCGTTTCATTAAATTGAACAAGTTGAATGGCTTCTTCATCCGAAGTCAGCAATCTTATCTGGTTTAAAGAGATATGCGTATCTTTCGTAACTTGCTTCACAATCCGAATATAGTAGCTAATCATTCGGTTGATTGTTTGCTGTTCGAATAGATCCGTTGCATATTCTACAGTAAGGTCTGCACCATCCTCGCGCATTGCAAGCTCAAACGTCAGGTCCAGCTTGGATACAGCGTGCTCCAGCGGCTGCGTCTTTAATTGCAGCACATCAGCTTTCATTGCCGGCACATCCATATTTTGCATTACAAACATGACATCAAAGATTGGATTTCGACTCAGGTCTCGCTTTACATCAAGTGAGGTTACACAATGCTCGAACGGCAGCATCCCATTATGCATCGCACCAAGCACCTTCTCCTTGATCTGTCGGGCAAAATGAAGAAAGCTGTGCTGACCCGATGGCTGGCTCCGTATAGCAACGGTATTGACAAACATCCCAACAAGCGGGGCTGTCTCTGGATGGGATCTTCCTCCAATCGGTGTACCAGAGATAAGATCCTCTTGCCCCGTCAGCTTATGAAGCAGCACGTGAAAACAAGCAAGCCATATTGGAAAACTAGTCATGCCAGCCGTTGCTGCCAATGACTCTACCTCGGACATTAACGAGAGAGGCAGCGCATGGATGATTTTGCTCCCCTTAAAGCTTTGTTCGGCTGGCCTTGGCTTGTCCACTCGCAAATCCAGAAGCGGCAGCGTTCCCGCCAGCTCCTCTCGCCAGTACTGCTCTTGCCTGTCCCGCTCGCGGCTCTTCATAAAGCCCTGCTGCCATACAGCTACGTCCTTGTACTGGATTTCAAGCGGCAGCAATGTGCCGCCTTCATAAAGCTTGGTGAAATCATGCGCCAGCACTGTCATTGAAATACCGTCAGATACGATATGATGCATATCAAGCATCAGCAAATGCTCTTGCGCGCCATTTGTAATAAGCGAAGCGCGCAGCAGCGGAGCAATGCTCAAATCGAATGGCTGAACGAATTTTTGCATGCTGCTCCATCCATCCACTTGATCCGTTTTTGTTACATCAGCTCGCACCATTACTCGCTCATGAATGCGCTGCACGGGGGCGCCATCGCGCCATTCAAAGCTTGTTCTGAGCGGCTCATGACGGTCAATGAGCCGCTGCAGCGCCTCTTGCAATCTCTCAACGTTCAGTTCACCACGCATACTGAGTGCGAGCGGCAAATTGTAGGCTGTACTTAAAGGCTTCATATGATGCAGAACGAATAGTCGGTTCTGCGCAAGCGACAATGGGTAAACATCCCTCTGCTCGGCCCTTGTGATAGATGCAGCAGTCCTTTTCGGCGATCTATCAATGAACGCTGCCATCTCTTCTAGGACAGGGTAGGCGAACACATCCTTTAGTGTAAATATGACCTCTAACTGCCGCTCCACTGCACCCGTTAACTGCGCTGCGCGCAGCGAATGTCCGCCAAGCTGGAAAAAATGATCGTCGGTGCGTACGATGCGAACACCAAGTATGCTCTTCCATAGCTCTGCCAGTCGGAGCTCCGTCTCACTGCGCGGATCAGCGCCGCCAATAGAATCAGCAAACGTCGGCTTTGGAAGGCTGCTCCGGTCTATCTTCCCGCTAGCATTAAGAGGAAAGGAGTGAAGGCAGGCAAACAGAGAAGGAATCATATATTCCGGCAGCATTCCCCTCAGTTTCTCCTTCAGCTCACGTTCATTGCGTTCAAAAGAAGAAACCACATATGCACATAAGGCTGGCTCTCCCGTCCGATCCTTCACGGTCATGACGAGCGCATCGGAAACCTCCTCCAGCTGCATCAGCGCATGCTCAATCTCTCCACATTCCATTCGAAATCCTCTAATCTTCACTTGATGATCGAATCGACCCAAATACTCGATATGACCGTCAGCAAGCCAGCGCGCGCGGTCTCCGGTCAAGTACATGCGTTCCCCAGCAAAAAAAGGATCGGGTACAAATTTTTCCGCTGTCAATTCTTGACGGTTCAAATAACCTCTAGCGAGTCCCACTCCAGCGATGCAGAGCTCGCCCGGAATTCCAATCGGCTGCAGCCGCCGCTGCTCATCCACAACGTACAGCCGAATATTTTGAATCGGCGAGCCAATTGGAACAGATCCTTGCTTATAGTTCGCACAGTCATATGCGCTGACATCCACGGTCGCTTCAGTAGGTCCGTATAAATTTATGAGTCGTGGACTTTCGCTGCCTGCAGAATGTCGGCTGTAGAACCCTTCCACCTGTGCAGGCTTCAACGCCTCTCCGCTTGCAAATACGTAACGCAAACCTCCGAAAGGCTTGTCCGCCTTAACTTCCGATGCATACTGGAGATATACGCCCAGCATAGATGGGACAAAATGCATGACCGTCACCGCTTGCTCACGGATGACTTTCATCATGACCTGCGGCTCCCGCTCCCCCCGCGGTTCCAGCAAGTAAACAGATGCCCCTGCAAAACTCCACCAGAACAGCTCCCACACCGAAACATCAAATGTTATGGGTGTCTTCTGAAGAATGACATCTTGCGCGTCAAGCGGATATTGATCTTGCATCCAATGTATACGGTTGATGACCGCAGCATGCTCGATCATAACTCCCTTTGGTTTTCCAGTAGAACCTGATGTATAGATAACATAAGCCAAATGATGCGCGTTCACTGCAGGCTCCCATAGCCATTCCTCAGCATCATGCGAACCCTTGTCTTCAACAGCATTTATATCTATAATTTCACCATTAAACGGCAGTTGGTTCATCCATTTGTGCTGGGAACATAATAACTTGGCTCCACTATCTTCAAGAATGTACCCAATACGCTCCTCTGGAAAATGCGGATCGATAGGCAAGTAAGCGCCCCCGGCTTTTAGAATGCCTAAAATCGCTGCCATCATTTCAAGAGAGCGCTCTGCAACAATCGGAACAATCGTCTCTGCTCCAACACCTTTCTTACGGAGCAGCAGAGCAAGTCGGTTTGCACGTTCATCGAGCTCACGGTAAGTAAACATACCCTCGTTCGATCGAATGGCTGGAGCATCCGGCGTCTTGCGTACCTGTGCCTCAAAACAACCATGAATGGTCTGGCTATCGGGATACGGCCTCGCAGTGTCATTCCATTCTTGAAGCATTTGCGCTTCCTTCTCCATAATTAAGCTGAGGGAAGAGCATCTCATACCCGGCTCATCGGTCACTTGTTTCAGTACATTGAGCCAATGATCCGCCAGCCTCATCATCGTCGCTTTATGGAATAATCGCGTATTGAACTCTAGCTCTGCTCGAAAGCCTCCGTCACCATGAGAATAAAGATCAAGCTTAAAATCCAATTTTGATGTCATGTTTTTACCTGCGCGTACAGGCTGTACTCCTACGGTGTGACCCTTCACTTCCAAATCATTTCCGATCTGGTTGTGCAAAATCATCATCGTATCGAACAGCGGGTTTCGTGAGGGATCAATCGTCATTTGCGCAGCTTCAATCATCTGGTCAAAGCTCACATCTTGATGTTCGAGTGCTGCAAGCAGGTGATCATGTGACGCCTTCGCAAATTGATCAAATTTCATGCCATCGCCTATTTTAAGGCGAATTGGTAGAAAATTATTGAACATACCGATCATATTAGCCGTTTCAGGATGTGATCTTCCTGCCGCTAGCGCACCTATAATCAAGTCATTTCCGCTTGTATACTTTTGGAGAAGCAGAGCGTAGGAAGCAAACAACAGACTGTTTAAGCTGATATTGAGCGTATCGGATATAGATTGAAGCCGAATAGCTAGCTCTGAAGGAACATGGAATCCAAACGTCTCCCCCTCCAGCGATTGCCGTTCCCCACGCGGGAAGTCAAGCGGCATGTCGAGGCTCGGAGGTGGGGCGCTTAACTCGGTCTCCCAATATCGGATGCTCTTCCGCATGCGTTCCGTATTCCCTTGGCCTGCTCTCCATACCGCATAGTCCTTGTACTGAATATGCGGCTCTTCCAAGCGCTTGCCGTCTAGTCGTTTGACTAGCTCTTCAATAAGCAGACTCACCGAAATGCCGTCCGCAATAATATGATGGATATTTAGAAGCAAATAAGTTTCTCCGGATGCGCTGCTGAGCAGCCGTGCGTCAAGGAGCGGAGCTTGTGAAAGCGGCAACGGCTTGGCAAATTCGCAGAACCGTTGCTCTAGATCTATTGTTGTATCGCTTATCTCTTGAAGCTCGAACGAAGCATGCTCATGTATAATTTGACGAGCCTCACCGTCAATAAGCTGGAATGATGTACGAAGCGGCTCATGCAAAGCAATTAGTCCTTTTATGGCCCGTTCCATATCCGTTCGCTGAACATGGCAAGTTAAGCGCAGCACTAGCGGGATATGATAGGCTATACCCGCGTTTGCTATTTCTTCAATGAGAAAAATACGCTGCTGGGATGGACTTAACGGGTAAGATCGAGAAATGTTTATCGGTATTATCGGTTCATATGCCTCTTTATCCGCGCTGTCAATCCATTCTGCTTGCTCTCTAACTGTTGAACGTAGAAATACTTCCTTGATCGGCATTCGGACATGATATTTCTTGTAAATTTCCGACACAAGCGCTGCAGCCTTCAATGAGTGACCGCCATGTGCGAGGAAATGATCATTAACGCCAACAGCCTCTACCTTCAAAACCATTTCCCAAATGGTTGCAAGCTGAATCTCGGTTTGGGTTGCAGGCGGGACATAGACTGCTGCCATTCCGATGCTCAGTTTGGAAAAGTCAGGCTCAGGCAATGCGTTTTTGTTAATCTTGCCGTTAGAGGTGAGCGGGAGCTTCTCCACCCGCACGAAGACTGTCGGAATCATAAATTGCGGCAGCTTTGCTCCCAGCTCTGCTTGCAGCCGATCTATGGAAAGCTCACCATTTGCAACGATATAGGCAGCAAGCTGTGGATCGCCGCTGCGGTATTTCAGCATAACTACCGCTTCCTTAACGTCCTCACACTCTAGCAGTTTGCTCTCAATTTCCCCCAGTTCTATACGAAATCCACGCAGCTTCACCTGGGTGTCGAGCCGATCCAAAAACTCTAGATTACCGTCAGGCAGCCGCCTAACCAAATCCCCTGTCCTGTAAAGCTTGGTTCCCTCTTTAAAAGGATGGGAAACAAATTTATTTGCAGTAAGCTCTGGCAGGTTCAGATAACCTTGTGTTAAACCATCGCCTGAAATACATAACTCCCCAGGCACAAGTGCTGGGAGCAAGGCACCATTTTCGTCCAATACAAGTGCTTCTGAATTTGCGATAGGCTTGCCTATTGGAATCGCAGCATTGTCCTGCTCTAGCGAGTCAATCGGATAACAAGTAGCGAAAACAGTAGACTCTGTTGGACCGTACACATGAAGCAGCACGCCTGAACCGACGGTCTGATAAGCTCTTCTAATATGCGGGGCCGATGCGCGTTCACCGCCAAACAATAGATGACGAAGGGAAGGCAAGTCCGTCAGTCCAGAGTCAACGAATGCATTAAACAAAGCTGTAGTCGCAAAAAATATAGTAACCCTTTGTTTCTTCATCAATAAAATAAGCTGATGGATATCAAGCAAATCGTTTTCATTCACAAGGACAAGCTTTGCGCCGTTCAAAAGTGCCCCATAAAAATCAAACGTCGATCCGTCAAACGCATAATTCGATAACTGCAGCAGCGCATCCTCATTCGTTATTCGAATATAATCAGTAGCCCGAGCAATGCGAATGACGTTTCGGTGCGTAGTTAAAATTCCTTTTGGCCGTCCTGTGGAACCAGAGGTGTACATCACATAAGCTGCGTCGTCCCCTGTTACATCCACATTCAAATTATGTCCCTCTGCCTGTCTCCACTCGTTCCTCATAGCATCGATGTCAATCTTATCTACTGGCCTATTCCCAGCTTGAGCAAGCTTGCCGCCTATATGGTTTGTCTGAACATCTACTATCATTGTAGAAATATCAGCGTCCCTAAGCATAAACTCAATCCTGTCGATAGGATAACTCGGGTCGATTGGCACATAAGCGGAGCCGGTCTTCAACACAGCAAGTATCGCAACTGGCATATTAATGGATCGATGAAGAAGCAGCGCCACACGTGAATGCGGAACTACTCCATGGTTGATGAGCCATCTAGCCAGAGCATTTGCCATTTCATTCAGCTCTGTGTAAGAGAGGGTCTCCTCATGCATAACTATAGCCGGGAGCTGCGGTGTATGAGCCACCTGCCTCTCAAACAGCCGGTACAGCGAAGTATCGTTAGGGTAAGGTGCTCGACTCGACTCGCTAGTTGCCAAAATAAGCTGGCATTCATCCTCGTCTAACATAGGAAGCATCTCAACAGTCGAATCGTGGGATTGAACTGCTGCATCAGCCAATGTTTTATAATGTCGAGCAAATCCTCTTACTGTTTCTTGACTGTACAAGTCGAGGGAATATTCAATAGATACTGAAATGCCTTCCTCCGAAGCTATACATTCCCAGGTCATATCAAATTTAGATGTACCTGTTCCTATCGGCTCAGGCTTGAACGTGACATTCGCTGTAGTAAACTGTGGAATTTCCATGTTGTGCAGCGTAAATACGGTGCTGAACAATGGATTGCGGCCATGTTCTTGTTTTGCCTCTGCCAGCTCTACCATTTCTTCGTAAGGGACGTCCTGATGGTCTAGCGATAACAATATTTGTTTATTGATCTCTTCAAAGCATTGAAGGATCGAAAGCTCCTTGCCAGCTCGAAGTCGCAGCGGCACCATATTGACGAACAGGCCCACGATACCTTCCATCTCCGGCCGTGTTCTCCCTGCCGACGCAGTACCGATCACCATATCAACTGCTCCGGTGTACTTGCTCAGCAGCATAAAGTAAATGGAAGTTAATACGGTGTACAACGTACCGCCTGTTCGGAAAGCTAATTGCTCCAGCTTAGCTGTAAGGGTTGCATCGAGTACAAATTTTTCGATAGCTCCCTTGTAGCTAGGAGTGAGCGGACGCCGATAATCTGCGGGGATGTCGATCTCCCCCGCTCCCTCCTTGAACATTTGCCGCCAATACTCTCTTTGCCTGCTCATGCGCCTATCTTCTGCCCTGATCCTATTCTCCCAATCAGCAATATCGCTGTATTGAAAAGAATTTGGAGGCAGCTCAGCCCCTTCATACATCGCAACAAATTGCCCGATTAATATCCCCATCGACGTACCATCCGTAATGAGATGATGCATATCAAATAACATCAGATGTCGGTTATGACCGCGTGTGATTAACTCTATTCGGAACAACGGCGCCTTATATAGCTCAAAAGGCTGTAGAAATGCACTTATTTTGTGCTGCATATCACTCTCTGACCAACCGCGCCCGTCTGTATAAACAATGGGCAGCTCTATTGAATCTGCAATTCGACCGACCACGATATCATGGTCCATAACAAATGATGTACGTAGTGAAGAATGCCTGTTGATCAAAGACTCCCACACCTGCTGAAATTTACTGAGGTCCAGCTCCCCCTCAATGCTTATGCGCTGCGGCAGATGATAACGAAGAAAACCTGAACTCATTTCCTCAACAATAAATAATCTCTTCTGAGCAGATGTAGCGGGATACCAATCCCTCTTGCCTCCATTTGAGATCACTTCGCACTGGCCATTTCTATCATTTCTTTGATCTTCCCCAGCAGCCGCTTCAGCGACATAAGCGGCGAGCAACCGAACAGTATGATACTTAAACAACTCGCTCAGGGATACATTTATGCCAAACGTCGACTGCAGCTGGGCAGCTACATAAGCTGCGCGAAGTGAATTACCGCCATGCTCCAAAAAATGATCATCGATTCCAATACGGTCTGTCTTCAGCACTTTTTTCCAAATAGACAATATGCGCTGTTCGGCATCCGTTTTAGGAGCTGCAGCAGCCGACTCGGGAGCTGTTTCTTCCATAATCGCTGCCAGCGACTCCAATTCCGAAATGACTGAAGAAAATTGTCCGCTCTGCATACTCTCAGCAAGAGTGTAACGCTGAATTTTCCCAGAGGTCGTTTTCGGAATACGCTTCACTGGTACAATGAGCTCCACTTGGAGTCCAGTTTTTCGATTTAGCAGTCGCTGCACGCTTTCCCTCAGCGGCACAAAAGCATTAAGCTTTCCTCGAAATTGAATAAACACGGCGATCTCATCCTGCTTCGTTACTTCATTCTGAATCGCGCTAACAGCTACTTTGCCTATTTCTGCTCCCTTAATTTCACTTGCCAGCATTTCCAAATCATGCGGGTATACGTTCTGGCCATTGACGAAAATAATATCCTTCATGCGGCCAGTCACATACAATCTGCCGTCTTGCATAAATCCAAGATCACCGGTATTCAGCCAACCGTCTGTCGATAGAATGACGGCATTCACATCAGGGCGGTTAAAATAACCCTTGGTGACATTCCTCCCTCTAATATGGAGGAGTCCAACGTACCGATCTGGCGTTTCCCGGCCAGACTCGTCGCAAATTTTAAGCTCGCATTCGGATACAGGGAACCCGAGCTCAACGATTTCTATTTTATTGGGATCATCTGCTGGAGCATCCTGAATAACATCTCCGATATTCAAGCCTTTTCGGCTTACATATAAGGTATTCAAGCTCTCCTCCACATGCGGAAATGTAACGGCCAAGCTTGCTTCCGCTAGCCCATAGACGGGAAATATACATTGTTCTCTAAGCCCATAAGGCTTCATCTGTGCGAGAAACTCGCGGCAATTGCTCGCAGATATTGGTTCCGCTCCGTTAAAGATAAGCCTTACCGAGCTAAGGTCCCAGCAGGTGGCATTCTCAGGTTTAAAATGCTGTAGAAAGTGAACATAACCAAAGTTAGGTGATGATAGACAGGTAATGCGATGCTGATGCGTGAGCTCCATCCACTTCATCGGATGAAGCACGAATGTCGAGGTCGGCATCTGCCATTGATTCATAAGCCCAAGCATCGGAGTTAGATGAAATCCGATCAAACCCATATCATGCGTAAGCGGGAGCCAGCTTAAAGAGGAATCAGCCTCGGTTGACTGCGCGCCCTCCAATATCGCCCGCATATTCGAAAGTAAGTTGCCATGTGTCAAAACAACACCTTTAGGATCACCTGTAGAACCAGAGGTGAATTGGATAAATGCAACATCATCCTCGGTTGCCGCATAGACTGTTCCTTGGCGATCTATAGCAGCTGCTTCATCCAAAACATTCTTGATCGGCAGCATTTTATTTTGCAGAAGCTGTCCTGCGGCATGCTCTTCATTCTTGTGACAATAAGCTGCAACAGATTCCCATATTTCTGGCTCGCACAGCAAATACGGATTTCCAAGTTGGCTGCTTACTTGAAGAAGCTTCTTCCTGCCTTCGTCAGTTCGTCCCGCTGTAAGTGGAACGGGGATCATGCCGCCCAATAGGCAGGCCCAAAACAAAACAAGAAATCGTTCATTATCTTCGGTCTGCAGCACAACATGCTGCCCTTTGCCAAGCCCTCTTTCCTGCAGTTGACCGAGTACTGCTCCCGCTGCCTTGCGTAGTTGTCCATACGACACAAATCGATCCTTACCCGCCTCGCAGAACGTAATGCCCGCACCGCTCGTTCCGCTTGCAATGAGTACCTCTGAGAGATTTCGGATGATATTCATATAGCTCCCCCTACTTTTTGTCTGTGGCATTATACCGTTGTAGAGTGCAGCTCTTGATACTTGTCCGTCACAATCCGATTATTCTCATCCATAATGACCACATCGGGCTTGTACACCCTCGCTTCATGATCTTCCATCATAGCGTAGGAGATAATAATAACGAGATCTCCTGGCTGAACCATTCGCGCAGCCGCTCCATTTAGACAAACCATGCCTGAGCCTCTTGGGCCTGTGATCGCATACGTCTCCAACCGCGCGCCGTTATTGATATTTACAACTTGTACTTTCTCGTTCTCTAAAATATTGGATGCGTCTAAAATATCTTGATCAATCGTGATGCTGCCTACATAATTCAAATTTGCTTCCGTAACGACTGCACGGTGAATTTTGGATTTGTGAATTTCTCTAAACATAAATAACACACTCCTCATAAAATAGTGAATTTGGTTAATATACCGATAAATAATAGTGCTTTAACACAACCTTAAAATTACTTTTATTTGTATTTATTACAAATTTTAAAATAAAAAGACAATGAAATCACTCCGTTAACATGAAAGCGTTAACAATAGTTTGTTAATAACTTCTCAATGCATACGACTAAGTAGTTTTGGTTGAAGGTATAGCTTATGCGGGTTGAATATTCGAGTTAAAATAACATGTGGGTTAACTTGTTGGGGAGACTGACAAGCATGTAGATTAGCAATGAAATCATTTACTAGAAAAGAGCTGCGCAATGAAAGAGGTGTGGGAATATGCTGTAAAGGTTTAGCTTATTTTGATATCAAAGAGCGTGGTCATCCTGACTAATTTGATACTAATATCAAAAAAATGATACTTTTTACCATTCGAACTCATACCTATAGTAGTTGGATTGCACCTATGAAAGAAAGGGGATTTTTATGTTAATAAGGGGTGTAATTCTCTTTTTTTGATTTATATGGTCACTATTGTGATAGATTCGCGCATAATAAACGATTTCGTGTAAGAAAATAGGGGGTTGTTTTATTCTCTAACGAACTGTATTGAGCTTATTCCATAGAGAACTAGGCTTCTTGCGTTTTAACGAATCTAATTAACGCTATAGCATGATTTTTAGGGCGTCATAAGCTGCTTTTCTCGAAATAACGATTCTAGAGTTCGTTACAATGTTAATCCCTTTCGGATGGTTTAAATATGAGCTGCTAGATTCGTAAGCCGTGTATTGGATAAGGGGCGGACATCGTTTTGCCTAAGTTCCTTCAAAATAAAGTAGGGCTGTCTCAAGCGTAGATAAAACTACGCTTGGAACAGCCCTTTGGAAGATTGCAGACAAAATCACAAACCAACTGACTGAAACGTGTCAACCAAATCTTTTAAGCAAAGTGTGAAATCCATCAACAACTCGTCACGTGCAACAACGTAAAATCCTCAGACAATTACGGTATCAACATTATCAACATTCATTACCAAATCGAGCGCAGCTGCCAAGCATTTACGGTTTGAAGAAGCGCGTCTCCGCCGCGAGCAAAGAAAGAGATACCTGTATCTTCAGCTCTAGGATAAACCCGATTGGTCATGGCGACTCTGCCCTCACCTGCAAACAATTCAATAGAGGAGCGATCAAGAAACAGTCGTAGCTGCAAACGCCCGTCTGAAGGCAACTGAAGCGGCGCCTCGCTAACTCCGCCATCGCCTTCACCGCCGAGATTACGATCCATACAAATCTTTTGTTCGCTTATGCAATAGCTAATTTCAGTATAGGCCGTCCCATCCTCGGAGCTGCGTACACGAATACCTACTTCTGTTGCTTCCGTTCCAGACAGATCAAATACAATATCCATTTCAAGAGAGTCTCCATGGACGCCTTCTATTTTGACAAATTCGTTGTTTAATAGAGCTACATCAGACACCGAAACCTGTTGTCCACGCAGCATGGAAAGCTCCGGCACTGGATTGCTTCGTACCGTACCATCCGCTGCTAACGCCAATTCGCGCGGCAGCGTCATTCCGCCAAGCCAGCCATGCGCTTGCTCTGGCATCGTCGCTCCCCAAATGTTCATCCATGCGATCATAATTCTTCTGCCTTGATCATCAAGCAGCGTTTGCGGCGCATAAAAGTCAAAGCCATAATCGATTTGTCCCATCTGCTGTCTCTCAAAGCGGCAGCTTGCGTAATCGAACGTCCCTGACAAATACAGGTTTTTGATTGGTGCAATATTCATCGGGGAGATGAGCAGCGTATGCTGATTGCCTTGTCCAAGCGGGAATAGATCTGGACATTCCCACATATCACCCATCGTACCATCACTCTGCGTCGCAGCACCTTGATATTCCCAGCTCAACAGATCGCTCGACGTATAAATTATCCCTTTTCCAAGTCCGTCTTTGCCGTAACCAACGACCATATGCCATTTATCTTCATGCTTCCACACCTTCGGATCACGGAATCCAAACCGCTGCGCGTCAGGTGAATCACCGATCACCGGATTAGCAGCATACTTGTGGAACGTCACACCGTCAGTGCTTGTCGCTAAAGCTTGGACCTCTTCCGGTGTTTTGCCATCAACATGTCCCGTATAAATTAACGTTAAAACGCCGTTGTTATCTACTGCGCTTCCTGACCAACAGCCCTGTCCGCCAAACTCTGCTTTGTCATAATTCTCGGAGGGTGCTATCGCAATAGGCAGATGCTCCCAGTGAACTAAATCCTTGCTTCTAGCATGTCCCCAGTGCATCGGACCTTGCTTCGATTGATAGGGATCATGCTGATAAAACAGATGATAATGTCCCTCAAAATAAATCATGCCGTTCGGGTCATTCATCCAGCCTGCTGGCGGCATCATATGATAATGAAGCCGATATGTTGTATCAATCGTTTTCACATTTTCTTGAAGCGCTTTATTCGCATTTGCAATATAACGTTGATGAAGGTCTTGTTTGCTTGTCGTATTTTCCAACCTGATCACCCATCCTTGCTTGTGAATTTTCATCATGCTAATTGAGCATGTGTAAACGCTTACTTTTTTAACCAATCCGTCCTCCCGATCGCAAATAGCTTTAGGCCATTGCTTTCGAAAGACGGACTCACCCCTGCTGAAATACTGCTGCTACGTTCTCTTAATTCTAGGATCAGCACTATAGTGCAAATAGAATTGTTTTGTCTTTTACCACTATTTAAAAAACTGCTTGACTATACCTTTACCCTCATTAACTTCCACTTCGGCATAAGCACCGTTTATGAGCGTAATTTGAGGAGGAACATGCCCGCAATCCACATCATAAATGATCGGAATTTGAAGCTCTTCAGCGAGCTCTTGATACACATCTTCAACGGTATAACCGTCTACGGGTTGATTTGCTGGACTCCGTCCGAACAAAATGCATGGGCTCTGCTCAAACCAGCCCGCCAGCTTCATTTGAACCAGTGATCTGCGTAAATCTACGGTCGATAACTCACAATTTTCGAGGTACCACAAAATAGGCTCACCATCGATAAACTGCTCTCGAAAAGCGGATACATCACCATAAGGTGTGCCGACTAAATGTCTGATCACGTCAATACAGCCTCCAAGTAAACGTCCCTCGGTCTTCACTTGTTGCTTGGAGGTCGATTTCCAGTATGTAGGCTCGTTCAAATGAAACACATAAGGGGTTGGATTATCGTGCTGCCATTCTTTTTGATACTTATTAGACGAATATTGAATGATAGATTCTCCTGCCTTAGTTGATAAAACCGGTTGCCACATGGCTGTCGTCTCATCCGAATATTCGCCTCTTAGATCAAATAAATTAGCACCATGTGCAGACGCTATGCCTGTCTTTAACGTAGTCGCAAATAGCAGCACGCTTATGTCTGAATAGCCCATTATCCATTTATCATTTAAGCGGTTAAAATCAATATATTCAAGCATCTCAATCAACAGCTCGCCTCCCCATGGAGGAATGACGATATCAATGTGATCACTGCTCATCATTTCATTAAACTCGTCCGCTCGTTTTTGGGCAGGTGATGATTTGGCTTTATTTTGCGTCCAAACTGTCTCCCCGCAAATGATTGAATACCCTTTCGTCTCCATACGACTGCAAGCCAGCTTAAACGAATCATGCATAGAAGCAGAAACCCCATGCGATGGTGCCGTCACGCCTATCGTTGCTCCTTCTTCAAACCTCGGATATTTGATCATCATTGTCCTCCGCATAAATGTCTTTTAACATAGAAAAAGCGTCATTCTGTAATGTCATTGACTCTTTAACGATGGTAATACATTTCTCTTTTTGTTTCACTTCGCGCTCTCGCGGCTCTTGATATGGATACATCTCTTTCAGCTTATTAGATCGAGAGACAATTTGTCTATATGTATGACTACTCTATTGAGTACTTTCTGAATTTCATAGGCAAACAAGTATTTGCTCCGGGAAACACATAATCAGATCTTATCTAACAGCACTAATCTTTATTATCCATTCATACAATGATTTAAGAATAAATTTTGGAGGTATGAATGTGGTCATTACACCAAACATTCCAAATCTACCCTTTACTGAAAAAAATGGAGTGAAGTATTTTAATCTTGTTGCAGAAGTTGTAAAGAGCGAAATACTTCCCGGAATCTATGTGAATGCATGGGGCTATAATGGAATGTCTCCGGGGCCAACGATCTGTGTATATCCCGGAGACTATGTGTGTCTTAGAGTACATAATAAATTACCTCAGCCTACGAGTGTGCACTGGCACGGTTTAGATGTTCCAAATGGAATGGACGGTGTGCCAGAAATCGAACCTTCACCTAAAATTGATCCAGGCCATTATTTTGATTACCATTTTAAAATCACCAACGCTCCTGGTACCCATATGTATCACTCGCATTTTTACAGTGTAGTTCAGGATATGCTTGGGTTAGAAGGAGGTTTTATTATCCTTGATCCCAATGAAAGCAAAAAGGATATACAAAAAGATTATTACCTTATGCTGGGAGCATTTAAACTAATGGGCTTGGAGCCTGGGGTTTTAAAAAATGGAAACTACGAAATTGACCCTTTTGCACATGAAAGTAATTTTTTCACTATAAACGGAAAATGCTTTCCATATACAGCCCTATTACCAGTTAACGAGGGTGACCGCGTTAGAATAAGATTCGGGAATATTGGAATGATGAATCACCCGATTCACTTTCACGGACATCAATTCTATGAGACTGCAGCGGATGGAAATTCTATTGCAATAGAAAATCGTCTTAAAAAAAATACAATACTAATCTCGTCGGGTACCACGAGAGATATTGAGTTTATCGCTAATAATCCGGGTCGCTGGCCTCTGCATTGTCATTTCCCGCATCATGTTAGTAATAATATGACGCTTTCGCTGGGAGGAATGACGACAGCAGTCGTGTATGAATAAATCTTCCTTGAGTATTAGCAGGCCTTACGCCCTGTAATCACGCCTGCATAACCTCTACACTACCGTCGATTCCAATGTTTTTGCTATAGCTTCCTCTATGGGCGTAGCCTTCAAGCCAAACCTCTCTGAAAATAGACTGCTGTCAATAATAAAATCATTTTCGAACTGGTACAGCATTTCGATGCTTTCTCTCGCTGCCGGTATAAACAATCCCCCTATTCGAAGCATCGCTTTCCCCATGGTTTGAATGTTTGCAGGGAATCCAGCAAGTCGATAAGCTGTTTCAATAAATTCTCTTGTTGTAACCGCAGCATCGTTCGGAACATGCCAGGCGCGGCCATATGCATCTTCATGTTGACTTAACACAACGAGCGCTTTCCCAAAATCATCGATAAACGTATACGTATGCTTCTTATCCGGATTCCCCATAACCGTGCATGCTTTACCTTTCACTATCGGCTTGAACAACCGTGAACCAACAGAAGAATGGTGAACATTCGGTCCAAAAAAATCCGCTCCCCGTCCCATCGTCACCTGCAGCATCCCCTCTTGATAGAGCTGCAGCAGACGATTAGACATGTCTGCGCGTACTTTCCCCTTCTTAGTCACGGCTGTGTACGGTAATCCTTCATGCATGCTCCCATTAACCTGCCCATACATATATACATTTTCGGCAACGACAAGCTTCGCTCCTGCAGCTATAGCTCCCGATATGATATGCTCCTGAAAAGGCAAAAACAACTCATGCCACTTCTGATATGGCGGCTGCGCACACTGAAAGACAACCTTTGCATGTTTCATTATGGCCTTTGTCTCATCCTCATTCATTACGTTCGCTTGCTTTACACTCACCCCGGAAGGTACAGTCGCTTTCCCGCTCAAACTAACCATTTTGACAGGTTCTCCAAGAGCAACAAGCTCCCTCATGACGGCCATGCCCAGCGGACCCGTTCCGAAAATCACATTCATATTGTTTTTTCCTCCCCATTTGGCGAATAAAAACAATATAAACCCTATAGTAACTATAGGGTCAACGCTTTTCGAACAGAAACTTGAAGCTCCACAATAAACTCCTCCGGCTTCATCATTTGAGCCATATCAACCAAATACAGCTCAATCGATGGACCCGCTTCGATGTAGTTATGCTTCTCCATCCACGCGAGCAGCTTGCTGTAAATCCGTTTGCACGATTCGGCGTTCGGAATTCCGCAATAAAGAGCTGTAATATACTCGCCTTCAGGGATGATTCGGCCATAACCTTTAAGAGCGTGAGCACCAATAGTGTCAGTAGAAATACAAAACTCCAAATCAGAATCCTCTCGATCAAATGTCAAAATATTTTCATGGTAAATCGTCATCAATTGCTTCGGAATTAATCCGTTTGCTTCCGCCTGCTGAAATAATCGTGTAAACTTCACAACCGATGCTTCCATCCCGCACGCTGATCTGCTGCGATCAGATAGGATAAGCCGCTCCGGCAAATGTTTTAATTCCACTAACACATCAAGGTTTTTAAGCTCATCGCCTAAATCCAGCAAATAATTGATTTGTTCCGATCTCTTTCCTATTAATTGTACAAGCTGCTCTAATTGTTCTATTTCAGTAATCGTGTTTCTTCGTTTTAATTCAAGCTTCTCTACTAAACTGCTTAAGCTTCCATCTTTTAAAGCAGCTTTTATTTCATCAAGCGAAAATTGCAATGTTTTCATGTCTTGGACGATTTTAATATAAAGAAGTTCGTAATTGGAGTAATACCGATAACCAGTGGATTTATCCGTATGGCTGGGTATGACCAAGCCGATCTTGTCGTAAAAGCGCAGTGTTTGAACAGCGATATTACATATCTTTGCCGCTTGGCCTATAGAGTAGAATTGATCGTTGCTCATCGAATCTATTCCCCTTTGAGAGTCTCGCCTGTTAATAAATCTATCTGCTGCAAAATGGGTTCAGCTAATTCAAGTTGTTTCGTTGCAAACTCCAGATCACCATGCCCTGCGAGAGCAAAATCCAGATTGCCTAAGGTAGACATCAATATGCGTGCAGAAACTGCAAAACCAAAAGTCTTTTTGTCAGAAACAATATCAGAATGATTCAGCATACATGTGAAAGTTGGCTCTTGTGTTCCACCAAATAAAACAAGATTGCCAACATAGGAGGCCAAATCCCAGTAGTAGGGCATTAATGATATGTCCTCAAAATCCATCCATAACCAGCCCTCCGGGCTCGGTATCAGGTTTCCTGCATGGGCATCTCCATGACTGGGTACTAACAGGCCTAGCTCCTCCCGCATCTGCTCATCCCATTTATGAAACTTCTGCAATAATGCTTGTATTCGTTCATCGGGGTTTTGTCTTAATCTTTGTGCTGATTGACAAGTGCGCTCCCAGACGCCAAGCATAGGAACATCACCTTCGAAGTCCTTCATTGCCTTAGAAAGTTTGTTAATAAGATCAACTGCTTCCTTCGGTGATGGAGGTTGCAAGGCTGCAGGAGGGACATAAGCCCACAGCGTCAGCCATGTATCTGCCACGCTATGAGGACCCGCATCAACAAGGCTAGTTGGCAGCAGCACAGGGACATTCTTGGAATGTAGGTAACGCGCTACAAGCAGCTCTCGATCCTGTATCTTGTATGCATACTCTCCATCTGCTTCTGAGAGAACAATCGCTATTCTTGCCACAATGGGATAAGGAGCTAGATGAATAATTAAATTCCCACCCTCACTAAGCACATGAGGCGTAATATCCGTTAAACCCCATTCTTTGGCCATTAATAATAATGATGAGATAAGCTCGTTTTTATTAAGCATTGCAGCAGCTCCTTAACAAAGTTATACATTTATTTTAGCCTCACTGCTGTCTCGCTCAAAGGTAAAAAACGTTTCATAGTCAACTCTAGGCAAAAACTGCCCAAACTATTTCTCAACGCTTCAAATTTATCTCATACTTCGATTAATGACATGGCTTTATGCCATTATTCAAATCAAGGCTTTTAAGATCGGGCACATCGACTTAATAAACAATGCTCAGCCGCCAAAAGCAATACGATAACCGTTATTGTCGGCAATGGTGAGCTCACTCCATCCATCTGACCAATGCGGTCCTTGCACAATCTTCACATCTTTTGAAATAAACAACTTATGTAACTGTCTTAATCCCTCTGGATTCGTGTAGCAGAAAGCATCAAAATAAAGTCCGCCTTCTACTGACGAATTGGGCCGAATATCACTTTTCATTTTAGCTTCGTGCAAAATAAAGGTCACATCGCCGTAATTCATATGAATATGTCCGCCAATATTTTCTGAAGTAAATCCGATATTTTCATAAAAATGGATGGAATCTTGTAAATCGGCTACTAGAAAAACAAATGATGGTCCTTTCAAATGAACCAAGTTTACACTATTATTTTCCACCAATAACAACTCCTAAAATTTATAATTTATTCTAACTATTGTAACAAAAAGATCCTTCAATTATCACCCTCGCAAAATATCCGTTTTATGATTTAATAGATCACTAAACAGCTGCTTCTGCACGCTGCTAATACATTCAATGTCGATATCCTCCAACTTCGTAAAAACCAACTGCAGCGACTCATTATTGCTATCCGTATGCAGTACATTCTTACCATCCTCAGCTAATTTACCTGTTAGATCTACCGCCACGTTGAAGATAAACATGACGAATACAACTTCATTGCCATCAGGATATTGATACTGCATATTGGGACCAGTATAAATGGAATACAAATCATATTCTGTTACATGCAGACCCGTTTCCTCCAGCACCTCTCTTATCATCGTTTCTTCAATTTTTTCTCCCGCTTCCATTCCGCCGCCAGGCAGACCCCAATCTCCGTAGTCTGATCTTCTCTGTAACAATATTCTTCCAGCTTCATCTTTAATAATGGCTCCGCCAGTAACGATAATTCTCTTATTCATAGGCTCACTCCCTTTTGGATTGAATCTTTAGCGCATTTGTTTCTTCCTCAATGCGACCAACGTCAATACGCTCAAACAACAGCTCTAAACCTTGAATTTTTTGATTAGCAGCTACAGTAATGAACTTCCAGCTAGGCTCAGGAAGAGTTAGAAACCTTCTTATTTTCTCGCATGAGAAAGGAATAAACGGGGTCAACAATTGAGAAAGATTCGCTATAATTTGCACGCAAGTGTTTATTGAATAAGCACAAGCCTCTCGATCTTCTTTAATCTGAATCCATGGCTTTTGTTCATCAAAATATTTGTTTACTCTGCGAATAATAGCAAAAATTAACTCAATCGCTTCCTTTAGTCGTCCATCTTCAATGCATGCACCTGACTCGACATATAAAGAAGCAATGGCTTTCATCCATTCCGCGTTCTGCTTGCTTTCAGGAACGTTTCCTTCAAAAGATTTATTTACAAACGCTAGCGTACGATTGACTAGATTGCCAAATGCGCCTAGCAACTCTCCGTTGTGACTATAAATAAATTCTCGCCATGAAAAATCAGTATCCCGCTTCTCTGGACCGTTTGCGATCAGAAAATAACGAATAGAGTCTGGTTCATAACGCTTCAAAATGTCCGGCACCCAAACCGCCCAATTATTGCTTGTCGAAAACTTTTTCCCTTCCAGCGTCATGTATTCACAAGAGATGATTCGATCAGGCAAATGATAATCCTCAGCGCCTAGAAGTACAGCCGGCCATATCAGTGTATGAAAAGGGATATTGTCTTTGCCGTGTACATAATAAGCGGTTATTTCCTCATTTCCGTCCTTCCAGAAGGCCTCCCAGCTATCGCCTTTTTCAGCAGCCCACTGCTTGCTTGCCGATAAATATCCGCTCACTGCTTCAATCCAGACGTAAATTTTTTTATCTTCGAACCCTGCAACCGGAACCTCCACGCCCCAATCTAAGTCCCTTGTCGCCGCTCGATCTTGAAGCCCCTCTGCAAGATATCTTTGCGTTAATTGTACTGCATTTTCTTTCCAATCTTTTGTTTTATTTGCATACTTAGTCAATTCAGCTTGGAAGGAAGAGAGTGCAAGATAATAATGTTCCGTTGGCCGCTCAATTGGAGGATTCCCGCAAATCTTGCATGTCTTGTCTGTCAGGTCGGCTGGGTCAAGCAAGGTTGAACAAAAATCACATTGATCGCCTCTCGCACGGTTGCTGCAAACAGGACAAATCCCTTCAACATAGCGATCCGGTAAAAATCGTTGGTCTGTTTCACAATACGTTTGTTGGATTGTTTTTTTATATAAATGTCCTTTTTCTAAAAGTGTCAAAAATAACTGTTGAACGACTTGGTGATGAAATGGCTGATCTGTTCGAGTATACAAATCATACGTAAACCCAAGCTGTTTAAAGCATTCGGCAAATTCCTGATGAAATCGATCTGCAATATCTCCCGGAGAAACACCTTCTTGAATTGCTTGCACGGCAACAGGTGTACCGTGGCAGTCACTTCCAGATACGTACAATACCTTATTTCCTTTTGCGCGGTAATAACGTGCCAACACATCCCCTGGCAATACACTCGCCAATCTTCCCAAATGCAATGAACCGTTCGCATAGGGCCAAGCACCGCCAATAAACACATTTGTCATCATAATTCCTCCTTTTTTTGACAAACAAAAAAGCCCTCATCCCAAAGGGACGAGAGCTGTGCTCACGCGGTACCACCCAATTTTATTAATGCCTTGCGACATTAACCTCTTCAGGTACGATGCTTATGCATGTATACCCTAGCACAGTAACGGGTGCGGGTTCCGGCGCAGCCTACAACCATATGAGGTTTCGATGCGCAGCTCAGAGACCATATTCCCAAAGTTATTCTTTACCCCTTTTCAGCAACCGGGGCTCTCTGTAAAAAGACATCGCCTTGGTACTCTTTCTCATCGCAGCTTTTGTTAGAATATTCAATTTATTGGAATTATACTTAATATGATATTTCAAGTCAAGGTGATTATATTACTGCCCACATCTCCTTATTCCTACCTCGCTTTATTGTATTATAACTATCGGAAAATGCCTCCAGATTGCCTCCTAATACCTGATCAATCCGACGATTGATTTCTGCTGTCAAAAAGAACTCACATCACATTGTGTAATATATGATATTGATCGCTAAACTCCGTTTCGTTCGGTAAATTTATATTTTTTTATTCCTGTATGTATGAAAAAAGGACGCCGCTTGGCATCCTCTTTGAATTTACGCTAAAGCGCATAGCTATGCTGTCACAACACTAAACCTGTACACCAATTAATTCGTACGCATCAATACCAAATGACACATTATGGGTACATTTAAGTTCTATTTTATGATCATAAAAGCAAACGGAATAGGTTATCACATACGGGGTTTCTATGTAGATCAAAGTAAGAGATAGTTGATTGCTGTCTATCCAACAAGCCTGTGTAACCACTTCCTGATCATGTGTTTCCAAATCTTTCACAAAATGATCAGTTGCATGAATGATGGTACTGAAGTTAAAAGGATACGTCTTCACACTCTGTTCGCCAAAAATTAACTTAAACTGAAATTCGTTCCCGATTGCTGCAAAATGAAGCTCAGTGAATCCTTGTTTATTATCCCTGAATGAAAAACGAAGATCATCTAAGCGAATAGGGCTAGGCTCACTTAATGATGGTATGAACGGATTAGCCATTTTCAAGAGATGCTGATCTAAATCTGTTTTTTGTTCACCATCTTCAAAGTGGATATCCATGTCTATTTGCATGAGAATATGTTCATACACTAAATCTAGCATGGTTTGAAGCTGTTTCATGGAAGAGAAGCTCGATGTTGCCGCAATGACAACCTGATGTTTGGGCGACACAAAACATAACTGCCCATACCCGCCATTTCCCATATAACAGCCATCACGACAAAGAAAAAATTGATACCCATAGCCTTGGGAAAAATCGATGCGCTCTTCGTCTCGCGATGTATCGCTTTGCACGCTGGTGGCGAGTGAAATGTATTTCTCTGAAACGATTCGCTGGCCATTAAATATGCCTTTGTCTAGCAGCATTTGCCCAAACTTAGCTATCCCTTCAGTAGGAATACTTAGTCCCATTCCCCCAGCAACGACGCCAAGCGGACAGGTTTCCCAAGAAGCGGATGAAATGCCTAGAGGCATAAACAAACGAGGCATTAAATATTCGGTTAGCTTTTGACCTGTTACTCTCTCAAGGATAGCAGACAACATATAGGTAGAATGTGTACTGTAACGGTAATAGGTTCCTGGCTTATGCTCTACATCCATTGCTAAATAGGCTTTAACCCAGTCCGTTTGCTCCGCAACGCTTCCGTAAATATTGTCATGATGGCCAGCATTCATCGATAGCAGATGGTGAATGGTCATTTCAGACAAGTTGTCAGAAATCGCAGGAGGCAGCTTATCAGGAAAAAAAGAGATAACCTTGTCCCTTAAATCCAACAGGCCCTCGTCACAAGCAATGCCTATTGCGAGAGATGTGAAGCTTTTGCTAAGTGAGAATAACAGCTGCGGCGTGCCTGGACGATAAGGATCACGATAAAACTTGGAAGTAGCCTTGCCGTTTTGCATCAAGATAAAGCTGTTCAACTTCAAGTTTAATTGCTTGATTTGACTGAAAAACGCAAGCAACGACTTTGATGATAAACCATTGTTTTCTGGTCGATCCATTTCCATAACGCTTATCAAGCCTTCAACATCGTTAATCATGAATGCAATCACCCACTCTTTTATACTCAACGAATCTACTAGCTCAATTGTTTAATAAACGTGACTCTATCGTAACCACTGCTAAAATAGTCCTTTTCATACAGGCTGACCTCAAAACCGATCCGTTGATAAAAGGTTATCGTATCTTCATTCCCCGGATGCCCTAAAGTATAAAGAATAATTTCCTTCTCTTTCAGCTCGTTTACTTTATTGCAGATGGTAGAAAGCAGAGCTTTGCCAACGCCCGCTCGTTGAAAATCCTTTTTCACGACTACGCCTACGATTTCATAAAGGCCTACTTCATTATTAAATAGGTATCCTGCATGACCTATAATTTGATTGTCATCGCTATAAGCTACATGATATTGGCTTTTGCCCGCTGGAGCTTTGGCGAAGTCCGCCCACCGAGGCGGATATCTTTCAATAACGAAATCTGGGAATTGCAGCGGATGCTCCGATAATATATTTATTACATCTTGCCTGTCGTTGTGCTCGAACAATCGAATATTCATATTGTTAAACCACCTAAACAGAACGATCTTTATTCAGCTGTTCTACAAATTCATCCTTCGTTAGACCAAATAAAATAAGATCTTTATACTCACCGTTAGTGTAAATCACTTTCCTGCGCACACCCTCTTGCTGGCAGCCCAGCTTGATCATCATGTTTGTTGAGCCTACGTTGCCTTCCAGTACATAGTCATTAAACTTATTAAGCCGTCTTTCCATAAAAGCATACTTTAAGAGAATTCTCATCGCTCTAGTCCCGTATCCCTTGCCTCGGTGATCTCTATCGATCTGTATGCCAATGCTAAACGTGCCGTTTTTCTCATCGATACTATTTAGATTTACGCCTCCAATATTTTCAGCGTTTCTATTTTCAATCGCAAACATGATGCGCCTGTTATCCGAAGAGAAATCAGCATAAGTTTCAACGAAATTTTTAGCCTCGGCAATCGTAGGCGGCAGCTCAACCGTGCACTCTAATAAGCGCCGAGCTGGCGTATCAAAGCGGTTGTAGTAATGCCCTTCCCAGTCAGCGTCTTGAATCGCTCGTAATCTGATCTCCTCATCCTGCCAAAAATATTGACTATAATCTATTTCTCTCATGTGATCCTCCCATAATCAATAATCGTATTAAGCGCTATTATACATAAAATTAATATAAAAAAGGCAATTATTTGTAATGTCCTATCAAAATAATGAGCCCTCAGGTCATTCAACCTGAGAGCTCATTTTTTGGTTACCTTGAATGTACAGTCTTGTCCCGCTTAGACAGCACGATGTTCTGGTACAATCGAACGGTTAATAGATAGTAAGCAGCATAGATAGCCGCGAACAACGAAATGGGAATCCATAAGCGATAATAAGGCTCACTTAGTATAAACGAGAAGAGGTTCATACCGACTAGAACATGCGCGAGCCCAACGATGCCAGGAAATAAAAATACGAGAAACAGCTCGTAATAGATTGAACGCGATAACCGCTCTCTCCTTACCCCTAGCTTGCTGAGCATCTCATACCGCTGAACATCCTTCGCTGCACCTGATAATATTTTGAACATCAAACAGCTCGCCATCATAGCAAGAAAGGCGATGCCAAGGAAAAAGCCCATAAAGACTGTACCGCTAGCGATACCTATTGCATTCTCATAGTTCTTGTACTTGCTCCATGATAGGTACTCCCCATTTGATTTCTCTGTTTCCAGCTGGTCTAACGCCTTCCACGACATCCGATAAGCGAGGAAGTCGCCCGTTCTTCCAATCACAACGACCTGTTCCTTCGCACCAAGCTTTGCGAAGTCTCCTGCGTCAACAAGCCTGAACTCACTTATGGGTGGCGAAATCTCCCAGATGAAACCTCTCCATTTCTGACTGGACAGCTCTTCCGTATCCGTATTATTTCCATCACTCTCAGAGCTTGCTGGAAGAGGGCCTTTGATCTGTTCTATCTCATCCCAATACTCGCGGCTCTGCCCCGAATGAACAAATGGCCGCTGGCTCTCGAGGTCCTCTTTCGCATAATAAACCATTTCGTTCTCTATTTTGTAGCGATACTTGAACTGCTCCTTGAACGGAATGGAAGCGAGTATCTTTGCTTCTTCCGCATTCGGGTTATGCACGATCGCGTCATAAACGCGGTAGCTCTCTCCCCTAATTTTCGCATCATTCACAAAAGCCATACCTCCGGCAATTGCACCAGCTCCTAGTGCAATCAGCATCGCTACTGTTGCCAGCAGCTTCGTTAAGCCGTTAATTCGGAAGCTCAGCTGACCGAAAGTGAAGGCGCCGATTCCACGTATTTGATTCCTCTTTTTCATTCTTACTACAAGTGGCGGGAGCAGCATCATAAACAGAAGGTACGTTCCGAGCGGTGTCATGAATGTGGCGGTATACAATCCAATCTCCCGCAGCTGCTCCATAAACGTAAGGGAGAAGTAACCGAGCCCGAGAGCAATTGCTCCGACGATGCTAAGTACAATTTTCCACGGGCTGCTTCCCCACAGCCGATCTGCTTGCATATTGCCATGGACAAGATGCAATACCTTCATGCGAGAAAGCTTCAGCTGATTCCATAACGCAGACAATCCAAATAAACAAGTAAAGAAGATAATAGTAAACAAAATGGCTGGTCCAAATACGGCATGGTAACCGATAAGACTCGTCTGAAGCTGCTTAGCCATGAGATGCCCCACAAGCGTGGATAAGCCAAACCCGAGCCCAAGCCCAACCGCTAGTGAAATAATGCCGAGCGCAATCGTCTCAATAAACATTAAAGTACGTATTTTACTTTTGCGTGCCCCCAGAACGAGATAGAGTCCAAATTCCCGCTGGCGCAGCGACAGCAAAAAGCTGTTGGCATAAATAATATAGAAAAAAGTGATTGCCGAGAGCAGTACCGAGCCTAATATATAGACGAGCCCTATTGAGTTGATAACTGCATTTGCCTCCGTAAAATCGCGGTTCCACGCCATCGTCTGGAACATATAAAAGATGGCTATCGACATGACAAGTCCAGCAAGCAGTACTATATAGTCCTTGAATTTGCTTTTCATGCCGGATAAAGCTAGTTTTATAAGCATGTTCTCACCTCACTGCCTTTCCGATTCGTAAGTTTCATCGGATACAGCAGCGGCAGCTGCCGAACCATAATCGCCGAGCACGTCCAAAATTTGCTTATAAAAGGATTCACGGCTGCCCGTGCGGTACAGCTCTTTCACAAGCTGACCGTCCTGTATAAATAAAATTCTTCCGCAATAGCTTGCACTGAACGCGTCATGAGTCACCATGAGAATCGATATTCGCTGTTCCTCGTTTAGGCGCTTCATCGTCTCGAGCAGACTGACCGCATTTTTCAAATCAAGCGAGCCAGTAGGCTCGTCACCCAGCAGCAACGCAGGCTCATGAACGATGGCGCGCGCCGCGGCTGTACGCTGCCGCTGCCCTCCTGAGATCATCGCTGGATATTGTTCGGCTAGCGCTGTAATACCAAGATTGTCCATAACTTGACGCACTTTAATTCGGATCTCGCTAGCAGGGACGTCCTGCAAGGACAAGGGAAGTGCGATATTCTCATAGACTGTCAGATTGTCGAGCAGATTAAAATCTTGAAAAATAAACCCAAGCCGCTGCGCCCGGAAATCCGAAAGCTCACGGGCTTTCATTCGTGTAATATCTGTTCCAGCAATTGAAATCGTACCCTCTGTTGGATTATCCAACGTCGAGATTACGTTGAGCAGTGTAGTTTTGCCCGAACCGGAAGCTCCCATAATGCCGATGAACTCTCCTTCTTCCATCGTGAACGAAATATTGTTCAGCGCATATACCTGATTCGCCTTATTGCTTCCGTATATTTTGGATATTTGTCTTATATCAATAACGGGATTTTTTGTTGTCATAGCTTAGTGACATCTCCTTCTGCCTTGGTACCTGTACGATACCCTGCACTCTACTTAGTATAAGGAAGACGCCTAAAGCGAGCTTAATGTAACCGTTAAGATTTCATAAAGATTATCTTAATACTTTTTTACGATTTAACAGACTGCTCCTGAACTTCACGCCAAAAAGCCCCAACCATGTCATCCCACGGTCGAGGCTCTTCTTCCAAGATAATTAATACTACCTTCTTTTCGTTAATTTTGCTCCGAGTTTTGCTTCTCCTTAATGAGCAATACCGATATGTATTGCAATACCGCCATGGCAAACAGCACAATCGGCATCCATATAGATTGCAGATCTTTAGCAAGTATAATGAGCAAGCAAATGGAAAGCACCCTTCCCGCATTTAGAAAAAGCTCCCGCATAACAACGGATTCTATTCGCAGCTGCCCTTTAAGAGGCAATGTACCGATTAAGCGATAATAATAGGAAGTAAGCGTATTGACGGCAAGCGGATTGCATATCGAGAACAAAATCATAAATAAGGCAACCGACCAAAATTCCACTTGAATGAGCAGCAGCGATGAACCGATGGCTACCCCAGTTGTAGACAGGAGCACATATTTGCGTACTTGCTCCTTCTGTGCTTTTCTTGAAATGACATAACCCGTCGCTACCGTAAGCGAAGAAAAGAAAACACCCAAGTAACCTACCCAATCCTCACGCCCAACCGTCTGAAACAGCATAATATTGGGCAGGAAGAGCATAATTCCCTGAAATAGACCTAATACAAAAAAACTGTACAATGCCTTCAGCCAGCGACGATTCTTATGCATCACCAGCCCCATGAATTTTAAATAATAGGCTTTGTGATGTGATTTGATCATCGGAATGCGGAAGCTGACGATCGCTGCGATAAGGAACATAATGAAGGCAAGCGTGAAAATAATGATGTAACCCTGTAGCCCCTCGCTTCGCTGAATAATGAACCCCGCAAGCGCCGGCCCTGCTAGCCCGGATGCATTAAAGAAAATCATATTGATTGCAAGAAAACGTATGCGATTCGCTTCCGTTGAGACATCATATTGAATAACTAAATAACCAGTCCAGTAAAGCCCCGCGGCGATCCCATTAAAAATAGCAAACCATATGTAATACTGAGCCACATGCTCTTGCGCAATGACGACCATCAAATAAAAGATGGCAATCATGACGATACCTAGTCGATAAGTGACCATTCGATCATGCCGCTTCGCAATCCAGCCACCTAGTGCAAAGGCCGGAGGCGTTACGATGAAAACGATGATGTTATAAATTCCGTTTACGGTCAAATCCTGCGTTAACCGCCACAAATATAAATTGAGAAACAAACCCGACATCGATGCGCCAAACTGAAAGCAACAATGAATGATTAAAGCCGTTATCGCTTCCTTGCTAAGTCTGCTCTCTGGCGGAAGCGGCGTACCTTTCATTACATTCCATTTACTCCAAAATCTCGACCCCGTCCGCATTTGCAGCATCCCCCGTAGCTTCTCAACTGATAAGCGCTTTCTTTTCTATTTAGTTTATCACATGGCTATCATATACCCTCGATTCAATAAAGCGCTCACTCCTTCAAAATAGTCGTTATTCTTCCATATGGAGCAATCAAGTAACCGTATTCATTGTTTATATCCCTTGTTCGCATGATTAGACTTGCCGATCCGACTTGAAAATGGCAGATATAGCGGTTAAACAGTTTTAATCTGGTTAATTTTTACATTCGCTTCAAAAGCATACTAATTGTACCTAATCGCGAATAGCCTCCCCCCTCCATTCACAAAATACAACCATTACATTGAGAAGGGGGTGAACCGACCATGGCGAAGCAGCAAGGTCATGCAACCAAAAATACAACGACAAAAACTTCCGACAAAAAAGGCAATGCATCCGGCAATAACCACTAGTCTGCAAACTGAATCTATCCAAGCAAAAACGACCCATTACCGGCTAACTAAGCTCTGGTAATGGGTCGTTTTATGTTCACAATGAAGGTTATTTATCTTTTTTGTCGAATTATCTCATATACGATTGCAACTTATAACTAGAAAAAGTGGTGAACCAACTATGACTAATCATTCTTATACTGTCATTGATTTTGAAACGAGCGGCCTTGATCCGAAGAAGGATCGAGTGATTGAGATGGCTGCGATCCGCTGCGTGAATGGTGAAATAGCGAGTGAATTCAGTACTCTCGTACGTTACGATGGCAAGCTGTCTGCCAAAATAACAGAGCTCACCGGCATCACGGATGAGATGACCTCCTACGGCATGGACGAGGACACCGCATTCCGTATTTTGAACCGAATGATAGGCGATAACGTTTTGATTGCTCATAATGCCGCCTTCGACCTTGGTTTCCTGCACCATTCCTTGCTTCGCATTGCGGGCAGATCATTTTCGAACAGCTTCATCGATACGCTCACGATTAGCCGCGCGCGGCATGTTTATCCGCATACACTGAAAGACATGTCCGATCGTTATGGCATTCCGCTCATTGGCGGTCATCGTGCACTGAATGATGTTATCGCTTGTTGGGAAATTTTCCGCAAGATGGATGAAGAGCAATCGGTAGAGAGCTACCTCAATACACTAGGCTACCTCAAGAAATTTGGACCGCCTGCTTGGACGCCGCCAGGGACTAGGCTTGAAGCAATGGAGCTGAAATACGCTCCTCGTTAAACCCGCTCCTTGCCCTTATCCGATTCGCCTGCATTTTTATTTGCGGCATCTCGGTCCTGCTGCATTTCCTCAACCGTCTTCACCTTCAGGCGCGCTGCGCCTTTATAATCACGCGTAGGAAGCAACGGCCCTTCCTCTAGGCGTTTCTTGGCTGCTGCGATAGAATCTGTATACTGCGGCAGCCACTGCTCCTGCGCCACAAGCATCTCATCGACCATCTGCCAAATTTCCTTCGGATTGCAAACTGCGCCAACTAGCGGGTCCATCATAAAAGCCTGTCTGAGCAGGTTAATGTCGCCATTTATGGCTGCCTCTACAGCAAGACGCTGCACAGAGATGCTTACATTGCACACCGCGGCGGCACCAAGCGGCAGATCGCCCACGAATGGCATTGAAATGCCGTTGCGATCAACATAACCTGGAGCTTCAATGATGGCATCGTTAGGCAGGTTAGCTATAACCCCTTTGTTTTCCACATTAAAGTGACCTCGGTAGATTCGTCCTGTTTCGAGTCCTTCAATGATGTATGAACCATGCTCATGACTGCGCAGTTCCGACTTGAATTCATTTGCAGGGTCCTTCATCCAGTTTGGAAAATCAGTCTCGAACCAATTGCGTCCTTCCGTGCATACACGAAGATACCCGCCCGTTTCTCCGTTAATCCATGAACTCAAATCGATCCAATCGTTAATTTCTTCAGGCCGCTTCCGATACCAAGGGACATATTCGCTCAAATGACCGTTAGACTCCGTACTGTAATACCCGAAGCGGCGCAGCATATCAATGCGTACCTTTTCCGTACGGCTGAAATCTGGATGTTTCTCAAATGCTTCAAGCAGCTTGCCAGTTAGATCCTCACCGTTATGCTTAATTTGGATATACCAGGTCTGATGGTTGATACCCGCACAAATAATATCGACTTCCTCTTGCTTCAGTCCAAAAGCTTCGGCTATTTGCCAGTGTCCGCCTTGCACGCCGTGGCATAAACCAATCGTCCGCACACCGCCATACTTGTTGCATGCCCAAGTCATCATCGCCATCGGGTTCGCGTAGTTGAGCAGAAGAACATCCTTAGCAGCAACCTCGCGGATATCACGGCAAATGTTCATCATCTCAGCGATGCCCCGCTGTCCATACATAATGCCACCAGCACAGAGCGTATCGCCAACGCATTGATCAACGCCGTATTTGAGCGGAATATCAACATCCGTTGCGAAAGCCTCAAGACCACCGACACGAATAGTACAAATGACGTACTTCGCATCCTTCAAAGCTTCGCGCCGATCGGTTGTCGATTGAATGGAAATCGACAAGCCGTTCTCATGAATATCACGCTGACAAAGCGCAGTCACCATCTCCAGGTTATGTGCATTAATATCTGTAAATGCGACTTCAATGTTTTGAAACTCCTGTACAGCGAGCAAATCCCGCAGCAGTCCACGCGTGAATCCAATCGAGCCTGCGCCTATAAATGCAATTTTAAAAGTAGACATGCCAATCAGCCTCCGATTATCGTCTAAATAGAGTTTGTTTAATCTCCTCTACATTTTAGCAACGATAAAACGGAAGCGTTATCAATATTGTGACCAACTGCCATTCATAGTGTCAGAAATCGTCACTTTGTATTATTCATTGCGCTGCCAGCGGAAGTCCAATGTTTGCGTATCGACCGAGTGACGGTAAGCAATTGGCGTCTGCTTCGTATATTTTTTGAACATCGCATGAAAGTATTGCCTGCTCCCCACGCCAACATAATCACAAATATCCGCTATTGCAATATCCGTCTCACGGAGCAGCATTTTTGCTTTCTCCATCCGGAGCTCCGTTAAATAGCCCGTTAACGTTTGGCCTATCTGCGCGCGAAATACACGATGCAAATAACCTGGATGCAAGCTTACTGCTGCAGCAATATCCTTTACTTGAATATCTCTATCATAGTTATGATGCATATATTCAATCGACTGCTTCACATATGCTTCGATCGGATTAGCCCCTTTTACGCCAGCTTCCTTATGAAGTCGTGCTATCGCCAAGATCAGCTGAGCAAACAACAACTCTGCCTTCATATTGACGCTCCTGCCTCGGCTGTCCAGCTCAAGCACTAGGCTCTTTAGCACCTGATACACTTCATTTGGATCACGCAAAAACAAATAAGAGGGCGGCTCTGTGATCAATCTGTCCACAAATTCGTCCTCCATCGCAAGCTGCCGTATAGAGGGAAACGCCGAGAGGCGTTCCCTAAAATCAAATTCAACATTAAGCATCCGGCAGGGCCCGCGCTCGTCAACGGTCAGTCGGTGCGGCACATTCGCATCAAGAATAATGAAATCACCCTTCTTGAGCGTCATTTCACATGCATGGCTGGTTGCCTCTGCTTCCAGCTCTATCCCGCAAGCTCCGGAAATGACATACATAATTTCGATTGCATCATGCGTGTGGAAGGCCATCTCGTAATCAGACCATTGCTTAAAATAATAAGCAAACACATGCGGATAAAAATCTCCATTCAGCCATTCTCGCTTAAACAACGTCCCACTCACGTGAAGCCCCCCTTACTTAAAGACAAGTATGGTTACGCGGATGCAAGCTTAACAACGGCAAGAAGCGCCGTTTCAATCTCACGCTCGATCGCTTTCGCTACAACATCTGTATGCGGATCATATTCGCCCGCCAAATCAGAATCTGCGTAACCGTCCAGTGCGAGAATCGCTCCCGCGCGTGCACCGCGCATCGTTGCGATAACGAACAAAGCCGCAATTTCCATTTCAACAGCAAGTGCGCCTGCTTGTTTGTACTGGCGATGCGGAATGTCTACAACTCCTGAGAAAAAGACATCAAGCGTTACTGTTATGCCTTTTTTAACAATGCCTTCGCTCTCAAGCGCAGATGCATACAACGCTTCAGTAACCGCGCTGTCTGCAACAGCCGGGAATCCTGCAGGCACCAGCTGATGCGTGAGCCCTTCCGCTCTAACTGCTGCTGTGCTGACGATGAGGCTTCCTGCAGGGTGATCTGCTGAATAAGATCCCGCTGTACCTACACGAATAAGTGTCTTAACGCCTCCGCGGATAAGCTCCTCGAAGCATACCGCCGCTCCTGGCGAACCTACGCCGTGGCTTACCACGGCTAGTCTTACGCCTTGATATTCACCAACAAATGTCCGATATTCGCGAGCGAATGCAAGCTCTTTTACATTATCCAGCTTCTGTGAAATCGTCTCCGCGCGGCGTGGATCACCGCATACGATAGCGTAAGCCGGCAAATCTTCTGGGTTAACTTGTAGTATAGGCAGCATCTGATTAATCAAACTCCTTCGTTATCCATTCGTCTTCCGGCATCGAATTCTCTTCGCTCGTGAAGCGTTGTTCTTTAAATGGATCGGCATAGTTGTGGAAGCCGTTGCGCTCCCAGAAACCTTCGCGATCCTCTTTCATAAACTCAATACCTCTAATCCACTTTGCGCTTTTCCAAAAATACAAATGAGGAACGAGCATCCGCATCGGCCAGCCATGCTTGTCAGTCAGCGGCTCACCGTCAAATCGATGCGCAAGCAGCACATTATCGTGCAATAAATCCTCAAGCGGCACATTTGTGTCATAGTCCTCATCTGCATGAAACATAACATATTTGGCATCTGGCTTAACGCCCAGCAAAGGCAGCAAGTCCTTGAACTTAATGCCTTCCCATTCTGTGTCCAGCTTCGACCAGCGCGTTACACAATGAATGTCGCACTTCGTTTGGGTTTGAGGCATAGCAAGCAGCTCTTCGAAGCTGAACGTACGCTCCTCCTCTACCTCGCCGAATACTCGCAGCGACCAGGTGTTGATGTCATAGGAAGGAACCTCTCCCTCATGCAAAATCGGAAAACGCTCGGTCATCGTTTGACCAGGCGGAATCCGATGAGCGATCTCAGGAGCGAGCACCGTCTGTTTAATGCTAGTCACTTTTTTGAGACGTTCTGCTTTTTTATGCATCTCGTATACCTCCAAATTCCATTCCTTGCTGATTCATTTCTCATTTCAAGCTATAAAGCATCTCAGCTCTACCTGGAGCTCTCATTCGACTTGCGAGCTTCCTGCATATAACCTTTATCTTTAAAGAACAACATCGCGAGAATCGTAACGATATAAGGCAGCATCATCGTAAAATGAGTCGGCAGCGCAAAGCCCTGCAGCCTGATGCTGAGTGCATCCATAAATCCGAACAGCAAGCTTGATGCCGCAACACCGATTGGATTGGATTGGCCTAACATCGTTGCAACGAGCGCAATGAATCCTCTACCGGAAGTCATTCCCTCTGTAAACATGGTGACATTGCCGAGCGACAGCTGCGCGCCTGCTAACCCGCACAGAGCGCCGCAGAGCAGCACTGCTCCATATTGAATGCGAGTTACCTTGATGCCTAAGCTTTTGGCTGCTGTCGGATTCTCTCCAGCTGCCAGCAAGCGAAAGCCCGTAACCGTTTTGAACAAAAACAGCTGCAGCACAATAACGAGAATGATGGACAAGTAGACAAGCGGGGAATGCCCGGATAAAACTTCTCCGAACCATGGAATATCTTTTAACAATGGAATATCCCATTTAGGCAGCCCAATCATATCCTTATTGTAGTATGCGCCTTTCACATCAAAGATCGCACGTAGGGAGAATGTCGTAAGTCCAAGCGCCAGAAAGTTAAGCGCAATACCAACAACGATAACATTCGCTTTCAGATGAATACTCATAAAACCGAACAGCACTGAAAACAGGAGTGAGCATAATACCGCAAACAATACGGCTGCGAACACATTTCCGGTGAAGTGGTTGCCTACAATCCCAGAAAATGCACCGATCAATACTAAACCTTCTAGGCCTACATTAAACAAACCAACACGCGCGCATATTGCGCCGCCGAGTGCCGCAAGCAGAATTGGTGTAACCATACGAAGCGTCGAGGCGTACAGCGAGACATCTAATAAAAAATCCATACTTATGACCTCGCCTTCCTGCGTTTAATGAACGAGTATGTGAACTTAGCAGAAACGAATAAAATGAGCACCGCTTGAATAATGCTTGATACTTCCAGCGGAACATCTGTATTCCGCTCCATGCCCATACCGCCGGTCTGCAGTGCAGCAAGCAAAATCGCAGCTACAGCCGTACCGAGCGGATGCGATCCGGCAAGCAATGTGGCCATGATACCCGACCATGCGTAACCTGGCGAAGTCAAAGCGCCGTCCAAATAGCGGTACTGCGTGCCGAGCACTTCAACGGAGCCAGCTAGTCCAGCAAAACCTCCGCTGACGAACATGCTGATAAGCATCATTTTTCCACGCTGCACGCCGCCATAGCTTGCAAACAACGGATTGCCGCCAAGCATTCTAATTTCATAACCCTTAACGGTATAGCGCATGAACAAGAACAGCAATATTGCTCCGACTACAGCGATAATAAATCCGCCATGAAGGCTCATTCCTTTAAACAGCTTCGGCAGCCATACGCTTTGATCAAGCATAACCGTCTGTGCCATTGCAGCAGAGCCTGTACGATCCTTGAGCGGATACGATACAATATAACCTGCAAACAACGTTGCAATATAATTGAGCAATAAAGTGGTAATGAGCAGATTCATTCGAAATCTAGCATCGAGCCATCCTGCGAATGCCGACCATATTCCCCCGGAAATAATTCCAGCTATAATAGCAGCTACGAGCTTAAACCAACCTGGCCCCGGCAAATAAATTGCCGTTACCGCTGCGCTTAGAGCGCCTAATACCATTTGGCCTTCTGAGCCCATATTGAAAAATCCAGCCCGGAATGCCAGCGCCACCCCTAGACCAATAAGGATAATAGGCGTAGCTCTACTGAGCGTATTCGTAAAAAAATAAAAGCTGCCGAAGGCGCCCTTCCACATTTCCGCGTATGTCTCCATTACGGAGCCTCCGACGATAACAATGGCAATCGCACCCGCTGCTAAACCGATGATAACAGCCAAAAGCGGCTGTAACAGCGAACGTCCGAATTGTACCAGCTTATCCAACCGCTTTTCCTCCCGCCATTAACAAACTAATTTGCTCTTCTGTAGCTTTGTCAGCATCCAGTTCCCCTACGATCTTACCTTCATACATGACCAACACCCGATCAGATAGCTTCAAAATTTCAGTCAGCTCTGATGAAACAAGCAATATCGCTCCGCCTTCATCCCGCTTCTTTAGAAGCTCGCCATGTATAATTTCCATTGCGCCGACGTCAACGCCTCGCGTTGGCTCCGCTGCGATAAGAAACGGCGTCTTCTGCGCAAGTTCCCGTGCAACGATAAGCTTCTGTAGGTTTCCGCCGGATAAATACTGAGCTTTCGTAGATAAAGAGCCCGTTTTTATCCCAAAGCGTGTCACCCACTCGCCTACCATCTGACGAATGCTCGTCCCATTCAATACACCAAGCTTTTGATGCTTGTCAGCATGTCCCATCAAGCCATTTTCCGTAACGGTCGCATCCTTCGCAACGCCCCACTGGTAACGGTCCTCAGGAATATGAGCAAGCCCGCTTTCACGAATATCGCCAACCGGCGCACCGGTCACATCTTTACCCAGCAGCTTGATTGTGCCGGCTCCGGGTTTCATTAAACCGGATATCGTCTGCAATAACTCGGATTGACCATTGCCTGAAATACCCGCGATCCCCACAATTTCGCCCCCATTGACATGAAGGCTAATATCGCTTAGTAGCGGCTTCGCTTTGACACCTGGAATAGAAACATTTGATACCTCAAGAACAGGCTTGCCTCTGCTCACCTTATTTCGTGATATATGTACTAAATCCCGGCCTACCATAAGCCGTGACAAATGTTCCGCATTCGTGTCTTTCGCTTCGACTGTTCCCGTCACCTTGCCATCTCGAAGGACGGTAACGCGGTCAGCAACTTCCATAATTTCTTGCAGCTTGTGACTAATAAGAATAAAGCTTTTGCCCTGCGCAGCTAATCCTTTAATCGCAATGAGCAGCTCTTTCACTTCGAGCGGCGTCAAGACGCCAGTTGGCTCATCCAAAATAATAACTTCAGCGCCCTGATAGAGCACTTTCAATATTTCAACGCGCTGCTGCATGCCAAGCGAGCAATCTGCAACTTTCTTCCAAGGGTCTACCGGCATGCCATAAAGCTTGCCGATTCTTTCCACCTCTGTGGCAGCTGCCTTACGGTCAAAACCTACGCCTTTGGAGGGCTCGCGCCCAATAACGATATTTTCGGCAATCGTAAACGTCGGGAATAACATGAAATGCTGATGAACCATTCCAATCTTATGCTTAATCGCATCAGCTGGGTTCCCGAACGAAACCGGCTTGCCGTCAATGCGAATTTCACCGCTAGTTGGACTTTCCATCCCGTACAGAATACGCATTAACGTCGTTTTTCCTGCACCGTTTTCACCGACTAAGGCATGAATTTCTCCTTTTTGCAGCGAAAACTGAACATTGCTATTTGCGGTTACGCTCCCATATGACTTCGTAATGCTGTCCATTTGCAGCAACATACAAAAGCTCTCCCCTTTCAATCCCGATATAAACAAAAAAACCGCTCCCTCGATTACAGAGGAAGCTTCTAGGCAACAAGCAAACCGGCTGCATGGGTAGCAGCCGGCCTGTTGTACTATTGAGCTAGCGGATTAACTACTACGATTTTACCAGATTTAATGTCTTCTGCGATAGCTTTTACTTTATCGACATTTTCTTGGCCAATAAACGGGCTAAGCGTTGATTTGCTGTCTCTTGTTACGAAAGTCAAGCCTACGCCGTCTTCTTTCAAGCCGTAGTCTGCAACGCCGAATGCAAAGCTGCCATCAACGAAGCTTTTCACTGTTTCGTAAGCAACTGCATCCGTACCTTTCAATTGTGAAAGCACGATATGCTCTGGATCTTCATCCGTACGGTCTGTATCTTGACCTGAAGTGAAGAAGCCTTTTTCTTTCGCTGCATCAAACACACCATTGTCGCCAACTGCTGCCATACCTGCGATAAAGTCAGCGCCTTTGGACTGTTGAAGAAGCGCAAGCTCTTTACCTTTAACTGGATCCGTGAAGCTGCCTACATAGTTGATAAGGAATTGTGCATCTGGATTTGTGCTTTTCAGACCTTGTTCAAATCCTGATGTATATTTGCTAAGAAGTGGAGCGTCCATTGCAACGACTGCACCCACAATATTTGTTTTAGTTGCAAGACCTGCAAGTGCTCCCATCAAGTAGGAAGCTTCATGCTCGCGGAAGTTAACGCTGCGAACGTTTGGAAGATCAACTACAGTATCGATAACTGCAAAAGACTTGTCCGGATTTTCAGCAGCCACTTTCTTAAGTGCATCTTCTGCTTGGAATGTTGCTGTAATAATCAAGTCGTAATCTTCAGCTACAGTTGCACGAAGATTTTGTTCAAAACCCGCTGGGTCAGTGGACTCAATTGTTTTCACTTCAGCGCCAAACTCTGCGCCTGCTTTTTTGAAGCCTTCATCCATCAATACAAAAAACTTGTTAACGCCAATTTTTTCGGGCAATACAAGAGCGATTTTTTTCTTGTCCGCTTTGTCGCCTGCACCGTTATTCGCTGCGTTTCCTGGTTCATTTTTGTTAGATCCGCAAGCTGCAACAATCGCAACCATTAGAAACAACGATACCGCCAAAGCAAAAACCTTTTTCATCGTAATCTCCCCTAAACAATTGAATGTATTAATTCCTTTTAATCCTAGTTGTTTTATCGGATTTTGTCAATCTTTTTCGATTCGACAAATTTCTAGTTTATTCTACACTAAATTCATCCACAATAATAATGAAATATGAAATTAGTCACGAATTTGTAACATCCGATTCCATATTGCGACTCATTTGCTCAAACAACTGAACACCTTGCTCCATATCTGCTATCGACATGCCATCGAACAGCTTAAGCATCAGCTTCGAGCGTATCGTCTCAATTAAATGGATGATTTCCAAACCCTCTTCCGTAATTTCGAGCATCACGACACGCCGATCCTTCTCGCCGCGTTCGCGTTTCACATACCCGAGCTCTATCAAACGATCAGCAATTCCAGTAACTCCACCACTAGTGATGAGCAGCTGCTCAGCCAAAGCTGATGCTTTCTGTGGTCCTGATTTCCCTAAAATAATTAGCATTTTCCCATGGGTCATGCCTAAGCCATGCACATTATAGGTGTGCCATTCGGTGTTTATTTGTCTTCTCACTTGACGAAACGATTCGTCCAGCCGCCTCATTAACTCTTGTCTTTCCATATTTGAAGCTTCCAATTGATCACCAACCTATCTACTTTCTTTAGTCCATCCTGTTGTTCATATTATACCTTCCCTTCCTTTGTTTAACTAACGTTCTTCACGAAATAAATATGAAACCTTTTTGATTTAGTACAAAAAGGCCAACCGAAGGTTGAAGGTTGACCTTTTTTCTGAAAAAGTATAAAACTGCTTGATCTATCCTTGCAAAAATCGCAGCGGCGGCTTGCCAAGCAGTCCCATTCGCGCAGTCTGCCACAGCTCTTGCATTAATTGCTGCAGCGGCCATGCTGCTGTTGAGGCTGCTGACACCGCAACACCGTAACGATAAGTCATAGACGCACCGCCAATTACTTTATGAGCCTCCGGAGCTTCGAAGCTGTCCAGCTTCTCCTGAAGCTGCTCCAGATGGCTGCTGTTGACACGGTCACTGAACATATAAAAGGTAGCCCAGTGCGTCATCTCATCCCAGCTGCCAGGCGCAGTTATAACTTGACTGCCTGGCACTACTCGCTGACGCTGCGAGAAGATAAGCTCTTCACCATAATGAACCGTTAATGAATTGCTGTATGAGCGATAGTCGAAGCGTTCGCCGCGAAGCGTGCGACCTGGACAAAGGACGTCGGCTTGCAGCCAAGCGGACCCTTTTTGCAGTCGAACCTGTGTATCGTTTCGAAAGGCTGCTTCCTTATATAGCATAATGGGCTCCGGCATATGCTCGACGACTGCATCTGCCTCTAGTTCGAACAATTGCTGCATCGAAGATTCACTGTTAGGTAAACTAGGATGCACCTTCGTATACGATTGGTTCGTAATCATGACATGAGAGTGCTGCTCGGCTGTCCATTCCAGCTCATACCGGTCACCGCTGAGCAGGCCAGGTGAAACATCCATTACGATTACGCCCAGCTGACCATCCAGTGGAAAAGCTTTGGCAATCTTTATCGGAGCGGTATGATATTTATTGCCGATTAACGTTTGACCGAGGCGGCTGGCAAACGTTGCACGCAGTACGGATGTCCTGACCTCTCCCACTGCACTATCCTCGTGCCGAATGGCTGCAGCCTCTGCACTGCTTTGCTCATTCCTCATTAGGAAGCTGTGTGCCGCTTGTCATCAGGTATGCTCGTAAGCTGGATCACATGCGAGTGTTCCGTTCCGCGCGCATGAGCTACCTCATGTGTAAGCCAATTCACAATTTCATCCACGCCATCGCCGCCGAACAAATTGGAGAAAACGAAAGGACGCTCCCCGCGCATCTTCATTGTGTCAGCTTCCATAACTGCGAGACTCGCTCCTACATACGGCGCAAGATCGATTTTGTTAATGACAAGCAGGTCCGAGCGCATAATGCCAGGTCCGCCTTTGCGTGGAATCTTCTCGCCTTGGGCGACATCGATAATGTAAATAAAACGATCGACAAGCTCAGGACTGAACGCCGCAGCAAGATTATCTCCGCCGCTCTCAATGAAAATCAGATCCAGATGGTCAAACCGCCGCTCCAGCTCCTCGATAGCTTCAAAATTCATCGATGCATCCTCTCGAATGGCTGTATGCGGGCACCCGCCAGTTTCAACACCGATAATACGTTCTTCCGGCAGCACACCCGTATTGAACAAAATACGAGCATCCTCCTTCGTGTAAATATCGTTCGTAATGACAGCGAGACTGTATTTGGTATGAAGCTCACGCGTTAATCGTTCAACAAGCGCTGTTTTTCCTGAGCCTACTGGTCCCCCGATACCGATACGGATCGGCCTTGAGCTGTCTATTGCCGGGCTTTCCCATTCCTGATGCGTATGTCCTTGTCCTTGGCACATTTTTCATTCCTCCATTAATTTATAATTAAGACATAAATAATCGCGAATATAACCTCTCGTGGCGCATCATCGCCATCTCCGCCATCGGCATATTAGAATAGGCTTGTTCCGGCACCATCGCACGCACGATTTCCAAAGCGTCTGCTGTTAGCGGTATAAGCCTTGCGATCAACGATTGGCCCTCCGTCTGTCCCATCGACATCAGCCGCAGAGCGCTGTTGACGCAAGTTACGATGCAAGTATACAAATAGCCTTGGATCGCTTTCTCCTCCGATATGCCAAGCACCCAGCAGGCATAGCCGTGCGAGAGAGGATGGGAAGCAAAACAATTCCCTGCCTTCATCGCATCCAGTAAAGGCGACCAATCCAGCTGCGGATGTATGGCTGCTGCAAGCTGAAGCAGCCGACGTCCCATTTTCTCTACGCCGCTGCGTGTTTCTGAGGCGACCCTTTGCAAATGAACAATCCGCTCAATCGCCCACACCTTCTCCCAATTCCCTTTTGGCGCATCCCTATATACGGCCTTGATCACCATCGCATCCGAGGTTGCCCAGCTTTGCAAGAGCATGGCAGAGGCATAATCATAGAGCTGAGAAGAACGATTCATACGGCCATCTTGAACCATGGTCTCAAGTCCGAACGAATGCGAGAAGCCGCCGATCGGCAGCGCTGAATCGAGCAGCTGCTGCATAGCCAGCCATTTCATATCATCATTCAATTTTTCGCTCGCCCTCCTGTCCTCCATGGCCGCAGCGCACAGCTAAAATAAGAAATAACGCTGCGCCATCGGCAGCACCTCAGCTGGCTCGCAGGTCACATGCTCGCCATCTACCAGTACATGATAGGTTTCCGCGTCCACCTCAAGCTTAGGCGTTGCATCATTGTGGATCATATCCTTCTTCGTTACGCTGCGGCAGCCTTTTACAGGTTCAATACGTTTCTGCAGTCCGAGCTCCTTCGCAACCCCGAGGTCATAGGCTGCCTGAGATACAAAGGTAATCGAGCTGCTAAACACCAGCTTCCCAAAAGACGCGAACATCGGCCGACCGAACACAGGCTGCGGTGTTGGGATTGAAGCGTTTGGATCACCCATCTGCGCAAATGCGATGCTCCCGCCCTTCAGGACGAGATCCGGCTTGACGCCAAAAAACATTGGATTCCAAATGACAAGATCGGCGAATTTGCCAGCTTCCAGCGAACCTACCAGATGAGAGACACCATGCGTGATCGCAGGATTAATCGTATATTTGGCAATGTAGCGCTTAATACGGAAGTTATCATGCTGTTCATTGTCCGGAAGGAGTGGTCCTCGCTGCTTTTTCATCTTGTCTGCCGTTTGCCATGTGCGGATAATAACTTCTCCTACGCGCCCCATCGCCTGTGAATCGGAGCTAATCATGCTGAATACGCCCATATCATGCAAAATATCTTCCGCTGCAATCGTCTCCGGCCTTATCCGAGAATCAGCGAATGCAACGTCCTCAGGAATACTGCTGTCCAAATGGTGGCAAACCATCAGCATATCCAAATGTTCTTCTATCGTATTAATTGTAAAAGGACGAGTAGGATTCGTGGATGACGGCAAAACATTCATCTCGCCTGCCGCGATGATGATGTCTGGGGCATGACCGCCGCCCGCGCCCTCGGTATGATAAGTATGAATCGTTCTTCCGCCAATGGCTGCCAGTGTATCTTCAACAAAACCTGCCTCATTCAGTGTATCGCTGTGGATAGCAACTTGAATGTCATACTGATCTGCTGCTTGCAGGCAGGCATCGATTGCTGCTGGTGTCGTTCCCCAGTCCTCATGCAGCTTAAGCCCAATAGCTCCCGCTTCAATTTGCTCAATAAGCGGAGCGGTGAACGAAGCATTGCCTTTACCCGTAAAGCCGATATTCATCGGAAAATGTTCGGCTGCCTCCAGCATGCGCCGCATATGCCACGCGCCAGGTGTTACCGTCGTTGCATTGGTTCCTGTTGCCGGACCTGTTCCGCCGCCGATCATCGTCGTGACGCCTGAGGAGAGCGCCGTTTCAATTTGCTGCGGACAAATAAAATGAATATGCGAATCAATGGCTCCTGCTGTTACAATCTTTCCTTCTCCGGCAATAACCTCAGTACTTGCGCCAACAATCATATTCGGGTGCACGCCGTCCATAATGTCTGGATTCCCGGCTTTGCCGATGCCAACGATAAATCCATCCTTTAAGCCGATATCTGCTTTCACAATGCCGGAATGATCGATAATAACGGCATTCGTAATCAATGTATCCAGCACACCCTCATCACGCAGCGCGCCGCTCGACTGCCCCATGCCATCGCGTATAACCTTGCCGCCGCCGAACTTGCATTCATCGCCATACACCGTGTAATCATGTTCAATCTGTGCCCATAGCTCCGTATCTGCCAGCCGAATGGCATCACCCGTTGTAGGGCCAAACATGGCCGCATAGCTGCGTCGATCCATCTTAGTCATTTACCTTCGCCCTCCCAAGCCGCAAGTCGTTCGCGAACAACATCTGGCATCCTGCCGTTCTCCGCTTTCCCTTGGCTGAGACCATTAAGTCCATAAGATAGCTTTGTACCACCTAGCTCAACGACAGTTATAGGCTTCTCCTCACCGGGCTCGAAACGAACCGCTGTCCCTGCTGCGATGTGAAGACGCATTCCGAAAGCTGCCTCGCGATCAAACCTCAATGCACGATTCACTTCAAAAAAATGAAAATGAGAGCCTACCTGAACCGGTCTATCTCCTGTATTTACTACAATTAACTGCTTCGTCATTCGCCTTGCACTTAATTCAATTTCACCGTCAGCCGTTCGATATTGTCCAGGTATCACAGGCCATTCTCTCCTCCCCTATAAAGCTGATCGTTCTCATGCCACTTTCTATATCAAATGAAATGATGCCCATAGCCGTTTTACTTATCGTTTTCAAGTTATCGGGTCGTGAATGGTAACAAGCTTCGTTCCGTCTGGGAAAGTCGCTTCCACCTGAACCTCGTGAATCATTTGCGGTATGCCACTCATGACTTGATCCGCATTCAAAATTTTTGTTCCAAATGCCATTAGCTGTGCAACGGTCATTCCATCACGAGCGCCTTCCATAATTTCAGAGGTGATTAACGCTATGCTTTCAGGATAATTAAGCTTCAAGCCGCGATTCATTCGTCGTCTTGCCAAATCTGCAGCGATCGTAATGAGCAGCTTTTCTTTTTCACGTTCGGTCAATTGCATATACTCACCTCTTTATCTGTATTAGTTTTATTATAAACAGCAAAAACCGGTTCGTAAATCATTTAATGTTAGTTTTTATGACATAAAAACAAAAAGTCCAGAAAAAGCGACTTGCGCTCGTTCTAGACTTAACATGACAATAACACAACTATTTAGATGAGAATGATCGACTATATTCTTCATCATTCGAGAAAAACAGATTTAATTCAACCTTGTTTATCCTACTTTAAAGCCGAGTTTGCTTTGCACATGCCCCATTACGCTCTCCAAGCCGCTTAATTGAAAACCGTATTCAAACAGCTTCCCTGTTTCCGTGAATCGCTGCTCTGGCGTCTTCGCACCCATAATGACGGATACAAGCCGTTTGCCATCCTGCTTCGCAGTACCTGTAAAGCAATAACCAGCCTGCACGGTATAACCTGTTTTCAATCCGTCATTGCCCGGAAATGCATACGGCATGCCGCTTAACATCATGTTTGTCGTCTTCAATCTTTGCGAGGTGCTCGCAAGCCTCACGCTATTGCGGCTGGAAACATCGACTACCTCAGGATACTTCTTCAGTAAATAGGCAGCTAGTTTTGCTGTATCCTTGGCTGACATCATGGTGTCTCTTTCTGAAGAAGCAGCTTCGAACGGAAGCAGATCCTCATGGCTAAGCCCCGTTGCATTCGCAAAGACGGTTTGGTTGGACAAATCCAGCTTAGCAGCCCGATTGTTCATTAATTGAACAAATGCAGCCTCACTGCCGCTAACATGCTCTGCAAGCGCTACTGCCGCATCGTTCGCGGAATGAATCGCCATCGCTTCAAAAAGCTCTCTAACCGTATAGATCTCCCCTGCCGCAAAGCCTATTTGGGAACCTGGCACCTCTGCAGCATAAGCGCTGGTTTTCACTTGTTCTTTCCAATCAAGCGTACCTGCACTTGTGAGATCTAATAGGATAAGCTCTGTCATCAGCTTCGACATGCTTGCAGGCGGCAGCGCTTCATTTGCATTTTTTTCGTAGAGCACTTCCCCTGTATTGAGATCTATTAAAATAGCCGAGCTAGAATCCAATTGCAAATCAGCTTTAGATGGGCTGCCTTTTAATGAAATGACGTAAAAGACACTGATGATCACTCCAATTGCGGTTAGAAGCCACAAGATTGTACCTCCACGTTTTCTTCCATACGTTTCTTGCTGCATAAAAAACGATCCCCTTTCACTGTCTCTTCTATACAACCAAGTATAGGAGTGTCAGTTTAAGGAGACCGTAAACAAACCATAAGAAACCCTTAATTATTAATTAATAATCGGCAAGGTTATACGGAATGCCGTTTGCTCCGAATCACTCGTCACCGAAATCGTACCTTCATGCTTTTCAACGATGCCTTTGACAATGGCAAGCCCTAAGCCGGAACCGCCTGACCACTGTGTTCTTGATTTGTCTACGCGATAAAATCGTTCAAAAATATGAGGAATGTCCATCATTGGAATCGGTTCACCAAAATTAATAACCTCGATAACGGCTGCACTGCCCTCCAACTGAACAGTCACAACGACCTGTTTGCCGTCTCTGCCGTAATTCATGGCATTCACTATCAAGTTCTCGAATACACGCACAAGCTTGGCTGCATCTCCCTTGATCATGACTGACGTTTTATCTGTCACCAGCTTGCTCTGCATTCCCGCTTCCTCCAGCGGCAAACGAAACTGCACGAGCAGCTGCCCGAGCATTTCGATTAAATTAAAATTCGTTACTTTAAGCGCAGTCGTATCATGCCTCATTCTCGTATATTCAAAAAGATCATTAATGAGGACATTCAGCCGCATCGATTTTTCATAAGCGATTTGAACATAGTGACGCAGCTCTACCTCGTCTCGATAACGATCCTGCTCAATCAGTCCCAAATAGCCAAGCACTGACGTTAAAGGTGTACGCAAATCATGGGAAACGTTCGTAATCAATTCGTTTTTGGTTTGCTCTGCCTTCCGCTCTTCCACTAGCGCATGATGGAGCCTTCCTGCCAAGCTGTTCATATTGGCTGCCATAGGACCAAATATATTTCTTTTCCGCACTTCGATTTGGTAATCCATATCATAGGTACCGTCAGCAATGCCGCGAACCGTCTTATTCATTTGACCGAGATAATGAAATAAGCTCCACTGGAGAATGATATAAAATACAAAAAACAAAAACACGCTCCCTGCTATAGGTAAAAGCTGTCTGCCATCAACTATAGAATTAACGAATTGATATAAAACTCTCATTGGCCTTACATTATCGATAAGCCACATTCCGAACCCTAAAAGGATATACAGTGAAAAGGCCGATAGCACGGCGCTTATCACCATATTCAGCAGCGAACGAAAGACAAGCTTTAATGCAATGTTATCCTTCAATTTTATAGCCAACCCCCCAGACCGTGATGATCATCTTATCACCAAGCTCCTTCTCCAGCTTATCTCTAAGCTTGCTGATATGGACCATTACCGTATTGTTGGAATCAAAATATTTTTCTTTCCACACCTGCTGGAAAATATCCTCCGCACTAAACACGCGGCCAGGCTGGCCAGCGAGCAAATGCAAAATGCCGAACTCAGTAGAAGTGAGATGCAGCGGATTGCCGTCTATTTCAGCCGTATGGCTCAGCTTATCGATCCGCAGCGGTCCAAGTCGAAGCTCCTTATCTAGTCGCGCCCCGTTATTCGCACTTGATTGACCGCTGTACTGATAGGATCTTCTCAGTAAAGAGCGCACTCTAGCCACAAGCTCAAGCGGATTAAACGGCTTGATCATATAATCGTCCGCACCGGTCATCAGCCCCATAATTTTATCCATATCCTCTGCTTTTGCGCTGAGCATTAGAATGGGGACCGATTGATCGCGCCTGAGCCGCCTCGTAGCTTCCAGCCCGTCCATATTCGGCATCATAATGTCTAAGATGACTAAGTCAAACGGATCTCGCGCATAAGCAAGCAGCGCCTGCTCCCCGTCATACGCCTTTTCGGTAATAAACCCTTCATTTTTCAAATAGATCTCTATAAGATCGGCAATTTCCCGCTCATCATCAACAATTAATACTCTTCTTTCCAATTTCAAGCGCCTCCTTATTCATCTTCAAATTATTCTCATCGTTACCAATGAGCATACTATACATGATTAACCTGCATGATGTCCTATTGTTTCACGGAATATCACAATGTTTAAGCCATTTTTAATGTTTTTTTAACATTTATTTGTGAAACGCCTTTCGGCTGACGTTATAGCCAACGCCTGTCCGTTGTGATAAAATCGAGAGTATTGATATTTTAATAAGCATATAGGGGGAACTTACATGGCGGCCAAAAGAATGCGTTCAGACATGATCAAAAAAGGATTCGACCGCGCACCACATCGCAGCTTGCTTCGCGCCGCAGGCGTAAAAGAGGAAGATTTCGACAAGCCGTTTATCGCGGTTTGCAACTCGTATATTGATATTATTCCTGGTCACGTTCATCTACAGGAGTTCGGCAAGCTCGTTAAAGAAGCGATCCGTGAAGCTGGCGGCGTTCCTTTCGAATTTAACACAATCGGCGTTGATGATGGTATTGCAATGGGTCACATCGGTATGCGTTATTCACTTGCTAGCCGTGAAATTATTGCCGATTCCATTGAAACAGTCGTAAATGCTCACTGGTTCGACGGTATGGTTTGTATTCCAAACTGTGACAAAATTACACCAGGCATGATCATGGGCGCACTTCGCGTCAATATCCCGACTATGCTTGTAAGCGGCGGACCTATGAAAGCCGGCAAAACATCCGATGGTCGTTCGATTTCACTCTCCAGCGTATTTGAAGGCGTAGGCGCTCACCAAGCTGGTAAAATCAATGACGATCAACTGATGGAGCTTGAACAATTCGGTTGTCCGACTTGCGGCTCTTGCTCCGGTATGTTTACTGCAAACTCCATGAACTGCTTGGCAGAAGGCATGGGACTTGCAATGCCTGGTAACGGCACGATTCTTGCTGTTTCTCCAGAACGCAAAGAGTTCGTTAAAGACGCTGCTCGCCAATTGATGAAAATCATCGAGCTAGGCATCAAACCTCGCGACATCGTTACAAAAGATACAATCGACAATGCATTTGCTCTAGATATGGCAATGGGCGGCTCAACAAACACAGTTCTTCACACGCTAGCAATCGCGCATGAAGCTGGAATCGAGTACCCAATTGAGCGTATTAACGAAGTAGCTGAACGCGTACCGCATTTGGCAAAAATCGCTCCTGCATCCGATTATCACATTGAAGATGTGCATAATGCAGGCGGCGTAAGTGCTGTCCTTAATGAGCTGTTCAAGAAAGAAGGCGCATTGCATGGTGACTGCATCACCGTTACTGGCAAAACGCTTCGTGAAAATGTTATTGGCTGTGAAATTCAAGACACCGATGTTATTCATACCATCGACAACCCGCATACAGAACGCGGCGGTTTGGCTGTACTATTTGGTAATCTGGCTCCTCACGGCGCTATTATCAAAACAGGTGCAGTTGACAAGTCCGTTGGCGGCTACCACAAAGGTCCTGCTATCTGTTTCGATTCCCAAGACGAAGCGCTTCACGGCATCGCTAACGGAAAAATCAAAGAAGGTCATGTCGTAGTCATTCGTTACGAAGGACCACGCGGCGGCCCTGGTATGCCAGAAATGCTTGCACCAACTTCGCAAATCGTTGGTATGGGACTCGGCGCTAAGGTTGCCCTCATTACAGACGGACGTTTCTCCGGCGCATCTCGCGGCATCAGCATCGGCCACGCTTCTCCTGAAGCAGCTGAAGGCGGCCCTATCGCTTTCGTACAAGACGGCGATATCATCGAGATCGACATGAACAACCGTACGATGGATCTTCTTATTAGCGACGAAGAGTTCGAGAAACGCCGTTCCGAATGGAAAGGCTTCGAGCTAAAAATCAAGCGCGGCTACTTGGCTCGCTACGCTCACCTTGTTACATCTGCCAGCACTGGCGGCGTAATGAAAATGTAGTTATCGCCTTCAGCATCCTCTGGATGATGAAGCAGCTTTGACCGAAAAGATAAGTTGGAGCAATAGATAACTTTTCTTATATTTAAACAAAAGGAGTGCAGGCTGGAAACAGCCTGCACTCCTTTATTTATTTAACATTCATTTGGATAAATGTCATTTATATCTCAACATTAAATCGCTGTTGTTTTTGTACCTAACTGCGCAGCTTCGTCGGCTGCTGCGTTTAAAGTTCTCTCTACTGTCTGGCTTATATCTTGAATCATGTTCAGCTGTGCCGTTGCATAGGACCTAATCGTTGCGACGGGCATTAACAGCATACGCGGCGAGATCAGTTCTCTTTTCTTCTTGCTCTGAGAAGTCTGCTTCGTGTTCGTTAATACTTTAATCAATACACGCAAGTACACACGCGATGATTTGGCAAACCAGCCCTCAGGCAGCTGAAATATTTCAAATCCTAATCGATCAGCCCCGCGATGGATCATTGTAACCCCATATACCGCTTTGATGTCATTCGCATCTGTATCTTCAGCAAGCTGATTTGCGAGCATCGGAAGAGCTTGCTCCACTTCACGCAGCATGCGAATACCTGTAGCTACAGGAGATTTTGAGGTTGCTGCAATCATCGACAATTTCTTGTTGTCAAAATGCAGTTCAGCAATACGGTCTCCCTTTGAGACGCGTCCTCCCTCTGCTAACTCAATGTCCTGACCAGTGTATGTGGTCACCCGGTAATGAAACGCTGCATCCTTCACATCACCAACCGTTTTCAAACGGAAAACGACGTGAAACAGACGCTCCCATGTCAGCCAAAGCGATATCATCGCTTTCTTCAAGAGTGATGTATGAGCAGCACGCGCTGCTTCAGATCGCTTCATCATTTCTTCAATGCCAACAAAGCGGAAACCTTGCTTCGTACCTTCTTCTAAGTAAGCCTCAAGTGCCGTAAGCATATTTCTCGGTGCATCCTTGTCCGCCCCAAAGGTCATGCCGCAATCATGCAATAGAATGACTTCACCAGGCCGAAGCTTTTTCATCATCCGGTTTTTCAATCGTTCTGACCCTAAACGTATCCGCCAATCACCGAACATTGCCGACCACAAAATAATTTGCAAATGGCCTAAGTTCGCATAATCGAATACATTTACGATTCCCCATGGCGGGCGATAATAAGTCGATCGCACTCCCGTAGCATGCTCAATAATGTCAAGCGTACGCTCGATTTGGCGCTTAACCGTCCTCGGACGCATTAACCAGTTCGATTTATGAACGTAATTATGGACACCAATATTGTGACCCTCATCCTTCATCCGCTTCAGCAGCTCTTCTTGTCCCTCGGCATGTGAGCCGACAACAAAAAAGGTTGCCTTCGCATTGTAGCGGGCAAGAAGATCGAGCAATTGCGGCGTATAAATCTCATCTGGCCCATCATCGAACGTTAAAGATATTTCGTTTCCCACACGGCCCTTCTTAAAAACACGAAAGCCAAAAGTACGGCTAATGAGGCCAGGAAGAAACGCATAGAAGGATGCTACGTATAATCCCCATAACAGCAAATTTTCCATTTTGTTTTCCCCACCGTTATATGATTTAGTCGACGAATAAATAGCGGTACAAAACAACAACAGTAGTATTAATTGTAGCATAACGCAATTAAAAATAGGCATCTTTTTAAAAACTATAGTACAATCTTTATGGAAATATGAATATGGAAAAAGAAGGAGAAACATTATGCTGCCCTTTTACAAAAAGTATTGGCGAACCGCCTTTGACATCGCACTCATTGCACTAACTGTCTATTTAATTATGTTTTCTTTCAGCTATTTGTACCGAATCGCAACGCCTATATTTTTATCCTTTCTCATTTTCTTATGTATTGAGCCGCTGGCAAGGCGTCTAAATAAGCTTGGCATGAAAAAATCGATCGCTTCCGGCATTTCGATTCTGCTGTTCACTTTAATTTTACTTACCGCCTTCTCAGGCGCAGCTTACCTGATTACGAAGCAAGGAACTGAGCTCGTTAACAACTTCCCGAAATATCAAGAAATGCTCGCTGTTCAAATCGCTAATCTGACTGAAGAGGTGCAAACCAGATTTGGGAATCTGCCCGCAGATTTAGATTTGGTTCAGCGCTCCAAAGACCTCATTGAAGGTGCTTCTTCAACCTTAGCATTGTTTGGGAAGACTGTACTGCTTAGCATCATCGGGTACGTCACATCCTTCTCAACTTTCATCTTTAATTTTGTAGTTGGGATTATATTAGCTTATTTCTTAAGCATCGAAATTACGACTTGGAAAAAGACAGCCGAGGACAAAACGCCAAACACCTTCAAAACGGCATTTTTCTTCCTTAGAAACAATGTATTTAAAGGAATCGCGTTATATATTAAAGCGCAAGCCAAGATGATTAGTATCACCTTTGTCGTTATTTTGATCGCGCTCCTACTGCTGCGCGTAGAAAATGCTTTTGTCATAGCAGTCGTATCGGCCATTTTCGACATTTTGCCGCTGCTCGGCGTAGGCACTATTTTTATCCCATGGATTATTTACTTAATTATTGTCGGCAAAGTCTCGCTTGCCATTTGGCTGTCCGTCCTCTTTCTCGCAGTTGTGCTTACACGCCAAATTCTTGAACCAAAAATTACAGGCGACTCCTTAGGCGTATCCGCCTTTACAATGCTCGCTTTCATGATTGTATCCTTATCGCTCTTTGGCGTCGCAGGTGTCATATTATCACCTATTCTTATGATCTTAATCAAAGCGCTGTATGATCAAGGTTATTTCCACCGCTGGATTCACGCTCCGCAGGGGGAATACGACAACCCTTCGGACAAGCCGGACGACACTGACAGTATATCGGTGAAAATCAATAACAAGGACATCAAGGAACAATAATACGCAAATAAAACAGAGCCACCCCGTTGCAAACGAACGTTGATTCGTCTGCAATGGGGTGGCTCATTTTATTTGGAATGGCGTGCGGCGATATCCATGACGCCGCGAAAGAGCTTAGTCGCCTGGTGCGAGCTCCCAGGCGGCTTGTTCTCCACGAGGACCGCTACGGCGTATCGTGGAGCCTTGACCGGGCCGTAGCCCGCAAACCACTGGTGGTTGCGGGCGATTCCGGCCTGAGTCGTTTCGGCGGTGCCGGATTTGCCGGCAATCGCCCACAGCCCTTGGCGGATCGATCGACCGGTTCCATGGTCGACGACCGCCTGCATGCCGCGCAGCAGCGCATGCGCCGTGGCCGGTTTAATCCGGCCACGGATCGCTTGCGCGCGCTGCGCGGGCAGCTTCACCATCCGCTGGCCGTTGGCATAGCGGATTTCACTCACTAGGCGCGGCTCCATTACGCGCCCCTCATTCAGCAGCGTTACAATCAGATTTGCCGCTTGCAGCGGCGACATCCTTACATCACGCTGCCCAAGCGCGCTTTGCGCGAGCACGCCGCCATCGACGCCAGCCAGCATGGCTGCTTCTTCCCGCGCTTGCTGCGCCGCATCAAACTTCCCGCTCCGCTTCGCATTACGCTTCCCGTTGCCGTTGCCATTTTCATTCTCTTTGCCACTGCCGTTATCATTGCCACTTCCACTGCCAAAGCCATTGTCATTGTCATTGCCACTGCCATTTTCATGCTCGTGCTCATGCTCATGCTCACCCATCTCACCGCCGCTATTCCAAGCGAGCTTGCTCTTAACGGCTGCAAACAGCTGTCCGCGATCTTCTTCCTCAAGCAGTCTCAGCGGCGATGAAAAGGGGCCAAAAGCTTCATCGCGATGCCAGCCTGCTTGCTGCCCTATCCCGAGCAAGTCTGCGGTCCGCTTCAACTGCTTAGCTTCAAGCCGCTCAGCCAGCGTTGCAAACACAATATTGCAAGATTGCGCCAAGCCCTCTTGGAGCGTCAAGCGGCCGTGTCCGCCTTCCTTCCAGCAGGATAAGCCATATTTGCCGTATTCACCATTGCAAAAAAACGTTTCATGCTGATTAACTACACCCGCCTCCAGCGCAGCTGCTTCCGCAACTAGCTTGAACACAGAGCCGGGAGCGACCGCCTTGATTGCATGATTAGCCCACTCGCTGCCGTCGGAGCTTTGGAACTGTCCTGGCTTCAATTGCGGCCGCGATACCATCGCTACAATATCCGCATTGCTCGCATCCAGCACAACGATTGCTCCCTCTTGCAAGCCTTGTGCATCCACATATGCTTCGATTTCGTTTTGCAGCTGCAAATCAATCGTCGTCATCGCTTTAAGCGGATAATATCGATTGCCAGGCTGCGTAATCCGCATATCAAGGCCGTGCATTGGAGCATTACGTCCATCGAGGAAGTAGGAAACAGAAGTAGCCCCTACTCCATGCAGCAGCTTGTCCAGCGATTTCTCAAGACCCGACCCGCCAACCTGATCTACTAGCTTTCTTTTGCCGCTTACGAGATCTTCCGCATGGTTAACCTGCAGCCACTCAGGATGCTGGCTTGTAAAGCCAATCAGATGCTTCGCATCAAAATCCGGCAAATAGCGATTGCGATAAGGAAGCACACGAATACCGTTTAGCTCAAGTTTTTTTAGGCGGGTAATTTGATCATTTGTCAGTCGCAAAGGCGCCTGCATCCCATCAGCCTTCCAAAACACAGGCTCTCGCACAGCATCCCATTTCTGCTGCAGCTGCTCCATGGTTACGCCTAGTAAGCGGCTAAGCTCAGCTAAACTCTTTTTTTGACCGCGCAGCTCTGCCCGTACGGGAAATAAAGCAACGGCCGAGTAAGTTTCACCTGTTATCGGTTTTCCATAGCGATCATAGAAGTCGCCTCTGCCTGTGTCCAGCACCAAGTTTCGTTGACGCTGCTGAACAGACAGCCGTTGCCATCCTCCCCGGTTTGCGAGTGGAGAAAGGACCGCTGAAGAGGAGCTTCCAGGCATCAATTGAATCCAAGCTAAGCGGCCAATATAAAGCAGCATTATTAAACTAATGAAACAAGCAGCCATTGTTATTCGTTTAATCATGTCCCGTTCTCATCCTGCGAAAGCTCCTTTATAATGCTGTCTAATGTTTGATAAGCGCTGGAATCTGTTGTTATACGTTCATTATCTCCTTCCGCGGCTCTCCTTCAAACATCCATTCTATTTTCTACAACAAAAAAAAGAGCTGTTCAGCATTAACTGCCTGAATAGCTCTTCCTTCAATGTTAACCATTTAATAGGATACCCTGATTGCTAATTAATTTTAAATTTAGAAAGTGAATCCTTGAGCTCACGAGATACCGTATCCAGCTTCTCCGACAAGCGTACCATACCATCGCTAATGCTTAGCTGTTCTGTGCTAAGTGATGCAACTTCTTCTGATGTAGCGGAAGATTCTTCAGCTACTGCACTCACGTTAGTCATCGCTTCGCCTAATACGACTTGCGATTCATCCAATTGCCCGATTGAATCCGTAACGAGATCCAGCTTCTTAACTAGTTCTCCCATTTGACCAGAAACGGTTAAGAAAATTTGATTCGCTTCTTTTACAGAACCGATCTGCTCTTGGAATAACGGATAAGCATCGGACAAAACATGAACCGTCTCGTCAATCTCTCCTCTAATTTTCTCCGTGATTTGACCAACAACGTCAATGGATTGGCGGCTTTGGTCCGCCAGCTTGCGAATTTCATCGGCAACGACCATAAAGCCTTTTCCTGCTGCGCCTGCGCGAGCAGCTTCAATCGTCGCATTCAATGACAAGATGTTCGTTTGTTTCGTTAAGCTATTGAGTACGTCTAGAATTTTTACGATAGAGCCAGTGCTTTCCTTCAAAGCATCAACCTTCTCTACCATAGAACGGGTCATTTCTTCCGTCATGCTCGTTTTTTGAATAAGTACGCCCATATAGTTTGTTCCCTGCTCACTTGCTTTCTCAACGGCTTGCGCAGAGTTCACCATTTGTTCGTTGGCTGCAATAACTTTTTTCATTTGAACATCGATGTTTCCTGTAAGGTCAGAACCTCGCTCCGCTTCAACAGCTAAGCTTGTTGCTCCTCCCGCGATCTCCTCTGTTGCGACTGCAATCTCCTTAGCAGAAATAGCTGTTTTCCGAGAAGCGTCTCCGAGCTCAGTAGCTGTAACCAGTACATCCTCAGCTGATCTTGTCGTCTGTACTGCTAGAGCAGTTATTTGCGTCATCATAAGATTAAAGCTGTCGCTTAGCTCACCAATTTCATCTTGGCGTTTTTTCATGACAGAACGTACGGTAAGGTTGCCGCTTGCTCCTTCAGTCATTAGGTTGCGAAGCTTAACCAGTGGCTGTGCAATCGTCATAATTACGAGAATACCGATTGCTATTGCAATAAGTGCTGCGATAAATACTGTAATCCATGTCAAATTTTGAATCGCTTTAGCATCTTTTACTAGCTCTTTTACCGGTACCGTGCCTAGCAGCTTCCAGTTCATCGTTTCGAATGTTTTGTATGTAGCCAGAACCTCAGCACCGTTTGTCGTTTTCATTTTCGACGAATCCTCAAGCGCTTTATCGCCTTCGGTTGGGAATGTAATGCTGGCTGGCTTGCCTACCAATTCAGGATCACCATTTGTAATATATTCACCGTTTGCATTCACGATCGAAAGCTGGCTGCCTTCACCAAGGTTAACTTCTTCGAAGCGTTTCGCAAGCGTTGAAGCTTGCACCTCTAGCAGCAATACATAAGATGCTTCACTTGAAGTTATATCTTTGATGAGTCGACTCAAGCCAATGGTGGGACCGCCTGCTGGATCTGACATGCCTTCAGGCTGAGGCGGAATCCAGTTTGTTTTCCCTGCATTTGCGACAGTTTCTTTAAACCAGTCTGTATTCATTAATTTCTCCGCCGTGCCAGTAGTTGCCCTGCCTGATGTTACGACCGTCAGATTCGGATTTACTGGCAGCAGCATCATGGAAACGATCGTATTATTACCCATAACGTATGATTGCATTTTGTCGCTTAAATTACGCGATGCCTCAAATTTGCTGAAATCGTCACCGCCGTCAAGCATTTTCCTTACAATTTCATGAAAGCTTTTGTCAATTAATATTTGCAGCGATAAATCCTCATACGTCTTGAAAATAACGTCCATATTGTTTGCAACCTGATTGATCGTTTGAAAGCTCGCTTCTGAAACTTTATTTTCAATAATCGACTTCGACTTTGAATAAGCCATTAGACCTACTGTCAATACACACGCGATAATACTGCAAAAGATAATCGTAAATAGTTTCGTTCCTACTGATTTAATCGGGTTTGAAAGCTTTGTGCCTTTTACAGATACCGTCGCGGCCTTTGCTGCCTGTGATAAAGATTGCATTTTTGATGACGCTTTCATACTTGTACCTGACTTAATTTCGTTTGTGCTATTTTGCTCTTTTTCCTGTTTCTGTTTCTTTGTTTTCTTCTTTTTTTGTTCTTCTTGGTTTTCCATGAGGGAAGACACCGCCTTTAATATTGTAAGTCCAAAATAGTACGTTTGCTGCTAGCGCATCTTGCCGAAATATGTATTTACAGTAGATTTACAGTATATTATTTTATATCGACACATTCTTGTCATTTCATAATAATAAATACAAAAAAAAGAGTCTTATTTTCTAAAAAAATAAGACTCTAGTCATGTTTTGCCTATTTACTTCTTCCCGATCTTCTTTCTCATCATATCCATCGGTTTAACCGGCTTTAACGTACGAATGCGAATATGCTGCAAAGGATGGCGAGCCGCATCAAGCGCATTGCCGTCTGTGTCCGTAATTTCGGTTACCGTTTGCTTGAAAAAAGTACCCTTCGGACCAACAAATTCGATTTCTTGTCCGAGTTTAAAGTGATTGCGCTGCTGCACGATCGCAAAACCCGTTTTATCATTATAATCTACTACTACTCCTGCAAAATCATATGGCGCTGCTTTTTCCTCTGGCTCATAAATATGATCCTCCGCACCCGGTGTATCAAGGAAAAACCCAGTGTTTAACGGACGGTTGGCAGCTTTATTTATCTCATCCACCCATTCCTGCTTCAGCTCGAAATGCTCGGGATCAGCAAAATACGCATCAATCGCTTGACGATAAACATTAACGACCGTCGCCACATAGTGGATACTTTTCATTCGTCCTTCGATTTTGAAGCTGTCAACGCCAACTTCAATAAGCTCCGGCAAATATTCAATCATGCATAGATCTTTGGAGCCCATTGTAAACTTATCTTCTTCTTCCGGGTACATTGGCATATCGTCAACAAACAAATCGTATTTCCAGCGACATGACTGACAGCAGCCTCCACGATTGGAGTCACGATCCGTAAAATGATTAGACAATACGCAGCGACCAGAGAAAGATGAGCACATAGCTCCATGAATAAACGCTTCGATCTCAATATCAACATTTTTTTTAATTTCTGCAATGTCTTTAAAGCTCGTTTCACGGGCCAGCACAACGCGTGGCAAGCCTTCTTCCTTCCAGAACTGCACAGCCTGCCAATTCAGTGTAGATTGCTGCGTGCTCAAATGAACCTCAAGCTTCGGAGCTACTCGCTGTGCCGTTTCAATAATGGCAGGATCTGCGGCAATGATAGCTGAGATTCCTGCTGCTTCTAGATTGCGCAAGTAGTCTTCAAGTCCCTCTACATCCTCATTGTGCGCATATATATTTGTCGCGACAAACACCTTTGCACCATAGCGGCTCGCGAACTCAACGCCTTCCTTCATTTCTTCAAAGCTGAAATTGTCTGCATTGGAGCGCAAGCCGTACTTTTGACCGCCGATATAAACCGCGTCAGCTCCGTAATGAATCGCAAATTTCAGCTTCTCTAAATTTCCGGCTGGTGCGAGCAGCTCCGGCTTGTCCAGCCGATGGCGTTTGCCTTGATAGCGAGGTGTCGTCTTCTCAATTGTTGTCACTATGTGTACCTCCTAAGTTTTGCGAAGCAAAACTCACTTCGTAAGCATTAACTTTGGTTTTGCGAAGCAAAACTCACTTCGTAAGCATTAACTTATTAATAGACTTGCTCTTTGAAGAAGAAGCCAAAACTCAGCTCTCGCTGCGGATTCTGGACTTTCTTAATCGCGTCAAGCCATTCCTCTTGGAAAATGTAGCCCTCTGGATCAGCCAAATAGGCGTCGATTGCTTGCCGATATGAACGCACAACAATTTCGTTGTACTTGGTAGATTTCATTAATCCCTCAATCTTCAAGCTGGTTACTTTAGCATCCAGCAGCTCATGAAGGTTCTCTACCATACAAACATCATCCGAGCTCATAATATGAGTGCCGTTCGCATCTTCGTAGATTGGATAACGCTCGTCCTGCCGTTCCGCTTCCATCACATAAAGCCCGCGATCCTTGTCTTTCTCCGGAAGCCGATCCGTCTCCGACTGATGTTCCATATAACTCTCTACAAGCGAACGCTTCGAATGATAAATATTCGTCATCCCATGCACATGTACTTGAACCTCAAGTTCTGTACTAGCCGTTGTCTCGCAAACCTGTTCCATATTGAGTTCGCGTGCGAGCACATATCTAGTAGCACCTCTGCGGCCCCAATAATTAGCTGTAACATAATTAGTTGAGGTCATTTCAGCATTCCAGTGCAGCGCCATGCCTGGGGCATGCAGCCTAGCAGCCATTAAGACCGCAGGGTCGCCGAATACTAGTGCATCAACGCCAGCTTCAGCAAGCGAGGTTACATAATCATTTAATGAATCCGCTGCTTCATTATCCATAAGATTGTTAAGGGCAGCATAGATCTTCACGCCCTTAGGCTTAGCGAGCTTTACTGCCTGCGCTATCATTTCTTTGTTAAACTCTCCTGCTAATCGCATACCGTAGCGTGCTTCGCCAATGACAAAAGCATCCGCGCCTGCTGCCATGAGCCTTTCCAGCTCTTCTATAGATGCAGCGGTAGCTAACAATTCCGGCTTGTACGCCATACTTGATCCTCCTTAAAAACACCGTCAAGCTTCGTTTCCTATCTAATCGTATGACTACCCAGCCGTTTGATTACTTTTCTCGATGTTTTTCAAATGCTCTTTATATGTTTTTGCGAATAAATGAGTCTGACTTCCATCCTTCTTGGTTACATAGAAAAAATATTCCGTATCTTCCGGATATATAGCCGCTTCAATTGATTTAAGACTTGGACTTGCGATAGGCCCAGGCGGCAAACCTTCTACCTTATACGTGTTATAAGGACTGTCTACGAGTAAATCCTTCTCATAAAGACGTTCCTTAGGCTTATCTAATGAATATTGAACGGTAGCATCAATTTGAAGCTTCATGCCACCTTCAATCCGGTTGTAAATAATGCCCGATACGAGAGCTCTTTCCTCGTCCACAACGACTTCACGCTCTACAAGCGACGCGATTGTCAGCATATCATGAAAGGACATTTTTTTCTCTTCAAGCACTTCCATCCACCCCTCTGGAAGCTCAGCAAGCTTCCGGTCGAGTTCAAGCGCCATCCGTTTAATAATATCTTCTTCTGTGCTTTCTTTTTTCATCTCATACGTTTCAGGGAACAGATAACCTTCAAGACGCTGATGCAGCTTATCGTTATTGGGAATGGAGCGAACAGACTCCGCATCACCCCAATTGTTTTCCGATGCAATTAATCCAATAAACTTTTCTTTGTTGATCAATTTCTCTTGAGCAAGCTTGTCAGCAATTTGCAATACGGTAAAGCCCTCAGGAATCGTGAATCGAATCGTTTCTGCTTCTACGGTGTCGCCAGCATTGAGCTTAGCTATAATGGCTTCATTATTCATGCCGGGGTTCAGCTCATAAAGTCCCGCCTGAAAGCGGCCGCCTTGATCCTTAAGCTTCAAGTAATATTTAAATATAAATGCATTTTTAATGATCCCTTGCTCTTCCAGTAATTCTGCAACCTCATTCGCTGATGTTCCTCTTGGAATATCAATCTTCTGAACCGCACCAGCAGTTGTTGGCTTCAAGCTGCTCCACACATACAAAGCAACGCTTCCAGCACCAATAATCATAATTCCTAACAAGCTTAAAATAACCCATAATGTAATGCGGCTTTTCCTCGGTCCCGATGATGATTGTTGCTCAAGGTGCTGTGATGACTTGTCCAAAATTAGACCCCCTTTTTATAATGCATCATTTTCGGTATATCGATTTGCGCAGGCGAAATGGCTGAGACCATCCTATTATGGCTCAGCTGAAAATGCTGTAATTGAGTAATTAACGCTAAACATGGAACAAAAGAGCGGTTATTGGCCGCTCTCTCGTTAGATGCATATACATTACACGACGTTTTATGGACGCTCGTCAGTAGCAAACAATAAATCATCGTACGCTTCTGATGCAGCTTCCCACTCTTCATCGTTTTCGATGTTTTCCAGCTGCGGTTCACCATCGACTTGAATGACGCGGAATAGCTCAACATCATCCTCGCCACGCATCGGATCCGATTGCAGGGCTGCATAAATGCGATCCCCTAGCTGAAACTCAGCTTTAATATCGTATACCTCTACGCTGCCGTCATCTGCTTCAAGCTCAATTTCATTGCCGAATGCCGCTCGCAGCGTATTCAGCTTCTTAGGTGCTTCATGCTCTGTGCCGGACATTAATTTTCTTCCTCCATCTCACCAAGGAGAGTGTTGAACGTTTCCTCAACCATATTCCATTCTTCTTCATCTTCAATGGTATACAGCTTCAGGTCGTCGCCTTCTTCTTCATAACGGAAAGCATATACTTCATCTTCCTCGTCATTTTCTCCATGAAGCGGAACTACCATCATATATTTCTGATCGGAACCATCAACTTCAAACTTCATGATGACTTCGAATTCCTCTTCGTTTCCTTCTTCATCCGGGATATAAATAATTTCCGGCTCTTCGAATTCCAACTCTTCATTTGTCATGTTTACCCTCACCTTTTCGCTTTAGAATCGAGATAATTTTGCAAAATAAGCGTTGCCGCCATTTTGTCTATTACAAGCTTTCGCTTCTTCCGGCTGACGTCCGCTTCAATAAGCGTTCGTTCGGCAGCTACCGTTGTCAGCCTTTCGTCCCAAAGGTGAACAGGTATGTTTAGTTTCTGCTTAATCTGTTCTGCGAATTCTATACAAATTTCTCCACGTGGACCGATGGTGCCATTCATGTTTTTTGGAAGACCAACAACAATTTCACTAACCTCATGCTCCTTAACCAGATCAGCAATGCGGTCAAACTCACTATGGTCTCGCCTTCGTTCAATAACACCAGTTCCTTGCGCGGTCCAACGAAAAGCGTCGCTGACAGCAACTCCTATGTTGCGGTCACCGTAATCAAGTCCCATCAATCTCATGTCTTGTCCGGCTCCTGCCTCATTAGTTAAAATATAAGAATTTATAAGTTTATCTGCTTATAAACTGCTTATATTTCTCTGCGAAACGATAGCTAAGCCTCCTAAAGGGGGCTTTAGCCGTTTACGCTTGTTGTTTCTTATGGTTTAGATAAAACCGGACAAGCTCTTCGATTAATTCGTCTCGTTCCTTCTTGCGAATTAAACTCCTGGCGTTGTTATGCCGCGGAATATACGCGGGATCTCCGGACAGCAAATACCCAACGATCTGGTTAATCGGATTATACTCTTTCTCTAGAAGCGCTTCATGCACGGATAGCAGAATGTCTTGAGAAGATTCAACCCCCTCCGCCTTCACGTTAAATTTCATTGTTTTGTCCATGGAACTCATCGCCAGCACCTCGCTTTCCAAACCGCATTTCAATGAGATATACACTCATATCATATCACATTTGTTTGATTAAGAACTAGTTCTTCTGTAAGTTTCAACGCTTCATCCAACTTCGTTGTGTCTTTTCCGCCTGCTTGCGCCATATCTGGGCGTCCGCCACCGCTGCCGCCGCAATGAATTGCAGCTTCTTTTACAATTTTGCCTGCATGGAAACCTTTTTTAATTAAATCTGCTGAAACGGCAGCTGCAAGGTTCACCTTGTCATCCGAAATCGCACCAAGCACGATCACGCTTGACTCCAGCTTCAGCTTCAATTCATCAACAATGCCGCGAAGCGCGTCCATTGAAGGAGCATTCACTTTTGCGCAAAGGACAGTGATGCCATTCACTATTTTAGCGTTTTGCTCAAGTGATCCTGCTTCGATCCGGCTCAGCTTCGCTTGAAGGGATTCATTCTCGCGAGAGAATTCCTTCACTTGGCCGAACAATGCTTCAATCCGTTTTGGCACATCATTTGCATTTGATTTCAGAAGTGCAGCCGATTGCTTAAGCAGGTCAAGCTGACCATCTAAATAGTTATACGCATGTTTACCCGTAACGGCTTCAATTCTTCGAACACCCGACCCAATACCGCTCTCGCTTAACAGCTTGAACAATCCGATTTGCGATGTATTGCTTACATGACAGCCTCCGCATAGCTCTAAGCTATAGCTGCCAACCTGAACCACACGAACCTCATCGCCGTATTTCTCGCCGAACAACGCCATCGCGCCCATTGCTTTAGCTTCATTCAATGATTTCGTTTCGATGGATACTGGAGTTCCTAGCCAAATTTGCTCATTGACGCGGCGTTCAATCGTTACTAGCTCTTCAGCAGTTATACTGCCAAAGTGCGAGAAGTCGAAGCGCAGGCGTTCAGCCTCTACCGAAGAGCCCGCTTGATTGACATGATCGCCAAGCACTTCTTTGAGCGCTTTATGAAGCAAATGCGTTGCCGTATGGTTTTTGATAATGTCATCGCGCACAGCTCTAGTAACGCTCGCCTCTACTGCTTCACCTGTACGAGCAGTACCTGAGGTAACAACAGCATGATGGACGCTTTGACCGTGCGGTGCTTTGGTTACTTCTTCAACCTGCAGTGTAAAGCCCTTGCCCGTAATCGTTCCTGTATCTCCGATTTGTCCGCCGCTTTCTGCATAGAAAGGTGTGCGATCCAATATCACAACGACTTTGCTGCCTTCTGGAGCCGATTCAACCAACAGATCCTCATGAACGATGGCAATGATTTTTGACTCAGTTACCAGTTCATTATAGCCAACAAACTCGCTTTTAACCGTGAAATCGCCGAGCGGTCCGCCTTGAACCTTCATGCTTCCAGTATCTTGGCGAGCTGCGCGTGCACGGTCGCGCTGTGCTTCCATCGCTGCGTCGAATCCAGCACGATCAACCGTCATTCCATTTTCCGAAGCAAAGTCCTCCGTCAAATCGAAAGGAAAGCCGTAAGTATCATACAAGCGGAATGCATCGTCGCCATTAATCTCTTTTTGGCCAGCTTTCGTACCAGCAGCTACCAGATCAGACAGCATAGTTAGTCCATCGGACAATGTCTCATGGAAACGCTCTTCTTCCGTACGAATAACCCGCTCGATAAATTCACGCTTCTCTACAACCTCTGGATAATAAACGCCCATAACCTCGCCAACAATTGAAGTCAGCTCATGCAAAAACGGACGGTCGATTCCGATTGTTTTTCCGTAACGAACAGCTCTGCGAAGCAAACGGCGAATGATGTAGCCACGGCCTTCGTTTGAAGGCATTACGCCATCACCTACTGCGAACGCTACTGTACGAATATGATCGGCAATAACTTTAAGCGCAACATCATGCTCTTCATTCACTTTGTAGCTAACTTTCGCAATTTCACAAGTGCGGTCGATAATTGGACGGAACAAATCCGTATCAAAGTTCGAATCCACATCCTGCAATATCGAAGCAAAACGCTCAAGTCCTGCGCCTGTATCGATGTTTTTGATTGGAAGCGGCGTGTAGCTGCCGTCTTTATTATGATTGAATTGTGAGAATACAACGTTCCAAACTTCTAGGAAACGCTCGTTCTCACCGCCCGGCCAGCATTCTGGGTCCGAAAGATCGCCATATTTGTCACCGCGGTCATAGAAAATTTCTGTACAAGGTCCGCAAGGGCCCTCGCCAATATCCCAAAAGTTTTCTTCCAGCTTATAGATCCGTTCAGCAGGAAGGCCAATTTTCGTATTCCAGAACTCGAATGCTTCTACATCTTCTGGATATACCGTTACAGACAAGCGATTAGGATCAAAACCAATCCATTTTGGCTCAGTCAGAAACTCCCATGCCCAAGTAATAGCTTCTTCCTTGAAGTAATCACCGATCGAGAAATTGCCCAGCATCTCGAAAAACGTATGATGACGGCGGGTTTTGCCTACGTTTTCGATATCATTCGTACGAATGCACTTCTGTGAATTCGTAATACGCGGGTTTTCTGGAACGATGCGTCCGTCAAAATAAGCCTTTAGCGGCGCCATACCTGCATTAATCCATAGCAAGGACGGGTCATTATGCGGTACAAGCGATGCACTTGGTTCAATTTTGTGGCCTTTGCTTTCAAAAAATGCAAGCCATTTTGCACGAATTTCACTAGCTTTCATTAGGATGAGCCCCCTTCAAATGATAAAACACAAAAAAAGCCCCTGTCATTGACAGGGACGAATAGAATCGCGGTACCACCCTGGTTATTGCCTCGCTGCATAAGCTAGAGCAATCGCCTTCATTAGACATTAACGGGTCCAACCGGTGAAGTTCATTCACACTCCGAAAATAGCTTTCGGCCACTCTTCGTTATAAAAGCTCTCTCAACCGACGCGATTGCTTATCGAAAAGCAAATGCGAAGAAGCTTTCTCTCTGGCTAACGGGCATTGGCTTACTTCATTTCATCAACGATTTATTCCCTTATAATTGACACTTGATTATTTTAAAATTATAGCCACAGCCTATCCGCCTGTCAAATAATCTTTCTTCGCACGTAGTAGGCGAACATATGCTGAATGATCACTTTGCAGGCTGCAAAAATAGGAACCGCCAAAATCATGCCAACAATGCCGGCAATCTCCCCTCCGACCAGCAATGCAAAAATGATCGACAAGGGATGCATATGGAGCGTACGGCCTACCACCTGTGGAGAGATTACGTTGCCTTCGAGTATTTGGCACAGGGTGTTGATAATCGCGACAAGGATGACCATCTTAATGGAAACCGTAGAAGCCATTAGTATTGCAGGTGCCGCTCCAAAAAAAGGACCGAGATACGGAATGACATTCGTTATCGCAACGATGCCGGCAAGGAGCAGTGCATAAGGCATGCCGATCAACAGGTACCCGAAATAAGCAAGCACGCCAACGATAATACAAACCAAAAACTGTCCGCGAATATAGCTGCCGAGTGCTGTATCGATATCTTTAAGCAGCCTGACCGTGTTTTTGCGATGTGACTTTGGTACATACGTAATGACCGTTCTTTCAAACACATCAAAATCCTTTAATATATAGAAGGCGAGAAACGGAATAATAAACGCGATAAACACTGCATTTAACATGGACCCGATATTGTTAACAAAGTTGAACAAACTCTCCGACAGCTTTTTTTCCATATGCAAAAGTGACTTATTAAGCCCGCTTCGAATGCTTTCCGGCAAAAAAGAAGTGTTGTTAATGTCCGTGACGATATTTTGAGCACGCATGGAAAGCTCAGGCACATGTCGATTGATTTCCTGTACTTGTTCGATGAACATTGGAATCAAGTTAACGAGAATCACCGTAATGACTGCACAAAACACTGCATATATGAGCAGCACGGCAATCGTCCTAGGAACCTTTCGGTCATGCAGCATCGTAACGATCGGATTCAGCACATAAGAAATTATCATCGCGATTATAAATGGAGCAAAAACGGCTTTTACAAACACATATACGTTCACAATAAGCGGCTTTATAAGCAGCATAAGATAAATCGCAAGCAGTCCCAGTATGATGTAAACCAGCCAGACAAACAGACGGTTCTTCGTAAAGCGCTCCACCGTCCTCACCCCCGAACTTTCTTTATCCGCTTCGCTCTTAGCAAGACAAGCCGAACTAGTTCAGTATATGTACAAGCGCCCTAAATCATCCTATAACAGCAAAAAAAAGACGGCCGAAGACCGTCTTTTGATATTCAAGTTTATAGCAACGCACGTCAGTTGACGTGAACTTGTGTAATTTCTTCCTCAAAGAACAAGTCGTCGAGTGAGCTTAACGTGCCATCCTCTTCCACTTGGTAAACCGACATTTTGTCGCCGTTAACCGTCAGTTCAATGAAGCAGCCCCAGCAATAAAACTGGTGGGAACCGATCTTTCCGATATCTTTCGAATTACAATTCGGACATCTCATCATCTTTCATTTCTCCCTATCCTCTGAAATTGGAAGCTGCGACAGGCTCCAATTCCGCTTCACTGACAGCAGGAACAATAATCGCGTCTTCCCCGAGTAATACGCTATCCGGATCACTCGGCGCCTTCAGCCATCTGCGCCCTTCCATCAGATCCGAAACAAAACCGTCCGTAAGCTCGTAGCCTATTATTTGTGTACCCTCTTTTGGGTAAAAATAAACATCCGACACTCTGCCAAGTTGAATACCTTGTACAGTTACGACGGGCAGATCCTTTAATTTCACTAATCCTGTGTCATATGAACGTAGCAATTGCTTCGACTTCATCCGAACGATCGCTGCTTCACTTGCTATAATAACGGTGTCCTCTCCGCAGGATATCACGTGAGTCCACTCCACTATTTTTACGGAGGAAGCAAACCACTTGGGACAATCGAGTATTAGCCCTTTCAGCTGCCAATGCTCATCGAACCAGGCGTCCTTGACAGTTCCAACAAGTTTGCCGGAATGGATAACGATTACGGGTAGTCCAATAAGCCGTTGAAGTTTGATCACGCTTAGCTGGAGTCCTCCTAGTAGTTATTACGAATACGCCTCACGATTGTTCCAACTTTTTGTGCGGCATCTTCTAATTCCTCCAAAGTATTCCCCAAACCAAAGCTAAATCTTACAGCAGAATTAATTTGTTCCTCGGGCAATTGCATTGCTCGAAGTACATGTGACCGTTCAAGCGCGCCGGAGGTACAAGCAGAACCGCTTGCTGCTGCGATACCTTCCATATCCAAATTCATAAGCATCGTTTCCGTATCGACACCAATAAAGCTGATATTTACGATATGCGGCAAATAGTGCTGCTCCGAGCCATTTATAACGATAGGCACTTCAACATGGTTGTGAAGCAGTTCTATCCATCTCTTACGAAGCTCGTCCATAAAAAGTTGCTTATTTTCTCGCTCGTTCACACAAATGTCAACTGCGGCAGCAAACCCGACGATCCCCGCAATATTTTCTGTCCCTGCACGTCGCTTTCTCTCTTGGGATCCACCATGCTGAAGAGCGTCAATCGGAGTACCATTAGCCACATAAAGTGCCCCAACACCTTGAGGACCATTAATCTTATGGGCGGAGAAGCTCATCAAATCGACTGGCAGCTCATTGAGCCTATACTCGAATGAGCCCAAAGCTTGAACAGCATCAACATGAAAAACAGCACTGCCAGCTCTAGCTATGCGCCCTATTTCTTCAATCGGCTGAATCGTTCCAACCTCGTTATTTCCATGCATGATGCTAATAAGGCCTGTTTCTGGGGTCATGGCTTCTTGAACAAGCTCTGGTGATGTTCGTCCAAAGCTATCAATAGGTAGTACGGTTAGGGAGAAACCTTCTTCCTTAACCAGCCATTCGCATGTATGAAGAACAGCGTGATGTTCACCCGCTGAAGTTATAATATGTGATTTGCCTCGTTTACGCTGTGCTCTAGCAGCCCCAATCAAAGCGGCATTATCGCTTTCCGTTCCACCTGAGGTAAATAATAATTGTCCCGGCTTGCAGCCAATTGCTGCTGAAATGAGATCTCGTGATCGATTTAACTGATGCTTGGCCGCTCTTCCAAAAGCATGCATACTAGACGAATTGCCGCCGGAGCCTTGCATTACCTCAAGCATCGCTTGGATGACTTTAGGATGCATAGGTGTAGTGGCGGCATGATCAAAATAATGATTTGTCATAGGTCGGCTTCCTTAAATATAGAACATATAGCTATCAGGTTTGCCAGCATCTTCGAAATTAATTAGATCTGCAAGCGTAGTCGAATCTAATACTTCTGCAATACTGTCTCTAATGCGCAGCCAAAGCTGACGTTTAGCCGGATCATCTTCTTCTGTAAAGTCTACAGGCGAAATCGGGCCTTCAAGAATTCGAATAATATCCCCAGACGTAATCGTTTCCGGATCCTTCGATAAAATATAGCCGCCATAAGCTCCGCGAATGCTTTTCACAAGGCCGGCATTTCTAAGGGGTGCTACTAACTGCTCCAAATAGTGCTCGGAAAGCTGATTTCGTTCAGCGATACTCTTGAGCGAAGTCGGGCCTTCACCAAATTTAGCCGCAAGCTCCATCATAATTGTTAAGCCATAACGGCCTTTCGTCGATATTTTCAAAGTGGCACCTCTTTTATTGTTTTTAGTATTGAATTATGATTGTGTCTTCCTCATTGGTTGTTAATTCTCTGTATTCCCATTTCACTTATATGTTAACATATCGAGCGGGCGGAGTGTGCAAAAAGGTTGACATCTTCATGAAAAAGTTTGCAGCCTATGTTACAATAATAAATGTTTGATTCAAGCAAGGTGGTGTTTACGATGGAAAAACCAAAAGCTTCGACAAGAGTTGTCGTCGGGATGTCAGGCGGCGTCGATTCTTCCGTCACTGCACTGCTGCTAAAGCAGCAAGGGTATGACGTTGTCGGCATTTTTATGAAAAACTGGGATGATACCGATGAATTCGGTCATTGCACGGCGGAAGAGGATTCTGAAGATGTACGCCGTGTATGTGAACAAATTGGCATTCCCTACTATACCGTGAATTTTGAACGGCAATATTTTGACAAGGTATTCACTTATTTTCTAGATGAGTACAAGCGCGGACGTACGCCTAACCCAGACGTTATGTGCAACCGCGAGATTAAATTTGGCGACTTCCTGCAGCGCGCTTTGGAGCTTGGAGCGGATTATTTGGCAACAGGCCATTATGCCCAAGTAGAACGTACCGAGGATGGCACAACGAAGCTCATTCGCGGAGTCGATTCAAATAAAGATCAGACGTACTTCCTTAGTGCCCTTAATCAGAAGCAGCTGGCTAAAGCGATGTTCCCGATTGGGCATTTGCCGAAGCCTGAAGTACGCCGTATTGCTGAAGAAGCTGGCCTTTATACCGCTAAGAAAAAAGACAGCACAGGCGTTTGCTTCATTGGGGAGCGCAATTTCAAAACCTTCCTTAGCGGCTATCTTCCCGCTCAAGCCGGCGATATGATTGATATTAGAAACGGCGAGAAAAAAGGTCGTCACGACGGGCTGATGTATTACACGCTCGGCCAACGCCAAGGACTTGGCATTGGCGGATCAGGTTCCGGCGAGCCTTGGTTCGTAGCAGACAAGGACTTGGAGAAAAACATTCTTTATGTTGTACAGGGAGAGCAGCATGCTAGCCTATACTCAGAGAGCTTGACGGCAACTGGCATGAACTGGATTCTGCCTGTAACCAGCGGAGATACCATCCACTGCACCGCCAAATTCCGTTATCGCCAGCCAGATCAAGGCGTCAGCGTAACGATTGGCGAAGATGGAAACGCGCATATCGTGTTTGACAAGCCTCAGAAAGCCATTACACCCGGACAAGCTGTCGTGCTCTACGACGGCAACGTTTGCCTTGGCGGAGGCACGATCGATAAAGTTAAGAAAGTCGATCCTGCTGCTGATTTCGCAAAGCAAGCCTAACAACACGAAAAGCTGCCTGAAGCATCCGCTATTGATGCATTAGGCAGCTTTTCTTTTGATCAAAACGTTTATGTTCAGCCAAAATATTGGCCGTTCTGTCCTTTTTTTCTCTCGCCAATTTTTCGAATCAGAAGCCTGGAGATCCGAAGATGATCCGTCTCTTCGATAATGAATTCATATTCTCCAGCGTGATCGACACGCTGATTGTTGACAGGAGGTATGTTTATTTTGGAATACATCCAGCCCCCGATTGTATCATAATCATCCGTTTCGATATCGAGATTGAAGAAGCTGTTGACTTCCTCAATCAGCATGAGACCGCTAATGGAGTAGGTATTGTCGTCTTTTTTCTCAAGAGGCTCTCGTTCCTCGTCAAATTCATCTTGAATTTCGCCGACGATTTCCTCCATAATATCCTCGAGGGTTACTAAGCCGGAAGTGCCGCCGTACTCGTCAATCAAAATAGCAATTTGCGACTTTCGTTTTTGCATCAGCTTCAGCAGTGTACTAATTTGCATCGATTCGGGTACTGTTGTAATCGGTCTTGTAATTTGCCTTATATCCTGCAGATTGTGCATCGTGTCCTTCAGTAAATCCTTGATATGCACGAACCCAATGATATTGTCCTTGTCATTCTCACAAACCGGATAACGCGTCAGCATTTGCTCCAGTGCAATTTTTTTATTGTCGGCTAAAGTGCAGCTTGTATTCAGACATATCATTTCTGTTCGAGGTATCATAATTTCACGCGCATTCGTCTCGGCAAAATCAAAAATGTTATCAACAAGCGTAAGCTCCATATTATCTATTAAACCGTTTTTGTGGCTCTCCTTCATCAAAATCCGAATTTCATCCTCCGTGTGCGCCGAATCCTTCTCGGTCACAGGCTCAATTCCAATTTTTCTAAGAAGCAAATTGGCTACCCCGTTAAATAACCAAATAAAGGGAAACATAAGCTTATAAAAACAAACGAGCGGCAACGCTGTCAATCGCGTAATGGATTCAGCTTTGCGGATTGCAATCGTTTTTGGCGCCAGCTCTCCAAGTACTATTTGCAGCATCGTAATGAGAATAAAGGCAAGCAAAAATGAAAAGGTATGAACAAACCATTCACTGCGAATGCCGATGAAAGCCATAGCAGGCTTGATCACATTTGCAATAGCTGGACCGCCAACCCATCCAAGGCCAAGCGAAGCAAGCGTTATGCCAAGCTGGCACGCAGACAAATAAGCATCTAAATTGCCTGTCATACGAATGGCAAGCTTCGCTCTCGAATCACCATCAGCGATCATTGTATCTAAGCGGCTTCCTCTTACCTTCACCATTGCAAACTCGGCAGCAACAAAAAAACTGTTCATCATGATAAAAACAAAAATAAGCAGCAGAGACAAGCTGGTCGGTAATGGGTCAATCAATGGATTCCTGTCCTCCGCAAGAAATGAAACGGGATGCGATGACAGGTGCACCTCCTTTTGGAACAAAGATACGGCAATCTTTGTGTAGTGTGAGATCTCTCCTAGATGACAAACCGCCGCGTCAAACGGTAAAGCATACGAGCCATACCGCTCTCAAGACTGTAATTATGTCTATTCGCCATAGGCTAGCACTTATACGCAGATTTCCAGTCTTTCTAAGCGTTTTTTATAGGAAACATCAAACGATCTTCAACAAATGTTCACTAAGCCGCAATGAATTGATCATTTTATTTGGCGCAACAGCGAATTGGAATCTGTTATAATGCAATGAGCTTACCAAGTAGGCTCGTTACAAAAATATGTAGGAGGTTTAATAATGAAACGAATATTGCTTATTTTTCTTGCCGCTCTATGGCTCGTTCCGGGCGTAGCGATGGCCCATTCCAAACTAGAAAGCGCGGTGCCTGCGCGAGATGCGACGGTCGCTGCCTCACCAGAGCGTATAGAGATGACATTTAACACAAAGATCGAGAAGCTTAGTAATTTTAAAATATTAAATGCTGCTGGCGAGGAAATGGAAAAAGAAAAGGTCGAGGTTGACGGCATGACGATGACCGGATCAGTTCCTGCTGCTTTGCCTAATGGCATTTATACAGTAAAGTGGGTCATTATCGGAGCGGATGGTCATTCGGTGGAAGGCGATTATTCGTTTACTGTAGAAGCGCCTGTTGTTACTGAACAACCAAGCGAAGAACCAACAGCTACAGCTACTGAAGCACCAGCAGAGACAACGGCTCCTACTCCTTCACCTGATGCTAGCACTAATACTGACGGAGGAAGCAGTGAAGCTACAACTAATGATGCTGGGACAAACTATACTCCTTATGTCGTTATCGGTGTCATTATCGTAGCAGCAGTTCTCTTATTCATGCGGAGGCGCAAATAATGATCTATATCAGCGAAGGCCTTCTATACATTTGCTTCGCCATTTTAACGGGCACCTTTCTATTGCGGCTTGTACCGGAGGACAGAAGGCCTTCCGTTCATGTACCGCATGGCCTGCTGCTCGCATGCGCAGTAGCAATACCGTTCTTATCCTACGTTCCTATTCATAAGCTTGCTATCGTATTTGCCAAAGATTTTGACATGAGCTACGGCGCTATTCTAAAGAGCATCCTGCTCGATGTTAATACAGGCAAAGCGTGGGTTTGGACAACCATCGGATCAGCTGGACTCGCTTTTCTGCTAGGTCTTAAAGCATTCCGGGGCGATAAGCATATGCCTAAGGTAGCTTTGTTTGTTACCTTTTTGCTAATTGTGTGGCTGGGTTATGCAGGACATGCTTCATCCTTGTATGGATTTAAAGGCTTAATTACACATTCTGCTCATTTTCTCGCAGTCAGTGTATGGATCGGCATTTTGTTTGTGATCAGTTGGTTTTCCAAAGATGATGCCAATTGGAACGCATTTCTGCGTTGGTTTTCGCCAGTAGCCATTGTATCTGTTGTTGTAACGCTTCTTGCTGGCATTACGCTTATGTCATTTACAACTCCAGAATATGTAAACTCATGGATGCTTCCCTACGGTCAGATGCTGCTGATTAAACATCTACTGATTTTGCCTCTGCTGCTGTTTGCTTTCTCAAATGGCTTCGGATACAAAAAAATAGCAAAAACCAATCCGAATTTCAATCCAAGACGCTGGCTAAAAGCAGAAAGCTTCATTGCTTTGCTCGTGCTTGCAGCAACAGGTGTGCTTGGTCAACAAGCACCACCGCATAAGGTGAAGGAGACACTGCAATCGGAATCACCTTCTCCATTTTTCACTTCAATTTACAAAGGAAACTTCAGCCCTGACATCAGCTTGAAATTCACGCTGAACATGGAGTGCCTGCTCATGCTTGCGGCAGCTGCACTAATGGCGGTCGGTCTGCTTTGGATGTATCGCGTAAATAAGCTTATGCCAGCTTTTGTAATGGGTATTTTGACAGTGGTATTCGGTTATTTCGGCCTGATGTTTGCGATTGCTTAATAAAAGAAAAACTCTTGCTAATATGGAGGTAAGCTTAGAAATGAGCTTACCTCCATCAAATTAGCAGGAGTTTTTTTATGAATTAACTTATCATTTTCCTTGGCGCTTTTGCTGATTTTGCCTTATTTTATCTTCCATCCCTTGCTCGGTAGCCTTATAAAAGGTCATTCCCCCAAGCGTATTCGGCAAATATTGCTGCTTTACGTAATGGTTCGGAAAATCATGCGGATATTGATACCCTTCGTGACCAAGCTGCTGCGCCCCTTTGTAGTGGGTGTCGCGCAAATGCAGCGGTACCTCTGCACCGCCTGCTCGCTCGATTGCCGCCTCTGCATTGCCGATTGCAATGGCAGTAGCATTCGACTTAGGACTCTCTACCGCGAACAGAATTGCTTGTGAGATGTTATATTTCGCTTCAGGCCAGCCTATCTTATGATAGGCATCCATCGCTGTAACCGCTTGAATCATCGCTTGCGGATTAGCAAGTCCAATATCTTCGCTGCATGCGACAATCAGTCTACGGATAAACGTCATCGGGTCCATTCCCAGCTTCTCCACAGCATATAAAAACCAAAACAACGCTGCGTCGCTTGAACCTCTTACACTTTTGTGAAATGCCGACAGCACATCATATTGTGTAGATAGATCTGCGCGTATGGACGGCTTCCTTATAGACTCTTGAGCCACCTCAAGCGTCAACCGGACAGAACCATCCATCTCAGACGGCGTTGTCACCGCAGCCAGCTCAAGCGCATTAAGCGCCCTGCGGATGTCTCCGCCAGCCATTGCAGCGATATGCCGCAGCGCGTCCTCGTCTACTTGCAAGTCCATAAAGCCTAAACCCCGCTCACGATCGGCTAGTGCTCTTATCATCGCCTCATAGGCGTGCTCCTCGCCAAGCGCTTCTAGCTGGAACAAAGTTGAACGTGACAATAGAGCGCCATTCACATGATGAAATGGATTTTCTGTTGTCGCCCCTATAAAAATAATAATGCCCTGCTCGACAGCAGGAAGCAACGCATCCTGCCTAGCTGTATTAAAGCGATGCACCTCATCTAGAAAAAGCGTCGTCTTCTTGCCGTACATCGCTTTGTTGGTGCGAGCCAGCTCGATAACTTCACGTACATCCTTTACCGAAGCATCTACCGCGTTCAGCTTCACGAACTCGCCTGCTGTCCGCAAAGATATAATATGTGCAAGCGTCGTTTTACCGCAGCCCGGCGGACCATACAACAAAATGGACGACACTTGATCGCCTTCAATAGCCCGCCGCAGCAGCTTACCCGTTCCTACTATATGCTCTTGCCCGATATATTCGTCTAATGTTTGCGGCCGCATGCGATCTGCAAGCAGCCTGGCGCGAGGCGCTTCTTCCTCTTGATATGAAAATAAATCCATTCTGGTCCCCAACCTTCTGCCATCTGTTACTCCGATCATAGCATACAAGCACATTTGTTCGCCAGATCTACACGGAGTTCTGATCTCATCAACGTTTATATCGTGGAATATGGGATGGCTGGTATATAAAAAAATAGCCGATTCTCAGAAAAAGCAAAATCGCTTTCTCTAGAAACGGCTATTTATTTATTGGTTAATTATCGAATGGAGATTTTAAACCTCGCTCCAGCTTATCGATAGTTGCTGCTACTCGTTTCATGCGTGTTTCTTCCCGCTTCGCATCCGTAATCCACTTTACGAAATCACGTCGCTTTGCAGCGGTCAGGCTGCTTTCGAAAAAGGCTGCTGCTGTACTAGATGCCTGTAAAGCTGCTGCTAGATCATCTGGAAAAGGAAGCTCTTCAGCCGACCCAGTAGATGATGTGCTGGAAACGGCTGCTGAGGATGTTCGCCGAGCTTTACTCTTTTGCGCAGCACCTTCTGGACGATAACGCATAGATGACCATGTGCCATCCATCGATATCATAGCGACGCCTTCAACATGAAATGTCAGCATCAGCTTCCAGCCCGTATCTCGGTTGATGTCCGTCTTCACCTTAGACGAGCCCTTGGGATACGTGATCCATAACAATCCATCAGGCTTAACTGCCTGGATAGCTGCTGGTGCATGCTCCGCAAGCTCAGCTAAGCTGTTAACAAATAGAAGCACAAAGTCGTATTGCAAATCTGCATCAATAGCTGCTGATGCTGCTTGTAATCCAAGCTCCTCCAAGTAATGCTCGGAAGGCGGCCTTAGGACAAGCGCCTTCATATCCGGCATCAATCGCAGCTTTTTGACAAGCTCTTCGTTCATACCTCAATGCCGCCAGCAGCAAGCAAATCCTTCACGACGACACTAACCATGATCAGACCCGCTACCGGAGGAACAAATGCATTGCTGGCCGGAGGCTGCTTCGCTTTGCGAATGTCAGGCGCATTCTCGGGAACGATTTTTTTCGTAACATCCTCACGCGGCTTCATTGGCAGCTCCGTTGAGAATACTACCTTAACGCCGCGTTTGATGCCTTCCTTACGAAGTTTAGTACGAATAACCCTTGCTAAAGGATCGGTATGCGTCTGCGAAATATCGACAACCTGAAATTTCGTCGGGTCCATCTTGTTCGCTGCGCCCATACTAGAAATAATCGGAATTTTTCTCTCGAGACATTGCTTGATCAAATGAATCTTATACGAAATCGTATCGGACGCATCCACAACATAATCAAGCGGGTACTCGAAAAACTGTTCAAACGTCTCTTCCGTATAAAACATACGCAGGGCAATGACATCACATTCAGGATTAATCAGCTTAATCCGATCGCGCATAAGCTCTGATTTCACTTGCCCCACTGTCGTTGTGAGCGCATGAATCTGACGATTAACGTTCGTAATATCTACAACGTCCTTGTCAACGAGAATAATACGTCCAACTCCGGTGCGTGCAAGCGCCTCAGCTGCAATGCCGCCAACGCCTCCGATGCCGAGCACGGCAACCGTGCTCCCCTTCATTAGCGCTAGCCCCTCTGGCCCAATAGCCAGCTCTGTTCGTGAAAATTGGTGAAGCATCCGGCCGCCGCCTCCTTCGTATTGATTGCTTATTTTTCGCTAGTTTCTGTTGCTGCATTTGCTGCTGCCGCTGCAACTGGTTGCTTCGGTTTAAGAACTGTACGGATATGCAATTGCTCAAGCTGCGAAAGCTCGACCTCGGACGGCGCATCGCAGAGAAGATCTGTTGCGCTTGCCGTTTTTGGGAATGCAATCGTCTCACGCAAATTCGTGCGGCCTGTAAGCAGCATCACCAGACGGTCGAAACCAAAGGCAATACCACCGTGTGGAGGCGTTCCATATTCAAATGCATCCAGCAAGAAGCCGAATTTCTCTTGTGCTTCTTCCGCGTTAAAGCCAAGCGCTTTGAACATTTGTTCTTGTACCTCACGCTTGTAAATACGCATAGAGCCGCCGCCAACTTCATAACCGTTCAGAACTAGATCGTATGCTTGTGCGCGAATTTGGCCTGGATCCGTATCGAAGAAATGAAGGTCGTCTTCATTTGGACGTGTGAACGGGTGGTGTTCAGCAACATAACGCTTCGCATCCTCATCCCAGCCAAGCAATGGGAAGTCAACAACCCAAGCAAACTTGAATTTCGATTCGTCAATCAGGCCGAGGTCTTTACCAAGCTTAGAGCGCAGGTTGCCAAGTACATCACAAACCACTTTTTTCTTATCTGCAGAGAAAGTTAGCAAATCGCCATCTTCAACTTGCAGACGCTCAGTTAGCGAAGCAATCTCTTCCGGTTTAAGGAATTTAACGATCGGCCCGCGCCATTCGCCATCCTTCACTGTGATCCAAGCTAACCCTTTACCGCCGTAACGAGCAGCGAACGGCTGCAAGTCATCAAGCTCTTTGCGGCTCCAGCTTGCACAGCCCTTAGCGTTCAACGCTTTAACAACGCCGCCGCCTGCTGCAACGCTTGCGAATACTTTTACATCGCTAGTTGAAACGATATCGGTAATATCTTTAATTTCTAGGTCAAAACGAAGGTCCGGTTTGTCGGAGCCGTATTTGTTCATTGCATCTGCATAAGTGATACGTTGGAACGGAAGCTCAAGCTCTACGCCAACTGTTTCTTTCAGAAGCTTAGCTGTCAGCTCTTCCATCATAGCAAGCAATTGATCTTGCGAAAGGAAAGAAGTCTCGATGTCGACTTGCGTGAATTCCGGTTGACGGTCTGCACGAAGATCCTCATCGCGGAAGCAGCGAGCGATTTGGTAGTAGCGTTCAATACCGCCAACCATTAGAAGCTGCTTAAAGATTTGCGGCGATTGCGGCAATGCAAAAAACTCACCTTCATGCACACGGCTTGGCACCAAGTAATCACGCGCGCCTTCAGGCGTGCTTTTCGTTAAAATTGGTGTTTCTACGTCGATAAAGCCTTCTCCGTCTAGGAAATCGCGGAAAACCTTTGCTGCTTTCGAACGAAGCAACAACGTTTTTTGCATTTCTGGACGACGCAGGTCAAGGTAACGATATTTCAAGCGAAGCGACTCGTCTACTTCTACGCCATCCTCAATTGGGAATGGAGGCGTTTTAGCAGCGTTCAACACTTCAATTTTTGTAACACGAACTTCAATTTCACCGGTAGCAAGGTTAGCGTTGTAAGTTTCAGCATCGCGCTCCACTACTGTTCCTTGAATAGCAAGGACGAACTCATTACGAGCACGGTCAGCGATCGCTAGTGCGTCACCTGAGAAATCCGGGTTGAATACCGTTTGTACAATACCAGAACGATCGCGAAGATCGATAAATAGGACACCGCCAAGATCGCGGCGACGTTGTACCCAGCCGTTTAGAATAACTGATTGACCGACGTCCGCTTTCGTTAAGCGGCCGCAGTGATGTGTTTTTAACAACATTGTGTTCATTCTCCTCATTTAGTTAGATTTATTTTTGTGTAGCAAACGAACGACTAATTTCTTCAGCGAGCTTATCCAGTGCAACAACACGCTGTTCGCCTTTTGTCATGTCTTTCAAGGAAATCTCGCCGCGCTCAAGCTCATCGTCGCCTAGTATAGCGGTAAAACGAGCTTGAAGACGGTCTGCCGACTTCATTTGCGCCTTCATTTTACGACCAAGATAATCGCGCTCTGCACGTATGCCTTGCTGTCTTAGCTGGTAAACGAGCTTAGTTACCTCACGCTCTGCAGCTTCGCCAAGCGCAACCACATACACATCGATTTGATTAAAAACCGGCAATTCTGTTTCTTGATGCTGAAGCAGCAAAATCGTTCTTTCAAGACCTAAACCAAGACCGACACCCGGCTGATCAGGACCGCCGATTTCCGATACTAGGCCGTTATAGCGACCGCCGCCGCCGACAGTATCGATCGTACCGATACCCTCTGCCTTATATTCGAAGGCCGTATGGGTATAGTAGTCGAGTCCGCGAACGAGGCGATGATTGATTTCATAAGGAATGCCCATGTCGCTCAAATACATTTTTACTTTATCAAAGTGAATTTGGCATTCCTCGTCCAGGCTGTCCAAAATAGACGGCGCATCCGTAAAATGCTCTTGATCGACCTTGCAATCAAGCACGCGCAGCGGATTGCGATCCATCCGTGATTGGCAATCCTTGCAGAGCAGCTCACGCTTAGGCTCTAAGAAAGCAAGCAGACGCTCGCGGAACACCGCACGTACAGCCGGTGTGCCGACGGAATTAATTTCTACGCGTACGCCTTTTAGACCCACCTCTGTATAAAAGGTATAGCCAAGTGCAATGACTTCTGCGTCTATAGCAGGATCAACCGAACCGATAGCCTCAACGCCAAATTGATGCAGCTGGCGATAACGGCCTGCCTGCGGGCGCTCATAACGGAACATCGGACCGATATAATACAATTTAGACACGTCTGGCTCGCCGTACAGCTTGTTCTCTACGTAAGACCTTACAACGCCTGCAGTTCCTTCCGGACGAAGCGTCAGACTGCGATTGCCGCGGTCTGTGAAGGTATACATTTCTTTCTCAACGATGTCGGTCGTTTCACCGACGCCCCGTTGAAACAGCTCAGTGGATTCAAATATCGGCGTACGAATTTCCCGGAAATTATAACGCTGACAAATATCCCGAGCCTTCTGCTCCACATACTGCCATCTCTCTACCGCGCCAGGCAAAATATCCTGTGTGCCCGGCATTTTCTGAAATGCCATTGAATAACCCCTCCTGCCCTCATAATAAACGGGTTAAATTTCGGAAAACGCAAAAAACTCCCGTTCCTAATAGCTTGCGCCATAAGGGACGAGAGTGAATCTCCCGTGGTACCACCCACATTTCGAGCCTGCATCCTATGCGTTCGGCTCGCTCAAAGACGGTTAACGTCCGTCATCCGCAGTCCAGCTACTGTGCGTTAGCTGCAAGCCTAATTGCTTGCTGCCATCTGCCGTTCACCGTCTGTTCTCCGGGAAGTCTGTTCATTCTGCCAATATAAGGACGCTTGCAGCCAAGTGACGTCCCTCTCTGAATATAAGGCGTAGAATTACTTTGTCCCATCAACGAATCCATATCTATACTGAGGACTAATTTTACCTCTGACTAAGATTAAAGTCAAGATCGAACTGCCCAAGCAACGCCATCCAGTTTAAAATAGGCAGAAAAAAACCTACAAAACGTATTTGTAGGTCCAAAAGTAAAATATATTTTAAAAAGGGGGTCGAGTTCTATTATAGGTCAATGATATTAAAAAAAAGTTAGAGATTGATTACAGTAATATTACAATTTCGAAAGCGTTTTAATGGAGACTTTGTATAAATGCCCTTTTCTCCAGCTGTTTATTTCAAAAGATAACCGCCCGAGCTCTCGGCTTGGGCGGCGGTATGCTTATGCTATAGTTGACCCGAATTATCGCGGCGCGGGTGCTGCGGGAAACCCGCCCATTCCTCCGCTGCTTCCATATCTTCCTCAAGCTCTGCAAAAATTTTAGCTTCTCTGCGATCGGAATGAAGCAGTCTGCGAGATGCTCGTTCCATCCCTTGTTCCTTGCGTGATTGGTGCATTCGCGGTTTACCTCCAATATGGCATACTGCTTGTACAAGCTTCTTATGATGCGTGCACAGCCTACACTATATTGTTTCCCGCGTTGCCTTAGTTAAATACGGCTATCCAAAATTAACGTTATAGGCCCGGAATTCACGAGCTCCACGTCCATCATCGCACCAAAGCGCCCCGTTTCCACGACCAATCCGGTGGAACGAAGCGTCTCATTAAACAAATCATACAGCTGCTCTGCTTGCTCGGGTCTGGCGGCTGCCATGAAGTTAGGGCGTCTGCCTTTACGGCAGTCTCCATACAGTGTGAACTGTGAGACCGAAAGCAGCTGCCCGCCAACATCTGAAATAGAATGATTCATTTTACCTGACTCATCCTCAAAGATACGCAGGTTAGCTACCTTATCAGCCATCCATTTGACATCTGCTTCTGTGTCCTCATGCGTCATGCCTACAAGAAGCACAAGCCCCGAGTCAATTGAACCTACTGTTTCACCCTCAATGACTACCTTTGCTTGTTTACTGCGTTGAACGACAACCTTCACTGCTTAAAAACCTCCGATATTCGTTTTGATCTCAATGCGGCAAGAGCAAAACGATTATTGCATAATCCGTTGAACAGAATAAATATCCTGCACTCGTTTGATCTTCTCAACGACCGAAGTAAGGTGCTCGACATTGCGGATAAGCACCGTCATATGAATATGCGACATTTTGTTTTTTACAGAACGTCCGGTTACAGCTGAAATGTTCGTCTTGCTTTCGGATACAGCCTGCAACACTTCATTCAGAAGGCCTCTGCGATCGTGTCCGGTTATTTCGATATCGACGCTGTAATTGGCATCGATATTATCTTCCCACTCTACCTCTATTACGCGTTCGCCCTCTTCGCCCTGATCGCCGAAAGGAATGTTCAAACAATCCATTCGGTGGACTGAAACGCCGCGACCGCGAGTAATGTAACCAATAATGGCATCTCCCGGAACAGGATTGCAGCAGCGTGCAAAACGAACGAGCAAATTGTCGATGCCCTTCACAGTCACGCCTTGATTCGGACGTGATTTACGATTGCCCGGCGATTTTATTTCCTTGATTTCGCTTGTAAGCTCAATCTGGCTTGCCAGCTCGGCCTCTCTGCGCATCTTTTCAGTAAGTTTCGTGCAAATTTGTGCAGCCGTAATTCCACCAAAGCCGATAGCGGACATCATATCCTCAATATCGTTAAATGCAAACTTCGCGGCAGCCTCCTGCAGCTTATCTTCCTGCAGCCATGCGGAAGGCTCAAGCCCCAAACGCTTCAGCTCACGCTCAAGCAGGTCCTTGCCTTTTGCTACATTTTCTTCGCGACGCTCTTTCTTGAACCATTGCCGAATTTTGCTTCTAGCATGTGAGGACTGCGCAATTTTCACCCAATCCTGACTTGGTCCATAAGAATGCTTCGACGTTAATATTTCAACGATATCTCCGGTTTTGAGCTTATGGTCAAGCGGCACAATTCGACCGTTCAGCTTCGCGCCAATCGTTCGATTGCCCACTTCCGTATGAATCCGGTAGGCGAAATCAAGTGGTACAGAACCAGCTGGCAGTTCAATGACTTCACCGCTAGGCGTAAATACAAATACGAGATCGGCAAAGAAGTCCATTTTTAGCGACTCCATAAACTCCGACGCATCGCGCGCTTCATGCTGAAGCTCTAATATTTCTCGGAACCATGACATTTTATCTTCAAAGTTGCCGCCTGGTACAAGCGAACCCTCTTTGTAAGCCCAATGTGCCGCAATTCCGTATTCTGAGGTGCGATGCATTTCCCAAGTACGAATCTGTACCTCTGTAGGCTCTCCATTTGGCCCTATAACGGTCGTATGCAGCGATTGATACATATTCGCCTTCGGCATCGCGATATAGTCCTTAAAACGGCCAGGCATCGGTTTCCAGAGCGTATGAATAATTCCGAGCGTAGCATAGCAGTCCTTAATATTATCAACGATTATACGAATAGCAAGCAGATCATAAATCTCCGTAAACTGCTTGTTGCGATCAGTCATTTTTTTGTAAATGCTGTACAAATGCTTAGGGCGACCAGAAATATCACCTTCAATACCCATTTCTTCGAGCTTCTCGGTAATCCGGGAGATGACATCGTCAATAAACTGCTCGCGTTCCGCACGCTTCTTCTTCATGAGATTGGCGATACGGTAATATTGCTGCGGGTTCAAATAACGAAGCGCAATATCTTCCATTTCCCATTTGATAGCTGAAATACCGAGGCGATGAGCAATCGGACAAAATATTTCCAACGTTTCATAAGCGATACGACGCTGCGCTTCTTCCGATTGGAACTTCAGCGTGCGCATGTTATGAAGACGGTCAGCCAATTTTATTAAAATGACGCGAATGTCCTGAGCCATGGCGACAAACATTTTACGATAGTTTTCGTTTTGCTGCTCTTCTTTAGAACGAAATTGAATTTTTTCGAGCTTCGTTAGACCGTCTACCAGCATCGCACAGGTTTCGCCAAATTTCGCACGCACCGTCTGCAAATCAACAGTTGTATCCTCAACGACATCATGGAGCAATGCTGCGATAATGGACAGCACGTCCATTTGCATATCAACAAGAATATCCGCCACCGCTACGGGGTGCAGAATATATGGCTCTCCCGATTTCCGTACTTGTCCGTGATGGGCTTGCTCCGCAAAGTCATAGGCTTCCTGGATGCGTATAAGGTCCTGCTCTTTCATATAGGCGGATGCCTTCTCGAGTAAATGCTCAATGCCCATGAAACGTCCCTTTCTGATTACACTCCTGGCGGATCCCATTCATGCGTTTTCCGAGTTTTTATAATATTATGCCTGTAATCACAGTACCGCGTCAACTACCAGAGACCTCCAGCAATAAAATAAAACCGCCTGACCTTCTCGCAAAATGCGAATAAGGGGGATAGGCGGTCATTTTATAGAGCAATCTTGCTGCTTGAATTATGAGTAAGTCATTAGTGAGAATACATCGATTCCTTTAAGCTTCTCACGGCCAGTTAAGTATGCAAGTTCAATTAGAAAAGCTGCGCCTACTACTTCACCGCCAAGCTGCTCAATCAAATTGATTGATGTTGCGATCGTTCCGCCTGTTGCAAGCAGATCGTCAGCAATGAGTACGCGTTGGCCCGGTGTGATTGCATCCTTGTGCATAGCCAGTTTATCCTGTCCATACTCCAAGTCGTAGCTTGCTGTAATCGTCTCGCCTGGCAGCTTGCCGCTTTTGCGAATCGGAGCAAAACCTACGCCTAGCGCAATCGCCAGCGGTGCGCCTACTACGAAGCCGCGAGCTTCTGGTCCTGCAATGACATCAATTTTCATATCCTGAACGGCAACTCGCATCTCTTCAATCGCAGCACGATATGCTCCTCCATCTTTCAGAAGCGTCGTAATATCTTTGAAACGGATACCTGGTTGCGGGAAATCAGGAATTACCCGGATGTAATCTTTGAAGTTGTATTGTGTGTTGGACACTTGAGGTCAACCCTTTCCATTTCTAACTATTCATTATCATTTGTGTTGCTTCAAATTGTGCTTTTGCTTCTCGGTAACGTTCAGAAGTAGCTAAATCACGTTTCTGAGGTGAGGCTGCTGCATGCATCAAACCATTGTCTCGGTTAATAAATTGCAGCTCCTCGAATACTGCCAGCATAAGCTCAACCGTCTCTAAGGATAAACCACTTTGCTTCGATAAGCGAGCATTTAATCCTTGAAGCGGAACTTGCCCCAGCTGTTTCAACAGTTGATACACTTTGCCGAATTGCTCTCGCTCTGGAAATTCAACAGCTGCAGGATCAAAATGCACATCATGCAGTTGAAGCTGAGGTTTGCGCTGTCCATTCCACTCATTAACAGATAATTCGCCGACAACATCAATTTTGCTGCCTGGCTTTAATCCTTCTGCTAGCATTCCCATACTGAAGCCGATACCGTCTAATAGACGACGGCCGCTTCCAAGCGATAGCTTTAAGTGTCTAGACTCCTTGCCTATCTTACGACGATCTGCAAGCTCCGTCTTCTGAAACAGCAATCTTGGCGATGGATTTCCCATCCCGAACGGCTCAAGCTGTGAAAGCTCGGTAATCGTATCGAGAGTGGCTTCGCTAACCGAGCATACAAGATCAACAGACGTTTTGGGAATCCAATCGTCAGCGCTCAGCCATTCAGCAGCCAGCTCGCCAAGTTTCTGTTCAAATTCAGATAGTCGATCGCGATGAAGACTCATTCCAGCAGCGGCCTGGTGTCCTCCGTAATGATCGAGCAGCTCGTCGCAAGCTGTAAGGGCTGCATGCAGGTCGAAGCCTTCTATGGAGCGCGCAGAGCCTTTACACATCCCTGTCTGCTCATCTATCCCAAGTATAATAACAGGCTTATAATTGCGTTCAAGCAGTTTGGAGGCAACGATACCGATGACGCCAACGTTCCAGCCTTCACCTGAGAGCACAATGACTGGCGGAGGTGCTGCATTCGCGGCTGCAGCATCGTCGCATTTGGTCTGCCACTGCAGCTCGGCTTCCTTCACGATACTCTCCACTACGCGCTGCCGTTCTTTATTTAAACTGTCCAATCCGATTGCAGTCAAAATCGCATTGTCATAATCGTCGGTTGTGAGCAGTTCGACTGCACGTTTCGCATGATCGAGCCTTCCAGCTGCATTAATGCGAGGCGCCATTCCAAAAGCAATGCCTGTCGCAGTAATACTGTCCAGCTCAATGCCGCCAGCCTCTGCCAGCGCTCGGAAGCCTACTCCTGCGTGATTTTTCAATCGTTCTAAGCCGCAGCGAACAAAAATACGATTCTCGTCTTTAAGAGGCATTAAATCCGCTACTGTTCCAAGACTCACAATGTCGGCCCACTCAAGCGGAGGACGTTCTAATAGCGCATGCGCCAGCTTGAATGCAACGCCTACGCCTGCAAGTCCTTTGAACGGATAAGCGCAGCCTTCTTGCTTCGGATTAACGACTGCTGCAGCATTTGGGATTTGCTCTGGCGGCTCGTGATGATCAGTAACAACGACATCAATCCCGAGCTGCTTCGCATAATCAATTTCTTCAACAGCGCTGATGCCCGTATCAACCGTAACAATTAAACCGATGCCCTCTTCAGCAGCCAGCTCAATCGCTTTTTTGTTTAATCCGTAACCTTCCAAAGCACGATGAGGAATATAATAATCAAATTCATAATTTAATGATCGAAATAAATGTACCAATAAAGATGTGCTTGAAACACCGTCCGCATCGTAATCACCATATATCCTTATTTTCTCATTGCTTGCTGCCGCTCGCTTTATTCGTGCAACGGCAGCCTCCATTCCAAGCAATAAATAGGGATCATGAAAATGCTCCACTCCGCCTCGCAAAAAACGTTCAGCCGCTTCGGTATCATCAAAGCCGCGCTGCACAAGAAGTCTCGCTACAAGCGGCGGCAAACTCAGATTCGCTGCCAAATCCTTCGCTTTTGCTTCGTCGTCAGCAGACCATGGCGCTACAGCCCATCTTGTCTTCCTTTGAATCATGCTGCTTGCTCCTCTCCTGCTGTTTGCTGTTCTTATTGCAGCAGTGTCGGCATCTGCTCCTGATTCGGATCATGATTAGACTTATAAGGATAACCAGGATCATAAGGCTCAACGAAAATCGATACATCCGTGACATGTATAAAACGTTTCATGACGAGCTGCTTTACCCTTTTGGCAATCTCTTGACCCTCAAGAACAGAAATGCGTGGATTTACACTAATAACCATTTCTGCAATGACATAATGACCATGCTCTTTCGCTCGCAAGGTTTGCACAGTAATGACTCCATCAACACGTTGAATAAGCTGCATCAGCTCATCCGGATTTTCCTCTGAAGTCTTGCTATGTTCATCTTTTCGCATAAAGACTGTAGCCATTCTGTAGCCGTTTACGATAACAATGACCGCAATAACGATCGCTGCCGCCGGGTCAAAATAATAGAGCACCGGCACATTCAGCATTTTACCAATAATCGCTCCGCTTGCGCCAACTAATGCTGCGACTGAACAATAAAGGCCTGTCATTCGATCCTTCGATGGAAAAAACAGCTGCTGAACGATTAGAGCAAGCGCGATGGCCACTGCCGCACTCCAGTGCGGAGCGCTCGTTACACGATCAGAAAGGTCTCTAATGGCAGATATACCGATTTCGAGCCCAACGATGAGAAGGACGACTGACAACAATATCGTTGTCGCCGTCTCTCCTCTTAAATCTACTGGTACCGTTTTGGCACCCGGGTTTGCCATTTTTCGCTGCCGGCTTGCCCTCAAACCTGAAAGGGCAACAACTCCTGCAGCGACCTCAGCCGCTGTTCGAAATGCATCCGCGAGCAGCGCTTTGCTTCCTGACAACCATCCTATTACACCTTTAAATAGAGCCAGCAGCATGTTTCCCCATAAGCCGGCCCAGCTTGCGGACTCTGCTTTTACATATCGCTGTGTGGTTGACATTTATACCTCCTAAAGGTTTTGCGCATGCAAAACCACTTCGTAAGCATTCAACTGCTTATTATTAAGCTGTTTTCTTAACAACAGCCTTTGGCTTTTGTCTGCCTTTTAGCATTAGCCATAGCGGGCTCGCGATACAAATGGACGAGTACGCACCGCTTGTAAGACCAATGATTTTTGCAAGGGCAAATAGCTTGATTGACTCGCTTCCGAAGATGAACAAACATACTGCAACGATAAGCACTGCTAATACAGTATAGATATTACGCGCCATTGTTTGCCAGATACTTGCGTTAACCATCTCAGCGAGCTGCTCACGGTTTTTATATTGACCAAACCGAAGATTTTCACGAATCCGGTCAAAAATAACGATTTTATCATTGATAGAATAACCGATAGTGGTCAATACCGCCGCAATAAACGGAAGATCAACTTCCAGACGGAATATCGAGAACAACGCGACAACGACAAAAGCATCATACAAAATCGCTATGTTCGCAGCTAGTGCGAAGCGCCATTCAAAACGAATCATGACATAAATCATAATGGCTACGCTGGCAATCAGTACTGCCCAGATCGTTTTGATCCCAAGCTCCTGCGCCATGTCCGGCGATACGACGTTAACCTCAGCCGATACTTGATCACCATACTTCGCTTTAAATAAGTCTTGAATTTCAGTAATTTTGGCTTGTGTAAGCACTTCGTCAAAACGAGCCGTTACACGTTCTTCACCTGTACCGCCAACTGTAGGCGTGATGCCTTCGATTCCTGCTTTCACAAGAATTTCTTTCGCATCCTGCTGGGTTACTGCTTTGCCTACTGAAATATCCATATTCGTACCGGCCTTGAAATCAACACCGAAATTAAGGCTGAAAAAAAGCAAAGACAAGATGCCGATTACGGTTAACGTGATCGAGAACAGAAAGAACTTATTGCGGTTCCCGATGAAATCATAACGAATTTTTGTATTAAAGTTCACGGATTTCTGCCTCCTTCACACCATAGTAGCTTGGTTTTGTAAACAGGTTGCTCTTAATAAGGAGCATAATTAAAAAGCGGGACAAGAAGATGTTTGTAAGCATACTTACCAAAATACTGAAAATCATCGTTAATGCAAAACCACGAATCGCTCCGTTACCGATAAAGTACAATACTGCACTTGAAATGATGTTCGTAATGTTCGCATCCATAATGGTACGGAATGAGTTTTTCGATCCAGCTTTAAGCGATGAAAGCAAGCTTTTCCCGCTTCGAATCTCTTCCTTAATCCGCTCATACATGATGATATTCGCATCGACCGCCATACCTATACCAAGCACAAAGGCGGCTATACCTGGGAGTGTTAGGGTCGCATTCATTAAATTAAATACTACGATCAAGAGCCAAGTATAAGTAATTACTGTAATACCAGCTACAATGCCTGGAATACGGAACAAAATAACAAGGAATATCAAAATAATGACTGTTCCGATAACACCCGCCTCAACGGTGTCTTTCAAGGAAGCTAGTCCTAGTTTAGCGCCAACGCTTTGCGTATATTTCTCAGTGAGCTTGAGAGGCAATGCGCCGAGGTTAATCATATCGGCCATTTCTCTCGCTTCATTTACGGTATATTCACCTGTAATTGTCGCTGATCCACCTGAAATCGGTTCTCTTACGGATGGTCTGGAAAGCTCTTTATCATCGAGATAGATCGCTAAGTACGAACCGATCAACCGTGTCGTAATTTCCTCGAATTTTTTCGCATCCTTAAGTTCGATCGTAACAAAAGGTTTGCTTAAGTTGTCATAACCAACACCTGCGCCATTTTGCTTAAAATCGCTGCCGTCCAGCTCGATCTTGCCGTCAGGTCCGCGGAACGTTAAATTAATTGGTTTGGCAAGAATCTCTCTTACTTCATTCTCGTTCGCAACTCCTGCAAGTCTCAAACGAATACGGTTTGAGCCTTCAGTTGTAATTTCCGGCTCCACAATACCGAGCTCGTCAATCCGTTTTTCCAAACTTTTAGCCGTTTCCTTTAGTGATTGCGGTGTTACAGCTTCTCCACCTTCAAGCGGCGTAGCTTCGTACAAAACCTCAAATCCGCCTTTCAAATCAAGGCCTAGCCTTACGTCTTTCACTAGCGATGGGCTTGTCCAAGCGATAACGCCAAACATAATGACTACGATCGCAAGGAAGGCAATTATTCTCTTCCCGAACATACGTCTAAATCCCCCTTATGATCTCAATATTCCTATTATACAGACGGGACAAAATCGAGTCAAAAAAAAAGAAACCGTCAATTTAAAATTGGGTTCCTTTGTATGCGCTTATCGTCATGAAATTCATAAATTTCATAACTTTTAAAGATAAAATATCATTTACTAATTCATGCAGCTCGGGCTGCCCCGATTTGTTATATTTCTGGCTAACGCATTCCCAAACCTCTTGACCCGTTACATGTTCGTAGCCAATGAGATGAAATTCCTCCGCTTTGCTGTTGCATAGCTCCTCAATCATACGATTTAATTCTTCGTCTGCCATGCTGCGCCTCCCAAAAGCTTATGACATAAAGCTGTATCCCATCTATTCGCTGTACCTCTGCCTTTTTCCTGCCCGCTTCATTGCTAATCTATAAATTGACTGACATGGAACTGGACATGCCGAGCATAAAGATGATAGTACATGCTTGTCTAAACACTTCGACTCACATCAATATCAGGCAGGATTTGGTTATTTCATGATAGAGAAGAGGGTACAACATAATGACAAAACGATCGGATCAAACAAAGCAAAACTTTATAAAAGGCGCCATGATATTGCTTGCCGCAGGTTTAATTAACAGGCTGCTTGGTTTCATACCTCGCATTGCCCTCCCCCGTATTATGGGGGCAGAGGGTGTTGGATTATACCAGCTAAGCTATCCGTTTCTAACTGTCATGATAACCCTCATCACAGGAGGCATTCCGCTTGCCGTTGCCAAATGGATTGCTGAAGCGGAGTCGCAAGGCGATTCCAAACGAGTAAAGTATATTTTTCGAACGGCAATGCTCCTCGTTACTTCGCTAGGCATATTGTTGACCGCACTCATGCTTCTTTTTGCACCTTGGATAACGAAGCATGTGCTGCCGGATGCCCGAGTATACCGCACCTTTATGGTTATGACGCCTATGCTGCTCATTATTGGCATATCTTCAGTTTATCGAGGTTACTTCCAAGGCAAACAGAACATGATTCCTACCGCGGTATCTCAAATCGTAGAAACCTTGCTGCGCATTGTTGCATCGCTATCATTTTCCTTCATGTTCCTGCCCTATGGACTTGAATGGGCGGCTGCCGGCGCTATGCTTGGAGCCGTGCTTGGAGAGATCGGCGGCCTCGCCGTACTGCTTTGGAAATACTACAGAGACAAATCCCGTATCAAACAAAAAGCTCTCAGTCAACCAAATGAAAAACCAGGAAAAAACATTCCTGTATTGCGAAAATTACTTAGCTTATCCATTCCCGTTACAGGCAGTCGATTAGTCGGCTCCTTCTCCTATTTGCTGGAATCCATCTTTACCGTTCGGAGCTTAGCGGCGGCAGGAATTACAACGGGCGTCGCCACAGCGCAATACGGAGCATTGCAAGGAATGATCATACCGCTGCTTTTACTGCCAACAGCATTAACCTACTCTCTTGCTGTTTCTTTGGTACCCTCCTTATCCGAAGCGGCTGCACGCGGAGATCATGCGTTAATTCACAAACGGCTGCATCAATCGATGAGGCTTGCACTTGTTTCAGGGGCGCCTTTTGTTGTTATTATGGCTTTGTTAGCTGAACCGATTTGCCGTATCGTTTATAACCATGTCGAAATAGCTCCGATGCTCCAGCTCATCGCTCCCGTTGGCATTTTCATCTATCTGCAGGCTCCTCTGCAAGCAGCACTCCAAGCACTAAATAAACCGGGAACGGCATTAATTAACACATTAATTGGTGCGGTGGTCAAGCTATTTCTTATTGTCCAACTTGCATCGAATGCTGATTTTGGAATTTATGGAGCTTTAATCGCCATTAATGTTAATATCGTACTCGTCACATTATTGCATGGCATTAGCGTATTGCGGTTCATTGGCTTCCATATGAAAGTGCTTGATTTTGTAAAAGTTGGCACCGCTATGATTATTATGGGAGCTGCCGCCAAGTTTACGATGAATCATGAACCGCTCTCCATGGAATGGGTAAATTTACTTCTTGCATGCGCAGCTAGCGTAATCATTTATTTAATTTTGATGATCGTAATGAAAATCATTGATCGCCACGATATGGCGCGTATACCATTGTTTGGGGCTTGGTTTAAATAACAATGGTAAGGTCGTCGAATGATAAAAACCGCGGTAAAGAAAGGGAAAAGCCCTCTCTTTAACGCGGTTTTTTGTCGTGCGTATCAATAAACAACTTCCCTTTATAGTCAATCGTACAAAAAAACACGTCCTTAAAATCGAAGACGCCTCTTTCCTGCAATACATTTTTTAGCCAAAATCTTGTCTTTTCAAGATTTTCCAAGTTTTTGTCCTGCACCTTGCCATCCATAATAAGCGGGACAGGCAATATCTCAAAGCGATATTTCGGTGGAAAAATATTCGTTTGATTGTACTGCTTCAGCTTTTGGTCGGATCGCTCTGATTCCTGATCTTCATTACTGCCCTCTTCAGACTCATCAGCATTTTCCTTGGGTATGACGGACAGCTTACCGCTCGTCTCCAAAATCGCAAATTCAACATCCGATACAGCACTGATTTTATTTTCCCTTAACTGCAGCATTAGATCATCCAGATTGTACCGCTGCTTGCGCATAACGTCACTATTCAACTTGCCCTTGTCAATAATTACACTTGGTTTGCCATCAAACAGAAGCCTTAGCTTTCGACTCTTCATCGTCATAAAAGCACTGCCTACTTGAATAATCATCAAAACGACCATCGGTAAGATGCCTTCCCACATCGCCCGCTCCATGTCTTCAATAACAATGACTGCAATCTCAGCAATCATGACTGAAATAACGAGATCGAACACGGAAAGTTTACCGATTTCTCGTTTCCCCATAAAACGCATGATCAGAAATACGACGAAATAAATCATTATCGTCCGGATCAACAGGCCCCAAAATTCCAAAGGAAACCGCCTCCTCGTCTTTATCATTCGAGCTGATGCCAGCTGCGTTTTGTCCGTAAAGCTATTCTGACCTACGTGTTACAACATCATACTCCTGCTGTTTATACGAATATATGGCAATGCGGAATATGCTGCTCATAAATACATACTGACAAGCTGATTCCTGTACTATTCTACCTGGCTTGACCATATGGATAAGTAATACGTTCATAACGCTGGGGGGAATATGATGAGTTCGGTTAAACAAGCACCTAAGCCGCCTTTAATCGCTTCACCTTTGCTTGCCGGAGTGCTTTTTTCAATCATTTGGCTAGCAGTAGGCGCATTGCTGCTCTCACTGCTTTTGCATTTTACGGCAATGAAGGAAAGCAGTCTGCCCTCTAACGCCATGCTGGTTCACGGCTTCGCAGCACTAGCGGGGGGCTTTACATCAGGAAGACGCTCTGAGAACAAAGGCTGGTATAATGGCGCATTGCTCGGTTTGCTTTACGGCGTAATCGTTATCATTATCAGCTTTCTTGCTTCAAATGCTTCCTTATCCGTACACAGCATCCTTCTTCTAGGCGCTGCTCTCCTATCAGGCGCATTTGGCGGTATGATTGGCGTAAATATGAAGAAATGAACATTTACAAAAAAAAAACCGACTGACATGCAAGCATGTCAGTCGGTTTTTTTAATTATTTCTCTAAATCAACCGACGCTGGTGCGGAGTTGATAATTGTATTAATTGCACTGCGCTCAAATGTCATTTTAGTTGTATCGTTGACACGAATAACAACCGTATCGTCACTCAGCTCAACGACTGTGCCATGCAATCCACCAATTGTTGAAATTTTATCGCCTTTCTTCAATTGGTTAAGCATGCTTGCACGAGTCTTTTGTTTCTTCTGCTGCGGACGGATAAGCAAGAAATAAAAAACCGCAAACATAAGCACAAAAGGCCAAATCATTTGTAGGATATTTGTTGATCCTGCTTCACCTGCTGCTTGCAACATCGAAATCCCTCCTTTCAAAACCCTTTCTCATTATCGAACAGGCCGTAGCTTGTGAAGAAGGAATCCCGGAAATCCAAAAGCCGGTCATCCATGATCGCTTGCCGAACGTCCCGCATGAGTTGTAGCAAGAAATGCAAATTGTGATAAGTCGTCAGCCTCATACCGAACGTCTCATCCGCTTTAATTAAATGCCGGATATAAGCTCTGGAATAATTCGTGCATGTATAGCATGAGCACTCTGGATCCAGAGGACCATAATCCTCAGCGTACTTCGCATTACGGATGACGAGTCTGCCTTGGCTTGTCATAGTTGTCCCATTGCGAGCAATACGCGTTGGCAGAACACAATCGAACATATCAATACCGCGGATAGACCCTTCAATTAATGCATCCGGCGATCCAACTCCCATAAGGTAGCGTGGTTTATTCGCTGGCAAAATGGGAACCGTATAGTCGAGAACATCATACATCAAATGTTTAGGCTCTCCAACACTCAGTCCACCAATAGCATACCCCGGGAAATCCATGGAAGTCAAATCATTTGCGCTTTGAATACGCAAATCTTTGTACATCCCCCCTTGAACGATAGCGAACAGCCCTTGGTCATGCGGTCTTGCGTGAGCCTTAAGGCAGCGCTCTGCCCAACGTGTCGTACGCTCCAACGATTTCTTCACATAGTCATGCTCGGCAGGAAATGGCGGACATTCATCAAATGCCATCATAATATCAGAGCCAAGAGCATTTTGAATTTCCATCGCTACTTCTGGTGAAAGAAATTTTTTGTCGCCATTGAGATGGGAACGAAAGTGTACGCCTTCCTCGGTAATCTTACGCATTTCGCTAAGACTAAAAACTTGGAATCCGCCGCTGTCTGTTAGAATTGGACGATCCCAGTTCATGAACTTATGCAATCCACCAGCATTTCTTACAATGTCATGTCCCGGTCTTAGGAACAAATGGTAAGTGTTGCTCAAAATAATTTGAGCATCCATCGCTTTCAGCTCTTCTGGAGCCATCGTTTTCACAGTAGCTTGTGTGCCTACCGGCATAAAGGTAGGCGTCTCAATCACACCATGCGGAGTGTGTACACGTCCTAGTCTTGCTCCTGATTGTTTGCATTGTTTGATTAATTCATATTTTACAGCCACAATTCACGCTTCCTATTCCTAATTAGTAAATAAACATGGCATCGCCAAAGCTGAAAAATCGATATTCATGAGCAATCGCTTCTTCATAGGCGTGCATGACAGCATCTCGTCCAGCCAGCGCACTTACAAGCATAACGAGCGTTGACTTTGGCAGATGAAAATTGGTGAGTAATGCATTGACAAGCTTAAACTCGTAACCTGGGAAAATAAAAATAGATGTCCAGCCGTTGCAAGCTTCGATTGCTTTTCCTTCAAAGCGAGCAGCAACAGTTTCCAGCGTGCGAGATGAGGTTGTCCCTACAGCGATAATACGTGCTCCGCTCCGTTTGGCTTCATTAATTATTGCGGCATTTTGTTCATTCAGCTCATAATACTCTGCATGCATTTCATGATCCTCAACAAGGTCGACGGACATTGGACGGAATGTGCCTAGTCCAACATGCAGTGTTACGTAGGCGAGCTTAACGCCCTTCGCCTGCAGACGCTGAAGAAATTCATCTGTAAAATGCAAGCCCGCCGTTGGTGCTGCTGCCGACCCCGCATGTTTGGAATACACGGTCTGATATCGCTCGCGTTCTTCAAGCCTTTCCTTGATATACGGAGGCAATGGCATTTCTCCAAGACGGTCAAGCAGCTCCTGGAATATCCCCTCATATTCAAACCGTATCGTACGTCCGCCCATTTCGCCTTCTTGCAGAACAACAGCGCGCAGCAGCGGATTGCCTGCACCATCATCTCCAAAGGATAGAGCGGTGCCGACCTTTAAACGTTTTGCCGGTTTTCCGAGCGCATCCCAGCTGCCATCCTCGAGCTGTTTCAATAACAACAGCTCAATCTTAGCGCCCGTATCGCTCTTCATCCCCGTCAACCTGGCTGGAATAACTCTAGTGTCATTTAGAACTAGGACATCTCCAGGCTTAACATACTGCTCTAAATCCGTAAATCTATTGTGCGTCAATTCGCCTGTTTGCTTGTTTAATGCAAGCAATTTCGAGGCCGTTCTGTCAAGCAATGGCGTCTGAGCAATTAAATGTTCCGGTAATTCAAAATCAAACCATTCTACGTTCATATCGATTCAATCATTCCTTAGCGATGGTGACATCTTTGTAGTAGTATTTCAAAATATATTGATAGTCATACCCTTGCTGAGCTAGGCTTAATGCTCCGTATTGCGATAATCCGACCCCGTGTCCGTTGCCAGACCCTACAAAACGGAACGAAGGCTCCTTCGTAGCTGCGCGAATATTACCGCTGCCATCTAATATAAACAAGTTAGCGTTAACCGCCTCTGTTTTTGCGCCTCCGGCACTAATCATATAAACAGGATTCGAATCCGACGGCTTCGTACGTGTTGCTGATCCAGCACCAATCATAGCAACCTTCGCAGTTTCCTCAATCTGGAACAACGTACTTGGCAAAGACCCTTGTACACCTAGTGCAGCACGATAATCAATTGGATAAGTAACAGCTAGCTTTTGTCCATTTGCTGTAATTTCTGTCGCACGTCCTGAAGCGCCGCGCTGGCTCACTTCGAGTGATTTGAGCGGACCTGAGACGGGAGTCTTCACTTTGCCGTTAATCGTTGTTAACATTTCTTGTGCGCTGTAAGGACCACGTATCCAAGTCATTGAATTGGATTCTACACTTTTATCCAGCACAACGACCCGTGTTCCGTTGTCAACCGTTGCAATGACAGGGATCGTATCCTGAATAAGTGGATGCTTGCGCACTTTTGTGCCGTTTGTATTTACTAGCATGATACGACTTCCTGCTGCTGTCGTTTCTCCTGTCTCGGCTAGTAAATCCTCTCTAATATAACCAATAGCTCCGCTAGGGACAACAACGCGGTACCAATTGTTCAAACCTGCCTCCGATGAAGCGTCCGGGCTTTTGACAGCCTGCATATAAGGAACTGCATTCCCCCACGCTTCTTTGGCATCAGCCGTAAATCCACCACTGTTGGCTGAATAGATCGCATCAATAGCTTTTCCATTGTACATTGCAACTTCGCCTGCTGTCTCTTCGACGGCAGCAATGGTTGATGGCCGCTCTGAGCCTACACCGTAATAAGCTTGGCTTAAAGTCGTATCCACAACATGTGCAATCTGGAAACCAAATCCTCGATTTAAGGCATAAGTGCGTGCAGCAACCGCTTGTGCCTTAAGTGCTTCGATCGGCCATGTAGGGTACATTTCCACACCTACAACGGAATATAAATATTGTTCAAATGGAAGTTCATTTACGACTGCCATCCGTCCATTTAATATACTAAGCTCAAATAGTCCTCTATAGCTGCGAGCGCTCCGCTCGTTTAGCTTAATTGGATCATTCCCGATTGGAGACACCGTAACCTTCGTGTCGTTGCCAGCAAACAAATACAGCTCAGAACTGCTTTCAGCTTTGGCAGTTACGGTATGGTCATTTCTTATGAGCAAGTAAGCCGAACTAGCATCGGCCTCCTTCAAAGCCGCTCCGCCTGAAGTATTTGCGGCAGCTGCTTTAACAATTTGCAGCTCAGCAGCTGATACAGCCGCCCCTACCATTACCGAGTAGTACGCTGATCCATTTTGCTGTGAACGAATAGCAACATAGGCATCGAGGCCAACTGCGCCGAAGCCGCTGGCTGCTGCTATCGCATCCGCTTTGCTGGTCAAAGGAGCGCTCTCCAAATGAAGTGGGCCTTGAACTACCGAGTTCGAGCCGCCAACTAGCTTAGACAGCTCACTATCACCCTTCCACTTCGTTTGCGCAGTAACAGCTTCTGCAGCTGTTTTGTATGTACCTTCAATAACCTGATAGATGATTGCACCATTTTTTGAAAGGGAGGTTATAAAAGCAGTACCTTTCAAAGCTTGCAAACGTTTCTGTACAGCTAGAGCTGAAGCAAACGTGGAGCTCTCGTACACTTTGACTTTAAAGCTGTCAACTGCGAATCGAGCTGTAGCTGCTCCATCTACATTAAACCAATTATTGATGCCATCAGGCTGCCTTACACCGATGCTCATTCCACCCGTTGATGAAAATGTGGCAGCTGCTGTCGTATCATCGTATTTCCCAGGCAATTGCATGAACAAAGCAACTCGGATATTGTCGAGCTTTGGCACTGCTGCCTGTGATGGAGAGCCTGTCCATGCTGTAGCAAGCAGTACAATTGCGATCGTCATAATTAAGTAACGCTTCATATTCCGTTTAATTGACATTCCTGTTGTTCTCCTCCCTCTTCTGCGGCAATTCGCAGCCATTAACGGAACAGCTTTGTTCTGTAGATCCAAACCATTCATATCTTCTTTTGGCTACAAATTTGTACATACGATTAGCTATGCTTTTCATACCAGGTATTCGATAAATTACTGATAGCCAGCGAAAGCCCTTTACCGTTCTTAATATACGGACAATTCCATCCGCACCAGCAAAGAGCTGCCCCTGCTCATCAGCAACATGCATTTTCTCATACAACTCATCAAATTTCAACAAACCAACGGAAGGAATTAGCTGTTCCGTACTGCCTGCTGCCTCCAACTGTTGAATTTGAACATAATGCAAATCCGCTTTAGAATGAAGCTCCTTCAGCTTCGCAATGGAACCCAGGCACAGATTGCAATGGCCATCATAGATAACATAAAGTTTCTCAGCGGCACCTTTGGCTCTGGAACTCATGGCGTACTACCTCCCCGGTATCGGTAGACCTAGGTGACGATAGGCGTTTTCCGTAGCAATCCGGCCTCGCGGCGTTCGCTGTAAAAAACCGATTTGCATTAAATACGGCTCATAGACATCCTCAATCGTTTGGCTTTCCTCGCCTATCGTTGCTGCGATTGTATCAAGGCCAACTGGCCTGCCGGCAAAAGTAGTCATCATCGCTTGCAGCATTTTGAAATCGATGAGATCGAGTCCCATTTTATCTACCTGCAGCAGTTCAAGCGCCGAACGCGCGATGTCATGTGTAATCACTCCGTCGCCGCGCACCTGCGCGAAATCACGCACTCGTTTAAGAAGACGATTCGCAATCCGCGGTGTTCCTCGAGACCGCATTGCAATCTCAGAAGCCGCTTCACCTACAATGCTGACGTTCAATATTTCTGCTGTTCTCGCAACAATGAACGCAAGCTCATCCATCGTATAAAATTCTAATCGGCTCACTACACCAAAACGATCACGAAGCGGCGCAGATAAAAGCCCTGCCCTTGTAGTCGCGCCAATCAAGGTAAACGGCGGCAAATCGAGACGAACCGATCGCGCGCTCGGCCCTTTGCCAATCATAATGTCGAGTGCAAAGTCTTCCATTGCCGGGTACAATACTTCTTCTACCGTGCGATGAAGGCGATGAATTTCATCAATAAAGAGTACATCGCCTTCCTGCAGGTTCGTGAGCAGTGCGGCAAGATCACCAGGACGTTCAATCGCAGGTCCGGATGTCGTGCGAAGGCTCACTCCAAGCTCATTGGCAATAATGTTCGACAAAGTCGTTTTACCAAGACCCGGGGGGCCATAAAGCAGTACATGATCAAGCGCTTCTTTACGCAATTTTGCTGCTTCAATATATATTTTCAAGTTTTCCTTGGCTTTTGTTTGCCCAATATATTCGGCTAAATAACGGGGACGCAAGCTGAGCTCAACTGCCTGATCTTCCATCATCAGGTTGGCGGAAATGATTCTATCATCCATCTGCCTTCATCTCCCTACTTTAACCTTTAAATAGCTGCTGCAAAGCCCGCTTCATCAAAGAATCGACTGATTCCTCCGCCGTAACGCTATGCTGCAATCCATTCCATGCTTTATCAAGCTCCGCTGCTGTGTAGCCCAGCGCAGCAAGCCCTTCCCTTGCTTCCTGCCAAGCGGTGCCTGCGCCTTGACCTGAATGCCTGCTCGATGTGAGATCAAGCGCAACACCTGCTGCAGTCAAAAGACCTCCATCCAGCCCCGCCCCGATCAGCTTGTCCTTTAGATCTAGAATCATCCGCTGTGCGGTTTTTTTCCCTATGCCCGGAAGCTTAATGAGAAACGCTATATTTTCCTGCTGAATAGCGGCTATAACCGCATCCGGTCGACCACCTGACAAAATGCCCAAAGCGACGCGCGGACCAATGCCGGATACCTCCAGCAGCTTGCGGAACAGCGTCTGCTCCTCTCTCGTCTCAAAGCCAAACAACAAAACAGCATCCTCGCGAACGTTATGATGAATATAGACGACGACGGGCTCTTCTTTTTTTGCAAATGCATACGGATTAGGAGTAAATACACGATAGCCGGTATCTCTTACGTCCAGAACGATATATTCGGATTCTAGATGGACGACATTGCCTCTTAAAAAATCGATCATGAACGTTTCACCTCATTTATTTTCTGATTGAGTACGACCGAGTGCGCATGACAGATCGCAACAGCGAGCGCATCGGCAACATCATCGGGCTTCGGCACTGCCGAAAGCTTCAAAAAAACCTTAACCATTTCTTGCACTTGTTTCTTCTCCGCTTTGCCATAACCAACAACCGCCTGCTTTACTTGAAGCGGCGTATACTCGCCAATAGGCAATCCACGCTGCGCAGCAGCCAAAATAATAGCGCCTCGAGCCTGCGCCACATCAAAAGCCGTCGTCACGTTTCGATTAAAAAACAGTTTCTCTATGCCCACAGTATCCGGCTTATATTTATCCATTAAAGCGCCCGCAGACTCGTAAACTTGCAGCAAACGCTGCTCTGAAGGCGTATGAGCTTCCGTCTGAATCGCACCGTATTGCACGGGCGTAAGCTTGTGTCCGATCTTATCTATGAAACCAAATCCAACGATCGCATAACCAGGGTCAATTCCAAGAACGCGCAAACGGTCATCTCCTCAAAATAACTGCTTTCTCCACATACTCACTGAAAGTTGCTTCATCCATTATAGCAAAAGATGGCGTGAATGAGAACGCGCGTTTGATATTTCGGCCTTTAGACATAAAGAAAGGAGATCGCACGATGATGTGCGATCTCCTTAGTTACTTACTCTTGCTGATAGGCTGGGTTCATAACTTTCTGATTTTGCTCAATAGCATAGTCGCTATAGGTGGATAGAACACTATTATATTCTTCCATGTCGGTTATCCGAATCCCTCTGGTAAGCTGGTCCAGCTTATCCTGTGGCAAACTGCTCTCCATATAGCGTACATCGAGTTGGAAAAAGGTTCGAACGACCTTTTCTTTTTTTGGAGCACCGTCATAAAGTGTAAGATTCCCTTTCTTGTCGACGCCCATATACGCATTCGCTTTACAATGCTCGGACAAATCCTCAATACGCTCTTCAAACTGAACGGTGCCCTGTTCTTGATTCAACATGACCTTCCACTCCGGATGTGCAAGCACTAACTGAACAATCTCCTTACTCATCAATTGACCTAGCATCTTCGATTCTTCGCCACACACATATACGAGGCGCAGCTTCGCAGATAGCGCTCCATCAAGCTTCTCCAGTTCTTGAATTACGCTCGTTTGATTCGCTGTTGGCTTTGGTGCAGCTGTGACAACATTTTTATTAGCGATAAAGAGCCAACCTGCTAGCAAGCAAAACATAATAACGCCTAACATCCAAACGGGACGCCGCTTTCTCTTTAAACGTTTCTTTAAGTTTTTCCAAAGGCTGAATTCCATCATAGGGAAGACCCCTTCTTTATATTTTTTGATAGTATGCGCCATAATTACATAAATATTCAAGACGATTTATTTGTAAGAATCCATAGTTTAATCTGCTTGTCCGATACTTGTTTTTTTCAAAAAAATGATTAGCATTATGTATTCATAATAAAGAAAGCCCCAAAGGACAGTAGACCTTTGGGGCAGCATGTATTCTTTTAACGATTGATCCAAGGCTGATTTCCACGTTTTTTCGGTTTATTAGGCCGTGTGGAAACTGTTCGAATAACTGCTTTCTTGTTCGATTTCTTTGGTACAACTATCTTTGCTGGTTTTTCAATTTGTACATCAGCCGCCTTTGCGGTGTTTTGATCAGAACGATTCCCTTTACAGCCGCAATCGTCTTGATTCATATTGCCTACACCGGCTGTTTGAGGCCAACCCTGATTAGATGGAAACTGCTGTGAGTATGGGGAAAAACCTGCTACAGGATAACCATAACCGCCATCATTTTGCACTTGAACCGGCATTACATTCCCATGACCCCCATGACCATAGCCGGAGCCATAACCATACTCAGGCTGCATGCTCGATGGGAAAGCCATTCCTTGGTTCGGCTGTGTTGCAAACGGCGATACCATACCTTGGTTCGGCTCTGTTGCAAATGGCGATACCATCCCTTGGTTCGGCTGCGATGCAAACGGCGATACCATCCCTTGGTTCGGCTGTGTTGCAAACGGCGATACCATGCCTTGGTTTGGCTGCGTTGCAAACGGCGATACCATGCCTTGGTTTGGCTGCGTTGCAAACGGCGATACCATGCCTTGGTTCGGCTGTGTTGCAAATGGCGATACCATGCCTTGGTTTGGCTGTGTTGCAAACGGCGATACAGCGCCTTGGTTTGGTTGTGTCGCAAATGGCGATACAGCGCCTTGGTTTGGTTGTGTCGCAAATGGCGATACAGCGCCTTGGTTTGCTTGTGTCGCAAATGGTGATACAGCGCCTTGGTTTGGCTGTGTCGCAAATGGCGATACAGCGCCTTGGTTTGGCTGTGTCGCAAATGGCGATACAGCGCCTTGGTTTGGCTGTGTCGCAAGCGGTGATACACTGCCTTGGTTCGGCTGTGTTGCCAGCGGTGATACACTGCCTTGGTTTGGCTGTGTCGCTTGCGGGGACACCTTACCTTTATTCGGCTTTGTTGCCAGCGGCGATACCATGCCTTGGTTCGGTTGTGTTGCCAGCGGCGATACCATGCCTTGGTTCGGCTGTGTTGCCAGCGGCGATACCATGCCTTGGTTCGGCTGTGTTGCCAGCGGCGATACCATACCTTGGTTCGGCTGTGTTGCCAGCGGCGATACCATGCTTTGGTTCGGGAATGCAGAAGTTCCGGCTACCATTTGACCATTTTCCTGCATGCCATGCTGGAGTGGATTTATCATTGGATAACCATAACCCCATTCAGGGCCAACGCCCATAGGCATGCTGGATGGAGATGGGTAACTTCCAACAAATACCATCCCCGGCGGACACTCAAATGGCGCCTCGTTTCCTTCATGCATTGGGCTTACCGTACTTCCGAATGGCACAGGTTGATGCCAATCTCCGTAACCGTAGCCATGTTCCATGTGAGCTGGCATGGTCATTGGTTGACCAAATCCATAGCCCGACTGAATTGGCATGGTCATCGGTTGCCCGTAACCATATCCCATCTGAGCTGGCATAGTCATCATTGGCTGATGATGCCCATATCCTCCGTAAGTAGGCTGTTGTGCAGCTGGCGAGATTGCTTCAGGTGCTTTTGGCAAATCATACAAGGATAATGCTTCGGTTGCTGGGATGCCATATTGCTTGAATAAATCAACATTTGGCTTGTATTCGGAATGAATCGGTTTTAGCTTTTTCTCAACAGGCTTTTCGATTGGCAGTGCCTTTTTGGCTGGCTCAACTGCTGCCGCTTTAGGGGCAGGAAGAGGAGCTGGTTCTACTGGCTTCACAATAGGTGCTGTTGGTTTTTTCTCTTGAACAGGTGCAACAGGCGTTTCAGGAGCAGGGGCTACCGGTGCTGGTGCAATAGGCGCAGTTGGCGTCTTGCCTGCAATTGGAGCTGTTGGTGTTTTTCCAATAATAGGCGCTGTAGAAAGCTTTCCGACCCAGCCCTGTACCCCTTGCATGATTGAGCTTGGGTGAAGGGCATGATGACCTCCCGTATTTTGTGCCACGCTCTGTCCAGCTTGTTGTCCAGTACCTCCAGTACCTTGGCCACCAGTTCCTTCAGTCATGGTTTCGCCTACTTTAGGGATATTCACAACTTCACCAGTAAGCAATACATTCGGATTTTTGAGCTGCGGATTCGCTTTAATCATATCCGCGAGCGGCACGCCCCAAGCTTTCGAGAGCTTCCAAAGGGTATCACCTTGTTTCACAATATGCTGATGCATGATGTCCATTCCACCTCCTGCGCCGCCCGCGATGCTTGAAGGAATTTTCAGCTTCATGCCAACATCAATGGCGTCCGGATTCGTAATACCCGGGTTCAGCTTCAAAAGCTCTTCGAGCGATACATTATACTTTTGGCCGATAAAGTATAACGACTCGCCTTTCTTCACAATATGGATTTTCACTCGTTGTTAACCTCCTGTCACGTTCTGAATAACCAGGCACTGCTAATGCCTATTATCAATCCTTACATCCTATGCAGAATATGGGCAGGTGTCTCCACTTTCACAAAAAAAATAGTAAAAAGCCGAGTTCACCCATCAGAGTGAACTCGGCTTTCTATTCATGTATCGTTTCATTCTACACTTTAGAGCAACCAGCTATGCTTATTTCTTGAATTCAGTAAAGCTTGGATAGCTTCCTAATACGCGAACCTGACATCCGATTGCTTCAATTTCTTGAATGGCTGAAGGAAGCAGAACGGTATCAAGAGCCATATCAATGTCGATGAAGAAATAATAATTGCCGAGCTTCTTCTTCGTCGGGCGCGATTCAATTCGGGTCAAGTTGATTTTGCGCCATGCAAAAGCAGAAAGAACCTGGTGGAGCGCTCCCGGGTAATCCTCTGGCAATGTAATTAAAATGCTCGTTTTTATTTTATCGGATTTACGATCGGTATAGGGCTCTGATCCGACCAGCAAAAACCGAGTGTAATTATTATCATGATCTGTAATCTCACTTGCGAGAACATCAAGCTTCTCGTTCGCAGCAGCAGTCATCGTGCCAATAGCTGCCAAACCGGCATTCGGGTTGTTTTGAACGATTCTAACGCCCTCAGCTGTACTGCTGACATGTTCTGTAACCGCATGCGGAAGATGTGTACGCAGAAATTGCAAGCACTGTGCGATCGCTACAGGATGGCTGATCACTTTAGTAATACGTGAGTAGTCCATTTCCCCATTATCGTTTAACAGCTCAGATTGTCGGCCGATCAAATTTTGAATGGAGGGGTACACCCACTCCGCTTGAATCGGAATATCAACTTCATGTACAAGCCAGTCCATATGAAGGCTAACAGAACCCTCAATCGTATTCTCGATCGGTATGATGCTGTAATCACTTATTCCATTGACAGTAGACAGGAACACATCAGAAATTAGCCGGTGATGCTTCCAGTTTATTTCTTCACCGCGGAATAAATGTCTTGCTGCCTCATCCGATACAGATCCAGCAGGTAAAACCGCTATCGTCTTCATCGCTTCATATCTCCTTTAATTCGATCCGGAAGAGGAATCGCAGGCTGCGAAGAAATTTCCTCTATCGTAATTTGAGGACCTTGAGCGCTTGGCGACAGCCATAGCGTATTCGCTTCAATGCCCTCCTGCTTCAGCGTATCAAGCAGAAATGTTTCAAGCATGGATTCGCCCGAGCTGTGTGCAGCACCGGCTTCCGTATCCTCAACAAATGCAATCAGCGTCGGCCCTGCTCCGCTTAGCGCAGCACCAAGCGCGCCGTGCTCTACCGCGCGCTCCAGTATAGTTGCCATGCCGGGAATCAATGCTGCACGGTAAGGCTGGTGCAGCCGATCCTTCATCGCATGGCGAATCATACCTAGCTCGCCGCCAGCAAGCGCTGCGACGAGCAAAGAGCTGCGGCTGACGTTAAATATGGCGTCAGCCATACTAATTGAAGACGGAAGCGCATGACGCGCCTTCTCCGTCGACAGCTGAAAGGCTGGAATCGCGACAAGCGTCTTCAGCTTGTGATGCGGCTCAATTCTAACATAATCTGCTCGCTCCCCATCCCAAGCCGAGACGACAATGCCGCCGTATAATGACGCGCCGACATTGTCCGGATGACCTTCCAGCGCTGTTGCCATTTGGAACAGCTTATCATCCGTGAGCGGACCGCCAATCAATGCGTTCGCAGCAACCAGAGCGCCTACGATTGCTGACGCACTGCTGCCTAGTCCGCGAGTGAGCGGAATATCGCTGTGCATCGAAATCGAGAGCTCTGGCACGGATACGCCTGCTTCTTTGAACACAAGCTGCGCAACCTTATAGATTAAATTCGTTTTGTCCTTTGGCAATCCATTCATTTGATCGCCGTAAAACTGGAATTCCGTTTGTTCAGAGATGCTCATTTCAATCCATGCGTATAGCGAAAGAGCCATCCCAAGCGTATCAAACCCTGGTCCGAGATTTGCTGTACTTGCTGGTATTTTTACGATTACTCTGCGATTGTTCATAAGATTTATCCTTCTACGCGGTAGACGCTTTTCACTTTATGAACGACATCCAGCGAGTCAAACTTAGCAAGCACCTTCTGGATAGCTGCTTTGTTCGCGTCATGAGTGATGATGATGATCTCAGCTTCCGGATTAGACGGTGTCGGCTGCTGCAATACTGACTCCAAGCTGACTTCAAAGTCAGCGAATACTTGCGTTATGCGTGCAAGAACGCCGGCACGATCTGCCACTTTAAGCAAAATGAAATATTTAGATGAGATCTGCTCGTCAGTCTTGAGCTTCTTCTCTTTATAAGCAAGGCTTCCCTGCATGCCGTTCACACCAAGCTTCAGGTTTTTCACAACGGCTACCAAATCGGATACGATAGACGTAGCTGTCGGAAGCTCACCCGCGCCTGCGCCGTAGAACATCGTTTCACCAACAGCTTCGCCATATACATAAACCGCGTTAAACACGCCGTTTACCGATGCGATAGGATGCGATTGCTTCACCATCGTTGGTTGAACGCTGATGCTGATCAAATCATCCTGACGCTCTGCGATACCAAGCAGCTTCACTTCATAGCCAAGACGCTTCGCGTACAAAATATCTTCTTTGGATACCGATGAAATTCCTTGAACGGATACATCCTCAAGCGCTACATTGGCACGGAATCCGATTGTAGCGAGAATTGTCATTTTGCGCGCTGCATCAAGTCCTTCGACATCTGATGTCGGGTCAGACTCCGCATAACCAAGCTCCTGCGCTTCTTTAAGCACATCCAGATACGAAGCGCCTTCTTGACTCATCTTTGTCAAAATAAAATTCGTTGTGCCGTTCACAATGCCCATAATTTTATTAATGCGGTCGGAGGCGAAACCTTCGACAAGTGTACGAATAATCGGAATACCGCCGGCTACGCTTGCTTCATACAAAACATCGCAGCGGTTTTCTTTGGCTTTGGCCAATATTTCAGGACCGTGCATTGCCATTAAATCTTTATTTGCCGTTACGACATGTTTGCCGAGGGACAGCGCTTCTAGTATATATTCTTTCGTAAGCCCGATTCCACCCATAACCTCAACGATAACATCAATTTCAGGGTGGCGGATGACTTCCCAAGGATCCTCAGTTAGCTTGCTTGCATCCACTGCAATATTACGCGATTTGCTTTTGTCTTGAACGAGTACCTTTTCAATTACGATCGGCGAACCGACCTGACTAGCCAAATCATCCTGATGTCCCTCAACAATTCGAACTACACCTGTACCAACTGTACCAAGACCTAATAAACCAACTTTAACCGGCTTCATATATACCCTCCATTATCCATTCTGTTATCCTTGTCCGATGACCGAAGCTTTACGCACGCCTGGCTGACTGCGAAGCATTTCAACCAGCGATGACAGTTCTCCGGAAAGCTGCGAAATATCGACCGAAATGACGACATTAGCGAAACCTTGGAGCGGAATGGACTGATTCATCGTCAGCACATTGCCATCCTGGCTCGCCACCATGCTAAGTACGTTGGAGAGTACGCCTGAACGATGCTCCAAATCCATAGAAATGGTCGCAATACGTTCTCGTTCCAGCTCATTTAGCGCGTAGACACCATCTTTATACTTATAAAAAGCGCTTCGGCTAAGTCCAACACGTTCAACCGCCTCATGCACGGTTGCCGCATCTCCTCGGCCAAGCATCTCCTTCACTTGTATCGTCTTCATAATCGCTTCCGGTAAAATATCCTCTCGAACGACATAATAGCGTTTCGTCACTATACGTCCTCCTCAAAAAGACAATTGTTCACCTATAGTGGACATTATATCGAAATATACCGTTTGGGGCAATAGGCAAAACAAGAAAAGACGGCTTTCGCCGTCTTCATTTGTTAATATGTGCGAATGCTCTAGCCATTCGGATTATAGTCGCTGCCCTCGAAGAATTCAAAAGCAAAGTCGCCGATTTGAACCATATCGCCGTCTTTTGCTCCCATCTTGCGAAGCTCGGCATCGACACCCATTTTGCGCATCGTGCGTGCAAAACGCATAACCGCATCATACGAAGTCAAATTCATCCGTTTCATGTAGTTGCTAATGCCAGCACTAACAATAACGAACACTTCATCTTCCTTATGGATGGTAAAAGTCGTTTCTTCGCGCTTCTCGTACGTATAAACTTTACGTTCAGCAACATCCTTCACATCTGCGATTTCAACTTCTTCTGAAACCGTATCAAGAATATCAGCTGCTTTATATAGTAGCTCCTGTACGCCTTTTTTCGTTAGCGAGGAGATTGGCAAAATTTCATATTGACGTTCACCGCTAACTTCTGCGAGCTTTTGCTTGAACAACTCAAGCTGCTCCTCAGAATCCGGCATGTCCATTTTGTTTGCAGCAATAATTTGCGGACGATCTGCTAGCTTCTCATTATAGAGAACAAGCTCCTCGTTGATTTTCACCCAATCATCAAAAGGATCGCGTCCTTCAGACGCTGACATATCGATAACATGAACGATAACCCTCGTCCGCTCTACATGACGAAGAAACTCATGACCTAGACCAACGCCTTCATGCGCTCCCTCGATAAGTCCAGGCAAATCAGCCATTACGAAGCTGCGGCTATCCCCAACGTCAACGACACCTAGATTCGGTGTAATGGTCGTAAAGTGATAAGCGCCGATCTTCGGCTTAGCGCCAGAAACGACAGATAGCAGGGTTGATTTGCCTACGCTTGGGAAACCAACAAGGCCTACATCTGCCATTACTTTAAGCTCAAGAACAACCCAGCGCTCTTGTCCTTCTTCACCATTCTCCGAAATATAAGGAGCTGGATTGTTTTGCGTAGCAAAGCGAATGTTGCCGCGTCCGCCGCGTCCGCCTTTTGCAATAACGATTTGTTGACCGTGACGAGTCATATCCGCAATAATTTCTTGCGTATCATCATCAACGATTATTGTGCCGGGTGGAATCCGTACGATTGTATCATCAGCGCCCGCTCCGTGCATGCTTTTTACTTTTCCGCGCTCGCCGCGATCAGCCTTGAAATGCTTCTGATAGCGGAAGTCCATCAGTGTACGCAGACCCTCGTCAACTTGAAAGATCAAGTCGCCGCCTCGGCCTCCGTCGCCACCTGCAGGACCGCCCTGCTCTACATACTTCTCACGGCGAAAAGAAACGATACCATCGCCTCCGTCGCCGCCTTTTACAAATATCTTCGCTTTATCGACAAACATGATGTGCCCCCGTTCATGCGCGCATTTCCGCCCTCAGCAACACCTTTGCATACGGCTGCTCGAAGTTGATCGGCTGCATTGGCGCGCCTTCCAACTGCTGTTGTATTTTTTGCTTCCATTGCTGTTCATTCATTAGTTCGCCATCATAATAGAAGGCTGCATACAGTGCATCCTCATCCAGCGATAGCTCCAGCGTAAGAACAGCAGCATTACCATAGCCAGGCTTAGCCGCAAACCGATATGCGTTAATCGTATGAATGAGCGTTTCGGCTATTTGATCGGCATCTGCCGTTATTTCGTTTAAATGAATGTCGCCTTTAATTACAATTTGTAACTCCAGCGAATTCGATATCGTACGAAACGATTGAATATAACTAATCAGTGAAGGAACTCCCAGCTTGGATATACTGCTCTCCACAGCCATCCGTTCACTTATTTTCTCCACATACTCGGCGGCTTTATCCAGCTTTTTGAGCCTAATATAGCCAAACACGACTTGCAGGTCGTTCATCCAGTCATGACGATGATGATTGAGAGTTCGTATTGCAGAGTTTTGCAACGATTGAATCGTTCGCGCAGTCCGCTCTGCGTGCTCTTTCCGTTCCGTTCGTATCCAGTAAGTCGCAACAGCTATAAGCCAAACGAGAAAGACAGCAGTTAACCACACTTGATTGGGCCAAATAAGTACAGCGGCGCATGGCAATAAAATGGTTGCCGCCGCGTAATATTTCACCGTTGTTAAGCGTCCCATCGATTAAACCTACTTTCTTCGTATTTCCCGAAAATATAACAACAAATATATTATATTTCCCCGTCAAAGCTGCTTCAGCGTCCGAGACGCCTTAGGCATTTTTGCTTGCTTATCCAGTATATCACGCAGCCGTCCTACGGTCATCAGCCATGGAATAAAAAAACCCGGCCAAGCGATGCAGGCCGGGGCTTGTTGCATATATAAGGTTGTATTAAGCTTCTACTGCTGCAGCTACCGGAGCAAGAACAGCTGGATACACGCTCACTTTTTTGCGGTCGCGTCCCCAACGTTCGAACTTCACTACGCCTTCTACTAATGCAAAAAGCGTATCGTCTTTCCCGATGCCTACGTTAGTTCCTGGGTGAATTTTTGTTCCGCGTTGACGAAACAAGATGCTTCCAGCAGATACGGTTTGACCGTCAGCACGTTTAGCGCCAAGGCGTTTCGACTGTGAGTCACGTCCGTTTCTAGTGGAACCTACACCTTTCTTCGAAGCGAAGAGCTGAAGATTCAGTTTCAACATAGTTATTCCCTCCTTCTAAAGGATTGGTGAGCAAAGCTGCACCGTAAGCATGAACTAGAGGCTTGCAAAACAAACCTGCACCGAATGCTTACGCATTAAGATGTTCATGAATAACGACATGCTTGCCGTATGATTTTGCAATAGTGTCAAGCATAACCGCCATTGATTCCAGCAGCAGCTGCATCCGGCCGTCTGAAGCCTCGTCTGCAAGCGTCGGAATATCCGACGATAGCCAGCCGTTCTTCATCTTGGCAGGGAGCTCCTCTCCCGCTAGAGCTTCGATCGCGTTAACGGTACCAACCGAGATGGCTGATACACCCGCACAAACGATATCTTTGCCGGGCTTCGCATATTTAGCATGTCCTTCGACCGCAAATGATACGATACGTCTGTCAGCGGCTCTTCGTACAAAGGTAACTGTTATCATAGAAATTCCTCTTACGCTTGGATTTTCTCGATTGTTACTTTTGTGAACGGTTGACGATGACCTTGCTTACGACGATAGTTCTTTTTGGCTTTGTATTTGTAAACGATGATTTTTTGGCCTTTGCCTTGTTTCTCGACTTTGCCTGTTACTGTAGCGCCGGAAACAACCGGAGTTCCAGTTACAAGACCGTCACCTTTAGAAACCGCCAAAACACGATCAAACGTTACGCTTTCGCCTGCTTCAGAATCCAGTTTTTCGATGTAGATTACATCGCCTTCCTGAACTTTGTATTGCTTGCCGCCAGTTACGATAATTGCGAACATTGTTGGTGCACCTCCTTATTTTCGAAGACTCGCCTAATTCAGGTGGCTTACGGCCTGCGCCGCAAACGCTTGTTTACCCAATCGGAGCGGTACTTGTACGTCCCATTCCACTGAGGTACGAGACACACACCCAAAGATTGTACCATACTATGCAAGCTATATCAATTCATCCAACAAGAAAATTTAAACTATTTATACAACTCTGATCATTTTATGTGCGCTCCGCAGCTCTCACAGCGCTCGATCAGTTGATGGACAGCATTCTCACGAGCCTTTTTACGCGTCATTTCAATTAATCCGAGCTTTGTCCAGCCCAAAATCGTACATTTGGTTTGATCATTGCGCGCTTTCTCTACGAGTCTTTGCATAACCTGCTCGCGATGGTTGTCCTGCTCCATATCAATAAAATCAATAATAATAATGCCGCCTACATCTCGAACTCGGAGCAATCTTGCAATCTCGTCAGCTGCTTCCATATTCGTGCGGAACACCGTATCCTCAAGGCCAGATGTCCCAATAAATCTGCCTGTGTTCACATCTATAACCGTCAGAGCTTCCGTCTCTTCCCATATGAGGTGCCCCCCGCAGGTAAGCTGAATTTTGCGCTCGAACGCTCTTGTCACCTGCTCCGTCACACGATACGTATCAAATAAAGAATTGCCTTGCCTTGATTCAAAACATTTTAACCGCTCACGAAGCTGAGGGGTCATTTCCTCCAGCAGTGCTGACGCTTCCTCAAACCTATCCGCATTGTCTATCCATATTTCATCCATATCCATCGTAAGTGTGTCTCGTACAGCCCGCCGCATGAGACCTGCTTCTCTGTGCAGCTCGCTTGGCGCACTCGCTTCCACGCTTCGTTCCGAAATGCTTTGCCAAATCTCTCTTAACCCTGCGACATCGGCATGCAAAGACAGCTCGCTTTCAGCTCCAGCCGCCGTTCGTAAAATAATGCCTTCCTCCAGCTCACGCAGCTTCTCGCCGATGGCTCGCAATCTCGAACGCTCGCTTTCGGAACTGATTTTTTTGGAAACGCCAATATAATCGGCATTTGGCATATAAACAAGAAACCGCCCAGGCAGTGAGAAATGTGTAGTGACACGGGCGCCTTTGCCTCCCAGCGGCTCCTTCATAACTTGTACGAGCAATTCCTGTCCAGGCCTGACCATATTTTGAATGAGCGGCTTTTCAGCTGGCTGTTTTTCCAAATGAGGGTGGAGCAGCTCATCAATGTACAAAAATGCATTTTTAGCTAGTCCTACATCTACGAAAGCCGCCTGCATGCCAGGCAGCACGTTCACGACACGACCTTTATACACATTGCCAACCAAACTGCTTGCTTTTGATTTTTCCATAAAAAATTCGACTAGGCGGCCATTTTCCAGTACAGCGGTTTGCAGCATTTCACCGTTAACGTGCATCAACATTTGCTTCATTCCTGAATATCACCTGCCCGTACGCTTTTCATCTATTTTAACTGAAAAGTTCCGACACTGCACGATTCGGATTATTTTCGGACAAACAGCCTTCAACAATTTTCTGCTCCGGCAGCACTCTGACTTCCTTGCTGTGCGACTCCACCATGTATATCAGATGATATCGCTCCCTTTGAAAGAGCCTTGCTACCGAGATGATTGACTGCTTGCCGCTTACGATAATAGGACTTGCAATGTGGCCGAGCCTCAGCGCCTGCAGCGTGATTCTTTCCCGGTACATCAGAAAACGATAAAACAAATAGGGAACATTACGATAGTACGTCCAGTTCGTCATCACAAGAAATATGCCGACAATGAGCAGATTGAGTTGAATCCCGTCCTTATACACTAACCATGGAAGCAAGGAGACGATGATCATCAGCACACTAAAAAACAAGCTGACTCGCGCGCTCCAAACAAGCATTTTATAATAGTTAACCGTGTAGCTTAATGCCGCCTGCAGCAGCTTCCCTCCGTCAAGCGGGTGAATAGGCAGCAGGTTGAACAAGCCGATCATTAGATTTGCTTTCCATACATACTCCGCCCATGCTAAGTCCCATATGCCAAGCTGCCCGCAGCCCCAAGCAGCTAGTCCCATCCAAACGTTTTGCAAGGGACCCGCAATCGCCACAATTGCCTCTTCTTTTGCAGGTACGCCGCCGGCTTCCTCAACCTCGACAACACCGCCAAAGGGCAGCAGCTTTACTTCCTTTATCGTCCAGCCATAGCCCCGAGCTACAATAACATGGCCGATTTCATGGACAAGCACGAGTAAAAACAAGGTAATCAGCTCGGCAAAATATCCTGTCATGACCGACCCAAGCATAATGATAACGAACAACGGATGGACCGACCATAGGATTCCTTTCCATTTAATCAATCGGTATCACGCCCACGGGATCGATATACAAATCATTTTGTTTAACAGCAAAATATAGCAGGCTTGGCTGCGTACCTTCAGCTTTCAGCAGGTTGCCGATAGAATCGCCTGCCTCAACCCAGTCATTTACTTTAACATTCGTTTTCCCAAGCATCCCATATACGGTTACGCGCTGATTGACATGCTGGATAACAATAGTCGAACCTTGCGTACCCTGATCTGATAATAGCAATACGCGCCCCGTCTCTGCCGCAACAACCTCTGCTTCAGAGCTTCCAGCAAGCTCTATACCATTAAGCATCTCCGCAAACGTTCGAACAAGCGATCCTCCTTCCAATGGGGTTACGATAGGCAGCTTTACCGTTCCATCTGCGCCTACTGCAGGTTCAGGATTGTCCTGAAAAATAGGAATAAAGGAGGGAGCCCCGGCAAACGTTTCCTTATACCAAGCAGCCGCAGCTGCAAAATCAATCTCATCCGTAAGCGCTTGTTTTACGAGCGCTTGTCCCTTGAGCGTGTATTCCGTATCATATCGAAACATAGCCCATACCGCGCCAAATAACAGCAATGCTACTGCTAGCTTCCATTTCAGCTCCTTGCCGAAAGTATAATTATTTTTCCCGCCGCCTGATCCCGGATCGTTCTCATTCGATAGAACTGGCCCTTTTATAAATCTTCTATTATCAACATACCCTTTGTCCTCGTTCCAATTTGCCCATGGATTAGGATTGGTTTTCCAAACGACCTCTGGATCAAGCTCCTCCGCCTCGTCTTCATCAAAATATTCGTGCTTGTATGGCATGCGAGGGTCTGAATATATGTCCTCTTCTTGTAAAGGCACAGAGTTCCGATCCCCTGTATTTTGATTTTTATGCTGATTGCGCCGCTTCTCATTATCCTTCATTAACATCTCGTTTCCCCCCCGCTTCCATCGTCCTTGGGACAGCTTGTTCCTTTATACATGGATATGTGGGGATTGAGACAAGTATGCGAGCGCAGCTAATCATAAAAAAAAGCCACCCCAAGATCGGATAACATCCGTCTCAGAAGCAGCTTTCTAGCTTGACTAACCTTTAGTCAGCCATCTCATATTTTTCTTGATGTGCCTTAATGCTGAATACAAGTCCGATTGACAGCATATTAAGCAGAAGTGATGTGCCTCCATAACTAATAAACGGCAGCGTAATTCCCGTAATTGGCATAATTCCAATCATCATTCCGATATTTTGGAACACCTGGAACACATACATGGACACGATGCCAATAATAATGTACGAGGCTCGCAAATCATAACACTTAAAAGCAATAATAATCATCCGATATATGAGCAAGAAATACAGAAGCAATAAGATGGCTGCGCCTTGAAAACCAAATTCCTCGCCAATAACAACAAAAATCGAGTCAGAATACGGATAAGGTACAAAACCGCCATTTTTCATATCGCCTTGCAAATAACCGTCACCGTTTAAACCGCCTGAACCGATTGCAATTTGTGCATTTTCCGATTGGTGTTTGTCATCTGCAGTTGCCGTCTCCGGATTAATGAAAGTATTAATCCTTTTATGCCAATGTCCCATTTCATTATCTTTCAAGTAATTGTAAATTTCTTGATTGAATGTGTTGAACAGAGAAACAAAAAGGACAAGACTTACAACAACGACTGTAATCCCTGTAATAACATGAGAATATTTGACATTCCCAATCCATAACATCCCTAACACGATGACTACGTATATGATCGCATTGCCGAGATCCGGCTGAATCATTACGAGCATAAACGGCAGAAAAGCAAATGCTGCAATCGGAAGCAAATCTTGGGTGAGCGTCAGCCGATCGCCTTGCCGTCGTCCCATAATATAAGCGATACCGATAATGAGTATAATTTTGACCATTTCCGCAGGCTGAAACGATAAAGCTCCAAACTGAAACCATCCTCTAGCCCCATTGATTACCGCTCCAAAGAAATAAACAAGAATCAACAATGTAACCCCTATGCCATAAAGGACATGCCAGCTCTTGAGAACGATACGATAATCAAATAAGGTGGCTGCTATAGCTACAAAAAAGCCCAAGCCGTAAAACTTCAGCTGTTTGATCTCATGACCTGCGTACTTTGGATTATTTGCAGTTGCACTATAGACAAGTACGATACTGATAATCATAAGGAAAACTAAGATTATCAAAATTCCCCAATCCAGCTTTTTTAATTTGTTAAGCAAGTCGTAATCATCCTATTCCGAGGAACTTACGGAAACGTTTGAACGCTCCCGCCTTCTCATCAAGCAGCATGAGAGGAACCATGTCGCCAAGTATGCGGCGTGCGATGTTCCGGTAGGCGATTGCGGCACGTGAAGCCGGATTCATAACTGTCGGCTCTCCGCTGTTTGCAGCAGAAATAACTTTCTCATCATCAGGTACGATTCCGATCAAATCGACTGCCAGCACTTGACAAATTTCATCGATATCCAACATTTCACCGGTTTTCATCATATTTTGACGAATCCGGTTAATGATCAGCTTACTTGGTATTTTCTCCTGCTCCAGCAGTCCGATTACACGATCGGCATCCCGTACCGCAGCGTTCTCAGGTGTAGTGATCACGATAGCTCGATCAGCACCTGCAATTGCGTTTCGAAAGCCATGCTCAATCCCTGCTGGGCAATCAATAATAACATAGTCATGCTCTTTCTTGAGCTCTAAAATCATATTTCGAACTTGTTCAGGCGTAACAGAATCTTTATCCTTCGTCTGTGCGGCAGGAAGCATGTACAGCTCTTCAAAGCGCTTGTCCTTTACGAGCGCCTGGTTCAAGCGGCAGCGGCCCTCGGCAACATCAACCAAATCATAAATGATTCGGTTCTCAAGTCCCATAACCACGTCCAGATTGCGAAGTCCAATATCTGTATCAACCATGCAAACCTTCTTACCAAGTAAAGCTAGCGCGGTACCCAGGTTCGCCGAAGTGGTCGTCTTGCCGACGCCGCCTTTCCCTGATGTTACAACAATCGCTTCTCCCATATTCTACACTCCTTTAAACATTATAGGATTATGCCGTATGCGGAATAATTGCGCTAGCTTATCAATTTGCATTCTACCTTCACTTAAGAAGGCGAACTCCATAGAGGCATCGCCGGTCATCCATTCCTCTGGCGGTCTGCTGATTACATCCGCAATGCGGAGCTGAGTTGGCCGCATGAGTGAAGTCGCTATAATCACGTCCGTCCTCCCGCCAATCCCAGCATGCGCGGTTCCGCGCAATGCACCCAGCACATATATGTCACCTGTACACATTAAAGTACCGCCCGGATTCAAATCGCCGATTAAAAGTAAATCCCCATCATGCTCATAAGTTTGGCCTGAGCGTATAATAGACGTGAGCACTTGCAGATTAGGTTGCTGTCCGAGCTGAGGATCGATCTTAGGCGCTTCAGACTCAACAGATTGAACCATTAGGTTTCCTTGTGAACGTATCACGTTTTTGATGCGATCTTTATCATCATCAGAAATCTGCCTGGATCCAAGCTTCACCTGAACGTGAACAAGGGGACCTGTGAGCAACTGCTGATGCGTCTTCTCCAGCTTGTATTGCAATTCATCTAGAAGCGTCGCAAATTCACATTTATCGTCGAGAAGGAACACGAGACCTTCTTTTACACCCTTAATAATAATATGCTGCTTATCGGTCACGTTCGTCCCTCCCCAACCTAATGGATTCTTGCTAAGCTGGGCAAAATCCTGCCTGCAGCAATATTTTATTCCTCATCCTTCTCTGCTTTGACCAATGTCTGCCCTTCAAACCATTTTCGAGCCGGTACATAACACAAGAGTGCAAACGCCAGCTGCAAAAATAAACTAGGAAGGATATGATCGATAAGTGCCCATGCATAACTTTCATTCGTAATTCGAAATGCTTTGTAAATGAAATATATGGCGCTGTCATATAGAATGCAGGCAAATCCCACAACAGAAATCGCCATCATAAGCGTTGAACGGCGATGCTCCAGCAATACGCCAGTAAAGTAACCCATTAAACCCATAATAAACGCATTAATTCCAAGCAGATGACCAAAGTATACAATATCCTGAAGCAATCCGAAGCTTATGCCAAGCATGAGTGCAAGATGCCTTCTGCTATATAGACCTGAGAAGATGACCATTACAAATACAAAGTGAGGAATGATCCGTTGACCGAAGCCGGCTGGAATAATCCACGGCATCACTGCTCCCTCGATAACGAACAAGAGCAACATGAGCAGGATGATTCGGTTCAAGCTCATTTCTCGGCATCCTCCATTTCAGGGACCTGAACAACGAATACCTCAGTCAGATGATCAAAACTTGCTGATAGCTTGACCGATGCCGTATATGTAAGTCCGAAGTCGCCAAGCTGCTTGTTTTCAACCGTTCCGACAACGAGTCCTCTTGGATAAATTCCGCCTAGGCCAGATGTAATAACTGTATCTTGAAATTCCATTTTATCGTCTTCGGCAATTTTCGTCATAACGATTCTAGACGTTTCCTTGTTGTAGCTGCTCAGAACACCAAATGAATCATTCTCACGACCCATAATCGTCACAGCAATGGAGTTGAACGTTGGTGATGCTTCGTCAAGTTCTGTAATTGGAGTTACGGCTGCCGAATTGGGGGTTACTGAGCTTACGAGACCGATCAACCCCTCTATGGTTGTTACAGCCATATTCGGTTTGATGCCATCTCTGGAACCTAGGTTAATCGTCATCGTGCGGTTATTCGCATCGTTGCTGATCGATACAACCTGTGCGATCAAATAATTATAATTGTACATCTCTTTCTGACGCTGTGTGAACGAGAGTTCTGCCTTTAAACGTTCATTCTCTTTTTCTACGAAATTGTAATTAATCTTGTCACGAGAATAAGCTGCAGCTGTAAGGCGCAGCTGCTCATTTTCTTCATAAATCGTACGTAAATTACTAATATCCTCGAAGAAGCCCGCTATATAACCAGCGGGCTTGTAGAACCATTGCTGCACGTATGCTGCCGAATCCTTCAAAAATTTCTCCGGCCACGATAATTCCTTGCGGTCGCTTAGCGAGAAGCCGATGACCGCTATGAATAAAATAAACCCGATCATAAGCATAAACATACGCTTATTTCTCATTAGCTTAAACAGCTCGACCACCTGCCCATTTCATATCCGTTTCCCCATCGGACCTAACTTAGCGTCTCGAACGAGATGAGCTTCTTGCTTTAAATAAATGAATATTATCGAGCGAGCGGCCAGTACCGATCGCAACACAATCAAGCGGATTGTCGGCAACAATAACCGGCATGCCTGTCTCTCTTTGAAGCAGCTTGTCCAGATTGCGCAGCAAGGCGCCGCCGCCTGTGAGGACGATACCCCGGTCCATAATGTCCGCAGACAACTCCGGCGGGCATTTCTCCAGCGTTACTTTCACCGCGTCAACAATGGCATTAACGGTATCTGCTAATGCTTCTGTAATCTCATCGGATGTAATCGCTAGTGTCTTAGGCAATCCCGATACGAGATCGCGTCCACGAATTTCAATCGTTTCCGGACGATCCAGTGGAAGTGCTGAACCAATTTCCATCTTCAGCTGCTCGGATGTACGTTCCCCGATCATGAGATTGTATTGTCTTTTAATATATTGTATAACCGCTTCATCCATCTCGTCACCAGCTACACGAATGGATCTCGCCGTAACGATTCCGCCTAATGAAATAACAGCAACCTCAGTTGTACCTCCACCAATATCAACTACCATGCTGCCTGTCGGCTCCCATACAGGCAAATCAGCGCCAATCGCTGCTGCGAATGGTTCTTCAATCGTATAGGCCTCACGAGCTCCAGCTTGCTTAGTCGCATCCTCGACTGCGCGTTTCTCAACCGCTGTAATGCCCGACGGCACACAAACCATAACGTTTGGATGGCGGGGAAATAAAGAACGCTGCTTCTGGGCTTGTCGAATAAAATATTTAATCATCGTAGCAGTCGTTTCAAAATCAGCGATAACGCCATCTTTCATCGGACGAACAGCACGAATGTTGCCGGGCGTTCTACCGATCATTTTTTTGGCTTGCTCGCCTACTGCTTCAATTGTTTTTGTATCTGTACGAAGGGCCACCACGGAAGGCTCCCTTACCACAATTCCTTTTCCTTTGACGAATACCAACGTATTCGCTGTTCCTAAATCAATACCCAAATCTTTCGAAAAACCACCAAACATGTTCTTGCTCCCTTCTAATTGCCACATCACTTTATTATATTACATATGACCTTGTTCCTTCAAACTTACGAATCTTCCGTCACCGATTACCAAATGGTCAAGAACTTCTATTCCGACTAGCTGTCCAGCTTCCGCTAGACGTCCCGTTAATGCAATGTCTTCTGGGCTCGGCGTAGGATCGCCGCTTGGGTGATTATGAACACAAATGATAGATGCGCTGTTACGTGAAATAGCTGCACGAAATACTTCTCGAGGATGTACTAGCGATGCATTAAGCGTACCGACAGATAAGGTTTCGCGGGCAATAATATGGTTTTTTGTGTTTAAAAACAAACATACGAAGTGCTCCTTCTTCAAATAGCGAAGCTCTTCCATCACATATTCCGCAGCATCCTGCGGCTTGCGCACAATAACCGTCTCACCAAGCTGACTCCGGGAAATTCTTCTTCCCAGTTCAATGCCAGCACGAAGCTGAATCGCCTTTGCCGGACCAATTCCTCGAATGGCTGTTAATTGTTCCATGCTCATATCCATTAAATTACGCAGGCTGCCGCATTGCTTAAGCACCGCTCCTGCCAAATGTACGGCGGATTGCCGCTTCGTACCTGTGCGCAGCAGTATGGCTAACAATTCGGTATGGCTAAGTGCTTCTGCCCCATATTTCATCATGCGCTCTCTTGGACGTTCTTCATGGGGGACTTCACGCAAAATCATAGGTTGCGGCAACATGTCCCAATCCCGCCTCTTCAAAAAAATGAATTATTCATATCATGCCACATTCAAGAAAAAAAATCCGATTGAAATCAATTAAGTTACCTTTTAAAAAACAGCAATGTCATAGGAAGCGAGCATGTCTGAGAGAAGCGATAACGGCAAGCCAACGACATTAAAATAACAGCCGTCAATTTGCTCTACAATCGTCGCTCCAAGTCCTTGTATGCCATAAGAGCCCGCCTTGTCCCTCGGCTCGCCGGTAGCAACGTACCTAGCAATTTGATCCTCGCTAAGCGGCTTCATCATTACCTTCGTTTTGCGATGGGCAACCAATGCTTCCCCGCTTGCAGAGAGAACACAAGCAACTCCTGAATACACTTCATGGGAGCGGCCTTGAAGGCGTCTAAGCATAGACTTTGCCTCTTCGTCGTCAGCAGGCTTGCCAAGCACATCTCCGTCAAGCACGACAATGGTGTCCGCACCAATAATTAAAGACGTTGGTACCTCCTGCTTTTGTTGCAGCAGGGGTATAGCTGCTTTTGCTTTGCGCAGGCTGAGCTGCTCTACAACTTCCGATGGCGACCAGCCTGCTTCAATCGTTTCATCCGTATCAGTAGACAAAATATAAACCGGCAAAGAAAGGTCCAGCGATGCGACCAGTTCCTTCCGGCGCGGTGACGAAGAGGCCAGTACTAGCTGGCTAATCGCTTCGTTGCGTAATTTTTTATATTCCATAAATTGAATGCTGCGCTCCTTCATGCTTTCCTTCATACGTCAATGTCTGCTGCTCTACATTTTGCGGTATAACCAAATTGCAATTACGGCTCCAATTAAGCTAAACAAGCTGAATTGCAGATGAAGCGTTAGGTTGAAACTGAGCACATATAGATCGACAGCAGGTGACCATGATGTTTCGATTGGTTTCGTTAAAAAAGAGATGCCTGGAACTGGAGTCAGCCATCGCGCTACTAGAGCACCAGCCAACAATCCAAATATGATAAAAATGAGAAGAATCCAGCCGTTTTTCTTCATCTTTCAACGCCTCTCGCCATGAAATGACACCTAAGACTATTATACGCATGAACCTATTCGTTTACAATGCGCTGATCTTCTCAAACCATTCTTTTTGCGTAATGATCACTTCCATAACTTCCGCTTGTGTCTTCCACAATTGTGCTTGAGAAGGCTTTTTATCGTACTCTACCATCGTCTTTGCTGCCGCATTCATCGCTTGATTGATTTTATCCAAATAGGCCTTACCTTCCGCATCTACTATACCTATTCGCAGCGTTTCCGCGTTTTCTGTCCATTTTTGATGCTCGGCTTTCCACGAATTTGCTGCAACATCGCCAAGCGGCGATAAGGTCGGCTGTTCCAGCTGGGCTAATGTTAATTCATCCAACATTTGGACGACTACTGCCGTTTGATCGAAGAAAGATTGTGCTGCTTTTTGATCGCCTTTAAACGGTATTTTTCCTGGATTTACTATATTTACTTCTTTGATATAAAGATCGATTTCCGGCATCATATTCCGAATAACCTGAGCTCCTTTTCGATCTGTACCCATGCCAGCATATACGCGATAATCAGCAGCGCTTGTCATAGCAGCACCAGCAAGCCCTTTCTCGGCCAATTGCGCCATTGCGGCATCCCTGCCCTCTGTATTGCTAAACACTCCAAATTGCAGCAAATAATAAGAACGATCCAGCCCTTTAAGTGCAGCCATCGCAGTATTCGGATCCGGTTTTGCTGCAGGGTCATTTTTATTTTCAACGCCCGCTTCCTTGCTTTCCTCACCTACACCTGCAACCGGATCTTTTCCTGTTCCTTCTTGGACAGAATCTCCAATCACGGGCACTGAATCAGGCTTATTGCCAGCTCCCCCCGGCCAAATGCTTGCCCCCGTAAACAATGACAACAATAAATAACCAAACAGCGCTCCAGTAGCAAGCGCAGCCGTCACTGACAAAAACACATTAAACCACGATGGCGCTCCCGCCATACGTTTCATTCGTGCATAGTTCACTCTTTTTATACTGATTTCGTCTTCTACGAACTCTTCTTCATACGCTTGAATCGGCTCCTGCATATAATCCCTATCTGAATACCTTTCCGCATATGTCTGTTGATCCTCAGGCTGCTCATAGGGATCATCCATAAAAGTTGGTTTTATCGTTTTTTTCTTCTCTTTTGGAGGATTGGGCTGAGCCTGTTTTGGAGTGGATACTGTCTTTGAATCAGCATCTCTAATAAGCTGCTCCAATGCGCCAATATCCTCTTGGAACGGACTGTTCCATGGACTCACTTCGCTGACGGAATGCTTCTCTGTAGATGGGTATAGAGGAACAACTTTCTTGGAAATCATTTTATTCGTATTGTTATTAGAGTTGTTGGGTGATGCTGCTTTATGATCGAGAGCCTCTTGTTGATTGTCATTGCTGCGGCTTTCTTCGTTAACGGACTGTCCATTGCCATTACGGTCAAAACGATAAGTAATACGGTTTTTCTGAGTCATTTCATCCACTCCTTGTCCCTTTCATCTAGTATTAATCTATGAGACATTTGAGAGATTTAGACCCATGCCCTTAGAGGGTTGTCTACCAAACCTTCAAAGGTTTTAAATTTATAGTTTAATGAGATTACAATTTCAAACTTTAATTTTAAAATTAAAAAATTAAATGATTAAATGATTTTCGAACCCACCCAAACCCTCCCTTCCAAGGGAGGGCCCCAAGGGTTGCACCCTCTGGACACCCGCAACTCAACTAACGTATAACCACATCCGGCGTCCAACAGTTCATGCAGCGTTGGAGCGCTTTGTCCCTCCGGGACCCGCTGGAAGCTTCTACAAACCTTGCTGCATCCTCTTAGACTCGCAATTGGACTAACAAAAGCCTGTCCCGCTGGGACACGATCGGCACTTCTTAAAACCTTGATGTGCATTCTGAGACCCGTAAACGGATTATTAAAGGTCCGTAAACTTTGATTGTAGATTTATGACGTTTAGTGCGCTCCGTCCCGCTGGGAGGCTGTGGAGTCTTTTTAAAGCATAGGTTATTGGGGTTGTTAATTATGAGGATATTTAGCTAGTGCTAGTTTAAGTGGGTTGATGAGATCAGTGAATGAATGAATGAATGAGGTAGAGAGTTAGAAAGTTAGAGGTGAATTATGTAGTGAGTACAAGCAAATGAGGATAGGGAATTGGACTAATGAGATTCATCTTTATCGGTTTTTGAAGTTAATTTTATGTGGGCTTATTTACAGCCTTTTTTACGAAAAGTCCTATGCTTATACAAAATGCCCGGTGATTCCGATATGGAATCCCGGGCATTAGCTGCTTATTGGTTTGATTTTAACGATTTCGCTAACGAATCCGCTACCTTCCAAATGTCGCCTGCTCCCATGGTGATAACAAGATCGCCTGGTGCGACCCGCTCAGTCAAGTATGCAAGCACTTCTTCTTTGGTTGGAATATACTCGGAGTTCGCGTTGCTGTTGCTTTTGATTAGCTCCACCAGCTTGCGGGATGTTACTCCTTCGATTTGCAATTCGCCTGCCGGCGAGTAGATGTCGGTAATGATTACCTCATCGGCCTCTGGGAATGCACGGCTGAATTGCTCGAATAAGAAAAACGTCCTCGTATAACGCTGTGGTTGAAACACGGCAATAATACGTTTACCTGTTGCTTTAGCAGCGCTGATTGTCGCTCTGATCTCCGTTGGATGATGCGCATAGTCATCAATGACCAAAATATCATTAACTTCCCCAAGCACCTGGAAGCGGCGTTTCGCGCCTCTAAATGATTGAATCGCAACAGCAATTTTGTCAAAGGACAAGCCTGCTTCGAGACAAGTAATAACAGTAGCCATTGCATTGTACACATTATGAAGGCCTGGAACAGACAGCTCCACATCTCCAAGCAATGCCCCTTTATGCGTCATTGTAAAGGTTACCTTCCGGTCTCCAAGTACAACATTTTGAGCTTTATAGTCTGCATCGCCGTCAATGCCATAAGTCACTAGCTGCGATGAATTCATATTGCCTTGATATACTTGCGGTATCAATTCGTTAACCGTCTCGTCATCCGCGCATACAATCGCCTTGCCGTCCGCTTTCACCTGCTGCAAAAACTGCACATAAGCAGCCTTCAGCTTGCCGAAATCGCCATCATAATTTTCAAGATGATCCGGCTCAATATTCGTCACGATAGCAAGCGTAGGGTGATAATGAAGGAATGAACCATCACTCTCGTCCGCTTCCGCTACGACGTATTCACCTTTGCCCGCTTTTGCGTTTGTACCTACATTAACGATTTCGCCACCGATAATATAGGTTGGATCCGCACCGCAAGATTCCATAACAAGCGCGATCATTGAAGAGGTCGTCGTCTTGCCATGTGCGCCGGCTACTGCGATTCCTTTGCCTGCGTTCATCAATCTAGCCAGCATTTGCGATCGATGCAAAACTGGGATGTTAAGCTCTTCAGCTGCTTTCCGTTCAACATTATCTTTGGAAAGTGCCGTAGAGTATACGACCAAGTCCGCTCCATTCACATGCTCGGGCTGATGACCGATATAAATGCTGGCACCATTTGCTGCAAGCTTCTCTGTTAATTCTTGACGTGCGACATCGGACCCGGTCACCTTATAGCCCATTTCCAGCATAACGCGGGCAATGGCACTCATACCGTAACCGCCGATTCCGATGAAATGAACGTGTTCTGCCGTATTCAAAGACGGTTCACCAACCTTTTTCAGAATCCGAGTCATACAAAATACGGGAGCGAACGTCAGCAATTAAATATAGCGTGCCTGTCACGACTCCAAGGTCTGTTTCCCCGGTTAACTGTTGTAGTTTTTGTAATGCTGCTTGCCAGTTTGATTCCACCACAAGCTCGAAAGCGTACTGATCTGGCTGTTGCTGACGCATTTCACGTACCAAATCAGCCAAAGCAGAGGCATCTTTTTTCATTCGATAGTCAGGCTCGGTCACAATAAGCGTATCCACTATTGGTAGTATATGCTTAAGAACATCCTGATGATTCTTATTCTCCAGCATACCCATCATAAGATGTAACCGATCATATTTGTAAGTATTTTTTAAAGCGTCCACGAGTGACTCTGCACCTTCTGGATTATGTGCGCCATCGACCAAAATACGAGGCTGATTAGAAACCATCTCAAGTCGTCCCGGCCACGCAGCCTTTTGAAGTCCTTCCGCCAGTACATCATCTTCGATGACCAGTGCATTATATTGGCGAAGTATCTCAAGCGTCATGACAGCAACCGCTGCATTCGTCCGTTGATGGGCACCATTTAGCGTGATTGTCAAAGGCTCGATGCTGCGGAACAGATTGTCGAAGCGGAAAGTTTGCTCATTCTCTCGAACCGAGATTGCCGTTTCATGGAATTGTTCACCTAACAAATATAGCGTGCTTTTTTTGCCTTCAGCTGCTTGCTTGATAACCTCAATTGCCTCAGGCTGAGTAACCGCACTAATGACCGGTATTCCTGCTTTAATAATGCCAGCTTTTTCGCTCGCAACTGCAGCAATCGTATCGCCGAGTTTATCCATATGGTCATGGCCAATATTCGTAATGACGGAAACAACCGGTTGAACGATATTTGTCACATCAAGCCTGCCGCCAAGTCCAGTCTCCCACACGACATAATCGGGATAAGTGACCTTCGCATAAAAAAGAATAGCCAGCGCTGTTGATACTTCAAACATCGTTGGCGAGCCTAGTTCTGTCTGAGCAAGCTCATCAACATGAGGTTTTAGCTCATTGGCAAGTCTAAGCAGCGTCTCTTCTTCGATATCGATGCCGTTATATTGAAAACGATTCGTAAACTTCGTTATATATGGCGATGTAAATGTGCCTACATCATATCCGCCGCGCAGCAAAACGCTCGTCAAATATGCACAAGTAGACCCTTTCCCATTCGTCCCGGCAATGTGGATAAACTTTAATCTGCGATGCGGATTATCCAGCCGTTCCATCAATTGCTCGATCCGATCAAGGCCTGGACGAATACCGAATGGAATTAGCCCAGTAATCCAATCTACCGCTTCCCGGTAGGATTGCAGCGGCCCTGCAGGCCGCTGCTCTATTTGTTGATCTGTCATACTAATCGTCCTTCTTCCGTTTTGCAGCGTTATCCGCGCAATTCCGCAATTCTAGCTAGTACCTTGTCGCGTTTGTCTGCATAATCGTTCATTTTGGCGCGTTCTTCATCGATAACCTTAGCTGGCGCTTTTGCCACAAAGCCTTCATTGCTGAGCTTCTTCTCAATCCGCTCTACCTCGGTATTCAAATGCTGATGTTCCTTCTCTAAACGAGCGATTTCCTGAGCGATATCGATTAAGCCGGCAAGCGGCAAATAAATCTCAGCACCAGTTAAAATCGCAGTCATTGCTTTGTCCGGCGCACTAATGTGCAGGCCAGTCTCCAAACTTGACGTACCGCAGAAACGTTTAATAAATTCTTCGTTGCGGGACATAATAGCAGCTTCAGCCTCGCTAGCAGGCTTAATAAGCATTTCAATCTTTTTGCTCATCGGAACATTTACTTCTGCTCGGATATTGCGCACTGAACGGATCATCTCCATCAGGAGCTCCATCTCTTTCACAGCGTCCGGCGCTTCAAGCGCAATATCATAAACCGGCCATTCTGCCAAAGTGATCGTATCGCCAACATGAGGCAGATGCTGCCAAATCTCTTCGCTGATATATGGCATGAACGGGTGAATAAGACGCTGCGTACGGTCTAGCACATAAGCAAGTACCGATTGCGTAGCTTTTTTAGCTGCTTCATCTGTGCTGTAAAGGCTAAGCTTAGCGAATTCAATGTACCAGTCGCAAAGATCGTCCCAAATGAAATTATACAATAGACGTCCAGTTTCACCGAACTCATAGCTGTCAATTAATCGAGTTACATCACGAACCGTTTCATTCAGACGATGCAAAATCCAGCGATCCGCTGTTCCGAGATTAACAGTGATATCAATATCAGCTGCTTCAACCCCTTCAAGATTCATCAGTGCGAAGCGTGATGCATTCCAAATCTTGTTCGCAAAGTTGCGCGATTGCTCAACCTTCTCCCAACGGAAACGCAAATCCTGACCTGGCGTGCTGCTTGTCGAGATCATATAACGCATAGCATCTGCGCCATATTTCTCGATTACCTCAAGCGGATCGACACCATTGCCCTTCGACTTGGACATCTTTTGTCCTTCGGAGTCACGGACAAGTCCGTGCATCAGCACATCCTTGAACGGAGACTGCTCTGTAAACTCAAGAGCTGTGAAAATCATTCGGGATACCCAGAAGTAAATGATGTCATAACCCGTTACGAGTACATCCGTTGGGTAATAACGTTTCAGGTCATTCGTTTCATCCGGCCAGCCTAGCGTAGAGAACGGCCATAATGCGGAGCTGAACCACGTATCAAGCACGTCATTATCTTGGGTAAGGTGATCGCCTTCCATATTCTCACGGGATACATGTGTTTCACCTGTCGTCTCATCATACCAAGCCGGTATGCGGTGACCCCACCATAGCTGCCTCGAAATACACCAATCGCGTACGTTCTCGATCCAGTGCAAATATATTTTCTCGAATCTCTCAGGTACGAAGTTGACACCTTTGCCAGCCTTTTGAGCTGCAATTGCAGCCTCAGCTAGAGGTTTCATTGCAACGAACCATTGTGTAGACAAATATGGCTCAACAACGGCGCCGCTGCGCTCACTGTGACCAACTTGATGCACATGATCTTCGATTTCCACGCATACCCCTTGCTCCTGCAAATCCATAACGAGCTGCTTGCGGCAATCCGCACGGTCGAGACCTTGATAAGGACCAGCTTCAGCGTTCATTGTACCTGTCTCATCCATCACAATGATCTGCGGCAGACTGTGACGCTCGCCAACTTCAAAATCATTTGGATCATGTGCAGGCGTAATTTTTACGGCACCTGAACCAAATTCCTTATCCACGTACTCATCTGCAATAATTGGAATTTCGCGTCCAACGACTGGAAGCACGATCATTTGTCCAATCAAGTGCTTGTAACGATCATCCTCTGGATGAACCGCTACTGCTGTATCGCCGAGCATCGTCTCTGGACGTGTCGTTGCAACCGTTATAAAGCCTGAACCGTCCTTAAGCGGGTATTTCAAGTGATACAAATGTCCATTGATTTCCTTGTGCTCTACCTCAATATCTGAAAGAGCTGTGCGTGCAGCAGGATCCCAGTTAATGATTTTTTTGCCGCGATAGATCAAGCCCTTATCGTAGAGCTTAACAAAAACCTCGCGTACAGCTTTGGAGAGGCCTTCATCCAAAGTGAACCGCTCTCTCGAATAATCAAGGGAAAGTCCCATCTTCGACCATTGATCGCGAATCGTACTTGCGTACTCATCCTTCCACTCCCATACTTTCTCTAGGAATGCTTCACGACCTAGGTCGTAGCGCGAAATTCCTTGCTCACGCAGCTTCTGCTCAACTCTTGTTTGCGTCGCGATGCCCGCATGGTCAGTTCCTGGCACCCATAGCGTGTCGAAACCTTGCATACGCTTCGTTCTAATTAAAATATCTTGTAGGGTAAAATCTAACGCATGCCCGATATGCAGCATTCCGGTAACGTTAGGAGGCGGAATAACAATCGTATACGTCTGTGCATCCGGTCGTTTGCCTGCCTCGAAAAATTTTCCCTGCATCCAGTAATCGTACCATTTCTGCTCAGCTGCCTTAGGATCATAAGTTGTCGGCATTGCAGTTGTCGTTTGATTTTCTGACATTCGTCCATCCTCCATAAATCGATCTACAAAAACAAAAAAAACCTGCCGCCCTTATCATAAAGGACGAAAGGTTAAGCTTCCGTGGTACCACCTTTGTTCCATACGAAATGTATCCGCATGGCACTCAAACAGATAACGGCTGCGGCCGGCCTGACTTCGGTAGAGCACAGGTTGCTCCTACTTGGCTCAGGCAACTCCGGGGCGACTCGTAGCAGTCACTTCCTGCAGAACCTCTCAGCGTAACGGTTCCACTCTCTGAAGGCTTTGCTGCCTACTATTCCCCATCAATGTCGTTATAACACATATATACTTTTATCATACCTTTGTTGCTGACCTGAGTCAACCTCGGCAGAAGCAAGAAATGCCCCTATCGCTCAAATTAATGAGCAATAAGGGCATTTTCGTTATAGAAGCCTCTATGGAATGTATAACAGCTGTCCTTCCGACACGCTTGAGTCGTCCAAACGGTTATACATTACAATTTCTCTCGGATTCATGCTATAGCGTGTAGCGATGACATCAAGCGTCTCGTCCCGCTGCACAATACACATCCGAATTTTCTTAAATTCCTTATCTTCCGAGCGTTTGCCCAGAAATAAGTTTTTCCACTCAATCTCATCGCCGGAAGCCTGTACTCTAGCTTCCTCATCTGCCCGCTGCTGAGCGACTACCTGTTCAGCCGCCTGACGTGCTGCTTGTTCACGCCGGCTCGTCTGAAGCAGCGTGAGAATGCCGACATCTCCTGCCAAACCAGAACCCTCTTGCGGCTGCTTGTTTGTAATTGCGATACGCGGCTCCTGCTTTTCCTGCTCTGGAATAAGACTCTGCTGCGGGATAGCCTCTGCTACTGGAGCTATTGGAGCATCGATTTGTACCGGCTCTTCACGTTCCTCCGCCAGTACTTGCTCGCTTGCTGCTTCAACTGGTGGAATCACTGCGGAATCATTTGCAAACGGCGAGGATGTTGCTAACCAGCCCTCGTTGCTTGTTTGCTGAGAAGATAGCGAAATTTCTCTCTCATCTTCTTGGCGCTCCACATCCTCTTCCTGCGGAGCAGGAGATGCGAATAACTGCGAAGATGACCAGCCTCCGCCTGACGATGAGGAAGAGATGGTTACTGTTGCTTCCTCAGGCTCATCCGATGCATCGGCTATTGTCTCGTTTGAAATCTCCTCTTGCGCAGCAAACTCAAGCTCTTCCGCTATGTACGATTGTTCATTAGCGGCATTTTGACCGTTAAAAGCTTCCAAGGCTCGTTCATCATAAACTTCCCGTTGATGAATGACAGTAAAAGGTTCTTCTCGCCAAATGTCCTCCGGCTCCTGAATAGGCTGAGCAGAAATACCGCGCAAAGAAAGAACACCCGTAATGTTTAATGTGCGAGCAGACAAAAGATCGACGTCAAAATTGTCAATTTCAATCGAAATATCATCCAGCCGTGATATGCGGTTCATTGGCAGCGTTATTTCGACCGGTATCCAGTGCTCCAGCGTCAGGGAGTTTTCGGAATCAGTTTGACTCCTATATACCCCGCTAAGCAGAAGCTGCCCTCTAAGCACGGCATGGTCCCCTTGATCGATAACTTGAATACGAGGAACAAGCTCAATTTCCTCCAACTCGTCAATTGCCGCAACATCATCGGGCAAGTGGACGCGCTCATACACATCAAATCGTAATCCGTTCGTTTGATCCGACACGCCTAAATCCTCCCCTCTCATACTGAATGCTTGGTCTAACGTTACATTCACTACTTATCTATATGGTAGGTTGGGCAGGAGCATGACTATCATTTTGAACGGAACTCCATCTCTACTGAAAGCTGCTTCAGCCATTGCGGCCAAGGCGAGGCTGCTTCTATTAGCGAGTCGGTCAGAGGATGAGGAAAAACAAGCTTTTCCCCATGCAGCGCTTGATGCTTCAACTGTGCTGTGCTTCCTCCATACAAACCGTCTCCAAGCAGCGGATGTCCGATATGACTTAAATGAACCCGAATTTGATGCGTTCGTCCCGTCTCGAGCTTTACACGGATTAGTGACGATCGAGAACTTGCTGCCACAACCTCGTAATGGCTAATTGCTAGATCGCCGTTTTCTGAAACTCTGCGCCTTGCCGGGTGATGTCGATCCTTCCCTATTGGCATATTGATCGTACCCGAAGGCTTTGACATCCGGCCTTGAACGACAGCCATATATTGTCTGTCTATCGCTTTCGCTCTCATCGCCTCATCAAGCTTCCACTGGGCCAAATCATTTTTGGCATATAGAACGGGACCAGACGTATCATCATCCAGCCTGTGGATATGACGTATATTCAGCGGATCGCCTTGGCTCAAAAGATGCCATGCCGCCGCCTCATCGAGCGTTCCGCTTTGACCCGGAGATGATCCATGCACTGCCATGCCAGCAGGCTTGTCAAATACGATGCAGAAATCGTCTTCATATAACACATCTGGCACATTTAGTTTAGTATCCCTTCGCAAGTGACGATATGAAGCATCACTTCGCGGATCTACTGGCGGGAAAGCAAGCAGCTGCAGCTGCTCCCCGTTCCACTGAATGCCTCCAATTGAAAACAACCGATTAATCCACTTCTGCGGAAAAAAGGAACGGGCCAGCAGCCACTGACGCACAAGGTGCGGATGACTGCCAGCCCGCGGCTGCGCAAGCTCCGGCGTTGCTGCCGGATCCTTTTCCGATTCAGGATTAATGGTATCAGAGGACGCAGCGCCAAGAGCAAGCCATTCTAGCTCCAGCCATTGTCCATTCCTCTTCATCCGACCATCAATCATATAACGTTCCTCCCAATCGTAAACGAAGCAAAAAACAACTTCGCTTCCTTACGAGCCTCTTACCTTCATTTCAAAATACAGCGATATTACAAGCGGCTAAACGCAATATCATGCGCTTCGATTGTCGCATCTATGTCCTCATTCGTATGAACCCCGGAAACAAACATGCCTTCAAATTGTGAAGGAGCAATGCTTACACCCAAATCAAGCATCGCCGCAAAATAAGCCTTAAACCGCTCTAGATCGGATGTTTTTGCCGTTTCGAAATTGATGACAAACGTATCCGTGAAGAACGGACAAACCATCGATCCAACACGGTTAATCGTATTTGCAATACCATGTTTGCGCGCATTCGCTTCAAAACCAAGCTGCAGCCTAACCGCTTGACGCTCCATATGCTCATACACTTCAGGGGTTAGCAGATTCAATGTTGCATAACCTGCCGCCATCGCAAGCGGATTGCCTGATAAGGTTCCCGCTTGATAGATAGGTCCGCTCGGTGCAATCATCTCCATAAGCTCCCGTTTGCCGCCGTATGCGCCGACTGGCAAGCCGCCGCCAATAACTTTGCCGAAGCAAGTAAGGTCTGGCGTAATACCATAAAGTCCCTGCGCGCAGTTATAACCAACACGGAAGCCCGTCATTACCTCGTCAAAAATAAGAACCGTACCGTATTGCGTTGTAATGTCGCGCAACCCTTGCAGGAAACCAGGCAATGGCGGAACAACGCCCATGTTGCCAGCTACCGGTTCAACGATGACACAAGCAATTTCCTCACCGAATTTTTCGAAAGCAAGCTTTACCGATTCAATATCGTTGTATGGTACCGTAATCGTATGCGAAGCTACATGCTCTGGCACACCCGGGCTGTCAGGCAAGCCAAGCGTCGCAACGCCTGAGCCTGCTTTAATGAGCAAGCTATCCGCATGACCATGATATGAGCCTTCGAATTTCAAAATCCTGCTTCGTTTCGTATAACCGCGAGCAAGCCGAATGGCGCTCATCGTCGCTTCCGTACCGGAGTTAACCATGCGAACGATATCAACTGAAGGTACTCGCTCGCAAACAAGCTCAGCCATCAATGTTTCAAGCTCTGTTGGGGCGCCGAAGCTTGTCCCCTTCTCTGCCGTACGTTTAATTGCTTCGATAACTTCAGGATGGGCATGCCCCATAATGAGAGGGCCCCATGATGCTACATAATCGATATAGCTGTTGCCATCGATATCATAAATGCGGCTGCCTTCTCCCCGCTCCATATAGACAGGGTTCAAGCCCACTGATTTGAATGCTCTAACCGGGCTGTTTACACCGCCTGGCATTACTTTTTTCGCTCTTTCGAAAGCTTCTACTGAGCGCGCATCATTTCTAAGGTTCGACTGTTCACTCATCTGCTTACCCCTCTCCCTTCAACCAACGTGCCGCATCCTTTGCGTGGTACGTAATAATGAGATCAGCACCAGCACGCTTCATGCCTAGCAAGGTTTCAAGAACGATCGATTGCTCATCAATCCAGCCATTAGCTGCAGCGGCTTTCACCATCGAGTATTCGGCACTTACGTTATAAGCGACAACCGGTAAATTATATTTATCCTTAAGCAGTCTCAAAATATCCAAGTAAGCTAGAGCAGGCTTGACCATTAGCATATCGGCGCCCTCAGCAATATCCGACTCTGCTTCACGAAGCGCCTCGCGTACGTTGGCTGGATCCATCTGGTATGTTTTGCGGTCGCCGAATTGTGGAGCCGAATGTGCGGCATCACGGAAAGGGCCATAGTAAGCCGAAGAAAATTTAACAGAGTAAGACATAATCGGAACATCACTAAAGCCAGCATCATCTAGACCTTCACGAATAGCAAGCACAAAGCCGTCCATCATATTGGAAGGTGCGATAATGTCTGCTCCTGCTTCCGCTTGCGATACAGCCGTTTGTACGAGCAGATCAAGCGAGGAGTCATTATCCACTTCCGCTATGCCTGTTTCCTCATGCAAATGTACGATGCCGCAATGACCGTGGTCGGTAAATTGGCATAAACAAGTATCAGCGACAACAACAAGCTCCGGCGCCCATTTCTTCACTGCTTTTATCGCTTGTTGAACGATACCGTTCGCATCATAAGCCGAAGATCCTAAAGCATCTTTATATTCTGGAAGGCCGAACAGCAGCACTGATTGAATGCCGCAAGCAACCACTTCACGAATCTCTTGCTCCAAAAGATCCATCGACAGGTGGTATACACCCGGCATTGATGGAATTTCTTCTTTTATATTTACACCATGCGTAACGAAGATCGGATATATAAAATCATTTACACTCAGCACGGTTTCTCTTACCATGCTCCGAAGAGCAGACGTTTTGCGTAATCTGCGATTTCTTACTGTTGGGAAACTCATCACTTAGTATTCCTCCTCGACTAGCTTAGCAAGTTGTTTTTGCTGATAATCAACGATTGCTTTAAGCATACTATCCAGCGTTGAATCTTCTGGCTCAATAGCAACCTTCAAGCCTGCTTCTACTGCAGTCTTCGTTGTAAGCGGGCCAATACTCGCAATCGGAATGTCCGCTAATAGTTGTACTGGATCTGATATGCCCTTGCGTCTCAATACCTCAAGCAAATTGGTCACCGTTGATGAACTAGTGAATGTAATCATGTGAATTTCTTTCTCGCGAATCCATTCGAGGGCAAGCTCGTCCTGCTCATCGACAATAACCGTTTCATAAACATCGATTTCCGTTGGCACAAGTCCTATTGCCTTCAGTTCACGGGGCAATACCTCGCGTGCAAGATCTCCTCGAGGCAGCAGCACTCGTTCTCCGGCCTTCAGCTGCGGCGCCAGCTTGTCCAGCAAGCCTTCCGCATGGAACTTTACAGGCAGCTCATCAACTACTAAGCCGCGCTTTGCAAGCGCCTCAGCTGTCTTAGGACCAACTGCTGCAATTCTCGCACCAAAAAATCTCCTAATATCGATATTAAATTTACGCAGCCATTCAAAAAAGTACTCCACGCCGTTTACGCTCGTAAACATCAGCCACTCATATTGTTCTGCCTGCTCCAACTGTTCCTTTAAGTTAGCTACAACAACGGGGTCCGTTGGTTCAATCGTTTCAATAACTGGAAACTCGCAAGGCTCCCCGCCAAGCGTTTCAATCTGTTCAGCTAGCTCGCTTGCCTGTGCTCTAGCTCGTGTAACGAGTATACGCAAGCCAAATAGCGGCTTGTTCTCATACCATTTCAGCTTCTCTCTCTGCAGTACAACGTCGCCTACCACAATGACAGCAGGTGGCTGAAAATTCGCTGCTTTGACAATCCCCTCAATGGTTTCCAGCGTGCCAACAATGGTACGCTGTTCAACTCTCGTTCCCCAGCGAATAAGCGCAACTGGCGTTTGCGGCGGCTTGCCGTGCTTCATGAGCTGATCAGAAATATATCCTATTTTGGCGACACCCATTAGAAAAATAAGGGTTCCCGTAGCATTCGTAACTTTATCCCAATGAATGGAGCGGTCAAGCTTATCCGGACTCTCATGACCCGTAATAATGGACAAGGATGATGCCATATCACGATGTGTGACTGGAATGCCCGCGTAAGCGGGAACTGCGATTGCCGAGGTAATGCCTGGCACGATTTCGAACTCGATTCCGTTATCATAAAGAAGCTCGGCTTCTTCTCCAACTCGTCCAAAAATCGTAGGATCTCCGCCTTTCAGACGTGTAACGATCTTGCCTTGCAGCGCCAAATCGACAAGAAGCTGGTTGATTTCCTCCTGCTTCATCGTATGACGGTCCGGCAGCTTGCCGACGTAGATTCTCTCCGCTCCCGGCTTCACGTACCGGAGCAATCTCGGGCTTGCCAAGCGATCGTAAACGACAACCTCACATTCCTCCAAGCATTGCAGTCCGCGCACCGTAATCAGCTTCGGATCTCCCGGTCCGGCGCCAACTAAGTATACCTTCCCCTTGTCCAAGCCCGTCATCCCCCAATTTCAGCTAAAATACGGTCTGCGCCGCGTGCAATGAGCGCATCCGCAACATCACGGCCAAGCTGTTCAGGATCAATCCCCTTCATCACTTCTTTCAGCAGCGTTGCTCCATCCGGCGATCCGACCATGCCCGTCAGGATAAGCTCATGTTTCCCGCTTTGGCCCGGGAGCTCATCACCTAATGTGCAATATGCGCCTATCGGCACCTGACATCCACCATTCAGTGAACCGAGGAAGCTTCGCTCAGCTCGTACCGTAACCTCGGTTTCATCATCGTTAAGAAGGGAAAGCAGCTCTCGAACTTGTTCATCATTCTCGCGGCATTCAATGCCAAGTGCGCCTTGTCCTACAGCAGGCAAGCATACATCAACAGGAATGTTCGCAGATATGCGATCTTCCCATCCCATGCGCTTCAGTCCAGCTGCAGCAAGTACAACCGCATCGAATCCTTCGGTTTCTAATTTGCGAATACGGGAATCTATATTGCCCCTTATGGACTCAAGCTGAAGATCAGGTCTCGCGTTTTTAAGCTGGCAGGATCTGCGCAGGCTGCTCGTTCCCACTCTCGCGCCTAGAGGCAATTCAGACAATCCGCCGCCTTCACGAGTGATAAGGCAATCTCTAGGATCGACGCGTCTTGGAATTGCTCCATTTATTAACCCTTCCGGAAGCTCATAAGGCATGTCCTTCATGCTGTGAACGGCCAAATCAATTACACCATCTGCAAGTGCTTGTTCAATTTCCTTAACGAACAGCCCTTTTCCACCTACTTTAGACAGCGTAACATCAAGTATGCGATCACCTTTTGTTACTATTTTTTTTACTTCAAACTTATAATCAAACCCATGCTTCTCACTTATGCGTGTCAGTTCATCGATCACTTGTCCCGTTTGTGTAAGCGCAAGTGCGCTTTGCCTTGTTCCTACCACGATAATTCGTTGTCCTTGGTTAGTTGTTGCCATTATGTAAGCCCCCTGTCTATCCGATGAAGCAGGCTTTGCAGCCATTCATCCATATCAATATTGATCCGCTTTAGCGTCGCTGCCTCTTCGGCCGCAAGCTTCAGCACGGATTGTCTCTCCTGTTCATCAAGCAAGCTGTTTAACACTTTCTCCCGAAAGCGTCGCAATACTATCGTTATTTCTTCGTATTCCGGGCCATAAAGCGCTGCAAGCTCTTTCTTTATTTGCTGAGACAACGCCGGGCTTGCGCCTGAAGCAGTAACCGCCAGCAGCAAATCTCCACGCCTGACAATCGAAGGTGAAATAAACGAGCCTTTGTCCGCATCATCCACCGCATTTACTAAAATGCCAAGCTGATCGGCCGCAGCCGCAATCTCCGCATTTAAACGTTTATCGTTTGTTGCCGCAAACACTAACGATGCTCCCGCAAGATCGCCATCATTGTACTCTCGCTGGAACCAGCGGATTTTCCCTTCGGAAGCCAAACTCACGATTTGAGGAGTTAATGACGGGCTGATGACCCATATTTTATCCGCTCCAGCAGCCAGCAGCCCTTGCAGCTTTCGCTGTGCCACGCTTCCGCCGCCGATAATAACGCAGCGTCTGCCTATAAGCTGCATGAAAATTGGATATAAACCATTCATTGCCGTCCTTGCCTCCAGCAGTCAATTCTCGTTAATGAAAGGAGGAGAAATAATTAGTAAACAAATTCAGAAGCAGCAAACCAAACGAAATAATATAAAAGCGGGCCAATTGCAATCCGGGACGTTTGAGCATCGCTCTCTGGTACACATAAATAATGTACATAACCAAGGTTCCAAAGGAAGACAGTACCTTCCAGTCAATCAACAACGCAAACCGTCTTTCGACAAGTATGGACGTCACCGCAATCGCAAGCGACATTGCAAACAATGGAACGCCAACAATGACTGCTCGATCTCCATAACGCTCAATCATATCGAGGCTTGGCAATCTGCGCACAAAGTTTGACCAGCGCTTTCGTTTTAGCTGATTATGCAAAAACAAATACATGCCGGCGAACAAAGCGCCTATGGTTAATGCAGCATACGCAAGCAAAACAAGACTGATATGAATGTATAATAGCTCTCTTGTTGTTTCCCAAACTTTAAGCGACTCGCCATTTCCAGGGTCACTATACAGGTTAAGCGCCAACACCGCAAAACCAACAACATTTACAAAAAACACAATGAAATCAATTTTAATAAATCGACTGATCACTAGCGAAATGGTAACTAAAAGCCAAGAAAAGCCTAACCAGTATTCAAAGGTTGATACTTCCGTCATTTGCAAATGAGATACGATGCGAGTAACAAGGTAACCAGTCTGTAATACCCAAACAAAAATAAGCAGCCCTGTACCCATCCGTTTCGCTCTCCGACTTGCATTCATGAAGTCGGAGAAATAAAACAGCAGGCTCAGGGCGTAAATATAAAGTATCGCATCATATAAAAAGTTTTGCGTCTCCATAGCTCCTCCACCTAGCAGCCCTCTACCTTGTAATAGGTGCTAATACCGCCGCAGCTGCATGGGGTTGAACATTTTTCTTTTTTGCAGCAGCGACAGTATCTGTTGCCGCTTCAAGCTCCGCTTGACGCGCTTTAGCAAGATCTTCCTCGAGTGCAAACAGCTTAACGAACATATCCATCGCTTCGTCTGCCCGCTTCTCGCCAGCCATTTCTTTAATTCGTAAAATAGGATCCTGCATCATTTGGTTAACGATGCTTTTTGTAAGCTTACGGATTACTTTAAGCTCATGCTCGCCGAGATCAGGCAATTTATTCGTCAAGCTGTTCATCGTTTCCTCGTGAATGCCTGCTGCTTTGGATTGCAAAGTTCGAATAAGGGGAACAACGCCAAGCGTTTTGTACCATTGCTCGAACACTTCAATTTCTTCGGTAATCATCGCTTCAATTTTGGCAGCCTCTTGACGCCTATGCGCGAGATTGCTTTCCACGATGCCCTCTAAATCATCAATATCATACAAGAATACATTATCAACGGCAGCAATCGAAGGGTCCAAATCACGCGGTACCGCAATATCAATCATAAAGAGCGGCTTCGCTTTTCTACGCTGCATAGCTTCTGCAACCTGTTTGCGCGTTAACACGTATTCTTTCGAGCCAGTGGAGCTGATAATAATGTCTGCTTCATGAAGCTTATCTACCGCTTCTTCCATCGACCATGCGATTCCATTAAACTTGTCTGCCAGCTGTGTTGCCCGCTCATAGGTGCGATTTACAACAACGACGCGATCTGCGCCATTCGTGTACAGATGCTTGGCAGTCAGTTCGCCCGTTTCACCCGCACCAATGACCATAACCGTTTTTTTGTTGAATTGTCCGAAAATCCGTTTCCCAAGCTCAACGGCAGCATAGCTCACAGAAACAGCAGATTCGCCAATCGACGTTTCGGAATGGGCACGCTTGGCCATCGTAACCGCCTGTTTAAACAGCATATTAAAAACTGTACCTGTCGTCTTCTGCTGCTGCGCGAGCTGAAAAGCTGTTTTTACTTGTCCCAAAATTTGGGTCTCGCCGATGACCATGGAATCAAGTCCGCTCGTTACACGGAATAAATGATCAATCGCCTTCTCGTCCTCATACATATATAAATGGTTGGTGAAGTTCTGCCTAGGCAGCTTAAACCACTTCTCCATAAAGCTTCGAATGTAATGCCCGCATAGATGGTGCCTATCTACAACTGCATAAAGCTCCGTCCGATTGCAGGTCGCTACTATGACACATTCCATTATGCTTTGTGTCTGAATGAGCTGTATTAATGCTTCCGGCAAATCCCGTTCTGCGAACGCAAATTGTTCTCTTACTTCTACGGGAGCCGTTCGGTAATTCAGTCCTACTGCGATAATGTGCATGCGCGGTCACCTGCCTCCTTCTCTTTAAGCGATCAAGCATTGATGTTATCGATAATTATAGCATAGTAAAACATTCAGATAATGTTCATTTATGAATAATATTTGAAAAGTACAGACTCATTATTCCCTTTTACTACAAAGAAATAACCATGGATACCATCCATGGTTATTTCGCTATGAGCAATAAGTTTTAAAGCTCTTAAACGAGCTCAGTTTGTTTCATTTTTGGCTCTTCTACTTGCAGTTCGCCCATACCGCGTACAAGCTTCTTCGCATACGTCGCTTTTGGCTTCAGTACAGCGAGCATGTAGTCGATCGCAAGCTGAGGATCTACAGTTTCGCCGCAAGTATAACAATCAAGCGCAGCAAAACCTCTCTCAGGATACGTATGAATCGAGAGGTGACTCTCCGACAGCAGCACGAGCACAGTTGCGCCTTGAGGATCGAATTGTTTGGCTTGAACCGACAATACAGTAGCACCACAAGCCTCTGCAGCCTCTACCATGTGTGATTGCAAAAATTCAGCGCTGTTCAGTAGATCAAAGTCTACACCCCAAGTATCAACAGCAACGTGTCTTCCGAAAGTTGAGTATTCCATCTTCCGGTTCCCCCTTCCTAGGAATAAAATGTTTGAAAAATTTCATCCGCTAGGACCTACGTCATTCACTTCTCGAGGGATTAATCTCTCGCAACATAACAATGTCCTGAGTGAATCCTGGTTCCTATTATTAACATCAACAATCTTTTCAACGAGAATAAAAATAACATCTATCCGGGATAATTGCAATACTTTTTTTCTAAAGGATGGAAATAACCTTTCATTGCCAGCCCCGTTTTCAATGTATGACGTTGAAGCTTATCTCGCAATGGGCTGTGCGATCATCCCGCCATATTATTTTTTGCGTCCTGCGGACTGTATACAGAGATGTGATCCACCTTGCCGGTTGCTTCAGCCAAAATAAATTTAAGCTGATATTGTTTATTGACCTCATACGTATAAATGTCATCCGTACCGTTAACCGTTTTTTCATCAGCAGACCCAAGCGCAATCTCTATGTCTTTCAATGTAATGCCTTGAAGCTTTTTCGAATAAGATCTTACATCATAAACAAGCATGCCTTTGTTGTATCCAAATGTAATCCCTTTATCTTTGTAGGCAGCATACATCCCTTTCCCAGCGGATTCGTTGGTATCAGGCTTGCCCCATTTTTTCTCTATATCATCATATAATGCGATATGAGCTGCATAATCAGAGCCTGGAACTTTGCCTTCCTTCGCAAGCGCATAGACTGAGCTGATCGTTTCTCCGGCCTCAGAGCCGCTAGACGGCTCCTCAGCGCCATTGCCGCCTGGTTGCTCATTAGGCTGTTCAGAAGGCGGGACGCTTGGCCTCGTGTCCGGTGAGGCCGGTGTACTTGTCTCTGGCTGATTGCTCGGCATCGCTGTTGCCGGCGGCGGCACTTGATCTGCTCCTGTATCCTTATTGCTGCACGCTGTTAAAGATAATGCGATCGCAAATGATATTCCGATAGCAAATTGTTTAAATCGTTTGGTTTGATTCATTCCTATTCATCTCCTTGTTGTATAAAAAACTAAGATGCTATCCACTCGCCTTACCCTGATACTAACTGTTTAAACACGCAAAATGTTGCAAATTTCATAGATGCAATATTTTGAAAACAAAAAAAGAGGCTGCGAAAGCAGCCTCTTTAATCAAGATTTCCTAAATGGTTTAAGCTTCAAGGATGAAGAGCTTGCGAGTCAGATCGGTTAAACGCTCATCGATTTTGCTAATTTCTTCAGCATCCTTCGTTTGGTTGCGAAGATCTAGCAATTCATTGACTGCATTGCTTAACAATCCGATTTCCCGCTCGATCAAACGACTTTGGAACACACGCTCCAGTTGGCCAAGTGTATCCTTGAATTCGAATACAATGCGCTCCCCTGTGCTCGAGCTTTCGACAATTTGGTGAACGGAACCATTCTTATAATGATAGATCATCGTATAATGACTGTAGATTCGGTTGACGATCGCGTTGCCACGGAAAGCTGAAAGAGCTTTTCGCATAGCATTGGTCAGCCTCGGTTGCACAAGACGGCAAGATAATACGCACACGTAATAGTCTTGTTGACGTTCAAAGGTCAGTCGGACTTCTTCCCTCCCTGCTACATCTTCGAGAACGAGCTCCTGATTCCCATTGTCAAGCACCAACACCTGAAGGTGTATTTGTTGCTCTTCAAATGAACGGATAAACTCAGCCATCTCTTCATTCGTCAATTGCAGTTTGGCATTTACATACTCTGTGGCTAGCCGCTTAGCCATAAAAATCTCCTCAATTCTTTGAACTTGCACGCTTTGGTCTTTAACTTTGGTCTTGTTGCTTAAGTATATTATACGTGATCTTATCATTTTATTCCTGTCGTTCATCCCCGATATTCTCGCATATTCCACAAAATAACGGAAGAATTCACGAGGAAAGCCGACTATTTCACTAAATCCTCTGCTTTATAGAATAACTTGCTGGTCTTGCTACCTCATGTAGCAATCGCTTCGGTTATGATGTCCCATAGTTGCTCGCGTCCAAGCCCTAATTCAGACGAGAATAATACGACGGAATCGCTTGGGTCGACTTCAAGCGTTTTTTTGATCATTTTAATATGCTTGTCCCATTTCGACTTCGGAATTTTATCCGCCTTGGTCGCAACGACGCATGTCGGGATTTCATAATGCTTCAACCATTTGTACATTTGCTGATCGAGCAAAGACGGCTCATGACGAATATCGATGACCAGCAGCTGAAGCTTAAGCGGCTCACGGTCACGGATATAACGTTCGATCATTTCGCCAAACTGCAAGCGCTGAGTTTTCGAAACCTTAGCATAGCCATACCCCGGAAAATCAACCAAATAAATAAGGTCATTCACGCGGTAGTAATTAAGCTGCTGCGTTTTGCCGGGCTGCGAGCTCGTTCTAGCTAAGTTTTTGCGTAAAATAAGTTTATTAATCAATGAAGATTTTCCGACATTCGAACGCCCTGCCAGAGCTATCTCTGGCAAGGCGTCCTCTGGGTATTGATGTGGTTTTACTGCGCTGATGATGAATTCTGCTTGTGTAATTTTCATAAAATCGTTGTACCTGCTTTCTCTTCCGTTTGAACCGGAAGCAACGCATGCTGCAGCACTTCATCCATATGACTGACAGGAAAAAATTGCATATCATGTCGTACGCTATCGGGAATATCCCCTAGATCCCGTTCATTTTCTTTCGGCAACAATATTTTGCGAATGCCTGCACGATGTGCTGCCAGCGATTTTTCCTTCAAACCGCCAATCGGAAGCACGCGGCCTCTGAGCGTAATTTCGCCCGTCATCGCTACTTCCTTATCCACATAGCGGTTTGTAAGCGCGGAGATAAGCGCAGTTGCAATCGTAATGCCGGCTGATGGACCATCCTTTGGAATCGCACCCTCTGGAATATGAATATGAATATCATTTTTCTCATGAAAGCTTGGGTCAATGCCCAGCTCAATCGCTTTCGAGCGTGTATAACTGAATGCCGCTTGAGCAGATTCCTTCATGACATCACCTAGTTTACCAGTTAACGTTAGTTTTCCGCTACCCGGCATTACTGTGACTTCAATGACAAGCGTATCTCCACCTACCTCAGTCCACGCAAGACCAGTCACCGCTCCGATCTGATTCTCGCTCTCAGCAAGGCCATAACGGAACTTCGATGGCCCCAGCAATTCCTTGAGCTCCTCACTCGTAACTTCAAATGGCTCGGTGGATTCCGTTTGCTCATTTGCAACAAATCGTTTCGCTGCCTTACGGCACACTGCTGCAATTTGCTGCTCTAGATTACGAACACCGGATTCTCTCGTATATTCCCTAATCAGCTGGAGCAATACGTCTTCCGAGACAATGAGCTGCTCCTCGGTCAAGCCATGTTCCTTTTTCTGCTTCGGCAATAGGTAACGATTTCCGATTTGCAGTTTCTCAAGCTCCGTATATCCTGGAATATACAAGACCTCCATCCGATCAAGCAGCGGACGAGGAATATTGTGCATCGCATTCGCGGTCGTTACGAACATCACATTAGATAGATCAAATGGCACTTCTACATAATGATCGCTGAACGTGTTGTTTTGTTCCGGATCGAGCACTTCTAGAAGTGCTGAAGCTGGATCTCCACGGAAATCCATCGCCATTTTGTCAATCTCATCCAGCAAAAATACAGGGTTTGAAGAACCTGCTGTCTTCATGCCTTGAATAATTCTTCCTGGCATAGCGCCTACATAAGTCCGCCTGTGACCGCGGATCTCCGCTTCATCTCGCACCCCGCCAAGCGAGATACGCACAAACTTACGACCAAGCGACTTGGCAATTGAACGGGCAAGCGAGGTTTTACCAACACCCGGCGGGCCTACCAAGCATAGGATTGGACCCTTTAGCTGCTTGACAAGCTTCTGAACCGCCAAATATTCAAGCACCCGCTCTTTCGGCTTTTCTAGGCCATAATGGTCATCATTAAGAATCGCTTCGGCTTTGCTCAAGCTCAAATCATCTTCGGTCGTTTTGCTCCAAGGCAAAGAAAGCAGCCAATCGATATAATTGCGAATAACGCCGCCTTCTGCAGAGGTGGACGGCATTTTCTCGAGTCGATCAATTTCCTTCTCGATCTTCTCTTTCACGAGATCAGGCACGCCTGCCTCGGCCAGCTGCGCACGCAGCTCCTCGACCTCGCCAGCACGGCCTTCCTTCTCGCCGAGCTCCTTCTGGATCGCCTTCATTTGCTCGCGCAAATAATATTCCTTTTGCGTCTTTTCCATCTGTTTCTTGACGCGTTGGTTTATTTTGCGCTCGAGCTCCAGCACTTCACGCTCGTTGTTTAAGATGTCGAGCAGCTTCTCTAGTCGAGCTCCGACATCTACGGTTTCAAGAATATCCTGCTTATCCTTGATTTTCAGCGAAAGATGGCTTGTAATGACATCCGCAAGGCGGCCCGGATCATCAATGTCGGAAACCGCCGCGTAGGTTTCAGGCGTAACCTTCTTCGATAATGAAATATAATGCTCGAATTGGTTTAAGACCGAGCGCATAAGCGCATCGACTTCAGGATCATCCGTCTCCTGCTCCGGCAATTCTTTTACAGATACTTCATAAAACTCGTCGTTCGGCAAATAGTCCAAAATCTCAGCACGCGATACGCCTTCCACCAGCACACGGATCGTGCCGTTAGGCAGCTTCAGCATTTGCCTTACTTTTGCTATGGTGCCAACTTTATATATATCTTCCTCAGTCGGCTCCTCAATGTTCACTTCAGACTGTGAACAAAGCAATATCATATGATCTTCGACCATCGAGCGTTCTAACGCTCGAACCGATTTGTCCCTACCCACATCAAGGTGGAGCACCATGCTGGGATAAACGAGTAGCCCTCTAAGCGGAAGCAAGGGCAGCCGACGACCTTTCGATTTACTAGGTCCCACACCAGCACCTCCAATTGTTAACGTCTACCCTAGTTTATCATTCTACGGAATCAGCCTGCAAATACGGAACGGCTGAAGCGATAAAAAGATCGGTTCCAAGCGGAGCTTCGACCCGCACAGGGGACACTTCAGTATCTGGGAACACAAACTTGAACACTTCTTCCACCTTTTCGACAGGAATGACCTTAAGACCTTCCAAGTCTGCAAAAATCGCTTGCCAGTTCTCCCTTGGGATAATGACTGTTTTAGCACCAGCTTGGAAAGCTGCCTCAACTTTAGCTAATACGCCGCCAACTGGTTTTACGTTTCCATGTATGCCAACTTCACCTGTCATAGCCAGTTTATTGTCAATTGGTATGCCTTTAATTGCTGATGTAATAGCTGTTGCCATCGCAATACCGGCAGAAGGGCCATCAATCGGCGTACCGCCAGGGAAGTTGATATGCAAGTCAAAGTCCTGAGGATTAAGCCCGATACGTCTCAAAACCGTAATTACGTTTTCGACTGAGCCCTTTGCCATACTTTTTCTTCTTAGCGTCCGCGATCCTCCGCCAAGCTCCTCCTCGTCTACAACGCCTGTAATTGTAAACAAACCTTTGCCAGAAGCAGCAGGAATTGCGCTTACTTCGATTTCGAGCAGCGTGCCCATATTCGGACCATATACAGCAAGGCCATTTACGAAACCGATTTGCGGTGCATCCGGCACCTTGCGATCAGGACGCGGTGGAATTTGACTGCTGTTCACAACCCATTCAATATCGCCCGCAGCGATGCTGTCCCTTTTTTCGGATAGAGCAACACCCGCGGCAAGCTGAATGACGTTAACCGCCTCACGTCCGTTCGTCGCATATCGCTTGACGACATCGATCGCTTCAGGACAAGGTGCAAAGCCGATTTTTTTCACTGCGTTTTCAGCCACTAAGCCAATTTCCTCAGCAAGCAGCGGACGAAAAAACACCTCCATACAGCGCGAACGGATAGCTGGCGGAATTTCCTGCGGCGACCGCGTTGTTGCACCGACTAGACGGAAATCAGCAGGCAGGCCGTTTTGGAAAATATCATGAATATACACTGGTATATTCGAATCCTCAGAATTATAATACGCGCTTTCCAGAAACACTTTACGATCTTCCAGTACTTTTAACAATTTATTCATTTGAATCGGATGCAATTCACCTATTTCGTCAATAAACAAGATCCCGCCATGCGCCTTCGTCACAGCACCTGGCTTAGGTTGAGGGATACCTGCTACACCCATCGCACCTGCACCTTGATAAATAGGATCATGAACCGAGCCGATTAGCGGATCAGCTATTCCGCGCTCATCAAACCTAGCGGTTGTCGCATCGATCTCTGTAAATTTCGCTTCAGGCAAAAACGGCGAGGATGGATTTTTTTTGGCTTCCTCCAGCACGACACGCGCCGCAGCGGTCTTCCCGACACCTGGAGGGCCATAAATGATAACATGCTGAGGGTTTGCGCTGCACAGCGCCGCCTTCAAGGCACGCAGACCGTCACGCTGACCAACGATGTCCTGCATCGCCTGCGGCCTTGTCTTCTCTGATAGAGGCTTCGTAAGCGATACACTCCTAAGCTTTCTGAGCTTGTCCATCTCCTTGCGAGACTCGCGATCAACGGCCGAGCGGTTCGTCTTCTGATTGCGCAGCAAATTCCAGAAATACAAGCCGATAACAACTGCAAAAAACACTTGAATCAACATTAATACAACACTTAAACTCATTAGTAATCCGCTCCTTTCAAGCGTAAACGGCTGTAGCCGATGAAATAGTGTAAGCTCGTTTCGCGTAGAAATATAAGATTCTTATGAAAATAATCAGCTATTTTCATCCTTATATTTCAAGCGTAAACAGCTGTAGCCGATGAAATAGTGTAGGCTCGTTTCACGTAGAAATATAAGATTCTTATGGAAATGATCAGCTATTTTCATTCTTATATTTCAAGCGTAAACGGCTGCAGCCATTTGAATAGTAACGATCATTTCCGCAGGAATATAATCCTTAAATGGAAATAATAATTAAATATCTTGCTTCATTTTCATACCTTTCTAGCTCATCATGCAACTACAAGAAGGCTTAAGAGAAGAACTTAGACCTGCTTCGTTGATTTCAATGTACATAGCTAACCTTAATAAACATGCGTATAAAATAGTATTGCCTCTACGATGTGGTAATAACCGTTAATGCTGTTATTTTTCACAAGCAATTCTCTTTATTTTGAATCCTCGGCTTGGGAAAGGGGAAATTACTTTAGCGAAGCTCGTCACTTTGAGGAATATCCTATTATCACGAAATGAATAAAGTTCAATATAAACCTAACATCACATTTATCATAGGAAGAGTTAAACAAAACTTCCCTCCTTTTTATCAACAAAAAAAAGGCTTACTCACGTCTGCAAATGACGTAAATAAACCTTTTCATAAATGATTATGCAGGTGTATGATGCTTGCGGCCAGGTATTTCGCCAGTCGCTTCAAAAACGCGTACGATTTCGTCAATTTCCTTCTTTAGCTCAGACAGCAATTCAGCTTCTGGCACCTTGCGAATGAGCTCCCCGTAACGGAAAAGCATGCCCTCGCCTCTAGCGCCAGCGATACCGATATCCGCTTCACGAGCCTCGCCTGGACCATTGACCGCACAACCAAGCACAGAAACCTTGATTGGCACTTTAATTTTTGAAATATAATCTTCTACCTCATTTGCAATCGAAAACAGATCGATATCTAGACGACCGCAAGTAGGGCAGGAAACGAGTGTTGCAGCATTTGTAATTAGACCAAAGGTCTTAAGAAGCTCACGTGCAACCTTGACTTCCTCTACCGTGTCAGCGCTAAGGCTGATACGCAGCGTGTTGCCAATGCCAAGCGCGAGCAAAGCACCAATACCAGCGGAGCTCTTAATCGTGCCTGTGTGCAGCGTTCCAGCTTCTGTAATACCCAGGTGGAGCGGATACTTAATGACTTTTGCCGCCATCGAGTACGCAGCAATAGCCATTGGAACATCCGATGCTTTGAGAGATACGATAATATCGTGGAAATCGAGCTCCTCCAAAATACCGATATGGAACAACGCACTCTCTACCATTGCTTCCGGCGTCGGGTAACCGTACTTTTCTAGCAAATGGTTTTCTAATGAACCGGCGTTAACGCCAATCCGGATCGGAATGCCTTTTTCCTTACAAGCCTTAACAACCGCTTCGACGCGTTCGCGGCGACCGATATTGCCCGGATTAATCCGTACTTTGTCGATGCCGTTCTCGATAGCAAGCAGTGCCAAACGATAGTCAAAATGAATATCCGCAACTAGCGGAATATGAATGCGTTTCTTGATTTCCTTAATCGCTTCCGCCGCTTCCTTGTTGTTGACAGTAACCCGGACAAGCTGGCAGCCAGCTTCTTCAAGTCCTAGTATTTCCGCAACAGTAGCTTCGACATCAGCAGTCTTCGTCGTACACATACTTTGAATAATCACTTCGTTACTGCCGCCAATCGTTAGATTGCCGACTTTAACCGGTACCGTATCTTGACGTAAGTACATAAGCTTATCTCTCCCATGAACGGCAAAGTCCACCCTTTGACTGGCGGTTTTAGAAACCGCGCGGCTGGGTGGAAACAATGACGGTAGTCAAGCGTAAACGGCTGCTCCCATTCCATTACAATGTAGCGGAAACAGCTCGTTTCGCGGTCATATATAAGTTAAGTTATAAGCCTAAACTTATAGCTTCTTATATTGGAGTGCTGGCTTACGCACTCTCTTCTTTTTTCTTGCTTTTCTTAGCAGTAAGCTCAGGCATGATTTTTTCTTGAACGGTTTGCTCTGTGATTAGGCATGTACTTAGATCATCGCGTGATGGTACCTCGTACATAACTTCCAGCATAATGCTTTCGATAATCGCACGCAAGCCGCGTGCTCCGGTGTTGCGCTTAATTGCCTCTTTCGCAATAGCATCAAGTGCAGCCGGTTCGAAATCAAGCTTCACATTGTCCATTTCAAGCAGCTTCTGATATTGCTTCACAAGCGCGTTCTTCGGCTCGGATAAAATCCGAACGAGTGCAGGCTCATCAAGCGGCTCAAGCGTTGAAATGATAGGCAGACGGCCTACGAACTCCGGAATCAAACCGAATTTGAGCAGATCCTCTGGCAATACCATCGTGAGGTATTCACCAGCTTTAAGATCCTTCTGCAATTCGCCTGTAGAGCTAAAGCCGATTACTTTCTTACCGATACGACGTTTGATCAATGATTCGAGGCCATCGAATGCGCCGCCGCAAATGAACAAAATATTCGTTGTATCGATTTGAATGAATTCTTGATGCGGATGCTTGCGTCCACCTTGCGGAGGAACGGATGCAACTGTACCTTCCAATATTTTGAGCAATGCTTGCTGAACACCTTCGCCAGAAACATCGCGCGTAATGGATGGGTTTTCCGATTTGCGAGCTACTTTATCGATCTCATCGATATAAATAATGCCGCGTTCCGCTTTTTCCACATCATAATCGGCAGCTTGAATGAGCTTAAGCAAAATGTTCTCAACATCTTCGCCCACATAACCTGCTTCTGTTAGCGAAGTTGCATCTGCAATTGCAAATGGAACATTCAAAATTTTAGCCATCGTTTGAGCTAGCAGCGTTTTACCTGAGCCCGTAGGACCTAGCAGCAAAATGTTACTTTTTTGCAATTCTACGTCTTCGATTTTGCTTCCGGAATTAATCCGTTTGTAATGGTTATAAACCGCTACAGACAACGATTTTTTCGCAAACTCTTGACCGATGACATAAGAATCCAGAATAGCCCGGATATCTTTCGGTTTCGGAATATCCTTAAGATCAAGCTCTTCCTCATTGCCGAGTTCTTCCTCAACAATTTCGGTACAAAGCTCAATGCACTCATCGCATATATAGACGCCAGGACCGGCAACCAATTTACGTACTTGATCCTGCGATTTGCCGCAGAAAGAACATTTCAACTGGCCTTTTTCGTCGTTGAATTTAAACATGTAATCACCCCTTCGATTAAATCGTCGATACCGGTGCAGTAATCACCTTGTCAATCAAACCGTAGGCAAGAGCCTCTTCCGCGCTCATGAAGTTGTCACGGTCGGTATCTCGGTCGATTTTTTCATAAGGCTGTCCGGTGCGGTCTACGTAAATTTGGTTTAGCTTTTGTTTCGTTTTCAAAATCCAATCAGCATGGATTTTGATATCAGATGCTTGACCGCGTACGCCGCCAAGTGGTTGATGGATCATAACCTCAGCGTTAGGAAGCGCAAAACGCTTGCCCTTCGCTCCCGCTGTAAGAAGCAGCGAACCCATGCTTGCTGCCATGCCCATACAAATCGTGGACACCTCAGGCTTAATATATTGCATCGTATCAAAAATACCCATTCCCGCAGTCACGGAGCCGCCGGGAGAGTTAATGTATAGATGAATGTCTTTCTCTGGGTCGTCGGCCGCCAGAAACAGCAGCTGTGCAATGATGGAGTTTGCAACATCATCATCGATTGCGCTCCCAAGGAAAATGATACGGTCCTTCAGCAAACGGGAGTAAATATCGTAAGAACGTTCCCCGCGATTCGTTTGTTCGACTACGATCGGTACTAGATTCATGCGACCAACCTCTTTTCGTTTATGACTTTGGTTACTTACTTATTGTAACACGTCATCGTATTCATGTCATTTTTCCACTAATACATTATACGACGCCGGCCGTTCGATATGTACGGAGTTTAGCCTCCAAAACAAGCACATTTCCATATGTAGGGTCAAAATAAGGCACGTATCAACGACGTGCCTTATCCTGAGTGAAGCATTTATTCAATTATTCGTATGTGGCTATTAAACAGCTTTGCTGTTTTCAAGCAAGAACTTAATTGTTTTGCGAAGTGCAATATCTTCCTGCAAGTTGCTAAGATTTCCGTTTTTCTCAAAAATGTCGCGAAGCTCAGCAGAAGGACGGTTGTATGATTTGGACAGCTTCTCAAGCTCTTCGTTCAAATCTTCGTCGTTTGCAACGATGTTTTCTGCTTTAGCAATTGCATCAAGCACAAGGTTGTTGCGAACGCGTTTCTCAGCATCTGCGCGCATTTGATCGCGAAGAACAGATTCGTTTTGACCGGAGAATTGGAAGTATAGGTCCATGTTCATGCCTTGCATTTTAAGACGGTTTTCGAAATCTTTGATCATGTAATCCGTTTCAGTCACGATCATTGGCTCTGGAATTTCAACATCTGCTGCTGCCGTAGCTTTGTCAACAACTGCTGTTTCGCGAGCTTGTTCGCCTTCTTGATCTTTGCGCTCTTTAAGTTTGCTAACGAGATCCTGCTTGTACTCTTCAAGCGTATCGAACTCGCTTACGTCTTTTGCAAACTCATCGTCTAGCGTTGGCAAGCTTTTGCGTTTGATTTCGTGAAGCTTCACTTTGAACACAGCTGGTTTGCCTGCAAGGTGCTCTGCATGGTAGCTCTCAGGGAAATTAACTTCAATGTCCTTGAAATCTCCGATTTGCATGCCAACCACTTGCTCTTCGAAACCTGGAATAAAGGAATTCGAACCAAGCTCTAGTGAATAACGCTCGCTTGCTCCGCCTTCAAACGCTTCGCCGTCTACATAACCGTCGAAATCGATAACTGTGATGTCGCCATTAGCCGCTGCGCCTTCTTCAACAACAGTAAGCTCAGCATGACGCTGTTGCAAACGCTCAAGTTCAGCTGCGATTTCCTCTTCTGTAACTTCAGAAACAACGGATTCAACTTCCAAGCCTTTGTATTCGCCAAGTGTAACTTCTGGCTTAACGATAACTTTTGCTTTGAATTTGAATGTTTCGCCTTTTGCGAATTGCTCAACTTCAATCTCAGGACGGTCAACCGGCTCAAGATTAGTTTCTTTGATCGCATCGGAATAAGCATCCGGCAACAGAATGTCAATTGCATCCTGGTACAGGCTCTCAATACCGAAACGGGATTCGAACATGCCGCGAGGCACTTTACCTTTACGGAATCCAGGTACGTTTACTTTTTGAACGACTTTCTTAAATGCTTGATCAAGAGCAACAGTGACTTTCTCCGCCCCTACCTCCACGTCGATCGACACGATGTTCTTGTCTATTTTTTCCCAAGTTGCTTTCATTTTATGCCTTCCCCTCCGAAAATGCTCATGCATCAGTAGTTATCACGTTTCATAAACCATTCTATTATAAACAAGCTAGCCCAGATTATCAAGACTCTGGCTCATCTTCTCCCGATTGCTGCAAAACGGCAACCTGTCTAAGCGCCTTGCATGCTTGCTCATAACGGAACCTTAAACCTTCGGTAATGCCGTATGTATCACGAATATCGTCATCGTTAGCCGAGCCGTAAACGGTAAGAAGCAGCGTCAAATGCAGCGCAGCTGCAAAATAATCGACTGTATCCTCGTCTTCTCTCAACATCCAATGATAAGCAGCCGTACCATACAAAAACTGTAAACTTTCCTTCCAAAGCTCTCTAGCAAAATGCGGCAATGTGGGATCATCGACCTCGGCAACCTGCTCTGTCCGCTCCAATATCCTAATAATTGGCGAAGGGAATTCATCCATAGAAAGAGGCGTCGCTTCCAAATCAAGCTCTACGGTTTCACCAAGTCTCTCCAGTGTCAGTAAACCGGCAGCACCTCGCTTGCGCAAGCATTGCAGTGCCTTAAACTGAACGACAGGGTGAACCTGCTGGGTTACCAGCCAATTTTTAATGGAATCATCCACTTCTGGAGTCTGAATATAAGCAGCGCGTTCAAGAGCAAGAATTTGCTGATCGATCATCGGATGATTTTGCATGATGTAGAGCACTTGGTTCACATAAGCTTCATCTTGATCAGGAGGATTAAGAAGCTGCTCGCGCATAGTCGCCTCGTCCTCTTCCTTCTCTCGCTTGGCCGATAGGAATCCCGAAACTTCTCCATCATTTCCTTCTCCAGGAAAAGCCATGTCAAGCCACGTAAGTAAGCTGTCCCACTCTTCATAATGGCGAGCATCCTCGCCCTGGCATTGCAGCAAAAAGCGCAGCAACTCCTTGGCCTCCCCGTATTGTTCCGCTTCCAGCATACGGGTTAACTGTACCTGATAATGGTCCAGCATGCTAGGGAACAAGTAAACGTTATCCTTGTTGTCGCCTTGTGTGTCATTGGGAGTTGTAATGATAACACCGCCTTATGGTCGCGCCTTTTGTTCATTCGGACAATCTTGCGTACGATTATACCATGTACAATCAAAAGAAAAAACAAATGTAGTATTCCGACAACTCATAAATCTTATTTTATAATAAAAAGAATATAAATTCAAAAAAGTGCTTGCAATATTTTAATGATGTGTGCTATATTATTTCTTGTGTCCCGGTAGCTCAGCTGGATAGAGCAACGCCCTTCTAAGGCGTCGGTCGGGAGTTCGAATCTCTTCCGGGACGCCATATTAATATCCATTAACGCCGCCTACTCAGGTGGTTTTTTTATTATATACTGATCTATTTAAAAGAGGCTGATTCCGGTATTTACCAACTGGATCAGCCCTTTTTTTATTTCTATGACTTCAAAGCTGCTGACTTGGTCGCCAATAATTTCCTATAACCATAAGCGGCAAGCGCGATCAGCACCGCTCCGAATAGGACCGGAGTAAACAGATAGGACCACCCCGCATGGCTTAGCATGACAACAAGCGGATCAGCACCTGCTGGTGGATGAACGGTTCTTGTAAGCTGCATCAGAAGGATGGACAATCCAACAGATAGTGCAATGAACCATGTTGAATCTCCGAAGAGATGAAGCATCACAAGACCAGCTCCAGTGCTGATCAAATGGCCTCCAACAACATTTCTGGCTTTGGCAAGCGGACTATCTGGCAAAACAAACACGATAACACAGCTGGCCCCAAATGGAGCCATCATCAGCGTAATCGACATTAAATCGCCCATGGTCAGCAGCAATGCGATAACAATGGTGCCAACAACCGCTGCCGCCAGCGGCTTCCAATTTTTATTTCTCAGCATTTTTCATTCCCCGTTTCTATTATTATGACATCATGCTATCATAAGAGGAATCATTCGAAAATTGAATATTTACAATGGAACCCATTTCAAATTCCGATACCTAAGGGGAGTTAACATGCTGGAGTCTTGGGAAGGACGTTTTTTTGTTACATTTACTGCTGTGCTGGAGGAGAAAAGCTTCAGCGGTGCCGCTGATCGTCTCGGTTACGTTCAATCGACGGTAACCTCACATATTCGACATTTGGAAACAGCAAGCGGCAAAAAGCTATTTCATCGTTTGCCGCGCGGCGTAGAGCCAACAGAAGCAGGCTTGCTGCTAGCTCCCTATGCGTATCAATTTATCCAGCTTGGACATTCGCTTCAGGATGCGTTCTCGGAGTCTGGCATGCCGTCTGGTATCGTTCGAATTGGAGCTCTAGAGTCGTTTGCCATCTCTCATCTGCCGCTTTTTTTAACCAGCTTTCTCCAGCATTACACCAAGATCAAGCTGCATTTAACGCCTGGTCTGCAGCATGATATTACCGCACATGTCTTAAATCATCGCGCTGACCTTGGCATTGTCCCCAAGCCTCCGGAACGTGACGACCTTCTATTTGCACCTTTAATAGAAGAGAAGCTCTTGCTGATCTGTGCTCCTGCGCTGGAAGAGCGCTTCGCGCAGCTTGGATGGCAAGCGTTGCACGACAACGCCTTCATTAGCTTCGGGGATCAGTGTATCTACCACACTTATGGACGCGATATGCTGAGAGAAGTCGATGTTGAGCTTGCCGATCATTTGTCTTTCTCCAGTGTTGAGCTCATTAAGCAGACGGTTGCTTGCGGAATGGGCATCTCATTCGTACCAGAATCAAATGTAGCTAATGAGGTAGCCGCAGGTACGCTGCTGTCATTGCCCTTGAACCAAGAGCTCCTATTGACGCATGGCATTATTACACATAAAGCACGTGAGCCTAAAGCTGCGGCACAAGCCTTTATCCAGCAATTGAAATCATTTTTGAAAACCGTTTAATCCCAAAATCACAAATAAAAAGGCGGCTTCATAGGGAAATTCCCCAAATAAAGCCGCCTTTTCTAATTATATTAAACGGATAATGTTGCCTGCTTTTCATTAACAAATTGGAATAATTGCTCGGCTTTCTCTTCCGTTAGCTCTCCGCTATTATCAAACACGAGGATGGAGGAGTTAGGAATATCCCAGTTGATTTGCGGAACAAATGCAATCCGCTTCTCAAAGTCGCCCCAGTTGTCCAGTTTCCACTGATCGCGCTCTGTTTGACGCCCAATGATCCGATTTTTTTGCAGCTCCATATCCAGCAGCGTGACAACAACCACTTTAACGTCTACCTCGCTCATTGTGAGGCCTGCTGCTTCAACAACCTCTTCGATCCACTGTTTGTTTTTCAGTTCTGCCGTAAAAGGTGAAATCATAAATACGTTTTGACCAGCAGCCAAATTTTCGATACATACGTCCTTCGCCGTATCATATTCCAAATCACGCAAATGCTTTTTGTAATAATCAGAATCCCGATCTCTTTTATCCAGGCCATTTATCTCCAATATAGCCTCAACAAAACGACCGCCTATCGTATCCCGGTCAAGAAAAGCAGCTGGAACGCGAGCAGACAACTTTCTAGCTACCGTTGTTTTGCCCGTCCCCGCTACTCCGACAAAAAAAACTAACTTTTGCAAAACGAAAACCCTCCACTATTTTTTGTAGAAGTATATCATTTTTTGCAGCAATATAATAGAAATGATTACGTAAAAGCAGCGATATAATTTGGAAAAAACACTCATATTCATTTTTATAGTATCAATCATCTTATATTTATTTATTGTTCTATAAAAAAACAGGATGTTGCCGCTGCTATTCAGCTTCTGCAACACCCTGTTTATGCTTGCTTGTCCGCTTATTAAAAAAACTGCATCGATTCGATATGCTGCTTCGTCGTGTCCGTTCCAAACTCATACAATTGCCTGTAAATTCGCTCAATCAACTGATCGTAGCCAGCATTGATTTCGCCGTCGCTTGCTGAGCCAAACGGACTGTGCGAGAAATGAAACATCTCCGCTTCATCCATGCTGGACAGCTCATCAAACAGCTCTCTAAGTTTCGTATGCTCATTTTCGTTCATTATAATCTCAAGCTCATACGCAGCTGCCTGCGGATCCTCTAATATTTGTCCCGCCTGAACAGAAACGAAATAATGCTTGCGTTCTTCACTGCCTGCTTCTTGCTCTGCCATCAATCGCACACTCCTTCCTGCGTTTATTACTTTTCACAGCCACTTCTAGCATCCCCCGTCGGACAGACATTTTATCCCTTATTCTGCATATAACTGATATTATCGCTACTTTGAGACCAGCAAAAGAGAGGAATGAGATCAATGTGTGGAATTACCGGCTGGATCGACTGGAACCGTGATCTGACTAAGCAAAGTGAAAGCTTAGAGAAGATGACAGACACCCTTGCACCGCGCGGTCCCGACGCTTCCGGTACGTGGATATCAGCTCATTGCGCTTTAGGCCATCGACGTTTATCCGTCATTGATCCGGAGAACGGGGCACAGCCAATGATTCGCCATACCGGCGACGACAAATATGTCGTTGTCTATAACGGGGAATTGTACAATGCACCAGAACTTCGCAAGGAGCTAGAAAGCAGGGGCAGAATCTTTACGACAAATTGTGATACAGAAGTGCTGCTGGTCGCTTTTATGGAATGGGGCAAGTCATGCGTAGAGCGTTTTAATGGAATATTTGCTTTTGCCATATGGAATGTATTAGAGCAAGAACTATTTCTAGCGCGTGATCGGCTTGGCGTCAAACCGCTGTTCTATAGCACACAGGACGGTTTGTTTATTTTTGGCTCCGAACAAAAATGTATATTGGCACACCCTGCCGTGAAGCCGGAGGTTGGAGCGGAAGGGCTTGCTGAGATTTTTATTTTAGGACCAGCACGCACTCCAGGCCATGGTGTATATAAGCAAATCAATGAGCTTAGACCTGGCAAGTGTATGACCGTCAATCACGCGGGCGTGAAGACGATTACGTACTGGCAGCTTGAGAGCAGCCCCCATGGGCAAAATATAGAAGAAACAGCTGAACAAGTAGGAGCGCTGCTAAAAGATACCGTTGAGCGGCAGCTCGTTTCGGACGTTCCTGTATGCACCCTGCTGTCTGGCGGCCTTGATTCCAGTGCGCTAACTACACTCGCTGTCAATTATTACAATGAGAACGGGCAAGGGAATGTCCACACGTATTCTGTTGATTATGCGGACAACGATAAACATTTTAAGGCACATGCCTTCCAGCCTAATAGTGATGCGCCATGGATCGAGAGAATGACGACGCATCTGGGCACAATTCATCATCCTATACAGTTTGATACACCTGATTTGGTTGGCGCATTAAAAGCAGCCACCTTTGCTCGCGATCTTCCGGGCATGGCCGATGTTGATGCTTCGTTGCTGCTCTTTTGCCATGAAATAAAAAAAGATGCAACCGTAGCAATATCAGGCGAAGCTGCCGATGAAATTTTTGGCGGTTATCCTTGGTTTCATCGCGAAGAGGCATTAAATGCCAATACCTTCCCTTGGTCGCTTGCTTCAGTTATGCGTGCTGATTTGCTCGCACCTGACGTTGCCGCATGGATTAAACCGCTTGACTACATTGGTGATCGTTATTCCCAAGCGATAGCAGAGGTTCCTCATCTAGATGGCGAATCTGAGCAGCTGCGTAAGATGCGTCAAATGTCGTATTTGAACATTACCCGCTTCATGCCAACGCTTCTAGACCGCAAGGATCGAATGAGCATGGCAGCGGGCCTTGAGGTTCGTGTCCCTTTCTGTGATCATCGGTTAGTTGAATATGTTTGGAATATCCCATGGGAGATCAAAACATCCGGCGATCGCGAAAAAGGAATATTGCGCAAGGCGCTGCGCGGTGTATTGCCTGAGGACGTATTGACTCGTAAAAAAAGCCCCTATCCTAAAACGCATAATCCGAACTATTTGGCCGCAGTCAAAGGGCTTTTGTTAGATGTACTGAACGATTCCAGCTCTCCGCTCCTTCCATTAATTAATGTAGAAAAGGTTAGAGCGCTAACCGAGTCGGAATCCGCAAGCTCGAACACCCCTTGGTTTGGTCAATTGATGTCTGGTCCGCAGCTATTCGCTTATTTATATCAAGTAAATTTATGGTTGAAGGAATATAAAGTCGTCATATCATAAGCTGACAAAGATAATGTTTTTGTTCTCATCACAAAAAAAAAGCAACCCCATCCGCTAAAAGCCGCTGCATTCAGCTGCTCGTGGATAGGGTTGCTTTTTCACTTATTATGCTTGCTCAAGCAACGGAAGGAGCTTTCTTAATGCATCGCCGCGATGGCTGATCTGCTGCTTCTCTTCCTTAGACAGCTCGGCCATCCCGCGATTCAAGCTAGGAAGCCAAAACAGGGGATCATAACCGAAGCCTCCATTGCCGTGAGGATTATCCGTGATAACGCCATCCACTGTACCCTCCGATTCCAGAAACAAACCGGTCGCCGGATCATACAGCGCTAACGCGCATACGAACTGCGCTTTGCTCAGTATTTTGGACCCGTCTTGCAATTCTTCTCGTTCTGCATGATCAGCTAGTTGATGAAGCTCCTGAATGAGCTTGGCATTGTTTTCACCGTCAGTCGCATTCTCACCTGCATAACGAGCGGAATAGACACCTGGATCGCCATTCAGCGCTGCAACGCGCAAGCCTGAATCATCAGCCAGCACAGGAACGCCAAGAATGTCTCCCGTCGTCTTAGCTTTGATGCGAGCATTGGCGGCAAACGTATCGCCATCTTCCACGATATCTGGAATTTGCGGATAATCCAGCAAGCTTTCTACCGATTTATCAAGCTTCTGAAGCGCATGCGCAAATTCCTTCACTTTACCTGCATTTTTTGTAGCTACAACAATAACAGCATGATTTAATATGGAATGTTTCATCAGAATGTTAACCTCCGATTCGCGCCGCCAAAGGACCGAGAACATCCTTTTGCTTGCTGATCAACTCGTGAATACCCTCTTCTCCAAGCTGCAGCAATTGGTTAAGCTCATCGCGCGAAAATGGTGCTTCCTCGCCAGTTCCTTGCACCTCAACAAACTTGCCGCTTCCCGTCATAACAACGTTCATATCAACCTTAGCTTTGGAATCTTCCTCGTAGTTCAGATCAAGCAGCGCTCTCTCTTGGATGACACCTACACTTACCGACGCCAAAAAATCTGTAATCGGATATTTTGCAAATTGTACCTTCTCGGAAATTTTGTTAATTGCAATGGAAAGTGCGATAAACGCACCCGTAATCGATGTCGTACGAGTACCGCCATCGGCTTGAATGACATCGCAATCAAGCGTAATAGTCCGCTCACCTAGTGCTTGTAAATCAATGACCGAACGCAAAGCACGACCAATGAGGCGCTGAATTTCCATCGTCCGACCTGTCAGCTTACCCTTAGCCGCTTCACGAATATTGCGTGTATGTGTTGCGCGAGGCAGCATTGCATATTCAGCTGTAATCCAGCCTTTGCCTTGCCCTTTCATAAATGGAGGTACTCTATCCTCCACGCTCGCTGTACAAATGACCTTCGTCTCTCCAACCTCGATGAGAACCGATCCTTCTGCGTATTTATTGACACCTGTCGTTATGGTTACCGGCCGAAGCTGGTTCGGTTGCCGACCATCGTTTCTCATTCTAATTTCCTCCTGAGTGCTAGCGTTTTTCGATTAGAAAACAAAAGTATCCCATCCTGCAATCTTTCCTATTTTAACAAAGTAACCTGTGAATTGCATCCGCTGCCCGTGAAAAAGAAAAGTGAAGCGATCATGAATGTACAAGTTTAGCTGTTTGGTGGAAGTTTTTTGCATGCTTGCTTCTGTTTAAAATAAACCGTTCAGACCGAATACATGCTAATAAATGCACAAAAGAGGCTTTTCAAAAGCGTTCACTTTTGATCGGCCTCTTTGTACATTACGGTGTTATCTCTTATGACTTAATAGCATTGACGTGATGCGGTCTGCCTACAGGCTCGCTATAGGAGTTATTCGCTTCGTCGGTAAAATTAGATTCTCCATTTACTTTAATTTGAACCGTTGCTGCTTTCGTATTTTCAGTGATAGAAAGAACGAGCGCCTGAAGCATTTCGGACGGAAGCTTCTGACCTTGCTGATACGCTTCATCCTGCAAATCTACAGTGACAACATCACCTTCCTGTACAACATCCTTCACTTGTACATCCGGAAGGATTACACTGGTCAACTCTTTTTTGTTAAGCGGACCCGAAATGAGCTGTTCCAGCGCTGCTTTCGTCGGAGTCTCCGAGCGAGCGACTAGTCTTGTAACTGGCACATAATATTGTTCATCGTTTAACGTTTGAGCGGAGAAGTACAACGTTACAGGCGTTGATTGCGCATAGTTCACACCGTCTGCCGCTTCGATATTAATGCCCACTGAACGTGTCAGCGTATTGTCAAGCGGGAAGCCGTCTTGTGGCATTTCTGGCAGCTTAGCGCCTTCATACCAAATTTCTACTCCTTCAATCCCCGGCATAGCTGTCAGAGTCCATGTGATCGCTTCAACGATAGTACGTTCGTCCTGTGGATTGTAGTCACTGAACGGCTCAGAAAATTCTACTTTAGCAAGCTTTTGCTCTTTATCGTATTTATACGATTTAATTTGAGTGCCTTGCGGGATAACTGCGCGGAAATCCTCAGGCAGCTGGTTTGCGTACGCCCCATTCTCGACCATCATTTCCAGCGCTTTTTGTGCGGCTTGCTCATTCGCTCCGAGCGAGGTCTGAAGTGAGATTGGAGCCAAATAACCGTTACGGTCTTCAAGGTATACCGTCATTTGCGCTTCTTCACCAACTCCGATTGCCTGTCCAGTTTCTGCACCTTCTACTCCATCCTTAACCTCAACCTGCGGCGGATCGATTGATTGGCTTGTCTGCTTGGAAAACAGACCACAACCCGAAGTAAGAATGGGCAGCACGAGAACCCCCGAAAGTACAGCACCCCTAATCCATCTTTTTTGAATCATATTGACCTTTCCTCCCTAATCAAGTTTTGCCTAGCGGCTTTGTACAACTCCTTATTTGTAGTACTATGTATACGAGCCCTTCCCTTTTTTAGACCAGTTTTGTCCATAAAATCCTAAGGGGGAACAAAAACATGTCCAATCCCGAAACTTATAGCCTCAACAGCCGCAAAGTGGCTGAGGCTACAGACGAATGGCTCCTCAAACGCGGAGTAACAAAGCTGGCTATCGCCGAGCTCGTGCATTTTTTGCAAAAAGACTATTTCCCTGGCTTAACGCCTGAGGATTGTATCGTCCATATTGATGCCGTCCTATCGAAGCGCGAGGTGCAAAATGCCGTTTTGACCGGCATCCAGCTTGATATCCTCGCTGAGGAAGGCAAGCTTATGGCTCCGCTGCAGGATATGATCAAGCATGACGAGAGTCTTTATGGATGCGATGAAATTTTGGCATTGTCCATTGTCAATGTGTATGGAAGCATCGGGTTTACGAATTTCGGATATGTCGATAAGCTGAAGCCAGGCATTTTGGTCAAGCTGAACGACAAAACCGATGGAGAAATCCATACATTTTTGGACGATATCGTTGGGGCTATCGCTGCATCTGCAGCAAGTCGGATGGCTCATCGCAGACAAGCAGAGCGCGAAGGCGTGACACAGCCTCCGCTTGACTAAATGGAATTTAAGAGGCTTCGTTTTACATTGCATGCTTAATGCGATGGAGACGAAGCGTAGTTTTACATCGCGAGCTTGATGCGATGGATGCGAAGCGTAGTTTTACATCGCGAGCTTGTTGCGATGGATGCGAAGTAGATATTGCTTAGGTAAAACCTTTGAGGAGGTTAATACATGAACTATGATATTTTTTATAAAGGCGCCTTTGCCATGCTGAAGGTGAGGCTCAATCCCGGCGAGAGCGTAAAAGCCGAAATGGGTGCAATGGTGTCCATGTCCCCTACCATCGATCTTAAAGGGACAACAGACGGCGGGTTTATGCGCGGACTCGGAAGAATGTTAAGCGGAGAGACGTTCTTTTTCCAAGAGATGACAGCAAATCGGGGTCAAGGTGAAGTCCACCTTGCCCCTCCTTCTCTCGGTGATATTGAAGCGATTGAACTCGACGGCTCCTATAAGCTTTATGTGCAAAAGGATGGTTTCTTAGCTGGCACCAGCGGCATAGAGGTCAATACAAAAATGCAAAACCTAGGCAAGGGGCTCTTATCGGGCGAAGGTTTCTTTATTGTAGAAATCAGCGGCCGAGGCACGGTGTTTCTCTCCTCATATGGCGCGATCCATGCTCTAAACTTGAGCCATGGCGAAGAAGTCATCATCGATAACGGTCATTTAGTTGCTTGGCCGGGCTATATGAACTATACGATAGAAAAAGCGTCTAAAGGCTGGTTATCCAGCATTACGAGCGGCGAAGGTCTCGTATGCCGCTTCCGCGGTGAAGGTGTCGTGCTGATTCAAACTCGCAATCCATCCAGCTTTGGAACTTGGTTGAAAAAGTTCATACCAGGCGGCAACTAACGTACTCATAGTCAACATTAGCACTTCTACTTAGCATTTGAGTTACTTTTACGGAAGAAGTCCCATTCAGATGTGAGAGCATTTACACACAATGAAGCACTAAAAGTAAGCAGCCACCTCACAGGAAAACTAACAGGAAAACCTTCCGCAAATCTCATTAGTGACAGACTTCATATCGGTTAATTTAAAAAAACTCCCGCTTATTCGACAACATCTACTCTAAGGAGAGGATGTACTCGAATTGACGGGAGTTTTTTCAGTAATATGCCACCTAACTCATCGAATGATGAGTGACTAGAGTGAATCGAGCTCAGCATTGATATTAGTTTTAGGTGGGGTTTGATGAGGGTGTTGGGGGCTTGGGATGTTGGGGTGTTGGGGTGTTGGGGTGTTGGGGGTGTTCGGGGGTTCGGGGGTTCGGGGGTTGGGGGGTTCGGGGGTTGGGGGGTTCGGGGGGTTCGGGGGTTCGGGGGGTTCGGGGGTTCGGGGGTTCGGGGGTTCGGGGGTTCGGGGGTTCGGGGGTTGGGGGGTTCGGGGGTTGGGGGGTTCGGGGGGTTCGGGGGGTTCGGGGGTTCGGGGGGTTCGGGGGTTCGGGTTATAGTGGTTAGACTAGTTAAGCCCTCTCGCAGCACTAACGGACATAGGTTCCGCTATTATGGTAAATATAGCTCAAATACAATTCTATCGGACATCAGATACGTTATTTATATAAATTGAAGCATAATCACGGCTTTTGAGGCCAAATAAGAGACTGTATGTCCGTTAGCTCTTTAAAAACGGGGATTTCAAGCAAATAACGGATCTGATGTCCGTTAATTCCTAAGCAGATTTGTATTCGTAGTAAAGGTTAGTAGCAGCGTTTCCAGCACGAAATCAATATTAGTTTTAGGTGGGGGTTCGGGGGGCGTTGGGGTTGGCGAGGTTAGACCAAGTTTGACAGGTTAAGCTCAAGCGAAGCTCTAACGGACATAGGTTACGCTATTATGGTAAATATAGCTTAAATACAATTCTAACGGACATCAGTTACGCTATTTATGCAAATTGAAGCATAATCATGGCTTTTGAGGCCAAATAAGAGACTGTATGTCCGTTAGCTCTTTAAAAACGGGGATTTCAAGCAAATAACGGATCTGATGTCCGTTAATTTCCAATCAGATAAGTTTTCGCAATTGTGATTAGTAGGAGCGTTTCCAGCACGAAATCAATGTTAGTTTTAGGTGGGGGTTCAGGGGGGTAAGAGGGTTGATGGGGTTGATGGGGTTGATGGGGTTGATGGGGTTGATGGGGTTGATGGGGTTGATGGGGTTGATGGGGTTGATGGGGTTGATGGGGATTGACCAAGTTTGACAGGTTAAGCTCGCCCACTCAGCTCTAACGGACATAGGTTCCGCTATTATGGTAAATATAGCTCAAATACAATTCTAACGGACATCAGATACGCTATTTATGCAAATTGAAGCATAATCACGGCTTTTGAGACCAAATAAGAGACTATATGTCCGTTAGCTCTTTAAAAACGGGGACTTCAAGCAAATAACGGATCTGATGTCCGTTAATTTCCAATCAGATAAGTTTTCGCAATTGTGATTAGTAGGAGCGTTTCCAGCACGAAATCAATGTTAGTTTTAGGTGGGGGTTCAGGAGGCAAGAGGGTTGATGGGGTTGATGGGGTTGATGAGAATTGACCAAGTTTGACAGGTTAAGCTCGCCCACTCAGCTCTAACGGACATAGGTTCCGCTATTATGGTAAATATAGCTCAAATACAATTCTAATGGATATCAGATACGCTATTTATGCAAATTGAAGCATAATCATGGCTTTTGAGGCCAAATAAGAGACTGTATGTCCGTTAGCTCTTTAAAATCGGGGATTTCAAGCAAATAACGGATCTGATCGGGTTAACCCCCTAAATTTGGACACATGCGCACTCATTCTTTTTCAATCGCATTATAATGCAATTTTTTTAGGCATTAGTTTTTCAGAAAGTATCAACTGTAAATATTCGTAAGGCGACCAGTCCTGAAGACTTCCATGAATACGGACTTGGTTGTAATAACGGATAAACCGATCTACTTCCGTGAATGCCTCTTCGTAGGTCTCAAAGCAATGACGTTGGTAACATTCTCGTTCCAAAATACTGTGAAACGATTCGATGTAGGCGTTCTTGTTAGGTGAACGGTTCGGAATACGTTCGTGCTCAAGCGGGGCTTGCTCACAATACGTATAGAAAGCCTTGCTTATAAACTGCGGACCATTGTCGGTTCGGATAACCAATTTGTGTGCTTGCTCGTGGATGTTGCGCTTCAAAATCGCCTTTTGTACCACCGTTATTATGTCGTTCGTATTACAGGCTTTGCCTCGATGATACGAGATGATGGCACGGTCAAATACATCAATTATGCTTGCCAGATAGAAGTGTCGCCGTTGACCAGCTACATAGCCGTATTTAATATCCAGCTGCCATAGTTGATTAGGACCGTCCACTACGCGGTTATTGGCTATTCGTTTCGGTACGGGATTCGCTGCCTCTCGCTGAGGAGCAAGGATTTGGAGCTCTTTGCACAGTCGATAGATCTTCTTCTTATTAATGACGAGTTGGTATTTTCGACGTAATAGGACGGTTAGTTTACGGTAGCCGAATGCAGCATTAGGTCCTTTGATGAGAACACGAAGCCAGCCTTTAATGCGAGCATCCAAGACGACGTTGCCACTTTTATCATAGGAATAGCCCGGAATTGGCCGCCCCTTTCCTTTGGGATGACATCGATCTGGATGTTGAAGGCGGTAGTAATACGTTGAACGAGGTAGGTCACAGATGCGCAATACCGTTCGGACGGGATAGCCTCGCTCAATCCATGTTAACGCTGTCTCCAGTCTGGGTGCTTTTTTTTTACCAAATCTCTGAGAATGCTTAGTTCCAATTCTTTCTCTCCAAGCTGTTTTATTGCTTGATCATATTTAAGCTGCAAGGCTTCCAGCTTGGCTGCATCCTTTTTTAGTTTATTTTCATCGTCATGTCTTTTCGCCATAAGTTCCCCCACCTCATCCTGATATTGACGAACCCAACAGCTAAGCGTCTTAGGAGACATACCGTGTTTTCTGGCCACAACCTCCGTACGGTAACCAGCTAACACTTCTACAACAAGCTCCTTTTTCGCTTCAACCGGGCATCTAAATCGTCTTTTCACTGGTCATTCCCCCACCATAAATTTAGTGTAGCTGAAAGGAGTGGGAGTGTCCAAATGGATTAGGGGGCTATATAGTGATGTCCGTTAATTCCTAAGCAGATTTGTATTCGCAGTAAAGGTTAGTAGCAGCGTTTCCAGCACGAAATCAATATTAGTTTTAGGTGGTGGTTCGGGGGCGTTGGGGTCAGGGGGCTAGCGAGATTAGACCAAGTTTGACTCTAACGGACGTAGGTTCCGCTATTATGGTAAATATAGCTCAAATACAATTCTAACGGACATCAGATACGCTATTTATGCAAATTGAAGCATAATCACGGCTTTTGAAGCCAAATAAGAGACTGTATGTCCGTTAGCTCTTTAAAAACGAGGATTTCAAGCAAATAACGGATCTGATGTCCGTTAATTTCCAATCAGCTGAATTATATTCTTTCTGATCATTTCATTATTAGAATGTTATTTCTAGAGTGGTCGGCCTAGCGGCCGACCACACCATTCCTAGTTATTTATCATTATTTAAAAATGTTTTATTCGGCAAATAGTGCATAGCACGTACGAATCGGATCGTTTTGGTCTTAGCGCGCATTACGATGGAATGCGTTTCTGCCCTCTCGTCAGGAAAATACTGTACTCCGCCCAAAAACTCGCCTGGCGTAACGCCTGTTGCTGCAAAATAAACATCGCCCGTTCCAATCATATCCTCCATCGTAAGCACCCGATACGGATCTGCAATGCCCATTTGAACACAGCGATTGTACTCATTGCTATCCGCCGGCATCAGCCTTGCTTGCAGCTCGCCGCCTAAACACTTCAGCGCTGCCGCAGCCAGTACACCCTCTGGTGCACCTCCCGAACCAACATACAAATCAATGCCTGCCTCCGGAAATGCAGGTGCCATCGCGCCTGCAACGTCACCATCCGACAAAAACTTTATACGCACACCCACTCGGCGCAGCACCTTGACGATCGCTTCATGGCGCGTTCTGTCCAAAATCATAACCGTTAAATCCGAAACCTTCTTGTTTAAAGCGTCAGCCGCTTTACGGAGCGTGACATCCATCGGATCAGTTATCGACAGCTTGCCAACAAGAGCAGGACCGAAAGCGAGCTTCTCCATGTACATATCAGGAGCGTGCAAGAGCTGACCTTTCCCTGCCACTGCAAGCACGGACATTGCATTGTTAAGTCCTTTGGCTACAATTTCGGTACCTTCCAGCGGATCAACCGCTACGTCAACCTCGGGGCCATTCAAGCTTCCTACTTCCTCCCCAATGTACAACATCGGCGCTTCATCCATTTCCCCTTCGCCTATAACGACAGTACCGCGTATGGACACTGAATCAAACATGGAGCGCATCGCAGATGTTGCTGCTCCATCAGCGCTATTCTTATCGCCTCTTCCCATCCAAGGCGCCGATGCGAGCGCAGCCAGTTCCGTTACACGTACAAGCTCTAATGCTAATTCTCTCTCCATGATCCAGTCTCCCTTTGCTTTCATATGACGGAATAAATAATTAGAACACATTTTGAGGTCATTTCCGTTATTTAATATGTATCATATATTTATATATGTCGCAATATATATTTACCATTCTTCATTAAATCATCATTAATAAACAAACGTTTACCTTAAGAGCAACCATCGTTCGTCAAAAAGAAAAGAGAGCATACTTCACAGGATTCCCTGTAAAAGCATGCTCTCTTTATCACTCTAAATAAAACAGTTATTCATAAATCTCAATTTCATAAAGCGATGGACCATATGGAGGAAGACCTTTTTCTGTCACTAAAATACGAACATATCTAGCCTCCGCACTGTCTGCAAGGGTGATTGTTTCAACAAAGTCTTCCGCTCTCAATTCTCTGTTCAAGGAATGTACCGTCTTCCAATCTGTGCTTGCTGCCGATAAATCGCTTCCTGCTGCAGCAACTTGAATATCAATCGCTTTTCCATACGCAGCTTCCCAAGTCAAAATGATTTTATTAATGGAATGAACTTTTTCCAAATCAATATAGAACCATTCTGCCTGATAAGGAGCTGTATTATTGTCACTCCATTTTGCTTCCCATCTTGTACCCTTATCGCCATCTGTTAGCAAATGAGCAGGAAAAACGGCATTAAAGCTTGATGCAACAGCTTGCTTGTTAAGCGCCAGGTTCACTAGCACTGGATTCGGAGTGGTTCCAGGATCCGGATTGCCTCCGTTTCCTCCTCCTTCGCCGCCGCTTACCCAAGTGCCATACACCTCAAACTCCCACAGGGAATAACCGTAAATGGTGCCCCTAGCAGATCCAACCATTCGAATATGCCTTGCTTCTTGCCCGTTTAATGTAATGTTGTCGAGCCCGCCATTGCCTGCGGCTTCTGTGAATACATCCGTCCAGTCGCTTTCTCCTGGCGCTGCCGCCGAGGATACTTGCAGCTTATAGGCTTTTCCATATGCTCCCTCCCAGCTCAGGACAGCACTTTCCAGCTTATAGACTGCGCCAAAATCAATAGAAATCCACTGAGGATCTGATGACTCCGACTCCCATCTCGTATTGCCCGCTCCATCTACAGCGTTAGCTGCTGGTTGATTGCCTGATGATGCAGCAGCAGCTTTATGAAGAGCAATGTTTGCGGCAGCCGTCTTCACCTGCTGCTGCACCTCGCTGATGCCGTATCCTGCTGCGGCAACGGTGATGAGATACGTTTTGACACTTGTAAATAAATCTGCATTAAGCTTGATTTTTCCTGCCTCAACCGTATAGCTGCTGCTCTGGACAGCTGCACCGTCAATCGTAAGCTGCGTAATTGCGGCACGCCAAGCAGGAGAGTCTGCAAATGTCAGCTCAATTGTCTGTCCGACTTTGTTTTCAGTCGAATCGGCCACTAATACCGGTGGTGCTGCTACTTCACGAATAGCGACATTATCAATGTAAATCGTATGCTCGCCATCAGGCGTAACAAAAGCACCATTTACGACGTTGCCAAGCAAAAACTTTAGAGTCAAATCCACGTTGCTATTTGGCCGCAAACTTTTCTTATAAGTGGCAGCTGAATCACTAGTCAAATTAAAATGTACGCTTTCAGTGTTGTTGTATCCACCCAGCTCCACTGCAATCGGACGATTAACCGTTGACCATGCGTTAAAGGAAAGCTCATAGGATTTGCCTGCCTCTAGCTTGATTCCGCTTTGGTTAAACTGTGTGGACCAGCCTACAGGAACATTCCATTCTGGGTGCATGCCCCCATGGTAATAGATGTCGATTTGGGCAACACCATCTTTAGGTGTATATTTCGAATCTCCCCCATCACCAAACCAATGAACCCAGTTAGCTGACCCATTCGTCATTCCACCGTTTAGTACAAGGTTTCCATCTGCTGCAAGCATTAATTGATTAACACTTGTATCCGCAAAGCCCGTCGATTTGACATTAATCGTATATAATTGATCGCTTGCAAAAACAGATTGATCAATCATAATGCTGCCAGGCTGAAGCGTATACTTTGCACCAGCAAGTACAGCTCCATTCACTTCAATTGCACTAATCGCCGTTCTCCACGCTTCGTTATCTACAAAACGGATTTCTACCGCGCTCCCTACTAGGTTATCCGTTTTATCTGGTATTAAGGTTGGCGGGCGCAGCATTGGCGCATCCTTCACCTCAAGCACAACATTATCAAAGAAAATTTCGTGCGGTGCAGCTGCACTTTTTGGAGTTTTGCCAAGTAAAAACTTAAGCGCAACATTATCATCGGTCATCATCTTAAATGTAAATTCAAAATGCTGCATCGAAGGTGTCAGCATCAAAGGTCCCGTATAAAAACGCCTTGTATAACCAGCATTTTCGAGAGCCGCTTCGATGTCCCGTGCTACCGTCGAACTCGCATCAAAAGAGAGCACATACGTCATCCCCTTGGAAAGCTTAAGGTTCGACTGGTTAAACATTACGTTCCAAGCTTCCCCTCCTACGTTTGTTACCGCTATTTTTGCAGCTCCATTCGATTCCGTGAATGCTGCTGTACCTCCTTGCGTAAACGGCTCCCAGCCGCTTAGCCCATTGGAGAAATCTCCATTCTTAAGCGGAAACAAATCGACGCCTGTAAAATCAACATTCAAATTTGTTGTGCGAATAAGCTTAATGTTATCCAGCTGAACCCCAGCGTTGCTGCCGCCTAACAAAAACTCAAGCTGCGCTTCCTCGTCTGTTACGTTAGGTGGCATCGTAAATGAGAGCTTATGCGAACTATTCGATGGATCTAGCTGAATCGCATGTGGACCTGAATAAATCGTTGAGCCGTCTTTGCTCTTAAGCTGTACGGTGATGGTCCGAGCGGCCGAAGCTTCTGCATCAAAGGTCAGCTCATACGAATCCTTTTGCAGCAGATTAATGCCCTGTTGGGTTAGTTTTATAGACGAAGCATTAGTACCACCATCTGAAATATTAACGTTTAACCTGCGCAATACTGGATCTACACTGATGTCAGCAGCAGCCGAATCCGTTGTTTTTGTATTCCAATAGAGCAAACGATCCATCGTCCCTAGATCAAAACCTCCATTATAAATGTGATTGCCGTTATTCAGTGGAGCTTTTGCAGCGCCTGGTTCAATTAACTCATCGATTTCCTCTAAATAAACATTTCCGATCCACACATCATTTACGTTTTGACCTAAATTGAATTCCAACCTTGCAGCAGCATTTGTTTTGTCTGTCATGAGGAAGCGATACTCATAATGACCGACCTGATCCTTCAAGGATGCTTCAAAGTTGTCAGAATAAATTCCCCAGCCGCTGTTCGCATCGCCGCCAAACTTCAAGCTCATGCTGCGCGGCGCTGATGCTTTTGCATCAAAGCTAATTTTGTAAGCCTGACCTTTAACAAGGGTCACATACTGGACAAGCTGCAAGGAATAGGGCACATTCCCGCCATTCGAAATGTCTACTTTGGCAAATGGTGTCCCGTCTACCGTATCCACCGAAACCTCACCCGCTCCGCCAAATTCAGCTCCATGAAGGAAATTCCAGTAATTCATATCTATCACCGGATTTTCTGCTGTGATGTTCTTAACGCCATGAGTATAAGCAGGATCATAAATAAAATTGCCATCTACAGCCGCTTTCCCATTTTGCGGGAACGAATCCTTTACAAGCATCGGTTCAACAGGCACCTTGTAAGGTCTGCCAGTAAGCTCATAAGCACGCACATAGTCAATCTCCATCTGAGCTGACAACAAGGAAGGATCAGGCTTCAACCCGCCGTCATAATTGCCTCCTACAGCTAGATTGAGAATAATGTAAAACTCCTTATCAAATGGTGCAGGAAAAGCATATTTTTCGGGTTGATCTGCTCCCCAGCTATTCCAATCATTAAGTGTTTGAAACAAATTCCCATCCACATACCAGCGCAGCTCGCCTGGTTCCCACTCTAAAGAATAAGTATGGTAACCCGTGATGTCCTCACCTTGCGGAAATTCATACTGCGCACCGGTAATTTTGTTATTTGGAGCATTTTTGCCAAAATGAATAGTGCCGTCAACTTCGCCTGGCACACGTCCTCTAGCTTCCATAATGTCAATTTCACCAGAGGAAGCCCATCCGCCGTACTCGCTATCCTTCGGCATCATCCAAAACGCCGGCCATAAGCCTTGACCCGCAGGGAGCTTAATCCGCGCTTCGAATTTGCCATAAGCTTTGCTGAAAGTTGGACTGGTCCAAAGCCGGCCTGACGTATATTGTTTACCGCCAAAATTCTCTTTTTTGGCTTCGATAATCATTTGGCCATTCTCGATCTTTATATTTTCTTTCTTATAAAACTGCAGCTCGTTATTGCCCCAGTCGCCTACGCCATACTCACTGCCGTTGCCAAGCTGATACGCCCACTTGTCAAGATCGACACCGTTTGTATCCAGATTTTCTCCTACGCTGTCAAACTCATCATTCCATACGAGACTCCATATGTTTTTCTCTTGAATACTTTGAATCACTTGAGCAAGCTCATAACCAGTTGACCTAATCGTGATCGTGTATGATTTAACTGCACTGAATTGGGTCTTATCGATTGTTAGTTTTCCTGAGGCAAGCTGATATGCTTCTTTAGGAAGCTTCGATTCATCGACAAATACATCAGTTGTCGCATTTCTCCAAGCCTCATTATCATTAAAGGTAATGTCGATATTTTGACCCATTTCATTATCGGATACATCTTTTGAAAGCACGGGAGGAAGCAGCAGCATAATATTATTTGAGCTGCGAGCCTTCTCGCCTGCCGCTTCCTTAGCTCCTTTCAGTTCAAGATGCACATTATCGATAAATACGTCATGTGCCGCAGAAGGAGCATCGGGCTGCACTCCAAAAAGCAGTTTAAAGGTTGCGTTGTCATCCTTTGCCATAGTGAACTCGTAGCTGTACATTTTAGTAACCGTATCAAGCTGCACCTTTTCATTTAAGAAACGATTATAAGCGCTGTTCTCAACAACCGCTTCAATGGTACGCGGCGAAGTTGCTCTGGCCAAAAAGGTAACGACATACGTTTTGCCTTTAACTAGCGCCAATGAGCCCTGCTGCAAAACAATATCCCACGCATTCAAGCCAGCGTTCGCTATCGCGACTTTCACCGCACCATTGTCATCTTTAATGGCTGCTCTCGAGGGGCCATCATAAATGCCCTGAATATGCGTGCTCCAATCCTGCATTCCTGCATCAAAATATCCATTTTTGATCAAGAAGGCTTTACTTCGTGCATCCTGCTGCTCCACATGTATGTTGTCAACTAATACATCATGCTCGCCTATGACAGCTGCACCGTCCAGTTTACCTAGCAGCAGCTTAAACGTCGGCGTAATGTCGCTTTGAACAAGCAGCTCGTAGCTGAACGTTTGTTTCGTCTGCGTCAATTGCACCTTTTTGGACAAATAACGCGTGCTGCCTACTTCAATAACAATTTCCATTTCACGGTTTTTGGATGAACTTGCATCTAAAGTCACCGTATACGTTTTGCCTTTAAATAGATTAATATTATTTTGCATCAGCATGACGTCCCAAGGATTAACACCTTCGCTCGCAATCGCAATCTTCATCTCTTCATTCTGAGCGTTAAAGTCCGCGCTTGAGCCCCAACCGTCATAACGTCCCTGCACATGCTCGCTCCAACTCACCTTGCCACTCGAGAAGTCGCCATTTTTCACTGGAAATTGATCTGCCAGCGCCAATTCGCCCGTGTTGTTGTTAGTCAATCGAATCATCTTAATATCGTCTAAATAGATTTCAGCCTGATGGCCGCCTAATAAAAATACCAACTGTCCATTAATATCGTTGGACTGCTCCATCGCAAACTGAAATGTATACTCCTTCATCTCAGAGGCAAGCGAGATCGTCTCTGGAGCGGCATAAGCCGTACCATCTGATTTGTACACACCAATCTGAATGGTGCGTGCAGTAGCTGCTCTAGCCTTAAATGTTACCTTATAATCGTTTTCTTTCAGTAGATTGATACCCGACTGCGTAAGCGAGATCGACTTCGGCTCTTTTTCGCCATCAAGATTCGATATTTTAAGTTCTCTAGTGTCAGCATTCACCGATGCTGCAGCGTTGCCTCCAGCCTTATTGAAATTCCAATAAGTCAGACGATCGATTCGACCTAGGTCGAAGCTGCCGTTATACACATGATTGCCGTTCAACGGCTCTTTAGGATCGTTATCATGAAACGGATCTGGGGAGTCGGTTTCTTCAACCTTCACATTGCCAATCCAGACCGGATTCGTGCTTAGTCCAAGGTTGAATTCGAGTCTAGCCAGCGTATCCGTCTCGGCTCCCATTTGAAATATCATTTCATAAGATTGGATATTATTTGTCAGCTTTACATCCATAATATCGGAGTACGTCGTCCAGCCGCGTGTTTCCCCGCCGCCAAATTTGACGGTGGCATTTCGATTTGCATTCGATTTGGCGTCAAAAGTAAGCTTATACCATCTGCCTTTACCAAGCGTTACATTCTGAATGAGTTGAACCGCATGTATGGCATTCCCGCTGCTCGTAATATCCGCCTTGGCATAATTTACACCATTTAAAGCTTCAACAGAAATCGAGCCGTTACCTTGGAATGTGCTTACATGTACAAAATTCCAATAATTCGTATCTAAAGCTTGATTCGCCTCAGCAATGGTTGTGAACGGCTTGCTGTAGCTATTATCATGAATAAAATTACCTGCAATCGGTTCTTTATATTGATCTGGATATGGCTCTGAGTCGACGCTAGGCTCTACAGGCGTCTTATACGGTCTGCCAGTTAGCTCATAGACACGAACATAGTCGACTTCCATTTTCACTGGCAGCAGTGATGGGTCGGGTGTTATCCCACCGTCAAAATTACCGCCAACAGCCAAGTTCAAAATCATGTAAAACGGCTTATCAAACGGAGCGGGAAACGCATATTTTGCAGGTTGATCTGCTCCCCAGCTATCCCAATTATTAAGCTTCTGGAATAATTGTCCGTCAACATACCAGCGAATTTCACCAGGCTCCCACTCTACACCGTAAGTATGATAGTCCGTAATATCCGTTTCTTCTCCAAAAATGTAATCTGCACTTTTTGACTTGTTTGCCGGCCAGTTTTTACCGTAATGAATGGCACCGCCGACTTTGTTCGGTAAGCGGCCGCGCGCTTCCATAATATCGAGTTCTCCAGATGAAGCCCAAACCCCATACTCGCTATCCTTCGGCATCATCCAGAAGGCAGGCCAAATGCCATTGCCTACCGGCAGCTTCATGCGAGCTTCAAATTTTCCATACGTTTTATTAAAGGTAGGCTCTGTATATAATCTGCCTGATGTATATTTCTTGCCGCCAAAACCATCATCGTCAGCGGTGATCGTTAATTTCCCGTCCGCTACCTTAATATTTTCGGAGCGATAATACTGTTCTTCATTGTTCCCCCAGCCATCAAGACCATATTGAGAGCCCGTGCCTAACTGATAAGCCCATTTGTCGAGGTTAACGCCGTTAGTATCAACGTTGTCGCCGCTTCCATCAAATTCATCATTCCATACAAGCTCCCATTCATCCACAGGTGCTGTTGTTGGTGTCGTCGTCGGTTCTGTCGTAGGCGAAGGTGTCGGGGAGTTTGTCGGTGCTGCTGTTGGAGTTGGTTGCGGAGTCGTTTGACCGCCACCACCGCTTGGACCTGAGCCAGTCGGTTGTCCTGTTTTTACAACTCCGTTCTGAACACTCACATCACTGCTTTTGCCTAAGCTATTGCCATTTAATGTCGTACTTGAACCTGTATTAACTATTTGATTTACAGTACCATTTACCTGAATTGCGGTTCCGCCCGCTGTATCCGAAATCGTAAGTAATTGACTGCTTGCTCCAGCATCAATTTGAATGTCAGATCCCGATTCCACGATAAGCTGCTGCACCTGCGAAGAGCCTGTAAGTACGACGCGTACTTTTCCATAAGGCTTATTCACAATAAGCTTATTCAGCTTCGAATTTATAAAATGAATGCTGTTGATTCCGCCCCCATTGATGTAGACCGTTCCTTTCACATCCACATCCGTTAAAAAGACATCGCCTTCGCCAATTCCCTGCGTTAAGAACAAATCCTTATCGATAGCAGTTTTGTTGATCTTTACTCCCGCTGTATTTACGACAGCATTTCCGGCTATTTTCAAATCTTCATAGGTGCCGGCTGTATTAATGATTTCACCAGCAATTCGGTCAAGCAATGTGATGGCTTCTGCACGAGTAATCGGTTTTTTCGGCCGAATGGTTTGATCCGGATAACCCGTTATGTATCCTCCTGCCAGCAGCTGCTCTAACGGTGCTTTTGCATAAGCTTGTACTAGATTATAATCCGTAAAGCTGGAGAGCTTATTCCCATCTACCGCAGCCTGCTTAAACAGTTCGGCTGTTATTTTCGCAGCTTCCTGCCTCGTAAGTGGTGCGTCAGGCTTAAAGCTGCCATCCGGGTAACCAGTAATCACTCCAGCTTCCAACGCAGCAGCAACCTGCTTGCTGTACCATGCGTCAGCGGCTACATCTGTAAAAGTATTCGAGCCTTTAGCTTCAAACTGAAAGATAGCATGAACCAGCTTTGTAAATTCAGCTCTCGTTACTTGACGATCAGGCTGCAAGCTGCCATCCGGATATCCGCTAAGCATCCCCTTTGAAATCCATTTTTCCAGCACTTTCTCGCCCCAATGTGCCGTTCCCTTCTCATCTGTGGCTGTCGCCGCACTGACAGCCGGCAAGCTGCTCGTGAGCATCATGAACACCAATATCATCGAAATAAACCGTTTATTCATGCTTCTCCTACATCCTTTCAGGATCATGAAATAAAATGATAACGCTTACTTGTCTTTTCAAGGAAACAGCCTGCCCCTTACAGCTAAATGATAAACTGCAACGTGACAGACTGTTTGCTCGATCTATTAAACTTTTACATGATGCCTCAGCTGAAAATATCTCCTTATTTTACGCTGTTGTACCAATCGTTAACTTCTTTCGTAATTTGTTCGCCGCCTGATTTTTTCCAGTTTTCAACCATCGTATCGAACGAATCAACTGGTTGTTGTCCGTATACGATTTTGCTGAACGTTTCATTAAGCAGCTTGTTCAGAAGCTCGTTTTTACTTTGCATCGTTTCCGTCAAAGGACCCATATAGTAGTTTTTCATACGGATCGAATTTTGGTCCATAACTACTTTCATCGCATCTGTATTCTCTTTTAGACGTGTATTAAACTCTTGTTTCTCGTATGGCGTTACCGGCTCTGCGCCGCCAGCAAGCTTAACATGCGTTTCTGCATAAAGAGTAGGAATACGAGCGCCTTCAAAAGTGAGCGTGTAGTATAGCGGTGGTGCTGTTTGATCCTTCAAACCAGGGAATAGGTCTGGGTATTTTGCAATATCAGCAGTAATAGAGCCGTCTGGAAGTGTTGCATAATCATAACCTTCTGCGAAGCCCTTCTCGAACTCGCTGCCCGGCTGCGGGTTAGCCATATTATCGAAGAACCAGTTATAGTAGTGCAAAATAGCTTCAGGATTTTTAGCTTTTTTGTTTACGAATACATAACCGTTTGCTGGCGGGTTGCCGCCTGCGGAACCAATTTTACCATCTGGACCAGCAGGAATTGGATACGCTTTATATTTTGCGCCAGGAACGTTGTTCAGAAGATCTGGGAAAGGCCATGCTGGAAGCCAGTTTGGTCCAAAAATAATTCCCGCTTCGCCTTTAGTAAACAATTCCGAGCCCGTTGATTCATCAAGCAATGCTGAATCTTGTGAAATGTAGCCTTTGTCTAACCATTCTTTTAATTTTGTTAATGCATCTTTAGCTGCTGGATTGATCGAACCATGCGCCAAAGATCCATCCGCTGCTTGATTCCATTGACCAGGCATTGTGCCATAAGCGCCAAACACGAAGCCGATATCAGTCATCCAGTTAGCGAAGCCATTTTTGAAGCCTGTTGCAAGACCAATTGTATCCGCTTTGCTGTCTCCGTCTGGATCATTCTTAACGAATGCTTCCATAACCGTTTCCATTTCTGCAAGCGTTGTTGGAGCTTTAAGGTTAAGCTTTGTCAGCCAATCCTCACGAATCCACATGACATGATCTGCGTTGTAGGCATAATCTAGAATAGGCAAGGCCATTTTGTCAGCGCCCCGGCTAATTGGCAGCCAGATGGTTGGATCAAGATCAAGGCCTGCTTTGTAAGTATCATTTGCGTATTTGTCGACCAAATCGCCTACCGGCATAAATTGACCGGAGTCGATCAACATATTAACCGTTTCCATATCTCCGCGGTAAGTGACAACATCCGGCATTTCCTCACCTGATGACAGCATAAGGCGAAGCTTTGTTTTGTAAGCATCATTCGTATTCGTTACAACCCAGTTGTATTTAATGTCAATGCCAAGTCTTTCTTTGATAAGACGAGTATGAACATTATCCTCAATGGACTCGCCTTCTTTGAAGATTGAACCATTTTGGTTAAGACCCCAAACTGTCGTTAACGTAATAGGTGTCGTATACTTGCCATCCGCAAAGCCTTCAGTGCTTCCTTCTTCAACCTTGGCTGGTTCGTTGCTCGCTTTGTTTGTTGCTGCCGGACTGTTAGTCCCCTTGTTCGTGTTGTTTCCAGAACAAGCTGCGATTGCGAGCATAAATGATAGTACCAATAAGACCGAAAGCCACTTCTTCATGCCTTTACCCCCGTAAGTTAATTTTTGTTATTATTAACGATATTTGTAATATCGCTTGTTACCAATATACAGCTCGCTTTACAGCTCCGAAAGACCACAATTTTGTTATTGATGCCTTTTTCTTGCACTATTCTTTGACAGCCCCCATGATGATCCCTTTCACGAAATATCGCTGTAAAAAGGGGTATACAAGCAATATCGGCAATGTACCAATGAAGATTTGCGCGGATTTAACGGTACGCTGCGAGATATGCTTAAGCTCGTTGACATCGGGATTTATTTTATTAAAATCCTGCTGTACAATGATCGTTTGCAAAAAGGTTGCTAATGGATATTTTCTATAATCTGTAATATATAACAATCCATCAAACCATGAATTCCAATGTGTAACCATGGTAAACAATGAAATCGTAGCTAAAGCCGGCATTGAAATGGGTAAAAATATACTCCAAAGCGTTCGGAACTGTCCTGCTCCATCCATGACCGAAGCTTCCTCCAGCTCCTTCGGTACTGCCCGGAAAAAGTTCATTAGAAGCACCATATTAAATACGTTGATCGCCCCTGGCAGAACAAGCGCCCAAATCGAGTTCATTAAATCCAAGTTGCGAATAAGCATGTACGAAGGAACAATACCACCACTGAACAACATCGTAAAGAGAAAATACCACGTATAGACCGAACGGCTCTTAAATGTCCGTCCATCTTTGGATAATGCATAACCCGCTAGAATCATCAAAGTCATGCCGACGAGCGTGCCGAGCGCCGTACGCTTAAAACCTACAAAAAGAGCATTGTGAAAATTATCGTTATTCAGCGTTTTGGAATAGGCTTCAAGGTTGAAGCCGATCGGCCATAGCTTGACCAGATTCGCGTTGGCTGGGGAGCTTGCGCTTAAGCTTACAGCTAGAATATGAACGAGCGGAATAATACAAGAAATACAAATGACCGCGAGCAAAATATAGTTAAATACTGAAAAAGCTTTATAACCTGTTGTTTTGTGATACATGCTTTTTCTCGCCCCTCTCTTTCCTAGAAAATTCGATAACCTGCGTATTTGTATGCCATTCGGTAAGAGAAGACGATCATGATCAAACCGATTAGAGATTTAAACAAACCAACAGCTGTTCCAAAGCTGTATTGACCATTCAATATCGCTGTCCGATAGACGAACGTATCGATAATGTCACCCTTATCGTATACAAGCGAATTGTATAGATTGAAGATTTGATCGAAGCCCCCGTTCAAAATATTGCCGAGGGACAACGTGCCTACGACAACCGCGATTGGAATCATCGACGGAACCGTAATATGCAGCGTCTGCTTCCAGCGCGTGGCGCCATCCACCTCAGCCGCTTCGTACAATGAAGGATTTACACCCGCCAGTGCCGCAAGAAATACGATGGTGTTAAAACCGAAGTTTTGCCAAATATCGCTTACGATAACGGTAAAACGGAACCAATCCCCGTTCCCAAGCCAGAACACAGAATCTATACCGAGACTGTTGAATGTCTGATTCACGATTCCTTTACTGCCCAGCATGTCAGTAAGGATCGCACCTAAAATTACCCATGATATAAAATGCGGCAAGTACACCAAGGTCTGTACCACTCGCTTAAACAGCATTTTTCGAACCTCATTAAGCAGAATCGCGAACGTAAACGGCACGATTAAGCCAAAAACGATCTTTAAGCCCGAAATGATTAAAGTGTTCCAAATGACCTGTTTGCTGTCTGGATACTCAAACATAAAGCGGAAGTGCTCCAGTCCAACAAGCTTCGAATGAAACATGCCGTTATAAGGTTTAAAATCCTGAAAGGCCATAATTAGCCCGCTCATTGGTACATAAGCAAATATAAAGGTAACAATAGCCGCCGGAAGCAGCATGAGATGCAAGGGCCAAGTACGACTAAATAGTTCTCTCGCTCTTTTATCCTTTTGTTGTCTTGGTTTTTTTTCTTGCTGCAGCGGTTTGTTTAGCGCACTTTCCACTGTTCTGCCCCTTTCCAAACAAAATTTGATTTGAGTTTTTTCATCTCTCCTGTATGATTAATTTTACCAGCAGTCTCTCCTGTTCTATAGACCACGATCTTTGGAAGCATGCCATTTTGTTTACTTATGTATCATTATTTTCATAAAAAGAGAGGACTCCAGCATGCGTTTAAGAGAAAACACATTTGCCAAAATGATTACATTGATCGTCCTTTTGCTTATCCCGATCATTATTTTGTATACGCTTTCTATACGGACAAGCATCGGAGTTATCACGGAAGAAATGAAATCGTTGAAGCAGAAGGACATTACCTTTCTAGCGAGCGAGGTTGATAAAAGCGTAACCACGCTATCGACGCTTGGCTTTCTGCTCAGCGAAGATATCCATATCCAGCAGCTGCAAAATTTACATTTAATTGAAAGCACATACCAGCGAAACGATGAGAAGCTGCGCATTCTCGAGAGGCTTCGCCTGCTCAATGTCGCACAGCGCTGGGATACGCAATACAGCATTACAGCGCCGGCAAGCAAGCAGCTCGTATCAACAAATACGTATCTCTCATATGACCTCGAATCGATCAAAAAAATATTGACGCCGACCTGGAAGTACGAGGAAATGACGATTCAAAACATAAAGCAAAATCGTTTCGTACGCCATATCGTCAAGCCAAAAAGCAAAATCACCGATATAGAGAAAGCCGGTATTATCGTAGAGATTTCTTTTCCAGAGGAGCATCTCATAAAGGATTTGGATACTTTCAAGCTGGCAGGCAAAGGCGATCCGTTTCTCGTCCATTCCGATGGGCGCATGATAAAAAATAAAACGGCCGATAAAGAAATGACCAAGAGCATTCAAGCGCTGCTCAAAAAAATGACCGTCCCAGAAGCGTCCAATCAAATTATGACGATAAATGGGGATGATTTTCTCGTCACCTCTGCGCATGTAAAAACGTTGGATTGGTATTTGATTGACTACGTACCGATTGCAAATGTGTTGAAACCAATCGTCAAAAGCCAAAATTTGTTTTACGGCTCCGTCGGTTTGCTGCTCATTATGAGCTTGCTCGCAGGTTATTTGCTTTATCGAAATGTACAGCGCCCAATCGGTTTGCTTATTCGAAGTGTGAAACGGCTGCAGGAAGGCAACTATTCCGCAAGAATAACGGTAAACCCCAAAAATGAATTTACTTATTTATTTCAAAGATTTAACGATATGGCTGCGAATACGGAACAGCTCATTCAGAAGGTTTATGTGGAGGAGCTTCGGAGGCGTGAAGCCAATGTGAAACAGCTGCAATCCCAGATTAATCCGCATTTTTTATACAATTGTTTCGCGCTCATACGCAGCCTTGCTAGACTGGATAAGAAGGAATCTGTCATGCGGCTTGCCATGCACTTGTCTACTTATTATCGCTATACGACAAGGGTCGAGAAGCTGACCGCAACGCTGAGGGAAGAGCTGCAGCTTGTTGAGAGCTATTTGGAAATTCAACAATTTCATATCCAGCACCTGTCCTATCGCATCGAGGTGCCTGATTCGATGCTTGGTGCTCAGATTCCGCGTCTGCTCCTGCAGCCTGTCGTTGAAAACGCGGTGCTGCACGGGATTGAACGTTTTGACGGTGATGGGCTCATCACCATTTCAGGTGTTAGCAATGATCGCTATCACACGATTATTGTGGAAGATAACGGGATGGGGATGACGGACGAAGCCCTTCGAAAGCTGGAGAAAAAAATTATCAATCCTCCTGATGATACGAGCGGCTGCGCGCTGTGGAATATTAGGCAGCGGATGCTGTTCCAATTTGGATCTGAGGCTTCAATCAGCTTCCGAATTCGCGAAGAAGGCGGCGTTGCTGTGTACCTGTCTTGGCCGCATGAAAACTATGCCAACTAGGGCGTGTCTGAAAACCCGTTCAGTGGCACCTTTCACCGCCTTTTCGCCCCCTGCTTCGTTCCGTTTGCTTGTCGTACCCCCGGTACGCCTTCACAAACGCGCCTTGCATGGAACGAAAATTCGGCAAAATTTGCTCTCCTCAGAGCTCTCAGACACGCCTTAGATGAATGAATAGGAGCTGTTCACATGTATCAACTTTTAATAGTGGATGACCAACCGGATCTCGTAGAGGATTTAGCCAGTAATTTGCCATGGAGCTCCGTTGGCATTGATTCCGTCTACCTTGCACACTCTGGGCGGGAAGCGCTTGATATTATGCAGGCTACGCCTATTGATATCGTCATTACAGATATTCATATGCCCGGCCTCTCCGGCCTTGATTTAATCGAACAAATCAAAGAATCATGGAGCAATGTGAAATGTATTTTATTGTCCGGCTATAATGATTTTGAGTATGCCCAAAAAGCACTTCAGTTCCAAGCAAGCGACTATTTGCTGAAGCCCGCTGAAGACGAAGAGCTGCTGCAAGCCGTTCGGAAAGCCGCTTCCCAGCTGGAAGAACATTGGAAGGAGGTCAGCTCGCATCAAAGCGCGCTAACCTCTTTGAAAGAAAACGTCCCTATTTTACGAAATCATCTTCTGCTCTCTCTTCTGAAGGGACAGGCCTACAGCGACGAAAAATTAAAAGAAAAGCTCAATATTCTGAATCTATCTTTTCATCCAAAAGAGCCATATTGTATGATGCTTATGCGGATGGAGGACTACTTCTATGAGCAAAGCGAACGTGACAGCTCGCTGCTTGAATACGCCGTGTGCAACATCGCGGAGGAAATATTTACAGAGGAATATAGGCTATGGCATACGAAGGACGAGCATGGCTACTTTGTATTTCTCATTATGGGCAAAGAAAAGCAACGCCAAGAACAAGCTTCCATGCTGCATCTCATTGAGCAAAAAGCAGCGCAGCTTCAGCATTATGTGAAATTGTATTTAAAGGGGACCGTATCGTTAGTCATTACGAAGCAGGATGTATTTCCGCTTGAGCTGCGCGAAACCTATGATTTCTCGCTTATCAACTTTAGACAGCGCATTGGCAGTGAACGCGGATTTCTCCTCACACTGACAGAAGAATCACAGCAAGGAGAAGCAAATTCTCTCTCTCATTTATACAATCCGCCGCTGCTTATTCATTTGCTTGAGGCAGGACAATGGGTCGCGATCGAGGAGAAACTAAATCTTGCGTTTGAGGAGCTGGAGCTTAAATGGGGCGAGTCGCATGAGCATATTTTGGAAACCTATTTCATGATTGCCAGCTCGTTAAGTTTCTCCATTCATAAAAACAAGCTGTGGATGTCCGACATTATGGGATCTGAGTTCAATCAACTGCTTAGCGGTCCCCACTTTCATACGATTAAGCAGCTTCGCACTTGGACGGCTGGCATACTTGATAACTATAGAAACCATATGACTAGCAAAGTACAGCATTCTCGTTCCAGTACGATTCAGAAGGTTCAAGAATATGTTTCAAGCCATTTAGAAGACGCTTCACTGCAATCGATTGCTTCCCATGTATTTCTGAATCCGTCCTACTTGTCAAAAATATATAAGCTGGAAACCGGCGAAGGCATAAGCGACTACTTATCCAGATTAAAAATGGAAACGGCAGCGCATATGCTTCGCACGACAACAGACAAAATTTACGAGATAGCAGCTAAAGTCGGTTATTTGAAAACGAGTTATTTCATAAAGGTGTTCAAAGATCGATACGGCATTACCCCGCAGGAATTCCGTGATCGTTAAGCGGTGATCGCAAAATAATTATAAATGCCATCTTTTTCAGTAGAAGAGATTCGAGCTTGACGCTCCAAATATACCAAATGCGCAAGTGTCTCAGACATTGCAAATCTGAGCTGATGCGCATTCCCGTTCAGACGATTGCCGAATAGAGCCTCGCACATGCCATAGGCGGTGCGGGGCTCTTCTTCGAGCATCCGAACCATTTTGTCTAGCCTCCGCATATGATGCTGCTGCAGCTCCAATATCCTGTCATGGAAATTGGTAAAAGGATCCCGATGTCCTGGAAAAGCCAATTGAACCTCATAATGAGCAAGCTCCTGCAAGCTGCCTAGAAATGCTTCCAATGGATCGCCATCCTCGCCGGGCACTATGCTCACATTCGGGGTAATATGAGGCATAACCTGATCCCCGCATACCATCCATTTGCGTTCTTGCTGATAGAAACATAGCTGTCCGTTTGCATGACCAGGCGCGTCAATTAAGACCCAGCTCATTCCACCAATTATGATTTGATCTCCCGCTTCGATATAGGTTACCTCCGGCTGAGGGGATACCATCTCCACAAAGGTTTCAAGATTTTGCGCAATAGCCTCTCTATGATGAATCGGCATTCCGTGCTTCGCATACAGAGCCTGCAGCTGCCCGCCGAACTCACTTTCTTCTCCCCACAGCCTAATTGCATAGTCATGTGCCCTGCGTGAAATAAAAACGGGCGCCCCGCTTCTCTCTTGCACATAACCAGCGAGTCCATAATGATCGGGATGCTGATGCGTCAAAATGATTCTTGTAACATTGCGCCACTCCAAGTTATGATGCTGCAAGACTTTGTCCCATACTTGAATGGCTTCGTCCGTTCGCAGTCCCGGATCAATAAGCGTATATCCCTGTTCTTCGGGTATAAGATAGCTGTTAACCCACTTGAGGGAAAAGGGAACCGGGACCTTTACCTGCAGCCATCCTTCCTGCCACGAAACCGTATGTAAAAACTCCTGTTCATTTGAAGACGGCATGCTGCTTGAATCCTTGTTTTCAAATATCATCTTTTAGCTCTCCCTGTCATAATCATTCGCGGAGAAGCCTCTGGATCGTATTTCGAACCATCGTAATTGCCGTACAGCTTGTCTATTCTAAGACTGCAAGCATCTAGATTATTTTCAAACCAGTCTAGGTTGTACAGCCTTACCTGTTCTAAATACTGTCTTGGCTTCTCTTCTTTGTCCGGATTGAAAATTGAAATGCCCTTCTGCACCCAGCCATTTGCAATGGATCTTGCCTCTTGTATAAGCAGACCTGTCTCCTCATCGATACGTTCCGATTGGGGCACTAAGGTTTGAGCCACATAAATAGGATTAAGGAAATCGATTAAAAAACAACCGTCTATACGCAGCACTCTACGTATATGCCGAAGCACGCTCACATTATCTTCCTCTGCTGTGAAATAGCCAAATGAGGTAAATAAATTGACAGTCGCATCAAAACGTTCCGCTTCAAACGGCAGCTGACGCATATCCCCTTTAACCCATTCGACAAGTCCATCTTCATCATGACGATGAGCTTCATCAAGCAATGTAGTCGATAAATCCATACCTGTAACGGTGTAGCCAAGGTTTGCTAAAGCGAGTGAATGCCTTCCCATCCCACAGCCTATATCAAGTACATGAGAACCTTCCGCCAGCTCTAGCCAAGCGATCATTTTGGAAGCTTCCTTATTTGCATTTTCCCAATCGCGATGTTTGTAGACAAGCATATAATCGGAGCCGAAGCTCTGTTCGTACCATGGTTTCATATTAATGCTCTCCTTCATCATGGTCATGCGAATTGCTTGCGAATGATGATCACTTTATTGTACTTGAATTCCAACATACTGGCAAAATCGAATCAAATAAGCATAGTTTTCAAATTATACGTGCAAACTATGGAAGCTTATCCAGATTTTTTTGCAGCTCAGCATCATTTGAAGGGGGGAACCAGCATGAATGAACGTATTCGTTTATTATTTGCAGAAGCAATCGATATCAAATTGGAAAATTTGAAAAATAGCGAAATGAGTATCGAAGTCGCCTATATCGAACCGTTATGCGAAGAGAAAAAAATAAGCGATTTCATTATCGTCCCTTTTATAAAAGAGGAATATTCGTTTCAAGCTCAGCTGGATACAAATCCCGATTATGAAATACTGGAAGATGTCGCTATGTGGCAAAGTCTTCTTTTGCGCGGCCATGTCCTAATTCAAGCAAATGGCGTCGTCTATTCATTCAAAGCTGAACGGGTCATCTGTATTGAGAATTCACAAACTCAAGTGGAAAGTGCTATTCAGGGCCCTCAGATCGCATTAAGCGAAAATATAAATATATCACTCAATCTGATCCGCGGCATGTACCCTTCCCCCGATCTTTCGGTGGAAGAGCATACAATTGGAACATTGTCCCAAACCCCCGTGTTCGCCTTATTTGATCAGAGACGTGTAGATCCTACCGTGCTTGATAATGTACGTACAAAGTTAACAACGATTAACGTGGAAATGCTACATTCCGCTGGTGAGCTTGAGAAGCTGTTAGTCGGCAATCGCAAGCATTTGTTTCCAACTATTCTGATTACAGAACGTCCTGACCGCATTACCAGTGCGATTTCCAAAGGGAAAATAATCATTCTCTTAAAGGGAAACATGTTTGCTCTTATTTTGCCGTCTACATTTTTTGATTTTATGCACGCCGTAGAGGATGATTACGACTCCTATTGGATGACTCGTTTTCTAATCTTCCTACGTTACACATCAACTTTGCTTACAATCACTTTGCCTGCTCTCTATATTTCCGTTGTCTCCTATAATCCAGAGCTGTTTCGCGTGCAGCTTGCTTTCTCTATTGCAGGCAGCCGTTCTGCTGTTCCTTATCCATCGTTCATAGAAGTATTTATTATGCTCTTTATGATCGAAACACTAATCGAAGCGAGCATTCGCTTGCCCAGGTACATCGGCTCCACGGCAACAACCGTTGGAGGACTTATTCTTGGACAAGCCGCTCAGCAAGCCGGTCTCGTAAGCAGCATTATGATTATCGTAACGTCAGTCGTAGCTATTTCAAATTTCGTAATCCCCGTTAATTCATTGTCATTTGCTGTTCGCTTCTTGAAATACCCGTTAATCGTCATCTCTATTTTCTTCGGTATCACCGGTGTAGCCGTTGGTTTGTTTATCTATATCACTTATTTATGCAGCCTAAGAAGCTTTGGCAAGCCATATATGCGTATTTTCGGAAAACTAAGGCCGTTAGAAGGCGATGTGGGGCAGGTGAAGATTAAATGAACCGTTATTTCTATTACAACTTTATTCTCGTAAGTTTTATTAATCTTTTGCTTTATGTCCCACATATCCTTATTCAATATCGCTATACCGGTGCCGTATCTTCAATTGTGGTCGGGATTGTTATTGGTACGATACTCGTCTATATGTATACAAGTGCAATGGCTCGTTATCCCGGAAAAGGATTGCCTGAGATATTAAAGCTGCATTCACCGCAATGGCTCGTTACGATCTCCATGTTATTTTTTTCAGTTATGTGGTGGTTTGCAACGACTATCGTTGTTGTTGCCTACGCCATTCTTATTAATCGTTTTTTCAATCCAGATGCGGATGCGAATGTTATTCTAGCCATGCTCGTTATTGCATGCGGTTATGCTGCCACACGTTCAACCCTCTCCGTTATGTTCATCGTTGAAATCGGCATGATCGTAAATGCTCCAATCATAATCTTTATATTGTTTAAAGCCGTACGAAGCAACCAGCTTAATTGGGATGCGATTCATGTCGTAGCCAACTACATAACGGAAATGCCAACATTGACCTGCATTGCAGCCTCTACTTTCATTTTTACCGGTTATATTAATCTTTCATTGTTCAATCGGCTATTTCCACCAAATTTCCGTTTTAAATTCCGCTTTATTTATCCGATAGCCGGCGCTGTTATTTTATTGATTACATTTTTTGTACCCATTGGTTTTCATGGAACGGAAGGCGTAAACCAATACATTTACATATGGAGCCAGACTGCTGATTCCCTGCTAATGCAATACGGCTTTATTGAACGAGTGTTGTTTCTTTTTCTAATCGTTTTTTTGAACCTGACTCTCGTTTATACGATGTCCGGCTGGCATCAGGCGATGGAGTTTGTGAAATCTTGTTTTCCAAGCTATAGGCCGGAGTTTGATAGTCTCAAAACACCGATGTCCAACTATGTCATCGTCGGCATTTTTGTATTGCTCTCCATCCTGTATCTCATGCTGACGAATGAAAAGATGAACATGATCATTACTTCCTATTGGCTCATTGTCCGATTTTTCGTGGAGATATTAATCGTCGTTTGGGTGTTCGTGCTTAGCAAAAGGAGGTCCAAAGCCGTATGAGCATCACCCTTCGAGTCTTTTTGTTAATCCTCTCTCTTGGTTTGCTTGGCGGCTGCGGGTTCAAGGATATCGACAAACGATTCTTCGTGGTCGCTCTTGGCATAGATGCATCAGATAATGAGAAAAAACCGTATCGTCTTTCCCTGCTGCTTGCTGTTCCGTCTCCAAAGATCGAGCCTGGCGCATCGAAAACGCAAATCGAGACTATCGATACAGAAACCGTCGCAGAAGGCATTCGAATGTTGAAATCCTACGTCGACAAGGAGCTGGATTTCGGGCATTGCAAAGTGTTTCTCATTGGTGAGAAGATCGCCCGCCAAAGCTATACGGAAATATTGCAATGGATGTCGCGCAGAAGAGATATCCAAAGTGTCGCCGATATTGCTATCGGGAAACCGGATGCGGAATCACTGCTGAAAATAAAGCCTGTGTCAGAGCGTTATCCAGGCAACACGCTTTTTTTAAGCTTTGGAGCAGATGGAACCGAGTCATCTTATACTTACGTAGAAACTTTATCAGACTTCGCTAGGCGTGCTTCCGAGGAAGGACTTGATCCGCTGATGCCTGTTATTACAAAGGATGGTAAAAAGAGCTTCGTCATCAACCGAACAGCGCTGCTGGACAAAACAAAGGTCAAGCTTATGTTATCTCCAGCTGAATCGCAGCTTTATAATCAGCTCGCTGAAGATTTCACCAAATCCTCGATGCATGGCATGTTTGAAGGCTTGGATTTAGTCGTAGCGATTACCGATATGCACTCAAGCTTCCGACTCGGCAAGCAAAACGGCCAAGACACGATCACGCTGGATGTTAAGATCAGGGTCGTATTTGAGGAAGCGCCAAAAGGCATATATGAAGATCAGTGGCAGCCGATTGAGCAAAATTTAAATAAGGAATATGCCAAATCTTGTCTTGCTCTTCTCCAAAAAATCCAAAAAGCAAATGTAGACCCCATAGGTTTCGGACTGCGCTATCGGGCTACCCATCCTGGCAAGGAGGCTTGGCAGCAGTGGCAATCCATCTACCCTAACGTTAAATTTATCGTAAATACCAATATCAAAATTGAAGGCACAGGTATTATCAAATAGGGTTAGCACAACAAACAAAAGAGGTGAGCCAGAAGCTTGTTGCTTCTGGCTCACCTTAAATGATAGTTAAATATTATTTTAGGATCAATCGGTTTGTTTGACGCAGCTCATTAATCGTACCAACGCCAATGCCAAACATCGCCGTACGCATTTCAAACTCAATGCGTTCGAATTGCTGCAGCAATTGCTCCTGCGAAATTTCCTTGCTGCTGCTAGCCGCTTGCGGCAGCAATACGCGTCCAAAGCCCGCAAGATTTGCGCCAAGCGCGATAGCTTTTGCGGCATCAACGCCTGTACGCAAACCTCCGCTTGCAATAATATTAGCCTCGGGAAGCGCAGCGCGAATTTCTGTCACACTCTCAGCAGTCGGTATGCCCCAATCCGCGAATGCTTCAGCAGCTTGCCTTCTTAGATCGTCGGTGGAGCGAAACTTCTCGACCTGACTCCATGAAGTTCCACCCGCTCCAGCAGCGTCGATAAAGGAAACGCCTACACCCACAAGCGCTGCTGCCGTCTCCGCATCGATACCCCAGCCCACTTCTTTTACCCCAACCGGTACATTAAGCGACCTGCAAACCTGCTCAATCGAAACCAATAAATTGCGGAAATCGGTATCACCTTCGGGTTGAAACACCTCTTGCATGCTGTTGAGATGCAGGACTAACGCATCCGCTTCAGCAATATCTACAGCTCTGCGGCATGATTCTACTCCAAAACCATAATTCAACTGAACCGCACCAACGTTAGCAATAACAGGCACGGTAGGCGCATCTTTCCGTATGGAGAACGAAGCTGCGAGCTGTTCGTTTTCTATTGCGGCGCGCATGGAGCCTAGTCCAATCGCCCAGCCCCTCGTTTCTGCCACAACCGCCAATCGACGATTAATAGCCCCTGCTTCATCCGTTCCTCCAGTCATGGAGCTTACGAGCAGTGGGGCTCCAAGCTTTTTGCCGAACCAATCTGTATTTAGGCTTACTTCAGCGAAGGAAAGCTCAGGCAGTGCATTATGCTTAAAGCGGTACCGCCCCAAGCCCGTTTCAATGCCGACGCTGTTTACTTGCTCCTGCAAGCAAATACGTATATGTTCTCCTTTACGCTTTGCAGTTGCTGCTTGCTGATCTACTGACATGCTTGTTCCTCCCAAGCTTAAACGGCCAGCGCCTTTTATAGCAGCGCCGCTCTCGTTTCGCTTCTCTATCTTCTATTCCTGCGTATACAACTTGTAAATTTCCTCATCAATAAGCTGAACATATATGTATCCATTAGGTCTGCTTGCACTTTACAATTCATAACCTTTTCAGCGTAGTAACTATGTACTAGTTTAGCACATTTTTTTGATTCACGCTCTCAACTCCACGACATTGACACATAAGCTGATCCATCCATTCTGATGCATGCGCTCTGGCGTCTAGAATAGTTCTTCTAATAAATGTGGCATTATAAAGAGACTATCCCAATCCTAAAAATATGAGCCTGACCGCTGAGTTAGAAGCGACGGCTAGTTCAGTAGACAAATGATTTTTACAATCATTTATTTGAATTTTACAATCATTTTATCTTGTTAAACCGTCGAAATTCATATAAAATATAACTAACAAAAGCCTTATAGGGGGACTAAACATGGAAATGATTATATTTGATACACAACAGGAATTAGATGCTTATGCTGCGGAATTATTCGTAGGTATCGTAAAAGAGAAACCAGATGCAGTACTAGGCCTTGCAACAGGATCGACACCCATCGGAATTTATGACAAAATAGTAGAACTGCATAAACAAAACAACGTTAGCTTTAAAGATGTGACAACGTTCAATTTGGATGAATATGTCGGAATCAAGCCTGATAACGACCAAAGCTACGCCTACTACATGAAGCAGCATCTGTTCTCGCACATCGATATTCCCGAGAACCAAATCCATTTGCCAAATGGCATGGCTTCGGATGTTGAGCTGGAATCGAATGCTTACGATGCAATGTTAGAAGCAAGACCAGTAGATATTCAATTGCTTGGTCTAGGCCACAACGGTCATATTGGATTCAATGAGCCTGATGTTAATCTTTCTGGCGGCACTCACGTTGTTAAATTAAAAGAGGAAACGCGTGAAGCAAATGCTCGTTTCTTCGATTCAATGGATGAAGTACCTGAGTATGCAATTACGATGGGTGTTGGCTCTATTTTGAAAGCTAATACGATCGTGCTTGCTGTTCGTGGTGCTGACAAAGCAGAAATTGTAAAAGAAGCATTGACTGGTCCAATTACGACTAACGTACCGGCTTCATTGCTGCAAACTCATGCGCGCGTCATTGTTCTACTAGACCGCGAGGCGGGAAGGATGTTAAGTTAAATGACCCTAAACTCTGCAAACTGGTTCATCCACAACGTAAATATCGTGCTTGAAGATGGGATAGTTAACGGCAGTGTTTTTGTACAAGATGGGAAGATTGCAAAAATTGTTGCCCAAGATGACAACGAAGCAGCAAACGAGGCTTCGGATGCACAATTGTCTATCGACGGAAAGGGAGGCTGGCTGCTTCCTGGTTTTATTGATGTGCATGTTCACGGTGGATTTGGCGCTGATTTTATGGATGCCAGCCGTGAAAGCTTCGACACCATTACTAAATTCCATGCCTCGCAAGGTACGACAGGCATGCTTGCTACAACGATGACTGCTCCTAAGGAAGCAATTGAAGACGTATTGCATGCCGTTGCAGATTACCGCAGCAGTGAAATGCCTTACGCAGCCTTGTACGGCGTACATCTAGAGGGTCCATTCATAAGCGAGGTATGGCCAGGCGCTCAAAACCCAGCTTATATTAAAACACCTCAGCTGGAATGGATGCAGCAATGGCATGCCAAGTGGCCCGATCTTCTCCGTCAGCTTACACTGGCTCCTGAGAAAAGCGGTGCGATTGAGACCATCGCTTGGCTTGCTGAGCAAGGGATCGTCACAGCCTGCGGTCATACGGATGCTGTCTATGATGAAGTGATCGCTGCTGCTGATGCTGGCCTTACGCAGGCTGTTCATACCTATAATGCAATGCGTGGTCTGCATCACCGTGAACCTGGTACGCTAGGAGCTGTATTGACCGATGACCGTATTGTGGCCGAGCTCATAGCCGATGGTATTCACGTGCATCCAGCTGCAATTCGTTTGGTGCTCGCTGCTAAACCTTCAGATAAGGTTATACTGATCACAGATGCGATGGCCGCAGCAGGCATGCCGGAAGGCGAATATAGTCTTGGAGGCTTAGCCGTCATCGTAAAAAACGGCGAAGCAAGGTTAAAAGATGGCAACGCCCTAGCAGGCAGCTGTTTAACGATGATTGGTGCCGTACGCTTTATCCATGAGCATACTAACCTATCGCTTTCTGAAATTAGTCGATTTGCTAGCGGCAATGCAGCAAAACAGCTTGGCATCAGCGACCGTACCGGTACAATTACAAGCGGTAAACAAGCTGATCTTGTATGGATTGACTCGCAAATGCAGGTTCAACAGACTTGGGCGCAAGGCCGTTCCATATACGAAGCTAAGCAAGCGTAAAAAAAGCAAGAGGTTCCGTGTTCAAAGGTTAGATAACCTTTGAGCACGGAACCTCTTTTTTAATAACTGTTAATCTGTCACGTATACGGAAATACCGTGCTGCTTCATTTCAGCTGCAAGCTCTTCAGTGAGCGGAACATCCGTAATGACGCCTTTCAGCTCGGATAAGGATGCAATGGAAAATAATGAGGTGCGATCTGTCTTCGTATGATCGAATACGGCATAGGCCGCTTGCGAACGCTTAATGAGTGCTTTAGCAATTTGCGCTTCTTGCTCGGAGTAGGTCGTGATGCCGCCAGCAGCAGATATACCATCAACACCGATAAACATCTTTCCGATATGCAAATGAGCGACCATACCCTCACCTAGAGGGCCGCACAGCTCAAAGCTGTTATGGCGCATAATGCCGCCAGTAACGACAACCTGAATATCGCTGCCTGCCAGCTCCATCGCGATATTAACCGCATTGGTCACTACCGTGATGCCCCGCCTCGATTTGATCATCTTTGCAATTAGGAAATTAGTTGTACCGCCAGAGAGACCAATCACATCGCCTTCCAAAATTAAAGAAGCAGCTAATTCCGCGATATGCTCTTTCTCCAGAATCGACAAACCTTCCTTCTCCGCAAAAGGCAAATCCCTTACTGAATTCATTCCATCGTACATCGCACCGCCAATTGTCCGAATAACCGGATAATCAGCTTCCATTTGCTCAAGATCTCTTCGAGCCGTCGCTTCAGAGCAGCCGAAGCGCTCAACCATTTCCAAAATCGTCACCCTGCCCTGCTGCTTCAACAGCTGCAGAATAGCTTCACGGCGACGCTGACCCTTGTTACCGATCAATTCAGCCATTATCAGCGCTCCACCCAAGCCTTGGCGGACATCCGCTGTTGGACGACACTCCATTCCGGCAAAGCTTCCCAGTCGCCACGCATTTGAACGACTAAAGATCCATTAATACTTGCAAGGCGTACTGCTTCTACTGGGGATAAGCCCTTCATAATACCTGCTAAGAAACCAGCGCAAAAGCCGTCACCCGCGCCTACAGTATCAACAACCTGCTCAGCCGGATAGAAAGGCAAGCTTTCTTCCTGTCCTTTGTTTAGAACAATCGTCGTGTCGCCTCTGCCTTTAATGATCGACACCGCTTTTAACTGATTTAGCTGGCCTTTAATATGCTCATAATCGTCTGTTTCGTACAATAGCTTAAGCTCGTCCCATCCTGGCAAAAAGTAATCCGCATCTGCTGCAAGCGGCAGCAGTGCTGCACGAGCTTCTTCGATTGACCACAGCTTAAGCCGCAGGTTCGGGTCAAAGCTGACAAGCACCCCAGCTTCCTTCGCAATATCGATAGCGCGGCGAACCGTCTTGCGGCAATCCTCGCTAAGCGCAGCTGTGATACCGGTTACATGAAGCAGTTTAGCACCGCGAATATAATTCTCGTCAAGATGCTCAGGCAGCATCCGACTAGCTGCCGAATGCTTTCTGAAATAATGAACGGCTGTTCTACCCGCTACATGCTCACGAAACATCATGCCTGTAGGAGCTTCCGAGCTAAGCTGCGCACGAGATACGTCTACACCTTCGCCCCGCAGCGTCTTCAAAATAATTTTGCCAAACGGATCGTCGCCGAGAGCGCCAAACCATCCAACAGAGGAGCCTAGACGTGCAAGTCCTATTGCGACATTGCTTTCCGCTCCGCCAAAGCTTTGTTCCAGCTTAGCGGCGCGTTCGATTGACTTATGCTCCTCTGGCATAAACAAAGCCATTGATTCGCCAAACGTTACAATTTGCGGCGATGATTCTAACACGTAAAAATCCCCCTATAGCGTTATATAATCGGCGTTATCCATATTAGCTTTAGATCATCGGAAACTTCATGAAGTAAATAATAGCGATGTATAGCACCAATACGATGATGCTCATCACGCGTGCTTTGTTAATGTGTGCAGTTGCGCTTTTGCCTTCTTGAATGGATGCAACTACAAGCTTAAGCGGCTTGGAAATAATTCCGCCTAGTGCCGCAATTGCCAGGAACAGCAAAATAATAATGACCATCCATGCCACCTTGTAATCCGCTTGCGACATCAAATACCCACCTGTTAGCAGCTGCAAAACTAGAAAATATTGCGCAATTCGGTTTGCCGAACGCAGGCCGTCAGCTAATCCGCCTTGTCCAACTCCGGCAAGCTTAGTAGCTCTACCCAGCATGATTGGAAGAACGATATAGAAGCCCATTCCTACTGCACCAATCACGTGCAAAAATAACATTACTTTAAACATTTTAACTCCTCCTGTTTTGGTAAAACGTAATCATCCATTCATCGATTCGCAATTGCCAAAATTAATTCTATAAATAGTTTATCAGAAACGAGATTTTTTTCAAATGACTATGCTCCTGAACCGAGGTTTTATACCCTTTTTTGTTGATTTAGCTCCGAATTCGTTCCCTAAATTTTCACACTTTAACTAGAAAGCTCATTTTAATCGATTTTCGGTTGGCTTTAAGCTTTAAAGCCGTATTTACTCATAACCCCATGAATTGCAAAATAAGTAACTTCCTCAGGCAAGGCATCCTTTATGGGACGCAGCTTATCGATTCCTTGCTCGCCAATGGCATGGACGATCAATTGCTCATATTCTGCTGGAATGATTCTGCTCCAATCGATTTCTTCACCTTCATCTGCGCAGCGTATGATATGTCCTTCAACGGTTACTTTCGTTAATCCTCGTTCCTTCGCTATTTCATCAGGTTCCAGCCCACTTTGAAATAGCTTGAGCGTAGCATAATGACTTGGCTGCTCATCATTCGCTGCGGCCTTCTTGACAACTGACGGCTCTCTAGCCGCAATAGTAATCATTCCTTCGGCTTGACCTTCGCCTCCGAACGATTGAATAATCGAAAGCAGATCTTCTCCATATTTCTCTGCCTTCGCGGCACCAATCCCCTTCACGCTAAGCAGTTGATTCTCGTTTTGCGGCCGAGCCATAGCGATTTCTCGCAGCGTTGCGTCAAAGAACAGCATAAATGGAGGCACACCCTCTGTAGCTGCCTTTTCTTTGCGCCATTGCTTGAGCGCATCGAATAGAGGTGAGGCAGCTGCTGAATCGGAAGAGGCTGCTTGTCGAACCGTTGCTCTAACTCTTTGCATAATTGATTCGCGGCCTTCCAGTACCGGCAGTGCGCTCGCAGTTAGCGAGACGACTGGATATTGCCCTTCACTAAGCTTTAAGTATCCTTCAGCTACGAGCCAATAAAGCCAATCCGCTATCTCTTTCTCGGGCAAATGCCGCATTAAACCATAGGTAGTCAAACGATCGAGCCCAAATTCAAGCAGCCGTTTATCACGCGATCCCTTTAGTACCTTGGCTGCCATCGTTACACCGAAACGCCCTCTCATTCGACCAACGCAGGAGAGCGCCATCTTCGCTTCCTCCGTCCGGTTAACCGGCTCGCTCTTATCGAGACAGCTGCTGCATTTCCCGCATGCCACAACATCCGTCTCTCCGAAATAATCAACGATAAATTGCTGTAAACAACGCTGTGTACGACTATAGTTCATCATGGTATGGAGCTTTGCGAGCTGAATCGATTTACGATCTGAATCCCCAGTGCCCTGTTCAATCAGAAAGCGTTGCACCTGCATATCAGCCGGTTCAAACAAGAGAATGCACTCGCTCTCCTCTCCATCACGGCCGGCACGGCCTGCTTCTTGGTAATAGGATTCAATATCGCTAGTCATTTGCCAATGCAGCACATAACGTACGTTAGGTTTATCAATGCCCATTCCAAAAGCATTCGTTGCAACCATTACACGAATTTCATCGAATCGAAACTTCTCCTGTGTGTCAGCGCGCTCAACATCCGACAACCCACCGTGGTATTTGCCTGCTTGAATGCCTCTGCGTGTTAATTGCTCATATACATTTTCGACTTCTTTTCTAGTTGCTGCATAGATAATGCCTGATTGATCCTTACGCCCTGATATGAAGCTCTCAAGAAACTTTTTCTTATCCACGCCTGTAACGACGGATAGAGACAAATTTGGTCTCGCAAATCCCGTTACAAAAATGCTAGGTTCACGCAGCTTGAGCATTTCTGAAATATCAAGCGCTACCTCGTTTGTTGCCGTAGCCGTAAACGCCGCAACGAGCGGTCGATCTTTCATTCGAGCAATCCAGCCTGCTAGCTGACGATAGCTGGGACGGAAGTCATGCCCCCACTGTGATACGCAGTGAGCCTCGTCTATCGCAATGAGCGGTATAGTGAGCGTCTCAGATAACGATTGGAACATCGGCGCATCAAGTCGTTCAGGCGCAACATACAGCAGCTTATATTCTCCCATCATCGCGTTTCGCATCACATCTCGATATTCAGCTGCTCCTAGCGAGCTGTTAAGAAACGCTGCAGATACCCCGACTCGCCTCAGCGCATCAACCTGATCCTTCATGAGCGAGATGAGTGGCGAAATAACAAGAGACGTTCCCGGCAAAAGCATGGATGGAATTTGATAACAAATCGATTTTCCGCCGCCGGTCGGCAAAATAGCTAGTGTATCGCGTCCATTCATAATCCCCGATATAATGTCTTCCTGTCCTTTACGGAAAGAGTCATAGCCATATACCTGTTTCAAGGCTTGTCTTGCTTGTTCGATCAACCTGTACCCCTCCCATTGTAAACCTTTTCTTTTGTACCTTGAAAATAAACAAGAGGACCCTGGCAGCATACTGTCAGGGTCCTCCCAAACGCATTCATTTATAAAAGCAGCAATTGAGCTTGCTTGCTAGCCTGTTACTACTTGGATAACGTTGCGCACGGATTGAGCAGATTTATCAAGAGCAGCCTTCTCTTCAGCAGTCAAATCAAGCTCAAGCACCTTTTCAATGCCGTCACCGCCAATGATTGTTGGCACACCCATGAACAAGTTATTATAACCGTATTCGCCTTCAAGCAAAGCGATAACTGGAATAATACGTTTTTTGTCTTTAAGGATGGCTTCTGTCATTTGAACCAGCGAAGCTGCAGGCGCATAATACGCGCTGCCGTTGCCGAGCAGGTTTACGATTTCGCCGCCGCCAACGCGAGCGCGTTGTACGATTGCTTCAATTCGTTCTGCTGATATAAGCTTCTCGATTGGGATGCCGCCAACATTTGAGTAGCGAACGAGTGGGACCATATCGTCGCCATGTCCGCCAAGCACAAATCCGCGAACATCTTCAACGGATACGTTAAGCTCTTGCGCAATAAATGTGCAATAACGAGCTGTATCAAGGACGCCTGATTGACCGATTACACGGTTTTTAGGGAATCCAAGCGTTTGGAATGCTGCATAAGTCATCGCATCCACCGGGTTGCTTAAAATAATAACATAAGCGTTAGGGCTAGTTTCTTTAATGTTTTCGCAAACGGATCTTACGATTCCAGCGTTCGTGCTAACAAGGTCGTCACGGCTCATACCTGGTTTACGAGCGATACCTGCAGTGATGATCACAACATCAGAGTCTTTTGTATCTTCGTAGTTGGCAGTACCGATAATGTTTGCATCTACTCCAAGCACCGGTGTCGCTTCAAGCATATCAAGTGCTTTACCTTTAGTTGGGTTTTCAAGCGGTGCGATATCAACAAGAACAACATCGCCTAGTTCTTTTTGAGCTAGCATAAGTGCAGTAGTAGCGCCAGTGAAGCCAGCTCCTACTACAGTAATTTTTTTACGCTTAATCGCCATTTGTAAAACCTCCAGTAAAACATATTTTGAAGGGGAGACCCCTTTGACCCCCATTTTCACTTTACAACCACTTAAGTACGTTTTCGAACCCACCTAAATCCTCCCTTCCAAGGGAGGACCTAAGGGGCGCTGCGCCCTTTGGACACCTGCGAATTGGACTAACGTAGGAGAGCAGAGGGCGCACCTTAGCAACTGTTGAGCGTGGCTCGCTTTCGTCCCTGCGGGACACGCTCAACAGTTGCTCGCATGGGGAATGTGTCCTTGCGGGACGCCATTTCCAGTACGAAGTACAAAGGAATGTGCCCCTGCGGGACATCATTCACGGTGCGAAGAACAAAGGAATATAAGATGAGGGGGGCATCTGCCCCCCTACTTTTTATAAAACTACATATTTTTGATGATTTCGTCTGCGAATGCGGAACATTTTACTTCTGTTGCGCCTTCCATCAAACGAGCGAAGTCATAAGTTACTGTTTTGTTGTTGATCGAAGCTTCCATACCTTTATAGATAAGGTCAGCCGCTTCTTGCCAGCCTAGGTGCTCAAGAAGCATTACGCCGGAAAGGATTACGGAACCTGGGTTAACTACGTCAAGGTCAGCATATTTCGGAGCTGTACCGTGAGTAGCTTCGAAGATTGCGTGTCCAGTCAAGTAGTTGATGTTCGCGCCCGGAGCAATACCGATACCGCCAACTTGTGCTGCAAGAGCATCGGACAAGTAGTCGCCGTTCAAGTTCAATGTAGCGATAACATCAAAGTCAGTCGGACGAGTAAGTACTTGTTGCAATGCGATATCCGCAATTGCGTCTTTAACGATTAGCTTGCCAGCTGCTTCTGCATCTTTTTGTGCTTTGTTAGCTGCGTCAGTGCCTTCTGCTTCTTTAATGCGGTCGTATTGACCCCATGTGAAAGTCTCGTTAGCGAATTCTTCTTCAGCCACTTCGTAGCCCCAGTTTTTGAACGCGCCTTCTGTGTATTTCATGATGTTGCCTTTGTGTACAAGTGTAACTGATTTTTTGCTGTGTTTGATTGCGTACTCGATCGCTGCGCGAACAAGACGTTTCGAACCTTCTTTCGATACTGGCTTAATGCCGATACCGGAAGTTTCTGGGAATCGGATTTTGTTAGCTCCCATTTCGTTTTGCAAGAACTCGATTACTTTCTTCACTTCTGCAGAACCTTCTTGGTACTCGATGCCCGCATAGATATCTTCTGTATTTTCACGGAAAATAACCATGTCAACAAGCTCAGGACGTTTTACTGGGGAAGGTACACCAGTGAAGTAACGAACAGGACGCAAGCAAGTGTAAAGATCAAGTTCTTGACGAAGTGCAACGTTCAATGAACGAATGCCGCCGCCGATAGGCGTAGTCAAAGGTCCTTTAATTGCAACGATATATTCACGGATTGCTGTCAATGTATCAGCAGGCAGCCACTCGCCGTATGTGTTGAAAGCTTTTTCGCCGGCAAATACTTCGTACCAAGCGATTTTTTTCTCGCCGTTATAAGCTTTTTCTACCGCTGCATCAAGTGCGCGTTTCGAAGCTTTCCAAATGTCGCGGCCAGTGCCGTCGCCTTCGATAAAAGGAATAATCGGGTTGTTAGGTACTTGAAGAACACCGTTGTCAATTGTAATTTGTTCGCCTTCAGTTGGAAGCGCGAATTTTTCGAACTTAGCCATGAATAAAATCCTCCTTAGAATTGTACCTGCTTTATAGCAAGTATAAATGAAATATGATGTCTTTTTTTAAAGAACAGAGAGCGTAGAGCTTATCCGCTCTCTCTATTGTAACTTAAATCACGAATTAACGCTGTTCAATCGGAATGTACTTCGCATTAACCGGACCAACATAGTCGGCACGCGGACGGATCAAGCGGTTATCTTGGTATTGCTCAAGAATATGCGCGCTCCAACCAGATACCCGGCTGATTGCAAAAATAGGCGTGAACAAGTCACGTGGAATTTCAAGCGTTGTATATACAGACGCTGAGTAGAAGTCCACATTAGGCTTCAAGCCTTTTTGTCCAGTTACCAGCTCTTCAATTTTAACAGACATTTCGTAAAGCTCCATATTGCCTGTCAGCTTGCCAAGCTCGCGGGACATTTTTTGCAGATGCTTCGCGCGGGGATCGCCGTTTTTGTATACGCGGTGTCCAAAGCCCATAATTTTCACTTTGTTTGCTAGCGCGTTGTTAATAAAGCTTTCAACGTTAGCGGTAGAACCGATTTCTTCAAGCATAACCATTACAGCTTCGTTTGCACCGCCATGAAGTGGGCCTTTCAAAGCGCCAATCGCGGACGTTACGCCGGAATAAATGTCCGACAATGTTGCTACGGTTACACGAGCAGCAAATGTCGACGCATTCAACTCGTGGTCAGCATGAAGAACGAGCGCTTGATCAAGTGCTTTAACAGCAACTTCAGCCGGCTCGCTGCCAGTGAGCATATACAAGAAATTATAGGCGATGGATACGCCTTTCTTTGGAGCTACAGGCTCTTGTCCTAGGCGGATGCGTGAAAAAGCAGCAATAATTGTTGGCAGCTGCGCCTGCAATTTAATTGCTTTCAATTGATTCGCTTCAGGAGACATATCGTTTGCAGATTCATCGTACAATGCTAAGCTGGATACTGCCGTACGAAGCGCAGCCATAGAATTTGTATTTTTTGGATATAGCTTGATTTGATCAATTACGCCTTCTGGAAGCGCTGCAAATTGATCCAATTGCTTTTGCAGTCCATCAAGCTCAGAACGATTCGGTAGTTTACCGTACCATAGCAGGTAGGCAACCTCTTCAAAAGTAGCGTTTTCCGCAAGATCATCAATATCAATACCGCGGTATGTCAATACGCCATCAATAATGGAGCTGATGGAGGACGTCGCTGCGACAATTCCTTCCAGACCTTTAGTTGCTGTCATCGTTCTCTCTCCTTTAACATGGTTATCGTAAACAATAAAAAGGGGTCGTTTTTGTACCATCGCCTTTAATCATAAATGATTTCGGCAATTATGTGAACAAATACAGACATAAAAATGCTTTATCAGCGTCATCAATATTTTTTTCGCTTATTATTTCTCCGCTTCACTTCGTATACTCAAACTGCATTTTTCCCTATTCGCACCAATTTTAGCCGCAGCATAAACTATTTTTACAGAAACGGATAAAGTGGTAAAATGTCAAAAAGAGAACTTACAGAGCAAATTTTGCCGTATTGGAGGCGCAACATGACAGGACAACGCATCGGAATTATTGACATAGGCTCCAACTCCGTCCGTCTCGTCGTTTACGAGAAGACAGCAAATGGTGCTCATCGTGTGGCGGATAGCAGTAAACGGCCTGCCAGACTAAGCGAACGTATTGATGAAAACGGATGTCTGCCAGGTGCAGCGATCGATGATCTGATCGACACACTGAATCATTTTACCATGATTTGCACACATAATCATACAAGCCATATTCGAGCAGTCGCAACGGCTGCTATTCGAAATGCAAATAATCGTTCAGAAATCCTTGCTCGTATTCATTCGGCCACAGGCTTATCCATCGAATTGCTCACCGGTGAGGATGAAGCTTCGTACGGCTTTCTCGGGATGATTAACTCACTCCATATACGTGACGGCCTTCTCATTGATATCGGCGGCGGAAGCACCGAGCTTTCATTATTTCGCAACCGCGTACTCGTTCATTCGGTATCCTTTCCGTTTGGTTGCGTAAGCTTCAACAAACGTTTCGGCACAAAAGGCACGCTTCAAGATGAAGACCTGAAGGCGCTTGAAGCTATCGTTGCAGAAGCGGCTCGAAACGAGACCTGGATTGGAGAAACAGCAGGACTGCCTCTCGTCGGTGTCGGTGGCACGGTGCGTGCATTAGGAAAAATGCATCAAGCCGCATACAAATACCCTTTTCCGCAAACGCATAATTATCCGATTACGAGCGAGCACGTTGATGTGCTCTTCCATCAAATGCGCAAGCTTCCGCTTGATAAAAGACGTAAGCTTCCGGGCTTGTCCAAGGATCGTGCTGATGTAGTTGTACCCGGTGTCGCTATTTTACGCGTATTATTCCGTGCAACCAAAGCAACTTATTACCGAATTTGCGGTGCTGGACTGCGCGATGGCTTGTTTCATGCAACCAGATTCCCAAATCGTCCAAAACTAGATGATGTGCTCAAATATAGCCTGACAAATTTAAGTGCCCTGCATCCGGAAGCACCAAAGCAGCATGTGCTGCAGGTCAATCGAATCTCTCTAGAGATTTATGATGTCCTGAACTATGTTCATCCATTGACACCTCAATCGAGAGTGCTGCTTGACACAGCGTCACAGTTATTCCGAATCGGTGCATCCATTGATTATTACGAATATGCAAGGCATTCCTTCTACCTTATTGTTAATTCCCAGTTGAATGGGCTAACGCATCGCGAAATGATTATGACAGCAGCTATCGCTTCTTACAAAAGCAAAGGCCGGGCTCGTCAGCACATTTCCGAATATAAGGAACTGCTCAACGAATCCGACCTTGAAGTCATTTATAAGCTTGGCTCACTGCTTCAGCTGTCGACAGCGCTTGATCGCGGGGAAACACAAGCCATTGCTCAACTAAATGTCCAATTATCTGGTTATCAGCTGCTGCTTCGCCCAATTCAGCCGCGAGGAACGCTTGCAGTTGAGCGCCGTGAAGTGGAGGAGCTCGCCAGCGAATTCAAGAAACTTTGGGGATTCACGCCGAGCCTCGACTTTTCGTCTACGCACGTCCCTTCCAAGACGCTATAACCTTTGCCTCGAATTGACTGCGGAACGGCTCTTTATCAGCACTAGAAAGATGCTCATAAGTACCGTTCGGCTGCAATTCACGGGCTTTTACATTATCATCGATATTAAGCTGAAGCATCTTGATCAATATTTGTCTCAAAATTGGATCAAATACTGGACACATAAGCTCGATCCTTCTTGTAAGATTACGAGTCATCCAATCCGCGCTCGACAAATACACCTCTTCTTCCCCGCCATTGTGGAAGTACATAATCCGTGCATGCTCCAGAAAACGGTCGACGATACTTATTACCTGAATATTTTCACTGCGCCCAGGAACACCCGGCCGCAAGCAGCAAACGCCGCGAACGATTAATACGATTTTCACTCCCGCTTGAGAGGCTTCATAAAGCTTATCGATCATCTCTTGATTCGATAAAGAATTCATTTTGGCAATAATGCGAGCTGGCTTGCCGGCTGCTGCATTCAATCTTTCCCTATCGATTAACCGATATAGCTTTTCCTTCAAATCAGAAGGCGCAACGCCAAAAGCTTTCCACTCATAAGGCGATGAATAACCCGTAACCTCGTTGAACAAAGCCGAAGCATCGCCGCCGATTATTGGATGTGACGTAAAAAGTCCAATATCCGTATATAATGTTGCCGTACTGTCATTATAATTCCCTGTCCCTACATGAACGTAGCGGCGCAGCGTGCCCTGCTCTCGTCTTACAACCAACAAGATTTTCGCATGTGTCTTCAGACCAACTAGACCGTAAACGACATGGCAACCAGCCTTCTCCAGCTGGCGCGCCCAAGCGATGTTCCTTTCCTCGTCAAACCTCGCCTTTAGCTCTACAACGACCGTTACCTGCTTACCGGCTTCGCCTGCCTTAGCAAGCGCTTGAACGAGCGCAGACTGGCCGCTCACGCGGTATAACGTCATTTTTATCGCTAGCACGTCGGGATCATAAGCAGCCTGCATGACAAAGTCATTAACCGCATCAAATGATTCATATGGATGGTACATCAAAACATCGCGCTGGCGGATGACCTCAAACATATCGTCCGTGTGGTCAAATTCTCTTGGATAAATTGGCTCAAGCTTCTCATACCGCAAATTATCATTGCCCGGTACCGCTCCTGCAAACTTCATCAAAAAGCTTAAATCAAGCGGTCCATCTATTTCAAATAAATTATCTTCGATTTCGAGCTCTTCGGTAAGCATTTCGAGCGCATAAGGGTGCATACCCTTGGAAACCTCCAGCCTTACAGGAATTCCCCAGCGGCGGCGACGCAGCTCTTTCTCGATCTCCTCAAGCAAATCCTCGGCATCTTCTTCATTCAATGTAATATCCGCATCCCTTGTTAAGCGGAACGGGTTCACTGAGAATGGAATATAGCCGTTGAATAACGTATCGATGAACTTTTCAATTAAATCCTCAAGAAGCACAAACTCCGTTTTCTTGCTGTTAATTCGTCCAGGAACAGGTACAAATCTCGGTAAAATAGAAGGTACTTGAACAATCGCAAATAACGGCTCCTCTTCAGACGGATCACTCTCTTGTCTTAGAAGTACTGCTAAATACAGCTCTTTCGTATGAACAAGCGGGAATGGTCTGCTCTGATCGACAGCCATCGGCGTAAGTACTGGAAATACGATTTCATGAAAATAATCCGAGACTGCTTTCGTTTGCGTTATATTAAGCTCATCCAGCGAACGAATAAAAATGCCCTCACGACTGAGGCTTCGGAACACTTCTCTGTATGTACGATATTGATCATGGACCATTTGGGTTGCTCGCTTAATCAGCCGCTTCCAAAGTCCAGAGGGCGTATAGCCCGTAAAATCAGTTTTGGATAAGCCGGCTCTCATCTGCATCTGGATGCCAGCAACTCGCACGCTCATAAATTCATCCAAATTGCTTGAGACAATTGCCAAAAACTTTGCTCTCTCAAGCAGCGGATTGCTGAGATCCTGCGCCTCTTGAAGAACTCTTCGGTTGAATTCGATCCAACTTAAGTCACGATTTACATAGTTGGACAAAAGCTTGGTCATTTCTCACGCCTCCTGAGTAATTTTGCGAAATAAACCTGCTTTTCTAACATACGCGTCTAGCCTCATATCAAGAATGCTAATGATGACGACAAGAAACGACTTATATCTATCTCATTATGAAGCATGACTATTATTGCCATGTTAACCTTTTGTAAATGTCACGTAAATATTAGAATCTTCCGATCTTAAAATTGCCGTTTCGTATTCTTTTCTCTAATTCACGCAGCATGATTAGTCTATAAAAGGTTCTTGTAAATGGAATAAGCAGCGTAATGCCTATGATGTCAGACAGAAAACCTGGCAGCAGCAGCAAAATGCCTCCTGCTAGCACACATAATCCATCTAATAGCGACTGGCCAGGAATTTGTCCAGCTTGCATTTGACGCTGAGCCTCGCCCCATACTTTTCGCCCTTCCATTCGAGCCAAATAAGCGCCTGCCAAACCCATGAGGATCAGTATAAAAAAAGTGTTCCAGCCCCCGATCCAGCCGCTAACTTGAAAGATTCCCCAAAGCTCAACTAGTGGAACAACAATTAAAACTGCCAACAGCCATTTATACATGATTGGACCTCCTAAAAGTTTGCGTAGCAAACTTACTTCGTAAGCATAAGCTTGGTTTGCTAAGCTGCAAAATATCATCGCAATTTGCAAGACAAACTTACTTCGTACGCAGCAATTCATACAATTCAGGCATGACTTTGTTTAAGCGCGCTGGTTGCCATGACTCGTTGACCCACACATGCTTGGTTCCACCCTCCACGAGCAGCTCTCCAGGCAGTGATTCGCTTTCTGATACTACTGACGCATGGAAATCATCCAATGATACCTTTCTTACCTGTGATTCAAAGGATACGCGCAGCGGGCTGCAATCAGCAATTCGAGTACAAACGACTACAGTATCGTCATAACGAGCGGGTTGCACATAACGGCAATGCAAATCTATAACCGGCAGCAGCAATCCTTGCTCTTCAATCGTTTTATAGTCATAACCAGCATTTCTTATCCATTCAGTACGTCCAATTTCGAACCAAGTTACATAATTCCCGTGAAAAACGACACCCATTTGATCGGTTTCCTGATAACGAACGCGCAGCGGGTGCAGAACCCAAGTGGAAGCTGACAGCATAAATGTCCCCCCATTTTTATCAAAACGAACATGCTTTGACGAAATGATTAGCAAAAAGCGACGGTGAGATCACCATCGCTTTTTGTTTTTGTACTATATTGTTGTTAACAAAGGCACTGTTTTATTACAGTACTTTTGATTGGCCGTGATAGATAACGCCTGTTTCGCCATAGATGGTAACTTCCATGCCATCTTGCAGCAATTCAGTTGCATTTTGGATGCCAAGAATAACTGGGATTCCAAGATTCAGGCCAACTACAGCCGCGTGGCTAGTAATTCCGCCTTGCTCTGTAATAACTGCGCCAGCTTTTTCAAATGCAGGCATATATTCTTTATCTGTGGAGATCGTTACCAAGATTGAACCTTGAGTTGTTTTTGCAATAGCTTCCTCAGGTGTACGAGCTACTACAATTTTACCGATAGCTGTTTGGCTGCCGATACCTTGTCCTTGTGCCAAAAGCTCACCAATATGGTGAATTTTGATAAGGTTTGTAGTGCCTGCACGGCCAACTGGAACGCCAGCTGTAATAACAACTGTATCTCCCAAGCTTAGAAATCCAGTGCTCATTCCGCCTTTTACAGCATTTTCGAACATTTCATCCGTTGTATCCGCATCTGGACCAAGCACTGCAAATACGCCCCAAATGAGAGATAGACGACGCAATACCTTCTCATCAGTCGTTACAGCAATGATTGGAGCTTTAGGCTTGTACTTCGATACCATGCGAGCTGTAAAGCCGCTTTGTGTCGATGTGATGATCGCTTTTGCACCAAGGTCAAGAGCCGAGTTAGCAACAGCTTGGCTGATTGCTTCCGTAACGGATACTTGTTGTGCATTGGCTTGTTTTGTGAAAATTTCACGGTATTCCAAAGCAGCTTCCGCACGCTCAGCAATACGAGCCATTGTTTGTACGGATTCAGTTGGATATCTTCCCGCAGCTGTTTCGCCGGAAAGCATGATCGCATCAGTACCGTCAAAAATCGCATTTGCAACGTCACTCGCTTCTGCGCGAGTTGGACGCGGGTTGCGCTGCATGGAATCAAGCATTTGTGTTGCTGTAATGACAGGTTTACCTACACGGTTACCTTTTTTGATCATATTTTTTTGAACGAGCGGCACTTCTTCAGCTGGAATTTCAACGCCGAGGTCGCCACGCGCTACCATAAGACCGTCAGAAACCTCAAGAATTTCATCAAGGTTGTCTACGCCTTCTTGGTTCTCAATTTTGGAGATGATTTGAATGTGACCTGCATTATGACGCTCAAGCAATTCACGAATTTCAAGCACGTCGCTCGCTTTACGTACAAATGATGCTGCGATGAAGTCTACGCCTTGCTCGATACCAAATACGATATCGTTAGCATCCTTTTCCGTAATACCAGGCAATGAAATTTTCACGCCAGGAACGTTAACGCCTTTTTTGCTTTTAATTGGACCGCTGTTTACGATACGGCAAACGATCTCAGTGCCTTTAACCTCTTCAACTGTCAATCCGATCAAGCCATCATCGATGAGGATAGTTGAACCAATTGTTACATCGTTTGGAAGGTTGTTGTAAGTAATAGGAACACGGTTGCGGTCACCCAAAATTTCTTCTGTAGTAAGCGTAACGATTTCACCTTGATTAAGTTCAATAGGCTCTTCTTTAAGCTTGCCAAGACGAATTTCAGGACCTTTCGTATCAAGCAAAACTGCTACCGAAGTACCAAGTTCTGCATTTGCAATGCGGATGTTTTTAATACGGTTGCCGTGCTCTTCAAAATCTCCGTGAGAGAAGTTAAGACGGGCAACGTTCATACCTGCATTGATTAGCTTTTTTGTGTTTTCCAGTGATTCGCTGGATGGACCGATAGTACAAACAATTTTCGTTTTACGCATGTTAAGTTTCCTCCGTATACTGCCTGATATTCTTTACTATACTGACATGACAACCCACTGCTTGTACAGTGAAATAATCATTTTTACATATTATTCACTATTGAACGGTCGGAGTTGCTTCCGGCGCCTGTTCCTGAGAAACATTTACCGTGTCCGCTTTTATACCGATATTTGTATCAGCAACTGCTCCGTCCGCCACATCTCCGGGCTCTTCAACGATCTTGAATTGACCGACTTTACGGAATTTATTATACCGATCTTCAATAAGCTGTTCAGCACTCATTTTCATAAGTTCTTGTAAATGCTGCCACAGCTTTTCCTTAATTTGCTCCGCTTGAAATGCCAAGTCCTTATGTGCGCCACCCTGCGGCTCTGGAACAATATCCTCAATTACACCAAATTCTAACAAGTCTTTGGCTGTAATCTTCATGGCTTCAGCTGCTTGATCTGCCCTGGAAGCATCTTTCCATAAGATGGATGCCGCTCCATTTGGCGAGATTGCACTATAAATCGCATTTTCCAACATTAATACACGGTTTCCGACGCCTAAAGCGAGTGCTCCCCCACTGCCGCCTTCACCAATAACGATACAAATAATAGGCACGCCGAAGCCGGCCATTTCCCGCAGGTTGCGCGCAATCGCTTCCGATTGACCTCGCTCCTCGGCGGTTTTGCCCGGATAAGCACCCTTCGTATCAATAAACGTGATGATTGGCCGCTTGAATTTGTTCGCTTGCTCCATTAGACGAAGCGCCTTGCGGAAGCCCTCAGGATGAGGACTGCCGAAGAAACGAGCAATATTCTCACGAGTGTCCTTGCCGCGCTGGTGTCCAATAACAGTTACTGGAACACCGTTTATCTTAGCAAGGCCACCAACGATGGCAAGATCATCTGCAAACAGACGATCTCCATGAAGCTCCATATAATCGGTAAATACCGTTTGAATGAAGTCTAACGATGTCGGACGCTGATGATGACGCGCCATATGCATCTTTTGAGCCGGAGTCAGCTCACTATACAATTCTTCTTCCAGCTGCTTGCACTTAAGCTCAAGACCTCGAATTTCTTCCGTGAAGTCGATACCCTTCTCCACGCTTAAGGTCTTAAGCTCAGTTACCTTCTGCCGCAAGTCGTTCAACGGTTTTTCAAAAGGCAGCTCACCCGCCATAGGATGTTTCCTCCCTTACGCAATGCATATCAAGCAGCTTTGCTAACGTAGGTTTCATATCTTTGCGGTGTACGACTTTATCCAATTGGCCATGCTGCAAGTTAAACTCAGCCGTCTGGAAGTCGTCAGGCAGCTTCTGGCGAATCGTTTGTTCGATAACAATTCGTCCGGCAAAACCGATCAACGCGCCAGGCTCGGCCAAATTGTAATCGCCCAAGCTCGCAAAGCTTGCCGAAACCCCGCCCGTAGTAGGATCGGTAAAAATCGAAATAAACAAACCCCCGGCACCTTGAAACTTTGAAAGTGCCGCGCTCGTTTTGGCCATTTGCATTAAGCTAAGAATACTTTCCTGCATCCGGGCGCCGCCCGATGTTGAGAAAATAAGAAGCGGCAGTTTCTTCTCATGAGCCGCTTCGATCGCTCTTGTAATTTTCTCTCCAACTACGGATCCCATACTGCCAGTGAAAAAATCAAAGCTCATGACTGCTACGACGACAGGAAAACCACCAATCGTACCTTCTCCTGTTACGACAGCTTCGCGAAGACTCGACTTGCTCTTCTGCTGCTCTAGCTTGCTCGCGTAACCTGGGAAGTTTAGAGGATCGATGGATTCCATATTGGCATCGTATTCTACCAGGTGCCCATCATCAAGCGTTAATGCAATACGCTCCAACGCGCTTAGACGGTAATGATAACCGCAGGATGAGCATACCTTCAAATTCTTTTCCAACTCTTTGCTATACTGAATCGTGCCGCATTTGGAGCACTTATTCATCAAGCCCTCAGGAACTTCACGCTTGCGTGGTTCCGAAGGTATCGTTGCATATTTTTTCTTAGTAAATAAATCTTTTATTTGCACGTGTGACACCTCTCAAGGCGCAATAGTATAGAGCAGTCCATCATAATGGCCGCATAATGGAGTTGAATACTTCTTGAACTTCCTCCAACTCGCCTGACGGAACTAGTATCTCGTATTGCTGTTTGGACAGATTGACGGAGCGGATTTTCACCAGAAACCCTTCATCCGTTAGCCGCTTCTTGATGTTATCTGCAATTTTTGCTGTTGGTGCGATATAAATGACCGTCCACATCATGGTACCTCCTGAAAACTTTGCTTCCACAAAGCTCACTTACTAAGCACAGCTATCCCGGTAACAGGCCATATGATCTCACAATGATACCATAGTTAAGGCGAATCCGGCAAATCATATTGGATCGCTTTCGGGTCCTGATGTGCAATTCGAGCAGACGCGGCAGCGGCTAATCCAGCAACCAGGTCATCTAAAAAAACATGAATACGTTCACCTTTTATATTTAGTTGACGAATAATACCGGGTTTTACTTTATCTAAATATCCGAAGCTCGTCAATCCAATCATGCCGTAAACATTCGTAATGCCGAGCGCAAGCGTCTCATCCACACCGTAAAGCGACTCATCATTTTCCATAATCGATTGCAAAGGCTCTGGCAATAACTTCCGCTCAGCTAACTCATCAAGGGCCATACCCGTATACATGACATATTGGACCTCTCGTTTGCCAAGCACTGCCCTTACGCTTTCCTCACACTCTTCCATCGTCAAATCACCGTTATAGGGACGCTGCAGCGTATAAACGATTTCTGTTACATCATCGATGGATACCCCTCGTTTTAAGAGCCATTTCTCGATTCCTGTCATAGGACTCATCCCTCCCGTAACTGCTTGTACGTTTATCTTGGAAACATAGGCGTGAGCAGATGACATTGTCCTCAGGCGGCGCTCGCACTCTCCGAGCCCCATAGCCATCTTCACATGTATCTCTAAACATATGCACAGGTAGGCTCTGATGTGCATACGAAATGCCGTTGCTTGCAAGATAAAGCAGGAGGGTAGAAATCCTATTGCATCAATACCAAATATTCATGGCAAAAGAATAATTTTTCTTCTTATTTTTTTTGCATAATCTCACTATCGAAATAATTACAAACCACGGTTTGCTCAGCTCAAACCTATTCTCGCCATTGCATATTTTCAAGCACAAGATCAGCATCTAATTTCTGATTTGCCAGAAGCGAGAAATCAATTGCAGAAGGTCTCGCATCAGCATATTTATGTTGTTGTCATTTGACGATGATCGAGCCTTCACCCAAGAGCTGCTCAACGGCTGAGATAAGCTCAGCAGATGGTTTAACGCGATAACTATCGCTGAGAGCAATCGATTTTTGTCCTTGTACATAAAATAACACGGTAGCGAGTTGTCCCGAATGACCGGCCAAAACACTTTTCAGCTGTTCAAGGACGGCAGGCTGTTCATTTTCCGCCACAATTTTTATATATACGCGCTGCGGCTTGCGCTCATCGGATGCAGGTGTAGTACGGTTATTTCCGGACTGAGGGCCGGGTTTGACGTTATTATTATCAGCAGCCTTAGTCTGGAAAGCTGGCCGATTGCTAGGTGACGTCGTTCGGTTAGCTTGGCCTTGCGTTTTCTGAGTACTGCCCTGAGAAGTATAGCTGCTCCCGCCCGTTCTTGCCGCGCGAGCCTTCGCCTGCTTCTGCAGCCTTCCTACGTGATCCGCAAGCTCCATCTCCGCATGTTCAATCGGTACACAATCCTCAACGATGAGCTTATAATCATCATCCTGCTGCTGAACCGTTGCTTGTATAATGGCTAAGCCGCCCTTTTTGAGCTTGCTTTCGATTCGCTTCCAGATCGTTGGAAATACGACAGCTTCCACACGCATTATGCGATCTTCAAGCTCGAGGAAACCCATGGACAGGCCTTTCTTATTCGTGAAAGGTTTGATGGATACGACCATAATGCCTACAATAGCAATCGCCCCGTCCTTTGCATCAGACAGCTCAACCAACCGATCAAGACCTAGCGCCGACAGCTGCTGCTCGGCAGCATCCAGCGGATGGCCGGATAAATAAAGCCCCAGCAGGTCCCTTTCAAAATCAAGCTGTTGCCCTGTCGTGTACGGACGGATATCGGGCAGCTCGACATCCCAGTTCTGCACCTCATCTAAACCAAACATTTCAATTTGCAGCTCTTCACGGTCTTTGCGCCATTTGATTGCTGTCTCTACCGTCTCCTCCAAAGCAGCTAGTAGCTGAGCACGATGTCCTGGCAACGAATCAAGAGCTCCCGCCTGAATGAGCGACTCCAGCACCCGCTTGTTCACAACGCGCAGGTCTACACGTTGGCAAAGATCCAGAAGGCTATCGAAGAGCCGATCCTTTCGCTCTTTTAAGATCGCTTCAATGGCTTGTGTGCCGACATTTTTTATAGCTGCCAGCCCGAATCGAACCGCTTTCTCAACAGGTGTAAACGATACGCTGCTTTCATTAACGTCAGGTGGCAGTACGGCAATGCCCATTCGCCGGCATTCATCCACATATTCAGCGGTCTTCCGCTGATTTCCTGTAACTGAAGCGAGCATCGATGCCATAAACGGCACAGGATAGTTAGCTTTAAGCCATGCTGTCTGGAAGGCGAGTACTCCATATGCTGCTGCATGCGCCCGTGGGAACCCGTAATCGGCAAATCGAACAATCATGTCGTATACATGATTGGCATCCGTTTCTGAATACCCTTGTGCAAGACTACCTTTCACAAAGTGAGCCCGCTCTTCGTCGAGCACCTCACGCTTCTTCTTGGATACTGCTCGGCGCAGCAAATCCGCTTCGCCAAGAGAAAAGCCAGCCATCAAGGAGGCAATTTGCATGATCTGCTCTTGATAAACAATAATGCCATACGTATCAGAGAGAATAGGCTCTAGCGACGGATGAGGATATTCGACCGTTACGAGCCCGTGTTTGCCTTGAATGTATTTAGGAATAAACTCCATCGGGCCGGGACGGTAGAGTGCAAGGACAGAGACGATATCCTCGAATTCCGTTGGCTTCATTTCCTTCAGCACTCGCCGCACACCGGCAGACTCGAGCTGAAAAATTCCTGTCGTGTCGCCGCGGCTCAGCATGGCATAGGTTGCCGGATCACTATCGCTAATGGTGTGGAAATCGATCACTCTGCCGTGCTGCTCCTTAACCGCGTGCAGCGCACGCTCTAGAATGGAGAGTGTACGCAGGCCGAGAAAATCCATTTTCAGAAGCCCGATAGCTTCTAAATGCTCCATTGAATATTGGGTGAGCGGAATTCTCTCGCTTCCTGTTTGTATAGGCGTATAGTGTGTAAGCGGCTCCTGTGAAATCACAACACCCGCAGCATGAGTGGAGGCATGCCTTGGCATGCCCTCAACCTTCAAGGCCATCTTCAGCATAGCCGCCGTCTTCGGCTGACGCTCGCTTGCTTCACGCAGCTCGTTGCTCATGCGAAGCGCTTCCTCAATCGTAATGCCCAGCTGGTTTGGAATAAGCTTAGCTGCTCGGTCCACCTCTTGAAACGGAACGTTCATAGCTCTGCCTACATCCCGAACTGCTGCCTTGGCCGCCATCGTTCCGAATGTAATGATTTGAGCAACATGCTCTTCGCCGTATTTGGCTGCCACGTAAGCAATGACCTCGTCACGCCGTTCATCATTGAAGTCAATATCAATATCGGGCATGGAAATTCGCTCAGGATTAAGAAAACGCTCGAACAAAAGCTTATATTTCAGCGGATCAACATCCGTTATTCGAAGCGTATAAGCAACTAAGCTGCCCGCAGACGAGCCCCGTCCAGGTCCCGTTCTAATGCCTGAATCATGAGCGAAGCGAATAAAATCCCAAACGATCAGAAAGTAATCGCTGAAGCCCATCTTCTCGATGACAGACAGCTCATATTCGAGCCGCTGCTCCGCCTTTTCTCTATAATCAGTATCTTGAACCCACTCTGGATTTCCGCCATATCTAGCAACTAAACCGTCGCGGCATAAAGTAATTAAGTAATCGGATGAACTCATACCCGATGGTACCGGCCGAAAAACAGGAAGCGCAGCGCGTCCAAGCGTCAGCTCAAGCTCACATTTATCCGCGATCTCAACTGTATTCGCAATCGCTTCAGGTACATGTCTGTACAGCAGCGCCATTTCGTCCGCACTCTTCAGATACATCTGATCCGTCAGCATGCGCAATCGATCAGTATCCTCTGTCGTTTTGCCCGTACCGATGCAAATAAGTACATCCTGCATAGCAGCGTCCTCAGCCTGCAAGTAATGTACGTCATTTGTAGCGACCAGCTTAATACCTGTTTCCTCTGCAAGCTTTATCATATCAACAGCTACTTTTTTCTGATCCAGAAGACCATGATCCTGCAGCTCTAAATAAAAGTCGTCTCCGAAAATATCTTTATAACGCAAAGCGCTGCTTTGCGCCTGCTCCAAGCGGTCATGCAGCAGATGCTGAGAGATCTCGCTCCCCAAACAAGAGCTTAAACAAATCAGCCCTTCAGAGTACTCACGCAGCATCTCCAAATCAACGCGGGGTTTATAGTGAAAACCTTCTAAATGTGCTATGGAGCAGAGCTTCATTAAGTTTCGATAACCCGCTTCGTTTTTGGCAAGCACAATCAAATGATAGATTGGATTTTCCTTGCGCGACCCTTTCTCAAAGCGAGAACCAGTCGTCATATATAGCTCGCACCCAATAATCGGTTTTATTCCTTGTGCACGGCATGCCCGGTAAAAAGGAATAGCTCCGTACATGACTCCATGATCGGTGAGCGCAAGTGCCTTCATGCCGAGGTCCGCAGCTTTAGCTGTCAAATCTTTAATTCTGGCGGCGCCGTCGAGCAGGCTATATTCGCTGTGGACGTGCAAATGCACGAAAGATTGTTCATTATGGCCGCTCATCGCATCGGTTCCTTTCCGCTTCGTCCAAAAATAAGATAATTCTATTTTATCATAATAGCGATGGACACGCCCATAGAATGGTAGCAGAGCATACAAGCATGCGATGTTAATCTATAAGACTATATTTTTGGAGGGATACGGGTGAGCTATTTTTTGTCCAAAGCAGGACTTGATTTCTTTATCGCATTTGGCGTTGTGTTAGGTGGATCTACGCTTGCAGCAGTGGGATCAGTGTTTATGCTGATGCCGCCAGCCCATACAATGCTCGATACAGCCATAAAACTGAAAATATGGGCAATCGTCGCAGCAATCGGGGGGTCGATTGATCCCGTTCGAGTCATTGAAAGCAACATTATGGATGGTCAGTTATCGCCGGCAGCCCAGCAAATTTGTTTTATTATTATCGCTTTTCTAGGTGCGCATTTAGGCACAGAGCTGGTGCGGCTTATTTGCAAGGGGGCCACCTAAGCGATGCGCGTGCCGCCGTTTAGCCGTTTCACGAGAGGACTGCAAATGGTAGGAGTATTCACACTCGGGATGATCATTGGCGCAATTGTGTACAATTCGCTTTATTTGGCGCAATTTGAGGCTTTAATCACATTGAAGAGTGAGCTGGAGGTTAAGCTGGAGCAATACGAAACGGATTTAAAGCATTTAAATGAATTCAAGAATCAACATACCGTTATAAAAAGCATCCTGCCTCGTGTAGAGAAAGAAGCCGGCCAAAATACGGGAAGACCCCATCTCGATCAAGTTACCGAGGCGTTGATTATTAAGCGGATAAAAGGGGATTTGAGCGTCTTCCTTGGACAAAGCATTTATGAAATTGACTCTGACGCAAAATTCGCACGCAACCTCCTTGAGAAGAAGGTCTATATGGATGTGAACAGCAAGGACTATACCATTGAGGTTAAGACTATTCTTGTCGTTGATAATGTGCTGCATGTCTGGATTAAGGTGCGTGATTATGCAAAGCCTCCTTCTTAAGCATACAGCTGCGATTCGTGATACAATAGAGCCTGTCTATTCACAAGATCGAAGCTGTACATACGTAACTTAAAAGGAGTTGCTTTTCCATGGATCAACTGATGCAATGGCTGCTTGTGCCGGGCATCCTAATTACACTCGTGCTCTCGGCTGTATTCAGCTTTAAATCACGCCGCTCCACTGATGCGAGAACCCGGGGCCTCTTCACAGCTAGAATGAATATTAGCATGGGAGCCATGCTGCTTTTTATCGCTCTCGTTCAGTTGTTCTTGTCCGGAGAATCTACGCTTCGCATCGTAATTGGCGCTATATTCCTTGTGATCGGCGTATTTAATGTGTTTGCCGGTCTTCGCAATCTCAGCGCGTACAGCTCGACAAGAAATTAAATGTGCAATTAATACGGATCAATCATTTGGGCCGTCAGCATCGCTTTGGCGGCCAAGCCTTGTTTGTCCTTCACTTCGATTTCTAGCTTCGTAAACTTCCGACTCATCTCAAGCGCTTTAGGAAAGATCGTAACCTCACTGTCAATTTGAACCGGCCTAACAAAAAAAGTCGTCATACTCTCCAGCAAATAGTCACGCTTCGCCGTTTCTCGAATCATTTTGCGAGCTGCTTGCGTCATCAGCGTAGAGAGAAGCCCTTCCGACACCATCCCAAGCGCGCCTGACATTTGCGGTGTAATGATTCCCTTATAAGCAATGCCCAGCTCGTCCTGGCCAATGACATTATCATTTGTTGTAGCCATAAAGCCCGTCCACATTAAATCTTCAAATGTCTCTCCGGATTCCGGCTGTTTTCCTGCAAATCGCATCGCATCAAGCACTTCTTGCCTCGTCACAACGCCTAACAGCTTGCGATGCCTGTCAACGATAGGCAACAAGTCAATACCTTCCGCAGCCATCGTATGAGCAGCCGAAGTGACCGTTATATTTGGTGCCGCTGTAATCGGATTTTTTGTCATCACTTTATCTACCGCGCTATCCTCAGGCGATCCCACAGCATCCTTAGCCGTCATCATGCCAACAACCTTGCCCCTTACATCGACTACTGGAAATCTGGAATAACCCGTTTCCCGCGATATCTTATGGAAGTCCAAAACCGTTTGCCCGATTCGCATCACATCAGCGGGTCTGCTAAAGGTTACGATGTCTTCGATCAGCATGATCTTTCGCTTAATAAGCCGGTCGTACATCGCACGGTTGATCATGGAGGCGACTGTAAACGTATCATGCCGCGATGAAATAATTGGGAGAACGCGTTCGTCAGCAAGCTTGATTACTTCCGCACTCGGCTCAAATCCGCCTGTAATCAATACGCCTGCTCCCTCCTCAAGCGCGCAGCGATGCGCCCCGATACGGTTGCCGACTATTAGCAAGCTGCCCTCGTCAATGTAGCGCAGCATCGCATCCAGCTCCATTGCACCAATGACAAATTTATGCAGCGTTTTATCAAGGCCGGCTGCTCCGCCGAACAGCTTGCCTTCCACGATCTCGGCAACCTCGCCAAATGTAAGCTGGTCCAGCGCTTCCCGCCGTTTCCGATCAATTCGCACCGTTCCGATGCGTTCCTTCGTGCTGACAAGCCCTGAGCTTTCCGCTTCTTTAAATGCTTTATAAGCCGTTCCTTCGCTGACGCCTAATTCCTTGGCAATCGCGCGTACGGATATTTTCGTTCCAATCTTCAAGCTTTGTATATAAATCAAAATTTGTTCATGCTTCGTGCTAGTCTCGTTGCCTGGTCCGATTGAAGCCACCTTATATCCTCCGTCCACTTGCCTTTGTTTCTCCCTATTATAGGAGAAAGCGAGGAACAAGTCATGCTCACCCTCATTTCGGGCCTAATCTAGAGCTGCCATTGAAGCAGAACTTGATTCGTACGCAGCCTGCCATCGATCAGCTGACCCTCCAAGCCTTTAAACCGCCATTTCTTGAACAGCTGCTGTACCGTTTGAACGTTGATGGCATCTTCAGCGCCTGACATGATAAACGCTTGCCAATCATATTCAATTGGAATCGGATATCGCAGTGATTGGATAAGGAATTGATTCATTTCTATCACTTGTGATGGAATTTCATCGTATATGCTAGAGAACAAAAAAGAGCTTTGCTCGCTGTGCGGCCGAGAAATAGGATCTGATTTTAAGTCAAGCACATATTCAACGATTTGGGTATGCGGGTTAACGCGACAGCTGAATGAGCCACGAGCAGCCAAAGCCTTATCGACACGGTGAGACAAGCGGTATGTGAACTGAACAAGGAATGGAACATTGTTATAATATGCGCGAACTTTTCTGAAAAATTCGAATTCGTCAACCACTTTGCATCCTCCTCGTGTCCACTGATTTTGCCCTTATATATCCTACCACTTTTATTTAAAATGGTAAATTGATCCTTTAAAGGCAATGATATTATTAGAATGATACTTTTTTACACAATTATAGTAAAGAGACCATCTATTAGTCAATGACTATAGTCACTCTTTTTAATATGCTCTATAGAATGTTGTTGATAGACTAGTAAAGTTTTATCGTTAGGCTGAGGTGAATCAATGAGTGGGATTGCAGGACTTGTAGGAGAGAACATTCGACTGCTGCGCAAAAAAAGAGGGCTTAGTCAAGAACAGCTTGCTCTTCGCGCTGATATAAATGCTTCCTATATGGGACAGGTTGAGCGGGGAGAAAAAAATCCAACGATTGATGTGCTAAGCAAAATCGCGTTTGCGCTTCAAACGCCGCTCGAGAGAATCGTGAACGTTGTTCCAAGCCCCGATGCTGCAGAGGATACTGACGATGAAGGATATGCCACGAAGGTTGCCCACCAAATGAACGGCTTAAGCTTAAAGGAGCAGGAAGCGGTATATAAATTCGTTAAGCAGCTTGTTCAATTTAAAGAAATTCAATAAGAAGGTTTCGTCAAATATGGTTATAAACAAGAAAAAGATCCATCGGTATATTACCGACGGATCTTTTTTTGTTGTATGCTAACCTCGGGCTCTGCGGGCAGTTGTCGCCTTCTGAACAAGCTTCTGCTCCCATAACAGCGCCTTCGCTCTCTTAATGCGCGCGAGCTCCTTCCGTCTCTCATCAGTCATAACCAGCGCATTGACATGTGACGTTATGATGATTAAAGAGAACAAAATCCATACTAATCCGAATACACTCATCAAGCTCCAAGGCGCATTCAGCTCGAGACGCGGAATCGCATATACAAGCATCGCCAGCGCAATAAGCAAATACAATACATGACGGCCTTTTCCGGCTAACATTCCCTTCAGCTCCTTCATACGGTCATAAGCGGCTTATATTCTTGTCCGCATAATCATTCTATGAAGGAGGGACAGGGTATATGTCTACTATTAGTCTACAATGGACTTCAGCACATCGGACATAATGCGGTTAACATCCTCAAACACAACGGCAAACCGGCGCTCCGCATCCATCAATTTGCCTATCAACGGATTAAGCGTAATTACTTCATAGAGCTTGCTCATCTTCTCCATATCTTCGGCAGAAGGCTCTTCACCAGCCATCATTTTTTGCTGTAAAAAGTTTTGCCGGTCGCGAAAATCATCCAGCATTGCCTTTGCATCTGCATCAGCTTCCGCTTCCAGCTTCGCAGCCTTTAATAGCAATGCCTCTTCGCTTTCCTTAAGCGCCTTCGCTAATTCATAAGCTTTGTCATAAATGTTCATTCGTCTCTCTCCCATTCTTATCGCTCTCATTTGGTATTCAATACGTCCAATCATACCCGTTATTCTATACAAGAACCAAATCCTTGATGGAAAAGCATGCTAAAACAACACAAGCTTCAGAACCGTTTCTGATTCACAAAGGAATAGATGTCCTCATATGCTGAAGTAATTCGTGTAAAACACCTATAGGCCGCTAACCTCTTATCGTCATCCTCCTGCTTGGAAGGAGATTTATGATGCTCAAATCGAAAGTAGCCGTACAGGTGATCAGCTCCGGTATGCTTCCGGAGGATACGCTCATGCTTGGCGAAGCACAAGTAAAGCAGTGGAAAATCCCTCAAGGCCAGCACATTCTCGTAAAGTTTGGTGCTTTTCGGCAGCATGTAAAGGTTATTCCTGTCGCAAAGTACGACGGAATGAGGATCAGTCAAAGTTTAGCCAGACAGATGGGATTAACAAATGGCACATCGATCCGACTGCAATACAAAGCCAGCACTGCCACACTCGTTTTTGGGCCTTTAATCGGCGTTCTCATTAGCCGAGATTATCCGCATATGCCGGATAAACCCTTTGGTTCCATTACTATGTTTTGCAGGGAGCTTGTTGAAGCCTGTACAGCGCAAGGCGCGTACGTTTATTTTTTCACACCTAATCAGATCGGCACAAGTATCGACAACATTGATGGCTGGATCTATTCCGACGGCTGGCGGAAGCTCTCGATGCCCGTTCCTGACGTCGTAAATAACCGTCTTACTTCAAGAAAATTGGAGAACAGACCCAGCGTACAACATTTCATGAAAGAAGTAAAACAGCACCATCAGACTACCGTTTTCAATGAAAAGTTTTTGGATAAAACCGAGGTTTTCGATGCGCTTAAGAAAGATGAAAGCTTGGTTCGCTATTTGCCTGAGTCGCATCTGCTGCGCAACTATACGATGCTGAAATCAATGTGCTCTCGGTACAGCAGCGTTTTTCTCAAACCTGTTCGCGGCAGCTTAGGGAAAGGAATTATTCGGATCACTCATCTTGATTCGAGCAATTACCAAGTGATGTATGCGACTTCGGCCGGTACTCGAAGGCAGCAGTATACGAGCTTAGTTAAGCTCTTCTCGACGATTTCCGCGAAGATGAAAACCGTGAGATACCAAATTCAACAGGGATTGCAGCTCATTGAAATCCAGAAGCGGCCAGTCGACTTCCGCGCACTCGTCCAAAAAAATTCAAGCGGTAAATGGACGATCACATCCATTGTAGCCCGTACAGCCGGAACTCATCATTTTGTCTCAAACTTAGCGCGCGGCGGCACGCTCAGCACGGTTGGAGAAGCTGTTGCAAAATCAAATCTGCAGGCAGGGGTTAGCAGGCAGGAAGCAGCGCAGCGGCTCCAACAGGCAGCGCTAAATATCGCGCGCGGCGTTGATGCGCAAATACCAGCACATTTCGGTGAGCTCGGCATCGATCTTGCAATGGATACGGCAGGCCGCGTCTGGCTGCTGGAAGTAAATTCCAAACCGTCAAAAAATGATAACACACCGCTAAATGACAATAAAATTCGTCCATCCGTCCGCATGATGATTCAATACTCCCGTTTTTTAGCGGGCTTTTAACGGAGGCTTCTATGCAGAATCGAAAGGTCAAACTTGCCATTCTCGTGGCCTCAATCAACGATAATGCCTCAGAGCATGCATTTATTCCGGTAATGCCAGAGCCTTCTTTCTATCGTGCGCTCAGCATTGCCGGCGAGCAGCTTGGCATGGACGTTTATGTAGTTACAGCAGAAGACTTTCAGCAGCATACAGAATCTCTCGTTGGCTATCGATTGGAGAACGAACATTTTGCTAAACAGAACGTCCCATTTCCTGACATTATCTATGACCGCTGTTTCTTTACTCAAGCCAATCAGCGAATAAACTGCCGCCGCATGCTCAGTTCTCTTGCTCAAGTTAAGCCTTACCAGCTTCTAAACGGAAAACTTCCTGGGAAGCTCGATGTGTATGAAGCACTCAAAGAAGACCGTATGCTGAGCAGGCATTTGCCGCTTACTCTTCCCATGCAAAGGACACAGCAGCTTCTTGAGCTCGCTGATCGTTTCCGAGGAGGCATCATTCTTAAGCCTTCCTCAGGGATGCAAGGCAGAGGCATCATCCTTGTGAAGCGCAGCCCGTTTGAGCAATCACTGCTCATAAAAGGTCGAAACCGAAGAAACCATTCCTTCTCGCTCTCCTTTAAGGAGGATTTGGCTTTTGAGCGATGGATTCATCGTTTCATCAGTGGAACCTCCTATTTGATTCAGCCCTATTTGGAGCTTAGCGGCAATGACAACAAACCATTTGATTTACGAGTGCTCATTCAAAAGGATGAGAAGAGCAGATGGTCGATCTCGGGAGCCGCTGTGCGCACAGGGCAAGCGGGCTCCTTAACATCCAATCTTCATGGCGGGGGCGGCGCGGTCCCGGCGGCAAAGCTGCTGTCAGCCAAATTTGGAGAGTCAAAATCCGAACGTTTGCTAGAGATGATCCATACAATAAGCAAGCAAACGGCAGAACGACTGGAAAGCAAATTCGGCAGATTTGCCGAGCTCGGGTTAGATTATGGCATTGATCAGAGCGGCCGAATATGGCTGCTCGAAGCGAACTCGAAGCCTGGCCGCTCTTCCTTTCGAATCATAAGCGATCATGAGGCCGAGCGGCTTTCCATTGAAAGACCGCTTCTATATGCACGAATGCTGTCTAGGCGACTATCACCGTCCTTTGTAGCCAATGAATTCGCAAATGGCCGTCGTCATCATTCAAGTTCTGACAACCAATTACGGCCTTTCAACGTTCAGGAGGTTCATCGATGAGTTTGACAACTTGTAACGTACATTTCTCACAGCAATCGAATAAAATTGTCTATTTATCCAGCCCACTGCTCAAACAGCTCAAGCTCTCAGGCAAAAAATCGGTTCACCTCAAGCTGGGCAAAGAGGTAATCGTAGCTGAAATCAAGCCATTGAAGCGGCCGGGCAATCATCTGTATTTATCAACTGCCATCCGTCAATCAATTAAAGTGCCGAAGTCAGGCAACGTTTACGTGCTCAATTCAGGCGATAATGAGGTTCAGCTCGGACCGCTGGTCGGCATACTGAGCGACAATTCGACACGCTCTGAGAGCAATCCTTTTGGTGCGCGTACCGGATTTATCAAGCAAGTCATTAAAACAGGTGAACATAAAGCTTATCTTTTCGGCTTTACACCAAGCGACATCAACTGGCAGCAAGAAACGGTCAACGGCTATTTTCTTAATCCGCAGGGCGGTTGGTATCGCAAAATCGTTCCGCTCCCGGACGTTGTGTACAATCGTCTTCCGAGCCGCAAAGCGGAGACATCCGCATCCATTAATTCACTGCGCGAACGCTTCGTGCGCCGCAAAATCCCATTTTTTAATTGGAGCTTCTTCAATAAGGCCGATGTCTACAAGCTGCTTGATAATGATCCTGAAGCGCTGACTCATTTGCCTGAATCGGTCTCTGGTCCATCTTCCGAAAAAATTAAGGAAATGCTGGAGAAACATCAATTTCTATATTACAAACCTACGGCAGGCAGCCTTGGAGTAGGAATCTACCGACTGACCTATCACCCCAAGCGCGGGTATTTCGCCCGCTATCGCAAGGGCAGCCAAAATGTGCTGCTTCGATTCACGCAATTCAGCAGCTTAATGCGGATGCTTCAGGCGAAACATGGCAGCAGCTTGAATCATTATGTCGTTCAGCAAGGCATTCGCTTAGTTGAGATTGACAGCTGCCCGCTCGATTTCCGCTTCCACATGCATAAGAACGGCAGCAACGAGTGGGTTCCTGCTGGAATTGGTGCCAAAAAAGCAGGCCGAGGAAGTGTAACGACACATGTGAAAAATGGCGGCTCGCTCATGACGCCTGAGCAAGCGCTTGGCAAAACATTCGGCACGCAAGCAGATGCCGTTCTTGAGAAGGCAAAGCTGGCTGCCATTAAACTATCAGAAGCGATCGAACGCAACTACCCTCATAGACTTGGTGAGCTGGGACTGGATCTCGGCATTGATAAGGATGGAGAAGTATGGATGTTCGAAGCGAACGCCAAGCCTGGACGATCAATCTTCAAGCATCCAGCGCTTCGCTCTGAGGGCCGCGCTTCGCTATCTTACATCTTAGAGCATTGCTTATATCTCAGTCGCTTCAAAGATGAGGGAGGTACCAGCTGATGGATAGCTTACTTCCCGATGATGCAGACGTTAGAGAGCAGCGTGCCGGCCGAACCGTATTGGCGATTTTGACGATCGATGATGATGTTCAGCTCTTTCGCGGCAATCGAAGCAATTTTGTCGATTTGATTAGAACGGGTCAATCGATGGGTTTCATCGTTTATGTCCTCACCGTAAAAAACCTGCTTCTGACCAGAAGCAGCTTAAAGGGATATGTCTTCAATGAAGCTGAGGACAGCTGGCAGCAAAGATTGCTGCCCTTTCCCGACGTAATTTACAACCGAATTCCGCTGCGCGAAGATGAGATCCAACCGTCTGTAAGGCAAAAGATCAACGCCTGCCGCAAGCATCCGCGAGTCACGTTGTTTAATCCGGCTTTTTTCAACAAATGGGATTTATTCGAATGGCTTCGTTTATCAAAATTGACTAAACCTTATATCCCATTAACACGAAAACTCGTTTCGGTTACGAGTCTGGAACGCATGATGCGAAAACATTCCTATCTTTATTTAAAGCCAGAAAGCGGAAAAGCAGGAAAAGGCATAATGACGATCAAGGTTCACGCTGAGAAGCAGCTCCCATATCGGCTAAGAATACAAGAAAACAAAAAGAGCACGACTTACAACTGCTCCACCCTTCATAAACTTTGGAGTCGTATTCAGAAACAAAGCGGCAATGAGGCCTATATCGCTCAACAAGGCATCAAGCTCGCCTCCTTCCAGGACCGAAGATTTGACCTTCGCGCGCTTGTTCAAAAAAACCAACGAGGGCAATGGGATATTACTGGAATAGGTGCCCGAATTGCAGGCGCATCCAGCATTACGACCCATGTTCCTCGCGGCGGTATGATTGAAGACCCTGAGAAGCTGCTCATTAATTCATTTAATGAAGAGCAGGCGCGTAAACTGCTTATAAAAGCAAAAAATGCGGCCGTTCTTATCGCTAAGCAGATTGAACGCGCCTCAGGCCAGCAACTCGGCGAAATGTCGTTGGATTTAGGCGTGGACAGCGTAGGGAATATGTGGTTTTTCGAAGCTAATTCTAAGCCTATGAAATTCGACGAGCCTCATATTCGTCAAAAATCGTTAGAGCGCGTATTTCATTATGGAGCTTATTTAGCTAGAACGAAATTAGAAAAAGCAGGAGGCGCATAACGTGGATCTAGAGCTGCTTACACCGGAAGCATGGTTAGCGGAACAAAAAAGACTCATTGGCTTTGCCATTCGCTTCGGAGATAAGCGGCTTGCAGTTTCGACTATTCATGCGCTCCGAAAGCTTGATCCTTCATTGCTACAAGATGGAGTGAGCCGTCCATGCGGCGCGGTTGCTGCTGTTGCTAAGCAGGGCAACCGCGTCGTCGGCTTCGGTTTTGCAGAGGACGGCGGCGAGTCTGCGTGCATGGTCGTCGTTCATCCCGAAGCTCGAAGCCTTGGGATTGGCAGTTCACTCGTTCAAGCCATGATTCAACGTTTAGGGAAACTCACTTGCAATGTGGCAACGGACAATACGGCAAGCATGGCTTTATGTTTTCGTTTAGGCATGACAGCCGTTTCCATGCATAGAGGTCCAACAGGCAAACCGACGCTTCGCTTTGAAAGGGGAACCACGAATGAAACAGCCCGTCCTAGGCATCCTGACTCTATATCTCAATGAAGCCGGACATCTGGAGGAACGTTCCATCTATCAGAAAATGACTTCCGCAGGACGAAAGCTGGGACTAAGCGTCTTCGTGTTTACGCCAAAGGACGTCAATTACATTAACAACAAAATTCACGCGCAGTTCTACAATCTTGACACACAAACATGGTCACGAAGGTGGACCTCGTTTCCAAATATGATTTATGATCGATGCCGAATCCAACGTACCTACCGCTTTGATCAGCTCAAAAAGTTTCGTGAACGCTATGGACATCTTACATTCCTTAATCGCCCGCTTCGCAACAAATGGACCATCCATCGTATTCTCTCGAAAGATTCTCGATATAAAAGCTATCTGCCTGCCACGAAGTATGTCACCGATAATCAAGATATTACCGATATGATCCGAAAACATCAGCTTGTGTATCTCAAACCGATTAACGGAACCGGCGGCAGAGGAATTTTGCGAATCGAACGGCGCAAGGATGGTCAGCTTCACATCCAAGGCCGGGATCAATCAAGGAAAATTATACGACCGCAATATATTTCCACTGCAGGTTTAAACAGCTATTTGACTCCTTGGAATTTAAAAGGCAATCGCTACATCGCCCAGCAGGGCATTCAAATAAAGCTTGCTAGCGGACGTGTGCACGATTATCGGATGCTTGTTCAAAAAAACGGAGAAGGCAATTGGGAAGTTACCGGATGCGCTGGAAGAATCGGGGCATCTGGCAGCATTACCTCTAATTTACACGGCGGCGGCAATGCCGCTACGATGAGCAGCCTGCTCAAGGAATGGCTTCGCGATGATGCGAAGGTCGCGCAGGTTAAGGAAGAGACAGAGAAGCTTGGGGTCGGCATTGCCGCTTACTTAGAGCAAAATTACGGCAGACTTTGTGAGCTTGCTCTCGATTTGGCAATTGATCGAAAAGGCGGGATATGGCTGCTGGAGGTAAATCCGAAGCCAGCTAGGGAAGTATTTGCACAGGCAGGAGAGAAAGAGGTTTATCGCAATGCGATTATTAGACCTCTGGAATATGCCATCTGGCTTTATAATCAGAAGAAGCGAAGGAAAGGTAAAGAGAAGCAGGCTGCTGTATCAGATACTACCCGTGTGGATGAGAGCTTCATTTCTGATAAGGAGCTGTGATGTCTCTGAACACTTAAAATCCATAGCTAAAAAATACACCTGCAAGGGGCGGCCTCATCATAAGGCCTCCCTAACAGGTGTTTTTTTGCGCTTCGCACTATATTCAAGCTGCTTATTATTGTTCCAATAAAGGCAGGAGCTCGCGGAAATCGTTAATCAGCACATCCGCTCCCTCAATTTCTGAAGCACGGCCATATGTAGCATACGCACAGCCGATCGTTTGAAGACCGTTGCCTTTGCCCGCTTCCACATCCGAAGAGCGGTCTCCTACCATCCAAGCCGATTGGATATTGTGATCCTTAAGCAGGCGAGCAACTAAGTCGACTTTGGTTGAAGTCTCATATTCTCCTGCACTGTATAAGCCGTCAAAGAGAGGCGCAATGCCTTTGAATTCAGCAACGCCCTTCACATATTCCTCAAGCCCATTGCTGGCTACAAACAGCTTAATCCCGCGTGAATGCAGCTCACGCAGCGTTTCCTCGACAAATGGGTACAGCTCGCCTTCGCCTCTTTCCAAGCCTTCGCGCTCGTACTGAAGCAGCAAGACATCAGCCCGCTTCCGAGCAGCCTCAGTACTATCTGGCATAACCTGCCGCCAAATATCCTCCAGCAGCATGCCTAAGCAGCTTAGCAGCCGTTCAACAGGCGGCGTTTCATGCTCGTAAAGCCCCTCTTCCCGAAGCGTCTCAAAAACGCGGTGGTGAACAGGCACCAGCAATTTATCCGTTTCAAACAACGTTCCATCCATATCAAATATAACAGCCTCAGGCTTTCGCAGCTTATGTACGCTCATAGTTGAAACCTCCTTCAAAGTCTGCTCTTATCATAACGGAATATAGGAAATGATCGCAAGGCTTGATGAAGGTTAATCGTTAATCATATGCTTCGTGAACGACAGAGATTCTTTAGTCAATTTCGCCTATGCATAGCGGAAGACTGCATCGCTATTCTTGCCAATGCATAAGGGCCAAGATAAGCGCCGCTTATTAAAAAAACGATATTTTTGAGTACACGATGCACTTCCGTCATAAACACCGTATCATTCATGAGAGTCTGTGCTATGGCATCCGCTGCAGCTACAAAAAATAAAAAGATCGCCGTAACCGCAAGCCCATCCAAAACTCGACTGACTGTGGCGCTCATCCGACTCAACCAGCCCATGAGAACTGCGCCAACGGCTAATGCCGCACCAATTAATATCATCATTTGCCATCACCTCTTGTGATAGGTTCGGTCATTTGCTGTACACTTAAACCTCACATTTTTGGATGGAATGAGTATATAGCGAATAAAAGCGACCAAGCTTGTTTACATATGATAAAGAAGTCCAATAAAAGTAACATTTTGGAGGGATGTTTTATGAAAACTCTTATTCGCTGGTTAAATGCTGCCGGTCTCGCTGCCGTGCTTGCAGTTAATGGACTTGCACAGTGGCTTCCTATCAACGGGAAAACGACTGGAGAAATATCCGCCAAGTACCCTGTGCTTATCACTCCTGCGCCATATGCCTTCTCCATTTGGTCTATTATTTATTTGCTGCTGATTGGTTTCGTCATTTATCAGTTCAAGCCACGTGCTGACAAGAGCAAAACCGTACAGAACATCGGCCCATGGTTCATCATAAGCTGCCTGTTCAACGTCGCTTGGATTCTCCTGTGGCACTATGAGAAACTAACCAGCAGCGTATTCATTATGTTCGCTCTGCTGATCTCGCTAATCGTTATTTATACTGCCATTCGAAAGAATAATCAGCCTCCTGCTCCTATGGAACAATGGCTTGTACGGCTGCCTTTCAGCATTTACTTAGGTTGGATTTGCGTAGCTTCTATTGTAAATGCAGCTGTCGTTTTGTACGCCGCCGAGTGGAATGGCCTTGGTTTGTCCGATGCTGGTTGGACTATTATTTTACTCATTGCAGCCAGTTTACTTGCTGTTGTCATCGGTTTTAGGTTTGGGGACCCGGCCTTTGTTCTTGTGTTTGTTTGGTCGTTTATAGCTATTGCCGTAAAGCAGGATCAGCAGCCCGAGGTTAGTCTCTCCGCCAGCATCGCTGCTGCTATCTTAATGATTGCGGCCATTGTTATTTGGGTTCAGGCAAGGAAAGGAAAGCAGTTGCATATTGAAAAATAGAACCGGATATGTCACACTGTTTGATGTGTGTGAGGACGAATGCCTCCTTGCAGGAAAGGACGTGACGGTTCACGTATGATAAAATGGCTGCTTCGTTCCATGACAGAATTAAGCTCGCGCAAATGGATATCTCGCATAACCGGAAAATTCGCTCAATCGGCTGCCAGCCGTCGATTTATTTCCCGTTTTGCTGCGACATATGGCATTAAAACTGAGGAAGCTGAGAAACCTCTAGCCCAATATAAAACGTTAAACGAGTTTTTTACACGGCGATTAAAACCCGGGCTGCGTGATGTGCATGCAGATGAGGACTCGCTTGTCAGTCCAGTTGATGCTCTCATAACCGGAGCTGGTCCAATAAGCAGCGGAACGATTGTTAACGTAAAGGGGCAGGACTACACGATTGAGGAGCTTCTTAATCGGTCTCCGCGAACTTCCAATTATATGAACGGCTATTATTTCGTTCTTTATTTGAGCCCAACCGATTACCATCGTATACATACGCCAGTCAGCGGTCGTGTTGTAGAGCGTGAGCATATTGAAGGCAAAGTTTATCCGGTTAATGACTTTGGTCTTCGCCATATGCGCAGAGTGCTTAGCCGCAACGAGCGGCTGATTACCTATATGCAGCATCATGCAGGAGAAACGGCCGTTGTCAAAGTTGGCGCAATGAACGTAAGCAGTATTCAGTACGTACAGCCCCTTAAGGATGAAATGTTCAAGGGTGAAGAGCTCGCCTACTTTGAATTCGGTTCTACTGTAGTGCTGCTGCTTGAAGATGGAACCTTTACTCCGCGTGACAACGACATGCTTGGATCGAAGGTGCGTATGGGTGAGAAGCTCGGATCGCTTCACGAAAACTAACTGAAGCAGACTTAGCTCAAAACGAAAAACCCCGAATTTCTCAGCGATGAGTGAATTCGGGGTTTTTCGTTTGTTAGCCTATCTGATCTCCGAGGGGCTTCGCCCCGTATACTGCTTAAATTGCCTGCTGAAAAAAAAGATATCCCGATAGCCCAGCGCATCCGCTACCTCGGTCACATTCATCCCGGCGTGCATGAGCAAATGCTGCGCCCGTTCAATTCTTGTGCGAATCATGTAGGTTTGCACCGACATGCCGATCAGCTCTTTGAATTTCATTGAAAAATATCGGGGCGACAGCTGCGCCCGCATCGCTAGATCCTCTACACGGTGCGCAATGCTTGGATTTTGCCGAACAAAGTTTGCCACCTCATGAATGGCCTCCGTCAATTGATTGCTTGCCTTCTTCTCAACTGGCAGCTGCTTGTCCTCTCTAAGCAAATGAATCATCAGCTGTTTAAGAACAAGCTGCGCCTCCTCTTCCGCTGCATACGTTTTTACAAGAAACAGCCTTACATAGCGTGAGAGCATATATTCAAAGTCGACCGTGTCATTCAATTGCCTATACCGACTCGGCACAGCATCTATCGTTTCATTAATGGCAAAGTGAATATAGGATAATACGAGCGGACGCTGCGGGTTATGAGTGGAGCTTGTGTAGTCGCCTGGACGAAACAAGAAGCAGCTTCCCGGACCAACCTCATAGTGAGTACCGTTGACTTCGACTTCCCCTTCTCCGCTCCAAACATAAAATAAATCAAAATTGGCCATCGGCTTCTCGCGTCTAGCCCATCTCCAACCCGGCTCGCATACGATTTTGGCAAACGCAGGTAACAGGATGAACGAATTAGGCGAAATGTGCAGCATAAGGAAACCTCCTGTACAAATCTATGCCGTCATCATACAACAGGGAGAAACTATTGCGCAAGCCACATGAAGTTACGAAAAAATTTGCTTTGTGAATGGTTTCCATCTCAAAAAAAATGTTATAATAGCACCCGACAAGAATAAACGGCTAACGCCTAATTATACTAAATTCAAATGAATGATTTCGGAAGGATGGAATAAAGTCCATGAACCCACTTGCTCAGCAATTAAACGAGACGTTACAAGCAGAAAGCCCTAACGTTTATGCGATGTTGTCAGACTTAGGCAAAGCGATTTATTTCCCGAAGGAGGGCATTCTCAGTCAGTCCGCCGAAGCGAAAACGAAAGCAACTAAATTTAATGCTACTATTGGAATTGCAACAGAAGGCGGACAACCGATGCACCTTAAGGTCATCCAAGATACCCTCTCTGCTTACAATCCGAAAGATATATATGAATATGCGCCTCCTGCAGGAAAGCCTGAGCTTCGTGCTGCTTGGCGTACAAAAATGATCAAAGACAACCCTTCCCTTGAATCAAAGGGCTTTGGTACGCCAGTCGTTACAAATGCATTGACCCACGGTCTTAGCATCGTAGCTGACCTATTCGCTAATGCGGGTGACGCTGTAATCATCCCTAATAAAAACTGGGAAAACTACGAATTGACATTCGGTATCCGCCGCGGTGCTGAAATTGTAGAATACCCGCTGTATAACGACCAAACTCGCTTCAACAGCGCTGGCCTTCGCGAAGCCTTGCTGGCTCAGAAGGACAAAGGGAAAGCCATCGTTGTGCTGAACTTTCCGAACAACCCTACTGGCTACACGCCTGGTCCACAGGAAGGCGATGAAATCATCGCTGCCATTCACGACGCAGCGGAAGCTGGCATCAATGTCGTTGTTGTAACAGACGATGCTTATTTTGGTTTATTTTTCGAAGATTCCATGCAAGAATCACTGTTCTCCAAGCTTGCTGATCTGCATCCGCGCGTGCTTGCCGTTAAAGTTGACGGTGCGACCAAAGAAGAGTACGTATGGGGCTTCCGCGTAGGCTTCATTACGTATGGTTCAACTTCTGCGGCTACTCTGAATGCGTTGGAGCAAAAAACAATAGGTATCATTCGTGCCACGATTTCCAGCGGCCCGCATCCATCACAAACATTCGTATTGCGCGCTTTGACTTCACCTGAGTTCGAAGCTCAAAAAGCGGAAAAATACGATATTATGAAACGCCGCGCCAATCGCGTGAAATCGTTGCTCGACAGCGGCCGTTATGGCGATGTATGGGGCTATTACCCATTCAACTCCGGCTACTTTATGTGTCTAACCCTAAGCGGCGTTACAGCTGAGTCCGTACGTGCACATCTGTTGAACCAATACGGAATCGGAACGATTGCTCTAGGTGAAACAGATCTTCGCGTTGCTTTCTCTTGCATCGAGGAAGAAAATCTTGAAGAGCTGTTCGATACGATTTTCAAAGCGGTTAACGATTTGATTGCTCAAAAAGTATAATAAACACTCGCACTTCATTCGCGAATAATAGCAAAAAGAACCCCTGAGTCAGCATTTCTTTACGAATGCTTCTCTCAGGGGTTCTTTTTTGTATTCCGTCTGCCCTGCTTAGTCTTCATCCTCATCTTTCGCAAGCTTCTTGCGCAAACGCGCTGGACGAATGCCGATATACATGGCGGCAAGAACAATAGCTATGAGCGAAGGGACGTAAACGCCGCCCGCCAAAGCCAGCGGCAAAGCAACAAACAGCCAAAGCAGCAGCGTGCACAGCACCATCGCCAAACGATCGATTTTCAAATATTGCTCGATTCGCTGCTTTTCCGGCAACGGGTACACATGCTTCCAAACCGAATAACGATGGATATGACGCAAGCCGCCTAATTGAACAGCAATGAGTCCCATAAAAATAAAAAATACGAGAACACTGCCATAACCAGATAGCGATACGGCTTCAGCAAACCAATAGGTGATGAGGCAGCCGAGAACAAGCAGCCTTAGTATAATTCCGCCCATCTCGGTTCTAAGCATAGATGCCGTATAGAGATAAACGAATGTATTGCGATTCGAATACGGTATCGTACGCAGAATCCAGCTTAAATAAGATCTTCTTGCAATACTCGATGGGAGTGTAGGTACATCGATAAACAATCCAAAAAAAACATAATACCGTTTACGTGTCCTTGCTTCCTCTTCAATCAGCCTCTCCCAAGGAAAAGGATGTTTTGTTGGAAGACGATAAAGCAGCATAGACAGTATACCGATGAGCAGCGTAAACCCCGCTGCTTGCCAAGCGGTACAAGTAAGCCAAGCAGCCAGCGTCAATGCTGTCATTGCCCAGCGCAGCACACGCATGAGACGTCGCATGCCCGCCCAAGTCATTCGGCGCTCTTTCCATGCTCCCCATACATTGCCCGCCTTCAGAGCGGCAGCCACGACTGCAAGAAGCAATGCGCCGTTAATGGCTGGGCCTTGGTTATAGATCGGCAAATAAAGAAGAAACACAATAGCAGCTAGTATCGAACAAGCAATTGAAGTATGACGGAACGATAAGCGCAAATAACCGGCCATCTCTGCCTCACGCGGCATCATAAAGACGACGTCTCCGGCTGCAAGCCACGTACGAAGCGGACTCCAACACAACACCAACGTTAATGCAATCACACCAACAGTCGCAAAGGGAAAGCTCGCTGGCATATGTCGAATTAAATTTATGTATCCAATCGTGGAGGAGATCAAGATTAAAGACATAAAAGCTGGGAAGCCGCTTTGCCCCATATACCGAAAATAAGGCAAGGTTTCCCCGCGGAATGCCTTTGCTCTTTGCTGCCACATCAGCTCCAGCTTACTTATATTGCTCATCAAACATTGCCCCCAGTAACGAGCTTATAGAAGGCATCCTCCAGAGAACCGCTGCGCATGTCCATGCCTGCTGCTTGTCTAATATCATCGAGCGTGCCGATCGCAACGATTTTACCGTGGTGCATGACGATAAAACGATCGCAATACGCTTCCACAGTTGAGAGGATATGCGAGCTCATAAGGATGGCTGCTCCCTTTTGTTTTACTTCAACCAGCCGCTCCAGCAAGGAACGAATGCCAAGCGGGTCAAGCCCTAGAAAAGGCTCATCGATGATGTACAGCGGCGGCTCAGCGAGCAGCGCGTTCATAATCATGACCTTTTGTTTCATGCCTTTGGATAAGTGGGCTGCAAAGGCTTTACGCTTTGGCGTCATTTGGAACTGCTTCAGCAGCTCGTCCTCACGATCACTATACTGCTTGTCCTTTACGCTATAGGCCATCCCCGTTAAGCGCAAATGCTCTTCAACGGTCAGCTCATCAAATAGAACCGGCGTCTCCGGCACATAAGCAAATGCGCTTCTGTACCGCTCGGTTTCTTCCTCCAGCGTAACGCCATCAACCTTTACTTCCCCCGCCTGCGGCTTCATTAAACCTAAAATATGCTTAATGGTCGTGCTTTTTCCAGCGCCATTCAGACCGATTAATCCTACCATCTCGCCCGCTTTTACCTCAAAGGAGATATCATGCAGTACTGGTCTTCGTGGGCTGTAACCGCCGATTAAACCACTCACCTGTAAAATAGAATCCATCCTATCACCTTCAACTATGTAAATTAGTTTATCTTGTAAACAGCATACCGAATTATCGGACTAATATCAAAGAAAGCAATGATTTGTGTACAAAAGCAAGAAGCATGCACAAAAACGAAAAAATGGGCAGCCATTGGCCACCCATTTTTTAAACACTAGCGTTCTTATCGTATTACTTTGAAAGCAGATTATAAAGCACTTGTGCCACTTGAGCTCTCGTAGAAACATCTTTAGGGCTCAGCTTTGAATTGTTCCCCGTAATGATGCCGCCCTCAACTAGCACCTTGAAAGCGTCGCTTGCATAGCTCGCAATTTGAGCGGAATCACTGAAGCTGGACACCGCAACATTTGTCTCTGCTTTAGGCAATTCACCAAACACTTCAAGTGCACGATACAAAAGCGTAAATAGATCTTGACGTGTAATTTTGCTATTAGGGTCAAACGTATTGCCTTCTACACCTTTCGTAATACCCAGGCGCTTAGCAGCTCCCAAGTAATTCGTATAGTAGGTATTCCCTGCATCATCAAAATTAGCTGTCTCTTTCTCATTAGGCTCGATGCCGTATGCTTTCAATAACAAGACGATGAATTGACCTCTCGTCACTGTCGCATTCGGGCTGTAATGGTCCTCGTCTGTACCTGTTGTAATGCTTCTTGCCGCAAGGAATAAAACGGCATCCTTATACCAAGCTGCATCCGATACATCTTTAAAGCTTACTTTATTGTATCCTACAATGTACTGGGAGAAATGTGTCGTAACAAAGTTTACCGTTCCTGTACCCGCGTTGTATTTCCCGCGGATCGTTTCCAAGCTGCCGGCATCCGTTACATAGTAGACCACTACAGCATTTGGATCTTCTCCGGCTTTTAAAGAATAAGGCACACTAACTTGCACATTGCTGCCGCCAAAGCTTGTAAGCTGGGTAGTTCCTGCGAATACGGAGAAATCATAAACCGGTCTGTCACCCAAAGCTTCCTTGCCCTCGTCAGTCAGCTCTACTTTCGTAATAATAATGCTGATGTCACCCGCTTCAGCCGAATTGCTGATGCTTTCAATTGCTTTTGCGTCAAAAACGACAGTGCCAACGCCAAGATTGGCCTTCACACCCGCATTTGTGCTTGAAGCTACTTCATTAAACGACTTTCTAGGAATACTCAGCTCTACAGATTTAGTTTGAGCTGTAGCTTCAACCTTAAGCTCAACGACAGAGGTTTTGCCTGCTGCTTCCGCTTTCTTAGCAAGCTCAACTAGGCTTGTAATAGAAGCTGCGGTTGCTTTCGCTACGGTTGCTCCTGTCGCAGCATCAGTTGTTGCTGTTATCGTTGCTGTTGGTGCTGTACCATCATCGTCTCCACCTGCTGGAGGTGTAGGTGTAGGCGTTGGATTTGGGCCATTGTTTCCACCAGCTGGAGGGGATACATAATTAGGTACAATGACATCTAGCACTGCTCCGGCATTATAGCCTTCCTTAGCCGCAAACCTCACGTTGTAAGTTCCAGATGATAAACCAGTAATAGATGGCGCTGTTGCCGCTTGATAGGACTCAGCTCCTGACAGCTTGTATTCAAGTGCTGTCGTTGTTCCTGTAATTTGTCCATCATCATTAGCTGAAGAGGTTGGAGCTACACCCGACAAGCCTGATGGTTCCGGCTGCTCTTGTAGCGCAAACGCTTTGATAACGATATCAATTGCTGGGCTTGCACTGAATCCAGGTTTAGCTGCAAATCTGATATTATAAGTGCCTGCTGCGAGACCAGTGATCGCTGGTTCTGTTGCCGCTTGGTAAGCATCCGTTCCATCTAATCTGTATTCTAGAGCTGCAGTCGTTCCTGTAATTTGTCCATCGTTATTAGCAATCGTTGTCGGTGATACGCCTGTTAAGCCAGTCGGCGCTTCTTGCGCTTCCTCGCCGTAAGCCGGAATTACAACCTCTACTTTAGGGCTTGGGCGATATCCTTCTTTGGCCGCGTAACGAACATCATAAGTACCGTAAACAAGATCTGTAACAGACGGTTCTGTTGCACGAATATAATCGGATAACGAATTAGACAGCTTGTATTCAAGCGCTGTTGTCGTTCCTGTAATTTTACCGTCATTGTTAGCTGATGTCGTTGGTGCAACGCCTGCCAGCCCTGTTGGTGCAGCTTGATCTTGAATAAAGGATGGCACCACTACGTTTACAGCATCGCCCGCTTTGTACGAAACAGCTGCAGGAATTCCTACTGTATGAGGACCATTGTATCCAAGCTTGGATGCATATCTAACATTGTAAGTACCTGGCACTAAGTTAGTTATTGCATCACCAGTTACAGCCTTGTAATCCGTTTCACTTTCAAGCTTGTATTCAAGCGCTTTACCTTTCGTTCCTGTTATTTGACCATCATTTTCATCGGATGAGGTTGGTTTAACCGCTGTCAGCCCTGTTGGTGTAGCCTCAACTCTTGCAAATAAGCTTTTCAAAGCATTCGTATAGTTATTGTAATTCACACCAGTAAGCCCGCTGCTTACATAGTCAGGTTGAATATTGGTCCAAGAATACATTAATTCAATATGCCCAAGAATTGGAGCTCTGTTGCCATCAGCATCCTTGTTGTCTTTGTTATATTGAAAGAGGTAAGGAACCTGAGCTTTGCTTGCGATTACTTCTACACCGTTCTCATTCGTATACTTTACATTGTTGCTTGCTTTTACATATTGTGTTTTGATATCAGGCAAATATTTGTTAATCAAATCTACATACAGATTGGCATTTGGATGATTCGTATCTCTCGTTTGAAAGAATATGCCGTTATGCGGGTCAGCGTTCGGGTCTTTATTAAGATCCAGGATCGAAATTCCCGAATCCAGCTTGGTGTCCCAAAAATAAACTTTATCAATGTTATTTTTTTTCGCATTTTCGTTAATAAACTTAATGGCTGCTTGTGTATTCGGGCACCAAGAGCCGCCAAACAAGATCGTATAATTCCCTTCGCTCTCGAGAATCTTCGTCAATTGGTGATAGGTTACATGCTCAAATACGAGCTCGCCGTCCGATTCGTCAAAAATAACCGTTTCTTTTTTGTTAATGATTGATCCATTTCTATTGAAAGCTGCTTTGATAGAATTCGAACGATTAATCGTATCAAATGAAGTGGTTCCTTCAAATACTTGACTCACTTTTGCTTTGTAAGCATCTACTTTGCTCGCGTCCAAAACGCCATTAGTTATGTAATCGCTCCACACATTTGTTGAAGCCAAAGAGGAAACAATTTTCTTTTTGTTATACACAAACAGGAATGGCGCTTCAATTTTTTTCGCTGAGCCTTCTGAAATTACTGCGCCCTTGCTGTCTTTTTTCGTATAGCTAACGATATCTCCTGCAGGAAGTACTTCATCGAGGTTCGTTAAATATTTTTTGACCAGCTCGACATACGCTTCTGCAAAATCAAAAGTGTTGTTGCCGACTTTGATTTCTTTCGTTTGCGTTTCCGCAATTTCTAGTGATTTGCCATCTAACCTTGTATCAAAGTTATAGATGGTTTTTACACCATATTGCTTTGCCACCTGATTAATAAAGCCAATATTCGCTTGTGTTTTATCGCTCCAAGCTCCGCCAAACAACACAACATATGTGCCTTCGCTGTCAAAGAGATTAATAATATCTTCATACGTTACCGTTTGAAGAATATGGTTCTCATCATCCAAATGATCATACACATTATTAAAATAGTTATAATGGCTGGCGCCGCTATTTACTAGAGTTTCCGAAGCTGGATTGGCATTAACGATATTGGCAGCTGGCAAAATTAATAATGCAGCCAATATAAGAGCTAACCATCTTTTGGATGTATTAAATTGTAATTTCATGTTCATTCCTCGTTTTCATCAAATTTTGTCGATGTGCCAAGTGTGAAATATGTATTCTCCACTAGTCGCTTCAAGATTTCGTGCAGGGAGCCGGCCATAAGAGGCTGATCTGCCTCTTATGACCCCCCCATTTCATAACTCATGAATACGTATTTCTTGTTTCTAGCAGATTTCTTCTTCCGTCGTCGATGGTGCTGGCTGTTGACCTTCGGAAGACGAAGAAGATGATGAGGATGAGGATGAAGCAGGAGCCTCTGAGGATGATGGTGCTTTCGGCTGTACCGTATCTTTTTTCACGAATGAGACCGATTTAGATGGTTTCTTTTCTTCTTTCGCTGCTGGCTCCGCTGGTTTTTGTGTTTCTTCTTTCGCAGCAGGTGCCGCTGCTTTGGGCTCTTCTTTTACAACGGATGCAGCTTTAGGCTGGCTTTCTTCTTTCACTGTCGTTGCTGCTTTAGGCTGGACAGCTTCTTTCGGCTGTGTCGCTGTTTTTTCAACCGATGTATTTGCTTTAGCCGCAGGCTCTTCCTTTGCTGCTGCCGCTTTAGCTGCAGGCGCCTCTTCCTTCTTATCAACAGCAAGAGTAACTTTGGATTTATCTTCTTGTTTCGCATCTGCTTTTTCTGCTTCAGGTTTATTTGCCTCTATCGTGTCCGCCGTTTTTGGTTGCGGTTGTTTTTCGCCTTCTGCTGCAGCTGAGTTTACTTCTGATTTTTTCTCTGTGTCAGAAACGGTAATGATTTTGGATTGATTCTCTTCTTTTGCTTCGGTAACAATTGCAGCGTTGTCCTTCACTGCAGGCGCACCTTGTGCCTGTTTGGCAGATACGACAACATAGGTTAGGGCTGAGAAGGCTACTGTTGCAGAAATTAATGTTAGTGTTAGTTTTTTCATGATTGTAAACATCCCTTTCGCTTCGCTCTTTGAGCTTTTTTGTTTTTTTTTGGATAAAAAAAGGAGACCCAACAAGGCGCAGAACTGCGCTCCTATTGAATCTCTGGTGGTCCAGTAGATTATCTTCTTTTGTCATCCTACAAAATGGTTTTTCAACTCACTTTGAATATATTCCTATATTATTCCTCAAAAACGACCCTGTCAACGATTATTTAAATTTTTCCCATCGTTTTTGTCGGAATTAATTATCGAGACACTAAAACGTCTGATTTTTATTTATTATTTTAAATTCCACCTTACGATCATCGGTATGAATAAACTTCACAAGCAATGAAATTTTATGATCTGTGTTTATGCTGCTCCAGTAAAAATGAGCCGTTTCATCCATTGAATCAAATAAAGGAACCTCCAGCGGTTCACCTTCAAAAGATTTCAAAATACCATTTTCTTCACCCTTATAAGTGTGAATGCAATGACCTATCCCATTTGTAAAAGAGTCGTAATGAAAGAAATGACGGATGCAAAATGACGGATCGTTTTGCCTTGTTTTCAAAATGGACAAGCTGTACGCAGCTGATTCAGTATCAATAATACCGGAAATACGCGGTGTATAATGGGGAGCATCCGGTTCAAACTTTCTGCTTTTCAATGAAGCTTCAAACGTTTCTTTTTTGCCATAAGCTTCATAGATGGTTTCCGTCTGATCTCCATTGGAAATGATGTGCATCCCATTTATACTCTTTATCGGATCATAAATAATCAATGAAGGGTCCTCCATTTTTGCCGCATCATATGCTATGTTTCTTACAAACTGCTCATTACGCTCAAAGATTCGGTTGCGACTGTTCGCGCTTCTGCCCATTATCCAATACACTTGAACAAATTGTTTTCCTGACGGGCTCATCCCCAAGATTATCGTTCTGCCAGGATACGGATTATTAAATAACTGATCTTCATAGGACTGCAACATACTCACCTCAACCTTTTTATTTTATCTGAAAATAAAAAAAAGCATTTGATCGTCGATCAAATACTTTGCCCAGGCGTACGACATATGAAATAAGTGCTCCCTCGTGGTCATCCACGTTTACGCCAGTTGCACCTACCTAAAATTTACATTCATTATAGTTCGATATCGCAAATGAAATCAAGCTCTTTTACAGACTAACTATGAAAGTTAACGTATATTTTCTAACGAACTGTATCGTGCTTATTATGCAGAAAACTAAGCGCTGCTGTATTCGCAAGCTATTATTTTAATTGTTGAACAATGAAAAAAGGGCTGTTCCAAAAGTAGAAAAATCTACTTTCAGGACAGCCCTTCACTTATTTATACCTTATTTCACTTCAATTGATTTAACTGAGCCATTGTCGCCTTTTACTTGTACATATTGACCAACCTTCAGCTGCGAGGAGTCACCTGTAATGACTACATTTGGATCAATGCTGAATGTAGTGACAACTGCCTGTGAGTTTTCATATCGAGTAATGAGAGAAACCGTCGTTAATTTCGCCTGATTGTTGAACGTTAATGTATTAATAATTCCGTTCTCCGAGAAAGCTGTACTAACAGGAGCCGACTTCGTTACTTCAATAAATACGATACGATTGAGATACGTACGAACGAGTACCTCATCACCTGCTCGGAGTGAGCTCACTGGCGATTTTTTATCATCTCGGAAAATAAACACATTCGAGTCTAATGCTAGTGAAACCTCCGTGTTATCTCCTTTAACTACCGTCAGCTTGCCATCAGCAGGAGCTGCTTTTAGCTTGCCGGTAATGGCTTGTGCGTCATGATTAGGCATTTCCGTATCTGTACGATCGAGAAGCGCTGCCAGCTCTGCACGGGTTACTGGTTGATTAGGACGGAACGTTTTTCCATTCTTATCATTGTAGCCGGTAATAATGCCTTTCTTCAAAGCAAGAGCTACATAACCTACAGATCCAGCAGGGATCTCTTTTGCATCCTTAAAGTCAAGCTTCGTATTGTTGAGCGCCTTCGCTTCGTCTTCCAGTTTAAGCGCTTTTACGAGAAGAATCGTAGACCATAGTCTTGTTGCGTTTGCTTCCGGTTTCACTTCCGATTCAGTCTCGGAGAATAGATCGTTCTCCAGCGCTACTGCAACGTAACCAACAGCCCATGGGTATTTTTTTGCGATTTTATCCCCGTCATTAAATTGCAAATCCGTTTTCATTTTATCTGCTGATTCCGCTTGTGAGCGAAGACCCATCAATCTGACAGCAGCAGTCAACGTTTCAATACGGTTGATTTTCTGATTAGGCTTAAATGTACCATCCTCGTAGCCAGTAAATACGCCCTTCGACGCTAGCCGCATAATGTATTCCATAGCCCACTTCAGATCGTCCTCATCTTGGAATTGCCATGTTACTTTATGTTTATCGTCCTTGTCATACTTGTCATCCTTGTCCTCATGGCGGCCTTTATCATCATTACGATCCCCACCATGCCCTTTGCCTTTACCGCCATCTGCAAAAGCTGACGTCGCACCGCCTGCAAGCATTAGCAGCGCAAGCGAAGAAATTGCTGTCTTTTTCCACATTGTTTGTTTCATCAAGAAAGCCACACTCCTTTTTCGATTGCGGGTTTTGCCGCATTTTTCACCTTCGCCCATACGTTTCGGGAGAGGCAGATCGATTTAAGAGGGTGGCTTTCAAAATAAATTTTTATGATTGTTCCTTATCGGCCTCGCGTTTCGCTTTCAACCACTTAGGAGCACCTTTGTTTTTACCTTCGCGCTTTCGCTCCACTTTCTTAGGAGCAGGCTTCGCTGCCGGCTTTGGTTTCGGCGGAGCAGTTACTGCTTTCGTCTCTACAAGCTTCGTTTGTTTCGGAGCAGCAATTGCACTTTTATTCTCTACAGCTCGCTTCGTTTGCAACGCTTCTGAGCGATCTGCAAGCTTGGCTTCATGACGAGCAGCAAACGGTTTTGTTGCTTCTCGCAGCTCTTCCTCGCTAAGAAGCTTTCCTCTAAACATCGTCCGTTCTGTCAATTCGATGCCCAGCTGCTTACGGAATTTCTCCATAATAAACAGCTCCTGCGGCGTAACAATGGAAACGACTGTACCGGGACGCCCCATACGGCCCGTGCGTCCTGCACGATGCACATAATGATCCGCATCCGATGCAGGATCAAGCTGAATGACGAGCGGCAGACCTTCAATATCAAGGCCTCTAGCCGCAACATCCGTAGCTAGCAGCAGCTGGCAGCGACCCTCGCGAAAACGTGTCAATGTTGCTGCACGGCGCTGTTTATCCGCATCCCCATACAAAGCCTCAACAGTAAAGCCTTCATAACTTAGCTTCGATTCCCAGTTGGAAATGTTGTCGGTATCATTTAGGAAAAGCAGCGCAGAGGCTGGGTTCAGCAATCGAACAAGTCTTCTTGCCGTATCGGTTTTATCACGCTTATCGCTAACGATAAAATAATTATCGATCGTTTGTGATACGGTATGCTCCGGCGTAACCTGAATGCGTTCCGGATTTTTCATCCAGCGTCCTTCAAAGCGAGCCATTTGATCCGGATATGTCGCGGAGAAAAAAGCAATTTGGTGCTCTTTACCGACACTATGCAAAATGATCTCTACCTCTTTTGTCGAGCCGAGCTGAAATACTTGATCTGCTTCATCAACTACAACATTTTTCACATCATTCAGCTTGAGCTTGCGCAGCTTAAGCAATTCGTGAATTCGCCCTGGTGTTCCAATAACCAGCTGCGGGCGCAGCTTCAATTTCTCTACCTGCCGCTTTAATGCAGCTCCGCCAATCAATTGCTGAACGCGAATGTTCAGCGGCTCCGCGTACACTTCTGCTACACGAACAATTTGCATCGCAAGCTCCTGTGTTGGAGCCAAAATAATCGCTTGAATCGCGCTTGAATGCGAATTCAGCTTCTGAAGAAGCGGCAACAAATACGCAAGCGTTTTACCTGTGCCCGTCTGCGACCTCGCTGAAACGTCGCTTCCTCCAAGCAATATCGGAATCGTATTTGCCTGTACATCCGTTGGTTCAATAATTCCATTTGCTGTGAGCTTATCCGACAGCAGTTCATTAATTCCAATTTCATACCATGTGTGCTTACTCATTTTTAATCCTCTCTCATTTAAACCTTTATTTTCGATTTAACATACCGCCGAATAGCCGATCAATGGTTCGCGGCAGCAATTGATATAGTTTAATACCAAAAGCTGCGGTTTTCGGCAGGTCAAGCTCGGCTTTTCTCCGCTCGATTAAACGAATGATTTTTTTGACTACATATTCTGGCTTCATCATAAACCAATTAACATTTTTCACGTAAGAGCCGGAAGGATCAGCCAGCGAGAAAAAAGGCGTATCAATTGGACCTGGATTAACCGCAGATACCTGAATTCCCTGCTCCCGAAGCTCCATGCGAAGCGCATTAGTAAAGCCAAGCACAGCATGCTTTGTGGCTGTGTAGCTGGTTGATTTGGCAGTGCCTATTTTGCCTGCTAAAGATGCTATGTTTACAATATGTCCGCTTCCTTGCTTCACCATATGAGGAACAACTGCCTTCGTGCAGCGTACGATGCCTAGGTAGTTCGTGTCCATCATTTGCTCAAAGCTTTCCACATTCATGCTCATAAAATTCTCGAATTTGCCGTAGCCAGCGTTGTTCAGCAATACATCTATTTTACCATATTCCGCAATGACAGCTTCTACTGTTCGCTTCACCTGTTCATTATCGGTCACGTCCATCTGATAGAACGAGCTTTTCCCCTTTATGGCAGCGGAAATCTCCTTTAGCTTTGAGATGTTGCGTCCAGTCAAAACGGGGATCGCCCCCCGCTCAGCCAGCATTTTAGCCATTAACGCTCCGATTCCGCTTGATGCACCGGAGATGAAAATCACTTTGCCTCTTAACATCCATCATCACCCATTTACAATTTTACTTGATTGGTATTGCAGACGCAAAAAAAGCTCCCTAAGGAGCCATTTCTATGCTAAGATGCGATTAAAACTTGGATGTCGAGTTCCCCAATGCCTTCCATTATCAGTGGAATCGTCAACGCTTTTTGTGCGGTGAAGCCAGCTGATTGAGCAGACTGGATAACCTTCGGCGGTGTAATATCTACTCTCACCCCTTGATTAAACAGCATCGTACTGGCATTTCCGCTAATCATATTGCCAAGCTCAGAAATAGCACTCTTCACGATTTCGTCGATTTCAGAAATTACGTATCCGCCCATCATCGCAGAAACCATTTTCATAGCTACCTCTTCGCTAAGCCCGAATACAATGTCACCGTTCATCTGTCCGTTGAGCCCAATTTGAATCCAAATATAGTTCTCTACAAACTTGATATCCTTGAGACCTAGTTCTCCAGTCGCTGGACGTATTTGAACGACTTGCTCAATCACGATTTTTGCAGATTCAAGAAACGGGTTAATGTACTCTGCCTTCATAATGAAGATACGCTCCTTTTCGACAAAATTCGCGCTTTGTCTTGTTTAATTTATATTATACTTAATTCACTAGGACAAGTATACTATAAATAAAATATATGTATCTTTAGAACTATATTTTAAAACGAAATCTGTAGAATATTGATAGGAATGGAGGTCCTCTTCTATGCCTAACGTATGGGCTCACTTCATTTTTGGACAACTTGTATTCGAGCGGCTTGGCGAATGCGCATTAATTGAATCAGACGAGAAAAAAAATATATTTAATATGGGATGCCAAGGACCTGACTTTTTGTTCTATCATCGTTTTTTCCCTTGGCAGCGCAGCCTAGCCTTAAATCGTTTAGGAACGGAAATGCATAATCGCAATTGCGGACCGGTACTTGTCGAAATGCTGGATAGTGTCGTCGGCAGACCCGCCTGCCCTAAACGTCCTGATTCTTCTATCCTATACACACTAGGATTCGTATTGCATCACATACTTGATCGTAATCTTCATCCTTATGTATTTAGCAAATCAGGCTTTCGCAAATGGGATCATCAACGTTTTGAAATTATGATGGATACGATAATAGCGCGTGAACTTTGGGGTATTGAAACGTGGAAAACTCCAGTCTGGAAGCATATTGATACGAAGGGAGCATTTCCTGCAACCGTAGTGGACGCTTTCGAGTCGATTGCTGCCCTTTATTATGGAGAGCTGGCCCCGCTCATTAAACGTGAGGATTGGAACCAAGCGAATCGTGATTTCACTGCCGCGCAGCGTTTATTTCATGATCCGACTGGCATACGAAAAATATTAACATTTGGGCAAATCGAGCCTTTTACTTATAAAAGAGGGGTTATGCCCTTTGACGTATTAAATGTAGAGGAGCAGCCTTGGCTTGATCCAGTGGACGGCGCCACCTATCACAATGAGAGCGTTTGGCAGCTATGGAATCAAGCTTTAGATGATGCGGCCGAGGTTGTAAGCGCTATCCTCATTTGGCTAAGAGCCTATGAGCAGCCGCTGTTTACAAAAGAGGAGCGTTATCATGTACGTCTACTGCGAGAAGACGCCATCGCCCTTATAGACAATCGTTCCTATGAAACAGGACTTAATTGCGACTTTAATAGTACGATCCGTTTTGCAGACACGGTTTGGACTGACCAAATCGGAATTATGAAGGCTCCTTGAGTAATGAAGGAGCCTTCTCCTGTCTCTCTTTTTCCAAAAAAAACTATACAGCCTTGCTTGTCAGGCTTCTTCTAAAACGCAGCCTTATGAGCCTCAAGCGTTCATAAAGGACATCAACAGGCTTATTCAATTGCGAAGCTTCCAAAGTGCCATATACTTGCTGCAATACCGGCTTCAAATATTTATCGCCGACCAGCGAGAGAGCATCCCATACGAGCTGCTGCTCATCATCTGGCATCTCTACGAGCTCCCGCGTAATCAGTGATTCCATATCGTAACCCTCTTGTTCTAATTGCTCGATTCGATCCATTAATTCGCGCCTTGACAGCTCTAGCTCCACGCCAAGCTGTTCAAGTGATCCACCCTGCTGTACCGCCGTCAAAATATGTTTTTTTGCCTGTTGGCGATCCATCTGAGATTTATATTTTGTTTCCTTTTGTTTATAAAGCCACTGCGTATAGGCGATTGAATCTAATTTGTCACTTACCCATTGCAGCGGAAACTCGGTATCACGGTTAGCCTCACTTGTAATCTCCAGCACTTCTAATCCATAGGATGCATGCTTGGCGCTTCCCCAACCGGGAATTTGTGCTAATTCATCTGCCGTCTTCGGAACGAAGGCGCTGATCATCCACAACATGCGATTAGTAGCGACAAGATAAGCCGAACGCTTCTCAGCAATCGCTTTCGTACGCCGCCATTCACGAAGCTTCTGAAAAAGTTCTTGATTGGCATGAATCTCTCCGTAGCATTGAAGCATAGTTACGAAGCTGCCCGTTGTAGAACGGCGATCGTCCAGCATGCCATCGATAATAGGCGCGTACCCTTCCCCCATGACCCTTGCAATGCCATGACGGAATGCCACAATCATTTCCTCCCATGACGTTCCTTCAAACCAAGTGATCGGATCTTCGCTCTCCTCATTCAGCTCCACCCACAGCACTGCCCAAATGCCTTGATTCTCACAGATAGATAGCTGCGCGCTATCAATGCGCTGGCCTTCTCCAAGCTTCTCGAACGTGTTCAAAAATACGATTTGCATGTTTCTCATTCCTCCAATAAATAGATGTGGTCGCGAATCGGTTGAAGGCAAGGAAAGCGTCCGAACAATTAGGGAGAATGTCGGAAAACAACAAAAAGCACCTCCTCTGCCTGCGGCAAAGGAGGTGCTTCCTCACGTTTAATGATTCGATTGCTTTCATGCTATCATATTGATTTCTTTATTACAAGTATTTTGTTGTTGCAAAATCATGCTCTCAAACTTCCTTAATAAGTCCAAACCTTTAATAATTACAGTACTCTATAAACTTTATAGGGTAGGAACTCTGAACGATAAGAGGTAAAGTTTTGGTGAAGTCAATTTCTCAGGCATTTCCATGCTGTAAAATTTAATATAAAGGGAGTAATACACGATGTCGACGAAGCTGGGAACGGGTGCTTTTTTCACAGGGAACTACCGAAATTTGTTTAAGCTGTACGGTTACAGCCAAGAAGAAATTGAGAGACGTGTCGAGGATACTTGGGACAACCTGTTCGGCGGTAATGAAGATACGCGAATCTATTACGAGGCTGGCAGTGATATGGGCTATCTATTAGATACCGGAAATATCGACGTGCGCACCGAAGGCATGTCCTATGGCATGATGATGGCTGTGCAGATGAACCGCAAAGATATCTTTGACCGCATATGGAAATGGACGATGACTTACATGTATATGAGCGAAGGTGAAAATGCCGGATATTTCGCTTGGTCATGCAATACCGATGGCACCAAAAGATCATACGGTCCAGCGCCAGACGGCGAGGAATATTTTGCGCTTGCTCTCTTCTTCGCATCACACCGATGGGGCGATGGCTCTGTACCCTTTAATTACGGAGCGCAAGCTCGGAACCTGCTTCACAGCTGTGTGCATAAGGGTGAAAATAACGACGGTTACCCAATGTGGGAGCCCGCTAATAAATTAATCAAATTTATTCCTAATTGCGACTATTCCGATCCATCCTACCATTTGCCGCACTTTTATGAGCTGTTTGCGCTGTGGGCTAATCCAGAAGACCGCAAGTTCTGGAAAGAAGCTGCAGCTGCGAGCAGAGATTATTTGAAGCTGTCATGCCATCCTGTTACTGGACTAGCACCCGAGTACGCCTATTACGACGGAACACCAAACAACGAGCGCGGATACGGCCATTTTTACAGCGACTCGTACCGTGTGGCCGCCAATATCGGTCTTGATACGGAATGGTTCGGCGTCGATCCATGGCAGTATGATGAGGCGAACCGGATTCAAACGTTTTTCTCAGGCATTGATCCATCTGATTATAGACGTTATACGATAGCTGGCGAACCATTTGAGGAAAAATCACTCCATCCCGTCGGGCTGCTTGCCACAAACGCAATGGCTTCGCTTGCCAGTTTCGAAGGACCGCACGCCAAAGCTTGCGTTGATTTATTTTGGAACACGCCGCTTCGCACAGGCGACCGCCGCTATTACGACAACTGCCTCTATCTGTTTGCCATGTTAGCGCTTAGCGGCAGCTTTAAAATTTATATGCCTGCTGTATAGCATTTTGTCTCATCGTAATTTAAAAAAGAACGGCCACCACTCCTTGATGGAGGGTGGACGTTCTTTTTTCTCCTTACGGATTCTCAGCTTTAAACGTTGCTCGCTTCTCTTCCATTACTTCCTTGCCGCCAATTTTCATATAATCCGCTACTTCCTTATCGTAAACCTTGTCAAAATCCGCTGGTTTCGCAGTTAACACTTTAACAAATATTTCGTCGTCCTTTTCCTTCAGCGTTGTAGCGTACTTGATCTCCGATTGAATCGGCGTCACCACACGAGGTTTAATGATTCCATCCTTCGTTCCAGTCGCGATGCTTTCCACCGTAAAATCCTTGAAATTCGGATCGGACGCATTTGCCGTAATGTTCAGCAGCTCATCGGTTGTACTGACATATTTCCCGTTAAGAATGATACAGTAATCAAAATAGTTATATAACGTCTGCTTTGCTTGATCGTTATCAAGCGTGATCGGCACGCCATCCTTCATCTCATAAGTTACGCCTTCCGTACCGTTCTGAAGGGCAATAATATTGTCCGTTTCAGCCATCCAATTCAAATATTTAATGGCCGCTTCAGCATTTTTACTTGCTTTTGGTACCATCATGTATATGCCGTTAGGCGAATAAATAGGCTTTGGTGTCTTGCCGTCCGCGCTTGTGAACGGATCGATTAACGCCAGCTTTGCATTCGGATCATTCTTTTGCAGCTCGGCATAATAGCCCATATAGACCGGCTCGTTGGTATTTGTTGTTGCCGAACCAATATACCCGTTCAGCAGGTTCTTCTGAAACTGCTGCGTATCCTTGCCCATATGGAGCGGAAAATCCGGATCCATAAGTCCCTCGTTGTACATCTTATTCAAGAAGCGATACGCTTCCTTATTGCCCGGAATGAGCCACTCCGCTGATGCATAAAGATCCTCATCTGCGATTTTGTCCCATTCCCAGAACGAATATTGAATCGGATGCATATGGAAATAGTCGATCTGCCCATACGGAATCGCTTTATCACCGGATTTGCCTGGCTTTTTCTCTTTAAAAGCCTTCATCGTCTCATAGAACTGCTCCGTTGTTTGCGGCAGCGGCAATCCGAGCTCATCCAACCAATCCTGCCGGATAAAAGTCGAACTCTGAGGCTGCAGAACGCGCTTAGCTGGAATCGTATACTGCTTGCCATCGAATACTCCGTAGCTGAGCAGCTCCTCACCCAATACTTCCTTCAACTTTTGGCCATGCGCATCCAGCAGCGGACCAAGATCTGTCAGACCGCCGTTTTTTACGTATTGCTGTACCGTCGGCTGGTCATATGTAAATACGATGTCAGGAGCCTGATTCGCAGCCATAAGCACGTTCAGCTTGTCTACCTCCTCTGAGCGAGGAACCGTAACGAATTCGACAGTAATATTATTCGGTTCACCAAAATTTTTCTGAATGTATTTTGTCATGTCGTTGTCGGTAATTTTCGGAGCGCCTGCCGGTGTATTGTTTCGGTCAAACAGCTCGATTCGGAGCTTAATTGGATCTCCCTTCGGCTTCTCGGTTGCTTCAGAGCCTGAATTGCTCGATTTATTGCTTGCAGCTTCCTTTTCTTTGACAGGCTCCTTATTTCCGTTTCCGCTGCTGCACGCAGACAACATGGATGTGATCAACAGCACTGCCATAAAGATAATCGTGAATTTACGCCTCGTTCTACTCAATGCATTCAACTCCCTTTTATCATTTTTTTAATCTATAGCAACTCCATGAAACGGGAGCTTTCGGCTCCAGCCTGTCCGGGAGTGACTATCAACCTTTGACGGCACCGATCATCATACCCGAAATAAAGTAACGCTGAAGTGCTGGATATACGAGCAAAATGGGGATGGTTGCGAACATGATCGAAGCAGCTTTAAGACTTTCCGGTATCGGTACCGAGGCATTAAGTCCCTCTGCTATCGCCATATCGTTAACCTGGCTGTTGATAACCATTTCGTACAGCTTCAATTGAAGCGGATAAAGCTCCGATTTGGTAATGTACAACAGGGCATCCATAAATCCGTTCCACCTGCCCACTGCGTAAAACAAGCTAAGTGTGGCCATGACCGGAAGCGATAGCGGCAGGACGACATGCCACAATATTTTAAAATGGTTGGCTCCGTCCATCCGCGCCGACTCTTCCAGCTCTACTGGAATGGAGGAGAAAAAAGTCTTGATGATGAGCAAATAAAAGGCATTAACCATCCCCGGCAAAATGAGCGCCCAGATCGAATCAAGCAAATGCAAATTTTTCACGAGCAAATATTCCGGTATCATGCCTCCGCTGAAAAACATCGTCAGGACGATAAGGAGAAGAAAAAAGTTTCTTCCCTTTAGGTTAGGCTTCGTCAAGGGATAGGCTGCCATAATCGTCATCAGCATCGATATAGCCGTGAACAAAACAACTAGTCCAATAGTAAAAAGCAAGGAATGGATCATCGCTGCATTCCCGAAAACAGCCTTGTAAGCGGAAAAATCGATTTCTACGGGGAGTATCGTAACTTTTCCTGATAGAATCGGCCCATTGGCGCTTAACGATAAGGCAAAAATATGAAGCAGCGGCAGCAGGCAGAAGAGCCCCGCCGTTATGATTACGACCATGATCATTGCATCTACGATTTTGTCATTTCCATACGCTCTCATATCTGCCCTCCTACCAAATGCCTTGATCGTTAACTTTTCTCGAAATATAATCGGCCGACAGCAGGAAAATAAGACCTACAACCGCTTGGAACAGACCGATAGCCGTTGCTATTGTATACCGTGCGGACTGAATTCCGATTTTGTATACATACGTGCTGATAACCTCAGACACATCGGTGACGAGAGGATTACTGAGTACAAACGGTCTATCAAATCCAATGCTGGCCATATGTCCAATATTAATAATGAGTAGAATGATAATTGTCGGCTTGATGCCCGGCAGCGTGATGTGCCAGATTTTACGCATTCGGCTTGCACCATCTACATCTGCAGCTTCGTAAAGATCCTTGTTAATTCCCGTTAAAGCAGCGAGATAAATGATCGTTCCCCACCCAGCACTCTGCCAAATACCTATGCCTAAATATGTCAGCACCCAGTAAACAGGCTCCGTAAGGAAAGGAATGACCTTCATCCCTAACGACTTCAGCAGATTGTTGATAATCCCGTTATTGGTCGCCAGCAGCTGAATAGCCATCCCGCCGATGATGACCCATGATATAAAATGAGGCAAATAAAGAATCGTCTGCGCGCCTTTTTTGAACCATTTTATACGAAGCTCATTTAACAATATCGCTAGTGCGATTGGAATCGGAAAACTTACGACAAGATCCAAGAAATTGAGTAGAAAGGTGTTGCGGAGCGCATTGTAAAAACCATCCATCTGAAATACTTCCCGGAACGTTTCGAAACCGACCCAGGGGCTTGCTAAAATGCCTTGAAACATGTTGTAGTCCTTAAATGCAATGACGACGCCCAGCATTGGTGTGTACTTAAAAATAATAAAATACGCCAAGGGCAGAAGCAGCAGCAGGTATAACTGCCAATCCCTGTACAGCGCTTTCATATGAACGCGCGGCACGGTTTTGACCTTCCTCTGGCGTTCCGTTGCAATCTGCATGAATGACCTCCTGACTCTTATTGGAAGCAAATATTTCGGCTTGGTTCCAAATGTAACACGCGATTAAGAAATCGGATATTAACAAGAATCAGAGGCTTAACATAATCGGAAACACCTCTATTCACGCGGACTTTACCATTTTCCGACGATTAACCTTTACGGAAGTAAAAAGAAATCTGCCGATTAATTCAGCAGATTTGTTGCCATTCATTCGTTTAACCGATAAATGGTTCGATATTCACCTGGCGGTAGATTAAACAATTTTTTGAAAGCGCGGTGGAAGGAAATGACGTGTGTGTAGCCCACCTGTTCTGCAATCCATTGGATAGGCTCATCTGTTTCAAGCAGCATGTTCTTCGCATGTGCGAATCTTACCTTTAGCAAATAATCGATAAAGTTTTCGCCATGCTCCTCTTTAAACAAATGACTAACGCTTCTCGCGCTTAAACCAAACTTCTCGCTGACTTGAACGAGAGACAAGCTCGGATCAGTGTAATGCTGGTCGATGTATTCCTTCGTTTGGATGGCGATCGTATGATTTTTGCCATTCAGCCTTTTCTTATCCCTATCGCCCGCAAGTTCAGTAAAAACAGCCGCAAGCTGAATCTCAAGCTCGTCGATCGTTTCAGCATGCTGGGCGATTTGCCTGAACCTGCTTCGGTATTCGCTGCTCCATATCGTCTCGATATCGCTTGGCAATGCTTCCATATCTTTCTCTAGCTGGCGGATTAGATTATGAATGAACGCTTCAATATCCGCGCGCGAGATTAACATGCCTTTTAACTTAAGAAAAATTCGGCTCAGCTTAATCTCCCATTGCCCGTCGTCCATCCGGCAAGAGCGTGACAGCTCCAATATGGATTGAAAACAAAGAAGTGTCTCTCCTGTTTGTTTTGTACATCTTAACCGGTTATCAATTACGCTGTTTGTCCCAAAAACAGCTTTGTAGGATACATTTTCAGCAGCGCTGCGGTAAGCGGCAGCAATATCATGAATCGAATGGACGAAGTCTCCAATTCCGCAAGATACGGTTAACTCCAAATGCTCGTTCATCCACTTGCGGAATTCCTCGCATACTTGTACCAGCCTATCTTGAATAGACTCTGAGCTTTGCTGTAGAAGGACAACAAAAGCCATTCGCTGAGGCTCTGTCCATACATGTTGGATCTGCAATTCCTTCTGCTGCATAAGCTCTCGAAAAGCGGACTCAATAAGAAATTTCAGCAGGTTTTGATCACTGGCTTTATATTTATCGGTAAATGCGGCAAAATGGTCAATTTCTAGAGCAATGACGCCAAGCCATTCATAGGAATGCGGCAAGCCTAGTGCCGATGCCCGCTTTTTCCATTCCTGATCGGTCAGCATGGATCGTCCAACAAGCAGCTCCTGAAGGAGGTTCCGTTGACGGAGCAGCAAATCCTCTTTATGCAGATGCTCATAATCAATCGATTTTTTTAATAAATGATCAATGGCGGTTTCGATGAATTTGAACTCGTTTCGGGGCATCTTAATGCCAAGCTCTTGGCTTTTGCGAGCCGCATATCCGTCGATTTTACCCATGATGGTCTGGATCGGCTTGTAAGAGACATGCGTAATAAAGGTAAACCATATTAAGGCTAATATGATGATGATAAATACGATAATAAACCACATGTTGGAAAACAAAGAGAGGGCGGAAAATTCGTTGGCATGCACGCTGTCTGCATAGAATTGCCAACCGGTGTATGGGGAGCTGGCATAAATACCGCCTTCCTTGGCAGAAGGCAGAGTGGACTCAAACGGCTTCTTCTCCCAATCGAGAAGTTGAATCGTGCCGCCGTATCCATTGAATTGATTCATAAAATCGATGATGGAGCTTACGTTAAGATTGACGACCACCGCTCCCTGCTTATCAGACGCGAATGGGTAAGTCTTTACCAGTGAAACAACCTTGCGAGTGGAATCGTCAAGGATAGATTGACTATACTTTCTTGGGCTCGTCCAGCCCATTGCTGCCGATCTTGATTGATGCGAATCGAAAAAAGCTTTGTCCTTAAACGCCTCGAGCTTGACCATCCCTGCTTCGGATAATACTTTTCCAGTATGATCACTGTAAATATAAATGGAATTAACGAACGGCAAAGATGAGGATATTTCAACTAATTTTTTTTGAATGACGAAGTAATCATACAGTGACTTGGGCTTTTCATTAAAAAAGGCTTGCAGCGTTTTGTCCGTCTGCATTTCCCTTACCACATTGCGCTCAATCAGTTGCAAGCTCGCGTCCACATTTTGCATCGTCTGCTCCACGATCGCTTGATTCGTTTCCAAATACTTCTTCTCAGACGAATTATTTAATGTTGAAAAAAACAAAAAGATAACTGATGAAATAACAAAGAAAAATATCGGTGTATACGACAGCATCATCCGGTAATACCAGTTCATCTTCAAATGAACCAACCTCCCGTCCATTTATGAAGCGCTTACAATTAGAAAAAATTCTAGTTTCTGCTTCTATCCAACCTCTACCTGCAAAGGAAAGAAACCGCGAATACGCGGCCTCCTCCATGCAGTTGTTGATTATGCCTTAGACCATGAAGCTAGCTGCCAGTCATGTTCGGCGTATTCACTGTATCTGTCCTTTACTCCGCCTTTTTCTGTGTTTCCCTCATGGATGTAAATACGGTGCTTCATCGTTATTGCATCTCCACCTGGCAAAAGCTTTCCGCCGCAGAAATGGAAATTCGCAGGTGTGAAAGGGCCATAATCACGGACAAACCATTGCGAAGCAAAAGTCTCATTTTCCGGATGGGAGAAAACCGCAATGCCTGCCTCGGTGTACTGCTTGACCACTTCATCTCCGTCTCGCTTCATGCTGAGAAACAGTTCACCGCTGTAGTCGACCCATTCCGTCACAGAACCAAAAATGTCCGCCTCACCTTTTTTCCCTTCGGCAGACGTGAGGCCACCTCGATGGTGTCCACTAATTTGCTCGTTAACGCGAATAAATGGAAATCCGCCTTCTTTCGTATCTCCGAACCGGACATCGCCGTTCACGGCATACAACTGTGTCGTAAGATCCATATACCTCGATTCTGGAGGCAGATTATAAATACGGACACTTCGAGCTTCCGTTAGAAGAAGGCGTCCATTCTCGTCCAACCAGTCGATCAATGCCGTCATTTGCCCAAAAACAGGACCGCTTGCAAGCACAACAAATGTCCGGTGCACCTGCCTGCCTTCACCGCGAAACTCGTGATACAGCTTATGACTGTTCACATCATCGTGTCCCCACCATAACCCGTGATGATGAAGATGATCGTCCGGCCCATCATGGATCAGTGTCTTTCCATGCGGCCCAATTAAGGGGTAAAAGTAAGGTTTTGCACTCGTAACCGCATAGAGGTACCGAGTAAAAAGTTTACCCTCAATGCTTACAACAACTCTTGCATTATCTTCCTGATGATCGAGATACACTCCAGGCAGCTCGCTCCAAGGATTATGCTTCCGATCTGCTGGAGCAGCAGTTGAAGCAGCTTTTAAATCAAAAAACAAATGGGTCTCCAGCGGCAATGAAACGTCCTGTACCAGTATATAAAGCGCACATTCAGCAATTGCACCTTGCGGTCCTGCTGACATGGCATACGGGCTTAACTGACATGCAAACGAAAGACCTGCCGAATGATTAACTGCGAATAGGTTACAATTTCCTGACCATTCCAAAAGCCGCTTAAACGTCTTTTCTTCCATTTCTATTCGGACAACGGCTGGGAGCGGAGTGCCTGCATGAATGGAAAGCTGCAGCGATTCGTCGAACGTCATATCGGATCCCCTCCTATTTGCTTTCTCCGCTTACCGTAATTTGATTGCTGCTAAACGCTGCAACGGAGTTTTTCTTCTCATAGAAGTGGGTCGCTGACGCCATAATCCCTTCCCGTGTATAAAAAGGGCTGTCTGGTCGAATTGGCAGCTCAACAGTTGTCCCTGTGCTGGAAGCTTGATAAATAGCAGTAATAAGCTCAAGCGTTTTTCTTCCTTCCACTCCCGTTACGAGTACTTCACCGCTGCCGTTTTCAATCGCGGATATAACATTATCCAGCTGACCTTTGTGCCCTACATAGGTTAAGGAAGCTGTACCATCTGCAACAGCTGCAATTTGCCGCTCCAATTCCGGGTTTTCTATAGGAAAACCGTTTTCCTGTGCAGATGAAGCGGTCACCTGCCATGGCATCGATACACGCGCTTTCTCACCTTGGAAAATAAGCTTTTGCTCTTGTCCGTGATGAACGACGGAGCTTGTAATTTGAGCAATCGCTCGCGGATAGGACAAAATCGCTACCGACAAATCCTCAACTTCCGCATTATCATGGGAAGTATTAGCCATAATGGCCGTCACTTTATCCGGCATTCCCATCATCCATTGGAACATATCGATGTGATGAACGGCATGGTTCAGCGTACAGCCTCCGCCTTCCTTCTCCCAAGTTCCGCGCCACCACAAATCGTAATATGTATACCCTCGCCACCAAAAGGAATCAACCTGCGCATGCACGATTCGTCCTGCAAGCCCAGAATCAAGCACGCTCTTAAGCTTCATGACCGCATCGCCAAATCGATTCTGGCTTATGACGGAAAGAATTTTTCCTGATGCGGCAGCGGCTTCGTTCATTCTATCGCATTCAGCCAGCGAAGAAGCCATTGGCTTCTCGACAATGACATGTTTTCCTGCTTGCAGGAAGTCTACGGAAAGATCAGCGTGTGTATAGGGCGGTGTGCAAATCGAAACCAAATCGATATCATCACGCGACAGCAAATTTTTGTAATCGTTTACAATTTCACAATTCAATTGAAATTTCTTTTTTTTGTCCTGCGCGCTTGCATCATTAATATCGTATAAAGCAACAATACTGCAGCGGTTCCCAAGTGCCAGATAAGCTTCGATATGAGCAGACGATATAGAGCCGGTTCCAATAATCGCAACGCGAATCATATAATTCCATCTCCTTAGTCATTTTTCTTAACTGATAATACTAGTATACAATTAATTCAGACAAGTGCATATGCCTTTTTTATATGAGTATATATTGCAAAATCAAAAAAACAGCCGACATCTCCTATGAGGCTGCCTGCCGTTTCATTGTACATGATTACTTAAAATACGCGGGGTGTTTCTCTTTCAGCTCATCCTTCTCCAGTTGAAAACGATTCAAATGCTCATGCATCACTTTTTCCGCCGCATCTGCGTCCTTGTCCTTAATTGCCGCTACGATTGCACGGTGCTGGCTCAAAATAATATGCCAATCATCGTTTGCAGCAAGGCGCAGCATCCTCACCCTCTGGTAATGGGCGCTAAGCTCTTGAAGCAGCTTCCAAGTGCGGAGCTTCCCACATCCGATGATAATCGTTTTGTGAAACTCATCGTCGAGCTCAAACAATCGCTTATAGTTTTTTTCTTCGATACAGAGCTCTTGCAGGGCAATCAAATTTAGCAGCTGCAGTACTTGTTCAGCCTTAAGCTGCTCGCATGCCAGCCTGACGATCGTACTTTCCAGCGTTTCCCGCACGAAACGCGACTCTTCCACCATATCCAGATCAATAAGAGAAATAAATGAACCTCGCTGTGGTATCGTTTCAATAAGTCCCTCTTGCGAAAGCTTAACGAATGCCTCCCTGATTGGTGTTCTGCTCACCTTCAGCATCTCGATTATATCTTTTTCTGAAATAAAACGGCCCGGCTCCAGTTTCAAATCCAATATATCTGATTTCAGCTTATCGTATACATAGTCACGAATAGATCCTTTTGCATCACGCGACGATTCGGAATTGTAGTTCATATCATTGCATCCCTCCTGATGGCACTGCTATTACTAATGTACCATAGCTTGTATAAACTGCAATAAGCCAAAGCAGAACATAATATTGTATAATGAGTGTATTAATGAATTGGAGGCTATACTTTATGCTGTTGCCTGATTTTGATTTTATGTCCGATTCCACGGAAGAAACGTCTACAAGATACGTCACTTTTATTGGACCTAGCTTGAAGCGATTTGACCTTGCTATTACTTCAACTAGCCGTTTTTACGGCAAAAAACTAATTACTGACCTTCAATTTGGCAAAACAGCGATTATCGGTCCTGATGACCTTGAAGAGGAAGGGTATCTTGAACATACGTTTAAGCTAACAGAAGAAGAAGCGGCTGAGCTCGCTCAATTCTTATACTTTGTTGTTGGAACGGTGCATTTTACCGATTAATCAGGGTACACTGAAATGGTAAACTAATACCATTTGAGAGGAGTCTGCTGATGGATCGATTTGTTCCTGAAAATCGCCAGCCCTATACAGATGTATCAACAGTAGAATCGCAGCGCAACGATCTCATTCCGGAGGAGTTTCCGGATGGACCGTATGGCTCTGATCTGCTGATGGAATCGCTAGGAAAAAGTACGCCTTGGAGAGTGGATCAGCGACCATCCAATCGCTTCGCTTATGAGAATCGAGCGCTTCATGCAGGATTGCCTCGTGACTATCCGGGTGAAGATGAATACGACCACGATTTTCCTGAAGTACATGATGAACCTTAAACCAAGCAAAAACGCCTTCGGCGTCCTTAGACGCTGAAGTAGCTTTGACGGTGAAATATAAGATAAGTATGAGAAAATTATATACTTTCTTATATTTAAACAAAGCCCTTGGATAACACGTCATATCACGTGTTTCCAAGGGCTTTTTTCCAAGCTTATTTATAAGTTTGTTTATGCGGGATTAAGCTCTAGGTCATCTTCGTCACCGCGGTTGAATGCTTCACGATCGAATTCGCCTTCGGAATCTGCTACAAGCAATGCAGTAACCGTAGTACCCGTAGCATTAACAGCCGTACGACCCATATCAATTAGAGATTCAACAGCAACAACAAGTGCAATACCTTCTAGCGGCAGGCCAACTGCTGTCAATACAACTGTTGTCGAAATGGAAGCTGGACCTGGTACGCCTGCTACACCGATTGATGAGATTACGCTAACAAGTACGATAAGTACATAATCTGTTGCAGTAAGCGATACACCGTAAACTTGTGAGATGAATACCGCTACAACAGCCGGCCAAACCCCGCCGCAGCCGTTAAAGTTCATTGTAGCGCCAAGCGGTGCTACAAAGCTCGCGATTTTTGGCGAAATGCGAAGGCGCTTCGTAATAACTTCAAGATTGACTGGAAGCGTCGCAAAGCTGCTGCGTGTTGTGAACGCTACCGCTACCGTAGGATATGCTTTTTTGAAAAATTTCAAAGGATTAACCTTAGCGACAAAAGATACAAGGCCGCCAAAGACGAATACAAAATGCAAGAGCAATGCGATATAAGTTACAAGAATTAACATGGCAAGCGGTTCGAGTGTTTCCCAACCATATCTAGCAGCCATAACTGCAATCAAGGCATACACACCATACGGTGTAAAGCGAAGAACGAACTTAACAACCTGGTGCATAATTACGGTTGCCGATTGAATGAACGCTTTGAACGGTTGAACGGAATCTGGATTTTTTGCTCCTACCTTAACGATTGCGATAGCAATGAATAGTGCGAAAATAAGAATTGGCACTACTTTACCCTCTGCAGCATCGTTAATCGGATTCGAAGGCACTTGATCCAATATCACTTTGAAAAAGCTTGGAACTTCACGCGCTTCAAAATTTTCAGGTGTTTTAAGCTCAAAGCCTGCACCCGGATTAATAGCAGATGCTACTAGAAGTCCGATAATTGCCGCTACACCTGTCGTTGCAAGAAACCAACTAATTGTCTTAACGCTAAGCTTGCGTAGAAACTCAAGATTCGTAATCGAGATAATACTGTTAATAACGAGAACAAATACGAGTGGGATAACGATCATCTTAATTAAATTAATGTAGATGGAGCCAATCGTACCTACGCCTTCAGTATCTAGTTTAAAGTTGTTAAAAATGATACCTGCCACAAGGCCAAGGCCAAGTGCGACCAATACCCTCGTTCCGAAGCTTACACGTTTTTTGGCCATAAAATAAAGACCGCCAAGTATTATTGCTGATACAACTAAACTGATCCAGTTTGTTTCAATTGCTGTCAATAAATTATTTTCCATAATACAACAATCATCCTTTCTGTCTACACATTATGATTAATAGCAAAAATTAACTCTTAAAATCAATTTCGTTTTAATTCCGATAAGAATACTCTACTTTGCAGAAACAAATATATCATCGTTCTCAAACTTATGTCAATATGATTTTTCCACAGCTTCCAGAGAAATATTCGTTTAGCTTTTTGGAGTTTCGATACTATAAATATGTAGAACTCTTTCAAGTATTACTTCACACAAAAAAGAGACGTATAACAACCTTTTGCATCCGGTTGTATACGTCTCTTTGTGGCGTAACTTCAGTATAATTAGTTACTCCGTAATTTCAAATTTTGGTTTAACATTGTTGAAATCAAGATTTTCTCCGCTAACCATAAGGCCCATGCCCCAATCAAAATGAGTATTTACAGAAGGCTTGTCGGCTGCATCACGATATTGGAACAAAACGTTTCTTCTCGTTCTGTCACTGCGGTTAACATCCGATCCATGAATCGTCAAATAGTTGAAGAACAACACATCCCCTGCTTTCGCCGGGCAAAGCGTTCCAGATGAAATTGGATATTCCTTATGGTTGAGATAATGTCTTCCCACATGATTCAGCGGACCTTCCAAATGAGAACCAGGGATAACCGCTAAGCAGCCATTTTCTGAATCGGCATCATCAAGATGAACGCTTGCAGCAAGCATCGAATGGTCGTTATGAGGGAAATATGGATAATCTTGATGCATAGGAAATGCTGCTCCGTTTGCAGGCGGCTTCACAAGCATTTTGGAGTGATGGAGCTGTACATTGGGACCGATGATTCCGTTCAGTACGGATACCATATTCGGATGAATGACTGCCTTTGTAAAGGAAGCATCATGATAATGCACATCATGGAAGCCTTTCAGAACAAGCTTCTTAAGCTGCTCTGGCGGGAGGAAATCTCCTTGCCATGCGTGGTTATGATCTGCCTGAGCGAGCGCCGCTCGTTGAATAACCCGCTCAACAGCTGCTCTCATCTCAACTACCTCATCATTGTTAAACACGCCTCTAACTAGCAAGTAACCATTTTCTTTATAAAATTGCACATCTTCATTAGTGATCATGTTCATTCCCCTTATCGTATAATTAATGTGAATATGGTTTAATTATAGATAGGATATAGTGCAATCGTATTTACCTGTTAACGACATAATTTTGCATTATTACGCCATAGGAGCTGATCGTTCATATGTACGTTTGGTCAAAAAGCGAAGAACGCTTAAATCGATATGCAAGATTGCTGCAAGGTGAGAGCGTGACCATCCATGTTTATTATTGGGGAGCGGTACCAAAGCTAGTTGCAAATGCTGTTCATAAGCATTCTTTTTTTGAGGTTTGTTACGTGGCTGGAGGTACAGGAATTTATGAGGAGGGCGGAACGGCTTATCCTCTGCATGAAGGCGTGCTTTTTTGCTCGCGGCCAAATATCCGTCATCAAATAAGAGATGTAGATCAATTGGATTTATTATATGTTGCCTACGAGCTCGATGAGAAGCTTTCTAAGCCGGATGAATTCGAATATTACAATCAGTCTTTAAACACCGGCACGATTTGGATTGAAAACCAGCAGCATTCTCCAACAGCTCAAATTTGGAAATCGCTGCTCATTCCAAGCGAAGAAATGTTCGCTGTGCCAATCGCCTTGCTGAATCAGCTGGCACATGCCTTGATACTGACGTTTCCTACAATTGTAGGCGGGAGGAACAAAAATACAGAAATCATTTTGCCCGCTTCAAATGCAGCTATCCTCATTAGCCGCGCAAAGCTGTACATACGCGATAATTTAGGCGCTAATTTGAGCTTATCGGAGGTTGCCCGCTACATTAATGTGTCGGAGCGCCATCTATCTAGACTTTTTTCGCAAAGCGTTCATGAATCGTTCTCCATGCTTGTTAGACATGAGCGAGTCCGCGTGGCGGAGCAGCTGCTATCACAAACAGTAACGCCGATTAAAACCATCGCTGAGCGCTGCGGCTTCTCATCCGTACATTATTTCTCCCGAACGTTTGCCGAAGCAAAGGGCATTCCTCCAGCTGCCTTTCGTGAGGCCAGCCGCAGAAATACCGATGATGACTAGTTGCATCTCTGATTCATTGATTATAGGTCATGAATCGTAATCTCGCTTCTGACCATAAACCTTGCGTTAACGCCTGCTTGACCGATGCCTTTGGAAATGTAAAAAGAGCCGTCCTTATTGTGATGAAGGCCTTTGTAGATCCCTTTCACGGACAACGGACCCTTTGGCTTTAATGCAAAAAAGAACGGCACGTTCAGCTGCTTCCCATGCAGATGACCGGCCATTAAATATTGAAAAGGGCGATTGATTTTTAGAACGACATTAGGATCATGCGTCATAATGACGACAGGCTTGCTGTCATCAATACCTCTAAATGAAGGTAAGATTCGGCTATGATGAGAGCTGTCATCGTCAATTCCGACAAGCTGAAAATCATCAAGCATGACATTCTCGTTACGCAACACCTTAATCCCATAAACGCCAAATAGATCGAGCAATTTCTTTAAACGCGGAAGCTCATAATCATGGTTTCCAAGCACTGCATAGACAGGTATTCCGCTGTCTGCTATAGCTTTAAGATAATAGCCTACCCGCGTCAAATAGTGTTCTTTATACGTATAATCGCCGGTCAGAAAAATGTAGTCAGGCTGCACAGAGGCAATGACATGCTGAATTCGCTTTGCGCTTATGCGCAGCCTGTCTACATGCAGATCGCTTATTTGCAATATGCGTTTGTTAATGCCAATGGGATGTGTAATTTTTTCGATTTTCAACCACTGGGTTGGGAGGATAAAGAGCAGGTACAAGAGAAGCACGGTTATTCCGAGCGTTAGTATAATAGCCAAATGTGTCCTCCTAATCATTGAAACTAATTCTGAGTTAATCTATCCCAAGGAGTAAATGCCTGTCCTTGTCATGAACTTTACTACTCTAATTAGTATAGTAAAGTTACGACTATAAAGCTACTTGCAGCTGGTTGCCTAATAAACGGCTGAACAGTCCTTTTTTATCCTCAGCGAGCATGATGAAATGGCCGGTTTGCACGATTTTCCCATTTTCCAACACGATAACCTGATCTGCATTCCGAATGGTCGATAGGCGATGAGCAACGACGATAACGGTCATTTTTCCCTTAAGCCGCTCTATGGCTTCTTGAATTTTTGTCTCGTTCAAGCTGTCTAGTGCACTTGTAGCCTCATCCAAAATAAGGATAGATGGCTTTCTTAATATGGCTCTAGCCAAAACGAGTCTCTGACGCTCCCCGCCTGATAAACGTATTCCACGATCCCCAATAATCGTATCGATGCCATCCGGAAGCTTGCGAACAAATTCAGCTGCAGAAGAGAACTCCATCGCTTCCCATATTTGATCTTCCGTCGCATTCGGATCGATTAATATCAAGTTATCTCTAATCGTCCCATGGAACAGAAACGGCTCCTGCGGGACATAACTGATTGATCTTCTTAACGACAACAGATCCTCATCTGTAAGCGTCTTGCCGTCAATAAGCACATGACCAAGTTCTGGCTTCATGAGTCCCATCATTAGATCGATTAAAGTGCTTTTCCCTGCACCTGACTGTCCAACAATGGCAGTCATGCCATTAGCAGGGATGCTCAGATTAATTGCTTCCAGCGTGTACTCCGGCTGCTCCTCGTCATAACGAAAATAGACATGGCGGCATTCGAGCTGGTGTTTGAGTCTAAGCGGGCGAATATGTTCTCCACCTAAAAGTTCCTTATCATTAAATTCTCTATTTTTAATACTTTCCTCCTGCAGCTCCATTAACGCTTTAAAAGCAGGCAACGATGATGCAATTTGTTCCATATTGGCTTGAATACTTGTAAACCGAGGCCACAAACGTGAAAAGATGACCATGATGAGCAATAAATAGCCACCTTGGCTCTGAAAGAGCATAATGGATCCAAAAACAAAAACAGCAATCATTATAGCTGAAAACAGCTTGTAAAAGAGTTGCGAATTGCTCCGCACCTTCGAGTTTTCATATCTTTCTCGAGCAATGTCACTCGACCAATTCAACAACCAGCGATATCGGGATGATTCAAGCAGGTTGCTTTTAATATCTTTCATTCCATTAAAATGATCCGTAATACCAGCTAAGTAGTTTTGCGACAGTTCCATTGTTACACTGCCAATTACTCTTGATTGCTTAATAAATCTTCTAGAGAGAAAAGCAATAACAAGTCCGCAGCATAAAACAAATAAGGTCATCTTTACTGACAAAAACAAGGCTATTCCAATCTGAATAAACGTAAAGGTTATTGAAGCAATTAATTGTAAAGATAAGAAAGCACCATTTGTCACACGAGAAAGTTCACTCGTAAAAGAATTTATGAGATCAGTTTTCCTTTTTCTCATGAAAAAGCCCCAATTTGCTTGCAACAATGCGAGATAAAGCTCTAAACGAATTTGATTAACAAAGCCCGTATGTATTCTTATTTCTCTTAAGCTTAAATTACGTCCAATAATACCCTGTACGGCAACAATTAAAATATAAAACGATAAAATAATAAATAGTGCTCTTTCTTTTGGAAGCTCTTGCAGCGATTCTAGTAAAGATAGACCAGGGAACGATGCCAGTGGGATGTCAACAATCCCGATCACGCTAAGCAGTGGAGCTAACAATAGAATGCTTGCGCCATCAAGCAGTCCCACGAGCATCATACCAAATAGATTCAAATATAGAATCTTACCCCCATATGCATGCAGCTTTTTGGAAAAATATATTAGATGATTCATCGCTTCATCACTTTCCATCTTTAGGAATAGGTTACATTAGCAAACATACCGGTGACCGTAAATCGATGCATTTCCTCTGATCCCGTAATAAAGATGGATCCACTTCGCAGCCAGGCATGAGCAATCAGCTTGCCAGCTTCATCCTTTGTTGTACCCAAATAAAGTGTACTGCTTATATTACGTCTCTCCAGCATTTGCATGCCGGCTATTGCTCGAGCTAAACATTTACTATCCCAAGGCGTATTCCTGCTTGCAACTTGAAGAATATAACGTATTTGAACTAACGTTTTTCTGTGTTCATCTGTAGCATGAATTTCAGTCTCTTTCATGTATTCGCCTAGAGTAGGCGCTATCTTGGAAAATGGTTGATTAAAGATTCGAATCCGGGCAGTACCTAGAAACCAGGTTGCTTCTACTAATAGAAAAAGAGTTTTAAAATCTAATGAAAACAATGTTCTCAATTTCATTAACTTTCCCATATCATCACCATATATTTATTCCTTTATATAAATAAGACGTTCTTCTAGTAGATGCGACAAAAAAGAGAGTACTTGCTCCTCACAAACTTCTCTAGCAACTTCAAATTCTTGCAGCAACGCATCAATTACATTTGTGATGGTTACAGGCTCTTTAATCAGAACCCATATTTGGCTGCCCATTAATCCTAAATTGTAATATTTCCCATTGTTAATGCTTAATATAACCTTTTCTCCACCCATATCGCTTACGATGTTGTTAGTATCTTGCACTATCAGTTGTTCTAGCATTAATGCTTGAATGGCAGTCGTTTGACTTTTAATCATCTTCTATTCCCCCATAGATATCGTTTGTAAAATAAGTTCGACAAGCTCAGGAGCTGTAAACCCATTTATTGGTCTTTGAAGCGTATAAATAGGCAACGCCTCACCTATGGAAGCAGATAAGGTAAAATGCCAACGCGTCAAACCTAACTTTTCCACTAAAAATTGTCGGTAGGTATGCTGAAATAAAACATCTAGGCGAGCAAGCTTTTGGACAGGAAGCACTGCCACCTGTTCGGACTCTGTTGTTATAAGCTCGAACACACCTCCGAGCGGCAAAGCCGTTGAACAAAAACTCGATTCGACTGGAAGACAAAATTTGTTCTCTCTACCAAAAATGGAACGAAGCTCTTCGTTGTTTACACCAAATGCGTCCAAACTTTGTTGCCATAGCTTTTGCTGTGGATAGGCTGGTATAACGAGTGTCGCTTGTTCTGGTGATGCTTGTGAAACAGCAATGATATCATCACTCAACAGCGAATAACCTCTTTGGATAAATGCTGACGCTAATGTCGACTTCCCAGCGCCTGAGCGACCAACAAATGCATATGCTTTGCCATCGATAGCTATTGCACTGCCATGCAATGGGTATATGCTGCGTTGCAGCAATAATGCACCTATACAGGTCCCAAGGACATAGAGCCGAACGAGATCCTCATCAGCTCCAGCATGAGGAGATACGATGATCTTATTCCCATTTTCAATCCGAAAAATCCCTGAATCAGGCATATTTACGGTTACGACTTGTCGATCAACAACAAAATCATATGGCTCCTGTTTAAAGAAATCTGCTAAGGAGTAATCAATTGTGATCTCCATGTCGATTTGCTCGCTGCTTTCTAAAATAGGAGTGAGCTCAGGTAATGAAATCTCACTTTCAATCGTTAGTCCAAATGCTCTATACACCTTTTTAGTTTCCGTTAGCAACAATGTTCTCACTCCGTCAGTTCATTGATAATAATTAGAAAGTCCTTATACACCAACTGTATAAGGACTTTCCTCTCCATAAAATGCATAATTTCTTAGCTTGTAAAGCGTGGTTTTTCATCATGTTTTCCTGGTACATACGCCTCGTCCGTTAGAGGACCGTTGTGAGTAGAAGCCGCTGTCATATGTACTTGAAGAATTTCTAGCTCAGGTCTATTCCATTGTTTCTTCGCTTGCATAATTTGTCACCTCCCTTCAATTCAATTTTTTAAGAAAACGATACACGATTAAGCTCCGCATCAATAATCTATAATTCGGATCGATCGCAAGTTTGGATTGAGCCCCTTCCTCAAATCCTGCTAGCGCTGATCGGACTACCTTACCGTCAACAAATTGCATAAACGCTCGATCCTGACTCATTTGTCTCAGTTCTTCCTTAAATTCTTGCCACTTTGGTCTCATACGATGGACCCAATCCGCTCCTTGAACGCCTCTAGTCCGCTGATTTAACCTCACCTTGTCGGGAAGCAGCGTATCGGTAGCACGCCTGATCAGTGCACGATCCATTCCATTCTGAACGTACTGATCCTCTGGCAGAGACAAACAAAATCGAATGACTCGGACATCGTTGGTTGGGTCTCTCTTCCATAAAGAGTATCTTAACGAAAGTTTCGTCGAAACCGTATTTCCAGCATTCCAATGATAAACTTCGTCAAAATGGCTTTTTCTTTCATCGTACACATTTTTCGCTGCAAACCAGCCTGATTCATCAATTCCATATTTGCCCAGCCGGTTAAACACATCTGTCCTCTTGGCGAATTCAGGAGATATGATCATAGGATAATGATAAGATTCTCCTACTGATCGTAAATGTTCAATAAACGGAAAAGCAGCACGGCTGACATTTGAAAATACATGAGCACGACCAGAGCCAATGTTCAAACTATACTGCCGCATTTCGCGAAGCAGTTTGATCCATCTCATTTTTTTCAACAACGTAGCGTAATATGGAATGGCAGCTCCCCACGAAATTGACAAATTGCCTCTGCCTCCATTAAGCAGCACACCTACACCTTGCTCCTCTGCTTTCTCGAACATCCCTTTTATCCAAAAAGAGTTCTCAAAAAACTTATATGGCATTTCGTTTATATCTAGAAAGCCATCGATTTCAGAGTAAGAGTCACGCCCACGGAAATCCAAGTAGTGCTCTTCAATACCTCCAACATGCTCCACGGTGGATTCAATAAGAGGTCTCTCATTAGTAATCATTGATTTGTGTGTATAATCAACAAAGTCGCTTGTCGGTACGTAGCTGAACGTGTACAGACTTTTATTTTGCGGTTGCAGTGTCTTTGAAGCAAAGCCAACAATAGAGCCTGAATCCAAACCGCCGCTAAGCTGTGCTCCAACATTACGATGTGTCCGCAGCCTTGAAGTAACTGCTTGTTGAAACACATCCTGAAACGCCTCAACGTATTCATCATTTGATTTAAATCGTACGACTTCATCTGATCTGAGTTGATGATATCTTGCAAGAGTAACTCGCCCTGCAGTTATCGTTATCGTATGAGATGGAGGGATCTGCTCAATATTTCGATAGGCCGTCTTGGATGCATCCGCAACGTCAACCATGCCAGAAATAGCTAGAAACTCAGCAAGCCATTGTTCATTTAACAACCTCTCCTTGCCCAATAACGTAAGTAAGGGTTCAATTGTTGTACAAAAGGCAACACGCTCATTATTTCGATGATAATAGAGCGTACGACCTCCGGAGAAGTCTCTTGCACCAAACAGCTTCTGTCTTCTACAATCCCAGATTAGGAAGGCGTAATCACCAGCTAAATAAATAGGTGTTCTATCCCCCCATTTATCATAAGCTAATAAAATTAGCTCGCTATCGGTCATATTTCTTCTTAATTGCTGCTCTACTTCGAGTCGGTTGAATAATTCTATGCGGTTATCAATAATTGCATCCGCAGTTATAACAAGCCCTCGTTCATCATCCAAAAAAGGATTACGTTCATTGATCGACTCTGGTGTAATCCATTGATTATGACAACCTAAAAATATATTATCGGCATGCCAAGCTTGAGCTGTATTGCATGGAAACTGAGATAATGCCTCCATTAAAGCATCGCCCTGCTGCCATGCCAAACTTTGCTTGCCGGTATGAAACACTCCTGCGATGGCGCTCATCGTGGCCTCCGGGTGGATATAGAATTTGTTTTATTTACGTACTTATTTCAAAAACAAAACCTTTACTTTGCAGTTCTTTATAAAGAACATATTTGAATATTACACCTGAAATAAACCTTTGTCAATGACTTTTCTACGATAAATTGCAAAAAATTCATAACTTTTGTTCTTTATTAAAAACAAATTGTCGATTACTTTCTTACATTAGTAACTTACATTAAAAACATTTTCTGAAAGTCAATATCGTGGTTTAATAAATAAAAAAATAACCACTCATTATTAAAATAAGTGGTTTTAATGTTTAAATAAAAAAATAAGTGCGTTATAGCTAACAACCTTTCGTAATTAAGAATAATTCGTTATAATAGAAATAGTCTACAACGATGTGATAACGGAGGAATTTGTTATGATTGGAGAACGCATTCAACTGCTGCGCAAGAGAAAGGGCCTATCCCTTACAGAGTTATCCCAACGGGCGGGCGTCGCTAAATCTTATTTAAGCTCCATTGAACGAGGGCTCCAGCAAAATCCTTCGATTCAATTCCTCGAAAAGGTAGGCGCCGTATTGAATGTGACGGTTGAAGATTTTTTGAATACCGATGAAAAAAATGATCGCAAACCCGACAATTTAGACAACGAGTGGGCTGATTTAGTAAGAGAAGCTATGGCTTCCGGTGTGAGCAAAGATCAATTTAAAGAGTTTCTAGAATTTAATAAATGGAAAATTAAGCGCGAATAGCGCTTTTTCCACTTTTATACAGCTGTTACTTGTACATCATTATCCTTACTTTCTTCAAGACAAAGCAATACTTTCCTTACTTCATCCTTGCTGAATCCCAAAGAACGTGCTTTCATGATTAATGTTACCCATTCCATATCCAATTCCTGAATATCTTCTGCTTTAGCTAGTACCATTTTCCCATGTCCCCCATTCATTTCAGGACGGTTGCACCACTGACTCCATGCGTTTAAGGTGCCCAGATACTAAACGCATTTCAACGTCTCCCATGCTTGTCATTCGTTTATAGATGTATTATAAATCACCACAAGTGCGCATACTGTCGCTTCATGTCTCACAAAAATGATAGATAATTACATTTTTTGTCGAATTTATTTAAGTAATGTTAAATGGAGCGATAAATAGGAAAGAGCTACCAACCGATATAGAAAACAGACCTAATTGTGTTTAATTATTTCACAGCTTTAAATTAAGATGTCAATTCTTTAATGGAATCTCTAGTGGTCTCTTCCTCATAACCATTTGGATTTAAATATTGCCAGCGCCATGAGTCTGCACACATCTCCTCTATCCCAAGTGTCGCAACCCAATTCAACTCCGCGTTTGCAAGCATCGTATTAGCATAACAAATGGCAATATCTCCTGGTCTACGATCTGTAAATGAATATGGAATACTTCGTCCCGATACCTTCTCGAATGCAGTAATCATCTCTAATACACTATACCCACGCCCAGTTCCGAGATTAAATATATCCACACCTGATTTGTTCATGATTTTTTCTAGTGCACATAAATGTCCTCTCGCTAGATCCACGACATGAATATAATCCCTTACGCCTGTGCCGTCTATGGTTGGATAATCATCTCCAAAAATATTAACTTTTTTAAGCCTGCCTACAGCTACCTGAGATATGTATGGCATAAGGTTATTTGGAATACCATTAGGATTCTCGCCAATTCTTCCACTTTTATGTGCACCAATTGGGTTAAAGTATCGTAAAATTGAAATCCCCCATTGCTCGTTAGACTCCGCTAAATCCTGCAAAATTTGTTCTAGCATGAGCTTTGTTCTTCCGTAAGGATTCGTTGCTCCAAGCGAAGAACTTTCTTCAATCGGCACATGTTCCGGTCGACCATATACCGTTGCAGAGGAGCTGAATACAAGCTTATGAACACCATACTTCTTCATAACCTCACACAGGATTAAGGTGCTTGTAATATTAGTGTGATAATATGACAGTGGCAATTGTACAGATTCACCTACCGCCTTCAATCCTGCAAAGTGAATAACTGCATCAATAGTATGTCTGGTGAAAACACCTTCAAGACCGATTTGATCCATTAGATCCATTTGGTAAAATGTAAAGGCTTTGTTTGTAATTTCTGCAACTCTGTTTAATGAGATGTAGCTGCTATTAGACAAATTATCAACAATAACTACCTCATACCCTGCTTCAAGAAGTTCCACACATGTATGACTTCCAATATAACCTGCTCCACCCGTAATTAAGATAGCCATTTCATTGACCCCTCTCAGCCTTCATTATAAAAAACATATTTATTCTTTATTAAGAACACTGTATGAAATAAAATCCCTGTATCTTGAAAAACTACAGGGATATATTTTCTTCTTTCACTTACGTTACACAGTACTTCCCAAATCCGAGATATCATCTAGCCAGATATATGGCGCAGTACCTGTCACGGTTACTCCTCTAAATACAGATTTCGTAATAATTGCAGATTTATTTTGTCTCAACCAATTAAAGTTGATTTTGCTATTATCAAAAAACGAATGAGAAATGACTGCTTTTTTGTTATTATCTGCTTTTCCAACTACAGCATTAATAAAAGTAGTTCCTGTTACAAGCGAATTTCCATCCATGACGAGTCCAAGATTTTGAAATAATCCATTTCTTAGTGTATTCTGTCTCATATATTTAGTATCACTTGAACCTAGCTGAATATCAGTACTACCTAAAAGAGGAGTTTTTACACGAATAAATTCACTATTGCTGATATGGCAACCCTCAAACCTTGCAGAGCCTTCAATAAGAGTTAAGCCCTCTACAACTATTGGACGTCCTGCATAATCTTGTGGAACTAATATAGATACATCGTAATTTTTCACTGTTACATCCTTGATAACAGCTCCAGCTGCTAGCAAATTAAAGTTCGGAGTTAACGAATTATCAGAACGCCAATCTCGTTCAACGGTTATATTGGATAGATAACATCTGCCATAATTGTATCTCCCCAAGTTAAATCCCGTAACACCGGCATCCTTAATAATTACTGGCACACCACCTAGCGATTCAGATACCTGAAACCCTAGTGAAGTAACGTTAACGGTATAATACAGCTTATCAGTACTTATGCCTGTCGGAATCTTACCGGACCATTGCTCAAACGATACTTGTGCTCCGTTACCCATAAGATGCGGTGATTTAAACGTGAATGTGCCTGTAGCAACATCAACAGCAGGTGATCCAAAATAACCATACACGCTTGAACCATAAACTAAGCCGTTTTTTACCTGACAATTTTGAGCGACTGCTCCCCTTACATCCAGCAGTCTTAAATTTCCGTTTCGAATAACAGCTCCGTTAACAAAATTATCTCCCTGTACCCATAACTCACACCCATCAAATGAATTATTAATGTATTTGACATTTGCGAAATTCGGATTTGAGCTAACACCTCCAATATTAACGCCTTCAAAGGTATTTCCCTCTATCAAGAGATTTGTACCATCGGCATTAACTAGATGTCCACGTGCATTATTATAAATATAATTATCTTGTATAAATATGCGATAATTAAGCTCAAACCCATTAGGACGATCTGCTGTTTTATACGGAATATTGGTTTCACTATACATTGATTCGATATCGATTCCGAACATAGGCGGTGTACCGTTTCTAAAATTAGTTGTTACACCATCGTCATCAAAGCCAATATGATGAATCTTATTTCTGTAAATATGAGTATCATTTGAAGCACAGATAGAAATTCCTTGTCTTCTGCAATGATGGATATGACAGTCATGAATAAGAACATTTTGACCCATCTGTTCCTGGGTATATAAGGTAGGATCAAGCTGATATTTCTCATAACCCGTTAAAATTCCATCGCCTGTACAATTTGAAATCTCCATATTGCTTATTTCTATATTATTAGATCCAAACGACCCGATTCCGTACCCGCTTTCATGCGTATAAAATGAATTATCAACCTTAGCCCGAATATCCGCAATTTGACTATCGGTTAGAGGAGCTGTAATGGGGATCGCAAAAATCATTTTATTATTTTTACTTAAATCCTTATCCTCATTAAGAAACCAGCCTCTTCCTCCTGAGCTGGTCGGTGCAAAAACACCATTCGTTCGTGAGCCAGTAAGTGTTGTTTTAGATACGGTATCTTTATATTGATAGAATTGATAGCCTGTAGCATTTACACCCGCAATGCTCCATAGTCTAAAGCTTGCAAGAAGTCCGGGGTTTGCATAACGGTCAATCACCTCGCTGCGAATCCAGTTGGGGTCATTGTTTAGCGTTCCGTCAGCGTTTATACCTCCCCTAACAAACTTTACAAAAATCTCATATACGTGGTTTTTCTTATCGCCTACTAGTTTACCACCTGAAATCTTTGCATTATTAATTCCTCTCATTTCGACAATCGTATAACTTGGAGAAGAATTCCCCTCGAGCATTATTACACAGCCTTGCTCAAGCTCTAAATGAATACCGCTCAACATGTTAATAGCTACGAGAGTACTTGGATCCATTCTTACAATATAATTTCCACTTGGAAGAATAACATGTAAAAATCCTTGAGATTTAGCCCAACTAATAGCATCATTTATTCCTTTTGTAGTCTCAACTGCATTTATGCCTAAGTTGCTAATAGCAAAACGGTCTAGTTCTATTCGATAAGAGCCTTGTTGACTCATAGAACTCACCTTCCTTTTACACTATCTTATGTAGCTTATTCGTAAAAGGTTACTTATTTCCACCAGCCTCTATACCATGACGTCGCTTTTCTGCCCTTCTGAATATTGCACTTATGTTTGGTAGTTTGATTAATAGATTTTTAAATATACCGAGTAAATATTTGAATTGCTCTGTTCTATGGAATACGATAATATAAATCCCGTTTACTAGAATGAGGCAGATTATGCCTTTAAGCAGTAACCATAGTACGTTGGATGTCGGAAGAAAATAATTGATTCCACCAACAATGATACATGCAACAATTCCAATAGCAGTGTAGAGCATGTAACTCATAAAATAGTGCGCTACAGGCTGACGAAATACCTTACGATAAACAAGCAATGGTGTATACCAAAAAGGAACCGCTAATCCGCTAACCAATGTCCCAATGAATATACCGGCAATACCCAAATATTGTACAAGAATCAGTGATAAACCAAGATTGACCGCAGCCTGAAATAACGGAGCAAATCGGTCCTCATGAAAAATACCGGCTGTCGTTTTCACTGCGCTTAAAGAATTCCGCATGCCTCTTTCATAAAATGATAGGACCAATATCAGCAGTACTACATTCGTCATTTTATACTCTTCGCCTATCCAAATGTCGATCAGCGGCTCAATTAATAAATATAAACCAATTGATAAGAGTGAATATAACCAAAAGTTAAGAAGATATGTAACCTTGAATATTCGAAAAACAGCATCGGGACTTTCTTTCGCAACCAAATTACCTAAACTATGATACATATTAGCAAATATCTGATTAAGGAATGTTCGACAAATATCAATAAGCATTTTGTAATTTGAATACAGACCTACCGCTGCGATACTGACAAAAGAAGAGATAAGAATGCTGTCTACTCCAAAAATAAAGTAGTTCCCGACATTTTGAAGAATGATCGCTTTCATATTTTTAATGAAATTGGCTTTCGTTTCGGGATCCAGCTTGCTCTTTACCTTTTCCTTTAAGTATGGATATAATTTATCTACAATTAAGACCAGAATAATGGATGTTATAATGGAAAGAGCGCTCTCTACAGCAAGATATAAAATATAATTCTCCGTGTAGTATAAAATTGCTATTTTCATGCAGGTAGAGATAATCGCCGAAATTGAAAATACAGCTGTTACGATGTAGTTTTTCTGATTTACATTAAGAAAAGAGTGTTTATAAACAAACAAATAGGGAGCAGCTGTATTGATAAGAAAAAGTATATATATCAAATTGAGGTTTTCAACACTCGTTTCTTTGATGAAGAGATCCAAGAAAGGCATAACCCCTAAACCGAGAACTAGTACTACACCTGCTATGACCAGATATGCTTTTTTGTATAACTCCATTAAGGCTAATATTTTGGGCCTATCATTATCGGCAACAGGTTTATAGAGATTATATATAATACTTGAGCCGATTCCAGCCTCTGCCAATGTAAGCATGGCAAGAATACTAGTAAATAACCCATTAATTCCTAGGTATTCCATACCTAAGCTGTTAATGAAAACCGTCCTGGATATAAAACTCAATACCGTTATAATGAGCTGGTTGCCTAGCCCGACTGAAATATTCAATAATGAACTTTTTACCCTCATGCGAAGCTCCTATCTGACAAATCCCATTGTTACTGTTCTCATTGCTCTTCAGTCTATATTACTCTCTTGTTATAATTTACAATTCGAATACAGAAACCTTGAGTAAAAGGCAAAATATTAAATAACATAGAGTACACGCCAATATCCTTTGTGTCCCCTTGTGAGAAATCAACTGCACCGTTTCTTCTTGTTACCTTCATTAAGTATTGGATTGCTCTCTCTGCTCCTGCTGAGCATTCTTCAGAAAGTTCTTCAATCTGAGATGCCTGAAGTAAAAACCAGCCTAATGTTGCTGTAGTAGATGAATCTGCTCTTGTTTCATTCCGTGTTACCGTCCAGTTCCAATTTCCTTCCGGCCTTTGAAAAACAAGAATGGCCCGCGCGAATTTTTTTACAAACCGTTCTAGCTTCGCCTTTGAATCATGTGCTTCCGGTAATTCACTCCAAGCATCACAAAGACCAATTGCTAGCCACCCTAGCCCGCGTCCCCAGCCAAATAAACCGAGTGGTAATGCATTTCCCATGTGGTATGCATGACTTGGAATAAAATGATCGTCAAGCATACCGTACCTTTCATATTGCTCCAACTGCTTGACTGCTAACTGTACACATTCCTGTTTGTTGTACCTTATTCCATAGGTAACAAGAAACGGACAGATAAAACCTATCGTATCGACATATCGATAATTTTTCATAAATTTCCGATATTGAACCGTTCCATCTTCTCCGATATGTGATTGTATAAGTTCCCAAGTACTGTCAAAAGCCGGCTTGAATTTTTGGGTGTCTATACCTTCTAGCTTCATAACTCCGTAAGCAAGAATGGCAGAGTCGATGTAGGAAGGAGGTTCCCTCCATTGACCATTCTCGTCGAATTTTGTCTTTAGAAATTGTTTGATATTTGTTTCAAGCTCTTTATCTGTACCATTCTTCAAGCACTCGGATAATCCTAATAACAAAGATGCTTCCTGCCAATGCTGAATAACACTCTTAGAATAATTACCTTTCAACATGTCGATTGCTACCAATCTAACATTATCAGTTACTTTAATTTTTGGTGTATGATTAAGCCAATTAACGCCAATATGCGTAATGGATTGATTCCATTCTTGTTTATTTCTATATCTACCGATATGTATTCTGCTCAACCAATCCCTGCTAATTGGCATAATATCAATAAATATTATAATACCGATTAGCCCCAATAAAATAACAGCTAGAATCTCTAGCATCTTATTCGCTCCTTCACAAACAATTATATCAACGCATATAGCTTTTCAATTTCCAGCTCTGTTCCGAAATTTCCCTTTGAAAGCTGGTTTGAGAAGAATTGTCTTAGACTTTCATTTTCTATCAGCTGCTGAATCCCTTCAGATAGCGCTTCTGAATTCATGTCAACAATTAATCCATTTTGGTTATGTACAATTTGATCTTTTGCTGTACTGAAATTAGTAACAATAATCGGTTTATGCAAAATCTTTGCTTCGTCAATAGCTATCGATTTCCCCTCAAACCGTGATGGTTGAACATAAATATCTGCCTCTTTGATATAAGGATATGGATTTTCTTTAATCCCTACTAAATGGAAGTGGTCAGTGAGCTGATGCATATCTATCAGTTGCTCCAACTTACCCCGTTCTTCCCCTTCCCCTATTACATACCAGTTTACGTTATACCCTTTAGCCACTAAAATCCTACATGCATCTATTGCCATTTCAAAACCCTTCTGGTAATTCAATCGTCCGATTGAAACTATAGAAATTCCTTTGTTCAGATTTAATTCGGTCATTTCCTCTGACATTTCATGAATCAGTGTAGGCGATACGATGTTATGAACGACTCTAATTTTTTCTATAAACTGTGGAAAGCGTTGTATCAATACTTCTCCACATCCTTCCGAGACCGTGATTAGATGATCTAATTGCTCAAAGTATGGGGCATCTAAAGACGGATCCATCCGCAGTTTGTCGTAATCATTATGAATAAATCCAATTTTTTTTGCTGCGTTTGCTTTCTCAATACTGAAATAAATAGGATCCTTCTCAAGAAAACCTATTGCAGCATCATATCTTTTATGGAGCACCGGCAGCGCTTTAGATAAATATTTCCAAACTCTTTGCTCAAGTTTTGCTGGATTCTTTTCTGTATAAAAAATGTATCCTGCTTTCAATCTTGCTATCGCTAACCCGATTTTTCCGTTCTTCAAACAATCAATGACTGCCAGTTTCATAGACATATCAAAATATCGGTACTGAACAGGCTCTTCTAACAATTTCACAGAGCTTGGAATCTTATTTAAAAATATTCCTTCGTGCTTGAACAAATAGAGATCCACATCAAATCTCGAATAATCGATTGTTTGTAATAACGAGAGAAGCGACTTCTCGGCACCGCCGCAATTTAAATTATTCATTACAAATAGAATTTTAATTTTCAAGGCATATCCACCTATTCGAGAATTTTATACAATTTATGAATTTCATCTTCCGTCCCTAAATGAAGACTCGATAAATATTTTGTCATCCTAGTACGAGTCTCTTGATCCTCTATCAACTTAGAAATCCCAACTGCTATGGCATCGACATCCAAATCAACGATTAATCCCTCAACGCCATCTTTAATTTGGTCCTTAGCTGTACTGAAATTAGTTATGACGATAGGTTTATTCAATATTTTCGCCTCATCGATTGCAATTGCTTTTCCTTCAAACCATGAGGTTTGTACATATATATCCGCCTGTTTAATATAAGGGTATGGGTTTACCTTCAGACCAAGCAGTTTAATATTATTATCCAATCCTTCACTTGTAATAAGGGCGGATAATTTTTCCCTTTCTTCACCTTCGCCGATTATATTCCACTGGAACTTGTAACCCTTGTCCAATAGAATCCTGCAGGCTTTAATCGACAACTCAAATCCTTTCTGAGCATGCAATCGACCAATAGATAAAATAACTAGCTCATCACTCTTACGATCATAAACATCCTTCTCAACCAAATCAGCGAGCTGATTAATGATCTTCGGAGAGACAATATTATGAATCACTTCAATTTTTGAATGTTGATCGGGAAATCTTTGTTTTAAAATATGGCCGCATTCTTCAGAAACGGTTACAATATGATCCATCTTTGCGAAATACCCCTGATCAAAATAAGGATTCATCCCCAGCTTGTCGTAATCATTATGAACCCATCCTATCTTTTTGGCGGCATTAACCTTCTCCGCACAAAAATAAATAGAGGTTTTTTCTAAAAACCCAATAGCTACATCATATTTCTTCTCTACTAAATCAATGGAACGAGCAATATACTTCCAGCCTTCTTGCTCGTTAATACTAACGCTTTTAGACATCCTACTTTTGTAACTGAACATGAATCGACTATAGGCCAGCTTTGCATTTCTTCTAACCAAAAACTGGGATACCGAAGGTAAAAGAGGCTTAATAAAACGATAATAACTTTCAGGCAAAGGCAGAACCTGAACATTCTCAGGCACTAAATCCATAAATATGCCTTTATGACTAAACAAAAATAAATCGACGTTATATTGATTGAAGTCAATTTGAGTAATTAAATTAATTAAGCTTCGTTCCGCACCACCGGCTGAAAGACTTGGAATGACAAACAATATATTTTTTTTCATACCCACCTCATGTTAGACCACATAAATAATCCACCGCTTTATAAGACATTTTCTGAATGTTTGGAATTACCTGTTTGAGCTTCTGTATCAGCTCTGCCTCTTCTTGGACCATTTCATCGAATTTCTCAATTAATAGAACACTATTTGATAATTCTTCGATACCAAGCACCAGCTTTTCTTCGCCAAAAATATCTCTTGCTATTCCTTTGGACTTCACGCTGTATCCAAGTACCATCGTCGGAACGTAGTTGGAGTAAGCAGCAATGGTAGCGTGTGTGCGTGCACCAACAAAAAATCTCATTCTAGCGATATAACCTTTATATTGAATCGCTGTTAAATGATCCGGCAAAAGAATAATTCTACCTGTATGCTTGTAAGTTTCATAATAGCCTTTTAACACCTCATAATCATTGTTCCCATTTATAATAACGTGCGGAGTTAAGGCAATCGTCATATCCGTTTTACTCAATATATGCCGTATCAGCTCGTCGATCGCACCCTGCGATTGTTTATTCCGTTTCCATACCAACGGACTAAAATTAATTCCAACTGTGTTTCCTTCCTGCCACCCTTTTGGCAAATCCAACTCTTCTTTTTCCATAGTGAATGCAGGATCTGCACACAGCTTTACGTTCTTAAGGCCTTTACCGATTAGCATATTGTAGGTCAATGACTCACGAGATAAAATTAGATCAAAGAGCTTTAAATCCTCCAACTTTCTTTCCGACATATCTTCTTCTCCGATCGAACATCCCCACAATACAAGTTTTTTCCCTTGTTGTTTTACTCTCCTGTCAATTTCATACCATCCTGGCTGCTCACCATAGCAATAATTGTCTCCACCTATAGACATGCAAACATCCATATTTTCAATATTTTTTATAATATTGTTATGGATTTTCCCGAGCGCATAAGATTCATCCTGATAAAGTTTTACCTTTAGTGAAGATAAGAACCAATCATACGAGTATTTTTTTATTTCAAGTTTAGAACCATCATAAATACCATCCAACTTGGCTATAATTTGATCGGTTTCCGGATTATTAGATGCTAGATACACCTTAGCGTCCTTTATCCTCTCCTTTAAAATAGCTGTTGAAGATCGAACGATCGCTTCACATCCTCGATTAAGACTGCCATCATGAGCAAACATCATTATTTTCATATTGTTATCCCCCTTACTTTTCTATTTCGGTATCTGCTGTACGCCGTTATTAAATAAATGCCTAGCAATGACTTTTGATCAATAAGATACAATAATGCTTTTTGATATTTCCCTAATTCTTCGTTCATTTCTTTGGAGTAGATCGGCAAAGCTTCCCTGACATCATGGTGCAATATCATCTTTTTAACATAATGTGTCTTGTCTTTAAATGGCATATTTGCCGAGGGTTCAAGATAAATATGTATGTAAGCCAATACGCTATGGATTAGTTTAATGGCTTTAAATTGTTGAATATTTACTTCACTAATTAAATTCGAATAACATAAAGGAAGCTCAGATTTATATACCTCAATAGCACGTTGAAAATAATCCTTTTGGGATACATTTCTAGTTGCACTCTCTTTTGTCTCACGGTAATGGTATCCGGTGTAATTAATATATTTCAGTTTCTTTGCATGACTAAAGAAAAAAATATTAAACATTCCGTCCTCTCCAAGAGCAACGTTGGCAGGGAAAACAATTGCATGCTCTTGAATGAGCAATTTTCGATAGATTTTGTTGCATGCTGTATTTAATTGATCACTCTTCAAGAAGAAGGGTAATATTTGTTTTTGAATTTCGCCCTCGGTTAGGACAACTTCACTAGGGAAAGGATACCTCGTAATAATATAATGACCATCAAGCTCACTTTCAAAGTTTGAAATTACTACATCACAATTCCCTGATACCGCTGCTGCATAAAGAATCTGATACATTTCCGGCTCAACATCATCGTCTGCATCAACAAAACCAACATATTCCCCTACTGCAGCAGCTAGCCCTTCATTCCTAGCAATGCTGACACCCTTATTATCCTGATTAATAAGAATAATCTGTCGATTATGTTTCTGATACTCTTCAATGATTTCCTTGCTATTATCCGTAGAGCCATCATTTACAAAAATAAGCTCATAATCTTGTATAGTCTGGTTTAAAAGAGACTCCATGCAGCGTTTAATATAAGGCTCAGCATTATAGACTGGAATGATCACACTTAGCTTTATACTCACCTCGCGATACTCCTCTCTTTCGGTTGAAACAAGCTATAAAGCTTATCAAGCTCATGACGATTTCCATAATCGACTTCTGCACATTTCTTTGACAAGCGCTCCCTGAGCTCTTGATCTCGATAAAGTTTTAGTATTCCATTCGCAATCCCATCGACGGATAATTCGGAAATAACTCCATCAACCTCATGGCTTACTTGGCTGTTTGCGGTAGCGTAATTCGTTATGATGATTGGTTTTCCCAATATCTTTGCTTCCGTAACAGTGACTGCTTTCCCTTCGTATCTGGAAGGCTGAACATATATGTCGCAAGCTTCGATAAAAGGATATGGATTTATTTGCTTACCTAGTAGAATAAAACGATCTTCCAATTTATATTCCGCTATCAAGTTTTGAATAATCACTTCATCTCCGCCGTAACCAACAATATACCAGACAATATCATCATATCCTTGGTCGGTAAGAAGCTTGAAGGCTTTAACTGCATTATCAATTCCTTTGGCGTGAGACAATCTGCCTACTGTGAGAAGCTTAAATCGTTTATCCGAAGTCATTGGATTACTTGGCAGTTTCTCTAATGCCATGCTTCTGATGAATTCAGGCGACATGATATTCTCGATAACTATCGTTTTATTTTTTAAAGTAGGATACTTCTCTAAAAATGAATCTCTGCACGCATCGGAAACTGCAATAATGTGGTCAAATTTATTCCACATTTTCAAATCCATATTGCTTATGGTATGGACAGTAGAAAAATCAGTATGTATCCATGCAAATTTTCTGTTGGCTTTAACTTTTTCTGCTACAAAATAGTGCGGCCATAAATAGCTAATCGCTATATCATATTCAGGTGTGAGCTTAGGAAGAAACGGCAGGGCATACTTCCACATTAGCTGTTGCTGAATATATCCCGATTCGGGTATTCCCTTTAAACTTCCAATTATGCGCGCATGAATTTTTGATAGGAGGCGAGCAATTCCTAAATGCAGCTGCTTCGATTTCAATAGGCTTCCAATACCTTTTCGGAAAGAAGCATATTGCGGAATCTCTTCGAGAAGATTTGCTCTATCATTTAGAAGCGACATAAAGTCTCCCTTATGCCGATACAGCATCAATTCGACATTAAAATAATCATATTGAAACTCATCCAGCATACCGGCAAGGCTTCGTTCTACCCCCCCAACCTCCATATCATAGGAAGCAATCAGCACGTTTTTCATCGTTATCCCCTAACTTAAAAAATCACATTTTATACGTTGTAGATTTTTTTTTGGTTTTCCTCCATACCCACAAAAATGGACGAAGAGGAAAGTACAAGAAATGAAGTTTCTTAGGAAGAGGTAACGTTTCGACGTCTTCCGGATAAGGAAATAGAAAACTTGCAATAAACTGTATTTTTTGTGGAATTGTCAGTATGGCAAAAAGATATCGTTCATGATAGCTTCTAATTTCTTCTGGAATCGGCGGGGAATGTAGATTAACCAGCCGATTAATATAAAACATAGCATCCTCCGCGAGCCAATATGCCTTCCTTCCTGCAAGAAGAGGCTTCATTTCATCGCGAAGAGGCGAAGATAATAAACGTGCTGCGAGTAATATTGCCTGCCCACCAATATGGGAATAGTTATGCTTGGAAAGCAGCCGGTTCAACTTTGGCCAATCAAGCTTCTGATTAACTAGCTGTTTAATATCTAGCAGCCAGCGAAGTCTAGACCAACCATGACGAGCACCATGAGAAACAAGAAACATAAAGAGGTCTTCTCTTCCTAAATAATAAATCGGACGGCTAATTAAAGCGCTTTTTCGCTTACGGCTCCATAGATCATTAAAACTTGGCTCCTTAGAAGGAGCTGGGTTCAATCTCCAGTGCAATTCTACCTTTATACCTTTTTCGGGATGCACAAAAGTAGTATGATGATGTCTCCATTTCCAATCATTTAACACCGAAACAATATATTCATCCTTCTCATACCCAAGGAACACCAGAAGTGCTTCTGCCTGATCAAGTTCTTTGAGTGGTATAAGGAGATCGAGGTCACAAGAGGTACGCAGCGATACGTCTCCATATAAATCCGCAGCAATAACCGGCCCCTTTAAAAACAGCGAACGTAGGCCACGTTCAGAAAATTCCTTTGCAAGTTGTTCCATCTCTCCACTGAGCGTAAGCATCTGCAAGGTATTCCGATAATAGTCACGCTGAAACATTTGGGTAACAAACACCGGGATTTCTGCTGATTTCAGTTGCTGAAGCTTGCGATTGATAGTTGGAAACACCCGATGATGCCTAACAAGCTCGATAAACCGGTCCCAATCCGCATTTCGCAGCAGCTCCTGATAATCGAAGGACTGATCCGCTTCATCGTCTGACGAAAGAAAAGCGAGCATTAATCGTAATTCGTCAGACAGTTCTTCATTATGGAGAGTAACGTTGTTATTCATGAATATCTCCTTCTAACTGATTAGCCAATAACGAACAATAATTTAAATATTGTTCTATAAAACGAACATAGATACAGATTATCACCTAGCCTAATATCTGTCAATAAACATTCCATACATTCACTAATCTTTTAGAAAATAACGACTTAATCTGCTAGAATGGAAGAGTTAAATGTTTAGACTTAACAAATAGGGAGGTTGAAAGCTAGTGCAAAATATTATCGTGTATGGTGCTGGCGGTCATGCAAAAGCCGTAATCGATACAATTGAGAGAGAAGGTCTGTATCAAATTGTTGGCTTACTGGATGGATTCAAGCCAGTTGGTTCAATTGTTTACGGTTATGAAGTTTTAGGAGATGAAAACTGGCTAGCAGCAAACCTTGATATCATAAGCTGTGGTTTCGTTGCTATTGGAGATAGTTGGCTGCGTTCTACTATTGCTAAGAACATCTCACATATTCATCCTCAATTTAAATTTATTAAAGCTATTCACCCGGCTGCCTCTATTGCAAGAGGCGTTAAGATCGGAGATGGAACAATTGTTATGGCTGGCTGCGTTGTTAATAGCGATACAACAATAGGAGAACATTGCGTATTATATTCTCAATCGACGGTAGACCATGATTCCACTCTCGGCAACTGCGTGACCTTAGCCCCTAAAGCAGGTACTGGTGGAAATGTAACCATTGGCGATTACTCCGTCATTTCTTTAGGTGCAAATATTGTGCATAGTATTACGATCGGTGAGCATACCGTTATTGGAGCCGGGTCGACTGTATTAACCGATATCCCTTCCTATAAGGTCGCATACGGAACACCTGCCAAATCGATCCGATCAAGAGAAACTGGTGAACGTTATCTTTAATCATTTGTTTAAGCCGATTGAATGCTCTTTTCCTCTGCTCTATCGAAAACATCATTCATGCAATCAATTACTCTTACTTGATCAATTAGTGTCATGCTCGAACCGGAGGGCAAACAAATACCACGCATAAATAACTGCTCACAAATAGATTCATCGCCTGCGTGAGCATAAAATCGGCAGTTTTCAAACAGCGGTTGCAAATGCAGAGGTTTCCATAGCGGACGCGCTTCTATATTAGCTGCTGTAAGTGCATACAGAAGCTCAGAAATTGTCGTGTTTGTCTCCATTTCATCCAGTACTAAAGTAGTAAGCCAGCGATTGGATTTGGTATTCATTAATTCAGGCATAAAGCTAATGCCGCTACGGTCCGAGAATGCACCCACGTAGTTCTCGAATACCGTTCTTCTCGCTGCTACTCGATCATCCAGTACCTCTAATTGAGCTCTGCCTACACCTGCTAATAAATTACTCATTCGATAGTTAAAACCCATGCTGCTATGTTGATAATGTGCGGCAGTATCCCTTGCTTGCGTAGCTAAAAAACGAGCCTTTTTTAAAAGCTCCACATCGTCTGATACGAGCATGCCGCCTCCCGATGTCGTTATAATTTTATTTCCATTAAATGAATAGATGCCAAACTTTCCAAAGGAACCGCTTTGCTTGCCTTTATATGTGGAGCCTAGCGATTCCGCAGCGTCCTCAATTAGAGGAACTTCATACTGTTCACATAATGAAATAATCTCATCCATCTTTGATACTTGACCGTATAAATGAACAACAATAACTGCTTTCGGCAGCTTACCTTTACGATTTGCATCTTTAAATGCATGTTCCAACGCTACTGGTGACATGTTCCAAGTATCTGGCTCTGAATCAATGAATATGGGCTCAGCTCCGCAATAACGAATCGGATTAGCACTTGCGACAAACGTGAAGCTTGAACAAAACACGATGTCTCCTGCACCTACTCCGAGTAGTTGTAATGATAGATGTATTGCCGCCGTACCCGAACTCACTGCTACCGCGTCTGCAGTACCTGCGTAAGCTGCTAACTGCTTCTCAAAAGCATCAATATTGGGGCCAAGCGGAGCAATCCAATTCGACTCAAATGCATCATCGATATAACTTTTCTCCTTCCCGCTCATATGAGGAGGGGATAAATAAATCTTTTTCAATTCATTCGCTGACACGTTGCCACACATCCTTTTTTAGTATTTCAAAATAAAAAAACCACCTCTCGAGCGTATAAAGCTTGAGAAATGGTTTTATCCTTCACTATTTGTTGTCGTTCCTTGAAAAACAGGCATGGTCACATAATTACCATTTGATACACCTTCAGATTTAATAACCTTCTTAACTGTAAGCAGCAGTATCTTTAAGTCTAATTTTAAATTTTGATTTTCCACATACCACACATCATACTCAAATCTCTCTTCCCACGAGACCGCATTTCTACCATGAATTTGAGCCCAGCCTGTAATTCCAGGCCTGACAAGATGGCGCTTAGCTTGCTTTTCGTTATATAGAGGCAAGTACTCCATAAGCAGCGGACGCGGCCCAATCAAGCTCAAATCTCCTTTGATTACATTAATAAGCTGCAGAAGCTCGTCAAGACTAAACTTGCGCATAAAAATCCCAAAGGCCGTCAGCCTTAAATGATCAGGCAACAGCTGGCCTAAACTGTCTTTCTCCGATGTCATTGTTCGAAACTTATAAACAAAAAAAGGAACGCCGTACAGACCTGGACGCTGCTGCTTGAATAAAATTGGTGAACCAAGTTTAAATCGTACCAACACTGCAGTTATTGCAATAATAGGCGATAAAGCTATTAATAAAAGACAAGAAATAATGAAATCAAATAATCGTTTTGGCATATGTATGGACTCCTGTATTTCATTCTATATACTAGTTACCGCGATGATAGCAGCTGTCTCATTTTTGAAATCATTTTTGGACCAACAAATCGGCTTACAACTCTTTTAACTTCACCTCTCATACGAACATGGGCAGGAAGCCATGATTGGGCAAAATGATGGATGGTATGACTGTCATTCGTTATGTAATTCCCCCCGTTAATATAATCATACGGGCTAAAGTATGTACGCGGATAAAAAGTAACGCCGTTGCTCAACACCTGATACTCACCATTTAACTTTAGATCATGCTTCCTGCAAATTTCAGATATGACTGCTGTATTGGTAGTCAAATCTAACGAACCATCTGATAGCAAAAAGCTTCGACTATCGTAATTTTTTAACAACTCATTAATCCATATATGCCCTTTCTCAGCACCCATCGTACCGGATTGTAGAAATTTCTCATCTTCGAATCCAGAGAAGGCCTCGTGATACAGAAAAGTATTTAAGGGTTTTATAACTTCCACATCCGTATCCAAGTAAATGCCGCCGTACTTATGAAGAGCATACAGGCGAACATAGTCACTTACAAAAGCATATTTTTTAGCCTCGTAAGCTTCCTTTACATATCGATTAGTAGAAATATCAAAATTGTCTTCATTCCATTCCATCACTTGATAATCAGCTAAATGTTTCTGCCAGCTTCTCATGCATTTTACAATCTTCTTTGGTTTCTCTCCTCGCCCGAACCAGCAATAATGGACAATTCGTGGTATCTTAATTATTTCGTTCATTTAATTCCCTCCTAAAGCGGCCATTTCAGATAGTCACTTTTGTAAACCAAATCCAGCGCAATAACACATTCATAAAAATAAAATAAAAAATAAAAAACTAAAATAACAATATATATAAGCTTTTGATCCTTCTCACGAAAAACTTTAATTAACCAAGGAATTAGAATGAGCTGATATAAATTAAAATAAATCGCCAATCTTGCAAATAGCCAGTTTTGGGTAGAAATAATCATTAAAACAACGCCAACTAGTGAGATATTAACCAAAATATCTGATTTAGGAAATAAGTACTTTAACTTTTCTCTTCCAAAAAAAGCGATAACAAGTGGAATAATCCATACGATTGCTCTAAGTACATTAGCTCCACCTTCTTTGAAACTATCATAATGACCATACTGGGTATCTTTAATCGCCGAAAATAATAGCTCAGAAAAAGCATTAAAGCCTACAACGATAAGAACAGCTACAGATAAAAGCAAGAAGGTTGTTTTTGTCCATGCTTTTCTACGCACAATAAAATACATCGGGATCATTATTAGAGCACTTTGATGAAAGAAAGAGGCGAATATTACAATCGAAATATAAGGCTTCCATTTGCCTTCTAGTAAATATTTAGTTGCAGCAAAAACGATAGCAGCTGCAAAGAACTGCCTTATTCCGTTCATAGAAATTGTAAACGTACCTGTCGTTATATATAGATATACGCTTAACTCAAATAATCTCGTATATTTATACAAGACGATTACTATCAGTACGTTTGTTAGCACTCCGGTCGTTAAAACAAGAATTTGCGGATCATCCGATATTTGCTTTAGCAGCATTTGGAATATATTAAAACCTTTGTCTTGGCTTCGGAGAACAGTGGTCCAACTAAAATCACCTATTGAATAGCTATGCATATAAAGAAATGTATCCCCAATGTTTATCCGCAAACCCGATACCGTAGCAAGTGCAAGTGCTGCTATTATAGCTAAAAATTTATTTGGTTTAATTAAAGCAGGGGCTAGCCCTGCTGGAACCGAAAAATATCTAGCAGTAAGAGCAACTGTGAATACAATAACCAGGGTGAACCACAGTATCGTCATATTATATAATCCCTCCTTTACAATCATTTTCGCACTTGCTAACCGTGACTTTTCTTAATAGTAACCGTTGTTTTACTCGTATTTTGAATATAAATGTAAAGCAGTACCCCTAAAGGAATTGCTAACATTGTGATACCTTTACGAGGCGACTCTTTAAGAAAGTTTTTATTTCGAATAATGATACTGCTGGAAACATAATGAATTGCCTCGCGAATTCTCTCTTTCAAGGATGGAGCATATAACATCGCAACCTTTCGAAAGAATGAGAACCCATGTGGATTTTTCTTATACTGATTAATGATATTTAAGCTAGATCCGTCTTGCATATATTCAACGACACACAGTACCTCATTCATGATTAGTAATTGATAATCCTGATCGATCAAAATGTATTTGTATGATAAGGGACAATATTTCTCACCTACGAATAAAGGGTATGGCGGATATTTTTTCATAATATCAGTACGATATACCAGCTTTTTATCACCTTTTACTGAATGCAAAGCATATAAATCGCTAAGGGTTGATTGTTTCACATGTTCAGGAAGCCTAGTACCAATTATCTCGTTATCCTGAGAGACGTCTAAGCCTACTATGCCCGCGTATTGCTTGCTGCCAGATGTCTTCCAAAATTCAGTTATTTTCTCCACGGCATCATCTGCTAAATAATCATCCGAATCAATACAAACATTAAGCTCTGTTTCAATTCGTTCATAAGCAGCATTATGAGCGCCGTGCATTCCTTGGTTGTTTTGATAATGATATTGAATCGGTATTTGATTTTCCTGAACCCAACTCTCGATTAGTTCCTTCGTATTATCCGTAGATCCATCATCAACAATGAGCCATATAAAATCTTTGCAGCTTTGACGTTTCAGACTCTCATAGCAAAGATGCAGTGTATATGCCCGGTTATAGGTCGGTGTAAAAACAGTCAACATCGGTTTCAAAATATTCCCCCCCCTCTTACCTTAAAACAGCCGTGGGCATCTGATTCATATAATAGTCAGATAACCATTTTGCCATTGTAGAAGTATCGTATCCTTTTTCTCTCAAAGAGTCCGATGTGTCCACATGCCCAGGGGAAGTATTAATAATTTGCTCAGCCCAATAATCAGCCGTTTGCTTTAAGCTAATAAATTGAAGCCTACCTGTTACATCTGTCTCCGTAGTAATCGTATCTGAGATAATACTTTGTATTCCTGAAGCTTGTGCTTCTACTAGAACAACGGGTAATCCTTCAAATAAAGAAGGGAACAAAAAGATATCCATTCCCTGCAAGAGATTGGAGACATCCTTTCGTACACCGAGTATCTTCACACAATTTGTTAAACCTAATTTCTCTATTTTTTTCTCAATCGCATTTCTCAAATGACCCTCACCAACTAATACCAACATTGAATTAGGTTTTTTGTCATGAACGGCTTTAAAGACGTCTATCAAAAAATCATGGTTTTTTTGTTCAGTGAACCTTCCAATATGACCAATAACTAATCGATCTCCTGCCGAGAGCTCCGCTCTTATTTCATCACGAATAGTTTGATTAAATGAAAACTGGCTAACATCAACAGCGTTATTTAATACAACTACTTTACCGGAATCAGCTATTTTTTTGCCGAAAAGCCATTTACCTGCTTTTTGTGAGCATGCAAAGTAGCTGCTAGGATTATCCTTCATCGTTAGTCTTGCATACAGACGGAATGGCAGCTTAATATCAATTCCCAGGTCACTTAAGTGACTATGAGTGATTCGGCAAGGAACACCCGCCTTTTTTGCTGCTTTTAGAATAAAACTACTATTCTCATTAATATGAGCATGAACGACCTTATAGTAAGGATGATCTATAAAGAATTGATCAAGACTTTTAAAATATTGAGAATAATTCCCAGGCCTAATCTGCGGCATTCGATAAATTTTACCACCTAATGCTAAAATCTCTTGATCGTAATGCCCTTCAGCTTGTCGATGAACGATAAAGTCAAACTGAATTTTGCTTCGATCCATCTGACGGTAATAGTTTATTAGCATCGTTTCTAAACCGCCACGATTCATGATCATTACCACTTGCAAGATTCTTACTGGTTGCAACTTTAGCCCCCCTTATATTTTTTATACGCATCCAATTTACAGCCGTCAGCATCAAATAAATACCTAAAGAGAATTTATTTTTTGCACATAAAAAAAACATCCTCCACACTAGAGGGCAATAAACTTCATCAAATTGCATGAAAGAGTTTCTTATCCGCTTCCCATTCAACATCATTTGCAAAGCTTTTACCTTTGTGAGCATTGAGGATGATTTTTTATTACTCATGATGTTGAGACCAAGTCCTATTACATTCATACAAATCCGATTGTGAAAAGCTATTTTATATTCATTCTGAAGCTGCTTTTCTTCTATAAAAGACTCAATTGAACAGTAGAGCTTTTCGAACTTCTCTGCGAGCATTGGGTTATAAGTGGATGTAATTGAATTAGTATTTGCCCGCCAATAATGATAAAAAGGACGATTCAGAAACAAAAAAGATTCAGCATTATAAAAGACATGAATGTTGAAGAGTGTATCCTCATTACTGCCTATGATGCTGAGATCTTTAAATTTCACCTTATTGTCTTTCAGCAATGACGTACGATAAAGTTTTGACCACACCGTCCCCCAAGCATCCAGATACTCGGGATTCGCTACTTCTTCCTTTAATGGACCAACAAGCCGCCTTAGCATAACCGTTTGTACCTCATCCATAAGATACAATTGCTTGTCAGGCATGTTGAAGCGTTTTTCCTTCGAATGTGTCCCAAATTCCCTAATATACGTACACATCACAATATCAACGTTTTGTTCCACAGCGCATTCGTACATTTCTTCATACATTTTTAAATTTACCCAATCATCTGGATCAACGAAACCGATGTACTCCCCATTTGCTGCCAGCACACCATCGTTTCGTGCAGCGGACACACCTTCATTTTCTTTATTAATAACAATGATTCGTGAATCCCGTTCCGTATATTCCTTAAGAATGCTTAAGCTGGAATCCGTAGATCCATCGTTTACTGCAATAATTTCTATGTCAGATAAGCTTTGCTCTAGCAAGCTATTCAAGCATCTATCCAAATACAGCTCCATATTAAATATAGGCACGATGATACTGACTTTGGGATTCATTTTGTTCCCCCAACATAAAGGACTTGTATATTTCATTAAGCTCTAGCTTGACCTGAAGCAAACCATATTTCTGTACCATTTGAAGGCTAAACGCCCCCATCCGCTGCCTCATCTCCAACGATTCACTCAGCTTCCTAAGCCGGTCAGCAAATAATGCCATATCGCTCGGCTCCAGCACGAATCCATTCTCGCCATCTATAACGAGCTCTGAATGCCCTCTATTCCGCGTGGCAACAATGGGCAGCCCGCAGGCCATGGCCTCCATTAAATTGACGGGCAATCCCTCACGCAGACTGGATGCTACTGCGACGTCGCACATGGGCAGCAGCCGGTCGATATCTGTCCGATAGCCAAGAAAATGGACCATCGATCCAACTCCTAATCGCTCTGCCAGAGCTTGACTTTCCTCTAGTAAAGGCCCTTTACCAGCCAGCAGTAGCCGCCCATGCGGTACCGCCTCTTTAATTGCGGCCAACGCGTGAATGAGCAGCTGATGGTTTTTGTTTCGGTTAAATTCAGCAGCATAAAACATAAGGAAGTCGTCCGTGCGATAATCGAGCTCCTGACGCAATCGCCATTTATCAAGCTTTTGCATAGGCTTAAAATGTGTTGTATTTACGCCAACACCATGAACATGAGCGATCCGCTTTGCTTTAAATTTTTTGGTGACAGCGAGCTGATAATCCTCTGTATTGATTGTGATTAAACAGTCCGTCATGCTGGACAGCCTCTTCTCAATTGGATAATAAAGCATCCAGTTCAGGAGCGAGCCACCCTTGCAGAAATGAAAACCATGCGCGGTATAAATAACTTTTGTTCCTTGTTTTCTTGCCGGCTGTGCCGCGAGTCTTGCAAGCACGCCGCCCATTGGCGTATGGCAATGAATGATATTATAATCCTGCTGCTGAATAATTGCCTTCAGCTCTCGGTATGCTTTGACATTGTTAGAATGGAACGGTGAGCGCTCAATCGAAATATTAAATTTCCGGTCAACAAAAGGGAGCTCCAGCTCGCCCTTTGCGGCGATATGGACCTCCCACCCTTGCTGCTTAAACCATTCGAGAACAGGCATATGAAATGCCTTGAAATGATAATCAACCGTTGCGCAAAATAAAATTTTATTTGGCATGCTTCTACCATCCTATACTAGAATTATTTTCTAGCAGATTCTCTTTCAACCATTTGCGATAAATAGTTTAATAGCTCATAACGCAAATCCTCACGCTGAAGAGCAAATTCAATCGTCGTCTGGATAAAGCCCATTTTCTCACCAACATCATGACGCTTGCCTTCGAATTCATAAGCGTATACGGCTTCCATTAGGTTTAAAGCAGCGATCGCATCGGTCAGTTGTATTTCTCCGCCCGCTCCAGGCGATTGATTGCCGAGAATGTCGAAGATCGCCGGGTTCAAAATATACCTGCCCATAATCGCCATATTCGATGGCGCGAGCTCCTTGGACGGCTTCTCGACCAAATGTCTTACCCGGTGGAAGGATTCTTCCATAAGAGTGCCATCTACAATTCCGTAGCGAGATACAGCTTCGTCCGCCACACGCTGCACGCCGATAATCGATGTATGATACTCATCATATTTTTCGATCATCTGCTTTATACAAGGCTTCTCCGCTGAGATAATATCATCCCCAAGCAGTACGGCAAACGGCTCATCGCCAATAAATTTGCGAGCGCACCATATGGCGTGCCCAAGCCCCTTCGGCTCCTTTTGACGAATATAATGAATGTCCACCATATCCGCTGATTTGCGCACTTCACTTAATAAATCGTATTTATGTTTGGCAGTCAAAATTTGCTCCAGCTCAAGTGAGTTATCAAAATGATCCTCGATTGCCCGTTTTCCTTTACCCGTTACAATAATAATGTCCTCGATGCCTGATTCAATCGCTTCTTCCACAATATATTGAATAGTTGGCTTATCGACGATTGGCAGCATTTCTTTTGGCATCGCTTTTGTTGCTGGGAGAAACCTTGTACCCAGACCAGCAGCTGGTATTATCGCTTTTCTAACCTTCATAACTTTTATGCAACTCCTTCGTTTTTTAACCTGTTACAGATGCAAATCCAGGAAGCTCTACGACATTATTCGCTAGATCCAGCAGCCTTGTACGCAATTCTGCTTTGCTCATTCCCCCGTGCAGGGCAATAATTTCTTCAATATGTTCAAAATAAATCTCGGATGATTTGCCTATGTAGATTTTTGGATAAACCTGCTTTTCATTGATTTCATCATCCTTAAGCATTTCTTCGAATAGCTTCTCGCCTGGGCGAATTCCTGTGTACTCAATGCCGATTTCCTCGACCGAGTAGCCTGACATCCGAATGACATTTTGTGCAAGATCGGTAATATTAACGGGATCACCCATATCGAGGACAAAGATTTCACCGCCTCTGGCAAGTGCACCAGCTTGAATGACTAACCTTGAAGCTTCAGGAATGGTCATAAAATAGCGAACCATGTCCGGATGAGTAACCGTTACGGGTCCCCCCTTCTCTATTTGCTTCTTGAACAGCGGAATAACGCTGCCGCGGCTGCCCAAAACATTGCCGAATCTTACCGCTACAAATTTGGTATTGCTGAACCGGTCCATATGCTGAATGACCATCTCTGCAATCCTTTTTGTCGCGCCCATAACGCTGGTTGGATTAACCGCCTTATCGGTCGATACCATGACAAACGTATCCACGCGAGCTTGGCTGGCTGCTCTTGCCGCATTCAAGGTTCCCATTACGTTATTTTTGAACGCTTCCTCTGGATTTCTCTCCATCAGTGGAACATGCTTATGTGCTGCTGCATGATAAACGACCTGCGGACGATGAGCTTGCATAACGGCCAGCATTTTATTTGCGTCTTGCATATCGGCGATTTCTGTCACAAATTCTATTTTCGTATGTCCGTAAAGCTCTTTCAGCTCCATCTCAATGGAGTAGATGCTGTTCTCTCCATGTCCAAGCAAAATAAGCTTCTCCGGTAAAAACCTCGAAACCTGCCTGCACACCTCAGATCCAATCGAGCCCCCAGCGCCTGTTACCATAACGACCTTCTGGGTGACGTAACCTGAAATACTCTCAATATCGAGCTCCACAGGCTCACGCCCTAATAAATCCTCAACTTGAACATCACGAAATTGACTAACCGACACTCTGCCGGTAGCCAAATCCTCAAGCATAGGAATGATTTGTGTTTTTGCTTTCGTTTTAGCGCATTCGCTAAAAATCGTGTTGAGCTGTTTTTTGCTCAGTGAGGGTATCGCAATAACGATATTGTTAATCTCATAATCAAGCGCCACCTTCGCAATGCTTTCAACTCCGCCCAACACCGGAATGCCCATAATATCTAAATTGTGTTTATTTACATCGTCATCTATGAACGCCGTTGGCAATAGCTCCATATCATTGTTGCTAAGGAGCTGACGGGCAAGCATCGTACCCGCAGAGCCAGCACCAACAATTAACGTGCTTTTACGCAATCCAGCATTTTTCTGGTAGCTGCCACGGAAAATTCTCCAGCATAACCTCGAACCTCCGATTAACAGCATATGAATCATCCAGGTCACAGCCAGCAGCCTGAAAAACACATCCTGCATCACAATTTGCTGAATAATCGCTGCTGCAAAGATCGAGAAGGAAACGGCCTTTGTAATAATCAATAGCTCCCCTACACTCGCATATTCCCATGCCTTCTTATACAAATTGTAGTAGAAGGAAAAGAAATGATGGCTTAATAGCAAAGTAATCGAGCTGATTACAATGGGTGCAGTCACCACATCAAGTGAAGCACTTAGCAATAACCTGCTAAAAAAAATGGCGGTAAAAACGATAATGGAGTCGATTAAAATCAATAAAGACAATCTTTGTCGATACGTCAAAGAACATTCACCCTTTCTTCAGATATAGAAAAAACAAACGAAATTATTGGCTTAAGAGAATCAAGTTTCATATCTCTGCTACACTCTTAGAGTGTTTAACTAAAAGGCTTTATTCAAAACCATTTAGTTAAAGACTCTAACATAGAGTCCAGGGGCATCGAACCCCGCCTCACACCACACTCTTGACGACTCGCGTCTAAGGTTTTTTTGCAACCCACAGTATGGCCGAGTGCCTCCATTGATAACGGTGAGGAGACATTACCGAATGAAATTGCCTTTACAAACACTTAATGTGCTTTATAAAGAACAATAGTCCGTAAAAAAAGCGCTATCCGATTGATATCATCAAACGCTCTACTTATTTAGTATGACACCCAATATATTAGCTTTTGCAAACAACAATGCACGTTTCGCTTCCAGTGCATGCTCCTGCTGTGTCTTCCCATGTTTTAAAAGCAAGAGTACGCCGTCACATTTACTTACCAGCGCATTCGTATCCGGAACGCCAAGAACCGGCGGGCAATCCAGCAGGACCATGTCATAATGCTCATCTGCAAATGCCATTACATCTATCATGAGCTGTGAATCGAGCAGTTCTGTCGAATTATAGAGGCGCTGCCCGCTTGGCAAAATATCGAGTCCTTCGACCTCCGTATTATAGATCGCTTCACGAATTTCGAGCTGCTGCCCTAAAACATTCGACAAGCCTGGCGAGGTTTGTACATTAAAGATTTTGTTTATGATTGGATTGCGAAAATTTGCGTCGATGATCAGCACTCTATCGCCACGTTGTGCCATGCAGACAGCTAAGTTGACTGCCGCTGTCGATTTCCCTTCGCCCTCTGAGGGCGAAGTGACCAGTAAAGAACGCACCTTGCTGCCGCTCGCTGCATAATGAATATTGTTGCGAATGGTTCGATATTGTTCCGAAACGATGCCATGCGGATTAATATAAGCGAGTAAGCTTTTGTTTACATAAGACTTTGATACCTTTTGCCGTTCACGAACCAATCGTCTCACCTCTTACAGAAATGCTTTTTTGTTTTTTCAAACGACTGCTACCATAATCTTTTCGTTTAATTTTATTAACTTGACCAAGCATCGTTAGGCCGAGCAGCTCTTCCACTTCTCGTTCTGATTTGATAGAATCATCGAGTGAATCTAGCAGGAATACTAATCCTACGCTCAAAATCATGCCAAGCAAAAAGGCAATGTACACGATACGATTGCTTTTTTCATTAATCGGGAAAGGATTTTCTTCTGCTTTCGTCAACAATCTGATGCTCGTAATTCCAAGCACTTCCGATGCTACTTGCCTGTAGGTTTCCACTGCTGTATTCGCGATCTCAGCTGCAAGCCTTGGATCGGTATCCATAACAGAAACTACGGTAACAAGCGAGGCATCTACACTGTCTACTCTAATTTGGCTTCGCAGCGCTGCTGCCGAAAGATTAAGACCGAGCTTTTCAATTACCTGATCCAAAACGATTGGCTCTCTGAACAATACCCTCACTGTGCCCATCATATCCGAGGAAGCAGCCACGATCATCCGCGTGTTTGATACATACATTGGCGTTTCAGGCTTTGAGTTAAAGAAGCCCGCAGCGACTGTAAAGAGAATAGTAATGACCACGACTATCCACAGACGTTTTTTTACCGTGAGAAATAACGCTTTAAGATTTATTTCTTTAATCTTCACTCTGTCTTGATCATGATGCGATGCTTGTGAATCCTCCAGCCGTTTACCTTCCATTTGCACACCTGCTTACTATGTTTGTTATAAAGAACAATAACACAATATTAGTTCTTTATATAGAACATGTCAATACACTTTCCCGACTTTTTATTCAACGTCAGTTATCGATATGAAGAATAATTATATTTGATGATTTCTTTTTGTCAGCAGAGTAGACGTTCGTCTCCGTTCTGCTTTCCTTCCACATATTTGAACGGATCAAGTCTTTTAGTGCTTGGAAATCACCCTTGCTCATACCTTCATCAACCGCATTTTTAATAATGACTCGCCATTCCTCATCCAACGTTTCATCCATATGAATCTTTGGTAAATGCTCTTCTCCGAGTAAATATTCAATGTTTGAGTCTAGTGGAGCTGCTATTTTTGCCATTACCTGAAGAGATGGGTTATTCTGCATATTGCGTTCAATGTAGCTCAAGTAGGACTTGGATACGCCCGCTAGGTCAGCAAGCTTCGTGATCGAGTAGCCCTTTTTTTCCCGTAGACTTTTAATCCGTTCCCCTATCATAATATTCTCCTTCGGCCAGTTTAGATCTAAACGTAAAGCTCAACAAAAACAACACAAACTAACACTTTATAACAGACAATATGTATATTTTAGTTCTTTAATGAGAACAGGTCAATAGCATTCCATTTTTTTATATGCAAAGAAGCAGCAAAGATGTACAATTTTTGCTAACAAAGTGACTCTAATAATTTGCTGAAAGGACAATTATTTATGAAAAATCCGATTAAATCAATGGATATAGAATAAAACGTTTAATTTCGAGCAATTCGTATTTGAAAGAGCTGGGATTGAATGATTACTCCATATAGAAACTCAAATAGAGGTTGAACACGGCTAAGCCATGTCCAACCTTTTTGGTTGTCCATCTTGATTCGCACATAATTCCAACAGCATGTCCATAATGGAATGCCTGCCTATAGGCGTCCAGCTCATCACAAACCAATTTTGAATCAGCCTAGTATTGCCGGTTTTCACAGCAGGAATTTGATCCCATACATTTGTCTCGAGCATTCGCTGAAACATCTTCCCGCTTCCAGCAAGTACATGATGCTTATGTATAAATAAATGCTCCGTTTCGAGGAGCGGCATCGACTCCGGCAGCATCTCTTGTCTCCAAATGTCTCCACATCCCGGAGCACCGGGCTTCAAGGCGAGTTCGCCATAAATCAGTTCATTTAATGGATGACCCGTAGTACCTTGAATGCCTATCGTCCGATGATTGACTTGCATAATTGTAATACGACTCTCACCCAAGGCTTGCTGCAGCGTCTGCTTCACTTCCAGCGTCCGCATTTCCAAACGGGTTAATGTTTGAGCAGCTTCGCTTTCCCGGCCGAGAAGCTCCGCAATTTTCAAAAAGTTCCGTTTCCAGTCCCATACCGACAAATCGTGAAAAACGGGAAATGCAATTTCCTTCAATGACTCACGAAATTCGCTCTGATAATGGTCAGCAATAATAAGATCGGGAGCAGAGCGCTTCAATTCCTCCAATTGGCTGTGGAACCGCGCTGCATACTCTTTCTCGCTTAATCCCGGGTAATGAAATAAATCGAGCACACATACTGGCTCAATCCCTAAAGATTGCAAATAGTGCTGATACCCAAGCGAAGAGGCTACCGCTACTCTTACGGTCTCACGCTTCATAAATATCGTTGGGGAAACGCCGACCATACGCTGAAACATTCGACTGAAATAAAATTCGCTGCGAAATCCGACAGCAGCAGCAACCTCCTTGACCCGATTATTTTTTTTGCTCAGAAGCTGCTTTGCTTTATTCATTCGAATTGTACCCAAATACTCAACAGGGGAGAGCTCCGTTATTTTTACAAATAGACGTGAATAAGCGACTGGTGACATCCCTGCCATTTCGGCGAGCTTCCCCATGCTTATTTTATCTGTATAATGCTCCTCCATATAAGAAATGCTTCGATTGATGCGATCATCGTTTTGTTCAGTCGGCTCTGGAACGCTCTTAATTAAAGATTGAATAAATTGTTCCAGCTGCAGCCGAAGCGACAAGCTATCTTTTGCCCGCTCGTCCTTGCTGCTCTTATCCATTTCAACAATTCGTTGCAGGATATGCTGAGGCTGAGAGACTGGTATCCGGCCGGGCAACAGCGAGCCAGACAGCGATATTGAGCTGGATAGTATCATGCCGCCTTTCGTCTTAACTAATGTTTGCGGCTGAAAAAACACGCCATAATATTCAAAGCCCCCGGATTGCTCAGATATTTCTACAACCATGCCCGGCACAAGCAAAAACAGCTCAAACGGACGAATTCTACATAGCGTACCATCCAATAGAATAACGCCTTCGCCTTCTGTAATAAAGCATAATAAATATACTGGAATCCGATAGGTGCGTATTCCTCTCTTGCCTGTGAAGCTTCTTTTGCGCACCGAAGAGAATAGATAGAGCGAATGAGTCAGTGTGGAATGAGGCATCATTTAGCAACAACCGCCTGCCTTTCGTAAAACGTTGGCTAATTCCATTTCTTATAAGCTTCTGCGACGAATCAGCAAATTGATCATATAGGGCGCCCCAATCAGCGCAGTAATTAATCCTACGGGTATTTCAAATGGCGAAAAAAGGACTCTCCCTAGTAAATCCGCCAACATAACGATTAACCCTCCGAGAAGTGCAGCAACCGGCAGTCTTTTTACACTCGGTGTACCTACGAGATTTGAAGCCATATGCGGAGCCATCAGTCCCACAAATGCTATCGTTCCAGCCATCGAGACAGCTGAGCCCGCTAAACCAACGCTAAATAAGAGAAGTAAAAATCTGACGCGTTCCAGTCGTATGCCCATCCCAATTGCTGAACTATCGCTGAGCTGAAGCAAATCAAGGGAGCGTGTATACAGCATTAGCAGCACAAATAAAATGATAATCCACGGGAGCAGCGGCCAGAAATGTTCCCACGTTCGGCCATATAAGCTGCCTGCCATCCATACAAATGCTTGAGAAACGCGGAATATTTTGCCCACTGTCAGTAAATACGTTATTAATGCGCCAGCCATTGCAGATATGCCAACTCCAACTAGAAGCATACGCTCGGTAGAGCTGCCTTTTTTCCAAGAGAGCTTATAGATCGTTAATGCCACCAACAGCGCTCCCCCAAATGCAACCAATGGAAGACGACTCATTGGAAAGGAAGGGACAAGCACCAGAAAAGCAACTACAGCAGCTGCCGCTCCTGCATTTAGTCCAATGACGCCCGGTGAAGCCAGCGGGTTGCGGGTAATCATTTGCAGGATCGTCCCCGATAATGCCAAGCCGCATCCAGCCAAAAATCCAGTCAATACCCTTGGCAGCCGCACTTGACGAATCGTAAACGCATATTCGTCACTGCCTATTCCAAGCGCCGTCTGGATTGCAGCCATCACAGGTATATTTCTCTCGCCAATAATAATGTTCAGCAGCAATACAAGTACATTCATCAATAACAACAAAATAATAATTCGGTGCCAACGTCCTTTTATAAAAGAAGTTATGTCGCTCCACCCCTTCGCTGAGCCAAATAAATTAAAAATGGCGCCCCAAAGAAGGCTGTTACAACACCTACGGGAATTTCCTGATCAGGCAGTACAAATCGTGCGCCAATGTCCGCAATCAACAGCAGCAGGGCACCGATTAATGCGGAATAAGGAATGATCCATCGGTAATTAAGTCCTACAATTGATCGAGCAATATGCGGAATTGCAAGTCCGATGAACCCAATGGGACCAGCGATAGCAACCGCACTGCCTGCAAGCAGCACAATAGCGACGATACAGAGTGTCTTGATAAAGAACACATGTTGGCCTAGTCCTTGTGCCGCATCCTCTCCTAGACCGATAACATTCATATGATTGCTTAGACCAAACGCACAAATTAATCCAACTAGCATATAAGGGGACACCTGTATAAACAATTGCAGATCCCTTCCTGTAAGCGAACCAGCTAGCCAAAATCGCATCGTATCCAAAGACTGCTCATTTAAAATCAGTATCCCTTGCGTAAGGGAGGTAAGCAGAAGGTTGATCGTAGCTCCTGCGAGTACAAGCCTGACTGAGGTCAATGTGCCTCTGCCTAATGAACCAAGCAGAAATACAGCTGTTCCTGCAGCTGCTGCACCGAGTAAAGCCGACCAAGAGAACACAGTAAGCGAGGTGGAATTTAATGCTATTGAAGCGATAACTACAGCGAGTGCAGCCCCGTAATTCACCCCAAATAACTCAGGACCTGCTAACGCATTTCGGCTGAGCGCCTGCATCAAGCAGCCCGCTACAGCGAGCGAGCCTCCCACAGCTGCTGCGATCAGTGCTCTTGGCAGCCTGACGGAACGGATAATGATGTGAGCTTCCTGTGAAGCATCATATGACCAAAATGCATTGAGGGCGGCATGGAATGGAATTTGTACAATCCCAAACATAATGCTCGATAATAAAGCAGCGCAAACAAAAATAACAAGAACAGCCAATCCCATCAATCTGGGCTTCACTTCGCCTACCTCCAGCTCGTCATTGTCAAATAAACGAAGAAAGATTGGGGCGCCGCTTGGCGACCCAATCTTTAATTATTTTACAAGAAATGATTGCAGATCATCGACAACCTTGTTTACGGCTTGAATGCCAAGTCCGCTCATCCAATATTCCCAATCAACGGAATGTACACTATTGCTTTTGACTCCGTTTAAGGAAGCCCATAACGCACTTTTCTCAACCTTGGCAAAGGCATCCGGCTCTCGGTTGAACCAAAGGATTATATCTCCATCCAGGCTGCTCATTTGCTCCTCGGTCACATCCTTGGAGAATCCTTCAATGTTCTGTGATTCGGGACGATTGATCCCAGCGTCTGTCATAATGGTTCCAGCGAACGTATCCTTCAAATAAATTTGTATTTTATCGGCACGCGGACGAAATAGTGAGACACTTTGTCCTTTGTCCGCTAATTTAGATTTTAGATCCGTTATTTTCCCATTGTAGGCGTCCAGCAGTTTTTGGCCTTCTGCTTGTTTGTTCACTGCTTCAGCATGCAGCTGCAAGTTCGCTTTCCATGTAACGCCTAATGTTTCTACGAATACAGTCGGTGCGATTTTCGTAAGCTGGTCATGGATCGCATCATGTGTATCTTTGTTGCCGATAATCAGATCCGGCTTTAAAGCATCTATCGCTTCCAAGTTGGGCTCATTTACAGATCCAATATTCGAAATCCCATCTGTTCCTTTCAGATAAGCCGGATATGGATCTCCCGCAGCAAGAATTGAAGGTGCTCCAATTGGCGTAATGCCAAGCTCCAACAAATTATCAAGCGCTCCGATATCCAGCACGACAATTTTTGCCGGGTTAGCTGGTACCAACACGTCTCCATATGCATCTTTGACCGTCCGGTCAACCGCTGGCTCTGACGTTGTTTCCGATGGTTTTTCGGTGCTTTTCACTCCATTGTTTTCTGTACTCGATTCAGCACTGCTGCATGCGGAAAGCACCAAAATCATTAACCCAATAAGGGAGAGAAATACCCCTAATTTAAGATGACGAACTTGATTGCGTGAAAACATTCCTTTATTCCTCCTGCGTCTAATTAAGAATGATAACCATTATTAATAAAATAGCGTACATCCTATGACACTGTCCATGCACAAACCTTTTTATTTCATGTACTATTTTTAAATCTGGTAATAATCACCCAAAATTACCCATTTTTAAGCTATGTTACTGCAATATTAGAATTGGCAATCTGTCATCAATACGCTGCCTGACCATTCCATATTTAAATCTAATCGAAAAAAAAAAGATCTCCTCACTACGGGATATAACCGTAAGAGGAGATCCTTTTCATTTATCCAATAAGCGATATCAAGCTTTTAAATTCCAGCTCTTCAAATTTGAGCAATACGGTTTCGCGTTCATAGGCCCAGCAGCAACCATCGAGCTCTGCCGATACTGGCACATCACAGCGAATTGTCGCTAAATCACGGGATAGATGAAGCATATCAAGATCCGCTTCAATTTTCACTCGGATTGTTTTGGATACTGCCTCCAAATTAGCGAGCAAACCCTCGATTGAACCATGTTCTTGAATAAGCTTATGCGCTGTTTTTTCTCCGATACCTTTCACGCCTGGGTAATTGTCCGCTGTATCTCCCATTAACCCTTTGATGTCGATAATTTGAATAGGCGTAAGTTGGCGTTCTTCCATTAGCGTTTCCGGCGTATACACCATGTAGTTCCCGATGCCCTTCTTCATGATCGCAACCGATACCCGGTCGTCCACCAGCTGAAGCATATCATGGTCACCCGTCACAACAAAAATTTGCGCTTGATCCTTAAGTGCAGCAGCAAGTGTTCCAATGCAATCATCCGCCTCATATCCTGCAATCCCAATATTCGGTACACCGAAGCTGGCAACGACTTCTTTCACCAGATCAAACTGAGGAATTAGATCCTCTGGCGCAGACGGACGATTGGATTTGTAACCATCATACTGCTCCGTACGAAATGTCGTGCTTCCCATGTCCCAGCAGCATACGACATGTGTTGGATTAAACGTATTGATTGCATCCATGAAATACCGAACAAATCCATGTACTGCATTAACAGGTACGCCTGCACTTGTTTTACGAACGCTTCCTCCGAATGAAGTAGCGAAATAAGCCCGAAATAAGATTGCCATCCCATCAACCAAAAGTAAACGTTGTTCACTCATCGTTATAAAACCCCTCTCAAACATATCAAACTATTATTTATATTTATTGCCCACGAATAAATTTTCCAATCCGCTCCGCAGCTTCCTTCAACCGTTTTTCGCTTTCAACCAGTGCTATTCTTACATAACCTTCACCCTCGGAGCCAAAAGCTTCCCCAGGCACTACGACGACGCCCGTTTGACGAAGCATTTCCTGGGAAATTCGCCTGGACGTCCACGGCTCGCTAAGCGACCACTGCATAGGAGGAAGCTGCGCCCAAACGAACATTGTTGCCCGAGGTGCGGCAACATCCCATCCTTCTGCACGAAGCGCTTCAAGGAACGTATTGCGCCGCTGCTCATAAAGCTTTCCTGCCTTTGGCTTCTCTACATTTGCTATCGCTTCCTGAAGTGCAACAATTCCTGCCTCTTGAATAGGATCAAACACGCCGTAGTCAATATTCGCTTTCAGCTCGCGGAGAGCGGCGACTGCTGCCCTATTTCCAGCCAAAAAACCAATTCTGCAGCCAGCCATGTTGAAGCTTTTGGACAATGAATGGAATTCAACCGCATGATCGATTGCACCCGGTACCTCAAGAATGCTTGGCGGCTCACAGCCTTCAAATCCCATCTCGGAGTATGCAAGATCATGAACGACCAACACGTTATGACGCTTTGCTTTATCAATCAATCGCTCAAAAAAGGAAATGTCCGCTATAGCAGAAATCGGGTTGTTCGGGTAATTGAGCAAAATAAACGTTGCCTGGTCCCACTCCGAATCCGGTATTGCCTCCAGATCGGGCATAAAGCCATTCTCCTCGCGCAGCGGCATCAATACAGATTCGACTCCTGCGAGCGCTAATGATGCAGCATAGATTGGATACCCCGGATTAGGCAGCAAAACGATATCGCCAGGATCACAAAGCGCCATGGCAAGATGGGCAAGACCGTCCTGTGAGCCGAGCAGTGTTACGATCTCTTCTCCGGCATCCAGCTCCACGTCAAATCGATGCTTCATCCATTTCGCTGCATGCTCTCGAAAGGGCAAGCCGCTTTTGATAGCTGGATACGAGTACATATCACTGCGCAATGCCGCTTCGCTAAGCGCCTGTCTAACGGCGGGCGAAGGCGGCTGATCCGGATTACCGATTCCCAGATCAATAATATCAAGACCGCTTTCCACAGCTGACCGCTTCCACGCTGCAACTTCTGCAAATATGGATGATCCTAGCTGCGACAGCCTCTTGGAACGCCATTTGGTTTGTGACATACGTCCATTCACCCTTTTCCATTGTTCCAAACTTGTTCGTATTGTTCTTCCTTATATCCAACAGTAACCGTCTTGCCATCCGTCACGATAGGCCGTTTAATCAGCATGCCATTTGAAGCTAGCAAGTCATATTTCTCATCTTCAGTCATGTCAGCCAGCTTGTCCTTCAAACCAAGCTCCCTGTAAACATCTCCAGATGTGTTAAAAAACTTTTTCAGCTCTAGACCGCTGTTTTTTACAATCTCCTTCAGCTCCGCAGCTGTAGGTGTTTGCTCTACAATATTTCTAGATACGACATCATTTCCTTTATTTTGCAGCGATTTAAGCGCTGAGCGGCATGTACCGCATTTTGGATATTGAATGATAGTTAGTTCCTTTTGTTTCGTCATCCTCTTGTTTCCTCCAGCATTGGGCTGACTAGTCCCATTTTATTTTGATAGACTCCGTTCTAATCGTTCAAGCTCAGGCGGCAAATCCGCACGCCATTCCATCCATTTTTTTGTAATGGGATGGGTAAATCCCAGTATCTCGGCATGGAGTGCTTGACGACCGACTGCGTCCTCCCACTCCTCCTCCACACCTTGTTGAGTACCATACATTTTATCTCCGATAAGCGGGCAGCCGATATGCTTCATATGAACGCGAATTTGATGCGTCCGTCCCGTTTCGAGCTTTAAGCGCACAGCCGCTGCGGCAGGCTTGTCCGAACTAGATTCATAATGTGCAATCGTCTCATAATGCGTAATAGACGGATAACCCTCCGGCGTGACGATGCGAACATGCGGCTGGTCTGGGTCACGGTCAATCGGCGCATCAACCACTCCCGCAGCTGGCTCAGGGCAGCCATAAACATATGCGCGGTACAGCTTTAAAATACCGTTTGCCTGCATTTGCTCCGAAAGCTGTTGATGTACATAGGAGGTTTTGGCAATAGCGACAAGTCCGGATGTTTCTTCATCAAGGCGGTGGACGGGACGGAAACGCACCTTCTCCCCCGCTTCTTGCCAATGGTAAACGATACCATTAGCAAGCGTCCCCGTGTAATGTCCATGGGTCGGATGGACAATCATCCCAGCTGGTTTATTTACGATAAGCAGATCCTCATCCTCGAATACGATTTGTACCGGAATTGGCTGCGGCAAAATATCTTCGGAAATTTCCCGCTCCATGCGTACGCGAATGATATCGCCCGCTGCAACAGGAGCTGTCGTATAGGCACGAATCTCGTTAACAGTCAGTCCATGCTCCGTTTGCTTTACTTGCGAGAGCAGCTTGCGCGATACGCCCAGTTGACGCTCCAGCACCCGCCGGACGGTCATTCCATGCTCTGCCTCGCTAACCGCAGCCACCAACGGCCGATAATATAATAATTCAAGTCTATCCATCATTTTTTCGGCTTCCGAAATACTTCTGCGCTGCGTACATATTCCGTATCTGATATGCCAAGCTTCGCATTTGCAACTCTAGCAGCGGCGAAGAAAAAATCGGACAGTCGATTCAAATACGTTTGTACATCGGCATTAATCGAATGCTGAGCTGCAAGCGTTACAACGCGGCGCTCTGCCCGGCGGCATACCGTTCGGCATACATGCAGAACTGCAGAAACAGGGCTTCCTCCCGGCAAAATAAACCTCGTGATTTCCGGTGCCTCTGCTGTATATTGGTCAATCCATTCTTCCAGACGTTTAGACGGCTCTGCCGATATTTTTAGAGGCGCGCCTTCAACGGCGTAAGCAAGATCTGAGCCGCAGTCAAACAACTCCTGCTGAATATCAACGAGCCAAGCTGCCATCTCTGCCAGCTCTTCATGTTTGGCAGCTTCCGCCGCTGCCTGCCCTACAAAACAATTCAATTCGTCTATAGTGCCATATGCCTCAACACGAACATCATCCTTGCGCACGCGGCCGCCAATTAAAGATGTCTGACCGCTATCGCCCGTTCTTGTGTATAGTTTCATCGCCTTGCCTCCTTTTTTTCATCCATTACTCTCTATTCATGCAAACAGCAGGCCGGATAAGCTCCTGACCTGCTGTTTATTAAAGGCGTTAGATTAGCCTTCTTGCTTCAAGCGATGTACAAAGCCGCCTATTCGATCAAGCGCTTCGGTCAGATTCGTGACAGAAGTTGCATAGGAGCAGCGAAGATGGCCTTCGCCTCCGAGACCGAACACATCTCCCGGAACAGCTGCAACATTCGCTTCATCGAGCAGACGCTGCGCAAACTCCTCACTTGATAAGCCCGTCGATACGATCGATGGAAATGCATAAAATGCACCCTGCGGCTCATGGCAATCGAGTCCGATTTCCCTGAATCCTTTTACGACAAGACGCCGGCGCTGATTATAAGCCTCCACCATGCGGTCCTTCTCTTCTAAGCCATGTTGAAGTGCTTCAAGCGCTGCATACTGTGCCATAATCGGCGCGCACATAACGGTATACTGGTGAATTTTCAGCATAGCTGCAATAAGATCGGGATGGCCGCAGGCATAACCCATCCGCCAGCCTGTCATCGCGAAAGCTTTCGAGAAGCCGCTCACAAGAATGGTACGATCCTTCATCCCCGGCATTGCAGCAAAGCTTACATGCTTCGAGCCGTAAGTAAGCTCCGCATAAATCTCATCGGAAATAACAATAAGATCATTTTCTTCCACTAGCTTTGCAATAGGCAGCCAGTCCTCATAGGTCATAGTGCCGCCAGTAGGGTTGCTTGGATAACATAAAATAAGTACTTTTGATTTCGGCGTTATAACGGCTTGAAGCGACTCAGCCTTCAGCTTAAATTCATCCTTGGCAAACGTTTCAATACCGACAGGTTTTCCTCCGGTAAGCGCGGTTATAGGTGAATAGGAAATATAACATGGCTCAGGAATCAAAATTTCATCGCCAGGCGCAATAAACGCACGAAGGGCAAGATCGATGGCTTCACTGCCGCCAACGGTTACTAATATTTCGTCCGCAGGGTTGTAAGGCACGGCAAATTGATCGTTTAAGTACTGCCCGATTGCTTCCCGCAGCTCTGGCATTCCCGCATTTGACGTGTATTGCGTTTTCCCCATTTCAAGCGCATATACAGCAGCTTCCCGAACATGCCATGGCGTCACAAAGTCGGGTTCCCCTACTCCTAATGTAATAACATCCTTGCGCGTACTGACCAAATCAAAAAACCGACGGATTCCCGACGGTTTGATGCCCCGAACGAGCGGTGACAAATAATCAGCCATCGATTGACGCTGCAAAGGTGTGGAGGGTTGTTTCTCTTCATCTTTAATCATTGCCATCACCCTTTTTTCACGGCGAAACCATCAACCGATGATCACCTTCATGCTCCTCGAAGATAATGCCGTCTTGTTTGTATTTTTTCAAAATAAAAAATGTTTTTGTCGATAATACCGCGTCAATAGGCGATAGTTTATTCGATACAAAAGAGGCGACCTCTTTCAACGTTTTTCCTTCAACCTCAACGAGCAAATCGTATGCTCCCGACATCAAGTAGACGGATTTTACTTCTGGATATAAATAAATGCGCTCAGCGATTCCTTCGAAACCGCGACCGCGTTCTGGTGTAATTTGTACCTCAATAAGTGCAGTTACCTTCTGGTCGTCAATCTTGCTCCAGTTTACGACTGTCGCATACTTCACGATAATATGGTCTTTCTCTAGCTCGGCGATGGCTTGCTTTACTTCCTCGGTTGTTACGGCTAACATGGTTGCGATCAAATCTGCGTCCCTGCGCGCATCCTCCTGAAGCAGTTCAAGCACTTTCAACTGTAATTCGGTCATTGTATAACTCCTTCCAGTACAACTGCAATTATAAAGAATATTTTACAACGTTTTTGTTTCTCGCGCAATCAAAGCATAAAAGGCTGAAGCCTTTATTTTGGCGGCTTCAGCACTTCTCGCGGAGAAATATTAGCATCCTATGTAAAAGCTGCTTCTGCTTCCTAATCCTTATAAAAAGGAAAGACCCCAAAGGGGTCTTTACATGTAATGCGTTTGTGAGCCTTGTTGATATTGGCCGGACTGATGCATTTGCGGCGTATACATCGTTTGGTTTTGCTGTTGCCCTAGGTTTTGCTGTAAAAACTGGCTCGTTTTTTGTTTGGTTTGCTGATATTGCTTTGCTTGCTTGTCCAGCTCCTGACGCAGCGCAGGCGAGGATGTATTATACATATTCGCTTGCTGCATCGCCGTGAACAGCTGGCCTTGCAGTGCCAACGTGCTGTCTGTCAATTTCGTAAACAGCTGGCGAATATCAGGACAAGTAGATTCTGTTGCTGCTGTTGCATATTCACGAACAACTCTTTTCAAATCGCTAAGGATCGTGCCTGCCAAATCTTCCTCAGTCAAAATCGATTGCTTTTGTTGTTGCTGCATTATGATTGACCTCCTAATCTTCTTTTAAAATCCTTCTTATTGTTGAGGCTGTGTTGGAGCGATTTGCTGATGGTGCGAGATCGCAGACAGCAAAGAATCATAGTGCTGCTGATGGGTTTGAATCATTTGTGAGCATAAATTTCTAAGCGCTGGTGTAGTACCCGTAGCAACAAGCGTTGCACATTGCTTAATTAATAAATCCTCGTTAGACATAGAGTCTGCAATGTACTCCAGCTCTTTTGCCGTCATTTGTTGCAACATTTGGTTTTCCTCCTCTAGACTTGGTTCAAAATTACGATTTGATCCATTTATTTCGTGCCAAACGTATTATGAGCTAAATTTCCTTTATTTATGTGTCAATATTTAAATCGAAATTACCGGTGTGAATTAATTGGAAATCCACCTCTATGATTAACTGATCGGGCTTTGGCAGCCACTCCTTGCCTTTGCATGCTTGCTGCCAATATGCTTGATGGTAACGGTACAGATGATGCTCCAGTTGAAAGAAGCTAACTTTCTTCTCCAGCCCCTTGCGGAACGTATCCTCCATCTCCTGCTTAATCCGCGCTTTAACTGACGAAACAATTTCATGTTCCTGTATAACGCCATCCATTTCTGCGACATTCCCGTCTACTCGCATCTTTAATGTGAAAATGGGCTTGTCACCTTTAAAACTCACATCCACACTCCCTTTGGATGACACAACAGCGATTGCCGCTTTCCCTTTTTCCCCTTGCGCTTTGAGCAGAAAATGCTTGAATTCAGGATCTGCCCACCTTAGCCCAGTGACTTCTGGCTCCGTAAGATACCCGAGATATTTAAGATCCTTGAATATAAATATCCCTTCTATTAACTGGATTTGAAGCGGCTGTTTCTTTCTTCTCCAGTATTCTTCATTTGCATTCAATGCGGGAAGAGTGGTTACCATCGAGGGTTCATTCAGCGTCTGTACCGCTAGCTGCAAGGAATAAGGACGAATGAAGCTCCTCTGACTGTCGAGAGGGCCTGGCATATACATAATGCTGTTAAGCGGTGATTGATCAAAAAAAGTATCGCTAGTAAAAATCTTATCAATCGGTGCTTTAGTTCCAAATAGCAGCGAGGTGTACCGCGATGCCCGCTGTCGATTCACCCCGTCCATGATGTCAGCGATTTTGCTCATCGCTCTCTCCTGTACGATAACGGTTTTTAAATGCTCCAAGCTCAAAATCGTTTGGCCAGAGCGAGCCAGGTCATTTAGAGCAAGCAGTACGGTATCTCCCGATCCTTTTCCGATCCAAACCGGGTTTGGATCAGGCTGAAGCGATTCTGTTTTGGCAATTAATCCAAATTTAATCGTTTGGGCATAAATATCAAATTGTCCGTCCTTATAATCGATGCCAAATGCGGATATATAGCTCACATCCGCCAAATTAACCTCATCCCAGCAGCCTTGCAGCAGCAACGACATAAACACAATGCCTGCCAGTGCAGCACACTTTCTAAGGTGTGTTGCCTGCTTTTTAATCCATGCAAAGAGCATCATTTATTCCTCCTAGTACTCTTAAGCTTCCATGGCATTTGTATAAGCGCTGGCAGCAGCTCCTTTAAGCGCATGGGTGCAACCGGGTATAAGTAAGAGCGTCCAAATGATTCTAATGTGCACATGTAGATAAGAACGGCAAAGGAGCCGATAAAAAAACCGAAAATACCCAGCACAGAGGAGCAGATAAGGACAAGGTAACGGATGATGCTTACCGAGCCGCTTAATGACTGATTCACGAGAGTAAAGGTTGATACCGCCGTTACCGCGGCCATTACGAGCATCGTTGGCGATGTCATGCCCGCACGGATGGCTGCATCTCCAACAATCAATCCGCCGACAACAGAAACGGTTTGACCTACTGCCCTTGGAAGTCTTACACCAGCTTCCCTGAACAGCTCGAACATGGTCAGCATCAGAAACATCTCCATCGTAGCCGACAGCGGCAATCCGATTCGCGACATCGTAATGGTTGCAAGCAGCGTAAAGGGAATCTGATCCGTGTTGAATGCAGACAGCGCTATCCAGAAACCAGGCAAACAAATAGATAATACGAGTCCAACAAGCCTTAACAAACGTTCTAATGAAACATAATAAAAGGGTAAATGTGCATCCTCTGGCGATTTGATAAGCAGCAATAAGTTTCCAGGTGCTATAAGTGCTGATGGCGACCCATGAAGCAATATCGCTACCTTGCCTTGCAGCAACGATTGAACGACATAATCAGGCCGTCCTACAAATTCAACGAGTGGAAATAAAGAAAAGCGGCGGTCGGATAAAAGCTCCTCCAGTTGACTTCCGCCTACTAGAGCCGGAATATCAATATTGTCCAGTCTCCTTCTTGCTTCTATAACAAGCTTAGGATCAGCCTTTCCCTCCATATAAAGCAAAGCGACCTCCGTCAATGACTCGGTGCCGATTTTTCGATACTCTACATGCATATCTGGTGTTTTCAGCCTCATGCGCACTAAAGCAACATTCGTTGAAAGCTGTTCGACGAACCCGTCGCGCGGTCCTCGAATCGATACTTCAAGCACCGACTCCTCTGGCGTCCTTCCTGGCTGATTAGCGATGTCAAATTCAAACAAACCTTCAAATTTAGCAAAGGACAATATGACGCTGCCTGCAAATAGGCGCGCAAATATGTTGCTGCCAAGATCCCCAGATTGAATTTGACTAAATAACATGCTGGGCTTATGTTTTTCACCCGTATCCACGGCTGGAACCGTTCTTAATTGCTCCGCCCATTTCTCTAGTAGCGGAAGTAAGCCGAGCTGCAATTGTTGATTGTCGATTAATCCATCGCAATACAACAAAGTCACTTCCATTGGACCGTCTACGTCGAGTGTCAGCTTATATTCAATAACATCATGACAATCCTTCAATATGTGTTTTAACTGATCCAACGAAATATCGTTGTGATCGATCTCACTATTATGCTCGTCATGAATCATGACTGCTCTGCCTCCTCCGAACCGATAATGGCTGTTCTTTTTTTATCACCTTGTTTTTTTCTAAACATAGACACGATCCAAATCACGATCGTTAAGAACATAACGATAATGCCGGTATATTGAAATGCAGCATGTAATGCGCTCCTTACCTGAACCATATTTTTGATGCCAACGCCCGAAATGACTAAAATGATCACGCCAAGCGCAGTAGGGGAAATCCATTTCTGTTTTAAACGCCGCAACGGCCAAAACTCTGACAAAATGTGAATGGATATCGCTAACCGAATAAGTGCGCCTGACATCCACTGAAAAATCGCAAAAAAATCAACATGCTCAAAATATTTACCGATGGAAACCAGTCTCCATTGCGAAAAAGCAGGGTACCGCATTTTATCAGCTTCAACAGGCCCGAATTCTACAATCGCGCCTATGACCGGACCAAGCGTCAGGAGCGATAAAAATAGAACAAGCACGATAAAATGCCACCTTTTAAATTTCCCATGAATATGATGCTGGATAAACATGAACCCAAAAAACTCGCAAGATGAAGTCAACACATAATAAATGCCTTTCATGACCGGGCTCATCCCATTCTCTAGCATAGGGAGCAAATAGTGATAATCTTTGTGAGGCATGTTCGCAGACATGACAAAATCGCCTAACAATACAACGATTGGCAATAATATGCAGCTAACATAAGCGATGGTCCGCAGCCCTGAGACTGATGCAAACATACAAAGGCCTAAAAAAACAGTACAAACTACCATGGAGGGCGTATTGGGCAAATAGGTTGTCGCAGTCCACGAAGCGGTTATAATTAGCGTTTCAAAAGCAATGCTCAGCTGTACCAGCAGAAATATACTAATAATTATCCACGCCAAAAACCGCGGCATAAGCTGTTTCAGCCATTGATCAAGCGGGGTTCCATCCATCCGCTTTAATATTCCATAAACAGGAAATAAAACCCATGGAAGGACGATAACAAGTCCAAAAATAACAGAAATCCATGCATCGCGCTTAGCGGCATCAAGCAGCAGCGGTACAACCAGAACATGATTTACAAGTCCAACTGATAAAACCATCATTAACATAGAGGGCAAAATCCCAAATGGTTTCACTTTCATAATCTTGTCACTTCCTTCCAAAGATAATGTTTCCAGATCCGCGTATCTAAATGCATCCTGTTAATCTTTTATTAAAAGTGACCAAAAAAAACTATGCTTAAGCCGTTTACTGGCTAAAAGCATAGTCTTCTTTCCTACGGAATATGAACCGTCTTCACATGATCAAAATGTAAAAAAACGGGGTTTCCACTTACAGTCGCAAGTTCAATCATACTTTGATCGACATTTTTCAGAACGCCGATTTTATTTGAATTCTCGCCGAGATCAAGCACGACGAATTCGCCGATTAATTTACGAAGCTGTTGATCAAAAGTTCTTGCAAGGGTTAGCGGGGATGGCTTTAGAGGGAATTGTTCCGGTGTTAACGTGTATGGTGTTACGTTAGGACTATACGGAATTAAATACTTCATATGGTGAAGAGAGATGATCACCGTATGATAAACAGGAGAATAGAAGACGAAAAAATCATTCATAACGGTGGTCAAATAACCATGAATAGACTGATTACCTGTAATATAAATTTCAGAGAACATACCTTTCGCGTTCATCAATATTTTTCGGTACGAGACGGGTTCATTATAAGGCTCGAAAGGCATTTCCGGTACTTCATATATTTCTTCTGCTTCTTCTTTATGAGTTGAAAGACGAAGCTGCTGCAGATGAATAAGCGGGATATACAAAAATTGTGTTCCATTATGCAGCACTAATATATCCTGACCAAACTCGATCAATTTACCTCGTATAGGCGCTACTTTCCCTGAAATCTCCAATTCGACCTGCTTATCCAACAGCGGATGACGGTTTTTCATGCAATTAACCTCCTTTCATCCGGATAGATCGCTTAATCGGGCAAAAGCTCTACCTTTTGCCCGACAGGCCATTATGATTTTTTTACTGAACTGCGAGTTGTTTTTACGGCAGCCGCATTTGCATTACTTTTTCCACCGCTGCGATTGCCTTGTGTTTTGTTTTTATTGTTGTTTTTGCTGTCGCTTTTGTTGTTGTTTTTGCTGTCGCTTTTGTTGTTGTTTTTGCTGTCGCTTTTGTTTTCATTTTTGTTGTTATTGTTGTTTTTGTTATTGTTGTTTCCGCCAGATTTGTTGCTTCCCGCTGCTTTAATTGATTTGATGTGGAAGTTCTGGATTTGCATAGCTTCTTTGCCGGAAACGAGCAGGATTGAGTTGCTGCCTGCTTGAGCAATGAAACCTTCAACTTTCTCAGGTCCGCCGGAATTAAGCTGTACAAAGGTTTGATTCATTGCACGAATAACACCATTGAAATTGTTTGCACGAATAACTTCTGTGCTGCGACTTCCGCTTCTGTTGCCAGATCCACTTTTGTTGCCTCCGCTTGAATTGCTGGCACCTCCCTCAGTAACACTCTTAACATGGCTGTCTGCGATATAAACGACACCTTCATTTGTGTTTAAAACAAGATAGTCGCTTTTTACAGAGTGGAGCTTGCCTTGAAGTGAGTCCGGTCCGCCGCGATTAACTTTTACGTTTTTTCCTACCAAGCTTTGAAGAAAGTTATGATCCTTGTTTCCACTCTTGTTGCTTTTGTGGCTATTGTTATTACTAGCAACCGATTGACCAGCTGAATAACCATTGTTGTACCATAGACTCATAAAAAAATCCCTCCGATAATTTCATTGTTTGTTGTTCAAAGCCTGTCTTCAAATACGCCCTTACGACCTATTCACTTCCCATTCATTACTCTGCTGCTTTGCATCCTCCTTCTCTCATTCACACCATCTAACATGAGATACGAAATGTAATATATTAATATGTATACCGTATGGAAGTGGTACTAGATTGCTATCTATTTATGAGAGATTGAGCAATTCCCCTATAAATAATAGAGTAGTATAATTATAGATTTTGAACTCTACTGGTTCAGATATGGAAGCTTTCCACTGTGATCATTAGGATTGAAAACATTGATGACCAAATAATCGTGACCATCTGGGCATTAGCTGAATAGAGTATTAAGATCAAAACGCCTATCGTGCAACGGTAGGCTTTATCTTTTGCTTTTAGGAGATGGTTAGATGGTTGCTGAAGTCTTGCCGACACGTTCCATACGCATGAATGCATCTGATTTCCAAGAGATACAAAGCGATGCTTGGGGGCGTTCCTTCAAACCGGCACAGCTCGAGATGGAGGGACAAACCTATACTGCAGAGTTTGGCCTGCGGGGAGGACATACGCGAAATTATTCCAAAAAATCTTATGAGGTTCGGCTTGAAAATGGCAAAACATTTCATTGGAATGCGGAATATGACGATCCATCCATGATGCGGAACGCACTTTCCTTTTACTTTTTCAATAAAATTGGCGTGCCATCCCCTCAAACCAACCACTTCTGGCTCATAATAAATGACGTGCCTCAAGGCGTTTATTTGGAAATCGAAGCGGTAGATCAACTTTTTTTCAAAAAAAGGGGCATTGGCTGCCGTTCTCTTCTCTATGCCGTCAATGACAGTGCCGACTTCAGCTTAACGGACCCTGTCTCTAAAGGTACGAAAGCTTCGTTATTTGATGGTTATGAATTGAAGCTGGGAAAGACGGGGACAAAAAAGAGGCTCGTATCGTTCGTTCAAAATATCAATCGTTTGTCTGGCAGTAAACTGAATGAACATCATGCCAAACGCCTTGATGTATCACAATATTTATTATGGCTTGCCGGAGCTGTATTGACTGGAAATTACGATGGATTTGATCAAAACTATGCGCTTTATGAGCATAGCAAAAGTGGGAAATATCGAATCATTCCATGGGATTACGAGGGAACCTGGGGGAGAAACTGTTACGGAAAGCCTTGCGGCAGCGATCTCGTCCGTCTTCAGGGCTACAATACGCTGACAGAGAAGCTATTTACATTCCCATCGTGCAGACGTAAATATAGAGCGATCATAAAGAAACTGCTGTTATCCGCATTTACTGCCGAGAAGCTGGAACCCGTCATTTCGCAGATGCATGCACAGTTATCTCCGGCTATTCGCAGCGATTATACGCGAAAGGCGAGCTATGACACCTTTTTAGCAGAACCAGCGTTTATTTATAACTACATTGATGAAAGACGCAATATATTGCAGCAATCATTACGGGAATGGTTATAAACCACTCCCGTATGCTGATCAAAAAATATCCATGCTCATATATCGCTCTCCAGTATCTGGAGCAATGCACAGCACTCGCTTCCCAGCACCAAGACGTTTTGCAATTTGCATCGCTGCCCATACCGAAGCACCTGAGGAAGGGCCTAGCAGCAAACCCTCTTGCGTCGCTAACGCTCTCATTGTCGTTAGAGCATGCTCATCTGATACTTGAATGATTTCATCATAAATCGATGTATTAAGAATAGCGGGCACGAAACCAGGACTAGTACCGACAAGCTTATGCGGACCTGGCTTTCCTCCTGACAACACCGGTGATCCTTGCGGCTCTACTACTGCTACATACAAATGAGGGAGTACTTCCTTTAGCGCTTCGCCTGTTCCTGTGATCGTGCCGCCTGTACCTGCGGTAGCTACGAAAGCATCTAGCTTGCCGCCAGTTTGCTCGATAATTTCTATCGCAGTCGTTGTTCGGTGAATCTGCGGATTCGCATGATTCTCGAATTGATTCGGTATGTAGCTGCCCGGGCGCTCAGCCCGAAGCTCCTCCGCTTTTCGAATGGCTCCCGGCATGCGTTCAGCAGCAGGTGTAAGCACAACCTCCGCTCCGTATGCTTGCAGCAGTTTAATCCGCTCAGCAGTCATGTTGTTCGGCATAACTAATATCATGTTGTAGCCTCTGGCTGCTGCGTTCATGGCCAGACCTATGCCTGTATTGCCGCTAGTTGGTTCAATAATGGTATCACCAGGCTTAATCAAACCGCGCTTCTCGGCATCATTAATAAGAGAGAAGGCTGCGCGATCCTTTACACTGCCGCTTGGGTTGAAGCGTTCCAGCTTAACGCATACTTCGGCGCTGCCTTCCTCTGGAAGACGGTTTAGCCTTACGACAGGCGTATTCCCAATTAATTGCGTAATGTCTGTAACTACTTTCGGCATTCCTTCACTTCCTTTCTATTTAGGTTTGTGCTTGCTGCTCTGTAAGAAACGGCTTCATGAACCACCAACCAGCAATCGGCACGATGCCTACCGCAAACAAGAGCCAAGTAATGGCGATAGCAGAATGATTCAGCGGCAAAACGATTAAATATGACGATAAGCCGATAACCCTGCCTAAAACCAAACCTGCTTCACGAAGGACGATAAACTCCTCACGTTCCCGCGCACTTTCCTCGGATTGGCCAATGAGGTCAAATACTCTTGAGGTCATAGGAATAATATAAAGCGGCATAAATAGTGATGTTCCGATTCCGAACATAAGCAGTGTAGCATAAGAGACCTTCCAGAACAGCGGCAATATAACAATTCCAATCATGATAACGCCTATGAGCATCGCCCATTTGCGATTGTTTTTTTTGAGCATTTTGCCAACAATCCAGAAGCTGATTAAAGCAACTAAGGATGTAATGAGTGAATACGTTCCTAGCTTGCTTTCATTTTGCGTAGCTACGTATACCGTAAGGCCAACAAGAAACATAAATACGCCTTCTCGCACACCTTGCGCTGCAATTGCTGGAAACATGCGACGCCACGGATTTCCTTTTTGCATCAGCTGCTGGAAACCGTGCTTCCAATTATAGCGGCCTTGACCATGGCGTTTTTTAAGCCAAAAGCTGAGCACTACACTTATAGAAAATATGATTAATGAAAGGGTAAAAATAAGCCTATATCCCTTTTCTCCTTGCATCGACGTGATTAGCAAGCCTGATACCCACGGCGCCACGATACCTGCCGCAGAACCAAGCAGCCCCGACCAGCCATTGAATCGATCCCGATTATCTGGATCTGTCACTTCGAAATAAACTACATTAAATGCGACCCAAAAAAAACCGAGCGCCATCCCATTTAAAACGCCAAGCGGCAAATAATATACCTTCGCATGTGTGCCCAGCAGCAGTACTGAACAATAAAACACGCCTGAAAAAATAATGCCTATGCGCAAACTATTCATTTTGTTATGCTCTTTTACCCATTTCCCAACAACCCAAAAGGTTAATCCACTCATTACATATTGACCCATAGTGAACCAACCGATCAACATATAAGATTGGCTTGCTTTCCATAAGTATACGGGAACAAACGTCCCGGACAGCGCGTTCGCAATCCCGTAAAGCGCCTGCACAATAAGTAAAAGGGCTGCTTGTCCATTTAAGGTTTTTGCCAAAACGATTCCTCCTGCCGCAGGCTAGTTCATGCGTTCACATGTCTAGCCCTTTACGTTTCAGAATTACGTTTTGTAAGATTCCCTTATTGGATGCAGCCCATGCCCGTCCATTATTGCCAGTTGTCTGTTACTCTTCCGGTGTTAGACGATTGATCATTTGCTCGCGATCGCCAGAACTCAGCAAGGACGAGGTTTGATAGCAAACGGGACAAACGTACAAGGTCAATTGAAAAGGAGTTTCAAGCACCGCTTTTCCTAAAGATGGAGCGATTCTCGACTCGAATTGCTGCCCGTCAATTGTCTGTACGCCTGCTTCGATCATATACGCCCGACATGCCGGGCATTCAGGTACTTCATCCTGATCATCAAGCACACGCTGAACCGTTTCTTCCACAGCAAATCGTGCACTGTCAGCATTGCGGAAACCATCACCCTGAGCTAGCCAACGTTTATGGTTTGGATCATCGGAATCGTCTTCTTCCGCTTCTTCCTCCAGTTCATCGTCTGACCAATCGTCCTCAGGTTCCTCGCCATTTTGCTTTGCTGCTCTGCGAGCATCATTGATTTTTAGCGCCTGAACTGCTTTTTCATGTTCATCAGCTTCCACTTCATCCTCATCATAACCAAGCTCTATCGTACGATATGCGCTTAATTCATTGTCGCAATGCGGACAATGCGATTCCGGACCAATTTCTTCATCCCATACAATTTCCGTTAAACACCAAGGACATATCAAATGCTCATCCATGCTCATAACTTCCCCTCTAATGATTCATTAAATATACGATACCGAAAACAAAAAACAAAACAGCGACAACCGCTAGTATTCTCCATAAATATTTCATATGGTTCACCCCGTTTATATAATGACAGTTGCACCAATCACGTAAGATAAAGATACAGAAATGATCATTGCAATAAGCCCTACCGCACGGTTATCACGAGCGATTTCGTCATCGATTCGAAAAACAGGCGTTAGAAATTCGAATAAAAAATATGCTGCCATAAGTATGACGAAACCGAACGCACCCCAAATAAGGCTTTGATACACCGAATCGTTGGACTCGATGGAAAACCTGAAAATATTACAAATACCGAATATTTTACCGCTTGTCGCCATAGCAACAGCAACGTTTCCCTTTTTTATCTCCGTCCAGCATTTATATTTGGTTACGAGCTCAAAGCAAGATAAAAAAACGATGAGAGACAGCACCGCAACCGATACATAAACAAGTGAAGCAGCATACGGATTGCTCAGCAACTGATCGACTTCATTACTCATTTACAAGACCCCTCCATCATCTGCCGTATTCGATTGCGCGGCTAGGAGCTATTTAAGCTCCACAACCGTCACGCCAACGCCGCCCTCGCCATAATTACCGAGTCGAAAGCTCTTCGCATGGCTGTGTCTACGCAAATATTGCTGTATTCCTGTACGAAGCACACCAGTGCCTTTACCATGAATAATAGCAACCTGAGCTAAGCCTGATAAAAAGGCCTCATCAAGAAAGCGGTCAACCTCAAGGATTGCTTCTTCCAGATTTTCTCCACGAAGATCGAGCTCCATCTTAATATTTTCTTCTCTTGTGCGCTGCAAGCTGGCTGCTTGCCTCGGCTGTTGTGTCTTACTTGCGGCAGCTCCAGAGCTTCGCAGCTCCAAATCATCCAGCGCAACCTTCATCTTCATAATGCCAAGCTGCACCGTGGCGTCAGAACCGTGAACTTCCACGACCGTGCCCTTCTGATTTAAGCTGTATACAGTTACTTCGTCGCCAGCTTCAATCTTAACCTGCTTCGTTGCTGTCTTGGAAGCTCCCCGCTTCGATTTCTGAAGCTCGGGAGCCGCTTCATCCAGCTTGCGGCGTGCCTCAATGAGCTTATGCTCCTTGACAGAGGCACCTTCTTCCATTGCAAGCTTCCGCAAATCCGCAATAATTTGTTCTGCCTCGCGTTTGGCTTTGAGGACAGTCTCGCGAGCCTCATCTTGCGCCTTCTGCATCAGCTTTTCTTTCTGCTCTTCAAAGCGCAGACTCTCTGCCTCATGGCGCGCGCGCAGCGTCTCCATCTCACGGCGGAGCGACTCTGCCGTTTGACGTTCCGTTTCAGCGCCTAACCGGTTCTCTTCAAGGGAGGCGATCATATTTTCAACCCGTTGATCCTCTTCGCTAACTTCTCCTCTTGCATGTTCAATAATCGAACGAGCAAGTCCTAAACGCTCAGCGATAGCAAATGCATTGCTTCGTCCAGGAACACCAACAAGCAGACGATATGTAGGACTTAAGGTAGCAACATCAAACTCCATGCTGGCGTTAATGACTCCCTTGCGATTGTAAGCATAAGCTTTCAGCTCGCTGTAATGCGTAGTTGCTACAATACGGCTTTCCATAGCATGAACATGCTCCAATATGGCAATCGCAAGCGCCGAGCCTTCAGCTGGATCTGTTCCTGCACCAAGCTCATCAAGCAGCACTAAGCTCTTTGATGTCATGGAGCCTAAAATGCGAATGATGTTTTTGAGATGGCTGGAAAACGTACTGAGGCTTTGCTCAATGCTTTGCTCATCCCCGATATCAGCATAGATAGCATCAAATACACATAGCTGACTGCCATCCTCAGCAGGTACAAACAATCCTGACATGGCCATAAGGCTAAGCAGTCCGATGGTTTTCAAGGAAACGGTTTTACCGCCTGTATTTGGTCCCGTTACAATGATCGATGTGTACTGATTGCCCAGCTCCACATCGAGTGGAACAACCTGCTCAGGGGCAATAAGCGGATGGCGTCCACGTTTTATTTTCAGAAATCCTCGGTCATTCATCCGCGGCTGTGTAGCCTTCATGAGATGAGCAAGCCGAGCCTTGGCAAAAGCAAAATCGATTTGGCCAAGCAAATCCAAGTTATAAATAAGATCTTCTACATAATCGGATGCCAAAGCAGTTAGCTTCTGCAAAATTTTCTCAATTTCCCGCAGCTCGCCTGCCTTTAGCTCTCGAAGCTTATTGTTCATCGCAACTATGGCTTCCGGCTCAATAAACAATGTTGCGCCAGAACCAGACTGATCGTGCACGATTCCGCCAAAGTGAGAACGGTATTCCTGTTTCACTGGAATGACATATCTATCGTTGCGAAGTGTTACGATGGCGTCCTGCAGCATTTTTTGAACGGATGAGGAACGAACCATTTGATCCATTTTCTCACGAATCCGTGATTCGCCATTTCTAAGCTCGCGCCGGATAGATGCCAGTTCAGCACTAGCGCTGTCCATCACTTCCGCTTGGTCATCGATGCAATCAAAAATCGCATCCTCAAGCGACTTATGCTCACTTATTTGATCTGCAATATGGTGCAGCATTGGAATCGGATTATCTTCATGCAAGACGCTGATATGCCGTTTTACACGTCTACCGCCCCGTGCGGTATTCGCAATATCCAGAAGCTCAGCCGGATTTAGGGTACCGCCTATACGGGCACGGTGAAGCGGCGCCGAGATGTCCACAATTCCCCCAAATGGCGCACTGCCTTTAAGACGATCAGCTGTATAGGCCTCGTCGGTAATTTGCAATATCTGCTTTACCGATTCCAGATCCGAAACCGGCTGCAGCGACTCAACAATGGTTTTCCCAAGCGATGTTGCTGCATGCTGAGACAATCTATGTATGATTTTAGGATATTCAAGTGTCTTCAAAATTTTAGTGTCCAACAATTAACACTCCTCTCGCCTTCCTATTATAGCCGAATCACGACTTTGATGCACGAACTGAACCGTTGTTTCATACATAAATGATGCTCAATTGGTCACAATATAAACGAACGAGCCGTCTAACGACGCAACTTTAGCAATACTGTACGGAAGGAAATAACAAAGAACTGCGAACGTGGGCGACTATAAGCTACACAAGTACCAAAACAGCTCCAGTTATGTTTTCCATTTGTAAAACTTAAGGAGGGTTATAAAATGTCTTTTTTGGGACATGTCGTCCGGTTTATCGTAGCCGCGCTGGTATTAATGCTTGTTGGGTTTATCGTTCCACAATTTAGCGTAGGCGGATTTTGGAGCGCCTTTTTCTTAGCGCTTGTCATTGCTGCACTAGGCTGGGTAATTGAAGGCATATTCGGCAAGCGGGTTACACCCTTTGGCCGAGGAATCGTCGGCTTCATCGCAAGCGCAGCCGTTATCTGGATTGCTCAGTTTATCGTAGGCGGCGTAACTGTAACCTTGCTTGGCGCCATCTTAGCTGCTCTTGTTATCGGGATCATCGACTTGTTTATACCGGTCAGCACTCCCTATGAAGCAGGCAGACGCGATCGCGATTAATGCAGGCTATATTTGAGACCGGCCCTTGATTGCCTTAATGGCGGTCAAGGGCTGATTGCTGCGTCCAACCCCATTTTCGCGTTTCCCCTAATCATTTCACAAGAAATTCATGAGTTTGTCATCACGCCGTCACTGCAATTGAAAGCTGGTTAAGGTACAATAGATACAATCCAAAACTTACCTATTACATTGGATAATCGAAAGGGGACGCTTTACGAATGAAAAAATGGTTATTATTTGCAAGCGCAATGTGTTTAGTCGTTGTCATTGCTGCATGCGGCACAAACACAGCCAAACCCGAAAATAAAGAAACGAATACAACAGTAGCAGATAGCGGAGCATCTTCATCTGACCTTGTCGTGACAGCAGCTAACTGGAAATTTGACAAAAAGGAATATAAAATCAAAGCCGGCGAGACGGTTAATCTCAAGCTTGATTCCGTTGACGGCATTCATGGCGTTCAGATCCAAAAAACCGACTACAAACTTTCAAATGGCGACACGATCGCTGTAAACATTAGTGAGCCGGGAAGTTATCAAATGATTTGTTCCGTTCCATGCGGAGCAGGGCATAGAGAAATGAAAGCTGTTTTGGTCGTAGAATAAACGATTCTGAAAATAAACAAAACTTAAAAACAGCCGAGCTGGATGGAATGAATCTGCTCTGCTGTTTTTTTGTTGTTTCCTGTTCTATTTTACTCGGAGATGAGAGGTTAAAGCAGGAGAAACTTCCGCTATATTCATTTTTTACCTAAGCAGTGAGCATTTTGGGGATCATATCACTTTTTTGCTCTATTCACGCAGCCAAACTACATATATTTTTCTTTTATCGCATATATCATTTTTATTTAACAATCGAGTAAGAAAGTTTGATGACCTTCCTCTTTCCCCTCCTTGTCCCCTCTGATAAAATATTAATAATATGCAAAGCGAAAGGAGAAATGGTGATGGGAATTTTACAAAATCGAGTCGCCATTGTTAGTGGAGCTGGTACGGGGCTTGGACGTGCAGCTTCAATCTCGTTTGCAGCAGAAGGCGCCGATGTTGTGCTGCTTGGGAGAAGACTTGCGAAGCTTGAGGAAACAGCTTCGATCGTAAAAGCAAAGACGGGAAAAGATGCAGTAGTGCTGCAGACGGATGTATCCGATGAGCAGCAAGTCCAAGACACCATTTCAGCAGTCGTCCAGCAATTTGGGCATATCGATATTATTTTGAACAATGCTGCTGTTCTTGAATCAGGCAGCGTGCTCGAACTAACCTCAGAAGAATGGCAAAACCAAATTGCGATCAACCTGACAGGACCATTTCTGCTGACTAAGGCTGTTTTACCAACTATGCGCAGAGCAAAATATGGACGAATAATTAATATTACCTCCGGCCTGTCATGGAACGGTGCAGGCGGCTATGCAGCATATAGCGCAGCCAAGGCAGGACTAGAGTCGTTGACACGCACCTTAGCCGATGAGGAGTACGAGCATGGCATTCTTGCAAACCTCTATAATCCCGGCATGCTTCGTACAGAAATGCACGCGACCGGCAAAGATCCTGCAATTGTTACACCGGACTTGATTCGTCTAGCAAGCTTGTCCGCCGGCGGTCCAACTGGCACAATCGTATCTTATGGTTAATCTCTAAAAAGAAACCGCAGAAACAACGTCGGCAATAGCCTTTGTTTGTTTCTGCGGTTTCTTGGTTCTAGGCGCTGGATCAGCTGTGCTCGATGAGCTCGATCCATTCGTTGTATTCGGTTTGCAGCTTCGAATATTCATTTTTCAGCTTATGATGCTGCTCCTGCAGATCAGCATGATCCTCAGCAAGCCTCTCTGCAGAACGAGCTGCTTCATCGCGTTCATAGACAAGTGACTCAAGTGCGCTTGCCGCCTCATCACGCTCACTAGCTAATCGCGCAGCCTGACGAGCTGCTTCATCTCTTTCTGCTGCAAGCTTAGACGTATGCTCACTCAGCTCTTCCTTCAAATCGGATGCGGCAGCTGCTTCCTGCATTGCTCGCTCCAGCCGCTCTCTCAGCTCCTCTTCCGCTGATTCGCGCGACTTCTTCTCAAGCTCATACTGCTTCACCTCAGCAGCCACCTGTTCCGCATATTGCTGCTGTGCCTGCAATCGCTCACTGAGCTCACGTTCACGCGCAGAAGCCGCTTCTAGCTGCTGAGCTGCAATGCGCTCTCGAGCTGCTGTCCATTCCAACTGCTCCGTTAGCTCTTGTTCTCTAATTTGCAGTTGCTCCAAATCAGCCTTATAAACCTGCTCACCGTTTGCCGCAGAAGCCGCAATTTGCTCAATTTTGTCCAGCTGCGCTTGCAGCTTCTGGGTGGCAGTCTCGTAATCGTGCTGCTGAAGCAGCAGCAGCTCCTCTTGATCCGCAGATAACTGCTTCAATTGCTCGTCATGCTCTGCAGCCAATTGCTGCAAGCGAGCTTCCTGTTCATTCTCTAGCTGCTTGCGAACCTCATCCTGCTTGGCAGCAAGCTCATTATATCGCTCTTCATACTGGTCAACGAGCTGCTCTGCAATAGCGGCTTGCTCAACAGCCGCTGCTTTGGACTTGGCTTCAAAATCACTTGTCAGCTGCTTCTGAGCATCTTCAAATTGAATCGCTTGCTCAAGCAGCTTCTCTTCGTATTTCTGAACGAGTTCATTCTGCCTAGCTTCATACTCGGCTGCCTTTTGCTTTGCCTGCTCATTATAATCGTGAGCCAGCTGCTTATTTTGCTCCTCGTACTGCACAGCCTGCTCTAGCAGCTGTTCTTCATGAAGCGAAGCCATTGTTCTATTATTTGCTTCATGCTCAGCTGCTTTTTGCTTGCTCCGCTCCTCGTATTCAAGGACAAGCTGTTTACTTTGCTCCTCATATAGCAGAGCCTGCTCTAGAAGCTGCTCTTCATGTTGATCTGCTTGCTGCTGCAGCTGCTCTTCATATTGTCTAGCAAGCTTCCTATTCAGTTCATCATGGCTTGCTGCGAGCTCCTTGTACCTAGCATCCTTCTCTTCTGCCAACTGCTCATAGCGCTCATTGCTTTCTGCGGTCATTTGCTTAAACAGCTCGTCATTGTCGGCTTCGACTATTCGCAGCTGCCCTTCATGCTCCTCGCGCAGCGTCCTAGCAAGCTCACGCTTCTCATCCTCAATCTTTTGCAGTTTCAGCTCATGCTCTTCTTCCAGCAATTCCTTCTGATTTTCAAGCTCAATCCGAAGCAAGTTGTTATGCTCTTCTGTCTGCTTCTGACTCATCAATTCTTGCTCTTCCAGCTCAAGCTGCAGCTTTAATAACTCCTCTTCAAGCTCAAGCTGCTTCTGTTCCTGCTGCTGCTCACGATCCGCTGCTTCTTTCAATCGCGTTTGCAAATCTGTTGCCCGCTTATCCGCAGCGGATACATGACTGCGTTCATGAACAAGCTTCTGTTCCAGCTCTTGAATTTGCGCTAAGGACTGGCTGCTCTGTTCCTGCAGCTCCTCGATCTTGCTGCGTGTTTCATTCAGCTCGCTTTGCAGCAGCTCCCATTCATTTTCTTTTTCACGGAGCTCCTGTTCCAGCTGAGCATATGATGTGCGGAAGGATTCCTCCTGCTCCATTGCCTGAACGAGCTGCTCATCTGCTGAATTTATACGATGTTCAAATAATTCCTTTTCCTTCTTCCAGCCTTCTTGAAGCTCAGCAATCTGGGTTTGCAGCTTGCCTCGCTCCTCCAGCCAGCCGTTTCTACGCCGCTCAAGATCAGCACGAAAAGCTTGTTCCGCTTTAACGGCTTCTGCCTTCCAAGCCTGCTCACGCTCTTCACTCTGGCGGGCAATTTCTAGCTGCGAGGATTCTGCATGGGCTAACCAGCTGAGTTCTCGCTCATCCCATTTACTCTGCCAGCTTCCTTCAAGCTCAGTCAGCTGCGCCTCTTTCTCTGCCTTTAATGCTGTAAGCAGTGCTTCTTGCTCCGAGGCTAAAGCATTTAATTGGGCTTCTTTTTCTTGTCTAAGTGAAGCCAGTTCATCTGCCTTCACTTGTTCAAGCTCTAATCGCAGTTCTTCCTTCTCCAGCTCCAATTCAAGCTGCTGATTGTCCTTGGACAATCGCAATTCAGCCAGTTCTGCATCCTTTTGTTTTCTCAGCATGGCAAACTCTGCTTGCTCTGCTTCCTTCTGACTTGCAAGCTCTGCCAGCTCTAATTCCTTCAGACTTGCAAGTTCTGCAAGTTCTAATTCCTTCAGACTTGCGAGCTCTGCAAGTTCTATTTCCTTCAAACTTGCGAGCTCTGCAAGTTCTGTTTCCTTCTGACTTGCAAGCTCTGCAAGTTCTGTTTCCTTCTGACTTGCAAGCTCTGCAAGTTCTGTTTCCTTCTGACTCGCAAGCTCTGCAAGTTCTGTTTCCTTCTGGCCTGCGAGCTCTGCTAGTTCAGCAGTCTTCTTGCTGCTAAGCTCTTCTATTTTTGTTTCCATCACACGCTTTAACTCATTCAGCTCCGAATCCTTCCGAGCTTGAATCTGTGCAAATTGCTCATCCTTTTTCGTTCTGAGCGCTGTAATCCGTTCCACATTTTCTTGTGTAAGACGGATAATCGTCTCCTCTTGCACCTTCATTGCCTCGGCTGCTGCTGCTTGCTGAGCCGAAGCTTGCTCTGCGGCAAGCGCCAGCATTTCGTTCAGCTCTGCTTCTGCCGCCGCTTTAGCCTTTTGCAATTGCTCGCTCGCCATACGCTTCGTCTCAGCAAGCTCAGCTTTTAGCGAGACCGCTTGCTCACTCATTTGCTCCAGCTCTCTGATCAGGAGATTAAGCTTCGCTTCTTCCTCCAGAAGTCTTGTATTGTCGCGGCGCAATCGAAATACTTCCTCTGTTATTTGCACAGCAGAGAGGACTGCCAGCTTCGGCATATCAAGACGCGGATACCCTTTCGCCAGCTTCTTCATGCTCTCGTCAATCGCCGCAGCAACCCTTTTCATATATTCAACGTTGGTATGACCCTTTAACTTATATTGAATTCCATATATATCAACCGTAACTACCGTTTGTTCAGCATCCATTAAGGCGAATCCTCCTAATATACAAGTAGAGCTAGCTTAAACGGCTGACATCATCCTTCAGGGGCATACGTTGTTTACGTTCTCAACCGTTGCCGTCCAGAGAGGAACTGCTTTCGTTTCTCTAGCAAATATAAATTCATGATCGTTATGAAAAAGCAATCATTCCTTATATTTACAAGGAAAAAAGCCGCATCAATAGCTCACTAGGAACTATTTCGATGCGGCTTTAAAGGTTTCCTGCCTACTTGCGTAATTCTGCTGCAAAAGATTGTTCTAATTGTAAAACAACCTTGCCATGCAGCTCTGTTACCTCTTCATCCGTCAATGTACGCTCGCCATGACGGTAAACAAGCGATATGGCCACGCTCTTCTTGCCAGCTCCCAGCTTCTCTCCTGTATATACGTCAAAGACGCGTACAGATTCAAGCAGCTCGCTAGCAATGTCCCATGCCACGCCAGTTAGCTTGGCAGCAGCAACCTCTTGATCCACGACTACTGCAATATCACGCTGCATAGCCGGGTAGCGAGGCAATACTTTATATTCGATTGCCGCATCTGCTTGCTCATAGATGAGGTCAAGTCCAATTTCCAGCACGTACGTATCAGCTAGATCCTCCTCAAGTTGAAGAGCAGGGTGCAATTGGCCTACATAACCAATTACTTCATTGCCTTTAGGCGTGTGAAGAAGAACGGCAGCCGTTCTGCCTGGATGGAAATGCTCAGGCTGAGCCGCTTCGAATGATACGCTGGCTGTTAAGCCAAGTACAGCAAATACCGTTTCCAAAATGCCCTTCGCATCATAGAAATCTACTTGAGCCGCTTTTGTATTCCACTCAGCTTCTGAACGATTGCCAGTCAGAAGAGCTGCAAAACGATGCTTCTCATGAGGCAGGCGAGTCAATTGCTCTTCATCGGTATGGAATACGCTGCCGATCTCAAAGATCGCTGCGGATTCATTTTTGCGATTGCGGTTATAAGCCGCAGTCTCCAGAAGCTGTGCGATAAGCGTCGTACGAAGTACACTGCGATCCTCGCTCATAGGCATGGCTAGGCGAATTGGATTCGTATGCTCCGCTAGTGCAGGGAATAACTTCGTCCGCTCAGGTCCTGTGAAGGAATAGCTGACAACCTCATGCAAACCTGCATCTGACAAGCGCTTGCGCAGCTCGCGGCGAATAGCTTGCGGCTTCGTTAGCGAACCTGGCACAACATCGCCGTGAATGAGCGTAGTAGGAATTTCATCATAGCCGTGCAAACGAGCTACTTCTTCGATTAAGTCTACTGCACGCGTAATGTCACCGCGGCGTGTAGGAACAATTACAGTAAATACATTGTCGCCTGACAGCTCATATTCAAAGTGCAAACGACCAAATATCGTCTGAACTTCAAGTCTGGACAGCTCTGTACCCAGATAGCCATTAATTTTATCCAATGAAACGGACACTTTGGCTGGTTTCACTTCACCTGCATGCACTTCTACAATACCCTCAGCAACTAAACCTTCAGCAAGCTCTGCGATAAGGGAAGCTGCACGATCTAGCGCAGGAATAACTCTCGCCGGATCTACTTCTTTCTCAAAGCGAATGCTTGATTCCGAGCGAAGTCCAAGTTGACGTGAAGTTTTGCGCACGGTGCCGCCATCGAATTTTGCTGACTCGAGCAAAATGTTGACCGTCTCGCCTGTAACTTCGGTGCTTGCTCCACCCATTACGCCGGCAAGGGCAATTGGCTGCTCGCCATCAGTAATAACGAGCATATGCGGCTCTAGCTTGCGCTCTTGATCATCCAAGGTAACAAGCGTTTCGCCAGCTTTTGCAAGGCGGACATCAATGCGGCCGCCAGGCAAGCGATCTGCATCAAAAGCATGAAGCGGTTGGCCGTATTCAAGCATAACAAAGTTTGTAACGTCAACAACGTTGTTGATTGGACGAACGCCGGCAGCGATCAAACGGTTTTGCAGCCACAATGGGGACTCACCGATTTTTACGCCTTTAATATAACGAGCCGAATAATGCGAGCAATGCTCAGGCGCACTAATGCTAACTGTTGCAAGGCTATCCGCACGTACGGTTGTATGATTTATAACAGCCTTTGGCAGACGAACTTCACGGCCAGTTAAAGCTCCAATCTCATAAGCAACGCCAATCATGCTGAGGCAGTCTGAACGGTTTGGCGTCAAATCAAGCTCGAGCACCTCATCGTTAATGCCAAGCACATCGCCAATTGGCGCACCGATCTTCGTTGTAGCTGGAAGAACAAGAATGCCTTCTTGCTGTTCTTTTGGCAGAAGCTTTTCATTCAAGCCAAGCTCCTTCGCCGAGCAAATCATCCCTTGGGATTCAACGCCGCGAAGCTTCGCACGCTTAATTTTGAAATCGCCAGGCAGTACAGCACCGATTACTGCAACTGGAACAAGCTGGCCTGCATCAACATTTTTGGCTCCGCAAACGATTTGCAGCTCTTCGCCAGTGCCAACGTCAACCTTGCACACGTTCAGCTTATCCGCATCCGGGTGCTTTTCCTTCGATTTCACATAACCAACTACGACGCCGGTCACGCCTTTATTGCGGGATTCCACAACGTCAATTTCAATGCCGCCGCGTGTCATTTTCTCCGCAAGCTCCTGTCCTGTGAAGCCGGACAAATCGATATATTCATTTAACCATTTATAGGATACATTCATCTCTTTTCTTCCCTTCTCTCATTGCTACATTCTTGCGAATTGGCTTAAGAACCTCAGATCGTTCGTATAGAAATGACGAATATCGTCAATGCCGTATTTCAACAACGCGATACGCTCAACGCCCATGCCGAATGCAAAGCCGCTGACCTCTTCCGGATCGTAACCGCCCATTTCAAGAACGCGTGGATGCACCATGCCGCAGCCAAGAATTTCAAGCCAGCCCGTATGCTTGCACATGCGGCAGCCTTTGCCGCCACACTGAACGCAAGTAACGTCAACCTCAGCACTTGGCTCCGTGAATGGGAAGAAGCTTGGACGAAGTCTAATTTGCGCTTGTGAGCCGAACATTTGCTGAACGAATTGCAGCAATGCTCCTTTCAAATCGCTCATCCGAATATTTTTGCCGATGACAAGACCTTCGATTTGATTGAACTGGAATGAATGTGTCGCATCGTCATCATCGCGGCGGTAAACTTTACCCGGACAAATGACCTTAACAGGCGTTTGGCCCTTCATTGCTTTCATTGTACGAACCTGAACCGGGGAAGTCTGCGTACGCATCAAGATATCATCCGTAATATAGAACGAATCCTGCATGTCGCGGGCTGGATGGTTCTTAGGCAAGTTCAATGCCTCGAAGTTGTAATAATCCTCTTCAACCTCTGGACCCTCGGCAATTGTATAACCAAGACCGATAAAAATATCTTCAATTTCTTGGGCTACCTTGTTTAAAGGATGCACTGCGCCGGTAGGCAATTGCTTGCCTGGCAGCGTAACATCCAGCGTCTCTGCAAGGAGTCTATTGTTCGTCTCAGCTTGCTGGAATGCATCCTGCTTCTCATCGATAACCGTTTCAATAGCTGCTCGAACATCATTCGCTACTTGACCAATTACTGGACGTTCTTCAGCGCTTAGTCCACCCATGCCACGCAAAATTTCAGTCAAAGCGCCTTTTTTACCTAAATATTTAACGCGCAAATCATTTAGCTGCTGTGGCGTATCCACATGCTGAAGCTCCTGCAATGCTTCAACGCGCAGTCCTTCCAATCTTTCCTTCATTTTTCTTCGCCTCCATATCATCATCCCTAAATCATGCAAGCGTAACGGCTAAAGCCATCCTTAGAAGGCTTAGCTAACGTTTCGCGGAAAAATATAAGCTCTTTATAAGCTAACAAACTTATAAATGGTTATATTTACACAAAAAAAGGCCCTCTCTCCCTAAAGGGACGAAAGAACCGTGGTACCACCCTAATTCGGATTGAGCATCAGCCTGTACGCATAACCAAGTGTGGCTAACGTCGCCTAGAGGCGCTGAATGACAATCCCTTAGCCCCATAACGGCGGGAACCGGACCTTCCCTACACGCGCCGTATATCATGGCGTTTCAGGTGTCTGCTCAGGAGTGAACTTGGGCAGCCTATTTCACAAAAACGCTCTCAGTCTACGGCGTCTTCTTCCTGTGCGAAAGTACTGCTTACTCTTCTCCATCATCGCTTTACTTCGAATATGAAATAATAATCTATATTATATGCAATCTGAAGTACCGTTGCAACCGCTAACTTGCTTTATTGCTACGAATCAATCCTCATCATCATTTCTTCCAGCAATCGAATGCGTGCGAACGATGCTCGGAGCAGCCCGATTCCTATTTCCGGGTACAGACGAATGAGCCTTGACACATTATCGCCGAGCAGCTTCAGCACTCTCACATCGCCAAGCAAGGATTGCGCCGTTACTGTAGATGAGGTGCTGTCGAGCGCTGAAGTTACGCCGCACACATCCCCTGCACCGAGTACGCCGATCGTTCCTTCCCAGCCTGCCGCGGAAATGCTAGTGAGCTCGATATTGCCGTCAACGATGACATACATCGCGGGGTTAGGCTCTCCTCTTTGCAGAAGATTCTCTCCATCCGGGCATACATACTCCTCGGCTATATTAGCGATTAAGCCTAGCTCCTCAAGCGATAAATCAGCGAAATAGGGAACCTGTCTTAAAAAGACTACTTTGTTTAAACGGCTCATCATCTGCTGGTCTTTGGACATTTGTTCCCCCTCCTCCACTAACGCCGCTGCAGCGATCTCCCGCCACCAATCATCATTTCCGTTTAGCGCTGCCTCCAATAGGACAGTCGCTTCCTCATCGGCAGTTACTTCTCTTCCAGCTTCGCCGCGTTCTAGAACGGTCAGCAAAAACTGCGATAATCTGCGCTCACCCATGCCCTCCGCGAGCACTTCCCAAGCATTGCTTCGAATTTCTTCGTCTTCATCAGCAGCTGCCCTTCTGATCGCATCAACTACCTGCTCATCCGCAAGCTTGGTCAGCACCGCCCATACACCTGTAAAAATAAAGTCGCGAACCTCTCGCCAGCGCAGCAAAGCAAGTTCTGCAAGCTCCGTCTTCCCTAGCTGTTTAAGCGACAAGGAATAACCTGACGCTGCCTCAAGCTCACTTAAACGGCTTAACGCTTCATCCGTTAGCTTAGAACGTACTTGCTCATCTGGCAAAAGTGCCGAGAGCGCAATCATCACAGCTGTCCATCGCTTCGGCGGCGCGCCATTCAAGCTATCAATCAGCAGATCGACCGCTCCATCGCCCATCTGAATAAAGCTTTCTGTCGTCGTGCGGAACATTTCTTGGTCCATAAGCGGGAGACGCTCCAACAGAATGGGAATAATGGATGTAACCTTAAGCCTTCCCAAACAAGCGATTGCTGCAACTCTTGCAGCTGGATGCACATCATCAACAAGCTTCTCAACCTTCGGCACAAACGAATACAGCTCAAGCTCCGCGATAACTCGGCAAATATAAACCGAGGATTCGCCTCCTGCATCGAGAATACGATCAATCACTTCCGCACATGCCTCGAGGCTTGCTGCATTGTTAAAGGAGTACATCGCTTTGACTGCCTCTGCAACGACGCTCGGATGCCGATCAAGCAGCTTTTGCCGCAGGAAATAAAACGCCTGATGCTCCATATGCTTCATTCTGCCAATCTGTCTTACTCCTTCGGCACGCATCTCATCGTCTTGATCCTCAAGAAATGCTGCTACCTTCACCATCGCATGCAGGTCTGCGCGCTCGAGATTCATCGCTCTAACGGCAGCAACGCGAATGCGTGGATTCGGATCATCAATCAGCGCCAGCAAATCGGCAACATCATTCGGATTTTGTTGCCTGCCGATAATTTGCAAGGCAATTTCTTTCGCAGAGTCTATCGGCTGCTTCAACATGGCCCTGAGCTCTGCCATTGCAGCTTCGTTTCGACTAAATTCATCGAACTGCTCGGCTAAATCCTGCTCGCCAATGGTCTGTATGCTGCCTACAAGCTCACGCATATAGAACCTTCTGCCGAACCAAGCAAGCACAAACAGCAGCACGGCGCCTGCAAATCCTACAAACGACAAGGCAGTCCAGGATACCCCAAAGCCTGAATGCAAAAACTGCAAGCCAGCGCCGATCAAAATGCCCGCCGTAGCCGCAATTCCTTGCGCTGCATATCTGTAGCTGTCGCGCTGCGCAAGCGGAAGCGTCTTGAAGAACAGCTGATAGGAAGGCTCGGCTGAATAATAAAGCAGCAAATATAACAGCATGTAACCGATCGAAATCATTGGAAGCGCCGCTGGACCGCCAACAAAAAATAAAGCGCCGGCAAAGGCTAGAACATAAACGCCCGATATGGCCGTAAGCATTTGGCTTGCACCAAGGCGTGCCATCAGCTTGCCTGAGACGGTTTGCAGCAAAAAGGCGAGAACAAACAACACCATCGTAATCATCCCAAAAAACCGGCTGAAAGCCTGTTCGCTTGGGAATGACATTTTTGTTACATTCAGAAACTCATATTCCATTAGAAAATAAAGAGCTGGCATCAGTGTCATAAGCAAAATAACGGTTAGCAAAAAAGGAGATCGAAGCGCGTGCTTAAACACCGCTCCCGTTGACACCGGCTCCTCCTCCAGAGCATTTGCTTCAATTTTGATCGACAATGGCACCAAATAACGGGTAATCACTTTACGGTAATTCGGCAATGCAGCCAGAAGCAGCAAACCGGAAGCGGCATAAATAACCTCGGGTCCAAAAAATAGGCTTAAAAGCTGTGCAAGCAAACCTGCCGCTACTCCGCCAAGCGTCGCTGAACCAACGAACACGGGCATGAGACGCTTCGCTTGCTGCGTCGAGCACAAATCAACGGCCAAGCTCCAAAGCAATAGGGTCTGCTGCCTTACGACAAAGCTGGACGCTATGAACAAGACGGGATAATACCCTCTCAGCTCTAGATCGAAGCTCTGCAATACTAGCAGCACCAATGCATTTACGGCAACGATGCCTAGCATTATTCCATATAAGACGCGCATCAGCTTCGGCTTTGGCAGCCTAGCAGCAAGCCAGGACAAGAGCCACGCCTCCAGCGGCAAAATGATAGCCTCCGCCGCATATACATAGGGAAGGTATTCACTTCCGAACCGCTGATTGAACAACGTCATAAAGCCATTGTAATTAAGCATTTCAGATATGCCGCAAATAAAAAAAACAGGTGCCATCATAAGCAGCTTTCGCTGATCCTCTGGACGGGCACCGATTGCGCGCAATATGGTATCTTTAGTCATATCTTTTTAAACCAGCTTTCGATGATAGATTAAGCGGTCTTCCCCTTCGTAGTAATAATCTGGGCATCTACCAACCAGTGTAAAGCCGCTGCTCTCAAACAATTGACGAATGCGGTTGTACTCTGGCAGATCGCAAGTATAGGTTACTAGATATCTGGCGTTTACTTCTCCTAAAAAGTCATACATCTGCTCCATCAGCAGCGCCGCCACGCCTACTTTGCGATAATCATGATGAACAACCATGTAGTCCCAATTGAAACCTCCGGTTTTTTGCTCATTTTCGGCGATGCAATTTATGCCTATGACATTTCCATCCTCATCCTCGGCATACCAGAAATAAATTTCATTATTTACCGCGCGAAATGGAAGCTCTCGGAAATGCGTCAGCTCGCCTGGCGTGTAACGAGTATCATCAAATGAAAAGCCTGATAATAAAAATGCGACGACTTTTTCCGCCTCATCTATTGTGGAGATGCGACTAATCCGAAACTGTCCAACAAGCATTCGACCTTCCTCCTAACTTCAATTTTTAAACCGCGAGTGTGCCATTCCAGCCCTCAGTTGATCCCTTCTGGTAATACTCATCACAAAGGTAAAAATATAACTTTGCAGCTTTGTCGAAACGATTTATTTTGATCACTTCTATAAAGGTTTCTCTCGCATCGAAGAAACGCCCCTCTTGGCAAAGCATAATCCCCTTCTCAAACAGCGGCTTTGTACGATCCTTTAAAGCGCGCTCTGTATCTGAATCTCCCTCATATACGTCAATAAGCTCAATCGGATCATCCTTGCCGTCAATTCGCACACGACCAAGCAGACGGAAGCGGAAGCGTTCAGGTGAACGCAGCTGCTCATAGAACGTACGAGTGACAAGTATTGATGCGCCCATCGTATCGGACATCCGCTCTAATGTTGCTGTAATATTCACGTCATCGGAGATCACATTGCCTTCCATCCGCTGCTCTTCACCCACGATCCCAAGCATAAGCGGCCCTTTATGAATGGCCATCCCTAGATCAACCGGAGCAAAGCCGGAAGCCTTCAAGCTTTCATTATAGGAAACGAGCTCTCTGCGTATCGCAACAGCCGCGCGCAGCGCATCTTCATTTCGTGAAGGGAACAGAGCCATAAAACCTGCGCCCAAATATTTGCTTATTAGTCCTTCCTCTGTCCGAACAAATGGACTAAACCGTTTTAGAAAGGTGTTCATAAAATCAAAATTTTGCTTTGGAGTCAACTGCTTCGATAAATGATGGAATGAGCGAATATTCGCGACCATAACCGTCATATTTTGCTGAACCTGATCTCCAAGGTGAATATCGGTAATTCCCTTTTTGCCTAAATATTTAAAAATCTGCTGAGGTACAAAGCGATGCGAAGCTTCGCTGAACGAAGTAATGTCCTTTATGTACGTTCGAATATGAAGCGCCATGCGATTGAACTGCTCTCCCAAATCGCCGACCTCATCCTGTGATCGTATGTTGACCTTCACATCCCAGTTGCCATTTGCCATCTCCATTACGCTTTTGCGAAGCTTGCGCAGCGACGAGAGCAGATAATACGTTACAGCGAGTACGAGAACGATTAATACTAAGCTTATAAGCCCAATGTTTCGCATAATGCTTTTGTAAATGGTTTGGTTGGATTGATACAATACATTCAAATCCCGGCCTGTTTCATAAACGCCTACAATTTTGTTAGTAGAATCATAGATAGGTCCAATTGCATATAACCATTTGCCTGTAGCATCTTCCCATCGGTCCGTTACAACCTCGCCCTTCTCAACCACAAGCCGGTTCAGCTCGTTCTTAGGAAAAGGCTTGTACATATTAACGCCGTCATCATCATCCATAATGATGAAGATTTCACCATTTTCATATCTGTATAATGTGCTGTACAGACCTTTGCGATTTGCAGGATCCTCGCTTTCGAACAAGAAGTTCATTTTGCTCCGAATCGATTCATAATCCTTGCTCATATAATCGTTTGGCGAAGTCAATCGATTCAGCTGGTCGCCGTTAATCATATTTTGACCATTGCGCGCAAGCAAAGACAGCTGCTTCTGCATCTCATCTTCCATTTTGCTGGAGAAACTATCATAAATAAAATTGGATAACATAATCATCGCTATTATCAATATCGGTACAATTGCAAAAACTTGTTTGAAAAACAATGAGATTCTGCGATTAAGCACATATACATAAAACAGTCTGATTATGATTACTAAAATAACGAGCATTAAGGCAGCGGCCAGCCACGTCATCCAACCCTGTACCGCCGAACCGCGATCATAAGTTAGCTTCGCAAGGACACTCGTGTTGCTGCCAGCCTCATCCATGCTGACGATGCTGTCACCTAAAGCAAGCTCCATTTGCCCTGCTGCATTCATTGTCAAATCCATAATATCAAGGCTTTCCGCATGCGGAGCTATTGTCTTTAACGATGCCTCATCTATGACCGTTCTTAAATTACTGGAATCCTTCGCATTCATACTCGTAACTGCATTTACTAGGCGATCAATAAAATATAACTTTCCATTCTCGTGCAGAAGCAGTCCCTCTGGGAAGTTTTTGCGAGTGCGGTCCATGCCTTCCAGCGGATAGGACAGCTCGCTTTCGCCGCCTGCATTCACTCTGAAAATAGCGCCGCGCTTCGTAGAGTAATAGATTTGTTCCGGCGCATAACCTACGATTTCTGATAAGTAACGATCTGCAGGCAATTTGAATGTTAGCAGCTCCTCTGCCTTTCCGCCCGCAGCAGATAACCGATTTAATTGTACGTTCGTCTCTTCGTTTATGTAGAAATAAATATCTTCCTTTACAACTTGAAGACCTTTGATCAGCCCTACCCGTTTGTTGGTACCGCTTCCCTCGAACGTAAACAGGACCGTTCCTTTTGTATCGCCGATCGCGTAGCGAACAATCCTTTCTTCGCGTACATAAAGCCCATATCCGTCCAAAATTGTATCAAGAACATAGATTGTGCCGTCAGCCGCCACCGCTATATCTGTAAAATCATGTCTAATGGTAGCATCATCCTGCCGGATGACCTCTTCAATAGATCCTTTGCTGCCGATTCGTATAATCTCTTGACGTGAATCTCCGATAACGATCATGCTTCCATCCGGCCCTGCCGAAGCCTTGGATAAATAAGTGAGTGGTTTCTCTGTTTTATACGGAGGGGTTTGAAAGTGATTTAAGTTTGGATAAAGCCAGAAGCCGAGGCAAATTGCTATTATACTCAGAAGAGTCATACCCATAGTGGACCTTCGCATGTGCACCATCGCTTTCATTTTTCAAAATATTTCTATTTCCATATTACTACATGTTTAGTCATTTAGCATCAGCATTGTTGTAAGTATTCATCGAATGTTAGCTATTTTAGTAGGTTTATGTTGATGGCTTTTAGGGCTTATAGTACTATTAAAATAGTAGAATATAGCAAAAAAACAGGAGAGGCATTAAGTAAGGCCTACTCTCAGGAAGGAATTATATGGGACAACTTATATGCGGAGGGGCTACCATGCAATGCTCTTTTGGAGCAGCTCCCGGCACGTTTAATGTGTTGCCTGCCAATCGCGTTTTGACGGCTATGCCGATCGCGAACATTATGGATAATAAACCGATGGTTAATATATTGCCCTTTGGGGTTTGTAATTCGCTGGCCAATCCGATGGTCGCAGCCGCAACTGCTGCTGCCTTAGGCGTACTTACCCCTCAGCCCTGTATTCCCGTTACAGCCGCTCCATGGGTGCCCGGCTCGCCAACCGTGTTAGTTGCGAACATGCCTGCTTTAAATAATTCGTCCAAATGCATGTGCAACTGGGGAGGCGTCATTCAGTTCGTGAATCCGGGACAAATGACGATACAGGTGCCATGATTATGATAGCGCAAATTCTAAATCCCATAATCAAGCCCATTAAGCGAAAAATTATTGCGCCTCTTAAACGGGCGAAAACGCTGCCAAAGCGTATGCTTGCCGTGCTCCGCAAATGGCTGGTCACTGCTATTTTTGGCCCGCTTCGATCGCTCAACAATTATTTGCGCATTGGCAGCTACTACATAGCAAAGAAGCTTATCGCTCTTGTTCTCGTCATTACTCTAATCATCGTTTATTTTGGATTTGTAAGCCCGCCAGCCTTCATTAACAAATGGTTCGGACGAACGCCTCAGCTGGAAGCTGCTGCTGCTGCGAATGGCAGCTTCACAGGCGCTGCATCCGTCCTTGACGCAGAAGGTAATCTGCTATTTAAAGGGGAACTGGTCGATGGTCAATACAGCGGTCCAGGGAAGCTATATTATCCAAACGGCAAGCTTCGTTACCAAGGAGATTTCGCTAAAGGAATGATGGCGGGCTCAGGCGAGTTGTTTAATGAAGAGGGCGAGCTTCTCTACCGCGGACAGTTTGCTGACGATCAATATGCGGGTGCTGGAACTTTATTTTATGCAGGCGGAAAACCTCAATATGTGGGCGAGTTTGCAGCTGGAGCGTACGAAGGAGCTGGTACAGCATATGATGCTGGCGGCGGGATCATCTATGCTGGCGCCTTTATGAAGGGTTCATACAGCGGCGATGGCAAACTTTACAATGAATCAGGCAAGCTAATCTATGAAGGCCAATTTAATACTGGTGTTTATGAGGGTGCAGGCAAGCAGTTTGACAATAATGGCGTTTTATTATTCGAAGGCAGCTTCCTTGCTGGCAAGCTGTCTGGCCCGGGGAAACAATATTACCCATCAGGTTTCGTAAAATATGACGGCGCCTTTCTTCTCGGCAGCTATCACGGGGTTGGCAGCTTATTTAATGAGACAGGCTCTGTTGTTTATACAGGGTCGTTCGCTAGCGGACAGCAGAATGGCAGTGGACAAATGTTTAATGCCTCAGGCGGTATTGTCTATGACGGCAAATTCGTCAATAACAAATATGAAGGCATAGGAGCACTGTACGATATGGACGGCGCGCCTCTCTACAAAGGTTTTTTCAGAGACGGCAGCTTGTACGCTGAAGGCTTCATGAATCTGTCGCTCGTAAAGCTGCAAGAAACGTTGGGTGTACCTGATGCTCCTGTAACTGTTCCTGAGGAAGAGCTTACTGAAGAAATTATTGTAGACGAACCTACTGAACCTATAACGGCCGACGAAGCTGATGCTTCAGCAGATTTTTCATCACCTGAACCGAAAGCGACAGACCAAGCAGCGATAGCACCTTCGGCGACGCCGGAAAGCAGCAGCAATTTAACCGCAATGCCAACAGCAACCCCTCAAAGCGTTCAGACAAAGACAATGGCTGCTGGCGGCTCCACTGCTCTACCTGCTGCACTAGGCAGCACCAAGGAATCGGCGGCGAACACAGAGAAGGATACAACGAAAAGCGAAGACCCTGTATTTGTTGATCCCGACTTAGCACTCGATCCAATACTGCCGCAAACGCTGACGTTCAGCGCAATGCAAATGTCCTTTGTACTGGAAGTCGATGAAGACAATCCAGAAGCTTTTTTTGTAAGTCAACTGACGACATGGAATCCAGTTGTCATGGAACAAACGTATAGCAGATTATTAGCCGCCAAAACGGTATCAGCCAAGGAAAAGCTCGACAATGGCCGAGTAAGGGTTCTGTTCAAGTCAGGCAGTACGCTTCTCACTTTTCTATTAAATAAAGATAAGCCTGTACGACTTGAAATGTCCTATATCATTCCTGAGGAATAACAATAAAAGTGAACTGCCCCCCGTCAAGTAGAAAAAAACGTTAAACGGCCTTAGTCCTAAACTCCATTGGACTGAGGCCGTTTAGTTTTGCCTGTAATTCACTCATAGCAAAGGTTTTTTTATTACTTCACCTGTCTACTATTTGGGGAGCATATTATAACGGACATACATTCCGCTATTTACTGATTTTAAGCCCATTTCGAATTCTAACGGACATCAGATGCGTTATTTATCCAAATTGAAGGATAATCATTGCTCTTGAAGCCAAATAAGAGACTGTATGTCCGTTAGCTCCTTAAAAATGGAGATTCCGAAGCAAATAACGGATCTGATGTCCGTTAGCTCTTTATAAATGGAGATTCCGAGCAATAACGACACTGATGTCCGATTGCTCCTTAAAAATGGAGATTCCGAGCAATTAACGGCTCCGATGTCCGTTAGCTCCACACACCAAAGTTGAAGACTATCATTTTCGTGCATTTCCCATCGCCCGTTCTTTATGCCTATCATTCTCTCACTAGCAATACTGCTGAATAAAAGATAAAATCGGCTCTGGCTGCTCCAAGCTATGCGGGTGATGACCGACTCCCGGCTTCACAATGACTTTAATGGTTCCGCCAAGCTCCCGGTAACGTTTCTCGAATGGCAGCGTGTTCTCTTCTATAGGCAGCGGAATATCAGCATCTCCTGCAACGATCAAAACGGGAATACCGCCTGCTGCCAGCTCTTCTACTCTGTCCAGAGGAGAGCTGCCCTTTAGTGACGATTCCGTTTCTTCCAGCTCGCCGTAAACAGCCAGACACTCCTCCCACTCAGCCGCTCCACCTGCAGCTGCGCCTTTCCCGCCCGGCCAGCTGCGCATATCGAGTACAGGAGCATCTAAGTACAGCAGCTTCACTTGGTCTGGGTACTTGCCTGCATAATTAAACGCATATAGCCCGCCGCGGCTGAAGCCAAAAAGCACCGTTTTTGGAGCGAGCTCATAAGCTCCTGTCACGTAGGTTTGGAACGTTCGCATCCGCTCTACCGCACCCGGGCATCCATACATGTCGCTTAGTCGATAATATGCAATTGCCCAGCCCTGCTCGAGCAAAGCCATATCGGCATAGGAGAACGCGTCAAAAAACTCAGCGCGCCATATCCATGGCCTGCCTTCGGCAAATGCTTTAGGAAAAACGATTAGTCCTTCTCTTCCCTCCAGCATAAAATCGATACGCTCATAGCCCTTCCAGCTCGAAGCGCGGCTATTATTTTTGTTCTCTGGCCGATCAGCCAAGGAGAGAATGAGATTTTTAAGCGATCCGCCCTCCTTCAATGCCAGCTCCAGCGGCAGCGCTTCCGCTTTATTCGGGTTCGTATGTCCGACATGCTCCTTCCATGCCGAGCTAAGCAATCGATGGCGCTGCTGTACAGCTGAGAATAGCGATGAAGAGTCTGGTTGGAGCACATATTCGGGTATTTGCTCCAGTGATATATTAAACAACACGCGAAGCAGAGCCGCGGCGATCAGCCAGTGCCCCTCAGCATTCGGATGAATACCGTCCCCCGTTATATAATTTTGAGTCTCCTTACGCTTATGCTCCCACATGCGAAGCATTGGATCATGGATAGAAACGAGCGCATCTGCAACATCGTCCAAAGTCAGCACCCAGTCTGCGTATCGCTTCAATACATCCTCATAGTCAGCAAAAGGTTGAGAGTAGCTGTATGCTGGTTGCCCCGAAGGAAGCAAGCTGCCGCCTGTGAACGATACGGCATCAAATGGAGGCGGCGTCATAAGAATTACTTTGGCTCCCGCAGCCTTAATCTGAGTAACAGCCCGTAATAGACCCTGTTGATACGCTTGGAATCTATCAGAAGAATAAGGATAATAGATGCCGTCATTCATCCCATAACATACAACGACCCAGTCTGGTTTGCTTTCCGCTAGAGCCTTGCCAAGCCGATCATGCACGCAGGGACGAGGAAAAGGATGCTCCGGTTCGCTTAAGCCAGATGCTGTCTCGCTGCTTACGCCAAGGTTAATAAGTGTCATTTGATTGGCTTGCATATGCTGCAGGAAATAAGCATCCATGAAGGCAATAAACGTGCCCTCATCCGTGATGCTGTCTCCTAGAAAAACGATCTTTTTCTTATCTGGTATAGCAGAATCCTTCCCAAATAACGGCTTCATCAAATGGTCCTCCCTTTGTTATTTCGCACGGAATATTGATGCATCGCATTCGGCAGTCCTCTAAACGCCAAGCAGCCGTCGCTAATTAGCGTCCACAGCCGATATTCAGTGAAACGAAAGTCAATTAGCTGGAAATAGTGGTCCTGTAATTCTCCGATAACAGCTCCTGCCTTTACAAAACCATCCTCGCAATCGATTGCAAGCTTATCAATAATAGCTATAAGCCTCCTATCAAGCTCCTCTTCAGCAGCAAGCTTAATCTTGCCATCTTCCCATAAACGCAGTGTACACTCTTCCTGAGACAGCTCCAACCACTCTGCTTCATAGCGTCGTCTCTCACTATCTATTATTTTCTCTGCTTGCTCATATCCGTTTACGATATTTAAGTAAACATCCCTCTCTAGCAGCCCTTGCGCATAGTGAGGCAGGTTAGTCTGCATGATTGCCGCGTTAAGCCGAAAAAGCTCAGAAACATTCATCATATGTACGCTATTGGTACGATTCTTTAGCAAATGCATGATGAAGCGCAGTCCTACCTGATCGTGCGCGTTATCGGCACACCAGATGATGATAGAGTTATGCTCAGCTATGGCTGTTATTTTCTCGATCATTCTCTGAATCTGATGCTCACGATTCATGTGGTGATTAAACATAAAACCAGACAGCTTCTGCATTTGCCAAAACTCTCGTGACCGCTGTCCTTCTGCACGATCAATATCCTTAATTGGACCTACTGAAAAGCAATCATTAAACGACAATACCTCATTGTCTGCTCGTTTTCCTAAATTGCTTAGGGCTACTTTCAAAGATCCTGCATCCGACATGCTGCATACGAGATGAACCATGCTTTTCCGCTGCTCAGCTTCAACACTCAAGGAATGTGAGTGCTGCACGTTTTTTTCATACATTTGTACAATGGAGTCAGCCAGAGCCTTCTGCTCCCCATTTCCTTGTTCAGTAAACGGTACAGTCAGCTTTAGAAGGTCGTTTAGAAGGCTTCTAGCCTCACCCTCGCTCAGCTCCCTTAAACGCTCATAAAGGTCTTTCAAATCAAAGCCTCCTTCTTGTACACCTATACTAGTTTACGCCATATATAAAAAAAGCTGCTCAGCAAGATCATCGTTCTTATCGACCTTCTGAACAGCTTATAATGGCTTACTCCTGCTGCGACGCAGCTGCTTCTGCAAACCCTTGATCTATCTCATCATTTACTTGATCAGCCGCTTTCGCCGCGCCTAAACTTTTGAATGCCCACCAGCGAACGGCGATTACAGACGCAGCCGACTCGGTTTCACCTTGAAGCTTCATTCCGATACGGAATGTGCCCTTCTCCGGATACACAATTGTTCCAAGCGATACATTCGGTATATCAGGCTCAAACTCTGTGCCTTTAAATACGTCGCTTTGTCCATAATATACTTTTTTCATCGTGCTTGTTTGGTCAGCCAAAATCGTCTTATCGATCTCTTCCAAGCCGACTACAACCGATACTTGACCCTCGCCAAGACCATGCTGAATTTCATCAGACACATAGTTTTTTTTGCCGCGCGAGAAGAAGAAGCCGCCTGTCTTTCCGATAGACTCCAGCGCTACTTCCATTGTACCCGTTGAAATCTCATCATACAAATGCTGAGGCCGCGGAATACCAAGCTTGAAATCAAATTCATTGCGTTCGGGATGATACTGTACATCAAGAGATGGCTTCTCATCATATTCCAGATCATACGTCTCCGCGCTCGCATAAAACTTATGAAGCGATGAGGATTGCGACGTTTGCGTTAAACGCTGCAGCAGTGCGGTGCTCTCGATATATTCATCAAAAGGTACACGATCCACCTTCTCAATCATGTAGGTCGGTCCCATTTGGAGCAAGCTGATTTTGGCTAGGCAGATGCTTTGATCAGCAGAACCCTCTACTGCCTGCTCTAAGCTGCGTTCATGCCAATCCTTCAATATTCGATTCGCTACTGGCTCGTCCAGCACCTCAATGATGTGCTTCGCATTCGTATCCAGTGGAATAGCCGAGTCGCCAATGGTTAACTTCGCAGCATGATTAGGTACAGCAAGCTGTGCTTTGACGCCAGCAGTCTGCGGCGCTTTCAAATGAAAGCTAACGGAGTACTCTGTTTCCTGCGCATCGCCCGGCTCAACAAACATAACGGTATTCCCATCATGGCCAACAGAAGTGAAGCCCATCGCTTCATAATCATATTGGAATGCAATTCGCGGCGTTTGCAGTGTCTTCTCAACCACCAGCTTAACCTCAACAACCTCGCCGACATTCACATACTTTGGCATACGCTGCGTAATCCGTACATTCGCATCTTCATAAATCGTAGCTACATTTTCAAGCAATCTAACGAATTCAAATGAGGACGGTGCAGGCGCTTCTTCATTAATGAATAAACGATAGGATTCAAGCACACGGTTGTATTCGCTCACTTCATCGTTGCGAATTGCTGAATTGCCTACCGAGTGAACGGGCTCCTTGCCTTTCTCATCATAAGCGACGCACAAGTATACGTTTTTCTTATATTCATTGTTTGTAAAGCCCTCGATCATCGACAGCTTTAACGTTACAGGAGAAGGAATTACGAGTTCCCGTCCGATATAATCGATCGCTACGCCCATTTCGACCGAAATTGTTTTGTCATCTACCGCTACAACCTGCATGCCGGACAACACGCCGCTGCCATAGAGCAGACGGTTCAACAGCCTTCTTTTATCGTTAAAATATTTTTGCTCCGACTCGAAATCGCGTACCGTCAACAGCTTCCCGTAAAAATAACGATTTCTCTCAAATGGATACAGCCTCGATTTTTTCACTTGTACCGCTCCTTCGCGTAATTATACTATTCCAGCTCTGAATCCATTTCTAAACGGGTATGGATATCCATGCGCTTCTCCATGCCAACGTCAACGATCAGCGTATCATTTGGCATCGAACGATCAGGGTTCAACTTGAGCAGGGAAGGCTCAGTCAGCACCGTATTTATGCCTAAGTACGTATGTAAATCCAAATACATCCATGGCTGCAGCAGCACCAGCTTCGCTTCCGTATAGGCCGGCTTTTGCTCATCCAGCAGCTGTTCGATAACGACTCGCTGCTTCTCAGTTGGCGCCTGTTCCGGACGCAGCAGCACGGTAAACGTATACGGATCACCGCTATAAAGCTGATCTGTCAGATGCCGCAGCTCTCCGTTGTCGCGCATCACCTTTGTTTGAAAATATTCCACGATCAGCGGTGCAACACCCGTATAAATCTCGATCGTTTTCATTAAGCCTTGATGCGTGCCGCGGTAACGATAAAGCTCCGGTGCGGCTTGAATGAACGCCTGCACCTGCTCATCCGTCCAATAATCATCCGTTTCTAAGCCAACCCAAGTCGCCAGCCAGCGTAAATGCTCGCCCGTTGCCCGTTCAGGATCGATGTATTCCGATAAATCCTCAATTTCTTCCTCAATCTCGGAAAACAACGTGCCGAATAATGATAAATAACGCTCAAGAAAATCACGGCTTGCCGGGTCCTCTTGATAGACAGCAGGCAAATAATTTAAATAAGTGTCTCTCGGAAAATAAATTCGCATGGACTCCAAGAGCGGCGTATACCGCTCCGAAGCGATCCACTCGATTTTTAGCCACAAGAAACGTCCTTTTGCTCCAAAAAACAATGCGTCACTCGGATTAATAACCGGCGGTGACCAAAATTCGGCTAGTGCATTCAGCTTTTCGCGGTAGGGGATCGTCGCATCAGCTAGCCAATCGTCTACTTTTCGATAGCTTCCTGCGATAATGCAGCTATCGTCATTTTGACTGAAATAGGATATATGAATCTGTGTGCCATCTGGAATAAAGGAGTTAAGCGCCATCTTGTGCCAGACGGTTTCGGCTTCTGCGCTATCGAACGCCCGTGAAAGCCAGACCCCTTCAGGAACACCCGTTTCCTCCATCAACAGCGTCTGCGGCTGTAAGTTCAAGATCGTAATCGTTCCGTCTTCACTGTTCAAAATGTACATGCGGTCCTTCTCATCAATCAACAGCTGATCCGCTTTGCCTCGAAAACCTGTAATGCGTCCAGCTGTCTCGCCAGCAGCATTCAACTGGACGATAAAGCGGTCATCCTCGCTCACTTGATCCATTTGCCTCGTGTCGCCAATATAAATCATGCCGCTGCTGTCAGCACATAATCCTGCATAAGGAAGAGCAGGGAGTTCACGTTTCGCACTCAATGTTCCAGTAGGCCCAAATGAAAATAGCTTTGCGTATAACGTATCAAATATATAAAGCTCACCCGATGCCGCGACGGTCATGAAGTAAGTTCGGTTCAAATGCCTTAGCTTCGCTCGTACATGCTGTGTAAACTTTGGATCACTCCATACACTGACGAGTGCGCCGCCTAACGTAAACTGGATAATACCCAGCTTAGCGCCTTCTGCTATTGACGGCTCATCGCCTCCCGTATCCAGTTCAAGCGGTGTCAGCACGTAAACATACCGGTTATCCGCTGCTATCGCAAGCGGATGCAGCAGAACTCCATCTGCTTCATTGCCTCCGCGCGACCAGAGCGTTTGTCCATTGCCGGTATGATAAGCAGCGACTGTCCTCTCACCCATGCGATCTGCGGCAATTAAAAGCTCGCCGGAGGCAGCAAGTCTAGCATGGGAGCTGAACAGGCCATGCCCTTGTGTAAACAAGCGCTTATGATCAGCATTACGGCGGTCGTAAATCCACAGATCCGCGCGCTCATCCAGCAAAAACATATGCTCATGCTGGGAAACAGCCAGCTCTTGAATGGCAGCTGTACCTGCGAGGTCACCCAGCTGAATCGTTCCCGCTATTCCATATTTGTTATCGCGGCGAACGCCGAAGCCTGCTAAATGAAAATCAAGATTATACCCGGTGCCGCGCAGCCAATCCTGCTCGCGGTTAATCGAGAAAAACTGGTCTTTTCCGTTCATGCTGTACCTCCTTTGCAGCCGATTGCCACGATGCTATAGATGGGTGCGACTAATGAGCTCAATTTCATGCTGCCCTGAGTAAACAAGACCCTGCGGCGGAAGAATGATGTCCCCTCCTGCACTTTTCCTAACATGCGCACCTTCCGCATCAATCCACAAATCCTGCACGTATACTACGCCGCTCGCCTTGCTTAGCGCATTATAAATGTCACCCTTATAGACAGACCGGCCAAATTTCCAGCCTTTGGTTCCATGCTCACCATCAAGCGGTCTTAGCAGCTTTTTCAATTGCTCCACTAAACGTTGTCCTTCATCTACGAATTGAGGCTCGACAACAACAACGGCATTGACGGTTACTTTAATATAAATGGGGGGAATGACATGTACTTCTGTCGTTATTAATCTTCTTGTATCCAAATGACGTTTTACAGTTTGAAGGAAACCAGCGCTTGGCGTTGGTGTATCGCTTAAACCGTATGGTACGACTACAACCGAAACTTGACCATTTGCCTTCTCTCTTGGATAATCATCAAGTCCTGGCTTATAGAGAGGAATTGCATGCACTCTAGCTACGGCAGCGCCTGGTGTTGCTAAAGCCAACGTTTCGTAATCCTCATTGGTGACGGCACGGAATGTATGCTTCAGCTCTGACTGCGCCCGCTGCAGCGTTACCTGCAGCGTTTCCGCTTCCGAGCCTCCAGCTGCAAAACTTGGATTATTCACTTCGATTTGCAATGCTTTATGTGCTTCGTTCACCCACTCAGATATGAGATAAGGCTTAACGTTTCCACGATCACCACCGCCTAATTCGCAACCGGTTAGAACAATATTGGTATCCATACTGACTGGCGGAATAGCACCTTTTTCGCCATTGCCGAAGTAGATGAGTCTTTTGACGGGATCATAAATATAATGACGATCGCCTGGCTTAGAGCGGTCAAACTCATCTACACGCTTCCAATCCTGCCATTTGAAATGGCCATCCGGTTCTTGTTCACCTACCTGCAGCTTTAGTGCCTCGCGTTTCTTGCAGGATAGATTGTACAGCTCAAAGCTTTGGCTCGGCAGCCCATTGCTTCGTCCAATGAATCGGTAAAGATCAAATTTAGGTTCACTAGCAATGATACGAACCGTTTGTCCAGGCGGCGGAACAGCTCCGGTAGAGCCATCGCTAAACTGTACTGTGACATGTTCCATCGAAGCATGTCTTAAAACGCTATAAAATGCAGGCGGGCGATCAGAGTGAGGCAGCCCCTCAAAGGAAGCAATCTCCTGCCAGTAACGCCATGCGCCATCAGCATCTTGCACTTGAACACGTATTTGTCCAAAAACAGCTAAGTAGGTAGCAATATGTATTTCTTCATGGGGCTCCCCTGATACCGTAAAATCAATCACTTCGCTTAATGTATCCTTCTGCTCAGCTTTGACCGTATGCAGCATTAGCTGACGAATGCGAGGCGGCATTTCATAACCAGACTCCTCAACTGTTGCACATATCCAATATCGCGGCTGCTCGCTTGCAGGATGCACAGTTACCGTACGCATCGGCGCCCTTAGGCAAAATGATATTTTGCCGCTAAGCGTCAAATGTAGCGTCTCATCCTCTACCACTTCAACGGGCATCCACCCTGCTGTCCCTGCTGCTTCATCCCAGCAATAAGCTTTCCACGAGAGCCTTGCAGATGGAGAAATGGCTTCGCGATTGATTACCAGATGCTGCACCTCGTCATTGCCAACGCCTTTATCCGCTTCCAAAAGATTGATGTTTATCGTGACCTGTTCCTGCGCACTCAGCTCACGATCGAAGGAAAGATAAAGCTTCGAGGCTGTCCTTGCATCCTTCCCGAACGCATAAAAGGCAACATTGGCATGATCATTTGTAGCTGTGACGTCATTGGCTTCCCGTTCCGTTCGCGTAACGATTCTATCCAGCGCAAGCGGCACAAGGGAAATGGAGGCTTCCGTCTCAAACATCTGATCCTCAGCCATCAACTTCGTCCCGCGAGGCAGCGTCACCGGAGCTTTAATATTTGAGAACTGTACGGTAGCTCTCGCCGAACTTGCGTCTGCAGGCTGAATACCAAGCAGATCAAGAAACCTGCGCCTGTTCTTGTCCGGGACTCGGCCAATGAAATAACGCTGCATCTCTGTCAGCCAAGCGAATAGCTCAATAAACGTAATGCCCGGGTCATGCGCATTCTCATCCGTCCATTCCGGAACCCGCTTTGGGATGAGCCTTCTTGCTTGTTGAACGATTTCCGCATACGTGCGGTCGTCTAGCGGCAGCCTCGGCAGCATTTGATCTCTCCTTCCTTTTCTTTTTTTGATCGTACTACCCTCATTCGAAACTCTTATTTCGGACCAGGGAAAGCCGTTATGCTATGGCTGCCATTAACGACGATGCCATGAATAACCTCATTCATCCGGCCGGGATCCCATTCGGTACGATTTCCATTTTCTATTTTGACAATATGTAAATAAAGACGTTCGATATATAAAAGCGAGTGGACAGCATGCAAAAGGGAGTGAAGCACTGACACATGCAGCGTTTCTCCAATATTCCAGCCGTTGCCGTCAACATTTCCAGTTACCGAATGTAAGAACGCATTCAGCTTGGCTGTACAAGCCATCTCTAGTGGAAGCAGATCATCCACGGACTGGGATGCCACCGTTGCATGCACGGACACTTCCAAATAGGCCGGCTCGATAACCCGTATGGCACTGCCCAAGGAAACCAGATTCGATGCTGTCAGCATGAGCTCACGCTCCACCGCTTTGCGCAGCTCTGGAAACTGAGCAGCGCTTTCTAAGCCGCCCGCTGGGAAAGCAACCACAACCATGGAGCCAGGAGAGCGCTCCAGCCTTGCATTTCGATTGCTTAAGCATTTCACCTTAGCGATCTGCGGATATGCCTCTCTAGCAATCCATTCTACGTCGCTTGCGGTAACGGCCCGTCCGCGGTGCTTAAGCCGCTGCGGTCCTCTTACGAGCACTTGCTCAACCCGTTCCGCATCACCGCCGCCAATTGAAGGAGCCGGATTGCTGATGCTGCTGACGAATGCAAATGGAAGCACCATCCCCGTTATTTGCCCGGCATCGACATGCCCGTTTGCGCCCGCGGTAGTTTTAAAGCGAACGCGCACCGTTTCCGCCGTGTCAGAGGAAGGAAGCTTACCGCGTATGCCATCTCCGAATTGCAGCATTCCGCCTGCATGATCCGGTGAATAATGACGGTCAATTGGGCCAGACTCTGCAAGCGAAACGACCGGCTGCCATCTCACCCAGAAGCGTTGGTCATTACCGTCACCGTCTCTTTGCAGCATATAATATTCAGGCTCGGAGTCAGACCATTTCACACGATCCATTGGCGTGAAATGTGCGAGCTCATCTACCCACACCTCTTCTTCAATGAATGCCATAGGCGCTAGCTGTACAAAGCCGTCCGCAGGAATCGTAAGCTCCTTCTCCTGACTAACCTGCTGCCTGACCGAAACAGCATTCAGATGCATGCTTGAGGCTACAGGATTGCTCGGAAAGGAATCTCCTAACGAGCCATCACGATTGACTGCGCGTATCCAATAACGCTCATGCCCGAACAAGCGAGCCGGCGCCATCGTAGATGGCCCTACAAATTGCAGCTCTCCGCTTATCGTAAACGCCTCAGTGTTGTCCACCACCTTCAGCGGCTGCCAAATGTAGCGGCCTGCTTCCAAGCAAAGCGCTTCCCACTCCACCCACGGCGGTTGATTGCTGGCTGTAAACCTGCGTTCCAGCTCAATATGCAGGCGAATGGGACCTTTTAACGGCGCAGCATTAAAGGAAGCATACATCGTAGGATGACTTGCTGGAATTTGCTCAAACAGCTTAAAGGACTGACCGCCATGTTGTGCAGAAGGCGTTCGATCACGATTGTCAATATTGCTTCTTGTATAGACATGCTCTGGCATAAATAAGCTTTGCGAGGCATGAGCATAGGACAGAACAGGTTGTGCTAGCCAAGGTGACATATATTCCACGACAGGCGCGATAATGGGATCAGTCTGCAGCACACGTGCCCGAATCCAATAATCAGACGTACCATTTACGAACGTTTCCGCCATATCGTCTGGACAGTTAAACGTCAAAGTAAAGCTTCGTTCACTCTGCTCCGGCAGATCGGCAAACAATGCTCCGAATTGCTCGCTGCCGGGCAGCCTGCCCCAATTGCTGCCATCCCAATACTCCCATTGAACACTTCTGATGCATACGCGCGGCGGATCCTTCTCGTCAAAATCAGAGGTCCGCATGACCATTTTCCACTTTACTTCGGGATCCTGCGCCATTCTGAGCCTACTCGGAATCGCTCTCGCAGAGAAGGTCAGCTTGATTTTGCTTTGACGCTTGCTAAACGCCTCTTCACACGATAAATAAAAAACGGAATAAGGAACAAAATGTTCTCCAAACGGGTAAAACCCATCCTTCAAGAGTTCCGTATCATTAAAATATAATGCGCCTGGCTCAATGCCAACATTGTCGCCGGCCGCATCATGCGCCGCACGAAGCCTTATTTTATCCATCTCCAAATGCTTGTTAAGCAGAGGGGAGGCAGCGCCTTGCAGCTGTTTCACGGTACATCTGATCCAGCGGCCAGTTATGCCTTCATGCTCAGTGAGCTCCAGCTTTCCAGCTCGCTGTTTATATAAAACGACCATGCTGCCTGCAGCCGTTGCGGAATCGAATTTCACCCATTCCCCGTTGCATGGATACGTCCATTCCACCCACTCTGATGCGAGCGAGGAAGCAAGCTCCGGCTCAGAGTAACGTTTTTCGGTGTGGTGAACATTTATGTAAAATCGGCTTGGCCGATCTACTAGAAAGATATCGTCATGCCGAATATAAAGCGTATGCTCCTGCTCATTTGGCATAGAGCTGGTATCGAACAAGCTGATTGGCTCAGCTAGGCCGCTCTTCAATCGATCTCCATAGTCCAGTGCTGCAGTAGCAATATGATCCTTTTGTGGATTTACACTAATCCACTCCATCAGCTTCGCCGGTGTAGCGAGCAGCACCTTCTCCGTCTCAAATACGAGCGGCTCGCCGCCGTCAGGATGAGGGGCTGTCAATGCAATGCCTGCCGGCAAATAAACGGGGTCGACCGTTCCTTCACTCAGCTGAAACACAACGGTCGCCCGGGCTGGACGAGGCGGCTGCAGCTTGACCTCGATAAGATCGAGGAAAGCAAGGAAATGATTGAGCGGCGCTTGATTAAGCCGATTAACCGTGTCCTCCAGCATCTCAGCGGTCAAATAGGCGAGTCCCGTCCCCGCATCAGGCTCCTCCTGCGAGAAGCGCCACTCCGGCGTATAATGAGGTGCCATCTCCTTTAACTGAGCCATAAAAGAGGATAAGTTATTATGATTGATTTTTGGCGGACGGTTGTCACCGCCATTTCTTCCCCCGTGCTTCATCACGTTGCTCGCTCCCGTTATTTGCTTCCTTCCTCTAAATAGAAAGGAAACACCTGATTAAAAAGATTGTTTGTGGATCTTACCGCATAGGAGACGCTCATTAGCACACGGCCGTTATTTTGCCGATCAGGCTTGACCTCTACCTCTACGTCTTTTACTCTCGGTTCCCAAATTCGAATGGCTTCCTGCACATCGCTGGCAATGAGTCGAAGCGATGTCTCATCCGTTGTGCCAAATACAAAATCCCGCAAGCCGCAGCCAAAATCAGGACGCATTAATCGCTCGCCCTTCGACGTTCGAATAATAATTCGGATAGACTCTTCGATGTCATCCTCGCCTTCCGCCATGCGAATACGGCCGGTTGTTGCGTCTACCTGAACGGGAAATTTCCATCCTTTCCCCAAAAACGATGCCGACATCTGCTGCAGCCTCCCTCAGCCATCAATTGATCTTAACCATCGCGCCCTTCAGCGACAAAATGCCGTTAGCCTTTACCTCAAGCATGCCATTGGATTGAAGCGTGAGCGCTGCATCCGCCTCCACCTTCACCTGAGCGCCTTTTACGGTAACCGATTTTGAGCCCGTCACTTTTACATCGCCTTGCGCGCTCATCTCAATCGTAGACGCTGAACCGCATTGGATGGTGACCTTCTTTCCCATCTCATCCAGCTTGATCGATTGCTGCTTGTCTTGCGTTTCAACCGTAACCGTCTTATCCTTATCGGCAAACGTAATATGATGGCCTTTTGACGTTTTTATCGTAACCGTGCCTGCGCTGCTCGTATCATCAAACGTAATCTCATGCCCGGTTTTCGTCTTGATTTTGCGAATATCGTTTTTGTCGTTCGGCGCAGGCGGCTTCTGTTTCTTGCTCCACAAAGAGCCAATGACGATCGGCTGATCCAGCCGCCCCATTAAGAAGGCGACAAGCACCTCATCATTCACCTCCGGCAAAAAAAGAGAGCCCATGTCGTTCCCGCCCATTAAAGTGGCAACGCGCACCCAATCGGTCTGGAGCTCGCCTTCGCGCAGTGGAAACTTCACCTTTACGCGGCCAAGCTTATCCGGGTCTTTGTTGTCGGTAACGATTGCATTCCACACTCCGGACAGCTGCTCGGATTGCATGGAGCGCTGATGCTGGTCAAAAAAACCGGGATACATCGTGCTCATATCGCATTCCCCTCCGTCTCAAAATAAATCATGTAGCCATCCGTTGCGTCGAGTCGATGCGTAACCTTCGTCAATCGCAGCAGTTGACTTAGCTTGTCGCTGCCGAGACCCTCAATCTTGATTAATTCGCCTGGCTTCAGCTCTGGAAAACCAATCGATGTGCCATGACCGCTCACAAGCTCGCGGGAAATACGATCCAGCATCGCCTTCGCAAGCGATTGCGCCTCGTCCTGCGATGCTGCCTGCGTGTATACGACCTCCATCTTTTGATTAGAGAGCATGCTTGCTACACTTGGGCCGCTTTTGGTGTTCGTACCAATAATGGTAACCGAGCTGGCAACGGATTCTATCGCTTGCATCTTATCGACGTCATAGCCGCGAACTTTGACTTGTGAAGTCTGGCTGGAAGCATCCACCGTCAGCGTGAACTGAACGAGGTTTTTCCCATATTTCAGCGTAATAAGCGGCGCTCCCGATGTTTTCGGTTTTTTGAAAATAAGCTTGGATGCTTCTACATAGAAATGCCTGTCGTTATCCATCGCAAGCGAGCGGACAAAATGATAATCGCTCACCCCGATTTGCTCAATCGTTTTTTTGGTGACGCCCGTATCGTCCAAATCGACAGACAAACCATAATTTCCGGCAATTTGCCGAACGACATCGCTGTCCTTCATTTGGTTCCACACCTTGGAGTGTGACGTCTTCATCATGAGAAAAGAGCGGTCCATCGCCGTTACGACAATGCTTGGGCTGCCGTTTGAAGGATAATCAATGGTATAACCTGTTATGATTCCATCAAATACAAGCGATTTTTTATCTGCATAACCAAGCTTGATTTGCACCTTCTTGCCTACCGCAATCGTTGTGCCTACCCATTGCATACGGGATTCGCTCCAAATATAGCCATTAGAAATTGAAAACCTGGCGATATCCGCCTGTGCATCCGTCGTTTGCTCGACATCAACCCATTCTACAGCCATGTTTGAAAGCTTGATCAATTGACCCTCTATTAAAATATCAACCTCAGGTGCGCTAAAATCACCATATTTGGATTCCAAATCCTCAAAGGAGTTTGCAGCCACGTTTTCACTCCAATCTCGGAATCGTCAAGCTTCTTCCGGATAACAGCATACGGGGGTTATCAATCCCATTCGCTTCGGCGATATGGCGCCATGCTCCCGGGTCCTCGTATTCCTCAGCCGCTATTGACCACAGCTGATCCCCTTGCTTGACCGTCTTTTGCTTCGTACGGTCGGCAGATTGACGCGGTATTTCTTGGTATTGTTCCTTCATCGTTTGCGAGCTCAGCATATCGACCGTTAAGGATGCCCTAACCGGGACGCCGGTTTCCAGAAACATCGTGTATTTCTGCGTAATGCTCGTAATAACTCCTTTAAAATCAAGCGAGCCCCAAATGAATTTACAGGTCGGCGGCGTATGCAAATCCGAGTCAACATCGAGAATGCCCACGATTTTGGAAGTATAGGTACGAACGTCAATGCCCGCTTCATACGTATCAAAAAACAAATTCAGCTTCAATGTTGTCCGCTCACCGCTCGTAAATTGGGAGAGCGGGGTTTGCAGCCCCGCAATCTCCTTCTCCGCATATTGATTTCCGGATTCCATCTCATAATCAGTCGGGTTAAAAAGCACATCCACCTTCTCGGTTTCTTTCGCTCGAAAGATCCAAAACTGCGCTTTGCTTAATGCCATTCGATGTCCCCTCCAAATCTGTTCATTCTAGAAGCCTCTTCTTCGCTGCTCCAGCTTCATCTTTCGCTCCAACGCCTTATATACTTGATCCGCAATCGCTTCTGGATGCAGCTGCGGCATTTTCATAATCATCTTCTGCAGCTGCACAGGGTCCAGCTCGCGAGGCGCTTCCACCTTAACCTGACGCGGCGGCTCCTGTGCAGCGGGCCCACTTGGTTTATGATGAGAAAGTGTGGGCATCTCGCCTCGTTCACCAAATGAAGCAGCTTTCGTCTCTGCTCCGCTAGGTACAGCTTGGCCAGCTGTATTACGATGACGGGCAGCTGCTGTATAACTAAGCCTTACTTGATCGCCTATTGAGCCGCTAGATTGAACGGAACTAGGCTCGAAGCCTGCTTGGACAACCGATGTTAGTCCGCTAAGCATCGGCTTGTTTTCTTTGGATGCTTTTGCAGCAAGATTGGCGAAGCCAGAATGTCTTTGAATCGTTCGGAATGGAGTCACTCCTGCTCTGGATCCGCTATTCAAGAAAGATGACATTACCGTTTGAAGATGTACAGGATTGGTTTGTGCGCTGCGGTTATTTCTCTCGCCAATAGGGAGAGCAGGAGCTGCCAGCTTCATGTCTCCTGATTCTGTCTGCTTGTGCACGCTTAGTGTTGGATACGCGCGCATGGATGCGGAAGCTTTCGCTGATTCCGATGCTTCGGCTGACATTTCAAAGCGGTTAGACAATGGTTGCGATGCTTTACTCGCCACATCATTTAATGACTCAGCGCCATATGTTTTTTCTATTTCATTTACCGAGGTGCTGCTATTTTTACGGACTTGCCGCTGAACTAGTCTTGATTCGACCGGCTTTTGTTTCGCTTCCGCGCTAGTGCTTGGCTTTGTGTTTGGAGAAGTCTGCTGCTCCGCTAGCCTTCGCACTAATGAAGTGGATGCTTGCCTAATATTATTGTTTTCAACCCCATATGCTGAGGTTTTAATCGCTTCAGATGGGAGCCATTCAGCAGCAAAACGATGAACCGTTCTACCAACTAAAGAAGAAGCTGAATCTACTTTTGCTCCAGCATTAGCAGGAGAAAAAGGACTAATCATTGTTGTCCCTTTTCTTTTCCCTTGTATCGCATTCTGAAGTATAGCGCTGATGCTCGCTTCATGATTTGCCGCTATCACTCGCCGCTTATGCGACAGAGATGCTCCGTTTTTTAATAACGTCTTCTTATTATTCGCAGCTCTCGCAATTAATTGTCCGCGAACGGTAACAGGTGCCAAGCCCGCATTTAAACCAGCCTCTTTGCTTGGCTTCAATTCTGCCATTTTAGACAAATTCTCGGCTCTCGCACTCGCGTCTGTTCGACTGGCAGTAGCAGAAGCTCCTTGAATGAAATTCGCATCATGAGATAAGGTTTGCGATTCTGGTTCGATTGTTCGTTTATGTAAAATAGCACGGCGGCTTTGAGCACGTATAATCCCTTCCGGATTATGATCCGTTGCAGCTTTATGCTTATAGTTGAGCTGAGTTGACGGCTTCTTCAGGGCGGTAGCTTCGGATGCCTTGCTTGCATCCTGCCTTAACACTGACTCTGCGCTCTGCGCAGGCTGTCGCTGTTCAAAACGTCGCAAAACCATCTGGGCAGGCCTCGAAGCCATATTCCGATTCCTTATTCTTGCTGCTTCTGCTAGAGCATTTGAGAATGTCCTTGACGGTATAAATCGTTGAGACCCAACAGCTGATATCCCTTCTTGTGCTGCATGTATGGAAGTAGCAGTATAGCTAGGTTTTGTTTCATTTCGCTTCCGGCTGCTTACATTCGATGAAATACCATCTGCATTAGCTTTAATCTCTTTTTTATGGGAAGGCACGACTGGATTAATCATGCTGCTATTATTCAGATTTACAGTTGAATCATTATCGGCCTCTCGTGGCTGATCCGACTGTGAACGATTCGCTCGATGAATGAGACGTTTGGCAGCAATCGCTGATTGGCTGCTCCGTTCAATTAATTCGTTCAAAAGCTGCGGCTTACGCTGCAATACTAGAAGCTGAAGCCTATTTCGATTAACATCTGTTATCTTGCTAGCGGTTACCTTGATACTTGAATGGATAGCTGCAGCTTCTGTTTCTGATTCTGATTCTGCGTTTCGCATTGCCAAACGATTCAGTTCATTCGTTTTTTTCGAAGGGACATTTGATCGTACAACCGCTTCCTTACTGTTCGCTGCTGCTTCTTGCGACATCTCCGTTTGCTCGGAGATATGTTTTTGATGATTACGATGCTTGAGCTCTAGCTGTTTTTTACCCCTTGCACGCTTTTCTTGCGGTAACGCATCATCGTCCTGTCTACTCGAGAGCGTACGGAACGTGTGTGTCGCTGTCTCTAGCTGCTCCAGCTTATCCGCTTCGGCTCTCTTCCCTGCCTCGCTCATAACCTTACCCGCAGCGGCGCTTCTCTTCTCCGCCTCCCGCTGCTCCAACTCCAACGCTTCGGCACTCTTCCCTGCCTCGCTCATAACCTTACCCGCAGCGGCGCTCTGCTTTTCCGCTTCCCGCTGCTCCAGCTTCACCGCTTCGGCTCTCTTCCCTGCCTCGCTCATAACCTTACCCGCAGCGGCGCTCTGCTTTTCCGCTTCCCGCTGCTCCAGCTTCACCGCTTCGGCTCTCTTCCCTGCCTCGCTTAGAACCTTGCCAGCAGCGGCGCTCCGCTTTTCCGCCTCCCGCTGCTCCAACATCAACGCTTCGGCTCTCTTCCCTGCCTCGCTTAGAACCTTGCCCGCAGCGGCGCTCCGCTTTTCCGCCTCCCGCTGCTCCAGCTTCACCGCTTCGGCTCTCTTCCCAGCCTCGCTCATAACCTTACCCGCAGCGGTGCTTCTCTTCTCCGACTCCCGCTGCTCCAACTTCACCGCTTCGGCTCGCTTCCCTGCCTCGCTCATAACCTTGCCCGCAGCGGCGCTCCGCTTATCCGCCTCTCGCTGCTCCAGCTTCACCGCTTCGGCTCTCTTCCCTGCCTCGCTTAGAACCTTGCCCGCAGCGGCGCTCCGCTTATCCGCCTCCCGCTGCTCCTGTGAAACGACTGCTCTGCGCGCATTCGTAAGCTGCAAAGGCGCCTTGCTCAATGATGCGCCAGAATCGTTAGCCTGCTTGAGATTAGACTTAAACTGAGCTCGATCCTTCGCAAGCGGCTTATTAAGGTTATCCAGCTTGCGAAGCGATTGAATGACAATACCGGGTTGAAGCTTGGCTTGCAGCCATTTATAGTAATCCGCCTGCTGCTCTGCCTTCAATGGTTGAGTAGGCATCTGCGAAACATGCGGTATTATTCGTTTGGAATGGTCATGCTTGACTCTGTTCGTTATTATACTGCTGTTAACAATCTCATCTAACTGCTTCGTAATGCCTGTTTTGTGGAGTGCTCCATCATTCGTTTCTTTCCCTTGAACAGGCTGTGCTATTGCTATTTCTCTTATCGTTCTTAGTTCTTTGATAATATGTGTCACATCTCTGAATACGATCGTTTCACGCTCTACCGTTACTCGCTCGCGCATCATGATGCGCTCAGGCTTGCGCTCTGGACTAGGCGGCGTATTTTTATTGTTGCCGACATTCGGTGCTGCTGCTTTAGGTGCTACGACTTGCACATGCAGCGTTTGCTGAGTAATGGTCGGTTCATTTTTGATCACATGCGACAAAGCCACCCGCTCAAATGTTTTGCGTCCTGTGCCTGTCTTATATTTATTTAAGATGCCTCCGGCAAACGGCTGAACCGACGTTGATTGCTTTGTCGCAGCTTTGCCCATACGGTCCAATATTCGTTTCATACCGGTGCATCCTCCTTTTCCCGTTCAACTTGCAATTTATGATTCATTAACGTTTAACTACTTGCACAACCCTACTTCTGAAAATCACCATATAAACCGCTATGAATAATTTCTATCGTTTCAACCGCAATGTCACTCGTGCTCGCATTCAGATGCGGCCCGGTCCACCTCACCGGATAAGCATCAAAGAAGCTCCAGCGCCCAAATTCTGTTCCGTCAGCAGATTGCAGCACAATTGCACCTGTTTTGCGGTCAATCGTTCCATCTATTGTGCTTTCGTACCAGCTCCAAAGAGCAGGCGATTTGGTCATACCCTTGCGCAGCACTAGATTTGGGAACCGAACACCCATCGGCAGCTTATGAACATAACCATTCACTCCGCCTTCACGGTATTCCTCAATTTCTGTTTCTGCCTCAAGTCCCGAAACCTCAGAGAAGCCTGCAACAAAAATGTCATCGAGCTCCACCCAAAACTTGAATGTTGTAGCTACATCGTGAAAGCGACCTTTCTCTTGCCCCTTCATGACTGCCATAGCGCCGCGTCACCTCTTTCCAAAAACGTCGAAAATGTTTTTCTTACCGCTATCTGATTCATCGTTCATCTTGCGATTAATTTTGGAAATTTCATCGCACCAGCGCCTGCGTTCTGCATGCTCCATGCTCATAATTTCGTCATGCGACCAATGAAAATAATACGCGACGAAGCCTACCTCCTCGTACAGCCGGTCAACCGGATAACCTAAGAGAGAGCTTCCGTTAAGGACAAAAAATCGACAGCCACCTCGAACTCGTGGTCACATTTCGGACAAGCCGTAAGCACCTTAGGCGCTTCTAAGTCATTAATCTGACGATATAAATTTTGCAAATAAGCAAGATCTGCCGTAAACAGCTTCTCGATCAGCTTCGTATCAATATGCCTAACATCCCCAAGCTTTGTTACCACTCTAGCCATCAAAATAACGGTCAAATAACTAGGGTTGGATTGTACGCGCGGGTCCTTCATCGGTAAAATTTCATCAGCTGCTGTAGCAAGCCGCATAACACCCCGCCGGTGGAGATTGCCTTGATCATCCACGTAGCCGCGAGGCAATTCAAATTCATATTCCGTTTGAAACGCCATCCGGTTATCACTCCAATACGTAAAATAGAATCGATTTCTAAAAAAGCGGAAAACAAGAGAGGAGCAAACGATTTCTCGCCTGCTGACCTCCCTTGTTCGCCATAAACTAGCTTTAATTACTCATTTCTATGCGGTGCGCGTTAAACCCTCATGAGCGAATTCAATCAGCTCTAGCGCAATATCATTGCCGGTACCATTGAAGGTAGGCGCAGTATATTTAACAGGCCAAGCTTCGATAACCTGCCAAGTAGCCACGTCTTCGCCTTCTTCGTCAAGCGCGATAATCGTAATCGTTTTGCGCTCAATCGTTCCTTCAGCGCATTCTTGAAGCCAATCATACAGCTCCATCGATTCAGTCGTGCCCCATTTCAGTGAAATGTTGCCGTACTTGATTAAGCCTGGAAGCTTGCGAGGTGTAATAACCTCGTTGCCCTCGCGGTATTCGACCACATCAAAGGTTGCCTCAAAACCGGAAACCTCGCTAAATCCTGCTTGCTCAAGACCTTCTACTTCTACACGAAATCTAAAATTGCGATATGGATCAATACGATCTCCTGGCATGTGGATCCCCTTCCGTTATTCGATATGGAAGCTAATGACTATTCCGAACCTGTTTTTTGCGTGATGCGGAATACGACGAATTCAGCTGGTTTCACCGGCGCTACGCCGATTACACAAATCAATCGTCCATTGTCGATGTCATCCTGTGTCATCGTTGAACGTCCAATTTCAATATAAAATGCTTCAGACGGGCTTGTACCGGACAATGCTCCGTCACGCCATACACGAGTTAAGAATGCGTCAATCGTGCGCTGAACCCGGGCCCATAGCTGCTCGGTATTGGGTTCAAATACAACCCAGCTTGATCCATTCATAATTGAACCTTCGATGAAAATGAATAAGCGGCGTACGTTGATATATTTCCAAAGTGTATTGGATGAGCATGTACGAGCACCCCATACGCGAATGCCTTGACCTGTAAAAGCACGAATCAAGTTGACGCCTGCTGGGTTAAGAATATCCTGCTCGCCATTGTTATATTGAACGTCGAGGCCTACTACGCCGCGAAGCGTTTCGTTGGCAGGTGCCTTTTGAACGCCGCGTGTTGTATCAGAACGAGCATATACCCCAGCGATTGTACCAGACGGCGGGATGAAAATATTGCGTTTGTCGAGCGGATCAAACACTTGCAGCCATGGATTATACAGTGCGCAATAGCTTGAATCGAACAAATCACGATGAGCAAGCACATCCTGTACCTTCGTTACTTCGCGAGGAAGATCAAGAATCGCAAAGCGGCTTCCCAAGCTTTCACAATGAGCAACCAGCGACAGCTGTACATTAGGATCGGTTACACCTGGAATCGCCATGATGCTGACAACATCGTTGTCGATAAACGACTGGATACCAGTTCTTCTGCCTGGACCAAAGTCTTCGCCGATAAAATCAGCAGCCGACAAGCTTGCAGCAGAACCATCACTGCCGCCCGCAAGCAAAATTTCAAATACGGCAAGCTCAGAACCAGCAATTTGCTCCAGCGGAGCAACGCTCTCTTCCGATGCCTTTAGTACTTGTACGCTTACGATATTCGAGCGGGATACCAGCTTCTCCACATAGTTTGGAGCCTCTGGATTGAGCGATGCTTTCTCGTAGGTTTCCGACTCTGTCCCATAAAGCACATTAATCGTAAACTCCGAGGAGCTCAGTACTTTAGTAGGAACTAGAGCCGTATCCACGACATCGCCGCTAAGTGCTTCTGCAAGCTCAATCACTTGATCATGAACAGAGATGATGCGGTTGTATTGCTTGTCTGTACCATTTGTAAAAACGACCACATCCCCAGCATAAAAGCCAGCAGCGTTTTTCACGCGGTAACGATTGCCTTCGCTTGCTTCAAAGATCGGTGTTTTTGCTTTGCTTGCAGGTACAACAACAGCACGAATTTGATTGCCCCAAGCGCCTGGATTTTTGGCGGTAATGGAGAGAACCGCATCCTTCTGAGCTTCGTTAGAGGCTGTTTTGGCATCTGACGGTGCTACCCGAGTAATGAAGCAGCGGGAGCCTCCGTTTGTGAAAAACTGATTGACCGCATGCGCAAGAAAACGGTATGAGCCAAAAGCATTTTCAGATAAATAGGAACCATATACACGCCCAAAATCAGCTGGACTTGTAATAAGCTGCGGTAAACCCTCGACTGGTCCGCGAGCAGCAAGCCCAATAAAGCCCGCTGTGCTCGTACTAACACCTTCCAGTGGTTTGGCGCCGCTCTCAAATTCCTCCACATAGACGCCTGGCGATAAATACTCAGCCATGTGTGATCTCCTCTCTGAATCTATTTATGTATTAGGTAATGGCAGGCATATTTCTCCCGCGTCAACCCCAAGACCAATTGGAATGCGTCAGAATAGTTAATCCTACTGAAGGACTAAAGTCTGCGCTGATACTACTTCACCCGCTTGCGCCGTCAACTCGGTCGCAGCGCTGCCATGCTCGTTATTTGCAAACACTTTAATAGAAAAGCTGTTCGGCAGTATACCGCGGAATGGAAGAATAACAATACCGTTGTTTGCACTGCTCGTTTGAACAGCAGGCAATAATAACGCGCCTCTTCGATAGTTTTCCTTCAATGGCTGCTCGAATCGCAGACCATTACCGGGCAAAATCTCGGCTACACGCACAAGCTCCTCATTGCCTAGGCCGCGAAGCAGCAAGCTCTCGCCTGCAACCGTCTGGCCCTGCAACTGACCCACTGCTGCTGTATCCGCACCAGCAAGCAGCGAATCTTGCATAATTCTACCTCGTGCTGCGGCATCCTCGCATATGTAAGCCCAAACCTCAGCATCAGCACAAGGTCTGCTAGCAGCATCACATAACTCAAAGGTGACAGCTGTCGAATTTGCAGGATAAGCATATTTGGGACCAGGCAAAAGCGGTACTGTAATCATTGGGTATAATTTTGAAATAGAAGCGGTTTCAATCTTTTTCCTGTAGGGTATAAATACAGCTGAGGTAACGGAGAGCACATAGCTGCCAGAGGGAAGGTCAAGAAACAGAAAGGTCCCGTCAGGCTTCCGAATGGGTTTCTTATGAATGCCCTCAAGTGAAACGGATAACGCTGAAGGTGCAAGCAGCCTTCTTGTCCATACGTCAACTGGCGATACAACAAGCGAGCAGCGAGTTACCCTCGTTGAACGATGGTGTGACATATTAGCCACCGTCCTTTTCCTCAAGCACAATATGACGCTCGACAACTCGCGAAACCGGCTTTACACGATTCGAATCGAGCATGACTGGGCCTACGCGATAGACGACAGAAAGCTTGTACGGCGTATCACCGAACTGCCAAAGCTTCAGTAAATCTTCGCCTTCCATGCTCACTAGATTTATCCTTATCGCACCGTTTCCTTCAGCAAGCGTGCCTTCAAGATAAGTACCGCTGAGTACGGCGTTATCATAAAAGACCTGCATAGCACGACCTAATATCCGATGCTCGTCCAATGCACGCGTTAATCGATTCGCACTCGAATGCGCTGTCATCAAAAAGTAAAAATCAAGCGCCTGCGGCGGGTACTGAAGCACGCCTCCACGATCCACCATGCCCGTCCGACGAGATTCGCCATTTTCCTTAACGTTGAACAAAAACAAGGAAAGAGCTAGATCGCCTGCATCCCGGGGCGAAGCCATTCCGATCAACTCGGGACGCGGCACTGGGTCAGGCGTAAGATGATCACGTAGCAAGCGCAGCATGCTGGCTTCCAAATCCGCAATAACCGTATATCCACCCATCAGCCTATCACTCCCAAAAAAATCAAAATGGTATTCGATTTCTATTATAGCTTCTCTACTACCAATTGACTACGCAAAATTACTCAATTTATGTCAATTTTCCTGACTCCGCGAACCAAATTCAGTAAAATTACTACATTTTACAACAAATTATTGAGAAAAACTTGCTAGTTATACGGTTCGAACGATTCTTTCACGACAATTTTCCCCATCTTATGGAGCTCTTGGCGTGTCGCACGGACCATATGTCTCATGCCTATTGTAGCTTGCTCCGAGGCAGCCATAAACGCGGCAGACAGGACAATATTTTTAATATGACCACCTGATGCATCGATGCGCGCTGCTAGAAATGACAGATCAAGGTCAGGATCAAGCGGCGCATCCTTAGGCAGCAGCGAGCGGAAAATTTGCTCCCGATGGGCTGCATCCGGGAATGGAAAGTTAACGATCACCTGCATTCTTCGCAAAAAGGCTTCGTCCATATTTTGCAGCAAATTGGTTGCTAGAATCGAGATACCCTCGAAACTTTCAATACGCTGCAGAAGATAGGATGCCTCCATATTAGCGAATCTATCATTTGAATCTTTTACTTCCGTTCGTTTGCCGAACAAGGAGTCTCCTTCGTCAAAAAACAGGACAGCGCCGCTGCTTTCCGCTTCAGCGAACAGCTCTCTCAAGTTTTTTTCCGTTTCCCCGATATATTTGCTCACAACGCGCGACAGATCAATACGGTAAAGCTCTAGACCCATCTCTCCCGCAACGACCTCGGCTGCCATCGTTTTGCCCGTGCCAGGAGGCCCAGCAAACAACATGCTTAAGCCTCGCCCATAAGGCAGCTTATGACCAAAGCCCCATCGATTAAACACCGTTTCGCTATGCTTATGCCTGCTGCACGCATCCTTAAGAAGCTCCAGCGGCTCCTCTGGCAATATCAGATCATCCCATCGCCGAACTAGCCGTTGCTTCTCCGCAAGCTCGGACAAACGATGCTGAACCTGTGTTCGCGAGGCATGGGCGTAATCATCAAGTGTAGGGAACTCGTGCTTGTTATGGTAAGCTAGGCGATCTGCTTGTTTGCTCATTCCCTCGATCTGCCCAGCTGTAAAAGCATACTTATCGGCTAAATGACTAAGCAGACTACGAGCAGCTCTTTCATCGCTGCAGCGCTGCCAAAGCTGCAATCGCACTTCTGCGTTAGGAACATGCACAGTATGGCTCGTTAATGCAGAAAACGCTGGAAGCGGCAGCTGTGAGGCGCGTCTTTCTACACGCGTCAGCCATAACACGACAGGGAGCCTTGCTAATTCTATATAGTTAGCAAGCGCCTTGCGAACCCGTTCCTGCTGATGAGGCCAGCCCTCCGATGCGCTTCTTTCTCCCTCCCCCTCATCGAAGCATAAGACAGCTACAGATAAGAGCGATTCACGTACAATATTGTTCAACTGTTCCGCCATCGCATCTTCATCCTTAGCAAGCTTGTCTAGCTTGACAAGCAGCAGCGGCTGCTCCAAAGACTGAGCCAGATGTCTGGCATGCAGCTTTTTGCCGGCGCCCGAAGGTCCGCTCAACTGAATAAACGGTATTTCATACTGCTCATTCTCATCATCTTGAGTGAATGATTTGTCTCCCTTGAAGGATCGTTCCCTTTGCACAATTTGCAGCAGCATGTCTTGAAGCTCGCAATTGAACGCCAGCTCTGGAGCTGACCTCGCCCCATCGTATAAGGTACAAACGTCTTCAATTCTGGAATCCAGCTTTTCAGTATCCAGCAGAAACGAGATAATACGAGCGTCCATGCGCAGCGGCTGCTTCAGCATACTTCTCTCAGCGGGTACTGCCACTCTGCCTGATCTCAGCACAAATCTGCCAAGGGTCGAATAACCTGCAAGCAGCGAACGAGCATGATAAAACTCTTCTTTCGAATCCCCTAACAATCGCAGCGCAAGCTCCGCAGTAGGCACCCGCAGCGTAACGTCGTCATTCAAATAGCCAAACCAGCTTTCATAACGTGAATCGAGCTCAGCTGCAAGGCATAACATAACGCAGCGTTTTTCCCATGCCGAAAGACGAAGAGTCCATGACAAATAAGCGAACGGGAGCCTTGCTCCCTCGCTTACGCTGTCATGGATCTGATGTGAAAATTGTCGTTCCGCTTCTAAGCGAAATTGTCTAAACGAAGCGAGTGCATCTTCTTCCTGTAAAGACTCGTTTCCTAGAAACGAACGTTCTATATCGATAGCGTTAACGACGAGGCCGCGCATTGACATTGGCGTTTGACCATCGATTTCCTTGCTCTCAAAATCTGCAAGAAGAACTCGCAGCCCTTGTTCGAGCAAAGCGAGCTCGTCACGTAAATAATCGAATCCTGTTTCATAAAATCGCATGATGGTTCACCCTTATATGAATGCATTACGCTTATCGGCGCATGAGGCAAAGTACCGCAATATCGTCGGATTGTGGAGCTCCGTCCGCGAACATGAACACGTCCATCAGCAGCGCATCGATGATTTCAGCGCTAGAATAACCGGACGTTTGAGATAAGAAATTTTGTAAACGACTAGTGGAATACTGCTCTTGCCGTTCGTTCTCGGCCTCGGTAATACCATCGGTGTAGAGGACAAAACGATCACCATGCTCAAGCTCGATGGTCTGATTCCGATAAGTGAATTCCGGGAAAGAACCAAGCGGGATGCCTTTGGGGAGCTTAATCGGCAGAACGGAACCGTCCGCTTTGACAATGTAAGGAGTACAATGTCCGCCATCGCTAAGCACAACCTCGCCAGTCGAAATGTTCAGCACGCCGCATATGATCGTTGCGAATAGCTGCGCATTGTCCGTACAAAGCTCATCGTTGACCATTTCCAGCAGCTCACCTGGCGACAGCTTCGCATTCATTTTCCCTTTAATTAACGAAAGCGTCATCGCCATGAACAGCGCAGCCGGTATTCCTTTATCCGACACGTCACCCAATGTGAAAAACAGATGCTCCTCGTCTATTTTGAAAAAGTTGTAGAAGTCGCCTCCTACCTCTTTCGCTGACTTCAACAGTGCACAAACGTCAAAAGGTTCGTTTGCGGAAGGCATTGTCGTAGGAAGAAAGCTGAGCTGAATGCTGCCGGCAATTTGCAGTTCATTCTCAAGGCGATCCTTGAGTGCTGTTGCCATTTGCAGCTCCCCCACCGACTCCTCAAGCGCTTCATAGAGTCTAGCATTATCCAGTGCCAATGCCAGCGGCCTTGCGAACTGAGTAAGCGTCTCATGATCTGCCCTACTAAATCGAGCTCCGCCGATCTTAGCGGTTGCTTCCAGAACACCCACCTTGCGGCCTCTCGCCATCATCGGCACGCTTACCTTGTCACCGACACTATGGGACATGGTTTTTGTAAGCTCATTATCTTGCGAATCCCAGTCATCGACCAGACCAACAGCTGCCTCTTCTGCGAATATAAGCTGCTTCGCTGCTGCATTTACCGAATTTATTAGCTCCGGCTTATGCAGCGAGGAATGAACCTGCGTGCTTAAATCAAACAGCATTTCCGCACGCCTCAGCTTTGCGGTAAGACGACGATTGCAAACGAATAAATATGCCGCAGCGCCAAGGCCCGCAGCTCCGAATATTAAATAGAGTACTGACAAGACCGTTACCGCCTCTCTAGCTTCAGCTGAACCATCATTAAGCCCCTGCTCCCAGTTTGACTAGCGCTTCTTCCCGTGTCTTCGCCATATCCAATATCGTTGTAAAACCCGACATTTCAAATACATCATAGACTTGCTCGCCGAGACATGCGCAAACCATCTGTCCTTTAGAGGCTCTAAGCTTTTTAGCCGCCACCAGTATAACGCGCAGTCCCGCACTGCTTATGTATTGCAGATTCGTAAAATCAAAAATAAATTGCTGCTTGCCTTCTGCAAATAGCTTCAAGAAGGCTTGCTCTGCTATCGTCGCGTTATTTCCATCCAATCTTCCCTCTAGTGGAATAATCGTAATGCCATTTAACTCCGTTGCTTGAATGTTCATTTGTCTGCTTCCTCCCGCTTATCGCCATTGCTATTAAGTACGAATTGCTTGCGCATGCGGAAGCGATTCAAACCGCCCGCATATTCATAATGAATGTCATCCATTAACCTTTTCACAAAAAAAATACCCAAGCCGCCAATCGGACGATCCTCCAGCTCGAGCTCTAATAGTGCTCTAGGATCAGCCTCCTGCAGCGGATTAAAGGGAACGCCCCCGTCTTCTATTTTCACTTCAACGCTGGTTGGAGAAGCTTGAATAATGACGTCAATATGATGCTCTCCCCCAGATGGGAAGCCGTAGTTTACAATGTTGATGACAAGCTCCTCGCATGCTAGAGACAAGTCGAGAACTGCGCGTTCAGACCAGCCCGCCTCGGCACCAATTTGTTCAAGCCCTTCATTCAGACGCTGGAGCTCCTCCAGCCGATTGTACAGCTTAATTTCACGATCGATGGGAAATTGCCAATCGTTCGACATTTACTACCCCCCAAATTGAATCTGACCTATCCGAGCAGAAACTAAGCAAGATATGAATCTAGTAGTTCTACGAATATTGTTGGAATCCTGCTATTTTTGTCGAATAGTTTGAAGTACATCTTCAGCAAAAGTTTTAACGTTCAACAAGCCCCTGCTCAAAGGCGTAAATCGTCAACTGTACGCGATTAGCGAGATGAAGCTTTTGCAAAATATTTTTCAGATGGTTTTTTACCGTATGCTCCGACAAGCACAGCTCGCCTGCAATCTCACGATTGGAAGCGCCTGTAGCCACCCGCTCAAGCACTTCTTTCTCCCGATCGGTAAGCGGAGTCGTAATAATAGACGCATTTTTATCCAGCGTTTGAGGTTTATTCACAAGATGCTTGGTCTCCTGCGGCTTCATTTTTGAAAATTCCTGCAGCATGCGAAAGGCAAGCTCTTTCGACATCGGTGCTTCATCTAAAGATATCGCTCGCAAATATTCCATCCATGAGGACGGGGCAAGATTTTTGAGCAAATAACCTTGCGCTCCTCGCTTTATCGCCTCGAATAAATTAGTAATGTCATCGGAGACCGTAACCATGACAATTTTTAATGAGGGCATGAGCAGCTTCAGCCGCTGCGTCGCTTCGAGTCCGCCAATGCCAGGCATATTAATGTCCATAAGCACCAAATCGGGCTGTAATTCTTCGATTGCAGCGATTGCCTCCTCGCCGCTTGCCGCTTCCCCTATTACTTCAAATGAGTTATCGCTTAATACTATATCGCGTATGCCTTCCCGGCCGTGGGGATGGTCATCTACTAAAAAAACGCGTACCTTAGCCGTTTTATCTGTCATTTGGCATCACTCCTTCCGATGATTTCGACTTCTGTACCCTGCGGTTTCGTCTGCTGTACCGTCATCGTCCAGCCCATCGCAGCTGCTCGCTCCTGCATCATTTTGACCCCATACTTGCCTTTGCCGTGAAGCTTCTCCTTCTCAGCCCCTATACCATCATCGAGAATGGAGCAGCGGAAAGTATTTGGCGTCTTATCGGAGCTTCCGACTCCTTCACCTTGAATGACAATTTGTTTTGCTTTCGCATGCTTCTGTACGTTCATAAGAGCCTCACGCATAATGGCCAGTAATTCGACCTTCTGCTTATAGGACAACAAGCCGTCCTGTACATGCCATTCCACTGTTGTTTGAATGCCGGAGGTCTGTTCCATTTCAACGGTTAGATGGTGGATGCTTTGCATCCATGACATATCGGCTGGTAAAGGCGCATCGTGCAAATTGGCAATAGATTGCCTGACGTCATCATATACATGCCTCACGGTTTTTCTAATCTGATCCGTCGTTTGCTGCGCATCTGAAGCGGACTCCGCCCGCTCCAGCTTGTCCAACTTAACCGATAGCATAAACAACGATTGTGAAATGCCATCATGAAGCTCGCGAGCGAGCTGCTCACGTTCCTCAAGAGCCGCCTTGACAATACGCTCGCGCTGCAGCGTCTCTTGCGTTTGCTCCAGTTTAGCGAATAACGCACGGAGCAGCGTCAGCGTAATAATAAAAACAAAAACAGGCGCGAGCAAATTGCCGAGATCCATCGAAATGAACGGGAGCAGCAGTGCGTGGCGCAAATATTCCCATAGCCCGATAGCGACCGTCGGAATCCATAAAATTAGCCATTTCAGCCATTTATATGACATCTGCTCAGCTCCCTTTCTCCCCATTAGTCATTCCGAAACGGAATCAACTGCTTCGTTACTGCGCCGGTCTGATCCGTAATGATCAGTTCTGCTTCCCATGCCCCGCGCATAGGCAGCTCGAACTTATCGGACTCATAATCCGTTTCTAAAAATCCAGGGAAAGCTAAATAATTTTCCCCGCTGGCACCGCGCACTGGAACATTGATATCCGCTTTCTTCGGATTATCCGGCGTACGAAGCAGAAATTGTACAGATGCCGGCGAACCAAGCGTCTTAGGCAGCCAAATTTTTAGTTTCACGTCATTTGGACCAGGCCCATTTGGCGTTATGATTACCGTGTAATGGAGCGTTTCACCCATTTTATGATAGGATAACGGCTCTGTATCGGGAACCGGACTTACGTAAGTGAAGATGCTTGCAAGAATCAGCACCAAAGCCATCAAAAATCCATCCAGCTTCAGCAGCTTGCCGCTCGGCAGCTTCTGCTGTTTGGCGCGCCGATGCAGCAGAAATCCAACGCAAGCAACAATCAGTACCAATCCTGATTTGGCAAGCAGCATGAACCCCCAGCTTGTATAAAACAAATAGCGCCAGCTTGGCAGAAGAAGTGCCGTCATGCCAATTCCACTAATCGTTAGCAGCACGATTGTCAGCCATGCGACCTTCGTAAATCGCTCAGCGAATCTCCCTGCCTCCTTGCGATCTGTCCGCCACAATAACAATAGCAGCATTAATCCGCCAGCCCACAAAGCAGAGCAGACGATATGTATGAAGTCGAACACAATAGCAAACGTATTGCTTGGAAGTGCATTAACATGCCCGTTAAAGCTTTCAACCGCAATAAGCAGCAGAGCCCAAATCATTTTGAATGAATCATGCAATCGCATAACCGTAAATCCAAGCAGCGAAAGTACGATCAGTGCAAGCCATGATTGGCCGGTGGACGTCTCCGTCAGCAAGCGGACCCATTCATTCGAATTACCGCCGTCATATCCCTTCATTAATTGACTCGCATGAACAAATACGAACAGTAAAACCGCAAGCAGCAATCCTCTAAGCGAATAGATGCTCCATTTTTGCACGAGCTTGCTCAGACCGGATTCCGCATCCTTTGGCAGCGTTATGGACCAAAGCATTAATCCAGCAGCGAACATAAATGCAGCATAATAAATCGCTCTAACCGTATAAAATAAAGCTTGCGAAACGGTAATTCCATCTTCTGATTGTGTCCCGTCCGAATGATCATGGCCAACCTGCTTATGAGGATCAAAATTTGTTTCTTCCATTCCCGAATACAGCTGTGCAAAAGCCTGCGGCGGCGATACCCACAAAGAAGCAGCAGCGGCGATCAGAAGAAACAATAGTACCATTGCCATATATTTCGCCCATCTGCCGGACGCCATTTGTTTTAGTTGGAGCAAATATTTTTCCATTGATGTCACATCCCTTTATGTCATACTGTTTCAGTGTACTCGACCGCTCTAAAAAGAACAATTGCAGTTCGGTCAAGCAAATACGTATAGCAACCTACTTTTAAGCCTATTCTACTATTAAAACCATGAATCTAAGGACGTGAACCCTAATGATGGACAAGGACTATCATCTCGCTGAATTAAACAACCAAAGCGATGCGCTCGATGCCATTCGCAAGCTGGAGCAGCAATTGACTAAAACTTATGGCTCAGAAGTCGCATTAATTGCTTATGCCGCAGACGCAGATAATGAAAAAGATAAAGCCTAAACAGCATATTAAGGCGTAATCAATGGCATGGCTCCTGTGCAATTCACAGAGGCTATGTCTTTTTTTTTTATAAAATGCCCCTCATTTTACGAGCGAAGAATAGCGGCCAGTATTCATCCGCGATTGCCGGGCAGCCTCTATCGGATTCCCAAACGTACACCCAGCCTGAAACAAGCTTATCCTTTGCGTCAGCAACCCATACCCTTTCATAATCATTTTGCTCCTCGTGACCATAAAATTGCTCGAGCGCATCCATGGATGCAAGTCCTTCTCTATCGACGACTATCCATTGACCGCTTATAATACTATTGCACTCTTTAGCAATAGCATCTCGAACGGCGGCTGGATAATCTCCGCAATCCACCAGTCTCCCTGCGATTTTGCCAGGTCGAATCGATTGCACATAGGATGAAACAAAATGATGATTGCTCTGACCAGGCAATAACGAACCGTAAATAAAAACAGGTATTTGCAGCATCTCTTCTCGAGCACCTTCCATCATGAAATAATAGATTGAAAATCCGTCTTCCTTCGAGGTGATTGTTCCAAGTGATGATGAATCAGCCCTATGGTGTATATGGATATCGGTTTCAAGACTCGCCGCAGCTCCCCATCTATCAGTTATTTGCAACCGGCTATCAAGAGGTAACAGAGACTGACTACTACTGGGACGGGATGAAACGAATCGACGGCCCGCTCTACTTATTTCAATATACCGTCTCCGGCTTCGGTCAATTCAGACTCGGAGATGAAACACATGATCTCTATGCAGGCAATGCTTTCCTTGTAGAAATACCCGGAGATCATCACTATTGCTTGCCGCAGTCGAGCGACCACTGGACTTTTTATTTTGTGCTATTTCGCCAGCAGCATATGCAAGCGCTGTGGTCTGAGCTGCTGCATGCCGTCGGCGCCACACCAACATTTGAGCCTGCAAGCGCTGTCGTTCGCAGCCTTCAACATTTATATGCAGAGGCTCGCAGCAATCGTATTCAGAACAGCTACCAAGCATCATCTCTTATTTATCGTCTTATGATGGAACTGCTCCAATCAAGCACGCTGCAGCAGCAGGAGAAAATGAATTGGCCGCAGCAAATTAAGCAGGCAACTGCTTATATGGAAGCTGAATTTCATCGTTTGCAAAGCTTAGATGATGTCGCAGCTGCAGCTGGATTGTCTAAATATTATTTTACGCGAATGTTCACGAAGACGACAGGCATGTCACCAATGGACTTTGTAACGAAGCTCCGAATCGAGAAGGCTGTTCAGCTGCTTAGGAGCAGCAGCCTCACAGTCGAAGAAATCGCTCATACGGTTGGTTACTCGAGCGGCAGCTACTTTAGTAAAGTATTTCGAAGCCGCGTCGGCTTTCCTCCTGCTGATTTCCGCTTAGCCAAGGAGCTTCCTTCAATCGATCGTTTACAGTTCAATTGAAGAGCAATATTTTACATATCAACGCAATAAATTACGCTAGTCATCGACTAACGTTTCGTTTTACGATTATCGTATAGAGCAATATTACGATAAGAGAGGACGAAATCAAATGTATACAACTTCCAAACATCATCAATATGCCGCAACTCCGCCTATGGGCTGGAACAGCTGGGACTGCTATGGCGCAAGTGTGAGAGAAGACGAGGTTCGCGGAAATGCAGCATATATGGCCGAACATCTGCGAGATTATGGCTGGGAATATGTCATTGTTGATATTCAGTGGTATGAGCCAGGAGCAAATTCATCCCAATATCGTCCTTTCGTTCCGCTTGAGATGGATGAGTATTCCCGCTTGCAGCCCGCAGTTAACCGATTTCCATCCGCTGCGAACGGTCAAGGCTTCAAACCTCTAGCAGATTATGTTCATTCACTCGGGCTAAAATTCGGTATCCATATGATGAGGGGCATTCCTCGTCAAGCCGTTCATGCAGACACCAGCCTGCTTGGAACAAACATAACCGCTCGCCAGATTGCACATCCGAATTCGATCTGCCCGTGGAACACAGACATGTATGGCGTTGATGCTTCCAAAGACGGCGCACAGCAATATTACAATTCGTTATTTGATTTATACGCATCATGGGGAGTCGATTTCGTTAAAGTGGATGATATTGCCGCTTCCAGAATTTACGGCATTCATTTGGATGAAATCAAGCTTATTCATCACGCAATAGAACAATGCGGCAGGCCGATGGTGCTTAGCCTATCGCCTGGTCCTGCTCCGCTCGAGGATGCGGGTCCGCTTGCAGAGCATGCGAATATGTGGCGAATGACAGATGATTACTGGGATTTGTGGCACCTGCTTTATGAGATGTTTGAGCGCTGCGAGAAGTGGGCGCCGCATGCTCGGGATGGAGCATGGCCGGATTGTGATATGCTGCCGCTGGGGCATTTGGGCATTCGTTCTGTAGATGGCGGAGGCAGCGATCGCTGGACAAGATTTACACGGGACGAGCAGGTAACGATGATGTCGCTATGGGCTATTTTCCGATCGCCGCTTATGTTTGGCGGTGAAATGCGGGACAACGACGAATGGACGCTGTCATTGCTCACAAATGAGGAAGTATTATCCCTTCATCGGAATGGACGCGATGCACGCCAGCTTTATCGAGAACAGGACCGTATTGCATGGACAGCACAGGGCGATGATGCATTGTACGTTGCTTTGTTTAATGCCAGTGATCAAGAGGATACGGTTGCCGTGACGCTTGCGCAGCTTGGTTTAGCCAATGCTCCGCTCGTACGAAATCTTTGGACACGCGAGAATCTCGGCAGCTTGAACGAGCTGTCATTCTCTCTGCCTCCACACGGATCGTTATTGCTCAAATTAACATAGCTTTTTGGACCATGCACGGCCGCCAATTGTTTTTTCTAACAGGAATTTCTCCTGTTAAACTCACTCAAACGATACTTCTACCATGTTTGAAATGGAAAAACTCCTGTTAATTTCTGCAAAAGACCACTGATAAGTCATTTGCATCAAAATAAGCTGGAGTTTTTCCTGTTATTTGTGTTGCAAGGCGTTTATTCGCTAATATAACGGGAAGTTTTCCTGTTACCTAGCTTAATAAGAGTGGATTCGAAGCTGAATTCCTATCATTTTGTAACCAATCGCACATCAAGCTTTCCCTAGTTTTGGCTTATAACGTTCCAATATGTTACAGTTAGAATTCAAGTGCTAGCGTATCTGCTTCATATCCTTTGGCAATTATACGCTGCAGCTTGAAAAAATCTCATTCCTGAATACATAGGAGGTCGTTTAGTTATGGCAAGCCAAACAGGAGCCATCGTACAGCAATCCTTAAACGCACTAATGGGAGACCCTGCTTTTTTACCAAATTTACAAGCTCAAGCACGTGAGCAAGCTTTCTTATCACTTGCTGCTATTCTTTCCACGCCAAATAAAGTTCATAAAGCTTTTTTGCGCATTACGGTAGATAACGGCAATGTCGTTCGAATTCCGGCCTATCGCATACAGCATAACGATACACTCGGGCCTTATAAAGGCGGAATTCGGTTTCACGAATCCGTAAGCGAAGATGAAGTAACAAATCTAGCTGCGCTAATGACGCTCAAAAACGCGCTTCACGAGGTGCCTTTCGGCGGAGGTAAAGGTGGAGTCGTTATTAATCCACGCTCCTATTCCGCTAGAGAGCTTTATCTCATTTGCAAAAAATATGTGCAATATTTCAGTGACGTGCTCGGACCTGACAAAGATATTCCGGCACCCGATATGGGAACCGGCGAGCGTGAGATGGACTGGATGATGGCCGAATACAAAAGCATTCATCCCGGTCATCCTTACCTCGGCAGCTTCACCGGCAAAAGCGTCATTAACGGCGGATCTTTAGGCCGCAGAGAAGCAACCGGAAAAGGCGTTTATTTCACTTTCCGTTACATGCTTTATGATTTTCTTAAAGAGCAAAGCAGCTGGCTCGCCGGCAGCACAAACCCGTTTGTGCAAACCGCGTTAGCGCATGCGGACAAGCCGCTATCGATCGCCGTTCAAGGCTTCGGCAACGTTGGTTCAGTCGCTGCAATGGAAGCATATAAATGCTCTTATTTAAACAATAAAGTAGTAGCTGTAAGCGATCGCAACGTCACGTTGTACAATCCGGACGGTCTCTCTATCCCTTCATTGCTTGAATACGCATCGCTTCACCAAGGTGATTTGCCTTCGGACGAAGCTGCACTGTCTGAGCTTGATATGAAAGCCCAAATTCTTGGCCGCGAAGAGGTCCTTTATTTAGATGTAGATGTGCTTATTCTTGCCGCACTTGAGGAACAAGTTCGCAAAGACAATGTCGATCAAGTAAAAGCTCGCATCATTGTAGAAGGTGCGAATGCCCCTGTCACAGGTGAGGCTGATGAGGTGCTGACTGCAAAGGGCACCATCATTATTCCCGACATTCTTGCAAACGCCGGCGGTGTTATCGTCTCCTATTTCGAATGGCTGCAAGGAAGAGAAACACAATTTTTCACCGAGGAACAGGTGTATAAGATGTTGTATGAGAAAATGCAAACAACGTTAAACGGCATCCTGCCCGCTTTCTTCGGCGATCCTTTCCCGCTCCGTCAAAATTGTTATAATCATGCGGTTATGAAGCTGTCAACCGTGCTGTATCGTCAAGGCAAGCTTTATTAACATGCCTTCCTGACTAGGTATCTGCATGCTCCTTTAAGAGCTTCTTAGTCATAAATGTGACTTTACAGATTCAAATAAAGGGCAATTCCTCAACCAGCTTTGGCTGCCGAGGAATTGCCCTTTTTATAATGAAGAAAACTACTGCTGAACATAACGATTAATGACTTCAACAAGCAAATCATTGAGCAGCTTAACCTCATATTCGCCTACTGCCGGCTCTAGGTGATCACTGCCGATACCGCTGTCATCGGTTAAAAACAAATAGGTGCCGCCCGTCGCTGTTGCCATGAAACGCATCAAATATTCCGTCTCTGCACTCACTCCGCTAGAAGCTACAGGTATAATTCTAACCCCTTGCTCAGCCGCATCCTCTGTAAGTTGCTTTATCTCGTCGATAACCTGTGGTTCATCATGAGGCGGTGCGTCTAGAACGAGAAACAGCAGACGCGCTCTAGCATCATTGCTCCACTCATGCTCATGAAGCGCATCGCGCAGCGCCTGATCAACAGCCTCGGGATAATCTCCGCCCCCATCCGCCTTTTGCTTGCTAAATTGATCTATCACTTTATTTATGTCCGTAGTGAATGGATACGGCTTGACGATATAATCATCATGCTTATCTTTGTAAAAGTTTGCGCTGATACGAATGCCAAGCTGATTTGCATGCTCATCGGACACTCGCTTCACAACATCCTTAAGCTCCGCTTCCAAATAATTCAGCTCATCCTCCATGGAACCTGTCGTATCCACAACAAACATAATGTCTACCTGATCTGACAGCGCTGTACCTTTACTTAAATCAACTTTAATGCTGCCTTGCTGTGGGATGTCCATCTCCTGCGTCGTCTTGCTTTCTTGACCCGATTGCACTTTAACGGTATAACGGCCTAAGTTCGTCGTATCACTTTCAAATAGACCTGCGTACACATAGGCTCTGCCCTCCGTGTTTGTACGTGCCTTCCATATCGCCTTCTTGCCTGCGTACAGTTCTACCCGTGCATCAGACACTGCTTTGCCTCCAGCTGTGACGATAACCTCAAGGCGGTTAAAATTCCAGAACTGCCATACCCGCTTGCTGCTATCCCCTTCTTGCGAGTTGAGTAAATTGCCAAAGCGATCCCAAGCAGCTATATCATCCCATTCGCCAGCAGTTAGTTGCCCGGCCTGCTCTATTTTATCTGGATTTGAATACCCGCGTTTGCCCCCCTCTTTTTGTCTTAGAGGCTCCACACTAATGGATTTTCGATCCTCACCACTTGTAGTTTCTTCTCCTTTGCTCGGAGCGCCGCTCTCCGAATTGCTTCTGTATTCCATGTCTCGGTTACCACTGTTCGAGGCATCATTCTTAGAGGAAGAGCACGCGCTTAATACAAGAAACAGGGAAAGCAACACAACGGTAATCGAGAAGATCCAACTTTTTCTTTGTCTAATTGCCTTGTTGAGAGAATGACCCGCTTTCATTCTTTCAGCCCCTTTTTATTTATATTTACGTTTCCTAATCTGACGATTATTGGAAGTGTAATGTTGCATTAATAAGCCAGTAACATTACAATCGTTAACAGACATGCTGCGAGTCCCATGATCGACTGCATGAAGCAATTATTCAGGAGGACTTCACCTTGGAAACATTCGAATTAATCGCATTTGAAATGACTTATCAGCAAAAGACGATTCAGCTTTCCTTTACTTCCGCTGAGCTCGTTCGAGTTACGGAGTATGGGGATCGATTATGGTACGTAGATATAAATGGCGTTGGCGATCGTGAGCTATTAGCATGGTTTGGCAGAAATGAGGATATCGGAATTGAGCTTACTGCTGTCGCCAGCAGTGGGCAAACCTTCCGAGGCAAAGGCTATTTTCATCCGAATGAGCCTCATCAAGCTGCTGCTGTTCGGGGCGATGGCGAGCTGCTTGAAACATAATTCACACAAAAAAAGAAGCTAAGATAAGTCATGTTCATGACTTGCCTTAGCTTCTTTTGATTTATTATTATTTGCCGTGAGCAATTTCAGGCGTTGTAAGGCGATCATAAAACTCTACGCCTTTATCTTTGTCCGCAGAATCACGAAGCGCCATAGCGGAACGTGGATGCTCATCCAAAATACCTGTAATCATGTAAGGAATGATGTAACCCCATTCTTCCTTCTCGCGAAGCGGAACCATGTACTTCTCGATCATATCAAGGACAGGACGGATGTTGTATTTCGTGTTTTGAAGCTCAGATACCAATAGCTCCGTGTTGCAGTTGCCCGCTGCGCGGCCCATGCCATAAACAGATGCATCAAGCAGCTCAACGCCATGTTCTGCTGCTAGCAGCGTGTTAGCGAATGCAAGCTGCAAATTGTTGTGTGCGTGAACGCCTAGACGTTTGTTAGGCAAATGCTGACGGAACTTGTCAACGAGGTAGCTCATATCGCTTGGTTTCAAGCTGCCGTAGGAGTCAACGACGTAAACAACATCAACAACACTCTCATTGATAAGCTGGAAAGCTTCAATAAGCTGGTTCTCCATTACGTTAGAGAGAGCCATAATGTTAATTGTCGTTTCGTATCCGCGATCATGGAATACTTTAACCAGTTCAAGTGCTTTGTCTACATCTTGGATGTAGCAAGCAACGCGAATCAGATCAAGCAAGCTCTCGCTGCGCGGCAAAATGTCGTTCTCGTCAACACGACCGATATCAACAAGTGCGGAAAGCTTCGTATTTCCTTTGTTAGGGATAACTTTTTTCAAGAAATCATCATTTAGAAAACGCCAAGGTCCTGCACTTTCAGCACCCTTAAGCAGTTTCGGAGAGTTTTTGTAGCCGATTTCCATATAATCGACGCCGGCTTCGTTCAAGCTTTGGTACAAATGCTGAACGAACTCGACACTAAAATCCCAATTATTTACGAGTCCGCCATCACGGATCGTGCAGTCAACAATTTTACAGTGGCTTGTTTTTGATTGCATGCTTTGTTACTCCTTTGATGTGAACATGAGTTCATTTTATCTCATCATACTTGAAAAGAATGAGGAACGCAAAATAATTTTGTCGTTTTATGGTTAATTTAGAAGCAGTTTTGTCTACTCTGCAAACACCTTCTAGGTCAGCGATAGGACATCTACTTTGACTATTATGACCAATGTTCAGACAAAAAAGCCGTCTCAACGATTTAACGTAGAAACCGGCTTCTTTGGCTGCTTTTACAAAAAATTATTTAACAAGCGTATGAGGCTCTTGTCCATAATGACCCGATCGCTTCATTTTCGTTTGGATATATTTTTCATTATAAGTAGAGGAATTTCCCCATAATGGCACTCTTCCCGCCACGTTCATGCCCGATTTGCGCAGAGCATCCACTTTCCGCGGATTGTTGGTAATAATCGATACCGGGTGCTTCCTCAGCAGCTTCAGTACAGCAATGGCATCACTATAATCACGCGAATCATCTGCGAAACCAAGCTCTGTATTCGCATCAACCGTATCGAGCCCATCCTCTTGAAGCAAGTAGGCAATCGCTTTACTGAACAAACCGATTCCACGGCCCTCGTGATTGGCTAAATAAAAGAGCGCCCCCGTGCCATGCTCTATAATGATCCGCATCGATTGCTTTAACTGAAAGCCGCAATCACATCTTGCGCTTCCGAAGATATCGCCTGTATGACAGATGCTGTGCATCCGAATGAGCGCGTCTTCATTATTTTCAAAATCGCCATATACGAGAACGCTTGATTGCTGCAGGTCCGCATAAGAGAATCGATTTAAATCATCAACGAGCTGCTCGGGAGACAGCTCCTCGCCTGCTTCTTTGCGGAGCCAGCTATACCAATGAAAAATCTTAGTTTCTCCGTCAAGGTCGACGGGAAGCTTCACAGGACCGATCACATAAATGTCATCATTTCCGCTTTGCATACGTTTTAGTTTATTTTTAATAAGTGCTGCTATATTAGGTTTAATCATGCTAGTTCACCTTCTCTAAAAGAATACGCAATTAAAATTGCATGCATAAGTAGCTGAGCGTACCAAATTCATAACTTCGATATATGACCTTTGGAGCTGACTCTGGACTGCCGCTGCCTAAAGCTATATATAATGGAACAAAATGTTCTGGACGGGGTACTGCCATTTTAGCATGCGGAGCAAGCTGTTCATACTGAAATAGCGAATTTGTATCGTGCTTATTCATTTTCTCTATTAGCCAATCATCAAACTGGACAGCCCAGCTCTCCGGCTCCTTCTGTCCCCAGTTTACAGATCGAAGATTATGAACGGTCACGCCGCTGCCAATGAGCAAAATATTTTGTGAGCTCAAGCTGCGCAGCGCTTCGCCAATTCGGAACTGCTCCTGTGGAGCACGATATGGATTTACAGAAATCTGTACAACTGGAATATCTGCCTTCGGGAACATATGCTTTAGCATCGTCCATGAGCCATGATCCAGTCCTCTTTCATTATCATATGCTACCTGAATATTATTTTCGCTCAGCAAATGGCCAACATGCTCAGCGACTCTTACTGAGCCTTTAGCAGCATATTTGATCTGGTAGAGCTCGTCAGGAAAACCATAAAAGTCATAAATCGTTTCATATACATCATCCTTGGATGAAATCGTAACGATGTCCGTCTCCCAATGCGCCGTGAAAATAACGATCGCATCCGGCTTTAGACTCGCACCTGTTTGTTTTAGAAATTCGCTATATTCATTTTGCTCGACAGCGAGCATCGGTGATCCATGCGCTAGAAATAAAGGATTCATTGCGGTACCTCCTCAAATTCACTTACTATTTGTAACTAATTATAATTTTATAACTAAAGATAGTCAAGTAATTAACAATATCCAAGTGTGCTTGTATAAATAAGATATTGGAGTTATACTTATTAGAAGTAAAAAGAGGTGATGCGCATGGATCAATCTAACCTTTGTCCCCGTTTTCAGAAGGGAATGGAACTTATAAGCAAGCGTTGGACCGGCCTTATCATATTCCAGCTTTTGTCCGGCCCGCAGCGCTTCTGCGCCGTTCAGTCCGCCCTTCCGATCAGCGGCAGATTGCTGTCAGAACGTTTCAAAGAACTTGAGAATGAAGGTATTGTCGATAGACATGTATACCCTGAAATACCTGTACGCATAGAATATTCATTAACGGAAAAAGGCCTTGCTCTTGAGCCGATTATCCGTGAAATACAAGTGTGGTCTCAAGATTGGATTGAACCGATAACCAAAGTCTAATCCATCCTACACAGCATAAAAGGGAATATCTGCTCAGCGGGGTTTAAGCGCTGAGCAGATATTCCCTTTTTTAACATTTATCCGTAATCCGGTTCGCCACAATGAGCATATCCATATGACGGCCGGCTTGCAGCAATTCACGGACGATATTGCCGCGAAAGCTTGCATACCACGCCTTTCTGCTAGGCTGCCCTACGATAAGCTGCGTTGCTTTGATGCGATTGGCTGCCGTTAGAAGCGTACCCGCAATATGCTCCCTGCTCTCCGCTTTGGACATTTCAAATACTCCGCCAAGCCTCTCGGTCAGCTTCATCAACAGATCACGCTTATTGATCGCCTCGTCTGTCCAAGGTGCGCCATCCTGCACATGATGCACATGCCACTGCGCCTTCAGCCGATACGCAATGCGGAAGCCCCGCCGAATAAGACGCTCTGCGTCCGCGAGAATATCAATGCCGACAAAGATGACCTCTCTTCGGCGCAGCGTTCCACGCAGCGTCTGATTGCGATCCCATGCTTCAAGCCGTTCATCCACATCATCAGCAAGCTCGCGAAGGGCAAGCTCGCGCAGCGCAATTAAATTGCCCGTCGTAAAAAAAGCACCAAGCGCTTGTTCCACTTTGGCTTTGGCATATATTTTCCCATCTCTCATACGCTGCTGCAGCATTTGCGGTGTCACATCGATCAGCTCTACTTGATCTGCCAGCCTTATAATCGCATCGGGTACCGTTTCTCTAACACGAACGCCAGTAACCTGTTCAATGGCGTCATTCAAGCTTTCAATATGCTGCACATTCATCGTCGAAACAACCGATATTCCCTTTTGCAGCAAATAAATGACATCCTCATAACGCTTTTTCCTCAAGCTGCCCGGCACATTCGTATGAGCTAGCTCATCCACCAGCACAACATCGGGATTTCTGCTAACTATCGCTTCAACATCCATTTCTTCGAGCTGAGTACCTCGATATTGAATCGTTTGCCTAGCGATAATCGGCAGCTCTCCAATCTGCTTCAATGTATCCTCGCGCCCATGTGTTTCCACGAGTCCAATAACGACATCTATACCTTTCTGATACATCATGTTCGCTTCAGCAAGCATCCGATACGTTTTCCCGACGCCAGGCGCCGCCCCGATATACAGATTGAAGCTGCCTCTTCTCATGGATTCCATTTGCTGCTCGCGCTCATCTGGGCTGAACCTTCGAAACAACGCTTTTCGCGAATCACTTCTTTGCTTAACAGGCAAAATCCGCTCGCCTTCTTGCTCTGAGCGGTCTGCCATAAGAAATAAATCGATCTGCTTCAGCCTGCGCAGCACGCTGTCAACAATCGAGCCCTGTTTCAGCTGCTGCCATCTGCTCTGCTTGGAATGGCCCATAACGATACGAGTAACCTGATGCTCCTCCGCGTACCTTACTAGAGCGGACGGCAAACGACGGCGGCTTTGCAACGGCAGCTCCTCAAATGTGCCCCCTACTTTAACCGTAAGCTTCTTTATTGAAGCTTTAAAAGCCTGCTCTTCCTTGGACAGTTTTTTTTGCGGCTCTTTAAAGGAAACGACTACGACATCTCCATTAAGCCTGCGGGCAATTTGCTGTCCTCTTCTTACATATAAAGAGCCGTTCCAATGATATTGTGCGGTTACCAGAATACGCTCGGAAGCACCCGACGGACCCGTGAGCCCCATCTCCTCCCGATGCTTCTCCAGCGATTCATTTACTCCCTCTGCGACGAGCCGCAGCGACAGCTCTCGCAGCACCGCAAGATTTCCCCGCAGGGAAATTGCAGGATCGGGCTTTACGCCGAGCGTTCCATCCTCAAACCGCTTAAGCATCGTTTCAGGCGAGACATCAATCAGCCTAACCTCATCAGCAAGCTCAAGCGTATGAGCAGGAACGGTGCAGCTCGGACGAATCCCCGTCCATTTGAGAACAGCCTGATCTACACCCTCGAGCTCATACACATTGATTGTCGTAATAACGCTTATGCCCTTGCCAAGCAAAAAAATAATATCTTCTAGCCGCGTTTGAAACTTTGCATCTTCTCGATTGCGATGGGCTAGCCCATCTATGAGCAGCACCTCAGCGTCCCTCTCTACCAAAGCATCCAGATCTAGATCCTTTTGCTCTGCACCATCCTTCTGCCAATGAATGCTTGGCACACGCTCGAAAGGTTCAATCAATTCGAGCGTCTCCGGACTCTGCGGCCTAGGAACCGCGCAAAGGACAACATCAATGCCATCTCGCTTCAGCTCTGTTCCTTCTCGCAGCATATGATACGTTTTGCCTGAACCGCTCACCGCTCCAATGAGTATTTTCAGACGTCCTTGATGCAGCTTTGCGATGGAGAGCAGCAGCTCCTCTGGCGTTTTCTTTTTCAGCGGAGCCATATGGCTATTCCCCCAACATTTTTGACAATGCGATATTCAGCTTCAACACATTAACCCGTTCGTCACCGAAAACGCCTAAATCGCGGCCTTCCGTATTTGCTTTAACCAATTGCTTAAGCTCTGCTGGCGACACGCCGGTCAGCTTGCTGATTCTTGCGATCTGTACATCAGCCGACTGTGGCGTAATATGCGGATCAAGGCCTGAGCCTGAGTTCGTAATTAATGCGATCGGCAGCTGGGAAACCGGTACATCTGGATTTTGTGCCTTCCAAGCCTCAATGGAAGCTTTGGTCCTTTCGATTAAAGCTGGATTGGATGGTCCAAAATTGTTCGATCCAGAACCGGCAGCATTATAGTCAATGCTTGATACACGACCTTGAAACCATTTTGGATCAACAAAGCTTTGGCCGATCAGCTCTGAACCAACGACTTGGCCGGAGCTATCCTTTATAAGGCTTCCATTCGCTTGCTTAGGGAACAGCAGCTGAGCTGCTCCCGTGCTTGCAAGCGGGTAAATAATACCGCAAATAATCATAAATATGATGCTGATTCGTAAAGGTATCATTAACGATGACAACTGGAATCGTGAAGCGTTTTTCGCTTGTTCATTCATATAGATAAGCCTTCTTTCGTGTATGGTTATATTAAATCCATAAATGCACTGCAACGTCGATGAGTTTAATGCCAACGAACGGAACGATGACACCGCCCAGACCATAAATAAATACATTTCGGCTAAGCAATTTGGCTCCGCTCATCGGTTTGTACGCTACGCCTTTAATAGCAAGCGGGATAAGCAGCGGAATAATAATCGCGTTAAAAATAAGCGCCGACAGTATAGCTGACAATGGAGAGCCTAAATTCATAATATTTAGAACGCCCATCTCTGGAATGGCAAGCATGAACATCGCTGGAATGATTGCAAAATATTTGGCGATGTCATTAGCGATACTAAAAGTCGTCAGTGCGCCTCTTGTCATAAGCAGCTGCTTGCCGATAGCAATAACTTCAATAATTTTGGAAGGGTCCGAATCCAAATCCACCATGTTGGCAGCTTCTTTAGCAGCAATCGTCCCGCTGTTCATAGCAAGACCCACATCCGCTTGGGCAAGTGCTGGAGCATCGTTCGTACCGTCACCAGTCATTGCAACCATTTTTCCTTCGGCTTGTTCACGGCGGATAACAGCTATTTTATCTTCCGGCCTGCTCTCCGCAATAAAATCGTCGACTCCCGCTTCATGCGCGATGGTTGCTGCTGTAAGCGGATTGTCTCCCGTACACATAATCGTTTTGATGCCCATCTCTCGCAGCTGATCGAATCTTTCCTTCATTCCTGGCTTAACGGTATCCTTCAAATAGATAACACCAAAGATTTGGTTATCAACAGCTACTGCGAGCGGTGTACCGCCTAATGTAGCAATCGTATTCGAAATATTATCCAAATCGGATGGGATGGTTCCCCCCTGAGAAGCTACCCACTTCCGAACCGCATCGACAGAGCCCTTCCGAACTCGGCGGCCGTTTGCCAGATCAATGCCGCTCATTCGCGTCTCTGCATTGAATTCAATAAATTCGCCGCCTTCCGCAAGTGAGGCATCATAGCTTAAGCCCTGCTTCTTCATCCATTCAAGCACAGAACGGCCTTCAGGCGTTTCATCCTTAAGCGAGCTAATCGCCGCCCAACCCGATAAAGTTTGAAGATTGCTGCCTCCGACAGGCACAAGCTCGCTTGCCATCCGGTTGCCGAACGTGATCGTTCCTGTTTTATCCAAAATCATCGTATTAATGTCGCCTGCTGCTTCAACAGCCTTACCTGACATAGCCAGCACATTAAACTGAGTTACTCTATCCATCCCAGCAATGCCGATTGCTGATAATAGTCCGCCGATGGTCGTCGGAATTAAACATACGAGCAGCGCGATTAATACTGGAATTTCTAAGTGGATACCCAAATAGTCAGCGATTGGTGCCAACGTAACAACTACAATTAAGAAAATAATCGTTAAACTAGTCAAAAGCGTATTGAGCGCAATTTCATTAGGCGTCTTCTGACGTTTCGCTCCTTCAACAAGGGCAATCATCCGATCGATGAATGACTCCCCGGGGTCACTCGTCATGCGCACTTTAATTTTGTCACTCACAACCCTTGTACCGCCTGTAACCGAGCTGAAATCTCCTCCAGCTTCTTTAATGACTGGCGCCGATTCACCTGTAATCGCTGATTCATCTACGGAAGCCAGCCCTTCAATAACCTCGCCATCACCAGGAATCATTTCGCCTTGGGAGACGATGAAAATATCGCCTTTGCGGAGCTCCGTTGATGATACGACTACAATAGAGCTGCCGACAAGCTTATTGGCGCTCATTTCCTGCTTAGATTTTTTGAGCGAATTGGCCTGTGCCTTGCCCCTGCCCTCTGCAATAGCTTCAGCAAAGTTTGCGAACAGCAGCGTAAAAAGCAGGATGAAAAACACGGTAATATTAAAGCCTATGCGTTCTTGAGAATTAAAGTAATTTGGAAAAATAGTCATCAGCAGAACGATAACCGTCCCTACCTCGACAACAAACATAACTGGATTTTTCATCATCGTAACTGGATTTAATTTCACAAAGCTATCGACAACGGCATGTTTAACCGCATCTCCCGACAGCAAATTATTCTTCTTATTTTTATTCATTATCGTTCACCTCATCCGTTAGCGGAGTGTCAAATATTCTGCAACCGGCCCAAGCACGATGACCGGCAAGAAGGTTAATGCACCAATTAAAAGAACAGTACCAATTAGTAATACAGTGAAAAGCCCATTATCTGTACGGAACGTACCGATTGTTTCTGGAACAGGCTGCTTGCGAACAAGAGATCCAGCAACCGCCAGCATCGCAATCATCGAAATATAACGGCCGGTCAGCATGACAAGTCCAGTGCTAATATTCCAGAAAGGCGTATTATCGCCTAGCCCCTCAAAGCCTGAGCCATTATTCGCTGCCGATGACGTATATTCGTAAAGCACCTGGCTGATGCCGTGGAACCCGAGATTCGTTATCGCCCCGTGACCCAAATCCGTCATAAAAGCGATGGCGGTGGGCACCAATATAATGAAAGGATGAACTAGAATCGCTATCGCTATCAGTTTCATTTCTCGCGGCTCTACTTTTCGGCCCAGAAACTCCGGCGTTCGCCCAACCATTAGCCCGCATATAAACACTGCTAGTATGGCGTACATGAGCATATTGATAAGCCCTACTCCCTTGCCTCCAAAGACGACATTAAGCATCATTTCAGCAAGCGGAACCAAGCCGCCAAGCGGTGTAAGCGTGTCATGCATATTGTTGACGGTACCCGTTGTCGCAGCGGCTGTTACCGTTGTGAACAGTGCCGATTGCGCGATACCAAACCTTACTTCCTTGCCTTCCATGCTTCCTTGAGTAGCGTCGATTCCTAGTGCGCTCATAGCAGGATTGCCTGTTTTCTCCGATGTGTAAGCAAGGCTTAGAAACACTAGAAACAGACACATCATGGCGGAGAATACAACCCAGCCCTGCTTTTTGTTTTTTGCAAAAAGCCCAAATGCATAAGGAAGCGAAGCCGGCAGCGCCCACATCGACAAGATTTGAATCACATTCGTTAATGGATTTGGGTTTTCAAATGGATGAGCCGAGTTCACTCCAAAAAAACCGCCGCCGTTTGTGCCCAAATGTTTGATGGATTCAAGCGAAGCTACAGGACCAATTGCAATTTGCTGCATGGCTCCCTCTAGCGTTTTAATTGTAAATGTTGGATCAAGCGTTTGCGGCACCTGTAGAGCGACAAGCACAAGCGTGATAATAAAGGAAATCGGAAGAAAAATTCTTGTGTGTGCTTTTACAAAATCCTCGAAAAAGTTGCCGATCGTCGTTCCTTTACTCGTAATCCCACGAACAAACGCGATGGCAACCGAGAAGCCTGTCGCCGCTGACGTGAACATCATCATCATGATGACCGCCATTTGAGAGAAATAAGATAAGGCGCTTTCCCCGCTATAATGCTGAAGATTCGTATTGGTAATAAAGCTGATGACTGTATTGAAAGTCAGTGTAGGCTCCATGGCTGCCATGCCATTTGGATTAAACGGCAGCGCATTTTGGAACCGCAATATCAAATAGCTGAAAGCAACTAAAATTAAATTGGTTGCAACAAAGCTGAGTGCGTATATCTTCCAGCTCATGCCCTCTCTTTTTTTGAGACCAATAAGCTTAAATATAAATCGCTCCGTCCCTCCGAATACTTTGTCTAACCGATTGTGTTCATTGGAGAACACATGATAGACGTAAGTACCAAGCGGCTTAACTAACAATACAAGAACGGCAATGACGATAAGCAATTGTAAAATATCCATCTTGTAAATCCCCCTCTATTAAAACTTCTCCGGATGAATTAACGCATAAATCAGATAAACGAAAACAAATACAGCCGCTATCGCTATGACAGTCATTGGCCTTCGCCTCCTGTTTTCTCAATAACACTGGAGCACCAAGTTAAAAATCCGTAAAATAAACCGAAGCTAGCCAACAACGCCCCGAACATATAAAAATCCTGCATGTAAACCCCTCCTGCATTATTTGTTGCTTAATAGAAAACCGACTTCACCGGTATGAGAGAATACGATATGATCCGCTCCTAGCCCCTTGTAAATAGCCCTTGGATTCCACTGCTGTGTGATGACGTAAATGGACTTTGAGGTCCAAGCTCTGCAGCACTGTACAAAGCGGCAGCTAAGCGCCAAGCTGCTCTCAAATATAAATACCTCGCTAATGTTCATCGAAGGAACATTCCAGCTTTGACGATCATTCGTATTGATGTACAAAACATTGCTGATGCCCTGCTTGCGAAGCTGTTTTTGTTCCTGTTTGCTATTGGTCAAAACAATAAATTTTAATTGATGAAACTGCAAAGTTCGTATGAATGATTGGCCAGCCTCGTTTAGACCAGCAACAATAATATGCTCTTCCTGCAACCGAATTCTCCTCCATATGGTAAAAAAGGCAACAAAAAAGAAGCCTTGGGATAAGAGGAACTTTTCCCGCGGCTTCTTTGCCCGCAGCAGAATAAGCCGCGGGAAGCACGATGGCTGTTGCCTCTCTCGAGTACACTTACGAGGTTAGCTGTCGGATTCGGGCCTTGAGAGTTGCCCTACGCTTGATTATTTTCAAGCGATTCACCCCATGAAGCGAAATCGTGATCACTCACGAATCGTTCGTTGGTTCCCCCGTTCCTGCTGCTGCAGGACTCAGCGTTTTCTTACATTTTGTAGCAAATAAAGCTTTTTTGGGCACAAAAAACCACAGAGGTCTATGACACTCTGCGGTCGAAGTTAATCGATCACAAGCTTCATCATTCCTCTCTCGGTCCACGCTTACGAGGTTAGCTGTCGGATTCGGGCGGTGAGAGTCGCCCTACTTTGACCGGTATCCATGGCACCTGTCAAAGATTCACCCCTGCTCTGCGTTTGTTCGACTCTCACATCGAACAGGCGCATCGCGTCATTATTGGTTCCCCCGCTTCCGCTTTCACGGAAACTCAGCGATCAGTAAATCGAAACTTATTTATAAATCCTGTATCGAATATTACTCCTCGCTATAAATACTGTAAAGGCAGTCTGCTACCTAATTTAGCCAGTTTCAGCCTTGCAGAGCGATTCGCAACGCTTACATTCATTTCGATCTCTCGATATCTCACTATTTCTCAGTTTTACTCTTGTTTTCAAAAATAGTGTTCATTCCCTTTCTAACGATTTTATGCGTGAATAATCAGATTTCTCTATAATCGAGAATGGAAGAGAATAAACGAGTATTTCGAAGAATAAATATCTTTTTACTGCCATAACGAATGGATTTCTTTTAAAATGGCATATGGCTGCCTTTTCACGATATACCACAGTTTTACAATATTGCATTTCGGGTTTACCATAGACGGCAAGCCAATATGGCTGAGTATTATCGGTGAATTATTCAAATCGAGGAGAGATCTCATTGATGTCTACACCAGTTGAAGTACCCTTGCCAAGTTTGGAAAATCATCCTGCTGCCTTGTTTGAAATTAAACGAATTCAAATGTTTGTGCTGCCGGCTTCCATGCTTGAATCGAATGGTTACCGTGTTTGTCTAAGGATCTCCACTCATAATGGTCACGGCTGGAGTGAGCTGTTTATTAAAAAATCCGAGAAGCCTCGCGACTGGATCAGATGGAGCAGTATGCTGCTAAGGTTCATCGGCACACTTCCTCTTGCGTCTCCTTTTGTTTTTCAAACAGATCCAATGATGAAGGACGAGCGTATATATCATTTGTTTGCAGCCGCTACTTTGCATATAGAATCCAATCCTTACTCTTTTCCAAACTGTGAATATGACCGTGAAGAGCATACTTTATTTAAACAAGCTATCTCCTATGTATCGTTATTTTAGGCACTTCTGATTTACAGATGCGCTAATGAAGGGTATAATTAAGAGTAAACTATTTACGCTGAATTTTTCGAATGAAAAAGCGGGGGAACCATCGCGATCGATCGAAATCGATTCGCAAGGGGTGAATCCAGGGATTTGTAACCCTGGTAGGGCTTTCTCTCTAGCCCGAATCCGACAGCTAACCTCGTAAGCGAATAAAGGAGAGATGTATATGTTGACAAATTGTGCACGAAATCTGCATCTTTTTACGGAACAGACCCCTTATTTATCTGTCACACGAATCGAGCTATTCGTCATTCCTGCTCTTGCCGTCGATTCTGCAGGCCATCGCGTATGTCTTCGTTTAACAAGCAATCAAGGCTTCGGCTGGAGTGAACTATTTGCCAGCGACACAGAAGAGCTCATTGACTTAGAACGATGGAGCGACCTGCTTCAGTCTTTTATCGGCAGCATTCCTCTACCACCTCTTAACCAGTATCACTATGACAAAACGGATCAGGATGGGCGCGTTCTCGACTTATTCGTCTCCGCCGTCAAGCATGTCCTAGCACAATCCGCCGATGCAGCCCCGTACAGCAACGACCATGAAGAGTCTGTTTTGCGTCAACGTTCCGTCTCCTACATCTCTTTGGATTAATTTCGTTCATAAGAAAAAAAAAGGCAGTCCAGAACAGATAACCTAGTTCTGGACTGTCTTATTGTATTTAGAATTTAAACCTTCGCTAATGCAGCACGCTGCTCCCTGACTTGGTAAGTAGCCAGCATCATGTTGCGCAGTGAAGCAACCGTTTCTTCCATTCCGCGTGTTTTCAAGCCGCAGTCCGGATTAATCCAGAAGAGCGTAGGATCGAGCACTTTAATGGCGCGCTCGATCATACTGACCATTTCTTCCACGGACGGTACACGCGGGCTGTGAATATCGTAAACGCCCAAGCCGATGCCTTGGTCATAGGTGTTCTCCTCAAAGCTATGAATCAGCTCGCCATGGCTGCGCGAGGTTTCAATGGAGATGACATCCGCATCCAGCGCAAGAATGGAATCGATAATATCATGGAACTCACAATAACACATATGTGTATGAATTTGTGTGGTGTCATGCACATCTGAAGTCGATAGACGGAAGGCATGCACGCCCCATTTTAAATAAGCATCCCAATCACTGCGTTTAAGCGGCAAGCCTTCTCGCAAAGCTGGCTCATCAACCTGAATCATTTCGATGCCTGCGGTCTCAAGCGCCTTTACTTCCTCTGAAAGTGCAAGCGCAATTTGGTATGCAACCTGCTCGCGTGTGATATCGTTGCGGACAAATGACCAGTTCAAAATCGTAATCGGACCCGTCAACATCCCTTTTACCGGACGACTTGTCAGCGACTGCGCGTACACGCTTTCGGTTACTGTCATTGGCTCAGTAAATACAACATCGCCATAAATGACCGGCGGCTTTACGCAGCGGGAACCATACGATTGAACCCAGCCGCCTTTTGTAAATGCGAACCCATCCAGCTTCTCTCCGAAAAATTCGACCATGTCCGTACGCTCAAATTCACCGTGAACGAGGACGTCAATGTTAAGCTCTTCTTGGATTTCAATCCAGTTTTTAATTTTATCGTTGATAAAGGAAGCGTAGTCCTGTGAGCTGAGCTCGTTTTTTCTCCACTTTTGCCTTGCTTGACGTACATCCAGCGTTTGCGGGAAGCTGCCGATTGTCGTTGTTGGAAGGAACGGCAAATTCCACTTTTGCTGCTGCAGCTTTTGTCTCTCCGCAAATGGCTTCTGCCTCGTTGAAGGATGCGCCGCTACCGCTGCTGCATCAGCAGCTTGACGATTGCGGGCAGGAGAAATGGATAAATGATGAATCCGCTCGCCGTTAAGCTTAAGCTCAAGCTTGCGAAGTTCTGAGATGTCCGCCTCATTTACAGTCGCTGTTTCACTTAGCCACACGATTTCATCCAGCTTTTCTTCCGCGAATGCAAGCGCCTCACGCAGCTCTACTAGCAGATTGGTTTCGTTTTTTGCCGTTACCGGCACATGCAGCAGGCTGCATGACGATTGAATGATCGTGCGCTCAGCTGGAATGTATGCCGAAATCTTTTGCAGCAATTCAAGCTTTTGCTTATAGTCTGCGCGCCAAATGTTGCGTCCGTCTACAAGTCCGATACCAGCGAGCTTATCCTTCGGATAACCAAATTGCTCCAGCGACTTCAAGTTTTGCTCCAAACCATGAACGAAATCCAAACCGATCGCTTGTACCGGGAGAGCAGCTACAGCTTCATAATGCTCAACCGCTTCAAAATACGTTTGAAGCATAATGTTAAGCGCTGGCGCTGCTTGGTTCAGCCTTGCATAGATCGATTCAACCCATTGCATCTCTTCCTCAGAAATAGAGGTAACAAGGATTGGCTCATCGATTTGCACCCATTGTACGCCTTCTTGCTCAAGCTCCTTAAGCAGCTGAGCATAAAGCGGTATAAACTGCTCAATGAGCTGCGGAAGCTGCTTGGCATCGTAGCCCTTCGACAGCTTGAGGAAGGTATATAGGCCAATAATGACAGGTTTACCTTCAATGCCAAGCTTTTCTTTGGCTTCCCGGTACGCAATCAGCGGACGGTTTTCCGTCAGTACCGGAGCAGCACCCGCAAGTTCTGGCACGATATAGTGATAGTTGGTATTAAACCATTTGGTCATCTCGCAGGCTTGTGCTTCCTGTGTCCCTCTCGCCATTGCGTAGTAGGTCTGTACGGGAACAGGACCTCCATCGTAGGAAAAACGCTCTGGCACAAGGCCAAACATCGCTGCAGTATCCAGCATTTGATCATACAACGTAAAATCATTTACAGGGATTAAAGAAATTCCTTTATCCTTTTGCAGCTTCAGGTTGTTTAGACGAATGCTTTCAAGCGTTTGAAGGAATATCGTTTCGTCCAAATCACCTTTCCAAAAAGCTTCAAGCGCTTTTTTCCATTCCCGATTTTCGCCGATACGCGGATATCCAAGTACACTGTTTTGCAGTTTGCTCACGTTCATATTTCCTCCTAATAAATGTAATTATTATGAAATAAAAGCACAAAAAAGAGCGTCGTTACCTTAAAGAAGCAAAGGTAAAGACGCCCGGCGTTTTAATAAACAGCGGTTCTGTCTTAACACCTCCCTATCTCCCGTAGGTAAAATCAGTGTCGTTCAAATAGGCAGGTCTCCTGGCTCCAGAATCATCATCGTAAGCTTGCCTTCCCAACCTTTAAAGATCAGTGGCGTTGGCGCTTAGACTCCTCTGTTACAGTGGCGGGACCGCGTCGGTTTTGCACCGGACTTCCCTTTTAAGCTCAAGCTATACCGCAAGAGCACCTATTTCCACTTATTTCAGTTGTTGATCGCATTTTTTAGGATCACGAATAACTATACACGCAAAATAATAACCATACAATGGAAATCATTATAATATCAAAAAAAGACTCTCCTCTAAACAGCCTGCGCTGCAAAAGGAAAGCCTTATTGGTTTTTTATACAATTACCTAACCAGCCAACCGCCATCAACAGCCAAGATATGGCCGTTCATATAATCAGAAGCTGAAGAGGCTAGGAACACCGCTGGTCCAATCAAATCCTGCGATGTACCCCAGCGTCCCGCTGGTATGCGCTGCAAAATTTGAGCACTGCGAACAGGATCCTCGCGAAGCGCTTCGGTGTTGTCTGTACTCATGTAGCCTGGGGCTATCGCATTTACTTGCAAGCCTTTAGCTGCCCATTCGCTGGCAAGCGCTTTGGTAAGACCGGCAACGGCATGTTTGCTGGACGTATAACCCGGAACATTAATGCCGCCTTGGAAGGTTAACATCGACGCAATGTTTATAATTTTCCCTGAGCCCTGTTCGATCATATGTTTCCCAGCCAGCTGGGAAAGGAGAAATACAGAATTCAAGTTAACGTCCAGTACATCCTGCCAGTCCTCGTAGCTATGCTCTGCAGCTGGCGTGCGGCGAATGATACCCGCGTTGTTGACCAAAATATCGATGCGTCCCAGTTCTTCAACTGTACGATCAACAATGCCAGCAAGCTTCGTTCGGTCAGCAATATCAGTCTGAATTGTAATCGCTTTGCGACCAAGCTCTCTTATCGCCGCTGCCGTTTTGTCAGCAGGCGTTTGGTTCGTGACAAGCGCAATATCCGCACCCGCTTGTGCTAATCCAAGCGCAATCGCTTCTCCAAGCCCGCGCCCTGCACCTGTGACGACAGCTGTTTTACCCGTCAAATCAAACAAACTCATCGGCTCAGCTCCTACCTTTAGTACGCTTCCCGTTTTCCGAAAGCGCTGCTTTCATCATTTTTATATTTTGCGACTCATACCTCGCCGCAACGTCCGCATCTATACCTTCGTCTGTGATGATATAGTCAATTTCATGCAAACCCGCAAACGTTATTAGTGCACCCTTATCGAATTTGTTATGATCGGCAAGGCAGTAGACGACCTTGGCATTTTCCATATACAGCTTCTTCAGCTTCGTCAATTCTTCTGTGAATATGGTAAGCCCATATTCCATATGAATGCCGGTTGTAGAAAGAAACAGCTTGTGTACATTCAGTCGTTTAATCCATTCCTGCGATTCTGCGCCGATAAGCAAATTGTTATGCCGGTAGCCCCCGGGAATAACAAGCCTTACTTGGTCCTTCGCAGTCAGCTCCCGAATGATAAGCAGATCGTTCGTAAGCACCGTAACCGGGATATTGGGCAGACGCTTTGCCATTTCGAGCGTAGTACTGCCAGCATCCAGCGCAATAATATCATTAGGCTCGATGCAGGAAAGAGCTAGCTCCGCAATCGCCGCCTTCTCCTGCTGATGCTTGCTGTTTGGGAACTGCAGCGGATAAAGGCTGTCTTCGCCTCTATGCTGGGGCACAGCTCCGCCATGAGTCCGTTTCAGCAATCCCTTCTCTTCCAGCTTCTCTAAATCTTCACGAACCGTTTTCTCCGTGACTTGAAACAGCTCGCTTAGCTCGGAAACTTTAACCGCGCCAAGCTGCTCCAATTTATCTATAATCTTACGATGCCGTTCGGCAGCAAGCATAGTGCACCCCCTGTAGCGAATGTTTCTATTTTAGCTCGCTTGCAGGTACGGCGTCCATATCTGTAAATGTGTAGTTCTCTCCAGCCATCGACCAGCAGAATGTATAATTGCTTGTGCCCACTCCTGAGTGGATCGACCATGGCGGTGAAAGAATCGCTTGGTCGTTGGCAACAACAAGATGTCTCGTCTGCGAAGGCTCGCCCATCATATGGAATACGCGAGCATCATCATTCATGTCGAAGTACAAGTATGCTTCCATGCGGCGGTCATGGACATGCGAAGGCATCGTATTCCAGACGCTTCCCGTTTTCAAGCTCGTTACACCAAGCATAAGCTGGCAGCTTTGGATGCCGTCTGCGTGAATATATTTATAAAGAATACGTTCATTGGAAGTCTCTTGCGAACCAAGATGAGTCGGATTCGCTTCCTCCATCGTCATCTTGCGTGTTGCAATTTCAGCATGCGCAAGCGCGGAACAGAAATAAAGCTTCGCAGGGTTCGCTTTATCGACACTTGAAAGCAGCACTTGACGTTTGCCCTTGCCAACATAAAGCACATCGAGCTTATTCAGCTCGTATACTTCCCCATCAACGGAAATCGAAGCAGGTCCGCCAATATTCAAGAAACCAACCTCGCGGCGCTCCAAGAAATATTCGGTTTTTAGCGTTGCAGCATCCTCCAGCTCAAGCGTCTCGTTCACAGGCAATGCTCCGCCTACAACCATTCTGTCATAATGCGTATATGTCATTTTTAATTGATCTTGCTCAAACAAGCTTTCGATCAAAAACTCGCTGCGCAGACGTTCCGTATCATATTGCTTCACATCAGTAGGATTCGTAGTATGGCGTACTTCCATTGGATAAAAGCCTCCTAAAAGTTATTTGCGTTAGACTTGCCTCGCAAGCTACGCTAATGTTTGTTATTGTTCGTTTTTATAATAACACACATTTACGAACATAAAAAGAACATTTTAAACATTCAAGATTAGCAGGAGCATTTTTATTTCCGAGAAGACTGTATAACAAAAAAACGACCTCCGCGCGCATCATTTGCGAAGAGGCCGTTTGTTGTTTTAGAGGAAATCTACTGAAGCTTCCACTTTCGATAAACATAAAGAGATACCGCCATAAACATGCCGTATACTAAAACGGTAACGAATACGTTTCTTGGGTCCGTCATAAGCGTATCACCGATCGTGGCGAACAACAGCATCGCTGGAATTTTGCCAATCGATGAGGCGACGGCATAAACGGTAAAGGAAACACGGCTTAGCGCCGAGTACATATTAACTGCAATGGATGGAATGAACGGAATGAGCCGAGCAAACATAATCGTCAGAAAAGCATTCTGCTCAAACATCACCGTAAGTTTTCCGATGCTTGGATAACGGTAGAAAAACTTCTTCCCCCACTCTTGATAGCCATAGCGGATAAACAGAAACATCACAATGGATGCTGCCGCTGAGCCCGTCCAAGTTACTGCCGCGCCTAACACTGGGCCAAGAGCAGCACCAATGAGCCCGCCGATTACGGGATACGGGATGACAGGAAATAGTGCGACGAGCGTTGCCATAATAACGACGAGCGGAACATTATCCGCTTGCTGAAACCACGTCAAAATCACATCGCCATAACGATAAATAAGAAAAGCAATACTGGCATACAAAGCAGCTAAACCTGTTTTTTTGAGCATCGTTGTACCCCTGAATAGTAGATATCTCCAGCTTATCATTATTGAAGATAAATACGAGCAATGCATTGTGTCAAATTTAAGATAGCCAGTGATCAGTCGTTCAGTTCTTGTGTAAAGGTTCGCCGTTGTCGCTGCTTATTTACCATCATCTCACTGTAAAAAAGGTAAACAGCCGCTATTCCTGTTGTAGCTACCCCAACACCGAGGAATACACTGCCGACACTCCACCACGTAGCCATCATCGCCCCTATTACAGGTGCAATGAGCATAGAGCTCGTCTGAAAAGCATTCGCTAACGCAAACACAGGACCAACCGTTTCATCCGTCGTCTCAATTTGCAACACGTAGCCAAACGGCACCGCGCTTTGTGCGCTGCAAAAGCCAAGCGCCGCACATAACGGCAGCCACAAAGCAAGCTCCGCTTGGAATATGCCCATGCCGCTAATTCCGACCGCAATAACGAGAATTCCCGTTGCGATACCCGCTTTCGTCATATGAGTAAGCGGCCGCCGCTTCCACCCGCTCCATTGTCCTGCCAGTAAAGCGCCGGCAACACTGCCTGCACCAACCGCGCCAATGAGCAGTCCGAATAAATTCTCAGCCATTCCCGATTCCTTCGCCAGCAAAACGAACAAACCATCATACAAAAAGATAAGGAAAAACAAAGAAGCAGCATACATAATGACCGCCTTCAGGAGCGGCCTGCGCATCATATGCTCCCAGGCAACCCTTAATCCGCCGGATGGCTTTGCCGCTTGCTCCTTCTGTCCTCTCCAAGACGGGATAAAACCGAGCATGAGAGCTGACAGTGCATACAATATAGCGCTTATGAAAAATGGAACCGCTGCTCCGAGCCATGCCGTTATTGCTCCGCCGATCATAGGTCCCAACACCTTGGTCATATTAACCGACATTTGGCTGAGTGAAGAGGCCTGCGCCAGCAAATGCCGGTCAACGATTCTTTTCACAGCGCTTTGCCTAACCGGGTCAAATATAGCGCTCATGCTGTGCTTAAACAGCACCAATAGCAGAAGAATAGGAAGAGACGGCGCCCAAGCCATGGCCAGCACGAATACAAATCGCAATAGATCGCATCCGATTAACAAGCTTTTTCCAGAAAAACAACGTAGACGCACACTCATCAACGGTCCCACAATGACATAAGGCAAACCGACACAGATCGATAAAGCGGCAACTGCCATAGAGCCGTGATTCCATGCATAAACAATTAATGCGCTAAGCGCTATAAAATCAAGCCAATTCGCAAGGTCGGACAACAGCTGGCCAATAAACAGCTGGCGGAAGCCTTTTGCCCGCAGCGGGCGCCAAATCGGATCATTCTTTTTTGCATTTTCCATCTTGATAACCTCCGGTATAAGTTGATAAATCCAACGATACCGGACAATTATCAGAGCATTATCAGAGCATGAATAAAGATTTAATAGAAATTTAACAGAAAATTATTGGTAGGATTTCAGCTCAGCTTGAAGCTGCTCCTTTACCTGTTTTGCAATATCATCCAGCCCAATCTGTGCCGTTAACCGGCTCCATTCCTTCACAAAGTAATCCCGGTCTGCTCCCCAGCCATGCACCTTGGTTATGATCAGAAGGGTGTGATAGCTGTTTAACAGATTGGCTAAAAAATGCGACTGCTTCAGCAGCGAGAATCCCTGTTCAATAAAGGACAAGCCGGATTTTCTGTTCGAACGATAAAGCGCTATCCCCTTCAAAACAAGGTAATGCCCCTCCTCGCGTTGATAAGGAAACTGTTTGAGCTTCGCCTCAACAACCACTGCAGCCGAATCGACTTCTGACCACAGCTCAGCGCGCAGCACAAATTCCAGCTCTAGATTAGCGGTGTAGGGGATGAGCCCTTCCCAATTATTTCGCTTCACTTCTGCTTTAAGCAAATCCAGCTTTTCCTTGGCAGCCTCGAACTCTCCCCAATCCATCAGCATGCTGATGATCGACATCGTTTCGAGCTCGTTTTGCCATATCTGCGCAAGCACCTGTTGCCTACGAACGATCGCCACATACTCACGGTTGTCCTGTGGGTCAATAAACTGATTTAAGTACAGCAAAAGGAAGGCACGATCTGCAAATGAGCCCGCCTCCTCCCGCACAATAAAACGTACATCGCCTTCCATTACGCGAAATAAAAGCTTTAAGGTCAGGTCCACCTTAAAGCCTAATACCTGCTCATTCCGTGTCAGCATGAGGAGCGCATCCCCTCTTCCATAGCGCAAATATGTGCTGACAATCCCGCTTAGCTCCTCCGTAAACGAAGGCAGCTCGATTAGAGGGTTATCATTCAGACCTTCCTGCTTCAGCAGCAATCGATAACCGAGTCCACGTACCGTATCGATCTGAATAGTCGGCGACCATTGTGCAAGCTTGCGCCGCAGCCGGTAAATGTGATCATCTACCGTACGATCTACCGGCGCCTCCATTGGCCAGACGTTGTCCAGCAGCTGTTCGCGCGACAGCGTTTGCCCTGCATGGCTGTGCATGAAATGCAGCAGCGCATATTCCTTCGGAAGCAGTACAATCTTTTGTGCTTTCCATGCAATGGTGTAAGCACCCGCATCCCATTCCATAAATCTCTCGACCTCTATCCCTGCGCGCTGAAATTATGCTCTTTCGTTAAATCCACAATGAACGGTGTAGGCTCAAAGCATCCACCGAAACCAACGGCCATGACCATCTGTTTCCGCTAACGTTTCCTTCTGCTCCTTGCCCTCCAAATAATAATCAAGATGAAGATATGGGTCCCACATATTATTGTAGAGGTGAAATATATCTCTTTGTTGCCCTATTCTCCTAATGCTGTCTGTTAATTCAACTTTGTCATCATGAGTCATTTGGTTGGCTACATGGGTGTGAAACACACCAATAACACAATCCTCCGTTATTTTAGCAGCCATTTCAGCAAGTCGTTTCGCACCATTCCCTTGAAACAACTCCATCTGCTGCCCTTTTAATAAAGAAGCCGCTTTGTCAAAATTCACAATCCGCTCGTTATGCTCAGGCCATATCAACGACTTTAACCAAAGATAATCGTCTGCCTCTTCCAGATTATTAATGTGCAAATCTATTCCTATCCTTGCTATCACTGGCGGACTTTGTTTTAGGAGATGCGGAATAACATCTCCACGAACTTCCGAGCGCAGTACCAGTTCAGCATCTGTATTTCCATAAGTTTCACTATCGTTATATTGATAACTATACTTATCCCAAAAAAGCTGCAGCCCCGCACTTGTTCCAATTTCAATGATTGCTAATGGTTTGTTCGATTTTTGATACATATAACAAAATGCAGGATACAGGTAAGCACAGCGTCTAACCTCATTCGTTTGTACAAGCTTGTTTTGGAGCAGTTGAACAATTTCCTTTTTATGCTGAAGGCAAAAGTGTTTAAAAAAAGGGAATGCCTCCGCCGCATCTCTCGGATGATTAACTATGCTGCCGTAAAACTTTTGCAGTTCGTGGCTGCTCTCTTTGCGCAGCAAGTACTGAACCGCAGCAAAAAAAAGATTGGGAACTGGCTGCCCTTCTCTGCAATAAGAAGCCATCTGAAGCATTTCATCATCATCTGCAATGGCTAATGATAGCTGTTCATATAAACGGCTTGAGCCATTGCATTCCCTCGTCGCGAACACCATAAATTGCTCAGTCAAAATAGGTTTGTTCAACAATGCCATCCCTCCATTTTCCCGCTTAACGGCATTGTATCATGGCTATCGATAAATTATATTTCAATGATTTATAAACTATATAGATTTCTTTTATCACATGTGTGTAGGATAATAAGGGACAAAATCAGCTATTTACCTAAAAAGCCGCCTTCAGATTTTATAACTTGCCCAGTTATCCACTGTGATTCGTCACTCGCCAAGAAGTTGATTGCTTTAGCTGCATCCTCCGGCAAACCGATGCGTCCCATAGGGAACATTGGCAAAAAGCCAGCTTTCATCTGCTCATCCATCCAGCCAGAATCGGTAGGGCCTGGATCAAACCCATTCACCGTAATTTGAAGCGGAGCTAACCCTACAGATAACGGCTCGATTAGCCCAATCAATGCGCCTTTTGTTGCAATGTAAGCCAAATTATTAGGATCGGGCCCTTTTGAAACCATAAAGATAATTCTGCCCGATGTCCCTTTAAATTGGTTTTTCTCAAATCTGCTAGCAAACTCTGTGCTTAACAATATCGGTCCGCGGTTATTAACTGCATAATGTTGGTCCAATATACTGATATTCAAGCTTTTGTAATTGGAAGGTACGCAATAGGTGGCGTTGTTAATTAAAATCGTCGCGTGGCCTAACGACCTTTCTACTTGCTCCATTATAAGGGCAGGTGTTTCCACATCGGTAAAATCCGCTTCCATATGACTTGCCCTCACACCTAAGTCTTCTAGTTCCTTACGCAGCTGCTCAGGCCAGTCCTTCTCTCCCCCATTGCCTTCCGTTTCATCAAAAGCATGCCAATGCGTAAAGAAAATGTCTGCACCTAAGCGTGCAAGCGAACGGCAAATCGCTGTTCCAATTCCCGTGGATCTGCTCGCTCCTGTAACGATCGCTATCTTATTTTTTAATGAGATCAATTGCAATGCAATTCCTCCATATTCGTTTGTCCTAAACTTATAAACTATCTATAAAATTTAACACATGTTGTTTAATCTGTTTTTTCTCGTCGTCTGATAGAGCACTGGATCGAAAATTTTGTAAATTGTCATCAGGTATGATAATGGTTGATGGCTCCTGAAGCTCTTTTTTTCGATTATCTCCATCTTCAACCATCGTGATATGAGACTTGCTGAATTTCGTATGTACGATTTCTGATTTAACGTATTTTCCATCCAGATCATAATAATCCACGACCATTTTGATGTCAGAGCTTAAATAATTTTTATTTTCTGCAAAAGCAGTAATAGAGTTCACCTTCTTAAAGCCTGTTTGTTCATAAAAGCCATCTTTATTTTCCTCTGAAAAAATTTCTATGCTAAATGCCTCGATATGCTCGACTTTAATTGTATTGCTGCAAGCGCTTAACAAAACAACAAAAGCAGATATTACGCTTAACTTCATTGCAGCAGCTAACCAATCTGATCCTCTCATGACATTCATAGCTTCACTCCTCATCGCAATTTCCAATAAAATACCATTACTTAATGATTGCAAAGCTTTCCTCATTTGTAAAGGTTTTATCTATAGACAAAAACAGCCCTCTACCAACGCGGTAAAGGACTGCTTTGTGGAGCGTATAGGAACATATGCGTTCTTACAGCCCGCAAACCAAGCCTGACACGCCACTTTAAGAACCTATATGCTCTTAAACGCTCCCATCGATGAGTTACTCCCCCACCATTGGAGCCGCCCCTCTACTCTCTATTCCACCGTCAAACAAAAAACGAGGTGGACAAATCTCCACCTCGCATCCAAACCCATTAAAATATTTTCCGACCAGCCGCATCGGCAATGCCCGATTTACGGTAGAAATACGTATTGATCACGTCGCGCCAATGCTTCGCATGATCAGCTTGAAAGGCCAATCGCTCAGCGACATGCGCAAACCTTGCTTCATCGATTTTGCCGGCCAAACCAGCCCAATCCCGCAACATCTGATCAGCTTCCTCCGCACCCGCAAAATGGGTATCGTAGATATGCTGAATGACCGTCTTGCCAGTATGGAGTAAATGGGTATAAGGCACATGATGGAAAAATAACAGCAGCTCGTCTGGACAAGTGTCCAAACTATCATACTGCGAACGGTTTGGTTCATTATACTGTGCCGTATATCCTGTTCCACTCGCCTGCGTCCGGTCAACGCCGATACCGTCACGATCTGCAAAATGGTAGGTTCCCCATCTTGAATACTCGTAGCCATCGACATCCGGACCAAAATGATGGTTAGGCGTGATCATCCAGCCTACGCCAAGCGGCGCCGTATAGCTTTCATATAACAGCCACGACTTCATCAGCATGTCACCGATTGCTAAAGCTATCTCAGGATCATTGCCAAACGTTGCGGCTATCCACTCGTGCGAAATCTCCTCGGCTGTTAAAGCCGGGTTCCACACTAGCCGGCCATATCCGTAAAGATTGGCTTGTGCGAGAATATGCCCTGTCCAGCTCTCTTCATTCCCAATATTGCTTACTGCTGCAATTCCGCTATATTTCATGCCGTATAATGTACCATCCACCACTCGCTTAACTTCAGTCGATGCACCTTCCGCATAAGTATCGAAATCCATTACCTGCTTCCACTGCGGGACGAGATAGCAAAGATGCTTCTGTTGACCGGTATATTCTTGCGTGATCTGGAACTCCATCATCTGGTTCGTTTTCTTCATCGCGCCAAACAACGGGGATACGGGCTCGCGAACCTGAAAGTCCATCGGTCCATTCTTAATTTGTAGAATGACATTATTCCGAAAACGACCATCGAGCGGTTTAAAATGGTCAAATGCCGCACGCGCTCGATCGATCTTCCGATCACGCCAATCCTGCATGCAGTCATAAACGAAGCAGCGCCAAATGACGATGCCATCGTGAGCTTCCAGCGCTTCAGCAAGCATATTCGCTCCATCTGCATGGTCGCGTCCATAAGCAAATGGCCCCGGCCGATGCTCAGAATCTGCCTTCACCACAAAACCACCGAAGTCAGGAATGAACGCGTAAATCCGTTCAGCCGTTTCCTTCCACCACTGCTTCACACCAGCATCCAGCGGATCCGCAGTGGCCAGACCTCCGATTTGCAGAGGAGCAGCAAAGTTAACGCTTAGAAACAGCGTAATTCCGTACCTGCGGAAAATGTCTGCAATAACCGCAACAGCAGGAAGCTTTTCCTCTGTGATGAACATCGTTTCAATCGCATGAACATTCACATTATTGATAGAAATCGCATTGAGGCCAACGGATGCGAGCATTCTTGCATAATCGTTTATTCGATTAAATTCACTCGTTATTTCTCCATTTTGATAAAAAATAGACTGTCCTGCATACCCTCGCTCTACCGAACCATCAGCATTATCCCACTGATTAATCATTCGAAGCGACATGGCTGGAGACTCCTCGACATTCAGTTCTTTCACTGGCTTACCGGCGCCTAATAGACGCAGTAAATGAAATACACCATATAATACGGCTGTATCTGATCCGCCGACAAGAGATAAATTGCCATGGCCTTGCTGAGAGCTGTACCGCAGCATATATCCCGCTTTCGACGGCTCCCATCTATCAGAATCCATCAATACGGAATCCACCATAATATGAAGAAAGCCAGCCGTCGCAGGCTCAGCCCGCTCCTTTACTGCCGGGATTATGCCGATTAAGGCATGAATACCATGCTGCAGCTCCTTGATTGCCGTTTCCAAAACGCCAGTCGCCACGCCACTAAAGACGATCTGACCAAAAAGAGCCGAATACTCCTTTTTTAAATGCAAATCCTCTATCCGCTGAGGATTCAGCCAAGCCTTATACGTGTGACTGTCCATTTATTAACGTGCCTCCTTGTAAGCTGGCTCAGAGAGATGAGTGCTGCTTCATGACGCGCCAGAACGAACCTTTTGGCTCATGGTTCTCATCAAATAGCATTGGCCAATTTTTCCGTCCACGTACAGGAAAATCACTAAGCCACGTATAATCATCCGCCGCTCCCCAGAACGTAACCGCATCAATATGATTGCGATATTCCGTCAGCAAATGAAAGACAGCCTCATATCGTTTCTCCTGCAGCTCCAGCATTTCTTCAGTAGGCTTTGCTAAGTCGGTTCGTACATCATCATGGCGGAACATCGATATATCAAGCTCTGTTAATTGCAGTCTTAGGCCAAGTGAAGCGTACTTCTCGATAGCAGCCCGTATTTCATCTAAATGAGGATGATATAAGCTCCAATGCGCTTGAAGGCCAACGCCATGAATCGGAACATCCTGCTCGAGCAGCGATTTAACCAATTGATAGATTTTATCGCGTTTCAGAGGGTTCGACTCATTATAATCATTGTAGAAAAGCTGAGCTTTAGGATCTGCTTCATGTGTGAATTCAAACGCTTTTGCAATATAGTCCACTCCGGCGATATCCAGCCATTTGGTTGGACGCAGCATAGCTGCGCCTTCGTCAGAAATGACTTCATTTACGACGTCCCATGCATAAATATCATCTTTATAACGGCCAACAACAGTATGAATATGCGATTTCAATCGATCCAAAAGCTTCTCGCGGCTAACCGAGCTGCCATTCGTTTCTTCAAACAGCCAATCGGATGTCTGATTATGCCAAACCAGTGTATGCCCTCTCATTTTTTTCCCATGCTCTCTTGCAAATGCGACGATTTTGTCTGCCTCTTCGAACGTATAGGTATCTTCGGAAGGGTGCAAGCTAACAAATTTCATTTCATTCTCAGCAGTCAAGCTGTTAAAATGGGTGGCTATGAGATCGCGAGCCTGAACAATCGTACGCGGATTAACTGCTGCGCCTATATCAAATGAATCTTTAAATGCTTCGTATAACTTAGGAATAGAACTGGCTGCATGGCTTTTCATCTTATTTCCCCCTGTCTATTAACCTTTCACGCCGCCTACGGTCATACCTTTTACAAAGTATTTCTGTAGAAACGGATATACCATAATGATCGGCAAGGAAGCCACAATCGTCATCGTTGCCCGGATGGCGAACGGCGTTACTGTATTGGCTCCTGAATTGCCGGCATTGGCGAACGCATCGCCCGCCGTCTTCGTCGTCAAGGAAGCATTGGAGTTTTGCAGAATTTTTTGCAGCTCATACTGCAGCGTACTGAGATCGATATTCGAGGAATTGTACAAGAACACGTCAAACCACTGGTTCCACTGATACACTGCCGAGAAAAGCGCAACAGTCGCGAGCACAGGAACGCAAAGCGGCAGGACGATGCTGTAAAACATTTTAAAATCGCCGGCTCCGTCTATTCTCGCAGACTCCAAAATGCTCTCAGGCAGCCCTTCAATAAAGGAACGAATAATGATTAAGTTGAATACACCGATCAAACCTGGGAAGATGTATACCCAGAAGTTGTTAAGCAAACCCAAATCACGGATCAATAGAAAGTTTGGAATGAGCCCGCCGTTAAAATACATCGTCAAAATGAACGCAATCGTCACGAATTTCCTAAGCACATACTCTTGTCGAGTAATCGTGTAAGCCACCATCGCTGAACAAAAGACAGTAGCTATCGTTCCAATCACCGTTCGAAGGATGGAAATTAGCGTCGCATGAAAAATCGTTGCTTCCCTAAGTACGTAGCTATAATTGTCCAGTGTCCATATCCTCGGCAGCAAATAAATACCGCCCTTAATCGAATCCGTCGCATTGTTGAGCGATACGGCGGCTGTATTCAAGAAAGGATATAAGGTCACAACCATCAGTAAAGTAAGAAATATATAATTGCAAATATCAAATATGAGATCGCCGCGTGATGAGCGGATGCGGCTTGGTTTGTTTGATACAGCTTCCGATGCCGAATGACTCATGTTGTACCCCTCCCTCTAAAACAGTCTGGACTCGCCCATACGTTTTGCAAGATTGTTCGCTGCGAACAATAAAATAAAGCTGATAATGGTTTTAAACATGCCCGCTGCAATTGATAGCGAGTAGTTGCCTTGCGCAATCCCGTATTTAAGAACAAATATGTCAAGGTTTTCGGAAAAATCGACGTTCATGCCGTTCCCCAGCAAATACTGCGGCTCGAAGCCCGATTCCAGCAAATACCCGATATTCATAATGAGCAATACGATAATAACCGGTTTGATACCCGGAAGCGTTACATACCACATCCGTTTAATTCGGCCTGCTCCATCCATCTCTGCTGCTTCATATTGCGCAGGGTCAATCATCGTCATTGCCGCTAGGTAGACGATTGTATTCCAGCCTACATCTTTCCATACAGAGCTTGCTCCAAAAATGGTCCAAAATTGCTCGGGTATACCGAGAAATAATATTTCCTCGCCTTTTTCCACAAAGCCGGTCCAAAGCAGCATTTGATTGATGATGCCATCTGGAGATAACGTTGTTTGAATAATGCTTGCCGCAACTACCCAAGAAATGAAATGGGGCAAATAACTGACCGTTTGAACAATGCGTTTAAAAGCAACCTTCCTGACCTCATTTAACAACAAAGCGAGTGTGATTGCCGTAACGAAGCCGAGAACCAGATTGATTCCGCTCATCGCCACCGTATTTCTCAAGACACGAATAAACCGTTCGTCTTCGAACAAAAATTTAAAATGATCAAACCCGATCCATTTCTGCTCACTGAAGCTTTTCGCTGGCTTATAGGCTTGAAAGGCGATCGTCCACCCCCATAGAGGCATATATTTAAAAATAAACAACCACGCTAGAAACGGTACAGACATAAGAACAAGCACTCGTTGCTCAATGAGCTTTTTTGCAAAATTCTTCAGTCCCGACGGCTTCTTAGGCAGCACCAGGTTTGACGATGACATATCGGGCTTATGTTCCATCTTGAATCTCTCCTTCCGGACTGAATGATGCTGGATAGCAAGCAAAACGTTTTCGGCGACCTCTGGACGCTGAAGCAGCTTTGACGGAGAAATATAAGCCTTTTATAAGCTAACAAACTTATAAATTCTTATATTTAAAGAAAGGCCGGCATTTTGCATCCGCAAACCGGCCTTTCACCGTTCCTTCTATATTATTGCTTGGATGCTTCGATCAATTTTTTTACTTCATCTGTTGTCCATTTCTCGTAAGCAGCCGTATCGAGCTTGCCGAATGCATTTGTGTACTCTGTCCATACTTTTTCAAAGTCTGCTGACTTTGCAAGGACAAGCTTAGGGAAATATTTTTTCGTAAGCTCATCTTTTTTCGTTTCCCAAATTTGCTGCGGAGAACCTTGCTCTTTCGCGATGCCCCAAGCCGGGTACCATGGACGATCATCTGGAGCAGCGAACAACTCGGCATATGTTTTAACGCCGTATTTATCAAGAATGAGTTTATCGCCTTCCGTCAAGCCCATTTGGAATACTTCAGGCTGTGTACCAGGAGCAACCGAATTTCCGTCTGGAAGCGAGGAACCATTTCCATACAAAGGCCAGTTCCATGAATAATATTTAAAGCCGAATGATACGTTGAAATCTTCGTTGATTTTCGCGATTTGTTCAGCTGTACGATACATACGGCCCTTATCGTCTACTTCATACGTTTCGCCTTTAATGCCCCATCTTTGAAGAATTTGGTTCTCGTCTGTCAACAAATTATCCAAGTATTGAATAATGCGAACCGAATCTTTCGCGCTTACAGTAATACCCAAACCACGGTTTTTAACAAAACCTGGAGGATCTAAATATTGATCCTTCTGTCCGTCGAATGTAACTGGAAGTGGGAAATAAACAAAATCGTCCTGTGCTGGATCTACCTTAGCAGCGTCCCTAAGTGCAGCTTGCGCATTGTTAAACTGCCATCCATAGTCGAAGAAACCTACTACCTTATGCGAAGTCAATTTCGCCAAATATTGATCGTAATTGTCTACGAAAGATGCTTTATCGAAATAACCGCCAGTATTCATATCATTCAGCTTCTGCAACCAACGTTTTGTGTTGTCATCTGCTGCATAGGTTTTTGCTTCAAACGTGTTCATATCCACGATGACGTTTCCGTCATTCGGGTAACCTGCCAAGTGGTTTGGAGGGTTGGAAGTTGCGAAAAATCTCCAGTCATGTGTTAAAGAAACGATACCTGTCAAATCTTCATCTTTATGCTTGTCTACGAAGTTTTTAATTAAATCCATGTAAGCATCAAGAGTTGTAACTTTTGGATACCCTGCTTCTTTCAAAACACGTCTTTGAACCCAGAAAGCACCTTGGTTAATATTCGGATCTGGAATATATTCGCCTACTGTGTTGGAAAACGGCAGGAAGTAGATTTTTCCATCTGCAGCTCTCATTTGGTTGAAATATTTACCGTATACACGCTTGATGTTCGGACCATGTTCTTCAATCAGGTCGTCCAATGGAATAAACGCACCCGCTTCAAGAATTTTGTCTATTGCTGCATCCGGAATCATAACATCTGGATAAGCGTTGGATGCGATCATCGTTCCGACCTTCGTGTTCAGATCGCCAACCAAATGCTCGATTTTAAAGTTAACACCCGTTTGATCCTCCAAAATTTTACCAATCGTCGTCTCGTTGCTGTTAATGTCCTTAGCTGCTGCAACACCATTGAAATAAGAAAAAGTAACTTTTTCAACCGGCTTATCTGTTTCTTTCCCTTCACTTGCAGTATTTGCAGGAGTGTTCGTGCTGTTAGTTGGCTTTGCTTCTCCGCCATTGCCGCTGTTCGAGCATGCAGCAGTAAAGATCATAAAGGCAGTCATACAAGTCAATAATATTTTCTTTTTCACTTTCCCCAGCCCCTTTCGAGTGCAACTTATTTTGTAAGCACTTTCATTATAAGTAATTCAAAATACTTTGTTTACCCAATAAACTATAGTTCAAACTTTAAAAAACATATACGATATTCGTTTTACGGGCATCTCATATTTCAACAGGAACTGCAACCCGAATAAATGTACCTTGTCCAGGCTCACTCTCAATTAATAGTTGAAAACGATCACCATAAATCAGTTTCAAGCGATAAATAACGTTTTGAACGCCAATTCTTTCGCCCAGCTCTTCGTCGCTTTCCAAATAGCCATAAAACTGTTTTACTTTTTGTTCATCCATGCCAATCCCATTATCTCTGATCGAGAAAATTAACGTGTCCGCCTCGCGTTCAACTTGGACCTGAATGCTGCCTCCATGTCTTAGCGGCTCAATACCATGGATGCTGGCATTTTCTACGAAAGGCAAAAACATCATTTTGGGTACCATGCACTCTTTAGCAGCAGGATCTATGTGGATGTCGTAATTCATCCGATCTTCAAATCGATATTTCTGAATTTCGAGGAAACACAAAATAAATTCAATTTCCTCACTAACCATAACGCGGTCTTTGCCCCAAGTGAGCGAGGTTCTAAATATTTTCGCCATATTATGAATGATCTTGGCCGTCTCCATCTCGTCCTTAATCAAGCTTCGCATTCGAATCGTTTCCAGCGCATTAAATAGAAAATGAGGATTGATTTGGCTTTGCAGCGCATTCAGCTGCGCTTTCCTCCGTTCGAGCTCTAATGTTTTGGTCTGAATGTCCGCGATATACACATCATCAATCAAGCTTTTCACTTGTATCGTCATCCGATTGAATTCGCTCGTTAATTGTCCGATTTCATCCAGGGATTCACCCTGCTTAATCGTATCGAAGTTCTGGTTTTTCACTTTTTTCATATGCTGCAAAATGCGAACCAACCGCTCGTGCAGTGAACGTGAAATCCATAATATAATCAGCGTTGGGATGAAAATATTTAAACAGGCCAGCACAAAAACAAATTCTCTAGACTGCCTTACGTCCTTCAGCACCTCTTCCTCCGAAATCGTCCCTACAATGCGCCAATTTTCCAAATAACTCACATAGGAATTCGTTGAAGGAAATTGGATGGAATCCTTTGGAAAAACCAATTCATCAAACGATACCGGTTTTCCGCTCCAGTCCACCTCAGGGTCTGTCGTATACTCCACATGACCTTTATCATCAATTAAATAAATGTTGCCTTGCAGGTTCTGATTTCGAAATATTTGGTCAATCGTGCTCGTTTTCAAGTCGATTTTCAAATACTTTTGCCATTTATTTTTAGATTCAAAATAATTCATTTCACGGATAATGCTGAATGTATTCCGCTTGTCCGCGCCATCGCTTTTTAGATATAAATCCTCCTGCTGCGTTCGGATGAAGATTGGGTAAGAATTGTTTCTTTCCTTCAACAATTGATACCAGTCAGACTGCTTAATTTCGTTTGATAAATAACCAACGCCGCCTGAATGCAGCATTGTTGGATTTTCCACGAAAATTTTTATGCTTTGAATGGAGGCATAAACAGGAGTATAGCTATTCAAAATTCTCCGGAAATACGTATCATAAGCTTCAACATAAGCAGCCGGTTCTTGATAGTCCGTCTCTAAAATTTCGTTTAAATTGTAATCGGTATAAAACACAGCGGAAATGGTCACGGCATCCTCGACTTCGGCGCGGAATTCGTTGTTGATCTGTTCTACTGCTCGTGTAATATCTTTCATCCGTTGATTTCTCACATTATCCGTCGTCACATTATAAAAAATAACGTTGGTTAACACGATTGGAAGAAACACCGAAAAGATATAAAGGATGAGCAGCTTATTCCGCAGACGAACATTGTTGAGACTTAGGCTCAGCTTCACGGATATTCTCCTTTTCTTGTGATAACGGATGGTTTAAGAAACTACGCCTACAAGAGCTTATTTCGGTATTCTGTAGGAGTCATATGCTCGATCTTCTCGAATTGCGTAACAAAATAATCTGCATTGCTGAAGCCAATTTTCTCCGCAATCTCATATATGCGCATCGTGCGCGATTGTCTCAGCAGCTTTTTGGCCTCATTTACCCTAAGCTGAAGTAAAAATTCATTAAAATAGACGCGGTATGTCTTTTTAAATAATTGGCCTAAATAGACCGGATTGACATAAAATAACGCAGCAATGCTCTTCAAGCTGATGTTTTGCGAATAATTGGCTTCAATATAGCTTTTAATTTTTTGAATATCGCTTTTCAGCTGTTCCTTCCTAAGCTCAGCAATACTTTGCTGACTCTCTTCGATAAATGCATGAAACAGTTTTTTTAGTTCACCGAGCGATAAATTAGAATCATGCCAGTTAAGCAGCGGTCCCAGTGTATGCAAGGAGTTTTCATCCCCCTCCATATTGCGGATCGTTTTCAAAATCCCCATCAAGCATAGCTGGATATTCATCTTAACCGCTTCTGGAGCATATCGTTTCTCGCGAAAATCTATAAACCATTTATCAACAATAGTTTTCACTGCCTCCAGCTGCAGCTCTTCCATTTGCTCCATAAATAAATTAAATTCAGCAGGATCAAACCCGATATAATTGAGCCTCTCCAGCTTTTTTTGATCGAAGCTAACGATGCGATTGTCCTCGTTTATATATTTGTATAAGCTGGCTTCCTTGGCGGTCTTGTACGATTCTCGGATCTCCGACAAATGTTGAACAGCAGAACCTGCGTAAAGAAATACGCCTTTTCCCAAATGTGCATCCAGCGCATCTCGAAAGGCCGTTAACAATCGCTCGAGATCTCCGCCCCATCTTGCCAGCAAATAACTAGGCAGCAAAATCCCGATACGATTGCGATGCTCATTTAAGCAAATGGGCTGATCTGCAGAAGTTATACGCGTAAGCTCTTGTTGAACGAGCTCCTTGAAGCGCGCGTAGGGAACTTTCTCCTCATATGGATGCCAGTTGTAGTTGTCGTTCAGCTCAGCAAGCAAATAATATAAACGATCAGCTTCTCTCAGGTTCAAACGCTGCTCCCAGCCTGCAATGGACGCCTCGCTCGCTTCACCGAGAATGAGTGATTTAATCATTTCACCGCCCAGCAGCCGTTCATTTCTAGCCTGTTCCTCTTGCTGCAGTATTAATTTATCTTTTAATTTGGTCAACGTAGCGGTGAATTCAACGTCATCGACCGGTTTAACAACAAAGTCATGAACGCCATAACGCATCGCTTGCTGGGCATAATTGAAGTCATTGTAACCACTAATGATAATAAAATAAGGTACAGCTATATTTTCCAGCATGACGCATCGAATCAGCTCAAGCCCATCTATGACCGGCATACGAATGTCCGTTATGACCAGCTCAGGCTGCACACGCTTGATCAGTTCAAGCGCATCCTCGCCATTATCAGCTTCCCCTACGATTTGAAAGCCGCAGGTTTCCCAATCGATTAGCTTCATTAAGCCTTTGCGGGTAAATGGTTCATCGTCAACCAGAATTGCACGATGTAAATGCATCAAATTCCTCCTCTTATTAGGGGTTAGACCACTTTAAAAACGGGATCTACAGGCAAGTAATGAACAGGAATAGTAGAATATTTATGGCGAAGCCGATCAGCCAGCAGTTTCATACCCGGCTGCTCGCTTTCGGAATGACCTAGAACAACTAGCGCTTGGTGCCTGCCCAGGTGGACGGCATCCCTTACATACTCTGGCGTCTCCCACTCCGGGCCTTCGCCGTATATGATCAAGTCCAGCTTATAGTTTGCAAATAAAGGAATTGCGTTGTCCCCCCCGCCTCTGTAGCCGGCCAACAATCCAATCCGGCTGCAACTCGTGGATAAATCCCCTACTGTACGCACATAACAGATTCCCAGCTTTTTTTTGATATGCTCGATTACTTGCTCGAGCTTCATCGGTTGAACAGCTACGATTGATGCGGCGGGCAAATGCTCCGTCACATAATCATTCCAATCCAAGGCATCAATAAGCCCCTCCATAATGCCGTCTGGCTCGTACCGATGCCAATAATCGTGAAAGCGATAAATTGCCAATCCTGATTCTTCAATAAATCGGCTTTTAGCCTTATAAATAGGATCGTTCACATAAGTAGATTCCTTGGCATCATGGTGGCTGAAGAAGGTTCCTTCATGCGTAATGATGAGGTTCGCCCCCATTGCGACAGACCATTCGAGCACCTGCTGCGAGGCCATAAACGCAACGACAATGCCCTTGACTTCCGTTTGTGGATTTCCGAACTTTAACGTATCCACGCTGCCTGCAATTGGAGTAACAGGGGCCAATAAATCATCCACAACATTTTGTATTTTTATCATTTTATAGGTGCACCCCTTCAGATTTATTATGACATGTAATTGAATAAAAAGATGAAATAAAGCGTATTCATGTTTAATTAAATTGTAATTTCAAAAAATAAACTGCACAATGTAAAAAGTATAGTGTCAACCCTATAAACTATATATTTTGCAACAAAAATTCTCCACCATCTGCAAGAAACACAGCCTCGAGAAAATCACGTGCAGGTTCGATTTTCAGGCGGCTGACACCATACTTAAAGGTAACGTTGGGAGCTTCATATCCCTTACCTATACTACAAACTAAAAGTATATTATCTTCTTTTGGTTCGAAAATGTGATACTCCATCCACGGAAAGTTCGCTGTGAGCGTCTCACGTAGCTCGTTGAAAATCTTTTTAGCACCTGGATTTTCAACGTGTGTTTCCTTAGAAATGATCCATACCTTCTTTGATGGGTCTGGATCTTTTATAGCATGCTCAATCATGAGCTACAGTCCGATCCTAGAGTCCATGCCCCGCTGTTTAATAAGCCAATTAACGAATGCTCATCATAGATTTTTTCATCCTTGCGCGCGTGATGGATAGTAACTCATCATTTACCTCCAGCACCTCCGGTCGGTGCAGACATGAGAACTAGATGCGGAGAAGTAAAAGAAAAAACGCATCAACGGAAACGGGCGGGACATGAATGGATCATGTCCCGCCCGTTTGATTGCATGTCATTCTAGTTTCCGTTGTTAGCCACCATATCGCCAGCTATTGATTACTTTAATTACTAATTAATTCTTCTAGTTTCTCCTTACTTGGTTTCATTCTCATTCTATAAAGCGCGTATTTAAGATTATGATTTGCTAAATCAATATCCTCTTGAAGTGCGCTCGGGTTTTCGGATACTTCTTTAGCATTTGCAAGAGCATCTAAAAGTTCTGCTTTTCCTGTTTCCAGATAATGATCAAGATTCAGGTTTTGGGAAAATTCAATATGGGCATCAAGCCAAGCTTTATTCACTTCGGGAGAACTTTTCAAAGAAAATTTAGCGTATACGGTAATGCTTGCGGTAATAGCTGTTTCGCTTGTAAATTCATGTTTAAACGTATGGTCATCCAGAAACCAGCCTTCAAATATAAAGCCGCCCAATAATGTTGATGTTGGAAGCTCAGGGATTGTGGCGCCATGTAAAATTCCCGTAATCGGGCTGACCGCGGCTACTGCACTGCCTCCGTTTGAGTTAAAGCTAACCGTATACTTGACCGGCTGAGCTTCTTTCGTATTGTAAACCTCGAATTCGCAAATGCTTGGAAAGTCCCCTTCAGCTTGTACAACAAACAATCGCACTTTTTGGGCTTGTACCGATTCAAACGTAAATACATTAGACCCTTTGGCAAAGCGATCTCCCGTCTTTATTGTTTTCCAATCTGAACCGTCATGGTACTCAAGTCTCCAGTTTCTAATCGTTTTAAGATAATCAAATTCATAAATATCGATTTTGTCAAAAGTGACGACGGATCCAAAATCCACTTCTAGCCACTGGTCATTAAATGCTTTGGCAGCCCATCGACTGTTTTCCCAATCTATACGATCTCCATCAAAAGCCTTGCTAGCCGGATAAAGAGGATCTTCCGAGCTCGCTTGGTATGTTACGCCTGATTGCCTTGCAAGGTTTTCATTCGATTTTGTTCGTATTTGCATCTCGGCTTGTTTATCTTCGGCATATACAGAAAAAAAACTCAAAAAAATCGCTGTCATCAAAATAACAACGGATAGCAACGTGCTAATCATTTTTATTTTCACTGCATTCACTCCCCGTAAATTTGTTCCGAACGTTGGCGGTCACCTATTATACAAGTTATAAAGCACCACAGCTGCCTGCGCCCTGGTTGTCGATCCTTTCGGATCAATTCCACTGCCGGTGCCCGATATGATTCCGTCTCTCACCAATGACGCTACGCTCTCTAATGCATATTGAGATATTTCATCCACATCAGCAAATGAATCTAGATCAGACTTATCCCCTAGGCTAGGCGCTTTTCCTGCAATCTTCAGCGCTCTATCTATCAGTACGATCATATCCTGTCTGCTAATCTCGGATTCCGGATTAAAATGATTGTTTCCTACACCGGATGCCAAGCCAAGCGCCCTGGCTATTGCAATCTGCTTATAATAGTGTGCATCCTCAGCCACATCATGAAAATTATTTTTGGCGTCTGCGCTAAGCTCCAAAGTGTCTACTAACAGCTTCAAGAAGTTTGCTCTTGTTATACTCTTTTCAGGCGAATAGCTAGTTTCACTTGTTCCATTTATGATGCCTTTCGATGCGAGTACCGATATCTGTTTTTCAGCCCATTTAACGTTTGATGTATCGTCAAATGTCTTTTTTACAAAACCTACAGCATAGATTGCATTTGCTTGTCCTGATACTGTAACTGTTCCGGTTGCCGCATCATATTTGCCATTAGCTACAATGGCAATTGAACCGTCTTTCGCCACTTTATATACTACAATATGTTCTGAATCAGCCCGTTCCTTTTCATTTGGAGCATAATTTATGGACACTTTTGCGGTTGCATTTATTTTTTTATTATTTTGCAAAAGTTTCACATCCACAATCGGTCTATCTCCTACAAGTCGCTGTGTCTCCTTAGTCCATTGATTTTTGTCAGAACGACTTATGATTATATCAATCTTGCTGTTTTTATCATTTGCCAGCTCTTTTACGACATGATTCAGTAATGAAACGCTGCCAATTGCTGTCTCCAGCACAATATCAACCTTTTCCTTTGCTGCCGTATCTAAAGGAATGGTTATCGTATATTGTTGTATATCTTCCTTGCTGTTAAGTCGTACTGTTATTTGCTTACTTCCATCTTTTTTGACTTCTGCAGCTTTTATAGCCGCATTCATATCCAGCTCACCGAACTCTACTATTGCATTTCCGTCTTTGTTCGGTTTTAGATTTTCAACAACAATCCCATCTTTCGATATTTCTGGTGTTGATGGTGTCGGTTGTGTCGGTTGTGTTGGCTGTGTTGGCTGTGTCGGTGTATTCTCTACCCATCTCGCATGCAGAGTAATGTTTCCCGTTACTTTGTCCGTTGAAAAATTCCATGCGGTTTTAAATGCCGCTTCTTTATACCAACCGTTAAAGGTATATCCTGTTTTGGCAGGAGTTATAGGTGCCGTGATCGTGCTGCCGCTAGTAACATTGGACAGGTCAGAAACATCGCTGCCGCCATTGCTGTTGAAAGTTACGGTATAGTTGGCTGGCGCTGTCGTCCCCAAACGATCGATTGCTCTTTGTAGTTCGTTTTTTGCCAGATCGATTTCAGTCTGTAATGCATTCACATCAGCTAATATATCCTTCGCTATCGCCAATGCCGCCTGAAATACTCCCCATACTTCGTCAGGCACATCGCCTTGCGCGAGGTCTTCATGTAAGTTATACAAGTGGCTCAATTCCGTCTTATTGCCTGTAAAACTCAATAAATGCACTTTCGCAAGAAGGTTTTCATATACAGCCGTGATTTCTGCTTCGGATGCATCATCCTTCATATAGATGACATATGCTTCTTCCAGCGCATTTTTGATAGCTTCCTTGACCACAGGTACGAGATAGGGATAATCCAGCGTTAATTTTTGTTCTTCAACATAATCGATTAAATCTTTAATCTCCTTTTTGTGCGTAGATGGACTATTAACAGATTCTTCTATTCGGAAAGAATACACCTCTACATAGCTATTCGACGACGCTTGATTTTTGCTGTCCTGCACCTCAATTTCGATTGTGTGCTGACCGCCTCCCAAATGTTCCGAACGGAACAGCAAAGCTCCGGTCTCTCGGCTCGTCGAATACAGATCTACGTTCGTCACATATTGGCCGTCGATATAGACATCGGCAATGCCATGATCGTCGCCGATAACGCCATACCATTCGATGATATTGCCCATAAAGCTGAAGCTGGCCGATGCGCCCGCCACAGTTGAATCGATCGATTTATTGGTAGCTCTCGTCGTCCACGTGCCCTTCTTTACGATAGCCGGGTCGTTTCCGAAGACCGTTGTCACTTTCGGCAGCACTTTGATCGTAATAAGCTTCTCTGCAACGATTGCCCCATTTGATTTGGATTTGGCAATAACATTAACCGTTCCCGTTACCTGATTGGATGTCAGCAACCCGCTGCTGTCGATCGCGGCGAGAGTTGTGGTACTGCCGTTAACATCCCCGACAGACCATTCGACCGACTTGTCGCTTGCGTATTGCGGGATGACCGAAGCCGTCATTTGCATAGACGATGATAATCCCATCTCATGGCTTTCGCTGGAAATAAGCACATTTTTTACAGGATAATCGTCTTCTGGCGGCTGAGTCGTATTGTTATACACTTTAAACGCATCCAATTGCGCCTCTTGGGCTCCGGACTTATACACCACTTTGATTTTATGGAGCCCGTATGGCATATCCGTCTTTTTGTAAGCCTCGAATCGGTTTTGTTCGGGGCTGCCGTTAAAGTCCCCGCTGCCCGTAATCGTGCCCGTCAAGATATCTCCATCGATATAGACGTCCATATTCGCAGACCATGACGCTTTATTGCCGATCACGCCGATGCCGGTACCCATAAACTCAAATTCGACGGACGGCGATGCCTCCGTATTTTTGGAATAGTGGGTGTCGTTGTTATAGTAGCCGCTGTAGACGTTCGGGCCATAGGTCCAGCCGGTATTCTCGGAGTACCTGATCCGGGCGTCGTTATCGTTCACCAACACTTCCGGCTCAGGCTCTGCTTGACGGATCGCTTTCTTCAACGCAAAGAGAGCTTGAATGGTCGAATCCCCGGTCGTGCCTCCCTCCCACATTTTGATGTTAAGCGCTATTGGCACCTTTCTCTCCGATGCGCTCTTTACATTGGCAATCAACGTATTCGTATTGACCGTCAGATCAATCGTTTCGTTCTGGCTCGTAATGCCCCAGTTGTCGTTATTCAGCATCGGCATCCCCACTTGCTGCAGGCCTGCTTCTCTGCCCACCTGGAATATACCGTTCGCCGTAGGCTCCGTAATGTCTCCCCAAGTGCCTTCGCCAAAAATCATATCTTGGAACTCAGTGATCTTCGTCCCTTCCCAGGAATTATAAGATACAATCCGATTCGGATTGCCCGCCTTCGTCGCGAGGGCCATTCTCTCGAACGGTGCAGGATAATAGACGCAGCCATCGTCGAAAAACCAGCCGTCCAAATTCGTTCCCAGAGTTGTGCCTATTTCCTTAACGACTTTTTCCCAGTTATTAATAAATGTGCTGCGATCTCCGACTCCGTATTTCGTAAAATCGTTCGGCCAATTTTGTTTCGACTTCCAAGCCGGCTCCTGCTGAATACCTTGGTGGTAATACAAATAAAAGTCGATGCCTCTGGCCTTGGCTGCAGCTGCGATTTCACCCACCAAATTGCGTTCCGTCGTTAGCGAAGAATCGCCCATAATGTCATCTACCGCCTGCACAGGCATTTGCATTCTGTACTGCCACCATGTAATCGACCAGATGACGAAGCTTGTGCCCGTATCTTCCAACATGTCCACAAACGCTTCGACATCAAAATCATTTGTGGAATCTTCCGCGTTCTTTTTCGATCCGAATTGCGGGTACCCCCATGTGCCGTACTGAAAAAACAAACCGTAGCCGGAATTGCCAAATTTGGCCCGTTGCTCGCTTCCCGCGGCTTTATAAGAGGCTGCTCTGTCCAAGTATGCCGCCTTGTCGGAAAGGCGGATCATATCAAGCCCCTTAATGGAAATATTCTGATTGGTGCTCGTCACCTTCGTAAGCGTGATCGTGCTTTCCCCCGGCGGGATTTGCAGTGCGCCGACTTCCGCTACTTCCCAACCATTGTGCTCTTTGGTGAAATTCGTTTCGGTAAAGGATTGATTTTGCTTAACAGTCAGTTTGAACTGCGTACCCGCCGTTGCTTTCAAATGCAGCCAAGCAAAATAATCGGTTGTTTCGTTCAAATCCGAACGCACAGTCCATTTCAAATAGTCGCTGCTTCTTTCACCAAAATTGTTGATCCAAAAATATTTCGGCACCCCGGCGTTAAATATGGTGATCGCATCGTCCCGTTCCGCCGCCGCCGCCGGCAGCATCTCCAAATTATCGATCGTTTTTGCCGGGTTAAGCACAAACGTTCCGCCTTGCTGGGCTTGTGCCGACACATTCACCGCCGGCAGGAAAGGAAGTGCCAAGACTAACGCCAATACCATCGCCAACCACTTTTTTGCTCTCATTTTTCATTTGCCTCCCTCTTATTTTTCACTCATGATAGAAGCTGATCCTTTATGGCATAACGGTTTCACCTCCTTTTTGCAAATTAGAAAGCGCTTACATTTAATGCCATTAAAGTCCCCACTTAATAGTATTAAGCAGGGTTAAGGTGAGAACGTCTCAATGCTTGGCCTTCGCGCAGATAGGACATGGGTTCCGTTATTTCAAAAAATATGGCCTCGTCACCACCTTCAGCGGACATCCATTCCGTTATTCCAATGAAATACGGGTTCGATCTTATGAAATACCCTCGTTATCGGAACGGATGTCCGGATTCAATCGGGAACGGGTAGATTGACTCGTAATAACGGATCAGATGTCCGCATCTTCCTCTCCTAAGTATCCGAGTCAGCCAAAGTCAGGGAAGTCATCTTCCAAGCCGAATTGATCCATCGGAAAGTTGCGGAATCCAAGCGCCAACGCGGGGGATTCCGGTCTAACGCGATAATCGCCTCCCTCGGGATCGATGAACAACGGGGCGCCAAATACGGAATGGACGTCCCAACCCATCGCTTGCCAATCGGACCATTCGTACGTCTCGGTCCGGCTCCCTAACGGACGATAATGAACTCTAGCAAGAAAACGTCCCACATCGTTGTAGAATACATTGCCATCCAGTTCCCGCACCCACGCGCCATGAACGGGAGGGCCGATGAACTCATACAATACGCCTTTGGACACGCCTTTCTGGAAATCGATGTCGACCTCGGGGTTGTCCCATTCGCTGTCCGCGACGACGATGTTCCGGATGAACCGGTCGCTGTTCCCCTCGTATCCGATATGGATGCCGGGAGGATTGGCCCCGTTCACGAAAATATTGTTTTCGACCGTTCGGTGATCGCCTTCCCGCAGTTTAATCGATACGCCGATGCACAAGTTTTCCCGCACGACGTAATTGGAAGAGCCGTCATCCAGGTCGATGCCCCATCCTTTGCGATCGCGGAACCGATTGTTGCGGATGACGACCGGCTTCCTGGCATCCAGACAAACATCCCCGGCGCCATGCGACGCTGGTCCGTGGGATTGGGACATGCACCAGAATCGGTCTCGTCCCCATGAATTGAAGGGGCCGTGATCCCCAGTCTCCCTAACCGTGTCGTAGATATCGTTAAACTCAATGACGTGCCCGCCCCAAGTGCCGTCGTTTATGCAGATAGCAGCTCGCGGCAGCCGGAATATTTCGTTATGGCTGACGATATTGTCCCGGCTGACCGAGATGAACACGCCGGCTGTCTGCTTCCCGTATACGCCGATATCGTGGATTTTGTTGTTGCTGACCGTAATTTCGGCAGGGTAAGCATGCTGGCTACCGAGCGTGAGCGGCTTCGAGCCGACCAGACAAATGCCGCTTTCTCCGATGTCATGCATCCAGCAGCCATGTACCCGGTTCCCCCGGTTGTACAGGCTCATGAACACGGCATTTCCACCCACGGCGTCGAAGCGGCAATACGCGATTTCGCAATGCTCCGCCCCTTCCAGTAAGACGGCTCCTCCTCGATGGATCGTCCAGTCTCCAAGCGATGGCGCCTCGTAAGTTTGAAGGTAAGTCGGTGCCGCATGCCTGAAGGCTAGTCCGATAAACGATACATGCCGAACGGGATTCCGTTGCGTTCCCCTGCATAAGACGATACCATCCAAGACCGGCACTTCCACGACGGCAGCACGGAGATCGAGGCCGACAGGCGGATAATAATAGAGATGTCCACATTCCCGGTCCGCATACCATTCGCCCGGCGCATCCAGCTCCTCGAACACGTTCTCGATGTAATAATCGGAACGCTCGTCGATGCCGGTGCCATCGGCCCCTTGCATAATGTCGTTAATCTGATTGCCGCCGTCGCCGAGACGTATGAAGCCCGCTTCACGGTCGACTTTTTTCACGCGCCATTGCAGGTTGCCCCATCTGTTTTTGCCGAAGATGTGTACGACCGCATCTTCCGGATGAGCCCAATCCTTGCCGGTAAATGTGGCGGGGTCGAAGGCGAATTCGGCATGAGGCCACGTGGCCGGTTCATGGAGAGGACGCAAATAAGCAGGTTCGCCATTTAAGGTATTCGGATAGCGTGCCCGTATCTGCCTCGCGCCGTTCACGTACAGCTCGGTGAACAAGCTCTCCTTCGAGACGCCTCGCCACTCCGGGATTTCGCATACCCAGATGCCGTCCCGGTACGGCTCCCATTTCCCGTGAAGCCGCATGCCTCCGCTAATGACGGGACGCTCGCCAGGGTAGGCCCGGTAGCGAATCGGAGCTTCTTCCGTCCCGGAATCCTCCGCCGTCAGCGCGAACGTCACGCCCACGTAATGTGTGCCTTCCCGCAGCCATACCGTTGCCGAGCGCACCCCCGCGGTTCCCGTACTTCTAAGTTCCCTTCTTGCCCGGTCCAAGGTGGCGAACGGCTCTCTCTCCGTTCCCGGAGCGCGGTCGTCCCCATGCAGGCTAACGTAATAATTGACCTGCGTCTGTTCTTCCTGTCGCATTGTTCCATCCTCCTAAACGCTTTGGCTTCGCTAGCATTTGCCTAATCTTTTACTGCTCCAGAAGTAATTCCACTTGTGATGAACTTGCGCGCAAACGTAAAGATGACGACACCCGGCATCCCCAGCACAACTAGAGCCGCGTTGAATTTCCCCAGGTCGGCGGGAGAAAAGCCGAACAAGCCTTTTAGCGTATTGACGGCAACCGTAGCCGTCAGCACGGACTTATCCGTCAGGAACATAAGCGGCAGTAGAAAATCTTGGAACGACCACATGATCGAAAGCACCCCGAGATTAATTAGCGCAGGGATGGATAGCGGCAAATAAATGTGTATGAACGCCTGCAGCTTGGAAGCACCGTCGATCGAAGCCGACTCCATCAGCTCGGGCGGCAGATTGTCGTAGTAGTTCCGCAGCATCAGGACGGCGAACGGCAGCGTAAGAACCGCTTCCGAGAAGATGACTGCCCAAAGCGTATTGTAGAGATCCAAGTTTTTCAAAATATAATAAAATGGAATCAAAATGACGACGCCAGGTACGGCCAGACATAGTAGAACTGATACATAAATGGCTTCCTTCGCGAAAAATCGAAGCTTGGAGAAGGCGAAGGCAGCAAGCGCGCCTATCGACAGCAGCAGAAATGTCGAGCCGCTAGCAATAAGCGCCGAGTTCCAGAACGTGCCTATAAGCGAAATGCCATTCAAATCGCTGGTGAACAAATCGACGTAATTCTGAAACCCGTTCACTTTCAGCGAATTGCGGATAGCGGTATAAAACGGAAACAGCCAAACAAGAGCGAAAGCATACAAAAATAAGCTAATGATTCTCTTCTGCTTGCGGTTTGCGATAGCGAAATTCATGCCCGTCCCCCCTTTCCCGTCCGAGGACGATAAGCGATAAGCTGGATGACGGATATCCCCAAAGCGATAAGGAGCACGATGACGGATGCCGCGCAGACGTAACCGATATTCGCCCCGGCGGACCGGGCAAAGGAATAGATATAGACGCTCGAATTCTCCGTTGTGCCCGCCGGACCGCCTTGCGTTAGCAGGAACACCCTTTCGAATTCACGGAAGCTCCCGAGCAGCGTAGACAATATTATCGTTTTATGGGCGTTCTTGAGCAGCGGAAACATAACGCTCCACAGCATACGTCCAAGTCCCGCTCCATCGATAACGGCCGCTTCGAGTATGCCGGCATTAATCGTCGTCATATCTGCGTTATAGTACATCATGGGTAGCCCGATTAGAAACACAGAGATGGAGATGATGGACATGTAAGCGAGCGTCGGATCGCTTAACCACCGTTGGGCAAGGAAATCGAGACCGATGCCGTGCAGCAGCTGATTCAGCGTGCCAAAGCGAAACTCCAGCATGATGGAGAATACCATCGCGATCAGAGCCAGCGGCATGAAAGACGGGATAAAAAACAGCGATCCCAGCAGCTTAGAGCCTCTGATCCCCATATTCAAAACGACGGATACCAAAAATCCGACCGACAAGCTGATGAGAATGGCGGCCGCCGAATAAGCCAAATTGTTGACAATAGAGCGCAAAAATCGGTTGTCCGACAATGCGGTGACATAGTTGTCCCAGCCCACGAACGTCGCATCCCTGAACGACAGCGTCTGGTCGTAGAAGCTGGCATGCACGATAAAATAAAATCCATAAACCAAAAAAACGGAAAACAAAAGCAGCAGCGGAGCGATAAACATAAACCCGACTACATGTTCCCTGCCTGTGATTTTCATAAGATGCACACTCCCTCCTTAGCAGGACAGGAGCAGCGACATGCCGCTCCTACCGGGCTATCATTCGTTCGGGTATTTGCCCGTCTGAAATTCTTTTTCAATCGCTTTGGCCGTCTCTTCAGGTGTCTGGCTGCTTATGAGCAGCTTCTGAAGCTGTTGGCCCGCGACATCGGAGAACGGGGAATTGTTGTTCCGGTCGGCCGTCGGGAAGCTGAGCAGATCGGTTAACGTCTTATAGGATTGCTGCGCCGTCGGTGTCGTCAGAAGAGAAGCATCCGGCGCGAAGCCCGTCTTGTTGGTCGAGAAGGCGAACGTCGAGGCGAGCATGTCGTTGCCTTCGCCGAATACGAGGAAGTCGATCAGCTGCATCGCTTCCTTCGGATGTTTGGAATGCGCCGGTATGCCGATGCCGAGATCGATGAAGGATCGGATCGACGGTTTGCCGTTTGCTTCGATGGCCGGAATAGGCAGGACTCCTACGTCGCCCACGTCCACTTGGTTGGACTTGCGGAAGCTCTCCAGCAGCAGGTTCGCCTCCCAAGTGCCTTGGATAAAAAACGCCGCTTGGCCGGAAGTAAAGGCGGTACGGGAAGACGTATAGTCCATATCGAGTACGTCGTCTTTGCTTATGATGCCGTCAACGAAAATTTTCTGAAAGCTAGCAACTGCCTGCGTAAACTCGGGTCCGTCCAGCTTCTTTCCGTTGTATCGCCACTGGTTGAACAGGTCGGATTGCTGACCGGCGATCGTCCAGACGAGCTCATCCAAAATCCATGCGTCCTTGCCGCCGACGGCTACGGACAACTTGTCGCTCTTCGTCTCGCGAAGCTTATCGGATACGTCCTTCAACTCCGCGTAGGTTTGCGGTGCCGGCAGACCAAGCTCATTCAAAATGTCTTTGTTGTAATACATAACCATAGAGCCGACAGAAGCCATCGGTAAGAACTTCAGGCTGTCCGCTTGGGACTTCGCTTGCGCGACGCTGTTCTCGTTAATGACCGATTGCCAATCTGGCCGCGCTTCGGACAGCAGCTCCTCCAGCGGCAGCAGATCCGCCTGGATTTGCTTCGGCATCGCCCCGGTCTGAACGCCTACGACATCCAGGTCTTCCTGCGTGCTGAGCGCCATCGGCATCTTCGTCTGGAAGTCTTTGCTCTCCATTACCGTAAGCTCGACTTTAATGCCCGGATGCGTTTCTTCGAATTTCTCGATAACCGGCTTGTAGAGATCCGCGGACGGATGCCACGTCCAAAATTTCAAGGTGACAGACTCCTCGCCGCTCACCGTCGCGGACGGCTTGTCGCTTTCAGCCGGTGTACTGGCATTTGGCTCGCCGTCCCCGTTCGATGTGCCGCACGCGGCCAGCGTCATGGCAAATACGAGGAGCACGCTTAGCAACGAATAAGCTTTGTTGACTGGTTTCTTCATGAATAAACCCCCTTCGAGCATGTATTAAGCGCTTGCAAAACAAGCATAACATGCGCCGAAGGGGGCACCTATGGACATTCCACATGAGTCGATATGGAAATCTTACATCGTTTTAGCGGGGATATTGGAACTCGGGGATGCCGCGATCAATCGCGGCTTGCTTGCGGTAATTGTCCATACCGGTGAGCGCCTCCCGGGTCGTAATGGCGCCTGTCATCGCTTGCCGGACCCACTTGGCCATCTCATACTGGCTGTAGCCTACGATAAACGGAGTGACGGAGGGAGAAGTGTGACGATCGATCTGCTCCTTGTTCTCCACATATTGAGGGGTTGGCTGATTCGTCGTCACGCTGTAGAAATACGTTCCCGTCTTCAGATCGCGGTAAATGTCATTCAGCACGGAGGGCTGTGCAAGGAAACGGATGAACTGCATCGCCTCCTCGGCATGGCTGCCGTTTTTGTTGACCATAAGCATGGCTGCATTCGGTCCTTCGTACAGCTTGGCGTCCTTGCCGCCTACGAAGAGGGGCATTATCCCAAAATCGCCTGCCAAACCGGGATATTTCTCGTCCAGATCGGAATACAAATAATCGTCCCATGACATGACCATAGCGTAATCGCCGCTATGCAGCGCGGTCGGCAAGCCGTCCCAGTTGTTGCTGGCCGAATCGCTACCGAAATACCCATGATCATACATCGTCTTGTACCAATCTACGACTTCCTGGACAGCCGGCACGTCGGCCAAATTCACTTGGTTCGAATTCAGTGCTTCCACCAAACCCGGCGTTCGTTTCGCTGCATAATCCATGCCGAATTGAGGCATTAGCGGCCATACGTCTTTGCTAGCCAAATAGACCGGAACGATGCCTGCCTCAAACAGCCTCTTGCATAAGGAAAAAAATTCCTCCTGCGTCTCAGCAGCCCGCAAGCCCAGCTTTTCAAATATGCGTTTATTATATAAAGTCCCACTGGTGGAGGCCATCCATAGGGGCAAGCCGTACAGCTTGCCGTCCTTCGACAGGCGCGGCTTCACCTCTTCGGTTAGGTCTGCCACCCAGTCCTCACCGCTCATATCGACGAAGTTACGCTCCGGATGCAAGTCGCTGAGCGCAGCCCCTCCGAAGTGCATGACCAGGTCCGTAATTTCGCCAATCGCGACCCTCTTACTGATTAATGTATCGACTGTATCGATCGGAAGAGCCTGCAGCTCGATCCGGTTGCCGGTCTGCTCCTCGTAGAGCGCGATAGCCCGCTTCAGAATCGGCTTGACCGTCCAATCCTGGTTGCCCATCAGCGTTAGCGTAATCGCCTGCGACTTGCCCAGTGCGACCTCCGTCTCATTATTTCCTGTGCTGCATCCGAAGAGGAGTGCAGCGAAGACGAGCATCAGTATAACACTCGTACGGATGAACTGCCCGTTACAAGCCCCCGTTCTGCCCATCCTTCGCCCTCCTATCCTTGTATTCCCTAGGGCTGATCCCCGTCGCGTTTTTAAATACTTTGCTGAAGTACAGACTGTCTTCGTAACCGACGAGCTCCGCGATCTGGCGGAGCGACAGCTCCGGCCGATCATGGATGAGCGCGATCGCTTTGTCAATGCGGAGCTTCGCCAAATATTTTCCAGGCGGCATGCCGACTACGTCGCTGAACACGTTTGAGATATACGTTTTGTTATAGCCGAACACTTGCTGAAGCTTGTCGCTTCCGATCGGCTCCATGAAGTGTTCGTCCAAGTAACGCCGGACGCTTTCCATCAAGTCTTTTGCCGAACGGTCCGGGCGGCTCTTAGCCAAAGCCGCATATCCCTCCTTCATATATCCGCAGAACTGTTTTACCGCTTCATCCAGTGTTCGGCAGACGGATAAAAGCTCGTTCGCATCAAAAGCGGCCATTGTCGAAGCGATTTCCTTCGGCCAATGTGCATGGAAGGAACGGACGATCGCTGCGAATAAGCTCTCCACCTCGGGCTGCCCGTAGCCTTCTTTACGCCACTCTCTGACCCATCCTTGGATAGCCTTCTCGAACGATTCATAGTAGGCCGAATGAGTCAGACTCCGGCAGGCTTGATCCAGCTCAGACGACAAGACGAAGCTAGGACGCCGCATATCGCCTTGCATCCATACACGCGCTTCGCCGAATCTCGTCTCACGGGCCAATGCTTCCCTGAGCTTACGAAGCGTAACCGCGAGATTCTCCTCGGCAACAGGCTCGGAGACGGCCATATTAACAACCCCTTCATCCGCTTTCGCACGGGATGTCCATGCAGCCAGCATGGATTCCGCAGCCTCCCGGTGAACGTTTCCCGATTTGGGGCCCATTAAGGCGCGAACCATGATTCTCTCATTCGACGCCCAACCGCTCATCCACCATACGGGATCCGCTTTCCATTCGGTGCTTATCTCCGCCTCCATGGCGTCATCATCCCATTGGCTATAGAAGTCGCCTGGCGAAGGCAGCCGATCTTCCCAAGCGCCTGTCCGGTAGGGTCCTCTCCTTATAAGCAGCAGCTGATAATGCAGATACCCCGGATTAGCGGGTTCCTCTCCAAAGTCATCAGAGAGCTGCAATGCCCGCTTTATATAGGCTCGTTCCGCTTTAGATTTGCGCTTGCGAAGCATGACGGAAGCTTTGGCCAGCGCTTGCTCCAGATGGTCTTCTTTCAGCGGCTTAAGCAAATAATCCCATGCGTTTTGCTGCAGGGCTTCGCGGGCGTAGTTAAAGTCGCTGTATCCGGACAAGATGATGCAAGGGATCTCGTACCCTCTACCGGACAGCACCCTCATCAATTGAAGCCCGTCCATAACCGGCATCCGGATATCTGTCACGATCAAGTCCGGCTTCGCTCCGTCCTCCAGCAGCTTTAGCGCTTTCGCACCGTTGAACGCCGTATGCGATACGGCAAAGCCTTGTGGAGAAGACTCGATCATTCCCTTAATCATTTGAAGGATGGGCGGTTCGTCTTCAATGAGCATAATTCGGTTCATGCCTTATCGCCTCCCCGTTATCGTAAATACCGTGCCGCCGGCCGGAGATTGATCCACCCGAACCTCGACGGCCTCGCCATAAAATAAGTATAGTCGGGCAACCACATTCGCCAGGCCGATGCCATTGCCCTCGCGTATCGACAAGCCGCCATCCGCTTCTGCCACTTCAGCAAGACGATCCGTTTCCGCTCCGGGGTCGTCTCGGAGTCGCCCGATTTGCTGTCGTACTCTCTCCAGCAGCTCCGGCGACAAGCCGATTCCATTATCGGCGATAGAGACGGTCCACGTGCTTTCGCCGACCGTACCCGACACGGCAAGCTTCCATGGCGGTTCGATTCCCGCGAATCCGTGCTGGAATGCGTTTTCGACGAGAGGCTGCAAAGATAATCGCGGAATGGAAACGGGACCGATCGCCTGATCGATGTTCATTTCGATCTCCAGAAATCCTTCGTACTTGCTCCGCATCAACGTTAAATATTGCTCCACATGTTCCATCTCCGCCCCGACGGTGGAATCCTTTCGGTCGAACTTCATCGTGTAGCGAAGCATATCCGAAAGCGCAATGCACATTTCCACCACCTTCGGATTGCCCGAGCTTCTGCCATTGGCCGCGATTACCGTCAGCGTATTATGGAGGAAGTGAGGGTTGACCTGCGCTTGCAGCGCGTTCATCTGCGCGACCATCTCTCGTTGCTTGGCCACCTCCTCTTGGCGCATCGTCCGCTTCAGCTCGTCGAGCAAGCCCTGAAACGCCAAGCCGAGCAGTGTAATTTCGTTGCGGGTTCTCAGCTTTGAGGGGAGCAGCTCCAGCTTCGCAAGATCGACATTAGCCAGAGAATCCTTCAGTCTACTTAGCGGTCTTGTCACGCGGCTGGTATAGAGATAGAGCGCCAGCAACAATACGGCCATCACCGCCAAAAAAATCGTAACGGAACTATGGCGCAAATACGCGATAGGCCTGCGGTAAACGGATACGTCCTCGATCAGCAGCACCGTCCAATCCACCTCCGTCAGCTTCGAATAAAACAACATCTCGTTTGTCCCGGAAAACTGCATCTGAAAATGCCCGAATTCTTCATCCAGCAGCATCTTCAAGCGGTCGTTCTCCTCAATATTGCCGGCAATGTCCGGACTTAAGCTGCTGAACAATTCGCTGCGGTCGGGACCGAGAATAAGCACGTTGCCGAAGGACAGGTCGTTGCGGAAGAAAAAGAGGTTTTCCAGCTCTTTTACCGAATAGCTAACCTCCACGTATCCGTACACATTGTAGTTATCCCTAAGCGGACGTACGATCGAGACGACCTTATCTCCCGATTCGGACCATGGATCAGGATGGGGCGGTAAAAACCGTTTATAATCGTCCATGTTCAAGTATTCTCGAAACATAGGCATGGCGCGAACTTGGAATTTGTCGGCTTTCACATTGTCCATCTTATTGCTTAATCCCAAATAATCGCCGAAGCGACTGACGATGCTAATTCGTCCTTTGAGCGGCTGCAGCGACGTGAAGGATAGCAGTGTATTGCGCACTTCCGCACTAATTTCCGGGTGTGCGGTGAAGTAGTTCTCCTCGGAATTGGACGCGATCCCCTTCAGCACACCCAAAATCGAGTCTGATGCATTGACGGAGATTGAAAGCTTGTCCATTTCCTCCAGCATGTCGTCGACTTGCTCCTGAAGCTTGATCGTCGTCTGCTGCTTGTTTTGCGCCATATCGTTTTCGATCAACGATTCATTACGGAAATAATGAATGACGTTAACGATCGTAATCACGGAGAACAGGAAGATGGACAATGTCAAAAATATACTAGTCTGATATCTTAACGATCCGAACATGCCGCCCCCTTGCCGCGCAAAAAAGTAAGCGCATTCTATATTGCTTCTACTAATGTAACAAATAAGGAGTGTTGAGTGAACAGGACAATCTACAGATGGCGGTATGGAAAATTTACGGAGCAGAAAAAAGGCCATCAAGTCGGGTCTCCCCACCGTGAATGGCCTTCTCGCTATCTAATCTTATTCAATGCCTTGCTCTTTCGCTTTCGCGTTTACTTCCTCGATCTTCTTGTCTAGACCTTTGGCCTTGTAGCTGTCTTTGGTCGGAGTCGACATGTACGCCAGACGGATGTCGTAGTCCGGCACTTTCGTGTTGTACAGAATCCATTTGATATAATCGACCCCAGCTTGTCTGATGACTTCATGGGTAATCTTCGTGTTGTTCATGTCATAAGCGTCCGCTGTTTCGTAAGCTATCGAGTTTTTTCAGGGAGCGATAAGCGATTACTCCCGAATAATTTTCGGTTAGCAATGACAAGTTATGTTCTTATTTTCCGTTCAAAAATGCTGGAATTCCAAGTTGTCTATATACGTTCCTTCACCCATACCGCCATCTCGCCTTTGCCGCGATTCGCCCATGCGTAATAGGGAATAAACGTAACATCCGTCGGCTCAAGAGCTGCGTCTGCGTTGGTGCGGTAAAGCTGAGTGCCCCAATCCTCGAATTGAAGCTTCAGCGCCTGCGCCTTAATCACTTGGATGCCGCCAATCAGATGTTGTTCAAACGTTTCCTCCAGCTTGGCATCCTGCGGCAGAAGCAGCTGCTGAAGCTGCTTCCCGTTGTCCGCCTCCTCTAGGCAATAGACGAGCGGTCCGCGCTGAAGTGCTACTTTACCAGCATTTTGCTTCACTAGCGGATGGCTTCTTACTCGTAATATAGGCATATCGAGTGCAAGCTCCACAATATCGCCGGACGTCCACTCCCGGTCAATTCGCGCATAGCCGTCCACGATTTGATTCGCAAGGGAATACACTTCTCCGTTTATGAGTATCGCTGCATTGGAAGACCAGTCTGGTATACGCAGCGCCAAAGTGAATACTGCCGGCTCGCCGAGTGTCACCTCAAAACGTGCTGACCCTGCCCAAGGCATATTGGATTGCTGATGAAGCTTGATTTTTGTATCTCCTAATGAAAGCTCCATTTCTCCGCCGATATACAAATGCGCATAAATGGTATTGCCTTTTGTGGAATATAAATACTCGCCCAGCGAAGCAAGCAAGCGAGCAATATTCGGCGGACAGCAAGCACAGCCGAACCATTCTTGGCGAACAGGCTTCACATGGTTAAAGTTTTTGTTTCTTCCTTCACATACATCCGGCGTTACCTCCAGCGGATTCACATAGAAGAAATGTCTGCCGTCACGCGACATGCCTGCAATAACGGTATTGTACAAAGCACGCTCCATTACATCTGCATAGCGGCTGTTAGGCTCGAGCTGAAGCATGCGATGAGCGAAGAAAATGAGGCCGATCGATGCGCAGGTTTCTGAATATACCGTATCATTTGGCAGATCGTAATCGAATGAAAAAGCTTCGCCCTGCGCCATTGATCCAATACCGCCAGTAATGTACATCTGCTTGGAGGCTATGTTGTCCCACAATCTGCGGCATGCTGCAAGCAATGACTCGTCGCCCGTTTCGCGTGCAACATCCGCCATACCCGCAAGCATATAAACGACACGCACTGCATGGCCAACCGCTGCTTCTTGCTCACGAACAGGCAAATGCGCCTGAAAATAATCCGCTTCGATATGAATCTTATTATTGCTCCAATGCGAAGTTCTGCCCCTGCGGTCAGCCTCTGCTTCGAAGAAGCTGGGCTGCTGGCCGCGCTTATCAATAAAGTAGCTGCTCAGCTCCAAATATTTGCGTTCACCCGTTGTCTCATATAGTTTCACAAGTGCCAGCTCAATTTCTTGATGACCGTCATATCCTGCAATTTGACCTGGTCCATCACCAAACACGACAGCAATATCATCTGCGATGCGGCATACAATTTCAAGCAGCTTCTTCTTGCCTGTTGCTTTATAGTAAGCTACGCCAGCCTCAATCATATGGCCTGCGGTATAAAGCTCATGGCACTCCGTCAAGTTTGTCCACTTCTTGCCCGGCTCTTTAATCGTATAGAAGGTATTCAAATAACCGTCAGGCTGCTGCGCCTTTTCAATAATGTCGATCATTTCGTCAGCAATTTGCTCTAGACCAGCATCTGGCTTTGTCTCAAGCAAATAAGCGACCGCCTCCAGCCATTTGGCTACATCGGTATCTTGAAATACGAAGCCGTAAAAATCCCCTTTTTCTAAACCTGCCGCAATTTTAAAATTACGAACCGCTCCGCTTCGTTCGGCTCCCTCTACTTGATCATTTATAGCATCCCATTGATAGGGTACAACAACATCCCTAACTAAATTAATATAATAATTCCAAAAAGAATCTTGAATATTGATCTGCTTAAGTGATACGGGTTTGGCATGGTCCTTGCTTGCGATTTGCTCCATTGATTAAAACCCCTCTTCCGATATGAATAACTTTCATACTGCTGATCTCTATTTTATGGGTTAAAATAAAACTTAAATACAAACGAAAATAACTAAATACTTATAAAATTTCACACAAGCAGGGAGTGTAATTGATTATGATAGCAGCATCGGAGCATATTTATTTTGCAGCCCCTCCGCTTCCTTATTACTTAGAGAGCGGCGTTACGAATCACGAACGGGGCGATCAGCATCCGAGCCGGAAGCAGCTAGGCGTATTTGATCTTCTTATCGTAGAACATGGCTGCTTATTTATAGGCGAGGATGAGCGGAAATGGCAATTATCAGACGGGCAAACCTTGCTTCTGCTGCCTGACCGCTATCACTATTCCGTAAAGCCTTCTGAGGAAAAAACACGCTTTTACTGGGTTCATTTTCAAGCGGTGGGGGAATGGCAGCAAACGGAGCTCGATCACTCAGGCATTAACCAAGAAGAGCATTACAATCGTTTCTTAACTTCTCCTTACTCCCTTCACCTGCAGAAAGCATGGACGCTCCCCTATCCAGAGCAAGCGTTTCGCTTAATGCGTACGCTGAACAAAGCTGGAGGAGAGCGTCAGTCGAGTGCATTCTGGACGCAGCAGCAGACATTCGAGGAGCTGCTGCGCATGATGGACCTGCGGCAAAATGACAGCTATACAAGCCCCATTGTCACCCTAGCTGAGAAAGCGGAGGCTTATATAAAAAATAATTATCGATTCGAAATTTCAAGTAAAACGATGGCTGAAGCTCTCAATTTTCACTATAACTACATTACCCGCTGCATGAAGCAGGTGTATGGCATGACGCCTATCGACTATTTATCCAAATATCGGCTTGAGCAAGCCAAGCTGCTGCTGCTCAAAACAGAATGGCCGATCGCAGAAATCGCACAGTATGTTGGATTTGAAAATGTTCCCTACTTCTCCAATTGCTTTACGCAGCAAATCGGGTTGCCGCCTACGAAATTTCGCAAGCAATATACGACGTAATTTAAGACGATAACGTTTGCTTCAACCAATCGTAAGCCAGTCGGCCGCTTATTTCATGCTTGCCCGGAAATACGTCCGTTAAAAGCTTGTCACCAGCTCCATCCGCCTCATAAATGGCCTGAATCTCTGCTTCCGCCTTCCGAAAACCTGCCACCGGAAAGATCGGATCATTTTCTCCAGATTCAAGAAATAACGGACGCGGAGCAATTAATCCGATCAATTCAGGCAGCTCCGCGTGAACGAGTAAACTTGGCGTGTAATTATCAATGCAATGATGAACGGCAAAGATGCTATCTTTGACTGTGTTCGCGAAGCCAGTCAATACCGTTGCATTTATGCGCGCTTCCAGCACGGCCGTCACAAACCCAATTAAACCTCCGCCAGAAAAACCCATGAGGCCAATCCGATCAGCATCAACCTCTTTGCGCGCAGACAAATAATGAAATGCTTTTAACGCTTCTGATACACGCAGGCCGGTCAATGTCTTGCCAAGCATCATCAGCTGCGTTGACAGCCGGTAGCACGAGCTCGGCGCATCTGGATTAAGCGCAAGATCGGCATGGAGCCTGCGCTCGCCGAAGCCGATGACGTCTGGTGCGATCACGACCATGCCCCGTTTCACAAGCTGAATAGCAAAATGCTGATGGCTGCCCGGGTCTTCATCATCTTGTGATCCATCCTGCCGCAAACCAACAATTTGTCTGCTCCCATAACCATGACCATGCAGTGCCAGCACACTCGGCTGCGGCCCCTGCACATCACTCGGAATAAGCACATACGCGGCAAACGTCAGCTCTGGCGTAGCCGACAGCTCCACCCGTTCGCGAACATATCCATCGCATTGAACGCGCTCCAGCACCTTCGGTATATGTGCGGGATTAGGCTCGAACTGGCCTACCAACTCTCGCAGCGCTGATTTCAGCTTCGGCCTGCGTTCATTTCGGAGCTGCAGAGTTCGAAGCTGTTGATGCCGAGCAATGGCTTCGTCATATAGCTTCGTTAAATAAGAATCACCATTCCACATCGTGATCTCTCCTCTTTGTTTGCGTTTTTGTTGTCCTCTTCCCCACATTCTGTTGTCTTTAAGAAAATTCAAGCAAAGCAGTTGAATTTTTATTCTTAATGTTGTATATTTATGCAATACAATGAATAACCGGGAGGCACGTAAATGATTCAGATGGAAAAGTCAGCAACAAAGGCATTGTTAGAAACGGCGGAGAAATCGGTTCTTTTTACGGCGCACCGTCCCAGCGTCGTGATGGAAAAAGGCAAGGGTATGTTTTTGTGGGATACGGATGGAAATCGTTACTTGGATTTTGTCGGCGGCTGGGCGGTTGCAAGCTTGGGGCATTCCCCTGCTGTATTGCAGGAGGCATTGTCACGTCAGGCTTCAACGCTTGTTCATGCAAGCCCCGGTTACTATAATAAACCAATGATTGAATTCGCCGAGATGCTGACCAGCGTCAGCGGTATGGATAAAGCTTTTTTTGTAAGCAGCGGTGCTGAGGCGAATGAAAGTGCAATTAAGCTCGCAAGAAAACATGGCTCTGTTAATTTGAATGGAGCATATGAGATTATTACGTTAACGAACAGCTTCCACGGACGCTCGCTAGCTATGATGTCTGCAACTGGGAAAGCAAAGTGGAAGGATCTATACGCTCCTAAGGTCGAGGGCTTTAAGCATGTACCTATTAATGACCTTGATGCTTGCTTTGCTGCGGTTACGAACAACACCTGTGCAATTATGGTCGAGCTCGTGCAAGGGGAAGGCGGCGTTCATTCCGTAGATGAAGCGTATTTGTTCGGATTGCGTAAAATATGCGATATGTATGGCATGCTGTTAATATTTGATGAAATACAGACGGGGATGGGCAGAACAGGCAAGCTGTTCGCTTATGAGCATTACGGTATTATGCCTGATGTCATCACCATAGGCAAAGGCATTGGTGCTGGCTTTCCGTTAGCGGCGATGCTGACAAAAAGCAAATATGATTTATTTGAGCCGGGAGATCAAGGCGGAACCTATACAGGAGCCCCGCTTGCCATGGCTGCAGGTTATGCCGTGCTTCAGGAACTGCTGGAGCAAAACTTGGCAAACAACGCTAAGGTGCAAGGCCAATTTCTAGAAGGCAGCCTTCGCGATCTTTCTCACGAATTTCCGATTGCGAATATTCGCGGCAAAGGGCTTCTGCTCGCATTTGACGTACCCGAGAACACCGCTGATGAGCTTGCTGCGATTTGTATGCGTGAGGGACTGCTTATCAATGCACTGAATTCATCTACCATTCGCCTCGTTCCTCCATTAATTGTAACGCAGAAGGATATCGATCTCATGATATTCATCCTGCGCCGCTCTTTCCGTCAGCTGCTTGCTGCCAAATAATGACTCATTCGTAACGAGCCAGCTGATCCAGCGAGCGCTGAATCAGCTGGTTTATTGAAGTGAGCTCTTGCGCTAGCCTCAGCTGCACAATCGAATCCGCGACTCAAGCTTCTACCAATTCAGCGCATTGCCTGCATAATCCACGTATTCACAATCTGCTGCCGCAGCATCCAAGCTTATGCGAGCTTCAACTAGCTTTAGAATAGAGGAAGCCGATTGCTCAGGCGTAAGCGTTGCTGCAGCATCTAACTTGCCCTGCATATACGTCTGCACCCAGCCTGGGTGCACAACCAGCACACGGCCACCTAGCTGCTTAATGCCATTATGGATCAGCTTGGATTGCATGTTCAGCGCTGCCTTTGACATACAATACGCATACCAGCTGTCCCGGTAGCAATCACTTATGCTGCCCGCCTCCGACGATATATTGAGCAGAAACTTTGATTCTCCCTTGAGCAGGAGCGGCATAAAGGTCTGGCTCATCCGCAAGCTCCCAAGTGTATTCACATTAAAAACATCAAGCATCTCCGCATAATGAAGCGGATCTAGCACCGTTGCTGTAATGTCTCCCAATATCGCTCCGTTATTGATTAATAGATCCAGCTGATCCGTCCTTGCAGCTGTTGCTTTGAACGCCCTTGCCACACTCTCATCACTTGATATGTCCAGCTGCAGCACCTGCAGCCGATCTGCATGTGCTTCTTTTAACTCATCAAGCTGCGGTACATGGTCCGCATATCGTCCAGCAAAAACGTCATATTCTAGCTCAAGCAAGCATTTCACGAGGGCCAAGCCTACTCCTCGATCTGCTCCGGTTACGAAGGCTGTTTTCTTCAATACAATCACTCCTATTATACTTATTGAAATCATTGCGAATGATGGATAAGCTGCTCCGCATAATCTAGTTACGGTTGTAATGCGCCTAATTAGCAGGAGGGCTCCCATTTTGCGTACACGAGCTGCCAAAAAAGAAGAATTTGAAATATACATTGTTCCCGCCTGGAAATGGAAGGAGTTCATTGCCTTTGAGCTCATCGGCGGCGCGGCATTTTATTTGCTATGCCGAAAAGCAGTGCATTCCGAGCTATTCGGCATAGCCGCGAATATAGCCGGACCGCAGATGCTCAAATTTTTGATGGCTGCTTATCGCTTGGATACAAAAAAACGTCCCACAGCCCCCGCTGAGCCAGCGGAATTGTAGAACGTTTCAAGCATGCTAGAAGCCGAAGTAAGCTTTCGCGTTGCGATAAGAAATATTTTGAACCATTTGACCCAGCAGCTCCATATCTTCCGGCGCCTCGCCATTCTCGACCCATTCACCTAGCAAATTGCAGAGCAAACGCCGGAAATATTCATGTCTGGTGTACGAGAGGAAGCTGCGGGAATCGGTCAGCATGCCAACAAAGCGGCTAAGCAGTCCTTGATTGGCAAGCGTATTCATTTGATCAAGCATACCATTTTTTGTATCGTTGAACCACCATGCAGAGCCAAGTTGAATTTTCCCAGGCACCCCGCCCCCTTGGAAGCTTCCAATAATGGATCCCAGTACATCATTGTCCTTGGCATTTAGCGAATAAACGATTGTTTTTGGAAGCGCGTCGTCCATATCCAGCGCGTCAAGCAGCCTTGTGAGCGGGTAAGCTACATCACTATCATTGATCGAATCAAATCCTGTATCCGGTCCGAGCTTGCCAAACATGCGCGAGCTGTTGTTTCTAGCCGCATTGATATGGAACTGCATCGCCCAGCCGCGCTCGGCATACAAACGTCCCAAGAAGAGCAGCGTGAACGTCTTGTACTGCTTCTCTTCTTCTAGGGAGACCGTTTCCTTGTTCAAGGCTTTGGCAAAAATAGCAGCAGCATCAGCCTTCGTTGTCTCTGCATACGCAACATAGTCCAGCGCATGGTCAGATACTTTGCAGCCCGCCTCAGCGAAAAACTTTACTCTTGCCTCAAGCGCATCAAGCAGCGCATCATAGCTGTCGATCGTCGTTGCAGCCGCCTCTTCAAGCTTGCCAACCCATTCAAGAAAAGTAGGACGATTGATTTCCAGCGCTTTGTCAGGCCTGAAGGAAGGCAGCACCTGTACGTTAAAATCATCTAAAGCTTTGATCGCGATATGATACTCCAGCGAATCAACAGGATCATCTGTCGTGCAGATGACCTCAACCTTGGACATATTGACCAAATCACGCGCTTTAAATTGGCCTGTCGCGAGCTTTGCGTTAACCTGCTCCCATATGGACGGCGCATTTTTCTCATTAATAAGCTCATAAACGTCAAAATAACGACGAAGCTCCAAATGCGACCATTGGTATAGCGGATTGCCGATCGTTTGCGGAACGGTTTTGGCCCATGCTTCAAAACGCTCGTAATCGGTTACTCCCTCGCCCCCTGTTACAAAACGCTCTTCTACTCCATTCGCACGCATTGCCCGCCACTTGTAGTGGTCACCGTACAGCCATGCCTCCGTAATGTTCTCAAAGCTTTTATTCTCAAAAATTTGCTGCGGACTCAAATGGCAATGGTAATCAATGATTGGCATATCCTTTGCAAAATCATGATACAGCTTAATCGCCGTTTCGTTTGACAACAAAAAATGATCGTCCATAAATGGCTTCATTTAAGCTTCCTCCTCCGCAACCTAGTTATGAAATTTCACCAGCTCATCAATTTGTACTGCGAGTCCCGTCTGGATAGAACGGTTCGCTGCAATGCCCGTTAGAATCGATCTTGCTCCATCAATATGATTCGCCGCCCTATGGAATGGGTCCTCTACAGGCGTTCCAAACAGATCGTTCAGCAATACCGGATCGCCGCCGCCATGACCGCCAACGCCTTCCTCTACCTCAACCTCGTAAGGAGCTGCAAACATTGGAAATACTTTAATCGACTGCTCTTTCAGCGCGCCCTCATCGGATTTCTCGCCGCCGGAATTCACATACGATTGTTCCACGATATTCATCTCGATGCGTCCCTTTGTTCCATTAAATGCAATGCGGTAACCTTCCCATGGCAAATATGCGTTTAAGGAGTAGGTTAAGATCGCATTGTTTTTGTAGCGGACAAGCACGCCCATCGTATCTTCAATATTAATGCCGTCACCGAACACGCTTTGATCGCGGCGGTAGCCGTCCTCATGCTCCGCGTCCAAATACATCGCTTTCAAATGATCATTTTTGTCCAAATGCAGCGCAAATGGATCATTCTCAGCTAGCGGATTTCCCGTCGCGCGCTCATAAAATTGCGTCTCCCCGCGCTGCTCTGCATTTTCGCGACCATAGAACAAGAGATCACCAAAGGCAAATACCGACTCCGGCTGCGAGCCGATCCAGAAGTTCACGAGATCAAAGTGATGCGTCGATTTGTGAACCAGCAAACCGCCGCTGTTCTGCTTGTTGCGATGCCATCTGCGGAAATAATCTGCGCCATGCTGCGTATTCAGCAGCCATTCAAAGTGAACAGAGGTTACTTTGCCGATTGTACCATTAGCAATCAGCTCTCTTGCTTTCGTATGATGCGGCGCATACCGATAGTTGAACGTCACACGCACATTGCGGCCCGTCCGTTCAACCGCATCCAAAATTTGCTGACATTTTTTCTCGTCTACCGTCATGGGCTTCTCAGTTACAACATCACAGCCAAGCTCCAGCGCACGAATAATGTACGTATGATGCGTCCGATCCATGCTCGTAACGATGACCGCATCCGGCTTTTCCTGCTCAATCATTTGTTCAAATTCATTTGACTTGTACGTTTTTACAGCCTCATGGTTATATTTATCAACTAATATGCGATTCGCATAGTCCATCCGAGTTTGGTTAATATCACAAAAAGCGAGCAGCTGCGACGTTTCTCTGAAATCGGTTGCAAGCGCACCGTAGAAAAATTCTGCCCTGCCGCCGCTGCCTACCAATACATACCGTTTTTTTGTCATACTCATTATTCCTCCTCGATTCCAATTACCTTCATATTACTGCATGATAGTGATATAATTCTCTGCATATCCTGCTCTATTTCGATCAAACACCGCTTATTTTGCGATAAAATCAAAAGGAGTACGTCCCTAATGAGCATCCAGCCCGACATCTACAGCTTTGGCTCTATTTCCGACCTATACATTGAGTATACGAAGCGGACAGCACCTTACACGATGGAATACAATCACTACCACGACTATTATGAAATTTACTATATGCTGTCAGGCCAGCGGATTTATTTTATACGTGACCGTTCCTATTCCGTTGAGCAAGGCGACCTCGTCTTTATTTCGAAGCATGAGCTGCACAAAACGATGCAATCCGGCGATGCCGCTCATGAACGAATCATCATACACTTTGATGATGCCATGTTGAGCAAATTGGCAGGAGTCCATGCCAGCTTCTTATTGACGCCATTTGAACAGCAATCCCATATTATTCGTATGCCTATGCAAGAGCAGCTGGCGACAGCACAATTAATGAGTAGAACGCTCTCAGAGATCAGACAGCAGCCTGCTGGCTTCGAGCTGTTTCCTGCATTTGCTGTAACGGAGCTTCTGCTGACTGCAGCTAGACATATTCAGCAGCATGAGCCAGTGCCTCTGCACCACGCAACTCCCATGCATGCCAAAATTTCAGAGGTTATCCGCTACATTAACGCTCACTTTGGGGAGGTGCTGCGGCTTGACGAGGTCGCAAAACATTTTTTCATCAGTCCTTATTATTTAAGCCGCATGTTCAAGGAGCTGACAGGTTTTACCTTCTCCGATTACATCATTCTGACCCGCATGAAAGAAGCCCAGCGTCTGCTTCGCGAGTCCGATAGTAGCATTACCGATATTGCCGCTGCGGTTGGCTTTGATAACTTCTCCCACTTCGGTAAAACCTTTAAAAAGATAACCCGCCTATCCCCGCGTCAATATCGGAAGCAATATAGGTAAGAGAATTTAAGTGAAACAAATTTTTGTCGTAATTTCATACAAATATGGTCATTAAATTACACTAAAAATAAGCATAAAACTGTGTTAAATTATAGCTGTTGTCATAAATTTATATATGCAATGCAAATTCGCTAATAGATGCCCAGGGAGAGATGAACCTATGATTCGAATCGGTAAAATTAGTTATTGGCATGTACACGCATGGGATTATACGAAGCAAGCTCAGGAGCACCCTGGTACGGAAATCGTTGCTGTATGGGACGAAATCGCGGAACGCGGTCAAGCAGCTGCCGAGAAGCTTGGCGTTACTTTTCATTCCGATCTTAATGAAATGTTGAGTCGCGATGATATTGACGCAGTTATTGTTGACGCTCCAACCTTCAGACACCAAGAGGTTATCGTAGCAGCGGCTAAAGCCGGCAAGCATATTTTCACAGAGAAAGTTATTGCCCCAACTCTTAAAGAAGTAAATGTTATACTAGATGAAGTAGCTAAAAATAATGTAAAATTAACTGTATCGCTGCCTCGTCTAAATGACGGCTATACACTGGCGATTCGCGATATTTTGTCACAAGGCGTACTTGGAAAAATCACACTCGTTCGTGCTCGTCTCTCACATAACGGAGCAACAGCGAACTGGCTGCCTGAACACTTCTACAACCTAGAGCAATGCGGCGGCGGTGCTTTAATCGATTTGGGCTGTCACCCTATGTATTTGACTAGACTTTTCTTGAATGAGATGCCAAAAGAGGTTTCTGCTCACTTTGGTTATGTGACTGGCAAAGAAGTAGAAGATAACGCAGTTGCGGTATTGAACGCGCCATCTGGAGCAATCGGAATCGTAGAAGCCGGCTTCGTTAACAATCATTCACCATTTACGCTTGAGGTGCATGGAACTGAAGGAACGCTATTGTATGGCAATCCTGAGAGCCAGCTGCTGCTTCGCACTTCTACACCAGGAGCACAATCATCTGAGCAATGGACGGCACAAGTGATTCCGCCGAACAGAGAAAGTGCATTTGACCAATGGGTGCAGCACATCGAGAACAACACGTCCGCTGACGAAAATGTAAGCCTTGCCATTGACTTAACAAAGCTGATGGAAGCATCAAACCGTTCTGCTAATGAGCACCGTGCAATCCGCATCGATGAGCTGAGCGAGTAATACGACACACATAATTTGAACGACTCCAAGGAGTGATCGGCATGCCTAACTTCCCGTATGAGGTCATGCATGAACGCCAGGATGCGCTTGAACGCCTGGAGCTGTGCATCAGATGGGGACCCTACGACATCCATGTACTGCGCTTCCATCTGACGCAATTTCCTCCCGGCAGAATGATTGGATTTCATAAGCATGCGGAATATGAATTTCACTTCATACCGCAGGGCAAAGGAAAGGTCATTATTAGCGACCAGGAGTATGCGTTAAAACCTGGCATGCTTTATTTAACCGGACCTGAGATCATGCATTATCAAGAAGCAGACCCGCTTGAAGCGATGGATGAGCTTTGTCTGCATGTCGATATCATTGATCGCACCGAGCAGAATAACGGCGAGGATGTTCATTCCTATGACGACTGGGAAGCTGCTGAAGCGCGCAATTGTATCGAGAAGCTCAAGGCGCTTCCATTGTATCCAACAATGGATCTTCATCAAGCGATGCCTCGCTTTCTTGAAGCGTATCAAGCTTGCAACGATAATTTTGTCGGTAGCTATACTACCATTAAGCAGACAGTTATCCAGATTTTAATGCGAGCGGTCCGTGCTTATGAAACAGCAAGTGAACAGAAGCATTTTCCAACGCGGGATATGAAGGCTTATCGTTATCGACTCGCCTTGGAGTATATTTACGCTAACTATGATGGCTTCATCACGCTTGAGGACGTTGCGGACAAGCTTAATTTAAGCTCTCGGCAAATTCAGCGATTATTCAAAGAGCTTCATCACGGACATACATTCAGCCGTATTCTTGAAGACATTCGGCTAGCTGTCGTATGCCGTGAGCTGCTGGAGAGTTCGCATTCGGTGGAGAAAATAGCTAAGTTATCCGGTTTTGCCGGCGGCAACTATTTACACGCTGTATTTCGCAAGAAATTCGGCGTCACTCCTTCCGAATACCGCAGAAATGCTCGTCAAACCGTTTCTCAATAAAAAAATTCATTATACTACTAGGAGGCTTTATAACATGTCTAAAGTATACAAACTTGCTATTATTGGCTGTGGCGGAATTGCAAACGGTAAACATCTACCAAGCTTGAAGAAACTTAAAAACGTTGAAATTGTTGCATTTTGCGATATCGTTGAACAACGTGCGATTGACGCAGCTGCTCAATACGGAGCAGAAGGCGCGAAAGTATACACGGATTACACGGAGCTGTTGAACGATTCTTCCATTGAAGTCGTTCACGTATGTACACCAAACGATTCACATGCGAACATTGCCATTGCTGCGCTTGAAGCTGGCAAACATGTTATGACTGAAAAACCTATGGCCAAAACAGCTCACGATGCACAACGTATGGTTGACGCTGCTCGCCGTACTGGCAAGAAACTTACTGTTGGCTACAACAACCGTTTCCGTCCAGACAGCCAACACTTGAAAAAATTGTGTGAAGCTGGTGAGCTTGGTGACATCTACTACGCGAAAGCGCATGCTGTACGTCGCCGCGCAGTTCCAACTTGGGGCGTTTTCCTTGACGAAGAAAAACAAGGCGGCGGACCGCTTATCGATATCGGTACTCACGCACTTGATTTGACGCTTTGGATGCTTGACAACTACAAGCCAAAAGTAGTGCTTGGTACTTCTTACCACAAGCTTTCGCAACGTGAGAATGCTGCTAATGCATGGGGCCCTTGGGATCCTGCGAAGTTCACGGTTGAGGATTCCGCATTTGGTATGATCGTTATGGAAAACGGCGCTACAATCGTGCTTGAATCCAGCTGGGCACTTAATACACTTGAAGTTGACGAAGCTAAATGTACGTTGTCTGGTACTGAAGGCGGCGCGGACATGAAAGATGGCCTTCGCATTAATGGCGAGAAGCACAGCCGTCTATTTGCAACTAAGGTTGATCTGAATGCAGGCGGAGTTGCTTTCTACGATGGCAAAACAGAAAGCGATGCTGATCTCGAAATGAGAATGTGGCTGAAAGCTATTGAAGAGGACACTGAGCCTGTTGTTACACCAGAGCAAGCTTTTGTCGTTTCTCAAATTCTTGAAGCGATTTATGAATCATCCAAAACCGGCAAAGCCGTATATCTATAAGCTATACAAAAGGAACTGCCTCGCTTGGTCTATACAGACCTTGCAGGGCAGTTCCTTTTTTGTTCCCCTACTTAATTACTCATTAGCGAAAAAAGAGGCCAATAAAATGACAGGAGCATTATAATCAATCGCATATTCATTGCTCGAATAAGAGCCTCTTACATCCAAATAAGCCATGGCAGGAGCAAGACTATCCTTGACCGCATCCAAATCAGGATCTCCGCCGTAACGATTCGGACCTCCAACGACTAAACCTGGAATCAATACTCCAGTAGCTGCATTAATGCGGTGATGAGGCTCCAGCGGGTATTGACTGCCTATTCCCGTCACATAACTAAACCCCGTTGCGCTGCGGCCGAATACATGATGCAGCTGCTCAAGCGCTGTAGCTCTGAAGCTAGCTTCTTCAGGCTCCATTAGATTTGCAATAAGAAGGATACATCCATAAGCAGCACCCGATTTCACCGATGCCCACGTGTATTCCTCTGCATTCAATAGATTGAAATAGCTGTCTGCTTCTGATCTTGCAACAAGCTCCTTCGCACGATCCGTCACCGCTTTACGAATAAGCTCCTTCCACTGCTCATCCGCTTTCTCCGCACGATAGTATGCCCATTGACCAAGCAGCTGGGCGTTCGCCCAGTTGACTGCCTGCGGGGAGCTCTTCAACAAATAATCAAACCGACTGGTCAGCACGTCGCTATAGCTGCTGTTTCCCGTAGTGCGAAACAGCTCAGCAAGTGCCCACATCCTCTCTTCTGCATCGGTTTGCTTGCCATATCCGCCAGAGCCGTTATCCTGCATCGGATCCTGCCGAAAAGCAGCGGCTTCGTTTGCGCTCAAGTAGCTCTGTGCTTTCTCTGCCGCAGCTAACAGACGATTTGAAAATTTTTCATCGAAGGGTTTATATATTCGGGACGCCAGCGCTGTTGCACCCGCAAATTGAGCAGTGCCATACGTAGACAAACCAAATACATAACGAGTTTGCGTATCCGTATCTGGCGTAACAAATCCAGTCCATGCGGAGCCGCTCACTTTATGATAAACCGCACCGTCTGCACGCTGCATGCGCAGCATCCATTCCAGCTCATAACGCACCTCTTCCAAAATATCAGGAAGCGAGGAATTAGCAGCCTTTAACCCTTCAGGGAACTTAAGCTGTTCCGCAGGAAATGCTTCTGGATTGAGGTCATAGGCGAGCAGCAGCTGAGCAACTGTAACAGCTGCTGGAGGTATGTATTTCCCATAATCACCAGCATCGTACCAGCCGCCGGATACATCTATGAGATCACCTTTATGCGAGACTCCATCATCAAAGAAGATCTCCGCTTGCGCATCTTGTAAATGTCCTGCTGCCTGCTTCAGCTTCGTCATCGGATCGTCGATCGTTACGCCCGAACGCTGCAATGTATAAGATCTGAGCAGCGTAGCGAGCGCATCATCATACGGAGCATCTCCAATGACAAAAGGATAAGACCTGCCCGCCCCAGCGACCAGCAGCTTATATTCTCCAACCGTTTGGAAGCTGGAGAAATCCGCTCTTCTTATTGTCTTTTGTGATGCTGCATCCACAAGCGGCTCAGATAAGCTGCCCGTAAACATCGTGTTGCCAATGCTGTCTACTAACGAAAATTCCGTTCCGCTTGGCAGTTCACCCTCCACGATGGCAAACTTCGCATGCGCTGTTCCATAGCCAACCTGATCCACCTTCACTTGCGTTCCTTGCTTAATTTCTGGCTGCGAGTCAGGTACCGTTGCAATTGGCAATTCAGCATTGTTTATTGGAGCATTTCCTTGTTCCTGCTGCTTATTCAATGTATTCCCGCCTTCTGACCCTGATAACAGTCGAAATGATATCGTCACGACTAACAAAAGAGTAACGATTCCGCCTATGACATACAAAGTACGTCTGCGTATGCGCATCAGCCACCGCCAATTTTATTTTGTTCTGGTTTACAGATTCATAGGAGCGCCATTATGATCAATAAAAAGTGCATCTGCTTCCGTTTTCCGCTCGACGATGTTCAAGATGCCAGCTGCAGATACTGTCGCATCTCCTGGCGCTTGCTCGCCTCCCATATCTGTTCTGATCCAGCCGGGATGAAGCGCATGAACAACAAATCCTTGCGGTGCAAGCTCGTTCCGCAGCTGAGCTGAGAACATGTTCAGAGCAGACTTAGACAGCGCATACGAATAGTCGCCGCCATAAGCGCCTGTGAAGCTTCCTGCTTCCGAGCTAATATTAATGATGCTTTGCCGCTCTCCTTGACGAAGCATAGGCAAAAAATGCTTGAGCACGACGATCGGACCAAAAAGATTAGTCTGGAACGATTGCTCTACTTGCTCCAAGTCGAGCTGCTCCAGCTTCTGATCCCGTCCCAGCAATATCGCTGCACTGTTTATAACCGCATCCAGACTGCGAACTCGGTTTTGCGCTTGCTCGGAAGCGTAGCGAACCGAATTCTCATCCGTAACATCAAGCGGCAGGATCGTTACTTGATCCGGAAATTTTGTGAGCAGCTCTTGCAAGCCCTCTGCGGATGATCCCGGGCTGCGAACCCCAGCTAACACATAATGCCCTCGTTCGCACGCTTCACTGGCAATCGCTAAGCCAAGACCTCGATTGGCGCCTGTAATTAATATGTTCATACTGCTCATTCCTCCTGTTCATTCATCACCTATATTGGGAAGCTCGTTATCGGATCATTTACTTTTTATCGTTTTCCAGCAGCTCCAGCATGATCTTCAAATTTTTAAAAGTATCCATATAAGCGTATCGTCCGCCGGTATACTCTCCCTTTTGAACCAATGCCATTCCGTTTTTCTCCATGGATGCTACAATTTCTTTCATGCCGTCAACAACGAACGCGATGTGATGCGGGCCTTCACCATGCTTATCGAGATGCTCTCTCCACGTACTTGGATGTTCATCTGGCTCGATAAGCTCAAGCTGCAAGGAACCCATATCAAAAAAAGCAAGCTTGGCGCGAGCCACTGACGATTCACCATTGTATTCCGTTTGTGCTTTATCTACCGTGTCAGTCCAAAACCAATTCGGCTTTTCAATTCCAAAAAAATCAGCATACGCCTGCGACGTTGTTTCAATATCATGAACTAATAGTCCAATTTGAGTTACTGTACGTGTTCCAATCAAGTTTTTATACATGCCCGTTTCCCCCTGTAGGTTGATTTTATCGTTATAAGTGCTGTAAAAGCCGTGTAATCGCTATTCAATATCCCGATACTCCAATTCATTGAAATTTCTTCACCTACATCCGCATTCCCCCTCTCACAAAGCTACAACGCATGAACGCGTGTTCATTTGAAAGTAAAAAATAATGTGCAGTTCAAGCCTGACATTAGAAGCCATTATGCAAATCATAACGACCTCTAACTACGTAGGGCTAGGGCTTAACTATGAATCTTCCCTTGCCCTTTGACAGGAATCACGGATAACAAGCTCCGTGCTTGCCGCAACCGGCTGATAGTCGCCCGAACCATTCTCAATGCTGGAGATCAAGGTTTTCGTTAATTTGTCCATCATGTCTGCAAAATCAACCCGAATCGTTGTTAATGCCGGACTGGAATGTGCACTCAATATATGGTCATCAAAACCGACGATCGATACATCCTGCGGCACGCGAATACCGGATTCCTTCAATGCTCGAATAGCTCCGAATGCAACGCTGTCGTTTGCCGCGAATATCGCTGTCGGCAGCTCCATCTTGGATTTCATAAATTCCTTAATGGCCATGTAGCCGCTTGATTCGTTAAAATCTCCCGGCAGCATCCACTGCTGCACAAGCGGTAATTGATGCCTTGCCATTGCTGCTTGAAAGCCGCGCCACTTGGATGGTCCGGAGTATCTATTCATATCTCCGTTAATCATGCCGATTCGCTCATGGCCCAAGCTGACTAAATAATCAATCGCTTGCCCTACGCCCGTTTCGTTGTCAAAGTTGAACACAATACGATTGGATTCGGTCCGTCCTGGCAAGTGCTGATCCACGATTGCCACCATAAATCCTTCGGCTATAAGTTCTTCAATAAGCGGTTCATGATTAGCTGCTCCAATGAACACGCCTCCATCGATTCTACGCTGATAGAAGCTCTCCTTAATCGTACGAGCCTCATTCTGATCTTTCATATCGTGAACGATATGAGTCAGCACATAATATCCATGCGAAGAAGCGTTTTCAATAACCCGGGCAAGCAGCAAGCTTGAAATGCTGTCGCCGGATACTCGGCCGGAATCGGCCATAAACAAACCAATCGTTCGCGTGCGTTTGCCTGCCAGCACCTGTGCAGAGAGATTTGGGTAATAATTGTATTGCTGAATGACCTTTAAAACCTTTTGCTTCGTCTTCTCAGGAACGTTTGCATAATTGTTAATCACACGGCTGACCGTGCTTCTGGAAACACCCGCCAGCTTAGCTATTTCCGTACTGTTAATTTCCTTGCTCAATCCTAGTCCCTCTTTCTGTAAACGCGCGTTTATGAAAATATGGTACCAATGTTCCGGAGCGCTGTCAATTCATAATTGCAAGCTGCTTTAAAGATATTTAAATAGAAGCAGCCTCAAAGGTTTCCCTGAGGCTGCTTCTTATATAAAAACAACACTGACAGCCGAAATATCAGTACATCTGATCATTCATCGCATTCGGAAATTCATCAATAAACACATTCCAGTCAAGCGGCAGCTCCTCGTCTCTCAGCAAGCAGTCGTCGAGCGAATCGGTCAGCTGCTTACGATTCATCGCGATGCCGATAAGCACAAACTTATTAACACGATCACCATATTCCTCGTGCCATGCGTTTGCCAGCTCTGGGTCTTCGAGCAGTAATTCTTCTCGTTCCGCATCCGGCAATGCAGCAGCCCATAAACCAGCCGGTCCAAACTGTATGGAAGGCCCTGCTTGGCTCAAGCTTTGGGCATACGCGCTACGAGTCGCAAGCCATATGATACCTTTGGCTCGAACGACTTCCTCTGGCCAGCGCTCCATCCAAGCTTTAAGACGCTGCGGATGAAATGGCTTCGCACGTTCGTATACGAAGGAGGATATACCGTACTCTTCCGTTTCAGGTGTATGTGATGGAGCTTCCAATTCCTTTATCCACCCTGCTGAACGACTAGCTTCGTCAAAATTAAACAACGACGTATTCAAAATTTCTTTCGGATTAACTTCGCCTTTGGAAGTACGAATAAACTTGGCGCGCGGCTGCATGGTCCGGAGCACCCCTTCTAATTCTGCCAATTCCTCATCATCAACAAGATCACATTTGTTCAAAATAAGCACATCGCAAAACTCGATCTGATCAATCAACAAATCAACGACCTCGCGTGTATCGTCTTCGCCAACGGCTTGACTGCGATCAAGCAATGTTTCACCTGATGCGTAATCATGCCAGAAGCGATAAGCATCAACAACCGTCACCATACAATCAAGCCTGCAATATTGTGTTAAATCAATCCCTTGCTCTTCATCGATATAGGAGAAGGTCTGAGCTACGGGAACAGGCTCACCAACACCCGTTGATTCAATCAAAATATAATCAAATCGATTTTCTTTCGCCAAGCTCTCTACTTCCTTAAGCAAATCTTCCCTAAGCGTGCAGCAAATACAGCCATTGGACATTTCAACAAGCTTTTCTTCTGTCCGTGACAAGCCTCCCTCATCTTTAATAAGACTAGCGTCTATATTCAATTCACTTAAATCATTTACGATAACAGCGACTTTCAAGCCCTCGCGATTATGTAGGATATGATTCATAATCGTCGTCTTGCCAGCACCCAAATATCCGCTCAATACAGTTACAGGCAGTTTTTTAACAGTCATCATTGGCACCTCCAATTAATTTAAGCTTTGAATTAAACGTAATAATTACGATTATACAACAAATAAAAAGCATATCGATTAATAGTAATCATTACGCTTAATGAGTATAACGATATCTCGCTCACTCGTCAAGATCGTATTCATTACAATTAAACAATCATGCTTTTTGTCCCTTTTATCGTTTTTCCATAAAAACCAAACTAAATTGAGCATTTATTTCCATCGCTGCCATTATTTTTTAATAGAAAAGCTTTGTTTGTAATTCCCTTTTTCAAATCCAAGCTTCTGTACAACAAATTTTTTTTGCACGAATGCACACAAGCCAGAACCTCCACCTTATTCAAGTTTATTCTCTCTAATCTTCAGTCATATCCCCCTTCTGCTTCTGGCAGTTTCTGATAGGCTTCCTTCCCTGCAACGATTTGATGAATGAACTGCCGCAGTTCCAGCAATTGCTTTGCATCCTTTGTTAACTCGCAATATTTCTCGGACCAAGTAAATGTCTTGGATTCCCCATTTATACTAACTTCCCAGCTGTCTTCACCGTAAGGAACCTGTTCACATCCTATAGCAGCAGGCTTTAAGTTTTTTGTTCCCATTATATTTATTTCTCTCATTTTCTCATAAATGCTGCGCATCTCTTCTGTCGTAAACGCAATTTTTGCAGATGCAGTCCCATTCATCACTAAATCCTTTGTAGCCGTATCTAGGAAAGTATTAATTTCGTTTTTATTCACTTCGCTGTATCCGTAACGCACCATGAAATCAAAATCATTTGGCATTTCTTTCGGCATATTGTTTGATTCTATAACGACATCATTTGTTGGCTGATGCTGATCAACAGTGTCTATCTCTGCACTCGTCCCCTTGCTGCAACCATTTGCGATAATTGCAAATAGGAGTAAAACTGAGCATAAACGTTTCATTTTAATGCCCCCCAATTGAATTTATGCAATGTTAAAGACGTAATTGGGAGATATTAGTTGCATCTATCCCTCTCGTTCCTTTGTGAAATTATTCATATCCTCGCACCTCGCTACGTGTATGATTACTATACAAAAAAAGCCGATGACCCCATTGCTTTGGATTCATCGACCTATTATCATTCGTCTATTTAAACAGCCGTTTGCCAATCTCCCAATGATAGCCAAACGGATCCGCTACACGACCAATACGCCAGCCATGTTCTTCATTTATAGGTGCAATTTCTGTTGCTCCCGCAGCGATAGCCAATTCGAATAAGGCATCGGGGTCGTTGACCGTGATAACCATCCGGAAGAAGCCACGACCTGCCATTGCGGGTATAGCGGCAGCCTCTTCTTGAATCCAAAAATTCGCTCCTCTAACGGAAAGCTCAGCAATAGCTATATTCCCGTCACCGTCCTCTAACCGATAAAGCTCGACTGCACTAAATGCCGCTTTATAAAACGTTATTGCCTCGGCCGCATTGTTGACCGACAGCCACGGTGCAATACTAGCCTCAGAAGAATCTAATCTACGCGCACTACACATTAACATTATAGGAGAGCTGCAGTTCATCCCCTGGCAGGCCGCGAATGCCCCAGTTATATTTTGGAGTTTCAAAAATTGTTATTTCGATATCTTCAGGAGAAATATGCAATTGTGCTTGAATGTGATCAAAGAGCGAACGAATAAGCTGTTTTTTGGAATCGATGGAACGACCTTCAAATACGCTTATTTCGATAATCGTATACGCTGCGGTCCGTCCAGGAGCGTAATAAAAATCTTCTTTCTCCATTGCGAAAAAACGATGAAATTTCTTATCGAGCGGCATTTTAAATACATCCACTACACAGGAATGAATAACTTCTGATAATTGTTGTTTTATCGGATTTAATTGATCCTTAAGTCCAAAAACTTTGACCTGAGCCATTCTACTAATCACACCTTTCTTTTTTCAATGATTGTTAGTGTAATCTTGTATTTTTAGTAAAATTATAGCACAAGCAATTAGAATAAATCTCCTATGCTGAGCCAAACCAAGCATGGCTTAGCAGACGAATGCCTTCTTCAATATCATCCTCACTCATTCCGCCAAATCCAAGCCATACAAATGATGCCGGACAGCGCTCACTATCCATCCAATGTACATTCGGAGAATACACCTTAACCCCATTTTTTGCTGCCTGTTCGATCAGTTGGACGCTTTCTCTGTCCTTAACATCAAGCAGCAAATGCAGTCCTGATTTGCTTCCAATGATACTTACACGATCACCCATATACAGTGAAATCGCAGCAACTAAAGCTTTATGCTTCGCCTGATACAGTCTTCTCATTTTGCGTATATGTCCAGCAAAATGTCCGCGATTCATAAACAAAAACACGGCCTGCTGAATGATTGGTGATGCAGGCTGACTGTAAACGGAAAATATCTCATCCTGCTTTTCTAGCATGTTTGTTGGCAAGACGATATAGCTTAACCGGGCAGCAGGCAAAAACGATTTTGAAAATGTCCCCAAATAAACGACACGTTCTCCTGAGTCCAATGCTTTAAGAGAGGGAATCGGCTGGCCAACATATCGAAACTCACTATCGTAATCATCCTCAATAATGACAGCGTCGTTTTGGTTTGCCCACTGGAGCAGCTTCATTCGTTTCTGTACTGACATCACCATGCCTAATGGAAATTGATGTGATGGTGTCACATACACTGCGTTGACGCTGCTTGATTGCAGCTCTTCTATGTTCAAGCCATCAGAATCGACCGAAATGGGCGTAATTTCGCAGCCATGATTTTTAAAAATCGTTCGAACGCCATTATAGCCGGGTTCTTCCATTGCTATGTTTTTCCCCCCTAGAGACAAAAACTGCAATAACATGCTAATGGCAGGTTGTGTTCCTGAACAAATGATAATTTGATTGGGGCTGCACGATACTCCGCGAGATTGAAATACGTATTTTGCAATTTCTTCCCTAAGCTCCTCTTCTCCTTGTGGATGTCCATAACCCAAAGTTCGATAAGGGTCTCCATTTAAACCATCCGACAAACATTTTTTCCATATCTTCATCGGGAAGCGATGCCATTCAATATCACCATAGTTAAAATCATACCGATACCTTTTCCAATTAACATCTTTAGTGAAACTTACTTGAACTGAATCTCGATTTGTATTCACATCCTCTAACGGCAGCACTCTTATCCCATTACGACTTTTACTATCCACATACCCTTCTGCAATCAGCTGCTGATAAGCAGCTTCTACAGTGTTTTTGCTAATTTTCAAATAGTGCGCCAACTCACGAATCGATGGAAGCTTAGTCCCTTCAGCTATTAATCCAGATTCAATTTGATCCTTAATATACGTATACAGCTGCGAGTATAAAGGATGTTTTCCCTGCTTATCGAGTAAAGGAGTAATCTCTATCATATGCAGCACCTGACCCCATGAAATATTCAGAATCTGCCCCTTTTCACAGGGACAAATGTTCATTATTATTACATTATCATAAAGACAAAGGGTGTGCCTAAATATGTTTCCTGTAAGATTACAGAAAAGAGAGTGTACTGATCAGGGCAAGATTCAATCCTTTTTGTTAAACGCAAAAACAGGATTCCTTGGCCTATCTGCCGATGGAATCCCTTACGTTGTTCCGTTAAACTTCACTTGGCTGAACGACACGGTTTATTTTCATGGTGCTGCTGAAGGGCGGAAAATCTCCTATATTGAGCAAAACCCAGAAGCTTGTTTTACCGTAAGCGAAGAATATGGAACATTAACTGACCCCGTGCCTGCTCATACAGATACCTCTTATATGAGCGTTATGGTTTCTGGGAAAATACAGTTTGTTAATGAAATAGACGAGGCTGCAAAAGCTATGCAAAGTATGCTGGACAAATATGTGCCTGGTTACTATAAACAACCGTTGTCCAAATCGCATTTGGAAAAATACGAATCATCCTTGGGAAGTAAAACCAAAGTATTTAAATTAATAGCAGCTTCCATCTCTGCGAAAGAAAACGAGAAAGTAGAGAGCGCTATGTTTTATCCAGGTAAAACGGTACACAACGATTTGTAATAACGGTTAGGCAACTAAAGAAATCATCATTACCGATGAGCAATCGTCAATTGGAATTTTTGCCTTGAACCGCCTTCGGGACCGTTTGGAATTGATTCCTCCAAGGGAATGAAACCAAATCTCTCATAAAGGCGCCTTGCAGGCATCCCATCTGGAATATCATCGCCAAATGTTGTGACTGCTATTTCTGAAGGAATATCAACAAGCGTTAGAACATGATTCAGCAAGGCCGATGCTACGCCTTTATTTCTTGCTTCAGCGGAGACAGACAACCAGCCGATTTTGTAGCTTGGGGCATTTGATGTAGAAAGTAATAGTCCCCCTAACAGTCTGCACCCTGGCGAACCATCATATTCCCGCACGCAGAACGCGCGATTTTGATGTATATTTCTCTCTAGTGCCAGAACAAAGTTTGGATCATCCACCATTGGGCCAAAGAGGTACTCCACCTCAGCAGCCAGCTTTAACCATCCATTTAGATCTTCTAATGTTGCATTTACGACATTCATTTATTTTGGCTCCCTTTACCAGCTTCAAGAACAAAAAACCGAAAGATAGACACTTTATAAAATAGCGTCTTGTCTCTCGGATTTTTGCTTATCTATCTATTTCATTTTAAAGCATTCTGCTTATTAACGATATAAGTAGCGATCTTCCTTTTCACGAATCCATACCTGCATGAAGCCCGCATCTCTATTATCCCAAGCATAATAAGGAATAAATAAACAAGCGCTGCCTTCAGCCACTTTTCCTTTCAGAACAGTCACGCCGCCAAGCCATTCTGCTCGGTGCTCAATGAGTAGCGGTTCATGTGCTGCAATAGAAAATTCATCGTAGGATAACTCCATATTATCAGTCTGCTCCATGCAATACACAATAGGTCCGCGCTGCAGAGCAATTCTTCCAATGTTAGCCTCCACCTCCGGCCGTGACCGAATAACTTCAACTGGCATATCCAGCTCTAATACAATGGAGTCTCCCGGTGTCCAGCAGCGATTCAGTACGAGATAACCATTTTCGATTTTTCCTTCCGATGGCTGCGGCTGCTCCCCTAGAAGCGACAGCTTATATCCTCTGCACCAGCCAGGAACACGAAGCCGGATCTCGAACGTTTCCGCTTGCTCCAAGCTTACCGCAACTTCGATTTTTCCATCCCAAGGATACGCGGTTGTCTGCTTAAGCTTGACGGTTGTCCCACTCTTAATTTCCAAAGCAGTTTCCCCGTTCATGTATTGATTGACGACTATTCCAGCATCCGTAGCAGCATAAGCATATTGTCCAATGGATGGTAAAAATCTAACTAGGTTAGTCGGGCAGCAAGAAGTGCCAAACCAATCCACGCGGTGATGCTCGCCCTTTGATGCAAGCGGATTGACGTAGAAAAATTTGTCGCCAGACAACGAGATTCCGGCTAAAGCGCCATTGTACATTTCCCGCTCTACAACATCGGCATATTTGGCATCGCCAAACAACAAGTTCATCCGGTGATTCCAAAAAACCATAGCGATCGCCGCACAAGTCTCGCAATAAGCCGATTCATTCGGCAAATCGTAATCATGTGTAAAGCCTTCATTATGCTGAGACGGACCGATGCCGCCTGTCACATACATATTCCTTTCAACCGTATGCGACCAAACGCGGTGCAGCGCATCAATATACGTCGGATCACCGGAAGCATGCACGACATCAGCCATCGCGGTGTACAAATACATCGCTCGTACAGCATGTCCTGTTACCTTCTCGATATCTCGAACAGGCACATCATCCTGACAGTACGCAGGGCCCCATTCCTCTTTGTCCCAAATGGCACCTTTACCATGACCATGACCACGTTCTTCAAGCAGCCAAAGCGCCAGCTTCCAATAACGATCCTCGCTGGTCGTGCGGTAAAGCTTCACAAGCGCAAGCTCAATTTCCTCATGCCCCTCCACCCAGTGCCGCTTGCCAGGACCAAATACGCGATCATAATGATCAGCCATTTTGCATGCAACATCCAGCAGCTTCCGCTTGCCTGTCACTTCAAAATATGCAACCGCTGCTTCAATCAGATGGCCGCCATTATACATCTCGTGTTTTTCCATATCCGACCATTTGAGATCAGGCGCTTCAAGCGTGTAATAAGTACTTAAATATCCATCCGCTTCCTGCGCCGCAGCTATGAGATCGATAATCCGATCAATCTCTGCTTCCAGCACTGGATCACGATCCGTCATAAGGGCATAAGCGGCACCTTCAAGCACCTTATACACATCGGAGTCGTTATAATACATCCCCTCAAATTTGCCTTCCAGCAGTCCGCCTGCTATTGCAAAATTGTCAATTCGGCCTGTTTCCTCGCATTTGACTAAACATGCCTTCATCGTAATATTTTTGAGAACTTCCAGCCGCGGCCTCCAGAAAGCATCATTGATCTCAACTTTCGTAAAGGGCACGTTTTGCCAGCCTTTTATCGCCTTCGTTTCTGTTAATGTCACGTCTAACCATCCTTTCATCGCTAATTCTTATCCTTTCAATCCCGTTAACGTAATGCCTTCCAGAAAATAACGCTGGCCAATTAAAAATACGAGCACGCAGGGCATAACGACAGTTGCTGAAGCCGCCATGAGCAAATCCCATTGCGCCGTATAGCTGCCTTGAAACATTTGCAAGCCAAGTGCTAGCGTAAAGCGGCTGTCACTCTTCAAATAGATAAGCGGCCCCATGAAGTCATTCCATGAACCTAAGAAGGTAAATAGCGCAACGACGATAACAGCCGAACGGCTAAGCGGCATAAGAATACGCCAGTAAATTTGAAAATAATTAGCCCCATCCACAAAAGCAGCCTCGTCAAAATCACGCGGAATCGTCATGTAGAATTGGCGCAGCAGGAAGATATTAAAGATACCTCCGCCAAAGAACGCCGGTACGATAAGCGGATAGAACGTATCATAGAAACCCAGCGTTTTCCATCCGAGAAAGCTCGGAATTAACGTAACTGCAGCAGGCAGCATCATGCTGGTCATAAGGATTGCAAAAATGGTGTCTCTGCCTTTCCACTGAATACGGGAGAAACCAAAGGCTGCAATCGTACTCGTAAGCACAGTTCCGATAATAACGCTGAACACAATAATAAGTGTATTTTTGAAAAATTGTCCGAAAGGCAGCACGGTCAGTGCTCTCTCGTAGTTATCCCATTTAAAAGGATTTGGAATCCATTCCGGCGGCATAACGAAAATTTGCGATAGATCCATCACTGAGCTTCGAATCAGCCAAACGAACGGAATGATAAACATAACTGAAATAATAATAAGGGCCGCATAACCTGCTGTCAGCTTGAGTTTGGACTCTCTCATGATTTTTCCCCCTCGTAGTAAACCCAAGATTTCGAGGTTTTGAACACAATAAACGTAAAGAACAAAATAATGATAAATAGAATCCATGCCAGGGCAGATGCATAACCCATCTCTGTATCACGGAATGCTGTACTCCACAAATAAAACACGAAAAATAAACTTTTATTATTCGGCCCGCCCTGTGTCAAAATGTAGGCTTCGCTAAACACCTGGAAAGAACCGATAATCGTCATGATGGTATTAAAGAAGATTGTTGGCGTTACCATCGGGATCGTAATATGGCGCAGCTTATGCATCCATCCTCCGCCATCGACATCAATGGCTTCATAGTACTGCTTTGGAATACCCGAAAGCCCCGCTAAAAAAATAATGACTGTGCCGCCTATTCCCCAAAGCGTCGTTAAGACAACAGATGGAATAACACTGCTCTCGCCAAACAACCAGTTGCTTGTCGGCAAATGAAGCCATGCGAGCACCGTATTAACTAAACCAAGATCTGGATTAAGCAGCCACAGCCATATCATGGACGATGCAACCGCTGGAACGATACTTGGCAAATAAATAATGGTGCGGAACAACGATCTACCCTTTACATTCATATTAAGGAGCAGCGCCAGCAGAAATGAGATGATGATGACGGCAGGTACCCGCAAAATAACAAAATAGAAGGTAACGCCTAGTGATTTATAAAATAAATCATCTTCACCTGAGAACAGCTTGGCGTAATTATCGAAACCAATAAATGAGGTTGTATCTTTGAACACGCTATAATCAGTTAAACTGAGCACCAAGCTAGCAATCATAGGACCAAGCGTAAATATGATGAAGCCTAGTATGGCAGGAGCTGTAAATAATAACCCGTAGAATAACGCCTTACGCTCTCTTATGCGACTTTTTTTACTGACTGCTGGAATGGTTTGCACAGGAATATCCATGCCCATACTTGCCTCCTATCCTAAGAAGACGGCGGTCTTCAGGAAGAACGCCGTCAATCTGACTATAGTTCTTTCTTTAATTGGTTATTGTACGTCACGACGTCCTTGAACCTGTGCTTGTGCTTTCGCAGCGATAGAATCCATTGCCTCTTGAGCGGTTTGCTGGCCTAACCAAACTTTATCGAGTGCTGGATTAACGATATCCATAATTTTATTAAAGTTTTTCACATAAGCGGTTGGTGTTGCATGGCTGTTGCTCAATACCATCTCAACGACCGCATCCTTGTAGCCCGATGGGCGAGAAGGCAGGTTTTCAGTCCATCTGGTTAGGTAAGACTCATCCGTATACCACTCTTTATGAGATGGCATCCAAGTGCCGGCAGTTAGCAGCTCGATTGAAGCTTCTGGATCAATCAGTGCCTTCAAGAGCTCCCATGCTTCCTCCGGATGTTTCGTTGATTTAAACATCGAGAACATGCCAGAAACGACAGTCGTCATCGGCTGTTTCATAACGGGGAGCACGCCAACATTAAAATTAAATTTGGATTGTGCCAAGCTTGTGCTTGCCCATTGACCATCAAATGCCATCGCTACTTTTTTGGTTTGCAGCGCAACGTTGGTGCCTGGTATATTTTTCGCTTGAACAGGTGACGGTGCTACATGATGAACATTAATAAGATCGGAAATCTTCTGAATAGCTTCAACAGCTTCAGGCTGGTTCAGAGCAAAGGTTTTGCCGTCCTCAGACAAGAAGTCTCCGCCATTTGAATAGATGAAGTTGCTGTATGCGCCCCACCAAGTTGGCACGTTGACTCCGAATTGTTTAATGTTTTTAGGATCAAAGCCTTCTTCTGTCGCATTCTTGCCTTTGTTGTCAATTGTAAGTTTCTTAGAAACCTCTACGAACTGATCCCATGTCCACGCTTCAGAAGCTTTGGCTGGCGGAGGTGTTAAGCCTGCATCCTTAAATACATCTTCATTATAAAATAAAGCAAAAGATTCTGGGCCAGGCGCAATACCAACTACATTGCCAGGCTCCGAGGAATACATAATGTTAGGAACGAGCCTATCCACAGTCAACTCCGTATCCTTATCAAGGAAATCCTGAAGGTTAACGAACTTGCCTTCTTCCGCTAAAGGAAAAGCGATCGTGCTGGACTCCATCATGGCAATATCCGGCTCATCGTTGCCAGCTACCATGGTCGTTAATTTCGTATCGTAATCCGCTGAAATGGCTTGGAAATCAACCTTAATATTTGTATGCTTAGCCTCAAAACTAGCGACTGCTTTCTTAAATGCTGCGATCTCATCAGGTGCGCCCCAAGCTGTAAGACGCAGTTTGATCGGATCTTTGGATACATTTTCACCGCTGCCTGTATTTTCGGTGTTGCTTGAGCCATTCGTCGCCCCAGCCTGAGAATTTTTGTTACCTGAATCAGACTTCGTACAAGCCGATAGTACGCTGATTGCCATAAGCAGCACAACTAAGAGAACGGAAACCGATTTCCATTGTCTTCTCATATTCGTAACGAGCCCCTTTCATTTATCCATCTCATTGGCTCATAGCTGCAGTCTATGATGGTTTTATTGTAATCGATAGATAACGCTTTCAAAACCCGAGTATTATTGGAATGGTGGACTATTATTAGGTATCGAGCGGAAGTTTTATCAGAATGCTGGTACCTGATCCTGGCACAGACCGAATCTCGATGCCGTATTCATCCCCATATGCCATCTGTAAACGGGAGATCGTATTTTTAATGCCGACCGAAGAAGATTGTTTGTACAAAATCACCTTGATCATCTCTTCGCTTATTCCTCGTCCATTATCCTTAATCTCAAAAAAACGTTTTCCCTCTTCTGCCCAGCCGCGAATGAGGATAACGCCTCCCTCTTCCATCTGATTAAACCCGTGCAAAATAGCATTCTCAACAAACGGCTGAAACAGCAGCCTAGGCAGCTTATGATCATAAAGGATCGGATCAATTTCATAGTTAACGGTAAACTTGCCTTCGAAACGCGCTGACATAATATAAAAGTAGTTTTTCATCCATTCGATTTCCTCTGACAGATGAACGGCGCCCCATTCCTTACGAGAAGTATAATGCAGCATATTGGACAAACAGACGAGCATCTTGCTTAGCTCCTTCTGATTATTTTCAATCGCTGTCCAATTCATAATATTGAGCGTGTTATACAGAAAATGAGGATTCATCTGCATATTGAGCGCGTGAATTTCTGCTTCCTTTTCCTTTAGCTTAATCTCATAATTTTCTTTGACGAGCAGGTGAATCCGATCATTCATCCGGTTAAATCGCTGCATTAAGATACCGAATTCGTCATTCGTGCTGACTTCCACACGGGTTTGAAAATCGCCTTCGCCAACGGATCTCATCGCTCCAAGCAGCTTCTTAATCGGACCTGTGATGCGGCTTAATATGAAATAGGCAAATAAAAATGCAATTCCGCTCAATATAGCAGCTAACACAATCGTTGAGGTTCGAATAACAGGCACGAGGTTGCTTACCAATGCAGACTCCGGCGTTATGACGATCGACAACCATCCGGTTACGGTTGAGCGGTCAAAGCATATGATCATATTCTCGCCGTTCAGCTTCATTCGCTGAGTCCCGCTTCCCGTCATGCGGAATGAATCCACCCAATTCTCGTTGAAGCTTTTTGTCACTTGTGACACATCACTGCCGGCAACTACCATATCGTTCGAATCTAACACCATATAGCGGGAACCGACTGGTATGCTCTTCTCAAACAGGGCATCCAGTACGGTCGATTTGAAGCTTATCGTAAGCACTGGACGCTCCACATTCGGATTCAGCTTAATTAATGTACTGTCTTCCATATGTGAGAAATTGAGCAAACGCGTGGCTGAATATAAATAGCGATAATCGATCATGCTCTTGGAAAGATAAGACTGATCAAACATCTCCGTAAAATCATAGGTAGGATACCAAATCATTTTTCCACCCGCATGCACAGCTTGCTTGTAAATAGTTGAAAGTGTAGGATCTCCTTGCGGCATGTTTTGCGAATTGCCGAAGGTGAAGTACGAAGTCCAAAGCTGATAGGCGTAAACATCGTCGTTTTGTGAAAAGTATTTGCTGAGAATAGTAGATACGCGTCGATCAGCTGCCAGCAGCTCCTCAGCCTTTGCTGGATTCAGCTGACTGAAAATTTGAAATAGATCCTTGTCTACGAACAAGGCCAAACTGTTCTGATCGACAACTTTGAGTTTCGTATCGATGACTTCATTATTTTTTTTGACGATCTCATAAACATTTTTTTGCGCTTGCTCCGTCACAACCTTAAGGCTTGTACGATAAAATAAAGTGCTTAACACAAGAAACGGCAAAGCAATTAGGATGATATAGCTGATGAACAACCGTGATCGAAATGTCATATTCATATCTCGTCTCTATTCGTTGTAAGGGATTTGTGCTTATAAGCTTCCGGCGATAGACCATTCTGTTTCTTGAACACTCGGCAAAAATACTTCGTATCGCGGTAGCCGCATTGCGCAGCTATATCATAAATTTTCAAATGGCCATCTCTGAGCAATTGTTTTGCCCGCCGCATCCGAGCCTCGGTAATATGGTCAGAAAAAGACTTTCCGGTACGGCTTTTAATCAATGTGCTGAAATAAGACGGATTAAAGGCAAACTGTTCAGCTGCCATCTCTAGTGTCAAATCCTCCATATAATTCTCTTGTATCCAGCTCAAGCACTGTTCCATAATAATCTCGTTTTTCCCTTGCTTCATGTTCCGTAACGCTTGGTGCAGATCACGAATTTGAGACTCCAAGAGCGCCAGCAGCTCACTATAGCTATCGCATGCAGGTATTTCCGTTACGACCGTATTCGTGAGGACGCTTCCAAAATTTCTTTCGACAACATCTCTTGTTCGGCTTTTAAGCTTCATAAGTGTGAGTGAAGCACACTCTTTAATAAGCTGCGGTTCTGTGTGGCCCTCGCCTGCCAGTTCTTGAAAGGCAGATCGGCACAGTATGATGGCAGCCATTGGATCATTATCCTGCAACGCTTCAAAAAGCCGCTCCCCATCTAAGTGAAAGGACTTGCTGGAGTGGTTCAGCTCATCATGAAATAGGACTCCATGCCAGCAATCATGGAAATTATACTCACATGCCGTTTGAGCTGTTCGGTAAGAATGCGGCAGCTGCTCTACTAAAGATAAACAGCTCGTCCCCATACCATGAACAAGCCGGCCATACGGCAGCCACTCCTTGTTTAGTTCGCTAAATGCCAATCGAATCTCATCGTGTCTAAGGGATGGGTTCGGCGTACGCAAAATGGTAATCGCTTGGAATACGTCTTCTCGAAGCGAATTAATTGAGAAGGTACTGGCTTGACCGTAGCAGGAACATAAATGCTCCAGCTGCTGCAGCAATGCAGGTGTGTAGAGGCTCTTATCCTCCTCAAGACGGATGGTGAGTTCAGAAAAGATAACTGTACCGCTTCCTTGCACAATATCGAGTGCTTCAAGCTCCACTTGCTCCGCTGCTGATAGATTGCTGCTTAACCATGACAAAAGCAGATTGTTCTGGTAGGCAGAGGAGGTGAGCTTAAGCCGATGCTGCAGTTTTTCGGAAGCTTCACTCTGCATGGACTCCGCCGCTAGTTGTGCATCAAGCCGCCCCAAAATATGCTCCACTTTATCTATATCAATCGGCTTCAACAAGTAGTCATAAGCGCCATGACGCAGAGCGGTTTGCGCATATTCAAATAGATTATACGCCGATACCATAACTACCTTCGGTCGATGTTCCTTATCCTCAAGCCATTTCAATAATGTCAATCCATCCATATTAGGCATCTGGATATCCGTCAGTACAATTTGCGGTTGATCCTGTTGAATGATAGCGATAGCAGCTGCCCCATCCTTCGCTACTAATATTTCAGCTTTTGGCCGCATCGCACTAACTAATTTTGCCATTCCTCTGAGATGCCTTGGCTCATCGTCTACAATTAGTATTTTCAATCCGCTCACGCTCCATCTTCATGCGGTCGCTTTCACTCATTTACTGATGAATTTCCGCATTAGTTGTTAATTTAATAGCGAGTATAACACTAAATATCTGGTCTGTTGCAAAAAAATAATACATGATCCTATATATGTAATGAACGATTTCGTTGGAATGATAGCATACAAAAAGGCCATCCTTTGCAGGATGACCACTGGTTTCAATGGATTCTCGTCGCCTTACTTAAGTCCATATCCTTTCCACATGCTCAAGCTTATTCAGATTAAATGTTAATTTATAAATGTCTGGCTTCGAGGTCGTATTCCAAAAATCAAATCCAAACTTATCATCATAATGATTCATAATGATCGTCATAATATTGCCATGTGTACCCAAAACAATGTTTTTACCTCGGTGCTCCTCCAGTATTCTCTCTATGACGGGTATCGCTCTTTGTTGTGCGCTTCGAGTCGTTTCGCCGCCCTCCAAAGCAAAATCGATATCGATAAAAGATTTCTTTATCGCTTCATACAGAACGTCCCAAGTAGCCTTATAATCCAAACCTTTTATCGCTCTTTCCACCAGCTCTTCATACTCTACAATCGTCATCGCTTTCCGCTTTGCTAAATGCTCAATCGTCTGCACCGCTCTCGTGTAAGAGCTGGATGCTATAAAATGAATATCAACCTCACCCAGCACCTCTGCAACACGTTTTGCTTCTGAGAAACCCTCCTCCGAAAGCCCGCGCGTTCGTTCTTGTCCAAATTCAAAAGGCGATTCTGCGTGTCTAACCATATAAATGACCGTATTCATAGGTTTATCCTCCGTTAATGTTCAGATCATAAGCAGCTTTTATTTAATCGCTTGGCTAAGAAACAAGTCATGAATATCCGGATACGATTTGCTCGATGGTGTGGGGGTCGCTTGTATGACGGATACAAATTGATGCTCAGGAATGACATTCACCTCTTGCCCGCCAAATCCGCGACATCCATATCCAGCTTGAGACAGCCACCACAAAAAACCATAGGACGGATAGGATGGGGTTATCGCTTGCTTCACAAATGCTGGAGAAACAATCGGATTGCCATTAATACTGCCATCTCCTAAAAACAGCAAACCTACCTTAGCCATATCTCTAGCAGACAAATCCGATTGTTCTTCACCCTTCATTACCGTATAGGAGAAACCGCAAGGACTGCTCGGCCAAATTCCACTGGCGATATCGAGCGGTTTATACATTTCATGATAAATGAGATCGTAGGATGTGCTTCCATAGGCTTTGCCTATGACCGCTGATAACAACATGACATCCCATTCCTTATACTGAAAATTCATGCCAGGAACACTGTGCATGTCAATATCAGCGATATGCGATAGCCAGTCATTCGTACGCATCATTTGCTGCAGCATCGGACAATGGTAATGAACACCGCCATTCCAGTAAATGCCTGATGACATCGTTAGCAAATGCCGAATCGTTATCAGCTTATGATAATGATGGTTATGACCAGCAAAGGCGGGCAAATAATTGCCTATTGGTTCATCCAGATTATTAATCAAGCCTTTGTCCAAACAAATGCCTACAGCGATGGCTAAAATACTCTTCCATACTGATTTAATAGAATGCCTCGTATTTTCATTACACTTATTGAAGTAACGTTCATAAACCAGTTTCCCGTTTTTTACAATGATCACGCTGTTTATGAGCCTATATCGCTTTTGCTTCACGTAATCATCTATCTGCTCTAGAAGTTTAGCATCCATTCCCTCCGCCTCGGGAGTGGACAACTGCCATTCAAAGCTCATTTCAACACCTGCTTTATATATTTCCCAATGATGGAATGACTGTTCGACATTAGTTCAAGCGGCATGCCCTCTGCGATAATAGCTCCCCCATCGCTTCCGCCACCAGGTCCCATTTCGATAATATAATCACAATTGGCAAGCACAGCTGGATCATGCTCGGTAATGATAATCGTATTGCCAGCATCTGCGAGCTGCTGCAGCAATGTCATCAGCCGCTCCGTATCTGAGAAAGAAAGGCCTGTCGTCGGTTCATCCAAAATATATACATTATCTTTCCCGCTTTGCCTGCACAGCTCCTTGGCAAGCTTAATCCGCTGCGCTTCACCGCCTGAAATAGATGGCGTCTTTTGGCCGAGCGTAATATAACTCATCCCTACACTTTCGAGCGTGCTGAGCGTAGCCGATATCATTTTGTCATAAGCCATAGATTGTTCATTTCCAAAAAAAATGCTGGCCTCCGCGACGCTCATCATCATAATTTCCTTAATGTTTTTTCCCTCAAGCCTTACACTTAGAGCCTCTTCAACAAATCCTGTTGCCCCGCACATATCGCACTCTACCTCTATGAAGTTGCCGAAGCCAACATAATGGTTTTTAAAACCTTCACCCTTGCAGCCTCTACAGCCTCCTTCAGAATTAACGGTAAACAGACCGGCTGTATATCCTTTTTCCACCGCATCAGGCGTTTTGCTGAACAAAGTCCGGATTCGATCAAATATACCCGTATAGGTTGCTGGACAAGAGGTTTTGCTCCTTCCAATAGGCTTCTGGTCCACCACTATACATTTTTTAATCTGCTCGATTCCAAGTAACGTCACCTCGTCTTGCAGCACAAGCTCTGTATCATCGTTGTCATATATGAACTTGCTTTGGAGTGACTGCTTAAGCTTTGGCACAAGTGTGTGCTGGATTAGGCTGGATTTGCCGCTGCCCGATACTCCCGCTATTCCTACCATCCGTCCAAGAGGTATCGTAACGGAGACATCCCGAAGATTATGTAGGCTCGCATGCTCCAGCCTAAGTAGTTTGCTTGGATCAGCTAACTTATATTGTTTTTTGACATGCAAGGTTTTGGTGCCATTCAAATAAGGGGCAGTTCGCGATCGTTCACAAGCCATAAAATCAAGGTAGCTGCCTTGGAAAATAAGCTCTCCGCCATGAACTCCCGCTTCGGGTCCAAGATCGACAATGTAATCGGCAGCTTGCATAAATTTATGATCATGCTCTACGGCAACGACTGTGTTACCTCGCTCCACTAAGCCTTGAATGATGCTTATCAGCATCTCCTTCTCTACTTCATGCAATCCGATTGTAGGCTCGTCGAATATAAAAATAATAGAATCCATATCCGCAATAATAAAAGACGCCAGAAACAGACGCTGAATTTCACCGCCTGAGAGAGTAGGAACTGCACGCGATAGCGAAAGATGATGCAGCCCTACATCGACCATACACTGAAGCTTCATGACCATTTCATCCAGCAGATTTTTGCTAGATACATTGGCGTGCTGCTTTTGCAAAAACGCAAGCAGTTCATTGATGTACATATCCTCGAGCTCTTTAATCGTTTTCTCGCCAATTGTGGTATGAATCGCCTGAAGACCAAGACCTGTGCCTTTACATTTGGGGCATGGGATGGAATCCGCATGAATCCCCCATAAATTCACTTCTTTGTCTTTGCTCCCATGCCTCTTCACTTTGCTAGCCATATGTTTCATCATATCTGTAAAAACAACAACTGCACCTACAAATCCACTCTTGCGGCAGCCATACTTGAAGGAATGAAAAACATCATCCGGCAAAACAGCGATTTTATCATTTATATCAATCTTGTTTATTTCACAAAACTTTTTGAAGTTTCCTCTATGAAAACGATGCTTGACCAAAAAACCATCAAACACGTTTTTGATTTGTGTTTCCGGATTAAGAATCGCTTCTTCTTGAATCATTTGATGGCTTCCCGTACCAAGACACTTCACACACATTCCCTTAGGCGAGTTCCTCTGAAACAACTCCATGGAGAGCGGCAGCCCGTCATTGTATGCAGGATCACGTTTGCCATACGTTGCAAACATAATGGCAAGTAAATTCCCAATTTTTGTCCGCGTGCCTACTGTACTTCTAGGATTGGATTGCCGGACGATACGCTGCTCAATGGCTACCACAGGGGACAATCCCGTTATTTTATCAAAAGAAGACACCGCATCAACCATATATTGCGTACCCGAGAACAATAGATAGCGCCGCTTTCCTTCTTCATATAACGTATCGAAAGCAAGACTCGATTTGCCACTTCCCGATACGCCTGTTATGACTGTCAGCTTATTTTTTGGAATACGAACATCGATATCCTTGAGGTTATGCAGCCTTGCTCCTTCTATCTCTATGAACGCTTTCATGCATGCACTCCATTCTGGCATTGATCTCATACCCATAATTTACCGCACATACGTTCTTATGTAAATAGTTTACTAAAAAGGCTGCCTAATGGCAGCCTTCTCGTTTTAAAGTAATGATTATCAGCTCGCCGATTCCACCTGAATAGTAATACTGCTAAATAACTTATCTTGAATATATACGTTTAGCCGCCACATGCCGGCTTCGGGCAGTACCATCGATGATGGAATAACAGCGTCTGCCCCATTCAGCGGAGACCCTACACTGCGCGCAGAGAAAACTTCAATCTCCTGCGTGGTGCCTTCTTTTACGCCCATAACGTTAAAGCTGCCCGTGAGCTCCTGCTTGCTCCCCCAAAAATACCACATATACTTATTTCCTTTCCCCGCTACAATCGGCTGCTCATCGAGGATCAATCCTTTCTCATTCTGATAGGGACCCACAAGAAATCCCACCTTGTCTTTCTCGCCGGCAAGCACATAGTTATGAGGCATTCCATCGTTGCCTGTATACGGCAAATTGAAAGTAGATGTGCTTATCCATGGCGAAGGCTCCTGTACTGCCAAAATAAAGTCACCGTAAAATTGTTCATTCAGCTTGACCTCGAATGTCCATGTTCCGCCCAATGGCAGGCTAAAGCCGGTTGTAAAACGTTCCAACGTTTCATATCCTGAGCTCGGCTCTGTAATAGTCACAGGGGACATAACGGTCAACCGTTTTCCCGATTGCGCATGATAGCCTTCAATAGAAATGTTTTTGCCAAGAAAAACATCAATGGGCTGCGTGAAATGGAGAACATAGCCTTGCATGACACCTGCAACCACATTCTCCTCAGGAAATACTTGAAATATCATTTGGCCGTTCTTCCTGTATTCCGTTCGAGTTTCCTCTACTCTGCCGCTTCCATTTGTTCCAACTATTTGTGAAGGGCTCGTAAGCAGCTTGCTCAAATCTGTAACAAACAGCATATAAACAAGGACGGCTGCAATTGCACTCAGTGCTCCCAGACGAGCAATATAAGACTTTTTCTTCGGTTTATCATTGGCCCTATAAACAATTTTCTCCCGCAATTGCTCAGTGAAGCGAGGATTCACAAATGGGGAGCGGCTAAGCGCTTCTTCCCACTGTTTTGGCTCCTTCATATGATGTTTCCTCCTTTTGAATCACTTTGCAGTAAACTTGTCATTTTTTTGCGTGCGCGGTGCAGCCTCGATTTAACCGTCCCTTCCGCTATTTGCAGCATACTTGCCATTTCTTGCATTGATAATTGATAATGAATTTCCAGTATGAGCACTTCTCGGTAGCGCAGCGGAAGCTTCATAACGGTGTTCCAAATATATTTGGTTTCCATAAGGTCAAAAACTTCTGCTTCCGCTGATCTGGATGTTTCCCTTCTTGTTACGAAATCCATCACAATGACCTTAGAAAAATAAGCGCTTCTTTTGTACTTATACGTTTTGTTTCGTGTAATGGTAAGCAGCCAGCTCTTCATACTGGCTTCGCCTCGAAATGTATGCAGCTTCTCATATACTGTCAAAAAAACATCCTGACAAATGTCATCTGCCGCATCGGCATTCCGAATTAAAAAGAATGCAAAATTCCAAACGTCGTTGCCATATGCATTCATCAAATCAATCAATACGGCATCCGTTTCAAACCCTTTTGCCAAATACTTCACATATTCGAGCTCCACCTCATCACCTCTCTATTTAAGAAGACCCTTCTGCGTTCCTAAAGTTCCCGAATAGATGAGGAAAGGACATCCATTTATGATAGTCAAAAGCTGGCCCCTTAATTTCGAGTAAGCAAAAGAAATATCGGTACAATTCACGCACCTGCAATAAATCAGGGAAAGGCAGCACTTCAGCATAACCTTTGTGGAAATAATGAGCTCCCGCCTCATCCAACGAGCATTCAATCGCTATTAAATCCATTTCACGAGGGCCAAACACATACGCTTCTGTATCAACGATCGCGCTAACCCGTTCTCCATTTGATAGAAACTGCCTCGGATCCATATCGAGCATGATGCATGAGGCATACGTCGGTACCGGCATATTTTCAGCTAATGAACAGTAGTAATCAAGAGATTCATGGATTGCCGCATTTTCCTTGTAATAACGGGCAGCCATCACCCTTAATGCATCTGCTAGCTTCTGAGGGAAATCCGCTAATGCATGCCGAACTGAGCCATTTAGAGAACCCCATTCCATAACTTTGTGGGAATGGATCTCCGCAATCGACCGGCCGAAATCCTCCATCAGCATCGCGGATTTATTTTGAAATGACAATGGAATTCCATTTATTTTTTCAAGCGAAATCACTTGTCTTCCATCGATCACGGCCTTGCCAAGTACACTGGGAATAGCGATATTGCTTGTCAATCGTGAGAGATATTGATTAATAGTCTCCATATCAAACGTCTGGCTTAATTGTTTCCCGAACAAATTGCTGCATGCCCATACAAAAGGAGCATCAACGGTCTCATCTACGCCGGATGATCGAACAACGTATTCCCCTGCTTCCGTGATGACTAGAAACACGTCACTAGCAAAGCCACCCAGAGTGGACTGTGACATAATAGGTTCAGAAAATAATGATTGTAGGTTCATGCTGTACCTCCCATCCAAGATAATCAAATTTTTACATATTATCATACAAAAATATAGACTTATAATTACGGCTCTGTTATGATGTTGAATACGGTCTTTATAAAATTCCCGACTCCTCAAAACATCAAAGGACTGCTTAAAAAGTACATTTCCCGGCTTTCATCAAACGGGAGTACCTTTATAAGCAGTCCTTTTTATTTCAATATTTATTAGTAGGCAAGAACAGATTCACCGCTAATGATGGTACCATTGTTTCCGCCTTCACAAATTTCTTTCATGGATCCGGGCTTGTCGAAGTTGAACACATGCATAGGCAAATGATAGTCTCTAGCCAATATAAAGGCTGACTGATCCATAACCTTCAAATTATATTGCAAAACATCATTGTAATGGAGAGATTTGAACCGCCTTGCATCAGCATCGTATTTAGGATCGGCATTAAAAATGCCATCTACGCCTTGTTTTGCAACCAAAAGCGCTTCACTATTCACTTCAATGGCCCTTTGTACCGAAGGATAATCTGTTGTCACATAGGGTTGGCCGTTGCCTCCAGCAAATATGACGATATAACCTTGCTCCAAATGGTGGATTGCACGCAGTCTGATGTATGGCTCAGCGACCGAAGTAATCGGTATTGCTGTCATTACGCGAACTTCTTTGTCTGTTTTAGCTTTCAGCACCCCGCGTAGCATCAAACTATTAATGACGGTCGCAAGTGTACCGATGTTGTCTGCTTCCGCTCTTTCGATTCCCCAGCTTTCCGCCATATTGCCGCGAAATATATTTCCCCCGCCAATAACGAGCGACACCTCAACACCTAAACGGACCACGGATATAATTTCATTCGCAATGTAATTTAACCGTTCAGGCTCAAAACCGAATTCAGCATTTCCTGCAACTGCCCCGCCGCTAAGCTTAATAAGAACTCTCTTGTACCTCATTCGCCGTTACACCTCCATAGGATAAAAAAAAACACTAAAGCAATAGATGCTTTAGTGTAAAAGTGAAATGGGAATATGAAAAACACAATTGGATAACGTAACCCTGCACTTGATCCTCATATTCCCACTCCTTCCATTTATTAATTCTCACCTATTTTATACTGAGTACGAGCAAAAAAGCAACAACCCATTAGCAGCAATCATTTCTACTCCACTTTTGTCGCATGCTTCTGAGCAAGAAGCGACAGCTCAGCAGCTTTGAAAGCATGCTCCTGCGTCATGGCAAGCTCAGTGCCGTTCAAGCAATCGAGAATGAGTTGGCCAAAATAAGGGAAGCCGACTTTGCCGCGAAGCTGAATATGCTGCTCGCCATCTGCATTTACCAAATAAAGCTGGTCCCCATCCTTATCTTTAGCGATGTCAATGTACTTCCTCATCTCGATGTAGCCTTCCGTTCCGAGAATCATAGTACGACCGTCGCCCCATGTTCCAAGACCGCTTGGTGTTAACCAATCGACACGGAAATAACCGGTTGCCCCATTCTCGCCAACAAGCGTCATATCACCAAAATCCTCAAGCTCAGGGTACTCCTTATTGGCATAGTTGGCCACCTTGCTGTTTACAACATTGGCATTCTGATTGCCTGTAAAATATAGAAATTGTTCAATTTGATGCGATCCGATATCACAAATGATGCCGCCATACTTTTCCTTCTCAAAAAACCATGACGGGCGGGAGGCAGCGTTCAAACGATGCGGCCCTAGTCCAATGACTTGAACAACACGTCCAATGGCACCTTGTTCGATCAATTGACCCGCATAAACCGCGCATTCCACATGCAATCTCTCGCTGTAATATACTGCGTATTTTTTACCTGTATCTGCGTATGCAGCGCGAGCGTCCGCGAGCTGTTCAAGCGTCGTAAATGGCGCTTTATCGGTAAAATAATGTTTGCCGCTCTGCATGACGCGAACGCCTAGCGGTCCGCGCTCCGATGTAACCGCTGCAGCTGCAACCAGCTGCACCTCATCATCGGAGAGCACCTGCTCTTCCGACTCTGCTGCCCGTACCTGCGGATATTGACGGATAAATGCTTCAACCTTAGCGGGGTCAGCGTCGTATACCCATTTTAAAGTGGCGCCCGCTTCCACAAGTCCGTTGCACATGCCATAAATATGACCGTGATCAAGACTAACAGCGGCGATTACGAATTGCCCATCCTCAACTACTCTATTCGGCTTTCCCTTTGGCGCATATTTCATGCCATCTGCATTACTCATCGATCTAGTCCTCCTTCTGATAGGCTGAGCTTGCGATTTTCTCTTGCAGATGCTTATAAAATAACTCCTCATCAATCGGCAAATCTACCCAGCCATCCGTCCATGTCGATAGCAGCATCGCATTCGAGAGCATAAGCCCTTTGATGCCTTCCTCGCCAGGAGCAATCAATGGTTCATTGAACAGAATCGCATTCACCCAGTTTTGTGTAATGCCTTTATGATCGGGGTTGCTGCCATGAATCGGAATTTCACATTTCCAACATTCCGGCTGACCGAAGCCGCCTTTGAACTGCTTGTTGAATTCCGGTTCAGGAACCGTTAGACGCCAGAACGTTAATTGGTTATTTTCAATTACAATTTTACCGCGATCACCGCTCACTTCCAGTCTGTTCGTTCCCGGCGCTTCGCCAGTCGTCGTCACGAACACGCCAGTAGCTCCGTTCTCGTACTCTACGAATGCAGTTACATCATCCTCAACCTCGATGTCACGATGCTTGCCGAAGTAGCAGAAAGCACGGACGCGCTTTGGCATCATACTGATTGTCCATTGCCACAAATCGAGCTGATGCGGATCTTGGTTCAGCAGTACTCCGCCGCCTTCACCAGCCCAAGTTGCACGCCAAGTACCGGAGTCATAATAGCTTTGAGAGCGATACCAATTGGTTATAATCCAATTGGTTCTTCTTATTTCACCTAGCTCGCCGTTATCTATCAATTCTTTCAGCTTCACGTATATCGGGTTTGTGCGTTGGTTATACATCATGCTGAATTTCACATTTGTTTGGCTGGCTGCATCATTCATCTCGCGAACCTGCTTCGTATAAACACCTGCCGGCTTCTCGCAAAGCACATGCAGACCACGCTTAAAGCAAGCAATAGAGAGATCTGGATGGGAGAAATGCGGCGTTGCAATGAGCACTCCGTCAACAAGTCCAGAGTCCATCATTTCATAAGGATCCTCATATAATCCGACTTGATCGCCAAGCTTTTCTTTTGCCCACGCAAGATTTGCTTGTACACAATCACTAACTGCGGTTATTTCAACTCCACTGACTTCACCTTTTACTAAGTAGCCAATATGACCCTTGCCCATATTTCCTAGTCCGATAATTCCCAAACGAACGATCTGCATCCGAATACCGCCCCTTTATTTACAATGTTATAATAGCAGCTGCTTTCACAATCGTTTTGCCTGCCTATATGGTAGCATTTTGGGATGCAGTGGGCTTCATTCGCATTAACTTGTTTACGCTTTTATTTGACTGTGGTTGGTGTATAATGATGGTATTTATGAGTGGAGGCGAAATGATGAGCAAGCAGCAACAAATCCAATTACCGTTCACAATGGGAACCAGCTCTGATTTTAATGCTCATATTCCCTATCATAGTCACTTTCATTACGAAATCTATTATTTCCATGGCGGCAAAGTAAACTATCTTATTAATGACCGCATCTATGTTCTGGAGCCTGGTGACTTGCTGCTTATGCACGGGATGACACTGCACCGGGCGCATGTCGATCCAAGCGCAGTTTACCACCGGTCGATCCTACATTTTGATCCGTATTACTTCAAGCAATTTATTCAGCCTTCATTTGCAGCGGATCTGCTCGAGCCCTTCGAGAAGCTTCAAAATATACGTTTGCAGCTAAGGGGCAATGAGAAAGCGGAAATAGAAGCTAGTCTTCACAAGCTTGAACAGCTTTACGTCCTGCAGGACAGCTTCTCCATTCAGCGATTTCAAGCTTTAATGCTTGATTTTCTTATTCAGATCAATCAGCTTTGCCAGAAGCCGCTGAAGGATAAGCCATCCTTTCCAACCTCCAAGGAACGACATGTTCAAGCGATTATCTCCTATTTGGAGTGCCATTATCATAATGATATTACGCTAGAGGCGATTCAAGCAGAGCTGCACTTAAGCAAATACTATTTGGCTAAAACATTCAAAGAGGTTACTGGATTTACAATCTTCCAGTTTCTCATGCAGCGTAGAATCTATCAGGCCAAAATCGAACTTATCAACACCATTCACCCCATCACCGACATTGGTTATGATGTTGGTTTTAAGCATCCCTCTCATTTCAGCCGCGCTTTCAAGCTGCATACCGACCTTACACCCGAACAATATCGCAAGCAAAATCATGTCTCTTCCGATCAATTGTAAACCGCTTCATTCCAAATTTGTGGATTGAAGCTCTTGACCCTTTTAGTTGTTAAGCGTATTATTGTCATAACAAGTAAATGAAAATAGCAGGTGAAAGCAATGGAAATTATACAATCAGTAGGCTATATGCTCAGCAATACAGGCCGTAAACTAAACCTTCGGCTGCATCAGCTTTTTCAAGATTATGACGTTACGCCTGAACAATGGTCGCTGCTCATGTATCTTGATGAGCACGATGGCATGACTCATAAAGATTTGGCACAGCGCTCCGATAAGGACCCCGCCAACATTACACGGCTTGTTGACCAGCTTGAACGAAAAGCGCTTGTCCGACGTGTCGCCAATCCGAATGACCGCCGCTCGCAACTGCTTTATTTAACTGCTAATGGCAGAACATGCTCTAATGAACTGGCACCTATCGAAGAAAAATTTGTTGCACAGCTGTTGACAGATATTTCCGAAGATGAAATTCAATCCTTCAAAAAATTTATGGCCAAAATAACTAAAAACGCAGAACTGAACCACGAATCAAACACAAAAACGAGTGAATGATCGGCGAACATCTGAGAGGGGAACCTATAATGAATACGAATAAACTATGGAGCGCCGACTTCATTAAAATATGTTTAAGCAGCTTTTTTCTATTTTTTGCTTTTTATACATTAGCAACAGCGTTGTCCGTTTATGTGACCAATGGACTTGGAGGATCTGACACGCAGGCCGGATTATCGATGACTGTTTTCGTTATCGCCTCAGTACTGCTTCGGCCCTTCGCCGGCCAATTGATGACCCGTTACGGGGAGCGGAAGATCGTTATTATTTCGTTGCTGCTGTTCCTATTGTTTTCGATCGCATACTTAGGTGTTTTTGGCTACGCGATGCTGCTGCTGGTTCGTTTTTTTCATGGCGGCACGTTCGCTATCGCAACTACCTCTACAAATACGACTGCAATCGGAATCATACCCGAGCATCGCAAAGGAGAGGGAATTAGTTACTTCAGCTTATTTATGAGCCTCGCGATGGTCATTGGTCCTTTCGTTGGCTTAACGATAACAACGCATGGCGGCTTTACAGCGATGTTCGCATTATGCGCTGTCTGCGCGCTCATCGCCTTCATCCTAGGCGCTTCAACAGCCAAAAAATCCGCCGCTGCCAAAGCTGAACAACCGATCATAAAAACGAAGAGCAAGCTGCATTGGCGCGATCTTGTAGAGAAGAAAGCTGTGCCCATTGCACTTAGCGGGTTTGTAGTCGCGTTCGCCTACAGCGGGCTCGTAACGTTTATGTCGGTTTATGCACATGAACAGGCTATTGATCAATATGCCAGCTATTTCTTTGTGTGCTTCGGCATTATGATAGTATTGCCTCGTCCGCTTGTCGGAAAATTGCTAGATCGTGTGGGAGAACATGTCATTGTATATCCCAGCATCGTTATTTTTGCCATCGGCATGCTGCTGCTTAGCCAAGCAAGCTCGCCAGTTATTCTGCTTGTTTCCGGAGCTGTCATTGGCCTCGGATACGGCGCCCTGCTGCCTTGCTTTCAGACCATAGCCGTGCTTGCTGCTCCGGCTCATCGCAGAGGGCTCGCTACAGCAACGTTTTATTTGCTGTTCGACCTTGGATATGGCATTGGATCCTACACGCTTGGCTCCTTGGCTTCAAGCTACGGATACAGTGTTATGTATGTACTTTGTGCCATTATAATTGCCTTATCTTCCGTCATTTATTTCACACTTCACCATAAACGCAAAAGATTATTGGCCACATTAGATGATAACGCCTATAGCTCATCCTAGGCCTATCGTTAGCTGATCCTCAACAGGCAGCATAATTTCCACAACTGTTCCTTCGTTCATCACACTGCTAATTTGAAGCGTACCCTTGTGCGCTTCAATAATGCGGTTGCTGATCATTATGCCAAGCCCAGTCCCTTTTTCTTTCGTTGTTAGAAAAGGCTCTCCGATTTTCGAAATAAGCTCCTCCGGTATACCTGGACCGCCATCTATAATTCGGATATGAGCAAAGCCATCCTCCAAGCTTGCAACCGTCACAACAACTTCGCCGCCCTGCGGCATTGCCTCTAACGCGTTTTTAATAATATTCAAAAAAACCTGCTTAAGCTGGTCCACATTACAAAATATACTCGGCCGGGTATGGTCAAAACAAACCTTCAACTCCACATTTATAAGAATAGCTTGTGTTTCCAGCAAAGATAATACACTTCGCAGTATCGGCTCTAGAGGCTCGCTGCGATAGTTCGCGAAATGCGGCTTCGCTAACGTCATAAACTCATTTACGATTAAAGTAATACGGTCAATTTCATTGGCCATAATTGAAAAATAATGCGGGTTCTCAGGGTATTTACTGCTCAAAAGCTGTGTAAAGCCCTTTAGCGCTGTTAACGGATTTCGAATTTCATGCGCTACTCCTGCGGCAAGCTGACCAATTGCCGACAGCTTCTCCGAACGAATAAGAACCTCCTCCGAGCGTTTGCGGTCGGTCAAATCACGAATCACACTGAGCATGACATCCTTGCCCAAATAATTGTTAATTCGGATACTTGAAACTTCCACATCCAGTAATTTTCCGTCCATACGAATAAGAACACGTTCCTCAAAAGGTGTTGCCTCGTCCGTCGACATAATGAGATGCATTTTCTCAAGCGTTAATGCATGGTGGCTCTGATGAATAAATTCGAACACACTTGTTCCAATTATCTTTGCTTCCGATTCAATTCCTAGCACTTCCAAAGCTAGCTTGTTCGCGTAAAGCACGATCCCTTGATCACTCATAACGATCGGTTCGGGAACAAACTTTATAATTTTTTGATACAACTTGGCATTTTCCATTAACAATTTTTCTTTTTCACGTTTAGGTGTAACGTCTTGAACGGTTCCAAGCAAGGACAGTTCTCCATTGAACATAATAACTGTACTGTTTCCCTCCAAATAGATGCGGCTGCCGTCTTTTTTTATTCCTTTACTTTTGATAGGGAATTGACTTAATCCAATACCCATTCCACTTAAAATCTTGCTTTTGTGAAAATTGATTTCATCCTGATCCATCAAATCGTTGACCGAGATGGCGTACATCTCCTCAACCGTATAACCATACATCTCCGCTAGATACGGGTTGGCATAAACAATCTTATCCCTTAGCCCTACGAATACACCTGCTACAACGTTTTCCATCAAGCTTTTATATAAATATTCCTTCTCGAGCAAGGAGGCTTCCATTCGCTTCTGCTTGGTTATATCATGAATTATAAGCTGGACAGCATTTTTACCATCAAACTTCACAGCTACTGCTCTCATTTCAACCTCTATCACTTCCTGATCCAGACGAAGCAGCTCGTAATAGGTAAACGTAGAAGGATTAGCCTCTAGAATCAAATAGTTGATCATAGCTGGAAACCGCTCCATAAACTCGGGATGTATGAATTTGTTTATGGGGTCTCCAATGATATCATCGAAATTACTAATGCCCAGCATAGTTAGCATTGCGTGATTAGCAAATACAATATTACCTTCTAACACAACAATAAGCCCGTCAGGAAGCATATGAACTAAATGCTGATATCTCTCTTCGCTTTCCCTCAATTGTTCATTAACCTCGACGATTTTAATCCCCTCATCTCATCTCATTTCATCAAGCAGCTTCATCCTGTTGATTACTTTCAACATCTCCAGCCTTCTTCCTGCTCCGCTTCGATTTTAAAATACAAAAAAACATTGCCGCCAGCAAGTGTATCGATTAGCGGCAATGTCTATAAGAGAGTCATTTAATCCGTTTTACTACTCATTCATAAAGCCGTTTCACTAAACTCTAGCTGATAAAATGCTAACCTTTCACCCCAGCTACATTAAGTCCACCCATAATGTAACGCTGGAAAATAAGGAAAAATATTAGCGGCGGAACCATTGTAATGGAGAGCACCGCAAACTTCACATTCCACTGAATCGTGGAGCCGGAATACACCACATATCTGAAAATACCTGTTGCAAGAGGATACATATCCTTCTCCAGCATAACAAGTGACGGCCAATAAAAATCATTCCATGTGCTGGAGAAATAGAAGATAATGAGCGTCATTAGAATAGGTACCGATAAAGGAATTGCGATTCGAATGAAGCATAGAAACTCACTAGCTCCGTCGATTCTGCCTGCTTCAAACAGTTCCTTATGCAGTCCATCGAAGAAGTTTTTCATGAGCAGCAAATAAAAAGCATTCGCGCCTGCTGGAAGCCAAAAGGCCCAGTAGCTGTTTAGCAAACCTAAGCTTTGCAAGTTAAGGAAGTTTGGAATTAAATAAGTAGCAGATGGAATCATCAGGGTAGACAAGAAAAACAGCATGACCACTTTCTTGAAAGGTACCCGCATATGAGACAACGCGAATGACGTCATGCCAATAAAGACAAGGGCGAAAACAACTGTTCCAATAAAAATCATCAGCGTGTTTTTCAAAAACTTAAGCATCGGAATAACATGCCATGCATCAATATAGTTATGCCACAGCCAATCTTTTGGGAAAAACGGCGCAGGGAAAGCAAAAAATTCCCCAGTCGTCTTCAGAGAGCTAAGCAGCGTATTCAGAAAGGGATACAGCATGGATACAATGATTATGCCAATAAAAAGCACCATCACAGCGTAACCAAGCTTTACTTGCCAACGTTTGAAATCAAATGATGAGATTATGGAACGCTCGGTATTTTTCATCCTTTTTCACTCCTATTCTGCACTTTCAGGTAGAAGAAGGAGAGCACCATCATAACGGCGAACATCATCGTACCCATTGCTGTTGCTTTGCCAAAATCCAAATAAGTAAATGCATTTCTGTTCATAAGCAGCATATAAGTTAAAGTCGCGTTGTCCGGACCTCCGGCAGTCATAGCCAGTTGTGCTTGGAAGCTTTGCGAGGTGTTAATGATTTGCAGTAAAAACATTAGAAACAGCAATGAACGCAAATTAGGCAATGTAATAAATTTAATCCGCTGCCACACGCTTGCACCGTCAATTTCCGCAGCTTCATACAGATCCCGCGGTATGCCAACGATTGAGGCTAAATATATGAGCACCGCACCGCCAAAGTTTTGCCATGTTTCCATAATAACGATCGAGATCATGGACATGCCTTTTGTGAAAAAATCAATTGCCGGCAATCCGATGCCCATCAGGAATGCATTAATTGGTCCGATCGGATCATAAAACCAAACCCACATGCCGTATAGCACGATAGCTGGTATTACACTTGGCAAATAACCCGCAACGCGAGCTAGCCCTTGAAATCTTCTGAGCTCCGATACAGCAATAGCAACCGCAGCAGGCACCCAAAAACCAATGACTACGCAAAGCCCCATATAATACAGCGTATTTTTTATTGCGATATAAAAGTCAATTGAACTCGTAATATCGATGTAGTTTTGCAGACCAACAAAAACATTCCCTTTAACGAAATCCACCTCTTGAAAGCTGTACAGAACTCCCTTAATAATAGGAATCCAGAGAAAAAGCAAGAAAACGATAATTTCGGGAAGTACAAACAAGGCCCCCCACATATAGAGGTTCCACTTTCGCTTTTTCTTCGTGCTTATCGTTGATGTAATCGTTTGTGTTGCCATGGTTCTCCCCCTCCCAAGGTGCAGCGATACTTATGATCACTTCTAATTTGAAAAAAAACGGGCCAATACCGAGGTTATTGGTATTGGCCCTTGGTGTCGCGGCTTATTATTGGATCGTAATTTTGTCGTAGAATTCCGATTGGACTTTAGCTGCTGCTTCATCCAACACTTTTTTCAAATCAACATCTTTTGTCGTGAACACTTTTTGAATAACGTTAGCCATTTCAGCATAGAAAGCTTGTGTTTCATACTGCGGCTCTGGCTTACCATCAAGCAAAGCCATCAAAGCAGGGTCATATGTGAACACGTTGTCGTGTTTAGCTAACATCGTATCCCATTTTTTACCGAACTCGGATTCTGGTGTCCAGTAGAAAATCGTTTGTGGAATATATACTTTGTTTTCTGCTTTACGTGTAGTGACTTCACCGTCGATTGCATTTATGAATTCGTCAGTGAAGTATTCCGAAGTCAACCAGTCAAATGCTGTTTTTTGCTGTGCAGCATCTGCTTTAGGGTTGATGACTTTGAAGCTGCCGCCTAATACGCCAGTGTGCTTGCCGCCTTTAGTTACGGATGGGATCGGATAAATAACGACGTCGTCTTTGCTGATACCGCCTGTGTTGATGGCTGCATCCGCTGCGTTGCCGCTTCCGCACATAACCATTGCACCGCGGCCTTGGTTAAACAGGTTAAGTGCATCGCCGTAGCCTAGAGCCCAGTTTTTCGGAAGCACGTCAGCATCTTTTAGCTGCTTGTAAAACTCCAACGCTTTCAAACCTTGTTCGCTGTTAAATGTTGCTTTTACTTTGCCGTTCTCAACTGTTTGAATGTCGCCGCCCGCTGCAAACAAGAAGTTCGTCCAGTTCCAGCCCGCTTCTGTGCCTTTGCCCATTGGGATAAAGCCAGCAATACCTTTAGCCGGATCATTTACTTTTTTCGCCGTTTCAATCAGCTCTTCCCAAGTCCAGTCAAGCGATGGAAGCGGAACGCCTTTTTCTTCGAAAATTTTCTTGTTAAGCGTAATTGTCATAACATAAGCATCTACTGGAATACCGTAAATTTTACCGTCAACAGAGAACGGACCCGTCATAATTGGATTTAAATCATCTTTGTTTTTCCAATTTTCAATAAGGCTCGTAACATCAGCTGCCCAGCCTTTTTCAGCTAGAACACGTCCTTCTGTCAAATAAGCATTAAATTCTGTTGGCGCATTGTTAGCAGCCATTTTAATTCCGATTTCAGATGGATTGTACTGCCAATCATCTGTTTTGATCGTAACGTTAGGGTTTGCTTTTTTGAAACGCTCAATTTTTAGGTTCAATTGCTCGATTGCTTCTGTTCTATCCGGCGGTTGGCCTTGAACTGTAATTTCAACAGGCTCTGCTGGTTTCTCAGTTGCTGGCTGCTCCTCTGTTTTATTTACAGCTGCATTCGTTGCTTTTCCAGCATTTTCTTCTTTTCCTTTATTCCCGCCATTGTTGCTGCCGCCGCTGCAGCCTGCTAGCACAATCATCAATACGAGCATGCTGATTACGATTCCCCTGATCTTCATCGTGTTAGTTCCCCTCTCAATTAGGTCTTTTGTTGCTTGCATCCTCATTATAAGTCAGCTTCTTCTCTCTACACGATGGTCGCTGTTACGGTTAAGGTGTGCGCTGTTATGATTTCGACATATGGTTCGACATATAAAAACTGCTCGCGCAGCAGCACGAGCAGAAATGTTATTTTTTTAAATCTGATAGATTATAGCCAAAGTACTTTTTAAACATTTTGCTAAAATGCTCCGGCGACTCATAACCAATCTCATCCGCAATCTCGTATCTCCGCATATCAGTCGTAAGCAGCAGCCTTCTTCCCGCTTCCATTCTCTGCTTCGTCAAGTAGTCCCATATCGTAATATTAAGCACCTTTTTAAATAAATAGCTCAAATAATTGGGACTTAGATGAACAGCGTCAGCAATATCTTGCAGCTTCATTCCTTTTTTACTAAAATGTTTGTCTATGTAGCCTCTCGCTTCCTGAATATCCCCATTATGATCCTCAGTAGATTTTTTGTCTGACATATCCTCGGCCAAAAACACATGATGATCAGGATGAACCTCTGTCATTTTTAACGCGGATATCGCTTCCTTATAAAGCTCTGCCCAACTGAAAAGCCCTTCCTTAATCGTACTAATCCCAATCGTGCATTGGACATTTAAATATTCCAGCAAATGCGCATGAAGCTGTTGTCCGATCGTCGTCAGCAAGCTGCTTCGCATCGAATGGTCCAGCTCCTTCGCTGAAAGCTGCAGCACGACAGTCAGAGCTCCATTCGGTGAATAAAACAATAACTTATCCCAGCTGCTGATCGTTTCCTCTACCACGTTGTAGCAGGCATACTTAAGCAAATTCCGATCACGCAAGGACTGAATGTCTTTATCCGTTTTACCAGCGTTTTTCAAATGCAGCTGGATCGTAAATAAACTGAAGTAGGGGCCATCCAGCTTTAATCCTAATGATTGAAATAAAGCTTCAACCTCCGACTCGCCAAGCCCTTCCGTAATTAACTCGTTAAGCAGCATATGCTGCTTTGGATTCGTTTCCTCCAAATAAAACTTGCGGTTGAACGCAGCATCGGATGCCGTACGAAGCTCACTTTCCTTATGTCTTAGCAAACCTCCAACTATTTGAATAAGCTGCTTCGGCATGACTGGCTTCACGATATACTCTTTGGCGCCGAACTTCATTGCTTTCTGAGCATAAGCAAACTCTCCATGCGCTGACAGCACGATAATCGGGACCGCACTATTTTCTACAAATATCGTTTCCATGAGCTCAATGCCGTTCATATGCTCCATCTGAATATCTGTAATGATCAAATCTATTTTTTCCAGTCGAAAATAATCCAAAGCTTCAAAGCCATTGCCAGCCGTAAACAGCTCGCCGATTTGAATATCGGACTGCCTTAATATTGAGCTGATCCCTTTACAAATCATCGGTTCATCATCAACAATCAGTATATTATACATGCTCTTCCTCCCTCATGAGGTCATCTATGGTATGTGAGATTGGTATCGTAAGCTGAGCCCGAAGCCCGCCTTCCGCACGCAAAGCATATTCCAAACCGAATAACTCGCCAAAATGCAATTGGATTCGTTTATTGACGTTTCGAATGCCGTATCCCGCATCCGGATTTCGGCCTTCCAAAATATCATAAATGTGCGCAACATCCTTCAAGCGATATCCGTTGTCTTCTATTGCAATGACGATGTAATCCAGCTCCAGCTTGATCGTTATCCATAGCTCGCCATCAGTATCCATTCGTTTAATACCATGTACGATTGCATTTTCGATAAGCGGCTGCAGTACAACCTTCGGAATTAGACAGCTCTTCGCTTCCTCTTGAATGATCCAATTGACATTAAAATTATAGTCATAACGTTTTAGCTGCAGCCTTACATAAGCCTCTGCATGCTGCAGTTCTTCTTCAATCGTAATTAATGATTTGCCGCGGCTAAGGCCAATTCGCATAACAAGAGACAGATCACGAACCATTTCCGCTGACTCGTCCGTTCCCTCAAGCGTCATCCGCCAATAAATTGACTCCAGCGTATTGTACAGCAGATGCGGATTGATTTGTGAGTGAAGGATCGACAGCTCCGCTTCCTTTTGCTTCAGCTCAAGCACATATTTATCGTTGATCGTTTCATTTAATCGCTCTGTCATATCCATAAAATTGTTGTTTAAAATTTCGATTTCATCCTTAGTACGCTGCGGATACTGTGTTAATCCAAGCGGTTTGCCTGGCTCATAAGAGCGTGTATGCCTAGCGAGTCTAGAAATTGGACGAACAATGGAACGAATAAAGTAAACACCTAATAGGAGCAACAGCAGGAAATAACCCATCATTGAATAATAAACGAGCTGCTCGATAACCTCATGATCACCGATAATGGATTGCAGCGGTGTTTTGTAGAGCAGCTTTGTTTTGCTTTCATCGCTTTGATGAATGGCATACAGCCACTTCTTGCCATCAACCTCTAGCGTATAATATCCACCTTTGGAATTCGATACGTAGTCCGGCAACGGGAGGATCTTTCCGATGGAGTAGTTGCTTGTTGTCGAGATGATCGTATTATCTTCATTTAAAATCAACAACTCGCCGTCCTTCGCCACATTATCAGGATCAAGATCACTTGCCAGCACACGTTCAAGTCCCGACGCGATCAAGTACCCAGCTTCTGGTGATCGCCCATTCGTTATGCTGTTCATTTGTTTAACCATAACAAGCGTCTCCAGATCGGACGGATTATCCCCGAATTGATGCAGTACCTTCAGCACTCCCCTCCCCTGTGCTCGATATGCCTCCTTATACCATGGAAGCGCATCCACATTAGTAGAGAAGTAGATGCCTCGCGTCTGAATATCCAATGATGGTACAAAAGAGTAAAGGCTTTCAGAATCCGGCATAAAAAAAGAATACGCTATTTTAGGAGATGTTTGTTTCAGCAGCATCTCATCCAGAGACGTGAATCGTCTAAAACGCTCGTAGGATGAAGACAACGGGATATTAAGCATTTCCTGAATTTCCTTGGTCATCATGATCGAATTCATGGTCTCTTCCATATGCATGATTGTTCGATCAATCGTTACATGACTCGATTCCACCCACTTCACCAGCGTCGAACCCACTTGCCGCTCCGTAATTTCTGCGACATTGCGCGAGACAACCCAATCCATAAAAATAACAGGTATAACGACGAGTGCAATAAACAACGCGATGAACCGCTGGAGCATTGTGAGATTAGTAAAGGATTCTCGCATCTATTATGCAGCCTCTCTCCATTGAATACTTCTTAAATCTTAATTGTAGCCGATAATACGCCCGCTTCCATGTTCAATATTATGTTTATTGTAATCGATATTCAGATCTTTTTTCGACATCTTTTTTCATAACATAATAAAATGGCCAACTTAATCGCAAAAAAAAGAGACTGTCCTTTGAGTAGATCACTCTACTTAAAGGACAGTCTCTAATGTAATGCTTTATATTTAGCCTTCGAGAAGAAGTGCTTCTGGATCTTCTAGAAGCGCTTTGACGGTTACGAGGAAGCGAACAGCTTCGCTGCCATCTACGATACGGTGATCGTAAGACAATGCAAGATACATCATCGGACGGTTTTCCATACGAACGTCATCGATTGCTACAGGACGAATTTGAATTTTGTGCATGCCGAGAATACCAACTTGCGGTGCATTAAGAATTGGCGTGGACAGCAAGGAGCCAAATACGCCGCCATTCGTAATAGTGAAGCTTCCGCCTTGCAAATCAGAAATGGCAAGCGTGTTTGATCTTGCTTTGCCAGCAAGCTCAACGATATTTTTCTCGATTTCAGCGAAGCTTAGACGGTCCGCGTCACGAACGACCGGAACGACAAGACCTTCTTTTGCAGATACTGCAATGCCGATATCATAGAATTTTTTCGTAACAATATCTTCGCCGTCAATTTCAGCATTAAGCAGCGGGAATGCTTTAAGCGCACCAACTACAGCTTTCGTAAAGAATGACATAAAACCTAGGTTTACATCATTTTTCTCGAAGAAAGCTTGCTTGCGGCGTTTGCGCAAATCAAGAATCGCAGTCATATCCACTTCATTGAAAGTCGTCAGCATCGCAGCTGTGCGTTGTGCTTCAACTAGGCGGTTAGCAATCGTAACCCGGCGACGAGACATCCGTTTGCGTTCAGTCGGCTTCACATCTTTGCCTGCGTTAGCAGGTTCTGATTGTGTTAGCGGAGCAGATTTAACCGGAGTGGCAACCGCTGGTGCAGGTGCAGCAGCAGGAGCTTGTCCTTGCGCTGATAGATCAATGCCTTGCTCACGAGCACGTTTACGAGCAGCTGGCGATGCATTAATCGTTGCTGCACTTTCATTTGCAGAAGAGGCAACAGGCGCCGCTGGAGCAGCAGCTGGTGCCGCTACTGCGGCAGGAGCAGCAACAGGAGCTGACTCAGCTGCCGGAGCAGCAGGTGCGGCTGCGCCGCCCGCTGCTTCTCCAATCGAACCGATCGCTTCGCCTACAAGTACAACTTCTCCGTCTTGTTTAGCGATGCGAGATACAACACCGCTATTGTCAGCGCTAATTTCTATGTTAACCTTATCGGTTTCAAGCTCTAGTAGGACATCTCCCTGATTGACGGAGTCGCCTTCCTTCACGAACCATTTGGTAATTGTGCCCTCAGAAATGGACTCGCCTAGTTCCGGTACAATAATTTCAGCCATTAGTCACTACCCCCTAATCAAACTTGTTTCAACTGGTTTGCCGTTCAATGCTGTCGAAATAATCCATTTTTGTTCTGCGGCATGTACTTCTTGGTGTCCGCTTGCAGTACTTGAACGATCAGGTCTGCCAACGTAGCGAACAGCTGCCTTCTTAGGCGCTAACGCGCGAAGACGCGGTTCCATGAAGCTCCATGACCCCATGTTTTGCGGTTCTTCTTGTACCCATACGATTTCTTCAAGCTTGTCGAATTGCTTCACAATACGTTCAATTTCTGCATGAGGGAACGGATACAGCTGCTCTACTCTTGCAACGCGCAGCCATTCGTAATCTTCAGCATTTGTCGATGCAAGCGCCTCTTCAATATCGATAGCTACTTTACCTGTGCAAAGAAGCAAACGTTTTACTTTATCCTTCTGTTCCTTCGGCTCTGTCAGCTTGAATTGCGGAAGCACCGGCTTGAAGGAGCCTTCGCTGAATGCAACACCATGCGACGCAACACGAGGGTTACGGATCAAGCTCTTAGGCGCCATTAGAACGAGCGGACGAACATGCTCCGTGCCAAGCGACGCTGCTTGCTTGCGCAGCAAGTGGAAATATTGAGCGGACGTTGAAAGGTTCGCAACGGTCCAGTTGTTATCAGCTGAAAGCTGAAGGAAACGTTCAAGTCTAGCGCTTGAATGCTCTGGTCCTTGGCCTTCATAGCCATGCGGCAGCAAAATCGTAATGCCTGATTTTTGCGACCATTTCGCACGGCCAGCTGAGATGAATTGGTCAAAAATAACTTGGGCAACGTTGGCAAAGTCACCATATTGCGCTTCCCAGATAACAAAGGTTTCAGGCGCAAAAACGTTGTAGCCATATTCAAAGCCGAGTACTGCCGTTTCAGACAATGGACTGTTATGAACGGCAAAGGATGCTTTCGCTTGCGGTAAAATGTGCAGCGGCGAGAACTTAGCTGCCGTCGCATTATCATTAAGCATGATGTGACGATGTGCAAACGTTCCGCGCTCCGAATCCTGACCGCTTAGACGAATAGGTGTACCGTCTGCAAGAATCGTTGCGAAGGCAAGCGTTTCGGCATGTGCCCAGTCAACCTTTTCCCCATCGTTCAAAGCTGAAGCTCTGCGCTGCAAAATACGTTGAAGCTTCGTATATTCGGTGAAACCCTCTGGACGGTTAAGCAGCTCCAGGTTGATTTCACGAAGCGTCTCAAGCGGAACTGCAGTGCGTACTTCCTCGCCAGTAGGCAGCGTTGTTTTATTTTGCTCACCGCGAAGCTTCGGCTCGCCTTCCTTCGCTTTCATTGCATCATAGGCTGCTTGCAGCTTGCCGTTCGTACGTTGACGCAATTCTTCAACCTGCGCTTCCGTAATCGCCTTCTCACCCTTCAACTGCTCGCTGTAAAGCACGCTAACGGTCGGATGATTGCGAACCTTTGCATACATCAGCGGTTGTGTTACTTCTGGATCGTCCATTTCATTATGACCGAAACGACGGTAACCAATCAAATCAATAACAAAACCTTTATTGTAGCGGAGACGGTATTCACAAGCGAGGCGTACTGCTGCCAAGCAAGCTTCCGGCTCATCCGCATTTACGTGTACGATAGGAATGTCGAAGCCTTTCGCAAGATCACTTGCGTAATGCGTCGAGCGTGAATCTATGCTGTTCGTCGTAAAGCCAAGGCGATTATTCGCGATAATATGAATCGTACCGCCATTGTGATAACCTTGCAGCTTGTTGAAATTGAGCGTTTCCGCAACAATTCCTTCTCCAATGAAAGCCGCGTCGCCGTGAACGGCAATCGTCACTGCTTTCGCTGGATCTTGTGTAGGCATTCCACGCTTGCTGCGATCTTCTTGAGCAGCGCGTGTGAAGCCTTCAACTACTGGATTAACAAATTCCAAGTGGCTCGGGTTGTTCGCAAGGGTAAGATTCGCTCGAATCGTTTCGCCTTCCTTCACAGCTCTGTCAGCACCTAGATGATATTTTACGTCGCCGGTCCAGCCATAATTAAGGCCCATTGATCCTTCAGACGGTATAAGCTCTTTATTCGGAGCATGGTGAAATTCAGAAAATATTTTCTCATAAGGCTTGCCAAGTACATGCGTCAGTACGTTGAGACGACCGCGATGCGCCATGCCCATAAGGATATGGTTTGCTCCATCATGCGCTACGGAGCGGACGATTTCATCAAGCACTGGCACGAGCATGTCTACGCCCTCGATAGAGAAACGTTTTTGTCCAACGAATGTCCGGTGCAGGAAGTTCTCGAAATACTCAACTTCCATTAGACGCTCAAGCAGCGCTGAACGTTCTCTTGCAGACAGCGGTGCTGGGAAACTTCCCGACTCCGCCTGTTTGTTGAGCCAATTGCGTTCACTCTCATCATGAATATGTGTAAATTCATACGCCGCTGAACGGGTATAAATCTCTCTCAAGCGGTTGATTGCTTCCCAGCCATTCGAGATTGATGCTGGCGCATTATCCCAAATAAGCGATGCTGGAATAGAAGTTAAATCCGCTTGCGTAAGTCCGAAAGTTTCTGGCTCAAGCAGCTTTGTATCAGCAGCAGGGCTGAAGCCGAGCGGATCAATATCTGCAGCTAAATGGCCGTATCTGCGGATGTTCAGCATTAGCTGATGCGCAGCGACAACCTTTTTCAACATATTTGAATCAATCGGACCAGGTGCTGCTGCATGTGATGCAGCCTTTTGCTCGCTTGGCTTAGCCGTAATGCTCGGAGCTTCTCCTTGTAGTGTAGCCGGAGGTTCCCCGAAACGTACAAATAGCTCACGAACTGTAGACTCCACGGAGTCTGGATCAGTTAAGAACCGCTCGTATTGCTCCTGCACATACCCAAGGTTGGGGCCATAGTAGCTTTGCCAAGGCGAATAATTTCGCTCATCATGGTTGCTCATTGCAGAAAATTCCACCCTCTCTATTCATTGCCATCCTATTATTTTCTAAGGCGATGCTCGCCATACATGCTCGCCAACTTGCACTTGCCTAAATCGTTTTCAATAATAATCAAGCAAACACTAATCCCTTAACATATAAAGGGAAAAGTAAGAAAAATGAACATGTGTCAGGGACACCGTTTTATAGCTCATATATATTCTAGTACATAGTACGCTCTCCATCCATAACCATATTGGCATCGATATCATCCATTTGAAGCATTGATTGTCTCTTTTGGACAACTAATTGAGCATTAATTCTGATCTTGCTGCTCGATTGCATCAATTGAAGGCTTTAGGCCGTTTTTCAGTGCTTCCTGTAAAAACAAAATCGATTCTCGGTTCTGGTATTCGCTTACCTCATGCCCTGAAAATGGATAATCATTTAGCTGCTTAAGCGATCGTATCCGATTGTATACGGCGTAGATGGTCTCTGGCATACATACGGTATCTTTCCAGCCAACCGACATCAACACAGGCGCCTTAATGCGTTCAGCCAAATTCAACAGGTCAAAATGAGCAAGCGTAGACATCACTGCGTTAAGCCGCTCAGGATACCTTTTAATGTACTGAGCAATTTCCGTAAGCGAGCTCGTCGAATTCATTAGGCCAAAATCCATATGGCACATGTTCGGAATATCGGCAACGACCGCGCTTACCTTGGAGTTCAGCGCTGCAGCAAGCAATGACAATCCGCCTCCTTGGCTAGCGCCAACAACCGCAATCCGCGACTCATCCACCTCATCCTGTAGGGCAGCTGTATCCACCGCTCTAACGGCATCCATTGTAATCGCCTGGTAGTAGCTGCGCTCGGTATTCGTTATTCCCTGTGAAACCCAGCCTTTGACGAAACCTTCATCAGAGGTTAGCAAGTTGCCTGTTTCGCCACCTTGCCCTCTAGCATCAACTGCAAATACGGCATAACCCAGCAGCAGCCATGCAGCATAACGCTCTGGTAGTCCCTTGTCGCCTGTATAACCCTGATAAATAACGACACAAGGCAGCTTCGCACCGTTTAATCCTTGCTGAGGCACGATGTATAACCCGTGAATAGGCGTATCATCTCCGCCTTTATAAGTTAAACGCTCCGTTCTCACCGTCGTGATTGGCGTTTCAACCGTATGTCTCTTCACATCAAGCGGCCTCTCTGCATAGCTGTTTAATACATTTTCCCAGTATTGATTTAACTCTTCAACATCCATCGTTACGGATGGCCGATAAGCTAATAAATCATTTTTCCTTCTATTTATTGCATGCATATAAGTATACCCCTATTCCACTATGTATTTTCGTTCCGACACACAAAGAAATTGTTCTTTGAGGCATAAATAAAAAAAGCTATCTCAAGTTTAACTCATTGAGCCAAACCAAAAATAGCCTTTTTTTGAAAATGAATTGTTCATTATATACCATAAGATATTTACAGTTAGCAGATACATGTTTTTTTCTTAACGCCTGCTTTGCCCAAAGAAACTGTTTTTTGGATATAATCACTAGCTAACGGGACCTTGCACGCTGTATTTCCGACATCTACATGCACCTTGCCGATGAATGCTGCAACGGCCTCTGCTTCTTCACGCAGCTCCGAGACATAAATACCGACAATCATAACGAAGGTGTTCATCGTATAACGAACACGATTTTGCTCCGTATGAATAGTTTCCTTTATTCTGTTTAACAAAAAGCGTATCTCATCAAAATTCAGCTGCTCGTCCGGTGTAATAGAAATGTAATTCGCATAAGTGCTCCAGCCGCACGTGGACACCATCTCTTCCGAGGAGTCTATCCATTCTACTGCCAGCTCATGGGCAAAAGGGCTTTCCGCTGCGACACCTGCTACCGTATATTCTGCTGCCATGTACCAATAAGCTTGTTTGACCCATTGCTGCAGCGTCTCTTTAGCAATGGTTTTTGGATTAACTGAAAGTCCCGCCAAATACATCGCATCGCTATTACTGGACGCAAACAGCTTTAGCGCTAGCTCTTCGTCTTTTTTCACATACTTAACAAGCTTCTTCAAATCACCGATTTTCACACCAAAGAGCGGCTCCATGGCTCCATGACGGATAAAGGTCATTTTCGTTTGCTCATTGCCAAGCCGCTCTAATTCCTTCATTATCTCTTCATAGGTCATATGTCAGCCCTCCATTTTAGTCCGCTTATTACTGCGCAAATAAAGGAGGTACGCCAGAAGCGGCGAACCTCCAAATCATCACATCTCAAAGCTTATTCTTGATGTACAATCAATTCAACTAAAGTTCTAACCATGACGCCGGTAGCTCCCTTGGGCTCCCAGCCTCTGCTCGAATCCAGCCATGCAGTTCCGGCAATATCGAGATGCACCCACGGCAATCCTTCGGCAAAATGTCCAATGAACAATCCGCCTGTAATCGTACCGCCATATCTTCCGCCGCTATTTTTCAAATCTGCTGCATCGCTTCTAATCTGCCGCTTATATTCCGGATAAGAAGGAAGCTGCCAGATTCGTTCGCCAGCTCTCTCTGACGCAAGCTGCACCTGTTTGTAGAGCTCTTCATTGTTTGTAATCGCGCCTGTTGCGTGCGTACCCAAGGCAACGGATACGGCACCAGTTAAAGTTGCCACATCTATCAGCTTCGTTGCTCCCCTTGTAATGGCGGTCGTAAGTCCGTCTGCCAGCACTAATCTGCCTTCAGCATCGGTATTCACAATCTCAACGGTATGGCCGCTCATCATGCGCAGCACATCTCCAGGTTTAATCGCTCGGTCCGAAGGCATATTCTCAGCTGTTGGAATGACTGCAATGACGTTGATTGCTGGTTTCAGCTCTCCAATGACGCGAATAGCACCTAGCACAGCAGCTGCGCCGCCCATGTCGGAAATCATATCCTGCATGCCTTCCGCTCTCTTCAAGGAAATACCGCCCGTATCAAATGTAATTCCTTTTCCGATTAGTCCCCATGCCTCTTCTGAATTTGGATTGCCTTTATAGTGAATAACGATCATACGCGGTGGATTTATGCTGCCTTGACCAACGCCTAATAGACCGCCCATCCGCTGCTCAGCCGCACTCCACTCATCAATGACTTCTATTTCCAAATCAAGCTCACGCGCTAATTCTTCTGCATGATACGCCAACCGTTCTGGCGTAAGGTCATTGCCAGGTAAATTCGTAAGATCTCTCGCCAAAATGACCCCTTCAACATACAACCGGCCTTTTGTTATCCCTTGCGACCACAACGCGGCTTCCTCTGCTGATACAGTTGCTCCCTGTGGTACGAGTGCAACCTCTTTCAGTGAAAATCGCTCTGCTTTCTCCCGTTTTAACGGTTGCCGATCATGAAGCGCGAGCAGCAAGCCCTCAGTCAGCGCTTGTGCAGTAGACTCCGCTCCAAGGCTAGCAGCCGGCCCTTCAACAATTGCATCAGACAGTAGTACTTGTACATTTACCGCCTGTATTTTTTTCAACGCTTTGGCTGCAGCCGCTGCTGCAAGCCGCAGGCTCGTAGCTCCGCCATCCTGTTCAAGCCCAACAAACACGATATGAGACGCAGGATACAATCCAAGCGTCGGCATAATCTCCGTTTGCTCTGAATCCGCTTTAAACAACCCTTTAGCATAACGCCCTCTAAGCGCTTCATCGATTTGCGGCTGTACGATCGGGGTAGCTGCATCTGATTGCGTCAACTCTTTTTTACTGACAAAACGAATAACCGCATCTGCATTTGCTTGCTCTGTACCGCGAACCCCGTATGTAAAATGAATATTCATTATTATTTCCTCGCTCTCAATCGCTTTTTTCAAACTCATTATACCTAAGCATTCTCCTCTTTGCCATGTTTATAATTGCAAACTTGTCACTCAGCTAACATGATATGAAAAAGCAAAATACTCCCCGCCCACGATTGGGGGGAGAGCATCCGATTCAATTCAGCTAAGCCAATTCTTTTGTAGTTAGCATTAAGCTAATGGCAGTGTCAGAATAAATTCAGTCCCTACCCCTAATTGACTATCCACTCTAATCGTACCGTTATGATTGCGAACAATTCTGTAGCTTACCGATAAGCCTAACCCTGTACCCGACTGCTTCGTCGTAAAGAAGGGGTCAAACAATCTGCTCATCGTTGCTTTGTCCATGCCTTTTCCATTATCCTTAATAATAATTTCGGCAAATTGTCCATTTCCACGCGTAATAATATCAATAAGGCCTCTTCGCTCGCTCTGAACTTCTTCAATCGCATCGAGTGAATTTTTAATAATGTTCAAAATAACCTGCTTCACTTGTTTAACATCAATCGAGACGAGATGCTCTGAGCAATAACACTCCGCTTTAATTTCGCAATTCCGCATCAAAGCTTCACTTTCGGTCAGAAGTACAACCTCTTTTATTAAATGATCGATAGACACCAATTGTTTCATTGGTGCTGATGGCTTGGACGAATTTAGAAATTCATAAATGATATCATTTGCCCGGTCAATTTCCGTTAAAATAATACGAGCGTATTCTTCTTTGCCCACTTCCAGTAAATATGGCCGCAATAGCTGAATAAAGCCGCGAATACTTGTCAACGGATTACGAATTTCATGTGCAATTGCAGCAGCAATTTTCCCGAGCATGGCAAGCTTGTCGTTTTGCAATGCCGTCTGCTCAATTTGCTTATATTCAGAAACATCCTTAACGCTAATTAAAAAATCACCGTCTAACTGATCACCGTATGTAACCGTTACCAATAGATGTTTACCATCTTTGTGTTGGAACTCATAATACTTGCTATGCATGAGAAACATTTCTTTGTAGAGTCTAAGAACTGTTCGCTTCGTGCTGCTAGTAAGCCGCCGATGTCTTAATATTTCCTTTATCGTACAACCAATTAATGTTTTCCGAGGGATGTCGAGTAGCTTGGCCATTTGCACATTAATAAACGATAAAATTCCATCACTGTCAAACAAAGCAATTCCGCTGTCCATGTGCTGCAAAACATTTTCATATTTATTTTTGACTCGTTCAAAGGAGCGGTTGGATCTGAAAAGCATCTCTCGCATTTCAGTGAATTTTTGCTCTGTTGATCTCTCTGGCTGCAAACGAAATCGGCAAGCAACCATAATCTCCATTAAAAAAACAAAGGAACGATTATATAATCGCACAGCCTCCTCCGAGTCAACATTTGCAGCCAAAGACTGTATGCATTCCTCATGTACGGCAATAATTTCTTCAGGGTTTATTCCGTAAAGCTCCTTGCCAAGCTCGTTAGCATGGAATAATGATACTTCCTTACCACTCCGAATATACTCGGCAAGCGCCGGGAAATAGCGCTTTCGAATGGCCAACATCTTGTACTCCTCCCCGGCAACATCTATAAATAACGGTTACAGTTACTACTAATCATAGGGCGAGTTTACAATCGCTGTCAATCGGAAATCCTGTCGAATTATGCACCGTAAATAGGCAAAAAGTCTGCCCGAAAGTCATCTAGGACTTTAGCCTACTGCATTCATTTCCTGCTATTTGTTCATTTTTATATCGGAAGTCTAATCATTATTGTTGCTCCCCCGACCTTTATACCATCTATTCCAATCGTGCTTCCATTCCTTATTTTTCTTATCATCATATCGATTTTTCCAATTATGATTTTCTTGCTTGCCTTGAGGACTGTTTACGTTATTATTGCGATTATTGTTGCTATCATTATTTCTATCCTTGCGATCTCGATTTCGATCATTGTCATCATCATTATTATTTCGATCATGATTATGATTGTTATTATTTTTGTCGTCATCTTTATTATCGTTTTTACCGCCGCTCGGCATTGTAGGCTGAACTGGCTTAGTTGGTTTCCCTGGCGTAATTACCGGCTTATTGCCCCATGTCCCGTTTTTATTGGGCTTATTAGTTGCATTGCCTTTATTTACTCCGCTAACGACAGGCTTAGTTGGTTTTTCCACTTTTACAGGCTTGTTTGCAGTTGGAGTCGTAGTCGGTTTAATCGGTTTCGGTTTCGTCTTTGTTTCTTCCTTTTGCTGCTTAACCTTATCCTCTTTTTCCAGTGCTACCAGCTTCTTGAGCTTTTCTTTGCTCGTATCTCCCGCATTGCTAACAATCGTCTTCACTCCGCCGATAGACGCTGTTGCCTGATCGATGGATTGCTTTTTCAATTGCTCCAATTCGATACTGTAGCCTTCATCCTTTGCCATTAAATATACGGCCATCTTGCCTGAAGAAATACCATTTATAGCTGCTTCCTCACGCACCTCATTAGGCAGCGACAACGTTGTAATTGTAGCACTTGCTGCTTCTGCCTCAAGCTGCGTGAGCAGCATTTTCAGTTTCTCATCGACTTTTCCCGTCAAAATATTCTCAAAATCGCCTTTACTCGCAAAATTGTCGTCTAATAAAACACTCGTAATAAAAATATCTTTGTTTGGCGTATCCAGATAATGTGAGCCTTTAGCCCTCTTCAAAATAGAAGCAGCAACCTCTTCCACATGAATACCTGTGTATTTGAGCCCTTTAATAATGACTTCTCCATCTTCATTAAGTGCGCGAAGCTCACGTACTTTCTCGTTTTCATCGACGCCCAGCTCTACGCTTGGATTAATATCCATGCTCACGTAAGCAACTACGGATTGTGAATCTCTTTGCATGAAAAATAAAAGTGGAACAAACAGAATCAAAATAAGGGCGGCAGCACTCCCATACCAATAAATCGGCCTCTGGATGACGCGCTTCTTAAACTCTTCTTCGAATGTCACTTCTTCTCCGATTTGTGTAGTTCCCTGAATAGGGGCTTGCAAAAATTGACCGTCTGCCGTCATCACAACTGCATACTGCTTATGAATGCTCATAACGACTCCACGTTTCATTTGCTTGCCTCCTTATTCTCAATGATGCGCTCATCGGATATATGTAAATAATCATGCATGTAAGGGTATGCTCCAGAAATAATAAGTGCGATAGCAATAATATATTTCCGATTTCTTTCCACCGTTTTGCGGGAAACGCCGCACATTTCGGTCAGCTCTTTTACAGCCAGCTTATTCGTTTGCCTTAAAGAATCTAATAATTCCGTTTCACTTACGAGCGTTTGCGCGATACCAATCAACAGCTTTCTTGAATCGGTATGCTTGGGAGAATTGTCTACCAATTCTGCAAAGGAAATGCCAAATCGCAAAAGCTCTTGATTAAGCTCAGTAATCTCAAGCCTTCTCTCGTCCTCTGTGCGCTTCATTTCAAATGCAGTCATCGCTTGTCTTGTCTCGACTGAATTATATTGAGGCTGCTCCTCATCCTCTGAGTCGAACATACTGTAAGGCACAACCTGAGAATGCCTCTGTTCTTTCCGGACATGGTCAATAAGCCGACGACGAATGACGGTTTCAGCAAATCCGAGAAATGATTTTCCAGCACTGCTGGAAAACTGATTGATGGCTTCGTTAAAAGCGAGCAGCGCTATGCTGAATTCATCATCTCGACTCGGATCGATATACCGTTTACAAAATCGACTTGTAACTTTCATTATATAAGGCTTATAGTCTGCTATGAACTGCTCACGCAGCAGCTCGTCACCTTCATGAATATGAGCAACCCATTGTTCTGGAGTGAGCTTCTGCTCATCCTCTGCTGCTTTGGCAGAAACAGACTTCCGCAGAAAGCGTTTGAACAAAACAAGTAACAACCGCTCCACCTCACTATTAGTATGATTCGTTTCTGTCTGCCCGGTTTCGGGGGGTACATTCTGAGAAAATCTTAATTTACATTTAAAAGCATCTTTAGTGCCCTTTATATCGCCAAAAAACCGTTGATTGAGAAACAAACGAAACTAATAAAATTACAAAATGATACATTTGTATATGATTAAAATAAAGAAAAGCCCCCGTGAAGGAGGCTCACCATTCATGTTTAAAAAACTAAACGGAAGTACGGCGTTGACGGAGCTTATTCCTTCTATTGTTAAGCATCCCTAGACGCTTCTTAAGAACAAGCTGCCATTCCGTATCCTCAATTTGCTTAGCAAAGCTTAGCAAATCAAGCGCCATATCGATTTGACTGTGGACAACATCCATTGGATCCTCATTCTCATGGTTAACGCAATTCTCAAGCAGCGCCTTGCCTTCTTGCTCTACGTACTCCTGAAAATCAACTTCAGCAGCACCGTCGCCATGTGCATATTCGGCTAGTATCTCATATTCATTTTCGATTAGATAATGAATATCTACACGGTGACAGACAGGACAAAACATAATGGGCACATTGTGAATATGCGTCCGAATATGCTTAAGTGTACCTTTTGTTCCAATCATACTAGCTCCACAGCAAAAACTCATTGACGACTCCTCCTTAGAGGTTTGCGCAGCAAACCTATCTTCGTAAGCATCAACTTAGGTTTGCGCAGCAAACCTATCTTCGTAAGCATCAACTTAGGTTTGTGAAGACAAACCTATCTTCGTAAGCATCATCTTAGGCTTGCGTAAGCAAACCTATCTTCAAAACCATCATCTAAAGTTTGCGTTAACAAACCTATCATTTTTTATTATCTGTTGCTAAGTATACCATATTCGCTCTGCATGGACGAAATTCCTGCTTTCTCTCCACATTATCCGTATCGTTATGTAGACAAAAACAAAACCCGTACCATTAAATGGCACGGGTTTTGTTAATTCTGCTATTCGAAATATATTATTTCGATACCAAAGTTTGTTGACCTGGTTTCCAGTTGATTGGGCAAAGACCACCGGATTGCAAAGCTTGCAATACGCGAAGAGTTTCGTCTACGCTGCGGCCAACGTTGTTGTGGTTAACAACTTGATATTGTACTTCGCCTTCTGGATTGATGATGAATAGACCGCGAAGAGCGATACCTTCTTCTTCAATCAATACACCGTAGTCACGAGCTACGCTTTTCGTAATATCAGCAGCAAGAGGGAATTCTAGTTGACCTAGACCATTATCGTTAACCGGCGTGTTGATCCATGCACGGTGACTATGTTTGCTATCAATGCTGACACCAAGAATTTCAGTGTTCAAGCTTTTGAACTCAGCTGCAGCCATGCTTAGTGCAGTAATTTCAGTTGGACATACGAATGTGAAATCTAGTGGGTAGAAGAACAATACCAACCATTTTCCTTTATAATCTGCAAGTGATGCTGTACCGAAATCTTTACCGTCACCTGTTGCTGTTTCCATTGAAAAATCAGGGGCCTGACGGCCTACCAAACGCTCTGCCATAATAGAAAACCTCCTTGACCTATCCATAAATTTTATTGTTTATGCCACTTCGTCTGTGTGACTTACCTAGTAAATAGTATCACTAGTTTATAAACAAGTCAATATTATAATTAATATTTATTTATAATAATTATAATCTGGATACTATTTTCTTAGAGCAGCTACGATCAAATCGCCCATTTCTGTTGTGCCAATTGCTGTGCTCTTATCAACGGCAATATCACCTGTACGGTGGCCTGCATCAAGAACTTCTTTCACCGCTGCTTCAATTGCTGCAGCAGCCTCGTGGTAACCAAATGTAAGGCGGAACATAAGCGCTACGGAAAGGATTGTTGCAATTGGGTTGGAGATGCCTTGACCCGCGATGTCAGGTGCTGAGCCGTGTACCGGCTCATACAAGCCGAAGCTGCCTTCGCCAAGCGATGCAGATGAGAGCATTCCGATTGATCCAGTCAGCATTGCAGCTTCATCACTAAGGATGTCGCCAAACATATTTTCTGTAACGATGACATCAAAGCTCGAAGGACGGCGAAGCAATTGCATTGCACAGTTGTCAACAAGCACGTGCTCTAGCTCTACCTCTGGGTATTCAGGAGCAATCCGGTTTACTACTTCACGCCATAGGCGGGATGTTTCTAGTACGTTTGCTTTATCAACAGAAGCAAGACGTTTGCCGCGAGTCATAGCGATATCAAATGCTTGACGAACGATGCGCTCGATTTCTTGCACGTTGTATACGCATGTATCAACCGCTTCTTCGCCGCCAGCGCCTTCACGACGGAATTTCTCGCCAAAGTAAATACCGCCAGTCAATTCACGAACAACGATGAGATCCGTGCCTTCAAGCACTTCCGGCTTCAAAGTTGAAGCTTCTTTCAAGCAATCGAATACGGTAGCTGGGCGAATGTTTGAGAAAAGGCCAAGTGCTTTGCGAATGCCGAGCAAGCCTGTTTCTGGACGAAGCTCCTTGGAGTTATTATCCCATTTTGGTCCGCCTACTGCACCAAGCAATACCGCGTCTGCACCTTTGCAAAGGTCAAGTGTTTCTTGCGGCAATGGTGTGCCTTTCTCGTCAATTGCAATACCGCCGAACAAGCCGTGTTCTGTTTCGAATTTGTAGCCGTAAAGCTCTTCTGTTTTTTTGAGCACTTTAAGTGCTTCGCCAACTACCTCAGGGCCGATACCGTCGCCGGCAATAACTGCAATTTTTTTAACTTCTGACATAATAATGTAACACTCCTCGTTTTGAGTTAAACTTGTCCATTCAACGTTTTCAAAAATATAAGAATTTATAAGTTTGTTAGCTTATAAAGGGCTTATATTTCACCGTCATAGCTACTTCAGCGTCCAAAGGACGCCAAAGGCGTTTTGCTTGGCGAATCCTGTTGAAAAATACAAGTCTACACATTCATTCTCATTCTATTATCATTTGTACCATAAAAACGAGTTGATTACCAAGATATAAAATCTATTTACTCTATAGGCTGTAACTATAGAGTCATTGATTATCCCTTTTTTGAAGCTATATCTATTAAAGAACAAAAAAAACAGTCCGCCCAAAGGTTAAACTCTGGCGAACTGCTTTCTTTTTAGATTAGACTCATCTTATCGCGGCGACCTGGCGTCTTGCGCTTCTCGATCAGTCGGTTAAGCGCATCGATGTATGCTCGCGCGCTAGCTTCAAGAATGTCCGTGCTAAGTCCACGTCCTTGAGCAGAAACATCATCCTGCTTTAGTACAACATGAACCTCGCCTTGCGCATCCTTGCCTTGCGATACGGATTTGATCGAATAATCTTCAAGCTCCACGACTTCCTGTGTCACCTTGTCGATCGCGTTATAGATGGCGTCTACGGAACCGTTGCCGATTGCCGCTTCATCGATGACCTCACCCTCCGCTTTACGAATCCGAACGGATGCGCTTGGCGTAGATTGATTGCCATAACTTACTTGGATCATCTCTAATTTGAATACTTCCGGCGTATCAATGAGCTTCTCTTCAAGCAGAGCAAGAATATCCTCATCACTTACGGTTTTCTTGCGATCTGCCAAATCTTTAAATTTAGCAAAAGCAGCATTAACCGCTTCGTCCTCAAGCTCATAACCTAGGTCGATCAGCTTCTCACGAAACGCATGGCGTCCCGAATGCTTGCCAAGCACCAGCTTGGATTCCTTCAGTCCGATCGTATCCGGTGAAATGATTTCATACGTCGTTTTTTCTTTCAGCATGCCATCCTGATGAATACCAGATTCATGCGCGAATGCATTGGCACCAACAATTGCTTTGTTGCCTGGAACGACCATGCCCGTCAGCTTGCTGACAAGGCGGCTCGTCTTGGCAATTTCTTTCAGGTTCAGCGTCGTTTGAGCTCCGAAGTAGTCCGGGCGCGTAGCAAGCGCCATTGCAATCTCTTCGATCGCTGTGTTACCTGCGCGCTCCCCGATACCATTGATCGTACCCTCAACTTGATCTGCACCATTCAAGATCGCTGCCAGCGAATTTGCAGTCGCCATGCCGAGATCATTGTGACAATGTGCGCTCAACTGAATTTTTTCGATATTCGGCACATTTTCCTTCAACACCTTAAAGATGTTCCCGAATTCTTGCGGATTCATATAACCGACCGTGTCCGGAATGTTTACGACCGTTGCTCCCGCTTTAATGGCCATCTCAACGACCTGACACAGAAAGTCCAGCTCTGTACGTCCAGCATCCTCTGCTGAGAATTCAACTTTGTCAAAATATTGCTTTGCATACCGAATGGCACGCTCTGCCGTTTCAAGCACCTGCTCCTTCTCCATCCGCAGCTTGTGCTTGCGGTGAATTGGACTTGTAGCAAGAAATACGTGAATGCACGGATCCTGTGCGCCGATAAGCGCTTCACGAACAGCATCGATATCCTGCTCACGCGAGCGTGAGAGTCCGATAACTGTAGCATTTTTAACTGCTCGCGCTACCGCATTAACTGCAGCAAGGTCTCCCGGAGACGCAGCAGGGAAGCCAGCTTCCATGCGGTCCACTCCCAGCCTTTCAAGCTGAAGGGCAATCTCTACCTTTTCCTTCGTGTTCAGGTTAACCCCAGGAGATTGCTCTCCGTCACGAAGCGTTGTATCGAAAACATATATTTTCCGCATTTGTGCAATGCACCTCCGTGAACAAAATGATCCCGGTGCGCTCGGACCACATGGCGATACAACGTGCTCATCGTCAAACGATCCGGCGAACCGGGATATTTTCCTACATTCTATCTTTTATTACTTCTTGATCCAGTGCATCAATTCACGAAGCTGTGCGCCTGTTTTTTCAATCGGGTGAGCAGCTTCATTACGGCGAGTAGCTGTAAGCATTGCACGGTTCGATTGGTTTTCCAAGATGAAGTCACGAGCAAAACGACCGGATTGGATATCTTCCAATACACGTTTCATTTCTTTTTTCGTTTCTTCAGTAACAATGCGAGGACCAGTTACATAATCGCCGTATTCAGCTGTGTTGGAGATAGAATCGCGCATGGACGCCATTCCGCCTTCATACATCATATCAACGATCAATTTAAGCTCGTGCAAGCACTCGAAGTAAGCCATTTCTGGAGCGTAGCCAGCTTCAACAAGCGTTTCAAAACCAGCTTTAACTAGTGCAGTAGCACCACCGCAAAGAACGGCTTGCTCACCGAACAAATCTGTTTCTGTTTCTTCTTTGAAAGAAGTTTCGATAACGCCTGCACGAGTACAGCCGATACCTTTAGCATATGCAAGACCGATAGCTTTAGCATTGCCAGTAGCATCTTGCTCAATAGCGATAAGTCCAGGAACGCCAAAGCCTTCTTGGTACGTACGGCGAACCATGTGACCAGGAGATTTTGGAGCTACCAAGAATACATCTGTATCTTTGTTTGGAACGATTTGTCCGTAGTGAATGTTGAAGCCGTGGGAGAACATAAGAGCCGCGCCTTTTTTCAAGTTAGGAGCGATTTCATCATTGTACACTTTCGCTTGTGTTTCATCAGGAAGCAAAATTTGAACAACGTCAGCCACTTTAGTTGCTTCAGCAACAGTAAGTACTTCGAAACCATCTTTTTTAGCAACGTCTGCGGATTTACCAGGACGAAGACCAATAACAACTTTCAAGCCGCTATCGCGAAGATTTTGTGCTTGAGCGTGACCTTGGCTGCCGTAACCGATAACTGCAATTGTTTTACCTTGTAGTACGCCTTGATCAGCGTCTTTTTCATAGTACATTGTAACTGCCATATTAATAATTGCCTCCTTTAGTTTAACCCTTTTGAGCGGGTGTTTAAGCAGAGAATGACCCTTAAGCAGCGGTTCTCCCCTTAAACTCCCGCTCAAAGCGGGATGTTGAATGATGAACTCTTATTACTTGGAATTGCCTCTGTTTAATGCTGTTACTCCTGTGCGCGACAGTTCACGAATGCCATACGGTTTAAGCAGTTCAACCATAGCATCGATTTTTTCAGTGTCACCTACTACTTGTACCATAAGCGAATGAGTGCCAATGTCCACAACCGCTGCGCGGAAAGTTTCAACAACACCTAAAATTTCCGGACGAGATGCTGGCTCTGCATTCACTTTAATGAGTGCAAGCTCGCGGCCAACCATCGGATTTGAGCTAAGATCAATGACCTTAATAACGTCAATCAGCTTATAAAGCTGTTTCGTTACTTGCTCGAGCGTATGATCATCACCAGAAGTGACGATGACCATACGCGACAAGCCTGCTTCTTCACTGGAACCAACCGTTATGCTTTCAATGTTGAAGCCGCGGCGTCCGAACAAACCAGATACGCGCTGTAGAACGCCGGGCTGATCGTTAACGATTACTGCGATCGTGTGTTTTTTCATTCCGCATCCCCCATGATCATTTCGTCGATGGTGCTTCCTTGCGCTACCATTGGGTACACGTTCTCTTCTTTGCGAACGACGAACTCAACAACAGCTGGACCAGGATGGCGTAATGCTTCTTCCCATGCGGCACGCGCTTCTTCTTTGTTCGTTGCGCGGAAGCCTTTAACTCCGTAAGCTTCTGACAGCTTAACAAAGTCTGGGCTGCCGGAGAGATCAATATGACTGTAGCGGTTGTCATAGATAAGCTCCTGCCACTGTCTTACCATACCAAGCACCTGATTATTGATAATTACTACCTTAACCGGAATGTTGTTAATTGCGCAAATTGCAAGCTCTTGCGCACACATTTGCATCCCGCCGTCACCATTAATGGAAACGACTACGCGATCCGGATTCGCCATTTGAGCACCGATAGCAGAAGGGAATCCGAAGCCCATCGTACCTAGCCCTCCGGAAGTAACCCATGAACGAGGCTTGTTGAACTTGTAATACTGTGCAGCCCACATTTGATGTTGACCAACGTCAGTTGTTACAATCGCATCGCCATTCGTTGTCTCATGGATCAGCTCAACAACCCACTGCGGCTTAAGCTCAACGTCAGAATCGGTATAGCTGAACGGATATTCCGCACATGAAGCTTTGAGCTTCGCACGCCAATCATCCGCTTTGTCTGCACGTTTCGCAAGCTTATTCACAATCTCAAGCACAGTCTTTACATCACCGACAATCGGGATGTCTGTTGGTACGTTTTTGCCGATTTCCGCTGGATCGATATCGATGTGTACGATTTTCGCCAGTGGAGCAAAGCCCGCAAGCTTGCCGGTTACGCGGTCATCGAAGCGAGCGCCAATATTAATTAGCAAGTCTGCGCTTTGAATCGATTTATTAGCCGTATATGTGCCATGCATGCCTGGCATGCCTAGGAATAAATCATTGCCGCTTGGGAAAGCTCCCAAACCAAGCAATGTTGTTGTAATTGGTATTTGCGTTTTAGTAACGAATTCGAACAGCTCTTCATGTCCGCCAGAGTAAACGACACCGCCGCCTGCTAGTATTAACGGGCGCTCCGCTTGTTCAATCGCCTTAATCAGCTTATCCACTTGATTTTTGTTAGGCGTAACTGTCGGGTTGTAACCACGGATGTTAACTTCTGTTACTGGCTTGAACAATGTCTTAGCCGCTGAGATGTCCTTCGGAATATCGATCAATACTGGACCTTTGCGCCCCGTGTTGGCAATATGGAATGCTTCGTGAATAATACGAGGCAAATCCTCAACGTCGCGAACCAAGTAGCTGTGTTTAGTGATTGGCATTGTGATACCCGTAATGTCTGCCTCTTGGAATGCATCGCTGCCAATCAGACTGGAGATGACATTACCGGTAATAACAACTAGTGGTACGGAATCCATATATGCAGTTGCAATTCCCGTCACGAGGTTTGTTGCACCAGGACCTGATGTAGCGATACATACGCCTACTTTGCCGCTTGCGCGGGCGTAACCGTCTGCTGCGTGAATCGCGCCTTGCTCGTGCCGTGTTAATAAATGATTGAAATCGGGGTTTCCGTGCATCGCGTCATAAATGTACAACACTGCTCCACCTGGATAGCCGAACACACAATCTACACCCTCAAGCAATAGACTTCTTAGCAAAATTTCCGAACCAGAAATAACCTCAGGTTTCGAAATTCTTTCCTTCATTTCCTCTTTTGACTTCAGTGTTGCACCTTGCGTTATCATCAGTCATCCTCCTCTCAGAAAAAACAAAAAAACCTCTCGTTCCTCATGCTTCAATACGAAGCAACGAGGGACGAAAGGTATATCTTCCGTGGTACCACCCAAATTCGTTACACATCTCCCGATGTATAACCTCTACAAGTAAGAACGTCATGCATATACGTTCTACCAATGGCACTGTAACGCTTGCCCTGCGATTCCCCCTAATAGGCAACACATGGTTGCTTTTCAAGAAAACAGCTCCGAGGTGAGCTCGTAGAAAAGGGATTTTGGCGATGGTTGCAGCTAATCCATCCGCTCTCTGTTCAAAAGGGCCCTAAGCACTTCGTCCTCATCAATGCTGATTTTGTATTTACCACATGGTACGAATACCAGTACGTGGTAGATAAGACTTTCCTTATTATATGCCGTGAATCTCAGTTCGTCAAGAACCATAAACAACTCTTGTTGTAAAATGTATTCGGCGCAATCCTTTAGCGCGCTACATATACTAGTTTAGCCCTAATGCGGCAAATTCATGCTGCGTCCCAGATCCATTTGGCGCGGTAGAAATGGAATGATGAGCATGATTCGTATTTATGAGCCAAGGTATGACCAAGCCGAAGTGGTTCGCCTCATTCGCAACGAGCTTATTCCCTTATCCCATACGGTACACCAGCATGATGCGCAAACGATTCGAGAGCTCCCTAAGCGTTTCCGTCGCGGCGTTACTTTTGTAGCATCCTTATCTAAAAAAAGCCCTCCAGTCTCCTTCATCCATTTTGAAGTGATGGGTGAGGTGCTTTATTTAGATATGATGGTCACGCATCCTGATCACCGGAATAGACAATGGGGCAGAAAATTAATAGCTCATAGCGAAGCTTACGGCAAAACGCAGAATTGCAAAGTTGCCAGGCTGTTTGTCGATCAGGTTAATGGTAAAGCACATCAACTCTATAGTAAGCTTGGTTACTATACCGTCCAATACTATCCTGAGCTGCGCTGCTACGAATTACTTAAACCGCTCACCCCGCTATGATTACTTAATTGCCATTAGAAACCGTTGTAGCCCTGGTTTCCATAACCGCCATAGCCAGCATTGCCGTTATAACCAGCATTGCCGCCATAACCTCCATAGTTGCCATTGCCGTATTGGTTAAAGTTGTTGTTGCAGCAGTTGCCGCCACCGTAGCCACCGCCAAAACCACCACCAAAGCCGCCACCCCATAAAGGAAGCGTGCCGATGGCAAGAAGGTCAAACAATACGAGAGGCAAAATTGCTTTCGTCTGCACGAGCTTGCCTTTGTCTTTTTCAAGTGGAGCGACGATCAGTTTATTTTGGTGTACCCGAACGAGCTTGCCAGTGACGACAGAGCCGTCAGGACGTACTGCATAAATGGATTTGCCGACCAGTTTCCGTACTTGCTGCTTGGAAACGTTACGCATGCGAAATCCCTCCCTTCCCGTTGTCCTACAGCATATTCGCGGAGGGTGGCATCCGTCTGTTTATTTGTCCTCTGCTCCTATAAATGTGCGCATGTCGGTTCATTTTCGCAAAAAAAACGTAAAAAAGGCTGTCCAAAAATCATCGATTAGATGACTTGGACAGCCCTTATATGCGGTCAACGCCTAAGCGTTAATTTTTTCTTTTGCAATGCCAGCAAGCGAGTTGAACGAAGTCATATCGTTAACTGCAAGGTCAGCAAGGATTTTGCGGTTTACTTCTACGCCCGCAAGTTTCAAGCCGTGCATGAATTTGTTGTACGAAAGTCCGTTAATACGAGCTGCCGCGTTAATACGAACGATCCACAGTCTGCGGATGTCACGTTTTTTGTTGCGACGGTCACGGTAAGCGTACATTAGGGACTTACCAACTTGCTCCTTCGCTGTTTTAAACAGACGATGTTTCGAACCGAAATAACCTTTAGCTAGCTTTAGAATTCTTTTGCGACGACGAGTGCGGACAAAACCGCCTTTAACTCTTGCCATGAGTGGAAACCTCCTGTAGGTTGAATTAGCTTATTTGGTGTAGCTTATTATTACAAGTTAGCAAGGCCTTGTTTCAAACGACGAACATCGCCAGCAGCCATAAGCGGTTGACCAGCAAGTACGCGTTTTTGACGACCGGATTTGTGTGAAAGCAAGTGGTTACGGTAAGCTTTGTAACGTTTTACTTTACCAGTTCCAGTAATTTTAAAGCGGTCTTTCAGACTGCTGTGAGTTTTCATCTTAGGCATATCAGTTATCCTCCTTAAAGTTCTTCATCAGTTGTTAGCTGTTGGTTTTGGGTGCCAAAATCATAATCATGCTCCGGCCTTCCAGCTTAGGAGCGCGCTCAACGCTGCATAATTCGGCAACCTCTTTTGAAAGACGATCCAAAATCTTTTGGCCTAGAGATGCATGAGCAATCTCACGACCGCGGAATCTTACGGATGCTTTCACTTTATCGCCTTCATTGAGAAACTTAACAACGTTACGAAACTTCGTTTGGTAGTCATTTTCATCAATGTTAGCACGGAACCAAACTTCTTTAAGATCAACGATCTTTTGGTTTTTGCGTGCTTCTTTTTCTTTCTTCTGCTGCTCATAACGGAATTTTCCGTAGTCCATGATGCGGCATACCGGCGGTTTAGCCGTCGGTGCGACGTTCACCAGGTCCAAATTCAGCTCGATAGCAAGCTGCATAGCATCGCGAATGGATTTAATACCGATTTGCTCGCCTTCAGCGCCTACTAAACGCACTTCTCTGGCCCGGATTTCATCATTGATTTGATGTTCTCTGCTAATAACGTGCCACCTCCAAAAATGGTTTGTTCATGTCTCCACGCAATAAAAAAATGCGGGTTCGCTCGAACCCGCATCTCATAACCGTACATGTATGTCAGAGCATCACTTCAGTTGAAATGATGGAATGACTAATCGATTATCGCGAACCAGCCAGCCTGAGCCGAAAGGTGAGAAGCGGGTGCTTCTGCTTGTGCGTATTAAGTTAGTTGTAAATGTTACCGTGTTACTATACCATGGCCTACAAAGCCTTGTCAACAAGCGATTAAACTTGTTTGCTTTGAACTTCTTCAAGACGGATGACGCGTGTATGCTGGGTATGACTCCACTTTTTGTTGTTTTGCGTGAAGAATGCATGCACCGTTATCGGCCACCATGACAAGGTGAACAATAGAAAGGTCGGAATCCGCAAATATAGCTTCCACGAAACTTTAGCCATATACATGGATAAAGGTATTTGCACAAAAATATATGCCATGTACGGAATGCTCAGCCAAATTGGAAGCAGGTTGTACACGGAGGTGACGTTATCTCCGCCTGAGAGCAGGATGTCTCCCCAAATGATCGCTGCAATAAAAAATCCAGCCAAATAATTATAAGCATTGAACACATAAAGGGCCGCATCAATCTTTGTCATGCTGCGATCCTTGATTCCCTGCCAAAGCAGAGGAAGCATATGCTTCCGAGTAACATCAAAGTGTCCTTGCATCCAGCGAAGCCTTTGGCGAGCTGATGCTTGGAACGTAATCGGCTTCTCGTCGAACACCTTTGCTTCAAAGTTGAACTTCGGATAAATTCCGCGTTTAATGCAGCGGACTGTAAATTCTAAATCTTCAACCAAGCTTGTAGCTCCCCAGCCCATTTCCTGAAGCAGCTTTGAATCAAAGCACATGCCTGTTCCACCTAGAAAGTTGGCAAGGCCAAGATTTGTACGCGGAAGCTGCCAAAGCCGGTTGCAGAACCAGTAGTTGATTGCATTTGCTGAGCTGACCCAAGAATCATTTGGATTTTTTGTATCCAGGTAGCCTTGAATAACTCTGAACCCATTGCTCAAGTCATTGTTCATGTACTGCAAGAAATCAGTCGCTACAAGGTTATCGGCATCAAAGATCGCTACGCCGTCGTAGCTCTTTGGCATAGCCCACAACTCTTTAAGCATCCACTCAACTGCAAAGCCCTTGCCGCGTTGATTTGGATTTTCACGAACACATGCATATACTCCATCATAACTATTTACAACATCGACTGTACCATCGGTGCAATTATCGCAAATTACAAAAATATCATAAAGCTCCCGTGGATATTTCATTTTTTGCAAGTTTTCAATCAGTGCGCCAACAACCTGCTCTTCGTTATGAGCTGCTATCAGCAGTGCGAATGTTTTTTTCGGTGCATGAGAAAGATCTTCTTTTTTACGCCGCCATCCGAAAAACGTTAAAAACAGCTGATACACACCTAGCAACGCAAATAGAATTTGAACCACAAACATAATCGTATTGAACATGCGGCATTACCCCTTTAGACCCCATTTTTTTTGCTTTTTTCAGCATCCACCCGTGGCTGCCGTAAGCTTTTTATTATATATTTTCTCTTTGTATGAGTGTTTCTCTGCAAACACTCTCGGACCTTAATTGATTCTCCACAGAAACAACTTCTTTGTCAAAAGTTGAATTAGTCTTCATTGCGCTTAATCTCGGCAGAAAAACGCTTGCATTGCTCACGGATGAATACATTACCTCCTTTTACGACGACTCAGCCTTATTTTCAACCAATTGCTAAGTTTTTAGCACTAACGTCCTTATTTACGTTAAAATGTGTGAAAATGTTTCTTAAATCGAAATAGGTCTATGTGACGAACAAGTGAACGAGAAAGTTCCGTTCCGACATCTTTTGCGGTTTCGACAGACCCTGTCATAACCGCGTGGAATTTGTCCATTACAGTTTTACCATCAAATGCACATTATTAAACAGTAATTTGAAATCAATATTTATTCCCTGTATTTGGAGTGAAAATAGGATACCGATAGACGCATGACAGCGCATTCGCATCAGGCAGCACCCATGGAAAGCAAGTTAGTGCTATAATACTTACTTATCCTTAATATAGGGACAAGAAATAGTTTACGCTCAGCGAACAAAAACATGCTAAAATTAAGTCTGGAATTGATAAATGTTATAGAAGTAAGCCACCGTTAGGAGGATGACAGCGATGGAACGAATGATAGGCTGGCTGAAAACGAGTGAGCAAAGATTATTGATTTGGGCAAACCGGAGACCTTCAGGGAGAAAAAGACATCGAATTCTGGGGAAATGGTTAAGCACGGTCACACATATGGGCGGCGCAACCTTTACGCTCGCAACCGCCCTTCTATATGCACTACTTGCACCTGCTCCTTGGAGCCTTACTGGGTGGCAATGCTTGACTGCGGTCGTCATAAGCCACTTGCCAGTAGCAATTGTAAAGCGTAAATTCAAACGGCTTCGACCTTATCAAGCGCTGCCTGATGTAAATACATGTCATAAGCCGCTTGTCGATTCTTCATTTCCATCCGGACACACAACAGCGATCTTCGCATGGCTAGTCCCTATATTGCTGACTAGCGGGATATGGATGACTCTGCTGGTGCCGCTTGCGTTAATAATTGGACTATCCGTTGGATGGTCAAGAATGTATCTAGGGCTGCATTACCCATCTGATGTTGCAGCTGGCGCACTGATCGGAACGATAACAGCTTTGGCAGTCAATTATTCTTGGGTATCGTCTGCAGTAGGACTAAATTAATTATCCTCGTCATCTGAATCATTCGAGACGGATTCTGATGCCTCAGCTTCCTCTTTAAGCGACTTCTCATGTTTCGCTTCACGATGCTTCCGAATAGCCTCGGAGCCGATAACGGCTTCAACTCGATAAATATTTTGTCCTTTTTCCATAAACTTCATCTCATATTCCGTAAACACAAGGTCCTCTCGAGGGCCTTCTTTGTGTAAATGAAGCGAAATATTGCGCATGATAAGCTCCATTTCCGCGAAGCTGTTCAATGAAAACTCAAACAGAGATTGTGAATCCGTCTTAAAATGGATCTCGCCGCGCTCGTTAAGCAGTTCAATATACTTGGCAACAAGTCTTGGATGCGTTAGTCTTCTGCGCGCATGCTTAGCCTTTGGCCATGGATCGCTAAAATTCAGATGGACGCGTTCAAGCTCACCCGGAGCAAACATCGTCTCGATTCCTTCAATATTAGCGCGAAGCAGCGCAAGATTGGGCGGATGCGACTCCCCTTTTTGCTCCCATACGATGCGTGCCTTCTCGCTTGCGCGGCGAAGAAGCTCATCATACATGTCAACGCCAATAAAATTGATGTGCGGGTAGCGAGCGCTCATTTGACTAATAAAACGACCCTTGCCCATGCCAAGCTCTACATATATAGGCTGGTCGTTGCCAAAAAACTCACGCCACTTGCCTTTGTGCGGCGCAGCATCGAGCACGACTAGCTCCGGCTGACCCTCTAAACTTTCACGAATACCTTTTCTTCCTCTTAAACGCATATGCAGTGATTCCTCCATTTATCGTAGACGATGCAACGAATAGACTAGTCCTTATTGTGCCCAAGAAATTGAGCAATGTAAAGAGGATAGAAAAAAGCCGCAGCCAATTATCGGCGATGCGGCTTGCTTATCATGTCATTGGATGTATAGTCGTTACAGCAAAAGCTGATACGGAATCGGAGCGTTCTCTTTCTGCTCACGCTCGTATGTTCCCACTAATACTTCATTCAACTTCTTGCGAGCGGAAATTTCAACACCATGATTATTGTGAAAGCGGACGCCTGTAAGCGCCATCAATTCTTTTACAGTTAGCTCAACAGTTACAGTATCGTCGCCGTGCGGTATTTTGGTTACATTATTCATCTCTAATCACCTCATCGATTTATTAGTAAGAGTATTTCCATTTAATCGACGTTTCATGAATGCAGGTGCATATGGGCTATGTTAGGTTTATTTGTTGTTTTGTCGCACTTTTAATATAACACTTCATGTAAGGTTACGCAAGTCTAAAAACACCCATTTCAAAAAATATTTCCAATTAAAGCGTTTTCCGAACATTCAATATCTATTCGCATGACAAACGTGGCTTTTCCACTCGTTTTTCGCTAAAATATATGGTGTAGGTCTTGAATGAAGGGGAAAACGATGATTAAATTATCAACATCGCAACACCAGCAGCCACTGCTTTGGGGCGATAAACGATTTCATACATGGAATTACGAAATGCATGAGCAGTTGGGAGGCAAGGTATTCAAGGTTACGCTTGATGCCGGCTTCACTTGCCCGAATCGTGACGGGTCCATTGCGAAGGGCGGCTGTACATTTTGCAGCGCTCGCGGCTCCGGTGATTTCGCGGGCAGCAGGCGGGACGACCTCGTTACACAATTCAATAAAATAAGGGACCGTCAGCATCAAAAATGGCAAAATGCGCAGTATATTGGGTATTTCCAAGCTTATACAAATACGTATGCGCCCGTTGAAGAGCTAAGGGAATATTATGAAGTCATTTTGCAGCAGCCTGGCGTTGTTGGTTTGTCCATTGCAACACGACCTGATTGCTTGCCCGATGATGTAGTCGATTATTTGGCTGAGCTGAATGAACGAACCTACCTTTGGGTGGAGATGGGACTTCAAACCGTGCACGAATCTACTTCAGAGCTCATTAACCGTGCACATGATACGGCCTGCTATCTCGATGCCGTAAAGCGTCTTCGGGAACGCGGCATTCGCGTATGTGCGCATATCATTTACGGTCTTCCTCAGGAAACGCATGAAATGATGCTAGATACAGGTCGCGCCGTCGCCAAGATGGACGTGCAAGGCATTAAAATTCATTTGCTTCATCTCATGCGCAAGACGCCGATGGTACGTCAGTACGAGGCTGGTCTGCTTCAATTTCTTGAGCAGGATGAATATGTGAAATTGATTGTTGATACACTTGAGTTTCTCCCGCCAGAAATGATCGTGCATCGCCTTACGGGAGATGCGCCGCGTGACCTGTTGATTGGTCCGATGTGGAGCATGAATAAATGGTCAGTGCTGAATGCCTTCGACGACGAGTTGAAACGCCGCAATACGTGGCAAGGCAAGCTATGGCAGCAGGAGGTTTAGCGAAATATGGGGTTTCTATCAGTCCTAAGCATGGCTCACAAATGGATCAACGAGCGTACCTCACCGGGTGACATTGTCATTGATGCTACTGCCGGCGGTGGTGTAGATACACTTGCGCTTGCCGAGCTTGTTGGACCTAACGGCACGGTATATGCCTTTGATATCCAGCAGGAGGCGCTTGATCGCACGCAAGAGCGCCTTTCTTCCCTTCAAAATAACAATAAGCTTCCCGATATTAAACTTGTGCTGAGCAATCACGCAAGTATGGCTGAGATTGTTGATCCTTCTATTATCGGACAAGTCTCAGCCGTAATGTTCAATCTCGGTTATTTGCCGGGAAGCGATGATCTCACGATCATAACCGAGCCTGCAACAACACTGGCTGCGCTCGATGCAGCTCTCATGCTGCTTCGTCCTGGAGGTATCGTGACCTGCGTATTGTATCCAGGGCATCCTGGAGGTGCTGAGGAAGCCGCCGCGGTAGAGTCTTGGGCAGCACAGCTGCCTCAAAGCTTAGCGCAGACCGTTAGTTACAGGCAGACCCAGCGCAAGACGGCCCCTTACCTTATAGCGGCCGAGAAGCGTCCAACTGCTCGTTAATTTTTTTGCAACGCGCTCACCTTACAGCTCTTTAAAGCCAATTGCTCTGAATGTTATTTTTTAGCTGCAGTAGAACGACATACTACCGATATGGGAGAGATAAATAATGACAGTAAAACCTTATCCATTACAATTTAAAGCGGAAATGAAAGAACGTATTTGGGGAGGACGCGCACTAGAAGGTTTTGGCCTTGAAATGCCTGAAGGCTCAATTGGCGAAGGCTGGATGATCAGTGATCACCCTAACGGCATTACAAAAGTAATGAACGGCGAGCTTGCTGGCGTTGGACTTGACCAAATTCGTGAAACTTACGGACCTGTATGGTTTGGCTCACAAGGCTTTTCCGAGAAAAATGGACGTTTCCCGCTCCTTATCAAGCTGCTCGATTGCAATGATGACCTATCCATTCAAGTCCATCCTACAGATGCGTACGAAGGGCTGCCTGAAGGCGAGCTTGGCAAAACAGAAATGTGGTACATCCTCGACGCTAAGCCAGGCGCAAAAATCATCTATGGCCTAAAAGACGGCATTGACCGTGCGGCGATGGAAGCAGCAATCACTGAAGGCCGCATTATGGACGCGCTACAAGAAGTGACTGTTGAAGCCGGAGATGCCTTTTACATTCCTGCAGGAACCGTTCATGCTCTCTGCTCTGGCGTTGTTGTAGCTGAGATTCAACAAAACTCCGACACTACTTATCGCTTGCATGACTACAATCGCCTTGGGCTTGATGGTCAGCTGCGCGAGCTTCATATTGAAGATTCCCTTAATGTCATTGCCTATGAAGGCGCAGGCGCTGAGCGGATGAAAACAGACAGCGCAGTAGCTGGCCAGTGGCTGACCATCGCTTCTTCTCCTTACTTCATCGTTGAGAAAGGTATCGTAGCCGCGCCTTGGAAGCTGTCCACATCGCTTGATAGCTTCGTTATCCTTGTAGTTGCCGATGGTGAGGGACAAGTAAAATGGGCAGATGGCGAGCAATCCGTTAAAGCAGGCGAGTGCTTCCTCCTTCCCGCTAACCTTGGCGACTATGAGCTTTCCGGCAGCATGACTGTACTTCGCAGTATTGTACCTGCTTCTGTTTAATTTCATATTTTCAAACTAATAACAAAGAACCTCCAAACCCGTTTGCTTCATGGGTTTGGAGGTTCTTTTCATTTCAATCAGGACTACTTAATCATCGCTTCTTGACCAGCTTTAATCTTTAAAGTGAAAGGACGCGGCTTCGGTTTGCTGCTGCCTGCTTCCAGTGCATACAGAACAACGAGCAGCGTATGATGTTCGCGATCAACCTCTCCTGTAGCAAGGAATGCTGCAAGATCAAACGGCAGCTTCTCAATAACCGCATGTTTGTGAAGCTCCTTCTCGCCAAATCGCAGTGCTGCGAATTCAGGAGATACATCCTCTGGGCGATCCGCTAAGTGGCGCATCCAGCCGCTCCACAGCGACTTGTCCATCGTAAACTCCCACCAAATTTTGCGAGGCTTATAATTATGATTAAGGAAATAATCGTATTTCATTAGCCCCAGCACGACGTCCTTATCAAGGCGTTCCCCTGCAATTGCGAGTATCTCTTCTTGAGATGCGGAAACTCTCTTCGTATCCTCTTGCAGTGCTGGCACAAGCTCGCTGTTCTTCTCCACTGAGATAGGCAGCGATCCAAGAAACGCCGAGAGCCGCGAGAACAGATCCTCCAGCTGATGGCCGATCTTTTGCCAGCCGCTTCGTTCCCAGAAATCGCCGAACGCCTGGAAGAAGTCGAATGGCGATGGAAACACACGATCAACCAAATAAAGCAGCGTATGATCCATTCGGTGCGCATTCCAATATTTCTCCAATACATCCTCTACCCGCTTAATGCGTACGATATCGCCAAATGGCATCAAATCATTGCCCAGCATTTCATAAGGCGATCTGTCCATATAAATATAGCCCCATTTATCTGCTTCACGGCGCAGACCCGTACCGCGGAGCATTTTGAGAAAGCCTAGCTGCAGCTCCTCGGGACGCAGCTCGAATACATCATTAAACGTTCCGCGGAACGTATCATAGTTCTCAAGCGGCAGACCGGCAATCAAATCAAGATGCTGATCGATTTTTTGAGAATTTTTCACTTTCATAACGGTACGCACCAGCTTCATCCAGTTCTGACGACGCTGAACCGCTTCATTTGTTGGATCATTCGTAGATTGTACGCCAATTTCAAAGCGGAATATGCCTGGAGGCGCATTTTCAGCCAAATAATCAAGCACCTCAGGTCTCATGATATCTGCTGTTATTTCAAATTGAAAAACACAGCCCTGGTGATTTTTGATCAAAAACTCAAAAATTTCAAGCGCATAATCCCGTTTAATGTTAAATGTTCGATCGACGAATTTAATAAGCTTGGCGCCTTTTTCGATCAAATACAAAATATCCGCTTTCGTCCGCTCCATATCATAATAACGAACGCCAACCTCGATACTGGATAGGCAAAACTGGCAGCTGAACGGACAGCCTCGGCTTGTCTCAAAATAAACGACACGGCTTCCCAAATGAGGAATATCCTCCTCAAAGCGATGCGGAGATGGCAGCTCATTCAGATTCAGCTTGGGACGCGGCGGATTAATCAGCACCTCGACGCGATCCTCGCGCTGCTTCCGATAGGTAATTCCAAATACCATATGGTATTTGCCATCGCCTTCAATCTCAGTAAGCAAATGATGGAAGGTCTCTTCGCCTTCGCCCACCACGATAAAATCAACCTCTTGCACACGCTCCATCCAATAGTCCATATCATAGCTGACTTCTGGACCGCCTAAAATAATTTTGATTTCAGGCATGATTTTGCGCAGCATATTAATAACCGTAATCGTTTCCTCGATGTTCCAAATGTAGCAGGAGAATCCGACTACATCGGGTTTTCTAGAAAAAATATCGGACACGATGTTCATCACTGGATCTTTGATGGTGTACTCTGCAATTTCAATATCGAATCGATCGCCGCTAAACGCCTTCAAACAGCGCAGCGCCAGTGATGTGTGTATAAACTTGGCATTTAATGTGGACAGTACCACTTTCATAAGTAATAACCTCTCTAACTTAAGCATTTGCCTATAAAGCACGTTCGCGAAAGCCTTCAGCGCTTATAGCAAGATGCCTTCTATTGTACAGAAAAAAATCAAAAAAAAGAAGAGGCATCCCTTGCCGCAGATCGCAGCAGCAGATGCCTCCATTTTTTTACACTCTTACTTTAATATAAAGCTCATTTTTGAGCTGCATATCGATAATCGGATAGCGAACACGCCATTTGTCGCCGCCAAGTGCTGTGACCTCGCCCGATTCAAAGCCGCGCGGCTCGAAACCATAATCGCGCTCGAAGGAAATGAGCACTTGAATTTTCTCATCCGGCAGCATCTTATGGAACTCATTCCCTAGATTAATTGCCCAAAGCCTGAGCTCCTGAGACATCGACGCTCCGTATAACATATAAAACCTAGGATCAATATCTGCTGTCAGTACGAGCCAGCCAGCGGAATCACGTTTGGCTTCCCACTTCGTAAACTTAGCCTCGCCTTCTGTAGTAGATACAGAAGAAAATTGATCCTTCAGCACCTTCTCGATATCAGCCAGAGGAGCGCCAACGAGCGTATCCGGCAAGCTTGAAGGTAAAAACTTGGCGTTCTTTATTTTCTCCTCTGTCACTTCACTATTCAGACTAGCGGCATGAATAACGGATACAGCAAAATTCAAATCCGCGCTCGTCCCAGAGTATCCAAGCGTGGTGATGCCAATAAGGTCTCCGAACTCATTAAACAATGCCCCGCCTGAGCTGCCGTGATCGATCGGAGCACTAGTCTGAATGTATCGGATACCGTCTTCATAGGTGATGTTGCTAATCAGACCGTCAGAAACTGTATTTTGCAGTCCTAGCGGACTCCCAATGGCAACGACTTTGCCGCCTTTATACGAGTTTAACCCGTAACCTAGAACGACCGGCGGAATGTCTATTGATTTTTCTGTTTTAACAATAGCTAGATCTGCTGCCTTATCATAATGTACCACGCCTGTAATCTTCAGCTCGTCACCATAAACATCCAGCATAGTAGCGGAGGCTGCATCGCCGATAACATGATAATTAGTAAGAATCAGATTATCACCAATAACAACGCCGCTGCCTTGAGCGCGATTGGTCATAATGAGAACAACGCTCTCATCATATTTATCTACGATTTCTTTAGGAGTAAGTCTAGGAATGTTTTTCTGCTGCTCAAGCCACTCGTTGTATTCTGCTTGCTCGGCAGCCTCTTGCGATGTGATTCGAACCGCGTTAGCGGCTTTATCCCATTTCACATTTGCGTTAAGAGCTTCCGAGATAAACCGAACGGGTACAAACGTGACGCCTTTGCGAACGACAGCAGGTGAATCGAGCTTCACTGTTTTACCGTTAATGACCGCTTGCTTCATGCCTACTTTAAGAGAAATAGAACGATTGCCTTTACGTCCAATAATCGTCTCCGTCTTGCCTTCCCAAGTTACGGTAGCGCCCAGTGCTGTAAAAATATCGCGCATCGGAACAAATGTGACGCCTTTCTCTGCATACGCGCCGGCTGATAGAGATAATTTCTTGCCATCTACAATCACCTGCAGTTGTTGCGTCGATACGGCAACCGTCTTGCTTGCAGCGCTGGCTGCCGCTACAGAATCTACGCTAAGTGTTGACAATGGGGCAAGCAATAACCCGGCAATGAGCATAGGACTTAGCATAGTCTTTAAAATTTTTGTTTTCACGCGATCATTTCCTCCAAACTTTTCCTTTTTCACCATTTGGTAAATCTATCATTAATCCTACCACTCCTCTTAACTCTTTGTCTATTAGATCGAGATTCATAGAGCGTTGTTAAACTGCTAAACAGAAGATTAGAACTGAAGCCCATACTCATGGTATAGTAGGAGCATTGAATCTAGGAGGTTTTTTGGCATGCACAGGGGAAAAAAGCGCGGAGCTCCTCAATCACAAGCAGATAAGAGCAAGTCCTACCCGGTTAACGAACCGATGGAACTGCTTCCCTTTCTCATAAAAAATATTTCAGGTGCTGGACGCAATGTAGTGAAATCCATATTAGCGAATGGACAAGTATCTGTAGGCGGAAAATCAACGACCGCTTACAACTATCCGCTTCAGCCCGGTCAAACCGTTACGGTTGGCAGAGACCGGCCGCAGGATAAAATACCGCTGGAAGGGCTCGCGATCCTGTTTGAGGATGAGCATATTATCGTTATAAAGAAGGAATCGGGGCTTCTGTCCATATCATCTGATTCCGCGCCAGAAAATGAAGTGACCGCCTATCGTCAGCTTATGGCGCATGTACGGGTCGAAAATACGAAAAACCGGATTTACGTTGTGCATCGTCTGGATCGTGATACGTCAGGCGTCATGATGTTTGCAAAGAGCGAGGCGGTTCAGCAGCAGCTGCAAACCAGCTGGCAGGATTCGGTTCAAGAACGCAGCTATATCGCGCTCGTAGAAGGAATGGTTAAGAAGGAGCAAGGAACAATCAGCTCGTGGCTGAAGGAAAGCAAAACGCTCAAAATGTATTCCAGCTCCTATCCGAACGATGGTCTGCACGCCGTTACCCATTACAAGGTGCTTCGTTCCAATAAAAACTTCTCGCTTCTCGAAGTGAATCTCGAGACAGGCCGAAAAAATCAAATTCGCGTTCATATGGAGGACATCGGCCATCCCGTTGTTGGCGACAAAAAATACGGCGCACGCACACGCATCATTGGCCGCCTTGGCTTGCATGCCCGCGTATTGTCCTTCACGCATCCGATAACCGGCAAGCTGGTCAAGTTTGAAACTGAAATTCCTAAGCTGTTTCTTAAGCCGTTTCATGTGACGGAGTAAATAGCAGCAAACAAACAAGCATCAATCGTTATACTGGAATGCCCACTGATTGTGAATCAGACGGCATTCCCTGGTATAAAGCGGCTGATGCTTTTTTTTTGTTATACTACTATGGATAATTAATCTATCTATGCAGGAGGAACAGTATAATGCCACATTTATTATTCCGCGGAGTACCGTCCGAGCAGTTAAAGTCCGTTTCGGCACCGCTTGCTGCTGAGCTTGCCGCTATTTGCGAGTGCGGTACCGATAATTTTACAATGGCTTGTCTAAATGCGACCAGCGTTTTTGGCACTGAGACAGATGATCAAGGGTTTGCATTTATCGAGGTCGGGTGGTTCGAGCGGGGACAGCAAGTAAGAAATCGATTTGCACAGGCAGTTACCAAATACGTCAGCCAGATTGGCTTATCCGAAATTGAAATCGTGTTTCATGCTTATCGCGAGGACAGTTATTATATTAACGGTGAAGCCGTATCGGAATAATTTCACTCCATGTATCGTGTGATGGACGTTATTTTCCAGTTGTCGTTGGAATCTTCCCACTCCCGGAGTCCCAATCCAAATGGTTTTGAGACTCCTCCATCTTTCTATTAAGCATGCTTGCTCCACGCCACATCATCGACATTTAACCAGCCCGCCCCTCCGGTAAAATAGATAGAAACGGTGTCCCCCATGTTCACGGATACAGCAGGCAGCTTAACTTCTACATATTGCTCTTGTGCGTTAATCGCAAGATCTTCAATCTTTACTCCATTGATGGAAACCCCAATCATTCCAACAGCAGCGCTCGTACTCACTTTAGCAGAAAGAATATAGTCACCGTCATCAGCAACCGAGAAGGTCTGGGAAACGACACGACCGTTGCCTGGGTCAACATACATTAAGTTGGAACCGCTGTAAGGACGGTTTGAGCCGATCCCCGTGCCGGAAGTAAATGACCAATACTGCTGCCCTTCCTCAAAGCCGCCGTTCTGAAATGATTCATGAACCTTCAGAGCCACCATTGTTCCTGTACCGCTCACGACCGTATAATGTTTAAATCTTTTAATCTTATAGCCTGAATCCTCACCCGGAATAGAGTCGCTATTTTTGAAAATATAAGCCGCTTCCTCGTTTGGCTTCAGCTCTGGCTGCCCAAAATGGTATCTGCCGAATGCCCGAACAAACTGAAAGGGTTCACCTGGATTGATATAGTCGACTGTGCTTATAAACTGCTTCGGATCCATTTTTTCATAAAACAATACATAAATATAAGGCATCATCACTTGATCTGTCACATAGATATTGCCTTCCGTTTCATCCGATGCGTACTGTACAGCTTCTCCAAAGGTCTCATAGAAAAGCGGGCTCATTTGCTTCGCATAAGTAGTGAAATAGTTAGCACAGAAGAAAACAAAGAAAATGGTGAACGCCGCTATAACGATAGGGAAAGAGTATTTAATCCGCTTGTGCAGCCACATAAGGCCTGCAACTGCCAAGTATACCGTCGGATAAAAAATAATATTAATACGATTGATATTCACATCTGTAATCAATGTCATTAGAATTGCCGTTCCGAACCAGATAGCAATGACTGCTGTCTCTATGCGGAAATTATTAATCAGTTTCATAACACCATATAAGATGCCAATCCCGATCAGCGGTAATGCTAACGGATACATATACCCAAATTTAGGCATGGCATTCCACAGCAAACCATCATTTTGAGTCAAATACATTTGCAAAAATGATTTGAAATTTTCCGCAAACGTTGAGAAAAAATGACCGCCAAATGCGGTAGAGATTTGCTCTACACGAGGAACGGTTAGCTTAGGAATAGAAAACAGAAATTGTATGGTTGCCATGCTATACCGATTAATAAGAAGAAACAGACCGATAGGTGCTGCTAATATAATGAGAACCACGCAATTCCAAAGCAGAACTCGAAGCTTGAACGTCTTTTTAACAACGAGCAGAGCCAATACGCCTACTCCAAAAACAGGTACAAAAAAATAAGCCGTTCCATAAGCATAAAGCGAAGCGGCTAGTGTTAATGTAAAGCCAATCAGCCATTTCGGCTGCTGCAGCGCTTTGAACAAAAAAAACACTGCGATCAGCACTAGAGTAGGAAAAATATTCGACTCCAGCGCCCATCGTGACATCATAATATGCCAAGGACATATGACGATAAAAAAAGCTGCAGCCGCAGCTGCATGCTTTCTTTTAAATAGCTGATTTGCAATCCGATAGAATAGCACCATACTCAGTAGACCAAACAAGATGCTAACCATCCGAACTGACAGTTCATTTAAACCGAATAAATAGATAAAAGGCATAGACAGGTAAGCATAAAGCGCGTTCTGACCGCTTCCCCATGCAATAAGATGAACCGGCAGCGATATGCCATTGCGATCAATGCCATAATGCAGAATAGAATAAGCCTCATAGCCGATCGATGCCTCATCCTGATTCAAGCCGCCTGGTATGGCGCCCGCATATACTACTCTCACCGCAGCCCCGACGAGAAACAGAAGCAGCAATAATGGGTTCTTTTTTACCCAATCTATAAAACTAGTCATTACTATGGGTCACCGCTCCGCTTTTTGTAATCGTATTCGTAGGACGAATAGGGTATAAATAGAAAAATAGAAGAGCTACAAGCAAAGCTATGAATGGGATGAAGCTGAGCATTGAACGAATGCCCCACACTGCCGCTTCCACTTGAACCGCGTCCTTCACATAGCCGGTAGCCTCCAGCACAACACCCAGAACAACAGCCTGCAGTGAAATTCCCCATTTGACGATAAAGCCGTTCATCCCAAAGTACATGCCCTCTCTGCGTACGTTTGTCTGCTTCTCATCCTCATCAATAATCTCGGACAACAGAACATCCAGCAAAACGAGCAATCCAGCTAAACCGATGCCGATCACGACCGCCGCCATGGCCGCAGTTGCAACGCTGGATACGAATAAAAATGGAATCGTTGCTAATGCATAAATACTAACGGCAATCATAACGGTCATGCGCGGTCCCCATCTTTGCAGCAATTTCCCCCATATGTAGACGCACGGAATGGCAGCAACAAAAATAGCGCCCAGCAAAATCGTATTGCTGCTATCTTCAGCTCCGAGCACGTATTTGGTGAAGAAAGGGATAGCCGCGGGCAGCATGGCAAAGGTAAACTGGACGAAAAAGCTGCCGATAACGAATAAAACAAACGCCTTATTCGAAAATGTGAATTTCAAGGATTGAACGAATCCGACCTCTTCACGCGAAACTACTATTTTCTCCTTGCTCGCCGATACCATAACAATAAAGAAAATAAGCGCGATTCCGGCAAAAATCGCTCCCATCGGCCCCCAGCCCATATTCGCATAAACGAGGGGAGGAAGAGCCACACCAATAATCATCCCCAAGATGCCGAACATTTGACGCCATGAAGACACCGTAGCCCGTTCTTTCATCGTTGTAAACATTTCAGGGAAAAGTGCAGAATAGTTCAATACAACCATAACGAACATAATGTCATAGAGCAGCACGATCGTTAAGAAGTACCAGAACAGCGCTGATCCGGTGCCAACTGGAAACCAAATCGCAGTAAACAAGGCCACCAGCGGCACCATGCCAAACAGCATGTACGGAATGCGCCTGCCAAAACGGGAGCTCGTACGGTCGGAAATGTGTCCGAACAACGGGTTTAGCACCGCATTGACGATGCCGTGAATCACCATCGCTAGACTGATTAAAGTCGGTTTTACACCAAGCACATCCACATAATAAAAAACGATGTAGGATGCGAAGGCCTGTGCAATTAAGTTGACTGATAAATTTCCCGAGCTGTAAGCTAATTTCGATTTGAAGCTTGCCATAGCCATAAATAAAACGCCCCCGGTTACGATGAAAGTCTATTATAAATTACATATAACTCTCTCATCTTACCGCACAAACCCTTTTTATTCCATAATTAACTTATTGAACAATTACTTCATTTTCACCATTCGGATATAAGGACTTCCGCTCACTAAAATCGTACCATCCTCAGTAAAACCAAGCTTTTTGTAAATCGCATAAGCTCTCGTATTTTCTGGCTCTACAATCAGCGACAGCCTGCTGCATCCAGCCTCTTTGCCCTTCTGTTCAAAAGCGCTAATTAGCGCCTTAGCTATGCCCTGCCCCTGATAACGTTCGGCAACTGCGATGGAATCCAAGTAAAAGTCGCCTTCTTGTGCCTCAACAGCAATCGTTTCATCCGCACGCACACCTTTATCTCGCCCAGGACGTGTAACAAATGGCACATCCAGCTCTGCAGCTCCATCGCCTGAATAGCTAAGAAGCATTCCTGCAATACCATCTTCTCTCCTATCGACAAGAACATGCTTATAGCTAATCCGATTGTCCTCGCGAACATAAAAATCGCCAAGGATGCGCTCTACTTCAGCATCATCCTCAGTTCCTGCCAATGTGTAGGCAATATGGCCGATCGCAGATAGCAGCAGCGGCATTACTTCTTTTAAGTCTTCCTTCACAGCTTGTTCAATCATGATGTCATCCCTCATTCTTTTAATGTTCTGTTATAATAAGTGAATATTATTCTTAAAGGTGATGAAGTAGTGAGTCATGTCTATTATACATTTCCCATAGGCATTCGGAACAGTCAGGTTCCTTTTGCCGAGCAAGCAGAAGCCGAAACGAGCCTTCAGCTTGTTGATGCAAGCCAGAAGGATGCCGGCTTCTTCCGGTCTTTAGAGCAATTCGGCATATCACTCAATAGGCCTCAAATTGCCGCTGTTCGCCATAACAAAGGAGCAGCGCTAACGCTGGCCGGAGCAGGATCGGGCAAGACGTCTGTACTCGTATGCCGAACTGCTTATCTGCTGGCTGTGCAAGGCGCCTTGCCGCAGCATATTTTATTAATGACTTTTTCCAAAAAAGCAGCCGATGAAATGCGAAGCCGCATTCGCGCTCTTCCTGTGCTTAATCCGCAAGCAGCAAGCGGCGTAGAGGCTCGTACCTTTCATTCCTTCTGCCTCCAACTGCTGCGAGGGCGCGGCTATCGCCAAGGCATTTTGGGTGAAACCGGACAAAAGCATATTTTTTTCAAACGTCTGATGCGGGAGCTTTTGCTGCAAAACGAATATGAGCCCGAAACCATTCTAGCACAGCTCTCCGCCATTAAGCTGCAGATGATCAACATCGAAGACCTTCCCGCTTCTACAACGGAGGAAAGAGAGCTAAAGCTGCTTTTCACCCGTTATGAGCAGTGGAAGAAAGAGATGGATAAATTCGACTACGATGATCTGCTGCTTGAAGCGTACAAGCTTCTGAGGGACGACAAGGCGCTGCTTGCTACCCTTCAGCAGCGCTTTCAGTACATCATGATCGATGAATTCCAAGATACGAATCAGGTGCAATACGTGCTCGTCCAAATGCTTGCCGACAAGCATCGCAATCTTATGGTCGTCGGCGATGACGATCAGACGATCTATTCCTTCAACGGCGCAAAAAACGATTATATATTGAACTTCGAGCATCAGTATCCAGGTGCAGCAACTTATGTACTGGATATTAACTACCGCTCAACGAGCACAATCGTGGGACTTGGCAATGCTATCATTCAATATAATAAGCTCCGCAAAGAGAAATCGCTCTTTGCTGTCAAGCCCAAAGGAGTTAGCCCTTCCTATGCACGGCTCAAGACGACGCAAGACGAGGCAAAGCTCATTACAGACACGATTAGCATGCAAATTGCTCAAGGCAATCGCTCCTTTGGCGATTTTGCTGTTTTATTCCGTACTGCGAGCAGCAGCAGGGCGCTCGTCGAGCTGCTTCTTACAAAGGAGCTTCCGTTTATCGACTTCGGCGACGGCCAGCTCTTTTATGACCAGTGGGCGATAAAGCCGCTAGTTGCCCATCTGAGGCTTGCAATGGATCGCCGCAATTTCGATGCGATGGAAATTTTGCTCCCCTCGCTTTATGTCAATCGGGAACAGGCTATGGCTTTCATATGGAACCAAGACAAGCAGCGTGCTAAGAAATGGCCGCTCATACATCTGCTTGAATTTCCGCAAATCAAAGAATTTCAGAAAGACAAAATCAAGGAACGCATTAAGCTTATTAAAGCGCTGGCCGAATTAAAGCCTGCTGAAGCTATTATGCAGCTTCGCCAATCCTTTTATGACCAATTTCTTGAAACGAGCAAGCGTCATGAAATGACGGAGCATAAGGAAGGTCTAAAGGAAGTGCTTGATGAGTTCGAATCTGCGGCGAGCACATATGATACCATTGAAGCTTTTCTGGCCTATATTGATGATATTACGGACAAGCATGCTGCCGTGCAGCAGCTTCAGAAGCATAATCATAACCGCAGTGCGATATCTTTGATGTCCATTCATAGATCCAAAGGACTTGAATTTCCTGTTGTATTCGTCATCGGCGCTTCAGAAGGCATTTTACCGCATAGCTCTGCATTAGCTGCGGATAAGCATAGTGACCGGAGCTCCATTCAAACGGGCGACAACGCACTGGCAGAAGCGCTGGAGGAAGAACGAAGACTCGCCTATGTTGCTGTTACTAGAGCCCAAGAGGAGTTGTATATCAGCTCCCCTGCTCTGTACCGAGGAAAACCGGCTGAACTATCAAGGTTCATCCGCTCTGCCTTTATGTCAGGTGAAGAAGAGGACGGTGATACTGAATCTGCTCTTGCATGGTTATGTACTAGCGATTCCTGCGAGGTATGGCAGCGTATTATAACGTACGAGGATTCACAATCAGAGACTCGTGCTTGCCCATTATGCCAGTCTCCAATGGAGCAAGGCACAAAGATATTGCCGAAGAAAAAGAAGTGAGGAGAAACGATTTGCAACATGAATGAACACCTCGTCCATTACCTTAAACTAGCTGATGCTGTGATCATCACAGATATAGAACATCATATTCTTGCAGTCAATCCGTCCTACGAGAAAATTACGGGCTACTCATCACAAGAAATAGCAGGGAAAAAAGCTGGCATCCTGCGAACATCCTATACGCCAAAGGAAACGCATGATCAGATGAAGCAAGCACTTAAACAAGGCTTGCCATGGTCAGGCGTACTAACAAATCGGCGAAGAGACAGCAGCATTTGGCATTCCTCCATTACCATAACACCTCTGCAAATCACAGGGGTAACCTATTATATCGGTATTTTTCGTGAGCTGGAGAAGTTAAAGAGCGGCTTCTATTTACCAGAGGAGCGCATCGGCTCCATTCAAAGCTCGATGCTTAAGGTGCTCGCCATTTCTTGCGAGATTCGTGATCCGGGCATCGAGCAGCATCTCGTCCGTGTGCGGGATTTAACGGAACGGCTCACTCACTTCCATAATGAACGCATGCAATTATGCTGGACGGAGGAAGCCGTGAACCGCATTTCTCATGCAAGCATTTTGCACGATATCGGCAAATCAGGAATTCCGGAGGGCATTCTATATAAGCCGGGTCCGCTCGCTTATTACGAACGAAATATTGTTGAGATGCATACCCAAATCGGCGTTGATATCATTGATAAAATTTATGCTGAGCTTACAGATGATTTATTTAAGCTTGAGCTCGAAATGGGTAAAAATATTATTTTATACCATCATGAAAAATGGGACGGCACCGGCTACCCGCATCAGCTTGCCGGAGAAAACATTCCTATTGAAGCACGTATCGTCAGCGTCGTTGATGTTTATGATGCATTGACCAGCACTCGTCCCTACAAAGAAAAATGGTCCGAAGAACGGGCGCTGGAATATATTAGTGAACAGCGCGGGCTGCATTTTGACCCTGAGCTCGTTGACTCCTTCCTCGCGCTCCATTCTAACGAGATGTAGTTGCAAAATAAAAGCGCCAATCCCGAACATGGAATGAACCGTGTCCTCGATTGGCGCTTTATTTGTTTGTTTTTATGCTCCATATAGCGCGTCGAACTCATCCTCTAATATAGACATCGTAATGAGATCATGAAACTTCCCATCCATAAACAAAGCGTCCCTCTCTACTCCCTCGCGATGAAATCCGATCTTCTCATACACATGGATGGCGCGCGGATTAAAGGCGTATACTCCGAGATGGATTCGGTGCAAGTTCAACTTTTGAAAGCCGTATCTAAGCATGAGAAGCAGCGCTTCTGTACCATAACCTTTGCCGCGATGCTGCGTCCCTTGAATACCGATACGTATATTCGCGCTGCGATTGATCGTATCCATATCATTTAGTACAACCTCGCCAAGCAGCTCTCCTGTTTCCTTCAATATAATCATGGAGTCAAATCGCTCTTCGTTTATGACGCTAATTTTACGAATCCAAGCTTCGATTTCCTCACGTGTAAAAGCTTTTTGTGACCCTGTCAGCAGGTTCATCTCCGTATCTTGTAAAAAAGCTAAATAAGGCTCTATATCGGACTCCTTTGCTGGACGCAATAATACCGAATTCCCCTCAATGATGTGTTTTGCAAGTTGTGTCATCACAATAATCTCTCCTATTTTTACTCTCAGCATTAATAAATCAACTCATGATTTTCCTGTATATTATTTTGTGCGCAAAAATCCTTATACTTCTGAAGTACAGTGAAAATATCATCTTGTCCGGTAATCTCATCGTTGTCATCGAAGTATTGCAGCGCTCCCCCTAATATAAAGAGCGTCAGCACCTCCTCGTCTTCCGTTATGAGCGTATGAATATCTCCGGGCGGTTCATAAATGAAGGTTCCCGGGGTGGCTGCCCAATCGCGCCCCTCATATCGCCATTTCCCTTGAATGTTATACCCGATCACAGATCCGCCGGTATGCCTATGCTTGCCTAACACTTGATTGCTTTTTATTTTGAATAAATAAATCCATGTTCCATTGCTAAGATCAAAGCGTAAAGGTTTGAAATAGCAGGTATGATTTTTATCAAAAGGAACCCATGGCAAATCATCTATTTTAAATATGCGTTCAGGCAGTTGAAAGGCTTCTGCTAATTTTACAACGGTCTCGTCAATTAACTTCAAATGAAGACACCTCCCTCCTTATGATCCACCAGTATACAATTCCAACAGTTTCAGCTTATCTGGGTTTCTTACAATGTAGAGATGAAGTGCACCCCCCTGCACCACATGGAAAAGAGTAACCCCCTCGATTCCTTTATCTGATCGTAAAACAAGTCCCGTCTGACCGTTCAGAATTCTAAGCTCGGCTTTCACACTGCCATCAGCAAGTGGTCCTTTTTGAACCAAACCGAATAAAAACCGAGAAACATTTTCGCGTGTTTTAATAGGATGAATAGCAGCAGACACTTTGCCTCCGCCATCTGAAAGGAGTACAACCTCCTCTGCAAGCAGAGAAAGGACCTCCTTCACATTGCCCTCCGCAAGCTCCAATACAAAACGACGAACCCATTCTTCACCCGCAGGCTGCGCATAAACAGGTTCAGCCTCGGAAATCCCCATTTTGTCTCGCGCACGGCTCAGCAGCTTTCGACAATTGACTTCGCTTTTTTCTATTAGCTTTGCAATATCCGAATATTCGAAGCCCAGCGCTTCACGAAGCACAAATACAGCACGCTCCGAGGGGGTTAACCGTTCAAGCAAAACCAGCATTGCATAAGACAACAAATCGTGGTGAATAACGGCATCCAGTGCATCCGTCTCTTCTGTAATAATGGGTTCTGGGAGCCACGGCCCAACGTACCGCTCTCGCTGCTTTCGGGCAGACTTTAGCAAATCCAAGCTGCGGTTTGTCGCCATTTTGCACAAATAAGCCTTCGGCTCGGCTATGCTCTCTGGATCTATATCATATGCCTTCACGAAAACATCCTGCACGATATCTTCAGCGTCAGCAGCCGAACCCGTAAGCTGGTATGCAATTTTGAACAAAAGCGCTTTATATTGCAGGTAAAGCTCTTTCATTTCGCCATCCCTCGTTTCCTAACAAGTGCTGCTTTTATCATTTTATGAGACTCGCATAATCCCAAGTCATTTTCCGTACCTTCCATCCGAGCTTCCCCGTTATGATAATGTCGAGGCCCCATTGCCTTGTCCATACCATTCCCCGCTCTGGCCCGAGACCAAAACAGAAAAAATCAAGATAGCTCTTGTGAACAGGTGCAGAATGACCCATTATATCTGCCGTTATGACTTTCCCCAGCCTATCTGCTTGCGCTGTCGCTTCCTTGCACGTCATCCTATCCTCAAGCCCGCTCACCGGGTCAACAATTTGAGCACAGTCGCCAATGCTATATATCCCAGGTGCTTCTTTCACACGGTAATTAGCGTCCACAATGACTCGACCATCTGTAGTAAGCGGCAGCCCCATGCTTCTGAGCATCGGATTGGGCAGCAGGCCAAGCGTCCAAATACATAAGCCCACCTTTAAAATCCCACCATCCGATAAGAGAAGCTCCCCTTCCCTCTCACGAATAGCTTTGCGTCCGTGCAGAACAGTCACTCCGCTGCCCTTAAGCAAGCGCTCCAGCTTCATGCCAACCTTTGCCGGTCCCTCCTGAAATAACCTATCCTGCGCATTTAGCAAGTAGAGAATCACTTCTGACGGATCAAGTCCGAGTGTACTTGCTTCCTTACGCAAAGCATAGACAAGCTCAGCAGATGATTCGATTCCGCTAATCCCCGCTCCTGCAACGGCAACAGTCATCCATCTTTGACGCTTCGCACGGCTTGTTTCCTTTACCGCTTTTCTCAAGTTTTCATGCCAAAGCTCTCGAATATGAGCTGCGCTTGCGAGTCCAGTCAAGGCAATACCTCCCTGATCGGCATCGGGCTGACGAATAACGCTTCCTGCTGCCAAAATGAGAATATCGTATTTTAAATTCTGCTCCTGCCCATCCTCATCTTGATACAATAACCGTTTATCCCTTTTTTCTATGGTCATTACCATTCCTTGAATAAATTCCACGCCATCCGGAAACAAGCTGCCAAAAGGAACAACAATATTATCATCATTGACAGCCGGCTTGAACAGCAGTACCTTCCTAAGATGGTATGGCTGCTTATCAATCAGAATTAAACGGAGCTTCTCAGCTCCTAATTCCGGCTGCAATGTTTTTCGTATTGCCTTGAGGGCGTTAATTCCCGCATAACCGCCGCCAATAATGACACATGTTATTTCCTTTTTCTCATTCATCTCCATCAGCTCCTGTGCATGTTTGCACATAAAACGATGAGATAAGCTCTTTTGTGACAATTACTCTAAATTTCTAAAATACTCCATCTTGCTGTCGATAAATCCGTCATCAAAATCAGCTGCTCCGATCAACTCAGATTCACTGAAGCATAAGCTAAAGAGCCAAAGCTGTCTAAGCGCTACGAATATCGGAACCGCTTGAATATCATTTTCGCCTATAGATCTGATTTCTCTATATCCGCAAACAAATGCATCCCAAAGACGTTCAACCTCATCTTTATCGTGCCTGCTATGAATTTCTCTTGCCAGTCTAAATTCTGCAATGTCATAAGCTCGCCAGCCATAACCGCAAATATCAAAATCATAATGCGTCAATGTTCCATGTTCCGTAAAAGCGACATTCGTATTGCCATGCAAATCCCCATGACAAATTCCAAAGTCCAGCCCTGCTTTCAGATGAATGTTAAGCTGATCTTTTAAGCGCATAACCAGCTCATATAGATATTGATAATCCTCTTGCCGATTTTCCATATGCTGCTTAATTATGCGAAGCGGATTGTCTATCAAATGCTCCAAATCGAGCTCTCCCCTTGTGTGCTCAGAGGTGAAATCGTCAGCAGCTTGATGAATCTGAGCAACGGATGCGCCAAATAGACGACTGTCTTCTGGATGCTGCATACGCTTTTCTTGACCATCAGCAAAACTAAACATTACCCCGTACTTTACACCCTCAGGGACCAAAAACTCATTAATCAATGTGCCGTCATTTTTCTCAATCGGTACGGACACGCTTATCCCTTTTGCATGAAGAGCGTTTAATAAATCTAATTCAAAAGCAATCTCTGATTGGTTTCTCCGGTCCGCTCGGTACACTCTAAATATGTATTTGCCTTGCTCCGTATCTAAAATATAAGTATCGTTCATCCCTCTCAGAAAATAGTGCAGGCGAGCGGACTCATGAATGCCATAGTGGGCTTTAATATGCGACAATAACGCTTCGGTTGATAATAGCGAGTATGCTACAGGAAATAAATGCAAGGGTACCTCATCCTTTTTCATTATCTATTTTAAATCGTGAATCCATCCTAGTTGTTAGCAAATGATGAATCTATTACTTTCCACTATCCATATCATAGCAAATTATTTGTCCCCGATCTGGTAGAGAATTACTATGATTAATTTTGCCCGCTTTATTGATGCGGCTTGGGACACATGACGTAGCTCATGATAGCAGCAATGAATACACTACATACAAGAAGCGCGACAGGCAGACCTCAAAGGAGGAATCCACTTGGATGTATGGAATCAAAGCTATGAGCAGCTCATCTTCCTTCAGGATCGTTCTATCGGTTTAAAGGCAATTATTGCAATAGACAGCACAAAGCTTGGTCCTTCCCTCGGCGGCTGCCGGTTTTGGCAATATGCCAGCGATGAAGCTGCTGTCCTCGATGCGCTGCGGCTAGCGCAGGGAATGACCTATAAATCAGCGATCTCAGGTTTGCCATTTGGCGGCGGCAAAGCTGTCATTCTAAGCCAGCCCGGTCAAAGCTCGCGGGAAATATTGTTTCGGGCGCTAGGCCAGCATATTCAAAACCTGCAAGGAAGCTATATTACCGGTATGGATCTGGGTACAGATGTTTCGGATATGGACTGGGTTCGCCTCGAGACACCCTATGTGACTGATGTATCCGGGTCGCTCGGAGCAGTAAATGATCTCACAGCTAAAATGACCGCATACGGCGTTTTCCTTGGCATTCAGGCCTCTCTCAAAACGGTTTACGGTTCCGAAAATATGCAGCAAAAAATCATTGCCGTTCAAGGATTAGGCAAAGTAGGCTATCAGCTATGCCGCTATTTAAAGCATGCGGGCGCAGAGCTCGTTGTAACGGACGTTGATTCAAAGCGGGTGAAGAAGGTTGTCGAGGAGTTTGGGGCAATGCCTTGCAAGCCAGATGTCATTATGCGCATACCTTGCGATGTCTTCTCGCCATGTGCTTTAGGCGGCATCCTAAATGATTTTACCTTAGGGCAGCTGGACTGCAGCATCGTTGCTGGGGCAGCGAACAATCAATTAGCAGAAATCCGCCATGGCGAGAAGCTTCATGAGCTAGGCATTTTGTATGCACCGGATTATGTGATTAACGCAGGCGGGATCATCGTAACCTCTGTTGAGCTTATTGGCGGGGATGCTGCGACAGCGCAGCGAAAAGTTGAGAAAATAAATGGTACACTGTTGAACGTATTTCAAACAGCTGACGAACATGGAATTTCAACCGCAGCAGCAGCCAATCAAATAGTGGAGCAAATGCTAAAGGGCTGAATAACCACACAATCGAAAAAAGGGGATGTATCGAAAGTAGATTTCTCTACTTCCGGCACATCCCCTTATTATTCATTATTGCGGTGTCCAGCTTAAACTGCTGGAGGAGTGAAGGAGCGTCCAGCGAACTCAGCATCAAGCATATAGAATGCATTGCTATCCTTGTCGATGCGTTTCAGCTTATGGATAATGTTATCGAACAACGCCTCTTCTTCAACCTGCTCATCGATAAACCATTTGAGGAAGTTGATCGTTGCGTGCTCGCGATCGTTGATCGCAAGGTCAGATAAATTATAGAAACGTTTTGTATTTTGCTGCTCATGTCCGTAGCCTTGCTCGAAAGTGTCCAAAATGGAAGAGTATTCGTTATTCGGCTCTCCAAGAGCAGACAGCGTAGCACGACGACCACGGTCATTCAAAAACTTGTATATTTTCATTGCATGAAACCGTTCTTCCTCAGCCTGTACAATGAAGAAGTTAGCGAAACCATCAAGACTTTCACCTGAACAGTAAGCCGCCATTGCCAGATACACATGCGCTGAATAAAATTCAAAATTCATCTGTTCATTTAATGCTTCTGCTAATCCATCATTCATGCTTATGCACCTCAGCTTTCCTAGATTGTACTTATTCTAACATAAAAATAAAGAACGGCAAATGCCGTTCTTGTTAATTTATTGAAATTTAAGCTACCCAATCATTTTTTTCAATCGCTTATAGAGCTTCTCTGCGGACGGCGCGCTAACCGTCTTCGACTTGACCACGACGAAGCACTCTAGCTTGCAGGTTTTGCAATCGCCAAGGCAATCACTTTTTTTCTGCTTAATATCCGGATATCGATTTTTCATCGCCTTATAAACCGGCTCCAAACCGTTCTTGAGATTCCGTTTGCAATACTTAATCTTCTTCATAAGATACACCCCGCAGCGCAACGAAGGATTTGCTTTCTACTTGATGATAATGATTATCATCCCCGTTGTCAACTGCCGTTTTTAAGAACCTCTAACCCTTTAATCAGCTGACTGTCCTCGCGTCCAAGCTTCTCGCGTAGACGCTCCAGCAGCTTATACCCCGTTTTGTCATTAAAGCTGCCCGTTGCCTCCAGCTTCTCGGCTTTTTGGAACTTAGTTAATGCTGCTGCTGTTTGTTTATCGAACATGCCTTCTTGTCCTGTAGGTGAATAACCGAGCTCCTTCAGCATCATCTGCAGCGTCTTTACATCCTCGCCATAGCTGCCTATCTTCATATGTGTACCAATCGCAAGCGGTCTAAGTTTCGTATACTCGGGAAGGGCTACTGCAAAATCCGGTGATACGCCTGTCTTGTTAATCCAAGTGCCGCCTGGCGTCTTCCACTGCGCTTCCGTTAAGCTTAAGACAGAACCGTCCTTAAACTGATTAAAAGCTTGCACAACACCTTTGCCATAGGTTTTTTCACCGACAACTGTTGCTCCCGCTGATTCCTTTAACGCAGCCGTCAGCACCTCGCTCGCACTTGCTGATTGTCCATTCACGAGTACTACAATCGGCACTTTCCATTCCTTCTTCTGATCAGATTTATACGAAATCGTTTGCCGCTCATTTTTGTAAACAACATTCAAAATAACCTTGTTTTTCGGTATAAGCTTGCTAGCAATCTTAATGGTCGGCTGCAGCAATCCCCCTGGATTGGATCGCATATCCAGCAGCAATCCTTTAAGCGGCTGCTTCGCCTGCAGCTCCGTAATTGCAGCTTCAAATTCATCCGCAGTTTTCTCAGCGAAACGGCTAATCGTAACATGCCCGATACCGCCTTCAAGAAGCTCTGACGTTACCGTATGTACTGGAATAGCTTCCCGCTTCAACTTTAATGTAATCGGCTCAACTTGATTCGGGCGCTGAATCTGCAGCGAAACTGATGTTCCTTCCTTGCCTCTAACAAGGCCAAGCAGCTCCTCAAACGTCTTTCCAGCCAGCTTCTGATCATCTACAGAGAGAATGATATCGCCCGTCAGTAAGCCGCCTCGCTCGGCTGGAGCTCCCTTCGTGAGCCCGGTAATGATGAACATGCCTTCCTCTTCGCGCAGTTCAGCACCAATACCATAAATTTCGCCCTCATAGGACTGGGTATAGGCACTGCCCTTTTCCTCAGCCAAATACCGGGAATACGGGTCCTCAAGCGAGCTAACCATGCCTGCAATTGCGCCATTAATCAGCTTCTTCGGCTCAGCTCCGTTTAAGTAGTCATTCATAATTTTGTTGTATGAAACCGTAAATTGCTTAAAGGTCGGCTCCTTGATCATCGGATACTGATTCCCCATCCAGAAAAACCCGATTGCAAAGCCAAGAGCAGTAAATACCACAGCTCCCATGACGCAGAGAGTCAGAAATCTTTGTTTTGCTGCCGCTGATGTAAAATAGTTCATCTGTTCATCTCCTCAAAAGTTTTACGAAGTAAACTTACTTCGAAAGCATAAGCCTAGTCTTGAATGTCTGGATCATTTTAGCTACAATCAACCTAATCAAAGCGTAAACGGCTATCGCCACCTTGGCGGCGTATACAATCGTTTCGCAGCGAAATATAAGCCTAGTTATACATGTGAAACTTATAACTTCTTATATTTTTAAATATAGAGAGCTGGAGAGGAGCTTCACCGCTAGTATGTATAAACTTATCGCTATTGATGTTGACGACACGTTATTAACGGATGACCTAACCGTAACGGAAGGCACGAAGCGTGCCATGGAAGCTGCTATTGCCCAAGGTGTAACCGTTACACTGGCAACAGGCCGCATGTTTGCTTCCGCTCAAAAAATTGCTAAGCAAATTGAACTCAATGTTCCTATTATTACCTATCAAGGGGCACTCGTCAAAACACTGCTTGATGGACAAGTCCTGTATGAAAGAAACGTACCGATTGATGCAGCTAAAGAGCTTCACGCTTTCGCTGAAGAGAACGGCTTGCACCTGCAGCTTTACGTTGACGATGAGCTTTACAGCACACATGACAATGACAAAATCAAAGCTTATTCTAAGCTTGCCAATATTCCTTACAAAATAGAGCCTGACTTCAACAAACTGCTCGACTTTCCGATGAACAAAATGCTTATTATCGATGATCCGGCTCGCCTCGATGAAATCGCTGAGCAGCTTAAGCCACTAATCGGTGATCGCGTGCATATTACTAAATCCAAAGCGCACTATTTAGAGTTCATGCATAAGGAAGGCACTAAAGGACATGCACTGAAATTTATGGCCGAGCATCTTGGCTGTACAATGGACCAAACAATCGCCCTTGGCGATGCATGGAATGATAATGAAATGATTATTGCTGCCGGACTTGGTGTAGCAATGGGCAACGCCATTCAATCTCTGAAGGACATTGCTGACTATGTAACATTGTCAAATAACGAGGAAGGCGTTCGCCACGTTATTGAGAAGTTTGTGCTTAACGTCACGGAATAATAAGCAAGGAGGCGACTGCATTTATGAATTGTCCCCTTTGCAATGAGCCAAACGATTGCGCTATGGAAGAAAACAATGCAGCGAAAGATTGCTGGTGCTTCCAGAAATCATTTCCCAGCGCGCTTCTAGAAGCCGTTCCTGCAGAGCTCAAAAACAAAGCCTGCATCTGCCGAAATTGCTTAAGCAAAGCAGTTGAAGAACAAAATTAAGAAGCTGTCTCTGGAAGGTAAACCACCTTTTAGAAACAGCTTCTTTTTTTTAAAGCTTGCTTATCGGGCTGGCACAAAAAAACGTTCTTCCACAGCACTTGCAGACAACGGCTTGCTAAAATAATAGCCCTGTATCTTTCTGCACGAATTGTCCGTTAAAATATCCAGCTGATCCTTCGTTTCAATTCCCTCCGCAATAACTTCCATGTTCAAATGCATAGCCATCGCAATGATGGTTGAAACGATGGCTCTATCATCGCTGTTATTTGTAATATCACGGATGAAGGAGCGATCTATTTTAACTTTTTGAATCGGGAACATTTTCAAATAACTGAGCGAGCTGTAGCCTGTCCCAAAATCATCTAAGCTAATGCGAATACCATATTCATTCAACTGATTCAAAATGCTGCTGGACAATGCAGCATCCATCATCATGCTTTCTGTTATTTCCAGCTCTAAATATTTCGGCTCCAATCCCGTTTCCTGCAGTATAGCCATAATATAATCCGCAAGTTTAGGCTGATGGAATTGTTGCGAAGATAAGTTGACGGATATAGGGATAAGCGGCCCTCCCTGTACATGCCACATCCGCATTTGTTTGCAGGCTTCGCGCAGTACCCATGTTCCCATTTCATAAATGAGACCGGTTTCCTCCGCAAGCGGTATAAAGACGCCTGGGCTTAGCAGCCCTCTAGTTGGATGCTGCCAGCGTACAAGCGCCTCCATCCCAATCATCGTGCGATCCTCTGTTCGGATTTGCGGCTGGTAATGGAGCAGCAGTTCCCCTCGTTCGATCGCTTTTCGAAGATCGCCCTCTAATTCGATTTTTTCTTGCAGCACTCGGTCGAGCTCGCCAGTGAAAAATTGATAATCGTTTTTACCTTTTTTCTTGACCTCATACATCGCTGTATCGGCATTTTTGAGCAGCTGTACCGCATCCTGTCCATGACTAGGGAACAGTGCAATTCCGATACTCGCGGACACATAAAAATCACTGTCCTTTAATCGATACGGCGCTTGGATGCAGCTAATGATCTGTTCCGCTAACCGCTTAATCGTGTCTTGCGTTTCATAATGGCGGCAGAGCAGCGTAAACTCGTCTCCGCCTATGCGAGCAAGCATAACGTCTTGCCCTGCAATAGCTTGTTGAATGCGTCCGCTAACTTCCTGCAAAAACTGATCGCCGACCAAATGCCCGAGTGAATCATTTATAATTTTAAAACGGTCGATATCAAGCACCATCACAGCAAAGTGTGATTCGCTTGTACTGCTCTGTTCAATGGTCTCAGCAATCGCTTGATTGAATTTGCGACGATTCGGCAAACCTGTCAATTCGTCATGAAAGGCTAAATGATTGACTTTCAGCTGCGCCCGCTTCTCAGCGGTTATATCTTTAAAAATAATATAGCTGCCTACTACTTCACCATCCACAACAACCGGTACATTAGCTACGTTGAGCTCAATTCTCATGCCGTCAGCACGGATGATGGCGGTTTCGTGATTCACAGTCTCCCCCGCAAAGGATCTTTGAAACATTTGCTTCACACGTTCTTGATCCTCATGAACGATAATCCCGCTTAACGTGGATATCGATTGATGCATAACCTGCTTGCTGCTGAAACCTGTTATCTTCAAAGCATTCGTATTATGGCTAGTCACACGGTAATGCAAATCAACAGACACGATGCCATCCTGGCTATTTTCATATAAGGACTTGTACCATTTTTCATTTTGTTCAATTTCTGAGTCCTTATGGGCAAATCGCTTCGATATATAGATCCCAAACAACGATAATCCAAGTGTAAAAAATATACCTAACGCAATAATGTAGGCCAGCCACGTTTGGTCCAAAATAACGCCAAGAAACAATGCAGTCTTATTGCTGGTATGAAAATTAGCTGCGATCATTCCCGTATAATGCATCCCAACTATCGCAGCCCCCATAATTGCGCCGCTTCCAAGCTTTTTCCACCATTGTCCTTTCTGTCTATCCTTCCGGAAATAAAACGATAGCCAAAGAGCTGCAATGGATGCGACAAATGCGATAAGAATAGAGAGCATAACGATAATCGGATTATAGGTTATATGTATAAGCATTGCAGACATGCCAACATAGTGCATGATCGTAATGCCTGTGGCAAGCAAAAGTCCGCCAGCTAGCAATTGCGATCTCGAAAGTTCACTACGACCGACAACATACAGCGCAGTAAAAGCCGCTCCAATCGCTGCAATTACCGAGATAAGCACGATAACCAAATCATATTTTATAGGGAAAGGAAGCTTTAATGCGAGCATGCCGACAAAATGCATCGACCAGATTCCCATCCCCATAGAAGCCGCTCCAAACATCAACCAGCTTAGCTTCGTGCCTCCTTTGGCGGTGCTCACTCTCCCTGCAAGATCCAGTGCTGTATATGAAGCCATGACTGCTATAATATAAGAGAAAATAACTAATAAACTATCATAGGTTCCATGAACATGCTCCATTAAATCCCCTCTATTCTATGTAAGATATTTATCTGCGAGAGCATTCTTATATTATACAATAATGTTTTGAAACATTTTTGAAAAATTTCGATGATGACTAGACATGCAACAACCGCATAAATAAACAAAAAAGAGCCTCTCCCACATAGTGGGGAAGCCCTTCTTATAAACCTTTATGAAGTTAAGATACAGCTTTATTTCTCCGCTTGCATTGACCCTTGCTGCATGACTTGTAGTTGCCTGTAAAATCAAGCCGATGATCGGTCACTTTAAAGCCATACTCCCGTTCAATCCGCTGCTCAAGCTCGAGCAGCCAATCCTCTTTAATCTCTGTCAGCGAGCCGCATTCATCGCATATGAGATGATGATGCATATGCTCATGATCCTCACCGCGAAGGTCATAGCGGGCTACACCATCCCCGAAATTCATTTTCTCAACAACATGAAGCTCAGCAAGCAGTTCGAGTGTCCGATATACAGTCGCTAGACCGATCTCAGAGTTTTTCCGCTTAACGAGCATGAAGACACCTTCTGCACTCAAGTGATCCATTTCGTTCTCAAGCAGCACTCGCAATATAATCTCACGCTGAGTTGTCAGTTTATATCCGTTCGCCATCAAATGTCGATTTATTCGATCCGTTTCTGCTGTGATGTTTAACATGCAAAGCTACCTCCTTTTATTGAAAAGCCAGTACATGAATGCATTCCACTTTATGTAAAGGCTTACTTTTAGAATGATTATAATTTAATGGTAGTATACTTTTGCGAAATTAGCAAATACCATATATTAATAAGTGTTTAACCATACTCCTTGACACAAAAATCGTATATCGAGTATGATACAAAAATAGTTATTCGTAACAATTACAAATAAAAGGAGAGAATAAAATGAAAAGTGGCATACATCCCGTTTACCATCAAGTATTGTTTTTTGATGTGAGCAGCGGCTACAAATTTTTGACGGGCTCAACCAAATCATCCAATGAAAAAATGGAATGGGAAGACGGGAATAGCTACCCGGTCATTCGCGTAGATACAAGCTCCGCTTCGCATCCTTTTTATACTGGCAAACAACGCAATACCGATAAAGGTGGACGAGTTGACCGCTTCAACCAACGATTTCAACAAAAGAAATAAAAAATTAGTAATAATAATAGCTCCAAACAGAGCCGTTCAATGCGGCAATCTGTAAGGAGCTTCTTTCGTTTCTTATTACAGCAGACAGACTACAGCACCGCAGAAATGCCGCCATCAATATTAACAGACGTGCCCGTTACGAAGGATGCGGCTTCCGAAACGAGAAAACCGATAACATTTGCTGCTTCTGACGCTCTTCCGATTCGACCCAATGGTATCCCATGGCGCTTGTCCGCTGAGAATTCATCCCAGCTAAGCTCAGGGCTCGCAGCTTGCCACATCCGCTCGATTTGTGCGCTGCGAATCAGCCCGATGCAAACTGCATTTACACGAATTTGATCCACAGCCAGATCCTTGCTCATCGCTTTGGTCAGTGCAAGACCTGCGGCGCGGCTAACAGAGGTTGGGAGAGAGGAAGCACCCGGCGTTTTCCCGCCTATTGCTGTCACGTTGACGATAGCTCCTCCACCTGCTTGACGCATATATGGAAGTACCGCACGCGCAAAATGAACTGCTCCGAGCAGCTTTAAATCAAGGTCCGCAGTCCATGCATCAGTCTCCACCTTCTCAAAAGGCTGCGCTGCAGAAACCCCTGCGTTATTCACAAGAATGTTGACACCGCCAAAGTGTGCTGCCGTTTGCTCAACCGCTCTTGCAGCATCTTCCGGCCGACTTACATCCGCGCTGATTGCTAACGCTTCTTTGCCTGTTCGTTCCTTTATAAGTGCTGCCGCGCTGCGCAGAGACTCCTCCTCCCGTGCAACAATGGCCACCTCAGCACCTTCCTCAGCTAGCAGCAATGCTGTTGCCAGCCCAATGCCTTTGCTTCCGCCTGTAATGACTGCGATTTTCCCTTTTAGCCCAAGCTCCATCTGTAACTCCTCCTTCTCTGCTACTATATCGTTTAATGTTTACTTCCCAACTGCTTTGATCACCTTTTGTACCTCATGGTTTATATCAATTTCCGAATGAGCAGGTAAATTTACAATAAAAATACCGCCAAACACTTGCTGCGACTTGCCTTGGCACTCTCGAATTTTATTTTTTAATAGTTTAAGCTCTAATGAATAGATCACTTCTTTGCTTAGCAGCCAATTATGTCTGGTGAACGTTGATTTCTCTATCGTTTCTATGTACATGGATACATCCTTGAACGCTCTTACGCGAATAACATCTCCAAAGGCAACATTTTCAGTAAATACAGGATTCTCCTCAATGCGATACAGGTCATCACCCAGTTGTACAACGTCTAGTATCTCGACCTCTTGACCTACACCATCGAAGCAAAGATGTAACGGAATAAAATCTTGAATGCTTCTCACCTCTATATTTATTTTCAGTGATGGCTCTTACCATTCACTTTAGCTAATATCCACATTCGTATAATGCTCCACTGCTAGAAATGGATCATAGAAATGATGCAGCAGACTTTTCCACTCCAAATATTCCGCCGATCCGCGAAAACCAACGGTATGATCCTCCAGCGTTTCCCATCGTACAAGCAATATATATTTATTATCCTCTTCTAAGCATTTCTGAAGTTCATGACTGACATAACCGTTCATGCTTGAGATAATTTTCGATGCGGCTTTGAAATTGCTTTCAAATTGTTCGGACAGCCCTGCCTTAACCTGCAATGAAGCAACCTCTAATATCATGATAGCAACTCCTAGTTAAATATCTAGTTTTAGCAATAGCCTGGCAATCTTAATTATGATGTTATGTATATATTATAAGTGGTACTGCAAATAAGGCAAAGAGTAAATCAAATGACGGATATCTTGTTTTCCAAACTGTCTAATCGCTCCATGTGATCCATAATTTTCAGAGCGAGTTCAATTTAATCGATTCTTCCCCTTTAAATTGTGGCATCTTTTACCGAAATCACCTGCGACCTTTACTCTTAATCCGTATTTTCCGTCATGATCCGACATTTGGATTTGACTATTATTTCATAAAAAAAAGCCCCAGAGAGTGGTCTCTGAGACTTCAATCGTATCCCTAAGTAGCTGGCTCCTCTTTAGGAGCGCATTTTTGAATAAGCGAGATTTGGCCAGCGTGAATGCCGGTATGATACATCAAACGGCCAACAGCCTCAAGCGGCGTTGAGGGGCCGATCGGACAGTCCACGATTTGATGCCATTTCTCTTCTGGAAGCTCTTTCATTGCATCCATAAGATGATTGTTGGAGGATTCAAGCAGCTCAATAAGCTCCTGTAAATTATCGTAGGTTGCTTTGCTCCCAGCAGCACCTCTGCTTGTCGAGATCTGCAATCCCTCCGGCATCTTTTTCCCGAAGAACCAATCTGCGAACATATATTCAACCTCAGCATTATGTCGAAGCATATAGCCAATGGAGGATGCTCCAAGCTGCAAAGACAAATCCTGCTCCGGCAATGCTTTGACCGTTTTGTGGAATCTTTCTTGAATAGCACGCCAAATAGGCAGTACTGTTGTGATCGTCATAATAGAGTCCGCTCCTCTGCTCTTATTAAACTTTCTTCGCTTGTGCATGCCCATCTCTTGCTACATGCTCAAATTTCTCGCCTGACAAGTCGATATCGTAAGCCTGACCGAAGCCTGCTACATAACGGCCTTCCGAAGCCGTCAACTCAAACAAAGAGAAATCAAGGCCGCGAAGCATGCCAATCATGTTTTTGCCGAAGGTTTGCTCAAACCGTTCAAATATCTCAATATGCCCTTCATTGCCGATATTAACGGCACTACACACGAAGCGCGCGCGCTGCCTAGCAAATAAATTTGTAGTCTGCGACTCATCCTCCAGCAGCATAACGTCCACTGATGGATTGGCTTCCATGTACCGGAAATGATGAGCGATTCTGCTAATATAAATGTAGAGCTTTCCATTGAACTTCACAAAGGGAGCATAGGAAACAAAAGGTTTTCCCTCATCGTCGATTGTACCGAGCACGACAGATTTCAAGCTTTCCGTAAAGTTTAAATAATTCACCTTAATCATTTCAATATCCATCGCCTTCATTCGTCATCCCTCGCTTTTTTTATAAGACTTTTTTTAATACGTGAATTCGTGGACTAGCGCTTTCGGGCATTTGCTGAATTTCTGTTTCCACACCGTAGACACTGCGAATCAGCTCCATCGTAAAAACATCCTTCGGCTTGCCAAATACATGCTTATCCCCATTCTTAATCACACAAACCCTATCGCTATAAGCGGATGCATGGTTCAAATCATGCAGCACCATTATAACCGTCAGCTTCAATTCACGATTTAGCCGTCGTACAAGTTCGAGCACTTCCAGTTGATGTGCGATGTCCAAATAAGTAGTGGGCTCATCAAGTAGAAGCACCTTAGGTCTTTGAGCGAGCGCCATAGCAAGCCATGCCTTCTGTGCTTCTCCACCAGAGAGGGATACGATAAGTCTGTCTTTAAACTCCATCATGCCCGTCTGTTCAAGCGCCCAATGTACGACCTTATAATCTTCGGCATCAAGACGCTCATACCATTTCTTATGAGGAATTCGCCCATAACCAACCAATTCCTCTACTGTCATGTCCGACGGACTGACGTTCTTCTGACAAAGCATGCACAGCATTTGCGATACTTGCTTCGTACTAAGCGAGCGAATCTCTTGATCGGCAATACAGACGCGTCCGCTAACGCATGGAATCATTCGAGATACAGCCTTCAAAATAGTCGACTTTCCCGAGCCGTTCGGTCCAATAATGGACACCACTTCTCCTTCATTCACATCAAGAGAAAAGTCGCTCACTATTGTACGATCCGCATAACGAATATTCAACGATTGGACCTTTAACAACTTAGACCCCTCCTTTTCGCATCAAATAGAGGAAGTACGGACCTCCTGCCAATGCCATGACGATACCTGCAGGCACCCCTACAGAGCCGAAGGCAGTCCGCCCAATCGTATCTGCCACTAAGAGAAGCAGTGCCCCAAGTATTAAGCTAAGCGGCAGCGTGTGGCGATAATTTGTGCCAATTAATAAACGAGCCATATGTGGCACAATTAAGCCAATAAACCCAACAAGCCCTACTGTCGACACTGAAACAGCAGCTAAGTACACCGCCACAAACGATAAAATCAAGCGGCTTCGATTAAGGTTTTGCCCCAAGTTATGTGCTACTTGCTCGCCTAAACGTAATATATTCGCTTGCCGAATACATAGAATCGCCGCAATCCATCCAATAATCGAATAGGGCAATATCATGAGCACATCGCCCATTCCTTTGCCTGCCAAACTTCCGTTCATCCATGCAAGTGCGCCAGGCAGCTTATCGCTGTATTTGATAGAGAGCAGGCCGATCATTCCTCCAAATACCGCATTTACGGCAACACCCGAAAGAATGATGCGAACAGGTGTAAAACCTGTTTGCTTGTTCCATGCCCAAGTATAAACCATTCCGGCAGCAATACCGCCGCCAATAATTGCAGCTAACGGAATAAACGATGAATAGCTAGGCATGACTAGCATAATGAATAATACGGTAACCACTGCCCCGGACGAAACACCAGTTAGCCCCGGGTCTGCCAGTGGATTTAACATAACCGCTTGCAGCAAAGCTCCTGATGCAGCAAGGTTCGCGCCGATAATCAAAGCAAGAAATACTCTAGGAATTCGAATGTCCCAAAGCACAGAATTTGCCGCTTCATTCCCATTGCCTAATATCGCTTGAAAAGTAGAAGCTAGATCAAATCTTGCACTACCAAGCGCAACTGAGAACAAAATAGCTACAATCAGCAACAAAAATGAGAGAGCTAGAAGCGTGGTCGTTCTCATTTTTTTATTATCCGTCACCTCTAAGCTCCCTTTCATTAGTTATACAAAATTTTCGCCATATCTTGGTATGCATTTGGTGCATTTACTAACGAAGCTACGCCATACAAGCTATAATCAAGTGCAATCAGCTTGCCGTTTTTGAATGCGTTCAGCTTCTCCCAAGCTCCGTTCTTCTTCACATCATCTTCAAGCTGCTTCGTAACAGCAGAAGGATCACCATGAGCAACTAGCAAAATAATATCTGGATTAGCCGTTACGATGCTTTCCATATCAAGTGGTACATAAGCATCTTCTTTTTTCAATACTTCTGATAATACGTTTTTTGCTCCTAGCTTCTTCGCCAAGCTGCCTACAAAAGTACTATCATTCATGAACATTAATGATTCAGCAGAACCGAATAGAACCATTACGCTTGGAGCATCTTTGCCTTCGGATAGCTTAACTGCTTCCGCCTCTTGTTCGCTCAGCTTCTGCAATACTTCATTCGCTTTGTCTTCTTTCCCGTACACTCGACCTAGAACTACCGTGCTGAGTTTCAACTCGTCTAAGGAGTCTGCAGGCAAATAAGCTGTAGGTAGATTCGCTGGTTTAAAGGACTTATCCAAACTATCCTTAATGGAGCTTGGTCCAAGAATGACACCAGGCTGAAGCTTCGCAATTTGCTCTAGATCCGGCTGATGGGATGAGCCAATGCGAGGCAGGTTAACGAAAGCTTCTGGCAATTTGTTCTTCGTCGTTGGAACACCTGCTGTCTCAATTCCAAGCTCATTTAGAAGCTCAGCAATAGCTACTGATATGGTTACCGTTGATGATGGAACTTGGTTATTGAACTGTGCAATCAATTCCGCTGCTTTTGTTTCATCTACTTCTATTTTAGAATCAGACACAGGAGCTTCCGTTGCAGCCGGGCTTGGCTGCTCTGTTGCTGTGTTTCCAGTCACCTGTTCTGGCTTATTTACATTGTTTCCGCATGCTACCGTAGTCGCTAATAATAAAATCATAATACCAATCTTCCATCCTGCTAGTTTCACTTTATTTCCTCCTGTATGATAATGATAATTAGTATCATCATATTGATACCGTTTCTCATTATACAGCGAATGAAAATCATTTTCAATTAGTATTTTTGCTAAACTTTTATTTATTTAATTATGTGGTTATTTCCTCATCCCCCCATCAGACATCCTCTTTTGATTCTCATGCTAAAGATAAAAATATCGAAAAAATCGCACGTATATTCGTCACACCATACGCTAATCAAAATAAAAAAATGCCAAGGGCAGCTGCTCGCTCCTTGGCGTCCTTTTGACTCCTAATGTCAGATCTAATTTTTAATTCCCCTTAGCCTAGCTGCAATCAAGCAGCTCTTCCGAACCATGCATGTCCATGTTATGGACATCCTTGCTCTATTTGATTACGCCTGCATGACAGATTGAGAAGCTTTCCCATACGGCTCCGCCAAAAAATAAGTGAAATCCTCGCGTTTATTCAAAAACTGCTCATATTGCACCAAAGCGATCTCATCATCCGGGTTTGTCTCCAAGTAGATTTCCAATTCCGCAATCGTTTCCTCAATTTCAAGTAGGATGTCCCTGTGGCTATGGCTCATCTGTGTACTTAGCTGTAAAGGCTTCCTTGCTTCGTTCAACTTATATGCCTCCTGTTGCCCTATTCTATTGTTTTGCAAAATAAAGGTGTACCTGCAACAATAGGGCTTCGTTAACTAAGATATTCAGAACTTCGGAAAAAAGAACCTCAATTCTCAAAAAAAAGGGTAAACCATTTTTACTCGCTGTAAAAAAAGAAAAGCTATTTCCGTTATTATCCATCTTCCTCATGACAGATTCAATGGTACAAAATGATTAGGTTACCATTTACCTATCTCGACTATTTCCCAAGAAATGATCGAAAAACATCGATATATAAACGATTTTCTGCACACCATTGATTCATCATTCCCCCAGCAGGGTATTCAATATTATCAAACTCACTGAGGGAGTGATTCAAATGACGACAAGGCAACAAAATTTAGAAATTGAAGAAAGACATGTTGAAAAAAAATCAGATTCAAGTTTAGTGGCGTCTACATTCATCAAATATGCTGCCTACATTATCATTTTCTTCGGGGCTCTCTACTTTCTTGTTCGATATGTATTTCCAATGTTTTAAACAAAATAAAAACAGGCAGTCTTTCAGCAGATTAAGCTGCTTGAAGACTGCCTGTTTCGTATGTACGTTTTTCAAAAAAGATCATCCGCAGTTTTTGGGATCATTGTTTGATTTCCTTTTATAAAATACTCAAATTTGCCAAAATGCGCCAATGCCGCGCTGTCTGCTTCCCATACCCATTCGTCCATTTCGGTTTGACAGCGATGCGCACGAAACGAGGCAAGCTTAGCTTCTAACTGATGACGTACATCAATTTTGACAATGTCCTGCTTCGTGTAACCAAATCGTTCCGGAGCATTCATCATATCGCCGAAACTGATGAAATAGAGCGCACCCGGCTGCTTGCTGCGGTGGAAAGCGGTAGTTGTTGCTTTTCCAATTGCACAGTGATCAGGATGTCCGCCCAAAACTTCATGGAATGTAAGGACTACATCCGGATTGATCTCATCCATGAGTTGACCTATTTTTGAGATAAGGCTCTCCGAATCGTAAAATTCAACCATCTTGTCACGGATATCAAAAAAAATAAGATTTTGAATGCCAAGTGCCTCGCAAGCATTCCGCAGCTCTTTTTCCCGAATATCAGGCATAGTCTCTCGATTCACATAAGGCGGGTTGCCCATTCGACGTCCCATTTCGCCTTTTGTCGCACTTACGAGAGTAATTTCAACTCCCATGCTTGCATACTTTGCCAATGTTCCTCCGCAAATAAAAGACTCATCATCAGGATGCGCAAACACAGCTAATAGCTTTTTAACTGTTTTTTCACTCATTCCGGAAACGGCTCCTTTCCAAGCTGCAGAGCAACGTTCATTCTGCCTTTATCATCGTAACCCGCCAGTAATAGCTTCCCATCCACCGTTAATTCATAATGGGTGAGTGCTTCTGTACGCAGCCAGCCAAGCTCATCAAAGCGAAGTGCTATCCGGTATGAACCCTCACCAGCAATATGAGCTTCAGTGAGGCTAACCTTGAAATTTCGGACAAAGACGAAAGAGGTCGCTTCACTGTGAATATAAACTTCCTTGCCAATAAATGCTTGAAAAGCAGCGTTCAATTCTGAACTGTTTATTTTGATCATCGTCTCTTCATTCCTATTCTATAAGTTTGATAGGAGTTGCCAAGTAGGAGGAGTTAATAAAAAAGAGGAGTTGCTTCATGAGACCAAAGGCCTGATGTATGAACTCCTCCCCTTATACTACACGGCCTATTATCTGCTTACGAAAAACGGCAATGTTTCGATGCCAAGCAAGCGCAGATAAATGAACAATTGACCTTTGTGATGAATTTCATGATCCTTGCCATTCTCGAGCAAAACGATTCCAGCCATTTTCATGCCATGGAAGTCGATCTCTTTTTCCAATTGCTCATCCGTTAAAGATTCTAACAATGCTTTCGTTGAAGCGGTATCCGCTGCTACGATCGTTTTCAGCTCTTCAATCGTTTCAGCTTGTTTAGCTGTTGAAGGTGGCGTGAACACGCCGTTTTTTACTGTTTGTGCGAACATATCCATTGATCCATTGATATGGAGAACAAGAGTTGACAACGACATTGCTTTTTCCCAAGGCTTATATTGGAGGTTTTCATTTTGTACAGTATCAAGCATAGCAAGCAATACTTTACGATGATTCAACCAGTTTGTAACAAATACATTCATTGTTGACATAGGATAATACTCCCCTTTTTCATTCGAAAATTAATTAACCATAGAAAAAATAGTTAATAGCCTATTCATTATACAATGGTTGTCCGACAATTGCATTTTTTCCTAAACAAACTTTTATGATTAAAAATTTGATCCATCTTAGTTATTGTTATCATTTCACCAATTTCCTTTGTCGTTATCACGCCCTATTCCTCTGTCTTTATCTTTATCTTTATCTTTATCCTTATGCCTCTCTTTCTTTCTCTCTTTTTCTTGTTCTCTTTCTTTTTCCTTCTGTTTTTTCCTTTCTTCCCTGTCCTTTTTCCAATCCCGTTTCTTATCAGAATCATCATCTTTGTTCGATATTTTATTTTTTTCTTTTTCCTTATCCTTCTTCTTCGGCAAAAGTTCTGGTGCCTTAGGAAACGGTATAACCGGCTCATCCTTTAATGCATCTGCGAATATGGCTTGAAAGACGGCAGCCGCAGCCTTTGAGCTCGTCGACAAATAATGGCTGCTGTCGCTTTGATCGTACCCAAGCCACACCGCGCCTACAAGCTGCGGAGTGTAGCCAACGAACCAATTGTCCTTTGCGCCGTAGCCCGTCGTGCCTAACATTTGTGTCGTTCCAGATTTCCCTGCAACTGGGCGGCCTTCAAGCATTGCAGCAGTACCCGTCCCATCCTTTATGACTCCCTCTAACATAGCTGTCATCGTTCGGGCTATTTCTGGCTCCGTTACTTTCACACTGCCTTCACTCTGCTTGAATTCAGCCAGTACGCTGCCGTCTGCCGATTCGATGCGAGTAATGGTATGCGCATGATTACGAACGCCGTCACTTGCGAATACGCCAAAAGCTTCAGCCATCTGAAGCGGCGATACACCCTCATGAAGACCGCCGAGCGCAAGCCCTAGCGAGCGATCCTCATCTGTCAGAGGAATGCCGAAACGCGCCGCCGCATCCATTCCTTTTTCAATACCCATTTCATTAAGCAGCTTAACAGCAGGTATGTTGTAAGAGTTAATAAGCGCTTCATAAAGTGACACTCTGCCATGAAAGGAGCCGTCTGCGTTTTTTGGCTCATAGCCGTTAATATTGATCGGTTCATCAACTAGATCATCGCTTGGCTTATAGCCAAGCTCCAGCGCAGGCGTGTATACCGCGATAGGCTTGATCGTTGAGCCTGGCTGACGGCTTAGCTGCGTCGCTCGGTTAAAGCCGCGAAATGGCTGCTCCCCTCTGCCGCCAACAATCGCCCGAATTCCGCCGTCACGCGGATCAATCAGAACAGCACCGCTTTGAATGAGCTGGTCTGCAGCACTATTAGGGAATAGAGATTCCTTCGCATACACCTGTTCCGCCGACTGCTGCATTTTCGTATCCAAAGCGGTATAGATTCGAAGCCCGCCCTGCAGCACTTCATTTTCCGATAACCCATATTGCGTCATCGCCTCACGAATGATCTGGTCCACATAATAAGGATAGTTGATATCATCTACTCGATTAGGCTTTGCGCTCAGTAATTTCACAGGCTCATGAATAGCCTTATTGTATATATCCTCGCTAATTAGCGCTTGATCCTTCATAAGCTGAAGAACCACATTTCTTCGATCAACTGCTTTTTCTAGATGTTTATATGGAGTTAGGGCGGATGGAGCCTTTATTAGTCCAGCAAGCAGCGCTGCCTCCGCTACGCTAAGCTGATTTGGCTGCTTGCCAAAATACGTATGCGCCGCTCTATCGATTCCCCATGCTCCATCACCATAGTAGATCTGATTGAGGTACTTCTCCATAATATCCTCTTTGCTGTAGCTTTCCTCAATCTTTTTCGCCAAAAGCAGCTCATCCCACTTCCGCGACCAGGTTCTCTCCTGCGACAAAAAGACATTTTTCGCCAGCTGCTGTGTTATCGTGCTTCCGCCCTGTACGGTCCCGCCTGATGTTATATTTGTCCAAATCGCTCGGCTAATTGCCCGCATATCCATTCCTTCGTGCTCGAAGTAACGTCTGTCCTCTACCGCAACAACGGCATCAACCATATGTTTTGGTATGTCTTCATAGGCAATCTCATCAATTTTATTGAAAGAAATACGGGTGGCTTCTGTACCATGCTGATCATACAAAATCGTAGCTGCCGGCAGCGGCACCTCAAGCTGTCCAATATCCTGCTTGCCGATCAGGAAACGAAATGCCCCCCATCCGCCTAAAACAGCGATAATAAGCAAAGCTGTACCTATGATCAAAATGTATTTTATCCTTTTCTTTTTCTTATTCGACTTTTTATTCGTATTCATCGTTTCTCCCCCTTGCCCTTGCTTCTCTCGGTTCTACATCATTCGCAGCGGAGTATCATTTTTAGTACGTTCGGCCCATGAACTGTCTTAACACACAAAAAAAAGCCCGGAAACTTTGCCTGCTCCCCAGCATCTTTTAGACTTATTCTAACAATCGTAAACAAATCGCTCATATTTTGTTTAGACGATGACAGCATTATGCTTTCATCAAAAAAACCTCTGCTCTCTATGCCTCTCGTTTAAACGAGAGGCATAGAGAGCAGAGGTTTATTAAAAGCTTCCCTCACACATCGTATTAAAGATCAGCGAGCACTTGATACCAGACACCTTTTTTGGAATAAAGGTTTTCTCTAACCTCAGACCAGCCGCCTAGGTATGAAATGTCAAACAATTCTTCCGGCACCACATAGCGGTCTTTCGTATCCGCAGCTACCTTCTTGTCTACGGAGCGGAATCCATGATCCACAAAAAGCCGCTGTGCCTGCTCCGTTTGCAAAAAGTCAATAAAAGCCTCGGCAACCTTGCGAACGCCATGCTTATCCGCATTTTTATCCACGATCGCTGCTGGATTCTCGATCAATATCGTGTCTTTTGGAACAACGATGTCATAATTGACGCCTTTCTTAATTCGAGCGAGCAGCTCGTTCTCGTAAGTGACGATGACATCGCCTACACCATATTCGAAGGCTGCCATCGATGCGCGACCGCTCTTATCAAGCGATTCCACATTGGCATGGACTGCTTTTAGAAAACGCTTCGCATATTCGGCATCCTTTGTACCCGTCTGCTCCTCTGACTGCTTTAGGCCAGCGCCATATATGGCGTTAATGTCCCACTGTGCGCCGCCGGAAGTTTTCGGATTCGGATACAGCACCTTCACACCTTCGCGTGTTAAATCATTCCAATCCTTAATTCCGAGCGGATTGCCGGTACGAGTCCCCAATACAACGATGGAGTTCGTGATCATGCCATTATTGCTCTGCGCCTTCCAGTCATGCGTAATGAAACCCGCCTTCGCTATTTTGTCGAGATCACCTTCCATAGCTAACACGGCAACGTCGGCTTCAAAACCTCCAGCGATCGCCCTGGCCTGCGTGCCTGAAGCCTCATACGATTCCTGAAATACTACCTTTTGCCCGGTCTCCTGCAGCCAATACTTTTGGAATGCAGGCAGCAAATCCGCGAAAGCATCCTTCACTACCGAATACGCACCGATTACAAGTGTAACATCGCCGTCCTGTACGGTAGACCCAGCCGCATTGTTGCTCGTCTGCTCCTCTTTACTGCAGCCTGCCGATACGATCAGCATAACCGCAGCAAGCAGCAGTACAAGTATGCGCTGACTTGTTACCAGATTGATTTTCATATTCGCATACAACTCTTTCTACGTAGCATATTGGTTAAATATGAATAGGCATGGGGTCAACCTTCAACTTATTTTCCGCAATCCAGCTTTCGTTGTCATTGAATAAATAAGCACGATGGACGAGTACCCTTACCTCATCTCCGGGATGAAGCACTTCTTGCTCCAGCGAACGGTAAGTAATCAGCTTCGTATCGCCAACAAGCAGCTCAACCATCCACTCGCTGCCGCGGAAATGCAGCTGTTTTACTTTACCGGCAAGCGTAGCTGAAGCCAGCTTGATCTCGCCCGGTTTGCCAATCTCGATATATTCAGGCCGGATAAGCGCCTTGGTGCCCGGACGGCTCGCTGCATCCTCAAAACCTTTAAGCTCCGCGATATTGTCTACGATAGTAGATTCGCCAATAAAGCTTGCAACAAACGGTGTCTCTGGATTTTTGTAAATGTCCCACGGGCTGCCCTTTTGCTCTAGTTTGCCTTTGCTTATAATCATGATCTCATCGGCAACTTCAATCGCTTCCTCTTGATCATGCGTAACGAAAATCGATGTGATGCCGACACGCTCAATCATTTCTTTAAGCCATGTGCGAAGCTCGGTCCGGATCTTCGCATCGATAGCAGCAAAAGGCTCATCAAGGAGCAGCAGCTGCGGCTCAGGCGCGAGCGCTCTAGCGAAAGCAACACGTTGGCGTTGTCCGCCTGACAGCTGATGGGCGTAACGATGCTCGAAGCCTTTTAGACCCGTAAGCTCTACCAAGTACATAACGCGCTCGCGAATTTGCTCCTTCGATTGCTTCTTCACCTTTAAGCCAAATGCGATATTGTCATATACGGTCATATGCTTGAAGAGCGCATAGTTTTGAAATACGAAACCGATGCCGCGCTCCTGCGGCGGAAGATCATTCACACGTTTCCCGTGGAACAGAATATCGCCTGAGGAAGGAGACTCGAGCCCCGCCAGCATTCGAAGTATGGACGTTTTACCACCGCCGCTCGGTCCGAGCAAGCCGATCAGATGACCTTTTTCGATTTCAAAGCTTACATCCTTCACTGCATGAAAATCGCCAAAGTTTTTATTTAAGTTCCGTACTTCAATATGCATGGCTTAATGCACTTCCTTTCGTTTTTTCGCCCATTCCATTAGCAGCAGAAGTCCAACTGAAAATGCCGCAAGAACTAGAGCCACGCCATTGGCGGCAACAACGTTAAAATTTTCAACATCTTGATAAACGAGTGTAGTGGCTGTTTGTGTTTTATTCATAATATTGCCTGAGACGACGAGCACAGCTCCGAATTCTCCCAGTGATCGTGCAACAGTCAATACTACGCCGTAGATAACACCCCACCGAATTGATGGCCAAGTTACTTTCCAAAACGTGTACCAGGAATAAGCGCCGAGCGTTGATGCCGCTTCCTCCTGCTGTGCTCCAATCTCCTGCAGCACGGGCATGACCTCGCGTACCATTAGCGGGAATGTGACGAACAAAGTCGCTAAGATCATCCCAGGCAGCGCATAGACGATTTTGAAGCCCGCATCCTCAAATAATGCACCGATTATTGTATTAGGTCCCAAAATAAGAACGATCATCAAACCGCCGATAACTGGTGATACCGCAAAGGGCAAATCGACTAAGCTGTTAAGCAGCCGCTTCATCCTCTTCCCAATCCATTCGGCCCGGACGAGATACATCGCAAGCATAATGCCAAACAACGTATTTAAGGCTGTAACGACAACAACGATAATTCCCGTCATCATAAGAGCATGAAGCGACTGCGGCCTAGTAATGCCTTCTACAAAGCCGCTCCAGCCATCTGCCCAAGAGCCTGTAAAGATTTTGATCAATGGCGCGATGAGCAGCAATCCAAAAATAATATAAGTTAATGTAATCCACAATCTTCTCATCATAGGTCGCCCCTCCTGCCTTGAATGAGGTTGACCGTCCATAAGATGAGGAAGGACAGCGTGAGCAGCAGCACCGATACAGCGGCGGCTCCCTGCGGATTACTGCTTTCAATTTCTCCAAAAATAAAAACGGACGCAATTAACGTCTTGCCTGGAATATTGCCTGCAACGAGTACGACTGCGCCAAACTCCGCAATTCCGCGAGAGAAAGCCAGCATCGCGCCGCTCAAAATTCCTGGCAGCATCGTAGGAAAAATAACGCTAAAAAACGTTTTCGCGCGCGTTGCGCCTAGCGTATAGGCTGCTTCTTCCTCTGATTTATCCATTTCCTCAAGCAAAGGCTGAATGGCACGAATAACAAATGGAAAGGTAACGAACAGCATAGCGACAACAATTGCCGGCTCATGGAATACGATTTCGATGCCAATCTTTTGGGCTAGGCCGCCTACTAGACTATTAGGCCCTAGCAGGAGCAAGATCATAAGTCCGCCTACTGCTGTAGGTAATGCAAACGGCAAGTCAACTAGACTGTTGAGCAAGCGACGTCCGGGAAAACGGTAACGAATAAGCACCCATCCGATCATCGTCCCCAAAAACATATTGAGTACCGTTGCGATAACTGCCAACTTTACTGTAAGCAGCACCGCTTTCCAAGCCAGTGGATCGGATACGCTTTCCCAGAAAGGGGTCCATCCAAGCGAAAATGATTGCGTGTAAATGCCAACGATTGGTAAAATAATTAAGATGACAAAATAAAGCATTATGGTGCTTCGAAAACCAAAACTCCACCCTTTACCACGAAACAAAGCATTCACTGTGACTTTACCTCCAGACCATCGGCTCGTGCCGTAGGTGTAACAAAACAATTAAAAACATAATTCCTATTAAGATACTAGGTATTGATAATGTAGCATCCAAACTGGGATTAAGTCAACAATAAATTTGGAAATTCTTATCGCTTTTATAGCTTTTTCTTATGACTGTTCGTTACGCAAGCCTCTGAGTACAAAGAAGAGGAGTATCAGCCTAAGCCGATACTCCTCTTCTTCTTATTCGCCTTCAATATAATAGACCTTTTCTCCTTCGGAGAGGATCGCTTGTCCTTGTGTTAGATCGGTTACCCAAGCGATAAAAGCATCTGCTTCAGGCTCTTCCGGCAGGCAGCGCACGATGACACGATCGGTAAAATCCGTCCCGCCAACGCGTGTACCTTTCGTATGCAGCTCATTTTCCAGCTTGCCATACCAAGTGTAGTCCACATCAACAAATACTTCGCGGTGAAGCACATTGACGATTTCGTCTGCTGCTTCAATGCCAGCCACAGCACCATCCGTATAAGCTCTAACGAGACCGCCTGCTCCGAGCATAATGCCTCCAAAATATCGCGTCACAACGACAGCGACATTTTTTAGCCCCTTATGCTTGATAACCTCGAGAATCGGCTTGCCCGCTGTACCGCTTGGCTCACCATCATCCGATGCCTTCTGGAACTGGTCTCGCTCACCCACCATATAAGCCGAGCAGTTATGGGTCGCCTGCTTATGCAACTGCTTAATCTCATTGATGAATGCTACAGCTTCCTCTTCGGATTCCACTGGCTTCGCATACCCGATGAACCGCGATTTTTTGATGACGATTTCTGCGCTAGCCTGCGACCTGACTGTTCTATACTTCTCAAGCATAGGCTATGACTCCCGTATACCGTTCAAGCCGGTTGATTACAGCCTTGCTTCCAGCTCGGCTTTTTCTTTCTCGAAGCCAGGTTTGCCAAGCAAAGCAAACATGTTCTTTTTGTATGCTTCAACACCCGGTTGGTCAAATGGATTAACACCCATCAAGTAACCGCTGATTCCGCATGCTTTTTCGAAGAAATACACAAGATAGCCGAATGTGTATGGCGTCATGTCTTTGATGTTGACGATAAAGTTCGGAACTTGTCCATCCGTATGAGCAAGAAGCGTTCCTTCAAAAGCCTTCTTGTTAACGAAATCCATCGTTTTGCCTGTCAAGAAGTTGAGGCCATCAAGATCCGCTGCATCGTGTTCGATAGCGATATGCTCAGACACTTCTTGAACTTGAATAACCGTTTCAAAAATATTGCGGTTACCCTCTTGGATAAACTGACCCATCGAGTGCAGATCTGTTGAGAAATCTACAGCTGCCGGGAAGATTCCTTTGAAGTCTTTGCCTTCGCTTTCGCCAAACAGCTGTTTCCACCACTCGGAAACGAAGTGAAGCGATGGCTCGTAGTTAACGAGAATTTCAGTCACTTTACCTTTGCGGTACAGCGCGTTGCGTGCTGCTGCATACTGGTAAGCTTCGTTTTCTGCAAGATTAGGGTTGCTGTATTCTTTGGATGCGTCTGCTGCACCTTGCATAATGGATTCGATATTGATGCCTGCAGCTGCAATTGGCAGCAAGCCTACTGCTGTAAGCACGGAGTAGCGACCGCCAACATCGTCAGGAATAATAAACGATTCATAACCTTCCTCAGAGGAAAGCTTCTTCAGTGCGCCCTTCTCGCTGTCTGTCGTTGCGTAAATGCGTTTACGCGCTTCTTCTTTGCCGTATTGTTTCTCAAGTGCAGCACGGAATACGCGGAATGCAATCGCAGGCTCAGTTGTCGTGCCTGACTTCGAGATTACATTAATCGACCAGTCGCGGCCTTCAACCAATTGCAAAAGGTGAGTCACATAGGTCGAGCTGATGTTGTTGCCGGCAAACAAAACTTGCGGTGTTTTACGTTGTTCTTTTGGCAAAATATTATAGAACGAGTGCGACAGCGCCTCAATAGCTGCACGTGCACCAAGGTAAGATCCACCGATACCGATAACGATTAGAACTTCGGAATCCGATTTGATCTTCTCAGCAGCCTTTTGAATGCGAGCGAACTCTTCTTTATCGTAGTTAGTCGGAAGATCGATCCAACCAAGGTAATCTGATCCTGTACCTGTTCCGTTATGTAATTGCTCGTGTGCGAGACGAACGGATTCTGTCAAATAATCGATTTCATGCTGGCCAACGAATGCTAAAGCCTTGCTGTAGTCAAACTGAACTGTTTTGCTCATGTAAATGGAAACCTCCTAGAATGTTGTAAACCAATGTGGCTTCTACACCTGAAAATGCTTTTCAACTTAGCATCTACAATATCGGATTTGCCTTATAAAAACAAGCAACAAACGATGAAAAATTAATGAAGTGTCTGTATAATTAAACAAAAATCGATTCAAAGTGGAGGATATGATGATGAAGAAGATCGGATTTATCGGGCTAGGCGTAATGGGAATGGGAATGGCTGCTAATTTATTGCGAAAAGGATTTGAAGTTGTCGTTTATAATCGAACTCCTGGCAAAGCAGAGTCCTTGCTCGCCTTAGGTGCCTCCGAGCTTGAATCACCGGCTGACGTTGCGCGTGCTGCACAAATCGTCATTACAATGATTAGTAATGATGCTGCAATCCGTGAAGTATACTTTGGCGAAAACGGTATTTTTGCAAGTGCTCGCGCAGGCATTACGCTAATTGACAGCAGCACGATATCTCCAACGCTTGCTAAGGAGCTTGCCGCAGCGGCGGATACTATTGGAGCAGTATTCCTAGATGCGCCGGTTACAGGCAGCAAGCCAGCCGCTGAAGGCGGTACACTCGTATTTATGGCTGGCGGCGATGCAGGCAAGATCGAGGAAGTCCAAGACGTTTTGCTCGCTATGGGACGTAAAGTCATTCCAATGGGCCCAAGCGGCAGCGGCTCCATTGCCAAGCTCGCCCACAATACGATTGTTGGCATCAACGTTGTGGCACTTGCAGAAGGCATGGCGATAGCAGCGAGCGGCGGCATTGACGGCAGCTCGTTCGTCGAGCTCGTTCAATCTGGCGGTGCAGCAAGCAGGGCAGCTGAAATGAAGGGACCAAAGCTGCTTGAAGGCAATTACGACGTTCAATTTTCGCTCGAGCTGATGTTAAAGGATTTAAGGTTATCCTCTGCCCTCTCGGACAGTCTGCATGTGCCGACTCCTCTGCTGGAAGCAACGAAGAGCCTATTCCAAATTGGTGATGCAATGGGACTTAGCCAGCTTGATATGTCGAGCGTAGGCCAAGCTTACGAGCAATGGATCGGCCGCAAGCTTAGCGGACGGGATTAATTTAAATAGGGGTTGTCCGCGTGTATCAATCACTAAACTGGTACCCATACACTGGACACTTTGAAAAAAGGGTTTAGTGTATGGGTACCTTTTTTTGTATACTAGAGTGAATAGTGGGGGCGGTCATATGAGTAAAAAACACTTTAATCAATATGAACAAGAACAGTTAGCTAACAACCCGTATGTCTTACGAGTCAGCGAAAAATCAATTACGTATGCTGATGAATTCAAACGTGTGTTCATTGACCAATATGTATCGGGACGAACTCCGAGGGAGATTTTTGAAACCAGTGGATTTCAAGTGGAGATCCTCGGGTTGAAGCGGATCGAACAATGTGCAGATCGTTGGAAGAAAGCCTACGAAAAAGATGGGATTACGGGACTTGCGGACTCGAGAAAAGAAGCGGTTCTACGTCCATCAAAACGAGATTTATCTCCTGAAGAGATTATTGCCAGGCAGGATGCAAAGATTAGACTTTTGGAGGCTCAACTGGCATACGTAAAAAAGTTAGACAGGAACGAAAGGAGGCTAACAGCAAACGGAAAGATCCTAAATCCGAGTGATTGTTTTAACCTTATTCAGGAAGCTGTTCAACAAGGTTTGGGGCGAATGACACGTTACCTTTGTCAACTGCTTGACGTGTCACGCTCTGGCTTTTATAACTACCTTCACTCTGCTGACAAGCGTCAGAAGCGTACGTTAGCGGATGAGCAAGCAGGTGCACTTATCAAGAAAGCCTTTCATCGAAGAGGTTATAAAAAAGGCTCCCGATCCATTAAGATGACGCTCCAGAGCGAATATGACACCTGTTACAATCTAAAGCGAATTCAAAGGCTAATGAAAAAATTTGACCTCGTTTGTCCTCATCGAAAACCTAACCCGTATCGACTTATGACCAAAGCTACACTCGAACACCGCACGCTCCCAAATAAGCTGCAGAGGGACTTTAAGAAGGGAATCCCAGGCCTTGTTTTACTCACGGATATCACCTATCTTCCGTATGGAAAATCACAGACGGCTTATTTGTCGACCATTTTGGACGCCTCTACAGGGGAGCTTCTAGCCCGAAATCTCTCCGTATCCCTCCAACTGCCTTTAGTCACAAATACCATTGAATCGTTAATGAAGCAGAAGCGCGTAAAACTTCATAAGAAGGTCTTTATCCATTCCGATCAAGGGAGCCATTACACGAGCCCTACCTACCAGAAATTATTGAAGAGTAAGGGCCTTGGACAATCGATGTCACGTCGTGGAAACTGTTGGGATAATGCACCTCAGGAGTCCTTCTTCGGTCATATGAAAGATCATGTGAAGAGTCAAGACTGTACAACCTTGGCTGAATTAGAACGAGAAATTAATCGCTATATTCGTTATTACAATCATCATAGATATCAGTGGAAACAAAAAAGGATGACTCCTGTTCAGTACAGGAATCATCTCTTAAGTGTGGCTTAGTGCTCTTTTTTTCAAAGTGTCCTTGACTAAGGGGTCAGTTTACACTGCGGACAACCCCTTTTTCTTTGAAATACTGCTTAATAATATGGCGAGATCATTAAGTAAACAATTACGCCAGTAAGACTTACATACAGCCAAATCGGCATCGTCCATCTTGCAATTTTACGATGCTTCTCTACTTTCATCTGCAGCCCGCGTACAACCGATATTAAGGCCAGCGGAACGACAACAATCGCTAGCAAGATGTGTGTAATGAGGATGAAGAAATAAATCGAGCGAAGAATGCCTTCTCCTCCGTATTTCGTTGATTCCGTTAAATAATGATACGCTACATAGGAAACTAGGAACAACGTTGTGGAGACAAATGCAGCGCCGATGAACGCACGGTGCATCCGAACATTTTTTTTCATAATCGCCGTTAGCGCTATGCAGAGTGCAATAAAAGTAAAGCAGTTAAAAATCGCATTCAGCAATGGCAAAATCGTTACGTCAAAGTGAATTTCTCCCTCGTACGCCGGCAGAAAAAACAAAACAGCTATCAGCCCGACAAGGACGATGGTTAAGATCGATATGAGCGGTGTATAGTTTCTTTCTTTCATCCAAAAAATCCTCCAGTCATGGAATACGGTGCATATAAATTAACTTTATCCGATTCTACACCTCAAAACAATTCGCTTTGAACAAGTTTTGTAACGAAATAACGAATATTATAAGTCAATGCTGCGAACGAACAAAAAAAAGGGCTTCTTCGCCGAAGCGAAGAAGCCTTTTTTCAATATTTAGTGCTTACTCGTAGATGTACGAGCAGCAATAATCCGAAACTTCAGCAACCTGAAGCTTGAATTTTGTGTTCGCAGGCACAGTGAATTCGCCTTCGCCTTGAATGTGCAGCCACTCGGTTTCACCAGGCAGAAGCACCTTCAAATCGCCAGCCAAAATTTCCATGATTTCAACGCAGTCTGTTCCAAACTCATAATCACCCGGCAGCATGATGCCGAGTGTTTTTTTGGTGCCGTCAGCGAACAATACAGCACGGCTTGTTACTTTACCGTCGAAGTAAACATTTGCCTTCTTGACGATCGATACATTTTCGAATTGAGACATCGTAGACGTAATCTCCCTTATATATCGGATGCTAAAGCTTTGATGATCTGTTGTACAAGCTATTACAGCAATGCTTTCACTTTGCTAACAACGTTTTCGACCGTAAAGCCATACTCTTTGATTACGCGATCGCCAGGTGCTGATGCGCCGAAACGGTCGATAGCAAGAATATCGCCTTGATCTCCTGTGTAACGCTCCCAGCCAAATGGATGAGCCATTTCAATCGCAAGGCGGGCTTTAACTTCAGGAAGAATGACGGAATTTTTGTATTCCTTCGATTGCTTCTCGAACAAATCCCAGCTTGGCATGCTGACAACACGTACTTGAATGCCCTCTTCTGCAAGAGCTTTTTGAGCTGCTACAGCAAGTTGAACCTCGGAGCCCGTTGCAAGAATTTGTGCTTGCGGCTTGCCATCTGCTGCATCAGATACAACGTATGCGCCGCGGCGCAGGTTTTCATGAACACCGTTCACTGTGCCTTCAAGAATCGGCAAGTTTTGGCGAGTAAGAACAAGCGCTACCGGGTTGCCAGTGTTCTCTACAGCATAAGCCCATGCTGCGGAAGCCTCGTTGCCATCAGCTGGACGGATAACCGTTAGATCAGGAATAATGCGGATCGAAGCAAGCTGTTCAATCGGCTCATGTGTAGGACCGTCTTCGCCAACTGCGATACTGTCATGCGTCAATACATAAACAACAGGCAGCTTCATCAATGCAGCAAGACGAACAGCAGGACGAAGGTAATCTGTGAATACGAAGAACGTACCGCCGAATACTTTCAAACCACTGTGAAGAGCAATACCGTTCATGGCAGCAGCCATACCGAATTCACGTACGCCATAATAAAGATTGCGGCCATCGTAGCTGCCTGGTTTGAATTGTGTCAAACCTTTCAGATGAGTCATTGTCGAGCTCTCAAGGTCAGCAGAACCACCGAAAATAGTCGGAACGTTTTTCGCAAGACCGTTAAGTGCATTTCCTGAAGCTACACGAGTTGAAACCGCGTTGTCCGCAGTTGTGTATGCTGGAAGGTCAGCGTCCCAGCCCTCAGGCATTGCGCCAGAGATAGCAAGCTCGAACTGAGCTGCAAGCTCCGGGAAAGCTTCTTTATAAGCTGCGAAGCTTGCATCCCACTGTGCATTTGCTTGCTCGCCGCTGCTTTTCACATCTGCAAAGTGAGCGCGAACTTCGTCAGGCACGTGGAACTGAAGCTCTTCAGACCAACCGTAAGCTTGTTTCGTCAATTTTGTCTCATCAGCACCAAGCGGTGATCCGTGAGGACCAGCATGTCCGCCTTTGCCGCCTTTGTTCGGGCTGCCGTAGCCGATTACTGTTTTTACTTCGATTAAAGTTGGTTTGGATAGATCTGCTTGCGCCTCAGCAACGGCTTTGGACAAAGCATCTAGATCGTTTCCATCTTCTACGCGAAGCACTTGCCAGCCGTAGCCTTCAAAACGTTTTTGAACGCTCTCGGAATAAGAAAGGCTCAATTCGCCATCAAGCGAAATATCGTTGGAATCATATAGAACGACCAATTTGCCGAGCTGCAGGTGGCCTGCGAAGGATGCAGCTTCATGAGAGACACCTTCCATCAAGTCGCCGTCGCCGCAAATGGAGTAGGTGAAGTGGTTAATAAGCTCGTGGCCTTCTTTATTGTAAGTAGCGCCCAGCTGTGCTTCCGCAATTGCCATGCCAACCGCCATAGCGATACCTTGTCCAAGTGGACCCGTTGTTGCATCAACGCCAGCCGTGTGGCCAAACTCAGGGTGTCCTGGTGTTAGGGAGCCCCATTGACGGAAGTTTTTCAATTCTTCCATAGGCAAATCATAGCCGGAGAGGTGAAGCAAGCTGTAAAGCAGCATAGAGCCATGACCCGCAGACAAAACAAAACGATCACGGTTTACCCAAGTAGGGTTCGATGGATTATGCTTCATATTTTTTGCAAATAATTGATAGCCCATTGGAGCAGCGCCCATTGGCATACCAGGGTGACCTGATTTCGCTTTCTCGATGGAATCGATCGCAAGTGTACGGATCGTATCGATAGAAAGCTGTTCAACCGACTTTTGTGTGACTGACATTACAATTTCCTCCTATGGTCTAAGCTTGTCTAATTTCATCTCGTTATATGGTTTCTAAAAACAACGATACAGCGTCATACCAGTACGCAATAACTTTGAATATTGTATCACTCTGCATGCTCGTTTTCCATCAAAAAAAATAGATAATTCGCATAAAAATACAGTTAGTTGAATACAACAGTTTTATTATTATGCACGATTACACGATCTTCAATATGCCATTTCACAGCTCTTGCGAGAACGACCCGTTCAATTGTCCGACCGATTCTTTTCAAATCATCGACGTTGTCACGGTGGCTGACGCGTTGAACATCCTGCTCGATAATCGGCCCGCCGTCTAATTCTTCTGTTACATAATGCGCTGTCGCGCCGATAATTTTTACGCCGCGTGTATATGCCTGCGCATAAGGCTTGCCCCCAACGAAAGCGGGTAGGAATGAGTGGTGAATATTAATGATCCGATTTGGAAATTGTTCAATGAACTTAGGCGAAATGATTTGCATGTAACGCGCCAATACAATGATATCCGCTTTATCTGCAACAACTTCCATTTGCTTGCGCTCGGCTTCTTCTTTTGTAGTCGCTGTAACTGGGATATGGTAATACGGAATGCCAAAGGATTCGACCAGTTCGCGCATATCAGGGTGGTTGCTTATAACCATTGAAATATCGGCATCAAGATCCCCTGCCTTCCACTGCCAAAGCAGCTCTAGCAAGCAGTGATCCTCTTTCGAAACGAACACAGCAAGACGTTTCTTGCGGCTGGCACGGAATGTATGCCATTTCATATCAAATCGATCGGCTACTCTGGTGAAGTCCTCCATAAGAAGTGGAAGCTCCTTGTCCAGATCAACTAGATCAAATTCAAAACGGATGAAAAACATTCCGCCTTCCGGGTCCATCGTATATTGATCCGATTGAACGATGTTAGCCCCGTGCTCATATAAGAAATGAGAAACAGCAGCTACGATGCCCGGGCGGTCCGGACAAGAAATAAGCATGCGCGCACGCCCGCTCTTTCCACCTGCTTCAACGGTTATTTCAGATGGGGTGGATGGTGATGACATGGACTTCAAACTTCCTTTCGCAATGATCTATATGAATTAATGTTAACTTTAATTAAAGTCTAGCAAGCAGCTCTTTGCCGCCAAACCAAGCCGTAATACGCTGATTGATTTGTTCCTCTGTTAGTCCTGCCGGCAATGCCTCGCCTGCCATTACAAGATCGTACAGACGCTCCATCGGCTCGCGCGGGTCTGCTTTTTTTGCTTTTGCGTCATTTTTTAACAAATCCCAAGTAGAGAGTACAAAACCTCTGGAATCAATTTCTTGCTTCCCGAAGAAATGATGCAAGCGCTCCACATCTTCAAAGAAGCTTTCACCTAAGCGAGCTCTGCCATTGCCGCTGAGCAAAGCGATCTCCGCTTCATACATCGGACGTTCAGTCTTGTCTTCCTTGCCAATCCAAGGCGTTTCCAGTATAAATGGACGCCCCTTAAGGCCTTCATGTTCAACGATTCTTTGAATGGCATCGTGACCAAGCCAGCCTGCGCCAACTGGAGCATGTCTGTCCTTACCAGCACCGCATGAGTTCTTGCTATCGTTCACGTGAACAACGGCAACGCGGTTTAATCCAACAATACGATCGAACTGCTCAAGAACGCCGTCCAGATCATGAACAAGGTCGTAACCAGCATCATGCATGTGGCAAGTATCCATACATACAGTTAACCGTTCGTTATCCTGAACTTTGTCAATAATCGCAGCAAGCTCTTCGAAGCTGCGGCCAATTTCTGTGCCTTTGCCTGCCATCGTCTCAAGGGCGATGTTAACATTCGTTTCTTTTGTGCCTGCAAGCACTTCATTCAAGCCTTCAGCTATACGAGCGATGCCATATTCTGCATCCTTATCCGTATAGGCACCTGGATGAAGAACAATATTACGTACACCGATGTAATCGGTACGGCGAATTTCTTCTTGTAAAAAAGAAACCGCAAGCTCGTACGTAGAATCCTTATACGAGCCAAGATTCACAATATAAGGCGCGTGAACTACGATCTCATTAATACCGGATTGCTCCATAAGCGCTTTTCCTTCTTCAATATATAACGAATCGATCGGCTTCCTTCTTGTATTCTGAGGTGCGCCGGTGTAGATCATAAATGTACTTGAGCCATACGATACTGCTTCTTGTGCTGCAGTGAGCAGCCCCTTGTCCGAAAATGATACATGGGAACCTATTTTCAACATAAATATTACGCCCCTTTCGGTTGATCAAACCTTATTTTACAAGGAATGTCGAAATAAATCTAGGAATACGGTATAATTCATTATTGAGGTGAAAGACACGTATGAAAGTTGCCCCCGACTGGTTTATGTATTTTATCGTTTTTTGGGCGGTCGTCATGGTTGCGGCTATGTCGATTGGCGGATTTTTCATGTTTCGAAAATTTCTCAAGGTGCTTCCGATGCGAGACGGCAAGTCTAAGCTCGATTGGCAAAACTACTGGGTAGATCGCAGTCGCAGCATGTGGAATGATGATTCCAAAAGTTTGCTGGACGAGCTTGTTTCCCCAGTGCCAAGCGCTTTTCGTGATATAGCTAAACATTCTATCGCAGCCAAGATTGGTCAAGTGGCGATTGAACATGGCGCATCATCCGTTACGCGCGAGCATTGTATCGAAGGTTACATACGAGCAACACCTAAACGTGATTACCGTAGTCTTGTTACTTTTCTTGACCGTCAAGGAATCGACTATACTCCCTATAAGCATCTACTTAATAAATAAGTTTAAGCCGCATCAGTGCGGCTTAAACTTATTTATATTTAATCATCAATTAATGACCCTCTTATACACATGCTTCATACTCGTATTTTATGGTTATATATAAAAATGTAACCTAATACTCATCTATTTCGTTATTAATTACAGGAGGTGGTTCTCATGATGAACTCATCGAAGCGAAGAAGAAACAAAAAAGCAGCTACAGCAGGAGCCGTTCTTCTCGCTGTTATGCTCGCAACATCCGCATGTGGCGGTGGCAATACTAATGCAGGAAACGAACAGCAAGGCACTGCAACCGACGGACCAGTTATTACTCAGTTGCCAGAAGATAATGGTGTCATTGATCCTGGTCTTTCTTCACCGGAACCGACAGATACTGCAACAAACAACAACGGTACGATCGAGGATCCAGCAGCGCCAAACAAAGTGAATGAAGGTATTTATAGCGGTCTAAGCGACTCGCACTCTATAGAAATAGAAACAGCTGCCGGCGCAATTGCACTTCAAGTAACAGATGATCAAAAAAGCACATTAGAAGCATTGCCGGACGATGCAAAAGTGAAATTTGAGTATTCGGAAAAAGCCATTGAAGGTGATGCAACCCTCAAACAAAATTGGTTAGTTAAAATTGAAGAAATAAAGTAATGAATGAAATGAAGTAATGGGTGAATTGAAGGAGCGAACGAGGATGCGGGTTGCGATAGCTGGAGGAACTGGGTTTATCGGAAGGGCGCTTACCAAGGCTTTGCTTGAGAGAAATGATGAAGTATGGATTATTTCCAGAACTAGTTCTAAAAATCAATCCAATCGCAACGGGTTTACCCAATTAACTTGGGATGAACTCGAAACTGCTCCAGCTTTGCTGGAAGGCATAGATGCCATAGTCAATCTCACAGGCGAATCCATTAATCAAAGATGGAATCAAGCTGCCAAGAAGCGTGTCATGGAATCAAGACTAACAGCCGCCGCCCGCATCTCAAAGCTTGTACAATCGCTCGAGCGCAAGCCGCCGCTTGTCATTAATGCTTCTGGCATTTCTGCGTATGGCATATCAGCAGACGGTATTTTTGATGAATCAAGCCCAACTAAAGTTACCGATTTTTTATCCGAAGTCGTTCAGAAATGGGAACAGGCCGCAGACAGCATACCAGCTGAGCGGCTTGTTAAGCTTCGTGTGGGCGTTGTGCTAGACAAAAAGGAAGGCGCTTTTCCTTTAATGGCTATGCCTTATCGCTTGTTCGGCGGAGGTAAGATCGGCAGCGGCAAACAATGGCTGTCTTGGATTCATCTCGAGGATATGATTCGGCTAATCCTATTTATATTGGACAACAACTTTATTGAAGGACCCATAAATGCTTCTTCACCTGAACCTGTAACAAATGATTCATTTGGTCGAGCCATTGGCAAAGCAATGAGCCGGCCTCATTGGTTCCCGGTTCCAGCTTTTGTGATGCGAACTTTATTTGGTGAAATGTCCACACTTCTATTAGACGGACAGCGAGCTTTGCCAAGCAGAGCGCTTGAAAACGGGTTCGTGTTCCTTTATCCAACGATTAATAGTGCAATGGAAGAACTTGTAGGGCAAGGTTAGCTTCGTTTCTTATTCCGATTTCAGCACATACGCTGGTCCTTGCTCGCCTGCAAGGTGGATGACATCTCCTATCGTTAGCTTATAGCTTTTATAAGGGATCATCATTTGTCCATTTAGCAGGCTCCCATTACGGGAACCTAAGTCTTTCGCTTTATATTCGCCCGCTAAAATTTCAATTTCCAAATGAAGCCGCGATATACCGCTTGCCCCCTCTGCATAACTCACCTGCTCTCCCGAACGCCCAATTTTAAAGCTTCCTTCTGTTAATTCTATCCTGTTCTCCTGACTCTTCCATCTCCTTTGGAGCCATACTGACGATTCACCTAAACCCTCCATTGATTGATTATTTCCTAGCAATACTGTTGGTTCTGCTATATGAGAAATGGGATTTGCTGCTACAACATGCAGCGAGGCAGCCGACTGAGACTCGAATAATTCGCTCTGATCCTCTGGCGGATTAATAGCTGGCGTCTCGACAGAATCATCATTTGCATGAGCACGATTAAGCCCTGGAAATAGTCCAGAGTGGAACGATGACTCTTCTATCATTTTTTCCGATTCGTCGTAGTCTGCTTCGTCATCTGTTTTCTTTTTCCAAACAAGCATAACTGCTGCTAGTAACAGCAAAGAAATACCCGAGCTGATCAATAAGCTCTGCCTACCAGCAGCTTCAAAATAAACAAATCTCCAAACACATGCAAGTGCGATGACAATAATAGCTGTTCCAATCCATTTTTTCTTTGTTTCCGGCTCATCCGCTTCCCTACCCAAAGGGTCAACATACTGTTTTGAAAATAATTCATGATCCTTAAACTCTTCCATTATCGGGGAAGAGTACGAACGCAATGAAGGGTTTGGTATTTGAATCCGCCCTTTTTCATCGCTATTCGCTAACTCAGATCGCTGCTGCCAATCTAATAGTGGATTTTTTTGCGTTGGAGCAGGTTTTGCTGCTTGCTGCATCTCCGGCTTCTCTATTGCCTCGTATCGCTGATTCGATGAAGATGAAGCTTCCCCTATTAATTCCAACAGCGTCGCCCGCAGCTCTTCAAGAGGCCATCTCTTGCCGAAATGCTGAAGCATACGCTTTAATCCTTCCCCATCAATGCGGTCTACATAAGAGGTGAAACGCACAATTAACGCCAAGAGATCGCCCGCTCCTTTTGTTTGTTCAGCAGTCCCCTCCATTATTGGAATATAAGCAAGCCGTATATCATGAAGCTTCTCTCCAATAAAAATATATTGTTCATCAAGCAGACAGCCCTCTGGCCGCAGCATATAATGCCTGCATTCGAATAACGCATCCGCCACGCCTAATATTAGCGTATAGTATTGCTCCATCGAGAGCTGTTGCTGCTGCAGCCTGTGCAAAAGCATTCTCATTCCTGAAAGCTTGTACCGGAATGTAACCTTGCTATCCAGCTCGAACCAATCAATAGGCAGCAGATAGGGAATTCGCTCGCTATGAAGCATATGAAGCTCAATTTCATCAAGCTCGCTTCTATACAAACCGCTCTCTCGATCAATAATCATCTCATGCGACTGATTCATAGCAAAATCAATCCGAAAGCTTTTCATTTCTCAAATCCCCCCTTGTAACATGAAAACTTAGCTGAAAATGGACCATACCGTAACAGCAGCGGGTGCAACCGCCAGCATAAACGGAAACTTTTTGCCTGATTCCGCCCATTGCAGCCACTGAAGCTTCCTATCCCCTGCCACTGGCACGACAAATGCGGTTACGTCAGCAGCCATTTTTTTCCCGAATGCACGATTTACAATGACAAGACACACGCCAATTGCACCAGCATATAAGATGGCATAAAACATCATCTGCAGCACCAACCATACTCCCACCCAAGCTCCCAATGCGCCAAACAGCTTTACGTCGCCAGCACCTATTCCTCGGGCAAGATGAAGCAGCAGCAAAGGAATAAATCCGGTTAAGGCGCCAACTGCTGCAATTGCAGCTCCTTCCAACCCGCTGATAGTAGTATGATATATAAATGCAGCGGAGAAAAAAGTCACGGTCAGCCAATTTGGTATAATTTGAGCCTTTAAATCCGTATAGAGAGCAATCACTAAAAACACTGCAACAACAGCTGTCACAACAAACTCCATGGCGACTCCCCTCCAAAGCGGCTAAGTCTTTTCTTACTTTTTATCGCTGCTCTTTTCAACGACAAAATGCATCGACACTTGATTGTTTTCCTTATTCACCTCTGAAGCTTTAAGCTCCCATGTGCCAGGAGTTGTATTTCCGGATACATGCCAGGTCCATTTGATATATCCATCTGCATCGGCAACTGCTTCACCAAGATGTTTCGCTTTACTTGATCCGCTTTTATAAGTAACACCCAAAGAAATCGCAGCACCCGGCAGCGTTTTCACTGTAACGGCAGCTTTCTTGCCAGGCCGGAGCGGATTTGGCTCAATGGAAACGATTTGAATCGGAATGTTTTCTTGATCATTTTTGTTTTCACCATATCTTGCTGGTGCGGCGTCACTTATCCAAACACGTTCGGAGGCTTGCTCTTTGAGGACAATCGGTTTACCGTAAAAAGGCAGCTTTAACGGAAAGTCATATTCCACCTCGATAGCTAAATACGGCTCATGCTCCTTATTTAGATCCGGAAGAGCTAGCCAGCTCAGCCTAATCTTCTCGGGATCAATAATGGCTGCATCAGAAAGTTCACTTATTAACGGCTGAATAACAGATCTGCCTATTTCAGTAGCGGCCATATTTTGAATCGGACGAAAATCTCCCCGCAATGTAGATGAAACCAAAGCTCCTGCGGGTGAAGGCAGCCATTCAGCCGCTTCTGCGGCAATCTCACTCCATGAAGACAAAGGAATTTTCCCTTTGGAAGGCAGCGGAACGACGGCTGATGCCTGCTGCCAGGCAAGTTCTACTGGATAGATATGTGCCGCCATTTGCCTTACAGTCTGAGAAGCAGCAGAATGCAGTGCCAACTGTACCGCACATAAACGAATGAGCATGACGAAGACTAGCAGCACAACTATAACCATAGGCATAACTAATGCAGCTTCTACGACTATTGAACCTTGTTCCTGCTTAAAGCGTCGACATTTAATAAGACCAGCCCATCGTTTGTGTCGTCTCATAACGGTTGCCTACAACCTTTCCTTCCAGAAGTCCGACTGCTCCCAGCGTCCGAATTAATCCGGGAATGAACCAAAGCTCCATCGAAACGGCTGCTTCACCTGTCACTCCGCTCGGGACTGCAGAGAGAATCGTCCCACTGTTTAGTTCGATGGCTGCAATCATCCGGGCCAGACTTGCCCCATCATCGGCACCATGCATCAGAATAAAAAGTCGTAAATAATCCGTATATGAAAGCTCTACTTTTATGTATTTGGAAAGTGGAGCAGTTCCTCGTTCAGAGAAAGCAAGCATATCCTCGATCGATTTCTCTAATCCATAAATAAGCGCGGCTGATAAGATAAGCAATGGATGGCCTAATGATTTGCTTTCAAGCAGCCCCTCCATCGTTCTCACAGCCAGTCGAGCCGCAAACAATTCACCATATGCAGCGGCTATATTCCCTACTGGATTGTTGAAGCCATAAATAATATATTCCGCTTCCTGATTATGAAATGAAATGGCATGTGACAACTCTGATATATCTCCTCCAGTCATCATCGAACGTAAATGCTGAGGAGCAAAAGAAGTGAAGCGTTGAATAACGTATTCACCAAAGTATAATGAATCTCTCGTTTTCTCCAGCATCCCGGCCATACCTGAGAACAATCCACCCATAAGCGTATTAGACTGCTCAGCTGCCATATGCGCATCACTTGCCTTCTCCATGTCGACAATCTCTGTTGCTTCATCAGGCTGCTCATTGAATAATAGGTTATCGTTATAACGCAGCTGTACCTGTTCGAACACCTTTTGATGTTCTTCCATTTGCGGGATACTTGTCAGTCCATGCAGCAAGCTGCGTGCCTGATTCCAGAGAGAACCAGCTTGCTCCTTTTGCTGTTTAAGCTGTTTCGATATCTGACCCTGATCGAGTGCTTTCTGTCGATCAACGATGACACTAGCAGGTCGAATATATTTCTGTTCATATGCCCCATAAGCAAGACGCAGGCTTGTGACGCTTTCAAGCAATGTATCAGCAGTTATGCTCTTAACCGGCTTAACTATAGCGGCAAGGCTGCTGGACTGATAAGCCCCTGCTTCCATATCGAGTGAAGCAGCAGACGAGCCCTGCGCCTCCACCTCCTGACGGTACTCTGTGAACCATCCATCCGTCTTTACAAGCTCATCCGCAGCTTTCCTTACCTGCTCAATGTCGGAAGCAGCATCAGCGGGAACCTGATGCTGTTCAGTATTTGCTGACTTATGCTTGGACACCGTATCATATCCACTATGCTGAGGCTGTTGATTGGCTTGTTGAACAATTCTCAGCATATCGTCATTTAATGCCCTTGCAGCTTCCAGCGCTTGTATTGCTTCTCCCTGAAGCTTCACATGCTGTCTATGTATGTCATCACTCACTTTGCGCAGCTCCATAGCAAAAGCTGTCACTTTCTCCTCGTATGCTTCTATTTCCGCTGTATTCAACTTTTTCTCCCCGGCAGTTAGCGATTGATTATATATAACTTTGGCCGCATATGAGCTGTATTCCCCTGCGATGCTCAGAGCAGAATTACCCTCTATTGCTACTACACCTGGCTGGACAGGAATTAACATAGAAAGACTGCTTCCACTTATCGTCGAAGCCATCTGCTTTTGCATTTGAAGTACATTCGCTAGATGAATTTCCCGTTTCTCATACAGCTTCCGCATGCTCTCCAGCAAACTTATTGCAATCGATGCCTCCTTCATTGCATCTGCCATTGGTATAAACCTTGCTGCGATATCCAATGTGAAATCTACTGGCGCCTTATACTTCATCTCTTCGAGCACCTGTCTTGAAAATACGTTATGGCTGCCTAGAAACGTCGCTGCATGCAGTGCGGCAGCATCTGACTTAGCGCGAACCAGCTTCATCCCTGATCGACCCGAGTCATCTGCTGTTTCTGTATTTGCCTTCATCATTTCCTCGAATATGATTTGACCGTCTGTACCACCACGGCCAAATAGACCATATCGCTTATAAAGAGCATCATCATAAGCAGAGAGTACAGATCTTACGCTTGACCTTACAGCATCCTCTGTTAACTTATGCAGAGCCGCAATTCGGGCATAATCAATAAGCAAAGAGAAAAACAAAAGCAGCGAGGATAAAACAATAACCGAAAACACGGTCACTGCCCCATTTTCTCGAAAGAAAAGCTTGCAAATAAACTGCCGATAACGATGCTTCGAATCTATTTTTATGCTCACTGCTGCCTTGCACCTCCATCGTTACCTTTCAAGCCTTTTCTGTTTCGCTACATTATGGCTTTGTCGCCTTCCCCTTACCTTTATAAGTATCCAGCACTTGACCGGCCTGAGACTTTGCTTGCCCCGCTCCTCCAGCCCGGTTTGCAAACCTTGATGAATAATAGCGTACGAGATCAACACTCCGAATAAACTCAGTTGGATCAACAACCGTGGAAGAGGCTGCACTTTTGGGTTCACGCTTCAACCAGCTTTTCTCAATGGATTCAGCCGATAAAGGCTCCTTCAGTTTGACTTTGATCACTCTTCTCAGAATGCTGCTTGAATAGCTAATTTCTCCTTCGTATGTTAGGCCTGCTTGTCCCAACCATCTAGCAGACTGCTCTATTTTCCGAATAGCTAAAGCATTCTTGTCTCCATCACCCGTCTCAGCAAGTGGGAGCACGACTTTCGCTGCATCATTTTCTCCTCTCAGTCCAAACAAGCTGCTGAGCACGCCATCCTCGCCAATACGCCAATATAAACCATCATAGCTTGGCTCATTGAGCATGCCGCTCCTTGCATCTCGATTACTGTTATCCCAGCTGTAGGCCGCACGCTCTGCTGTTGAAGACGCTGCATAATAGACAATGACCTTCTCGTACATGTACATTCCAAACAAAATAAACAACAATATAAGCCCGAACAGCATTGGAAATACAATCGTAGACTCCAGCGTAAAGCTGCCTTGCTCCTTCTTAAGCAAGCGAAGCAGCCGTGCATTTATTCGCAATCTGTTCAAAAGCCTCACCCGCTAACTAAAAATTTTGTCCGCCTCGTCATCTGCTTTGCCCATCAAACGCTCAATCAGCTCAATAATCCAGTCTTTAAACAACAGTGCAATAATGATGACAACCGCAATAATCAAAATAATTTCGAGCGTCCCTAAACCATCTTCCTCTTTCCAAAATGAACGTAGCGATTGGCCTATTTTTCTCATCCTTCATCTTCCTCTCTAATTTAAGTTAAGACATGAGCAGTACTGCGGGTGCTGCTACCAAAATCATGAGTACTAGCAAAATACCTACAAGCGGAAATACAAGCTTTGAGGAGGCTTGCTCCCCACGCGATCTAGCGATTGCCTTGCGCTTCTCCCATAAAGTGTAAGAGAGCTCTCGCAATGCAAGAATAAAATGCTCTCCTCCGCGGCGATAATTTAATAAGAGCACCGTTGTAAAGATCGAAACCTCCTGCACCGCGCATCTTCTATTAAACCGCTCCATTACCGTACTGAACGATTGACCGTTGCGAAGCATAGATACCGTCTCTCCCCATTCCTTGTAAAGAGGATGCTGCACAGCCTCCTTTCCCTCCAAGCATCTTGCTAGCGCTTGCTGTACTGTCTCACCGGCGCCGACCAGCAGCATTAACTTGCTGAGCATAACGGGGAGCTCTATAATAATTTGCTGCTTTCGTTCCTCAACCTGCCGCTTTGCATCTACGAAAGGGCGTATCGTTAGCACGATGCTGAATACTATCCCCATGACTAACAGTGTAGGCTCCTGTCCAAGTAAACTCATCCAAGCACAGCCTGTTAAAGCAGCATATCCCGTACCGAGAGCAGCAGTTGCTTCACCTTTTGTCCGCTCAATTGACCAGCTGCTATCCTTCAATAAGAGGAGCTTCATATGGTAGCTGCCCATAGGCAGATGCAGCGTATCAAAAAGCTTGAACCGTTCTAGCACATGCATAAATGGATTAATCAAACTTAGCTGCATAAGCTGCTGCCGCGTTTGGTCATTCGTTTGTTTTCTACCCATTAGCTGACGCCATATGGCATACAATGCTCCTTTTCCTGCCAAGTACACCCAAATCGCCGTTAAAGCAACCGGCGCAATTGCCGCGAGCATGCTTTGTCTCCTTTCGTCCTACATTCGGATACTCATCATCTTTGCCATCAACCAAAAGCAAAGAAGCAAAAGCAGCAGCGCTCCCGTCAATAGCAAATATCCGATTCCTCCATATAAAGGAGCCATATAGTCAGGTGCAGCTAGGCTTAAAAACGCTAAAAAAACAAAAGGCACCGCCATCATAATTCGACCTTCGAATTTTTTTTGAGCAACCATAACTGCAATTTCCTGCTCAATTTCAAGTTTCTCTCCAATGATGATCGAGGTTTGTTTCATCACTTCAAGCAAATCTCCTCCAGAGCGCTTGCAAGCAGCTAGTGCATCGACGAACTGAGTAATCTCATCAATTCCTGCACGATTAGCAAAGTTGCGCAGCGCATATTCTAAGGGCTCGCCGTTATCTAGACGAAAGCGAATGATTTGAAACTCCAGCAGCAGCTCCGTTCGAGCATCAGGGTAAATTAGCTTCAAATCATCGTGAGTAGATAAAAATGCATTTTCAAGAGAGCGCCCTGCTGCAAGCGAGGATGTCAGTGAAAATAAAGCTTCTTTAAATTGCAGCTTCAGTCTCTCCTTGCGCTGTTCCAGAAGAAATTTTCGTCTAATTCTAGGAGCGAGTATACCCAAGCTTGCCGCTGCAAATGAAAGGAACACAGAATGATAAAATAAGAAGACAGCACCATAGAAAATCACAGCTGCGATTAAGGACGTAGTAATAAACTGGTTTCGATTAAGTGGGTATTGTTCATAATTGGTAAGGGTTCGGCCAGCTCGAAGATTCGCTAGCGTCGCATCGCTTTCCCAGCCGCACCATAAGAGCATTCTCTCTATCCGTCCCCCATGCTGACGATGAAGGCTGCTGCTTTTATTCATGCCGCTTGAATTGTTCATATCGCTACTCCTTTGACCATTCTTTTTCCAGCAAGCGTCAATTTGTCCATTCTCATTACCGGATTCGCTGTACGTTTTAGCCCGCCAAGCACTCTGCCATTCCGCTCTCCCTCCTCCTCAAAAATAAACAGTGGATTAAGCAATATTTCTCCATCCTCAACGCCAATGACCTCGCATATCTCCGTCACTTTGCGGGTGCGATCACGGAATCTTGATAGATGGATAACAATATCGATGGCTGAGGCGATTTGCTGGCGAATAACGATCACTGGCAATTCTGCTGCACTTAGCACCATCGACTCCAGCCGAGCCATCATATCCTTCGCGCCATTACTATGGCCCGTTGACATGCTTCCGGCATGGCCGGTATTTAATGCCTGCAGCATATCAAGAGCCTCTCCTCCCCGCACCTCACCGACGATAATGCGATTAGGACGCATCCGAAGCGAGGCACGTATGAGGTCGCGAATCGTAATCTCCCCTTTCCCTTCCGTATTCGCATTGCGCGTTTCCATCGCCACTAAGTTAGGAATGGAGCGAATTTGTAGCTCAGCAGAATCCTCGATCGTCACAATCCGCTCATCCGGCTGAATAAACTGCGACAATGCATTTAAAAAAGTTGTTTTGCCTGTTCCTGTTCCGCCGCTTATAAACATATTGTATTGAGCCCCGACAAGCTCTTTCAAGAACGATGCCGCTTCCTGCGAGAGCGAGTGGAATGCTACTAGCTCCTCCATTGTTAGAGGCTGATCAGGAAACTTCCGAATGGTCATACATGGTCCTTTGAGCGCAACCGGCGGCAATACGACATGCACCCTAGATCCATCCTTAAGACGGGCGTCAACAATCGGCGTAGACTCGTTAACGACACGATTCACACTCGCAACAACGGTCTGGATTAGATCCTCGAGCCGTTCTCTACTTTCGAAAGACACTGGCAAAAGTGTCATTCTCCCTCTTCGCTCCACAAATATTTCTGCATGATGATTGATCATAATTTCACTAATGGAGGCATCCTCCATCAGCGGCTGCAAAATATCAAGACCTCTAAAAGAATGGAACAGCCTCCGTACAAGCTTCACTTTCTCGGTTGCGGTAAGAGGATGAAGATCGCACCATTCGAAAACGATCTCTTCTGCTATTCTCATCAGGCTTTCATCTGACAGTGAGCCGCTAAAATCAATTTTGGCTCGTACCTTGTTGCGCAGCTCAAGCACCGTTTCATCGCTCAGCAATCAATCCGCCTCCTTCCACATAAAGCTGCTTGAATAATTGATCTGCTGCTGCTCGGTATAACGGCGAAGACAGCAGAGCGACATGGCTTGCTCCTCGCCATTCAGGAATTTCCGGCAGCCCCACCTTGGCGCATGCCATGCCATCAATTTCGTTATCAACGGTATGCTTCGGATTAACCACATAATTTCTCACGCATTTGAATTTAATGGACAAGCTGCTAAAGCGATCACTCCACTTTTGCGCTCCATAACGCAGGGCCATTTTTTGTTTATCCCTCACAGACGGATTATCGCTTGCAACCCAAAGCACATGATTTGATCGTTCAAAAATAGCAAGGTGCAGCTCATCCAGACCGCCCTCCAAATCAACGACAATGAGATCATACTGCCCGCTTCGAGCAATCGTACTCACTATTCCAGCCGCATCTTCCTCATTAAGCGTCAATCGATCTTCCAAATTGGTGCACGGGGCTAAATAATCACCCTTAAGCTGCGAATCCCGTTTTCGATGCTCCATAAGCCAATTGACCGACTGCTCCGGCTGTGCCTTGAGTCCATAAAGCAGTTCTGACAAACCCTCCTCTCTCACTTCTCCTTCACTGAGGTCATCTGTATATTGCTGGTTGCGCAGCCAAGCTTCAGAAGAGTTCCACCGCTCAAGGTTCAGATAAAAGGTACGACATTGATGCACACTTGCAGCATGTACCAAATGCAGCGCCAATACCGTCTTTCCCACTCCCCCCGATGCCGAATAAACAGATATAATATTCATGCCAGACGGCCTCTCATAAGCGCCTGACGAAGCGGCAGCATGTCCTATCGCTTGGGAATGAATCTCCGAAAAACGCTTCAGCAGCTGGGGAATGGGTTGATATTGCAAAAGCTCATGCTTCTCCTTGCTCTCTCCCAGCTGTAGCACTAGAGCAATTACAGGAATACCCGCTTGCTCTGCATCCATTTCTGCAAGCAGCTCAGGCTGAGCAGCCAATAAGTCAATCTTGTAGCCTTGCTTCACATAGAGCTTCCAAGAATCGGCGTGCGTGAACGCGATAATCTGCCATTGCTCGCCAAGCTTGCTGCCTTGCATATAATCAGCCAGCCGCTTCAAGTATTCCGGCTCCCTTACCGCCACAGCAAGTTGATATTTATTCAGCCTTTTCACCTTCCTTCCGCTTAGAAAACACAAAAAAAGCACCGTAGAAGGCGCAGATATCTGCGTCCTTATACGGTGCTTCCGTGTTTGATCATTAACTTTGTTTAAAATTTACCATACCCATATTCCATTCGTCAACTAAGGAATTTTCTGCTGTTTATCTTATTTCTTTAACTTACAATTCCATTGACTATTGGAAAAAGTTTTTGATCTCGCGCTCTGCGCTTTCGATAGAGTCAGATCCATGAATAATATTGCTAGCTACATCGATTGCAAAGTCTCCACGGATTGTACCTGCAAGGGCTTCAGATGGATTCGTTGCGCCAATAAGACTCCTTGCGTTTTTAATAGCGTCTTTGCCTTCCCATATCATAGCAAATACAGGCCCCGAAACGATAAAATCGACCAACTCGTCAAAAAACACCTTTGAGCGCAAATGCTCATAATGTGTCTCGGCTTGCTCTCTTGAAAGGCGCATTACCCTTGCATCTACTAGTTTAAAGCCCTTCTCTTCAAATCGAGCAACAATACGACCTACTAAACCACGCGCGTAACCATCTGGCTTTACCATTACAAACGTTTTATCCATGTTGAATCCCCCTTTGTCTCTATCGGTATAGCCATTTATTTGTTAAGCCATTCAGTAATAATACCTGCAGTCTCTTCAATAGCACGATTTGTAACATCTATAACAGGACAATTCAATGATTTCATGACGGACTCTGCATAATCAAGCTCTTCTTGAATGCGCTCGGTTGTCGCATACTGCGCAGATGCCGGAAGTCCCAGCGTCTTAAGCCGTTCAGAGCGGATCTCCAGAAGATGCTCAGCTTGCATCGTTAAACCTATAATGAGCCTGCCAGGTGCAGGCTTCAATTCTTCGGGAGGATTAACCTCGGGCATTAGCGGCAGGTTAGCCGTCTTAATTCCTTTATGGGACAAAAAGATGCTCAGCGGCGTCTTCGACGTTCGAGATACGCCAATCAGGACGACCTGTGCTTGTACAAAACCTCGAGCATCCTTGCCGTCATCATATTTCACAGCGAACTCAATAGCATCCATTCGGCGATGGTAAGCATCGTCAATGGAGTGCAGCAGCCCCGGCTCACGCTTCGGGAAACTCCCAAACGTATCAACGTAGGCTTGCATCATCGGTCCCATGACATCAACGGCTCTAACTCCAGCTCTAAAAGCCTCTTCTTTCATTTGCTCCCGAAGCTCCGGCTGGACGAGCGTGTAGCTTATAAAACCGCCAGTACTAGCGGCCTCAGCCACGATACGAATAATTTCATCCTCGGATTTAATATGGCCGTAACGCTTTATTTTCACTTGTTCTGAGGAGAATTGGCGTAAAGTCGCCTTTGCAACAGCTTCCGCCGTTTCTCCAACAGCATCGGAGCATACATAAATGATCTGCTGTTTCATAACTCTGGCTCCCCCAATTTCCCATCCATCGCGATGTCCGCCATAAGACGTATAATGTTCGACTTCGATACCCAGCCAGTAACCTCTGGATCAGTCACCTGATCCTCGCGCGGAATGATAACTGGTAAACAATCTACTTGATGAAGCGACATTTTGCGAATCGCTTCCATCACAGATTCGTCGGGCATTAGCGTCACAATATTAGGATAACGGGTCATCACCATACTGATAGGAATAGATGCAGCACCAGCGTTGCCAAGCGTTATTTTCAGCAAATCCTTCGGTGTTACGATTCCAACAAACCGTTTCTGCTCATTAACGATCAGAAGAGTATCTGCATTTTCAGTAAATAACGTAATAACAGCGTCATGCACGGACAACGAGTCCGGAACATTAACGGGAACACCTTGTACTTCTCTCACCTTCATATTGTTCAATTGCTGCAAAGGTTCGCTGCTTGAGCGATAGGTGTTGCCTAAGAAATAACCTACTTTAGGCTTCGCATCAAGCAATCCAAGCATGACGAGAAGCGATAAGTCCGAGCGCAGTGTGGGCCTGCTGACACCTAGAGATTCTGCCAACTGCTCACCGGTAATCGGCGCATGCCTCTTCACAAGCTCAAGAAGCTCCAATTGCCGCGAAGATAATTGAATCGTACTCTCCCCCGTCCTCTATATGAGTCATACTTGTATTATATAGTACTATTATTTAAAAATAATATATCATATTAACAAATAATGTACAATATATGGTCGTCCTACTCTTTAAAAATAACTTTATATAACGCCTGTGTGCCGCTATTTTCTTCACCATGTGAAATAAGTTGCTCATATAAAGATCGTGCTAATGCTAGTCCAGGCAAAGGAAGACCCATCTCATCAGCTGACTCGATGGCGATTTTAATATCTTTTACGAAATGTTTTACGTAAAAGCCAGGAGCAAAATCTCCGTTGATAATGCGAGGTCCTAAATTGGATAAGGACCAGCTTCCCGCAGCGCCGGCTTCAATGCTTTTCAATACTTTGCTAGGCTCGAGCCCCGCTTTTTTGGCATAGGCAAGAGCTTCGCTCACGCCAATCATATTGGATGCAATCGCGATTTGATTACACATCTTAGTGAATTGGCCCGCCCCTGCCTCACCTTGATGAACGATGTTTTTACCTATGAGCATAAACATTGGCAATATCGCATTATAGGCTTGCTCCGAGCCTCCGACCATGATTGACAGTCTAGCCTCCCTCGCACCTACATCGCCGCCGGAGACTGGGGCATCCAGCGCCATAAGTCCTCTGTTGCCAGCCTCTGCCTCAATTCGTTTAGCAAGAGCAGGACTTGAGGTAGTCATATCAATAAGCACCGCATTGGACCTAGCATTCTGCAATAAACCATCAGCTCCAAAATAAACCTCTTCCACGTCGGCCGGATAACCTAACATCGTAATAATAATATCCGATTGCTCCGCAACCAACTTCGGCGAATCCTGCCAAACAGCGCCCTTTGATACCAAGAGGTCTGCTCTTGATTTCGTTCGGTTAAACACATTCACTTCATATCCGTGATCAAGCAAATGGCCCGCCATGCTTGCGCCCATAATGCCCGTTCCAATAAATCCGACAACTTTTTTGTTTGCATGCTCTATCAATTCCATTCCGCCTCTCTGTGTTTCTCAATAGTCGAACATAATCTTATTATAATATAATCTGCCTTGCTTCCCGCAAATCAAAGAAATGCACTCCTGTTTTTGCAGAGTTTTTTGCAGTAGCTAGAATACTATCCATCCCAATTCCATATAAAAAAGCCGTAGACCAATGGTTTCCCATGCCTACGGCTAATGCTACTGCTACAAATGCCCCTCTGAAGAAGCGCTTTACTTGTTTGTCATTTCGATAAACTGATCTACATCAACAGCTGTCAATGCAACCGCCTCGCGCCAGAAGTCCATCTCTTCCACATTTACGCCAAGATGCTCTTTAGCAAGCTGCTCTACGGTCATGCGGCCAGTGTCACGAAGCAATGCAACATACTTGTCTTTGAAATCTGAACCTTCCTTCAGTGCCCTTGCATAAATACCCGCGCTGAATAGATAGCCGAATGTATAAGGGAAATTGTAGAAAGGAACATCCGTTAAGTAAAAATGCAGCTTCGATGCCCAGAAATGAGGATGCACCTCACCTAGCGTATCGCAATAAGCTTCCCGCTGTGCATCTTCCATTAAGGAATTAAGCTCTTCAACGGATACTAAACCTTCGCTGCGACGCGCATAGAAACGAGTTTCGAATAAAAAGCGTGCATGAATGTTCATAAAAAATGCTACAGACCGCTGAATTTTATCTTCAAGCAATCCGAGCTTCTCCTCGTCCTCCGTTGCTGTTTTAAGTGCTTGATCCGAAACGATCAGCTCCGCAAACGTCGATGCTGTCTCAGCTACATTCATCGCGTATTCTTGCGACAACGCTGGCAGATCGTTCATGACATGCTGGTGGTAAGCATGACCCAGCTCATGCGCAAGCGTCGAGATATTCGAAGCCGTACCTGAATATGTCATAAATACACGAGTTTGACCGCTCTTTGGAAAAGCGGTGCAGAAGCCGCCTGGACGCTTCCCTGGACGATCCTCAGCCTCAATCCAGCCATCTTTGAAGGCAAGCTCCGAGAATTCCGCCAGATCGGGACTAAACGTCTTGAACTGCTCGATAATAAAAGCTGCTGCTTCGTCATAAGGAATTGTTTTTGTCGCAGCTCCGATTGGCGCTTCTACATCATGCCAGTCTAGCTTCTCCACACCGAGCAGCTTCGCTTTACGATCTAAATAACGAACGAGTACATGTTTGCTTTCTTGGATTGCAGACCACATTGCTTGCAGTGTAGCTTCGCTCATCCGGTTCATTTGCAGCGGCTCCTGCAGCACCGAATCCCAGCCGCGCTTGTCGTACAGCTTTAAACGAAAGCCTGAAATCCGGTTTAACGTCTCTGCACATAAATCCGCCTGCTCTGCCCATTCCCGCTCCCACTCTGTGAATGCAGCCTTCCGAACATCTCGGTCTCCATCGGATAAACGGTTATGCATTTGACCAGCGGATAAAACTTTTTTCTCCCCGTCTTTTCCTACATCGTTAAATTTCGCTCTGGATACAATGACGTTGTAATAATCGCCCCAGCCATGGTAACCGTCTACCGCTAAATCTCCAGCCAGCGCTTCCAGCTCAGGAGCCATTTTTTGCTTCGCAAGCTCGCGGCGTTCAGTCAAGCTAAATGCTACCTCAGCGAGCTGTGGGTGCGTAAGCAGCTTTTCCCACTCACTATCATCAAGACCTCGCAGTACGTTGTCAAAGCGGGTAAGCACCCCTAGAAACTTCGCAGCAAGCGTCTTTACGCGATCGCTTTGTGAGTTCGCGGCTGTGTCCCGCATATTCTGAGCGAGCAAGCAAGAAACAAACGACTCTGTTTCACGCAGTCTAATAATGATGCTTTGCAGAAGCTCCGTCATCGTCGCAATTTCAGAAGCTCCAATGCTTGCTTCCGTTAAAAGTGCGGCATCGAGCTTCTCAATGTCCTCACCCATGCCCTTCAGCTCCTGCAAGAACGCTGCTGAGCTTGAGCCACCTTCATAAAAAACTTCCAAATCCCAGCTTTGCGGATATCCCTTATTCATTGCTCTCATCCTCTCTTCCATAAAAAAAGCCAAGATGCGGCCGCGTTTTTATTTGCGCAAACCTTCTCGGCAGTGTATAACTTAATTATATCCAGATTGGAGGAATTACACCATGTCTAAACCGTTGCAGATTTCTGCTGATACAGCTGTTAAGCTTTCCGAGCAGCTTGGCGTCCCAATAGAGCACTTAATGCATATGCCGCGCCATATATTATTGCAAAAGCTCGCCGAGCTTGCTAAGCCTAACGCTGCACCTGAGAGCGAAAACAAATCATGATTCCGTTCGAAAAAGCCTGGCCTTATGACATTATTATGGGCGACCTTTATGTATCGAGCTGTCCCTTCTGCCATGCAGAAAACGTGCTGCTTCCAGTAAAACCAGAAGAGCTCCAAGACATACAGGATGGTACGAAACGATTGCTCGTTTTCCCTTGCTGCCATAATAAAGTGACTATTGTTGATGCAGACCGCGATTATTTGCTGACTAACCGTGTTCTAAAAAAGGCGCTCCGCTAAGCGGAAGAAGAGACCGACTGCTTCAATAAATCTGTTCCGTCGTCAGGAGAAGGGTTGCCGGATGCATGTTTCGATCTGGCTTCCATCTCCTCGCGTATAAGCTGCCACTGTTCGCGGCTCGCACGAATCATTGCTGCATCCACAATTTTTTTATCATTCACCACGCGGGAAAACCAACGTACAGCATCGTTTAATTGTCCGATACGACGATTCAGCTCCCCTATTAAAAACATTAGCTTCGCATTGTTAAGCGCAACACCTTCTGCCTCATATACACGAATATAGGCTTGAAGTGCAAACGTAAGAAACCGTTTCTCGTCTTTCTGATTGTCTTCATAACGATACAGCCAAGCAATGTGATGCAAAATACCAGCAAGCACGCGATCCTTCTCGTCAATGGCTTGGGCAGATAAAAGCGCTAGCTTGTAGCTGGCCATCGCCTTCTTCAGATCGCGCTCCCCGCCATAATCTTGATTATTCCAATGCGTTCCGATTTCATCGTGATATTTCTTTTTTTGCCGATCATTCAACCGCTCCATCCCGTTCTCAGTTGAGGCAAAGCCGCAATTAGGACAAACCCGTACAACATAAAAATCAGGGTTTACGTCCGTTTTATAATATCCGCAAAAGTCAGAGTCCATTCTAGCTGCTCTTTTGAAGCTCGGTCTAACGCGCGAAGTCATAAAAGTCTTTTCACAGCAAATGCATATGATTTTGGATAGGTAGAGCGGTTCCATACAATCACGTCTCCTCTTCAGATGTGTTTACAAAGTGGTGTGCAGGTCCGGATAGTCTGTTGATAACGATCTCTTGCAGCTCGTCATTTATACCTACCTCTTGCAATGCTCTTTGCATGCAGTCAAGCCATGCGCCAGCATGTTCAGGGGTTATTGGAAAATGCATATGTCTTGCTCTCATCATTGGATGTCCATATTCATCAGAATATAAAGAAGGCCCGCCAAAAAATTGCGTCAAAAATAAATATTGTTTTTCTATAACAGGATCAATATCTTGCGGGAACAAAGGCCCAATTAACGGATGGGCTTGTACCTTAGGATAAAAAGAATTAACTATCAGCCTTAAAGTCTCAGATCCGCCTAAAGCCTCATAAAGGCTTATATTCCTATTCATCGTCAAATTCATCTCCATTGTGTAGGTATTTAGTATTATATCACAAATAAAAGTTCGGACTTAACAAAAAAAAGCCCGCGGGATGCTTATCCGGGGCTCATCATATAGTGCGTATTACCCATCAACCTTCATAGTCCTCTTCCCCTGGTGCTGTAAGAGATTCTCGAATGACATAGACGAAAGCACAGACCAAGATGCCAGCGATTATACTCATACCCATCACTCCAACCGTTTCAAAGGTAATTCCATTGTACCATAAAAAAAACAGGAATCCAGCGTTTTGCAAGCGTTTTCTTTGTCAAACTTATTTATTTTTAAAGCATATCCAGTGATGGTTATCCTTATTCCTACATATACGTTTAGGAGGGGTTGTACAGCATCTTATGGCATCTGCTCGGCTCCCCTTTCTAATTATTTGAGGAGGCGGTCTATCTGCTGCGAACGATCATTCATCCCTTATCTATAACCGCGCTTGGCGCAATTATAATCGTGCTTTTAATGACTGTCTTTCCTACAGAAACCCTTCACTCCTCGCTCCGTGGGCTTTCTATTTGGTGGGAGGTGCTTTTTCCAGCGTTGTTCCCTTTCTTCGTCATATCGGAATTGCTGCTCGGCTTCGGTATTGTACATTTTTTTGGCAAGCTGCTTGATCCGCTCATGAGACCTATATTCCGGCTTCCCGGCATCGGAGGTTTTGTCGTGACGATGGGTTACATTTCCGGTTATCCGGTAGGCGCAAAGCTAACAGCACAGCTCTTTGAGCAGCGGCTCGTCAACCGAGCAGAGGGTGAGCGGCTTGTTGCCTTTACGACCACTTCTGATCCTATTTTCCTAATTGGTGCCGTTTCCGTTGGTTTCTTCCAAAATGTAGCGATTGCTCCTATTCTCGCTGCTGCCCATTACGGAGGCGGTCTTCTTATCGGTCTTCTCATGCGCTTTCACGATAGACATGCCCCTTCATCTGGAATCAAAAAAACGGCGATTGCAAGGGATGGGTTCAGAAAACGACGGCCCTCTCGCATCTCCGAAGCACTTAAGGCGATGCATGAGGCACGATTGCTGGATGGGCGCGGACTAGGACGACTGCTGCAGGACTCTATTCAATCGGCGCTGCGACTAATGATCGTCGTTGGCGGACTTGTCGTTTTTTTCTCCGTCGTAATGGAGATGCTGACGCATGCAGGCATCATTGAAGCGATGGCTGAAGCTCTGCGATTTTTGTTTGGTTTAATCGGCCTGCCTAAGCCGCTTGCAGACGCTGGGATTTTCGGATTGTTCGAGGTTACGTTAGGCTCTCGTTCGGCAGGTACAGCTGGTACTGGACTCATGCATCAAGCTGCAATCGCTGCTTGGGTGCTCTCTTGGGGCGGCTTATCAGTCCATGCCCAAGTAGCAAGCCTGCTCAGCAAAACAGATTTGCGCTATCGTCCTTTTTTTATAGCTAGAATGGTTCATGGTTTAATTGCAATGACTCTCGTTTACTTGTTATGGGGGTGGCTTGGGCCATGATTAGAGCCGCTCATTGAATTTAAACACAATTTCCTTTATCATCTTAAGTACTATGGAGATCGGAAGGAGATTTACTTTTGAAGTATGCGGTAATTGATCGAGGCGATGATCTATCTAAATCGTTAGCAGAAAAATTTCATAAACTAGCCGGGGAGCGAGGCTTCACTCGGAATGATGAATCACCGGAAATCGTTATTTCCATCGGAGGTGACGGTACACTACTCCTTGCTTTTCATAAATATGTAGATCAAATTACGAATGTTGCATTTGTCGGCATTCACACCGGCCATCTTGGATTTTATGCCGACTGGAAGGCAGACGAGCTTGAAGATCTCGTCGCAATGATGGCAGTGGAAACACCACGAATCGTTAGGTATCCGCTTGCCGAGATTGAAGTTGAGACACCAAGCGAGACCCGTCATTACTTATCATTAAATGAATTCACATTAAAAGGCGTTGACGGAACGCTCGTCGCCCAAATCAATATAAATGATGAGATGTTTGAAATGTTCCGCGGTGACGGCATTGTCATTTCGACCCCTTCGGGAAGCACCGCGTATAACAAAAGCTTAGGCGGAGCGATTGTCCATCCATCGATAGAATCGCTGCAAATTGCGGAAATCGCTTCGATCAATAATCGTGTATATCGTACACTTGGATCATCTGTGCTGCTGCCGCAGCATCATCACTGCGATATTATCTCTAAGAAAGAGCAGCGGCTGCAGCTCGCAATTGATCACATCAGCATCATGAGCAGCGATATTCGTTCCATCCGCTGCAGTGTATCCAGCCGTAAAGTTAGCTTTGCACGATATCGACCGTTTCCTTTCTGGAACCGAGTACGTGAAGCATTCCTTGGTTACGACGTCCGATAAGATCTGTTACCATTATCTAAAACCAAAAAAAAGACACAGAGCGTATTATACGCGCTCTGTGTCTTTTTTGTTTGGTCGATTCGTTTCTGCAGATGAAGCCGCGGTTTCATTGGCTGCAAGGCGGAACGGTTTCTTGGAGCGGTTATCGTTATTGCCTTTATAGCCGCCTTTACGCTGCTGTTGCTGCTCACGTTTCCCGCTGCCCTGCTGCTGCTCGCTGCTATTTTTGCCTTCGCCAGCATTATTCGCGCTGTCGTTGCCTTTATCTGCGTCGTTTTTATTGCGATTAGAGCTTCTATGGCGATTTTCTCTTGTGTGATTGCGAGTATGCCTTTCATGTGTTGGAGCGACGCTTTCTTCCTTTGCACTCGCAACCTCATCATGTTCAAGACCTTCAGAAATATCCACAAAACCGGCAGCTGCTGCAAGAAGATCAGCTGCTTCTATACGCGGACGCTCATCGTCTGCATCCAAGTCATAGTCGTCTGGCTCACGAACGGTACTGTTTGTTTTTTCTAAAATAAAATAAGCGCAGCCAAAGTTGCAATACTCATTGATGTAATCCGGCATGCCAGATAGATTGCTTTCCTTCGTAGCTTTCTGGTGGCTGTCACGAAAAAAACCTTTCAGCCGCAGCTGACTATAGCCCCAGTCACCAACAATATAATCGTAGCGCTCAAGTACTTCGCTGTATCGATCACGAAACGCTTCAGGATTCCAGCCATTCCTATTTTCAAGCACAATTTCATAAGATTTTCCGCCGATATGAATCAAAGCCATATTTTCCACCTCATCTTGAGCGTCAGTTACAAGCTGCTCGAGCAAGCACCGGAAGAAATCTCACGGCTCGCTTCGGCTTCCGCTGCCATTGCTGCGTGCGCCGAATCGGTCTGCTCATGTGCATGATAAGAGCTGCGTACTAATGGTGCGGATTCTACATGCCTAAAACCGCGCTTCAGCCCTTCTTCTTTTAGTTTTGCAAATTCGTCTGGGTGGACATAACGTACGACCTTTAAATGTTTCGGCGTTGGCTGCAAGTATTGACCTAATGTCAAAATATTTACATCGTTTGCGCGAAGATCATCCATTGTCTGCAAAATTTCATCCCATTCCTCACCTACGCCAAGCATAATGCTCGATTTGGTTGGAATTTTAGGCTTCATTTCTTTGGCGCGCTTCAACAGCTCCATCGTACGGCTGTATTTGGCTTTGGCACGAACACGGTCCGAAAGCCGCTCCACCGTTTCGACGTTATGATTTAGAATATCCGGATTTGCATCCATTACAATTTGAAGCGCATCTTTATTTCCCAAGAAGTCGGGAATAAGCACTTCAACTCGGCAAAACGGCATACGTTTGCGAATAGCATGTACAGTAGCTGCAAATATGGATGCGCCGCCATCCTTAAGATCATCGCGAGCAACCGATGTAACAACACAGTGCTGAAGATTCATTTGCTCTGCTGCCTCTGCTACCCGTTCTGGTTCGTCCAAATCCAGTTCAGTCGGCATACCTGTCTTAACAGCACAAAAACGGCAAGCGCGCGTGCAAATATCACCCAATATCATAAATGTGGCTGTTCGATTCGACCAGCATTCATAAATGTTTGGGCAACGTGCTTCCTCACAAACCGTATGTAGCGTTTTTGAGCGCATCATATTTTTAATTTCGGCAAAGTTACCGTCTGTCGCTAATTTTATTCGAAGCCAATCAGGCTTTTTGAGTGTTTCTTGTTGTTTCATTAGGGATTACCTGCTTTCAAGTTCATTTATAATTCCTAAACTCATGCGTTTATTATAACATGTTTCGCATAAAAACCAATGATTTGCAAAACATAACGTTATAACCGTCATGCTTTTGGAAGGGTGAGACGTTTGAAACTGACTATTCCTATTGTTGCAGCAATAACCGCAGCATCTCTGCTCATTGTCACGCCCGTCAGTTCTGTAAGAGCAGCTCCTGCTGTCAAACAAAAAACTGATAAGGCCCATGAGCAAACATTCGATGCTGAGACCGATCCCTTTTCCGTTAGAAGAGGCTTGTATGACAAATTAAGCTTATTTACCGAAGTGCCTTGGTTCTGGATCGCAGCCATCGATCAGTATGAGCGATCCATGTCTAAAGTGCGTCCAAAGGCACGTCCAATGCTTGGGAACACCGTTGGCGTGTTTATCGACCAGGAACGCTGGGTTGGCCCGCTCAATCCGAATACGGATGACAGCTCGCCGGTATCGATCAACTTTTTTAACGGGATTGGCCGCGATGGTGACGGGAATGGACAAGCGGAACGAACAAGCGACATCGATCTTCTCTATTCACTTGTTAGCCGCGTTGCCGCATACGGTATCTCCAATGATGATTTCGCAATCGGACTTTGGGAGTATTATCAAAATAATCGTTCAGTGCAGCGCATCCAGCAGTTCGCCCGAATCTATGAAGCATTTGGCCAGCTTGATTTGTTCGAGCATGCATTCCCGCTGCCTATCAGCACTCATTATGCCTATAACAGCACCTGGGGAACCGGGCGAAGCTGGGGCGGCAGGCGTACCCATGAAGGTACCGACATTTTCGTAAGGCATGGCGTCCCTGTTCGGAGCACCTGTTATGGCATTGTTGAGGTGCAGGGCTGGAATCCATACGGCGGCTGGAGAATTGGCATTCGTGATCTAAACAATTTTTACCACTATTACGCACATTTGTCCGGCTTTGACAAAACCGTTAATATAGGCGATGTCGTAAAGCCTGGACAGGTCGTTGGATGGGTAGGAAGCTCTGGTTACGGCAAACCCGGGACGCAGGGAAAGTTTCCTCCTCACCTGCATTATGGCGTATACAGCGACCGCGGTTTAATTGAATGGTCGTTTGATCCATATCCGATGCTGCGCCGCTGGGAGCAAGCCGAGCGTAAACGATTGCGTTCCGGAAATTAAAGCAAAAAATATAAAACGACTTTATCGTCCTCTTTGCAGAAGACAATAAAGTCGTTTTTATATGTATGCTATTCAGAAGATGAATTTCCCGAACTATTTGATCCTTGGTTAGAACCTTTAGAATGATTAGAGCCTTCGTTCGTTGCTTCTGTTGACGGTCCTGTATTAGTTGCTCCAGTGCCTGAAGACTCTCCATTATTGTTGTTTTGCGGACTGGATGTAACTCCGCCTCCCGCACCTTCGCCGAGCGGAACCGAAATGTTTGGCGCCTGCGCAGCCGACTCGCCTACAGGTTTGCCCGTATTGTCGTAATAGTACATCGGCACGTCGCCGACTACTAGCAAATATGAAATCGGGATATCCGTTTCCACCAGCTCCGGCTCGGTGTCAAACGGAATAATGATCGTAACCTCCGCTATTATGCGAATGTAAACCTCAACCAAAATCATATTGATGCCGGCATCCTTCTGACGCGTGCTAAGATCTACCTTAACAGCCCCAACCGGCTCGAATTTGACGGGTACTCTAGGTCCGTATGAGGAAATGATCGCACTTCCCAGCGCATGCCCAATCGGAATATGCTCCGGTATATCCTTCATTTCATTTAATGTATTTTGTACGGTGTTTATCGTTTGCGAGGTAATTTTCATATGCTCCGCGTAATTAAGTATGAAACCAGATATTTTCCCATTGCTGTTCATCTTCCAGTCAATAAGATTGCTGCTGTCCGATCGGCTCGCTACTTGCTCGGTTATCGCTTTATTGATAGCCTGCGTAGCGATTTGCTTTACTCTGATTTTCGCTATATTCATCAGCGGCGGCCGCAAATTTTTCTCAATATAGACGAAGGATTGAATCGAAAAAACCATAAAAACAAGCAGGGCTATAATAAAGATAGTGCGTCGTCTTATACGCGGCTTAGCTGGGCGAGAGCCCCAAATGCCGACTGAACCGCCATTGCCGCTGCTTCGACTGCTGCTGTATTTTACAGCTGGACGCCTTATGCCCCATTTTCCGCTGCTTGCGCTTGAACGAGCTCCCGAACCCCATTTCTTTGGTGCTGGCCTTGATGAAGCTGAACTCCCACGACTGCCCCAAGTGACTGATTTTACTTTAGAGAATGGACGGCCAGACCAAAGCTGCATACGGCTGCCGCCAAATCCTCGAAAATGCCAGCCTCGCCTTCCCCATTTCGCCAATCCGATCCCCTCCCGCACCAAGCTGCACACTCTTTGTTACCCATACTTATGCAGAACTTGGTCAAAAAAGAAGACGACCTCAGCAAGTTGCAGCCTTATTGACATTATGGAAACGTTATACATAATTGTAACTAAGGGAGTTGAATTTAGTTGAGTGAACGCAATATTAGCACAACCGTTTCAGGAGATTTAATTGTTACTCGTCTGATTGGAAAAATAAGCACAGATGACGTTAATGACTGGTTTAATGGTTTCGAGCAGGCGTGTCAGCCATTCATGGCAAAGGGGCGAAAATACCGTTTGTTAGTAGATCGAAAAGGCTATACACCCGACCATTTTTCGGTTCAAAAAGCATGGAAAGATAAATTTTTAAATGAAAGCATTTTGAGTCATAGCAAAGCCATCGCATTCCTATTGGAAGATGGTGAAATTCTGAATCACTTACAGCAAACCAATACCAAACCATCTGTACAATTTTTTAGCGATGCTGAACGAGCCTTCCACTGGTTAAATAACTATAGCGTACCGGAATAGTCTATTTACTCCGCCTAAATCGTGAGCCGATACCCTGCGCCCCATATGGTTTCTATATATTGCGGATTCGAAGGATCCGCTTCTATTTTTTCTCTTAACCTGCGAATATGAACGGTTACCGTCGCAATCTCGCCAAGGGAATCCATCCCCCACAGCTGTTCAAACAGCTCTTGCTTGCTGAATACATGATTAGGGTTCAATGCTAGAAAAGAGAGCAGATCAAATTCCTTTGTCGTGAACTGCACCTCTTGGTCGTTGACGTACACGCGCCGGGAAGAGGCATCAATCTGCAAGCCGCGTATTTGGATCTTATTTGAGGCTTTGGTATCGCGGTTTCCCATCAATCGCTTGTAGCGCTGCAAATGTGCTTTCGCGCGGGCGACCAGCTCACTTGGACTAAACGGCTTCGTTATATAATCATCCGCCCCTAAGCTTAACCCGCGAATTTTATCGATCTCTTCCTTTTTGGCAGATACGATAAGGATAGGAACCTCCTTTACCGCACGGATTTGACGACAAATCTCATATCCATCCATGCCTGGCAGCTGCAAATCTAGTACGATCAGATCATATTCACCTTCTACAGCAGCGCGGAGCCCCTCTGTTCCTGTTAAACATATGTCCGCAAAAAAACCATGCAGCTCAAAATAATCCTTTTCCACCTCAGCTATAGACACTTCATCTTCAATAATGAGAATTCTCGTCATGTTCGTCCTCCTATGCTTCTCGCGAGCGGCAGCTTGATGATCATACTAGTTCCCGCTCCAAGCTTGCTCTCAGCATAAATGCTGCCGTTATGCCCTTCGATAATTTGTTTCGTAATCGCAAGTCCTAGGCCGCTTCCACCGGTCTGCTGGCTGCGTGAGAGATCCTCGCGGAAAAAACGTTCAAAAATAAACGGGAGAGCTTCCTCTGATATTCCTGAGCCGCTGTCGCTAATCATTAATCTAACGAAATCAGTCTCCACACTTAGCGATATCCCTATTTGCTTTGGCTCGTCCAACATAAATTTCATGGCGTTGTCCATAATGTTGGTTAGAACCCGCTTCAGCTTATCTCGGTCGGCAAGCACATTAGTAGATTCCGAATGAACAATGTCCCACGTCAGCGCAACGCCTTTATCTTGCAAATCAAATTGCAAATCCTCGGCATAGTCTTCTATGAATTGCCCCAAGCTGATTTCCTCGAATGTAAACGGCAGCTGCTTCAAATCAAGCTTCGAGTATAGAAAAAGCTCGTCAATCAGTTGATCCATATGCTCGGCCTTGGTCAAAATCGTATTCACATAACGCTCCATCTTTTGCTTTGTATCCGGTACACCGTCCCGAATGCCTTCAATGCTTGCTTTAATCGAAGTAATCGGCGTTTTCAGATCATGTGTAATGTTCGCGACAAGCTCCTTGCGATTTTGCTCATATTGCAGCTGCTTCTCTACCGATTGCTTCAGCTTCATTCTCATATCTTCAAAGGCTTCGCTTAACCTTGCAATCTCATCGCTGCCTACCGCTTGCAGCTCAAACTCCAAATCGCCTTCCTTAATGCGCTCTGTCGACTTCCGAAGCAGATCAAGCGGCTTAATAATACTGCGCGTCAAAAAATAATAAAGCAGCATATTCATGAGCAAAAGCACGAAAAACAGCACGCCTAATATAATAGGCAAGAGTGTACGAACAACCTCTGCAAATGGACTGCGCTCCCTTACAACGAGTACGCTTCCCTTGGATTGATCTGGAAAACGAAAATCAAATTTCGCATAAGCATAAAAATGGTCCCCTATTTGCAGGGTGTTGCGGATTGCATTGTTTTCCATCTCATAGTCAGGCAAAAACGTGATGAATTGGGGCTGTTTTACGGACAAGGATGAATAAATCGCCTCGTCGCCTTTTCTTATAACCAGCTCCGCTTGTACCGAACGAAGCTTGTAATTATATTGATCGAGCAATGTATGATCAAGAAGCGAGTCGGGTTCATTTTTCGCCAAATACTTTAGATCAAGGAAAATCGTTTCCTCCTGCTCAGACAATGGATTAACGGAATAATGAATATTGTAAAAGTCCTTTACGCTTCGCACATCGCCTGTTATCGCTACTACAAAGAGCAGAGCAGCGGCAAGAAACAATACGATCGTAACGATAAGAATACAGCTGTAGGACAATAGCAGCCGAACGCGGATGGACATACTCGTATCTCCTTCTCCTTTTGACAATTCGTTTTTCGTGAATACAATGTAACATAGGTTGCCCTGAGGGGACAAAGAGAAACAAAGACAACTTTGCAACACGATCTAACATGGGATAGACTATAAGAAATCATTTTCCGTATTAAAGGAGTATATATATGGCCATTAATCGACGACTCAGCACCGATCAGGACTTTGAAGAGGTTATCGAACTGCAGCAGCGCATTCGCGTGTTTCAAGACAATCAGCTCATCGATGCCAGCTCGCTGGTTGTGCGGTTTGATGATAGCACGATTGTGACCCAATCGGGGGTAAGCGATATTGCCTATCATAACCGAAAAGAATGCGAGTTTTTTCTACTTAGAAAACGTTAAGTTATACAAAAAAACGGTGTCGCCCTGTTAGCCCTCGCGGGACAGATCGACACCGTTTTTCATTGCATATTACTTATCCAGCAGCTCTACGAATTGCAACAACCGAGTAATCATCGTTGCTGCTTCGGCGCGGCTTGCTAGATCTAGAGGCAGGAATGATTGATTTCCTTTGCCCTCCAAAATACCTGCTGCTGCAACCCGAGTAACCGCATCAAGCGCCCAGCCATGTATAGCTGCTTCGTCTTTAAAGCTGGCTGCCTCATTAACTGCTTTCTTGACGTTAGCCCCTGCTGCTTCCGCAAATTTTAATGCGCTTGCTGCCATTACTGCCATTTGCTCACGCGTAATGGTCGTATTCGGACGGAAGGTTCCGTCCTCGAAGCCTTTAATCAGTTCAAAACTTGCAGCTGTTGCAATCGCATCCGCATACCAAGCGCCCGGCGCAACATCGCTGAACACTGACGCCTGCTTGCCTCCGCTATTTTGGAGACCAAGCGCTCTTACAAGCATTGCCGCAAATTCGGCGCGCGTAACTGTACGGTTAGGAGCAAAGCTCGACGCCGTTGCACCGCTCACAATTTGTTTGGAAGCGAGCAGCTCAATATCCGATTTTGCCCAGTGGCTGCCAATGTCTGCAAAAGTTTTGGGATTTAAAGCGACTACGTAGCTGCTGTTGCTAGTACTCCAAATGGTGACAGTGGTTTTCCCTTCAGCTGATCGGAACAAAGCCGGAACGTAACGGAAAGCTCCCGTTGCCGGATCAAATACGAGCGCTGTTGCTGTTTTGGCATCCAGTTCACGGTCTACTGTCATCGTACGCATCACATATTTGCCGCCAAAGCTGTGTACTTCTGCTGATGTGCTTCCATCCGAGACGGAAATAATAAAATCAACAGGATCACCTGCAAGCTCAAAACCTGCGGCTTTGGCTTTCGCCCTAATGTTATCAAGCACTAGTTGACTAACCAGCTTGATTGAGAAAGTAACAATTAGCTTGCCGTTATTCGCAAGCTTTGCCTCCTCAAGAACACCGTTTACAAGCGCCAGCGGGAATTCATACGAAGCTGTACCCTGCTCCATGACGACAATCGCTTTTGGACTGCTCTTAAGCGCGTCAAGAAGAGCTTGTGCGGAGAAGGAGATTTCTCCATTTGATGTTAACGTACCTTTGGCGAAGATAATCCGCTCAAGCTTGCTTGCGGCATCTGTCTTTAGCTTGCTGTCATTTTGCGCTGTATTCATCGCGCCGCCGATTTGGCCTGAACCTGAACCGCCACTGCTGCCTTCATTTCCTTCCTCTGGCACAACGACCGCCTTCACTTCCACCGTATACACTCTACTTTGCGAGCCATGTGACACGGTAAGTGCGGTATGGCCGATCTTTAGTGCGCGAAGCTGTCTATCATCATTAATAGCTGCAATGTCTGCTTGCGCAATCGTTATGATCGCATCCGCTGTGACATCGACGCCTGCTTGATCAAACACCTTTATAGCTTTTGTATCACCCACAGTCAACGACAGCGGTCCTCTATTGCCATTCTCAAGAGCTATGCGGAATGGCTTCGGACGATTGGCAAAACCTTCATTTTGCTCGGTGAACGATAATTGATCATTTGAGCTTGCTAGTGTCGCTATCCGCTCGCCACGCACAATGACATTGTCCACCTGAATATTGCCCGAAACACCGCTTGTCACGTCAATTCCGTTTGTTCCCATTCCGTCGAGCACGATATTTTGCAGCTTCACATGATCAATGCTGAATCCGCCGCCGTGAACAATTAAACCGGCATACGTACTGTCGAGTGCGACGTTGTCCCGTACAATGACCTCGCCGTTCAAATCCTTCTCGCCAGCAAAAATCCAGATCGCACCTAAATTAATGTTGTACGCAGAGTCGGCGCTGCCCGTACGAACCAGTGTATTGCGCTCCACAACCGTTGTGCCGCTGAATGCCACAGGATTAAAGCGTGTCGACACGGCAATGCCCGCTCCGTTCGTAATTGTATCCGTACCGATGTTATCTTGAAGCTTATTGTCTTGCCCGCCAAAAATAACGAAGTTATCGGCCAGCCAAGGCAAAGCCACCGTATTAAAACGCGCCGTATTGTTGATGCTTGCGCGTCCTTCCGCCGACCACATCGCCAAACCATCATCGCCTGGATATCGGATATCCGATTGCTCCATCACACTATTGCTCGTGCCTACGGAGAAGTTGATGCCGTCGGCCATCAAATTGCGCAAACGAAGGCCAACCATATGCAGGCCATCCGTTATTTCGTCGCTGCCCCTTACCTTGGACAGCCATAGCCCTGTTTTTGAATGCTCGACCCAAACATTCTGAATGACCGAGCCTTTGCCGAAGCCGCCATAAAAAGCATGGGTCAATGCTTCATCATCACGAATATTCAGGTCGCCGTCGATGAGTAGATCATATACGCCAATATTAGCGCCTTTGCCAATAAACCTCGCACCGATCAGCGATGTATACCACATCCCTGCACCGCGTATCGTGATTTGATCCAATTCAATCACATCAGTCTTAAGCTCAAATACCCCTTGAGGGAACCATACGCCTTTCCCTTGTTCTTTCGCTGCATTCATTGCAGAATGGAACGCTGCCGAATCATCAATGCCATCACCAGGTACAGCTCCGAATTCGGCAACTGACAGGAATCCATCAGGCTTTGCAAACGGACCTTCCACCTGCTCCATATCGACAAGGTCAATGACATAATAATCTGCCGCATTCTCCGCATTCTTCTGCAGACGGATCGTAGCTCCTGCGGGAATATCACCGATCAAAGCGTGTATTTCATCGAAGAAACGATGTGCATTGCCCTGCTTTGGATCATTAGACCATGGATAGCTGCCGTACTCCCAGCCATGCTTCGAGCTAAGCTCTAAATTTTGCTTAAATTCTCCGTTTACGTAAAGGCCCAACGTTTCGTTTCGTCCAACCCCGTCTGCGCTGTCTGGGATGACATAACGCAGCACAAGTGAATTAGCCGCCTTCGCTAATGTAAATTGTACATAATCACCTTCATCTACCAGCTTAACCGCCTGCCTGCCCGATGCCTCAGAAGCGATTTCGCGATAGCTGCGCGACGGTCCAATCAGCTCACCGTTCGTTAATCCATGTTCTGCTTCATAGGTAATGTACGGAACTGTCGCTCCGCGGTAAGCAATGCCGATGCTTTGTCTGACTAGAAGGCTATCCAGCCATACTTGCCCTGAATCCGCTGAATCCTTTTGCAGCGTAATCGTATTAATCCCGCTGCGCAGCTGCATTTCAATAACCGCTTCGGACCAGCTTTGTTTTTCTCCAGCTGCATTAAACGCCACTTGTTTGATCCGTATGCCATTCACATACAGGCTAAGCTGGTTTGGCGCATCGGTGACGTTCAAGTAACGAAGCTCCGTTAAATAGCTGCCTGCTGCCCCAGCATGAACGGTAAAGCTGATTTTATCTCCCGTTTCAGTGAAGTTCCCAGCGTACCCAGCACCTTTAAAGCCTGTTAGCTCCTTACTTACTTTAATGCCGCCAGACATAAAAGCGTTCTCTGCTTCATATCGCTGATTGGAGGCAACGGGCTCAAACTGCCAAAGTGCCTCATCCTCTTGACTCGGCGTACCGTATTGCAGCTTGCCAGCCGTTAGCAGCAGCAATCCGTCTTTCTGCGAAGCATTTATAATCCGTTTATAGCCTGCACGATCCTCAATCGTCCATTGTGCCGCATCAATGCCTCTAGCCTCACCCGCGATTGCCGCCAGGCCATCTGCTTGTAGCGTCAATAGATGTCCGGTAGCTTTGTTTTTCAACAGCCTCCGGCCGTTGAAATCCTGAAGCAGCCATTGGGAGCTCGCGTTATCTGCCCTCACTGAGCCGCTGAGCACCTTGCCGCTGTTTTCATATAAATAGCCTGTGCCTGACTTTTCTTTTATACGAATATAGTTCGTGTCGTCAAATGTTGGGGTAGCCGCGTCATTCGTCTTCTCCTCGCCCATTGGCGGCGTCTCGAATTGCTCCGGCGCATTCTCAAACGTCCACTGCACCGATCCAAATGATGCTGGGTACAATCCACGCTCTGCGTAGCCTGCATTATTTTGAACATGGATGAGCTCATCATCGTATTTCCCATTCAAGCTGCGAATCATATATTCCGCACCGCTCGGAGTGCTTTCAACTGCCCACTCTAAGAACGCATCACCTTGAATGGCTTGCTTGCTCTCAATAAAGGCATAATCCCCGGTCATTGTCATGTAATGTCCTGTCGCACGGTTTTTCAACCTTTGTTTCCCGCCCTCTGACTCTATAATCCAATGACTGTAGCCGTTGTTCTCTGCCAAGTTGCCGTAAAGGACAATTCCACCATTGTTTTCATATAAGAATTGGCCGTTTGCCTTATTTTTTATACGAATCGGGGCCTCTGGCAAAGGCTTTGGTGGAAGTGCTAGCGGCTCAACTGCATATTGTGCGCTATCCGAATCAGCAACAAGCTTGCTCACTTTCGTATATCCCTCACCATCTGAATATAGAAAATGACGAGCCCAACCACTCCGCAGCACTACAAAATTATCAGAAGTTCCAGGCTCCATGTTCCACTTCACGCTGCCCCAGCTCTCATGAATGCCGCCTTGTGCAATAATTTGCTGAGTCGGGGCATCCTTTTCAACATCCCCGCCTACGTGCTCCATTGACACATAGTGGCCAGTCTTGAGGTTTTTCAGCCGCACCGAGCTTGGTCCATCGCCCGTGCGCTCCAAAAACCAAACTGAGCTAAGATCCGTTTCTGGAAGCTCACCATACATAACCTTGCCTTGATCATCACCTTCAGCGGTAACTTCATACAAATAACTGCCGGTTTGCTTGTTCTTAAGTCTTACATTCGTCAACGCCGCGTCTGTCACGGGTATAAACTTCCATTTGGGGCTTCCCCATCCTGGATTAATAACGCCGTATTCCGCGTATTTCGTCAGATTTTGCAAGCTAATATACTTTTGTTGTCCAATAACATCATTAGCATCCTGCAAGCTGTGAATGAGCTTTGAGCCGCCGGCATCTTCGATGACCCAAATCGCGCTCGTCCAGTCATCAGCCACCTCAGTCACATCAATGCGTCCATCCTTCATATTTTGCAAATTAATGTAGTGGCCTGTTGCTCTATTCTGGATACGTTTGCGACCGTTAAAACGTTCAACTAACCATTGTCCCTTATAATCGCCTTCGGAGACATTGCCATATTTCAGTTGTCCTGCTGCATCCTCGTATAAGAAGAAATTTTGCCATTCATTCTGAATTCGAATATATTGCGGCGAGCCATCCCCGCTAAATGCCGGGTCTTCAAACAACCATTGCGCCGCATTCTCATTTGGCTGAATTGTACTTGCTTGGGCTGCGCCCGTATTGTCTTGAATATGCAAATATTCGCCTTGACCAACATAGCTCTGAATGCTTTGATAGTCATCATAAATGGCTGATTTGCTAAAGGACCATTGATCCTCTGCAGAGCTTTCCGTTAATGAGGATACCTTAAGCGGATCACTGATCTCATTAACTCCAGCACGCGTAACATAATGACCAGTTGCTAGGTTGCGCAGACGTTTTTTGCCGTTAAAATCTTCCCTTACCCACTGGTAAAATGACTTCTGGCCTGCCTGTGTTGTCAGTGCGCCAACCTTTGCCAGCCCAGCCTCTTCATACAAATAAGCAGTACCTACCTTCTCATTTGTAAAATTCACGATACGGTATGGCTGCGTATCCGGCGCCAGCTCTATTCGCCAGTGTGCATTGTCTCGATCCAGGACGGACCAACTGTTCGAGCGTACATGCTTGTCATCAGAAAACTGCGTATTCAATACGTAAATGGTCGAAGGAACCGCCTGATAAGCTGCAACGTTCTGGAAGGTGATAAAATCTCCACCCGCTGTATCAGCAACCAGCCACTCGCTTTTATTCGTATTGTCCAGTCCGATAGCTTTAATAGGCTCTTCGTCTATTCCTTGCGTAATGTAATGACCGGTTGCACGGTTTTTAATCCGATAGGAATCCGGCGTTGCTCCCGGGACAAGCACCCAATGAGATTTGCGATCCGCAGCAGGCATCTCGCCAAAATCAACGAAACCATTAGCTCCCTCGTACAAATATTGTCCTGCTCGGAACTTGTTGGCAAGACGAATTGGAGCAGCAGACTCCACTGGCTCGAGCGCCCACTGCGGACTCTCGAACGTTATATTGATGTCATTGCTTACTTCTGCAAAGCCGAGCAAATCCTCTTGATGAATAACGAGATTGGCATTCTCCGGCACAGTTGCACTTTTTATGACCACATAACCCTCGCGGCTGGACGCATGAATGGTCCATTGGTCTGCAAGCGTACTCTCCGTTATCTCGCGGCTGGTCAGTGCATCGCGCCGCTTCCCAACCTCTGAGACCGTAATGTAATGTCCGGTTGCACGGTTTTGAATTCGCTTATTGCCATCATGGTCCTCGATGAGCCATTGCGAGGACTCATCTTCATAGCTTGGAAAACCGTACCGTACGATACCATTTTCATCCTCATACAAATAATTGCTTTGCCATTTGTTCTGGATGCGAACGTAGGTTGATTCCGTTACGGATGACACGGCCGCCTCGGGCTGGCCCCCGCCTTCCGATACTACTGCCGTCTCATCCGCATAGACCGGAACCGCCATAAGCATAAGCAGCAGCGCCAGCATGAATGCCAATATAGACCTTGCACGTTTCATTGCACAAACCTCCCCAAAGGTATACAAGTGCAAACGCATCTCGAAAGCACTCGCTTATGTAAATCCTTCATTCTCTTTCATCATAATTTGGAATCGCTTACATATCGATGTGCATTTCTAGAAATAATAGGTGTTATATTACGAAGTGTATAGGCATGCAAAAACCCCCTGTCTTAGACAGAGGGTTTCTATACTCATATGGGTAACCTACTGATGGCTATGAAGCTCATGCTTTCTGATTAAACGGTATACTATTCTTCTTCTACTACGCCAAGCTCCCGATTTTTCTCCTTAAAACGCTCGTTATGAGAAGAAACATAAGCCATCTCTGGAGCTTCTGGATCCATATACAGCTTCGCGCTGTTGAGTGCCAAGACGCCGTCCGTGAACGTTCCTGCAATAAGTCCAACCTTGCTGCCAAAGCTCGCGAAATCGCCTGCGCCGAAGATGCCCGGAATATTAGTAGCCATCCGCTCCCCAACGTTCGCATTCCATACTCCCATATCTAGACCCCAATCACGGATGGGTCCAAAATCACTCTTCATTCCATGATTGACGATGACAGCATCGACTTCAATCTGCTTGCTTTCCTCCGTTTCCATATGTGCAATCGTTACCTTCTCGATACTTTCCCCATTACTGCTATGAAGCGCAAGCACTTGATAAGGCGTAAGAACATTTACAGAGGATTGTTTCATCCTGGAAACATTTCTCTCATGCCCGCCGAAGCTGTCACGGCGATGCACGACCGTTACGCTGGCTGCAATGGATTCCAGCTCATTTGCCCAGTCTACTGCGGAATCGCCACCGCCGGAAATGAGCACTCGCTTATCGCGGAATTTTTCCAGCTCCTGTACGGTATAGTACAAGTTCGTTACTTCATAGCGGTCAGCCCCTTCAATCTCCAGCTTCGCTAATTTTTTTATTCCATAACCAATTGCCATAATGACCGTTCTTGTATGATGCTTCTCGCCGGTTAATGAAGTCAGCATAAAAGTTCCATCAGCCAATCGTTCATAGTCCGTAATTTGCTGTCCGAGCACGATCGTCGGGTCAAAGGTTTTGGCTTGTTGGATCAATTGCGCAATTAATTGTTCGCAGCGAATCGGTGTTACCCCGCCTACATCCCAAATAATTTTCTCAGGATAAGTGAGCATTCGCCCGCCGAGTTGATCCTGCGCTTCAATTAATTTCGTTTTTAAATCGCGCATGCCGCTATAGAAAGTGGTATATAACCCACCTGGGCCACCACCAATTATCGTTACATCATAGAGTTCCAATTGTTCGTTCATCGTTTGCCTCCAAACGTCAGTCATGATCCATTTATTTTTTGATATTGATTATCACTATCACTTATTAAAGTTTAGGATACCATCCTCATTGTGACAATGGACAAAAGTCACCATTTTTTTGTACAAAACTGACTTTTGTTATCTCTATCCATGCTTTCGACGATTCGTTTATTTCGCACCTGCGAGCCAATTAGCTAGTTCCTCTGTCTGTGATAGCGTAGCAATCGGATCAAAATACCATGAGCGCTCCTTACTCCAAATATAGACGCGATCATTTTTAACTGCATCAATCAGCTTCCAAATCGGCTCGGTTTTCAAATCTGCAAGCGTTAGCGTATCAGACGTTAATATAATATAATCGCCAGCAAAGTCAGACAGCTTCTCTCCAGAAACCTCAACAATTTGCTCCTTCATCAGCTGCTCCGCTACTTTAGCTGGCGGCTTAAGTCCAAGTGCTTGATAGACTGCTTGTCCGCCCCTGCCGAAATTATCGCCGAATACGCCCGTATTCCCTCCCCAATCCTGCATGACTGAAAACACAGCATCGCTAGGAATGGCATTTTCAACCTTTGCTTTGGCTGCTGCAATACGCTGGTCGTAATCAGCTAACCATGCTTCCGCTTCTGCCTCTTTCCCTAACAATTTGCCGAAATAGGCCAATTCTTCATGCGTATTTTTTAGTTCGCCATAAGGAACAACGATCGTCGGTGCAATTTTGCTATACTGCTCATAAGCTGCTTCATTTCCTGTAACGATCATATCCGGCTGCAAGTCTATTATTTTCTCTAGCGATACACTCTCGTATTCTCCAATATTCTCCACACCTGCAAGCGCCTCTGAAAAATACGGATTTTTCAAATTCAATTCTGGCGTTCCGATTGGTTTGACATTAAGTGCAATAAAGCTGCCCAAGTACAGATCTACAACGATCCGTTCGGGATGCGAAGGAATTTCGATATCACCTTTTATCGTTGTGATTACTCTAGTCTGAGCCTCCGTTTGCGGCTTATTGGAGGGAGCTGCTTCCCCCTTCGTCGTTAATTTTGATTCCACGGTTGTCGTATTAGTATTTAACGTCCCCGTAGAACATGCACTCATAAATAAAGCAAAACAAAACAACAGGGTTGCCGCCATTGATAATTTTAATCCTTTGTACATGGGCAATTGACTCTCTCCTTTGTATTGATAATGATTATCATAACGATACACATTGTAACGCCGGAGCCTCCCTGGAACAATGGACAATCGGCTCGATCTATATAGACGATTTGCCCCGCTTCTAGCATTTCTCAAACTGTCTTTATACCTGCCTGGCGAAACGCCAGCAACCTTTTTGAATATCCGTGTGAAATATAAGCGATCGGAATAACCAACGCTTTCCGCAATTTCCTGAATGGTCGCGCTTGTATTTTTCATTAGCTCCTTCGCATGATCAATTCTCACCTGAATGACATAATCAATGAGACTATGCCCTGTTTCCTTTTTAAACACCTTGGACAAGTTTTTGGCGCTATAGCTTAAGGTCTGCGCCAACTGCTCAAGCGTAATCGGCTCCATATAATGATTATGAATATATCGAAGCGCTTGAGCTGCTAGGTCGGGCTTCGATAGAGATACATCTTGCTTTTGCAGCTGAATGAATACCTCATAAACAAATTGATGAAATAACGTATTGACATGAAACCTCTCCAAAGAATGCGATATTTGCCACTCTTGTGCCATTACGTTAACAATTCGAAACAGCGAAATTGGGTATTGCGGGGCGAAGCCATATTGCATTTGGAACGGGTTGTTATTTTCAATAAGTGATAAAATCTCCTGCCTGCAAGGATGCGGAATAAGTGCTTTATAGAAGATTAAGTAATAATCAAAATCCTCCTCCAGCTTATCTATATCCAAGCATATTCCTTTACCCCCATGCAGCACATGAAATCGCTCCGCCTTATATAGATGACCGTCCAAACATACATTTGCGCTGCCCATTGTCGTATATAAAAATCCGCTTGCTGGAAGACGGTAGGATTGCAGCCTATCGCCAAGTTTCATCTTATGGTGACGAACATCCAACACCTTAATAGAGGCATGGTTCCAAAGCCTAATAAGATCATTCCACTCCACTTTCCGAGTTCAGCTCCTCTAGCGTTTACTTTGTGCTACTCACAGATCGACCGAAGAAAAAGCCGACTACTTGATTATGATGGTTCAGCCTTTTATGTATGGTTCCTTGCAGAGCATATTAACAAGCATTCTAATGATAACCATTCTCATTGTCAATTCCTTTCTTACTAGGGCATGTCTGAGAACTCTGTAGACAGCAAATTTTGCTGAATTTTCGTTCCATGCAAGGCGCGTTTGTGAAGGCGTACCGGGGTACGTCAAGCAGACGGAACGAAGCAGGGGGCGAAAAGGCGGTGAAAGGTGCCACTGAACGGGTTTTCAGTCACGCCCTAGTACCTGGTACTACAATAAGTTGGTACTTTTGCGTTTTGGCATATGATGTAAACTAAAGACATGAACAACAAATCGATTCGGGAGGCTTTCTCAAATGGAAAAAATGGAAACGATGCAAGTACGCAAACCAGCAAATTTTTATCGCCGCCGCAATACCCCAACATATACCTTCATGGCTTGGGCAGCTTTTCTTATAGCATGCGGCTTCGAATTCATTGGTATTTACACGCTTAAACAGCCAATGTCTGTGCAAGGGTATTACGCGGTAACTGGCATACTTTTAATTATCACTTCATTTCTTCTGCAGAAGGTTGCGCGCGACAATGACGAGGATAAGTTTCTCAAAGACTACAACCCTGGCTACAGAAGCCGCAATACCTCCGCCTTTTCGTTCATGGCTTGGGCCGGCTTTATCATTGCCATTCTCGCTCAATATATAGGTATTTACACGCTAGAGGAGCCGCTTTATGTCAAAGGCTACTACGCGATTGCCGGTGCTTTCTTAATCGTTTCTTGCCTCGTTTTGCAAAAGACCATTCGGGATAATGAAGAAGACAGCGTGCATACGAAAACAGAAGATTTAGAAAGCTAGAAAATAATAAAAAGCCTCCCCTTTAAAGATGAATTGGGGAGGCTTTCTTTCGATCAATCCGTTTAGCTATTCGACTTTAATAGAATCAAAAAACTTCTCTTGCACGACCTTGGCAGACTTGTCGAGCAAGCCTTGAAGATCTGAACCTTTTTTGGAGAAAACCTCTTGCAGCACATTCGTTACTTCGCCGTAGTAATCCTGCGTGTTGTATTGCGCTTCAGGTTTGCCGTCAAGCAAAGAATCGGATTCAGCGTTATATTTGTAGACGTTATCGTATTTATCAAATATAGCCTGTGCTTTTTGACCGTATTCCGATGAAGGGCTGTAGTAGTTCATTTGCGGCGGAATATAGTATTTGCCTTCTGCTTGACGTTTTTGGATATCGGTTTCAAGCGACTCTAGACCTTTATCGGTAAAGTAATCGAATGTAATATAGCGGAAAGCAATTTCTTGTTCGTCCTTCGTCGCATTTGGGTTGATCACGAGGTAATCGCCGCCAAGTACGCCTGTATGCTTGCCGCCTTTCTCCGCTGCCGGCATCGGGAATGTCAATACATCCTCTGGCTTCAAGCCGCCTTGGTTGAGCGCTTGCTCAAGTACACCCTCAGCTCCCGCTATAACCATAGCCGTACGGCTTTGTCCGAAAGCGCCGACAGCATCGCCCCATCCAAGTGCCCAGTCCTGCGGAATTGCATTTGCTTCCCATCTAAGCTTGTTGTAAAACTCTAGCGCCTTCAAGCCTGCCGCAGAATTAAAGGCTGCTGTTACTTTACCGTCAGCGATCGTCTGAACATCGCCGCCTGCCTCAAACAAGAAGTTGGTCCAGTTCCAGCCTGCTTCTGTACCTTTGCCCATCGGCGCAATACCTGCAATACCTTTCTTCGGATCAGCTACTGCTTTCGCAGTATTGTACATATCGTCCCATGTCCAGTCATACGATGGAATCGGTACACCTTTCTCGTCAAGCAGCTTCTTGTTTACAACCGTAGTTGTAACATAGGCTTTCTGAGATACTCCGAATACCTTGCCGTCAATGATAAATTGGCTTTGCAGCACAGGGTTGATTTGATCCTTGAATGGATAACTGTCCCACAGCTCCGTAATATCGGCTACCCAGCCGCGCTCCTGCAAAAACTTAGCTTCTGTTGCCCAAGTGTTGAAAAATGTCGGCGCTTCGTTTGCTGCCATTTTGATGCCGATTTCGCTTGGGTTGTAGTGCCAGTCGCTTTTTACGATTTCCACGTTAGGATAAACCTCGTTAAAACGTTTGATTTTGTCATCTTCCAGCTTGCGGTTCTCCACCTGATCCGGCAATGGATAATAAATGCTGATCGTAATTTTTTTGTCTTTAATATCTTCCTTCGGAGGGTCTGTTTCCTTGCTGCCTGCATTGTTTGTCGCTGCATTCGTTGGTTTATCAGTTTCTTTTGGATCGTTGGTCTCCTTGCTCCCACCGCTGCAAGCCGCAAGAATTGAGCATATCATGACCAAACAAATCAACACTGCCACGTTTTTCTTTAGCATCGATATTCCCCTTCACCATTCGTATTTTCACTACATCCTCATCATAAAGGAGACGTTTTCATTTGGGCGAGGTGTATTCTTATTCCGATCATGTGTATGTCTACGAACTGCTTATCCCTTAACCCCGCCAAGATGAAGTCCGCGCATAATGAACTTTTGGAACGCCAGAAACACGAGAATCGGCGGCAGCATCACCATCGTAAGGATCGCGAAACGAATGTTCAGATTGAGCCTTTGCGCACTGATGACGTATTTATATACGGCTGTCGCAAGTGGATATTTCTTATCGCTGTGCATCACAAGCGAAGGCCAGAACCAATCGTTCCATGCCGTTGAGAAAACAAATATTGCGAGCGTGGAGAAAATAGGAATGGAAAGCGGAATCGCGATTAGGCTGAAGCATTTCCAATCCGACGCGCCGTCGATTCGAGCCGCTTCAATCATTTCATGATGGATACCATCGAAGAAATTTTTAAGCAGCAGCAGATAGAATGCACTCGCACTGGCAGGCAGCCAGAAAGCCGCATACGTATTAAGCAACCCAAGATCCTTCAGATTAAGAAAGTTCGGAATGATATAAGTGCTCGGCGGTATAAAAAGTGTAATCATGAAAAAAAAGTAGATTCCCTTCTGATACGGAACATTAAGCTTGGAGAGGCTAAAGGCTGCTAAACCAAGCACGACGATGGTCATAATCATGTTGCCGCCAAAAATCATAAGCGTGTTTTTCAAAAACTGCGGCAGATTAATAAAATTCCAGCCTGTTCGGTAGTTGTCGAAATGCCACTCCGATGGCAAAAAGTGCGGCGGAAACGAGTTCACTTCGGTGTTTGCTTTCAAACCGTTAAACAATGCAGTAGCAATGGGATAAAGCATCGAGGCAACCATTGCAATAATGACAAGAATAATAAGCAGAAACCCTACCTTGTTTTTATTTCTGCGCAAATCGTGACTGGATAATATCCCTCTGTCTAAGCTCTTCATCGCTTGCTCGCCCCCCTGTTGTTCAGCCTGAATTGTAAAAGTGCCAATCCGCCAAGGACGACGAACATAAGTACACCCAGCGCAGAGGCTACCCCGTAATCAAGCTTCGTAAATGCATATTTGACGATAAACAGCGAGTAAGTGAGCGTTGCTTTGTTCGGACCGCCGTCAAGCAAGGCCAGCTGAGATTGGAAACCTTGCGTCGTTGCAATCAACTGCAAGAGGAACAGAAGCAGAATCAAGCCGCGAATCGACGGAAGCGTAATATGCCAGATACGGCGGAATATGCCTGCGCCATCAATTTCTGCCGCCTCATACCAGTCCCGCGGGATACTAAGAACAGCAGCCAAATAAATGAGCATGCCTGAACCGAACTGCTGCCATGTTTCCATGACGACAAGCGAAATCATTGACCAGCTTCTATTCGTTAGGAAGGCTATTTGGTCAAGCCCCGCTTCCGTCAGCAATCCGTTAATCGGACCTACCGGATCATAGAACCATCTCCATAAGCCGTATAACACAACAGCAGGCACGACGTTCGGCAAATATGCCGCCACGCGAACGAAGCCTTGAAAGCGACGCAGCTCTGATATTGCGATTGCAAACAGAATAGGAACCCAAAAGCCGATAACCATACATAAAAACATGTAATACAGCGTATTTTTGACACCAATCCATACATCAGGATCGTTAAAAATCGTCTTGTAGTTATCAAACCCCACGAACGTATTTCCCTTTACAAAATCGATCGTGTAAAAGCTGTAAATAATGCCTTTCGTTATTGGCACCCACAAAAATAAAATAAAAATGATAGCTGCGGGCAGCAGAAACAAATAGCCCGAAATATGTCTTTTCCACCTGCCAGCCTTCCTCTGCACCTTGCTATCGAGCGGCTCGCCTACTACAACGGATTGTTCCATCTGAGTTTCCCTCATTTCTTTTCTATTGCTCTATACCATTCTAGAAGCAAGGCGGCTAACTGGTAATGTGCAAATCTAAGACAATGATAGCTATTTTTACTTCATCTTATTTCTTGTCGTCCTTCTTAAGCTCGCTTGGGCTCATCCCATAATATTTTTTAAATATTTTGCTAAAATGCTCAGGAGATTCGTAGCCGACGCGCTCCGAAATCTCGTATCTTCGCAAATCGGTAAACAAAATAAGCTTCCGACTCTCCTCCATTCGAAGCTTGATTACATACTCCCATAAGTTATAGCCTGTATCCTTCTTGAATAAATAGCTTAAGTAATTCGGGCTGACATGATTTTTTTGGGCGACCTCATGCAGCGTCAGTCCCTTCTGAGCAAAGTTGCGATCGATATATGCCTTCGACTTCTCTACAATGAGGCTATTCTGTTCGCTTAGCTCTTCGGCAGTAGGGTCCTGCGTATAGGTGCTCCAATTAAAATCACCGTAATAAAACACATAATGATCACGATGCTCACGGTTCCACATGATCGCCTTGCGCGCTTGTTCGCTGAGCATGCCTACGAAACCAATGCCCCGCACAATTTGACTAATGCCAATGACACAGTGCAGCCCGATAAATTTATGAATGTTGTAATAGAGGCTGCGCCCGATCATATCCAATTGATTAATTTTGTTGACACTTGCTTCTCCAAACTCGTTCTCATCCCATTGAATAAGTACACTAATCTCCTGATTGGGGGAATAAAAGGCCACATGATTCCATTCCTTATCAAGCAGTTCGTTCGCAATGTTCAATGCAGCATATTGCAGCAGCAGTGCATCCCTACTTTGGATCTGCCGATCCTTATCCGATAAATTCAGGCGCAGCTTAATGACCGCATAATAAGGCCCGGTCAGCTTGATAGCGTAGCGCTCATACAGCTTCTTCGCAATTTCCTCGGGTGTCTCCTCGGAGCTTGACAGCAGCTGATTAAACAGCTCCGTTCGCTTCGGGAGCGGTTCCTCCATATGGAAATGCTCTTGCAGCTTGGATAAGAACTGATCCTCCGTTGCCGCAGGCTTATTCATTTTGAGCAGCACATTTCGGACGGAATCTAGAAATTGATCGTTATTAAGCGGTTTAATCATATAATCCTTTGCACCGAGTCGAATCGCCATTTGAGCATATTGAAACGTTTCATAAGCGGAAATGATGATCGTCTGAACCCAAGGCTTCAGCAGCTTAGCCTGATGCATTAGCTCAATTCCATTCATCGAACCCATTTGAATATCTGTGATCAGCAGGTCAATTTCTTCAATTCTCAAATAATCGAGCGCTTCATATCCGCTGTGTGCCATATAAACATTTGCTAAACTAATGCCGGAAGCAGACAATAAACTGCATAAACCCTCACATATTAAAGGCTCGTCATCTACGATCAATATATTGTACATTTATAATCCTCCCCGTCAGCATTCCAATACTCACTTTGTCTCATCATAGCTCGTTGGCAAAATAATCGTCACCGTCGTGCCGCCGTTGTCCCCGCGCTTGTAGCTCATTCCATATCCATTGCCAAAATGAAGCTGAATTCGTTGTTGGATGTTACGAATCCCATAACCTAAACTATGATCCGACTTGTCATTGCTTAATAAACGCTCAATTGAGGCATAATCAACTTCCTTATGTCCGTTGTCCTCCACCTTGATCGTAACTCGCTCGCCCTCAACTACGGCCGAAATTTGGATTTCGCCATCCTCGCCCATAAATTTAACGCCATGGATAATCGCATTTTCGATAAGCGGCTGCAGCGATATTTTCGGAATCATAATCATTCTTGCGGCATCGGAAATGTTCCAGTGCACTTGAAACTCATATTTGTATCGCTTCTGCTGCAAGCTGACGTAAGCGGATGCATGCTCAAGCTCCTCATCCAGCGGAATGAGCTCTCTCCCTCTGCTTAGGCCAATTTTCATCAGCTTCGATAAGTCCTTAATCATTTCTGCGGATTCCGTATTGCCTTCAAGCGAGCTCTTCCAGTAAATACTCTCAAGCGTGTTGTACAGTAGATGTGGATTAATTTGCTGGTAAAGCAGCTGAAGCTGCGACTCCTTCTGCTTGATGTCCATATGGTATTTATAATGAATAAGCACATTCAGCCTGCGGGCCATGTCATACAAAGCGGCAAAGAGTACGCCGACCTCGTCATTCCGGCCTTTTCCCGGCGTCTCCGGCACTAGCCTGCCTGGCTCATAGGTGCGAACAAACTGCGCCAGCTTCTGAAGAGGCGTCATAAGCGAGCGCCAGAAATAAACAACAACAACGCAGCCGAACAATATATAAGCAATAGAAATGAGCTGAATGACATGCTTGAGCTCGCTTTGCTGCTTTAATAACGAGCTGATCGGAATTTGATAGACAAGTTTATTGTTCAAGTTGCGGTTATAATTGACCACATAGATGTAATCAGAGGTCATGACATCAAAAGTGCCCACCGCTTCCATCCCATCCTTAATCTCTGTTGCAGGCGGCAGTACATACGTCTTCCCCATCAGACTTGAATCAGTTGCTGCGAGCACGCGATTCGACCAATCCATAAACATGATCTTGCCGTCTGGCAGTGAAACGGATTTCAGCGATTCGCTAATTTTCATATCCATCTTTGTTGCGACCAAAACGCCAATGATACCGTTTCCAATAGATACATTGCTGACGGCACGAATATAAGCAAGCGTGCTGATCTGCGATAACCCTACATTTGAATCAATAATTTCCATGTAACCTTTGCTCTTATAACTGACCGCATCATCGTACCAGCTTGGCTTCTCTGCATCGGAGAAAAAATAAACCCCGGTTTGTGTCAACTGACGCTTCGGCGCAAAAAAATAGTAATCATTCGGGTCATAAATATACAGCGAATAATATACGGCTTCTCCTCCATTAAGGGGAATCGAATTACTCGCAAGCAGCTTGTCGACCTTATCGTATTTCCTTACTCTTTCAATCACCGTTTCTGCCCCTGTAGGGACAAGCTGCTGCGTAATTGGATTTTGAATAATCGTCGTCGTTATTTTGCTGATCGTATCCATGTCACGATTAATGACGGTATCGTTTTGTTTAATGAGCTCCACATATGCGCTCGTCACATGGTTTTTAAGCAAATGCTCTGCTTTCATATTGCCGTACCAATGCAGTAGAAAAATCGGACTCACCATCACAAGAAACAAAAGTATCAATTGCTGCTTTATGTTCAATTTTGTCAAAGGATTGCTAAGACCCGATCGCATGCAGGCACCTCCGGTTAATAATTGTACTATAGCAAAAAAAACAGCCAAACAGAGTGGCTAGATCTACCCTTTTCAAAAGGGGCAATGGAGCAAAATCGTAGAAATACACATACTTCATACAAAAAAATGCTGCTAGTCAACAGATGTTGGTTAGCAGCACTTAGGATGGTATATTTTAAGCGATAATAGATTTTATATGTATATTTCTCTCCTGGCTTAAATCCAAGAAATAATCTGCCAGCTTGATAAGAGGCGTCTCAATATTGTGCGGATTGATGTACACGACCTCGCCTTCTCGGCCATCGGTCAGAAGCACTTGTTTGCCGACTAATCGCTTCATCAGGTTTTCAATAAATACCGAGATAATTTGCGGGTTAAGAACGCCAAACTTCCCATCTGTCATCTGATTAACAATTTCATGAAAGGATAATGGCTCGTGATAAGGACGCTTGGAGGACATCGCATGAAAAATATCCGCAACTGCTACGATAGAGCTGAATAAATCAATATTTTCCTTTTTCAGTCCGAGTGGATAGCCGTTCCCGTCCTCGCGTTCATGATGCTGAAGCGCAACACGAGCGATTCGGAGGCTTAAGCCCGTCGTACCCTTGAGCAGCTCATAACCGTAAATGGTGTGCTTCTTAATTAATTGGAATTCAACCTCATTCAGCTTGCCCGGCTTGTTTAAAACCTCTAACGGAAGCTTTACTTTGCCAACATCATGCAGGGTAGCAGCAAGCGACAAAATCGAAAGCTCTGAATTGTCCAGATTCATCCATCTTCCGATAAGCGTCGATATGACGCCCACGCCTACGTTATGCTCATATACATAATCATCCTTGGCTTTCACCGCTTCGAATAATTCGAAAATATCCTGATTTTTGGATAGCTGCAAAATAGCAGGCAGCACCTCATTGCGAATCTCCATTAACGGGACCTTACGTGATACTAATATCGATTCAAAGAGCTCTTTTGAGATATTAACCGTTTGCTGAACAAGCTCACCAATTTGAATGCTTGATTGCTGAATCGGCTTATCCTCATAAGCAAGGGCAATCGATGATAAATCTATCCGATGGTTTATTAATATTTGTATTGATTCACGAGTCAGAACAGAGTCAGCAGGTACAATCGTAACGCCATAAGCGTTCAAAATATCATATTTCATTTTTTTCCCGATCAACTGTTCCATGACTTCACTCCCTCGGACTTGACGTTTCCAACTTTTAGTTTACCATATCTTATTTAGGAAGGGTCTATTAAAATTAGAAAGATGAGAATATATAGAAAAAGCCAACGGATTAGGAAAACTAATCCGTTGGCTTTTTCAGAATCAAGTCCTGTACAGCTATCTTAAAATCCAGCATAAAACATTAAATATTGATCTGTATTCGCTTTCCAGTAATTACGGTCATGGCCGCCAGATGAGGTTTGGAACTGTACATCGATGCCCTTTGCTTTAAGCTTTGCATACAATTGATCAGTAGAATTAATAACATGTATCATATCTTTATTACCATAATCCAAATAAATATTTAAATTTTTCAATTCCAGCTGGTCTACAAGATAAAGCGGATCTGTCCGCTTTCTCATTTCTTCATCTTTGAATAACCAGCCCAACTTCTCCGTAGAATCCATAAACATGGCTGGACTATGTCCACCACTTTTGCTGAATAAGTCCGGGTGCGTAAATGCTAAAAACAACGCTGCAAAGCCGCCCATGGAGAGTCCTCCAATATATCGACTTTCTCTATCGGCGATCGTACTGTAATGGGAATCCACATATCCGATCAAATCCTTGATCAAGTAATCCTCATATCGTCCGTATTGACGTCCATCCTCGGAATACGTTTGATCAGCGTAATTCGTGCCATAACTGTTGTCATACTGAGGCATCACTATAATTAATGGCTTGATTTTCTGAAGCTTGATCAATTGTGTTGCCTTATCGGACACATTCATATCTTTATTCCACGTTTTCTCATTACCACCTCGACCATGCAGCAAATAAAGGACAGGATAGTCAACGGTTTCCGTATATCCAGCAGGTAAATAAACTTGCAGTTTCATATCTTTATGTAATGCTTCACTGTTCATCGTCCTTTTCTCCACACGTGCTGCTGGAAGAGCTTTCGAGGACACGGCATTATTTTCGCTAGTGGCTGCAGTACAACCGGAATTCGTTAAAAGACTGCACAATATCATACTCACAAGAAATATATTCAAAATAAACCTTCTTGCCTTTATTACCATTTTCCACCTGCTTAACCTTATTTATATAGCAAAATAATCATACATCCTGTAATTTTAATTAACAATACGTCTAGCGACTGAAATCGTGAACGCAGCTAGCTGCACATAAAAAAAAGAAATAACCCAAGGGAGATTCTCATAAAATGGTTAACTACAATGTACTACAACCATTACAAAACGAGAATCTCACCATGGGTTACACATAACAGCATGTTATATTTAGCGTAGAAGCATTTTATGAATTATAGTTCAACCATACTTCCATTAGCTGATCCAGCTGCTTTTGCCGTTCCTCCTGCATATTCCAAATGGATTCAAGCGCAGCTGGATCACCCATTGCCGCGATTTGCTCCATTTCTATATTGCCCTCTAGCAGACTTGCTTCAAGCCTCGCAATCTCATGTTCTAGCTGCTCCTTCGTACGCTCCACTCTTCCACCATGTTTCGGCTTTGATTGGTTAGCTAATTGCCTCGGATCTCGAACAACATGATCCGTTTTAACGGTAACAATACTCTCGTTCGTTTTATAAGGCTTCCGCTTTGACTTAAAGTCATCGTAATTGCCCAAGTAAGTGTGAATGGCTCCCTCATTAAGCTCCCAAACTCGTTTAGCCAGCCGATTGATAAAATACCGATCATGCGAGATCGCCAGCACCGTTCCATCATAGTTTTCCAATGCTTCCTCCAGCGCCTCGCGAGAGCTGACATCAAGATGATTCGTTGGCTCATCCAGCAGCAATAAATTCGGTTTTTTGCGAATAAGCAGCGCGAGGCGAAGGCGTGACCATTCCCCGCCTGACAGCAAATGAAGTGGTTTAAATACATCTGTTCCGTAAAACAAATAGCTAGCCAGAATATTCCTTGCCTCGCCTTCTTCTAAACCGCCCTCCGTTTTAAAAAATTCAAGTACGCTGAGCTGCTTATCATTAACCTTCTCTTCTTGAGCCAAATACCCGATATGAAGGCGAGCTCCTAAGACTAGCTGTCCATCATCTGGTTGAAGCTCTCCAAGCAGCATCTTAAACAGCGTCGTTTTGCCTGACCCATTGTCCCCGACCAGCACAACCTTCTCACCATAGAACAAACTGCCCTCAGCGTTTTCCAAAATAACCCGTTCACCGAATTGTTTAGTCACATTCTCAAAGGTAATCGCCTTACGTCCAGAGCGATCAAGCGCTGTAAGCTCGAAATCAGCTGTCTTCGGATCAAGAACCGGTCGTTTAATCATTTCCAGCTTTTCCAAAGCTTTGCGCATGGAAGCGGCGCGTTTAAAAAACTTCTCATTGTCGCCGATACGCCCCCATTCCTCCAAGCGCTTAATCGTTTCCTTCATCTTCTTTATCTGCTTCTGCTGCTCTTGAAAATTCGCAAACTGCTGCAAGAGAAGCTCCTCTTTCTCCTTCACATATCCGCTATAGTTTGTAAGAAAGGTTTGTGCTGTACCATCCTCAAGCTCGATTATTTTGGAGCACACCTCATCAAGAAAATAACGATCATGCGACACGATGACACATGCGCCATCATATTGCTGAATAAATTGCTCCAGCCACTCCATCCCCCGCAAATCCAGATGATTCGTAGGTTCATCAAGCAGCAGCAAAGCCGGTCGGACAATTAACTGGGAGGCAAGTGCAATCCGCGTTTTCTCACCGCCGGACAGGCTGCCAAAGCTTCGTGAATAAACAGCTCGGTCGATACGCAAGCCCGTTGCTACCTGCTCAATTGCCGTATCCATCTCATAACCGCCGCTTCTCTCGAACCTTTCCTGAGCCAGCGAGTATGTTTTAAGCAAACGCTCCAAAGCAGCTGAATCAGCAAGCATTTGCGGACTCGACATCTCTGTTTCCATCTGCGTCATCTGATGCTTGCACGCCATTAAGTCTTGATAGCCATAAGCCAAAACTTCATACACGGTCAGCTTATCAAATTCGGCAGGTGTCTGCGGCAAATATCCGATTGCCAGCTCCTTCTGTACCGTAAGCATTCCCTCATCTACCTGATCATGACCTGAAATTAGGCGAAGCAATGTCGATTTTCCGCTTCCGTTGCGGCCAATCAACCCGATCTTCTCGCCTGCTTGTATTTGCACCGTTAGTCCATCAAATATCAGATTTGCGGCGTGGTATTTCTTTATTTCCTGTATATTAACAATAATCATGTGAAGAGCCTCCTGTTAGATGAAGACCCTGACTCTCAAACACAACAAAAAAAGAGCCGCAGCAACAAGCCTGCGACCCTTCGGATGGTAAAGCTATCCGTAGTGGTTAAAGTAGGCGTCTTCTCGCGAATGGTTTAATCGTATGAGCATAATTGGACAGACCTCTCCCGTTCGCGGAAAATGTATGAACAATGCCAGCAATAGCAATCGGCAGCTGGCTAATACGGTTATTGACCATTTCGTGATTCACCTACTTCACCTCCCTTTCATTCATTCTTTTTAAAATAACATAAGGGCAAGTGTTATTGCAATAGCCAAACCAATTTTTGTATTTACAAGGAGTGAGCATATATGATGTCGAAGATGATATTGTGAAGGAGGCTTATATATGGATAGATTTACACATCTTGGGGTGTACGGCGTCTTGAGGAAAGACGATAAAGTATTGCTCATCAAAAAAGGCAGAGGGCCGCATACAGGGAAGTGGGATTTCCCGGGAGGGTCAATTGAATTTGGAGAAGAGCCTGATCAAACACTCATTAGAGAGTTTGAAGAAGAGACAGGAATTACAGCGTTAACTGGCACCATCAAAACGACAATGTCATATACGCTGATCTGGCCATTTAAAGCGGATAAATTAGAAGAGATGCATCATATCGGCATTATTTATGATGTAAACCTAGTAGATGATACATTCAATCTAAAAACGGATGGCGATGGCCAAGACTCGTTAGGCGCAAAGTGGATTCCTATGCGTGATTTAATAGATATGCCCGTAACTCCGTTTGTAAAAAATATATTTGGCTAGCCGGACATTCCTTATTCTTAAACGGAAAGGTGGTATTCAAGTGGAGCTTTATTTTAAAGACAACTTCTTTAGTGCTGGTGAAACAACGATTATGGATGCAAATGGAGCCTCTGTTGGAACTATAGACTTACAAAGCATGTTCAGTGCGACGCTGTCAGTTTATGCTTCCGACCATAGACTCCTCTACAGTGGAAAATTCCGTATTTTCTCTAGTAAATGGGAAGTTCGTGACGCCGCAGATTCAATAGTTGGTGTGCTGAGAACCAGATTTACTTTTTTCAGCAAACGATATGAATACGACGCCGGGGAGCGAGGTCTTTTTCAAATTGAATCTCCTGCCTTCTCTTATGTTTATTCGATCATGGATACGTCAGGGAAAGAGGTTGCTTCCTTTGAAAAAACGAGCACTTGGCTCCAGTCGGGAGCCTTCGTTCTCCACAATCTCTCAACCGAGCTTAATAGCTATGAGCTTATTGCAGTCGTGATGGGTGTTCATAGCATTCAGAAGGAAGCGACAAACACAGCAGCTACATAGTATTCTTCTACGTATGAGTAGTTTTACAGCTTTTTGATCATTTTAAAATTGTTTAATTTCACACCTCTCCGTTCCACGTCTTGTGACTCGACTTCCCGGTATTCATGACGTTCAAAAAATGGTTTTGCTGTTACGCTCGCATCTGTTTTTATCTCATTTACCCCTAGTCGACCAGCTTCAGCTTCAAGTTTTTTCAATAGGGCTGAAGCTACGCCTCTTCTCTGATAATCCTTATGGACATACATTCTATCCAGCTCCCCTCCATATGTCATATCAGCAAATCCTACAATTTGACCGCTGTTCTCAGCGATAAAAGTAATATTTCGAACCATGGATTCCTTCCAAGCTTCGATTTTTTGGTCTGTCTCATCTTGTGGAGCCCAAGCATCAAGCTGCTCTTGTGAATAATGTTGTTTGTTTACTTCATGCACCGTTTCATAGAATAGGGAAACAACCTCACTAATATCCTCTTCAAGGAACCTTCTAATATTCATACTCATTCCTCCAGCTGGATTTTTATGTATAAAAGTAATCGTTTTGCACACTATAAGCATATTGCCGTTCTCTATGCGGTCAAAACAAAAACATGATGAATGGGAGAATACGATGAGAAAAATATCTATGTTAGTCTGTTTGCTATTCCTGACCCAAACATTTGGAATTGTATCAGCACATCCAAATCCAAATGCTGAACCTGCTGGAGTACTTGTCACTATAATTAACAGCGAAGGTGAGCATATTGGATCCGCTCAGCTCACCCAAAAAGCTGACAAAGTATATTTGCACATTGAAGCGGAGAAGCTTGCTCCAGGCAAGCATGGTATTCACTTTCACAGCGTGGGCAAATGCGATACTCCTGATTTCAAAACAGCTGAAGCTCATTTCAATCCAGTGAATAAGCAGCATGGCTTTAACAATCCAAAAGGCTACCATAACGGAGACCTCCCCAATATTACGGTAGATGCCGACGGTAAAGTGAAGGCTGATATTGTAAGCAGCGATGTGACGCTCTTGAAAGGCAAACCAAATTCCTTATTAAAGGACGGCGGCACATCCATTATCATCCATGAAAAAGAAGATGATTATGTTACCGACCCATCCGGAAATTCTGGCAATCGTATCGCTTGCGGAGTTATCCAATAAGCTAGCGTGAAAAACGAGAGGCTGTCACAAGGAAATAACCTTGTAACAGCCTTTTTTTGATCTCGATATTTATTTGTTATAAGCCCGCTGACGCAAGCTTTCATAGAGCAAAACCGTAGCTGCCATCGCAACATTTAACGACTCTGCTTGTCCAACCATCGGAATAATGACCGATTCGTCCACGAGCGCGAGGACTTCAGGAGACAGTCCTTCTGATTCGCTTCCCATCAGCAGCCATGTTGACTGTGTCCAGTCGTAGCCATAGCAGGTATGCTCTGCTTGCAGGCTTGTCCCAATAAGCTTCATGCCTTTTTCTTTCGCTTCGGGCAGCAGTTCTTTTAAATCCGCTTCTATAATGGGCAGATGGAATAAAGAACCCATCGTAGATCTTACGGTTTTCGGATTGTAGAGGTCCACGCAGCCTTTGCCCAAAATAACAGCATCTGCGCCAACCGCATCCGCGCTGCGGATGATCGTTCCTGCATTTCCAGGATCTCGTACACCGTCAAGCACAACGACAAGCCCGTTTTTGCGATATAATGCCTCTTTATGTACGGACAGCTTTGACAAAATAGCAAATACAGGTGGAGGCGTATCCGTTCCTGTGCATTTTGACATGACCGATCGAGAAGCTTGAACCCACTCTAAACCGAGTGTCGCATCCGTATCATTCGTTTCTCGCTCCAGCTTAAGCTCTCCGGGAATACCACGTTCTGCATCATAAACTATCGTCGTAACTTTTGCTGTACCTCTCAGCGCTTCCAATACGAGATGAACGCCTTCTATTAGGAATTGGCCGCTGCGATCACGGTATTTTTTGTCTAGCAGCGATGCCCACTGCTTGACTCTGTCATTTTGTACAGATGATAGCAAAGAATCAAAATTTTCATTCATCGTTTGATTTAACCTTCCGAATATGCAATTTCTAAATTTGTTAGATCTGAGTTTTTACCTACAATAACAAGAATATCGTCCCTGCCAATTAAGTCGTCTGCATATGGAGCGATGTTCATGGTAGACCCTGTTTTGATAGCCATAACATTACATTTATACTTCGCCCTAATATCGAGCTTCTTTAAGCTTTGTCCAATCATTGGCTCGGGAGCTTTAATCTCAATAATGCTGTAATCGTCTGATATCTCGATATAATCAAGAATGTTAGGTGACACAAGATGATGCGCAACGCGCAGGCCCATATCCCGTTCGGGGAAAACGACCTTATCGGCACCAATTTTGCCTACAACTTTACCATGAAGCTCGTTTTGAGCTTTGACGATTAACGTTTTTACTCCTAAATCCTTCAAAATGAGCGTCGTCAAAATGCTTGACTGAATGTCTTGTCCTATCGCTACGACAACAACATCAAAATTCCGAATACCGAGCGCTCGAAGCGCTTCCTCATCCGTTGAATCAGCGGATACCGCATGAGTTACAAAATTAACGACTTCTTGTACTCGCTGTTCGTTCGAGTCAATAGCTAATACCTCAAAGCCCATATCTGTCAAAGCTTTTGCAATGCTGGAGCCAAAACGCCCCATTCCAATTACTGCGTATTGCTTCTTTGCCATCGATACATAATCCTCCTTACGCGGATGATTGCTGCAGTTATTTAGACAGTATACCATAGCTTGCTCATTCGGATGAAAGAAGCATGCACTGGACATAGTAAATAAGTAAATCCCAATGGGCAGGAGGCTGTTTAGTTTGAAAGAAATTGATCTGCGTCAAGCGATCGTTATGCGTGTGCAGGATAACTCTGCGAAAGATCTATCGGAAGTCATTGAAGACTCAATTGGCGCGGATGAGCGTGCTTTGCCGGGGCTTGGTGTACTTTTTGAGATGATCTGGCAGCAATCCACTGAGCTAGAGCAAGAGCGAATGGTTGATTCCTTATATAGGCATCTTCATCATTCTGAGCATGCTAATCCGTCTCAGTAACGCACAGCTGCAGAATAAACAATTTGGCCTCCGATAATGGTAGTTGTTACCCAAGGCAGGCCATCATAACGATCCACAATAATTAAATCCGCTGCTTTGCCAAGCTCTATGGAACCAATGTCACCATCCACGCCCAATGCCTGCGCTGGATGTAATGAGACCATCCGTACCGCAGCTGGCAAAGCGGCAATCCCTTCATCTGCAAGCTTAAACACAGCTGCCAGCATAGAAGATGGATGATAGTCTGAGCATAAAATATGGGCAGCACCAGCAGCAATTGCGTCGACCGCCTTTAAATTGTTATCATGAGACGCACCTCGAACAACATTAGGAGCACCTACACAAACACGAAGCCCTCGCTTAGAAGCATATTTTGCCGTAACCATATTAATTGGAAACTCACAGACAGAAACCCCATAATCAAGCGACTCATCTACCTTCTCCACCGAATCATCGTCATGTGAGGCAACGGCTATGCCAGCTTTAGCTGCTAGCTTGCTCAGATTCTTCAAATGGTCACCGTTTACCAGTTGCCTTTGCTGAATGAGATTATCAACAATTGCACGTACCTCTACGACGCCTACACCCTGATTCTTCATTACATAACGCTCAAAAGAGCCGGGCTCACGATATTGGCCTTGCCCAGGTGAATGATCCATAAACGATAAATAATCAATCGCTTTCTCATTCAAAAACCGTTCAACTATGGGCATACCTGCCAAATGTGATACCTCAAAGCGTAAATGTATACGATTGCGAATCATCGATCGTTTATTGCGGTAGCTGTTAATATGCTCAATCATCCCCGTTAGCAAATGATCTCCTCGCAAACTAAGCCCTACGCCAAGCGATAATGAATGATACATCGTAGTTATGCCATGCACAGGCAGCTTCCGTTCAAACTCCAGCAATGCCATATCCAAAGGAAACAATGTATTGGGACGCGGCTGCACTTCTTTCTCAATCGCATCGCAATGAATGTCAATTAGACCTGGAAGGATGTATTGCTGCTTCGCATCTATGTTTATAGACTGGGGGTGCAGCTTTATCCAATTGCTGATTGCGAGTTCATCGTGCAGCACAGCAGTTATTCGCCCATCGATAATAGCAATTGCCCCGTCAGCCATTTGGCCAGGCAAAACGATCTTTCCGTTCGTAATGATTATAGGCTCAGTGCTGGCTCTCAAGCGATTATCCATCGATATACACTTCCCCCGCTCTAAAATGATTGTAATGATTTTACCATATTTTACTTAGAAAAACATACCTAGGAGTTAGATCCTTGATATTTGTAAAAAAGACATTAATTCCTCTTTTATACAGATCTAAAGCTTCTATATTATGCTCGAAACAATCAAAAAAACCGCAAGAATAATTCCTCGCGGCTTTGAAGCATAATAAAGGCAAGAAGCGTTGCCTTTCGTTTCTCATTTTATTCTTCAAGAGGTATTAGCTTGTAAATATCTCCATTTTCAAAAGAATCGATTAAACGATCCAGCCATTTGTAATATTTTAAAGCCTCATCAATCTTTTGTGTATCATTATCAAGCACATCAAGGAAAGCTTGTTCGCTTTCGTATTGAAGCTTTAGAGCATCAATTTCCTTCATTGATCGGTTTAGGGCACTCATATTTTGCTCGACAGCTTTTCTCCATTTAATGGAGAAGTAGTCAGTAAAGTTTTGATGCCAGTTCGGCTCTACTTCATATAAGTCTTTTCTTGAGCCTTTACCCCATACTTTATTTATCATCTTCAGATCATGCAGCGTACGCATGCCAGTACTCATTGAAGTCTTGCTCATGCCCATCGTCTGGCTCATCTCATCAAGTGTAACTGGCTCACGATTAAAGTACATATTGCCGTACAAATGACCAATGGATAACGTAATGCCGTACAAGTCCATGTTTTCACCTATTGATTCAATGACGCGGCGCCTTGCTTTATGCAGCTTGGTTAGCTGCTCATCTGTTAATGCTGCAAGCTCATTCATGTCGTTCCTCCTGAGGAGTGTCTTTCCCCCTATCATTCTTACATCAATTATTGTAATCAAATGACCATCCATATGTAAAGAACACGTTTGATACGAAAAAGGGAGTTATCCAGAGTATACAGTATGTAAAGTTCGTAAAGTTATAACTGTACGTAATATACAGAGTCTCACGCCTTTTGACCATAACAAACATAACCAACTAAACTTATGGGAGTCGAAATATTCCAAAGGGGGCACAACATGGCGATTATAGAAGCCAAGAGGCTGACCAAAATTTTCGGGACAGATCCGAAAAAGGCGATCCCGCTGCTGGATAAAGGATGGTCTAAAGAGAAAATTTTTGCAGAAACAAAGCTTACGGTTGGGGTGAACCAAGCAAATTTCTCGATTGAAGAGGGACAAATATTTGTTATTATGGGCTTGTCCGGTAGCGGCAAGTCGACACTTGTACGTCTTCTCAATCGATTAATTGAACCTACTCTAGGTCAAGTCCTGTTTAACGGGACAGATGTACTTAAGATGTCACCAGAGCAGCTGCGGCAATTTAGAAGAAAAAATGTAGGTATGGTATTTCAGAAGTTCGCACTGTTTCCGCATCGCACCGTTATTCAAAACATTGAATACGGACTAGAGGTACAGGGCATCGATAAGAAAAAACGCAGAGAAATGGCGATGCATTCGCTAGAGCTTGTTGGATTAAAAGGATGGGCAGACAGCTATCCTGACCAATTAAGCGGCGGTATGCAGCAGCGCGTTGGACTCGCAAGAGGACTTGCCAACGATCCGGATGTTCTGCTTATGGATGAAGCATTTGGCGCACTCGATCCTTTAATTCGGAAGGATATGCAGGATGAGCTGCTTGAGCTTCAATCCAAAATGAAGAAAACAATTGTTTTCATTACCCATGACTTAAACGAAGCACTGCGGATCGGTGATCAAATCGCTTTGATGAAGGATGGAAGCATCGTCCAAATTGGATCACCTGAAGAAATATTGATGCAGCCAGCGAACAAATATGTTGAGCGTTTCGTCGAGGACGTTGATTTATCCAAAGTATTTACAGCATCACATGTCATGATTAAGCCTGAAACGATAACGATCGAGAAAGGTCCGCGTGTTGCTTTGCAATTTATGCGTGACCGCGGAGTATCGAGCCTTTACGTTGTCGACAAAGGTATGCGCCTGCTTGGCGTTATAACGGCAGAAGAAGCAGCGAATGCAATTAAAAACGGCCAAAAGCTTGAAGATGCAATGGAGCGAGAAGCGCCATTCGCACAGCCGGATACGCTGCTTAATGAGTTGTTTGAATTAATGAGTAATTCGAAATTCCCCATTTCCATTATTGATGCAAACGGGCGCCTTAAAGGCATCGTCATCAAGGGCGCGGTTCTAGCCGCATTAGCTGGAAATTCCGTATTAGAGGCTGGTGAACGTATTGAATCTACCTAAAATCCCATTAGCTGACTGGATCGAATGGCTGGAGGCTTGGTTTGAAGCTCATTTCGACCCTTTTTTCAAATTAATACGCACAGTTGTCGGCGAAACTGTAAATGGCTTGGATGTCGCTCTCAATTGGTTTCCAGCGCTAGTGCTTATTTTGATATTCACTATTTTGGCTTGGCTCATCGGCAAGTGGAAAATGGGAATATTCACACTTATCGGATTGTTAATCATAGAAAACCTCGGCTTATGGAGCCAAACGATGCAGACACTAGCTCTCGTTTTGACTGCAGCCTTCATATCCGTGCTGATTGGCGTTCCTATTGGAATTTTGTGTGCTCGCTACACCAATTTCCAAAAAATAATTACACCACTGCTTGATCTTATGCAGACGATGCCAGCCTTCGTTTATTTGCTCCCAGCTGTAACGTTTTTCTCCTTGGGTGTTGTTCCTGGCGTGATCTCTTCGATTATTTTTGCAATCCCGCCAACGATACGATTAACGAATCTTGGCATTCGCCAAGTCCCTGCCGAATTAGTAGAAGCAGCAGATGCCTTCGGCTCTACGCCAACGCAAAAATTGTTCAAGCTGCAGCTTCCTATTGCCATGCCAACCATTATGGCCGGCATTAACCAGACCATTATGTTGTCACTATCGATGGTCGTCATTGCATCCATGATTGGTGCTCAAGGCGTAGGAGCTTATGTATATCGTGCAGTCACGCAAGGAAATACCGGCGTTGGATTTGAAGCTGGTCTTGCCATTGTTATATTAGCCATTATTTTAGACCGACTGACCCAACAAATTATTCGTAAAAGCAAAACCACCTAAACTAATTTATAAACGTTAAGCGCATGCTCGATGTTAGTTTGCTGCGCAAAATTTGAGGAGTGATTTTTTGAAATTTAATAAAATGAGTGTAATTATTGCTGCTGTTATGACCATGGCTTTAGTCGCTGGATGCTCTTCAAACAATGAAGGCGCTAAGAAGAAAGTAACGCTTGCTTACGTGGCTTGGGATTCTGAGATAGCGAGCACGTATGTTGTGAAGGAAGTACTTGAGCAGAAGCTTAATTACAAAGTTGATATGATGCAAGTTGATGCGGGGCCTATGTGGGCTGGTATTTCTGACGGCAGTGCAGATGCGATGGTAGCTGCTTGGCTTCCTACAACACATGCTTCGTACATCGAGAAATATAACGGTAAATTTGATGATCTAGGACCAAATCTTGAAGGAACAAAAATTGGTCTAGTCGTTCCTAAATATATGGATGTTAACAGCATTGACGAGCTTAATGATGCCGTTGGCGCTGAAGTAGATCATACGATTATCGGTATTGAGCCGGGTGCCGGTCTTATGATGTCGACAGAAAAAGTATTAGATCAATATAATCTCCGAGATAAATGGAAGCTGCTTGAGAGCTCCTCCGCAGCAATGACTCAGCAGCTCGAGAAGGCTTATGCTAACAAAGAGCCGATTGTTGTGACAGGCTGGACACCGCACTGGATGTTCGCCAAGATGGAGCTGAAATATTTGGCAGATCCTAAAAATGTATATGGCGGAGACGAACAAATTCATACAATCGCCCGTCAAGGCCTAAAGGATGATCTGCCTGAAGCTTATGCATTCCTCGATCAGTTTAATTGGACGCCAGATGATATGGCTTCCGTTATGATCAAAATCCAAGAAGGCGAGACGCCAGAAGCAGCTGCCAAAGCATGGGTTGAGCAAAATCCTGACAAGGTTGCAGCTTGGATAAAATAATAGTCAACATTCGAAAGAAGCTGTCTCAAAAGTAGTCAACTTCGATGGATCAATAGGTCACTTTGGACAAAATGTTGGAGAGCATGAAAAAATAGCGCATCAAAGGCTATTCCCGGCGGATTCAATTATTGCTCTCGCCGACATTGCATAATACCTTAATCATTTCTCTAACGAACTGTATCATGCTTATCGTGAAGAAAACGACTCTTCTTTCATTTTAACGAACCTGATAAACGTTATATCATGTTTTACATGGTGTTCCGCGCTAGTTTTCTCGAAATAACGATTCTGGAGTTCGTTAAAATTTAATTCCATTACGAATGGCTTGAATAAGACCTGCTGGGTTCGTTAGCTATAGGTTTGATAAGGTAAGAACATCGTTCTGCCTTAGCTCCATCAAAAAGAGCTGTTCCAATCGTAGATACATCTACTTTTGGGACAGCTCTTTTTTAAAGTTATTTATTAATGGCTTTACATTCTAGCCGTTAATGCTCTTCAGCCTTTATTAATCCAAGCAGAATGGCTGCAAACCAAGCGGCAATGGCGCTGGGCGCTCACAAGTGCTTTTCATAACATAATGCACGCCTTGTTCCGACGCGTCATGGAAGCCATGCATAGCTTCGAGTACATGATAAGCAAGCTCGCCATTAGCGCGATGCTTACGACCGGTTTGAATCGCTTTGGCCATGTCTGCTGCACCGACACCACGAGCGTTCTCTGTGTATCCGTAAGCAAGCGGAATATCTGACCATTCGTTTGAGCCCGCACGCCAAATTTTAATTTGACCGCCAAACCCGTTTGGATCTGGGACAAGAAGTGTGCCCGCGCTGCCATATATTTCGATTCGAGGAAGCGTTGAGCCGCCTTTCACATCAAAGCTTGTGAGCAATGTTCCGATAGGACCCGATGCAAAGTCCATCACTCCAGCGATATGAGTTGGTACTTCAACCTCTACCTGCTGACCGTATTTCGGCTTGCTTGTAATCGTTCTCTCTGGGAAGGAGATACGTGCCGAACCCGTTACACGAGTGATCGGTCCAAGCAGCGCTACAAGCGCGGTTAAATAGTATGGTCCCATATCAAACATCGGGCCGCCGCCCTTTTGATAATAAAATTCAGGAGCCGGATGCCATGATTCATGCCCGCCGCACACCATGAATGCAGTCGCGCCAATTGGCGTACCAATCCAACCATCCTCAAGCAGCTTAATGCTCGTTTGGATGCCGCCGCCAAGGAATGTATCAGGCGCGCTTCCTACATAAAGACCTTTTTTCTCAGCAAGCTCAAGTACCTGCTGCGCTTCTTCACGAGTAACTGCAAAAGGCTTCTCAACATAAACATGTTTGCCTGCTTCAAGAGCTTGCAAGCATACCGATGCATGCGCTTGCGGGATCGTCAAATTGATTATCATCTGAACTTCCGGATCAGCAAGCAGCTCCTCAACCGAACAACCGCGAACGCCAAACTGCTCGCCTTTTGCTTTGGCTCTCTCCACATCTAAGTCTGCGCAAGCTACAACCTGCAAAGCATCAAAACGGTTGCCGTTTTCAAAATAGATGCCGCTAATATTGCCTGTTCCTATAATGCCTGCTTTGATCTTTTCCATAATCTCTAGTCCCTCTTCTCATATCCTAAGATTATTATGATTGCGATTTACAACTGATTATCTGCCATACCGCTATAAGCAGAAGCTGTTTTGCCTGCTGCCAGCGCATTTGCTTTACCTTCAGCACACCACAAGAAGCCGCGTCTCATAAGCTCTTTCACCGCTTCAATCTCGATAATATTAGCTTGATGGCCAAGCGAATTGTAATATACGCGTCCAACACCCCAGCGCTTCGTCCATACAACCGGCATATCGACTGCCTTGTTGAGGGAATGCGGTCCCGGTGTCAGCGGAAAACGTGTTGTCGCCAGCACTTCAACTGCCGGATCCACATGCAAATAATATTGCTCAGAGCTTACAACAAAATCTTCAATGCCTTCTGTCAGCTGACTGGATGAATTATTAATATTAACCGTATATTCAACCCCGTCATTGCCTGGGTGAGCTACCCATTGTCCGCCGGTCATAAACTGCCAGTCTACATTTTCACGGAACGCATCGCACATTCCGCCATGGCATCCTGCCAAACCTACGCCGCTTTGAACAGCTGCGGATACATTATCGACAAGCTTCTGCTCGATCCGTGCCATCGTCCAAACGGGTACGATAAGATCAAGTCCCAACAGTTTTTCTGCATCCGCAAATGCTTCCAATGTGTCGGACACCTCTACCTCGAAGTCCTCAGCTGCAAGCACCTCACGAAAAATTTCTGCTACCTCTTTCGGCTGATGTCCATCCCAGCCGCCCCATACGATTAGTGCTTTTTTCATTACCTTCTCCTGCCTCTCTCCAAGCGCTAAGTAATCTCCTAACTAATAACCCTATATGGCTTACGATAATTCGCTAATTGCTACCCAGCGGCGTTCTGCAATCGAACGATCTACCGCCTCCAGAACCTCTTGGCATTTCACGCCATCTACAAAGTTCGGTACAGGCTGACGATCTTCAGCAAAAGCTTGCATCAGCTCATGCACTTCATGTGTAAACGTATGCTCGTACCCAATGGTATGTCCAGCTGGCCACCAAGCGTCCATATACGCATGCGATGGATCGGTTGCGAGTACGCGGCGGAAGCCTTGAACATCCTCAGCATCATCGGTGAAATAGACTTGAAGCTCATTCATCCGCTCAAAATCAAACTTGATGCTTCCTTTACTGCCGTTAATTTCAAAAGCGTTCGTACAGCGATGGCCGGCTGCGAAGCGAGTCGCCTCAAAGCTGCCCAGCGCTCCGTTAGCAAAGCGTGTCATAAACATGGTTGCATCATCCACTGTTACTTCTCCGAGCGGTCCACCCTCGCTTCCCTTTGCGCTGAGGCCTGTCATAGCTGAAGCAATCGGACGCTCTTTAACGAAAGTTTCGCTCATGCCGATAACCTCATTGAATTCTCCAACGAGAAAACGCGCCATATCTATCAAATGTGCTCCTAAATCACCATGGGAGCCGGAGCCTGCAATTTCCTTCTGAAGACGCCATACGAGCGGGAAGCTCGGATCGATAATCCAATCTTGCAAAAACACAGCACGGAAATGATAGATTTCACCGAGCCTGCCATCTGACACCAACTTTTTGGCAAGCTGTACAGCAGGTGCAAATCGATAATTAAAACCTACCATATGCTTCACGCCTGCTTTTTCTGCAGCATCAAGCATTTCACGGGAGTCTTCGAGAGTAAGCGCCAGCGGCTTTTCACAAAAGATATGTTTGCCAGCTGCCGCTGCTGCTAGAGCGATAGCCTTATGTGCATCACTTGGTGCATTAATATCGATCAGATCAATATCCTCACGGTTAACGAGTGCTTTCCAGTCCGTTTCAGCACTTTCCCAGCCGAATTGTGACCGTGCTTGCTCAACGCCTTCTGGATCGCGACCACAAATGGCCGTCATCTCCGGCTTAATCGCATTCGCGAAAAACATCGGAAGCGCGCGGTATGCGTTGCTATGTGCCTTCCCCATAAACTTATAACCAACCATGCCAACTCTTACTTTATCCATAAAAATCCGCCTCTCTTAAGCGTAAACGCCTTATGCTGCCTCTAAGCGATAAGATCGCGTCCCGCAATTGAAATAGAATGGAGCAGAAAAACTCGTATTCAGGATTTAACGTTTGAGTCTTGACGTTTCTCTTGTGATCAGGCTGACCGGTAAAACATCTGTTTGTGAATCTGTCGTTTCCGTTTTCTGATCCGGGTCCAGCAATCTAGCAGCTGCAAGCTTACCCATCTCATAGAAAGGAACAGCAACGGTAGAAAGCCTTGGACTAATAATGCGCGAGCCGTCCGAGTCATCATATCCAACTAGCGCATAATGCTCGCCAGCTTCAACTCCCAGTTCCCGCAAGCGCTGCATCAGGCCGATTGCCATTCGATCATTAGCCGCAAATACCGCATCGATATTGCCTTCTTTAATTTTTTCCGCCAATTGCTCCGCGAGCTCCGCTCCGCTCTTTCGGCTATAATTACCGTGATAGATTAGACTAGGCTCATAAGCAAGTCCCGCTTCCATTAGAGCCGCTTTGTAGCCTTCCTGCCTATCGGCACTATTGGAATATTGCAGCGGGCCGTTAACAAAAGCAATTCTGCGGCTGCCCTGACTCAACAAATGCGATACGGCTGCCTTGCTGCCTGAAACATGATCAGCATCGACTGTACGATAATGCTCCGCATCAAACCGCTGATTCACAAGGCAGAAAGGAAAGTTCTCAGCCTTCAGCTCAGCAAGGGCGGCTCTTTCCTCAGGCACATTTTGTGAGCCTAAAACGATACAAGCATCAATCTTATGCGTGCGAAATAGCTTAGCGTAATCTCTCGCCCCATCAGGTTCTCTAAAAATAAGAAGCAGGTCATAGCCGCAGCGCTTCGCTGTTTCACCGATTCCACTTAATATTTCCGAAAAATAGTAAGTGGAAAACAAATGAACTTTGGGCACGAATGGCAATATGACGCCAATATTCCCGCTCTTCCTTCGAGCAAATTGCTGAGCAAGCGCATTCGGTACGTATCCAAGCTCAGCCGCGGCTTGTAATACACGTTCACGCGTTTCCTCTTTGATAGGGCCGACGCTGTTCATCACTCTCGAAACAGTCGCCTCTGAAACACCAGCTAGTTTCGCAACTTCTTTCCTGCTAATAATCATTTTCCTCCTGAAAAACTAATATGCTAAGTTGTCATTTCATTTCAATGTACACGCGTACATTATTGCATGAAAACGTTTTAGCGTCAATAAACTTTTTGCATATTTTTCTATCGTTGCCCTCTTTACAAAAAAACGATCCAGAACGCTTGCATCGGCGTCCCAGATCGTTTTTTCTCGTTGTCTCTTGCAGTTACTTACTTCTTCGCTATTTCATTAATCCATTCAAAAACAGCGGACAGCGCATTTGCTTCCTCACTCATGTTCATCCTATCGATATAGGATTTACGGTTTTGGTACAAACGCTCGACGCTCTCAACAAGCGTGCTTGCCGTCAGCTTCTCTTCATACAAAACGTCGGCATAACCCGATTTCTCAAATGACTGAGCATTCAAAATTTGATCGCCTCGGCTCTGTTCCCGTGTTAGAGGAATAAGCAGCATCGGCTTCTTTAAAGATAAAAATTCAAATATGGAATTAGAGCCTGCTCGTGAAATCACAAGGTCCGTCATCGCCAAAACATCCGGCAATTGCTCATTCACAAATTCGAATTGCTTATAGCCAGGCATAGCAAGCGATGGGTCAACTTGATTTTTACCGCAGAGATGAACGATTTGAAAGTTTTTGGTAAGGCTTGTTAATGACTGTCTGACCGCCTGATTAATTTTGCGTGCACCCAAGCTTCCACCCATAATTAAGATGACAGGTTTGTTTTTAGTAAATCCGCAAAAGGTTCTGCCTCTATCCGCGTTGCCCTGCTTCACTTCCTCACGTATAACTGCCCCTACATGCCTGCTTTTATCTGCCTTCAGCATGCTGCCCGTCTCAGGAAAAGTCGTACATACTCCTGTAGCAAAAGGAATCGATAGCCGATTGGCGAGACCCGGCGTCAGATCGGATTCATGAATAAGCAGCGGCACCTTGTTTAGCCATGCGCCAATAACGACAGGTACGGATACAAATCCGCCTTTGGAGAAGATGACGTTCGGTTTATTTTGCTTAATGAGGCGATAAGCTTGATAAAGACCTTTTACTACCTTGAACGGGTCCTTAATGTTCTGAATATCCATGTACCTTCTCAGCTTTCCCGTCGATATCGGAAAATACTTAACCTCTGGAATCGTTGCGATAAGCTGCCTTTCAATACCGCTCTCCGATCCGATATATTGGACTGACCAGCCCTCTTCCAAAAAATGCGGGATCAAGGCCATATTAACGGTAACGTGTCCGGCTGAGCCTCCCCCGGTGAACATGATTGTTTTCATGAATGACTAGCCACCTATCGTTTTTTATCCATTTATTATACGGGTAAAGATTCGTTTTAGCACTGAAATTCAAGGAGATGGATATAAAAAGCATCCCCAGCCGCAAGCGCTGCTGCGCGATTGGCCGAGGATGCTTTAAACGTGCCTATATCCCTACCCTTAAGGCGCAGTTTCCAGAAACTTAGACGTTGGATTCTTGTCTACTGCCGTACGCATCGCATATTCGTTCTCGAACAAGACGACATAGTTGCCCTTCTTGTCCTTTACGAGCGTCGTATTGATTCGGAATTTGCTAGGGTCAATATTATCATCAACGATCCAGCGGGCAAATTGGAACTGCATCCGGTGCAATTGAATATCTACGCCGTACTCCGCTTTCATTCGATGCTCAAATACCTCAAATTGCAAATGACCAACAACGCCGAGAATTGTCTCGTCGAAGTTGCCTGTGGAGTGGAACACTTGAATCGTGCCTTCCTCCGTGAGCTGATCAATGCCCTTTTGGTACTGCTTGTGCTTCAACGCATTTTTAACGGTTACTTTAGCAAAAATTTCAGGCGAGAACGTTGGAAGCTCATCGAACACAACTTCGCCGCCTTGTGATAATGAATCGCCGATTCGGAAAATGCCTGGATCAAACAAACCGATAATATCGCCCGGATACGCCGTATCCACGATATCACGGTCTTGCGCTAGAAACTGCTGCGGCTGCGCAAGCTTAATGTCCTTGCCATTACGCACATGACGAACGCTCATTCCGCGCTCGAATTTGCCGGAGCAAATCCGAAGGAAAGCAATTCGGTCACGATGGGCCGGGTTCATATTCGCTTGAATTTTGAAAACATATCCTGTAAATTTCTCATTCGTCGGATCAACCTGACCTGTCGTACTGTTGCGCGACGTCGGCTTAGGAGCCAGCTGAAGGAAGTTTTCTAGAAAAGTTTGCACGCCAAAGTTATTAACCGCGCTTCCGAAGAAAAGAGGCGTCAGTTCACCCGCTTGCACTTTCTCGAAATCAAATTGATCACCAGCGACATCCAGCAGCTCAAGATCACCAATAAGCTGATCTGTTAAATAATCTCCAGCCATCTCACGAATGACAGGATCATTATAGTCGCTAACGGGACGAACCTCGATTGTCGAGTGGTCATTTCCTTGGAATAGCTCGACCTGTGTTTTCATTCGGTCATAAACACCGCAAAGCTCACGTCCCATGCCGATTGGCCAGTTCATTGGAACAGCGCGAATGCCTAAGACACGCTCAAGCTCCTCCATTAATTCAAATGGACTTTGCCCTTCACGGTCTAGCTTGTTAATAAAAGTAAAAATCGGAATGCCGCGTTTGCGGCAAACCTGGAACAGCTTGATCGTTTGTGCCTCGACACCTTTGGCAACGTCAATAAGCATGACGGCGCTGTCGGCTGCGGTAAGCGTACGATACGTGTCCTCACTGAAATCTTGGTGACCAGGCGTATCAAGAATGTTAACGCGATGTCCTAGATAATCGAACTGCATTACGCTGGACGTTACCGAGATACCACGTTGTTTCTCAATTTCCATCCAGTCGGATGTTGCATGACGGCTCGCTTTGCGCGCCTTAACTGACCCTGCAAGCCGAATGGCTCCTCCGAATAGGAGGAGCTTCTCAGTGAGGGTCGTTTTTCCTGCATCCGGGTGAGAGATAATCGCGAATGTACGGCGCTTATCTACTTCCTGTTTAATTTCTTCACTTAACGATTGGCTCATGCTTGTCTTCCCTTCATTACGTAAGGTATGCGGCAGCGATTATTTTCCGCTGTTCGAAACCCAAATGACGTTATCTTCCTCTTGTCCGTTAACCGGCCACCAATGGAAACCATCTTCTTTTAGCATTTCATCCGCAGCTTCTGGACCCCATGATCCCGCTGGATACAGCTTCAAATCACTTTTCTCTTCACGCCAAGCTTGTGCAATACGATCCACGAAAGCCCAAGCTTGGGATACTTCATCCCAGCGCGTAAAGTAAGTGGAGTCGCCGCGTGCCGCATCATGAATGAGGCGCTCATACGCTTCAGGCGTATTTAAGCCGATTTGGCAGCTTTGGCAGAACTCCATGGCAACTGGCTGTACCGAATTGTTTTGACCAGGTGTCTTTGCGTTTACTTTAATATATATGCCCTCAAGCGGGTTTACGCGAATAACGAGCAAATTCGGCGCCAAATCATGACGCTGGGCAAATAGAACATTTTGCGGCATCGATTTAAACTCGATGACGACCTCCGTTGTTTTTACAGGTAGACGTTTGCCCGTTCTAATATAGAAAGGCACGCCAGCCCAGCGGAAGTTGTCCACTAATACTTTGGCAGCAAAATAAGTTTCAGTCGTGGAGTCCTCGCCAACAGAATCCTCTTGGCGGTATCCCGGAAGTTCTTTGCCATGATGGCTGCCTTCGCTGTATTGACCGCGTACGACGTGCGAGCGAACCTCATCACTTGACGTATAATTGCGCAGTGAACGAAGCACCTTTACCTTCTCGTCACGAATATCTTCTCCGTGCAAGCGGCTTGGCGGCTCCATAGCAATCATCGTTAGCATTTGCAGCATATGGTTCTGACCCATGTCGCGCAAAGCTCCCGATTTGTCGTAATAGCCTCCGCGATCCTCAACGCCAACCGTTTCGGATAATGTAATCTGAACATTGGCAATATGGTTATTATTCCACAAAGGCTCAAAAAAAGCATTAGCAAAACGAATAACTTGAATGTTCTGAACCATTTCCTTGCCTAGATAATGATCGATACGGTATATTTCTTCTTCCTTAAACACTTGGTTAATCTGCTCATTCAGCTTCTGAGCCGATGGAAGATCGTAGCCAAATGGCTTCTCGATTACGACGCGATGCCAACCGTTTGATTCAAGCAATCCGCCGTCGCGCAAATTGAATGATACCGGACCGAAAAGTGAAGGCGCAAGGGCCAAGTAAAAAAGACGGTTACCCGGAATGTTGAACTTCACGTCAAGCTGCTCAGACAATTTGCTAAGCTCGCGGAAGCCTTCTACATCGTTAATATCGAGTGACATATATACGAAATGTTCTGCAAAACGATTCCAAAGCTCAGCATCGTCCGCTTTGTAACGACAAAACTCTACAATAGATTCATAAAGGTCAGCACGAAATTGTTCATTCGTACGAGGACGTCTTGCTAGACCAACGACGGCAAAGTTTTCCGTGAGCTTGCCTTCTTTATATAAACTGAAAAGGGCTGGAAACAGCTTGCGCCGAGCCAAATCGCCCGTTGCTCCGAAGAGGTAATATACAGCACCTTCTGCAGAGACGGATTCAAGATTATTATTATATGTCATTTGCCTCATTCTTTCCCTATGTATTTTTATACAACTTTACATGATATGTAGTTTAGCATATTCAACTTTAATTCGCTATTCAACATGTCATAAAAAATACTGATAAGATCCGTTACTAATTCTAATCAAAGTATACCCATCTATGGGCTCGCTGTCGCATTGGCACTGTATTCACCCGTAATGACAGGCACACCGATCGTCAATGCCGTTTGATCCGTATTTGTCTCTTTATGCAAAGCGATTTGAAGATTGGCTGTTTTCCCATTTTCAACGGTGATGGCTGAATGCAGCATTCGGGTATAAAACATGTCGCTTGTCGTGCCTTTATCTTCATAGTGATCCACTGCTTTGGCATCTGTCAGCCTAACCAAACGCTGAATGGCTTGACTATTTTTCGTATAACCTTGTACTTTCATACTCGTCGTAAACGCAGGGGAAATACGTGCGATCTGCGCGGAAATTTCTGCTGTCACTTGCAACAGCTTATTTTTTTTGGTCATTTCTGTTGGATTAGTTTCTAATATAACCATAAGCTGCTCGCCATTGCTGTCTATCTGCGTGAGACTAATTGAAACTTGTCCGCCGTATGACGGGATAACGCCAGTGACTGTTTTGCCCTCATTCTGGTTCTGCACCAGTATGCTGCTAGCTTTTCCCGGTTCCTGTGAAAACATTTGCTGAGTAAGCTCCTCCATGGCTCCTTCCTTGCCCGTTACATTCCATCGAATCGACCACTGCGCTCCCTCAGAGCTGCTTTTCATTTGGTCGTCGCTCCATAACCACAGCTCTCCCAAATCATGCTGAAGAAGCTGTTCCGCTGAAGTTGCTTCCTTCGGTTCCCTGTCGGCCTGCCACATCGCCCATGCTGCACATATCAAAATCACGAGCATCGCTAGTATGATCCCAACCTTCGTTTGTTTGGCTCGCTGCTTTGCTGACATACGGTGGCGAGCGGGAGGTGTGTTTTTCGGAATATACATTATTATTCACTCCTGTCCTCTTCCAAATGGGTAAACATCCATACACGTTTGCCTGTAGGTGAATACACTGGTTGCAGGAATGCTGGAATAAATGCTTTGAGTCTACCCTCTCATAGCAAAATGCCAATACAACACGCTCAAGCGCTTTATTCCAATTACACTTTGGAGGTGTCATCAGCAAATGGAACGCATTTATCCATTGCACGAAGAAGTCGTCAGTCGTTTTTGCGGGTATCCAGTATGTGTGATTATGAATGACGGCATGCGTCACTTTGGCATACTTAGCTCCTGCGAGAGCGGCAGATTGCATTTAAACGCAGGCTCCAGCGAGACGGAAGCCGCGACCGCAAATGCAAAGCCGCAAGTTTCAAAAAACAAAAAAGGCGGTAAAGGTAAAAAAGAGATGGCTCATAAATCCGCTTCAACGCAAGTTCAAACGCAGGCTTACCCTTATGATCCTTACTATTATGGAGAACGGCCTTATAATCCATGGGGCGAAGCGCTCGCTCTTGATTTGGCATCAATCGCATTCTTGTTTCTATTGCTGTAAATGGCAAAGCGGCGAGCTCAGCGGAGATGCGCCGCTTTTTTATTTAATTGATGCTGCTGACAGCTTTCGCCAGTCTTTTTAATCACCTTATAGTACGCTGACACAACATATACCAATGGAGTGAGAAAGGGGTTTTCTAATGAGCACATCGATACGTTCCATTCGAGGCATAGAACGATCCTATGCATACTCCACCGTACAAGCCGTTAGCCCTTATGCTTATTATCCTTATCGGGATGGCGAGGCTCAGCAAGCCCCAGAATATAACAAAAGCTTAACGCGCGATTTCCAGCAAGCTGCAAACAGTGCTGCTTCTTGGCTTAGTAAGGCTAAAAAGGCGCAGTCCGACATTGAGCAGATAAACAAGCAATTAAGTAACGAATTGTACACGGACAAGCCAATTGCAGGCAGCTTGCATCGCCTTACTGCGGTGCTCAATCAGTTGGAGGATCATTACAGAGCACATGCTGATGATTTGAAACCAGAGCTGTGGGAGAGTATTGAGCTGGCTTTGAGGCATCCCGCAGCGGAGGAGATCGGACTGCGACGCAGTACAACAAACGGCAAGTGGATTGCGGATTCTACCTATACCATTTCTTCAGAAAATAGAGATCGAACAGCTAGCCTTATTTCTGTTCAGAACGAAATCAGCAAGAGTTTGCTGCCAACTACCATCCATATGGAGCAAAAACAAGAGCTGTCGTACTCTTCCAGCCGTATGCAGAGGCTAATGCTTGGATCAGAAGGTATGCTTACTGGCATAAAATATGCACTTACTTATGCCGAGCAGCATAAGGCCGTTGATCTGCTCCAGTCACCTCTTACATCAACTCTTCCTTACGCTGCTTACTACAGTTCTATGCAAACCTATTCGCCAATTCCATATGTTGGATTAGTCTTGAATCGGTTTCTTTAAAGTTAAATCCGAAGGAGCATGCTACGTTAGCAAAGCTGCTGTTTGCCACTCTATGTAAGTGATATATTCGGCTCCGTTCCGGCTATATCCTCCCGTTTTATATAATAAAAACCTTTATTTTCATCAAATTCCATGTTAAGGGATAAGAATGACCTCAATGATATCACCCGCTTCCGCTCCTCTCGAGCCTGATGGAATGATTGCTAATCCTTCTGCATCCGCAATGGAAGCCATCATACTCGATTTGGAAAAGGCTAGCGGGTCAGCATGCAGGCTTCCATCTTCCGTGCTGATGAGTGTTGTGCGCACAAAACGATCATGGGGACTTGGCTTATTCACAGCTGTCCGCAGGTTTGCTTTTACTTTACGAGGCAATGCTTTACTTGCTCCCTGCAATCGCAGCAGCACCGGACGAACGAATAATTCAAATCCGACAAAACAAGCACCGGGATTGCCCGACAAGGCGAGCAGCAGCTTGCCGTTAAACATTGCTGCTGACGTTGGACTGCCCGGCCTCATCGCAACTTTGTCGAAGAGCACCCGGTTTCCATCTTCGCTGCCAGATACCCTATTGTTCTTTATCGTCCTTATGATGTCTGACATGACATCAAAGTCCCCTACAGATACACCGCCTGTTGTGACAATCAAATCAACATCATCCCATACACTCGCCAAAGCAGCCTCAACGGCATCAGGCTTGTCTTCCAATGATCCGCACATAACCGCTACTCCGCCGCTCTGCTCCACCATAGCAGCGACCATAAAGCTGTTGCTGTCGCGGATCTGTCCTGCCGCCAGCGGAGCCTCAACCGCCAGCAATTCGCTGCCGGTTGCAAATATCGCTACGCGCGGGCGCTTGCCAACCGCCACCTCGGCATAGCCGAAGGTGGCTAGCAGCGCAATATGTCCCGGTCGCACAAGCGTCCCGGGACAAGCCAACGCGCCCCCAAGGCAAAACTCCTCGCCTTGGGGCGCAATGTGCTGGCCTGCCGCGCCGGCGTGCTTAATCAGCACCGCCGGCGAGCCGTCGGCCAGCATCGCTTCCGCGGTCTGCTCAAGCATGACGATCGCGTCAGCCCCCATAGGCACAGCCGCGCCAGTCATGATGCGCACGGCAGTGCCCTTCTGCACGGTCGCAAGGGCGAGCTCGCCCGCTGCAACCGAATCAACCACGCGCAGCGTCGCCGGCGTACCTGGCGACGCTGACGCGATATCTGCCGCGCGCACGGCGTAGCCGTCGAGGCCCGAGCGCGCGAAGGGCGGCCAGTCGCTTGTCGCAGCTATCGTCTGCGCAAGCCATCGGCCGCCGCTAGCCCGCAGCGGCACATGCTCGCTGCCGAGAGCTAGCCCATCCGCAGCAGCAAGCAGCCGCTGCTGCGCTTCTTCCACCTTCACAGCCTGCCGTTTGAACCGGCTCATCTGTTTCCTCTCACTCGCCTCACCGCGATTAGCCATATCTCTACTCCCGCTCGCTTCGCCACTCTCAGTCATATTCAACCTCCGCTCATCTCGCCGCCTAACGTAACCTTCGGCAGCTTGTTCAGCATCCATTTTACAATGTATGTTAAACTATTGGCAATTACGGTCATCAAGCGCCATGAAGGAGAAGCCCATGCCATTAATCGTTCAAATCGTTGGATACAAAAATACCGGCAAAACCACATTGGTTTGCCGGCTAACAGAACGCTTCAAACAAGCAGGATATAAAGTTGGGACAATCAAACGCGACGCGCATGATTTTCAGATCGATACACCAGGGACGGATACATGGAGACATCAAGAGGCAGGGGCTGATATAACAGCTATCACATCCTCAAAGCGCACAGCAATTATGAAACAGCATGCTGAACCGCTTCAGCTGTTAATTTCACAAATGACCGAGGCCGACGTTATTCTTATCGAAGGTTTCAAAGATGCCTCATACCCAAAAATCATTATGATTCGAACTGCAGTTGATTCCGAGCTGCTCCACAGCGTACCAAACCCTCTTGCAGCCGCGGTTTGGAATGATGCCAGCCTTGGAACAATAGTTCCTCCGTCCATCCCAGTAATCGATGTAGATGATATCGAGCAGCTACACCAAAAAGTATTATCGATATCCGCTAAGCAGTAGCCCTACACTTATTCGGCAATTCCTTGTCTATGAGCATAAATGGCTGCTTGCGTACGATCATCCACATCAAGCTTATTAAAAATATTCGTAATATGAAATTTTACTGTTTTCACTCCAATGAACAGCTCGTCGGCAATTTCTTGATTGGAGCGTCCCTGTGCAACCCGCTTCAATACATCCATCTCGCGCTCAGTCAGCTCATCATGCAGCGGAGCCTGCTCCTGCTGCTTGGGCTGCCGGAAGCGATTCATCATTTTAGCTGCTACCTGCGACTCCAGTACCGATTGTCCGCGAGCAGCGGCCCTTATCGCATCCGCGATCTCGGTCGCTCGCGACGTCTTCAGCAAATAGCTGAATGCGCCTGCTTCAATAACAGGGTAGAGCTTGCTATCATCCAAATAGCTCGTCAATACAATTACCTTACATTCCGGGTACAACTCGAGCAGTTTTGCTGTCGTCTCGACACCATCCATGCCATCCATAACTAAATCCATAAGTACAACGTCCGGTCTGTATGCCTGTGCTAATCGAATGCCGTCCATGCCGTTGCTCGCTTCACCGACAACCTCAATTCCATCCTCGGTATCAAGCACCGCTGCAAGTCCGATGCGCACCATTTCATGATCATCTACAAGCAGAACCTTTATAGGCCGACTCAATTGCTGGGTTGCTTCCACACCTTACACCGCCCTCATTTTTTCGTAAAGCTCATCATTATCTCTAATTATATTACATTCTCTTATGAAACATCAGTGGGCACCCAAATTTCAATGACAGTTCCCTCGCCAGGTCTCGAAATCATCTGCAGGGATCCGCCAATTTCAATTACCCGCTCTTCCATAGTCAGCAAGCCATAGGACGTTTGCTTCTTCGCCTCAAGATCAAATCCAACGCCGCTGTCCTTTAGACTCATGTGTACTTGGTTGCCGAATTGAAGCAATTTGATATCCATGCTTTCCGCTTTCGAATGCCTAAGCGTATTCGATAATGCCTCCTGAGCGATGCGGAACAGATGATCCTCAGCATTAGGAGGAAGCAGGATCGTATCATCAACCTCAAGTGTAATCTTCATCGGTACTTTCTGCTTCAGCTCATCCACTAGAACAGTAAGCGCCTGCCCCAGATTTTTTCCGTCCAAGTGGACGGGCCGAAGATGTAGCAGCAACGCGCGCATTTCTGATTGAGCAACAGCAGCCATTTCCTCAATAAGCTGTACCTGACGTTTGGCTCGCTCCCAATCTCGCTCAATCGTTCGACTTACTGCAGTCGCTGTCATCGATATGGCGAATAACTGCTGGCTTACTGCATCATGCAGCTCGCGCGCAAGCCGCTGGCGCTCTTCGATTACTGCGGTGAACTTGACCTTCTTCGCCCAGTTAGGATCAACCTGCTCTTGTTCTGAAATTTCGTTTTCCGTCGTCTCCCCATTGCTTAAGGTAACTGTAAATCGACGTTTTTTTTGCTGCTCGGTCAGCCGCTTCAGCGATTCCTTTAGCTTGGAGTTTTGCAAATAACCGTTTAATGTAGCAGCCGCTAAACCTGCGCCAACGAAAGCTAGTCCGATAATTGCCCATTTCCCTTGAAGCGTGAAGAGATCAACATAACCGATTCCTTGCAATATGATAACAACCAAGCTGACAATGATCAGCAGCCACAATATCGTTTCCGTTACAAGACGCTTGCGGGCCGCATGATTCGAATGGTCGCTCTTATTGCCTTGCTCCATACGGCTCACTTCCTTCTCTTCGCTATTTTAACCACGATGAAGCAAAAAACATATGAAAGAGCAGACCGCAAAACGGTCCGCTTCCTTCATAGCCTATAGTCTTATTCCTCAGTCGGAGCCTTTGTTAATGAAGTTGTTGGGTTTAGCTTGTTTTTAAGTGCTTGCAGCTGCTCATCCACTTTATTCTTTTTCTCAGCATCTGCTGCATTAAAGCTGTTCGAAGAGCTGTTATAGGAGTAAGGCGTGCGCAAAACATCTGCTTCAGCCTCTAGCTGCATAATTTTCTCTTCCATCCGGTAGAAGCCGCGTGATGCCGAACCGCTATCAATCGTGTTATTAGTGGTCAATTGCGCCATTTGCTTTTGAGCTTTTGCTACTTGTGCACGGGAAGCAAGCTCATTGCGCTTGTTGCGAAGCTGGTAGAACTCTTCTTTCATTGCGTGCAGCTGTTGCATCAATTCCTCAGCCTGTGTCTTCGATTGTGCATGCAAATCAGTATATTCTGTTACCTTTTGGTCAAAATAAAGCTTCTCTTCAAGCAGCTTGCGCGTATGTTCTTCTTGTCCAGCTCTTAGAGCCGCTTCTGCTTTTGATTCACGATCTGCCGCGCTGCGTACTGTTTCTTCCAAGCGCTGCTTCATCCGGCGCTCATTCGCCATTTGTTTAGCTACTGTAACCTCAGCTTGATGAATTTCAGATTCCATGTCACGCAAGTATTGATTTAACATAATAATCGGATCTTCAATTTTGTCCAATGCCTCATTTACCGATGCCTTAGTCATGTCTTTCATGCGTTTGAAAATTCCCATATTAAAAATCCCCCTTCTCGTATTTAGCAATTTTGGCTTTCAATTCTTCAATTTCACGACGTAGTGCTTTTTTCTCCAAATCATCCATCATGCTATCGAACTGTGAAGATGTTGTAGGCTGGGATGAAGGTGCCGGTGCACTCCAAGAGCCTGGCGCTTGCGGCGGGTTTTTGTAAGGACCACCGAAAGGCGAATTTGTATGTTGATCGAATCCTGGGTTATAACCTCCGCCATAACCGTTTCCATTTCCGTTACCAAAGCCGTTTGGACCGAAGCCGGAGTAGACCGGCGGTTCTTTAGGAACAACCAAGCCTGCAATAATATAGATCAGAATAACAGCTCCGCTTGTGAAGATCGTAACGACTATAAGTAGAATCCGCAGCAGCGTCGCATCCACATTTAACATTTCCGCTAATCCACCGCAAAGACCGAATAATTTTTTGTCTCGAGAAGATCGATACAGTTTTTTCAAGACGACCATCCCTCTTTCTCAAGCTTACGTTTCAGCTGCTCAAGCTCTCGTTCAATAACCGATTGCAAGGTGTTGCCCGCTTCGGATACGAATTCTTGACCCATTTTGCGAATGTCGCGAAGACTCTTTGCTTCATGCTCCATGCCGCTTATACGATCCTCCAGCTTTCTAAACACAGAACCCGATTGAATGCCTTGATCACCGAAGCCGCTCGTATATCGAGCGTTCATTCGTTGTTGAAGCCTTAGTGATTCCATACGAGCTGCATAATATTCACGCTTGTCATATACCGATTGGTATTCGCTGCGCATCTCGCGCAGCTGTTCTTCAAGATCAAGCGTGTTTTGACGGCTTTGCTCGAACAGCTCACGGTATTGAATTGAACGCTCTTCGCAGCTAGCTTTCTCATGCAATGCGATTCTTGCCATTTGCTCCTCGCCAGCCTTCAGAGCTGTCAACGCTTGATTTTCACGGCGTTCCTTTTGCTCTTCAGCTTGCAGCCATTGTGCTTTCAAGTGATTGCTATGTCCTGCATACTGCTGATATAATTTCTCAGCTTGGATAATATCTTCTCTTGTCGACCAGAGGAATTGATCAATCAACCGTACTGGATCCTCTGATTTTTCAAGCCGTTCATTTAATGTAGCGACAGTAATGTCGCGAACTCGCTTCATAATGCTCATTCAATGTCCTCCTTAACGTTTTGCGGTGCAAAACCAGCTTCATCTATCTTTACATTTTATAATGATTCGCAGCAACTAAAATGCTCTGCGTTTGTCTTTCTTAAAGAGGCTCACACCAGCAACGATTAAGCCGATTGCTAGAAGCAGTAAGATGATACCGCCGAGTTTACCGAAAATCATCATGCCGCCGATTGCAATAAGTATTCCGCCAATCCATTTCTTATTGTTCGACCAACCGACAACCCCCAATCCGATTAGTATGAACGGGAGCAAAAATCCGAATATTGCACCAAAATGAACTCCGACAAAATTAAGTACCGCGATACTGCCGACGATGACAAGCAACACGCCCAAAGCGCTTTTTCCATTCATCTCCATTTCCAACTCCTTTCGACTATTAGAATTTATTCATTTTTCTTTTCTTGCCTTACGTGTGTTGCTCTTGCTTATGTACTTAGTTTAGATCAATTTCTCCTTTTATAAAACGGACTTTCGGCGGTTTTCTCACTAGACTTAGGTCGAGTGGGCAGCCCGCCTCTAGGGTCAAATGCGGGTTAATACCCATATTTTACAGCTTAAACTACTAATATCCCTGTGTTACGTTATTATCACACAGGAGGTGTATACGCTGCCAATGAAAAACTATTCGATTAAGAAACTCATTGTAGCTGGCTTTTTGACTACCGTATTATTAAATACTGGAACCATTCCTTTCCAAACAAATGGACATGTCTATGCAGCATCATCATCGGTGGAGAAAATAATTGCAACAGGAATGAAATACTTAGGGACACCCTATGAGTTCGGCTCTGATCGAAGCACAACGAAAACATTTGATTGTTCAGATTTCACCAAACACATATTTGAAAAAGCAGCGGGCGTAACGCTTCCTTCTACCTCTGCTCTGCAAGCAGCTTATATTAAGAAAAATTCAGCGATTCAAACAGACTGGAAAAACCTAAAGCGCGGTGACCTCATGTTCTTTATGTCCTATCACGGCAGCAGTACGGCAGGTTATTCGCGTTTAACGAAGTCAAAACAAACGATAACTCACGTAGGCGTTTATTTAGGCAATGGAAAAATGCTCGATACTTATTCGAAGGAAAGCGGCGGCGTACGAATCGACAACATCGACAATACACACTGGGAATACCGTTTTGTTTTTGGCGGAAGCGCGCTCTAGCCGTTTTCTTATCATTAAAAAGTGCCGGTCCAGCTACGAAAGCGCATGGCCGGCACAACTTATAAGCTTTGAAGCTTATTTGCTTGCAAGAAATTGATCGAATTGCTTTTGCTTCTCCGCTATTATTTTCTCGATACCTGCCGCTTTCAGCCTCTCGATATACTCGGGCAGTATTTTATCCACATCTACAGATCCTGTTTCAAGCGCAGTTTGGTACTGCCTATCCACATTGCCGACCGCAGCTACTTCAGCCCTTACCGTATCCCCATTAAATACGAAGCCAAGACCTGGTGAAATTTTCGCCTCTTGGTTAAATTGCTTGAAGCTATTCCACTTCATTGGGTCTTCACTTTCCCATACATAATTTAAAAACTGATTGCCGAACATCCACGTGGTTCCTGGATTATAATTTTGGGTATACTCGGTAGGCCTGATCACATTCTCACTAACCTTTATATAATGCCTGCCTTCAATCCCGTAGTTCAATAAATTGTTTAAGTAAACATCTGTATGCAGCAGATTAATAAACATCATCGCTCGCGCTGGATCTTGTGAGGTCGAAGAGATAGCCAGCATGGACCCCGCGGTCTCTGACGTTGCTATCGTCTTCACATTTAACGGCAGCTGCGCAAGCTTTCCGATCATCCCCGTCTGAATCGCCAGCTCTTCACTTTTGCCGGGCTTTAATGCGCCAGTTATTGAAAAAACATCGCCGGATCTCAGCGCCTCGCTGTTCATCGTCTGATTCGTAGCCGCATCTTTATTAATGTACCCTTTCTGAAAAAACTTGCGTGTGATATGAAGTGTATCTATATAACGGCCCACTTCATAGGCAGGCAAAACCTTAGTGCTTTCTCCATCCTTCAAAATGACCCCAGGAATCGATGTATCTCCTAATGCATCAAAATTCCCAATGTAATGTGTATTAAACGATTCCCCCATCTTCAGATAAAGGGGGGTGATCTCCGGCTTTTTCTCTCGGACAATCTGATAAACCTCATCTAAGTCTTCTATACTTTTCACCTTAGTCATATCTATTCCAAGCTCTTCAGCTATATCCGCCCGATAGATAATGCCTCCCTGCGCAGCAAGCTCCTTGTTTGTTGGAACGGCATAATTATGTCCCTCAATCTTGGCGCCTGCCAGAAATATAGGGTCAAGCGATTGCAAAATGCCTTGGCCATACTGATCTAGAAGCTCATCAACGACTAAAAAAGCACCTTTTGACACATTAATCGCGTGTTTATTCCATTGCGCTGTAAATAAAATATCAATCTTTTCACGTGATGCGATCATCAGATTGACTTTATCGTCCCACGGTCCCCAGTCAATTGGAATAAGGTCTATTTTTGCATTTATTTTCGTTAATAAGTAGTCATTCATGGCCGCTTCTATTTCTTCTTCATCTTTCTGCGGTGCACCTGTATATACAAACTTTAGCGTATACGCTTTTAATTGAAGAATGTCAGAGTTATCGGCTTCATCCATTTCTCCTGAATCCATTGAAACGCTTTCATTATTGATTTCAAGTTTGCTCTTGGCTTCACTGTTGTTCCATGCCGGTTCTGTGCCTGACTCATTTGAACAAGCTATGATTAGAAAGAAGCAGGTCAGCAGGAGCATCCTTGCACGCATCAAATGGTACTTCGATCGAGTCATACCCGCTTAGCCCCCTACTGCATGGATGAATTGCATTTGTTAGCTTAATTGTAAGGAATACACAAAAAATTGCAAGCAAGAAAAACCCGCGCCTTTAGAAGGCGCGGGTTTCATTGATCGTAACAACAGGTTGTTTACTTGCTGGCTAGGAACGCATCAAATTGCTTTTGTTTCTCCGCAACCACTTTATCAACGCCTGCTTCCTTCAATTTCTTATCATATTCAGCTAACGTTTTATCGACGTCGACCGAGCCTGTTTCAAGCGCTCTTTGATATTGACGGATTACGTTTGCCAATGCTCCAACTTCCGATTTCACTGGCTCGCTGTCGAATACGAAACCAAGGCCTGGAGAAACCTTCGCATTTTGGTTGAACTCTTTAAATTTGGCCCACTTATCTGGGTCCTCTGTATTCCAAACATAGTTCAAGAACTGACTGCCGAACATCCAAGCCGAGCCTGGGTTATAGTTAGCTGTATTTCCTGTAGCTGTTATGATTTCTCCACTGCGTGTATAATGGTCGCCTTCAATACCGAAGTTAAGCAAGTTATTGATTTCCTTGTCAGTATGAAGCAAGTTAATCAGCATCATCGCACGGTCTGGATCCTTAGAAGTGGAAGAGATACCTAGCATCGAACCAGCAGTTTCAGATGTGGCGACTGTTTTTTCTGTCATCATGATTTGAGCAAGCTTCCCAGTCAGGTTAGAAGCGCTTGCAATCTCTGCGTCCTTGCCTGGTTTCATTGGCTCAATCGTAGAGAATACGTTGCCTGCCTTCCAAGCGTCTGCTGAAGCAACTTGTGTAGTCGCAGCATCTGCATTAATGTAGCCTTTCTTGAAATAGTCACGAGTCAGATTTAAATATTGCTTGTAGCGGTCAAGCTGCTCCATAGGCATCACTTTAGTATCGTCTTTATCTTTAAGAATGGCGCCAGGAATCGTTGAATCGCCCAAGAAGTCGTAATTGGCGAAGAAGTGCGAGTTGAAAGCGCCTGCCGTTGTATACAGCGGAATTAGTTCCGGCTTTTTCTCCTTAACGACGGCATATACAGCATCAAGATCTTCTGGTGTTTTCACATTGCTCATATCAATGCCAAGCTCATCGGTAACATCTTTGCGGTAGACGATTCCGCCAGCAGCTGCGAGCTCCTTGTTCGTTGGAACACCGTAGTTTTTGCCGCTAATTTTTGCCCCTTCCAGAAACGCAGGGTCTAATGAATCTTTAATGCCTTGACCGTATTTATCAATCAGGTCACCTAGATCCAGAAATGCGCCTTTGGCAACATATTTAGCATGACCATTCCACTGCGCCGTGAACACAATGTCCACTTCTTCCCTCGAAGCAACCATCAAATTGATTTTATCATCCCATGCACCCCAATCGATTGGCCTGAGATCAATCGTTGCGTTGATTTTTTCAGTAAGCAGCTTATTGAGTGCTTCTTCTACTTTTTTCTCATCTGTTTGCGGTGTACCAGGATATACGAGAGAAACTTGATATGGCTTCAAATCTGATGCTGGCGGCTCTTCATCCGTAGTGACTGGTTTATCCGTTTCGGCAGCTGGCGCTTTTGTTGGCTCTGCGTTGTTTTTCCCGTTGTTTCCTGAACATGCGGATACAATCAGTACGATGGACATCAGCATGAGAAGAAGCATCGATGTTTTTTGTTTAACTTGCTTCATAGCGGGTGGACCTCCCTCAAAAATTTGGATTATATGCTAAATCGGCTTTGCCGATTACAGCCGTATGATTGCTGACAGTCATGAGTTCAACCTTTTACAGCGCCGACAGTCAGCCCTTTTACAAAATATTTTTGAAAGAACGGGTAGGCAAAAATGATAGGACCGATTCCAACAACAACCATAGCCATACGAACTGTCTCGCTCGGAAACTTAAAGGTTCCTCCAGCCGCAATAATAGCTGCCGCCGCCGTACTGTTATTAGCTAAAAACTGAATGTTCAGCATCGTCTTATACATGAGGTATTGAACAGTTATGTTCGATTCCTTCGTTATGAACACAAGGCTGAGAAACCAATCATTCCAATACGTTAACGTCTGGAAGAGTGCTACTGTGGCAAGTACCGGAAGCGATAACGGCAAAACGATTTTGAAAAAGATCGTCAGCTCTCCCGCTCCATCAATTTTTGCAGACTCCAGTATGGCTACAGGAATGGTCGTTTGGAAAAACGTTCGAATGATTAGAACAAAAAACGCAGCAACTAAAAGCGGTACAATAAGAGCCATTATCGTATCCTTCAAATCGAGCATTTGAACATATACGAGATACCAAGGAACTAAGCCCCCTGAGAAAAGCATCGTAAAAAATACGAAGAAGGTAAAAAACTTGGCATGAGGAAAATCTGATCTGGATATTGGATAAGCGTACAGCGCCATGATCATTAAGCTAAGTGAAGTTCCAACAATCGTTACAAAGATAGAGATACCATAGGATCGAAAAATCTGGGTCGCATCTTTGAATAGGAACTGGTACGCTGCCAAATCAAATTTTGAAGGAATAAATTGATACCCTTCCCTGACAACTGTACTTTCATCGGAGATCGAAACCATAATAATTAAAATGAGCGGTACGATACAAAGCAACGAATACACTATAAAAAATATATTGATGCCTAGAGAAGCCGGAAGTGATAATTGGTTTTTAATATTAGATCCGGAAGGTATTTTCTCAATCTCAGCTGCTTCCATAGGATCACCTCCAAACAAAATTTTCGTAAATATCCTTCGATTGCACGACTCTAAAATAACGCATTATCTTTATTAATTCGGCGGACCACCCAATTCGAGAAAAATACTAATGCGAAGCCGATTACGGATTGCAGCAATCCTGCCGCTGAGGATAAGCCAATATCACCAACCGTTAGGAATGTGCGATAAACATAGGTGTCGATAACATTTGTTACCGGGAACAACACACCCGATTCTCTTGGCACTTGGAAAAACAAACCGAAATCCGCGTTAAATATTTTTCCGATTTGCAGCAGCGTCATAATCGTAATGATCGGCATGATGAGCGGGATCGTAATACTCGTCATTTGCTTCCACTTGCTTGCTCCGTCTATAGTTGCAGCTTCGTAATACTCATCATCTATGCCAATGATGGCTGCCATATAAATGACGGTAAAGTACCCCATGCTTTTCCAGGTGTTTACGATTGGCAAAATATAAGGCCATACCTCCTGCGTGAAATACCATTGAACCTGTTCAAGTCCAAGCGCCGGCAGCAGCGAAGTGTTCAAATACCCATGCTGATCGCTCAAGAAGCCATAGACCAAATAACTAATGACGACCATCGATAAAAAGTAGGGCAGGAACATAATCGTTTGATGAAGCTTTGCGAGAAAACGGCTTCTGATTTCATTAAGCATGATCGCAAAAGAGAGCGGGAATACCAAGTTCAATACGATAAAACCTGAGTTGTACAGCAGCGTATTCCTTGTAATGATCCAAGCGTCTGATGTTTTGAACAAATACTCAAAATTTCTCAACCCGCTCCAGGCGCTTCCAAATATTCCATCCGCGTAATTAATGTTTTTGAAAGCAATTATGATTCCGAACATCGGAATGTAATTGTTCAGCAGCAGCAATACGATGGCTGGCAGCATCATTAGGTAGAACATCCAATACTTGCGAAAAATACGGAGCTGAGACATTTTTTTCATTGAACTCTTCGGAATATAGGCAGCTGTTGTTATCGCTTCCGTCGTATGTTTCGCCAACGCCTTCCCCCTCCTCTTTCTAAAACTCTTGTGTTCCATCTAGGTATAATTGTATAAAAAAAAGACGCCGACATCTGTCGGCGCCGTGACCATATTAACGGTACAGTGACTTTTCAATCATACATCCTGAAAGTTTTTACGATACTCTTGCGGTGTAAGCCCCGTCGTTTTCTTAAACAGCTTAGAAAAGTGCGAGAAATTACTATATCCTACGTTTATGGCAACATCACTTATTCGGTTATTTGTTTTTTCAAGCTCGATTCTCGCCTTGGCTATACGCATTCGAACCAAATAATCCGTTAACGAGTAACCCGTTTCCCTTCGGAATAAACGAGATAAATAAGCTGGATTCAAATAAACAGACTCGGCCGCTTGCTCACGGCTGAATTCCTCTCCCATATGCTCTTCCATGTAGCGCTGAACCTTCTCCACTACTTGTGACACGTCCTTGCCGTTCTGGTTGGCATAGTCCGTAATCTGCTGGCTCAATTGCTGTGTCCATGTTCGCATGCGCGGCAATGATTTGAGAATGTTCTCGCCTACCTCCCATTCTCTATGTACAAACACGTCCGTCATTTGAACCGACTTTTTATTCAACCATTGGAACACCATATTCATATACCCATAATAAAACGATGCCATATAGGTATAATCAACTTTCAGCTCTAACATTTGGTCAAAGCATTCATCTATTCGCAAGGACAACTCCGTCTGCTTGCCGGATTCCAGCAATAGTGCCCAGTCAGCGAAGGGGGCTTGTTGAAGTGTATTCAGTCCTTGCTTCTGAGTATAATCACGCTCCATTATAATCGCACAAGTATTGCTGACGTTGCTTCTCTCTAAGGTAAGCAGCGTTTGTATTGTAATACGGAGCTGCTTCACCTCCGCTGCTTCGCTTATATAACAGGATAACGAGCAATTCAGCAGCGTTTTGCATTGATCAATAAATGTTTTGCATCTGGCATGCAGATCATTATTGCCTTGCTTGTCACCAAACGCTCCACTATAAAATATTGCATATAAAATCCCGCTGCCATCTTGCACAATATGGCCAGATTCACCTTGAAGCACGATCTCTTCAGCAGCATTCTTAATTCCGTATGTCATGATCTCCTCATCACGGGCCGACCATTCCTCCCGCCACTGCTCGATGCTAATAAGCACGACGTGAATCAAGCTGTCCGCTTCAAGCGGTAAACCATAGGTTTGCAATGAGAAATTGAGCTGTTGCGATGCCGCTGATAAACGGTAGTGAATGACATCTTGCCAGAAACGCTCAATTAATATAGGCTGCTGCTTGCTCCATTGCTCATAAAATAAGTTGTATGTCCCGCGAATTTTTGCCAGCTGCTCCAAATCACGAGCTTTTTGCAGCGCCTCATTCACACATGCTTTTAGAGCGTTATGATCGATCGGCTTGAGCAAATAATCGAAGCAGTCAAGCTGAACCGCCTGCTGCGCATATTTAAAATCCGCATGACCGGTCAAAAAGATTGTTACGCTGGAAGGGGAATGCTCATTCGCCCACTCTAGCAATTCGATACCGCTTTGATTTGGCATATCAATATCCGATATCATAATGTGAATCGTATGCGCAGTCAGCAACGCCTGGGCCTCTTCCGCATCTATAGCCGTATAAATGCTCGCAATCGGCAGCGTTGACCAGTCTATGCCATTCACGATGCCTCGAATGGCTATCTCCTCATCATCTACAACCAATAAGTTATACAACTGCTCTCACTCCCTCCGTAAGCTTAGGAAATACGATAACGACAATTGCTCCGGTACCCTCCGCTTGATTGCGGAAAGTAATTGATGTCCGCTCGCCATACAGCAGCTGTAGTCTATGAATAACATTCATGATGCCTAAGCTGCTCGATTCGCCTTCCTGCAGCGGTTCTTTGTTTTGCAGCTTCTCCAGCACCTCAGGACTAAAGCCCGTACCATTGTCGCTGATCGATAACGTAAATCCATGCTCGGAGTCCATTTCCGCACATATTTTGATTTGGAAAAGCTGCCTCCTGTTTTTGAACCCATGAATGATGGAGTTCTCTACAAAAGGCTGAATGGTTAATGCCGCAATAGGATAATGCAAAATGTCATCGATCCCCTCATAGGTACATTGCAGCTTCTCAGGGAACCTAATTTTTTGAATCGTCATATAGTTTTCGATATGCATTAGTTCTTCCTTAAGTGTGATCGTATCCCGATTGGCTTTCATAATAAAGCGGAAATAATCAGCAAGATGCAGCGACATCTTTTTCACCGACTCTGTATCGCCTAATGCTGCTAAATTATAAATAATATTTAAGCTGTTCATATAAAAATGCGGATTAATTTGCGCTTGGAGCTGCTTAAGCTCTCCTTGCTTCACGCGGAGCTGCTCCTCGTAAACATCAATTTTCAAGGTTTTAATTTGTTCAGCCATGATGTTGAAGGTGTTTCCTAGAAACTCAAATTCAAGCGATTTGTTTTTCTTCAATCTAACATCCAGCATTCCTAAAGAGATTTTCTTCATTCCTAGAATAAGCTCATGCAGCGGCTTAAACAGCATATTCCTCATAAAGAACAAATAAATAAGCAAAATAGCTAGAAACCCAATTGGAGCAAACAACGTCGCATTTCTAAAAAATAATAAATTACGCAGCAGCGTCCGCTCAGGTATAACGACTCGATAAGCGATATCCACCATTTCGCTCATTCTATTCATAACAAGATAGGTTTCGCCTGTATTTCGATCAGTCAACGATTCATACGGTTTCTTCGATATTTTATAGCTGAGTTCCAGCGGCGCTAAGTTTTCCGTCAATGACTGAACAAGTTGATCGCCAGCGCGTAAATAAATGCCGTTATGGCCTATATCACCGTCACTCCATTGAATCGATAACATTCTGTTTATATCCTGTACTTTAATGATTGCGCCGACGTATAAATCATCTGACACCTTAATGAAATTGATCAAAAAAAACTTCCCTGGCAACCGCTCATCTGCTCTGACCTCCCATAAATGTTGATCATTCATAAGCAGATTTTCTTCCTTTGTCATTGAATCCATATGCGTTTTTATTATTTTTTTTGTATCATTATATACGCTTTTTGTTCCAAAAATAATATCTTTATCGTGATATAGAAATACAGCATCAATCAGATTATAGACACCAACGTCGCGATTTAGCTTCCCATCAATTCTAATTTTCGTTAACGTATAACCGTCACTATCCATCGGAAAGGACATTAGCAAACCTACGTCGGTATCAAGCACTGACATTTTATAAAGATAATCATTAATCTGCAATAGATTTTGATCCGTTTGCCCCACGTAAATATCGAGTGTGTTTCGATAGGTCTCAGATACTTTCTCTCGAACGATCTCACGTGAGTAACTGTTGTTAATGAGCATATAAATAACTACCGGCAGCATAACTGCCATAAACCCAATAATAAGACGAGTTCTAATCGATTTACCGAACCTCACGCTCCGCTTCCCCCTAATATCGATTGAATCATAATCATATTACCATTTAAAGCGTTTTCTTGAAATCACTTAAAATCGATACGCCGACCCTTTTTTTCAAATCTATTTAAAACATAAAAAAGCGCATATAGGATTTTCACCCCACATGCGCCATCGTCATTCTTTATTAAATCTCGACTTTCTTTTTTAACAAATAAATCATTAGAAACAAGTAACCTAAAGTAAACGCTAAATCCAGTAAAAATGGTCCGAATAAAAAATCTACATTAAATGATGAACCAAAGGTAACAGATCCGCTATTCGATTGAGGTACATTGACTGAAACTATACCCATCATCCCTTCTTTTTGGTCAAATAACTGATACGTTAACCAAGAAGCAATGCTTTGTACTCCAAAGAAAAAGACAATCCCGATCCATGTAGAATGCTTCACTCGGAAGCTGCGCGCCACTGTAATGGAACATAGAATCGAGAGCATAAAGGATGTGTACATCCAAATATAGCTTATTACCATTCCGAATACAGCGCCGTTCTCTAAAGAAATATGTTCTTTGAAATATTGAATATCCATATCCGAAAATGCTATGAAGATCGCGATATGAATAGCTGCTATAATCAAAACGAGCAGCATGATGATCCAGCCTAAAAGGATAGCAGCACCTATTCCATTGATTGGGTGCAGCGGCAGTAAGCGCCGGCTATAGGATTTAATGTTTCGTTCAAACGTCCGGCAGCAATGGATGAACAACAAGATAAAGACCATTACATAGCCGAAAATACTAAACGCTGTAATAAGACCTTCATCCCAGTTGCGCGTCAATCCCGTGATACTGAACGCTGCTTCTAGTATGATAAAGATTGCAAGCGTGCTGAGGATACCATCGTTGCTTCGCTTCCAATCGTATTTCAACAGCTTAATCATTCCCCAAACACCGCCTTAAACATTTCATCAACGCTTTTACCGTGAGCCAGTCGTATATTTTCTACCTCATCCTGCAATACAATCTTACCCTCGCGTATGAAAACAACTTCATCAAAGATCCGCTCAATATCGCGTACAAGATGGGTTGAAATGATTAAGCTGCTTTCTTCGTTATAGTAGTTAACAATCGCATCCAAAATTTTCGTTCTTGCTACTGGATCTACGCCTCCGATTGGCTCATCAAGCAAATACAACCTCGCATTTCGTGATAATACGAGTGTAAGCTGAAGACGTTCATTCATCCCTTTAGATAACGCGCTTACCCGATCGCGTTTATTCAAATTCATGAAAGCAAGCATTTCATCTGCTTTCTTATGATCAAAATCGGCATAAAAATCCTTATAAAAATCAATTGCGTCCTCTACGCGCATCCAACTCTCTGTGAGCGGTTGATCTGGCATAAAAGATGTAATTGCTTTTGTCTCATTGCTTACAAGCTGCCCGTTAATCGTTACCGTACCTGAACCTGGATGAATGAGTCCTGCAGCTATTTTCATCAATGTGCTTTTGCCACTGCCATTGCTTCCTAACAGACCAACAATCTTGCCAGGCGCCAACGTGAGTGATACTTGGTCTAATGCCTTCTTGCCGGCGAATGACTTTGATACCTCAGTCAGCTTCAAAATGCTTTCCACAGTCCTATCACTCCTTTTCTTTATCTTCTTCTTTTACCGCTTGTGAAACGATCGTTATGATATCGTTATTTGCAAAGCCCAGCTCCTGCATCCCTTGAATAAAGCGACCTAGCAAATCTCCTGCCATTTCTTTTTTGATATCCATTATTTTCGACTCCTCGCTAGTGACATATCGGCCAAGCCCGCGCTTCGTTTCGACGATTTGTTCTCGCTCAAGCTCCTGAAAGGTTCGTTGTATCGTATTCGGGTTGATTTGTAGCTCTAATGCAAGTTCTCGTACCGCCGGTATTTTATCCCCAGCCTTCAACTTGCCAATGACAATTTCTTTCTTAATATAATTCATGATCTGCAAGTAGATTGGCAAATTATTATCAAATTCTATGCTCACAATATGTCCTTCTCCCTTCAACTGCCCACTTGAAAACGTTGCATGTTAGGCAATATCCCGTTTTTTAAACGTAACAAAGCTAATGACCAAAAACAAACACACATATGCTGCACACACAACACTCGGGAATAACATTCCGCCAGATGACGATTCATTACCTGTAAATAACGATAGATCTGTATTCATAAAGAGTAGATATTTGGAGAAATCGTAGCTTGATAATAACATTTTCATTAAGCCTTCCAATAAGACAGCAGTCATGCCTATTCCTATTGTCGCTCCAGATGATCTTGTTAAAATGCCGAACATAAACGTTAAAGTTACATAGATGGTTGTATAAACCGTTTGAAATAACATTGATTTCGCAACATCCAACCAGGAAACTTCCCCAGTCGCTTCAAATCCAAATGCGATTCCTCCTGCTGCAAGAGCAGCAGCTATTGTGAAAATGATGAGCGAACAAACAAACAATATAACGGCTGTATATTTTGATGCTAAAATTTTACTTCTACCATGAGCTCGTATGAGCAAAAACTTAACAGTTCCTAATTGATGTTCCTTTGCAACGATACCAGCTGTGAAAATAATGGCTACAATCGTTACGATCTGTCCGACTCCATTTGCCATGATCGATCCTGCAAATTCTAGCATAGTTGGATATTGATCGCCAGACATTTTCCAAATTAAATAAGTGAAACCTACAATCGTAAGGAGCATTACTGCGTATGCAATGAAGAAGCTGCGTTTCTTTGACATTTTCAACCATTCGTTTAATACTAGTCCGTTAAAATTAAGCAATGCGACTACCTCCAGTCCATTTTAAAAACTCGTCTTCCAGTGATATCTTCGTTTCAGTGATTCGATAAATTTTAATATTGTCTTCCCCTAGCTTGCTTACAACCTGAGGAATAAGTTCATTCTGAAGAGCTAATACAAGCTCGCTGTTATCTTTTAAAAGTTGAATAACCTCAACACCATCTATACTTGTAGCAACCCGGCTTGCTCGCTCAATATCATCTACACGAACAACAACGGATAGTTGCTTGGATTGCTCTTCCTTATCGCTTAGTGAACGATGAGTCACATATTTGCCTTCCTGAATAACAACGACTCTGCTGCACATGAGCTCCATTTCTGAGAGTAGATGACTCGATACAAGAATCGAAATTCCTTCTTGAACAGCTATTCTTTGCAAATATTGTCTCATTTCACGAATCCCTGCTGGATCTAACCCATTAGTTGGCTCATCCAGTATTAACAATGATGGATTGTCTAACAGTGCTTGTGCAATGCCTAGCCGTTGCCTCATTCCAAGAGAGTATGCTTTTACTTTCTTGTTCATTGCTGCCTCTAAACCTACCAGCTCCGTAACTGCTTTTATCCGTTCTTCCGTAATGCCTGATGACATTCTCTGATATTGCTTTAGATTATCATACCCAGTCATATATGGATAAAACTCGGGATTTTCTATAATAGCTCCGATATGCCTTATGGCACCTGTAAAATCATTACGTATGCTTTTTCCTTGAATAAGCACGTCACCCTCGGACATTTGAATCAAACCCACAATCATTCGAATTGTCGTCGTTTTACCTGCACCATTTGGCCCAAGCAACCCTACGATTTCTCCCTTGTGAATATCAAATGACATTCGATCTACAATTGCCTTGCCTCCAATACGTTTGGTTACATTTTTTAAAGAAAGTACGGGGATTGTTCCCTTTATTTCAGAAGATGATTTCATCATTTCCTTACCTCCATCGTCTTAGTGTTCTAGTTAAATAGTACACTAGGTCTAAACAAATGTAAAGGGCAATTTTCAGGTCGATTTTACCTATTATGAAACTAAAACACAAAAAAACTCTTAAGATCATTATGATCTTAAGAGTTTGTGTTAGAAAAGTTGGTGCCGATGAGAGGACTCGAACCTCCACGGTTTCCCTCACGATTTTGAGTCGCGCGCGTCTGCCATTCCGCCACATCGGCATTTCAGTAAAGATGGCGTGCCCTAAGAGATTCGAACTCCTGGCCTTTTGATTCGTAGTCAAACGCTCTATCCAGCTGAGCTAAGGGCACATATTTGTTGCAAAGAGAAATCTGTGGAGGCGCCACCCAGACTCGAACTGGGGGTAGAGCTTTTGCAGAGCTCTGCCTTACCACTTGGCTATGGCGCCAAATAAATGGAGCGGAAGACGGGAATCGAACCCGCGACCCTCGCCTTGGCAAGGCGATGCTCTACCGCTGAGCCACTTCCGCATATAAATGGCTGGGGATTCAGGGATCGAACCTGAGAATGACGGAGTCAAAGTCCGTTGCCTTACCGCTTGGCTAATCCCCAACAAAATACGTGATGCTAATTTTTGAATTAATGGGGCGATCGAGGGGAATTGAACCCCCGAGTGTCGGATCCACAAACCGATGCGTTAACCACTTCGCCACGACCGCCATATTCAAATGTTTTATTGGCAGGGGCAGCAGGAATTGAACCCACACCAAAGGTTTTGGAGACCTTTGTTCTACCTTTAAACTATGCCCCTAAGGTAAAAAAATGGTGGAGGATGATGGATTCGAACCACCGAACTCAGAGAGAGCAGATTTACAGTCTGCCGTGTTTAGCCACTTCACTAATCCTCCATGTGGTGCCGTCGAGAGGACTTGAACCCCCAACCTACTGATTACAAGTCAGTTGCTCTACCAGTTGAGCTACAACGGCATATTCACTTGTGTTGCTTGTACTGCATCAATGGTGGCTCGGGACGGAATCGAACCGCCGACACGAGGATTTTCAGTCCTCTGCTCTACCGACTGAGCTACCGAGCCTGATGTTGTTTTTAAGTGGCGGAGCTGACGGGATTCGAACCCGCGGTCTCCTGCGTGACAGGCAGGCATGTTGGGCCACTACACCACAGCTCCACATCATGTTCTCGGAAAGTTCCGAAAGGTAAAGAATTTGGTTGCGGGGGCAGGATTTGAACCTGCGGCCTTCGGGTTATGAGCCCGACGAGCTACCGGGCTGCTCCACCCCGCGTCGTTATTATTTAATGAATGGTGGAGGATGACGGGATCGAACCGCCGACCCTCTGCTTGTAAGGCAGATGCTCTCCCAGCTGAGCTAATCCTCCATGTTGAGCGACCTTTATATCATATCATAGGTCATTCTTTTTTGTCAATCTTTTTTATAGAAAAGTTGGTGACCCGTAGGGGACTCGAACCCCTGTTACCTCCGTGAAAGGGAGGTGTCTTAACCACTTGACCAACGGGCCTTGCTGGCAGAGAGGAAGGGATTCGAACCCTCGAGACCCGGTTAGAGCCTACACGATTTCCAATCGTGCTCCTTCGACCACTCGGACACCTCTCTACAATGGCTCCCCGAACAGGACTCGAACCTGTGACAACTCGATTAACAGTCGAGTGCTCTACCAACTGAGCTATCAGGGAATATTAAGCATTCAAAGCAAATTGCGCCCTGAAAACTGGATACGAAAGGTAGGCTTGCTGAAGCCTTTTTAGCTGCTGTCTACTGGATGTATGGGTCACAGTAAACGTGTTTAGGATAAGCCCTCGACCGATTAGTATTCGTCAGCTACACACATTGCTGTGCTTCCACCCCGAACCTATCAACCTCGTCGTCTTCAAGGGGTCTTACATACTGGGAAATCTCATCTTGAGGGGGGCTTCACGCTTAGATGCTTTCAGCGCTTATCCCGTCCGTACTTGGCTACCCAGCGGTGCTCCTGGCGGAACAACTGGTACACCAGCGGTACGTCCATCCCGGTCCTCTCGTACTAAGGACAGCTCCTCTCAAATTTCCTGCGCCCGCGACAGATAGGGACCGAACTGTCTCACGACGTTCTGAACCCAGCTCGCGTACCGCTTTAATGGGCGAACAGCCCAACCCTTGGGACCTACTTCAGCCCCAGGATGCGATGAGCCGACATCGAGGTGCCAAACCTCCCCGTCGATGTGGACTCTTGGGGGAGATAAGCCTGTTATCCCCAGGGTAGCTTTTATCCGTTGAGCGATGGCCCTTCCATTCGGTACCACCGGATCACTAAGCCCTACTTTCGTACCTGCTCGACTTGTAGGTCTCGCAGTCAAGCTCCCTTATGCCTTTGCACTCTTCGAATGATTTCCAACCATTCTGAGGGAACCTTTGGGCGCCTCCGTTACATTTTAGGAGGCGACCGCCCCAGTCAAACTGTCCACCTGACACGGTCCCCGAACCGGTTTCACGGTTCTAGGTTAGAACTCCGATACGATCAGGGTGGTATCCCAACGTTGCCTCCACACAAGCTGGCGCTCATGCTTCTAAGGCTCCCACCTATCCTGTACAGATCGTACCAAAGTTCAATATCAAGTTACAGTAAAGCTCCATGGGGTCTTTCCGTCTTGTCGCGGGTAACCTGCATCTTCACAGGTATTAAAATTTCACCGGATCTCTCGTTGAGACAGCGCCCAAGTCGTTACGCCATTCGTGCGGGTCAGAATTTACCTGACAAGGAATTTCGCTACCTTAGGACCGTTATAGTTACGGCCGCCGTTTACTGGGGCTTCGGTTCACAGCTTCGGGTTACCCCTAACCGCTCCCCTTAACCTTCCAGCACCGGGCAGGCGTCAGCCCGTATACTTCGCCTTACGGCTTCGCACAGACCTGTGTTTTTGCTAAACAGTCGCTTGGGCCTTTTCACTGCGGCCCCCTCGGGCTATTCACCCTACCGAGGCACCCCTTCTCCCGAAGTTACGGGGTCATTTTGCCGAGTTCCTTAACGAGAGTTCTTCCGCGCGCCTTAGCATGCTCTGCTCGCCTACCTGTGTCGGTTTGCGGTACGGGCACCTAGATCTCACTAGAGGCTTTTCTTGACAGCCGGAGTACATGACCTTCGCTACTGCAATTTTCGCTCCCCATCACAGCCCAGCCTTATGATCGACGGATTTGCCTATCGATCAGCCTCACTGCTTGGACGGACTATTCCATCAGTCCGCGTCACTGCCCTTCTGTGTCACCCCATTGCTCAAACGATCTTCGGTGGTACAGGAATTTCAACCTGTTGTCCATCCACTACGCCTTTCGGCCTCGCGTTAGGTCCCGACTTACCCTGAGAGGACGAGCCTTCCTCAGGAACCCTTAGGCTTTCGGCGGACAAGATTCTCACTTGTCTTTTCGTTACTCATACCGGCATTCTCACTTGAATACAGTCCACCAGTCCTCACGGTCCAACTTCAATCCGTATTCAACGCTCCCCTACCCAAGTACCATACGGTACATGTCATAGCTTCGGTGGTGTGTTTAGCCCCGTTACATTTT
>NZ_CM149662.1:1257500-1610000 GCF_056173205.1 Pristimantibacillus sp. Z349TD_6 | reverse complement strand
GGGCTGGCATGATGTCAACAAGTGCCACAATGCTCCAGTGTCCAGAATGCTCGCGTCCAACCAAAATGCTTGGAAAAACAGATCGTTGTATGTATTGCAAAACGATACTTACGCTTGATCCTGCACAAGCAACAACTACTCCTTCTGAACAGCAAGTTTAACCTATAGTGAATATACGGTTGATTCTTTCTTAGGAAACAACCTTTATTCTACTAAGAAGGTAAAAAGCTAAGAAAACCAACTTTTGATCGCAGCATTACAAAAATAAGAAACGCCTCCTCCATGTCTTCACATGATAGGAGGCGTTTCTTATTTTGCATTTATAAATGAATTATGGCCTAATCTTGAGAGAATCGTCGATCGATTTCCAAATAGCTTCCGTTTGGAACGCACGCTGCCATGTTGCTACACCTGCTATATCATATTTACGTGCAAGCGCTACTCGAGCTTTAATGGATACCTCATCCTCAATCCATATTCGCATCAAATTTCCGTCTTCCTTATATTCCACGTAATTCTGACCTGCTTTTGCATCAAACACCGGCTTAAGTTTCTTAGTCGTAATAATCTCATTAACCTTCTTCATGCCTACTGCCTTTGAGGAAACGTCTATTTTACCGTCTTCCCCTTTTTTCTCAGTCCATATCCGGGTATACAGGGGCATGCTTAAAATAATTTTACTTGCTGGTACAGCATCCTCCTGCATAATACGAACAAGAGAACTCTCTGTCCAAGGCAGCGATGCTACCGAACCCGATTTTGGACTCGCAGCCCAATGCTCATCGTAAGCCATGACCATCATATAATCTACAACATTGCCAAGCGCTGCACGATCAAGAAACAGCGACCACATCTCACTATTCGACTTGGGCGTTACATCCACGGAGACAACCAAGCCTTGCTCATGTAAAAGCGGAGTCAGCTCCCGAACAAATTGCACAAAGTTAGCTTTATCCGACGTGTGTACATTTTCAAAATCTAAATTAATCCCTTGCAATCCATATACTTGAGCAAAGCCGATCAGCTGCTGTATCATCGAGAATCGCGTTTCCACTGACGCTAATGCCTTTGTCGTTCGATCAGGCTCGAAGCTATTGCTGAACAGCGCCCAAATCTGCATCCCTTGCTGATGTGCCCATTTTACATATGCGGGATCAGCCTTGCCTTTTATTGTTCCTTTGTCGTCGGCAAGTTCAAACCAGGTAGGACTAACAACATTTACTCCCTGCATCGGCGCTATTTTGGCAGTATCGATTTTCCGTTGATAAACAGCTTCCCATGTCATATTAATTTTATTGCCGAGCACCTTCCACGCAATAAATGGAGGCTCTGCCGCCTGCTCGGGCATTTTCTCAATAGAAGTAAGCTTCACATCTTTTTTATTCATAAAACCGATGATGCCTTCGCTGTTTTGGACAAGCAGCCAACCTTCCTGCTCTTTCCAAATTCTTATTGACTGTGATTGAGGAACTTTTTGAACAAAAGGCGCTCGAATCGTCGCTTCGGTTCGAATAGCTGCACCTTTCTCAGGAGTAGCCTCAGCAAGCTGAACCATGTCTCCTGCATTCAGCAGTGTTACTGTGCCTGTCTCTTTTACGAATTCTACTTTCAGCCCGTATAACTCCTCCAAAGGTTCTGCAGGAATATAGACCGTATCATTAGACGTTTCTGCAGTAATCGTTAGATCATATGGCTTTTGGTTGATAGTCGCCGTTAACGAATCCGTCTTGAGGTGAAGCACCTTATTGGCAGTTGTCAAAATGATTGAACCTGAATCTGGCTCATATCTTATAGGCTTGTCCGCTCCTAATACCTGCTCCAGCACCGAAAGCGGCAGCTTAACTTCATCATTTTCGATAATAGCTCCTTGCTCCGCTTCAACGCCTTGAATAAATATAGGATGCTCTGTCTTATAATGTGGATCTACCTTTTCGTTGTTAGGAATAAAGCGCATATATCCATACCAACAAAAGACAGCAATTACTCCTAACAAAAACAACAATATTATGCTCCGAACACCTCGGTTGCCTTTTCGGCGTGGCGCTCGGTTGTACATCGTTTCCAAGTCATCACTCTCCTGTAATGGTAGCCTCAAAATTCTATTCGACTATTAAAAAACGTGCAGATTAGCGTTGTATCGCTTCCCGGCACGTTCTTGTAGGCATAACGCCAATTATTTCGCTGATTTAGTATTGCAAGTCGAGCAAACACCGTAAATTTCCATCCGATGTCCTTCAACCACAAAACCTGTTACACGTGACGCTGCACGTTCTACCTCAAGCAGAGGTGGATAATTAAAATCGACGATTGAACCGCAATTTTTGCAAATGGCATGGTAATGATCGGATAAATCCGAATCAAACCGGCTTGAATCATCGCCATAAGTCAGCTCACGCACTAATCCAGCTTCTACAAATAAACGCAGATTGTTATATATGGTAGCTACGCTCATGCTCGGGTAAACTGGTGAGAGCGCTTTATAAATTTCATCTGCAGTCGGATGCGACATGGAGTCCATCAAGTAGCTTAATATGGCGTGACGTTGCGGGGTCATTCGGACGCCATTCATCTTCAGTTGCTCAAGTGCTAAGTTAACGCTGGCTCCCATTCCCCTCACGCCCTTCCTTAAAGTTATTAAAGCTATTGTACGTTCTTATTTAAGAGTTTGTCAATGAAAGCGCCTTTTTAGGATAGTCCAAATTGCTTAATTGCAATGCTGTTCGTAGCATTAATCTGAATCCTGAAAGTGCCGTCGCCTATAGTGCCTCTTATCGTTTTCTTGCTTACTTCAAGCGGCAGTTCGGACACAATATTACCGAAAGTTACCGATCCATACATCGTAAAATGAGCATTCGCCGGTATTGCAAGCTTTACCTCTCCGACGGAGCTATCGAGATCCCAATCTCCGCTAACTTCAGCACTGCTTAGTTCAATGTTCCCATTCAGCGTATCCGCTTTAACAGAACCGCCTGCACCGTCCATTTTGATTTTCCCGTTTTTTGTTTCTGCTTCAATGTTTCCATCAATCTGCTTGATCTCCAAACTGCCATTGAGTGTATTCGCATAAAGCTTACCTTCAATAGAATCTGCTGTAACCGTACCATTTTTTGTTTCTAGACTGGTATCACCGGTTATGCTTTTCACATTAATTCCGCCATTATTACCTTTGACGGAGATAGGACCTCTAATGTTGCTCACGGAAACAATTCCGCTATTGCTTCGCAGCTCAAGGCCGCCAGGCAGCGTCAAATTCATGACTTCAATTGAACCATTGCCTGATTCTACTTTCATCTTTAATACAGGCTTCTGTTCCTCAGTATTCTGAGGCAGTTGTTCAGATTGACCATTTAAGCCTACATCTGTATCCGTAGGCTGTTCCGTTGTGGACTGATCGTTCAAATCAGCATCAGGTGTTGACTCCGGAATTTCATCGTTATTCGCATCAATACCTTCCGCTCCTAAGGATAAAGGTGTTTCTGTAGGCTGTTGATCAACCTCAACCTGATCAGACAAAGACATTGGTACGGTAATGATCATATTCATTCTCGGTTTTCTGCTGCCGTTAGCGCCATAGGTTTGACCCTTCGCCTCTAACGTTACTTCAGCGCCTGGATTAATTTTGACGGTTGATTGCTCTGCGATCGCATCAGCCTCCGTTTTGCCTGGCACATCAACCCATACTGCGGTCAAAAGCTCTATTTCCTGCACATCGCCCGATCGAATGGTTACTTGCCCATTGGGATTAACAACACGAATGAGAGAAATCGCTTCATCTAAAGGAACCTTAATGATGGTCTTCTCATAATGAAATCCTTTCTCTTCTCCAAATTCTGCTGCCCCGTTCAAATCAACATTAAATTGATCCAGCCATCGATAAGGAATATCCGCGTATTGGGTCACAACGTAAGCGGTCAACGAAATCGCAACAGCGATCATCGCGCCTCCAACATCAAATCGAAGCTTTTTTTCTATGTCTTTAAACTTTATGCTGTATAGTATGATTTCTAAACCTAACAAGATAAAAATAACCGGCCACCATTGACCAAGCAATGAAATATCATTCCGTCCTTGAATTTGATCCCATAGAAGCAATCCTCCCACGACCAATACCAGTGCCGCTGCTGTAAAGCGTCCCAGCTTAAACATAGTAACTCTTCCTTTCCTTGAACGTGACAGCAGCAATATTGAAGCGATTATAATAATCGGGCCAACACATAACTCCGCTAGTTCATTCATCCAGGGTAAAATCGCTTGTGGAGGCTTCACTAAAATGAGCATGATGCTTCCCGCCGCCAAAAGTAAAATACCATGTGTGCGATTCAGTGCAACGGGGTTGTTATTATCGGCATCCGCGCTTTGCAAGGAATCAAACACGCTAATAAAATAAAAAATAGGAAGCATAATACCTAAATAAACGATCAACAGCAAATGTCTGCCGCCATCTGAATCGGCTAACCTTACAATCGCCGTCAAATCCAGCCAAAAGGCCGCAATTAACAGTAAGCCTTTCGGATGCTGTCCCGTATACATATGTCCCGCTCCTGGCATAGCAAATGCGAATAATACGGTGAGAAGTCTATTTTTTATTCGTTTTATTCTGAGCTGACCCAACGTACACCCTCCAAGTGCTTTATATTATCGAGGAGCACTAACAATGCTTCTGATTTAGGCAGTGTAATATACACCTGCAGCAAAATCTGCTCGCCTTCCTCTTCACCCTCGCATTCTTCCAGCAGCATTTTTCTCATGATGATTTTCCGATCAGTCAGTAGGCTATTTAATTCAAGCATAGCTTGAGATAAATTATTAGCTTTTATTTTGAGCAAGTGCTCCTTCTTTGCACTTATGTACCTTTTTTCCAGCTTATTAAACGCCCATAATGTAACAAGAACCATGATCGTTGCGGTAGCTGATGCAAAATAAAAGCCTGCTCCGACTGCTAATCCAATCGCTGAAACGACCCATAGCGATGCAGCTGTCGTTAAACCTGTTATTGATTTTCCGGTAAATAAAATAGTACCTGCACCTAGAAATCCAATGCCTGTAATAACTGCGGCTGCAAGACGCGCTGGGTCGACCCGTACGTTAGGCTCGTCGACAAAAGCTGAGAAACCGTACATGGATAGCAGCATCAACAAGCAAGAACCTAAACAAACTAAAATATTGGTTCGAAGTCCTGCAGCATGATTCGACTGTTCTCGTTCGAAGCCAATAAGTCCGCCCAATAGCAAAGCAAGCAGCAGTCTTAATAAAATATGAAGTTCACTAATATACCAAGGATTATGAAGTGTACTTAGCAGCATAAACAATCCCGACCTTTCTATATTCGCTATTGTAACATAATTGTATGCAGCGTATGGAGCTTACAGGTCTTCTGTCCAGAGTGATGTTCAAAAAGAAAGACGCGGTTCATCATGTTGATGAACCGCGTCTTTTTGCGTGCAACTGCTCTTATTTCAAGCGCTCTACAAGCAGCTTATTCACGAGTGCAGGATTTGCTTTCCCTCTTGACTCCTTCATAACCTGACCAACAAGGAAGCCAATTGCTTTATCTTTACCTGCTCTGTAATCTTCAACAGATTGCGGATTTGCTTCAACGATCTGGTTAACGATGGCTTGAATAGCGCCTTCGTCACTGATTTGAACGAGACCCTGTTCCTCTACAATCTGCTGTGGCAGCTTGCCTGAATCCAGCATCGCTTTAAATACCGTTTTGGCAATTTTACCGTTGATTGTGCCTTTCTCAAGCAGTCCAATCATTTCACCTAGGCCTTGTCCAGTAATCTTCACATCGGTAATTTCTTGACCGTTGGCATTCAAATAACCAAGCAAATCACCCATGATCCAGTTCGATACGGATTTGGCATCCTTCGTGTAGGAGAGGCTCTCCTCGAAGAAATCAGCAAGCTTCTTAGATGAAGTAATGACTTCAGCATCATAGGAAGGCAAGCTGTAATCAGCCGTATATCTCGCTTTGCGCGCATCAGGCAATTCTGGAATTGTCGCACGAATGCTTTGCTTCCATTCTTCACTAATATGAAGCTGTACCAGATCCGGGTCCGGGAAGTAGCGGTAATCGTGTGCTTCTTCTTTGCCGCGCATAGAGAAGGACTTACCAAGTGCATCGTCAAAACGACGAGTCTCCTGAATAACCTCACCGCCGCTGTCGAGAATTTCCGCTTGGCGGAACTGCTCATACTCAAGGCCGCGCTGAACGCCGCGGAAGGAGTTCATGTTCTTAAGCTCGGCACGCGTACCAAATTCCTTTTGCCCGTATGGACGAAGGCTTATGTTTGCATCACAGCGCAAGCTGCCCTCTTCCATCTTTACATCAGAAACGTCGCAATACTGCATGATGGCTTTGATTTTTTCGAGGTATGCTTTCGCTTCCTCAGGTGTACGAATATCAGGCTCTGATACGATCTCAATTAGCGGCGTACCTACACGGTTGAAATCGACAAGTGATGCATAACCGCCATCAACGTGAGTCAATTTGCCTGCATCCTCTTCAAGGTGCAGCCTTGTGATCCCAATTCGTTTCGTTTCTCCGCCCACTTCAATATCAATCCAGCCATGTTCACCGATCGGTTGATCGAATTGCGAAATCTGATACGCTTTTGGCGAATCGGGGTAAAAATAGTTTTTACGGTCAAACTTGCTGATATCTGCAATTTGACAGTTCAAAGCCATTGCCGCTTTCATTGCATATTCAACGGCTTGGCGATTCAATACCGGCAAAACGCCGGGATGTCCAAGGCATACTGGACAGGTATGGGTATTCGGCGGCGCGCCGAAAGCCGTAGAGCAGCCGCAAAAGATTTTACTGTTCGTATGCAGCTCCACATGGACTTCCAGCCCGACAACCGTCTCGTATTTGTTCGGTTCAGACATTCGTATCGATCCCTTCGTAAACGTATATAGGTCCGCTTATAGCTGCGGACGTTGTTTATGATGCTCTGTATGCTGCTCGAACGCATGAGCGGCGCGCAGCACCGTCGATTCGTCGAACGCTTTCCCGATAATTTGCAAGCCAATCGGCAAGCCATCTGCCGTTCCACAAGGAACGCTAATCGCAGGAACGCCAGCCAAGCTTACCGGTATCGTACAGATATCGTTTAAATACATCGTTAATGGATCTCCAACTTGCTCTCCAATTCGGAACGCAGGTGTCGGAGCCGTAGGTCCGATGATGAGATCATATTGGCTGAACACTTGGTCAAAGTCCTGCTTGATAAGTGTACGCACCTTCTGAGCTTTCAAATAATATGCGTCATAATAGCCAGAGCTTAGAGCATAGGTTCCAAGCATAATCCGGCGTTTTACTTCAGCGCCAAATCCTTCGCTGCGGGATTTCTTATACAAATCAATGAGATTTGCAGGATCTTCCGCACGTACACCGTAACGTACGCCGTCAAAACGAGCTAGATTTGACGATGCTTCCGAAGAAGCAAGCAAATAGTAAGTAGCGATGGCATACTCCGTATGAGGAAGTGATACCTCTTCCCAAGTCGCGCCCAGTGATTCGTATACTGCCAGCGCTTTAAGTACTGCTTCTTTCACACGCGGATCAATACCAGCTCCGAGGTATTCTTTAGGCACACCGATACGCAGACCTTTTACATCACCTGTAAGAGCTGCTGTGTAATCTGGAATATCCACATTCGCTGATGTAGAGTCGCTTGTGTCGTAACCAGCAATGGCTTGCAGCACAAATGCGGAATCTTCAACATTTTTGGTAAGCGGACCGATTTGGTCTAAAGAAGATGCAAAAGCAACAAGTCCAAAGCGTGATACTAGGCCATAAGTTGGTTTGAGGCCAACGATACCGCAATAAGCAGCTGGCTGACGAATAGAGCCGCCAGTGTCAGAGCCAAGTGAGAAATAAACTTGTCCAGCAGCAACTGAAGCTGCCGATCCGCCGCTTGAGCCGCCTGGAACATAATCCGTATTCCATGGATTGCGAGTTGGATAGAAGCTGGAGTTCTCGTTGGAACCGCCCATTGCAAATTCATCCATGTTCAGCTTGCCAATCGTTACCGACTGAGCTGCTTTCAGCTTGCGAACAACAGTGGCATCATAAATAGGATTGTAATTGCTTAAGAACTGACTCGCACAAGTGGTCAGTAGACCTTCAGTCACAATATTATCCTTAACACCCGCCGGCAATCCAAACAATAAACCTTGATCGCCGCCTTCTTGCAATTGCTTGTCCAGCTCGGAAGCCTGCAAGCGTGCATTCTCTTCATTTAATGTAATAAAAGCCTTAATAGCAGGCTCAGTTTCCGCAATTCTCGCAAATGATGCGCTAACCAGCTCAGAAACAGACAGTTCCTTATTGTTAAGCTTGTTATGTACATCCTGCAGGCGCAAATCAAACAGTGCCAACAGTAGTTCCTCCCTTCAAATTAAACCCATTCGTATTATTCAAGCACCGCAGGTACTTTAAATTGTCCATCTTCTTCATCAGGCGCATTTAGCAAAACCTTCTCGATCGGCAGCGACGGGCGTTTCTCATCCGCGCGCGTTACATTCGTTATAGGGAGCACATGGCTGGTTGGCTCAACATTTTCCGTGTCCAAGCCTTCAAGCTTTTCCGCATATTTCAAAATCGCATTGAGCTGCTCCGTAAACTGATCCTTCTCCGAATCGGTTAGCTCTAACCGCGCAAGTCTTGCTACATGGTCTACATCCTTAGGTGAAATGCTCATCAGGTATTCTTCCTTTCCTATTCCTGTAATCATTCTTCCTATTATATCGCACATACAGGGAGAACATCAATGTAAACGGCAAATCACTTCTTAATTTCCACATAAAAGAAACTGGATCTAAAGCAGAAGAGTTGGGCGTAAAAGCAATCGTTTATCAAACAAACAAAAGCAGCCTACTCTCACAACTTAAGCTGTTGTGAGGCAGGCTGCTTTTTTAGTTTTAGAGAATCAGGTTCTTACTGAAATGCTCTAGATGACCGTTAGCATTATTGCTCTTTAATCTCATGGTCGATGCTCGCAGTCTGAATATCTTCATATGCCCAGTGCTTCTGCGAAACGTCACTCCATTGTTGATCTGCTCCTGCTAGAGGAGATCTGCCCTGCTGTCTATTGAATATAACAACAGCCTCTGCTCTCGTAAGAACGCGATTTGGCGCAAATGTACCATCCTTATACCCGTTGAAAATTCCTGCTGCAGTACCCTGATCAATGGCCGTTTGCGCCCAGTGCCCATTAATGTCAGAGAAGCTTTTGCCACCAGTTTCAATATGCTCCATCAATCGATTAATAATAACAGCCATTTCCGCACGAGTAATCGTCTGATTTGGTTTGAAGCTGCCATCTGGATAACCCACCATCAAGCCCAATTTCGTTATGATTGCAATGTATTTTGTAGCCCAATGCTCAGCATCAACGCCCGTGCTGCTCACGGAAGATAATTCAGCTTCCTTGCCCAATATGCGCACAAGTATCGCTGCCATCTCAGCACGTGTAATCCCTTTCTCTGGCTTAAAGCTTCCGTCCTGATGACCAATAATATAAGCTTTTACTTCTTTGTGATCTGGAACTTCAACCGGATCAGGCTTATCAGGCTTTGGCGTCACGTTGCCGCCCGAGTTGTTGCCTGAATAACTGGATCTCGTTGGATCGAGCGGATAATAATCATCTTTATCATTGACACCATCTCTGTCCGTGTCTGGATCTTTTGGATTTGTACCTATTTTCGTTTCTTGCTCATCCGTCAAACCGTCGTTGTCATCGTCTGGATCAGTCGAATCTGGAATACCATCTCCATCTGTGTCCAGCTCACCGTTTACTGTACCCGGCTTAGCTGCATCCGTTGGAAATGGATCGTCTTTATCGTTAATTCCATCCTTGTCGGTGTCTGGATCTTTTGGATTTGTACCTATTTTCGCTTCTTGCTCATCCGTCAAACCGTCGTTGTCGTCGTCTGGATCAGTCGAATCTGGAATACCATCTCCATCTGTGTCCAGCTCACCGTTTACTGTACCCGGCTTAGCTGCATCCGTTGGAAATGGATCGTCTTTATCGTTAATTCCATCCTTGTCGGTGTCTGGATCTTTTGGATTTGTACCTATTTTCGCTTCTTGCTCATCCGTCAAACCGTCGTTGTCGTCGTCTGGATCAGTCGAATCTGGAATACCGTCTCCGTCTGTATCCAGCTCACCGTTTGCTGTACCCGGCTTAGCTGCATCCGTTGGAAATGGATCGTCTTTATCGTTAATTCCATCCTTGTCGGTGTCTGGATCTTTTGGATTTGTACCTATTTTCGTTTCTTGCTCATCCGTCAAACCGTCGTTGTCATCGTCTGGATCAGTCGAATCTGGAATACCATCTCCATCTGTGTCCAGCTCACCGTTTACTGTACCCGGTTTAGCTGCATCCGTTGGGAATGGATCATCTTTATCATTAATTCCATCCTTGTCGGTATCTGGATCTTTTGGATTTGTACCTATTTTCGCTTCTTGCTCATCCGTCAAACCGTCGTTGTCATCGTCTGGATCAGTCGAATCTGGTATTCCATCTCCGTCTGTATCCAGCTCACCGTTTGCTGTACCCGGCTTAGCTGCATTCGTTGGGAATGGATCATCTTTATCATTGATTCCATCTTTGTCGGTGTCTGGATCTTTGGGATTTGTACCTATTTTCGCTTCTTGCTCATCCGTCAATCCATCGTTGTCATCGTCTGGATCAGTCGAATCTGGTATGCCATCTCCGTCTGTATCCAGCTCACCGTTTGCTGTACCCGGCTTAGCTGCATCCGTTGGGAATGGATCATCTTTATCATTGATTCCATCCTTGTCGGTATCTGGATCTTTTGGATTTGTACCTATTTTCGCTTCTTGCTCATCCGTCAAACCGTCGTTGTCATCATCTGGATCAATGGAGTCTGGAATACCATCTCCGTCTGTATCCAGTTCCAAATCTGACTCCGTGGTAAAGGTCCATACTAATTTATCAGAAATACCCGCATAGCTGTTTCCGTCTTTATCCTTCAAAGCTCCTGCTGCAATTAGGACGTAATATTCTGTACCTGGCTCCAAATATTCGACCATAGACCCATTGCCTGGTTGTGGAATCATCGGAGGATTAATCGTTACTGTGCTTCCCGATATCTCGACTCCCATTTCTCCGAAATTCACTTTGTGCACAACGCTATTGTCAGACTTCTTTCTAATTTCAAAGCTCTTGCCGTTTACTCCCTGAACATTTGTACTAAATGTCAGTTTCAGAGGTGTACTCTGAGATACATCATTTGACCCACCGGCAGGTGAGTATGCTACAACCTTCAGATCATTTTTTTCAGGTGCAGCACCTGTAGTAAAATTCCAAGTTGTCTTGTCCGCAATGCCTGCGTATAGTGCGCTGCTGGTCGTGCTTTTCAGTGCTCCCTCTTCGATTTGAACATAATAAGCAGTATTGTAATCCAAATAATTCCCAGGTGCATCCGGTACCGTTAGGTAAGGATTTATTTTCACTTTATTACCCGATACACTTACATCGCTTATGCTGCTAATTTCAAAAGTATGAGCAATGCTGTCATCGGATTGTTTTTTGATAAAAATCTTTTTACCCGGAATCACTTGTACATTCTCGCTAAAAGTTAGCAACAAATCAGAGTTAGTGGCAACTGCTGAAGCATCATCAACAGGCGATAAAGACGTGACAGTTAGTGGCGAAACACTCTTTGCTGTCTTGAAGCTCCAGATCGTCTTTCCTGTAATGCCCTTATACGTATTGCCAGCTTTGTCCTTAAAGGCTCCATCATCAATCAGAACGTAATAGCCCGTATCGTTAGCTAATTTAGCTGACAATTTAATGGTCGCCTTAGTTCCTGCTAGTGTCAATTTTGCAGTATCGTTAGCTGCAATGGTTTCAACAACACTATCATCACTTGCTTTGCGGATGCTAATGTTTTTGCCTGCCATCGCTTCCACGATCTCACTGAAAGTCAGCTGTAAGCTCGCATCTGCCGCCACATCAAGAGCATTATTCGCTGGTGAATATCCAGTAGCTATAGGCGCAGTTGTGTCTGGTGCAGCTTCTGTTTTAAAGAACCATATCTTCCCTGGCTCGCCCATATACATTACGTTTTCGTTCATTAATTGAATGTATTGGAACATGCCATCAAAATCATTATTGTATATGTCCTGAAACGCACCTTTATCCATGAGGATATAATAATAGGTATTGTTTTTCATATTTTTCGTCGGATTTATGGTAACTTTGTTCCCAGAAATCGTTATTTTGCTCGTATCTGTTGAAGATATTTCTTCTAGCAAAATGGGAGCACTTGGATTTGTTCCATCTGGTGTGGCTCTGCCCGGTTCAAAAATCTTTATTTTCTTGCCTGTTCCAGCCTTCACATTTTCGTTGAACGTTAATGTCATGTCCGTACTGATGGAAACATCCACAGCAGCTTTCGCTGGAACAAATGTTGTCGCCACCGGTCCGACAGTATCTGCTGCCTTACCCGTTTTGAAATTCCATGATTCAATATCTGTATCCTGTACTTGACCATCATGAATTTCGACATCAGCTGATAATCCAGCATAGCCGTTCCCTGCAATATCCGTAAAAGTAGATGGTTCAATCTTCACAAAATAATTCGTCTGATATTCCAGATCCGCTTCTGGATTAATCGTTGCAACATTGTCCAAGACTGTTACCTTTGTCGAATCTCCTGCATCAATTGTTTCTACTAACGTTGCATCGCTTATTAAGATCGGATAATCAGGTCCGTTGATCATTGATAATTCCCGTGGTTTCCAAATCGTTATCTTTTTACCCGCCAGTACCTTTACTTTTTCATCAAACGTTAATTTAAGATTAGCATCCACACCAACATTTTGTGCACCTTTAACTGGAGTTAGTGCTGTCACAACAGGGGCTTGATTATCAACTGGCTCTGACGGTTCAGAAGGTTCAGCATCCAACGCAACAGCAACAGGAACCATAAAGGTTCCGACCATAAAAGGTCCCGCACTGAGCTCAATTGTTTTGTCGACCATATTTGTCGTTGTATTAATAACACTCATATTGCTAGAGCCATAATTAATCGTGTACGCTTGAAGACCATCTTTGGAAACGCCGATGACGTAAGGGTTAGCATCAACATTTATGGTAGCATCCACTTTAAGGGTTGCCGCATTGATTACTGACACAGAGTCATTATAGCCATGTGCTGCAAATATCTTACTGCCATCAGGACTAACTTCTGTTGCAGTCGTCTTGCTGCCAACCGGTATATCCGCTTCGTGAGTTTTTGAACTCGTATCAATTATGTTTACGAAATTAGTTACTAAGTTAGCCACATAAACCTTTGTGCCTGAGGGATTAACCGAGAGTCCGTAAAGTTCCCCCTCAATGGTAATTTCCTTCACAACTGTTTCGCTTATTATATCTATAATCGTAAGTTTTCCGGTTCTACTAGTAACATAAAGATCATTCCCAACCAATGCCATCGCTATAGGCGTAGCTACGGATATTTTTTTCTCCTCTACAAGCGAGGCTGTATTTATAACTGAAATCGAGCTTCCTGAGTCATTTGCCACATAAGCTTTACTTCCATCCTTATTAAAGGCAACGCCATGAGGCTGAACTCCAACTGGTATGGTCGCGATTACCTCATCCTTCGCCGGATCAATAACCGAGACTGTATTGCTTGCTCTGTTGGTTATGAACACCTGCTTCTGATTGGGGTTGATCGCAGCGCTGTTCGGTTGACTTCCTACCGTGATTTTAGCCTTTTCTACAGTCAGATCCGATAGATTAACAACATCGACAGTACCATTGATAAAGCTTGTAATATACGCTTTTTTAAATACAGAAACTTCTCCAGCTCCAGCCGCCTTTACCTTTCTCCCATCCTCCATAAACAATGACGAGCATAGATTGACCATCAGCGCGAATAAAACAATACTGATTATCTTCTTGGACTTTACTAAACTAAGCATATTTTTGACCTCTCTCCCACCGTGTGATTGGCTATTACCATGTTTGGAAGAATCTTATCAATTAGAACTCAACAAAATCTCACAATTCGTCACAACATGTCGAAAAAACAAAAAAAAGAACAGAGGACGTTCCTCTGCTCTAATGGTTTATAACAAGATTTTTGATGGATCTAGAACGTAGATAACCTGCTCTTCATATCCAAAGACGGCTCTATTCCAAGCTCTTCGCGGCTGGCCCTCTCATATTTCGTATATAGTCGAAGCATCTTGTCTCTGTTCCCTTGTCTCTCATAAATATCGATCATAAGCTGATTCATCTCTTCATGAAGCGGATAAACAGCCAAATATTTATCGAGGCGCTGCTCCGCTTGATTCCAGTCATTCGATAATAAATCATCTTCGACTAGCTTTTTGGTCATCGTGGAGTATTGTTTAAAATAAGCTTCCTCCAGTGGTATTTTCCATAGATAGGTTTTCCCATCCAGCAGCGGCCCTTGAAACAGCGCACATAAATACTCCATTTGCTCCCTATCCAGCTTCCCCTCGGCAAAAGAGACATTTGAGCGTTGGAACGCTAGCGCATCATACATTTGGTTTCCCGTTTCCATCATGTAGCCATCATTCATTTTGCGTATGCTCATGCCGAGTTCATTTTCTTTCAATATTTTTTTCATAAGATAAATTGTATTGTATAGATTGGAAGAGCTTCTCTCCTCCGGCATATCCGGCCACAACAAATCCATTACCTGCCATTTGCTAATATTGCGTCCCGAATGACACAGAAAATAGGCAAACAGCTCCTCTGCCCTGCGTGTCCGAAAATGTACAGGAACCCCTTCCGAATTGCGAACCTCGAACCCACCAAAGCATTGGATCATAGATAAATCCTTTTGAGGGATGACCATTGTAGTTGAGCGCTGCCGATTAACTAAACGTTCTGTCACCCGTTCAATTGTTGAAGGTGTTACTGGCTTTAAAATATAATCAATCGCTTCTACTCCAAACGCGTCCAGAGCATAGTTCTTGTAAGCAGTTGTAAAAACAATTTCTGTCTGTATCGTTAACGCTCGCACTTTCCGTGCAAGCTCAAGCCCATTCATCTTAGGCATCTCCACATCTATGAAAGCTACGTCGGGCTTAATGTCTTCCATCTTCTCTAGCGCTTCAATAGGATTAGTGAAAGCTCCCACAATGGTGTAATTAGTATTCCGTCCTAAAATAACCTTCATCAATTCCAATATCGGCTTCTCATCTTCAATAATGACAGCCCGAAACATAATCTTCACCCCTTTAATCCTTCATCCAAACTATCGTCCAAGTGTTGCGTCATGATTATTCACCCTATACGATACCATAAGGCAAATACATCGTTATCTTTGTTCCGCTCCCTTGCTCTGAATGAACGGTGAATGCAGCACCAGAAATGGCCTCTAGCCGCTTTCGAATATTAGCGATAGCAATGCCCCCATCCCGCTTCTCTCCGCTCGTTATTTGACTAAGCAGAATATCCGACATTCCAACACCATCGTCCTCGACGGTTACTTGTATATAGCCATGCCCTTCATTAATCTTTAATGAAACAGTGCCCTCTCCCTCTTTATCAAACAATCCGTGACGGATCGCATTCTCAACAAAAGGCTGTATGCATAAAGAAGGAATCTCTACATCTTGAAGACCTTCATCTACATGAGAGATAAAAGTAAACCGCTCTCCAAACCTAGCCTTTTCGATCTCAACATAGGCATGAATCAATTCAAGCTCACGGTCTAGAGGAACGACTAAATTAGATCGATCCGTATCTAAAATGTAGCGTATATATTGACTGAGCATAGACAATAAATAGGCTGCTTTTTCTCCATCAGTATAACAGAAGGAAATAACGCTGCTTAACGCGTTGAACAAAAAATGAGGCTTAATTTGAGCCTGATGAAAAGCTAGCTCATTTTGAATGGCCTCCTGAATGGAGGTTTTCATTGCAATCAATGTTTGGATTCTAGCAAGCAGCGTCTCACCATCAAATGGCTTCGTTATATAATCATTAGCACCTGCCCTGAAACCTAACGCAATATCTGCAGGTGTGTCCTTAACAGTCGCGAAAAGAATGGGCAAATCTAGAATAGAATAGCGGCCTCGCAGTGTACGGCATAGTTCAATACCAGAAGTACCCGGCATCATGACATCTAAAATAACAAGATCCACACGAGGATGCTCGTCCATCTTGAACATCGCTTCTTTAGCCGAAAATGCTGTAATCACATTGTATCGATGCTGCTTTAATATATGTAATAAGCTATAAATATTGGAGGCCTCGTCATCCACTATTAAAATGGTATGATCATGATAGCCTATAACGTCGAGCGAGGCGTGATCAGCTGTCACTCGCTGCACCATTTCATTTTCTGAGGATGCCGAAGCTTCCCGATAGCCTTGAATATCTAAAGCCCTAGGCAGTGTAAAAAGCATACGAGTTCCTTCACCGATCTCGGACCAATCCACTCGAATTTCGCCGTCCATTCGCTCAACCAGCTTGCGGCTAATGTACAGACCAACTCCCATTCCCATATAACCATCCGTCGGAAGCGTTTCTTCCAGCTGCTCAAAATATTCAAAAACCTTCAAAAATTTATTGCTTGGAATTCCTTTTCCCGTATCCTCAACAGTGATAGCTACCCTACTATTGTCCAACAACCTCGAATTAACCCTTATCCAGCCATTCTCTGTATGCCTGATTGCGTTATAAATCAGATTATAGAGCACCTGTCTAAGTCTGCTTTCGTCTGCAACTACCCAAATATCCACTTCCACCTGATTGTCTAATCGCACCGACTTCCCAGCTAGCTCGAATTGCAGCACATCAAATACGATCTGGACGGCTACTCGCAAATCCACCACTGACATATGCAGCCTTAATTCTCCATGCTTCAAGCGGCTTACATCAATTAAGTCATGAATTAACATAGATAGCTTAGTGGAAGTATCCTTGATTAACCAAAGATTTTGTTTTTGCTTTGGCTGCAAATTATGATCCTCATCCTCAAGCAAATGAGCCGTCATGTTCATAATACCGTGCAGAGGTGTTTTGATCTCATGAGAGGTACTCATTAAAAACTCATCCTTCAGTTGATTGGAAACGAGCAATTGACGGGAGAGTATTTCAGTTTTCTCATAGGCATTCGAGAATCTTACAGCGAGCAAAATATTGATAATGACAATAAATCCGATAATACCGAATGTTCCCACTAAATTAGTGTCAACGACATTCGTCGAGTAGAGACCATCGTATATGAGAAAAACCATCAAAGAAACGCCGCTCCCAATGAACAGAAGCCATTCTTTCCCTTCAGACGAAGTACTCTCACTGCGTATGTAAAATACAACCATTTTCAAAATGATATAGGAGACCAACAGCCCTAAATAATATAAAGTTAAACCTTTTACATTAATGTGAACGCTGTACGGCAGCAGCAAAACAGCAGCAATATAAAGGATAAATGGCGTTTGAAACAGCTTTATGTTTCTCGGCGACAATAACCTTGCATCAAATGAACAAAAAAATATAATAATGACCATAGCACTTAAAACTTGGCTCAAATCAAGCAGCTTATAAGTGATGTCGAATGGAATGTTCGGAAGCAGCTGTTGAAATATTTTCTCACCATTCATTGAACGCTCTAAAGACAAGATTAGAAGGTACAACCCGCTAAGCAAGTAAGCTTTATTCCTTCGCCCAAGATAATAAAAGATAAGATGATACGCCCCGAACATACCCATAATTAAAACAAGTCCAATGCCTATGCCTAGCTGTCTGCCATTCATCTTGCTAATATCATAATCCAATCCGAACGAAATCGAATTGACGATCCCCCCAGTGACAAACTCATAATTGGATACCTGAATGACAAGCTCAACTTCCTTCGTTTCCGTTTGAAAAAAAGCGCTAGAAGGCGTATTTCCAGGTTTGTTCAATTTTTTGCTCAAGGATGGTTGTCCACTTTCACTTTCCAATTTGCCATTAATAAATAACCGATGAGCCATTCGGATACTTCTTGTTTTCAGACCCAAACCTTCGTTTTCATCTTGGAGCAGAACCTTTAGACGATAGGTCCCAAAGCCTTTTCGAGCCATACCTCCTTTAGCGTTTTTCCCTGTCCAAGTAGCAGGTACCGATAAATAAGAAATTCCCGAATTATGTAGGTGAAAATCGGCAGGCGTAAGCAGCTGTCCTTCGTAAAATTCCCATTCACCATCAAGAAAAACAGGGCCATCCTGCTCAAGGCTCCAATTAGACAAATCCAGCACTCCCCGCTTTGCTTGCGGCAAGTCCCGGTTAGATTGCGTTAATACCTGCAGGCTGGCTGTCAATAAGATTGTAATGAGTAGAAATACTGCTATTTTGATCAATCTTCCAACACTCTCTCTGTGCAATGCAGCAGCCCCTTCCACGGTTCATAACATTTCGTCCATTTTATCACCACAAGCTCACATAAATCTCTATAATTTTAGGCAAAAAAAAGACTGTTCCGCGGTCACCAAAGTGACTTACAGGACAGTCCAATGCTCAAAGCTATTCTTTTAAATCCAAGCCTTTAAATTAACCTGACGAATAAAGTCCGCTGGGCTAAGCGTCTCCGTAGCCGTGCTCTCTGGCTCCGCTTCCGTTTCTTCTTCGCCGTTCATAATTCGTTTAAACAATTCTTCATTATGTGTAGCAAGAGCAAAATCAATTAAAGCCTCACGTTCAATGCGGTCAACCTCATCTTGAATGAGTACCTCTTCAAGTTCTACATCTTCATCAGGAATAAGGAAATTACGATTCGCAGAGGGTACTCTGAGCACGTAATCAAATACATTATCCGCATTGCGGTCGTAAGCTATAATATAACCATGTTCCCCGATGGGCAGGTTTTGTTCATATTGGTCAGCCACAATGACGACCTTTGTGCCTAGCTGTAGCATCGTCCTCAACTCCTGTTTCTTCGCCGCTGATTCTTTCACTACTATCCTACTAAAAAATGATAGCGGTGTCCAATCGAAGAGAGTTGATAGACGGATTAATTACATTATTCAACAGCTGAACTTCTGCGAAGAACGGTTGCTGATAAGCTAATACACGCTGCAATACATAATATCGTAATCAGAATCGACCACCCGAATCGACTATTATTTTCTATACCTGATACCGCGGCTTGATAGGCAAAACCGCTTAATGCGCCTGGACTCCACCCCAGTACCTTAGGAAACAGCCCCGTCAAAATGGATAAGATGACAGCTCCCCCCAATGCCGAGAACGCCGCAGCCGCCGGACTCCGAAGCAGCGAGCTGAAAAGGAGCGTAATCGTTGCTACAAAGGTGAGCCATAAACCGTAGATAAGCAAGCTGTTAAACACCTTATCCATTGGAGCATCGCCGATCAACAAGTCTGTATAGTACCAAGAAGCAAGATATCCCGCTATAAATGAGCCCCAAGTAAGCAAAACGATAGCTGTCCATTTGGAGCAGATGTAGGATAATACCGAAATCGGCTTTACAAGAATAAGTGATGCTGAGCCGTTGATACGCTCACCAGACACTGTCCCCATACAAACGAGCACGAGAACAAGAACCCCTAGTGTGCCAAATTGCTGCAGTGTTTGTGCAAGAACCTCAGTACCGAGCGGCGTAGGGATTTCGATAACCGTTCCCTCTGGCAAACTTCCTGCCTTCTCCAATATGACAGGCATGAAATAGGTTGATACCGGCTGCATTATACCGAGCAATATAAATACTAATGGCACCCATAGCAGCTTAAAGCTTCGCAAAAGTTCGAGAAGCTCCTTTTGAACCATAACCATGTATCGAGTAAAGCTTGACGTTCCAGCTGAAGGAACAGTAACTGTCTGTAAACGACTCATTTCTTTTGTACTCATGCAGTCACCACCCTCATAAATAAATCCTCCAATGATGAATGACCAATCTCCAATTTGCTTACCTTAATTTGTTCTCTCGTCAATTCTTCAAGCAAAATCCGCCTAGCTGCATCCACTTCGTTTACAGTAAATCGTGCAATGCCATTGAGCAATTGAACATCTTGAAAGGGACTAGTTTTGCTGCTATTCGTAAGGGCTGGCTGGATACGCTCTACATAAGAGGATAACCAGCGTTCTGAATTTGCATCACGTTCAATCTGAAGCTCAATAATCGGTTTGCGATGCTCATTGCGAATCTTCTCAATCGCTCCTTGCAGCGCAACTTTCCCATTCCGAATAATAATGACATCATCACACAGTTCCTCGGCATCATGTAGAACATGAGTCGAAAAAAGCACCGTCGTCTCCCGCTTCAGCTCACGCAGCAATTCAAGCACCTCTCTGCGTCCAATCGGATCAAGCGCTGAAACCGGCTCATCCATAACAAGCAGCTTAGGCTGATGGACAAGCGCTTGAGCCAGACCTAAGCGCTGCTTCATGCCTCCGGAATAGGAGCCTATTCTCCGCTTCGCAGCAGAGGAAATCCCGACACGCTCCAGCAACTCTTTGGCTCGTTTTTTGGACTCTGCAGCGCTGAGACCGCATAATCTCCCTGCATATATCACATATTCCATTCCAGTCATCCAATTATAGAACGACGGTGATTGCGGCAAGTATCCAATCAACTCACGATGATTGCCTGCTTGAGCAGATCCCATAAAATCCATATGTCCTGCGGTCTGCTTAAGCAGACCTGTAATCATCTTAATTGTTGTCGTTTTCCCTGCTCCGTTCGGCCCTAGAAGGGCAACACAGTGGCCTGTCGCAATCGAAAAATCAATTCCAGCTACTGCATCAACTGTGCCGAACGTTTTTGTGAGTCCCTTCACCTGAAGCAATGCGCTCATCTTTCATTCCTCCTTCCAGCAATAAAGAAGGCGATCGGGCCAAAAATATTTACAAATATAATAATTAAAACCCACATCAGCTTAGGACCGCGTGTACTCTCCGCCTTAGCGCACAATACCAATGCAATCACCATTAAGATCAATTGAATAACGATTATTGGTGCAATGATAGGTAATATATCCGATAATTCGATTTGATTATTCATTATAAAGCCCCCCTAGTTCGTTTTTTAGAAAATGATCAGGCTATTCTTTTCCTTTTCCACGGCGACGTGGAAACCATCCGCTCCGCACAAAAATAAAATAAAAGAGAAGCGGCATCGGCGCCTGAATCAACCCCCATAACCCCCAAAACCAAGGCATACTGTCCCTTTTACGAGCATCAATGAACAGCCACGTTGATTGTGCGATCAAAGCAGAGATAAGCAAAATCCATCCCCAAATCGGTATGATCTTCAGCTCTTCCATGTTCGCACCTTCCTCGGACCAAACGTTATGCCAACAAAACCTATGCCTCCAACGGCAATGACCACTTGAAGCACAGCGAACCATACCAAGTTACGATCCAACATCCACATCATCATTCCAAAAATCAAACAAGCTAACAGCCAAAAAATCAAAAGATCCTTCCATAGCTTTCTTTTCATTTGCTGCTTATGCGCATCCACCATGTCCTCGAATCTTTGCAGCTCTGGAACATGCGGTGCATGAATAACATCAAATCGATTTAATGTCTCTTGCAGTTGATCGTCGAACCACTTCTGATCCTCTATGTCCTCTTTAAGCTTCTTCATGCTCCGTTAGCTCCTTCCGCAGCTGCTTCAACCCATTATGCAGCCTTGATTTTACTGTCCCTACTGGGATATCCAGCATCGAGGAAATTTCCTCTTGTGAGTAGCCGTAATAATATTTCAACAATACCGGTATTCGAGTATCGCTATTCAGATCACCTAATGCTTGAAGCGCCTCAGGCCATTCATCTCCTCGCTGCAAAGTATTGTAGCGAATGGACCTGAGCGACTGCTCCTCTTGCACCCAATGCTTTTCAAGCTCGTTTCGACGAATGCGATCAACAACGAGTCTTGATGCTATCGTTATAAGCCAAGTAGAAAATTTGGCTTTATTCTGAAAGGTCGCTATTTTTTCAATCGCTTTAAGCATCGTTTCCTGTGTGACATCCTCCGCACGTGTTTTGTTCATCGTTACTTTAAGTGCGTATTGATACAGAAATGAATAATTTTGTCGCAGCAGTTCAGAGAGCGCTCGCGAATCACCGCGAACTGCTTGCTTAATTAGCTTCGTCTCGTCATGCACGAGCGCGCAACCTCCTCTTTTTCATTCACTTGTAGCTTAGACGGTTCACTAGCACATTTCGTTCATTTCCTTTTAAATTTATTTTTTTAAAATAAAACAACTGCGGAAATAGTAGCTCTTCCGCAGCTGTTGAATGGAAACCATATTCTATTGTTTGTTATGACTGCGGCTGTACCAATTCCATACAGGCTGCAAGTCCGCACGATCGAGTGATTTCACACGATATTCGTAAGGGCTGCCTAGAACCCGAACCGCTATTGCAAACAGATTTTTTTTCTGCTGCCAAATGGAGCGGCTTACTCTCATCGTTACAATTTGCGGGCGCCTAACCATATAAGTAGATCGTGATAAAAAACGATTGCGAAGCGTTAACTGGCCTGCTCCCAAATGAACCCCCGCAGCGTTATAGCAGCTTTTTCTCCACAAAATAACTAGAGGCAACAGTATTAGCGACCATAACCCATCTGCTTTAAATAATACGATTAATGCGGTACATAAAAGCAAAGTAATCAATAACTCAATTCTAACGTAATAAATGAAGGCACGTTTTGGCGCACCGATCAGCTTAGCTCTCGAAGGAATGTTCATTTGAGGAACAAATTCATCGAGAACTTTTTGAATATCGGAAAACCTCAGAAAAGGATGCAGCATAAGCTGTTCCTTTTTGTCCGATGATACGATTTGAAGCTGGATTTCCGCATAACCAATTGCCTGCCGAAGCGGTCCTTCATTGACGATAACCGCCTGAACCTTTTTCGGATCAAAAACAAACGACTTTTTCTCAAGCAAACCATAAGAAACTGCAATTTGTCTGCCATCTCTTTTAATGGAGAAGCCGCTATACTTCAGCACGTACAAAACAATAGACAGAAGCCATGCCAGCACAATTCCAATAACGACAACAATTACGATGAGTATGTAGCTTGGCATTAAACTAGTTGAATCCTCGACAACCGTTTCAAAAAAGTGATCCGGGAGAAGCTGATTGATAATATCATCTGCAAAAGAAAACAAACCCGCCAAAAACGCCGCTACGAGACCAAAATTAGTCGATGTCGCAGCTGCTTGAAGAAGCTGCGCAGCCGATAACGTTATCTCCGTTTTTTTGGTGCTGGCCAAGGCAGTCGGAGCTTGCGGTGTAAGCGGCTTACTGTTTATTTTTACAACAACCTGCTCATCAGCCTGTTCATTGACCGCGATATGTTCAGCAGCCGGATCAATTGGTACAACGATCGACGATGCTTGTTTTCTAAGCATGTACTGGATGTCATTTGCTTCTTTTATAGAGAGCGCTGGCAATATACCATCTGCCTTCTTATTGCCGCCAGGCGTCTCGATCTTCACTTGAGCAACCCCGAGTATCCGCTGTATAAGCGGCTGCTCGACGTTAACGGAGTGGATACGTGTATAATAGATCGTTTTCTCATCCCTGAACAACAAGCCTTTTCGAATGATAATACGATCCTCTTCCAGCCAAAATCCAAAACGCTTCCATTCAAAAAAACTAAAGACTAATAATATGAGAGATAACACGGCTGCCCCGGTATACCAGTACCAATTCAAATTAGTCCAACTGGTCCCTTTCAATACGCCGATCAAAATAACAGGAATAAAACCTTTAATCGTATTCAGCAGTCCGAACAATATATAAATTGGATGAAGCGTACGGCGATCATTCATCCTGATCATCCACCTTAGCCAAAATTCCAATTTTACGTTTCAACTGCTCTGCTTCCGATTGCTTCAAACCACTGATTCGATGGGTTGTAGCAGCTGTAACTATCGATACGCTTGCCAGATCATACTTCCGCATCAGAGGACCGCTCTCAAGCTCAACATGCTGTACGCGTACCATCGGAACAAGTACATTGCTCAAAAAGATAAGACCTGATTGAATTTCAAGCTCATCGTCAAATAGCTCATATGAAAATCGCGTATACTTCATTTCTGGAATAACCCAAGTGAACATAATAAAAGAGATGGCAAAAATGGATAATGCGATCCATCCTGGTATTAGCGTCCAATCCCAAATCGTTGCACAACAAAAATAGGCGATGATTAAAGCGAGAAAAATACCATTCGTGATTAACTCGCTAATGCGGTAAACCGTAATATAATCACGATGAAGCCGATTCGTTAACTTTCGATTCATTTCTATAGTTTCCCCCTCTATTTGTTAAGGCAAAATAATGAGCTCCGCCTTGGAACGAGTCAGAGCTCTAGCGCCTTGCTCCGTAATTAAATAGCTATTCTCAATACCGACCACGCCTTCTCCCGGAAACGTGAATTTCGGTTCAACTGCGATAACCATGCCGGACTGCAGAGGCATTTGAAAACCTTTTGCCAGCACAGGCCACTCATCGATTTCAAGCCCAATGCCATGCCCTAGAAACTTCGCTTGATCCGCACCATAACCCATAAAATGATCCGTTAGCTTAGCCGCTGCACAGCTCTCAAGCGCAACCTCGTAAAGCCTTGCGCAAGGCGTGCCAGGAATCATAAGTTTCTCAGAATCAGCAATTATTGACTCCGACACCTTGTAGGCATGGTGAAGGGTTTCAGAAAGCTTCCCTATTACGGCTGTACGTGTCTGATCGATAACATATCCATCTACACAGCAGCCAATATCAATTAATATAGGTTCATTGCGTTTGATGATCGATCTGCTTACGCTTTGCGGCGATGCCCCGCCAAGACCAAGTCCGCCCGCAGGTCCGTCAAAATACGATGGAACCGCTGCTGCAGCTCCCGAAATAACCATACCGGTCGTTATCTCTTGGTTATAGCCGCGCATGCGCATCAAACCAATATGTCCGCGAATGCGAAGCTCATATTCAACTCGCGCCATCCATTCAAGCTCGCTGATTCCTTCCTTAAGGTCATTCAGCGCCTCGCTTAATGCTTGTGCCACTACTTCGGCAGCTGCCTCGATTCGGCTTACTTCCCATGGAGATTTAATCATTCGCAATCTCCGAATGTGAGCTGAGCCATCCATCAGCTCGCAACGCCCCGTTGTGCCAAGCAGCTCCGTCAGCTTGATGTAAAGCTGCGCTGGAAGCACATCTAGATCGGCGGCTATCCGCAGCTCCTCTCCTTTGTTAAACAAATACGCATAGTTCTTTGCCAACGTTTCTCCAAAAACACGAAAAGCACCGAGCTCCTCTACCTGAATGGTCGTCTCCAGCTTAGCGCGTTGAACGCTGCGACGTACATAAAAGGTAGGTTCCCCAATGCTTGGAATAAATAAATAACCCGTTTGCATAGATCCGCAAAAATAATATAGATCTACATTTTGAGTAATAAGAAAACCATTAATACTCTCTGCTTTCATAACGTCCTGCAATCGCTCTATTCGTTGTTTGATAAGCTCAGCAGGAACATCTGCTTTAATATCCATCACTTCGTTAATCAACTCCTATTTATTTCCCTCCTCTTATTACACCAATTTTCCAAATTTTCGTCAACCTGCTACCAGCTCTGCCGCCCCCTTAATATCCCATTCAATGGCATCCATCACTTGAAACGCTCGCGGATATACGATATGTACAATCAACACAACTCCTGGCCGATTAAGCGTTACCTCATAATCATAGGTTTCATTTCGATAAAGGTATGGAAAAGAATTTTCATCATTTACGATCTCAAATACGAGTACATCAACTCGCTCTTTCAGAAATGATTCCGACAGCGGCATGCCTTGTTCATCCAGCCTTAAATTTTCCCGCAAATATAAAGTCGCTGCCGCTGCCGCTTCACCCGGAGATAATCGAAGCACGCCATTGCCAAGCGCCGCTGGATCAAGCTGTTGTGCTGCTGCATGCGCAGCTCGATTAATCGCTCGTTTGCTTTGAAACAAGGTGCGCATCGCAAGCTCCTCTTCAACCTGAAGCAAATGAATCGATATCCAGACCGTCATCATCAACACGATAAGCAATAGCTTGTACATCGATTCATTCACCTCTTTCCATTATGGCAAATATTCACTCATTTTCATTCCAAAAGCCCGCATACGCTCGCTTGGCAGCGGAGGTGCCAGACCAATTAATCGATCTATTTCAAATAAATCCTCATACGGGTAGCTAAGTGTCAACGAAATGCCGGTCCCTCTTACAACAGGGGCGCTAGGGTTTGAAGCTGTGACACCGCTCGTTGTAGCTAGTTTATATTCGATCTGGTCAGCCTGCATGCCAAAGCGAGCCATACGCTGCTTAGACTGCTCTTGCATTTCCTCGCTAATGTAGCCGTAGGTACCGCTCGCCCCTATTTCCAGTAAATAATCGACCTCCTGCTGCAAAACAGCTTGTCTAACAATGAGAACATGCTTATATATGGGCGAAAACATAAGCCAGCATAAAAGCCCCGCAAACAAAACGAAAATCAATATTTGCTTCATGGACTCATTTCCCTAATATGGCTGCTTATCGAGCTGCCTGCCCCGTCGATTTGCTTCTTCATTCCCTTATCACCATCAGCAACTGCTTGATAGCAAATAATTACGGCAACAAGCAGCAGCATCGATACAAGTATTGAGCGCAATAATGGAACACCTCCGCTCTACTTTATAAATTTATGCAGCTGAGCTTAAGGAAGCAGAGCGCCAATTTTCGTATTGGCTGCTGTCCCTTGCGATTCGATCTGACTGCTAGTTCCAGTCTTGTCCTCAGCGATGATTGAATTAAACAAAACGATAACAACAACTAGCATCATGACTGTCATCAAAATATTACGCATGCTACCACCTCCTTTCCAAAATAAACGTTTAATGATTAGCCCAGCGATTCAAACAGCTTCTGTCCTTCTCTCACCCATGGATATATAAACACTTGAAAGGTATACAAGATGGGAATTCCCGCGATGACAAACAAAAAATAAGAGGTTGATTCCTTACGGCTTTCTTTAGCCAGCTCCAGCTTCTCTTTATAATCCTCTATACGTACACGCAGCAGTTCGTAATATTGCGGACTCTCATGGAGTCGAAGCGCATCAATCGTTTCTACAAAGCTCAAAGCCTCCTCCGTTCCGAGCCTTTGCTTAAACCGTTGAAGTGCCCCGCCCGCATCGTGATACCATTCAGCCAGAAGCCGTTCAAGATCAGAGCGCATCGCTCTCGTAAAGGGTACACATCTTAGAAGCTTCGCATGGACATGCAGTGAGGAATCGGATAAATAAAGAAGCTGCCTGCTAATAATGAATATTTCTTTCGTAATTTGCAGGGTGCGCACCTTCCGAATAGAACGCAGCCATATTAGGTCAACATACAAAACAAGCATCACAATGAGTAAGCCTGGACCCGCATACGACATCGGGATATACGCGTTTATACGCTCATACCATACAGCAGCCAAGATAATCATCCCGCTTACACCAATTAATAACGATCGCCTTGCAAAAACATACCAACCTGTATCGATGGTTACACCACAGCCTGCGAGCAGCAGCTCCCGCTCTATAAACGATTGGTGTTGCCTTGAAATAAGCAAAAGCCGCAGCCACTTATCGGGTGCTTGTCTCGTTCGCCACCCGAATACAGCGAGGTGCTTCCATCTCGATGGCCGCTCCGGCCACAGCTGCAAAAGTATATAAATCGCAGCCGCACCGCCTATGAACTGACTAATTAGCAGCGCTAACCGTATTGATGCTCCTGTCCATTCAGGCATTTACTGCCTCCTTTCACATCTTTTTGCGTGAAAGCCACAAACCCATTAGGAACGATGCAAAGATGAGCACCATTGCATTTAGCAGCATATCTCTTCCCATCGGGTCAACGATGTAGTAATAATAAGAGTTATCTTTGTTGTATCTGAGATTAATGCCTACAAATAAAGCTAGGAACAATATTGGCGTGAAGTTAGCTACACGTATCTCCAGCAATCGATTTCGTTCCTGCTCGCCCGCTCTTCTTGCCTTGCGCATATCGGTTAGAAGCTCTTTTAAGCTATCTGCTATAGGAGCTCCCTCAACAAGCGCCACCCGCAAAATATGAACAAAATAATCCGCCCACAAATGGCCAAGTGAAACGGAGAGCAGCCTCAGGCTTGCTTCATCATCGCCTCGAACCGATAAATTACGATACAGCTGTTCAAAAACAAGCTGCATCGGTCCAAGCAGCCTTCTCTCCTCCACCGTGCGCTGCAGCGCAACCCGGACATGCCGCTCACCTGTTACGAGATAACATTGATAAAACAGCTCCACCGCAGGTAAAAAATCCATCTGCGTCTGCATTCTGCGGTGCACCAGCAGTGCTCGTAATATGGTATAAGGGAAAAAACCTAGCAACGCGCCGAACAACAAGGTTCCTTTGACGCTTTGAAAAAATAGGCCCCCAGAAGCAATCCCCGCAAGCAGCAGTAATCCTGATACACAAGCAAAAGTAGCAGGCGTTATTTTCAATCGGAGCGTCTCGAGCAGTTCATTCAAATGATCATGCAGCCAGCTATAACGTCTGAACCCTTCAGTCAGCTTCTTGCGCCAGCCGTTATTTGCCCGGTAAGCCAGCTTGCTTCTAAGCTGCTGCTCAGCCGACCACAGCTTGAACAGGTGATACAACGCGATAAACATTAAGCAAAATAATAAGGATGCCGCTGCAGCTGTGGAAAGTTTATTCATCGTTGTGCCCCCCTGTGATTAGCCTGCTAGCCGACCTCACAGATGGCTCCATTGGAAATTGCCAATTATTTCGCGACTCATCAAATCTTGCCCAGTCTCGAACGATTGTCTGCCCATTCTCCCAGCATAGCTCCCCTATCCGACTAACGACTCGCCGTCCGCCCAAGTAACTCATTTCAATGCCGACTTCGGTTACATACTGTGTAATTCGTTTTGCGAGCCGTTCAGCGTTCATGCCTCTTCCGTCGAGCATACACATATCGGTTATCGCCTCTGGCACATCCTCCAGCCTATTCGCATGAACGGTCGTCATGCTTCCGGTATGCCCACGCGTGCATGCACGGACATAAATGTTCGCATCCATGTCGCGAATTTCGGCATGGATGATGCGCTGCGGCGACTGCCTGAGCGCGAGCTTAAAAGCTTGATCCGAGCGATGATAGGAATCCTCTTCATCGGTCATATATTCCACAACGTTTTTATTTGGAAAATCACGCCCCAGCATCATCTCAAACCGACTCTCAATCGTAATGATTCGTTCTTCATCAGGCAGCTCAGCAATTAAAGCTTTCATTAAATTGGTTTTTCCTGAGTTCGTTGGTCCAATAATGACCATATTGAATCGTGCAGCTAAGATGGCTTTAAGCAAGCTCTCTACTCGCGCATTAATCGTCTGGTATTCACGTTTGCTTAATGTCTCAAGACTGAAGCTTCTTACCGTGTAGAATCGAATCGTTAAGGTCGGGTTTGCCGTGAAGCCAAAACCTGTCATCGTAACACGCGATCCATCTCGCAGCATTACCTCTGCCCATCGTTTACGCGGATTGATGCGGTCATTATTGTAGAGCACTAAATTTTGCTGGATGCGCTCCACCTCTCGAATGTCGTTAAAGCGGTAGCCTGAAGCATATGTAACACCATTCTTTACCGTAAAAATCCTCTCGCCAACGACTTGTATTTCCTCCAAGCCCTCCTTGTCAGCAAGCACCAGCTCCAGAACATTCAATCCTATCACTTCCGCGAATAACGCCTCTGCCAGCGATTGAAACGAATGATTTATATTAGCTGCTCCATGTATTCGAAGCCTAATTAATCGATCCGTAATAACCGCAAGAATTTGCTCACGCTCCTGCGCATAGCCAAGCACAGCACGGTTCAATGTCTCACTGTATTGCCTGCGCTCTTCCTCGCCAAGCCCGTGTGGGGCGCTTAAATAAGTTCGAATATCATCGGCAAGCTTGCCCATCTCCTCTTGTGCGTCCGATGGCAAATAGGAACCAACTTCATCATGCTCACGTTTTTCTTTCTCCGATTGCATTTGAGCTGCGAATTGGGAAGGTGAAAATCGATTTGGACCCGCTGTCACGAACTCGTACCATTGCGATGTGCTAACAGTTTGCGATACCAAGGCTGTACTGCAACAGAAGTGCTCATACTGCGTATATTATGCCTCTTCATCATTGCTTTGGCGGGCTCCTGCATAACCTGCTTGCCCTCCGTATCAACCTTAAGCCACTGTGCATAAGTCCCACTATCCAACTGACTAAAAACTGGCTCGCTTAATTGAAGCTGTCCAAGTGCCTTTGTTCCCAGCTCTTTGCAAATATGCTTCATCTGATAACCTCCGTTTCTCCATGGACCGTTGATAATGACCGAATCGTATTGTTCAGGCGTGACTTCAAATAATGGCGATACTTGACCTATCCAGCGTCTTCCATCCTCTTGAAAATGCGATAATGCAGGAGTTGTAACGAGTATGCGCGAGCCCGCTCTACGGATAGAGCAAATAGTCGCTGCGTTGTCCCAATAGGCACCCACATCCATAATGACAAATGCAAAGGTTTGTTCCGCAATCGAAAGCAAATGCTCTGCTTCTTCTGGGGTGAAATATTCGGCCTGATCTCTCATGAGATTGCCGAACAGCACCTGCAAATTCGGCTGATCGGGCACTGAATATACAGCCCTGCGAAGCTTCTCCGGCGTCAACGTATAGGAACGAAGCTCTGGACGAAGCTTATCCAGCGTTACAAGCGGCTCGTCTACACCGATATACCGATGGATCTTCGCACTTTTGAGATTAAGGCATAAGTAGCCGATTGGCTTGCCGCATGCTTCCGCCATACGATATGCAGTTGCAAACGCCGCGGTTGTCGTTCCGATATTGGGAGTCGTGCCGATAAATACTGCAAGAGGCGCTGGCGTTCCATTCACAATTACTCAGCCTCCTCTCCAGCAACCAAATCAAGCGATGTCGGACTGTAAGCTACAACCAGCTTCAAAGAGCCTCCCTTGCATAAGCTGTCGAGCTTAAGCCATTGTTCCTCCGACAAATTTAAATTCAAATAATCAATCATTCCGTTAGCTTCCCGCCTTGACGCATACATTTGCTCTTTATTTCCCTCCGCCAGCGAAAATAAATTCGGGTTCTCCATATTATCTATTTCGACGTTGCCAGATGTCTTAACCGAGGCTACAGTAACTGCCTCAGAGAAAATCCTCGTCGAGGGAGACGCATCACCTGAAGCGTATAGAAGAACCTTGTCACCTGCTCTGATCCCATTCGAAATCGAGCGTATATACTCCTTCGGAATTTGAAATGTCGACTCGCTTCTTCTAGGCTGCAAATAATAATCATCGACCTTCCAGATCAAGAGCGGCTCCCCTTTGCCAAGGGGGATCATCGTTTCCTTCCCAGCAGCCTGCTCCAGCCTCAATACCATGTCGGAGACATAAGCAGACTGCGGAACCAATTTGTACTCTAAATCACTTTCCTTAAGACGCTCGCCAGCCCCAATAAATCGTTTGGGTACGAGAACAGCTACCGTCTCCTCCCCCTGGATTTGAATTCTTTGCAGCTCATACATGCCATACACGAGGCTTGCCGACAACACCGCAGCTGTTAAACTAATGATTGCATTTCGTCTCTTTTTCATCCCCATTCCTCTCTGAGCACAAAAAAAGAACGCAGCAGCAGCCAACTAAGGCGTACTACGTGCGTTCTTCGCATAATAAAGCTCATATATAGGTTTGCAATAAGTAATTGAGTTCATAATAGCAAATTGAACTTTCATTTGTCTATCATTATTTTTCCAAGTTCAACAACATTCAGTAAAAGTCGACAAAAAAAGCCATTCAGCAGAAGGGAAATCCCCTTCCTATGCCAAATAGCCCTCTCACTCATTAAAAATCAATTAATCCAACGCTGATTAACAAAGCATCATCAACTTTACGCATCGTTTCGTCATCCAAATGCGTAATCTTATCCGTTAATCTTTGCTTGTCGATCGTCCGAATTTGTTCAAGCAATACGACGGAATCACGATCAAATCCATGGGCGGCTGCATCCATTTCAACATGGGTAGGCAGCTTTGCCTTTTGAATTTGAGCTGTGATTGCAGCCACAATTACCGTTGGACTAAAACGGTTTCCAATATCATTTTGAATGACCAAGACGGGGCGAACACCACCCTGTTCCGATCCGACGACAGGCGATAAATCCGCAAAAAAGACATCTCCACGTTTTACAATCAACCTCTACACCCCGCTAACGAGACGGCCTAACGTATGATCTGCTTCTTCCTCCGCTTGAAAAGCTTCCGAGGCCATGTTCAGGTTTATTTTCGCCATTTCCATATACCCGCGCTGCATGGATTCTCGAATTTGACGTTTTTTGCGCTCCACCAAATACAGCTTCATGGCTTGCCGAATAAATTCGCTGCGGTTGGAGTTTTCCTTGGCTACAATCCCGTCAACCTCCTCCAGCAAGTGATCTGGCAGGCTAATCATGATTCTTTTGGTATTTTGTACATTGGCCACCGAACTCGCACCCCCAAAACTTTTCCATAACCTTAATACACATTATGACAATATATTGCCGTCGCTATACTTCAACATATCTATGATAGCCGTATATCAAATATGCTGTATGTTTTCATGTATAGCCATTATAGATGATCTGCCTTACTACATTCGAGATATTTGGCGAAAATCCTCTTCATTTACGAAAAATTGTAAGATGAAACAATTACCAATTCGAATGATGTCTAAGTTAGGGGGTTTTGCACAGCTATTATTTGGTTACCTCTGACATATACGCGAGGTACTCGTGTAGCAAGCATGCAGATTAATTCATAATTTAACGTTCCTAGCTGCTCAGCTACTTCCTCCACTGTAATAGCCTCATTGCCCTGGCGTCCAATGAGCACAACCTCTTCACCTGGCTCAATTGGCAACGCTCCCGCTTCAGCAGCATCAAGCGCTATCATACATTGATCCATACATATCGTACCTCGGATTGGCACTTTTACACCCCGTACAAGTCCGTGGGCTTTACCTGTTAGCATGCGACTAAAGCCGTCTGCGTATCCAATGGGAAGCGTACCGATGACTTCTTCGCCTTTTGAGAAATAACGAGTGCCGTAGCTGATTCCCCAGCCGGCGGGTACTTTTTTGACCATAACCACTTCTGTTTTCAGCGTCAAGACCGGCTTCAGCTCCACTCGCTGCTGATTAACTTCTTCAGAAGGATAAAGACCAAACATACTAATTCCTAATCGCAGCATACCGTCCGCAAATTGCGGAGTGTCGATGCCTGCGGCGCTGTTTGCCGCATGAATAATCGGTATAGGCAATCCATTCTGCTGGACATAATCTGCCACTTCTCGAAATCGCTCGTATTGCATGATCGTATAGCTCTTATCCGCTTCATCCGCACGCGCATAATGCGTAAACAATCCTTCAACTTCAACTTGAGGTATCTGCAGCGCCTTTTCAATAAAAGATATCGCAGCGTCTTTCCCGATTATGCCGAGCCGTCCCATTCCGGAATCGATCTTGATGTGAACTTTAAGCTTCCGTCCACTTATGTCAGGCGGCAACTTTGCAGCTGCATCCATGATGTCATCCCTGAACAGGCTTATTGTAATATCATTGCTTCTAGCGACAGACAAGGCATCCGCAGCCACGAATCCAAGTACAAGAATCGGGGTTCGGATGCCTGCCTTGCGCAATTGCAATGCTTCATCAAGAAAAGCGACTCCTAAATAGTCCACGCCAAAGCGCTCTGCTTCCCTTGCTACTTCTACCGCGCCATGTCCGTAAGCGTTAGCCTTAACGGAGGCCATTAGCTTGCAGTCCTGTGGCATGGCATTGCGAAAAGCTTGTAAATTATGTCGTAATGCATCAAGTGATAATTCAACCCTAGTCGGGCGATAAAACGAATCCAAGTCTTTCACCTTCTCCTCATCTTTCAGCCACAACAGTCCGAGCAGCAAACATCAATAGCAATAATGTTAAACCTTGCTGCTAAGACTGTCAATGAAACGAACCTCGGAATTGGCTAGTACGTCTTGGAAATTCGCTCTTTTCCCCGCTTTATTTCCCGATTTCTCCCTGTACCGACTGTGCGACCTTAAGCATTTCGGACTCAGGCAGATTTGCACTGGTAAGCCGGAACTGATGACCCTCGTAAGTCCAAGTGAGCGTCTGTTGTTCATCACCGCTGAGCTGACCCCACGTAAAGCCTAGATCGACCATCACTCCATCTACTAGGGAGGTTGCTTGATCCTTTGGCTCCGTCTGAATCAACGTGTAGCTATAATCGCCAGTGTAACGTAGCATCAAACCTGGATTACCGCCAAACTTGATATCAACTAATTCCGGCTCGCCCACACCATCTGGAATGTACGAAGGCTCCATTGCTGTGAAATTAGTCGCTTCAGGAGTAGTGCCCGTTGCAGCTCCATCGCCTTCATTTTCTGCAGCATTGCCGCTATTATTCGTTTGATTATTACCGTCTACTGCACTGTCAGTTCCTGGCTTATTCCCGTCTTTGTCCACTTTATTGCCTGGAGTTCCTGCTTCTACTTCAGTATTCGTATTTGTTCCCTTGTTGCTGGGTTGCTCCGGCGTAGTCATCGTTGGCTCTTCCGTCGCTTGATTAGTAGGAGCAGCATTCATGTTTGCTTCTGTCTCAAATACAGCTTTATCAAATTTTGGACCAAAATCAAATTTGTCAAATTTCACTTCGACCATTACCGTTGCATTCGTATCGCTGACCTCTACCTGAACCGGTTTGTAGTCTGTTTTATTGAGCCAAATTTTTTGACGAGACAATGAACCATTGTTGTAGTTAGCCATGACATCAAACACGTAAGCATCTTGATCGATTACAAATTGCCGAGAGTTATCAACTAGGATGCTTTGAATGAGTGTTTGATACAAATATACTTGCCCTTGATTTTGCGGCCAATCGCTTTGGAAGCGGAATACTTTATTCAGCTTCGGTGTGAGAACGAATACGCCGTCGTCATTGCGAAGCACGATTTGTGTAATGTCCTTCTCTTCATTTGTCAGCTTGATCCGATAAAATTGCGGCTTTTGATAGGAAACCTCCACCTTGTATTCGAGTGGCTGCTGTCCCGTTCGCAGCGTCATCGTCCCGCTTCCTTGATAGCTCTCCATACTGTTTACTACCTTGTCGAGCTCCTTAACCACGGACTCGGCGTCCTTCGTTCCGCAAGCCGCTAATGCTAATGAAAAAATTAATAATATTGCCGCGGTCCATGTCATGCGACGCATGTAATCATCCCCTCTGCACATTGTTTTTTACTGGCTGATAACATGTCTATGAGGGGACTTGACCAATTATGCGGACTAGTTTGACAAGCAGGGGCTTGGATCAAAATATATGGCTATCTAAGCTCATTTTGACGCGCTAGTTTAATGCTCCGCCGGTTGGCAGCAGCATTGTGGCATCGTGCATTGCGGCATCTAAGCGCATAAATACACCTAATCCTCCAACTACTTCTCAAATCTGCTCAAATAGATGCATTTCTGCACCTATATGCTTCATTCCCATCATATTTGTTGTGAAAAGGTGTACTTCTGCGCTTATTTATTTACACTCCTCGATCGGTTCACGCACACTCTAATCACACTGCTCACACTACCAACACTCTGCCTATACAATTCACATACGGTCCAATCGCACTCCTTACACACTTCACAAAAGCACGCTCCCACACATCCAGTAGCCAAGCCTACAAGTGCCAAGAATACAAAATTAACTAGTTTAGTGAGCACACCCGATTAGCAGCAGCATCGCGGTATCTAAGCGTCTAAGTGCATAATTACACTTATTCCACTAACTACTTCTCAAAACTGCTCAAATAGATGTACTTGTGCACCTATTCACGTCATTTCCTTCTCATTTATAAAAAACAAGTGCACTTCTGCGCTTATTTACACTCGTCGATCGGTTCGCGCACACTCTAATCACTCTACCAACACACTCTGCCTATACAATTCACATACAGTCCAATCGCACTCCCTGCACACTTCACAAAAGCACGCCCACACATGCAGTCGCCACACCCTACAAGCTCCAAGAATTCAAAACTAACTAGTTTAGTGAACACACTCCAATTAGCAACAGCATCGCGGTATTTAATCGTCTAAGTGCATAATTACACTTATTCCACCAACTACTTTTCAAAACTACTCAAATAGATGCACTTATGCACCTATTTTTTCATTTCCATTTCATTTATTAAAAACAAGTGCACTTCTGCTCTTATTTACACTCTACGATCGGTTCAAGCACACTCTAATCACACCACCAACACTCTACCTACACTATTCACATACAGTCCAATCGCAATTCTTACACACTTCACAAAAGCACGCTCTCTCACGTAACCAGCCGTTATTCCCAACAAATTTCAAGAATGTAAAACTGGCTAGTTTAGTCAGCATACACCTCTTAGCAGCAGCATCGCGACATCTAAGAGCATAAATACACCTATTCCTCCAACTACTTTTCAAAAATGCACAAATAGATGCACTTGTGCACCTATTCTCGTCATTTCCCGCACATTTATTAAAAACAAGTGCACTTCTGCGCTTATTTCCACTCTACGTTCGGTTCACTCACACACTAATCACACTGCCTTCACAATACATATACAGTCTACTGGCACTCCTTACATACTTCACAAATGCACGCCCCACAGATCCAGTCGCCACTCCTTACTGATGCCAAAAATATAAAACTAGCTAGTTAAGTGGCTACACCCCCGATTAGCAGCAGCATCGAGGCATCTAAGCGCATAAGTCTACTTAGTTAACCAACTACTTTTCAAAACTGCTCAAATACATGCACATGTGCACCTATTTACGTGAAATCCATCTCATTTATTAAAAACAAGTGTACTTCTGCGCTTATTTTCACTCCAAGTTCGGTTCAAGCACGCTCTAATCACTCTACCTTCACTATCCATATATACAGTCCATTTGCATTTCTTTACACATTTCACAAATGCACACCCACACATCCAATCGCCACTCCTTACAGATACCAAGAATATAAATTAGTTAGTTTAGTGAGCACACTCCGATTAGCAGCAGCATTTAAGCGCATAAATACACTTATTCCACCAGCTACTTTTCAAAACTGCTCAAATAGATGCACTTGTGCACCTATTTTCGTCATTTACATCTCATTTATTAAAAACAAGTGCACTACTGCACTTATTCACACTCCACAATCGGTTCACTCACATTCCCAGCACACCACCTTCACAAAAAGGGGTTTCAGGGGTTCTAGCAGTTCCGAAGGTTCGGGGGTTCGGGGGTTCGGGGGTTCGGGGGTTCGGGGGTTCGGGGGTTCGGGGGTTCGGGGGTTCGGGGGTTCGGGGGTTCGGGGGTTCGGGGGTTCGGGGGTTCGAGGTTTCGAGGTTTCGGGGTTTCGGGGTGTTCTGAGGGCTTTGAGGGCTTTAAGGGGCTACTACAGGGGCTACAGAATCCATGGATTCCTGAGTTCCGTCTCCCGCTTATCGGCTGTCAGAATGTCATCCAATGGGTCGAGCGGCGTTTGATTGCCCGCTACTTGCTTAAGCAAGCAGCCATGGATCAGAATAGAAAAATAGCGATACAGGAATAACTCCCTATATCGCTATTTTTAAAAATTCAAAGCGTACCGACTATTTCTAGGACAGCTCATTCAAAATGTAGAGAAAGCCACTAGTCCTCTAACAACTTTAAATCTATTTCAAATAGTCGAACAATCTGCTCAGTACAATCGCCGCTTCCGCTCTAGTCAGCTCTTTGTTGGCTTTGAGCGTTTGATCCGGCATGCCTTTCAACAAGCCTGCTTGGATACAAATAGCCAGCGCATTTCTGGACCAAGCGGCTGCTTGATCTTCGTCTTTAAAGCTTGCTAAAATGGCAGCTTCGGATGTCGCAAGAGTAGGCAGCTTGCCTTTCATTTGCAGCACTCGCGTGATAATGACAGCCATCTCCTCACGGGTAAGGGAACGGTCGGGCTCGAATCGATTGCCTCCTGTTCCTTGCAGCAATCCCGATTCCGATGCAGCAGATATCACATTGTTGTACCACTTGTCCCCACGCACATCTTCAAACGATTGAGAAGTGCTTGCTTCGAGATTGAATCCCCGAGTGAACATAGCCGCGATTTCAGCGCGAGTAATGGACGCATTAGGGTTAAACTTGTTCTCTGATACGCCAGTTAGTATGCCTGTGGCTGCAAGAGCTTCAATCTCTTTTCTTGCCCAATGGCTGGCTGTATCTTGGAAAGTGACTTTAGTTCCCGCTCCCGGATCTGTACCTGTGCCTGGATCAGTGCCTGTTCCAGGATTCGTCCCTGTACCTGGATCTGTCCCTGGATTTGTACCCGGTCCGCTGTTGTCCGCCTGCACTTGTACCGTAGCGATCGCTTTTAGCGTGGTACCTGCAACCGTGCCTTCTACTTCAAAAGTGCCCGTTTGCGCATAATCGGAAGCTTTGATCTCATTCCAGACGACCGAAAGATCTTTAACCGATTTGTCACTGTAAACAGCCCTCACAGTCTGAGGCAGCACCGGCGCCTTACCAACCGTAGTGGTCACTGACACTGCCTGCAAGCTTACAATAGCGATGACATGAGTCTCCAGCTCGCTCACAGCCTTATCCAAAGCTATCCTCGCCGATTCAATCATTTCTATTGTCGCTTCAGCATTGCTGCTTACTTCGATAGCGCTTTGCAGAGTCGCGGCAACAGTCGCCCATGTCACAGGAGTATACTCTGCTTCTTTAAGCCCTTGTGCATCTTTAATTGCTTGCAGCAGCAGCTCCTTCGCATAGTCAACGCCCGTACTTTTGATATAGAATTCGTCCAATATGAAAGCATAATCAGAAGTCGCATTACCTGCGCCTTTGGCTATCATTTTGAACACGACCTGATAATCGTCTTGGGCCCCAGTGGTGAAGGTTTGGCTATAGCGGATGTAGCCATCCTCTGCCTTAATCCCCGAATTAGGCTTGTTTTGCAGCGTTTCCTTCAACACGGCAGCGCCGGTCGAACGAGACAACACGCTGACCTCGTAGGTAACCCCATTTTCCATCGTATAAGCAAAGCCAAGCTCATACGTCTTATTCGCTTTTAATTTAATGTCAGACTCATTTGATTTGATCAGTCTTCCAACGTCAGTTTCGTTCAGCTTTAATGAATTCTGACCATTCAATACCCAAGTCATGACAGGACCGATTTTTTGGTCAGCTGCCTGAACAATCGGATTGTTGTCATGCGGGTTGCTCTGATCCGATGCGATATGAATCATTCGACTGCCGCCTCCATACTCGAAAGGCCCCCAGCCCTCATACACATTCTCAAAATCTTCCTTCACGACGTAACCAGCTTGTTCAGCACCGCTTCCCGACGTCAGATGCTTCCAAATTCGGGCATCATCGAATAGCACAGTGCCAGCTCCAGCATCTGCGATTAACTTGATTGTTGCCGTTGTCGTGCCATCTGGCACCTTAAATTTCACATTCATTCTCTGCCAAGTTGTGTCCACATATTTAAATGAGCTTTGATGTGAACCGTCCAAGCCTGTTACATAATTGCTGTACGTTTTGCCGTTCATGGTTATCTGTAAAGAGGATTTTCTTCCTTTAACGGTTTGAGTCCATACACCAACCGTATACTCTCCTCCCGGAATCAATCCAGTAATTTGCTGAGACAACTCACCGGCACGGCTTCCAATTTCCGCATAGCGGTTCCAGTTGGACCTTACCATCTCTTTTGTCGTGTCGTATCCAACATCACCTTGAACGACCTTAATGGAAGCATTGGCCGTATCATTAACTGTCCATGATCCTTCAACATTAAATTTCTCCGAATTGAAAGCAAAATCCTTAATCAGACTGCCTTCTCCCCATTCACCTGCAGAAGGAATCAGGTTTAAAGCGTCTGCTGTCGCAGGGTATAGAACATAAGGCGTATTTTTGCTTGCCTTCGCAATCGTTAGCGATCCATCCACCGCAGCAATCGTATCTACAAGCACCTTGCCTTGCTGTGTTAATTCATACATGTTAAACGATGCAACGTCTTTAAAATCATTTGTCAGCTGCCAAGTCGTCGTATTACCGGTCGTATTCCAGTGGTACAATTTAGCTCCTTCGTTTATTCCTAGAGGCTGGTTGGTCTTCACATCCCACAGCCACGGGATCAAGGAGTCTGCTTCGCTCGTATGACGCTCGGCTGTATCTGTCGTTGTTCCGGTATCTTTCCAAGAAGAGATGACTTTCCCGTCTTTGGAAAGTTCAATCTTGTTGCTTGCTTTATTTCGTTTGGATACAACATTTTGTTCAAAAGTCACTTGATCCGTCTCATATTTCATGACGCCATAATGCTGCATAAATTTTGTCGGAAGCACTTCATTGAAAAACACGGTTACACCCTGTTGAATATCTGGCTTCGAATCACCCCAAGTCGCTACGACCGGGATTTTCTGGCCTTTAAACAGCGCGTTGCCGACGAAAATATCGAGGTCATTTTTAACCAATCGGTAAAGAATGCTTTTGTTCCCTTGGTTCGGATAACCCAAATCCGTTCCCCAATGGACAAATACCGATCCGGGCTCAATCGGCCCCGCAAATTCTGTTCCTACTTTCAACCCCAAGCCATTCGCATACTGCAGCAATTTATAAGCGTTGTAATCATTGCCTGTGTATACATCGATATAATAAAAATCCAAAGCTGGGTCATTCGGGTTTGCTGGATCTTTGGTGAGATTGTACAAGTTTGTAAATCGTGACTTCAGATCACCGCTCAAAACATCCTTTGTCTGATCTACATAGTAGCTCGTATCGATCCAATCCCAACCTTTTGATAGCCGATCCTGTTTATATCCGTTTGGCGTAGCGCCTGTCAGATTGGAATAGTTCAGCTCGTTTGCATCAAGATGGTATTCTGTGGCGTTTAAATGAACGCCGACGCGAAGGTTATATTTGGCCCCTTCGTCAATCAAGTAGTTAAAATCGGCTAATCCGCCCTGTCTCACCCCAATGTTGGAATAAGAAGGAATATCATCGTCATGCCCTTCCGCCTGATAACCTTTTTCCAAAATCATTTGTCCAAAGCCGTCGGAATAATTGTACAGCACTTTACCGGTGTCCAAAGCGTTCAGGAACGGATCATTTGCCTGACTGGCGAAGTTGAACGCAATGTACATCATATTGTTTTTCATGTCTTCGGCGCCGAACGGCTGCACGTATATTTCTTTACGATAAGCCACAGCCGCATCCTGCCAGTCTACCTTTCCATCAGAATTGCGATCCTCTGTAAGAACAACGTTATACCACGGCAGCGCTTCCTTTTCATTGCTCTGGGTATGACGATAAGTCCACGATCCTGGTTTTACCGTAAGCTTGTTTACAAGGGACTTTTTCTCGGCGTTAACGAGTATCTTATTGCCGCCGCTCATCACGTTATTTTCCATAGACGCGCCCAGTCCTTCTGCGCTCACCATCGTCATCGTTGCGCCGAATGAACCGGTTTGATTCATTTTGGACATGTCGTCAACCAGCTCTTCCGTAATCCCGTGCCACTTGCCGTCAGACTTGTTCCAAGCATACGTCGCGCCTTTCATTGAGCTATCTACATAGAAGAGTGAACTGTTCAATTCGAGAGATCTGACAACAAAATCACTTTTTTCTTGAATTTCGCTCACTTCGAATCGAACAACATTATTTTCTTTTGCTTCTATGAAAGCCTTAATCACCACGCCAATTTCGTCAAAAGCCATCGTATAGGCATATTTGCTTTCGCCTACCTTTTGCGAAACCGTCTGAGCTGTATACTCCGTATTGTTAATTTGTAATGTATTGGTTTGCTCGTCTGCTGCTTTCATCGTCTTGTTGCCGACCTGATAAGAAAAAATACTCGGAAAACCCTTATTCAGCGTAACAGTCATATCGTTTTTGGTGATCGAATCAAGCTCCGCCGCAAGCTGAAGCCTTGGCATGGACTCCTGTTCAACCACTTTGAGATTGGCAATCGTCATTTCTTTGGCGCTATACCACGATCGCACTCCAAATTTCCCAGCCCCTGAGGTCACCGTATTATCCGTAACCGCGCCCATATCCGTTCTGTTGCCATCAGCATCAGTAATAGCGAAAGTAACTGTGTTGCCGATCAGATTCAATTCGATTTTATACACAGTTTCAGCCGCCATGGAATATGCAGTAGGGAAGTTGGAATCGTTGCCGTTTGCGGAAAGCTTCCAAGTTCCATTGATGTCATGAACGATAGATACGTAGCGGTTATCGTCATATCCTCTCAAAATAAATCCATAGCGCCCTCCATCCGCCCCAGCGCCTACACTCGTCTTGAAATCAAAGGTTACTTTCTGATCGACAACGTCTGGACTGTTATTATCGGTAACGAGCGATACGCCCGGCAGCCTTAATTTAACGCTGCCTTCACCGCTTTCCAGCACGGCCGGACTGCTTGAATCCATCGCGCTCCAGTTAGGCGTGGAGAAGTCAGGCTCATAAATTCTGATTTCTTCTGCGGTCATCGCATCCAGCTCAACTTGCATCACATCATTTCCGGGATTATAAATTCCAAACGCTCCCGGGGTGAAGTTTTTCGTTTGAACAGTGCCCGCCAAAATGCCATTCACATAAAGATTCAACTCATTTTCGATCAACCGCACCCGCAAAATAAAATCTTTGCCAGGTACAATTTCAACGCTGTCTCCAATAGCTATTTTCTCTCCACCGCTAGGTTGATACATCCATTTTCCTTGACCTTCGTAATAAATGGCTGCATTACCGGTTTTAACTCCTGCGGACGAAGCATTTGTCCTCATCTTGACCTGGTATACGCCGTTTTTCACGGGTACGATATCTTCATTTATCGCAACTGATCCCGAAGCGATGCTTCCCTTCAAATAACCATCGACGACTTGACTGCCGCCGAGTCCTGTCCAGTTCATGCTTGAAGCTGTCTCATAATATTGTTCATAATACATCTTGCTTGCTACAGGGGAAGTATCCATTTGGATAAATTCCTCCGTGAACAAAATGTTGTCCACATACAAGTCACCTTGCCCGTATACTCCGAACGAACCTTCACCGAATTGCTGCCCGGAAGGTAGATTCGCAGTCAACTTAGCTCCATTTATACTTAGTGTGACCGAAGAGTCGCTATATTGTAATCCGACCTTATTCCAACTCATAAGTAATGGGCTCGATGAAACAGCGTCACTTGCTACAAAAGGAATAGTGCTGCCATCCTTCTCCAAAATCCAGCGGTCGTTCGCAAATTTCACCAAAGAGCTGCTGCCTATAGCAAAACCAATTGCATCCGTCGTAGGTTTCACATCCAGCATATAGGTTGCGCTCTGTAGGAGTGGAGCATCGTTATTCAATACGGTGCCCGTGATGCCGGACAACTTCAAGAAGCGATTGCTGCCTTCTTTGACGATGGATGAAGAGCCGCTGCTCCACCCTCCCGTAATGCCATCCTGGAAGTTGTTGCTGTATTGCACCAATTCCTTTGGGGTAATGATTTGATTCGTATACTGCAGGTTGTCGATATACAGCTCTACTGTACTTCTAATTCGAAGTCCAAAAAAGCCAGCCGCATCGGTAAAATCAGCAAATGTAATATCGCCAACTAGCTTTTTGTTCATATAGACCGTAATTGTTTTTCCATTAAAATTGAACAATAGATTGTTCCATTTCCCCTGAATCGGATAAGGAATATTTAAATTGCTGCCCCAACCAGAGCTGGATTCAGGCAACCAGCGATTTGGATCGACTCCGATTTCGCTAAAGATGCTTGCCGTCTCATTCATTCTGAAGCCAAATGCAAAACCTTGGCCGCTAGAAAGCTTAACAGGATTGACCAGCTTAAAATCCAATGAAAGCGTACCCGATTGTAGCTGCGGAGAATCCAAATCGGCTCCTCGCTCTTTAGCGCCTTTTTTTAGCGATAATACCTTATTGCCTGTAATGTCGGTTACCACTTGAGCGTTAAGTCCGGACCAACGAGGTGTGTATGCCGGGTCTTCGTAATTTTGTACATAGTTGATGATATCTGACGGTTTTTCGATTTGGCCGACGCCTTGAATGTTAATATCCTTCATAATGACTTGTCCTGTCGCAAAACGTTTATACAAGGCCACCTGACCTATTCCAGCCTTGAGATTTAATAAATTTGTTTCCTTGTTGTAATATGTAACGCCATCAACGATAACCAATAGCTTGTTTCCGTTATAACCAATCTTGATCCGGTAATCGGTATCCATTTTCAACTCAGGTCCTTCAAAAGATTCCCACGCGCCAGAACCATCAGGGCTTTGAATGACCCAAGTTGTACCCGCATCATAACGAATAGACAAGCCTTGTGTAGAATTATAGGCTCCGATTACAAACCCGATATTGCCTTGCGTCCCGCTGGTGTAACGCAGCGTTGCATCGATTGTGCCGGCGGACAACCATGGTCCTTTATCCCAAGCAGCAATAGCGATATTTTTTTCTAACGAATTCATTTCTACCGTCAGCCCATTGTTAACCGATGTAGTCCCGTTTCCTTTCATAAAAGTCATCAATTCGGGCTGCATGGACTGATAGTTGTTGCTGTAGGAAACGATGCTTTGTCCATCTGGTACATTGCTCGTAATCTCATTCAGAAATACTGTAAAATCGTTCTCCCTCACTGTAACTTCTGCGGAAGCCTTGAGGGAAGTGTCTTGAACGCTGCCTTCTACTTTAAAAGCTCCAGCCTCTGCATATTGCGAGGGATCAATTTCGTCCCAGCTTACCTGAACTTGTCCAACGGATTCATCACTAAATACAGCTTGTACCTCCAGCGGAAGAATCGGCGGGTTCCCTATTGTTGTGTTCATCTCGATAGAGGGAATGCTCGCGATCGTTTTTACCTCAACGACTTCCTCTGCATAGGATACCGCACTTGGCCATACAGCCAATTGACTCAAAATAGCAAAACAAATCATCCAAACATACAATTTGAAAACCGTGCTTTTTTTCCTCATAATCATCTTTCACCCATCCTCCATGGTAATCTGATCCTAATTGGATTTTATTAGCATAGAACAGATGAAAGCGCTTAAGAATGATCATTTTTGTTAGAAGTCTGATCTTTTTTGAAAAAAGTCTGCTTGGGGTGGGATGGGATGGGGCGGGTGCTATGGTGTTGCCCGCTTCAGTTGCATCTAGGTGAATAGTTAAACCGTAATGGCTTAGTTTAGGTGTACAGCTAACCGTAATAGCTTGATCTAGGTGCACAGCTAACCGTTATAGCTTCATTTAGGTACATAGTTAACCTCAATAGCTTCATTTAGGTACATAGTTAACCTCAATTGCTTGATCTAAGTGCATTTCTGCACCTATTCCACCAGCTACCTCTCAAATCCGCTCAACTAGATGCACTTTTGCACCTGTTTGCATCATTTCTATCAAATTTAATATAAACAAGTGCACTTCTGCGCTTATTTACACTTCGCACCCGGTTCGCACACTACAATTACACAACATACGCAAACCATTTACACACTCAAAGCACACTACATACACTACTCCCATAATGTTCAATCACACTCTTCGCACACTTTACAAACGCATACTCTCACTCCAAATACACTTCACATATTCACACTGCTGCGCGTCCAGTTACTACTATTTAAAAAAGCCAAGAAGAATACAAAGAAGGCTAGCTAAATCAGCGTAGTAGTCAGCATCAGGAAGGTCATCTAAGTGCATACATGCACTTATTCCGACAATTACTTTTCCAATCCACTCAAAAAGACGCACTTTTACACCTATTCCGCCAGCTCACTTTCAAATCTGCTCAACTAGATGCTCTTCTACACCTATTTGAGTCATTTCCACCAAATTTGATAAAAACAAGTGCACTTCTGCGCTTATGTTCACTCCAGGTCCAGTCACGCACACTACAATCACACAACATGCACAAACCACTTACACACTCAAAGCACACTACCTATACAATTAACATACTGATAGTTTAATAGCACTCCTTGTACACTTAACATACATCCAATCGGGCACCTTGCACGCTCTACAAAAGCATAATCCCACTCCCAACACACTTCACATATTCACACTGATGCTCGTCCAGTTACTACTATTTACAAAAGCCAAGAAGAATACAAAGAAGGCTAGCTAAATCAGCGTACTAGTCAGCATCAGGAAGGTCATCTAAGTGCATAAATGCACCTATTCCGATAATTACTTTTCCAATCCACTCAAAAAGACGCACTTTTGCACCTATTCCGCCAGCTCCCTTTCAAATCTGCTCAACTAGATGCTCTTCTACACCTATTTGAGTCATTTCCACCAAATTTGATAAAAACAAGTGCACTTCTGCGCTTATGTTCACTCCACGTCCAGTCACGCACACTACAATCACACAACATGCACAAACCACTTACACACTCAAAGCACACTACCTATACAATTAACATACTGATAGTTTAATAGCACTCCTTGTACACTTAACACACATCCAATCGGACACCTTGCACGCTCTACAAACGCATTACCCAACACCCAATACACTTAACAAATGCACATTCTCTCATAATCCAGCAGCTACCTTCAACCAAAAAAACCGAGATTACATGCTGATTAGTTGAGTGAGCTCCCCGGTCCATATCAGCAGGATTATCTAAGCGCATAAATGCACCTATTCCACCAACTACTCTCAAAATTTACTCAAATGGATGCACTTGTGCACCTAATTTCGTCAAATCCATCTCATTTATTGAAAATAGGTGCACTCCTGCACTTATTCAAACTTTACGCGCGGTACATGCACACTTCACTCGTATTACGTGCACAATCCAAATTCACGTCCCACACACAATACATTCACAATCCATATACACCATTTCAATCCCTCTCTACCTACACAAATCGTATACAATTAAGACACACTCCACATACATACAATTCGCATACAATCCAGTCACACTCCACATACTTACATGTCACATTCCACATACTTACATGGCATACGCTCCACAAATGCACACATACACATATTAAGCCGTCACTTCTAATTCCACTTCTACTTCTACTTCTACTTCTACTTCTACTTCTACTTCTACTTCTACTCCTACTCCTACTTCCACGTCCACTTCCGCTCCCTACAAAAAAGGATTAAAAGCCGAGTGTATTAGCTCATAGCTGATAATACGAATACCTTTTCCAGATACAACCGGACGCAGCTTGCCAACGTCACACAGTCTTTTTAAATATTTGACTGCTGTGCGGCGATTAATTTGAAACTCCTTCATCACATCGGCAGGGCGAATGTTCTTGTTCGACCTAAACGCATAATGCAATAACTCACGCTCCAGGCGTGTCATGTTTTGCACTTGCGTGTGAGTCACCAAATAAGGAGCCAGCAGCGACTGCAGCAAAGATACAATAAGTTGTGGCTTTTCCTCCAGCTCGTCATAAGGTATGGACACGACGCGGTATCCAAGCACTTGCAGGAATGTTTCCCGATTTAGTTCCCGTCGGTATCGAATTCGATCGGTATTCTGAACATGAGGTCCATAACCCTTTATTTCGAAAGCAAACCTCGTCGCTCCCCGCTGCCAAACTAAATCAATATAAAACGGATTCCCACGCCAATCCACAACTTCATACTCCGGATGTAAATGATCAAAACTACCCATCATCGGCCACCATACTTGCTTCAAAAACAAACGTTCGCCATGCCCATGTCCCCGCTGAAGCCTGCTCTTGTGCTCTCCTTTACTTGCACGCAAATGTTTTTTCAACCATTTCTCATGTTCTTCAGCAAATTCCATCTCTCATCCTCCTCAAAATGAAAAAACGTCCTTGGCTCCTCTTGTACAGAGGAAAACCAGGGACGTTCTACGTCACACTTTTTTATTCAACTTTTAAAAGACGTCAGTCTATGACGTTCTACGTCACAACTATCTTATTCAACTTTTCAAAGATTGCCTATGACGTTCTACGTCACACTTGTTTATTCATCTTTTTATAATATGTCATACTATGACGTTCTACGTCACACTTTTTTTATTCAACTTTTCAATACGCTAATACACATCTTAGGTAGCTGCTGGTTTCGTGTGCTTTTGCTCTAACTTGTTACATTCGTGCCAGTAGAGCAACTGCCTCTGCACGAGTCAAAGTCGCGAGCGGCTTGAAGCTTCCGTCCTTGTAGCCAGTAATAATACCGGAATCTATTATTGCGCCCACCAGCCCAAGGTTTGATGCTTGTATGGATGATTTGTCAGAAATCTTAGCTAAGCCGTCCGTTTTTTCGATCAACTTTAGCGCTTTTGCTGTCCATACCGCCACCTCTTCTCTTGTAATCGGCTGTTCCGGCTTGAAGCGATTTCCATATTTTGAAGCGTCAATCCAGCCTTGTGTTACAGCCGATTCAATATATGACCTAGACCAGCGCGTGCTGGGGACGTCAATAAATGACAGGTTTTCTGCTTTAACAGAAACTTTCAATTTTTTCGCAAGCATAGCCAGAAACTGTTCCCTCGTTACCTGAGCTGCAGGTCGGTAGGTTCCATCAGGAAAACCGTCAACAACGCCTGCTGCAGCAAGTTCCTCAACGGCTCCTTTTGCCCAGTGCAGCTTCAAATCGGAAAATAAAAGTCCAGAAGTATGTTTAACCTCTATATCAGAGAAGGTTAATTCACCAGCTGAATCGATAACTGCGACTTGTAAGTTGTTGCTAATCTTACTTACTGCCGTCTTTTCTCCTGCAATAGGGAGCTGCCATTTCAGCTTGCCTGCTAAATCATAGGATGCAAGGGAATGACGTCCTAAATCAGATAAAGTAAGAAGCCATTCATTCTGCTGCTGATTAATGTTATTGGATTCGAGATAACTTTTTACGTTAATAAAACGGATAAGCTCTTCTCCCTCCATCATCCCAAAACCCTCGCCCGGTTTAAATATAACGAGCTTTTCTCCGCTTAGAAATGGTCCTGTATAGGCATATACTTTCAAATTTTTCTTCCATTTCGATTTGCCGTCTTTATCAACTGCTTCTACGGAGCCTTGTGAGCTGCCTGTAACAATGGTGCCATCCTGAAGAAGGAAAGGTTTATAAAATGTATTATCTGACTCGCCAAGCTCATACTTCCAGCGTATGCTGCCAGATGAAGCATTAATAGCATATAGCGTACCATGTCTACGAATTTGTACTATTCCTGAAGGTATAGTCGTACTCGCACTCTCACCAACCCACTCATCTGCCGTAGTGATAACATATAAAGTGTCTCCAGTATCATTTAAAGTTGGCTCAAAATGTGTGATCTCTCCACTCACCGATATCGACCAAAGCCGAGTATCCGAAACATTTGATGCTTCAAGATAACTGGTAACGCTTCGTTTGTTGCCATCCCTTACAATATTATTATTTGTGAAACCTGTGTATCTATTACCGGAACGATCCCAGCCAAGCATAGTATTGCGCTGATTAGCTGCCACCATATTATGGAGAACCTGCTTGCCGCTGCTTGGATCAAAAGCTGTAAGCAACCCGCTATTCGTTCCTATAAATAGCCGTCCATCCGGCCCTATTGCAGGCCTCGCCCCGACCTGCTCCTTCAAATCGTATTGCCACTGAAGCTTTCCTTCCAAGCTGACCGCTGCTACCTTACCTTGACTGCTCAGCGTATAAACCGTACCATTATTCGAAATTAAGGGAGCCTGATATACCTCATTATTACTCCTATTAAGCGTAAGCAGCGACACTCCCCATTTTTTAACAAGCTGAGCGCTATAGGTAACCCCAGGCTCATTCATATAAGCTCGCTCGTTTACCTTAATTTTCATTGTCGTCTTTAAATGCAAATATTCAGCGCTCACCTCGACTTCACCAGCTCCGACCGTATGAAGGCCCTGTTTATCAAAATAAGCAATTTTTTCATTGCTGCTGCGATAAACGATGCCTTGCGGATTGGTTTGCTCCTTGCCATCTGCCCACTTCACAGTTGCAAATAGCGAGTATATACTTTTTGATTCAATGTACGGAAAGAGGTTCCCAAACGTGATGGAAACCGCATCACCCTTGTTCGATGCTTGTTTAATTTCAAGCGCGATTACCCGGCCGCTCTCTGTTCCAACATAGATTGTATTGGTATCCCTATACGTTAAATAAATGGGGGAATTCATGTTGTACTCTGTTAGCTTCGTTGATTTCAAATCCGACAAAACAACTTTATTATAACCATTTATTACATTCACTCCATTGTCTAACCAAACAACCGAACTAACATAAAGGCCGCTCTTTATAGAGGAATCCAACTCCCCTCTTTGATTTATCCGAAGCAAGCGATTTTTAAAATATTCACTTTGCTCGTTTTTCTCAACCTTCGTCTTGTCATAACCAATCAATGAGCTGTAGAAAAGAAGGGAACCATCCTTATCCAGCTGCATGGCCGTTCCGTTTTCCAATACATTAGTATCTTCGTCGATTTGCAGCTTCCATATCAATTTTCCTTGCGTATCAAATTTAGTAATGACAGCATCTCTCGTAACAATATAAGCGTTTTGTTGATCATCAAAAACAACAGGAGCGTATGACCTTGCGCTTAGCGAGTAACTTTTTTTCACAGCTCCCTCGCTGATCACTTTAATCTCACCTGGACTTCTGTCCTGACTAAGCTGGGAACTACCCGATTGATCTCTTTTTTTCGAAGCCTCTAAATATACGATTAAATTGCCTTGTTTATCCGTCATTGGGGTATTATAAGATGATCCATTCAAATTGACTTTCCAGCGCGATGAGCCGCTAGCATTTAATTCCTCAGCATAAGATATCCATTCGGAGCTTAGCTTGTTCTCAACAAATTTGGTATCTATTTTATAAGATGTAATAAAAACCTTATCCTCTAAAGTGTCTGCGTACTTTACCAAACTTGTTATATTGGTCCGTTCCAATGCTTTCGTACCATCCATACGCAGGGCAAGCAGCAGGTCCCTTGATCTCACTTGAATATAGATTAAGCCGTTACGTTGAACGACAACCTTTTGAAAGCTTGAATAGGTTGTTTCATACTCCCATTTTTTCACGCCATCTTTGTTGAAAGCATATAAATTTCCTCTTGAGCCGACATAAAGGGTCCCGTCTGTTCCTATTTCGAGCTGACCTTCTCTTTCTGAAGAAGTAACATCCATAGGACTAACATCAGCAGTCCACAGCTGCTTGCCAGCAGGGCTAAAGGCATAAACCTTCCCTTGCTGAGATAGGATGTACACCGTGCCGTCCTCACCGATGACCGGATTTGCAGCTACGCCTCCCTTGATGCTCTCGCTCCAACGCTCTGCCAAATAGGAAGCAGCAGGCTTAGCGTCATTCGCTGCGACAGAGGACGAAGCGCCGATGCTTGGAAGGAGCAGTGTAAAAACGATCAGCAAGCAAATTCCGATTTTATAATAAAACCATCTGTTCATGTTGGTCCCATCTCCCATTTATACTAATTATTATCTCTCAAATCTAAATTTATAATAGTAGATTGGTTGAATAGAGTAAAGGAATTTAGCAGCCTCTCTCGCTCGAGAAGGCGGAAAAGCGGTAAACAATAACCAACTTAGCGCTTATTCAGGATTCACAGCCAGCAATTACGGTACCGACTGATTACACAGCAGAAGGTTTGCCTGTAGAAATAGAATTTCTAAGCCGCTCCTTTAAAGAAGCAACGCTTCTACAGTTTAGCTACGTAATGAACATGCAACCCACAACCGTAAATCTTTGGTTTTAACACCTTAACAGCAACACGTTCATCCCGATAAGGCTGCCCAAAGGTCTATTGACTCTCGGGCAGCTTTTTTATGGATTTACATTTTCAACTGAGACCACCACCAATCCCAATTGCAATTTCTAATAAAGAACAGCCTATAACTGCTATAAGAATAACCGCAGCCCCGTCGCCCGTCGCAGACTGTCCCCGCCTAAAGCCTAGCACCGAAATGGCCCGAGGACCGTTACGAAACAATCTTCCAGAGACTACAATAAGGACATAGATGAGCTACACGAAAGGATGACTGTATATGAAAAAATTATTTCGATCAACGACAGACAGCAAGCTGACAGGTCTATGCGGAGGCATCGGACAATGGCTCGGCATTGATTCCACTATTGTTAGATTGTTAGTTGTCATTGCGGCGTTCTTCAGCTTCGGAACTGTTATACTCGCATATTTTATAGCTACCCTCTTTATCCCAAAAGCAATTAACAACGACTTTCGATTTGCCGATCACTACTAAATCAAATAAACGAATGCAAATGAAAATAAAACCAAACACAAAATTTTAAGGAGAGATTATCAATGGGAATTTTACAACGAGTAGTTAGTATGACAAAGGCAGCAGCAAATGAAATGTTGGACAAGATGGAAAATCCGGTCATGATGCTTAATCATTATTTGAGAGATTTGGATGAGGAAATTGCCAAAACTGAGCATGCGTTAGCACAGCAGCAAGCACAGGATCGTATGCTGCAATCTAAACTAAGTGAATTCAGCGGTCAAGTAAGCTATTACGAGGGTAAAGCAGAGCAAGCGGCAGTTGAGGAACGTGAAGCAGAAGCGCGTACAGCGCTTGAAGCGAAGCTCCTGTATCTAGAACAAGCTGAAGAAACAGCAAGACTGCAGCAGCTAGCAAAACAGGCCGTACTTGACCTTGGTTATCGCATTGAGGAATTGAAAGAAGAGAAAACACGGCTGCAAGGAAAACGCGCTGAGCTCATTACTCGCGTGCAGCAGACAACTGCAACCTCTACCGGCTATTCCAACTCCCTTCATGGAAGCTCCGCTTCACAAGGGTTCGATCGGATTGAACAGAAGGTGATGGAATTAGAAGCACAACGCGAGCTTACAAAAGGTTCATACAACAGCTTACATGCTGGCGCATATGGTTCCGATCAGCAGCTCGAGCAGCGCAAAGCTCGTGTGGATGAAGAACTTAAACGGCTTCAAACTAAAAAAGCCTAAATACAACTTTAAAGCGGCGGGCAAAGACGTATAGTAACGTCATTGACCGCCGCTTTATTCGTTAGAATATTATTTTAAATTAGGATGAATTAGAGCTAATAAATTGAAATACGCCAATTGCGATCAGTAGAACGACGAATATCAGGATGAACCACAGTACAAACTTAAGAGCGTTAGAAGAATTCGATTTACGTTGAAGTTTTTCCTCGACGTTAACTAATCGTTCTTTAAGCTCCTGTATTTCTTTTTCCTGTTGCTGCATGCTTACCCCTCCCTGGCAAATAATTTCGATTGACAAGAATATGTTATCTTTACATTTTTCATTCTCTTGTAGATTAAAAAAAACGCTAGATCATCAATATATCATGATCTAGCATTTTTTTCATTTATTCACTATTTTTACAGCGTTTCTTCATTTGTTGTTTTTTCGATGAAAGTCGACGTTGTCAGCCCCATATTAACAAAATCGTCGTCCCTTCACCCGGTGTTGTTTTAACCGTAATCCTGCCACCCATAGCTTCAATCAGTCCCTTCGATATAGCCATGCCAAGTCCAGAACCGTTGGTGGTGGATGCGGTATCCGTGCCGCGATAATAACGCTCAAAAAGCCGATTTAATGTAGCTTCATCCATACCATCGCCATCATCGGTGAATTTTATCGTTATTCCGCCACCTTCTTCAGTCGCTAGAAGCGATACCGTCAAAACGGTATCAGGCGGGTTATGAAGCAGCGAATTAGCGGTTAAATTATTAACCACTCTCTCCAGCCAAGGCGTATACAGTTGGACCCAAACATCATCTTGCGCAGCATGAAATACAATGCGCTCTTTTCCATAAGCAGGATCAGCGGCAGCCTGCTCAAGCGCTTCATAAAGCCAGGCGTTCAGTTCAACCTTCATCGTCTCAGGAGGAAGAATTCCCGACCTCAATCGGTACGTCATAGCAAGATCGCTGATCAACATATCCATATGAGCCGATTTTTCCAGCATTGTCGCAGAAAATTTACGTACCTCCTCCTGAGACCAATCATATGCCGGCTCTGCTAATAAATGGGCATAACCAGTTATAGAGGATAACGGCGTCTTCAAATCATGGGTAACGCCAGCAATCCATTCTTCTCTCAGGCTTTCCGTTTGCTCCCGCATCGCTTGCTCTCTCTTCAAGGCATTGGATAACTTTTCAATAGAAACCATCACATCAGCAAAAACACGATACCTTCGCCGCCATTTTCCTGCTGACGTTCGGCTGCGATGGAGACCTCTACGATCAACAGGTTCTTCATACACCGTTTTCCCTATTGAATCGAGCCACACAAGCATGTGCAGCATCGGTGCGCCAAAGCGATGGGCCTGCCATAGTGAGAGGAGAACGAACAAGACCAGTAAGGAGATAAACAAGAAAATGGACCCGATAATGACTACCTGTGCTTCCTCCGGTATCCATTTCTTTTTGCCCGAATCTCCCGCTCCCGAGTCTCCCGTTACAGTATTCGGCTCTCCTACAAGCCAGGTGTTTCCTGTTTCTGCATCATACGAGGTTGCTATCCGGTAACCGTATCTTTCACCATACAATGTACGAAGCGCAAGTTCCGGAACGGAGTATAACGAAGGTACCGCATCGGGTTTGTTATAGGAGACCAGTTCCACGCCTGCCGAATCGATCAGTTGAACAAAAGCATGCGCCGATCTTATTTTTCCTGATAAGGCATCTGGAAGGACTAATTTCTTTTCAGAAACAATGAATTCCACTTCATTTAATTGTTCCAAAATAGGCTCTATTACTTTTGGAGCCCCATAGACCATTGTGAATTTCTTCCCATCCTTCTGCTGTATCCATAGCGCAATCTGGTAAGGAAATGCGCTCTTCCCCATCCAGTGTTCCACTAATTCACCTGGTCCGTATTGGTTGGGAACATCTTTTGGCGTATTATAAGCACTTGCGACTTTTCCATTCTCATCTAAGCTTTGCAGCCAGCCGTTATTTTTCTTCACCTGCCTCAACAAGCTTGGTGCAAACGTAATGCCATTCTTGCCAAGCTTAGAGGATTCCACCATCTGTTCTAACCCTACACTGGCAAAATCACGTGTAATGTTAATCTCGCTAAACCGCTGCAGCATCCAATAAAAGGTCAGTGCAGCTATGAGAAGAACGATTATTCCTGCTATTGCGAGTTGAAGAACGAACTTTAGCGTTAGTTGTCGCTTAATATTCATGGCAAAGTAAGCTCCTGCTGTTCCGCTTTAACTAGTTTGTAGCCCATACCTCTGACGTTAACGATAAATTTTGGGTTAGACGGATCTGCTTCAATTCTTTCTCTTATCCGATGAATATGAACCATGACTGTATTGTCATCACTGAAGGCCTCTTCACCCCAAACCTTCTCATACAGCTCGCTTTTACTGAATATTCGATTAGGGTTTTTGCATAGAAAAAGCAGCAGCTGAAACACAAGCGCGGGACATGAAACAGCCTGTCCTTCAATAAACAGCTCACCTGCTGTCTCATCTAATTTAAATCTGCCGTAATCAAAAACGTTAGATTTTCGATTGTTAGAATCTTCTGAGGTATTTTTTAAGGCATCCGTTTCCGTTGACGAACTAAAGTACCGCCGCAGCTGCGCCCTAATGCGGGCTACCACTTCCAGCGGATTAAATGGTTTGGTAATGTAATCATCTCCTCCAATCGCAAACCCTGTCAGCTTGTCGAAATCCGATGTTCTAGCGGTTAGAAATAAAATTGGCGCGTTCGTCGTTTGACGGATAAAAGGACATATTTCAATTCCGCTGCGCCCTGGCAGCATCACATCCAGTACAATTAAATCGTATTTTTTAGCTTCACAAGCTTCAATAGCTTCTTCACCCGATTGCACGGTATCAATATTCATGTAGCCTTCCTTGCGCAGTACCGTCTGCAAAAGCTCCAGTAGCGCTTGCTCATCATCAACGAGCAAAATCGATGCATGGTTCATTCGTGCCAGCTCCTTCCGCCAACTGATGTTTATATCATCATAGCATGATTTTTTTCACTTTAAATCATTCTAATCTTAAGGGAAGCTTAATTCCTTTCCATTCACTCTTCTTAAAGTTAAGAGTGCGTTAATGATGGGTTTCATAAGAGCTAAGACTCTGCTGCTACAATGGTACTATCGGGAGGCGATGAAAATGAAAAAGGGAGCAACGAAATATATATATGGTACAGCAATGACTGCAAAATCGGCATTAGCCGCAGGTTCACTAGCTTTACTTCTAGCCGCTTGCAGCGGAGAAAATTCAGCAGTGACCACCAACATAGGAGCTGTGCAAACAGTGAGCCCCACTGAGACAACGAACCAATTACTTAGGCCAGACGACCTGCCAAAGGCACTGCTGGACGGCAAGTATCAGGAAATTTATGCCCGTTTTAATCAGCCTTTAAAAGATGCGGTAAGCGAAGCGGATTTAGAAAAGACGGGAGAGGAGTTTACGAATGGTATCCAAAGCTTCGAGAAATCCTCTACTATACAGCTTAATGGTTACGACCGGCGCATATGGGTGAGTGACGAGGGGAATAAGGGGCTGCTCGGAATGTTTGATTCTGACGGAGTCATTACATCCATTCAAGTTCAGGAACTAACCTCCTCACCTGAAACCGATTCGAAGCTGAGCAAACATAAATATGCTTTACCTTTTGAAGGCGACTGGTTTGTATTTTGGGGCGGCGAGAATGTTCTTGTAAATTATCATTATGAACTAGAGATTCAGCGATACGCGTACGATTTTATCCAAACAAAGGATCATTTTTCCTATAAAGGTGACCCGCTCAAAAATGAAAGCTATTATGCCTTCGGGAAAGAAATCATTGCTCCAGCGGATGGTACAATCATATCGGTAGTGAATGATATTTTAGATAATGCGCCTGTCGGGGTAATGAATCCGAATGAACCTGCTGGGAATAATGTCGTCATTGATCACGGTGGAGAATACAGCCATCTGGCACATCTCAAGAAAGGCTCTGCAACAGTTAATCCAGGAGACAAGGTCAAAAAAGGCGACGTCATCGGTCTGACCGGCAATTCAGGCAACAGCAGTGAGCCCCATTTGCATTTTCAGCTATCAGACGGACCCGATCTATTCACTGCTCGATCCATCAATGTGAAGTGGGAAAATGCGATGAAGCCGACTCAAGGCGAAACCATTTCCTCAGCTAATTAGATAAATAATAACTGGAGGAACATTATGATTGAATGGATTCAGCAAACGGATGGGATATGGCCATATATTGTTTTATTTTTACTCGCAGCAGCGCCGTGGTTGGATGTATTTCTAGTCGTACCTCTTGGCATCGTAGCAGGATTGTCACCAGTAGCTGTAGCCATTATCGGCTTTGCAGGCAACTTTCTTTTGGTACTGCTCCTCGGCATTTTTTTCAAACAATTTTCGAAGTGGAATACGAATCGAAGATTGAAGAAGGGCATTACCACGTCATCCAAAAAGGAGACTCGAGCAAGGCAAATTTGGGAGCGTTACGGACTTCCCGGACTCGCCCTGCTGGCTCCCCTTATTGTTGGTACCGACATCGCGGCTTTATTAGCTTTGTCATTAGGCTCTTCGCGAAAACGCGTCATTCAATGGATGGCAGTCAGCCTTGCCGTATGGACCATTGTAATGGCGCTCGGCTCTGTTTATGGATTCAGCTATATGAAAATAATTTAATGGCGATGATCGAGCTTACAGGCTCACTTAGATCCTATTGCTCAAACAGAAAAAAGGGTTATCTCACAATGGTGTATTCACCTTTGTAAGATAACCCTTTAGTATTTAGTCTTTTAAATCAAATTAGATTTTTGGAGAAGTCTTTGGATGATCACAGCTACTTCTGCTCTCGTGATTTCATCTTTAGGAGCAAGCACAGAACTGCTTCTGCCTGAGAAGATCTCCACTTGCAAGCAATCGAGGATGCTGCTCTTCGCCCACTCGGATGCGGCATTCGCATCTTTATAAGGAAGCAGCAATTCTCCAGCTTCACTCGCTGCAACATTCGGTTTCAAGCCGGTGATTTTCATTGCTTTTGCAATGATCGCCATGGCTTGCTCTCTCGTTATTTTGTCCATAGGACGGAAGGTTCCATCTTCATATCCGTTAATAAGACCATTTGCAAATGCGGTTTGAATATAGCTGCTATACCATTCATTTTTGTTCACATCCGAGAATGACGATGAACTTGTCTCCAATTTCAAACCTAATCCCCGAACGATAATAGCAGCAAACTCCGCACGAGTAATCGATTTATTTGGATTAAACATTTCATTGCCAACACCCGTTATTACCATTCGTGAACCCATATCATTCACAGCTTCTTTTGCCCAATGCCGCTCTACATCCTTAAATGCAAGTGGATGCCAGACGATGGTATACGTGCTGTTCGTTAAGCTGTTCACTACGGCAAAATACTTTTCATTCTTAACAATAAGTCTAGTTGGAACATGACGAACAGATCCATTTGGTTCAACCACAATCCCTGTCGTTATTCGGTTAGAATCAATACCATTTGGAATAGCTATCATTCTTTCTACATACGCATCGAATTTAGAAACTTCAATCGTTTTTCCATCATACGAAGCTCGCACTGTAAAATTAAGAGGTTGAACAACCATCTCAAACTGGCCTTTAACTGCTGCACTTTCCACCATTTTTATGGTATCTGCTAATGGCTTGGCAATCTCTATCTCGAGCTTGAGGTCTTGAAGATTTAATTTTTTCCCAAAAAGCTTAGAGAGTGCATCAATGCTGATCTGTGAAGCAGGTATCGTATACGTAAATTGTTCATGTTGAAGGACTAATGTAGCTTGCTTTTGTTCCAAATCAGAAATGATCTGCCCATTTATCTGTGAAGTATAAACATCTGAGCTGCCTTTTAACGGAATCGTAATGACAGCATGCTGACCCTCAGACTCCAATCTGTTCTTAAGCTTATTCGGATCCACGATAATGGTTGTCACCTTTTGATTATTCACAATTGCTGTAGTCGCTTTACCTGCGTATTCAATTTTACCGTTCACCAGCACTTCAACATCGGTTTCGTCCGTTTTTGGCGGGTTTGGCTGTGAAGGTTCAATCGAATAAGTTGTTACCGTCACGATATTCGAGTCGCCTGCATTTGCTCCACCTGTTACAACTAGGCGGAAGTCATAACCCGTTGCGGAGGACAAACCTGTTACTGTTGCTGTTGTTGCATTTGTGGCAATCGCACCTGTTGTCGCTGTTGTCCACGTGTTTGTACCTGTTGGTGATTGTTCCACTTTAATGTTTGTTGCATTCGTTGCTGCGCTCCATGTGAATGTTGCGCTTGTTCCCGTTTTGCTTGCACCCGCGAAGTCTGTTAGTGCGATTGGATTTGTCGTCACCGTTACTACGTTTGAGTCGCCTGCATTTGCTCCACCTGTTACAACTAGGCGGAAGTCGTAGCCTGTCGCTGCCGACAAGCCTGTTACCGTTGCTGTTGTTGCATTTGTGGAAAGAGCACCTGTTGTCGCTGTTGTCCATGTGTTTGCGCCAGTTGGCGATTGCTCCACTTTTATGCTTGTTGCATTTGTTGCTGCGCTCCATGTGAACGTTGCGCTTGTTCCCGTTTTGCTTGCACTTGCGAAGTCTGTTAGTGCGATCGGGTTTGTCGTCACCGTCACTACATTTGAGTCGCCTGCATTTGCTCCACCTGTTACAACTAGGCGGAAGTCATATCCTGTCGCTGCCGACAAGCCTGTTACTGTTGCTGTTGTTGCATTTGTGGCAATCGCACCTGTTGTCGCTGTTGTCCACGTGTTTGTACCTGTTGGTGATTGTTCCACTTTAATGTTTGTTGCATTCGTTGCTGCGCTCCATGTGAATGTTGCGCTTGTTCCCGTTTTGCTTGCACCCGCGAAGTCTGTTAGTGCGATTGGATTTGTCGTCACCGTTACTACGTTTGAGTCGCCTGCATTTGCTCCACCTGTTACAACTAGGCGGAAGTCATATCCTGTCGCTGCCGACAAGTCTGTTACTGTTGCTGTTGTTGCATTCGTGGAAATAGCGCCAGTTGTCGCTGTTGTCCACGTGTTTGTACCTGTTGGTGATTGTTCCACTTTAATGTTTGTTGCATTTGTTGCTGCGCTCCATGTGAATGTTGCGCTTGTTCCCGTTTTGCTCGCACTCGCGAAGTCTGTTAGTGCGATTGGATTTGTCGTCACCGTTACTACGTTAGAGTCGCCAGCATTTGCTCCGCCTGTAACTACTAGACGGAAGTCATAACCTGTCGCTGCTGACAAGCCTGTTACTGTTGCTGTTGTTGCATTTGTGGCAATCGCACCTGTTGTCGCTGTTGTCCAAGTATTTGCACCTGTTGGTGATTGTTCCACTTTAATGTTTGTTGCATTTGTTGCTGCGCTCCATGTGAATGTTGCGCTTGTTCCCGTTTTACTTGCACTCGCGAAGTCTGTAAGTACTATCGGGTTTGTCGTCACCGTTACTACGTTAGAGTCGCCAGCATTTGCTCCGCCTGTTACAACTAGGCGGAAGTCGTAGCCTGTCGCTGCCGACAAGCCTGTTACTGTTGCTGTTGTTGCATTTGTGGCAATCGCACCTGTTGTCGCTGTTGTCCACGTGTTTGTACCTGTTGGTGATTGTTCCACTTTAATGTTTGTTGCATTCGTTGCTGCGCTCCATGTGAATGTTGCGCTTGTTCCCGTTTTGCTTGCACCCGCGAAGTCTGTTAGTGCGATTGGATTTGTCGTCACCGTTACTACGTTTGAGTCGCCTGCATTTGCTCCACCTGTTACAACTAGGCGGAAGTCATATCCTGTCGCTGCCGACAAGCCTGTTACTGTCGCTGTTGTTGCATTTGTGGCAATCGCACCTGTTGTCGCTGTTGTCCACGTGTTTGTACCTGTTGGTGATTGTTCCACTTTAATGTTTGTTGCATTTGTTGCTGCGCTCCATGTGAATGTTGCGCTTGTTCCCGTTTTGCTTGCACCCGCGAAGTCTGTTAGTGCGATTGGATTTGTCGTCACCGTTACTACGTTTGAGTCGCCTGCATTTGCTCCACCTGTTACAACTAGGCGGAAGTCATATCCTGTCGCTGCCGACAAGCCTGTTACTGTCGCTGTTGTTGCATTGGTCGCAAGTGCTCCAGTTGTCGCTGTTGTCCATGTGTTTGCTCCTGATGGTGATTTCTCAATTTTCAAACCGGTTGCGCCCGTTGCTGCGCTCCATGTAAATGTCGCCGATGTTCCGGTCTTGCTCGTACTAGCAAAGTCTATTAACGCAACTGAATTAGTAGTCACATTCACCACATTCGAGTTGCCAGCATTCGCTCCGCCAGTTACAACAAGGCGGAAATCATATCCCGTTGCGGCGGACAAACTTGTTACCGTTGCTGTTGTTGCATTGGTCGCAAGCGCGCCTGTTACCGCAGTTGACCATGTATTTGCTCCTGCCGGGGATTGCTCAATTTTCAAGCCGGTTGCGCCCGTTGCTGCGCTCCATGTAAATGTCGCCGATGTTCCGGTCTTGCTCGTACTAGCAAAGTCTATTAACGCAACTGAATTAGTAGTCACATTCACCACATTCGAGTTGCCAGCATTCGCTCCGCCAGTTACAACAAGGCGGAAATCATATCCCGTTGCAGCGGACAAGCCTGTTACCGTCGCTGTTGTTGCATTGGTCGCAAGCGCTCCTGTTGCCGCTGTTGTCCATGTGTTTGTACCAGTTGGCGATTGCTCAATTTTCAAGCCGGTTGCACCCGTCGCTGCGCTCCATGTAAATGTCGCCGATGTTCCGGTCTTGCTCGTATTTGCAAAGTCTATTAACGCAACTGAATTAGTAGTCACATTCACCACATTCGAGTTGCCAGCATTCGCTCCGCCAGTTACAACAAGGCGGAAATCATATCCCGTTGCGGCGGACAAACTTGTTACCGTTGCTGTTGTTGCATTGGCCGCAAGTGTTCCTGTTGTCGCTGTTGACCATGTATTTGCGCCAGTTGGCGATTGCTCAATTTTCAAGCCGGTTGCGCCCGTTGCTGCGCTCCATGTAAATGTCGCCGATGTTCCGGTCTTGCTCGTACTAGCAAAGTCTATCAACGCAACTGAATTAGTAGTCACATTCACTACATTCGAGTTGCCAGCATTTGCTCCGCCAGTTACAACAAGACGGAAGTCATATCCCGCTGCAGCCGACAAACCTGTTACCGTTGCTGTTGTTGCATTGGTCGCAAGCACACCTGTTGTTGCTGTTGACCATGTATTTGCGCCAGTTGGCGATTGCTCAATCTTCAAGCCGGTTGCGCCCGTTGCTGCGCTCCATGTAAATGTCGCCGATGTTCCGGTCTTGCTCGTACTAGCAAAGTCTATTAACGCAACTGAATTAGTAGTCACATTCACTACATTCGAGTTGCCAGCATTCGCTCCGCCAGTTACAACAAGGCGGAAATCATATCCCGTTGCGGCGGACAAACTTGTTACCGTTGCTGTTGTTGCATTGGCCGCAAGTGTTCCAGTTGTCGCTGTTGACCATGTATTTGCGCCAGTTGGCGATTGCTCAATTTTCAAGCCGGTTGCGCCCGTTGCTGCGCTCCATGTAAATGTCGCCGATGTTCCGGTCTTGCTCGTACTAGCAAAGTTTGTCAAAGGTACATTCATAGGAATTACTGTCAACGTTGCACTATTCGAGGTTGCCGCAGGCGTAGTACTACCCGAAGCGACTACGCGATATTGGTATCCGCTCATTCCCGCTTTTGCGCCTTTTATAACTAAAGTCGCAGTTGTTGCTCCAGTGTAATCGGTATTATCAATAATATTTGTGAATCCTGCACCATCATTCACCTGCCATTGATACGAACTCGCATAAGATGCAGCAACCGTGAAGGTAGCGTTGTCACCCTCATTAATCGTTGCATTGCTTGGATTGCTTGTAATCGAAGGAGTTGGCACTGCTGCAATCGGGTCACCAATTTGAACATTATTAATTGAAATCCACATATCGGTTCCTTGAGGAACAATTTGAATCTCATCAATGTTGTCAAAAATATTAGTTAGAGCGTTAGAACTGTCGAAAGTAAATACCCATGGTTCTTTATTAATGGATAGATTAACCCATCCTCCAACTTGAACTCCATCATTAAATGCACCGATTTTTACATCGCCACCGCCAGAATTCTCTAAATAAATAGACTCTAAAGAGAAGTTCTGAGACGAATTGCGACTCTTTATGGACCATAATCTTTGGGATTCACTATCCGCATAACCAGCAGATAAGCCGCCTGTTTGCGTATAAGGTCGTTCATAAGTGAGTATAAGATTTTCACTTGGATCTACAGCAGCCTTTGCCGAAAAATCTAGCGAAAAGCCCGGTATATCATCTGATCCGCCCTGCCCATCTGACACAACGGTTGCGTTGCCAGCAATACCAGCATTCGATTTAAACATAATAGTCGAAGCAATCGATGGTGCTTTTATCGTTAACGTTGCACTAGTTGAGATTGCCGAAGGCGCTGTGCTGCCCGTAGCGATGACTCGGTACTGGTATCCATTCATTCCCACTGTCGCACCCGTTATAGTTAACGTTGACGCAGTTGCTCCACTATACGTTGAACTATTAACAATATTTGAAAATCCAGCACCCGTATTTACCTGCCATTGATAAGAGTTCGTATTAGACGCAGCAACCGTGAAGGTAGCGTTCCCGCCTTCATTAATCGTTGCATTGCTAGGATTCCCAACAATTAAAGGTGGTGAAGGAACTACGGCAGCAGCCTCTATAGTCGTAAAATTATATCCAAGTGAAAGAAACCGACTGCCGTCATAAACCACATTTGTAAGAAAAGCTGCTACATTAGTTGCTTCTGAAGTCCAGCTTGCTCCATCCGGAGAAGATACAATTTTCCCTCCAATACCTGAAACCATAAACTGTCCAGCTCCGTATGCGATCCCTGTTAAGAGACCAGTAGCTGTACTATCTTGACTAGTCCAGTTTGAGCTGGCGCCATCTGACGAGGTAAATATTTTGCCACTGGCTCCTACAGCAACAAATAGATTATTTGCATAAACAACGTTTCTAAAAATGAAGGATGAACCTGTTAAAGAGGAAGCAGTCCAATTCAATCCGTCTGTTGAATATGCCATTCTGGACCCTTGACCTACAGCAACATATGTTCCATTCCCATAAGCAACAGAGTAAAGAACAGTCGAGATGGCCGGACCTGCAGTAATTGCAGCTGGTGTCCACGCCGTTCCGTCGCTAGATGTTAAAATCGTTCCGCTGTTTCCTACAGCAATAAACCGATTATTTACAAATTGGACTCCTTGTAAGTTGCTTGTCGTATTAGAGGCTGCCAAATTCCAATTGGTTGCATTACTTGATACATAGATCGTACCGCCCGAACCAACTGCTACATAAGTGCCGTTGCCGTATGCAATACTTGAAAATCCATTTGCAGTAGGCGTTATCCGGCTTGTCCAATTCACTCGATCAGTGGAAGTAAAAATGGTGCCGCCAATCGTAGCCGAATTGTTATAGCCTACAGCAACATAAAGACCATTGTTATAGACCGTATCTGTGATGTTTGGTGTTACCGTTGTCCATTCGATACCATCAAGCGAATACATGATAGAGCCGCTATTGCCTGCAGCGACAAATTTTCCATTGCCAAATGTAATAGCCTGCATCGTGTTTCCATAGTTTGTTGTCCGTTCAGTCCAGCTCACCCCGTCCGTAGAAGTGAAGGCTGTATTCGCATTGCTATACAAAACATACACGCCATTGCCATATGCACCTGCAAAAGCCTGCCAAGCTAAAGGAGTACTTGTCCAGGTAACGGCATCTGAAGATCTGTAGCTTGCAAATATCGGACTGGAATCAAAAGCGTAAAAATGATTATTTAAAAATCCTATAAAGTTTATTGAACTATAATATGTACTGTTAAGCTGCTGTCCACCGCCCCATGTTGATGGATTTCCAGTGGCCGAATAATAAATTTTACCGTTTGCATCGCCCAAGACATACTTACTGTTTCCATAGGAGATATTGTACAAATCGTTGGAAATTCCAGATGCAATGGATGTCCACGACTGTCCATCACTTGATTTCAAAATAATGCCGGATGCTCCAACTGCCCAAAATGAACCATTTAAAAATTTCACAGAAAATAACTGATTCGACGTGTTGGATGCTGCTGCATTCCATGTAACAGCATCAGCAGAATATAAAATCGTACCTCCTGCACCAGCTGCAACATAGACGTTGTTTCCATAATCCACTTCATTTAAGTTTTGAGTACTATTCGTACTTCTTGTTGTCCACTTTGCAGCATCCGAAGATGTAGCAATCAGACCGTTACTTCCTACTGCAACATAAACGCCATTGCCATAGCCCATTCCTAAAAACTGGTTGCTCGTATTATTGATAGGATTATTTAATGTATTCCAGCTCGATCCAGCTCCATATGTTCTTGATGAGAACCAAACGATTTGAGAAAAAACGACGAGAAAGCTAAGAATAACGAGTAAAGGAGCGCGAAAAAAACGAATACGCTTATACATAAATTCAACTCCAAATTAGATTTTTATAATATGTGCCTTTTGATATAGCTTCGACTCAACTAAAAAAATGTCTAACAATCTCCTTTCTAGAAAATGAACTGAAATTCCGACTCGTCTCTATGAAATGCTATCCAGTTGAAATTTCCTCCCAACCTTCCTTTCACCAAAAAATGTCAGTGTTATAACTAATTTGATATTCGACAACATAGAATAAAATCCTCTTTTTTTCGACATAAAATGTCGTTTTATTTCATACAAAATCAATCAATAATCTGATGTTTTCTCCAAGCATTTTTTTTCAAGAAAAAAAAGCACTTAGGTTCAAACTCTTACTCACCTAAGCGCCTCTCTCTTCATCGATTCAATCAAACTTTATGAAGTCTTGCTCATATCTATTTGTATCTGCGGAACCTCAAAGGTCACCGTCGTTCCTTCTCCTGTTTCGCTTGAAATACCAAGACCATTTCCGTACAAAGAGAGCAGTCTGCGATGAATATTGGTTAAGCCAACGCCTGACAACTGCCGTTGCCCAAGCAATAGCGTACTGAGATCACTTTGCTTGATGCCAACTCCATTATCCGAAACTGAAATAATTAGCTTCTCCTCTGCCTCATAAATACGTAATACGATCTTGCCCCCAGCAGCCTTTTGCATGACGCCATGCCTAACTGCATTTTCTACAATCGGCTGAATGCTGAGCGGCGGAATAAATCCTCGCAGCTGTTTATCCACCTCATAGACAACATTCAATCGTTTGCCAAACCGCGCTTGCTCTAATTTGACATAAGACTGAACAAGCTCAAGCTCCTTCTCCAAGCTGACGATCTGCTGACGATTCTGGAAATCGAAGCTGCTGCGTAAATATCGGCTTAAATTCAATAACAATTCTGTAGCCTTATCCGGATCGTCAGGACATATCGAAATAATCGTATTGAGTGCATTGTACAAAAAATGAGGTTTAATTTGTGCCTGCAGAAAAGCCAGTTCCGATCGAATAGCCGCTTGAACAGACTGTCTAAGCTCAAGCAAAGTTCGTACGCGAGCACGCAGTACAATACCGTCAACAGGTTTTGTTAAAAAATCATTGATTCCAGCACTAAAGCCCGTTTGAATATCGCCTGCCAATTTTCTTGCGGTCAGCATAAGTACAGGCAGTTCAGACAACGAGTATCGTTCCCTGATCCTACGGCAAAGCTCTAGCCCCGACATCGCTGGCATCATCCAGTCTGTTATCACGAGATCAATCCGTCGCTCGCTGGACAGTACCTCCAGCGCTTCAGCCCCGCTGTCAACCGCAATGACCGTATAATTTTCCATAGACAATACATTTATTAATACTTGCAGGTTTACGGGATCATCATCTACTACTAACACAGTGAATGAATGTGTATCTTCTATCACTTCATTCCCATTCATCGCTGCTTGAAATGTTTTATTGAGCGCTAATGCTGGTTGAATCGCTGCTCTGCCGCTTTTACCAGCAGCAACCTCAGAAATAGCAGACAGCGCAGCTGAAGGAAGTGTAAATGAAAACGTTGAACCTATACCTATCTGTGAATTTGCTTCGATATACCCGCCATTCAGTTCCACGAGTCTCTTCGTAATGTTCAACCCGATACCGGTGCCACTATAGCCCGATTGTAGATCTACAGTGGAAACGCTATTAAACGCCTTGAAAATATCGTCTAAACGATCTGCCGCGATGCCGATTCCAGTATCTGTAACGCTGATTTTCACCCATGAATCCACGACTTCCGCATAGATTCGAATTTCACCCTGATGTGTAAATTTCACCGCATTGCCAAGCAAATTAAATAAAATTTGACGCAGTCGCTCCTCATCAGTATCGAGCAGCGGCATCTGCTGCGGCCAATCCTGCGTCAGGCTTACCCCTTTTTTATCGGCTAAATGCCCAATGACCTCGACTACGGATTGGGCTGCTGCTGATAAATCAACAGCTTGCCGATTCAGTGTAAGCTGTCCATTTCGCAAGGTGGAAAAATCTAAAATATCATGAATCAGATAATTCAATCTTCTACCTGTCGATACAATCATAGAGAGCTGTCTAGCCTGATCGGTGTTTGGCGTCCCCGCTACACCCTCAAGCAAGGATTCTGCGATATTTACAATACCATGCAGCGGCGTTCGAAGCTCATGCGATGTATTCGCCATAAATTCATCCTTTAATTCGTCCAAGGTCAACAGCTTGCGAGAGAGCTCTTCCACCTCATTAAAGGTATGAGAGAAACGTCGAGCTAGCATGATTACTTGAACAATGACCAAGATAAGCAGCTCAAACGAAATGAAAAAATGATTTTCCAATAGACCAAATACTTGCATGACACTGACGATTATAAATACCAAAATGGTTATCGCACTCAAAAGCAAAAAATAGGCGTCCCGCGATCGGCGCATAACCCCTTTGACAAGGGTGTAAAGCACAACTCCAAAAGTAAATACTGAAAGGCCTATTCCCTTCAAAAACCACTGTGAATAAAGCATCGTCGGCAGCATGAATGCTGCAATAATGACGATAATCGTTGCAATATTGCTTGCCCGCCACACAAGCTTGTTAACAGCTCTTGGTACCGACACGTTCACATATTGCAATAAAAAATAATAACCGAATGCTGAAGAAATGTTCTGCAGCTTCATGATCCAATCGTAGCTAAGCTGAGGCATGACCAGTGCAATCAGCTTCTCCCCATGAGTACATACATAGAGCAGCAGCGCTAAGCAAAATAAAGCCAAATACAGCAACGAGCGCTCTTTTCTGCGCATGTAGAACAAAAGAAGGAAAAACATAGAAAACAATGCAAACCCGCTGATGTTCATAAATTCACCAAACAACGCGATGTCGCGGCTCTTGCGAATATCAGCCTCATAGCCAAACCAAATTGGATAGATGATGCCGCCCGAAGCATAGTTGAAATTGGATACTTGTACGATAATTTCAACATAGGATCTATCTACGGATACAAATCCAACATAAGGGATATTCGATGCGATATCTTCTTTATCTGAGACACCAGGTACTCCGCTTGCTCCCACTTCCTGTCCATTTATAAATATCCGGTTAGCCATGCGGATATTTGTCGTTCGTATTCCGTAATGCGTTTCTGCTGTGTTGTTTAACTCCACTCTCAGCCTGTAAGTACCGAATCCCGCTCCCTGCGGGTTGCCGTCCTCCGCTATATAGCTGTTCCACTCCGCTGGCACAGGAAAGAGGCCTGTTAGTTCAGGCCTCTTATAAGGAGAAATAGCTGGATCTGCGAACTGCTCTGGCAGCAGCAGCTGTCCACGATAAAATTCCCATTGACCATTCAGCGCGACAAGTCCTTCTGATTCGAAATTCCATTCCCGTAAATCCAGCATGCCAGCGCTTGAATGAGGTGCACTCTTCTCAATGGATTGATTATAAAAAAACTCGTTTACCGGAAAAGCTACAACGATAAGGAAAAATACAACTATCGTCCACCATTGCTTTCTCATCCCATCGTTGCCTCCTTGCCTAAATTCACGTCTTACTGGGATAATTGATGATATAAATCCGTCGTTTGCCTCTCAGGAATGACTCCTAGCTCCTGCAATAATAATTGCGCATAGGTTTCGTAGCAGCGGTTAAGCAATTCCGTATCCCCTATCTGAGCATAACCTGCAAGAAGCAATCTGCAAATTTCATCTGAGTATGGGAAGCTGATCTGAGCAGTCGTCAGTCTCTGGATAGCCGACTGAGCACGGCCTTCCTCCAGTTCGTATCTTGCCATACTGCTAACCAGCCGAAAATAACGATGCTGCAAATTTATTCTTTTGGTCTCTGCCCACGCATAATTATGATCCTCCAAATAATCGCCTTTATAAAGAGAAATCGCATGCTCATACCGACTCCAGTTATCCTGAAACTGATAAGGGAGCTCAGCTACTGTCTCCTCAAACTCAGCTACATCGGTACGAATGGCAGCATACGGGAGTCGGTAGCTCTCACCTTGATACTCTACCGTGAAAGAAACTCCCCACTCACGCAGAAGCCATCTAATGCGTGAAACGGAATGATGAAGATAGGTAACCGCCTTGTCCAGCTCATATTCCCGCCAAAGCGTTTCAATAAGCCGCTCTCTCGTAACCCAAGCCCCCTCCAAATGAAGGAAATAAGCAAAGAGCTCCTGCGCCTTTTTCGTTCGCCACTTCACCTTGCCGTTTAAAGCAGCCCCGCCTACAAGCTCAAGCCGTTTAAAGCATCGCACTGAAAGCTCATTTCGTTCTGCTAGAGCTTCGAAGCTTTGTGCTTGATTGTTCAAAAGCTTCGCATATTCCTCAATACGATCTATCGTTTTTCCAATTCTCGCAGAATCGACCGGCTTCAATAAATAATCCAGCGCATGCAGCTCAAATGCTTCAACAGCATACGCTGAATAGGCGGTTACATAAACGATTCGTATTGCAGGGTACAACTCCTGTATACGTTCAGCTGCTTCAAGGCCGTTCATCTCGGGCATGCCGATATCAAGAAACGCGATATCGGCATAACTGCGAGCAAGGTGGTCAAGTCCCTCCATAGCAGAGGTATACTTGCCCACAACTTGAACCCGGCCATCTGCCCTCAGCAATCGTTCCAGATGTATCAATGCCGGCTCCTCATCATCCACTAATATTACCTTTAGCATTGATCCATGCTCTCCTCCTTCCATTGTTATTTCTCAGTGAGCCTTCTGCTATCGGTATGACCTAGTATTATTTCATTTTTACGACTCGAACTTGTCCATCTGGCAGCTTCTGCACATATCTAGAAGCCGCTTCAATATCTAACATAGCCCAGTGTTTTGGCGCGACATCCGGCCAGCTAGAGCTGACAGTTTCCTGCGGCACTGGACGGTTGAAGATTGCGTTGAGTACACGAACCGCTTCTCCGCGAAGCAGCAAGCCATTCGGACGGAAGGTATGATCCGGATATCCCTTCATAAACCCTGCCTCTGCAACAGCAGCAACTTCATTTGATGCCCAGTGTCCCGTTAAGTCTGTAAAATCCACCTTGCCAGTACCGCTTAGGGACAGCTTGTTCCAACGAGCCGCGATAACCGCTATCTCTGAACGAGAGACTCCGTCGCCCGGTCTAAATTTGCCTTGCTCGTCACCATTCATAATACCATGATTTCTGAGCAGCGTAATCGCTTCTTTTGCCCAGTGGTCGGAGACGACATCGCTAAACTCAGGCAGCTCCGTTTCATTAGCATTAGGCGCAGTTTCTTCCAGCAGGCTGGCGTTTTTCTTAAGCTCTTTGGCAAGTATGACTGCAAGCTCCGCACGAGTAATCGTTTTACTTGGACGGAAGGTTCCATCCGGATACCCCGTTACATAAGGCTCATAAAGTTTGTCCTTCATAAGCCGAACGACAGCAAAATTGCTGAATTTAGCAACATCAAATGCCATACCGTTCACGATTCCTTTTGCATCATATTGAAGTGTTCCTGGCTGGAGCACCTTTTCTCCATCGCTGTGCTCAATGTAAACCGCTAATTGCGCCTCAAGCTCCTTCGCAGCTGCACTGTCCTTTGCAATCTCAAGACCAGCTATCGGCAGTACGATGCGAGTAACACTATCCTTATAGTTCGTTTCAATTGCAGTAGGCTGGCCTAGCAGTTCAGCATCCCTGCCGCCCAACTGCTTCTTAAGCTTCTCTTCGCCAAGCAGCCTGTCATAAATTTGCTTTTGCTTCGCTTGTTCGCGAATCGGTACAAAACGGAGATAAAGCTCAATACCCGTTTCCTTGATATGACGAATCGTCACTGGCGATAACGTCAATTCTGCTGTTGGCGTTGAGATGATAAGACTAATTCCGCTCTCGGCTAATGCGGCAACTGCTTTTGACGGAACATTCAGCTTAATCTCATCGCTCGGATTATTAAGTAGATTCGTAATAACGATGCGAGCCGCATTCTGCTTCTGCAATTTCATCTGTGAAACAATTTCCTCCGCCTTAGCAAGCGGAATATTAACCGTATCTATTTTGCTGCCATCTCTAGCAACCGTTCTAGTAATGGTTACATTTGCTATTGCAGCATTTGAATCCCCAGATGCGACAGTCGCTAATCGATCCGGCGTTGCATACGTTGGTTTCCGAACGATTTCAATCGAATATTGTCTTGAGCTGCTGCGGTCAGCAGACTCAATTCCAATCACAATTAGATTTGTACCCACCTTTAAACTTACAGTCTGATGCACGCCTTTCTCAACTGGCCTACCATTTATGGTCAGTATAGAATCAGAATTTGAGGTGTTGGCAAGCACAGTCACATTCGCGTCTTCGATCTCTGACTTCAGCTTATAGCTGAGCCTGCTCGCAGAGAATGCCGGCAGCAAGTCTATTCCAGAGATAGATAGCTCTGATAACGATGGCGCTGCTGCTGCAGAAGCTGATTGCTTGATAACAGCAAGCTTGTAAGTCGCAACAGTACCATCCTCTGCTGTTACATCCAGTTGAACAGGTTGAATTCCGCTGCGCAAAGGAACAACATGCGTTCCTCCGCTGCCGAGGTCAACTTCGCTATCTGCTATACGAATGACTGCACTCGGACTAGCTGCTTCTACAGCGATGCTTAGAGCCGCAGAATCGGAAGGCGCTATGATCTGGTAATCCATCTCATTTCCAGCAAAATCTCTCGTTAGCACTCCTCCGCTTACCGTTAGCTCCTTCAATTGCGCATTGCTGTCCTTCGCACGAATAACCTTAACATTATAGGTTTTATTCTCTTGTCCATTTGGCGCAATAACCTGAACGGCTACATGGGTCTCTCCCACCTGTACCGGCACAGAAATTCCAGCTTCACCAAGCTGCTCGCCATTTACACGGATCGTAGATCCTTGCTTATAGGCCTCAGCCGCAACATTTACCTCATTCGTATTATTTTCGACATACACGCTATAAGCGGTGTCCGCTCCATTAAATGCTGGTTCTGTCAGCAGCTCCTCTGTCCCTGCCCGCATCGTGAGGCTCTTCAGAACAGCGACTTCCGACGGCTTGCTTCTCAATTCAATCACGTATGTCTTTTCGCTTGTATCTGCTCCCGATACCTTCACCTGCGCTGTAGTTATGCCATTGCCAATCGGAGCCTCAAGCTCTGCGTAGCCCTGTGCGTTCAACGGCACATTGTTCACTGTTACAACAGAATCTATTGCAGCAGCAACAGCATATAATCGGACCTTGCCTTCTTCTACAATCGACTCATATCTACCTGTCAGATCCGGATGGAATGGTTGTGATAGAACGCCCTTGTCCAGCTCTAACGCCGCTAGATCAGAAGGCTTCACCTTGGACTGCTCCTCGGTCTCTGTTCCCTGCACCACATCAAATCGATATTCGACTCGATTGCCGACTTCATCTTCTACTTCAACAATGACAGTATGAAGGCCAGCTTCATCCCACACAATCGGAGCAAAATAATTAAATTTCCCTTCTGCGTTCACTGGAACAGCTCGTCCATCAACGGTCAGCAAAGCGCCTATTTCCGTTTGACCAACCATAGGGATACGGCTGCCATATACGACCTGCCCATTGAGAGGCTCACGAACAAGATTCTCGTTCTGCTTGCCTGCCACATACAAGAATGGCTCCGTACGGTCTACGTACAATTTCCTATAATCAGAGCTGTAATCGCCGCGCTCGTTAATCGCTTCAATTTCAATCGTATAATCAAGCTGCTCTAGCGGCTCATTTGTTTCTTTGCCTAGAAGCAATTCATTCAGATTGAACGATACGACAGCACTGGCTTCGGTATCCTTGGACTGCAGCAATTCCCCGTTTACGTAAAGATTAACCTTTGCTGCTTGATCACTAGTCAGCTCTACACTAACCTCTTCCGCAGCTGTGTTAACCATAATCTCCTCTTGCTCATCATAGCTTTTGTATGTGCTGGTCTTCTGCTTAGCACCGAAAGTATTAAAAGCAACGTTTAGTTTTGCCCGTTTCGGATTAGGCAAGAACGCCTCTACATTAGCTGACACAGGACTAACGACCACTTTGCCATTTTGCTCGCCAACCGCCATCGCATTGATGGTGTAGCTGCTCTCCGGCTTGTATCCAGATATAATGACGTCCTGCCAATCTCCGGCCATAGGATCTGCTCCGAATGTATCCGTTACAGTTTTGCCTTCATCATCCTTATAGCTGACCGTCAACTGGTAATATTCTAGTCCCTCGGCCTTAATGGAAGGAAAACGCAGCGTAAGCTCGCCGTTTCCAGTTGAAGTAATCGCAAGCTGCTTCGGCTGAGGCAGCATGACTTCAGCAGTCAGCTGTACAGGCTCAGACGTTACCGCAAACAGCGGTGCAATTTCTTCACCTTCCGCCACCATAGACAACCAGTATTGACCCGGCATAAATTCATCCGGAATGTCAATCGTTTGAATGCCTGATGCAGGAAGATCCTTCAAAATAATCGGCCCGATTGCCTTATTGGATTGATCGGTTACCATTAAGCTTACTTTGGTTCCCTGCTTGGCATGGTCCACGTTCCATTTTACTTTGAAGCGATTCGTGCCTTCTGTCTCTGGAACTGCACTAAATTCGCTAATTTCAGTTACAGGATCGAGCTCATACATGCTTGCTTGAATAGGCAGGGAGGAGCGAATCTCCCATTTTCCTGTTTGTTCAATATCAGCAGCGACATAAAGCATATCCGCCTCTGCAACAAAAGGCAGATTCGATGTAAATGTCATATCGCCGTATCTATCGGCTTCCTGATCTTCCGCTGCAGCTGCTGCTTGCAGCACCGCATTGTAATTTTTGGCATTCTCGTCCTCAAAAACAACCGGAATGGCTTTGTTATCCGGTGCAATAATTTGGGTATTGCGAGAACCACCCGTTAACATAAACATATATCTGCCTGGCTTATCGATTTGTAAACTCGTCGTGTACTCTGCTGTTCCATTTGAGAAAAACGGAATTAAGCTGTCGTATTGCTCATCACTGCGGAAGGCACGTATGGTCACGAATTGTTTGCCGCGAACGGTCCAAAGACCCGCTTCCTCTTCCTCCGCTTGCACCAAAATCGTCCATTTTTGTTTATCAGCCTCATAATATGCATTCCAGTTTGATTCGCTGCGATCCGTTTGCAGCGGAAATAGCGAGCCATCTGGGCGATACAGTACCGCAGACTCATTCGCCTGATCGATTTCAAGCAAGGTCTGACCGCTTTTTAGGTTGACTTCAGTACGAAGCTCACCGCTTGTTATCCAGTCTTTCAGCTCCCGAGTCGTGGTATGCTCTCCAAGAGCAAATACCTTAGCCGGCGTTTTCTGTCCTGCTTCAAGCAGCCATTCGCCCGGCTGAGCTACATCGATCAACAGGTAAAGCTTGCCGCTTAGTGGATCGACATAATGATTCCAGCCTGATTTAAGTGAATCTGATTCCAGACCATATTCACGGCCATCTGGCTTGTACAATTTCACAGCGCCTTTAGGCTGGTCAAGCTCTACCAGCTTCAAGCCGCGCTCCATCATATCTATTGCTGTAAGCTTCAATTCAGGCGCTGCCGCCCATCGTGCTGCCAGCTCAGTAAGACTGAGCGATTCATTTAGAAATGTAAGCTCGTACAATTCCACTTGCAAAGACTGCGATGCAGCCAGCTTCCAATCTTCATTCGCTGTTAGTTGCAAACGGATATACGTTTTATCCTCATCTTCACGATATACGGCAGAAATAGCACCATTACCAGCCTTTTCCGTCTCAGGGAACTTGAGCGATGCCACGCTTTCATCCGGACGAATGATTGAAAGATCTTCCTGCTTGCCATCCAGCACTAGCAGCGCTTTGAAGCTATGATCTGCCTGCAATGTGTATTGAATCTGATCCTGCTTCGTAAAGCTGGCTTGCGGTGAATTCTCACGCAATGCAGCCGTAAACTGTCCCAATAAAATACGTCCGCTTGCAGCCGTATCTACGCCTATCTCACCCTGCTGCAGCACATCCTTCTGAAGCTTCAGCATGTAACCTTTATCCTCTGTGAGCAAAGGATTCGTAAGAGGTGTAAAAGAAGTATCCGCGAATGCGCTTGTGAACAGCAAAGCACTGCTGTTTAGCAATGGCATCGAGCGAGCGCTCGGCGGCTTAACCATATTTCTTTTCATTCTCTCAATTTCTCTCTTCATATCCTTGCTCGCGCCAAGGCTGAAGTCGAAGCTGTTCGGAGCAAACATATATTTGGCAGAACCACCGAACCAGCCTGAACCAACCGATCCAAAAATCTCACGATTGTTTACGCCGACATCAATGCCGCCAAAGCTTTTGCCGCCGATAACCGACACCCAGTTCGGTATTTTTATGCGTGCACTAACAAAACCTGCATAACCGCTGTTTGCAAAATATTGCGCGAACAGCTGACCGACCACAACGTCTACCAGATTCAAGTTCGCATCCAATCGGAAGCCTGCACTGCTGTACTCTTTAAAGCCCGCTGCATTCCAAATCGTCAGAAAATCCAAATTCGCAACCGGAACCCAGTAAACAGCCAGCTCTCCGGATGCTTCAAAATGATAACGCGATAATCCTACGCTCAAATTGTTGCCGTTCACCATATTGTAGCCTTTGATCTCAGGCGCAATGACATCTGATGCACCGCCAAACGCTTTCAACGTAAACGGTACTTCGCTCTGGCTCGCTAGATTCGAAAACCCGCCGCCAAGACGAGTGAGCTGTGCCCCCGTCGAGCCAAGCTTGATTTTGCGGCGAACGCCAAAGCTAAGCGCATCAAGCTTCCCGCGTTTGAACTGAATATCCGCTTCAAATCCAACCTTCTGCTTGCGCAAATCGAAGGAGCCTCCCGCACCATAGAGCGGAATGCGTGTATCAAGCCGAAAGTTGAGCTCAGCACCCTCGAGCGGACCTGCCTCAAACTCGCCAGCAATACTGAATTTACCCGCAAAATCGAACCGTTCGCGCTTGAACTCTAACGCTTCAATTTCCGATTCGCCTTTAATTTTGGTCGTTCCTGCACTGAAATCTACTTTAATATCCCCGCCGAGCCTTACCCCGCCAGCTATAAAAGTAATTTTCTTCAATGTAATCGGCAAATTCAAGCTCAAATAATCAGATTGCATATCACCAGCAAGTTCGATAACGAACTCAGCTGAATTAAACTCAAAGGAGCCAAGGAACAACGTATACATAATGCCAGCTTTTTCAACATAAAGCCGTCCGACACCCGTTACATACGTATCTACACCCGTCTTATCAATCGTCAGGCTCGTTCCTTTAAATTTAATATATTCATTCAGCATGACCACTTGATTCATATTGTTTAGCTTATATATACCAAGCTCCGAGGGATTCTCCGTGAACGGCCCTCTAATCGCCATTTGACTAATATCTTCATTGTCCGAATCTGTGCTAGGAATGATAATTTCATTATAATCGCGCGGCTCATATACGCCGGTTGAAGTAATAAGCAAAGCGCTTGAGAGAACAAAATCATCGTAAAAATCGTGATTAAGCTCCAAATCATATTTGCCATCTGGCAATTCATCCGTCCAAGTCAGCTCAAGCTCCTGATTATTGCGAACGTTTGGCGTCAACGGATACAACTGCCCGCCTTGGCTTTTGAGTGAATAATGAATATTTGAAGCTGGCTTTCTCCACAAATTGGTGATGCCCTCTCCGACGACGACCAGCCTCTTCTTATCCTTCGTATGCAGCACCGATGGTGAAGCACGGTCATAACGCAGGTCTGGAACCACCATAGCCGGGTCCTCAAAAAACTTGAAAGTAGAAACTGCGCTGTATGCCGTCCCCACAACATTTGTCGCATACACGCGTGCTTCGTAGTCGACCTGCCACTTCAAGCCGTTAAGATCAATGGTGACCGCACCAGCCTCAGCCGACAAATGTGCCTTCTTCTGCCATGTGGTTTGACCCGCTTCACGGTATTCTATCCCAATTTCGCTGAGCGCTTTGCCTTTCACATTAGCAGAGAACCTTGCTAGATCATTCGCTTTGTTGTTCTTGTCCATCAATATCGTTGGTGATCCCGTTATGCTTACGATCGGCAAGGTAGGCAAAGGATTGCCGAATGTAAACGTCTCATTCGTTAGTCCTCCCCATTCATGGTTTCCGCCGAATACGACAAAGTTATAGCCATCATACGCCATGCTCATATAGCTGCCTGAGCCTGGACCGCCCTCTATGCCGCCGCCCGGCCCTTTGCTTTTGCCAGACCATACCGACCAAGCGCTCCCGTCCCAGCCGAAAGCAGCCTTCTTCCCTTGATCATCCTGCGGATTTGCGATAGGGCGTTTTTTGTTTGGCGTAACCGCACTAGTGCTCGGGTTAATCCAATCGAACTCACCACCATAGAAGACGACTCTCCGTCCATCGTAGGCCATCGCTTGCCCCCAGCGGCCCCAGTCCTGCGCTTCAACCTTTGGAGCGCTGTCATTCCATGTCGTTCCGTCCCATACCCATAGCGTATTCGAACTGATTTGATAGGCTGTACCGCGAATTTCATCACCAATATTACCGCCATAAAGCACGGCATACTGCCCGTCATAAGCCATCGAGCCCGAATAAGTGGCCGGAGGGCTTTGGGCAGGTGTCCGCTGTTCCCAGCTTGTTCCGTTAAAAATCCAAGTATCAGCTAATCTGTTTTTAGTAGCTCCAGACAGCGTATAACCGCCGAACAGCACCAAGTTTTGTCCATCATAAGCAAACTGAGCGCCAGCACGTGCCGACGGAGCTGGAATGAGCAATGGTTTCCACTGCAATACCTCACCATGCCACACCCAAATATCGTTCAAGACGCCTGAAGCACCCTCGCCTCCGAACATCACGACGCGCTCTAGGTTAGGATCATAGGTTATTGCCGCTCCTTTACGGGCAGTAAGGCCACTTGGCACACTCGAGTCAGCGAGCTTTTGCCATTGCTTGGTTTCGCCGTCCCACAGGAAGTTATCCTTCAGCAGCCCGGAAGTGCCTTCGCCACCGAACATAATGACCTTTCCGTTCTTTTCATCAAATGCCATAGCAGCCCCCATACGCGGGCTAGGCTTAATGTTCGATTCTATTTTCTCCCATCCATAATCGGAGAACTTATCAGCAGCACCGGCAACAGCCAAAGACTCTAGATCGTAGGAGGAGCTTGTTACTGTAGGCTCTTCCACCTCTGTGTCAGCCGATTCCTGAGCGAATATTTGCTGCCCCGACTTGCTTGGATAAACAGGATAAATCGATGTAAGCAGCACCACTGCGAGCAGCATGCTGACTACTCTGACAAATGGTTTATGTGTCATAAAAAAAATCCCTCCTGAGTCTTCTATCATCGTTGATATAGCAATAAATACCATTATAGTAGTTGGCTCTGGACATCTTCTAAACATATTTCGACATGTTTCTCGCTCTCAATAACAAGATAAATAGGAAAGCTTCCTTGTGGATCAAAAGGCAGCCTACATCTTATAAATACAAAAAAGGCAGCCCCGCACATGAAGCCATGTGTTGGACTGCCATTCTTTATCAATCATCTGCAAGCTATGCTTCTTCTTTCTTAAGCTCCTCCAAAAAGGGCTGGAGCTCAGGTCTTGCTGCCGGATCTTTCAAATCAAGGCTCCGCAGCGCATCCACCGCGATTCGAAGCACCGCATAATTGCGATACCAGCGATTATCGGAGGGGACGACATACCATGGCGCCGCTTTGCTGCATTTTTCAAACAGCTCCTCGTAAATCTCGCTGTACTGCTTCCAAGACTTGCGTTCCTTTAAGTCGGACGGGTCGAACTTCCAATTTTTTTTCGGATCTTCAATTCGGCTTATTAGTTTCTCCAGTTGGAACTGCTTCGAGATGTGCAAAAAGATTTTGACCACTTTCACCCTGCTATCGGCTAAAAGAGCTTCAAAATGATTGATATGCTTAAACCGCTCCTTCGCTTCCTCGCTCTTTACCGTACCATGGATTCTCGTGATCAAAACTTCCTCATAGTACGAACGGTTAAATACAGCTATCTGGCCAAGGGCAGGCACGGCAACATGTGCTCTCCATAAGAAATCATGCTGCGCTTCCTCCTCTGTTGGCGTCTTAAAGCTATGAGCAGAAATGCCCTGCGGATGAAGTCCGGCAAATACTTTTTTAATTACACCATCCTTGCCGCTGCAATCCATGCCTTGAAACACAAACAGCACGGCATGCTCTTTGCTCGCGGCAAGTTTTTCTTGCAGCTGCTGCAGCTCAAGCTCAAGCTCCTTCACTGCCTGAACGACTTCTTCTTTATTTGAAAAGCGCCCCGTATCCTTCGGATCGATGTCCTTCAGATCCACCTTTTTCTTCTCGGGCAGTTTGTAGCTTTTGGACATTTGCTCACAGCCTCTCCAGTGTTTATTTACTTATTAGTATCCCACCAGCGCCTCTCCTAAACAAGCTGCTGGTCGCTGTTTTGGCACACCAGAGCGAGAAGAAGCAGAACAAAGCGGACCACACAAAGGCAGGTACACCGGTTACGTCGCTTAAACCAGCCGCATCCCCAGCTGATGCGGGCTCCGTAATCGCAAGATAGAGCAGCACAAATGGACTAATAATGGATTCCACTAAACAAATAAAAGCGATTAGCAAATAATAAAAGTCTCTGAGCCAGCGAGGAGCAGCAAAATAAATAAGAGCCGTCAATGCTAGGAAACCCGCGCTCCAAGCCATGCCATAATCATTTCGAACAAAAAGCGCGAGCGCCACTCCCGCTGCTATCGCAACGATCGCGAGTCCAAAACGAGCTTTTCCTTTTGCATATAGAAAGAAAAGCAACAGCGAGAACAAAGCTGAGCCCGTATAGCCGGCAAGCGCAATCGGGATTAGCATCCAGCTGTCCGTGTACGAGGTATACGTCACTCCGCTTTGGTCAGCGTACAAATAAATATGCAAGACGCTTCCCTTAAGCAGCAAAGCTGCAAGCGCATGGGCAAGCTCGTGGACTAATGTATTCACATTTTGAAAAAAAGCCGAGAACGGAATGAACCTAGTTAAAAAAGCAGTAACGATTATAATAGCCGTCATTCGCAACCAAGAAAACATGCTTTAGCCTCCAAGTCATATACCGCTATTCTAACTCTTCTTACGTATGAAAAAGATTTATTTTTCAAAAGATGCTAATACGGGTAAGTAAAAGTATAGACGCGAGAGGAGAGATATGATGGGACATTATATTGAGGTTGAGAAAAAAGTTAAACTTTATGTTGAGGATATAGGCTCCGGCAGCCCCGTTATCTTCTTGCATGGCTGGCCGCTGAACCACAAAATGTTTGAAGCTCAGTTCACTCTGCTATCCGAGCAAGGTTATCGCTGTATTGGGATTGATCAACGCGGCTTCGGCAAATCCAGTGCTCCCGCAGCTGGCTATAGCTACGATCGGCTTGCAGATGACGTAAAGGCTGTTATTGATTATTTGAAACTGGATCAAGCCTATCTCGTTGGTTTCTCAGTAGGAGGAGCAATTGCCGTCCGCTATATGGCGCGCCATGGCGGTTACGGCATTCGTAAGCTCGCGCTTCTAGGCGCAGCAGCTCCCTCATTCACGCAGCGTGAAAATTACCCGCATGGCATGACAAAAGAGGAAGCGAATGATCAAATCGCTGCAATCAAACAAGACCGTCCGCAGCTGCTCCGTGATTTCGGCGAGAAATTTCTAGCCGATCTAGAACCAAACGCCATCAGCCAGCCATTCAAAGATTGGCTGCAGCTGCTTGGCTTAGAGGCATCCGCATGGGGGTCAATCCATACGTTCGAGTCGCTGCGCGATGAGGACTTGCGGAAGGATATGCTGCAAATCAAAGCTGCGACGACGATTTTCCAAGGCAATCTGGATCAAATATGTCCGCCAGAATTCGCCAAGCAGCTGATTAACGGCATTGACGGCTCCACGCTCGTTACGTTCGAGCAAAGCGGCCATGGCATGCTGTTCGACGAACCAACTAGATTCAATGAGGAGCTGCTCGAATTTTTGAAATAAAAAGCAGAAAAGGAGCCGGAATAATCGGCTCCTTTTTCTACATGTTATGGAGCTCAGCTTGCTCTAGCTTGTATTTATTCAATAAATGGTGAAAGCGCTGGAAATCGCTTGAAAGAACTTTTATTTTCCGTTTGATCCTCAGCTTCCGCTTATGATCCTTGTCTTCGAGCATAAACTGATCAATATTTTTATCCAGCTTCTCCCGAAGCGTAAGGATAATGCCGATCGCAATGTGCGAGCGTTCCATCTCCTGTAAATCTGCAGCAAGCGCTTCGCCAAGATGCTCCATTGTTTGCTGTTGAATCGTTAATGATTTATCAATTATGACCTGCTCGGGTGTAAAGTCCTCACGAAACTCCTGACCGGGTACATCATCCCAAAACAGGTTCCATTCTTCTAACTGCCCAACCTCAAACAATAAATATTTATGAAAACCGCATAACCATGCAGTACAGCTTGTATTTCGCAATTGGCAGCCTACACCATCGAGCAAATGGCGGCAATCGCGGCAGCATGATCCGCTGTTAGCTATACAAACCTTGCAAATATGATCGGCTCCCCATTGCTGCAAAACGGTCATGCCGTTATCAATAAGGCTTGTCCTGCTCACTGTAGAAGGCCGTTGAATAAGGGGGCGGTTTGCTTGATCTGTATGTTCACCCTGCTTCATGTCTGGCATTCAAGCATGCTCTCCTTCCTTACTAAACGTATATATACTAAAAAGTATACCCTACTTGCAATGCGATGACCAAGTTCGCTCCAGCAAAATATGCAATGTGATACAAAAAAGGACTGTCCCAGATCCGCTTGGATCTAGTGAGACAGTCCAACCTGCTTGCGCTTTCGCTATAAAAACGAAAGCAATTTCAAACTACCAAGCGTTTACGCCAAGCTTTACAAGTGTCTCCCGAATGAAAGCAGGCTCGTCCTCTGGCGTACGCGAAGTAACAAAGTTGCGATCAACGACAACTTCTTTATCGACAAAAGTCCCGCCGGCTGCTTCAATTTCTGCGGATAAAGCAGGATAGGCCGTTAAAGTGCGTCCCTTCAGCAGGCCAGCTGCCTCCAAAATTTGCGGACCGTGGCATATTGCCGCAATGGTTGTGCCTGCTTGATCTGCCTTTTGAACAAACGCCTGCACATCCGCATTGCCCATAAGATGAGACGGCGATTTTCCGCCTGGGATAATGATCGCATCGTAGTCATCTGCATTAGCTTCCTCAATGGCCAAATGCGAAGTGTACGCAATGGTCCCCTGTTTTCCTTTTAACTCGTCATTGCTCTTCAAGCTAATAATAACGGCATCATGTCCGTTCTTCGCCATTTCATCATAGGGATTTTTCATTTCGGAATCTTCGAAGTCGTCCGCTAGCAGAAATGCTACCTTTTTTAGTGGTGTCATATGGTGCACACTCCTCTCATGATTCAAGCCATGATTTACTTTACCCTATTTCGATAATTTTGAAGCAAGCTATCGCGCATAACCTGACGGTATGCGTTCTAGCAGACGATCACCGTAAACCTCGCCCAGCTTCAGTTCGGGCATATGAATATAGCCAATGTAGCACCCGCATTTCTTCATCGTGCAAGGACGCTCAGATGCTAGACCCTCAAGTCCGTCACGATAGAGATGGCCGATAACCTTGCGATCGCTATAGCAGCGTTTGACAATGCCAGCCCCCTGCACATAAAACACATGTGAGCCAGCGCCGCATGGTTTGCCTAAACTATCGTAATCGGGTACGTTCAGCTGGAAATGCGGGTCAATTTCGGTTAAATAAACAATCTCATTCTCTGAATAATAATTTTTCTGATCCTTGAAGGCGTTGACCCACAGGTATACATCCTCTGGCAGCAGCTGCCGCAGCTGCTTAATCGCGCCGAAAGCCGAGCGTATCCCAACAGACCCGACACTAAAAGGAATTCCCTGCTCATACAGCCTCATGCACTGGCTTAGGAAAGAAGCATGGCTCGTTTGTCCAGGATGATAGGTAACCCAAAAGGCTGCCTTGCTCCGGTCGATGTCGTTCGTCCAATCAAGCTTGACGGATAAATTGGTCTGGACAGCTACCTTCTCGATATGCGGCATATGGGACAGCTCGATCATCGCCTCACGATACCACCGATGTACGAGCGCTTCGCCATAAGGATTGAAAAAAATCGAGAGCTGATGTCCGGAGCTGCCTTGCTCCCGAACCCAGTCCATAAAGGCATGAAGCTGCTGCTTATCCTTCGCAAGCGTCGCTTTGCTGTCCTTTGTTTTGCTGAATGGGCAATAAGGACAGTCATAATTGCATGATGACAACGCGCCGCGGTAATAGAGCACAGCCTTCATCGGATGACGTATCCTTTCATAAGCTCTCTTACTTCGCCCGAAATAAACTCGTCGCCAATCGCATCCGAATAAGCCATGCCTTGAGTCGTCAGGCGAAGAGTATCCTCCTGAAGCTCCGCCAGCTCCAAATGGATCAGTGTCTGCAAATCAGGATGATCGGATAGCGCATTACTCTTGAATCGCTCCTCGTACGTGTGTAAGATTAGCCCTTCGCGGTGCAGTAAAGCTTTCAATATAAACCTGCGCTTCTGCTCCGCTTCATTCAGAATAAAGCCGTAATCGGCCTTATCATAACGCTCTGCAGCAACATATTGTTCAATAATGCTGCGCGTTGCCGCTGCGCTCACGCCATAACGCGATGCATAATGTACATCGCGGGTGTAAGAGCGCGCTCCGCAGCCAAGCCCTGCCATGCCTTCCTCCTGACAGCTGAAGGGCAGCACGGTTTTATGATCAAACGATGTATCTCGAGCGAAACGCCTCATCGAAAACTGCTTATAGCCTGCCGCTTCCAGACGCTGCCGCGCAATATGGTAAAGCTCCAGTCGAATATCCTCTCCTGCGCTGCGCATCTGCTCCGGCTTTATAATGGTGTTCTCACGCGTATAAAGCGGGTATATAAATATCTCGCCAGGCGCATAGCTGATCGCCTTCTCCAGTGAATAGAGCCATGTATCCACGGTTTGCTTAGGCAACCCGTAAATAAGATCGACATTCACGAGCGGAAACGAATAGGACATCAACGTTTCCAGCGCCTCTTCCGCAAGCCGCGGCTTCTGCGGACGATAGATAGCTGCTGCTTCCTCTTCAACGAAGCTTTGAACACCCATGCTGATTCGATCAACATAGCGATCCTTAAGAACGCGCATGCGGTCAGCCGTTACCGTTTCCGGCGACGTCTCGACCGATACCGATGCCTTCATCGGATCAAGGCCCATTGTATTCTCTGCTATATCGAATAGACGGTTCAACTGGGGAGCCGCAAGCAAGGTTGGCGTCCCGCCGCCAATCGCAAATCGCGAAAATGTTTTGCCTTTAAACCAAGGCGCCCACTGCTCCGCCTGCCGCTGCATGGCATCTATATACTGCTCATGTACGTCTAAACGACGATCAGGCAGCGTGAACAAATTGCAAAAGCCGCAGCGGGCACCGCAAAAAGGAATATGCATATACAAAAAATAATAATCGGTTTGATCCCGCTCCCACATCTCCTTAAGTGACTGCGCGGGATGCAAATCACGGTAAGCTGTCTTATGGGGATAGGAATACAAATAGGAACGGTAAGGAGCCGCCATCCAGCGCTGCTCCTGCTCCTTAAGCTCCGGAAAAGATGGTAGCGAAGATGATTTTTGCAAGCTGCTTCTCCTCCTTATTCCAAAATAAATTCGCGATACGGCACATTCCAGACAACCTCGTGGGCGAGCCGATGCCCTTCATAGCCGTCCTCGCCGTAGGCTGTTCCATGATCGGAAAACGCAAGACATAATGTTTTCCCTCTGCGCCGCATAGCTTCAAACAATGGGGCAAGCTGACTATCAACATAACGAAGCGCGGCACGCTGTGTTTCCACGGAATCCCGTTTGGCGCCATCTACAAAATAATGATTAGGTCCATGCATGGCTGATATATTCATGAACAGAAACAGCTTCTCGGCGGGATCCGATCTCTCCAGCAGCTTAAGCACGTGATTCACTTGATGCTCCGTCGAACGCGGATTCGTTACACCGAATGTCATCCGCCAATAGCTTTCTTGAAAATAACTAGGCAGAACCTTGGCTAGCTTATTCTTTTTCGTAAAAAAAATGACGCCTCCGATGCAGATTGTTCGGTAGCCCGCCTCCTGCAAGCCGGATACAAGATCCGGAGCGTCAAATAACCATGTATGAGGGTGCGTCTTAAGCCCCGTATTTTTTGTATGAAACAATCTAATATGAGAAGCTTTGTCCGTATTTGCAGGAGTAGGCAAAAAACCGCCAAAAAAAGCATGATGGGCAGCATAAGTAAAGCTGCCCGGCGAATGCCTCTTCTCCCAGCCTCCACTTCCGCAAAGGTTCGGGCAATTCTTTTCCTCAAGCTTCGCAGCGTCATAACGCAGCGTATCAAGCGTAATCATGAGTATATCGTGAGAACCTACAATTTGGTTCATATCTAACATTCGTATCTATTCCCCTCTAAGCAGCTGCTGCATTTGCCATTCATAGGTGTTCATTCCCTCATACTCGGCGCCGTACAGCAAATCACCAAAAGGATTGATGTCTATCGGATAGGTCATGCCGCTTCCTCTTTGAACGAGCACATCAACGCCTGCCGCAGAGCAGCCGGGAAAAGCTCGGAGCGCGGATTCAGCTGTTCGCTGCACCGCTGCCATTACTTCTGTAGATAGCAGTTGATCGGCATCCATCCTCCGTTCGTTGCGCAAATGAAGATTCGTAATTGGAGTGCTGCTTAAACGGAGTACCGTATGACAAGCCTTACCATCCACAACAAGCTGCCGTACATCAAACGACTTGCTCTCGAAGCTTTCCTTCTCAATCCATCGTTCAATATGTGCGCCTTCCCGGCATACCCAATCGACCATTCGCCGAATGTCTGAGCGTTCCCGGTAACGCCGCAGCTTGCCTTCGTTGAAATAGCAAATGCCGCGGGCCCGTTCTTCTATGCCGATGGTCGTGATAGCCAGTTCATCGCCTGTACGAGGATTGATCTGATAGGCAATAACACCAGAAGCGCCCGATCCGCAGGCAAGCTTAATAAACAGACGCCTCATGCCGCTTGCAGCAATCGCCGCTTGCAGTTCATCGTAATTTTTTATGCTTCCTGTAGGAGCAGGAAGAGCCGGCATGATGAGTCCATGACGTGTGAGCAGCTGCCAACAGCTTCTTTTGTCAAACATATTAGCTACGCTTCCCGGCGAGTTTACCCAGCTTGCGGAAACGCCTGATGCTTTAACCTCTGTATGCATCGCAGCAAGAAATCGGCAGTACCCGCGGTACCACTGTGCTGGGTAATAGATTCGTCCATGCTCCAGCGGCAGCTGCTGCGCTTCCTCCGCGGATATCGAAATATTGTGCGGCAGAGAGCCCGCTGACCAGAATAAGTCATCGCCGCTTCGGTCAGCCGCACCCCATGCGATCAACTGTCGTTCAACAGCTTGATCCTCACCTGGCGCATCTAGCCGAATAATGACCTTATCGGCTTCTGCATAATCTCGCAAAATATCTTGAATAAACACTGTTCGCTTGAGCAGCTGCTCATAGGAGAGCACAACAGCAGGAGCGAGCCCCTGCTTCTTTCTTGCTGCCTGCAAGCCGAATGTTCGTTTGTTAGACGGATTTCCGATGAGCAAATAAGGAGCTTCGGCAACGCCGTCGTTTATAAAATGATCCATTATTCAGTAAGGAACGGATAACGCCAATCATCTTCATCCGTTTCCTGCTGGTCCGTCACATCTACTGACAGGCCTGCTTGCTTCCAGCGAAGCAGCAGCTCATCCGACATATAGTGGTAGCTCAGGTTAAGGTGCTTCAGCTTCTTCACACGCTCGCTTGCAAGCAGTGCCTTGCCTCCTTCATCGGATAACGTGCCGTAAGAAAGATCAAGTATTTCCAACTGGTCCAAAATCGGCGCATCCGCGATCGCAATTGCGATTTCGTCCTGAATTTCACTATCCTTCAAGCCTAAGTATGTAAGCTTTGGAAATAGATCACCTTGCAGCAGCGGCATGACATCCTCTATTCCGCCGTCAAAACCGTAATCATCTACGCCCAGATAAAGCTCAAGCTTCTTCAGCTCAGGCAGCTTTGCACTCGTTATTTCCTCTAGCACAGACTTCGGAAGCCCTCCGCAAATAATAACGAGCTCTTGCAGCTTCTCGTGTACAAGAGGCTGCAAGCTTAACTCTTGGCTGCCCTTGATCGACAATGACTGCAAATTCGGGAATGCCGCAAGCAGCGGTGAAAGGTTCGTCTGATTAATCCAGGAAACCTCACATTCCTCAAAACCCATATCTCCAATAAATAATTTCGTTAAATTAGGAAAAGAATCTTTGTGGCTGATCAATGATTCCAAGAAGCTGTCCGGAGAATTCTCATACGCCTGACCCCAATCGCCAATCGTTAGTATAGACAGCTTCTCGCCATCTGCGCTAGATGCCAATTTTTCAATCAGTTCAGACATCCTTACGCCTTCTTCATACTCGTCATAACCTACCGATAAGCGAATTTCAATCAAGATGATCCCTCCAATAGTTTCCATGTGAAGTTAGAGTACCATGGACTTTTTCGATGCGTCAATGGTCTCAGGGTCTTATCTGTCTTGGCTACATAAAAATAAAGCCGAGCAGCGCAGAAAACAACGCTCTCAGCTATTTGAATTTAGTGCAGTGCTTTGCGAAGTACAAATTCGATGAGTCGCCAAGGGAACAGCTTTTTCATAACAAAAATCATCTTCGCATCATTTCCGCACACATAACGAAGCTTCGGACGGCGGGATTGGCAAATGTTCACGATCGTGTTCGCAACCTGAATCGGATTAGGCGCATTTTTCTCCGACTTTTTATTGAATTGATTAAAGCGCTCAATCATTTTGCTGTAAGGGGAGTTTTGTTCCGCACGAAACACATGCTTTGCTGCAATGCCAGTATCGTAAGTACCGGGTTCTACGAGTACGACCGGGATAGAAAATGGCAGCAGCTCTAGCCGCAGCGCTTCACTAAAGCCCTCTAATGCAAATTTCGAGGCCGAATACGCACCCGTGTTGGAAAAACCAAGAATGCCTGCTCCGCTGCTGACATTAATAATTTTGCCTTGGCTGCGAACTCGCATATGTGGCAGAACCGCTTTCGTAACAGCAACGGTACCAAAGAAATTCGTTTCAAATTGAGCACGCCAATCCACCATCGGTATTTCCTCAACGACGCCCATTACGGCATAACCCGCATTATTTACGAGCACGTCGATTTTGCCCCAGCGCTCCATTACCTGCTCAATGACTTCCACGATGTTGTCAGAATCGGTAATATCAAGCCTCATTATTGCAATATGATCTAGTACGCCGTTCTCTTTTGCTTTTGCAAGCACTTCTTCCTTTTTCCCGATGTCCCTCATTGTTGCAATTACAAAGTAGCCCTCTTGCGCTAAGCGAATCGACGTCAAAAGCCCAAATCCACTGGATGCTCCCGTAATCAATGCTATAGGTCGTTTGGTTACTTCTGCTACATTAGCCATCCTTAAGCCACCTCAATTCCTAGGAATGGTATACAATAACCTGTTGTATTGAGTATAGCTTATCTGGACAAAAATGACTTGGATACCCGTTGGAATCACATTAACGTTGCAGCATGCTTTATTGTCGCGACTAACCTAACTACTCAACACTAAACTGCTGCTGTACGAGCTTAGCATATAATTCATGGTTCTCCAGCAGCTCCGCATGGGTGCCCTGACCCGAAATTCCACCTTTCTCAAACACAATGATTTGGTCGGCTCCACGAATCGTTGAAAGTCGATGGGCAATGACTAATGTCGTTCTTGCCGTCATAAGGCCCTGAAGCGCTTCTTGTACTTGCATTTCCGAATCGCTGTCGAGGTGAGCCGTCGCTTCATCCAGCAGCAGTACATCAGGATTTCGCAAAATAGCCCGGGCAATCGCCAGCCGTTGACGCTGGCCTCCCGAAAGCTTAACGCCTCTTTCTCCAACCTCCGTCTCATAACCTTCAGGAAGCGAATCGATAAAAGTTGTCAAATTCGCTTGACCGACAGCTTCCCTGATTTTCGCCTCGCTCACATCCTCCAGCCCATAAGTCAGATTGTGTCGAATCGAGCCTTGCATCATCGGGCTATCCTGTGAAACATAAGCAATCCGCTTTCGCCAATCATCCAGCGCCATGGACGCGATCGGTTCCCCGCCATATGTTATGACGCCCTCGGTTGGATTATAGAACCTCTCCAGCAGCGAGAACAGCGTTGTCTTGCCTGTGCCGCTCGGGCCTACAAACGCCGTTACTTGTCCCTGCTTCACTTGAAACGAGAGCGAATGAAGCAGCGGCCGATCCTCCGAATATCCGAAGCTTACCTGTTCAAATTTAATATAGGAATGATGATCTTTCTCGTGAAGGACAGCTGCCGCAATCTCATGGCTGGACTGTTCCTCCTTCTCATTTAGCAGCTCCAAAATACGTTCTGAAGCACCCATTGCTTTCTGGAATTGCGTGAAGAACGAAGCCATCTGCGTAAACGGCATAACAATTTGGAACATATACAAAATGACAGCAACCAGCTCTCCGCCCGTTAAAGTGCCCTGTGCGACCCTTACACCGCCATAACCGATTAATATAACAAGTATGAGCAGCATCACCGTCATCATTAAAGGGGTTACGATTGACATGATTCGGGCTTCCTGCAAGCCAAATGTAAACAAATGCGAGATTCGCTTGTCGCCTTGACGATTTTCTACCGGCTCAGCAAGCGATGCCTTCACAAGCCGAATGTCGGAGAGCACACGGCCAAGATCGCCTTGAAATAATGCAGTTTCATCTTGCATGGATTTGGATACTGTGAACATTTTGGTGCCTAGCGGCCATAGAACAAGAAGTGCTACCGGAACGGCAATCAGCATAAGCAGCGTGAGCTTCCAATCAATCAGCAGCAGGAGAATCACGCCGCCAATAATAGATACAATTCCTCCAAAAAACGATATGACATGCCCGATGATAAAATCTTTGATCACATTTGTATCATTCGTAACACGGCTCATCGTCTCGCCGGAATTGTTGCGATCAAAAAACGGTACTGGCAGCTTTATCACTCGGTTCCATACTTCACGTCGCAAGCCTGCAATAACATACTGACCTACATAGGACATCGTATAGACCGAGAAACCAGACATAATGGTCTGAATGAGAAACACGGCTCCAAGCACAACAAACGTCATCGTTTGGATGGTCGATTGCGATAACTCCTCGACTAAATTTTTCGTCAATAAAGGGATGAGCAGCGAGAGCAGCGTCTCTCCGAGTCCCAATACAACGGCAACGATAATTAATAACTTAGCGGGTCTATGCTTTGCGATCAGCTTGAAAAATTGTGAAACGCCAATGGTTGCCTTCGGCATATCTGCTTCAACACTATTTTTCATCGGTTATCCCTGCTTTCAACATTTTCAATGCCTCAAGATGATCGAAAGTAACGGCTAAGAAGGCTTCTTCATCCTTCGTAAACAAATTTGGGAATAAAACAGGATCAAAGGAATGAGCTGGATCGTTCAGCACCTCTAATTGCGCAAGCTCCTCTTCACTAAACCTCTCTAAGACAGGTGACAGCAGCTCCTCTAAGAGCGCAACAAGACTCAGACCGCAAGCAAGCACCTCTTCATCCAGAGGCTGTTTTCCTTGCTTATAAAGTTCCTTTAGCTCCATGGCGAACACCGTTATTTTACTTTCAAATGCCGATCTGATTTCCGAGTCTATTCCTTCCATAAATATCGCATCTACTAAAGAAGGCGGCATTTGCGTTGATAGCCATTCCTTCTGCTGCTGTTCATGCTGAATATGTTGAATAAACACGAGCAAGGAATCGCTGTCGACCTTGCCCGCTCCCTCCAAAATTTTCTGCATCCGTCCAATGGTGTCTATTACACGCTCCAAATGCGCCTGCTTTTTCTTAAGCATCTCATATTGGGAAGCTAATGAGTGCTGCAAGTCCTCCTCCGGCCGCTGCAAATAAGCAGAAATGTCCTCTAAAGAGAAATCCAAATATTTTAACGTTAAAATCTTTTGCAGTTGAATTAAATCCTGATCCGTATAAAAGCGATGCCCATGCGCGTTTCGGCTGGACGGCTTAAGCAGTCCCTGTCGATCGTAATAACGGAGCGTTCGTTCAGTAACTTTTGTCAGTTTCGCGAATGCGCCAATCGCATAAGAAGAACTATTATTCATCTGTTCATCCCCCCTCTTGAACAGAGTATAACCCTTGACGTAACGTCAAGGGCAAGAGGCTTACAGGATGGAATTTATAATTTTATGGAAATATTGTCTACTTTATGTCTTCTTAAAAGGAGTTTATCCTATCCTTTCCGCCCTTGAAAATACAAATTGATAATCGATAATATCATTTATTTGCTATCAAATAATCTATTATTTTGTCGCTATAATTGAATACAAGCCCTAAATTTTATAAATAAAAAACAATTTTCTTCAATTCAAGGGTTGTAAATTATGGGAATTTATATATAATCAATTTGTGACCAAATTGTTACAGCACTATGAACTCAGAGGAGAGAAAGAATGGATAACTATCAGCAACCCCCCGTAAATCCCGGTGTACCAGGATACGGGCATCAACAAAATCAGGAAATGTCGCCTGTCATTACAATTAAAGAGTGGATGCTCACTACACTCATTTTAATCATTCCGATCGTTAATGTTATTATGATGTTTGTATGGGCGTTTGGTGAAGGCAACCCAACGAAGAAAAACTATTTTAAAGCATCATTAATTTGGGCGGCAATCATTCTCGTTATTTACATCATCATTTTTGTTATTTTTATTGCAGCAGCAGCTTCAACTTCTATGAGCGGCTAGTACAATAGTACATAATAGAAGTGAAAATTCGAGCAGAAGTCTGCTCGTTTTGAACAAGGAATAAATAGCGGTACAGGGACGACCCTGCATCGCTATTTTTTTATTCACACCTAAGCTAAAACAAAACAGGGATTACCTCAAAAGTAATGAAATCCACTTTTGAGATAACCCCTTTAGTTTAGATCGTTTATTCCACGGCGAGGAATCGGTATACCTTGCTTGCATAATCGCCATAAAATTGCGGAGTTGCAAGCCCAGCATAAAGCAGCTGATCGCCGCCATATACCGTTTCTTCACCAAGCAGCTTGTAATCGCGGTTCGGATCAAGGCCTTTGAGGCAGAAGCGATTAAGCTTCAGATTTGGCTCTTGCAGAACAGTAACGAACACTACAAATGCTTCTTTTTTGTCCTTGGAAACGAACATCCACGCCGTTTCATTGCCTTCGAACGGGCTAAGCAGACGATAGAAATCTCCGAATTGCACAAGATGCCTTACATCCTTATAAAGAGCAACCTGTTCCTTAACGGTCGTCTTCTCTTCCTCCGTAAATTGAGTAAGATCAAGCTCGTAACCAAAGTTTCCAGATAGAGCAACATTTCCTCTAGTTTCTAGGGATGTTATACGGTTCACTTGATGGTTAGGCACGGCTGATACGTGAGCGCCCATCGCGCTAACCGGATAAACGATGCTTGTTCCGTATTGAATTTTCAAGCGAGATACCGCATCCGAATTGTCGCTTGTCCATGTTTGCGGCATGTAATAAAGCATGCCCGCATCGAAGCGGCCGCCGCCGCCAGAGCAGCTCTCGAACAATACATCAGGGAAAGCAGACGTAATTTGCTCAAGCACGGAATAGAGACCCAGCATATAGCGATGAGCGGTCTCGCGTTGACGCTCTGCAGGCAGAAGTGCTGAACCGATCTCTGTCATATTGCGATTCATATCCCATTTCACGTACGTAATCGGCGCACTTGAAAGAATATCCGATATCGACTTAACGATATATTGTTGAACGTCCGCGCGTGACAAATCTAAAATGAGTTGATTTCTCGCTTGTGTCCGTCTGCGGCCGTCGATATGCAAGCACCAATCAGGATGAGCTTTGTACAGCTCGCTCTCAGGCGAAATCATTTCCGGCTCGAACCAAAGGCCGAATTGCATATCTAGACGCTTCACCCGGCTAACCAAATCCTCTAAGCCGTTTGGCAGCTTTTTCGGGTCAACAAACCAATCCCCGAGCGAAGTTGTGTCGTTGTCGCGTTTGCCGAACCAACCATCATCCAGTACGAACAGCTCGATGCCAAGCTCCTTGCCGGCACGCGCAATATCTTCGATTTTATCCGCATTAAAGTTAAAATACGTCGCTTCCCAGTTGTTGACGAGTATCGGACGTGTTTGATCACGGAACGTGCCGCGAATTAAGCGAGCACGGTACAAATCATGGAAGCTGCGTGACATGCCACCGAGGCCATGCTCAGAGTGTACCATTACCGCCTCTGGCGTTTGGAACTCCTCGCCCGGCTCCAATCGCCAATTAAAGTCGAATGGGTTAATGCCAATGAATAGCCTTGCTGCATGGAATTGATCCACCTCGACGCCAGCCGTAAAATTACCGCTGTACACAAGGTTTACACCGTATACATCGCCGTGATCCTCGGTAGAACCCTCAGCGAGCAAAGCGACAAACGGATTTTGCATATGGCTGCTTGAACCTCTGCGGCTCTCGATCGATTGCAAACCCGGCTCAAGCTTGCGCTTATGAATATGGCGCTCACGAATCCAAGCACCAGAGAGCTGAAGCATCTCAAAGTTGTCATGCGCAAAGTCCAAACTCATACTGAACGCACGCTGTAAATCCAAAGTAGCTGTACCGTTGTTGACGATTCTAGCGGAACGAGTAATCGCATCGTAGTTTTCAAATACGGTATAAGACAAAATGACGGACAAGCCTGTCAGATCATCTTTCAGCGTGATTTCAAGCGTTTGTGCTTCGGAGTCGTTCTCAATATACGTTGCAGGCAATCCAGCAAGTGCCGGCTTTCCATCCACAATGCGGTGCGAATCAAAGCGCAGATCCGTTACTGTTGTTCCATTTGGAAGCTTGACCTGGAATGCAGGCATGCGGAAATCAGAGTTGCCGTATGCAGGATACTCATGCGGAAGCGTATCCAGCGACAGTTCCAATTGGTCCAGCTCTGTGCTAGGCGTGAATGAAGCCCGCTCCTTAAGCTCAAATAAACGCTCCAGCTGCACGCCGCGAATTTTTTTGCCCCAATAGACATGTGCAGGATATCCTGATTTCGTAATATGGATAACATAGCTTGTATCCTTCGCTTGCAGGTGGAATACCGATAGCTGTTGATCATATTGAATAGACAAAATAATAACCTCCTAAAAGTTTATATAAATGAATACTTACGATTTCACAGAGCTGCCGCAGCTTTCCCGTACAATGAGCGTCGTATTGACGGTCATATGAACAGCTGCCTCGCGGCCTTCGATCCGCTCAAGCAGCAGTTGTACCGCCGTTCTGCCCATATGCTCAGTATGCGCGCGAACCGTCGTTAGCGGCGGATTCAAAAATGCAGAGATTTCAATGTCATCAAAACCTACAATCGCCATATCCTCAGGCACTCGAAGACCATGCTCATGCAGCGCGCGCAAAGCACCTACAGCCATCGGATCACTTCCAATAAAACAAGCGGTTGGCCTCGAGCTTTGCTGAAGCATCTGATTCATCGCCTCATATCCGCTGTTTGAAGACCAATATGCCTTAATGACGAAATTTTCATCATAAAGACCGAGCTCACGCATCTCCTTCTCGAAAAAAACACGGCGAAGCTCATCCGTCTCTGTACTTTCAAATTGACGATTCAGACGATGGATATAATCATTCCCGCCGATGTAGCCTATTTTTTGGTGTCCTAGTTCTCTAAAATGTTTGATTACTGCTCGGGTTGCTTGCTCAAAATGCAGCTTTACGGTGTCATACTCATACAGCTCGCCTGAATGGTTCACAAATACAAGCCGATTTCCGTTGCTATACAACTGATTAACATCCTCATCATGAATGGAGCCCACAACAATCACACCATCCAGCTCGTTGAACGACTGCATCTCCACTCGACTATTGCCGCGAAGCACCTTCACAATGTTGATTCCAAGCTCCTCGCAGCGCGTTTCAATGCCTTTGCGAATGGAGGAGAAATAAGGATCATCATGCTCATCTTCCAGTGTCGACCACATAAGCAAACCGATTTGCTGACGCGAGAGCTGCTCTTCCTTCTTCATTCTTCGCAGCCTGGACGGCTTATATTGCAGCTTCTCGGCAATGCTGAATATTCGTGTACGCGTTTCCTCACTTACTGCCAAGGTGACATCATTGTTCAAAACCCTGGATACGGTAGCAGCTGAAACACCTGCCTCCTGCGCAATATCTTTTATCGTTGCCATGCCACACTCCGAATTTAGTTAATAAATTTACTGAATAACAACTTTAGTTTAGCAGACGCTCGCAAAGTCCACAAGCACCCTATTGCATTTTTATTTAAATCACTTTTCATACCTAACGAAGAAGAAGCATTATCGGTGAATTTATGAATAACTACTGTTATAATTTAGTGGAATTATTTAATTCTCATCGTAGGAGGGGTAAATATATGGTTGTGATTGAAACGAATCGATTATATTTGAGATGCTACAAAGAGGATGATTTTGAAGGTTTACATGCTATTTTTTCTGACCCCGAAACGATGGCTAATTATCCAGCACCATTTACTATCCAAGAAACTCAAAATTGGATAAAAAGAAATGAAGCACGATACAAAAACGATGGATTTGGTTTATGGGGAGTCTGCTTAAAGGCAACGGATGAACTAATCGGTGATTGTGGCCTTGTTAAACAAACGATCGATGGAACAATTGAGGTAGAAATCGGCTACCATATAAATAAAAAATATTGGTCCAAAGGATTCGCCTCTGAAGCAGCCATGGCTTGCAAGCAATTTGGTTTTCATCACTTAGGCTTGCAAAAATTGATCAGTATTATAGACCCCAATAATTTAGCGTCCATTCGTGTTGCCGAGAAAATTGGATTTTCCAAAGAAAGAGAAGCTTTTATTTTCAACAAAAATCATACTATTTATGCGGGCTTCCCCACTTAATCTTTACTGATGTTTTTCCCTTTAATGGCATCCACTCCTCTATAAAGACATAAAAAAAAGCAGTCGACTGCCTCCTCCAAAAAGGGGCAGCCCCGCTTAAAAATCTTTTCGCTTCATAATTAGTATACCTATGCCGAGCAGCGCAGCCGTGTAAATACCGCAATAAATTAAAAAGGAATTTGATGCCGCTCCGTTAATAGAGAAAATACTTAGCTCTGCGTTAATGTTATATAAGCCTCTAAGCTCAGAGATTGAAAATAATTCGTTAAGCATGCGCTGCTGCAACGTATCCGCCGGCATAGCCAGCTTAATTAAGCCTGTGATGGTCTCAAGTGTTTGCATCCCTTTCATTTGAATCCTACCTGTGCTCATAAACCGGCCAATCGTACTGCCAAGCCAGCCCATACCGAAGAGCATCGTCATCCAAATGCCGTTTCCCAAAGGACTTAAATAACAGGAGCCGAGCATCGTTAAGGATACTAATAGCGGAATAACAGACATAAAAAACAAAAGTGATTTGAAGTACACCATCATGCTGAATAAGACGCCAGTTTCTGCCCAGCTGATAAGAATAATTGAGCTGAATAACAGGAATGCATATAACGCAACATAACTGACAAAGCCGAGCCATCTGCCCAAAAACCACTTCCAGCGCGCAATGGGCCTTGCGAGTACGGATTGAAGAACGCCTTGCTCTGCTTCCCCTGTCACAGCCGCAACGGAGCTGAATATAGAAAGGAAGGCAACGGCAAAAGCGCCAAAGAAGAAACCTAATGTCATAATCATTGCACTGCGGGCAAAATTTTCGAATAAGTTCATAGAAGTCGCAACATTCACCTCGCCGCCGGCGATAGCATCAGCAATAAACCAGTAAGCAATCCAGAAGAGAACCGTCATGATGATCGTCATAAGCGTCACTCTTTTACGAACGAGCTCCTTCCAAGTTAGGCCCCAAACCGCGATCATCTGCGCTCCCCCCTATGCTCAAGGCCCGTTACGGCCTGCATAAACCACTCATCGAGCCGTGATTGCAATTTCCCAACCTCATACAGCGTCAATCCCAGCTCAATAAGAATATAATTGACCAATCCTATTTGCTCATCATTTTCCAGCTCAATCTCAAGCCATACAGATGCATCATCATGCTCAGCGTTCGACACGATCACATTCGCGCCTAGCAGTTGCTGAATACGTTCAGCTGCTAAAGGGGTATAACCGCTGACACGCAAACGCCAGCTCGACTGCGAGCTCAGCACATCGGATACCTTTCCCTCCGCCAGTACTTTACCGTTATTCAGTAGAGCGACCTTATCGCATAACTGTTCCACATCCTCAAGCAAATGCGAATTAAGAAAGATCGTTTTCCCTTGGCTTCTCAGCCTAGCAAGCAAATCTCGCACCTCATGCCTGCCAACGGGATCAAGCGCTGAAGCCGGCTCATCAAGAAAAACGATATCCGGATTTGTGAGTAACGCGCATGCGAGTCCAAGCCGCTGCTGCATCCCCTTCGAATACCCTTTGAGCCTGTCGCTTCCCCGGCTGCCAATGCCCACATCGTCGAGAAGCTGATGAATGCGTCGTTTGGCCATAGAGCGGTCGAGCTCACACAACTTTGCATGAAAAGCCAAAACCTCTTCGCCCGTCAACCAATCCGGATAACGAAACAACTCAGGCAAATAGCCAAATCTCCGTCTAGCCTCGATTGATCCTGAAGGCTGTCCGAAGATTTGAGCTTTACCTGAGGTTGGTTTAATAAGGCCTGTGAGCATTTTCACTATCGTGCTTTTTCCCGCTCCATTAGGACCGAGGAAGCCAAAGGCTTCCCCTTCTCTAATCGTCAGTGTAACATCGTGGCAGCCTCGTCCTTCACCGTAATCCTTGCATAATCCGATGGTTTCAATAGCAACAGCACTCATGGATGAATCAGCTCCGCAATAAGCGACTGTACTTTTTGTTTGTCCTCAAAATCGTTAAAGTGTGCGCTTGCTACAACGCCATCTTTAAGCCACATCGCATTTGCGTAACTATGGTCAGAAGATTGATTCAAATATACATCAACCCCTTCAATAACGATTTTCTCCGGCTTTTCATTTGTAATGAGCGGAAATGGAATTTCTCCGTTTTCCATGTTTGATGCTTGCACAAGCGATTTGCGCAAATGATCAGGAAGCGCTGGGAAGCGAATGATAGCCTCATAGGCATCCTTTGCATCCACAGAAGGATCCATTTTGATGCTAGGCTGCTTGATATATTCAACCCATAGGCTTTGCTTTGAAGTACTTCCTTCCTTAGGTTCATACGTGATCGTTACGCCTTGGCCTGTGTTGAATTCAATTGCTTTGCCGTCTACTGATTTCGGCAGCAGCTTATCCGCGCCCAGCTTACGCATTGCACTATTGATTTCATCCACATTTAGGCGGAAGGCTATCGTCTGAGCTGACATCGATGATATGGCACCTAACTGAATCTCTGGAACCGTCAATGTTGGAACAGCAAAGCCCAGCTCCTTAGTAGCTTGTTCTACGGTCATCTTTGACCAGCTTCCGACAGTCGTCTGCTCGAAGGTACCGAAACGGTTAACGGTTTCACGCGTTTCGCCATCCTTCATGAAGCTGTTCATGAGCGACTCCAAATCATTTTGCTGCACAATCATTACGTTATCCATTCGGAACGTATTAAGCCATGCCGCCAATGCTTCATTTGTTGAGGGCGTCGCAATAACCACCGTAATGACAGCTGCTGCGCATGCCGCTATTGTTTTGCCAACATTCCTTTTGAACCAGCGGCCTACAGCTCCACTTTTATTCGGTTTATTAGCAGCTGGACTGGATGAAGCACGAGCTCGTCCTAGCGGAACCGCATTTGCTTGCATTTGTTCTGGATACGTTTGAGCGGTAGTAGCTTTTGTATGCGCAGCGCTAGCTGCAGCTGTTGACTCCTTATTGAACTCAGCAGCGTGCTTGCCTTGTTCTTCCCATTGCTCCCAAAGCGGCGATTGCTCTGAGGCTTGAAGCTGTTTCTCTAGACGCGCCCATGCAGCCGACATTTGCTCTGCTTCTTTTTTGTTTATTTCATCATTTTTTGTCATCTTGAACTCCTCCTAAAAGGTTTTGACCTCTCATGCTAGGTGCAGCAGGCGCTGGCCATCGCACTTCATTCATGAGACATTGCTCCTTCTGCCTTATGCGCATGGCGCTTCAGCCTAGCCCCGGCTCTGCGCAGCATCGTCCCGACCTGCGGCTGCCGCAACTGGAGCTGCTCTGCGATTTCCGCATAGCTGTATCCTTCATATCGGAGCAGAAGCATTTTTTTGTCCCGTTCGGGCAGCGTATCTAACCAGCCTCTAACCCGTTCCTGCTCGTCCTTATCAATCAACTGCTGTTCATTCGACTGAACCGCTTGCGGCTGTGCGAGTATGCTTTGTTCCTGTTTTTGTGTTAGAGCACGCTCTCGTGCTTTTTTATCCATATAATCATAAGCCAGCCTCGTTAATACGCGATGAAGCCAGCCTCCTATTGCTTCAGGCTGATCCGGTGGATTCCGGTAAAGCCTTAGAAATGTTTCCTGGGCAAGATCCTCCGCAGCTGCTTCATCACGAATAAGTGCGACAAGCTTTCGTCTAACCGAAGGATAATGTGTATTAAACTGTTGACGAAACAAATCCGGCGCCGAATGTTCCATTCCGTTTACCTCCTTACGTTTTTTGCTCAAGCTATAAAGAAGACGATGCCTTCGATCATTTTGTAACACCTATCGCTCAACAATATTTTACCAAACAATTGTCATATTTATCGATAAGCCCAAGACGTAACGGTTATACGAAAATAAAACTGGTCTAATAAAAAAACCGCCTCCACGTTTGACGGGAGACGGAATATCCATCAGGCTTCCTTATTATGTTCCATATACAGCTGTACAAATCTCGGTGCCGCAACAGGAGGACTATAAATGTATCCTTGAGCAGCATCGCAGTGGTGGTCGTTAATAATCCGCAGCTCTTCCTCTGTCTCTACTCCCTCGGTCACAACCTTTAAATTTAAATTGTGAGCGATGACGACGACCGATTTAAAAATCATTTGTTTCTTATAATCGTTTACGATGCCGCTTATAAAGGATTTATCGATCTTTAACGTGTGCAGCGGAATATTTTGCAAATAGCTGAGCGACGAATAACCCGTTCCAAAGTCATCAAGCGACAGCTTGACGCCGAGCTGCTGAAGCTCATGCAGTATGTTAAGCGTGTGAGCCGCATTATCCATAAAAATCGACTCTGTAATTTCCAGCTCAATTTGATGAGGTCGAATCCCTGCATCCGATATGATTCTTTCAATCGTATGGACGATTTGTTTCTGCTGGAATTGGATCATCGACATATTTACACTGATTGAGATCTGCTGCAGCCCCATGCGCTCCCATTCTTTAATTTGCTGGCAAGCTGTAAACAGCACCCATTCGCCAAGCGAAATAATAAAACCGGTTTTCTCCGCAATCGGGATAAAATCAAGCGGTGACACCATGCCAAGCTCCGGGTGATTCCATCTAATTAATGCTTCCGCCCCATATATAGAGCCAGTAGCTAAATCAACCTTAGGCTGGTAATAAAGCATAAATTGGCCCAGCTCCAGCGCTTTGGACATGCTGCTCTCAAGAATAAGCTCCTTCTTCGTTACATCATTAATCGTAGGAGAATATAGTTTGCATGTATTTCGCTCTTTCTTCGCCACATACATCGCAATATCCGCTTCTTTCACCAGCTGGTCTGCAGTCGCAGGCGTCCATTCATGATGAATGCTCATTCCAATGCTTGCTGTAATATAAAACATCCGATCCTCAAGCCCAATCGGCTGGGAAATAGCTGATAAAATTTCTTCTGCTTTATGCATCGCTGCATGGAGAAAAGTAACTTGCTCTAGCAGCACGATATACTCGTCCCCCCCGAAGCGGAATACTCTCCCCGAGCTGCCGACGGTAATCATAATTCGATGCGCCATTTTCTGGAGCAATTGGTCACTCATCGTATGATCGAGCATATCGTTTATCATTTTGAACCGATCAAGGTCTATGAAAAGCAAAGCGATATGGCCTTGTTGCTTGTCTTGCTCCGCTAATTTCCCTTCCATATGGCGATGATAAGCATAGCGATTAGGAAGTCCCGTCATTAGATCATGTGTCGATTGGTATTCAATTAATTTCTCCGCTTCCTTGCGCTGGATAAGCATATGATTAAAATGATTAGCCATGTATTCAAACTCGTCATTCGTATGAATGGTTAACTGCTGTTCTTCGCCTCCAATTGCGACAGCCGAGGTGGCTTGTACAACTTTATAAATATTAACTAAAATGATTTTCCTTACAAGCGACACCATGGCAATCGCCATCAAAAATAAAGCAATACCAGTGATGAACATCGATTCCCAAAGGCTTTTATAGTAATTGGAAAGCATGTTCTTTTTGGGGATGATTGTTTCAATATGCCATAATACATTGTGAACAAGAATCGGATGAAGCAGACGCAGCACGGTCTCTTTGTCCTGAGAGTCTCGTGTATAGGCAATTCTTGAATCCGTCCCTTTCATCGCTTCAAGCTCAGCCTTATTAGACCATAACCGATACGGTGTGTTCACAAGCTCAGGGTACTTGCCGTTAGCCAAATATTGATTATCCGTCGTAATAATCGTGGAGTATCCCCCTAGCGGCCGGAAAGCTTCGATCTGTTTCTGCATCGATTCAAGTGAAATATCTGCTCCTACTATACCTAAAAACTCATTTTGCTCATTTAATAGAGGCAGCACAAGCGATATCATCATTATTGATTTACCATCAACATCATAGGAATATGGCTCTATAAGTGAAAAAGATTTCGTAAGTTTAGGCGTTTGATAGAAGCTCCCTTTCTCCTTATCCTCGTAATCTGCAATGGCCAGCAATTGAATGGACTGATCCTCGCGAACGACATAAGGAATGAAGCGCCCTGTAGCATCGTCATAGCTGTTTTTATTTTTGTAAAATGCATCTTTTCCGTCATAGGCATTAGGCTCCCACAACGTATAAACGCCTAATAGATCAGGATGCTTGATAAGCATTTGCTTAAGTAGCTCAACTATGTATTCACGATTTTGCATCTGGTTTTTGCCCATTTGAGTCATGGTTACTTCAAGCGTTTCCAGCATCATCATCGTTTGATCCATCGTTTTAGTGAAAGGATTAATGTAGGCCATCGATTCCGTCTGCGCAAGAAGCTCGCTTTCACGCAGGTTGGAATGATAAAGCTTGATGAGGTGAGCGGTTACCAATAGACCAAATGAAAGAATAACGAGCAGGCCTATGGAAAATATTAATTTTTGAGCGATGCTTAGCCTAATCTTTCTCATCCGATCTATCAGCCCCTTGTTGTCGGAGAAAGCAAAAAACGACGTAATATGTCAAATTATGATACGGTTCTAGTATACTTGACATTTTGACCCAAACACAATGATAAAAATAGGATAATAACACTATATAATTCGACAAAAAACCACTTTATTTCTTTATTTTTCGAAACGACAAGAGTCGATAGCATCTATTCTTATTTGTATGATATCTAGTAAGAAAGTCCAGCACTTTTAATTTAAATCCATTATATCCACACGAAGAAAAGCCCCCTCTGTCTATGACAGAGGAGGCGATGGAATAGCTCACTTACACTTGATTTTGTTTGTTCTTCTCTTTAACATCATTATCCTCGCTGCTGCGGTCATGATCCTCTAAACGATGGGGACGTTTGCCTTTTCCGCCATGCAGCTTATATAGCTCTTCCCGCAGCTGCTCCGACGTCTTGCCTTCTGTTTTAATGCCATGTTCCTTCGCAATCTCACGCAAATGCTCCAACCGCTTCGCTTGATGCTCTGCTTTAAAAGCTTCCCATTTATCTTTATTGGCAAGCTTCGCAGCCTCTACTTCCTTCTTCAGCTGCTCCACTGACTTGCCATCGGCTTGAATACCAAAATAGGTCGCTATTTCCTTCAGCTTCTCCAACCGGTAAGCCTCAAAATCTTTGCGAGTCATTTTCCCTTTGTAATGCTTATGCTCTTTGTCTATATCAGACTCTTTAGGGTGAAGAACCACTAGTGAAGCATCAGGCAAAGCCGTTACCGACTTCGCTGCCCATACGGGAGCGACTGAAAACAGTACAAGCAGCGCCACCATAGGAATAAACCATTTTCTAATCATTTGTTGCCACACCTTTCTATTACATTCGTGATGCAGAGACGATGGTCATGCCTCGTCAGCATTATTTTGCCCAAGCAATCACTGGAATAGACATGATAATGGCAATTTTCGACATATCCCAACAGCAAGTTGATTACCCCTGCGTCTCTATGTTCAGGTGCTGCTCAAGTAGCTCCAGCTCATTTTGCAGCCATTCTTTGGAAAAATGTTCTCCGATAAATACCGCAACATCGTTTACATGTCCTTGCGGCTCGATTCTCATAAAATCAGATTCCTTATACGCATATTGGAACAGAAACCGGCTAGGCGCATCCGTGAACGTCACAATCCCTTTTGCACGGTAAATGTTAGCTGGAAGCTTTTGCAGCAGGGATTCAAAGGCTTCACTGCTCACAGGGCCGCGCCAATAATGCGTCACAACCATAACATGGTCATGCGAATGATGATGGCTGCTGTGGTTGTGGCTGCTAAAGTCATCATCATGGGAGTGAACGGCATCGCCGTGGTCATGGGTACAGCCAGCTACTGAGCATGCTTGGCTGTCATGGCTATGACTATGTGCGGCTGATGCGCGCTCTTGTATGTCTAACGCTTCATCACTAGCATGCACAGGTTCATGGCGATCCGTATTTTCAGCTGTTTCAAGCCAGCTCCAATCGTTAATTGCGCAGCGCACGGTTGCTATAATCTGAGCATGGGCATTTAATTCCCGCAGCTGCTGCTGCGCTTCAACTAGCTGATCCGGCTCCAGCTTGTCCGCCTTATTCAACAGCAAAATCGTAGCACATTTTATTTGCTCCAGCATCAGCTTGAACGTGCGACCCTTCCCGTCGCGGCTCCGCGAGAGCAGCTCAGGGCCATCAACAATCGTGATAACACTGCGTAGATCGATTTCCTTATACATCGCTGCCTCGGTTATCCCATCCAACGTCTCCATCGGATTGGCAGCACCAGTCGATTCAATGAAGATGACATCAGGCTTATGCTCGTCAATGAGCATGCTGATCTCCATCCCCAAATCGCCCCGCATCGTGCAGCAGATACAGCCGCTTAGCATCTCAGCCATCGGCACTTCATCCCCTACAAGCTGACCATCAAGGTTAATATCGCCAAGCTCGTTCATAATGACCGCCGGCTTCATTCCCTGCGCGGTGTAATAATCCAACAATCTTCTCAGCAGCGTCGTCTTCCCGCTCCCAAGAAAGCCAGACAGCAAATGAACCGGTATGTGTTTCTCTCTATTAGTCATTGTAAGTTCTCCTGTATGTAACAAATTTTAAACACATTTGAATATTTCTATTATATCGTAATTGTTACGTTCATTCATCTTTTCATAAGCAGGGCTCCAATATAGCAAAAAAAGAGGTATCCTAAAATCAATAAGCACATATCTGTGCTTACAGACCACAAACCTTGCCGTTTCGCACGCTGTAAGAACATATGCGTGCTTATTGCATCATTTCCCGCCTCGATCCTACGCCTCAGCAGCTCAATAAGCGCATATCTGTGCTTACAGACTACAAACCTAGCCTTTATTCTCGCTATAAGAACTTATGCGTGCTTATTGCATCATTTCCCGCCTCGATCCTACGCCAAAATTCGCTTGCCCGTCTTTTGCTAAAGAGAGCATCAACAGGCAAAAAATAGAAAAATGGCGTCACAGAAATAAATCTCTGTGACGCCATCTTTTCAATATTGTTATCGAACTATCTCTACAGCGAATTTATCTATTTTGAGACTAACTCTACATTGAACTACTTTTTGAAATTCTGCTATTAAATTCACTTATGCCGCTTAATTAGTAGGTACCATTTTCAAAAGACGGACGATCAACACAACCGCTTCTTCTCTAGTAGCATTGGCTTTAGGCTCGAATTTTTGTCCATTCTTACCGTTAATAATCCCAGCGTTAGCTAGCGCGTTGATTTGATCTTCTGCCCAATTCGCAGTGATATCCTGGAATTTCGCTTCTGTACTCAAAAGAGAAATATCCAGCAGTCTTGCTAATAGTGCTGCAATTTCAGCTCTTGTAATTTCACGATTGGGTTCGAAGCTGCCATCTGCATATCCTGTCATAATGCCGTTTTCCATTAAGGCCCTAATTGCTTTCTCCGCAAAGTGACCCTTAGCATCCGTCAGCTCTTGCTTTCCGTTAGATGTGAATCCAAGTGCATTTACAAGCATTTGAGCAAACTCACCGCGTGTTACTTTCGCTTCACCACGGAATTTATCGCCTGCATACCCCTTTACAATCCCTGCCCGTGCAGCGAAATCAATGTCAGCAAAGCTCCAAGAAGTTGATTTTACATCTTTAAAGGCTGTTGGAGCTGCTGCTTCAGCCTTTGCTTTCATTTCAGCTACAAATGCTTTATCCACTTTGTCGTTGTATACAGGTTTGTTGACAACAGGCGTTGGTGTTGGTACTATCGGTGTCGGTGTTGGTACTATCGGTACACTTGGTCCTGTTGGCGCTGTTGGCGTCGGTGTTGGTACTACTGGCGCTGTATTCACAGTTACAATATAAGTGGTCTTCGTTGCTGAATCCTGCGCTGTAACGATGACCTTGTTACCTGTTTCTAAAGTTTCTGCCTCATTCTCGCCGTCCGCCTCATAAACTTCAAATGTCGCATCGGCTGCCGGCGTGATCGCTGCCTTAAACGCAGCTAACGTTGTTCCATATGGAATGTTCGTTATTGTTTCATCTTCAGTTCCACCTGTGCTTACGGTTCCGATTGTCGAAGTCAATGTGGACACCGTGCTTTTTTGCTTAATATCCGCTAATCCAACCGTCAGTACTTGTATAGCAGATGCAGGATTTTCTGGTGTTGCTGCTGTACGAACGGAGATTGTGTCTCCTGCTTGTACATTAATGTTATCTACAGAAGTCTGACCCGTTGCAATGGCTACAAAATTAGTTGCCGTCACAAAATCAATATCATTTCCGCTATTGTATTTGTACTCCATCTTATCTGTAACCCCATTCAAACGCGTTGTTCCAACGTTTGTTCCTGGCGACAAATTCCCTGCTGGCGGCGCTGCTTGCATCGTAACGATGTATGTGGTCTTCGTCGTTGTATCCTGCGCTGTAACAATGACCTTGTTGCCCGTTGCCAATGTGTCAGCTTCTTTTATTCCGTCCGCCTCATAGACAACAAACGTGGCATGCTCTGCTGGAGTGATCGCCTCAATAAACTCATCTAATGTTGTGCCGTATGGAATATTCGTTATCGTTTCATCTGCTGTTCCGTCAGTGCTCACATCTCCCAGTGTCGAGGTCAACGTGGACTCCGTACTATTTGGCTTAATGTCCGCTGAACTAACCGTCAACACTTGTACAACAGATGCAAGGTTTTCTGATGTTGCTGCTGTACGAACGGAGATCGTGTCTCCCGCTTGTACGCTTAAGTTATCAACAGTAGTTGTGCCCGTTGCAACTGCAACGTAATTCCCGCTATTGCGTTTGTACTCCATCTTATCTGTTACGCCATTCAAACGTGTCGTTGCTGCGTTTGTTCCTGGTGATAAACTCCCTGTTGGTGCTCCTTCTTGCACTGTTACGGTGTACGTAGTCTTCGTTGTTCTATCCTGCGCTGTAACGATGACTTTGTTGCCTGTCTCTAATGAGTTAGCTTGGTCTATTCCATTTGCCTCATAGACCTCAAACGTCGCAGCGGCTGCTGGTATAATTGCTTCCTTAAATTCGGCTAACGTTGTTCCATATGGAATGTTCGTTATCTTTTCATTTGCTGTTGTGCCAGTACTTACTGTTCCTATTGTCGAGGTCAGCGTGGACACTGTGCTTCTTGGCTTAATGTCCGCAAGTCCTACCGTCAATATTTGTGCAGAAGATGCCGGTTCATCAGATGTCGCTTTTGTGCGGAGCGATAGCACATCTCCTACTTGTACACTTAGGTTGTCAATAAAAGCAGTGCCAGCTGCAATCGCCGTATAAAGCCCATTATTTAGTTTAAGCTCCATTTCATCGGTAACACCATCCAAACGCGTAGTGTCAACATTTGTTCCTGGTGATAATTTTCCCGTTGTTGGTGCTTCTGCTGCCCCTAATATCGTGTAGCTCTGAATCATAACTTCATTATAGGTCATACCTTTAACTGCAATGGCCTTAATCGTCATATCATCTGTCACCACGATAGGCGAGCTGTATCGTGTACTGCTCAGCGTCGGCACATCGCCGTTCGTCGTATAATAAATAGATGCTCCTATTGTCCCACTGCTAAGCTCCACTTCCGTCTTCCATTCAACAGCTCCTTCTTCTACATCCGCTGTAGGAGTTTCAGCTAAGAAAACTTGCAGTTGAGGATAGTTCCCCTCTTTTATAAACCACTCTGAGTCAAAGTCCCAATTCGTAAATGTGGATTCTGTTTTCATCTCAGCAGTTGACCGAGGCGCTCCTTTTCCTGAATTATCATATTGTTTTGAAACCTCTTTATCATAAAAGCTATCCACGTCTACGCTAGCGTCTGCACCTCCATAAGTACCCCCCACTAGCCCGCCACTAAAATTGACAGTTGCGACGAAACCTGCAGCAAAACTATTTGTAATCGAACCTCTATACTCAAGGCCTACTAATCCACCTATTTGAGAAGAACCTGAAACATTGGTTATCGTATAGCTATTTATGATCTTTGCTTCTTCTTTATACCCTACTAGACCGCCTGTATAATTCGTCCCTTTAACATCGCCTGTAACATAACTGTTCGACACTTCTGATGTAGAGCCCCTTAAACCGCCGACTAAACCTCCAGTAAACATTCCACCTATGATATCCACATTTTCTAACCCTATATTTTTTATAAAAGATCCTGCTGCTACTTGTCCGAAGAGACCGACATAATTTTCGTTTCTATTCGTTCTCAGTCCCTTAATCACATAACCATCACCATCGAAGGTGCCGAAAAAGTTACCGAAGGGCTTCCAAAACTGTCCATCATTGTACCCTCCTTCACCTTCAGAAAGATAATCCGTTAAATCGATATTACTGCCGAGCTTGAAATTTACCGAATAATAATTTCGCACGCTATCTAACTGCTCAGGTGTCGTAACGATATAAGGATCCTCAACAGATCCAGTTCCGCCGCTAAAGCCTGGCGCCGCAAATACCTGTGATGCATTCGTCAAAGGCCCAAATAATGAAATAATCAATGCGAAACACATAACTCGTATTAGAATACTTTTTACCTTTTTCCCAACTAGTATTGATCCTTGTGCCATACGAATAGTTCACTCCCAAATCATGAATAAGTTATAGTTGCATACGGGCTTTAGCATAAATGCTAGACTTTTAAAAAAACACCAACTAAAGTTAGTTTTGCGCAAATAAAGTCGAAAAATCCAGTATCCACGCGCATTTTGGCGTCGATTCGTAGTCTGTTTATCCCATATAAGCAATAAACCCATACGAATGGCACCGTACTTTTTTGAAGCTCCATTAGGTATTCACGATCATCTGCCTCTGCTAAATCTAATGATAAAATCAGAAAAAAACGGCATCCTCCCCAGCGGGCTGATACCGTTTTTTTTGTTTACTATCCTCTAACTAACCTTTAACTGCTCCAGCTGTCATCCCTTTCATGACCTGCTCCTGAAATGCCAGATAAGCAATGATCGTTGGAATAACAGCAAGTGCCATCGCTGCCATCGTAAGCTTATAGTCTGTGGAGTAACCTGTTGCAAATATGGATAGACTGAGCGGCAGCGTCTTTAAGCCAGGGTCACTAATAAAGACGAGCGCGAAGGAGAAATCATTCCAATATCTCAAGAAGGCTAGGATACCAACTGTCGCTAGAGCCGGAAGGGACAATGGAAGCATCATACGAAGGAAAATTCCCCAGTAACCAGACCCGTCAATCATCGCAGCCTCTTCAATTTCTTTCGGAAAGGTATTCATATAAGCTACACAGACAAAGATCGCAATCGGCATCTCGAACGCTGTATAAGGCAAAATCAATGCCGCATAAGTATTCAAAATATCGATCTTGTTCATTAATATGAACAGCGGAACGAGTGTGCTGTGAATCGGGATGAGCATGCCGAGCATAAAAATGCCCATTACGAGCAGCTTGCCTCTAAACTGAAAGCGTGAGATCACATACGCGCTTAATGCACCCATTACAAGCGTAATGACAAGCGCAGTTAAAGTAACAATGGCCGAGTTCATGAACGCAGTGCCCATATCTGCAACTTCCCAAGCACGAGTGAAGTTGCTCCAATTCCAAATGTCCGGCAGACCGAATGGACGCGAGTAAAATTCTTCATTTGTTTTAAAGGCGCTAATAAACAGCCAAATGAGCGGATAAAGCGTGACTAAGGCGTATACGGTAAGACCAATGGATTGCAAGCTTCCTCTCAGCTTGCGCAGCCCTGTTCCTAAACTTGCGGAGGAGGCTGAGTGTGAAGCGCTAATTGATGGCGTAGTCATACTGTGAGTCCCCCTCCATTATTTTTTTGATTTCATTAGATATTGGCTTCCCGCTACGAGAACCAAGCTGATGATGATGATCATGGTGGATACTGCGCTGCCATAACCGAAGCGATAGATCGAAAATGTATTATTGTACATGTACGATGCGAGCAGCTCCGTCGAATTCGCCGGTCCGCCGCCTGTCATGACATAAATAAGATCGAATGCTTTAAGGCTGCCGGATATACAGAGCACCACGGCTACTTTAATCGTATCCCAAATCATCGGAAGCTTGATCGAGAACAGCTTGCGAGAGCCTTTTGCGCCGTCAATCTGCGCTGCATCATCAATTTCACTCGGAATATTTTGCAAAGCGGCAATAAACATAATGAGATATGGACCGACATTCAACCAAATGATTGGAACCATGATGGCATACATCGATATCGATGGGTCAGACAACCACTGCTGTTTCCAACTGCTTAATCCCAAAGTGTCGAGCAAAAAATTCAGTACTCCAATTTGCGGATGATAAATATATCCCCAAATGATACCGACTACAACGGAAGAGAGCACCATTGGCATAAAGATGGAAGCTCGGATAAACTTTTGGAACCAGCCGTTTTTGAGCAGTACTAAGGACAAAACCAGTGCAATCGGCACCTGACCGAAAACAGACGCAGCAACAATGAGCAGATTGTTTTTGAACGAATGCCAGAACAACCGGTCTTGAATAACCTCTTTATAGTTATCCAGTCCGATAAACCGCATCTCCCCAATGCCTTTCCAATCAAAAAAGCCATAATAAGATGACCATAGTATCGGTACGATAACGAAAAAGATGAAAAGCGCAAGCGCCGGAAGAAGTCCGATAGCGATAAAGCCTCTGATGCGTAAAGATGATGACATAATCGTCCCTCCTAAAGGTTTGCGCAGCAAACCTACTTCGTAAGCATGAGCCAAGGTTTGCGCAGCAAACCTGCTTCGTAATGCTAGTAAGAGAACGGGGATTTCCTGACAGCTTCGGCATGCAATCCTTTCAGCAGCTTCCAGTTGTGCTTGCTGTAAAGGACTTGAGCTTGCCGATCTTCATGCGATCAGGAAATTCCCTGTACCCAATAACCTAACTACCGAGCAGCTATGTTACTTTCCTAGCGCTTTCGCTTGCGCCTCTTGGATTTTTTTCGCGATGTCTTCCGGTTTGCCGCCCATCAACAGCTCCTGTAGTCCATTATTCACGGCCTCAGCTCCTGCAGAAGTCAGCTTGCCATCATACACCGGCGTCATCTTCACACTGTTCACAAGCTCATACACTTCGCTAAAGATTGGAGAAACTTTGCTCTTATCCAGCTCTACTTTGTAGCTGACAAGCTGATTGCTCTCAAGCGTACGCTTTTGCGCTTCTGGTCCCGACATCGCATAAATAAGTTCAAATGCTGCATCCTTTTTCGGACCAATCGCATCCTTGCCTAGACCCATGCCGACACCTACGACACCAGATAGAGAATTAGGATCGCCTTTTCCACCAGGAATGGATGGAAGAACCGTTGCACCCATTGCTTTAAGTGCATCTTCTGAAGCGTTGGAGGCTAGATTCGACAATGCCCAGCCGCCGTCAATCATCATCGCAGCTTTGCCTTGCGCGAACATTTGCTCCATTTGCGTGTTGTCGATTGCGTTAAATCCGTCTTGGAATGCACCTGCCGTACCTAGCTGCTGCATGTAAGTTAATGCCTGTACAAATTCAGGATCCGTAAATGCCGCACCATCCTGGCTTGCTGCTTTCAAGAACCATTCCGTACCTGTTACGCGGTCAGCCAATGAGCTGAAAATACTGGATTGTGCGAGCCAAGCCGCTTTATTTCCTAGAGCGATTGGCGTAATATTTTTGCCTTTCAGTACGCTAATTGCATTCAACAGCTCATCCCATGTTTTTGGAACAGTAAGGCCGTTTTCTTCAAGAATCGTTTTGTTGTAGTATAGAATCGATGTTGGCGACAAGCCCATTGGAGCGCTATAGATGTTGCCATCTACTGTGAAAGCGTCGAAGGAATTAGGCATGAAACCTTCTTTCCATTCTTTGTGGCTGTCAATCAGCTCATTTACCGGCTGAATAAGTTTGCCTGCTGAAAATTCCTGTGTCATAGAGCCATTGGATAAAATAAATACATCCGGCATTTCATCTGCCGCAGCGACCGTTTTTAGACGAGTCTTATAGCCGTCTGGCGGGATCGCTTGAATATCGAGCGTAATGTTCGGATGATCGGTCTGGAACTGCTGAATAATCGAACGCATCGTTTGCGCTCTAAGATCGTCACCGGTAAAGTTATGCCATAGGCTTAGCTTCACTTTCTCAGCTGCCGGCTCACTGCCGTCCTCATTTTTTTTGCCGTTATTGTTTGTTCCGCCGCACGCTGCCAAGATAGAAATCATTAGAGTGACCATAATTGCAATTGTTAGTGTCTTCTTCATGTCATGTTTCCTCCTTGATATTTGTCTTACCTCCGAGTATAGGGAATCATAGGCGACATGGGCAGGGGACAGAACTCAGGAGTAGGGTAGATAAACTTCAGCTTCTCGTCCGGTATTCCGAAGGTGTAAAACCCGTAAACCGTTTAAACAATTGGCTAAAATATTTCATATCCGTATAGCCCACGCGGCTTGCAACCTCACTCACCTTTATCGGTGATTCATCCAAAAGCCGCTTGGCGCGCTCCACTCTCATGCGAGTTACAAATTCAATGTAGGTATAGCCCGTCTCACGCTTGAATACCTCGCTGAAGTGGTTTGGATTCAAATGAACATGCTTGGCAACCTGCTGCAATGTGAGCTCTTTGTCCAAATGATCATGAATATAGGCAATCGAACGCTTAATGTAAGGTATGCCTTCCTGCCCGATCGTCTCACGGTACAGCATCATCAATTGGTGAAGCTGCTCATACAGCAATCCAACTCCGTTATCAGTGATTGGCGAGGGGGAAATGCTGTTAACAAACTTCTCTTTGGAGAGGGCAGCAGATTCTCCAAAAGAGGCAATGACTCGCTCGACCCAGCGGTGAGCAGAAATTTGGACGGATTGAAGAAACTTCTGCAAGGAATCCGGCGTCGTATCTCCATCTTTAAGCTGGAGTTCGATGAGCTCTTGAACCCATTGGTAAAGCTGCGTGTCCGATCCATTCTGGAATAACGCAGTGAGCTGTCCTTCTTCCTCCTGCGAGCAGACGGTACGTCCGCCTCGGCGTCCCTTTATATCCTCGTATGCAAGCAGTCCTTCTTGGCCAATAATTCCTTTGAACAAAAAGGCATAAGAAGCCTCCGTGTACGAATCCTGAAGCTTATGCCAATCTGAAACAACCGTGCCTGTTGCCCCGAACAATTTGCATTTCAGCTTCCTTGTTACCCGCTCCATCAATCTAGCGAGCTGTGATTGATCTACTCGCATGCTTTCATGCCTAAGAAGAATGACGAGACTATCTTTACGCAAAAGAGCTTCTCCATCTATCAGCTCACTTATCATATTGTGCACGGCAAAAAGCAATAAATAGCCGTGTCCCGCTTCATTTCCCCAGCCTTCCGCCGAGACAATTACCGTTTGATAAAAATATGATTCGTTCAAGCGCAGCTTCGGCAGAAGCTTCGCCGCTTTCTCTGCGGAATGATTGTCAATTTCCGTATCCGCAATCAGCCTCTCAAGCAATCTATCGCGAAGCTGGTCTTTCTTTAGTGCCTCCCACTTTTGCAGAATTCGCATCTTCGCTCCATTTACCGCTCGGATGATTTCATCCGGACGACTCGTTTTGAGCAAATAATCTCCTGCTCCTTCTCGAATCGCCTGCTGGGCATAGGAAAATTGATCATAGCCTGTCAAAATAATAACCTCGCTATCAGGCAGCAGTCTCCTGACATCCCCCGCAAGCTCTAGTCCGCTGCGTCCCGTCATTTGAATATCCGTCAATACAATTTCCGGCTGCTCCAATTCCAGACGAGCAAGCGCCTCCTCGGCGGATGCTGCCGGCTGCAGCAGCTCATAGCCAAGTTCTGCCCATTTTATAACGGTACTCAGACCTGTTCGAATAATGACCTCATCATCTACGATTAACAGCTTCATTAGGCTTTGCCTCCTTCGTGTAACATCGGAATCGAGAAGGACACGCGTGTCCCTATTCCGTCCAAGCTTTCAATGCGCAAGCCTGCTTCTGCCCCGTAATGCAGCTGCAGCCGCTTATGGACGTTGCGAAGTCCATAGCTGCCGCGTTCTAGGCGATCACGTTCTTTTTTGCGATCATCCGGTCCATGGAGCTCCTTATATATAGCAGCCAGCTTAACCGAGTCGATGCCAACACCTGTATCTTCTACAGCAAAGGACATAAACAATCCCTGCATATGTGCGGTTACTTTGATCAATCCAGCTTCAGCTTTCTTCTGAATCCCATGAATAAGTGCATTCTCAATTAAAGGCTGCAGCAGAAGCTTCAGCATCGTTAAGTCCATTAGTTCCTGATCGACCTGAACGATAAACTCAAACTTGTCCGGGAAGCGGATCGACTGAATATTGGCATAATGGCCGGCATGCGCCACCTCCTGCTCAACCGAGCAAAACTCCTCGCCATTGTTTAAGCTGAATCGCATAAAATCACTTAAGCTGCCTACCATATCGGCCGTCTTCTCATCTTGATTCATGAGCGCCATCCAGTGGATAGAGGATAGAGTATTGTACAAGAAATGAGGATTGATTTGCGCTTGCAGCGCATGCATATCCGCTTCTTTTTTTGATGATTCCTCCAGCTTTACCTGCTCCGTCAAGCCTTCAATTCGCTCGCTTAGCTTATTGTAGCTTCGCACAAGCTGTCCAACCTCATCCATCGTTTCCACAGGATACGTTTGCATCGGCTCTTCCGGGTTCGAGTGCTTTAGAAACTGCGTCAGCATAATAAGCGGATTGGTCACTCGTTGAACGAAATAAAGAACGAGTACAGCCACGAGCAGCACCGAAAAAATAATGACGATCGCCATCAGCTGCAGGACATAATTATTTTGAGCTTTGTATTCTGTGAAGGGCATGACGCCCGTCAGCCGCCAGCCTACATCAGCAACCGTGTCATAGAGTATGGTCTGTTTACTTTCACCATGGCCGTAGTTGAGCGTTCCTGCATTTCCTCTTATCGTCAAGCCTGGCAGCAGAGCTTCCATTGTCATCATTGACCTGCTTTGATCACTGCCGGACAAGATTTGTCCCTTCTCATTGGACAAAACGACATAGCCCCCCGCTGAAATGCCCGCCTGATTCATCAGCTTGGAAACAGCCTCCTCGTTAAGGCTTATGACTAACGTTCCAATTTGTTTGAAGCTGTTCAGACTGCGAATCGGCCTGACGAGTGAGATCACCTGCTTCACCCCAGCTGCTGTATCCGTCTCGTAGCGGCTCGTCCACCATTTTGTACTAGATTGATAATGCTCAATATCTTCTCCAGTCAGCTCGGATAATTCCGTCTCAAAAATCGTTGTATTTGAAACGGGATGCGACTGGCTTTGCGGATAAATCGTGATGTCCGAAATATACGATTTGGAGAACACCAGATTAGATAGAAACTCAATCATTTGCGTTTGTTTAACCGCATTTTCTCCTGAACTGCTCAAATATTGCTGTACATCCTTTTGCCCAATCAAAAATAAGGACATATTCTCGATATCTTGAACGATAAATTCGAGATTCGTACCCGTCTGACGCAATAGGCTCTTGCCCGATTGCTTTGCCTTCTCTTCCGTAGCTGTCGCTGCCATGTTGTAGGCAAATAAGCCCAGCGCGAGCAGCGGAATGAGAACCGATAGCAGCAGCAAAAAGGATAACTTACGCTTTAATGAGCTACTAATCCAGCGCATCTCTCATCCCCACTCTCCTTTTCTCGTATCAATAAAAAGTTTAAAAACATCCTATCACACTTTTTTTTAGGTTAACAGATTTTTTGTTTGATTTTTCGAGTAAGTCGTAGTACCATGTGGGCAATGAGGCTTTAAGAAAGTGGAGAGTGAATGCAAGTGGAATCAATATCTCAAGAATTACTATTTTTGACGGAGATGGCCAAAGGTATAACCGCGCAGTTTGGAGACAATTGCGAGGTCGTTGTGCATGACTGGTCAAAGCCCGTAGACAGCACCATTGTTGTCATCGAGAACGGCCACGTCACCGGAAGAAATGTAGGAGATCCCGGCACGAATCTTGGACTGGAAATTATGAGAGGCACCTCCGAGGGTGATAACCGCCATAATTATGTTACCCAGACGAAGGATGGACGTATTCTCCGTTCGACCTCCATGTATGTAAAAAATAACGCCGGCACCATCATTGGAGCGCTCTGCATCAACTTCGACATTACCGATCTGATGGTTGCCGAGAAAACGCTTCAATCGCTGACAGCGAGCGGACTACAGCCGGTTCGAGAATCGTTTGTCAGCAATGTAAACGACCTGCTTGATACGCTCATACAGGAAGCGCAGGTCACGATTGGCAAGCCGCCAGCTGCCATGACCAAAGAAGATAAAATTAAAATCATTCAATTGCTTGATCAAAAGGGTGCTTTTCTCATTAAAAAGTCAGGCGAGAAGGTTTGCAGCTATTTGAGCATTTCAAAATTTACGTTATACAGCTATTTGGAGGAATCCAAAGGCGTAGATAGCGATGAAGGAGCAAGCGAATGAGCGAAATATTGAATATAAGCAAAGATGAGGAAACTCTGCTTAAGCTAGAAACACCATGCGTTGTCATCGACAGTGATGCTGTCGACAACAACATTGCTGCAATGGCAGAAGCTATCGCAAAACGCGGCGTAAAGCTACGTCCCCATGCCAAAACACATAAGCTGCCGGAAATGGCATCAAGGCAGCTGGCAGCGGGTGCCATCGGCATCACCGTAGCCAAAATTTCCGAAGCAGAGATCATGGCGAGCGGCGGCATTCGTGATATTTTTGTCGCTTATCCGTTAGTGGCCAAATCCAAGCTTGAACGTGCAGCTCGGCTCAGTTTATCCGGCATCCGTTTAATTATCGGAGTCGATAGCTTAGAAGGTGCGAAGCGCATTTCTGAGACAGCCGTGCGTGAAGGCGCAGTGCTGGAAGTACGCCTAGAGCTGGAAACGGGACTTCGCCGTACAGGAATTACGATCGACAAAGCCGTGGAGCTTGCAAAGCAAATCAATGATCTTGAAGGGATAAAGCTTAGCGGAATTTTCACCTATCGAGGGGCTATGGTCGGCGGAGCATCGACGCTCGATTTGCAAGCAGCCGGTCATGAAGAGGGGCGATTGATGGTTGAGGCTGCTGCAGCTCTACGGAGCGCAGGCATCTCCATTGAGGATGTAAGTGTAGGCTCTTCGCCTACTGCGCTGTTCGCCGCTGAAGTTGACGGCATCACTGAAGTTCGTCCCGGTACTTACATTTATCAAGACCGGATGCAGGCAGCTTTCGGAACATGTGCGCTTGAAGATTGTGCCGGCGTTGTGCTGGCTACCATTGTCAGCAGGCCCTATGAAGATTTAATCATCATAGACGGCGGCAGCAAAACATTCGCAACGGACGTACAACCGGGCAATTCACCTTTATTCCTTAAGGGCTTCGGTCATATCATCGGAGATTCTGAAGCGATTTTGGAGCGAATGAATGAGGAGCACGGCATGATTCGTGTACAGCCGGATTCCACCTATCAGGTTGGCGACTTGGTGCGTATCATCCCCAATCATATTTGCAGCACCGTTAATTTGCACAGCTTTGTCTACATTAAGGATTCCACTGGGCAGCTTCACAAAACGACTGTAGCCGCTCGCGGAATGCTCGAATAACGAGAAGGAGGAGGCTTATAACATGCTCGATCTTATTTTGAAAAACGGCAAAATCGTCGATGGCAGCGGCAATCCTTGGTACGGCGGCGATGTTGGGGTCAAAGATGGCATCATTGTTTCTATCGGCCAAATTGATCAAGAGGCAAACCAAATTATTGATGTGGGACGCAAAGTGATTTCTCCTGGCTTCATCGATGGGCATTGCCACTCGGATCTGATGATTATTGATCATCCTTACAGTGAAATTAAGCTGCAGCAAGGGGTAACAACTGAGGTTGTCGGCAACTGCGGCCTCGCCCCTGCTCCATTTATTCGGAGTAAAGGCGCACTGCTGCAGTCGTATGTGCAGCCCGTACTCGGGAGTACAAGCTGGGAGTGGCCGTGGGAAACGGTTGGTCAATATATGGATTTTGTCAGCAAATCCAATCCATCGGAGCACATCGCCACCTATGTGGCACACGGTGCACTGCGTATCGCTGTTATGGGCTTCGAGAACCGTCCTGCGACGAAGGACGAAATCGAGCGGATGAAGACACTGCTTGAAGAAGGGCTGCGGGCAGGCGCAATCGGATTATCAATTGGTTTGTTGTATGCACCTGGCAGCTATACTTCACGCGAAGAGCTGGTTGAGCTTTGCAGCGTTTTGCCTAAATACAACGGTCTGCTCTCCACACATATTCGCGGTGAGGGCAATAACTTGCTGCCGTCCGTTGCAGAGGTCATATGGATCGCTGAACGAGTCGGCATCTCGCTGCATATCAGTCATTTGAAAGCAGCAGGCCGCGCCAATTGGGGTAAAGCGCTTGATGCGCTGGAGCTTGTAGAAGCGGCAAGAGCACGTGGTATGGACGTCACAGTTGATGTTTATCCCTACGCGGCAGGCTCCACCACCTTAACAACCGTCCTCCCTCCTTGGGTGCTAGAGGGCGGCATTCATGCAACACTTGAAGCGTTCCGCGATAAGGCGCTCCGCCTGCGGATCAAAGAAGAGCTAAGCCGCGAGCAGGACACTTGGGATAATCTTGTATGTTCAACTGGCTGGTCCAGCATCATTATTTCTTCGATTCAGACCGAAGCGAACAAGGCACTCGAAGGCAAATCCATCGCCGAGGTTGCTGAGCTTCGCGGAGAACATCCCGTCGATTGCATGATGGATCTTCTGCTCGAGGAGAATGGTCAAATCGCGATTGTCTACTTCCATATGTCCGACGACGATGTGAAGCAGGTCATCGGTTATGAGAAATCATTGATTGCATCCGACAGCTTGAACTGCGAGATCGGCAAGCCTCATCCGCGCACGTACGGCACCTTTCCACGCGTCTTTGCCAAATATGTGCGTGAAGATAAGGTACTGTCGCTTGAGCAAGCGGTTCGCAAGCTAACCTCGTTTCCGGTACAGCGCTTTAAACTTGGCAAAAGAGGACTGCTTGTGCCAGGATATGCTGCTGACATCACGGTATTCGACCCAGCTGTCATTCAAGATACAGCTACGTTCGAGGACCCGCGTCAATATCCGTCCGGCATCTCGCATGTTATCGTTTCCGGCCAACTCACGCTTTCACATGGTGAACACACGCATAAGCGCGAAGGTAATCTTATTCGCGCGCAGCATTGCTGCACGCATTAGTTAACCTGCAATATACAATTGATAAACAAGGAGCTGTCTTATAATGTCTATTATTGAAAAACGTCTTGCTGAGCTAGGAATTGTGTTGCCTGAAACGACTAAACCTAAATTCTCCTACATTCCGGTCAACCAAACGGGCAATCTCATCTACACTTCCGGCTTCGACTGCCGTATCGATGGTGTTCTCATGTATGAAGGTAAAATCGGCTCTGATCTAACGATCGAGCAAGGACAAGAAGCAGCGCGCCAAGTCGTTATCAACCTGCTTGCGGCGATGAAAGCTCACCTAGGCGACCTTGACCGTGTCGTAAAAATCGTAAAAATTCTTGGTTTCATCAACAGCGCTCCCGGTTTCGGCGATCAGCCTTATGTACTAAACGGCGCATCGGATCTACTCATTGAAGTATTCGGAGAAAATGGACGCCATGCAAGGTCCGCGATTGGTACAAGCGACCTTCCATTCCATACGCCAGTTGAAATCGAGCTCATTGCAGAGGTTCGCGAATAGCATGAACAAGCAAAACCCCCAAGGCTCAGGCACTTGGGGGTTTAATACTATTTCAATTAGTGGAAAACGCATTGATTCCGATTTACAAGCAAGCTTTGTTGACTACCAGCATACAGCGCGGGAAATAATAACAAGCAAAATGAAGAGTACCAATATAATACCGATACCAGTTCCCCAGCCGCCAACTCCAGTTCCACAATTGCTAACACCTGCAACTGGATAAGAAGGTCCGCAATTTCCTGCGCCAACCCCTGCTACTCCATAGCCCATTTGTTCATCTCCTTTTTACTAAGGTACAGTATCCTATGATTTTTAGTAAAAAAGGTATAGGCTATTTCGTAAAATGTGCTCCTGCTCATTTTTTATGCCCGCCCACACTTTCTTGCAATGACTAAACGCCTCTGCTCTGGGTGAACAAGTCTATTTATTCTGGCTATCGATGAGCGTCAAAATAAACGTCAATGCTTCTGCACGAGTAGCCTTTGCCTGCGGTTCAAAGCGATTTCCGCTTCTCCCCTTAAGCAGATTGCGAGAAACAGCAGCCGCTACAGCAGGCTTAGCCCAAGCTGGTATTTGCGAGGCATCCGCAAAACGAATTGACGGGTTCTCGTCGAGCGGAAAACCAGCTGTACGCATCGTCATTGCCACCATTTCCGCTCTTGTAATATGGCGATTTGGACGGAATGTACCATCGTCATAACCGCTAATTACCTCAGCATTCACAGCCTCCGCTATGAACGCCTCTGCCCAAGCTGGAAACTGTCCCTTGTCTTTAAAATTAACATCCTTCGCTTGCTTAGCATTCAACTCGAAAGCACGTCCGATCATAGCAGCAAATTGCGAACGCGTTACCCAGCCATTAGGTTGAAAAGCACCGTTCTCAAAGCCTGTTACGATGCCAAGCGAAGCCGCTCTTGTAATATTTTCCTCGGCCCAGTGGCCTTTTATGTCACTGAAGGACACTGGCGTCGAAGAGCTTAAGAGCAAAGCCAGCTTCGCCGCATTTTTCAGCTGAACGGCCTTTACCTGACTATCGACCAGCTTCGCTTCTACAAGTTCAACGCTCGCCTTTCCATTCGCAACTCCCTCAAAAGTAAACGTGGCTATAGCTGCCGATCCGCTCACTCCGCTATCTTTCCCAATCTTCGTATGAGCGAATGTTATAACTCCATCCTTATCAATCGGTGAAATGGGCATTCCTTTCCACGCTGCTGTTGCCTGTTTGAATTTAAGCTTTGCTGTGTTGTACTTCAGTTTAATCTCGAAGCCATATAAATCATTTAATTGCTCCCCTTTTACAACGACCTCAACTGGTTGTCCAACCGCCGCATTTTTCTGATTGACGGTAAGCGACAAGGTTGCAGCCGCAGCATATGCAGAAGGCAGCAAGGCTGAGCGGCCAACGCTCGTTAGCGTAGAGACGCTAGAAAACAACGTCATCACTATTAACAAAATTGCTATTTTCTTCACTCTCAACAACATGTCCATTAAATCCATTCTCCTTCCAAATCGTGCTTTTCGTTATATTCAATAGGGAGCTTGCTAGTGAAAAGGCTGACAGCAGCTTAACTAGCGCTTGTCAGCCTTTTTCTTTATACAACTATTATGATTTTGGCTCGCTCTTGCTGTCGTAGCGGTTGCTCCACTCTTTTAAAATAGTGTCTCTTTGTTTAGCCGCTTCTTGCAGATCGTATTTGATTAATTGCTCAATCGGGTTTTTAGTATACCCTTCTGGAATGACGCTAGTGTCACTCTTCACAGCTACGATCGGATAGTTTTTGCTATATTCAGCCATTGCATCGTCTGTAATTGCCCAGTCCAAAAACGTCTGTGCTGCTTTTTTCATTTTCGATTTCTTAATCATAGCATTTGCCTCAACATCCCAGCCTGAGCCTTCTGACGGGAACACTACTTCAACTGGCGATCCGCCGCTTTTTTCTTTAATACCGCGGTATCCGAAGGAGATCCCGATTGGATATTCGCCAGTACCAGCCATTTTTGCCGGCTTCGAACCTGAGTGCGTGTAGATGCCAATGTTTTCATGCAGTTTGTCCAAATAATCCCATGCTTTATCTGCTCCAAGCAGCTGCGCCAAGCCCGATACCGTGAGGAAACCCGTACCAGATGATGCAGGGTTAGGCATCGTAATTAGACCTTTATATTCTGGCTTAAGCAGATCCTCGTAAGTCTTCGGTACGGCCAAACCTTTTTTCTCCAGCTCAACCGTATTAGCAATAAATGCCGTCTCCCATGCATCAATGCCTACCCAATGCTCCGGACTTCTAGTATCTTTAAACTCAGCAAGAATCCGATCTACGCCAGCAGGAGAATAAGGCTCCAGCATGCTGTTTTGATCCAGTACGAGCAAGCTTGTTGCTGCAACGCCCCACACGACATCCGCTTGCGGATTATCCTTTTCAGCAAGCAGCTTAGCCGTAATGATACCTGTTGAATCACGAACAATATTCAATTTGATGTCTGGGTATTTTTCGTAAAAAGTTTTCAAATACTCTTTAATAAGATCATCCTCAAGCGCAGTATATACGGTAAGCTCTTTACTGTCCGTATCAAGCGACGATTCTGTTGATTCTGTTGCTTCTGAAGTATTGCCCATTTTGTTATTTCCTTTATTGCTCGATCCTCCGTTACCTCCGCATGCGGATAAAACCGTAACAATAACTATCATGCTCACAAGCAGAAACCAGCTTCTTTTCATTTTTTTCTCTCCCTTTGTTTGTTCTTCTTCTCTATTACTACTATATGCTTGTTTGTTTAACGCACTGTAAAATACAAGTAAATAAATTGTTTTGTTTTTGATTTCTGCTAATTAGATGTGTTTTTCCTTTGAGTAATTTGCATTTGGTTGGTATAAAAAAAAGAACCTCCAAGTCCTATTAGACTCGAAGGTTCCTTTGCCATAAACAGCTATTCTGCTACAATCCAGTGCACATCCTGATCATCAAGCTTGGAACGCCAAGCCTGGGGAGGCGCTACATCGCTAATAATCATATCAATCTCTTTAAAATCGGCAATTTTATAAAAATGGTTCGTTCCAATCTTCGTATAATCAGCTAACACGATCGTTTGCTTGGCTTGTTTCATGAAAGTTCTAGCCAACACGCCGCGCTCATCCTCATAGCTTGTTACACCGCTATCAATCTGTAGTCCGTCAGCAACGATAAAAGCCTTATCCACATTAAAATTGGACATAAACTCCATCGCAAGCGTACCGGATGTCCGGTAATGCTTCGGGTTAATGCGACCGCCAATAAGCACGATTTCACCATCAAATATATTGCGATTTTTGTAGCCAATCAGCAAGTTTAAGGTATAAACGGATGTAACAAGAACGGTAAGTTGTTTTTTGTAAGCAAGTGAATCGATCATTTGCAGCGTGGTTGTTCCATCGTCGATGACAACAACGTCTTTATCCTGAATGAGAGAGGAGGCAGCTCGTCCGATCCTTCTTTTCTCTTCAGCCTGCTGCACCTCGCGCCGAACATAAGCGGGCTCTTCCCGCTCCACATTAATCTTAACGGCGCCGCCATATACTCGCTTCAGCTTAAGCTCATCCTCCAGCTCCTCCAAATAACGGCGGATCGTTTCCGATGATACATCAAGCGCCTGCACAAGCTCCGGCGTTCGAACCTTCCCTTTTAGCTGCAGCATATTAATGATGATCTGCTTCCGCTCTTCTCCGGCTAGCGACATCTCTATTTCCCCTTCGTCTTCAGCTTAGTCTACTGTTTTGATTATTAATCGTATTCTAGCCTACTTCAACTAAACTCTCAATCTTTTCATGAATGAGAATGCCGCGCTTGCTTAGCTGCTCAAATATAATGCTCGGTTCAAAAGCTTCTTCCGGTGTTATGATTCCTGTTTGATCTTTGCATAACGTTTGACCGCTCGCAATAAGCTCGGTCGCTATCGCAAGTGGAATTCCGACGTTTCTAGTGTACGCACGGAGTTTCTCCCAGCCTTCTACTGATCCATCCGATGCAGGATGTGTATGGGTAAGTGTATGTTTGCAAGCTTCGCCAGTCTGTGCCGAAATCCCCGTTACTTCAATATGAAGTGAATAACCGTATAATTCCGTTTCATGGCCTTCCTGCGATTCGAATAAGTATTGTCCAATCGCATCCATAATGCCAATTTCCTGGCCGGCAATGTTTATACGATCGTTGCGCATAAACCCGTAGTCATATAACGCACGGACGAGTCTCATATTTTGCTGAGGCCATGTACCGCGTACTTCAATTAACTGAACATCCTTGCTCTCAAGCGCCTTTGCCAGCGTTCGTGTCTCTGCGTGCGGAATAATGTATTGAATCGATTTGCCGTAAGGATCTGGCAGCTCAATTTCACGTGGACGAGCAAACGGCTCCACCTGAATGAATTGCCCCTTCTCATAAACTACACGGCCCGGCAGCTTCGGATCATACTCATAAACCGTCGTTTCCGCTATTGATTTGGAGAAAGCAATCGGCCGGTATGAGCCATGACTAACCCGTACCTCATGTACTTCCTTCAACTGATTTGCAGCATGCATCGCCATCATTTGCGTTACACCGGGTGTCATACCGAAGCCTGGCAAACACATTTTTCCGTTGCGGACAAATACATCGTGGCTTGCATCTTCTTCGCCAAAGCCGTTCAAATTAATGCCGTGGCAGCCAGCCTCTGCAATGCATGCCGTAGACAAGCCGTTTAATGTAATCGTAGTTCCATCCATTACAATATCGTAGCCGCGAAGCTGTTCTACCGTTGCCGCATGATCATGCACATTTACTCTGACTGCATTGACACGTTTATCATTCAGTGATGCAGCAAGCTGCTGCGCCGCTTCCAAATTGAAATCACCGATCGTAATGACCTCAAATGAGGAGTACTGAACAAGGTCCAGCACCGCTTCCATACAAATTCGACCTGCACCGCCAAGACAAAATACTTTCATCGTCTACACTCTCCTACTGTTCCTTGTCAAAGGAAGAATAAATGCTTTTGATCACATGAACCAATCGTTCCATATCTGCTGGATTAACATCACCGATGCTGCCAATTCGGAAAGTCGGCTCCGAGGTCAGCTTCCCTGGATACAGAACAAAACCTTCCTTCTTCAAGCTTCCGTAAAATGATTCAAATGAAAAGTTAGCGCTCGGGTAACGAAATGCTGTAATAATAGGAGATTGCCATTCACGAGGCAGCAGCGCACTGAAACCAGCAGCCTCCATCCCCTCAGTTATTACTTGTTGATTGCTGCTGTATCGAGCTTCCCGAGCCGCGATTCCGCCTTCAAGCTCCAGCTCCTTCAGCGCTTGATCGAATGCGCGAACAACATGTGTCGGCGAAGTATAACGCCATTTGCTATTCGAGCGCTCCATCATGTCCCATTGGTCATGCAAATCAAGCGATAAAGAGCGCGCATGGCCCTTGCATTTGGCAATGGCATCACGACGGGCAACTACAAAACCAAAACCCGGTACCCCTTGGATACATTTGTTGCTGCTGCTAATGAGGAAATCAATGCCCAGCTCATCTATGTCCATAGCTACACCGCCAAAGCTGCTCATAGCGTCAACAATAAACGTGACATTATAGCGCTTAACAACTTGAGCTATTTCATTCAAAGGGTTAAGGATACCTGTTGTCGTTTCGCAATGTACGATGGCAACATGTGTAATTTGAGGATCATCCTGAAGTGCTTTCTCGATGACTTTAGGATCGATAGGACTGCGCTCGTCAAATCGGATTGGCGTAACTGAAATACCAAGCACGTCGGCAATTTGAACCATTCGCTCGCCATAAGCGCCATTAACGGCAATAGCCAATTTACCGCCTTGCTTCGGCATCGCCGTGCCTATTGTGGCTTCCACGCTAAACGTCCCGCTGCCCTGCATCAATATAGCAGTGTAGTCTTCTTCCGCCGCTTGTACAGCAAGCTTCACGAGCCGCTCTCTTATCGAAGATACCAGCTGATTGTATTGATCATCCCACGTACACCAATCCTTCATCATCGCTTCCTTCACGGTTCGAGTCGTCGTTAGCGGTCCTGGCGTAAGAAGTAGATACGGATTTTCTGTTAGCAATAATGCATCATTATGTGATTTCATGGACGATCCCCCGCTTGTAGTCTTTCGTTGATGTGTGAAATAACGCCATCCAACTCGCCAATCTCACGAATGATAAAATGTGCTCCCGCTTGCATCAAGCGATCCGAAACTTCAACAAACAGCTTCTCCTTCTCGCCCTCAGACAGAGCTTCCGTTTCCGCTTGTGTCAAACCCACTTCATTCCCGCCGAAAATAACGCCTACTGACCATACGCCTGCATGACGGCCTTCTCTCATATCCGCTTCGGTATCGCCGCATTTGACGATATGGCTCATCGGATACGTACCGAGCAGCTCCGCATTGCGGAAAATCATCCATGGATGCGGGCGGCCTTCAGCTGCTTCATCTGGCGTTACAGTACTATCTGGCGAATATCCTTGTTTCGCAGCCTCCGGTGCAATAATGTCCATCATGGGACGCGTATAACCAGTCGTCGTTCCAATCTTGATGCCCTGCTCGCGAAGTCTCTCAATAAGGGCAAGCGCTCCGGGCACTGGAGTTGCATAATGGTGAAGGATTGAGAACAACATCGGTTCAAACTTTTCATACATTTCATCGATGTCATTTTCATTTGGCTTGCTGCCAAACTTCGCTTGCCATGCAGCTGACACAGCAGGATCGGAGCAAATATCGCGCAAATGATCCTTTTTCATACGACCCATCGGCTTCCGAATCGCTTTGAACGACGCCTCAATGCCTCTTTCTTCGAATAAGCGGCGAAACGCTTCAACCGGTGCAAAGCTTCCATAATCAACCACTGTACCTGCCCAATCCAATATGACTGTTTTAATCATGAGTAAAAACCTCCATCGTATAATGTGTAATTGTTTTTTTGAAAAATTGTTTTTGGCATCGCCTTATCGCTTCTGCCAAGCTGACATTTTGCGTCTCAGCCTTGCGGTGCCCGCTTCATATAGAAAGCGAACGACAACATTGAGGAGCACAACGAGCACAGACATCGCTGCCGCCGCTGCCGTATCGCCCGCATCGTCCATGCTGACGATGGAAACCGAGGCAATTCGCAAGTCCGACGCATACAAAAAGACCAGCGCAGATACCGTCACCATTGCATTTACGAAAAAGTAAACTGCCATTTCTAATATGGCCGGCAAGGACAATGGCACCGTAATGCGCGAAAATGTCCGCAGCTTCGAGACATTCATGGACTCCGAGACGTTATCGAACTCCTTGTCCAGCATTTTTAAAGTTGCGGTTGCCGTCATGAATGGAACGGAATAAAAATGCACAACATTAGCCAAAACAAGAATGATCATCGTTCCATAAATAAAGTGAAACGGGTTGGCCGGATGATTAAAGAAATAAATAAAAGATAATCCGATGACCAGCCCTGGAAGCGCCAGTGGCAAAATCGACAAGAAATAAGCAGCTTGCCGGATCGGACGATAGACACGTCCATTTTCGATCAAATAGGCAAACAAGAACGTAATGATCGTCCCGATTACCGCTGTCCAAGCGGCCATCTCAATGCTGTTCCAGAACGGATCGAAGCCACCTGCCGCAGCATTGGAGAAGTCGAAGTTGCTCCACGTTAGCGACATGTCATACGGCCACTTTTTCACGACCGAAGCAAGCAGAACAGCTCCCATTAACAGCAATATCATGGCTGATAAAACAATCGCATACGTATACGCCCAAACATTGCGCAGCCGATTGTTCTTCACGGAATAAGGAACAGACTTTGATGTGACGTAAGCCTGCTGCTTCCGCGTGACGATTCGATCCACGATAAACGCGAGAATGGCAGGAATGGTCAGCACGATGCCGACTACAGCTCCCATAGACATATTTTGCTGACCGACAACCTGTTTGAAAATATCAGTAGCCAGCACGTTATACTGTCCGCCTACGACCTTCGGTGCGCCAAAATCGGTGAAGCTAAGCGTAAAACAAATGACGACTGCGCTGAGCAGCGCATATTTTACAGACGGCAGCGTTACGGTTAACATTTTTCGCAAGCTGCTCGCGCCCATCGACTCGGCTGCCTCATATAAGCGATAATCGCTGACGGCAAGCCCCGCGCACAAAATAAGAAACGCCTGCGGAAACGTATAGATGACCTCAGAAATGATGATGCCTACTTTTCCATAGAGCGGAATTCGCCATTCGAACGGCAGCAGTCCGAACAACCCCGTAGAGATGAGACCTTGATGACCAAATAAATAAGTAAGCGCGAGCCCGTGCATCATGGTTGGTGCGAATAAGGGCAGCATGGCAAGAGCTTTGAAGAAGGACTTGCCTTTAATATTTGTGCGAGTCAATACGAACGCCAGCCCAAAGGCAAGCGTCACAGCAATCGCGGTTGTTGCTGTGGATACGGTAATCGTGTTCAGCATCGATTGAATGAGTGATCTTGACTGCAGATACGATGAAAAATGAGTGAAGCCAACCAGATTTCCATCTGAATCCATGAACGCCTGCTTAAACATCGCGAACAGCGGCAGGACAATAACAGTAATAAGTGTCAGCAGGACTAAGACTAGCAAGAGCTTAATAACCCCATTGCTCTCCCGTAACTTTTGATTGCTTTTTCTCACCCACTGCGAGGGCAGAGCTTGATCTATTTTCCCTTTCATTCTCTACCTCCCTACGTTCCCAGCGATTGCCGCAGGATAATGAAGCATACGCTCTTGCGGCATTTGTAGATGAAACAGCTTATTGCGCGACCATTCAAATCGATTAGCTATTTGCGCGGATATATCTACCGTTACGCTTATGTCCGAGTGATTCCCGTGTTCATTCGCAAGCTGCAAGCTTACACGATAAAATGCGCCACGAAACTCCACATGCTGAACAAATCCGCTAATTCCGCTATCATTAGAAAGGCCGCCCGTATGCTTTTCCTCATCAATCTGGATATGTTCCGGCCTTATAGCTAACAAATCATTTGGGCTTGCCCCCATCCATCTTTCTGTTCCTACAGGGAAGAAATTAATAGCCCCAATGAAATCAGCGACAAAAGGCGTATTCGGCTTGTCGTATACCTCCTGCGGCGTGCCAATTTGGACAACCCGTCCTTGATCCATGACGACAATCTGATCCGCCATCGTCAGAGCTTCCTCTTGGTCATGCGTAACCATAACCGTCGTAATTCCAAGCCGCTCTTGCAGCTCGCATAGCTGTTCGCGCAGCTTCTCCCGCACCTTCGCATCAAGCGCAGAAAGCGGCTCATCCAGCAATAAAATATCAGGCGATAAGGCGATTGCTCTTGCGAGCGCCACCCGCTGCTGCTGGCCTCCGGAGAGCTGTGCTGGATACCGATCCCTCACCTCAGTCAGTCCAATGAGCTCCAGCATCTCCCTCACGCGTTCCTCAATCTGACGCTTCGGCTGTTTCCCTTTGAGACCATAGCCAATGTTGTCGCTCACACTTAGATTTGGAAATAGCGCATACGATTGAAAAACGATGCCAAAGTTGCGTTTGGACGTATGCTGCGTCGTAATATCATTCCCATCAAGGATAACGGTGCCGGCATCAGTCTGCTCAAGACCCGCGATAATACGCAGCAATGTCGTCTTGCCGCAGCCGCTTGGGCCGAGCAGACATGTGAATTTCCCTTTCGGAATATGAACGCTGACATCATGGAGTGCTTGAAAGCTGCCAAATGCCTTGCGAATACCATGAATCGCTAATCCTTCATTTTTCATTCTCATTCTCCTTGTGTTCTCGTAATAATCGTTCAAGAACGGTATTATGAAGTTAAAGCATTTGCATCGTTGATCTATTAGCAGTTTAAAATAGATTTGTTAAGTGAGTGTCAAACACAAGTAAAGATTGTGTGTTTAATTGCTTTTATTATGGTTTTAAGTTGTTTTAAAGATCCGAATGCTGTATTTTATGTGCAACAACCTTTTTTTCATTTCTTTAGTAAAGACAACAAACTAAAAAAAGGACGGGTTCAACACTTATGACAACGATTATTTTCGATTTAGACAACACGCTGATTTGGGATGAGAAAAGTACAGACGAGGCACTCGATGCAACATGCGAAGCAGCCGAGCAAGCATTGGGTTTACAAATAGGACTTTTAAAGCAATCTATCATTCGATCTGCTCATTCTGTATTTCGTGAATTGGAATGTTACGCTTACTTAGCGAATATTGAAGTAACTGCGATGGAAGCGATGTGGGCTCGGTTTGATGATGGAGAAGCAGCAGAGCTGCAATTAATGAAAGAGGCAGCACCTGCTTTTCGTAGAAACGTTTGGGGGAGAGGACTACAAGAGCTCGGCATCCACGATGAAAACCTTGCAGTCAAGCTTGCTGAACAGTTTCCAGCCGAGCGGCGCAAGCGCCCTTATGTATATGAAGAAACATTTGAGGTGCTCGAAGCATTATCTGCAAAATACCCGCTGATGCTGCTGACCAATGGAACACCTGATTTACAGAAAGAGAAGCTCTATGGCATCAACGGATTATCCGATTTTTTTCCTCATATCGTTATTTCGGGAGAGGTCGGCTGCGGCAAGCCGGCTCCGCAAATTTTTGAGCATACTATGAATCTCGCGGGGCTAAAACCTGAGCAATGTCTAATGGTAGGAGATAATTTGTTTACCGACATTTTGGGGGCGAGCCGTACCGGTATAGCAAGCGCATGGCTAAATAGATCGAGACAGCAGCTGCCAGAAGGTGCCGCACGTCCAACTTTTGAAATACAATCCTTGAGAGATATTGAAGCGCTGCTTCCTCTATAAGTTGTTATTTATACTATAAAAAGAGGCTCCACCTTGTCGTTTCGACGAGGTAGAGCCTCTTTTTAGTAATTTCTTCATATTGCGATTACACCTGTTTAACAACACAACCTTATGATAAAGAGGAATCAAAAACACACAAAAACAATTAATCACATTATTTAATGACATTATTTGTTTTGTTTTTAATCTATGTGTGGGAAGGATGTTGGATTATGGCCCATATGCCATAAAAGTAAATCTACTGTCCCTAAACGATTTTACCAGACGCCCATTCGAAAATTGGAGGTTATTATTCATGAATAATACGATAAAAAAAGCGTTTGTATCCACGCTTGCTGCCGTTACATTAATTACCGCATCAGGAGGATTTGTACCGCTCAGCCAAACCGCTTTTGCAGCTGTTGTGAATGCCGACCTGCATGCAAAATTCAGCTTTGAGAACAATGCCGCTGATAGTTCCACAAACAATCTCTCGGCTGACATCGTCGGCACTCCTACTTACGTTCCCGGAAGAATCGGACAAGCCCTTTCTTTAAGTTCAACTAGCGCCAATAAACAATACGTAAATCTAGGCAAGCCATCACAGCTCCAATTCGGAGTCGATAAAAGCTTCAGCTTCTCCTTCTGGGTGAAGTCCTCCGGCGTAGATTCCGATCCTTCCATTCTATCCAACAAAGACTGGAACAGCGGTGCTAATGTTGGCTACAACCTTTCTCTTCAATCCGATAAAAGGCTAAGATGGAATTTCAACACGGCAGGCGGAACACGTATAGATGCTGATATACCAAACGTCGCTAATGGGAGCTGGCACCATATCGTTATCTCGCATGACCGTACCGTCGGACGCGTAGATTTTTATAAAGATGGCGTGCCTGTTGCAGTCTCGACTTCGAACGGGACCAAATTCAATAATATCGCAAGTGCCATTAGTATTACTGGTCGTACAGGGACGATCGATTCTGGTCTATCCACAATGCTCGGCAATGATGGCACTGGCAAATATTCTGCAGCTTTGGAAGCGCAGCTCGATGAGGTTCTCATTTTGAATCGTGCGATCACCCCTGAAGAGGTTACAGAAATTTTCAATAGTGCTCCGCCTATTGTAGTCAGCGATAAATTCAATGGCACGCTGAAATTTATAGGTGCAACAGCCACAGCTCCTGGCACAGAATTTAGGCAGATGCTCGACCTGCGCACCCCTTCCATGACAACCGCGATCGACAGCGCGAGCGTAGAAATTGCCTATGACAGCAGCAAATTCACATTCTCGCGTGCAACGAAAGCAACGAAAGTAGACACTTCAACACCAGGCATCGTTAAGCTGGAGCTCCCGGCTGGAAGCGTATATAACAAAACTAACCCTTTAGAATTCGCGTCATCTACACTGTCCGATGTTTACTTTTTTGCGAAGGATGCAAGTGGACAAGGCACGATTCAAGTGACTTCTGCTGAATTTTTCGTAGGCGGTAACAAGTATGTGAAGGAAACGTTGAACACGCCTGCGCAAACTGTTCAGATTAATACAAAAGCATCTGAGGATATTAACAAAGACAGTCATATTACGATCGGTGATGTTGCCTTGGCTCAAGGGAAGTCCGTTCAAGAACTAACCAATATTGCTGATAAAGTAAAATATATGCCTTACAAACGAGTTGTCGTTATCGGTATTGACGGTGCCGGCATGTCGGTATCAAAGGATGCGCCGTACTGGGAAACGCCAAACTCTGTGAAGGAAAAGGTAGGCGACCGATTAAATCTGCCTGCACTGCGCGGCATCATCGAGAAAGGCGCTGCTAGTTACTCCGTCACAACGACGCTGCCTACCGTTTCATCTCCTAACTGGGGTGCCATGTTAAATGGTGTGGACTACAGCAAGCATCAAATCGACAATACGATTAGCGCAAATAATACCTATAGTGAAACATCGCCTTATCCATCCGTCTTCAAAAAATTACGTGAACAATTCCCGGAGACTAAGCTTGCTGCCTTTACAACTTGGTCCAATATCATTAATGGACATATTGAACCGTCCCTTGGTGCCGAAGGATATTCTGCGGGCGATAAAGCAAACGTAAATGCTTTTGCAAAATATGCGGCAGACGGCAGAGCATACGATGCCTCCCTTATTTTCTTCCAATTGGATGATGTGGACGGTGTCGGACATTCGCTCGGTTTCTATACGAAGGATTATTACGCAAAGCTCATGGAAACAGATAATCTCGTAAAAACAATCTACGACTCATTAAGCAGCAAAAACCTTCTGGACGATACGCTTATTCTAATGACAGCCGATCATGGCGGCGGCACAGAAAACGCAGATCATACGCTCGGCAGCGCTACTGCTCATGGACAAGATTCGCCGCTTGCCAAAACGGTATTTATCGCAGCAAACGGAAGAACAATTGCAACCGATGTAGGCAAGGAGAAGCTTTTGCAAGGAGGAACAACGAAGGATATTGCTGCAACGATATTAGCTGCACTGGAGGTTGATTCGCCGATTGGCGATTCCAAGACGATTGATGGCATGTTCGTCCCTCAGAAGGATCAGAACAAACCGGATGCTCCGAATCTTCAGTTAACCAAAATTGTTGACGCCACTTCTAAACAATTAAAAGGTTATGAGTTCGCCGTTAGTCATCTGAACACAGATGCTAAAGCCTTGGATATCGAATTAGAGACTGGCGATCTAACTGTCCAATCGATTAAGCCGCTTCAAGCTGGCGTTACCGTATTACGAAATGACAGCACTAATGGAAAAACTAGAATCGTCCTCACAGCAGATTCCGCCATCTCGCCGGAACAGCCTATTGTACGGTTAGTAACGCAGTCCCAAAATAACGGTGCATCTGCGGTGCTTCATCAAGCGATGATTGCAAGTGGACAAGGAACAGAGTCATTGCCTAATTTCACCGCTTCCGTTAAAGAAGAAGAGACAGAAACATCCGGTCCAACTGCTGTATTGGAAGGAAAGACGTCTGTCGTATCCGGTTCAACCTTTACGATTAAGCTAGGCTTGAATGATGTTTCGGACAACGTCTATGCACAAGATATCTCATTTAACTATGACCCGAATGCATTTGAATATGTAGCTAGCCGTTCACTTCTTGAAAAGGTTCAAATTGTGAATACCATCCATGATGAGAAGGGCAAAATCCGACTCATTCTTGCTAGCGAAGGGGTAGAAAACGCAGTTACCGGCAGTAAACAGGTTGTGGAGCTTACTTTTAAAGCAAAAGAAACACAAACGGTTACTACAGGTAAAGTGACTGCGGATTCGATCTTAATTTCAAACGGCGAAACGGAAGTTAATGCTGCTCCATACACCTTGAATATCCAAGTAACGCCAAAAGAAACGACAAACCCTGCCGATCAAAACCAAGATGGCAAAGTCAGCATTTCGGATTTGGCCCTCATCGTTATTCATTACGGCAAACGCGAAGGCTCAGCGGATTGGGAACAAATTAAACAAGCTGACGTTAACAAAGACGGTGTCATCGATCTATTAGATCTTATTCTCGTCGCTCGCTCCATTGTAGAATAATAAGTATCATTAGCAACTTGTCCTATATGATAAACTATAACATCCCCATGGCTCAGGCCTATGGGGATGTTATTATACTTTCATTTAGTTAGAAAGCGTTTGGTAAGCCTTGCGTTTACGCTTTGGCCTAATTATTGCTTACAGCCAAGAACGTGAAATGATGACAAGAAGGATAAAAAGGACAAGAATAAAACCAATACTTGAGAATCCGCCACCGCCGCAGCCTACGCCTACTCCAGCAACTGGGTAAGGTGCGCAGTTTCCAGGACCTACATTAGCACCTGCTACTCCATAGCTCATTTGTTCATCTCCTTTTTGTTAACTTACACAGTATCCTATGATTCTGGGGCAAAAGTGTATGGGCTTTTGAAGGAAATGAGCAGATGCCTAAAAAAGCCATCTATTATTGCTTGTCTGCGCATAAAGTAAACGAAGGAACCTTTTTTATAGGTACATATGGAATTAGAGGGATGGTGTTAAAATGGGCTTTTTGGACGCATTAATGGGGAACGCCTCTGAAGTAAATCCTGACGAGGCGCAAAGAGAATTTGGCAACTTGCTCAGTAGATCGGAGAATGTAGAAAGAGCGTACAAGCTGATTCGCGACATGTTTATTTTTACGAACAAACGCCTCATCATCATTGATAAACAAGGAATAACCGGCAAAAAGATCGATTTCCATTCCTATCCTTACAAAAGCATTACTCATTTCAGCATCGAAACAGCCGGAAACTATGATCTGGATGCCGAGCTGAAGATTTGGATATCAGGCAGCGTCGCGCCCATCCAAAAAACATTCAACAAGAACCTGAACATCTACGATCTTCAGAAGGTTTTGGCTGAATATGTCTTAAAATAAATGATGAACCCCGCAGACCTTAGAGGTCGGCGGGGTTCATTTATTTTCGCGAGAGGATCATTGTATTCAGCCATGCCAGCTCCGAGAGCGTTAACGTACCTTGCTCCGCTTTCTCCCTCCATTTGGTGTCTTGTAGAAGATTTTGATCCGTAAATTGTCCGAGGGTGTTAATTAAAAGCCTTTGTTCTGCTTCTGATAGATTCAGATCTGATTTTCGATTGTCGGTTGGCCGTTTCATTTTCTCCAGCACCTTCTGTTTGAAATGGTCCCAACCTGTCCACTTGCCATTATCGTACATCAATCTTGGACAAATCTTCCCGCTCCAATCGTAATGGCGACGCAGGCGATCGATTCCCCAGCCGTACTGCTTGAGCAGCTTTGCTGCTAATTCGCAAGTATTGGAAAGTGTTTTTTCATAGTCTCCACTCTCGCAAATCTCAATGCTTATCGATGTTCGATTCCCGCTTGCAGCGCCGCTTCCGTCACCCGCATGCCACGCATTCTCATTCAGCGGCAAACACTCAATGACCTCGTGCTCGTCCACAACAAGATGATAGGATGCGGTGCGATTATTAGTCGGGTTCGTGAGCCACGCCCTTTCATTTCTCGCTGAGCTGGTAGGGTTGCCTGTGTTGTGAATGGTTATTGATTGCGGCAGAAGCAAATGGCCTGGGCGGCGATTGTTGGGGGTGGATGGGGGGATGTGGTTGATTGTATATTTAGCCATTGTTGGACTTCCTTTTATTCGTAGTAGATTCGTTATCGGTAGATAGATTAGTATGATCAGAATTTTTAATAGTATCTGGGCTGCTGCCTCGCTTTGTCGCTCGCTCTACCTTCGCTTTCAGCTCACTATCAATATGCTCAATGACCGATTTTGGAATCCACTTCTCCCAGCCCGCTCTATACGCGTTGGCGGTCAAAGACTGCCAAGTGTGATAAATGATGCCTAGCGTAATGGCGTAAAAGAACAGCCCCGGCATGCTGAGCATAGTGTCCAGCAGCTTAGCTAGGACGGGTAATGCTAAAAGAAAAAGGGTACGAAGTACCCCAAACATCCCATACTCTGAGGAGTATGTCTTGTCTTTATGCGATGCGGCAATGCCTGTTATCCAATCCAAAACGATAACTGCTAGTAGAAGCGCAATTGGAATTAATCGACCTCCTCCATAAATAGAATCAATCACAGGGGCAAAAAAAGCGCCCACCGCGGCTGCGGTGAGCTTTCCTTCTGATAGATATTGGGATAGGATTTGTTTGTACATGGGAGGCTCCTTTCTGGTTGATAGTTATTTTTATATATTTTCTTATTTAATAAAATTACAGTATTGAAGACCTTTAGCTGCCGATTGCAGTATAGTTGTACAAGTCAATTTCATTTTCGATACAGTAGCGCAGATTTGCAACCAGTCCGCCTCTTCTAATACACCTTGACGTCAGATGTTGTCAGAAGTAACGTATCGACTACATTTTGATCCGTATCCATATTATCTCTAAATTATCCCCCTATTATCACTATCTCTGTGTAAACAAAAAGCCCCGCCTAAGCGGAGCCATGTTCATACTTAAAGCAACTTACCGTCTGTGTCAAACCCTAAAGAGAACAAATCAACTTCAACGTCACTGCGAATAGCCAGTGAATTGTACCCCGAAAGGCTCCAACACCTTACCGCCCCAACGTGCAAGGTTTTTTACAAGCGCTAGCGGCAACCTCATGCACAGCTATCTTTATGCCTTTACCTTTATTGTCGGCTGCATGCCATTGGGTGAAACCTGTATCATTACACCGCTGTTTGTAGTGGTTGACCCTCAATCCCTAATCCTAGAGCTTCAAGGGTAGCTTTTACATTGGGCTGTATTACAGCTGGTACCTGTGTAAATGTACGTTTGCCAACAATGATAAGTGAAACGGATACGTCGATTAGTGCTTGCGAAAACATAGAATCGCCTCCTCTCGCGAAATAAAAAAGGAGCCCTAGCAACATGTTAAAAATCATGCTCTAAGCTCCTTGCTGGACTGCTACCATTGCAAATAGATCAAATACGGCTTCCATTAGCATAAGATTGTCGGCTTTAATTTGGTCCTTTTCTAACTTGAGTTCTGCAATTTCCTGTTCTAGTGTTGCTCGCTTTTCTTCCTCAACAGGATTATGCGGTGTCCAAACAATTTTTTTCGTCTCTGCATTAATGGAAGTTGGATTACCGCGTGAAAATTCCTGTGAATGTTCTCCGTATGAAAGCTGAATATGTGAGTAACTATCAACTGTCCGTTCTGATAGAGCGGTGTATACCTCACGATCCTCTTCAATGGTGAGTTGCTTTATTCCTTCACCCATCATTTCGTTCGTGACGAGAAACACATTACCTGACGTGTTATCGTAATAAATGCGTTTACCAAATGATTGCATCGTTGTTTCCTCCTTTTTTTACGCTTCAATGAGAATATATTTATACTCAGTGGTTCCGTAGGGAACTGGCATCGTTAAGCGTCCATTGTTAACCATATCACCGCCAACACTACGATAGTAAGACGGGGTATGAGTGCCGTTATTGCCGTATGCAAACATGAATATGTCAGCAAAACTAATATCCTCATTAGATAAGCCAAGGAATGGCGTATCAATAGACATGATGGAGCATGAAGAAAGCATATCATTATTTCTAGTTGAGCAAATCGCCCTCCCAACAACGAAACCGTGTCCATTTAAGTCTAAATACGTACGATTATCTGTTCCGCTTGTTCGAAAAGAACGCTGAAATGCAAGGGTATTAGAAGAGGAATTAACAGTACCAACTACCATACGCTTTCCACTTGAAGCATTACCCACTATACCGAACATATTCACGCCAGCTTTGATATTCCCTGAGGTGAAATCGGGTTCATATAACTTAATCCATGAATCGCCTGTATAAGCCGTTGTGCCAAGTGGATCGTGTGGTCTTACAAATAACGCTTGTCCATCCCATGGAGAGACTTCAAATGGAGTGTGATGTCCGGGAGCACCAGCATTACCATTCAAAGCGGTGCGTAATGGCAACGTACCTGTACGCTTCACTCCACCTTGATAAAACGTTTTGCCCGTAATAACCTCGCCAACAGGTGCGTTCGCATCCTTACTAATGTTGCTTATCTTAGTTGCTAACTGTGCATGTGTGTCGCTTCCTGAAGCTGCCTGACCCATGCCAGTAATGGCAGCCGCGATAGCTGTTTTCCCATTACTGGCAGACGTAAAAAGCTCGTTAATTGCTGCTACTGTAGTACCCTTTGCAGTAGTTAGTAAGGCAGCCCGATCCCCAACTTCATTATTTACAAACGCAGTACTCGCTTTCGCATTCCAAGTCGCTTTCTCAGCATCCGATGCGAAGCGGTTACTTGCGTCTTGCAAAATGATGCTCGCGGGGTGCGTGGCAGGATGCGTATAGTTATTCGCCCCAGCTGCAATCCCATCCAGCTTCACCTTATCTGCCGCAGACTGAAGACCAGCTGTGGAAGTAGTAGCTACAGCCGTACTTGCCTTAGCATTCCAAGCCGTTTTCTCAGCGTCAGTCACAAATCGATTGCTTGCATCCTGAGTAATAACGGATGCAGGATGATTAGCCGGATGCACATATGCATTAGCCCCAGTAGCAACGCTTGCCAGCTTCGTTTTCTCCGCTGTCGTATAGTCCTCTGTAGATAGCTGCTTCCCAGCCACTTTATCTACTTTGTTACTAACAGCCGCATCCAAAATATCCGCATTTCCATTCAAATCCGCAATATCGACAACATCTGTTCCTTCCGGTTTTTTCAATCCTAAATTCCCTGTCGTTTGCATATTTTCACACTCCCTCGTAAACTCTTAATTCACTCCATGTCTTGCTTCGCGCTTGATTCCAAGTCATCGTTCCTATCTGATTCCACACTGTATAGGTGTATTTCAATGCAAAAGCTAAATGAGCGGGCTTAATATCCTCTAGCATTTGAATAAAGCCAGCCATATTGGGTGGAATCCCCTTCGTCCCGACAAATACAACCTCGAAACGGCTCTCTGCCGGATATTCAATTACATTCACCTCACCGCCAGAGAAAGCAATAGCTGTTTGGATAATTTTAACCTTAGTCGTCGTACCAGCTCCGCGCAGCTTGGCAAAAATACTCTCGCGTCGTCGAGCATCCGGCAAAGAGGAGTCGCTTTTCAGTCCAAGCACATTTTCCCATCGCGTCAGTCCCCATGTAGCCGAATGTACAAAATATTGATTAAATGCCGTTTCAATCGCCTCAGCTTGCTCCCTAATTTCACCGCCAAGCTTTGATTGAATAGCTAGCATTTCTACGATTTCATAATAATAGGGAGGCAAATATTTCATGAGATCTATTTCCGTATGGAGAGGCTCCTCCCCGTCGTCCCTATCTTCCCCATACGTCTGTTCGCCAAATAAAGCTTGACTATAGGACAATACCTACACCCCCTTTAGCTGATTCCAGGTTACTCCCGGTCCAAGCTTTCCGCTGGCTAGATCATAAGCGAGTTTCACCGCATTGGCCGTCGCCGCTTGTACAACACTCGTGCTGTTAACCGCATTGTTTAATTGAACAACGCCAGCAGCAGTTACCAACGCAGCAGGCAATCTGGCTACGGCAACGGTACCCGAGGTTATATCTGCAGCCGCGTGAGCATGCGCAGCCGGGGCAAAACTTACAGGTTTGCCGCTAATACCAGCCCAAGGCGCGCTGTCCGCCGCTTCGGCACTATCGATCTTTCCGTTGTTGTTCGTATCGTAAATGCTTTTCAGCATGTCGCCCGTCGCCTGCGCTGCAGCAAGCACAATATTCCCGCCCGCTGTACCGATGTACAGCTTCTGAGTATCTGTGCAGTACCCTAATTCACCGACTTCAAGCAGTCCAATGCTCGTTTCCAAACCTCGCCTCAATTGAATGAGTACTTTTCTTGGCATCTGCTCGCCTCCTTAGAACGTACCGCCATCAATGACGGCAACCCTTAAGCGATTTCCGTTCGCAGCATCATAAACGATGCTGTCTGCATCAATATTCGCTTCTATGCCTGTCGCATTAACGAGCACACCTTTGCCAGCTTTTGCGCTAACTGCTGCACCTGCAACCGCAATCCCGTTCCCCGCTCCAACGCTAAGGGTGACGGTATCGGCCTGCCCTCCGCCAGTAAGACCGCTGCCAGCCGTAATCGTCTGAAGCGCACCGCCAGTTCGCACCCATGCGGTACCGTTCCAGCTAAAAATCTTCTGCTCATCATCGATGTAGCATGTCCATCCTACTTGCGGCGTGTATAAATCCCAAGCTGTACCGTTCCACTCGGCAATTTTGTTAACTTGCGAGGCCCAAACGCCCGTTGCGCCTGCAGGAATCAAATAACGATCCGCTAAAACAGGTGAAGCTGGCGGGGTCACTAAGTCCTTATCCTTAACCGAAGCTTGCGGCTCGATGTTATGCTTTGCCAGCTCAATTTCATTTTTAATCTTTTGCGCTGACCACAAATCGGTGATAGCCAAGCCCGCATCATTAATAAGCCTGTGCTTGGTTGGATCGTCCAGATGCGTCTTGATCTCAGCAGCTGTTTTCACGTTCACACCATCGGACACCTTGTTTACATTGCCGCTGGTAACGTTAGCTTTTAGCACCTTTGCATAGGTGGCACCTTCTGAAATGTCATCCAGCGTTCCCGTCAAATCGGTAAGCTTCTGCGCATTGATTCTTCTCCATGTGGTACCGTCATCAGCATACAAATATCCATTGTTTGTACCGCTGCTCACATAATAGAACCTACCCATGGCTGCTGCGGCTGGTCTAGCTGCTTCTGTGCCGGATAACGCGCGTCCTACCATGCTATTTGTTGTCCCATCACCGACATAAACTTCCTTCGTATCTGTGCAAAATCCCATTTCGCCAGCCAATAAAGCACCGAATGCAGTTAGCTCTGCTTTTGTTCCACGCTTGATCTGAATCGTCTGTGACATTTAATTCCTCCTCAAAAATGATCCGCCATCGATACTTCCGCTTTTTTTGTATCTTTCCACTTCTAATTGCGTTGCAGAAATACTAACCTGCAAATCATTAATATCTGCTGCTTCCACCCGATCGCCTGGTGTCTCGTAGGAAACAAAGACAGCTTCAGCTTGCGCAAACAGCTTAATTCGGAGCCTCCAAGGCGTCTCAGCCGGTACAGTCAGAAAATAATTCTGTATCTTCTCACCCGATAAGCCGGGTCCTGTATAGACCTGAATGCTTTCCTTGCGTATGTCATCATGTGCAAGGTCTCCCTCAAATACCCCTCCAAGAACGGCAAGCTGCTCTTCTATAACATACAGCTCGCTGCCTTCCTTTTTGTTCAGCTTCACCGTAAATTGATCTACCTCCGCAGGATATCGCATAGGCTACACCTCCAATTCAACAAGCCCCGCAATAGGTACTTCGTCAATCTCAAGTCCGATATTATCGCTTCCGCCATTCAGTAAAAGTCGATCGTAGTCTAAGACCCCGGGTACTGCTAAGAGCAAAGTACCGAGCTTAGCGATACTCACATAATTAATGCGGAACGCCGTTTCATCTAAATAAGCAGTGAGTGCTTTAGCAAAAGCCGCGCTCACAAGCTGAATCGTATATCCTGCTGCAAGTGTAACCTTAGCCTTGATGCGAATGGGTACACTCGAAGCCGAAACGATTGAAACCTCTGCACCGATTGGCCTGTTCTCATTGATATAATCAAGCACCGCATGCTGCAGCACCTCGCTCGCTGGCTGCTTATCCGAATTGACGATAACAACCTTCACGGTCCCCGGACCATCCCATAAGGGCATCACTCTTGCTCCGCCAACACCGGGAACCGACAGCGCCCATCTCATATAATCTGATACATTGCCGCTCGTCCCCGGATTTTGAACCTCGGCAAAAAAGCGGCTGCGCAGCTGTGTATCCGACTCCTCGTCCTCACCTGGCACCAGCACATCGACTAGCTCTGCACGAGCAAGCGAGCTAATATAATCGATAGGCAGCATATCGCCAAACTGTTGATTACCAGTTGCTCCCTCTGTTTCACTTTCGAGAACAAAAGAGCCCACTTTCAATCTCTCTCTTACGATGTAATTAACCGATTCTGCCGAAAAACGGCTTCCAATCGGCACGTCCATTGCCGCTCCGCTGGAGCCATAAAATTTACCGAGCCGCTTCGCTCTCGTAGCCGCTTGCCTATTAACGCCAAAATCAGCTGTACGCCTAGACAAATATTCGCCGCTTGATGTATCTGCAAAAGCTAAATCAATATTGACGTCCAGCTGAGCATAAAGCTCAGAAAGCTCTGCAGCCGCCGGTGCCAGCGCATCATAAATAATGCTGCCTTCCCGCTTATCTACATTACCTTGTACACGATCCAGCATTCGCTGGAGCAAATAGCTAAAGGTCATGTTTTCATACATTTTGGCTTACCTCCTCTCCAAAGCTTCCAAACTCCGTTACGACAGTAAACTGGACAACGATAGCTTCATCCTTCATCTCATACTGAAAATCAATGACATCACTCACCCGCTCATCTTGCATAAGCGCCTCTTGAATGCTGCGCTTTAGCTCTGATTGAACATAAGATGGCGATCCTCCAAGCAAGCTTTCCAGCTCGGTACCATAATTGGTGCTGTAGCAAAAATAGAGGTATCGCTCTGTTTGCAATATTTTGAATACAGCCTGCTTGACCGCTTCTAACCCGTCAGTCCTGCCTATGATCCGTTTGCTTGCTAAATCAAACTTATAGGTCTCGCTCGTTTCGAGCTCCTCTACCGTCGTTACCTCCGCAACATTTGCTCCCTGTGGAATCATGGCTTAGCCACCTTATCGAGTACTACAAATTGTTGACCGCCTTGTACGCGGAGCATTAACACCGCATCTCCCGCTTCCAAGCCTGTGCGGATAATCAGCTTTTCAGATGTTTGCAGCTCAATTTCATACTTAACGAGACTTTCCGGTATAATTAAAAAATCCTCTGATAAAGTAAAACGTTGATCGACGTTTACTTCCAGAGGATTGATTTGAATGACTTTTCCTACCATGACGGCTAGTGGATTCCCTGCAGCGTAGGCTGCGGCTCCCGCTTTCTTGATCGACTCCAATAATGCCATTAAATCACCCTCAATTCCAGCTTCATCGTATGCGAATCCGCTTCGAATTTATGCGAGCATTCATCTACGAGAAAATAGTGGTGAATGCCGAGCTCATCAATCACTACGGGGACATAGCTGCCCGCTCTAACACGTAAATCGCCAATAGCTTCAATACTGATACTCTTTTGCTCACGATTTTTCAGCATCATCAGTTGGCTAAGTTGTTCATTTATTTGTGCCACATTCATTTTCTCATCCGCCTGCTGATAAAGCAGAAGCCGTCCCCATTTCGCGATTGAAGCGTCATCCTTCTTGGGATGATGCTTACGCATGCCTGCTTCTTTATTATCCTCATAAATAATAATGTGGTTATAGGTATCACCGTCAATCGATCGCTTCATTCCATAATCAAACAAAAGGCTGTAATCGCCAATTACAAAATCAACCTTCATCTCCTCCACATTGCGCAAGGAAAGCTTTCCGAAATCATCCAAAAGTATAAAATTTCCACCTGAATGAATGAGTGTTAGATCAAGTGCCTTACAAATAATATCAAGCAGCTTTTTATTATCCTCCAGCATGGATGGAATTTTGTACTTGGTATCCACGAGCACGCCTGTCTCCAAGCCAAAATCATCGGCAATTTTCTTCACGATTTGAGAGGCGGTAACCCCTTGAAATTTATAAAAATAATTGCTTAATAAATAACGAATCTGATCATAGGCTTTTATCGAGATTCTCTCATCCATTCCGGTATTCACTTCAAATACATATCCGTAAAATACATTAATATTATCTTTGCGGACACGAATGACATCGCCATTGTTCACCTCAAATGAAGCACTTTGAAATGGACTTCCTTTAAGCACCGTCATATCCAAACTAGACGCCGCTCCAATTCGTTTCGTCTTGTAGGTGAGCGAGGGAACAAGACTCGTAATATTCCACACTTTACCATTGCGGTTATCAATTAATATTTCCAGCATATGATCACCTCGGCAGCTTTAGCGTCATCCCGATGGGTAGCTTTTTGAGCTGTGCATCCTTAATGCCGTTCAGCTTCTGAATTTCCCGCCAACGCTCTTCTTTGTGAAGCTGAACGCGAGCTACCTTAATAAGCGTATCCCCTGCAACCAGCTTATAGGTGCTTGGAGCTTGCTTATCCGATGGCCGTGAGTTGGGCTTCACGCTTGCCGCTCCCTTTTTAATCACTACGGGCCTGGCACCATAAAAAGCAAATTCTTTCAGTGATATACTGTACTCAATATCCCCAGAGCCCGCCGCTTCCTTCCATTCGAATTTTTCAATGCTCATCGGCAAATTAATATCGAAGGTTGCCCCGGTATAAACAAAACGGATCGGCCACTTTTTCTCCATCCAATCGAGGATAACCATGACATAAAAAGCAGGGTCTATCCATGTTTTGCTGACGACAAACGGATAGTTCGTCTTTGGGAAAAAGCTTTCAAAGGAGATCGTCGTGAGCTTCGAGCTTTGAATGAGATTGATTTCGCCTAAACCGGATACCTCGTAGGTCTTGCCCCCAGCACCATCATTAATTTTAATTTCTGGAGGATTGACCGGGAGCTGGAAGCCCTGCTTTTGATCATTGTAGCTAAGCCAGATTTCATAATCATAATGCGCATTCGAAATCATCTGTTGTACACCCCTTCCGCAGATGAGGCAATTTCATCGTTCAATGAACGCTCGATACGCCCGATAATCGTATCGATATCATAGCCATTGTTAATATCACCAGTTTGCACGCTGACCGTAGGCTGCAGCGACACGAAGTTCTGAATGTTCTTCATCTCCGCAAGCTCCCGCATCGTCTTCAAATCCTCGCTGGAAATCTCGACGCTATCGTTGATTTTTCCAACTTCACCGACTCGGTCGATGTTAGAAGCTGTCCCACCATTAGGTATTGCAAACGCTGTAGAATCCTTAGATGCGGTCATTTTATCTTTGTCCCCGGCCATTTTCGTTAAATTATCTAGACCAATGGATTTCTTAATAAAATCCACATCAAAGTTTTCTGTAAAATCTCCTACTGCATTAAAAGTGTTTTTAATACCATCCTGAATACCCGCCTTAAACTTGCTGCTGTCTACACTGTCAAGTTGTAGTTTGACACCTACTTCAATCCCAACAAATTTTCCGATAGTGCCAACAACCTGATCAACACCTTCTAAAAATAGGTTGATTATCTCAATGAACCCGTTAATAAAACCTGTCCATAAATCGATATAAAACCCAACAGCTTTTGCCATCACATCTCCTAGCGTACGAAAAACATCTGCAACAAAGTCTCGAACAGGTTTTAAAGCTACTATTAGGCCTAGGAAAGCAACGATTAAACCAACGACCAATCCAATAATTACAGATATCGGATTAGCCCACATAGCTGCTGATAATCCGAGCTGCACTACTGTGGCTACCATAACTATGAATCTATAGGCCGTCATTAATCCACTATAAATAGCTGTTGCAATAGAAACTGCTTTAAGTACCGCATTATACGCCCAAAAAGCTGCAACTATCCCTAGCACAATTGGACCTACAACTGGTAGTGAAGCAACTAACAAATCCCCTAAACCACCAGCAATTTGCATGACAACAATCAACCCTTGGGCAAGTGCTGCCAATCCAATACTCACTGCCTCGAAGAAGATCAGAAACCCTTCTGATTTAAATGCAGCATTTAACTGCTGTAACATTGGAACAAGTAAAGTTATTGCTCCTGTTCCCGCACCCGCGAATGCGGCGTTAATATTTTGGCTTAATATTTCTGCTTGCTTAGCGGGACTCGAAAGCATTCTATTAATTGCCTCTTCACCCATTGCCGATTTTTCTAGAATTTCATCAAATGCTGCGATGAAACCATCCATTTTTTCTGGGGATGCTGAAGTCTTTAAATCCATTGAATCAATGGTTGATTGTTTTACATTAAACTGTTTTGTTAATGTACTCGTGTCTCCCATATATGCTGATTTTACGGCATTAGCAGCATATTCTGTCCCTCTTCCTCCAGGATCAAGTGCGGCCATACGAAGCGATAGTTCAGATAATTTATCAAGCTGATCATGATTTTCAGTCATAGATCTCATTGACATTACACCTCGGACTGCTCCTCCTTGATCCATGCCATAATTTACAGCATTACTTTTAATACTTGCAAAAAGAGCTTCAACTTCCGCACCATTTCCCATTTTATTAGTAATAATGCTTTTGATCACATCTTCATTTAATGCTCCCTCAATGGACATTTGCAAGATCGTTTTAAAAGGTTTGTCGTATAAACTATTCAACTGTCCTGTTAGTCTACCGAGTATATCTTTCCCTGCATTAGCCAAGGAACTGCCTGTTCCAGCTGGAACTTGCGGGCTAGACGGAGCTGTCGCAGAAAATTTAGAAGCATCATTCGTTTTTCCTTCAATCGAAGACATTCTAGCCAACATCATACTCATGAATGCTGGCTTTTCACTTCCTAATGTATTAGATTTAGGTTCATTTTGGATTTGTATAACTGTACGAATTTTATTAGATAAGCTATCTAGATGTTTTTCAAGATCTTGAAACCTATCTATATTGCTAGTTAGTATTGAATTCATGCTAGTAAAAGCGGAATTCACTTTTAATACTTGCTCTCTAGTTCTGTTAATTGCTTTTGTGGAGTTAACACTTTTATTCAATTGTTTGTCGAATTTATTAAGTGTCAGCAACGATTTCTTCAAGTAATTGGTCATGTTATTAATAACTTTTATAGAGCTATTAACGGTTATTAAATTACTCGCCATCCTTCCACCCCCTTCACACGGGCAAAAGCGCTCCCTCATGGGAGCGCGGCCCGTCCTTATTTTCGTTTTGCTTTGGCGCGCTGTTTCTTCTCGTTCTCGATACGAACGTCGATCATCGCATAGATCGCCGCTTTCTCCCGCCGAGTCATGGTCATGAGCTCATGCGGAAGTATACGAAGCTCGTGGAGGGCGTAATAAGCGTAATTCGCTTCTCCGTCGCCCTCTTTTATTAGTTTTTTACTTCATCTGCCAAATCGTTTAGGCTTTGGTTAAAGCCGTTGATTTCCTGCACTCGTTGTACGAGTGAGGCATATTCGCCAGGGAGAAGCATTTTGCGCAAAAGGTTCTCCGCACCGATAATGCCGTACGATTTTTGCAAATCTGCATCCTTGAGGTTGGGGAATTGAATGCTGCTGACAACAAGCTTAGCCAAATACTCGTCTGTATTGGTTTCTGGAGTGAATGCGCCATTTTTCCCCTTTACCTTGCGGGTAGATGACTTGCGGCACTCCTCGTTCTCCGCTTCCGTCATGCTGCGCAGCTCCCAAGCGACAGCCTGTCCTTCTGCATCCTTAAACCGATCCGATACGATAAACGGCTGCGTTGACTCCACAGCCGCATTTTGTGCAAAAAATACACTTAAATCACTCATTGTCTCTTGCCTCCATCATTTTTAATTTCGCCTTAAGAAAGAGCTGAAAATTGCTCCGCAATATCCAATCCTTCAAAAGTAAATTCCAGCTCTTCTTCAAGAGCTTCACTTTCCGTATCCAGCTTACCGATAATGACCTTATTCAGATTCACCTTATGAAGGAAAACCGTCTGCTTGCCTGTAGCCGAGGACGGATCTTCATTAATAATGGAAATATCAAAATAAGCATCCACGCCGGTATTCACATAATCCAGCATCATCTGGCGGAATTTTGACGTTACATAATAGATGGTCATCGTGCCTGTACCCGACCATCCCGTCGCTTTATGCTGCAAACCGCGGTGGCCAAGCGTCTTGATCTCAGCTTTTTGCTTCTCAATGCTTGCCTCCAGCGTCTTGATATAAAACATCTCTTCCTGCAAACCATTAATAATGGTATAAGCCCGTCCTTCGCGGCCCGAAATCGTATCTCCTGCGTTCAAAAATGCCATATTACTTCACCGTCACTTTCATATATACTTTTTCTACGCTATCAACCGGTTGGATATGTGCCTCGATAATAATGCTGTCCGTATCTTCGCCAGCTGCAACCGATAAATCGGCTTGGGCATCAAAGTTTTGAATAGCATTGAGCGACTGAAGATTGTTCAAATATTTCAAGCACTCGTTGCGGAACAGGCTTCTGCCATCTGCGTTATTATCAACTTTTCCAATATAAAACGACTCGAAAATATGTTTAAAATCGTTCGCAATACCGTCCAGCACACGAATGACTCGGTTTTTGGAGAAGGCTTTGCCTTTCTCTGGCGAGTAGCCAGTGAACGTATTAATATCTTGCTCAACAATGACTCTGCCGCCGCTTACCGTGAACAGAAACTCACCAGCTTGCAGCGCCTCCACCGTTTGCGAATTCGTATATCGAATGTCCGCATCAGCAGCCTCCTCATAGGCTTCATAGGTCAGCGATTTATTCATCGGCGCTCCGGCAGTTGCCGCAGCAACCCAAACCGTTGCCTTCTGTGCATCAAGAACCGTTCCATCCAGCAGCTTGACGCCATTTTTGACACTGATGACCCCTTCAGAATCAGCAGATGGATAATTCGCCAGCACGACCTGAATTTTGCGGCCTTCCTCCTCGCGCAGACGGCGGGCAAAAGCAGCATATACCGATTTTAAGGACAAGTCGGCGGATACTAGCGCAATGGTATTAAAATCCTTCAGCTCAATTTGTGCCAAATAGTCGGTATGGTCTTGATTCGTTACGGTACCATTGGAGCCGCCAACAAGCGGAACGCCTGCTGCTAACGTCAATGCTCCTGTACCGCCAAAGCTTACAAAGGCATTCGATTTCAGCTCTGCGATATTCGCTGCTGTTTGTGAGTCAACCGCCTCTTTAGCAACAAAAGTGATGACATCAAATCGTGCTTCATCGTCAACATTTTGTTTGACCGCAACGGTGATGTCATTGCCTCGAACACCGCCGAATTTAGCTGTAAGCGTTAGGCTGCCAGCGACAGCCGTCGCTTTTGTTCCTTCGTTTAGTCGGTATAAGAGCAGTGTTTTTGCTTTCTTGAACGCTTCGCGTACTAGCAATAGCTCAGGCGCACTTAGATCATAACCAAGCAAGCTTCGCAGATCATCGCCAGCATTGATGGCAATAACGGCCTTCGACTGCCCCCAGTTAAGGTTTAGCGGTACAGACACCGTCCCGCGCTCTCCCATGCTGCCAACCGTTTTCTTCTCGCCAACCAGGTTAATGTAAACGCCGGGGCGCACCTTATTTTGTGATGTATAAGTTCCTCCTGCCATGTTCTACATGACCTCCTTTTTCAAATAGGCTGTTATCATCGATAACGCTTGTTCGTGAGTATACGATTCTTGCTCCAACAGCACGGCGGATAGTATATCCTTCTGGGAAGGCGTATACCGTCTAGCCGACTTTAGCTGCTCCTTGCTGAACCTTGGTTCCAGCTCAGCTTCCTGCAATCTGCTTTTGTTCATTTTGTTCTGCCTCCGCCCTCTTACGATTTGCACCATTTCACCCACCCGCGCTCACATCTGAGCCACCTCCTTATCTGGATAAAACGAAAGGGACGCTCGGTGTTGTCCACCGCTCGTCCCCGTTTATGATCTTTGGTACAATATCATAATATCACGGTTATTTGAGCGAAAACGGACATTAGGCGGACAGAAAGCGGACAACTTCTTGAAGCGCCTTTTGCTTCCATCTTCGGAACGTGCGATCAACGATACCCAGCTCCGAAGCAACAAACTCTGTAGGCTTTCCTTCTATAAAACGAAGCTTCAGCAGCCGAGCGTAATCGGGCGCATATGCTTCTAAAGCTTCAAGCGCTTGATCGATAGATTGCAGCTGCTTCTCTATATCCTGAAGCTCGCTTATTTTATCGATGACGCCCATATAACCTTCAAAGCCGCCCGAGCCTTCTCGCGCTTCAAGCACCTTCTCAATCTTTTTCTCCAGCTCTCGCAGCAGCTTTTCATCCGCTGGACTTGCTGTTGCACGGCTTTTCTTTACTTCGTTTAGCTGCGCTTTCGTTCCAATAGGATATTTCGATAGATTCGCATGCGCCGCTGCTTCGATACGCTGATCCTGCTCATCCAAGTACATATAGGAAGGCAGCTTGCGCAGCTGCCGATGAAGCTCCTGCAAATGATCATCCTCAGACACTGCGCTAAGACGCATGCCTGGTCCTACCGAGGTACCCTCCAGCTGTTTCTTTCTCGCTTTTAGCCGTTTATACGCATGTAATTGATCAATCACCTGTTGTTCTGCATTCATTCAAATAACCTCCCCTAGGTTTTAATGAATATTGAGTATTTAAAATACCGTTAATAACAAAAAAATATAGCGGCTTCACTGGTATTGACAATACTCCCAATCAAAAATATACTTACTTTTAAGTAGTTAAAATAGCGATAATGATCTACTAATACATTTCTTTAAGTGTTCGTCTGATGAATCTCATTGTATTTGGTATTTTAATTACCGTCAAGTATTTAAAATACCAATATTCAAAAACGGAGGGTATTTATAATGTCATTGGGTGCACGAATTAAACAACTGAGGGTTGAGCGCGGATTAACGCAGCAGGATGTCGCCGCAAAGCTCGAGATGGGCCGCTCTAACTTTGGTCATATCGAGAATGATCGGGTAACACCAACAAGTGAAGATTTGCAAAAAATGGCGGATATCTTACTGACAACAACCGATTATTTGCTTGGCCGCGATGCAGCCTCGGCAACTATACCTGAGTGGGCTACGTATAAAGATAAGCGCGACTTTAAAAAGCTGCTTGAGGAAGACGGGGAAATTATGTTTGACGGCGTGCCGCTTAGTGCTACCGATCGTCAGCGCGTCATGGATGTGCTTACAGGGTTGTTCTGGGAAGCTAAGCATATGAATAAGCACAAAAAAAAGACCGAGCCGACTAACGATGCTCCTGATGATGCCAAAGGGTAGGTGTTGCTATGGATAAAATGATTTTGAAGCTCATTCGAAAATATAGGACTAACGATCCATTCATCATCGCTGAGGGCCTTGGCATTCATATCCGTTACGCCGACCTCGGAGAAGGCACGCGTGGTCTCTATTTCAAAAAACTGCGCCGCCGGTTTATTGTCATTCACGATTCGCTTCCGGATGATTGGCGCCGCTTCGTATGCGCGCATGAGCTCGGGCATGACCGCTTGCATCCTGGCTTCAACCGTTTTTGGCTGGATGAGCAATCGTTTTTTAATGTTGGAAAATATGAGCGACAAGCTAGCAAGTTTGCCGTAAGGCTGCTGACAGCAGGCGATTCTCCTGCTCCCAGCGAGACGCTTGAAGAGCTGCTTCGAAGAAATGGCGTGCCTGCGGAAATGCAGAAGTTTTATTTTTAATTAGCTGTATTTTGCATTATTCGATGAGGATGCTGCTGTGCAAATTCGCACTTACAGGAAAAGCTCCCGCTAATCCAGCTGAAATTGGCGTATTTACCGCGTTTAACTGGAAATACTCCTGTTAATATCGTGAAGACAGCCGTAAGTACTTGCGATTGGCTGAATTAGCTGGAGAAATTCCTGTTAACGGGCATTAAATGAGCAAAGCTGATTATTTAACAGGAGTTTTTCCCTTTACTTCGAGTACAAATCACATACGAACTCCCAGCTGCACCAATAAACACAAAAAGCTCCTAGACCACAGCCATTGCTGCGGAATAGGAGCCTTTTTTATATACTTTTCAAAATCAGACGAATTAAATCGCCCAATTTCCGTTGCGGAAGATGGGCTCGCGAGTGCCATCCTGCGTCACACCGTCAATATTCATATCAGCCGAGCCGATCATGAAATCTTCATGAGTAAGGCTTCTGTTTGCGCCATGAGCGAGAAGCTCCTCAGCTGACATTTTTGTACCGCCTTGGATATTGACGGGGTACGCTTGACCCAGCGCAAGATGACAGGACGCGTTCTCATCATACAGTGTATTGAAAAACGTGACATTGGAGTTCGAGATCGGTGAATCATGCGGCACTAGCGCTACTTCACCGAGATGTCTTGCTCCTTCATCCGTGTTCAGCAAATTAGTGAGGGCCTCATATCCCTGTTCAGCGGAATGATCCACTACCTTGCCATCTTTAAAGGTCAAACTGAAGCCGTTAATGACTTGACCGTTGTAATTCAAAGGCTTGGTGCTGCGAACCGTTCCGTTCACACCATCCTTATTTGGCATAGTGAATACTTCTTCCGTTGGCATATTCGGATTAAAATAAACGCCTTTTGCATTTGCTTTGGAGCCGCCTAACCAAATATGTCCATCCGGCAGGTCTATCGTGAGATTCGTGCCTGGCGCTTCATATTGAAGCTGTTTGTATCGCTTGCCATTCAGCAGCTCAACCATCTGAAGCAGCTTGGCATTATGCGCTTTCCATGCTTGAACAGGATCTTCCAAGCCAATCCGGGTAGCATCAACAATGCGTTCCCAAAGCTTCTGCACTGCTTCTTCCTGCGAGAGATTCGGGAATACTTTAGCTGCCCATTCCGGAGTAGCATAAGATACAAGCGACCAAGCATTCGTATGATTCATTAGTGAACCGCGATAGCCGCTAAGCGCAGTTGAAGCTGTTTTTGATGCTGTCGCAACGCGCTTCGCATCTACATCATTGAGCAAGTCCGGGTTCGGGGAGTAGATGGTGATAAACGCTGCGCCATTTTCCACAAACTCTTCCCAAGCTTTGGCACGCCACATCGGATACTCCGTGAAAGCCTCTTCAGGAGCCTGCTTGTATTTAATGCGAGAAAGCTCCTCATCGTTATATTCCACATGGACATTTTTTGCGCCTACCTTATAAGCCTCAGATGCAATAAGCCGTACGAGTGGAGCTGCTGTAATTGGTGCCATGACAACAACCGTTTGTCCCTGCTGCACGTTAACGCCAACCTTAACGACCAGCTCTGCGTAATTTTCTAATTGTTGCGGTGTTGGGTACATGTATGTAAATCCTCCTTCATAATCAGTTCATTTGTTGCTTCATCCATAACCTTCTTCTATTATAATCCTCCAAGGTCAATTGCTCAAATGATGCTATGCAAGCAAAACGATTAATTCGATGAAACTGGTCATAATCTGTGTATCCTAATCTTAGCAGAACAAGTTACAACTGTTTTTTTAAAAAGAGCCTCCCAACGTTCAAAGAATGAACGAGGGAAGCCCTTAATAGAATCTCTCATGCGATAAGATAGCTGGCCGTTTATTCTCTTAATAAGGGCTTTCCACCTTCATAATATCCATGAAAGGAACCTTTGTTACGCTGCCCATGTATTCCACATGAACCTTCTTTGTTCTTGAATCGAGCACCGTAATGACGCCTCTTACTTGCTCTGCTGCCCATATCGTAAGAAGCAGCTCTGTGCCTTCTTGCTTTGCTTCAACCAGCCGCTCGCCCAGCTCTTCCAGCTCAAATTCATCTCTAGTAGGCCTTTTTGGTCCTTTTGCCACCTTGTTCCCCTCCTGCTAGGTATGTACCCGTATTTTCAATAAAAAAGGGCCCCTCCGCTCGAGGAGACCCTGTTCCTATCGATCTAAGTTACGCGAATATATCTATTATAGCATGCCGCAACTGTCTCTGTTAGCGATATTGCGAGAGTTTCAGCAACAATTATTGGAATGCGAGATCATAGCCTGAGCCTCTCCCTTAAATAAAAAGAAGCCCTCCGTATGGCAGTCCATAACAGAGGGCTTCGTTCCTATTTTATGAATGCTTAATTCCAATGGTCAAAATCTCACAAGGACCAACCGATACTTCAAGCAGCGATTGTCCATCTGCAGCAAGATTTTCGACTTCATGCTCAAGCACATTACTTTTATAAGCTTGTTCAAGTGATACAGCTGCTGCTTCTGACAGCTTAAGCGCCGTTTCAGAAGGCTTCATATTATACCATCTAAGCATGAAATCGCCAGATTGCTCATTCACCTTCATAGAGGAGAATGCTAGTCCACTGCCGTCCCAAGCGAATAAAGCGCCGTTTGGAGCAAGCTTGCCGGCATGAACGCCTGTCTGACTAACCGTCCACGGCACTTGGAACTGATATGCCGCTGCGTATGCGCCGGATGCAACTCCGTCGCCGTTATGCGGAAGGATCGTCAAGCTGAAGCTTTGCTCACCCAAGCATTGTGCTTCTGGTGTAGGGAATACGCCCCAATCGCCAAGCTCAGCAACTGCACGAAGCAATGTAATCGCAATGGTATTACGTCCATCGCGCAATACTTCGTATTCATTCAGGCCAAGGTTGGCAACCGTCAAACCAGCTTTATCACCGCTCACATCGACAAACGCTTGTTGATGCTGTGCGTTGCTAGGATTGATCCACTCTGCTGCCGGCTCGTTATCACGCGTTGCAACCTCGAAGATGGAATCAGCTTGATGAACAGCCGTTTCTAGATCCGTTGGGAATAATACGCGAACACGGTGATCCTTCGATTGGTTGTTGAAGGAGGATTTCCATTCCACCCCTTCGCCTTTGCGGCTTATTGCAATTTCAGTCCGAATCGTAAGCGGAACTGTCGCTTCCGTACGCTGTGACTTCCGCTCAGGGAAATAAACAGCCTCTTGCTTCTCAACCTCGAAGTATGGTTCTGCTGACGCAGGAACTGCCCATTCATGAACGATTTCGAATGCCGCACGGTAATCAGAATTCTCGATTAGACGAATGCTTGCAGGCATACCCTTTGTTGTCAAAGTTTGCTCTCCGGTTGGCTGCTTATACATATATTCGTTGCCGATATCGCCTGTATTCTCATACACGCCAAGCTCGCGATAGATTTGACCGCTGCGTTTATCGGTCAAGTTAAACGATCCGTCCTGCGCGATATCAATTCGAAGCCATTCATTCTCAAGCGCATGCTCGCCAGCAACCAGCGATTGTGATGGCTGCAATTCTGCTTTCGCATTCCGAACATAGCCATAAGCTGCCAAGCCTAGCGCAGCAACTTCCGCTGCTTCGAATGTCAGCTTCACTTTGCGGCTCATATATGGCTGACGGAACTTGTCGTCTGGCAGATCATAACCGAATTGAAGTCCCATATCAGAAGCTGTATGCGCAATGGCTGCACCGCTTCGATCAACAAGCGTTCTGCCCGTTACATCGACAGCATACATTTTCTTGTTCATCTCATCCAGCGACAAACCATCACGGAAGTAAATGCGAGCGATGTCCAGCTCAACCTCTACTACTCCGCTGCGATCCCAGCCCGTTGTATTGTACACAACAAACGGCAATGCATCTTCGCCATATTGTTCAAATATGGAAGTGTCAACCGCATTGGCAATTATCACTTTGCTATCGTCAATAATCGCTTCTGCAATATGACGGCTCTTATCGAAGCGAGTCACCATCTCACGGTGAACCTCGTCCACGCTGCAGCCGCAAATGCTGTCATGCGGATGGTTCTGCATCAGTGTTTTCCAAGCGTAAGTAAACAAGTGATGCGGGTATTCGTGGCCAAGTGAATAAGCAAGCGCAGCAAGCGGCTCCGCTACCTTCTCCAGCATGGCTTGACCAAGCTGATTCATTTGCTTCAAGTAAACACGTGCGGAAGCTGTATTCACGAGCGTTGACCAGCCGTCTGTACGTTGGCTGCGAAGCTCGCCTTTCACGACAGACAGCTCGCGTGTAAGCGAAGCATTCACCGAAGCCAAATAATCTTGGAAATTCGAATGAATGAATTCTGTATCAGGGAAAAGCTCTCTTGCTGTTTTCAGCGCAGCAGACAGATCCTGCTGAATTGGCTGATGGTCGCATCCGTTCATGAACAGCAATTGGCCTGTAGCAGCATACTTCTCTGCCTCAGCCAGCTTGCGCTCCCAATATTCCTTGGCGCTTGCTTCATCGGTAGGCACTTCCATGCCGTTGCAGTACCAGTTGGCGAACAATACGCCCAGCACTTGCGAACCGTCTGGCCCTTCCCAAATCAGCTCAGAGAAGGAAGATTCATAATCGGAATCTGCTACTGTATTGTTAAAGCCCGTTGGCTTCACGCCTCTGCCAAATACCGCATTATCGATGCCGGCTTGACGCAAAATTTGCGGAGCTTGACCGATATTTCCGAACGTATCTGGAAAATATCCTACTTTAGCAATCGTTCCATAACGGCTCGCATCCTGATGCCCGATTTGCAAATTGCGAAGATTCGCTTCACTGCTCGTCAGGAAGGCATCCTGCAAAATATACCAAGGTCCGATCGGAATACGGCCTTCTTTAATATAACGTTCAAGGCGCTCACGATTCTCTGGGCGAACCTGCAAATAATCTTCCAAAATGATCGTTTGGCCATCCAAATAAAAGCTTTTGAAGTCCGGATCCGTATCGAGTGTATGAAGCAGCGTATCCATCAATTTTACTAGCAATACATGGTGCTTCTCATATGGCAAATACCATTCCCGATCCCAGTGGGTATGCGAGATGATATGGGCTGTTCGTTTGTCTTTCATCACTAGAACACCTCTTCTTGTTAATCGTTGTTTGCAGGAATTACGTTCACATTCACCTGATCTGGTCGGTAAACGGACAGCAGCTGACCGTTTTTATCCACTGCAAAGAGTACAGACCGCTCTTTCTCCAGCGTAAAAGCGTAGGAAACGCCGGTTACAGGGTCCTTTACCTCAATATCAACATCCAAGCTGAACTCGGATACGAATGTGAATAACGCGCCGTCTTGGAAGGACAGTTTACGGCCATAAACGCCTGGCAGCTGTCCGCCTTTAATCCATTCCAGCTCCACACTGCAGCCTGCATAGGTAAGTGCAAACTCATAAATGGCTGAAATCGGCTCAATGCGATCATTCAGCTCCACTGGCAGCGGACACCAAAGGATGTTTCCTTTGCCGTGCGATAGCTCGATAAGCTGATCGACTTCAGCTGCAGAAGTCCCCTTTTGCGCTTCCTTCCATACCTGAGCAATTCTCCGATTGCCATAAGAAACAGGCAGCAAACGATCACCGATGCGAAGCAGTTCTTCGCGGCGTACATTGACAAGCTCTCTTGATCCAAACAACTCAGCATGACGATCGACTTGACGCCAATATGCATCAAGGCTTGTTGGACCCGTCAGCAGCAAAGTTGCTCCTGTACGTTCAACGTAGCTAAGCAGCTGGTTCATTGCAGCGTCTTCTATATTATGAGCACTTGGTACAATAACGAGCTTAACCGGATTTGCTTCCAGCTCGTCCAGGTGATATTCCGAAGCGCCGCGGAATGGCTTGTTCAGCTCATAGGCTAGCACTCGCGTTGCTTTAGTTGTTGCATCAAACGCCAGCTTGCGATTGGAGAAATCATTGGAATAAGGGAAAACGACTGCAGTATCCTCAAGCTCCCGCCCTCTGAACAAATCTCTAATTTCACCCATAAAGCGTCCAAAATCATAAGATACATTTGCCTCAGGCTTCTCCGTGCCATCTGCTCGAAGTGCGCCAATATGCGATTCATTCGCATTATCCATATAGAAATTTGTATTCCAAATCCACTGCACCGCACCTGCGCCACCTGTTGCAAAAGCATAAGCATATTTGCGCTCAAGAATATCGCGTAGTTCTGCTTCCGAACGTTTCGCGCGTCCTTCTGGTGTTTCCACGTACATAATACCCGTTTCCTGCACCAAATTCGGCTTGTCTGCCGTCTTAGCAAAAATACTGTCCCAAACCAAATGATCATTCAACCACCATGAATGGACTGTTGTATAATCGACAGCCTCGCCGTAGAAGAAAGGCGAAGGTCTCTGCGCGCCAAGCGCTTCATCCTGCCCGACCGTAACCATATGATCCGGGCATTCTTCTTTAATGGCCTGATACAGCTCTTGTGCCCAGCGATTGTGCATATCCATAGAGAACAATACATAATCAAGCCAGCGCGTACCCTTCTTGCCTTGATGCATATCTTGAACGTCAAAGTTGATTTCCTCTGGCTCAGGCACTTTCACCGATTCAAAGCTTGGCAGCTGCTCTGGCGTCATATTCCATAGCTTCTGAAGCTTCTCCACAGATTCGTGGCGTTCCTTAAGCCAAGCTGCATAGGCCGCCTGCTCGAATGGATCGCGTGCTGATCTTGGTCCATCAGAAAAAATACGAGGAGGATCAAACATTGACGGCTCGTTAATTAAATCCCAATCGACATGCTTCGATTGTTTGTGGCGCGAAATGATCGAGCGGATAAACCGTTTCTGTGCTTCTAAACTCCGTGGATCGAGATAAGGATTTTGGCCTTCCCAAGTTTCCGGAGTGAATGAGAAGAAAGTAAAGGTTACCTGCAAATCATGGCGTTTGGCCGTAAGCAGAAACGCATCAATGGAGCGAAGCGCCTCTTCCGATGCATGGCCATCAACCTGCATAATATTGCGATAAGCCGTCCATATGCCGGTTCTAATCCAGTTGATGCCCGCTTTGCGCATCTGAGCCATATCACGATCCCAAACCGAAGCGTTTGGCAAAAATAAAAACTTGCGCGCAACATCCGAAGTCATGTAGGTCATGCCGACAACTGGCATCGGTCTGCCGTCTTTTACGAAATAATCGCGTTCGCTCGTAACCGGAGTTCCCTCTGCAAGCAGTTCAGCATCAAAACCCCAGAAGCCTTGGCGAAGAATACGTACTTCTCCATCCGTTGACTCCGCAATACAATCCACCTTGTAGTAACCGCTCACGATTGCTAGAGGAACGGGAATACGAACGATAAGCTGTTTGCTCGCCGCTTCCGCATTGATGCTGCTCGTCCACCGCTCATCTTGCTTGCTTTCATGCTGGATCGTAATCGAAAAGTTCCAGCTTGCAGCTGGCAAATCTGTCGCAGCAGCAGAACGGCTAAGCTTCTGTACTTGCAGCGTCAGCATTGCACGCTCATCCAGCTCGAAGGACGCATAATTAGGCTTCAGCCACAGCTCTGTTACGCCTGCTGAGCAGAATTCCGACCAGCGGCGAAGCTCGTCCGCTCCACCGCTTTGCCAGAATAGCTCCGTTAACGGTTGATTTACGAACAACCAGCGCGCTCCTGAGAACATTCCCTTCGTGTTCTCCCATAGTACGACTGGTGCTGCAACTTCTCTTCCTTCTGCTGAAACACCCTTTAGAAGCGGGTACAATTGTGCATCCATCGGTCCAGCAGAACCCATCTGATGCGGCAAATCACTCATTTTGGTTACATGCGGCACTAGATTCCAAGTGCTTGAAACCTCAAACATGGACTCTTTGCCTTGCAGCAGCGGAAGATCTTCCATCGCACGCAATTTCATAATCGGTGCTGCATCTACAGGCAATGCCTCATGAATATGAAGCTCGCGGTGATAGGCGGTTTGCTCAGATTCCGGCTCCCAAACGCCAGCTTCGTTTTTTGAAACTGGTTTTTTGAATGGAACGCCGCCGATGCTGATTAAACCTCCACCGCGCTTTAAGTAGGCTAAAATTTCAGACCATGCTTGCTTAGGGAAATACGGCGCATGCATATTTATAAAGCTTCCGCCATCTGCAGCAGCGAGTGCCGCTCCAAGATTATTCGCGCGAACGACGCTGCCGATTTGCAGAAGCTGTCCTTCCGCATCCGAGCTTATGCGAGAATCGATTGGAAACGATGGATCATAGAAAATAATCATGCTCATAGAATCTCATCCTTCATCGCTTGATAGACAAGCTGTGAGAAAAGACTGTTCGACCAAGCGAACCATTTGCGCGTGAACACAGTTGGATCATCCGCATGAAAACCTTCGTGCATGTAGCCTGTGTCCGCGTCAGTCGCTTCAAGCATCGCAATCAAATCTAGCTTTTCTTCGCTGCTAGTAGCTGTAATGCCTTGCATCGACAATGCCATATGCCAGATGTAGCCTGGAGGCGTATGAGGGCTGCCGATACCTTTTGCTGCCGTTCCTTCATAGTAGAAAGGATTATGTTTGCTTAGAGCAAATTTTCTCGTATTCACATAAATCGGGTCTTCCGCATCCACATAACCAAGGTAAGGGATCGAGATCAAGCCCGGAGTTCCTGCATCATCCATCAGGCAGTAGTTGCCGAAACCATCCGTTTCATAAGCATAAATAGGACCGAATTCCGGATGCTGATAAATACCGTAAAGCTGAATGCCATGGTTGACATCCTCTTCTAGCTTTTTTAGTTCCTTAAGGAAATCCATGTCACGGAATACCCATTCCGCTATTTCCTCCATTTGACGAAGCGTAACAACCGCAAACATGTTATCCGGGATGTTGTAATGGAAGTCACAAGCATCATCGCTTGGACGGAAGCCTGACCAAATCATACCCGTATAGTTTACAGGCATGCCTAGACCAGAATTGCGAAGTGAATCAGTTGGAATGCCATTATCACGAGTGAAACGGTAAGGCGATTGTTCAAAATGGCGCTGTTCTGTCTTCCAAAGCTCTACGATGCGGCGCATCGCTGCTTTGAAGCCGGAATCGAAAATATCCGTCAGCTCCGTTTCTTTCCAGTAAGCATGCGCGAGGCGCATGGAGAAACAAATGGAGTCAAGCTCGAACTTGCGCTCCCATACCCATGGAGACATATCCGTTTCATCCGTAGTATTCCAGTGCCAATCATTAGCGGACTCATTGAACGCATTCGCATAAGGGTCGATTTGAATATAGGAAATATGGCGTTTAATCAAACCACTAAGAATTCTTTGCAAATCTTTATCATGTTTCGCGAATGGAACGTAGTGCATCACTTGCTCGACGGAATCACGAAGCCACATCGCAGGGATATCGCCCGTGATTACAAATGTAGTGCCATCGTCCATCAGCTTTGTCGTTGTTTCCAGCGTATTCGGAAAGCAATTTTTGAACAATTGAAGCAGCTTCGGGCGATGTGCCAGCTTCTGCTCCGCCTCCTTCAGCACGTCTTGAATCGCCTGCGGCAGCGTTAGCTCAGGCATCGGAATTTTCGGTAATCTAAATTGCTCCATCGTATTTGCTCCTTTAGAAATAGGATTCGTAATTATTCCTTAACGGCACCAACCGTCAAGCCTTGAATGAAATATCTTTGGAAGAAAGGATAAGCGAATACGATTGGGCCTGTTGCCAGCACCACCATCGCCATACGCGAAGTATCCTGCGGCATCGACTGCAGCAAACCGGTGCTGAGCGACGCATTTTGCGAGTTTTGCATAATGAATTGCATACTATTCTCGATCCGCATCAGCATCGACTGAAGCGGCACTAAATTCGGCGTGTTAATGTACAGCAAGGCGTTAAACCAATCATTCCAATAGCCTAGTGTACTGAACAAAGCGATGGTTGCAAGCCCTGGAAGCGACAAAGGCAGCACCAGCTTGAAGAAGGTTCCAAACTCTCCCGCACCATCGATTTTGCCTGATTCTATAATAGCATCTGGCACCATGGTCGAGAAGAATGTCCGAAGGATCATAATGTAGAAAGCGTTGACCGCAAGCGGTAAAATAAGCGCCCAAATGGAATCTTTAAGTCCAAGCAGCTGTGTAACAACAATATAAGACGGCACGAGACCACCGTTAAATAGCATCGTAAAAAAGGCGAAAAATGCGAAGAAACCGCGATATTTAAAGCTTTTACGTGAGATTGCGTAAGCGAAAAGCGCTGTACATACAACACCAATGACAGTACCAATAACGGTAACAGCTATCGTTACCCCATAAGAGCGAAGCAGTTGATCCCCCGCTTTAAATAAATAGCTGTAAGCCTCAAAGCTCCATTTTTCAGGAAAAAGCGAATAGCCGTTTTTAGCTAACGTCGCCTCATCCGTAAACGAAATGATGGTGACGAATAGAAAAGGAAATACACATAACAATGCAAAAATACCAGCCACGGAATGGAATCCTATATTCCAAATGGGCGTCAACCTATGAAAGTCGCGGGTTTTCGTTTGAGCGGACATAGCGGTTTTCCTCCCTGCGCAATGCTTGTTCCAGCAGTAAAGCCTTTAGACTAGAACAAAGCATTGTCTTTGTTGAATTTACGAACAATTCCGTTCGATGTAATAACGAGTACAAATCCAATGATCGACTGATACAAGCCTGCTGCTGTACTCATACCGATTTCACCAGTTGATTTCAAGCCGCGATACACATAAGTATCGATAACATTCGTTACGCTGTAGAGTGTTCCAGAGTCCCTTGGCACTTGATAGAACAGTCCGAAATCCGCATAGAAGATTTTACCGATTGCAAGCAGCGTCAATATTGTAATGAGCGGTGTAAGCATCGGGATCGTAATGCTGCGAATTTGCTGCCATTTATTTGCGCCATCGATCATTGCCGCTTCATAAAGGGATTTATCAATACCCATGATGGCTGCCAAATAGATAACACTGTTGTAGCCGACTGATTTCCAAAGAAATACGACGACGATAATAATCGGCCAATAGGTTGGATCAGAGTACCAGTTAATCGGATCGATGCCGAACCAGTTGAACACTTGGTTCACAACGCCTTTATCCAAGCTCAGGAAGCTGAATACGAAATAACCGACGATAACCCATGATAGGAAGTATGGAAGAAACATACCTGTTTGATATACTTTTGCTAATTTCTTGTTCGTAATCTCAGCCAGCATAATTGCCATTGCAACGGCAATGACTAGACCAAGCACGATAAAGAAGATGTTATAAACGACGGTATTGCGTGTAATAATGTAAGCATCATTGGTACTGAATAGAAATTTGAAGTTTTGCAGGCCTACCCACTTGCTCTCGATAATGCTGGCAAGAAATCCATCCCGGCTGTATCTGTATTCCTTAAACGCAATAACCATACCGGCCATCGGCAAGTAAGAGAAGAAGATGAACCAGATTGTTGCCGGCAGCACCATAATCAACATCGCTTTATTTTTATTAATATCTTTAAAAAACCGTCCTATGGCTCCCACGTGATCACCTCTCAGTTGTCAGATTAATAAGCAAAGGTATGAAACGAATGCCGTGCATTCGCTTCATACCTCCCTCATGTTTACTTGTTCGCCGCTTTCCATTCGTCAAGCTGACGTTGTGCTTCAGCCATAATTTTATCAAGTCCAGCTGCTTTAAATTTCTCATTTGCACGTTTGATGTAAGTCTCAGGATCAACTGTTCCTGTCATAAGCGGTGCCCAGAACTCTTCTCTTACGTTTTGTACGGAAGCAATTTCAGTCGTTACTTTCGACGGATCGAAGTTGAAGCCAAGAAGAGGTGCTGGTGTTCCTGCATCGTTAAACTTCTTGAACTCTTCCCACTTGTTCGTAGGATCTGTTGTATTCAAGTACGTAAGCATTACGTTACCGAGTGAGAATGTTGGCATGTCATAGTTTTTTGACTCATCAAGGTTTTCCATAACATTGTCGCCTGTTTTCTTGTAGTGAACGTTTTCGATACCGGAATCAATCATGTTGCGAAGCACTGGATCTGTGTTAAGCAAGTTTAGGAATTCCATTGCTTTTTCCGGATATTTCGAGTTAGCCGAAATAGCTTGCATCGAGCCCATAACAGACCAGTTGTAAATAAGCGCTTTGCTTGCTGGTGTTGAAACTACTGGGTAGCCATAGCTTGCAGACCATAGGTTGTCAGCGAAAGGCTGAGTTGTCGCACGGTCTGAGAACCATTTGCCAGTCGTTTGAACATCTGTCATCGAATCCATTGTTGCTGCTTCAGTTGGAATGTAGCCAGCTTTATAATATTTGTGCATTGTAGTCAAAGCTTGTTTCATTTCTGGTGTATCTAGAACGTTAACCAATTTGTAATCCTTTGTATCGAGGGAAACAGCCATTGGAAGCTTCTCGATTACATAGTCATATGGCACGTAAGGCATTTGGTTTTTATCAACCGCGAAAGGATATACGCCTTGTTCGTTTTCTTTGATCGTTTTGAGCAATGGCTCAAGGCTCTCAAGTGTGTTCACTTTTGAAATATCGATTTTGTACTTGTCTACATACTGCTTGTTAAAGCGCCATACCTCTTGTGCTGGCAGCTCTTTGTTAGCAGGGATACCATAGTTGTGGCCGTCAATTTTGGAGCCTTCAAGGAAAGCAGGATCAAGTGTATCAACGATGCCTTGTCCGTGCGATTTCAACAAATCATCGATTTGCATGAATGCGCCTTTTCTTGCGTTCTGCACGTAGTCAAACGCCCATGAAGACGTAAACATAATGTCTACTGCTTCACCGGAAGCCGTCATAACTTGCAGCTTCTGTGAGTAATCGCCCCAGTCGATCATGCTCATTTTGACCGTAACACCAATTTTTTCTGCTGTATATTTGCTTACTTCCTGCATAACCTTGTCCACATCTTTTTGAGGCGTACCAATGGTGTACCAGAGCAGTTCTACTGGTTTCTCGGCAGTGCCTTCACCTTCGTTTTTGCTTCCGCCGCACGCGCTAAGCACGATTGACATGACCAGCATCAGCGCAAGCGCCGGCATAAATCTCTTTTTGTTTCTAATCATTGTAAGTCCTCCCTATGTCTAGTTACGAAGCACAATCCAATTGCGTAAGCATACGCTTACTTTATTGCTCTGACCTTAATTCGCGATGCGTTTTAGGGCTAACTTAAAAATAACGGATGTAACGGTTTTCAAATAGGGAACAAATTAAAGGTATGGTGTACAAATTAAAGAAAGAAAGGACAACTCCATCTTGCATTAGAGTAGTCCTTTGTAATCAGTCGGCGAAATGCCAACATATTTCTTAAATTGCTTGTAAAAATATCCAGTTTCCCAGTAGCCGACCTGCAGCGCAATTTCCTGCACCTTCAGATTCGTCTCCTTCAACATTTCTTTAGCCTTGCCTATTCGATATTTGTTTATGTACTCGGTAAAGGTTTCATTTGTCTCTTTCTGAAACAGATGTCCGAGATAAACAGGATGGATGTTGTATTGCTGGCTGAGTGATTTGAGCGACAACGCCTGTGCATAGTTCTCATGCACATATCCGAGCAGCAGCTGAATGATCGGGCTTTTCACGTCGCGCATAAGCGAATCCACCGTCAAGGTAGCTGCTTCTTTGACGACGGAGGAGAGCCCCTCAATCGTCTCGGCTTGCATGATTTGCGTGAAACCTGCTTTGAACAGCTCAGGCTGATCTGCCTGTTTAATTTCTTTGAGCTCCATTTTGAACCGTATCATCATCTCAATGGCCATACTTTGAATATATTCCGGCGTAACGCCGTCCAGCGTCTGATAATGCTCAAATTCAGCATCGATTGCCGCATGAAGCTGCTCTAGATCCTTCGCCTTAATCAGCTTCGAGAATAAGGACCAATTCAGCGGCTGCGACGTTACATTCTCAATGCTGTTCTTCAAAGGCAACAAGCTATAGTCCAAAATAGCCGGCTCGTCGGACAATAAAAAATATTCCTGCGCTTTCTTCGCATGCGCGTAGCTCTGCGGCGCACCCTCGCCTACCGCCTCCACACTGCCAAGCGAAATACGCATCGGGCTCGGAGCGAACCGCTTCTGCATATTTTCAAGCATGCTCATCGCCTTTTCCTTACCCAGCTCCTTGTCCTCCAGCATAAACACGATAACCAAGTCGCCATCAATGTCCACAAACGGCAGCATCGACGGGTCTTCCATGGCAAGCCGCTGTACGGCTTCATAGGACGGCTCGAACTGACTTTCCGTTCGAATAATCGCCGTCACAAGATAAGGAGCATCCAGCCGGATTTCAAGCATATCGGTACGTTCGATCAGCTCATTTGGCGCAATGCGTCCAGTCAGCCACCGATACAATATATTATCCCTAAGAATGCGAATATCATAATCACTAAATAATCGGTCAGGTCTTGTTGTGTTCAATTTGTCGATTGTATTAGCCAGCGTCTCCTGCAGCTCGTCAATATTAATCGGTTTAAGCAAATAATTTTCCACACCAAGCTTTAGCCCTGACTTGATATAGTCAAATTCGTTGAAGCCGCTCAAAATAATGACCTTCAAATCCGGCCGGAATTGTCTTGCTTCACGAATCAAAGTTAAGCCGTCCATCACAGGCATTGAAATATCCGTAAGCAAAATATCAGCCGACGACTCCTTTAACGCTTCAAGCGCATCCTGGCCATTTTCCGCTGAACCGACGATTTCAAGGCCAAACGCCGCCCAATCGATAATATCGTACAAGCCTTCTATAATAAATGGCTCGTCATCTACAAGAAATACTCTATACATGCTGCGCCTCCTCTAGCACTGGGAATTCAATCGTTACGATCGTTCCGACGCCTGGCGTGCTGTTAATTTCAACACCATATTCCGTTCCGTACAGCAGCTTCAGTCTCTCATGCACACTGCGAAGACCAAAGGAATCGCCGCTTTCCTCCAGAGTGTCCATCGACTCACGAATGGACGCGAGTCTCCCAGGCGCTATGCCTCTGCCATTATCCTCGACTTGAATTTGTATGCGATCCTCTATCTGCCGAACATTTATTTTCACTTGGTTATCCGGCCTGCGAGCTTCTAGACCATGCACAACATAATTTTCAATGATCGGCTGCAGTGCCATTCGCATTATATTTTTGCTAGCCAAGCTCTGATCGCAATGAATTTCGTAAGACAGCTTGTCCTTATAACGAATCCGAAACAGCTCCAAATAGAGCCGCGAAGTTTCTAGCTCATCCTTGAGCGTGTTTTCACCTTTGGGCTGAACGAAGCTTTTGAATAACACTGATAAGCTATATATCATTTCGCCTACGTCCTTCGCTCCTTGCGATACGGCCCGCATCCGAATCACTTCGAGCGTATTGTACAAAAAGTGGGGATTCACTCTAGCCTGCAAAGCAGCAAGCTCTGTATGCTTTTGTTTAATCTCCGCTTTATAGACGCGATCGATATGCTTTGTCAGCTCGCCGAGCATATCGTTAAAGCTTCTGGAAATTTGCCCAAGTTCGTCCTCTTTCTCGTCTTGGATGCGTGCGGACAAGTCGCCGTTCTCCACCTTGCGCATAAATCGTATTATTTTATTCGTTCGTTTCGCGAAATTGATAACAACCAAGGTCGGAACCAGCAGCACCATAATGATACAAATGATACTGATCAATGTAATCATGTGCTTCAAGCCTTGATAGGCAGCAGCTACCTCCGCCTTCGGAGCTACACCAACTACGGTATAACCCGCTTCGGTTTGCGTGAACATTTTGACATAAGATTCCTGCTCAAGCATCACAGTGTCATTCAAGGAATCAATTTTATCGATATAAGGGTACCGTTTACCATAAAAGTTGTCTGAGGAATCGAAAAGCACTTCCCCAGTTGGTCCGAGGACCAGAATATAGCCCTTTAATTGTTCTTTATAGCTCTCAAGTGCTTTTTGAATCCGTTCTGAGTTGAAATAAACGAGCAGCTGTCCTAAGTTTTTTAACGTATTTTTGTCCGTAATGGGGACACGTATCGCGAATAGCTTGGGATCCTGCTGTCCAATTGCCGTTCGTACCCATGCATTCGGCAGCGTTACTTTACTTGCTTCCATCGCCATGGCATCCGGGATATAGGAATGTGCGGCATTCGTAGATATTAACTTCGTTACATGCCCCTGCTTGTATGCGTACAAAAACTGCTTTTCCGAGCTGTACAGCAGCAGGTTCTCGATATCGGCATCATTTTCAACCTTATTTTCAAAATAGTCCAGCCCCTTCGGCATGTCGATATTAATAGAAGAGGCATATTGATCCAATTGATAATTGATGTAATCCTCGAACGGATTTTGAAGAAAGTAAGTAAGATGAAGGGATAAGGCTTCATTCCGATACACATCAAGCATAATGGACTCCACCGATTCAAATTTACGAGTCATGTAGCTATTCACGCTATCGATCGCTTTTTTCTGATTTTCAAGCTCATTGCGTACAATCGATTCCGACATGACATTAAACATAAAATACGAAAAGGTTACGATCGTCACTGTTGTGATCAATGCAAACAACAAAATCATTTTCATGAAAAGATTATTTTTGACATAGTTGTGGTACAAGCTTTTTGCCTTCAAAATAAGCTCCTTTCCCGTGAATGATCGCTGTTCAATAGGTTGATCGGAGTTCACGATATGGGGTACAAGGTTTAATAATACTTCAGTATGATTTGCTGGCACAAGTATGCTCCTTAATAATCGGCAATTGAAGGGTACGGTTGAATGGCGCCTCGGAAGGGGCGTATAATGTAAAGGTGAGAGAATCCGCAAGATTGGAGATGAGAGCATGACAATTGGTAAAATGCTTCGAAATGTTTCCGTCGGACTGATATTCGGCATACTGGCCATTGGATTACTGCCGTTTCTGGTCATCTTTAACTGGGCGGAGATGCTCAATCTTGTCGAACTCGAAACCTCGCCATTATTTATGCTTCTTGGACGATTTATTAGACCGACCGTTCGCAAGAACAGCATGAACAGCGTGAACAACATGGACAGTCAGGAACACAAACAAGATCTCAATCAATAAACTAGCAGCAGCCTAAACCGTTTGCATGAACGGAGACCCGGGAGAGCACCTTATGTTGGTGACATTCTTCCGGGTCTTTCTTTCTCGCTTAAACGAGCGATTTATAGTAAAATGGGGCGATGCAACACTATACGATTATGAGGTGCCCTTATGTCCATTAGCTTCACAACATCCATTATCAGCCGCTTAAAAAGAGAAATCGCTGACATGCAAAAGCAAACCAGCAACGATAAAAGCAAAAAAGAGAAAGCTCTCTCTAAAATAAAACAACTGCAAAAAAACATCAAAATGAGCTCTTCCCCCACCGACCTTAGCAGCAAGATGACTCAAATTACGAAATTAAACGAAGAGGTAGCACGAATTGACGCTTCGCAGGCTGCTTTAACTAAACAATTAGCTGCAAAAAATGCAGAGCTTCGGCAGCAGCTAGCCAAAAACGAGCAAAAAAGCGATAAATAGCTTTAACATAGAGACCTTTCACAAGTTCAAATGAGCTTGCGAAGGGTCTTTTTGTTATTGGCTTGATATGGTGAGATTGTCCATTCCTCGTATACTTTAACCAAACGCGCGCATCCTATGGAAAAAAAGCAGGGCGGGGATTGTATGCATACAGTTTGGAAAGGTGCGATTAGCTTTGGGTTGGTTCATGTGCCTGTAAAAATGTTTACAGCAACAGAAGATAAGGATGTTCATTTTCGCCAAATACATAAGGTTTGCGGCATGCCTATTTCCTATGTGAAAACTTGTCCTCACTGCGATGAAGCCGTTAAACCAGAGGATATCGCTAAAGGTTTTGAATACGAGAAGGACAAGTTTGTCCTCTTTAATGAAGAGGAGCTTGAAGCGCTAAAGCCTGAATCTGCACGGGTTATTCAAATTCTCGACTTTGTCGATTTAACGGATATCGATCCTCTCTATTATCAAAAAGCTTATTACCTCTCCCCCGACATGTCAGGGGCTGGAGCTTATACACTGCTGCTTGAAGCGATCAAGCAAACAGGTAAAATCGGCATCGCCAAAATATCGATCCGCAGCAAAAGCAGCTTGGCGGCGATTCGCGTTGTCGGAAACTGCTTATGCATGGAGACGATGCATTATCCTGATGAAATTCGGCCGATAGCAGAAGTGCCTAACCTGCCTGGGCTTGCTAATGTCAATGAAAAGGAACTGCAAATGGCCAAACAGCTCATTGAGCAGCTGTCTGAACCGTTTCATCCTGAAAAATATACCGATGATTACCGGGCTGCCATGCTAGAAGCTATTCAGCATAAAATGGCGGGCGAAAGCGTTGATATGGTTTCGGCTCCGGCTGTTGGTCGGACGAATGTCATTGATTTGATGGCTGCGCTGCAGGCTTCCCTTGATGCGGCCAAAACGCCACCTGCTGCTCCAAAGAAAAGGAAGAGCACCACTAGAAAAACGAAGGATGCCGGATAATGAACACGATGTCTTTGCTTCCTTTGCCGAAGGTGCCCATGGCGCCAGTTACTTCACCCGATATCCCTACGGGCTCGGAGTGGGGATATCAAATCAAATGGGATGGCGTTCGCACGCTCGCTCGATTAGATGGCAGCGGCGGTGTTGAACTATTTTCCAAACGAGTAGAGCCGCGAAATACCACTTTCCCTGAAATTGTAGCTCTCTTGTCGCCGCTGCGTGTTGGGCCTTGCATCCTAGATGGTGAAATCGTCTATTTTGACGGCACTCGTCCAAACTTTCAGCGCAGCCGCCTAGGCGTACAGAAAAGGTCAGGCAATGATGATCTCTTATTCGTCATGTTTGATATGCTCAATGATAACGGTGAAGATTTGCGCAGCTTTCCCTTCCGTGATCGTTACAGCCGGCTTGCTGCCAAGTTTCCTGAAAAATCGCCGCGCCTGTTTGTCACCGACTTGTTTGATGATGGTCAGTCCTTATGGGAATGGCTTATCGAGCGGGAGTGGGAAGGGCTCATATCGAAGCGTCTGGATAGTCCTTACAGCGAGGGCAAAGGCCATAAGGATTGGTTCAAGAAACGAAAGGAAGTACGAATCGTCGCGGACGTTGTTGGGGTGAAATTAAGAGATGGCCTTGTGTCGAGCCTCGTGCTGCAATATGAGAATAAATATATTGGGCATGTGTCGGGGCTCGACAACGCGTCCAAAAAACTGCTGCTCCAGTTCATGCATGACCACCCGGGAGATTGCCCCTTCCCTTCGCTCTCGCAAGGCATGAAGAAATCCGACGTAGTCTGGCTTGCCGTACATTTCCCATGCAGGGTGACCGCACTCGAGTTTACGGATACGGGCCTGCTTCGCCAACCAAAACTGCTAGGTTTCGGTGCGGGAGACGGCGAGGTTTAGCGCTGATGTAAAGTTTGCTCAGACGAATAAAGAGGCGGTTGCCCCACAAGGTCATATTACTTGCCTTGCGGGACAACCTCCTCTTACACTTTTCCGCCCACAACCCGCCAAATGCCCCACTACACGTTGATTCAGTAAAAATAGCGCTAGAATCTAGACTTATTTCCAACAAACATAAGCTTTTCACGGAAATAGGACTAGAAAATAGTGTTATTCCTGCTAACAACCCGCCAAATGCCCAATATACGTCGATTTAATAAAAATAGCGCTAGAATCTAGTCCTATTTTCAACAAACATGCAACTTTCACAGAAATAGGACTAGAAAGTAGGCTTATTTCTGCTCACAGCCCATCAAATACTCCTCTTTGCGTCGATTCAGTAAAAATAACGCTAAAATCTAGTCCTATTTTCAGCAAACATCAGCTTTTCGCGGGAATAGGACTAGAAAATAGTGTTATTCCTGCTAACAACCCACCAAATGCCCAATATACGTCGATTTAATGAAAATAGCGCTAGAATCTAGTCCTATTTTCAGCAAACATCAGCTTTTCGCGGAAATAGGACTAGAAAGTAGGCTTATTTCTGCTCACAACCCATCAAATACTCCTCTTTGCGTCGATTCAGTAAAAATAACGCTAAAATCTAGTCCTATTTTCAACAAACATCAGCTTTTCGCGGAAATAGGGATAGAAAATAGTCTTATTTCCACTCACAACCCGCCAAATGCCCCACTACACGTTGATTCAGTAAAAATAACGCTAGAATCTAGTCCTATTTTCTACAAACATGAGCTTTTCGCGGAAATAGGAGTAGAAAGTAGGCTTATTTCTGCTAACAACCCACAAAATGCTCCACTATGCGTCGATTCAGTAAAAATAGCGCTAGAATCTAGTCCTATTTTCAACAAACATCAGCTTTTCGCGGAAATAGGACTAGAAAGTAGGCTTATTTCCACTCATAACTCGCCAAATGCTCCACTACACGTTGATTCAGTAAAAATAGCGCTAGAATCTAGACTTATTTCCAACAAACATGAGCTTTTCGCGGAAATAGGACTAGAAAGTAGGCTTATTTTGAAAAACTGACTTCCACTTGTGCTTCAGAGCCACACCGATACCACAAAGCAACTTCCCAATCCAGCTACTCCTTAAGCCCTTCATATATCGCGTGGAGCAAGCGGTGCGTTTCATCGCAGCTGTATTCCCAGAACATTACGCCGCCAAGCTCACTCGCCTTAACATACTCGCATTTATGATGCAGCGATTGTTCGTCGTCGTAAGAGATAAAGCTGCTTCCGTCGTAGAGGTAAGGCGCCTTCGCTTCGTCGTCCCAATATCGAACATAATTGTTTTTATTAATGTATTCCGCTGCAAGCTTGGTGAAATCTGGTCCATATCCGCCTGTGCTGCCCGCCATTTGATGAAGCCCATTCGCGCGATTAGGAACGTTATGCCAAACCCGAGTATAAAACGCCGCGCCTATAACGATCTTCTCCTTCGGCACGCCTGCTCGGATGAACAGGTTAACGGATGCATCCGTACTGATGCGGAATAAATCCCCAGCTGGTGTATACAGATTCGTATGATGCCCCGTTAAAATTTGAAATCCACCGCGCATATCGTAGGTCATCAGCTGAACAAAATCCAAGTATTGCTGGACTTGATCCATTTCCGTACCGTCTACATAATATTGATCCGCGCCTGCTGCAATCGTAAGCAAATAATGTTTTCCGTCACTTGCGCCCTTCTTGTCCAAAGCTTCGCGGATGGTTTTGAGCAGCAGAGTGAAATTGGTCTTATCATCTGGACTCGACGCTATGCCCGCTTCACCATAACAAGGATATTCCCAATCGAGATCGACTCCGTCGAATGGAAGGTTGGTTAATACACGAACCGCCGAATCTGCGAAGCGGCTTCTCCCTTCAGCAGTAGATGCAGCTTCAGAAAACCCGCCTGCGCTCCATCCGCCGACAGACAATAGAATAGTCAGCTCTGGATGCTCATGTTTAATCCTGCGAAGAACATCAATATGCTGCAAATGCTCTGTAATAATTTCATCATTGCGCACATGGCCAAATGCCACATTCAAATGGGTAAGCTTCGTTAAATCTTCCCGTGTCATGTCTGGAAGCTTCGAATCTGATGCATAACCCGCCACAATATATTTTCGACTTGCCATTACGTATCACTCCGTTTCGTTGGTTGCTGCCATATGCTAGTGAGAATCTGCAATGCTTCTTTCCCCGTACCGATCTTGTATCCTGATGCTGTGTAACGAATTTGATCTTGGCCATCCAGTACGAGCAAATGCGGGAAACCCGCTTCGCTAGCTGGCGGCACTGCTATAAAGTCCGGCAAAGACGCGTAAGTGGAATCACGAACAAACACGGTACGCGAAGGCAACCCCTTATAACGAGAAGGATCAAAAGATGCCGTCCATTCGGAATCACCTACGACAAGCACAATCGGCGCTCCAAGTTCGTTCAATGGCTCAGCAAGCTCGCCGAGTTCACGGAATAAATGTTTGGTAGGCTCACGCTCCGGCTCCAGCCAAGCAACAATTGCCCCATTCATGCCGATAAGCTCACCAATCGATTGGTCTGAACCACCCTGCATCGTAAACGTATCGTTTCTGTTTAGCGTCCCGAGTACTGGAATACCTTGCTTCGCACTTCGGAAAGTCAGCGGAATATCCATTTGTTCTCCTGCACGCAGCTCAAAATAGGAAAAGCGAACGCATGCGGTACCATCCTTTAACCGAATACCTGTGGTCAATCGATAGCTGCCTTGCGCAAGCTCGAACGGCTCATCGTATACATCAGATTTCCCATTAGGGTAGACCAACGTTTTATATATGCCGTTCTCCAGCCGGGCGAACGTGAAGTTCTCAGAGTATGAAGCTGCCGGAGCTTCATCGGATGACTCGTTATCTTTAAGAAGTCGCAGCTTGCCGTTTTCCTTCTGCTCCAATTGCTGCATCGCTCGATTTGCAAATAACGCATCCTGCCAGCCACCGTTAGCCAACGCCATGTATTGCGGCTTCTGCTCACTCGGATGCAAGCGTGCTGGAATGCCTATGCTGCGGCAGATCGCCACAAACATAATATCGAGAGAAGCCTGATCCCCTTTCTTGATCTTAAAGGTACCAACGGGGTTTCCTCTGCCCTTCAGATTGGGAAGGTCCTCCCACAACGACCACTCTGAATCCAGATGGCGTACAAGCTCAGCAGCATTTTGCCGGAACAATGCCACTTGTGCTTCAGTGAACACCTCTTGGAAAAAATGCTTATAAGGCACGATCATTTCATATAACACTCGCGGACAAAGGATATACCGCGAGAAGATGTCTTCGGGAAGCTCACCGCGCTGTGACAGAGAACCGATGAGATGATCGTCAAGCTCCTTGCGGAACGTATCGGAAAGATCTTTTTCGTTCAAGCTCTCCAGCAGCTTAAGCGGCCATTCTCCAAATTCAGCGGTGCGTTCCTGCAAGAAGGCTGCGATCTCGCGGCTATTTCCCCGTGCCTTGCGCAGCACATCCCACACCCGCTCCTGCGGAAGACCAGCAGCCTCGGCAATATCCGACGCCTGCGCTTCGCTTAGGAATGTTTGTTCATAGCTGCTGCGGATGTTCGTGCCTTCTTCCAGGCGGCTATTATGCCGCTGAACCTTCTCCTCGGAAAGTACATCGAGAGCTTTGCCATTACGTTCAGGAGGTGGAACCATATCAAAGTCAGTTATCCCTTCGGGCTGCTGCACTTGATCCAGAACGATCTCGAAGCGCACACGATCACTAACTGTAACCTTCTTTTCTCCCCACTTGCCATCCATCACAGCACGAATCAACAGATCTCCGTAGCCTGTCTTAAACGCAGCTTCACCCAGTTCGTTTGTCTTCAGCTCAGCAATCGGATAAAATTCAGCCATATTATAGAGCTCAAAATAAACATTCGCGCCGCTGACCGGTTGGTTCAGCTCATCCTTCACAGCGACAGTGATGCTTCGAGTAGGCGCATAACCTTCAAGCAAATTGATTTCTGTAAACCAATTGTCCGCAAGCGTGATGTCCTCAGGGCCAGGGTAATTTGCGAATACTCGAGTATTGATCAGCATTGCCCGCCGGGCTGGAGGAGTGAACCAACCTTGATCAAGGCGAGCTTCAGGCTCACAGGCGCCGATATAGTGCCACTGCCCGTCAGCCCAAGCTTCTACCCAAGCATGGTTATCGTCACAATGCGCCCAACGCGGGGTGTATACTTGGCGAGCAGGAATGCCAATGCTCCGAAGCGCTGCAACAGCAAGTGTCGATTCCTCACCACACCGGCCTCGAGCATTTCGAATCATCGTAAGCGGCGAGATCGTCCGCAGATCACTGCCAATGTAGTTCGCCTTCTCATGGCACCAGTAGTTCGTCTCCAGAATCGCATCCTCCATCGACAAAGACGCGGTACGCTCCGCCAGTTCACTGTATAAGATACCGCGTGAATCCTCGATGTTCTCCGTGTTCACACGGTAGGGCAACACAAAATGCAGGAAGAGATGATCCGGCACCCGTTTTCCCCAAGGCACTTTTCCCCGAATGTCCAGCGTCTGCCGCACATGGCTTAGAAACAACGTACCGTCATAATCAGCCATATCGTTTACAGGCATATAGGCGTACAAATATTTGAGCGCCCATGTCTCTTCATCCGTCAGCGGCTGCTGAAAAATATCAAACAGCTCATGCTCTCTCGCCTTAGCGAGCAGCTGCTTCTCACGAAACTTGCGTTCAATCAGCTCCATCGACGCTTGCTCTAATGAGAATACAGAGGTTTGCAATGTCATGCGTACTCACTCCTTCCATAGCTTTCCGTCTTGCCTAATGCAGAAGCTCGACTTCCCATCGCTAGACGGCGTTGTGATTTGAAACATGGAGCGGGTCGTCTCAATGACAGGCGTTATGCTCCACTGCTCTCCGCCATGCATCAACGATTCCGCATCCGCTGTAAATTTACCGTGACTTGCGAAGTAATTGCGCTCACGATAATAGAGCTTGCGGAGCTCCCACTTTATGCGTTCATCCGGCGGCTGTTCGAACGAATCCGGGCCATCTTCCCCTGCAAACATGACATAACCCCATAGCTCAGGATAATGCATATTAATAAGTCCCATCGGAGACCATACCCAGTTGTCCTCTGGATAGGATTTACCCGTTTCCGGATTGATGATCTTGCGGTATTCGCCATCCTTCACTTCAACGCGCCATTCAACGCGGGAGAAATTGACGCGCCAAAACTCGCCATTCACTGGCGCTCTGCCTTCAGGCGCGCATTCGCGCAAGCTTTTCCAAGGCATCGCTACCTCAATGCTCCACTTCCGATTCGCTGCTTCCGGTCGATTCAGCTCGCCGTCAATATGTACGGCTGTCTGAAGCCCGCTAATGTCCCAGCCGTTAATCGGCGGACCACCGTCACGGTATGGCTTAACCAGCAGCAGATCCCACACGGTGTTCAGCGCGTTAATTTCAAACTCGTAATAATTGTGGCTGTCACCATCGGGATCAATAAATATTTCAAAATCATTATCATAAAAAATGACCGAATCCCGCTCCGTCAACGTCGCCCAAATCTCGTCTTCAATCAATTCTGCCGCAAAATAGAAATAGTCGTCATCCCACAGCATTTTCACGCGGGTCTGCTTCGCAGGTTTTGGCCGAAGATCGCCTTCGATATCTACAAAATCGTCCGTCCAATCCGCTGCTGCCCAGAACGGCTTATCTACTCGCCCGTCAAGAATGAGCGGCCCCGCCGCGCGGCGACATACATAATGTTTGGGTGCATATTCGATGTTCGGCTCCTGCAATCCGCTTAAATTCATGTTATCCCTCCGTTTGAATTGCTATGAATCTATGAAAACGATGAAGCTCGCTTAAAGTACACATTCATGCCAGAAGCGTCGCAGATTGTCCATCGCAATGCGGGAGGCGGATTTGCACTCTTCCATGCCTTCGAATTCGATCGTCATATAACCGTCGTAACCCGATTCCTTAATAAGCTTGACGATTTTACGGATCTCAATATCCCCTTGTCCTACAATCGCCCCGCGCAAGTAGTTACCGTTCGAGGTCAAAAACCAATCACCGTCACCCGGATGCTGATCATATGGACGGAAGTAGAAATCTTTGAAATGGATAAGTGATGCATATGGCAAGTTTTTCTTAACGCCGATGATCGAATTCTCATCCACGCACATAAAGTTGCCGATATCGAGTGTCGTCTTGAAATTCGGCCGGTCTACCGCATGAAGAACACGTTGAACCCGATCGCTGGACTGTACGCTGAAGCCATGATTCTCTATCGTCGTTGTAATCCCGTATTGCGCGGCATAGTCCGCGATAAGCTGGCTGCCCTTCACCATGAGATGCAGGTTCTCCTCGAACCACCTAATTGTCATCTTCTCCTGCGGAATGGTGAAGGCGGTTACATCGTGCCGCATATGATTCATGCCGAGTCGATGCACAAGATCAACATGCAGCTTGACCCGCGCGACTTCCTCTTCAAACAATTGCTCCGTATCCTGCACGAAGTTTGCCGGCATCGAATAGTTGGAGAGGGCAATGCCAACCTCCTTTGCTTTCTCACGTACAGCATCCGCCAGCTCAGGGTTGTCAACGAGCGTATAACCATATGGAACAATCTCCATATGCTCGCCGCCGTTACCCGCTATCCAAGAGATGGCATCAAGAATGCTCATCTCTCCCGATTTTATGGCGCTTAGCAAGCTGTAAGAACTTAATCCAATTTTCATCGTTTCTTCCTCCTAAGTAGACAGATCAAATGATTAGTTATGCGTTACAACTGCGCCAGAACCACCATACATATCTAGCTCCTCATCAAATTCCAGCTTAAGTACGGTCACTTGCTTGTGAGTGTCTTCCGCTGTCAGATGAATCCATGTCGTCCCCGGAATATTGAACCACGGCACCCCTCCATGAATTTCATGCGTAAGCTCTTTGCCGGAATGAAGCACAGTAATCTTTTTGATCTTGTTACATAATCCCTTTAGGCATACATTTTCTTTCGGATCATCATACACGAACAGATACAATGACTTTTTATCTTTGGATATCGTGCTGCCGCCCAAATAATAGCGGGTCATAATGCCTTCGTCTGTCCCAAATACCGCTTCTTCGTGCGTTCGAATCCATTCGCCTAATCCCAGCAAAATATCCTCTTGCCGTTTGTCTATCGTTCCATCCTCCATCGGCCCGATATCAAGCAGCATGTTGCCGCCTAGGGTAATGCAATCACAGAACATTCGAATGATTTGATTTAATGATTTATATTTATCGTCCGTCGGCACATACCCCCACGAACTATTAATGGTTGTGCAAAACTCCCAAGGCCCCTCCGGTCGCGTTATCGGAATCCCTTGCTCCGGCGTTTTGTAATCCCCATAGCCTTGCAGGCGTGAGTTGATAATAATGTCTGGATTAAACGATTGCAGATACTGTTTGAATTCGGGCAAATTCCACTGCTCAGCGCTGCGTTCCCAATCGCCGTCGAACCAAAGAAGATCAACCTTCCCATAGTTCGTTAAAACTTCCCTCAGCTGATCATTGTTAAACTTCAGAAAAGCATTCCACTTTTCTTCATCCTGAACACCGTTTACCGGGCTCGAAAACTTGTTAACTTTGCTCAAATCATCCGGCACCTTGCCGCCTTCAAACACAGATGGATAATCGGGATGCGACCAGTCGATGAGCGAATAATACATCCCAAGTCGAATCCCTCTTTTCGTGATTGCTTCCGCATATTCCTTGATCAGATCCCGCTTCGCCGGCGTTTTCTTCACAACGCTAAGGTCGCTGTACTGTGTATCAAACAATGCTACGCCGTCGTGGTGCTTGGTCGTAAGCACTGCGTACTTCGCTCCCGATTGCTCAATTAAATCAGCCCATTTGTCCGCATCGAACTTCGAAGCCGTAAAGCCGTCCAATTGTTTCATATAATCGTCATAGCTCATTCTTCCGTTATAGAACGACCATGACTCCGAGACACCATCTACTGCATAAATACCATAATGTATAAAAATACCTAGCTTAGCTTCCTTAAACCATTGCTGCATAGCAGACTACCCCTCTCGATTAACGAATTCGAAACACATGCGCGATTGGTGCTTGTTCTGAGTATTCATTCACTGGCAAACGGACAATAATGCCGTTTTCTGCTTGGCTGTACTGCAAATGGTCTTGTCCGCCTACGAGATCAATCTGGCTGAAAGACTTCTGTATAGGGAGGTATAATTCCTCTTTCACAGCCTCTTTTTCATCCTTGTACAAATAAAAGGCATAAACCGTATCTCCTTTTTTCGTAAAGTGGCAATTGTCAGCAGAAAAAGGCTCACAAATTCGTGTTCCATAGATCGCCTCACCATAAACCTTCAACCAATCGCCCATTCCTTTGATACGGCTAATGGCTGTAGTCGATAACCTGCCGTCAGGCTGCGGACCAACATTCAATGCCAGGTTTCCGCCTTTCGCAACGATTTCAACGAGCAGATGGATCAGCTGTCGAACCGTCTTATACTTGTCCTCATAACGGAAGGAGAATGAGGTGCCCATCGTAATACAGCTCTCCCACGGCACGTTAAGCGGACGCTCAGGCAATGTCTGCTCTGGTGTAATAACATTTTCATAAGGACCGCCGACCGTGCGGTCAGCCGAGAGCAGCCAAGGCTGAATTTCCCGCGCCTTCTCAACCACCTCGCCTAATCGAATGTTTTGATCGCGGTAATCGTTCACCCAACCTGCATCGAGCCATAACATATCGATGCGGCCATATTTCGTCATCAACTCCATAATTTGCGCATGGGTGAACTGCACGAATTGCTCCCACAAATGCGGATATTGCTTCGGGTCATAGGAAGGCCCGCGCGCGGTAAACGACCCACGCTCCATGCCTGGCGCCCAATAATATGGCGTATGCCAATCTGCCTTCGAGAAGTATGCAGATATAGCTAAGCCCTTTGCGCGAAAAGCATCAAACAGCTGCTTGCAAATATCGGCGTACTTATGCGAATGGAAAGGACAATCTGGGCTCGTAATCCGGTAATCCGTCGTATGAGTATCCCACATGCAGAAGCCATCATGATGCTTGGTTGTAAAATTTAAATATTTAAAGCCATTCTCCGCAGCAAGATCTGCCCATAGCTCAGGCTGAAAGCGAAGCGGGTTAAAGGTTTTGTTTAGTCCAAAATATTGCCGCTTCAATTCCTCTGCGTCTACATTCCAATCGATGCCATCGCGTGACCATTCCTCATCCTTGTCACTAAGCGCCCATGATTCAACTACACCTAACTGTGAATATGGCCCCCAGTGCATCATAAGGCCCAGCTTCTGATCCTTGAACCACTCCAGCCGCTCCTGCAGAAGCGGGTCCTCTGGCTTTACCCATTGCTCTTCGCTGCTGTAATTGTGGACACCTTGCTCAACAACTTGCTCTATTTCGTCTGTCGTCTTTATTTCGCTCATGGTTACCTCCAAGTATAGTAGGACTTTCGTAAGCTTTACGTTCATTGCCTTCTTCTGCTCTATGTCCAAATTGTAAATTTGTTGCTATGATTAGTAGCGACGAAAAGGATTGATCGATCATAGGGGGCAGACGAGATGAAACGAAACTACTTCAAATCCAAACTGTTTTTAAAATATATCTGGTCCTACTTGTTTATTTTGCTTATCCCATTAGTACTTATGACGATATTTATCTATCAAAACGCAGTAACCAATCTACGTACTGAAATTGAGCAATCCCGCCTCGGCCAGCTCACGCAAGCCAAAGTTATTGTTGACGGGCGGATGAAAGAGCTAAGTGAAATTGCTTCACGCGTCTCGTATGACAAGAGGCTGACTCCGTTTCGGGTTCACGATTCTTATTACAGCGGTGAAGCCATACAAGCTCTTGATCAATACAAAGCGACCAGCTCTATCATTAGCGAGATGTTCTTGTATTTTCACAAGGATGCAAATATTTATTCCGCGAAGGGTCTATCGAGCATGGATGTATTCGCAAACACCTTTACCTTTCACAATTGGAGCAAAGACACTATTTTTCAAGATTTGAATACGGTTAAATATCCAACGATGCGTCCAGCTGACACCGTAGTCCTAAGCGCTAATTTGCAGGATTCGATGCTCGCTTATCTTGTTCCCATTACGCCGTACAACCCTAATCCACATGGAACGATTATGTATCTAATTAAAGAATCAGAGCTTACGAGTTTAATCGATTCGATTCTAGGCAATTATCAAGGCTTGACTTATATTTTGGACAACAAAGGTCAGATTCTAGTAGACAATCGCCAGGGCGAAGCCTTAACGAATGCAGAGGCGCAGTCTCTATATAGTCTCGCGCCAGGCATTCATGATAAAACCTTAAATGGCAAGCCGCATTCCATCGTATCCGTAAAATCAGAAAATAATGGCTGGACTTATGTGACCGTCATGCCAAGTTCCCAGTTTCTTAGCAGCGTAGTGCATGTCCGCAGCTTCATCGTCATGCTGTTCCTCATCGTTGTGGTCGTTGGAGCGGCGATTGCCCTAGTGCTTGCAAGAATGCAATATCTGCCGATCTCTACGCTTGTAGAGTTCGCAAATTCCAAATCCAAGCCAAAGCATTCCGCTGATCAATCAACCGAAAACGAAAACGAGCTTGATCGAATACGAACAGCGCTGCAGCAATACAGCTCGCGAGTTGATCTTCAAGAGCCATACGCTCGCAATCACTTTTTGTCCATGCTGCTGAAATATGGGAATGCGCAAAGTCTTTCACCAGAGCTGCAAGAGGCCTTCGATCTTCATTTCGACCAATCTCATCACTTTGTTATGGTGATTGGATGGGATGAAGTCGAAGATACGCAAGAGGAACGACAGGAGCGGCAAGAAATGATAGAGCTGCTCTCCCAAATCGAATTCCCGGAGCTGGCTGCTCATGCCTATGGCGTAGAGCTCCCTCAGCTGGATCAGCTTGCACTCATTATCAGCTTTAATAGGGATCAAGCCGAGCAGGAATTTGTTCCTGTGCGCCACATTGCTGAAGCGGTGCTCTGCACGATACTAGAGACGTTCGATGTTACGCCTACGATTGGCGTTGGAACCTGCTATTCAAGCCCTGACCAGCTGAATCAGTCCTTTATTGAAGCTTGCTCAGCTTTTGAACTGCAAGCGACAAGCGGTCATGGCACGATCACCTATTTCGAGAAGCTGCAAGATACACCGGATCATACCTTTTGGATACCGAATAATTCGCTGCTCAAGCTTTCTCAAAGCTTGAAGCAAGGAAGCTATGATGTAGCTGCACAAATGATCAGCCCGTCGATCCGCAGCCTGCAATCATCCGAGCTGTCTGCCCTGCTCAAACGCTGCATATGCTTTGACATTTTGAATACGATGCTAAAAACCGCATCCGAGCTTGGCATTCAAAATGTGATTCAAGACATGGCTCCTAACATGATTTACAGCCACTCCTTGGATGAAATCGAGACTGGCTTTCTGAATCTCGCCTCCCGAATCTGCAATCAAGTGGAGCGCAACAATCAGAAGGAGGAGCAATCACAGATTGATCGGATCGTCTCCTATATCGATGAGCATTTTAGAGACCATACGCTCAGCCTAGAAACGATTGCATATGAGTATGCCATTTCGCCATCACATGTGAGCCGTTCATTTAAGGAAAAGATGGGCCTTAACTTCATCCAATACATTTGGCAAAAAAGAATGGAAGAGGTTATGCATCATCTGAAAACGACAAACGCACCGCTAAAGGACATCATTATTCAAGTCGGCTATTTGGATACGCCTAACTTTATTCGCAAGTTTAAGAAAGAAACCGGATATACGCCTGGCCAATACCGCAAGCTATTCTGGGAGAATGAACAGGCGCAATTGGTATCCGATTCGGACGATGAATAAAAGACAAAACCCGGTCAGCATTTCGCATGACCGGGTTTTTGCTGTTTCTAGGTTCATGCTCTTGTTGGTTTATTTACCTGTGTACTATCTGTCGTATGCGCTTTGGTAAAGCTCAGCAATACGATTTCCGCCCATTTTTTTAATTTGCTCCACATACTTGTCCCAATTGGAGAGCGGCTCCTGGCCCGTTACGAACTTCGCTTCCATCTGTGTAACGTAAGTGTTCAGATCAGATAACAAAGCAGAAGCCTCAGTTTGCTCTTCATTTGTCAAATAAACGTTAGGGTAAGGCGGTTTTGCGATTGGCGTAAGCTTCTCTGCATTTTGCTTATCGATCCATAGATCGAATTCGCTACGAAGGCCTACGGCAACATCGCTTGAGTTCATACCCGGCGTTAGAATACCATAGTTTGGTGTCATCGTTCCGCGGTATTCTTCACGGTCGATGCCGCCTGGAACAGGAAGCCATTCCTTTTCATGCGTTTCCTTGTTTTTATATTTCCACAGAAGGTTCTCAGGACCTTGATTGAACAAGGTAGCGCCTTCATAGCTGTATAGGTAATCTACCCAACGCATAGTTGCCTCTGGAGCCGGATTGCTGCTTGTGATGGCGAAGGTACCATTCGCTGAAATACCAGGGTGCTTGCCATAGACAGGAGAATCAGCAATTTCACTTTTCACTGGCGTCATCAACGGGTTGTCTTCGCTTGGTTCGCCACCTAGCGTAAAGTAAGGGTAATAGTCGTTGAACAAAGCAATTTGATTGTTTTTCCCTTTTGCTTTCTTCTGTTCACCTGTTTGCGAGAAGGTCTCGTGGTCCAGCAATTCCTCTTTCCATAGACGGTTGAGGAACGTTAAATATCCTTTGTAACCCTCTTCTTGTGGCGTGTAATGTACTTTGCCATCCTTATCGGCATAAACGACCTCATCATAAATGCCCCAGAAACCGAGGAAGTACATGCGCAAATCGTTCAGTTTGTCGGATGTGAGCGGAATTTCATCCTGCTTACCGTTTCCATTCGGGTCTTCAGTCTTAACACGCTTCAGATAGGTGTACAGCTCTTCTGTCGTCTTAGGCTCTGTTGCCCCAAGAGTTTTCAAGAACTTGCCGTTGTACCACATCGGACCGCGGTACCAGACTGCTGCTAAGTCAACGTTCGGCAGCGCATAAATATGTCCATCTGGCGTGGTGAACGACTTGCGGATGTCCGGATTATCATCAAAGATCTTTTTAATATTTGGCGCGTAGCCTTCATCAATATATTTTTCAAGAGGAATAAGAACACCTTGAGTTCCGTAAGTGACTTGTTCTGCAGGTTTCAGATCCGCTGCATAGAACATATCCGGCAAATCTCCGCTTGCAAATACTAGATTTTTCTTGGTCGCAAAGCTGTCGATCGGGGCGTTCTGGTATTCCAGCTTAATGCCTGTCAGTTTCTCCATCTCTTGTAGTACAGGCATTTTGTTCCAGTCAGCAACGCCAACGTCCTGTGACATCATCTTCAAGGTAATCGGTTTACTGACAACCGGAAACCCTTCTTTGTTAACCCCGTCAGCCGTATTGGACGCGGACGTTTTGGAACCTGTATTGCTGCTATTCGTTTTCTCCTCATTGTTCGGCGAACCACATGCCGCTAATACGGAAGCAAGCAGCGTAATGCTGAGTAACAAAGATGATGCTTTTTTTAGCTTTTTCATCCTAAACCCTCTCCCTTTTTTAAAATTATTTATGAGCAAAATCAGCCCTTAACGGAACCAATCATGACACCTTGCACAAAGTAACGCTGAAGAAATGGATAAACGGCGATAATCGGCGCTGTCGCAACGATAATAACAGCGTATTTGACCAGTGCAGCGATTTCAGCTTTGTTATTAAGAGCTGATGCTGAAGAAGCATCAATTACGCCCCCGCCCTGAGCCGACATCTCCTGCAACACAAGAATTTGCCGCAATACGAGCTGCAAAGGATATTTCGCGGCATCATTCAAATAAATGAGTGCCGAGAAGTAGCTGTTCCAGTTGCCAACACCATAGAACAAAGCCATAACGGCGATGATTGGCATGGACAACGGTAAAATGATTTTGACGAACAGCCGCAGGTTGGTGCAACCGTCGATCTGGGCAGCTTCTTGCAGTTCTTTCGGTATGGATGATTGGAAAAACGTGCGCGCTACAATGATATTCCAGATTGAAGCGGCCGAAGGAATAACGATTGCCCAAATTGTATTCACCATACCGAGTTCCTTGATGAGCAAATAACTTGGTACGAGACCTCCTCCAAAAAACATCGTGACGAGGAACATCCCCATAAAAAAGTTGCGTCCCATAAAGTCTTTGCGGCTTAGAGCGTAGGCAGCAGGCAGCGTAACGAATAAATTGATCGATGTGCCTACTACCGTATAAAGAATGGTGTTGCCGTAACCTGTCCATATGCTGGAGTTTTGGAACACCCTCTGATAACCTTCAAACGTAATGCCTTTTGGCCACAGCCACATCTCGCCGGAACCCACCAATTTCGGATCGCTTATCGAAGCGCTAATCATATAAATGACAGGATAGGCGACTACAATAAAAGCGAGAAATACATAAATATAGTTGCATATCAGAAACACTTTATCTCTTCCGGACTCTTTAACGGCGGAAATCATCGGTCATACCCCCTTCTTCTACCACAGGCTGTTTTCGTTGGTGCGTCTTACGATCTGATTGACAAGCACTAAAATAATGGCGTTAATGACGGAATTGAACAGGCCGATCGCCGTCGAGAAGCTATACTGGGCATCGACAAGCCCTGATCGGTATACGAAGGTTGAAATGACATCGGATGCTCCCATGTTAAGCGAGTTTTGGAGCAGCAATATTTTCTCAAATCCAACCCCAAGCAAGCTTCCCATGTTCAGAATTAAAAGAATGGTCATCGTAGGGATAATCGTCGGAATGTTAATATGAAGCACTCGTTGGAAGCGTGAAGCTCCGTCTATAATGGCTGCCTCATGCAGACCCGGGTCTACTCCTGAAAGCGCAGCCAAATATATGATTGTTCCCCATCCTGCGCTTTGCCAAACACCAGAGAATACGTACATCGTCTTAAACCACTTCGGGTCCGTCAAGAAATCTGGAGCATCAAATCCAAGCCACTCAATAAGATGTGTCACTATTCCCGATGAAGGCGACAAGAACGTAATGATCATGCCTGCCATAACAACGACTGAAATGAAATGCGGCGCATAAGTGACGGTCTGAGCCATCTTCTTGAAGGAACCACCCTTCAGCTCATTGAAGGCAAGCGCCAGTATAATCGGTATTGGAAACCCAATAGCAAGTTCATACAGGCTAATACTTAACGTGTTCCATATCAAGTCCCAAAAGTAATAAGAATGAAAAAATCGGACAAAATGGTCGAAACCGACCCAAGGGCTTCCGAAAATCCCTTTCGTTGGTATGAAGTTCTTAAATGCGATTTGTATGCCGTACATCGGACCGTAAGAGAAGATTAGAAAGTAGAAAAATGCGGGTGCAATGAATAAATACAATTCCCAATTTTGAAGGAGTCTTTTCCACATTCTGCTCTTCTCTTTCGTCGGTTCCGGAAGCATATTTGGTGCGTTCATTGGACTTGCTTCCTGCATAAAATCACTCCTTTCCCATTTCGTTGTAATTGCTTTTGTTTGGTGATTGGCGACAGGAATTTCGGAAATGCTATCGCTTACATTCACAACAATACGGAACATAACAATTCTCGTAAATATGTCATTTCCCGTATCGAATGATAGCGCTTTATATTTATGAGGAAACATCAATTCGCCAACTACTGCGACTATTCAGATAACTTCTCAAATGTGTCATTTTTGTTGAAAAATCGCCTATTTATCGGCAACCGCAAGATTTACCAATCGATTTTCGCCCCCCATACAAGCCCAAACCCCCTCAGAGAGTGGTCTATTCAAGAATGACATGTATGCGTTTTCATTGTTTCTAAGCCAATTGATCCTTTTTCATATTGCGGTTGCCTATTTAAAGTATTTCCTATCGTTCAATTGCAAAAAAAAGAGTATCCGCATCTGCACGCAGCTACTCTTCCATTGCCATTTCAGCATCACTTATCGTTCTCTTTTTTCTCTTTGCTTGAAACAAATTTCTTTCTGTTCATTGCTCCCCATGAATGACGGCCTCTTCTAAAATTAAAAATACCTTCAACACGGAACAGAACAGTAAGCTGACGATAACCTAGGTTTTCCAACACGCCGAACAGCACAAGCAGCAAAGTTTCTTTAAGCGAGCTGTATTTGCGAAATGTAATTTGCTCGAGTAAGATGCTGCCCATTGATAAGGTAGTGCCGAGTAAAAACGCGATAACAAAAAAAGTAATAAAGCTGTCAAACGCAAGCAAGCCAAATAAATAGGCAAGTGGGATAAAGATATAGCCAAGTGCCTCAACAATGGGACCAATTAATTCAAAGATCCAGTAATAAGGCAGTGTCACCATGCCAATCTTGCCGTATTTCGGATTAAAGAGCATTCTCCTATAGCTTATCAGCGTATCAAAAAGACCAATTTGCCACCTTCTCCGCTGGCTTCTTAGATCCTTCATTGTTTCTGGAGCTTGCGTCCAGCAAATCGGGTCCGCTAGAAATTGTATTTTGTACTTCCTCTTCTGGTCTTTCATCGCCTTATGAAGTCTAACGATAATATCCATGTCTTCACCGATCGTATTCACTTTGTACCCGCCGCACTCAATAACGACCCTTTTATTAAACGCACCGAATGCACCGGAAATAATGAGTATGGAATTAAGCTTGCTGAAGCTCGTACGGCCAGTCAGGAAAGCTCGGAAATACTCAATAATCTGAAATTTCGCCATATTGCTTTTCGGAATATTCATCTCCATAAGCTTGCCGTCTTTAATGATCGAGCCGTTGGCAATTCTGACGATCCCTCCAACAGCAATCGTTTCGGGATTTTCCACAAATAACATCGTGAGCTTGATCAGGGCATCATTTTCTAAGATGGAATCGGCATCGATGCATGCAAAAATAGGATAGACAGACACATTAATGCCCGCATTAAGGGCGTCCGCTTTGCCCCCGTTTAATTTATCTACAAATATTAATCGCTCGTATTGATTGCTTCGGTAAATGCCAGCTACTTCATTCGTAGGCAAGCTCTGCATAATGGGTTGGTTTACCTTTTTTAAATTGAACTCGTTTATAATCTTTTCTTTTGTGAAATCGGTGGAGCCGTCATTCACAATAATAATCTCATACTCAAAATAATTTAAAGCGAGCAGCGATTTAATATTATCAACTATCGTTTTCTCTTCGTTGTACGCAGGGACAATGATAGAAATCGGAATCATATTTTTTGAATCAATGTATCTTTTATAATCTGAAGCTTTCATTTTTCGTAAATAACTAAACATATCTAGCGAAGCGATCAGCATTTGCCCATTATAAAAGATGTTTATTCCAATCGTATACAGCATACAAAACTCGCTGAAATAAATAATAAACATTCTGAGAATATACATGTTGTTAAAAACCATCCTCGTTTTTCTAAGTTGTCATTAGGAAGTCATTTCGATCACACTAATCACGGCATCCCGAGCAAATTTATCGTCTCCATCGATGATCCTTGAAGCGTAAGCAATACCTCCAGGAATGAGAACAAGTGCACTGGCGGCATGATGTCTTACCCACCACACACTGTCGCCTGTTGTTTTCCCTAAATCCGCTAAACTATTTTTGGTCCCAATCTTCTCAAGGCCCTTAGCAGCAGCAGCTCTAACCTCCCAATCATGATCATCAAGCCTGGTTAGCATAGAAGCTTCATAATCTGGATTATTCAGCTCGCTCAGCGCTCTTATCGATGCGATTCTAAGGTTCTTATCCTCACTATTCAAATATTTAATATAATGCTCGCTTAAGCCTTCAATACTATAATCAGCAACCGCTTTTATTAGAATGCCCTTCATATAGTCATCACTTCTATCAATTGTTTGTCGAAACAGCTCTTCCTTTGAGCCGTCAAAAGTAGAAATAATTTCGATAATAGCTCTATGAGACAAGTTCATATTTTGGGAGTCATAGGTTAGAACATGAACTAGCCCCTCCAAATCACCAAGCTTCGCAAGAGCAAGCATCATATTATAAATCACATCATTATTTTTGCTTGAAATAAGCGTAAGGATAGATGCCGTTGTATCTCTGAGCTGCAATTCCCCTAGATGCCGACAGGCTAAGGACTGAATATGAACGCTGTTTGATTGCAGTCTTTTGAGCAGAAAAGCTTTCGTTCCCGTTAATTCGTATATGTTCATCAACTGTTCATGATGGGTACGGATAAAATCAGTATCGTGATTAATGACGATATTAATGAACAGCTCTTTTTTTCTAGCACTTTTTCCGACGATTTTATTCAGTTTTTGCACGATTGTTCGTTTATTTTTATTTTCAGTATAGAAGTAGGATGTGAATACTTCTTCCAGCTGCTTCTTCAATTGGCTCGTCGCGGACTCGCTAAAGTAGCGGAAAAACCATATGACGATAATCGATATGAAAAAAAATGAAAATAACGCTGATGAAATGAGCAGCAAATATAATGCTTCTTTTGTCATATATCCTCCTTCGCAAAAAGTTGTTTAAGCATGTCGTAGCTTTTCTTATTGCGAGATACGTATTCGGGTTTCGTCCATGTATTCCATGTAAAGGTTCGGTAGCCGGATGACGTAACGCTTTCGGGAAATTGATAATCGACCTTCTGCGTTTTTTTATCCATAATAACGAGTGAAGCGACTATGCCATCCGTCATTCGAACAGCAGCGCTGTCTCTTATGTTCTCGATTATCCCTTGTTTCTTCTCATCGTCTAATACGAGCAAGCTGGACGGGTCAGTAAAGTTCAAGCTCGCCCATGGAATTCTAAGATACAGCGTCTTGCCCTCTATATAAAAATGGCTGCTGCTGTTGTCAAAGCTGCCAACATTCAAGGTTGATCCATCCTCATAAGCAGCGGGAACCTTTTTACCTTCGGGCGTTTGGTATGCTTTTGAGAGCTGACGCATCATTTTCTCATAAATGCCGTTAGACGATACGGAAGTGTAATAACTGCCTTTGCTCGCATTATATTGCGGGATTACGAGTAATTCGGCTTGCTTCGTATTTTGAATGCTGATATTAAACTCTGCACCAGACCAGTTTTCATTCACGTCAGGAGCCAGCATATATTCGCCATTTTTTCTGTCAACGGTGTCCAAATAGATCATAATGTTCTTCTGATCAAACTTCGGCAGTTCACTGAATTCGGCTGTTATATAGAAATAAGATTCGTTAGCAGCATAAGAAATGGTGCGCAGAGGATCTGTTCCCCGCAAGGTCATTGCATACTCTGTCGGCGTAGGTGATTCTAGCGCTAAAATACCGTATCGCTGAGCAGGATCAATGACATTGTGCCAGAGGCTTCCATGCTCATAAGGGATCATCAGGGAAGAGGTGAACCGGCTGCTTTTTCCCCATTGATCCGCCCATTCGTAAACAAGCCCGCCCATACTGCCGCTGTCCTTTATGATATTCATCATCGCAACGATGCCTTCTCCTTGCTCCGCCTCGCTGTTTTGACCGTCCTTATGGCCAGAAGCGGATATTTGCGATGAGCCTAGGCTTGTAGACAATCCAAATTCGCTAATAAGTACCGGATACTTTTTTTGAGTGCTCATAAAACGATCCAAATACTGCTTATAACCTGCATAGTCAGGTTTTGCTTCCTTCGTTTCCCCAGCTATAAATGCCGGATGATCGGGAAAGACATTGTACGCGCCAAAAAATCCGCTGATCACTTTGCTAGAAATAACAATATGATTAATATCCACTGAAACCGCGTCATCGAGCGTTTCTGGATTTGATGCAGCATGTTCGAGAATGTCTAGCTCTGGAATGCTGGTAATCGCTGCTGGATGCTGCATGTTGTAATTACTTTGCTCATATTGAAAGATAAGATCCGATAGAGAAGCAAGCCACGACTCGGTAGGCGTTGCGTCTACGCTTGATGAAACATAGTCGCCACTATAGTTGTAAGAGGGATGTGCTTGATCCGTTGCCTTTACCTTTTGAGGGGTTAAGCCTGGGTCAACTAAAAAACCAAGGATATAGCCTGACACATCATTCATGTAAAGATCGGAGTTCATCCCCTCTTTTGTTTTTAACTTGGCATTCCCATGAACTGCGTTAATGGTATCTTGAATCGTTTGTTTGTAGGCTGCATTGTACTCTTGATTCAGTAAGTCGCCTGATGGCGGCTCACTGCTCAGCGATATATTTTGAAGCAAATACAGCGGTTTATCTTGATGATTCGTATTGTAAATATCAAGTGCTCGATAAAAGCCTGACGGCATCAACGTGTATACTCGTATCGTATTGGCGTTCATTAGACCAATCTTCTCAAGCCACTCTGAATAAATAGCTGTATCCTCCGGGAAGCTTCCTGCAGGTATACCTGGTATTGCTGTGCCAATATTCATCCCTTTTACGAACATGCTCTTCCAAGCTCCGTTTTCATAAACGGAAAATGTATTGTCGACTATTTTTGATACGAGCTGTATACCATTTGAAGCTGTCTCTGCTTTCGCCTGGAATGTAATGCTTTCATCTAGTGGCTTTGTTTCCTTCAACAGCTTGGACATAAGCGGCACATAAAAATGCCAATAAAAATACGAATGATCCCCTTCGCTGTTTACACTAAATATTTTGTATAGAGCAGAAGCACCCCAAAACCGTTTAATCTTCTCCGGTTCCTTATAATCACTAAAATCACCGGCAAAATAATAGGAGCTCTTCTTACCGGATTTATTTGCAATAATTGCTGGGAATCTAGTATTTAGCCCTAAGACCTTTAATTGCTCCTGTCCTGCTTCTGTAGCGTTTAAGTCATACCATGCGATTACCGACTTATCGTCTGCTGGCTCAATGATTTCAAACCAGTTATAGTAATCAATCGTGTCCGTATGATAGATACCAGCATGATCCTCAGTCATGAATAGACTGATCGATTGTCCTGTAAAATCTTTGCCGCGCTCCAATATGATGATTCTATTGTTGCCCGCAATAACGATTCCCGCTCCCGTTAAGCTCCACTTTTTCCCGTATTGCTGCTCATAGGTTGCTCTTATCCAGTTCGGTACATCTTCTGCCGACGATAATTCCGAGAAAAACTTGCCTGCCCACCCCTTAAAGCCGACGTTAAAAATAGCTTCAAGCTCCTTGGATACGTTTGGTGCAGTAGGCTCGCCTGCAATATTGTATTCGCCAATAACCGTTGTCCCTTTGGCATAACTGGTAGCTATTAAACTAACCTCATCCATCGTCAGACCTGAAACCCCTTTTGGTTCTACACCATTCACCTTCGAATTGCCAGTGCCGTACGCATCTGAAATATAGATCAGATCTGGCACATTAGTTCGTTTATCAAAAGGAACAGCCGTGAATTTCCCATCAACGAGGAAATTCCCATAATAATCCTTCTTGGCGTCATAAGCTTTATTCGTCGCGGGGTTATTTATGCGCAGATGATCCATGATCCAAAACAACCCGCGCTGCTTGCTGTAATCGAGCTCCCTTATTATGCCGCTCGTTTCAGATGCTTGAGTCGGAAAGGTTTTATTAATGACAACGACATCAAGGTTTTTGCTCGGTGTAAGCAGCCAAACGATGAAAGGAATCGATACACCAATTAATAAAGCTATAAAAATGATATAGCGAGCTTTCATATTTCTTTTTTTCATTTGTATTCCTCATTTTATATATGAATTAATTCATCGCTTGAAATCCTTTTTGCAAAATGTAATAGGAAGGCTTCAATCGTTCATGAAAAGTCGGCTGCTCCCATTCCTTCCAGCTATATTCTTCCATTGCTATAGGCTGCTGCGTCGTTCCCGACGTGCTGCCCGTCTTGATATGCTGTATGCCAAAGCTTATTCCATCTACCTTCAGCTTTGATATTTTTCCACGAGCAAACATATCATCAATGACATATTTATGAGATGGGTCCATCACATTCAGCAGCTGCCACGGAATTCTCATTTCCACTTTTCCATCTTTATAATAAAAATCACTTAAAGAATTAAAATCGGGGTTATCCGGATTACCTATTCCGTATTGGAGCAGCCCCGTCTCATATCCTGCAAAAGGAACGACCTTGTTCAGCTGCGGAACTACATAGCTTTTATTTAAACTAAGCCTGATGGGGTTAAAAATACCCGTGTTCTTATGATGAAAGGCTGGGGTCTTGTCGATGAGGCTCGTTTGAACCGCATATCTAAAATAGTAGTTATCGTAATAGGCATCTACTAATACATGTGAGTCCGTTGGTCCATGAATTTTCACTACGAAGTCTGCATCCTTGCTAAATGTGGAGCCAAGCTGTGAGAAGCTTCTGTTCCCTTGTTCCTTTATCGTATCGATCGGGATGATCAACGTGTCCTTATTAAAATCGTAGTCTTCAGCATCAATCATGAGATAGACATATCCCTCATCACTTTTTACGTATAGCTTGGTATGATCGTCAGCGTACAGGGGAGTATCATTTGCCCAATCATCGAACGAACCATCGATATAACTGATGCTTTTTTCGTTGCCAGGATCAAGCGCTAATAGACCAAAATGCTGCTCATTCGTTTGAGAATTAAGCCAGTATGGCCTTGAATCAGGCAAATCCAAATCATTGTTGTTCCACGTTCGCTTAAACCATTCATCCTGCCACGAAAAAACCAATCCCCCTGCTAAATTAGCAGCGTGAATATCCTTCATCATTTTCATCAGCATATCGCCTTGCGTACGTTCATCTATAAAGCCCTGATTAAAGCCTGTAATTTTATTTTCATGCGCCTTGCCGCGTGAGGCTGGAATGCCAAATTCCGAAATAAGAACAGGCATGGAATGGAACTTCTTAATTTCCTCTAAATAAGCCAAATAAGGATTTGATTTTCCCTCGGCATCTTTAAAGTGAATATAATCGGTCTGATAGCTAAACGTATCGGGGTAATAGGGGTAAACATGATAAGAGGCAAACATGCCGGCTTTATAGCTGTCATGCCATTTAACATGCTCGACGTTTACTTCTACAAGGTCTTCATTTTTATAAGGCTCGTTAGGATGTTTTAGCGGATCTGTCGTTACCCAATTGGAAAAGGCAACCGGGCTTTGCATGTTATAGGTTGTCATTTCATAATCAATCAGCTTATCTCCTACTTCAGTGAGAAAGGCCTCAAACGGAGATGCGCCTACGGTATAAAGGTATTTGCCATCATAATGGTTGCGCTTTACGTTATTTTCATTCGTGCTGACGACAAGCGAAGGCTCCCATTCAATACCAACAATCCATCCGATGACATACTTCGAAACATCCGAGGTATAATTGCCGTCCGCATGGCCTTTATTTACTGGCAAATAATGATTGCCATGCAAAATATTAATCGTATCTTTAACCGTAACATTCATATCATTTAGAATCTTGTCATTGCTGCCAAAAGCATCATCGATTGTTGCTATATCGCTCTCATTAACCCAAACGCCATGAAACACATAAATAGGCTTCTTGCCATTTTTCACTGCATTTTGATTAAAATCAAATAAGGCATTATAAAATTGCGGCCGCTGTATCGTGTACACTCTGATCGTGTTTGCATGCATATCTGAAATATAGCCAAGCCATCTATAGTATTCATCGTATGTAATGGCAACCTCGCCGGGAAAAGCGCCTGGCTTCCCAGCTCCAAGGTTCACACCTTTAATAAATGTTTTCGTCCATTGTCCATTTTCCAAAACATAAAAAGAGTTTCCATCCACCTTGCTTACATACTCCGATGCCATTGGTGATGTGGGGTTGTTATGATCTGTTGCATTTATTTTATTTTTCAAAATAAACAAGCTTAAATAGGCTATAGCGATTAAAATAATGATAATAATTGAACCATACATATAGTTCTTGCGCGAAATTTTCATTTTCAGCCCCCCGAAAACATTATAAGTATAGATTTGTTTCACTGTCTATTCGGCGGTATACCTCAAATATATCCAATTAAAAATTTAAAAGGCTTGAAATCCAATCATTCTCAATTTGATCATACTATATCCAGCAGTTCATGAATGTCCTTTTTTACGACAGGCTCGAGCATCATTCCTTCACATCGTACGCCATACATTATTTCGCATATTCAAACTCCGCAAAGCTTACCAATCCTTGTCTACTTGAATTTATGGCGTTTCAGATGTGTACAGTTTCTAACAAACCGAATGGTGTTTACATGAATTTATAGCGGAATGGAGAAAATACGTTTGACATAAATGTTGGAATTGCATATTATATGAACAAGTATTCATATATTCAACTGGAAGAAGGATGTCTTATGAATGAGTATCGAATAAAGGGACTCTCTTGTGGTGGCTGTGCCCTCCGAATGGAGGAAGAGATTAAACAATTGGAGCATGGCTCGGATGCAAAGCTCAGCTACAATTCAGGAAAATTAACGGTTGATCCGCAAATTTCCATGGCTGCAGTTAAGAAAATTTTAAAGTCAGACAATGCCTATATCGAAGCAAGCTCGGAAGCGAATACGGGACACGATCATAGTTCTCATAGTCATGCTGGACATGATCATGATCACGATCACAGTCATTCCGAAGGCCATTCAAATATGCTCAAATTGCTCATCGTATCGGGCATCATCTATGTTGCCGCATTATTCCTTGATGGCGTGCTCGACAAACAAGCAGTCATTCTATTATATTTGACCGCAACGATTATTAGCGGCTACACCACATTTTTCCGCGGACTTAAAAATTTAATTAAATTGAAGTTTAATATTGATACCTTAATGACGATTGCGTTAATCGGAGCTGTATCCATTGGTGAATGGAAGGAAGCTACTCTCGTTGCCATCTTGTTTGGACTAAATGAGCTGCTTGAAGGTTATGGCATGGAAAAGGCGCGCCGCTCCATGGAAGCTTTATTTCAAGTTGCGCCTAAGGAAGCATTAAAAGTAGAAAATGGCCAAGAGATTATCGTTCCGATTGCTTCTCTTCAAATCGGCGATCTTGTAAAAATTAAGCCAGGCGAAAAAATCCCTTCGGACGGTATCGTCTCTGAAGGAAAAAGCTCGGTGAATGAAGCGGCAATCACAGGTGAATCACTGCCGGTTGAGAAGGAAGCAGGAGAACCCGTTTACGGCGGAAGCATTAACAATGAAGGGCTGCTTCTCGTTCGAATTGATAAAGCATACAAGGATTCCTCCTTGGCAAAAATCCTTCATCTCGTTCAAGAAGCACAGGAGACCAAAACGCCAACGGAGCTTTTCATTAATAAATTCGCTAAATATTATACGCCGCTCATCATGATTGTTGCTGCGCTTGTTGCCCTTATTCCCCCGCTCCTCTTTCAGGGAGACTGGATTACATGGCTTTATCAAGGATTATCCGTATTAATTGTAGGCTGCCCTTGCGCCTTAATTCTTTCTTCGCCAATTGCTATTGTTTCGGGCATTACAAGAAATGCTCGGAACGGTGTACTCGTCAAAGGCGGCGTATTTCTAGAGCAGCTTGGCAAGATCGACACGCTTGCTTTTGACAAAACAGGTACGTTAACAAAAGGCGAACCGCATGTTGCCAAATTGGAAGCTTATGATGAAGAACGGTTTTTCCAAGCAGCTGGAGCAATCGAGAAATCATCCTCCCACCCGCTGGCGAAAGCGATTATGAAGGAAATAACGAGCAGAAATATGACAATACCAGAACCGGATGAAATTCAAACGATATCAGGTCGGGGAATTAAAGCGAAGGTTAACGGCCTTGCATACTGGCTTGGAAATGAAAAAAGCATCGAGCATATTACGATTCCGGATCCTATCCAAAATCGCATTGAACAATTAAAAAATGACGGACTTACTCTTGTATTGGTGGCAGACGAGCAGCAAGTACTCGGTATGTTTGGCATTTCAGACGAAATTCGCGAGGAAAGCCGGTCTGTAATCGCATCCTTACACAAGCTGGGAATTAAGCGTACCATTATGCTTACAGGGGATCATCAGAAAACAGCGGAGAAAGTCGCTTCCGCCGTCGGGGTGTCCGAGTTTTATGGCAATCTTCTGCCGGAAGATAAAGTGAAGAAGATTAAAGAGCTTTCAGCAAGCCACCATGTCGCGATGATAGGTGACGGTATTAATGACGCTCCTGCTCTAGCCTCTGCGCAGCTCGGCATTGCGATGGGCAAAGGAACAGACAGTGCGATTGAAACAGCCGATATCGTCCTCATGCAGGATCACTTGGGCAAGCTGCCCGAAGCCGTTTCCATTGCCAAAAAGGTCAATCGCGTCATCTGCTTTAACATTTGCGTCTCGCTCGGACTGAAAATCATCGCATTATTGCTTACCATTCCCGGCTGGCTCACCTTATGGATTGCCATTCTCTCCGATATGGGAGCGACTATATTTGTTACGCTTGTCAGCTTGACCATCTTAATTGAAGGAAAGAAGCGTGCAGATTAAATTCATACGCAAATAAACAAGAGCCGTTAGCATTATGCTGACGGCTCTTCACTTGTTTGATCATTCGCGCTCCTTCGGCTGATCGGGTTTTTCATCCGGGTCTATCAGTCCTTTTGCCCCTTTTTTGAATTCTGACAGCGTCGTTCCAATCGCTCGCCCAAGCTGAGGCAGCTTGGATGGTCCAAACAGCAGCAACCCTAAAATCACAAGCAATACAATTCCTGCAACACCTATATTCGGCATTCTGAACTCCCCATTCCCGTTTGGTTCTAGAAGTTAACTAACAAAGCTGTTACATACATCAGCAATATGCCAAGTGTTAAACCTGAGAAATTGAGCCACGAAACGGCAGGTGCTTCTGCAGCCTTTGCATCCCTAACAATCATTTTAAAAATGACATAAATAACTTGTATAATGGCCCCTGCGCCAATACCGAAGAATAAGGCCGCCAGCGTTTGATTAAAGACAAATCCACCGATCCACGTTCCGATAATAGCAGGACCGCCGCCTAAGAGTGCTAATGCGAGGAAAGTCTTGTAAGTTGGTTTTGCTTTTAAAAGCGGCGCCGCTATGCCAATCCCTTCAGTAATGTTATGCAGCGTAAACCCAATAATAAGGAAGGATCCAAGCGCAGCCTCACCCGCGGCAAAAGCAGCACCTATCGCAAGACCTTCACCGAGATTATGGAGACCTATTCCACTCGCGATTTTGAAGGATACCTGCTTGCCAGGATCATTATGCTGGATTGCCTTTTTGGATTTCGTCTGATCAATGGCTATGAGGAATAAGAAGCTTAATGCCGCACCGAACCAGACTAGGCCTGTGCCTTGAAATACGCCGGGTGCTTCCGCACCAAGCTCTAATCCTTCTTGTATGGTATCCACAGCAAGAAAAAATAAAAGTCCAACTGTAAATGCCAATACCGCCTGAATGCCTTTGCTTGAGAAGCGACGCATAAAAGGATACCATAGCAATCCCAGTCCTACTGGAACGACACCTACATAAAAACCTATTAGTGAATATTGTAGAAATCGATTGGTATCGGCAGTTGGCGTTTTCATTGCAGCAGGTACATCCCCTGTAAATATTAGTCCGTTAGAGGTAATTAGCTTAATTTGATGAGGATCTCCCTCCACCCAAGGATAAGGAATATAGATCGTCGAGCTGCCGAATCTCTCAAGCGTAGGACTAGGTGAATAGGAAGCATTCCAAAAAGAATCATCGACAACAACTTGAGCAACCGTCAGCTCCTTTGGCCCAGAATTAAGTATACGAACTTCAAATCCATCATCCGTCAAAATAATACGTTCAAAATTGAGCACTTCAATCGGGGCCGCTTGCTGTTCTTCTACACCTGTACCCCATGAAGCGATAACAGAAATCAAGCCAGCCAGCAGCAGCAAGGGCATTATGCCAAGCAGCCAGACTGCTTTTTTACCCAGCTTTTTATTTATTATTTCACTTTGCACATCGCACACCCCCTCTACTTAACCGACTTCAAAAAATCCCATCCAGCCGAGCTCCGTAAACTCACTTTGATGAGCATGGAACATATATTTTCCAGGAGCGGGAAAGGTAACTTCAATGATGCCTCTCTCCCCTTGGCACTGCATAATCGTATCTGTATATTGCGGCCTCGCATCTGGGTCAGCGCCGGTGGCATAATAGTGAAAAAAATTAGCATGCAAGTGAAAGGAGTTAATCGGATCAAATTCCGTTAAATTACTTAAATAAATACGAACCAGCTCACCCGTTTTCACCTTAATCGGTCTAGATTGGTACGCAAATGCGTAGCCATTGACCGTGTAAACCTCGTTCTCGCCATCTAAGTCCAGATCAAAGCCATTCATGACCATACTTAGCTCTTTTGCAGGTTTCCTTGGTTTCTTAGGATCAATAATGAAGTGACCATATAGGCCCTTGTGAATATGTCTAATCAACGGAGGAACATGACAGTGATAGGGCTGCAGCCCTGCTGGCTTGGCTTCAAATTCATACACAAATTCACTGCCCGTCGAAATAGGCTCTAAACCATCCATGTGGGTTGGATGAATACCGTGAAAATGTATGGAATGCGGGTGCGCGGACCCGTTCCCGAACTTGACTCGTACGATATCCCCCTCCGTACAACGAAGTGTCGGCCCTGGAATCGTGCCGTTGAATGTCCACCCTGGAAATTTAATGCCCTTCGCTATTTCCACCTCAGCATCCCATGCCTGTATATCGTATTCTCTAATCGTCCTGCCATCTGGAGAAATACTAACGACCCCATAATCAAAAGCCGTTAATGCTTTTACTGCCGCTTCAAGCCCCGGCGTTGAATCGGTTCCCGGATCATAACCATGCGCCATCCCTTGTTTCATCTGGTCTTTGAGCGTATGATGCATTTCTTCCTTCCCCATCGCATGAGCAGACCTGCCAAATAATGCACTTGTATTTAAGAAACTGCCTCCGATCACACCTAGTACGCCGGCAGCTCCGACCTTAAGGATGTTTCGTCTTGAGAACTGCCGATTTGGATCAAATACCATTCGATTCACCTCCATGTTAATTTAAGGGATTAATTTTGCCCTAGTGCAAAATTATTAATAAAAAAAATTTATTTCACTTAAGGACAATTAGTTTACCTGAGGAAACTTTTTTGGTATGAGTAAAATATATGCTAACCTAGGCATGTTGTAAAGTGTTTTTTATGAAGCTTGTATATGCTCGGGAGCATACTGCATCATTGAAAAAAAAGGCTTCCCTCGAGTTCGATAAACTCACGGGAAACCTCTCTCTCCTATTTCGTAGAAGAATATGAATCACAATAGCCTGCAACATACGAGCAAAAATCTTCGTTTAAAAGTTTAGCTATTATGAAAAGTTGATTATATTAAATAAAATGGAGATAAAACTTGATGAGAAAAAAAGTACTGCTACCTCTTCTTCTTCTTTTGATAATCGCAACAGCCGTGGTATTTATCATAAAAAGTCTTCAAGCTGATCCATTAAAAAAGTCCCTTTCCATTGAACAGAAACCATCCGAGAATTCAACTGATACACTCTTAGTCAAAGACGAAAATGGAAAAAACTTAAAGCTAAAGATTAATGATATTCCTCCGTATAAGCAATATTTACAATCGCAAGAGGATAGCAAGACCGAAATCGAGCGGACCCAATCAGAAGCGCTCACTCTCTCCACTCCAGAACATTTCATATTGTTAAAGTACAGTTGTGGAAATAAGCAATGTTCAACCATTTTAGTGAAGGAAAGCAACTCCACAATTACAAGTCTAGCTTTGGGTGACGGCATTTTTCAAGACTTTCAACTATCTCCGGATAAAACAGAGCTGCTGTTACGATACGGTTATAGTGAAGGCGGAGAAATTGTTCGCCATACGCTGATCGCTGTTGATTTATTAACTATGGAAAAAATACCTTTTGAATCTACAGCGTTAACGAACGAATACATGTCTACTCCAATCTGGCCTATACTCGACTATCAATGGATCGAGAAAGATCGGTTTATGATCGAGTCGGCTGATTTAGAATCATCAGATTATGAAGCAGTGAAGCACTGGTACACTTCAACTGAAAAGAAAACAAAAATCGTTGAAATCTTTATAAATAAAGCTAAAAATTAGAGCCCCTTCCTTTTTTATTTCATTGTGGGCTCTTTCGGTGTGTAGATCGTTTTATCATTTCCATCAAGGATTAGCGCTGATTTCGCTGGAATCATCTCGCCTTGAAAGTTAAAAGAAGCTTCCGAGAAGTTAGCCACTACTTTCAACGCTTTACCATATTCCGTCATCTGAACGAGTTTGTCCTCTGTTAGAACTTTATAATCCGTCATTTCTTCCTTTATCGCTTTTTTACTAAAGCTTGACCATACCTTAGAATGATTCACTATGGTTTCTTTATATTTTTCCCACTCGTGCTTATCTAGATGATATAACGGAGGCACATTATAAAGAATTTCATACAGCATCCGATTCGAAATTTCATCTTCTATTTTTAAAGTTCCCCAGCCCCACCAATATGTCGTGATCACAGAATTGTTGTAAACTAACTTATACAATGGGATCGTATAGCTAGTATCCAAAAACAGCTTCTTGTACTTGTCCTTTAACGGTATTTGTTTAGCAAATAGTTCGGGAACTCCGCCGTTGCTCGAATAATATCTTCCTACATAATATTCGCTTTCTTTATTTGTGCTCATATCCTTATCCATCCATGAGAATGATGGCGTCTCTATTCCATGCGCAAAAGCAACCGTTTGGTTAGCAAAATCGTTGCCACCCTCTGTTCCAACGACCAGCTTCCATTGTTTTTGCAAATACGCCATTCGCTTTATTCTAGCCTGAATATCTTCTTCTTCCGTAGTCACATGCTCTGGCGAATAGTCATCGAAGATTTCTCCAGTACCATCCGTATCAAGAAACCATGAGTTAAAAGCTAAACCAGTATTGAAAATCGATGTTACTCTTTCTTCTACACTAGGCAAGGCAAGCGTTGGGTTGAGCTTTCTGCCTTCTCCTTGGAACCCTACAATTTTTTTCCCGTCCTTATCGGTTACCGTTGCATGCTCGTAAAGGGAAGTATCCTTAAACTTAGCCGTCGTCCATTTCTCTTTTCCTGGTTCATGGATTGAATGATACGAGTCATAGGTGCCAATTAAATAACCAAGACTTTCTGCCTCTTTGACAAACGCAGGTTTAATAAACCCTTCCTGCCAATCATCCAAACCAATCCACATATTGTCGAGCCCAGACTGCTTCATATCCTTTATGACATCAATCGTATTGGCATCTGCCCACTTCTCAATGGGATCAACTGCAGCGCCAAGCACGCTTTTTAACAATCGTTTATTCAGATCAATCAATTCAACAGCGTTCAAATTTTCTATACCGCTGCTTAACAATCGCTGAGTTTCTTCATCTAAGTCAGTAAAAATTTTGGAATCATAAAATTCTTTTAGCTGCATGACCGCACTTAAACTTTTTACAATTCGATTTATCGTGTATTTATCTACATAGTCTAAACGATTTAAATCGTCAAAAGCGGATGAAAGCTCTGCTCCATCTTCCACTTTAGTTTTTAATAGCTCCTGAATCCATATTCTCAGTTTTTCGGGAAGATTGCTCCTCAACTTTGCCCATTGTATATTTTCTTCTGAAATAACCGTTCTGTCCCAAAAATAAGCGTGCGGTGCTCCATAAAGCTTTTCGATATTGCTATTTTCTTTAGCCTTATCCGCCAAGCTTTTGAATTCACCCTGTTCAATCAAATAATCTTTATACGTTTTTGCGACAGCTGTTGGATTTTTTTTCGTTACATAAATTCTAAATCCATATTCCTTTTGTTTATTAATCACTGGAAAATCATGATGAAAAGTAAACTGGATAGCGTTATCGGTATTAAAAACAATTTCATTGTTATATGCGTTTTTAATAATGTACATCAGCGAGTATTCGCTTTTATCAGCTGCAAAAAATGGCATCGAAAAAGACTCAATAACTTTCATTTCTTGTTCACTCAAATACTCTTTCCACGTCTGATCATCGCTTGGAATATACTTTCCTTGGTTTAATGGAAGCATATACCCCTCGCCCGTTACGATTGGCCATGCAAAGCTACTTTCCTCCGCCTTGCTGGATTTGATCGTTACATCTACATAGTTCGCTTTTTTTTCAATTTCAACGTCCATTTGTTTCTCTGGATAGGTCCAGCTAATTTGGTCTCCGCTGTTTTTTACATTTGAAACTTTCATTTTGTCCAGTGGTTCCGATGCTTTTTCAGTCCTTCCACCTGACTCGATCTCAAGCGCGAAGGTTTCTGGATCTACGTCAAAGCTAAAATCCACATCTTCTATTTGTGCATTTACTTCCCCGCCTCGCGTATTATTGTCGTTCTTGCACCCCGCAAGAACACTTGCTGTGATTGCAGCCAGCATGATGATGGCTATTATTTTTTTCATGTCTCGCACCTCCTGAATCAGACTACATCAGGGGTGTTACGCCAATGTTACAAAAAGTATGTTCAAGCAACTAAATTTTTTTCAATCATAAAGACCGCGATAAAGCCGTTAAGCGCTGCATTCCTTCCCGCAATAATGCCTCACTCGCAAAAGAATAACTAAGCCGGATCCATGATTTCAGCTCGCCGAGCGGGTCAAATATTTCTCCGGGAACGAAGGAAATGGATTGCTCCCTGCTTTTTTTAAGAAGAGCTTCTACTGATATATCGCTTGGAAGTTTAACCCATAAATTAAGCCCGCCCTGTGGTGCCGTCCATTCCCAGCCTGCTATGGCAAGCTCCTCTTCCATGATCTCTTTATGAACCTGCAGCGCAATACGAAGCTTTTCCACATGCTGCTGCAGCCTAGGCGAGGCGAAATAATGCAAAAATATTTTCTGATTAAGCTGCGGAGTCCCGTTATCCGCAAGCGCCTTCGCTTTGATTAACTGCTCCATGAATGGATATCGGCAGGCTGCAGCACAAATCCGCAGACCCGGCGCAATATATTTGCTGAAGCTGCTAATATAGATGACCCAGCCCTCCGTGTCATAAGCGAATAAGGGAAGCGGGGGCGGCTCAACAAAATACATATCTCGGAATGGATCATCCTCGACGATAAGGCAGCGGTAACGCTCCGCCAATTCCACCAGCAATTTGCGCTGCCAAGCTGGAACAGTATAACCGGTCGGATTTTGGTGGGTTGGATTCATATAGAACATACGCGGCTTATGCTTGCGCATCAAGGCTTCTACTTCTGCCAAGTCATAACCTTCCGGTGTGATTGCAACAGGAATAAGCCGCGCGCCTTGCCTGCGAAAAATATCCATCGCTACGCCGTAGGTCGGTCGCTCAATCAACACCGCATCCATCGGCCCAAGCATAATCTGGGCAATCAAATTTATGGCCTGCTGAGCACCTGATGTGATTAACAATTCCTTAGGTGACAGCTGCAATCGATGATGCTCTCTGAAATGCTGGCTTAGCGACTCGCGAAGCTCTTCATCCCCCTGCACGCTGGCATAAGTCCCCATAACCTTAGGATAGAGATCAAACACTTTTTTCACATAGTCCGATAAGAACAAATTCGGCAGCAAATTAGGATCAATCAGCGCTTGAGAGAACTGATACTTAGCTGGAATTCGATGAATATCAGATAACGAGTTATTCACTGCATAAGAGGTAACGACGGCGCTCTCTTCCACCTCTTCAGAAAATGCATCGTCCTCCGAAACATAATATCCCGATTTGTCTTTTACATACACTTTGCCGTCCTCAGCTAGCAATCTATAGGCTTTAAATACCGTCAGCCGATGCACATTGATCTCTTCAGCAAGCAATCGTATCGACGGTAATTTTTGATGGGCTTTCCATTCCCCTCGCTCTACACGGTTCAAGATATAATCATACACTTGCCGGAATAACGGATGGGCTTGCTGCGCTCCCGATTCTTTTTTCATCTGTTCATAACACCTCTTCGCCGCTGCCTCTTTCCATTATTGTACACGAAATATTTATTCATCTGTTCTGTTCCATACAATCTGTTCTGCCTTGCTCCCTATATGATTAACAAAAAACAATCTCGATCCGACATCTAAAGGGGAAATGAACATGATTTTTTTGGCTTATGCGCTCGTATGTCTTATATTTGGCACAACCTTTCTGGCAATTAAAATCGGAGTAGACGCCGGTGCTCCCCCTTTCTTCTCGGCAGGGCTTCGCTTTTTTCTAGCTGGCGCTATTCTGTTTCTTTGGATGGTTTGGAAACGCAAGGCAAGCTTCTCCTTGCTGCTGCGCAAAGAGATGCTGTTCACTGGGGCTACGCTGACGTTTGGAACCTTCTCTACGCTGTACTGGGCGGAGCAATATGTATCTTCTGGACTCGCGGCTGTGTTATCGGCTACGGGACCCATCATGATTTTGCTGCTGCAAACGGCTATTCTTCGGCAAAAATCTCCCAAACACTCGCTATACGGCTGCATTATTGGCTGCATCGGTGTACTGCTGTTAGTTTTGCCCAATCTTTCGGTGGATGTCTCACCCTTGTGGCTTGTCGGCTGCGGGGCTATACTGATAGGAGAATGCTGTTATGCAACAGGAGCGCTATATTCCAAAAAAGTAATCAACCGCATGTCCGATGCTTCACCGATAGCCATGAACGCGGCACAAATGATGGTTGGCGGAGCGATGATGTTCATTTTATCTTTGTTCACCGAAGCGGTGCACCTTGAATCCTTTGCATCATTTCAGACGGCAGGCTCATTAATTTATCTGATTGTAATTGGTTCCATGGTTGGGCATACCTTATTCTACTGGCTCGTCGCAAAGACGAATCCCGTTTTCCCATCTACATGGCTCTATATCTCTCCTCCAATTGCTGTAGGAGTCGGCGTACTCTTTTATGATGAGACAATCTCTTGGATTACACTGCTTGGTATCATTACGATTATTGGTGGAACCGTCCTTGTAAATGCAGGTGCACTCAGCCAGTTAATCTCAAAGCGAAGATTGAGGTAGTAGGGTGATTAAAAGATAAAAAAAGGCAGTCAATAAGTTCATTGAACTTATTGGCTGCCTCTAATTTTTGTAAAATGTATTTTGTCCAAGTTACTCGAACAAATCTGATTAAGCAGACTGCTTCAGCTCATCCTCTTGAGGTGCCTTCGTTTTGCGAATGAAGAGACCGATGAGAATTGCGAGGACAGAGAGAATTCCTCCGACGATAAACGCACTGTGAAGACCCGCTACCATTGCAGGTATTCCCTCAGCAGGGTTGGTCGGATCCGGGGATGTAGACATATAATCTCTCATGCCGGACGACATAATGCTGACGAACAATGCCACACCAACCGCACCTGCCACTTGCTGCAGCGTGCTCATAACCGCCGTACCATGCGCGTACAATCTGCGCGGCAGCTGATTAAGGCCTGTCGTCTGCGCAGGCATCATCACTAATGAGATACCAATCATCATTAAGATATGTAGGAATACAACATATCCGCTCGTCCATGCTGCATCAATTCCAGAAAACAGCCAGATGGATACACTCATCAAGATAAGACCAGGTATAACGAGCACCCTTGGTCCAAATTTGTCAAACAAAATACCGGAGACCGGTGCCATAATACCATTCAAGATACTACCGGGCATCATAACAAGACCAGCGCTAAGTGCAGTAAGCATCATGACATTTTGCAAAAATAGCGGAAGCATGATCATCGTAGAGAACATAGCCATCATAAGTACAAGCATCAGTACCGTTACAAGCGAAAACATAGGGTAACGGAAAACACGCATATCGAGCATCGGTTCCTTCACCGCAAGTTGACGCCATACAAATGAAATCAAGCTGATTCCGCCTACAATCAGGCACCAGACAACCTTAGGATCTGACCATGAGCCTTCTCCTGCGCTGCTAAAGCCATAGACGATGCCCCCAAAACCGATGGAGGAAAGCAGGATGGAAATAATGTCGACCTTTGGTTTCGTCAATTCACTTACATTTTTCAAATAAATCGCTGCATAGACGATAGAAACGACCGCCAAAGGAATGACCAGATAGAAGAGCCATCTCCAGTTAAGCGAGTCAACGATAAGACCAGATAAAGTAGGCCCAATAGCCGGAGCGGACATCATGACCAAACCGATCAATCCCATTGCGCCGCCCCTCTTCTCTGGAGGGAAAATGATAAGAATCGTATTCATCAATACAGGTATCATTAATCCTGTTCCCAGGGCTTGAACAACACGTCCAACAAGCAGAAACTCAAATATTGGTGCTGTCGCACATATCACCGTACCCGCAAGGAATAAAATCATTGCCCCGAGAAACATTTGACGTGTGCTAAACCATTGTTGCAAAAGTGCTGTTATAGGGACAAGAATACCGACTACGAGCATATAGGCTGTAGCCAGCCATTGTACAGTCGTTTCCGTGATGCTGAAATATCTCATGAGCTCTGGGAATGCAATGTTCAGCAAGGTTTCATTCAGAATCGATACAAATGCGCCAATAATGAGTGCGGCAACGATCGGTCCTTTCTTGATTTTGCTCAAATCCAGGTTAGAATTAACCTCCATAGTAGGGCCGTTCAAGAATACTCCTCCTCCAATTTTCTCTTCTCTTTTCGGACAATTGTCCGAATTACTTACAAAATATACCGAACATTTGTCCTCATTGTCAATAACCTAAATTATGACACTAACGAATTGAACATTCAACTTCTTTGCTTCATGAATTCCGTCGAATATTTCAAATCTTCACAGCTTGATCCCTCAAGTTAGCGTCTATGCTGAAGGCATAAAAAAAGAGCCCTAATCTTTCAAAGGCTCTGTGGGACTGACTTATCTTTTTACTTTTCGTTGTTTCATATCTGTGCTAATCTTTTTCCATTTTGCTTTTTCAGAGGCTGCTAGTCGCGCATCTTCCTTGCGTGCTAGATACGCCAACTCACGTTGGAGTTTGAGATAGCTTTCAAAACGAGCTTGCTCCAAAGATCCATCAGCTATTGCCTTTCGGACAGAACAGCCGGGCTCTTGCTCATGCTTGCAGTCATTAAACCTGCAAGTATTTGCAATTGAATCTACGTCATCAAATGCACCACGGAACCCCTCATCGGCCTCCCAGAGCTGCAGCTCCCTCATACCAGGTGTATCAATCATCAGTGCTCCACTCGGTAATTGAACAAGCTCGCGATGCGTCGTCGTATGACGACCTCGGTCATCCCCGCCACGCACATCATTGACTCGTTGCAGATCAACACCGCTCAATTTGTTAATCAGTGTAGACTTGCCTACACCCGAAGAACCTATCAGCGCAATCGTGTTGCCTATACCCAAATATGGTGCGAGCTGATCTAACCCTTCTCCCTGCGAAGCACTGACTACATGAATAGGGACAGCAATCGCAACTGATTCTACCTCTGCGATGCGCGCCTCCAAATCGTCGCATAAATCTGCTTTGCTCAGCACGATGACCGGCGCAGCGCCGCTTTCCCATGCGAGGATCAAGTAACGTTCCATCCTGCGTATATTAAAGTCATTATTTAAGGCATTCACTAAAAAAACAGTATCAACGTTAGTGGCTACAATCTGCTCTTCTACCGTGTCTCCAGCCACTTTACGGGAAAATTTGCTCTTTCGTGGCAGCAGCGCATGAATCGAAGCTTTCTGTTCCTCCAGCCGCGGTTTTATAACTACCCAGTCACCGACTGCTGGAAAATCTTCTCGACCTGTTGCTTCAAAACGCAGCTTACCCGTTACTTCGCCCATGAGCTCTCCATGCTCACTCAATAGACGGTACATGTTTTTATGCTCCAATATAATTCGCCCGGCACTATAGCCTTGTTTGGCATAAGCGGCAAAATGATTAGAAAAATAGTCGTTCCAACCTAATGTTTGTAATACCTTATTCGTTGTTTGTTGATTCACTGCGGATTCCCCCTGTAATTGGTTATTCATATGGCTAACGCCAAAACCAGTCACAGTTGAATCCTCATTTGGGAAACGAAATTATTGTTCGCTTGAAAGGAGGATTCCTGTGACCCCGACTGCCGCACCTTCAATAATAGTTAATTTCTCCATTTTCATCTCTCCCCTCAAGCCAGCTTAGCTAGCTTGCAACTAAATTTCTCCATTATTGTAGCATGAAAACGAAACATTGCGAAATAACGAAAACATCATGTTTCTTTCTCTCCGTCTATAGCTATAGAAAAAAGACCTATCGCCAGTTCTAATGAACTAGAATAGGTCGTACTCATTAATTCAAGAAGCCTTCAAGCGCAATCGTCGGTTTGCCGTCCGCCTGCCAAGCTCCCTTATTATAACCTCCGTTATAACCAGGGGTCGCTTCCGGTTCCCAATAAAACACGCCAAGCCCTTTTCCGCCTGCAATATTGCGTATTTTTGTCTTTATATCAGCGACGAAGCTTTTGGCAGCAGCAGGCTGATTATAATCCATACCAATTTCGGTAATCATAACCGGCTTGCCATAGCGCGAGATCATATTGTTGGAGTTGCTGACCGTTTGCGTAACCTTAGTCGACCAATCTGTACTGGTAGGATAAAGTGACATCCCGATAATATCAAAGGTCGCTCCGCTCGCGATCAGTCCGCCGATATTCCAGACAAATAAACTATTGTCATAGCCGTTGGACAAGTGGACAATCGTTTTTGTAGCTGTACTAATAGACTTGACCGCATTGTTTCCTGTATTAATAAGCCAAGCGTAGTTTTGCATGTTTAAGGATGCTTTGCCGTCATTCCAGAGCATGCCATCGTTCGTTTCGTTGCCGATTTGCACCCAATCAGGCGTGACCCCTTTGCTTTGCATAGCTGTCATTACCTCGCGCGTATGATTCCAAACCGCATCCATCAGCTGCTGGAACGAGTAGCTCGCCCAAGCAGCGGGCTTAGTCTGTTTTCCGGGGTCCGCCCACGAATCGCTGTAGTGTAATGTAAGCATGACGCTCATCCCAGCATCCTTCGCCCGCTTCGCCAAGGTTGCAGCGCGATCCTTATTCATATAACCATTGCCATAGTTCGAAGAAGGATTGACGAATACTCGAATACGTACGGAGTTGATTTGGTAATCCTGCTTCAAAATTTGAATAATGTCCCTAGTTACTCCGTTTTTGTCCTTCCACGTATACCCTTGCGCCTCCATGCCGGCTACCCAGCTAATGTCCGCACCTTTCGCAAATGCAGGAGCTGCGCTGACCTGCGGCACAGATCCCCCATTCACTCCAAAAATAGTCATTAACAAGGCGACAACAAGCGTCAAAATGTAAAACCTTCGTTTCATACATTCTCCTCCTTCACCTGAATGTTGAAGCATTGAACATAAATGTATGCGCTTTCAATGTTGTGTTCTTATTATAGAGGCTGCCAAGCTTTGGCAAACAGGATACAATTGCAACATTCATTATGTTATTGAAGTCAATTGCAAAAATGATTAGACTAATCTTAATAATGGAAGCGGGAGGAAAGTAATGTGGAGGATTCATTATTGAAAAAAAACGGCCTATATTCCTTACCTCTGCACCAGCAGTCTAAACTGAAGTGGTCGCTCCACATTCTATATAGCTTCATAATAATCATGTTTATTGGCTTCATCATGATACCTGGAGATGACCAACAAAAATTAATACTAAATATTTTGTTTCTAGCGTTCGCCATTTTTTTCGGATACATATGGCTTGCTATGGCTTTATTTAAAAAACCTTATTTAAAAATCACCAATGAATCTCTCGAATACAAATGGTTATTTGGACACAAAGTTATCCTAATGAACGATATATACAGAGTAGAGTGCTTTTCCGAAAGTGGAGTCAATAAACTTGGAATCTGGGCTAGCGAGCGAGGAAGCCGTTCATTTTGGGAAATCACAAACCGAATTTTGGGCAGGGGCTATTCAGTAAGTATCGTTATGTCCAATTTTCAAAATATTGATTTTGAAAAATTACGTTTAACTATACTTTCAAAAATCAATGTTGAGGTGAACGATTCAGTTGTAAGTTAAGAGGGTATGAGGGTATGCTTTTGGCTTGTATAATCTATTGTTTGACTCGGCGAGAGTGCATAACCTTCCGTGATCATTTCTCTAACGAACTGTATAGTGCTTATTATGTTGAAAACTGATTTGTTTTTAATTTAACGAATCTGATTAACGTTATATCATGATTTACAGGGTGTCATGAGCTACTTTGCTCGAAATAACGATTCTGGGGTTCGTTACAATTTTAATCCACTAAAAACGGTTTAAATAAGATCTCCTGGGTTCGTAAGCGATAGGTTTGATAAGGGGAGGACATCGTTCTGCCTAAGCATCATCAAAAAAATAGGAGCTGCTCCAATCGTAGATAAATCTACTTTTGGAACAGCTCCTATTTCACTTTTTTAATTGTAACAGTCAATTCGTCACAAACTGAGTTCAACCTCAATCTTTTTAAGTACCCTATGATGTCCTCAAAGCGATTCAACTCTTAAGATATTTACTTTTCAATTCAAGTAAAGCGCCCTGCAGACCATATATTCTACAGGGCGCTCTACTTGTTTCAGTACTAATTAGATATTACAGAGACTTTATTAACAATTGATACAGGATGACTGCCGCTTGGGCGCGAGTAGCCGTTCCTTTTGGATCAAACTTGTCATTGCCGACGCCATTGATGATGCCAGCTTTATGCATAGCTGCCACCGCTTCTTTAGCGTAGCTTGCAATAGCTAGTTCGTCATTGAAGGCTGCTGCCGCTTTCTCATCACTCATCGTGATTCCTGCTTTCTGAATCGCTCGGTATGCCATTGCAGCCATCTCTTGACGAGTAATCTTGTTGTTAATACCAAAAGAACCATCAGTCAGACCGGACACGATACCAAGTTGCTGAGCCGTAGCGACCGAGTCGTAATACCATGCACCTTGCTTAACATCTGAGAATGTACTGGTTGCGTTCGGTTGATTCAGGTCAAGCGTTAGCATTAACATTTGGATGAATTCGGCTCTTGTAACTGAATGGCCTGGTGCGAACGAATCCGTCGTCACACCGTTTACGATTCCGCGTGCAGCCAATCCATCTATACTGTCACTCGCCCATGCGATTGCTTTCGAATCGCTGAATTTAACTGCTCTAGCGATGGCAGCATATTTGCTAAAGTGCTTCGCATTAAATTCCACCGTGCCAGTATCCTTGTTATAACGGCCATTCTTGATGATTTCAAGTTTGCCATCATCCGACAAGTAGTAGATCACGATTTGATCCGGGCTCTCTCCAGGCTTCAGCGTGTAAGGTATTTCAACCTTCACCTGCTTGCCTTGTCCAAAATCAGTAATCTTCTGACCGTCAACACTTAGGTTGAAGTCATAAACCGTATTCGAACCTACTAAAGTGCGTGCTGCTTCTGGCAGCGTGCTGTTATCCACCTTGGCAACACTCAATTCAATACTGGTTTTGCCGGCGGCACCATCGAATAACGATACAGGCAGCTGTACAGATGCGAGCCCGAAAGAAATCTCAATACGTTTAATGCCTGCTTCTTTGGCTGCATTCACTTGATCAACTGGTATGGATACTGTAATCAGTTTGGCATTCTCGGTACCAAGAACGACTAACTTCATCGTTCCATCCTTCGCTTCAGGCAACGCCTTCTTCACATCATCGGCTTTGACTAGAGCTTTGGCGTTACCGCTCGAATCCACTTCTGCCTTTACTTCACCAGGTTTAACAGGAGTTTGATCCGTCGGTGATGTTGGCGTAGTATCCGGGTTAGTGCTATTACTATTCGTCGTTGCTTGCGTTACTGCGGATAGTACGGATTCTCCAGCATCATTGACAGCTGCAACCTTGTAGTAATAAGTAGTTGATGCCGACAAGCCACTATTTTGGAACTTGCTTTCGGTAATCAGCTGCGTGTTGACTTTGCTGTAACTGCCATCAACAGAAGCGGAACGATAAATGTTGTATCCCGTTGCGTTCTCCGAAGCTGTCCAGCTGACTTCAATCTCGCTGCTGCTCTTCGCTTTCGCAGAGACATCAGTCGGTGCAGCAGGGCTTGGATCAAGGTTCAGATAACCTTCTGGATTGATAACCGCATAGTATGCCGGCTTGGCTGCCAACGCCTTATCAAAGAGCAGAGGGCTTCCCGAAGCACGCCAGCTCTGGGAATCCGCCTTGCCCCAGAAGGTAACGCGTTCGATGCTGCTCGCATACTTCTTGAAAATAACGAATAGCTTCGCATATAGCTCAGCCTGTAAAGTCTCCTCTTCCTTCGTGAGCGTGCCCGTTGACGGGATATCCAGCTCGGTGACGCTAACCTTCACGCCTGCTTGAACAAAACGAGCAATACTTGCTTCTACGGTGTCTGTATTCAAGCTCTGGATCCAGTAATGCGCCTGCATGCCGATGCCTTCCACTAGCAAACGTTCAGGCTCTTTGTTGCGATCGTCCGTTTTCCACTTCTCGTTAAGGTCTTCGGCCATCAGCGCCATACCTTCCCGTTTCCATGGCTCATTCTCGTTATAGTCGTTGTAATACAGAGTAGCTCCCGGATCAGCCAAACGCGCGAACACAAACGCATCGTAGATATAGTCGGCGCCGCTTTCTCCCTTGCTCTTATCAGCGCCGTTCTCATAAGCCATGTACCAAGGGGAATCCTTACGCAGAACCGTTTTCCAGTCCGTAGGAATGCCCGATCCGCCGTTAAAGGCCTCGTTCACGACATCCCAAGATACAACTTTGTCCTTGTAGTGTCCAGCAACATTGTTGATATACTGTTCCATGTTCGCCTTGGCTTCTGCACGAGTAAGTGGTTTGTTACCTTCGCCCGTAGTCAGCCATGGAGCTGACTGGGAATGCCAGACGAGCGTATGACCATGAACCTTGATATTATTCGCCTGAGCCCAGTTCACCAGACTGTCGGCATTACCGTAGTTGTACACGCCATTAGCAGAGCTTAAATACTGCGGCTTCATATCATTCTCAGGCGTCATGACGTTGTAATGATGCTTATACATGGCCGTATTCTCGGCATCAGTCGTCTGACTAGGACTCATGACGTTACCGATTAGGAAATAATCCTTATAGGTATCTGCGATTGAAGATAATGTCAGATCCCACTTAGGAATCTCCTTTAGATCGCCAACTTGGCTGATCACAATCTGGTCCATGTACCACACATCAGCATGAGCAGCTGCATCGTTAGTAACTAAACGGAAATCGATTGATTCCAACGGTCTCTCCATTAACGGCGTTTGAACGTTTACCTCTTTCCATTGACCGATCGGCAGATTGCCTGGATTACTTGGCAGTTTGTTTGCGCTATTGGCGTAATCCTGATTAAGTACCAGACCAGGGCCACTCAGCATACCCTTGCCTTCGTTACCGACAACAGGGGCATAGAACCATGCAGAGATATTATAAACTCCTCCGGCAGGAAGCGGCTCAGCAAGAGTCAGCCGAACAGCGTTGTCTGCGCTGGTATAGCTTGTATCAGGTACATGTGTAACCTTAAAAGCGCTATCGTCGTTCTTCCCAGCACCGGTTTCATTGATCCACTCAATCTTTGAGGATGCAGCTGACGTAAAAAGGCTTCCTTGCTCCGCTTTATTGTCGAAGTCGAAACGCAACAACTCCTTGGTCTCTGGCTCCTCCACTGGCGCAGGCGGGCTTATGAGATGCAGCTTTACCTCATCCAAATAGAAGGTGAAATCTGTCATTTGTGCGTCGTTGTGAAATACGATGGCGCTAACAGACTTATGGTCTGCAGGTACAGTGAATTCCAACGCTACATCCGCCCATTGGCCAGCTGCAAGATTTACCTTGGATTTCCCAACGGTGCCGTAAGTATCGTTGTTTCCGCTATCTTTGGTTTCTACGCGTACGCCCAATGTGGCGTCTTTTGCACTAAGTGCCTTGGCTGTCAGCTTATACTTGCCGCCTGGCAGCATCGGCATCGTAGGCAAGGTATTGCGAAGAGCAACCCCGCTGTAGTTGTTCGCAGCAGTCGGAGCGACGCTCAGACTGCTAGTACCTGCGGCAGCATATTCCTGCGTCCGACTAACTGTCGCATCACCGTTTAGTTGAAGCGTGTTGCCGCTTTCAAATCCCTCATAGTAAATGACATCTGAGTTTGGCATGAGGGTGAATGAATGGTGTATAGGAGCCGCAATCATATTGCCAGCGGCATCTCTCAGACGCATGATGTATATGTTGCAAACTTCACCTTTGTTTTTTGTAATACTGTTGAATGTCACTTCGACTGATTTGTTATCCTCAGCCCACTTAAGCGTAAAGTCGTCTGAGAAATCAAAGCCGATGCCAAAATCGCCTTTGTTCATAGGCTCATCAAATGTAATATTGAGCGTATCACTGGCAGTCAGATCCACCATGTCATTCAAACTGAAAGCAATTTCAGCATGAAAGTCAGTCGTTGTCGCCGTGAGTAAAGGACGATTCCCGTCGTCCTTCAGGCTGTTCGGATACGGCGGCCAGTTCGGCTGAGGACCTGTCTTCTGAACGGCTGCTGATGCGTTCCAGCTGACCGTTTCCTGATTGTTCGCCAGCTTAGATTTGTCGATCGAAATCTCAAACGTGCTGCCTGGCATAGCCTCCATCTGCAACTTTTTCAGTGTGATGACATTAAAAGCATTATTCAGTATGCGGTTATTCTCATTAGGGTTCGTCGTTACGCCGTAATTGATAATCCAAGCCTGTTCAGTATCCTCCTGCAAAGATTGTGTCAGCTTGTTGCCATCGGCGTAGACTTCTACCAGATCCTTATTGATTTTGCTGGTAAAGCCATACATTACAGCCGCACCATTATCATTTCTAGCGGTGCCGTGGCGCAGTCCTGTTGCTAAGTCGATGCCTTGGAAGTATACAGTCTTGCTGTCCTTAGCAGTACCAACGGTCGTAATTTCGTAACGCCCGATCTTAACTTGCTCATCCGTTAGATTAAACACCGCTGTGCCGTTGACAACATCGGCTGTCCACGTGTCCTTCGTCGGCTTGTTATTTCCGTCAAGTATCGTTAGTTTAACCTTCGCATCGTCAGAGTGAACCTTGATTGTCGCAGGAATGCCTTCGGTGACAATCTCATTTTCAGTCCACAGCGTGTACTTGCCTGGGCGAGACCAACGGATGTAGGAGCTGTCGACATCGTATGGAGAAATCGTCATGTCAGAGATTTTGTCGTAAGTCCCTATTCCATAGCTTGGCGGGTCGCTTTTTGGGTAGAGGTCCTTAACTTCCAGCGGCTTATTACTGAATGTCTTGTCCATAATTGCAATCATGAACGGCACGTCTCTGTCCTGGATGGCGTGAGCGCCGTCACGCACACGTACAGCAATATTGTCACTGTCTAGAAACTCATAGACTTCATTAGCTGCACTCATCGCCATTACAGAAGATGGTGGAGTCGTCCAATCGAAGTTATTATCTGCGACAAATGCGATAAGCGGTCTCGGTGCCATCAGTGCCTCAACGGCATGTGAATCGAACGGCATATATTCCATATCCGTCTGTTGGTGGAATCCAGCCGCTGTTCCAAGACCCATCCAGAATGATTCGCCAGAGTACTGAATGCTATTGAGTCCTTTCTGGTTCCTGCGATAAATCCGGTCGAACGGTGCGTTGTAGTTAAATAATTTGCCTTCAGCGGTGTAACGGAAGCTGGACACACCAGATTGTCCGCTATCTACGGGCGCTGCCGCACCAACACGCTCGTCCATGGCTGCCGACATCAGAGCATATTTACCGTTTATAGAAACGCCTGTTGTAATAGACTTATATGGGTTGATATTCCATTGATTTATACCGTCGTTAGCTTCGGCGCTAATCTCCATTGCGTCAATGATTCGGGAGACAGTCCATGCCGCCGTCATTATCGAACCCGTATTGAAATCATACTCGTAGGGGTTAAATGGGTATAGCTTATAGTAGTCTCCGTTTCTGCTAGCTCCCCAGTTGGAGACACTGATTACTGCGTAGCCGTTTTGGATCGCCATGGCCGACTGGCCGAAACCAAAGGCGATGATAACTGGCCAGCCGCCCTCGGGCGCAGTGCCCGTAGGTACGGTGACATTGCCAAGGCTCGCAGTCACGGTTCTGTCGTTGTCTTTTATAGTGATATTAACTTGGTTAGTCTGGGCATTCACTGTGATGGCGCTCTTAGTCGTCGGGTACTTTCTGCCATAATAGTAGTACTGAATCTGGTCTTTGAGTTCCTGCCTGCGTTCGAGCCAATCGTCATCGGTTTCTACTCGGCCCTTTGTGCCGCTAGTGGGATCTAGAAACTTAAATAGGTCGTTAAGTCCCGGTGACTTAGGCAAAGAGGTAATATCCTGTGGGAAAATATCGCGGGGCGGCGTAGGTTGTAAAGCCGTCTTATCGACCTTTGCATTAATAATTACATTCTTCTGATTGGCTTCTATCCCAATTTTATCGATCTGGACACCGAGCGTACCCGTTCTCGTAATGCTGCTGAGTGCAAGTTCGTATACATTTTCGCTTACTTTCGTCAAAGATCCCTTCTCCGCTAATGAGGAAGCGTAGTTAGATACTGCGGCGGGGGTGCCAGCGCTGAGAATGATATCATCTGCCGAAAGGTTTGATACAGCTGCATTGAAGGTCAGTCTTATGGCGGTGCTGTTCCTCACAAACGCTGTGCCGCCAACATTTGCCACGTTAAAGGTGATCGGGTTTCTATGGATATCAACGATCTTTTCCAAGTCGTCCACACCGTCCTTGGTAATCTTAAGATTGACGGTGCCTTCAATAGTAACCCCGCTAATTCCGAGATTATATTGAGTGCCGTTAGACTCGTCCACCACAGTCAAAGTTCCTTTGGTTACACTAGCGGTACCATCTGAGATGGTAATGTCGCTCTCCACTAATCCCAGTACCGGTTCTTCAAAGACCAGTGTAATTACATTTGATGTCGTACGATTCGCCTCGCCATTCGCCGCTGCGGTATAGTTAGTTTTTATGATTTCATTATTATTAGGCATATTCTCGTCAGCGAGCACTAATTTCATATCCACTAAGGTAAGTGACATAATTACAACTAGAAACAAAGAAATAAAGCGCTTACAAGAGTTCATGCTTTAGTCTCCTTCGATTTCAACTTTTTCTCTGCAATAAATCTTACCTCCATTTGCAATAGACCCACTCAGCCGTATATTGTAGTGGTGGTAACGAGACCCGTTACTTTTCTGGTCGGCTTTGTTCGGTTTCCTTGGTTACAATCACCTCCTTCATATCCTTTCACTTCAAGTGATTGGATACGGGTACATAACCTTCATTTGGTAAAAGTGACAGCCTCGCAGACAAAACGATAATATAACGTAAAAAAGCGTAAATGATATTACTAGTATGACTAGTATGTTTTAATATTATCTCACAACATTTAGCAGCGTCAAGAAATTTGTATACATGAAGCTCAGAATATCTTACTATGATGATCTCCATATAACGCAGGACAGAAAAAACGCTCAAGCTGTTTCTTCATTTTGCTCCAGGACATGTAATGCTCCTATGTTCTATATCATAAAGTCATCTCTAACATTTTTGGGGGATAGGGCACATTTTCTAAAGTGTCCACGACTTCGAACGATTAAGACAGTAGCTCCACATGTTATTATTTCAACAGTGCTTTATTTCGGGTAATCTGTTAAAAACAGATACATCTATATGAGTCTTGAATGGACGGTTCCCGCTCTTAAATGTATTTCTCAAATAATGAGCAAGTACTTTTCTAATTAGCGAATGGTTGAATATCGACTTTTTCAATCACAGCACTAAAGCATGTAAAACAAAAAAGATTAACGACGAGATTACCAATTCTACGAGAAGCTCCAATCAATTGGATAACAAAATAAGGACGTAAAAATATATTTACGTCCCCAACTACCCTATTCACTGACTCGAAATTTTTATAAATTAAGGAACAAACAACTTCTACATGCCCGCATGCGGGAACATATAGATCTACATTTCCAGTTCCAACCAAGCCACATACTCAACATGTAAGGACTGCTGAGCGTTGCACAATTTCTCAGATATAAAACCGCCAAACGGTCGGCATAACTTTACATGAATGACCATCAAGCGAGCCGTTCGAGAATTTCTGACGTACCTGCAAAACGATAATATAACTTAATTGTGCTATCCTTTGACACCACAATCTTCTCAACTTCGTATTACGCGGAAACTCGTCGGCAAATGGTACCTGGGAACTGAAAATATCAGTTCAAAGACTCTGTCGAAATTGTCTTGCACCCGTTGAATAATGCGAAATTTTGGAAACAATTATTTAAGGCTGTTCGCAATTGCTTTGTTGGCTTTATGCCGTTCTCGTACCATATATTTTTCACAACAAGCGTCCCGGCTTTTCGCTCCGCGATTACCTCGGCTCGTCCGATGAAGCTTTCTCCGTATAATAGAGGCAGCACATAATAGCCGAATTTCCGTTTGATTGCAGGCGTATAAATCTCCCAAGTGTAATCGAACCCAAATAATTCTTTGATCAGTTTTCTGTCCCATATGAAATTATCTAGTGGGGCAATCAGCTCGCAGCGCAATTTCGGCGTCGGATTTTGCAGGACGGCTGCAATTAGCGGTAAATCCTCCGCACAGCAGTACAGTGTATCCTTCATTTGTTCCACGGCAACAGCAACAATGCGAGCTTCGTGCAACAGCTGGCGGAAAACCTCGTTGCGCTGCTCCGCTTTCAATCCCCATATGTTCAGCCAGGCATCGGATGCGCGATTCCATAAAAGGCCAACAGCTCCGATTCGACGCAGTACCCGCCACTTATGATGCTCAAGCTCGCCCTTCAACGGCTCCGGCGCATTCAGCAGATTTGGCTGTATGTACTTACCGGCGATATCGTAATATTTACGCGTTCCCTTTTTGTGATGGATAATCAAATCGCCTGTCGAGTACATCTGCTCCAGAACCGAACGGGATGAATTGTTTCCGCTGCTCCAGTGAATGACCGATTGCCAAGTGAAATTTCCTTCCAATTTTAGATCATTCGAACTTAGCACACCGTGATTTTGGATGTGAGCAAGAACTTGTTCTACCAACGCTTCCATTTCGGGATAGCGCTTAGCATGTTGCCTTGCAGCCTGCCTGTACCGCTCAAAGTACGGCCAGTTCTCGACAGGGATAATAGCCAAATTTTTGTCGGGATAATCTACCAGGATTCTATCTTTATACAGCAACTCTTCGAGCATGTTCTTGGTAAATCCTCTGATACGCGACTGCAACACCAGTTCGGCGTTTTTTCCGCAAACATCGATGGGATCGTATTGAATACAACCGACCTGCCGCACAAAATCCAATACTCCCTGCTTTCCAGCAAATTGATATTCGCCCAACAGCCCGTGCTTCAATAACAGAAATTGCCGTGCCTGGCGGTTCGTCAATTGAATCATGTACGCATCAGCTCCTTATCGAAACAAACGGAAGCTGCTTGCACCTGATGATGGATGGCGAGGTTGCTTATCTCAATAAAGTTACTATTTGCTTGTTGCCATAATGCTGGTATCCATTGGGGAGCTTCATCAGCAATCCCCTTTCCTAATTTTCCAATCACCGAAAATTGCTCTTTTTCAACAATTTCAACCACGCCTGTTCCCCCGATCTGTTAGAACACTAACAAAAACAAACATACGTTCCCATAATATCTTATCATTGTCTTGAGCATAAAAACAAGAGATAATGAACTGCTGCCCGTGTCCTACGTGTAAGCAATCATTAAAGCAATGTAATTGAGCGAATCTGTTACATCTCATTTATTATTTCAGAATTATCAATATTAGACACTCCACATGTGTGGAGTCAGTGGCTCACTTCTCAACTGTCTTTTGATTATTATATTTCTGAATCTACCATATGTATTTACCTCTTTACGTGTATGCGATACACAACCACAAATATGTAGTTTATATAATTCTATTGAATTCTTGTAGACAACTCGTCTACGACATTTCAGGATATTCAGCTTGTAAAATTCTTTCGTCTACAATCCGTCTACAATATTAGGGTATAACAAAGCCCCGTCCTAGTGCGGGCGGGGCTTTCATGGTGAAGATCCACAATTCGCTGGAGTGTGATGCTTAGGTTGTTTTGAGAGATTGCATGATCCATTCGACAGGTTGTTCCAGGATTACTCCGTCTGTCTCCACCCATTGGGTAAGGCTATTCTCTTTGGCTTGAATAACGATAAAATACATATCTTCCGAAGCGGATGTATTCTGCAACGCCCTCACTCCGTCAGGAGCAATTCGAACGGAGGTTCCTTCGAACACATCAAATTCGTTTCCGTCCACTTTAAATTGACCTTGTCCTTTAAGAAAGATGTAGAGTTCCTCATTTTCTTTGTGTTTGTGATAGAAAGGGACTTCCGCCTTCGGGGGCAGATTATTGAGTGAAACTTCCATGCTCGTAAGTTGTAAGGATTCTTTTAGAAAGATTTTCCCTTTTAGCATTCCTTCCGTGACGTTTCCAAAATTCGAAAATGTACCTGCATGGTTAACCGAGTAATTCGCTTGATTCGGCTCCAATTTGCTCACCTCACTTTAGATCTAATTGTTTCAGTAACAGAATGATAAACTAAAAGGCTGGCAGGATGTTGCCTGTTTCGAGCAAGCTCTTTAAATTGTTGAGAATGACAGGCCAGCCATTATTAAATCCTTCCATCTTGCCTTCATCTTTGCGAATATCCTTCTCTAATAAATCCTCGTGGCGTAGCGTCAGTTTTACAGTAGAGTTCAAGGGTGATAATTCATAACTAACCTTAGAGAATCGCTCTCCTTCAACGTCTCTGATGCTCCAGGTAACTGTGAGTAGACGATACGGCTCACATACAAGAACTTCACCATGATGATCAACCTTATCTTTATCCATCAATTTAAAGCTGGAGCCAACTTGCCAATCTGAAAAGATTTCACGACCGAAAAAATACTGCTTGGTGAATTCACTGTTAGTTAGGGCTTGCCAAAGCTTCTCGGGCGTAGTTGCGATGTAAGTCGTATAAACGAATGAAGTCTTATTCATGGTTTGAATCCTCCTCTAAGGCTTGCTTTAGTGTGTTTAATGCCTCAATTCGGTGACTCTCAAACTTGCCGATCCAGCGTTGATAAATTTCCCCGATAGGTATCGGATTAAGATAATGCAGCTTTTCACGGCCTTGCCAAACGACAGTAACAAGGTTTGCTTCTTCCAGCAGCTGAAGGTGCTTCGTAACAGCTTGACGAGTCATAGTCATTTGTTTACAAAGTTCTCCTAAGGATTGTCCGTTATTAGCGAACAAGAAGTCGAGTAACTCTCTGCGAGTTCCATCGGCAAGTGCTTTAAATACTTTGTCCATGCCCTCATTATATGCAACCATTTAATTGCATGTCAAGCTTCACAGTAAAATTGCTCAGCTCCCTTTTTTGCATGTCCAGTCAAATACTTAATCACTACCGACACACAGCACTCAACGTACATGGTATGCGGGAACAGGTCGACAGGTTGCACGGTTTGAAGCGTATAGCCGAATACGAATGGCAGCAAGTAGCTTCAACTTTCTGGGATAGAAACCTATATCACTCTCACGACAACTTACAACTATTCCAATGCCTTATTCATCTATATGGTCAATTTCCGGGACTAGCGTTTGTTCTCTTAAATTAGTCAAATCATTATAGCAAGAATGGTGCAGATCAAAGATGCACTTCATACGAATTCAACAACATCAATTTTGATGTGTGATAGGTGACTGTTACCAAATATATGTCTGTCGCTCACACAATCGATTCTGTGCATCAAACGAAAAAAAATGATATTATGTATGTTGGGTAAAAGACTTTACTACGGCTTTTATCGATTTTTATATATTGCAACAAGAGGAGATATTATGAGTAACGAACACAACTTTTGGCTTGATTTACCAAAGCCGTTTTTTATATTAGCGCCAATGGAAGATGTCACAGATGTTGTATTTCGTCACGTCGTTAGTACAGCTGCAAAACCCGACGTATTTTTCACAGAATTCACAAGTACAGATAGTTATTGTAACCCTGCAGGAAGAGCCAGTACTCGTGGCCGGCTAACGTTCACAGAAGATGAGCAGCCGATCGTCGCTCATATTTGGGGCAATAAACCTGCATTTTTTGAGCAGATGAGTATTGATATGAAAAAACTAGGCTTTCGTGGTATCGATTTAAACATGGGATGCCCCGTCCAAAACGTCGCATCCAATGGAAAGGGTTCTGGATTAATACAACATCCTGAACTTGCAGCCGAAATTATTCAAGCAGCAAAAGCAGGTGGATTGCCGGTTAGTGTTAAAACAAGATTGGGTTACTTTGAAATTGACGAGTGGCGCGATTGGTTAGGGCATATATTGAAACAAGATATTGCGAATCTTTCCATTCACCTTCGTACAAAAAAAGAGATGAGTAAAGTAGAGGCGCACTGGGAGCTCATTCCTGAAATAAAAAAATTACGCGATGAAATTGCACCAAATACGTTGTTAACCATTAACGGAGATATTCCTGACCGCGCAACAGGATTAAAATTAGTAGAACAATATGGCGTTGATGGTGTTATGATTGGCCGCGGCATTTTCACCAATCCATTTGCTTTCGAAAAAGAACCTATAGAACATAGCGCGAAGGATTTTCTCAACTTACTACTTTTACAGCTAGATCTTCACGATAAATATTCAAAAGAAAACGAACCACGTCCATTTAAACCGCTTCTTCGCTTTTTCAAAATCTATGTTCGTGGATTTAGAGGCGCAAGCGAACTAAGAACTCAATTGATGGATACGACGTCAACAGATGAAGTACGTCGTTTAGTAATACCTTTTTTAGACCAAGAATTAGAATAAGGTATTTATCAAAAAAATGAGAGACCTCCCAAAAGTTCAATGAACTCTTGAAGGCCTCTCATTTTTTACTATGTGGTCAAACGGCGTTTACACTCAAGGAAACTATTGCTGCTACAGGCTTCTCTGCCTGATAACCGACAGGATCTATTATCTTTTTTGTGTGCATTATTTCCTCTTAATAATCCTTTGATCTATTCCCTTTCGATTTAGTTAATGGAGATAGAAGCAATTTTTCGCATTTCGCATAACCCCCTAGCAATTTCTGAATCAAGCTTAACTTAGGAACAACAAGGTAAACAATTGAGCTTGTAATGATGCTTATAATAGCTCCTACTAGGACATCTGCTGGATAGTGGACACCGACCCAAATACGAGAAATACCAACAAGGGAAGCTAGTATAACCCATAAAAACCACCATCCTTTTCTGAATACCCAAAAGGATACACAAAATGAAAAGAACAAAATTGTATGATCGCTTGGGAAAGAATTATCAACGGCTTTTTCAATTAATTTATTCACATTTGCCAACTCAGCAAATGGTTGATTATTCGAATGAAATTTGCCTGCTATTTTCCCAATAATTTCAGCAAATACAAAAGTAATGGTTGCACACACAATCATCATTCTACTCTGTTTATGTCGAGTAAACCAAATGAAGATAACACCTAAAATCAAGAAATACACCATAAACTCAGCAATGAAAACCATAGCAGGATTTATGTATGGATATTGTTTCCCTAGGTCATTAACCAGTCTAAATAAATGAATATTTTCTTCTAAAAAATTCATTTCACACCACCTCCTCTGCCTTTATTTCTTATATCTTAAAAGACAGATAGGCAAACAACCATCGATTCCCCTAACAATTAAGGGTTCCTATGTTACATTATTGTCATTTTGTAAATTTGCTTTACTATTCACATAGGCAGTTGCCCCCGTTGGCAGCGATTACCTCCCTCTCCTCCAATATCCTTATTCACGTTGAATTTCGACAAACGCAAAAAGACCTCCCAGATTAATCTGGAAGGTCTCAAAGTTATAAAATATTGATAAACAGGATTTTCACTGACGAAAACCCTTGATGTATAAGGGTTTGTCACCCTTATTACATCATGCCGCCCATTCCACCCATGCCGCCCATATCTGGCATGCCAGCGCCTGCACCTTTAGGTTCAGGTTTGTCAGCAACAACAGCCTCAGTTGTCAAGAACATAGCTGCAACGGATGCTGCGTTTTGCAATGCTGAACGAGTTACTTTAGCAGGGTCAACGATACCCGACAAGGCTTTCAGAGCAAATATATCACTGTTATTAATAACAAATTTAGAGCAATGACCACTTCTTGCAATCATGCTTACAAATACATTGTAAAGTAGTGGTTGCTTTATGTAAATACTCTCTCTCTTCGAATCTTGCTTAAATTCTTTATACATCTCACTAATTTCAAACTCAAAACTTCCTGTGATTAACTTGTTAAAGCAACTGAAATAGATTTTACAATAATTTAGTTTAATTTATTCCCACACAATAGTGCTGACTGCTTGGAAAACAGGCAAGGAGATTACCAATATCTATAAAAGATATTAACAATACCCATATATTTACATTTTTATCTCTCTGTGATATATTTCCCTATGCCATCAATAGAAATCTATCATCAGGAGAGTGACAACTAACCCTATGGCGAACATTAATGATCAAAATTCAAAAGCTAGAGTCTTACATCTTCCATGCACTTTGACACAAGAACAATGGTATAAACTTGTAGTCGTTGACTTCAAAGGGCTTAGTGCCATTTATAACGAAGTTCTTCTCGAACATTCAACTGTGATTGGTCATGTAATTCCATTAAGTTGGGGACATGGAGGTACTTTCAAAGGAAATGTAATCGCTTTGACTAATCCTGAAAATATTAGTATGGGTAATAGGAATCCTATACCCTATTTGACTCGCTCTGTTTTAGAATATATTGCAGAACAAAATGGGCTTTCTGTAGCAGAGTATATTTCATTTGTAAACTGGTGTGAGAAGAATAAACGTTCCAGAAACGAATGTCGAAAGTACGTTGGGACTTATAATTCACTTGAGGTTTGGAAGAGTCTTCAAACAAATGAGCCGCCTAAGAACACTAAATGACAATAATAGGTACACCAAAAACAGCACCTAGTCAAAGGACTAAGTGCTGTTTTTCTTTATGCGCCTTCATGTATCGCTTAACGCATTCCTATCCCATCAGCGAGCATTTCCATACAAACCTCATCAGAACGCCACAGACCTAAACTGGAAAGCGTCAAAGCACACCAGAAGCGCTCGCTCCTGTTACTAATTAAAATTTGGATATTCTAGTGTGCTTTTACTTTTTAATAGACTTAATAATTGTATAAGCGGTTTCCCAGTTAATGTTCTCAAAGAAGCTATCTTTTGAAAACTGATCGTTTATAGATTTCAAAAATGAATCTATCCAATTATAATCTTCCCATCCTGAAGGTGAAAAGACTGATTGAATCTTAAAATTAATTGAAATCTCTAAATCGACGCTATAGACAACATTTGAAATCCATGAATCAAACCCCTTTATTCCCAAATAATGCTCCATAAATCCTGTGGGAAGATTAGAATTTGTTCCATCGAATATCACTCTAAAACTTAAAGAAAATCTTTTTGTACTGATTATTATTTTATCCTTCTCACGTTTCACTACGCTGTTACGAGGCAATACTAATAGAAACTTTTGATATAATGCCCCATCAACCTCTAAAATGTAGTGGTTATGATCTTCATTTTCTAAAACTTCTTCTATTCCAATAAATGCATCTCGTTCTGACATTGGTTTCGAAAACAATTCTAAAAAACGATTTTTCAACAAAACATCTGGGACGTTTGCTCTTTCGAACACTGAGATATTTGCTTTCTGTTCCCTTGGATAGTTGAAATATGTGAGAAGATGAGCAAATAACTTGTCCAATATAAAATATTCAATTGATTCACGTATAATATTCATAGAACGTGGTTCTGGTATAGTAAGTTCGTCTTGAAGTTTCAAAGAGTCATTAATCCAAATATGTTCCAAGGCTTTGCTTTCAGAGAATGCTCTTGATAAATACTGATTTAAGTCCTCAGAAAACTTATACCGCTCTACCTCTAAAATCATATTTTCAGTTTCGTTCAAAATGAAAAATCCATTAAATAAATAAGTTTTATTTCTGCGATTTATAATTCTATAAATGATAAAAATCAATGAAACAACACAAATTAGTACACCAATATAGAATCCATACATTGCATTGAAAACATTCATCATCGTTAAACTGCCTACAGTCAAACTTATACCAAATCCAACCAGAACTATTGTTAATAATATTTCCTTTAGTTGAGCTTGCTTCACTATAAGTGAGGTTATAGGAGAGTCAACGTTATTTTTCATTATGTTTCCCCTTAAATAATTTGAATTAAACGAGGGTTTATGGTTTAGTCCCAATATCTTCTGGCTTAATGAAACCTCTAATTAATGGTATACTTCTATATCCGTTAGGGTAACCTCTATCCATCTCCATTGCAACAACTTTTGATTTGAAATCCTCAATATCTTTAACGTTAAACAATACGCTTACTTCTTCATAATGCCTCAGTGATTTAAGTTTGGTAAACAGCTTAAATACTCTAACTTCTCTTAGATATATATAAGTGTTTGGAAACCAGGCACTCTTCCATGAAGATTCATCAAAAAAGTAAAGTTTTGAGAGATTATATAAAAGAATATCAGACATTATCAAATCTCTCTTGTATTTTTCAGAAGCACGTTGCACTATTAAATCAGCATGCAAACTAAGCTGGTTTGAATTTAATTTTCTATTGCGATCATCTAATGATTTAATATAAAATCTAAAGTCAGTAAAATCCTTGGGATTCTGATTCTCATACTTACTCTCGACAAAATACTCACTAGTTAAAAACCTTGTTAAAAACTCATACTTTTCTCCTTTTAACAAGATTGTAGTTGTGTACAAATACAACTCGGTAATTAGAAATTTGTAATGGTCGAATTGTTCATCATAATAGGAACCATTCCCCTGAAATTCAGAATAAGAATAAATTTTCTCATAGAAATCAACAAGTTGGTTTACTTCTAACTTTTCGGTTAGAAGCAGTATTTCAAGTGCTTCAATATAGTCATCTCTTAGTGGACGCATTTTACCGATTAAATCAAAAATTTTATCGTCAATCATACTACTGTCATTGGTTTCTTCCATAGTAAATTCACTAAGTGACTCACAAAAATTCTCTACAAAGTCACCCCAATGATACTTCATTCTATTAGGATATTTGTCTGCGTTTACTTTCATCTGTCTAATAATTTTAGCTGTTTGAAAATGAGCCTCTTCACTATGGAGCAAAAAAGCTGGCGCTTTTCCCAATGCAGGTTTTTGATGCAAAGGTACTTGATATACATTTCGAAGGAGCTTCTCATAATTTTCTTCAAATACATCTAATGACGATAAATCAATATAAAGTCTAGTTGCAATATAAGTTGGAATGAAGTCCTTACCTATATCACTTCTTTCAGCAACAATTGGAATAAACTTTTCTTGATTAACGTCTTTATATATTTGTGGTGTTATTATCTGTGTTTCTGTACCTACACCTCCAATTCTTTTATCAGCACGTTTCTGGTAACCACTATCACATATAATAAGTACCTTATCTACTATTTCCGAAGTTACCATACTTTCCATAAACGCAAAAATATCTTGTCCTTCCTTCAAATCCCACTTATCTAATATCACGTCTATTCCGTCTTCTCTTAATCTTCTACCTAACTCTACGACCCATTCCTCATGTTCTGGTGTTGTCCAACTGTATGAGATAAACACTTTAGGATTTGTAACCACTCGCTGACTCATTTTTTCACTCCTTACTTTTTATTAAACTTACTCTGTTCATTCTTATAGCCTAAATAATCTACTGTTACTTCCTTTAGAATCCTATCTAAAGCAATATAAAGAACCGCTGAACCAGCAAGTAAAAATGCATATACATCAGAGTTTTCGGTTTCATTTACGAATGCTTGGAATGTAGAAAACAACTCGTATGCAGCAAATGCCATCATTATAGTGTACATAACAACTCTTCGAATAAAAACTTCGTCCTTATTCGAGTTTAATTTAGCAACTTTCACGTAGTAAACCCAGTAGTTTCCGTATAGAGGAACGAAACACAACATTAGAAAGTAATAATTATCAGACCACTTTAAGCTGACTAATAGAATTAATGATAGATAAAGAATTGTAATCGCCTTTAGAAAATCAGACATTTGTTCCATCAACAATATGAAGCGGTTTATAACATAGAACTTCTTTAATCGGTCTAGTTTTAACATTTTGAATAGCTTCTTTAACCGTAAAATAAAAGATGACTTGTATTGAGGATTAAGCTTTTTAAACTCAGTGTAAGTAGATGTAGCAATAAATGTCCAGAACAGAAATACAATTGTAGATATGATAAAATAAAAAATAAAATGACTTTGCCCATAACCCGTAGAGAAATATGTTGTAATCAAAGCCAGTACATACACGAATGGAAATAATAATGATGTTGCTTCAATGAGCGTTACTAGCCATAATGCTTTAATTCTTTTACCCAACCCAATACCAATTCGCTCTGATAAAGGTAACAACCATTTATCGAATGCATAGTTCAACCCTAACCATATCAGCACTATAAAAACAATTATGACTGCAATGATCGCTATATTAAACCAAAGATTAAACTCAGTATTCACTGCTAAAGGCACATTCATTTTCCCATCACCCTCTTTACATACTTCTCTGCCTTATAATCCTTCCTAACCTCATGTAGCACATTACTATTTGCTTCGTTCCATGATTCCAAGATCATTCTTGGCTCTGCTTCAATCCTATCCCTTACTCCCTGAATGTCATTTCTCTTAAAATCATCAATCATGGCTATCAAATCACTTCGATCTAGCAACTTCACATGATTGATTCCAGCCAGTACCTCACATGGCTCTGTAAATTTCGCTGATGCTATCACAATAGATTTTTTAGCCTTGTAGTATCGCATACAAGAGAATACCTCTTGAACCGCGCTAATGCCTACTGGATTATCTACTGAGTAACGCTTCGCCTGTACAACGTTCCTAATGCCATCCCTGTCAGTAAACACTACATCTGCTCCAAAATCCCTACTGTTTGTCGTTTTATATACACCGTGATAGCCCAATTCAATGAAAAGTCTGTATAGATACATCTCAAATTCAGAGCCATCAAGCATTTTGTCAATATCAGCAATATCTATCTTTTTCAAGTCATAGTTCTCTGGAATACTTATACTTGGCTTTGCTTCTTCTTTTCTATTTGTTTTTGAATAGACTATAAACGCAAACAATAGAACTAAGATGATTGTGCCTATTAAGATGAATGCCGTTATTGTCTTCAACTCCAATACTATAGAATCATATTTTGTCAAACTATGTAGCTGGATATGTAGTTAAATATTACCACGTTTGGTTCTAATGGGCTAGATTAACATGCAAAATGAGACAGCCATAGCGACTGTCTCTCGTAATCAATACTTCGTTCTTATCCAAATACTGCAACAACATTAAGCCCTGAGACTGTTGCCCCACTGAAATTCCAATTTCCAAGTGGGTGACTACTTCCGCTGACACTAGAAAATCTCAAATGTCCTCTGTCTCTATGTTTCAGAGTCACACTATCAATATCGTTATATACCGTAAAATAATTGTTCCCTTGATAATAAAGCTGGAGATCACCAAAATTCCCACCAAGAACCGCAAAATTATTTGGCGAACCCTTCTGATAAATCTTTGCAACTGCTAGATTTTCTGTATCAATATATTGTGCATTTATCTTACCTGCATTTATCTGTTGAGCGCTTATCGTACCAGTATATACACCTGTTTTTGTAATGTTGGTAAGCATAGGTGAACTGGTTGCTAGTGCGCCAACATCACTTGCATTATATGTTGGCTTCCCTACATTTGACCAACTAATGCTACCACCTGTCATGTTTATGTTACCACTTAGATTTACATTTGTTGCAATCAGGTTTCCTCTTAGATCGCAATGATAAGGGAATACTCTTCCTTCATAAGGCCTGAGTGGACTACTATCTTTTATAGTAGCTTGTCCTTCCATTATGCCATCCTTTGAAATAATGAAGCAGTACATAGTACCACCTATAGCTTCATCCGCTACATACTCATACGATTTCAAAATCGCTTCTTCAATACCTTCATACTGTCCTTTAATCTCAAGACAGTATGCCAAGGCTTCTTCCTGATTTGCCCCCATTGCATAAATTTGACCTTTACTACTGTCTTGTTTTGTAAGCATCAAATCCTCACTATTAATAAAGCAAAATGCTGGTTTGCCTAGTTTCATCATCAATATTGTCAACACAAATCCAGTGTCATCTATAGACTGTTTCTTCTCCATTTCAGTAAATGCCTTCTGTGCAATGTATTCAATAGATTTCAATGAACTTCTCTCATTAATTCTATTGAATATTTGTTCTGCGAGTTCCACATCACCGCTGAAAAAGATGACTTTATCCCCTATTTTTCTAATTTTCTTATACTTATCAGTTACAAAGTAATGTTCTCCATTAACTGTAATGGATACACGACTATCTGACGCTACAAAAATCTTATCCTCATCAAAATAACTAAAACATAAACTCATGATGTAATCGCTTCTTTCATTTCTATATTTTTTGTTTCTGTATGGTTTATTTGGGCTATATTTTCCTCTGTAACGAAATCAACGTAGATAATACCTAAATCATCCACCTGTATTCGTACTTTACTGCAACCTGAATCTGAAACCGCTGGCAAAGCAACAAATCTAACGCTTTCGTCATCGATAATACTCTGAACTGGAACAACCATATCAACGACCATTGGCTCTGCAAGCAATCTATCGCGGCTGACAATATAAACAGAATATTCTTTGTCCACGCGAGTCAGCCCATTATCAAGATTCCCTTTCAGCATACTCCTTGTAATATCCAATTCCATTACTTCATTAATTCTCGCTATGGCATTAGTGGAACTTGGTGATTCGAAAAGTATTCCAGTATCATCAGCCTTGCTTACTACTAATGCGATACATGGCTTTGAAAACCTTTCTACTGCTCTCTGCGCTGTATTATTGCTATACGCCTGTACCTCAATATTATCAATTGAATAACCTTTTTCGTGGTCTATCCTGCCTAATGTAGGTCTGTTGTCCATCCTTCTCTTCTCCTTGTATTTTGTATATTGAGTCATCCAATCATTAAAAAACTCAGATATGTGAATAATTTCACTTATCATTTCATGCCTATGTGTAAATTGATGAGGCTTACCGTAATACGATGGCTTACTCCTATTTCTCACACGCACTATTGAGTTCCTACATGAGTTTAGTAATAGTGCTAACATCTCCATTGCTTCTAATTCTGAAAATTCACCATTCAGGCTTTCAAACTTTTGATTCTCAATAATCTTTTTGCATAAAGCTTCATACTTTTTCTCCATAACGCTCCTTTCGCTTTTTGTAATACCTTTTCTTCTAATGTTGTTGATTTTGCCATTTCTAATTGCCTTCTTTACTCTAAAATCTCCTTTTGCTCATATTTCTAAAGCTATTTATGTAAACGCTTACAAAATATCCGATGAAATTCTTCTATTACTACTATTGTACCAAACCGAACACAGAATGTAAACAGTAAATTTTACTATTTACATTCAACATTTTTTTCTTGTCCATAATAAGCGCTAGTTCCTCAAACACTCTGGCTAATTGAGCAAGTACATATTTCATTCGATTACAAAAGCATTACAATTCCAATAAAAAAACAGAAAAGCCCTTAAAGAGCTTTTCTGCATATTCTTCACTGATTAAACTATTTAATTAAATTGAAACAATCAAGATTATTAATAATCAGAATCTTCATCAGTAGAAGCCTCTCCACGATTACTAAAATACTTTTCATGCAATTCATTATATCTGTCGCGCATTTCTACTTTCTCTTCCAATGCTTTATTCAAATCCTCAATTTCTTGTTTAAGGTTTTCAATTTCCGCATTTTTATTTCCAATATCTTCTGTATCTTCCAATTCAGCTATGTCATCCGAGTAGGATTGTATTTCATCCATTTTCTCTTGAATTTCGTCTTCTAGTTCAGTAATTAAATTGTCTAAGCCTATTTCCTTTAGTTCATCGTATTCAGCTAATTCTTGCTCCTGAAATTCAATCTCAAATTGTTTTGCGCCGCCCACCAAAATCACCTCGTCTAAAGGTTTAAGTTCCATGCTATTATAGCATAATTTCCAAGGTTAATTCTAGCAAATCTCTTTATAGGTTAATCACCTATCATGATATATGACTTTCCTTATCCTTCATCACTTCAAATTCCATTTTTTCGCACTCTCTCTTATGCCCTTCTACGCTTTGCATAATGCATCTTTAAACCATGTTACATTCGCTTTTAATTATTTTTATATTACATTATGAGTTTTTGTATCACAATGTCTCATAGAAATCTAGATGCAAATTAAAGGAAGTCATGATTAAACTTAAAATGTAATTGGTTGAATGGAGGATTAGTGGCATAGAGTAGATAGCCCTAATAGTTAAGGTTAATGTCGTGGCTATATAATATAGGAAAAGAATGAGGTATAGCGGTAGAGAGTAATAGATGGGATGATAGAAGCTTGGTGTTGAGGATAATATGGAATTTGGGGAAGTCAGGATTCCTCAAAATACAAAGCCTGTCGTGGTAGAACAGTGCATGGGAATTTCTGGTAATAAAATAGCGCTTTTGATCTAAGCATACCCCCTATCCCTATGTCTATAAGTGTTACCTAATATTGATTAGATGCACATACGAATTAAATTTATCGAGTTCCTCGCCTATACCTACAAAAATAAAAAAGCATCTAATTAATCTCAAATGCTCTTTTGAATATTCAATTTCTAAATAGATTATCTACAGCTCTCTGCTTATCTTCCTCGCTTGGCATTGAGCGGCAGAGTACAGACTTACTACACTCCATCATCAAAAAGATTACAGTAAACGCTGGAAATAAATCTAACGAAAGAAGCGTCAAGGACATTGAACTGTTCTTTGACACTTCCTTAAAAGATGACATTGTGCTTACTTGTGATACAGTTCACCGTGATGTATCTAAACACAAAGTACATTTTGACCATAAGATATACATCAGTATATAAAGAAAAAGCCACTCCAGACAACGGAGTGGTTTCTTTAATAGAACTTCTCTTTTATTTAATCAGTTTGCAGGTTTAGTTCCACTTTTTAGCGTGTAGAAGTATTGATTCAATGCCAATTCAAACTCAATACCATCATCTATGTTTTCAAAATACCTCCACAACAGCAATTCCTCTGTATTATCAATATGCAAGACTTCAAATTCCATTTCTCTTGATTCATACACGATTACTTGACCCATACAACACTTTGTCTCTTGAATTATTCTTATGAATGGTTTAGCTAGAAGTTCAATATCTACATCAGGCATTACAAATTCAGTTGAGATACCTTCACTTAGAAATGATTCAATATTATTCTCTACCCATTCTTTGAATTTTTGCCTTATCATGATTTACCATCCTTCAATGAAATCCATGTTTTATCTATCGTAATGTTCCTTAAAAACTGCCTTAAATCTTGGCTTAAAAACAATTTCTAATGTTTGTAGGATTTCATCTTGGCACAGCGTGATTAAAACACTAGAATGTTCTTGTTTATTCGCCACAATTTCAAATCTGTCAACTCTTTGCAAATCAAAATAAGATATAACTTCGTCTGAACGCAAGTCCTCAGCCTTTACTTTCACTTGACCTGAGGAAGGTGAGATAGTGACAACAAACTTTTCATTTTTATTTGAGAACCTATAAGTGGCTTGGTTATATATAAAAGGTAAATTCTTAATTTCAGCATCTAAGTATTCTGGTTCACATTCAAATATTGACAGTAATTCATATTCGTCTGGTATCTGCATCGAATCAATACCTCCCTTAAATAAAAATTGCTCATTTAATTAGTTGCCACAATATCATCAAAGCGACTTGATAATTCGATGTATTCATTGATCCAGCCACTACTCATGGATAGTTCTTGTAATGAACCTGTTGGGGCAAAAAGAAGTTCTAATTCAGTAACGACTGATTTATCATTTTCATTTAATCTTTTAATGTACGTATCCAATGCAGAAAATACTTCTTCTACTGTTCTGTATTCTGACCATGTAACATTAGTATTGGGCGAATCTATCAGTTTCCTTACTTCCCATAATAGGTCAACCAGCAGAGTATAGCTTGCCAAGTTATTCTGCTCCCTTCCTTGTTCCATAAAACACTTTATATCAATTCCATATTTATCTTTCTACTGTGTCATCATATCCATAATAGAACGTCATTTCCCAAAGGCAATGGGCAATAAAGCTTTCATTCGACATAGTATTTAATGACTTCTTGTCAATGTAGTAGCCTAGCCATTCATTAAATTTGCTTGATGCTATAGAGTAGCCAGTCCATTCGTCGTCTTTACCACTAACGTCAAAAGAGAGTGAATCATTATCTTCATCAAACTCATTGGTACATATCCATTCACCATCAATTTCTTCTTGGAACACATTGATATAAATGTACATGTTAGTTTCGTTATCAGCAGGTATAGTCAATTTCAGTTTTTCATATAGCATACTAAACTTTTCAAGTCTGTCTTTTTTAGTTGAATATTGGACAATAAACTTTTGCCATACCTTTGAAAAATCTGTAATGGCAATCAACTCTTTGAACGTCTGCATATTTCCACTATCATCTAAAGGTTTCCAATTGAGATCATATATATCATCGTTAGTGGGTTTCCTAACAGATTGTTTACAACGTTCCTCACATGCCCCAAACTCTAGAAAATTTTTCTGCCCTTGTCTTAGGGATGATATGTTTGCTCCCCCCTCATAGTCAGGGTCGGCAAATTGAACACCATCATCTTCCCAAAAACAAATTTCACATATATCATAAGTACCTGGAGGTTCTTCATCTAACGTCTTATAGCCGCAACAAGGACAAGTATATTTTATTTTCATTTTCATTCGCTCCACCTTGTATCAAATCGTGCTTTCATATAAGAAACAATCACTCTAAAATCTCACCAGATAAGCAATGTAGTTCTTCAACGGCATGTTTTATAGTATTTACCTTCGAATCAACTACAATCTTCTTATTCATTGCCGTTTCCCAACCATCCGCAATTAATCCATATGGTTCGACATAATCCTCATACCACTTGTATGTCACTACCTCATAAAGACCATCTTGTCGTATAACTACTTCTGCTTTGTATTTTAAACTTGGCGTTATAATCTCCTTTATAATCTTGGACATTGTATCATCCTTTATCTCAATAAATTCAATCATTCTTACATCAACCCTCAATATTGTACCATATTTTGTAATAATCAATATCGTATCGTTCAAGATTTTACTCTTGGTCGCTGGGTGGATGTGCTATACCATGTATCATTGCTGATTAAGCTTTTTGAACAGCCTCGCTGTGTAGATCAGTTACACCCATTTTTTTGTAAAACGTAATGTGCTTCTGATATTTACTACCCCGCCCCCATTATCTATTATTACAAAACAAAAAATACTACCCACATTAAATTGAGTAGTATTCCTAATCTTCAGACTGTTGCGCTTGGTTTACGATTATTCAATGCTCTATAAAGAGTCGCTTTCTTTACACCTGTCATCTCTTCTATCTCAGAAATTGTATGCTTCTGACTATCATACAATATTAATGCACGATCAACTTTCTTCTGATCTGTTTTTGGTCTGCCTCCGTTTCTCCCTCTTGCTCTCGATGCGGCTAATCCAGCTTTAGTGCGTTCTACAATCATTTCACGCTTCAGTTCCGCTATGACACCAATCATCTTAAACATAGCCCTTCCAGTAGGCGTAGTTGTATCTAAACCATCAATGACACTGACCAATTCAACACCCAATCTAGTCAATTGCTCGTATACTTCAATTAACTTCTTTGTAGATCGTGCTAACCGATCAAGCTTATACACTATAAACACATCGCCTTGTCTCAATGCATCCAAGGCTTTTTGTAGTTCAGCACGATCATCTTTCGCTCCGCTGGCTTTCTCTGTGTATATGCGTTCACACCCTGCTTTGTTCAACGCATCCATTTGCAAATCCAGAGATTGATCAACTGTCGAAACTCTTGCATATCCAATTTCCATCTCGAACCCGCTCCCAAGTTACATTTATAACCATATTGCATCAAAAACAAGTACGATAATGCAACTAAGTTTTTGGAACGAGTTTAGGAGCTGAAATCCGATAGATTTAAGTCTTTTTTTAGTTATTTTAATAACAGTCTCTTATACGTTCGTTATTGATACAAAGTTACTATTAGAAAAAAGATTAATTGTGTATATTTTGTAAATAAACAGAAATCCGAACGTACCGATTCTTGATAGATCGTTGAGAAGATGATAGAGTGAATTTGAATATAATACCATTGGAGGTATCACAATCGTGGAGTTGGATTTTCACCTTAAGTACGACAGGCTACAGTTTAAAGATCTTGGACACCTAATAACTACTTTCTCATTGGCATATGAAAGTGTGGCACTCTCATATTCTAAAAGTGATAGTTCGAAAGACAGAATTCTTGCTTTATTTGAAGATATGTCAACCTTAGAAGTTATTAGAATAACTGAGGGTTCATTTTGGGCTCAGTTAAAAACTAAAGGCGAAGTTGCTCTTATATTTGTAACACTTCTCACCTCTCTTCTATCAGGCACAACAGATTCAATTGATTTATTAAATCTTGGATTAGAACATAAAGAATCACCTCTTGTCGTTGAAACAGTTCAAGTTGCTGCTGATCCTTTAGTTCAAGAATCATTTAAAGCTTTTCTTAACGCAGCATCAAAAATCGAGAATTCAGTTACAACAATAACTACAATCTCCCCCGATGGCACAAAAACAACCATTTCTGTTGACAAAAGGATTAACCAATAATAGTTCTGGTGTGATAGCTCATAACACAAAAATAGCCGTTAACCCTTGATACGCTTGGGTTTCGGCTATTTTTGTTATATGACAAAAATAATTTTCACAAATTCATTTATAGCTTTATTAAAAACGATCGTAATAGATACTCTAATATCGTGTGGAATACTGTAACAAAAATTCTACTTTTATGATTTATCACAATCAACCATTATAATGCACCTTTGTTATAAGTTTTCTATGAAATGCTTGGCTCTTTGTAAGAGTTGCAATACTTTTACCACTTGTCTCTTCAGCTATAGCATTTTTAATTATACTAATTGCTTCTTTAAGATATAAATCAAAATTCTGTTCAGCTTTTATTGACCATTCGGAAAAATCTTTAACCTCTGACTTACCAATCTTATCGAACTTACATATTTCTCTTTGTGCAATATTAGCGAATAAAGAAAGCAAAAATATATCTGCAGTATTTAGGAATGAATATTGTTTCAATTCTTTCCCTTTTATCTCCAGGTAATGAAGTATATCAGCTTTCCTCTTGTTTCGAACGTAACGTCTGTAATCACTTATGACATCAATTATTCTAGAGTATATTTTGAAAGCAAATACTATTCTTTCGGCATTTATACTGTTTAAAATCCCTGGCAAGTTATCATCGTTAAACAGTAGTGACTTTTTCATTTTAGCGACAGATGCTAGTTCTTCATACACACTGGCGTAAAGTTGTATAGCCAATTCAAGACTAATAGTCTTATTTTGATTTACACCAAATCTTTCGACCTTCTCTTTTTTTGTGAGCACTTTCTTTAAAAGTTCCAGTTTATTAGCTTGTCTCTCTAAAAAGTACCCTAACTGATCTAAGTCTTCTTCTAACTGCCGCATAATAGGTAAATTAGATATTAAATAACTATCCTTAATCTCCGTTTGAGAATTTAAGTAGATAGAGATGTTTTGTCTAATGATTGGGTCATTAATTTCAATTACTTTTACTTGAACAAATCCTTCTTGCAGAGAACCTTGTTTTTTTGCTTCCAATAGGCTATTCATCGTTTGACATCCATTAACAACCATAGGGTTGGTCACTTTTAGCTTTTTCCTAGTATCGATATATTTAACCTTTGGAGAAACCATTACAATTCCATTATTATATAGATGAAAATTATTAACATCTTCTGCTGAAGTCGCAGTTTCTATAATACCATTATTGAACTTGTTATTAGCACCATGAAATAATCTTACATTCTCATCAAATATAATATCCTGATACTTCAAACAAACATCAGCCAATTCACTTAAAGAACAATGAATGGAATATGAAGCAGCATTTTCAGATGTTAATAATCCTGTACTTGAACCAGATTGAACTAGATCAATTTCAAAATTTTCATATCTCCTCTTACTAGTGTAGATAATGTTTGCAATACGCTCTTTATCATACAATTCCCAATAAATCTTGTTTCCAGTATCCTTGATTTGTTTTAATTCTGTTTCAAGTACTACCTCTGCATGATCACTAAGTGCATTAGTATAAGATACATACACTAGTTTAAAGTTAAAAATATCTGAATCAACAATTTCATTGATTTTCTCTTTTAACTCATCGTTCGCATTATTTGGAACTACTCCGCTCGAGCAAATTTTGTAGCCCCTTAAAAAACTCTCAATTTCAGTAAGGCTAATAGACCTCTCAATATTTGTAACTTTCTCAGGCATTTTAAATTGATAAAGCTCAATCAAGTCTCTCTCTTCATCAATTATTACAGCGTCAATTCCCCAATCATTAAAACCATCTGTAATATATTCCGACACATCGTCCTCATTAATTCCACGAATACTTGTAAGAAACCAATGAGCAAATGAATGACTTCTTCTTTCATACTCATTTTCCACTTGAATATTGTCTACTTCATCGCAAATCCTTTGATAATAAGTATGATACAACCCTTCATACCCACCAATCATGGAAATCTGGTTCATGAGAATTATCACCTTTTTACCCATATCATAACATCATTCAACATAATCGTACATAATATCTGGGTATTATCAAACATCGTAGCTTAGTTAATAAATCTATAAGGTAAATTAGCCTTCTAAGATAGGAAGAATTCAGAATAGAATTCAGCATCCTCAGAAATATCCATACATAAAATTGAGGTTTTATGTTAGGACAACAGTCCCTCAGAATCCAATACTTTTCTTGGCTTTTTGTTCAGGATTTCAAATTTTATTTATTTAGAAGTTTAACGTATAAGTAACACCGTTGGGTCGAAGGAGCGCTTTGACTCACAAACCAATGCATCTTCGATACGAATAACTCCTAATCTACAATTTGTTGAGAAGATGCTTTCATTAACATGGAAGTCACCAGTCTGCGCACCTATCTATTAACCTATAATATTTAGATTGACTTTTATATTAATATTGACCTCGTTCCGTGAAATCCTCTTCCAAAATTGTCTGTAATTAGTTATAATGTCATAGGTATATTTTAACATCCTTTAAATCAGATAATTTGAGAGCCTGATAGCAAAATGACTTATTACTCAAACTCAAGTTAATATGCCATTGATTTTATTTTAATCTTTTTATAGGGAGTTGCATTCTATTTGGACAGAAATATTGCGATAATAAGAATATCTCTAAAACATACGTCATTGTATGATCTTGGCTATACTACTATTGATATTCACCATTTCATCACTCTTTGTGAAGCAATTGGAAGGAATGATGAAAAAATTGTAAATAAATTTAACTCACATCTACCATATTTTTTAACCAGAAATGACCCTGATTTAATTAAATATAAGACACATTCCAATATAGTTTCAGTTGAAAATGGTAGTACTATCTTAATAGTAGATGGTTTTTCACAGGTTGCTCGTGCTGGTCTTACCTTATTATCAGCTACAATTAAGCAAATGAATAAAAAAGAAAAAGCACGTTTTGAAATTGCATGCGGTGATTACAAAATACTAGAACTATTTGAACAATATAAAGATGGTTATTTTGGCAAAGGAGAAAATGGCTTTGATAACTTTATTTTTAAACTAAGTAATGAGGGATATGATATTCGCATGAATGGTGAGACTTATCAAGCTCTCCAAGATGCTGCAAATTTATATGCTAAACGAATTGTGAAAACAATTGTTAAAAAGTAATCCTCAAAAAGTTTTTATTAAGAGTTATTTACTCTTCTATGCTGCACTTTAAATTTTCACAATACAAGGCTGACGACTATAGATAAATATAAGCCATCCCTCAAGACTGAGCGATGGCTTTTAACATTTAACTATTCACTGAAACTAGTAATAATACTCCCTCAAGTTGACCTCCATGATGAATTTATTAGTCAACAGTATTTTGAGACTCAATTATTTCAATACATTTTTGATTTCGATGAACAATTAAAACAATATCTTTATTTATTAGTGCTTTAAGAGGTGCTAACCATTCTGAGCGTACATCACCGTATATGTAACAAATTGCTTTATAGTATTTTGCCTCTTTTATAAAATGTTTTAAAGTGACAATATCATCTTTAATCCTAGACAAATCAGATTTACAGTGTTTAACTTCAATTACTGCTAAGTTACTATCCATACCTTCTTCTACATGGTAGATAAAATCAGGAACTGAGTTTTTTATTTCTTTATGTTTGTTAAATAATGCATGACTTCTTTTATCCATTTCTCCATGCAGTTTGTACTTAGAATTGGGCAATACAAGTCTCAATTGATGGTACATCTCATAACAAAAAACTCTTTCCCTATATTTTTCATCTGCTTGACCTGAAAATGAAATCTTAATGTAATCGTCACTAATTTTAGAAACGGATTCCAATAAGTGATTTAAAAATTCCTTGAAATCATTTTCTTTATTCATATTTATCTCCTTATCCTCAAGTACTAATCATTCCTTCACTCCACAACGATAACACTACATCTGACCATTTTAAATTAATCAGCTCACCACGCTGAATGCCTGTCCCAAGAATCGAAACAATCAGCATATAGTCCCGATATGCGACAAAACTCTTGTCTCTTTGCTTAATCCGTCTGTAGTAATTAAGCATTTGGCGTATTTGTTCATCAGTGAATACGTCAATTCTTACTTCTTCTTTCTGCATCCTTACTCGTTGCGCTGGATTCTTAGATATAACCTCACATTCCACCATATAATTCAAAAAGGCACGTATTCTTGTGAGTTTCGTATTGATCGAACCAGCTTTATTCCCACGTCCTTGGCAATCGATTAGATGTTGACGTACATGCTGATAAGTAATATCTTCTACCCTAACAATTTCTTGTCCAATACAATAATCTACAAACTCACCTAACATGGTCTTATAGTTCCTAATGTTCTTCTGTGTTGTGTTCTTAAAATGCCTATCTTCCAAAAAATCCTGATACGCAAACTTTAGAAACACAAAAAGACTACCTCCTCGGAATTAGGAAGTAGTCTATTCTTTAGAAATTAGTTATTCACATGACCAATTCTCAATGCACCGAACAGGCGGGAAAGCAGCTCACGCTGCTTTCCCGATGTAAAGGCTTATCAGCCTTACATCATGCCGCCCATACCGCCCATGCCGCCCATATCAGGCATGCCAGCGCCAGCACCCTTAGGTTCTGGTTTGTCAGCAACAACCGCTTCAGTTGTCAAGAACATAGCTGCAACGGAAGCTGCGTTTTGAAGCGCAGAACGAGTTACTTTAGCAGGGTCAACGATACCCGCTTCGAACATGTTAACCCATGTTCCAGTAGCTGCGTTATAGCCTACGCCGATTTTTTCGTTTTTCAGACGCTCAACGATAACCGAACCTTCTTGACCAGCATTCGCAGCGATTGTGCGAAGCGGCTCTTCAAGGGAACGAAGAACGATGTTAACGCCTGTTTGCTCGTCGCCTTCTGCTTTAACAGCAGCAACAGCGTTGTATACGTTAATGAGGGCAGTACCGCCGCCCGATACGATACCTTCTTCAACCGCTGCACGAGTGGAGTTGAGGGCATCTTCGATGCGTAGTTTGCGCTCTTTCAATTCTGTTTCTGTAGCTGCGCCAACTTTGATAACTGCAACGCCGCCAGACAATTTTGCAAGACGCTCTTGAAGCTTCTCACGGTCAAAGTCGGAAGTTGTTTCTTCCAGTTGAGCGCGGATTTGGTTCACGCGAGCAACGATGTCAGCGGAGTTGCCGCTGCCGTCAACGATGATTGTAGTTTCTTTAGTGATGCGGATCTGACGAGCAGAACCTAGTGATTCAACGCCAGTTGATTTAAGCTCAAGGCCTAGCTCTTCTGTAATCACTTGGCCGCCTGTTAGAGCAGCGATATCTTGAAGCATAGCTTTACGACGGTCACCGAAGCCTGGAGCTTTAACAGCTACGCAAGTGAATGTTCCACGAAGTTTGTTCACTACTAGAGTAGCTTGAGCTTCGCCTTCTACATCTTCAGCGATGATTAGCAATTGCTTGCCGGATTGTACGACTTTCTCAAGAACTGGAAGGATCTCTTGAATGCTCGTAATTTTTTTGTCAGTGATAAGAATGTAAGGGTTGTCTAGGACAGCTTCCATTTTATCAGTGTCAGTAATCATGTATGGAGATACATAACCACGGTCAAATTGCATACCTTCAACAACTTCAAGCTCTGTAACAAAGCCTTTCGACTCTTCTACAGTGATAACGCCGTCGTTGCCGACTTTTTCCATAGCTTCAGCAATAAGTTGGCCTACTTCATCGTCAGCAGATGAGATCGAAGCAACTTGTGCGATCGATTGTTTGCCTTCGATTGGTTTCGAGATTGCTTTAAGCTCTTCAACAGCAGCTTTAACAGCTTTCTCGATACCTTTGCGGATAACCATAGGGTTAGCGCCAGCTGTAACGTTTTTCAAGCCTTCGCGAATCATCGCTTGTGCAAGAACAGTTGCCGTAGTTGTACCGTCACCAGCAACGTCATTCGTTTTTGTAGCTACTTCTTTAACAAGTTGAGCGCCCATGTTTTCAAAAGCATCTTCAAGCTCGATTTCTTTTGCAATGGAAACACCATCATTTGTGATAAGCGGGCTTCCGAATTTTTTCTCAAGTACCACGTTGCGGCCTTTTGGACCTAGTGTTACTTTAACTGCATTTGCAAGTGCATCAACACCGCGCAGCATTGCGCGACGAGCGTCTTCGCTAAATTTAATTTCCTTAGCCATTAACAGAAACCTCCCAAAATAGTTTAAGTAGAACTGCTTAGTTTATGTGTTGACTTCTATGTGACCCTAAGCGGGTTGTTATTCAAAAATCGCGTGAATTTCGCTTTCTTTCATAATCAAATACTCTTTGCCTTCGTATTTGATTTCAGTGCCTGCATATTTGGAGAAAAGAACGCGGTCGCCTTCTTTAACTTCAAGAGCAATACGAACACCATCTTTCAGCGTGCCGCTTCCAACTGCAATCACTTTGCCTTCTTGCGGCTTTTCTTTCGCCGAATCCGGCAATACGATACCGCTAGCGGTTGTTTCTTCTTTCGCGATTGCTTCGATCAATACGCGTTCACCCAAAGGTCTGATCATTGAAAATAGCCTCCTTCAAAATTTGTCGCTGCTTATATTCTCGTTAGCACTCGAAACCTTCAAGTGCTAACAACTATTTTTATCATACTCATTTTCGCTATCAATTTCAAGTGCTTGGTTTCATTTTTCCGTTTATTTACACTAGGCAGAAGGAACTAAATCTTTTTTATGCGGATTGGCCCGTCCAATGTGATTCGCTCAAGCTATTATTATGCGCCAAGTACATCTTGAGAATACGAATATGCTCTAATCCCTTCTCTCGGCCATTTACTCTTTTTAAAACAACCTCGGGCTCAGTAGAAATTCACTTCAAAGCCGCATCGATGCCAAAAGCCTGTCCTGACCACGCCTTTTTAGAAGTCCAAGCCTCGTCCGCTCCACTCCAAAATGGATGCTCGCTTGCTAGGCCAAGCGGCAAGAACACCGCAGCGCATAAATAGAGGCTTCCCGTTGATATGTACCGCTCGCCAATATCTCGCTGATGTCCGCAGAAGCCGATTGTAAGCCATCCATCCGCTGTAAAATTGCCTGGCACTTCAAGTGTTCGACGAATCGCAGCGGTTAACGCACAGCGTACCTGAGGCGCTGTGACGGACGCTGGCAAATCATCATTTAAAGCATGCTGAGCTAGGCTTTGAAAGGCTCCGAAACGATAGGCAAGCGAGCGTCCAATTGGCGGGTATGTTCCATCCGTTCCAATTAGCCGCTCAAGCACTTCTGCATAACGCCGTGAACGGCTTGCAACAGCAGCGCGCATGGCTCCCCATTCCTCGTGCTCATCACCTGCTGCGGCAAGCACATCGACCAGCATCGGCTGAATAACGAAGCTGTTATAGTAATCCCAGTGGAAATCTGGACCATCACTATATGCGCCGTCACCCAAATACCACTGTTCATGCTGCTTCAACGCGTAATCGATCCGCATCGGGTCCCAGTCAAGCTCACCCAGCTTAAGCAGCGCCGCTTCAATCGTTGCTGCAAACAGCAGCCAATTCGAGAAGACAGGCTTTCTCGACCTCGTTTGCTTCAGCGCCGTAATTACATTTGCTTTGACACGCTGCTCCAGCTTTTCACCAAGCTCTATCGGGGCACGCAATATCGCAAGCGCCAAAAAAGCAGCGTCGACAATCGGCTGGTAACCATCGCTGAAGTTCATATAGTCTGGCGATGCTGGATCAGTGCCCGCACCCACTGCTTCACGAGCAAGCGCGGCATAACGAACTCGCAGCTCCTCTTCGTGTCCATTAATGTGCTGATTCTCAAGCCATGGAGCCATGCCGGATAAAAGGCGTCCTAACGCTTCCAAATGCGTGAATTTCGCTCGGTCAGCTTTAAGTTCAGCGGCAGCTTTCTCATCATCAGCCTCTCCAGCAGTTATTGCGATTTCTATAGGCATCTTCTCTTTAAGACGGCGCTCCGCAAGGGCGCTAAGCACAGGATCGCCAATAGCGAGCATCTGCTCCAGCCAGTATTTGCGCACAGGTAGCATTTCGTTTATCTGTGATCCACTTTCGATTTGCATGTTCGTTACCTCTCCTCTACCAGAACGTCGAGGAATCCCCTCTTACTCGTGCTAAACCTTCTACGAAGAAATAGTCGCCATAAATAAGCGGCACGTCAATGTTTCTCCGCTCTGGGTAATGGCTTGTCCCATGCAAAATCAAGCCTTCCTCCGCCTCATCATCCCAAGCACCGTAATTCTCGTACAGTGAACGCAATATTCGCTCGCCAGCCGCTTGATATAACTCCGATTCTTCTGCAGGAACTGATCTTGCAATTTCGAGCAGACCGCAGGCTGCACAAGCGCCAGCTGACGTGTCGCGATAACGTTCTACACCTGAAGGCAAGCGGAAATCCCAATGCGGCACTGAATCCTCAGGCAAGTTCGCAAGGAAGAAATGGGCAACCCGCTTCGCCGCTTCCAAGTACCGAGCCTCGCCCGTATAACGATAGCTGAGCGCCATCCCGTAAATCGCCCACGATGCTCCGCGAGACCACGCTGAGTTTGGTGCAAAGCCTTGTCCGCCGTTCACACTTACAAATTCACCCGTATGCGGGTCAAAGACTACAATATGATTTACCGAACCGTCCGTCCGTATAAAATGCTCCAGCACCGTATCCGCATGCTCCATCGCCAAATGCTTAAATCTTGGGTCGCCCGTTGTCTCGCTCGCCCAGTAGAGCAAAGGCAGGTTCATCATGCAGTCAATAATCGCCCAGCCCTCATTGCGATCACCCTCACCCCATGGGTTCCAAGCTCTAATATAATTTCCTTTTACATTAAATCTTCCGCTGAGTACACTAGCCGCTAACAGCGCTCGTCTGCGGGATTGCTCTTCACCAAGCAGCTTATAGCGGGCTACACTCGTTAGCGACCACATGAAGCCGATGTCGTGATCCAAGCGATCATATCCGAATAATACTTCATCCAATTGCTGCTCGCATGCTTCGGCAATATCTTTATATCGATCATCCTTCGACTCCGAATCACGGTACAGCAGCCATAACAAGCCCGGCCAGAAACCGGCTGTCCACCACTGAGGCGCCTCCAGCACATACGTTCCATCGACGCTCGCATGCGGAAATCTTGCACCAATCCGATTGCTCGTTCTCGTAACCTTCTCATGTACATTTGCCCAAGCTTCATTTGCCCAATTGATCTGCTCCATATCCTTACTCGCTCCTCGCATCGAATATTGTAGTTATGATTCAAATTGAAAAATAAAATTTGCAATCAACGGCACTTCAACTGCTGCTGCTCTCCATTCAAAATCAAGCGTATACCAGAATCGCTCAACGCCATAATGATCGATATCGCTCCTTGCGGTAACGACCGGCTTCCAAACCTGATGATCATAATTAATGAGTAATTGGCGTTGTCCTGTTAAAATCACTCGACCTTCCTCCGCCAGCTCGGGAACTAGAAACGTAATGAAACGCTCTGTAACTTGCCGCTCAGCATCAGCTTCTTCTCCATTTGGCATCATCCAAATCGTGTCCGTCAGCGTCAGGCGCGGCAGCTTTTCCTTTTCCCAAAGGAATCGGCGCTCCAATCGCTCCAGCTTGGAATGGCCATACGCCGAGCTGATTTCCAGCGCTAACTTATCCATACACGCATTTGTTGACGCTTCCATAACAGCTGCTCGAAACACAGCCCCATTTTGCTGATGTGAGCCGTCTATTATAGGAACAGAATGCCCTTGAGAGCCATTGCACCAAATTGAATACCGTTCCGGGCCAAAATATTTCGCCGTATATTTTCCGCTGCCCAAATCCGCTAAATAAGCTTGTCCATCCGCATGTATGATGAAATGGCCCACATCATTGTGGTTATGAGGCTCCTCATTATGGCCCCCTTTTGCCGCAAAGCTGTAGTTGCCGCCATTCTCGCTTGCATGTCTGGACAAGAGCCACTGCACATCAGATAAATAATAGGACTCGGCAGGCCAGATCGTTTTACTTTCAGTCGTCTTCATCCATTCTTCCTTCACCCATAGCAAATTACGAATCGCCGGCGCCCAGCGTCCGCAATGATCAGCAGAATACTCCGCTCTAAGGCTAGCATCCGGTACAATGACCTCTGCAAACTCCTGATGCAGACAGCAGCTGAGTCCCATAAATATACCGCTTTCAGGACGCGAATCACTAAAGTTAACGACCGTGCTGCTTCCTGTAAAACATTTCTGCTGAAAAAGTGCAATCTCCTTCACCTTATTCGAAGCAAATAAATTGATTTCTCCATCTGTTGCCCTTTTTAACATCTGAGCAAAATATACATAATACCCGAAACCATACTGCCAATATAAATAACCTTCCGCGCACGCGCCGTCATCGCCAAATCCACTCAAATAACAATCAAGCGAATGAAGCACACGTTCCAGCACTTGCGACAGCCTATGCAAATCCTCAATGAGATAAAGCGCCGCTGCCCCAACCGAACCCGCGCATACAGCCGCCCAATTGTGATCCGCTGTCTCCCAACCGTATGGGCCTTGCTCCAAAAAAGGACGGAATAGGCGATTCTCTACCTCAGTCTCTATACGCTTGTGCAGCATAACCGGCAAACGGTCACCTAATAACAACTTTATCTCACTCAGTGCAAACCCAGTCTCCGCCGAAAATAAATCGATGTCCAGCCTATCTGATCCTTCATTAAAATGAGCAGGCAGACACCAAGTAAACTCATTACAAATCGACCAGATCATATTTAGAGCGGCAACTTCGTAATCTGCATTTTCCGGCTCATGCAGCGCCATAATGACATACGAATTCAATCTTTTTCGCCTCTCAAAATATACTCGTTCATAAGCTAAGCGCTCTCCTGTATCTCCATAGACACGAAAGAGGGAGTAGGTGAGCTCGGGATCAGAGGTAAGCATGAAGCGATCGGCTTCCCTTTTAATCTCTTCAAGGAGCTGTTCATTAATGGACTGATTCCACAGTTGCGAACATGGCTTCCGCGTTTCGCCGCTTGAGGTAAGAAGCATCAGCCCTTTTTTCCTATGCTGCTGCAAAATCTCCTGTATCCGTTCACGTTTCATTTGTATAATCTCGCTCCTATTCTGCCTGCGCAGCTGCTGGCTTTATACTAAACGGGCATTAGGCTTGATATTCCAAACTTTCATAATCGTTGCACCTAAATTGTACCAGTAGTTTATGAATAGCAGAAGGCTGTAACAAAAAAAATACCGTACAGCGATTTCTCGCGCACGGTATTTCATGGTTTTCAGCTATTCGCCTCTATAGTACAATCCACCCAAAATAAATAAGGTTAAATCCTCGACGATCGCTTCCTGTGATGAACGTTCTTCTTCATGCAAGATAGCCCAATATTGGCTATTCCGATGAAAGAGCAACGTACCGATAATGGAAAACAAAGTGTTATCTAAGGAGTTGAATTGAAATAATCCTTGCTCCCTGCCCTCTTTGAGCCAGTAGCGGAGCTTCCCCCACATCGGCATCACATGCTTGCGTATCTTTTCAATTCGATCCGTGTTCATGATAACTTCTTGCTGAATAATGTTAATTAATTGATAGTCGCTGTAGCGGAAATTAGTTACCTCACGAACAATAAGTCTAACTCCCTCTACCGGATCTAGCTGCATGGGGTCTAGCTCGGCAATTTGATTGTTTGGAAAATAATAATCAAATAAAGCATAGAACATATTTTCTTTCCCGCCAAAATGATACGAGACGAGCGCAACGTTAGCTCCAGCCTCTTCGCATATTTGCCTAACGGTCGTTTTATCGAAGCCGTTTTCCGCAAACAGCTTTTTGGCAGCTGATAATATTCTAATTTTAATATCCGCATCTCCTGTTGTCATGACGGGCCCCCATAAAAACAATATCTTTTATTTTGAACCACACTAAACCAACAGCAACTGCATTTGAATTATCGTTTTTGCCCTGCAATAACTGCTGTAGGCTGTACTACAGGAGCGGCTTGGCGCTTCAGCGCAACCGCAACTACGCTAACCGCAAAGGCAACGACAGCAATAACGCTAAGTGACAAAGAGTCAGCTGTAGCCGCTGGGCCGCCGAACAAAATATTCATCGTACCTTCAACTGCATACGTCGCTGGAAGAATATCACCAAGCTTGACGTAAAAGTCGGATAACAATTCACGCGGTACGATCGCACCAGAGGTAACAAGCTGTGCCGACAATAAAATAATATTGAACAGCATGCCGCTTAAACCAAACAGGTAAATAAACATTTGCGAAACGAATATAAATGTTAATACGAACATCAGCTGGAACAACCAGATATGAAGGAAGCCTTGTTCCATCTGACCGCCAAATGCAGCGAGCAAGGAAGAACCTACTAACGAAACAATGACACCTGCTCCTACATTAATTACGCTTCTTGCGCCGAAACGTTTCCATCTGCTTGTTGTTGCTCCTAGTGAAAGGGAAGATTGCTCAAAATTCATACCCATGATCATCGCGCCGACATAAGAAGCAAGCACCAGCATCATCGGAACCATTTGATTGTTCATTCCTTGTATCACGTTCGTTGACTGAATTTCAGATTTAACACGCTCTGACAATCCTTGTGCCGCTGCTCCAGCTTGCTCTGCTGGCAGCTGCATGTTGCCAAGTACGGTTTGAATGCCGCCCGTTACGGCCTGCTTATTTACTTCTGCTGTTATTTGTCCGGCTGCACCACTCATAATACTTTTAATCAGTGCTGGATTTGATTCGTTTATTACATATTGAATGGAGGCTGTACCATCGGCTGCTGAAGCCTTCTGAGAGAAATCCGCCGGTATCCATACGACCATCTGCAGCTCACGCTCATTCAGCTGCTGCTTCGCCTCATCAATGCTGCTGATTTCACTCATATTAAAAGGCAAGTTCTGAACAAGGTTGCCAGCAATCTTCTGTCCCATCTGTGCATCTTCATTCACAATAGCAATACGCAAATTTTGTACGCGGTCCGTAACACCATTATAACCTGTCATCCAAATGACCGAAAAAATAACCTGGAACATGATTGCCGTAAATATACCAACGATAGTCGTTGGACGTTTCATAAAAGCAATTAGTGCATTTTTCAATATGATCCACTCCCGTTTTCTCTATTTAAACAATTGTTTTAAACAACTGTTTAAATATTATGCGGAAATGATGTTTTTGTCAACCACGCAAACTCGCCTTCGGCGTCCTCTGGATGCTAAAGCAGCTTTGACGGAGAAATATATGCCCTTTATAAGCTCCTTATATTAAAAAAAAAGAAGAAGAGGACATTCCCCTTCTTCTTCCTATGCTTCAGACATTGACTCGCCATACTCCGCTTCCCATTTTGCATCAGCGGCAAGCTGCTTTTTGTGTACCGAGCCTGATAAAAACACACTAATCTCATATAGAACGAGTAATGGGATCGCCACTAATATGTCCGATATGAAATCCGGCGGCGTTATCATAACTCCGATAAGCACCATGATGAAATACGCTAGACGGCGCATTTTGCGCAGCCGCTGTGGATTCACTAAACGAATAGCTGTCAAAAACATGATGACAAGCGGCAGTTCGAATAACAGCGATATCGGAATGAGCAGATTAAACATAAACGTAAAATACTGCGCGATGCCATATGTTTCCTCAAGGTTTAAATGCTGTGATACTGTTCTTGTGAAATTAAAAGCGAGTGGAAAGACGACAAAATAAGAAAACGCCAATCCAATTAAAAACATGATTAGTGCAAACGGAACATATTTAAGCGTGGAACGCTGCTCGTTCTTGCGCAAAGCCGGCTTTACGAATGCCCATAGCTGATATGCAATAACAGGCAAAGAAATAATTAAAGCGATGACAAATGCAAATTTCATATACATGCCAATGCCATCCCAGAGGGAAAACGTATGTAACGAAATTGTATTAGCAGGCTTCTGGCTCATTAGAAAGTTATAGGTAGGCTGTGCAAATATAAGTCCGACGACTAAGCCTAACGTTAAAATAATAAGCACGTAAATGATCCGCTTGCGCAGCTCGCCAAGATGCTCCAAAAGCGGCATCAACCCTTCTTCACGAAGAAGCGCTTTACGTGATTTATGCTCCGATTTGCTGTTTCCTTCCGATCCCACCTGCACTATACCTCCTTCGCCTAGCGGTAAACCTTTTTTTCAAGAAAAAAGCGGGCCCGATTAATCCGGCAGCCGCTTATTGTCTTTATCACTATTTTCCGAGCGACTCACTTCAACACGGCTCGAATCTTTGTCCTTGCGATCACGGTCACGATCATCATCATCCATGATCTCTCTTGCTCCGGATTTAAACTCACGCAATGTCCGTCCGAATGCACGTCCAAGTTCTGGAAGCTTGTTTGGTCCAAATAGTAGCAAAGCAACCAACACGAGCAGTATAACACCTGTTGCACCAATTCCTGACATTTGCCAACCTCCTCGTAATTTTATGTAGCAGCATCATTATTAAGCAGCTCATACTTAACAGCTGTTTAAGCCGCCATATCCCATGCTGACAATATCTTCACGAACAATCGTATCTCCCGCAAGTATCCGCGGCAGCAGCACATCAAATGATGTATATGGATCATGCATGACGCATCCTGGAAGCCCCAATATCGGCACTCCGTTTAAATATCCAATAAGCAGCATTGAGCCTGGCAGCATCGGAGTTCCATAACTCACGATATCCGCGCCTGTTTCCTTTATGGCTCCAGGAGTGCGATCGTCGGGATCTACCGACATTCCGCCAGTCACTAGTATCATATCATATCGTTGTGCAAGCAAATAGTGTATTTCCTTGACAATTGTTTGTCGATCATCGGGTGCAAAACGCTGCTCTGCAACTTCTGATCCAAGCTCCTCGAGCTTGCTTCTTACTGCCGGACCAAATTTATCTTCAATTCTTCCGTTAAAAACTTCGCCGCCCGTCGTCAACAAACCGACGCGAAATTTACGGAAAGGGCGAACGCGCAGCGGTGAAGCTCCGCCATTCGCTTCACGATATTCGGCGGCAAGCCTCTCCACCGTCTCCACCTTTGATTTTGGTACGACAAGCGGAATGGCTCTTGTTGCAGCCAGCGCTTGTCCTGGCTTAACGACTGTTTTTGCCTTAATCGTTGCTAATGCAATTTCACCCAGCTCATTAATGGCATCAACTAACGCCTTATCAATCTCCGCAAGGCCCAGCTGGTTTGCTTTAATGCTCACCTTGCCCTCATGCGGCTCTGAAAGAATGAGTTTCTCGTCATATAACGCTTCAGCCATTCGAATGGCTGCATCATCCTCATGAAGCTCGTTTTCTCCAAGCTCCATAATATAGATATGCTCCTTGCCAATATCAAGAAGATTAGGAATGTCTGCTTCTACTACGACATGACCTCTTTTGAACAATCGACCTTTAAACTGACCTGGAATAATTCGCGTTAAATCATGAGCCAGTCGCAGCCCGATCGCATCATATACGGAAACTTCTCTTAGTGTCGTCGATCCATGTTGTTCTATTCCGTTCTTAGCATGATGCTGCTGCTGACTCATACGCTATGTTCCCCCAGTTCTCCGGATAAAATGCCCAGAGCATGCGGCAATTGATCCATGATCGCCATTAAGCTCTCGTGTACGCCCTTCGGGCTCCCAGGCAAGTTAACGATTAATGAGCTGCCTCTAATGCCGCAGACGCCTCTTGAGAGCATTGCTCTTCTTGTTTTTTGGAGAGCGCCCATACGCATCGCTTCCGCAATCCCCGGCACAGCACGGTCAATAACCTTGAGCGTTGCCTCGGGCGTAACATCGCGCTCTGCAAGACCTGTGCCGCCCGTCGTAAGCACAAGATCCGCATGGAAGTACTCTGTCATTTCAATAATGGCTGCCATTATCTCATCCTGCTCATCCGGTACAATCCGATAATCAATAATTTCTCCACCCAGCTCTTCCTCAACCAATTCACGGATAACCTGGGCACTCGTATCCTCACGTTCTCCACGTGATCCTTTATCGCTTGCTGTTAAAATTGCTACTTTCCACCGCATTTACCATTCCTCCCATTCCTATTTCGCTCATGGGTTTGACGAAATTCGATAATCGCCGCTTTTTCCGCCCGTTTTTGAAACCAGCTGCGTAGGACCGATAACCATATCCTTTTGCAGCGCTTTGCACATGTCGTAGACCGTTAGAGCTGCGGCAGACACGGCTGTCAGTGCTTCCATTTCCACGCCGGTTTTTCCAGTTGTCTTTACTGTACCTTCTATGTAAAGCTCATCCGTTCCGTTATCGCTGAAAACCACATTGATGCCTGTGAGCGGTAGCGGATGGCACATTGGAATCCAATCTGACGTTTTTTTGGCAGCCATAACTGCAGCAACCTGAGCCACAGCCAGTACATCGCCCTTCCCGATCTTGCCAGCCTTAATTTGTTCTAATGTATCTTGGTTCATCGTTATTCTGGTTTGAGCGACTGCCGTGCGGGAAGTGACTTCCTTGTCAGAGATGTCTACCATTCGCGCCCGGCCCTGCTCGTTAAAATGTGTCAACTCCACCTCAAACGCTCCTTCTAGCGCTAATGAACGGGTTCGCCTTTAACGTTCATAGCTCGCTTGGCAATCATTCAGCTGTATTTCCTCTAAACTAAATACATGTTTTTTTCAGTAATCAAGCCATCCATTTTCAAATCATGCCCCTCGAGAGGCACCTCATCGATGAGCTGCGCCTCGAACGCTATTCCAAGCCAGTACGGCTTAGAAGCATTGTTTTGAACTGATTCAGTAAATCGGTCATAATAACCGCCCCCATAACCAAGGCGGCCTCCTTGAAGGTCAAAGGCTAGTCCCGGCACAAAGACAACACCCAGTTCACAATTGTCCTTAAAAGGCTGCGCTGTATTCGGATTCGGCTCCATAATCCCATATGCACCAGGTATCAGATCATCCCAGCTCCGCAAGGTATAGAGCTCCATGGAACGATCTGCTGCGATACATCTTGGCGCAATGACTTCTCGCCCTGTTCGCCAGCCCCATTCAATGAGACCCGACAAATCAAGCTCGCTCCGAAAAGACACGTACACCATAAACGCGCCGACCGAATGGCTTTCAATAAAAGCCATCGCTTTCGTGCAAGCTGCTTCTGACCATAATCGCCGCTGCTCCACTGGTAATTTATTTCGTTTTATCGTTATCTTACTTCGTATGTAAGCCTTATCGCCCCGTTGATTTGGTTCAACCAAAAGCATTCACCTATTCTAGTTCCCATCATTTTCTTTCATTAATTGTAGTTTAACATTGTTGTGCAACTTTCGCCAATGCTAGCGCTCGTTTATGGTACACTAATATGTAGTATGAGCATTCGTTCTTTACCATTTATTTGTTGGAGGTTTCAAAATGCTGCTGCAGGTTTCTAACGTAACAAAAAGCTACGGCGTAAATGTCGTATTATCCAATATTTCGATGCAAGTGCTGGAACGAGAACGTATTGGTCTCGTAGGTGTGAACGGTGCAGGCAAGTCTACACTGCTCAAAATCATTGCAGGCGAAATGTCCGCAGATTCTGGCGCTATTCATAAAGCCAAAGAAACTAAAATTGGTTATCTCGCTCAGAATAGCGGATTGCAATCCAATCGAACGATTGGTGAAGAAATGCTTGCCGTTTTCTCTCATCTAATTGAAGCAGAGCAAGAGCTTCGTGATCTTGAAGTCAAAATTGCAGATCCCGAACTTCATCAGGATGAGAAACGTTATACAGCCATACTCGATCGTTATGCCAAGCGTTCAGATTGGTACCGCGAGCAAGGCGGTTTCGAGGTCAACACGCGTATTAACAGTGTTCTTCACGGTATGGGTTTCGGAACATTTCCAGCTGACACTTTAATATCAACATTAAGCGGCGGCCAGAAAACACGGCTCGCACTCGCTCGCATATTGCTTCAGGCACCAGATCTGCTCATGCTTGATGAGCCTACCAACTATCTCGACATTGAGACTTTAACGTGGCTAGAGTCCTATTTGCGCGGATATTCGGGTGCCATCTTGGTCGTATCCCATGACCGTTACTTCCTAGATGCTCTTGCCCAAACGATTATCGAAATCGAGCGTCATACCTCCAAGCGCTACACCGGAAATTACAGCCGCTATATGGAGCTGAAAGCTGCCGAATACGAAATCAATATGCGTCAATTCGAAAAACAGCAGGACGAAATTTCGCGTATGGAGCAATTTGTTCAACGAAATATTGTTCGAGCTTCAACGACCAAACGTGCACAAAGCAGACGGAAAGCTTTGGACAAAATGGATCGCCTGGACAAGCCGCAGGGTGATTTGAAAAAAGCTCATTTCACATTTGAAATCGAGCGTTCGACAGGCAAAGACGTACTTGCTGTTAATGAGGTTTCCGTTGTTTTCCCAGGTAAGGACACACCTATCTTTAAAAATGTATCCTTCCAGCTCACTCGTGGTGAAACCGTTGCATTAATTGGTCCGAACGGGATTGGGAAATCCACACTGCTAAAGGTTATTGTCGGTCAAAATGAACCAACAACAGGTACAATTAAGTTTGGAACTCACGTCAAACTCGGTTACTATGACCAAGAACAAACGAGGCTGAACGGCCAAAATACTGTTCTTGAAGAGGTCTGGGGCAGCTACTCCCATATGGAGGAGGCACGTATTCGTACGGTGCTCGGCAACTTCTTATTTAGCGGCGAAGACGTACTCAAGCGAATTTCTTCCCTTAGCGGCGGTGAGAAGGCACGTGTATCCCTAGCGAAGCTTATGCTTGCAGAGGCCAATGTCCTTATTTTGGATGAGCCTACCAACCATCTCGATCTATTTAGCAAAGAAGTTCTTGAAGCTGCATTGCTTGACTATGAAGGAACCTTGCTCTTCATTTCACATGATCGTTACTTCCTAAACAAGATGGCTGAACGAATTGTCGAACTAAAGTCGTCAGGTACTGATCATTTCCTAGGAAATTATGACGAAATGATAGAGAAAAAAAGTGAAATCGAAGAAGCACGGCTCGAAGCACTGTCAAATCAGGCTTCAAACTCAAAAACAACAGCCGTATCCGACATTTCACCTGCCAATTCTTACGAGGCGGACAAGCAAGCAAAACGTGAAGAACGTACACGGCAGCGTAAAGTTGAACAATTAGAACTGGAAATCGCTACTCTGGAGCAGCAAATAACCGATTTGGAATTACAGCTCACTGATCCTGCGATTTTTAATGATTACATCCGAATTCAAGAAATTCAAGCTGCCATTGAAGCTGTTAAAACCTCACTATCGACCGCATATGAGGAATGGGAACAATACATGTAAGTTTCGTAAATCAATTCCTAAATCAATTAAAACCGGCAGCTTAAGGATAATCCTTTAGCTGCCGGTTTTATTCATTCCTATCCTACTTAACCACCTAAACAAGCTAGAGTTAACTAACCTAATTCTAGTATTGTTCCAAGCTGATTAAGCCTAAACGCTGTGCTTCCTTAATTGCTTCCGAACGGGACCGCACGTTGAGTTTATCAAATATACGCGACAGCTGATATTCAACATTCCGCTGGCTAACATGAAGCATGGCTGCCAATTCTTTATTGCTAATTCCAGTAGCTACTTCATGTAATATGGTCTGTTCTTTCTCATTAATCGACACATCTTCAACAGCTACTTCTGTCCGTCCGATCGTTACTTCATGCCTTCTAAGCTGCTTCAACAGGGTGATCGGTATAACCGTGTCCCCTCTCATCGCACATCGAATCGCATTATGCAGCTGCTCTCTTGATACTGTCTTGGAAATAAAACCAGAGACGCCTGATTCGATCAGCAAGTTAAAATGCGAGCCAATCTCATAGCCCGAGTAAATAATAACCTTGCGCTCCGGATCCTGTTGAATAAGACGTTTCGTTAATTCCAATCCACTAATGCCTGGCATATTCAAATCACATAAAATGAGATCAAATTGCTGGATTTGTACAATATCGAGCGCCTCAATGGCGGACAAAACGACCGATACCGACATCTCGCTGTCTTGCTCAATCATTGTTTTGGTTCCTTCTCCGACAGAAGGATGGTCATCAACTAATAAGATACGAATCACGCGATATACCCCTCTCCGATCTACCGGCTGTCATGATCTCTGGCAGCAAGATGACAACCTCTAAGCCGTTACCGCTTTCCGAATAAAATGATATGTCACCTTCCAGACCAGTCACCCGCTCTTTAATGCCTGACAAGCCCATATGTTCAAAAGAAACACTCATTTGATTTACATCCATACCGACACCATCATCTTGATATCGGAAATATATCGTTCCTTTGCGCAGCTCAAGCTCAAGAACAACTAATTTAGCTTGAGAATGTTTGTCCGCATTACGCAGCAATTCCTGTACGATCCGGTAAATCGCCGTAATTTGTTCCTCGTTAAGCGGACGATTAAATGATTTTGCGCGAAAATCCACTGCAAAGTTAACACGCATTTGAGTATGCTCGATAATCGATTCAACAGCCTCGACTACTCCCATCTCCTTCAAAAGCGGTGGACGCAGTTCATTGCAAGTTTCACGAATTTGATGGATAACATCGAGTAATCCTTCTTTAATATCCTCCAGCTCGCGTCCCAAACTATTCGAAATCGGATAGTCCATCATAATGGCTTCAAGCTTCCGGTACCAAAGCAGCTGATCTTGCAGCGCTGAGTCATGCAAGTCAGCAGCAAGTTTTCTTCTCTCGTTCTCAGACAAACAGAATAGAAGGCGCAGCACCCATGGTGAAGTTGAATGCTCTTTGCGAACCTCCGACTCTAAATCCTCAATTAAACCTTCAATTAAATATAGATTCTCAAATACGATGCTGGAATAATTGGACATCGTCTTAAGCCAACGAAGCTCGTCCGAATTAAAGCGCGTATGATTGGTTTTCATGCCGATCCACAAAATATGGTACCTTGACCTTTGTCTGCCTATTACGAGACCGAGTCCATAAGGCAGCTCGATTAATTCGCCCACCTGTAAGGAATTTACAGTTCCGAGCAAAAACTCGGCAGTGATAAGTTCCTCAGGATGATCGCCCATCGGGTATACGGTATTCTCCGTTTGCTCAATAAGTAAAAAAGTAATCCGACTAACTGGCAGCAGATCACTAATCTCTTGTTTAAGCACAGCTTCCAAATCGCTTTGCTTCATTACTCTAGCGATTTTTCGCGAGAAACGATCCAGACTATCCTGATAACTATACATCGCCTTAAAGAGCTTAGGTCTGAACCTTTGATCAATTTGTTCCTTCCCATATAAAAACAACGTCATTCCGATGTAAATGACAAAAAATACGCCAAACCACGCGGACCATGACGGATTGTTCTCTCCTAGTAATACGAACGCTACAAGTGCCGCCACAATGACAGCTGGAATAAAGGCTAGCGCCGTATAATATTTAAATCTAGTTAGAATAAAGTCAATATCAAATAATTGATTTGAGGTAGACAGATAGAAATAAACGATAGGTAATAAGAATAGGAATAGCGCAGTAAAAGCGGCTGGAAAAACTTGGTCTTTGCCAATAATTTGAGGCAGCAAGTTCATTAATGCAAACGGAGTAAAAGCAACTAGATGCGAGATCAACGTGATTGTGAACAGAGAATGCAGCTTTGTACGCCGGTGCTTGATAAACTTTCGCACAAGCATATAAACGCATACAAAATTACCTATCAGCACAGAACTGCTATAGGCTATTTGAATATAGGTATAGATATTGTTTGACGCTAAATTTGTCCAGATATAAATCAAGCTTATGATCCCTACAAAACCCACAATCCCATATAAAGTGTTCAATATTGATTTACTAATAAAATGAACATCGAATCGCTTTAAATAAATGTTCATGAAGCTCATAAACAGCAATGGTATGTTGGGTAGAACCAAATAAATAATAGTAAGCCCTACAGAATCGCTTCGACTTGATGCTGCAGAACTATAGTAACTTAAGCCAATCGAAATAAAAAACAAAATAAGAATGATTACAGCCTTATCATTCCTTCGTTTTGCATACAAAAATCCTGAAAATGCACAAAAAATAATGAGTGAAACACCAGGGATATACAACTGAATCAGCAGCTCCCATAACGAATGGTCGCCTGTCCACCCCTTGGGAAACTCAATTTTCTGTGTAACTTTATCCTTATGTAAAACAAGAACGTAATCTGCGGATTCAATTGAATTATATTTCTTCACATACTCAAAATCCTGTACTGAATCACCGTTTATTTCTAAAATCTGATCGCCTATTTCAATACCTTTTACATCCGCTTGTCCCGCTGGTTCTATCGACTTAACAAAATAACGATTACCTGGCTCCTCCACTAGTACAGCACCGATTGAAGGAATTCTTACGATTACCGAGGTTAAGTATAAAACAGAACCTAACAAGACAAACAGGAAGAGGATTGCAACAATTCGGTTAAATAAGTTAGGTCTCATGCACTCCTCTTCCTTCCTTACAAATCAGTATGCTAATTCCACATGTATGCGTAGCCGCTATTTTTTTCGTTTTTGTTCTTTAGTTCGCCAAGAAGAGCGCGTTGTTCAGCAACTGAAACACCTGCTACTTGCAATTGTCCACCCATAGCCATAGACATTTTTTCAGTGTTGCTTACCAACTGACGAATAGCTTCTTTTAACATATTAACTCCTCCGCTTCTCTACTACTATATTAGTAATCTTTTCTTCTTCTCTACTATAACAGGAATAGATACGACAGGAAACGCAAAAGTGATTCGTATTTACCGAAAGACGTTTTGCGTGGTTTGTTGTTATGCATTTTTAGAGTTTATTATGTGCAAAAATTCCGCTTTCCAAGGACTTATTTCCTGTATGGAGTCTACTAATTCCTCAAAGCGATTATAGTGCATCCGACTCATGACAGAGCCATATAATATAGTTCCTGTTCTTTCACAGGTTTCAAGAAAAAGCTCTCTTTTCATCGCAATTTCTTCGGAAGTTAACCGACCCTCAAAATACTCTTTAATCCAGCGATCCTCTTCTGCTTCTCCTTCTATTAAATACAGAGTAAGCAAGGTGCATTTACGTTGAAGAAAATCACTTTTTTCATCCCATCGCAGCAAATCTCGGAGGTCATTTTGAATTTGAGCTGAAACACCTATTTCTAGCGCATATTCTGCTACGGTTTCATTCCAAGGGCGACCAGCCAATATTACGCCGGCCATACACGCTAGTTGAAGAAGCGTAGCAGACTTTTGTTTTACGACATCCAAATAGGATTCCTCGTCGTTCATTTCATTCATAATATCAAGCATTTGACCATTTGCGGCCTTCAAAAGCTGCGCATTCATCATTTCTGTGAGTGCCAATCGAATCTCATGATTAGATGTGCTGCTTAACATTGCTTGCTGCGACAAAGTTAGTAGAGAGGAGGCAACATGAATGGCTATAGGCATTGGGACTTTCATCCAAGGCTTGCTTGGAACATCCTGATCCTGCAAATCATCCAATATATCCGACGCCAAAATAAATAATTCGACTGCAGCAGCTGCTTTTATGGGGTCTTCGCCTTTTCCGCCAAACATGCGGTAATGAATAACCGTCAGTTGACCAAATCGAATCGTCTCTTCAAGCTTGTCCGCAATAAACTGCTCTGCATAACGTGCAAGAGGCTCAGCTGTAAAGAAACGCTGAACCAATAATCGCATGTGTTGACCAATGAGTGGAATACAATCGTTCACAATCGATCCTCCGCCAAATCAAGATCATTATATTATACTACTAAATCGTTACATAAACATACGCTGAAATACAGTTACAAATCGTCCTAACCGATGTAGTGTCCTTATGCCGTTGCAGTCGTCTCTGCGCTTTTGTTTTTTTTGCTTTTGATCTTCTTGCTTCTGACTCTCCCCCTCATTCATTTGATTGATTAAGTTTGTAATCATCTCCATTCTCTTCTCCAATAGTTTTCTGCGCTCGACTGACGGACTTTCGATGCGATCTCGATGATCCATTTACTAAAAAGCCCTCCTTGAGGAATACATGTGCAATAAACATACTTTTAGTTTTTGTTTTTCTTATATGCTGACACTCCCATTCATCTCAACTGCGTGATGCATATAAACGGCTTCCATTGTCATGCCGCCGCCAGGCAGCTGTGCAATAAGTGTAGACGGGTTATCGCAAGTAATGAATTCTCCCTTGCGCATCACGCATACGCGATCGCAATTCCGCTGAATTTCCTCCATATCATGAGAAGCGACAATAATTGTTTTCCCTTGTTGTCTAAGAATCTGCAGCAGTGACCAATAATCACGTTTGGCTTGCGGATCCAGTCCTGTTGTGGGTTCATCCAAAAATATGATTTTTGGATCGTTCACCAATGCGATAGCTAGTGCCGTACGTTGTCTCCAGCCGCCTGATAAACGTTTAACTAGTTTATCCGAATATGGGCTAAGCCCAAACTGTTCAATGATGTGATCCAAATTATTTTTCCGTTTATAAAAACCTTGGAAAAGCTCCATTGCCTCTCGAACATTCATTTTATCTACTAAGGTTGTGCTTTGCAGATGAATTCCGATGTCTTCCTTCAATTTTTCTGCATCCAGCACCACATCATGTCCATAGATGCGTATGCTGCCTTGGTCGGGCATACGAATCCCCATTAGCATCTCTAGCAACGTCGTTTTTCCCGCGCCGTGCGTACCGATAATACCGAATATTTCACCTTCGTTTACTTTGAAGGAAACCTGATCTACTGCCTTATTCGCACCATAGTACTTGCTGACCGAGCTTACCTGAATGATCGTTTGCTTATCCATTCCTTGGTTAACCTCCATTCACACTTAAGCATTGCCTATCACTAAAAGCTATAAGGTGAGATTTATGTTTTGGTATGCGTCATAGTTTCAAGATAACGCATACCGTTAACTTTTTCACCGAAAACCTGTCTAGTAATTCACGCAATTTTTTTGCGTGACCGCAATGCTAGCGCAAATCAAAAGGAAGCTTACTAATGATTCCAAAAGCTGCTATAAACAACCAATCACCTTTATCCACAGAGATATCAACAGTTCTGTATAAATTGTTAGTTAATTCTGTCGATAGTACCTACGTATAAGAGTAGCATTTTAGCGGAATCCGTCGTTTTATAGGTACAATTTCTTACATTTATTTATTTTATCCACGTTATACACATTATCCACAGTTATACACCGCAAATAATATCCCCTTTCCGTTCACATTATTGATCTTTCGTAAATCCAGTGTTTTCGGGCATTTCACTCTTTTATCCACAAAATGAAGCCTCTTTGTGGATAACTTTGTGCACAACACTAATTTTGGTAATTTTTTATTGCTATTTTCTAATTCCGATATAAAGCAAATGTGAAGCTGAACCTAATAAATGAGTATTTTCAGCAGAATCATAAATCATTTGCATGAAATCGGAGAATTGTTTGTTTCCCTGAGACCTCCAATAATCGAACTGCTCCGTTGTAAGTGCTCCTGCAACGCTGGAGGAACCAATCAACTTGACCGTTTCAAATCCTTGCGCTTCCATAAACGGCTTAATCGCATCGATATCATAGTAATAGGCTCCTGTGAATCTGCCTTCATCTGTATGATTAAAAACGCCGGAATCCATAAACTGCTGAATCTCATCTATTGAATCGAGAGGCTTCCAGCTTTGCGGATAAGCAAGAGCATTTAGCAAATGCCTAATACGTGTCATAAAGGCGATAAACACATAACCTCCGCTCCGTGTTACACGATATAGCTCCTTAACCGCCTGTTCACGATCCTCTTCCTTCTGTAAATGATAGAGCGGCCCCATCATCAATGAAGCATCAAAAGTCTCGTCGGCAAACGAGCTCAAGCTTCTAGCATCTGCAACGTGGAAACCTTTAAAACGATCTGTAAGCCCAAGCTCCTCTGCCTTCTCAGCGGCTAATTGTACCAGCCTTGGTGTCAAATCTGTTAACGTGACATCATAGCCGCTAGCAGCTAGTTCCATCGCATATTTTCCAGGCCCGGCGCCATTATCCAAAATATGTCCACGCTCAGGCAAGTAATTTCGAATAAAATGCCAGTTGACGATAAACTCAAGGGGCGCTCTATCGAGACGCCCCCATTCATCAAACTGATTATAATATTGAATAATTATACTCATCGCATATACCTCCTTGAGGTTTTATGCCAACAGCAGCGCTTATTCCCATAATAGAAAGAACTTACTCTTCTATGGGAAAAGCAATCCGTTGGCCTTATGAGAAATTAGTTGGCAGCTTTAGTTTGGACTTCTTCTACTACTCTGCTGCCTGTCGTCATAACTGCTTGATTGCACGCTGAAACATAGGCTTGAGCAGCTGCAAGCACAATATCACTATGAATGGATGTACCGCGGAATCGTTTCTGTTGATGAATAATGCTGACGACCGCTTCACCGTGCGCATCCTCGCCGGTTGATAGCGAATGAAGCTCCAAATCCTCGAACTCCGCTGCTACTGGAATCGCTTGTTGAATGGCATGGATGACTGCCTCAATGGGGCCGCCTCCCATTGCAATATAAGATTGTTCTACACCAAACTCATTCTCACGGATGGTAACCGTCGCTGTACGTGAAGGCTGCGTACCCGCGTGAACATGCAGATCAACCAGTACATATGGATCTGGCTGCGTCTGTGTCAGCTCACCTGCGATACGAATCAATTCATCATCTGTCACGATTTTTTGAGCATCAGCGACTTCCTTGAATTTATCGTACACATCCTGCAGCTGCAGTTCTGTCATATCGATGCCATACTCAGCAAGGCGATGTTTAATCGCATGGCGGCCGGAATGCTTGCCTAATATAATCATGTTCCGCGAAATCCCCATCGCTTCCGGATCCATAATTTCATACGTGTTGCGGTTTTTCAGCAAGCCGTCTTGATGAATGCCCGATTCATGCTGGAATGCATTGCGGCCAACGATTGGCTTATTGTAAGCAATCGGGAAATGCATCGCGCGACTAACCAAACGAGAGGTTTCATAAATTTCGCTAATTTTAATGTTTGTTTCTGCTTGAATAGCATCCTTGCGCGTTTCTATTGCCATAACCAGCTCTTCTAGAGAGCAGTTGCCAGCCCGTTCGCCAATCCCGTTTACAGTCACTTCGATTTGCGTGGCACCTGCATTAATAGCCGAAATACTGTTAGCTACAGCAAGGCCTAGGTCATTATGACAATGGGCACTATATCTCACCGTTTCTCCGCCTCTGGCTTGCTTGCGCACCGCACGGAACAGCTCGCTCATTTCCTCTGGCATAGCATAACCAAGCGTATCAGGCAGGTTAATGATAGTCGCACCTTCCGCAATAACCGCCTCAACGAGCTGAATGACAAAGTCTCTGCCAGATCGTGTGGAATCCATTGCAGAAAACTCGATTTCATCTACGAATTGCTTGCCGTAAGCAACCATATCTCTCGCAATCTTAATGACCTCTTCCCGAGATTTGCGAAGCTGATGATTAAGATGAATATCGGAGGAGGATATAAACAAGTGAAGGCGTCTGCGTGCTGCATCCTGTGTCGCTTTCACTGCAGCGTCAATATCAACCTTTACCGCTCTCGCAAAACCTGCGATCTCTACATGCTGAAGCTCACGTGAAATTTGCTGTACAGCCGCGAATTCGCCTGGGCTGGAAACCGGGAAACCTGGCTCAATAACATCAATGCCAAGCTTGCCAAGCTGGCGTGCAATAATAATTTTACGTTCAGGATCAATCGAAGCACCTGGTGACTGCTCGCCATCACGAAGAGTTGTATCAAAAATTTGGATTTTTTTCATTTCGTTTGTCATTGTTAATTCCTCCTAGGGATTCGTTTGGATGTATTTTTTTAATTTTTGGGTACAAAAAAAAGCGCGACGTCTCCTTGTAAGAGACGACGCGCTTACGCTGCCGTGGTACCACTCTAATTGACCGGTTCTTGCTGCAGAAGCTTAAACAATGCTGCCTTGCAAAAAGGCAATATTGAATAGCTTGCTGCGGGAACCGAGCCCGCTTAAATGCCCGATGACGGCGGCTAACCGTAACGTTGTAGACAAAAACTGTCTTTTATGACAGCTTGCTTCCCACGTTCCGCTCCCAGGCGAGATTCAAACCTCAGCTTCGACTGCGTCACACCACCCCGCAGCTCTCTGTACGATTTCAATTCGTTCATCCGCTTTTGATGAACATATCTTGAAATTCATTTTGCCAGCCTACTGTTCTACTGCTCCTGTTCATTGCGTTTTCACTCTATATGGATTGTTAATAATCATTAATTCGTTAAATCCTTCACTTCAAGACAACAAGAAAAACCTGTCATCTCTTGAATCAAGAGACGACAGGTTATTATGACCCGCGCGGTACCACCCTTGTTGACACCCATACGTTCGCAAACGAGCAGGGACGCCCAACTTAAGCATATGGCCAACTCCGGATGTTGACTCACATGCACCCGATTACGGTGGTTAACCGTAACAATGTACCTGCATGGCTATCAGCATGAACTCATGCTGCCATCGTTTCCACTGTTCCGCTCCCAGGCGAGTTTCAAGCATCCTTCGACTGCGTTGCACCATCCCGCAGCTCTCTTGTGTCATAACGACGTATGAATGATATACATTCATAGTGACGTTTCAGACATTCCCGGACAAGCTTTACTATTCCTGTTCTTTGCGTTTGTAACGTATGAAGTTGAAGTTTGAAGTATTGTTGCTTATTATATGCTCTAATAAATTGTCTGTCAATTCCAATTGAAATAATTTTTTATTAGCCCCTATTCGGCCAATGAATGTGGCATATTGCTCACTGACCAGCTCTCAAGCGATAAACCAGGGTCAGCTTTCATGTCAAGATCTGTGAATTGCGACCGTTTTAGCTTCAAATAAGCCGCTGCTCCAATCATTGCAGCATTATCTGTACACAGCGAATTCGGCGGTATGAGCAGAGGCACACGTTCTGACACGCACTTCGCACTTAAAGCTGCCCTCAAGCCCTTATTCGCAGCCACGCCGCCACAAAGCAGCAGCTGCTTCGCGCCATATTGTTTGACTGCGCGCAGAGCTTTTGTGACGAGCACCTCAGTGACTGACTCTTGGAATCCGCGAGCAAGTGCCGCCTCATTCAGGACTAAGCCCTTCATTCTCGTCTGATTAATAACCGCTAGTACTGCTGATTTCAAGCCGCTAAAGCTAAAATCATAGCTATCCGGTTCCAGCCATGCACGAGGCAAAGTAATCGATTCCTCTGCTTCGACTGCAAGCTTGTCGATATGCGGCCCGCCTGGGTATGGCAAATGCAGCGCCCGCGCTACCTTGTCATACGCTTCACCGACTGCGTCATCCCTAGTACGGCCAACGACTTGGAAATCACCTTCACTTTTTAACAGCACTAACTCTGTATGGCCCCCCGAAACAACTAGCGCCATACATGGATATATAATGTCATGAACGAGCTCATTTGCATAAATATGACCTGCAATATGATGCGTACCGATCAATGGAATATCTAATGCCATAGACAGGCTTTTGGCCGCTACAATACCTACGAGCAAAGCACCTACAAGACCAGGACCTTGTGTGACTGCGATAGCAGACATATCCTTTAGCGTCAGCCCTGATTCCTTGACAGCCTGTTCTATTATCAATGTAATCGACTCTACATGTTTACGCGAAGCAATCTCGGGAACTACACCGCCGTATCGCTCATGTATTTCAATTTGGCTGGACACGACATTCGATAAAATATGTTTTCCACCGCGAATAACCGCCGCTGACGTTTCGTCGCAGCTCGTTTCGATCGCCAAAACAAGATCATTCATTGACTGTTCATTCACTGCCTGTTTCGATTGATTCACATTCATTGCTCCCTTACCTTCAACCGCTCTTTGTCTAGCTCAGCCCACATAATAAGCGCGTCTTCATTGTTGTCCGAGTAGTACCTCGGGCGTATGCCGGCAGGCTCAAAACCGTATTTCCGATAAAGGTTTTGCGCAATTTCATTGGAGGGACGAACCTCTAGCGTCATCTTTACCGCGCCAAAGAAAACTGCCGTCCGCTGCAGCTCATTAAGCAAGCAGTTTCCTAAACCTTGCCCGCGATAATCTGAGCGTACCGCAATATTCGTTACATGTGCTTCGTCCATAATAACCCACATGCCGCCGTAGCCTATTATTTGATCCTCATATTCCATAATCATATAGCGAGCAAATAAGTTGTTCATGAGCTCATTCGTGAATGCTTCCACAGTCCATGGACTCGTAAAGGCTTCCTGTTCAATCGCAACGATAGCGGGTATGTCTGCCATAGTCATCGCTCGAAAAATGAGTTTGTTCACTTCTACTTTCATGCCTTAGCTTCACCTGCCTGCTTTGCCTTCCATACGACCTCAGCCTCAGTTAGCTGAGTGTAGTTAGGAATAAGAGTATGCGGATCTTCTATTAGACCTGACTGCAGTCTTTTGAGGCCAAGCTCTGCTATCCATTTGCCCTCTTGGATATAGGGTTGAAGCTGAACGATAACGCCTGCTGCATCGCCAATCTGCTTCAAGCGCATCGCGCTATCTTCATGAAGCGACAGGTCGCCGACGAGTGAGATGCTCCTTATGCTTCCAGCCGGCAAATTCGCTAATCGCTGCTCAAGCTGATCTACAAAATCTTTCATAATACGAACGCCATCATCCAGCCAGCGAGTCCATTCAGATGCATCCGTCATCGAGAAAGCCGATGTATACACCTGACCGCGCCTTGCATCCATAATCGGAAATACCCAATGCTCGCCATTACGCGCTTTCTCCAGCTCCGCAATTCCGCTCACCTGCTGATGCCAAGCGCCATATGCTATGGCCTCCAAGCTGGACACGCTCACCAGCGGCTTGTTCCATACCCATGCCAACGTTTTTGCTACAGAGATCGCAATACGCATTCCTGTATATGATCCTGGTCCATTCCCAACCGCAATCGCCTCGATGTCCGTATTAGCAAGGCCGCTTTTTCGCAGCATTTCTTGAATATGCGTCACAACGTGGACAGAATGGTTTCTTTCCGCTAATGTTTGAATTTCCGCAAGCACCTCATGACCGCTAACGATAGCAGCTGCCATCGACGCCGTGGACGTATCTAAAGCGAGTATCGGTCCCGTTTGATTTCTCTGCTCATTACTCATCTGTCTGCTCCTAACTTGCTTAAAGCTTCACACCAGCCTGCGTAAATTTCACCGTAGCCGGTCAATTGTATGCGCCGTGCTTCATCGCCAAGATGCTCAATATACAGCTCCAACCGCTCAGCTGGCAGCAGCTCCTTGATCAAGCTAGCCCATTCCACAATCGTTACGCCATCGCCATAAAAATAATCATCCAAACCAAGCTCATCCGCTTCCTCCAGCGAAAGCCTGTAAACATCCATATGATAAAAGGGAAGCTGATTCCCTTCGTATTCTTTTATAATTGTAAAAGTCGGACTATTCACAATGCCTTTCACGCCGATTGCACCTGCAAAAGCTTGTGAAAATCTAGTTTTTCCCGCGCCCAGATCACCATCCAATGCAAGCAATGTACCTGGTTTTACCCAAGAAGCAAGCTGTTCGGCTAGCGTTACAGTGTCTTGTTCCGTTTGTGCCAGCCAAGTGGCATGGCTTATCTGTTGTTGCATGCTATTCACCCGTTCATGTCGAAAAATGATTATATCCGCGTTTCTTAAGCAAAACTCTCTTCTCCAAATGAGGCAGCGACTCTTTTTCCTTAAAAGCTTGATCATGTCGAATGAGCTCAACAGCGGGCTCACCCATCTCGGTTTCCCCAATAATAAAAAAAGGAATACCTTCAAGGTGAAAAGCTGCTCGCATCGCTTCCGCATGCTCTGGTGCTATCGTGCCTAGCAAGACGTAATCTTCTCCGCCATACAGCATCCATTCCAGCGGATCTATTCCTACGCTTGAAGCGTAAGCGGCCAAGCTGCCGCTCTTTGGCAGAAGCTTCTCATACAGCACGAGGCGAAGCCCCGACGCTTCAGCAATTTCCCATGCTTCGCTCGCGAGGCCGTCGCTTACATCATTAAGTGAACGACAGCTCCCATGCTCAAGCAGCAGCCTTCCGGCACGCACTGAAGGAGTTGGCCGCTGATGCGCCTGCACAAGCAAACCTTCCCTGCCCGCGCCGAAATCCGCGGGCTGCAGCACCGCGCGCTCCTCCTCTGCAAGGAGCGCATGCAATCCCGCCGCCGACATGCCTACGGCGCCGGTCACAAACACTGCATCGCCCGGCTTTGCGCCCGAGCGACACAGCTCACGCCCGGCTTCCACGGTGCCAACCACCGTTACAGCGACAACCAAATGCTCCGGCGCCGACGTCGTATCGCCGCCTACAATGGCAACCCCGTAGCGCTCGGCGCACTCGTACAGCCCATCATACAGCCTCCGCATTCGCTCCGGCGTATACGATGGCGGTACGCTGACCGAGACGAGCGCATGCAAAGGCACGCCTCCCATCGCGGCAATATCGCTAATGTTGGCGGCAAGCGCCTTATAGCCGACATCCTCGTCCCGCATCGTCGACGGCTTGAAGTGTACCGTCTCCACCATCGTGTCGACGGCCAGCAGCATCCGCTTTGGAGCAGCAATGCCATCCGCAGCAGAAGCGGGATCAACTACGGCGGTATCATCGCCTATCCCTATAACCACGCCGCGCTCGCGCTGCCAAGCACTTCCTTGCCTGCCTGCCGTCCAATGATGAATACTCGCAAACTCATCCAAATTGCCGGTCTCCTTCATCTCAAAGCAAAAGTGGGTCGATCTGTGCAAGCCAAGTCGGCCTCGCATTTCTTAGAAACTGACTAGGGCATGTCTGAAAACCCGTTCAGTGCCACCTTTCACCGCCTTTTCGCCCCCTGCTTCGTTCCGTTTGCTTGACGTACCCCTGGTACGCCTTCACAAACACGCCTTGCATGGAACGAAAATTCGGCAAAATTTGCTGTCCTCAGAGTTCTCAGACACGCCCTACTACCATCATTAGTGAATATCCCGTTTCTTAAACCGTCCGCCCTTCACATCGTGAATATTGCCGACGGCAAGAAACGCCACAGGGTCAAGCTCATGAACAATCGACTTCATCTTCGCTTCTTCAAGCCGCGTAATGACACAAAAAATAACGCGCTTGCTGCCGCCAGTAAAGCCGCCTTCGCCATGCAGGTAAGTAACTCCGCGTCCTAAACGGCTCATAATCGCTGCGCCGATTTCCTTCGCTTCATCGCTAATGATCCACACCGCTTTTGATTCATCGAAGCCCTCGATCGTGATATCAATCAATTTATAAGCAATGTAATACGCGATAAGCGAATACATCGCCCGATCCCAGCCAAACACGAAGCCTGCACTGCCGAGAATGAATAAGTTGAAAAACATAACGGTCTCGCCAACCGAAAGAGGAATACGCTTATTAAACACGATTGCAACAATTTCGGTACCATCGAGCGATCCGCCAAAGCGAATAACCATGCCAACGCCAATGCCCAAAATGACACCGCCGAATATAGCAGCTAGAAAAGGCTCTACCGTAAGAGGCGGTACAGGATGAAGCAAAAACGTTCCTAGCGACATGACCGAAACGCCGTACAGCGTCGATATTGCAAAGGTTTTGCCGATTTGCTTGTAACCAAGAAACAAAAATGGAAGATTAAGAAGAAAGAGAAAAAGACCCAGCGGCACTTTCGTTAAATAGGAGGCCATGATCGATATGCCGACAATACCACCATCAATAATATGATTTGGTACTAGAAAGATTTCCAGCCCAACTGAGACGAGCGCAGCGCCTAGTGTAATAAACAGCACTCTTCGCAACACTTCGAGCTTGGACAGTTTGTGGTGCTGTAATGATCCCATAAATGTACGCACATCCCCCTATTAGCTCTATTTCTCATTATTTTACCTTAAAAAGTACCAGATATAAAGCAACTCTGTCATTATTGCAAAAAAAGAAACCTTCCACTTTAGCAGCAATTTGCCTCTAAGAGAAGGTTTCTATCCATGTTTAATATTCAAGTTAGCGCGAAAGACATAGCGCCTATTTCCTACAAAAAATAATTACAACTCCTTTACGATCGTAATATGAAGCTCGTTCTTGAGCTCAATCTCATAAGGCGATGCCGGCATTGTGCCGTCTGGCTCCATAATAATTCGTACACGGGGACGATGGACAGCGAGCTCCGTATTTTCTGAAACGACACCAACTTGACCAGTGCTAAGCAAAAGCGAAGTCGAAACTGGATATATTGATATATGCCGACAGAACAGCTTAATCAAGTCCAGATCAAAAAAAGTGCCGCCGGCAGCAAATAAAAACTCAATCGCTTCGCTTGCCGTGTACCGTTTGCGATAAGGCCTTGGTGAAGTTAATGCATCAAAAGTGTCCGCTAATCCTACGATTTGAGCGTACATATGAATCTCGCTTTCCTTGAGACCGCGCGGGTAACCTGATCCGTTAAATCGTTCATGATGCTGAAGCGCGCAGTGTGCAGAAACGATAGATATATCGTGATACTTGCGCAATATATCGAACCCGTCCTTCGCATGGCTTTTGATAACTTCACGTTCCGCCAGCGATAAACCGCCAGTATGAGCCAGCAGCTTTGGCGGCACCTTTGTCATACCGATATCGAAGAGCAGCGCGCCAATGCCAAGCTCTTCAAGCTGATTGCGATTAAAGCCCTTTGCCATGCCCATAATGCCTGAAAGCACAGCCACGTTAAAGGAATGCTGAAATAAATAACCTTCCATTGCATGAATGCTCGTTAAATTAACTAGCATGTTTGGTCTTGAGGATAAATCCTGCATAATTTGGCCGAATACCGCCCGAAAGTTGCGGCCCATATCCGGTGCGATCGTTCGCCCTTTTGTTACGGTCTGGTCTTTGAAGGAGTTCATCGTTTTGTAAATAGTATCGACCGCTTGCTTACGCGTTTCATCACGGATCGTATCTTCAGGAATCAGATCCTCCGTCAACCCATCCTCTATGAATAGAAAATCGATGCCTAAGTTCCGCAATCGATCGATGTAACGATCATTCAATTCAACCCCTTCTCCTAGAAGCACGTTGCCGTTTTCTTGAAAAATGGGTTTAGCCACCTTGTCTCCCGGCTTGACCATTCCAATCTGCGTTTTTCTCATTAGATTAGTTCCCGCCTTTGATAGTTTAGCGATTGTAACCGGATCAAATCCATTTTATCAGAACTATGTCCAACTGACTATGCAGCAAACACGAAAAAGCCTAAACATACTGTTCAGGCTGCTAGGCTAATTTTCGTTTAACAATCCGATTACGTCCATTATACTTAGCTTCATATAATGCGGCATCTGCCTGTGCAAGCAACTCTCTTAAAAAAGCTTTTGGATCAACTAAATCGGTTGGGTCAACATGTTCAATAGAGATTACGCCCATGCTTATCGTTACCGATACCGGCTCCTCAGAGGTTCCCGTGTTTATTTTATTTTGCTCAACCGATTCCATAAGAATCTCCGCTATCTGATCAGCTTGGTCTCGGTTGGTATGCGGCAAATACACCGTAAATTCTTCTCCGCCATAACGAGCTAATATATCCGTAAATCGCAGAACCCCTCTAACGGCATCAACCGTACCGCAAAGCACCTCATCACCAATTAAGTGGCCATATTTATCATTAATCAATTTAAAATGATCGAGGTCAAATAAAAATATAGAGAAGGGTATGCCATAACGAATGTTAGCAATCACTTCTTGCTCCAATTGATGAAGCAAGTAACGCCGATTATAGCAGCCGGTCAAACCGTCAGTAATCGCCATATGCTCAAGCTTCTTATTCGCTTGAAACAGCTCGTCCTGCATAATAAGCAGATCGCGATTCCGATCCTGAAGCAGCTCGTTCTGAACATTCGTTTCTTCGACTAGCAGGCGAAGCTCCGTCACATCCTGGAAGGTCAGTACTCTGCCTACCAATGTCTTCTTATTGTTCAATATAGGCGCAGACTGTACGATAATATGTCTATGCTTGTCATGCTGAATTGCAATTTCCATCTCAAGCCTATCCATCGGACGCTTATTCTGCTCTTCAAAAAAAGCAGCAATATCTCTAGTAACCTCGCCTTTAAATTGCGGTCCTAGATGAGCGGAATTAAACTTGTCGCCAATGCGCAGCCTCAGAATCGGCTTTATTACTTTATTTACATCGATGATGATATCGTTCTCATCAAGCACGATAATACCCATCGACATCGTATTCATTACATCTCTTTGTACGGTTTGAATAATATCTAGTACTTTGTTCCGTCTAATGGCATGTACCAAATAAACAGCGGCAACAGCCATTCCTACTGAAATAAGCGGAATATATTGATTCATTTTTTCAATTAATAGAACATTGATAAATAAATCTGTTATAGCAAACGAAACGAGTACAAACATACCGTTTATTGCGGTTTTGATTAATGTGCGCTGCCGTACCGAATTTTCGCCGCGCAGCTTGTAGAACATAATAACAAAAGAAACGGTTACATAAACAATTAATTGCGTAATCATAATCCAGTACAACGGCCCTTGCTCTAGCTGCTTGAGGGGACTTAGCTGATCGTTAATTCGTAGAAACATGCCATTTGGGTTAATGATAACCACAGCTACAGAAATAAGCGCGGGCATCGCTAAAATGAACAACCGGCTCTTTCGTATAACATACGACTGGCCGGTGAGATATACGATGAATACGAACCATCCAATTCCAAGCAGAGAAAGCCCTACATACGATATGGAAACGTAAAATAGTCTAAAGAGTGCAGAAGTTGTCGTCTGGGACGCAAATTGAAAAAGCGTCCAACACATAAAAACGACATGCAAAGTCAAATACATACGATGCAAAATCGTAACGTTGCTGGAGGCAAACACGTAGAAAAACAAGCCGAGCAGCACTAGAAACATACTAAAGTCTAGCCAGATCATCCATTCCAATACGGTTCACCCATTCATTTGATAGCCATCTTCTTCCATTGTAGCAAATGTTAATACTATCGACAATTGCTTACCCTCAAAAAATTCAAAGTGTAACATTCGCCAATAAGCAATATTATTTGGAAATGTGATTAGGCCATCGTTCGGAAAGCATATGCTCCAGCGACGGGGAAATGTTCAGAAACTGACGGAATTGCTCATACTCTTCCCATTTTTTCATAGATGGCCCATGCTGCTCTGAACGAACCGCGCGAATGAGCAGATTTTTTGGCGTATGCTCTGGATCTACAAATTCCAGCATCGAAACCTTATACCCCAAAACCTCCAGCAAAGTTCCTCTTGCGGCATCCGTGGCGAGTGCGGAAAAACGCTCCTTCAGCAGGCCTTGAGAGAGTAGCGGTGATAGTACATCATTCTTTACCTGCTTGAACAGCTCATGCTGGCAGCAAGGTACCGACATAATAACGGAGGCTCCCCAATTAACAGCCTTGGCAAGCGCAGCATCCGTAGCCGTATCGCATGCATGCAGAGTGACAACCATATCAGCAGCTTGCAGCTCTTCATATTCAGCAATGTCACCTACAAGAAACTTAAGCTTGTCATAACCCAGCTTCTCCGCAAGCTCTGAACAGAAAGCAATGACATCGGCTTTAAGGTCAAGTCCAATAATGTTAATATTCCGCTTCTGCTCCACTGCAAGCAAATGGTAAAGCGCAAACGTCAAATAAGATTTGCCGCAGCCAAAATCAACGATCGTAATTTCCCTGTCCGTTGGCAAATACGCAAGCACATCCGTTACCATCTCTAGAAAACGATTGATTTGTCTGTATTTATCCTGTTTTTTGGCGTGGACAAGCCCTTCCTGTGTCATAATGCCCAGCTCAACAAGAAAAGGGGCCGCTTGATTCTCGGACAAAATACGCTGTTTCTGCCGATTATGCTGCAAATTTGCTTTGCTCGAATCACCAGTTGGCGGTTTCTTTAAAATAGCTGCTTTCCCTTTTTTGTTAAAGAGCAATTGAACGTCAGCCTCGTTCGTTTTTACAAGCGCCTGACGATAGTTCTCCTGCAGCAAATCGATGACTCGCTCAGCCGCTTGCGGCTCTGCAACATTGTCATGCGTAACCTTGTTTGCAAAATGATATTCAAATTGATAAAACAAGCCGTTCTTCATCTCAATGGGACGAATGATTGTTTTAGGCGCTGCGGTTCCGTCCTTCCGCTTCGGCTGGCTAAGCGTAGCCTGCAGCAGCTCTTTGCCATTGATCCATTTCGTAATTTCTTGCTGCCATTGTTCCGTCATGCTGTCCAATCACTCCTAAATCTGTTTTGAAGCTAAGCTCACTATTCGTACGCTTATGCTATATCGTCTGTTTGCTGCTTGGCAAGGTCTTCAATTCCCTGCTCAATCTCCTCGCGCGGCAGGCCTCCCGCATCAAGCCGCTCGTCCGGTTGCAGCAACAATCGTCTATAAGCTGCAACTGCTTCCTCGTTCGTCAGCGCGTTATCTTCAAGCAGCTCATGCATCATATTTTCAACAGCGTCATAACGCCCTTCTGCTTCATGCCATTCCATTAACAAACGTTTCGTAGCAAGGGGCAATTCATATGGCTTCAGCCGCTCAAGCAGCTCCTTTATTTGTTCGCGAGGCTCGGTAATCGTTGGCGCCGCATCTACTAGCGATAATCTTAGAAACAAATGCAGCGACTTCACATACGCGATAAAACTCTCATCCTCGCGTCCCAAGTCGGCAGTCAATTCAGCTTCCTGCTTCAACAGAAGAGCAATGGCTTGCAAATGATCCGTTTCCAATATCCCGTTCGTGGTCATCATTTTTAGTAAGTCTTCATCCGAAAGGGAACGAATAAGCTTGCTGCTTAGCCTAAACTTTGTATCAAGAAGCTCATCGATGTAGAGCAAAGCCTCCTCGTGCTTGCGCTCTCGCCTCAAATTCATAATTTGACCGACTGCTTCTGTCATTTGCTCAATCATTCGCATGAAATAATCGCGCTGAAACATCTGGTTCCCCCTCTCGCCAATCTACTGCTGCTTATTCTTTACAAAGCTAAGAATAGCATTGATCAATTGCTTCGGCTCTTCGATCATTCCCATATGACCTGCGCTGCCAAGCTCCACTTTCACGGTAGATCCGTTTGATGCTGCAAAAACACTCTCCACCGGAATAACCTTATCTGACACCCCTGCAACAAGTAGTACTGGCAGCTCAGATTGCTCGATTACCTGCGTCCGGTTTGGACGTGCCTTCATTCCTTTTGCTGTGCCGATTGCGCCTTGCAGGGATGTGCCATAGCCTATTTTCTTTCCTTGCTCAACCTCAGCGGACAAAGCCTCCACATTAGCGGGAGCAAACAGCTTAGGAATAAGACCATCAACGAATGTTTTCACGCCATCTTGCTCGAGAGCCGCTGCTGCTTTATCACGGTTTTCTTTGGCAGCGTCACTATCTGCTAGCGCTGTTGAATGGATCAGGCCAAAGCCGGAAAGCTTCTTCGCATATTTTTCAGCGAATGCAAGAGTAATGTAGCCCCCTAAGGAATGCCCAATCAATACTGCATTATGAATTTGCAGCTTGATAAGCAGCTCAGCAATATCCTCCGCATACAATTCCATCGTATAAACCTCATCACTTGGCGCAGAGCTTCTTCCATGTCCGCGTGCGTCAGGCGCAATGATACGTACAGATTGCTCTAGCCCATCCAAGATATGCTCCCAATAGGAAGAGCTTCCGCAGTAGCCATGCAGCAATACGACAACCTCGCTAATGCCATCCGCCGCGCCTCCGTCATCCGGATGGGAATCATAATAGGCAAGCTCCAATCCGTTATTCAAAAAAAGCTTGCGCTGTGCGATTGAGTATACTTCTTTGCTATTTTCATTTGTCATTTGTTCATGCTCCTCTACACGGATGGAATTTGTAATGCTTGATTAACATATGACAAGCTATCCGAATGCTGGCCCCAAGCTGAATCTACCGCGCACGCGATCTCGCTTGCCATACGCATCACTTGGTAAAGTGAAGTCGTTTGCAGCATCCAGTAAGCCTTGGGTCCGTTAGCATTTACTACGCCTGCAATACTATAATGCCCAATTGCTGGAAGTCTGCGGCCGATTGCCTTTCCTGGCTCAAGCGGTCCTTCATGCAAAATAAAACGGCCGATGGAGGTTGGTTTGCCAAGGCATGCATCAATGGCAATGACAACGTCATCTTTATGCAGCGACTGAGCGGCTTGCTGAACCGCATGCGCATCACATGGCTTGTCCAATGTTCCAATGACATTCGGCCAACCTCTTTCCTTAAGCATCGTTCCCACTAACGGGCCAAGAGAGTCCCCTGTGGAACGATCACTGCCTATACATACAAATACAATGCCGCTGCGATTCATATACTTATTTGCAATGGCACTAAAAAAGTTCTCCAATTCACTGCTCGTTAGCTGTTCCGTCGTATTGCACCTGCCCTGTCTTCGATTGCCAATCGTATCTAGTTCAATTGTATCCAATTTTAAGATACTGTTCAATTTGTGGTCATACTCGTTTGAAACATGTTACAATTGCAGCATTGCAAAACGTTCGAACAAGCCCATTTCCGAAGCCGACTTCGGCTCGTAAAAACTTTAGGAGGCACTCCATGACGAATTTAAACTTACAAACGCAAGAAAATGTAGCGTTTATGATTGAAGTTATCAAAACAAAGCTGAAAATGGCTTCCGCTGCAGCAATGCAGGCATCTAACTTTGATCTCAATAAATATGAGGATATAAAAGATCTGTACGAAGTAGTCGCTTCAAAAGAGAAATTCAGCATCAGCGAGGTAGAAGCGCTCGTTTCCGAGCTTGGAAAGCTGCGTTTGCAATAAACTATTTACAAACATAATATTCCAGTATCAGACATTTATTTTCATTTTTCTACAAAAGAAGAACCGAGCCAGGCAACTTTGCCGAACTCGGTTCTTTTTATTTACTCCAGCTCTTCCACTTCAATTTCCGCAGCTTCTATAGACAGCTTTATCGATACTTCCTTATGCTCGCCTTTTAGAAAATGTGCGATACGCTCCAGCTTGTCTGCAAGTGCAGGTCCGCTTAGCGTCGTATTTAAATGGTAATCGAAGCTATCCGACGGAAGCTTGCGCTCCGCAAAAGCAGACTGGCCGGACCAGCCGCGCTCTCCGCCAGCATTCGTTCTTGTTATGAGCTGCTCTTGGACGGGATAAAACTTATCTGATTTATTAACAACTCTTTCGTAAATCCGAAGCTTCTTCAGCAGCATATAATATTGCGCGGAATGCTTGAAGTTCCAAGCTTCCCGAATGTCTTTAAGCGTGTAATCCATCTTCCAACGCTTTAATTTTTCCACTTGCTCGTCAGTGCTAAGCTGCAAAAAGTCGTCCAACGGCAGCATTTTTTCGGACATCTTGACCCCTCCGATAAATAGTTTATAGAGAAATAAAAATATAATTCAAAAAGGTTTGTTTATTCTATAAAAAATACCATAAATTTTGTCACTTTACAAATTAATATAATTTCACAATGCATGATTATAAAACTTTATATAAATTGCTTCATTTTTAAGCTTGATAGCAAAAAACCTCCATCCAATCGCTAGTGGCCCGCGTGGATAGAGGTTTTATTATTTTATGCTCTTTGGAGCCCTATAGACGTTAAGAAACGTTCGAAGGCTGCGGCGCCATCAGCGGTGCGCTTGTATACGCCTGCGTCCTTCAACACCTCTAGAAACTTGCTGCCCGTTTCAGCTTCAACGATTTTTTTCGCTTGTTCAGCAGTATTTGAAGATCCAAAGCGATCGATTAGAGCTAGCAGCCACTCCGCATGCTTATGGAGCGGATGAGAGTCCGCATGAAGTTCTTCTGCTACAGCAGCTGATGCCCCTGACAAATAAGCTGCAATTTGCTCCAGTTCATCCTTCAAGCGTCCTGGCAGTACCGCCAGTCCCATGACTTCGATCAAACCGATATTTTCTTTCTTCACATGATGCAAATGCTGATGCGGATGGAAAATACCGTCCGGATGCTCTTCGCTCGTGCGGTTGTTGCGAAGCACTAGATCAATCTCATACTCGCCGTTGTCCCGTAGACGTGCAATAGGCGTAATCGTGTTATGCGGAGTATTTGTGCCATCGGCCTGCTTCGTAAATGCCATCACATCTACAGCTTCATCGCTATAATTACGCCATTCGTCGAGAATATGGCAAGCTGCACGATGAACATCCGCTTTGGACGTCCCGTTAACCCGAACGACTGACATTGGCCAGTTCACGATGCCAAAGCGCAAGCCTGGCAGCTTAGGATCAGTAAACAGCGTATCTGTTGATGCAGCTTCCATCGGAAACACATGGCGGCCGCCTTGGAAATGATCATGGCTTAGAATCGATCCGCCGACTATCGGCAAATCAGCGTTCGAGCCAATGAAATAATGCGGAAACAATTCCACGAAATCGAGCAGTCTCGCGAATGAAGAATGTGAAATAACCATCGGCTCATGTGCGCCTTTGAAAATGATGCTGTGCTCATTGTAATAAACATACGGTGAATATTGCAGATACCACTGCTCTTCTTGCAGCGTGAGCGGCAGGACACGCAGGTTTTGACGAGCCGGATGATCAGGACGGCCAGCATAGCCAACGTTTTCTACGCAGAGCAAGCACTTCGGATATTTCGCCTGCGGCATCGTTTTGAGCAGCGCAATCTCCTTCGGATCTTTCTCGGGCTTCGAGAGATTAATCGTAATCTCAAGATTTCCGAATTCCGTCTCGTGCAGCCAATAAAGGTTTTTGCGTATGCGGTCCATCCGAATGTAGTTGGAATCGATGCTCAGGTTGTAGAAAGCGTCCGTAGCTGCTTTTAGTCCCTGCTCCTTCGCCAAACGTGAAAATGCAGCGCTGGCTTCTGAAGGACGCGGCAGCAAGAAGCCCATAATGCGAGCATCAAGCAAATCGCGATATGTCGTCGTATTATCTGGAATGAGTCCGATTGCGTAACCATAGTCAAGCAGCGGCTCCAGAAGCGGTACTGCGCTTTCGAGTCGCTCCTCTGTCACTTGGCCTTCAAAAGGCTCAGTAAAGTGAAAGAGATCTAGCAGTTCGTTTCTCGCTGCATGCGTATCAAGCTGATCGTTCAGCAGATTGCGCTGCAATCCAAATTGCAGCAAGCGTTCTATAAGAATCAGCGCATCGTTTGCTAATGTTGCTTGTTGCTTAGTTTCCAAGGTGATGCAGCTCCTTTCCTTTATGCGTCAACCCTAGTCGTTGTATCCATTTGGATTCGCTTCATGCCAGCTCCAAGCGCTTTTGATAATGTCCTCAAGCTTATCCCGCTTCGGATTCCAGCCCAGCTCCTTGCGAGCACGATCTGATGAAGCTACGAGAATAGCAGGGTCGCCCGCACGGCGAGCTTCGAACACAGCAGGGATTTCTTTGCCAGTCACTGTGCGCGCAATTTCAATAACTTGTTTGACAGAAAAGCCTGTTCCGTTGCCTAAATTGTATACAGAGCTTTCAGCCCCGCTGCGAAGACGATCCACTGCAAGCACATGGGCATCGGCAAGGTCGCTTACATGAATATAATCACGGACACACGTACCGTCAGGCGTCTCATAGTCTTCTCCAAATACCGAAATATGAGGACGTTGACCAAGCGCTGCTTGGAGCACGATAGGAATCAAATGGGTTTCCGGGCTATGGTCCTCGCCGATTTTTCCGCTCTCATGAGCGCCCGCCGCATTGAAGTAACGAAGCGAAACAAACTTGATGTTATGAGCAACGTCGAACCACTTCATCATTTTTTCCATCGCAAGCTTCGTTTCGCCATAAGCATTCGTCGGAAGCGTGCGGTCGTACTCGTCGATCGGCACGTTCTCCGGTTCGCCGTAAGTAGCAGCTGTCGAAGAGAATACGATTTTACGAACATTGTATTCATTCATTTTCTCAAGCAGGCAAAGCGTACCAAACACGTTATTGTGATAATATTTGCCCGGGTCCTTCATGCTTTCACCAACAAGCGAATTCGCTGCAAAGTGGATCACTGCATCGATTTCATTTTCCTTAAAGACGGTATCCATGAAAGCTGTATCGCGAAGATCACCCTCATACAATTTGCCTCCAAGCAAAGCCTTGCGGTGACCCTGCTGCAAGTTATCGACGATAACGATTTCCTCACCGCGTTCCTGCAATGCCGCTACTGCATGCGAGCCGATGTAGCCAGCCCCTCCAGTTACTAATACTGCCATGATTCATTTCCCCTCTCCATTTGGTGTCGCATGATCATGCTATTTATACTAGGCGCTCTACGCCATTTCCGATTGTGCATACATAGAAGTCAGCAGTTAAGCCTGTTGCTTCATTATACTTGCGGCCTACCTCTGCTTGGAACGCTTCAACGCTGTCTTCGTGAACGAGCGAAACCGTACATCCGCCGAAGCCTGCTCCGGTCATACGCGAACCTAGTACGCCTGGCACGAGGCGAGCAGCCGCAACCATCGCATCCAGCTCAGCACCCGTTACTTCGTAAAGATCGCGCAGCGAATCGTGTGAGCCGTTCATTAATTGTCCAAACTGCGCAAGGTCGTTTGCTTTCAATGCTTTGATTGATTGCAGGACACGGTCGATTTCCTCTACAACATGCTGTGCGCGTTTGCGAACTGTTTCATCCTTGATCAGATGTTTTGCAGAGTTAAATTGCTCCAGATTAATCTGTCCAAGAAGTGTAAGCTCAGGGAATGCTGCTTTTAGATCCTGTACCGCCTGCTCGCATTGTGCGCGGCGCTCATTATACGCGGAGTCAACCAAGCCGCGGCGTTTGTTCGTATTGCCTATAACCAGCTTATAGCTGCCGGAATCAAATGGAATGAGATCATATTCAAGCGTATCGCACATGAGCAGGATGGCATGGTCCTTTTTGCCGTTTGCTACCGCGAATTGGTCCATGATGCCGCATTGCACGCCATTAAACTCGTTTTCGGATTTTTGTGACAGCAATGCGATTTTCACTTTATCAGTTGGAAGTCCCTCAAGTGTTTGCAGTGCAAAAGCTGTTACGACCTCAATGGATGCAGAGGAGGAAAGTCCAGCGCCATTTGGAATTTCGCCATGATACAGCAAGTCGTAGCCGCTGGAAAATTTCACGCCTGCTTGCAAAAGCTCATGAACGATTCCTTTAGGATAGTTCATCCAGTCGTCAGCCTCGTCATACACAATTGTGCCTAGCGAGAAGCTTTTTGACGCCGGGAAGTTTGTTGTCGCTAGACCAAGCTGATGATCAGGGCGTTTGCGGATAAGAAGTGTCGTTCCGAAAGTAAGTGCAGCTGGGAATACGTAGCCGCCGTTGTAATCTGTATGCTCACCGATCAAGTTTACGCGGCCTGGAGCATGAAATACAGCGATGTCGCTTGCTTCTCCGCCGTATTGTTGTATGAACTGCTGTGTTAGCGCTTCAATGTTTGCCATTTGCTATCACGTTCCTTTTTATATCGATTTTGTATGTTTGGATAACAACTTTAGTATACGGGAAGCAGCAGTAAAACTAAATGGCGGCAAGTGCTTTTTATATGGATTAATGTGACTTCTCGCTTAAACATCGGACATGCTATGATAGTATAAACTCTACAATTGTTTATCTTCGCATTCCACTGTAAAGCAGGTGTAAAGTACAATGCAGCAGGATATGTATACCGTAGCCTCCAATCCCGTTATCAGTGATGGCAAAAACTCCCCACTCAATGTATTGTTTGCTGGCGAGAGCCAAACGAAGCCGTACCACCGGCTTGGTCCCAAGGTTTATGACTTCTATTTGATGCACATCGTACTGGAAGGAACGGGCATCTTTATTTGTGATGAGGTTAAGCATGAGCTTCGTGCAGGGCATACCTTCTTAATTGAGCCGGAACAATTAATCAGTTATGAATCTGACGGTGACACGCCATGGAAATATCGCTGGGTCGCATTTCATGGAACATTGTCCGCCGATCTTGTTGCAACCGCTGGCTTAACAGCAGAGCAGCAGGTAGTGTTCACGCCAGATAAGCGGCGAGCCGCTGCTTTGTTTCGTCAAATATATGATACCTTTCGGCGGGGAGGCGCTGCGTCTGATATGAGAGCCGTAGGTTATTTGCATTTGCTCCTTGCCGAGTACAAAAGTGTGCTTAATACCCAAAACGGCAATGAAATCCGTACCTCCCAAGCAGAAGGCGATCACTTGCTTCAACAAGTCATCCATTACTTATCAACGCAGTATGCCCATCCGGTCTCCATTGAACAAATGGCGGAATCGCTTGGCTACAATAGAGCGTACTTGTCCCGTTTGTTCAAGCAGCGCATTGGCGTGTCTCCCGTTACTTTCCTGCTCAAGCTCCGAATCGATAAAGCACGCCGCATGCTGAGGGAACGGCCAGAGCTGACCATCGAACAAATTTCCGCATCAGTCGGTCTACAGGATGCTCTGTACTTCTCCAAACAATTCCGCCGGCTTCATGGCCAATCTCCTACAGCATACCGCATGGCGATGCGGAATTTAGGAGACTAAGCAGCACCGTTTAGCTGAATTTCCATCCTCTTGTTAGTATCAGCTCCCGATCGCTTCATATTCTTAAATTCGGGTAATACTATCGTAGGGAGTGATGATCTATGAAAGAGCTGCACACCGGTAACTTATATTGGCCGGTTACATTAAACAATCCAGTGGTGTATGCGCCCTTGCGGCAAAACAAAAAAACACAAGTGGCTGTTATAGGCGGCGGGATGTCAGGTACGATCTGTTCTTCTGTATTCAATAAAAGCGGCCTTTCCACCATTATGCTTGAACGTGGACAGGTAGCAGGCGGAAGCACCTCTGCAAATACAGGCCTCCTGCAATTTTGCAACGATATTATGCTTTGTGATCTCATCGATCAAATCGGGGAGCGGGATGCCCAAATCTTCTATAAAGCATGCAGAGATGCAGTCCAAATGCTCGAGAAAACAGCTGACTCCCTTTCTGTCGATGTAGGTTTAATTAGAAGAAACAGCCTATATTATGCCTCATCAGAGCAGGAGCTTCCAAAACTCAAAAGGGAATATGAGGCTTTAAAGGCTTGTGGACTTGAAGTCGAATTTTGGTCCCCAAGCGATATCGCCAAACATTTTCCGTTTCAGAAGCCAGGTGCGATCGTTGCACACGGCGACGCAGAGGTAAATCCTTATCAGTTCGTAAACGGTGTAGCAAATGATGCCGCTGAAGCTGGGCTTGAGATTTATGAGCAAACCGATGTTGTAGCACATGAAACGCTGCCAAGCGGTCTCCATCTTCTAAAAACCGCTGACGGTTATGAGATTGAAGCAGAGCATGTTGTTTATGCTGTAGGATATGAGCCTGAGGAGCTCCGCGGCAAGCTGATCAAGGCGGAGCTGAATCGCTCCTTTGCAGTTGTTACTGAAGTTCAGCCAAGTCTTCAAAGCTGGCACGAACGCTTTCTCGTATGGGAAACCGCCCGTCCCTATTTGTATATGCGAACGACGATTGACGGCCGCGTCGTTGTCGGCGGCTTGGATGAGCATACTGAAAAGCCCACTCACAGCGATAAAGAACTTAGGAAACACAGCGATAAGCTGTACAGCCAGCTAAAGGCTTTATTTCCCGAGCTGCAGGCTCCCATTGCCTATGAATGGTGCGCCACCTTCGGCGAATCGCGTGACGGCTTGCCCTTTATAGGTGCTGATCCCGCTTGGAAAAATGTTTATTATTGCTTAGGTTATGGCGGCAACGGTACCGTATACAGCATGCTTGCATCCCATTTGCTGCGTGATCTTATTATCGGCGAAGAGCATCCCTTAGCTGAAATCGTAAAGCTGGATCGCAAATCCTTAGCAAATGTATAATCAACAACATAAATGATACAACTTTTTATTGCGGCTGCCGTCCGTCGGACGGCTTATATACATAATTAAAAAGCCTCACCTATCGGCAAAAAAAGGCTTCTGCGCGATAAGTGAGACTTCTCTATATTATCTTTCTGATGTTACCAGCAGCTATTCGCCAGCAATAACGCTGGAGGCATTGCAGGCGCGAAAAACAGCTTCTGCCGCCCCTAGCCGTGACAAATCCGGACCGCCATCCTTGTCAAACAACGATTTGCTTTCCAGAGTTTCAACAATAACGATTAATGAACCGCTTTGCAGAGCATCGCTGCACAATCGAACCTCTTCATTTTCAAGACCAAGCGACTGCAGCGTTCCACTGTGATCGTCATCGCCAAGTAAAATTGCCGCCGCAAAAGGAAAACCTCCGGCAGCATAAGGCGCTGTCCCGTAACCTGTCATGCCATAAACGGCATTCATGCCAGCTCCTGCAAACCCAGCAGCTGCAGCCATGCCAAGACTACCCAAACCTTGACGGTCAGGCATATCTTCGAGCTCTCTAAGCTCGTCCACATGGACATCGCTCTCTGCTTCTACTCGCCTAGAATGCTCAGAATCTTTCGCTATGACTTTTAGCTCGCCTTGAACGAAGCCCGCTTGCACCAGCTGTTCAATAGCCGTTATGACTTGCTGCTCCGTTTCAAATATGCCTATTTTTTTTGCCATTGCCTTATCCTCCTTGTGTTGCATACTAATCTTGGTATGCCCTTCTTATGGCGGATTAAGTCGTATTGTGTTGAAATTTGACATGAAATAACGAAGGTTTTGTGTTATCAAATGATCAGGTTGTGCATCATTGAAGTTCGCGGTATGATGGAGGAATAGATATTGGAAAATCGGACAAGCAGGAGGCAGAGCGATGATTCATCGGATGCTTCGCTATCCCGCAGGATGGGAATGGCATGTACTGCAGCAAGCGAGGCAGCAAACCGTAAGGAATGAGCCCTTGCCCAGCAGGAAAGGTGCACAAAGGCAAACCGTTTCTTCAAGCGAAGGACAAAAGACCATTAAAGCCATTACCAAACAGGAACAGGAAGCGGCTCAGCAGCAGAGAGATGAGCTCAAGCAGCTATTTCCGGAATGTGCGTCATGGATTGATGAATGCGCAGGCAGAAGAACAAACAATATATCCGTTGGCGGTGCGACGCATTCGCAGAAGCTGCTATATGGCACTGTTATGTTCCAAGTTTCGGACGACCAATCGGATATTCAACCCTTTCACTTCTGGCTGACAGAAGACCGGCTGCTGACGATGCATGATGATATGCGCATACCACTCCGGCTTCAGTCCATTGATCATAACCTAAAGTTCGAGAGCTGCGAATCAGCTCCTGAAGCGTTATTTATTATGCTGAGCATTATTTTGGAAACGTTCCATGCTGGTCTTGATGGTTTTGAAAAAAGACTCGGAGAGCTTGAAACGACGATGCGCAATGAGAATCGTACCGGCCTTATTGATACTATTTTTGAGAGGCGTTATGATTTGCTTCATTGGAGTCATCTCTTCATTCCGATTAGAGAAGTACATAGTGCTGCACAGGAAGCTTTCATGGATGAACTCACCGAGACGGACAGCTTTAAACGCATTACGCATAAGCTGGAGAGAATCGAAGCGCTTCTGAAGCATTACGCACTGGAAATAGATACCTTGATCTCAATGGACGATGCCATCTCCAACTTTCGCGGCAACGATATTATGAAGACGCTCACGATATTTACCGTCTTGTTCCTGCCTGCTACGATTATAGGCGGAATATGGGGAGTTAACTTCGAGATCCTGCCATTTAAAGATAATAAGTGGAGCTTTACAGCGATGAACGTATTTATTTTATTCGTTACGATTTTCATGTATTTATGGCTTTGGAAGAAAGGCTGGACTGGCGACTTGTTAAATGGACGCAATCCGAAGGAGATTGTTACTACTGATTCTTCCTCTCCGACAAAACGTTCCAAGCGTTCGAAGAGCAGCCGTTCTCAGAAAGCCTCTGCGAATGCTTCAAGTGAACCCCCTCAAGCTCAAACTCGTTCCCAAAGAAAACGAAGCCAATAATGAAAGTCAGCCCATAATAAAACCGTCCACTAGGGTCAATGACCTTCATGGACGGTTTTTTTACATCATATTCTAAAGCTTAACTGGCAATCCAGTACGAGCAGATTCATTAGCAGCAATTGTCACTTGATGTGTTCTTACTGCATCCGCATAACTGGAGCGAATGCGGGAAACATCCCCGGTTCGGATCGCATGAAGAAAAGCTTCATTTTCCAGCTCATAGGGATCCGTTTGGTTAGCATACTCTGTTCTGCGGCCAGCCTCCGTGTCAATCAATCCGCTATGGCCAAGCTCCAGCACGCCTTTGTTCGTATAAATATGCAGGCCGGAACGATCTCCAGCTGGAATAGCGCAAGTATTGCTAATTGTAGCAACTGCACCACCCACTAGCTTCAGCGTAACTGTGCCTACATCAGGAACCGTCACACCTTCTTCAACACTGCCCATATATCGATTGCCATAAGCTGCGTAAACCTCACTTACCTCGCCAACCGTATACCTTAGCAGATCCACAATATGTGTTGTCTGCTCTACGAATTGACCGCCTGATCCTTCCATCTTGCGCCACCAGCTTACTCCCGGCATGGAGCCCATCCAATAGCCAAGCGCCATTAATGTTGTGCGCTCGCGCAGCAGCTCTCTTGCACGGTCGGTTCCATCCATATAACGGAAATGATAGCCAGCCGATGTAATCAGCTTTTTCTCTTCGATTCCTTTCAAAATCTCAGACGGCAGCTGCTCGTCCACTCCAAGCGGCTTCTCTACAAGAAAGGGAATGCTTCTTTCAAGCAATGCAGATTCAATCTCCCCATGCGCAAATGGCGGTACACAAATATATACCGCATCAAGCTTACGATCATCAAGCATGCGATGTATCGAATCATAACCGCGTGCACCCTCAAAGCGCTGTGCTGCTGCATCTGCTTTTTGCTGGCTAGTTGCTAAGAAAGCAGTTACCTTGATGCCGGCAAGCTTAGCGAGCTTCTCCGCGTGCATCATGCCAAACCATCCTGTACCTGCAATACCTATTTGAAGAGTCATTTATGAATCCCCTTTCAAAATCGCGTTATTCCCCGATTATACTTGGAGCTGCCTTAAGAAGTCCATTTTTTTCCGCTGGTACCCATCTGCAGGGCTGATCATATATTACAAACATCGGGAGAACCGGAGTTGTATGAGCGGAGGGATGGTATGACAGCAAAAACGAGAGGCACGTTAGCCACGCAGGATCTCGATTTTCGAACAGCTCTGTTTTTGGCTGCGGTTTGCGGACAAACGTACATGCAATACAATAACAAGGACGGATTATTTCTTGTACCTAGAACCTACAGCTTAGTAAGTGAATTTACGGCTAGAGCATATGACGACAGCGATGAACGATTCGGTTTTGTTTTAACATCTGAGCGTGCGTCCGTGCTCGCTTTTCGCGGCAGCAACTCTGCAGTGGATTGGGTATCTGATTTCATTGCCCAGCAAACGACTTACCGCCCAGTCAAAAATGCCGGTCTAACGCACAAGGGGTTTACCGACATCTATATGTCAGCACGGACTCAAATCATTGAAATTATAAATCAGCTTCCACAGGGCAGACCGCTGTTTATCACGGGACACAGCCTTGGGGGTGCACTTGCAACCCTTGCTGCTCTCGATCTGGCGAACAACACTGCTTTTACTGATCCCATTATATATACGTATGGAGCGCCTCGAGTCGGTGATCCGAAGTTTGCGAGCAGCTACAACGCATCCATTGGTACGCATTGGCGTTTTCAAAATGAATTTGATATCGTCCCCCATCTGCCTACGCTCGTTTACCAATCGCCAAAAACCAAACAAACTTACTACTATATGCATGCAAAGGGTGAGGTGAAACGTTCGTTCCGTATGGGCTCTGTCTCAGGAAACCATATATTATCAAGCTACTTCGCTGATCTTGCGCAAGAAGATCCCGCCTTTGCCTTGGCTATTTGCGCGGAGCCGCCAGGCTGGTGCCCAGCAATTGAAGTTTAATTCCGAGCTGCTAAAAAAACAAAAAAAGCAAATCTCAACTCTGCACAGCTTGCTTCATGCGAGTAAGATTTGCTTCTGTATGTCAAAATAATCTTTGTCATTTCGCTGGGAGAACATATAGCAATATAGCGAAGAAATGGACGATTGAACCGCCAAGAACAAACAAATGCCATACGGCGTGATGGTAAGGAAAGGCACGCCACATATAAAATATCGTTCCGAATGTGTACAGCAATCCCCCTGTAACGAGCAGCTGCACCCCTCCTGGAGCTAGATGCGTTGTGAGCGGCTTCCAAGCAAATACGATAATCCATCCCATTGCAATATAAATGATCGTTGATGTGAATAAAAATCGTGATGCAAAAAAAGCCTTAAACGCTACACCGATTAATGCCGCTCCCCAAACGATCCCAAACAGTACCCAGCCAAGCGTACCCTGCACGATATGGAACAATATCGGAGTGTAAGTTCCTGCTATAAAGACGTAAATAAACGAATGATCAAGGGATTCAAATACCCGCTTCGCTTTTCCCTCGGGGAAGCTGTGCACGAGCGTAGAGGCCGCATACAGCAGCAGCATGGCTGATCCATATATAGTAAAGCTGACAACATGAAAGGCCGTTCCCTTCGTTGCCGCGAATACGATCAACACGACGAGTGCCGCAATGCTGAGTGCAGCCCCAATCCCATGTGTGACGGCATTCGCAATTTCTTCTTTCTTTGTGTACGTATGTGTATTGGCCATGGGTCCTTCACCTCCTAAGTCGTAAGCATCTCACTTTAGAAGCTGCTGCTTACTCTCACCTTAGTGTATAGGATCAGACCCACCCTTTCAACCAACCCCGCACGCGGTCCACTGTTTTATCTAGATTGCAAACGGCCTCTTGGTCGCTAAAATCCTCCGTATGGCGAAAATAATCCGCATGTCCGCCCACAGTTGGAATTCCTTCAACATAGCCTGGCGCGTACTTCATGCGATTCCACCTTGGCATCGCATATTTGCTTATGTTCCATCCGCCCCAAGTACCAATTCGGCTAATCGGGTCATTAAGCTTGCCTAAGCTGTCGATGGAATGAAAATAACTAACGCGCTCCTGAAGCTTTGGCTCGATCGGCGTTCTTGGTGATCCAATTTGCACAATTCGAAAGTCCTCGATTTGATCCTGCTCATAAAGCATTTTTGCGGCTTGATAAGCAGCAGCACCGCCGCCGCTGTGTCCAATCAGCAATAAACGCTCGCTGCTCATCGTTTGTTTGATTTTCTCCAGCGCATGTTGTCCGCCGATCCGACCCGCCGTTAAACGGTTGGACAAGTCGCTCTTCACTTCTAGCACTTGTCTAACCAAGCTGCGACTGGCATCTCCATAAGGAAATATAACGTGGATAGCTGGTTCAACGCCATCGGATTGAAACATTTGTTCCAGCTTAACCTTGCATTCCGTAAATATGCTATTGGATGTTGCGACACCGGCAAGCAAATAAATACTCATTCGTGATGGTTTGGTCGCCGTCATAACGAATCCCTCCGTAATTAACTTAAACGTCATTCATTTTCATGTTTTATTATTTTTTCTAATTCATCCGTGTATATTCATTATGCGGGATAGTCGATTGATTCATTCTTGCCTTTTGTTGTTATTTCAGTAAATTTAGGCAAGAACCCCGTGAACCTCCAAGCTGACTAACCTGCTTCTTATATTATTATATAAGAAAAACGCCTAGCTGTTACCAGCTGGCGTCCTTCATTGTTGCTATTGCTGCATTTCAAAAAAAAGTTGGAACCGACAGCTATACACCCATTTTTTTACGCTGATTGTTAACTTTCTTCGTGTTCTGGCTCTTCAGTGCCTGCGTCCCCGTAGAAAGATGCGATTGGCCTGGAGCTCCTCCAGCTTTCGCTTGTTTCTTCTGAGCGAGCAATTGCTTCGCTTTCTCCGCTTGAGTCAGCTTCTTAGGCTCCTCTTGGGATTCGTTTTGTTCGATTGTAGACATAGGTTCACCTCGTTTCATGCGCTACATATTTCTTATTCTACTACACTTATATATCTGGTAAAAGAGGCTTTACTCAGGGTTGTGGTTTTTATGCTCTTCCAAGATGCCAGCTCTAACTGTCTCATCATTGGATCAGTTGTGACAATAACCGCTCGCTTCGCCCACCTTCTTACACTCTCAAGCATAACAAGCTGCTCGCTTTCTGGCAAGACAGAGCACAAATTGTATGGCATATCTACAATCGCAGCATCGTAATGACCTTCGAGAAGCCGCATATCGCCAAGTCTTACTCGGTCTGGATAACCAAAATGAGCAAGATTTACGCGCGCGCCTCGCACGGCAAGCGGATTGATATCCAACCCTTCAATGTCGATTCCCATTGACATGCCTTCAATCAGAACGGTTCCCATTCCGCAGCACGGATCAATAAGCTTAAGCTGTTCAGCTGCTTGCCCAGCCGCAAGATTCACGATCGCACGAGCTGCTCTTGTTGGCAGTGCAGTTGAATAGTTTTGCGGCTTATTCTGATGCCTCAGCCATACAGCTCCGTTCTCCTCCAGCGGTCCAAAGTACCAGCGTCCATAAAGCTTCATTAAACCAAACAGCTGCTCTGCATTGCGCATATCGGCTTTGCCATGAATAACCGCGCCGGCAGCTCTCTCGAGCTTTCTTTGCTCATCGAAGGTGAATGCTTCATCGCCTTGCGTATAAACAACCTTGAACGTTTTTCCACCCAGCTCAATTGACGGAAGCATAACGATCAGTTCTTCCATACTGTTAGCTTCCAGCATGACGGCTATACGCCGTTTTACGAAAGGGCTGCGATCAACCGATAGCCCATACTGACTTCTGACAACGCCTTGTTTGGGCTTCTCGCCGAATAAGACTTGCAGCTCCAGCTCACACAAAGCCGCTTCGTCCTCATGGCATGCATACGTATAAATAAACATTAATGGCCTCACGATCTGATAACTATATTATTCCTTTTGTGGAACAGCCGCCTCTTCGCTCGGCTCCGTGCGGATCGTTGCCTTGGATAAACCAAGCAGCTCCGCTTCGGTTGTAAATTCAGCAAGCTGCTTCTCTAATGATTTGACGGTTCGCTGCAAGCGAATCTGACGAATCATCCCCAGTAGGCCTACGGTTAAGCCGCCAAGCAGCGTCGATCCCAATATGACGAGAATGAGCGGAAGGGTTGCCTTCGTAAATAAAAAGTTCACATGTACCGAATCGATATTGATAACCGCAAATATCGCGATAAGAAGCGCGAATACTAATGCGGAAATAAGAATTCCCGGACCTTTCATACCGATTCCTCCCTTTTCAAAAATCATACCACAAACCTAATCCATTCGCCTATTGGCAAGCTATGAGTAATTATTTTGCCTTACATACTAAACTTAACCACAATTTTATGATAATGAAGCATTAATAAAAAATGAGCTGCCCCAAAAACAGATTATATCTGCTCTTGGAACAGCTCCATTACATCATTATTTGGCTTCTGCTGCTTTACCGGGTGATGCCGCTTTGCGCAGCTGCGTTATACTTATCTTTACGATAATATACACTAGCACTGCAAGCTGAGGCAGTGTAGTTTCCCAAGTCGGATATACGCCTAACGCCCCTATAGTCGGTACGCCTGAAGCAGTATGTGACGGAACCCACCCTGATACCTGCAAGGAATGTATGCTCTCGCCAAGGAAGCGAACAACGAGATAATAGATTAATGCGGATGCAACAAGGAAAAATGGCCGTATGGGAAGCTTTGCGCTAAATTTAATAATCGCAAAGCCAAGTGCAATCAGCAAGATGAACGTAACGCCAAATCCGAGAGCCAGCTGCAGCGGATCGATAGACGGCGCCATCCCGACATAAAAAATCGTCGTCTCCGCACCTTCGCGGAAGATCGCTAGACCCGAAACAGCAAATAATGACCATAGGCTTCCTCTTGCGAGCGCACTACCCATTTGTTTATCGATGTATTGATTCCAATTGTTCATATTAGACTTATTGTGCAGCCAATTGCCAACTGTAATCATTAGAATAACGGATAGTAAGCCAGCAATGCCTTCAATCGACTCACGCGCACTTCCAGCTGCGACCTGAGCAATGGCATACGTTAGCACAACAGCCATAATACCGCTAAGCAGAAGTCCAACCCATACGCCAGACCATACCCATTTGCGCTTATCTTGATTGCCGGTACGCTGCAAGTACGCAAGTAAAGCAGATAATACAAGAATGGCTTCAAGACCTTCGCGCAGCAAAATCATCCCCGCATCCCAAGCGGTGTAACGGGTATCCTGCATCATTGGCTCTAGCTGCCCCAGCATCTCAGCTATTAGCTGCTCCGCCTTATCTGCCGCTGGAGGATCGGAGAGCAAATACCCGCCCGCCTCAGCCATTCCAATCTCCATACTGCTATAGATAGCAGCCGAACGCAGGGCAACCACACCCTCAATCGCAGGCCACTGCACGATAAAAGCTTCCATCTGTCCAGCCGCTTCTGGATAATGCCCTTGCTGGACATCATTTAACGCCTGATTTAGGATGTCCACAGCATCGGCTACCGTTACGCCCGACTCCTTAGCCACAGTCGCTATTTTCCCATCGCGATAATCTTGAATAAGCTGAATGAGTGCGAGCGCTTCTGTTTTCGCTTGTTCGGTTCTCGGAGGATCTGCTTGAACAGCAATCCGAAGCATGCTCATCTTCGTTTCCAAGCCGCTGTATACGTTAAAGTGATCCGCTCGAATAGCAGGCTCAACCTTAAGCCAGCTGTTGTTCATTTCACGATATTCAGCATATGCCTTCTCCAAGTCGCCTGCTTGAATGCTTGCAAGCAGCTTCTCTGCTAAAGGAAGTATGCTGACAGCCGCATCTTGACCAGTTAGCTGGGTCGCTGGTGCGTCTTGAACGCTCTTCACGTATTTATGAAGTGCCTTCGCTAATGTGGATAACGTGGCTTTGGCAGCATCAGCATCGCTTTCCGGCACTGCTAAAGCTTTTACAGCTCCCGCTAGCGCAGAATCCACCGCGGCCGATTCACTCGTTGCCGCAGGCTCAAGCTGCTTCCACTTAGCCGAAGCATCGTCAATATGAGCCGCTGCTTCCTTCCACTTTCCTTGACCTGCTTCAACAAGAGCACCGCCAACGAGCGGAAGCAAACGATCAAGCTCGGAGGATTGCGCACCTTCAGCAAACGCATATAATCCGCTGCTCCCTAACATCAATATCATCAGTACAAAAAAAGAAATGAAACGAATACTCCACTGTTTCATTCCGCCATTTTGTGCGAACATAGACGTCCGCCCCTTTCATCATCAAGAGCTATTTTCTGCAAAGCACTAATCGAGCAATATCATGATTTAAAATAACGTTTCTCCGATATATCCGCCTTCACGAACACCTGGAAAACAAGCAAACATCGCACTGCCCGTATGAACGACATACTCATTCATGAGGTCGCTTTGCCCAAGCTTAGTCTGCATCGGAATAAATTGTTTCCGTGAGTCGCGGTTAAAACAAATAAACAACAAGCCCGCATCCAACTGCCCGGTTTTGTGATCCATTCCACTTGAATACGAGTAGGAGCGGCGCAAAATTTTTACCGTGCCATCGCCATGAGCTAGACGCACATGCGAATTCATCGGAAGCACCGGCTTGCCCTTCTCGTCCTTCTTCTCCAAATCAAGCTTGTCGAACTCATGCGCTCCGCCAAGCGGGGCACCGCTGTCTCGGTGGCGGCCAAAGGTTGACTCCTGATCACCGAGCGTCGAACGATCCCATACCTCAATGCGCATACGAATACGCCTTACGACCATATAGCTGCCCTTATCCATCCACGGCGTACCATCAGCTGCGGCTACCCACACGACCTTGTTCATTTCCCCATCATCGTTAACGTCTGGATTGCCTGTTCCATCCCTAAAGCCCATCAGGTTGCGAGGCGTAGCATTCGCTGGATCAGCACCGCTCGTGCGCTGGAAACCTTCCTGCGTCCAGCGGAGCACCGCTTTCCCTCTAGCTATACGAGCTAGATTGCGGATCGCATGGAATGCAATTTGCATATCATTAGCATTCACTTGAACGCCAATATCGCCGCCTGACCATTCCTCTCGCAGCTCGTCACCGCCAAAAGCAGGCATATCAGCTAGAGCAGCTGGCCTTTTGCCCGCTAATCCATATCTCGCATCAAAGAATGACGAACCTACTCCGAAAGTAATTGTTGTACGTGATGGCAGCAGACCTTCTGCTTCACCCGTATCTGACGGAGGAAGATTTAAATTATCGTTAGTCTTGCCGAGCATCTCACCGTTTGTCATCGATGCTGCCGCACTTGTCCATGCTTGAAATAACTTGCGCACCTCATCCAGTGTACTCGCCGTTAAATCAAAGGCAGCGAATAAAATAAAGTCTTGTGCCGGCGTCGTGATCCCGGCCTGATGCTTGCCATAAAAGCTGACAATTTGATCCTTGTCTGCTTTAACTGCCTTGGAAGCGGGCTTAGCCGCGCTTCGTTCCTGCGTTTGGAACAAGCCTCCAACTCCTGCTGCTCCGAGCAGTAGTCCTGCTCCGCCAACGCCAGCCAGCCGCAGTAAATCTCTGCGGCTGATTTTTTTAGCATCTATGTTGGGCTTGCCCTCATTTTGATTGGAATCAGAAGGTTCCGTCATGTTGTTAAGCCTCCAATATCGTACCCATTTGAGAAAGCGGCTCTGCAAGCGCATCAATAAGCTGGCTTAGCTTCTTTGTATCTTCCTCTTTCAAATCTAGATAAGACACATAGCCATCACCTGATTTGTAAGCTGACAAAGCTTGCTCAAGATCAGCAAAACCTTTGCCTATTTGCTCATCCAGCGCAGCATCCTTTTTGTTCAGTTCAGCCTTAACCAGCTGATAGATTTTGTCTGCGCCTTCCACATTAGCTGCAAAGTCGTAAAGATCTGTGTGTGAATAACGTTCTTCCTCGCCCGTCACCTTCGAAGAGGATACCTCATTAAGCAGCTCTACCGCTCCCGTTACAAGCAAACTTGGCTCAACCTCAACGGTTTCCATCAAAGCGCGAAGCAGCTTTACATCCTCCAGCAAACGGTCTGCATATTCACTCATGCCCTCGGTTGAATTCTTCTCCCACAGCGACTGCTCAATACGGTGGAATCCGCGCCAATCCTTATCTTCTACGTCATTCTCACGCGCATCAATATTCGGATCGAGGTCGCCAATCGCTTCAGCTATCGGCTCAATACGTTCAAAGTACATACGTGTCGGCGCATACAGCTTCTTAGCCGCCTCAACATCCCCGCTCTTCACAGCTGTTACAAACTTCTCTGTTTCTAGTATGAAAGTATCGGCTTGCTCAATTGTAAATTGACGATAGCTCTCCAGAATAGGTGCCCAAGCCTCATCCGAGACGACAGCCCCGCTTGCGGAATTGCCTTCTGCTTGTTTAGGCTCATTCTTATCTGCATCATTTGAGCCGCAGCCTGTAAATACTACCGTACAAGCCAATAAAAAAGTCATTAATTTGTACTTCATTATAATTGCTCCCCACTCCAATAAATTGGATCTGTTTTTGTCCTAAAATGAAGTATATTCGCTATTGATAATCATTGTCAATGGAATATTTCAGTACTAAAGAAAAGTGCTTCCGCAGCTATTCTCATAAGCTTCGGAAGCACTTTGTTATTCCCTATTTTATTGCATATACAGCTTCAAATTAGTCAGAGATTCCATCTCGATTTCGCCTAATCTCCAAATCGCCGCCTTGCTAATTCCGTTATCTTTTGCAATATTTATCCAACGAGATAATGTCACTTCATCTGCATACCACACGGTATGCTTCATATTGTTGGCCTCAGCATCTGTATATTCAAAAAACATGCTGCCGCTCGCTTGATCGCGCTGCGCTTTACTGCCTGTTTGCTTTAACAGCAGCCCCGCTCGCTCCTCAGTCAAAGCTTCAACCTTGCCATCCTCATGCCAATCGAACCCGCCAACTGAGAAAGCCATATACGGACTGCCAGGCAGTACTTCCATTCTGGCTGCCAATTGTTCAATAAAAGCTTCATCCGCTTTTGGTCCTGGTTCGCTGTGTGAGCCATATAGGTTATAAGCCATCATGACATATTCCGGGCCTTCCGGAAGCTTTAATTGTTCAATAGGAGCTCTTGGTTCCAAAATGATTCGAAGCGACTTCCCGCTTTTCTGCAAACGAGTATGAAGCTCCGAGTAGAAAAGCAGCATCCGTTCCCAGTCCTCTTCCTCGACTCGCTCATAATCGATCTCAATTCCGTTCAAGCCAAATTGATCAACGGCTGCAATCAACTCATCAACATGTTTTTTGCGGCTTTTCTCCGTCTCTACTAGCCGCGTAATTAAACTCGAATCCTTTTGAACAGACTCGCCATTTTCTTTAAACTGGTCATTTACTACCGTCAGATAGAGCTGCATCTGTTCGTTCTTCTTATAAATCTTCATGATTTCAGGCAACGCCTGCTGGAACTTATCCGTAAAATAAAGACTATCCTTATAATCAAAATAGGCCGCGAACAACTGCAAGCTCGTTAATTCACCTTTAATAATACTCAGGTCCTCAATTCCCTGCTTCCACTGCCAGTCCACAATCCAAGCTGACAATTCAGGCAGTACGTTGGCTGCAGCCTGTTGTACATCTTCAATAGACGACTGCTCCGCTTTCTTTGCGCGATTTGTAAGATTGGAAAAATACATTGCTGCGCCTACAAGCACCACAAGCAAACATGCTGCAATAAGACCTTTTCGTTTCCGCATTGATTCAAACTCCTCGAATTATTAGGTTCTGATTAAGCTAAAACGTATCGATCGCCCAGTCGAATGATGCATTTATCGCGTTCTTCACTCTACTGATTAACCCCTCAATCCCAACATAACCGTTCTTGTATAATGACTCATGCTCTGTATCGTCCTCTTTGACGGTCGTTACTTTTATATTATCAAAAACAGCGTCGTAAATATCATCTTTTTCGTTGTTAAGGCTTGCTTTGGAAGCAAGCGCAATATTTCCGCCGACGATCGAGCTGCTAATTTGCTGCAAAGAGAGCTGTACATCATCTACAATCACCGTTAATTGATCGCCCGATACGCTAACTTCAAGCTGCTTCGCACGTTCAGCAGCCTTGTCCCCAAGCTTGCTTGCTAGCAGCCGTTCAACCTTGCCTCCAGGCACCTTTTGCTCAACAATAACCGAATTATCCTCGATCGACACTCGAACAAATGAATCTTTATTCTGATCGTAGCGAACATAAACCGATTGGCTGCCGATTGCATGACCGCCAAGCTCCGCAGTAAGTTTTACGTTGGCAGCATGAATATCTTTCAACAAAAGCATGCCGCTTCCTGCTGGAACAGAGGTTAAAGCAATCCGGTTATCCGTAAACTCAGCCGCACCGCTGATAAGCTGCCACTTTGCCGATCTCCGCTCATCCCCTGCAATAAAGCTGACTTTTTGACCTGTATCCTTACTAATTTTCATAAGCAAATGATTCGTATACCAATAGGAAGCAGGCTGCACCCTTGTTAAATTATAAAGGCTGTCACTGCTTTTATTCAAGGAAAGTCCTTCACGGTTAAAATGCATGCCGAACATCGCTTTAATATTATGGTCGTTCACATTCTCAACAAGCCGGTTCATGCCGTTGTACATAATGTTCGCGTGCATAATCATATACACGTTAGGAACAAAGCCAAGCGTCTTGTTGTATATTTCCTTCATCGACTTGTAGTCTGCATTGATGCGTGCTTCCATTTCATCTCGATGCTCCGCAGGCACTAGGTTCTCATCCCGGATAAAGTCCATCAGGTAGTGAGTGTAGTAGCTCGTGTTAGCCCGATCTTTGAACTCATTCTCTTCCTTCACACCAATGAGCTTGCCTTCCTTGTCAAAAATATTAATATAAGACATGCGGTAGCCGTTGCTTCCCAGCTCCCAAAAGCCATTTTTCATCATACTGAGCATGTCCTTAGGCTGAAGGAATTTGGATTCATTGCTCCCAACCTTATTCGCATAGGACAAAACGGTCGCTTTATAATTGTATTTCTCCAGCAAAGGCTGAGCAAATAAACTGGAATCGTTTCGTCCATCCTCGAAGGATAGAAACAGCGCTTTAGGCGGCAAAGGTTTTCCAAGCTTGTAATAGTCCATAACATCCTGCTGCGAAATGGTTACATAACCTTGATCGTGCAGTGCTTTCAGCTGCTGATCCAGCCGTTTTTTGGAAATCAGCTCCGATGTGCCGTTTCTTGCTACGCCAAAATAAGACAGCGCAATAAACCCGTCTTGATTGGTCCACTGCGCCTTATCCGGCTCCGCATATTGCTTGATATCAAATACAGCATGGAAAAGAATGAAGCCCAAAACAAGCAAGATGATCATCTGTACGGTCGTTCTGATCATCTTTCTTTTGTTTTTCCGCTTATAATCGAAAACTCCATTCGTATACCACTTATTCATAGCGGTCATCCTTATCTATGAAATAGACCATAGCCGCTTTAAAGCGGCATGTCCATATTCTTGTTGTTTTTGTTCTTTCTCGCTGCTTTCTTATTTCGAGCTTCAATGTCCTGCGGCGTTTCTCTTGTCCCCCAAGTGGATTTCCAGAAGGTCACCCAAGCAACAGGCATTTGCCACAGCAGCACAAACTCGTAGAAAATACAAAATACGAATCCAAAAACCCATAGCTTGCTCTTTCGAAACAGCAGATGGGCAAAGCTCATTAGCAGCGCCATCAGCAGCAGTCCCATCAGGAAGGTGCTTGGGAAGATCCGATACATGATCGGCACATAAACCAAGTTGTACAAAACCACAATCGGCGCTGCAATTGGAACAATTAGCCCAATGTAGAAGAACAAAGCCATAAACGGCTCCTTCCGCCAAATAAAGCCCCCTGCTCGCAGCGATTCACGCAGCCATGAACGTTTCCAGCGCATTTGCTGCTTTAAGAACACGTTCATCTCTGAGGGGACGATTGTGGAGCAAATCGCGGTATCCTGATAGCCGGTACGATGTGTTTTCAAAATAAAATTAGTCATGCTGCGGTCGTCGCCAAAGGTCGCTGGCTGCCCCAAAAACTTTTGCGTCAGCCAAGCATCCTTATGCTTCAAAATTAAATCCTTGCGGTAGCATGAGAGTGGCCCAGACAGGCAGGTTACGCTGTCAAACCAAGATTCCGCAGCCTTCATAATTCGGAATGCAATATAGTAACGAACCGTCTGCAGCTTAGTAACTGTGTTCGTATATTTATTTTCCACATCCGTGCGTCCAGCGACACCGCCCATTCGCGGGTCCTGAAAGGGCTGTACGAGATTTCTAATCGCTGTTGGCTCTAGAAAGCTGTCAGAGTCCACAAATACGACCAAACGATGCTTTGCCATCTCCACGCCCTTTACAAGCGCTACGCGTTTGCCCCCATTTTCGGACAATACATGCAATTTCAGACGATCCTTCGTTTCATACCTCTGCGCCTCTTTGTGAACAAGGTCGATAACCTTCTGAATTTGCTCCACAGAACGATCCTTAGAGCGATCATCTACGACAATCACTTCCAGCTTGTCGATCGGATAGTCTTGATTCATGCAGCTCAAAATCGTTCGATGAATCCATTCCTCTTCATTAAAGCAAGGAATTATAATCGATACGCCTGGCGTATAATGCGGATTAACCGGCACATCGCGGTGCAGCGCGCCGAAGAAGTAACGAGTAAGCAAAAAAGCCGCTGCCGTAATACTGTATAAATACAAGATGAAATTATATTTAAAATAAATGATGCTCTCCACACGCATAAGCATAATAATACCAACTGCTACAAACAGCAGGGTGCTCGCCGCATAGACAGAATAACCCCAACGCTTCTTCTGAAGATACGTGGATAATGGCCTCTCAAATTGGAAAGCGATAAGCTGCTTCGCTCCCTCTTCGCTATCTCGCGTAAATGTTCTTTTGATAACAGCTTCAATTTTCACGGCAGACTCATAACCTTCAGGCATCGTCCCAGGCGGGATCTCAAAGCTCAGCTTATACTTTGCCCCCTCCATGAACGAATCGCCAATTACGGAGGCGTCCAGTTCAATCAAAATGCCTGTAGAAGAAATGTCTACCGCTTTTCCCTTTATTGCCTGCTTCTTCCTCCGGCCATTGCGAAGCAGCCGCACGTCAAAGCTAGCCTCATATCTCAGGCTAAGCTCACGCAGCTTATGCATCGCCGCCGCATCATCACGGCCGTCCTTGCTTTGACCTTCGGCATAACCTCTTCGATCAACCTTTTGCCGCAAATGCTCCGGATCGGGAACGCTCCAAAGGGTGCGTCTGTCCGCTCTTGGAACAGTCAGCACTTCTATCGGCTTTTTTTTCTGTCGTCTAAACACGCTGCTGTCTCCAATCCGGCACTATAGGCTCCAATAGTCGTATCCGTTTTGCTCGAATAACCGCTTATCAAATACGCCTTTTATATCAACCAAAAACTTCGTTTTATTGTCGTCATACAGCATGTCAAAATCCTCAACATTCATCTTCATAATTTGACTGTGGGGAACCGCTACAATAACAACATTCAACCCGCTTAATTCCTCAATGTCGCATAGCTCGATGCCATACTCACCATAAACCTGCTGCTTGTCCACATTTGGATCTGCCACAAGTGTTGTTATCCCGTACTCTTGAAGCTCTTCGATAATGTCTGTCACCTTCGTATTGCGAATATCGGAGCTGTCCTCTTTATAAGAAAAGCCAAGAAAGCCTATTTTGGCTGTATTTATATTTACCTTCTGCTTAACAAGCCTCTTAATGATTTGCTGAGCGACATACTTGCCCATCCCATCGTTAATTTGGCGTCCCGCTAAAATAATTTTGGAATGATAGCCGGTATCCTCAGCCTTATAGGTCAAATAATAAGGATCAATTCCGATGCAATGACCACCAACCAGCCCAGGGCTAAAGTTAAGAAAATTCCATTTGGTGCCTGCGGCTTGAAGTACAGCTTTTGTATCAATGCCCATGCCATTAAACAGCATGGACAACTCATTCATAAAAGCAATATTTATATCTCGCTGTGCGTTTTCAATGACTTTTGCAGCCTCAGCTACTTTGATGCTCTCCGCACGAAATACGCCTGCATCAATAATCAGCTCATACATGCTCGCGACAGTTTCCAGCGTCTCCTCGTCCATACCGGACACGATCTTCGTAATGTTCTCTAGTCGATGAACCTTGTCACCGGGATTGATTCGTTCAGGCGAATAACCTACCTTAAAATCGACGCCGCAAACAAGACCCGACTCTGCCTCCAAAATCGGAATACATATTTCCTCCGTCACCCCCGGATAGACGGTCGATTCAAACACAACTATTGCACCATGCTTGAGCTTCTTGCCCACCATTTGACACGCACTCTTCACATGATTCAAATCCGGTATATTACCGCTTTGAATCGGTGTAGGCACGGCCACAATGAAGAAATAAACATCTTTAAGCTCATTCAGATCTGAAGTAAACTGCGCTTCGGTATTTTTGAGCACATCACTGCCTATATCGCCGGTTGTATCGATCCCGCTGCAATATTGTGCAATCTTATCTTTATTAACATCAAAACCGATCACGTCCACTTTTTTCGCAAAAGCTACTGCAATCGGCAATCCGACATAACCTAATCCAATGACCGCTATTTTCTTCTGCCTTGTAACGATTTCCTCGTATAACGTCATATGTCATCTCCATCTAGTAAGAAAAAGTTATTTTAGAGACATTTGCGACATGGGAACGAATGCATAGCCCTTGCTTTTCAGCTTCTCAATAACATCTGGCAGCGCCTCAATCGTATGAATGTTATCCAGCATGTGCAGAAGAATAACACTCCCATCAACCGTTTGATCCAAAACACCCTTCACGATATGGTCGGCATCATTGGCAGAGTCCCAGTCGAACACCGTTACGTCATACATCGCAATGGATGTGTAGCCTGTTGCAGCTACGATTCTCGCCCGTTCATCATCAATTTCACCCGTCGGGGGTCTAAATAACATGGTAGGCTGCTGCTGAATGGCTTCGGTTATCACTTGATGAGCCTTGACGACTTCCTCTTGCAATTGCTCAGGCGTTAACTTGGTAATGACAGGATGACTGTACGTGTGATTAGCAACATCATGTCCGGCTTCCGCTATCGCCTTAGCTAAATTCGGATTTTTCTCTACCCCGTTGGCACGCAAGAAGAATGTAGCCTTCACGTCATGCTTTTCCAAAATATCAAGCAGCTTTGTAATCGTGTAGTCGGTACCCCAATCATCAAAGGTAAGTGACACAACCTTCTTTTTATTTTCCCAGTTATAAATAAGCTTGTAGCTCGATTGTTTGTCGTTTAAATTTTTTCGAGCAGCATCAAATCCTGGTATTTGCTCAAGCGGTTTTCTCTCTTGTCCACTGCTTACCAGCTCTTTAAGCGGAACGAGCTTGTAGCCGACCTCAGCCGCTGCCTTCGCAATAAGCGGTATCGATTCTAGAACCTGTCCATCCAGCTCCGTATCCAAGGCAATAATGCCGCCCCGGGTCACATATTTTCGAATATAGTCCGCTTTCTCTTGCTCCGATTCCTGCTGCCATTCATGCAAATTAAGACTGTAAGATACAACAGCCGAAAGCCCGCTCTGCGCTGCCGCCAGCTGAACGGTATCATTGTAATCGCCGGATCTCGTCCGCATATATTGAGGCTTTACTCCTAGCTCCCTCTCGATCACTTCATTGCTGACATTGATCTCTTTAAACACTTGCTCATAGCTTAAATGAGTTAGATCGAGCCGACTAAGCGTGTTGTTCTCAATGCCATGACCTCTGGCCAAAATCTCCTTGGCGACTTCCGGCTCTTCAGCCACCCTCATGCCCGGCAAAAAGAAGGTCGCCTTAATCTCGTAGCGATCAAGTTCATCGAGCAGCTTGGTCATCAGACTCTCATCACCCATACCATTGAAAGTAAGAGACAATTCCTTTTTTGTCGTATAGACAAATGGAATCACTTTACTCTTTTCACCGTTTGCAGGCGCGACAGGCTTTTCCGTCTCTATTGGTTTATTCTCTTCACCCGAATTGCCGCTGCTTTGAAACAAAGCGCACCCTGTAACCGAAAGAGCCAGCAACACGAACATCAGCAATAAAATGACAGGATTCTTTTTTTTATTCGTTAAAAATGGCATCTGTTTCTCCTTTATAACTTGATTACCCATTAATTAAGAAATCGAATATGTTTTTCCAAGAAAAAAATAATAATTTCCAGAAAATTCCGAATATTCAAAACAAAAAAAGACTCTATCACAAAAATAGTGACTACGAGTCTTCTACTTATCATACAATTTTAGCACAGCCGAAGACTTACACCTGCATGTAATTGGTACCAATTTTGTTTAGTGCTAATTGTCCTAATTGGTGATTATGACTATTCTGGCATCCACACTTGTTTCTCCGTATGCACCGTTTGTCCCGAAGCCATTGCTTCTCCCATAAGGAGCGCCAAATAGTGATCCTGTGCTGCTTCTGCCAGGCTATAGAAGGAAGCTCCTTTACCGGAAGCGAGCAGCCCCATTCGCAGCAAACAAGTCGCGATTGCGATTTCGTCATCACTAAGCCTTGCGGGAGCAACTGGATTCTGGTAAAGCCATTCGCCATCCGCAATAATCCCGCGATGATAATAACCTTCCAAATTCCCGTGCTGACCGGTATCGACTCTGCGAAGCTCCGTATGAATAGGCGTGGCGTAATCTTTTAAATAACTGACCTCTGAGTCTACTAGCTCACCTTTACTGCCTCTTACGAGCATGCGGCTGCGCCGTATCCAAGAGAAGTATTGATCTCCCGTAAAATCATATACAGCCAGCTTGTCGCCAAATCGGAGCGTTGCAATTCGCTGCACAGATTGAACCATTCGTTCTTCTAGCGGATCACCTTGTCTGCTTGGCCCTTGCATGATCTTCGATTCAAAGGTCTGTCCGATGATGCTGGCATGCTCGAACCCGACGCCAAGAAGCTGTCTAATTAAGCTAATCCCGTGATAGTCATGGGCAGCAGATACCTGTGCTTGCGATACTTCACCCAGCTTCCCGGAGCGGGCAATCTGAATACGAGCCGCATGCATCGGCTGAAATAAATACTGTTCGGCTACTTGTACCATTGCATCCTTAGGCAGCGATTGATACAGGTCGGTTAGTGCTTCCAAATCAGCAGCCGGAGGCGTCTCTGCCAGCACTGGAATTTGCCGTTCAGCTAGCTCTTGGATAATAGCCGGAGCCGCTGTTCGCGGGACAGATACGACAGCGAAGCTGAACTGCTTGGACTCAGCCGTAAACTGATCCATATTGCGAACCGTACGAATGCCCCATTTTGCCTCCAGCAGCCGCCCCTTCTCCTCATCACGAACAAGTATCGTATGAATATTGAATTTCTCCGGCAACGCTTTGGCGATACGTATGTAAAACTCTGCGCGCCAGCCTCCGCCAACTATTCCAAAGCTAATAATAGACATCGTGAACCAGCCTCCTGGATGTAATCCGTTTTCGTCATAATGATCATTATAAAAAAGAAAAAGATCTCAACACGTGAGATCTTCTTTACGCAGTGCGGAAGGTTCCAGTTGCCTTTATTTCCTCTTGAACACCTGTATAAGCTTGCAGCTTACCATGGTAAACGAGCTCCAGCAGCGTTGTATTCTCCAAATCAGCAGGTGTCACGAACAAGGAAGGTTTATTAACAAGATTCACGCCGCTCTCCTCAAAAACAGAGGCTACAAACTGTGAGCAAAAGTATGCGTACTCTCGTTTCATCTCAATATTAAGCATGATGCCTAACATGCCAAGCAAATTGTATTTATACTGATCGCGATTTTTCTCCATGTAATGAATTTGATTTCGTATGTTTATATAGGCACAATGACTAATCGTACATCTATACAAAGCGCAGGTTGAGTTCTCAAAAAACTCGCCTCTTACATCCTCTTTCACAAATCCCGCAAAAAATGGGTTGTTCGGATTTTTTCTGCCAAAACTATAAACCTCATTCAAGTCTCTGTCAAATGCGATTGAAGCGTGATTCAGCATATTTTTAGTGTACCATCTAATTGTCTTGGAAAATAAGGTTCCCGTATTCGTTAAGAGAACATAAATTTCAACATCTCTATTCATGCCATACTACCTCCACATTAAAGAACTCTCATCTAGGTATTAACTTTAATGCAGGAGAACTAAATTCTAAACCTGCTCAGGTAATAGATTCATCCCCGACCTAAGTCCAGTTCTGTAAGCATAGCGTGACAGAGGATCATCTACTAACTTCACCTATTTTTATAACCTTAATCCATTTTACTGGATTTTCTGCTTTTACTCAATACAGACTTCGTTTTTTTCTTCCTCATGCTTAAAAATATGTTAAGATTTTCTTTTTCCAAAAATGATATAGTAGGAAAAGATTGACACCGTTCATATACTATTTATATGCATCAAATCTTAATTTAGTATGGTCGTTTGGCTTACATTCTATTGCAGCGGAGGACATTTAAATGGAATGGTTTACTCGCTATACCACACAGCTGGAACTTGTTTATGCTAAAGCCGAAGAACGTATTGCAGCTTTCCCCGCACCGCTCGGCAGCCTTGGTCTAGCCTATGCGCATAAGTTCAATCCGGTGAAGCATGACAGTAACAAGGATTACATATGCAGCCTTCTCCCCTTCTGGATGAAAGAGCCGAGCGGAATTAATGATTCGCAATGTGAAGCGCTCGCATTAGCTAATGTATATGGAATGCTCTATTTTTTTATTCAGGATGACGTGATGGACAGCAAGCCGGCATCCAATTGGAAGGAACAGCTTGCTCTTGGCAACCTGCTCATGCTCGAAATGTTCCGTGTATTCCGTGAGCTGTTCCCTTCAACTTCACCATTTTGGGCGTATTACGACCATTATGTAACGAACTGGGCCGAAAGTGTAACCAACGAGGATCGCGATGATTACTTTATAAACGACCCCATCCGCACAGCTGGCAAAGCAGGTCCCGTCAAAATCGCCAGCACTGGCGCACTGTTGTTAGCAGGACGGCCAGAGCTCATTGCCAAGATGGAGCTCGCCATCGATATTGTGCTGATGTCGCTTCAGATGTCTGACGACTATCAGGATTGGAAAGAAGATCTGGCTGAAGGCAGCTATAATGGCCTGCTTGCGATGATCGCCGCAAATAGAACTGCGGAAGATTCCTTAACTGAGCAAAAGGTTGAAAATGAAATCTTTATTCGAGGATGCCTCGGACCTTATGTTCAGCTTGCAATTGATAATGAAAAACGACTAATTGAATTGGAAGCGGGATCTAGTGAACTGGTCGCATTCCATAGCTTTATACTAAAACATTTGAACCATACCCATGAGACGATAGAATCAAACAAAAAGTTGCTGCTAGAGGGCGGATTTAACTACTTTTTGTCTAAAATTTCAGTTTAACAGGTACAATATAATCTATTAATTGTCGAATAATTGAAAATTCATATAGAATTTGTCGAACGGGCATGATAGACTGAGTATGGTAAACTTATACATATTCGGAAGGGTGATTATTGTGTCCAATGTACAATCGTTAAAAGAACAAATCATTCAAAAAGCTTGGGAAGATGCCGAATTCAAGAAACAACTTATCGCCAATCCGAAAGATGCAATAAAAGAAGCTTTCGGAATCGATGTTCCGGATACAATCGATGTAGAGGTTGTTGAAGAATCGGCTAATAAATACTACTTGGTGCTTCCTGAAAACCCTAAAGCTTTAAAAAACGCGGATCAATTAAACGCAGCAGCATGGGAATAAATTCAAAAAAAGCGCTAGTTGCTCATTGGAGAGCAGCTAGCGCTAATTCTTTACTAGTGGAATATGAATAATAGCTTCAGTTCCTACTCCTTTCGTACTAATAAACTCAACCTTCCCTTGCATAATTTCAATAATTCGGAAGGTCACCATCAATCCCAAGCCTGTTCCTTTTGTTTTCTTTGAATAATAAGGCTCCCCCAGCTTTTTCAAATCAGCTTCATTCATCCCCTCGCCATTGTCTTTAATGCAGATGACAACGTTTTGAGATTCATCCTGATAAGCTCGAATGATAATGATCCCTTCTGTATGTAATGCCTCAATGCTATTTTTAATAATGTTGATAAGCGCTTGTTTGAATTTAGATGAATTACCACGAACATATAAATCAGAACCTAAATCAACCTTTATGACCCCGCCCTGCATCGTTGCTAGTGGCACTAGTATTGCCTCTATTTTCTTGATTTCTTCGGCTATATTCAGCAGTGTCGTATTTTCAAGCTGAGGTTTAGCAAACGTTAAAAAATCCGTTATAATGTCTGAAGCTCGGTCGAGCTCATCGATGGCTAGCACCATATAACCCTTTTCTTTATCGTTTGTCGATTTTTCTCCGAGCAACTGAAGAAACCCTCTTGTCACCTGCAGCGGATTACGGACCTCATGTGCTACTGAAGCAGCCAATTGACTGATGATTTCCATTTTTTCTGATCGTTGCAGTTCATTATTAAAAACCTCAAGCTGCTTCGAATAGCTAACAACCTGTTCGTAGTTTTGTAATATTCTTCTTGCTAAAATTATAATTAATGCAGCAATAAAACTAAAAATACCCCATTTCCATAAAAATAGATCATAGTTTTTACCCTCAATAAAATACCATATTACTTCTAAAACTCCAATTCCAGCAAATACGCAAAAACCGATTGTAATAATGATCGCTTCTTTATTTTTTTGCAAACATAGTCTAATCAGATAAAAGAGTAGTAATAAATTCCCAAAAATGATTATGCCACTGAACGATAGCGTTGTGAATAAAATATAATATTTCGAAATTTTACCTAAGAACAGTAAAGTAAGGGACCAAGCTATCAAAATCGTTGACACAACAACTAGAAATTTTCTAAAACGAGCAATCAGTCCAAAAGGCCCTTTCCCGAATATTTTTTCGAAAAAGAAAAAAACTGAAGGCATTAGTAAATTTGAACCCACATCAAACATAAAGTAGATGGGAAACCCGTATTCCTTATATACCATATGCAAATAAGGCGATATAGATAGTATCATTAACCCTATTGAAAAAATGATAATACAGAGTGAGTTCAATCCATCTAAATAAGATTTATTTAGGAATATAAAACATAGCAACATAGCGAGCGAAATAATTAAAAGTGATGCTCCAATAAAAACATCAAACATCTCTTTTTTCATAAAAAGTGTACTAAGAGATTGCTCTTCTCCGACAATAATTGGTTTTTTCAAGCCTAACCAACTAGAATCCGTACTTAAAAGTATGTAAACCATGTGATTTGCTTCGATGTCGGATATTGATAAAATAATCTCATTTTTATTAAAAGGATAATTTCTTTTAGACTCATAAACGAGCCTGTTATCAATAAATATAGATACATCTTTGGCAGTAAGCTTGCTAATCAATAAAGATGGTCTTGCCAATTCATAATCAGGCAACTGAAACCTGAGCCAAGCGGATTTAATGTCTTCTGGCTTAACTGGTAACTTTTCACCATAAGAAAAAGGTTGCCAATCTCCTGCTCTCGCGCTCGATGCTGCATTTTGGACTGTGCTGGTTGGATCTGCTTCCCACATCATTTCCCACTCTGTAATCTCGACGTTTGGTGCACCCGATATGGCATAAGAAGCCGTAGCAAAAAAAGGAGTAACAATACAGAGCAAAAACACGAAGATCAATAAAAATTTACGTAGTACTTTCATCATGCACCTCAAAAACTCGATAATGTTAATGCTCATATCATACTATATTTCGACAATGTTCGATAAGCCTCCTTCAAAAATTTGGTTGTTGACAAAATAAATAAAGCCGTTTTCAAAGATCGTTACGATCTTTGGAAACGGCTTGAATACTTGGATTAAAATAACTTTTTTCTTATCGATACACGGCGAAGCATCATAAAATTCAAGGCTACAATACACAGCATGACAGCAAAGGCAAGAATAATGACTGCTGCTAGCGATGCTCGTTCTACCTCTAATCCAGTTTGCAATAGATTGCCTATCCAGTCTGACGATAGAACAGCCTCCATCGCCATCATTGGCAGCAGCGCAGCAACTGAAATTAGTACGCCTATTTTCCAATTAAAACGATAAAATCCGGAGCCAATGAGCCAGCCGCTGCCAAAGTAGGCAAAGAACAAACAGAAATATTCAAAAAAGATCCAGCCGAGCTCTAAAGAAGATGAAAACAAATGCGGATTGTTCAGCTCTAGTGTCCAATTGTTTTTGTCATAAATGAATTGCTCGACGGGATACCCTATCGTTAATATAAGGGCGAATATGGCTGAAAATAGGACTAGTACTAAACTCACGCCTCCAATAAAGTGCTTTCTCGTTACTCCACTGGAAACAAAACTTGCGAGCGATGCAGGGGTCAGCAGTATGCCAATGACAAGCAGAAATACTCTCGGCGATATGGTCGTGCTTTCCCAAACCTCTTGCCCTTCAAAATCAGGTCCTACTATAGCCTCAGCATTCGTCAAAATACCTATACCAATATAGATCAGAATAAATATGACCCAATAAAAAAAGATCGTCCACCGAAAGGTGTACATCATATGCTGTGCCACATTAAGCACGGGATGTTTTCTCTTGCTGCTCATTATTCATCCCCTCTTTTCTTCGTCAAATGAACGAATAAATCTTGCAGTGATACAGGACCAAGTTCAAGCCCTGCTGCTAATGCTTGCTTGCGCTTCACATCAGTGAGCTCTCCGAACACAGTAACCGACTTCGTTTTACCAAGCTTCTGCTCCCCAAGCACCGTCAAACCTTCTGCAAAACGATCCACGCTTTCACTCGGTCCAGTAATAGATGAGCCGCGCGCCCGCAGCGCATCTGTTTCCTCATGCATGATTAGGCGACCTTTATCCAAAATAAGCACCTCTTCAAACAAATTACCTACTTCTTCAATTAAATGCGTAGATAAAATGAAAGTACGAGGCGTTTTCATATAATCATTAAGCAGCTCTTCATAAAAGGTATAGCGGGACGGAGCATCCATGCCAAGATAAGCTTCATCAAAAATCGTAACCGGTGCGCGGCTAGCAAGGCCAATCGTCACGCCAAGCGCCGACTTCATTCCTCTCGAAAGGGTAGATATACGTTTCTTAATCGGGAGCTCATAGTGACGAATGAGTCGATCCGCATAGTTTGCATCCCAATTGGGCCAGCAGCTAGCCGAAAGCTTTAATACATCACGAACGTATAAAGTGTCCGGCATATGGCCGCTTTCTTGGATAAAGCATACTTGCTCCATGATGCGTGCATTTTCGAATGGCGCTTCACCATCTATCGTTATTTCACCATCTGATTGCTGTCGATAGGAGGCTATGATCGATAATAGACTGGTTTTTCCAGAACCATTTCTACCGAGCAAACCGTATATTTTGCCACCCTCGAGCTTGAACGAAATATTGTACAGCGCTGAAAATGATCCATAACGATGCCCCAATTGATTCACTTCGATACCTAGCGTCATACGTCAGTCCTCCCTTTCACTTGTTCGATGCGACCAATGATATCTGCAAGAGGGACACCAATTTTCTCAGCTTCCGCAAGCATTTGATCGACAACCTCTTCGAAAAAACGATCTCTGCGCTGTGCCAGCAGCAATTGCCTAGCTTCGCCATTTACAAACATGCCGATTCCTCTTTTCTTATACAAAATGCCTTCCTCCGTCAATAAATGAAAGCCTTTCGCTGCTGTGGCAGGGTTTATACGATAAAACGCAGCATACTGGTTTGTTGACATGACCTGCTCATCTTCTTGCAAAATGCCGCTTATGATGTCGTCTTTAATTTTGTCTGCTATTTGTTGGTAAATGGGACTTCGATCATCAAACACGTCATCACCCCTTTAGGTTACATGGTTCATTAGTTATGTAACTAACCATACAACCGTGACCAATAAATGTCAAGCCTATTTCATTACAGCATGTGATACAGACCTCTGAGGTTAAACGTTGAGAACAAAAAAACTGCCTACGGGTATTAACCGTGAGACAGCTTCTTGTCCTCTTATGATAAGCAGTACGTTTGTCCGAGTAACTGGACAATCCGTTATTTGGTTGCTTGAATTCCCTTCATCCATCCGATCAGCTCATTGCTTACTTGCTCCAACTGCTCCTCCGGCTTAATGCTTGCTGGTCGATCCCCTTTTTGCGTGCCATAGGAACCAAATTGACCATGATTCCCTCCTTCAATCGTGACATACTGCGTTGAGCTAGGCATATACCGCTTTCCTTTGCCCCATGCCTCCCAATCCAACACGCCATCATTAGACGCAGTGACTTGCAATACTGGCAGCTTAGCATCTTCAAGTGTTCCAGCTTTTTCTGCATAGGCCGCAAGGAAAAAGATACCCTCAAGTTGATCCAAATGCTCCGCAGCATATCGTGAAGCAAAAACACCGCCAAGCGAGTGGCCGCCTATAACGTAACTTTCCTCTGGATGCTCAGCAATAAAATCATCCGCTTTGTTTTGCCCCATTAAAGCAAGATTAAGCGGCATACTTGCAATGTACACACGGTGACCAGCGTCAGCGAGCTTGTGAGCTAAAGGAGCATAGCTTTTCGGATCCACTAATCCACCTGGATAAAAAATAACATTAGGCTGAACAATTCCGGCTGCTCCAGCGGTCGGTTCAAAGCGATAGCCTGCTTGTCCAATGCTGACCGTAACTTGTTCATCGCTCTTCATCGCAGCTTTAGCCTCAGCAGATGGTGAATAAACCATCATTTGATACGCGACAGCCAGTGATAATAGTAATACCAAAACAATGGCTAACGTCCATATAAGCACCCTCTTTTTCCGCGCTTGCTTCGGTTTTGCCAATGCCTTCGAATCGTGACTCATTTCGTGCACTCCCTTTATTCCAGCATCTTCATTAGCAGCTTTTGTGATTTCAGAGCTTCTTCACCATCCACGCTTGGACTCTTATCTTGTACGATACATTGAATGAAGTGAAGAACAGCATCCTCAAAACCTCGCTGTTTCAGAGTCGTTTGCCAAGATGGCGGCAACGTTTGTGTTACTCTATCATCACGCTCTACTTCGAGCAAACTCATATTTTTTACACGAATAATTTCGCCTGCCGATACAATTTCGAGCTGCTCCAAGTTCGTTCCTGCGTGTCGGTGCATCGCAGTCGATAACGTGTAACCGCCGAGTGTACTGTAGTGATGCTGTGCATAAAGCAGCTGATTATACTCGTTAACGTTAACGACGCCGTTCATCACAGTCGCCTTCCCATCTGCAAGCCAGCGTGCTGTATCAACTACATGCAAATAATCGTCAAGCATCGTAAACTCTGCGGTTTGCGGACCAACTGAATTCGTCCGATGTTTCTCCATACGAATCCATGCCGTGTCCGTCATTCGGTCCTTTGCTTCTATGTATAAAGGGGAAAAACGACGGTTAAAGCCAACCATCAGCTTCCTGCCTAACTTTTCTGCGAGCTCCGCAAGCTGCTCTGCCTGATGCAAAGTAGCTGCCAGCGGTTTATCCACATATACATCCTTACCCTGTTTGAGCAGAGTTGACACTACCTCATAATGAGTGTCAGTAGCGCTATGTACAAAAACAGCATCGCAGCGGTCAGCCAGCTCGAGTAAGCTTCCATAGGATGAAATTCGGTACTGCTCACAAATTACCTTACGCTTCTCTGCATTAGGTGAAAAAGCCCCAACAAAATTCCAGTCTATAGCTTTCGATAAAATAGGAAGATAGGCCTTTTGTGCAATTCCTCCAAGTCCAACCATACCAATACGCGGTTTGGTCATTTTCAACCACCTCTTCATAAGTTTCATTATTGACAGGATTACATCAAGCTATTAGCAATAATCCATTTAACTCGCTCCCTAAACTATACACTTATTTGCGTAGGCTGGCATTTGAATACGAAAATTATAGTACCTGATAAATAAATCCAGCTACTCATGCGAATAGGTTGTTTAAGTCTAGTGACAGTTGAACGCTGCTCGGCTACAATTAATTTAGGTGAAGCACACCGCTCGTACTACGGACATTCGTTCGTGGTGGGGCGGTGTTTTTTTATTTTATGAGGATGGGGTGGGATGTTACGTATGGTGAATCGTATTGTATCTGCTAGTGGGAATGAAGGTGGGTTGGTTCATTTGGACAAAGTGAAACAAGCATACACGAGGTGGATTGCGATGCATACTGAACTGCGCAAGACTACAAGTGAACGCAGACGCCGATTAGAAGAGCGCGATGATCATAGCGAGCAGCTATTTGCAATTCATATATGGTGGCCTGTACTCGGCAGCTTTGACTATTTGCATCCTGAATATGAGATCAATGATTATCGCGATGGCAGCCGCTTTCTCGACTTTGCTTATGTTCGCCCACCTTATCGAATTTCTATCGAAATTGACGGATACGGGCCACATCACAAACAAGCGTCTCGACGAAAATTTTCAGATGATCGCTTTCGCCAAAACCAGCTTGTGCTGGATAACTGGATTGTAGTGCGTTTCTCCTATGACGACATCGGTGAGCGGCCTAGACAATGCCAGCAGTTTCTTCAACAGTTGCTCGGGAAATTGTATGGTCTCGAAAGCTCCGAAAAGTTGGCTCTACCGTTACCTGCATCCTATCGAGAACTTCTAAGATGGGGACAGCAACGTGAGCGGGAATCAACCTTTACTCCCAAGGAAGTGCAGCATCTTCTAGGTGTTAGCCACTGCACAGCACGTAAATACTTGCAGCATCTGCTGCAGCAGGGACTGCTCGAACAAGCCTCTGGGCATAAACGCATACGCACCTATCGCATATCGTCGAAAGTTGCTCAATTGATTATATAAACCTAGAAATTAAAAACACGGAAGCTCGCTACTAACAATTGTGCATTTGAGGCATATAGGCGAACAAGTTATGAAGATTAGACTAGTTTTTAGTTCTATTTTTGCAAATTTGGTCCGTTTGGCGGAAATAGAGCTAGTTTCTAGTGCTATTCCCAACGACTTAGTGTATTTGAGGCAATTTGGAGGGCAAGTTGTGAAAATTAGACTAGTTTTTAGTTCTATTTGTTCTCATTTGATCAGTTTGGCGGAAATAGTGCTAATTTCTAGTGCTATTCCCAACGACTTCGTGCATTTGAGTCATATTCGAGGATAAGTAATGAAAATTAGACTAGTTTTTAGTTCTATTTGTTCGCATTTGGTCAGTTTGGCGGAAATAGTGCTAATTTCTAGTGCTATTCCCAACAATATCGTCCATTTGAGGCATATTGGCGAACAAGTTATGAAAATTAGACTAGTTTTTAGTTCTATTTGTTCGCATTTGGTCCGTTTGGCGGAAATAGAGCTAATTTCTAGCGCTATTCCCAACGACTTCGTGCATTTGAGGCAATTTGGAGGACTAGTTATGAAAATAAGATTAGTTTTTAGTTCTATTTGTGTGAATTTGGTCCGTTTGGCGGAAATAGTGCTAATTTCTAGTGCTATTCCCAACGACTTCGTGCATTTGAGTCATATTCGAGGATAAGTAATGAAAATTAGACTAGTTTTTAGTTCTATTTGTTCGCATTTGGTCAGTTTGGCGGAAATAGAGCTAATTTCTAGTGCTATTCCCAACAATATCGTCCATTTGAGGCATATTGGCGAACAAGTTATGAAAATTAGACTAGTTTTTAGTTCTATTTGTGCGAATTTGGCCGGTTCGGCGGAAATAGAGCTAACTTCTAGTGCTATTCCCAACAATATCGTCCATTTGAGGCATATTGGAGGACTGGTTATGAAAATTAGACTAGTTTTTAGTTCTATTTGTGCGAATTTGGCCGGTTCGGCGGAAATAGTGCTAATTTCTAGTGCTATTCCCAACGACTTCGTGCATTTGAGGCAATTTGGAGGACTAGTAATGAAAATTAGACTAGTTTTTAGTTCTATTTTTGCAAATTTGGTCCATTTGGCGGAAATAGAACTAATTTCTAGTGCTATTCCCAACAATATCGTCCATTTGAGTCATATTCGAGGATAAGTAATGAAAATTAGACTAGTTTTTAGTTCTATTTTTGCAAATTTGGTCCATTTGGCGGAATTAGAGCTAATTTCTAGTGCTATTCCCATCAACATCGTCCATATGAGGTGTATTGGAAGTTGAATCCATAAACTTCACAAGAGAAGCCCTACTCTATTATATTTCTCTATAAAAACACACTGTAAACTCTCAAAATTTGGTACACTAGTAGCAAATTTGTTTTAAAAAAGGATGATGACCATGTCCGATCATAACGACCGTGATGATCTTGCTGATCGACGCCGCAGTAAGCTGAAGGTGCTTCGATTTGATAATAACGGTAAAGATTTAGTTGAATCCGAAAAGCCTGACGAAACCTTTGCGGACGTGGGCGGGCTTGAGGATGTTAAGAAAAAAATACGCATGAATTTCATATTGCCATTGAAGCAGCCTGAGCTGTTTGCAGCCTATGGCAAGGAAGCGGGCGGCAGCCTTCTGCTGTACGGGCCTCCAGGCTGCGGCAAAACCTTTCTTGCGCGAGCGGTTGCTGGAGAAATAGATGCTAATTTCATGCACATCGAGCTGCAGGCTATACTCGGCATGTATGTCGGTCAAAGCGAAAACAATTTGCATGACATTTTTGAGAAGGCTCGGGAAAATAAACCGTGCGTCATCTTTATCGATGAGCTTGACGCGATGGGCGGCAGCCGCAATCAGATGCGTCAGCATCATGACCGCATACTTGTCAATCAGCTTCTGATGGAGCTTGATGGACTTCGTACGTTCAATGATCAAGTATTTGTCATCGGAGCGACGAATACGCCTTGGTACCTTGATTCCGCGCTGCGCAGACCCGGAAGGTTTAACCATATGATTTTTGTACCGCCGCCTGAAGAATCGGAGCGTACAACCATCCTGCAGCTAAAACTAGCTGGAAAGCCGCTTTCCTCGCTTGATTTAAATAAAATCTCGAAGGAGACCAAACATTTCTCAGGAGCAGATCTGGAGCAGATCGTGAAGGATGCGGTTGAGAGTGCGCTGGAGCGTACACTCGATATTGGAGAAATTCAGCCCATATCGCAGGACGATTTGAAAAAAGCTGCGAAAAACCGAAAGGCGACTACTCTCGATTGGTTTGCCACAGCCAAAAACTATGCTACGTTCAGCGATATTAATCAGGACTATCAAATCGTTCTCGATTATATGAAACAAAGCGGTTTGAAATAAATCCGATATAGCGAGGTAGACATAGTTATGATGGAAATAGAAGAGGAAATGACCAGTAAACGATACGAGCGAATACAACAGCTCATGGGTTGGAAAAAGTTTAAGGAAGCATCTGTTGAGGCGCTTGCGCTAATTCAGGATACTCCAGAGGACCCTTATGCCTATGCACTGTTCGGGCAAGTTAGTCTATACATGGATAATCTGGATCAAGCCCTTCACTGGACAAAACAATCGCTTCAACGCGACCCGGAAAATGAATTAGCCTGGTTTGTTCGCAGCAATGCTTTTTATTCGATGGAAAATTGGAAAGCAGCCTTGGAATCGATTGCCGAAGGGCAGCGAATTGATCCTTATGAACCACATTATTATTTCTTGCTGGCTAATATATACAATAAGACAAGAAGGTATGAAGAAGCCCGAGATTTGCTATTGAAAGGACTTGAAATTTCTCCTGAAAATTCATTGTATCTCGCTAATTTAAGCTATAATGAAGCGTTGTTAAATCATTTTTCCGAATCAAAAATGCTGGCTAATCAAGCTTTGCGGCTTGATGTCGAGTCTGATATGGTTTACTTATATTTGGCATGGTCAGCAGAAAGACGGAACGATTACGACGACTATTTGCTCATGCTCAAGAACGCGATTAGATTAGATCCTGAAGACAAACAAATTCGCCAGGAGTTTCTCGAAGGACTGCAAAAAAATTATAAATTTTATCGTATCATGCTTTTGCCGGGAAATCTCTTGAAAAAGCTAAAGCCCTGGCAGGTTCTTCTCATTTGGATTGTGATTTGGATTGTCTTTAAGCCGCTCGTTATATTATTTATTATTCTTTATGTCGCGACGCACTGGATTACAAGGCTGCTCGTGCATGTAAAAGTGTTTGGCTGGAAACGAAGAAGGTGAGCAGCTTGTGCTCACCTTCTTTTTTACTCAAATCGAAGCCATGCCTATATTATTTAAGCACAATATCCAGCCGCATAATCGTTATATAAGCTTGTTGACGCGTATACGTGCCTTTTGGGCTAAATTTATTGTTCCCAATGCCTTTCATGACATCATGCATCGACACAAAATCAACGCTCGGCTTAGCCCAGCTTGCTATGATGCTGTTGTCTGCAAATGCCGAAGCGTCAGCTGGAACCTTATAGCCAAGCACCTTGGCTGTGTTCGTAAGCATGACCGCTGCTTCTTGCCTCGTGATGCTTCCGCTTGGATCAAACTTCCCATTTCCTTTACCTTTGACGATACCCATCAAATAAGCAGCTATGACTTCTTTAACCTTCGTATCCGTAAATGGATTATCGCTCAGGACAACTTGTTTTTCTGATAAAATCTCATCAATCGTCTGGCTTTTCTCCACTTCAAGCAGTCTAATAATAATTTTCGCAAAATCTGCACGTGTGATTAGCTTCTTGTAGTTGTTTTGCAGCTCCGCTGGAATAAGCCCGGCTGATATCGCTTCATCAACCTCTATCTTTGCCCAAGCATCAGGTTGATCGCCTACTGCTGCACTCGTGTCGATTTTAAAAAAGTAGCTTGCCCTGTCGCCTGTTGCCTCATCTAAGATGAACAATTCATAATAGGGAACGCCATAATCAAAGGTTACTGTTCCCGTCGTATTAGCGGGTAAAGCATTAACGAGCTCCTTCTTGCCGTTTATCGTCCAAGGTACTGGACTCGAAACCAGAACACCATTTACTAAGCTATAACCAAATACAACAACGCTAGTATCAACCTTTGCTGTATAGTTCAGAACTGCTTTTTCTGGAACGAGTATCGAAGTAATTGTAACATCCTTATATACATCTCCTAGATCGTTGAACGTTAACGTCTCTTTCACTTCGCCTGATTTCTTCGAAATCGAATATGTATACTTATCCTTCGAAATCTCAGCTGCAGCAGCTGGCATTACGAATGAAAACGTCATTAAGCAGATTGTCAGCCATATCAAAACAGCTTTTTCCCTTCTTTTCATACCAGTACCTCCATGTTTAATGAAATGTATCTGCTATTAATTCAACAATACCAGTGGATTTCCCTTCATTTTCGACAAAACCGCTGCTTATAACACCTATACAATAAATAGCAAAAGACATTTGTGCACTTTCAGTGCGGCAAATGTCCTTTATTCATACTGTTACTATTGTTGATGCTTCTGTATCAATTCCCGCTTTAGCTCCCACGTCGCTTCACTTAAATTAACGCGGTACGCTTCCGCATTGAGCTTACGCAAATATTGCGGCCAAAATAGTTCAAATTGTCCCTTATGATAGCTTCGAATTTGGTCTAAGCTCGGCATATCATATACTAATTCGCCATCTGCAAAAATCGGCTTTAATAATGTTATCGCCTCATAATGAGTAATAAATTTATGAATATAAGAATGAACCGGGTCAAACAGTTTAATTCGCTCTCCCCTGTTTACATGCTGCTCATCCCTCAGCGTAATATAATCCGCTTCTGCTTTTCCAGTTGATGTGTTAATGATTCGGTAAAGCTGCTTGAAACCCGGTGTCGATATCTTCTCTGGATTAGCTGAAATTTTGATAACCGGCTCGTAGCTCCCGTTTTTCTCACGCGCGACAAGCTTGTACACACCGCCGAGTGAAGGCTGATCCGCTGCGGTAATCAGCTTTGTACCGATACCCCATACATCAATCTTTGCGCCTTGTGACTTTAGGTTAGAAATAATAGCTTCGTCCAAGTCACTGGAGGCAACGATATTCACATAAGGCAGGCCAGCTTCATCGAGCATTTTCCGCGCCATTTGTGATAAATACGCTAAATCGCCGCTATCAAGGCGAATCGCATTCATTCGTTTACCCTGACTCTCTAGCATATGGGCGATCTTAATCGCGTTGGGAACTCCGCTTTTGAGCGTGTTGTACGTATCTACCAGCAGAGTTACATAGTCAGGCAGCGATTCCGCATAAGCTCGAAATGCTTCCTCCTCCGTATCATGCCCCTGCACCCAAGAATGGGCATGCGTGCCTTTTGCAGGAATGCCAAACAGCATGCCAGCCCTCATATTAGACGTCGCATGGAAGCCCGCAATGTAAGTAGCTCTTGCTCCCCAAACCGCTGCATCTGCCTCTTGCGCACGCCTCGTTCCGAACTCAAGCAATACGTCATCTGGAGCAACCTGCTTAATTCGAGCAGCCTTCGTCGCGATCAACGTCTGATAGTTCATCATATTGAGGATAGCCGTTTCTATGAGCTGTGCTTCAAATACGCGTGCCTCAACGCAGAACAATGGTTCATTCGCAAAAACGAGCGTTCCTTCCTCTACCGAATAAATATTGCCTGTAAACCGAAAGCTGCGCAGCTCATCAAGAAACTCCTCTTTGTAGTTCTCTTCTTGCGTACGCAAATATGTAATTTCCTCTTCTCCGAAATGAAGAGATTGAATGTATTCCACAATTCTCTCCAAACCTGCGAAAACAGCAAAGCCGTTATTAAAGGGAAGCTTGCGGAAATACGCCTCGAATACAACCCTCTCATCTTTGCTTCCTTGCAGCCAATGCGCGTACATCATATTTATTTGGTACTTATCTGTATGAAGTGTCAAATTTGTATAACTCATCCCATTAACTCCCTTCCCTAGTACTCTCTCCAATACCCGTTCCTTTAAGTCTTGAAAACAAAAAAAGCGCCGTTGAGATCGAATAACTCCGCTCAATAACGCATCATATTTTCACTTCGGTGCTCTTGTACCGGTACATTATTTGAACCAGCCCTTTTCTTTAAACCGAGTAATCGCCTCGATGCGGTTGCTGACGTCAAGCTTATCAAGAATGACAGATATATAGTTGCGAACGGTACCCGTCGTAATAAACAGCTCGCTTGCAATTTCCTTCGTGTTTTTCCCATCTGCTACGAGCACAAGCACTTCCTTCTCGCGCTCTGTTAACGGATTTTCTTGTCCGTATGCCTCATCTACAAGCTCCGATGCGAAGATCCGTCGTCCAGCCATGACGCTGCGAATCGAATTGGCAAGCTCCTCGCTTGGGCTGTCCTTTAGCAAATAGCCGCTAACTCCCGCTTTGAGAGCACGCTCAAAGTAACCGGATCTTGCAAATGTCGTCAATATAATGACCTTGCAGCCCTGTCCCTTCAGCTCCTCAGCAGCATCAAGCCCCGTCTTGGCCGGCATTTCAATATCCATAATGCAAATATCAGGCTTATGCTCATGCACAAGTTTTATGGCATCTTCTCCATTGCTTGCTCTTCCGACGACCTTCATATCGTCTTCCAAGTCAAGCAAGGAAGCGAGGGCGCCCAGCAGCATGCGCTGATCCTCGGCAATGACGATTCTGATCATATTATCCCTCAATCCCCTTTTCAGCTAATCATTACATTTGTTTAATAACGTTCGGCACCTTAATAATGAGCGTTGCTCCATCATTGGAAATGATATCTAGGCTTCCGTTCACGAATTCTAAACGCTCCTTCATGCCTTGTAGACCATGGCCTCCGTAGTTTCTAGCTTCATCAGGAATGCCTACACCATTGTCCTGCACCTTCAGCGACAGCTCTGTACGCGATGATTGAATCGTTACGGTGCACGTCGTTGCTCCGCTGTGCTTGACAACATTCGTTACCGCTTCCTTCAAACACATGCTGAGAACATTTTCAGTGAGCAAATTCGCAGTACCAAGCTTCAATTCTCCGACGAGCTCGAATTCAATTTCGGCAGCCTTCAAAATCTGCTTTACCCGAAACATTTCATCCTCAATTCTCGTCCCGCGCATCTGCGTAACCATTTCCCGCACTTCTTTAAGCGCGGTTCTCGCCGTCTGGCGAACATCATTGATTTCCGCTTGGGCTTGCGCTGGGTTCTTGACCATCAGCTTGCCGGCGAGGTCACTCTTCAAACCGATTAGCGACAGCTTCTGTCCCAACGTATCATGCAAATCACGTGCGATTCGCTGCCTCTCCTCAAGCTTTACAAGTTCCGATATCCGCTTATTCGCGTCCTCAAGCTGCCCTTCGAGCTGACCCTGCTTGTTTTTGTTGTACGTGTTGAAGGGAAGCAGGATAACGACAATGAGACTAATGAGTATGAACGGAAACTGTGTAAAAAACAACGTGTTCTGTGTAGCAAATCCGTAATTGACCGTTACGAACGTACTGACAATATGAATCGTATACAGAGTAAAAAATCCAGCTCGATTCTGAATATGTCCGATAAAAAAAGCTAGAAAAATCGAAAAATAAACGTAACTGAACAATAAAGTCATCGCAATCGATATAATAATTTGCACACTCGTCCAGAAATACACTAGCCAGCCCTTAGACACAAACGATAGCCGGTAACAAATAAAAAATAAAATAATCATGATGATACCGGATACGGCTTCATAAGGGGAAGACGAACGAAAAATAAAATAAAAAGGCAAAATACAGAAGACGACCCACACATATGGGCTTAGACCTGTGTTTTTCTGAAAAATCTGATACCACTTGTTCATGGTCGTCCATCCTTTATCCCATGCCATACGATGGTTATGATTATTTTATAATCATTTTAGCATATACAACAATTCAAGTATTTATTTTCCTTGATGCTATATGCACTAGAAGCCAGCCTGTAAGGGCGTGGCTTCTGGTGTATGTTTAAATGGAGTTATTTAAATTTCAAGCTTGCTTGTGTCGCTTTTATTTTCTCAGATGCAGCTTTTGCTTTCCGAAGACGATGCTTGATCCCTTTGAAGCTGACAAATTTTTTGTCTGATTCATCCCAAAGACGGAACTGGAGTGATTCTAAGCTTTCGCTGATCGTAATCGTCGTCGCTTTGTGAAGCGGCGGCGTTGCATTATGCGCTTTTTCCAAGTTATAGTTTGGAACCTTTGGACTCAAATGATGAACGTGGTGGAAGCCGATGTTGCCTGTAATCCATTGCAGCACTTTAGGCAGCTTGTAGTAAGAGCTTCCGTCAACGGCAGCTTTCACATAACTCCACTCGTCTTCATTCTCAAAATAGGAATCCTCAAATTGATGCTGTACATAAAACAACCATATGCCGAGCAGACCCGATACAAAAAACACAGGACCTTGAACAAGCAGGAATGCTTGCCAACCGATTGCCCAGATCAGAAGCGCGTAAGAGCCTACGATCAAAGCATTTGTTAAATAAGTGTTCATCCGTTCCTTGCGTCTAGCGCCTTTAACATTAAAGCGGTATTGAATAAGGAAAACACCGATTGGACCAAGTCCAAACATAACTAGCGGATGACGATACATACGATAGGCAAACCGGCGCATAAGCGGCGCTGCTGCGTATTCTTCCACCGTTAAAATCCACAAATCGCCAACGCCACGTTTATCGAGGTTGCTGCTTGTTGCGTGATGGATAGAATGTGAATTTTTCCACTGTCTATAAGGGACAAGCGTAATGACGCCTGTAATTGTACCTATGATATCGTTTGCTTTTTTGCTTTTGAAAAACGATCCGTGACAGCAGTCATGAAAAATGATGAAGGTACGAATGACGAAACCAGAAGTAAGCACCACCAACGGAGCAGTAAGCCAGTACGATATGGAAAGACTATAGTAAGAGGCATACCAGAGCAGAACGAGTGGCACTAAGGTGTTAATAAGCTGTCTGATGCTCGACTTTAAATCCGTTTTCTCAAATGGGGCAACTTCTTTTTTCAAGTGAGCATGTTTAAGCTCTGTCATCGCATTTTCCTCCTCAATATGACGCTTGGAGAGTATCCCGGACGTCTAACGCAGTATTCTAACTTTATTGTAAAGAAAACTGTCAGGTCATTGTAGTCATAAACGTCAATACGATGGCATGACATATGTCATATAGACATCTGGGAAGTTGTCTTATTTATGTAAAAGAACCCATAAAACAGAAAGAAGCTACCGGGAAGAAGCGTTCGCCTCTTCCAGATAGCTCTTTATTTGCTAACCCTAATTAAATAGCCCAATTTCCTTTACGGAAGATAGGGACTACCTTTCCATCCTTCGTGATGCCATCGATATCCATTTCAGCTGAGCCGATCATAAAATCATTATGCGTGATGCTGGCATTTACGCCATTCTCAGCAAGCTCTTCTGGTGACATTGACTTGCCGCCCTCGATATTGAAAGCATAACCGCTGCCGATTGCCAGGTGATTAGATGCATTCTCATCAAACAACGTATTATAGAACAAGATGTTGGACTGCGAAATCGGCGACTCATGCGGAACGAGTGCAACCTCGCCTAGGTAATGCGCGCCATCGTCAATGTCTACAAGCTTCTGCAGGATGTCTTGGCCTTCTTCAGCCTCTACCTTCACAATACGTCCGGCTTCAAATGTCAGCTTGAAACGATCGATAATGTTGCCGCCATAGCTTAGCGGCTTCGTGCTGGATACATAACCGTTTGCGCCTGTTTTTAGCGGAACTGTAAACACTTCCTCGGTTGGCATATTCGCCATGAAAGGAATGTTGTTAATGTTCGTGCTGCCTGCAGCGACCCAAATATGCTTCTCCGGCAATTCAATCGTAAGATCCGTGCCAGGAGCCGTATAATGCAATTTGTGAAAACGGTTCTGATTGAGTGTCTCGCCCTTGCTGTGAAGATTCGCATTATGCTCTTCCCACGCTTTGACAGGGTTCTCAGCATGCAAGCGAACCGATTCAAAAATAGCTGTCCACAGCTTTTGGACCGCTTCCTCTTCCCCTGCTTCCGGGAATACCTTCGCTGCCCATTGCTTGCTCGCTGCCGCAACGACTGTCCAGCTCACCTTATCCGATTGAATAGCTCTGCGGAACTCCTGCAAGCCTTGGCCAGATGCCTTCTGGAAGCTGGAAATGCGTCCGGAATCAATGCCTTTCAGCAAATCTGGGCTTGATGAAACGATGGAGATAAACGCTGCTCCGCGTTCCACAAACGAATTGCGTTTTGCCGTTTCCCATTCGGGATAACGCGCAAATACTTCGTCTGCTGCTTGCTCATATTTTAATCTGGACAATGAATCGTCAGTCCACTCCACATGGACGTTGCTCGCGCCTGCTTCATAGGCTTTGCCGGCTACAAGTCTAACGAGTGCTGCTTGATCGACAGCTCCTGTAACGAATACCTCTTGGCCCTGCTGTACGTTCACTCCAATTTTTACAATCAACTCTGCATACGTATCTAAATGATGTTCAAATCCACTCATGATCTCGTATTCTCCCTTCATTCATACCTCTATGTACAAACATGCTGCAGCCTAAATTGTATCGAATATACAAGCCCATAGTCAAATAACATGGACCTACGAATTAGACTCTGGTCCAGAGCTGCAAATACCATAAAAGAAGAGATGAATGAACTCATCAAGAAAATCGTCTACTTGTTCGCTTTGCTGCGCCAAATCTAGGAACATGTGGGATTGCGCTTTTAGCATATTGATATAAGCGATAATGGTCGGAGTCGATACCTTCTTCGAGATCTCGCCCTTCCTTTTCCCTTCCTCTACAAATTGTACGACGAGCGGCATTCCCTTTGTTCGATAAAGCTCTTCAATATATTGATTCGTTTCGTCATCAATCAGGAACTGTGTGAAAAATTCGGGAGTAAAGGCGCGATAAGCTTCCTTATCTACAAAAACGATATATTGAATGATCTCCTTTAAGGAGTGATCACCTTGAATGAATGTTTCAAAATCGGTAATGCTCTTATCAATAAATTGTTTGAATACCTCGCTAAGCAGTGCTTCCTTGCTGCCGAAGTAATTGTAAATCGTCACTTGAGATACTTCAGCTTCCGCTGCAATATCGGCGATTCGTATTTTTTTGGGCTCCCACGTCTTGAGCATGTCTAAAACCGTCTTCTTAATCTTCTCCTTGATTAATTCCTTCCTTCTCTCAAAACCGTTCATACTGCCTCCTGCAATCACGTCTATTTTAATTTAATGAAATTATAGCACATCTATATTTCATAACCCATTGACTTCTAACCCTAACGAAATTATCATAAATAATGAAATCAAACAATAAAATAATTTCATAATTATAAATGCGGGGTGCAGCGGTATATGTTAATCGTTGAGGGGCTGACTAAGCTTTTTCGGAATGGCCGCGGCATTACAGATGTGTCATTCACGGTAAACAAAGGTGAAGTGTTCGGTTTTTTGGGACCTAATGGTGCAGGAAAATCGACGACTATACGCCACATCATGGGTTTTATGAAGCCGGATCACGGACGCGTGACCATAAAGGGACTCGACACCTGGGCGAAACAAGGAACGGTGCAGAAGTTTGTTGGCTATTTGCCTGGGGAAATCGCTTTTATCGAAGGAATGACAGGAAAAGCTTTTCTTGAATTTCTCTCCTCTATGCAGAGAGTGGATAGCTCAGCCAAGCGCCGGAGCCTAATCGAACGGCTGCAATTCGACGTCAACACGCCGATTCGGAAGATGTCCAAAGGCATGAAGCAAAAAGTCGGAATTGTCGCTGCATTCATGCATGATCCCGAATTAATCATTCTTGATGAACCTACCTCCGGTCTCGATCCTCTCATGCAGCAGACATTTATTGAGCTTGTTCTCGAGGAGAAGGCGAAAGGAACGACCTTTCTGATGTCTTCCCATAGCTTTACCGAGATCGAGCGAACCTGCGACCGCGCCGCGATTATAAAGGACGGGAAAGTAATGACCGTCAAAAACATACATGAGCTTCAGTCCGTGCAGCGCAAGCTGGTTGAGATTGTTTTCGAGCAGGTGGCTGATGCTCATCTGTTCGTGTTATCGGGCACAGTGCCTATCGAATCACACGATGGCAGACGGGTCACAGTCGCCGTGCAGGGCAATTATAACGAGCTGATTCGAGAGACGGCCAAATACCCTATCCGCAGCCTCGATATAACCGCGCAAAATCTTGAGGACGTATTCATGCACTATTATGACCGGAAGGAGCTCGTCTGATGAACGCTCCCCTTTTTAAACAAATGATGAAGATCAATTTTAAAGGTATAAGCAACTATGCCATCGGCTCGGCCTTCTACATTTTGCTCATGTTCTGGCTGTATCCCGGCATCGCGCAAAACACAGGAGCACTTAACGAGCTTATGTCGGCTCTGCCCGAAGGACTTATGAATGCTTTCGGCGTCCAAGCCGGCTTCGGCAGCATGGAGGCCTTCATCTCGGGAGAGTATTACGGACTCATTTTGCCTCTTCTGCTCTCTATATTCAGCATCATGCTGTCGACGGGCCTAATGGCAAGGCTGGTGGATCAAGGCTCCATGGCTTATCTGCTGTCCACACCGACGTCAAGGCAGCGTATCGCCGCAACGCAAGCGAGTGTGCTCATCGCTGGGCTGCTGCTGATTATGATCGTTACGACAGCTGCAGGTTTTATTGGCTATGCCTTGTTTATCGGTGATCGATACGAATTTGACGGTTCCCGCTTCATTTTATTGAATGTGATTGCATGGATGCTATTTTTTGCAGTAGGCGGAATTTCCTTCTTCGTCTCTGCATTCTCTAGCGATGAAAAGAAAGCACTAGGCATCTCAGGGATCATTACATTCGGCATGTTCGGACTCGATATGCTCGGCAAAATAAGCGCAAATATAAACTGGTTAAAGTATTTCTCCCTCTTTTCATTATATAGGCCAAGCGAAATCGCAAGCGGCAGCAGCAACCCGTTACTCGCTTTGGTCATACTCTTCTTGATCGGTCTAGCTGGCTTTATGGCGGGCATCCTCACTTTCAGCAAACGAGACCTGCCGTTGTAATGCCTTATTAAGTATCGTGACACGCCAAAAAAGAGGAAGCCCATCGTTGGGTTTCCTCTTTTTTACAATTCGATATATAAACGGTTGATAGCTATTGCCTCAGCCATCACTTTTTGCCGCAGCTCTGCAGGCTCAACCGCTTCTATTCGTGAACCATAACTTAAAATAATTTCGCACGCCGATTCCAATCCTTGAAATTCAACTCGCGCCGATGACCAACTCGTTTTCAGTGAAGGGCTGCTTTGTACGATTTTCACATATCGTTCTTTGGATAGCCGAGAGAGCACCGTATCATGAAACGTAATAACTGCTGGATATTGCGGCAGTCTCTGCTTAAATTCACCCATGGACTGTTCCCAGTACTGAGCCAGATCAAAGTCTGCTGGACGTTCAAACCGCTCCTCCAGCATTTTGGCATCCAATAATCTTGAGATTCGGTACGTCCGTTTCCCCCCGTTCACCTCGCCAATTAAATACCAAACGTTGCGCTTAGCAACGAGTCCAAGCGGAGAGACGATTCGTTCGGCGATACCGTCCTCGCGATGATAGCGAATCTGCAATAATCGTTCTTCCCAAACGGCTTCCTGCACAATCGACAAAAATGGCATTAACTCTTCCATCTGATGCCAGCCCGCTCCATCAATATGAATCTTTTGCTTCATAAGTGCTGCCCCTCTGCTCACTTCAGCAGGAGAGGCAGCCAGTATTTTTTGAACGGCCGCTTCATAATGACTCACAATTCCTAGATCGCTCAGTAAAGAAGATGGACTGCCAACGATAACAGACACTAATTCATCCGCATGCATACCCGTTAGATTGGTTCTATACCCCTCGGATAAAACCCACCCTCCGTGCACTCCTCTCTCCGCATAAACCGGAATGCCCGCTTCACTTAGCGACTCCATATCACGAATGATGGTACGCTCGGATACCTCCAGCTTTTCCGCAAGTTCTTTTGACGTCAATTTCCCGCTGTTTTGCATCAATAATAGGATGGCAATTAACCGTCCCGCTCTCATATGCTAAGCCTCCTGTGCCGCTCTCATTCGTTTTTTTCATTGTAGCATGAATATATGACAGTAGCTGTCGTATATCGTTTGCTAAACTGACAAAGAGTAAACCAAAGAAATCGGAATGGAGAGATACAATGAAACCATTAGAGGGAAAAATCGCAGTCGTTGCTGGAGCTACACGAGGAGCTGGACGCGGTATTGCAGTAAGTCTTGGAGAAGCAGGAGCCACCGTTTACTGCACAGGAAGAAGCATTCGCGGCCAAGCCTCCGATTTGAACAGAGTAGAAACGATTGAAGAAACAGCCGAATTGGTCACTGCACGAGGAGGCGTAGGCATCCCGGTGAGAGTTGACCATACAGTAGAAGCGGACGTTCAGGCTTTGTTCGAGCAAATCAACAAGGAGCAAAATGGACAACTGGATGTGCTGGTCAATAACATTTGGGGAGGAGAAAAATTAACAGAATGGGGAAAGCCGTTTTGGGAGCATTCGTTAAGCAAGGGCCTGTTAATGCAAGAGCGTGCCGTAAAAGCTCATCTCATTACGAGCCATTATGGGGCTCCGTTGCTGGTGAAACGGAGAAAGGGACTAATTATTGAAGTAACGGACGGAATCGATTACCGTTATCGCGGAAGCTTGTTTTATAGCTTGGCCAAAATTTCGCCTATTCATCTTGCCGCAGCAATGGCGGCTGACCTTAAGCCCCATGATGTATCGGCTGTTGCTGTAACTCCCGGCTTCCTTCGCTCTGAGGAAATGCTGGAGCATTTTGAAGTAACGGAAGAAACGTGGCTTGATGCTGTGCATGGCGGCAAGCCAGATGCCGAGCATTTCAGCCAATCGGAAACGCCATATTTTGTTGGACGCGGAATCGCAGCTCTTGCAGCAAGCAGCGATTTGCTTGAAAGATCCGGACAAGTATTCCCAAGCTGGCAGCTATCTGATGAGTTCGGCATAACCGACGTCGATGGCAGACAGCCGCACTGGGGAAATTATGCGAAGCAGCATGGTTTCTTGTAAGGCTTACTTTACCCGTTTACAACTTCTCCGCCGTTAATATGCAGCATCTGGCCTGACATATAACTGGAATCATCACAAGCTAGGTAGACATAGGCAGCTGCTAACTCATGCGGCTGTCCTGGTCGTTTCATCGGTGTATCTGAGCCAAAAGTAGCTACGGACTGTTCATCGAATGTCGCTGGAATAAGCGGCGTCCAGATCGGTCCGGGAGCTACACCGTTAACGCGAATACCTTGCTCAGCCAAATTCACTGACAACGCACGCGTAAAGGAAACGATTGCTCCTTTTGTAGCGGAGTAATCAATTAACGTCGGATTGCCTTTGTATGCCGTTATAGATGCCGTATTGATGATGGAGCTGGATGCCTTCAAATGCGGCAAAGCGACAATCGTCAAATAGAACATGCTGAACACATTCGTTCGGAACGTAGCCACCAGCTGATCCGACGTAATATCCTCAAGCTTCTGTTGCACATGCTGCTCTGCCGCGTTATTCATCAAAATATCCAGCTTGCCGTACTCCTTAATCGTCTGCTCAATGACACTTTTGCAAAAATCCTCTTCACCGACGTCGCCAGCTATAAGCAAGCATTTCACGCCAGCTTTCTCTACAACTTCCTTCGTCTTCTCTGCATCGTCATGCTCATTCAAATATACGATCGCTAAATCCGCACCCTCTTTGGCAAAAGCAACGGCTACCGCGCGGCCAATGCCGCTATCTCCACCCGTAATAATAGCTGTCTTCCCTTTCAGCTTGCCTGCCGCTTTATATGAATCCGATTCAAAAATCGGCAGCGGCTTCATCTCGGATTCAATGCCCGGTTGACGGTTTTGATGCTGCGGCGGGTTAATATTTTTTTGTGATGACGAATTAGACATGAGAAAATCAGCTCCTTATATTTTTTCCATAAAAGATTTCATCCATCTCGGTCTTTAATCTTCTCGTAATTTCCTCTTGCTCTATGGTTGACAACGAATCCTTCGTATAGCCGAACAAATAGTTGTTCAAATCAAATTGCTTCAGCTTGCATTTGGTATGAAACACATTTTCTTGATAAATATTAACGTCGATCATGTCATACAAAAGAGATTCCTTCTTCGGTATGTAGTTCTGAATCGAGTTAATATCATGATCAATAAAAAGTTTATAACCATTAATGTCGCGAGTGAAACCTCTCACACGGTAATCCAGCGTCATAATATCGGTATCAAACGAATGAATCAGGTAGTTCAGCGCTTTTAGCGGTGAAATCTCGCCGCAGGTCGATACATCAATGTCTGCACGGAACGTACTTATCCCTTCGTTCGGATGATATTCCGGATACGTATGAACCGTTATATGGCTTTTATCCAAATGCATCACTACGGAATCAGGCAAGGGACCCGGCGTTTCTTCAAACGACTCATTGGGTCCGCCAATTACCGGCCCTTCCGATACGAGCAAAGTAACGCTGGCGCCCTGCGGCTCATAATCCTGCTTTGCAATATTAAGCACATGCGCTCCAATAATATCCGATACCGTTTCCAAAATATTCGTCAGCCTATCCGAATTATATTGTTCGTCTATATAGGCGATATATGCTTCACGCTCTTCTTTCGTTCTCGTATAACACACATCATACATATTGAAGCTGAGTGACTTCGTTAAATTATTAAAGCCATGCAGCTGAATTCTTTGTTCCGGTGTAAGTTTCAAGCGCACATCCTCCTTTTCAATAACTACTATTTCCTTTTACCCAAAGACCGATGCGGCAAAACTTTTATGTTGCACAAAAAAAGCATTTCACGCCCCGGTTTTACCGAATGTAAAATACTTTTTTCATCTCATTTTTTAATTATGTTTTTTCAATTCCTTAATCCGGAGTATCGGATCTCCTACATACACTTGTGTTTGAGGAAGCATGCCATCACGCTGCTTAATGGCTAGGAAATTAAGCGTATTGACGAGCTCATCCTGCTGCTTTTCTTTTAATTGAAATTGCACACCATATTCATAAATGTCTTTGCCCAGTTCATTGTACCAGACGATAAATCCGAATAGCACATACATTTGATTAAGAATTTTCGTCTTGAACATCAAGAGAATATCGCTGTTAACGGGCAGCTTCACACCTACCATAAACCGGAGGCCCCCTGGTCCGATGTTTCGAACAAACACCTCTGTACTCCCAAGTTTCACACTGCTTCCTTTGAACATCGTAATGGTCATCTCTGCCAATAGACAATGCTTCAAATCGATTCGAAAGCTTTTTCTCCGATTAACGAGCACTTCTTTACTAGGCATAAATAAAGCAGGCTCTTTACAAGATCTCCTGCTCAATAGTTGTACGATGCTGTCTGGCTCTACAGGACGACTGAAATAATAACCTTGGATTTCATCGCATCGCTGCTCGCGTAAATAGTTGAATTGCTCCTTCGTTTCAACGCCTTCAGCCACCACCTGCATGCCCAGCTCGCCAGCCAATTGAATAATGCATTCGATAATGCTCTTATTTCTCCGATCTGTCATCAACTCCTCGATAAATGACCGATCAATTTTGATCGTATCGAGTGCCAATCGCTTCAATAAATAAAGAGAGGAATAGCCGGTTCCAAAATCATCAAGCGATACTTTGATTTTTCTTTTCTTCAGCTCCAGCAGCAATTCAGTCACCGCATTCTCATTGCTAATAAAGGAGCTTTCCGTTATTTCAATTTCCAATCGATCTTGGGAAATTCCTGTCTCCTCGATAATCTGATCGATGGTATGCAATATATTTTGCTGAAGAAGCTGCTGCACCGAAAAGTTAACCGATAGCGTAACCGAAGGCAGGCCTAAGCTCTGCCACCGTTTATGCTGCATACAGGCTTCGCGAAGCACCCATTCTCCTATCGATACAATAAGCCCCGTTTCCTCTGCGATCGGTATAAATTCAGACGGAGCAACCAATCCCCAATCCGGATGATTCCAGCGCAGCAGTGCTTCAACACCAACAATTTCCATCGTTTGCGAATGTACGCGAGGCATGTAATGAAGGAACAGCTCTCCTCTTTCCTGCGCTTTACGCAAATCATTGCTGAGTGAAAACAATTTGAATGATTGCACATTTAAAGAAGCGGAATAGCACTGTGATTGGTTGCTGCCTCTGGACTTCGCATGATAAAGAGCCGCATTCGCATTTTTCATCAACTGCTCCACCGAGCTCCCATCGCCAGGCGATTGACTGATTCCAATACTTGCGGTTACATTCAGCTCATATCCTTCTATCAAAAATTGCTCATTAATAAGCCTAATAATAGTAGCTGCCATATCCTTGATTTCGTTTTGCTGCTTTACATCAGCTATAATAATTGCAAATTCGTCTCCGCCAAGTCGGAATACGGTTTGGCCATCACGTAAGTTGCTCATCAATCGGAAGGCGATTTGTTTCAGCAGCTCATCCCCAATCGGATGCCCCAGCGTATCATTTACATATTTGAAACGATCTACGTCAATCAGCATGATCGCCAGCCTTTGCTTAAAATACTCGCTTACCCTTAGCTGCTTATCTAGCTGGTCTTCAAACATTCTGCGATTTGGCATCTCCGTTAAATAATCGTGGTAAGCCAAATATTGATTTAATTCCTCAGCCTTGCTCCGATCCGTAACATCAAGGACTACGCCAACGATCGCCTGCTCACCCATATTTGACACTTGATTATAGTGCACTTCGCAATGAATAATCGTCCCATCTTGTTTAATGGCTCTGTGGCAGAAATTAGATAAAGAATGACCCTCCTGCAACTTCGTTAGCTGATTAATGACGGCTTCACGATCTGACGGATGGATCGTCTGTATAATATCCATACCGATCAAAGAGTCATAACCGAACATTTTATTGAGCTGATCGTTTGAATAAACGAAGTTGTTTTTTTGCGCGACAAAAATACCGACAATGGATTGTTCAACAATACTGCGGTATTTTAATTCGGTCTCAGTCAACGATTGCTCAATCATTTTTTGCTGCGTAATATCCTTGGCAATGCCGTAGACGCCGATAAGCTTTTTATTAATAATGATTGGAATATTGGTCACATTAAATTCGACCGTTTGCCCTGTTCTCGTAATGCCTGTCGTATCATAGTTTTGAGGATTCAGCGTCTTGACCGTTTGCTCAAAATATTGAATCGTTTTATCCAGTGCTGCGGCATCTACAAATTTATGAAAACTATCATTTATAATTTCCTCTTTCGTATATCCAAACACTTGCTCAAGCACAGAATTGCATGACAAAAAACGCCCTTGTGCGTCTAAAGAAAAGACCGCGTCAGGATTGTTTTCAAATATCGATTTATAAAGCTGCTCTTCTAGTGTGAGGCGATGCTGTATTTTTTTATTTTCCGTTACATCCTGAATCATGCCTATCGTCAACAATATCTCGTTTTCGGCATTCCGTATGAACGTAATGTTTTCCACCACATATCTAACTTCACCGTTCTGACGAACGATTCTGTACTCGGAAACGCTTTCCTTTTTTGATTCAATGGCAAGGTGGAACTGCTCATTAACGCGCTGACGATCTTCGGGATGTACAAACTCAAAAAATTGTTCAATCGTCATCGAGAAATCAGATTTCATACCATATATTTCGAACATTTGATTCGACCAGGATGCTTCTCTGCGAATATGGTCAAACTCCCAGTAACCTAAATTGGCTAACTTTTGAACAATATTAAAACTACCAACATTAACATTTCCATTAAAACGTTTAATCATTTGTTTCATTGCTAAATATCCCCTCTTATTCATAACGTAGGCGGTAACCTGAAGTTTTTAAGGAGAGGATATAGGTATGTTATCACTCATCCTTTTGGCAACCCAGCCACCTTTGGAAATTTCCTTTAGGCCTGTTGGCTTTGCGTCATTGTCTTTCGACAACTTTGCTTTTTACTAGGACTTTTTACATATACCAGTATTCCATATTATTCCGATATATACCATAACCAATTTCATAATAGGTCGAATGATGTAGAAAAACCTCCCATTTTGGGAGGTATGGTATATTGATGTTTTACAATCTAGGATCGATTTCCTTCTCTTTGGCAACCTCAAACAAAAGATTCGCAACAGCCGCTTGATATCCATCGTTTTCTGGGGCAATTTCAGCAAAAGGAATCGCCAGCATATGCTGTCCTAGCCGGTACTCGTTAAATGATGTACGAAGCTTTTGCGTAATATTTTTTTGCTTGATGAGCTTATTGTACTTGTGCGGAAATCTATAATCATAACCGTAAATAATAGACATGTATTCCTTATTGCGCACTTTCATATAGGGAACCGTGTACGGCTGAAGCATCTCGGGCTTAATCACGACACCTTCCATATGATTGTCTACCGTAAGCGTGTAGAAATATTTTTCTGCAAGCTCATAGCTCTCCGCATCAGACAGCACAAGCGTGAGGAATGGATCGTCAGAGAGGAATCGATACATCTCAGAGGTTTTCCACGCTGGCAGCTGCTCGCTTCCGTCTACGTATACGATTTTGAGCAGCGAAAATGGCTTGTATTCAAGTTCCCCTGCCTCGGCATACAGCTCCAGCTGCCTCTTATACGTTTCATATGCTTGGATATGCTCGTCAATTGGCCTATTTTTCTCAAGAACAGAATGAACATGCTTAAAGTTTTGATAGACGGCTAGGCCATATTTCTCATTAATAGCCCCTTTGCTAAGGTGAAACTGATCCTTTTCAAAACCGCTTTCCTTGAAATCATACGCAAGCTTTCCGAACGCTTCCTCGAATCCATTTGCCTTCAGAAAAGCAAGCTCTGTCTCAAGCCCCTTCTCAATTGGCTTAAACTGCTTTTCAATGAGACCTTCTCCCAGCGCCTCCCATGGCAAAAGCTCGCCATCGAGCAGGAGCATCGATATATCATTTTCCTTCATGTAGCGTCCGAATCTTTGCAGCAGTCGCTCATAAACAGCGGTCAGGTCAACCTTATTTATTTTGTACCCATTGCGGCTCACTGCAAAACATTGCTCGATATCTGCATGCAAATAAACATTGCAGCGTGATCCCATGTATTTGGGCTGCAGAACGACCTCTTTAACACCGCGCTCCACAAAATAGTTCAGCCCTTTCCTCAGCGATTCCAGCTCCCCCGCCGCTTCATCCTTATCTGCAGGAGACATGGTTCCTGAGATAAAGTTAATTTTATTGCGCGAGCAATACTGCAATCTGCGGGCTTCATCATCATCCAGCTCCTGCAGCGATACTTTGCGTTCCTCTTTAAAGAGAGCAGGAAGCTCGCCTTCCATTCCGGCTATTGACGATTTCTGTGATTTGAAAGTCGGCTTCATCGACAGAGAAACCGAGGTTAGCAGATTACCGTGAACTGCGCCTGAATCCAAATGGATTTTATTTCTGATCCGAAAAGCTTGTTTAGCAGCCACATGCCCAAAAACATGATACGGCTGGTTTCCTGCTGCATCCCGCTTCAGAAACGCAAGCTGTGCTTCAATCGGCGCCGATCGGTCGAGTCTAAAATTGCGCTGATGACGGACCGAATTCACATCCAGCTTGCCTATATATTTGTTCTCGCATGGCGCGTGAGTCACATAATAGGATGGTCCTGTTTTTCCTACCATTCTGTAGAGAGGCTTCGACAACGATACGAGATGATTAAACTTCTGAAGCAGCTCATCATCGCCTCTCAGCACCTCCGTTGAATCGAAGTAGGCATGAAGCAGCTCCTCTTCCACACCTTTAATTTCACCGCGCATATATTTATGGACAAAGTTTTCATGATTGCCAAGCACAAACAAAAACTTATCCTGATTCGTATATAGGAAATCAATGATTTCCTTTGTACGGCTTCCCTTATCGATCCAGTCACCAACGAGCAATACTTTTGTACCGCTGACCTTTCCTGTCTCAACCAGTACATTGCCCTCTAGTTGAAACCCATGGCTAACGAGCAAAGCCTTCAGCTCATCCACACATTCGTGAACGTCACCGACGATAATCGTCTTCTGGTCCAGCGGTAAAAAAACATCCAAATACTCAGCAGCATCCTCGATTATAATCTTATAATCCGGATTCGCAACCTTATCCATAGGGGAATAAAAATCTTTAGCCCGCACCTTGTGAACTTTGCTGTATTTCTCCCTCGAGAGCGAACCAAGCACATCCTTGCGCAAACGATTAATGTGGCTCGTTATCAGCTTCTTCGAACGCTCCGATGAATAATAATCATCCCGCTTCTTGTAATCAAACAGCACGACTTCAAGGTTGTAGTTGTTTTCCTTTGCAACCTCCCTCACTCTCGCCCGGAAATCCTCCGACAAACCTGTTGTATCCACGACAACAAATTCCGCATTAATGGGGAAAGTAGTGACCAGCCGCAGCTTCTCGAACAAAAGGCGGAAAGCCTGATCGCTCGCTTCAAGCATGATTTGATCATATTTATCATAATCAGAGCCTAGAAGCTCCTGTCTAATGCTATCGGATGAAATATATTGCACGTTCGCATTCATGCCCTTGCTGTCATCCCTAAATCGCAGCTGCGGCATCAGCACTTCGTTTGCAAAGGTTGTTTTCCCGCATTCCGTCGTGCCAATCATCATAAAAATCGTATGGACTCTCGTTCTCATTTCCATTGACGCTACTCTCTCCTCTTCCGCAAAATCGCACCCTGCGTCGTTTGTATACCGTTCACTCCATCGCCGATTGCGACAAATTGGCTTTCCATAGATTGATCTTTAATCGTTTCGAGCAGCCACTCTTGAAATTCCGCTCGCCCAAGCTCCCATTTATGGTCATCATGCCGGAAGTCTTCCAGCTCATAATAAGCATTAAACTCTGCATTCGGTGTTGTCAGCACAAAATAATCAAAATCAACATGTTCGCATATTTGCCGTATCAGAACAGCTGCCTCATTTAGGCTCATATGCTCAATAACCTCGGTCAAAATGACATCCACCTGCTCGCCGTTATAGGCCTCTAGAAAGTGTTCAATGGAAGGAAAGGTAGCGATGTTGTCCAGTTCCTTTGCTTTCGCTTTCCGCTCTACCACCTCTAGCAGCGGCTCATGGATATCAACCGCGTAGTAGCTGTCTTCAATCTTGGACGCAAATGGAATCGCATAGAAACCTTCTCCACACCCTACATCGAGAATGGCCTTATTGAACGGAAGCACGCTTCCGATATAGCTTCTCCGCTGCTGAGCCGTCCCGCCGAAGGAGAGTTGAACCGCATAACGTTCTGTTTTCTCCAGCTCTTCTTTATATTTCTTGAACCGGTCTCTTGAAGCTAGAAAATTGCGGGCAAACAAGCTTCGTATATAAAAGGGCGCGTCAATAATTTGAATACTCTTCACATATTTAATCAACACATCATCAGAAATATCGATATATTCGTCGCTGAACATCGAAAGGAAGAGACAAAGCACACTAACAACATGCATAAGCTCATATAACGATTTATGCGTCTTAATGGTAAGCGAATAGCTCTTATGCGCCAGGTGTACAGCTTCAAATGTATAGTCGGTAAGATGTTTCTCAAAAAAATGAATATATCGCAAGAGCTCAATATGAATCATATTGATATGGAAGGTATGCTCGTATTGCTCCGTGTCACTCGAATGCTGCGCTTTGAGCGGCGCTGCAAAAAATTCATTAATCGCTCCCAGTACAAAGAGCGGCGTATTATATCGCGATACATTGAGGTACTCAAATTGGTCCTGCCTATGCTGCTTGTATGAAACCTCATTGTCAGCATCCTTAAAATAAACGTTGAAGGTTGCTTCATCGGTATACCAGCCGTAGGCCATTCCTTTGCGAACAGCGCGCAGCAGCATGCCTGACCCCGGATTTTTTCTAATGACGAACGAAAAGCTTGGGTTCGTCGATTTCACTTGCACGATAGCCATCCTTAACTTCCCCTTACTTGTCAATTTAAAGCAACACTATTTAATCCCAAACCTCTTGTAATGCGCTGCGGAACAAATCATCAAGCTGATTGTCCTGCGCAGTTCCCCCTTGGCCCATTGCGAATGCGATTTGTTCAAAATGAACCATTCGCTCCTCCAAATAGGTATTAATAACTTGAAGCCTAGGCTCATAATCGAGCTCGTCGCCCGCTTTTTTCCTTCGCAGCAATTGTTCAACCGTAGCCCTCAGCTCACTCTGCTCAGGAATAAGCGCCTCTACTAAACGATCAAATTCGATTGGAGGCATCGAGTTGTACTTCGCAATCCAGCCGCAAGCGAGAATCGGCCTTAGCACATAAAAATACTTTTTTATTTTTACTTGCTCGCCTTGCAGATACTCTCGGTAGTTCCCTTTTGCCATATGGAGATAATGGTACATGCATGACTTCGGCGAGAAAGATAACGGAGAGGCGCTGCGGATTTGTTTGGCTACTGAGTATTTCGTAAAGTATGGAATCGGTGATTGCAGCCATTCGAGCAGCGGCGGATTCGACTTGCGAAACAGATTAAGCGCTTTGCGCAAATCCCAGCCGTTTATATCGAGAAGATCACTTATAGGCCGCTCGATTACATCTCTTTTGTCAAATATCGATAAATACCATTCCACCGGCCTGACATAAATAAATCGAACGTCGTAATCGCTGTCCTTAGAAGGGAAACCCCACGCCCTGCTTCCTGATTCGCACGCATAAACGATGCGAACCTGTTCCTCCCGCTCGATTTTACCCAGTTCCAGCAAAATATTTTCATGTATGTTGGTCATTCTAGACACTCCTTTACTCAGCTTCTTCTTGCAAAAAAAAAAGACCATGGACAAGATCGTCCATAGTCTAGGAAAAAGAATAGTCAGCAATGCAGCTAACACGAGGTCAGTACACGCTTCCCTTCAAATACCAAACAACGGGTCCGAGGAGTGGAGCTATTCTCTTTGCTTAAATTAAAAGAATTGGATTGTTCATCATTTACGTTAACTAGCTGTACTTCTAGATATTGGTTAAACATTCTCCTCGTCCCCCTTCTTTTCCTTTATTTACGTTCCTTTGACAGCAGCTAACGGTTTGCATTTCGCTACAACCTGCGCAAGCCCCGCACCGACTACACTCTCAATGATTTGATCTACATCCTTGTATGCCTGCGGTGATTCATCGACCAGCGATTCCATAGAGCGCTGGTTTACGACGATTTCATCATCCGTGCCTACACGCATTGCAATAGCCACCTCTTCTACCGATACGAGCTGCTTCGTTGCGTTACGTGACCTGATTCGTCCTGCGCCATGACAGATGGAATAGTGATTCGCTTTCCCTTCAGCGCTTCCGACCATAATATACGAGGCAGTGCCCATCGATCCTGGTATAAGCGCCGGATGCCCCGTGCAAAGGTAAGGCTCAGGGTTATCCGGATGTCCTGCCGGCAGCGCTCTTGTTGCACCCTTCCGATGCACGAAAAACGATTGCTCATCCTGCTCTTCCTCCCATGCGTAGTTATGCATGAGATCATACAGCGTGCGCAGCTCAAATTTGGAGCCGAATACATCCTTGCCAGCCTCCCTGACAGCATAAGCAATCAAGTGGCGATTCACGACCGCATAATTTAAGGCCGAGTACATGAGGTTGACATACGTTTGTCCGAGCGGATGGGATAACGGCGCATATAGCAGCTTAGGATCCGCGGTGCCTATGCCTTCCTGACGCATCATTTTGGCAATGTCCGTGCTGCAATATTGACTGACCGCACCGCCCCAAGCCCGCGAGCCAGAATGAATCATAATGACCACTTGGCCGTCGAACAGCCCCCATGCTTCGGCAATTTCTCTGTTTTCCTCGGCAATTTCAATCGTTTGAATTTCTACAAAATGATTGCCGCCGCCAAGTGTGCCGAGCTGGCGATGCGCGCGATGCCAGACAACTTCCGGAAACTTATCCAGCACCTCTTCGTCAAAATCAAAGCGGCTGCTTTCCACATGGGTTAAGGAGGTTGCTTTGCGCGGCGTGTAGGCATCAGGAATATATTTTTTCGGCAAGCCGTGCAAGCCCTTCTTCACGATATTCTCAAGTCTAATATCTGAGAAGTAACCTCTTGCATGCTCCTCGACTGGCATATATTTCTCAATAGCCTTAACCAGCTTGCGACGCAGCTTCACTTCCTTCAAATCATCCTTATGCAGATTTGTAAGCTGTACGCGCATCCCGCATCCGATATCGCTGCCTACGATGGAAGGAGATACGTAGCCATCACTCGCATTCCATACCGCTGTTGTACCGATACAGGTTCCCACGCCAACATGCACATCAGGCGTATAACTCATATATACTTGATTCGGTATTTGTAAGTTGTTGTTCGCCATTTCAAACACTTTATAATCCAAGGACGCGAATAGCTCTGGTCCTGCATAAACATGCACCTGCCCCGAAGGCAGCTTTACTTGCTGATAATACGTTTCTTTCATATCCGATAATCTCCTCAAAATTCAAATGAACACAAAAAAGCCATGGACCCCAAAAAGTCCATGGCTTAATCTTGCGCCTTTATTTCCCAATCATTGCAGCTTGCAGCATACAAGATTTTAGAAAATAGTCACAGGCCCCGTAGAGGCCGATGAAATGGACTTGCTATATTTAGTTGCATGATTACGTTCAAAATTTAGTCCGAACATTGTCATCGACCTCCTTTCATTTGATTTACATCATAATAATCTGATCACCCAACTTCTGTCAACACATTTATAATAAACCAAAAATAAGATGCTCGAAGGAGCATCTTATTTTCACGGATAAATAACTTATAAATGAGCCAATAAGTTTGCGCGTACTTCAGCCAGCGTCAAATCGCGAACTAGCTTCCCATCTTCAAACACTACTTCCAGCTGATCCTCTGCTTTACGAGCTTCATATTCCTCTGCGCTAAGATTGTCAGTATAGGCAAATTCCCCATCCTGCTTCGTAACGAGGACAAGACCTGTCTGCGACTTCTTCACGCCATTATCTGTTTTGGGATCCTTATAGATTTTGCGCTCCTCGCCATTCACAATGGTAAACGTCGATTTTAATGCGAAGCCGAATGTATCCCGCGTGTTGTACTGGTAAGTAAACGAACCGATACCATACACCATATTCGTCGATGCAAAACCTTTTGCTGCCAGCTTCTCGCAAATTTCCTTGCAGCGCGAAATCGTAATCGCATCTCCATAGATTGCCCCGATGTGGCTATCTAGCTGCTTATACCCCTTCTCCGTAACCGTGCCGCCAAAAATATCCCAGAGTATTTCAATAACGCCTTTGCGCTCGAATTCACTCTCACCATCCGGGTCGCCGCAAATGATTTTGACCGGATCTCCGCTGTCGGGACGAATGACCACCTTGCCGTCCCTGCTCATAATATCATCCTTCAAGCCGCGAATGACCACGTCCAGCACACTCCATAAATCCCAAGTATCCGACACGATCGAGACAAAGTCATTTGGGTATACCTCTTTGATCAAATAGCGGTACGATGCCATCTCATCGCGTCCGTGCGCGCACATAACGCTGTGCTCGGTTGCCGGAATCGACGTACCTACCAATTCTTTTTCTATATTCGCATTATAATAGTTTTCCAAATACAATATCGCTGGTATCGTATCTGTTCCCGTGAACGATAGGAGATGGCCTGCGCTGCTGCCGAGCGCCGATTCAAGCGCACCCATGCCGCGCATCGAGAAATCATGACCTTGGAACGGTACGCCTGCTGTATCGCCGTTTGTCTGCAGCGCATAGGCTTCTAAAATTTTGCGATATTCAAAAGCTAGCGTAGCGCTCGTAGCCGGCATCCACAGCTGGCACGACATCAACGTCTCCAAATAGTTCGTCAGCCAGAAAAATTCCGGCTTCGTGTTCTCAATAGTCAGCATTGGTACTCTTATCGGTACTAATGCACCTTCTTTAATCGCCTTAATCTTGATCGGCAAATATCCAAGATCGTGCAGCTCCTCAATATGCGATGCATCGGGATTCGCTTCTCCAAGCGCATATTGAATGAGCCTCTTGTACTCATGCGCTACCTCTGCCTTTGTTCTTGCAAAGAAGTGCTCATTAAAATAATCGATGAGATATTGTTTGATAAACGATTGGAAGCCAAAAGCGACAACCTCGTTAATATCATCTAGTCGGCTTGTGCGAGCGGTCCACGTCGAGTAAACGAGCTCCGTTCCTTTTGGATACTGATTTTTATGGCTCACCTTGTAAAAGTCACATAGCAGCGTAGCTGGATAAACAAATCTTTGCGTCATCTTATAGGCCTCCCATTGCGAATACGTGAATTTTGTCATGCTCTGCTTGATGAAGTATGGTATCGGTCGTGTACACCTTATCAATAAGATCCGTTTCTAATATTTTCCCTTTGTAGATCGAATGCTCGCAGTGTCCTACCAGCAAATAAATATGCGTGGCTCCAAGTGCCTTCAGCTTCTCTGCGCTAAGCATAAACGTGCCGCCATACGAACAAAGATCATCAACAATGATGGCCTTAAAGCCCTCACTCGGGGTATGTCCAACGACATCCAGACTCTTGATTTGGCCGGTCTGAAAATCTCTCGCTTTGTAGCCTACCAGCTGCTGGTAGCCTTGAACCTTGCTGTAACGTTTCTGCGCCCCTGCATCAGGGAAAAAAAGATAGTCCTTCTCCGAATCAAAACCTACTTCGTTCGCGACTTGCTCAAGCAGCTGAATCGTTGGATATTTGCCGATACTGCGATCGATCAGCGCCAGCGATACATCGGAATGCGGCTCGATAATCGTAACCGACTCAAAGTTCATGTTATTGATAAAGGCAGCTGTATATTTTAACGTAAAGGCAGAAGTACCTTCGACTCGATCCATTCGGCTGTACGGCAAATAATAAATGGTCAACGTACATTTAACGCGCCGATCATCGAGATAGCTCTTGATGAACATCAGCTTAACCAGATCGCCATCATTCTCATATTTCCATACGATCGTATTGAATTCCGCCATATGCGTAAGAATTTCATCGCCATTTATGAGCGTCTCCCCATTCGGAAACTGTTTTAACCCAAGCTCTACTCCATTAAACTTCAGCATGACATCACTCTCCTCGTACGCGTTCAGCTATAAATAGACAATCTTGGCTCTTCCTTTGAAAAAAGGTACAATTGCGCTGCTCGCTGCGAATATTGATTGGATTGCTTCGGATTTCCATTTGCGTCCGTAGCCTCCTCAATAATCGTGCTGCGACTTTTCGTTGACGTCAATTTGCGAATGAAATTTTTCTCCTCAAAGTCAGGAACAACCGTTTTTATTACCTGATACAGCTCACTAAGCGTAAACTCCTCTGGCAGAAACTCCTTCGCTATCTTCGTAGTCAGCATTTTCTTGCGAATCTCTTGCAGCGCGTCGGTCAAGATTTGCTTATGGTCAAACGCCAAATCCATTTGAAGCGCTTCTTCGACTGTAAACAATTGCACATCTGATGCATCCACAGCCGCAGCTCTTTTCTCAAGTGTACATTCGTTAACGAGAGCTAGAAATGCATGCGAGATAATCCAGCCCCTTGGATCACGGCCAGGCGTGCTATACACGTTAAAATATTCAATATGCACGTCCTCAACCGCTGTCTCTTCTTGCAGCTCGCGTATAGCACATTCATATACCGTCTCATTTTCCATCGTAAAGCCGCCTGGCAGCGCCCACTGCCCTTCGAAGGGCCATATGTTCCGCTTAATCAGCAGCACCTGCAGCTCCCTCGTAGGCAGCGCCTTCTTAGGCGTTTGCCTTTCTGTCGTTACGATCGTAAAGATGACGATATCTGCTGGTGCGCCATCAGGTGATCGGTAATGATCTGCTGCGTAATTGGATTCATTTTCGACCATTGCTGCTGCACTCCGATCTGTTTCATTTTTTCGATTTGATATTATCATAATGACATTATTAAATTCCTTTGTCAACGGCTGATGTGAAAAATAGGCAATTAGTCACGAATAAGGGTATAAAAAAAGAAGCGGCTGCACGCCGCTCCTGTTATATTATTTCGTTTCTATAGCATCCGCAGGGTAGACGAGTCCAATCTGCTTTCTTGCCTCATCCATAATCTCCAGCGTCACGAGTGAATTTGCAAACGTGTTAATGGATGACTCCGTACGGCCAGCTTTAATCAGCTCGATAAATTCCTTCGCTTCATAGTACATCGACTTGCTATTTGAAGGCTGCGAAATATTTTCGCTTGTCCCGTTGCGGTATTGGATTTCAACCTTCCCTATTTCACTGATCTTGTCGATTACGATACTGCCGTTCTCCCCTTGAATCTCAGATGGCAGCGATGAATGTGTAATTTTGGAATACATGATGACCGCATCCATGCTCTCATACTGAAGAACGATGCTTCCTTCCCCATCCACGCCAGAGTCCAGCATGACACCAGTCGCTTTAATTACATCCGGCTTGCCAAATAAGGCTACAAGCGGGTAGACGCAATAAATGCCAAGATCCATAAGCGCCCCGTTTGAGAATACAGGGTTAAAAGCATTAAGCACCGTACCCGCCTTATAGGCATCGTACCTAGACGAATACTGGCAATAGCTCGCAAAATAACGCCGTATCGTTCCAAGCTTGTCGATGTTGTCTTGTACAGCCTTAAACCCGGGCAGCATCGTCGACTTTAACGCCTCCATGAGCAGCACGCCGTTTTCCTTCGCAGCCGCAATCATCTGGCGCAGCTCATGCGCATTCGAAGCGATCGGCTTCTCGCAGAGCACATGAATGCCATGCTTCATGCAAGCAATCGCATGAGCGGCATGAAATGAGTTTGGACTAGCAATGTATACCGCATCAATTTGTCCACTTGCCGCCATCTCTTCGATATCCGTAAATGTAGCAGCAATACTATGTTTTTCCGCAAATGTACTCGCTGTTTCTATCGAACGCGAATAGACAGCAGCTAGTTTGAAATCTTCGACCTCGCTCGCTGCAGAAATAAATGACTCCGTAATCCAGTTTGTACCGATAACGCCGAATCTGATCATAATCGTCTCTCCTTGAAAAATAGATTTATTGGCTAATCGCTTATTATATTTTTATGAAATGAGGAAAGTCTTCTTCTGTTTATTATAGCCATGCCAAGGACTGCCTGTCCAAATGATTCAGCTGCATTTTGACATTTTGTATAATCTGTATTAACATCTCTAATACAAATGATACTTTATTGCTAGGGGTGATCCGATGATTATGACGCTCGACTACAACAGTGATATACCGATCTACGTCCAGCTCCGCAACCAAGTTGTCATCGGAATTGGCGTAGGCGGACTCAATTATGGGGAGAAATTGCCAACGGTAAGACAGCTCGCCGATGATTTAGGGGTAAATGCCATGACCGTAAACAAAGCCTATGCCCTTCTCAAAAACGAGGGATACATATCTATTGATCGCCGTCATGGGGCCAAGGTACGCACCGAATGGAGCAAGCAAGCCGATTTTAGCCAAAAGCTGGAGTATGAATTAAAGCTTGTTATTTCTGAGGCTAGTCTTAAAGGTATCGAGCAAGAACAATTTATGCACATTTGCTCGAACATCTTTAAAGCCGCAATGAGCAAAAATCATCCCCTGCCAGAATAGGAGACCTTTCATGAACAATATTATTTTAATCGTTCCAGCAGCTATTGCCTACATCACTATTCTTGTTATGTTTTTGAAGCAAGCCGTACCAAGCAATCATATATTGTTTGGCGTAACATTTCCTGCACATGCCTTCGAGGATGCAGAAATGAAGCAGCTTCAAGAAAAATATAAAAAATCATATTTTGTGTATGCTGGCATTACGTTAATAACCTTAGTGCCTTTTTTCCTGCTCGATAAATACTTTTCATTAGCCTTTACTTACATGCTGCTTTGGTTTGCAATTTTTTTGTATACATCCAAACTTCCTTTCAACAAAATCCATCATAAAGCCGCTGTGCTCAAACGGGATAAACAATGGTTTGTCGGAGAAAAACGAGTGATCCGCATTGATACCAAAGTAACGCAGCTCAAAAAATCGGTGCTTGTTTCTCCTTATTGGTTCCTAATTCCCGCACTTTTATCTGTCGTCCCTATTATCGTTTCCTTGTTTAACAGCGACGTTCTCTTAAAAATGACCGGCATTGCCTCACTCGCGATGACTGCGATCTTATACGTCATTTACATTGCCTTTGGCAAAATGAAAACGAAGGTGTACAGCAAAAACCACGACATCAACGCCGCTATTAACCGCGCAGCACGTCGTTATTGGTCCATGCTTTGGCCTAGCCTTGCTGTTTTTGAGAGCATTAATGCTTTTGTTGCTTATATGATTTTAACACAGGGGAGCTCGCTGAGCTTTACGCAGTGGATGATTGGTATTGTCATGGTATCCCTCTTGCCGCTATGCAGCATCTTTTTTGTACATAACAAGATACAGGCGGTTGAAGAAAGCCTTGCCGAAACAGACGGCCAAAGTATTGTAGCCGATGACGACCACTACTGGATTAATGGCTCTACTTACTACAACCCGGATGATCAGACGATCATGGTTCCTAAGCGTGTTGGAATTGGTACAACGGTCAATATGGCAACCCGGGCCGGAAAATGGATTCAATACGGCGGCATCGTGCTTGTCCTTGTAATCGTCATTCCTTTGACTGCTTTTATTGTGCAATCTGACAATACAGCTCCTACTCTAACTATTAAAGAGGACGGTATTGTGTCCATCGATTATCCTTTATACGATTACAGCTTTAATTTAAGTGATGTTAAGGGAATTACGCTTGAAGAAACGCTCCCAAGCGGATTTAGAACAAATGGCACAGCGACAGCCGAATATGCCCGTGGCAACTTTTCCTTAGAGAAGCTGGGTGCTGCCAAGCTATATGTATTTAAAAACTCACCGCCGTACATTACCATGCAGCTTGACGGCTTAACCGTTATTTTTAATGAGAAAGACGCCGCCAGAACGAAGGAGCTTTTCGAACAACTAACGGCTAGTAAGCTTTAATGCTCATACGGTACTCAACTGCTGTTATGTTCGTGCTATTAGAACGCGTCTCCACCATACACGAATTGATCCAGAGATGCTAAAGACTGCTCGTTTAGAGGCGTGGAGTTGTCAAAATAAAGCACTGAGGATGCTGGAATGTTCCATTTCAGCTCTCTCCTCACTAAAGACGGACTAAACTCGCTCCAGTTGTCCAGCTTATACTGATCGAGTATAGATCCCCTTTGCACAATTCGTTCATAATGCACCTTGTCGTCACGGAGATAAACGAATACGACCTTTACCTCAACGTCTGATAAAGAGGCCCCGATTGCGAAGAGCTCCTGCTCAATCCAGTCCGGGGTCTCTGTTTCTTTCGTGAAGGGCCCGATTACAAATATATCGCCGTCATTAGCAATATTCTCAAGTGCAGCATCCATCGTAATGCGATAGCCTAAATCGCGGCACAGTTTCTTATAGAGACTTGAATCTCGGTCATTCGGATCAAGTCCTGCCTGCATCATAAGCGCAACAGCTGCCGGCCTAAGCACCGTATCCATATCAATAATGGCCACACTGCGCCTCTTTGCCAGCGCTTTTGCCAATGTCGTCTTGCCTGCTCCTGCACCGCCTACAAAAAATACTAATTTGCGCATCGCGAACCCCTCATCATTATTAATGTCTTATTCATAACAAAAAAACACCCTGCATTGCAAGGTGTTTTGGATGTGTAAAATTGGAGCGGAAGACGGGAATCGAACCCGCGACCCTCGCCTTGGCAAGGCGATGCTCTACCGCTGAGCCACTTCCGCATATAAATGGCTGGGGATTCAGGGATCGAACCTGAGAATGACGGAGTCAAAGTCCGTTGCCTTACCGCTTGGCTAATCCCCAACATATATTTTGTTACTCTTCTTGTAAAAGTGGCGGAGCTGACGGGATTCGAACCCGCGGTCTCCTGCGTGACAGGCAGGCATGTTGGGCCACTACACCACAGCTCCGTATGTAAGCTCGGATAAATCCGAAAGTGAAACCTTGGTTTGGTTGCGGGGGCAGGATTTGAACCTGCGGCCTTCGGGTTATGAGCCCGACGAGCTACCGGGCTGCTCCACCCCGCGTCAATTACTACTAAAGCTATTGATTTACAGAACATTCACTAATGCATGCATTAGCAAGTTGCGCCCTGAAAACTGGATACGAAAGATTAGGCTTGCTGAAGCCTTTATGCTGCTGTCTACTGGATGTATGGGTCACAGTAAACGTGTTTAGGATAAGCCCTCGACCGATTAGTATTCGTCAGCTACACACATTGCTGTGCTTCCACCCCGAACCTATCAACCTCGTCGTCTTCAAGGGGTCTTACATACTGGGAAATCTCATCTTGAGGGGGGCTTCACGCTTAGATGCTTTCAGCGCTTATCCCGTCCGTACTTGGCTACCCAGCGGTGCTCCTGGCGGAACAACTGGTACACCAGCGGTACGTCCATCCCGGTCCTCTCGTACTAAGGACAGCTCCTCTCAAATTTCCTGCGCCCGCGACAGATAGGGACCGAACTGTCTCACGACGTTCTGAACCCAGCTCGCGTACCGCTTTAATGGGCGAACAGCCCAACCCTTGGGACCTACTTCAGCCCCAGGATGCGATGAGCCGACATCGAGGTGCCAAACCTCCCCGTCGATGTGGACTCTTGGGGGAGATAAGCCTGTTATCCCCAGGGTAGCTTTTATCCGTTGAGCGATGGCCCTTCCATTCGGTACCACCGGATCACTAAGCCCTACTTTCGTACCTGCTCGACTTGTAGGTCTCGCAGTCAAGCTCCCTTATGCCTTTGCACTCTTCGAATGATTTCCAACCATTCTGAGGGAACCTTTGGGCGCCTCCGTTACATTTTAGGAGGCGACCGCCCCAGTCAAACTGTCCACCTGACACGGTCCCCGAACCGGTTTCACGGTTCTAGGTTAGAACTCCGATACGATCAGGGTGGTATCCCAACGTTGCCTCCACACAAGCTGGCGCTCATGCTTCAAAGGCTCCCACCTATCCTGTACAGATCGTACCAAAGTTCAATATCAAGTTACAGTAAAGCTCCATGGGGTCTTTCCGTCTTGTCGCGGGTAACCTGCATCTTCACAGGTATTAAAATTTCACCGGATCTCTCGTTGAGACAGCGCCCAAGTCGTTACGCCATTCGTGCGGGTCAGAATTTACCTGACAAGGAATTTCGCTACCTTAGGACCGTTATAGTTACGGCCGCCGTTTACTGGGGCTTCGGTTCACAGCTTCGGATTTCTCCTAACCGCTCCCCTTAACCTTCCAGCACCGGGCAGGCGTCAGCCCGTATACTTCGCCTTACGGCTTCGCACAGACCTGTGTTTTTGCTAAACAGTCGCTTGGGCCTTTTCACTGCGGCCCCCTCGGGCTATTCACCCTACCGAGGCACCCCTTCTCCCGAAGTTACGGGGTCATTTTGCCGAGTTCCTTAACGAGAGTTCTTCCGCGCGCCTTAGCATGCTCTGCTCGCCTACCTGTGTCGGTTTGCGGTACGGGCACCTAGATCTCACTAGAGGCTTTTCTTGACAGCCGGAGTACATGACCTTCGCTACTGCAATTTTCGCTCCCCATCACAGCCCAGCCTTATGATCGACGGATTTGCCTATCGATCAGCCTCACTGCTTGGACGGACTATTCCATCAGTCCGCGTCACTGCCCTTCTGTGTCACCCCATTGCTCAAACGATCCTCGGTGGTACAGGAATTTCAACCTGTTGTCCATCCACTACGCCTTTCGGCCTCGCGTTAGGTCCCGACTTACCCTGAGAGGACGAGCCTTCCTCAGGAACCCTTAGGCTTTCGGCGGACAAGATTCTCACTTGTCTTTTCGTTACTCATACCGGCATTCTCACTTGAATACAGTCCACCAGTCCTCACGGTCCAACTTCAATCCGTATTCAACGCTCCCCTACCCAAGTACCATACGGTACATGTCATAGCTTCGGTGGTGTGTTTAGCCCCGTTACATTTTCGGCGCAGAGTCACTCGACCAGTGAGCTATTACGCACTCTTTAAATGATGGCTGCTTCTAAGCCAACATCCTGGTTGTCTTTGCAACTCCACATCCTTTCCCACTTAACACACACTTGGGGACCTTAGCTGATGATCTGGGCTGTTTCCCTCTTGACAATGGATCTTAGCACTCACTGTCTGACTCCCGAGTAGCACGTCTATGGCATTCGGAGTTTGACTGGACTTGGTAACCCTTGGCGGGCCCCGCACCCAATCAGTGCTCTACCTCCACGACGCTCATTCCTCGAGGCTAGCCCTAAAGCTATTTCG
>NZ_CM149662.1:1230000-1252500 GCF_056173205.1 Pristimantibacillus sp. Z349TD_6 | reverse complement strand
GCTTCTCCAGCTTTTAAAAGCTGCTGCTTCGTAAATGGACAAAAATCCAGATCGTGTCTGAGGTCTCTTTCTTTCACAATTGCCTCAGGATCTACTACCCGATAGTCTGATATGTAGCCACTCTCTTCAATGAAAAATTGCTCATAGTAATCTTGGGCAGCAAACAAAACGTTCATAATATCATACTGAGCAAGAGGATGATCCTCCTCTGAGATTACAAACGATTTCAACTGATCTATCGTCAATGTTCCATAATAATAGAGAAGGCCCTGCGTTAACCGTATCCATTCCGTGTTTCGATTAAGAATGGGCGTTTCCTTTAAGAGGTCCCCTGCTTTAATGTATTCCACCAGTTCGGCTGGCATCATCACAACACGCTTGCCATCTACCGTTCCCGGAAATAAAATACCACGCTCAAGGAAATAAGTATACTGCTGCAATTCAAGCAGCGGCTTGTCCCAAATACCTTCGTTTTTCACTATTTTCTGAACAAGCTTCAATCTATTATGATCAAAGCAACGAGTTGCCATTTGTAGATTGTCTGGTATCAGCTCCGAAAGCTTCTCCACAAGCCCCTGCTTATTAAGCGAGCTTAGGTTGCTAATATCCAAATTCGTACGTATTCTAGTTAATTGCTGCTTCGATAATGTGCTTAGCGCATCCGCATAAGACAGTGGATAGGTAAGCGGCGGCCATAATTTTTCCAGTGCTTTATCTTGCTTTGTTGTCATAATAATCTCCTAACTCGTAGATGTATTTCATGCTCTTCTATGAATTATGAGTGGTACACTCAAAAGACATGCAGGTTCAAAGATAACAAAAATCGAAGATGGAATCAAACAAATCTGTTACTAATTTCATCACAAAATGTAAACTCAACCTATAAATTACGGATTCAAACCTAAATAAAAGCCTCACAGATCATCAAGCGATCTACGAGGCTTATTCAAAATCTATCATCATTTATCCATACCTTTTACACTTAACAGCGAATTAAGCTGCTCCAGCAAATTACCGCCGCCAGTGAGCGAGATAGTCCCGATTTTCTCGCAAATTTTCTCAAGAAACTCAAGCTCTTTCAGACGATAGAGTGTGCCGTTCTCATCCATTAGCTTAGCGGTATTTAGCAGGCTTCTAGTAGATGCTGTTTCTTCTCTTCGTGTAATGAGATTGGCTTGCGCCTTCTTCTCAGCAAGCAGCACCGTATTAAGGATATCCTTAATATCACCCGGCAAAATAATATCTTTGAGGCCCGCCGAAACGAACTCTACACCGTAATGCTCTTTCTGCTCGTTCAGACGTGTAAGTACAAAATTTGCGATTTCTTGCTTCATGCGCAGCAGATCATCCAGCTTTAGAGTACCGACATATTCGCGCAAAATAAGCTGCAGCAAAATATACACCTGCTCCTCGAACGACTTAATCTGAAATGCTTTTAGCGGGTCAACAACCTTGTATTGGCACACAAAGTTCAGCCGCAGCGTCACCTTGTCCTCCGTCATGATCTCTTGTCCAGTCATGTCCAGCTGAAGCTGGCGCAGGTCTACCGTCTTCACCTGCACGCTCGTTGGTCCTTTCCAGAAATAATATTTTCCCGGACGAAGCTCGCGCTGCAAAACGTTATTAAAAAATAACAACCCCGTTTCATAGCTTGCCACCTCGAACACTTGCATAAAGCTTTGCAGCTTCGACAGCAGTGATCTATCGATCTCAGATGTCAGTTCTGGATTCCGAATGTCTATACGGATAAATGAATGTTTCTTCATTACATTCCAGAAGCCATAAAGCCCTGATGTCAGCAATGAGGCAAATTTGCCATCTTCAAAATGCAGTACATACTCATAATCCTGCACATCAGCTATCGTCAGTTGATCGGCAAGCTGCTCATCGTGGAGAAATAGCTTCAACTCCATATTTGGAACAGCGAAACGCTTCGCAATATTTTGCAAAATAACGGTATCGTCAGAAAATGATGGATGGCGATATACGCCCGGCTGCAAAAGCTTTATGTAACTGCCTTTTTTGAAAAGCAGACCTCGTTCATCGTTCTTTATAATCACTTTTTTAAACATGATTTAGCACCTCTTTACACGGTTTGGTTGATCTTTGGAACAGGAGCGCTCCTGCGGCTAGACCGGAATCAGGCTTGAGAAGGGAGCAGAGCAGCTTTACAGCTTCGTTGTCGATAGTCGAGCACGGATGTACCTTCCATCTGTGCTCGTTCTATGTCTTACTCTGCTATAAGAGGCAGCTGGCTCCAATCGGTATCCACCGATTGCATAGGTTTTGCTGCAGTGATTGTGCCGAGGCATCGTCTGAGTGCTCCTGTAAAAGAATCGCATCTACAACATTAGTTCTCCTTTGGAGGGAGTCAGTATGCTCCGAAGAGCTTTTTCGCTGATTAGGCGATTGTCAATAGAGGGACTAGATCCACTCTATCCTGTGGGAGATTAAGACGATATGAGCGATACAGTATACAAGCGCATAGTATGCGCATGCACTGCGGGATTTTTAGAAATCCCAGCCAAGGTACGCCATTCGTACATGAACCTCATCTATTATTGAAGTTATCTTTAATAGCGATTTAATAAAAGCTAGGTGCCTTTTATAGCAGCCATCGGCTTGCATTTGGCTACCACGGCAGCTAAAGAAGCGCCAACAACGCTGTCGATGATCTGATCTACGTCTTTATATGCCTGTGGGCATTCATCGAGAATGGCCTGCAAGGAAGCGTGGTTGACGAGTATTTCATCATCCGTCCCAACCTTCAGCGATTGTTCAAACTGATCAGCCGTCACCATTTCTTTCGTTGCTTTTCGCGACCTCGCCCGCCCCGCTCCATGGCAAATAGAATAGAAGTTTTTGAGTCCCTCTTCCTTGCCTACCATAATATAAGAGGAAGTACCCATAGAGCCCGGGATGAGCGCGGGATGCCCCGTCTCCTTGTACACCGGCGTATTTAGAAAATGCCCCGGCGGAAGCGCACGCGTTGCCCCTTTGCGATGGACGAGCATCGGCTGGTTGCGGTGAAACTCCTTGAGCGCGTAGTTATGCATCAGATCATAGAGAACCGGCATTTCTGTACTTGCTCCGAACACTTCCTGAAAAGCTTCACGGACACCGAATGCAATCATATGACGGTTGCTCACGGCGAAGTTGAGTGCAGAATACATCAGGTTCAAGTAGGTCTGCCCTTCCTGACTCGCAATCGGGGCATAGATCAGATTAGGGTCTGGATTGCTAACTCCCCACTGATTCATCGCTTCCTTAATAACCTTATTGTGTTCGCGTCCAACCATTCCGCCCCATGATCTGGAGCCAGAGTGAATCATGACGACAACCTGACCGTCGAACAAGCCCCATTTTGCCGCCACTTTTGCGTTTTCCTCATTTATCTCCAAATACTGAATTTCAATGAAGTGATTGCCGCTGCCGAGCGATCCGAGCTGCCCACGCGCATATTTCATAATTTTCGGAGGCAGTTGATTTAAATAGGTATGGTCGAAGTCGAACTGGGATTGCTCCACATGCGTCAACCATTGCTCATTTGGCACATATTTCTCAGGCAGACCCTTCAAGCCATGCTGTACCACACTCATAACATCGATATCGTCGTAGTTGGAGTTCTTACGCTCGTTAGTCGGTACGTATTTCTCGATTGCGGTGATCAATGCTCTACGAATGTTTTTGTCAGCAAGCTCACGCTTATGAAGCGATGTTGTATGAACACGCATCCCACAGCCAATATCAGAGCCGACGATCGATGGAGATACACAGCCATTTTTCATATTCCAGACCGCGGTCGTCCCAATGCAGGTTCCAATGCCAACGTGGGCATCAGGGGTATAGCTCATATATTGATTTCGAGGAATTTGCAAATTGTTGTTTGCCATTTCATATACTTTGTCCCCAAAGGCTTGGAGCACATCTTCATTCGCAAATACGTGGAGTGAGCCATGCTCAAGCTCCATTTCATGATGATTGCCTCCATGTTTCTTATGCTGCTTTATCATCGTAATACCTCCCGTGCTTCAAGCTATACGATTCATAACTCGTTTGCTTGCTCGCTTCTTATGAGCTTTATATTGCCTGATTTTGGAGACCGTGAACATGGTGCAAGTATTACGATGGAGGAAAATTTTCCTTTTTGTTCAAATTCGCGATCTTCCTGTTAAGATAGAAAAGAAGAGCGCTTATGATCGGAGGAATACATAAATGGCAAAAGAAAGCTTTGATAAAGAGATCCAGTTTTTACGGATGCTCGTCCTTACGAGCGGTGCATATAATCGCCAGCAGTATGCGGACAGGCTGGGCATCTCCATCCATACCTTCGATAAAACGATCAAACGCCTCAAAGAGGTTGTGAATAGCGTTTACCAGCAGCTGCCGGAGGATAAAGGCAAAGAATTTGCCGAAACCATTCGTTACAGCTATCTTGATTCTTCGGAGCCGATGCTGCTGTTTCTATTTCGCGCCAAATCTCTAAAAGAATCAGAGAGTCAGCGCCTCTCCTTATTGCTCGCTGCTATGCACGAGAAATCATTCACTGCAATGGAGCTCCTCGATCTATGCTGCAGCAGCATGCCGGAAGAGCTCTCACTGCCTGACGAAAAAACGATACGAGGCGATTTGAAATATTTGGAGCAAGTAGGCGTCATCAAAAAAGAGTCTGGAACGCGCCCTTTTCGCTATCGGATATACAATGATTTAGTGAAACAGCTCTCACGCGATGAGCTGCTCGATCTATATGACTTTGTAGACGTTATGGCAAATACCCAAATCCCCTCCGTACAGGGTTATTTGCTGCGAGACGGTGTCAAGAAATACATGAATCGGAATCAGGTCGATTACGGCTCGGTTGAACCCTTCTTATATAAGTACCACTATTACTCTCGTATTTTGGACGAGGCTCATCTCTTTACTCTGCTTGCTGCAATACGTAATCGGCGCACGGTCAGCTTTCTCTATTTTTCGCCGAAAAAAGAAACCAGCTACACCTCCAAAAATACGAATCCATTATTCGAGCGCGATACCGAAGGACAGCAGGAAACGCTGCTCCCTCTAAAAGTTGTTTACGATCATCAATATGGCCGCTGGTACCTGCTTGGGCATCATGCCCGCTACGGCATTAAGAAATACCGTATGGAAGGCTTAACGCAAATATCGGAGGAGGAAGCGGCCCCGGAGGCACTGTTCGAATCCAAAAAAGATGAGCTGGAACAACGGATTAAACATAGCTGGCTAATTGATACAGGCAAACCTGTTCTGGTGCGGGTTCGCTTCTTTCATCCCGGACCTCATATCCCAAGCTTCGTGATGGAGCGTGTTTTGCTTCAAGGACAATGGGGCACTATTTTGGAAGAAAGTGAAGAATCCTTCATCTATGAAATCGAAGTGAACGGAACGATTGAAATCAAGCCTTGGATTAGGAGCTTTGGCTCAAGCTGTGAGGTGCTTGCTCCCATGAAGCTGAGGCAGGAACTGATTGAGGAATGGAAGGAGATAAAAAGCTACTATGAATCCTTTTGAGAAAATATTCAACTATCAGATTTTATCCAAGCTGGAAGGCTCAGGTACGCTCATCATGACTGCGCATGAGCGAAGCTGGCTGAAGACCATGCTTGAGCATCCCGCTGCTGCGGTTGCTTTGTCTCCAGAAACGCTTATTCAAATGAACACTATATTAGAAGAAGATCAATCCTTGGATACTGGCGGGCTCCTGCATAAGGCAGCTAGTAGAGAGAAGCAAGTCTATCATTCTTATATTCGCCCGCTTCGCCAAGCTATCACTAACAAAAACCTATTATATATAAGCTATAAAATTAAAGGAGGCCGCATCTGTACGGAGCAAAGGGGTCTTCCCTATAAGCTGGAATATTCGATGGTCAAACGGGAATGGTATCTTCTCTGGTACCATATCAATCATCGAATGCTGATGAGCACAAAGCTTGATAACGTGACGGGCAGCAGCGAGCAGGTTTGTCCAACAGAATATTACGAGCAGCTAATTGGTATCGTTCAAGGCTTAATGAAAAAACGCAGCATGAGTGCGAATATTCTTGTTGTTCCCGAATACAACGGCGAGCTCTCGCGCATTTTGTATGCTTTTTCTTGCTTCGAGAAAGAAGTCAGTTACGCTGCTGACTCCAACGAATATACGATTCAATTGCACTTTTCAAGCAAGGACAGCGAATATATTCTTTCCAAAACTCGCTTTCTCGGAAAGCGGGTTCGCATCATCGATGGCGAGCACCTGCGGCGCCGTATGCTTGAGTCTGCGACAAAATCCCTAGCACGATATGCACAATTTGACGAAAAATTTTATTTAGAATGATTATAAAATGATATTGATTTCCTCCTATAAAACGGTAACATAAGGTATGAGGCGTAATCATACAAAATCAATGAGGTGAATCTATTATGAGTACTGAGAAGAACAAGCTCACAACTAGCTTTGGCGCTCCCGTTGGAGACAACCAAAACTCGATGACAGCAGGCTCACGTGGTCCCACATTAATTCAGGATGTTCATCTGCTTGAAAAGCTGGCGCATTTCAATAGAGAACGTGTTCCAGAACGCGTTGTCCATGCCAAAGGCGCAGGCGCACATGGCTATTTTCAAGTTACACATGATGTCACGTCTTATACGAAAGCAAATTTTTTATCCGAAGTAGGAAAACGCACTCCTATGTTTATACGTTTTTCAACCGTAGCTGGCGAGCTCGGCTCTGCCGATACAGTGCGCGATCCACGCGGTTTCGCCGTTAAATTTTATACAGATGAAGGAAACTATGATCTAGTCGGCAATAATACACCCGTATTCTTTATTCGTGATGCGATCAAATTTCCAGATTTCATTCATACTCAGAAGCGTCATCCTCAAACCCATTTAAAAAACCCGAATGCGGTATGGGATTTCTGGTCCTTATCGCCTGAGTCTCTGCATCAGGTTACAATTCTTATGTCTGACCGCGGGATTCCTGCTACGTTTAGACATATGCATGGTTTTGGAAGCCACACCTTCAAATGGGTGAATGACCAAGGCCAAGCGGTATGGGTGAAATACCATTTCAAAACAGAGCAAGGTGTTCAAAACATCTCTAATGAGGTAGCTGCCAAAATTGCTGGCGAAAATCCTGATTATCATACCGAAGATTTATTTAATGCAATAGCAAGTGGAGATTTTCCAGCATGGAAGCTTTATGTACAAATCATGCCTGAAGAGGATGCGAATACATATCGCTTCGATCCGTTTGACGTAACGAAAGTCTGGTCTCAAAAGGATTATCCATTAATTGAGGTCGGTCGCATGGTGCTTGATCGCAACCCGGAAAATTATTTTGCAGAGGTGGAGCAAGCGACATTCTCACCTGGATCATTTGTTCCAGGTATTGAAGCTTCCCCGGATAAGATGCTCCAAGGACGTCTCTTTGCTTATTCCGACGCTCATCGTTACCGTGTTGGCGCCAATCATAATCAGCTGCCAATTAATCGCCCTGTCGCTCCGGTGAACAATCATCAGCGCGATGGCCAGATGCGTGCAGATGGCAACGGAGGAGCATCGATTTACTACGAGCCTAACAGCTACGGCGGACCAACGGAGTCGCCGGAAAACAAGCCAACTCCGTTCGAAGTGTCAGGAAATGCAGACAGCGCTCCTTTTGATCATCATGACCACTACACACAAGCTGGCGACCTTTATCGCCTTATTAGCGAAGAGGAACGTGCCCGCCTTATTGATACGATCGTCGGCGCTATGAAGCCCGTTGAGAAAGATGAGATCAAGCTTCGTCAGATTGGCCATTTCTTCAAAGCAGACCCTGATTTTGGCCAACGCATTGCTGAAGGGCTTGGCTTGTCCATCTCACAGCAATCATAATTTCTTATATATCGCATCATCCAGCCTTGCAGCTTTCGAATCCATTTCGAGAGCCGCAAGGCTTTTTTGTTTGAAGTTATGGTGGCTCGGGACGGAATCGAACCTTACATGTTCATTTATGTTCTTTTGATATACTCATCATATTGTCGATCTTCTTTCCATCGCGTATGAATTTCAAATACGCCATCCTCAAAAAAGAGCGGTATTCGCCTTCTAAATGAATCTTGCATAGGGATTGAATCGAGCGCATTGATATGTATCCATTCAGCTTTTCCTTCTTTGTGGTCAGCTAGAAGATCGCCTTCAAATTCTGAAGTGATGTAATTAAATATCATATATCTCTCAGGCTTAAACGGGTTGATATATTCCGCAAGTCCCTTATATTTTAAATTTCTAACGGTTAAACCCGTCTCTTCTTTCACTTCACGGATCGCCCCGTCCACAGGGCTTTCAAAAAACTCTACCCTGCCGCCAGGTGCAATATATCCACTGAAATCGTCATGTGTACGATTCATCAACAATACTTTTCTTCCATGCGTAATTAAACAAACCGTAAATATTTTATGCGGAATGATTTGATCCAATTAATCTTCCTCCGTAGGTGTAGATTAAGCCATGATTATAATCCGTTTCTATCTTTGAATAACAATGCTTTCATTGCAAAGCGAGGTAAAATTAATTGCCTCTTCCATCTAGAAGGCTGCTTTATTAATCGATAAAGCCATTCCAAATTTAACTTTTGCCATATTACAGGCGCTCGCTTTACGGTTCCAGCAATTGTATCCAAACTCCCGCCAACGCCTATAGCAACCCTAGCATTAAGACTATTTTTAAACGTATGAATCCAAAATTCAGCTTTAGGCGCACCTAAGGCAACGACTAAAACATCGGGACTCAAGCTTGCAATTTCATTCACAATTTTCGCGTCATCCTTAGGTTCAAAAAAACCATGATGCCTTCCGACAATAGACACGTTTGGGTATTTCATATTGATCACTTCTAAAGCCTTTTTACTCGTCATCTCACTTGCGCCCAGCAGATAGAACGACCATTTTTTCCTATTGCCCATCTCCAATAGATGGATCAGAAGATCGCATCCCGTAACACGTTCTGGCAGCGGATTCCCCTTAAACCGAGAGACCATGACGATGCCTGCACCATCAGCAGTAAGGTGTGCCGCGTCGTTAATAATGGAACGAAGCTCTAAATTTTGCTGACAAGACATACTGATTTCTGGATTCAACGTCACCACGTGGAAAAGCTCTGTTTTTTTCTCTGCAATAACTTCGTCAATCAAATCGACAGTTTCACCCATCGTTATTTTAGGGATGGGAATACCCATAATTAGCGAATGATTTTCCATTAGATCCACCTTGGTTTTTATCCACATTCTAGCATAGATGAGTAACTCAAACTATCTTGCTCTTTCATGCTATGATGAACTCGCTGCCCAACCAATAGAAAAAAGCTCTAAGGACAATTCCTTAGAGCTGCTTATCTTATTTATGAATATTATCAGGCGAATGGGTAAATCCAGAAACGCTCCGTTCCAAAGCGCTCTTGAATTTCCGCATCCTGAAGGGTTTTATTACCCATTAACTCGGCCGCTTGAAACTGGGAACGATGTGCTTGTATCGAAGCCATTTTTTGATGCAAAAATGGTTTAATATCATTTACGATTTGAGGTTTCCCAATTGCTTGTTGATGGTTTTTGGAAAAAGCTACGCAATATACAATTGGCCTCTCCGATTGCGGCAGCCTGCCGACTGTCCTAATGACTGACGCCCCGCATGCATCGTGGTCGGGATGAACGCTATAGCCTGGATAAAAAGTGTACACAATCGACGGATTCAGCTCCTGAATAAGAGCTTTTATTTGCCCATCCAGCTGCTCTTGATCTTCAAATTCGAGCATTTTATCATGAAAACCAAGCATTCTCAAATCTTGTATACCGATGGCTTGGCATGATTCCTCCAGTTCAAGCTTGCGTATAGCGGGTAAAGTGACCCGATTGGCGAACGGAGGTATTCCCATATTTCGGCCCATTTCCCCAAGTGTCAAGCAAGCATAGGTCACATGAGCTCCATCTTGGATATGCTTAGCCAGCGTTCCCGAAACGGAGAAAGCCTCATCATCCGGATGCGGCAGTATAACTAAAATATTGTTTTGTCCCACAGAATTTCTAATCTCCTCTCTCATCAGAAGGGTTCCTTGCTTAATTGCAGTGATACCACAAGTTTCCCTTGCCCATCATGGCCTGCCAGAATCAGCCGCTCCGGTTCGTTCTCATCCCAGTGGGTAAGCCCCTCTGAGTATACCCAGCCTTGCGACATTTTCAAGCCAACCCGATAAGGTCCGCTCCCTGCAATCGAACCGTGAGAATAACGAATCACCACATTCGTAAGGAAATTGGCTGCTGGATGCTTTGAGCTGTCCAGATGAGCAGCGTAAGCACCTGTAGTCATTTCAAGATGAATAAAAAGTTCCTGGTTTTTAAAGCTATCTATCCTCTGCTGCACCTTTTCTTGATTAATCAGCTGCAACTTTATCCCTCCCCATATTTCAGAAAAACTATATCAATAAATCGGATACTGAAACAATTTTATCATATTTGCACGAAAAGAAATAACGAGTGCCGAAGGCTTGCAACTTTAAACAAGCGACTAGTTGATTTCTCAAATTGAACAAGTCATATACTTACCCATTGTGAATATATATACCTATTATTCGCGTGGTTCTACCGAACTAGATTGTCGAAAATATATATGATATACTAACTTACAAATTTATAGAACATACATACTAGAATTTACCGTTCCTATTTTTTCGGAGGCGATCATTACAACAGTAACCCTGCTCATCTTGCCAATACCCCATTGCATCTTTTACAAGAATTTTACTGGAGGTTACCTATGAGAAACCTAACGATTAGCAAAAAACTGCTCGGAGGATTTATTTCTATTCTTATATTATTAACTATGATTTTGAGCATTAATTTAACTCAGCTCACATCGCTTAATCGTACATATACAGAATTAATTGAAGATCGAACACAAAAAATGCTGCATATTAAGAACATGGTCATAGCTGTAAAATCTGAGCAGGTTGCCATACGAGTTTACGCTATGCTTGGTGATCAAACGTCACTTAACGGGATAACTGCTGCTCATGAAAATTATATGAACATCAGTAAACAGCTGGCATCTACATTCTATACTCCTTCAATGATTGACTCGCTCAAGCAAGCCGATCTCATCGAAAATGAGTATTTTCAGCTCCTTGAAAAGGTTATCAGTCTCAAAAAGGAGAATCAAGAGAAGGAGTATACCACTCTTCTTGCGAACCAAGGACGCACCATAACAGCAAAGATTGAGAAGATTCTTACGGACATGGAAACCTATCAACAAGAGCAGCTGAACATAAGCTCAGCGAAAGCATCCAAACAAGTGGACGAAGTCATCAGCTTCATCATTACACTCGGGATCATCGCTCTTGTACTTGGCATATCCATCGCTTTGTTAATTGGCCGACTCATCACCAGACCCATTATTCAAGTCGTAAAAGCTGCGGAGAAGATTGCTTCAGGGGATCTTACAGGCAAAGCCATTATTATAAAAAATAAAGATGAGACGGGTATGCTTGCGAGTTCGTTTAACACGATGTCCGATAATCTTAGAGCTTTGATTAAACAAGTTGATTCCAATGCGGAGCAAGTAGCCGCATCCTCAGAAGAACTAAGCGCAAGCGCCGAACAAACATCGCTTGCAACGGAGCAAATCGCGGTCACTGTACAGGATGTTGCCTCTGGCGTTGAACAGCAAGTGAAGCTTGTGAACGAAAGCTATCAGACGATTAATGATATGTCGATTGGATTTCAGCAAATTGCTGAGAATACACATACTGTCTCTTCCAAAGCTTCCGAAGCGTCAGATAAGGCAATGCTTGGGAACGAATCGATTAAAACAGCCGTTGCGCAAATGGGATCAATTAATGATACGGTCAATGGGCTTGCCTCGGTTATTGCCGAGCTAAATGGACAATCAAATGAAATCAACCAGATTGTTGGTGTCATATCGGATCTCTCCACACAAACCAATCTACTCTCACTGAACGCCGCTATCGAGGCAGCAAGAGCTGGCGAGCATGGGCGCGGCTTTGAGGTCGTCGCAACGGAGGTGCGAAAGCTATCCGTACAATCGACACAATCAGCTAAGCAAATCGAGTCGCTCATCTCTACGATACAGATTGAAATGCATAATGCTGTTCAGTCTATGGAAGCTGTAACCAAGGAAGTATTGTCAGGTATTTCCCTTGTTACTACAGCAGGAGAATCATTTGAATATATACAAAATGCCGTTAATGATGTCGCTTATGAATCCGTGAAGGTTTCCTCGGCTGTGCAGCAGCTAACCGCTGGAGTTGACGAAATTACCGGTTCAATGAAAATGATTTCCGAGGTGACCCAGAGCTCTGCTGCAGGCACTGAGCAAGTTATCGCCTCCACGCAGGAGCAGCTATCCTCTATTGAGGAAATATCCTCTTCTTCTAACGCGCTTGCAAAAATGGCGGAGGATTTGCAGCATAACGTGAATCGCTTCAAAACGAGTTAAAAGAACGAATGTTTTACCTCCGGCTTTTTATGGTATACTGCTACAATATTAATATGCTGGAGGTTTGCCTTATGAAAATTTATGTTATTCAATCATTCAATGAGGATGGTTTGGAAAATGTGTATGTAGGCTCAGATGGGGAAAAAGCATTATCGCTAAAAGCAGCTGACTTTGACAACTGCGATGCCCTCTTCGTTGAAATCTGGGAGGACGGCGGCAAAACAGATGACTTCCGCCTTGTAGAATCGCCCGAAGAAGATGAGGCAGACGATACAAATAGTGAAGAGATTCAGTAGTTTCGATCACCAATAACAAGTAAATGTGCAACCTTTTGTCGAACACTGTCGTCTAGTGTTCGACTTTTATTTTTTAAGGAGAGACATACATGCTACATATGAAGAAATCGTTATCCAAAATGGCTGTACTCGCACTCACAGTATCGATGCTCGCTGCAGGCTGCAGCGATGCCGGGAAAGAACCGGCAAAAAATGCATCAGGCAATGAGACAGCGGTTACAGAACAGCCCACCGTACCTCCTGCAACAGAAGCTCCAACGGAAACCGAAGCTCCACCTGCTACGGATGAACCTGCTGGTGATCAGGCAACAACTGAACCTGCAGCAACTGAAAAACCAAGTGCTACTGACACAAGCAAGGAAAATGAAGCTGGCGTAAAACCTTCAGCGACTGCAAAACCGACCGAAAAACCATCAGGTGCAAAACCTGAACAGAAGCCGGCTGCAACTGCGAAGCCCACACAAAAACCGACGCAAAAACCAACAGTCAAACCAACACAAAAACCGAGTGCTACACAAAAACCTAGTGCGACGCCTAAACCTCCTGTAAAGCCTTCTACGGACATTAAGGTTTCGGATATCACGACTAAAATTACGACCGATCTTGAATTTCCGATGCTTGGTAATGTAGAAGCTGAGCGTTTGAAGGATGTTTTCGGAACGGATTTTGATGGTCTCGTGACTGAAGGCGTCTACTTGCAAGCGATGATGAACGTTAAAGCTACTGAGCTCGCTATCGTCAAGTTGAAATCCGATAAAAGCTACGATGCTGTAGCTAAAGCATTTGAAGCACGCGCAGCAGACATTCAAAAAACGTTTGAAACCTATTTGCAGGATCAATATGAGGATGCTAAAAACTACAAAATTGTTAGAAACGGAAACTACGTAATGCTGTCCATCTCGCATGATCAGGATGCAGTAGTGAAGATCTTCAACAGTTTCTTCAAATAATACTTTATTCACAAAAACCTGACCAATAGCGGTCAGGTTTTTTTATGGTTTTGAAACATTTTGCCTTTATTGATCGTGTTAGGTGTGAAGGAGTCGACGATCATGCCAAATGAGTATTCCGATGAATATTTAACCCAGCTTGTTCAGCGTTACGCGGATATGATAATGCGTATTGCTTTCACCTATCTTAAAAACAACGCAGACGCTCAGGATGTATGCCAAGAGGTATTTATAAAAGTTGTTAAGCTGCAAAAGACGTTCGAGCTGGCCGAGCATGAGAAGGCGTGGATTATTCGAGTTACGATTAACGCTTGCAAGGATATGCTGCGCAGTCCATGGAAAAGATTTTTTTCACCCATTCGCAATGCATCTATTTCGATCCAGCATTCAGACAACAGAGAAGTTGTTGCCCGCGTCTTAGAGCTGGATCAAAAATACCGGATCGTCATTTACCTCTATTATTTTGAAGATTACAGCACCGCAGAAATAGCCCATTTATTGAACAGAAACGAGAGCACAGTAAGAACACAGCTTAGGCGCGCTCGTGAAATGTTAAAAGGGAGCATGATTGGAGGATTCGCTAATGAATAGATACATAAGCGGAATGAAGGAAATTCAGGCTGGCGAAGTGCTGAAGAAGCAGATTATTTACCACGTACAGCAGCAGTCAGCGAGAAAACGCAAAACGGTATCCATAAAAAAAACAGCAACCCTATCGGCCGCTGCTTGTATGATTGTTTTTTTGGTTGTGCTTGGAGCATCCTTATTGCAGCATGAGAACAAGAAAACAGCATTTGGCGGATTCGTTATTACGGCCTATGCCGCAGATGGCACATCTATTGAGATGAAGCCTGACGTTCAATTTCCGCTAGGAAAATATAGTCCAATTATGAGCAGTGTACCCGGTTTTCCAATTCGCATCGTTGCAGAAGAAGCAGACATCATTGCCATTACCGTTACCGAAGGAAATCTTCTGCTTTGGTCCCCTTCAGATTCTAGGGTCATTCAAAAAGGAAAAAGCATGAAAACTACATCCGGTACCATTGTATACTGGAGTCCTCTTGAAGAGGGCGAAGAACATTCTCTTAGTCAATCAACTACGGTTTCAGTAACAGCCCTCGCGGGCAAAAAAGAGCTGGGTCGCCATGACATTGAAATAAACACGGATGACGGGCTAAATTATAGCGGAGTGGTCAAAATGCCCTAATCTTAGGATGCCATATTTCTTGTCTGCCGAGCCGAGAACGTTCTTGAGCTTGCACGCAGCAGCATTGTAACAGCTATGCATTCCAATAAGGTCATGAGCATCAGTGTGAAATCCTGCAAAACACTCATACTGTCAACACTCCAGCCTAGCAGAGAAAGATTGGTCTGCATGAATAAGATATGACCAAAAAACGTTACAATGCTGAACAAACTGATTATTTTATGATAAGTCTGAACGGCTGGAAGCTCTATTTTAATCATTCCATAAAAAAGAAGCAGTGTATTCGGCAACATACTGAATGCAAGCTTATAATCTGTTGTCCATTCACTAAATCGAAGCAGCAGCAGCGTCTCCACTACCGTTAATCCCAATGTAAAAATCAGAATAGGTTTTACTTTTATTTGCATAAGCGCAGTCTCATACTTTGCCAGCAATACACCCAAAGCCACGAACGTGAAGCCAAAGCCGATATATCTCGTCGCAAACAAATACAAATAATCGATGTAGGCAGGGTCGATCGCGGGAAAGCTCTCAGCTGTTATACCGAATAACGTTTTTAAGCTTCCTGAAACAAACTGCATGCCAACAAATCCAGTCAGCGTCAATATAAGAGCAAGGCGACTGTATTGCTTTTGGATAAGCCAATAAGCCGTTAATATACCAAACACAAGCGGCGGGATAAACCAAAATTGAACGAATGGTCCATTCAGGAAAAATGCGATAAACAGTACCTTCGCTTGGATAAAGAGATTTCCTGCCGACCAGCCGTCGCTAATCAGCTTTGGAACAATGCTCTCTGCAACAAACAGACAACAAAATAAGCAATAAACGATTCCGATACGCAGCAAATATTTTTGAATATACTGCCTTGGATTTGCTGCATGGCTCCAGCCTTTATAGGCAAGAAAACCTGCTACAACATAGAAGCATGGCACAACTATTCTTGTAGCAAGACCAGAAAACTGGACAATCGCTTGCCCCGGCATTAAAGCCATATAGCGTAAAAGCATAAGATGCGCTACAAGCACTAGTAAGGAGCCCGCCAGCTTGAATAACGTTATCCCTGGATAGTATTTACGCATTTCTTCTCAGCTCCCCTATCCCATTCAGAACCAACGATTTAATTTCAGCCACTGAAATTTTACCAGTTGGCGAGAGAGGGAATACAGGCAAAAATACATAATAACGAGGCAGCTTAAACGTCGATAAATATGGAGCCAAATCATTTTTCAGCACACTATCGCTTAGAGTCGCTCCCTGCTTCGCTACAATACAAGCGCAAACTTGCTCACCATAAAGCTCGTCCGGGACACCTATGACGAATGCATCCTCCACATCTTTATGTCGCAGCAGCACATTCTCAATTTCTACCGGAGAAATTTTTTCTCCGCCTCTAATAATCGTTCTGTGAAGCCTGCCTGTAATCGTTAAATGTTTCCGCTCATCCAGAAATCCTAAATCTCCGGATCGATACCACCCATCTGCCGTCATACTAGCCCTATCGTTAGTCTCGCTCGTGTAACGCATGACCCGATGACTTCGAATGGCAATCTCGCCATGCTCATGCGGCGGAAGCGTCTCTCCCGTCTCCGGATTTAATATTTTCACCTCTACAACCTTATCCACTCTTCCCCCAATGCTGTAGGACCCCTTTTCGAATTCCTTATATTGAATGAGTCCGTTTAAAAGATTTAAGTGTCTCAGCAGCTTATAAAGCAAATATAAAATAATATTTTGCCTCCGATTCACGAAACAAGTCCCATTAGCGACTGCACCAGCTTCAGAAGAGCCATAGCTTACCATAAAAAAGTAGAGGTTCAAGCCTTTCATTATTTTTTGCAATATCGTATTGTTAACTGCTGCTGAAGTAAATGCTACCCCTAGCAGTGATTTCAAATTGTACTCCTCTCTTTTTGGAGAAAGTACCATTTGCTGAATCATATATGGCGTACCTATAAGAACTTTACACTTTTCCTTCTCCACCGCTGACAGAGCATTTATGGGATTAAAGTGGCTGAGCATGACCATTCGAATATTGTATGTTTTTAAACTTGCAAATAATGTACCAAATCCTCCTAGATGATAAAGCGGCAATAAATTCAAAACTGAGAAATGACGAGTAAAGCGATCACTGATCTTCATAAGCATGGCAATGCTCTTCTTAGGTTTACCCGCATTTTCAACAGCCAATAAGAAGGAAGCCGTGGAACGCAATACCCCTTTGGGTAGGCCCAGCGTACCCGATGTATAAAGCAGAATAAGCGGATCACTTGAGACATTCATATCACAGGCGGTTAAAAACGACTGTTCATCTACAGCTGCACCGAGCAGTCGTAGATCTGAATAGGGCTGAAATAGCTCGTTTGCTTTCCCCTCTTCCTCCAGTACAAAAATATGCTTCGGGAACCAATGTTGATCTACTCCATCTTTATGTAAATCCACTATTATTTCCTGCATGATCGTTGGATAATGGACATGCTGTCCTTGAGCTCCCATAATGATGGCTGCAGGGCGAGAATCTTTCAAATAATGCTCAAGCTCTTGTTTCTTTGAGTATGTATTAAGCGGAACAATGATAGCGCCAACGCAGGCCGCTGCAAACATCGAAACAATCATTTCCGCCCTGCCAGGCATAATGATTACGATGGAGTCGCCTTTTTTGACCCCTAGTTGAATAAAGCTTTTCGCCAGCAAGCGCACCTCTTCCCAAATCATTAGCCATGTATAATGCTGATCAGCAGCTGGGTAACTGTATGCCACATCATGAGGATAATCTGCTGCTCTTTTTTGCAACATATACGGAATGGTGTCCCCGCTCAAGCTACTTTTGTTTATCATTGCCTTTACCCCCGTGTCTATAAAATAAACCTATTATTGTGCCGTGTCATACTGTGAACATTTATAATATAACACCGAGTAGGTTCTTAATAAAGAACAATTTTATAAAAAAAGCGTCGAAAGGGCTTTTATAACAGCTCTTTCGACGCATTATTTGTTATTTGGCAGAAACTGGGGATGGTACTGGCTTTGTTATTGTTTTCTCTTTTACCACGTTGCCCTTGATGTCATCCTTACGCTTCGCCTTGCCCACGAATAAGCTAAGCGGCAATGCGACGACTGCTACCAACGTAGCAACAACATATACATCGTTAATGCTCATCGTGAAGGACATCATCTCAATGTGCAGCTTATCAACATCGCCAGCCTTCATGAAGTCGGTAGCATGTGTAATTGATCTTGATGCAAGCATCGTTGTAAAGATAGCAATCGCGAACGAGCCAAACACGTTACGCGTCCAGTTCGTTATCGCAGAAGCATGCCCCGACAGCTCCGCTGGAATTTGCTCCATTGCGGCGTTGCTTGATGGCATTACGACAAGTGCGATCCCAATGTTACGAACAATCATCCACCAGATGATGTAGGCATGCGAGACATCTAGGCTTAGCCAGCTTAACGCCAACGTACCGATCGTCAACAGCACAATGCCGCTAGACATCAGCCAGCGCGGCCCAATGATGCCGTACAGCTTGCCGACAACGGGCATAAGCAAAGCCATTGCCAGGGAAGCCGGCAATAAAATCATGCCCGTATCCATCGCGGATACATGCTGTATTCTTTGAAGAAATACGGGTGTGAGCAATGTTCCGGAGTACAAGCTGATTGTTATAATATTAGCGATAATGGCATTAAGCGTAAAACGACCATTTTTGAATACGCGTAGATTAAGCAGTGGCGTTTCAGCCCGCAGCTCTCGCCATATAAATAGTATCAGTGAAATGCCGCCGATTACGAACAATGAAACAATTTTCCATGAGCCCCAGCCCCAGTTATGGCCTTGCCCAAGTGCAAGCAGCAAGGATGAGCTGCTCATGATAACCGTTAGGAATCCTAGCAAGTCGAAGCTCTTCGGAACGTTCATCCGATAATAAGGAATGTATGCATATACGCAGCCGATTGCGATTAGACCGATCGGCACGTTCATCAGAAACAGCCAGTGCCAATTCATGTTTTCCAATATCCAGCCGCTGATTGTAGGTCCAAATGCAGGAGCCAGCATTGCAGATAGCCCCCAAAATGCGATTGCCATCGCCTGTCTATCTTTTGGAATGATTTGATAAATGATCGACATGGTTGCCGGTATAATTAAACCACTGAATGCCCCTTGCAGTACACGGAACAAAATGAGTGAGCCTTCGCTCCAAGCCGATGCACACAATATTGACGTTAAGGTAAACCCAATTAACGAGAATAAGTATAGTCGTCTATAGCTGAATCTCTCCCCTAAATAACCTGCAATTGGAGCTGTAGTTCCCATTGCGAGCATAAAGCCAGTTAACGTCCACTGGACGGAGCCCAGAGTCGTATCAAAATGATCCTTCAAAATCTCGAGCGCCAAATTTATCGTAGCCGAAGCCAATACGCATAAAAAGGACCCGATAAAAATAGCAGTCATTACTGGCCAAAAACGTACTTTCATGCCTTCTGCTTGGTTCATCTGTTTGTTCCACTCCTTATATATTTACTTTAGAACTTAACTATTATAGTTTAGCGCTAAAGTAATTTCAATGAAAATTATTATATTGTAAAATTTTTCTTTTTACTCCTGTTGTAGGACTCGTTTCATACCGTCTACATTCGGCTGTGGGAGCAAGGGTAGCGCTTTTGAACAATAGGCCCAGCTTACCTGTTTCTAGAGCGTCCATACTCGGCTCTGGACGTTGTAATACAGCACTAGGCATCTGTGAATCTTCAATCCTATAACTGTTCTTCTGAGATACGCCCCTTCTATGCAAAATAGGACTGCCTACTATCCATTTTTCAGGATTGAGGGCAGCCCTTTTGTATTCGTTCATATGAAATTAAAGTATCTCCAGTGCAAAGCTATCCTGAAAACAAAAAAACATTGTTCTCAAGGAACAATGGTCTGTTAAAAAAGTAATGGTGGAGGATGACGGGATCGAACCGCCGACCCTCTGCTTGTAAGGCAGATGCTCTCCCAGCTGAGCTAATCCTCCATGGAAACACTAAAACCCACTGCGAGTGGGAGTCTTGCTTCATTGTGCGTTTTGCACATTGAAAACTGGATACGAAAGATTAGGCTTGCTGAAGCCTTTATGCTGCTGTCTACTGGATGTATGGGTCACAGTAAACGTGTTTAGGATAAGCCCTCGACCGATTAGTATTCGTCAGCTACACACATTGCTGTGCTTCCACCCCGAACCTATCAACCTCGTCGTCTTCAAGGGGTCTTACATACTGGGAAATCTCATCTTGAGGGGGGCTTCACGCTTAGATGCTTTCAGCGCTTATCCCGTCCGTACTTGGCTACCCAGCGGTGCTCCTGGCGGAACAACTGGTACACCAGCGGTACGTCCATCCCGGTCCTCTCGTACTAAGGACAGCTCCTCTCAAATTTCCTGCGCCCGCGACAGATAGGGACCGAACTGTCTCACGACGTTCTGAACCCAGCTCGCGTACCGCTTTAATGGGCGAACAGCCCAACCCTTGGGACCTACTTCAGCCCCAGGATGCGATGAGCCGACATCGAGGTGCCAAACCTCCCCGTCGATGTGGACTCTTGGGGGAGATAAGCCTGTTATCCCCAGGGTAGCTTTTATCCGTTGAGCGATGGCCCTTCCATTCGGTACCACCGGATCACTAAGCCCTACTTTCGTACCTGCTCGACTTGTAGGTCTCGCAGTCAAGCTCCCTTATGCCTTTGCACTCTTCGAATGATTTCCAACCATTCTGAGGGAACCTTTGGGCGCCTCCGTTACATTTTAGGAGGCGACCGCCCCAGTCAAACTGTCCACCTGACACGGTCCCCGAACCGGTTTCACGGTTCTAGGTTAGAACTCCGATACGATCAGGGTGGTATCCCAACGTTGCCTCCACACAAGCTGGCGCTCATGCTTCAAAGGCTCCCACCTATCCTGTACAGATCGTACCAAAGTTCAATATCAAGTTACAGTAAAGCTCCATGGGGTCTTTCCGTCTTGTCGCGGGTAACCTGCATCTTCACAGGTATTAAAATTTCACCGGATCTCTCGTTGAGACAGCGCCCAAGTCGTTACGCCATTCGTGCGGGTCAGAATTTACCTGACAAGGAATTTCGCTACCTTAGGACCGTTATAGTTACGGCCGCCGTTTACTGGGGCTTCGGTTCACAGCTTCGGGTTACCCCTAACCGCTCCCCTTAACCTTCCAGCACCGGGCAGGCGTCAGCCCGTATACTTCGCCTTACGGCTTCGCACAGACCTGTGTTTTTGCTAAACAGTCGCTTGGGCCTTTTCACTGCGGCCCCCTCGGGCTATTCACCCTACCGAGGCACCCCTTCTCCCGAAGTTACGGGGTCATTTTGCCGAGTTCCTTAACGAGAGTTCTTCCGCGCGCCTTAGCATGCTCTGCTCGCCTACCTGTGTCGGTTTGCGGTACGGGCACCTAGATCTCACTAGAGGCTTTTCTTGACAGCCGGAGTACATGACCTTCGCTACTGCAATTTTCGCTCCCCATCACAGCCCAGCCTTCATGATCGACGGATTTGCCTATCGATCAGCCTCACTGCTTGGACGGACTATTCCATCAGTCCGCGTCACTGCCCTTCTGTGTCACCCCATTGCTCAAACAATATTCGGTGGTACAGGAATTTCAACCTGTTGTCCATCCACTACGCCTTTCGGCCTCGCGTTAGGTCCCGACTTACCCTGAGAGGACGAGCCTTCCTCAGGAACCCTTAGGCTTTCGGCGGACAAGATTCTCACTTGTCTTTTCGTTACTCATACCGGCATTCTCACTTGAATACAGTCCACCAGTCCTCACGGTCCAACTTCAATCCGTATTCAACGCTCCCCTACCCAAGTACCTAATGGTACATGTCATAGCTTCGGTGGTGTGTTTAGCCCCGTTACATTTTCGGCGCAGAGTCACTCGACCAGTGAGCTATTACGCACTCTTTAAATGATGGCTGCTTCTAAGCCAACATCCTGGTTGTCTTTGCAACTCCACATCCTTTCCCACTTAACACACACTTGGGGACCTTAGCTGATGATCTGGGCTGTTTCCCTCTTGACAATGGATCTTAGCACTCACTGTCTGACTCCCGAGTAGCACGTCTATGGCATTCGGAGTTTGACTGGACTTGGTAACCCTTGGCGGGCCCCGCACCCAATCAGTGCTCTACCTCCACGACGCTCATTCCTCGAGGCTAGCCCTAAAGCTATTTCGGGGAGAACCAGCTATCTCCGAGTTCGATTGGAATTTCTCCGCTACCCCCACCTCATCCCCGCATTTTTCAACATGCGTGGGTTCGGGCCTCCAGTGCGTGTTACCGCACCTTCACCCTGGACAGGGGTAGATCACACGGTTTCGGGTCTACGACCACGTACTTATTCGCCCTATTCAGACTCGCTTTCGCTACGGCTCCGTCTTCCCGACTTAACCTTGCACGTGATCGTAACTCGCCGGTTCATTCTACAAAAGGCACGCCATCACCCATTTAACGGGCTCTGACTTTTTGTAAGCGCACGGTTTCAGGTTCTTTTTCACTCCGCTTCCGCGGT
>NZ_CM149662.1:195000-1227500 GCF_056173205.1 Pristimantibacillus sp. Z349TD_6 | reverse complement strand
GTATTAGGCACGCCGCCAGCGTTCGTCCTGAGCCAGGATCAAACTCTCCAAATGGAAGTTTTCGCTTCGACGCGATGTCGAAGAGAAAAGCTTCGTGTGTTTGAAATGCTCATTACTTTTTTATCGCTTTTCTCACGATTCGTTAGAATCGTAAGGGCAGTTATTACTCGTTGTTCAGTTTTCAAAGAGCAATCTATTCTTTCGTTTGTCATGCTTGTTTTGCTTGCTGTCCGCGTGTGTCTCTCGGCCAGAAATAGAATATACCATGTACTCATCTAGTAATGCAAGTGTTTTTTTGAAAATAGTTTATAAACTTTAAATATTGCGAGATTTATGTTCTATAGTCTTGCTCTTCTTCTATTAGAATGTGCCTTTATTCATACCATACAAGCACATCCCTTCATTAGACGAATGTGCTTGCGTACAGCTGTTGCAGCCTAGCACTTAATAGATAAGAACAAATTGGTCGTCTGCTTATAACTATTCAAACTTAAATATCAAACAACCTGCCTCCAGCAGCTTCATATAAACGAGAATACATTTTTAATGCATAGGTATCTGTCATTCCAGCAATGTAATCGCAAACCAATCTTGCATTCATCCGATCATCAGCTGCATGCCAGCTTAGCTTTTTATCTTCTGGAAGCAGGTTTGGATCATTGAACATCGCATCGAAGAGCTTTTCAATTATTTTGCCGCCGCGCCATTCAAAGGTTTGAACCTTCTGTGAGAAGATCACATGCGTTTCGACCAGCTTCTTCAAATCCTCCAGCAGCTCCATAGCATCCTCAGTAATTACTGCCTTATAGCGCAACCGGCTGGAGGAGAATGCAGGCTGGGTCTCAACAACCGTAATCTCATGTATGAATCCAGAAACCAAATCAGCGAAAAAACGCTTCGTCTGTTTATGCCGCTCCCCGCTGTTCTCCATAAAAACCCGTAAAGACTCCGCAATTCTAGCGGATGAAATATGCTTATGCTTATTTGCTACCTCATATAGATCATCTATTTTGATCATATTAAGCTTAAAGGCATCCTCTAAATCATAGGTTGCGTAAGCAATATCGTCTGCAAGCTCAATAATGGAGCATTCAAACGTTTTATTTAAAGTCTTCTTATGCTTACCAGCCTGCAAGTCGGAAACTTGCATGAAGTAGGCCTTCTCTTCAGGCGAAAAGCTCTCAATCACCCACTGAAATATATGCTCGTCCTCTTCAAAAACACTGCATTTAGGCGGTTTTCCCGTAATCTCAGGATTATTAACTTGCTTCATGCTGGCTGGATATTTCAAAATGGACAATAAAACAGCTCTTGTTAAATCAAGCCCCGCTTCCACGTCCCCATCGCTATTCGTATTCGTCAAAAGCCTGAACGTATGCGCATTCCCCTCAAAGTTAAGCTCGAATGCACTCATGCATTTATTCAATGCACGTTCGCCTTGGTGCCCGAATGGCGGGTGTCCCAAATCATGAGCTAAAGCAGCTGCCTCAATAAGAGAAATATCTATTTTACTTTCCGTCTCTTTAAAAATATTGTTTTTTTCATTTAAGGTTGTGGCAATTCCTCTTGCAATTTGAGATACTTCAAGGGAATGTGTAAGCCTTGTTCGGTGAAAATCTCCTTCGCTGATTCCAATGACTTGCGTCTTGGACTGTAAGCGACGGAACGCTGCTGAATGAATGATTCTGCCAAAATCACGTTCAAAGTCATCCCGAACTGAGACTCTTTGCTTCGCATTTTCTATATTAATATGCCTCTGAATATCCGTATCATTATAAAATGAATTTGAAGAATGTTTATAGAGAATCATAGGCTCGCTCCCAGCTCCTTGTCATTTAGAAACATTTTAACAATATATGGTCTTTAATAGAAGAGATCGATGAACAATTCATAAAGGAGAGCTTTCGTTTGGGGAAAATATTCGCATTTTATGGCCCTTCCGCTTCAGGTAAATCCGAAATACAGAAAGAGCTGACCCTTAGCGGCTTTCAAAAGATTATTACTTCAACCACCAGACTCCCGAGGCCGAATGAGTCAGACGGGATTCATTACATTTTTATGGAAACGAGCCAGTTTGAAAATCACATTCGTACAGATGCCTTTATTGAATGGACACGATACAACGAGCATTATTACGGCACACTAAAATCCAGCATTGAAGAAGTATTCGATCAAAATAGGAATGCCCATATTGTAATGGACCTTGCTGGCGTACTCGCTTTAAAGAAGCGGTATGATCATGTGATTGCGATCTATGTAGGTGCGGATGTTGAATCCATCAAAAGAAGATTGGCAATAAGAGGCGGAATGCCTGAGGAAATCGCCAAAAGGGTGCAACGCGCGGAGGAAATTGAACTAAAGAGCGAGTATATGCAGCATGCTGATGTGATCATATGGAACCATGATGACACCCGCTTTAATGATACAATGACGCAGGTCAGAGAGATCATAACCGCTCATGGTTCATTTTGAGAACATCCCAAAAAAACAATCAAAAGCTCAACTACGCTTATTATGCGTGGATGAGCTTTTTTGATAACTTTATTTAAGTAAGTGCAAAAGCAAAGCTTTTTGAACATGCATCCTGTTCTCAGCCTGCTGATAAATGATCGAACGCTCCGATCCCACTAAATCTTCCTCTATCTCGAAGCCCGGATGGATAGGCATATCATGCATTAAGTAGGGGGAGTGACCAGCAAGATTGCTTCTATTCAATTGAAAAGGAAGCATCATTTCCATTCTTCGATTTTTCTCATCCTGGTAATGGCTCTCTGCATAAAACTCCATATCGATCCAAGTGTCCGTATATACAAAATCAGATCTGTAAGCTGCTTCAGTTAAATGATCAACCTTTTCCACCCATCCGCTTTGATAGGCCGTTTGCATCAGCTCCTCATCCCAAGACGGCTCGTTAATGATCGGAGTAACTAATAAAAGCTTGATGCCAACCGCCATACAGCCTGCGACCAACGAATTGGCTACATTGTTATGAATTCCGACATACGTAAGCGTTATTCCCTCAAAATGACCAGCGACTTCATAGATTGTCATCAAGTCCGCTAGCGCTTGGCAAGGATGGTATTTGTCGCAGCAGCCATTAATGACAGGTACCTTGGAGTACTTGGCTAATTCGAGCAAATCGCCATGTTTCTTCAGTCTCGCCATAATCACATCACAATTTCTTGATGCATACTGCGCTTCATACTGGATAGGGGAAATGCTGAAGTTGCTGGAATCCCAATCCATAACGACTGAGTATCCGCCCATTTGGCTAATCCCGGATTGAAACGATAGATTCGTACGAGTAGAAGTTTTCTGAAAAAGCATAAGAAGACCTTTACGCTCTGCAGCATGGTAATAGCGTTCTGGACTGTTCTTTATCTCGATTCCTTGCCTGATGATGGAGTGAATGGTGTCAGTGTCGAACTCTCTTAGTGATAATAAATGAGTCATGATTTCACCTCTCGTGAATATTTATACACCATAATGTATTTATATTCAATTTAAAGTGAAGGATACATTATGTCAACTACAGGAAAACAAACAATCCCGGAGTAGAATAAATTAAGTTAGCTGCGAAACTAAATCATAATAAAAAAACACCCTATCAAGCCATCATGAGTAATGGCTTTGACAGGGTGCTTCTAGCAATAGCGAAATTCTGCTTCAGTGGTTGAATAAATTATTTCATCACTCTTGATACGATCTTGTAAACCAGATTTCCCAGCCTGTAGTAATCCTTGAATTCCGTAAGTACCTTCGTACAAGTCTGACCGATCATCGTCTTAAGAATAGCGACGCCAATTTCAAAGCGATAAACATCCCATACCGCATCAAGAGCATCGAGGACGTTATATCCAGAAAGAGCTGTCATAATGACGGAGTCCTTATAGTCCACTCTCTCTGTATTTCGCATTAGCTTAGTCGCCTCACCTATCCTTACTCTGTCGCCCCGAAGAGTCGTCAATGTAACGATAATGGCAATTTCATTATTGCTGAGCAGCATGCGTTCCGCACTGGACAGATCATCATAAAAAGCTTGCTGCTCACGTGTCGATATTTCCTTAATAATCAGATATGTCTCGTCCAAGTTGTTGTTGTTAGCCATCCGTATGGCATCGCTAAGCTCTACGAGAGTGATCAGCCCAGAATCAAGCATACCCTTGGCTATCTCCTTAAGCGACCAGTGACCCAGCTCAAGCAAATTGTAAGGAACCCATTGTACGTGGGCATTTACCGCCAGCAGCGCTCTAGTAAGCTCAGCAATTTCCTTGAATCCTCCGTCGTACAAGAACTTGGAAATAGAATAAAGACTGTAGCCACTGCTGTGCAAAGCCTTCGAGAGGTCAGTGGAAGATATGCCCAATTGCCTCAAAATAGAAATTGTGTCGTTATCCCAATTGAAGGTGTATCTTAAGTATTCACCGACAGCGTATCCGTTTTTATGCAGCCAATATAGTTTATTTTCGAGCGTCCGTTCTTTCATGTACCGCAGCGCCTCTTCTGCGTTATAACCATACTCCTTTAGAAGCGTAAAGATCGAATCTTCTCGCGCATCATACCGATTCAGCGTGTTCAAAATCTCTCTACCGTCATAACCGCGATTTTTCATTTCCTTCGCAATATCGACCATAGAAACGTTCGGTAATGTCATTTTAACGGTTGTGAATACACGATAAGCATAGCTGGTACTGTTCACGTACCCATTCTGCCTCAACACGTCAATGATGTCTCCCGCTTTCGAATACCCCAGCTTGACGAACAGCGCCGATTGCTCCTCGATTGTTGTTGCCGTCCCTCTGCCAGCCGTGAAGAACATATAGAAAGCACGGATAATGCTGGCTCGATCAAAACCAAGCGTCAATAACGTGTCGATCAAATATCCGGAACGATCAGGACCAAGCAGATTTTGCCGTTCAAGCTCGGTAGCAATCCCGGCGGCGTCCGTCCCTTTCGACTTCATACGGGCAAGGTAAGCAATTAGCGGGTTGCCGCCGAATACTTCACCTACAGCCATCCGAACCTGATCCTGCGGAATCAAAGTTTCCGGAATAGTTTCCATTATCGTGGCTGCATCCATTTGAAATAACAGCTTCATAGCGAGTACGATATCGGCGACAGTGAATTTGGCTTTCATAAACCGCACAACATTGAGTGGTACAAATGCGGTCGTTGCCGGGAAAATATCTTCCAATACCCTTAGGTTTGTGTTGGTGTAATAGACACCCACTATAGCAAGTCCAATTACCTCCCCCGGATAATAGGGAGAGAGCAACTCTGTAACTGCACCTGAGTCGAGTTTATAGTCAAACCTAAGATACTGAACAATTTCCTTAATCTCATAGCCGGCATCCCGCAAGAACACAATCGCTCCTTGTGGCGTCGCAACACCTTTCAGCTTAAGTACATCCTTGATAATGCTCACCGGAGCAAAAGCCTCTCCGTACACTTTATTAAGCGTTGATTGGATGGCTGCTTCTTGATAAACGGCAAGTCCCTGAAGAATCGCAAGCGCCTCTTCTCTCGTCTTGCCATATTGCTCCTTGCTCGCCTTAACGATGTCCTCCATGCGGTAGCCTGCATGCAAGAGCTGATCCGCCATAGCTTCAGCTGATGTTGCTCCACCTGCTTTGATCACTTCGATTAAAGCGCCGTTCACCGCTTGTCCGTACACTGCATTTACGCTGCTCAGAATGACGTTCTGCTCGAACAGCTCACTGCCAATTAGCAATGCTGCGGTTTCGCCGGCTGTCTTGCCGTAAAAGCCTTTAACCACGCGTACGATATCTATCATCGGAACGCCTGAATTCCACAAGTAAGGAATGGCCGCTGCTGCGTCCGTGATTCCCCCTTCTTCTAGATACTGCAGCGCCGTAGACTCTGATGACTGCCCATAAACGGCAGCTACCGTTACTTCAATAACCTTTTCGTTGTCCACTTGGAGAGCGGTTAGAACCGTTAACGTTTTGTCTTCTGCAAATCCAAAATAATCCTTAGCTGCGCCCACAATATCATGGAGCGTATAGCCCATGCCTCTCAGGAGCGGAACAGCCTCTTCCAGCGTATTGATTCTGCTCTTTTTAAGCAGACTGGATAAGCTTTCCTCGATCGGTTTTCCGTAAACTTCAAATACAGTTGCTACTAGCTCATTAAATGAATATCCATTTGTTTCGGAGAGAATGGCTAGTGTCTCACCTGCTGTCATATGGTAATAATCCTTGGCAATTCGGATAATATCCCGCAAGCTGTAGCTGAGCTTAAGCTGTGGAATCGCATCCGCCAACTTTCCGATGCCCAGATCGATCATGGCTTGAATCGTAACCTGCTCTAACGCTAAACCGTAAACAGCGGAAACATCCGCCAAAATCCGACTCTCCTCATCGACTGCACCATCCATTAAGGCTTGTACCACTTTAGAGGAATCGAGCTTGTAATAATCTTTCCCTACCTGAATCATATCCCGGAGGCTGAATCTCATCTTTGTCAGATAAGGTATTGCATCCTTTAATGTCACCAGGTGCTGAGCCTCTAAAGAATCAACAATGCTTTCGTTTTGTGAGCTGCCGTAAACATTCGATATAGCAGAAAGCACGTCGCTCTGGCGATACCGACCAGTATCCAGCAGTGCTTGAAGAGCTGCACCTGATGAAATAGCATAACCATCCTTTGCCATCTTCACGATCGAAACTAAGCTGAATTGCGCCTTATAAGCAAGTTCAATTCCACTGGCAAAGGATACTGATCCTTCTGCTGCCTGCCGCTGATACATCGTTAACTCAACGGATTGATTAAAAGCTGAAGCTACTGCCTGGATTAGCACATTGCTTGACGACAAGTATACCGCTGACAAGCGGAGCGCGATTACCCCAGGCGATTGGCCAAAATGGTTTTTGCCAACGCTCACGATATCTTTCATCGGGAAACCTGTGACGTATAGATAATTAACCGCATCATCAAAGGTCGTGATGCCTTGCTGCTCCAACGCACCTGCAACTGTTTCATCAAGTCCTTGACCATATAAGGATGCAAGGCCAAGCAGAATATCGTCGATGTCGTTAGGATATTCTTTTGCCAGCAAATATGAAGCTTCGCTGGAGGTAAGCTGATAATAATCTTTCAGGCTGCGAGCAACAACGGATAAGGAATAACCGCTCATTCTAAGAAATGCAATACCATCCTTAGGCTCTTTGCTGGACGAAGCGTCAAGCAGACCAGCAATCGTCACTTGCTCTTGTCCGTACAAAGACTGCAGAATCGCTATGGTCGATTTCATATTACCCATTCTTCGGGTGTGGATGAGAAGTCCTTCCATTACTTCTTCTTTCGAATATCCACCCTTAATCAGTGCCGGCCCAACCTTGCCTGAGTCAAAATAAGACGGATACAGCGCACCCAGCGTATTAATGACAGAAATGGCCGTTGCGCCTTGCTCCTTCAGCACTTTGATCCAAATCGTCATAGGGTCTCCGCCATAAGCAGAAGCGATGGCAGTACCTACTTCCTCTGACGAATAGCTGGCAAGTAGAAGCGCAGACGCCTCTGACGATGGCAAGCCGTATTCCGTTCTAAGCACTAATGCAATATCCCTTACCGAGTATGGAGCAAGGCGTGTGATGACTTGCCCTATCGTCAGCGGTTCGGTCCGTTGGTTCAGATAGGCAGCAACCTCACTAGCGGCTATGCCTTGTTTGCTGAAAGCACCAATCCATTCCGTCCAGCCCCGCGCTTCAAATGCCTGTGCAATTTCCGCAAATTTATACCCCGAGTCTTTTAGCGCTGCGGTCAAATACGGCAATCCTTTCGCACGAACTCCGCCAGTAGGGTAAAGATTAATTGTTCCTTCAATAATGTCATCCAGCGTATAGAAGCTAGAGAGGCTCATCGCCACTGTCGCTTCCTGTATTGACGTACCAGGGAACAGATACTGCGAGTCCTTTACAACCGTTGATACACTGCAAGGACATTTAAAATAATCGAATGCATTAGTCCTTTCAAGCTCTACCCACTGCTGCAGCGTCAAGCCTAACTGAGCCTTTAGAGCTTGGCCGATGGCTAACTTCTCCCAGCTTTTAATGCTTGTGAGCGAACGGGCCAGAGTAGTGGCATCCATACTTACCGTTTCATCACTTGCAAAAGTTGTTCGAAGCGCATGTAATACATCTCCAGCTTCGAAGCGGTCATAGCTGCGGAAGATAACTTCCACCGCATCCTCCATCGTGAAGGACGCGCCTCCGAGAATGACGGCATTTCGAATTGTGCTTAATCCCTGCGCGGTAGACATACCCGACTGCCTCAGCAGCGTCAGAGCTTCCGAACGGCTGCTGGCCACTCGATTATTTAGAATATAAGCCGTAAGTTCCGCAGGCTCATAACCAGCGCGGATTAATGACAACAGCATCGTCTTTCTTTGGTCGCCCTTCACCCCCGGATACAGCACGCTGATGGTCGTTGCGATATCAGCCCCGAAGCTTTCTCGAAGCAATTGCGCCTTGCTTTCCATGTCATAACCATGATCCGTAAACCCTCTCATAGCCTCACTTAGGCCAGCCGCTTCGGAACCCCATGCGCCGAGTACGGCGCTGGCGATATCACCGATCTCATACGATCCGCTCTTCATTGCGCCAACGATGACGGTTGCACCATCCCCGGAGGCTTGAATACCCTTGGCGACCTGGGCAGCAGCAACACCTGCCGTTAGCATAGCTGAAGCTGTTTGTTGCTTATCGAAGGTGCTTTTTAAGATAACGTAAGCTTGTCCAGTCTCAGTGCCTGCTCCCAAGTAAGTCAGAACAGCCTCGTTGACGTCGCTGAACGAATACAGATCTCGCAGCGCAATTCCTATATTGTTATCAGGATAACCAGCACTGCCAAGCAGTTTCGCATTATCTACGCTAGATGCGGCATAAGCCTCTTTAATGACAACTGCCGTTTCTGCTGCCGTGAATTTCGCAGCAGCCAAAGCTTCGATGGTGCTCTCGTTCGTTAAGCCGTAAACGGATTGAACAGCATCTCTAATCTCGCTAATACTGTACTTGCCTAGCTTCAATGCCGCGGCTGCGTTGCCGCCAATCTCTGCATACGTATAACGCAGAACATAGGCTGCTGCAGCGGCTGTTACCCCCGTTAGCTTAAACGGCGACATTATATCTCGAGGTTGATAGCCTAAATTACGAAGCGGCAGCGCAATATCTTCAGCTTCATAACCTGCAGTGACCATATCCGGTATCAGATTGACATAGTTGGAAATATAGCCAGACGCACTTAAAGCCTGGAACAAGGTAGGCGCATCTGTATCTATTTCGTATAATAGGCGGATGAATGCACTCCAATCCAAACCATATTCTTTCTTGACCGCTTTTGCGTAGTTCGCTGGGGTAAATCCAGCTTGCCGTAGTAGTCTTAATGACTCTAACGCAGTCTTGCCATAATCAACCCGCAGTACATGCACAGGGTAAACGGCATCGTACTGGGTGGAATGGCTTTGCAGGAAACCTTCCAGCGTAGCGACATTAGCTACCTGGAATTCTCCAAAAGTGGCCAAATACGTCTGATTAACTGCCTTGACCCGGTTGATGCCGCTGTAAGCGACGGCTATCGTCGATGTCGAACTGATAACCGCCCCGCTGCTGCTCCAAGTCAACTCGATTTTCGTAGCATCGGAGGTCAGTCTAGTCATAACCCCGCTTTGCCATTGATTGTTGATTTTCACAGAAAACGTTGACCCCGAATTAACAGCAGCCAGCGGCTTATCAAAGGTCAGAGTAATGGCTTTTCCGTTTTCACTCGACACTGCATCGATCAGCTCGGGAGGTGTGCTCACGTTGCTGATGATCGTATCCCCTCCAAAGTCATGCCCATCCTTGCTCAGACGAAGCTTAAACTCCTTGTTATATCCGATATATTCATTAATAAAGTAGGTTTGCCCAAAGTCCGGCGTTGAAACAGAGGTTGGGCGATACCAGACTGCGCTGCCATTATGCATTTCGATATTCAAATTTTCTATCGGAGCACTAAGAAGCAGATTAAACCCATTTTCATTCACTCGAACAAGCGATACAGAGATAACAATCGGCACATAAGCGGCATTTAATTTTTCCTGCCCAGCAAAGATATAGCCTTGCTTGCTAAAAGCTGCGGTGTACGTTTGCCCTTCAACCACATTCGCTTTAATTAAAAACGACCCTGTCTCTGCACCCGCTGTCACTCCAGTGACTGTGACCTCTGTCCCGTCTTTTGACAAGAGCTTCACATCTTCCGGCTGCAGATCTTTTGGACCCGCTCCAACGAAAGTGATCGTCAAGCCGTTTCTAGTCGCAGCTAAACTTTTCGGATATTCCGTCATCGGAACATAAACATCCAACGGTCCTTCCACCACACGATCCGGTATTTGAGCAATCAGCTTGTAATTCACACCTGCTGACAACGGAGTAATGATGTTGTAGATTCTTCCTGCATCTGGCGCATCTGGACTGTTCCCGTTCGGGTTTACAAGCTGGAATCCAATTCCTCGTCCCTGGTCATCAAACAGTGTAAGCCATGTGCGATCCATATTACGGACTGCTTTGCTTACTTCCAATGTGAAACCGTTAGTTGTAATATGGCTTGCTGTCATACGGATCGGCACCTGCGCCTCCGGTATAGGTGCAGCTGGAACAAGAACCGGAAGTCCGCTGCTGAATGCGTAGCCGCTCTTCGTTAATGTCAGACTGTAAGCCGCTCCCTCTTCAAGTGTGGCATGCACCGCATATTCAATACCAGCGTTCTCGGCTGTAATAGAGGTTATGTCAATCGCAGCGCCTTGGCCATTACGCAAGCCAAAGTCACTTGCACGCAAGCCTGGAACAGCAGAATCAAGCAACACGTTAAACCCATCCTTACTGACACTTGATAGAGTTGGATTTACTGGTACCGGGACAAAAGTGTTCAATGCCGCTCCAAAATCATATCCTGCTGCTGTTATGATCAGTTTGTACGTTTTCCCGCCTTCAAGCGCTGCGGATAATGTGTACGTTCTTCCACCGTTATTTGTTGTTGCTGCTTTTATAATTACCGACTTGCCTTCGGCATCCTTTAGCGTGAAGCTGCTCGCAGACAGTCCGCTTAGTCCCGGTGCAACAGAGACGACAAGTCCCGACTCGGCAGCGCCTTCCAACGTCACCGAAATCGCGCTTGGCAGCAAAGACGACAACGCTTGTCCAAAATCATACCCGCTCTTGCTTAGCGCAAAAGAGTAAGCTTTGCCTCCTTTATAAGAGGCTTTAATCCGATAAGTTAGTCCGCCATCCTCCGTAATGACCGAAGCTGCAGCAAGCCGGATGCCCTCCTCGTCCGTGATAGCCACATGACTTATATCCAAACCCGGTACAGCAGGGCTAAGGCCAATGACAATTTCCGAAGCGCCTGAACTTAGCACTGCGGCATTTGCTATGATTGGAACGTCAACCACAATCGGGCTTCCAAAATCATACCCAGCTTTGGCAGCGGTAATTGTATACTGCTCCGCTCCCCAAAACTCAGCTTCAATTAGGTAGCTATTACCCCCATCACTCGTGGTTGCGGAGGTAATTGCCTTTGTACCGCCCTCCACACGTTTAAGCTGGAAGTCACTTATTCGCAAATGAGGAACTGGCTGATCTAAATGCAATATAAAAGCTTGATTGTTCCCGCTAATCATCCCGCCAAAACGAACGCCTACAGAGCGAATGGAGAAAGCTAGCGGATCACCATAGTCGTAGCCCATTTTTGAGATGAACACCGAATAGACCTTATCAGGAACGATTGCGACGTCTAGCTCATACGAATAACCTCCGTCGTTTGACACGTTCGTGCGAATCGCAACGTTTACCCCGTTCTCATCCACTATATGAATATCCGAAGTATTTAACATCGTTTGTTCCTTAAAATGCAACGTGACTCTCGAAGCCGTTGCTTGTACGGCCGAAATGGACCTCGAGTTCAGTGTAATCTTGTCGAGCGTAGAGAACATGTAGCCCTCTTTCTCTACACTAGCGGTATAGGTAATTCCTCCTTTTAAAGGAACCGCAATAGTATAGCTTGCTCCGTCATCACTCGTCTGGATGGATTCAATAGCGACTGTATTTCCGTTATTGTCTTTAACCTTCACGTCTGCGGCTTGAAGATTCGGAATCGACGGGAAGAAATAGATGGTGAATCCCTGCTGCGACTGGCGTAACAGTATCGCATCGGCACGAACCTTCAGCCCAACGATCAGCGGGTTTCCAAAGTCATATCCCGGATAATTGATGACCAGGCTATATGTCTCGGATACATTAAAATTGCCAATGAGAGAATAGGATGCGCCTCCTTCGTAATGAAGCGTAAATCCGATCGGCCGACCTTTGCTATCTGTCAGCTTAAAGTTGTCCCCAGTCAAATCTGAAATAAGCGGGTAGACATCGACATAAATCTTCGTTGCTGTCGTACCTCTCAATTGAAGTGAGCCTGTTACCGGAATGTCCACCGAAATCGGCGACGCCAGCGTAAATTCACTTCGGTTCAGCTCAAGCGAATATTTTGCACCAGTCACGGCCTTAATCGCCACCATATAAGTTAAACCCTGATCTTTTGTTGATAAAGAGTATTCCGTGTACGGCATTTGCTGACCGTCTGGTTTTCGCAAAATAATGTCGGCTGGCTTCAAATCAGCAACTTTTTCGCTAAAGCTTAGTTTGAAGCTATCCTTCTTCATCTCGGATACAGAAGCGGTAATGAGCTTGGTAAACACAAAGGATACTGGCTCGTAACGTTGATAAGTCAAATCCGGCTTTACCAGAACGATATACGATTTACTAGCAATCAGCGCTGCTTCCAATACATAGCTGCTTCCGAAATCCGTTGTGTTCGCCGAAGCTACGTTTATCGTTTCCCCTTGAGTTCCCCGAATGACGAAATTTTTCTTCCCAAGTCCGATAACTGGAATGTCAAAATGCACGGTAACACCCGAAGCAGAAAATCCGGCAACGGTTGCTTCGGAAGGCACGGTAAAGGTCAGGTGGCTGAACGAATAACCATCCACCTCAATATCAAAGGCGTATGTTTGTCCGCGTGTCAAAGCAAACGTACCGCCAAAAGACATCTCGAAGCTCATTCCATCGGCAGACATGACGAGCGTACTTGGGTGATAACGTTTGCCTTGTTCATCTTTCACCGCAAGACCCTGCCCGTACTCTATTTGCCTTAGAGGAGTAGAGAAAGTAACCGCTACTACCCCGTCTTTGGAGACGTCAGTAATAACCCCGGTGACCAATTGATTGACGTAAAACGTCGCTGGCCCGTCAAACTTCACGTAATCCTTGCGGAAGGAAACCGTATAGTCGCGACCACTGATCAGGTTTGCACTGACACGGTAGGATAATCCTCCATTGGCGGTTGTCAGCACCAGTCCGCTAACCCCATTGCCCTGATTATCTGTCAGTTGAATATGAGTAGGCAGTAATCCAGGAACCGCTTGTTCAAATGTCAGATCAAAGCCATTCATGGCTACTTTGCTAATGGTCGCTTTCCCCGCGTTGATTGTTTCTCCGGCTTCAAAGTCGATCCCCTGCGATGGAAGATGACCAGGAAGACTCAGGTTATAGCTGCCGCCAAGCAAGTCAGCCTTCAGCCTGTAGGTAAGACCGCCATCCATTGTCACAGCGTCTTGTACCGTTACCCGCTCTCCTGTACTCTTGCGAGTCAGAAGAAACTGACCTGGTATTAATCCCGCGATAGCGTAGCTAAGCTTAACCCGAAGTCCCGAATCGACAATCTGATCCGCCGAAATGGTAGTAACGACCGGAACATGAACGTTATAAATCGTCTGATCCATTGTCGCACTGACCTTCAGTACGTAATCACCAGGAGTCAGATCAGCAGCAATCCGGTAACTCCAACCGCCGTCGCTTGTCACTGCAGAGCGGAGTTTTATGCTGCTTCCGTCGGCCCGCTTGAGAACAAAGCCGTTGACCGTATCAATAGAAGCAGGAGGATTAAGAACGAAGGTGAATCCTGTATAGGAAATATCAGTTATTGTATTCTTCTCCGCGAGCGTAACCGATTTCGGTAAACCAAAGTCGAAGCCCTCACGTACAACGCTAATAAAATATGGTTTTCCTCTCAAACCGTTATAAGAGACAACATAAAATCTTTGCTGAGGATCCCACATGACATTCGTTATGGCTGCCGCATTCCCGAGCGCATCCATGACCTTGAAATCATTTGCGGTCAAACCTGCTATATTCGGGTTAAGCCCGACCATGACATTATTCGGACCAACACCTATATACCATGGGTTAATCGTTGTCCGAACAACGTTTACACTGTTTCCGAAGTCGTAACCCTCACTGCTTATTTTTAGTGTTATGGGTTGATACTGCATGGCCGCCGATTTAACGAAATAACTGCTGCCATTATCCAGAGTCGATACACTGTCTATTGCAATTTGATCACCGTTTGTATTCGCTAGAGAAAACGCTGCTGCGGTTAATCCTGGAACAGGTACACTGAAGTGCACGATAATCCCTGCATTGGACGGATCAAACGTCGTTTGTTTTGACACGGCTATCTTCTCTGGAACGATAAGCGTACCGACCGTATAGCGGTCATCGTCCACATCAATTCTATACCGATAGGTCCCAGCAGCCATTAAATCGGTCGAAAGGATAGCCGAATGCCCATCCGCGTTCGTTTGGACAGAAGAGACAGCAAGCGATTTCCCATTTCCATCCTCTATTGTGATCAAGGCCTTAGCCAAATCGACCGTGTCGTTTGGGAAATTCAGCTGAAAGCCTTGACGATTGACCCAGCCTATACTTGATATAATTGGGGAAGGTTCTACCTTTAAGACAATTTCGCTGCCAAAAGCATAACCTTCTTTATTTAGCAATAAGGTATACGTCTCGCCTTTCGTTAGGGAGGAATACACTTCATACTCTTTGCCGATAGATACCGCGCTTAGCATATTAATGCCTATGTCCGCTCCAGCAGCATTCTTTAAGATAAAGCTTAGAGCATCGATAGCTGGGACGGTACGATCGAGCTCCAGCATAAAGCCGGATGTCGAGATGCGGCTAACCGCCGCATGGACAGGGATGGTGCTGGGAGGGGCAACCGCAACGATAAGCGCCGCGCCAAAGCTGTATCCAGCTTTCCTAATTATTAGTGAGTATGTCTCGCCTTCGGCCATTTCCGCTTTGACAGCATAAGTTCTACCGTCATCATCAGTAGTAATCTCCGACACTCCAATCTCAGTGCCCAGATCATTTAAGGCTAATGACAAATGATCCTCTGTCAGCCCCGCGACAGGAGTATCCAGCTTCATTGTAAAGCCAGCTGTACTTACGTCGGATATTGAAGCGACCACTGATACAACCTCTGGATCAGTAATCGGCACGAAAATCGATACCGCGTTGCCAAAATGATACCCTTCCTTGGCAACCGTAAGCGAATACGTTTCACCCTCGGCAAGTGACGCTGATAAATCATAAGCGCTGCCGCCCATACCCTCCGTTACGGAACCTACTGCGATGCTTTCGCTGCCGTGTTTGAGCGTAAACTCAGCTTGCGTCAATCCAACAACCGACGGACTCAGCAGCAATGAGAATCCCGCTTTGCTGATTCCATATACTGACGCTGCAACCGAAATGGCAGGCTGCTCAGTCTTCGGAACTTGAAATAAAATCTCAGATCCAAACTGAAACCCAGCCTTAGCTATCGTCAGCTTATAAGACTCGCCCTCCGTGAGAGCGGCTGTAATAAAGTAAGAGCTGCCTCCGTTAAGCGTAGCCACTGATGCAATGGTAATGTTTCCGTTCGCAGCGTTTTTCAGTGTCAGATGTGTTGCGGCGAGCCCCGGTACTGGCGAGCTGAACGCGAGTCTGAATCCCGTCACTCCTGCTTGACCCGCAGTCGCGGTTACTGTTACATCAACCGGATCCGTTGGTCTTGGCGTTTCTGTTGGTTTGGGTGTATCGGTTGGTTTAGGTGTATTAGTTGGGCTCGTTGGCCCGCCCGGCGAACCAGTTCCTCCAGATGCTCCACCTCCAATTAGGCCACCTTTCTCGGTTACTTCTTTTTGAGCAGGCTCCTTCTCAAAAACAACGCCCAGAGAATCGACAATTGCTTTCTCAATCGTTCCTTTGCCTTTCACATTCGCTGGTCCATGCAGTTCCATGCTGCTAACGCTGACGCCTTCCGAAAGTGAAATGGTTGATGTCTTAACCTGCTCACTAACGATTAATTTCTCTACCGATCCAGAAGTAATGGTCAACTGCACATCGCTCTTAACCTCGACTTGCTTAAACTTGCCGGACAAAATAACTTCGCCGGAAGAAGAGATCGTAATTCCCTCTATCCCGCTGCCTTCCGATACCGGAGATTCAATATTTGCCTCCGATTGTACATCCAACTGTCTTATAATCGTTGTTCCACCGACAACAACCCTAACTCGTCCATCTGCTTTGTCGACGATGACAGTTGCTAGCTGCGAATCATCAATATGTATGCTGTGCTGCCCGCCGCCGTTTATAAACGTGCTGCCAAGCACTTTCACACCTTTGAGAAACACATCTCCTTCGCCAACTTCTTTCCCAATAATGAGATTTCCCTTAATCGTCACATTGCGAAGAGTTGTGCCTGGAGCCTGAATGGTCAAGTCGCCAGCAACTTCAAAGTTCCCTTGCGTCTTGCCCCATGTGCCGCCTGTTTCAAGAATCTTTGGGCTAACGGTTATTCCATTTTCTGACCTAGTTGATTGCTTCAGCACTCTATCGAGCATCATGACGGCTTCCGCCCTTGTCATCGGCTGAACCGGCCGAAGCGTGCCGTCCGCAAGCCCGCTAATGTAGCCCGCTTCAACAATGGCTTCCAATGCATCGCGTCCGTAACCCGGAATGCTCGCCTGATCCTTAAACTCGCTGAGCAGGCTCTCCCCGTCTTTGCCAATTACCGGCACAAGGCGCGAAAGCACAACAGCTGCTTCTACTCGGCTTAGCTTCTGCTCTGGCCGAAATGTTCCATTGCCATAGCCTTCGATGTACCCTGCTTCCGCGGCTGCTTGCACTTGCACTGCATACCAAGCGGTCGGAGCGACGTCCGTGAACTGCTTAGTCCCCGCCCCTTTGAAAGCGAATAGCCGGTTGACCAGCGTTACGTATTCAATCCGGCTTAAGGCTTGATTCGGCCTGAAGGTTCCGTCCTGGAATCCCTCGATTAAACCTTGACCTGCCCACTCCTTGACGGTCTTCTCCGCCCAGTGGCCCGCTAGATCTGTGAATGCGGCGGGCACTTTAGCCGGAATTGCAGATGCCGCAAAGGCTTGTCCGCTCGCATTGCCTATGCCGGGAGCCACAAGACCGACAACTAAGCTAGTGATCATCATCCACTTGAGCAGCAGGCTCCTTAACATTCTAACTTTTCGTTTCCTCACAATGATTTCCCCTTCCATCTCTGCCAATTGGCTTGAGAGCTTACTCTGTATTTGATAGAGCCCAAGTTCGGCAACGTTAACAGCACTTAAGCTCAAGTCTAATAGGCTGCGATGAAAGAATAATAAAAGATTTTCGCGTAAAACGACAAAAACCGCGCAGCATCAAGGCTTCGCGGTTTTTGCAACCTTTTTAAAATATTTATTTGCCGCCTTCGGATAGTCCGCTGACGAGAGAATCATATAACAAAAGCAGGTCTTGGGATGGACGAATGCCCAGTTCCCTCTTGAGAAGCCTCACGTAGTCCGTGTATTGAGCGGTCAGACCCTTCTTATCCCCTTCTTGTCCATGCTTCTTCATCAGCAGTCCGACGACCGATTCTTCCAATGGATTGCGGGCATGCAGCTTCAGAAGAAGCTTCGACGCAGCAGCCGTGTTCGACAGGGTGAGCAGCGTCTCTGCTGCATTTTTGACAAAAGAAGCATACCGCTCTGACAGCCGATCCGTCTCATGAATTGCCCATACGTAAGCTTTGCTGCCAAACAAATCACCCGTATAGAGCCTTTCAACGATAAGTGCTTCTTCCACGTTGCCCGCGTCGATACTTCCCAGATTTTCCGTTTGACGCTCGAACTCCACGTAGTCAATAACTGCATCGTCCAGTTCCAGCGCATAACCGTCATTCTCAGAACGAATAGCTTCCCGGAGCCCTATCGGCTCCAATGATTTACGCAGCTGGTACACGGTTGTATTTAAATATTTTTCGGCATTCATGCTCGCCATACCGGCGAATATATCTGCAACCAGACGGGAGCGGGAAATTCGTCTGCCTCGATTCAGCAGTAAGTAAGCAAAGAGCTCAGCACTCTTGCTGGAAATCCACTTTACACGTCCTGATTCATTGCGTACAAAAAAGTCGCCCAGCGTGGCAATGCTAACACGGCTCATACCCCGAATCGCAGTATCTGCTTGCTGCAGCGGTTGAACGATTTTCCTGCTCTCCAGTGCCCGGTTAATCGTCCGCTCCAGCCGCTCCTGAGTCACCGGCTTCACCAAATAATCAAGCACGGACAACTCATAAGCTTCTAGCGCATAATCCTTATGCGAGGTGACGAACACGATTTGTGTCTTACAGCCTGCTTCGTCCAGCCTTGCGGCGAATGTAAGTCCACTATCACCCGGCATAGAGATATCCACGAACGCCAGCTCGACGTCGGGATTTTCGCTCAGAAAGGCAGCCGCAGCATCCGTATTCAAAAACGTTCCCGTCACCTGAAGCTCAGCATATTTCACAAGCATCTTCCGCATGATTAAGTGCATGACGGGCTCATCGTCAATCAATATAACTTTCATCAGCTATCACCGCCGTTCCTTCCCTTTCAATCGTGCCGCCGCGACTAGATGAGCCGGACAACGTAAACAAAAATGTTGTGCCTACGCCAGGCAAGCTATCGAACCTAAGACTGCCGCCATGCATGCGAAGAAATTCTCGGGTCAATACAAGACCAAACCTCATCTCTCCACCATCTTCTCCACTGGCAAATCCGGGCTCCTTGAAAAACAGTTCATCATGATGCAGCAGCTGTGCTGTCTCCTCGTCTATCCCGCTCCCATTATCGCGTACAGTCACCGTCACCTGGTCCCGATCGATAGATGCATTTATCGCAATTTCCCCGCCAATGTCCGTGTACTTAATCGCATTTGAAAGCAAATTCCGGAAAATGAGATCGAGCATTTCTTTATCCGCATTCACTGTCAGCCTCTCGTCGATATGCTCTGTGATACTGATGTTCTTCATGCCAGCCCTTGCTCCGGCTAACGAGATGGCTTGGCGAACGACCTGCTGCAAATTCCACGTGAGCGGCCGAAACGCCACTTCCCCATTCTGACTGCGATACCAATCGAGCAAATTATCAACGAGATGATAGGTACCGCGAACTTGCCTCCTAATCTCTTGAAACACTTCAGCATTCGCGATGTCGGTGTCGCTCGGCTCATCGCCCAGCAGCTCAGTCAAGCTGACAAGAAGAGCGATCGGATCACGGATATCGTGAGCCATTACAGTGAACAGCTTATCCTTGAAGGCATTCAGCCGAGACAAACGTTCAGACTTCTCGCGCAGCCTCTCCTCGTTCTCCTTCAGCTCCGTAATATCGCTGAGCATCAACATTTTTCCAATAGGGGTCACACCTGTATCATAAATATAATCCAAGCTGCAAATATAATACCTTTGCCGAACGCCTTGCAAGCGCTGAAGCGAAAACCGATCATCTCGGAATTCCGTTGCGGCAATTCGCTCGAGCAGCTCAGGACAGTCTGGCAGCAAGTCCTTGATGAGAGCAGGAAAACTTTTTGCCGAGGCAAGCTCAGGAAATACCTCTTCCGCCGCGCGATTGTGGTTCACAATCTGATCCTCATAATCGAGCAGGACAACACCGTCGCGTATGGTATCGAACATTTTGGCATATGCAAGCGGTGTTAAACGAAGCAGCCTAAACCGGAAAATGCCCCAAGCATAAACAACGCCCGATACAGCGAAGCCGAGTGGTGTGAAATCGATAACTTTGCTGAACATATAGGCGATATTGAACAGCATAGGAGCGGCCGCGCCCAAAATAAGGACGACGATCTGTGTCCTCACGATTGGCAATGCGCGCAAATACATGGGAATAAACAAAAGAATACCGAGAAGCAGAATTGTATAATTGTAGATCGCATGTACGGAATACCATGGACCCTTCACCGTATTGTACAAGGGAACCGTCTTGATTGCGTTCAGGACGTATTCTTTGTAAATAAGATGATGCCAATCGTTAGTGAGATGAAGGAGGAAAGTCGCTGTTGGGACGATAAACAGCAAGATCGCAAGCCGCTTCCGGTAGCGTGGCGCAAGTCCTGTGAACTGGATAACGAGCAGCAGCCAAAATGCAGAGACAAAGGGAATACCGATGTACTCGATCTGTAGAGAAAACTTCACACCGCTTAAGCTGTCGCTAAAAATCTCAAAGGTGTACCCGAGTGCGTAAAAAGACGCCGTTGTCATCATATAAATCATGGTCCTCGCCATCTGCATATGACGGTTCCGGTAGGAGAGGAACGCCACGAACAGCATGACTGCGGTCGCGAAGCACAGCAATATTGACATCCATTGTCTTGTGTCCATGACAATGCCTCCCTTTTTTTCGATTCGTCTATCATTCGACAAAGTTCTTCAAATTCCTTGTGAAGCCTCAGCCAACCCTCTTCAAGCTCTCGACAGCAAAAAAAGGCTGTCCGATGCGTTATCGGACAGCCTTTCATTAGCATGGAATTAGCCTTTCGCTTCATCCCATCTTCTTTATAGCATGCTCCTGCTTCAGCCGCTGCTGCTGCACTTCGTCCAAATAAAGCGTAAACTTGGAATCCCCGCTGTAGGAGATGTGCAGCCAGTCCAATGCGCGTGTCATCGCAATATAAAACAGCGATACTTCCCGCTCCTCCACTTCTTCCAATGAAAACGGCATGTTCTCGGCATTTACGATGAAGACCGCTCGGAAATCGAGCCCCTTCACACTGTCAATGTCCGATACGTTAATCGCATCGCCGGCTATGTCTGATTCCTGGTTCAAATCAGTATTTTCTGTGATCCAATATACGGGGAACCCTTGCCCCTTAAGCGCCCTCTTGATCATATCTGTGAAGGAGGAGTAGTAATTGTCTTTCACTCGGTATAAGATGACCATCTCTGCATAAGCAATCTTATGATGGTCATGCAAGGATCGCATTTGTTCAATGACAGCCTTCATCTCTTCCTGAAAGCTCCCGCAACGCTCCAATATTGGCTCAGGCCCGCTTCTCCGTGTACTCTGAGGAGGTATGATCTCTACCCCTTTCGACACTCCGTACTGAACCTTGTTCTGAAACAGAGAATGCCGTTGATAGAAATCCCAAGCAAACTGCGCGATTTGAGCCGTGTTGCGATAATTAACGGAGAGAATGCGTGAACGTCCGCGAAAATCAAGCCCCGTGTCCTGCAGCAAGCTCGATTTCCGTTTAAAGAACGATTGTGCCCGGTCCTCGACCAGCAGCAAATTTTGTGTCGCTGGATTAAGCAAATAACTTAGAAGCTTAAGCCATTCTGGCTGAAAATCCTGACCCTCATCAATAAGGATTGCTTCATAGGTAGGTAAAATAGCTTCCTTCTTCTCCAGCTTGCCAATAAGCTTAGCGACATCCGTATCTCTCACGTTCAGCACTGCTCGCAGCCACTCATGAAAATTATAGACCTCGACGTTTTGGTCGCGAGGCTTGCCTTCCTTTTGCTCCGCTAGTCTAATCCAATCAAGCAAATCCTCCGGTTCCTCCATCTTCCGGTCAATCATTTGCCGAAGACTTCGGGACAAGGCGATGCTGCTGCAGAGGACTAGAATCTTCCAGTCAGGATGATGATTGGCCAAATGTTTGGCTCGGCTGGCGAGGACAAGCGTCTTCCCGCTCCCCGCCACGCCGCGGATAAGCCGATGGCGATCACCAAGCTGTTCTGCCATATTTTCCTGATGCAGATCCATACCCTTAATATTGTGATGCGACAGGACGAACTGCTCCTGCTGCTTCTGATTTGCAGGCTGCAGAAATTCCGCGCTGATCCGCGCCTCAGGTATGAGGTGATTACGAATCTGCCTGATCTCCTCTTGCGATAAAATGTAGCTTCTGCGCTTGCGTGCCGTAAACATGCCATGGATCTTCTCAATGAGGGAATCGGCTGTAAATCCAGCATCCTCAGGGTCGATCTCGTCGCGGCAAAGCACAAATTGCTCTGCAATGACATCGTACAAACCATTTTCTATAAAATCCTTCTGCTTCAGCCGTGTAAAAGCCGTTCCGAAGCCGTTCGGAAATTTGAGCTGTCCTTGAAATTTGCCTTTCTGTTCAATGAGGCTGTCATCATTTCTTAGCTCGCCCGCCACCTGCCGCAAGCTCTCCCTTGCTTCTTGATAAGGGTTCAATACAGCTTCGATCTGACCTCCAGATGCATGCAAACGCCACTCGTCACGATCAACCTCGAATAGAGCAGACCTCGTATAGTCCTTCACTTCAAGAACGACCAATCCCAGATCTGGGCCTATGATTACGAAGCCAGGGCGATTCCCCCCAATTTCCGGTTCAAAATAAACCGCATAATCGCTCGGCAGATAATCCTTCAGCGTACGAAACAATAACCGCTCCCCAGCAGTCGCACTCGTCCGGATAACCTCTGGGACCATATAAGCCATTCTCTTTCACCTCGAATTCGATTTTTTCTGTTGTTTTTAGTATAAACCATCTTTAAGCGTTTGGCAGGAGAAAATGGAGAGAAGATTGTTATGACAAATGGAAGATTTTCATGGTACGATATTCCTAATAAGTAAACGAATGATCAAATCCAACCATTTGCGTTCGTTTTTGATAGGGGAGAAACGATGTATAGAAATCCATCTGTATTTTTTTTAGCAGTATTTTTGCTTGTCGGTATTATTGGTTTGTTTGCGCGTAATGAAACCATTATGCTAATTGGATTTTCAGGTTTTATATTATTCACACTTACTGCCGCTAATCGGAAAAGCAAAAATTATTATCAATTATCGATAAATCTTGAAAAACAAATTAAAGATATGGTGCCAGACATAAAAGATTTTAAACTTTCACAAGAATTTATGTCGGTTGATAAAGAAAGCTATATTGCATTGGATGAAACAAATAAAAAAATATGTATCATTTATAATCAGGAGACTAATACTGAGCCTTTATTAAGCAAAAATGAATACAATTACAAATGCGAGATTTTCTTCTATAAAGATATTTTACAGTCAACCATTCTTCATGACAGTTTTACAGAAACCTCTTCCTCACGAACGGACATCATTGGCAGAGCTTTGCTTGGCAGATCTATGGCTGGAAATACTGGAGCTATTATTGGTGGCCTAAGCGCTTCAAGAACCACTCTTAATCTAATCAAGAAAGTTCAACTTCTTATCGTTGTTAATAATATGTCAAAACCATTCCATCGCATTACGTTTGAGAATTTCCCAAAGGGCATTACTAAAGACAATATAATGTTCAAATCCGTTGATAATGAAATTACGCATTGGCATGCTATGTTGAGTTTTTTAATTAAGCAAGTGGATGAAACGGAAAAGCAGCCTAACGCTAATCAAATTTCAATTGCCGATGAATTACTAAAACTTTCCTCATTGTTGCGAGATAATCTTATAACGGAAGATGAATTTAAGCAGCAGAAAATAAGGCTATTAGGATAGAAGCATGTTCAATCGTTGCTGCCATTAGCACGGAAAATCCCCCTGAATTGTTCAGAATACGGGGGGATTTTCTTTTTAGCTAGCTCTCCTCCACCTCCATAAGATATATACGTTCCTTAAAGCTTCCGCGCTTTTCTGCTTTCTCCGCACGAATTTGCTCCAGCTTCTCAATCGTTACGTCGTGGAATTCAGCAAGCGCATGAAGCAGCTCCATAATATCCGCAAGCTCCTCGACCGATTCCATTTTAGAATCTGCTTCAAGGTATTCATTCGTCTCTTCTACCAGCTTCGTACGCAGCTCTTTCAGATACTCTTCGTTCTCAAGTATTCTCGTAGTGAACATTTTACCTTGTTTCGTTATGATTTCTGGAATCCGATCGCGGACTAATTTATTATAAATGGGCATAACTTGCCTCCTTGTTATATTAACTTTTTTTGCCTGCTTGGCTATAAAGCTTCCTAGAATGATTATACAAGAAAAAACGGCGACCATAATCGGTCGCCGTTCTTCTTTTTAAGCGAACAACATCATTTAAAAGCTTTCCGTTTAAACAAAAGGTACATAAAGAACGGAGCGCCTATACCTGCGGTAAAGACACCGGCTGGAATATCAAGCGGTTGGAAAAGCATTCTCCCCGCCAGATCAGCCAATAGCAATATCATCGCACCCAGAAGAGTGGATACTGGGATTACTAGTTTATAAGAATGGCCGATAAGCTTTCTAGCCATATGTGGAGCCAATAAACCTAAAAAAGAAATAGTTCCGGCAATTCCGACCGCTGCTCCTGCAAGCGCTACGCTATAGAACATCAGAATCATACGGCTTAATTGAAGTCGACTGCCTAACCCGATTGCCGTTGCTTCACCTAAGGATTGTACGTTCAGCTCTTTTGCATAGAGAATGGATAATGGAATGAAAATGGCGACCCAAGGCCACAGCACCTCAATATATTTCCAACTCGTCCCGTAGATGCTTCCCGTCATCCAGTTCAGCACTTGTGCAGCCAAATAGGCTGGTCCGCTAATAAGCAGAAATATCGTAAGTGCCCCCATTGCAGTCGATATGCCAATACCAATAAGTACGAGCCTGAACGGTGAAACCCCATTTTTCCAAGCTAGCGTATAGTTTAGAGCAGCAATAACGAATGCCCCCGCGACAGCTATAAAAGGAATCCAGTGAACACTGTATCCTGTGAATAGCGTCATAAAAGCTACAACCGCAACTGACGCCCCGCCGGTCACACCCAGCAAATCTGGTGATGCAAGCGGATTCCGTATCACGCCTTGAAGCACAGCACCTGCAACCGCCAAGGCTCCGCCGACTAAAACAGCTGCCACAATTCGTGGCATACGAAACTGCATAATAATTAAGTCGCTGCCCTCTTTATTTTTACCCAGCAGTGAAAGGAAGATTTCCTTAACAGGAATGCTTACACCGCCTATGGATAAACAAAGAATAGACAACGCAATCAGTGCGATGCTTAATATTGCGAGTATTAAGATAGATTTGCCTATTCCTCTATGCATGTTTACTCCTTCTCGCCACATAAATCAAGAAAGGAACACCAATAAGCGCAGTAGCTACACCTACAGGTACCTCCTTGGGCATAAGGATAAACCGCGAAGCGATATCAGCGAATACGAGGAGGATTGCTCCTACCAACGCACAATAAGGAAATAGCCAGCGATAGTCATTTCCAACTATATATCTGCAAAGATGAGGCACAATTAATCCAATGAACGCAATTGGCCCTGCCACCGCAACCGAGCTTCCTGCTAAAAGTACAACAGCAAGGACAGATACAACCCGGATAAGCATCATTCGCTGACCAAGGCCTTTGGCACTATCATCGCCCAAAGCCATCACGTTTAAAGACCCTGCCAATAGCAGCGCTAGGACCCATCCTAGCAGCATATAAGGAAATACGATAGTTAGATGAGTTAATTGTCTCCCAGATACAGAGCCGACCATCCAAAACAATGCCGAATCAAGAGATTCTTTATTTATCAGCATAATGCCTGAGGATAGGGAGGAAGCAAATGCAGCTACAGAAGCTCCGGCCAACGTAAGCTTAATTGGCTCAAAACCGCTTCTCCCCTGCATTCCCAGTGTAAAAACAAGCAAAGAAGTAGTGGCTGCTCCTGCTAAAGCAATCCAAACCATTCCGTTCATGGTTAGTGAGGAGCCTAGCATAGCCAAGCTGACAACAATAAATAGAACAGCGCCTGAATTGATGCCGAATATAGATGGAGAAGCTAACGGATTTTTGGTTAACACTTGCATGATTGCACCCGCAATAGCAAGACTCGCCCCTACTGCTGCCGCAATTAGTGCTCGAGGAACTCGCGTATTTCTAATAATGAGATGTGCATCCGAACCGTCAAATTGCGTATAGGCACGCCATAAATCTTTTAATTCGAATAGATGGATGCCATATAGAATACTAACGAGCATACCGATGAGCAGCAGCACGGCGCCTGCCACCAGGCTCACCAGCTTTCTTTTACGGCTATGGAGCCTTAATGCCATGTTAACTTCACCCCTTTCATCAAAAATAAGCTGACGTCTGATAGTCACGACGTCAGCTTGCTGACTAACAATGCTAAGCTACTTTACATCAAAATAGGCAACAATCTCATCCAGCAATAAATTTGCAGCCTTGTAGCCTCCAGCAGAATTCCAAATCGCTTCATCTACTTTTATTACCTTGTTGTTTTGCACGACATTTAGTTTTTTGAATAACGGATCGTTCATCCACTCCTCTACCACCTTGGATGCATCTGTCTTCCCAGCTGCCTCCGTGACGAAGTAGAATAATACGTCTCCATCCATGCTTGGAATCGTTTCTTTGGACATCACTTCAATAAATGAATCCTTATCCTGCGACTCAGGCCGTGCAAATCCTAAATCATTTAAGAGTACGCCCGAGAAGGTTTGCTTCTGATAGATTCTTACCTGGGAAGCGGAGAAGCGTGCAACCGAAATTTTCGTATCCGCTTTGCTGCCTAGCTTCGCTTTCACTTCAGCAACACGCTTGTCGAAGTCAGCCATCGCCTTTTCGCCTTCTTCCGTCTTATCCACGGCTTCCATATAAAGCTTAAAGTTGATTTTCCAATCTCCAACCAAGTCCTCTGCGAATACGGTCGGCGCGATTTGGCTTAGCTGATCATATATTTTTTCCTGTCTGACCTTGTTCCCGATTATTAGATCTGGCTTCAGGCTCGCGATCATTTCAATATTCGGCTGCAGTTCATCGCCTACAACGGTAACGTCCTGCATCTCATCTTTGATATGGTCGTACCAAGGGTCGCCAATCCAAGATTGCACCGCGCCGATCGGTTTAATGCCAACAGCAAGAAGGGCTTCCGTTCCTTCGTTCGTAAGTATGACAACACGCTCAGGCGCGCCAGTTATCGTTGCTTCCCCCATCGCATGTTTTACTACGCGGGTAACATTTGCTGGTGTGGAGTCGGTTGCAGCTGCTTCAGACACATTAGCGGTTGGTGCAGACGACCCTCCATTTGTTGAACTCGTATTTGACGTACCCGCAGAGCAGGCGCTGAGAAATAAAACAAAGCAAAGCAATAATGATGCAGCCATTGGTGTTCTTGATCCTCTATACATTTTGAATATTCCCACTTTCTTGTATTGATAATGATTTTCATAACCATTACCACTATAACGCCTGATTCTGCGTGGGACAATTGTATATCTTGAACGATCCACAGGATTATTTTGAACCTTTGCTTTAAATTGACCAAGCGACATGCCTACATGTTTTTTGAACATGCGATTGAAATAACTGTCATCTGAGAAACCTACGCTCTCGGCTATTTCTTGCAGCGTTGCATCTGTATTTTGCAAAAGTACCTTCGCTTTGTCGATTCGAACAGCAATCAAATACTCAATGGGACTTTTGCCTGTCGCATGCTTGAATTTCCTTGATAAGTAACTGACGCTGCAATCCAGCAGCTCTGCAAGCTCGTCCAATGTTACCCGGTCTGAAGAGTGCTCATGAATATAACGAACCACTTGTGACACGAGATCTACCTTTTGGGTCTTCACGTTTTGGCTGCTCATTTGACTTAAAAGCTCATAGGCAAATTGATAGAATAACATTTTTATATGTAATTTCTCCAATAGTTCTGGCTCACGCCATTCCTTGCTCATTAGCTCAACACTATGATATAAGGGGATCGGATAATGAGGCACAAAGCTATATTGCAGTTGGAATGGGTTATCCGTCTCCATTAGCTTCATTAAAGGTTGGCGAGAAGGCAAAGCGAGAATAGCTTTATAAAAAATCATATAATATTCAAAAGCATCATGAGCGGTAATATCAAGGCACATTCCTTTGCCGCCATGCAAAACATGAAATCGATTTACCATGTGCATCGTTCCATCCGACCACATCTGCGCACTGCCGCGAATCGCATAAAAAAAAGCGCTGGTTGGCAAGCGATACGATCGCAGCTCCTCGCCTGGTTCCATGACCGTATGGCGTATATCCATCACTTTGATCGAAGCATGATTCCATAACATTAGGTGATCACTCATTTTCATCGTGTCGGATCACTCCCTTCTCCCTGTGAAAGCATTACATATAAACATTCATTATCATTATAAATGATAACGATTATCATTTGCAATGTCTGACAGCATAAATCATGACATTATTTTTAGCAAAGAATCTAATACTTGCTTCAAAAGACCATACGTATCGCGCAGTATTCTAGCAAATTTTGTTCCAATATGTATTTTCTTCATATATACTATTCTTCTTAAGCAATTGCGGGCAGGAAGAGAAACGGAGAGGAACAAGTATCATGTCTAAGAAAAGTATCATTAATCCATTCACTCTGCTCTCACGTCAATTTCAATCCGATCGAACGGAATATAGCAAAATATTTTATTTATTCGGTTATCTATTTTTCGTCGTCGCTGCTTCTACTATCAGTCGAACAGCAGCAGATACTTTATTTCTCAGCAGATACGACGCATCCGTCTTATCGTATATGTATTTGCCCCAAGCAGCCACCCTTCTCTTAACCGGATTTATATACCAAAAGCTATGCGGACGCTTCCGCACCGATCAACTCGTTGTTAGAGTTATAATCATTGCTTCTATGCTCGCACTTCTTTCGCGACTTGCTGTCGGGATCGGCTTTAGCTGGATTTTCCCCGTCATCTACGTCGGATATGATGTACTAAACTTTCTGATGATCGTCTGCTTCTGGCAGTTTGCGACCTCCATTATGGATCAGCGCAAAGCGAAACGCATGATTGGTTTTGTAGGAAGCGGTGGACTTGTTGGCGGTATTTTGAGCGGCTTTGGTCTAAAGCTGCTGGTACAGCCGTTAGGAACCGAAAATTTAATCTTCATCTATGCTGCTGCACAGCTGCTTTGCCTGCTGTTTGTCCTTAAGCTTCTGCGAGGAGTGCCAAATCCAGCCGAGTTTTTCGCGATTAAATCTACTGTTAAAAAGTTATCCAAAGCACAAACGCGAGCCGTTGAAGAGAAACAAGGCTTATTCCAAAGCGTGCCTCATCTTAAATATGTGGCGATCATGGCCGGTACGCTTACAATCTCCCTGACGCTTATTGATTATCAATTCAAAGTTATTCTTCGCGGCACCTTGCAAAATGAAGAGCTCGCCAGCTTTATGGGCAGCTTTTATGGATTTGCGGGATTGCTTGCGCTATTTGTTCAATTATTCATTTCCGGAAAAATGATAACCCGCTACGGTGTCATGACTGCGATTCTTGTTTTTCCGATCGTCTTGTTTACAGGAAGCTTCGCTCTCCTCATCATGCCTGTGCTTGCCATTGCAACTGCAGTTAAAGCAAGTGATAAGGTGCTTGGTGATACGATATACTCCTCCGTAAGTCAGCTCATCATGTTTCCCGTTGCTCCCGAATGGCGCGGAAGAGCCAAAGGTTTCCTCGATGGCATTGTACGAAATGGTGCCAAAGGAATCGCGGCAATCAGTCTCATTGTGCTTTCGCAATGGTTCGCGATTGAGCAATTCAGTTATTTTATTCTTGCGTTGATAGGCTGCTGTATCCTTGCGGCGATAAAAATTAAGAAAAACTATTTAAGCATGCTTTTATCAACTCTGCAATCGAAAAGCATGGACCTGCAAGATGAGCCGGATTTCGTAGATCCAGCGAGCATTCAAATTTTAGCCGGAGCGCTGCATAGACATGACAGGCAGCAAGCTTTATATGCTTTTACACTTCTCAGCGGCATACAAGAATTTGATATGAATGAGCAGATCACCCCTCTGCTTCAGCATCCCGTTCAGGAGCTGCAGATCGAAGCGTTAAAATACCTTCAATTGAGCACGCCTGCCCTTGGTGAAAGGAAGCTTGAAGCCCATCTTTCTTCATCATCAGTTATCATTCGCGCCCATGCCATCCTTGCCTTATCTGCCTATGCGCTGGAAGAGCAATTAGATCGCATTACTGCCTATCTGCATGATGAGGATGTTCATATACGAGCAGCAGCCATCGTCGGATTAATTAAATATTATGGCATAGAAGGCATGTTCCAAGCCGTCGGCGTATTAAAGGAGCTGCTCAAAAATGGACAGGAAGAAGAGCGTATTGCCATGGCGGGCCTGTTCGGACAAATTGGCATTGCCAGCTTTTACAAACCGTTGATTCCGATGTTCGAGGACTTCTCCCATCTCGTTCGTATACGGGCATTGGAGTCTGCTTCCACATTGCGAGTACCCGAGCTGGTTCAGTTCATTATTCCGCTTCTTGATGATAGCAAGGTCAGGCTTCAAGCTACTGCTGCATTAACAAGCTATGATGAGGCCATTATCATTCCTATACTTGAAAGCCGCATGACTGCGAAAGAGCTTAATCTTCATTTGCCACGCGTATTAGAGGAAATCGGAACACAAGCTGCACTAGATGCCTTATTGAGGCATTATTTGTTCTTTTCCAGCGAGCTTAGGGAGAAAACGCTTGAGTCTGCAACTCGGATTCATGCTGGATCCAATCAGGTTGACAAAAAACATGCTGAGCATTTGATCGATCAGGAAATCTCCTATTATTTCATATGGGTGGAGCAACTTGCACTTATCGGTAATACAAATCGAATGAGTGATCTAGCTGAGGCGATTGAACAGATGCGGGTTCGTCATGTAAAAAGGATTTTCCAGCTGCTGGCCTTTCTTTATGACTCAAGGTCCATTCACGCTGTGTATGCCAATTGGCAGGATGGCAATGCTAGGCAGCAGGCTAATGCCATTGAAGTAATTGACCAGCTGCTTAAAGGGAAATTGCGGACTGACATGACAAAAATCATTTCATCATCTTCCACTCCCAGAGAAGAAGCTCCCTCGGAACTGCATGTTAAAGAAGCAATACAGTGGTTTTATGATCAAGGCGATCCTTGGATTAATCTAAATATTGATTATTTAACACAATCAGACGATAAGCTTATGCAGGATTCACTTATGAAACAAATTCATTTGCTCAAACGTGTAGCTTTATTTGCTGGTTTAACAGGCCGTGATTTCTTCAACATCGCGATGCGCCTGCAAAAGGTATGGATAAATAAAGGAGTCGAAATCGTTCGCGAAGGAGATGCTGGTGACTCTCTCTATCTTATTGAACAAGGCCGTACAGGCATTTATATCTATGGCCACAAAATTAATGAGCTCAGCGCTTACGATTATTTTGGCGAGATAAGCGTCATCACGCAAAGAGTTCGCTCTGCAACCGTTATAGCGGAAGAGAATGTCGTCCTATACGAGCTGACTTCGAGTGCATTTTACGAAATGATTTTTGATCGAACCGAAATTGCTATGGAGCTGATGAAGCAGTTGTCGCTTCGATTGCGCAACACCAATGAGAAGGTTTCAAGAGCCGTTCTGGATGCTGCAATAGAAGAAGCCGCTGTCGAGGATCATGCTCTTGCGTCAATTGAAGCTGAAGACCGAAACGAGACAATTATTAGGCGTATTCTTGTGCTGCAGAAGATTAGCCTTTTTGCCCACTGCTCACAAGAAGACTTTATAAAGCTGGCTCGAATGGTGGAAGAATCCGTGTATGAGCCCGGTGAGAGAATTTGTGGCATTGGTGAAGATGGTGACACCATGTACGGAATTATTGAAGGGAAAGTGCAAGTGCATAAGGGATCTGAGCAGCTTGCAACACTCGAGGTCGGACAATGTTTTGGTGAGATGGCCATCATCGACGGACAGCCGCGGTCAGCCGATTGTACAGCCATTAGCCGCACCATTTTGCTGGAACTGACTAGAGAGCAGGTCTTTTCTTTTTGCTTCCAAAAAATTCATGTTTTAAAAGGCTTAATGCGCGTGTTGGTTGAGAGAACGCAGGATACAGAGCGGTTGGTCTGAGTTTATTTTCCAAAAAAAAGATAAGAATACTAGACCAAAGTCGAGCACGCTATCCAGTCTTTGGATCAATGCTTAAGTAGAGTGATCCCTCTATACTGAAGAAAGTGTTGGTATGAGAGGGGTTTAAACATGCAAAAACAAAGTGCCGTAAAAGCTTGGGCCATGCTTCTAATGTCGCTTCCGAAAGGAATCATAGCATTTGTAATAGCTGTTGCAGGTTTATCAGTAAGCTTGCCGCTGATCATCTTATGGGTTGGATTGCCCATGTTGTGGGCGACACTTGCAGCGTGTCGCTGGTTGATGGTCAAGGAACAACAATCTACTCTAGCTTGGTATCGAGGTAATTCCCAATCGCTTGATCGGGTAGACGAACAACTATCCCTTAGCTGGGAAGGCTCGCGGTCATTGTTTCGTCTTCTTGGAAAGGGTCATACCTACCAAGGTATTCTGTACAGCCTATTGCAGCTTCCGATTGGTATTACCGGGTTTACATTAGGCATTGTCCTGCCAGTTACCGCCTATGCAGTCATGCTTTCCCCATTTGCCTATAAGGTGAGTGCAGACTTCTTCAATTTCGATCTATTTCAGTCCACCTGGACCTTCTTTCCTTTTTACGCAGAAATTACTTCTGCACAGCGCTCTTGGATAGCTGGCGGTATCGGCTTAGTGCTCGTATTTGTGCAGCCGATGTTATTGCGAGCGCTCGGACGCATGTATGCCGCATATATTCAGATGATTTCGAAGTCCATTTAGCCACTCCGTTACACCATACAAACTAACCCAGCACCTTATAAGCATATTATCACGATGGCAATTGTGGTGCTGGAACAGCTATTTTTTAAGCATGCTGCATACTGCTGAATACTCGAAATAACGGACATAGATGCCGTTATTCTCAACAACCACAAGCTTAAAACGGTGCTGGGCATTCTTAGGCTTGCACTTAACGGACATAGGTTCCGCTATTTCCAATAATTATGTCTAATCTAGAATTTAACGGACATAGGATCCGTTATTCTAGTAAAAAGGTGTAAAATTCAAGCACTTTAGCCCAAATAGCGGATCTCATGTCCGTTAGCTCTTCAAAAACAGCCAATTCGATACAAATAAGCGCTCTGATGTCCGTTACGTTCAAGCAGGTATGCTTCATCCATTCCACATTGCAGCGTTCTACTCCGAATCCTTCGCCAAACACACAACATCCGCGCCGTTCCGAACTCAGACGTCCACTACTGGCAAGCCACCATTACTGTTCCACATACTGTTGTTCGCACAAAAAAATCCGCATCTCTAGTAGCACGATTTCCTCCACACAACGGATATTATATCCGATACGCTCAAGCAGGTATGCTTCATCCATTCCACATTGCAGCGTTCTACTCTGAACCCTTCGCCAAACACACAACATCCGCGCCGCCGCTTCGTGCTCAATCGTCCACTACAAGCAAGCCACTATTACCGTTCCACACACTGTTGTTCGCACAAAAAAATCCGCATCTCTAGTAGCACGATTTCCCGCCACACCCTCTCCCACACCACAATCACAGTTCCCATACAATAGTCTACTCAACCACCATATTTCTTGCTTCGTTCCGCGCTCGATCGTCGTCACCATCACTCGTCCATACACAATTGTTTATCGCACCACCTACCGTTTTCCAAGCACAATCGTCATCCACGCCCACGCCCACTTCACAATCACCGCTCCACACACAATTGTTTACCAAGCCCACACTACCCGCATCTTTCGTAGCATGATCATCTTTCACACATATACCCTTCAGAGCTTTTTCTCACATTCATCCATACACTCTGCGATCGAAATCATTGACACCAAATCACCTCAAAAACAGTGCTTTGCATTTATAGGCTAGCACCTAACGGACATAGGTTCCGCTATTTCCAATAATTATATCTAATCTAGAATTTAACGGACATAGGATCGGTTATTCTAGTAAAAAGGTGCAAAATTCAAGCACTTTAGCCCAAATAGCGGATCTCACTATATAGCCCCCTAATCCATTTGGACACTCCCACTCCTTTCAGCTACACTAAATTTATGGTGGGGGAATGACCAGTGAAAAGACGATTTAGATGCCCGGTTGAAGCGAAAAAGGAGCTTGTTGTAGAAGTGTTAGCTGGTTACCGTACGGAGGTTGTGGCCAGAAAACACGGTATGTCTCCTAAGACGCTTAGCTGTTGGGTTCGTCAATATCAGGATGAGGTGGGGGAACTTATGGCGAAAAGACATGACGATGAAAATAAACTAAAAAAGGATGCAGCCAAGCTGGAAGCCTTGCAGCTTAAATATGATCAAGCAATAAAACAGCTTGGAGAGAAAGAATTGGAACTAAGCATTCTCAGAGATTTGGTAAAAAAAAAGCACCCAGACTGGAGACAGCGTTAACATGGATTGAGCGAGGCTATCCCGTCCGAACGGTATTGCGCATCTGTGACCTACCTCGTTCAACGTATTACTACCGCCTTCAACATCCAGATCGATGTCATCCCAAAGGAAAGGGGCGGCCAATTCCGGGCTATTCCTATGATAAAAGTGGCAACGTCGTCTTGGATGCTCGCATTAAAGGCTGGCTTCGTGTTCTCATCAAAGGACCTAATGCTGCATTCGGCTACCGTAAACTAACCGTCCTATTACGTCGAAAATACCAACTCGTCATTAATAAGAAGAAGATCTATCGACTGTGCAAAGAGCTCCAAATCCTTGCTCCTCAGCGAGAGGCAGCGAATCCCGTACCGAAACGAATAGCCAATAACCGCGTAGTGGACGGTCCTAATCAACTATGGCAGCTGGATATTAAATACGGCTATGTAGCTGGTCAACGGCGACACTTCTATCTGGCAAGCATAATTGATGTATTTGACCGTGCCATCATCTCGTATCATCGAGGCAAAGCCTGTAATACGAACGACATAATAACGGTGGTACAAAAGGCGATTTTGAAGCGCAACATCCACGAGCAAGCACACAAATTGGTTATCCGAACCGACAATGGTCCGCAGTTTATAAGCAAGGCTTTCTATACGTATTGTGAGCAAGCCCCGCTTGAGCACGAACGTATTCCGAACCGTTCACCTAACAAGAACGCCTACATCGAATCGTTTCACAGTATTTTGGAACGAGAATGTTACCAACGTCATTGCTTTGAGACCTACGAAGAGGCATTCACGGAAGTAGATCGGTTTATCCGTTATTACAACCAAGTCCGTATTCATGGAAGTCTTCAGGACTGGTCGCCTTACGAATATTTACAGTTGATACTTTCTGAAAAACTAATGCCTAAAAAAATTGCATTATAATGCGATTGAAAAAGAATGAGTGCGCATGTGTCCAAATTTAGGGGGTTAACCCGCTCATGTCCGTTAGCTCCTCAAAAACAGCCAATTCGATACAAATAAGCGCTCAGATGTCCGTTACGCTCAAGCAGGTCTGCTCTATCCGCTTCACGCAGCACTGTTCTACGTAATAATCCACCTTCCAAGCACCAGCCTCTCTATCCCCCCTTTTTTATCTTGTTCATGCCACCCACCTCCTCCCCATTCGCACCGCACATCCCAACACACACAAAAAAGCCCGCAGAATACTCTGCGGGCCAAGATCTTTATTTCTTAGAAACGGATTGGAACCACTCATTAACTTCTTTTGTGATTTGGTCTCCGCCATTTGCTTTCCAGCTGGATACAAACTCATCGAAAGCATCAACCGGCAATTTGCCGTAGATGATTTTGTTGAACGTTTCCATCTCGGATTGACGCAGCAAGTTCCATTTCGAAACCATTGTTTCTGTTGCTGCACCTGTAAAGTAGTTTTGTTTGCGAATATCCTTTTGATCCATTACGACTTTCGCTGCATACCAGTTTTCAGGTTTGCGGAATTCAGCCGTTTGTTTCTCGTAAGGTGTTTCCGGAGCAGCTCCGTCAGCAAGTTTAACCAAAGTTGTCATAAATAGATCAGGAATACGAGCCGGACCTGTTAGGAACGGGAATTCGTTCGTGAATCCAGGGATTTTATCCTTGTTACTCGTTGGTTGACCGTCTACGATATCCCAGTCATAACCTTGAGCAAAACCATGTTCATATTTGCTGCCAACTGTAGGATTCGCTAGGTTTTCAAGCAAGTAGTTATAGTACAAGAAAATAGCTTCCGGATGCTTCGCATCCTTGTTGATCATAATACTAGCGTTTACGCCAGAGTTCTGCCATTTTGTACCCATGTAACCGTCCGGACCTGCAGGTACCGGGTAAGCTTTATATTTGGAGCCTGGTACGTTTTTCAACAAATCTGGAGCCGGCCAATCTGGTACCCAGTTCGCGCCTGGCAAGATGCCTGCTGCGCCTTTTGTCCAGCTTTCTGCTGACTTGCCTTCATCCCACAAAGCGGAGTCTGCATGGATATAACCTTTGTTCATCCATTCTTGAAGCTTAGCAAGCGCTGCTTTTGCTCCTGGATTTACGGAACCGTATTCAAGATTTCCGTCTTTATCTTTGTTCCATTGCTCTTGAACAGAACCATAAGCACCGAATAACCAATCGAGTCCGCCCATCCAAGTGTTCGTAGCGCCTTTCAAAGAAATCGCTAATGGATAAACATCTTTTGGCGCTAGGCCGTCAGGGTTCTCGTTTTTGAATTTGTCCATAATGACTTCTAGATCTGCAATTGTTTTTGGAGCCTCTAGTTTCAGCTTCTCCATCCAATCTTCACGAAGCCAAAGCAGCGTGTTGTCATTGTTCGTGTACTCCATCAATGGCACATTGTATTTCTTGCCATCTCTTGTGAAGGGATACCAAAGCTCAGGGTTTTTCTCAGCATGGTCCTTCCAAACTTTTGTTGCGTACTTGTCAAACAGCTCATCAATTGCAATAAACTGACCAGAATCGATGAGTTGGTTAGTCAATACAGCGTTTGTTGGTACCTTTACAAAATCCGGAAGCTTCTCGCCTGAAGAAATAGCAAGTTGAAGCTTTTGTCTGTATTGATCATCACTTGCTGGATACCAAGTATCCTTATGTTTAATACCAAGTGTTTCAAGCATCCAACGATCGTGGACGTTGTTTTCCTTCGTATCGCCTTTACCGCCATAGTTCTTAATCGGCATCAATACGGTGCTGATTTCAATCGGTGGATCGTATTTGCCAGCGGCGAATGCGCTATCAGCTGTACTAGTACTAGTATTCGTTGAACCTGACTCTTCTTTGTTTGCGTTCTTGCCGGTATTACCGCTGCAAGCTGTAACGAAAACGAGTCCCAAAGCTGCAAGTAGAAGCCCTGCTTTTTTGAATTTAGCCATTTTTCTTTTCCCCCTACGGTGTAAGATCCTTACATGAGTAACTTTAACAATTTGTACGGGGGGGTATCTATAGGACATTGTTAGTTTCCATAGGACTCTGTTAGGCTATTGATTGCCGTCCCTATATTCCTGCGGTGTTACACCATACTGGCGTTTGAACACTTTGATAAAATAAGCCGGGTCCAAATAGCCGATTTCCATGCTAATTTCATAAATCTTTTTGCTTGTTGTTTTTAGCTTATGGCAGGCACGTTCCATGCGCAGACGTGATATATAATCACTTATGCCTTCACCCGTCTCAATCTTATATATTTTGGACAGATGGGTAGGATGCAAATTCACATGGTCAGCGAGCGCTCGCAAAGAAACGTCTTCGTGAAGATGCTCCTCCGCGAAATTTTGAATCTTCTTCACATAAGAAGAACGTATATCTTTAATTTCACTTGAGGTGCCGTCCTTCAGCTTCGAAAGCACGTTAAGCGACCACTTGCGCAGCTTGCTGATCGATGTAAAAGCTTCTCCGCTTTGCAAAGGCTCCATATCTGCCCCTAGCAGCTTGACCAGCGTATGCCCATTCCGATGTGCCAGCTGTGTGAACGAGGAGGCGATCAAAAATCCAGCCTCCATGCAATGCTCCCATGAGTCGGACCATCTCTCGTCGAGCTCCGCGCAAACGCTCACCAGCTTATCCTCCGCAGCCTCCCAGCGCCCCGCCTCTAATAAGCTGATCAAAGACGGCGGCATATAAAGAGCGTCCAACGGACCATGCGATACGCTTGGCTCCATATCGCCGACTCGCATAACAAATTCTCGCTCGTCCCCTACGATTTGCCTAAAGTAAGCGAACGATTTGCGATAATTATCCTGAAGCTGTTCAGGAAACTTGAAAGATTCTGATAGTACGATGGATAAGGAGCCCTTCAAAAATTGTTTTACTTTATGCTGAAGCTGAATCGCAAGCTTCTCCAAAATCTTCTCTTTTCCAGGGATTGAACCCTTATCCCTCAGTTGAAGCAAGAACACCAAATAACCATGCTCCTCCTTAACTCCCCATACTTCAGAAAATTCACTGAAGATCTCTTCCGCCATATTGATAATGGCATATTCCATCAGCTGTTGACCGTTACTTGTATATTGCCCAAATTCCTCTTCCATACGTACAAGCAGCAATGTGCAATCTCCATAACTGAACGGCAAGCCATAGCTTTCAAGCTTTCGAGTCCATTCATCAGCAGACATTCGGTAGCCTTTTAGCGCATCAATCAGCAACTGACCGCGCAGCAGCGGCAGATTCTCCCTCAGCGTATACTCCGTCCGCTCTTGTGAGCTGACCGCTTCCCATTCCGCTTGCAATTGATCAATCGCAGTCTTAACCGCGCTGAACAGCTCGTTATCCGACGGCGGCTTTAGCAAATAATCTACCGTTTGATTTTGAACCGCTTTTTTGGCAAATTCAAAGTCCGAATGTCCTGATAAAATAATACATTTCATTCTTTTATCGCGTTCTCGTATTTTCTCTATGAGTTCAAGCCCCGTCATTTCTGGCATTAAAATATCGGATATGACAATATCAATGGGATTCGTTTCTATAATTTGAAGCGCCTCATGTGCAGAGTAAGCTTTATGAACCTGCTCAATACCAAGTGTATGCCAAGGCTTGTGCATCGATAAATTCTCTACCCAGTGTGCTTCATCATCTACGATTATCATCTGCATGTTGTGTATCTCCTTGTAAAGTAGGATAAGGTCTCTGTTCTTCTCCAGATGCTGTTTCCCATACGATTTCTGTCCGAAATCCTCCTAATGGCGATTTTTTGAAGCATAAATAAGATTTATCGCCAAATTGATGAATGATACGCTGATTCGTATTCCAAAGACCGCAGCCCATTTCCTCTTTCAATGGCTCGCTCATTTTTGCATTCAACGCTTCAAGCGCACTTGACTCAAGCTCCGGCCCATCGTCATCGATATATATTTTGCATAACCCGTCCGACATCTCGCCGGTAATTCGAATTTCTCCAGATGTATAGGATTTTCCTATACCATGAATGACCGCATTTTCTACGATAGGTTGAAGCATTAGCGGCGGTATGCGCTGCTTCAGCATTTCTGCTGGGATATCTATTGTATAATCAATTCTGCCGTTGCGCAGCTTCTGAATGTCCAAATAATTAATGAGTAATTTAATTTCTTCGTCCAGCGCGGCGGTTTGTCTCTCCGTTCGAGTCGTATAGCGATAATAGGCGCTTAAGTTGTAAGCCATCGACACAACCGCTTCCTGTTCTTTCATCTGTGCCATATTAATTATATAGCCCAGACAGTTATATAGAAAATGCGGATTAATTTGCGCCTGCAATTGCTTCAATGTGGCTTCCCTTGACCGAATTTTTTCATTCAGCACATTTTCAATTAAGTCTTGGATTTGTCGTGACATATCGTTAAAACGGTAAAATAAAAATGAAAATTCATTATTTACGCTTGAGCTGATCCGAAACGAGAAGTCCCCCCGCTGCACGCTTTGCAAACCTTTGATCAATTGCCTGATCGGCCGCTGCACATTACGGTAAAGCAGGATGGAAGCAGATATGCCCACAACAAATAACAAAATCATCGAAACATAAAACAAATTGCGAGTGATCGATATCGGCTTCAATATTTGGTCGAGCGGAACAACGTCAACCAAATGCCAGCCCAAATAAGTTGATTTAACAGAGCTCACCAAATAGTTCTCACCATGCAGTTTCACTACCTGCTGCGTTGTATCTTCCAGCGAATGCTCGTCCAAGTAGGAAACCAACTCTCCTGAAAGCTGTTGATCCGCACTGCGATTCGTAATCGGAGCGTCCCCTTTATGATAAAAAATCGGATCGCCTTGTCCGCCTGACTTATAGGTGTCCAGCATGTTTTGAATATTTTCATAACTGAAGCTCGCTTCTATGACCAGATTGCTGCCATTCAGTTTACCTTGCTGGCCATATGATTCGGTATAAAACCAATGAAAGTAACTGGGCTCATTCTCCGCCTTGGGTTCGCCATTGCCATAGGTCCATTTCCCGCTCATGTTTCGCTTTAAAAATTCCTCATCGTACTCTGCAGGATTGTTGTAATTTGATATCAACTCTTTGTTTTGTTGCGAGTAAACGGTGTATCTGACTGGCCATATGTTAATGACGCCTGATTGCAGTGCCATCTTCTCTTGAACGATAAAGCGGGTCTGCATGCGGTCATAACGATCTTCCCATATTTTAAGCCCATTAAATCTCTGCACATTCGGATCTTTCGAGAATGTATTGGAGAAATCGACCATCTGATTAATCCGCGAGTCAATTTGACTGGACAAAAAGGACAACTGCCTCGTGTTCGATAGCTTAAGCTCCTTGCTGACAACGTTAAAGGCCACGTCGTTTGAATACGTATACATGATCACAATGGGGATGAACAAAATTAAGATCAACCCATTCATTTTAGAAAACAGGCTAAACCGAGCACCCATCTTTCTTTTGACAAAAGCAAGACCGTTACTAATCTCCATCATTCATTCCTCCAGACGATATCCCCTAACAAAACCATATCAATCCTAACATTGTCCTATAGTCCAGTAAGAGAAATGCTTGTTACTATATATAGCAGGGTTTCTTATTATACACAAACCAATTTTATGGAACGGGGGATAGCTATGGAAGCAAACACAGAAAAGCAAGTGACTTTGGAGACCACACCACGAGCAAAAACAAAACACAAATATAAACAACCTTGGATGCTGCATTTCATGGTGCTGCCGGCGGTACTTTCGGTTTTCATCTTCTCCTATATACCGATGACAGGTATTATGATGGCGTTTCAAGATTATAAAGCTTCACTTGGAATGATGGGCTCTCCATGGGTAGGCTTGAAGCATTTTGAATACATGTTTCAAAATGATTATTTCTTGCAAATTACGTGGAACACCCTATTTTTTGCTTGCTCCAAAATCGTGCTGAACTTAATCATTCCGTTCATTTTTGCTTTGCTTCTGAATGAAGTCAGGAACATGGGGCTCAAAAGATCCATCCAAACGCTCGTCTATCTGCCGCATTTCCTTTCCTGGGTCACGCTATCCGGAATTTTGATCGATATGCTCGCACAGACAGGAATTATTAATCAATTTATTAGCAATGTATTCGGCATTAAGCCGATTTTCTTTTTGGGCGATGGCGCCTGGTTCCGCTTCACCATTATTTTTAGTGATGTGTGGAAGGAATTTGGATTCAATACGATTATCTTCCTTGCAGCGCTTGCCGGTATTAATCCAGCACTTTATGAAGCTGCTGAAGTTGACGGTGCAGGCCGTATCAAGCAAACGACGCATATTACGATTCCATCACTCATTCCAATTGCGATTGTAGTTGCAACCTTGGCGCTTGGTAACGTACTGAATGCAAACTTCGACCAAGTGTTCAACTTGTACAGTCCTTTGATTTATCAGCAGGGTGATATTATTGACACCTTTGTCTATCGTGAAGGTCTACTCAGCGGTCAATTCAGCTTTGCAACAGCCGTTGGTTTATTCAAATCGATGATCAGCTTAATTCTAATCGTAATTTCTTATCGTCTTGCTTATAAATTTGCCGGTTACCGAATCTTCTAGAAAGGGTGACAACGTATGCACCATAAAACACTGCCATACCGTATTTTCAGCATATTTAACAATGTGTTTCTGATTCTTCTTTCCATACTATGCTTGCTGCCGCTATATCACCTTCTCATGGTTTCCATGAGTGCGTCCGCTCCCGCCAACGCGGGATTGGTCACTTTTTGGCCGATCGGTTTCACATTAGAAGCCTATGCCAAGACGTTCGACAACAGCAATTTTCTAACTTCCTTGTGGGTGTCGACACAGCGGACCATCCTTGGTACGGCGCTTGCTATGTTAGTTAGTACACTTGCCGCTTATGCGCTGTCCAAAGATTCTCATATCTTCCGTGCTCGCAACGTTTATCTTTGGTATTTTGTCGTTACGATGCTATTTGCAGGCGGACTTATTCCAAGCTACCTCCTCATCCTTAAGCTCGGACTAATGAATACTTTATGGGCGCTTATCCTACCAGGTACAGTCGGCGTTTATAACGTTATTCTTTTGCTAAACTTCTTCCGTACTGTTCCTAAGGATCTGGAAGAAGCTGCTTTTATTGATGGAGCAGGCCAGCTCCGTACTTTCTTCATGATCTATTTGCCGATCTCCTTGCCTGCGATTGCAACGGTTTCCTTGTTTATTATGGTCGGACATTGGAATTCCTATTTCGACGGTATCATCTATATGAAGGATGCCGAGAAGCTACCTCTTGCAAGCTTCATGCAAACGATTATCGTTCAAAAGGATATGACTAAGCTTGATCCGCAAATGGTTGCCAATATGTCGCAACGAACCATTAGCGCATCGCAGATCTTTATCGGCGCCTTGCCGATACTGTTGGTTTATCCTTTCTTGCAGCGTTACTTTGTAAAAGGGATTGTCATTGGCGCGGTTAAGGAATAAGCTCTTGCTGCTTCCCAGCTCCGATTAATAAAGTAAAAAGCAGCCCGATTGGGCTGCTTTTTGTTTTATTCGGCAGGGCATTTTTTTATATCTAATTGTTGTAATGACTCGCATTTCGTTTCTCCTGAGTGCAACTTATGATATTCTAATGTTATCCAAATTTTCCAGGAGGTAATATCCGTGTTCGATGAAGATATTGATGTTCAAGCGAAGACCGAGAAAAAGAAAATTTTAAAAACGCTGCTCATCATATTTATTTCTATCTGCACATTCATCACCTTAACCATTGGTTATGGTGTTTATTGGCTCTTCTATGATATGGGCAGACTGCCGAAAGGGAAATTTCTTATTGAGGCAGCTTCTCCTGAAGGGACTTACAGTTTAAAAGCGTACCTTATAAATGGAGGAGCGACTACTCCTTTTATGATTCGCGGTGAATTGGTATTCAATAAACGCAATCATAAAACCAAAAATATTTATTGGAGCTCTCACGAGGATCAAGCGGTCATCACTTGGAGCGATAACGATACCGTCATCATTAATGGTCATAGTCTTGACGTTCCTCACGATAAATTCGACTTTAGACATCCATAATGACGAGCTGCCTTGCCTGCACAGCATACATTATCATTTCGAGAATGTGCGTATAGACTTAGTCTCTTCTGCCAAATGACCCCATACTCGACTCAAACAAATTTAGATCTACAATCTAGTCCTATTTTTGCCTAACCAGCGCTCTTCGCAAAAATAGGACTAAAAAATAGGCTTATTACCGCTCAAAACCTGCCAATTTCCCCATAGTATCCGTTTCAGACAAAAATAGAGCTACAATCTAGTCTTATTTTCGCCCAATCAGCCCTATACGCATAAATAGAGCTAAAAAATAGCGTTATTACCGTTCACAGCCTGCCCACTAAGTACACTATGTCTCATTATGCATACGTGAACGCATCAAAACGGGGCTGTCCCAAGAGGTCTAAATGACCTCAGGACAGCCCCGTTTCGTTACTATGTTATTTACCGCCGGTAAACGTAATTCCTTTAATAAAGAATCGATTGAAGAACGCATAAATCAGCAGCGCTGGAAGCGTAAATACCATCGATGCAGCCATAATGTAGTTCCAGTGGCTAATGTACTGCCCTTTGAACGTATTCAGACCGAGCGTCAGCGTAAACATCGACTTGTCGGACATGAACATGAGCGGCTTCAGGAACTCGTTCCATGCGCCCATGAAAACGAAGATCGTTTGAGCTGCTAATGCAGGGATCGCAAGCGGCAATGCAATGCGGAAAAACACGCCGAACCGATTAAGCCCGTCCATCTCGGCTGCCTCCTCAAGCTCTTTGGGGAAGCTAAGGAAAAATTGCCGCATCATAAAGATAAACGTCGCATTCGCCATCATCGGCAAAGTCAGTGCAGCATACGTGTTCAACAAATCGAGCTGCTTCATAATTAAGTAAGCAGGTACGATCGTCAGTTGGCCTGGGATCATTTGCACCGCTAAGATAAGGATGAACATGATCTTGTTGCCGGCAAATTCAATACGTGCTAGTGCATAACCCGCCATTGAGTTGAACAGCGTATTGCAAACCGTCGCAACAACTGCAATCAAGGCACTGTTGTACATCCACCTGAGGAAAAGCGGCTCTTTCACGAAAATATCATAATAGTTCTGCAAGGTGAATTCTTTCGGAATAAAGTTGATACCCCCGGAAACAATCTCACTGAGCGGCTTAAACGAAGAGGAAAGCGCCCATAGAAAGGGAGCAACAGTGATGCAGCCGTATGAGAATAACAGGAAATAAAGAATCGCCTTTCCCCATTTGGATTGTTGAAATACCATCTAGTCGCCCTCCTAGTTCAGCTTTTCTTCGGCAAATAGCTTACGCTGTATCAGCGTTACGATCATAATGACAGCAGCCAGCATGACAGCGAGCGCAGAGGCATAGCCGAAGTCGAGATTTTTGAAAGCATATTGATAAATAAGCAGAGCTACGGTCAAGGTCGAGTTATTCGGTCCGCCTGAACCTGCTGAGAAAATATAAGATTGGTCAAAGAGTTGGAAGGTACCGATAATACCCATTACGACCGTAAAGAAGGTCGCAGGCTTGATTAGCGGCAGCGTGATGGAAATAAATCTCCTCCAGCCCCCTGCTCCGTCAAGCATAGCTGACTCATAAAGCGCATCAGGAATGTCTTGTAATGCAGCCAAGAAAACAACCATAAAGAATGGAGCGGTAGACCATATATTCATAAGCATGATCGCCTTCATGGCGACCGCAGGATCTCCAAGCCAGTTGTATCCATGCAAACCGATAAATTCAAGCACTCGGTTCAAAAGACCGTTTGAATTGTAAATCCACATAAATATAAGTGATAGTACCGCCGACGAAGTAATGGTCGGCATAAAAAATACGATACGGAAGAAGTTTTTGAATTTGAGCTTAGCATTCAATATAACAGCTAGTAAAATTGCAAACACCGTTTGCAGCGGCACAACAAACAAAGCAAAGGATGCCGTGTTCTTAAGCGCTATCCAGGCTCTTTCATCGCCTGCCATGCGCGTGAAGTTTTTAAATCCAACCCATTTGTAACTTACTTCGCCAAGCAGATTGACCTTATGTCCCGATAAATAAAGGGAATAGAAAACAGGCAAGAACAAAAAAGTACCAAGAACTAGAATGGTTGGAAGCAGGAACAGATAGCCGGTTACGTTATTTTTCAGCTTTCTTCTCCATGAAGAGACATGGCTCATGCTGCACCTTCTCCTTTCATATCAAAATCAGAGTTTGAAGGAGGGAGCGTCTTGCGCTCTCCCTCCTTCACCTCGCTTACTTCGCTGCAGCGATTTCCTTATTCGCAACAGCTTCTGCTTTTTTCATTGCATCTTCAAGCTTCGAATTACCCATAAATGTATCAACGAATTGGTTGTTGAAGTTGCTCATGATTGTAGGAAGTGTGGAGCCTGCTTGCCAAGGCGTTGCATAAGAAGCACCCGCTACAATTGCGCTGCGAAGCTCATCTTTGTCGTAGCCAAGCTCTTGTGATACCGATTTACGAGTTGGAAGCGCGAAACCTTTGCTCGTCCACGTTTTCATTCCTTCTTTACCAGTCAAGAAGGAGATCAACTGCCAAGCTGCTTCTTTTTTCTTCGATTCCTTGTTCATTACATAAGCAACAGTGAAAGCCATAGTGCCTTGTTTGCCATTTACAGTTGGAAGCTCAGCTGTGCCGTAATCTAGATCCTTGTAGTTGGACTCCAAGAATGGAATTGCCCAGTTTCCTTCGAATACGATGGAAGCTTTGCCTTGACCAAACATTTCGCCACCCCAGCCAGCGCCTACTTCTTTTGGCTCGCCGGATGATTTGTCTACATTGTGCATATCCGTTACAAGCTGCAAACCTTTAAGAGCATCTGGAGCCGCGAATGCAGCATTGCCATTCTCATCTGCTACTTTACCGCCAAATGCTTGAATCATGAACATTTGACGTGCAAGCTCAGGCGCAACACCAAAGCCGAAGCGAACCGTTTTGTCGCCTTCTTTTTTAGTAAGCTTAACTGCTGCTTCTTTCAGCTCATCCCAAGTTGTTGGGGGAGCAGTAATTCCTGCTTCTGCAAAGTCTTTTTTGTTGTAGAACATTGCAAGCGTAGAGAAATCTTTAGGGAAACCGTAGGAAACGCCATCTTGTTTGAAAGCATCAACCATCGGCTGTTCAAAGTCTGCAACATCAAATTCTGGTGTCACGTAGCTATCAAGCGGCTCTAGAACATTACGCTCAATAAGTGCAGGTGCTTCAAATGCGTCCAGGTAGAAAACGTCTGGGCCTTCACCGCCAATAAGTCTTGTTTTGATAACATCCATGTATTGATCGGCAATTACTTCATAATTAACCTTTACATTTGGATATTTTGCTTCAAATTCCTTTAACGTTTGGTTTAGCAAATCCTGCTCTTCTGGACTTGCTCCCCAACCTGCAAGTGTAACGGTTACCTTCTCAGCGGTTGGCTCTTTTGTCGCCTCTTGTTCTGTACCGCCGTTCGTTGCTGTATTACCTGTGTTTTTGTTGCCTTCATTGCCCTTGCCGCAAGCCGTTAACATAAGAACAACTACCAGCATTAAAGATAAAATCGAAACCCCTGTTTTCTTCATCTTACATACAACCTCCTTAGTAATATGAACTTTGTATATAAAGCATAAAGCGTGAAACCTATGAAATGAGAAGCTCATATCCTGTCAGATTAGACAGTATTTCCACCTCTGGGCCATTGATACCGCGAGTAACGCGCAGGCTTAGAGCGCCGCTGCCAATTTGCATTTGCTCTACTAGAAGCTCGTTCATCCCTTGAAGCAAAGAAGGCTTAATTGTAATCTGCTTCGTTAGAGCGTTAGGCTGAAGCCCAAGCAAGGCTTGTACAAATGTGAGCGGCGTCCCTGCTGCCCATGCCTGCGGAGAGCAAGCAACGGGGTAAGGAACTGGCGCACCAAGCGAATCATCATACCCGCAGAACAGCTCAGGCAATCTGTAATACTCAAACTTTGCTGCTGCATTCAATAGTCCTTGCATGACGGTAATCGCTTCTTCTTGGAAGCCTAAATAACTAAGACCTAGCAAACAAACGGAGTTGTCATGCGGCCATATGCTTCCGTCATGGTAGCTCATCGGGTTGTAGCCGGCTGCTTCCGTACTCATCGTACGAATGCCGTAACCACCGAACATGTCGGGAGCAACCAGTCTTTTCGCAACAGCGCTTGCACGCTCAGGAGAAGCAATTCCCGACATTAGAATATGTCCTGAATTTGAAGTGACGGAATCTACGCGCTTCTTATCCTTATCAAGCGCAATCGCGTAAAACTGCTCATCCTCCATCCAGAAGTCGCGCTCAAAGCGAACTCTAAGCTGTTCTGCATCTTGCTCCATGCCAGCGGCTTGTTCCTCGTGGCCTAAGCTCTTGAATATAGGGGCAAGCCTTGTAAGCGCTTGGTAGACATAACCTTGAACTTCGACAAGCGCGATCGGAGCCTCTGCATAATCGCCGTTGCGGTGAACAACGGAATCCGCAGAATCTTTCCAGCCCTGATTGGCAATCCCTTTAGACGATTTCTGATAATACTCAACAAAGGAATCATCGTCGCAGTCGCCATATTCTTTCACCCAAGCGAGCGCTGCATTAAGATGAGGCATTAGCTCTTTAACAAACTGAGCATCTCCGGTCCAGTGATAATACTCGGCAGCTAATAGAAGGAATAGCGGCGTCGCATCAATCGTGCCGTAATACGGCGTAAATGGAACCTGATTTGTGCTTGCCAGTTCGCCATACCGAATTTCATGCATCACTTTACCTGGCTGCTCATCGCGCCACTCATCTTCATTCTGGCCTTGATAAGCGGCCATCGTGAGCAAAGTTCCCTTGGCAATTTGCGGGTTTAAGGATAACATCTGCAGCGCAGTAATTAAACTATCACGGCCAAATGGCACCGAGAACCAAGGCAAGCCTGCAACTGGGAATGCTCCATATCCGATATCCGTAAGCAGGACTCTTAAGTCTTGCACTCCGCGATGATGCAGCTTGTTAAATAGCGGTACATCCGTTTGGATGGATGTGGATGATCCATTCCAATCCGCATACGATTGTCTAAGCTTAACCATCGCTTCCGCCGGATCGTGCTGCTGCGGCTCATTGCCGTCAATGATTGGTGCAATATAGAAAGCGATTGCATGGCTTTCCCGATGGTTCAGTTCCACATCGAAATGAAGCTCGCCTGTCTCGCCTATGCGACTTTCATTTGTATCCCATTTAATCTTCGTTTCACGGCGTATATCGTCAGCTCCGAGATAGCCAATAACTCTTTCCCGTTGGCCGCTTTTCTCTGCCGTCTTTCTTCCCAAATCGCCATGCTGAAAGCCGCGAACGACAAACATATCTGCAAAATCCGCATCCAATAACACGGAGAAATCAAATGTAATGGCTTTAGGATAATAGCTTGTGAGCTTGAACGTCTCATACAATGCTCCGTCATAAATGAAGCGTGTACGTTCAATTTCTACGGACTCACGCCACAAGATAAGCTCGCCCTTCTCTTCCATATGTGGATTGGTAAGGCGAATCGTAGAGATATAATTCTCATCCGCTGCTGAAGACAGCAGTATCGGCTTCTGACCGTTGATTCGGATCTCCATCCTGCTTATGAACCGGGTATCTTTTGTGTAAAGACCCTGACCTGAAACATCACCTTCCGGAATATCTCCATTCCGGTCCGTCATGAGGAATAGATCGTTTTCTTTGATGACTCGATAATCCAAGTGTTTCCCTCATTTCTTCTTGTAATAGCTTTTTTATTCCCTTAAATCATACAAACATTCGTTTATCCGAAACGTTTCGGAAAAGAGACAAAAAAATATGCTTACTCATTTTCGACGAAGCAATCTAACTTTCCAAAACGTTTCGGATAAGTTATAATCGAATTATAGATCATGATGAAAGCATTTACAAGAGTCAATTTATTTTTTAATTTTTATCATAATACATTACATGTTTTTCAACATTTCGGAGGTATTGTATGGTTACGATTAAAGATATAGCTAAAGCTGCTAGTGTATCTGTTACTACAGTATCGCGTGCCTTGAACGGCTATGACGACGTTAACGAGGGCACTCGGCTCAAAATTAAGACTATAGCAGACCAGCTCGGTTATAGCCCTAATATGGCTGCAAGGTCGCTCATATCGAAAAAAACAAAGACACTTGGCCTCCTTCTCTCCAATGTTACAAGAGACAGCTCCAAAGACAATATCGCTTTCGAAGTCCTTTGCGGAATAAATGATCGTTCAGGCGAACTCGATTATGACCTTGTCCTATTCAGTACAACACCTCAGAAACAAAAGGTAAAATCATATAAAACTTTATGCCAGGAACGAGGCGTAGACGGGGTTATCATCATGGGTATTCGATTAGACGATCCTTATTTGGAGGAAATCGTATCGTCTGATATTCCATGCGTCCTTATTGATATCACTCTCCAAGGTCCTAACGTTGGATATGTTACTTCGGATAATACAACGGGTGCTCTTGCGGCAACCAACCATTTGCTCGAATCGGGACATCGCCATATCGCCATGATAAACGGTCATGAGCAAGCAGCTGTAAGCCTGCTTAGACTAGAGGGCTACCGTCAAGCACTGCAAAGCAGCAGTGTTCCCTTTGATGAAACCCTTGTGCTGAATGGTTCATTTTCCGAGCATGGTGGTAGAGAGGCCGCACGACAAATATTGTCCAGCCGTCCTGAAGTGACTGCTATATTTTGCTCAAGCGACTTAATGGCACTCGGGGCTTTGCAGGGCGTTAAGGATATGGGAAAAAAGGTGCCTGATGATATATCGATCATCGGCTTCGACAACATTGATTTGACGGCTTATTGCACGCCCGCGCTCACTACCGTTCACCAGCATAAATACGAGTTAGGCTCCCAAGCGGCGCAAATTCTTATTGAAATGCTCGAAGGTAAAGAAATCATTCACCATGTCATGCTTGGTACAGAACTTATGATTAGAGACAGCGTACGCAGTATTTAATATGTGCTTTGACTCGAAAGTTCAAACAAAGTACATATTCAAGCAGCAATAACCCAAGTCTACTTACCTTGGGTTACTGTTGTCTTTGAGCAGACTATATTCAGTTCTCCGCCGTTACCGCAAAATAAACCGGAAACACCCCCATTTTCATCCATTCTTTATGGGTGTGCACCTTCATGTCTCGAAATCCTGCAGCAGCCAGCTTCTCATACAAATCCTTTGCGGTCAAAAAATTCGCTTGCGCGCGGTTAAACGCCTTAGGCTTACTGCTCAAATGAAAAAGCTTGTGTATTGCAAATTTCAAACTTTTTTTATTCAATATAGCTCTGCGCGCAAATAAATAATCCAAAATATATCCCGAGCCATGTACGAGAAAAAACACCCTTCCTCGCGGGGACAAAACACGAAAAACCTCCTGCAGCACCTGCTCCACCTGAAGATATTGCAGCGCTACTCTACAAACGACAAAATCAACGGAATGGCTCGCAAGCGGAATATGGTGCGCATCTGCTACCGTTGTGACTACTTTGCTAGAAGCTTCACTTCTGTGGAGCAGTGCTTCTAGAAGACCAATCTGGTGCGCATCCGAGTCGATTCCATATATAATATCCGGCTCATTCTGAAGTAAAGAGAATACGGTAGCCCCTCCCCCGCAGCACAAGTCCAGCATTTTCTTTCGATTTTTGGCCTCTGCGATAAGAAGGTGGTCAAAGGAATCGGGATCATAAAGCTGCCTGTAATATTCATAACAAGCGTAACCAAATGATTTTTCAACAAGCTTAAGATCTTCGGATACAATGCCGTTCATAAGGAGCGTATTCACTTCTTCTTCCGATGGTTTCTGTATCTTTACCCTTCTAATCCCCATCTCTCTGCAAAATAAATAAGCGACACCATCCAATAAACGCCGGTTAGACATAATCTCCGTTTTCGTGGTCACGCTAATGTATCCCCCCGATTTGAGGATCATATTTACTTATGGACAGACAGTTGAAATCCGACAATAATTGTTTTATTTTTGCATACGTATCCTTTAATCCGTAGTATCTTCGAATGCCATTTGACCAAGAGGTGTTAAAAATTTGCGGTTGATCGTAGTCTAAATCATAGGGATGGATATAATAAACGAAATAATCTTTATCGCCTATAATTTTTCTTGCTCCGCTATAAAAAAAACGATAAGGATAAATTCGAAAATACCCTCCGCCGCCCCATGGAATATTAACGCCGCCTAAGCGAAAAGCAGGCAACGGCACTTCCCAAAGATGATCTTTTATTTTAAAAGAATGTGAAACCTTCGAGGACAAATTTAACTTGGAATATAAGTTATTTGGTGTATTCGGACTAATACTAGAGTCGTAAGCGAATCCTTCTTCTATTAAAATATCAAGTCCCCAATCTGTCATAGAAAAACAGGGGGCACGATACCCACTCACCTTTGAACCGATCAAATGCTCTAAAATATCTTTTGACAGCCTAATATCCGCTTTAAATTCTAGTGTTGATTGATCATAAACGAGACGATGGGAATAGCCGTGTGATGCAATTTCATGACCTCTTCGATATATTTCTTTCACCAAGTCAGGCCTTTTCTCAGCGATCCAGCCCAGGACAAAAAAAGTGCCCGTCGCCTCATATTCGTCCAGAAGGTCCAATATTTGATGAACGGGCTGCTCAAGCCTTAATTCGCAGTCAGCCCATTCGGAAAGAGACAGGTTCGGACTGCAAAACCAATCCTCTACATCGACAGTAAAAGCCATTTTCATGACCATCCCACCCTTCTCCCCCTATTATTCATCAAACCTCACATTATGGCAACATTTGTATTTGATTGAATAATTTTGTATAGAAGGGAGTAGAGTTTCTCGTACATTCTTTACCCCGGAAAATCGGTAATAACTCCATCCACTCCGAGCTTTTTCATCCGTATCATATCTTGCTCAGACTGTATGGTCCACGCCATGACCTTCCGGTTGCGAGTATGAATTTGCTCTACGATCTTCTCGTCAAGCAATTCATGATTGTAATGAATGTAATCCGCGAAAGTAACAAGTTCATCCAGCGTCTTCTCTGACAGAGGATGCTGATCCTCCTGAATAAGCGCAGCAATTGGGATGTCCGGCAGCAGAGAGTGAATTAGTCGGGTCGATTGAAAGTCATAGGATTGAATAATGATACCCACGCTATTTTTGACATGTTCAACCGCTGTAAAATTCCGGCCCTCCTCTAAGCCATTAACTTGGAGCAAAAGCTCATAACGACGTACGACCTCAGCCACCTTCTCTTCCACGCCAGGATAAAGCTTTGATTCTTTAATCTCGATGAGCATGCCTAGCTTTCCAGCAAAACGGTGCATAACTTCTTCGAAAGAAACGATCTTCTCATCCGTATCGTCTGTTTTTTCATCATTGTTGGCATCCATATTTTCAAGTTCATTTAATGTATAATCGTCCACAGCGCCTGTATACTGCGTCGTTCTATCCACCGTATCATCATGAATGACAACTAGTTCACCATCTTTACTTAGCTGAACATCAAATTCGATAAAGTCTGTACCTAGACGCTCCGCTTGCTCGAAGGCGGCCATCGTATTCTCAGGAGCATCACCAGAAGCCCCGCGATGCGCGATAATTAAAAAACCTTCAGGAGTATTCGGATTAGATGCAGATACGATTAACGTCATGCAGCACAGCATGAGCAATAGCAAACCAATACTGCGCCAAACCCGCGATATTTTCCATTTGCCCATGTTCTAATCTCCTTCTCTCTGAACTGTCACCCTGACTATGTGCATAACCAATATTAACTGCAGCAGGGTCTTACTTTATTAAACATGCAAAGTATGAACCGAAACGCATTTTCCCGAAACAGTTGCTGCCAATGAACTCACTCTCTGTCTTCCTCAATGGGAATTTCAGAAAAAAAGGATGTCCCTAAAGGTCATAGACCTTCAGAAACATCCCATCTAAGCTTGATGCAAGACGTGCAAGAGAACACTGCTTAATCAACCTTCATTCACCTATGTGCGACTGCATCTGGCCTATTGCTCGCAGCAGCATGATCATTTTGCTCAAAAAGCATACCGTCCTTAATCGTTACGATTCGGTCACATAAATCCAATACACGCTCGTCATGGGTGACCATAACAGCCGCCTTGCCCCTTTGTTTAACTTCTGATGCCATAAGCTCCACTACCGCTCTCCCCCGTTTAGAATCGAGGCTGGCTGTCGGCTCGTCGGCTAGAATAACACCGGGATCATTCATGAATGCCCTAGCAATGGCAACCCGTTGGCGTTCTCCGCCGGACAGCTTCTCCGGATAATAATTCATCCGATGCAGCAGTCCTACTTTCTCAAGAAGCGCTTTAGCTTTCACAAGCGCTTCTTTTCCATCTGTACCTGCTAGCTTCGATACGAGCACCAGTTGATCTATTACTCTTAAATAAGGAACAAGATTCGATGCTTGAAAAATAAAACCAAGATTTTTGACTCTAACCTCGCTTAATTCGCTTGAGGATAAATTCGTAACGTCCTTTTCATTAATCAAGATCCGTCCGCTTGACGGTGAGAGCAGCGCCCCCGCTATGGAAAGAAAAGTACTTTTGCCCGAACCCGATGGTCCAACCACAGCGACAAACTCTCCTGCTTTTACGCTTAAAGATACCTTCTGCAGCGCCGTAACAGCCGTTTCACCTTCGCCATACACTTTATTTACATGCTCAAGAATAAGTTTTTCCTTCATTATTCAACCCTCCCAATCGCTTCAATCGCATCAACTTTTGCAATCCGGTTTAAGGACAGCAACGCACCGATAATCGAGACTAGAATAAGTAAACCGGAATATTGAGACAATATATTTACACCCAACTCAAAAGGCATGCTCGCTGGCAAAATTGCACTTACGCCAAAAGTAAGTCCGATGCTTATTGCAACAGCCACAATGGCCAAAAGCAATACTTGACCCACTAAATTTGCTGCCAGATAGGACGTCTTTGCTCCGATTGCCTTCAACACTCCGAATTGGCTAATTTTCTGCAGTGTAATGACATAGAAGAAAACAGCTTGTATGAAAGCGGCAATAACAATTAAGAAAGCGATCATCATCGTCAGGGAGCCTTGCTCCTCTTTAAAACCCGGAATGCCCTGTACCGCTTCTTTTTTTGTAATAACCTCCGTATCTGCTACACTCTTTTGCAATGATTCTTTGTTTAGATTTTCTGTATGAATGACAATAGCGTTATAGGAAACTGTTTGTTTACCAAAGGATGCTTGCATCAGCTTATTAAAATTTTGGATATCCATGAATGCTACCGGCGTATGACTGAACTTCTGATTAGTGGCAAAGCCGACTACTTTCCATTCAATGCCGAGCTCTTGATCCCCTAGCGTATCGCCAATTTGCACGCCTTGTTCTTTTAACGAGGAGTCAACGACCACTTCATTGCTTGCCCCCATGCTTTTCCCTTCAGTAATACTTGGCATTACCTTCCCGTTTGGCTCGATACCAAACAAAGCAATATCTATCTTCTTCTTGGAATCATTCCGATATACCGAAAGCATTGTTTGCCCAAGCGGTTCGGATTGTGAGAGTCCTTCTAATTGCCTGACCTCTTCCAGCTTCTCGGTACCTAGTGCGGACCGCGTCAGCTTATGCTCGGAATCCGTCTGAAGCACGAAATAATCGGCGTCCATATTTTTTAGAATGGATGCATTATCTGATGAAAGCCCATTGGCTAATCCTGAAACCATAAAGGTTAACCATGCGACCAGAACCATTATTAATCCAATTAGAAAATATCTGCCTTTCGCATATTTCAATTCGCGCACCGCTAGAAACATGTTCAACCATCTCCATTCCTTCTCTTGATAGCTGAAGTTTACGTTTGGAATATGAACAGAGCGTGAATGGCTCATTACAATGTGAAATTAACCTCAAAATAAACAAAAAAAAAGCTCAAGCCGCGATGGGCTCAAGCTTCTACTTGCCTATAATTATGCAATGCTGGCACTTCTACTGTTCTACTTGCCGCTATATTCCGAAGTTGCTGTATCGAGCATAGACTGCCAATTGGCAAAATCCGTTTCTCTTGCAACGTGACGATCAAACAGCTCATCCGGAATGTTCTGAACATCTTCTCTTGTTTCTACTTGAAAGTTGCCCTTCTCAAGAAACGCGCTAAAGCTTGTAAAGCTGGAATGCTTGCTCATAAACGATTCTTTAAACAAATCATCAAATGAAACATGATTCGGATCTTCCTGAATCGACTTCTGTCCTTGCAATTCTTTCAACAAATCTTCGAATGACATTGGCTTTTGCTTTCTCAGACGATCACCCCTAGGTCAATTTATTATATTTCGGCTTTCTTCGTTGCTTAACTGATCAGAACCCCATCAGGACGTTCGGTTACTACAGGTATAGTTTTGCGAATCATTTTCTCAATATCCTTCAAATAAGGAATTTCATCCACTTCGCAAAAAGAGATGGCGATTCCACTTAATCCAGCTCTGCCTGTACGGCCAATGCGATGAACATACGTTTCTGAAATATTAGGAAGGTTGAAATTAATGACATGCGAAAGCTCGTCAATATCGATACCTCTCGCCGCAATATCTGTGGCAACCAGTACTCGAGTTGCACCGCTTCTAAAATTAGTTAACGCATTTTGGCGGGCATTTTGAGACTTGTTTCCATGAATAGCCTGTGCAGAAATATTCACTTTAGTCAGTCCGCGCACTACGCGATCTGCACCATGCTTCGTCCGAGTAAACACAAGCGCCGAAGCGATGGATTTATCCTGCAGCAGGTCATTCAATAAATCTTGTTTATTACCTTTATCTACAAAATAGACAGATTGCTCTATTCGATCCACTGTTGAGGAAGCTGGAGTTATTTCCACTTTCGCCGGATTAACAAGCAGCGTTTTGACAAGCTTCGAAATTTCTGGAGGCATCGTAGCCGAGAAAAAGAGTGTTTGCTTTTTTCTTGGCATTTTGGCGATGATTCTCTTCACGTCGTGAATAAAACCCATATCGAGCATTCGATCTGCTTCATCAAGCACTAATATTTGTACATATTGCAAATCAACAAACTTTTGATTAATAAGATCGATAAGTCTGCCTGGAGTGGCAATAATAACATCAGCGCCTTGTCGAAGTGCACGCTCTTGAACCTTCTGTGAAACGCCGCCCACGATAGCTACACTGCGCAAGTCGGTAAATTGTCCGTACGCACGCATGTTTTCTTCTATCTGGAGAGCAAGCTCTCTTGTAGGTGTCAAAATCAATGAGCGAATACGTCGCTGTGCCCCCGGTTTAGCGGGTTGGCCGCTTAATAACTGAATGATGGGTAATGCGAATGCAGCCGTTTTCCCGGTCCCTGTCTGAGCGCAGCCAAACAAATCTCTGCCCGCTAGTACGACGGGAATGGCCTGCTCCTGAATAGGCGTAGGCTTCGTGTAGTTTTCCTTGGTTAGCGCCTTCAGTATTGCAGGGCTAAAATTTAGATCATTAAAAGTCATCTTTTCTCCTTCATTTGAAGCCTTATATTCTCAATCATGCTGCTTTTTATAATCGCATAGCATTTCCAAAAACCGTTCCTTTAAGACATAACAAGTAAGTATAGCATAATAAAACGATATAATCGACATAAACCTCTATCCTTGAGACAGCGGCCTAGGCCCATTTTTAACCTTTAGTTAAAAGTCATCCATACGGTATTTCCCAAAGGCTCAAAGCCTTGCTTATACCAAAAGTTCCTTGTTTTATCCAACGTGTATACATATATCTTTTTATTCGGATATTTTGCTTTTACCCATTGAATAAAGGCAGCAGCGTAACCCTTGCCTTCAAATTCCTTTAAAACATCAAGTGCTTCTATAAATACAAAGTTCTTTTTGTTTTTAATCTCAATATAAAAGTCCCGCTCCAAATACTTCTCATCATCGCTAAAATAATCTTGTTCTGCTTTCTGAATCAGCTGCTTGGCGTTATCGTACTCCCAAACGACTCCGTATCCAACCATCTCGTCCTCAGCCTCGATGACGTAAATGTTTTCCGGAAGCTCTGATTTGTCCTTTTGGCTAAGCTCCCCTGCGTGATAGGCGGAATGTATATCGCTTAACAGGTTTTGCATTTCTTGATCAAATGGTTTCGCAATAATAGTAGGCATTTTCAATCCCCTTTTTGCTACTCAAAGCATATAACGTTTCCAAACAAAAAGAAGCAGGGTATCATCTTGTACCCTGCTTCTCCTATTGATTGATTTTTTAGCGTTTATTAGTCTTAGACATCTTACCATAAATGATCGAAGCCAACTAGTCGTTCTCTTTTCCAATTGTCATCTAAGCTGATTTGCCAAGCCCAATATCGATCATTCCATTAACGATTCTTTTTCCTGAAATTTTGCAGCGTATGGACAAGCTTATCTCGCGCATCCTTGTTTTTCATTAAATAAGTGACGCCAGCTCCAATTGCAGTTATCAATAGTTTTTTCTTGCTCATGGGTACTACCTCCCTGAATTCGTCTTTGTATGAATGTACCCTGTTTATTGAGTTTTTAAGCACATTATGTTTCGTGTTTTCCATTTCAACTTCATTTATCGACTTGCTATATTTTTTGAAGATTAAACCACCATGATAAGGTTTTGTTTATTAAAGATCCGCTGCTTCTAAGAAAAATACGTCAAACCTTTTCATTTGCATGAATGTTGTAAGATTGAAATGCAACTCCAAAAATCGAAGGAAATTGAAAGGGGATTACGTATGAAGCATACAAATCCATTAAAAGCATTTCTTGAGGAAAGTGACGAAAGTACCATTGCTGCGATTGGAATCTACATTACAAATTATATTAATGAAAGCTGGGAAACCATCCTTCAAAACCATCAAGATATACTGCAAAAAGCTTACAACGAGGCAGGAGATGCTGCTTATGGAACATTTCTCAATCTGTTGTTCCTACCTGTTCATAGGCAATTTAAAGAGTCCGGTTTCCATCTCGAACCCAAACTTCCAGGCCATTTCGACCTGTCGCGGGAATGGGGAAATACGGAAGAAACCGACCAGCAGCGTTGGATGTGGAGCACGGTTTATTCCTCCAATGACGAGGCAATAGGGACCATCGTCACCATCACATTTCACGATCATACGTTGTTCCGTATTCCTCGCCAACCTCAAATCATCGCATTAAGCGCCACATCGAAAGCAGATGTCATAGCGGCACTTTCTCTCCTGTCTCCAGACTTTGAGCAAGCACTCGAGTTTACCGTTGAATACGAAAATTACCTGCGGAGCCAGCAAGGCTAGAACGGAAATAAAGCACGCTGCATCTAAAGTTCACGATTTCCCTCGATTAGTGATAAAAATCATTAGTATGTATAAGAAGTAAACATAACCATTTGAAAAATAGACGATATAATAGAGATACAGCAAAAAACCTCCTTTTGACGGGAGGCCAGTTATCATGATTACAGTGTCATAGCATGACCATGCCTTGCTAGAAACTCTTCCTTCTCTTTGTAATCCGGCATAATGCTGCCCACTCGTCTCCAGAAGGAACGATCATGATTCATATGCGTCAGATGGCAAAGCTCATGGATGACGACATAATCGATTACCTCAAGCGGAGCCATCGCCAATCGGTAATTAAAGGTTAATTTTTTACTTGAGCTGCAGCTTCCCCACTTCGTTCTTGACTCTTCGATTTCGAAGCTTTTATGTTTTACTTTCAGCTGCTCTTGATATCGCTTGATTCGTTCTCCAATGATTTTCTTACAGCTTGCAAAATAAAACTTTTTTAGATTGATTTTTAACTCCTCTTCACTCAGATTAGCTGTGTCGATCAACTCATGAAGAAAGTACTCTTTTCCAAGGTGAAGGAATTTTCCTTGCTCTTGATATTCTTTTGTCTTAGGGGTATCTCGAACCTTCGCGATCTGCTGCAATCTCTGAGTGAGCTGTTTACCATGCTGCTCCACGGCCCGCATGACATTCTCTTCCGTTGTTCCATTGGGAGCCTTCACGGTTATAAATCCCAATGAGTCCATTTGGATATATATCTTTTTTCTATTGGCATATTCAACATTAAACTCAATGATATGATTTTCAAATTCGATTTTCATAGCGACCATCATTTCTATTAGGTTATTTCTGAATCTCTTTCATTTTATCACAACTACAACTATGACCGTTCAAAATGCTTTTTTTCTTGCATGCTATGGGTTTAATTCGATGTTGTTTTTAAAGATCGAGTTAAACCTCTATTTCCTGTGCGGAATATCCCATTTTTATTATATTTTTGTAAAATATTCCCCTTTTATCATCGTAATTTACCCCTTCCTTTCATGAAATCAACGTCTCATGCTAGGAATAGTTATACAAAATAAATGCAAGCTTTGCAGGAGGTGATACCCAATTATCCCCTTTTAATTCCGTGAAACAACCACACCCAGACTTGCACATGAATGCTAATGCTGCAATGTTCGACTATGAAAATTAGAGGTGATATGGTGAATATTTTTGCAAGAAATAAAGGAATAAAGTTTGTCATTATGTTTATGTGTCTCGCACTTCTCGTTTCTCCTTTCCTTGACACAACAACAGCCTATGGGAATGAAGCAGCGTTGCCCGCAGTGAACGAAGCTGCTCGAGCCGTAACGGATGCTGTCTATGAGGCAGCCCCTCCCGTCCCTCAAAACCTAACTGTTGTAACCGATTCCATCACTGCGACGAGTGCACAGCTTAAATGGGATGTTCATCCAGAGCAAGCTGACGTTGATGTATGGTACTACGTAGCTCCAGATCCTGCTAATCCAACAAAAGAAGATGTAAACAACTATTTAGCTACAGGGAAAGGCGGCAGTGTGGAGCTGCAAAACTTGCAGCCTAATACGACGTACAAGCTGTATACCACTTGGTACAAGAGACCTTACACGCGGGTGTTGCGAAGCAACTACGTTGAATTTACGACACTTGCCGGCGAGCCTTCCAATGAGCCGACTGGCAATCCAGGGCCTAGCAACCTAAGTATTGTGAATGTTACACATAATACGGTAACCGTTACCTTTGATCCTGCGCATAAGCTGGATGATTACTGGGTTTGGAATCCGGACAATCCTCCTCTTAACAAAGATCCTTATTCCGGCTTCACACAAGTAGGAGGCAGCACGATTGGAGGATTAAAGGAAGAAACCAAATATACCTTCTTCTTAGGTCCGAACGGTACTCAATATGCTAATCTAACAGATAAACAGAAGAGCAATTCGATTACTTTCACTACGCCAAAGGATACAAGTGAATATAAAGAACCGCCATTAACGCCTCCTCAATATTTAAAGGTAAGCGATATTACATCATCCAATATTACATTCAAATGGACAGGCAGTCCTGATGCCAACGGCTATGACTTCTATGTTAACGGTGGATGGAAAGGCGGAATATGGAATGGCTCCGACACATTCATCTATACGTTCCCAGAAGGTGGACTTACAGCAGGCAGCATCTACAAATTTATGGTTGGCGCGCAAAATGGCGCTTCCGGCAAAGATCCGGTTAACGGCCCGCCTTTAGAAATCAAATGGGGCGAGCTTGCGGCGCCGCTCGATCTTCAAGTCATTACAGCCAACCGCACAACCGCTTCACTAGGCTGGGCACCGACCCCTGGCGCAACGAGCTACGACATCTATGAAGCAGGCAAGCTTATCGGCTCCAGCGATTCCAATCGGTATGTTGCTGAGGGTTTAACAGAAGGCAAATCCTACAGCTTTACAGTTGCAGCCAAAAATGCGCTATGGAAATCAGCAGCCAGCAGCGCAGCAACGACGATTCCAGGCGCGGACTACACTAATTTCACCTATTACGGCAGCTGGTTTTCCTATGACAATAATCGTCAATACTTTCCAGAAGATATCGATGTTTCACAGCTTACACATCTCAACTACGCCTTCTCCGATATATGCTGGCGTAAAGTGGGTTCAAACGGTGCAGCTTGCCAAAATAAAGACATTCCGCTGCAAGCGAATTATGTTTTCGACGGGGAGCTTGTGCTTGGAGACCAGAAGGTCGATATTGAGCAGCTTGCTGCTTTTAACAAAATAAAAAATAATAACCCTGAGCTGAAGCTAATGGCTTCCGTAGGCGGCTGGACATTCTCCAATCATTTCTCCGACATGGCCGCATCTGAAGTCACACGTCGTACGTTTGCGAATTCCGTCGTTAAATATTTGCGTACGTATAAGATGGATGGACTCGATATCGACTGGGAATATCCGGTTGAGGGCGGAGAATCGGATAATATCAATCGTCCAGAGGATAAACAAAACTTCACTCTTCTCATGCAAACCGTTCGTGCAGCGCTTGATGCAGCCGGCTCCATCGATGGCAAATATTATTTACTCACCATCGCATCCGGTCAAGGAGATGATTTCGTAGTCAATGCTGACTTCGCAAATTCTGTTCAATACTTGGATATGATCAACATTATGAGCTATGACTATAGCGGAAGCTGGGAACTGCGGGCTTTCCATAATTCTCCTCTTTATCAAGACCCTAATAATGTAAGAGCCTCTGCGAAACGCAACAATGTAAGAGGCGCTCTGCTCGGTCATTTGAACGGCGGCGTTCCGGCTTTTAAACTAAACATGGGTGTTCCTTATTATGGAATAGGCTGGAAGGGTTGTTCCGCAAACGGTGAATATCAAAACTGCACATCCATTCCTTATGGATCATGGGAGAGCGGTAAGTTCGATTTTGCCGAGGTTGAGAACAATATGATAGACCAAAACGGATATACCCGTTACTGGAACGAGCATTCAAAGGTCGCTTATGTTTACAATAGTGAAACCGGAATGTTTATTACTTATAATGACCAAACGACAATGATGTATAGCACTTCGCTTGTCAAAACCTTGGATTTGGCTGGCGTTATGACTTGGGACATTAGCGGTGACCGCAACAAAACACTTACAACGCAGTTGATCAGTGATCTTCCGATTGACGGCAAGGTGAATGAAAACGCACTAGCTGCTCCTCAAAATGTAACGAAGCTCAGTGCGGACAAACAGTCTTTTGAAATCAAATGGGATGCTGTCCAAGGGGCTGCTGGCTATGAAGTATTCGTGAACGCCATATTTACAGGATATACAGCGAATACACAGTTTAAAGCAGACAAGCTGAACCTTGGCTCAGACTACACCGTTACCGTGCTCAGTATTAGAAAAGACGGCAATAAAATTACGGAGGTTTCTCCTGCAAGCAGTGCACTGGTTGTAAGTACAGCAGGCGTAATATCTCCAGCTCATCTCACGGTAACGAGTTCAACCTATGACGCGATTAGCGTTCAATGGACGGCTTCTCCGAAAGCAGATGGGTATGACGTTTATCTGGGTGATAAATTAGTGGTATCTACAACAGCTACAAACTACACGTTTACGCAACTGACGCACAGTACGACCTATTCCATTGGTGTAGTAGCCATTACTAAAAATGAGGATGAGATAATCGAAAAGTCCGAAATGACAAAACTAGAGGCAAAAACATTAGATTACACGGCTCCGCCAGAGTCGTCATCTGGGAACCCGCAAGCGGTCAAAGATAAAAATGAGCTTGATTCCAACGTTACGAAATCCGGCGGCAAGTGGACCGTTACGATTTTGAAAGATGCGGCTATTCAAACGATTGGAGCGGCTAGCTCCGCCGAGCTAAAAGTGACTGTCGGCAACGATGCAGCCCAAGTGGATATCATCCTTCCTAAGGAAGTTATTGCAGCACTTGCCAGCAAAAACGAAAAGGCGAATTTGTCCATCATCTGGAACGGAGTTACCTATGTCATTCCAGCCCATGCGATTCACCTGAAATCAGATATCAAAATTTCGATTGCTCCACCGACTGCGAGCGAAGCAGCTGCAATAGAACAATTGGCGAAAAAGAATGGCTATACACTAAAAGTTTCGTCGCTTGACTTTAAGATTTATAAGCTGACAGCTGACAACAAATATGAGGAAGTCACTGATTTTGGCCAGTCCGTTTTCACCCGTATTTATCAATTGAATGCTAAAGATATAGAGACGAATCGTGCAAACGGCGTTGTTTACTTGCCTGGCACAAATGAATTCCGTCCACTTCATACGGTGTTCAAAAAAGACGATAAAGGCGGAGTTACCGCTCATCTGGTCAGCAACGGCAACAGCATCTATACCATTGTCCAATCCAGCTTCCTCTTCAAAGACGTGACGGCTGAATGGAACAAAAACCATATCGAGCGTGCAGCAGCCAAATTAATCGTTTTTGGACAATCGAATGAACAATTCGGAGGAAACTCGATCATTACTAGGGCTGAGTTTATTTCCATGATCAGCAGAGGCCTCGGCATCGTGCCAAAAGTAGAAGGTGCTCCATTTGATGATGTAGCGGCAGATTCCAAATATGCTGGAGATATTGCACTAGCTAAGGAATTAGGTATCATTACTGGCAAGAGCGAGCAGCTTTTTGATCCGAACGGTACGATTACTCGTCAGGACATGGCAGTCATTTTGGCAAAAGTGATGAAGCTGATTGATCGTACGGCAGACGGTGACGCAGCGCTGCTTGAGTCTTTCCGTGATCAAGCTTCTATATCATCCTATGCTAAAGCTTCCGTTGCACTATTAATTAAAGAACAAATTTTGCAAGGCGTATCCGAAACGAAGTTTGATCCTCAGTCGAAAGTGACGAAAGCACAGGCAGTCGTAGCCGTGATGAGATTGCTTGATGATTTGGGATTAGCGAGCAAATAACCTAGATTTAAAATGCAATAGAGGGACGGCGCAGTTTGAACTGCTCCGTCCCTCTTCTATTACTGTGCTGTCTGAAACTTCTCGTATAAATTAAATTCCCCCATCTCATTGGAGGATAAACCTTTATGTTCATAACCGCAGCTTAGGTAGAATGCATTGAGCTTCGGATTATTCGCAATACAGTCCAGCCGAATACGGTCTTTTCCCTCAAAATGAATACCTGAACCTGCCCAATCCACAATGGCCTCACCTAAGTTTTTGCCTGCAACCTCACGGTTAATGTTAAGTCGATGCAGATAGATGGACTGTTCATGCCCCTCTTCTCCCCATAACTCGCGATCCCAAGCGCTTGCATGCTGCATGAGCATGACCATTCCTGCCAAACGATTTTCTTGCCTAAATAGGTATACCTCGCCGCGTTTAATTGCCTCCGGTGTCTGATGAGAATCCTCACCCTTCAGCAAGCCGCTCCACTGCGTAGAGCCTTTGCTCTTTAACCATTCAGCTGTTTGGATGAGAAGCTTCAATACAGCTTCCGTATCCTCTGGTTTTGCTTGATATACTTTGATATCCGGTTGAATGACGCCAATATGATCCGTGCGTGTAAATATAGACATGTTGATTAACCTCCATATAATAGGTCCTTCTATTATAACCCTTCTCGTCTTATTTCAGCTATGTCATCCGGCTTTCTTCAGCTTCTTTTCCATTGACAGATACCTTCTTCCAATCTAACCTTTGCTAGCCTAGTCAGCGCCTTCTCATTTAGTACATCACATGCAGAAAAACTTCCTTTATATTTAAACATTTCACAGATATTTTATTAAAATTTTATAAAGATCAAACATTGGAGTCACTATAAAAGTAAGAATTGCGGCATTAAGTACATGCGTTCCTAAAATTGATAGTTTAAGGTGAGAGAATAAATGAAGTGAACCAGAAGAAAAAATCATGTGCTTATAGAGCTGCTTCGGTGTCTGGTCGAGGTTGAATTGGAACTTTAAGGACGTATGTGTTCTTACAGCGAGAGAAACGGCCCGGTTTGTTGGCTGTAAGAACATATATGCGCTTATAGAGCTGCTTCAGCGTCTGGTTGAGGTTGAATTGGATCTGTAAGAACGTATGTGTTCTTACAGCGAGAGAAACGGCCGGGTTTGTTGGCTGTAAGAACATATATGCGCTTATAGAGCTGCTTCAGCGCCTAATCGAATTAAATTAGATCTATAAGAACTTATTTGTTCTTAAAGTAAGCTATTTACGATGGACACTATACAAAAGGTGAAATCCTGCGTCATGTGATCGCTCACGAAATACACCATATGGGGCAGCTCTCCGTCTGGATAAGAGAGCTAGGGCTAAAGCCAGTGTCAGCAAATGTGATTGGAAAAAATTTATCATAAAATAAAGTTAGGAACCATAACTAAGATACTGAGCATGATGCAGTTTAACTATCGGAGGTTTTAGAAAAAGCCAGAGAATATAGAGGACGAAGAAAAATAAATAAAAACAACGGTAGTTTTTTAATAGATTGTTGCTTTTAGAATTAAATTTTTAAAAATCATCTATTATGATAAAATACCTCTATAATCTTTTACAGGTGTTGGATTTAACTTTCATTTGGGGGTGTTGGAAATAGATAACGGTGCTTTTGTTGCAATTTTTTCGAGTTTTATGGCAAACACTCCATAGCTTCATGCTCATTTACAACTATGTGAAAGGATGCTTGCCTTTTGTTTGACGAATTCGTTAAATTCCCCCTTTCATTTCTTACCGTACTATCGTTTGACCGAAGAAGCTAGTTTCATCCGCCCTTTGCCCCCTTGCTGTACTCACCAGGAGTTATTCCTATTATCTTCTTGAATGCCTTAGAAAAATGATGAATATCTGAAAACCCACAATAACTTGCAATCTGCTCTTGTGTAAGCTTGGATGCAAGCAGCAGCTCGCAAGCATGATCTATACGTGTTTTTAACAAATATTGATGTGGTGTTACACCGTACTGCATTTTAAATACATCGTTAAATCTTGAAGTAGATAGATTAGCTCTTCGCGCCATATCAACTACCGACAGAGGTTCGCTCAAGTTGAAAGAAAAATACGAGGTAATCCAATTTAATGCCTGCGGTGACATTTGCTTCACATGATTGGCAGGCATGTAATCCTCTAGTATGAAGGTAACCAATTCCATCATTCGGGTTTGTGCCTTCAATTGCATAATGGAGTCCTTATACTGCCAGAATTCTACCACTTGCAAAAATGTATCACGAAATTTAGATGGATGGCTTAGCTTGAGCTTCACCGGAATATGAGTTTGGAACTGCTCGTCCATTCTCGGCTGCATAAGATGCTGATAGGGGGTCAAATCCAACTGGCCCGCCCGAGTTGGGAAGCTTTGGTCGCTAGTCGTGCTATAAAAAATATCAAAGTGTGCAAACGGCGTTACCGTATTCGTTGTCCCTTCCAAACGATTTACACTATTTGGCTGAATGAAACAAAACTCACCTTTTTCGAATGGATAGGCCACCCCATCAACTGTGAACAAGCATTCCCCTTCCTGTACATAGACAAGCAAGTAATCAAGCAAGCGGCGTTCCGGCAGTACCCACGGTTTTCGCAGCGCAAAATCGCACTCCCGTATATAGGGCACGATCCGGTGGTTCATCGTTGCATCCATGCCAGGTTTCATGAACATCCTCATCCTCTACTCGTAATTACTCACAGAATATCATATCTATCTCACAATTACAGTTGTTTTTGACAAACTTATTTGAAGCTTTGACAAAGCCAGATTATAGAAGAATCCCTTACACTGTATGTATTGCGAAGCTGAAACAAACACATACAATTAGGAGGAAATATGATGAATGAAAACAATAGGTTAAGCACGCTGCCCCTGCTTGAAGAAAGCTATTCTCTCACGCAAGAGCAAATCGCTTCTTATCAAAAGGATGGCCATCTCTTTTTAAAAAATGTCGCATCCACAGAAATAATAGAAGCGTATGAACCAATCATTAGTGACTTGGTATTTAAGCACAATTACCATGATAAGCCGGTCACTGAACGGGATACTTACGGCAAAGCTTTTATACAAGTAGGCAACCTTTGGGAGATGAGTGAAGAAGCCGCTGCTTTCACACTGGCAAAACGCTTTGCCAAAATTGCAGCAGATTTGATGGGTGTAGATGGCGTCCGCATTTATCATGATCAAGCATTATTCAAAGAACCTGGCGGTGGTCATACCCCTTGGCATCAAGACCAAATTTATTGGCCTTTCGATACCAATAATACCATTACGCTGTGGATGCCGCTGGTCCCTATTCCTGAAGAAGTGGGCACAATGAACTTCGCTTCCGGCACGAATCATTTGGGTTATGTCAGCAGGCAAGAAATTTCGGATGAATCACATAAAACCCTTGGACAATTCATTGAAGGCCGCAGCATTCCTCAAGTAAATTACGGTGCCATGGCGGCAGGAGACGCTACCTTCCATGCTGGCTGGACCATCCACTCTGCTCCGGGTAATCCAACTGACCATATGCGCAAGGTGATGACCATTATCTACTATGCAGACGGTTCACTCGTTGGTGAACCCGACAGCAAGGCAAGACGCTCTGATCTTGAAAATTGGCTGCCAGGCTGCAAGCCGGGCGGAATCGCAGCGAGTATTAAAAATCCATTGGTTTATAAGAGGGAAAACGAATAATAAATAGATTTAGTACAACAAAAGGAAGAGGGGCTGCGCATACCCCTCTTCTTTATTTATCAATTCCAGTCCGTATATAAGGAATCGCTAATTTGATAAATTCTTCCGGCGGTGTCTTGTGACTATTTCTTCTCCATTCTACAGAAACCCCATAAATTCCCCAGCTTAATAGGACAGCTGTAAGTTTTAGAGCTTCATCCTTCTCCGCTTTATGCTGCTTTAACAACATTTTATAAAAAATAATTTCGAGCTGTTCCCTAATAATACGGGCAATGGTATCTTCGTAACCTCTATGGCAACGACTGGATAATGACTTTTGAAAATTTGTTACAGCTTCAAAGATGCTAACAAATACTTCTTCATTTAGTTCGTCATTTTGATAAAAGTCATAATTCAAATTGACTAACAATACTTCTGACAGTACTTTTTCCAATAAGTTGTGTATATCTTCAAAATGATAATAAAAAGTTGCACGATTAATCATCGCTTCTGTAGTTATATCTTTTATAGTAATATCTTTAAATTCCTTTTTCCCTGAAAGTTCAATGAAAGAATCCATAATTAACTTACGGGTACGTAGAACTCGGGGGTCCGACTTTGATTCGGTCATTTTGTTAACCTCCTACTTTATAAACAACTTCTTAAATGTGTTGTATAAACGACACATCCGCAGAACTATTGGTGTTGATGATTTTAATTATGATTTAAAATTTAATTGCAAGCAAATAAATATGTATTTCGCCCTTGAAAAGTAAAGGGAAGATAATACATATTGTTAAAAAATTTAGCGAGGTATAAGTGTTTGCTTTTCCTCGCTTATCTTTACTTATTAAAAGAGAAATGAGGAATTAAAATGGAGAACAATAACAATATGGTTTGTGATCTACAAACAGGCGTATGCGGGGTAGCTGAAGAGGAGAAAGTAGAGATTATTGATTTTAATCAGCCCACAAAAGCAGTTAATCTTTACTATGTAACCGATCCTATTTGTTCGCATTGCTGGGCGCTTGAACCTGTGCTTCGTCGTTTTGTAGAGCAATACGGGAACTTTTTTAACTTCCATACGGTTATGGGCGGTTTGCTGGAAAAATGGCATGATGGACCAATCGATCCGGCAAACGGCATTCATAAACCAGCCGATGTGGCCCCTCACTGGAGAGAAGTTGGAGAGCATTCAAGAATGCCAATTGATGGGACTTTAATGATTGATAATCCAGTTCAATCATCCTACCCGCCTTCTCGTGTATTTAAGGTGATTCAAAAAAATCATACTGATGCAAAAGCAACAGAATATTTGCGTCGTTCAAGAGAAGCACTGTTTGCATTTAATCAAAATATATCAGAGAAATCGGTTATGATTGAAATCGCAAATCATATCGGTCTTGATGGAAAAGCAATTGTAAACGAAGCTGAACAACAGGTCGGTCTTCAATTGTTACATGAGGATTTTGATCTAGTTAGAAGGTTGGGTGTCCGAGGCTTCCCTACCATTATTATGACTAATGAGGAGAATAAGGGCGTAAAAATTGTCGGCAGCCGTCCGTTGGATAACTATGTTGACGGTTTGAAAAAGCTTCTGAATCTCGAAGATTTACAACCCAAGCCAGTCCCTTCCCTTTCTGACTTGCTTGAAAAAGAAAAGCTTCTTTTCTCCAAGGAAATTGAAGTCATGTATGATGTTGAACAAGCAGACGTAAAATTTCTTATTGAACAAGAGCTTCCAACAAATCATTATCAAGTGAACGAAATTTTAGGAGAATTGTATTTTACAGCTACTAAATAAACAAAAGGAAGTGACTATAAATGTCGTACCTATTACAAGTGGATTTTAAAATGAATGGACCGTTCGGAGAAGAGATGGCAGAGGCGTTTTCTGATTTAGCAAAAAGTATCAATGAAGAAGATGGATTCATGTGGAAAATCTGGACAGAAAATTCCGAAAAAAATGAAGCCGGTGGAATTTATTTGTTTGAAACAAAAGAAACGGCTGAAAAATATAACGTTATGCACACTAGCAGATTAGCTGACTTTGGTATAACAGATATCAATGCAAAAATCTTTTCCGTCAATTCCAAACTTACTGAAATCAATAAGGGATCTGCTTATTGCAATGAGAGTTCTAGTCCGGGAAATCCTACTTCATAGTTATCCCTAGCGTAGAATACGTTCGGGCTTTAAATGGCAGGTAAATGTGGCTCTTAAAATGATAATTACTAACGAGCGACACAAAGCACTCCACATGTGTGGAGTGCTTAACCTAGCGATATAAACTATTTCAAAGCTATTACATTCGGCAGCTCGACTTCCATCGGAATAACCTTGTATTACTTGCTCGCTAGCGCCATAACAATCCACGAAGAAACTTTTAGCATCTTACATGCTTGCGTTTGAAGCCAAGCCGCTGTTTATCAACTGCTTTTTGAATCTGTTCAGATGCAACCAAAAAACTGCTTTTTTTCTTGTCCCGATTAACTTCTACCGGACCTACTTCCAATGCGACCTCCATTGCCTTATCATGGAGCCGCATGTAGGATACCCCTACTGTGTAAATAAAATTATTCATTGCATATTTTGTTCGTTCGGGAGCATCATGAATCGTATTTTTTGCAGTTTCGAGCAGATTGGCCATTTTGCTTTCGGCAAATTCAACATCCGGCCGACTCCCCAAAAGCCAGCAGTAACAGCTCCAGCCTGCAGACATTTTCAGTTCATCACCGCTTGCGATCCACTTGTCAGCCACTTCTTGCGCAATATCAGCTTCTGCCAAAGTTACCGCAACAACATAGTCGGACAGCATATAAAAATAAGCTCCATCCATCCAACGGTCATAATCCGCTTCCGTCATCGCATTGGGATCTGCAATAATTCCGGCAAAATACATGGCGTCATAGTTCCCTGTAGCATAAAGCTGCTCAGCCAACGGTTGATTTATTTTTGTTTTTTTGAAAATAGGCTTCATTTGGCCTGTAGCAACACCAAAAAGCGGTTCCTGTGCGCCATTGGATTGGTATATTTTTTTAGTTCGATCCTTGCTAAGAGCTTCAAGCTCCTGCATAACCATTTCTAAATTCATTGTTTTACACTCCCTTTTGAGATTTTACCGTCTTCTCCTACACCAGCCATTTGTTTCTTTTGCATTAGTAGCTACTCATCCTATTTCAATGACCTTCTATGAAAAAACACAGATCAGTAAGATTTTATTTATCCTTAAAAATCGTTTTTCGCGTCCGTTTCACATCAAAACCTCAACGAAGACAAGTATATGTTACCACTATTTGAGCATAGAGAATATGAAATGAAGTTAAAAAATCATTCCTTGCTAGAGCTCAACTACATGAACCATACATGGGATTATATCTAGCTTAGGCACTTTATACTTGAACCTGCCCCAATACCTTATTCGAAAAGATCGTTCAAACGAAAAAAATGCCCCAGAGAAAACTCTCTGAGGCATTTATTCAATGGAGCATCTCTGCTCCTATTTCTTTTTCTTCACTTTTTTATTCGCGGCTTTTTCAATATTCTCAGCTACTCTGTATTTTACGATCTCACCAATTAATTCGTAAGGTATAGGCTCGTCTAAAGGGAAGCGAATCGACCCTTTTGCCCCTTTATACGGGGATAATTGCTCTTTAAAGGCCTCAATTCCGCTTGGAGCCGGATATAAGCCGATATGATTTTTGTATGCTGCATAATGAACAAGGTTCCCATGGAGCACGAAGGTCGGCATTTGATAGCTGATTTTTTCTGTCGCTTCTGGTGCAGCCACTTTAATCACGCCTCTTATCTTCTCCAAAATGTCCTGAATCTCAGGAGAGTACTGAGAGATATACTGATCAATTGTCTCAAATGTGATTTTATTGCCGTCCATGGCTGCTCCTTTCGGGCCTTCGTTATTTGCGGCGCTTCTGGGCCATTCTAGAATAAATGATGAATGCTGCGACAAGCATGCTGATGAATCCAACATTTTCTGCCGGTCCCTGTTCCATCCCAAACACCATACAAAGATTCGTAATAAGGCTTTTTACAAGCAGTGCTATGACAATCAGCATTAACGGACGAACAAAATTATATTTCTTCATCTTTAGTACCACTCCTGACGACGCCCATAGTAGATCAACTCCCGCTAAAACTAGCGATTGAAATCGCTTTAATAGGAGCAATCCCGGCAAGTATACCAGTTTCCAGCCTGATCGTCCAACCTTTCCGCATAGCTAGCTTCTACAAGGCCCTCGCCTGTCCTTGCCTAGTCAGAAGCTCCTCATTTTAATTGTAATCCGGAATGATGCTTCCTACGAATCGCCTAAAAGAACGGTCATTATTCATATGGGTAAGATGGCAAAGCTCAAGGATGATTATATAGTCGATCACCTCAATAGGAGCCATCGCACCAGATTCCCCCCATTATATCCCCATCTTTAACAGCCAAGCAGAAAGCTTTTCCTCCCGCCCCTTAACATTGTCGCTATCAAAATGATATTTCCCTAAATACTGCTCGCCAACAATCTCTCCATCCTCCATCAACAGGACGCGCTCGGTTTTGGCAGCGACCTTGACGTCGTGCGTGACCAGCAGTATGGTGGTTCCGGATTGGTTGATGCTGCCAAGCAGTTGCATGATGTCAGACGTCGCTTTGGAGTTTAGTGCTCCCGTCGGCTCATCTCCGAGAATGATTTTCGGCTGGTTCATGAGCGCCCGGCAAATACTCACCCGTTGGAGCTGTCCGCCGGAAGCCTGCGTGATATCGCGATCTGCTAGCGCAGAGATTCCTGTTTTCTTCATCAACTCCTCCGCTCGCAGGCGAATGGAGTCCCGGCTCTCTTTGGCTGCAAAATATTCGGAGAGAATGATATTATCGAGCATGCTGAGATTTTTGAGGAGATGGATCTGCTGAAAAATAAATCCCATTTTGTTCTGGCGCAGCTGATCCAATTCCTTCTCCGAAAGGGAGGAAATATTTTGCCCATCAAACAAGACTTGTCCGGAAGTCATCCGATCCATGCCGCTAATTGTGTAGAGCAAGGTCGACTTTCCCGAGCCTGACGCCCCCATGACGGAAACGAACTCGCCCTCGTGTATCTGCAAATTAATATTTTTCAGTACGGCTTGTACTTGCCCTTTGCTTATTGAATAGGTTTTATTCAGATCTGTAATCTCCAATATGTGGTTCATGCTTTATCCCCTCATTCGGTTATCATTCTCGTCATGCTGTATTTTTTCATCGATAGCGTGCCTACCAGCGTTGCAATGGTCACAACTAAACCAAGAGCTAATGGATACAAGAAATAAGATACCCATGGGTTCGTCACAAACTGGATATTGGAGGCTCCCATCGAAGACATCAGCATACCTACCAGACTTTGCCCAAACGTATGGGCCATAAGCGTACCTACGAGAATCCCGCCTGCAAGCACAACCAGTATCCGTCTCACGTACTGCTTTCGAATATGTGCAGCTGCAATACCGAGACTTCTCATAATGGCGATGCCGGAATAATCTTTTGCGGTCAGCAGCTTTAAGAAAAGCGAAGTAATCAGAATGGAGATAAACACAGCAATGATAACGGCAAGTACCGTAACCATCTTGATCTGCTTAATCGTCGAGCCGAGTGTCTGATGCATATAATCTTCGAGATGCGTCACTTTCACCCCTGGAAAAAGACCCGTATATTCGGTTATTTTGGCCCCTATATCGCTGCCATGTCTAATGTCCGCATTAAGGGTATACCAGAGTACATCCTCCGGTTGATAGGGCAGCAGCGCTTTGGCTGTTTTGCCGCCATTGGTCACGTCCTGATAAATGCCGCTAACGGTCATCTCATGCTGCTTACCGTTAATGACTAATGTCAGCGCGTCTCCCACTTTTTTCGACAGAGCGTCAGCGTTCAGACTGGAGAGAGCCATATCGTTTAGGTTGATAGGAGCGTTGCCGCTGCTGTATTTCAAAGGAAAAATGGAGAAATCCCCCGTTTCAACCTGTATGCTCTCTAATGCTCCTTCACTTCCTACGACGCTGTATTTACTCGTCACGAGCGGAGAAAATTTCACGATATCCGTATCTTGAGCAAGGTAATGCTGAACTTCGTCAAATTTATCCTGCATGTGATCGGATTGCTGCAAATCCATTCGCATATCGCTTTGTCCGACCCCCATATACGCAACGAAGCTAGGTGACTGCATCGTATGCAGGAAATTGACCGGAACAATGATGATGATGAAGCAAATGACAAAAATAATAAACAATAAAAGATACATTTTAAACCGTCCGACGACATCTTTCAGCGCCAAAAATACGTTAACGCTAGGAATTCTGCTTTTATAAAGCGGCAACCGCTTCGTATTCACCTTAAGCTCGCCCATCGCACCGGCTCGCAGCGCTTCAACGGCCGAGATTTTATGAAATCGCCTCAGCACAAGGGTGCAGAAGAGCAGAACGAAAGCAAACACCAATCCAGCTACCAAAATAGGAATCAAGCTTTGCAGTATGCTTTGCGGAGCAATCCCGATATACAACGCCATATTGGATAGGAATAGCGGACGAATGCAAAGGGAAACCACATATCCGAAAAGACTGGCGCCCCCCGCCAGAACAATATATTTGGTCAGATAGATGTTGCGAATATGCTGTTGACGGATGCCGAAGGCTTTCATAACGCCAATCTCTTTATAATCCTCTTCCAGCGTGGTCAGTATGGTGAACCGCAGACACAGCACCGCAATAAGAATTAATAAGCTACTGACCAGAAAAATGATGACGGCGACTACCCCGTCCGTTAATGCATGAAGCATCTGGAACAAGGAATAGTCAATAGCAGGGCCTTTTGCCGGTAATCCGGCTGACTGGTATGCTGTCTTGAATTCATTGAACTTGCTTAGATCCTTAAGCTGAAATGCAATCATATACTCGATTTCTCCGGTCATACTCTTCAACGTTTCATGATCCGCTGCGCTTACGACGAATCGCTTGGAGCTAATAATCGAAGGATTCATTTGAACATCCCGCACAAAGTCTGTAATGGTGAACGTCATGTCTGATGATCCAGCAGAAACTCGAATCGTATCGCCCAGGTTCAATTGATGCTGCTGCCTATAATAAATAGGAACCGCAATCTCCCCGTCCAAAACCTCAATCCGCTTATTTTCCAGCGTAAGTAAATAATCAAAGCTCTTGTTCTGCACGACAAAGCCGTTATCCATTACGCTGCTGCTATCGGCTTCCTGATTGTTGCCAAAGAAGAGATTAGCATTGTCGATCACCAGCATTTCAGAGATTTGTTCACTTTTGACAAGGGAGTTCTCTGCCGCAAAGCTCTGAATGGCAGCTCTATCCACGGGTCCGGCGTGCATCTGCACGTAGTGCGGCGCACTAGATACAGTAAACAAGTGGTTGATGGAGCGAAATAGCTGCGTCATCATCGTTGTCCCGCTGGAAGCAAGCAGCACAGAAAGCGTAATGAACACGAACAGGACCACCGTAATCGTCTTATTTCGTTTAAAATCTTTTTTTAATATTTTCGCTAGCATGTCAGCCCCTCCTTTCCTTACTTTGTCTCCAGCGCCCGAATCGACTTCATCCTTGCCATAATAAGTGCTAAAACGATGACCAAAATGCCAGAAATAATAAATAACAAGCCGATACCGCGCCCTTGGCCGCTGCCGATCCATTTTCCAACCGAGGAAGCTAGCCCCCCACCTTCAACCATCAGAGGATTAAATACATAGTCGGATAAAAGGCCTGCCGATGCATACGCAGCGATATAGCCGAATTGGGAAACCACTCCGATCATCCCCCAAGCCCTGCCTTGGGTTTCGTTTGGTATGTTCGTTCGAATCAATACATCCGCGCTTGTATTAACGAAGGGCAAGGTCGCAAAAAATAGAAAGCCTGCGGCTGCGATTACGTAAATATTCGTTGATACTCCAATAAGCGAGAAGAAAATGCCAGCGACAAAAAGTCCAGCCGATAAAACACGTGCATACCGCTGATTAACGCTAAAGACGCCAATAAACAAGCTGCCAAGCAGTAGCCCAGTCGCACTGACCGATTGGACGATTCCTAATGTCTTGGCATTAGATAACGGAAGCACCATGGGCGTAAATAAGGTTTGCAAAATGCCCATATAAAAGGTGACTAAGGTCAGTAGCAGCGTAAGCGCTAAGACTCCTTTTCTAGAAACAAGAACTTGCCAGCCCTCTTTCAAGTCCTTTGCTAAGCTGAACTGCTTCTTGCTGACAGATTTAGTAACCAAGCATCGGCGAACGGCGGAAATCGTAATAATCGTGATAAATACCGTGCTAATATCGATAATCAGAAGTGCCTCGATATCCACCACAGCAAGCAGCATGCCCGCGAGGATCGGGGAAAATAAATACTTAGAGGAGCCGGCAAGCTGCACCAGTCCGCTCGCTTTCGCAAACTGTTCTTCGGGCAGCAAATCAGTAATCGTCGCTTTATAAGCCGGGTCCGTCAACGATGCGAATATAGAGCTGATCGTCACCCCCACACAGAGCTGCCAAAGCTGTGCCTCGCCTGAGAACATGACGATTAGAATGTAAATAAGCCCAAGCGCCGAGCCGCCATCACCGAGCAGCATCATCAGCCGTCGATCAAATCGGTCCGCCAATACACCGCCAACTGGACTTAACAGGATCATCGGCAAAAAGGTGCAAAGCGTCACGAGTGACACTGCCGTTGCGGAATGGGTCGTCTGGAAGACGTAAACCCCTAAGCCGAACGCGGTTAAGCCGCTGCCGATACTGGAAACCAGTTCCCCGAACCACAGAATGATAAATTTTCGAAAAGCATTATTCGCCATTCGCCTTACCGTCTACCGGGTCCGCTTGCTCAAACAGCCTTGCCACGTACGCGAAGCTGCCTTTCTCTGCTCCAAGCAGCGTTTCCATGGCATGAATGAAGGCTACAATTTTTTGAGATAACTCCTGCGGCTCCCAGTTGAATATGCCCTCATCAAATAGGGTTACAGCAGACACAAGCAGTAACTCAATTGCTTCCTTCGGGTATGGCGTGGCAAACAGCTTTTCTCTTATTCCTTGCTCTGTAAGCTCCTGCAAAATAGGAGTCAGCTTGCGCACCGTCTCTGACAAGCTTTTTTGATGCATTTGGGCGTTGTTAACATCATGCATGGTTTCAATAAGCTGGCTTTTTGAGCTGTTTGAGGCCGGCTTTTGCGCGAGCATGATGTACAGAAACTTCTCGTGGACGGTAAGACTAGCATTTGCGGAGATTTCTTTGGCTGCCAGTACCCCGCTATCCACAATCCTGATGACGATTGCATCCATCACTTCTTCTTTCGATTTGAAGTAATAGTAGAAGGTTCCTTTTGCAATTCCGATTTCTTTCAAAATATCGTTGATCGTCGTCTTGTCGTAACCTTTGGTATGGAATAAAGCTTCCGCTGTATCCAATATTTCATTTTTCCGTTCTTCCGGCTCTTTGAGCGTTCTCATGAAAACTCCTCCGTCCTCTAGACCGACCGTCAGTCTATGAAAGGATTATAATATATGATCCTTATTTTGTAAATGGCAGGGATGCATCGGGCTTAATTTTTCAATTTTTTTCATGCAAAATAAACCGCTGGGCTACTCACCCAGCGGTCCTTATACGTTTTAGCCGCGCAGCCTTGAAATGAGCTCCGATCGCCGCTCCGCTAGCCCACCCGCATTATAATCCGCATATTCGAACGACTCTGCGAATGTGACGTTTCCAGCCTTCTCAATTCCGTAATCCCGCTCAAGCGCCGGAAGCATTTCTTTCGATACTCGGAAGAACGTCGACCACCCTTCCAAAATAAACTGTCGCTTTCCTTCCCAATCAGGAGGCACCGGTTTCGTCATCCCCTGCTCGAACGGGGCAAACTCATAGAACTGAGTAGCATGGGAGTGACATGCAAGCAGCTTCTTCTCCAGCACTTGGCCGATATCGATGACAATATCCGCTTTATACGATGCGCGCATGGAGTAATCCGGCATCAGCAGAAACAGCGGCGGTTCATCCAAGCAAGGCGTTTGAGGAACGATATTCGGCACTTTGGCTACGAATGCGGAAGCATCGGCGACGACCCGGCCCGCATATCGATTGTCTGTATGCGTGCCCCCTTCCGGATGAAAAGTAATGACGATATCCGCCTTCCAGGAACGAATACGCTGAATGACTACTTCCCTTAGTTCCAACGTTGGAAGAAGAGCTCCGTCATGGTTGTCAAGGATCTCATACTCGGCAATGCCTAAGTGCTTAGCCGCTTCCATCGCTTCGGCAGCTCTTCGCTTGGCAAGCGCTTCGCCTGACATCTCATAGTGTCCAGCATCCCCATTGGTCAAGGAGAGATATTTCACCTGATGGCCATTTCCGGTCAACAATGCCGTTGTGCCCCCAGCGTAAATTTCGGGCTCATCCGGATGAGCAGCGATGACTATAACTCGAAGGACGTCCTTCACACGACCACCTCTTCCGTCAACTTTTCAATAAACACGCGAACCCGCTCTACTGTCGAACCTGAGTTGTAAGACGCGAGCTCGAACGGCTCAGCATACTGAAAGCGACCCGCTTCCAACTCCCCGTACAAGTCCACAAGTGCTGGTGTCATCTCTTTCGAAACGCACAGAAAATCCGATAGGTCGCGCAGCAGCCACTCCCGTCTATCCTCCCAGACCACGGGCACCTCATCAAGCCTTCCTTTCGTCCAAGGCTGATATTCGAAAAACTGTGACTCATGTGCGCCGCAGCCAAGCAGCTTGCTCTCCAGCGCTTCATCGATTCCAACGACTATATCCGCGCTGTATTTCTTCTTCATGGAATAGTCCGGCATAAGCAAATAAAGCGGCGATTTGCGTAAGTCTCTTGTATCCGGTACGACATTCGGAACAAACGCTACGAACGCAGCGGCATCGCTTACCGCCTTGCCTGTATATCTGTTGTCCGCATGGGTGCCGCCTTCCGGATGGAATGTAATGACGACATCCGCCTCCCACTCTCTAATCCGTTTAATAATGGCATTACGCAGCTCAAGCGTCGGCAGCAGTGATCCATCCCGGTTGCCGAGAATCTCGTAATCAGCAATGCCTAAGGCAGCTTTCGCTTTCATAGCCTCCTCTGCTCTACGAAGCACAAGCTCCTCTCCCGATAATTGAAAATGCCCTCCATCTCCGTTAGTAAGCGACAGAAACTTCACCCGATGTCCACGCCTAGCAAGCAGAGCTGACGTGCCCCCGGCATACTTCTCACCCTCGTCTGGGTGCGCGAATATAACAATCACATTTAACGCTTCACTCATTCATGATAGCTCCCTTCAGATTCGAGCGGTAATCGCTCGGCGTAACGCCTACTTCTTTTTTGAACACGGTAAAAAATGTGCTTCTTGATTGGAATCCCGACTGTGCAGCAATCTCGGCAATCGTCTTGTCCGTTTGGACGAGCAAATATTTGACGAGCTGAATGCGCTCATTCAGGATATAACCCGCAACCGTAATCCCTGTCTGCTCTTTGAATAGTGTGCGGGCATAATTAGTGGATAGTGATACGTGATTAGCCATTTCATCGATCGTTAGCATGGGATTATGAATGTTAAGCCTCAAATATTGAAGCATTTCCTCCACTCGCTCGTCTCTTCTGTCACCCACGCGGCGCTCATACAAGCTGCCTATAATAACCTCGGTATCTTCCTTCAGCTTATCCATCGCTTCATCCAGCGTGTTAAATCGATCCAGCTCCGAGCGAATGCCGTTCATACTAGAGGAATTCATTACTTTGCCGAATGCCTTGTACAAGTGATAGATCAGGAATGTTAGTTGCAGCTTACATTCGTCATAAGACATTTGGCGCAGCCTGTTCGCAGCTTCGTCCAACAGGCGCTTCGCCTTATCGGTCTGTCCTAACCGAATGGAGTCAATGAGTTCTGGTGGAATTGTATTGTCGGGTAATTGTATCGAGCTTCTCGCTTCGTTTTCATAATCTGATTCTTGATAAATACGGCTTTTCCCATCGATAAAGCTAAGCGTTGCAAGCTGAAAAACCTTGTCGTAGACAGCTTTCATGTCGCAGTCCGGATTCTGGAGCTCACTTAATCCAACGGTCAGATTTAGCTTCAGCCACTTGTGCACACGGTCATTAATTTCTTCGAAGCAGTGCGGCAGCTCCTTCTTATCTCCTTCGGCACTGACTCCGATAATAAAGACGAGATGATTGCCTCCAAAATCAATGCTTTCTACCTTCCATGCCTTGTGGGCAACGGTCTCGCAGGCGATATTGACGATCGTGCCCTTAAGCGTTTTGCGGGAGGAGAAATCATATTTCTCGGATAACGCCATATAGGAATCGATTCTGCATACAGCGACAACGATGCTGGTGTAATCCAGAATCGTACTGGCTTCCTGAAGCCGCTTGCGGGCCGGGCCTTCCAGCTTGCCCTCATTGACCCACTCGCGCAGGTCGTCTTCCTTCTGCCTAAGCCGTCCATCCTGAACCGACTGGCTCAACTGCTCAATCCTCTCAGAGAGAATCCCGAAGCCTTGCTGAATCTGATGAACCTCATTCTTCGGCAGCAGCCTTCTTCTCCAGCCGCTGTCCGTGGCCATTTCGACCATGCTGGATATTTGCCTTGCCAACTGGCTGACGGGACGATGATAGCTTCTCGCATTCCAAAACAAGATCGCGATTAACGATAGCAATAACCCGAGAAACGAAAACAAAATTTTGTGTTTGAAAGATTCCACTTTGCGGAACCAGTCGTCCATTCTTGCCGAGTAATAGATCGTCCAATCCTCAACGCCTGCCAGATCATAGGAAACGATCCACTGGCTGTCTTGGACGCTTGTTCGGAATGTTTCTTTGCGCTGTTTCTTGTCCTGCTTACTCAGCTGATGGAGCAGGCCCTCGTCGGATTGGCCAATAATGGGCTCACCATTGCCATCTGCCACATGGATGAATACGCCGCTATCCTTGTTTAGCTGCAGCATAGACTTTTGAATGGCATCGCTGTTCAACCGAATAACCAGAAAACTCTTCGAACGATCTTTCTCAAGTCCGAACGGCAGCAGGATGGCAAGACCTTTTTGGCCTTGGAACAGCAGCTTCGTCATACGGAAATAATTCGGAGAGTCTCCTTGCACGAGCTCTTCCATGCCATCTATCAGCATTTCATAAGCCGGAAGCATCCCCGTATCGTAATCAAATACGCGTCCTAGGTTGGCATTGTACACAACAACGGATTCGATGAAAGGCTCATTAACGAGTCTTTTTTTCAATAATTGCACCATGCCGTTGAACACGAACGGATCTTCTTCCCGCAATTGAACCCATGTCCTGATTTCCGGCTCTTCGTATAGGCTCAGGGTTACCCGCTTAAGACGATCGAACGTAAAGACGAGATTTTCTTTTGTTTGTTCCAGCTTATAACGGTCATTTCGCTCAAGCTCCTGCGAAGCATACTTGGAATACTGGTTCGATAAATAGAAGGAGAAGGGAATAACGGTCATGCTGAACAAAATAACCAATATCAGAAAGACGTGCAGATAAGCCTCAGCTTGGATGTATTTACGCATGTGATCCTCCCCTCTCCCTCTGTTTCTCTATGACGCTACTTGTTCAGGAAATCGTCGATTTGTTTTTGCCCTTCTTCCTGAATTTTTTTGAGCGCTGGACCGGCCTTCTCGGTAAATTCCTTCCAATACGTATCCAGATCAACCGCACCGTTGTATATCGGCAGCAAATACTGATTCTCCAACGCATAAAACTGGGAAAGCTCGTTCTGAACGGCACTTGTATCAAAGTTAAAGCCTGTCAGTACATCGACCGTAAAGTTGTCCGCGTTCATGATAAACCGATTTAGCTCGATAGCGGAGGGCTCTTGGCTGGCATCAAGGCGGTCGAATTTCGGATTCCAAATCCAGTCGTACGGGAACCATGGGTATTTGTCCGGCGTCAACATCCTATACTGCTGATCACCTGCATCTTCCCAGTTCACACCCTTGATTCCATACGCAAGCAGATCATAATTTTCTTGAGAGGCGTTTGCCCAGTCGAGAAATTGGATCGCTTCTTTTTTGTGTTTGCTCGATTTCGGAACGGTCATGAAATTCCACTGCTTGAATGTCGACGAATTTTTTGCCGGCGTCGGATCGAAAAGTGTATACGATTCAAGATCCGAACCCGGCAAGTTAGAGAGCAGCTTCTTGGCCAGGTCGGCTTTTAAGCCAAAATCCGTCGCTAAGTAAACTGCCGTAGGATGAGTCGTCACCCAGTTATCGGGGTCCTTGATCGCCATTACGTCTGGATTAATGATTTTATCCTGATAAAGCTTGCGTGCGTTCTCAATCGCGCTCCAAATCACCGGGCTAGGGTCGTCCAGCATATTGCGGATAATCGGCGAATTCGGAGCCCTATAGAGGATGAAATCAGTCAACATCGGCGTCATCATAACATCTGTTCCTTGCGCTAAACGGAAGTGCACCTCCGACATTGGAATTTGCGTTTGCGGCGTCATTGGTGTGATGTCAGGGAACTGCTGCTGAACCTTTCTAGCAAACGAGATAATATCATCATAGGATTGCATAGGCGGCAAATCGAGTTTTTCTCTTAAGTCCTTGCGGATATAATAGGTCGTTGGTTTGTAAAAAGAATTTCCGAGCGGAATGGCGAGCACTTGGCCGTTAATTTTGTTTGCGTCCCACATTTGCTGCGGGCGCGCCGCCACTATATTTTTGCCGTATTCGTTAAGCAATTCCTCTAGCGGCTCATAATAACCTGCCGATGCCATGCTGTCTAAATGCATCCAAGGGGCTTCGAACATCAAGTCGACCGGCTCACCGCTCGTAAGCATGATCTGCGTTTTCTGATGAATGTCCGACCAGGAGGAGAAGATGACGTCGAGCTTGACATTAAGCGTACCCTTCATTCTATTCTCGATTTCAGCGATAACCTTATCCATATCGGCAGGACGATCTCCTGGCATAACAATTTTCAGCGTCACGGGATCTGTAGAAGCCTTCTGTTCATGATTTCCGTTTCCAAGCTCTTCCCCGGCATTACGAGAGCAAGCCGTAATGAGCAAAGCGATTATGAGAAGCGCAGCGCTTAGTTTGGGCCATTTTGTCATATCGTTAACCTCCACTGGGTTTATCCCATCAACTTTTAACCTTTCACCGAACCAATCGTTAATCCTTTTACAAAGTACTTCTGAATGTAGGGGTATAGGAATACGATCGGACCGATCGTCAAGCAAACCGTCGCGAGCCGTACACCTTGATTCGGCAATCCCCCTCCATAAGAACCGGGACTGCCTTGAATGTATGACAAGATATTGAGATTGGAAATGAGCTGCCTAATCATGAGCTGAAGCGGCTGCAATTTGTAATTGTCGACAAACAGCAGTGCTAGCCACCAGTCGTTCCAATAAAAAATCGCATAAAACAAACTGATCGTCGCGATTGCCGGCACCGAAATCGGCCACATGATGCGGAAGAAAATCCGATAATCACCTGCTCCATCCATGACAGCCGATTCGTAGATTTCGAAGGGAAGCGTACGGAAGAATGAAACTAAGATGAACGTGTAAAATGGATTAATAAGCGATGGTAGGATCATGGACCATATGCTGTCCTTGAGCCCCAACCACATCGAGATCACAATATAGAAGCCGACAAGCCCCGTACCGAACAAAATCGTAAAATAAGTAAAAAACGCCAGCTGGTTTTTGTACCTGATTTTCGGATGGGCCAGCACGTATGCGAACATCGCGGTAATGAGTACAGCGAGCACAGTACCTACGATCGTCACGAATAACGTCACACCGTAGCTATAATAGATTTGATTGCCCGTTAGCAAGTATCGGTACGCATCGAGTGACCATTTGCTCGGCAGGAGACTAAAGCCGTGTAGACCGAGTTCACTTTCTGATGCGAACGAATTCACAATAACGAGCCAAAATGGAATAAAAGAAAATAACGCGAATGACGTAACGATCACATACACAGCGGTAATGACTAATTTGTCGGAAGCGCCTATTTGTTTGATGGCTTTTAGCATGGCGATTAACCCTCCTTCCTTTCTAGAAGATGCTCGATTCCTTGTCGATCTTCCTAACGATAAGGTTGAATACACAAATCGTAACCAACCCCAGCACGGATTGATAAAGTCCAATTGACGAAGACATGCCGAAATTACCCAGCTGGCGCAAAGCGCGATATGCATACGTATCGATGACATCCGTCGTCTCGTATAGGACGCCATTGTCTCCGACGAGTCCGAAGATCATGCCGAAATCTCCGTAAAAGATACGTCCAATCGCTAGCAATGTAAGCACGATAATCGTCGGGCGAAGAAGCGGCATTGTAATGTGCCTAATCCGCTGCAGCCTCGTTGCTCCGTCTATTTGGGCGCTCTCATAATACTCCGGCGAAATGCTTGTAATGGCCGCCAAATAGATAACAGCCTGGTAGCCTGCCGTCTTCCATACGCTAATGATCGTTAATATAGCCGGCCAATAGTGAGGCATGCTGTACCAGGATACAGCATCCAAGCCTAACTCCTTCAACGAACGGTTGATTAAGCCATCCGAGGTGTTAAGTAGAGAGAACAGCATCATACTTACGACCATCCAAGATACGAAGAACGGAAGAAACGCCATTGACTGCGCGACTCTTTTGAATACAGCCTGCCTAATCTCATTTAGAAAAATAGCTAATATAACTGAGATGACAAGACCGAACGCAATAAACAATGCATTAAGAAACAACGTGTTGAACGTAACGCGCAGCCAGTCGCTTCCGCCGAAAAAAAACTTGAAATTATCAAGTCCCGTCCAAGGGCTCCCCCAAATTCCGTCAAAGTAGTTGTAATTTTTGAACGCGATCACATGACCGAACATCGGTAAGTAGAAGAAAATAATAAGCACGAGCAAGCCCGGGACCGCCAACGAATACAAAACCCGATTGCGCATAATCTCTCGAAAAACCATTTTGGTTTCACCCCCTTCACAACGTTATGATAACTTCATGTTGGGGTCACAATATAGTCTCCGATTCAATGATTCAGTTCAGATTTCATAGATTTCGGGGTATTTCACACATTTTATGTCACTATTAATAACATAAAGCTAACATTAAAACTCATTTACTGCAATTTAAACATCAGGAAGGTACCTTTTTCGTGACCATTGAAGATAACTCATTATTAAGAAAAGGGGAAATCTAACAAGGCATTAGAGGTGGAAATTTACTCAAACGAGGAATATTTATTAGTTTCTGTAAATGAAAAAGGCGCATAAGAGCTCTGCTCCCTGCGCCTTAAATCCGATTACCACTACATAGAAATGGTTATAAACTAATCACTTGAAGGTGAGGATGAACCATCATCCGAGCTGGGTGAATCATAAGATCTGCTGTCGTTGCTGGAGGATGAACGTTCATCATCCGAGGAGGAATCCCTAGTATTTTGCCGCCAGGAATTTTCATTGTAGCTGATTTGATCCACTTCTTCTTGGTAGTCTTGATCATTGTTGATAATTGAAGTAGAGCCGCTATCTGAATTTGCCGCGAATCGCCCTGGAACAATATGTCCTCTGCCATTACATTTGCTGCAGGTTTTGCTTCTGAAGAAGCCGCTGACTTTGCCCGTACCGCTACATTTCTTGCATGCTTTCACGAAGACACACCCTCTACGATTCTCTTGTCTCTCTTACCATTAATTTCTATATGGTATCACAGAGGGCAGCTTTCGAATAGCTACTTTTTCACCTGATTAGGCAATCGAACAATCACTGTGGTTTCTTGGCCCAACCGGCCTTCCATCGCAATGCTCCCTTGATGGAGAGTCACGATTTTTGGGGCAATCGCAAGCCCTAGACCATTTCCGCTCATATTGCGGTTTCGCGATGAATCGGTTTTATAAAACCATTCAAACACATACTCCAGCTGCTCCGGTGCTATGCCAATGCCCGAATCGGCGATGGAAAGAAATAGGTCATCCTCTGTTTGGGTCATGCGTATGGCAATATTACGATACGAGGCTCAACGAAGGAGATGCTTAGAAAAATGCTGTAGACGGTGAAAATGAATGCAGCAGTTGCTTACAATTTCACCGTCTATATGTACCATTAATATCGATCTTTCGAGAGATCGTTAGCCACTCCGATACTACCTTTTTGCTAAAAAATCTTTTAACCCCAGCTCGTTTAAATATCGGTTGTTCATGACCAAGCTCTTTACCTTCCCCATGGTGCTTGGCCCTTTAGGAGTGCCTCCGCTTCTATTCAGCAGCAGCCATCGGAGACATGCCACAGCTTCGAAAGCCACCAATTCATCCTGGTCCATTTCATTCTCCAGCAAATAAGCATTCCGGAAAGCCTCGGCGTTCCGCTCTGACACATATATTTTGATCAGAGCAAGCGACCATGCAAAATCATACCTTGGATCGCCTAATTGCCCGTTCGTCCAATCGATTACCGTGTAGCGTCCATTGTCCTCTAGAAAATTAGCCATGTGAAAATCGCCATGAATGATATGTTTTTGTATGATTGGTGTCTTTTCAACAAGTGCATCTAACGCTTGAGCTAGATCCGGATGCTCTCTTACCCCAGGGAAAAAATAACCGATAAAATCATATTTGGGAAGTTGTATTTGCTCAATTTCTTTCATATGGATTCGATGTATGCTTGATAATATTTTTGCAATATCGGCCATTTTCTTACCATTTAATTTAAGCACAGGACCACCATCAAAGGTAGTTAACAGAACCTTGTCTCCGTTTGGATCGATACCCCAAGCCACTGGCCTTGAGACGGACAATCCTCTTTCGAATAAGGCATTTAACAAATGATATTGAAACTGGATATCCGGCTTCGAGCTTTTGCTCCACGTTTTCAGCACAAAGCTCTCTTGGTCAGAGCAAATCTTTATCACTTCAGCCTCAAAACCATGTTTCATTTCATGTGTGGTTAATGCAGCTTCTTGCTTTAATAATTCATTTAGCTTTTCATTTGTTTCTAGCCATTCCACCGTACCTATAGGGGTTCCCATGATTGTTCTTCCCTTCAAATGGTTGTTTTAGCATAAAGGATTCTACTTACCTTTCGACATTAAGAGACATCCACCTTCCCGATTTTATGAAATAATGGAACTTAACACTCGGAGCATTTCGTATTCATCGATCCCATCTCCATGCACAGTCAAATGGGCGTGCAGATGAAGCTGCTGCTTGCTCGCTACTTTGGCTATAGAGTCTCTCAACTCTATTGAATGAGACCAAGATTATAATAAAAAAGGCCAGCTATAAAAGCCGGCCATATCTACATATGAATCTATATAAGTTGAACTAAAGAAATGAAGTTTAAGCGAAGCGAGGAGATCGTTCTGGAGAAACGAAGTGTTCGCCTTTGTAGCCGGTTTCTTACCTTTACATGTATTAGTCAATCAAAGAAACTGGTTACAACCGCGATCGTAAGAATGATCTACTCGCATAGCAACCAAAACGAAAAAATTTAATTCAATTTATATCGTTTTTTCTACTCGCTATTTCACTAGCGTAATACCGAAAGCAGATCCCGCATTTCCAGCAAATATGATATATCCGTTCGCAGGCAATACGACTTCATTTTTACCGCTAATGACCGTATTATTCACCAGTGCACCCGCTTCATCGTATACCATAAAACCACCTTTAGCTGGCATCTTGACTACCATTTTCATGCCAGCAGCTGTTTCGGGAACGCTGAACCATCTAGCATAACCATCAGCTTGAATTGTAGTTATCGACGATTTGCCTTTATACAGCGGCTTCACTCCATCCTCGCTCATATACACGGTTGCAGCCGCATTAAGGTACTCTACGCCCTCTTTAGCATAAAAAAGAATACTCAGTGTATCTCGGCCTGCTGTTCCAGGAATCTGATGCTGGCTCTCAGCCGTATTGGCACCTGTTATTTTTATATCATTAAAATAGCCTTCGCTTGTCTTTATTGTTGGCCTAATCATGTTCATATTGGCAATGGAACTGAATTTCTCGTTGACTGGATAGTAGGATTTGCCTTCTCTTTTTGCCCACGCATCCGCCGTTTCTTTATTCAGCACTGCACCTTCCAATTTCTCTGCCTTGTATTCAGAAAATGCAAGCTGGCCTAATTCAGGTACTGAAACATACTGGCTCATCCACAAATAAGTCCGTCCGTTGCTTTCTTTTACAAAACTAACCTTCGTGCTCCCAGCTTCGTCGACAAAAGCTCCATCCTTGGTGTATATAAATTTCTGATCTGGAGCGGCCAATCCTGACAATGCCAGTTCCCCGTTCTTGATAAGTGCATTCCACTGATCGCCTTGAGTACTGTAATAACCTGCGTACTTCACAAGATCTTTTGGCATGTCAGCCTTAACCGGCTTGCCAAATGATTTATCTGGCTTGATCTCTTTAATTGCGCCCTTCTCTTTCATCGCCTGAAGGAGCAATTCACTCGCTAGCAGCTGATTTATTGAGGAGCTACCCCCTGAGGTAATGACTGCTGCAGCCATGTCCTGCTCGGGAAGCACGACGAAGGAGGAATGATACATCTGTGTGTCTCCTCCTTTGACGAGGGCTTTTATACCATAATCATTAAAAGGATATAAGCGTACGCTATCCCAACCAAGTCCGTAGTCCATCGAGTTATCCGCTTCTTTGGGCCATAATCCCTTCCTATACTCTTCTTGCTCCATGGCCTGTGCTGATTTGATGGAGAGTACGTCCGCTCTCTTCCCAGTAAAGATTTGCGAGAATCGAACCAAATCCTCCGCAGTAGAGTAGACTCCGCCTGTACCAATCGCATTGGTCGTCTCCGTTGGAAGCTGGCCCTCATAGGCAGGAGAGTAAAGGCCGGCGAATTTGCTCGTCTCTACCATGTCTTGTGGCGTCATGGTATGGTTCATACCCAAAGGCACAGCAATATTGTCATGAATAAATGCGGTAAATGTCTTTTTACTGACTCTTTCTACAAGAATTTCTGCGAGCGTGAATCCATCATTACAATATACTGAAAAAGCTCCCGGTTCTGCCTTTAATTTCTGTGTAGACAAGTTCTTTAGCAGCGAATCGTGTACGTATGTATCTGGATCATTAAATAAAAATGCACTGTTTAAACTGGAACCCTGCAAACCAGATGAATGATTCAACAACATGCGCGGAGTAATCTTTTTATAACGTTCATCTTCCATCTTAAAATCAGTAATATAGTGTACGACGGGGGTATCGAGATTGATTTTACCTTCATCCACTAATTTCATGACTGCTGACGCGGTAAACATTTTGCTCGTAGAGCCAATACCATAGATGGTTTCCTTCGTTAAAGGGATTTTTCCTTCTATGTCGTTAACTCCTGATTGTCCCGATACTTTGATCACTCCATTATCGATCAAGGCATACTGCACGCTAGGTATTCCATATTGTTCAGTTAGAAGTGCCGCTTTCTCAGAAGCAATCTTCTCTAGCGTCTTAGAAGAAACCAAAGCTACGGTGCTGGAAGCCATTGCGTTTGTAGGAATAAGCGGGGTCAGAACTAAGGCCGCTGCAAGCGTCCATATAAATCTCTTTTTCATATCATCCACATCCCTTTGTCTCTCATTTTGCACGATTACAAATTTTTCATGATCCAATCCTAGCCTGTACTGTGTCTCCTTTCTTACCGTCATTCTAGCATTCCAGTCTTACACGCTATTAAACTTAACCTTAATTCCATCTACGATATTTTGAAGACAGTTAAGTTTCTGTTAAGACTCTCCATAATTGAGCAGTATTTTGAAAATAAAAAAACCGCGTTAATCGCGGTTGGGATAAAACTATGTTTTATATGTCATTTCTATTAGCAAAGCTTATTTGGATCCTTATATACTTCATCATCCGTATTTAGAGATTCAATCTTATTTTAAGATTTGTACATGAAAAAGAATGACTCCATTCACGTCTCTGCTCATGTTTTTTAATCTCTTAAATTCACTTTCACTAACCGTCATATCAAAATAAATCATATTGTCCTTATCCATATACCAGGCCGTTGATTTTCTTTTATGATAGACAGTGAGAAAAAGTTCAATATTAAAGTTGGTCTGGCGCCTCTTATCTCTTAACTTTTATAAACCAAAAAATTCCTCAGAAGTTTTTCTCGTAGCCTTAGCTACCTCTTCCACTGGTTTTCCTATACACCGTGATACAGTTTGCAAAATGTGTGGTAAGAAAGCCGGCTCATTCCGTCCATCCTGCGGCTTACCTTTCAAATCTCGTGGCGTTAAAAATGGCCCATCCGTCTCGATCATGAGCCGGTCCAGCGGAATCATCCTTACAAGCTCTTTCAGGTGTTTTCCTCTTCGCTCATCACAAATCCAGCCTGTGATCCCAATATGGAATCCCATTTCGAGATAAGCCTTAAGCTCCGGCAAAGTCCCCGTAAAACAATGGACGACCGCTTTCTGAACCGATTGTTCCTTAAGCATCGCTATAAAATCCGAAAAAGCTTCCCGCTCATGCAAAAACAGCGGCATATCCTGCTCAAGTGCTAAATCAATTTGCTCGGCAAACCATTTGCGTTGAACATCCCGTGGAGAGAAATCTCGGTTATAATCTAGTCCGCATTCTCCGATAGCAACCACCTGCGGCTGTGCCGCCAGTTGTTTGAGCTGCTTCATTGTCAAATCTGTGCAGCTCTTCGCATCGTGAGGATGAACACCCGCAGTAGAGTACAGTTTTCCGGGTAAACGACCTGCATAGCGGGCAGCTTCCATGCTGTTCCTCAAGCTTGTTCCCGTAATAACAAGTGGAGAAACCCCATTCGCTGCCGCCCTTTCAACCACCTGTTCACGATCTTGATTATACGATCGATGCATCAAGTTGACGCCAATATCTATAATTTTATTCTCCATCGTTTATTTGCTCCGTTCGATTTCATTTCTTGTTGCTTCTAATGTACACATATACTCTTTACATCCAAAATCTTCTAATTGCATTATAAGCATTTCAAATCAATGGAGGGTAGGGAATGTTTGATTAAAAGCATTTTTTACAATGAAATGATATCGATTTAATGGGTACTTTCATTTTTCCCCTTAGCTATATTCCTCTGCATCCAACACATGCATTTCACTTTGAAGCCACAGAAAAAGCTAATATAAGCGTGGAATCATCTCCTACAAGAACTGTTGCTCCACTACCCAATAATCACAATAAATTAAAATATTGACGCAAAAGATAATAGTGTATATATTATATATATACGGTAGATACTCTATCAGCGAGAACGAGGTAATGAAACATGAAAATTATTATATCCAACGCATCAAGCGATCCGATTTACATCCAAATAATGAACCAGATTAGGCAGAGCATCTTGAGCAATGAAATACGTGCAGGTGAACTCCTTCCCTCCATTAGGCAGCTTGCCAAGGATTTGCAAGTTAGTGTAATTACAACTAAGCGTGTTTATGAAGAATTAGAGAAAGAGAAGTTAATCGACTCAGTTGTAGGTAAGGGCTGTTTCGTATCGGGAGCAAATAAAGAGTTTATTCGGGAGCAGCGTATGAAACTATTAGAAGAGAAAATGATAGAAATCATTCGAGAAAGCAAGGAACTAAACATGAGTCAACAAGATCTAATCAATCATTTCACTCTCTTTTTCGAGGAGGAACAGACCCCATGAATGCAATAGAATTACGTAATCTTACGAAAACATACAATCAATTTACAGTCGATAATGTATCTTTGGATGTAAAAAAGGGCTACATAACCGGACTGATTGGTCCGAATGGTGTCGGTAAAAGCACTTTGATCAAAATGATGCTCGGCATGATCCGTCCAGACTCCGGTAGTGTAAAAATATTAGGCCGCGCTATGCCTGAACATGAAGTTGATATTAAGCAGCGCATCGGCATCGTGTCGGATGACTGCTTCTATTATGAACATCTTACGATTCGTGATATGAAGGAGATGATCGCACCTTTCTACAAAAAGTGGAGCAATACTAAGTTTAACGGCTTACTTGAACAATTCGAGTTGTCTCCTAAGAAGAAGATCGATGAGTTATCAAAGGGGATGAAAATCAAGTTTTCACTTGCAGTTGCCTTATCGCATGAGGCAGAGCTCTTAATTATGGATGAGCCAACCTCTGGACTTGATCCTGTGTTTAGAAGAGAATTGCTTGATCTACTTGGGGATATGATGCAGGACGAGAGAAATACCATTATATTTTCGACCCATATTACAACAGATTTAGATCGCATTGCTGACTACATTACTTTCATCAATCGTGGAAAGCTCGTATTTAATGAATCAAAAGATGAAGTATTTGAGAGGTATGCAATCGTCAAAGGTGACTTGCAACTGCTTGATTCGGATATACGAAGCAATTTTATCGGGATTCGTGAGACTGATGTTGGGTTTGAGGGCTTAGTAAACAATAGGCAAGATGCCTTACAGTTGTTTGGCAATTATGTTGTTTTCGATAAACCATCCTTAGAAGACATCATCTATTACACCGCTAAGGGAGGACGAATTCATGCTTAACTTGCTTCGTAAAGACTTCATCGCTTTAAAAAGCTCACTAGGGCTTATTATACTTTTTCTCGCTGTATACAGTATTGCATTTATACCAAAACATGAATCGTCTATTCACCTTGTGGCTATCTATACAGCTTGTGCATCACTTAGTCTAGGTATGATGATCGATATCAAAAAAAATCACCATAATTTTCTGGTCACGCTGCCGATTAGCCGTAAACATATTGTAAAAGCGAAATACATAACAGCCATCATTTACTCACTTTTTGGAGTCCTTGCTTCTTATGGGATTCACTCTCTCGTTAAAATAGCATTTCCTCAGCTAAACAAGCCGGATTATTCGGTCATAGACATGCTAGTTCCATTAGGAATAGTGCTTGTTCTAACTTCCATCTATATGCCGCTCTTTTACACACTTAGTAAAAAAGGAACCGGTATTATAAATTTCGTATTTATGATTATCCTAATTGCTCTGGCGCAGCCTACAGCTATGTTTATGAATTCGATAAACAACCAAGGCTTTAGTAATGACCAAACGCTATTTCTTATCCCAATTGCTGTCTTACTGTTATTCATTGCTTCCTATTACTTAACTGTACATCTGTTTACTAGAAAGGACTTATAGGAGGCCGCACAAGTATATAACAAGTGATGAAATAATAAGGAGAACTGGTCAAATGAAAGTTACACCAAGCAAAGGTCGATCTAATCTAAAAAGAAGTTGGATGTTTCCGTTGGGGCTATTTCTTGTTTTACAATTATTCTTTATCATCTGTGATCTTTTTTCATGGGCGCCAAACTTGCAAGATGGGGCATTATTTAACCGGATCTATAACTCCATATCTCATTCGAAGCTGTTTACGGAATGGTTCGTCCCTTATAAAACCACACAATTCAACATATTCACAGCCATCTTTTCTATTACATTACTTCCCGTTGCATTAATAAATGCAGTAAAAAGCAACGATTCCAGAAAATGAATGGTTTAGTACTTATATTGTCTGCCGTTCCTCTAAACACAAAACCAGCTCATGCAAATTTCGCATGAGCTAGTTCAATATCTATTGTTTAGTAAATATGGATCAGACTTTTCCGATCAATTGTTTATACGATGTAGTAAAACTACAGCTTCCACATGAACCGTCCAAGGGAACATATTGTCCTATGATATAATCTGTTATAATCCGTAGAAACCTTGAACTGACGGGCTTTTTATTAATGAACTTCTTTTATGGAAGGCTTCATTCCAATCGTTTTTGTTGATGTTTTACATCAATTTTACATCAAAAGCAAAACTCTGGCATCATCTCTGCCAGTGATGGAAGGGCTATCCGCTGCAGTCCGATTAAAACCGCGGAAGGCTTGTCTTGACTGGGTTTTCGTGATCGCTTTCGGATCTATTCGGATTTTGTAGGATGGTTGGGGACGAAGTTCGTCCCCAAACCGTCCCCAAATTAAAGAACCTGCTTTGATACCTAATCTAAATAATCCAGAACATATTGAGCCATCGTTTGGGTGAGTAAGAGTCACGTCTCCGCATTTTTGAGCCAACCATCCGGTGGAGAGAGCCACTCGCTTTTTTGAGTGGCTCTCCTGTTCTTATAAAATTGGACTATTGTTTCCCGTAAGTAAAGCCATTAGAAGCGCATACCATCCCATTTGCCCCCGTAAAGAGTTTATTTGAGCAATGTGATGCTGGGCATGCCGCGAAAATCTTTGAACAGTAACATCTAAAGTCATAGTACCGTGAGTTGGACTCGTAACTGACCTCATAAAGTCCGTCGGTTTCAATTTTTCTAATAATTCCACAAACCTGCTATGAAGTGCTAGCAAAAGCAAGATAGATGTCTCAATTGGCATATCTTTATAGTCATTTAACTCTGTCCACAAGTCTTCTCGAAAAGTCCCTGCAACTGGTTGTTCCTCGGTTAAACCTCGTTTGAAACGAATATATGCGTTCATCTCTGCGTCGGCTAAATGATGTACAACTTGTTAGGTCGGCAAGGGGGGGGATTGTTCAACGCCCAAACCGTCAACGGCTTGCCGAAGTTCATCGGGAATTTCAGCTATTGATCTAATAAATTGCTCGCACTGTTTCGCGGTAGGGTTCTCCACTGCGGTGAACTGTCCAATCGGATAACGCAATGAATCCATGTTTTCACCCTCCTTACTCATTCAGCGTGCAACCCTATCGGTTGGGAAATTACGTTAAACTCCCGTTACTTCAACGAACAACGGCAGCCGATTGTGAGGTCGACTGCCGTAATGACATGTTGAGCTATAGTCTCCATTTAGCTTTATCCACGAAATGAGGACCGTACAAATTTCCGTTTCATGCTTTTTAGACCACTGTTCATTGTGAAGTCATTGTCGCCTCGCCTAGATGCCTCATAAAGATCAGATCATTATGTCGATAAATCGTTCTTTACCCAAACAATAATATCTTCTACTGTTCGAAGAGCCAACAATGCATCGTTAACAGTTGTCGTTTCGGTTTGTAAATCCCCGTCGATCATAGGTGCCTCCAAGGCATGTGCGCCCAAATCGCATGTATATTTATAAGTTCCATAAATGAACATAAAGCGTGGATAATTGAACTGACCGCCATTCGGAAAAACATGTTTCGTATTTACTACCCCCCCAGTTATTTCTTTAGGGGTAACTTTGTCTACATTCATGTCTCTACTAAAATTTTGCAGTCCCCGTAACCATTTGTCCTGCCCATCATTCTGGAATTTGGAGAACAATCCAGTGATAAGACTTCTGCAATTGGTGATGCAAGAAACAGCGCTTCCATCAATATAGTTCCGGACCGCCTCATTATATAAGGAGGCTATGTCAGGATTGTTTGTAGTCAACCAACGAACAATGCTCGACAAGTCCCTCCCTTGCCCATCCGCCAAACTTTCGGTATATGGAGCTAGAACAAATCTTTTATCTTTAAAGGTGAGATCAATGTTTAACACCTGAAGAGAAAGCAAAAATTCCTTGTACTCTTTCGTTGTTTTCTCCCTCAAGACTTTGTTGATCGTTTCTTCGTCTTCTTTGTTCAAGAAGGATTCAAACGTGCGATAATTGTCCCACAATGATCCTTGATTCAACTCATCAACAACTCCGTCAAATATCAAGTTAGGGTTTATATTTTCAGCAATAGATGCCATCAGCTTGTTAAATTCTCCGTTATCAATTCCATCATGGTAGACCTTGTTTAAGATCGATTTAATAGCGGAAAAGAAACCTCCGAAATGAGGATTGGGATTCTCGTATGTTCTTCCGCCTGAATAATTGTAAGAGTAAGGTTTGAGATTATCGTCATAACGGTCGAACAACTCACTCTGACCTGCGTTAGACAATATTTTGTCCCATATGGAGTTGTTACCAGTTAATAATATTTTTTCTTCACTGATAATTGTTGCAATCCTTGATAATGCAATGATTTCTTGACTGTCCATTGTTGCCCCCCTATCTTATTGTCCGCAAAAGCTAAATGATATAAAGCCAATTCACTTTTCGTGATTGTGGTTGAATGTACTTGAGTTCACCATAGTCTAGAATAACCAAAATTGGAGTGTCTTTAAGAAATATCTATATGCTGAATCGGAAGGCATTCCACCATTGTATTCTGTCCGTTAGTTCAACTGGTACATGGTGGATCTCACCACCGGAGAAGTAGCTCATTTATTCCGGAGGGGTAACGCACTACCTATCGGAATGATGGCTCTTTTAGACCGAAATAATCCTCCAAACTATCTAATTTGTATCTGGCTTTTAAGGCAATGTCAAAGTCAGATACGGTGTAATGCAGCTTGCTTACTTCGGAATAGTTTTCTGAACTTATGTAGGCGATAATCTCTGTCATAATCACTTTTGAATGGTTACTTCTGCGAGTATGGTTGCTTTAAAAGAAAAACATTAATAACAAAACGATTTTATCTCAAATCATCACTCAAAGGTACAATGACTTCATCCAGTGTCTTTCTCCACTGACGTTTCATTTCTGGTCCGTATTTCAAAGGCTTTGCATCTGGATGTACGGCTTTGTACTTATCAAATTGCTTGCTGTCGATGATTCCCCCAATATTCGGGATAGGGTCCGTTCCAATCACATATTGAATTGCGGATAAATGTAGCTCATTTCCTTCCACAAACCAGGTATTCGCAAATTCTTCAATCGCTTTATTATAGGAATCAGTGAAGAAGCGTCGTTTCACTACAAGAATATCTTCCTCTGAATCTATTTCATTGGTATCAATAGCGTTTAAAATCGCACGATACACGCTCTTAACAATTTCTGACTTCTTCAGTTTTTGAAGTGCCTTTTCGATCTCATCTCGGATATTCTGATTATTGGCTGAGTACGTTTCTAATAGTCGGTCAATATAGGTTGAGTCAATATCATATATCTTAATCGCATTTTCTCCATAGAATTCAATGTCTGAGAAGTTTGGATTAGGTCCGTCTCCCCCTTCAATGACTAGCGATCCCTTAACCGTATTATATACGCCAATATATTCTTCTAAAGTCTTTACCAGTTCTTGGAGTGCTTTTGAATTTTCCATTTCATCGTTATAATCATCATACGTAACTAAAGCTTCGTAAGCATTATTTAACTCTTGAAAAGCTTTTACAAATTCAATCCGGGTTTCAAGAGGTGAGTGCTCGTTAATATCGGTTGGATTTGGAACTAACGTAGTTAGTTCTTTGTGAGCCTTTTTGAAGCGTTTCTTCGATTCATCATAAGTTGGATAAACAAGATGAGATTCCTCTTGTGCTTGAGAATATAACTTCGTGGCATCCTTCACATTTTGTTCCATTGTCGAAGGCTTCCTAAATGTCACAATCAATCCTTTTGTCTTTTCTGGATAGGTACGATTGGTTCGAGAAAAGGCTTGGATCAAATTTGCATAATTTAAATTTCGATCCACAAATAACGTTTGGATTGTTGGAGCATCAAATCCAGTCAATAAGCGATCCACGACAATGACAAGGTCAATTTGTTTCCCGAATTGTTTGAATTCTGCTTTCTTACGAGCTAAGCGGTTGTTGATATCGCCATTATATCGTTCAATGTCTTCGATCGACCAAGCAGTATGATAGTAAGCGTTATAGTCCTTAATAATTTCTTTCATTTCATCTTGAATTTGTTTGGAACTCTCTTCATTTTCTTGTATCGAATAGGTGATAGCAATCCGTGGGAAGTCTGGATCTTCAATCGTACGCCCTGTTCGAATCGGATGTCCAGCAAATTCTTTTGTTAACCATTCTGGATCTCTGATCATATCCTTGATTCCCTGATAGTAGCGTTTCGCCATATCAATGGAACTTGTTGTTAAAATGGCAGACTTTTGAGGGCGACCGTTTTGAAAGTCAAATTTAGTATAGGCATTATCCGGCCTGAAAATCTTATGAATGACTTTTTGAATATGTTCATCACTTTCGAAAGTGGCTGGTTCAAGGTACGCTTCCTTTTCCATTCCCTCCATTTGATCGATAATGCCGTTTATTTCATCATCACTGACATTGGCGTATTTTTCACCTTGACGCAGTTGACCAAATATATAGTTATTTAATGATGTTGGTTCAATTGTATCTTCGTGCTCTACTTGGAACCCTAAAACAGCCCCGTCATCTAACGCATTCTTAATGGTATATGTGTGCAAGACTTCTCCATATTGATCATGAGTGGTGCGAGCTAATCGACCTTTAGCTTGTTTTTTATTTACATCGAATATCGGTGTACCTGTAAACCCAAACCATGTGGAATTTGGAAAGAACCCCTTGACCACTTCCATCCCTTCTGCACTTAACGCTCGATGGCATTCATCCACGACAAAGACAATATGTTGCCCCAGTAGTTTATTAAAGCGCTGGGTGCCCTTTTGTTCCTCCTGTTTTTGAGCATATCGCAAAGCAGCTTCTAACTTTTGACGAGTGGTAATAATCACTGTATTGGAATTGGCATCAGATAGAAGAGTATCACTTAACTTTTTCGCACTTCCGGTACCGACAATCAAGCTATTAGACCTGGCATTACCAGAAGAAATACCGGTATTAAACTCGGAAGCAAATTTAGTGAACTCAGTCGTAGTTTGATTGTCTAAGTCTTTTCGGTCAATAAGCATAATGGTACGGTCTACACCAGGTTTGCGAGCCAATAATTTAGTAGAAACAAAACTTGTCAACGTTTTTCCTGAACCAGTCGCATGCCAAACATATCCTGATTCATGCTTCATGGCAGATGTAAACAAGGCTTCAATCGCATGAATTTGATAAGGGTGTAATACCATTAAAGCTTTGTTGTCTTGATCCTCACTCACAATTGTATAGTTGGCAAATAAGCGATGTGCATCAGGAATGTTTAAGACTTGTTTCACAAATTCATAGAGATTTTCTACTTTTCGATTGTCTGTTGTACGCCAGCTAAAGATAAACTTCTTATTCATATCCTTTGGCATCGCATTGGCAAAATAGCGAGTTGTTTGTTCGTTGGAAATGACAAATAACTGGAGAGTAGAAAAGATATTATTTCTAAACATCCCTTCTTCTGCGTATTTCTTGATTTGATTATAGGCTTGGAATACGCCGTCTTTGGCACTGACCTGTTTCAATTCAATTTGAACAATGGGCAACCCATTGATTAAAAGTGTCACGTCAAATCGGCGATCGCGACCATCAATGTTTGCCTTTTGTTTCGCAATCTGATGAACAACTTCATATGTAGAGATTCCACCACCAATATCTTGGTTTGAATATAACACCAACGACATTGAACCCAAAGATACATCTTCACGTTCAATCGTAAGGCGAGATATTCCATTCTCCCCTTTTAGCCATCTAGCAGCATCAAAGGGCGTCTTTGTTTTTGATAGTAATTCCGTTTTAATCGTGTCAAATTCCTTATCTGAAATGGGGTGTTCCCCAATTTCTGATAAGTTATTTTGCGTAATCTTTTGACGCAAGTTCTTCCACAGGTCTTCTTCTAATTTTAAATCCGGACGATAATTCCACTGGTTATGACCTTCCCCTAACACTTCAATCAGACGACGTTCAATTTCAGCTTCATCGTTATGTGGTATCTTTGTCATGTTTCTCCCTCCCTTCAATTCACTTAGGCAAACATCTTTTGTAAGAATGCTTTTTTCGTTACTTTCAAGGTATCTAATTCACGTTGATGAAGAGCAATCATATTGTCTAGTTTTTTAAAAAAGTTACCTATTTTAGTTTGTTCTTCTTTAATAGGAACTAAATATCCCAATTCCGATATACTAGACCAATTTACGTAGATTTGTGTATTTCCTTGAGAGGATTGGACTATTTTACTTCTAACAGAATCTGAGTTTAATAACTGATATAGAAACTGAGAATCATACTTATTCTTATCTGGTTCAATACGTTCAGTTCGTTGATTATAAACATATGAATTGTCTTCATCAATTAATAGAACACGTCCAATGATTTTTCCTGAACTAGTTTTATCGTTTAGTATCATTGTTAAGTCGTCTTTATTAAGAACTCTTGACTTTGTTTTTTCTGTTTCGTTAGCTCTAATACCTTGATCTGTATAGGAACTATTTTCTGAATATGAACCAATACTTATAACTTTATATTTACCATTATCGATAAACTCCGACTCGATAGAAGTACCGCCTGTCGCTTTACCAAATTCCTTTAACTTACGCTGTTCCCATTCTCCTGTAAATCCAGGGAAACGAACCTCCGGCACAGACTCCCCTTCTTTTGGAAACATTTTTTGCAAGAATCCTTGTTTTGTTTGCTCGAGGGTGGTTAGTTCTTGCTGATAAAAATCGATAGTGTCGTCTAGCTGTTCGAAAAAGTTGCCGATTTGGATTTGTTCTTCAATTGTTGGAAGCAATAACTTATAAGTTTGTAGAACTTTATAATATAATCGGACTCTGGTACCACCTTTTTTTTGCATATGAGAAAAGCTAGAAAATCCAGCTGAATGGTTTAGAATTCTTAAAATAAACTCATCATTTGCTTTTTCATTAGTTGTAAATACAGGGTACTCCTTACTTACAAGAACAGGTGTCCCCATATCGTTTTTATTGAAATGAAAAGTTGAATCGTCTGACATATGGCGGTAAGTAATATAGTTTACTGGAACAAGATGAAAGGTTAATGTTTCATCTATTCCACTTCGTCCACCATCAAAATAATCCGATTGTAGAAACAATCCTTTTCTAGATGACGTAGCAATTGGATATATATCTCCTTTGGTTAATTCGTTGTGTTCTCTTAAAACATCCCCTAACTCACGTTCTTTCCAATCTTCAGAAAATCCCGCAAATCTAATTTCTGGTGTATTCTTATTTCTCACGATTAAACACCTCTAATGCACCCTTGATCCATTCAGCATTATCTTCATCAAATTGTAGCGAAGAAATCATTCGATATAGGCTAGATTCTAGTTCTGCTTTTTCTTTTCGAATTTCTTGAATGGTTGAGCCAAGTGTAGCCATATTCACAGACGCTTCTTCTTCAAAGGTGTCAACGTATCGAGGGATGTTCAGATTGAAATCATTCTCTTTGATTTCATCAAAGGTAGCGATGTGAGCATATTTCTCAACATCTTCTCGCTTCTTATACGTTTCGACAATCTTAGCAATAATTTCTTTGGAAAGATTATTTTGGTTCTTCCCTTTCGTAAACTCATTACTTGCATCAATAAATAATACATCACGAGTAGTGCGATTTTTCTTTAAGATAATGACGGTTGTTGGAATCGAAGTCCCGAAGAATAAGTTTGCTGGCATACCAATTACGGTATCTATACTGCCATCTTCTAATAATTTCTTACGGATTACACCTTCTGCAGCTCCACGGAACAGTACCCCGTGCGGTAAAACGATTGCCATTGTTCCCGAATCTTTCAAATGATAGAACCCATGTAAAAGAAAAGCAAAATCTGCTTTTGATTTTGGCGCTAATTTCCCATATCGGTTGAAGCGAGAATCATCTAAGAACGTATCATCCGAAGACCAATTAGCTGAGTAAGGTGGGTTCATTAGGACGGAATCAAAGGTATAAGGCTCATCTGTCGGCCAATCTTTATTCAATGTATCCCCATTGCGCAGGCGCATATCTTCTTTATCCACACCATGCAAAATCAAGTTCATCTTCGCTAGATTATAGGTTGTTGTATTTAGTTCTTGTCCATGATACTTTACACTATCTGGATGGTTAATATAGTTTCGAATATTCAACATCAATGAACCTGATCCCATGGTTGGGTCAAATACGCTAAACAATTTTTTGTCTTCTTGACCGATTGCGGCAATACGGGCCATCATGTCAGATACTTCATGAGGCGTATAGAATTCTCCAGCTTTCTTGCCAGCCTCTGAGGCAAATTGACCAATCAAGAACTCATAGGCATCCCCAATGACATCGCCATTATGTCCCAACACATCGATATCATTTAGTTTCTTCAGGACCTCTGTAATGGTAATGTTTCGTTGTTGATCATCTGATCCCAGTTTTTTTGATTTCAAATCCACATCATCAAATAATCCGTTGAACTGGTCATATTTCGTAGACAAGTCGATAAAGGCTTTATTCAAGTCATTCAACTGAAACGTGTTTTGTTTCGCTTGATTGGTTAATTCATAGAATAGATACTCTGGTTCAATATCATAGCCCAAGGTATCCACTAACGTCTCAATCAAGTCATATTTTATCTCTTCATCTGCTAACGATTCCCGATACAATTGGCTTTGTTTTTCCTGTGTATTGTATTCTTCTAGCGATTCATCCGCTATTTCAACTACTTTTTCTAATAACTTATCGGATAAGTACTTGTAAAAGATCAATCCTAATAAGTAGTTTTTGTATTCCGATGCGTCCATTTTGCTTCGTAAGTTGTCTGCGGCACTAAATAATTTTGAGTTTAATTCAGCCATGTTGCGTACCTCACTTTTTCTATTTTTGATCTAGTTGCTTCAATATATCCAAATAAAGTTGCTCTTCAAGTTCTGCTTGTTTCTTTGCCAAAGCTTGCCGCTTTTTTAAAGAGAAATAAGCTATTCCTAAAGCTTGTTGTTTCTCAAGCGTTGGTAACTTGATTTCCAACTCTTTTAAGCTAGCAGGTGTTAATTTGGGGACAGTACTTCCTTGCATGGAAATGGCCATTTGCTTCTTCATTGAATACGATTCATTCAATGCAAAACATAAGTAGTGACTATCCAAATGATCCTGTTCAATAATGAGTTTCGCAAAGTTTTGGTTTATGATCTTTCCATGATTTGAGTCACTAACTATTCCAGCTTTGGAACTAACAAAGCTGAAAACAACGTCCCCAGCACTGCTTAAATAGCCGTCATTATAATTTGAATTTCCACTATAGGAACGAGCTTGTGAATCTAGAAATGTTCCACTTAAATCATTTATTAAATCCTCGTACGAATAAGCAACTAAAGATAGATCATGTTTCTCGTTTCCTCTAGAAAGGTTTCTTCCTATTCTAACTGTTACGATATCTTCAAGTTTCATAGCCCACCCTCCTTAGAAGTATTTTCTTAAAATTACTTTTTATCGATTACGATTAATCATATCACTCCTAAAAAAACTCAGTCAATAATTAACGTGTAATTTTAACGAATTACAAAAACTAAATATTTGATGACTATTATGCCCCGTCAATACTTGAGCGTGTACGCAAACCTTCTTGAGCTCTTTTTCAAGCGGAAAATGCTTAAATTTGCTGCGAAAAATGCTGAGGTCACCTGCCAGTATAATTTCAACTGTGAAATACGTTCCATCGCTTGCTTCAGTCGGAAATTTTCGCCCGTGAATGAAAGAATGTGTTCGTGATGCACAAGGCGATTCACCAAAGCGAGCGTCAACTTCGTATCTCCGAAAATGGGAGGTCCATTGACCCAATTTTAGAATCGATGTGACGATTACACTGTGCTGCTCGTAGCAATCCCGCTGCCAGAGCAATCACAAGTGGAATATCATACCTCACTCGACATCCACCTCGGAACAAGCGTCTCTGTTGTCTCCTAGGCCCCCTAATTAAACTGGAGTCTTCCTATCCAAATCAATTAAAATAAGGATAAGGGAGATGATTCGGTATGGGTGGTAAAAGGTTTAAGAGGAAACGCGATTAAAAATTGTTCATGAGGCTTTGGCTGGTATTAAAGTGGGGGTGCTTGCTCGCCTGTATGAGGTTCATCCTGAAACCATACGATTATGGGTTAGAGACCACCGTGACTCCATCCCACCAGAAGAAATCCCGATGACTGACGAACATCTCCAAGAACTCCAACGACTGCAGAATGTAGAAGAGCGTTACGAAAAAGCCGTGAAGATACTCGGTGAGAAGGAACTTGAGATCGAGATTCTGCGAGAATTACTAAAAAAGAAAAACCCCGCTTATCTGAAAAATTCGAAGTAGCACACCTCTTCATTAAGCGGTGAGATCCAGCAGCTGTCGTGCTACGTCTACTTGGACTATCTGAATCCACCTACTACGATCGCAAAAAACGTGCGGAGAGTCCCTCAAGGGAAGCGGAGGAGCGTCCAAAGCTCCGTCAAAAGGTCGTCCTACGCCTGGCTATTCTCATACGTTTAGCGGAGAACGAGTAAGTGATGAGCAAATTAAAATATGGCTCCTTGAGCTCCTTGAGGGCGAAGAACATGTCTATGGTTACAAGTTTTTAGCCAAATGTATTCGAGACCGTTATTGCTTAATTTTAAACAAAAAGAAATCGTACCGTTTGTGTAAGGAGTTAGGTATCCTTCAGAAGGCGCGGGATCGGGTTAAATCGCACCCGCGCAGACTGCCAAGGAATCGAATCGTGACTGGTTCGAATCAACTATGGCAGATGGATATTAAATATGGTTACGTGATCGAAAAAGAACGTTTCTTTTTCGTGCGCAGCATCATTGATGTGTTTGACCGTGTTATTGTTCAGCAGTATAGGGGCACGGTATGCGAGGCCAAACATGTGGTGCAAACGCTATGGCTTGCGATTCAGAGCCGGGTGAAACCTGACGAGGTGATGCCTGTGATCCGAACAGATAATGGACCTCAATTTCTTAGCAAATTGTTTGGAGATACCTGTGAGAGCCTCAGCATGATCCATGAGCGTATCCCACCTCGGACGCCAAACATGAACGCCTACATCGAGTCGTTCCATAGTATTTTGAAGCGCCATCTGTTCGGCATACGAGATTTCATGACCTTCGAAGAGGTTTATGAAGCACTGGATGAATACATGGACTTTTACAATAACCGAAAGATCCACGGGGGCTTGAGTCAGATGTCTCCCGTTCAGTTTTCAGAGTGGGTCAAGACGCTGGAGGATGCTTCAGCCTTTCATAGGAAGGTGTAACAGTCCGAAAAAAAGAGCTAATCTAAGAATGAACATTTGTTGTTGGGTAAGACTCCGATTTTAGGGGGCCTTGCCGATGTTAAAAGAAAATAAGTATTAGACTAGGCGCCGGACAGTTACGGTGGCCAGCTGCTTCGCAAGCTGCAGTCTACTACTTTGTTTTCTCGTCTGCTTCTTTTCAGACACTTTTTTGATGCCTCAGTCTCATACTTATTTCTTAATGCCTGGCGATTTTCATTTCCGAAAATCGCGTAATATCAACAACTCCAGTCTAATACTTTATTTTCATTCTACAGTTGAAACAAAAATCGGATTTAGTTCGTATTATTTAATCTACACGAAGCTATTGTAATAGATATGCCCTGTTCATATGCACAAGTTTGCAGTAAAGTGATCATACTTCCCTGTATTTTGAGACAGGAAATCCATTTTCTTCGAGGAGTGAGAACATTGAAAATTGAAAATATTCATGGTCTATTGGAGTATGCCATTGATTTCAGCAATAAAGAAATCCGATCTTTTCAGCAAAATAAAGTCGTACAAGACCTGAAAGATGGTGTAGTTTCTTCACTTTTACGATCAATCATCGAATTAAGTATTAGCGTTAAGGTTACTGCTGAAAATGGACTTCGTGCTCCTTCAGAAATAAATTTTAGAGCTTTTATTGAAGCCTATCTCGCTTTAAAATACATTCTGCATGATGAACAAAAGTCTGAAGACCGGGCTATTGCCTATACAATAGGCTATCACCAGCATCAGATTGAAACTGCGCAGGAAGCAATTAACGACGCCGTGTTACTTGATACTAACATTGCTCGTATGGAACGTGTAATTAAAGGACATACTGACAGCATGAATCATCCAGCGTATAAATCTGTTTTGGATGAATTTAAGAGGATGACGAAAAAATATGCGCCGAAATGGTATTCTCTTTTTGGTGGTCCCATGACTATTAATCAACTAATCGAAATTTTTGAGGATGAAAAGATTGAGAACGACAAGAACATATTGTATAAGATGTACAGCGCGCTATCCAAAAGCGCACACAGTTACGTAGCATTACGAGGATTGCAACCAACAGATAACGGATTTGTGATGTTGCCGGTGCAAGAAACATTTGATCCCAATCAGGATGCTTTCAACTTAAACGTTATTACTTCATATTTAGTATCTTCAATTTGTCGATTCACAACAGCAATGTACCCTCAGTATAATGAAAACCTGCGAGTATTTTTACAAGATTATGCTGATTACAAAAAATTAGATCCATCGTCCTGAACAAAAAAGAAGCGACTGCTGCGTTAAGCTGCAAGTCGCTTCTTTCGCTACTGGACACGACGACCAGTAATAGCTAATGTCAAAAGAAAATAAAGTGTTAGACTAGGCGCGACGACCAGCTGCCGGACGGTTACGGTGGCCAGCTACTTCGCAAGTTACAGTCTACTACTTTATTTTCTCGTCTGCTTCTTTTCAGACACTTTTTTGATGCCTCAGTCTAATACTTATTTCTTAATACCTGGCGATTTTCATTTCCGAAAATCGCGTAATATCAACAACTCCAGTCTAATACTTTATTTTCTTTCTACATCTGTACTGGAGCGTGAGCGTTACAGCTTAAGATAAGTGCAACTGCTTCGTCCCTCCCTGAAAAAACTTAGGTCTATTGCCCCGGTTTTTTTGAATTACGAGTGTGTTGTCCTTGTAATCCTCGTTTTTTCACTTGGCTTTACTACTTAGATAGTCGAAATAAATATGGTACTGAAGGGCAATAAAACGAGAATTGTATCACTTCTATACTATTGCTAATCTTCTATACGTAGTTCATATAGCATGGTATAGTGATTTAGAAAGGATTGGAATTTTAACCAGCTGTTTTTATTGAAATGTATATGATGGACATAAAGATTTTTTTAAATTCGATATTAGACGGATTGTAATATGAAGTGCGACAGATAAAAACAAAGATGCCCATGAAAGGATTCGTGTAAAATAGAAGTCACCACAACATACCATTTTCACAGGAGAACCCAACATGAGCTACTCCCATCTTAGCATAATTGAACGAAGACAACTAGAGACCTTACACCGGCTGGGCTGGTCGACGAGAGCCATCGCGATTCAACTCGGTCGTCATCACTCGACGATTGCACGAGAGATCGCACGTGGGCAGCATCATGAACACTACGAAGCTATGACCGCACAGGAAGCTAGCCAAGAGCGTAGAACACGGAGTGTGCCAACAGGTAAGTTCACACCAGAACTAGGCTCAGAGCTTCGTGAGAAACTAGAGAAGACGTGGTCTCCGGAGCAGGTGGCTGAGAAGCGACACATGGAAGGGAAGCCTTTTGTGTGGATCTACCGCTGGCTCTATGAAGGTAGAATGACAGTCTCCGAGAAGCAGGTACTGCGTCACAAAGGCAAGCGACGAAACCCCTTAGAAACACGAGGGAAGTTCCTTGTTGGCACTCCGATCTGTCAGCGCCCAAAAGAAGTCCGCAAACGTACAACGTTTGGTCATTGGGAGCTTGATACGGTCGTGTCCAGTCGAGGGAAGAGCAAGGCTTGTGCAGCTACCTTTATTGAGCGTAAAACACGCCTTTACTTCGCTGTGAAAATGGCTGACCGCACCGCCCATTCCATGGAAATAGCTTTTGGTGTCGTGGCTAGCCAGTACCCGAAAGGGAGCTTTCAGACCGCAACAACAGATCGTGGCAAGGAGTTTGCCTGCTATACAGCGTTAGAGAACCACTATGATATTCAGGTTTATTTCGCAGATCCCTATTCCTCTTGGCAGCGTGGATCCAACGAAAACGGCAATGGTCTTTTAAGAGAATTCTTTCCTAAGGGGCATGATTTCGCCATGGTATCTAATGAAGAATTAGCAGATGCTGTCCACCTTATTAATCACCGGCCTCGTAAATGTCTAGGCTGGAAATCTGCAAACGAAGCATTCATGGACGAACTGTCGCACTTAGCTTGACAAACCGTCATTAATAAAAAATTGCCTTTTCCGCGTTATAACACATCGAAAGAAATTGATTCCATAGATATTAGATAATGCTCTACACCATCCTACATAACAGAATCTATTAAAAGTAGAGAGAAAAAGGAACAGAGACGATGCGATATGAATTAAATAAAGGTGTTAAAGTTCATGAAAGTGGAGAAATATATAAAGAAAGATTAGTAAAATACAATGTTGACGTTATATCGAATATAAAAATGTCATTTGATGTAGCAATAGATTATACAAAAAAATTAGCTGGGAACATTGACGATGTCTCAAACTATAAGATGTTTATATTATGTTTAAATAATGCTTTAGAATTACTTTTTAAATTTATGGTTTTTAATAGGAACGAATTCTTACTTTATTCACACAATGATAGAGATAAAATATACAAGAAATACAAACAAGCGAAAAACAATGGATTTAGAAGTTTAGAGATGTTCTTTGCTGCCAATCCATATGAGAATACCCTTCATACAATTAGCTTTATTGAAGCCCGTGATATTTTATATTACGTATATGACATCGATTTTAATGATTCATTCTTCGAAAAGTGTGAAGAATTGTCAAAGGCAAGAAACAGTCTAATTCATTACTCTGCGATTATTAGGAAAATCGATATAATTTATTTTAGTGAAATGCTCAAAACAGCTATTGATTGGTACAATAAAGAAATTAAAGACCACTATTTAGAATACAACCTTAGTATTCTGCTTAGTGAAAATGAACAAAAAGACTATATTTATGAAAGTAATGAATATGAATTGTGGTCAGATATCGGTTTAATTAAGGATAGTACAATTAAATCAGAAGTTTTTGAAGATGAGTTATGTCAACAAATAATGGGGTTTATAATTGAAAATAGCCAAAGTAAACTAGTAGGTGTGGATTATAGGGATTATATAGAAATTGAAAATTTATTTTTCGAAAACAGACCGAAAAATAAAAAAAATGTTGAGATGCGCAAGCATTTTTATAATAAGTTTCATATGATGGTGATTGCTGAAATGTTTACCAATAAGGGAATAAGACTAGGATTGCATCCAGATGAACCGATACAAATTTCCAGACTGGATTTAGGAACTAACATATACAGATATTTAAAAGAGAAATGGTCAGATGAAGGAATTCAGAAAGAGATTTTAGGAATCACTAAGAGTCTATAACAAATACATGATGACGATTTTGATAATGGTGAGAATTATTAAAATCGATTAAATTTAAGAGTATTCTTACGATATAAATAATGATACATAAGAGGGTGTACATTTTGCCAAAGCAAAAACTGACAATCCTATTGATAAAACCTGAGTATCAAAATCTACGTGATGTTATTAAACAAGATGTAGAGGTAGAATACTACTCCTTGAAGGAAGATTACAATCTCAGAGGGTATATTTGTATAGGTGCCAACACAGCGACCAACCCAGATTGGCAAGAATTTTTAGAGGAAGGATCAAACCATCCAATTCCTAGTCTAGTGAACTCTTCTACTCGAGCCATACTATTTATATTTCATCAAGAATATGTTTTTGCATTTGTGTTTGGCTTAGGTCGATTTCTGATAAATGAGGAGGCAATTGTAAGGGACTTTGGAGTGAAAGTTGTATTGAATAGTGTTGATCCCATAAAGTTGCGAAGTGTCGATACATCAACATTTGACGAAATAACTATTCATTCGAGAACTCAGACAAGTCGTATATCGGATATTAATAATTTTGGGGTTGATATTGTAAGAGATTTCTTGCGGTCAGTCACAGGTGTTCCTGTTAATGAAGAACTTGGAAGCGTAATTACAGGGAGAGATTCCGTTCAATTTAATTACGATATTAGCTTCGGTAATGTGGAAACACTTTGTGAATACATTTTACAAAAATATCAAAGTACAGATTACCGTACACATTTTGAATGGGTTGATAACCTTCAATTTGTTACTGACCCGACGATTATTAATAGTTTAAATTCTCTGTTAATAAATTCTATTCATCAAGAAGATGGAAGCAAACTGCACCTTTCCCCTCCAGAAATAATAGACTGGGAACAAATTGAAGGATTTTCCTTTACTCCGAAAGGTACAATGTTTGATGATTTGCAAGTTGAGGTTTTTTTTGAACAAATTAGAGAAAGAAATATTGAAATAACAATTGAAAGAATCAAACGTAAGCACATTTATGCAAGACAGAATACGGAGAATTATATTGCAAAATGGTCCATCTTTAATAGCATTGTTTTTGAAACAGAATTAGCAAATGATATTTATGTACTTACTATGGGCCATTGGTTTAAAATAAATAGAGTATTTGTAGAAACAGTTACCGATTATTTAAACAGTGTAGATGATTCCAACATTGTTCTACCGGACTGCATAGAGGATGAAAAAGAGGGGCCTTATAACGATAGAGTTGGAGTGGAATTAGCTCAAATATTAACTTTAGACAGACAATTTGTCTATTACAGTGGTACTCCATTTGAAGTGTGTGATCTACTTTCATTAGATAATAAATTAATTCACGTGAAAAATTGGGCAAGTTCCGCTACATTAAGTCATCTTTTTTCACAAGGGAGAGTTTCTGCAGAGTTGCTACTGCAAGACGTTGAGTTCAGAAGATTATCATATCAAACAATTTGTGGGCTCGATGCTAATTTTGAGAATTGTATACCAGTAGACGCCTTAAATCCTAGAGATTATGAAATAGTGTTTGCCATTATAGACAAGGATACTCGTCCATTAATAGAAAGACTACCATTCTTCTCAAAATTAAATATGATGCAAAACATAAAATATTTAAGAAACATTGGGTTTGTTGTAACTAAAAAGAAAATAGCCCGCACTTGAACAATTTTATTCTATTTTATATTGTGATGAAAATATAATTCCTAGGAGTAAAATTGATGAAAACGGCTATAAAATTATATAAGACACTCGGTATTCTTTTAATCGGTGATCACATTAAACAACAACTCAGAGTCCAACTTGTTAAACGGACATAGACCTCTTCATCCAAATATAATGAGATCCATCTTCTTTTACTTCTCGCGAAAGCAGCTGAGCAAGCCTGCAGCAAACTTTTCCTGCAACAGAGCCACTAAATTGGAATCTCGAAAGAATTGGACAGCATGTCCTCTTCTGCAGGCCTCCACACCCAGCGAAGTGCCATATGTGTGTTTCATCATTTGAAATTACCCAAAAATATCGTCACGCACTAAGGTCGATCATTTCCAGTAAAATAGACACGGTTATACGAAAGGCCGGGCATGATTGGCTCAATGGCCTCTGCAAAGCCCGGGGCTCCGGTCTTAATCATGCCCGCTGAGGTTCCGTGTCAACCGTATCGAAAATTTCCAGCTAAACACGATTTTCATGGTAACCTTTCATGATTTTTCGGGTAATTTATCTCGATAGAATACGCGCCATATGCGTTTTGCCCCCACCGACAGCCCCTTGAGTAGCAAATTCTCGCGCCCCTTCAGCAAACTCATATATAGCAATGTTTCAAGCGTACAACCGGCGGCAAATGAAGTATGCTCACGTATTTAGCCGTCAAGGTTCTCAAATGCGGAAAGCCTGCCTGTTGTACGAGCATACCTATCCTGGTTCACCCATACCTTATGCGTGATGATGTTCGTGTTCCTCAGGTCGGAATTCTGTATCCAGCTTCCTTCAGATTCCACCTCGCGATTGATGCCCTTGCACTTGGCTAGTGGATGGTAACTACAAACCCCACAGCGGACTTTCACCGCCTAGTTAGTCATCATGCGTGGTGAAAAAAAAAAGTCTCGAAAAGTATGCTTTTTGAGACTCACTATTTGAAAATGAATCTTATTACAATTGAATGTAGCAAGAACTCAGATCTGCTTTCATTGAATCACAATGAATGCTTGCTTTATAATATTCTTGAGGAGTTGATTATAAATGAAAAAATTGAAATTGTTAAAGTTACGACAAGCACCTACTCTGCAAGGTCGTGATGAGAAATTTGATGACGGTGTTATGGCTATTCCAACTCCAACAGAAGAACGTGCAAAATCCCATGCAGACATGCAAGCTTTCATAAAACTATTTAAGGAACAAAATGATAAGCCCTAAGTTTGGAAATAAGTGATTGTATTTCTCAGGATTGATCCGAGAAAGGTCCTTTATATAATTAACTGGGCTTTGAATCAAGCTGCATCTCCAGTTGGTCAGATTTACCTGTATCCTCGTACATTATTTTATTGTACCCTAATAGCTATCAACCACCACAAAACTAACTCATTGTAATGGATAAACAATCCATTTAACGAGTTGTTTTGTGGTTTTTGTTTTTTGTAATCATTTTGATTTTTTAACTTAACCGGTACACCGAATCGAGTTTTTCAGATATTGGAGGTGTTTGAATGAATCCATGCATTAATTGAGTCTCTGTGGAATAGAATTCTTCTTCGAATCCTTACGAATGGAATTTTATTTTCACGAACCATTGTATAAATGCTGTCAGTTGAGACACCAAGATAATCTGATAACTCCATTACTGAAAACATCGCCTTAACTATAATGGCGTCATTTGGATAAGATTTCATTTCTTTATTGCTTTCTACATTACCGGATGTTTGAATGGAGTCTTTTCCTTTTTCAACAGTAAGCTTATCTTCCATTTGTAATAAAGTTTCAAGTAATTGCATTCTTAATATATCGTATTCTTGCACCATTGTCTCACCTCCAATTACCGTTAAGAGCTTTGTATTTAGTATTACCATGGATTAAAACTCGTTTAATATCAGTTTTCCCGATTCAACACAATGGCTTAATATTCTCAGTTCAACTGAGAAGTTCTATAATGTTCGTCAATATGCATTAATATGGTTAGTGGTGATGCTATGAACTCTTCCATCAAATATGATGGCGTCTATCAAAGTCATATTCGTAAACTTGTAGATGATTATATTGCGGCTATGCACAGGCTGGATAATGTTAATGAAATAAAAATGTTACAAGCAAAACTAAAATCAACGAAACGAAAGTTATGCCGGTTGGATTATGTGGACGTATTAGCTTTGCAAAACTCCTCTGATCTTTGGCATTTACTTATGAATGATCCAGACCTTTATTTTAGACGTACGCTCTGCAGAAAATTATTTAATCTCTCAGAGCCTGATGTCGCAGAAGTACTTGGGTATTCTGCAACAAGAGCAGGTGCTGCACATAACTTATTTAATTCATCTGGCTTACCACATTGGCCAAGGCCATACAAACTTTCCATTTTGCTCAATCATCCTTGGCAATTGGTTAACAAAAAAGACCCCGATGAATTATCTTACTCTTCCCCATCAGAGTACTTCGACCCCGAAGTTGCAAAAAAGATACACATTGAGAATCTTTTTAAGGAGAGAACACAAGTAAAAAGCATTACGGGTTTTGTGATTTTAAATCCCCAGGAGGTATTCCCACTAGAAGTACCTCCTTTGACCGGACGCTGGGTTACCACTTATCCCGAAATGGACTACTTCGAGTTCCACCTCAAACGTGAGCCGGTGATGGACAAGGCTTTAAAGAAACGCATTCTTGACGAATTTCCATTAGCTAAAGATGTGATTACAACCTATGTCCCATTTAGATCAAAAATGAGATCCCTTTGGATCATGACGCCGAAAGTGGGACGGGAACAGGACTACAAGGGAGTTATTACAGAACTCAAGGGTTTTCGGGATGCTACAGTCCATTACCAACTTAGGTAGCTCCCACTAAGCCGTCTCCATCTGGAGGCGGCTTTCTCAGTTAGACTGAGAAATTTCAAAGTCCTGCTCAAACACGGCCATCCTAAAGGTATAAATCAAACAAGGAGGCCTAAACAGTGGATAAGGAAATCCAATTACTCAGTCAGATCGAGCAATCAATAACTAACGAAACCCAAGAATCTTTTCCACAGAATTTTTCTTTTGCCGAAAAGATTCTTGACCCCGAGCGTATGTTTCCCACTCTCAGTGACGATCATGATATTAGAAAAGTCACACGGGAGAAGGTGGAAAACATGCTGTATGCGAAGCAAATCATGCCCGATTATGAAGTAACGGAAGAAACCGAGCGTCCCGGTCCGCCAGGCATAAATCATTGGCTCTGGGAGAACAAAGTTCTACGCGAGATTTCTCCAAGCACCTTACAGGACTATTTAAGACAGAGAATGCAAAATGCACCTCACGTCTTTATCAGGCAATATCATATGACACGAAACCTGATGAAAATGATCGCTAAGCTGCATGGAGTTCCGGTTACTCAGGTACAAAATCACCATGTACTGACTCCCAGTTCCATTCGCTACGCAACCGAGCATTTAGCCATTCGCTATTCGAAATCTCTTTTTCATTTTTTATTGAAGTTGTCCATGAAAGCTGGGAACCTCAATGAGAAAATACCTCTATTACACCCAACATCTAAACAAGCACCTTTCCATCCGAGAATATTGAACTACAAATCACATATGGAGGGAAAGGGATTCTCGCCTAAACATATTCGGAATTCCATTACATACGTCCAGCAATTCTTTCACTGGCTTTGTGCGAATGTCCGAGAATTTCAGGGCAAATCCCCTACAGAGATTTCGGTGTTTCACATTCAAAATAAACACTTGTTAATGTACAGAACCTACAAACGGAAAATGATAAAAGATGGGGTTTGGAGTCCCATTACATTCACGCATTGCATATATGCCATACGCTCGTTCTACTACTTTTTAAATGAACGGTTTGGATACGAGCCTCCTCTATATCGATTTGAGTCCATAACAGTCGAGCGTTACCACCCACGTGACATCCCAACTAGAGATCAGATTGACTCTTTCTTGCAAGTCGTGAATAGGTATGCCAAAGAACCAAAGCTTGAGCAGCTTGGGTATCGATTCATGATTGAACTAGGCCTTCGGTTGTCCGAAGTGGCAAAAATCAAATGGAAAGATATTAACTTAGGAACACGAACCATTGTCATTCATAGTAAGGGCAAGAAAACCCACGTCTTGCCACTTGCGGGTAAACTGTATGAACTCCTGCAAGAATGCCATACCAACGCTAAAACAACATACCTTTTTGGTGAAAAAGTAACCACCATTAAAGATCAATTTTATGAGTACTTCAAACTTTACGCTATGATCGCAGATTGGTCATTTCCTGGCGGTGTACACCTTTTTAGGCATGCTTTTATCACCAAATTAGCCGAAAAAGGGATCCTGTCACAAGCGATGAAGGAATTAGCTCGTGTCCAAATGGAAAATACTGTTGGTTTATATGTCCATTTAAACGACCAAGAAACACGTATGATAAACCAAATTAATAGGTTGAGCTATGAATAAGGAGAGAATGCTATGCCTATGTTTGATGACGCTGTAACAAATGATCTAGCTCTCGAAGAAGCACTGCTGAAACTGGCGGATCAGTATGGACCCGATGCATTTTCACGCCATATCCACTCCATAGTTCCTCCTACTAGTAAACCAACTACAATTGCTAGCGAAGATATTCTAATCAATGATGCAGCTGCACTTTACTTTGCAAGCGATACATTTCTAAGTTTAGCTGTTTCTTCTCAGAAGTCTTATCGCTATGAAATGGGTCTGTTTTTACGCTATTGCGAGCAATTTTTAGGTATGAGCACAACGTTTAAGAATGTAGACTCGGCCATCTTTCTGGGTGATTATTTGGCATCTGTACGGAAGCTTAACACGCGCAGTAAAAAGGCAGCATTCTTAAGAAGCTTTTTAGGTGAAGTGTGTGCTCATTATCAAAATCGTGACATTGGCAAACTAAAAAGAATTCTTTCAATTGAAATCGACTCTAATCGTGAACCACGTGCATTTACGAAAGAGCAACTGGATGAGCTTATCTGTTTGGTAAGGCTTGGCCGCGAGTCTCATCGAAATTTCACGATTCTATGGACGTTTCTTGGCTCAGGTATACGATTAAGCGAGTTGATCCATTTGCAAATAGGGGATATTATTTCTTCGCGTCAAGAAGTCCTTGTTCGTGGAAAAGGACATCGGGGATATAAACAGCCGAGCAAATTAACTACATCCTCTCTGGAGATATTAAATGCTTATGTGAAATTTCGCTATTCCGGAATAAAAGGTGAGCCAAACTATTCGGAACGGTACATCTTCTCAGATGATAGAGGAATATCTCCCCTGCATGAAAGTACCATACAAAAGATGTTTACTTCATTAATTGATAGTGCGACATCCATATCTGAATCTGACAAACATCCGTATAAACTTTCCGTACACTCTCTCCGGCATTCGTTTGCTATGTTTATGCTTCAGTCTGGAGTTGAGCGTGAATTTATTAAAAAGTTCATGCGTCATAAATGGGACAGTTCAACAGCCATTTATTTGAACCTCTTTGATAGTATGCTTGTCGAGGCCATTGACAAACATCCCTTGTCCCAACTTAAAACAAGTGATTTCTTTTAACAAGGTTGGTGAACTCACATGACACTCTTGCTTCAATCCGTATACGTTCAGGTTTGGAGTAAAAACTTTCATCGTAGAGCGAGTACAAAACAGAGTTATATCAGTGTTTTGAAGAAATTTGAAGCCTTTCTCTTGAAAGAAGGTTTTAGTGGAGCTCTTGATTTTAATCAATTTCATGCCAGCCGTGAACATCCGGGAAGATACCTTCCGATTCAACGACATATCATCGACCACTTTTTCCTTAGTTTAAAAGAAAATGAACAAATAACAGACCATAGATTAGCAGCTACCGTTACCATGCTGAAACGATTCTTCGAGTTTCTTCGAGACATGGATTTAATTGAGCAAAACCCTATGACCAACTATCCAAGACCTAAATGTGAGTCACCTATTCAAAACACCGCTTTATCGCTAGAAGAATGTATGGCTCTCCTCAAGGTTGCACTTTTAAGAGACCCCTTCTATCGCCAAGAGTTTGTGCTGATTTGGTTCTTGCTAATTACCGGCCTACGCCTTTCAGAAATTCGTCACCTTCGGCGAAGCCGTCTGCAATTAGACACAAGAATTGTTCACGTATTTGATGGACAAAAAACCGAGAAACGGCCTGTAGCAATCCCTAAAGACCTTGCGGTAGAACTAGAACGATATACAACACATGCGGAATACCTAAAACATGCAAATCGGGGAGATGAATATTTATTTCATCAAAAAGGAGCAATGCTATCGGTAGAAAAAATCCGTCGGTTACTATCCGAACTATCTATTGCTGCTGGGCTTTCAAGACCAATTCGTCCGCACGATCTTAGACGTACTGCGGGTTATTTGATGCAAAAAGGTGGGATGCATATTGTAAATATTCAACATCAGCTTCGTCATAAACATATCGGTACAACATTAAGATACGTACCCCCGTTAGTCAATTTTGCCAAGCTACTTGAGAACCTTGAGCCGGATGTAGACTAATAAGCGCTCCGACTTTGTTCAGTAGCTTCATTTAAATAATAACGACTCCAAATTTGAATACTCAAGTATTCTCTTAATAATTACTGTCAAGAATAATAGGAAATTCTAAGGTAGGTGAACACTATGGCTAGTATTGAGAAGAGAGGCAAGAATTCATTTCGACTCATTGTAGAGGCCGATTATAACGAGTTTGGAAAACGAGTAAAACGGTATAAAACAGTAACCGTATCCGGCATTCGAGAAGCCGAAAAGGAACTCGTCAAATTCCGATCTGAAGTCGAGTCAGGGCAATATGTTGTGCCTCAAAAGATGGCATTCGCAGCCTTTGTTGAATAGTGGCGCGAATTGTACGGTGAAAAACACCTCGAACAAAAAACTCTAGAGAACTACGATCACTTACTTAAGAATCACATTTTCCCAACATTCAAATCAATGAAGATAGCGGATGTTAAGCCCATGCATGTACTAAGTTTTCTTGATTCCCTGACACATGATGGAGCTCGGAAAGATGGTAAACATGGAGAATTATCTACAACCACAACTCCTTTCATCCATAGAGTCCTCAAAGATATTTTTGAACGAGCAGTAGAATGGCAATTGATCACTAGCAACCCTGTAAGTACAGTTAAACGGCCTAAAATCGTTGAGCGTGAATCTGAGGTGTATGATGAACATGAAGCCTCAACGCTCTTTCAAACCCTTGAAAATGAACCAATTCATCGGCGGATCATGATAACCCTTGCCTTAACGACCGGCCTTCGCAGAGGCGAACTACTTGCTTTAGAATGGAAACACATTGATTTCGATTCTTCTTTAATTCACGTAACACAGTCACTTAGTCATAGTAGAGGAAAGACCATAATAAAAGAACCAAAAACGAAAAACTCTAAACGTAAAGTCACAATTCCAGACTCTTTAATCGAAGATCTTAAGAGTTACCAAGAAAAATCAGAACGACATAAGCATCTACTAGGTTCTCTGTGGCAAGGTGGAGATAAGTTCTTTGTATTCTTTTCGGAGACAGTAAGCCATTCTATCACACAGTACCAGGTAAATGGCTTTCAAGATTTATTAAACGTAACGAGCTCAAGCCTATAAGATTCCACGACTTGCGCCACACTTTTGCTACATTACTTATCAACCAAGGTGTGCATGCTAAAATAATTGCTAGTCGACTTGGACCTGCAGATATCCATACGATGATGAATATTTATGGTGATGCACTTCAAAGTGCTGATCAGGCTGCGGCGAACACTTTTAATTCGCTTCTTGATAAGAGAACACGATCTGAATAAAATACTAAACTGTCTCAACTCTTCCCCAGAACAGTGACAGACTGAGGTTTGGTCATCTCCCTTTCATGGAGATACAGATGTATTTGATATGACTATAACACGTCAGCTAAATAATATTGTAAGAGTGAATTGATGAGTTCATACCCTACTCTACAATAAGTAGCTGACTCATCATACGTTCCGTGGAAATTTGAATTACGTATCGCGTATACACATAAAAGTGCATATTTCGACACAGCCTCATTGTCCTTTTGAGAAATTGACTCCTTTAATTTCATTGAAACCTCTTGATTCCCTCGCAATTCTAAATTTGCAGTACTTAACCTATCTAGATAATCGCGACATTGATAACTATTAATAAACATTACGACATCACTCTTTTTTGAGAACTCGATAATGGAGGCTTTGTCCCCCTTTTCGACCGTAGTAGCATCGTATAACGCATTGAAAGCACTCCAAATGTACCGAAATCGATGCATAATGTCATGCTGACTGAAATTCCCCTTCTCTTGGTGAACGGTGTTCGACATATGCATAAAATACAAAATGTCGTCAACTTTATCTTTGCTGGAAATACGACGGAAAGTTTCAACAGAGTTAATGAACGTTTCAGAAGTAAGCCTTGCCCTCTTTTTAGAAAGTTCTGCAGTTTTATACAATTTGTCTAAATTAATATCTAAAACCCCACTAGAAGCTAATGTCACCCTATTGGTAAGCTCGATAAGAGGCTCAGTCAAATAATAATTGTTTACCTCCTCATGCAAGGAAAGCACCTTCGCAATAATTTCCGATAAATGAAGCTCAATATACATATATCCCGCAGCCGCGTATTCACCACTAGATACTGTGTTCCCCTTGATGACGGTATCATCACCTGAAGCATTAAAAAGGAGTGCTGTTACCCGATGAGATCCTCGGCTGAACATATCTAATAACGAAGTGTCTGTTACGGTAAAATCAAGAGCCACCCGCCGGATTTCCATAGTAAATTCATAATTAAAATGATAGACAAATTCAACAGATATATTAACATGCTATTTATATTTTAATTGAAAAAACATCAATTAGTTCTCTGAATTCTTCTAAATAACCTTCATCTAGCATCTTACTTGGTTTGTGATTAGAATAATCGATATGATTTATAGTCTTTATATTTTCGTATTTCCCTACCTCCTCTGCTTTAAGAGTAGTAGTAAATATTACTTGATTATCTAAGTTTGAGAAAAGCTCCAATACAATCGATTCCTTTTCTGTTGATAAATCTTCAGCTCGAAATGAATCTACAATAACCGGTAAGTTATATTGCAATAGTTTTGCAAATGAGTATAGCTTGACTAAATGATAAACAGTAGCTTCGCTACCCGAAAATATCTGATTACTTTTTGTGAATATTGATTCAAAATACAGATTTCCATTGGGATCAATTTTTTTATATGTTTGATTCATCAAATCAGAAATATCGTTTAATAAAGTTTGTTGCTGTTGTATTACTTCTTCTGAGTCATTTTCACTATAAAGCAAAGCATCCTCTAATTTCTTTATCTCATTATCCAAGACATTAATACGTTTTTCTGCATCGGCAGCATTAAATATATCGTCTTTATAAGCAACTAATACTTCCAAACTAATCTTATCTTGCACAAGTATATTATTTATCTCATCTTGACGCTTATTTATTTGAAATGTATTCATCTCAATTTCTTCACTATACATATTAATTTTTTCACTAATTGATTCCAGTATTTCATTGCGAATCTCTGGTGTTGAAACTTCGAAACTAAACGCATTTTGGCCTTTATTATGATAGCTTATATGTGTTGAATTACATTCCATACAGCGTAGCTCACCAGAATCTATCGTTCTATTTAGTGATTTTAACTCTTTAACAGTGAGCTCATATTTATTTTTTCTAGTAAAAGCAGTATTTCTAGCTTTACTAAATTCCAATATTTGCAATGTTAGGATTTCAATTTTCTCTATCTTTGATTTGAAATTCAATTTGTCATTAACGCTACTTAAGTAACTTACAGCAGTAGACTTTGATTTTAATATTTTATGTTGTTTAAGAAGTGTCTTCCTTTCATCCTTTAAATCAATTATTTTTTTCTTAATGATATCTGCATTTTCAATAGTTGCTATATTAGATTTAATATTAGCGAATGAGAATATCATGTTATAAAAATCCGTTTTATTATAATATCCTTTATTTGCGATATTGGAGGTATCCTTTTTGTCTTGTCCTACGAAATTAAGTTGGAAATATAGCTCCGGATCTACGATCTTTTCAATACCGTTTTTTGTTATAGTCGGAAGCTTAGATATATTTTTTGACCAATATCTTTTTAGTTCTGATATATTATCAAATATCATCAACGAATTATCATTTTTCAATATGAATGAATTTACTTTTCTGCAAAGAGTATATAGTTCACCTTCAATAGAAAATACAACTATGTGATAATAATCCGAAAAATTAAAAGTTGATGGAAATGCAGGAACATTACCTAAACAATACATTAGACTTTGAATTAGTATAGTTTTACCACGATTGTTATCATCGCTTGAGATTACGTTTACAGATTTTGAAAATGATGATTCAATATACGCTTCTTTAGAATTACCGATTGCTACCTTTTCTATAATCATTATTGAACGCCGTCCTTTACTATAGAAATAAAGTACTTCAATGAAATAACATCAAAATCACTTTTACTAACTAACTCGGGATCTAGTTTTTGTAAAAGTATATTAATGTCATCGTTCGGATTAACTGAAATTGTTGAGTATACGTTTTCAAATAAGGACCAAAAATCTTCTGCACGATTTTTATTAAAAAGAGCCCTTGAAAATGAGATCTGACAATCTTCCAGAACAATTTTCCTTTTTTCTGCAGGAGCTCTATTTAAAGTCGATACAAATGAAAGTGGCACACCTTTTTCAAATGGATTTCTGTTTATTATTCTACCTAAAACTAACAGCTTTATTTCGCTACTTGTCAAATGATGATAGTAATCTAATGCTTCAAAGCTTGTCTCAATAATAATATTTTCAACTACTCCAATATTTTTTTTGCTTGACTGTTGATCTCTTATCTCATTAAAAATCGCATCCAGTGTTTCTTCGTTTGGAATTATTCGGGGATGAATTTTTACGATTGATTTAACATAATCGCTAGGTTTTTTATCATCGATAATAAATTGCACTTTTTCTAAAAACGAGTTAATTTCCTCAATAGTTATTGAATCATAATCAATATATGTTTTTTCTTTCGATTCTTCTAAAAGGCCCTCCTTAATTTTGATAATTGCCTCAGGCTTAATATTACTAATATCAAAAATATTAAGTGAATTATCAATGCGTACTGTGGTTGAGACACCACCTAAGAAAAGAAGAAAACAACTAAATTCTATCTCACTACGAAAATTTTTAAATAACGTAACTAGCTCTTTACCAATTGCTTTTGGAGATGAAGTTTTCGCACCTTTGGATTGCATATCCCAAAGTCTTGTACCCATTTTATCCATTCCAGTTAAATCATTAAAAAAATCCACAACAAAGAAATATATATCATCACTATCTTTTCTAAAATTCATTAAATATAACAGTGCTTTTGTTTCATATTCAGCACCAGAAGGTCTTAATCTCTCTGAAGAAGTTACTTTATAAGCCATTTACGACCATACTCCTCTCTACCTAAAAGACTATAACCAAGTGAATTTTTAATAAGAACCCATTAGTATTGTACCAATAAAGGAAAGTATTGCATATTTAAAAAATATGTCCATCAGCCTATAATTTCCGATAGCAATCTTATCCTAAATCCCCACATAGCGACCAAGTTTATGTGAATTTTTCATTTTATTAGTCCCCTCGGTAATGTCAAGAAAGTTGTTGTGTATTAGGTTTTTCCATCGAGACGATGGATATGTCTTAGTATTAATTGGCCTTGCTTTCTTCCTTCGTCCGCAACGCGGCGTTCCATGACATAAGCATTTCTTCAAAGACTGCTTTTGTGTTCGGATCTGCAAAACCAGGAATTACTCAGCTGAACCACTTCTCGTGTAATCTATTGCCTGCGTTTAAATGATCTTTTTGTTTGATTGTTTATTAACGGGTTTTAGGCCTTTACTTAATTCCTTGTTCATTCACTCAATTGAATACGTTTTATAGATCGCATATTGTACCATCGGTGGATACTCGTAGAAGGTTATCAGCATCAAAAGCTGTTCTTCCCAGTAGGCGACCTGGCGAGTGTAGCGCCTACCCCAAGGTGATTTAAAAACTTCGAATATGGTGTAAGCCTGCTTTTAATCACCTAAAAGTTCAGTTTTGTCAAAAACACGGTCTTTTTGCGCCTCGCATCAACCTTGTGTACAACACAATGGGCGGCATGAGCACGCGTGAAGTAGCTAAATTTATAGAAAGTATGTTCGGCAGCCAGTACTCTCCAACGACCATCAGCAACATCAGCATAACCGTCATGGAAGTCATTCAAGAATTGATGTCGCGCCAGTTAGAACAGCGTTACTCTGACAATTATCTCGAGGGTCTGTACGTCAAATTGAAACGTAATTTGCCTTGTGCACCTCCCTATTTGTATATTTTCAAACACTAAAGCTTCAGTTTTTCACTTATTCAGCTGGTTACTAATGGTCTTAGGAAAATTCCGTACCCAAATTCGTCCCCAACACGAATAATTGGATTTGCCATAATGGTCATATATCTAAATGAAAAACAAAAAAACCCTTGCTCCGCAAGGGTTTTCATCATTTTAAGTCTGGTAGAGCCTTGGGGGATCGAACCCCTGACCTCTTCGCCACCATCGATAATGCTTACTGCATAAATACATATAAGAATAAGCACTTCTATAGTAATTAATATTATAGCCTCGTCTCTTTCTTTCTATATATGGACATACTAATACTATCACTTGTTAGTATTGGAGAGATTACGATATGGCCAATATTCAAAAACGCGGTGAACATTCTTATTATTTAACTGTAAATGCTGGTCTTGACGCTAAGGGTAAATATATTCGTCGAACTAAGACTGTCCAATGTCGAACAAAAAAAGAAGCTAATATTGAATATGCTAAGTTTAAAATGGAGGTGGAGGCCGGTGAGTATATTGCACCACAAAAACTGACTTTCGGTGCATTCATCACAGAATGGCGCAATAAGTACGCTGTAAAACATCTGGCATATAAAACGCTATATACCTTTGAATCGAATTTAAAGACTCGCATTCTTCCATATTTTCAACATCTAAAACTGGAAGATATCAAGCCACTTCATATTCTGGCTTTTCTTGATAACCTTGAAAAGGAGGGTAGTCGAGAAGATAGAAAATCCGGAGGACTAGCTTCTGGCACAATACAAATTCAATACCGCATTTTAAAGAACATCCTCAACCGTGCAGTTGAATGGAGAATTATCAAGCGAAATCCGGTTAGCGATGTACAAAAACCAAAGGTCGATTCAAAGGAGATCATCCCTTATGATAATGCAGAAGTTGAACAAATGCTTCGAGCATTGCAGCATGAGCCTTATCACTGGAGGGTAATGATTACGTTGGCTCTGACTTCCGCCTTACGACGAAGCGAGTTGCTTGGACTTGAATGGAAGCATCTTGATTTCAACAGTGGTATTTTAGATGTTTCACAAACAATGATACACGCTCTCAAAGGTGAAATAATTGTCAAACAGCCTAAAACAAAAAAATCCATCCGAAAGGTTGCTTTACCGAGCTCCATGCTTAAGGATCTAAAGGAATATTACGCCTATAGAATACAAGAACGAGCTGATATCGGGGATGCATGGCTCGGCCACGATTGGTTTTTCATGTTTTCACATCCCAATGGACAACCCTTCCACCATGAACGGCCCTATCTTTGGTTCCGTCAGTTCGTTAAGAAAAACAATTTCCGTTACATCCGTTTTCATGACCTCCGACATACTTCAGCTACGATTCTGATTAACCAAGGCGTTCATGCTAAGATCATTTCTGAGCGACTTGGACATGGGAGTATCACCACAACAATGAACATTTATGGACACGCTCTCCGAACTGCTGATCAGGCAGCAGCTGATAAATTCGAATCGTTCTTTAACTGATTTTGTATAGGAACAACAAATAAGACGCACAGGAGTTTCCTGGCGTCTTCTGTTTATTTAAAGCAGAGATCCGTTTTAATTTTACATCAATTTTACATCAAGCCTGTTTTTTGATCTCTGTACCACTAATATTTCCAATCTGTACCATACCGAAAAAACCAATAATCATAAGGGTTTCGCTACACTGTTTTATCCCTAATCAACAAAGCGACCGACTCCACATGAACTGTCCAAGGAAACATATCCACCGGCACAACCTCAGTCGTCTTATACCCGCCGTCCTCCAACACACGCAAATCCCTTGCGAGCGTAGACGGGTTGCAGCTCACATACACCACTCGCTCCGGCTTCATCGCCAGAATCGTCTCAAGCAGTGCAGGATCGCAGCCTTTGCGCGGTGGATCAACGACAATAACATCGGCCGTTATGCCTTCCTTGCGCCAGCGAGGAATAACAACCTCCGCTGGGCCCGCTTCGAATGAGGCGTTCGTAATGCCGTTGAGCGCCGCGTTCCGCGCAGCATCCTCGATTGCCTCGGGTACGATTTCAACGCCATAAACGCGTCCAGCCTGCCTTGCAAGGAACAGCGATATCGTACCGATGCCGCAATAAGCGTCAATCACGGTTTCCGAGCCTGTTAAGCCAGCATACTCGACCGCTTTACGATATAACTCCACCGTTTGCATCGGGTTCACTTGATAGAACGATCTCGCCGATATTGCGAAGCGAATGCCGTCGAGTTCATCATAGATAACCTCGCTGCCCCAGAGGACACGAGTCTCATCACCGAATATAACGTTCGTATTCCGCTCGTTCACATTTTGAACGATGCTCTTCACGCCCGGGAGCTCCTCGCGGATGCGCCTAACCCATTCATCCGACGAAGGCAGCTTCCTGCTGTTCGTGACCAACACAACCATGATCTCGCCGGTGACAACGCCAGTCCGTGCCATTACATGGCGCAGTACGCCGCGGCCAGTTTCCTCATCATAAGGTGTGGCGCCCAGCTCACGTCCAATTCGTTTTACGACACGAATAACCTCATCATTATGCTCATGCTCAATCAGACAATCGTCCATATCAATAATCCGATGGCTGCCGCGAGCGTAGAAGCCTGCAATTAATTGACCATCTTTAGAACTGGTGCCGATCGGTACTGATGCTTTATTGCGATAGCGCCAAGGCTCGTCCATACCAATAGTAGGGTGAACAACAATCCCAGCAGACGCATTCTCTCCATCCGACAGATTGCCTTCACCATCCACATTTAGTTTGCCGATTCGCATCAAGTTATCCACAACATGCTGGCGTTTCCACTCCAGCTGCGCCGGATAATCGAAATGCTGCAGCTGACAGCCGCCGCATTCCTTATAAATATCACAAGGCGGTTCTATACGCGATGGGCTCTTAAGCATCAGCTCTTCAAGCTTCGCATAACCATACTGCTTCTTTACCTTCATCACCTTCGCGCGCACACGCTCACCAGGAAGTGCTCCCTGTATAAAAAGGGTAAAGCCGTCAGCGCGGCCTACCCCTTCTCCATCATGTGTCAGGCCGATAATATCGACGGTGACTTCTTCATTTTTCTGAAAAGGCGCATCCGCTGGAATCGCCGCTGCTCGAGTACCCGTACCCGCAGCACTGCGCGATCTGCCTTTGCCGCCTCTGCTTCTACCTTTGTTCATAAACTCTCTCCGCTCTATCTTCAATGCTGTTGCATGCTAGTTCCTATTTATCATTCCCAAATTTCCGAATACATAAGGGCTTAACGGTAAGTCGATTCCCCAGTCTCATCAGCAAAAATACGCAAATGCGACGGCAGCACCGAAAAAGTACACGGCAGCACGCCGCCATATTCGCCATCGAGGTTAATTTGCACATAATCCGGTGTAGTCACCTTTAGTTCATCCGTCCGGAAATGAATCACATGTGGATCGTTCAAATGCTCACCGCGCAGCGCAAGCGTCACAAGCTTAATAAATTCCGGCAAATTGCATTTGCGGATAAGCAGGACGTCCAGAAGCCCGTCATCAAGCTTGGAGTCCGGCGCGAGTCGCTCGAAGCCGCCAACCGAATTACTGTTGCATATAAGGAACATCATGAACTCGTCATGGAATTCCCCTACACCAGCTGCTTGAAAAGTCAGCTCAGTTGGCCGAAGTCGGGTCATTTTCTCCATGCCCTTCATATAATATGCCAGCTGCCCAATCATCGTCTTAAGCTTGCTCGGCACATCATAGGTCAGTTCCGTTAAGGAGCCGCCCCCAGCAATATTGATAAAATAGCGATCATTCGCCTTACCGACATCAATCGGCCGGCTATATTGCTGAATAATAAGGTCGACTGCGTACTCCCAATGCTTCGGAATACCCATCGCCCGCGCGAAATCATTGGTTGTGCCTACTGGCAATATGCCAAGCGGAGGTCGATTCGCCTTGTTCGTCAAGCCGTTGATAACCTCATAAAGCGTACCGTCACCGCCTGCAGCAATGATCATATCATAGCCGCGGTCCGCAGCTTCAGCCGCTGCAAGCGTAGCATCTCCCTCGCCTATCGTGGCGTGGCAGCTCGTCTCAATACCGCCCTGTTCAAGACGCTGAAGAATATCTGGCAATCTTTTTTTCATTTCTTCTCTTCCCGATGTCGGGTTATATATAAGTCTTGCTCGTTTGATTGCCATCTCGGTTCACCCCTAACAATCATTCAACCTAACATTTATTCTGTAAACGTGACATGCTTCTCTTCGCGCAACCGTTGTAAACCGTCGATCATCTGATGCTCCAGCCACTGCTCAATCGCTGCATTAGGAAGCATCGCCTTGCCGTTATAGCGATATACAAAACCATTAAGCCGATTTGGAATGACATGATTGGTAAAATAGCCTTGGCTTAGAAATAGCGGCACAATAATGACCGTTTCCTGTGGATTCGCAGCCTGCATCGCTGCCAGCTTTCCTGCCGCTTGATCTGGCAATAGCATGGCATACTCTGCGCGCTTATATCCACCGAGCGCTCTAACCCGCTCGCCAAGCTTCTTCAGCCCTTCCTGCCAGCGCTCATGGAATACCTTTTCTTTGCTTCCGTGGCCAATAAGCAGTAACGCTTCTGACTCTGGTTTTGTGGATAAGGGTGCAATGTTTGAAGCGAGCAGCTCTGCAATTTGGGGATCATCGTCAATCGGGAGACCATAATGAATCGTGGCTTTGACTCGAAATGTGCCTAAGTCACCCTCCAGATCGGAAACCCACGGAAAACCAAATGCTTGCCCAATTTCATCCACATGTGTACTGCCCGAAGATACGAACAACGGCACTACGAACATATCCGTAACACCTTGTCGCTCTAATTCATCAATGCCATCCTGAATAAGCCGTCCCTCCACGATCTCGAGAAAGGACGACATAATTGGAACGCCTGATAAACGGGACGAAGCCGCTGCTGCTGCAATCGCCTCATCGACTAACTGTATCCATGCAGCTTCTCTGGAGCCGTGGCTAATGACAAGAATGCCTGGCTTCATCGCATGATTCCTACCTTCCAAGCCGTTCTAAAGCCATTTTATAACCGTCATTGCCATAGTTCAAGCAACGCTTCACTCTTGATATTGTTGCTGTACTTGCGCCTGTCTCGGCTTCAATCGCGTTATAAGTGCTGCCTTTTCCGAGCATCCGTGCTACTTCAAGTCTTTGCGATAACGATTGGATCTCATTCACCGTACACAGATCATCGAAGAAAACATAACATTCCTCAACTGACTTCAATGTAAGCACCGCTTCGAATAATTGATCTATTGCTTTATCGTTCAGCTTTTTAAGCTGCATGCGAATTCACTCCTATTAAAACTAATGTTACTATTGTAACTTTTTTAACCGTTTTTTTCAAACATTACCGAATTAACGCAAGGAATTGCCCCACCTATTTGACGCGAACTCACATACAAGCAGCAGGCATTTATCTAGAAAAAAATCTGCACCCGAGACATTCGTCCAATCCTTATGTTCGCCTACTCCATAAACTGTTATAAAAGAAGGGTTGTGATCCGTGTGAACTATCGCAATAACCCCGGTACCGGCAACCAGCAAAACGATTGGCACGGCGGCCAGCGTCTGGCACAAGATCCGTTCAGCAAATCGTCTGGCGCAAAGTCGAGCGGTTTCAGCTTTGGCGGAAACCTGCCAACAATGCCGCCGGCTTCGCAGCAGGCGCAGGATATCCTGCCCGTCGTTGTACCGGATACAGCTGCTGAGCTTATAGAATCGACCACTAGCACCAAAGCAAGCGGCTTCTCACTTGCCAATCTAGGCGAAATTAAAGGTTATATCGATCGTTTGGGCGGCATCGACGGTATCTTAACGACCGTGACAAAGGTCCAGAAGGTCATGTCGAGCGTTTCTCAGATGGCTCCGCTAGTCAAAGTGCTTATGGGCTCCTTCAGCAAAAAAGACAAATCTGATGACGATGATTCTGACGAATGGAAACCAAAGCGCCGCAAACGCCGCAAGCCAAGAGCTGGTTCCGGCTCAGGCAAAAAAACCGTTCGTCGTCGCCGTACTACGCCTAAGAAACGTTAAACACGGATTCGAAGGTTTATTCTAAACATATTTAACCTACATCTATTAAAGTGAAGCACCCTGATTGCCGCGAATAGCGCAGCGATCGGGGTGTATTTTATTTCATCCATTTATGCACATGATCACCCTGAAAATAAAATAGTTATCCAGCTGTGGATAACCCATTTCCCTTGTCTGTCCACATAAAAACCGTTCGAATTCGTACATCATTGTTGTGAACTGTGTACAAGTACAACCTTCGACAGTTTTCGTCAGCTTCCATCTTGCAATCCATACACAGCTGTTCGTACAATGTGCATATGTTTTCTGCTTATGCTGAAAATATATAAATATTCAAAAGAAAAACGAATCAATTCTGCCGCATATTATGGTAGCAACGAAGCTGAAGCGGCTGTACAATCAGCAAATGTGGAACTCATACACAGCTGTTATTAATTATGTGCATAGATGCAATTTTCGCGAATTTTCGATAAACGTTGTCCACAGTGGGTAAACGTTAGAAGAGAACACAAAAAATAGTGAGGAACATCTCATTCCCCATGAGCCTAGGCTCATGGCGAGTGAGGTTTTCCTCACTATCTCATTTAAAGAGTCAGATCACTATATTACCGAAGAGTAATCGTTTTTTCAAGCTTTTCTTATAGGAAGAAGAAATGAATGATCCAGTAGAAAAACATCGCCATGATGATTGTAATGGGAATCGTAATAACCCACGCAACGATGATACGACCTGCAACTCCCCATTTAACAGCGGAGAAACGTTTCGCGCTGCCGACACCAAGGATTGAAGACGTAATAACATGTGTTGTACTTACTGGAAGATGAAGCATCGTAGCCGTCAAAATAACCGCTGCTGAACCAATGTCAGCTGCAAAGCCGTTGATTGGCTCGATTTTGAAAATTTTTGTCCCCATCGTTTTGATGATTTTCCAGCCGCCGACTGAGGTACCGAGCGCCATTGCTGTCGCCGCGGAAATTTTAACCCATAGCGGAACGTCCATCGTGGTTTGAATACCGGAAGCAACTAGAGCAAATACGATAATACCCATTGCTTTTTGAGCGTCATTCGTACCGTGAGAGAACGATTGGAAAGCAGCTGTCAGGATTTGACCGAAGCGAAATCCTTTATTCACCTGATGCGGGCTTGATTTGGCAAAGATTTTCTTGAGAATCCACATAATGATAAAACCTGCGGAGAAAGCAATGAGCGGTGAAAAAATCAACGCTTGTACAATCTTGATCAATCCGCCGCTATTAATTGCGCTCATGCCTGCTCCGCCGATTACTGCGCCTGCGAGGGAGCCAATCAAAGCGTGTGAGGATGAGGAAGGAATACCGAACCACCAAGTAATCAGGTTCCATGCGATTGCTGACAATAGAGCCGCAATAACAATGGGAACGCCATGCTCCAGCTCTGCTGGATTGGCTACACCTTTACCAATTGTGGCCGCAACGCCTGTAAACGTAATTGCACCGACAAAGTTCATTACGGCGGCCATTACGATTGCAACTCTAGGTTTTAACGCCCGAGTCGACACGGCAGTTGCAATCGCATTTGCCGTATCATGAAATCCATTTATAAAATCAAACGAAAGCGCTAGAAATACGACAATCCATAGAACCATTAAATCCATTGTAAAAGACTCCCACTCTCTAGATTAGCTATTACGCATAATGATCGATTCCAGCGTATTGGCAACGTCCTCGCAGTAGTCGGTCGTTTGCTCTAGCATCTCATAAATCTCTTTGCGCTTCATCAGCTCAATTGGATCTGTGACATTTGCGAACAAGCTCTTGATGCAAACCCGAAGCAGGTCGTCAGCTTGGTTCTCCAGCTCGTTAAGTGCAATATTTGGCTCGCGTATAGCAAGCAGCTTCCGTTCTGTAAGCAAATAAATTGCTTTCTTAATTTGATGCGACGAACGAACGAGAATATCGCCAAACAACGTTATGTACTCGTCCTTCTCAAGAATGTTGTACATTTCAAAACGAGATGCGCAAGCTTCGATGCCATCAAGCACATCATCAAGCGAAGTCGTCAGGGCCATAATATCTTCACGTTCAATCGGAGTGATGAACGTTTTGTTCAGCTCCTTCAAAATCGTGTGTACATGCTTGTCGCATCTACTTTCGTATTCCTTCATGGTCTTGGCGAAAGCTGATACATCCGATAGGTCTGACAATCCTTTGGCAAAGTACTCCACAGCCTCGACAATTGCGTCAGCCATTTCTTCGAACGTCTTAAAGAAAATATCCTTTTTCTTGAACATCGTAATCCCCTTTACACGACTTGATGTTTAGGCGCACTGCTATGAGCCCACAATATCTTAACATAGTTTACATGTGAATTGTTAAGAGAATGTAAAGGTTTTATGAAAAATTTTAGATTTTCATAAAAAATATAAAAAAGACGCAATCCTGTAACAAGATTGCGTCCTTTTGATCCTTGGAAGCTCATCCGTCAACGTCTGTTAACAGTGTCTCCAACTTGCTACGTTTGTACCCATGTTACATGCCCTTCGAATGTCGGTTTGTTTGGCACGATATGAAAGAAAGTTTTTCCAGGGACAAACGGCAGCTCTGCTCCATTCTTTACAATTCGAATCATTCCATCTGGAGCTCTTACCCATTCTGCTTCGATCGCTTTGCCTTTCTGGAACAGAATCGCCGAGCCTCCTCTTGTCAGATCGACGGCCAATCGTCCCTCTTTATCAAGCGTCTTGTGATCCGCTCCAAGAACAACCAAATTTGTACCGGAAAGCTGTTCATTATTGTTCATATCGATATGCGGTTTGTCGCCAATTGACCGTTTGTATAAGCCTGATACTGAATCGTACTTGTATCCAACGTTATAATTTTTGAGCAAAAAATTTATTGTAATGTCGGCTGCCGGGACACCAACCTCTGTGGAACCCGCTTCCGCGAACGTATAAGGCGGAACCTGCTTGTCCATGCTGTATTTCTTCTTCTCTGCGCCCGTACGAAGCTTCTCTAGATTTGAATACAAATTATGCGGAGCCTTACGTTCCTTGCTTCTCCAGAAGTAGCTGCCTGCATTCGAGATTTCATCCAAATAAGGTTTGCCCTGCCTTTGCAGCACTGCATAACCATCATTGCTCGCCCCTGCATGGGCAAGCACCGCGCCATAACTGTCTCCAATATCAATAAGATAAGGTCTGATGCTGCGTATAGGTCCAATCGTATCGGTTATTGCGCTCGTACTCTGAAATACGGCAATTAAACGAGTAATGCCGCCTTCCGCAAGCACTTCCCAGATGACATCAGCATTCGTTAAACCAGACTGTGGCCGAGCTGCTGCGAAATTATTAATCATAACAACAATCGGTCTTGCACTTGCCGCATTTTCCAGCTTCAGTCCGCTTAGCGGAGCATCATAAGGGAGCGGCGTCGGATCCGTCACTGGCTCATCCGTACTATTAGGATCAATAATATCATTTGTCTCTGTCGGTGTATCGTTGCTGCCTTTCCCTCCACTGCAAGCTGTAAGAAGGAGTATAAGCGATAATAATAGCAAAACTGCCGATTTTCGAATTCTTTTATTCATGCGTTTACCTGCCTTTTCCCGCTAAAACATAGCTTGTATTCGTTTTCATATTACTTCCATTTAAACACAATTGAGGGCGTATGTCTCGACAAATAAGTTGCTTTCCAGGTTAAAAAATCCAAATTTTTCATATCATATCCCAATTTCCTGACAGAAAGCATGGTCTTAGCACCGTATGGACGTGCAACAAAAAAATAGAAGGGACAAGCTCTTGGTTAACAAGAACTTGCCCCTTCTATTTGTTCATACCGCTTTAAATACTCCAGTGATGCCATTCTTCTTGCTGTTTATCAAGTCCGTTTAGCCAATCTGAGGTTACGCGAATCGCTTCCTCCTGATGATTGCGAGCGGAGTAGGTGTGATTCGCTTGAAAAATAATTTCCTTATCGCAAAGGCCCTCATTGCGGGTCCAGAACACCTTCTGATATAAGAAGCTGTAATCGACAGGTATAAGCTCATCGCTAGTACCGTGAACCAGCAGCACCTCGCCGCCAAATTTAGTAGCTGCTTGGAAAGGCTGGTGTTGAAGCAGCGAATCAAAAAATACAGGCTGCAGCGTATACCCTTGATAATCGGAGCTTCCTCCAGTTACAGCATCGTCATAACTGCTGCGTCCTACGATCCGTACAATGTCATTGAACGGATATGCAACAGGCGACCAAAGCACAAGACGTTTAGCGCGCTTATCTTTAACTGCTGTCATAATCGCTACCGCCCCGCCGAGGCTGTGGCCAAGCAATACGATTCTGAGCGGATCGACACATTCCATGCTTGATAAATAATCAATCGCGCTTCTAGTCTGATCAACCATTGAATCAAAGCCGAGAGCTCCGTAGTCACCGCTGCTCTCGCCGCAGCCGCCATAATCGAAACGAAGGACATAAGAGCCTTGCGCCGCAAGCGCTCTAGCCGTTTTCACAAACAAACGGTCAACGCCTATGCGAGAGCCTATGAATCCATGGCATATAATGATGGCTTGTTTTTTTTCTGAATCGTTTTTATTTCCATCCGTAGGGTAATGCAGCGTTGCCGCAAGCTCAAGCTCGTTATGTCGCAGCGTCAAGTGCTTTTCCATCCGATAACCTCCTGAAAGCCTATATATAATAATTCCTACCCGTATACTATGAATTAATATTAAAACCATAATATCATCACTGCTCATTACCTGTCAATCTCACAAAGAAAATAAAACCAGCAAACTTTATACTGCTCCTAATCGGGACATACTACCCATATGTTTGGCAGATTCACATTTTAGGAGGTGCAACGCTATGCCTTTATGGATTGCCTTTATAAAGGATCACTGGCTGTCCTTGCTGCTTATTATAGGAATCGCAGTTGCGATATCGTTTGTATATGCGAACCGCAAGCTGCTGTTCTATAAAGAATGACGATAAGAGCACCGCGAGCAGCTGAGGGAATGGATTATTCCTCATGCATGATCGGCACTCGAATCGTCACAATGGTTCCGGCTCCACGCTCGCTGTCAATGGTTAACTGACCGCCGTGGAGCTCAATGATCTCCTTGCAAATAGCTAGTCCGAGTCCAGATCCGCCATGGCCGGTACTCGCTTTATAAAACTTTTCAGTGACATGAGGCAAGTCCTCCGCTTCAATCCCACAGCCTGTATCCGCTATCGTGAGCATCGCGCTATCTTGTTCGATGGTCGTTGCTACACGAATGGTGCCGCCAGCAGGTGTAAACTTGAGCGCATTGTCAATTAGATTAATGATCACCTGCTTGAGTCGATTCGCATCCCCTCGAACAACGATTGGGCTTTTGCCATAGTTAGCCAAAATCCGTACCCGCGTATGCTCCTCACGAACCCCTAGCTGATTAACTGTTTCTTTAACCGGACCATTGAAATCAAGCACTTCGCTATGCAGCTCCATCGTCCTAGCCGACAGCTTCGAGAAATCGAGCAAATCTTCGACCAGCCCCGATAAGCGCTCCGTTTCCTTGCTAATAATGGATAAGCCCAGCTTTACCTCTTCATCATCCTCGGTAGGCTCGCTTTCCTTTAAGGTTTCACTCCAGCCCTTAATCGATGTAAGCGGGGTGCGAAGCTCATGGGATATCGAAGAAATAAAGTCATCCTTCAGCTTCTCACGTTTGCTAAGCTCTAATACCATTGCATTAAACGTTTCTGCGAGTTGACCAATTTCATCATCATTTCGCTGAATAGCCCGATGCGTCCAATCTCCCTCGGCCATATAGCGTGCCGCTCGTGTAAGCTCTCGAATCGGCTTGACGATTCGCTGGGCGAGAAACAAGCTTAAGCCAAGAAACAACAGGACAACTCCGATACCCACCGCTGTTGCCATCCGGATAAGCAAGCTCACCATCGCATCTACTTGATTCAAGGAAGCTGAATAACGAAGCATGGATACGACCCGTGTTTCATTCCAAAGCGGTATCGTGACCGACATGACCCGCTCTCCATAATAAGGATCAACTCCCCGCCAGCTTCCCGTTGTCCCTGCAATCGCGGACTTCACGTCAGCAGTCGTATAACGAATATCTGGTGCAAAACCGTCGGAATCGATCCTAATTTGACCCGTGCTATCAAGAAGCTGCAGCCTAGTGCCGCTCTCAACCATGTATTGCAAAATATAATCGCCCTGATCCTTCACTGTAAGCGAGGAAAGCGACCGGCTGTGCAGTGTTAATGCCGACTCCGCACGTTGTTTAACGGAGCTCTGCGCGCTTCCGTAATAGTAGTTCCACATTAATGCTGCGAACACGCCACCAAGTACGCTGACGACAAGCACGATGAGCAGCAAATAGCTCCACACCATTCTCGTTTGTACGCTTTTCATTCGTCGCCGCCCCGCTTCCACCGATAACCATAACCCCAAACCGTTTCAATAAAGGCTGGATCGGATGGGTTTTTCTCGATTTTCTGGCGAATTCTTCGAATATTCACGTCCACTACCTTAAGATCTCCAACATAATATCTGCCCCATACCTCTGTCAAAATATGATCTCGGCTGACGCTCTCGCCGACTCGTTCCATCAATAGTCGTACAAGCGTCCATTCCGTAGGCGTCAAAATAATTTCCTTGCCCTGCTTCCACAGCTTCCGCTCTGCTACAGAGAGCCGGAACGGCTGTACATGCAGCTCCTGATGATGAAAGCCGCCGCTTCCAAAAATCATCGTAGGCTGCTGTTCTTCTATCGAACGCTGAACATGAAATGCAGATGTCGGTGCCGCTATAGGCGCTGCTTCGCCACGGTACACTTCCTCACTTGCCGCAATCGATTCCGATGCAGCACCAACCTCTTGCTCCTGATCATCCAGCTGAGGCTTCATTCTCCGATAGAGCGACTTAATGCGCGCAATAAGCTCGCCTGGACTGAACGGCTTCTGCACATAATCATCTGCCCCTAGCTCCAGCCCATGAATTTTATCCTCTTCCTGCGACTTCGCCGTTAGCATAATAATACCCATGCGCGGATAGCGGGCACGCAGCTGCTCGCACACTTCAAATCCGCTAATTGTCGGCAGCATAACGTCAAGCAGCGCAATATCGATAGGCCCTTCTGTATCTGCAAGCGCTAACGCTGATTCGCCTGTTTCCGCCTCTATCACTTCCATATCGTTGCGCTTTAGATTAATGCGGACAAAGCCGCGGATGGACTCCTCGTCCTCCAACAATAATATACGCATAGCTTAAAGCACCCGCTTTTCTCTCTTAATCGTTGCGGATAGTAAGCGAAGATGCAAACTCTGCTTCTACCCCTGCCATCTCGCTAAAAGCTTGCCGGTCTGCTTCTGGCCACTCGGCTGGAGCTTCCACTACGAATGAAACCGCAAAAACATTGCCGCTGTCCGTCATTAGCTGCCGATATCGTTTAGATTGCTGCTTCCAAGTTGATTCAACGCTATCCCACTGCTTCTGCGGTACTGCATATAAGGTCGCCAGCTTGGCTGTCTTATTCAATTTTTCATTCCAGTAATCGATGGATACAAGGGCATGCGGCTCGTTCAAGCTGTGCATCGTATAACGGCCTAACCATTGTTCAGGTATACGAAGCTGTATACCATAACTATAATCAGAAAATTCCTCTGTTATTTTTACAAAGTCAGATTTACCGTCCCATTGCATCCATTCATCCAACCATTTGGAATCGGAATAAGGAACCTCTGAATAACCCGGAGCCTCTTTCGTCCATGGCAGTTCAAAGATGCCATCGCCATTGATATCCTTGCTCATCGTTGGCGTGCCGCTAATTCCTTCCTGCCCTATAGATCGATTCGGATAAACGAGCCTGAGCTTGTTTCGCTCCCACACGTACATAGTGGTATAAGTACTGTGCGCACCGGTCGATGCTTCCAAAATAATACCTCTACGAGTAGGTGAAATCCGTCCAATGAGCAAACGATCATAACTATTCACTTCTTTATACAGGTTCTCTGTATGTATTTCCCGCATGCTCCCGTTGATCCAATTGTAAAGGGTTAAATGGAATTCAGGCAGCGCCATTTCTTGATTCGTACCGATCTCCGATATAATCGCAAGCTCCATTCGTCCATCCTCATTAATGTCGCCCGTATCTCCATAAGAATAAGGCAAGGTCTCCATAGGCTTCAATGTCAATTTGCCGACATCATTGCGAACTGGCTTCGATTTAAACGAATAAATCTCGAGCACATTCGGACTGTCAAAAGCTCCGATCCACCCGATCATGATTTCCATTTGACCATCGTTATCGAGATCCTCTATTTTCAGCCAATCAATTAATCTAGCCAGCGGCTGCTGAATGAGCACCCACGGCTTCCATACTGAATTCGTATATTTGAACACCATTAACTCAGGTGAACTGTATTCATTGTAATAAGAAACGATAGCCTCTTCCGTTCCGTCTCCGTCCACATCAATGAGGCGTATGGCTTCCATATGATCCTCTCTAAGAGGAAGCGTCAGCTTGCTGTAATCCGGTAAATTTTTTTCAATTGCCTGCACGATAGCCTGTTTCTCGGGTGAAATAGCAGGCTTCTGCAGAAGATCTGCAGGCGCGGCTGTATAACGACAGCCAGCTGCGAGCAATAGGAGTGGAATCAAGCCGCCGAGCATTAAGCTCCATCTCATGATTGGTCCACGCCTATTTCTCACATTACTATCACTTGCGTTATCCAACGTTGCAGCCTCCTCGTGCATGTTCCCAGTTAAGCCAATTGATCGGCAGTCACTAACGTATAACCCATATTTTCCAAAAGATCAATGATAGCAGGTAAAGCGTGTACCGTATTTTTAACATGTTTGCTTCCAAAAGAATGCATTAATATCATACCATTTGGTTTGGCTTCTTTCTTAATCATTTTAATCATATCGGAAGACGAGGTTCCCGCCCAGTCGCGCGTGTCGATATTCCAGCCAATTAGTTCACGATGATTTTCTTTCACTAATGCTTTAACCGTATCCGATACTGCCCCATAAGGCGCGCGGACCATTGCTGGTGTAATGCCGATCGCTTCTTTAATAGCGGTGTCCGCTTCTTTAAATTGTTCAATAATTCCCTGCTCGTCTAGCTTAGATAAATCCTTATGATTGTTTGTATGATTGCCAATTGCATGCCCTTCGTCTACAATACGCTGCAGCACTTCTGGATTTTTCGTAACTTGTTGCCCGACTACAAAGAAAGTGGCCTTAACTCCTTTTTCCTTCAGGATATCCAAAATATCGGTTGTATAACGCTTGTCTGGACCATCGTCGAACGTGAGCGCGATAAGTTTTTTACCTTTGTCTGGCTTTGATGCTGCTATGACTTGATCCGGCTTGTCCAGCTTTTCCTTTACAGGAACTTCAGGTTTTCCCTTATCTGGTTCGACTGGCTTATTATCCACATCGCCATGAATGATATCACCGTCTTTGCCTCCGTTGTTGCCGATAATAACGACATCTCCGTCACCTGTGGTTCCGCTTCCCGTTTCTGGCCCTTTCTCGTTGTTCCCATTATCTACAATGGGATTTTTCTCGCCTGTCAAAAGCGTTGATAAGCTTAATCCGCCTTTTGCCCCACAAGCACTGAGGCTCATGATTACTACAATTGATAGGACTCCTAAAAACAAAAAACGACGCTGTCTTACTTTTTTCATTACACTCACCTTCTATTCCTCGCTGATAGATTCATTGTAACGCTATGGCATATTGATAGAGTTACAAATTAGTAACACCTTTCGAGTGATTTTGACACACTTGGCACAAAAATAGGCAAAATAAAAAAAAAGCCAACCAGAGATTTCTGGTTGACCAAAATAAAGGAAAGACCATATTTATATTTCGTACTAAGCATCTTAGATTAGTGCTTTAGCTGCGATGTCCGTACGGTTTTGCTTGCCTTCAAAATCAATCACGCTAACCGCTTCATACGCGCGTGCACGCGCCTCTGCAATGTCGCGGCCGCGGCCAACGATACCTAGAACGCGTCCGCCGTTCGTGACGAATTGCCCATCCTTCTCAGCTGTTCCAGCATGGAACACAAGTGCTCCCTGCGCTTCTGCTTCTGCAAGACCGGTAATTACGCAACCTTTTGGATAAGAAGCTGGATACCCTTCCGATGCGACAACAACACAAACGGCTGCTTCCTCGCTCCACTGAATATCAAGCTGATCCAAATTGCCATTCAGCGATGCTAGCACGATGTCGATCAGATCCGTTTGCAAACGAGGCAGTACAACCTGCGTTTCTGGATCACCCATGCGAGCGTTAAATTCGATCGTTTTTGGACCGTCCTTCGTAATCATAAGACCAGCGAACAAAACGCCGCGGAATGGACGGCCTTCGCTGACCATCGCTTTTGCCGTTGGAATGATGATGTTCTGAATCGATTCGTCAATGATGGCTTGATCGATATGAGGCAGCGGTGTATAGGTACCCATGCCGCCAGTATTTGGGCCTTTGTCTCCATCAAAGATGGGCTTATGATCTTGTGCTGGTACCATAGCGCGAACCGTCTCACCATCAACGAAAGCGAGAATGGACATCTCTTGTCCAACTAGACATTCCTCGATAACAATTTGGCTTCCTGCTTGGCCGAATACTTTATCAACCATCATGTCGCGCAGCGCTTGCTCCGCTTCCTCTAGCGTAGCTGCAACCGTAACGCCTTTACCAGCTGCGAGCCCGTCAGCTTTAATAACGATAGGAGCGGATTGCTCGCGAAGGTAAGCAGACGCTGATTCATAGTCGGTGAATGTTTCATATTTCGCCGTAGGAATATCGTATTTTTTCAATAGATTTTTCATGAAAATTTTGCTGCCTTCGATTTCAGCCGCATTTTTGCGAGGACCGTATGCCACGATTCCTGCTGCTTCGAATGCATCTACAATACCATCTGCAAGCGGATCATCTGGACCTACAAAAACAAGATCAATTGCAGCATCCTTTGCAAACTGAATTAGCTCATCAAATTGATTGACCGCGATCGGTACAATTTCAGCTAGCTGAGCAATACCTGCGTTGCCCGGTGCGCAAAAAATTTCTTTTACCTTCTCGCTTTTCTTAAGCGCCCATACGATTGCATGCTCTCGTCCGCCGCCGCCAACTACCAAAATACGCATAACCGATAACCTCCCAAATGACTAAATACAAGCAAAAACGCATTAAAAAATGCAGCCGCCGCCCGCGCCAGCTCTCTGTCGTTAACGTGCGGCTGCCTATTTGAATAGCTGCGCCAGGTTCTAGTGTTTAAAGTGACGTACGCTTGTGAACACCATCGCGATGTTGTTCGCATTAGCCGCAGCAATCGACTCTTCGTCTTTGATTGAGCCGCCTGGTTGAATGATCGCTGTGATGCCAGCTTTGGCAGCCAGCTCTACCGTATCGCCCATTGGGAAAAATGCGTCCGATGCAAGTGCTGCTCCTTTTGCCGCTTCGCCAGCTTGTTCAATTGCAATGCGTGCTGCGCCTACGCGGTTCATTTGACCAGCGCCAACGCCAATCGTCATATCGTCCTTCGCTAGCAAAATCGCATTCGATTTTACATGTTTAACAACTTTCCAGCCGAATAGCAGCTGTTTCAGCTCTTCCGCAGTCGGTTTGCGATCTGTTACAAACTGCAAATCTGCTTCTGTTACCGAATGAACGTCGCTCTCTTGTACGAGCATACCGCCGTCAACTGAAGTAACAAGCCATTCCGGCTTGCGCTCACCAGCTGCCGAAAGCTCACCCAGCTTCATCAAACGGATATTTTTCTTCTTCGTCAAAATCTCAAGCGCTTCAGGCGTGAAGTCAGGCGCGATGATGATTTCGAGGAAAATACCGCCAAGCAGCTCAGCTGTATCTGCACCGATCGTACGGTTAGCAGCTACGATACCGCCGAAGATCGACGTTGGGTCTGCTGCATAAGCTTTTTGATAAGCTTCATGGATTGTAGCGCCGATTCCTACGCCGCAAGGATTCATATGTTTGACAGCAACGACCGCTGGCTCGTCGAATTCTTTTAGAATTGCGAGTGAAGCGTTGGCGTCGCTAATATTGTTATAGGAAAGCTCTTTGCCGTGCAGCTGCTCAGCAGTCGTTACGTTGCCTGCTGCCGCAAGCGGCTTGCTGTAGAATGCAGCTTTCTGGTGCGGGTTCTCGCCGTAACGCAGATCCTGTACCTTCTCGTAAGTAACGGTGTACGTTTCAGGCAATGATTCGCCCACTTGCTTGGTCAAGTAATCAGAGATAAGGGAATCATAAGCCGCAGTATGACGGAACACTTTGGCAGTCAGGCGTTTGCGCGTCTCAAGTGTCGTATCGCCTTGTGCTTTCAATTCCTCAATCACCGTACCGTAGTCGGCAGTATCCACTACAACCGTTACGAACGCGTGGTTTTTGGCAGCTGAACGAAGCATCGTCGGGCCGCCGATATCGATATTTTCGATCGCATCCTCATAGGAAACATCAGGCTTCGCGATCGTTTCTTTGAACGGATACAAGTTAACGACAACGAGGTCGATGTAATCCAGGCCAAGCTCCTTCATCGTGTTCTGATGCTCTTCATTGTCACGCACCGCGAGCAAGCCGCTATGTACGGCCGGGTGAAGCGTTTTGACACGACCATCCAATACCTCCGGGAAGCCCGTTACATCGGAAATCCCGATAACCGGAATGCCTTCCTTTTGCAGCAGGCTGAATGTACCGCCCGTCGAAATAATTTGCACACCTTGGCTAGCCAGTTCTCTAGAAAACTCCACGATTCCTGACTTATCCGAAACACTAATTAACGCTCTGCGAATTGCCATGCAAATCCCTCCTCATCTATTTGACCAAACAATTTCTCTTCTCCAAATACTGCATCCACACTTGCCATATTAGATGTTATTTCAATAAACGATTAGCCGTTTACCGTCACATGACGTCCATTCAGCGTGACGCGACCCTTCGCGATATGCTGAATAACTGCGGGCAGCAGCGCCTGCTCGGCTGCGTGAATACGCTCCGCGAGTGAATCTTCCGTATCTCCGCCTTGCACTTCCACTGCTTGCTGCGCGATTATTGGTCCGCTGTCCATGCCGCCGTCCACATAATGAACGGTGACGCCAGTCAGCTTAACGCCGTACGAAAGTGCCTGCCCTATGCCATTCACGCCGGGGAATGCCGGCAGCAGTGCCGGATGAATATTAATCATCCGACCATAAAATGGCTCAACCAGCAAAGGCGTAATAATGCGCATGTAGCCTGCAAGCACGATCAGCTCAACGCCGCGCCGCGCTAGCTCAGCGATAATTTCCGTCTCATAAGCTTCGCGAGACGGGTATTCCTTCGGCGTGAACAGGAACGTGTCCACACCAGCCTTCCTTGCGCGCTCTACAACGGGAGCGGCAGGCTTATCACAAACAAGAAGCTCGATGGTTACATCGAGCTTCCCTTCCTGCACCGCATCTACAATCGCTTGGAAATTCGTACCTTGTCCCGAAGCGAAAACAGCGATGCGAAGTGCTCCCATTATACTTCCGCTCCCGTAAACGTTACGATGCGGCTTCCTTCCGTAACCGTTCCGATACGGTAAGCCTGCTCACCAAGCTCAGAAGCGATGCGAAGAGCTTCATTTGCTTGATCAGCTGGAACAACAATAACTAGACCAATACCCATATTGAAAGTCGTGAACATATCACGATTCGTAATCGCACCTTTATTTTGCATCAAATCGAAGATTGGCAAAATCGGCCATGAGCCGTATTCCACATCTACGTTCACGCCGTCAGGAAGTACCCGCGGAATGTTCTCGATAAAACCGCCGCCAGTAATATGCGCCATGCCCTTCACTTCCACTTGCTCAACCAGCTTAAGCGCCGATTTCACGTAGATGCGTGTTGGCTCAATCAACACATCGCCTAGCTTCGCGCCGCCAAGCTCTTCAAGCTCTTGATCAAGCGAATAACCTGCGTCTTCAAGCAGCAAGCGGCGAACGAGCGAGAAGCCGTTGCTGTGAATACCGCTGGAAGCAAAACCGATAACCGCATCGCCAGCAGCAATAGTTGATCCGTCGATCATTTTTTTCTTATCCACAATACCTACTGTAAAACCAGCGATATCGTATTCTCCGCCTTGATACATGCCAGGCATTTCAGCTGTTTCGCCGCCGATGAGTGAACAGCCAGCTTGTACGCAGCCTTCTGCAATACCTTTAACGATCGCTTCGATTTTCTCAGGAACGACCTTGTCGCATGCCAAGTAATCAAGGAAGAACAACGGCTCTGCGCCTTGTACGATTATATCGTTCACGCACATGGCTACGGCATCAATGCCGATCGTGTCATGCTTGTCCATGGCAAAAGCAAGCTTCAGCTTCGTTCCGACGCCATCTGTCCCAGACACGAGTACAGGCTCATCGTACTTGTCCTTGTTAAGGCTGAATAGACCGCCAAAGCCGCCAAGCTCTGCCAGCACCTCTGGACGGTAAGTCCGTTTTACGTGCTTTTTCATCCGTTCAACCGCTTCGTTGCCTGCCGCGATATCGACGCCGGCTTTTTTGTACGCTTCTGACACTCTCGGTCAACTCCTTAACTAATTTAGGAGCAGCAATCGCTCCATGAGGTTAATCATTTATGTTATTAACAGCTGCAGCTTTTGTCTGATTCTTCGTTAACTGGTGTTGGGTAGTCATTATCGAAGCAAGCTAGACACATGCCGCGATTATAAGCCCCATCATTGCCGCCAACAGACTCAACAAAACCTTCGTTGCTTATAAAAGATAATGAATCAGCATTAATTTGCTTGCGGATTTCCTCTACTGTCCTTGAAGAAGCAATGAGCTCTTTGCGGTCAGGAGTATCAATTCCGTAGTAGCATGGGTTTTTGAAAGGCGGCGATGTGATGCGCACATGCACCTCAGTCGCTCCCGCTTCACGAAGCAGGTTTACGATCCGCAGCGATGTTGTGCCCCGAACGATTGAATCATCAATCATAACGACACGTTTGCCTTCCACCACTTTACGAACGGCAGACAGCTTCATTTTTACACCCTTCTCGCGAAGCTCTTGAGAAGGCTGGATGAATGTCCGGCCGGTATATTTGTTTTTGATAAGGCCAAGCTCGTATGGAATACCGGTTTGCTCCGCGTATCCAATTGCTGCTGAAATACTCGAATCCGGCACACCCGTTACGATATCCGCATCAACAAAAGATTCGGAAGCAAGCTGGCGACCCATCCGTTTGCGGGCCATATGAATATTAATGCCGTTGATATCACTATCAGGACGGGCAAAATAAATATACTCCATCGCACAAGTTGCGCGGCGGTCAACCTCCGCGTAACGTTCCTCGCGCATGCCGTCTGCATCGAGAATGAGCAATTCGCCAGGCTGTACATCACGCTCATACACGGCACCAATTGTCTCGAATGCACAAGACTCCGACGAGAATACATAACCTTCGCCAATACGGCCCATAACAAGCGGGCGAAGAGCATGCGGATCAGCTGCAACGAGCAGCTTGTCGTTCGTCATAATCAAGAAAGCAAATCCGCCAACGATGCGCTGCAATGCTTCCTTCGCAGCCGTCTCGAAATCCTTCGATGAACGTGCAATAAGATGCGCGATTACTTCCGTGTCGCTGGACGTTTGGAAGATTGAGCCTGACATCTCAAGCTCACGACGAATTTCCGGCGCATTCACGATATTGCCGTTTGTAGCAACCGCAAGGTCACCGTCGCGATAGCGGAAAATAAGCGGCTGTGCGTTCGCAAGCTTACTTTCTCCCGCTGTCGAATAACGTACGTGGCCGATGGAGCGGTCCCCGGCAAGCATATCGAGATTTTCCTTGTTGAATACTTCTTTTACAAGACCCATACCGCGGTGATAAGCGAACTTATTGCCATTTTTCGTATCAACCGTACAGATTCCCGCACTTTCCTCACCGCGATGCTGAAGCGCATGAAGACCATAATAGGATAGGTTGGACGCTTCGGGGAGATTAAAAACCCCGAAAACGCCACATTCCTCACGCAATTTATCAAACATATCGTCACGGCCAATACCTTCGTTATAGTGGTCGCCCGTCCATAACAAAGGTTCCTGTCTTATTTGTTCATCAGACATGGAATCGCATCCTTCCAGACCTTCTCCAGTTGTGTTACCGGCGCCTGAATGCCGGATTTTCCGTTTACGCTTATGGTCAGGCTGCTGCCTTTAACGATACCAACTTGTGCATGAACAACGCCTTGCTCTGTAAGCCATGCTTGCAATGCCGCTGCTTGATCCGGCTTAGCCGACAGCAAGATACGTGATTGCGATTCGCTGAACAATAGGTGATCAGCACGTAGATCAGATGACAATGCCACTTCTGCGCCTAGACGACCGCTAATGCATGATTCTGCAACAGCTACCGCAATACCGCCTTCGGACAAGTCATGAGCCGATGCTACAAGACCTTTTTGAATCGCGCCAAGGACAGCATCCAGAACCTTCTTCTCTGTAGCAAGATCGATTTCTGGAGGACGGCCAGCAGCAGCGCCTTGCGTAACGTACTGGAATTCGCTTCCGCCCATTTCCGCTTTTGTTTCGCCTACAAGAATAATAACGTCGCCCTCTGCTTTGAAGCCTTGCGTTGTGATGTGATCGATGTCGTGTACAAGACCGACCATACCGATTACTGGTGTCGGGTAAATAGCACCCTTCGCGTTCTCATTGTACAAGCTTACGTTACCGCCGATAACTGGTGTGTTAAGCACCACGCAAGCCTCGGACATCCCGTCTGCCGATTTCTCAAGCTGCCAGAAAACTTCTGGCTTCTCAGGGTTACCGAAGTTAAGGTTGTCAGTTACAGCAAGCGGCTCAGCGCCTGAGCACACGATATTACGTGCAGCTTCTGCAACTGCAATACGTCCGCCTACTTCTGGATCTAGATATACGTAACGTCCGTTGCAATCCGTTGTCATCGCAAGCGCTTTGCGCGTGCCGCGAATCGTTACGACTGCCGCATCGGAGCCTGGTTGAACAGCTGTCGATGTACGAACCATATAGTCATATTGATTGTAAACCCACTCTTTGCTGGCAACTGTCGGGGAAGCAAGAACCTTCTCCAGCGCGCCAGTCAAATCCGTTACTTCATCATATGCCGATGTATCTACTGCGGCATTCTCGCTGTAATATGCAGGCTCTTTCGATGGTTTGTCGTATACAGGGCACTCGTCAACGAGCGCTTTAACCGGCATATCGGCAACCTCTTGGCCTTGGTGGAACAAACGAAGACGACCGTCATCCGTTACTTTACCTACTTTGGCGCAAATAATGCCCCAACGATCAAAAATTTCCTTCGCTTGCGCTTCATGCTGCGGCTCTACGACGAAGAGCATACGCTCTTGCGACTCGGAAAGCATCATTTCATAAGGCGTCATGCCTGTTTCACGCTGCGGTACCTCATCAAGGTAAAGCTCAAGGCCGTTGCCAGCTTTCGAAGCCATCTCAGCACTGGAGCAAGTAAGACCCGCTGCGCCCATGTCTTGAATACCAAGAACGATACCGGAGTTGATCAGCTCAAGCGTTGCTTCCATAACCAGCTTCTCCATGAATGGATCGCCGACTTGAACAGCTGTACGCTTTTCTTCTGATTCCTCGGAAAGCTCAACCGATGCAAAAGTAGCACCGTGAATACCGTCGCGGCCAGTAGCAGGACCAACGTAGAATACCGGGTTGCCTACCCCTTTTGCGACACCGCGCTGAATTTTATCATGATCGATTAGACCAACGCACATCGCGTTAACGAGCGGATTGCCCTCGTAGCTCTCATCGAACATAACCTCGCCCGCAACTGTCGGAATACCGATACAGTTGCCGTAGCCAGCAATTCCGCTAACGACGTGCTCAAACAAATATTTAACGCGCTCATTTTCAAGACGGCCAAAACGCAAGCTGTTCAGCAATGCGATTGGGCGAGCGCCCATGGAGAAAATGTCGCGGATAATGCCGCCTACGCCAGTTGCAGCGCCTTGATAAGGCTCAACCGCCGATGGATGGTTATGCGATTCGATTTTGAATACAACCGCTTGGTTGTCGCCGATATCGACGATACCCGCGCCTTCGCCCGGTCCCATGAGAACGCGAGGTCCTGTGATCGGGAATTTTTTCAAAATAGGCTTGGAGTTTTTGTAAGAGCAATGCTCTGACCACATAACGCTGAATACGCCGATCTCCGTGTAGTTTGGCTTACGGCCAAGAAAGCCGCAAATGAGCTCAAATTCATAATCGGATACACCAAACTGGCTGTAAATTTTTTGCTCGGCAATTTGCTCCGCTGTCGGTTCCTTAGCTGTTAACTGCTGCGCCATGTTGTTCCCTCCATGCATTCAAAATCGATGTAAACATCCGTTTGCCGTCTTCCGAGCCAAGCAATTGATCAACTGCACGCTCTGGATGCGGCATCATGCCTACTACGTTACCTGCTTTGTTGCTAATGCCCGCAATGTTCTCTACAGAACCGTTCGGATTCGTGTCGCCCGCATAGCGGAAAATAATTTGATCGTTCGCTTTAAGCTCAGCAAGCGTTGCGTCGTCGCAATAGTAGTTGCCTTCGCCGTGTGCGATTGGAATATTTATAATTTCACCTTGCGAATATTGGTTGGTAAATGCTGTGTTGTTGTTTACCACTTCAAGCGGCGCTTGATGGCAGCGGAACTTCAGTCCGTTGTTGCGAATCAAGGCGCCTGGCAGAAGGCCAGCCTCCGTCAAGATTTGGAATCCGTTGCAGATGCCTAGAATATATTTGCCTGCTTCGGCTGCTTTTTGCACTTCCGCCATAACAGCAGCGAATTGCGCAATTGCGCCGCAGCGCAGGTAATCGCCGTAGGAGAAGCCTCCAGGTACTAGAATCGCATCATAAGAAGACAAGTCTGTAGCTGTGTGCCATACGTAGTCAACCGACTGGCCGATCGTGTCTTCGACTGCTTTGTAGCAATCGATGTCACAGTTGGAGCCTGGAAATACAAGTACTGCAAACTTCATCGCCCTATCCCTCCAGCTCAAAACGGAAATCTTCTACAACCGTGTTCGCAAACAGCTTCTCGCACATAGCTTTAATGCGTACTTCCGCTTCTGCGCGGTCAGTCGTATCAAGCTCAAGCTCCAAATATTTGCCGATGCGTACTTTTTCGACTTCAGAGAAACCAAGTGTGTGAAGCGCTCCTTGTACAGCGGTTCCTTGTGGATCCAAAACGTTTTGCTTGATAGTGACGTAGACGGTTGCCTTCATAATAGCCTCCTGAAAATGTGGGTTTTTTCTCGCAGCAGATTTTCGTCAAAATGTGATGGCCGCTCGGGCGCGGGAGTTATTGCTTACGCCGCTTTCGAAGCCGGGAAATTCTGATTACACGCTTTGCGGTAATTTCCCGGCTTCAAGAAGCGATCGCTGTCGCTCTTAAGGCAACAACTTCCCACTCTCCGAGCTCACAAATTTTGAGATAAAACCTTTGCGAGGGTGGTCGGTAAAGTAATGATGGTTTCTCGCCGGTGTTGATCGGCTTGCTCAGCGCAGGCGTGGGGGTTGTTGTCTACGTCGCTTTCGAAGCCGGGAAATTTGATTACACCGCCTAGCGGGTATTTCCCGGTCTTCAAGAAGCGATCGCTATCGCTCTTAAGGCAACAACACCCCACGCTTCGCCTCTGCACATGACCAATCAAACCTTTGCGAGGATGGTCGGTGAAGCGTTTGTTTGGCGGCCGCGTTAACGCTGGCCGCTTGATTCCTATTTGACTGGCCTGTGACTGTGCTGCCTGTCAGTAATGCATTGCAACCTTGCGCTTTCGCGCTTTGGTTAAAGTTTATGGGGTGCAGCAGCGCTCTCGCTGACTGCCTGCCTAAGCGGCATGCGCTTCAGCACCTCTATGTCAGCGTCATCGCTCTCGCTCAACGTTGTTAAAATCATTCCATCCGGCTTCCAGCGACGGATTTTAATATAACGGGAATTTCTACCGTTAAATCAAGCCTAAAAGCTAATTTGCTGCGAACAGCGGGAGTTTTAGGCGTTTTTTGCATCAACTTCGGCGTCCTAGCTCGATTTTGCAGCATTTAACGCCTGTTTTTCCCGTTAATCCAACTATTAAAGCTAATTTGCTGCTATTAGCGGGAACTTTGGGCGTTATTTGCAGAAACTTCGACGTCCTAGCTCGATTTTGCAGCATTTAACGCCTGCTGTTCCCGTTAATCCAACTCTTAATGCTAATTTGCTGCGATTAGCAGGAATTTCAGGCGTTATTTGCATCAACTTCGGCGTCCTAGCTCGATTTTGCAGCATTTAACGCCTGTTTTTCCCGTTCCGCACTCAGCTAGCAAAGCTCCTACAGCTCTACGCCAGTAAGACGGCGGTAGATGTCACGGTAGCGGGACGTGGTTTCAGCTACTACGGAATCCGGCAGTGGTGCTGGCTTGCTGTCGCGATCCCAATCTGAGCCTAACAAGTACGTGCGTACCGGCTCTTTGTCCATGCTGTCGATCTCGATATCCAGCGCATAATTGCCTTCCGCCCAGAAGCGGGAGGAGTCAGGCGTGAAGATTTCGTCGATCAAGATCACTTTGCCGTCGATGAGTCCAAACTCGAATTTGCAATCGGCAAGGATGATGCCATGCTCTGCGCAATAGCCATGAGCGTATTCATACAGCTTGATGCTGCGGTCACGAAGCTCCTCGGCAAGCTCAGCACCGACCATTTCAGCCATTTTCTCAAATGGGATGTCCTCGTCGTGACCGACGTCGTTTTTCGCTGCCGGCGTAAAGATTGGAGCAGGAAAACGTTCGTTTTTGCGGAGGCCCGCTGGAAGCTCGATACCGTTAATCGCTGACGTTTGCTGATACTGTCTCCAGCCGCCGCCAGTGATATAGCCGCGAACCACACATTCGATATCGATGCGCTCCGCTTTGCGGGTGACCATAATCCGGTTTTTGAGCAGCTCCGGCTCGGTGACGAGACCGCCAAGCTTCTCCACATCGGTATGAACGACGTGATTCACTTGAATGTCAGCGGTTTGCTCGAACCAGTAAGCGGACAAACGGTTCAGCACATTGCCCTTGTCCGGCACTGCCGGGTCAAGCACGTAGTCGAAAGCGGAAATGCGGTCAGTTACGACGATGAGGAAATGCTCGCCCAGATCGTACAGCTCACGAACCTTTCCTTTGTAAATCAGCGGAGCTTTAATATAATCGACAGCTGTCGATAGAGCTTGCGATGGTGCAGTCATCAGGCCAGCCTCCCCTTAAATCAGTCCAAGACGTGTGAAAATCGTATCAACATGCTTCAGATGCCAAGCCGGATCGAAACAATCATCGATTTCCTCTGTCGTCAGCACACTTGTAATTTCCTCTGTCTCGCCAATGAGTTCGCGGAATTGACGTTTTGTTTCCCATGCCTGCATTGCACGCGGTTGAACCGTGTCATAAGCTTTCTCACGGCTGAAGCCTTTGTCGATCAGCTTCGTCAATACGCGGCCAGAGAATGGCACGCCGTATGTCGCTTGCATGTTGCGCTTCATGTTTTCCGGGAACACGGTCAGGTTGTTGATGATGTTGCCCAAACGGTTCAGCATGTAGTTAAGCAGCATCGTTGCATCCGGCAAAATAATACGTTCAACAGACGAGTGGCTAATATCGCGTTCATGCCAAAGGGCAATGTTCTCGTAAGCTGTAACCATATGTCCGCGAATAACGCGGGACAAGCCGGAAATGTTCTCGCAGCCGATTGGATTGCGTTTGTGCGGCATTGCGGATGAACCTTTTTGACCTTTTGCGAACGCTTCTTCTACTTCACGGAACTCACTCTTCTGCAAAGCGCGAATTTCCGTTGCAAACTTATCAAGCGAAGAGGCTACGAGTGCAAGAGTCGCCATATATTCAGCGTGACGGTCACGCTGCAGCGTTTGTGTTGAGATTGGAGCTGCAGTAATGCCAAGCTTCTTGCATACAAATTCTTCAACAAAAGGATCGATATCTGCGAATGTACCTACCGCACCGGACATTTTACCGAACTGCACGTTGTTCGCAGCATGGTGGAAACGCTCCAGGTTACGCTTCATTTCCTCGTACCAAAGCGCCATTTTCAGACCAAAGGTTGTTGGTTGCGCGTGTACGCCATGCGTACGGCCCATCATCGGCGTATCCTTGTATTGCAACGCTTTGTTCTTAAGAATTTCAATAAAACGTTCAATATCTTTAACGAGAATCGCATTTGCTTGAAGAAGCAAATAACCGATAGCAGTATCTACAACGTCCGTAGAAGTAAGGCCGTAATGCACCCATTTGCCTTCAGGGCCTGCTTTCTCAGATACGGCGCGTGTAAACGCGATAACGTCATGACGAGTGTCCTGCTCAATTTCATAAATCCGATCGATATCGAAATCAGCTGATGCGCGAAGCGCGACAACGTCTTCCTTCGGAATAACGCCTAGCTCAGACCAAGCCTCGCATGCGCAAAGCTCAACCTCCAGCCATGCTCTGAATTTATTTTCCTCTGTCCAAATAGCTCTCATTTCCGGTCTGCTGTAACGATCTAACATGATTGCTTCACACCTTCCAAATAGTTGTTTCTTCGATCCAGCTAAGCGCAGCATCCGTCGTTTCTGCCAAAACATTGACATGGCCCATCTTCCGCTTCACAATAGCTTCCTTTTTCCCGTACAAATGCAATTTCGGAGCGACCTTCAAGCGCTTAGCCGCTTCATCCGCGCGAGCTGTAAGCTCTAGAAGCGGTGCGACATGCTCACCCAGCACGTTCACCATAACCACAGGACTCATAAGCGTCGTATCCCCGAGCGGCAGATTGCACACCGCGCGTACATGCTGCTCGAACTGTGACGTCCGGCAGGCTTCCATCGTGTAGTGACCGCTGTTATGCGGGCGTGGTGCAAGCTCATTTACGAACAGCTCACCATCCGCTGTAACGAACAGCTCTACTGCAATTAGACCAACTACGCCTAACCCCTCAGCGATACGCTCTGCAAGCCGTTCTGCTTGCTGCTGCAAATCCTCCGTAATTCTTGCTGGCACGATAGACAAATGCAATATATTATCGACGTGTATGTTTTCCGCGACAGGGAAAACTTTGATCTCACCCTGCGGACTTCTCGCCGCTATAACTGATATTTCCTTATCAAAACGAATGAACTGCTCAAGCACCAGTTGGACGCGCGCTCGTGCTAAGGTCTCATACGCTTCCTCTATTTCGCTTTCGCTGCGAATGACCCATTGGCCTTTGCCATCGTAACCGCCCATAGCTGTTTTCAATACGCAAGGTGTTCCAAAAGCGGCAACAGCCTCGCGCAGCTCGTCTACGCTGCGAATCTCGCGGTAAGGCGCAACACGTACGCCAGCCGCTTCAATCGCCCGCTTCTCGCGAAGCCGATGCTGCGTTGTATACAGCAGCTCACTTCCCTGCGGCACATAAGACTCTGCCATCAGCATCGCTGCTACATCTGCGTCCACATTCTCGAATTCGTATGTGATGACATCCGATCGTTTTGCAAGCTCCCTCGCTGCTTCGTGATTGTCGTAAGCTGCAACGATTTGCTCTGCTACTTGTCCAGTCGGAGCATCCAGCGTTGGATCAAGAGCAATGAAGCGATAACCCATCGCGCTGCCTGCATTCGCCATCATTCGTCCAAGCTGCCCGCCGCCTAATATGCCGATCGTACTGCCTGGCAACAGCGTCTGGATCGTTTGCTTGTCCGTTTTTTGACTCATAACGTCTCACTGCTTTCCAGCACTTCCTGCTTTACACGCTCGCGACGTGCGATTACACGCGCCTGCACCTCGGGATCAAACGCTCCCAGCATTTGTGCCGCGAGCAGTCCAGCATTTGTTCCGCCTGCATTGCCAATAGCTACCGTAGCTACTGGAATGCCGCCAGGCATTTGAACGATGGAGAGCAAGGAATCGAGTCCGCTCAAATTCGAGGACTTCACGGGAACGCCAATAACCGGCAAAATCGTCTTAGCAGCGACCATGCCGGGCAAATGTGCAGCTCCGCCGGCTCCGGCAATAATTACCTTAAGCCCTCGTTCTACTGCAGTTTCTGCATACTCGAACATTAAATCCGGTGTCCGATGCGCGGAAACAACTTTTTTCTCATAAGGAATTTGCAATTCCTCTAGTACGTCGCAGGCTAATTTCATTGTGTCCCAATCCGATTTGCTGCCCATGATGACGCCAACCTTCGCAGACATGCGTTCAAACCCACTTTCATCTATAAGATAATTAATGATCAAGCATCCTATAAAACAACACATCTAAAATAGAAAAGGCCCTTCAGCAGCCATAAGAATGGGGATGCCGCAGGACCGGAGCGGAAGCACAGACCGGTATTCATGCGAATCCATGGCCAATCAAGCTTCACTTCAATGAGGACGAGACAAATCGTGCTGCAGAGCCGAAAAGACAACAGAAGGCTGCCCCGTAAAGGAGGCAACCAGTGTCCAACTAACAAGGCACTTTGCAGACTTGCATTTGCTTTATGGCGATCCGAAACCTTACGATTTGATATCGCTTATCGTCTCATTTTGCTCGTAGTCCGAAAATTAAGGTTCTCGGGTAGAAACATTCAGGCCTGATCCCGAATATATACGAGTAAACTTTAAATGAAATAGTAGGAAGATATTTGTAGTCATCCATAAATTTCAGTTCTAATTTTTCACAAAACATTTCTGTTCACTCTAGCCTTAAGAACAAACAGCAATACGTTCCAGCGGACAATTCCGCCTCAAACCTATTCTAGTTTATCTAATCCCCAAACCACTGTCAATGAAATACGAACATTAAAAGAGAATGTTTTATAAAGGTTCGTTTTTTTGAATAAAATAATCGGAAATCCAGCGTAAAATAACCATATTTAGGTGTATCGCACTTGATCATTCCCTAAACTTACCTTCTTTTCAACTCTGTATACCCAGCATTCCTATTTGCTTTTATTCTTTTTTTCGCCTCTTCTTTATCATTCCCATTTCTCCGTCTGCCTTAAGCCAGTTGATTGTCATTTCCCATTCGAATGCGAGAGCCATGTAATGAATACATTATAAGAGAGTCTTTTCTTAGCATTCAGGCAAGCACCGCAGCCGAGACCGCAATCGCTAATTATTTTAAAAAGGAGGCTCGAATAGGGTGCATATTCATGTCGTGCAAAAAGGAGATTCCATCTATAAGCTTTCTCAAATATACGATTTGTCGATAAGCGACATCACAGATGCAAACGGCCTTAGCGATCCAAACGTACTCGTTATTGGTCAGGCGCTTATTATTCCAGCTGATGCAAGCACTCATAAAGTACATTACGGTGAATCGCTCTGGCTCATTGCTCAGCGATATGGCGTTACACTGGAGGAGCTCGCGAAAATAAATAAAATCTCTAATCCCGCCCTTATTTACCCGGGACAAACACTCGTTATTCCTCAAACCGTCCGGCCAACGATTGAAGTAAACGCCTATACACAGAAATTTGACGCTGCCGGTGTTCGTTTAATTGAGGACATCGGCCAACATCTAACCTATTTAAATCCATTCAGTTACCGTGTACAGGCTGACGGTACTTTTACGCTTTTAGATGATTCAGCTATTATAAATGCAGCCTACCAGACACAAGCTACGCCTATGATGGTTCTAACTAATTTTGAAAACGGCACATTCAGTCCTGATACTGCCCATGCGGTGCTCGCAGATGCCGGGCTTCAACAAAAACTCATAACGAGCATTCTCGTTATGATGAAGCAGAAAGGTTATCTAGCGCTCAATGTTGATTTCGAATATGTTCCGCCTGCCGATCGTGAGTTATTTCAACATTTTATTCAAAGGCTCGTCGACAGCCTGCACCCGGAAAATTATCTCGTATCCGTTTGCCTCGCACCCAAGCTGAGTGCCGACCAAGCAGGCACGCTATATGAAGCGCATGATTACCAGGCTCTAGGCCGCATCGCCGATTTTGTTATTCTCATGACCTATGAATGGGGCTGGTCGGGCGGGCCGCCGCGAGCCGTCGCTCCGCTGAACGAGGTCAACAAGGTGCTGCAATATGCCCTCAGCGTTATTCCTCCCCAAAAAATCGTAATGGGCATGCCTTTGTATGGCTACGATTGGACGCTCCCCTACGTCCAAGGCGGAAAGTGGGCACCGACGATCAGTCCGCATGAAGCGGTAATTCGTGCGAATACTTACGGAGCCACCATTCAATATGATGATGAGGGACAATCACCTTACTATAACTATTACGACAAGGAAGGCCGAGAGCATGTCGTCTGGTATGAGGATGCACGCAGCGTTCAGGCCAAATTCAATCTTGTCAAAATATATAAGCTTCGCGGCATCGGCTATTGGGTGCTCGGCGTACCGTTCCCGCAAAACTGGTATGTACTGCAAGCCAATTTTAAAGTGAAAAAGCTCATATAATTAATGATTGAATACAGATAAAAAGAAGGGCCGTATCGTTCGGCATAATCGAACGGTACGGCCTTCTTTTTTATTTATTAAACCAACCACACCGTTTTTGCAGTGGCAGGTACACGCTGCGGCTCTTGAGCCGTCATATCCGGATAACCTAGGTAAATAAAACCTACGATTTGATCTTGTTCACGCAGGCCGAATGTTTCTCTCATAATCGGGTGGTACATTGGATCGCCCGAACGCCATATCGCCCCAAGTCCATTCGCATGTGCTGAAAGCAGCAAATTTTGCACCGCTGCTTGAGCAGCAGCAAGCTCCTCTGCCAGTACAGCACGCGGATCATCCGAAGGTGAGCATACTGCCGCAATAACGACTGGGGCACGGAATGCTTTGGTACGTTCTTTAGCCAAACGATCTTCAAGCGGCTGTCCGCTCAGCTCAGGAACAGCGGCCGCGGATACACGCGCATATCCTTCTGCAAGCCGCCCTCTGCCTTCACCCGTCATCACAATAAATGACCACGGCTGCGTATTATGATGGCTAGGCGCCCAAACAGCTGCATCCAACAACCGTTCAATAAGTGCACGGTCAACAGGGTCCTTCTTCACTCTTCCAATCGTTCTTCTCGTGCGAATCGCTTCTTCTATGTTCATTTCAGCTTCTCCTCCACCCAAATGTCTATAATAAGATGCTTAAAAACTTATTGCTCAAACAGATGCAAATATTCGCCGTATCCTTCTTCCTCCAGCTTATCCTTGCCGATAAAACGCAGTGAGGCGGAATTGATGCAATAACGAAGCCCCGTAGGCTGCGGTCCATCATCAAATACATGACCGAGATGAGAATCGCCCTCTTTGCTGCGAACCTCGACCCGTACCATATAATGCGAGGAGTCCGTATGCTCAGAAACAGCTGCTGCTTGCAGCGGCTTCGTGAAGCTCGGCCAACCGCAGCCAGCATCGTACTTATCGCGGGAGCTGAACAGCGGCTCTCCAGAAACGATATCTACATAGATGCCATCCTCGGTGTGATCCCAATACTCCCCTGTAAATGGACGTTCTGTTCCACTGTTTTGTGTGACTTCATACTGGATCGGCGTAAGACGCTGCTTCAATTCTGCTGGGTCTTTCTTAATCGCCCAGTTTTGTGAAATAAAAGCGTCGCGGCCAGAGCCTTTACGATACATTTTGTAACGATACGGATTCGATTTGTGATAGCCCTGGTGATAGTCCTCTGCCGGATAAAAAGCTTGCGCCGGTTCGATTTCCGTTACGATTGGCCGGTCGAAGCGACCGCTAGCTTCAAGCTCTTGTCTAGAAGCTTCCGCCAGCTCGCGCTGCTCTTCATCATAATAATAAATACCTGTCCGATAGGATTCCCCGCGATCATGGAACTGACCGCCTGCATCCGTAGGATCGATTTGCTTCCAGAAAATATCAAGCAGTTTCTCATAAGGGAAGATCGCAGGATCATACGTAATTTGTACCGCTTCCGCATGACCTGTCGTCTCCGAGCATACTTCCTGATACGTTGGATTTACCGTATGTCCACCCGTGTATCCGGATACGACCGATATAATACCCGGCATTTCCTCGAATGGCGATACCATGCACCAGAAGCAGCCTCCTGCGAACATTGCTTTTGCTTCTTTTCGGCTCGCGCCGTTATTTGTAATTGGTTGATCCATGCTGATCATCCTCCTAGTTGGTTCAAATGATAATGAATCTCTATTATACAATACTAGGTGGGCTAACAACAAAAAAAGGAGGAAACATCGCTTGACAGCGACGTTTCCTCCTTCTACTTGGTTATTTAAAGTCCGAGCCTGGAAAAAATACGAATAAGATCGGCAATGAGCTTGCGCCCGGTGATGAATATTGAATCGTTACTTCTGGCGCAGGCTGCATGCCAGCTGCTCCAGCGGGTTGATTCGGTTGCGTGTAGATCAATGCTCCTTCGCCTACCTTCACATGACCGCCTGAAGGGACGTACACCACTTTTCCATTTACACTAACTGCACCTTGGAAAATTCCCGCTCGAGGATTTAGAATAATCCGCGTTCCCCAAGCGACATTTTTGAGCTTGACGGTCGTTACGGCACCATATTCCCCGCCGTTAATAGTCATTCCGCCTGTCAATGCATCTACACCTGCCATAGCAGGACCACGTTGACCTAAGCGCAGCTTGCTTTCTGTAACGCCAACCTTCTCATTCACTTCAATATATTGATCGGTATCGAAGAACTTGCCGCGATTTCCGACCTTCTCCAGCTCAGTAACCATAGACACTGCACTAATCGGGTCGGTATCTACTTTAAGCGCCATCGTAGAAAATGTCAGCTTTCCGTCCATATCGACATCAAGCAAGCCCGAGAAACCCTCGTCTGGATTCATAATAATTTTCTCAAGCTCCGGCAGCAGCACAGCGGAGGTACCAGGCTCAATAATCATCTCGCGCGGCTGTGAGCTTGCAAAATATCTAGCCACTGCAGCCGATCCAAATTGCATTGCACTGACGCTTGGTCCAGCGAGACCGCGGTTGCCGATCGTCAGCTTTACGCTTTCGTTTTCGTTATTCGTAACTACAACCGCCAGCTTCAATCGCTCGTCAGAGCCGTTGCGGTGATGTAGGAATAAACGACTTGCATCATTCAAAGTATCTTCGTACAGCAAACCTTCTCCAAAGAAACGCTCCGGCGCATTCGACATATACAATGTGCGGCCGCCTTTGGATTCAATCGTATCCACCTCTTTGAAGGTGTTCATTAGTTTCCCGTCAACTTCAAATTTATCGCCCGGGTTACCATAACGCATGTAGTATTCATAAGGCGTATACATAACCTCTTCTGTTACACGAATATCTTGAGACACGACTTCACTTCGTGCGCCATCATTGTCGTAGACACTTTGAGTAACGGTATAAACACCTGGCTCAAAATATGTACTTTTACGGCCGGTCCACTCTGTCTTCACGATTTTGCCATCAGGGTCGTAACTCAAATCCTTAAATTCGATCGGCTCCCCGAGCTTCACCTCATACGGAGCTTCGAAGCGGGCTACTGGCGGCACGTTTGGCTCCGGCTGAATTGTTATGGTAATTTGCTTAAGCTGTGCATTAAACACATAAGTGGCATTCCACAGCAGCTTGACTGCTGAAAGAGGCACATGCATCGTTCCATTAATTTGTGTAGCTGCATTTGGCAGTACAACATAGCTTCCGTTGCGATTCGCACCACGCATATTGTTGTTCAGTGTAACTTTGTTGAAATAAGTATCGATATGAGTGCCTTTACTATCAGCATAAACGCTTGCTCCAACGGAAGTAGCAATCGTCCGAATAGGAATCATCGTAACTCCCTTTACTACCGGCAGCGGCGCCGTCATTTGCTGCGCCTTGCCGTTTACAGTCATTTTTTTCGAACCATGCACAAACACAACCTTTATCGGCTGACGCTCAGCTGCATTAGCTTCCTCCTTCACTCCAAATCCAGTACCTGCCAGCGAAACGAGTAAGCCTGCTATGAGAACTCGCTTAGTCATTTGCTTAAACCAATTCTGTGTTTTCATCTTGTTCTCCTTCCAATTTGCGGCATCGGCTGCCGCATCCCTTATGGTTAGACGCCGAAAGGAGGGAGAATGTTCCGGTCCGTTTTGAAATTTACAGGAAATTCCCATCTATCGCAAAGGACATCTACGTTTGTCTTTGTTACAATAAGATGACATCCGCAACTATTTAGGAGCAATTGAAGTCTAATCTATGTACCCTTGCTAGCAGTTCGTTCATCCGATCTTTCGTGCAAGTGACTATCAAGAGAGGTGAATGAATAGAATGAGTGATTTGATTTTGGAACAACGCACTGCCAGCCAATACGATAAGAAAACACGCAGAAAGAAAGGAAACCGTACCTTCCTTCTTTTTGTCTGCATATGGGTCATTATTATATGCTCCGGCATATTGGGCGCCAAATGGTATACCGAACGGATTCAGCAGACGTTATCCGCAAACTTGGAGCAGCAAACCGCTGGTCAAATTGCGGCTATGCAGCAAGCTTATGAGGCTCGCATGCTGAAGCTCGAAACCGACTACACCGCAGATCTTGCTGAGCTAAAGGCAAAAGTCGATGCGCTGAATGAACTGCTTACGTTCACAAAGGACAACGCCGCTTCCAAAACGGACAACAGCAACAAGCTGTATACGCAGTTGAATGAAGTGAAAAAACAGCTTAATGAGCTGCAGAAGAGCTTGGACGTGCTCAAATGAATATAACCGTCAAAGCGTTAAATCGAACTGCACTGCTTGCCTGTGCACCTTTTCTAGGCATTATGATCTGGCTGTTATTGTCCGATATCGTTATTCAATTATCTGCTGAAGCCTTTCCAAAGCCCATTACCGAGCAAACAAGGCTTCCCGAATCCGATATTAAACATGCCGCTGCCGGCCTTGACCTCGCACAGGAGACCGCATCACAAACACGAGAGTCCATTCAAAGACAGCTGAAGCTGTACAAAGAAACAAATGCCGATATGGCAAAGATATCTTCCATGGCTGCATCGCAGGCAATGAGACCTTTGCAAATTTACGACCGCAATATTACGAGCAAGCTTGGCAAGGTCGCCGGCACAATTGAATCGGACAAGCTAAGAGCACAGCTTTTCTACATAAAAGCAGAAAACTTCTCGGCGTACGCGCTCAAGGTAAAGCTTAAGAGCAAAGATGCGATGACGATGTCGCTCGGCGGTGAAGAGCTTGGACAAGCGGAGACTACGCTCGCTGCAGTTAACCGGCATGGAGCTGTTGCGGGCATAAATGCAGGCGGGTTTGCAGATGGACGAGGCAAAAGATATCCGCTAAGCACAACCATCGTGGACAGAGATTACGTAACAAGCTTTGAGCCGCCGCGTGCGGATTTGTTTTTTGTAGGGTTAAACGAGCAAAATGAGCTCATCGGCGGAAAATTCGCAAGCAAACAACAGCTGGATGCCAAAAACCCGAAATTCGGTGCATCCTTTGTTCCTGTACTGCTGCGCGGCGGATCTCCACAACCGATCCCAGCCAAATGGCAGACGAGTCCAAAGCGCGCGCCACGGACCGTCATTGCTAATTTCAAGGATGATCAGCTGCTGTTTCTTGTAGCTGACGGCTACAACGAATCTGGCAGCTCAGGGGCTACGCTTGGTGAAATGCAGCTATTGCTGCAGCGCTATGGCGCCGTTGACGGCTACAACCTGGATGGCGGCGGCTCGTCCTCGCTCATTTTTAACGGAAGAGTCATCAATAAGCCTTCCGACGGACAGCTTCGCAAACTGCCGACGCACTTTTTGTTATTTAAATAATTAGGCCTGCATAGCGCGATGAAGATGACTTCTGAATATACTATTATCGAACTCCTAAGTTTTGACCCCTACTACTGTTCTTCGGAAAGGAGCAGCACGAATGGGCATTGGATCGAAATGGTACCGCAAATCATTATTGACGATTACAGGCATTCCGCTCGTAGAAAAGCTTTCAACTACGTATGGAAAAAAACTCGCGAGCCGATTTATTGCGGGGGAGACGCTTGAAGAGGCTTTGCTTGAGCTCGAAAAGCTGGGCAAGCTAGGCATTATGGCAACGCTCGACCATCTTGGCGAAGGTATACAGGACTTAAGCGAGGCATCAGCATACAGAGATCAATATTTGAAGCTAATCGAAGGCATAGCTGATCGGAAAGCTAATTCTCATGTATCGCTGAAGCCTACTCAAATGGGTCTCGCTCTTGACCAAGCGGCTTGTTACGCCAACATTCGAGACGTAGTCAAGCATGCAAGGCGCCATCGAAACTTCGTTCGAATTGACATGGAGAATACGCCTTACACGCAAGCTACAATCGATATCGTTAAAAGGCTCCACAAAGAAGGCTTAACCAATGTCGGCACCGTGCTGCAGGCTTACCTATTCCGAACGGAGCAGGATGTTAACGATATGCTTCAAGCACGCATAAGCTTGCGACTCGTTAAAGGCGCCTACAAAGAATCGAGTGAGGTCGCCTATCAAGATAAAAACGAGGTCATCGACAATTTCAAAAGCATGATCAAGGCTCATTTGGACAAAGGCATCTATACCGCCATTGCCTCACATGATGATGCTATCATTAGCTGGGTAAAAGCTTATGCGCGTACGAACCGTATAGCCAAAAGCGCCTTCGAGTTCCAAATGCTCTACGGTCTCCGCATGAATGAACAGGCGAAGCTCGCAAAGGAAGGCTACCGCATCCGCTGTTACGTCCCTTACGGCGCCATGTGGTACCCCTACTTCACCCGCCGACTTGCCGAGAAACCAGCTAACCTCATGCTCGTTCTTAAAAACATGTCCGGTCTAAAGAAGGCATCCCCTAAGTAAAAACAGTCGAGCAGGATAGCTTTACCTGCTCGACTGTTTTTTCTATCGATCTTCGTACCAATACCCTTTGATCCCCTTCTCTAGGCGAAGCAAAGCTTCCAAATAATAATAATCGCCCCAAATCATAAAATCATCCGGAGACGAACCGCCTCGAACATGATAAGAGCCTCTTTTGATCAGGCCTTCCACATTCGGCTCATTGATGGTCGAATAATTGAGTACAAGCGACTCCATCGCAAGCCGTATTCTTCGTTCGAAATACGCGCGCTCCGGGTCACTCTCATCCATCAAATCGAGCAGCTCCAACAAACCGGCGCAAAAGATGGCAGAAGCCGAGCTGTCACGAGGCGTTCCAGACTCGATAGGCGCATTAAAGTCCCAATAAGCCACTTCATCCTCTGGCAGATGGCTCAAGAAAAACCGCGCCAGCCTTTTTGACGTCTCTAGGTAAAGCCGATCCTCCGTATACCGGTACGACAGCGCGAATCCATATACACCCCATGCTTGTCCCCGTGTCCACGTCGACCCGTTTGTATAACCTTGAGCTGTATCGCCGCCGATCGGTTCGCCATTTTTTTGATCAAAATGAAAGGTATGATAGGACGAGTCATCCCCGCGGACCAGATAACGTCGGCTCTTGTCAGCATGGCGAACCGCAGCCTGGCGGTACCGTTCATCGCCTGTCTGCTCGAAGGCCCAGTAAAGCAAAGGCAAATTCATCATGCAGTCGATAATAATGCGGCCGCCGTTTACAGAGTCGCCAGCAGGTCCCCACGCTTGAAAATATTGCCCCGACTCGCGCCACCTTGCCATTAGTTTGTCGGCGGCCCTTATAGCAAGCTGCCTCGCAGCTTCATCCTTTTCTATGATCCACTGTGCTTTAGCCGACAGCGAGTACAAAAATCCGATATCATGATGATCCAGCACCCGGTCCGCCTCATAGCGCTCCCGGAAGCTTTCAACGGTTCGGGCTGCCGCTTGCCGAAATGCGTCATCGCCGCTGTACTCGTAACAAAGCCATAACATGCCGGACCAAAAGCCGTCGGTCCAATCCTCATTGGCGTTCAACTCATACGAGCGCCCACCGTCCGTGCTGACATGTGGAAATTGATCGTCAAATTTGCCGATATTCCGCCTCGTCTTCTGTAAAGCGTCCTCAATAGCTGTTTGCCATACGCTCATCGGATTCACCCTTCCCATATTCCGGCATCATTCAAAAATAAAAGACGGCTCTCAGCCTCACCGCTCTAGAGCTTCTCTTCCATCCCAACTCTGCCTATACTGTCCCGGCGTTATGCCTTCGTACTTTTTAAACACCCTTAGCAAAGATTGGCTGCTTGCAAAGCCGCATTGCTCGGCAATATCTTGAATGGCGTGGTTGGTCCCAGCAAGCAGTGCTTTCACCTTTTCAACACGCCGCTTATTAACAAAATCGACGAGATTCTCTCCGGTTTGCTCTTTGAAAAATCGAGATAAGTAAGTCGGATTAATATCGAAAGCAAGCGAAATGCTCGTCAGGCTAATATTCATATCATTCAAGTTATGAAGGACATGCTCGACAACTTGGCGCTTCAAATCGGTATTATGGCTTTTCTTCTTTTGCTGCAAATAATCACAGGCTTTCTTTAGGAAGTCCAAAATTTCTTCTTCCATCTCTGCGAAGGTTTCGCACTCTGTAATCTGCTTAATTAAATCCGTTTTCTCCACCATAATTTCTTTCGTGCTAAGTTGAAGCTGCTCTACCGCTTTCAGCATCGTGCCGACGAGTTCGAACATCAGCAATTTTCCCATTTGAATGGACAGCGTTCCCTCGGAAAAATTCGTAATGAGGATACGCTGCAGGACAGCTGCCGCATCATCGTAATTGCCTGCCGCCATCAAGTTAATTAATTGACGTTCGGTATCGAGCGGATAATACAAATCATTTTTGGGACGCTTAATTGATTCATAGGAAATGATTTGGTTGGAGCCAAGAACAAGCTTATATTCCAGAGACTCGACCGCTTCCTCGTAACATTTTGGCAGCGTCGACCAAAACGTATGGATATCACTGACACCCACGGAAAAACGAACGAAAAATTTATCTTGAATAAAACGTTTAGCGTCATTTGCCACTTTGAGCAGCTCTTTCTTTGCTTCCTTCTCTTTCCCTAGTACGTTTACAACGCAAGCAATCATGCCGTCAACTTCCGTGAAATAAGAGCGATGGCCTGCGGATAACAGCTCCTCAAAAATGTTCGTAACGATCAGGTAAACGAATTGAAGCTTCCTTTCCGCATCCATTTCTTGATTCGCCTGAAACAGCCGTTCATAGTCTTCGATCTGCAGCAGCAAGACGGCAAACCGGTCTGTCTCGAACCGAAAATCAAACGATTCAATGGCTTGCGGCAGTGCGGAGCTCATATCCACCCGGCCTTTCAGCAGACGGGCCATAAATTGGTTGCGCAGCACTTGATGCTGCTCGAGCAGCTTTCTACTTGCTTCATCTTGGATGGCTGCACTGTCGGTCATAAACGATTGCAGAACCGCAAATTCGTTCGGCATATTCATCATGTTTGTTTTGACCTTTGTTGAAACAAAGTTCATCATATTTTGAATAGGGGCATAATTTCTTCGCGTAAGCCAAAAGGCGCTAAGTCCGCCCAGTCCGATGCAAAGCAGCATCGCAATATAAATCAAATTTTTCAGCAGCTTCACTTTAGCGGAATACACTTGCTCCGGCAAAACCGAAATATAGGTCCAATTCGTCGTATCCGACTTCACATAAGATATGGCCGCATCGTTGCCGTCCACTAGTTCCGTAAGAAAACCGCGTTGATTGCTCATTTTCGGTATCGGCAGCTCAGCCAGTCCAGTCTGAGGGCCAGTAATCATGATGGGATGGCCCTCGCGATCGAGGATATAAACCGAACTCTCGGTTGCTAGACCGACTTTCGAAATCGCTTGCTTGAGCCGATCCTGATTGAGCAGCACAACAAGTGTCGCAGGGGCAGCTTTAATCTCTTGAATAGGCAAGGATTGCACGTAAACGAGCGAGTTTTCCGTTTGTTTGGCGCCTTCGTTTAATGTAACGAAAAGACCAGCATGGCTCGCCCGGAGCCACTCTGTCCATTCCGCAAAGCTTTTTCCCGATGCCTTATGGAGCACGGAATACAAATTGTCTGCCGGCATAAACGTCGTTGTCGTAATCCCATATTCTTTGTTCTTGAGATAGATATAGGCATCGGTTATATTGCCGTTGGCAATCGTATAAGACTGAAGGCTCGAGATCATTTCCATCGTGCCGAACCTGGCTTCCGCCGTATCCAACGTTTCACGGTTTAAATACGTCATGACTTTCGGGTCAAACGATAATTGCGTGCCTAACCTGCGAATGTCAGTGATCTGATTGTCCACTAATTGCCGAACCTGATCGAGGAGCGTGTCGTTAGCTCTGCGCACTTCCTTGACCAGCATTTCTTGTGATTGCAGCAGGACGATCAAGGTAATAAGGATTGGAATAAATAAGACAAATAAATACGAGTACAGCCAAAACTTATAAACCTTGCGTTTCATATGAGCATCCACCGCCAGAGAAATATACTCCGAGTATATACCAACTACTCTTTTACCGCACCGATCATAACGCCCTTCGCGAAAAACTTTTGCAGAAACGGGTACACAAGCAATATCGGAAGCGTTGCAACCATAATTGTGGCATATTTGATGCTTTCCCTGATTCCTTCTTGATCCGCCATCGCGTCTCCCAGCTGCATGGAGCTCGTATCGTTAATGACTAATATTTCTCGTAAAATGATCTGCAGCGGAAATAATTTACGGTCACGGATAAACAACATCGCATTGAACCAAGAATTCCAGTGGGCAACGCCGTAGTATAGAATCATAACCGCGATAATCGGCATGGAAAGCGGGACGACGATTTTGAACAAAATACCAAACTCCCCGGAGCCATCTATTTTGGCAGATTCGATCAAGCTCTCGGGAATCGCCTCGAAGGAGGTGCGCATGATGATCAGATTCCATGTGCTGATTGCAACCGGCACGATTAACGCCAGCAAGCTGTTGCCCATATGCAGCCAGTTGTTGATCAATAAATAAGTGGGAATCAGTCCGCCGCTAAAATACATCGTAAATATGATAGCGATCATAATCGGTTTGCGCAGCATGAACTTACGGGACAAGCCATAGGCGCCAAGCGCCGTGAAAAACAAGTTAAACAGCGTTCCAGAGAAGAGGATCAGGAGCGTATTCCGGTATCCGCTGAATATATTCGGATTGTCGAGCACGCGGGAGTAAGCCTCCCAGCTAAATCCAAGCGGACCTAGGAGCATGCCTTGATGTGCAATCAATCGATTAGAGTCGCTTAAGGAAGCCATTACGACATGATAGAAAGGATAAATGGTGACGACGATAAGCAAAAGCATGAGAATGGCGTTCAATATATCAAATGTGCGGTCTGTCATCGTATTATTTTTCAAGTTCCCATTCCCCCTTACCATAATCGGTTCCCGGATACCCGGCGGGAAAACCAGTTGGCGCTGATGAGCAAAACAAAGTTGATGCCAGCTTGAAACAAGCCGACGGCAGAAGTAAAGCTGTAGTCCTGGCCTTCCGCAAGCCCTTTCCTGTACACAAAGGAGGAGATAATATCCGCAGTCTCATACGTATTCGGATTGTAAAGCAATATAATCTTCTCAAATCCGATATCCATAAGCCCCCCGATTCGAAGAATGAGCAAAATCATAATGATTGGAATCAATCCCGGAAGCGTAATGCTCCACATTTGCCTAAACCTCCCGGCACCATCGACTCTGGCCGCTTCGTAGAGCTCGGGATTAATGCCGCTGAGCGCCGCCAAGAAGATGATAGACGACCAGCCAAGCTCCTGCCATATGCTGGAGAATACATAAATGAACCGAAAGTTAGCGGCATCGCCAAGCAAAGTAGTGCGTTCGCCCCCGAAAAATTCGATCATCGTACTGATAATCCCATCACGGTTCGTAAAATCGAGAATGAGTCCGCAAATGACAATGAGCGATACAAAGTGAGGCAGATAGACGACCGTTTGAACGACGTTTTTGAACAGCTTCAAACGGATTTCATTGAGCAAAATAGCAAGAATAATCGGCGCTGGAAAACCAAACAAGAGCTGATAGAAGCTTAGCAACAGCGTATTGCGCAGCACCCGCCAAAAATAGATGCTGTCAAAAAAGTCCTTGAAATTGTCAAGGCCGACCCATGGGCTTCCCCATACACCCTTGGCAATACTGAAATCCTTAAAGGCAATAATTGAACCGTACATCGGAAGATATTTAAAAATAAAATAATACAAAACAACTGGCAGCACCATAAAATAGATAGCTTTATTTCTCACAAGATCGTTAGCTAGTTTTCTCATCATCGCAGGTGCACTCTCTTTCCACCGAAATTGATTTTTAAAGGAAGGGGAGTGTGTTCCCCCCTTCCTTCAATCGGTTTAACGTTTGTTGAAACGGTCGAAAGCGGCTTGCTGAATTTCTATCGCGCGCTCGATTCCCATTTTCTTAAACTGCTCGATCGCTTTATCGAAGCTGTCCAAACTAGAGGTGCCCATAATCAGTTTCGTGACAATCTCTGAACGATACGTATCCACATCCGTCATAATTTTGCTGAATTCGCTTGCTTCCTCCGGCGTTAAAGAAACGGGAGGAATGAGAACGGAGGCAGAGTTTTTCGCGAATTTAGCATACGCTTTTACTGCTTCCTTCTGGGCGTCGAGCGAATAGTATTGGTCATTATAACGGTCATCGTCCGGACCCGGGAACGGATAGTTCGCAATGAAGTTTTTCGCCATCGCTTGGCCGATCGGCAGTCCGTCCGGATTTTTCATGATCAAATCCGTAAATTTAGGCTGGCCATCCACCAGCGTATACGTTGTGCCGTCAATACCGAAGTTTTTCAGCATAGCGCCTTCTTCGCTGAACAAATAATCAAGCGCCTTAATCGTAGCTTCCGGATTTTTGTTTGCGCTTGTGATGACAGCTCCCGTATTGCTGTAATCCCAGCCGGTTTCCGTAAATTTAGGCTCATCTCCTTTATTCATTACCGGATATTGAGCGGCGGAAAGCATCGCCTTCGGATCCGCCTGCTGCAAGGAAGGAAGCCATGCGCCCATGCTGCCGCCAATGTAACCGAAGGTAGCGGCTGCCTTGCCTGAAGTGATCTTCGCTTCCTTCGCTTTGTTGTCGTTGGAAGCATAGTCCGGATCAATCAAACCCTCTTTATACCATTTTTGCATACGCGCCAAGTAGTCCTTAAATGCAGGCTGAAGCGGCCCATACTCAATTTTGTCGCCATTCAGATAAAAATCTTTGCCGATGCCGTATGCCCCGATAAAGTCCATCGAGCTTTTTGATCCTAGAAGCATGTCTTTCTCGGACGTATATGGAATGACGCCTTTTTTCTCTTTAATCGTTTTTAGAACAATCTCCCATTCGTCGATCGTTTCGGGCAGCTGCAAGCCCAGCTCATCGAGCCAATCCTTCCGTATCATCTGGCCGGAGAACGTTTTGTATTTGCCGTGATCGCCAACCTTCAGGTTAGGGAATACGTAAATATCGCCGTTATCCGCTTTAATTTGCTTGGCGATAAGCGGATATTCCTCGAGAATTTTTTTCAAATTCGGTGCGTGCTGATCAATAAGATCGTTTAATTTAATGATCGTTCCATCCTGAAACAGCTTGGCTGGACCGCCTTGGAAGTTGGACATGTTCCACACAATCAAATCCGGAAGCACATTGGAAGCTACCATCACGCCGAATTGCTGCTGAGCATCGGCACCCGTGCCCGTCGGATGTTCAAAGTCGAATTTCACATTCGTCTTTTTCTCCCATTCCTGCACCATCGCTACATCGCTTAAGCTTTGAACGACGGCTTGCGCATTAGGGTTTAAAGGATGCCAGAGCTTTAGCTTTACAGGTCCAGCCGATTTATCGCCTTTCCCCGCATTTTCTTTCGCTCCGTTGCCGGATGCCGCGTTGTTAGCGGGTTGTTCTGACTTGCCGCTGGAGCAAGCCGTTGCAATTCCTCCGAACATCAATACGATGGCAAGCAGCAGAGCAATTCTAGTAAAAATACTTCTTTTCATGCGTGACTCCCCTTTACGAATTTATTTATGAGGCGCCTGCCGGTTGCCGGCTCGCCTTAATCCCAATCTAATGGATAAAAGCAGCCCCGTACATTTTCAATTGCTATAACGGTATTCATTTTTATACAAACAGCGATTTACGATTCTTTACACGATATCCTTTTTTGTAGAAAACCTTTAAACAATGCTGTTGCGACGCCTTATTTCAACCTCATCGGGTTCGGCCCGAGACCCGGGAATTCCTCTACCTGAACAAGAATAGAAATGATTTCCGCAAAAAAAAGATGTCCCGGATTCCTAAGAATATTCGGGACATCTTTGCTTCTTCGGGCTATTTAATTATAAGTGCTTGTATTAACCGATTTCCGGCTGATGTTCCGACTGATGCAGGTCGACCGTGCCGTCATCAAGACGCAGCCATGATTCCACTTTCCGTTCATTTTCGGTCAAGCGGATCACGCGGGCACCCCGCGGGAAACCTTCCTTGCCGTAAGTGTTGTATCCTGTTGCTCGTCCGTAATAAAGACGAATCCCGTAAAGCTCTCCCCAATAGTCGTTCGTGTGGTCATGTCCGCAAAAAGTTGCAATCACGTCTCCCTGTGCCAACATTGCTGAGAAGAAACCTGCTTGCGTCTGCGCGGCGCATACCCCCTCATGTTTATGGCCATAGCACACTTCCCGGTCCCACACTTCTTGGTATTCAGGCAAAGGGATATGAAAGAATGCGAGTGCCGGCAATGCAGCGCCCTGATGACGAGCTTTCCACTCCTTGGATTGCTCCATGTACCACTGCACTTGATCATGCTGAATCCAATCGTAGCCGGGTACGCCAGGCAGCTTGGAATAATCGCCAGAATCCAGGCAATAGAGCATAGCGGCCTCTTGATCGTTGTCAGACCCAAATACAGGCAACGCGTAGTTGCCTGTGCCATGGATATCCCGCGGTCCCGGCTCGGCAAAGGTGTGAGCGTGCTTTAGCACCTCGCCCATCAGGTCATCGCGGGTAATATCGTTCTCCGTATCGTGGTTGCCGAATACGATTCCCCACGGAATGCCTCGCTGCTCGGCAGCGGCAACCGCGTCCCGAAACGCTTGAAGCGGGTCTTGGCATAAGACTGCCCCGTCTGAACCTCTGCCCGTGTAAATGACATCTCCTGTAAACATAACAAAATCCGGTTGTTCAGCCTCAAGTACAAGCTCCATCGCAGCCTTGGAACGCAAATCTAAGTCCGATCCGTCCTGCCAATGAATATCTGTAAACTGGACAATTGTAAAAGTGCCGTCTTTGCGAAAACGAAGCTTTTTGGCGTTTTCCATCTTCATCCTTACTTCCTCTCCATTAGGTATTCAGGTGCTATTGTTTAATGCCCTGATGACGCAATCATAATAATGCCCATAACTACAGCGATCGAAGCCGTAATTCTGCGAGTCCCTTGCGACTCTTTTAATACAAATAGACCAAGGAGCGTGCCAAACACGATTCCTACCTCGCGCATAGGCGCAACTGTAGAAATATTGGCATTTCTGGCTGCAAACAAAAACAGCAAGTACGAGCCCGGAGACAAGATAGCGCCAATCCAAATAATATTAATATGAGTGCGAATAACATGCTTAAGCCGTTTAGAACGAAGAACAGCAGGTGTCAGTCCGAGTACAAAACCGATATTCGTCACCTCAAGCAGCGCAAGGGGAGAAAGATGCTGTAAATTCACTTTATCGATAAGCGTGTAAGTGGTAATGCATAGCCCAACGCTCATCGCCAGCAGTACAGGCTTATAGAAAGACTGCTGATGCCCTTTGCCCGAAGATCTTCCGATCATGACGATGAACCCGATCAGCATAAAGCTGAGTCCGATCCACCCCCACAAAGGCAATGTCTCTTTTAATAGCAATACGCCGATGGCTGGGATAAGCAAGGTTGGTGTCCCCCGCATGATCGGATACACTTGCGATAAATCTCCAGCATTATAGGTGTAAGCGAGCAACAGCGAATAAACGCTTTGCATAATTAGCGATGCCCCGATTAACAGCCACTGTGTCTGAGATAGTGACGCACTCGAAAGTTCATTAATGAGTGTCGGCAGCAAAACAATAGTTGCAGGCATATAAATCACCCATAAGAACAACGCTTTATCCGTACTTTGCTTTGCTAGCATATTCCACACCGCATGCGCCAAACCGGAACACAAGACAAGAATAAGAGAAATAACAATCAATTAAGAAACACCTCCATCGATCCTCATTTAGATTCAACTATCAGTTCCACATATTCCAACACAATATCACACAAACACACACATTTACAATATCTTAATATTTACTTTTCATTAGAAAGCAAAAAAAGACCCTTGGTATATAACCAAGAGTCTTTAGGACAGTCAAAGTCCCCTTTATTATTCATCTCTACTCATAAACAATCTCAATGCCGCTCCGTTTATATTTATCGACTAGATCAAGGCTGATCTTCGAATCTGTAACGAAACGTTCTACATCCGCGCAACCGCACACCTTGAGCAGGGAGACTTGATCAAATTTGCTGCTGTCTGCAAGCGCGATCGTGCTTTTTGCGTTTGCTTGCATAATCTTCTTCACCTGTACTTCACCAATCGCGTTGTCGGTAATGCCTTCGTCCAATGTAACTCCGCTCATGCTCATAAAAAACAAGTCTGCATGAAAGCGGGAAGCGAATTCTTCAGCCAAGTCTCCGATAATGCTCTGTTCTGCTTGACGGATAATACCTCCGATCATGATCAGCGTAAAACCGGGGACATCGATTAATTCATTTACGATTGGCAAGGAATTCGTAATAATCGTCAATCGCTCGAACTTTGTCTTGAGCATCTTCGCAATCTGAGTATTGGTTGTGCTTACATCAAGTGCGATGGACATTCCTTCCGTTACATATCGAATGGCGAGCTGTGACAATTCCGTTTTCTCCGTCAAGTAAATCGATTCACGAATCGGCAGCGGGATTTCCCGGCTGTAATCCGGCTCTTTTAAAATCGCACCGCCATGAACCCTCTGCAATAGGCCTAGGTTCTCCAAATGCTCTAGATCGCGCCTTATCGTTTCAAAAGAGACGCCAAACGATTCCATAAGCTCCGACGCTCGAATCGATTTGTCGCTATTTATTTTTTGGATAATTAATTGATGCCGCTGCTGTGCGAACAATTGCTATCACTCCTCTATGCCGTGCCTTCCGGTAATTCCTGCTTCTTGATTAGTAGTCTACCATAAATCAAGGAAAGAGGCTCAGCCGCTAAGAGCAGTGTTCATCTTGTATCCCTTTCATTCGCGGCATTAAATTTTAGTGCTATAGCGGCTTTCAGCATTCTCATATCACGCTCGCTGTCCAAATAAAGCTGTTCCGCTTCTTGCTGCGTGATCCTCTCGAACCGAAAACGGTCGCCGGGCTTTAGCTGTGCAAAAACAGGAATATCGACCGTTGCGACTTGCGCAATACGTAGATAACCGCCCGTTGTCTGTCTGTCCGCCAGCAGCACGATCGGCTCTCCGCCAGCCGGCACTTGGACCGTTCCGTTTGCGACAGCCTCCGAAAGCAGCTCAAGCGGCTTCGCGAGCGTCATCTTCTCCGTTCCTTCGAGCCGATATCCCATCCGATCGGACTGTGCGGAAATCTGGAAGCTCTGGCTAAAAAAGCTCGCCCGGCTTGTCTCTGTAAACAGCTCGTAATGCGTGCCCGTCATCGCGCGAATGATCGGGTCCGCTAGATTGTCCGCTATCGCAAAATGACTCGCATGCCAGAGCGGCACCGCAACGCTGCCATTCCATCCCAGGCGCAAAGCATGCTCCATTCGCTCTGACAGCAAGCTCGGCGCCTTAGCTGCCAGTACATCTCCTGACTTTAATGCCCTTCCGAAGTAACCTCCGATTGCGCCGCGCAGATACGTACTTTTGCTTCCCATTACCTCCGGTACATCAAGTCCGCCCGCAACGGCGAGATAGGAGCGGCAGCCCGATTGGCAAGCTCCGAATTTCACGCTCATTCCCGCGCGAACGAGCACTGGTCTCCATAAGGGCAGCGTCTCACCTCCTGCGGTAACAGACATACGCGCGCCGCAAATCGCGAGCAGCGTATCCTTCTCCATAAAGAGCTCCGTTCCGGTAAGCGTAATTTCCAGCACCGCCTCACTATCCTCGTTGCCGACTAACAGATTAGCCGCACGCGAAGCTCCCGTATCCATAGCCCCGCCGGCGACTACGCCGTATTTTTGATACCGATGTCTTCCGAGATCTTGTACAGTAACGAGCAAGCCGGGACGAACCACTTTTATAGTCATAATTCACCTTCTAAATAAAGCTTGTACTGCCGCTCCGTTATCGGCTTAAATCTAATCAAGTCCCCCGGTCTAAGCAAGCTTGGAATTTCGTCCTGAGGACGAAATAGAGCAAGCGGCGTTCTGCCGATCAGCTGCCAGCCGCCCGGTGTTGCAACCGAATATATGCCCGTCTGCTTGCCAGCTATGCCGACGCTGCCCTGAGGAATGATCGTCCGGGGCGTCTGATGCCTTGGCGCGGCAATTCGCTCAGACATTCCTCCCAAATAAGGAAAACCTGGCGCAAAGCCGAGCATATGGACCAAGTAGCTGCCACCAGCATGTATAGCGATCACTTCCTCCTCCGGAAGTCCGTTAAGCTCAGCAACTAGGCTAAGGTCAGGACCGTACTCTCCGCCATAGCAAACCGGAATTTCAATCGTTCTATCCGCCTGATCGGAAGAGTGCAGCTGCTCTAGAGATAGATACGTCTGCACTCTAGCGCATACCGTTTCAAAGATTGTAGCATGCTGAAGCTCGGCTGCAGTGCGGCTTCTCTTCACCAGCAGCGGGTCATAGTGGATCGCCGCCGAGACGAAGGATGGGACGCATTCAATGAGTCCAGCAAATGGTTTCCACTCCAAATGGCGGCTTAAATTCATGACCGTTCGGTTCGTTTCTTCGTCAATGGAGCTGCCTAAACGAATAATAACGGCAGAGTCACCAAGAGGCAGCATTTCAATAGGAGCCTGAGGTTCCGTTGCAGCCTTCTCCATGCTCATACACCCGCCTTCTGAACAGATATGCTCGCTGCCTCTAATACCGCCCGCAGTCTTATGACATGCTCTACTGCGCCTGGCGTATCCCCATGCACGCATACCGTATCCGCCTTCAAAATAACGCTATGATGCTGTCTCGACTTGACCTCGCCATCTCTGATCATTCTTATCGCTTGCTCTGCAGCGTGAACAGGATCAACAATAACAGCTCCTTCCGTCCCTCGCGGCGTTAGTGAGCCGTCCGACTCGTAGGTTCGGTCTGCGAATACTTCATGAATGGTACGCAAGCCTATAGCTTCGCCTGCGTGAATAAGCTCACTGCCTGCTAATCCGAATAGCATCAGATTTGGATTAACCTTATATATTGCCTCTGCTATCGCATCGGCTAACGGTCTGCTCTTCGCAGCCATATTATACAAAGCGCCATGCGGCTTCACATGTGCGACGCTTCCGCCTTCTGATTTAGCAAAAGCACACACCGCACCCAGCTGATAAACCGTCAGCTCATATGCCTCCTCCGGCGTTATAGCCATCATCCTTCGACCGAAGCCTGCCAAATCCGGCAGCCCCGGATGCGCTCCAATAGCTACATCATTCTCTAGCGCCAGCTTAACCGTGCGCCGTATTGTCGCTGCATCTCCAGCGTGAAAACCGCAAGCAATATTCGCTGAAGTAATATATTTCATCAGCTCGTGATCGAGGCCAGCTGTGTAAACCCCAAAACCTTCACCCATATCGCAGTTTAAATCCACGCGAAACATATGCTCTCCCCCGTCTGCTCGACTGCCAAAGCCAGCTCTATTTCCAAAATTATATCAAATTTCAGCTCGAAAATAAGCAGCCCTAACCACTCCATCTCTCCACCATAAGTCTAAACTACAAAAAAAAAGAAGCAGCGCCGGTCCAGCGCTGCTTCTTCCATATTATTTGTTTATTCCCCGCCCATAAATACGTAACGGCCAATGATGAGCACCGCTAGAATCCACATAAGCCAGTGAACCTTGTATTTGCCTTTGCCTGTTACATTAGCAACGGTTGCAAGCAATACGTACGATACGATACCGAACGAAATACCGTTTGCAATGTTGTAAGTAAGCGGCATAAGTGCAAGTGTCAAGAAGGACGGAATCGCATAAACCATATCTGAAAAATCGATATCTTTTACGGATTGCATCATCAGCACGCCTACGATAATGAGTGCAGCAGCTGTAGCCGCGCCTGGAACAAGCGCAACGATTGGAGACAAGAAGATAGCAAGCAGGAAGCAAACGCCTGTCGTTACTGCCGTTAGGCCTGTACGTCCGCCTTGCGCAATACCTGCAGAGCTTTCTACGAATGCGGTAACTGTACTTGTACCAAGCACCGCGCCGCCGCTGACGCCGATCGCATCAACAAACATCGCTTTACCTACACGTTTTTTGCCCTTTTCAGCGTCCTTCATGTAGCCTGCACGGTTTGCTGTACCAACAAGCGTACCGAACGTATCGAACATTTCGACGAACGTAAATGTCAGGATAACCGTTACCAGTCCGACTTCAAATACGCCTGCAAAGTCAAAATGCCAGAAGTTCATTTTGGAGAAATCAGGCACCCATGTTTGACCAGTGAATGCCGCTTTCACATCAACATGACCCATTAGAATAGCAATAACAGTTGTACCTAGAATACCGAACAAAAGCGCTCCCGGTACACGCAGTACCATCAGCACGCCAATAAGAAGCAATGCAATCACGGTAAGTACAACCGTTTCATTATGAAAGCTTCCCAGTTGAATAACGGTTTCGGAGCCGCTAACTGGTGTGAATTGACCTGCTTTAATGTCTGTGAAGCTTGATACTGCGATTGTCATAATTCCGCTGTTTTTCAAGCCGATAATGGTGATGAACAAGCCGATACCGACTGTGATCGCATGCTTCAAGCTGTCTGGAACAGCTGTGATAAGCATTTGGCGAATTTGGGTAAGCGTCAATATGATAAAGATAATACCTGAAATAAATACCGCGGTTAGTCCCATTGCTGGTGAGATCGGTGCGTCCGTTGACGCCGATGCGATAACGACCGATGCAAAATACGCGTTAAGACCCATACCTGGTGCTAGCGCAACTGGGAAGTTAACGAACAAGCCCATTGCGATGGTGAAGATACCTGCTGCTAATGCCGTTGCAAGAAACACGGCAGTCCAATCCAAGCCAGCTGGCGTTAGTATGATTGGATTGACGGCTAATATGTAAGCCATCGTCATGAAAGTCGTCAGCCCCGCCATAATCTCTGTTCTGACATTTGTTCCGTGTTCCTTTAAGCGAAAGAAACGTTCCATTTTGATTACAAACCTCCCAAAAATGTGGTGGAACAAACAAAGAAGCCTAGTAAAAATGCAATAGATCGCATTTCTCCTAGGCTCTGCAAAAAGGGGAAAAAGATACCCGCTGGACCGCTGCGAGCTTTTTCCGCCAATTTCGTAGCCTGATCATTTACGGTGACCGAGTAGAGACTCTCAAGCCGATTCTTGAGATTATACGAAAAGATATGCTGTTGTTGTTTTCCGTTTTCAATTTTAAAGAGAAGTTGCCCATTTTGTCAACAACTTTTACGAACGTTATTGGCAATACATACGTACAACATTCGTTTTTAGCAAACATTTCTAACATTCTACCTTTTTTTGACGAGTGAACGGTACATAAGAAACAGGAAGTATGGAGCTCCAATCAGCATAATGATGAGCCCGGAAGGAATCTCCTTCGGAGCCATTGCCGTTCTTCCGATCGTATCCGCAATTACGAGCAGCAAGGCGCCGAGCAGACCTGACAGGATGATCGAGCGCCTTGTGTGATGTCCGACCATCATCCTAACCGCATGCGGCGCCATCAATCCAAGGAAACCAATCGTTCCTACGCTCGCCACCGCTCCCGCAGCAAGCAGCACGCCTATGATCATAGCCCAAAGCCGTGTGCCTTTGACTGGTAAGCCGAGACCTGTCGAGCTTTCATCTCCGAAGGCGAGCAGATCAAATTTCCTGCTCAAATAATAGGCCGCCGGTACAAGGATAAGCAGGAAAATGAAAATGCTGTTAAAATGGCTCCAGCTTCGGCCATACGTCGTTCCCGTTAGCCAAACAAATGCCGTGCTGCTCCATAGGCTTGCCTTCACGATCATCGCCTGAATGCCTGCAGCTCCGATGGCAGACACCGCTATGCCAAGTAGGATCAGAACGGATGGGTTAAGCGATTTGCGCCAAGCTAAGAAGAATACAACCGCGGCAGCTATAGCCCCGCCAGTAATAGCGGCAATCGGCAGCGCGAAGATCGGCAGCGTTGGCCATGCAACGAGCACGACCAAGGCCCCAAAACCCGCACCCGAGGTGACGCCGATAATAGAAGCATCTGCGAGCGGATTGCGAACAGCGCTTTGAATGAGTACGCCGCTGATTGCGAGCGCGATGCCTCCCCCTGCTGCAACGAGGGTGCGCGGAAGCCTTAGATTCAGCAGCACAGAATAAGAATCGTCTCCTGCTCCGAATAGGCTTCTAAGCAATTCCATGATCGGAATTTTTGTACCGCCGAGCGACAAGCTAACGAGAATGACCGCAGCCAGCAATACGGTCATGGCTAAGGCAGTCGGTGCAAAACGCCAGCGGAATGGAGCTCCTCCAATGCTCATCGACGACTGTCCTGAGCCCGAACCGGAAATATTTTTCATCTTGGTAAGCACCAGCCAAATAAGCCAAGGCGCCCCGATAATCGCCATGACGGCGCCTACCGGCATTTCGCCGAGACTGCTTCGTACCATGCGGGCAAGCACATCCGCTGCCGTTATGAGCAGCGCTCCCCAAAGCGCGCTCGCAGGAATGAGCAAACGATGATTTCGTATGCCGGAGAGCCTAACCAAATGCGGAGCTACAAGGCCAACGAAACCAATCGGCCCTACGACGCTGACCACGATGGCTGCCATAAGCACAGAGAGCGCCAGCCCTCCCGCCCGGGTTAAGCCTACGCGCTGCCCTAATGAACGAGCAGTCGATTCGTCCAGCTCGAGCGCATCGAACTTGCGTCCGGCAAGTATTGCAATGACGAGCAATGCCGCCACAAGCGGCCAAGCATACTTCACGCCGCTCCAATCAAGCTGAATTAACGTGCCTCCACCCCAAAGAAACAACGATTGCGTTTCCGTCGCTTTAAAAATATGAATGGCCGACGTAAACGCACCGAGCACCATCGAGACGATCATCCCCGATAGCGCTAGCCGAACCGGCGTTGCCGCCCGCCCGCCGCCAAGAAAATAAGCAGCGAGTGCCGCAAGGAAACCTCCCACTGCCGCAAGCAGGAAAGGTGCCTCATGCTGCAGTGCAGGAAAAGCGACCATGCCGAGCACAACCATAAAATAGGCTCCAGCATTAATGCCCAGTGTATCGGAGGCCGCAAGCGGGTTTTTCGTTATCGTTTGCAACAACGCTCCTGCCGCTGCTAACGCAGCTCCCGCTATAATGCCGATAACGGTCCGCGGCATCCTAATATCCCAAAGCAAATTATGCTCCATGACATCCTGCCGATGAAGCAAACCGTCAAATACGACTGCCGCTGGAATTTTTGCTTCCCCGAAGCAAAGACTCAGTATGAACAGAAAGAAAAGGGCGGCAAGGCCGCCCCCAAATATACCTATCATTCGCCAAATCATACCCAATGAGGCTTCTTTATTTTGCTTCTTCATGAGCTCGCTCATTTCGTTAATGTATTTACGACTTGGTCTACGATGACTTTGGAGGAGATCGGACCGCCGAACACCCATGTCGTGCTGTCGAGAGCAAACGTACGTTTTTCTTTCACGAAATTAAGACCGTTCCATACCGAATTGTCTTTCAATGTGCCAGAAAAAATGTCGTCATCCTTTTGAACGATATAGATCAGGTTCGTATCTTGAATAGCCGGCAGTGCCTCAACCGTTGAAGTAGTAAAGCCATACATTTCGAACTGCTCCGGTTTCCAATCGTTTTTGAGGCCAATACGATCCAGCGTTTGAACCGCTAGCGAATTATCCATGAATAGGCGCATCGTTGCAGCGTTCTGATAGCTGAATGCTTGCGTCAGCACATAGTTCAAGCCTTCTTTGCCTGCTGCGGCAAGCTTCGTTTTTGCATCCGTATAATGCTGATCCAGATCGGCAAGTACTTTGTCGCCTTCTGGTGTTTTGCCGACTGCTGCCGCAATAGATTTGAATATATCGATCATTTGCGTGTATTGATCGCCTTGGCCTTCAACCGGATAAAGGCTGAATAGCAGCGTTGGCGCAATGCCTTTCAGCTGATCGTAGATCGCTTCGTGACTGTCCGTAATGCCAATAATGAGATCAGGCTTCAAGGCTGCGATCGTCTCTAGGTTCGGCTCGTGGCGGAAACCAACGTCCGTCACGCCTGCATCAAGCGGCGCCTCTCCTGTTACCCATTGCTTATAACCCTCGTTGTCCGCGCTGCCTACCGGCTGCATTCCAAGGGCAACCATGTCCTCTGTAAACGTCCACTCCAGCACAACAACCTTTTGTGCTGGCTTCTCAAGGGTAACCTCACCTTTAGCATCCTTCACGACAATCGGACCATCCGTTTTCGCGCCAGCGTCGTTTGTAGCAGGAGCGTTAGTGCTTGCCTTGTTTTCTGCCTTGTTGTTCGAAGCATTATTCGCACCGCAGCCTGCAGCCACCACCATTACGACGATGACCATAATCAAACTCATTAATCGTTTGTTCATTTTTTTCTTACCCCCTATTTGTTTAAACCCTGCTTCATTCGCTGGGTTGATAACTGATTCCAATGCATTGATAATGATTATCATGTTCAAATACATTTGTTATCATATAATCGATAGCACTAGATGTCAATGTAAATATTTTGTATTTTCAGCTAATTACCGATGCGAAATCTATAGTTCAAAGCAAGCCAAAAAAGGGCGGGAGCTATGCTCCTGCCCTTCCTGACGACTGCTTAGCAGCCTAGTTTATTCTTTGAAAAAATTCGGCAAATACTTTTTGTTCGCCTCAAGCATTTCTTCAAGCAGCGCCTTAGCCACCGCTACGCTTGGAACAAGCGGGTGATGAACGAGCGCTTGCAGCGCGATCCCCTTATCTCCGCTGATTGCAGCTTCAATAGTTAGCGATTCATACGTTTTTACAGCATGCATAAGACCTTTAATTTGCTCTGGAACACGCTGCAAAGGCAGTGGAATCGGGCCTTGAGCCGTAACGACACAGTTAACCTCGATGCTTGCATCTTCAGGCAGAAAATCAATAATGTTGCCGTTTCTAACGTTCAACGTCTGAATATCACGTTTGTCGGTATATAGAGCATGCATCAAGTTAACAGCTGCCTCAGAGTAGTAAGCACCGCCGCGCTGCTCAAGCTGCTTTGGCTTCTCCGTCAAATTAACATCCTTGTACAGCTCAAACAATTCTGTTTCGACCCGGCTTACAACTTCTGCGCGCGTGCCGTTTTTCTCTAGCGAGTCTTTCATATCCGCGAACATCGAATCCGTCATATAGAAATAACGGAGGTAATACGTTGGTATCGCGCCTAATGAGCGAAGGAAATCTGCATCCCAGTCAAACGCGGTTACGTTTGTAGCTGAATAGTCACGGCCGGCTCCGATCATTTCGTCCAATTTGTCCTCACCGTTTACATAAGCGGCTGTAACCCAGTGCAAATGATTGATCCCTACGAATTCAGGCAATACTTCACTCTCGCTAACGCCATACTCTTTAGCCAGAAACTTTTGAAAGTTAATTGGTGAATTGCATAGACCCACTGTTTTTACTTTGCTGTATTTTTGAACCGCTTCGGTTACAATACCCGCTGGATTCGTGAAATTAAGCATCCAAGCATTCGGAGCAAGCTCTTCAATATCCTTACAAATATCCAGAATGACAGGTACAGTACGAAGCGCTTTAAACATGCCGCCTGGTCCAGTCGTCTCTTGTCCAATTACACCATGTGAAATAGGAATATGCTCATCACGGCGTCTTGCTTCCAGCAAACCTACCCGCATTTGTGTCGTTACGAAATCTGCACCAGCGATCGCTTCACGACGGTCAAGCGTTAGTTTCACTTCGATTGGCAGGCCAGCTTTCTCTACCATCCGCTTCGCAAGCTCGCCAACGATTGCCAGTTTATGACGACCTTCTTCGATATCAACAAGCCAAAGCTCACGAATCGGCATTTCATCATACTTTTTAATAAAGCCTTCTACGATTTCTGGCGTATACGAGGAACCGCCGCCAATGACGGCGACCTTTAGTGGTTTTTTGGACATGTGAATGAGCCTCCCTTAAATGTTTAAACTATTTTTAAAATGTAATTTTTCTAAGCGCTGCGTCTACCGCTTCGTCAATCACAATGCCGCTGCTATCCATCGCACTCATTACTGCTCCAATAACGGGATCGACCGTCAATCTGACCGTACGCGCTTGCGGCGAAACCGCTACAACAGCTTCACTGATTGCATCGACCATATGTGTAGAGCCGCCTCGCGACATTACGCTGCCAGCAAGGACAACATCGAATTTTTCTTGTTCCATGCCTAGCCGCTTAATCAACGCATTAGCCGAGTTCGCATGCTCACGACCTGCCTCCTGCAAAAGACGAATCGCTACTGCATCACCTAGTGCTGCAGCCTCAAACATGACCTTCGCAAGCTCATGTGACGGACGTTTGCCGTTGTCCAGCGCATCATCGTACATCTCTTGAATCGTGTGATACCCAAGCCGCTGGGGAACCATTTCACTAAGAATCGTCGCTTGCTCTCTGCCTTCCCAAGCACGAATTGCACTGCGGAAAGCGTGAATGGCCAAATCCGTACCCGAACCATGCCCATCCCCGAATAAATAACCAAAGCCGCCATATTGCAGCTCTTCGCCCTGAGGGTTGCGAGCAGCAGCGTTAAAGCCAGTTCCGCTAATGATGACCGCTCCGTATGATCGGTTCGTCCCCGCACGCATACCAATCATGGTGTCGCATGCTATCGCGTGATTTTTATAGTCAAGTGAAGCAATCATCGGTCTTAAAATTGCATAGTCAGGCTCACGATCTGCTCCAGCAAGTCCGAAATAAGCAAATGTCACCTGATCCTTCGTCACGCCAGCATCCTGAAGAGCTTGCTGACAAGCATGATCTATGCTGTTTTTTGCTGCATCAAAAGCGGTTTGGTGATTCCCATTTCCGCCGAGGCCTCTGCCGAGTACACGTCCTGTCTCATCTACGAGCAGAGCATGTGTCTTGCTGCCTCCTGCATCTATACCAAGGAAAATAATATCGCTCACACTCCTTATTTGTACTTTCTTCTATTTTAAAATAAAAAACATCGTTCTTCTAATGAAAAAGAACGATGTTGTAATACTATCTTACTGTCTTTTAGGATCGCAGCTCGGATGGAAGCTTCCCTACATGCTGCTTGAACAGCCGATTGAAATTAGATAAATTGCGAAATCCGCATTCAGCTGCTACTTCAATAATCTTTTTGTCTGTGGATTCAAGAAGATAAGCCGCCTGTGACAGCCGCATCTGTATCAAATAATCCATGGGCGAGGTCCCAACAACCTGCACAAACAACGTGCTGAACCGAGAGGGACTCAAATGCGCGGCCTCTGCCAGCTCTCCAAGCGTCCATGGATAGGATATATCAGCCTCGATGTCATTCAGCACGCCTCGAATCGTTTCCATACCCCGCACATGCTGCGCTCCCGTTTCGTTATTTTTTGCAAAATAGCGATTGACGAATGCAAGCAATTGAATGAGCTTCGCCCGCACCACCACTTCAAAATGCGGCTCCTTCAGCTCAAACTCAGCAGACATATCCTTAATAATGCCGCCAAGCTCTCCTAGCTTCGGATGCTCTCGGTCAAGCACATTATCAAATCTTAACCCAATATCCCGAAATGGAATAAGCAGCTCCGCATCGTAGCGCTGCTCTAAAGCAAGGTAAGACGAATCAAACATAATAATGCTCATGACCAGCTCCTCTGACTCAAACGCACGGTGCAAATCATTGGAATGAATAAGTACGATGTCTCCTTGCTGGAAGTCATAACGGCTCCCGTTGATCAGATAGTAGCCGCTCCCCTTCTGTATGTAGTTAATTTCGAGCGCTTTATGCCAATGCAGTCTTTGAAAGGTCGGGGAAACCCCTACAGATTGCGAAATTGTTATTGGAAAAGCCAGCGGCAGCTCAATCCGATCTTCGCTGATTGAAGGATATAGGTTCATTTGATTGATTCTCCTTAAAGGTTTTCGCAGAAAACCTACTTCGTAAGCATGGGCTTAGTTTTGCGAATGCAAAACTACTTCGTAAGCATGGGCTTAGTTTCGCGAATGCAAAACTACTTCGTAAGCATGGACTGAGGTTTCGTAGAAAACCTACTTCGTAAGCATCGGCTTAGTTTTGCGAATGCAAAACTACTCCATAAAAACGAGGTTGAATTTACTATTGTTCTCATCAAAGATTATAGCAGAAATCCGCGTCTTGACGACATCTGTAAGCATTTGGTATTATATAACCATCGGTTAGTAACCAGTGGTTAGTAATGTGAAAAGGAGTGAATGAGCATCGCTACTAAAAAAGAATTACGCGCAGAGGAAACAAAACGCGCCATCATCGCCGCAGCTGAGAAGCTGTTCGGGGAACGCGGATACGATTCCGTTTCAATAAGAGAAATTGCTAAAGAAGCCGGCTGTTCTCATACTACGATCTATATTTATTTTCAGGATAAAGAAGCATTGCTTCATGCCTTGTCCATGCAGCCCTTACTGCTGTTGAAGGGTGAATTAGACACACTTGCAAAAGACGCCTTCCTATCCGCTGACGAGAAGCTTAAGCGAATGAATGATTTGTTTATTCGGTTCTGCTTAAACAACAGAAGCATGTACGCTATATTTTTTGAAGTTAAATCCTCCCGTGTCGATGAACTGGAGCCTGAGCTAGAAATCAATCGTGTGCGCAATCAGATGTTCAACGTTATCGTCCAGCTTTTGAAAACAAATCTTAATTTGCCTGAAGGCGAGCAGCTCCTAAGCTGCTCACGCATTTATTTCTATATGCTGCGCGGGATTGTTGGCACCTATACGCATTCGGAAGAGAGTGTGGACGCCATTTTCAGCCGACTCTCCACTACCTTTGATCATGCCTTTGAAGCACTCCTTATTGGATTCGACAAGCAGATAAACGAAAGAAGAGCTGATACATGACTTTTTTATTGTTTCTCTTTCTATTTATCGTCGTATGCGGCTGGCCGGATGCACGAATTGAACGAAAGGTGGCGAAGTAAATGCTGGCTGGACATTTTGGACTTGCGGCCATTGTAAAAGCGATGGAGCCCAAGGTACCCTTGTGGGTTCTGATGGCAAGCACGCAGCTTCTCGATATCGCATTTATCCCGCTCCTGCTCACAGGGGCAGAATCTATTGATAAAATAGGCGACGGAGGTTATGGTGAAGCTGTTATCCATGCTGACTATACGCATTCTCTGGCTGGAGCTTTGCTAATAGCGATTGTTGCTGCTTTAATTTCATGGCGTATATGGAATAAGCGAAGTGCAGCCATCATTGGCTCACTGGTCTTCAGCCATTGGTTGATTGACCTGCTCGTACATCGCAGCGACATGCCGCTCTTGCCCGGAAATTTCGGCGATTTCCCTCTACTCGGCTTCGGACTGTGGAAACTGCCGGCAATTAGCGCCTTATTAGAGCTGTCCCTAGTACTAGCGGGTGCCTGCCTATATATTTGGTCCATTAAGAAACGAACGGCAAAACAAAACCAAGCTGGCGCCTCTGCTCCTGTACATTCGAAACGAACCTATGGTGCAGGCTGGATCATGGCGGCATTCCTAATCCTGACATTTGCGGCCGATTATTTTTCACTCTAAAGCACAATCATACAAAGCCCAAAAACTCCGCAAACCAGCCAGCAGGCTGATACGAGAGTTTTGGGCTTTTTCTTTATTTTAAAATTCCGCTCATTTTCTCGATTGTTCCACTTGACAAAGTATTCCATTCGAGTTACATTACATATATCAAATAGATATATCAAATTGATACATTGAGGAGAACGACAATGATTGAGCTTGTTACTTTAGGAATGCTGATGCAAGGAAAAATGAGCGGTTATGATATTAAAAAAATAACAGAGCAATCAATCGGAATCTTTTACAAAATGAGCTATGGAAGCCTGTACCCCGGACTTAAGCGTCTAGTAGAAAGTGCATACGTGACGGAAGAAGAAACGAATGACAGCAAAAACAAAAAGATGTACAGCATCACAAGCGAAGGGCAGAAGCATTTTATGCAGTGGCTGAGAGAACCCCTTCAATCGAATAAACGGGAGTATCTCATTAAAATCTTCTTTTACGATTACCTTGATGAGCCTACGAAAAAGCAAAACTTAATGGCGTATCAACAAAACATCGCGCGCAACATTGCTCAAATGGAGGCAGTTCAGTCCATCGTGTCCAAGGAGCTGGAGCAGCTCGAAGATAAAAACGCCTATTATTACCGCGTATCTGTCATGCATTACGGCTTGCATTTTTTTAAGATGGAAAATGAATTTTTAAAAAAAATAATCGAAAAAGAGGAATTCTAAATGAATACAACGGACAGCTTTACAGTAAAAAGACCTATTGTTGCGCTTATTCTAATCGAGCTTATGCTGATGATTTTTGTAGCCGGCGGCAGCGCCTACGTATCGATTGCTGAACTTACGCATCCACTCGCTCCATTCCTAGGCTTTATTCCGATAGCACTATTTCTAGTGATCTACATGACGGTAAAAAAACGGTGGAGCACCTTTTATTTCAGCGGTATTTCCAAGCTTACAAAGCAGCAGTGGCTTGAATACCTTCCTCTTCTGCTCGTCTTAATCGTCTTATTGATCGCCAACAAAGGCTTTCAACCCGCTTCCTTCTCGTTTTTCGCTTATATGCTGCTGTCACAGCTGTTCTTAGTAGGATTTGTAGAAGAAACATTGTTCCGGGGAATGATGCTGCGGATTCTTATGCCAAAAGGTAAAACGGCTGCAATCATCGTCTCCAGCGCGTTGTTTGGTGTTACACATGCTTTGCAGGCGCTTGGCGGCCAATCGCTAGAGGACACTCTTTTACAAATTGGATATGCGTTTATTTTGGGCTTTGTATTAACGATGCTGGTCGTTCGGAACCGTGCCATTTTGCTCACAATCCTCTTCCACGGCTTGCACAATTTCCTTAACTTCACAGGCAATGATCCAGGCACACATCTATACGACTATCTCGTCATCGCTATTCTTGCCATTCAATTAATCTGGCTGCTTTCTTCCTCCAAAAAAAATTCGATTAACACAAACACTATTTACACCTAATATGAAGTACTACGTGAAGAAGAAAAGCACCAACCAACCGAATGATGGTGCTTGAACTTCATTTTATTGAATTAGCAATGTCCACTAAAACATCAGCTGTCACCTTATCCTCTACACGTTTATCAACCGACAATATATATTGCCAACCATTTTTTTCAAAACGCAATACATCAAACGCTGGAGGTCTATCACCTAATGTTGGGGTCGTACCATAAACAGCTTTCTCTCCATTCTCTAACTCGTATATGCGGATAACATTGCTTTTACGTGGGAAGCCTTTTCGGTGTCCAGAAGGATTCACCCATATCATGTAATGATTATTTGAACCTTGAAGCTCATTAAGGTACTCGATTTCAAAATAGTCGTTTACAACACCACCATGTTGATTACATCTTGCCAACTGGTGAGTAAACGGAATCGGCGGCAGCTTAAAAGGCAATGTAATCTTCTTTCTGAAGTGAAGATTACATTCACTTAATGCATCTTCAACTGTTTTATAGCCACCATATTCAAAATACATCTTTTCAAAAGGCACACGCTCGTTACTTGATGGATTTTCGTTGTAGGCATATGTAGTTGAGCCAATCATAAAAGTGAAAACGATTATAAGCAAACTAACCCTCTTTATCATCGTTTGCCTCCTTGTAATCTTTTTTCATGTAGCCTTCCCCAAGATCACAATGTCTAACTACTCTTTTCTAGAACAACATCTATGCGTGGGCTTCCTAGACGCACTCATGAGTGAGCATGAAAAAAGCACCAGCTAAGTACATTTCAATTTAGTTCTTTGATCAAACGAAAAAAACTCCCTTCTATTTGCTGAATAACACAAATAAAAGAGAGTAATTTTTTGTAATCAATTAATTCCAATCTATTCCCACTCGATTGTAGCAGGCGGTTTCGAAGTTACGTCGTAGACGATACGGTTAACGTTGTCTACTTCATTAACGATACGTACGGAAATTTTCTCAAGAACATCCCAAGGGATACGTGCCCAGTCTGCTGTCATTCCGTCGATTGAAGTTACAGCGCGGATACCAACAGTGTACGAATACGTACGAGCATCGCCCATTACGCCTACGCTCTTCATGTTCGGAAGCGCAGTGAAGTACTGCCAAATTTCACGGTCAAGACCGGCTTTTGCAATTTCATCACGAAGAATCGCATCCGATTCACGAACGATATGCAGCTTGTCCTCTGTTACTTCGCCTAGGACACGAATCGCAAGACCCGGACCTGGGAATGGCTGACGCCATACGATAGCTTCTGGAAGACCACATTCTTCGCCGACTTTACGAACCTCATCCTTGAATAGCGCTTTAAGAGGCTCGATAAGTTTAAATTTAATGTCTTCGGGCAAACCGCCAACATTGTGGTGAGACTTGATCGTTTGAGCTGTAGCTGTACCGCTCTCCACGATGTCTGTGTAAAGTGTGCCTTGTGCCAAAAATTCAAAGTCATCCAGCTTGTCCGACTCTTCTTGGAACACATAAATAAATTCGTTACCGATAATTTTACGTTTTTGCTCTGGATCTTCTACGCCCTTCAGCTTGCCAAGGAAACGCTCTTGCGCGTCGATTTTGAGCACTTTCATATCGAATTTGCCTACGAATGTTTCCATAACGCCTTCGGCTTCACCTTTGCGGAGCATGCCGTGGTCGATAAACATGCAAGTAAGCTGATCGCCGATCGCTTTGTGAAGAAGAATAGCTACAACAGAAGAATCTACGCCGCCGGAAAGCGCGCATAGTACTTTTTTGTCGCCAACTTCATTGCGAATATCACGAATAGCATCTTCAATGAACGATTCCATCGTCCATGTGCCATCACAATCACAAACATTGTAAAGGAAGTTGCGAATCATTTCATTACCGAATTCAGAGTGACGAACCTCTGGGTGGAATTGAACGGCAAAGAATCCGCGGTCTGGATTGCTCATCGCTGCAACAGGAGCATGATCCGTGCTTGCATCAACTTTGAAGCCTTCAGGCAGCTCAACTACGTGGTCGCCGTGGCTCATCCAAACCGTTTGAACTTTATCTAAGCCAAAGCCGATTTGCGAACCTTCCACAAATTCCACTTCTGCTTTTCCGTATTCACGTTTGCCAGCGCGCTCAACCTTACCATTAAGCTGATGCGACATCAGCTGCATACCGTAGCAAATACCGAAAATTGGAATGTTCAAATCATAAATCGCAGGGTCAACCATTGGTGAATTTTCTTCATAAACGCTTGCCGGTCCTCCCGAGAATACGATACCCTTCGGCTGTAGTTCACGGATCCGTTCTACCGACGTGTTATACGGCAATAGCTCGCTATATACGCCCAAATCACGAATACGGCGTGCAATAAGTTGGTTATATTGTCCTCCAAAATCGAGTACAACGATGATTTCATTTTGCTTAGTCATTACCGAGCCTCCCTCAAATTATGTAGTAATTATATATAAGGCTGTTTAAGCGAGTCAAGGCAAAGCGGAGTGACAATTCATTGAAGTAAAAATGTAACCGCTTATCTGCTTGATTATAGGCTTATAAATAGAATGTTATTTAATGTGCCAAGTCATACGGAATAGTTGAAAAAATTTGAGCAGCTGCAGGCTGCTGCTTCATTTCATCCACCCTTTTTTCATGCGGCTGCCTAAGTTAAAGTCAGATTATATAGTAAGAACGCTTGGTAATTGTGCAACTATGCTTATTACGAGTGTTTCAATAGCTGCTTGAGACATTAACGGGAAAAGCTCCTGTTAAAATGTCTCATAATGAGCTTTTCAGCAAATTAACAGAAAAAACTCCCGTTAATTCTCGAGAAATAGCCATTATCAGCTAAATCATCAACAATTAACGGGAGAAATTCCTTCTATTGCAGAAAAAGCTCAAAGGTACACCATATTAACGGTAGTTTTTCCAGCTAAACTGCGTTTCATGTTTCGTTATATAAATCGACTTAAAGCTTAGCCCTTTAGGAGCCAAAATGTATCATCGTCTCCAGCAACTATTTAGGAGCCTTGACTGGCATGTCGCTTCTCTTCTGCTTTTGCAGATTATCCGCGGAGCGCTTCTTCACTTTCTGAATGGGCTGCTTGTCCAGCACTCGCAGAACCGTCCTCAGTGCAGAAGGAGTTGGAGCACCCGGCCAAGGACCAGGCGCAGCAAAATGTGCTTCCTCAAGCCAGCTTGTGAGCTGGCGCAGCGCGTCCTGCTGCTCCGCACCGAGCGTCGGCTCAGCGGCGCTCGCATATTCACGCGCCGTCTGTCCCGGCGCCTGCACGCCGAAACGGCGCTGCAGCAGCGGCGCTAACGCGCTGCTCACAGCAATGAAGCTCGCGCGAATCCGCCCATCGGCGTCGCGCGGCGTTTTTCCACTGCGCGGCGCCATATCCGCCGCCGCGCCGCCAGTGCCAGAGCGCAAGCGCGCCTTCGCCGCTGGCGCTGCATCCATGTCCGTCACAGGTTCATGTGACGGATAGGGCGCGGCTGCGCCGGCGAGCTTCGCGATGCCGGCGTGAGCCGCGCCATAACGGCGCAGCGCCAGCGAGAGGCGAAGCCGCTGGTGCTGCGCCGCAGCAATGGCCGCGGCCGCGAGCGCTAGCGCGGCCGCGCCTGCGGTAACTACAGCGGCGGGCGATGCCGCCGCTGCGCTCTTGGCGGCGCTTTGCGCCGCATGCACGAGGGCGTCTGCTCCTCGTGCAATGGCTGCTGCCGCCGCCTCGAATGAAGCAGCGAGCCGCGATAAACTGGACTCGCTAAGACTACTTGCTCCAGTTGCTGATGTTCCTGGTGCGCCCATCGCAGGAGCAGCAAGCTGTCCGTCCACAGAACCGACGGACGCGATAGTCGATACATCGCTGAATCCTGGCGTCGGATCAAAGGGTACCCAGCCTGCGCCTGGGAAATATACTTCAACCCAAGCATGCGCATCCGAGCTTCTAACCTCATAATCCACCAGCTTCAAACTTTTTTCAGTGGCTTGCCCAGCACTACTGCTTCCCGCGCTTAGCCCCTCACTATTCAAACCTTCTTTACTCGCATTAAGCGTTCCTTGCTTCCCGCTATCATTACTTCCGCCGCTCTTATTTAGTGCTCCTTGAGCTCCGCTATCATGACTCCCACTACTCAGCTGTTCATTCTTCATACTTCCTGTACTCGTATCAATCGTCCCTTGAGTCCGGCTATTATTACTTCCACCGCTCGTACTCAGCGAGCCTATCTCCGCGCTCTCTCCCACTGGAGTACCTGAAGTAAAGCCTTTCACCCACCTAGCGGGTATCCCTTGCGAACGAAGCAATACGACCATGGCTGTGGAGAAATGCACACAATAGCCCTGCCGCTGCTCGAAGAGAAAATGATCGACGAAGTCGCTTCCTTCCGGCGGAACGGTACTATCCTCCAGCGAGTAGGTATAGCTCGCTTTCAAAAAGTCCTCGATCGCCTTCACCTGATCGTAGCGGCTTGTAACCCCGCCGCCCGCAACCTCAGCAGCTAATGCAGTTACGCGGCTTGGCAGACTACTTGGCAGCTGCAAATAAGGCTCAAGCTCCGCAGCACTTTCTACTGTTGCCGCCTGTGCTCCGTCACCTGTCGATACATTATCGTCAGCGGTACTGCTCAAAGCGCGCAATTGTGCTTCATCCGTTATGGAGAGCACACTCTCTATTGTATATTTCTCAATTTTCGCCGTATCGGATTGTGCGTATAAAGAGTCTTTATCCGCATTGTATACGTAACTTCCAAGCTTCCTACGCGGATCAGCTGCTACAAGCTCTGTCACATTGCCAAAGTGGCCTGATGCAAAGAGCGGCATCCCTGCAGCCGGCTTAGACCAAACTACAGTTTGCCGAATGAGCGGACCGAGCTGCTTATTTCCAGCTTCTGCTGCTGCCTCAGTGGAGGCTGCTGCATCCGAGCCTCGTATAGGAAGCAACACAGAGCTGCCCGCGGTATCAATCCAGCCCCGGCCGTCATACACCTGCTTTGACTCCCCGCGCCAGTATGCTTTCTCAGTGGAGCTGCCTGTAAATAATACGCTGTTATCCTTTTGCAAAGGCGCTCCTAGCACGCCGTCATCAAAGCCATAACCCGTAAATGCACTGCCTAATCGTTCAAATCCAGTTTGCCCCATTACATGGATAGAGCCTTGCTGATTACCCATAGACTGAATGGTTTGCTCTAAACGATCATTGAGAGAGGCAGTCCAGCTAGCAGGCGGCATCGTTTCACCTTTCCCGCCTGCAAACAAAAGACCGCAGCCAAGTATCGTAAGTACAACAAACACGGAGCTTGATAACCAGCGCATATCAAGACCTCTAAGCTTGCCGGCACCTGTATTAATCATGCGCTTAACACGCGGTACAGAAACAATGGCACCTAGCAGGAGTCCTTCTGCCACGGTTCGCATTAAGCCTCCCATTACATCCATACCCAGCCAGACATGCAGCGTAATCAAATAAACTAGCGTGAAACATGCGATGCCAAGAGCGGTCTGCCGCATCCATAATAGAGCCTGCAATGCAGGTGCAAGCATCGCCCAGCCTATAAACAGCAGCAAAGTCCGAAGCTCTCCGGACATTGACCACAGCCCATTTTCTATAATCAGAACGAAATGGTCTCTCAACATGCCTGGAAACGCAAGCAGCCATTGCAAACTGCTTTGATCAGCGCTTTTATAAATCCACATGAGACTTAATATGCACAACAAAGCATTCATAACGAACGAAAGTGCAATCGGCAAACGAAACAGCCCTGCCAGCAGCACCACTCCGATAACAAAAATTAGCGGGGCAGGATTATAAATAGCTGACCACTCACCTGCATTCACCCAAGGCAGCAGCCATTCCGACAGCAGTCCGAACAACAGCAATGTTGTGATCAATCGGTATTCAAACGATTCCTCGGCCGATTCGCCCCTCAGTAAATTATGCTCAGCTTTCAGAGGCTTATCGCTCCTCCCTACTACATCGCTTTTAAGCAAGCTCATGATTGTCGCCTCCTTCCTCGGCGTAAGGGAGCGCGTTCATACTCGAAGGGACATGCAGCCACGTCACTTTGACGCCGCCGCTTTCCAACCATTTTTGTTGTTCGCGCATAGCGAAGGTCGGTACATTGCTGCGCGTAATAATAAATAGTTCCAGCCTGCAGCCTTGCTCGCCTGCGAATCCGGCAAGCTCTCCCCAGCTCCGGCCGCCTCGCCAATCCGCAGTAAATACAAGTATCGTACTGCCGCGTGCTTGCAGGTTTGATTCCTCGGCGAGTCTCCCAGCAAGAGAGCCCTTTCCATCTGCGCGAAGCAATGCCATGGCATGCAGCATCTCTGATAAATCAGACGGTGTTCCTCCATCAACAGATGATTGCATGACAGGAGAAGCTTGTCCAAGCAGCAGTGTCACAGCGTGGCCGAGTGAAGCAGACTGTGCTAATGCAAGCGAAGTCCAGCCTACACAAGCATCAAACAACCGATCGTCCTGCCCATAAGCCGAAGCAAGCGTATCGACAGCAATAACTGTTTTAGCTGGCCGCTCTAAAGGATGGATTTTGGTCTGTAAGCCGCGCCCCTTAGCTGCACTTCGCCAATCCAGATGACGCAGCGAATCTCCTTCGCGATATGGACGGCTGTCTGGTCCTAGTCCCGCCGCACTCACCGCCGCTTTGATTTCCTCCCGACCCGCATCTCCAAGGTGATCCGTACTTGGATCAGCGGTCGAAGATTGCACAGCATATAATGCCGTGCCTCTTGCACATTCCGCTTTTTGTACCTGATCGGCATGGGGCAGTCCTGGCAGTACTACAAATTCTCCTGCGGTATATATACGTTTATGGATCGCTGACAAGCCGAGCCAGTCCCCCACTGTAATCGATATAGGCTCGAAGGGATAACGCCCGCGCCGTAAGTGATGAAGAGTATACCGGTAAGTCATCTCTTGGCGGAACATTGGCATAAGCACCGTACGCACGCTTATTTTCGTATTTTCTGATGAACTTTCATTACTCGTCTCATCGGAAATAGCTATCCATACAATAGGTATGAGCAAAGAACGCTTAAAAGTCAGGCTAATTTCAAGCTGCCCGCCTTCTCTCGTCATTTCTTGCGACATCATCCTCATTGCAGTTAATCCCTTGGCAGCCATAATAGGCGCAAGCCCGCTAATGATTATAATCATGCTGAATACGGATAACATAAACCACTCTACTGCACCGCCTCGCATCATGACAGCTGCCAAGCTGCTTGCCCAGCCCGCCGTAATGATACACCAAGCGATCCATCTCGTACGATATGGATAAGCTAGTTGATCCCATTCCTTATTCACTAGAACAGCTTCTTTTACTTGTACCGAAGCTGCTCTTTGCCCACTCCTATCAAGCGGAGCTGCGCTGTCACCCTCTTGAGAATAAGTCGTCGTATCAACAGCCTCATTCTCCGGCGTTCCGCCTTGCAATAATTCATCTTGAAAAGGTGCATTCATCGGCGCTTCCCGCTTCCTACTGCAGCAGGCATCGGACATTCACGTATCGTCCGTCTCATAACTGCAGCTGCATCAGCACCAGCCGCAGTCGCGTTAAAACGCAAAGACAAACGATGCGGAAGCACAGCATCAGCTGTCGCCAGCAAATCATCTGGAATCGCAAATCCGCGTCCTTCCATATACGCATTCGCCTGTGATGCCCGCAGCCAGTCGCGCAGTGCGCGTGGGCTTAAGCCCAGCACAACCTCAGGCGCACGCCTTGTCGCATCGGCTACTTGCACCATATATTCAAGCAGTGCCGGATGCATGTGAGTCTGCCTTGCCTCAGCCTGCATTTGCAGCCATTCCTCCGTAGCAATGACAGGACGAAGCCGTTCGGGTTCAATTCGATTGCCATTCGCGTATTGCTCGAGCATCCGCTTCTCTTCCGATGAGCCGGGATAACCAATTGTCAGCCTCATCATAAACCGATCCAATTGTGCTTCTGGCAGCGTGTTTGTCCCCTCGAAGCTAAGTGGGTTTTGTGTAGCTATGAGCATAAAAGGAACCGGCAGCTTGCGGGTTTTCCCCTCTACCGTCACTCGTCTTTCCTCCATGGCCTCCAAAAGCGCAGACTGCGTGCGCGGCGACGTTCTGTTAATCTCATCAGCAAGCACCACATTGCCCATAATCGGTCCAGGCCGATAGACCAGCTCACTCGTCCGTGCATCAAGCACGACTCCGCCAACAATATCAGCCGGAAGCATGTCGGACGTAAACTGTATTCGTTTAAAATCTCCACCGACCGCTCTAGCAAACGCCTGAGCGAGCAATGTCTTGCCAACACCCGGCACATCCTCTAGCAAAACATGTCCGCCAGCCAGAAGTGCAGTTAGCGTATTTCGAATGACCTGCTGCTTGCCTAGCAATACACTCTCTACCTTTACTAGCAATCGATGCAGCAGCACCTGTGGTGCTTCCGGCCAATGACTATAACGTTCCTCTTTAGCATCCTCAGAAAATTGGGGAGAAATCATCGTATAAATCGCCTCCTGAAAAATAAATCTATCTATTTTTCAGTGTCCCCAGCTTTCTCTCACTTTAGACCTGCTAGAAACCTTTCTATTACTCCGTTATCCAAATTTCCCGATCGGTATCGTTGTACACATATCTTGTTATCGCAATTCCAAGTTTTTGCAGCGTCTCACGTACTGGAACTACGATCTGCTTCTTGGGCTCATCCATCACAGGTTTCTCCTTGCCGGATTTCGGTGGCACCTGGTTTGTACTTACATACGATTCTATGGAATCAGTATTCAGCTCAAGCTCCGTGCTGTCTTCAATCCATTCCACAAGCTTTTGCAGCGAGACTTCGATGGCGCCGTTTTTTATTCCGTATTCGCTTGACTCAAGCACTAGACTTTTCTCGCCACGATGCAAAATTAAATTTGGAACCTGCTTCTTTGTTTGGGCAGACAGGCTGCTTTGACCTAGCTTCTCCGAAAACAGAGTGAGCTTATCTACTTCCTGCTGCGTGACCTGCATTCTGCTCCACTTGAGTTTGCTTGCCACCCTAAACTGAATAGGTTCAACCTGATCCGTCAGCTTAGCAAATGTGTACCCTTTATCTTTGTAATATTTAATGATGGCCGGCAATGCCTTAACAGACTCTGCATGCCCTGCACTGTCATGAAGCAAAACATTCAGCTTGTTTGCAATCTTTGAGCCTTTAATCGTCGTCATAATCTCGGAGGCTGGCACGCCTTGCCGCTTCGAATCCCCACTGTCTACATTCCAGTCATGTACCTGATAACCTGCGGCTTTCATCGCATCGAAGTATCCCTGATCAAAATTGCTATATGTGCCGCCCGGCGCGCGAACTAATGTAGTTCTAACCCCAGTTGTACGATAGATAGCCTCATCCGTTTTCATCACCTGATCAGCAAATTCAGCAAAGCTTCCGTATAAATGATCATATTTATGGTCGAACGTATGATTGCCAATCCCATGTCCTTCCTTCACGATCCGTTTAACTAATTCCGGCTGCTTCAGTACATGCTCGCCAAGCACAAAAAAAGTCGCCGTTATCCCTTCCCGCTTCAAAATATCCAGCACCTGCTCTGTATTTTTACTAGGTCCGTCATCGAATGTTAAATACAAAATCTTTTGATCTGATCCTAGTGAATTGGCTTTAACTCTATCATTTTGCGATGAAGCAGCAGCAGCCGACGACTTGCCTTGCTCCAGCTTTTTCTCGGTATCGTAAGATGCCTGCACCGTTAGAAGCGGCATCGCCTCATAATTCGTAACCCCAGCAGCGGCACTTGCCTGTACGATCTTCTGATCACTTGCAGCATCGTCTTTATTCGCCCCAAAGCCATCAGGCTTAAACAAACCAAAGCAAACAACTAGCATACAAATCGCTACCCGCCAAATCCGCTGCATTCACGCTGCCACCCTTCTCTACCTATGAATAATTAACTGAGTCATTCTGATAGATTATATGAACAGTTGAACTGGTAAATGACTATGCTAGTCAATTTCAAATGTCAGCTTCGAATAAAACATGAAGACAACAGTGCGCAACTTATTGTGGTGCATTCGCGTCTTCATTCCATATATATTCCATTTAATTGAAATTTAGGAGAGTGATTGTAATGAAATGGAGCATTGCAGCAGTTATTTTGGTATTTGCACTCCTGCTGCCAACCTCTGTCAGTGCGGCATCTCAGGCAAGCTATGAGTTTAATTGGGATTCCGGCACTCGCTCTTATGGAGGAGCACTCGTAAAAAATGGCGTTACATTCTTATCAATGGATAGTGTCGGAGGCGGAGCGGGGCTCGAAGTGAAATGGGATAAAGCGGGCAAGCGGGCTCAATATGACGGGTGGAATAAATCGATTGCGGTGCGTCTAGGCAGCAAAACAGGCGTACTCGATGGAAAGATGGTTAAGCTCGAAAGCGCACCATTTTTGTATGAGAAAAATGTTTATTTGCCTGTCCGTTTCGTTGTCGGAGCATTAGGTGGAGATAACGTGACGTGGGATGACAAAAAAAAGACGATAAAGGCTGATCATCTGAAAACGTTCAAGCAGTATCTCTACTCATATGGTGGATTAACTTACACCGTAGAGCCTAAGAAAGGCATTGTCTACGTCACTGAGGCCAAGGGTGTAAGGCGTGAGCTGGCAAAGCTAGGTGAATCCATACATGAATATTTGACATTCAAATTTCAAAAAACACCGGGCGGACTGCTGGTGCTTAATCTGGAAGATAACTATGGAGAGCCGCATATTCACAACCAGCTATTCACGCTTGTCATGAAAGACGGCAAAGTCATACAGCAATCCAGCGTTTACTATTTCAACCGATTGGAGCAAAATGTGACTCAAGCAGACGGCAACTTGCTGCTGAACGATGGGAAGACTTTGCGCCTGATTAAAGACGGTACCGGAGAAGTGATTGAAACGGTTAATTTGGTTAACCTCAGCGGAGAGGATGACAATTATTTTATTGAGTATTTTGACAAGGATGTTTTTCTCTTGCGGGCAAATAAAAGCGGCATTTTAAAACTTGTGTATAGAAAAGATATGACGACTACAGTGCTTTACAAAGAATTATTGGGTGCTAAGCAGCAAGAATATGTAGAAACAAATGATCTTCCTTATCTCGGCGATTACCTAAAGTTCATCAAGCGTGAAGGCGATATTTTGTATTTCAAGAATGGTTTCCCGTATGACAAGGATAATCAAACCTATAGTTTAAGCCTTTCGTAATAAGAAGGAGCTTGTCGGCAGAGATTCGGTATAAAAGCATTGACCAACAATAGCAGTGATGCACAAAACATAAAAAAGCTGAGCAGCGATTACTCGCATGCTCAGCTTTTTTGTCATTTTAATTAAAGTACGGCCTGCTTAAAATGCAGCAACAATCGCGCCTTTGTAGGTCTCATCAATAAATTTCTTCACTTCAGGTGAACGCAGCGCTGCAGCGAGTTTCTGGATCGCTTCGGAATCCTTATTGTCTGGACGCGCAACAAGAATATTCACATAAGGGGAGTCATTTCCTTCAATGAAAAGTGCATCCTCTGTAGGAACTAGATCGGCCTCCAGCGCGTAATTCGTGTTGATCATAGCAAGGTCAACCTCACCTAAGACGCGCGGTAATGTCGCTGCTTCTACTTCTCTAATATCAAGCTTCCTCGGGTTAGCGACAATATCTGATACAGTTCCGCTAACACCTACGCCATCCTTCAGAGTAATCAGTCCATTTGAAGCCATAAGGGCAAGCGCACGTCCGCCATTCGATGGATCATTCGGAATGACAACTTTCGCGCCATCCTTCAGCTCATCGATTTTTTTAATCTTTTTCGAATAAGCGCCAAACGGCTCAATATGAATAGCAGCTACATTTACAAGATCATAACCTTTGTCTTTGTTGAACTGATCCAAATAAGGTGTATGCTGAAAAAAGTTAGCATCAATATTTTTTTCATAAAGCTGTGTATTCGGTTGGATGTAGTCATTGAACTCGATAATTTCGAGATCCACGCCCTGCTCCTTGAGCATTGGCTTTACAAATTCAAGCAGCTTCGCATGTGGAACAGGAGAAGCGCCAACCTTCAGCTTAACCGCTCCAGGCGTTTCTGTTCCTTGATTAGCATTTGATCCTGCTGAGTTGTCATCGGTATTTTTGTTTTGTCCGCAAGCTGCTAATGCAAACATCAGCATTAAAGTTACGATCATATAACTTGTCTTTTTCATGTTCATTCCTCCATAGTTGTCAATTCACTCTGAGCTGCATCATGCTTCTACTTATTTATTTTCTGCTGTAACGACGCACTAATGAATCCCCGATCGTTTGCAGCACCTGTACGAGCACGATAAGAAGCGCAACGGTTACCAGCATCACATCGGTTTGGAAACGTTGATATCCGTAGCGAAGTGCTAAGTCACCAAGTCCACCGCCGCCGATTACACCCGACATCGCTGTATAAGAGACGAGTGTGACTGCCGTTATTGTAACCGCAGCTAGCAAACTTGGACTAGATTCACGGAGCAGCACGCGGCGTACGATATCCCACTTTGATGCACCCATTGCCTGAGCCGCTTCAATAACGCCGCGATCTACCTCACGCAGCGACGTTTCCACCAGCCTTGCAAAGAAAGGCGTTGCTGCTACCACAAGCGGCGGAATAGACCCCTCTACGCCTAGCGTCGTTCCCGTAATGATTTTTGTAAGCGGCATGATCAATATCATCAATATAACGAACGGAACCGAGCGCAATACGTTGACGATAAATGAAAGGATGCCATACACAATAGGCTGCTGCAGAAGCTGCCGTTTTGAAGTTAGAAACAGGACGACGCCCATGATTAATCCGAAAATAATTGTAAACACGAGCGAGGCTGTCAACATATAGAGCGTATCCTTCGTAGCATCCCAAATTTCAGGAATACGTACGTTTTCGAAGCTCATCATATCGCATCCACCTCCAGCCCATCTCTACGTAAAACATCAATTACTTGATCAATCTCCGCAGCACTGCCGATCAATTCCACAATAAGCTGACCATAAGGCGTGTGCTTCATACGCGAAACGGTTCCTTGCAAAATCGCAAATTGAACAGACGTTGGCTTCACCGCATTATACAAAATAGGCTCGTAAGTTAGCTCACCAATATAAGTCATGCGAAGCAGACGCCCTGAGCGGCCTCGCAGCAATTGTCCATTCACGGCGCTGTCCGAAGCTTGATCAACAAAGTCGCGGGTAACCGGATGCTCCGGCTTTAGAAATACATGCAGCACATCGCCCATTTCAACGATTTCGCCATCGTCAATAACAGCGACACGATCACATATCGAACGTATAACGTTCATTTCATGCGTAATAAGTAAAATTGTAATTCCTAGCTTCTCATTAATGTCGAGCAGCAATGATAATATCGAGTTCGTTGTCTGCGGATCTAATGCCGATGTCGCTTCATCGCAGAGCAATACATCCGGATTGTTTGCGAGCGCTCTCGCGATACCAACACGCTGCTTCTGGCCTCCCGAAAGCTGAGAAGGATATTTATCTGCATGACCTTCAAGCGAAACGAGCTTCAGCAGCTCATCCACACGCTTATTCACCTCTGCCTTTGAAAGCTTGGCGAGAACAAGCGGGAATGCAATATTATCTCGTACCGTAGACATCGATAGCAGGTTGAAATGTTGAAAAATCATTCCGATACGCCTGCGATGCGCTTGCAGCTGTCTCTCTGGCAAGCCGGTAAGCTCCACATTCCCAACATTTACCGTTCCCGATGTTGGCTTTTCCAGCAAATTGACGCAGCGCAGCAGCGTGCTCTTCCCCGCGCCTGAATGACCGATAATTCCAAATATTTCACCTTTACTTACCGTCAAGCTAACGCCACGAACCGCTTCTACTGAAACCGACCCTACTCGATACGATTTTCTGATGTTGTTTAGCCTGATCAAATCTATAACCCCCTATCTAACAAGCAAGTCCATATTTTATAAATGTGACAGCATACTGTCAATGTCAAAATTATCTATTTAACTGTGCTTCATAATTTAACAGCTATATATTCATTTGAGAAAGCTTCCTCTATTGTTTCCCTGCTCCATCTTTTTACTCTTGCAATACACCTAAGGGTTCAACGCTTCGTGTCACCGACAGCGCATAACATCCCAAAACCATTTGGCTAACGAACTGTATCATGCCTATTATGCAGAAAACTCCTTCTGTTAAGCTTTAACGAATCTTATTAACGTTATCGCGTACTGTACAGGGCTCCATGAGTTGATTTGCTCGAAATAACGATTCTGGAGTTCGCTAAAAATTCAATCCATTATGAAAAGATCAAATAAGAGCTGCTGGGTTCGTAAGCTTGTTGTCCAATAAGGGAGTGCATTACTGGCTGCAATTACCTCAGAGACTCGCTCTCCCTAAGATACGTCAGCAAAAATAAAAATAGGGTTGTCGCAAAAGCAGATTAAATCTGTTTTTGCGACAACCCTAACCAGAACCATTATTTCAAAGTTACAAGCTGGTCTCTTTCCACATCAAACTCTCCGATTAGCTTTTGTGGATTTTCTTTAAATTTCATAACAGCCATCGTTTTTTCTGTCTTTTGCAGCGATGACCAGGATGAGTCCTCCAGTACAACAAATGCATCGACATAAGCTCGGCCGCTTCCAATAATCAAATTCCCTTCATATTTGACTGAAATGGGATTTCCATTTCCATTAATCTTGTCTGACTCTTTTTTGGCAAACAATAAGCCTTCTCCACTTGGAACAGTCGACAAAGATTTTACCTTTTTAGTTTTACCGTCAGCTTCCACTTCGGTAAGCAGTTCTTTTTTCAATAAGCCTTGAATCGTTGATTGCGACAAATACATTATTTTTTGTCCATCAGCAATTTCGATTTTTATTTCGTACACTTCTTTTGTTTCTAATTGCTCGGCATGTTTGATTAATACATCATCGATCTGCTGTTTCTCTCCGTACACAATGACACCCTTAGCCTGCGGAAATATTTTTTCGATGATGCTGTCCTTGCCAACATATCCCGCGATGAGGATGACAGCGACAAGCGACAGCATGGCAATTAACAACTTTTTCATTTTCATTCCCCCATATATTTTGTGTTTATTCGATATTCTGCGATCAGCTGAGTTCAAGCTATTGGAACAATTTGTTGACGCCTCCTTTACAAGTCCGTTCTCTATTTCCTATCGTATAAAAAATAGCGATTGCCAACCATCGATTAGGGTGACAATTCAGGTGACAAATTTGTAAGAGTCCAAAACAAAAAAACAGGACGGAGCAGCTACTTCCTGCTCCGTCCTGTTTTCAATTATTTAGCAGCAGTCGGCTGCAATTGTTTTACGGCATCCAGTACCTGCTCTGCATGCCCCTTCACCCTTACTTTACGCCATTCCTGCACAAGCCTGCCCGCTTCATCGATGAGAAAAGTCGATCGGACAAGACCCATATACTCTCTGCCATAAAGCTTCTTTAATTGCCATACTCCATACAGCTCACACACTTCATGCTCCAGATCAGCTAACAACAGAAAAGGAAGCTCCTTCTTTTCAATAAAACGATGATGAGACTTTACCGTATCTAGGCTAATCCCCAAAATAACAGTATTTCGTTTCAGCATCTCTGTGTTTGCATCTCGAAAATCACATGATTCCTGTATGCAAGCTGTCGTCATATCCTTTGGATAAAAGTAAAGGACAACATTTTTCCCACGATAATCGCTAAGTGAAACATCTTCTCCATTTGACGCCGGCAATACAAACTCCGGTGCCATATCTCCCACTTGAAGCTGTGTCATGATTAGTCCCCCATCATTTTTGCTGCACACCTATTCAATTAAAACCAAGCCGCTTAAGAGCCGGCTCCTCGGTATCGCTTTACGCCATGGTTCCATAACAAAAGCCCTAGAGAGAACACGATAATTCCCATGACCGGAGTTAGGAGCGCAAGCTGTGAGAGATCATCCGCCTTCTTATCAAGAAAATAAGAAGCTGGGATGACGCCTACAAAAGCAAACGGCAGCAGCCATGTTAATACGAAGCGGATCATTTTGTTATAGATATTAACCGGGTAACGTCCGTAATTTTGAATGTTGTACATCAACGGCACAATTCCTGTGGGTGCATCGGAATAAAAGGAAATGGCACTAAGTGCCGTGTAGAGCCCCGCATAAATCAGCACTGCACCTAATATTAAGAGCATCAGCACAAATAGATCGAGAATCTCGAAAGGCAATCCGAGCTGTGTCCAGCATAGCACCATAATAATAGCCCCAACGAAGGAACCGATTAAAGAAGGCGGATCTACATTTTCGAGGAGCACCTGATATAGGCTGTGTGCTGGGCGGGTTAGAACACGATCCATCTCGCCCTTCACAATATAACGTTCGCTGAAATTCCATATGCTGAAGAAGGTGCTGAACACGCCATATGGGATCATGAAGAAACCATAAACGAATACGACCTCTGCCTCAGACCAGCCGCCAAGCGATGGCGTGTGCTGGAACACGATCAGAATAAAGATGAGGTTCATCCCTTGGAACAATAAATCGGAAAGTACCTCAATCCAAAAGTCAGCACGATAAGTAAGACGCGTCTTCGCGTAGTTTTTAATGTATTCCAAAAATAATGATGCGTATCTCATATTTATTATCCCCCTTGCACGAACAACCGCTTGCGAGCGGCGCGCCACGTTAACCAGATTGGCACCAGCAGCCCAACAAACCAAAGCACTTGTATGCCAAACACCTGCAATATTTGATCGCTAGGCGTCCGCCCCGTGAAGACGGAGCTTGGCAAATACGTAATGGCTTGGAATGGCAGCCACTGCATAATAGCTGACAGCCAGCCTGGGAAAAACGCTATCGGCACAACTACGCCAGAAAACAAATCGACCATAACACGTTTCATTCGCATCATGCCTTCGTTATTTTCAACGAAAAATGCGAATAGGCCTGTCAAAATATTAATTTGCGAGTTGATAAGAAAGCTAAAGAACAGCATGACTAAATAAATGAGCCAGGTCATCGGATCTGTCGGTAATTTAACGGGAAATAAGAAACAAACGATAATCATCCCCGGCACCATGAAGAGCAGCATTCGGAACAAACCTTCTCCGAAACCTTGCATCATTTTTACGACTAAATAGGAATAAGGTCTAATAAGCTGTACTGCTACGCTACCGTCCCTTATTTCATTCGCGATCTCGCGGTCCAGGTTATTGAAGTAAAAAGCACGAGCCATCCACGATACCGCAACGTAGGTTGTCATTTGGGTCACCGTGAAACCGGCCAACGTCTCCTTGTCCCCATAAATCGCCTGCCATAGAAAGTAATAAGCACCGATATTAATCGCATAAATAATGATACCGCTATAATAATTAACGCGGTACGCAAGCATCATGATAAACCGTATTCGAATAAAGTCGATATAAGCGCTCATCATGATTGAACCGTCTCCTTGGTTGTTGCCGCAGAGCCAGAGGAATAAATGCTTCGAACGATGTCATCGGTGTTTGTTTCGATAATTTTAATGTCGCGAATTTCAACGCCGCCTACAACGCATGCCAATGCATCCGAGACATTAACGGCATGCGGCAGCCACATTTTTGCGCTCACTTCATTCTCCATCGTCCATGTCACATCGAGTGTGCTCGTCAACTGCTGCAGCTTGGCAAGCGCAGTATGCCCTGCAAATTGGAACTGAATTTCGCGTCCTTTGCTCCAACGACTCTTCAGATCCTCCAGTCCGCCATCATAAATAATGCGGCCATCATCGAGCATGATGACGCGAGAACAAAGCGCCTCAATATCCTGGAGATCATGAGTCGTCAGCAAAATTGTCGTACCCTGTTCCTTATTCATTTGCATCAGGAAATCACGAATTTCTGTCTTCACAACGATATCCAGACCAATTGTAGGCTCATCGAGAAAAAGAATGGATGGATTGTGAAGGAGTGAAGCAACAAGCTCGCAGCGCATCCGCTGCCCAAGGCTCAGCTTGCGTACAGGACGATTTAATAAGTCGCCAAGCTGTAACCGCTCAACAAGCTCGTCAAGACGTTTGCGGAAATCCGCCTCCGAAACCCGGTAAACTTTGCGGAGTAATTGGAACGATTCAATAACGCCTATATCCCACCACAGCTGAGACCGCTGTCCGAATACAACACCAATGCCATTAACGAATTTCTCTCTATCCTTAAAAGGCACGTAGCCATTTACTTTGAGCTCGCCTGCGGTCGGTACCAAAATACCGGTCAACATTTTGATGGTTGTCGATTTTCCGGCTCCATTCTCGCCAATATAACCGCAAATTTCACCCTGCGGGATTTGAAATGAAATATCCTTTACCGCCGTTACCTCGTTGTACTCGCGTTTAAACAAGTCCTTGAGGGCGCCGGATAGGCCTTCTCGGTTTTTTTGAACGCTGAATTGCTTGCGTAAATCCTTTACATCGATTGCTAACATCTGGTTGTTATAGCCCCTTCCACTTCGACATTTCCTAGGAAATAGCGATCTTTATTTACTTAAAACGATAAAACTTGCTTCTGCATGTCGTTCAGCTTTATAATTTTATGATATGTAATCATACATTAGTTCACGCCTAGCGTAAACGACTGTCTTTGCCTTGTGCAGCGAAGCTTTTGTTTGCTGATGAAATATAAGCTGTTAATAAGGCTCATACTTATGCGTTCTTATATTTCTAACGTATACTGCTCTGCTAACTTCTTTTTTTGGGAGCGGATCATTCGCTATGCCATCTTTGCTCATGCTTACATTGAAATCTACCCTCATTGTTTCAAAACGATTCCGCAATATCTGAAAGGAGCACGTCTAACGAAATGCCTAAAGAGACGAATAAAGAGACGACTGAAGAATCGAAAAATGAGACTGCTAAAATGGCGAAGAAAAAAAGATGGAAAAGGATCTATATCAGCCTCTCTGTCATTCTTGGTGTGGTAGCAGCGTTTGTTATTTATTGGAGCGTAGGTGTTTACAGTGCGCTTGATAAGTTCAGTGATCCAGAGCCAACAAAGGCTCCTATCGAGGATGCTGAAGCAACGCCAGTACCTATTCCTGAATGGGAAGGCAAAGAGCGCGTTAATATATTGCTGCTCGGCGGTGACGCTCGCGGGCTAGACGAGGGGCAAGCGGCTCGTTCAGACTCCATATTGGTTGCATCCTTTGATCCTGTAACCAAGAAAGCACATCTATTCTCCGTTCTTCGCGACACTTACGTCAGCATAGAAGGACATGGGAAAGGCCGTATTAATACAGCACTTACTTTAGGAGAATATCCGCTCGCTATGAAAACGGTTGGAGACCTGCTTGGCCTCGACATACAATATTATGTTTATACCGACTTTGAAGGTTTTAAAAGCCTGATTGACGCAATGGGCGGCATTTACTTCGATGTCGAAAAAGATATGCATTACACCGATAACGCCGACGGTAATCGCTACGATATTGATCTCAAAAAAGGCTACCAGCTGCTTGACGGCGATAAAGCCTTGCAATACGTTCGTTTCCGCCACGATGCGATGAGCGATTTCACAAGAACGGAGCGTCAGAGAAATTTCCTTCAGGCGGTGTCCAAAGAGCTTCAATCGACATGGAACATTATCCAAATGAAAAAAATTCTTGAAAGCGTTCAGCCTTATGTGAAAACAAACATTAGTGTGCCCGATATGCTGAAGCTCGGTCAGCTTGGCGTCAAAAGCCATGTGGCCAGTACAACGCAAATACCGCCGATGGATCTCATCGCGGAGGATCGGGTTGGCGGCGCGTCTGTTATTGGAATTAGAGATGAAGATGAGCTGCGCTCCTTCGTACAAACGACGCTGCAGGAAGACAACACCGTTCCAGAACCTACTGCTTCGCCAAGCAGTACACCAAGCGGCAGCGACAGCAGCAATAAACAGCAGTAAACATACGTACACGCAACGGCGCTTCAAGTTGCGTGTATTTTGTTTCTAGGTGCGCCGCTGCTGTACATCATACAACACTCTTTCTCAGCTTGTTTAAATTGACTTACAACTATGAATCCCATTGGAGGCTGCTTTCCATGACAACAAAGCGACAAAATTCCGAAAAACTATATGAAGAAGCGCTGCAGCATATTGTTGGCGGCGTCAACAGTCCTTCCCGCAGTTACAAAGCGGTAGGCGGCGGCGCACCCGTATTTATGAAACGTGGCGAGGGCGCTTATTTCTGGGATGTCGATGATAACCGCTATATCGACTATTTAGCTGCTTATGGCCCTATTATTACTGGACATGCTCACCCGCATATTACAGAAGCTATCGTTCGTGCAGCTCAGAACGGCACGCTATACGGCACACCAACGGAGCTGGAAATTAAGCTTGCTCGTATGCTGAAAGAAGCCATCCCATCTCTCGACAAGGTGCGGTTCGTCAATTCCGGTACAGAGGCCGTCATGACGACCATTCGTGTCGCTCGCGCCTATACAAAGAAATCCAAAATCATTAAATTCGCTGGCTGCTATCATGGCCATTCAGACCTTGTGCTCGTCGCAGCAGGCTCTGGTCCGTCTACTCTGGGCATTCCAGACAGTGCAGGCGTCCCTGCAAGCATCGCTAGTGAAGTCATCACCGTGCCATTTAATGATCTGCCTGCGCTGAAAGCTGCACTCGATCGCTGGGGGCACGAGACTGCCGCTGTTATGGTTGAGCCGATTGTCGGCAACTTCGGTATGGTTATGCCGCATGAAGGCTTCCTAGAAGGGCTTTGCAAGCTCACTCGCGAAGCTGGAGCGCTAGTTATATACGACGAGGTCATCAGCGCCTTCCGCTTCCATTACGGAGCAGCACAGACCTATGTTGCGTTCCCTGATCACCAAGCCATCGAACCTGATTTAACCGCATTAGGCAAAATCATCGGTGGCGGCCTTCCAATCGGTGCATACGGCGGACGCCGTGAAATTATGGAGCAGGTTGCTCCTCTCGGCCCTGCTTATCAAGCTGGTACGATGGCGGGCAATCCTGCCTCGATCTCAGCAGGCATAGCGTGTTTGGAGCTGCTCCAAGAGCCTGGCATTTACGATAGAATGAACGCACTGGCTACGAAGCTTGCAACAGGACTGCACGCCGCTGCCAAGCAGCATGGCATCCCGCTCACAATTAACCAAATTCGCGGCTCCTTCTCCGCTCATTTCTGCGATCATCCGATTACGAATTATGATGAAGCGCAGGATACGGACGGCGAGCTGTTCGGCAGATTTTTCAAGCTCATGCTGGATCAAGGCATCAATCTTGCACCATCCAAATATGAGGCTTGGTTCTTTACAACAGCCCATACCGAGGCAGACATTGATGAAACGATTAAAGCCATTAATTATGCTTTCACTAACTTGTAATAGTTGTTTAGATCATAAAAAAAAGCTCAGGAGCTGAAATAGGCTCCTGAGCTTTTTTTATTTTACCTGCTTTACTATAAGCAATCGATCATCCGATGTTGACGGGTTACCGCGGCCATCGGTATTATTCGTGATGACATAAATACGTCCGTCCTTTATCTTTACGTCACGAAGTCTTCCTTCACCTTCGAATACTCTTTCCATGTTTTTGGATGCTGGGTCATAGCGATAAAGCGCCTCGCCTACTAAAGTAGCAATCCATATTCGATTGTTCTCATCGATTGTCGCGCCTGAGGGCGCAATCGCATCTTCGCCGGTATGATAAATCGGCGTTATCATCCCTTCCTGCGCAGCACTGCCATAAATCGCAGGCCAGCCGTAATTGCCGCCCGCTGCAATTTTATTAATCTCATCATGTCCGCCAGGATCTCCCGAAGGGCCATGCTCTGTATTAAATAGCGCACCTTCACTATTCCAAACAAGCCCTTGAGGATTGCGGTGTCCATAAGAATACACATAGGAGCCGGAAAACGGATTGTCCGCTGGCACCTTGCCATCTAACGTCATTCGCAAGATTTTTCCTGCAAGGCTGTTACGATCCTGTGCCAGCTCCGGCTGCTGGGCATCTCCTGTTGTTACATAAAGCAGCTTGTCGGGCCCAATCGCCAGCCGTCCGCCATCGTGATTCGCAGCACCAGGAATGCCCTCGAGCAGTGCTCTAACCTCATCCCATTGCCCGCCATTTTGTTTAATAAGCACGACTCTGTTCATTACACGACCATTTTCTTCGTAAGTATGATACGCGTAGGCCTCTCGAGACTGAGCGAAATCCGGAGCAAGCAGGAAACCTAAAAATCCGCCTTCTCCGCGGTCATGTACACTTTTGAGCAAATGAACCGCTTGACGTGTCGTCGCATCGCCATCCACCTTCACAATATTTCCTTCGCGCTCGCTTATATAAACAATGTCTTCGTCAAAAGTAATGACCCAAGGCACTCGAAGCTCCTTCGCAAGTACGGTGTAAGCTTCGTCTTGCTCTTCTTGCTCTGACGGCTCAGTGCTTTCATCAATTGCCATCGTTTTCTCAGGCTTATCCGTCGCTTCATTTACTTTTGTATTTGTTGACGACGTTTCATTCGGCTCGCATGCAACCAGCATGCCTAAACATAATGTTGTCATCATCATCGCAACAATTCGTTTTTTCACTGTCACCATCGCTCACTCCTCCTGGCTTATCTCCAGTACTTTCATGCTATTTCATTCGACAAAACACATTGTAAATCCTTGCAAATTTACATATTTGTATTACACCATTGCATTACGGATTCACGTTGTCTATAATGGACATTGTGGATCCATAATGAGTAATTACAAGTACTAAAGGAGGGTGAGTGTACCCTATGCAATATTCAAAAAGTATCGGTTATGCACTTCATGCTTTAATTCACTTAGCCCATGCTGAGCGCGGTCAGAACATAGGTATTAAAGATTTATCTTCTTCTCTCGGAGTTTCAGAGAGCTACTTATCCAAGATTATGTCCAAACTACGCCAGGACGGCATCGTACGTGCTGTGACGGGTGCAAGCGGCGGCTACGAGCTTGCTAGAGCTGCAGATCAAATTACATTTTTTGATGTCATTCAAGTTATTGAGGGACGACAGCCTCTATATGAGTGCTTTAATATTGACGATCAGCATCATCATTTATTTTTTGAAGCTGAAGATTTAGAGCTTGAGTCCACTGACCATTCAGAAAATAAGGGATGTCTTGTAAAAAAAGTGATGATTGGTGCTGAACGTCATATGCAGCAGTACCTTCAGCAGCATACGATCCAGTGGGTGGTAGACTCTGCTGCCTTCAATCCATTAACACAAACCGTGAAATAAACAAGCCTCACTACTCTTTCTGCGTAAAAATAAAATTAGCCATTCGAGAGGATGTTTAACATGGAACAAATGATCGATGCAGCAATTATTGGCGGGGGACCTGCAGGCTTGAGTGCTGCACTTGTACTAGGCAGAGCAAGAAAAAGCGTAGTTGTTATTGATGAAGGGCGTCCGCGCAACCGAGTTACTCGCGAAACTCACGGTTTTCTTACCAGAGACGGCATTAGTCCAGGCGAGTTTCGACGAGTCGCGAAGGAGCAGATTAGCGCATATCCTACGGTTCATTTTGTAGAGGATGCTGCAGTGTCGATCACTGGAACCGATGGCCATTTTCAAATTACGACCGCACAAGGACAAATCTATCAAAGCAAAAAGCTGCTATTTGCAGCAGGAATGAAAGACATCCCTCTCGATATTAATGGACTGTCTGAAGTATATGGCAAAAGCGCCTTCGTCTGCCCTTATTGTGATGGCTGGGAATTAAGAGACCAACCGCTAGTCTTGATTGTCAAAGGCGATAGAGCGCTGCACTCTGCCAAAATGCTGTCTGGTTGGACAAGCCAAATTACCATTTGTACCGATGGTCCTGATGAATGGACCGATGAGCAGCGTGAGGAGCTTAAGCTGCATAACGTTCCTACCTTTAACTCACCTATCCTGCGTATTGAATCTAGCGATGGCATGGTGAAGCAAATTGTGCTGGAGGACGGTACTATTGTTCCGTGTACAGGAATTTTCTTTGCACCAAAGCTTGCTGCAGGCTCAGACTTGCCGCAAACATTAGGCTGCAAGGTCACTGAAGCAGGGACTGTTTTTGTTGATATATTTGGGAAAACAAACATTCCAGGTATCTATGGCGCTGGCGATGCAGCGACGGAGCTGTATCAAGCCATTACGGCTGCTTCGATGGGATCCTTGGCTGCTGTGGGCATTAACAGCGAGCTGCTTGCAGAGGCTTGGAATAGCCGAGTTTAATACTTTCAAATTCATAAAAAAAAGCAGCCTCGGCAATTTATAAGCCTGGCTGCTTTTTTGGTGTTTGTTTACACGCTGTCTATTGCGTTTATTCGCTTGCTTTCGCCTCGTCAAGCGCCGAGATAAGCTCCTGCTGAATGTGTCCATTAGACGCTACGATATTTCGCGTTCCCAATTCGTAAGGCTTGCCAACTGTACTCGTCACAATACCGCCCGATTCCTGAACGAGCAGCGAACCGGCAGCCAGATCCCAGCTATTCAGTCCAATCTCCCAGAACCCGCTCAAGCGTCCTGCCGCTACATAGGCCATATGCATCGCAGCAGAGCCGGCTATACGGAGATTTCGAACCTGCGGGGCAACTGCTTGAATGCCTTTCAAATTTAAAGGCAGCGCATAATGATGGTCGGCCGGAAGACCTGTTGCAACCAAGCTGCCGCGCAGCGTATCCTCCTTGGATACCTGCATCCGTTTTCCGTGCACGTAAGCTCCCTTGCCTTTTTCGGCTACAAACAATTCATCCTTCATCGGGTCATAGACCACGCCGACGATCACCTCGCCGTTATGCGCCAAAGCAATGGATACACAGAAAAAAGGAAATCCGTGAACAAAGTTCGTTGTGCCATCAATAGGATCAACGATCCATAAATATTCAGCGTCACGGATGTTCTCCAGCGCACGCGTTGACGCTTCCGGCCCAGGCTCTACGCCTTCCTCTCCCAAAAACGAATGATGGGGAAAATGAGTCATCACTAGATTTTTTATTAAACGCTCGGAACCTTTATCAATTTCCGTAACAAGATCATGCGAGGAATACTTTATATCAAGGCTTGCAAAATTGCCAAGCTTCGTCTTAATCCATTCTCCTGCTTTCGACGCACAATTAATTGCGACAGCCGTAAAGCTTTTACCGCCAACGACGGAAGTACTGTTCTGATCATTCACGATCCATCACTCTTCCCTCTATGTAAATTCACGAACATTTCTATCCATGTTAAGGTCTACTACGTTTGATGCTTTTACCAAGTTTCGCATGAATACTCCAACCATATCAAAATGAACGCAAGCCTTCAATGATTAATTGTCCCGCAAGCAGAAGCAGCGTCACTCTAAGCAGCCAAAGTAAGCCCTTGCCGCTCATTTTCACAGCAATTGCCGCACCCAGCTTTCCGCCGATCCAAGCTCCAGGCACTAATGCAAGCACGAGCAGCCAATCTGTTTCACCAAGATAAACGTGCATGCCGCTCCCTAGAATGGATGATAAAAAAATAACGAACATTGACGTTGCGGTCGCCATATGAGGCGGAAAACGAAATAACAGCACCATAAGGGGGACAAACAGCGACCCGCCTCCGATTCCAAATAAGCCAGACATGAGACCTACGCCAAAACCGATACCGAGTGCAGGAATAATACCATAGCTGTACGTATGCACCTCGCCTGATGCATCGGTCATCGTTCGAACGATTGGCCACTGCTTCGTAAACGGTTTCATGTAGTCACGAGCAATTAATAATGATGCCATCAGCAGCATGAAAATACCAAATACAAGCTGGAATACGCCTGCAGGCAGCTTTCCTGTAAGCGCGGAGCCAATCATTGCTGCAGGCCCGCTGGTCACAAAAAATATCCAGCCGCTGCGGAAATCAACGATTTTGCGTTTGGCATAGCTCAGTGTAGATGCAAGTGCCGTAACGACTAATACCGTTAATGATATGCCAACTGCTGTTGCATGTCCAATAGCTTCTCCCGTTAATGTGGGACCAATGAGCATCAAGACAGGAACGATAATGATACCGCCGCCAAGTCCAACAATACTGCCAAACATCGCTGCTACAACGCCAAGAAGTACAAGAAGTATCCATTCCATGCGAATTCACCTTTTCAGTTACATAATGATGCATCTACTCGGAAGCGCCCGCTATATAATAACACCGCCAAGGCAAGCCCTGACGGTGTTATTTTGCTGCTAATCAGCAGTAATTTCTACGCGGCCGCCATCCAACACCTTGATGCCTTCTGCGCTTGCTTCCAGTTCCTTTAAGTCTTCTATCAGCTTCATCAAAGCCTCATCCTTGCTTTTGGCTTCAAGCATGCAATCCAAATATTCAGTATTTCTAGCCGCATGACGCAAAAACTGTACAAGCGGCTCTGCTTCTACATAATCTGCATGACCACGCGGGTCAGATAAGCTTTTTGGACTGGAAGCGTGAATTTTGGGAGGGAGCTGGCTTGTACCAGCAAGGCCCAGCCGATCTCGCTCTTTATCCCATGTTCGAACAATACGCGGCCATAAATGCTCATATAATTCGTCATCTGAGATGTCGCCTGCATTAACGGCATGATGGTGAATGTCGAGCACCATCGGAACCTCAACCTGCTCAGCCGCCTCTAGCGTTTCCTTGACATTGAACGTTTTATCATCATTTTCAAGCGTAATTCGATGTTTAAAGCGAGGCGACAAGGAGCTGAACTGGCGAACAAAACGTTCACCAGCTACAACCTTGTCGCCATATGCTCCACCGATATGTATATTGCATTTTGTCGCTTCATCAAGCCCCATTGCCTCTAGCATAAGAATATGATTGAGCAAATCCAGCTCTGATTTCGCGAGCACCTCCGGTCTAGGCGTGCTGAACACGCAGAAATGATCCGGATGAAAGGACACTCTTATTCCGTGCTTCTGCACGAACTCGCCAACTTCCTGAAATGCTGGTGCTAGTGCTTCAAATGGATTCCACTCCAATAAGTCCTCATGAGTAGCAAGGGGTATAAGCTTTGACGAAAAGCGATACATTTGAATGTCGCTGGCTTTGCAATGCTTCAAAATCCGCAGCGTACTGCGCAGATTTTCCTCTGCTATTCTTTCCAGCTTCCGAATCCCTGCCTCGCGGTCGTTTAGCTTCGAGAAGTTCGCAAACGTCATCGTTCTCGAAGGCGATGCATTCTCAACCTGCAAGCTCATTGCAACAAAACCTAATCTGACAATCATCGATTAGGCCCTCTCTCCAAAAAACATTTCAAAAGCAAGCGCCGTTTGAACTTTTGATTCTTCCTCAGTCAATTTTCTCACGAGCTCCATCTCCACTTGTGTCACTTCTTCGCCTTGAAAATTAATTTCGGCGATAGAAGCTAAAATGCGGACAATCGCAATCGCTTCATTGGCTGGTGTATAAGCAATCACCTTTTGGCCAGTTGGAAATACGCGAAAGCCGCTCTTGACCATTTTGCCCCGACCATACTCCAACAATTCATAGAGCTCTTGTTCGGACTTAAATTTGCACACAGAATTAAACTCAGTTGCAAAACCCATATTGTTTCCCTCCTTTCAGTGAAATTTCTACCGTGCCTTCAAAGGGCTTACTACCAAACCTTTAAAGGCTTATTTCAAATCTTTAAACCTTAATGTCAAACCTTTAAAACATTAATATCAAACCTTTAAAACATTAATATCAAACCTTTAAAACATTAATATCAAACCCTTAAATCCTTTTCAAGCTTTTCGAACCCACCCAAACCCTCCCTTCCAAGGGAGGGCCCCAAGGGTTGCACCCTCTGGACACCCGCAACTGAACTAACCTAAGAGTTACACTGCGCGCGCTTTCTACTTTTGCGGGGGATCGCTTTCGTCCCTGCGGGACACGCTTTACTTTTGGTGCGTTTAAAGAATAAACCTTTAACCCTTTAAACTTTTTTTAACCTTTACGCTATTCAATCTTAACGAACAATGCAAGCCTTTCGAACTTTCCGAGCTTCACAAACTTTTCGAACCCACCCAAACCCTCCCTTCCAAGGGAGGGCCCCAAGGGTTGCACCCTCTGGACACCCGCAATTGGACTACCCTAGGAGTTACACTGCGCGAGCTTTCTACATTTCAGGGGGATCGCTTTCGTCCCTGCGGGACACGCTTTACTTTTAGGGCATGGCATTAAAGAAACAACTTGTCCATTTTAAGAAGGAAAAAAGATCTTTTACCTGTTTACCTTGGATGCAAAGATAAAGATTGAAGCCCCAAAGTAAATAATAAAAGAAATTTTTCCCCATATCTTTTTTTCATATGTGTACAAACAGTTATAGAAAGTTAAGAAAGTTATAGAAAAAATAACAAGTTAGAGATCGTTAGAAATGTATCTTACGATTGTGATGCTTCACCTGTAAAATCAATCCGCTGCTTCTCCGCGTGGCGGGAAAGAGCTAAGGAAATTAAGGTGTCTAACAATTCTTTATATGGAATGCCGGTTTCTTTCCACATAAGCGGATACATACTGATAGGCGTGAAACCAGGCAATGTGTTGACTTCGTTGATAAATAGTTGATTGTCGCTTTTGCGAAGGAAAAAGTCTACGCGCGATAATCCCGAGCCATCAATGGATTGAAATGCACGAACGGCCATTTCGCGAACGGATTCTGTAAGCTCAGGCGACAAATGAGCCGGAATCTGCATAGTCGATTTTCCATCGATGTATTTGGCTTTGTAGTCGTAAAATTCGTTAGAAGGCGCAATCTCGCCAGGTAAGGATGCTTTGGCATCATCATTGCCAAGTACGCTTACTTCGATCTCGCGGGCATCCACGAACTCTTCAACAATAACCTTGCGGTCAAAACGGAACGCATAGTTGATGGCATTAATAAGCTCTTCACGATTTTTCGCTTTGGATACGCCTACACTAGAACCTAGGTTGGCTGGCTTAATAAAGCATGGATAGCCGAGTGAAACCTCGCATTCCATGATGAAGAAAGATGCGTCTCTTTCCCACTGTGTACGGTTGAAGTACCGGAAAACGCATTGCGGCAAGCCTTCTTGCGCAAATACTTTTTTCATTAGAATCTTGTCCATCCCAACGGCAGAAGCGAGAACACCCGCTCCGACGTAAGGAATGTTCGCCATTTCGAACAGCCCTTGAATGGTACCATCTTCACCAAATGTTCCGTGCAGCAAAGGAAAAATCACATCAATGCGCGGCTCATCGCCAGCCATTTTTGAGCTTCTATTCAAGCCTTGAAATAATGGAGCAAGAGCAAAGCCATTATCCTCAGCCTCATCTGTTGTGTTGCGTAGATCTTCTACACTGCTTGGACGGTTATGCAAAACGGCTCCCGTTTTCCATTCGCCTTGCTTCGTAATATAAAAAGGTTTGATTTCATATTTGCTGTAGTCAAATTCACCCATTACTGCGTAAGCCGTTTGCAAAGAGACCTCATGCTCTCCCGATTTCCCCCCGTAAACTAAACCTACTCTAACCTTGCTCCCCATGGCATATCCTCCGGTACAATAATTTATAATAGATCTGCAATATGAAAAAAACGATATTTCGTTTGTTCCGTCCATGCATAGGAATCACGATAATCCCAATAACGATGCCTGCTGGAAACGGTATTCGCATTCACTAGCGGCATACCGAACGAGTCAAAGGCAGTAACGATTGTGCTGTGCTGAAAGCGATGATCACCATTCCAGTCATACGTAATGACATCTCCAAGCTGCAGCTCATCCGCAGATTGCACGACCTCTGCACGCAAGCCTGAGGTCTTTGAACCAGTTAAATAGTTGGTTATCGCATTCGATACCGCCCAGCTGTAGCTCCACCATTCACTGCCCTTATTTCGGCCCTTATACCACCAGCCCGTTTCTCTCTTACCAGTATAGTTCATCGGAGCATTGCCTGCAAAGATGCACTGCGACACGTAATTGGTACAATTCACCTCAAAAAGCTCATACGCTGGGTTCCCCTCATTCCACCAACGATCCGCATACGCAGCAACCAAATCTCTCCTGTAACGAATACCAGATGGTCTGTGTTTGAATTGCTGTAATAGGTCATAATTTAAGTATGGTGTTGATGGTGAAGATTGTTCGCCAAATAGCTCCGAGTAATCATCGACGGTCATCCAATTGTCTACTGCTGTGCCATAACGCGGTCTTCGTTCCGATATAATTGGCTCAACACGAAGAACATTCCATGAGTGACCTGCGAGCCCTAACCAAAGACGCTCGAATTCAGATCTTTCTTCCATGTAAAAACGCCCAGACTGCTCCATTCTTCTTTTGATGTGGAGACGAATCAGCACGGAGACCTCGCTTGATGATTCGTTGACGCGTATGAGTTCTGCTTTTGTTTCGCTTCCTGCGGGAAGCGCGCCTCTAAGCAAATCGCGTTCACGAAGACGCTCAAGCCTGAATCTTAGGCGGTCACAATGATCGCGGTCCGTAACGTAATCGGTCAGCACAGCCGCATGCTGATTCGCTTCGGCTTGATTGTACAAGCTAATATAGCGATGAACAGCAGCTTTCCAACCTTGCAGCTTCCCTTGCTGATCGTGCGGATCGTAATCAGAGGAACGAAGCAGCGAGTTTAACTTTGACGTTTGTTGTTTTACTGGCTGTTCTTCCTGATTTGCTCTTTTTTGATTTTGCAGTGCTTGATCGCCGATTGCAGCATTTCGCTCCGCTTGCAACCCAGAAGGCGACGGCTGCTTCTGGATGGCATGCGTTACAACTTTCTGCTGTGACTTGCGCTGAGAAGCTGATGGTTTGGATGATGTTTGGTTATGCTTTTGGCCCTGAGTTCCTGGCCCCCTGTTGCCTGTTCGCGGCATAGCAATCCCTCCTTGACCTTATCGTGAGTGCAAGCGTAAACGGCTGCAGCATCTCATTTGTTGAGGCTAACTGGTTAGCGTTGAAATATAAGCTTTTGGGATAGAAATCCAACTTAACCGAACTTACATTTCAAATGTAAAAGGTTGCCGCTTTTCCCTTAATGCTTCATGGCCGCCGTTTCACGATGAAATATAAGTTTTTGGATTGACCTTCTCGTTAGCAATCTTATATTTCAAGCCTATGCTGCTACAGCTTGCCTTTATGGCATGAGAACGTCATCAAGTATTTCGGGGCTAAACCTGTCGCTGATTAACTGCTTCATTATATGAGGCACTCTGCCATTTCATGTAACATTCATTGAGGATCATTTTCAATGCCATTTCCAAGCGCATAAAGACATAATTGGACTTTACGGAAGGACTATTTTAACGATATACTATAGATATAGAAATTATGAAATAGTGTTTCACAGAATGAAACTCAGACTACAGTTAAAAGGAGAATGACGATGTCTACACAAAATCATTATTCAGTTCGCACAACGCTCGACGCTGGCGGCAAGTCTTATGCTTACTACCGTCTAGGCGGACTTGAAGAGCAAGGACTAGGCGATATTTCCAAGCTTCCTTTTTCAATTAAAGTATTGCTTGAGGCTGCTGTTCGTCAATTTGACGGACGCGCCATTACCCCTGAACATGTAAAGCAGCTTGCTACATGGGCTGACGGACGCGAAGATAAAGAAATTCCTTTCATCCCTGCTCGTATCGTTTTGCAGGATTTCACAGGCGTACCGGTTGTCGTTGACCTTGCTGCAATGCGCGACACTGTGAAAAAAGCAGGCGGAGATCCGAAAAAAATCAACCCGCTCGTACCAGTTGACCTTGTAATTGACCACTCGATCATGGTTGATGCATTTGGTTCACCTGAAGCACTTGAATACAATACTAAAGTTGAATTTGAGCGCAACGAAGAGCGTTACCGTTTCCTTCGCTGGGCACAAACAGCATTTGATAACTTCCGCGCGGTTCCACCAGGTACAGGTATCGTTCACCAAGTTAACTTGGAGTACCTTGCATCTGTTGCAGCTACAAAAACAGTAGACGGCGAAACCGTCGTATTCCCTGATTCCCTCGTAGGTACGGATTCCCACACTACGATGATCAACGGTCTAGGCGTAGTAGGCTGGGGCGTTGGCGGTATCGAGGCTGAGGCTGGTATGCTTGGTCAACCGCTTTACTTTGTAATGCCAGAAGTTATCGGCTTCAAATTGACAGGCAAACTTGCAGAAGGTTCAACAGCAACTGACCTTGCGCTTACGGTTACTCAAATTTTGCGTAAAAAAGGCGTTGTTGGTAAATTTGTTGAGTTCTTCGGCCCTGGTCTATCGAACATCAGCCTTGCTGACCGTGCAACAGTTGCCAACATGGCACCAGAATATGGCGCTACAATCGGCTTCTTCCCTGTTGATAACGAGACTCTTAGCTACTTGCGCCAAACTGGCCGCAATGAGGATCTTATTGAGCTTGTTGGCTCTTACTACAAAGCGCAAGACATGTTCCGTACTGACGAGACTCCAGATCCAGTATTCTCGGATGTGGTTGAGCTTGATCTTTCGACAATCGTTCCTTCCCTTGCAGGCCCGAAACGTCCTCAAGACCGCGTGGAGCTTACTGCAATGAAGGAATCCTTCAATAGCATCATCCGCACACCGATTGACAAAGGCGGCTACGGTCTGTCCGATGAGAAAATCGAGCAGTTCGTTACTGTTAACCATAATGATGGCCAAGTTAGCCAAATGGGTACTGGCGCAGTCGTTATCGCAGCTATTACAAGCTGTACGAACACTTCGAACCCAAGCGTAATGGTTGGCGCTGGTCTAGTTGCTAAGAAAGCAGTAGCACTTGGACTTAAGAAACCTGCTTATGTAAAAAGCTCCCTAACACCGGGCTCGCTCGTTGTTACGGAATATTTGACAAAAGCAAACCTAATCGAGCCGCTTGAAGCACTTGGCTTCCACGTTGCTGGTTACGGCTGTGCGACTTGTATCGGTAACTCCGGTCCACTTCCAGACGAAGTAAGCAAAGCGATCATCGACAATGACATGACCGTATCTGCTGTACTTTCCGGTAACCGTAACTTTGAAGGCCGTGTCCACGCACAAGTAAAAGCAAACTACCTGGCTTCTCCGCCACTAGTTATCGCTTATGCGCTTGCTGGAACGACTAACATCGATTTGACAACTGATCCAATTGGTTACACTGAAGACAACAAGCCTGTATTCCTAAAAGATATCTGGCCAACGTCGCAAGAAATCAACGACGCAATGACAGCTGCGCTTAACCCGCAAATGTTCCGTGATAAATACGAAAACGTATTTACACAAAATGAGCGTTGGAACGCAATTTCGGTACCTAAGGGCGAAAGCTACGAGTGGGATGCAAAATCAACTTACATCCAAAACCCGCCGTTCTTCGAAAACCTAAGCTCCGAGCTTTCTGATATCAAAGATATCCATACAGCAAACGTACTTGCTCTTATGGGCGATTCCGTAACAACAGATCATATCTCACCTGCTGGTAACATCACAGTTAACAGCCCAGGCGGTCAATACTTGATCGAAAACGGCGTTAAACGCGAAGACTTCAACTCTTACGGCTCACGTCGTGGTAACCATGAAGTTATGATGCGCGGTACGTTTGCGAACATTCGTATTCGTAACCAAGTGGCTCCAGGTACAGAGGGCGGCGTAACGACTTACCTTCCAACGGATGAAGTAATGTCGATCTACGATGCATCGATGAAATATCAAAACGAAGGCAAAAACCTTGTCGTTCTTGCTGGTAAAGAATACGGTACTGGTAGCTCGCGTGACTGGGCTGCAAAAGGTACATTCCTACTAGGCGTCAAAGCTGTTATCGCTGAAAGCTTCGAGCGTATTCACCGCTCCAATCTGGTTGGTATGGGCGTATTGCCACTCCAATTCCCAGAAGGCCAAGGCTGGAAGACGCTTAACATCACTGGCCGCGAAACATTCGACATCGTTGGCTTGTCAAATGACGTTACTCCAGGTTCGCAAGTTACCGTTACGGCTACTCGCGAAGACGGCACGACATTCGACTTCCCAGCAATTGTACGTCTTGACTCGGTAGTTGACGTTGATTACTATCGCAACGGCGGTATCCTGCAAACTGTACTTCGTCAAATGATCGCTAACATGTAATAATCTGCGCAGTATCAAAAAGAGCTTTGCCGATTCGTCGGCAAAGCTCTTTTTTCGTTTGTTTTAAGCAATAGCGTTGTTACTTGCTTCTTGTTATTTGCTAACTGTTACTTGTCACTGTACGCTGGAACAATTTCCGCCGCCTATGCTTGGCTCGTGGTTCCAGTTCCTCCTATCTTCTCTCACACACTCCTTATGAGTTTGAGCTAGATTACAGGCAACACCTTAGTCAGGCTCCCTCCGAGTGCAGGAGCGCCGCTACAACAATCACATTAGTCCTCAACTGTACTTGAAGTGTCATAGCTTCGCTTTATCGTACAAAACCTCACCTAACGGACATAGAATCCGTTATTTATTACAAATAACGTCCACAACAAATTTAACGGACATACGATTCGCTATTTGTCCCATTTCGAGCATAAATCTACCTTTTTAAGCCCAATAACGTACCCTATGTCCGTTAGCTACCCCAAAAGTAAGGAAAAGGAGCAAATAGCGTATCTGATGTCCGTTACAGCAAGTTTGGTTACTCAATCTTCTAATTCCAACCTTCTTTTACTTCGAACGCTCATTATGAGTTTGAATAAATTACAGCCAGCAATCTAGCCACGTACCCCCACCCAAAGCAGGCGCGCGGCTATCACGTTGTTAGTCCTGTAGCTTGAGTTTGAACCAAATTACAGCCAGCACCCTGCCACGATCCCCCCACCCGGAGCATGCACATAACTATCACAATCAAATTAGTCCTCTACGCACTTGAAGCGTCATATCTTCGCTATTTCCCATAATGCTCATCTTAACGGACATAGGATCCGTTATTTACTACAAATAACGTCCACAACAAATTTAACGGACATACGATCCGCTATTTGTCCCATTTCGAGCATAAACCTACCTTTTTAAGCCCAATAACGTACCCTATGTCCGTTAGCCGCCCCAAAAGGGAGGATTCGAAGCAAATAACGTATCTGATGACCGTTACAGCAAGTTTGGTTACTCAAGCTCCTAATTCCACCCTTCTTTTACTTCAAATGCTCATTATGAGTTTGAATAAATTACAACCAGCAATCTAGCCACGTACCCCATCCAAAGCAGGCGCGCAGCTACAACAATCACATTAGTCCTCAACTGTACTTGAAGTGTCATAGCTTCGCTTTATCGTACAAAATCTCACCTAACGGACATAGGATCCGTTATTTACTACAAATAACGTCCACAACAAATTTAACGGACATACGATCCGCTATTTGTCCCATTTTGAGCATAAACCTACCTTTTTAAGACCAATAGCGTACCCTATGTCCGTTAGCTACCCCAAAAGTAAGGAAAAGGAGCAAATAGCGTATCTGATGTCCGTTACCTTCTCTAAAAAGCAATACACAGGAGCTTCCACTCCCACCGATTAGATGACTTAATCCTGAGATTCATATGCTCCAATCATTCGTGGAACATAGCTTAGCTGCTTGTTTAAATCCTAGATGCAGCAACCACTCGCTAAGCAACGCAACATCCCAGCAAAGGCGTAACTTAAAACGGGCTACACTACCCAACAACCCTAATGTGTTTAAAACAAAAACAGCAGGCCCGAGGATCACCTCATACCTGCTGTTTCTTTTATGACTATAGAATCATCGTACCCATCCGTTTGGCGGACTCCATCATGACCGGGGCGTATTCCCTCATCGTATCCATCGTCATCCTGCTGGCAGGACCCGACACGGATAATGCAGCAGCGAGCTTGCCGGTACGGTTAAAGATAGGCGCAGAAAGCGCCGCTGCTCCCGGTTCGCGTTCCTCGAAGCTTGTGGCATATCCCTGCATACAAATCTCTTCGAGCTGCTGCTTGTATTGATCCAGATCCAGAGAGTACAGCCAAGCTGGATCTCCAAAAATGCTTTCCTGTACGATCGGATCTGAATAAGCGATTAGCACCTTGCTCGATGCACCTGCATAAAGCGGCAGTCTCACGCCTACAGGCGCTACCCGCCTAACGGGTTGATTGCTTTGTACGGCCTGCATACGAATCCGCTCAGAGCCGTCTCTTACGTATATGCTAACGGTCTCGCCCAGCTGGTCGCGTAAACGCTCCATCTCAGGCAGCCATATTGTTGCTTGATCATCTGAACGTGATAAATGGGCTGACAGCTCCCACATTTTTAAACCCAAATGATATCGGTCTGTCGAGCGATCGCGCTCGATGAAGCCTTTCTCTTCGAGCGTGGCGAGCATCCGGTGCACCGTGCTTTTGTGCAGGCCAACCTGTTCGGCAATCTCAGTCATTGCCCAGTCTGTTTTTGAAATAAAACACAGCAATATATCAAGCGCCCGATCCACTGCTCGAACCGTCGATTTTCCATCTTCCATGCAGCCACAGCTCCCTCTCCAAAAGTTTCATCCAATGAAACCGATTCTCATTCAGTATAACTCATCGCTTCCATTATCGTAAAGAACAGTTGTTTACATTACAGTAATATTACAAATGATTAACATTACCTCGACAACAATTGACAGGCTTATAGGACCGGACTACGATAAAAGTACTAGATAAGAAAAGCGCTTACAACGATCCGAATATATGAGTCTAATGGACGGTTACTTACAGAGGGAGGACAACGACATGAGCACGACTATAATGACACCATTGCCACTTGAAGGCGGATTTCCAAAAAACCTTCATCCCTTCCCGCTTGGCGATTCGGATAACCTGTCCCAATTGCGCAAAACCAAAAGCCGCAGCAAGCATTTGCTGGTTGCTTCCATTGCTTCCCTTACGGCAATGTGTTTGATTGCTGTCATTATTTTTCATGGCTATGTCGCATGGATGCTTGCATACCCTTATGTAGCCCCACTCTCCTCTAATCCGCAAGCGGCTATCGGCCTAGATTACGAGGATGTCATTTTCCCTAGCAAAAGCGGAAATACGACGGTCAGCGGCTGGTTCATTCCTGCTGAGAGTGATGCAAGCGAAGCGGCTCCTTCAGCACGAACTGTTGTTTTCAGCCACGGTTATGGCGCTAATCGCGAAGAATCATGGGTACCGATGTATGAGCTCTCGAAGCTGCTGCACGGTTTAAACTATAATATATTGTTGTTTGACTACGGCTATGCATCTAAGGAGTACAAAGCTCCGGCCACTGGCGGCCTTGAGGAGTCACAACAGCTGCTTGCTGCAGTAGATTATGCAAAATCACGCGGAGCGGAGGACATCGTCGTCTGGGGCTTCTCAATGGGTGCAGGAACGGCACTGCAAGCAGGACTGCAGACCGATGAAATTGACGCCATGATACTCGACAGTCTTTTCATCCCGAGCCCCGAGGCATTATTTGATAACTTGAATCAATTTGTTTCATTGCCGCAGTTCTCTTTGCCGCTTATTGAATCGATGATCCCCCTTTGGACGGGTACAAGCTTTGGATCTATTCCGGCAAGCGAGGTTTTATCTAACGTTTACGATATCCCGTTATTTATCATCCATGGCACAGAAGATTCAAAGGCTCCTTACCAAACGGCAGAGGCTATTGCTGATGGGCAAGGCAACGTTCTATCTCGTTCTTGGATCGTTCCCGAAGGCAAACACGAATTGCTGTTTCAAGTTCATCCGAGTGAATATATCCAAAGAGCAGCCTTATTTCTAAGCCAAGTCGATCAACAGCTCCAAGCAGAACGAACATAATAATGAAGCACGACATAAGCCCGCTTACCGACGAATACATCTAACATAGATGCATTTGTTGCGAAAAAGGGAGGCGATGGTCGTGCTTTTTGTTTATGGAACGCTCATGCCCGTTCGCGTAATGGAATTAGTTAGACATTGGAAGCTGCAAGAGAAAGAGCATATCGCTGTTATTTTGCAGGCAGCGCCTGAGATGGAGCGTCAGTATGTTCAGCTTCTCCAAGCATGGGAGCCTGTTTTCTCCAATACCGCTCAATATACTAATCAATGGCTGGATGAATGGCTTCCCATTCCGTCACGCTTGCCATCCTATATGGAACAAACGATTGAAGCGGTTGTAGAGACATCTCTTGAACAATCAAGAACGTATGTCGATCAACTTAGGCAGCTAACTGAACGCACCGCGTCGGCTTCTTCTGATGTCACCAAATCCGTCATCTCTCACGCCATTCGTGAATCCAACTATTATATCGGCTTAATGAGCTCCTATCGACAAAAGGTAACCAGCTCAGGCAATAATCAGCACCGTGCAATTGTCCAGCAAGTCCCCATCGGGGGACACACACTGCCTCCTCTGCCCTATGCTTACAGTGCCCTTGAGCCTTATATCGATGAGCATACGATGCGAATCCATCATGATATACACCATCAGTCCTATGTCGATGGTCTAAATGAAGCGGAATTGCAGCTCAAAATCGCACGCGAGACGAATCAATTTGAGCTGGTTAAGCATTGGGAGCGAGAGCTTGCTTTTAACGGTGCCGGCCACTACTTACATACTCTGTTCTGGAGCATCATGACGCCCTATGGTGGTGGTGAACCGATAGGAGCTCTCAGCCAGCAAATCCGAAATGATTTTGGCAGCTTCTCCGCCTTTAAGAATCAATTCAGCAAGGCAGCGGCGAAGGTGGAGGGAAGCGGCTGGGCGATTCTAGTTTGGAGTCCACGCAGCAGCCGGCTTGAAATATTAACCGCAGAGAAACATCAGAATTTATCACAATGGGATGTTATACCTTTGTTAGCCTTGGATGTGTGGGAGCATGCTTATTATTTAAAACATCAAAACAAACGGCCTGAGTATATTCAGGATTGGTGGAATGTCGTGAATTGGACCTTCGTTAGTGATCGATTTGAAGAAGCTCGAAAGCTTGTGTGGGTGCCATTTTAATCTATTTAGCAAAAAAAGCCCGACACGGGAGCTGGGGACTAACCCCGGTTCACTGTCGGACTTTTTCAAAATATAAGAAAGCATATCATTTTCTCATACTTATCTTATATTTCTTCGTCAAAGCTGCTTCAACATCCAGAAGACGCTGAAGGCGTTTTTGCTTGTTTATATCGTCTATTGCTTTAATAATGTCAAAAACTCGGAGCGCAGCGCAGGATTGCTGCGGAAGTCGCCTCTTACAGCAGACGTTACGGTCATGCTGCCAGGCTTCTTCACTCCGCGTGAGCACATGCACAAATGCTCGCCTTCCACGACGACCATGACGCCATGCGGCTGCAGCTCCTCAGTAAGGATATCCGCAATTTGTGATGTAATCCGCTCTTGCACCTGCAGGCGGCGAGTAATCGCCTCTACGAGTCTAGCAAGCTTGCTAAGACCAGCGATTTTGCCGCTAGGAATGTAGCCAATATGCGCTTTTCCGAAAAACGGCGCCATATGATGCTCGCACTGACTGTAATAAACGATATCTTTTACAATGACAAGCTCTTCATGCTGCTCATCGAACGTAACGCCCAGCACCTCACGAGGATCAACCTCATATCCGGCAAAAATCTCCTCATACATTCGAGTCACACGAGCGGGTGTTTCCAGCAAGCCTTCACGCTCTACATCTTCACCGACAAGTTTTAATATTTCTCTTATGTGATGTTCAATTTGCTCCCGGTTGCTCGAAACACTCGAATTGACGTAATCTTTCTTTCCCGCCATTTCTGAACTCTCCTTCCGGTCCCCCCGCGTCTTTCTTTATCTGCGAGGCATCTTTTGGTTTTTCATCATGTGCTGCGCTTTTTGCATTTGCTGCTTATTCAGATTGTAGCCCATTTGCTTCGCCATTTTCTGAATCATTTCTGGATCGTTTTGCATTTTCTCAAGCTGCTTCCGCAGATAGAATACGCCTACAAAAAAGCCCCCAACAGCTCCTGCAATTAAAGTAACAATTGGTACAACAATGTTCACCCACGACATACCTTTCACCTGACCCTTTCCAAATCTCCTGCTGTGTATAATGTTCCCATGATAGCATGTTCACCTCTTGTTCGCAATGAACATGCTGGCGCTCCGCTTAACCTTTTTGTGACATTTTTTGATGCTCTTATTTCGCACTCTTTTCCAGATCAAGCAGCGCGATTTTAATAGGAAGACCTCCGCCATAACCGATCATTTGGCCGCTTGCCCCAATCACGCGATGACAAGGCACGATGATCGAGACAGGGTTGCGGTTGTTCGCTCCACCTACGGCACGCATGGCTCCAGGCTGATCCAGCATCACAGCGATATCCTTATAAGTACGCGTTTCCCCATAAGGGATTTGCTGCAAAGCTGCCCACACCTTCTGCTGAAACGGTGAGCCATACATTTGAATAGGCAGATCGAATTGCTGAAGCTCTCCGGCAAAATAAAGCGCCAACTGCCTTGCTGCTTCATTCAGCTGTTCATGAGAGGCTGCTTCGACCCGCGTAATATCCGCGCCAACGTGCCCAAATACACGCTTCGTCCACTGCTCTAGTTTCTCTAAAGCCGAATCGTAAGGAGCAAAGTCCAAGTGGCAAATCCCTTTGTCCGTTGCCGTTAACGTCATCGGCCCGATAGGCGAATCGATCTCAGCCGTGTAAAGTCGTTCACTCACTTGCGCCACCTGCTTCCAAGTTCTCTTCTGGAATCGTGCTTAATTGAGCAATGGCATTCGCAATCGCCTGCAGTGCTTCCTCATCCGTTTCCTTTACTGAGGCTCCAAGCAATGCAGACTTTGCCTGCTCGCCGCCAATTCGCGCAAGCGACCATGCAGCTGTGCCGCGGAGCACCGGGCGAGGATCCTGCTCCAGCACCCGGATCAAATCCGGCACTGCGCTAGCCTCTTTAAAGTTGCCGAGCGCAATTACTGCATTGCGCTGAATCGGCTTCTTGCCCCGCCAAGCGGAGGATGTCCGGCCATATCTGGCTTGAAACTCCTTGTTGCCTATCGTTAGAAGCGGAACGAGCAGCGGCTTCACTAATTCCATATCCGGCTGCAGTTCTGGTTGATGCGTCCAGTTTTTGCCGCGGTTTATCGGGCAGACCGTCTGGCATGTATCGCAGCCATAAAGCCGATTGCCGATTTTTCGCATGAACTCGTCCGATATCATTCCCTTCGTTTGTGTAACAAAGGAGATGCAGCGGCTTGAATTCAATTGCCCCGGTCCAACTAGTGCATCCGTCGGGCAAGCGTCAATACATTTGGTGCAGCTGCCGCAGCTTTCCGTTATCGGTTCATCCGGTTCAAATGGAACATTGGTAATCATCTCACCGAGGTAAATCCACGAGCCGAGCTCCGGCGATATGATCGCGCAGTTTTTTGCGCTCCAGCCAATGCCTGCACGCTCAGCAACAGCGCGATCCGACAATGCGCCGGTATCGACCATGCTTTCCACGCGCAAATCCGGCATCCGCTCCCTTAGCCATGCTTCCAGCTTAGCAAGCCGATCGCGCAGCACTTTATGGTAATCTTCTCCCCAAGCCGAACGTGACATAATGCCTCGCCTTGCACCCGGCTCTGATTTAGGAGGGTCCTTCAGCTTGGATGGATAGGCAATGGCTATTGCAATAATCGACTGCGGATTTTCAAACAACAGCGCTGGATTCGTTCTTTTCTCAATGTCGGGCTCCTCGAAGCCAGACTCTCTTCCGAGCTCGCGGTGCCTAAGCAAAATCTGCTTTAATGATGTGAATGGATCTGCAGAAGCGATCCCAATCTTGTCGATGCCGAGGCTTGGTGCCGCCGCAATCATCTCTTCCTTCAGCCTTGCCCATCTATCTGTCATCATCTATAACCTTTTAATTGCTTCACGAGCAAGCTCGTCACAACGATTATTCCATTCATTATCGCTATGGCCTTTTACCTTTACGTATTCTACTTTATGACGCTGCATAAGCTCCCAAAGCGCTTTCCAAAGTTCTTGGTTCTCAACAGGTTCCTTCTTGCTGTTCTTCCAGCCGTTGCGCAGCCAGCCGTGTATCCAGCCTTTCTGGAAGCAATTCACGACATACGCTGAATCACTATACACCGTCACCTTACAGGGCTCCTTGAGCAGCTTCAGCCCTTCGATTACTGCTTGGATCTCCATACGATTGTTCGTCGAGTGTTTCTCTCCACCTGAAATTTCTTTCTGATGAACGCCAAAAAACAGCACTGCTCCCCAGCCGCCCGGCCCCGGATTGCCGGAGCATGCACCGTCCGTATAAATCATAACGTCCTTCATAAGAATTCCTCCTAAAGGTTTGCGAACGCAAACCTACTTCGTAAGCATCTACTTAAAGTTTGCGGTAGCAAACTTACTTCGTAAGCAGCAGCGTAACGTTGCACATGCAAAATTACCTCGTCAGCACCCAGCTTTTCACACAAAAAGTGGTTAAAGCGCTCTTATCTTTTTGTAAGGCCATAAAATATAATCGGCTCTGCCGCGAATCAGCTCTTCTGGAACCGCGTGAAACGTCCGGCTGTCCAAGCTCGCCCTAGCATGTCGATTATCTCCCATTACAAAATAGTTTCCTTCGCTAATTACTTCAGGCCCGTAGCTCATATCTTCTATAAATGAATCCGTGTAAGGCTCGTCCACTAGCTCGCCGTTACGGTACAATTGTTTATTATGGATTTCAATACGATCACCGGAAACCCCAACGATCCTTTTTACAAGAAACTTTTCCTCGACTTCCCCCATATCCGGTTCCTTCAAAATAACGACATCACCAACCTTGGGCTTGCCGACCAGGTATACAAATTTATTAACAAACAGCCACTCATGCTCCGTTAACGTCGGCTCCATTGAATGACCTTCTACCTTCGAGAGGTTAAATACAAAAAAATGCAGAAGCAGCACCACAGCAAATGCAACAACCAATGTTTTCGACCAATCGAGCAGTTCTGCGAGCCAATTGGAGCGATTGCTTGCAACAGTATGGGCAGATAATCCCGCATCTACACTGATTCCTGCTTTTTCATTACTTGGCTTGCGATTCTGGTCCTCAAGGCTCATTGTTCCACCTCTTCACTTCGTTTCAGCCAATCCTCATAATACTTCAGCACGAGCTGATCCTGAAAAGGCGATTGCCCTTGATCCATCCGCTTCAAAAGCGCATCAAGACCCTCATGCACCTTTTCTTCGACCATTTTCGGATAGTGGTAAGCCGCTTTGTGCATCTCATATTCATCTTGATCGACGACCGTTCTTCCACCATCAACAGTACGAATAACGTCCAAATCATAATCGATATAGGTAAGCACATCACCCTGAATGTACAGCGGTGAGGCAATATTGCAATAATAGCGGACGCCTCCGTCCTCTAGCAGAGCCACAACATTGAACCACTGCCCCGGTATAAAAAAGGAGACTGCTGGGACGCGGCTGATCCATATCTTACCATCAGACTCTTGAATTGGCGTTTGACGGTTTATGAGCACCTTAATGGATTCCGCTTTATGCTTCTCGTCAAGCAGCTCATCAGGCACAAGCCAATTCTGTTGCCATATACGGTGAATGTGACCGTTATGTTTGAAGCTTTTGATGACACAGTGCCGATATGGTTCCATCCCGTTCTCCTCATAAATGTATATAGTAATAAGAAAAGCATATCTGACCGCCAAAAGCAATGGCGATGCAGATATGCCCTGCGTACAACTTACATGCAGTAAAGTTCGCGTTAACCAGCTACAATGCTCAATTTCTGAAAAGATCTGATAAAATCGTTGGCTACATACCCCATCGACTCGTACAGCGGTAAAACTGGCTCGTTGTGCTCGTCCGCGGTAATTAGTATCTTTGTGACACGGCGCTGTTCGAAGCGCTGGCGCAATGCCTGGATAAGCGTTTTACCGATTCCTTTCCGCCTGTGGAGAGGAGATACAGCAATTCGATAATAATAACCTTTGTTATTATCAATCGTACCGATAATCATGCCCACAATTTCGGAATTTTCGACAGCGACTAATACTAAATCACTATCCCATGACAACTGGCGGGCAAAAGCTTCCATCGTTTGTTCGTAGCACTCTTCTGTTAGAACCTCTTCAAGCAGTGCTGTAATTGATCGGTAATCGGACAACTGGAAGGAACGAACATTCATTAAAATTACACCTTCTATACCATGTCATAGTATTGCATTTAAAATATATTACGACAAAATTAAACGAAATCCTGCTTCAATCTTTAATATTCCTTAAAAAAATTAAAGAAATCATCAATTATCTCGTGTAAACGCTTAATATTAAGCGCTTACAACGATTTAATCCATTTATTTCTCTATAAATGCAGTTCTATCTTCCTAATCTGTATATTTTAGCTAGCGTCGAGATACCCTATTTTAGGTTATGTTTGATCGTTTTAGCCCATTCGACTTTTGAAACAATAATGTTGATTTATTCAATCGGATAAGGGATAATGGACTTGGATAACTACATATAATTAGGAGGCTGTAAAAAATGGCACATCAACTACCTGCTTTGCCGTACGCGCACAACGCACTTGAGCCGCATATCGATGCGACTACAATGGAAATTCACCACGGCCGTCACCATAACGCTTACGTGACTAACCTTAACGCTGCTTTGGAGTCCGCTCCAGAATTGCAAAGCAAATCAATCGAAGATTTGATCTCCGATCTTGCTAGCGTTCCTGAAGCAATCCGTACTGCTGTTCGCAACAACGGCGGCGGACATGCTAACCACAGCTTGTTCTGGGAAACAATCGCTCCAAACGCTGGCGGAGCACCTACTGGCGCTCTTGCAGCAGCAATTGAAAGCGAACTAGGCGGCTTTGAAGCTTTCAAAGCTGACTTCGCAAAAGCAGCAACAACACGTTTCGGCAGCGGCTGGGCATTCCTAGCAGTTGCAAACGGCAAATTGAAAGTATACAGCTTGCCAAACCAAGACAGCCCAATCATGGAAGGCGAAACGCCAATCCTTGGTCTTGATGTATGGGAGCACGCTTACTACCTGAACTACCAAAACAAACGCCCTGATTACATCGCAGCGTTCTGGAACGTAGTTAACTGGGATGAAGTTGGCAAACGTTACGAAGCAGCTGTTAAATAATATTGTTTTTCCAAACCGGCGCTTGCCTCTTTAATGAGGCAAGCGCCGGTTTTTTTATTTTTTATAGTGCGTATAAGGTGCTAGGTGTTGGAGTGCAAAGTTGCTTAAGTGCTTAAGTGCAGAGAAAAGAGTGGAATGTTGACAATGTGCATAATGCGCGGGAATTGGAGTTGCGATGCTGCTAGTGCACTTAGGGTGCTGGAAGTTGAAGTACAACTCTGCCTATCTGCTTCTGTTGCAGGACGTTGAATTACACTCTTTCCTATCTGCTAAGGTTCAGGGAGTTGGAGTGTAACACTGACAATGCGCTTATGATGCTCATTAATTGCTGGCGTAATATACTAGTTCAACGAACGAATGATTTCTTTTGCGTAAGTGTCCCAAGCTTTGTTATCGGTGTTGATTTCTAGAGTAGGAATGACTGAGTTTGCTGCTGCTTTTCGAAGTTTCAATTGAGTTGCTTGCTGTTCATCTGCTGCTGCTTTAATTTCTTCACTACTCTTATTCGACCATTCATCAGGCGTGCGGCTTTGTATTCTTAGTTCGGCTATTTCCGGAGATATCGTTAATAAAGCACATTTTGCCCCAAAGTGTAAGAGTTCCTTTTCGATAGCTTCAATTTCATTAATAGTTTTATCAGAATAGGCAACTCTATGATTTAAATGAAACCTTTCTAGTATAAAGAATACACCTCGCGAGCCGCGTGAAGCTCTCCCAAGCTTAGTTGACCATTCTTCTAATTGCCTCAGCATAGATACTCTTTCATTCAACAATTGGAGATGTTCTTCGTGACTTGATGTTATAAACTGACCACGCACGTTATGCAGCACCTGTGAATAATGCTCGCTTAAAACGATAACACTACGCTCTGCTGATTCGTCCTGCGCTTGCATGAGCTTTAACGACTTCAATACCGATGTTTTACCTGCATGCGAAAATCCTTCCAATATAATGCCCCGCAGCTGACTCACGCAAAAACCACCTTCTGTAAATATTTTCATATCATTATATAGGGACTGTTTCTCTATAGGCAAATATATACAAATGATAGACAGTGTGGCAGAGTGTATTCATTTATTTTCCGACTAGCTAGCTTGTGTGATTTTGGGATGGCTGTTGGAGTATTTGAAACTTATGGACATAGGAGCTTCTGTCTCCGATAAAAGTTTGGTTGCGATCGCAATTACAGACATAGGTCAGACATTGGTTCCTTTGCTTTTAATAAAGGAGAGGATGATCTCATTATGAACATTGGCTCATCTGTTTTCGATATAATCACGGACGCTCTCCTTAATAAGACAGGAGATCTATTTGTTGCTAAAGGTTTGGTTGATCCCCTTACAATCATAGGACTCTCTGTTTTCAAAAAAGGTTAGGTTGGTCTCCTTAGGAGCATTTGTGCTTCTATATTCTATAACAGTTATGTTGTCTCTGCTTAGGTACTTTTGTGCTTCCGTATTTTATAACAGTTAGATTGTCTCTCCTTTAAGTACATTTGTGCCTCCGTATTCTATAACAGTTAGGTTGCCTCTCCTTAGGGACATATGCGCTTCCATATTCGGTAACAGTTAAGTTGTCTCTCCTTATAGGTACATTTGTGCTTCCATAATCGATAAAGGTTAAGTTGACTCTCCTTAGATACATTTGTGCTTCCGTATTCTATAACAGTTAGGTTGTCGCTCCTTAGGTACATTTGTGCTACCGTATTCTATAACAGTTAGGTTGTCGCTCCTTAGGTACATTTGTGCTTCCGTGTTCTATAACAGTTAGGTTGTCTCTCCTTAGATACATTTGTGCTTCCGTACTGGATAAAGGTCAGGTTGTCTCTCCTTACGGACATAGGTTCCTCTATTTGGCGAAATATACGCAAATTGAAGTTTTAACCGACATAGGATCCTTTATTTGCTGGAATTAGGGCTAATTGAGCTCATTTTGAGGGTAATAACGTATCCTATCTATATAGCCCCCTAATCCATTTGGACACTCCCACTCCTTTCAGCTACACTAAATTTATGGTGGGGGAATGACCAGTGAAAAGACGATTTAGATGCCCGGTTGAAGCGAAAAAGGAGCTTGTTGTAGAAGTGTTAGCTGGTTACCGTACGGAGGTTGTGGCCAGAAAACACGGTATGTCTCCTAAGACGCTTAGCTGTTGGGTTCGTCAATATCAGGATGAGGTGGGGGAACTTATGGCGAAAAGACATGACGATGAAAATAAACTAAAAAAGGATGCAGCCAAGCTGGAAGCCTTGCAGCTTAAATATGATCAAGCAATAAAACAGCTTGGAGAGAAAGAATTGGAACTAAGCATTCTCAGAGATTTGGTAAAAAAAAAGCACCCAGACTGGAGACAGCGTTAACATGGATTGAGCGAGGCTATCCCGTCCGAACGGTATTGCGCATCTGTGACCTACCTCGTTCAACGTATTACTACCGCCTTCAACATCCAGATCGATGTCATCCCAAAGGAAAGGGGCGGCCAATTCCGGGCTATTCCTATGATAAAAGTGGCAACGTCGTCTTGGATGCTCGCATTAAAGGCTGGCTTCGTGTTCTCATCAAAGGACCTAATGCTGCATTCGGCTACCGTAAACTAACCGTCCTATTACGTCGAAAATACCAACTCGTCATTAATAAGAAGAAGATCTATCGACTGTGCAAAGAGCTCCAAATCCTTGCTCCTCAGCGAGAGGCAGCGAATCCCGTACCGAAACGAATAGCCAATAACCGCGTAGTGGACGGTCCTAATCAACTATGGCAGCTGGATATTAAATACGGCTATGTAGCTGGTCAACGGCGACACTTCTATCTGGCAAGCATAATTGATGTATTTGACCGTGCCATCATCTCGTATCATCGAGGCAAAGCCTGTAATACGAACGACATAATAACGGTGGTACAAAAGGCGATTTTGAAGCGCAACATCCACGAGCAAGCACACAAATTGGTTATCCGAACCGACAATGGTCCGCAGTTTATAAGCAAGGCTTTCTATACGTATTGTGAGCAAGCCCCGCTTGAGCACGAACGTATTCCGAACCGTTCACCTAACAAGAACGCCTACATCGAATCGTTTCACAGTATTTTGGAACGAGAATGTTACCAACGTCATTGCTTTGAGACCTACGAAGAGGCATTCACGGAAGTAGATCGGTTTATCCGTTATTACAACCAAGTCCGTATTCATGGAAGTCTTCAGGACTGGTCGCCTTACGAATATTTACAGTTGATACTTTCTGAAAAACTAATGCCTAAAAAAATTGCATTATAATGCGATTGAAAAAGAATGAGTGCGCATGTGTCCAAATTTAGGGGGTTAACCCGCTATGTCCGTTAGTAGGCTAAACTGACGTTTTAAGCCAAAATAGCGGAACTGATGTCCGTTAAGCTCAACAAGAAATACTAGTTTTCCTTTTACTCCCGCCTCATAAGCACACTCACCTCATAGGCATTCGCCGCATACGTTACAGTAGGATATATGCCTAATTTGTGATGTAAAGGAGTCTGAGTACTCTCATGGAATATACTTATGCTAATAATGTGAATTCTCGTCCAGCTACCAAGGGCTGCGGTTGTGGCGGACCTCGAATGATCACGCCAACGCCTCAGCAAGGCGGCTTTGGCCCAGGGGGACCCGGCGGCTTTGGGCCGGGCGGTCCCGGCGGCTTTGGGCCGGGCGGCCCCGGCGGCTTTGGGCCAGGGGGACCCGGCGGCTTTGGGCCAGGGGGACCCGGCGGCTTTGGGCCAGGGGGACCCGGCGGCTTTGGCCCAGGGGGACCCGGCGGCTTTGGCCCAGGGGGACCCGGCGGCTTTGGCCCAGGGGGACCCGGCGGCTTTGGCCCAGGGGGACCCGGCGGCTTTGGACCGGGCGGTCCCGGCGGCTTTGGGCCAGGGGGACCCGGCGGCTTTGGCCCAGGGGGACCCGGCGGCTTTGGACCGGGCGGTCCCGGCGGTTTTGGGCCAGGGGGACCCGGCGGTTTTGGACCAGGCGGACCCGGCGGCTTTGGACCAGGAGGCTTCTGGATTGGTGGGCCATGGCTGTTCCCGCCTGCGGGACCACAGGCGACCGTAACGGTTCTCATAAACGGTGGAAGAGCGTTTCCTAGCATAACGGAGGCGTATCGCATTCCTTTCCGACCGGGTTTGAGCATCTATCAGGCTCTAGCGGAAACGGGGGTTGTTAGCTTCAGCTTCAATGGTCAAATTAATTCCGTTAGTGGAGTTCCTATTGGCGGCAATACCAGCTATCAACTTGTACTGAATGGACGCGTAATTCCAGCATCGCTGCTCAGCTTCCCGCTTCAGCGCAATGACTCTGTAGCACTTGAGCTCTTTTTAAGCCCTGTTTTGCGCGAGGATGAAATCGAAAATACAAGCATAGAAAACTAATTAAAACTGATGATCGATCGATATACTCCTCATTAAAAGACGCCCCACAGCAATTCAAAAAAAAGCTAGAAAAAGCGGTCTCCCCTGACCGATTTTTTCTAGCTTTTTAAACGTTATTCTTTTACTTAATAGCCTTACCTTTGCCGCTCAGCAGCTTTAATTGATCGTTCTCGTAGCCGACCTCATAGGTCACCTGGTATTTGCTTAACACATACTTGCCTTCGACCCGCTCATCTACTGAAATAACAGCGATAACGGTAGCTTTGTCTTCTCTGCTCTCCGTCACATGCATATTTTCGATGACCACATTCAGCGTCCCCAAGTAACCTGCCCTGAACTTCTCGTAGCTCGTCCCTTCCTTCCAATTGCCGCCTAGCAATGAATAAGCATAGACATAATCGGCATTGTTCAGGCTGTCATAAAAATGAGTAACGAGATAATCAGCATATTCCTCAATCTTCGCTTCATCTTCCATCTTCAGTTCCTTATCCGAAAGCTCCAGATCGGGCAGCTTAGTCATCGGTTTAGTAGACCAGCCTTCAGCGATATCGATTACGTTCGCAATAGGGATACTAAAGCCAATTGAACCTTGCTCATAACCTGCAGAGTTAATGCCAAGCACCGATCCCGTTTTCTGATCAACGAGCGGTCCACCGCTGTTACCAGGAGCAATTGGCGCAGAAATTTGATAGAGATCCGAATACAAGTAGGAATCAATTTTGAACGTTCTTCCTAGTCCGCTGACAATACCGGTAGTAACCGTATTTTGAAATCCGAGCGGACTGCCAACAGCAAGCACTTCGTCCCCGACTTCCGCTCTTTCTTTACGCTCTACCTGCAGCGGCTCCGTTCCAGCCAGTTCCTTCACACGAACAACCGCAATATCCGTTTCCGTGCTAATGCCAATGACTTTTCCGTCCAGCTCGCGCGCATCCGCCGTTTTAATTTTCACAGTATGGGAGCCAGCGACGACATGCGCATTCGTAATGAGATCCCCTTGCTTATTATAAAGGAAGCCTGAGCCTTGATCCCCATTTTCATTTTCAATCATGACGACCAGCTTCTGCGTTTCAAAAATAATATCCTTAAGAGACTTCTGCTTCGTCTCATCAGCTACCGCAAGCAACGGCTTTCCCGTCAGCCTGTTTGGCACCTCTGAATGAATGGCTAACGCAGCAGCCAATCCTCCACATACAATGAGAGTAGAAGCGATGACGCTAATCCAAGCTCGTTTTCTCATCACATCTTCCCCTTAATCCAAATACCAAGTCGCGTGATCAACGACGACGGTTGTATTCTCTACATAAACACCATATACCGTACTATTAAAGGTGATTTTCTGGCCTGGATCAACATAATCCGGCGTTGCCTCTGCCTTGCCCTTGCCTACCTCTTTGCCGTCAGCATCGTAGACGATAAATTGAACGCTAATCGAATAAATAGGCCGTGTAGCGGCATTTTTCAGCTCGCCTACTATATTTAAATCTCCGAACTCATCGAGCGTCGATTCGATTTTAACAACCTCGACGGCTGCCGTCTGATTTTTTAGATCCTCTGCTGCAGCCTGCTGCATCGCTTGCTCTAATCTTCGCTGTTCCCGTTTCTCGTAATCTGCCTGTGCATCAGTTATCTTTTTGGCCAGTGTCATAATCCGCTCATTATCCTTGGCAAAAAGCAGCGCTCGGTCCGTCAGTGCCAACGCATCCGAATAATTTTTTTTCTTAAGTAATGCTTCGGCATCCTTATAGCTTATATCGACGATTTTGGCGACAATTTGCTCTTTTACAGCTAGCGCCTCTTCACCGTCTAATTGATTCGCAATGTTAAGCCTTGACTCCAGCTCATCCACTGTATTCAGATCTGCTAGCTCTTCCGTCAGCCTCATGACACCAAGTTTAACGTTATAGTCATCAAGCTGATGCTTAATCTTTATATAGATTGGCTCTTTATGACCCTTTAATTCACCGTTAATCCGCTCCAGTGTCTGTTCTGCCTCTTCAAGCTTCCGCTCCTCCAGCTGCTTCCCCGCAGCTGTAATTGACTGTGCCAGCTCTGCGACAAGGGCAACGATCTCCGCATCCTTCTGCAGAGCGCCAAAGCCTGGACGCGCATCCGAGGCTTCCTGAAGCAGCTTCTGCGCTTTGTCATATTTCCCTGCTAGCGCCTCCGCCTTCGCCTCAACATGAAGCTTGATGACTCTATCATTTATTTCGGATTGATATATATAGTAACTAAATACGGAACCAGCGGTAACAAGTGCTAAAATGATAGGCATCAGCCATGCCAAAATAGAGCTCTTAGCTCTACGTCTCCGCGTTTTTTTAGGCTTGCTCGGCTGCTGGCTTGCTTCGTCTATCTCTACAGAAGCAACCTGCTCCGATAACAGCATAGATCGCTCAGTACTTAGAGCCGCTGCAGTTTCTTCTCCATCAGCAAGCAATCTGCCGCACTGGCTGCAATAAATGGCATCATCCGTCTGTTTTTTTTCACAATGATGGCAATACACTTCCGTTCATCCCCCAGCCCACGTTTCTCTCTAAACATATCTATCTATTCTATATCAAAAAGTAAATGATCTCCATTTTTTTATAGTGGGAAATGGAGCCATATTTAAAAAAAGCAGCCTATCATGGTCACAATACACTGTGAACAGATAGGCTGCTTCTATTAATGCTCTTTATTTCACGCTATCATTGATGCTTTCGATCCATTTTTCGCTGCCGTCTTCCTTGCGCTCAGCTTTGTGTGAGATCGTTGCTTCCTGTACATCGCCAAAGCCCCAGTGGCTTTGCGGCATATCAGGGAACAATGGAGCCAGCCCCTGAAGCGGACCGCGATAAAGCATACGATTGATCATCGTAACTGCCTCAACACGAGTAATTTCTTTTTTCGGCTTAAAGCTTCCGTCCGGATAACCGGTTAAAAACTTGCCGTTAAACAAAGCTTCGATCGTGTCCGCTGCCCAGTAGCCTGAAGTATCCTTAAAGTGGGCTGTCGCAGGCGCGCTCACTTCAAGCTTGAGGAACCTTGCCATAACCGCTGCAAGCTCTCCTCTTGTAACTGCCGCATCTGGACGGAAAGAGCCGTCTTCATATCCGCTGAAGTAGCCGTTTACCGTAACGCTTTGGATGTAGTTCGTCGCCCAGTGACCTTTGCGAATATCGTTAAATGAAAGCGGCTCTTCCACTTTCTCGTTTCCAGATAGTCTTGCAACAATGGCTGCAAGCTCCGCACGAGTAAGTGACCCTTCTGACTTGAATTCCTTATCCGGGTATCCAAGAATATAACGAGTATGAGTAAGCTCTCCGAAGCGATCTGAGAATACATTTACTTTTACTGATGATTGGACAGTAGCATTATTCCCGATAAATTCACCCGAAATATCAAATGCCGTATCTGCTGCTTTCATAAGCGGCCATTCGATGACCACTTTGAAGCTGCCGTTCTGTCCGCCTTGTACATTTGTTATTTTCCATACAATGGTGTTATCTGTTACGATTCCGCCAGCTGCATCCACAACAACTGCGCCCGTAGGAATCTTGACCTTGATTTCTCCTGCTGCCATTGGACTGCTGGAGCTGTTTTTGTAATCCACCGTTAGAGTCGACGTTGTTCCTTCTTTTACTTTGTTCTTGTCGACTGAAAGAGTAAGCGCAGGATTGGCAGATGGAACATTTGCCTCAAAAGGCGTCAGCTCTAGATCATGTTTGACAATCTCCCATTCAACGGAGAGAACTGGGCTTTTATAGTTATAGAACCCATTCTTCATTACGCCAAGATAATAGTCCGTTTCTGGATACACCATATAGGCATAGAAACCGTGTGCATCCGTCAGCTGTTCTGGACTCGCATTGTCATTTGGCGCAAAACCAACGAGAGCCGGCAAAACAACCTCCGTGTTAGGTATAATCCCTTTGCCTTTATTTCTTGCTGTGTCTGCGTAATAAAGGACAACGGACGCACCTTCAATTACTGCTTTTGTAACCGAATTAGTAACCGTTCCATATGGATCGACAAGCGCCTCAGAAATATTCATTTCCCCTGAAGCCGTTACTTTGACCCCTGCATGGCTGAAAATTATTTCCTTGCCAGGTTCAACCTCATATCTAATTTCCAGCTCGTATTCTCCAATAGCAAGCCCATTCGCATTAAATACGCCTTGCGGGCTAAGTGCAAATGCTTTCGGAGCTCCGCCTTCGGAAATGTAGCTGCCATCCGCTTGTTTCAAATAAATACTAGTCTTAGCAAGCAGATCAGTATTGAACAAAGAAGACTTGCCGTCCGGCTGCTTAAGCAGCACGATACCTGTTACCGTTTTCTCAGATTCAAAGTTTTCCTCGCCTGCTCCTGTTACTTCACCAACTTGAGCCGATTGCTTATAGGTTACAGGTGTAGGAACGCCGCCAACGTCAACCGTTTGCGTCACTTCCAACTCATAAACGACATCGCCTTTCGGAACTACGACATAATAAGCTCCGCTAGCATCGGTAATAACCGTTTCATCAAAGTCTGTTCCTGGAGTGATAACGCCGTCGCCATCTAGATCAAGCGTTACGCGAACACTCACGCCAGCAATTGGCGAATTCGTATCACCCTTTGTAATAAAGCCTTTAACTGCCGCAGGCAAGAAAGTAATGATGATCTCATCCTGCTCCTTCAAGCCACGCTCTTTGTTGTACACATTCGCTTGAATCGGAATCTGCTGCTCGTTGATGCCTGTAATTTGCTGTGATTTGTACGTAACCTTCGCTATTCCTTGCGCGTCAGTTACCGCAGTGTTTCCACCAACAAACGTCCCTTTACCAACAGGAGCTTCAAAAATAACCGTTACACCTTTAATTGGAGTGCCATCGGCATTTGTTAGCAATGCTGATAGCTCGGTAGTTGATTTGCCATCTCCCAAAATTTTCTCTGGACTTGCGGTTAACGCTAGTACCGCTTTAACCACTTCAAAGCTGTTATCCGCTAATTTTGTCTCTGAAGGCAATAAGGCTCCTTCAACGTCCAATGCCCTGAATGTAACTTCGTATTTGCTTGCTGCTGTTAATTCAGGAAGTAAATACGTTGTATTTTCCCACTTCTTATAGCCGTCTGCTACGAAGGTATCTTGATTGACAAGCGTAAGCGGTACGATAATACCGTTCACATTCGCCGTAACGCTCTTAGCAAGCAAGGAACTGACCGCACTCAGCTTAAGCTGTTCGCCTGGAATGATGTTTAATACCTTTGATTCGCCTTGCGCTTTGTCTCCGGCCCATCCATCGAGCGCTCTATGAATATTGATCGTTACCGTTGCAGGAGCTGAAACTTGATTATCTCCATCCATTACAGTGTACGTAAAGCTATCTTGTCCAGATATAAAATCCGAACCCGGTTTATAGATCCATGTATCACCTGATACATTATAATCGGCAGGCTCTAGCGTACCTTTGCCTGGATTGCTCTCTAAGCCGTAAACAAGCTTCGTAACTGTCTCGCGATCTGAACCTTTAAAAACAATAATAATATCAGTTGTGCCTTCGGCAACATTTACAGTGATTGGTTCTGCAACCGGCTTGCCGTTGTAGCCAATCGTGATTGCAGCAGCCGCTTCTGCAAATTGTTTCCCATCGCTGCCCCTCCAACCAAATTCAACCGTGCTTCCTTCTGCTAATGAAGTTGAAGGCTGGAATTTCAGACTTTCCAAATCGCTTTTTGCAATGATTTCAGTACTGCCTGGCATCAAATAGACTGACTCACCAACTGAAGGTGTGTACCAAAGCGTTCCGCTCTGATTGAAATTTGCTGGAACAATAATCGCAACTTCTTTCAGCAAATCGCCATCTGCATCTGTGTAACGAGGCGATTCCGTGAAATCCGTTGTTTTAAAAGCAATAATTTCACCGGAAAGTCCCGCTTTTATAATGTCATCTAAGACTGGCGGAGTATTAATGGTAATCGTAACTTTCTTCTTCTCCTTCGCATATTGCTTGCCGTCCGAGCCGTTCCAGTCGAATGTTACTGAACCCGTCACCCCTGCAGCAGGCACAAAGGTCAAACCATCTAAGTCACTTGCTTTAATAACAAAGCCGGCAGTCGTAATCTCATAAACTGGACCATTGCCTATTTGAAAAACAAGCTTGCCTTTTGCAGGATCTGGGAGCGATACGAGCTTTACTCTGCTTAAGCTCTCACTGTTGGAATCGCTGTACGAATCCGTAAAGTCCTTAATTGCAAAAGGCACCGTGCCGCCTTTCAATATCTCCTTGTTAATCTGTTCTACCGTTGGAGCAGCGTTCGCTTTAATAGTTACCGTAGCTGGCTGCTTCGCGTATTTCGATCCATTATAACCATTCCAATTAAATGCTGCCGTACCTGTGAACCCAGCATCAGCTGGAACAAAGGATAACGTATCCACTTCACCGATCGCAATTTCATCACCGGCTTCAACTGCCTTGCTGCCTAGGAATAAGGAGCCTTGTCCCACTGCTGGCAGAGTAACTATCTTCACACGCTGAAGTCCATTGAAATTAGCAGCACCGTTTGCTTTCGCATATTGGCTTCTAAACTCGTTAGCTGTAAAAGCAGTCGGCTCATATTGAAGGCCGTCCTTCGCAATGTTGCTCACGACAGGGTCGTTCGTATAAGTAATGCTCACATTTGCTGGCGATAAAGAATACTGTTTGCCATCAAATCCATCCCAAGTGAAGGCAACTGTGCTTTCTTCCGCCAAATTTGCAGCTGGAACGAAACGCAGCGTATTTAATTCCGTTAAAGAAATTTCAGTATTAGAAGATACTACGTAGTCCACCCCTTCGGATGTATAACGCAGCTTTCCGCTATTGGAAAAGTTGGCTGGCAGGTTAATACGTACTTTTGTCAGTGCATCGCCATCCGCATCGCTATATGCATTCGCATTAGTGAAATCGGTAGCTTTCATTTGAACCGTATTGCCAGCTATAGCTGCAAAAGAAATGTTACTAACAATTGGCGCCGTATTAATAGCAATGGTCACTTGCTTGTTATCCTTCGCATACTGAACGCCGTCTGAGCCATTCCACTCAAACGAAACTGCACCGCTGGCATTGCTCGTAGGAACAAAGCTCAGCTTGCCCAAATCAACTGCACTGATTTCATCGCCCACGGCCACAGCTGCAGCAGAACCACCGTTTGTAATCATCAGCTTACCGGCAGCTGGCGCCGGCAATGAAACGATTTTCACCTTGCTTAAGTTTTCCTTTGGCAAAGTTGCATCCGTATACTGGCTTGTGAAATCTGAAGCTGTAAATGTAAGTGCTTCACCTTGATTAATAGCTTTATTCATATCTGTTACAACAGGAGCGGCATTTGCAGTAATCGTTACCGTCCCATCGATAGCTGCGTACTTGCTTCCATCATAGCCATTCCACTTAAATGAAGTCGTGCCCGTTAAACCTGCTGCATCTGGAACGAAGGTCAATTGAGCGACATCTGCCTTAGCGATTTCGTCATCTAATTTAACATCCACTCCTGCAAGCTGGAGCTTGCCGCCGCTAGGAAGCGAAACGATTTTCACTTTTTCAAGCTTAGCAGCTTGTGCTTCACCTGTTACACGATAATATTTGCTGCTGAAGTCCGTTAGCGTAAAATTCGTTGGCTCGTATTGAGGTCCCGGTTTTGCAATATCTTTTACCGCAGGGTCAAACGTAGACATCGAATAAATATGCTGAGCTGTTCCAGGCTCATTCTTATCTGGCTGCTTGTCGAACAATATAATATTTACCGTGTATTCTTTGCTTGGATCTGCTCCAGGAGCATTAAGTACAATGTTGTCCCATTTCTGCTCGGTTCCTTGCTTGGAGCCGCTAAAGTACTTCTGCGACAAATCCAAGTTTTTCTCCCTAATCTCATTGCCGACTTTCGTTTTCTCAATGACGTTGACTTCCATATAAAAGTTTCCGTCTTGTTTAGGCAAGAAACCTGTATTTATCGTTACTTTGTCTTTCGTAACAGCAACAGCGGCTCCGGTAATTTCTCCGGTCTCTCTCACGCCGCCGTCAATGACAAGCTGACCCCAATCGATGGTCGTCACCCAGCCGCTGTTGAAATTAGAAGTATTCATGAAATAATGATGTACGGAAATGCCAACATATAAATCCTGATTGGCGACGATACTATTCCATTGATCAGGTTTAATTTCCAGAACGGTCGTATTCCACACATCATTTTTTCCGGATAAAGCGCCCAAGTTAAATGCTTGAGGGAATTCCTTCTTGTATGTAGCAGACCCAAAATTTGCTGGCCATGGGGTTGTAGGTGCACCTAATGCAATATCTGCAGGGTTAGATGAGAAATATACACGGTCCCACTCGCCTGTACCGCTTTTGTTTGATTCATCGTATTCGTCTACATCAAGAGCCCGTATAAGCATATAAGCGCTTTTTGTAGGTTTGGCTTTAATGTCTTTAATTTTAAATTCGATTGGATAAAGAGCCATACTGTTCCCAGTGCTGCTGTCTACATCGCCGTCAGCTGCACTATTCGCAGCTCCGCCGCCCCAGTTATCCGTACCGGTAAAATAAGTCGCTCCTGTATCAATCGCTGCAGCACTTGCTGCGTATGGAACAGGGAAAAGCTGAACGAGCAGCACCGCAAATGCCATAAATGCGGTAAATAACCGTTTTCGCCACAGTCTGCTGTTCATTCGACCTCTGTTCCTAGAACTTCTTGGTTCCATAGACCTACCATCTTCCTTCATTCACGTACTCTCCTTTACTATTAAGATCGCTTTCAAAAGTTGTCTACTTTCTTCTGTCTATTTTTTATAAGTCCGACGACCTATAATAACATTCACATCTGTACAAATTCTGTACAATTTCGACAAGAATAGTGGAAAAAGCTAGAAATTAATAAAAAAAACGACTCCCTCGCATAATTAAATGCTGGAGTCGTTTTTTTGGTATATAGATGATTGAATAATAGCTGCCTAAGCTTGCTCTTCTTTTATAACCTTAAGGCGTTTCATTACATCATTTGCGCCGCGTCCGTAGTAGTCGTGCAGCAAATTATATTCCGCATACAGCTTCTCGTAAACTGCAACGTTTGCCGGAATCGGCTTGAACGTTTCTTCGCGTACACGAGCCATCTTCTGAGCCGCATCAACAATGCTGTCGAAACCGCCCTTTGCGGCACCAGCTGCTACTGCTCCAAACATCGCTGCACCAAGTGCAGGCGTTTGCTTGGATGCTGCGACCTTGATCTCGCGATTCGTTACATCCGCATAAATCTGCATGAGCAGCGCATTCTTCTGCGGCAGTCCGCCGCATGCGTACAATTCATTTACTTCAACCCCGTTGCTGTGGAACGCATCGACGATTTTGCGTGTGCCAAATGCCGTTGCTTCAAGAAGGGCGCGGTAAATTTCCCAAGGCTTCGTTAGCAAGGTGAGGCCTACAATGGTACCTGTCAAATCCGTATCTACAAGTACCGAACGGTTTCCGTTCCACCAGTCAAGCGCCAGAACGCCGGATTCGCCAACATTCAGCTCGCTGGCTTTGCGAGTCAAATAAACATGTACATTTTCGCCAGCCTGCTCTGCCTCTTGAAGTACGTAGGCTGGAACAGATTCCTCAACGAACCATTCAAAAATATCGCCAACCGCTGATTGTCCCGCTTCGTAGCCAAAGTAACCCGGAATGATGCCGTCCTCAACGACGCCGCACATTCCTTCCACTTCCTTCTCTTCCGTTCCGAGCAGCATGTGGCAAATCGATGTGCCCATCGCCATAACCAGCTTGCCTGGCGTAACGACGCCAACACCTGGCACCGCCGCATGTGCATCCACATTGCCAACCGCGATCGCCGTGCCTGGCGCAAGTCCGATGCGTACAGCCATATCAGGCAGCAATTCTCCAGCCTTCGAGCCAAGCGGTACAACTTCGCCGCGCAGCTTCGTTTCTGTCAGGTTTTCTAAACGAGGATCAAGCGCTTTGAAAAAATCCTTGCTTGGGTAGCCCTCTTGCTTATGCCACATGCCTTTGTAGCCGGCCGTACAGCTGTTGCGAACAATATTGCCGGTCAATTGGCCGATAACCCAGTCCGTCGCTTCAACAAATTTATCTGCCGTTTCATAAATGTCCGGCGCTTCATTCAAAATCTGCCAAGCTTTGGCCATCATCCACTCTGATGATATTTTGCCTCCATAACGCGGCACCCACTTCTCACCGCGCTGCGCTGCCATTTCGTTGATAAGGTTAGCCTCATCTTGTGCAGCGTGATGCTTCCACAGCTTCACCCAGCTATGCGGATTATCCTTGTAGGCATCCTGTACACATAGCGGATTCCCTTCTCCATCGATGGGAAGCATTGTACATGCTGTAAAATCGATGCCTAAACCGATGACATCAGCAGCATGGATACCCGACTCCTTCATTACAGCAGGAACGGACAATTCCAACACTTCAATATAATCAAGCGGATGCTGAAGCGCCCAGTCATGCTCAAGCTTAATGCCAGATACCGGAAGCTTCTCATCAATAACGTGGTGAGTATACGGCGTGACATGCTCCGCTATCTCGGCACCGTTAGATAGATCCACAAGAACAGCTCGGCCCGATTGCGTGCCGTAGTCTACACCAATTGCGTATTTTTTGCTCATTATCCGAATCCTCCTTATTTTTGGCCATAGTAGGCGTTCGCTCCATGCTTGCGTAAATAGTGTCGGTCTAATAAAGCTTGATCCATCGGCTGAACATTCGGGTTAAGCTGATACGTATGAAGAGCCATCTTCGCCACTTCCTCCAGCACAACCGCATTATGAACGGCGTTATGCGGGTCTTTGCCCCAGCAAAAAGGAGCGTGGCTGTTTACGAGCACCGAAGGCACTTGGTTTGGATCGATATGGTTTTTATTGAAGGTTTCAACGATGACATTGCCCGTTTCCAGCTCATATGCGCCGTTGATTTCCGCTTCTGTCATCGCGCGTGTGCAAGGCACCTCGCCATAGAAATAGTCGCCATGCGTCGTGCCAAGCGATGGAATAGAGCGCCCCGCCTGTGCCCAGCTTGTCGCCCAAGGCGAATGGGTGTGTACAATTCCGCCTATCGAAGGAAACGCTTTGTAGAGCAGCACATGAGTAGCCGTGTCCGAGGAAGGTCGAAGATTTCCTTCAATCATATTGCCTTCCAAATCTACGACAACCATCTGCTCGGCTTTTAACTCCTCGTAAGGAACGCCGCTCGGCTTAATAACCGCATAGCCAGACTCTCTATCTACACCGCTGACGTTGCCCCAAGTAAATGTAACCAATCCATACTTCGGAAGATCCATATTCGCTTCCCAAACCGCATGCTTCAATGCTTCTAACATGACCACTTATCGCTCCCTTCAAGCTCACATTTCTATGCTGATCCGCATTCACTTATACGGACATCGCCATAGAATATCTTTGCTTTATTATAAGTTGTACGTACAAGTGTGTCACGTCTTTTTTATTCATTCATTTAAAAAGCATTAACCGTTCAACAACAGCTTAGCTTTGGGGCGGTCTAGTTGAATCACGTACAACGAGCTGCGGATCATATATTTTATCCTGCGTTTGTCGCCTCTGGTGCTGCTTATCCAGCATACTAAGCAGTAATTCGACCGCATCCGTGCCCATTTCTGTTTTTGGATGTGCAACGGTAGTCAGCTTCACTTCAGTTGCCGTAGCCAGATTCGCATCATCAAAACCGACAATCGAAAGATCCTCAGGCACCGTTAAGCCAGCCTGCCTTACGATATCAAGCATTTTTACAGCCAGCTCATCGTTATAGCAAATAATAGCGGTCGGCCGTTGATCCGGCTCACGCTGCAGCATCGCAAACAAGGCCTGCATCGGCTTGTCCTGCTTCTCCTCCGTCGTATAGCGCAGCAAATAATCCGGCGGAACCGTGTGCCCTTGCTCCCGATGAGCCCGTAAAAAACCGCGCATCCGGTGTACGCCTTGAAAGTCATCCGTCTTAAAAAAACCAGCGATTCGCGTATGGCCGAGCTTAATTAAATGCTCTGCGGCACGATAGCCGCCAAGCTCGTCATCCACGCGCAAGCATGGCGCATCCACGTCGCTGTATCGCTCATTGAGCATAATGTATGGAATTTTGAGCGCATCGAGCGCCAAAAAATAATTAAAGTTCGGGTTGCCCTCCGCGCTCTTCGTCGGCTCAATAATGAGCCCGGTCAGCGGCTCGCGCAGCATTGACTCCAAGCTGTCCTTTTCTTTATCCTTTTCATTATCCGTGCTCGCCAGCAGAAGTCTTGCCCCTACAGCGCGCAAGCTCGATTCAACGCCTCTGACGATGGTCGGGAATATATAATCTGATATATGGGTCGTAATCATCCCGATCGTCATCCCTTGGGATGAGTTTTTCCGCTCCGGCGCAGACTGATCCGACACGAACGTCCCTTTCCCTTGTACGCGGTAGAGCCAGCCCTCCTGCTCCAAATCACCGAGCGCTTGGCGCACCGTTTGCCGGCTCATCTCGAATTGCTTGCCGATCTCATTCTCCGATGGCAGCTTCTCGTGCGGCTTAAACTGCGCTGTGACGATCCAGGATATGATTTCCTGCTTTAATTGCATATATTTGGGCGTTTGCTGTTCCTTCACTTCACACCTCAACTCCGTTAGTTGTATTCCTGTAGTATATCATATGCGAAACTTGTACGTACATGATCTCAAGCTCTAACCATCGAACCGGCCATGAGACAAAATAAAAAGCCGCTCATAGGCGGCTTTCATTTCTCATGGGTTAGAACTGCGTTTCCTTGAGCCTCTCCAGCATGTACTTTCTGACCTCATCGCCTAGATCCGCGCGCTCTAATGCAAAATCAATCGTAGCTTGTACAAAACCAAGCTTGTCGCCTACATCATGTCTAATACCATCGAACCGATAAGCCATTAAAGAAGAGTTATGGTTTAATTGCTGCAAGCTGTCCGTTAGTTGAATTTCCCCAGCTTTGCCTGGCGTCGCTTTCTCAAGCAGATCAAATATGACAGGATCAAGGACGTAGCGTCCAACAACCGCATAGTTGGACGGGGCTTGTCCTTGCGCCGGCTTTTCAATAATGTTGCGTACTCGCGCTACCTGCTTATCCCGCTCAATATCAACAATACCATATTTATGCGTCTGATCCCACGGCACCTCCATCACAGCTACAACAGATGACTGTTCCCTCTCGTACACATCCATCATTTGCCGCAAGCAAGGCGGATCAGCCTTCAAAATATCGTCGCCGAGCAATACCGCGAACGGCTCGTCCGCTATGAAGCGGCGTGCGCAAAGCACTGCATGGCCAAGGCCAAGCGGCTCCTTCTGACGAACATAATAAATATCCGCCAGTTGTGATATTTTCCGCACCATCTCCAGCATTTCTTCGTTGTGGCGCGCTTCCAGCTCCATTTCGAGCTCGGCAGATTTGTCAAAATGGTCCTCGATCGCCCGTTTGTTGCGTCCGCTGACGATTACGATACTCTCGATGCCTGAATTCACAGCCTCTTCTACGATATATTGAATAGCAGGCTTATCGATAATAGGCAGCATTTCTTTCGGCTGCGCTTTCGTAGCCGGCAAAAACCTTGTCCCTAATCCCCCAGCAGGAATGATCGCTTTCCGAATCCGCTTCTCCACCCTCACATCTCCCCCAGCTCTTTGCTTTCTATGCAATCGCTCCTTTTATCATAACGGTTTCACCCTCGTTTTTCCATGTATTCAAAAGCTTCCACTGTCGCTTTTATCCAGCTTCGTCCCATAACTAAGCAGCTGCTCGTGCAAACGGGAGCTTAATCATAAAGCTTGCTCCAGTAAGCTGGTCCGCACTTGGATCAAGCGCAATGGTTCCGCCGTGAATATGAATGATGGTTTGTGCGATCGAAAGTCCAAGCCCGCTCCCGCCTTGGCTTCTATCCCTCGATAGATCACCCTTATAAAAACGCTCAAATATTCGCTCTCGATCCTCCTCATGAACGCCTATTCCGGTATCGGTAATTCGGACCACAATGGAACCATTCTGTTCGGACAAAGACAAAAAGATTTTGCCGTCCTCTGGTGTAAATTTCATGCTGTTGGCAAGCAAATTCATCCATACCTGATTAAGCTGATCACGATCAGCAGTAATCACCGTTTCCTCCATTAACAGCTCAACCGTTTGTCTCTTGGCCATCCACTGCGGCTCGCAGGCAAGCACCACATCTCGAAGCTGACGATCCAGTCGATACGGCTGCGGATGAAAAGGATGCTGCTGCGAGTCGAGCGATGCTAAATTAAGCAAATTTTCACTTAACCGAGAAAGCCGCATGCTCTCTTGCTTGATGATGCTAATATATCGCTCCCGCTCAGCTCCAGTAACCTCCTCGCTGCGCAGTGCTTCTGCGAAGCCGCCAATCGACGTAAGGGGAGACTGCATTTCGTGCGAGACATTGGATACAAAATCCTGACGCATCATTTCAAGCTGTGATAAGCTCAGCGCCATTTTGTTCATGCCCTGTGCAAGCTCACCTAGCTCATCGCCGCGTCTTGCGGGCAGCCGTACACTGAAATCCCCCTGTGACATTCGCGTCGCAGCGTTCGTCATCATTTTTAGAGGCCTCACTAAATAACGGGCTACGATTAGAATAAGTACGCTTCCGACGAGCAGCAGCGTGACGAGCAACGTGACGGCCGTCCATATGAAGTTGCTATTTTGCGGAAAACGATTCGGCTGAACGAACAAGGCCCATCTTTCATTGCCGAATGACACAAGTTTCCCTAAAGCAGGCGGCGAAGGCGGGCTAACCTCCTCGCTAGCGTATACATCCAGTCTGACAGAGCTGCCGCCGAAAACCTTTCTTAGCTGCTCGAATGTAAGCCGCTCCATAATCAGCTCGCTCCGCTCGCCAGCCCTTACTAAATAGTTAGAGCTGCTAATAGCGACAATTGACTGCCCTTGCAAGCTTGAGATCTCCTCCAAAAATGCCTGCAGATCTGCCGGCTTCGAGACGGCATAAAGCTGTTCAATGCGAGCAATCGACTTCTCCAGTTGATTGGGCAGTTGCCCCCTTGCATCCCTCTTGAACATTTGATTCGTGAATAAAAAAGCGACCCCGATGCTAATCAAAACGATAACGAGGAATGTTGCCGTAATTCGAAAGTAAAGGCCGCGAATCATGACCATACCTCCAGTCGATACCCTAGTCCGCGAATCGTTACGATACGGAAACGATATTGCTCCTCGGGAAAACGATCCCGCAGTCTTTTGATATGGACATCAACGGTTCGCTCGTCCCCTTCATAGTCCATCCCCCATATTTGTTCAATCAGATGATCACGGGCAAAGGTTTTGCCTGGATAGCTTGCCAGCTTGAACAGCAGCTCGAACTCTTTAGGCGGCAATGTTACTTTCTCGCCACCAGCTGACATATGGAAGTCCGTTCGATTCATGAGGACATCGCCGAACTCTACCGTCTGCGAAGCGGTGATCCGGTATCTTTTGAGCAGTGCCTTAACCCGGGCTATGAGCTCCGGCGGATCAAATGGTTTGACCATATAATCATCCGCACCAAGCTCAAACCCCCTCACCTTTTGCGAGGTTTCCCCCTTGGCAGTCAGCATGAGCAGCGGAATATCATAGCTCGCTCGAAGTTCCGCGCAAAGCGCCCACCCGTCCATGCGGGGCATCATTACATCAATAATCGCAAGATCTGGTCGTACCACGTCCAGCTTCTCTAATGCGTCTATACCATCTATAGCTTCAATGACCTGACAGCCTTCTCTTTTTAGGAAAAGAGCTACCAGCTCGCGAATGTTCGGATCGTCGTCTGCAACTACGATTTTGGGCATTTTGTTCTTCCTCCAATTAGACTTATGTAGTTATGATTTCAGCATACATGACCAACATGAACGTTACATGAACGATATTGACTTTAAATCTACATTATAATAATTTTAAAGTAGGATTTATTATTCAACGGAATTTTGAATGGAGGATATAGATGATGCATAAAACAATTATTATTGGTACAGGACCTGCCGGATTGACGGCTGCAATCTATTTGGCTCGCGCGAACATGGAACCTCTCGTTATTGAAGGGTGGCAGCCAGGCGGCCAGCTTACAACAACAACAGAAGTTGAAAATTTCCCAGGTTTCCCTGATGGTATTTTGGGCAGCGAGCTAATGTCCAACATGCGCAAGCAGGCACAGCGTTTTGGTGCAAAATTCAAAACAGGCTCTGTAAAAAGCGTCGACTTCAGCAAACGCCCTTACACGCTTGACGTGGAAGGCATTGGCGAGCTGCAAGCCGAATCCATCATTATTTCTACAGGCGCTTCAGCCAAATACCTCGGCATTCCGGGTGAGCAAGAAAATATCGGTCGCGGCGTAAGCACATGTGCAACTTGTGATGGCTTCTTCTTCCGCGGCAAAAAAATTATTGTAGTAGGCGGCGGCGACTCCGCAATGGAAGAAGCCGTGTTCCTTACTCGCTTCGCTTCCGAAGTAAGAGTAGTTAACCGTCGCAATGAGCTGCGCGCATCAAAAATTATGCAGGATCGCGCTCGTGCGAATGACAAAATCGTATGGAGCCTAAACCGTACACCGCTTGAAGTTGCTGCAACGGGCATGGGCTTGCAAGGGTTGAAGGTGCGCAATAATGAAACGGGCGAGGAAGAATTGCTTGAAACAGACGGCGTATTTATTACGATCGGCCACACGCCTAATACTGGTTTCCTTGGCGGTCAAATCGACACCGATGAGCAAGGCTACATTATTGTGAAGCCGGGCACTTCCGAGACGAACATCCCAGGCGTATACGCTTGCGGCGACGTTCAAGACCGTAATTACCGCCAAGCGATTACCGCTGCTGGAAGCGGCTGTATGGCTGCTCTGGATTGCGAGCGCTACTTGGAATCGCTAGCGCATGAAACGGTTAATGCATAATTTTTTTTCAAAACTAGACTAGTACAATACGTGCAAATTATGTATAATAAAAGTGTTGAGATTTACAATAGAAAGGCAATGCTACCGCAACCATTTGTTCGCAATATGCTTCGCGTGAGCGGCGCCTGAACGTGTTATGGGAGAAGGTACAACCTCGGCTTATTATGAGCAGAGAGGTTGTGCCTTTTTTCGTGTTTCCATATCTTCTCTCACATCATCCATGAAGGAGCGATAATCATGTTATTAGAAGCTGTTTATCACAGACCGAAGCAAAACTGGGCTTACGCCTACGACGGAAAGACGCTGCACCTCCGCTTGCGTACCAAAAAAGACGATGTTGCTGTAGTTGAAGCAATCGTTGGCGACAAGTACGCGTGGGATCAAACGATTACAACGGTCCCTATGCATATTTTCACTTCGGATGCACGATTCGATTATTGGGAAACTTCCGTTATTCCTCCTTTTCGGAGGCTGCGTTATGCGTTCCGCTTAATAAGCGGAGATGAGGCGATTATTTTCTCGGATAAAGGTATCGAGCTTACACTTCCTGACAACTCAAATTCTTTTTTTGATTTCCCATATATTAATCCAATCGATGTATTTGAGCCGCCAGCTTGGGTGAAGGACGCTGTCTTTTATCAAATATTCCCTGAACGCTTCGCGAATGGCGATCCATCGATCAATCCTGAAAATGTGCTGCCTTGGGGCGGCGAGCCTACGCCAAAAAACTTTTTTGGCGGTGACCTCCAGGGTGTAATTGATCACTTGGATCATATTTCAGCACTTGGCATTAATGCGGTATATTTCACTCCGCTGTTCGAAGCAACGACCAATCACAAGTATGATACACAGGACTACATGAAGGTTGATCCGCATTTTGGCACAAATGAGAAGTTAAAGGAATTGGTTGATGCTTGTCACGCTCGCGGCATTCGTGTCTTGCTTGATGCGGTATTCAATCACTCAGGCAAAACCTTCCCTCCATTCGTCGATGCTCAGAAGAACGGACAGCAGTCAAAATATGCGGATTGGTTCTATGTTCGGGAATGGCCGCTGCAAGTGGTGGACGGCGTTCCGACGTACGAGACCTTCGCATTTGAGCCGCTTATGCCAAAGCTGAACACCGAGCATCCTGAGGTGAAGCAATATTTGTTCGAGGTAGCTCGTTACTGGATCGAGGAGATTGGAATTGACGGCTGGAGATTGGACGTTGCCAATGAGGTTGATCATCAGTTTTGGCGTGAATTCCGTCAAACGGTAAAAGCAGTGAATAAAGACGCTTATATTTTGGGCGAGATTTGGCATGATTCGATGATGTGGCTGCAGGGTGATCAATTCGATGCGGTTATGAACTACCCTTTCACGAATGCAGTTCTTGATTTCTTTGCTTATCAAACGATTGATGCTTCTGACTTCGCTCATGCGATTGGAGCGCAGCTTGCAGCGTATCCGCAACAGGTAACAGAATCGGCTTTCAACCTGCTCGATAGCCATGATACGCCTCGTCTGCTTACGATCTGCGAGGATAATACCGATGCGATGAAGCTTTCTTCGCTCTTCCAGCTGACCTTCCCTGGAACCCCATGTATTTATTATGGCGATGAGGTAGGCATCAATGGCGCTGGCGATCCAGGCTGTCGCAAATGCATGGTGTGGGACCCAGAGGAGCAAAACCGCGAATTGCTCACGTTCTATACCGACGCAATCGGACTGCGCCACAAGTACAGCGCGCTTCGCAGCGCCGATATTCGCTTCGTGCACGTTGGCGCAGCAGATGGCACCTTGGTCTATGAGCGCCGTGAAGGCAGCCAACGGCTTCTTATCGCGATGAATGCTCGCGGCGAAGCTGCTGATTTGAGCTTCGTAATTGAAGCTCAGCCGACTGATTGCAACGCTGCTCCTCACGCTGTTGCTTTTAGAGGCTTCGCGAAACCAGCAGCTGCAGCTGCAACTGCTGTAAGCGAGGCTTCTGCATCCCCAGTGGCTGCCTCGATCGAAAGTGCTAAGGCTGATGCTAGTTCGGTTGCAACAGCTGTCATCACCGATAACGGCATATCAACTTGGTCAGTATTGTTATCAAACACTAGCAAATATGCAGTAAGCTCTTCCGTTGCAAGCAGCAACGACGGCAAACTTCAATTCACATTGCCGGCTTACGGCTATGTGATCTTAGAGCAGTCTGCCGAGTAACCACTAAACTTGATTTCTTAAGGCAGTCCAATCGCGGACTGCCCTTTTTTGGGTTGATTCACACGTCCGAATTCGCTCAATAAGCACCTATTTGTGCTTACAGACCAGTAACCATAGCTACTTCTCGGCTGTAAGAACACATACGTGCTTACAGCCTCTTTTCTACCCTTCGCATACGCCGAATTCGCTCAATAAGCACCTATTTGTGCTTACAGACCAGTAAGCATAGCTAGTTTCTCGCTGTAAGAACACATACGTGCTTACAGCCTCTTTTCTATCCACCGCATACGCCGAATTCGCTCAATAAGCACGTATAGTGCTTACAGCTATTACTACTACTCGTTACCCTCAGAAGCGTTTGAGGAAATGTTTAGAAAATTGAGTCTAGACATCTAATTGGCATTCATGCAATAATTACTTAAACGATTAAGTAACTACTTTTAAATATGCCATTTCCCATTTAATAATCCAACAATCATTATCAAGCTTTAGCAAGTTCTCACGATACCAATCGTATTAAAAAGGTTGAAGGAGTTGTATCCCCATTAAAAAAGCTACGCTTAAGGACATTGCTAAGGCTGCTCAAGTATCTGTAGCTACTGTCAGTTATGTACTCAACAATGTCTCCAATCAGACGATACCTGAAGAAACAAAATGCCGTGTCCTCGATGCAGCTAAGCAATTGAATTATGTACCCAACCTTGCTGCCAGATCGCTGGTCAAGCAAAAGTCTGGATTGATTGGCATTCTGATTAACAGAGCGGAAAATGAAGGCTTCTGGAAGCAGTTCCGTTATTCTCAGTTTATTAATCGGCTGGAGCGGCTGCTGACAGATCGCGGCTACCACGTTGTATTGTTCAGCTTGGATGCCTTAAACCCAAATCTTGATATTATCTCGGAACGCAAGCTGGATGGCGTATTTGTTGTTGATGTTAAAGAGGAAAACTTCCACCTGATTTCAAGCCACTTCTTCGCTGACGTCCCTTTAATCGTTGTGGACAGCATGATTGAAGATCCCTTATTTTATAAGGTTAATTATGATTATGCTGATGCTTTCACTTATGCATTCGCATCGCTCTTACAGCCTAAGGAGAGCTTTTTAATAATCGACAGCTTCAACAATGCTGACCTGGTTAACCATATTTGTACTCATTCACGAATAGGACGCGATCAAATCCACGTTATGGATAAAGAGCATGACTTAAAAGCATTCCTCGAACACAATTCGGATCGGACCGGCATCATTCTGAACGAATTTGTCGCCATCTCAGCAGCTAAATATGTTGATCCAACAATCTTAACCGTCATTTGTACGGCAGGCTGTCCGGAAATCGCCCCTGCTTCCGCTTCCAAGATATCGTTTGGCGATCGCAAGCCAGAAGAAGCTTTCCAGCTTATGATGCAGCTGCTGAAAGATCCGAAGTCTGGCCCTGCGAATAAATATGTTCTTGTAAAAGCTGATAAATAAGTAATCGCAGAGTAATCTCTGCTTTTTCTATATCAACTTAAACGATTAAGTTGTCCTCTATATCCTTAATATCTGTAGTTAATTATTAACCAAGTCAATCATTCTTATAGGAGGTTATATTATGCTCGGATTAGCAAAAGAATCAAATGGCAGCGCACCTAATCTTCAACCGCAAGAAGGTTCTGCTTCATCTCTGTGGAAAAACCGTAATTTCATCGCCGTGTTCTCCAGCTACAGCTTATCGCTGCTAGGCAATACCTTTCATAGCATCGCGCTAAACTTGTGGGTACTGCAAACGACAGGTAGCGCCAAGCTCATGTCCGTCGTACTCATTACCCATCTCGTAATCAGCATGCTGTTCGGTTCCTTTGCAGGTACGATTGCGGATCGCACCGATCGTCGCACGTTGATGTGGGTGACAGATATTATCCGTTTTGTGCTCGTCGGCGCCATCGCTGTACTTGTGTACTTGCCTAATATACCGTTTATTTTTATCGTTATTTTGACTGCCATCGTCGCATTTGCAGGGGTTATTCGAACGCCTGCCTTTCAAGCTTCGCTCGTCGAAATTATTGATAAAGAACAAATAGCCAAGGCTGTTGGGGTAATCAATATATCGGATAACATCATCCGAATATCTGGCTTTGCTCTTGGAGGTATCGCTGTTGCTGCATTTGGCGGGGCATTTGCAATTGCTATCGATGCAGTAACTTTTCTGCTCTCAGCAGCGCTGCTGCTCTTCACAGGCAAGTTCCCCTATGCAGCGGCTAGAGATACGGAGAAGGCGCAAACCACCTTTAAAGAGGATCTCAAAGCAGGCTTCCGATACGTATGGACGAATCCATTTGCCAGAGCAGCCGTTATTTTATTACCAGTAGTTATGTTCTTCTTTCTATCCACCTTCATGCTCATTCAAGTCATGGCCGTCAATGTATGGCATGCAAAACCGTTTGTATTCGGACTTATGGAGGCGTGCATCCCACTCGGTTATGTCGTAGGCTCCATTCTAATTATTAAGCTCGATACAAGGTTAAAAGGCAGAGGAAAATGGATCATTGGAAGCATGATCCTTATGGGTCCTATGTTCATCGCCATATCGCTAATGTCATCTGCATTTGCAGCATTGCCGCTTATCCTTCTCGTTGGCTTCCTCTTCTCCTTCAGTACGACGATCATCTTTATCGCACTTCGGGTAGCCATTGATCCTTCGATGCAAGGCAGAGTATTTGGACTCATCGGTGCTCTAACAAGCGTTGCGCCGCCAGTCGGCTTAGCCGTATTCTCAACTCTATCTGATATACACGGACCTGCCGTCATCATAGCGATAAGCGGCGCAGCAATGCTCATTATTGGCTGCATCTCCTACATGTATATGAAGGAAATGCGTCACTTCAACTAAAGGAATAGACTGACAACGTTTTAAGATTGAATAACTGGGAACTCGGCGATCCGTAGACGCGCACAGCCGTAAGGGATGAGCGTAATTTCTTCTTCGGGTTCCTTGCTAGCAACAGGCCCTATTGGCAGAGTGCCAGCCGAGTTAAGCTCCATGGTCCATTGCGGGATCCGGCGACCGTTCATTCGCAAACGTATCGGTGCGTTCTCAGCTACGAAGGGCTGCCTTACCATTGCGGCTTCCACAGTAGGTTTTCCCTGTTCAAGTTCCTTCAGACTCACTCCATAATTCCATGGCGACTCCGGGTAAATCTCCCAGTCATGATAAGGCTCGTATGTGCGATGCTTCTGCCAGCGCTCCTTGATTGGGATAACGAACATAAGCGCTCCGCGCTGCAAACCGACCGCACCGTTAGATCTGCTGATCATGCGTGCCTCCATTGGAAGCCGAAGAGTCAGCTCATCGCCATCGTTCCAAACCTGCCGCAGCACAGCAAAACCTTTTTCGATGTTCATAGCAGGCTGTTGTTGTCCGTTGATCAACAGAACCGGCGCGCTGCACCATTCCGGTATTCGTAATTTAATCGGGAATTCAGCTGGCTGATTTACATGCACGGTCATCGTTATCGTTTCTCTAAATGGATATTCCGTTGCTACACGTATGGAAACATCGGTACTTGCGTCGATGGCAGCTGTGATCGTACAGGGAGCATACGCGATTGCAGCCAAACCGCCATCCTCTGTTGCCATCCACAATCTTGCCGTGTATTTCGGCCATCCTTGATGCATGTTAGCGGTGCAGCAGCCAAAATGCGGCTCAATGCCAAATAGATTGGCTTCATTGTTGTTTTCCGTCCAATTGCGTTTGGCATGCGTACACATAATCTGGTTAGCCTGCTGGTCATATTGATGAACGGTCCAATCCGGGCTGATTGCGGCAGGCAGTGCATTATAAGCAACCTTCTCCAAAATATCACCGAAGGAGCCATCGCCTGTAATCCGAATCAGATGCTCTAAGGAATGCATATATTCCACCACAGAGCACAGCTCCGTGCCTTGGCTAGGATGGGTTCCTGCAAGCCACTCGTCACCAGAAAACATGCCGTTAACTTGGCCATGGTAAGTCATCACGCTTGAGATCCCTTTGTATGCAGCTTCGATATGCCGCTTATCCTTTGATTGCATGTAGCGGAGAGCTGGCTGCTTGAATGACATTGCTACGTTAACAACATGAACCCGGTGATCAAATGCCTTCTGTAAGGACCAATAAGGATAGTCTTCATATAAGCCTACCCAGTCCAGCGTTTGCTCCTGAATCAATTGGGAGAGCTCAAGCAAGAAAGGCTCGCCGGTGCGATTGTACAACCAATAAATGCTGATGAGATTTTCGCCGCCTCTAGCCTCTGCCCATTCCTGCAGCGGACGATTCGGCAGCTCCGCAAGCTGATATTTGAAATAGTTCATCAAAAATGGTTCTACCCGTTCATCACCAGTATACTCAGCGTGCTGAATCAGCACCTTGAGCATAATCATTCGGCTCCACCAATCTTCATTTGCGGCAGGCCCGAATTGCCCATCCTCGCGTGCGCTTGCAAGCGTCCATTCGATCCATGGCTTTACTTTTGCCTTAAGCTTGTCATCATCAAGGAGATAAGCAAGCGGAAGTAGACCGTCCAAGTAGTAGGGTCCTCTCTCCCAGCTGTCTCCGTCTCCTCCGAGCCAACCGCTATTTGGCCCGACATAACGCCAAAATTCATCTAGATGCCCTGTCATTCCCTCGCTTTGAATCTCCAGCTGGTCTCTAAGCCAGCCGTCCGGCTTAATCGCACCAAGCGGCAGTTCTTGAAAAGGGGTCGAAGCAAGCGGTGCACGGTTCAAAAATATAGCGCTCAATTGGTCATCTCCTCTATGCTGCTTATGTAGTTGAATTTCATCTAGCAATGCTAGTCATTCCTAACCCGTTTCCTTAAAGAATAAATGATTTGCCCCAAAGGAATACTAATTTGGAAATAAGCTTGTAATGGAGGGAATCATTAGTAATGAACAATGCAGCTAACCAGAAGGATTCCAGCTCTTCTCAGCTTCGCGTAAAGGATAAGGTAGCGGTCATCACTGGGGCTGGCTCCGGCATTGGACGCGCTGCCGCGCTGCGTCTCGCACAGCAAGGTGCAAAAATCGTTCTTCTCGATCTCATTCACAACCGCACTGAAGAGGTAGAACAAGAAATAAAGAAATTAGGAGGCGAGTCCTTCTTCATCGATACCGATGTTGCCAATGCTGAACGGATGCAAGAAGCGATCCAAGCTGCCGCAAAGCATTTCGGACGGCTCGATATTGTGTTCGCTAATGCGGGCATTAACGGCACTCTCGCCCCTATCGAAGATCTGTCGCCCGAGTCATGGGATGAAACGCTAACAACGAATCTAAAGGGAACCTTCCTTACCGTCAAATATGCAATCCCTCATATGAAAAAATCAGGCGGGAGCATCATTATAACGAGCTCCATTAACGGCAATCGTGATTTTTCAGGTGCCGGCATGGCTGCATACAGCTCCTCCAAGTCAGGTCAGGTCGCTTTTGCCAAGATGGCTGCTCTAGAGCTTGCCAGATATAAAATACGTGTGAATGCCATTTGTCCTGGAGCCATTCAAACGAACATTGGGGAAAACACCCATCGCACTCCTCAAGTAGATAAAATCACCATACCCGTGAACTACCCTGAGGGCAGCCAGCCTCTTGAGCATGGTCCCGGGCAGCCTGAGCAGGTCGCCGATTTAGTGCTATTTCTAGCATCGCAGGAATCCAGCCATATCTCAGGAACCGAAATTTACATCGATGGGGCAGAAACCTTGCTATAGAAAAAGAAGCCATACAGGGTTGGAATGCCTTAGGGATGATCCCTAAGGCATTTTCTACTACGCTAAATTGAGGGCTGAATCACATCACTCTGATCACTTTTTCGTATCAGCTGCCAAGAGAGCGTGGATCGTAACCAGCGCTGCTTGCTCCAATAGTTCAGTTGAACGATTCGGATCGATTTCAATGACTCCGGTCTGAGGGTTCCGAAGCGTCGTCCACACCTCATCCGCATAGTTCTGTATATAATCTTTATACTTCGATTTTTTGTTCATGTCATCCAGCAGCAGCAGATTTTCAAAAAAGATTGAATTGAAAATAATCGGCTGTGTGTAGAGACGTGAGCTGCCATAAAATTTCAAAGCCGCATCAGCGATGCTTACTGCTTTGTTCAAGTACGATTTTTCACCTGTTGCTTTGTATAAAAGCACGCTGGCTCCAATCATCGTTCCTTGATTATAGGACCATTGTGTTTTATTAATATTCCCGTTTAGGTCAATATGGTCCCAGTAAAGTCCGTTAGGCGCCAGCATGCAGTCATTTACCCAGTTATACATTTTCTTCGCCCAGTCTAAATAGTATGTATCCTTGCTGATTTCATATAAATACAGTCCTATTTGAGCGGCAGGTGCATTCGATACGGTATTCCGATCCTTGCTCCACGATGCCTGTGTCCAAAAAACGCCGCCAGGGCAAGCATGAGAGGCATCCGTGTCCCAGCCGGATACTTGCAGCTCAAATATTTGCTTTGCTCTATCTAAAGCTGCAATATCACCAGTAATTCGGTAAATTTTTATAAGTTCTATTGCGATCCAATCATTATCATCATAAAAGATGTCCCCGCCTCCGCCAAGCGGTGCGCGTACGTAAGAATCGTAGCCTGCAGGTGTCTTCGTGTCATTCCAATATGCAGCTAGACCATCTAATCGATTCTGAATGTCGGTTTTGTATTTCTCGCCAACCGCAGGTATATTCGCCAAAGCTACGGTTGACTGCATCGTTCCTGCATAAGGCCAAACATAGGAGTATTGGTTGTTCCCAGCATGCGGGCTGTTCTCGCTGTAGAGCTTGGTGTCTGGCTGATAGAAGTAGGTTTGTAGAGCCTGATAAGCCGCTTCAGCCCGTTCTGCATTTTGATTTTTATTCGGTTTGGCCCAGACGCTTTGACCGGACGTCATTAATAAAACAACAATCGACAATGCAACAAAACGGAACGTCTTTACTGGTTTCGGTGTACTCATGATATACCTCCCAAGGATCTACTTAGACTACTCTATTTTAATCCAGACTTCTCCAAAGCTGCTGCCGTTTCGAGCAGGATCACGCCGCTAAGCTGTGTGCTGAGCTCGATTTCTTCTTCAAGCGATTCATCCCACCGTTTGCTGAAAAGAATATCCCCCCGGCTCGCAACGCTGCTCCATAGGGACGATGCGTTTGCATACAAAACATCTGCTACTTCACTTCCGCTGCCGCTGCCCATCGCAAGGGCCAGCTCGCCTGCGTAACGAACAAAAATGCCTTTAAACAAGCCAGCATCCCCGCCGCCTTCTGCCGGTAGGACATTAGCTTCCTGCGAAGCAAACTCCTCCACAGATGCCTGCCATGTCCGAATGGCATCTTCAAGATAACCATTTTCACCCGTAATTTTGTACAGCTCAACTGCCGCTCCAATGAATACGCCCTGGCAATAAGTGAACTTCCAATCCTTATCGATAGTTCCATCGCCTAGACGGTTAGCGCCATCCCACACGAAACCGCTTTCAGGATCAACAAGCACAGCTTTCAGCCAATCGTAAATCTTGATTGCCCATTCTAAATCTTCCTGCTTGCCGAATACCTGATATAGACGTGCCGCCAAAATAGCTGCAGGAGCATTAGCAGGCGTGTTTTTATAGTCAAGCTGCGTTTTCTGCCAAGCAATTCCGCCGCCGACATGGTCATTCCATCCCGTCTTAATATCCTCCCATAGCAACTTCGCAGTGTGCCCGTAGGTTTCATCTTGATCAATCAAATACGCGCGAAGCCAACCAATTGCCATCCATTCCATATCATCGTATAGATTGTTAGGCCATTCTCCGCCGTTTCTCTCCAGAAGGCCTTGGTGAAGCATAGCCAACCTTTGCTTATAGATGGAATCACCCGTACGGTTCCATCCATCCACCTGCGTTTCAACCGCATGGGCCATCCACCAGTAATGAAAAATCGTGTTGCACGCTCCGCCTGGACATGGAGTCTTAATGTCATACAAGCTGATACTTGGGTTCCAGAACCGAGAATCCAATGTTCGTTGAGCCTGCTCCGCTCTCATATCCCAGAACGCAGCTTTTACGTTGTTTGCCATCTTCCTCTACCTCCGTTTCACTTTGATCCATAAGATTTCCCGCGAAATGCAAATTGCTTTAACACGGGATTACTTCCTCTTTGAATTTGTACAATATAAAGCACTTTCAAATAATATACTATATTTCACATGTTAATATGTCAATATGTCATCTTCACATTTCGGACTGTAATTTTCTACAAAAAAAGGCCGTTCCAAGAGCCATATTGGCAGCTCTAAGAAACGACCCTTTATCCTATTCTGACGTTAGATAGATACCGTAGAATTTCCTTGAACAATCTCGTGCTCCACAATATTGTTTAATTCCGTAGTCTCATTATTCCAAACACGCTGTAATATTTCGACAGCTCTCCTGCCTGTATCACGCTCGTTCTGGCGAACATGAGTAAACAAATAATCGCCAAACGGCTGACTCGGAGAGTCAAAGCAAACAATTTGATAGTCTTCCGGAATCCGTTTCTTTAGGGACAACAGCGCTTCCCGCAAAATAAGAGCAAGATTATATTCCGTAACGACATACGCATTAAGATCCTTATTAATTTCCACGAAATGGCGTACCGTCTCAATATCATACTGTACTTTAATCGTTTGAAACGACTGCGGCAAAGAGCTGTATAGATTCGTCATAATATGCTCAGGTTTAGGTGTAAACCCACGCTGCATGCACGCATCATTAAAACCTTGTATTCGGTCTTCAATCGTCGTCGTATTATCTGCAGGCGTCGATAAGAAACCGACATGCCGGCCCTCTTGATTCAGGAGAATATTCGTAAGGTCGAAGGCTGCCTTTCTGTTGTCTGTATACACAGCGGTAGCCGCAATCCCCTTCAAATATCTGTCTACTAACACAATAGGGAAGCCGTTTAATACGAGTCTAAGCACTTCAGCATTATAGTGTTCGCCATGGCCCGGGAATACGACAATGCCATCTACGCCCAGCTTCACAAAAGCACGAATAGCAGCTTCTTCTTCCTCACGGTTATCGTAAGTCAGCTTCATCATCATGACGCAGCCACTAATCGCGCATTGCTCTTCTATTCCGCGAATAAGATCAGCACCAAACGAATCGCCAAAGTCGGGCAGAATCACACCAACAATGCGCACAACCTCATCTTCCAGCCTCGCTTCTACGCTTTCTGACTGCTTCTGCAGCTTCGTTTCTTGCAGATCAGGCAAAACCTCCGCCACAAAGGAGCCCTTCCCTTGTATTCTCTCAATGAGTTTATACTGCGAGAGCATCTCCAGCGCTTTCTTAGACGTAATTCGACTAACGTTAAAATGGGCAGCAAGTTCTTTTTCCGAAGGAACACGCTCCCCTTTTTTTAATTCGCCGTCATTGATTTTTTGAAAAATATAATTATAAATCTGCTCGTATAAAGGATTATCCATTAGCCGACCTACCTTGTCATAGTATCTTGATATATCAACTATACAACTTTATTATCACGACATCAATATATGAAAAGGCGAAATGGAGCAACGGCGCTGCCGTCGCCCCGCTACGTCAATACTAACTTATTCCGAATCTAGTCTTTCTATTTTGGCTGCAGCTTCTATTAAGAAAACTCCGCTCAATTGCACGGATATATCCAGAGGCTCCTGATGAGGCATATCCCAAGCGGGGCCAAACAAGCCAATTTCCTTCGTGCTGCCTTTCGAGAGCAGTGTATCCGCATTATGAAAGATCATTTCTTTAATTTGGACGCTTTCGTTGACTTCATACAAATGGATCAGATAACGAATGAATATGCCTTTGAACAGTCCACCGTCTCCGGTTCCTTCTTCCTTCATCATTCCGGTCTCAGCAACCGTATGATATTTCATAGCCGAGGCAGCGGTTTTCTCCGCATCTGCCAAATACGTCTTGTCATTTGTATGCTTATAAAGCTCAACTGCCGCGCCTATATAAGTGCCTTGATTATAGGTGAATATCCAATTTTTATTGACATTAAGATCACCATTCTCTTCCAGCTTAAGGCCATCATACACAAGACCGCTTTCAGGATCAACCAAATTTTTCTTCTGCCAATCATATATTTTTTTGGCCCATTCCAGATCTTCCTTATCGCCAAAATACTCATACATCCTGGCAGCCAAAATAGCTGCCGGCCCGTTCGAGCATGCATTCCTGCTGTCTCGTTGATCCTTCTTCCAAGCCATGCCGCCCAGCTCATCTTCCCACCAAGCGGTCTTAATATCATTCCACAGCTTTAGAACATAACCTTTAACCGTCTCGCTTTTGGTTGCATCATATAGCCTCAGCGCTGCAAGAGCGAGCCACTCCATATCATCATAAAATTCATTAAACAATGACCCATTTTTTTTAATAATGCTTTTGACGATCCCCTCTGCCCTATCGGTATAAGCAGCATCACCCGTTCTCTCATACCCATCCATCATGGCATCCACGGCATGTGCCTTCCACCAATAGTTTAGGCTCTCCTCGCGTTCTTTGCTATAAGGATAAGCGTTGTTCATCAGCTTCCCATTCTCATTCCAATAATGCTCGATGAGCTTCTCTTCTGCCCATTCCGCATGATTATTGTAATTTTCCAAGCGCTCCTCATTTCCATTGCAGCCTGTCAAGAAAAAACTGCCGACAAGCAGCATGCATATGCTTTTCATAAATTTCACCTCATCCGTCCCTTCTTCTTGCAGGCTTCCGCCTTTTAACCCACAATTCCGCTATGTTCAATACCCTCTACGAGGTATTTTTGCGCGAACAAATACACAATGATTAATGGCACAACAACTAATAAAGACATCGTGTTCGTTAAGGTGGCGGTCAGAGGCTGACCCTGCTTCAGTCCAAGGGTGGCGCCCTCCAGCATCAAGCCTTCAAATCCGACCAGCAGTGAATTCGATAACAGCTTGAACTGGCTGAAGAACATCGAGGAATAGAAGCTATCCGTCCACTGCCACGAGAAGGAAAATACAAAGATCGTAATCATCATGGAAAATGAGAGCGGAAGAATGATCATGCTGAACGTCCGAAACAAGCCCGAGCCGTCCACATAGGCCGCTTCCTCTAGTTCTTTCGGTATTCCTTTGAAATATTGCCGCATGATCAATATATAAAGCCCATTTTTGAATCCAAAACCGATCATCGATAAAATCGCCATCGGCCACATCGAATCCATCAGCCTAACTGTTCCTCCTGTAAAGGTAGACATCAGACCGAATAAATCAAAGAAGCTAAACTTCATATAAAGAGAGATCATATACGTTTGCGGCGGAATTAAAATCGTAAGCACCACTAAAGAAAATATGACGCTTTTCCCTTTAAAGTTAAACCGCGCAAGCCCATAGCCGACCATCGTACAAACCAGCATTTGAATGATACCGCTTAGAAAGGATATGCCGAACGTGTTCGACAGCCCTTTAAAAAAGGACGTATATTCGATGACCGTTTTGTAATTAAACCATGTAAACTGCCTAGGGATGAAGCGCACCGTGCCATCTATCAAATCCTGCGGGCTCATAAAGCTGTTAGAGAGCTTTACGAGCAGCGGATATAAGATAAGAAACGCCAGCCCAATGAGAAGCAAATAGCGAATAACCGACCAGAACAAGCCATTTATTGCATGCAGATTTAAATATTTAGCCCGCATATTTTTCACTCCCTATTCTGATAAAAGACGAATCTGCTGACAAAAAAGCCAATGACGACAAGGAATACGGCTGCTACCAGAAAATAAATCCATGCCATAGCCGAGGCTGTTCCATATTGGCCAAGCTTCATCGCGTTCGTAATGCTGTGCATAATTTGGTTTTTGCTTCCCGTAAAGGAATCAATAATCGAATAAATAATATTGACCAGAATCAATGGACTGATCAGCGGGAATGTAATTTTCCAAAAGCACTCCCAAGCGGAACAGCCTTCGATTTTGGCCGATTCGTAAATGGAGGAAGAGATTGCCTGCAGTCCTGCCAAGAAAATAAGAATTTGCACGCCTGAACTATTAATGACGGCAAATATATTTTCCGCAGCGCCAACCGTTATATTAACGAGTGCCGGACTGAAATCCAGCATTTGGAACATATATTTTTTAAGCTCCAGATTGCTGAACATCCCGCCTGCCGATTCTGTCACGATAGACGCGCCCGTATCAAGCCCTGGGATACTCTGATAAGCATTCATAATCGAGTTGCTTAAATCAGCTTTATCAATGATTCCAGTTGCCAAAATAACGGGCACGAAAAAAATCGCTCTAAAAATTCCCCGGCCCTTCATTTTCATATTTAACAAAACGGCAATAAACAAGCTGTACATAACGATAATCGGAATATCGAATAACATGTTCTGAACAGCACCGTAAAGCTGCTTGTTAAAGTTAGGGTCCACTCTTAAAATTTGATGGTAATTGTCCAGCCCAATGAATTTTTCCGAAAATCCGCCTTGGGTTAGAAGATTCACATCCATGAAGCTAAATCGCAACGAATCAATGAATATACCCAGAAACAGCAGGAGAAATCCGAGTACAAAAGGACTGACAAAAACCCAGCCCATCAGATCCCTCTTCTGCGTCACGGTTAGCCTAAACCTTTCTTTTTTGTTTATGGCTGCAGACAATTTGTTCATTGCCGGTGATCCTCCTCGCTTGGTTTAAGGATTAATGACCGCGTAACCCAATCCATCTACTGCGGTACCCTCAACCTCAATTCCTTTATCGCTGTAATTAACAATAATCGCTGTACCATTTTCATAAGTTGTTTTGTAAACCTCTTCACCAAGCCGCTCATGATTCACGATCGCCTGATCCTGAACATGCTTCAATACATTGTTCATTTCTGCATAGATGGCTGCAGCGCTCTCCTCCCAATCATCAAACTGGGAAGCGTACAAATCATCGAACAACGAAGCATCCTTCAGTAGGCTGTTCTCCCCGTAATTCAACTTGAAATAGACACCGCTGCCGTATTCCAGAGCTTTCAAAACAGCCGGACGCAGCTCGCTCGCTAGGTTCAAGGCTTCGCTCGCGTACCCAATATAGCCATGCAGCGCGATTTGAATAAATGGTACCTGCGCATCTGCTATCGAGAAAGAGCTGTCCTCATCAGGCAGGTTCAAAATATGATTAACATAAGGAAAGGTGTACGCGTTTCCGTCGTCTGTAATAATATCCTCATAATCCTCTTTTGCTTTAGCTAAAACGTCTGTCGTTATTTTTTTTGTGTCCTGTCGATTGATTTGAGCGCGGTTCTTAAAGTTGGAGTTCAAGCTTTCTCCCATCGTCGATAAGGAAAGTGCCTTTAAACCAAGCGAATGATAATCTTTGGAAAATTTATTGTAATAACCTGAAATTTTGTCCGGATTAATTCCCCACACGCTGCTCTCATACTCAAGCGTAGCTACATTGAACAACCCTTTATAGCTAGTTTTCTGAAACAAGGAACGAATGCTGTCCTTTTGCGGCTTAAAGCCATCGAATGCTTTATTAGAAGAAACAAATAGCATATCCACATCCGGGAACACCTTTGCCCCCAGCTTCTCCGCTTTCTCTGACAGCTTGCGCAGTCCCTTTGCACCGCCGAGCACGGACTCTACCTTCATTTTTGTAGGTGCGGTATGGCTCATGCCTCCGTTATACCATCCGGTATAGCGAAACTTAATGTTTTGGATACCGCTTTGCGACAGCTCATCCAGCATTAGTCCCGCTTGATCGAAGGAAGTAACTGCCACTTGGCTGCGAAACGGAATACCCAGCTTCCGCACCATCTTATCGACAGAACCCATCGTATCCAAGTAGAACGGAATGTTCTCTTCGGCGCTCACTTTGCTCAAGCTTCCTTTATCAACGAGATACTGACGATATGCCTTTGCCATTCCAACGTAATTTGCATCGTCGCCTGTAAGGAAGAAGTACTTCATGACGATGTTGCCGGTATAAGCATTTTTCTCGTAAATAATCCAAGGAGCCTGTTCAAAAGCATTTTTGGCAATAAAAGAGTCTTTATTTCGAATGGTGAAGTTAGCATACGCCGTGTTATAGGAGTGATTAATGCCGCCCATAACGCCATTAATATCCGCTACCGCATCGCCCTCTTCAATAACCGAGAATAGCGCTGCTCCATCCTTCTTGATGCCAAACACCGGCGCTCGAAACTCTTGTTTGAAGCTGCCTCTTGGCGACTGCGTTAATGCATAATCCGGCCCGTACATTTTCCCTGTCGTTAATAGCGTATTTTTGCTTGCATCATTATTGAAATTGAGGAGCGTTCCCGAGCCGTCTGGAAGGAATACATACCCCTCCTCGCCGGTTTGCCCTGCACCGAAATAATTCAGCAAGGAAAGCTTCACAAGATTAAAACGGGATTGATCATATTCAATGCCGCCGTTATAAAGAGTGACCGATAGACCGCCGTCCGCAAGCACGTAATCAAGACTCATTTTAAAATAAGGGAATACGGAATCATCTCCGTCAAATCCAACCTCGGCGTAGTCCTCCTCCTGCTTCTCGTACGTATAACCTGCTTCCTTGACGTAGTTTTCCAACACTTTCTTGTCCCGCTCCTTGACGGAGGTTTTCAGCACATAAATATCTTCTTTCTCCAAAACAGGGTATTTCGCGATCAGCTCCTTGCCTTTGCTCCCTTCTACATCAGCACGACTGTAGAGGATATAGTAGGCTAATAGCTTCTTCTTATCCCGATCAGCTTCCATATGATCAAGAACATTTTGCTCAAATTTGGACTTCGTAATTTGACGCGGCAGCAGCATGCGCTGTTCCTCGCGCCCGATAACCATGTCCACCCTTATGCCGTTATCAATCTTGCCCCAGCTCACCTGATCCAGCTTCATCGCATGCGTGTAGCTGTTCATTTCCAAGTCGCCTTCTTTGCCTTGCACATTATAGACAAGCTTGACCTGCGACATAAGCTCCTGCTTCATCGCATCACTGGCTTTCGGGTCTTCCAGAGCACTTGGCGGGTTGGAATAAAATTTGCTTCCCGTCGCTTTATCTTCAACCGCCACGCCGCCCGATTCATTATCGAAGTACAGCAGGAGGCGATCATTCTCAGCAGCAAGTGCCAATCCGCCATCCTTTACAGCTTTTTTCATGTTTGGCGGGCTTGCTTTTGCTGCAACTGCTGTTTCTGCTGTTGTTGCTTCAACTGCCTCCGCCGTTTTCTCATTTGTCGGTATCCCGAGCGTAATGGCAACCACTATGACCAATAGCCTAGAGATAATCCCCTTGGCATTCATATCGCTGACCTCCTATCCACCATCTTGTTCTACAACCGAAACGTAATTTCATTGATGATCGTCGTAATAAAGGAATTCATATTTTGCAGGATATTAATGAACAGCACCGTAAGGAAAGCAATGAAACCCATTCCTACTATTGAAATAGCAGAGGTATAGAAATTCTTGAATGGACTGTAATCATTGGTCACCAATACACCTATAAATATGAGCCCGAGAGACCAGCCTAACGCTAGGGTTGTAAAAAAGGTAATAAACTGCTGCTCTTCCAAAACAACGATGTTGCTGAATAGGGTGACAGGAATCGTAATAATCACCATTGGGACTAACGAATAGGAAGACGCGATAAAAATATCTTTAAGGCTTCCTTCACCATCCATCAATGTTGTAAGACCCCAGTTTGCACAGCACCATAATCCAAATGGAATAAGGACGCTAAGCAGCGTATCCCAAAGCTCAATAACACGCCAGTCGGAAGGGTACAATATGTATCCGCCTGCCAGCTGTTTAAAGATGTCTACAGCCATAACGGCTGCAACAATAATGACAGCGGCACGAACGCTGCCTCGTTTCTCATGCTTCAAATCCCAAAACCCGTCAAACGGATGGAACATCACATGGAAGGAATAAAGCAGCTCTTCCCACAGCGTTCGCTTGCCGGGCTTTCTCCAGCCTGCTGTGTTGACCTTCTTGGCATATTTGAAAAATCTGTACACTAACCATAGAATGGCTGCTGCGACTATTGGAATGAGGATAATAAATTTGCTTACTATTTCTTTCCGATACTCCGCAAAAGCTTTGAAATAATGATCCCAGTCATTAGCCAGCTTGTAATTATGCATCGCTTTCTTGTATTCTTCTTTGCGCATATTGGACTGCGCCACACCGGAATACGCCATCTCAAGCGTCGGATTCATCTTCAAAACCCGCTGCCATGCAGCGATGGATTCATCGTAATTGCGATTCTTGCGATGATGAATCGCCGCTGCAATGTTAGCGCCGTATTCGGTCCGCCTAAATACAATCAGCTTGCTTGAATCCTTATCCAGCACAAGCAGATTATTACTCTGGTAAGCGAGTGCTGAAGCGCTTTGGAACACGCCGTCCTGTGTTCCATATCCTCCAAATACATAAAGAAGATTGCCATTATCGTCGTAAGTAAAAATCTTATTTTGCGAAGAATCGAGCGTGCTGTAAGCCCCGTCCTCTGCCAAAGCTACATCAATAAAACGTGAAACCTTGTCGGTTGTTTGAATATCTCCAGCAGGCGGAAAAGCGCCATTTCGTTTCAATACATCGATGCCTGTATTGTTCAGCCGCTTAATTGGCGCATGCTTGCTCGATTTATCCCGGTTAATGAGCGCGCTGTATTGGTTTCTTGCGTGGATCGCACTGCTCGTAACATAAGCGAAGCCAAGCTCATCGATCGTAATGTTGTTGTACTCGGTCGGCACGCTTTTGGCCGTGCGGCTCTTCTGCTCCTTGGTCGTCACCAGCTTCCAGAACAAATCGGACACTTTGGGCACTACCTTCTCCGCTCCGACAAAACCCTCGAATCCGCCGTCAGCATTCAGAGCAATAACACCCATGTTTGTGCTCTTCGAAATCACATAGATAAGACCGGATGGATCAACACCGATTGCTGATGGCTCGTAAATAAAGCCGGCAGGAAACACATCCGAATCCGGTGCCTCCAATATTTTCTCTACGCTTCCATCCTGATGAAGCACGACGATTCTAGCGTTTTTGGAGTCGGCAACGTAGATCAGCCCCTCCTCTGACACAAATATGCCGCTTGGCGTGTTGAACTGATCCTTCGTCACGCCGTCTTCATGGACAAACTCCGTAATTTCTCGTTTTATTCGGTACTGTTCATCGAGAATAATAATTCTGTTCGATCCCGTATCTGCGATATAAACCGAGTTATTGTTGTCTACAAACAAATCCAGAGGCTGGTTCAGCCCAGCGCCCTCGATTCCCATCGCCTTGGCGTTTAACACTTTGCCTGGCACATAAGCGTCAGGAGAAACGAGATACTCCCCGTCATAATCATAAAAATAGGTTTTATATGGAACCATGGCGGAAGCTGATTCAATACCGAAGCTGCACAACAATAATAGTGCGGCCAAAAACAAAATCCACTTTTTTCTAACCACCGCATTCTTCCCCTTCCATGCCTATTCTTTCATGCCTGATGCAGACATGGTCTCTATAATCTTCGACTGCGAGATGATAAACACGATGATAGGCACAATCATCATCAGCACCGCTGCAGCCGATCCTGTCCCTGTACGGGCAATTCCGCCGGCTAAGATTTGGGACAACGCATAGTTTAAGGTTTTCAGCTCCTCGCTTTGGATGAAGTGATTCGCGCCGATTCCCCACAAACCTTGCATGGAGAAGATGATGAGCGTCAGCCAAGCAGGCTTAACCATCGGCATAACGATTGACCAGAAAATCTTCCATTCGCTGGAGCCGTCAATGCGAGCCGATTCCAAGATGGCGTCGGGAATCATCTGATCCATAAACTGCTTCATGAGATACAAACCGAGCGAGGATGCAAATGCCGGAACAATAATAGCCTGATACGAATCAATCCAGCCTAACGAAGAAATGATGATAAAGTTCGGTATTTGGGTAACGACACCGCTAAACATAAGCGAGAGCACGACCGTGCTGAACATGATTCCTTTGCCAGGAAACTTATGCTTGGATAAGACATAAGCGCATAAGGAAGCGATGACCACATGGCCAGCCGTACCAACAGCCGTTATAAATACAGTGTTAAAGATATACCGGCTGAAGGGCACCCATGAGTCGCTCATGACTGCGAGCAAATCTCTGAAGTTATCTAGGGTTGGGTTATTTACTAGAAACCGCGGAGGGAAAAACCAAATCTCCTCCAATGGCTTAATTGAATTTGAAATCGCATATACCAGTGGCAGCATCATAAAAATGCCAAACAGCAGCAAAAACAAATAGATGCCAAAATCCGCAAAAAAGGAACGTTTAATGCCGCTCTTGCTTCGATGAAGCTTGATTTGAATCACTTCATTCACCTACCTTTGCCAGAAGCATTTGCACAATCTTATTCGCTCCAATCATGATGATAAATAGAATGGTAGCTATAGCAGAGGCATAGCCCATTTCATAACGTATGGCGCCGTAATCCTCCAAGTGGTTTACGATGGTATGCGCTGCATAGCTGTTGCTTGGCATGCCGCATAATGCGGTAACAATGGCGCCGGTGCCGAACGCGCCGGTAATGCTCATTACCGCCCCGAACATAAGCTGCGGCTTCATCGAAGGCAGCGTGACGTACCAAAGCTCCTGCCACCGATTTTTAACACCATCCATAGCCGCTGCTTCATAAAGCGTTCGATCTATCCCCTGCAATCCCGCAATAAAGGAAAGGAAGCTCGTTCCAACACTGGTCCATAAAGCAACGATGACGACAAGAGTCATCATATATTTCGGATTCTCAAACCATAGAATAGGCGAAGAGATGACATTATAACGAAGCAGAATAGCATTGGCATAACCATAAGCGTCCTTGTTGAAGAAAATGCCCCAAACCAAATAAATGTTTCCTGAAATGGATGGCGCGTAAAAAATTAAAGTCAAAATCGTTCTTAGAGACTTGGGCAGCTCATTAATAAGCCAAGCGAACACTAGACACATGATATAACCGATCGGACCTACCATCACAGCTAGCAGGAACGTATTTCCGATCGCTTTAATGAAAATATCATCGCCTAGAAACAGCCTTATATAATTGTCCATGCCAACGAAGATAGGCGCTTCGAGCAAGTTAAACGAGAAAAAACCTAAAATCAATGAAATAATGACGGGCAGAGCGGTAAAAGCAAAAAACAAGATCATGTAGGGAGCAGCAAAGAGGTAGGACACTTTATTTTTTTTAATCGACTTCCAGCCCTGCTCCAATTTTCGCAAAACCGGATTGCCCTGCCTCTTAGGGTCAACAGCTCCTGATATCACCAAATCTCTACTCATGAATGGGTCCTCCTGAATCAGTAAAATCGCAAGGCAGCATCATTCCAACTTGAACTCCCGCCTTTTTCGCGTTATTTCAGTATTAACTTCTTTCACATAGTCCAGAAGAGATTCAGGGTCTCCGTTGTTATACGCCGTTGCGGCAGCAAATCCAATACTTCTTGTCACATAGTAACCGCCCGGCACCTCCGGTGTACCTGTTGCGAACGACCACTGCGTCATCAAATGGTCATACTCTGTTTTTGTCCAAGGCATATTAACAAGGGCTTCCATATTGGCGGTCGCTTGTTTGGCTGCCTTGCCGAGAATCGCTTCCATTTCCATTCCGAATCTGGACTGCGTCTCTGCACTCGTCCACCACTCCATAAAGCGCCATGCGTCATCTTTTTTCTTAACGCCCTTAAGCATCATGATCGCTGTCCCCGTCGACGGTGTCGCCCGGTTCAATTGTCCATCCTCCATCACCGTTCCAGGAAGCGGAGCAAATTCCCACAGTCCTTTAATTTCAGGAGCAAACGCGATTAATTGGTTGTATGTCGTATAATCCGCGATGCCTATCGGCATTTCCCCTGTACGGAAGCGGTTGCTGAAATCATAATCCCTCGGAAACTTATAGGTGGTGAACAGCTCCGTCTGCTTCTGGAACGCATCGATCGTCAGATCGTCTTCCAGCGTTGAGCGGCTGCGCTCCTTGTTGTAAAGCTCCCCCTTTTTCTGATACAAAAAGATTTGCAAGCCGGTAATATCCGCCGGAAAACCAATTTGCATATTTTGTTTCTGAATTTCCGGTATTAGCTTGTAAAACTCATCCCATGTCTCTGGAGCCTTCAGCCCCATATCATGCAAAATATCTTTCCGATAAAACATCATGGGAAACGATTGTGTTTCCGGCAGAGCGTATACTTTTCCGTCTAATTCGAAGGGCACTAATGCACTAGGATGGAATCTAGAGGCAATAGCCTCATAATTCGGCATGTCTTTGATGTTCTCTACCGCATGTCTTAACGCGTATTGAATAGGGTCGGCAGCTAGATTTCCCATCGCCACATCCGGACCCGTACCTGCGAGCACCGATGGCAAAAGCGTTCCTTCCGTTACCAGCTTGAGCTTTACGTTTATACCCGATTCCGGCGTGAACGTGTCATTGATCATTTCCCTAATAATTTGCGATTGATCCCGTCCAGACGTCAGCCATACTTCGAGCGGCTCTCCTTTGGTTTCACCTTCTGTATTCAAGGCATTGTAATCCACAAAGAAAGACATCGAAAAAGACTTCGCTTCAAACATCATTTTTTTGAAAAAGGATGCATCCGCTTTTGGCAGCTTCTTGGACAACGGCATCACGCTAAAATAATCGACCGTTAAAGGCTGCTCGCCTACCGTCAAGATCCACGTACCAAGCGCGCCTACATTTTCTTTAAAAGGGGTAAACGTCTTCGCAATATTGGCTTCCGGATTTTTAACCATTTGCTCGAGCTGGAAGGCGACTTTATCGAGCAACACCATGTTTTCGCCTTTTTGACCAACCAGCGCCTCCATGTCAGCCGATACTTCTCTAAGTATCGCGGCATGCTCCCTCATGGCGGCTATGGCATCCGGTATTAATTTCTCAAAGCCGTAATCACGATACAAATCCGGCTCAGCGCCGGTTATCATCAGAATTTGCCGATATACGGCATTCAGTTGAAATAAACTATCATCAACCCTGTTCAGCACATCAGCCAAATCTCCGAGCGTGACCTCCATCGTCAGCTCATGCTCGCCCGGTTCTAGGTAAAAAGAAAACGCCTGATCGTCGTTCCCCAATGTTTTCACTTGCCAGTTGTTCCCGTATTTAAATTTCACTGCTTTCGCTTCTTTAAACGGTACGGCTCCATCCAGCAAAATTTTACGGTTGACGTACATCCCAGCTAATTTGTTTTGCTTGAATCTCGTTGCAATCTTGTATAGGCCCGCTTCCTCTACCGTGAATCGGTAGCTGATCCATTGGCCCGGCATTTTCCATTTATCGCCGCCTATGCTGTTCAAGCGAAGCTTCGATGGGTCCTGCGGCTCGGTTATAGCTGATGAGCGATCGGACACCGGATATAGCGTATTATCAGATTTCTCAAAGCTGTTTTCCGCTTGAACCTTAATTGTCTCGGCGTCCGCTTCCTTATAGCCTTTTGCTTCATAACCCGCTTTTACTTCATCATAGGTCGGAAGCTCCTCCGCTTTATAAATACGAACGGTATTTAAAACCACCGATTCCCTCACCGATTCGAATCCAATGGTATGCTTACCTTTTTCCAAATAAAATAGTAATGGATCGTTATAATAGCCAAGCAAATCATGCAACAGCACCGTTCTCCATCTAGGCGCTTCTGTCTGTTTCGGCCTAATGTCATTGCCTTTTTTGTCTTGCGCAATCTCGCTTTTGTCCTTCCAAACCCGTGATAAATTTATGTATTTCGCTTCGTTATAAGGTACTTCACCGTCAATGGATATCATTCTTTCAATGGAATTGCCTTTCCCATCTATCGGGTAATAAAGCAGTTCTACATTGTACATGCCACTCTCAGGAACGTTAATTTCCCATTCAATCTTTCCGGTTTCGCCCGTCAGAACAGATTTGCCTTCCTTTCCTTCAAAAAGATCGAGGGTTTTCAAATCTCCCTCCGCATTCGTATACGCATCCGCCTTGATCACAATATCCGCTTTCCCAGCTTTTTTATCGGCGTGCTGTTCAAGATAGGTGCGGTAGCTTTGCAGCTTGATTAAGTTATCATCCTTGCTTGCAAATGCCGCATGCGGCCAAACAATCACCAACAAACATAAGGCTATTGCTGCAACTGAAAATTTCGCTATTTTATTATTCATAAACGTTCAACTCGCACCGTCATATTTGTTTCCTCCATATGGACAGAGATTCATTGCCTTTTCGTGAACGATAGAGAAAGCAGCCTCTTTTTTTTGCAAAAAAAAGAAAAGGGGCTGTTGCGCTAGCAGCAATCGTCATCTGTCTGACAGCCCCTTTATCTATTTGGTGAAAGCTGCTATTCCGCCTTTTTCTCTTCCTCAGGCTTCGGTTCAGGCTCTACGAATTCACCTTTCAGCCTTAAAGCAAGCTCCTCAAGACCAATATTTACAGCATCCTCGATTTCCGCAACCTTGGAGGCAGGCTCTAGGTTCTGATCGTAGAACCCAACATCGGGAATGAGTGCCAAACCACTGTGTACATTGCCTTGCATTTGCTGACCGATGAACGCCATGTCCGACACGCCATAATTTTTCAGCTGTAACAGCGTTTGAAGCGATTCCTCATCACGCAATTGCGTGAGAGCAATTTCATCCATCCAAATTTTCTCTTCGCTTTGCGCTTTCCACGCTAGCGCATCCAAGATAAGTCCGGTTTTATCAAGCTCTTTGTTCGTTACCGGCACTGCGATCGAAGGAGCATCATGGCTTACCCAATCAAGGTAATCGTCTGTGTTGTTGCCCATTGGCAATGGGATAAAGCCAAAGTCACTTTCCATTTCATAAATCGGATCAATAACGCCTCTGCCTCTGGAGTAAGCTAAAAACAGCGATTTCCCTTCTGCAAAAGCTTTCACGTAAGCGTCCATATCCTCGCCTTCGTTTTTCGGGAAGAACGTATCACCTTTTTTCGCCATCTTCTTAATCATTTCAATCGTCTCGTATGCTTTTGGTGTATTTACTGCATATTTCATTTTTCCATCACTGGCGATATCAATGATTTTATTGCCGGATGCCAGATAAAGCGCTACAGAAATATCCCAGTCATGTCCAGTCGCCAGTCCATAACGGTCATTGCTGTCCATCACGCCATCACCATTTAGATCACGTTTTGCCGCTTGCTCCATCTCGAGCATTTTCTGGAATGTCCATTGTTTGTTTTTTACCAGCTCATAAGGATTTTCAAGACCTAGCTCTTGAATAATGCTTTTGTTGAATGCCAGAACCCATACTTCATCCCCCTGGTTAGCGAATGGAGCTGCTGTTCCATATGTTCTGTTGTCGTAAGTGAGCAAGAATGAAGTGTTGTATTCCTTCCAATAATCTTGATCCATCCGAAGGTTAGGAATCGTATTCATGTCCACAATACGCTTGCCGTTAATATGTCTTCCCAGCTCCCATGTAGGAGCAACGATGATGTCAGCGTATTTGTCGCCTGCCAGTACCGCCGCGCCAAACTCTTCCTCGGAATGTTTTCTCACTTCAATTTTTACGTTGTACGTTTCTTCTACCCACTTGATTCGATCAATAATGGCATTGGCATGATCAGAGCTTCCTTCTTGCGGGAACCATCTGTTCGCATTGTTATCCGCAACGATAAATTTATAACCGCCTAAATCTTTTACTGGAGGAGCTCCGTCATCTGGTGTTGCTTCCGGACTTGGCGAGGCTGTGTTTTCTGCCTTGTTCGTTGCTTCAGCCGTCTCCTTGTCTTTGCCTCCGCCGTTATTACTTGTGCAAGCACTCGCAAAGATGGAAATAATGAGGACGCATACGACTAACAAAAACATTCTCTTTTGTTTCATTTTTCTGCCCCTTTCAAATCTTTTATTTGTTATGCAAGTCCTGTCCGCAGCGGAGTCAGGCCCGCTCTAACACAAGTGGAGGTCAAACCAATTAAAAGAGATGCTGTTTCTTGTCTTCTACGAGCTTATAAATAAGTTCACCGAGTAAGCTGTTAGCCCATGCAAACCACGGTCTCGTGAATTCATTCGGATTGTCTACGTGAAAACCCTCATGCATAAAGCCAGTACCGCCATCTGAGCTGATTATCGTTCTTAGAAGTTCTTGTATTTCTGCGTCGTTGTCTGAAGTGAGCGCTTGCATGACTAGGCTGATATGCCATATGTAATTCGTGGGAGTATGTGGGCTTCCGATTCCTCTAGCTGCTTTTCCTGCGTAATAATAGGGATTCTCTTCACTTAAAATAAACCTTCTCGTATTCTGATAGATCATATCCTCTTTGCTTGTATATCCGAGATAAGGAATCGACAGCAGACTTGGCACATTAGCATCGTCCATCAAGTTGTAATTTCCTAAGCCATCTGTTTCGTAAGCGTATATTTCGCCAAACGTTTCGTGCTTGTATATCCCAAATGCTTTGATGCCGGCATCGATTTCGCCGCCTAATTTCTTGGCTGCGAGCGCCAGTGTTTCGTCTTTGTATATGTCTTGGGCGATTTCTTCCACATATCTCAGCACAACAACAGCGAACATATTCGCAGGAATCAAATAATGATATTTGCACGAATCGTCGCTTGGCCTAAAGCCCGACCATGTCATCCCTGTATAGGCGACGGGACTCCCTTTTCCATCGTGGCTTAACGTATCCGATTCTGGACAATTAAATCTTTGGAAGCTGTAGCTCGATTGTTCTGCATGCTTCTGCTCGACTGTCCAAAGTCCAATAATTTTGTTAACCGCTTCTTTAAAAGCATCATCAAACATTGCGGTGCTGTTTGTTGCCTTCCAGTACAAATAAGCGAGCTGTATCGGGTAACATAGGGAATCAATTTCATATTTTCTTTCCCATACCCATGAATTGCCCTCGGTTACATCTTCCGTATGTCCCCTGTTGTCCGGGCCTTTATTGAATGCGTTTGCATAGGGATCAATCTGGATATATTGCATTTGCCTTTTGATAAGTCCCTCTATCATTTTCTGATAGTGGCTGTCTGAAACAGCCAGTGGAATATAATGCCGAACCTGAGCAGATGAATCACGCAGCCACATGGCTGGTATATCACCCGTAAATACAAAAGTGGTTCCATCCTCAAGCCATTCCGTCGTCGTCTCCAGCGTGTTATAGAAGCAGTTTTTATAAAACTTAACGATTTCAGGCCATTTCTCCAGAGATGAAATCAATGCGTCACTCTTTTTCATATCGGTAATAGACAGATTCATTCGCAAACATTCCTCCTAATGGTGATCCTTCTACAAGTTGGATAAAGCTTTGTGATAAGCGCTTACAAATAGTATATTATAAACAATATGTCAACATGTCAATATACCAACTAGTAATTTCCTTAATTTTTTTACAAAATTTGAATACAAATGGGCTGGAATCGCATTGGAACGCACAAAAAAAAGAGGGAGCAGCACCGACGGTGCAGCTCCCTCTTACCGTATTATTTTAATATGACTGTGGTGTAAGCCGGAATGGTCAGTTTCCCTTTATCCAGCTTAGCCCCATCATTGCTTGAGTGAATGATCCCCTCGAATGATCCAAACGTTTTGGATGGCTGAAGATCAGTCATCTGCTCCTCGCCCGATAGATTGTGCACAACAAGCGCTCTCTCGCTAGCAATGACGCGAACATATACACTTAGCTTCTGATTGGCAGGCTCCAGCTTAAACTCGGCTATTCCGCCATTGCGCAAAGCGGGCTCCTCGTTCCGCCACTTTATGAGCTCGCGATAATGGTTTAACATCGAATGCTTATCTGCTGTCTGTGCCTCAACAGATACCGTCTCGGCATTCCCATTGAATCGCGATTGCTCCCAAGTGGTTTGACCTTCTCCTCCGCTTGCTGCGCTATACCAAGGCATTGGCTCACGAATGTATTCATCCGGCTTAGCCCCTTTCATACCCAGCTCCTCACCATAATAAAGGTACGGGGTGCCTGGCAAAGTAAGCAGCATGGCAGCAGCCATCTTGGCATGATTGATATTTCCGTTTAAAACCGTCATGACACGATTCTGATCATGATTGCTTAGGAACGGCGCATCAACAAATGTACCACCAGATGATTTCTCGTAAACGCCGTATGCACGTCCTAGAGAATAAGCTAAGTCTGCATCCTTCTCCGTACCGGCTGCACTCAGCAGCCGACCAGCTAGATCAAAGTGGAATGCGGAGTTCAGCGCTTGGTCAAAGTAAGGCGCAATAACCGTTAGTGAATCCCAAACCTCTCCGATCAGATAAGCATCTGGCTTCACTTTGTTCATGCCAGCTCGGAACTCTTGCCACCAAGCTTTATTTTTCGCTTGAATCTCAGGCGTGCTGGCCGTAGACGCGAAGTCGCCGTAAATATGCTTTGCCGCATCAAGGCGGAAGCCGTCCAGCCCCTGCTCCAGCCAGTATTGTCCGATCTTAACCAATTCCTCGCGAACCTTCGGCTCGTCAAAGTTCAGATCGGGCATGCCTTCCCAGAAGACACCTAAATACTTGAGACTGCCATAGCTATGCCATGGATCACCGCCAACTGCCCCATCTGCTCTAACCTTCTCACCTTGTTTAGCAAATGTGTACCAGCTGCGGTAAGGACTGTTCTCATCCTTTAATGCTTCTTTGAACCAAGGATGTTCCTTGCTCGAATGATTAACGACAAGATCCATAATTACTTTAATATCGCGCTTATGCGCTTCTTGAAGCAGCTTCTGCAAATCATCCAGCGTGCCGTATTCCGGATTTACCGCATAATAATCGGTTGTATCATAGCCATGGTAGCTTGGCGAAGCGTTAATCGGCATTAGCCAAATACCGCTAACCCCAAGCTCCTTTAAGTAATCAAGCTTAGCGGTTACACCATTCAAATCGCCGATTCCATCTCCGTTCGTATCATAGAAGGAACGGACAAATATTTCATAGTATACGCCGCCAGGCTGCTCATCTACCGTATAAGCAGCAGTGGAAGCTTCGCCGCTTGCACCTTCTTCATCCGCTTCTGCAGAAGCTGTGCTACTTGGTTTATTATTGTTCGCCGCCTCCTCTGAAGAGCAAGCAGCGAGCATAATAAAGATTAGCGAGCATAACAGGACTATCGCATAACGCAAACGGCTGCGGTTCATTCTCTTATCCTTTCGAAGCGCCAGACATCAGCCCTTGTACAAGGAAGCGCTGCAAGAAGATGAATAGGAGAGTAATCGGGATCGCAATCAACACCGCACCCGCGGCAAACAACGTGAAGTTGCTGTTCTGATAATTGCTTACAAGATCCCACATTCCTACAGCAAGTGTCCAGTTGTCTTTGCTTCGAAGTACCAATCTTGCAAAGATAAAGTCTACCCATGAACCAGCAAATGTAGTCAGCGCTACATAGGTTAACATCGGACGCGACAGCGGAAGCATGATTTTTACAAACACCTGCAGATGAGTTGCTCCATCGATCCGAGCCGCTTCATCCAAGCTCCGAGGAATCGTATCGTAAAAGCCTTTAACGACAAAGCCACCGAGCACTGCACCAGCAGAATATACGATAATGAGCGCCGCATGTGTATCGAGCAGGTTAAGCTGCAATAAGAAGATAAAGATAGCGATCATACTCATGAAGCCAGGGAACATGCCCAGTACAAGCATAATCGTCAGTGTCATCTTACGGCCGCGGAAGCGGAAGCGCGACAACGCGTACATGCTGAGCGTGACCAGAATCGTAGAGAAGATCATCGTCAACGTTGCAATTTTGAGCGTATTCAAGTACCAAACACCGTATTGGAAGCTTGGATTCGTAAATAACTCCTTATAATGAACAATCGTAAATGTATCAGGAATAAGACTGTCGCTAAACAGAGCCGTGCCCGGGCGAAGCGAGGATAGCAGCACCCAAAGAGCAGGATAGATAGCGCACACAGCTATAAATATCAGAACGACATAGCTAAGCGTCAAGCGCACAATATTGGCGGTTTTCCGGCCCATTTTCATTGAATCATATCCTCCTCTTTAAATGACCGTGAGCGGCGATAGTTATAAATAGAGAACGACGCTACGATCAAGAAAATGATGATACCGATCGCGGATGCCATATTGAACTGACTGTTGTTCAGCGTTAGCTTATACAACCAGGTTACAAGCAAGTCGGTGCTGCCGGCGTACTGGTAATCACCTTTAACCGGGTCACCGTTCGTGAGCAAGAAAATAACGTTAAAGTTATTCATGTTGCCAGCGAACTGTGTAATCAGAATCGGTGCCGTCGAGAACAAAATAAATGGCAACGTAATAATACGGAATTTCTGTATGCCTGTTGCGCCGTCAACATCGGCAGCTTCGTACAGGTCTTTCGGAATTGCAGTCAATACGCCTAGAATAAGTACCATTGAAACCGGGATACCAATCCACATATTAACGATAATAACAGTTACCTTTGCCCAAAATGGATCTGTCAGCCAAGGCAGCTTGCCCATACCAAAAAACTTTAAGTATTGATTGATCGGACCAAATTGTCCATTAAACAAATTTCTCATGACAAGCAAGGAGATCAATTGCGGAATGGCATAAGGAATAATGAACAATGTCCGCCATAGCTTTTTAAAACGAATGCCTTTTTGCTCAATTAGCAGCGCAACTAACAAACCGCCGAAATACGTCGTTACCGTTGCAATAACAGCCCATACAATCGTCCAAGTAAATACGCCAACAAATGTATGGCTCCACGTTTTCAAAGTCAATAGATTAGCAAACGTTTGGAAGCCTACCCAGTCAACCAGCTTAGCTGGCGGAATATGATCAGGCGATGCGTAGTTGGTGAAAGCAAGCATAATCATGAAGATAATCGGCATGATCGTTAGAAACAATACACCGAGCGCCGGAAGCGTAAGCAGTAAGTGCGGAAAATTACGATCCGTTACATAAGCCCACGTCTTCCGAAAGCTTGCTGGCGCCACTCCTGCGTCTCTTTGCTTGCCGTTCAGATAGGCATCGCGGATATTCATAACATAGATAAAGACAAATAGCAGGAATAAAATTAACGTTATTAATCCACTGATTAGAAGAAAGATCGAATGGTCTCCCTCTACACGAACACTGATTTTACCTATTTTCTCAAGCCCTTGCGTTTTCTCTCCGAGCGTGACAACTCCCCAAATCGCTCTTCCTAGATTTGGAACAAAATACATGAGCGCCGCTGCTTCAACAGCAAGCATAATTAAGCCTTTTATAAATTGGCGGTTATACAATTGGCCAAGACCCATTACGAGTAACGACAATATAGCCGCGGTGCTGCGATGACGATTCATCCCGCCTGGCTCCCTTCCTTTCATATAAAAAAACTTGTTGCAACTTGCTGATATGGAAAGTATCGCTTATAAAACATCGGTTCACCCGCCGAAGCAATTCGGCGGGTGATTCCGACTATGTTATATTATTTCGTTGCCGCAGCGCCATTGTTAGCGTCTTTGATTTGTTGCACGGCATTGTCCAAAGCTGCTTTTGCATCTTTGCCGGAGTTCCATACGTCAGAGAATGCTGCTCCGATAGGAGTCCATACATTGCCCATCTCAGGGATGGAAGGCATTGGCGTCGATTGGTTGAATTGCTCCAAGAAACCTTTTACCACTTCATTGCCTTGTACAGCAGGATCTGCTGCTGCTTCTGTGTTCGCAGGAATAGCGCCTGTCAGTTCAAAGTTTTTCAACTGAGCTTCTTTTGTAGATGCATAATAAGAGAATAGACGTGCTGCATTCGGGTATTTCGAGAATGAGTTAACATACCAAGCTTTAATGCCTGAGAAGGAAGAAGCCGGTTGGCCGTTGATGCTAGGCAATGGAGCTACGCCGAAATCGATGCCAGCGTTTCTGTAATCGCCAATTGTCCAAGGTCCGTTAATATCCATTGCAAGTGTACCGCCGATGAACAAACCTTTTTTAATATCGTAGTTGATATCGCCGGAGTTAAGCGGCAAGATGCTGTCTTTCAATGAACCGTAGTATTTCAAGCCAGCGATTGCTCCTTCTGTGTTAAGGCCGATATCGTCTTTGTTTTGACCGTTATCGCCGTATACATAACCGCCTGTTGAGATGAACGGATAGCTGAAGTAGAAGTTTCCTACATCCCACATAAGACCGTATTTGTTGTTTTTCGTATCGTTGAATGTTTTCGAGAATGCTACTACCTCTTCAAACGTTTTTGGAGCTTCTTTGATTAGTGCTTTGTTATAAAATAGTGCGTATGTTTCTACCGAGCGCGGGTATCCATAAAGCACGCCGTCATAAGATACTGCATTTACTGCAATTTCCGAGTTTGCGCTTCTTGATTGCTCTTCATAGTAATCATTTGGCAGAACCAATCCAGCCGTCACTGCTTTACCAAGGTTATCATGCGGGAAAAGAACAACGTCAGCGCCAAGACCTGCAGGGCCGTCTGTAACCAGCTTGTTTACTTGATCGCCTGCGCCGATTTCCTCGAATTTAATTTCAATGCCGTATTTTGCAGTGAATTCCTTCGCGATGGCTTCAACGAAAGGACGTTCTTCTTTACTTTCCCATACAAGCAGCGATGCGCCTTCTTCAGGAACGATCTCTTCCGATGCAGTACCTTCGTTAGCAGGTGTATTATTCGTTGGAGCATTTGTTGCATTTCCAGTTTTCTCTGTGTTTTCTGCCTTATTTGTTCCACCACAAGCGGAAACGATAAACAAGGCTGTGATTAATGACATTACAAACCACTTTTTCATGCTAGGTGATCCCCCTCCATAATGTGTTTCATGCCTTTTTTTTGAATTAGCGGCGTTCCAACAATTCCTCAAGCTCTTTTCTAATAGGCTGCATTCGCACAAACGTTTTATTCATCGTTCTGAAAAGCTTACTTCCATCATAAATTGGTAAGCTCAACAATGCGCAAACGTTTGTACAAAACATACTAGAAAATAATTTGTGAGCGGTTTTTATGCCGTTTCACAGCTGAAAACATAGTAGAATTGTTTTGAAAGCGTTCTATTCGTGGATTCATCATACAACAAGGTGCACGGTTTGTTAAAACGTTTGCACAGTTCAATATTCCGGTTAAATACGGAGTTATCTTCAATTTTCTTCAATATTCTCCTTCTCATTCAGTTTTTCAATATTTGTGAAACGCTTACTTTAGATATATATTTACTTTTAGGCAACAGTTGCATTAGGATGAAGCATATAAAGCAAGCACGTTTGCGCGGGTGGGGGTTCAACTTAATATGGTAACCATTAAAGATATTGCAAAAGCTGCAGGGGTATCTCCTTCCACTGTATCAAGAGTCGTCTCTAATCATCCTAGAATTAGCAAGGCAACCTCTCAGAAGGTCAAACGGTATATGGAAGAAATGGGCTACCATCCTAACGTGATGGCGAAGAGTCTGGTATCAAAAACAACACAAACCTTAGCCATTATGCTGCCTCGACCAGCTGAAGAGCTGTTTCAGGACTTTTTCTTCGGTGAATTGCTTCGCGGAATACTGACGCAATCGACAAGAGCGGGATACGATATGCTGCTTACCGCAGCGACGTCGCCAAGCGACGAGACGGAAACCGTATCACGTCTTGTATTCGGTAGACGAGTTGACGGCGTTATCTTGTTATCCTCTCGGGTAAATGACCCTTTAATCGACCTATTGGACAAACATAAGTTTCCTACTGTATTAATAGGCCGCACAGAAAATCGGCCTAATATATTATCAGTCGATAATAACAATGAGCAAGCAGCTTATGATGCGACGCAGCATCTCATTGTCCAAGGCCATGAAAGAATCGGTTTTGTTAGCGGTCCGCCATCATTAACCGTTGCACATGACCGGATGGAAGGCTACCGCAGAGCCATGTCCGAAGCCGGTTTGCCTGTTCGATCCGAATGGATCGTTGAAGGCGAGTTTCTTCAGCAAAGCGGCTATCGTGCCATGTCATTTATGATGAGCCTGCCCGAAAGACCTAGCGGCCTTGTTGTCATCGATGATGTAGTCGGATTCGGCGTATTGCGCGGCCTGACAGAGCTTGGGTACAAGGTGCCTGATGATCTTAGCATCGTAAGTTTCAATAACATTGCATTGTCCGAACTTGCAACACCGCCAATCAGCTCGATAGATATCGGAACCTATCAGCTCGGCTATACCGCATCACAAATGTTGATTCGTCTTATCCAAGAAGAAAGCATACACCAGAACAGAATGATTATTCCGCATAGGCTGATCGTTCGCGAATCATCGATTCAAACCGTATCCAAGAGGAGTTGACAGCATGTCAAATAAAAAACCATTTTTAGTGGATGCCATTATCGGCAATTCCAAGTTTCTCGCATCGCTTGGCCGCACAGGCAAAATGTATCGCCTGTGGTGGCCGAACATTGATTTGCCGCAGCATGTAGACGCTATCCGCACAGGAATTCAGTGGGCGCAATCCCCTGTTTCCTGGTTTGATGAAGAAACGAACGGCTTCACTCATGAGACGGCATATGTTGCAAAAACAAACATTTTGCAAGTGAATGCTCGTACTGAACAACAGCCCGTTCAAGTGGACAGCTTTCATTTTGCTGTTCCAGGCGAAGATATTATCGTTCGTGAATACACGTTCACAAACGTCAGCGATCAACCTGCTTCCTTCTCGTTTATCGTTCACTCTTCTTTTCTCGTAAGCGAGAATAACCTATATAATACAACTATGTTTAATGCCGCTGAAGATTCCTTGGTTCATTTCCGCCATAAGTATTATTTTGCGCTTTCAAGCGCAAACGTATGCACAGGTTATCAATCAGGAATCAACTGGGACAACGTTCAGCATGGTGAGCTAAACGGCAACAACATTGATATGAAGCCGGATGGTGCGTTGAACTGGCGTATCGATGAGCTTGTAGCAGGCGCATCTGTAACGATTCCCGTCTATATAACAGCTGGCCATGATGAAGAAAGCGTACTGCAACAAATGCGTACTGCAAAAAGCAAAACAAGCGCAGAATGGGTCCAAGAAACGACTACCTACTGGCATGAATTTTTGGCTGCCGCTGCCCCTTGTCCGATTGACGACAACGAAATCTCAGATCTATATGACCGATCCCTGCTTATGTTCAAGCTCATGTCCGATGAGCAAACGGGCAGCATTATCGCTGCTCCGGAATTCGATGAAAATTTCACGCGCTGCGGGGGTTATTCCTACTGCTGGGGCCGAGATGCCGCATTCATTACAACTGCGCTTGATAAAGCAGGTCTTGGCGCTCTGTCCGACAGCTTCTATGCATGGACGCTTTCTGCGCAATCACCAGATGGTTCATGGCAGCAGCGGCATTATCATGATGGCAGCTTAGCGCCGTCATGGGGTTTGCAAATTGATGAAGGCTCGTCGATTCTTTGGGGAATGTGGCAGCATTATTTGGAGAAAAAGGACTCTGATTTCGCTAAGCAGGTATGGCCTGCTGTAGAGAAAGGCGCATCCTTCTTGATGAGCTTCCTCGATGCAGAGAGCGGCTTGCCGAAGCCTAGCATCGACCTGTGGGAAGAGCGTGAAGCATCGCATACGTACTCCTCTGCCGCTGTATACGGCGGGTTGACGGCAGCAGCGAGCTTTGCCGAGCTAGCAGGCAGACCTGAGCTTGCAGCTGAATGGACTGCTGCTGCGGAGCGGATTTCAGCAGCGATCAAAGAGCTATGCTGGAACGAGGAAGGCGGCCGATTCTACCGCGGAGTTGACCTAACAGTAAACGCAGGCAAATACGAGCAAGCCTTGGCAGCTGGCTCAACTGGTTATGTGACTGAGGGCAATAAAGGCTACAAGAAGCATGTTCTCGATCATGATGCTGTAATCGATATCAGCCTGCTTGGCATCGCTGTACCGTTTGGAGCGGTAGCGGCAGATGATGAATCCATGCGCCGCACTGCAGATACAGTTGAAGCTGCATTGACTGTACCAGGCGTCGGCGGCATTAAGCGTTATGAGGACGATATCTATATTGGCGGTAACCCATGGATTCTCACTACTTTATGGCTTGCTCACTATCGCATTCAAACCGGCAGCATAGATGAAGCGAAGCAATTGCTGAAGTGGGCGATGGACCATCGCACAGAGACCGGCCTCCTGCCAGAGCAAGTAGACAAAAACACCGGCGAAACCGCTTGGGTTGTCCCGCTTACTTGGTCGCATGCCATGTTTATATTGACGATTTTCATGCTTGCGGATGCAGAAGCAAAGTAAAACCTGCTCTATCCGATTTTAAAGAATCTCAAATACATCAAACCCCGACGGCTGCTTGAACCGTCGGGGTTTTTTATGCTTGAATTCCGCGCTGCTGATTTACATCAAGACCAATTGTAGACGGCAGTGTCAGACGTGCCTGTCGAACTCGCAGGAGAAGTAAACGAGCGGTTCGTTCCACTCTCCCAGATAACATTACCGAGACTGTCCTTCTTAATGAACTTGAATTCGAAGGTCGTCCCTTTCGGCACACTTACTGGCAGGAACCATACTGGATAGTTCGGATTCATCATCGCTTCCGTCGATTTAGCTGCATCCCAGCTGCCAAGCTCAGGAATGCTGCCGACGATATGAATATTTTGTCCAACTGTCGTTGTGGCATTGACCTTAAAGATGACCTGCACCTGATCACCCGACAGTACCTCGTAAGTAAAGCTATTGCTGACATTTGTCCCTTTCGTAACCGTAATGCTGCTTGAACCGGCAGCTACAGCTGGAACGACAGCTTCGATAAACGTATCATTGTTAGAAACAATCGTTGCAGCAACTGTACCGAATTTCACGGTAGCCGTACCGCCTAAGCCCGTTCCGTAAATATAAACGGTATTGCCTGGGCGTCCTGAGGTAGAAACAACATCACCGATTCTTGGAAAGGTAGTGCCAAGCGATGGGTTGTATGCCAAAATGTTAACCTCGCCGCCTGAGAGCGTGAAGCTAGAAATTTTATTTTGACCTGATACGCTCGTAACCGTATTCGACGCGCCCATAAGCAGGCCGGACAATCCATCTGTGTATGTTCCTACCGGCAACGTTGTATTGATTGCAGGAACCGTATACGAAATATCTGGCTGTCTATTTACAGCGACAATCACTTGCTTGTCGTAGAACTGACGCTGATAAACGAGAACATTGTCTGTGCTGTACAGGATGGAAGTTGTACCATATGCGATCGCTTCGTTGGACTGGCGCAATGCCGATAGATTCTTGATCACTTTGAAAGCCGTTGTCGTCTCATCGAAAGCAGCCGCCTTCTGCATAAAGGAACGGCCAGCAATATCGCTGCTGTCCGCGGAGGACATATACTGCTCCGTACCGTAATAAATATTTGGTGTTCCACGTGATGTCATAAGCGTTGCGAGCGCAGCGTGATAAGGCTTATTGTTCGATTGAATATAGCGAAACCGCGTAACGTCGTGGTTGTCGAGGAATGTTACCGCTTGATTCTCATAGGAATAATCGGCGCTCGTTTGTGTCAGCATATTACCGAAAGTAGACATCGTCTCGGAGAAGTTGCCGAAAGCATTTGTTGCAGAACGATAAAATTCAAAATCAAGATTATTAACGCCCGTACGGTCAGGGAAGGTACGGAATTCATCATATTTCGGGTCAGGTCTGCTGATGAAAAATTCACCAAAATGAGTGAGCGGTCCGCCTGCAGCGGAGTCAATGGCATCTTTTAAACCTTTCGTGAATGCAGGATTCATATGCAGCGTTGCATCATGGCGGAAGCCATCAACGCCCTTCGATTTCCAGAACGTCGCTGCCTTCTCCAAATGCGCAACTACATTGGCATTCTCTTGCGAGAAATCCGCAAGCGAGCCGAGCTCCTTATGACGGAAGCCATAACGAGAATTGTCGCCTGCGCGATCGCCTAATCCGTGAAACCAGCCGTTTACATCATTATTCGGGTCGGCGATTAAATTTTCTATTTTGCCATCATTGTTGTAATCGTAAGGGTTGCCAGCAGCATTGAAGGCATAATTGCCGCTTGCGTCTTTATCCGGCTCATAGAGCTTGCCGTCTTCTGGAGAATTGCCGTTAGTCGGGTTTTGCCAGCGGCTCGTATGATTCGTTACAAAATCAATGACCAGCTTCATTCCTTGATTATGGAGAGCATCACGAAGATTCTCAAAGTCCTTCATCAGCCCAAAATGCTGATTCGTTGCAAAATAATTGCGGACATGATACCCATGGAAGCTCGTCCATTTATTCATGCTGCCGCCAGGCTGGTAATCCTCAATTACAGTATCTCTATTGTCGTAAGGTGCGGATATCCAAACAGCTGTTACACCCATATTTTTCAAATAAGGAATTTTGTCGATAATCCCTTGCCAATCTCCGCCTTGATAAAGCTTTAAATCATTGCCATCCCCTTTGCCATCGCCATTCGCATCATCAAATAAAGCAGCGGAGGAGCCAGCAGGGATATTATTGCTTGTGTTGCCATCATAAAATCGATCCGTAATAATTTGATACACCGTATCCTTTGGCGTAACTGGACTAAGCGCGGACGATGCGGTTAATGCCTCTGCTTCTCTTGGATTAACACTAATTGCCGGCAATACAAGTGCTGCTGCTAATACGAACAAAGCTAACCTTTTCCCTATAACCTTCATCCATTCAACACTCCCCACTATTTTGAAATGCAGATTTATTGCCTAGTTCAAAAAATACCCTCCGTTTAGACGCATGATTTCACCTAGGTTCCTAGAAGTTTGGCATCACCCCCTTCATAGACTGCAAGTCATCGCGCTGCTTCTGTTCATTTCTTTACTGCTGTGCTTTGCCTAATGGTCAGCTCGACTCCAATTACGACCTTGCGATCGACAGCAGCATCCTTATCCATTTGTGCAGTCAGCAATTTCACAGCCGTCTGTCCTTTGAGCACAATATCCTGATGAACGGTCGTTAAGCCGGGCACCATATAATGGCTGTTTTGATTATCGTCAAAACCCATTACGGACACATCACGCGGCACAACGATACCGAGATCATGCAAGCCTTTAATTAGTCCAATAGCGAGAACATCCGATAAAGCGAATACAGCCGTTAGCTCCTGTCCTCTTGAAGCGATTTGAGATGCCGTGCGATAACCTCCAATGGAGGAGGTAGGAACCTCGAAAACATGGTCGCTTTGGTAGGTCATTCCCGCTTCTTTCAGCGCTCTCATATAGCCGAGCCACCGTCTGTGATTAACGCCTTCTTCCAGCAGTGTCCCGGTCAATAATGCGATGTTCTGGTGTCCAAGCGATAACAGATGTTTTGTTCCGATATAACCGCCAAGCTCATCATCCAACCCAACTTGGTACAGCTCATCGTTTTTTAAATAACTATCCATAAATACACAAGGCACATTCAAATCTAAAATTCGCTCGTATATCGGTGAACCCTCAAATACGCCAATAATGATCAAACCATCCAAATGGCGTTCACGAACGAATGAAAAGGTTTCATCCGGCTCCACCCCGACGAGAAGCACATGCAGCTTCTCGTTCCGTGCTCCTTCTTCAATGCCCGTAACAAGCTGCCAATAAAACGGATTGTCATGCAGTCGGCCTTTCTCCAAAAAAGGGACAATGACCGCTATTAGCGATGATTTCTTATCCTTTAAATTGCGAGCGGACATGCTTGGCGTGAAGTTCATCTCAGCGATAGCTGCTTGAACCGACTGAACCGTATTAGGCGCTACTCTGCCTGTTCCATTCAGCACGTTGGATACTGTAGCAATCGATACTTTTGCGCGTTTAGCAACGTCTTTAATCGTTATTCGTTCCTGACTCATGACGAACCACCTTTGCAATAATTAAACGTTTCATCTACTTAAAAGACTTATGAACAAAGAGTTTATATTAGGATATATATGAAATTAATAAATAATTGATTAAACGTTTCATTTAATAATTCATACTATATTTTATCCTGTATATTTCTGTCAATCATTATTTTGTAAGCGCTCTACTTTATCCGGTCAGATGGCTTCTTCTACTCTGTAATAAAAAGAAAAATGAGCTTCAATGCCAATAAGATGTTTCAACTCTAACAAAATGGTGTATACATATTGACAGACATCTTCTAGTTTGTAATAATTATAAATAAGGAGTTAGTCTAATTTGATTCAGAATTTGCAATCAACCTTTCCATTTTTGTATTCACTGACTGCAAATAGCGCAAACTACCATCAGAAAGGATGATCATTATGACAACACCTACAACTGTACAACAACATTTGAATCGCCAAATCGCCAACTGGAGCGTACTTTACATCAAGCTGCACAATTATCACTGGTACGTAAAGGGCTCTCAGTTTTTCACTTTGCATGCAAAATTCCAAGAGCTTTATGAAGAAGCTGCGCTTCATGTCGATGAAATCGCTGAACGCTTGCTTGCCGTGAAGGGTACGCCTATCGCAACCATGAAAGATTATTTGAAAACTTCAAGCATTGAAGAAGCATCCAATAAAGAAGATGCGACGCAGATGGTTGAGCAATTGATTAAAGATTTTACAACCGTAATCGGTGAACTGAAAGACGGCATGGAGGCCGCACAAAAGGCTGACGACGAAACAACAGCCGACATGCTCCTTGCTATTCATACGACACTTGAGAAGCATGTATGGATGCTTACCGCTTTTAATGGCAAATAATTGTTGCACGTCCTATGCAAAAAGGAGCTTCGGCAGTATACTCACTGTCGAAGCTCCTTTATTTGCTTAGTGTTCTAGCCTGTTACATCCATTATTAATCGCTGCTCATTTTGAGAACATCAACCGCTTTGAGCTTGAGTGCTGCTCTAGCTGGCGTAATATTAATGAGAAGAGAGGCCAGCAGCAAGCCAGCTATAATGGGAAAAACAATATCGAATGGATACTCATATAGGAGTGCCGACTTATCGCCTTTCAAATCCGCTTTCACACTCTCGACAAACATATGAACCCCGCTAAGGCCTATCGCTAAGCCTGACAACAAACCCATCAAGCTTATAACAAAACCTTCAATAAACAGCATCCAAAATATGGACTTTCCGGGAACGCCGATGCAGCGCATCATTCCGATCTGTTTGCTCCGCTCGCGCACGGCTCTAAACAAAATAATCGCCAGCCCTAGCAAACCAATAAGAGCGGATATAACCGTAAAACCTATGAATCCATAGCCAATTTGTTTATTAATCAATTGCTCCGCTGTATTTTGTATATAAGGAACATGAAAGGCCAACACGCCTTCAAGTGCAAATCTTTCCTCCAGCTCCTTAGCCAGCTTAATGTCTTTATAATCAAATTGGAATAAAACGAAACCAAGATCGGTTTGGTTGGGCCATTTGTGACCCAGCGGACGCAGCTCATCTACAACTTTTTTGTTCATCAAGGTTGTGCCATAGAAATCTATTAATCCGGAAGCTGCGTCGTTATTTAAAAAACCAGCGATAATGAAATCTCGTTTCTGTTCGGGAACCCAAGCTTCTTCTCTCGATCGGAGCTTGCTCTTATATACAGGAAGCGTAATCTTATCGCCTGCCTTGAGATTCAATAATGGCTCAGGAAACTTCTCTTTATAAGAGTCAGGCAGGATCACATATGCAGGATCATTCAGTACAGCGTGCCATGCTTCAGCATCGCTTGAGAACGCTGGCGATCGTGCATTTAATGCAAAGTTGTTATTAAGCAGGAGCTCCTTCGTAACGGGTATAATAGCTTGAGCTATGCCGTTCTCCTGCATACTAAGCATATAAGGCTCCACGACAACTTTCCCCTTCATATGCTCCTGTATCAACGGGTCAGCAGCGGCAACCGCTTCAATTTTATCCTTCTCCAGCTCAGATTGGTATACAGCATAACCACCAAAACCTAAGACGGTTTGATTTATGCGATCAACATTCCCGCTAGCTTGTAAAAGCTGCGTAATGCCAACCAAAAATGTAATCAACATCATAACAAGTGCAAATAAAAGCGATGCTGTGTACGTTCGTCCTTTATGTTGATTCGGGTATTTAACAGCGAGGAGCATGGATATCGGCGGAACACCAATAAACCGCAGCAGCTTTTGCAGCGGGACAGTCATTTTCCCCACTCCATTAAGCGCGATAAATAACACTGTAAACACGGATGCTATCCAAGTAAGCACAATGGTAAGCATGTTGTCATTCGTTAATTCTGGCGGATCGATAAATGCAAATATAAAATGAACACAAGTAGCGGATAAACCCGCAGCGATTACCCAGCGGTTACGCGTTCGTTTCCACCCTTTCGCTCGCAAGGTCCCGCCGTCCGCTGAAGGCCCTCGCAGCGCTTCAACAATATTGAACCTGCTTGCTTTACGAGCTGTTAATCCAGAAATGAAAAGAAGAAACAGCAAGGTTGCTGCGAATACAGCTGCTGCTGTTAGGATTGAAACATGAGCTGTAATCGGCACAACGAGACCGGCCATTTGAGACAAATCCGCAGCATAGAAGCTATAAAAAAATTGAATCAAACCATAACCGCCAGACAACCCAATCAGCGTACCAAGCAGCGCACTAGCTACTGACAGCAAGAGCGCTTCAACCATGAACATCGCAGATATATTGTCTCGCGAGAATCCGATTGCTCGTAGAATACCGTACATTTCCCGCCTGGAATCGCCAATCATGACCAGCACCTGCCGCATAAACAGCATGCTCGATATAACGGCTACAATACTGATCATGCCAATAATGATCGAATAGTTCATATCATCGACTTCATTTTTATATTTGCTCTTTAAATTTTCTACATTGTAGGTGTGGCCTGAAACAAAAAACATCCCGCCCAAGTTTACAGATGGATCAGTGCTTCCCGCAAGTATAGCCTCATAGCCATCTCCAGCTTGGCCAGACATTTGACGCACTGCTTGCTCCGTACCAATTATTGTACCGGCAAATGCACCATATTCTTGGTAGCCAGTGAGTCCTCTCTGCTCTACTACCGCACGAATGCGAAATAACTTATCTTTACCTGAGACAGAAACCTTAAGCGCGTCACCGACATCAACATGCAGAAGCTTGGCTATGTCACGGTTAATAATAAGCTCATCGTCAGCCAAGCCGTTTGTCCATAAGTTTTCATAGGCAGGATCAAACCTAGCAGCTTCCTCCATGGAGAAGCCCATAAACAACATGTTTTTTAGAATGGATTGTTCACCCATATCAGTATCCTCGGCAAAAACAGCCGCTTCCGCTTTTACATAGGGAAGAATTGTATAATCGCTTTTTCGAGAGAAGTCTATTAAAAATGCAGCCTCTTGCGCTGAGAAGCCTTCAGAATTAAGCTTCTCCGGCGTAAGCTTCCAGTTGATCGGGCCTAGATGCTTCTCAATCCAAGCTGCCCCGCTTCGCTCGACCGATTCATAGTTTACGGCACTAATGGCGATCAGCATGGCCCCGATGGCGCCAGCCATTATCGTGATCAACGTCTGCTTCCATTGTTTTCTCAAATGACTCAGCGCCATTCGCCATACAAGACGAGACGTTAGCATGACGAAACGCCCCCATCATGGATAACACGTCCGTTTTGCAAGCGAATGGTGCGTGATGTTCGGTTAGCTACTTGTTGATCATGCGTCACAATAACGATCGTTGTGTTGTAATGGCGATTGAGCATCTCCAGCATGCCAATGATTTGATCCGCCGTTTCCGTATCAAGCGCGCCTGTAGGCTCATCTGCCCAAATGATATCGGGTCTCCCCACAATAGCTCTAGCGATAGCAACTCGTTGATTCTGACCGCCCGATAGTTGATTAGGATATTGATTAGCTTTATCAGACAGCCCAACCTCTTTGAGCGCTTCAAACGCTCTCTCTTTGGCCTTATTGGCATCACTGCCAGCGGCAATAAGCGGCAGCGCCGTATTCTCCCAAGCATTCAGCACCGGTATGAGATGATAGGATTGAAACACGAACCCCATCTTCGCAAGCCGCAGCTTAGCGATCTTTTCGTCTTCCCATGAATGGATGGGCGCATCTCCAATCCATACTTCACCTTTATCGCTGGACTCGATGCCAGCCATAATATGCAGCAGCGTTGATTTGCCGCAACCGGAGGCACCCGTAATGGATACCATTTCTCCTTTAGTAATTGTAAAAGATACGTCCCTCAGCGCTCTGACCGCTGCTTCTCCCTTGCCATACGTCTTGCATAATTCTTTTATCTTTATCATTTCTTCAAATCTCACCCCTTGTTCCATTGAATGCTATCACTTTATCAAATCGATATGCATTCTTAATGGAGCAAATATGCAGAACTTGTGCAGATGGCTAGTCTTTTATAATGGGGAGGCTTAATGTAAAAGCAGCTCCTTTGCCATAGCTGCTCGACACATCAAGCGTTCCGCTGTGGGCATGCGCGAATTGCTTCGCTATAGCTAGCCCAAGTCCCAGCCCTGAGCCGCGTTTGCTTGCTCTAGCTTGCCCAGCTCCTCTGTAAAAACGGTCAAAAACAAAAGCAAGCTCCTCCTCTTCAATTCCCAAACCATCATCGATAATCGTCAATTCGGCATATCCAGCTTCTAAGCGGAGCTCGATTCGCAGCTCATGGCGTGCATGCTGCAGCGCATTCCCAATCAAATTAATCATAATTTGCCTGATCCTTGCTTCATCCGCATAAATACGAATATCATGCTCCATCTGTACCGTTGCCTGTATCGTATGTTCATCCGATTGAACGACAAGCGTCTCAGCAACCGCCGCAGCTAGCGCGGTAAGTGAAAACCAGCTTTTGCTTAAGGACAAATGGCCAGATTCCGCTAGCGACAGCTCTTGTAAATCTCTAACCAGCTTAGTGAGACGCAGCGTCTCATCATGAAGCGATACAGTACGCGCTAGTGGCAGCGGCAATCCCTCCTGAATGGCATGGTCCAGCTGCGTCCGCATGACTGCAATCGGCGTTCGAAGCTCATGAGCAATGTCAGCTACCATCGTTCGCCTAACCGTTTCTAAGCGTTCTACGCGCTGCACAAGCTCATCTATTTGATCGAGCGCATCCGTGAGCTGCTTGTCCCCGTCTATATGATTATTTGCTGATAAAGAGGCTCGCTCCCAAATTAACGCCGCTATTCGCCGCTCCGTTTGTTTTGAAACATTGTGCGAGCGTTGAATAACCCATAATCCAATGATGTATAGCAACATAGCGAGCAACAGCGGCGGCAGTACCATTCTCATACTTATTAGTTTCTGAGCTGTAGTCGATACCTGCGTATACCCGACAATCGAGCCATTTGAGAGTACGGCTATTTTCCGCACGTCTTTATCCGTATTTTGCTTAATGACCAGCGTGGCCGTCTCGGTTATTGCATCTTTGTCATAAACGATAATAGACAGCGACTTGTGTCCGGAAATCATGTAACGATCATGCTGAAGCCGATCCTCAAGACCGATCCAGCTTCCCGTCGACTCATAAAAAAGCTTGGCGTATCCATTCCAAAACAGCTGCGTCTTCTTAAGCTCAGTCCGATCAATGCTGTTCATCATCCATAAGGTACAAATAAATGCAACAACGACAGCAATCATACATATGTAAACTAATCTAAGCTTCTCACGCTGCATGCTTGTACTGCTATAGCTCTTCACAGTACTTCCTCCGTAAAGCGATAGCCAACTCCATACACGGTTTGAATGAGCTCACGCTTCTCATCGCCGCCTTCCAGCTTACGCCTCAAATTACGAATATGTGAATCGAGCGTTCGCTCATAACCGAGAAAACCGTCGCCAAGCGCCTCATCCATCAAATGTGTTCGTGTAAATACTCTGCCTGGATTTGCCGCTAGCTTCCACAGCAGCAAAAATTCAGTACGGGTCAAGTCAAGCCTGTGCTCGTTGAGCACAGCTGTGAAGCGCTGCTGATCGAGCATGAGCGATCCTCTATAAATAATCGATTCATCAGGCGCAGGAAGGGATGGCTCGCCATGCTTGCTTGCTCTGCGCATAACCGCTTTTATTCTCGCACTTAGTTCACGAAGCCCAAACGGCTTCGTCAAATAATCGTCCGCGCCAAGCTCCAGTGCCAGCACCTTATCGAATTCATCACCCTTGGCGGTAACCATAATGAAGGGCAGGTTCCACTCTTTTTCATTACGCTTGCAAATGTCTATTCCGCTTGCTCCACCGGGCAGCATCCAATCGACTAGCAGCAAATCCGGATTTATCTGCTTAATGAGCGGCTCCGCTTCGGTCAATGAGGAAGCGCCATAAACCTCCACCGATTCTTTCCGCAAATAATCAGCGCATTCCTGAAGCAGCTGCTGTTCATCCTCAATCCATACGACTTTCATCCTTCGCTCACACTCCCCTAAATAAATTGTTGCATAAAAAAACAGTTCTTCCAAGTAGGGAAGAACTGTCTTTTCATACAAATCTATGGATGTTTGCTAAACAAACTCGCTGCCGCGAAATGATAATCAAATGATCTTATACAAGCTTTACGCCGCAGCTGCCTACAGCTGTACCTGCCCATAATGCTTGCAGCTGGTCACCTTCATGCAAAGCAGCCACCCCAGCTGGAGTTCCTGTGAATAGAAGATCGCCGGGGCCAAGCCCGTAATGCTCCCCTACAAATTGAATCAGCTCCGATACGCTGAATAACATATCGCTGGCTTTGCCGCGCTGCGCCTCTTCGCCATTTCGCAAGAGCACAAACTCGTTTTCGGCAAGAGCGGCTGCACCAGGGTAAGGAAGCCATTCACCAAGCGGAGCTGAGTTTTTAAACCCTTTGGCCGCAAGCCATGGTTGTCCCTTTGCCTTCAGCTTGGACTGAACGTCACGAAGCGTTAAGTCCAAGCCAAGCGCCATGCCGTCAATGCATTGTTCTGGATCGATGCCCGGCTCATAAGCACGGCCAATCCGCAGTACGATTTCAAGCTCAAAGTGTACCTCGCCTACATTACCGGGAAGATCTACGGTGTTGCCTGCCATTGGAACAATGGCATGCGACGGCTTTGTAAACACGAGCGGCTTATCAGGCACCTCATTGCCAAGCTCCAAAGCGTGAAGTTTATAATTTCGACCGATACAATAAATATTACGAATCTCATTGCTGCTCATGAACAATGCCGCCTTTCTATTTCAACTAGGTTAAATCGGTTTCGTTTACTTCTGGGCAGCGATTTGCTCAGCCAATTCATTCAGTTCTGCCCAGCGATCCATTAGCTTCTCCAGCTTTTCTTCCAGCTGCTGCTGCTCTGCTGCCAGCTCTAGGAGACGAGCAGAATCGCTGCTTGCAGCTTCCATGCGTGAGGCGACTTCGCTGATCTCGGTTTCCGCAGCCTCAATCCAGCCATCAATTTGCTCAAAGTCCTTTTGATCCTTGTAGGACATTTTGAGTGTACGTCCCTTAACCGCAGGTTTCGCAGCTGCTTCTGTACTTTTCACCTCTGTGCTCGAAGCCGCTTTTGCATCGGCTGTATCGGCTGCAACCGCTGATGGCGTAGTTCCAGCGCCGTACTTCTCAACAAACGCTTGGTAATCCGAATAGTTGCCGGTGTGATGTGCAATAACGCCATTGCCCTCGAACGCGATAATTTTGTCTACTGTCCGATCAAGGAAATAACGATCATGAGAGACAACGAACACAACGCCCGGGAAATCGTCGAGATAATCCTCCAGCACTGTAAGTGTGGAAATATCCAAGTCATTCGTCGGCTCATCGAGCAGCAGCACATTCGGCGCATTCATTAACACGCGCAATAGCTGCAAGCGGCGCTTCTCACCGCCGGACAGCTTCGAAATCGGTGTCCACTGCATCGTAGGGGAGAATAGGAAACGCTCCAGCATTTGTCCCGCCGATATGGTCGAGCCATCAGCCGTCTTTACTTGCTCAGCGCCCTCGCGGATATATTCGATCACCCGCAAAGATTGATCCATCTCTTCATGCTCTTGCGAGAACCAGCCCAGCTTGACTGTTGTACCAAGGTCCACGGTTCCTTCGTCTGGCGTTAATTGCCCTGTAATCAGCTTCATTAGCGTTGATTTCCCGCTTCCGTTGCGTCCGACAATGCCTACTCGATCCTCTGGAACGGCAATATAGCTGAAATCGCGAATAAGCGTCCGATCACCAAAGCTTTTTTTCACATTTTCCATTTCAAGGATTTTCCGGCCAAGTCTAGTCGAAGCTACCGATACGTCCATCTTCCCGCCCGCTTGCTTCGGTGCATCTGCTTTAAGCGCCTCAAAGCGATCAATACGCGCCTTTTGCTTCGTCGATCTTGCTTTAGCTCCTCGCCTGATCCACGCGAGTTCATTACGCAGCAAATTTTGACGCTTCGATTCCGTCGAAGCTTCCCGCTCCTCGCGGTCCAGCTTCAGCTCAAGGAAACGACTGTAGTTTGCTTGATAGAAATGGGCTTGGCCTTTATCGAGCTCGATGACGCGGTTACTGACACGATCAAGGAAATACCGATCATGCGTAATCATGAGCAATGCGCCTCTGCGTTTTTGCAGCATGCCTTCGAGCCAAGCCACGGAATCATTATCGATATGGTTCGTAGGCTCATCCAGAATGAGCACATCGGAAGGAAGCAATAAAGCAGCAGCCATAGCGACACGCTTGCGCTGGCCGCCGGACAACGTCTCTACCTTCGCTTCAAAATCATTAATGCCAAGCTTTGACAGCGCCATCTTCGCATCGCTCTCCAGCTGCCATGCATCAAATTCATCCATAAGCTGATTTGCCTTAATCAGCTTGTCTTGCAGCGCTACATCGCTTGGATTAAGCTCAATCGCTTCCATTGCCGCAGCATAAGCCTGCACAGCTCTTAGCTGTGGAGAATCTCCGCCAAGCACATGCTCCAGCGTCGTTTCGTTCGGAGCAAATACCGGGTCCTGCGCCAGCATTCTGACCGTTACCCGGTTGCCGATCGACACTGTGCCTGAGTCAGCTTGTTCTAGGCCCGCAATCACCTTAAGAAAGGTGGATTTCCCCGTGCCGTTCACACCAATGATGCCGACTTTGTCGCCATCCTCTACGCCAAATGTTACATTTTCGAACAATAGCTTCTCGCCATAGCTCTTCGTTATATGTTCTACAGACAATAAATGCATGAGACAAACCTACTTTTTTGGAATAGTATTGCTGCGATTGCAGCCCCTCGTATCATACCATAAAAAGCCCATATCATAACATGAACCTCTGTACAGCAAAAAGAATCAGCACCTTGTCCCATGAGACAAGAGCTGATCCTTTCTTATTTCGCTGTTTATTAACGCTTTCCGATCATGTTCTCGGGACGAACAAATTCATCGAATTGCTCTGAAGTAAGCAAGCCGCTCGCGATAGCCGACTCCTTCAATGTTAGTCCTTTTTTGTGTGCGTTTTTGGCAATGGCAGCCGCATTCTCGTAGCCGATATGCGGATTAAGCGCTGTGACCAGCATAAGCGACTGATCCAGATTACGTTTGATAACCGCTTCGTTTGGCTCGATGCCAACCGCGCAGTTGTCGTTGAATGAAACCATGCCATCAGCAAGAAGGGCTACTGATTGCAGGAAGTTATAGATGATAACTGGTTTGAATACGTTTAGCTCGAAGTTTCCTTGGCTTGCTGCCATCGAAATAGCCGTATCATTGCCAATCACTTGGCATACTGCCATCGTCAAAGCTTCGCTTTGCGTTGGATTAACTTTACCTGGCATAATCGAGCTGCCCGGCTCGTTCTCTGGAATCGAAATTTCACCGATGCCGCAGCGAGGACCGCTTGCCAGCCATCTTACATCGTTTGCGATTTTCATCAAATCAGCCGCCAGCGCTTTTACGGCACCATGCGTGTATACGATTTGGTCGTGGCTTGTAAGCGAGTGGAATTTGTTTTCTGCCGTTACAAATGTTTTGCCCGTAAGCGCCGTTACTTCTTGCGCCACTGCAACTGCAAAGTCAGGGTGAGCGTTAAGGCCCGTACCAACTGCCGTACCGCCAAGCGCTAGATCGCGCATCGTTTCTACGCTTTGAACTAGCATAGCGCGCGTTCTGTCCAGCATGGAATACCAGCCGCTGATTTCTTGGCCCAGCGTAATTGGTGTAGCATCTTGAAGATGAGTACGTCCGATTTTTACAATATCGTTAAACTTCTCCGCTTTCGCGCGAAGCGTGCCATTCAGTAGATCAAGAGATGGAAGCAAGCGATCCTCGAGCGCAATTACGCCAGCAATATGCATCGCTGCAGGGAATGTATCATTCGAGCTTTGTGAGCGGTTAACATCATCATTCGGGTGGATGCGCACTTCGCTTCCGCGTTCTGCAAGCAAGTTATTCGCACGGTTAGCAATAACCTCATTCACGTTCATGTTCGTTTGCGTGCCGCTGCCTGTTTGCCATACGACTAATGGAAAATGCTCATCCCATTTGCCTGAGACGATTTCGTCTACCGCTTCACCAATAATCGCTGATTTTGCTGCATCCAAAACGCCAAGCTTCTCGTTGGCTTGCGCGGCTGCTTTTTTAATATAAGCCATCGCATACACCACTTCGATCGGCATGCGCTCACCGCTAATTTTGAAGTTTTGCAAGCTGCGTTGCGTTTGTGCGCCCCATAGCTTATCTGCAGGAACCTGAATCTCGCCCATTGTGTCCTTCTCAATACGATAATCCATTAATTGAACGACTCCTTTAATCAATTGTGTTTTCTCTTTTTTGACCCTGTTTCTGTTATAACGCTATTCCTGCTCAGAATCAAGCAAAGCTCCCAAATTGGTTATAAGGACTGTGCTTTCGCTGAGCATTCTGCTCACGCTAAACATACGCTTCTTCAGTCATAAGTGGGAGCTCTAATGCAAAGCATGAGCCGTTCTCATTGGATTCCATCAGCCATATCCGCCCAGCCATTTGCTCAGCAAGTTTCTTACAGATAGATAGCCCGAGCCCCGTACCGCTGTATTCGAAGCTGCGCTCAGGTATATGCAATTGAGAGAATGGTTTAAAAAGCATGTCCAGCTTCTCCGCACAAATGCCGATTCCTGTATCTCTAACCTTTAAGAGCATTAAAGGATAACTTGATTCTGAAGAAAGCTGCTCCACAGAAAGGGTTACACCGCCAGTATTTGTGAATTTGATTGCATTGCTAATTAGATTAATCATGATTTGCTGAATTTTCGTAGCATCGGTCCTAACCATATCCGGTATAGTAGGACAGACTTCCGCATGAAGCTTAATGCCTTTTTTGGCAGCATCCGGACCGAGCAGCTCTTGAACTTGTTTAACGCATGAGCGCAGGTCAAGCGGGAGATGAACGAGCTCTGATTGATCCGATTTGATTTTGGCATACGATAAAATATCATTGAGCACAGCGAGCAATGAATCACCGCTGGACTGTGTAATTTTAATATATTGACGCTGCTCCTCTGTCAGCTCAGTGGACTGAAGCAGATCGATCATCCCGATGATACCGTTTAGAGGAGTACGGATCTCATGACTCATCACGGCCAGCAGGTTGGATTTCTCCTCAGCCAAATCACAAATCTTATGATGGGCTTCCTGCAGTGCCATGGCTGCGTCTTCCAATTCTAGAACATTGGCAAAAAAAGCAGCTAACGATGACATGAATGCTACTTCCTTCTCGTCGTAAGCATAAAAGTTATGGTCAAAGGCACAAAGGGAGCCGTATACTTCGCCACTTTTCTTGACAATCTGAACTCCCATGAAAGAACAACCGCCGACCAGCTTCGTTGCATCCATATCCCGCGTAAGCGGATGTGTCAGATTATTATTAATAATTAATGGCCCTTCTGACTTTTCAATGACCAAATGACAATAGGACTCTTCATTGTCAACGACTAAGCCTTCATCCAAAATCATGTAGTCGCGATTGTACGACCTCAAGACTGTTGTTGTCATTCTGTCATTTATAGCGATGCAGAACGTGTTTGCCGGTATCATCGTATAGGCCGTGCTCATTACTTGTGTAGCCGAATGATAAATGTTTGCTGAGACTATCGTTAGCATGTCCTCAATAATAGTAGATCTCATACTACCCATCCCATCATGATTATGAATATGACCGTTGCACTAAAATTCCATATGTATTGATCATATACTTCTCTAGGTAAGAAGTCTAAGCCTTTCGACCTAGCAACGCCTGTGATTAAAGCAAACATCGCCCCGGCTTGTCTCTAGCTGACTATTTTTCTTCATTATTCTTTTCGCTGCAGCGTACCGTTCTTCTCTTCGATTTCAATAAATACTGCTCTTTCATCCGGCTCATTATTGGGTGAGTGCATGGCAAGCATAAGCTCTCCTTCCAATGAGCGGAATAACATCCCGTGTCCGCCATCCTGCGGGAAAAGCGTCTCCGCATCCTGCGTCCATGGCCCTTCAATCATTCCGCTGGCTGAACGTGCGATTCCAATAGCGTAGCCATTTTTCGAACCGCTTGACCAAAGCATGAGCAGCTCGCCTGCTTGATTACGATATAGATATGGGCCGTCTGTTATATAGTTGTTATGATCATCGCCAAAAGGAGTTGCCCAAGCTGCTTCCGATGCGGAGAAAAGCGTGATCGGTTCTCCAGCCGCTTCCTTTAAATCTGCTGTTAATGGAATGGCGCACATTTTACCATCACTCACCTGCACCCATTCTTGGCAAAATACCATCCATGGCGTTCCATCCGCTTCGATATGCAGCGTACCGTCAAGACATTCCCACTCCGATGGAGTTACGGGCTTATCTGTAAGCGGGACAAAAGGCCCAAGAGGGCTTTCCGCTATTAAAACCTGTGTTGCGCGCCGCTTATCCTCTGACTTAAATGAAGCAAACATATAGTAGCTGTTCTCGTACACATACACTTCAGGCGCCCAAAAATGATGATCCGACCAAAAACCCGGCGCTGGCCTGAAGGCTGGATAAGGCCCATCCCAATTCTCAAGATCAGTGCTTTTGTACGTATCGAACCCCGTCCCTGGAGCTGACCATACATTCTCATCCGTTGTCCCGTATAGGTAATAACATTTCTCTTGCTCATTTACGAGTATGTAAGGATCACGAATTCGAATTTGCTCACGTTTCAGCATTGGCTGGATTTCCCCCTCTTAACTAGTAACGTAACTATGAGAAAATGATATCCTTTTTTACATTTCAAAAAAAAGAACCTGACAGAGGCAGCCTCCGTCAGGTATTTGATTAAAGTCCTTTTGCTTCGCGGTATGCTGCGATATAAGCTGCGGCTTTCTTCTCAATGAGCGAGAAGTCGCCCGTTTTTACAGCGTCCTTCGTAAGATCGGATCCGATACCGACCGCTACCGCGCCCGCTTTGATCCAGTCCTTAAGGTTGTCGAGCGATACGCCGCCGGTTGGCATAACGTTAGCCTGCGGCAACGGCCCTTTAATAGAAGGAATCACACTTGGTGAATATAGATTTCCTGGGAACAGCTTCACGATATCAACGCCCAGCTCCAATGCCGTTTGAATTTCGTGAATGGTCATTGTTCCCGGCAAAATAGGAACCGCATAGCGATTGCAAAGCTTGATCGTATCCGGATTAAGTGCTGGAGAAACGACATATTCCGCCCCTGCCAATATAGCAGCGCGTGCCGTTTCTGGATCTAGTACTGTGCCGACGCCGATAATAGCAAAGTTGTCAGCATCAGGTGATACGGAGCTTGAATACTCTTTGGATAATTGCTCGATGGCACGCAGCGCAAATGGCACTGTCATCGTAATTTCAATCGCTTTGATACCGCCCTTAATTGCACGGCGTGACATTTCCACAACTTCCTCAGGCGAGTCCGCACGCAATACCGCCACGACGCCGGCATCCGTCAACTGCTGAAGCACTCTAAGCTTTTTCATCCGTTAGTCCCTCTTCCCATTATGTTCGTATTTGTTCGAAAATGTGTAATCTATACCGCTCATTATATGTCGTTTCAGCTAAATCTTCAATGGAATGCCCTACTTCGCGTAATCGATTTCAAGAAACTTTTCTACTTCTGTCACCCAACGTTCATTTACAAACTGCACATGCAGCGGATGCTCGTTATAAGCATCGTAATCAGCCTGATTTGCAAATTCCATTGCGAAGCCATGGCGATAATCGTTTTTCCCGCTTACTTGCTTATACACTTGAAAGTTCTTAACAGACGGAATCGAAGTAAGAATCCGCTCGCCATCCTCCAAAAACTGCTGTTCCTCCGCAGAGCCCTGTTCATGCTTTAAGTTAAAAATGACGGAGTGCAAAATCCAGTCTTTTGTTTGCGTTGTCATACGTTTCACTCCTTCTTCTCTATGAAATGGTTTTGTTCCTATAAAAATAACATAAACAAGCTGCTAAGTGGAACGCTTTTCGTTATAAATCCTTCCATTTTTTGTTCTTGTTCTTTTTTCAAAATATACATTATTATTAGCTTGGTTCTATTAAATTTCGAAAATATAGTATTGGAATTTAGTAGCTTTTGCTCTAATATGTTTATGTTAACATTTATGACATGAGAGGAAGATTGGTAGAATGCAAGAAGGTCAGCTTAAGGGGAAAAAGGGTTTACGAAAGCTCGCTGTCTCATCATTGACTTTATTCGTGCTGTCGATGCCGTTTAACGGTATGTTCGCAGCAGCAGCGGATGCCGGGTCCAGCGTGAAACTCAGAATTATGGAAACAACAGACATTCACACCAATCTTGTGCCGTACGATTATTACAAGGATGCCGTTTCCAATACGGTCGGATTTGCTAGAACTTCAAATCTGATTAAAGCGGCTAGAGCAGAATCAAAGAACACATTCCTTGTTGACAACGGTGACCTTATTCAAGGCACGCCGCTTGGCACTTACAAGGCAGTCGTAGCTCCAATTAAAGACAAAGAGATTCATCCCGTCTATAAGGCCATGAATCAACTTGACTACGACGTTGCTACCCTAGGCAACCACGAGTTCAACTATGGATTAGACTATTTGGACAACGCTCTTAAAGGCGCCAATTTCCCTTATGTGAGCGCAAACGTATATATCGATGATAAGGACTCGAATCCGGATAACGATGTGAACCGCTTTGAGCCCTACAAAATTATTACGAAAAAAGTCGTTGATGAATCCGGTCAGGAGCAGACGCTGAAAATCGGTGTTATCGGCTTTGTACCTCCGCAAATTACACAGTGGGACAAAACTTGGCTTGAAGGCAAAGTCATTACGAAGGATATTGCCGCAACTGCTGAGAAATTTGTACCTAAAATGAGAGCAGAAGGCGCGGACATTATTATTGCTATGGCGCACACGGGCTTTAATGGCAACTCTCAAGCAAATACTAACGCGGAGGATGCTGTACTGCTTCTAAGCAAAGTGTCTGGTATTGATGCAATTACTTTCTCTCATACTCATAAAGTATTCCCTGCAGTTGACGAGAAATCGCTCGACGCTTTATTTAAGGATGCTTCTGGCAAAGTATATGCAAGCGTAGACAATGCGAAGGGCACGATTAATGGAGTGCCTGCCGTGCAAGCTGGATACGGCGGAAGCAATCTAGGAATTATCGATTTGTCGCTAGAGAAACAGGACGGCAAATGGAAAGTTGCTGGCTCCCAGTCTTCCACGAAAGCGATTTACGATAGCGCAGCGAAGAAACCGCTTGTTGAAATCGATCAAGCGATCATCGACGCCGTGAACGGTGATCACGAAGCAACGATTAAATACGCAAACAATCCGATTGGAACAACAACAGCGCCGATTCACAGCTATTTTGCGCTCGTACAAGACGACCCTTCTGTTCAGATCGTAACGAACGCACAGAAATGGTATGTTGAAAACTATATTAAGAAAAACCTGCCAGAATACAAGGACACGCCAATCTTGTCCGTAGGCGCTCCATTCAAGGCCGGACGCAATGGGGTTGAGGAATTCACAGAAATTAAAGCCGGCCCGCTCGCGATTAAGAGTGCAGGCGATCTTTATCTCTACGACAACACGCTTAAAGCGATCATGGTTAAGGGTTCTGTTGTGAAAGAATGGCTGGAAATGTCTGCTGGCAAATTCAATCAAATCGATCCAAGCAAATCGGAAGAGCAAGAACTGCTCAATCCTTCCTTCCAAGTGTATAACTTTGACGTGATCGATGGCGTAACTTACCAGGTAGACGTTACCAAACCAGCTAAATATAAAGTTGATGGTACGATTAATGATGCAGCTTCCAGCCGAATCATTAAGTTAAACTACAAAGGCAAGCCGGTAGATCCAAATCAAGATTTCATCGTTATTACTAACAATTACCGTGCTGGCGGCGGCGGCAACTTCCCAGGCGTTAAAGGAAGCAAATATATTATTGACGCACCGGACGAAAATCGCCAAATCTTAATGGATTACATTAGCACGAATAAGCAAATTAACCCATCGATCGATAACAACTGGTCGATTGCTCCAGTTATGGGCGATGTAAAGGTTACATTCACTTCATCTCCAAAAGCGGCGGAGTATGCAAAAACGACGAACAACATCCGTTACTTGGATAAAGTCGATGAAAAAGGCTTCGGCATCTTCTCCCTCGACCTAAACAAGCTATTTACTGATGTACCAGCTTCTCACTGGGCTTCCCCTGCCATTAATGAGTTGGTTGCAAAACAAATCGTTACAGGCAAAACCGATACCACTTTTGAGCCAAACACGAACGTTACTCGCGCGGAATTCGCTACACTGCTCGTGAAAGCTTTGAAATTGACTGCGAAAAGCAAAAGCTCGTTCACCGATGTTCCAGCGACTGCATGGTATGCAGAATCCGTTGCAGCGGCAAGCGAGAACGGCTTGGTTAACGGAGTTTCCAAAGGCAAATTTGCTCCGAACGACAAAATTACGCGTGAGCAAATGGCGGTAATGGCAAGCAACGCATTGAAACTCAAAGCAGGCAAAGAGACGATCGTAGCAGATAGCAAAAAAATGGCCGACGATGCTCAAATTAGTGCTTGGGCAAAAGCTGGCGTGAATATCGTAGTTGACCGCGGGGTTATGAACGGACGCGGCGAAGGCAAGTTTGTCCCTAAAGCGTCATCGACTCGTGCGGAAGCGGCGAAAGTCGTTCATACGCTGATCAGCGATATTTCGGTACAATTGCTGGGCATTAACGATTTCCACGGACAATTGGATTACAAAAAAGATGTAAAAGATGCAGCGGGCAAAGTCGTTTCGACACTCGGAGGCGCGGATTATTTGGCCACATATTTGAAACAACGCGAAGCTTCGAATTCGAACACGCTGCTTGTGCATGCTGGCGATGCGGTTGGTGCCAGCGCACCGGTATCCGCGATGCTGCAGGATGAGCCGACGATCGATTTCTTGAACCGCCTCGGCTTCGATATCGGCACACTCGGCAACCATGAGTTTGACGCTGGCGCTGCTGAAGCACTCCGCTTAATCAACGGAGGCAAAAACCCGAAAACGGGCAAGGATTTCGCAGGTGCAAACTTCCCGTATGTCGCTGCAAACGTAGTGGATGCAAACGGCAAACCGCTGCTTGACGCCTACAAAGTACTTGAGGTTGGCGGAGTTAAAGTCGGTTTTATCGGGGTCGTAACGAATATTACGCCTTCTGTCGTAAAAGCTGAAAGCATTAAAGGTCTTAACTTTATCGAGCAAGCTCCAGCGGTTAACAAAGCAGTGAAGGAGCTGCAAGCGAAAGGCGTGCACACCATCGTTATTTTGGCGCATGATCCATTTGATGGCAAAGCCGACGCTCCAACTGGCGAAGTTGTCGATCTGGCTAACAACGTTGATGATGATGTAGACGTTATCTTCGCAGGCCACAACCATGGCGGTCTGAACAAAATGATCGACGGCAAGCTAGTCATTGAAGCCTTCTCTTATGGAACGGCTTTCTCTGATGTGGATCTAGTTATCGATCGTGCAACGCATAACGTTATTTCCGCTAAAGGCGAAGTCGTTGAAGTGAAACGCGAAGGCATTACGCCGGATGCAGAAATTGCACAAATGATCAAATCGTACCAAGAGCAGAACGCTCCAGTTATGAACGCACCGGTTACTAAAACGGATGCTGCCATTACACGTACAACTAACGCTTCCGGCGAATCAGCGCTAGGAAACCTAATTGCCGATGGCATGCGCGAAGTAATGAAAGCGGACTTTGCATTCATGAATTCGGGCGGAATCCGTAATGATCTTCCACAAGGAAATGTCACTTATGGAAACATGTTCTCCGTACAGCCCTTCGGCAACGTACTCATTAAGATGACGCTGACTGGCGCGCAAATGAAAGAGCTGATGAATCAGCAATGGGCAGGAACAAGCCCGAAGATTGGCCAAATTTCCGGTTTCACATATAAGTATGACGATAGCAAGCCAGACGGCCAAAAGATTGTTGAAATTAAGAAAGCCGATGGCACTGTTCTAGATGACGCAGCAGCCTATACGATTGTCGTGAACGATTTTATGGCAACAGGCGGCGACGGCTACACGGTGCTCTTGAAAGGAACAAACCGTGAGGCTGGTCCTGTAGATCTTGACGCTACGATCACATATATTAATGCGAAATCCACAGCCGGTACTATCTCGGCAAAAATTGAAGGCCGCTTTACTAAAGTGAACTAATCTAAAAGAAAATCCCCCTTGCCGAGGCTTCATTCGCACCGGTCGAGGGGGATTTTTTGTATAATAAAGAGTGAACAATGAAAAATAACCGAATCGTAAATAGGGAGGGGATTCATTGCATGGCTTCATCTAAGCGAACAAAGAATGCAGCAGCACCTATTTTAGGAACACGCCAATTAAATAGAGCTTTGCTTGAGCGGCAAATGCTGCTGCGAAGATCAGATATATCCGTGTTGGAAGCCATTCAGCATTTGGTTGCCATTCAGTCACAAGCGCCTAACCCGCCCTATTTTGCGTTATGGACACGGCTTGAGAACTTCCGACAGGAGCAGCTCTCTAGGCTCATCACGGAGCGTCAAGTCGTGCGCATTGCTCTCATGCGCTCTACGATTCATCTGGTCAGTGCGCGTGACTGCTTGGAATTGCGGCCCTTGCTTCAATCTGCTTTAGAAAAAGGCTTGTTTAGTACATACGGAAAAATGCTGCAAAACGTAAACCTCGAGGCTATTCGTGAAGCAGGTCGCGCTTTAGTGGAGGAGCAGCCGCGCACGTTCAACGAACTAGGCAATCTACTCTCGTTAGAGTGGCCTAATGTTGACCCCTCTGCCCTTAGCGCTGCCATTCGTACTCTCGTCCCGCTCGTCCAAATCCCGCCTCGCGGTGTATGGGGACTTAGTGGTCAAGCAACACATACATCTGCGGAAGCTTGGCTTGGACAATCGCTTGCGAACTCTCCTTCCCTCGAGACGATGCTGCTGCGTTACCTTGGCGCCTTTGGCCCCGCAACCATTAAGGATATGCAAGTATGGTCTGGGCTAAGCACGCTCCGCGAGACTATCGAACAGCTGCGCCCAAGCCTGCGTACCTTCTCCGATGAGAAGGGCAATGAGCTGTTTGATTTGCCGGATGCTCCCTTGCCGCCCGGCGACACGACAGCACCGCCGCGCTTTCTATCCGAGTTCGATAATATGCTGCTCTCCTACTCTGACCGCAGCCGCATTTTGGATGAAAAGTATAAACCGCTCGTGTTCACGATTAACGGCATTATTCGCTCTACGTTTTTAATAGACGGATTCGTACGCGGCACTTGGAAAATAGAACAAAACAAGGAAACCGCTGCACTCCTCATTCAATCATTTGAGAAGTTAAGCGCAGCAGATCATGATGCTTTAGTGGAAGAAGGCCAAAAGCTGCTCACATTCGCTGCAGGCAGCTCCCTCTCGCATGATATTCATTTCATAGCGCTAAAATAAGTATGATCCGAAGCCTGTGCATCTGCTGCTATTTTCGAAACCCGAGCTTTTCCGCTAAACGACCAATATGTTGCAATGCGAAGCAGACGCTCAAATGGACCATTTTTGAACCAGAACAGGATGAAGCTGGACACAACGGCTTGAACGGCATAAATGGCTATGCCAAGCAGTACGCCGTTAAGCACACCGATTTCTCCAAACCATCCCAACGCATATCCATAAAATATAGTGGTACAAATCACCGTCTGCATTAAATAGTTGGTCATAGACATTCGTCCTACCGATTCAAATGCCATAATGATATAGGATCGTTTAGATAAAAACGACATGACGAACGCAAGACCAAAAATATACCCAAAGGCCAGCAATTGTCCGCCCAAACTCAATAACACGCCGCTCCAAGCCCACTCTGGTTGAAGCACTGCCACGCCTTTCGATAATAGACCCAGCGGCAGCAAAATACCGCCGATCCACGCATATCTGCGTCTCTCTCGCTTCGGATTATGGAACCATTGCTTATTCGCAGCTGCAATTCCAAACAAAAACATTGGCAACAGCATAAATGGCATCATAACTACCAGCACCGCCATGACTGCCGCAGGTATTTCTAATGGATCCTCATCTTGGCGGAAGTTCATAATTTCTTGATAGGTTCCTTCCCCGTACACCATTTTGGATTCTACCACATATTCCTGCATGCGAGCTTTCTCTTCTGGTTTATCCTTCTCCATTCCGAAGCTTATGCCAGCCATTAAGACACTCAAAATTACTCCCCATATCATAAGCGTCTTTGGCTTCCGTTTGATAAACAACAATAAGCAAAAACCGGCGATCCCATATGCAAGTAGAATATCGCCCTCCCAAAGGAGCATGCTATGCATAAGCCCAAGCCCTATTAGCATAAAAAAGCGCCGTACCATATACCTCGCTGGCTTAAGCCCCTTGGCGACTAGTCCTTCGCGCAGCTTAAAGAGGCTGTAGCCGAACAAAAACATAAAGATAGGCATAAAGCTGCCTTCCACCGCTACCTTGAGAACTTGATGCGTTACTTCATCTGTAGGAGTAGGATGAAATAGCTGCATTTCCTCTTTCCCATAAATGCCATATTGAAAAATAAGCATGTTCGCCAGCAGTATGCCAAGCAAGCAGAACCCTCTAATCGCATCAATAACGCGAATTCGCTGTCCCGTTTCATTTTGATTTATCATTCCTATCACCTCTTACCCAATCATAAGGATTCCAATTGAACAGCGAACAAACGGAATCATAACAGCAGCTTAATTTTTTTCAATTTTGTTCAACAGATGTTAAGGTTTGTGTGCTAGCATAAAACGGGGTGATGAATATGAACAAAATTGTCATAGTGGAAGATGAACCTTCTATTGTAAAAATGCTGCAGCTGGTGCTCCAAAAGGAAGGCTTCCAGCATATCTATACGGCAGGAACCTGCCAAGAGGCTCTCGATACGATCGCTCGCTACGGTGCCGATATCGTGCTGCTGGATGTGATGCTGCCCGACGGCAGCGGATTTGAGCTTTGCTCAAAAATTAGACAGCTGGGCAATCCGCATATCTTATTTCTAACCGCCAAAGCATCCGATCTCGATGTACTGACCGGATTTGCGATGGGCGGCGATGACTATATTACAAAACCATTTAATCCATTGGAGATTGCAGCTCGCATTAAAGCAAGGCTGCGCCGCATGGAAGAGGCGGAGTCACCTCCACCGTATTCCACATTTTCTACGTCAATATCCGCTGCCTCTGCCCCTCATCCAACCTACCGTTATGGCCGTTTTCAGTTAAATGAAGCAGCTGGGGAATTATTAGTAGATAATCAGCCGGTATCATGCCCTGCACAGGTTTTTCAGCTGCTGCTGTATTTCTGCAAAAACCCCGGTATCGTCTTCTCGAAAGGTCAGCTTTATGAAGCGGTATGGGGCATTGACGGATTAGGCGACGACAACACGGTTATGGTTCACATCAGGCGAATTCGCGAGAGGATTGAATATGATCCCAGTATGCCGACGCATCTGCTTACCGTTCGTGGTCTCGGCTACAAATTAGTTAAGGAGCCTGTAAGCCTATGAAGGTTCAACGCCGAATGGCCTTTCATTTTACATATCAGCTCGTCGTTTATTCGATTCTCATATTCGTTGCGATGATCGTGCTGTTTCTTGTCCTTATTAATAAAATTACGAACGAGGATCTCAAACGGAACTTTCCCGCCGGCGCGCTTAGTTCCATTGTCGCGGAAACCGACTATTCGAAAAAAGAGATTAAGATGTCGACGCACTGGAAGGAGCTCATTGAAGAGCGTGATATGTGGCTGCAAGTCGTGAACTCCAAAGGGCAAGTTATTTATTCCGTTCATTCGCCGAAAGAGCAGCCGACTTCTTATTCGATTACGCAGCTTTTAGCCATCCAGCAATCCGAAAAATCAGGTATCTATACCGTCGATAACGAGCTTGATCTGACGTATTCTACTCCGCTGCTCTTTCTTCTTGGCTACAAAAATCCGCAGCAAGAGAAACTGACTGCATGGTATATGGCATACCAGCAGAATGGTCTAGTAAATGAGGCATATAAGAATGACCTGCTCTCTGAGCTAAGGAAAACGAACAGCTATTTGCTAATCGTAGACAAAGAAGGCAAAAGTGTTCAAACGATTGGAGATCAGACTTCAGCTATCGATGTATATGAGCCGCTGGAAGTGCTGACTATGCAGCAAAAGCCTGGTGATTATGATACGAACATCTTTGTGTATCAGCCTGAAAATAGTGATTTGACTTGGATTTTGCACACGCCAAATGAACAAATAACGTATACGAAGCAGCCCATCTTATCGGAAGCCATACGTATCTTCATTTGGATAGGCGGCTCGCTGCTCTTACTCTCCCTTGCTATCTCCATTTGGCATGGCTATCGATATGGTCAGCCGCTCATCCTATTCGCCGGTTGGTTCGAGCGGATGGGCAATGGACGGTATGATGAGGTGCTTACACCAAAGGATCGCAAAAAAGTATTCCGCCGCAGCGGTAAGCTGCGTATTCGCTACCGCCTTTACCGGGAAGTGATTGCGGCTTTCTACCAAATGGCCGAGCGGCTCGCACAAACGGAGAAGGATCGGCGCCAGCTTGAGAAAACGAGAGAGGAATGGATGAGTGGCATTTCGCATGATTTGCGCACGCCGCTCTCTACCATTCAAGGCTACGGCTATTTATTGGAAAGCTCCCCTGCGCAGTGGAGTGATGAAGAGCTTCAGGACATGGGCAAAATGATTCGTGAAAAAAGCAGCTATATGCTGGAGCTTATGAATGACTTCTCGCATATTTATCAAATAAAGCATGGAACCGTCCATATGGATCGACATGAATTTGAGCTCGGCGAGCTGGTTAGACGCTCAGTACTCAAATATGTGAACGATGCTACGCTTGCCGAGGTAGACTTCCTTTATGAAGGAGACGAGCTGCCTGTCAGCCTATATGGCAATCCAAAGTGGATGCAGCGGCTAATGGAGAATCTGCTTTCGAACGCCGTGAAACATAATCCTACGGGTATAACCGTTACGGTAACCTGCGGCATGCTGAATGATGATGCCTACATCCGTGTCTCCGACAACGGGAGAGGCATGGACGAGGCCACTGTCAACAAGCTGTTCGAAAGATATTACCGCGGAACGAATACGGAAGAATCAAGCAGCGGTACTGGCCTTGGCATGAGCATCGCCAAAATGATCGTAGAAGCACATCAAGGACGAATCGAGGTGCGCTCTGCGATTGATGAAGGCACCTCGATTAGTATTTATTTTCCAAGCGATTGATCCACTCGTTCGAGCCATGAGGGAGCCTATGCTGGCTCCCTTCTTTATTTCTCGGACATACCGGGTGTCCTCAAGCAGCGATCCATACGCTCAAGCGCTTCGTTAAGCCTTGATACAGAGGATGCGTAGGAGCAGCGAATGAAGCCCTCTCCTCCAAGGCCGAACACATGCCCAGGCACAGTAGCAACACTGGCATCAAACAATAGCTTTTGCGCAAATGCATCGGAAGTAAGTCCCGTATGCGCAATAGAAGGGAAAGCATAAAACGCGCCCAGCGGCTCATGGCAGGGCAGACCAATTTCCCTTAGGCCCTTAACAAACATCCGTCTGCGCTGCGCATAAGCCTCAATCATCCTATCCTTTTCATCTAATCCATTGCGAAGTGATTCTATCGCCGCAACCTGCCCAATAATTGGTGCGCACATGACGGTATACTGATGAATTTTGAGCATCGCTGCGATCAGCTCCGGATGACCGCAAGCATAACCGATTCTCCACCCTGTCATTGCAAAAGCTTTGGAGAAGCCGCTTATAAGCAGCGTTCTGTCCCGCATGCCTGGCAGCGAAGCGAAGCTCACATGTTTCGCATCGTAGGTCAGCTCCGCATAAATTTCATCAGATATAACGATTAGATTATTTTCTTCCACGACCTTAGCAACAGGAAGCCACTCTTCATAGGTCATGATAGCCCCTGTCGGGTTGTTCGGATAATTTAAAATAAGCACCTTCGAGTGCGGAGTAATGACGGATTTCAAGGCTTCTGCCGTTAGTTTGAAATGATCCTCAGCGAACGTTTCAACCTCAATGACCTTGCCGCCATTTAACTGGGCGATCGGCGCGTAGGCAATATAGCTAGGAACAGGAACAATAATTTCATCCTCTGGCGATATTAACGCCCGCAGTGCAAGATCAATGGCTTCACTGCCTCCAACGGTAACAAGCACTTCATTCGATGGTTCGTATTTCACTTGGAACCCATTGTATAAATAGTTGGCAATCTCTTCTCTAAGCTCAATAAGCCCTGCATTTGAGGTGTAGGAGGTTTTGCCCTGCTCTAGCGCACGGACGCAAGCCGCTCTTACATGCTCAGGCGTAACGAAGTCAGGCTCTCCGACGCCAAGCGAAATAATATCCTTATTGCCTTCAGCCAAGCTAAAAAATTTACGAATGCCCGAAGGCGGAATTTGCTGCACCATTGGTGATATCATTTTGCTCATTGACCATGTCTCCATTACTTTTCCTCCTAAAATATGGATAAAAAACAAAAAAAGAGACCCATCCCAATAAAGGGACGAGTCTCTACCCGTGTTACCACCCTAGTTTCACGCCAAAAGCGCGACACTCTGCTCATGTATCTAGCAATACATGTTCCCGTTAACGCTGGAAATGCGGCAGAGCTTACTCTCGTTCAGCCTGCTTCTCGGAGATGGCTTTCCGCTAGTACCCGAACGTTGGTTTTCAGCTGCCCCAACTCTCTGTTCGATCAGGCCCATAACGTACTCTTTCTCGTCATCGAATGTAAAAGCTATTTAACTTGCCATATGTGTTCATCAGTGATCTTAAAATTTTACCAATCGTACCATCAAAAACTCGGATACGCAATACCCATTTTTTAACGGATTAAAATCGATTTATTCATAGTTTAAAACTATAAAGTATATTTATATTATATATTTCCATTATGAAACAATCATCTATAATATACTGTTTAACTCAAGTGAAAATGACAAATCAGCACGCAGCCCAATATTCGAGGAGGCATTATTGTGAATGAAAATGTGAAAAAACAGTTTGATGCTGTCGCGCCTGAATATGATCGTCAGCGCCGCCAACTGATCCCCTGCTTTGATGATTTTTACAGCATAGCAACCGACTTGGTTCACTGTGATAGCGATGCCCCGCGTATACTCGACTTAGGTGCCGGAACAGGACTTTTCTCATCTATGATTCGCAACAAATACCCAAATGCCAATCTTACTCTTATCGATTTGAGCGAAGAAATGCTAAAGGAGGCGCATTCTCGCTTCGGAGATGACCCATCAGTCAGCTATATAGCTGCTGATTACTCAAGCTATCCTTACACAGAAAATTACGATGCCATCATCTCCTCCTTGTCCATCCATCACTTATCGCATCCAGCAAAACGCGACTTATTTCATACCGTTCATCAGCTTCTAAAAGAAGGCGGCAGCTTCGTTAATGCTGATCAAGCAGCGGGTACAACCGCTTATTGGGATCAATATTATATGTCGCAATGGATAACAGCCATCCAGCAAAGCGGCTTAACCACAGGCGCAATCGAAGCGGCCATCCAGCGCCGAAGCGTCGACATTAATGCCACTGTAGAGGATCAGCTTAGATGGCTGAGCGAGGCTGGTTTTAATCATTCCGACTGCGTATATAAAAATAATGGCTTCGCTGTTTTTGCAGCATTTAAACGTAAATCCAATTTCGAACTGAATGGGACAAAAACACAATAATTACAAATTGCTTGCAATCCCTTTAATTCCTAGTATAATACTAGGTATATAAACAAAACGGAGATTGGAGCTGACCAGCATGACTTATTCCGAGAAACAAATTGCAGCAAAATGGGTTGATGATTATTTGGATCTTTATAACTTCGCTGTAATGATCGGAGATGCAGAGTGGCAGCAACAAATCCTTCAAAACCTACGCGCCAAAGATAACCATATCCGCCTTGAAATCGAGCATGGCATTCGTGTCGATCTATGGCTTCGCTTCGATCAAATCAATCGTAAAATGCTTGATATTTACGAGCAGCTTCGGAATGCACATAATTCGGAGCAGCAGATTCAGCTAAGAGAAAAGGTTTGGGAGTTTAAGCTTCAACGGGTTATGATTGCCAGCAAGCTGAAAGCCCACTATGCGTTATAAGGCGAAGGTTCGAGGCGCAATTGTGAAGGTCTAGAAATAAAAAAAAGCCTGCATGCAGTTGGCTGCTCTGCTTAGCTATGTAGGAAAAAACGATATACGACGGCATGCCGCGAACAGCTCTGCCGATTATACTAACCTCTATGAATGGTCAGATTCATAGATGATTACATCGATACTTGCTCCATGTCACGCATCATTTGCATCATCATCGTGGACATTTCGTCACATTCCTGCATCTTCATCATCATCATGTTCATATCCATGCTGTCCATCATTTTCATTTCCATCATCATCTTCATGGATTTCATCTTGCACATCATTTCATCCATGCACATGTTCATCATCATTTGCATTGCCATCTTTTCCATTACCGTTCACCTCCCAAAAGTTTCCTATACAGAAGATACTACAGCCTTGAATTAATTTCAAGGTTTTTTTACATTTTTTATTGATTTTTCAAAATAAAATGTGATATAAATAAAGTTTACCCTTTTATATCTTATTACTCCGCTTGGAATTATCGTGTTGCTAGGAAAAATAATTTTAAAATAAAAAGGCAGTTAACGAGGCTGAAATAACCCTCAATTAACTGCCTTTCCCTATTTCATTTTTTATTCAGCTGCTCCCTGCTCGGGTTCCGCCTTTTCCTTATGCGCCTCAATAAAGCTTTGTGTATCATACAGCATTCCTGCCGCTTCAGCACGGGTTAAAACATGCGCTGGATCAAAGTTGCCCTTCTCATCTAGAGACGCAATCTTATATAGCAGTGAACGCTGAATGGTTCCTTGATACGCCGTCGTAATATCCTTTTCGTCCTGGATATTAATAAACATCTTGATCGTCGGATATTGACCGGTAAGCTCTAACGCTTGAACAAGATAATGCGTGAACTGCTCTTTCGTAAGTGGCGCTTGCGGATCAATATCAGCCGGGATGTCCAAGCCGTTGTAGTGTGCAATGATGAAATCCTCCGCGTACCACGCATCGTTTTTCACCTTCGTATAGAAACCACCAGCGGTAGGCGCACTAGAAAAATCAATGGCGGCTAGGCTAATTTGCGTCGTTCTCACGATCAAAGAAATGCCTTGTGCTGCCGTCAAATGATCCTCTGGATGAAATGCCGTATCGCTCACTCCTTTAATAATTCCTTGCTGCTGCAAAGCTTCAATCTTTGCTTTGCTGCCTATGTTTGCGATATCGCCAAATGGAGCCGCCGCGAAGGCTTGTGCTGCAATAGATGTAGAAAGCATGACCGCGACTGCTGTTATGGCTAAACTCCGTCGTTTCCTCATAGTCGTTCACCTCTCCTATAACATGATGTCCATTCTCTTATTCGAACGACCATAAGACAAGAAAGGTTGCAGTTATCCAGCATGAGAGCTTATTTTGCTGCTCGTGCCCACTTCTCTGCGCAGCCGCGCAAACAACAAGAAGAAGCCAACAATCCCGAGCGCAGCCATGACGCTGCATAATTGATACATCGCCTGCGGACCCATTTGCTCAAACACCCAGCCTCCGAGAAAACCCGCCGCAATGCCTGACAAGCCTCCCCAAGTCAGGGCATAAAGCGCTTGTCCCGATGCTCTGAATTCAGCAGGCACAAGCTGTACGGCCAGCTGCGTGCCAATATAATAGTAGCCGCCAAATGTTAAGCAGTGCAGCACTTGGATATAAATAATTTGCTGAGCAGTGTCTGCGTTTGACATCAGGAACCAGCGCAAGGCGAATAGGATACTGATGACAACGAGGCATAATACCATCGTTTTTGTATTTTTTTTCAAATACCGATCAAGCAGCAAAAAGACTGGAATTTCAAATATGGATGACCAGAAGGCAGACCAACCGATTAAGGAAGCCTCTCCGCCCAATTCCTTAATATACAGCGGGATAAATGTCGTATTCATAGAGTTAGGAATGGAGATCACTAAACCTATGATTAAGAACAACAAGAAGGAACGGTTTACGAACATCGAACGGTAATTCACTTTGCCGGCAGGGGCTGCACCCTTCGCCTCGCCCTTTGGCAGCGTAAACGCAAAAGCAAGCGAGATAAGCATCATGACCGAATAAATAATCCAGAGACGATCAATGCCAATTTGCCCGATCACAGGTCCAGCCACCAAAGCGATAAACGCCCAGCCGAGCGAGCCGAACAAGCGAAAAGCGCCGAATTTATGGTTCGTTCCTTCAATGCTGTTAAGAATGAGACTGTTGCTCTGTGAAAATAAAGGCATTTGAAAAAAGAAAAAGAACAGCATACAGGCATAAATGATCGTATACGATTGATATAAAAAGACGAGCTGCATGACAAGCATGCTGCCAATAAGCATCACGATCAGAATTAGCCTGACATTGCGGAATCGATCGCTCAAATAACCCCATAGCGGGTTCGCGATGATCGAAACAATCGGGCCGCCGGCCATTAACGCACCAATCTCAAGCGTAGACATTCCAATGGATTGCAAATAAACAACAAAAAACGTACTGTATACGGCAATCGCGCCATATACAAAAAAGTTAAACGCTTTAATTAAATGAAAAGTACGATTCTGATTCTGATTCATATCCAAGTCCCTCGTCTTGCTCTTTAGCTTAGCACTTCTTTAAAGCTCTACAGCAGAAGTACGTGCGCGTATAATAACTTCGTCCGCGCTAACCTCACGTCCAAGCTCCTCTGACATATAAATGCCTTCGCTAATGAGCATCGTATTCAGCGCGATTTCCGCTGTTGGCAGTAGTGGCACTCTGCCTTGCAGAGCTGCGATCCAGTGATGCTGAGATGAACTGTAGGCATCCTCATTCTCATACAAGCGATTCCTGCGCAGGTCCATCATATCAAGGTCCAGCGTACTGTCCATATCCATATCACAAACCGTGTTATGGAAGCTGAAGGACTGAGCCCCTGGTCCTGTCTGCTCGTTCGGCAAGCGTACGCCACCCTTGGAACCGGCGATACTGCTGCCCTCGAAGCCGCCAAGATGAACAGCCCACGCCTCTACGATATCAAGCGTCAAACCACCGCTGAACCGAATCAAGCCTGTAGCCAGCTCCTCTACATCAAAGCCGCTTTGTTCCCTTCTCTCTTGCAGCATATCCGTCTCTTGATAAACTTTCCCTGAAATTCTTTCAACCTGCGGGTTGCCTAATAAATAGAGCAGCTGTGCAATGTGATAGACGCCCATGTCGAGAAGCGCGCCGCCTGCCGCTGTTTCCTTGCGTGTAAAATAAGGCGTGCCATAACCATCAACAAACGGTCGATTTCTTCGGCGAAAGCCTGACGAGCGGGCATGGTAAAGCTTGCCTAGCATGCCGCCATCAATTAATGTTTTGGCAGCTTTCGTATCTTTACCATATAACGTGTAGAGCTGCACATGCAATTGTTTTCCACATAACTTCGCAGCATCGACCATAGCCTTGCCATCGGAATAGGTTCCTGCAATCGGCTTCTCACAATAGACATGCAGGCCCGCCTGCAGCGCTGCGATCGTTACCGGTGCATGGAAATTGTTGTGCAGGCACACGTCGACCGCGTCCAAATCATCACGCTTCAGCAGCTCTCTAAAATCAGAGTAGGCATGAGGTATATCATAATGCTCGGCAACTCGTTTAGCTTCCGCTTCATTTAAGTCGCATACAGCAACAAGCTCAGCGCCAGCGATATTTTTATATTTTTCGATATGCATTTTTCCAATTTGTCCTACGCCTATAATGCCAATTCGTATTTTATTCATAGTGCTGAGCCCCTCTGCCTGATTGTTGGTCTGCCTCGATCAGAAGCTTCTTCACCTTCGTAATAAGCAGCTCTGTCTCTACGTATTGATTTTTTGCCGCATTATATTCTACTCCCCAATATCCCTTGTACCCTGATTCTTGCAGCATATGGATCGTCTCCAAAGCATGAGTACCGTCAGCAGTTTCTTCGTCAAAATGGGTATGGTACGCCCAAGGCGCAACGATGCTGTCTCCTTCTGGTTGATTCTCCTTCCACCGGCCTAAATGAACAAGAAAACCAAAGGCAGGATGATCAACCGCCTCTGCGAGACGCTTCATCTCATTCGGATTTAATGACGCACCCATATGGTTCTCTGGTCCGATTAGAAAGCCATGGTCAGCCGCATACTCAGAAAACTCCTGGTATCTTTTTACCGTATATTCAAATTGCTCGTCGCTCATTGCTTCCCAGTCCTCATAGCTGCCTCCCGTATCAATACGGACGGTTTCCGCACCTAAAATAACGGAAGCTTTCAAATGAAGGAGAGCATTATCATACAAAAGCTGTCTCATTTCCTTGTCTGGGTCCCATAAATGAGCACCGTCGATTGCAAAATTAACGACCCGCATTTCTTTTTCATCGAGCGCCTCACGTATTTTGCGAATATAGCTTTCCTCGGCCAGCTTCATAATAGGCTTGCTGCTGCGATCTATAAAAAAGCCATTCCACAAATCGACCACATCCATCCGATACCGGAATTTTACCGTTTCCAAATATCCGAAAATATCCATTTTTCCTTCTAAATACGTGTTGTTGAATGAATAACCTCCGATTGAAATGTTCATTGATTGGTCCTCCTATAAATGAATAGATTTGCGAGCATACCCCCATTATAAACCTCGTTCAAAAAAGACCATGGTGCACTTTCTTCTTATAGTGGGGTAAATTTCTACTATTTCCTTCTTAAAAGAAGGAGAATTGGATTTAGGTGGTAATTTGCCTATCTTTACAAATTCGATACAATTTCTAAATATTGGGATGATAATTGATTGTTATGATCAGGTAGAAATAAACGATTCGTTACAAAATGTATTGATCTAGCGCTGCCTGGGAGGGATCAAGCCAACCGTATATACTGACCGAGTATGCCTTGGATTGTATTAATAAAAAAAAATACCCATTTGAGAAAGGTGACCCAATTCCATGCAAATGAAAAAAGCAATGGCAATCTCGATGATCGCAGCAGCAATTAGCGCTTCAGCAGTTACTCCGGTATTCGCACAAACCGCTTCAGTAAAGCAAGCTGCACAAATTAGCACAGCAAGCTTTCTAGTAAATGCTAATCCAGTAACCGTTCGTACCGTTGTAGACGGCGGCGTTACACTCGCTTCTGTTCGGGACATGACAATCGCGATCGGCGCGACTCTTCACATCAACAGCGATCATACGGTAGTTGTAAAATTTGGCGACAAAACGCTGAAGCTAAAAATCGCTGCAAAAACAATTAACATAAACGGTGTTGCAACTGCACTTCAGCATCCAGCTATTGAAGTGGCTTACTCCACTTTCATCGAGCCTACTGCATTCGTTGAGGCACTTGGCGGCACTTACGAAGACAACAACATACATACGGTTCAATTGCTTGATAGCGCTGAGCATGCAATCTGGGTTAACTCCAAACAGCTTATCGTATCGAACACGGCTGGCGAAGGCCGCGAAGATTTCTTAGTTGATGCTGTTACTGGAAAATATGAGCTGCTTCTAGCATCCTCTGACACTTCCGATCTTATTTTGTCTCCTGATGGCAAAAGTGTAGCTTACTCCGATGCAAACGGTGCGGTATTCACCATCGATCTGAGCACAAAACAAGCGAAACAAGTAAGTACGGACAACTCGATCAAAAATGAGCTTCAATGGTCGAAAGACGGTTCTTCCATCTTCTTCTTACAAGGCGACAAAAGCTCTGTCATCGCTAAGCTTGCTATAGCTGACGGCAAAGTATCCAAAGTATTGGAAGATAAAGTAGATTACAAGGCAAACCTTGAAGTATCTGCAGACGGCACTAAATTCGCTTTCTACGTCTTCAAGCAGCCGAAAGTAACGGCAGACAGCAGCAAAGACGTTGAGCTTGATGATGTTGCTATCGATGCAACAGGCACTGAGCCGCAAATCTACTTCTATAATTCTACAGTTGGTGATAATAAACCTGTACAGCTTACAAAAGAAGCTACGGATAAAGTTTTCCTTAAGCTGGCAGCAGACGGCTCCAAAGTAAGCTATGTTAGCGTAAGTTCAGACGAAGCAAGCGTTGGTCAGCTCGTAACGGTGGACAATACAGGCAAAGCAAGCACGCCTCTCTTCGCTGACAAAGACGTTTACCAATTAGTTCAAGGCGGAAGCAAGCTCTATCTGCTTACAGCTGACGGAAACAGCACTAACGCAATCTACGAGATTGACAGTGCTACAGGTACGAACAAACTTGTGCAAACCGTATCGGACAGCGCAACAGAATTAGTCGTATCGGACAGCTCCGATTTCGCAGCACTTATTGATGGTCAATTGGCAGTATCCGTTCAAGGCAAATGGAAAAACATCACAAACTAATTAATGGAGGTCATTCCTAATGAAATGGTTTAAACAATTAACAATCGCAGCGCTTATCGCTGTTATCGGCTTCAGTTCCGTTCCTGCATCAACACCTACGGCTACCGCAGCTAGCAAGCTTAGCGGCAAAATTGTCATCAACGGCTCCTCTGCCCTTCTGCCATTGACACTTCAAGCATCAAGCGAGTTCAAAAAATTGAATCCAAAAGTAAAAATCTCAGCTTCCGCAGCTGGATCGATTACTGGACCGCAAGCTGTACGCAAAGGCATCGCAGACATCGGAGCAGTTGACTGGGATGCATCCAAAGATGTTCCAGGCTTCAAAAAATTCGAAGGCCAAGTTGCACATAAAGTAGCTATCATTCCTTTCGCAGCTGTTGTTAACAAAAACGTAACTGCAACAAACCTAACGACTAAAGACTTGCAAGGCATCTTCTCCGGTAAAATCAAAAACTGGAAAGAAGTTGGCGGCAAGGATGCTGATATCATCGTTGTAAACCGTACTTTCGGTTCCGGTACTCGTGTTAACTTCCAAGACAAAGCGCTTGATGGAACAGATTTCATGAGCAAAGGCGACAACTACAAAGAAGTAAAAACAAGCGGCGACATGAAGTCCGCAATTGAAACAACACCAAACGCTATTGGTTACATGGACCTTGCTTATGTAACAGACAAAATGACTGCTGTAAAAATCAACAACATCGAACCAACTGAAGCTAACGTTATTAACGGGAAATACAATGTATGGGGCTATGGCTACTATATGACAAAAGGCGAGCCAACTGGCGCTACAAAGGAATTTATTAAATACGTACAAAGCACAAAATTCCAAAATGGTTCGCTTAAAAAGCTTAAATTCATTCCGATCTCAGCTATTAAATAGTTAAAAACAAGAGGAGCGGTCGGCTTGCGCACAAGAGCGCTTAAGTCGATCGTTCTTTTCTTTAACCGCATGAATCGTTATCCCCATTTATATTTTATTGCGAAACAGCTAGGGCGGGTTTCGCACAGAGGAGCCTATAATTTATGTTGGAGTCCACTCATGCTGCAAGGCAGCCGCGTCTCTCTTCTGAGCTCGGCAGCGCGATCTTGACTGGCAGCAGCAAGCCGTTTGACCGGAGATCGCGCTTGTTTTTCACGAATCGTATGTTTCGTTACTTGTGCATAGCAGCAGCCGGTTTTGTTTGCCTCATCCTCTTACTCATTTTGCTGCTTATGTTCCGTACCGGCGTTTTGACATTCGGCAACATTTCACTAGCAGATTTTTTCTTTTCCACGGAATGGAATCCCGAAAATGAGCAATACGGCGCACTTATTTTCATATTCGGCACCTTTGCCCTGACCGCTTTGACGCTGTTGATCTGCGTCCCTATTTCCTTAATCATTGCAGTATTTCTGTCTGTCTTTGTACCGCCGTGGCTTAAAAACATGCTCCGTCCGGTTCTTGACCTGCTCGTCGGAATTCCGTCCGTCGTTTATGGCTATTTGGGCTTGACCGTACTTATTCCTCTGATTCGAAATGTTACCGGAAGCGGAATGGGCGATGGACTGCTTGCGGCAGCACTCGTGCTTACAATTATGGTTCTGCCTACCGTAAGCCGTATAAGTGATGACGCAATTAGCGCCGTACCAGCCAAATTCAGCGATGCTTCCTATGCGTTAGGCGCTACTCGTTTTCAAACCGTATGGAGAGTACTGCTTCCTTCGGCCAAAAGCGGTATCATGTACGCCGTCATTCTCGGTATGGCGCGTGCAGTCGGCGAGACGATGGCTGTCGTTATGGTTATTGGCAATACGCCTCAACTGGCAGATAGCTTGCTCAAGCCTACCTCTGTTCTTACGAGCAACATCGTTATGCAAATTTCGAATGTTCCTTTTGATTCAACTTGGAACTATGCGCTCTACTTAATGGGCTTCTTGCTCCTCGTTATTTCGCTGCTTATGATCGTTGCCATTCGCTGGCTTCAAAGAAAGGGGTCGCAAGTATGAAACAAGCTTTAGATATGAACCCATTAGCAAACCCCTTTAGCAGCAAAAAAGGACTTAACCGTTTTAAAGACCGTCTGTTTACAGGTGTTGTTTGGTCGTTAGGCATTTTAATCATCGCTTTTATTTTTGGCCTTCTTTTTCTAATTCTTCAGGACGGTCTTCCAAAAATAACATGGGATTTCATATTCGGCTTGCCGAGCGAAATTGAAGAAGGCGGCGGTATCGGCCCTACTCTGCTTAACTCCTTCTACATCTTATTTATCTCTTTGCTCATCTCTATTCCGCTCGGAATGGCAGCTGGCATTTATTTGGCCGAATTTGCACCTGACAATAAGCTGATCGGCTTCGTACGCATTTGCGTGGAAGGACTCGCTTCCGTGCCTTCTATCATTTTCGGCTTATTCGGTATCGCTCTATTCGTTGAATATTTCGAGATTGGCTTGACCATCCTTGGCGGTGCAGTCAGTCTAGCTTTTCTTAACTTGCCTGTACTAACCCGCGTAACAGAGGAGTCCATTCGCGCTGTACCGAAAGAGCTGAAAAGCGCTTCCTTTGCACTTGGCGGTACGCATTTGCAGACTATTACTCGCGCACTTATTCCGGCTGCGCTTAACGGTATCATTACAGGGATCTGCCTAGTTGCTGGTCGCGCATTCGGCGAAAGCGCCGTAATCATCCTAACTGCTGGTGTTACGACATCCGGTGAAATGTGGGATTTCAGTCTCTTCTCGCCAGGTGCTACTCTTGCCGTTCATCTGTGGTATGTACAATCCGAAGCCATCGTTGGCGACGCTCAGGAGATTGCTCAAAAAGCGGCAGCCGTGCTCGTATTCGTTGTCCTGCTGATCAACTTAGTGTTCCGTATCCCGCTTTGGCTGAATTCCCGCCGTATGAAACGCTCTTAAAAACTAAGCGGCTCAAGCTAAAACGCCTTCGGCGTCCTTTGGAAGCTGAAGCAGCTTTGACGCAGAAATATAAGCCTTCTATAAATATCAAACTTATAAATTCTTATATTTAAACAAATAAGTGATCGAGCCACTCCAGCCTTAGCCCTCCCCCGGCCTAGGCTGGAGTTTCTCATTTGGAAAATTACTGTAAAAAAGGTTACTATCCGCAAAGCCATACGCTATAATTAATGAGTATGCACATGACAAGAGATAAGGTGGTGCTGCCACTATGGCGAATTTACCTAAGCTTACGATTGCAAAATCAAATCTTGAAAGATGGCATGATGGAATATCGGTTCTACTCCTGCTCTCGTCCGTCATCTATTTAATTGTAAAATGGCCTGATCTTCCACAAACGATTGCCATTCATTTTAACGGGAGCGGTGAGGCTGACGGATGGGGAAGCAAAGCAGCACTCGTCATTTTACCGATAATCTCATTCCTATTATTTGCTGGGCTTGCGCTTTTACGCAAAATCCCTCATCAATTCAATTACATGACCACGATTACGGAGCAAAATGCTCCATACCAATACAAAACCTCCATCCTTCTGCTAAGCTGGATCAAGCTTGAAATTGTAGCATTATTCACTTATGTGCAATGGGCGGTTATTCAATATGCATCCGGAGGCGTCTCTTCGCTTGGCGTATGGCTGCTTCCTTTGATCCTCGTCATTCTTATTGGTACGATTGTCTTTTATGTAATGAAATCAAAAAAATAAACCTGCTGCGGCGTTCTACCATATTGTAGTTTCCATCTGGATAACTTTTTCTGATAGAATGAATAACACAGGCTATCTATCGGAGGTTAAGATTTTGGACTACATTATATTGGATATTGAATTTAACGGACGAAAATTTGCAAGCGAATTACCTATGGAGGTTATTGAAATTGGCGCGGTTCGTCTCAATAGTTCACTTGAACAGGTAGATGAATTTTCCGCATTGATAAAACCGATTTATTTCTCCAAGCTGAACAGTTTCATTAAGAAAAAAACAGGCATTCCACAGGAAGACATCGACGTAGCAAGCCGTTTCCCGAAAGTAATCGGGGATTTCACCGCATGGCTCAAAAAAAGCGACTCCTTCCTGCTGTTCACTTGGGGCGGCGAGGATTTGAAGAGAATCGTCTATGATACGCGCATGCATAAGCTCGATGACAGCTTCTGGATGGCTGCCGATTATTTCGACCTCTTGAAGGGTTACATTCGCTATAAGAACGTAACGAACGATGTCAGCGTCGAAGCTGCGCTCATTGATCTTGAAATCACAGCTGAAGGCTCAGCGCACCGGGCACTCGACGATGCTCGTATGACGGCTGAGGTATTCCGCAAAATTTTTGGCGAGCTGGATTTCGAGCTTAAGCAGCAGTTCAAGGATATGTACACGAATGCAAAGGAACGCAGAATGGTTAAAAACGCGATTCGCTCTATGAACGCGCAAAAAATCGTTCCACAGTGGGAAGTGTTCGCGGAACGTTATTTAGCAGGCAAAGCCTCATTCGAGGATGTAAGAAAAGTGACGGAGCTTCAGCAGTATTTTGACGCAGAACTCGAGAAGGCTGGGAAAACTTCAGCTGGACAAGCCGGATAGCCGCAAGAGCTGTTACGTTTGATCATAAATATAATAAAGCCCCCTGATCCTTCCATTGCAGATGCTGCAATTGGACTCAGGGGGTTTATAAGTATGGGAGAAATTACAACGATGAACCGCAGCACCAAGTCTTTAGCCACTTATGAATTGTTATACATCATTGGTATTATCGCTATATCCTTTTCTTCCATTTTCGTTCGTTGGTCAAATGCTGACGTTGCCGTCATCGCCATGTACAGGCTTTATCTAACTAACCTGATCATGCTGCCGCTCGTCTTTAAATACCGCACGGAAATGTTCCAGCTCAGTGCCAAGCAGTGGAGGCTGCTCACCCTCTCCGGCGTCATGCTTGGGCTGCACTTCTTATTATGGATGGCTTCTCTGCGGCTGACCACGGTCGCAAGCTCTACCGTTATTTTGACATTGGAGCCTGTTATGGTTATGCTCGGCTCCTACTGGCTGTTCCATATTAAAGCAAATCGCATGATGATGTGGGGGATGGGGATCGCGCTGATCGGCTCCATCGTTATTGCATCGGGAGACTTTTCCCTCTCAAGGGATGCGTTGATCGGCGACGTTCTGTCCTTTCTAGGTGCAGCTGCTGTTGCTGTTCATATGATGATCGGCAAGGAATTGCGTAAGGATATGAGTGCATTTACTTATAATTTCTGGGTATTCGCGCTTGCTGCGACTTCACTCGCCGTCTACAATCTCGTTCGCGGCAATTCCTTTACAGGCTACAGTCCGCAGGAATGGGGCATTTTCTTGCTGCTCGCGATCGTACCGACGCTGTTCGGGCATTACTTGTTCAATTGGCTGCTGAAGCATATGAGCGCCGCAGCCGTATCCATGGCTGTACTGGGTGAACCCGTTATCGCCTCCTTGCTCGCTTGGGCTCTATTAAAGGAAGCATTGACGGCTTATCAAATGGCAGCCGGCGTACTTATCTTGTTCGGCGTGTGGCTATTCATACGTCATGGCAAGGAGTAGAAACTAAGAGCTGCAGCAATTATCGAATTTTAAAAATAGATCAGATCCTCATAATACAAACAGCGGCAGATCTGGACGAGAAAATAAGTCCTGACTGCCGCTGTTTTATTAAGCTGTAGTGCTCCGTTAACTTAACCATAGGAAAGCTTGCTTCCAAAGCCAAACAGCTCCTTTTTCAGCTCAACTATCCTGCCCTTCTTTCTGAACAATCCCCTATAAATGCATGGTAATTGCACTATAAATCAATAATAATCCCATGAATATATTGAACTTTTTCTCATGTGTAGAGAGAAATTTTTGAAATAATGCACCAAAAACAGCCCAGCAGGATGTGGCTACCAGTCCTACAAAGGCAAGGAACATCGAAAACAATAATAAGCTTATATTTGATTTGTAAAATGGCATGATGAACGTCGAAATCGCTGTAATCCCGTATAATATCACCTTAAAATTAACGAACTGCAGCAGCATGCCCGATAAGAATGAATTCAGCTTCCCATGATCATGATTATCTCCATCACTACGGCGTGGTTTACTCTTCATTATTTTAAATGCAAGATAAGTCATATACAGGCTTCCTAAGATATTCATGACAAATTTCATTTTAGGAACGAAGCTATATAATAGCAGATTGAAATAACAACATAAGAGCATTAATAGTAAGAAACCAGTTGCTACACCAAACAGAAAACGAATAGACTTCTTCATTCCATATCGGCTCGCATTAGACATCGCCATGATGTTATTTGGCCCTGGCGTAAATGTATTCACAATAACATAAATCAAAAAAGGAGCTAAAGCCATGATTTAAATCCGCCTCTCGTGTGCTATACTTGAACAAGATGTACTCTTTAACGCATGTACGTTATGATTATACATTATGGACGCTATATCGCACAATCGAGGAGGCTAATTATTTTGGAAGACATCAATTATGTACTTGCCAATAACCTAAAACACCTGCGGGAGCTACAAAAGCTTAGTCTTGATAAGGTAGCAGAAATGACAGGGGTCAGCAAAACGATGTTAGGACAAATCGAACGCGGCGAATCCAACCCTACTATTGGAACCGTTTGGAAAATAGCTAATGGTTTAAAAGTTTCATTCACTTCCCTCATTAACGAGCCGCAATCCGATACAGTCATCGTTCGCAAAAATGAAATACAAACACTAACAGAAGATAACGGTAGATTTCTACTTTATCCATTTTTTCCCTTTGAAGAAGGCAGACGATTTGAAATGTATTCCGTTGATATGGAAATAGGCGCTTATTTGAGTTCTGAATCACATAGAGAAGGTACACAGGAGTTTTTAACCGTGTTTAATGGCGAGCTTACCGTTCGTGTAAATAATGAAGAATATACAGTGAAAACGGGCGATTCCATACGTTTTACAGCAGATACGCCCCATGTCTATCACAATTCAGGTGATTGTATTGTGAGAATCAGTATGGTCATTTATTATCCGTCTTAACAAAAGGCTGTTCCAAAAGTAGAATACTCTACTTTTGGAACAGCCTCTTTTGTTTTACTCAACTACTGGTTGCTGGAAGGAAATTGCCAAATCATTGTAGTAAGTCGTTTTTTCTCGGTATCGGCAGGCACTGCCAAAATATGTTTACGCTCCAAATATTCCATTACCGCAAAAACAAGCGTCATCCCATCATTCATTGCTTTGTACACAATCTCTTTATCCGATATAAATGATGGCGCATCCTTTCTGCATACGGATATCATATCCTCATAGATTTGATCTACTTTCTTTTTGAAGTTGTTCTCATGAAATGCTTGATCCAATATACGATTCAGCGCTTCATGCTGGGAGGCATTAAAGTATGGAACCAAACATTCAAGCTTGCCGCTCTCCATGGATACAAAACCCTTTTCGACGAGTCTGCTAATTAAGATCCGATCATATTCCGAGTGTAAAGCTCCGCATTCTATAAGCTCTACGACCCTTGATAAGTCATCCAGATCAGGCGCGTTAAAGTCTCTCCACGTCATACCCGACCACCATGATTCCATCTGAAGCCCGCCATGGTAATGGCTGTTGCGCGTTTTAATGCCGTTCGTTGCATATTTGCGTATAATCTCATAGTTAGGCAAACTGCGCCGATACTCCTCATCGCTATAATGAATAGAAGCAGTCACAATATATTTCCCGCCATCTTTTCTTTCATCCGGCTGATATTGCACATAATAGGCTTCATCTTTCACTTGATAATACTGCGTCCAAATAGCATAAGGGATTAAAGCCCAAAGAAGGAATGTTTCGTTCAAATGCGTCCCATGAAAATTTAAAGTGCGTATTTCTTCCAGTTTTCCCGCTACACATGCGTAAATTTCTTCCGCCAGCTCTTCGGCTTTCGATTTAAAATAACTTGTTTCCGCAGACAAGCTTCTCATCGTCTCAATAATAAAGTTCGTCTGGTACTTCCCTTTGCCTACTTGCCGCACTAAATCCGATTTCTCCAGCTTCTGAAGCTCATCTTCGACATAGGCACTGGCAGCCCCAACTTTGCGCGCGATCTCTTCAATGGTCAAAGGTTTTTCATAAATTGAAACACAGATATTCGATGTTAGCATGGCGTTGAAATAACAATTGGGCTCATTATTTGGACCTGGTGTTCCACAGTGGCCAACCATCATCCTCACCGGTTTATAGCTTAATCGATCAGCAGCTTGCTCCATTTTTATTGCCTCCTTCAGCTTTTTACGCACTTCAAAGAGATGCCACTTCACCGTCCCTGCCGCAATCTGCAAATGCTTCGCGATCTGCTCGACACTCTGCCTCTCATAATAATATTGAATCGTAATGTCACGATGGAGACGAGACAAATAAGCGATTTCAAGCCGCATATTTTCCAGCAGCTCTTCCATATCCGCCGCAAAAAGCTCTCTGTTTCCGTTCTCTAGGAAAGACATATAATCGATATTTGCATGGTTCCAATGCCGTTTTTCCTTCGCCAAATAATTGCTCCATGTGTAGCAGCAGATCGTGTGAACCCATGCGTCCATGTTGTCCACCTGCTTGCCTGTGTGAAGCGAGCGATAGAGCCCTAACCATATTTCTTGGGACAAATCCTTTGCATTTTGTTCATGTCCCGTTTTCGAGAGAGCAAAGCCGAATATCTTTCTCGAATAGCTTTGCAGAAGCGATTCATCGATCAGGTTATTTGCTGTCATGCGGCACCTCCTTTGGCAGTCGTATGGTATATAAGTAGCTGCACGAATCAATCGGTTGGCCATTTTATAAAAAAAACATTATTTTTCCATAAGGAAAATCAATTTGCTGCCCCAGCTTCTTCCTGTTACGGTTGAATAGTACAGTAAATTCATAGGTTTTATTGCTCTTATTTTAATTAGGGAGGTTATCATATGCTGCTTTCCAAAATATTGCCGAAGACTGCTCAGATGCACCCAACAAAAAATGCAATGAGGGATAAGAATGGAACCCTTACTTATGATCAGTTATTTAATAAGGTTAACCGTGTCGCTCAAGGATTTCATGATCTTGCAATCAAGCCAGGTGACCGAATTGCACTAATTAGTTCCCCATCACCGTACCTCGCTATTGCCGAACTTGCTGCGGTTGCCATTGGCGCCATTCCTTTAACGATTTTTCCCGGGTTAGCCGCAAATGAAATCAAAAACATTGTACAAGATGCCGCTCCCATTGCACTCGTCTACAGCTCCGAACAATCTCAGCTATTAGAATCCTTATCTTCACTGCCAATTGCGTATTTCATTTCATGCACCTTAGATCAGTCCCCCCTATCATTGCAATCTTTTATGGTTCATTGTCCCGCTCTCGTGGATTGGCATGAAGCTGCACCAGATGACGTGGCGCTTATTATTTATACAGGCGGTACGACAGGACGATCCAAGGGCGTCATGCATTCTCATCGCCATATTCGCAATTGGTCCTTTATGAACCTTGAGAGGGGCGGCGGGCATAACACCTCTAAAAAATCGATCGTGATGAATCAAGCCCATTTAACCGGCCAGTTTGTTTTGTGGACGACCTTATTTGAAGGCGGCTGCCTTATTTATCCGAATGAGTATCCCGTTCGAGCTGAAGAAATCGTAGATATCATAGAACGAGAGCAAATTAGGTTTTTGGGTACTGTAGGGCTATTATTTCGAGATATTGTCCTTATGGAAAATATCAAATCCCGCAGCCTGCAATCCGTCGAAGGCATCTCTTGCGGCGGCGCTCCCATCAGCGAAAATGTATTTCATCAAGCGTTAACTATTTTTCCGAATGCACAAATTACCGAAGTCTATTCCCAAACAGAAAGCGGACAATTTATTAGTTTTTTAAACATAAACCAATGTTTCCATGAAGGAAAGCTAAATCGATTAGTATCCGTTGGCAATCCAGCCAACATGCCATATTGGGGGCAACAAGCATTTCAAATTCGTATTATTAACGAGCATGGCCAAGATGTTAAACAAGGAGAAACTGGCGAAATTATATGCAAAGGAGAGCAAATCATGCTTGGCTACTGGAATAATCCAGTGGAAACAAACCATGCCCTGCAGGACGGGTGGCTCTATACGGGTGACTTAGGCAGGTTTGATGAGGACGGTTATTTGTATCTCATGGATTGAAAGAAAGATATTATTATTATTGACGGTGCAAATGTTTACTGCTCAGAAGTAGAGGAGGCACTTAGCAAGCATCCGTCAATTCGTGAGGTTGCTGTAGTTGGAACGCCCTTATTAGTGGATGGCGAAGAAGTAACTGCGGTGGTGTCCCTTAAGGGCGATGCAGAGCTGACTTTAACTGATCTAAAAATATTTTGCCATGAGCAGATTGCTCCATTTAAAATTCCAACGCGATTGGAAATCGTTGCTTCTCTCCCAAGAACCTCTGTCGGGAAGCTGAACAAGGCGGAGCTGAAGAAACCGTATTGGCTCGGCAGAACACGTATGATCAATTAATGCTTATCTCATTAATTATTTTGGATGCTTAACGTGGTGAAAGCCCTTCAATTCGGTATTTTTTCTCCCAATCCGCATATTCACTCGATTCGATCCTAATGATTTTTGTTTGGGAATGATCAATAAATTCATATTCCGATTGTTCATTAGATTTTTTCAGAGCCAGATGTTCTTTCATAAACGCTGCGGCTTCTTCATCAACGACCAAGCCGTCCATTTCATCCTCAGATACGATCCTTAATGGCACTTCATGTTCAATTCGAATAGGCTTTTCTTTTTCTCTATAGGTGATAGCAACAATGATAGTCTTCTCTCCGCATGTTACTGGGCTTGTCGTAAATAGTTCAACGAACATGTTATTTATTATCATCGGATTGGATACGACGATCTCCTGAATATCCGTCTCCTCATATCCACTCAAATTGTGCAGCCGATGAATGCCGCTTGGCAGCGTAAGCTGCACACGAACATCATCCGTATTACTAATTGGAGAAAGCTGAAGCCATAGATGGTTCATGCCTTCTTCATTTTCCATAACGGATTTTGTGAATCTTGTTTTGATCATCACTTCACTTCTCCCTTCAGCATTTGAGAGATCGTCTCTACCATTTTCACTCGGAGTTCCGCCGATATACGTGGACTTATCGAAAGAATGACGTCTTCATTAATGACATGGGTATCGTTGGTTAGCATTTTTTTGGAGCGATACAGCTGAAGATTCTCGCCTATTTTTGTAATCTCATCTATAGATAGCTCCTTCAGCTTTTCTTGGATAGCAGCCAGCGTTTCTCCGCTATGGATTAACGTGAGAATCGCACGAAAGTAACTAACATGGTTGCTCGTATAAACTCTTTTGTTCCCCACAAGCTCTAACGGGGGAACGATCCCGATCTGGGTATAATACCTAACGGTTCTCAAATTCATCTCAGGATCTTCCTGCTGGAGAATTTCCGCAACTTGTTTCGCTGTGAATGTGTCCATCGTCTCACCTCTTTTTTCATTATCGACAACCAAACCACTTACAGTTCGCTGTATTAGTTACAGTATACTGTAATACAAGTCGTGATGTAAAGATATTGATTGCTCAACTCGGCAATACAACAACGCCAAAAAAAGCCGGGTCTCCAGAAGGAGAAACCCGGCTTTTGTCTGTTTCAGCAACTGCATCATGTTAGACATAATGATTTGCCAACTTTCTAACCCTTATATTGAAGAAATGCTCATTTCCCTAAAAGCTTATAGATGACCTGTGCACTTTCTGCACGTGTCATTTTCCCCTTAGGCACAAATGTTTCGTTTGCTCTGCCTTGAATCAGCCCTAGCTTAGCAGCCGCCGCAACCGATGCTTCCGCCCATTTGCTAATTTGGCTGCGGTCTGTGAATGTTGTTTCCTCTGCCGCCGAAGCTGCAGCCGCTCCCTTTCTAACCTCATACGCTCGCATGATCATGACAGCCATTTCCTCGCGGCTTATCGTTTCATTTGGCGCAAACGCCGAAGTACTGCGGCCTTTTATAATGCCCAGCTTGCTCGCTGTCGCCACATAAGCGGAATACCATTTGCCCGCTTCTACATCGCTATAGCTTGCCGTGCCTTCTACTTTCACTCCAAGAGCACGGATAAGCATAGCTGCAAATTCTGCTCTCGTTACGTTAGCTTGCGGTGCAAATTGCTTCTCATTAATGCCCGAAACAATGTGCTTCGCAGCCAGTGATTTAATCGCTGCGTTAGCCCAGTGACTCGCTGGCACATCCGTAAATGATTTATCATACTCAAGAACCGCATATTTGCTGAAATGGAATACCTCCGCCGTAATCATCTCGCCCTTAAGCGTGCCACCGATGTATTCCAGCTTGCCAGCATCACTCACATAATAGATACCAATGATGTCTTGGTTTGCGTTCGGGTTGAGCTGGAAGCTGAGTAGGATCGGCTTCGCAAACTTCGTAATCGGAATCACTTTTCCAGCCTTCGTTACGATGCTTAAGTTGAAATCATAAACCAGAGATCCCGCTTTCAGCTTAGCTTGATCATCCGGGGTTCGACCAACCAAAGCGTCCGCATCTGCTGTCTTCAACGGTTTTGCCTCAAATATGATACGAGCCCCATCCGCTTCACTCACAGACACAAGTCCTTTAATAGAAGCCAATAGTTCATTTGACAGCGTCATTGTAATGCCAGCTGCCTTCAGCTCCAAGCTATTGCCTGCCAGCACTGCTGCTGCATCAAGCGGCAATTGTACCGAATGTTTTCCATCGGTTATTTGCACCGATACTTTACCATCCTTGCCGCTGCGCAAGGTGTCATTATCAATCACTTGGACGTCTGCTGGCTGAGGTGTACTCGGCGTCGTAGGGGTTGGAACATTATTCACAACCTCACTCAAAATAACCGTTCCGCCTTCGTTTCTGCCCGGCACTTCAACCGTCACCTGTCCATTATCCTTCACCGTGTAAAGTGTTCCACTGTACTCATCCTTTGCCTTAGCTCCAGCTGCGAAAGGAACTTCCAGCGTAACCTGCTTGCTCTCCACGGCTGTGTTAATGATCGTTACAATATTTACGCCGTTAAATTGTTTATTAAATGCTAAATAGGCTAGTGTATCCGATCCAGCAAGCTTGGTGCGCAAGCCTTTGGAATAAACCTTCGAGAACTTCGCCCGAATATTGAGCAGCTTCTCGTAATGATCATGCAGCGCTTGTTCTGCCGTCAACTGATCCCATGGCATATCTGAACGATTTTCGCTAAACAATCCTGCGCTCATGTCGCGAGCATTAGGACCTGAGCGGCCAAGCTCCTCTCCATAATAAATGACGGGCTGGCCTTTCGCCGTGATTTGAAGAGCTGCTGCGATTTTCAGCTTGCCTTTGTCTCCTTTCACAAACTCAGACAGGAAACCATCCTCATCGTGGCTGCTTAGGAACTGCCCCATCATTGCTGTGTTGTCCAGCTTCGTTTCCCGGTCTGCCAGATATGCATCGACAGCATCAATCTTCCCATCTGTAAAATCTTTGGCTCTGTCATTAAAGCTAAAATCGAGCAAGCTGTCCATTTGGCCGCTGCGCAGCATGCCGCCGTCACCGTCGATTGAAGCGCCAAAATTTTCACCGATCAGCTTGAAGCTTGGATCGATAGTCGTCAAAGCATTTTTGAACGCTTTCCACGTTGTACTCTCTACATGCTTCACTGTATCCACGCGGAAGAAATCAATCGTGTCGCCGCGATCCGTTCTAGCGCGCTCCAGCCAGCCTGCTTGCCATTCGATCATTTTCTCACGGACGGCAGGGTCCTCTGTCTTGAAGTCCGGCAAACCATCCAGTTCTCCTTCAATTGGATTGGTGCTGGCTTGAACGCCATTTGTTCTGAGCATCCCTTCAAAGCGAGCTTTGTCCTCCGGCGTAATGCCTGGACGGTTATCCTCAGCTTTTAAGCCGTAGCCGGTATGGTTAAGCACCACGTCGACCATAATCTTGATGCCCTTGTCGTGAGCTTTGTTAATTAGTTCCTTAAACGTATCCATATCACCAAGATGCTCATCTAGCTTCGTGAAATCTTTTGCCCAGTAGCCATGATAGCCGTACTGCTTGGTGTTAAAATCTACGCCTTTGTTGAAATCGATATTATCGACAATCGGAGTGATCCACAGCGTATTAATGCCCAGCTCCTGCAAATAATCCAGCTTGTCGATCATGCCTTGGAAATCGCCGCCGTGATAAGCTTCAAGGTGATCTTTATCTACATCTGCATTATTGCTCGAATCCCCATCCGCAAACCGATCAGTTAGCGCGAAATAGATACGTGCCTCATCCCAATCAAAGTCGAGATTGCCAGCAAAGGTTCTTGCTTTTACCGTTATTGTGGCTGTATGCGTGTGCTTGTTGCCGTACTCATCAATGAGTGTAACGGGTATTTCTTTTACTCCCGCTGTAACCGTATCTTTCACGGCAATCGTTTGTGCAAACAGCTTGGTGTCGAAAGGCACTTTAGCTAATCCACCTACTGCCGTTAAATCCATATACCCTTCAGAAAATGTGACTTCTTCTGATGCTGATGCCTGTAATTTGAGCACCGCGCTTTCATTATACGAAATTGCAGCTGGATGAACCGATGTCGTCATCGTTACGACCGGCTTCCGATACGTAATGACTGATTTGCCATTGGTCGTATTTTTGGGATCGGTTATTTCAACAGTTACTTCGTCTTTCTTCTTCACAAGGAAGGTATATTCGTATGTGCCGCCTTCTACATTTGCAAGTGAATAAGTAAACCACTCCTTCGCAGCATCATAAACCATTTCATGCTCTGCACCATTCACCTTTACCTTAACCCCGGTCAAATCGCTTGAGCGTCCTTTTTCAAATAAAGCATCATCCCGGTACAGGAAGGTAATGCCGCCATCTTTTAAAACTGGTCCGGTAATAGTTGGCAAAATATCCAGCTGGTTTACCATACTCGTTATATTTACTTTCGTAAAAGCAGCCCCTGGCGAGATCGGAATCACGCGATCGTCTGGAATATCCTGCTTCGCAGTGTCCCAGTCTGTTCCTTTACGAAGCACGAAACCCACATTGGTCGCATCCTGCGAAATTTCAAGCATGACTGTTGCAATGCCATTTTCGATTTTATCAAAGTTGATTTGATCATTTTTTACACCGGTGTTCCATATCCACATATTCCAGTCCTGATAGTTTTTATCCGGACGAATGTAGTTGATTTGGACATACCGTTTGGTTGATTCCGTTTTTACAGCAACTACAGCGCTCACGGATATTCCGTTGTACGTAGCTGTGATTGTTGCATTTCCTAAGCTGTTTGCTTTAACAAGACCTCCTGCTGTTACAGAAGCAATTTCAGGCTTATCCGAAGAATAAGCAACACCGCTCGTTACTTTTCTTTTGCTGCCGTCGCTGTATTTCGCGTAAACTACCGTTTGATGGGTCGTTCCAACCTGCAAAGGATAGTTAGCGCTATCCAGCTCAAGCGCATTTAGCACAGGCGCTGCCGCTTCCATCTTAATAATGACTGCGGTCAACGGCTCAAGCGTAATCGAGCTCGCCGTCAGCTCAAAGCCGGATGGCGCAGAAACCGCCGAAATCCCCGCCTCATCATTATCTACAAGCACTGTGCCTGCCGTTAAATCCTCTGATAACGTAAGCGTTCTTGCTGTACGATCAGCATTCATAAATACATAATAATTGCCGGTGCCGTCAGTTGCTTTATTTTTGTAGCCGATCACGAGATCGTTATCTTTCATTTCCTTCGCAGGAATGAGCGTGACATTGGAATCAACGAGGTCCTTTTCGCCTAAACGGAAGGCATCCGTATGTTTCCGAAGTTCAATTAATCCTGCTGTGTACTCCTTCGTTACATGATTGACTGGATATTGCTCAGCATTCGTCGCCTTCTGCCAGTCAAATTTATTGATTGCATCGGAGGAATCATAGGAATCATGAATGAAATAACCAAATGAGGTTCCAGCCGCATCTTTCAGCTCGTGGTATTTCTGCTCCGGCACTCCTGCCCCAAGCCACTGCTTCGTTCTGCCATATTCTTGACCAGCATGAAGGAAAGCCGTACCTTGAGAGGTTAGAATGAGCAAATTGCCAAGACGTATCCGTTTATGAATTTCCAGATCATTAGCCGCTATAGCCGGATCTTTCTTAATCGACTGGGCAATAACATCATACAGCGGCAAGTTGTCATGAGCTTCAATATACTGCACCATGTCACCCGGGTCATCAGCAGGCGTGTTGCTTGGCTGCCCCTTGATATTATTCAGGATCGTAGCCACGCTTCTTGCTCCACCTGTTATAAATCTTGGTTCGCCCTCCGAGCCGAAACCGGATTTTAATTCATTACGAATCTCATCGGAGAAAACGCCTACGCTGTCTGTTTTATCCATCCATTTTTGGTCTGCGCCTTTGCCCTTTAAAGCAGGATCAGAAGCATCGCCCCCGAACGTTACCCAGCCTTCACCGATAAACAAGGCATTCGGATTAATACTCGCTGCTGCATCGTAAGCATTCTGTACGGAATCATACGTAGCGTCGCCCATCATATCCCAGCGCATGCCGTCGATTTTGTATTCATCAAACCAGTACTTAACCGAATCAACCATTAGCTTCTCCGCCATTTTGTGAGAGGTAGCAAGGTTGTTGCCGAATCCGCCGATATTGTTGCCATTTGCATCTTGGAATGCGTAATAATTAGGTACGATATCGTTTAAGAAGCTTGCTTTGGCCATATGGGTGTAGACGACATCAAGAACGACTCCCATACCTTCATCATGAATCGCATCAATGAGTCCTTTTAATTCCTTTACTCTCAGCTCGGGATCTGCCGCATCCTCCGAATAAGCGCCATCCGGCGAGAAGTAGCTATGCGGATCATACCCCCAGTTGTATTCGTTGTTTTGTGCAGAGTATTCCAGTTCTCTTGTTCCCATCTGAGCTTCGTCGCCATAATACCAAGCCATAACTGGAAGCAGCTGAATATGCGTAACGCCTAATGATTTAATATAAGACAGCTTATCCTTGAACGCGTTATAAGAGCCCCATCTCGCATTAAGATCATCAGCTACGGATGGATCGGACGTAAAGTCTCTAATATGCGCCTCCCAAATAATCGCGTCCTCTCGTTTCTCATAGCCGTCAATTTTGGCAAAATCATAGTCTGCGGCAGGATTAGTTGCACCTAGATCAACGATTGCCGCTTTGCCAACTGCATCGCCATCTGGACCGGTTTCACCTTTCGTATTCACTCTAAACTCCGCCATCGATTTCGCGTACGGGTCGAGTACTTGTTTCGTAACCCCATCATTCGTCACTTCATATTGATAAAAATACCCCTTGAGATCGGTTATGCCTTGACCTGTAAGATCAGTTGGCGCGATAGCTGCCGTCCAAACGCCTTTGTCGCCTTTCGTCAAACTGGCACTGCCAACTAGCTTAGTGGAATCGGCTTTATCATAGACATTTGCTACGACTGAGCTTGCTTTTGGCGCCCATAGCTTCAGAACCACGCTGCCAGAATGATAGCTCGCCCCAAGATCATTACCTTCGTAGTTGTAAAGCTCATCAAGCATTCTCCAGCCTGAAGTCGCGGATACGGTTTTCCCTTGGTAAGTTACGTTCAGCGGCGTTTGATCCAGCTGAATGTTTGCCGAGACCATTGCTGTTTTTTTATCAGCGTTCAACACCACTTGATTAATCGATACAGCTGTACCGTTCTTATCCGTAATAGTGATCGCATTTTTCAATTCCTCTGCTGAGAGACCGTCGGTCATCGTGAATCCGAGAAGGAGCTTACTTTCGGATAAGATCTCTGCGGACTCAAGGGCTGTAGGCAGTTCCCAGTAAGGGGACACGTATACATTATTATCTCCCTTCTTGATCCAGAGCTGATTGTAACGATCTACAAGACTGAAGGAGCGATTGCCACCGTCCTTATCCGCATCGCCCAAGGTGCGATTAACGACAATAAAACTAATTTTTTGCGCGTTCTCTTGAAGCGGAACATCGACATAACTGCCATAACGGTCGACCTGTTCCTCTGTAAAAGCGGATGCGCCCGTTGGCCAGTCTTTTGAAGGAGTCGCCACCTGATCCCACAGCCATAAACCGTAAGCACTCTGTTTTTTGTCGTCTCTCACATAGTGAATACGAACGGTATTAGCTGGGAGCTCTACCGGCTCGAAATAAGATACTTTATTGGCGTTCTCCTTAATCCAAATTTCATTTACTGCAGGGGAGCTTATGGATACCGTTTTATCGCCGCCATCCTTAACTCCATCTAATCGATTAACGATAAGGAAGCCCACTTTTTTGGCATTCGCAGCTAGCGGAATATCAACATAGGCACCATAGCTGTCTCTCTTATCTGCTGGAAAAGCTGTTGCGCCATCCGGCCAGCCCGTTGAAGGAGCGGCAACCTGCTCCCATGTCCATATCCCTTGATTCTCATAAAGAGCGTCTGCCCGATTGTAATGAATGCGCAAATGGTTAGCCGGAATCGGATCGAGGTTCGGGTCAACCGGATCTGGACTCGGACTTGGTTCAACAGGTGCTTTGAAATCTGCTGATACTTCTTCTGTATTCGCATTATATTTAAACGTTACTGGAAGATCAGCAGGAAGACTAAGCAATTGATCATCCTTTGGATACGTCTGGTCATCCCAAGTCGATCCAAGCACGATTTTGAATTTGTAATCCCCTTTGGGTACATCTTTCGTTATCGTGTAGACGCCATCCAGATCGGTATCAGTCAAAATAGATAGCGCCGATTCTGGTGCCCAGTTACTTGGTTCCCCTAGCGGAACCTGCAGTGCCCCAACAATCCGAGGCAGCTTGTCGCTGGCTACCTGGGTGTAATAGGTAGAATCCGCAATTTTATGTGTATCGTGGTTATAATAAAAAGTCACTTCTTTCTCTTCGGAGAGTGTCAGCTTAATATTGCCGCCGCTATCCACACCGCTTGGATTCGTGTAATTGCCAAAGCCATAGCTTTCCAACCAGCCTCCATTTAGAGCTACTTTATATTCATATGTGCCTGCTGGCAGCGTAGCCTTAAACGTATAATAACCGCTGCCGCTCTCGCTCATCTTGGTTACCTCGGCTTTGGGGTCCCAATTCTCGCTGTTACCGAGCCCCTTCTGCAAGTCGCCGACAAGAACAACTTGAGTTGGCGCCGCGGCGTTCGTATGTAGCGGTATTGCGCCCACTAGCGACCAGATCATAGCTGCAATAAGCATGATAGACATCATTTTCTTTCGTTTTAAAGCAAAGCCCATTTGGATGAACCTCCTCAAATTATGATCATTGCACCTTTCAATCTTCAACTCGCACCGTTCCGTCTACACCAAAGTTCGTTAACACAACACCCCCTGACTTCTGTCTAAACAGCTATAGATTTTATGCAAGCGTTTGCACAAATAACATAATTAATGCAAACTTTTTAACCGCATCTTCTACAACAGCTATTCCAGTCATAAAAGCGCAATGAAAGCGTTTGCTGATTCCCATATTAATACTCAAAATAAAGCGCTGTCAATTGTTTTTCTCACCTTTTACCTATTTCGACACGTAAATCCACCTTTTTCTCCCGAAATGACAACGTTTGCACAAAATGTTGCACAACCTTCTTTTCTCATCCCCTCTCTCTATTCAGCACTTTGTTCCGTGCCATTTATGGCATACATAGGGATTTTCCTATACAATTCATAGTAATAAACTTTTAAAAAAGCGGTGACCCTATGTTTAAACTATTGTTAATTGAAGATGATACAACGTTATTTAACGAGATAAAAGACCGATTATCCCAGTGGTCATATGAAGTACATGGCATTTCGGATTTTGAGAAAGTGATTCAGCAATTTACCTTGGTTAAGCCGGACCTCGTGATCATCGATATTCAGCTTCCAAAATTCGATGGATTTCATTGGTGCAGAATGATACGTTCCCACTCGAGCGTCCCGATCATCTTCCTATCCTCGCGAGACCACCCGACGGACATCGTCATGTCTATGCAGCTTGGAGCGGATGATTATATACAAAAGCCCTTTCACTTCGATGTGCTCATCGTCAAAATACAAGCTATTCTTCGGCGGGTATACAATTACAATACCGAACATATCGAGCTTAAAACCTGGTGCGACGCAACGGTTGATTATGAGAAAAATCTGGTCTCCAATCATAAAGGCTCCATTGAGCTTACCAAAAATGAGATCTTTATTTTAAAAATGCTCATTGACCGTAAAAATAAGATTGTTAGCCGGGAAGAATTGATTAATAGCTTATGGGATGATAAACGGTTTGTCAGTGACAACACGCTTACTGTGAATGTGAACCGGCTGCGCAAAAGGCTCGATGAAATTGAACTGGGCCGATTTGTTGAAACGAAGGTTGGACAAGGCTATATGGCTGTTGAAGAGGCGCATGATTATGATTAGAAAATATATAGTGGAGAGGCGCAGCTGGATTCTGTTGTTTATTATTTTGCAGCTGCTGATTCTTGTTTGTGCTTATGTAGATTCAACGATTCCCCTGCAATCGATGATCTACCTCTTTTATTTATCTTCGATTATTTTTATCATCCATTTCGTCATCCGGTATCATAAAGAAACAAGGTTCATCAGAAGCTTAGAGGAACGAGACATCAGCCTGGATACTACGAGCATGGCTGAGCCGGAGAGCCCGTTTGAGAAAGTAATCGAAAAAAGCATGACGAATCAAGCGGAACTGCTGAAGCACGCTGCAATGAACAATCGGATGATTTTGGAGCATGAGAAGGATGAGCTGTTATCTTGGATACACGAGGTAAAAACGCCGCTAACCGCGATGCGTCTCATGATAGACCGTATACAGGATGAAGGAATGAAAACGCATTTGACGTATGAGTGGCTGCGGATTCACCTCCTGCTCGACCAGCAGCTCCATCAGAGACGCATACCGTTTATTGAAAATGATATCTATATCGAAAACACCGATTTGGAAACGATCATCTTCGATGAAATCAAGACGCTGCAATCATGGTGTATCCAGAAGGGGATCGGCTTTGATATTCAATTGGATGAACCGAAAGCGCTGAGCGATGCGAAATGGCTTTCCTTTATCATCAGACAGATTTTAACCAACGCTGTAAAATATAGCCCTCCTTCCGATATCGTGATCAAGAGCTATCAGCGGAATCAGCAGACTATCCTTGAAATCATTGATAATGGACGCGGCATCGACCCGAAGGATCTGCCTCGCATTTTTGATAAAGGCTTTACATCGACGACAATGCACCAAGACAGCGCCGCAACAGGCATGGGATTGTATTTAGCTCAAAAAGCAGCTCAATCGCTGTTGATCCGTGTCCATGTCAAATCCGAGCTCGGATCAGGAACAGCGTTCACCTTAACTTTCCCGCAGCGAAATGAATTCGTTCGTATCACAAGCATGTGACAACTTTGTCACATGCTTCTATTATTTGTTCGGTCATTCGAAGGAACAAATCGGACATTCGTTTTACAATAAAAGTAATAGACCTAGGGAGAGTGTTAATCACATGTTCATTCTGGAAGCAACCAAAATTCATAAAATATACGGAAACAAATTCAATAAGCAGGAAGTATTATGCGGGCTCGATATTAGCATTGAAAAAGGGGAATTCGTCAGCATCATGGGCGCATCCGGCTCAGGAAAAACGACCTTGCTTAACGTGCTTTCATCGATTGACCACATTAGCAGCGGCTCGATTAAAATCGAAGGGAAAGTTATTTCTGGGTTAAAAGAAAAACAATTGGCTGAATTTCGTAAAAATCGTTTAGGCTTTATTTTTCAGGAATACAATTTATTAGACACGCTAACGGTCAAAGAAAATATTTTATTGCCGCTGTCGATTACGAAGACGCCAAAAAAAGAAGCTGAGCGTAAGTTTCAGGCGGTAGCGACCGAGCTTGGCATTTATGAGCTCCGCAATAAGTATCCGAATGAAATATCTGGCGGTCAAAAGCAACGTACATCCGCTGCAAGAGCCTTTATCCATGAACCAAGCATTATTTTCGCTGACGAACCGACAGGTGCCCTTGATTCCAAATCCGCCTCTGATTTACTGAACAAGTTGAGCGGTTTAAATCAAAAAAGACAAGCTACAATCGCCATGGTTACTCACGATCCGGTAGCTGCCAGCTATTGCAGCAGAGTCATCTTCATCAAGGATGGACAAATCTATTCTCAGCTTTATAAGGGAGAACAAACGCGGCAAAACTTCTTCAACGATATTATGGCAACACAAAGTGTACTAAGCGGGGTGCACCATGAGCATTAATCAACTCATTTTCCGCAATCTAAAAAAGAATCTAAAAAATTATTATCTCTATGTGTTTGCTCTCGTGTTTAGCGCTGCTCTTTATTTCGCCTTTGTCACCCTGCAGTTTGATCCGGCCATGGATGAGGCAAAGGGTTCTGTTAAAGGGGCTGCCGCCATTAAGACTGCTTCTTATTTGCTTGTTGGAATCGTTTCTATTTTTCTGCTATACGCCAATACCATCTTTATTAAAAGGCGCAGCAAGGAAATCGGCTTATTTCAGCTTATCGGAATGACCAAAAATAAAATTTTCCGCATTCTGACGCTGGAAAACTTTTTTCTTTATTTCGGCTCCATCCTGCTTGGGGTTCTGGTCGGTTTCTCTGTGTCCAAATTAATTATTATGATTTTATTTAAAACGATTGGTGTTGAGGTGGCCGCTGAGCTGCATTTCTCCACCCAAGCATTCAAGCAAACCATCATTATTTTTTTAGTTATTTATCTTCTGATTATGTTGATGAACTATTTATTTATAAAAAAACAAACGATATTATCGCTGTTTAGAGTGAATTCCGTCACAGAAGGCAAAGCAAGAAGAGTGTCTATTCTGGAAATGCTAATCGGCATTGCCGGATTGCTTTTGATAGCGCTTGGCTATTATATTTCTTCCGAACTGTTCGGCGGTAAATTTGTGACGATGACCGCGCTCTTTGCTGCCATGATCGGCATACTCGGCTCCGTCATCCTTGGAACCTTCCTTTTTTATAAAGGATCGGTCAGCTTTATTTTCAACGTGATCCGAAAGCAGAAAAACGGTTACCTTAACATAAATGAAACCTTATCTCTCTCGTCTATTATGTTCCGGATGAAATCAAATGCGCTGCTGCTCACGATCATTACGACCGTGTCGGCGCTTGCTATCGGCTTATTATCCTTAAGCTATATCTCTTATTACTCTGCCGAAAAAACGGCCAAAAACAATGTTCCCGAACATTTTGCATTTATGAACGTTCAGGACGCGGAGCAGTTTAAAGAAGCTCTAAACAAAAACAAGCTGCCGTATACCGAAAAAACCATTCCTGTCATTCAGGTAGACGTCAATGTGAAGAGTATTATGAATAACAATCTGGAAGGGGTAAGCGTGGCTGGGAATTCGGATATGATGACCTTGCCCGTTGTCAGCGAAAAATCTGTTGACGGCATTCAGCTGTCTAAAGACGAGATCTATCTCTCCGGTTACAGCAGCATGCTCAAACAGTTCATGTCTTTGAAGGACTCAGGGCCTGTACAATTAGTGAATCCTACTCAAAGTATTCCACAACAATATATCGGACTTAAGGAGCAGCCCATCGTCTCATGGTGGTTTAAAAGCGGCGGATTGCCTGTAGTTATCGTCGATGATTCTGTTTTTGAGCGCTTAAATAATCATCTTGATCCGGCTATTCAGAAACACTCTACCCTGCATATCGGAATTAATATGAAAGATCGTTCTGATCTAAAAGAAGCGACTCAGCTATTCAATGAGATGAAGTTCTCTGAACACAACAGAAATGATTCTCAGCTTAATACAAGCAACCAGCAAAAACAAACGATGGGCTTGATTATGTTTATCGTTGCTTTCCTTGGACTAACCTTTCTTATCACATCCGGCAATATTCTCTATTTTAAGCAAATGGGAGAAAGCGAAGAGGAAAAGCCGAACTATACCATCCTTCGAAAGCTCGGCTTCACAAGGGCTGATTTGTTAAGGGGCATAAAAATAAAACAAATGTTCAACTTTGGCATTCCCTTAGTGGTTGGGCTGCTTCACAGCTATTTTGCAGTCAAATCCGGATGGTTTTTCTTTGGAACAGAGCTTTTAACTCCGATGATTATCGTCATGCTGCTATATACCATCCTTTACTCCATATTCGGAATTCTTTCCGTCTCTTATTACAAAAAAATCATTAAAGAAGCACTTTAATACCATCTAAACAGGATATCCCTCTTTGATTTTCAGAGGACGGGTACCCTGTTTTTCTTTGTGTGTTAATATGCAAAAAAACGAGATCGCTAACTCAATATCCAAGTGGAAGTTCGATTCATTACCTGTTAAGATGTGGATATGTAAGGAGGGTTGCGGAAATGAGTTCATTAACAGCAGCAGATATTGAACAGATTGTGCTAGAGCAAAAAACATTTTTCGAACAAGGCCAGACCAAGGAGCTGCACTTTAGGCTGAATCAATTGCAACGATTGCTGCAAGCCATAAAGCGTCATGAGCAGGAAATCGTCGAGGCGCTTTATCAAGACCTTCGCAAAAGCGAACTAGAGACCCATATGACAGAAATTATAATCGTAACCAATAGCATTCGACATGTCATGAAACATCTCAAAAAGTGGATGAAGCCGCAGAAGGTGAAAACTCCGATTTATCTATTTCCATCATCCAGCCGTATTATGAAGGAGCCCTACGGCACAGCTTTAATTATTGGTCCCTTCAACTATCCATTCCAGCTTGTCATCGAGCCGCTTATCGGGGCCATTGCCGCGGGCAATTGTGCCATTCTCAAACCATCCGAAAGCTCGCCTCATGTTTCAGCTTTAATAAGTAAAATCATAAATGAAACCTTTGACCCTACTTACATAAGAGTTATTGAGGGTGAGAAGGAAACGACCTCATTGCTCATCCACGCGCCGGTTGATTATATTTTTTTCACAGGCAGCATCGCTGTCGGCAAAATTGTTATGGAGGCGGCTGCCAAAAACCTTGTTCCTGTCACGCTTGAGCTCGGGGGGAAAAGCCCTGTCATCGTAGATTCTTCTGCTAACCTCGAGATCGCTGCCAAGCGGATCATCTGGGGCAAATTAATGAATACCGGCCAAACCTGTATTTCACCCGACTATGTGCTGGCTCATCAGGATATTAAAGAAAAGCTAGTCGCAAGTATGAAGGAAGTCATCCAATCCTTCTATGGATCTTCTATACAAAGCAACAAAGATTATGGTCGAATCATTAATCAACGCCAATTTGACAGGCTTGCTTCCATTCTAGAGCAAGACAAAGCCAGCATCGTTTATGGAGGAGGCACAGACCGCGATGACCTCTTTATCGAACCGACGATACTGGATGGCGTTTCATGGGATAGCGCAGCGATGTCAGAAGAATTATTTGGCCCTCTTTTGCCTGTTATGGAGTACCAAGATATGCATGAGGCCATTCGAATGATTAACGCTCATCCAAAGCCGCTTTCCCTTTACTTATTTACTGAGAATAAAGCGCTGGAGGATGAGGTTATGAGCCGTGTTTCTTTCGGCGGCGGCTGTATTAACGATACGATTATGCACGTCTCTAATCCCTATTTGCCATTTGGCGGTGTTGGCAGCTCAGGTGTAGGAGCCTATCATGGCAAATACAGCTTTGATCTGTTCTCGCATCAGAAGAGTATTTTGAAGAAAAGCACTAAGTTTGAGCTTGGGCTCGTCTTCCCTCCTTATGCTGGAAAATTAAAAAATATTAAAAAGCTGCTCAAATGAGCAGCTTTTTTGGCTGACAAACAGGAAGTTAGTTTTATGCAAGCTTCACTTAGTTTCGTGTATGTAGCATTGGTTCGACTTCTCATATAATCGGTTTATCACCACAACATTAGGAGGTCATCCATTATATGAATCAATCACCGCTTCTACTCACTGACGAGCAAATGCAAAAGTTTATTACTGAAGGTTTTCTTATTCTAAAAACAGATTTCCCTGAATCCTTCCATCAAGCCATGACAGCTGAACTTGGAAAAGTTTATGACGAGGAAGGCAATCCCGGCAACAACCTGCTGCCGCGAATTAGGGAAATACAACAGGCTTTCGACAGCCCCGTTATTACAGGCGCATTAACAAGCGTACTGGGTCCAAACTACATGCTGCATGCCCATCGCCATGGCCACTTTAATGCACAGCCGGTTGCTGGCGGTTGGCATAAGGACAGCTACTGGGGCTACTCCCGTATGCGCAACCACCACCCATGGTGGGCTATGATTATGTACTTCCCGCAAAACACACCAATTGAGCTTGGGCCTACTAGCGTTGTGCCTGGCACACAAAATTACGAGTCGCGTACCTTCGCCTCTGACGAGGTGCAAGGAGAAGCTTACGCTAGCGGTGAAGCAGGTACATTTGCACTCATCCACTATGATATCTGGCACCGTTCAACACCAAATGTATTAGGCAATGCTCGTTACATGCTTAAATTTGAATTTATGCGTACAGCTGTTCCAACTAAGCCTTCATGGAATAATCTGATTTCGGAGTGGAAAGAGCCAGCTGACCTTGCCCTGCCAATCGCAAACCACGAAGACATGTGGGAAGAAACATGGAACTGGATGTCAGGCAAGCTAGGCAGTCTAGCAAACACTGCGGAAGCAAACGAAGAGAAATTAGCCGCACTGGCAGCGGCTTTGGAAGATAGCTTCGAACCAAATGCCTTGAATGCAGCCTATGAGCTTGCTAAATATGGCGCTCCAGGCGTGAAAGTACTGCTGGCTGGTCTTCATCATGAGAGATTAGACGTATCACGCACATCTGCTTATGGACTGTCCATCGCAGGCTCAGACGCAGTAAGCGGATTAATTGAAGCACTAGACAGCGATCGCTCAGAAACTGTACAACATGCTATTTTTGCGCTTGGCGAGCTGCGCAGCTACGCTGAATCCGCGCTTCCAAAGCTTGTTGAACTTCTGTCCCACTCCGACGCGACAGTAAGAATTGCAGTCGTTGAAGCACTTGGCATTTTGTCTAATTCTTCAGAAATTGCAGTGAAGGGTCTTATTACAGCCTTGTCCGATGAGGATGTTCAAGTACGATTCACAGCTGGGCTGTCCTTATCCCGCATGGGTGCTGCAGCGGCTGCAGCCGTTCCCGCTTTGGCGGCAGTACTCGATGACGAGAACCGTTATGTAAGAGCTCATGCTCTAGAAGCACTGCGCTATATCGGCACGGATGAAGCGAAGGATATTTTGATCAAATCACTATTCAATTCCCGCTGGTGTTCGACAACTACGCCTGCAAACAGCTTTTATCCTTGATTCCATCGGAATTCTTATACTTGCAGCAAAAAAAGATTGTCCCAAAAGAATTAGTTGTGCAGAACAATCCTAGTCATGGGAAAAAGTTCGGAATAGCAAAGGAGCTAAGCGATTTGAATCTGCTTAGCTCCTTTGTTTTTGGCGTACGCTGCTACGAACTCAGCAGCTCTTATTTAGACCATTTGCAAGCAATTATTATTGCAACGAACTCCAGCATCGCTATTTCGAGAAAAACAGCTCATATCACCCTATCGAGCATGACATAACGCCAATCAGGTTCGTTAGCGTTTGAATAAGATCATTTTCTGCATAATAAGCATGATACAGTTCGTTAGAGAAAATACTAATCCCAAAGCGTAACAGCGCAAGCGAACTATTCGCTGTCCTTTTTGCTTACCTCCATCAACTGATGGCATTTCGTTTGAAATTCATAAGGATTATCTACAAATAAATAGATTTGGTCAACTTGTTCTCGAATCCCGAACGCCGTAATAACCGTGATTTCTTCTTTTAATATCATATGCACATTAGGTTCTGTATCCAGAATCTTCATCGTTTTCTTCATTTTATCCTTAGCTAATTTCTCGAATTTAATGACCGAAATAGATGCCATATTATTGATATTCATATCTGAATACAACTGAATGCCGTACTGAAACCTTACTTGTTGATCCGATACCAAAATAGGATTTAAGCACATCGCTCGGTAATCAGCAATTAGCAGCAAAATAATATACACATTTCCTAATGAGAGTAACCATGCAGCGGTATGCGACCATTGCGCAAGCAGAATATGCATGCATACCCCTTCAATAATCAATACTTTCGAAAATACGAGTAAGGTTATCAGCTTGTTAGAGTTTTTATGATAGCTAAACGAGGCAGCCCCCGTTCGAACGAACGGTTTTTCTCTCCATGCGAACAAGGCGTAATAAAAAATAGATAATTCATGCGTGAGCAAAGCTGTAATTTTGGGATGGCGAATGGTCTCTTCTAGACTTTTCCGAAGTGTTTCTATAGGGTGATCATCAACTTTTCTATAACGCTTATAGGCAGCTGCAATATCATAGATTTTTAAAGCTAGAATAAATGGCGGCAGCGGGATAAGGAAATATTTTATAGCGTTCATCGTTTCTTGATCGGTGTTTGGTACAAATAACGCTAATGCTAAATAACCCAGAAGAGCAAATGGAATGATGGATGCGATTTTGAATTTTAGTTCGCGAAACCATAGAAAGTACAGCAATAAAGGGACAACCACGACAAAATCTAATGCAATGCCAAGGGTCAGCAGTTGATCATTCTCTTTAATTAGAACAGAATTAGCAAATAGAAGATCGAGCAAAATGATAATGAAGCTTGAAGCAATAAAGAAACTAATATTCTTTTTATAGAGTTTGTTAATGGCATAAACACTCCCTTCCATTTCCCTTTTCATTATCTAATATAGGGGTAAAAATAACGCTGTTCAATTCCCTCATGTGAAGAAAATGGAAACATTTTGTTTGTACTCATAAAAAAAGCCGTCGCCTTAAACAGCGACGGTTTATTAATTAATCATTTCAGTGAAAGCTCCCTATATTCGCTCGGTGACAAAGCCATATACTCTTTGAATAAACGAGAGAAATAAGTGGCATCCATTCCTAGAGATTCAGCAATTGCCGAGATGCTAAGTGAAGTAAAGGATAACAGCTGCCGTCCTTTGTCCATACGCTTGCGATTCACATATTGTATAGGTGAGAGTCCTGTCGTATTTTTGAACATGCGTATAAAATAATTAGGGTGAAAATGTACAAGCTGAGCTAGAGTATCTACTGTAATATTTTCCGATAAATGCTCTTCAATATAGGTCAGCACGACATTCAGCTTCTCAAATGAGCTGGTTGCCGGTGTCTTAATTGTCACATCCTCAGCCTGCTCCAGCATCATCGCCATAATCTCAAGAAACGCCGACTGCAGCTGCAGCTCGGATGTCCAGTCTTCACTCTTATGATGGTGCACTAGCCTTTCAAATTTACCCTTCAAGCCTTCGTGATCGGATATCGATATCATGACGGGCATTTCGAGCAGTTGAAACAGGTTGAAATTATCTATTTTTGCAGTAAAGTGACACCAATATTTTCCGTAAGTATTCGTATTAATCGTTCCATAGGATTGTACGACATCTGCGGGCAGCAGACACAGATCACCGGGCTTTGGATAATAAATTTGATTCCCGGCCTTAATGTACCCTTCGCCCTCTTGGATATAATATAGCTTATTCACATCCGTCGTATAATTATCGTCCTTCCACGAAAGCGGCACCTTCGTATAGTCGGCTATGGCAACATGCAATTTCAAACCGCTCATATAGGACTTCCAAAATGTACTTTTGCTTGCGTTCACCGTTATTCCCGCCTTTCAAGGCTGTCATACCCATTGTTCATCGAAGATCGCTACGATTACCATACCATAATAGCACAAAAAAAAGAGGCAGTATCCCTCCCTCTGCCTCTTCTTATTTTCTGCTTAAGCTTGAGCGAGCCCTTGCTTGACCCACTGCGCAACATTGACTGTACGCTTAGCTTGATATTCCACAGCTGCTTTTACATCCTCAACCATTTTCCCGCCTTGCACCGTCACGCTTGTCCCATATGGATTGCCGCCAGCTTCAAAGGTAACTGGACTCGAATAACCCGGTGCAGCTACTATCGCTCCCCAATGATACATTGAAGTGTATAGTCCAAGGATGGTTTGCTCTTGACCGCCATGCGCGTTCTGCGCCGAAGTCATTCCGCTGACTACTTTATTGACTAGCTTGCCGTTAAACCAAAGTGAGCCTGTCGAATCAAGAAACTGCTTAACAGGACCAGGCATACCGCCAAAGCGGGATGGAATACTAAATATAATCGCGTCCGCCCATTCCAGATCCTTATAGGTAACCTCAGGTATATCTTGCGTTTCTGCAACATGAGTTCTCCAGATAGGGTTCGCTTGTATTGCTTCTTCTGAGGCAAGCTCAGGCGTCTTCAATATTTTCACCTCAGCTCCAGCTGCTTTCGCACCCTCTACAGCCCACTGCGCCATTTGATAATTTGTTCCCGTTACACTGTAATATATAATAGCAAGATTAATCGTTGTCATCTGATACATCCCCTTAAACGTTTATGTTATTCGCTCAGTTGTTCTGCATTAATGCCGATCGTTTTTAATAGCTCAATAAGCTTCTCTTTATCCTCGTTGCTTACAGAGCTCAAATTGCGTGTAATGACATCTGCATGCTTCGGAAAAATATCATCAAACAATATTTGCCCCGCTTCGGTAAGAATGACATTTGAGCCTCTACGGTCGGTAGCGCTTGGTTCCCGTCTTACATATCCTTTTTTCTCAAGCTTATCAACTACATAGGTAATGCTTCCGCTTGGAATGCAGAACTTTTCACTTATTTTCTGTATCGGATGAGGGCCCTTGCTATACAAAAGCTCCAATATCATAAAATGTTCCTGACTAATGCCATGGCTTTCAATATCCTTGCGGACATTGTCGCCAACTGCCTTAGACGCTTTGAACCATATACGAAATAACCGAAGATCAAGCTGGCTCTGTTCACTTTGTTGATTCATGCCCATGCCTCCTTGCTGCATTTATCTTAAAATCGTATTTCCTATTTTTAGCATACTTTTATCCTATCATTAGGCTAAAGACATGTCAACCAACTTTTACCACACGCAAAGTGGTTGTCTAGCAAGTGTCTAATCGCTTAGCACAGCCTTTTTTAACTATAGAGCATGATGTTTCCAACAGTCCTTTGAAGAAAATATGATAAACTAGTACGTAATGCTAGAAAACGTAAGGAGATAGATCATGATTAAGCTAGTATCTTGGAACGTAAATGGTTTACGGGCATGCGTAACGAAAGGCTTTAACGATTATTTCAAGGAAACGGATGCAGATATTTTTTGCCTGCAAGAAACGAAGCTGCAAGATGGACAAATCAGTATGGAGCTTGGTGAGGAGTACTCGCAATATTGGAATTACGCAGTTAAAAAAGGTTACTCTGGCACGGCTGTTTTCACTAGGCTAAAGCCACTCTCCGTGCACTATGGTATTGAGGAAAACTCGGAGCCAGAGGGCCGAGTCATTACGCTGGAGTTTGAAGGATTCTATCTAGTTACGGTATATACGCCTAACGCCAAGCGCGACTTATCGCGATTGGATTACCGAATGGAATGGGAAGATCGCTTCCGCGGTTACCTTCAGCAGCTTGATGCCTTAAAGCCTGTCATTGTTTGCGGTGATTTGAACGTAGCCCATCAGGAAATTGATCTTAAGCATCCGAAGCCTAATCTAGGCAACTCTGGCTTTACGCTTGAGGAGCGTGGCAAGATGACGGAGCTGCTAGCAACTGGCTTCCTCGATACATTCAGACATTTTTACCCGGATCGTACGGATGTGTACAGCTGGTGGTCGTACATGATGAAGGTGCGCGAGCGGAACGTGGGATGGCGGATCGATTATTTCTTAGCCTCTTCAAGACTGAGCCCACTGCTCATCGATGCGTCCATTGACACTCATATTTTGGGCAGCGATCATTGTCCTGTTTTGCTTACTTTGGAAGAACCGCCGGCAATCATATAATCGTCATAAAAAAGGCGGGCAGCACTCATGATGAGCGCTGCCCGCCTTTTGCTTCGAATTAGCTTTGAAGTGACTGAGTTAAAACATTTTTTTCACGTAAAATCGAAAGTGCCTTTTGCATCTTGTCCATGTAAGCAGGCTCTTGGCCCGAGCACATAAAGCGAACGTTTCCGTTGCCTCCGCCTCCGGGAATACCATAGCGGCTCAATAATGCGGATAGGCGTTTCACCGTTCCCACATTCCCATCCACAATCTCGATATGAGCAGGAAGCAGCTCCCTCAATATATCCTTGTAGAAAGGATAATGTGTACAGCCAAGTACGATAATTCCGTAATTGTCTAAATCATAGTTTGCGAGCTTTGCCCGGAAATATTCGTTAATAATCTGTTTATCAAATTGCAGCGCCTCACAATAACGCACAAGCTCCGGCAGAGGCAGTGAATCCACGATTCCCATCTCATCCACGCGTGACACGAGTGCGTAATATTTTGGCAATTGTAGCGTTAACTGCGTTGCGAAGACGAGTACCCTTTTGCCTGTTGCTCGGTTCATTTCTACTGCTGGCTTAACAGCAGGCTCCATGCCGACAATGGGCAGGGAATAACGCTCTCTTAACTCGTTAATTGCAATACTAGTCGCAGTATTGCAAGCCACGACCAATGCATCTATGCCCTCTTCCATCATTAAACCAACCGTTTCAAAAATGTACGCTTTCACGTCTTCCTCTGACTTCGTCCCATAGGGAACGTGGAGCGTGTCCGCCATATAAAGAAAATCCTTATCAGGTAGTCTTTGAAGTGCCTCCGCTAATACGGTAAGCCCGCCAAGCCCTGAATCAAAAAAACCAATTCGCATGTCTCATCGATTCCTTACGTTTATTGGAATAGAGTACCTTCTGTAGCTATATCCATCTTACCTCATTGCCTGCCTCCATAAAAGCTTATAATTGCATTTGCGAAGAAAAAAATGCCTCAAGTCCGGATAGACAAGAGGCATTTCATCTGCTTCTATGGTGCCCGCTTCGGCAGCAGACGTACATAATCATCTGAAAGCTTCATGAGTTCCAGTATATAATCATAATCTCCACGATATTTGCTGAAGTCGGCTACCGGCTTTTTCGTTCTAATATCGACGGCAGTTCCGTCCTCAAAGCCTTTGCCTGGTATAAATAAGATGTCATTATTAAAAAATGATCCTGTCGGCAAATAATACCGCATACCAATTACATTTTGAGAAATATTAAGCAAGTCATGACCAAACGTCGTAAAAGCTTGGTCATCAAGCGATATGCCTAGCAGATTTGTAACGGTCGGCATAATATCAACCTGACCGCCAACCTGATTAACGGTTTTCCCCTCTACGCCTGGTACATGAACAATAAGCGGGATGTTTAAGCGGCTAATTTGCTCGTCATAGTCGATGCCAAGCTGCTCACTAACCCATGCAGGATCATTGTCTGTCGTTTGTAGACCAGCGTGATCGCCATAGGCGACCAAAACCGTGTTTTCCCACATGCCGCTCGCTTTGAGCCCCTCAATAAAACGGCCAAGTTCATAATCGGTATAATTTAATGCCGTCAAATAATTGCCCAGCTGCGTACCCTGCAAGGAATCCGGCATCGTAATATGCTGAAGCTCCGTTGGAACCTTAAAAGGATGATGACTCGATGCAGTTACGAATTGAGCATAAAAAGACTTGCCTTGCTCCTTCATATCCTGAAGCTTTTCAAGACCGACCCTGTAAAGCTCCTCATCCGATGCGCCAAAAGAATTAAAATGATCATTTTTAAATGATGCTTTATCATAATATGCCGTAAAACCTAGCGCAGGATACATTCGGTTGCGATCCCAAAAAGTCACATCATTGATATGAAAGGTTTCAGATTCGTACCCGCTTTCTCCAAGCAGTCTGGGAAGACTCGGCAGCTCTCGATCACCATAGCCTGTAGACATCGCCATATCCCCGGTTGGATAGATTGAAGTATTCGACATGAATTCAGCGTCCGCAGTATTCCCTTGTCCAATTTGTTGGAATACATAAGGAAAATAGAAGCTTTCCTTCGCTAGCTGATTAAGAACAGGTGTAACCGCCTGACCACCGACAGACAAATTGATGGCAAAGTTTTGGAATGCCTCCATTTGAACGACAATTACATTCTTACCTTCGGCAGATCCGAAATAATTAGGCATGCCTGCAACGACCATATCTCCAGCTTGATCAAAATAGGAGGATTTGAGCGCTATCGCATCAGCCCCTGTTTCTTCTACATTGCCATTTTTCAGCGCAGCCTGCTCTGTGCTCGCCTTAACCGCTGCCGCTACCTGATAATTGATATAGCCTAAATTCTCAGCTTTCACAATCTCGTTCGGAATCGTACTCGCAGACCAAATGAATCCACCCGAGATTGCAATACATAGAACAGCTGCAATAGCTGTATACAGAGGTTTCGCAATTCGCTTGCGCCCATCGCTGCGTACTCCTCTGACACGTTTAACAATATATAGAGCTGCCAAGACGGCAACATCCAGAAAGTAAATATAATAAGCAGGCAAAATAATTGACCCTACGCTTGTCCTAATTTGCAGCACCTGGTCAAGTCCGTGCAGTGCGGTATAAGTAGGCACTGTTCCGTAATAACTGACATACACCGTTGAAGCAAATAGCAGCAAGGAAAACACGGCATTCACGAGCCCATATACGGCTCCTCTCCACCTCGCAGAGGTGATTAGCTCCAGCAGCAGAAGCAGTGCAAGTACGGCTGCCGCATCAGGCAGCAAGCTCTTCACCTGTATGCCCGAAAAGACGAAATGGCGAAACAGGAGCATTTTCAACATCATAAAGATGAATATAACGATAAACAGTGATCTGTCATAACGTTTAGGGAAAAACTGCAAGACGCTCACTCCTTAGATATTTGCACTTCATTAAATATAAAAAAACCGTCATCACCTGACGGCTTTCTTAAACTTTAATGTTAAGGCAATATAAAAGCAAATGCAACGGCTAATAATTAGTAGACTTTATGCCGTGGCCACTTCAAAAATAGAATCAACAATGATCGGCAGCTGATTTCTTAAGGAGCTCGCCCCCATGACCGAACGTGCATGAATTCCTCTCTCGCCAAATACCTCCACCATCAAATCCGAGAAGCCATCGAGCACCTTATGATGCTCTTCATAGCTCGGATCAGCATTCACAAAACCTTGTACCTTTACTACGCGGGTCACAAGATCCAACCGCTCTAGTGAATGCTTTAATACGGCGAGAACTTCAATTCCTGTCTGCCTAGCAAGTTGATAACCTTCTGCTGTCGTGAACTCGTTGCCAAGCTTCCCTTTTATCGCGGCCGAAGGACCTTTTCCCGAAACAAACAGAAGTCCATTTGAAAATACACAGTTAGCGTATTTAGCTGCGGGCTCGCTCGCCTTCGGTACAATAATTCCCAATGTTGCTAATCTACTTTCTATAGTTCCTTCTACTTGCGGCATAGCAACCCCTTCTCTCCATTTATATTTCTTGTTATTGATGGAAGCCTATGCCAAAGTTTATACTGAAATTGACCTCTAAAACAGCGTCAGATTTATATGAATTTTAAGGGTCAGATTGTGTGGAGATAAGATGGATATCAACCTTTCAGAAGAAGAGCAAGGTCCTGTCTATTTGGTGTTGTACAGACATTTACGGAAACTCATCCAATCTGGTGCTTTAGCGGATGGAACAAAGCTGCCATCAATACGATCGCTCCGCGAGCAATCGAAGCTTAGCAAAACGACAATTGAAACGGCGTATCACATGCTGCTGGAAGAAGGTTATGCGGTTAGCAAGCCGCGCGCCGGTCTATTTGTCATACAATCACAATTAACTCCTGCTGCCGCAACGTTTCATAAAGAGATCTCGGAAGAGCATGCTAGCTTACACCGTCATTCCATTCCGATTCCTATCCAAAACGACGCAGTCGTCGATTTCAGCCTGCTCGCCGTGGACGGACAATCATTCCCCATTCGCGCATGGAAATCCGTTCTTCATGATGCATTATCTCTCCATGCGAACTATGTTCATCAGTATGGCGATCCGCGGGGCGAATATGATTTGCGTTTGCAATTGTCTTACTATTTAAAGCGTTCAAGAGGCGTCAATTGCACGCCTGAACAAATCATTATCGGATCAGGTTTTTCTTACAGCACACAAATTCTCGCTAAATTGCTACAAGGTGCATCGACAATTGCAGTCGAAGAAGCCGGTATCGCTCAGGTAAGAGCTGCCTTCCAGCAGCACGGCTACAACGTCGCTCCTGTCCCCGTCCATAACATGGAGAACTTCGTATCTATATTAGAAGACAAACAAATTCGAATCTTATATGTCACTCCTTCACATCGTCCTACTGGGAGCTCATTGCCGTACTCCACTAGGCAGCTGCTGCTCCACTGGGCCAGCACAAACAGCGCCTATATCATTGAGGATGACTACGACGGAGAATTTCGTTATTCGGGCAAAACCATCCCTTCCCTCCAAGGAATGGATCATCAGGGCAGCGTCATTTATATTGGGACGTTTTCCAAAGCCTTCACACCCGCGCTGCGTATGAATTATATGGTTGTCCCGACTCCGCTGCTCAGCAAGCTGCAATCTATAGAGCACACACTTACAAGTCCATCGCGCATCGATCAGTGGGCCATGCAGCTGTTCATGGAACGAGGGCATTGGTACAGGCATGTAAGGAAGGTTCGCAATCTTTATCGTAAAAAACGTGCAAAGCTGCTTGAACTCATTGACAATTATTTGCCCGAGTATGTGCAAGTTCATGGTGATTCTGCAGGGATGCATGTGGAAATCGCTGTTCAAACAACGTGCAGTGCCGAGGAGCTGATTAAGCTTGCTGCTTCGGAGGATGTTTACGTGTATGCTGCACAGGATACGCCTGTCCTGCCCAGTCGTTTTGCAAGATTATACTTGGGGTTCGGCGGACTAAACGAGAAAGAAATGGAACGAGGGATACGCCGGCTCGCGAAAGCATGGGTGGGAGCCCTATCTCCTAATCTTGAATAACAGGGGGCTTTATTAATGGCAAACAATCATTTCCTTACAGATCTCGATGGAACGCTGCTTCAATCGGATGCTACCTTGTCCAAGCATACGATTAACGTCATAAAGCATGCGATGAAGCAAGGTATCATCATTAGTTATGCAACGGCAAGAAGCTATATGAGCTCCAACAAAATTGTATCTGTCATTCCGTGGAAGTATCCGATCGTTTTATATAATGGCGCGGTTGTCTTTGATCCCCTTTCATCTAAGGTCATAGGCGGATACTGGCTGGATAACGAATCAACAAATCAAATTATTGATCTAGGAAGAAAACAAGGTCTAATTCCCTTCTTGTTCGCGCTTGATGCGGAGGATAAGGAACGTGTATTTCATGAGAAGCTGCTGCGAATTGGCGACATAACCTTCTACGAGAGCCGCCCTAATGATCCTCGTTTTGGAGAAATGCCGCTGCTCGAATGCTCGAATGCCTTTAGGACGCTGATTGTGACCTATATTGGCTTGCTGCATGAGCTTGAGCCGCTTAAGGATGAAGTACAGCGCACATTCGGCGATCGGGTTCATGTTCATCTCATGAAGGATCAATATATAAAAGATCATTATTTTCTAGAATTTAGCCACAGCAAAGCCAATAAAAAAGAAGGCTTGAAGCAGTGGGCGGAGCTGATGCAATGTACGCCTGAGGACGTTACAGTGTTCGGTGATAATTTGAATGACTTAGGGATGTTTGAAGCTGCCGGCACCAAGGTCGCTGTTTCCAATGCGCATCCCACTCTCATTGAGCTGTCCACGTTAGTCGTAGAGAGCAACGATGAGGATGGAGTAGCGAAGTATATTGAGCGTGTGATTGAGGAGCAGTCTTAGGCTGTATATCTAAAAGCATCATTGCTGGATAGCTGCTTCCTTTGCGCGAAGTACAATAAAAACCTATCGTGTGAATGAAAGAAGAAGCTGCCCCAAGGTCATCGACCTTCTGAGACAGCTTCTTCTTCGTTCTCGTCTTTTTGCACATATACAACCTATAAATATAACATTCCTCATCGCTTTATTGACGACGTCTTGCTCGCACAACAACAATCCCAATGATCATAAAAAGGGCTAGCGCACCTATGATGATCTGCAGCTTTGTTGGTCCGCTTTCGTTAGCCTTACCACCGTTGCTAGGCAAAACCTCGCCAGCGCTTAAGGGCAGCGGATTATAACCATTGCCTAATACCTTCAACTCTTCTCCTGCAGCAGAAACCAGCTTCGTTAAATCACATATCCCTGTTTCAAGCTTTCCTGATCTGTCATTAGCAGACACGATATAGGTATCACCTGCATTAAATTTTTCATATCCGCAGCTTGCAGAACTCATCGCTGTATATACAGCTGTCTGCTGCTTGAGTTTTCCTTTCCATACCGTTGCTACTTCAAAGTCTACTTGAACGAGATCAGCAGATGACATCGTTTTTTTCTTAGGAGGCTGTGTTACCTTTATTACTTTTCCAGTGAAAATGGCGGTCTTGCGTCCAAGCTCATCTTTTACCTGCGTCTCTGCAGACGGCGACATTGCACACGAGCATGCGAAAGCTGCTTTAGGGTTAACAATAAGTGCTGTACTTAACAGAATGACTCCACATAAAAGGTATATCAGAATTTTTTGGTTCATCATCATCACCTCATAACCTAGACGGGCTGAAAATGATAAATGTTCCCACAATAATGGATCGTTATGAAATAACGTTTACCGAAGCCGCTGGCTATTTACTCATTAAATTGATATATTACCTAAGGTGAGCGAGCTTAATGCAATGGCAACGAGCTCCTTAGACTAAAGAACCGTAGGTGACTAACATGATTGAGGTAAAGACTTCTAAGCTTAGCGATGGAGAATTTAATAGAGGAGTATTTGCGAAGGTTGATATTGCAAAAGGCGTACTGTTTCATGAAGCCCCAGTCATTCCTTTCCCGAATGAGGAGCATGAGCACATAGAGAAAACAATGCTTGCTGATTACGTGTTTGAGTATGGCGCTAATCACACTGCGATCCTGCTTGGATACGGCATGTTGTTCAACCATTCCTATACCCCAAATGCTTATCACGATCTTGATTTTGACAATCATGTCGTTAACTTCTTTACTTACTCAGACGTAAAAGCTGGCGAAGAGCTTCTTATCAACTACAACGTGGATAACGATGATCCGATGTGGTTTGATGAGAAAGTGAATGAGGACGAAAAATAGCAAGTGAGCTTTCCGCCCTTATTCTAAGCTTCACGGCGTAAATAAAGACGAGCCCGTTCCGCAGAAACTGCGATCGGACTCGTCTTTTTCGTTCACAACAAATTATACAAAACCACCATTCACCCGAATCGTCTGACCTGTCACCCACTGTGACTCGTCACTGGACAAAAACAGCACCACACTCGAAATATCCTCAGGTTCACCCAATCTTCCGAATGCATTCATATTGGCAATACCCGCTATTTGCTCTTCTGATTTCCCTACCTTAAAGAGCTCCGTGTTAACAGGACCAGGTGCAATCGCATTAATGGTGATCCCCTTTGGACCAAGCTCCTTCGCCAGCTGGCGAGTGATCTGTTCAACTGCGCCTTTCGTCGCTGCATATACGCTATACGTTGGGAACATCGCGCCAACAACCGAAGTCGAGAAATTGATAATTCTTCCGTTAGCGTTCATATGCAAAGCCGCTTGCTGGCAAGCAAAAAATGTGCCTTTCACATTAATAGCGAACTGCTTATCGAAGTCTTCCTCTGTCATATTAGCAATCGGCTTCGTGATCATAATACCCGCGTTATTCACAAGAATATCTATTTGTCCAAAAGCTTCTATCGTTTTGCTGAACATAGCCTCTACTTCTGCCACGATACTAATATCAGCTTGAATCGCTATGGCTTCACCACCTAAACGCTTAATACCATTTACTACTTCTTCTGCTTTACCTGGGCTACTCGTGAAGTTCACAACAACCTTTGCACCTTTACCCGCTAATTGCTCTGCAATCTCCCGACCAATTCCCCTTGACGCTCCCGTTACCAATGCTACTTTCCCAGCTAAACGATTCTCCAAAACTATTCCCTCCTTGGCATCTACATCATTATGCTCTGATTATATTCTCGTGACAGACAAATATCAAGTGACATTTTTTATTATTTGTCATTTTGTTTAAAGAAGATTTATCTATAAATAAAAAAGCCCCTCTGATTAAAATCATCATGGGGCTTCACATTATAGGATTCCACTAAGCAGTAAATTCCATACGAATTTGAATTGTTCATCAATGTCTTCTGCCAACCATTCATTGGCATGTGCAGGATGATGAAATTTCGATGTTGCAAAAAAAACGGCCTTCGCCAGACTCTCGGCATTTCCAGACTTAAATTCGTTTGAACGTATCCCTTCATCTATAATTTGCGTGACCTGCCCAATCAATCGATTCACATGATCGGTGATCATATCAACCGCATTTACAGTAACAGCCGCGTACATCGCAAACATCTCTGAATCATTGGCTGCATAATTCCGTTTGCTGCTGATGAGTGTCTCCATCCATAAACGCAAGCGCTCTGAAGAGCTGCCGCCGGTTTGATTGGCTATCGCTTCTAAAGGCAATGCGATGCATCTCTCCAGCCAGCGCCCCGTTACCGCTTCTCGCAATGCAGCTTTACTTGCAAAATGGCGATACAACGTACCATGGCTTACTTGCAGCACCTTAGCTACATCCACAACCGAGCTTTTATCAGGCCCATAACGTCTAAGCACCTGTTCAGCTGCATCTAAAATCGTTTCTTTATTCAACGGAAGATCATTTGTCATATTGGGCAGCGAGCGATTCATCCAGTACAAACAGCTGGAAGATCCTATAGCTCAGCACTCTCCCCCTCTCGGTGATTTTAGCCTACTATATCAAATCAAGAGTGTAATGACAATATCGTTATTTTGTTATTCGTTTATATGCTGTTAAAATATAAGCCAATTTAATTCGCAAGCAAACATGATAGACAATATTTAAGATCTTAACGTATGCTTGCAACATAATGACTTTGTAATAATAAAGCCGAATGTCCTCTAGTAAGAGGCATTCGGCTTTATTTGCGCTTATGACTTAAAGGTATAGCCCGCCCTTTTATGAAAAAAAGAGAGCTATTGACCAATAAAGGTTGCAGAGCCGTTATCACCAGTAAAAGGAGGTGCGCCAGGCGTTGTTACGTAACAAATAATCATTTTGTAGGACTTACCCTTGGATATGTTCTGGTTAAAGGTAAGCACAAAGCTTTGGTTTTGACTGTCTGCCGCAGCTATCGATACTTTACTCGCTGTTAATGAATTGCTTGGATTAACTTGATCATTTTTGCCAAGGGTTGCAATGCCTGTTGGCGTAACATCCGTTGTACTCTGAATCCAATAATTTGTTGGCGTTATGCCTTTTGTTCTGTCAACCGGCTGGTCGTAAGTGATGAGCAGCTGATTAGGCGATGTTTGCTTCACCTCGCGCAGCATTGGTATGGTCTGCTCCCTAGCACTTGCTGCCTGAGGAGCAACAATCGCCAGAGCAAAAATGCTGATCAACACGAGCTTTGTCATAAACCTACTCATTTTGTTCCTCCCTATTCAATAAGTGAAGTATTTGTTACTTTTAAGGATAATGCCCTTACGAGTAATCATTTATCCAAAAAGAAAAAAAATGTATAGCACAAAAAAAGACCAGGCTCCCCTCATAAAGGAGAAACCTAGCCTGCTTTGTCTTTATGTATGAACATTTAATGATAGCGAACAGCTTAAAATTAATGATCAATAACGATGCTTTCTAGTTTCACGTTAACCGGATGAGCGATTGTGTCGCCAACTGGACATTTGCTCTCTAGAAACTTCACGAATTCCTCAACCTTTTCTTTTGGTGAATCGGTTTTGATATGAAAGGTATAGCGAATATCCGAGTAGCCAGGACGTACATCCGATTTATTGAAAAATCCATCAAGATCGATGTCGCCTTCTACCTCTACTCTGAAATCATCCAGTTTAACATCAAACTTTGGAGCGTAAACTCTAGCAACAATCGATTGGCAAGCTCCTAATGAAGCGAGCAGCGCTTCAACAGGATTCATCCCCGTATCTGTCCCGCCCAAGCTTTTGGGCTCATCGATCGTGAGCTCGAAATGTCTAGACTTCGTTAAAACCTTTACTCCTTCTTGTAATTGAGCAGTTGCTTTAAACGTTTGAACAGCCATTTTGTAGTCTCCTCTAGTTCATTGGCTTTTTTGTAGACCATTTACAAAAAACCAAGTTATTTACTAGGTATTATATGTTCATTCTAAATTTATGTCAATCCTTGGAATCGCAGCCATCAAGCTTATCTACTCTTTATTATTCCTCGAATGAAAGATTAGACGGTCCATCCAGCAGCTCGCTTTCCATCTCAAGATTAGTTATTGGCACGCTAAGATCAACCTCTTCGAACTTGAAGCTATCCACCCATACATGCCCTTTGCCCATAAGCAGTACACCAATGGATATGGTCGCGCTGTTAGCAGGAACATCTAATACGATAGCGTAATGATTCCAGCCCGTATCGCCAATAATTTTTCTATTATTCATATTATCAAACTGCAAAATATCCTGTGCGTTGTTGTCGACCCTCATCCACAAGCCGCAATATTCCTGAACCCCGCTTGTCCTTACAAAACCTGTGAATCTCATTCTGCGACCGACAAACTTCTCAGCTTTAAATTGCTGCATCATCGTCCCAAATTGACCCGGGTCCTCTGCAATAAGCGCCTTCAAATACCCCGATGCATTTCCTTGATGAACGATGCTGCGGTCAATTCCCATTTCATAGTTTTGAGGCTGGCTTCCCGTCAGGAACCAGTCTTTCACAGGTGAAGCTTGATCCATATAATCTCCTCCTAAAGTAGAATACGTATGCGGTGTAAACATTTTACGGTAACGGCCCGGCGGCATGCTGTACATCTTCTTGAATGCTCTTGTAAATGCTTCCTGGCTTTCAAAATAGCAGTTCAACGAAATCGTAATGATCGTTTCATCCGTGTTTAGCAGCAGTCTAGATGCATAACAGAGACGGCGGCTTCTCAAATAATCCGCTATGTTTATGCCTACTTCCTTTCGGAATAAACGGTGAAAATGGTATGGAGAAAAACCAGCGTGTGCAGCTATTTGTTCAAGTGTCAGTTCATCCTGAAGGTTATCCTCCATGTACTGGATACTTTTTTGAATGATGTTGTGAGTAATCAAAGGTGCGCCTCCTTTGACTCTAGAATAGCAGAAGGAAGAAGGCTGTTTTTGATATTTTTTGCTAAGTTGTCATTGCTGCAAGCTTAATTCTCTATTTTAATAAAAATCACTTTTGGTGATATTGCACTTGTGTGAAATCAGTAAAGTTTAAATATAAATAAACAACACCTTGCCGTGCCTATTTCCACTAAGCATAATGAATTTAGACATGGTATAACCAGCACCTAGAGTATGACCTCTACTACGTTCAAAGGAGTGATGATGTTTGAATAAGAACAATCAAATCAAAAAACATGTGAGAGGTTTACATTTATAATCAAATAAACCTCTCACATACTTCTGGGAGGAAATAAGTTTATGTATATTTCGAAAGCGATAGGAACGGAACTTGCCAGCGAAAACTTCACTAAAGCAGCAGCACTTTTTGGAGCTTTGAAGCACCATTTATCGATTCAAGGTGTCATTGAAGGTGTTTTGCACGGTAGAGTTTTCTTGTCCATTGACAGCGCTACAGCTGTATTAACAAGCCCTCAAGGTATATTTTTAGGCGGCAGTCCGGAAAATCATTTGTTTTTCGAAGAAGTTAACAAGCTGTTTAAAGAAGAGTTTTTGCCCAAGCTTGCAGCGATCGGACGGCTGGATTATGTGCTCTTCTATCCCTCGGATGAGAAATGGGAAAATATGCTCAGCCTCGTGATGAAGGATCTGCTACCTCTGCGAAGCGGCCGAATGACGTTTACTCACGATCTGGACGGCATAGAGACTACGCTTGCTGATCATATTTATCAGGTAGATAGCAGCTTTCTTAAAAGAGAAGAGTTAATAGGGCTCGATGGCATCATCAGTGAAATTCAAGGTGGCTGGGCCTCCATTGAAGCTTATGAGGATAGAGGTTTTGGATGCGCTGCAATTCAAGACACGGATGAAGGACCCGCCATCATCAGCTGGTGCCTGACCGATTGGGTAGTCGGGGATGAATGTGAGCTCGGCATTCAAACAGATGAACAATATCGAGGCAACGGATGGGCTCGAAAAACAGCGTTAGGTGCACTCTCACTTGCGAAGCAACGAGGCATGACAAGAGTAGGCTGGCAATGCTGGTCAAGCAATATAGGCTCGCAAAAAACCGCTATAGCTGCTGGGTTCAAGCTTCTTATTGATTTCCCCGTATTGTTCGGGTGGAATCTGCCTTTAAACAATCTCCTCGTTAACGGGAACCACTATCTGCGCGGCGATACAAGGTATGGCGTGGAACGAGACTATGCCCGCGCAGCATGGAGCTACGCACAAGCGCTTGATCAAGGCTGGGATTGGAACGGAGATGCCGCGCTGTATTGGAATGCCGCTTGCTTGTTTTATTTGACCGGAGAGCAGGATCGTGCCCTACATTATTACAAAAGCGCGGTGGAAAAAGGTTGGCAGGGCATTCATAAGCCCCATTATCATGATTATGTCTATAGAGAAGCGGACAGTGAGCAGATGGCTCGTATTTTCGCTGAAGCATGTAAGTAACAGAGGTTGACCTCTGTTACCCTCCGCCAATGTCTAACATACAATGCATGGTGGAGGTGATTCTTTTATGCTTCAAATGTCATGGTATTCAAAGGCTTTAGGATTAGTCGGCCAGCCAGTTGGGGTCTCTTTACTGAACGGACAAGGTGTAACGGGCGTTTTATGCAGCATTACCGGCGGTAATTTAGTGCTGCAGGAATACTTGTATCAGAGTCAATTTGCGACGAAGCAATATCCCCTTAATACGATTCAAGATGTTAATTCCTTTCCAGGCTGCAGCGTGCCTGGTCCGTTATTCTAATACCAATTCACAGACCACCAAGAGTACGGGGCGTTTTAAAAGTCATATTGCGATTTTTTGAGCACTACTTATAACTTATTATTCGAGAAAAAGGACCTCAAGCTCCACTATACAGTGGAATTAGGGGTCCTTTCATTTGAAAACGAGGATGTTCCCCTGTCATGCGAAGACTTTTACGGCAGCGCCTGCAGCAGCTTCATCTAAGCACAGAAATGCACTTATTTAACCAAATCTTTTTCAATTCTGCTCAATTTAGAGGTATTTGTACACCTATTTGCATCATTTCAATCTTGTTTATTAAAAACAGATGCACTTTTGCACTTGTTTACTCTCCACTATCGGTTCACGCACATTACAATCATACAACATGCATCGCAGATGCTGGATATGGTGGAGAAGAGAATTACGCTAAAAATAGCAGTACAGGAATAGCTCTCCTGTACTGCTATTTTTCATATATTTACCAATTATTCCGTTCAACGCGAGCTATTCCTCCGTGAACTTGATGCTTATGGGACAGCCCCTTTTCTTTATGATAAGCGCTATCCATTGTAATTGAGAACAGTTATCATTTATAATGATAGAAGTCGATGGAATTATCATCATCCAGAAAGAGTGAACTGCCTATGTCCCCTGCTTGTGAAGAAATGTCCCTTGCCTCCCATTTATTTTATATGCCTGTCCAAGTAACTAGAATAGATAATGAAACGGTGGCAGACCGCTTCTTTGAAGAATTGGCGCCATTCTCCCGTATTCTCATCGTATCGAGCGGTGCAGCTGAGCTTTCTATTAACGATCAGCTGTATGAGATAGCGCGTGGAAGCGTCGTGTTATGCGATGCCCATCAGCGATTAAAATGGAAGGCATCTCCCTCGCTGCGCGGTATCCAGATTTCCTACCGCTGCTTGACTGCAGAGGGCTCCGAGCATCGTGGGCTCAATCACCCTGCACCGCTGCATCGCTGTCCAGTCGGAATCCTTAGATTAGCCGGCGAGCTGGAAACGGTGTGGAGAGAGCCCCAATTAAGTGAACCGCTTCAGTCTCAACAGTTGTTTATTGAGCTGCTTGTCGAGCTGTACAAAGAACGTAATGCTTTGCAGCAGCCCTCCAACTACTGGTTGGAACATGCCATTCAATATATGGAGACGCATTATAATAAGGATCTGACGCGGGAGCAAATGGCTGAACAAGCTCATGTAAGCCAAGAGCATTTCTCACGTACATTCCGCAAAAATACAGGACGCACTTTCAATGCCTATCTGACCTTGCTGAGAATTCGCAGCGCGCAGCGGCGTATCCTTGTCGGAGCTCCTGATCTGAATACTCTCGCTCAAGAAGTCGGCTATAAGGAAGGCTTTTATTTAAGCCGTAAATTCAAAGAAGCTGTCGGGCTTTCCCCCACCGCTTATCAACGGAAGCACAAACGGATTGCCGCATTGAATCTAAATCACACTGCTAGCCTAATGGCGCTCGGCGTTATCCCAGAGCTAGGCGTCTATACAACCTGGTTGGAGCATTCCAATAACAAGTTGAATGTAAACACCAGTCAGAAGCTAAATACCTATGGCCAAACTCCCTCCACCTATTATGAAGCGATCGCCGCCGCAAGGCCTGATGTCATTATCAGCTACAACATGGCTGAAGAGAATAAAGGCCTGCTTCCGCTCGCGCCAGTGGTGGAACTTCCTTTTATGACGATGAACTGGCGCGAACAATTCCTTATGATTGCTGACATTGTAGATAAACGTCAGACAGCTGAAGCATGGCTCGCCTATTATGATCAATTGATTATTAGAAGCAATCATAGGCTGGATCGCCAGCTTGGCTATCGTGGTACCGCCGTTGTATGGGAGATTGATTCGAACAAAGCTTATTGCTGCAGCAGCAGTCACGGCAGAGGCAGTCAAATTCTTTATGATGATCTCGGCTTTCAGCCTCCCTCCGAATTGCTGGAACAAGGCTTTTTCGCTCGTGGATATGTGGAAGCAGATATCGAAACCATTGCTTCTTATCCGGCCGACCATATTTTCATTACTTCATTGCCTTCTTGCCCGCGTGAACTGAGCCAAATGGATCGTTTATTTCGCTCCCCTCGCTGGCTTGAGCTGAAAGCTGTCCAGAATAAGCAGGTATACCTACTCAATGAGCCAGATATGTTTTGCGGATACGACCCGATCTCTACGCAAGCGCAGCTTCGAGAGCTGCTTCGTGCGATGACCTCACGTCACAAATCTGCATGACTACACATCATTTTAGTCCATAGTCATTTTCAAGATTACACGGTAAAGTGTTACTGAGAATGATTATCGTTTTAAATAAGGGGGATATGACATTGTTTTCTTTTCAACAGAAGTTTTACAGCAGCCGTCGTTTCATTTTTGCCGTTTCATTACTACTATTAGCGGTTCTCGTTTCCGCTTGTGGAACAGAAAAAGCTCCAACCAACGCTGGAGCACCATCAAGCAGCACCGAAGAGACTACACCGGAAACGGCCGTGCCGGAAGCTGCGAAATTTAAGACGGTGTCCACGGTTAAAGGCGACATCGAAATTCCGGTTCATCCGAAGCGAATTGTAGCTGAAGAATACTTGGGCAGCCTGATTGCTCTTGATGTAATTCCGGTAGGATCTCCGGGTGTTACGATAGAAAACTACTATTTCAAAGAAGCGCTGGCTGGCGTTGCAGATACAGGAGTTTATGGAGAGCCATCCGCTGAAAACATAATCAGCCTCTCCCCCGATCTCATCATTACAGCCAACGGAGACAGCTACGAGCAGCTCCGTAAAATTGCGCCAACGATTGTTATCCCATACGGAGAATTAAAAAATGTTCATGCAGAGTTGACCTATTTCGGAGATTTATTCGGCAAAGAAGATGTAGCTAAGTCATGGCTGGCCGAATATGACCGCCGCATTGCGGAAGCCAAAGCTAAAGTAGATAAAGCTATTCCTGCTGGTGCAACCTTCTCCATCATGGAGTACAGCGATAAAACGACTTGGGTTTACGGTGACAACTTCGGTCGCGGCGGCCAGCCCATCTATCAATCATTAGGCCGTAAGCCTCCTGTCGATGTTGCCGATGAAATCATGAAGAAGCAGTGGGCTGAAATTTCATCAGAAACGCTGTCCAAGTATGCAGGCGATTATATTATTTTGACATCCAATGATCGTACGTTAGAATATTTTCAAAACGACCCGATCTGGGGCAATCTTCCGGCTGTAAAAAATGGTCACATCTACATATGGCCTGAAGAGAGATCCTGGTATTTTGACCCCATCGCTGTTCTAGCTCAATCTGAAGAGCTGACAGAGTGGCTCGTCAATCAAGGAAAATAATAAAAAGCCTTCAAAACCACTAGCAGCGTGGCTTTGAAGGCTCTTTTAACTATAATAAGTTCTACTTAGTCGAAAATAATAGCCACCGCTTTACTTCGCTACAACCGGTTTATCTTGAGATACTGCAAGCTGATTCAGATAAATGCCCGTTCCATCTCCAATGGCGTAATTGAGTACCCGTTTATTAACTGGAACGATAACGGCGCGATATAGCGTCGGGAATACAGGAATGTCTTTCACCATCAGCTCCTGCCATTCCTTGTAGATGCCTTGACGTACCTTCACATCAAAGGCCGCTTCTGAAATCCCTTCTTTAAGCAAGCGATCCTGTTCGTCACTAGCATAACGCGGGAAGTTATAGATCGCATCGCGCCCGTATAGGCCAGCTGGATCGACGTCAATGCCTACGCCCCAAGCCCCTTGATACACATCTACTGTTGGATCGTCTTTTCCTGTGCTGCCTACACGATCATAGAAAGTGTTGAACTCCACCATTTCCAGCTTTACGTTCAAGCCAATTGCTTGCCATGACTGTACATAATATTGAGCAAGCGGCTGTGCAATATCTCCGCCTGTCATGGAAATAAAGTTAATAGCTAATTCGCTGCCATCTGGATTTGTGCGGAATTTGCCATTCATTTTGTAGCCGGCATCATCCAAAATCTTGTTAGCCAAATCTTTATCAAAGGCAAGGCCTTTATTAGTAGCATCATGGTACTCTGGGTGAGAAGGCGGAATAAGTGTCGTCGCATTCCAGCGTAGGCCGTGATAGAATTGCTTGCCGACCTGATCGTTATCGACCGCATGCCACATCGCTTTCCGCAGGTTTACATCGCCCATTTTGGCTTTTGGATCAGGAACGACTTTGCCAGCCTCAGCATCCCACTTGCCTAGTTTAAAGCCAATATACGTATATGCACGGTCAATTGCACCTAAGTATTCAAGATTTGATAGACTCGCATTATCTGGATATTGATCCGCCGGGAAGGAATCAACGAGATCGACACCGCCAGTTTTCAATTGTTGTACGACGGTTGTTTGATTAATTACTTTCAATACAACCTCATCTAGTGCAGGCTCACCGCGCCAGTAATCTGTATTTTTCTCAAAAACAACAGATTCCCCAGGAACGATGCTTTTTACTTTAAATGGCCCGAAGCCGATTGGTTTCTCACGAACCTCTGGAGAAGCCGAAATTTTAGCTACATCCATATTGCCGAATATGTGCTTCGCTAATGGATAATTCCATACACCACCGGTCAAAAGGGAAGGAGATGATTGAATATACGTAATTTTAAGCTTTTTCTCGCCTAAAACTTCAATTCCTGAGATCGTTTTTGCTTTTCCTTCATGGAATTCCGTCATCCCTACGATATTAGTGAAATTCGAATCATACCGTGGACCGTCATATTTGGGGTTGCCGATGACTTCATGAGCGAATAACCAATCCTCTGCAGTTACTGGCTTGCCGTCATGCCAGTTTACATTATCGCGAATCGTAAGCGTAAATGTTTTGCCATCCTCAGACACTTCATACGTTGCTGCCCCATCATTCGTATATACATAGCTTTTATCCCAAGTAAGCAGCCCTTCATCAAACCAGTTTAGTACTTGTGAATCCGGATCACCGGAATAAAAGTTCCAGTTCAGCGTCCCTTCAAATGGTGTATCTGATACAAGGCCAAATGTAATGGAACCACCCTTTATGGCTTCGCCCTCATTTTTCTTCACATTGCTGAAATCCTCAATGGAATAAAGACCATCGTCTGGAGCAGGCTTCTCGGTTTCCGCAGGAGCGGCACTCTCCGTGGGCTTCGCCGCACCATCAGTCGGGCTCGGCGTGTCTACACTCCCGTTATTAGATGAACAAGCTGCAAGAAAGACTAGCAATGCCACCATAAGCGGTAAAAATAAAGACCTTGAAAACATCGTGTTCTTCTTCACCATCATTCTCCTCCTTTATTATCCTTTTCTTTGTCTTGCATCTGTCGCACGCTTTAGCGCTTGACCGACATTGTTTATACTCAACATCAGTACCAAAATCAGTATCGATGCAGGTAACCATATCCACCATCTAAGCTCGAGCGTTTGCGGGTCTCTAGCATAGCTGACTAACGTGCCTAAGCTGGGCATGCTCTCTGGAAACCCGAAGCCAAGAAACGATAGTCCAGACTCTAAACCGATATTTGCCGCCAAGTTCAAAGTCATCGTAACAATTATGATGGAGCTTAAATTCGGCAATACCTGGACCATCATGATTTTAAAATTGGAGGAGCCTAATGTTTTGGATGCCTGAACATAATCAAGCTCCTTCTCCTGCAGCGCTTTCGAGCGAATTAATCTTGCAATCCCCATCCATAAAAAAGCGGTCATAATAAGCGAGAAAGACCAAATATTATATTTGGGTACGGCTGTAACAAACGCAATCACGATCATCAAGGTCGGCAGGATCATAAAAAAGTCAACAAATCTCATAAAGATGTTATCAACCGTACCACCGAAATAACCGGAAATGAGTCCAACACATACGCCAATTACTCCTGTAAATGCAGTAACAATAATAGCAATCGTTAATGAATTTCGAGTCCCAATAATTAATTGCCCAAAAACATCGCGGCCTCCATAGTCCGTACCTAACAAATGCTCGGATGACGGCGGCTTTTTCAGTGCGAATAAATCAACCGATACAATTTGCTCCTGATTCAGAACAAGAGAGATCCCATACACAGAAAGAATAACTACGCTCAAAAAAATTAAGGATACGAATGCGACTTTGTCTCGTACGATTTCCCGCCAAATAATATTCAAGCTTGACGGGCTTTTATCCGGCACCTGGAGCGCGGTTATGGGAATTTTTGTCTTTCTCATTTCTTTCACCTCAACATCTCGAGTTCTTATTTAATTCGAATACGAGGATCAACGATACTCAAAACAATGTCAGAGATTAATGCCCCTACAATAGAAGCCACTCCATACAATAAAACAAGCGCAGTAACGACGCTGAAATCCCGCAGAGCGATAGAGCTTAAGAATAGTTGACCCATTCCTGGATAACTGAAGATACCCTCTATGAACACCGTGCCTCCGATGAGTCCAGTAATTTCATAACCAAAAAAAGCTGCGATCGGCAATAACGAATTTCTTAAAATATGGCGATTATAAACGCGGGATTCTGAGGCGCCTTTCGCTCTTGCTGTGATAATGAAATCCTTTTGCTTCGTATCAATGATTTCGCTTCGAAGATATTGAACCGTCGACACGGTTGCGATAAGAGCCATCGAAATGGCTGGGAGAAGTAAATGATAAAATTTGCTCATAACATATTGAAGAGTACTTGGTTCCAGTCCTGGAGCGACGCTTCCTCCCGTTGGAAACCAACCAAAATGAAAGCCGAACACCCATAACATCAATAAAGCGAAAATAAATAGTGGGGCTGCAAATCCAATATAGGTATAGCCTGTAATCAATCGATCTCCCCACGTGTCGTTATAACGGCCGCTTGTAATCCCAAGCGGTATTGCTATCAAGTAAGTAAGGATTAGAGTGACGATGGATAACCAAACGGTATTCATCATGCGCTGGCCAATCAGATCAGACACTGGCATTTTGAAACGAAACGACTGTCCGAAGTCACCTTGCACAGCTTTCGTAATCCAGTCCCAATACTGTACATACCACGGATTGTTAAGGCCCAGCCTCTCACGCTGTGCATCCATTGCAGCTGGATCTATACTCGGATCGATCATTCCAGTCAATGCGTCCCCCGGCATAGCCTTCGCTATTAGAAAGACGAGGATGCTTAACAATATAATTTGAGGGATCATAATGACTATTCTTCGTGAAACTGTGCGCCACATCGTCCTCACCCTCTCCCAGGCAAAGCCACGAAATGTGTTTCTGAAACGGGTTTTAACGGATAAGCCAAACCGTCCTCGTCAAAATAATTCTCATAGGCTTGTTCATATTCCGCCTTAACCGCCTTGCGAAACGAATGTTTTTCCTCTCGTTTCGTTGGATCAATATCAGGTATAGCCGAGATAAGACGCTTGGTATAAATATGCTGAGGTTGATTGAAAATATCAGCTGTCGTTCCTCGTTCAACGTAACGGCCTTTGTACATAATGCCAATATGATCGCACATATGCCTTATAATGCCGAGATCATGACTAATGATCAGATAAGTAAGGTTTAGCTCTTTCTGAATATCCTGCATGAAGTTTAGTACCTGCGCTTGAACGGATACGTCCAGCGCTGACACGGGTTCATCGGCTATAATCAGCTTTGGTTTTAAAGCGATAGCTCTCGCAATTCCGATTCGCTGCCGCTGGCCTCCTGAAAATTCATGAGGATATTTATAAATCGATTCTGGGCTCAAGCCCACTTGCTCCAACAATTGTTGTACACTGCGCTTCTCTTCGCCAGCAGACTGCTTCTCAAAATTTCGCAGCGGCTCAGCGATAATATCAAGCACGCGTTTCTTAGGATTCAAGGAGGAATAGGGATCTTGGAAGATCATTTGAATATCTCTGCGGAAGCCTGCATGGCTTCGAAGTCCGCCAGCAGCAAGCTGCTGGCCTTGGAAGAGAACACTTCCTGATGTAATTGCATTTAAGCCTATGATGGCTCTGCCTGTCGTGGTCTTGCCAGAGCCAGACTCGCCTACTAGTCCATAGGTCTGTCCCTGCTCCAAGGAGAATTGTATACCGTCTACCGCTTTGATCGGTGGACCCTTTTTACTGAAAAGACTCCCGCGATTCGGAAAATGTACCTTTAGATCGCTGATCTCAAGAAATGACATGTTGATGATCCTCCTTCTCGTCAGGGAAGTGAAAATGCTTGTAGCAGCTGCATCTGACGAAATGGCCCGGAGAAATCTCATGCATTTCCGGGTTCGCTTCATGTGCAGCCTCAGCAATCCAAGGCGTCCTCGATCGAAAACGGCAGCCCTGCCTCGGGAGGTTCTGAAGAGACGGCACAATTCCCTGAATAACATGGAGCTTAGACTTTGCTTCATTCACAGTTGGTATCGATTGCAATAATGATTTGGTATAGGGATGCTGTGCTTTAGCAATGATTGTGTAGATATCGGCAATTTCAACAATTTGTCCGGCATACATAACAGCAACTCGGTCAGCCATCTCGGCCACAACGCCCAAGTCATGCGTGATTAAGACGATGCCAGCCTTGCTTTCATCCTTCAAACGCCGCAGCAATTCAAGAATTTGCAATTGTATCGTTACATCCAGTGCTGTAGTCGGTTCATCTGCAATTAATAGCTTAGGATCATTGGCAATCGCGATAGCAATAATGACACGCTGCCTCATCCCGCCGGACAATTCATGGGGGTAACGCCCGTATGTATGCTCTGGGCGAGGAATACCCACTTTAGTTAAAAGCTCGATCGCCCTGTCCGCTCTTTCCTTACTAGAGAGTTTGGGCTGGTGCAGGAGAATAACTTCTTCAATCTGAGAACCGATAATCATGAGGGGATTTAATGCGGATAATGGGTCTTGGAAGATCATGCCTATTTCTTTCCCTCTCAGCTTATTTAGCGTGGAGGGTGACATTTGGACAATGTCCTGTCCTTGGTAATAAATATTTCCTTCTATTTTTGCTCTCGTATGGAGGCCCATGATGGAGTAGGCCAGCGCACTCTTGCCAGAGCCCGACTCCCCCACTATGGCAAGAACCTCATTTTCTTTTACCGTTAGCGTCACATCATCCACTGCTGCATAATAATGATCCGCAATGCGAAAAGAAGTCGTCAAATTCTCAATTTTCAGCAGCTCTTTTTTCAATAGAATCCTCCTAACGTAGTGATTCTAAACTTGCAATATTCATAATTTTCCGAATTTTCAAACCATAGATTTATCATATCTAATATAAGCATAAAACAATTTAACTGCAACTATAATTTATAGCATATTCAATATATATATTCTTGTTTTTGGATTTCATTACTCTAATGGATCATATACTAATGTCTATAGTAAACGCTGTCAAGCTTTAATGTGATGTATTACATTTTGATGATAGTTATTCGTCAGGTTTATACTGTTATATAATTACATTAAGTAAAATATGTATTTTCTTTTTGTAAATATAATCTCCGTTTTACTCATTACTTCAATCATTACTTTAAAAATATTCAAGAAATTTTCAGCAAACGAAACTCTTATAAACTATTTTTCAATATTAGTTTACGTGTTAGATTCCTCTCTGTTTTTATGCAATAATATGTACATAATCTTTTAAAATGAAACAGAAACAGAAAAGATTCCCCTTAGTCTAAACGAATTTATTAATGGCGATAATAATATTCGATACTAAAAACAATTCATAGCAGATGGAGTGAGCGCCCTGATTTCTTTAAACCGATTTATTAAAATTTGTTTCGCTGTTATTTTAGTTCTTGCCATTATTTATTTAGCATCACTTGTCGATTTTATTTTCAAACCCTTCGTTTCTTTGTTCAGTATTGTTATGATTCCATTGATGCTCGCCTCTTTTTTCTATTATCTACTACGCCCGCTTGTAAACTGGATGGAGCGACCTAAATTAAAGAGACCTTGGGTCATTCTCATTATTTATTTAGCAGCTGCTGTGCTGTTTAGTTTATTTATCGTTGGCGTATTTCCTTCGCTTCGCACTCAGTTTTTCAATTTAGTAAATAATGCGCCTAATCTTTTCAATACATTGGGCAAGCAGCTGCAAGATCTGGAACAGAACGGTTTTTTAGCAGACATTTTGCCTGAAGATGTAAGTCCTTTTTCAAAAATAACCGAATACCTGAATAAAGGATTTTCATTGTTGACTAACTATTTAACGGGGATGTTTTCTTTTATCTCTAATTTCGCACTCATTTTGTTCACCTTCCCTATTCTTCTTTTTTACATGTTGAAGGAAGGGGACAAATTCGGCCAGAAAATCGTCAGCTTCATGCCTAAGAGATACCATGCTGAAGGTGAAAAAACGATGCAGGAAATTGATACGGCTCTAAGCGGATTCATTGTGGGGAGAGTCGTTGTAAATCTGGCGCTCGGTGTTCTGATGTATATCGGCTTCCTTATCATCGGTTTGCCCTATGCTCTTTTACTGACTGTCGTTGCTGTTATTATGAACTTTATTCCTTTTATAGGCGCCATACTGTCTGCTGTACCGATCGTCATTATTGGTTTAATTGAATCGCCATCTGTTGCGATTTGGTCATTAGTGGTCATCCTACTCTCACAACAAATACAGGATAATATTATTTCACCTTATATTTTCGGAAAACAGCTCGATATTCACCCTATTACAACTATTCTATTGGTGCTGGTGGGCAGTGACGCTTTTGGAATCATAGGCGTAATCATTATTATACCGGTATATATGATGCTGAAAATCGTTGCTACCAAGGTATATCAGCTGTTCTTCAAACAGAAATGGGAAGACGCATAAGTATTTACAAGCAAAAGGGGATCACATCGATGTGGTCCCCTTTTGCTTACCCGTAGCCATTGTTGATTTCTGTTTTTGCCAAAATCGTATTGCCGTCATCCACCACCAATCTCGATTCTAGTTTTTTCACCCTCAAATATTCTATGATAATTAATAGATTTTGGTGTTACAAAACATCCCTATTCTCGATATGCCGAACCGTTGACCAGGCGATCGCTACGCCAAATACTGCTAAAGCAAGCGGAATGTAAATGATGGTTGCCAGTGAGAAGACAGGATTGCTCGAACTTGTCAGTATGACGATTAGGAGTGAAGAGAGAATAGTTGCAGGCACCGAATGCTTGCGCATGCCGAAATAAAGCGGCACTAAACTTGCTCCTGCTGCTGCAAAGGCAAAGCTTACGATGCTTGCTAGCTGCGCAGCATAATCCAGCGGTACAGGCGCTTCCTCTATAATATGAAAAAAATGATTTATGCCAATAAGCATAGACAATGTAAAAATATGCGAGATGATTATTGCAACAAAAGTAAGGATAGCTACAATCGCCAGCTTGGAAGCAAACAGCTTTTTGCGACTAACCGGGTACATAAACATAACTAGAATTGTCTTTTTCTTATACTCATCAATGATTAACTTGCTAATTAGAACGGCAGCCATGACGATAAACGTCGACCTAACCATAGCGCCAGCTATAATATACAGCTCTCCAATATTTGTGATCTCGTTTTTAACTTCCACACCCTCAAAGTAACCGATCATGAACATTAGCGTAACAATCACGACGTTCGCTATGATCGCTGCCTTCACATACCAGCCTAATCCCATTTTTGCTATTTCCAGCTTCATAAGTTTAATCACGGATGCTTCACCTCGTCTCCTTGAATCAAATCGAGGAAATACTGCTCCAAAGAAGTGTACTTCTTGTTCAGCGACTCGATATTCACATCGTTTAGTGCAAGCGATTTTGAAATCGTCGTCTGCATCGCTCCTGATTCAAAGATGCGAATCATATTGTCATCTATAATTTTAAAATTAGTGAGCTGGAGCTCGTTGGCTAGCACAGCGCATGCCTTTGTCCGATCCGGCGTTATGAGCTCGATATATTCTGAGTTCTGGCCCCGTACATCTACCATCGACACCTGTTTAATGAGCCTGCCGCCGCTGATCACGCCAATCGTATTGGCCATTTGCTCTATTTCACTGAGCAAATGGCTCGATATGAGAATAGTAACTCCATAATCTGTACTTAGCATTTGAAGCAGATTACGAATTTCTTTAATGCCGGCAGGATCAAGCCCATTAATCGGCTCATCCAATATGAGCAATTCAGGTCTGTTCATAATCGCTCTAGCGATCGCCAGTCTTTGCTTCATCCCGAGCGAGAAGTTTTTGACCGCTTTATCATCCACGTTACGCAGGGCAACCATGCCGAGCACCTCTCCGATAACCTTGTCATCATGGCAGCCCATGTACTCGTTATGCAGCTGCAGGTTTTGTTTGGCAGTCAGCTTGTCATAAAAAACCGGCATTTCAATGATGCTTCCCATCCTTTTAAATACATCATACGTGTTAGGCCTAAGCGGCTCATTAAACAATTCGATCTGCCCCGCAGTCGGCTTAATCAAATTCGTGAGCATTTTCATAACGGTCGTTTTCCCTGCGCCATTTGGGCCAAGGAAGCCATATATTTCGCCCTTCCGCACGCTCATGCTTACATTGCTTACGACTTCTTTGCCCTCAAATGCTTTCGTCAGGCCGCTCGTTCTCAAAATATAATCCACTCGTTCTCTCCTTCTTTCCATGTTGTAACTAGTTCTCAGTTTATCGAACACCTTTATCTTATTTGTTGCTTATTTCTAACAAAAATCTTAAGTTGCTAATAGGTCATGCGTTTGAGCTTAACCGTGAACGTCGTTTTCTCAAACGGGATGCTATGCAATGTGATCTCGCCATTCATTTCCTCCACGAGTCTTTTCGTAATCGTTAAGCCCAATCCACTTCCCTGGAAAGCCTTGTTTCTAGACTCCTCCAGCGTAAACATCCTTTCAAAAACAAGCTCCTGATTTCGAGCCCTAATCCCTTTGCCGCAATCCGAAACGTCAATCCTAACATGCGAAGCGTCAACGCTCATAGCAAGCCCAATTCTCTTCCCATCGCTGCCGTAACGAATGGCATTGGACAATAAATTGCTGAGCACCCGCTCCAGCGCTTCCTCGTTCCCTAAAGCATAGATCGCTTCTTCTGGAATTTGAATATCTGCTTCATAGCCGCTTGCCTGCACCAGATCGTAAAAGGACAAAATGCTTTTTTTGCACAGCTCGTTCATATGTATTCGCGATAGCGTGATATCGTTGTCACCCGCTTCTAATCTAGCTAAATCGAAAAAACCGTTCATCAGCTTAATGATCTCCAGCGTTTTTTCATGAATCAGCCGAAGAAGACGTTCTCTTTCTTCAGATGCCATCTCGCGGCTGCCTTGTATCATCTCGGCATAGCCGAGTACGACGGTTAGCGGTGTTTTTAGATCATGCGAGAAGTTAGCAAGCATTTTCCTCATGGAATGATTCGTTTTAGTAAACTGCGCCAGCTTATTTTGATTATCTGTGAAGAGGCGGTTTAACTCGACCAGCAGCAGCTTCAATTCGCGATCATCTGTCATGAGGAGCAGCATTTCCGAAGAGTGCTGCTCCAGCTGTCTGCTGATCTGGTTTGCAATATACCGTAAGTCGGAGCTTCTAGCCCGCTTCATTTGATACTGAATGACATTTAAAATGGCGAGTATGACAATGATACCTACTAAGCTATAAACCATATTAAAATTCTCCCAGCTTATATCCGATGCCCCATAACGTCTTAATATATTGCGGCGCTGATGGATCGTCTTCGATCTTCTCTCTCAAACGGCTGATATGAACGTTTATAACATTCTCATCTCCAAAGTAATCATCGTTCCAGACAGATCTGTAAATTTGCTCCTTCGTAAACACTTTGGTTGGATTCATCGTTAGAAGCTTTATGATCTGCCATTCCTTTGAAGTAAGCTTAATGGACTTGCCCCGTTTACTTACATCAATATTGTCCGTATCGATCGTAAGCTCATGAACACGAAGTACACTAGGCGCTGCCTGATTCTGAACACCTGAGTATAGCGTTGCTCTGCGAATTGCAGCTTTTACTCTTGCGAGCAGTTCGATCATAGAGAACGGTTTGGCCAGATAGTCATCCGCTCCGAAGCCTAATCCTAAAGCTTTGTCCACATCGCCATCCTTAGCAGATAAAATGAGGACTGGAAGTAGACTATGCTCCCTAATCTTCTTCAGAAAATCAATGCCATTCAGCTTAGGCAGCATGACATCCAGCAATATTAAATCATACGTGTCCTGAGAAAATAACCGCAGTGCTTCTTCACCATCTGCCGCATGTACGATATGGAAGCCTTCCAACGTCAAATAAGCCTCCACCATTTCGCTAATCGATCTGTCGTCCTCTACGAGCAATATGCGTTGTTTCAAGCCGTTCCACCTATCCTATCTATGTAAAGTCATTATATATTTTCAATCTATTTCCTTACTATACCATAGCCTATTTGTGTCAGATGACAGGAACATTGTCCAATAACTAAAAAAAAGCCCGCGATTTTACGCGGACTTAAGATTTGTTTATTTCACTTCAACTACAAAAGGGCTGATAAACGTTTTACCGTTTCGTTGAAATTGCCCCCAGATCTTATATACACCAGCACTCGGGAAAGTCGTCATGAATTTCGCATCCGGGCCTTTCGCTTTTTCCTCCAGCGGGTGTACATGCAAATACTGCTCTGTATCTTCGCTAAGAATCACAACGTGCCCAACTGCGCCTAAGTAAGGCTCTAAATCCGTTATTGGATCTTTGGACTTCGCATCCGTAAGTTTGAAGTTCAACTCCATTTCTTTGCCGGCTTCCGAATGATTGTTTTCGAGTGTGATTTCTACCCCGTCCACAATCACGGACTGTTCATCCGATGGCTTAATCGGAACTTGTTCAGCGGCTAGCCCTTCTACCTTGATCCATTCAGACTTCGTTGTGGCGGAGCCGCCGGTAGGGATATAGTCGGCGAATAACTTATAGTCTCCACCCAAAGGGAACGATGTCGTGATTTCAAATTGCCCATTCCCTTTGTACTCCGGATGGATGTGGTCAAAGTAAGATAAATCTTTGCTGACTGCGATGAGATGGAGCTTCTTCTCGTGATTAATATCAAATGCCTCGATGGCCTTTCCGTCCGTATCTTGAATTTGTACGGTTATTACGGTGTTCTCTCCAGATTTCGGCGTTTCTTCTGACCATTTCCAATCGGCATTCGTCTCTAGCTTCTTCGTCTCGCCAGCATGTTCTTCTCCGTGAGCTCCGTGCTCTCCGGGACTGGATGCAGCGGGTGATGCTGCTTGAGAATTCCCGCCATGAGCACCATGATTATCTGTTTCTTGTTTATTTTGTTTTCCGCAAGCAGCAACAAAAACGAGTACAGCTAGCAATCCGATCAAATAAATTCGTTTCATTTTAGCCTCCAGGATATGAATAACTTTAAACTTTTGCCCTTTGTAGACGCAGCGCATTCAGCACAACGGAGACGGAGCTTAAAGCCATAGCTGCTCCAGCGAGCCATGGTGCAAGGAATCCAAGCGCTGCAATCGGGATGCCGATGACATTATAAGCAAGCGCCCAGAACAAGTTTTGCTTAATGTTTACCATCGTTTTCTTACTCATCGAGATCGCGTCCGGAATACTGTTCAAGTCACCGCGCATTAAAGTAACATCCGCAGCCTCCATGGCTACATCGGTTCCCGTTCCGATAGCCATTCCGATATCCGCAATAGCCAATGCCGGCGCATCGTTAATTCCATCTCCAACCATCGCGACCTTCTTACCGCTTTCTTGCAATCGCTTGACCTCGTTGGCTTTGCCACCCGGCAGCACTTCCGCCAGCACATGGTCGATTCCAACTTGGCTCGCAATGGCTTTCGCCGTACGTTCATTGTCGCCTGTCATCATCACGACTTCCAAACCAAGCTGCTTTAATCTGGCAACTGCCTGCTTTGACGTATCTTTAATCGTGTCCGCTACGGCTACCATACCAGCGTACTTCCCGTTAACCGCAACCAGCATCGCTGTTTTTCCAACCGACTCCAGTCGGCTCATTTCTTCAAAAGCGGACTCCGCGTTCACGTTAGCTTTCGCCAATAACTTTCGGGTTCCTATTAGCAATTCGTTCCCTTCGACTGTAGCTTCAATGCCAAACCCAGGTATCGCTTGAAAGGAATCGGTCGATGGGAGAGAAATACCTTGCTCTTGAATACCAGCCACGATCGCTTCCGCTAACGGATGCTCCGAATTTTTCTCCGCTGCAGCAATCCAGGACAAGAGCTGTTCCCGATTATAGCCTTGCTCAATCCGTACATCCGTCAATTCCGGCTTGCCTTTTGTTACCGTTCCCGTTTTATCCAATATAATGGTGTTAATGCGATGCGTGGATTCTAAATGCTCGCCGCCTTTGAACAAAATACCGAGTTCAGCGGATCGACCCGAACCGGCCATAATCGATGTTGGCGTAGCAAGACCTAGCGCACACGGGCATGCTATAACCAGAACGGCAATTGCCTTCTCCAACGCCTCTGCGAAATTGCCTGCATCAACAGCGAAGTACCAGATCAAGAAAGTGACGATCGCGATCCCTACAACGATCGGGACGAATATTCCAGAGATCACGTCAGCCACCCTTTGAATCGGCGCTTTCGAGCCTTGCGCTTCCTCTACAACTTTGATGATTTGGGAAAGCGCCGTTTCTTTGCCGACTTTAGTCGCTCTAACTTTAAGCACGCCGTTTTTGTTCAGCGTTGCTCCAATGACTTGATCTCCTGTCTGCTTATCTACTGGGATACTTTCACCGGTTAACATCGATTCATCAACTGCCGATAGCCCTTCAAGCACTACACCATCGACTGGCACTTTCTCGCCAGGTTTAACTAGGAATACATCTCCAGTTACTACGTCTTCAATCGGAATACTAACTTCCTGACCATCCCGTATGACGATAGCCGACTTGGCTTGTAAGCCCATCAATGCTTTAATCGCTTCGGAAGATCGGCCTTTCGCCAGCGTTTCGAATAATTTACCCAGCAATATTAACGTAATCAGCACGGCACTCGTCTCATAATACATCTCAACCTGATGATGTGCGGATGCATTTATTGATTCGATCGTTAAGTAAACACTATAGAAGTAGGCGGCAGATGTGCCGAGCGCTACCAATACATCCATATTCGCACTGCCATTGCGCAGCGCCTTGTAGGCTCCGACATAGAATCGGCTGCCAATAATGAACTGTACTGGGGTAGCCAATATCAATTGGAACCATGGATTCATGAAAATCTCAGGCACCCATATCCATGACGTAAAGGAGAAATGCCCAACCATAGCCCAGAGAAGCGGCAAAGAGAGAATAGCTGATACAATCAACCGGATCTGCAGGCTGCGGACTTCTTTTTTCTTATGATCGCTTTCACTCGTCTGCTCGTTCTTTGGTTTAGCTTTATAGCCGATCTGTTCGACTTTCTTGATCATATCCGCAGCACTTGTCATGGATGGAATAAATTCCACATGCGCCGTCTCCAAAGCTAAGTTTACCGTCGCTTTTACGCCGCTCATTTTGTTAAGGCCCTTCTCGATGCGCGTGGCGCACGCTGCGCAGGTCATGCCTACAATATCGAAGTCAATGGACTCCTTTACCGTACCGTATCCCAAGGCTTGAATTTTCTGTTCCAATTGGGACATGTTCACTTGAGAAGGGTCAAAGTTGACGGATGCTTGCTCCATGGCGAAGTTCACGTTTGCTTGTGCAACGCCTTCCAGCTTATTCAGGCCTTTCTCTATACGGCTCGCACATGCTGCGCAAGTCATGCCAGTGATCTGTAGTGTGGCTTGTTGATTAGATACTGATTGATTATTAGAACTGCTCATGATCATCACCTATTCTTCTGTCGTATTACCATCTTAACTATGTGACGTTTTTACTTCACGACATCGTAACCCTGTTTCTCAATCGTTTCGACAATGGCATCCAATGAGATTTCACTGTCGTCATACACCAATTCAACTAGGCCTGCGGCTCGATCAACAGTTGCTTTTGCACCGAGAGTTTCGACTGCACCTTCAATCCTACGAACACAACTGCCACAAGTCATTCCTTCTACATTTAACATTACGTTTTTCATTTTTAATTCCTCCGTCTCATTTGTTTCGTCAACATACCATACCCTCCTATAGTATATTAACGACAAAATAATAAATTATTGATGATTTCCTTGAAGTTGATTCAACCGACAAGCTTAGTCACACTTCCCTTTCGCAAACGGTTCACTTGCTCCAAAGGTGCAGTCTGCATATCCGATTTTATTAGAATCGACACTTCCAAGCCGGTGAACGCTTCGTCCAGCCAATGATCGAATGGCAAGCCAACTTCTTCCGCACCTTTATGAGAGTGGAGTTGCTACGAAGAGTCAAGCTCCAACACAACCTTTGTAATTAATGGTAACGATAAATATAGAATACCCCCGTACCCTATGTAATGTCAAGCGAAGTTGATGAATAAAATTTAAAAGCAAATGTACACAAGCACATTTGCTCCGATTATCATTTCATTAGTTTATTTATTGTCGTCAACAACTCATCAATGACTCCATGTTCACCCGATTGAATTTTTTCAACGACACAGCTTTTCATATGGTTCTCGAGAAGTAATTTTCCGACGCCGTTTAGAGCCGATTGAACCGACGCGATCTGATTGAGCACATCATCGCAATACGTATCTTTTTCAATTAACCCTTTGATCCCTCGAATTTGCCCTTCAATTCGGTTCAGGCGACTGGTCAGGTTTATCTTGGTCTTCTCGGAGTGATGGCTATGTTGATGGTGGTGATGATTTTCATGTCCAGCGGATGCAACCGTTAATTCATTTTCCATGGCTTATCCCCTCCCCTTAAGCCCTATTATACCCCCTAACCCTATCCGATGCAAAGTTCTGATAAAGCAGCAAATCAGCCGTGAATAACACGACTGATTATTATGCTATCTCATTTTCAATTCTCTGACGTTTTCCCTTTACGAATAAAAATCAACGCGATAAGCGCACCCACGATAGCTATGATAGCTGCTCCAACGAATGCGGAGTGAAAACCCGTATTTAATGCTGCAATTTGATCGATCCCTTTATCCAGCTCCCCTTTTGTCCAGGAAGAAGATACGGCAACCATGACAGCTAATCCAATGGCTGAACCAATCTGATAGCTCATATTGGATAAGCCCGACGCCAAACCGGATTCTTCCGGCCTTACCCCCGACAAGGAGGAAATTGTTGCCGGGATATAAGCCATTGACATGCCAAGTGCCCCGAGTAGAGAAGCCCATAGTACGTTGGTAACGAAGTTTCCATCCTCTGGCGTATTCCCAGCGAACAGCAACAGTGATCCTGCTAATATAAGCATACCAATGACGAGATTTCCTTTGATGCCGAACTTGCCGACAAGCCTTCCCATGACTGCGACCATCAAGATCATGATGAGGATCGTCATCGGCACCAGAGCAACCCCGCCCATGAATGCCGAATAGTTCAAAACCTGTTGAAGATACAGATTTAAGAAAAACCAAAGCGGAATCCAAGCACCTGAAAGAGTTGCCAAAATGATATTGCTCGCAAGTAGATTTGGAGCTCTAAATATCCGTAGAGGTACGAGCGGGTCTTTTTTCTTCGCTTGCACGATCAGAAACAGAATGAACAGTACAGCAGCAATGGCCAATAGACCAAATGTTTGCGCCCCCCATCCGTTATGCTCCGAAGTGACGATCGCATATACCGCCAGCACCAACGCAGCTGTGACCGTCAGTGATCCTAAGATATCGATGCTGCCTTTACTTTTTGTTCCTTTTGGAAGGACATACAGACTGTACAAAATAGCGAACAAGCCCACGGGGATGTTGATTAGGAATGTCCAATTCCAACTGAGCCATTCCGTGATGACTCCTCCAAGGAAAACCCCGGCGGTTCCCCCTGCTGCTGCGGATGCTCCCCAGAAGCCGAAAGCTTTGTTTAACTCCTTAGGGTTAGCGGCAAACAGTTGCATGATGATGGTCAATGCAGCTGGAGCGATTAGCGCAGATCCAAATCCTTGAATGGCGCGGCCGATATTCATCGACTCCTGGGACCAAGCTAATCCAGCTAACAGCGAAGCAAGTAACAAAATGATAAACCCGAGCATAAACATCTTGCGTTGACCGAACAGATCGGAAAGTCGGCCCCCTAGCAGCAATAATCCCCCGAAGAAAATGACATACGCATTAAATACCCATTGCAGGTTGTTTTGCGAGTAACCAAGTGCTTCTTTAACAGCTGGGAGAGCAACCCCGATGATGGATGTATCCATGATAACGATGAACTGAGCCAAGCATAACAAGAACAATGCCTTCCATCTTAGCGAATTCACATTAGTCATAGCCTTTGAATTTCCTGACATTTCGTATTCCTCCTTGATTTGATTTACATTCGTATAGTATACCCCCCTACCCTATATTGTCAACAACTATTTCCATAAAAAAACTGCTGACTTTAGATCAGCAGTGACTTGATTTGATTTAAATCCACTATGGGATGAGTTGATTGATGGCGCCCGTTAACGTTTCTTTCGGTACAAATCCTGTCACTTTCCCGACTAGCTCACCCTTTTTGTAAATAAACAAAGCTGGTAAACTCATGACTCCCATTTGCTCTGTCACCTTCGTTTCCGTCGCTACATCCACCATGGCCACCGTTACTTTTCCTGCATAAGCTTGGTCGATTTCCTCTAGAATCGGCTTCATTTGTTTACAGAGCGTACACCATTCCGCCCAAAATTCAACCAAGACGGCATCCTGTTCAGAAACCAACTTATCGTACGTGTTGTCCGTTAAATTTAAGATAGTCATTGCTCTATCCCTCCTCTTGTGTAATTCACCCTGATAGGTACATAACCACCACACGCAACACACAGTTTTTGTTGATGGAGAATCCTAATATACTTTAACTTCATAAAATCTGACAAACACTATAATAACTCTAATATCGCCAAATTGAAATTTAAGATAAAAATCTATTTATAAGTTAACATCATCTCCGTCGGAATTGAGGCAATTTGGTCTTTATCAGCGGATCGACCTATTAGACTTAAGACGTAGTCTCAGCTCCGTCGCCAGCCGCTTGAGGCGGAATAAGCTTAAATGATACATTTTCATTAACAGTAAATAACGATGAAATTCGGAGGTAAACTGATGCGTGTACGAGGAAGTGCCGGTCGTTCATGGTCGCTTGGACTATTGGCTTTTTTGGCGTTAGTGGTTGGGGCATACGCCTTGCTTTTGTACGGATCACCTGATGGCATTAAGGAGCAGGGCTTTGTCACAGAAAAAGGAAGCATGCCAGACCTATGGTACAGCGTTCTATGGGGCCATGCCGTCTCTGCTGGAATAGCGATTGCAATCGGCTGGTTTCAATTCATCAAGCGGTTTCGGCATCGCTCGCCAAAAGTACACCGCACGATCGGCTATATTTATGCTGCAATGATTGGAATTGGCGGCATCACTGGCCTGTATCTCGCTTTTTACGCGAACGGCGGGCTGATCGCTAAGGTTGGCTTCGGCACCTTATCTATTTTATGGCTGTATTCCCTTTATCGCGCGTTAAAAAGCATTATCGTCCACCGGAATAAGGCTGAGCATGGACGCTGGATGGCGAGAAACTATGCTCTTACCTGCGCTGCAATTACACTCCGCTTGTATACTGCACTCGCAGCTGGCATTTGGAAAATAACCGATACGAATGAATCGTTTTTCGTTATTGCTTGGATTTGCTGGGTACCAAATCTACTGTTTATTGAAATGCTAATGAGTAGAAAAAAGCGTATTGGCATGACGCATGAGACCAGCATACATCCAAAGATATAAACAAAAAAAAGAGCAAGGACGGCTGCAACCCATCCTTGCTCTTTCCTTGTTATCGTCCTGCTTTTAAACGCGGTTATGATCCGCTCGCCAATTCGTAATCGATTTCTTGATCGTCCCGGAATTCATTCCCGCTTCAACTGCCTTCACGCATAATGCAGGAAAAGCATCATCCTCCGCAAAACGCAGAGCAATGATTTGCTGCACGCTAAGTCTTGTATCCAATGGTTTGCCTGTAAGCCTGAAATGCCGAAAGTTCTCCTCGTGAACAATGCTGCGATCCTGCAGCTTCGTTGCGAACTGACGGACAACCGCACCCAAGAGAACTACACATACAGCAAGACCAAAAATTAATAGCGAAGAGAAGCTGAATTGCTCTTTAAATATATGAACAATCGACGCGATAAATAAGATAAGCGCAATGGGCGCCAGTATAAAATGATACAAAGGTGCATATTGCCCATGGTTCTCATAGCTTTGCGTTTTCACATTGCTCATAACGATTTCCCCCAATGTAATGTCTAATTCATTCTTTTTTGAAAAACTGAATCACGCCAAAAGCGAGACCTTCAGAGTCCTCACAATAAGCAAAATCGCCAATCTCGGGAATTTCCATCTTGGCGGAGGTAACTTTGCCGCCTGCTCGCTCGACCTTGCCCAAATATTCATCCAGATCCGCCACGGTAATTGAATTAACGGTTCGCAGTGCCTCTTCTGTCGAGCTGCGCATGAGTCCACCGTCAATTCCTTCCTCACCATTTTCGCCCGTAATGATTATCCAGTACCCCTCCATCATCTCTTGGAACTTCCAACCAAAAATCTCTTCGTAAAATGACATTTTTTTCTCTGGATTTCTAGTTTCTATTTCAAAATGAATAACGCGTGACATACGTTCACTCCTCTTTTTGCAGTAGTCTGATAAGACTCTACAAAAAGAATAGCCATAAACCGTCAATTTTGCTTCTTCTAGTTTGCTCTCTTTTATCTTTCCAGCCTATTAAGAAAAGCTTGAACGAGAACGGGAAAGGAAATCAATATAGGCGGATCATAAAACGTTGGAGGTCGAAGGGTAACATTGGATTCGCCTTTAGCAACGCCATCTGTTACAGTGATTTTCCCACTCGCCTTGCCACGCCAAGAGTGCTGCGGATGCAGGTACTCATCGAGAGAAGCATCCCATGAAAATGCGATTGACATGATATAGTACGTTCCATCGGGAACATTCGGTATCACGTATGCTCCTGACTCAAACACCATGGTGCATCCCACAGGCTTGCCCATAGGAATTGGCCTAGGAAACAAGCCAATACAAATCACGCCATGAAGCAATTCTGGCGCCTTAACATACCCCTCTATGGCTGAAAGCGTCTGAATACCCTCTGGCAAACGAATGGATCGAAGTTCATTGAGCCCAAGCGACCTGCTCTCAATAAAATGTCTAAACTGCTGCGGCGAAAGCCCGATAAAACTTGAGAATTTGGAAGAAAAGGTGCTAAAACTGCTGTATCCCACCGTTTGACCTACTTCAGTAGCTGATAAAGTAGATTTCAATAGCAGCTTTTTACTCCATTGAAAGCGAAGAGCAGATAAATACAGCCGAGGCGGAATGCCTGTGGCGGAGCGAAAGATACGATCAAAATGAAAAGGACTGTACGAAATAAGCTTTGCCAGCATTCCCGTCGAAAGAGTCGAATCTTCCATACGTTCTACCATCTGAACAATTGCTGCTTTTACAGCGGCTTCATGATCAGATTCCGTCGTTTGCTTCAAGCCTGCCGTCTTTTTTTCGTAAACTTCTTGAACGGAGTGACTCACACCATTACTACCCCACCTCTGCCATGTAGTCTTCCTATTAGAATCATTAAACATGGTGACGTTGAATACTTACAACATATGTAAATCATTATACATGATAACTTTCTATTGTCAGAAAAAAATAAAGTATTTTTAATAACGTTATCTGCATTTCCCTTACTGTCCATCCTGTATTATGATTCTATAAAAAAGGGAAGGGACTCTTCTGCCTATGGAATTATCGAGGTCTCAGCAATTAGCTCAAGAGTATATTACAAATTACGCAAAAAGCCGCAAAAATGAGGCGGAGCAAACTATTAGCGAAATCCTTCAAATGTCCAGCATCGAGCTGAAGACATTTGAAGATGCTATCACTAAACTAAAATCTCATGCAAGTATTGCGCTGCACTTTCACCCTGATCGACTAGAGCCGAACATGAAAAGCGTTGCTGAAGCACTGCTTGAGCAGGGGATTTATAAAAGCCAGTTCGAGACTTTCCTATCGAATGGAAGTGTTTCAGCATTTCCAGGTGGTGAACGAGACCTTTGGGAAAATAAAATGTTTGGCGGAGCGTACCAAATAAATGGCTCAACCAATAGCGAACGGCCCAAGTATGGGGCACTCAATGTCATGTTACATCCCGATGGACCTGCTCCACGGTTTGGATCATGTTATTTTCTTTTATCCGCTGATGTCTCCCATCGTTGCACTTATACTTATTTAGATTCTCACCAAGACCCTAAGGAAAAGGGGACGTATAAGGAATTTGACCTTATTTTAGCTGCTCTCATGAGAGATGCGTTCTTTAATAATTTTGCCATTGGTGAAAGCAATCTGACGGTTCGAAAGTTAATCGACCATATGCTCGTCAATCTTGAGAAACCATTCCAAAATCCTTCAAACAAAGAGCCAAATCGAAATCTGGACCACTATATCGAAGCTCAGGTTCATGGTGACATTTCTCTTAAAGAAGACGTTAAGACGCTTGTTGCCGATCCATCATTTAAGGGCACGCATACAGGACGAATCTTAGAACAGCTATGTTTAAAGTATTCCATTGATCTTTACTGGCATAGGGGCTTTACCCTTTTAGTGGATGAGGTTCCTATCAATTTCAGAGGTCCTTCGATGCCTTCACTAGCCAAAAGAATTGCGCAAAGTGATTTTATTGATGTTAATATGATTGGCGCAGCAGCTATGGACTTGAAACGAAATCCAAATAATTGGAGCGATAGAGGAACCTACAAAGAAGTTCTGCAAGAATTAAAATTACTCTGGCATGTTTTAGTGAGATATGGAAAGCCAATGGAAAAGTGAAAGTTAGCGTAATCGGAGGTTAACAAAGGAAAATAAAAAAGAGGAGCCCGCAGCTCCTCTCCTCTAAACCCTATGTTCTTCCGATTCTTTGCTCTGATCAGCATCTGATCTCACCTTGATTCGATATTCCTGCGGCGATATTCCCTCAAGCTCCTTAAACACACGAGAAAACTGCTTGCTGTTCTCAAAGCCGACGGCACTGCCGATTTCCTGCATCTTCTGATTGCCTTCGAGCAGCAGCTCTTTGCTTTTGCGAATGCGAATTTTTTTAAGAAACAATACAAAATTCTCACCCGTATGTACCTTAAACGCTTCACTGAAATAGGAGTAATTAAGGCCAACATAATTGCTCACGACAGCCATATTAAGCGGGCGATAATAGTTTTCCTCCATATAGTTAACCGCTGCTTTAATCTCCGAATGCTCGCTGTACGCTGAGCGTATGCCTCTGACATAGTCGTTCACGCTTGAGAGCAGCAGCTCTAAGCTCCGATAATAATCGTGAAAGCTGCGGAAATTATCCATACTGCCCACTTTACGATACAGCTTCAATACTTCGATCGACTCTTCGCCGTAAATACGGAATACTTCGTCCAAAACTTGCTCATTGATCATTTTGCCTACCAGCTTTAAGTAGCCAATATCTACATTCGGTATATCCTCGGTATGGAAAATCAGCTTCAGCAGCTCCTGAACCTCCCGTTCCCGATCAGTTCCGAGCATGTTGCCAAGCTTGCGAATTTCTTCTTCTGGCACGGGATAATACTGCCGCTTCGCTCGAATGTCTTCATGATGCAGCAGACGGCAATTTGAATACATGAATGAATACTGAAGCGCCTCAGAAGCTTGCTTATAACAATGAAACAAATCTTCGATTTCATTCCCCTCTGCGCTTATCCCCATGCGCAGTCCATCCAGTTCCTTCCCGCCAGCCTGCCTAAACAATTCTTCGAACTGCAATGCCGGGCTGCCGATCAGAACAAGCTTGCATTCACTATCTAGAAACGAGACATCCAGTACACCCTTAATCGGCTGCATCATTTTCTCCACTAGCAGCTTGAACTCTTCTTTGTTCATGGAGTCGCCGCTCTCCGATTTATAGTTCAGGACGGCAACAGAAAATGGTCTAGTGAACTGTTCGAATCCGACTTTAGCTTCCAGATCATTTGCAAAATCGTAGGCAGGGTCATCTTGTCTAAACCATTCCTTCAGACTATTTATTCGCAGCTGTTCGCGGTACGTATCGCTTACCGCTACCCGCTCAGCTAATTCAGCTTGCGCTTGCAGCGTGTTCTCGCTCTTTGTGAGTGATTCAAACAGCTCGTCCCGCCGAATCGGCTTGAGCAAGTAATCTTTAACCTGATATTCTATCGCAGCCTTCGCATAGGAGAAATCGTCATAGCCGCTTAAAATAATAAAGATCGGTTTCTGCACCGGCGCAGGTTCCTGAGTAAGCCGCTTAATGAGTTCAATGCCATCCATCACGGGCATGCGAATATCTGTAATTACGATATCTGCCCGTTCACTGCGATATTGTGCTAACGCATCTTCTCCATGTATCGCCATTCGAATCTGATATAATTGTGGAAATTCTCTCTCTATCATCGTCTTGAGCCCTAATCGGATATTTTTCTCGTCATCTACGATCAGCATTGTTCTCATATCCGGAACTTCCTCCCATCAACAGTACCTTAGGAAGGGTAATGACTACTTCTGTGAATTGCCCTTCTCTGCTATATACCTGTAATCCATATGGCTTGCCATAATAAAGCCGAATACGCTGATGAACATTGCGCAGGCCGATTCCAAACGCTTGTTTTCCGTTTCCAGCTTCTTTCTCTGAAGAAATCCCGTTACTATTATCGGTGTGAATCATTTCATTTAACCGCTCCAAGCGGGCCGCTTTAATACCCATGCCGTTATCTCTCAGCCTGATGATAATGCCTGCTTCCTCATCCTCAATAACATCAATTAATATTTTGCTCGTGCTCTCTTCCACACCCGTCCACGCATGTTTTACTGCATTTTCTACGATTGGCTGCAATGACATCTTAAGCACTTCAATCTCCAGCAGCTTCGGTGGAATATTTAGCTCCAGCTGAATCGGTTCGTCGAACCGAATATTCATGACGGCAATATAATTCTGAATATGGCGAAGCTCATCCTGTAAGCTTACATATTCGCCAGACCACTTGAAATTATAACGCATCATACCGCCAAGCGAGGTAAGCGAATCGGATATTGTCCGCTGGTTTTCCATCTCTGCGAGCATCTTAATATTCTCGAGTGTATTGTACAAAAAATGCGAGTCGATCTGACTGTGCAGGGTGCGCAGCTCCGCCTCTTTCGTTAGCGCCTGTTTCTTAACTCCCTGGGCAATTAACTCATTAATGGTATGAATTAATTTGTTAAAATGATGCGCTAGCTCGCCTATTTCTCCGCCTCCGCCCAAAGGAAGCCCCGTTGGCATTTCTCCTCTTCTTACTTTCTTCATTGCCTCTGTGAGACGACTCAGGTTTTTGAGAATAAAGGAGTTCATTAAATACGTAATGAAGGATAATAGACCGATCAGAATAATATTAGCAGCGATGATTTGTCTCTCGGCTCTGGATACGCGTTCATCCACATTTTTTAACGACACCACATTAAGAATATGCGCACTGACTTGTTCCACGGGCGTGGAGACCAGCAAATAAGGATGCTTATTTACAGAAAATCGCTTCTCTTTAACCCCGTGCTCATTCATTTCCCGGAACTCTTGCAAAATGGCTTGATGAAGCTCTGGATCACTGCCGACAAACGGTTGATTGTCATCCATAAAAATAGTTCCGCTGCCATCAGCAAGCATCATCTGCGACCCGTCATCCTTAATATTGGCAAACGCTTTCGGCGAGAACTGCTTCAGCAGCATTTCGACTTGGATAATCCCAATACGCTTGCTTCCGGAATTCACGACGCGCAGGAGTGAAACCTTCGGCATTTGATCGTTAACATCCGTCACGTAACGATGCAAAATGTCCAGGTCCCGCTCTTTGAATATCCACATTTCCTTCCCTTCCAATTGATCCAGCTTGGCGTACCACGGCTCTTTCTGAATCCGGCGTTCATGGAAAATAATCGGCCAAACTTCGGACATATGATCATTGTTTGCAAACAAACGAAGATGGGCAATATTCGGATTATTGATTTGAATGTTGATCATGTCGGTAAGGGCGCCACGATATAAGTCGAGGAGCTCTTCAACAGGAAGATCTTCATCCTTTGATATATAATCCAAAATTTCAGATTTCGATAAAGTGAGCTGGGCAGCCCGTTCCATAGCTTCAATCTGATTTAGAACATTCACTTTCTCCATTTCAAGCAAGTATTGGCTTTGCTTAAAGGTATCGTTAATATAACTATCCCTAATCTGATTAAAGAGATAGTTCGATACGCCGATGCTAGGAATTAATAATATGACGATATAAGCCGCCACAAGGCGGCTTTGCATCGATCGATGCCCTAGCCAATTCGTAGCAGACTGAAGATGTAACCGAAATTTTCTGCCCATAATGCTCTCACTTCCGCTCTGTATTTCATTCAATCGATTAACTTCCCCATCAAGCAAAACCAACTATTCTTATATTGCACAAAAAGCACCCCAGACCGTTTCCGGTTCTGGAGTACCTTTCGCTGGGGTCTTCCCCCTAAGTGGTAGAAATGATTATATTATTTGGCTGCGTCCAACTTCGCAACATTTTCTTCGTATTTCTTTTGTTTGTAGGCTTGTACTTTGCTGAATCCAAGCGTCTCACGTTTCTTTAGGAAATCGCCCCAAATTTTATCGAACTCTGTATCCGATTTAGCAAGCACTAGTTTTGGCAATACTTTACCAAACTCTTGATCTATTTTTGTGTTCATAATACCTTCGGCTGAAGTGCCAGTTGGGTTCAGCTGGTCGAATTCCGACAAGCTCTTCGCCTTGCCGCGAGTCCAATCTTCCAATTGCTTGAATGGCTCAACAGCTGGCGGAGACCAGATTGGCGTTAGGTTCGTATCCATCATCATCCAGAACGTGTGGGATGCGCCAAGCTGCTTGTCGAAAGCGCCACGATCTGTATTCAATAGATTCAATGCGTCTGGCAAGAACTGATCTTTGCCATCAATGTTATCCCAAGTTACGCCTTGTTTACCGAAGAACGTATCATGCTGTCCTTCTTCCGAGATCAAATAGTCTAGGAAACGAATCGCGCGTGCTTTGTCTTTCACATCTTTGGAGATCAGTGTAACTGTCCAACCTGAGATCGATGGACCAGCAAGCGTCGGCTGATCAAGGTTAGTATTAGCAGGACCGTCTACAGCGATGTAGATGGAGTTCGGATCATTTGCAAATAGTGCATTTTGTTGGTTTGCAAGGTCAGATCTAGAGTAAAGCATTGCGAAATAACGGCCTTGTGCAATTTTCTCTTCCATTTGCGGGCGCTTGTCAATGAAGATATCTTTCGACAGCAAGCCGTCTTCGTTCGCTTGACGCATTGTTTTCAGCCATTTTACATATTCAGGATCTGTATTGCGATCATACAGCTGACCATCTTTATCGTAAGGAATAGCAAGGAAGTTCTGAATATAATGTTGAAGCGACGCGTTGCCTGTGTCGCTGAAATCATACATGCCTAGTGGAATAAGCGGTTGGCCGTTCACATCAGGATACATTTTTTTCGCAGCCTCAAGTGCATTCAAGAAGCCTTCCGGCGTACGCATATCCGGTTTGCCTAGTGCTTCGTACATATCTTTGCGCACAAGGAAGGTTTGCGTGGATGTAATGTTATCTCCGAATTTCTCATAGTCCTTAGGTGATGAGGAAGAGTTCGGATAACCGTATACATTGCCGTTTTCTTGTTTGTACCAAGAAAGCTTAGCAGGGTCTGTTACTTTGTAGAAGTAAGGGTCATATTGATCAGCAAGCTCGTTCAGCGGAAGAACTAGATCGCCTTCGATCATTTTCTTAACCGCATCTTCGTACCAGCCTAGTGTAATAAAGTCAGGCAAAGAGCCCGAAGCGATCATTGTATTCATCTTCTCAGCTTCGTTGCCCGCTGGAACGATGAAGTTAATGTTAACGCCAGTTTTTTCAGTAATATATTTCGAAGTCGCATCTACGCCCCATTTGTTAGGGAACCAAGAGAAGTTGATGTACCAGTCGAACGTAATCGGGCTTTTATCCACTTCCCAGCCCTTATCGTCCTGAGTAAGCTTCACTTGCTCAGCAGGAGCGCCATTGCCCTCTTCCTTGCCATTGTTTTTGTTGCCGCCTGAAGAGCAAGCGGTCGTAAAGACTAGAACCGTTGCGACCATCAGCATCAATACATTTTTGAGCTTAAGCTTCTTGTTCATGTTTGTCTTCCCCTTCTCTGTATGAATGATTATATATGCAATCCTCTGCGCTATAAAGGGCGGAAGGTACTGCCATAAGTTAACCTTTAATCGAACCGATCATCATTCCTTTTACGAAATACTTCTGCAGGAACGGATAAGCGATAACGATTGGAAGGGTCGTGACAACCATCGTAGCCAGCTTGATGGATTGTGTAGTAACGGATTTCCCTATTCCTCCAGGGATAGCGGCCAACATTTGGCTAGAACTGGACTGAGCAACAATACGGTACAAATAAGTTTGGATCGGCTGCATGTCCATGTTGTTCATGTAGATTACGCCGGCAAAATAATCATTCCATTGGTATACCCCGTGGAACAAAGCGATTGTAGCAATAACCGGCATCGATACGGGCAAAATCACTCGCACAAAGATCGACCAGTCATTTGCTCCGTCAATTTTGGCAGCTTCCTCAAGGCCATCCGGAATATCCCGGAAGAAGGTCATGAAGATAATAAGATCGAAGAAGCTGAACATGGCAGGAATGATATAGACCATGAAGTTATCCAGCAAATGCAGATCTCTCATAAGCAGGTAGGTCGGAATTAGACCGCCGCCGAAGAACAAAGTAACCGTTCCGAAGAGAATATATATTTTGCCGCCGATGAGGCCTTTGCGTGAGAATGCATAAGCAACCATCGCCGTAAAAAACACGTGAAGCACCGTGCCAAGCAGTGTTTTGGCTACGGTAATTCCCATCGCAGTCATGATGCCGCTGCTTTGGAATACCGCGTCGAAGCTCTCGATGCTGAAAACCCGCGGCCACCAGTAGATCCCGCCGCGCATGCCGTCCTGCCCTTCATTGAAGGCATTGACCAGCACATACCAAATCGGATATAGGGTCGCGAAGCAAATGAGCAGCATTCCGAAATTGTTGAAGATATCGAAAAATGCTTCTCCTTTTGTTTTACGTTTAATATTAAACACGGTTAGTCGCCTCCGTTTCTAGAACAGTGAAGTATCGTTCATTTTTTTCGTTACTCGGTTTGCAATAAGCAATAGAATTAATGCAATTAAAGACTTAAACAATCCAACAGCAGTGGAGTAAGAATAACGTCCTTGCTGCATGCCCGTCTGATAAACATAAATATCGATAACGTTGCTCGCGCTCTCGTTCAATGAGTTGCGCAGCACTAGAATCTGGTCAAAGTTCGAGTTAAGCACGCCGCTCACTGCTAGAATGAACAGGATGGAGATTGTCGCCTTAATGCTAGGCAAAGTGACGTACCACATTTTTTGAAAACGTCCTGCGCCATCAATCGTTGCTGCTTCATACAGCTCTGGCGATACGCTGGCAATAGCCGCTAGATAGATAATGGCGGACCAGCCAAGCTCTTTCCATATATCTGATGTAATAATGATGCTCCAGAAGTAGCTAGGCTCTGCCAAATAGGAAATCGGCTCATCGATGAAATTAAGAGCAAGAAGAACGTTGTTAATAATCCCAACATCCGAAAGCCAAGTGGCAAGAATACCGCCGAGAATAACCCATGACAAAAAGTGAGGCAAATACGAAATGGTCTGAATCGCTTTTTTGAAGCCGACCGAACGAACCTCGTTTAGAAATAATGCAAAAATAATAGGTAGTGGAAATCCGATCGCAAGTTTGATAAGACTGATGCCGAGTGTATTTTTCATGACATCAACGAAGCTCTCATCCTGGAAAAAATCCTTAAAGTGCATAAAGCCAACCCAAGGCGCCTCGCTTATGGATTTAACAATGTTGAATTCTTTAAAGGCGATAATAACGCCATACATAGGAACGTAGTTGAATATAATCATCCATAGCACGCCTAGTAACGCCATAATTTGAATGTGCCGTTGGCTGTACAACTTTTTGAACCATTTGCTTCTTGCTGCCTTTGCGTCCGCAGCAGGCAAGGAAGCAGGCGCTGAACCTAGCTGTGTTTTCAAAATAATTACCCCCATGCTGTTGAAAATCTGATGTAAGCCTTTGCATCTCTTATACTTTAATTGTAGATTGTTAGTCCTTGTCTCGTAAGGCTTTAGATTTCGTATTCAGGTGACCATTTTTCGGTTTTGGGTGCATCTGCCGTTTTTTGCGCACAAAAAAATGTGATGCTGGCAGAACCTGCCTCGCATCACATTTTGGTTTTTCATTCTATTTAGCAAACGAAAATTCAATCCAATCCAAATCCACGCTGCCGCTTAAAATACGGATAATGACACGAACTGCTTCAGCTGGTAGATGGATGTCCTTTAGTAGCAGGCTCTCCGTCCACTCCTCACCGTTTACCTCACAGCTCACCGGCTCTTGGCCTTCCAGTTCAATGGATAATGTCGCTTGTCCCGCAGCGGCTAGCAGGCGCGCATGCAGATCAAATGACCTTGCTTCAACGCACAAAGCATCATACGCGAGCCAATCCCCTTGATGCAGCTCTACACAAAGCGTATTATCCTCTGCCCAAACCTTGCCGCCCTCTGAATGATAGCTTGGTATCTCGGTCTTGCCCGTAATCATTCTCATCGGTACGCCATCACTTGCACGCAGCCCCGTCTTGTTCGTTTTTTTGTTCACGATGCCGAAGCCGACACCCTCGCCTTGTCCATAAAATTCAGCAGGAATCTGGAGCGGAAGGTGACGCAGCAGCGCACGGGATATGCCTGGGAACGCATCACAATTGTCCACTTTAAGATTATCGAGATATTCATTTAAGATCGCTTCCGCAGTTGCTTCATCCGGTTTAGCGCCGCCCTCCAAATAAGCCGTCAGCAGATTCCAGCCTTCCGGCATACGAATAGAGTACGGAGAATTTGATGTGTTCATCTTTTTCCACGTCCAGAAATTCCACGAAATCTGATGGTCCTCGAACATTTGGAATGCTCCGCTGTACCACTGTGCGTTATTTTCACCGCCTTCGCCCATGAAGATCGGCACATTCCACTCCTCGCGCTTATCTATATACTTCTGAATACTTTCCGTATCGGGGTTGTTCCAATACTTATGGAATTGCAGCATTAAATTATCATCAAATTTCTCTGTGAATACACTCCAATCCGTTGACCAATGCACCCCTTCAATAATGATCATATGACGCTTGTCCACTTCACGGATCGCTGCTGTAATTTCCTTGTGCAGCGGCTCTACAAGGTCGTTATATTGGTTAAACCAATCCGGAAGAGGTTCATTAAAGAGGTCATATCCGGCAATAATCCAATCGTCTTTATAGCGCTCTGCGAACATTCGCCAAATCGCGATCGTCAGCTCTTGGTTGCGGCGATCCGTAAACAGCTCCGGCAAATCATTTTCCGAATCGTCAATGTTGGCTCCCGTCTGCCCGCCTGGCGCCCCGTGCAAATCCAAAATGACATACAGCTTATACTTTCTGCACCATTCAATCACTTCATGAATTCGTGCAAGCCTCTTTTCATTAAAAATGATCTCGTCGCCTTGTTCTAGAATTCCGCGGGCATTGATAGGAAACCTCACGGAATTAAAGCCCTGCTTCGCCACTTCGCGGACATCAATCTCATCCACATAACGCTCCACATAACTATCCCAGAACTGTGCTGCTTTCTCTTCGCCGATTAATTCCTTGACCATCGCCTCGATTTTGCGCGGACGGTCTCCGCCTTGCGGGAATTTCCACATATATCCTTCCGGCAGCAGCCAGCTTCCGAACCCAACGCCTCTCAGCACAATTTCTTTGCCGTCTCCATTAAGCAACTTTTTACCTTCCGCCCTTACGAAACCGCTTACATCATTGTTGTTGCTATGCACGCTCATCATCGGATTGCCTCCTTATATGTATGGATTAGAACTATCATTGCCACTCTCTCAAAATATAGCACAAGACCACAGCTTACGGTGAGCATTCCGAAATATGGAGAGCATATCCGAAAGGCGCAGCCTTTTAGCTGCCAATTTGCGTTGATTTGTGTATAGCAAGCAATAAATCTAACTGCATTTGCATGCGAAAAGGCAAAATAACACGTCGAACTATCCACCAGAAGTATCATGAGTATCAGGAAGGTGACAGCAAGTACCAGCGGTACCAGCAGTACCAGCGGTACCAGCAGTACCAGCGGTGCCAGCAGTACCAGCGGTACCAGCGATACCAGCAGTACCAGAAGTACCAACACTTCCAGCAGTTCCAGAGGCACCTTCATTTTCTGTAACGAACCTGAGAAACGTTAATTGCCTACATTTTCACCTTAAAAAAATGTAACGAACACCAGCAACCTTATTTCCTTCAAATGGTCCCTTTTCGTGTACAAAAGCACCTAATAACGTTGCTGTGATTCGTTAGCATCTTCAAACATCACTTTTCCGCAAAATAAGCTCTTTACGATTCGTTAGACTTTACAAATGGGTAAAACAACTAAATAATGCAACCTTAACAATCATTATGGGTACCAACAGTATCATCATTATCTGTAACGAATCTAACACACGTTATCCGCCTACATTTCCGCTTTTTAAAAATGTAACGAACACCAGCAACCTTATTTCCTTCAAATGGTCCCTTTTCGTGTACAAAAGCACCTAATAGCGTTGCTGTGATTCGTTAGCATCTTCAAACCTCACTTTTCCGCAAAATAAGCTCTTTACGATTCGTTAGACTTTAACTAATCATCCAAATAATGCAACCTTAACAATCATTCGAGAGTCTATATGATTACAATTAGATGTCTCAAAAGCATTATTATTATGTTGGAGGTGTACTTTCGATAATGTCGAAAATAAATCCAGTATTTCTCATTTTATTATGCTTCATCATCTTAGGCGGATGCTCCAAAGATACAAACAACAAGGAAAATAAGTTTATTTTAGAGGATGTAATCAAAGCGGTTGAAGCTCAGAAGTTAGAGCTAATATCCTATGGGATAACAGGTTACCCGCCGAAATTAAACGATGTTATTCCCGAAGTCTATTCCGTAGGAATGCCACTAAATAAGAAAGAAAATGAACCTGAGTTTATGCATTTTTATATTTTTCAGTCTGAAAAAGATCGCATTAATGGGGCTGAAGAACTCAATAAACAAACAGAAAATGCCGATTCCAAATCATTCGCAAGATTATATCAGGAAGGAAACGTTCTGATCGTTAACTGGAGTGACATCAAGGAAAACACACGACTAGACAAACCTATTGAAGCGGCGTTAAATCAGCTCAAGAATGCCTAATAATCTCATCCGCTACCGCTTGAGGCGGGGATGACAACATCGTGTAACCTTTTGTTTTGATCGTTACTCTTTCGCCGATCCTCAGGTCATTGTAAAGCTCTCTATCATCAACGCGAATAATCATCACATCGTTATGATTTTCGTTATTCAAAAAATCAGAAAGCGTCTTTGTTTTGGCCTCTTTTTTGGAAATGTTATAGGCAACAAATAGGGTTGGAGCGACATTGCTGTTAAGTTGCTTCTCTAGAATATAATCGCCTTTTTCGAATGGTTTATTAATGCCAATGATTAACCCGCAGACTGCAATTGCGACTACCAAATACGCTATCCATTTTCTCATCTTTTTCCTCCCTATTTGATTTGGTGGTTATTTTATTTCCAGACTAAGCCACTCACAATATTTCAAGAAAAGCTTGTCCAATAGCTCAGCATTAACCATCGATAATTGTTTGACCAATGCGTAATTAAAGAAATCCAATAGATCAGCTTCAACACTCTCCAGTTGTTCAATCAATTCAATATCGTTATATTCAATAAAAAACATTTGCTGCTGCTCTTGTTCTGTTGGTGGTTTTACATTCATCACTCCATAGTAATCATCCGACCAAATCCTTACTGATTGATCCAAGTATTCGATAGATGGAAAGGGATCATGTCCTAGCCAGGCACTTTTCTTATTTATGACCGCGTCAAGGACCTCCTTCCATTGCTCCAATCCACAGCAACAACTGGGAAGTATCACATGGCTATAACTCTCAAAAGCAATCCCGCCGCTCAGTACAATTTCATCTGCATTAATGAGTTCTTTTACCACTTCATTAGGCTCTTTATTTATATCAATATCATTCATGCCACATAGCACTGTCAGAAAAATAACAACATCCTCTGCGCTTGAATTTTTTGATAAATATGCATTTTCTCTGCTCTCTGCTTTAGGAAGCCATAAAGGCTTATCGAAAAAGGGATTAGTAATTACGGCTTGAACACATGTCATGGCCATTCTCCTCTTACAAGATACTTATGCTTGCAATAATTCCCTGCATAACTATTCTAATACAGTAGAACAGGCAATGGCTATATCCATCAAAATGTGTTTGATAATGAAATACCCTCATGTTATATTTAGCAATATTTAGGAGAGATTGAAAACAACGCGAATGACATAACTATTTCATATGACTAAGGAAGCGAGTGTTGTTTGGTGGAAAATAAAGCTGTCATACTTGGCTCAAACTTTTACACTGGTTTAAGCATTATTAGAGGCCTCGGCTCCAAGGGCATCTATACAGTAGCAATGGATTATTCCAAGCAAAATACATATGGCGCCAAATCCAAATACTTAAGCGAGCAAATTATTGTTCCTCATTATAAACAGCAGAAGGAACAGCTTCTGCACTATTTAATCGACTACGCCAAAAAGCAGGACAAGAAGCCTGTCCTTTTTCCGAGCGTCGACCCTTATGTGGAATTCGTTGATTCTTATCTGGACGAGCTCAAAAAGTACTACCATATTAATATGAACGTACAAGGCTTTTGGAGCAATATTATGGACAAGGAGTTTCTCCATACCCTTACAACAAAACACGGTGTATTAGTGCCAGAATCGATCAGCCCAGCTGAGGAACGATTTGAAGAACGAGTCGTTGCTGAGATCGGCTTTCCATGTATCGTGAAACCCACGGACTCCCCAGCTTTCGTGGACTTTTTTCGTGCCAAAATATTCACATGCCATAACTTGGAGGAAATGAGAGCTGCAATCGAGAAATCGCGGCAAGCTAAACTTCAGGTTATCGTGCAAAGAATTATTCCCGGCTTCGATGATCATGTCTACACCTTTGATGCTTACTTGGATCAGAGTTCAAAGGTAACTCACTGGATGACCTGTCAAAAACTACGGCAATTCCCGATTAACTTTGGCGCCTCTTCCTTTACAAAGCAAAAGTACATAGAGGAGCTTTACCACATCGGAGCCCCTTTTCTAGAAGCGATTGGCTATAAGGGCTTCGCCGAAATTGAATTCAAGAAGGATGCGGTTACCTGCAAGTATTATTTGCTGGAGATTAATGCAAGAACGACTACACTGGACCCTCTCCTTCAAAAATGTGGCGTTAACTTCCCACTGCTCGCTTACAACGAGCTTGTAGGCAAGCCGATTGGAAGCTATGCGATTACAAGCGATACAGGGATCGCCTTCTGCTTTTTGTTTGAAGATCTTATTTCATCGCGCGATTATGTCCGAACCAAACAGTTAAGCGTCCTGCCAATCGTTAAATCCCATTTTGTCAAAAGAGCGCCTGCCATCTGGAGCCTAAGCGACCCAGCGCCTGCCGTATCATTCTGCTATATGGTATTAAAAAAAATAGTGAGGAAAGTTTCACATCGGAAGGTAATACGGCATCTGTAGCTATAACTATAGGAAAACCTCCTGTTAAAGCAGCTGAATCAGCTCAATTAACAGGAGGTTTTTATGAAATTATGCTATAAGTTAGGCTGTTCCCTCCATCAAGCTTCATTCCCTTTTGAATCTACAAAAAACCAATAAACGATAAATTGTAAAACACTCATCCAAAGGACGAACAGCAATGAATTTCCGTTTAGTGAATCAAGCACTTGTTTCAATAAAGACAAAGGCTCCGTAAACAAATGAATAGAATGAAAGCGTAAAAATCTTCCTATATATATCCCTAGGCCGCCGAGCAGCATAAATACTAATAAAATCAGTTTATTCCACTTTGTATTTATAAGAAGCAGTTGAATCTCTTTGATCATTACTATGTAAAAAAATAGAGCTATGAAAACCCCGCTGATTAACACAAAGAAGTTCCACCACTCATTAACGTGAAGTCCCTCCATATAATCAAACGAAAAGAAATTGAGATGAATCAGATCGGTTACAACGTAGAACACATTTGGCGAGAGCAGGATGAAAACGATAAAGAAAACAAAACTAACCAGCATATTTCTTTTCTTATGCGACTTAAATAAAGGCAGTAAAAAAGACAGCTCCAGTGCTGCAAAAGCAAGAAATAAATTAAAAATCATAAATGAATAATAGTTATCCAAAGTAAACAGAAGCGCTATATACGCAAAAAAAGAAATTCTCGCCTTAAAACGATTATTCATCCAAACACTCCTATTGTTATCCATTTTATGCATTTTCGGGTGAAAAGGTATCAAAAGCCTTGCGAGATTGCCTCGCAAGGCTTTTTCGTTCTACTTTTGAAGCCGATTGGCTAATATTTTCCCTAATGCCTCTTCCGCTGCAAAAACTTCAATCGGGCTATCAGGATTTTCTCGGGTATGCTTTAACCGTTCAATTGTTTCATCATTAATGTGAGCGGGATCAATGAAAGACAATGCCCATGCTGCCCAAAAACAAGCTTTATCATTTGTGGAAGCGAGTATTTGCAGTAAATAAGGGACGCTATGGCTGCCTATTCTCGTTAAAGTTAATGCAGAGGCCATTCTGAGCTGTTCATTGTCCTCCTTCAACAAGGCAGCAACCTGAGCAGCAGATTCTGATGCTGCTTCGCCAAACTCACCTAGTACAACAACGATCATAGTACGTACAGATACATCCGTTACATGCAGTTGTTCGATTAAAGCTGGAATTACACTTGTCCCTTGTTTTTTCAAATTATGTATCGCATGAAACGCTTCTTGTGTATTTGTGCTGCCTAGTTTCATGATATTAGCATCAAATGGTTTTTAGTCAGACATTGTTTTATCTCCTTTTTATAAGATGAAAAAAACAAATCCTTTCATGTATACAAATCTTAAAAAGATGACATACTATATTTTTCCATTCCAAATGTAAAACGTTTTTTTGTGAAAGAATGTTGCGAATCAGCCCAATGTAAGTACAACTCATGGATTTTTCCTTATAATCTACATTATCCAACATTAGGATTGAACATTTGTTCATTTATGATTTTACATATGTTCAAAGTCGTGTTATTATAAGCGTGAAATTAAGCATTCGTATAAGGGGAAGGTGAACTGGCTATGTTAAATTTGTCTGGAATGATTGATCATACGCTTTTGCGTGCAGATGCCACAAAGTCTGAGATTACAAAAATAACGGCAGAAGCGAGAAAATATAGTTTTGCTTCCGTTTGCGTCAATCCAACTTGGGTGGCTTACGCTGCTGAGCAATTGGCTGGCAGCACCGTTAAGGTTTGTACAGTAATCGGATTTCCATTAGGGGCTTCCACTACGGAGACAAAGGCCTTTGAAGCTAAGAACGCTATTGCAAATGGAGCGACTGAGGTTGATATGGTCATTAACATTGGTGCACTCAAAGATGGCGACGACGACTTTGTACAAAAAGATATTCAAGCCGTTGTTGAAGCCGCTGCTGGTAAAGCCATTGTGAAAGTAATTATCGAAGCATCACTGCTTACAGACGATGAAAAAGTACGCGCTAGTCAGTTGTCTGATCGTGCGGGTGCGGATTTCGTGAAAACATCGACAGGTTTTTCAACTGGCGGAGCAACTGCTGAAGACGTTGCGCTTATGCGCAAAACCGTTGGGGACAAGCTCGGCGTTAAAGCTTCCGGCGGCATTCGCAGTCTTGAAGATATGGAAAAAATGATTGCAGCAGGCGCATCAAGAATCGGTGCCAGCTCAGGCGTGAAGATTATGGAAGGCGAGCAATCGACCTCTTCTTACTAAATAGATATGATGGTGCTGCTCCAATTTGGAGCAGCCTTTACAGGAGGATTGTAGGATGAAGGAACAGTTAATTAAAGAAGCGATTGAAGCCCGTCAGCATGCTCATATCCCCTACTCGCATTTTGCAGTTGGTGCCGCTCTACTAACAGGCAGCAAACGTATTTACCGAGGCTGTAATATTGAGAATGCATCATTTGGATTAACGAATTGCGCGGAGCGAACGGCTATTTTCAAAGCGGTATCCGAAGGTGAACGCATCATTGAAGCTATTGCAGTGGTGGCAGATACCGAAGGTCCTGTATCTCCATGCGGAGCTTGTCGACAGGTATTGGCCGAATTTTGTGATGAGAATACAAAAATCTATTTAACAAATCTCCATGGACATACAGAAGAATGGACTATGGCACAGCTGCTGCCAGGTGCTTTTCAAGCCTCCGATATGAAATAGTAATCTGTGAATCTATTGTAAGCGCTTCATAGTAATTCTAAACTCGCACAATATTAACTAACTAGGAGAATGAACCATGAAATTTTTAATCGCTATATTAGGTTTGCTTGTTGTACTTGGGCTTTCTTACATCGCGAGCAATAACAAAAAGAACATTCGCTATAAACCACTCATTATCATGGTCGTCCTGCAGGTGATTTTAGCCTTCGTTCTATTAAACACCTTAGCTGGTGCTGTTTTAATTAAAGGGTTCTCCAGTATGTTTGAGAAATTGCTTGGCTATGCCCATACCGGGATTGAATTCGTATTTGGCGGCTTGCTGAATGAAGGACAGTTTTCTTTCTTCTTAAGTGTGCTGCTGCCAATCGTGTTTATTTCCGCGCTCATTGGTATATTGCAATACATCAAGGTTCTGCCGTTTATCGTCAAATATATCGGTCTTGTCTTGAGCAAAATAAATGGCATGGGCAAATTGGAGTCCTATAATGCGGTAGCTTCTGCAATTTTGGGACAATCAGAGGTTTTCATTTCCGTTAAAAAACAAATCGGGTTGCTGCCTAAACATCGGTTGTATACGTTGTGTGCCTCGGCGATGTCTACGGTGTCGATGTCGATTGTCGGCTCGTACATGCAAATACTCGATCCAAAATATGTAGTTACAGCGCTTGTGCTGAATCTGTTTGGCGGTTTCATCATCGCTTCCATTCTTAACCCTTATAAGGTTGAGCCGGAAGACGATATTTTGCAGGTGCAAGAAGAAGAAAAACAATCCTTCTTTGAAGTGTTGGGCGAATATATATTAGATGGCTTCAAGGTTGCTATCATCGTCGCAGCCATGCTTATCGGTTTTATCGCCATGATCGCGCTCGTAAATGGACTTTTCAGCGGTATCATTGGCATCTCGTTCCAAGAACTGTTAGGCTATATTTTTGCTCCCTTCGCTTTTATCATGGGTGTTCCATGGAAAGACGCAGTCGACGCAGGAAGCATTATGGCTACAAAAATGGTATCCAACGAGTTTGTCGCTATGCTTGAGCTAGAAAAATATCCTAATTTGTCCGCTCGCGCTGTCGGCATTGTCTCTGTATTTTTAGTTTCATTCGCCAACTTCTCATCGATCGGCATCATTGCCGGCGCTGTGAAGGGCCTGCATGAAAAACAAGGTAACGTCGTGGCTCGATTTGGGTTAAAATTGTTGTACGGGGCTACTTTAGTTAGCGTCTTGTCTGCCATTATTGCCGGACTGTTTATTAAATAACAAGGAGCCTAAAACCAATGAACAAGTTTCAAAGAATTCACCTTGTTGTCATGGACTCTGTAGGTATCGGCGAGTCGCCGGATGCAGCCAGCTTCGGGGACGTTGATGTCGATACACTCGGTCATATCGCACGGGAATGCGGTGGTCTGGAGATGCCTAATATGGCTAAGCTCGGACTATCCAACATTAAGGAAATTGCTGGAGTGAAGGTCGCAGACCAGCCGCTTGCTTATTATACAAAAATGCAAGAAGCATCCAATGGCAAAGATACAATGACGGGTCACTGGGAGATCATGGGACTTCATATTGCGGTACCATTTCGTGTCTTCGCAGATGGATTCCCACAGGAATTGATTGCTCGCATTGAAGCTCATACCGGTCGCAAGGTCATTGGAAACAAACCTGCAAGCGGCACTGAGATTATCGACGAGCTTGGTGAAGAGCATATGCAGACGGGTGCGCTAATTGTCTACACCTCTGCTGATTCCGTGCTGCAAATTGCTGCTCATGAAGAGGTTGTTCCACTGTCCGAGCTTTATGAAATTTGTGAATTTTGCCGGGAAATCACACTGGAAGATCCCTACATGCTGGGAAGAATTATCGCACGTCCTTTTGTTGGTGAGCCCGGCCATTTCAAAAGAACATCCAATCGCCATGACTATGCGTTGAAGCCATTTAATAGAACAGTTATGAATGAGCTAAAAGATGGTGGATTCGATGTCATCGCTCTTGGTAAAATATCCGATATATACGATGGTGAAGGTGTTACGAAAACCGTGCGTACAGTGTCCAATGCAGACGGCATGGATCAATTTATCAGGGCCCTTGACGAATCGTTTACGGGAATCAGCTTCTTGAACCTCGTTGATTTTGATGCGCTATTCGGGCATCGCCGCGATCCAAAGGGCTATGGACAAGCATTGGAAGAATATGATGCTCGTTTGCCAGAGGTTTTCGCCAAATTAACAGATCAGGACTTGCTGATCATTACAGCCGATCACGGCAATGACCCGACTTATCATGGTACGGATCACACTCGCGAATATGTGCCTCTACTCGCATACTCGCCGCGTTTTCAACAAGCTGGTCAAGCTCTGCCGATAAGCGAAACCTTTGCAGATATTGGGGCAACCATTGCTGAAAACTTCGGAGTGAAGATGCCTGAGCATGGCAAAAGCTTTTTGGGACAATTAAAATAACGATTTTAGAGGAGAATGTTGATGAGCGTTCATATTGCAGCCGAACAAGGCCAAATTGCAGAAACTATTTTATTGCCGGGAGATCCGCTGAGAGCCAAATATATTGCGGATACGTATTTGGAGGATGTCATCTGCTATAACGAAGTTAGGGGCATGCTAGGTTTTACAGGTACTTATAAAGGAAATCGCATATCCGTGCAGGGAACTGGAATGGGCGTCCCTTCCATCAGTATTTATGTGAATGAATTGATTAAGGACTACGGCGTTAAAAATCTAGTTCGTGTAGGCACTTGCGGCGCTATGCAGGAAAGCGTGCATGTTCGTGAAGTTATTTTGGCGCAAGCCGCTTGTACAGATTCCAGCGTGAATCGCCATGTTTTTGGCGGATATGATTTCTCGCCAATCGGCAGCTTCTCCTTGTTAAAGGCAGCCTATGAGCGCGGTATTGAAAAAGGGCTAAAATTGCATGTCGGCAATATTTTCTGCTCGGATACTTTCTACCGCGATGATAAAACAATTGTTCAAAGACTAATGGATCACGGCGTTCTAGGTGTAGAAATGGAAACAACAGCACTTTATACTCTTGCAGCTAAATACGGCGTCAACGCTCTAACGATTCTAACGGTAAGCGACCATCTTCTAACTGGCGAAGAAACGACTTCGGCAGAGCGTCAAAGCACCTTTAACGATATGATGGAAGTTGCTCTTGAAACCGTAATTTCACTATAATTTGATATTAAATAATCAATGAACAGCGAGGAGACAACAACATGAGAATGGTTGACCTAATTGAGAAAAAACGTGACGGCGGAGAGCTTACAACAGAGGAAATCAACTTTATTATTGAAGGTTATACGAAGGATGAAATTCCTGACTATCAGGTTAGCGCCTTGGCTATGGCTATCTTCTTCAAGGATATGACAGAGCGCGAACGCGCTGACTTAACGATGGCGATCGTGAATTCCGGCGATACGATTGATCTGTCGGCAATTGAAGGCGTGAAGGTAGATAAGCACTCCACTGGCGGTGTTGGCGATACAACTACGCTTGTACTTGCTCCACTTGTTGCTGCACTGGATATCCCGGTTGCCAAAATGTCAGGCCGCGGCCTTGGCCACACTGGCGGTACGATCGACAAGCTGGAAGCCATTGCTGGATTCCATGTGGAAATCGGCAAGGATGAATTTGTGAACCTCGTGAACAAGGATAAAATTGCGGTTATCGGACAATCCGGCAATTTGACGCCAGCTGATAAGAAGTTATACGCTTTGCGCGATGTTACAGCAACGGTTGATTCTATTCCGCTCATTGCCAGCTCGATTATGAGCAAGAAGATTGCTGCCGGTTCAGATGCTATCGTGCTGGATGTGAAAACAGGCGCTGGTGCGTTTATGAAAACTGTTGAAGATGCTAAAGAGCTTGCACATGCTATGGTAAGCATCGGCAATAACGTTGGCCGTAAGACGATGGCCGTCATCTCAGATATGAGCCAGCCGCTTGGACTCGCAATCGGCAACGCGCTTGAAGTGAAAGAAGCAATCGATACACTTCAAGGAAAAGGACCTAAAGATTTGGAAGAGCTTTGCCTTGCGCTAGGCAGCCAAATGGTGTTTCTTGCAAATAAAGCTAGCTCTCTAGAAGAAGCCGAGGAAATGCTGAAGGAAGTTATCCGTAACGGCAAAGCACTCGAAAAATTCAAATCATTTATCGCTAATCAAGGCGGCGATCCTTCGGTTGTGGATCATCCTGAGAAATTGCCGCAAGCGCCTTATCTGATTGAAGTGCCTGCCAAAGCAGACGGCGTGGTCACTGAAATAATTGCCGATGAGATCGGAACTGCAGCGATGCTGCTTGGAGCTGGACGTGCGACGAAGGAATCGGAAATTGATTTGGCTGTTGGCCTCATGCTGAATAAAAAAATCGGCGATGCGGTTAAAACAGGTGAATCCCTTGTTACGATTCATTCCAACCGTGAGAATGTTGATGATGTGCTTAACATCATTTACGAAAATATCCGCATCGGCAGCAGCGTAACACCACCCGTACTCATTTACGGAATTGTGACAGAATAGTATTTCTAAAATGATCAAAAAGGACTGTTGCAGCTTGCCCTTCGGCAGCTACAACAGTCCTTTTCTTTGATTCCTGCAACTATAAGCTGCCCTCTACCTCATTGCCTTCCTTACGCCAATATTCCATGCCGCCAAGCATCTCCTTTACCTTAAAGCCAAGCCCAGATAAACGAGCGGCACCTTTCGCAGCTCCATTGCATGCCGGCCCCCAGCAGTACACAACAATGACTTGTTCCTTTAAGAAGGATGAAGTCCTCTCCTCATTAATCATATTGGACGGCAGGTTAATAGCACCTGGAACATGGCACTCTTCATAAGCCTTTCCGCTGCGAACATCGATGAGCAAAAAATTATTAACGCCCCGCTTCATATCATGACATACATCAGATACATCTGTTTCTACAGCCAGTTTGTTCATAAAATGACGATGGGTATCCTCCGGTGAAGCTGCTGGTGTTTCAAGAACAAGCGATATATAAGTCTCGTTTTCCATTTCCGCTGCCTCCATTTGGGCTGTTATATTTAAGCCGTTCGATTTCTTAAATACAATGTAGCACAGCCTTAAAAAATGGAGTTATCGATAGAAATCTATACTATACTTCATTAATTTTGATGATTAGCCCCGCCGACAAGCTCTAAGAACCCCGTAAACGCTTTGGATTTCCATTTCTTCTTGGCATAGATGAGCTGTGTATAGAACTTACAATCGGGGTGCGCAAAAGGAACAGCCATCAACTCGCCTTTCTGAACCGCATCAGCAACGACAATACGCGGCAATAAAGCAATTCCAAGACCGTACATCACACACTGCTTAATCGCTTCTAAATTTCCAAACTCATACGATAATGTATAATTCACATGGTTATGTTGGAGTACCTTGAGCAGCATTGCCCGGTAGGTGCAGCCATTCTCTGTTAAAATCATCGATTCGTTCTCCAAGTCTTCAACCTGCACTTTATCAAAGCTTCCGAAGCGATGATCGGGACTTGTAATGATGACTAGCTCCTCTTCCCTCAAAATACAGCTGTGAAGCTCAGGATCAGTAAACGGCGGATCTAAGATGATCCCGACATCTAAAGCTCCCTCTTTTACACTATCGATAATTACCGGTTCATTCCCCGGCTGAATGACAATGTTAACCTGCGGGTAGCTTAAACGATAAGCCTGAAGATGCGGGGGGAGGAAAAAAGCAGCCAATGTCTCAATCGTACCAATGGTCAGCGTGCCCTTCGACTGTGTGGAGAGAACTTCTTTTGACTCCTCATGCAGCCTAACGATATCGTCGGCATATTGCAATAGCGCTTCCCCGGCCATCGTTAGCCTCATTTTCCTCCCAAATCTCTCCACTAGAACTGCCCCATACGATTCTTCAAGCTTCTGAATTTGAGTCGTAATACTCGACTGCGCATAACCCAGAGCTTCAGCAGCTCGTGCGAAGCTCCCCCGCTTTGCTACTTCGCGAAATGTTTTTAAGTACGTTAATTCCAAGGCGCTATTCCCCTTTCTATAGGCGAGAATCGTTCCTCCTATTGTAACAAGGATTTAGCTGTTGTTCATTCGTATGTCACAACATTAAATACGTCCTAACATGATGCGCAAGCCGACTATGATCATGGACGGCACTAATAACTTATCGCTTTTTCCCCAGACCGGAGAATGGTCATTTGGCGATTGGATCGTGTAGTCTTTTGATTGTGCAAAAGCTTGCAAACGATCTTCCAATGAGTCTGTTTCACCATTAGGATATCCAACGACGACCTGCCCATTTTCTACTTGAGACGCCGTTATCCAGCTTGGGGAAAGCAATTTAAGATTAGGAGGGATGTCAGATAAGAAAAAGACGTATTCTTCACCGGATTTGAACTTCATAGAAAAATCAGGACATGCATTTCCAGCTGGATATTTGCTTCTATTGTCTATCGTTTCTGGCAAATAAATCGTCTGCGGCGCTTTGCCCGGTCCAGCATATGAAGTAACAGCCAGTGTAACTTTTCTTCCGTCCTCACTTATATCAGCCACCTTGCCATAAACCATAGCTTTCGACTCATACGCCTCTTCAAAGTTCCATGGGATAGGTGAGCAAGCATGGACAAAATTAGCGTTCACTACGATAAACAAACAGATGCAGCTAAGTGTTAGTAATAGTACTTTATTTCTCATGTTCATCACTCCCATTCATTCTTATACCCTATAACGATAGAATGGAAATAATTGTTGCTAATCTGCTGCCGACTTCAAAGCAATAACCGCAGTCGCATCTGATTTAAGTCAACGGATTAATATCTTTTCGAAAATAATAATGTTTGCTGCCTAAGGGTGCGTCTTCAAAAACCGCCACTTCTCTATAACCGTTTTTCTTATAAAATTCCGGCGCCTGAAAACTAAACGTGTTTAGCTTAATGAAGGTGCATTTCTTCTCTTTAGCTATTTTCTCTATTTGGGATAGCAGCTGGCTGCCGAGACCTGTGCCTCTAAGAGCTTGATCTACCCACAAAATATCGACCTCTATCTAATTCCAGCAAAAGACGCTTAATAGTCCGCCAAGGATTTTACCTTCGTCATCCTTTATCGTCAGGTTTATTTCCTCATAATTGTTTTTCAACTCATCAGGGACATGCCCATGATTATACTCGATCAGTTTTCTTTTCACGTATTCGCTTTCTTCTTTGCTTCCATAAGTAATTTCAGCTGACACTAGTTTCCACCGCCAAATAAGATAATATAAAGATCACTTTCCAATTATAGTATATTGCACATTCAAGATGAAGCGTTTTGCTTAATCATGGAAACGGCTGCGGAAGCTGCTAGGCGACTCCCCCGTCCAGCGCTTGAACTGCCTGCTGAAGTGCGCAATATTATGGTAGCCAAGCCTCGCCGATATCGACTCTACCGTTGCTTCGGGATTCATCAGCAGCAGCTTCGCCTTTTTCAGCATCAATGAGGACAAATATTGACGTGGAGATACGCCATACACTTGGGTAAACATGCGATTAACCGATGACATGCTGTAACCAACCGAATCTGCAATTAATTTTATCGTCTCCACCTCCTCCTCCTTCTCCCCCCTCTCAGCCGCGCTTTCAACTGTACGCTCCAGCATGGCTGCGATTTGAGAGGCTGCAGCAGATTTCCGTGCGCCAGCTGCATCGCGATTAAGCTCAGATAATGTGCCGCTCAACCCGGCAAACAGCTCAAATAGCGCGGACAAAATATTCATGCGAGACTCGATTCTCACGACTGACTCTTCGGAAGTTAATGCCATTAATTTATCCAAAGCTGGCTTGATTGCTACTGCCAGCTCACTGCCAGCTTCGTGAAAACAATGGCTATTGCGAATAAGAAGCTCACGGAAAGACCTCTCATCGACGTCAAAATGCAAGCAATAATAGGTCATTTCATCATTACAAACGACAGAGCTTTCATGATTGTCCCCCGGATTGAGCAATATAAGATCACCTGGACCTTGCTTGTAGGCATGTCCGTTAACCTTCATCTCCTGCGTTCCCGATAATACGAGATTCACTTCAAATAGAGGATGCTTATGAAGCGGATATTTCCAATCTGGATCCACTGTACGCCAGTGTGCCGCAAATACGCGGAAGGTCGAGTCCATATCAGGCAGCATAAATTCCTTTCTTGCCGGTTCTCGTTTTGCTTGCATACGTTGCCCTCTCCTTCCGAAATTGCGAGTCTAATAAACTGATTGATTTGGGTAAATATCAACATGGTATGGATATGGGAACGGGTTAAAATCATTGCTATGATATAGATAGTATAGATTACAATTCATTTCCTAAAAAGGAGAAAAGATATGACTGCCATCCAAAATCCGATTTTACCTGGCTTTAATCCAGACCCCTGTATTTGCCGTGTAGGAGAAGACTACTATATTGCGGTTTCAACCTTCGAATGGTTTCCCGGCGTTGGTATTTACCATTCTAAGGATTTAAAAAACTGGAGGCTTGCCGCAAGACCTTTAAGCAGGCTCAGCCAGCTGAACATGATGGGCAATCCTGATTCTGGCGGCATTTGGGCTCCCGCACTATCCTATAGCGACAATAAATTTTGGCTCATCTATACCGATGTGAAAGTAACCGAAGGACAATGGAAAGACTGCCACAACTATTTGGTTACCTGCGACACGATTGATGGCGAATGGTCCGAGCCCATTCATGTGAACAGCTCCGGCTTCGATCCATCGTTGTTCCATGACGAGGACGGCAAAAAGTATTTTGTAAACATGATGTGGGATCAACGGGTCGGCCATCATAACTTCTATGGTATTTTGCTGCAGGAATACAGCGCGAGTGAGCAGAAGCTAATCGGCAAACCTGAAATTATTTTCAAAGGAACCGATATTAAGCTGACCGAAGCTCCTCACCTCTATAAAATGAATGGCTACTACTACTTGCTTACGGCTGAAGGCGGCACCAAATATGAGCATCAGGCGACCATCGCTCGCTCCAAACAGCTTACCGGGCCATATGAGGTGCATCCGGAAAATCCGTTAATCACATCGTTCCATGCACCGCGTATTCCATTGCAAAAGGCGGGCCATGCTTCCATCGTTCAAACGCATACGGGCGAGTGGTTCTTAGTGCATCTAGTTGGACGACCTCTCTCCAGAGAAGGCCAGCCGCTGCTTGATCCGCGTGGATACTGCCCGCTTGGCAGAGAAACAGCTATTCAGCGGCTCGAATGGCGCAATGATTGGCCTTATGTCGTCGGCGGCAACCAACCTTCCCTTGTCATTGAAGGACCGAACATTCCCGAAGTGCAATGGGAGCGCGATTACCCAGTTAAGGACGATTTCGATAGCAGCACGCTAAATCTGCATTTCCAAAGCCTGCGCATCCCTTTAGGAGATCAAATTGTTTCTTTGACCGATAACCCTGGACATCTTCGTCTATACGGCAAAGAATCATTGACTTCTAAATTTACACAGTCATTTATCGCAAGGAGATGGCAGCATTTCAACTTTACAGCTGAAACAAAAATCGCATTTCATCCGACGTCCTTCCAACAATCAGCTGGGCTTGTGAACTACTACAACACGCAAAACTGGACATCCTGCCAAATCTCATGGAATGAGGAAAAGGGAAGAATCTTGCAGCTTGTTGCATGCGATAATTTTTCGTTCTCTGAGCCGCTTCAAGGTAGCGAAATAGCAATTCCAGAAGACGTTGCCTATGTGCATATTCGTGTTGACGTAGAGAATACACTGTATTACTACTCTTATTCGTTTGATGGCAAGAGCTGGACTCGTCTTCCTGTAAACTTCGAATGCTACAAGCTATCGGATGACTACATTCAAGGCGGCGGCTTCTTCACAGGCGCATTCGTCGGCATGCAGTGTCAGGATACATCGGGACGCAGCCTGCACGCAGACTTTGATTATTTTATATACGACAATCATTAATAAAGCAAGAAAGCTATTGGGAGCTGAGCATCGTTCCTAAGAGCTTTCTTTTTTTTATACTTTGCATAAACGAAAGAACCTCCATAACCACTGCTGTGATTGGAGGTTCTTGTACGATTCAGATACTGCCAAGCGGACGACGTCCCATCATCAGCTTTAGCCTTTGACTGAACCTGCCGCTATGCCTTCAACGATACGATCGCTTAAGAATAGGAATGCAATCAATATTGGCAATATACTAATCATTAATGTAGCGCCGATTGCGCCCCAGTCCGTCGTATACTGCCCGATGAAGTTTTGCACGCCGACCGTCAGCGTCTTATAGGCATCTGAGCTTATAAATGTATTAACGAAAATAAATTCATTCCAATTATAAATCATGTTAATAATGCCTGTCGTTGCGATAACAGAGCCTGTCATCGGCAGTACGATTCGGAAAAATATTTTGTTTACGGAGCAGCCGTCGATAACCGCAGCTTCTTCTACCTCGCGCGGCAAAGCATAATAGAAGCCAAGCAGGATCATAATCGTGATCGGCATATTGAACGCTACATAAGACAAAATAAGCGACAACGGATGATCAATGAGATGTATTTTGTTGAATATGCTGAACAACGGAATGAGCGTCGAATGCACCGGAATCATCATCGCAACCATGAATAGACCGAGTACAAAAGAGCTTCCTTTCCACTTCAACCTTGTTATCGCGTAGGTAACCAGGCTGCCTAACACAATCGTAAGCACCGTCGCTACAACCGTAATCCATACGCTGTTGAAAAAGTAAACATCAATATTTCCAGCGCTCCATACCTTCTCGTAATTTTCCCACCTAGGATTCATAGGCAGTGACAGCGGAGGAAGATTGAATACTTCCTGATTGTTTTTAAGCGAGAAAAACAGCAGCCATACGAGCGGGAAAATTTGCAATATGGCAACGACCGATAACACGATATATAGTACGGAATAACCCAGTTTGCTTGCTATCCAAGCGCCGGAGCTTTTGTTTCCGTTCCTCAGCTGTCCTGCAGTTCCGGGCATCATGAAGCTTCCCTCCTTACGAATATTGAATCGTATCTTTTGTAGCAGTCAATTTTCGGATTATCCAAGTTACGATGAGACAGATGATAAGCAGGAAGAAACCAATTGCACTGCCATAACCAAAGTCATATGCCCGGAAAGCTTGGTGATACATGTACGATGCCATCACTTCACTGGAGCCATTTGGCCCACCATCTGTCATGACATAGATCAAATCAAAGTATTTAAGCGATCCAACAATCGCCAGCACGATCGTTACTTTAATGACCTCCATCGCCAGCGGAAGCTTGATCTTGTAAGCGATTTGAAAGGCGTTCGCGCCGTCAATCTTCGCCGCTTCCTCAAGTGAAGCCGGGATGTTCTTAAGCGCAGCGTAATAAATTAAAATATAAAAGCCCGCATACTGCCAGAGGATTGGAATGAATAAAGCAAACAATACCAGTGATGACTCAGCTAGCCATGCGGGAGGATTTGCAAACCCAATGGATTCGAGAAAGCTGTTCAGAATCCCATTCGTTGGATGATAAATTTTCAGCCAAAGCTGTGCAATCGCTACGGACGACAGCAGCATCGGAATCAAATATATTTTGCGAAAAAAATTGACGCCCTTTAGTTTGGCGGACAACACCATAGCAATAACTAAATAGAGAATGAGACTAAGTGTTGAAAAAACAGCTAACATAAGCGAATGACCCGCGCTGTTCCAAAACATTTTATCCTTAATTAGAGCTTGATAATTATCCAAACCAATAAATTTCATCGCTCCAATGCCATTCCACTGGTTTAATCCATAATAGCCAGTCAGAACGATTGGAATGTATACAATAGCTAATATCAAAAGCAGGGAAGGCAGCACATACAGCGCAATGATTCTTTTGTTCGACATGACCTTATCCAAATTAGCCGACTCCTTTCTCATTCTCAAGCAGTAAGCATTTACCCGGCATCATATGCCGGGTAAACGGCTTCCCTGCTCCCTATTCTAGAAGCTGTCAGTTTCCTTTGGAAATGGCCGCATCATGCTCTTCAGAGAATTTCTCTGGTGTCACTGCTTTGCCGAATAACGCTTGAATTTGGTTGAGATGCGTTTCTGCGGCATTTGCTTGCATTTGTACATCTGCAAACAAGGTAATGCTGCTAGCTTTGTTCATTTCATTGAACAAATCTACATATAGCTGAGGCAGCTCAAGCTTGGAAGTATCCACCTTCGTTGCTGGAATAACACCTGCTCCAGTAACGGATTGCTCTCCCCATTTTTCCACAAAATATTCTACGAAAGCTTTCGCTTCTGCTTTGACGTTTGAGCTTTCTGAAACGAACAATCCAACGCCTGGTCCGCCTACCCAGCTGTTGATATCGCCTTTGCCGCCTTCAACCGTTGGGAACTTGAAGAAACCAACGCTGTCGCGGAACTCTTTAGGAATATCTTCATTCGTTGTGAAGTTAGGAAGCTCCCACGTACCCATCATGTACATAGCTGCTTTGCTGTTCAGAAACTCTGATTTTGCTTCTTCGTTGGACAAGCCGTTAAAGCCTTTTACGAATGCGTTGCTGTCTACAAGCGATTGAACCTCACTAGCCGCTTTTACTAGGTTTTCATCCTTGAAAGATCCTGAGCCGCTAATTGCTTTGGACAATGCTTCTTGTCCTGCAAAACGATCTGCAAGATACATGTACCACAATGATCCAGTCCAACGATCCTTATTGCCAAGGGCGATTGGCGCGACACCGTTTTCAGAGAGCGTTTTCACAACTTGCTTAAATTGCTCGTAGGTTTGCGGCACTTCCAGCTTGTATTTCTCAAAAAGCGCTTTATTGTAATATACCGGTGAAATATTGAATTCAAGCGGCAAACCATACGTTTTACCGTCTACAGCATAAGCCTCTGTTGTGCCGCTGACGAATTTGCCATTAAGATTTCCGCTTAGCAAATCATCCAGCGGTGTGAACAGCTTGCCCTCTACATACGGTTGAAGGAAGCCCGCTGCCCAAGTAACGCCTACATCCGGCAGTTGGTTTGATGCTGAAAGCACTTTCAATTTATTTTTATATTGTTCGTTATCCAGCACTTCTTGTTTGATCGTAACGTTAGGGTTCTCTTTTTGATATTCAGAAATAATTTGATTCACAATTTTGTTTTGTCCAGCCGATACACCCTCAGGCCATAAGTGCATAAAGTTAACCGTTACTTTCTCGGAACCGCTTCCATTTGCACCGTTCTTTGAACCCTCTTTACCGCCATTGTTCGAATTTTGACCGCAGCCTGCTGCAACAACTGCAAGACATAGAGTCAATAGGAGAATCGTCCATTTCTTTTTGAACACGTTTACAACCCCTTTTCTGCTGGTGATAGATTTGAATCTTACAAATCCATTTTATCAACACGATGTCAGCATCGTAAGGGTACATGAATTGGGGAAAATACTACTTTTATTGGATTGTCTCCTCGGAATGAGCGATCGTTCTTCGGTATTGACCCGGGCTAGTTCCTTCAAGCGAACGAAATACTTTCACAAAATATTTCGCCGTTTGATAACCGACTTGTTCAGCAATATCAGCAATCGCAAGTCTTGTCGTAGACAGTAATTCCTTAGCTCTTTGCACCCTTTTTCTCGTCAAATAATCGCTAAACGTAAGCCCCGTCTGCTCCTTAAAGAGCACGCTGAGATAGCTTGCATTCATATGCAAATGCTCTGCTGTATCGCGCATAGTGAGCGGCTTCTGCAAATTGTCTTTTAAATACTGAATCGCTTCTTGCACCTGCGGGCTATAGCGGTCTTCTTCCTGCGCAATATCCAGCAGCTTCGGGTCCATTAGCTTCTCCATGCGCTCAATCCGGTGTTTGCTCTCTTCTCTTTTCATAGCAAGCTCTACCGCTTTAATAAGTTTAGTTTTATCCAAAGGCTTGAGCAGATATTCGACCACGCCAAACTGCAGCGCCTTCTGCGCGTAATCAAATTCAGGGTGACCCGAAATAATGATGACAACAGGAGGATGCGGCAGCTGCTCGTTTATTCGCTCCACTAAATCGAGCCCTCCGATTTCAGGCATACGTATATCGGTGATTAGCAAATTCGCCTCGTTATGCTTCAGCCACTCCATCGCTTCTATTCCATTGGATGCGGTCTCTATCCGATATTGTCCAGCTGACCATGCTTCAAGCACTTTGCGTACGCCTTCCCTCGTTCTCGGTTCATCATCCACGATCAGTATGGTTTTCAATTGAAATTTCCCTCCCATGTTCATTCGGTATCTCAAAGGCGACGGTTGTTCCACTGCCGATCTCGCTCTTTATTTCCAAGCCTTTGGTTTCCAAATGATAATAAAGCAGCAGTCTTCGCTCCACATTGCTTATGCCAACTCCAGTTCCTTTGGAGGAAGCTTGATGCTGACCCTTGTCCATTGCTGCGTATAACGCCCGAATTTTCTCCTCATCCATGCCTGGTCCATTATCCGTTACAGCGATGCGAGTATAACCCGTCCGCTCAGACGGCTCGACCCGAACAACAACGGTACCTGCCCCAATTCGCTGCTCAACGCCATGCAGAATAGCATTTTCCACGAGCGGTTGAATAAGAAGCTTAGGAATTGGCACACTGCGGCAATTTTCATCTGATTCAACCTTCCATGTCAGCCTATCGATCATGCGCATATCCATTATTTTCAAATAACGCTGCGCATGTTCAAGCTCATCACCGATCGTTACCCATTCATCCTCATCCGCGTGTGAAATGACATACCGGAACAAACCAGACATCGCAATAACAACATCCGCCAGCTCCTCTTCGCCTTTCTCATCCAGCGCCCAATAAAAGGCTTCCAACGTATTAAACAAAAAGTGCGGATTAATTTGCGCTTGCAGCGCCTTCAGCTCCGTCCGGCTTTGAACAATTTCCTTCTGATAAACAACATCAATAAGTTCATTCAAAGAGCCAACCATCTGATTGTACGTATTATTAAGCTCGTTAATTTCCATCGTTTTGGACGTAACCGGTATCGGCTTCAAGGTCCCAAACTTCGCATTGCGCATCACTTTAATCAAATTCAATATCGGGCGAGTAATCATCGTTGATAAAATAAACGTTAAAATAAGAAATAACATGCCGCCTACTAAAATCGAAACAATAATAACGGTACGTAAAATCGAAATGCCTTCGGCAGCATACTTTATCGGCGTTAAAATAATAATTTTCCAGCCGGTCATTTCCGATTTTTTCTCAATGGCCATGAACCGTTCTCCGTCCAGCGCTACCGTCTCATCCCCTTTATTAAGCATCTTCTCGACGTCTACTTCCTTCGAAAAATCGGAGGTAATCGTCTGATTCTCGGCATCGAATAAACCCATCATTTCGCTGGAACCATTGTCAGCGTTTCCATTCGATTCGGTGAGCTCAAAATATTTTTTATCAATTTGCACCATCAAATACCCTGCATGCGAGAAGGAATGGTCAATAAGCCGAACATGGCGAATCGCAATGATGGAATCGGGGTACCTGGGGTCCATCCCGAACCAGACCAACCTGCCTCTGCCCTTGTCCACAAGGCTAAGCCAGTCCATAGATATCCGGTTGTCCAAGCTTATATCCGTGAGAGGGAACAGCATCCGATAGTCCGTTGTGTACAGCTCCAATGAGCGAATCCCCGTTGCATAAGCTTCTTGCTTTCGTATCTCCTGCTGAAGGGATTGACGCTCTTCAAAGCTGATCTTTCGTCCTTGCACCTCTTGTGCCATCAACCGCTGGATCGTTGCGCTTGTTGCTACCTGCATTGTAAACGTATCGATCTGCCGCAGCAGCACATCCAGCTTGCCTGTCGCTTGAACAGCCGTTTGTTGAATATGTTTTTCCGCATTGTTGCGCAGCAGAACCGAAACTTGATCATACGTAAAAAAGCCGACCGCCCCCAGCACGATAACCATAACGAGCATGAAGCCAAGGAAAATTTGATTACGCAATGTATTCATTTGTCCGAAACGATTCATGCCTACACTCCTTGTCCCATTCATTTCGTTTTTACTATACACAATTAAGATAATAAAAAGAAAGCCCTATCATTTCCACTGCTAATATATTAATTAATTAGATTAATAATCCATTGTTCACTGTAATCAGATATAATGATCATAAGCTTATGGCATACCAGAGTATCTGCTTGCTAATCATCTTAGAGAGGGGAATTCCGATGACTGTCGATTTCCTAGTACGCAATAACGTAAATGTTTTAGGCAAAGGTGAACAAACGATTGTATTTGCTCATGGATTCGGCTGCGATCAAGATATGTGGCGCTACATCGTCCCGAGCTTTGAAGATGATTACCGCATCATCTTGTTTGATTATGTAGGTTCTGGAGAATCGCAAATCGATTATTATGAACCCGAAAAATATAGTAGTTTACATGGTTATGCGCAAGATGTCATTGAAATTATGGATACGCTGCATGTAAAGGATGCTATATTTGTTGGCCACTCCGTTAGCAGTATGATTGGGATGCTTGCATCCATTCACAATACGGAATATTTTAAACACATCATTATGCTGGGTCCTTCTCCGCGTTATGTAAACGACCTTCCTGATTATTATGGAGGTTTCCATAGGCATGAAATTGATGAATTGCTTCATATGATGCAAATGAATTTTATTGGCTGGGCGAGCTACCTTGCGCCAATCGTCATGCAAAATCCAGAACGCAAGGAATTAACTAGCGAATTGGAAAAAAGCTTTTGCTCTAAAGATCCCCATATTGCAAGGCAATTTGCTGAGGTAACTTTTTTATCCGATTGTCGCGCTGATCTCATTCATGCAACCGTCCCTACCCTCATTCTTCAATGTTCTGACGACAGCATTGCTCCTATTGAGGTTGGCGACTATTTGCATGCTCATCTTAAAAACAGTACTCTTCAGCATATGCTCGCAAAAGGCCATTACCCGCACTTAAGTCATCCCGAAGAGACGACGCAGTTGATCAAACAATATCTATCCACCAACTAGAACTTGAAGAGAGGCATTCGTAACATGGATACCCAGTTAAATTATGCCCCCTGTGGATTTTTCACTATTTCAAGTACAGGGGGCATTCTAGAGTTCAATCAAACGCTGTTAAACATGCTTGGTTTTGACCGGCAGGAGCTGCTGAACCGACATATTGAAACCACTATGTCTCTTACGAACAAACTGTTTTTTCATACCTATTTTTATCCGTATATCCAGTTGTATGGGCATGTGAATGAAATGTACTTCTCGTTTAAAACGAGAGATCAGCTTGATGTGCCTGTACTGTTAAACGGTATTCGTCACGAACGGGATGGCGAAATTGTTATTGATTGTGTCGTTGTGGAAATGCGCAAACGCATTGAACATGAGAACGATATCCTGCAAACCAAAACAAAGCTGGAGGAGCTTTATCGGGCAACCAATGAAGCCAACAAAAAGCTTGAACTCCTGCATGAAGAATATGAAAGCAAACAATCGCAATTGCTAAATTTGAACCACCAGTTGGAAAAGCTAGCAGCAACCGATCCTTTAACTGGGCTCAAAAACCGCAGGTTTTTTCAAGAGAGCTTACTCGCGAATATCGCATTATTTCAACAAACCGAGCTGCCATTTTCACTCTTAATTATTGATATTGATCGTTTTAAAAGCATTAACGATACCTATGGGCATCCGATCGGTGATTTGGTTCTTACAGAGCTAGCACAATTACTCGTATCCGAGTCAAGAGAAGACGACATTGTTGCTCGATTTGGAGGAGAGGAATTCGTCATTATTATTCCTAATACCAATCAGGAGAATGCCATATTAGCAGCCGAAAGGTATCGCAGCAAGACTGAAACAGCTCATTGGGGAGAATATCATGTGACGGTTAGTATTGGCGCAGCAACGATTACGCAGGAGGATACCGATCAATCCTTGCTTCAAAAAGCTGATCAAGCGCTCTACAACTCCAAAAAAAGCGGGAGAAACCGGGTTACACACTACTCCAATTTGGAGGAGGGCTAATCGCTTGTTCCCCATTTTAAAAATAGGAAATAGACCGAGAACCACATCATCGAATGGTTTCGGTCTATTTTGATTTCTAATTATCATAAAAAGTGATCATATTCTATTCGCATTCTATATAAATTGATGATTCGAACTTGTTCCTCACTTAATTGTTCATGATTCCAATACATATGCATCAGGTTGTATTCAAACAGCTGTTTCAATTTCAAAAAAAGAGGCAATGTGTCAACCATCTCCGAAGATAGATCGTGCTCTTCTCTATACCCATCAAAGAGAGCTTGCGTAATGGACTGTCGATAGTCCTTTATATTCCCTCCGCCTGAGAAAGAGAATTCCATAGCAGAATAGATGGGGACAGCTAAATCAAAAATATTAAAATGTTTTTCACAATCTTGGAAATCAATCATCGTGATTTTAGAACCGTCCACTAAGATGTTTTCTAGCCATAAATCACCGTGGATCAGTCCGTAGTTTGAATTATTTTTAGGTAAACCCTTAATTTCTGTTAAAAGATGATACGCCATTTCTCGTATTACTGTTTCTTCCTTCGGGATATGTGTGAGAAAATCATATTCCTTATTTTCGTACCAATCCTTAAGATGCGCCGTAGACTCACGATAGGACCCGGTTACACGATGCATCTTGCCTATTTGTTTTCCAACCTTTTTAAGTACGGATGTGTTCCACTCCGCCCGTGGCAAATGAATGCCCGCCGCAGCTTTATATACAACGGCCAGCTTTTCTTCATCCAGCATGATCTTTTCAATATATTGCTGATTAGAAGAGTGGACAGCTTCAGAAGCGCCAACGCCTTGATGGCATAAAAAATTCGTCCAGCTCACTTCCTCAAACTGCTCTTGATAGGTTTTATAGTTCGTTATTCGAACAAAAAAGGTGCCCTGCTTAGCATCGCAACGATAGATTTCATTGGTTACCGTCTCCACCTTATAACAACCAATAGAATAAGCTTCCTTAAGAAATTTCATTATTTGTTCTTCCATAATTGTATCCGCCTCGTTATAGATAGTTATCTAAACCACTTCTTTAGTTTACCATTTATAAACATCGGGCTCCGATAAAATACATTTATACTTGTTCTTGGCATGTCCGAAATACTATTATTGCAGCTATTTTCTATAATTTATAGTGCGTGAGCGGCTAGAAGCAGGCGATTCGCAGGTGACTGCGCTTGTACGCCAAGCAGGGCAATATTTTGGCTACGCTTTAACTAACCTGCTTCATCTGTATAATCCAGATGTCATCGTGGTTGGCGGCAGTACTCCGAAATATAAGGGCTATATGGAAGCTGCCAAGGCTGCTCTTGAAGAACATGCGCTGCCCGAATTGTTGAAGTGCTGCAACCTAACAGAACCTAAGATTCATAACCGGGTCATCGCATTCGGCGCTAGAGAGTGGATAAGGAAGCTTACTCAATAACAATAAAACCGGACACCATTCGATTGAATGGTGTCCGGCTTTCTTATAGCTGCTCCGTATGCTCATTCCCGCTTCCAAGAGCAGCCTCTATATCATTGCCCTTATTTCTTGAAAAACACTTCAGCTTCATCCAGTGCCATTTTGTTTCCAATGGCTGAGTAATCCAGCCAAGGCTGCTCACCGATGAGGTAGACATGTCCGTTTTTAACGGCCTTTAAGCCTTTCCAGATCGGACTGCTTTGCATCTCATCATAAATTTTCTTAGCGTCTGCCTCCACATTTACAACTACAAAGATTGCATCAGCATCGAAGTCAGGCAATACCTCTTGAGATATTACTTCGTAAGGAGATGAAGTAATTTTCTCTACACCGTTTGCAGGCGTGAAGCCAAGATCATCGAATAAGATAGGTCCCATTGGACGAGGCGTACCAAATACGCGCAATTCCTTCGCCGTTACTCGAATAGCCATTGCCTTCGGGTTATCGCCCAGTTCCGCTTGAACCAGACCTTTGACGCGCTTAAGCTGCTCTTCATAATCCGCAATAAATTTTTCAGCTTGCTGCTCGCGACCTAGATCAGCAGCTAGCAGCTTCAAATGATCTCTCCATGTGCCTTCATCCAGATCGAACATTTTGACCGGGGCAATCGCCTCTAGCTTAGCCGTATCTTGACCAGCAAATTCTTTATCGGCATAAATAACGTCCGGCTCAAGCTGCAGCAGTGCCTCCATGTCTACTTCCTTCGCTACGCCAAGCTTCGCTGTGTCTTTCAAGCGATCAGCGACATGAGAAAGAAAATCCTTCGCTTTTCCGCCCAAAACACCGCCAGCCGCTGTTACATCCAGTGCAAGCAAATTATTTGTAATATGGATCGATAATGAAGCGATTTTGGGCACCTCTGCCGTCTCAGGTGCATTCGTCGCTGTGTTTTGTTCTGGTGCAGCAGTTGGAGCCGTGTTTGCTCCAGACTGATTATTGTTTTTTTGACCGCAGGCAGAGAGCACAAGCACCAAAGCCATACAAATAAGCAGCAAAGCATTCATTTTTTTAAACATCGTTATATTCAACCTCAATTCGTTTTGTTAGGAGCTGCTAGCAGTAAATAGAGGAAATAAGGTGCGCCGATAGCCGCAACCAATACGCCGGCAGGGATCAAACTTGGTAAAAATAAGGATCGGCCCGCTGTATCAGCCATGACTAGAATGACGAGTCCAAGCATCCCGGATATGGGAATGACGTATTGGTGCGAGGAACCAACCAGTCTTCTCGCCAAATGCGGCGCAACAAATCCGATAAAACCGATTCCCCCCGCCATCGCAACGCTTGCGCTTGAGAGGGAGACTGCCGCTATGATGAGCCAAATCCGCTTACTGTGAAGTGATACGCCAATGCTGACTGCCGTGTCGTCTCCTAATGCAAGAGCATTCAGCGTTTTGGCATGCAGCTGCGCAAATACGCCAAAGCCAATAATCCAAGGAAACAACGCATACACATGAACCCAATCTCTGCCCCATACATTTCCGACAAGCCATCTCGCAGTAAAAGTGTAGGTTTCAGAATCAAGCCTCAGCGATAAGAACAAAGATAATGCGCTGAACCCAGCAGCGATTGCGATACCTACAAGGATGACTCTGGCAGGCTGCAGCCGTTGACCCCGCTCATAGGATAACAAGCCTATAAGCAGTGCGGTAAGCATCGCCCCGCAGAAGGTAAATAACGGGATCAATAGCGCGGACATTTTCTCCAGCGTTTTAAAGAAGCTGACAAACACAATAAGACCAACAGCCGAGCCTGCATTAAGCCCAACGACACCCGGATCAGCAAGCGGATTGCGAAATACACCCTGTAGAATGGCACCCGATATGCCAAGACCAATCCCAGCCAGCATCGTGATCAAGATCCGCGGCATGCGATAGTCGAACAACACAGTCGCTTCCTTCGTTGTGCCAAGCCCCATCAATGTTCTTAGAACCTGCATAGGAGACAGCTTAATCGTCCCTGTATTCAAACTGTAAATTAGAACGGCCATACATATAGCCATTAAGATAAATCCGACGAACAGCGCCCGCCTTGTCTGCTTGCTTTCGGATTGCAACGATTTCACTCCCATTATAAATTCCTCTTCTCTTTCCTTGCCAAATAGAGGAAGAAAGGAACTCCGAGAAGCGCAACCATAGCGCTTAAAGCAAATTCTCTAGGCGGATTAACCATCCTTGCCGCCAAATCTGCAAGCACTAGCAATATCGCGCCGAGAATCGCGGAAAGCGGAATAATGCCCCGATAATCTACACCGATCAGCTTACGGACAATATGAGGAATGACAAGGCCGACGAATGAAATGGACCCAGCAGCAGATACGGATACACCAGCAAGGATGACGCCCGCTGTAATGGCCAATATTCTTGCACGTTTTATGCGGCCGCCTAAATTAACGGCTACCTCTTCCCCAAGTGAGAGCAAAGAGATTGTTCTGCTCAGCGCAAATGTAAGCAGCAGCGCCGCTATAATAATGGGAACAAGCAGCTTTAGGTGCAGCCACTTGATTCCTGCAACCCCGCCAGAAAACCAGAACGCCAAATCCTGACTAAGGTCATAATAGATCGCGATGCCTGTGCTGATCGCACCAAGCATAGCTGCCACAACCGATCCGGCAATCGTCAGCCTCAGCGGCGTCATTCCTCCCGGCACCCTTGAGCCTATTGCAAAAATAAAGATGGTGCTAATCATAGCCCCTGCGAATGAGCATCCGATTAGTCCTAAATATGGCATATTCGGTGCAAAAGCAAAGCAAAGCGCTACAACGAAGGTGGCGCCAGCATTCACACCCAAAATACCTGTATCTGCAAGCGGGTTTCGCGTAACCCCTTGCATGAGCGCACCAGCCACTGCAAAAGCGGCACCAACCACAGCGGCACCAATGACCCGCGGAAGGCGCAGCTCATGAATGACCTGATGGCTGGTCAATGTCGCATCATATTGAAATACGGCTGTCCATATTACAGAAATTGAAAGCTCCTTCGCTCCATACGATATCGCTAGAAACATAGCAGCAAGAAGAGCCAGCAGCGCTAAAATAAAGATAGCTATTCGCAATGACAGCTTGGCGCTCCACGTTCTTTCCCAGCTGTTTTTACCGATATCCATTTCACCTCGCCCGTATACTGATTATCATTATCAATTATATGAAGTGTCATAAAGACCGTCCATGGCTTATTTTAAGAGTTTCTATTTGGAATATTCTTAGATTCATGTATTATCGCTCACCTGTTAGTTTTTTAACCGCCTCGTCCAACTGACACTGGACCGACGTAGGAGCATAGACGATCCACTTATCCCAGTCCAGAAAATGAACCTGACTGCGGCGAACTGCTGCATGCTGAAGCCACGCTTCCTGTGTCTCTAATTGACGCAAATACTCCATCGCTTTCACATCCGGACGAACAACGATAAATAAATAATCCGAATCATATTCGATAAGCTGCTCCATCGCGATCGCTTTCCAATTGAAATGTTTAGGACCCATGTGCTCTGCGATATTTTGCTGAAGCCGCTTAGACGGCATAAGCTCCAGTGATTGATAAAAGACATGGCCGATATTGCGTGTTCCGTAAATTCGCAGCCCAAAGTGCCCTATAACACAAATAGTCACTACAGCCTCACCGACCGTTTCCTTCACCTGCTTACGTGCAACTTGTACCTTACGAGCATGCTGCTCCAACCACTCGCTCGCTATTTCCATTTTGCCCACAATTCTCGCAACCTCATGAAACTGCTGGAACATATCTAATGTCCCCCATGGAATCGTAATAATCGGAGCGAGGTCACCAATTAATTCTCTCGCCTTGGAGGTCACATTGTCCTTGCCTAATATCAGATCAGGCTTTGTCTCCAGAAACGTTTGCCGACTTACCTGCCATACATCCGATCCGTGAAAGGGAAGCGCCAGCGTCCGCGTCGTCTCCGGAATATCCTTGTACACTTGAGCAGCTACGGGTGTAATGCCAAGTGTCAGCAAATGATCCGTATAGGCATAAGACAAAGAGATAATATTCGGCTTTGGCTGTTGTTTGTACAGCGTTGGCGCATAGCCGGCATATTCCTTGAAACGGCGGCTGAAATAAAATGAATCCTGATAGCCTACACGCCTTGCTACCTCGCTCATTTTACGATTCGTTAACAGCAGCTCTTCCTTGGCACGATTCATTCGAATGTGCGTGAGAAAAGTAATAGGCGACATATTCATCTCCTGCTTAAACATTTGCGAATAATACGAGGGGTGCATCCCTGCTAGCTCAGCCAGCTTCTCTAGTGTAAGGTCAGAGTCATAAGCCTGATGCATATATGGAATGGTCATTTGAATAGCCCGTTTTTCTCCCCCTGGCAATACGGCGGGAGTACTACCGAGCAGCAGCTCAAGCAACTCGTACATATATAATTGAGTCCGTTTTTTTCCCATACTGCCTGAATGTACATTCCGATAGGCTTCCTTTACTTCCTCTGCAATCGCAAGGACAAGCCTTTGAATTTGATACTGATCCTGCTGTATATTACCCGTTATCGGAAAGAACAGCAGCTGATCAAACACTTTTCGCAGCGCGGTTGCTTCCGACAATTGATATAAATCAAAGGTAATCCTATAGAGCTTTGTATCCTGTCCGCTCACACTTTTAGCTTCTATTGTCATGCCTGGCTCAAGCATAAATGAGCTCTTGCGATTCAACTGAATGGGAACCCCATTTAATACAAAGGTACCTTGGATTTTCTCAAAATATATAAAGGTGAACTTCTTGATCGTTTGTGACTCCAAATGCCATTCATCGGAATCTGAAAAATAGTTAACATCCTCAATTTCAATGATAGTATTCGTTAAATCCAGCTGCTGTTTAAGTTCCAGCTCCATAACCTGCCTCCTTAAGGAGATATTCCGTCGTTTTATTTCTATTATAAACTAATTTACTTGCGATACACCTGAGACAAGCAGTCTCAGCTAGATTTAGCTGCCCAATACATGTACATTAAACATCGCAAAACGCAAAAAAGAGCACCAGCAAGGTGCTCTTCTTATTCAATACACTCTTATAATGTCGAGGCGGCCTGGCCAACTAACGACGTCAGTTGATCATAATCAACCGTGTTCCCCTGTTTAAGCTTTATTGTTTTCCGTTCAGGAGGACCGTCAAACAATGGCTCCGGAAACGATAGCTCACTTGCGTTAAAGATCGTAAAGCTCACCGCATCCTTTGAAGTTGAAATAACGGCAGCGTATTTTCCATTTTTCAAAAAATGAGGTTTCTTATACTGAATGCGCTCCTGAACGTCTGGGATAGCTCCATGAACAAGCTTGCGCAGCTCAGAACTCAGCTCCACTTGCCAAGGCTCTTTTATCGCTGCGATAAAATCCGTTACTTCTTGATTCATTTGATATTTCTCCTTTGTAATTGAAATTCTACCTGACTCTATCATTACGTCGAACGAGGATTAACAAAATCGACAGCTTCATTAAAAAAACTCAACTTTTATTTAAGATGTCAATTTGGTCTCTCAAATCCGCTTCCAGTGCCATCATTCTTGAGCCTTGCAGCAAATTCGTATCTTCAAGAAGCAGGCGGAGCTCAATTTCACCCTCGCCGCCGTAGGCTGGATTGGGCATACGCATCGCAAATGCAATGGCTTCTTCCTCCGATTTCACATCAATCAGCGTATATCCCGCAATTATTCCTTTTACCTCCGCAAAAGGACCGACTACAACATTCGGCTTCTCTCCGTATTCGGAATACGTGATCCGCAGTCCGCTCGAGCTGGGCTGCAGACCTTCAGCAGCTAAGAGCACACCAGCCTCAGCAAGAGATTCATTGAACGAAGCCATCTCATCCATTAGCTGTCGATTGGGCTTTACACCAGCTTCAGATTGCTTGGTTGCTTTAACAATCAACATATATCGCATGTATATTTCCTCCCTATCGGTTGAGAACGAGATGATTTCAAACCATCCTCTACTTCAGCAACGAATGGGGAGCTTCATAATCGACATGGTTGTTATTTTTCATGAAATTCTTTAGCTGTACTCGCTTCTATGGACAAGCACTCGGCAGCACGATTCAGCAGAAGCTCGCGCTCGCGAGCGTTGCGTGTCAACGAAGCAGCACGCTCAAACTCTATGCGCGCCTCATCCATACGGCCCAATTTAACCAGAAGATCACCGCGGACGCTCGGCAGCAAATGATAGTCTTTTAACGATGCTGCGGACGTGAGCTCATCAACAATTTGAAGGCCGAACGAAGGACCGAAAGCCATCGCTATCGCCACCGCCCGATTTAATTCTACGATAGGGGACGGCATGACGCGCGACAAAGCTTCATATAAAGCGGCAATACGCGCCCAATCGGTCTCCGATGCCATCCGAGCTTTAGCATGGCATGCCGTAATTGCAGCTTGAAGCGCATAAGGACCAAGCGGACGGCCGAGCTTTTGCGCTCGCTCAAGGGCAGCTAAGCCTCGGCGGATGAGCAGCTGATCCCATAAACCGCGGTTTTGATCCATCAGAAGAATCGGTTCGCCCGCAGCATTTACCCGTGTTTTGAAGCGTGACGATTGGATTTCCATTAAAGCAACCAAACCATGCACTTCAGGCTCGCCGGGTGCAATTTCCGCAAGGATACGCCCTAGCCTTAGCGCCTCTTGGCAGAGCAGCGGTCGAAACCAGCTGCCGCCGGAAGTTGCCGTATACCCCTCATTAAACATTAAATAGATCACTTCGAGTACAGTAGTGAGCCGTTCCTTGAGCTCATCGCCTACAGGAACCTCGAAACCAACTCGCAAACTGCTTAACGTACGTTTCGCTCGAACAATCCGCTGTGCAATAGTCGACTCTGCTACAAGATAAGCATGTGCGATTTCATCCGTGGTAAGCCCTCCGAGCAAGCGCAGCGTCAAAGCTACTCTCGCCTCCTGAGATAGAGCAGGATGACATGTTGTGAAAATCAAGCGAAGGAGATCATCTCCGACCTCTCCGTCCATCGCAATATGAATATCTTCCTCGGTATATAAGACGGTTCCTCGTCCAAACTCTTCATATTTCTGGTCGCGCAGCTTGCTCCTCCTAATCATATCAATCGCACGGCGTTTCGCTGCAGTCATAAGCCATGCTCCTGGATTATCCGGAATTCCGCTTTCCGGCCACTTCTCTAATGCAATAATAAGCGCATCCTGTGCAAGGTCTTCCGCAAGGCCGACGTCGCGAACCATCCGCGCCAGCCCGGCTATAAGCTTGGCTGATTCAATACGCCAGATGGCATCAATTGTACGATGGACTGCAGACTGGCTCACGATTTTTTAGGCCTCTCCATCTGTTGTCGAAGCGCGGCTTCCATGGCCAGCGTTTCCGGGTTTTGTGTCAAATCCATCGCATCAAGCACCTGCCGCAGCTCAATTTCACCCTCGCCATTACCATGGGGATCTGGCATCCTCATCGCCCATTCAATGGCTTCTTCCCTAGAATTCACTTCAATAAGCGTATACCCCGCTATGATTTCTTTGGCCTCAGTGAATGGACCATCTATTACTTTTGGTTTTTCACCGGGATTTGGATAAGAAATGCGTATGCCGTTCGAGCTTGCTTGAAGCCCATCCGCTGCGAGCAGCACGCCAGCCTTAGCCAATTCTTCATTGTATCGAAGCATCGCTTCGAGAAGCTCCTGACTTGGCATAACTCCTGCCTCGGAATCTTTCGTGCCCTTGACGATCATCATAAATCGCATATGTATTCCTCCTGGTATTATAATAGAGTCTCTATTCTTATTTTTACTCAGCTAATTATTTCGTCCTTATTTAAACGACGAATACCATTGTTCAAATTCGACTTAGCGAGTTAAAATGATGTCTATTAATCGCTCATGTTGTCCCGCTCCAGTTCATATCCGTTATTTATTCTTCATCTTTAAATAAAACTCCTTTATGGAGCAAGCACAGTGTATACGTCATGAAGCAAAATAAAAACCTCTATGTCCGGCGCCTTCTACACAAGAGAAGAAGCGAGTCAAATAGAGGCTCTCGTATTCGTTAAGTAATTTTATGCTTTTAACAATTAATCACATCAACAGTTCTAGTGGATGCTTTGCTTTTCATCTCACTTAAATTAATGGCTTTATTTCACGCAGCATCTCGCCTGCAAATGCCGCTAAAAGCTCACGATCAAACGTTTGTTTCCCTGTAACTCCGGCGTATTCGTCTAGGCACTTTCCAATCAAGTCCCGATACTCTTTTGGAAGAGCTTTGACGCCCCATTCCCCTCCTTCTTTTTTGGACGATATATTCCCTTCTCTCAGGTAGAACAGCACTCTACACAGGTTCAAGGTAACATACATCGGTTGATCCATAATGTCTTCCGAAGCCCCTTTAATATCATGATAAATGGACGCTAGAAAATACGTTTTATCGATAGGCTCATACAACTCGTTAAGCGGCTTGCCATATAAGGCAATTCCGCGATAATAAGCGACAACCAGCTGCGATGCAAAATCATGATCCTCGTACCCGCCGCAAACATAGTTTTCATCTGAGCGATATCTCTCCTTGTGGAAGTCAGAATAATGCATTTCACAGGGCGTAGGATAGACGAAGGAACTCAGGTGCGATTCCAAAACCACACTAAACTCCATGCCTCTAGCATTTGGCATTTCATCATCCAGCGCTAGCACCAACCTAGCCATCCTCTTTTTGTTTTCCTCGGTCAGACTCTCTTTGATCGCAACGATAAAATCGATATCGCTTCTTTGGGGATGAAAGCATCCCATAGCGAGTGAACCGTGTAAATAAATGCCCGACAAATTGTCGCCGAGCTCCCCTTTAAACAAAGAAACGATTTTATTCAAGTACAGCTGCATGCTTTTGCCTCCCCCAACTCATCAGTCCGCATTATTAAATCTAAACACCATTTTATGACCGTCAAATGTCATGCCAACCGCTTCTTCAAAATGGTTCTTTGTGTAGCTTAATACTGTTTTTCTCCAAAATTTTTGCCCTGTTATATTTATCTCCATCGGGTTTGTAAAGAGCTCCCACTGACCTTTAAACATCTCAAATACTTGCGTCGCGGCCTTTTGTGCAGCACCTTTCCCTCTGAATGGCTGCAATAGAAAGAAATCATTCACAAAATAATCGACCCCTTTTGCGCAATGAGGAGGTGTAGCAATAAGCATAAAGCCCGCAGGAATATCATCGACCCTTATTAGGAAAGGGTACAAACAGTCAGGCTTTTCCCACCAAATATTCTGAACATCATATTGCTCAATTAATGTTCTGCAATCGTTACTATCCTCGAATATACCATGGCTGTTCGGCATATGTCCGTAATGCCCAGATAGATCGTGCAAATAAAGAGGATATACATTTTTTATAATATAAGCTTCATCTGGAGCAGCCAGTTTCACTTCTATTCTCATCATCTATCCCACTCTCAATCTTTAATTTCAAAAGAAGATATATTTCAAACTTATACCAGCATGTAGCTACAAGCAAGGTACAGTTTGATTGTAACTAAACTACACGTTTTTTCGGCGCAGCCTCCTCTAGAAACAAAAAAAGGTTCAGCAAAGACTAAAATCGTCTTCACTGAACCCGGACTAATTAGTCTTAGAGCTGTACCGTTGCTTTCGTTTCACTTGCCTTAATAATAGCATCTAAAATCTCTTGATTGCGGTAGCCATCCATAAAACCAGCAATGCCATCCGGAATGCTTCCCTCAAGCAATGCCGTGAAATCAGCATACTGTGTCACTTTACAACTTGCAGGAACTCCGACAACCACTCTCGCAAGCTGACCAGGAGCTTCCTCACGAATCCAAATCAACTCATTCGGATTTAGCGTTGAAGCATGAAGCGTACCTAAATCTCCATATATGGATACTTCGTGCTGATTGCCCGATCCCATTGCATTGCGAGTCGTTTGAAAGACGCCCATAATACCGCCCTCCATACGAGCCTGGAAGCTCGCAAAGTCATCCACCTCGATGGTAACCATATTGCCACTCGCTGGATCTTGCCGCTGCGGAATAATGGTATGCAGCTGTGCAGACAGCTCTTCGAATTCCCCAAATAGAAAACGCGCCATATCGATCATATGCGAGCCCAAATCGCCAAGCGTCCCCGTGCCGGTAATATCTTTATTAAAACGCCAGATATAAGGGACATTATTTGGCGCTGCGCCCCATCCCTGCAAATATTGGACACTAAAGCTGCGAACCGATCCGATTTTACCCTCGCGCACAAGCTGCCGTACGTAACGGAATGCAGGTGTGTAGCGGTAGGTGAACGACATCATTGCTGGAATCGGCTGCTGCTCATACAACTCGAGCAGTGACACAGCTTCTTCAAACATGCGGGTAAAAGGTTTCTCCGCCATGAATGGCTTTCGTGCTTGCAGGCAAGCCCGGATAATGTCCGCATGGACGTTGTTCGGCGTAACGGACACTACGGCATCCACATCCGTATCTTCAATCAGATGGTTGTAGTCCAAGTAACGCTTGCCCTCAGCAACATCAAGCTGATCGCCCACCTTGGCTAACGCTTCTTCATACACATCGCTTACCGCAATAATGTCAAAGCGGCCTTCCGCTTTCATCCACCGAATATGCTCCTGAGCCATTCCGCCCAAACCTATCAAGCCGATACGAAATTTTCTCATATTTCGGTTACCTCTCTCGAGTAAGGCTTGGATTTAATAGGCTCCAGCGGAGCAGCATTGCCATAAACAGGCTCAGCCGTTTGACTTGGCACTGCCCATCGCACGCCATTCTCGATTACCTTCTGGATTTCTTTATTGTAATAGGTCGGATAGGTCTCATGCCCCGGACGGAAGTAAAAGACCTTCCCTTGTCCGCGGTGGTAAGTAACGCCGCTGCGGAACACTTCGCCGCCTTCAAACCAAGAAACAAACACCAGCTGGTCTGGAGTCGGAATATTAAAATGCTCACCGTACATCTCTTCCTGCTGCAGCTCGATGTATTCGCCAAGCCCTGACGCAATTGGATGGGCCGGGTCAATGACCCAAATCCGTTCCTTTTCATCCGCCTCGCGCCATTTCAGCTGTCCTGTCGGTGTGCCAAGCAGCCTGCTGAAAATTTTCGAAGCATGCCCTGAATGCAGAACGATAAGCCCCATTCCTTTCAGCACCCGCTGATACACCTTGTCGACGATACTGTCCTCGACCTCATGATGCGCCAAATGCCCCCACCAAATTAATACATCCGTCTGATTTAATACCTGCTCCGTTAATCCATGCTCCGGCTCATCGAGCGTAGCTGTTCCGACTTCAAAGCCTGCTCTCGTCAGGAAGTCTGCAATAGCGCCATGAATGCCGTTCGGATAAATGCCACCTACAACCGGATTGTTTTTCTCATGACGATTTTCATTCCATACCGTTACTCTCACCATTACGTACGAGCTCCTTTACAACAGTTACTTAACACTTGTGTAGCGTTTGTAGGCATCACTGCGAATCTCAACCAATCGTTCAAGTCCCATGCCGTTCAGCTGTTTAATATACGCGTCCCACTCTTGATCGATGTTTCCTTTTATAATCCATTTTGCTCGATTCGTTTTGACGTAGCTGTCAATATCCGTAGTAAGCGTTGGAAGTTCTTTGAATTCTTCTACGTTGTACATAACATTCGGGAATGGCGTCGTTACATATTCACTTACGAGCTTATCGATTGCAAGCTTCAGCCCGTCGCCTGTCGTTTCATCCAAAATAATATTTTTCTCAAAGCTTGGGCTTACATATTTTGGACCAAAATCACGGACCGATTGATCCCAGTACCAAGCATCCGCGCTTGTGCCTTCTGGAGGATTCATCAGCGCATAGCTGCCATCGCCTTTTTTATCAATAACGGTACCGATTGCGCCCCAGAAATTTTGAATACTTGCTTCATTCGTGTAGAACTGATCTGCCCAGCGCGCAGCGACTTCCGGATTTTCACTGAATGTCGTAATCAGCATTTCATTGCGTCTTAAGCTTAATCCAACAGGATCGCCGGTTTGATAACGTTTGCCATCTGGACCTGCAATGGACGGAATAGCTGCATATTCATCCTTCCACTTTCCGAAGACAGCATCAGGTATCCATTGATTCGAGAAGCCAATCATAGCCGCATCTGGATTTTGCTGTTTAGCAGAAGACATGGTATTGTCCTGAGTGAACAGCTCCTGATCGATCAACCCTTCTGAATACAATTTATGCGTCCATTTCAGCGCTTCTTTATATTCGTTCGAAGTCGGATAGAAAACGGGCTCGCCGTCCTTAAGCATCATGCTGTTGCCGTTCAAATCTGTTATGCCAAATGGATTTAGAAAATCCATGCTAATATCTACCGAGCCGCTAAAAGGAATTTCATCCGCTTTCCCGTTTTGGTTCGGGTCCTTTTCTTTGAATGCTTTGAACACATTGTACAAATCTTCAATATTATTAGGAACTTCAAGACCGAGACGATCGAGCCACGCTTTATTGATTACAGGCTGCATCGTCGATAGAGGACGTGATGGCAGCCTAGCAGGCAAAGAGTAAATTTTGCCGTCTGGGAATGTGCTGATTTGCTTCAGCTCTGGCGTTTCGTCCATTGCCGCTTTCAAGTTCGGCATATATTTATCGATGTAATCATCGAGCGGGCGGAAGTAACTTAAGTTGTTGACGATATCGGAATCCGAGAAGGCATTGTCTCCAAAAATAATATCAGGAAGCTTGCCGCTCGCCAGCATGATCGATTTTTGCTCGCCCCAGTCATTGGAGGACATGACCTGCCAGTTTATTTTAACGTTCGTTGCTTTTTCAAGGTCCTGCAGCCATTTATTATTTTTGAATGTATCTCCCATATTGCCCCAGCGCACAGTCAACACATCCAGTGTGATTGGCGCCGTTACGATCGGCAGCCCTTCTGAGCTGAATTCAGAGCCTGCTTGGGCAGGTTCCTTCTCCGTTTTGCCAGAAGCGCAGCCTATAAGACTGATTAACATGCTTAAGCTTAGAACTAGTGCAATGAACAATTTTTTCTTCATTTGAAAGTTCCCCCTAGTACTTATTGTGAATGGCAAATGGCTAAATTACTTCACAGCGCCAATCATCACCCCCTGATTGAAATACTTTTGAACAAATGGGTACATACACATGATTGGAAGCGTCGAGACGATAATAACGGAATAGCGCATTAGGTTCGCTAAGCGCAGGGCAATAAGCGCCGCTTCGCCTGTTCCCATGCTTGACTGCATTTGGTTCGTAATTAATATGTTTCTAAGCACAAGCTGCAAAGGATACAAATCCTGATCCTTTAAATAAATGAGTGCATTAAAATAGGAGTTCCAGTAACCAACCGCCGTCCATAATGCCAAAACAGACAAAATGGCTTTTGACAGCGGCAGCACGATTTGCACATAATACTTCAGGTTGCCACAGCCATCAAGCTGCGCGGCTTCCCACAAATCGCCAGGTATGCTCGACTGGAAAAAGGTACGCGCCACAATGATATTAAACACGGCAACAGAGAAAGGCAGTACCATAACTAAAAAAGTGTCATACAAATGAAAATCGCGGATCGTCAAAAATGTAGGAATGAGACCGCCATTAAAAAACATCGTGAATATAAAAAATATATTGATGCTCTTGCGGCCTACAAGATCTTTTCTGGAAAGCGCATAGGCTGCCGAAACATTGATCGCCAAGCTAATGATCGTCCCTATTACGGTATACAGGAGCGTATTTCGGTAGCCGATCCATATGTTTGAATGATTCAATAATTCCTTATAACCATCGAGCGTAAAGCCTTTTGGCAGAACCCACATTTGACCGTTAGCGACGGCGGCGGGATCACTAAATGATGCGATGACGATAAAATAAATCGGATAAACGATTAGGATCAGCATCACAATCGCAAACAAATAGAGCAACCATTCCATGGCGTCGAAGGAACGCCTTTTTTGTTTATGCAAAGCCGGTTGTGCTGCGGTTTCCATTGTGCCCATCCGTATCCTTCCTTTCTGTTACCACAGGCTGTTTTCGCTGTATTTTTTGGCTGCCTGATTAACTAGAATTAGCAAAATAAAGCTAATGATCGTATTAAACAGGTTGATCGCTGAGGAGAAGCTGTACTGGCTGCTCAGCATCCCGATTTTATATACATAGGTAGCAATAACCTCGCTGGAGGAAATGTTCAAATTATTTTGCATCAAATAAACCTTTTCAAATCCGACACCTAACAGTCCGCCAATTCGAAGGATCAGCAATGTGATGGCCGTCGGGAGCAGCATCGGAATATCAATGAAACGAATTTTTTGCCAGCGGCTTGCCCCATCCACCTTCGCTGCTTCGTATAGGCTTGGATCAACAGCGGATAACGCCGCAATGAAGATAATGCTGTCCCATCCAGCGTGCTGCCAAACATCCGTCCATACATAAACGCTGCTAAACCATTCCGCTGAGCCCATCAAGTTAGGAGCTTCAGCCCCAAACAAACGAAAGATATTGCCCATTAGCCCAGTGCTCGGTGAGGATAAAATGAGGATCAGGCCCACCATAACGACGGTAGAAATAAAATGCGGCATATAGGTTACCGTCTGAAACACTTGCTTAAACCGGTTCACTCGCATTTGATTGATCATCAGCGCGAGCATAATCGGTATTGGAAAAGTAGCTATGCTATAGAAGCTAATAATCAACGTGTTTTTAATTGTGCTGGAAAATTGATAGGAGTTGAAAAACTTCTCAAAGTACTTGAACCCTGCCCAAGGACTGTCCATAATTCCGAGAGCGGGACTGTAATCTTTAAAAGCAATCAGCACCCCATACATCGGCTTATAAGAAAAAAGCAGAAGCAGCACAACTGCAGGCAGCAGCAAAACATACAAGCCCCAATTCTTTCTTATCCGGCCAATCGTTTGCTGCATATTCATGTTTAATTGGCTGGTCTTCAATGAAATTCCCCCATCCTTCATTCGTCTCCGTCCATGTTGTTTCGTCACACACTCTCTCGCCTCTTTATTATAGAGGCTGCTTTGAGAACAATTCGGACTATTCTAAATGGCTATTCGGACTTTTCATCCCTTTCATCTAATGGTTTGGCAGCAGAATGAGAGAAACTAAAAAAAGACTGACACTATCCAGACTTTCTTGCGTTTTTTTCGGACTTTCATGTGAAAACGGGCTAGACCCGCCTCTCATTCTACTGCGTTTGCATTATAATTGGTTTTACTAGCAGACAGAAAGCCCGAAAAGAGAGGAAGCTAATGAGACCTATGACAAAACGCAAACCCGGCAAATCCTATCCGATTAGGCACTACGTAAAAGTGATGCTCTTGATTTTAGTCTCTGTATTAGTACTGGATTGCATTATTAGCATCGTCGCTATTTCCATGGTCAAGCAGCAAACGACACGGTATTTGCAAAACACCGCGAATATGTACATTAATCAAATCAATCTTGATTTCTCCAATATTAATCAATACATGGGCTGGACGCTCGCAAACGATGAAAACGTAAAAAAGATGAAGCAATTTCGCTCCACCGATAACGAATTTATTAAAGCAAATACAGAGCTGTATAGGCGTTTCTCCGAGCTCCAAAAAAATTACGAGAAAAAGTATAATTTCTTCATCTATTTAGAAGATCAAAAATACTTTTTAAATTCCTCACCAACCAATGTGTTGTACCCCGATTATTTATCATTAAAAAAACAAATCGCAGCCTATGTACAAGATAAAAATTCGCTTGAAACCTATTATTCCAATTGGTCGCTTATCCAGCTGAATGCGAAATATTTTATCATTAATATTGTGCCGTTTCATGAAAGCTACCTGATTTGTCTCATTTCGGCTGATGAACTGATTGGTCCGCTTCAGCAAATGGATCTTGGCGGCAACGGGTTTGTATCCTTAATCGATCATAAAGGCAATGTCATCAATAATCTGTCGACGGATAAGGGCACTGAGGTCCGTAACAACGAACAAAAGAAAACGCTGCTAGGCATGATCCAGACCACAACAACCGTCAGTAAACCATTTGCAAACGCAACCTTTGGCGTGAAAATGTTCATCAAATTTGGCGCGTTTGAGAAAATTATGATTGCCCAGCTGCTCATTATGCTCCTTGCTGCAATTGTTGCCTGTGCCCTATGCGGCATCATGGTGTATTTCAATATTTTGATTTTAAGGCCGCTCAAAAACTTTTCATTCAGCTTGACGCAGTTTAATGAAGACAGCAAACCGCTCGATCTCAAGATGAACAAAATTGTTGAGCTGGAATATGCCAATAAACTGTTCAAAAACCTGCTGGAGCAAATTCGAATTTTCAAAATCGATATTTATGAGCATGAAATTGAAAAACAAAAGATTCAGCTCGATTATATGAAATTACAGATCAAGCCTCACTTTTTTTTGAACTGCTTAACCAACATTCACAGCATGGCTCAAATGCAAATGTTCGAGGAAATTCAAAGCATGGCCATTTCAACGTCCAACTATTTTCGTTATATTTTTCAAAATGGGGAAGATTTCGTGAAGCTGGACGATGAGATTGATCATGTTCGCATTTATTTGGAAATTCAAAAACATCGTTACAGAGATGCCTTCTCGTATCATATTCATCAAGGCCAAGATACGGGCAAGATGAGAATTCCGCCGCTTGTGCTTCAGACCTTCATCGAAAATTCAGTGAAATATGCGGTTTCGCGTGTACATGAGGTTCAAATTAGGCTGGATGTTGATGTGGAAAGGGAATCCGACGAAGAGGTTGCTGTTATTCGTATATCCGATACCGGTCCTGGTTTTGACCCAGATATATTGGAAAGGCTTGAAAGTGGACAGCCGCTTGATCAAGCAGACGGGAATCACATCGGCATCATGAACACAGTGCAACGTTTGGAGTACTTATATCACCGCAAGGCTAAAATTCATTTTTCCAATATTGATGCTGGAGGGGCTTGCGTAACGATATACCTCCCTCATCCTACGCAGGATACACCGTGAAAGGAGTAACAACGAATGAATGTACTGCTTGTAGATGACGACTATTTTGTTGTGACCGCACTAGAAAAAAAGGTGAATTGGCAAGCACTATCGATTGATCATGTCTATACTGCTTTTAATATCGCCCACGCACAGGAGCTGCTCAAGCAGCATCCGATCCACATTTTACTTTGCGACATCGAAATGCCGCAGGGCAGCGGGCTTGAGCTGCTCGCTTGGATTCGTGAAGAGAAATACAATATTCAGACCATATTTCTGACCAATTATGCTGATTTCAACTACGCGCAAAAAGCGATTGAGCTGCAAAGCTTTGATTATTTTCTAAAACCAATTGAATTCGACAAGCTGACGCTAATTATTCAGAAAGCCATCTTCAAAGCCAACGAACAGCAGGGTGTTGCCAAGGCAGTTCAAGAAGGCTACTACTGGCAAAAAAATCAGAAAAACGTACAAGAGCATTTCTGGCGCAAGCTTGTGACGGGGAAAACAACCTATTCTACCCCCTCCAACATTTCCTATTTGATTGCAGAGCAGAATCTCCCTTACGCCTTAACAGACTTAGTACTGCCCGTCCTTATTCATGTATTTCCTCATGAGGAAAGCCTAGAAAAAAAAGACAAGGACCTATTTGATTTTGCGCTTATGAATGTGCTGCATGAGCTGTTCCAGAATACACGGTTTACAGTCGAATCGATATTGGAGTTCAAGGAGTCCAATTGGATGGCGATACTGAAATGGAAGGACATTCCCGACAGCGGAATCATTGAAAGCATTTGCGCTACCTTCATTCAAAGAGCAAGTACTTTTCTCAAATGTGATGCAAGCTGCAATATAGCAAGCACCGGAAAACTGGAGGCCATCCATCACGTCATGAAGGAACTGCTTAGCATGAATGAGAAGATCATTAAATATCGAAATCAAACCTTTTTGCTGGAGCATTTCAATCAGCAAGAAACTTCTTATATACCGCCTAACTTGACGCTTATGGAGCAGCTCCTGGAGCAAAATAACCCAAGCTCCTTCCTTGCGGAAACGAGCTCATATTTGCACAATATCACCCAAAAGCAAATGCTGAATGCTTCTGTGCTGAGTTTGTTTCGGCTGGATATCGTTCAGCTTGTTTATGCGTATCTCAAGAGCAAAGAAATTCAAGCACATAAAATGTATACGGGAAGAACCAACGACCAAATGTTTATGCAATCGTTGAACTCCATTGAGGATATGGAGAACTATCTTCAATATCTGGTGAATACGGCGACAGAGTACCGAAATTTCACGGAGCAGCCCAAGTCCGTCGTAGAAGAAATCAAGCAGCATATTCACAGCCATTGCGGAGATGAGCTGTCCAGAACGAGCCTGGCCGAAACCGTCTATCTTAATCCTGATTATTTGGCTCGATTGTTTAAGAAAGAAACAGGTATTTCATTAGGGAATTATATCATTCAAGTGCGCATCAAGGCCGCCAAGCATTTGCTCGAAACCACACATTTATCTGTCAATACAATCGCCAGCAAAACCGGGTATACGAACTACTCTTATTTTACCAAGCTGTTCAAGCAGGAGATCGGCTGTACGCCTAATGAGTTTAGGAAAATGCAAAATGAAAATAGATCTACAAAATAGAAAAAAATAAATCTAAAATATAGATCTATTTTCGCCAAAGGAGTTTTACTCGCAAAAATAGATCTAGATAATAGATTTATTAGCGCAAACTATCCAACAAGAGCTTTATATCATTAAAGTGGCTTTATACTCATGTTAAGAAAACCTGAATTTTCTCAAGCAGTCTATTCCATTCGATAGGCTTAGTATCAAAATCATCGCATCCCGCTTCAAAGGCTTTCTCTCGATCACTTGCCATCGCATGGGCGGTCAAGGCGATAATCGGAATATGATTGGTCCCCTCAGCTGCCTTCAGTTCCCTTGTAGCGTCCCAGCCGTCAATGACGGGCAAGCTCATATCCATCAAGATGAGATTAGGCGACTCCGACTTTGCCATCTCTATCCCTTGCAGGCCATCGGATGCCATGACCACTTGATAACCTTTGCGGATCAAGCGGCGCGACAGCATATCCCGGTTCATCTCGTTGTCTTCAACCAACAAAATTTTATACATGTTCTCCCCCCTCTGCGAGCGAGAGCGCAATCAAATGGCGTACCTCATGCAAGAGAGCCTTGCGATCCAGATGCCCCTTTTGCACAATGTTCTCTACGCAGCCATTAAGCCTCCGTCGATCTTCTTCCGTTATGCTCTTTGCTGTCACAACGACAACCGGGATTGATCGCCATTCCTCGTGCTCACGCATCGCCGCAACAAACTCAAATCCATCCATTTCCGGCATCATAAGATCTAATAAAATTAAATGAGGCGCTTCCTCTTGCATGCGCTGCAGTGCGTGATGCCCATTGCCGGCCCTTGTCACGCGGTAGCCTTCCCGCTTCAGCAGCTTTGTCATCATGTCACTTGTCACCGCATCGTCTTCGATGACCAGCACAGAATGCGACTGGCGCTCAGGTATATACTTATCTAATGTAGAGATCAATCGCTCCCGATAAATCGGCTTGGTTAGAAACTCTGACGCGCCAAGCGCATAAGCCAAATGCTGCTCGTCCATCATGGAAATCATTACAACAGGAATATGCGCAAGCTCAGAATCATTCTTGAGTGCTGCCAGTACGTTCCAACCGTCCATTCCGGGCATGAGCACATCAAGCGCAATGACAGCTGGCTTCAACGTCTTCGCTAAGCGGACACCCTCTTGCCCTGATGGGGCGAGCTGTACGTTCCACTCCTCATTCCCCAAATAATACTGCATTAGCCGAAGCATAGCTGGATCATCGTCGATGACGAGAATCGTTCTAGCCCCTTCCATGGGGAAGCTTTCATCACTATGTATTAAAGCGCTTAGTTGTTCAGAATCTGCGTTCTCCAGCAGAGGAAGCCAGATCGTGAATGTAGTACCCTCGCCTACTATGCTGCTCGCGCTAATGTTGCCTCCCATCATATAGCATAGGCTTTGGCTAATAGCGAGCCCCAAGCCGGTACCGCCATATTTTTTCGTTGTCGACGAGTCCGCTTGTTTAAACGCTTGGAAAATTTGATCCATCTGCTCCGCAGTCATCCCGATTCCTGTATCTTGTACCCGGAATACAATGCCAGGCAGTCCCGCCTCACTCTCAAATTCCACTTGCAGCGTTACTGTTCCATCCTTTGTAAACTTGCTTGCGTTGCTGAGCAAATTAAATAGAATTTGACGGAGCTTTGTTATGTCGGTTTTGATCGAGCCTTCCGTGCATTCTACCTTGATCTGGTTCTTATTCACTTCCATTAGCGGATGTACGGTCGTTACAATGTCATGAATAATGCTCGGAATATCACATTGCTCCAAGTACAATTCCATTTTGCCTGCTTCGATTTTGGACAAGTCGAGTATATCGTTTATGAGTGTGAGCAAATGCCTGCCGGCATTATTAATCTTGTTAAGGTCTTCGGCAAAAGCAGGTTCGCCCATCTCTTCCATGTCTTCCTTCAGCATTTCGCTATAACCGATAATTGCGTTCAGAGGAGTCCGCAATTCATGGCTCATGCTCGCAAGAAATTGGCTTTTGATCTGACTGGCTTCCACTGCTTCATCGCGAGCTTTGGACAGCTCAAGCGTCCGTTCTTTTACAAGCTCCTCCAGCTGATCATTTAATTGCCTCAGCTCTTGGTTAACATAATAGATCTCACGAGTTTTTTCCTCGGCAATCTTCTCGGCTGCTTGGCGAGCCTTCTTCTCCCGCTCAAGCTGCCTGCGGACTACATCAATATCATTCATGGCATGGTTCACCCCACTTGGGTTAATTCAAAACGGGCAGACGTTCCATCTGCCAAATCAATTCTTTTCACATCTATTGCTTCTCCATAGTGCGCCACGCAGCCTAAAATAAGTCCTTCAGCCAAATCAGCGAACGGCCGTGAGGAGTTGTACGTCATAATCAAAGTACCTGGTATAGAAGTGTCATATTGAAACGCTGGAAGCTCCGCTCCAGGATAAAGCTTGCGTACTTCTACATGGATATAGCTGTCGACCTTTTGCAAAAACTCAAAAACGGTGCTATTCTCCACCATAAAGTCAGGATGCATATCTAACAGCTGGCCAAATAAATATTCGCCAAATGTTCGAATGAGGTCCGGCACAGAGATCTGGGTTCGAGCGTTAAGTTCCACGATCAATTTAATCATCTCATGGTGGTCATATGTGCCAACCGTTGTATAGCTTCCTCCTGAAGGCAGCTCCGCGGCTTCAATAATTTCATCTACCAGCTTTAGGGAAAACTTGTTTTCTACCATTTCCAAAAAAGATGTGAACACCATTCCTTTCACAACTGAACACCCTCTCGTTCTCTCTCATCTTCACTGCTGCTTTCTATTACGCGCAAAAAGGCCTCTACGACCTTAGGATCAAAATGGACTCCGCTCTGAAGCTTAATTTCAGCAATGGCTTCCTCTTGTGTCCATGCCCGTTTGTACGGCCGCTCATGCGTCAGGGCATCGTAGAAATCAGCGATCGCTACGATTCTACCGGCAAGTGGAATATCTTCTCCGCTAAGTCCATTCGGATAACCTGTCCCATTCCATTTCTCATGATGTGACAGCGCGATGCTTTTGGCTAATTGCAGAACCGGGAACTGGCTTCCCTCCAAAATGCTGGCGCCAATTTCCGTATGCAGCTTCATCTTTTCGAATTCCTCCGGCAAGAATCTTCCCGGCTTCAGCAGAATGCTGTCTGAGATTCCGATTTTTCCGATATCATGCAAAGGTGCTGCCCGTCTAATAAGAGCTGCTTCCTCTGCCGACAACCCTAAATCAGTTGCAAGTCTTCCAGCCATATCACCCACTCGCTGCGTATGCTGCCCAGTCTCATCATCACGATATTCCGCTGTACGCCCCAGTACGTTCAAAATTTCATTTTTGGCCTGTTCGATTTCTTTCGTGCGTTCGCGAACCCGCTGCTCCAAATTGTAGTTTTGCTCTTGAAGCTTCAGATGGTAATATCTTGTCTTCAAAAAGTTTTGAATGCGCAGGACAACTTCCATCCGATCAAAAGGTTTTGTAATAAAATCGTTGGCGCCTTCATGCAGCACCCGCGTTCTAGCCTCAGGTGTCACATCCGCTGTTAGGACAAGAACCGGCAAATATTCGCCTTCTTGCTTCCATTTCCTTAAATGCTGCAGCGCCGATAATCCATCCATAACAGGCATATGTAAATCTAACAAAATAATATCGGGCTGATTGGCCCGGTATAGCGTCTCTAGCTGCGTTGCATCTGTGGTCGTGAACAAATTCGTATAACCCGCTCGTGACAATATACGCTCTAGGAGACTGATATTATATTCCTGATCATCTACAATCAGAAACTTTGCGGATTTCATCCATAGCTCATCCATAATTTATCCTCATTTGTTCTTTTGGTTATTAGATAATCTTTCCATACTTGCTATCATTATAGATCATCATTCGACATTAATCGAGAGAGTTCTTGCTAGGCTTTTTATTTCGAAAACAGGATAAGGAAGGGAATTTCTCATATTTTGTCGAAATGTAACCATTGCCATAATGAACCGAGTAGGAGTTGGTTAGCAAATGAATCATGCTCATGGAACATACGATATCGTATTGGTCATCTTTTCATATCTTGTAGCGGTCGTTGCCTCTTATACGGTGCTTGATTTGGTCGGACGAATAAGTACTACGCATAATAGAAAACGATGGTTATGGCTCCTATTTGGCGCTTGCGCTATGGGTATGGGCATTTGGTCGATGCATTTTGTTGGAATGCTCGCCTTTTCGCTGCCCGTTCCCATTGCATATCATATGCCAACCGTTGTTCTCTCGGTTATTGTAGCTATAGTAGCGTCTTTTTTGGCCCTTCATATCGTCGGTAGAAACCAGCTTTCGCTGCCTCAATTGCTGAGCGGGGGGATATTGCTGGCAAGCGGTATAGTAACGATGCATTACATCGGCATGGAAGCTATGATGATTGAGATCACCTACGATCCTATTTATTTCTCGTTATCTATTATTATTGCTGTTGTGGCCTCAGTTGCAGCCTTGTGGCTTTCATTTTATTTTCGTAAAAGCAATGAGAACAAGCGCGGACATATGTGGAAGAAGCTCGGTAGTGGATTGTTAATGGGAGCTGCAGTCGTTGGCATGCATTATATCGGCATGATGGCTGCGCATTTTGATATAGACAATATTCATTTGCACAGTGCTGAATCTGGGATGATTCTGAATCAACAGTGGCTCGCTTATATTATTTCCGGAGGAACGCTATTTACATTAGGCATGTCGCTAATCGGTATCTATATTTCCAATAAGTTCTCTGTTAAAGACTCTGAAATACAAGATAAGTCGGATGAGATTCTAAAAATAAACCATGAATTGCGGCAGCTCAACGAACACTTGGAGCAGATGGTTAAGGAGCGGACAGCGCAGCTGGAGAAGGCCCATGATGAAGCGATTAAAGCCAATCGGATCAAGAGCCAATTTCTTGCCAATATGAGCCATGAGCTTCGGACACCGCTGAACGCCATCATTGGCTATAGTGAGATGCTGATCGAGGAGGCAGAGGAGCTCGGTGAGCAGACGTTTGTAGAGGATTTAGGCAAAATCGGCAAAAGCGGAAGACATCTGCTCTCCCTTATTAACGATATTTTGGACATTTCAAAAATTGAAGAAGGCAAGATGGAAATCCATGAAGAGATGTTTCAGGTTCATGATTTAATCCAAGATGTCATTACAACCATAAAACCGCTTATTGAAAGTAATGGCAACCAGCTGCAGACTCACTATATACGAGGTGAAATGATGGCTGATGTTACAAAGCTGCGCCAAATTCTATTAAATTTGCTTAGCAATGCTAGTAAATTCACCCATAATGGAGCTATTCAGTTTAATGTCTATGCTGAAGATAAGGAAGGAAAACCAGGCTTTAGCTTTCTTATCAAAGATTCCGGCATCGGCATGAGCCCTGAGCAGCTGGACAAATTATTTCAGCCGTTCACCCAAGCCGATGCTTCCACCACTCGCAAATACGGCGGTACTGGACTTGGGCTTGCCATAAGCAGCCGATTCTGTTCCGTAATGGGCGGACATATTTCGGTTGAGAGCGAGCCTGGGGTGGGAAGCATCTTCATTTGCTGGATTCCAATCACGCGAGCCTAGAATTCGTGAAAGCTCTAATAACGGCTTTAAGTAAAATTCAAATAAAAAAGAAGCGCCGTGTTCTCTTTATGAGACTTTTCCGGCGCTTCTTTTTGAATACTTTTCTTGAAATATTGCATGTAACTATAAAGATAGACTGTCTATTCTTTATTTCTCATTACTTTTGAATGCTTTAAGAACAGCGTCTATTGCATAGCTGTTAGCAAGCGGAGACATGCCTAGGCTAAACCATTCTTTGCCGCCCATCACGTATACCTGATTGTTCTTTACTGCCTTCATGTTTTTCCATAATGCGCTGTTCAACATATCTTTGTACGATTGTTGGATGACTTCATTATTCTCGTCGTCCAGCTGTACGATAAGATGGTCAGGATTGTATTCTGGCAATTTCTCAAGCGATATAGAGAGAGATTGCTCCGTCTGAGGAAAATTCGCAATCGGCTTAAGCCCCAGCGTCTTGTGAATAAAGCTTCCGCGATCAATATTTTCACCATACAAGACAACTGATTTTGGCATAATCATCATGTACATAACGGTTTCGTCACCAACAAGAGTATCAAGCTTTGCTTTGGCTACCGCTTCCTGATCAACTAAGTCTTGAATGACTTTATCCGCGACATCCTCCTTGTTCAGTACTTTTCCAATATCCTTCAGTTCATCACGCCAGTCATCACGCTGCGGCAGCAACACCGTTGGTGCAATCTTGGTTAGCTGATCATAGTCTTTATCCGACCACCATGCTGGTGCGATAATAAGATCAGGCTCGGCTGCTAATATCATCTCAAAATCTGATGTTTCGGCAATGCCCATTTTTTGCACATCTTTAAAGGCTTCTTCCAGGTATGAAGGGAAATCGGCATGATAATTTTGCACCGCGATCGGAGTAACCCCTAATGCTTGTAGAAATTCCGGATAAACAACAGAAAGCCCAATGACCTTGCTCGGATTTGACGGAATCGTAATTTCGCCCTTCTCACTTGCTACGACACGAACATTATTCGATGGTGTTTCTGTTTCTGAATTTTTCACCGTTCCTTTAGTTGACTCATTATTCCCTGAACAAGCGACCATAAGTACCATCAACACCACGGCCAAAACGATGAAAGAACCTATTTTTGAATATTTCATTTTTTTCTATACTCCCCCTGAGCGCTCGATGTTCATTGATTCTCATTTGAAAATGAGAATCACTATCACTTCTAGCAGTATAAATGAAATACGTCTATACGCCTATCGACGATCTCGCCAACATTTTATGCACGATTACGCCAAAGCTTTAACACTTCGTCCAAGATTAGCTCCTGCGTGAACGCCGTGTATTCTGTCCAAGGGTAGGGTGGAAGATAATCGATACGATTATTTCTAATTGGCCTCATTTTCCCCCAAAACGCTGATTGCTTGAGGTCCTGCCAGGCTGCCTGCGACTGAGCATCTTCATCCACGATAAGCAGCAATCTGTCCGCATCTGTCTGCGCAAGCTCCTCTTGTGTCAAGTGTTGATCATTAATATCCCTATTTACCTCCCTTGCAGGCAGCATATGAAGATCATCATAAAACACCTCGCCAAGACTCCGATTTGCCAGTACGCTAATATTTTTTTGGGAAATTCTCACAATAAGCAGACGCTCATTATACAATATGTTTTTGGTTTGCTCCCGAACTGCTGCCGCCTTCCTTTCATACCGATCCAGCCACACCTCTGCTTCTGCAGTTTTACCTAGCTTTTCTGCGATTAATCGCATATGCATGCGCCAATCGTGTTCCCACGGCAAGAAATAAGTTGATGTTATCCCATTAAGCGTCTTCTGCATATCCAAGCTCGTGAAACTCTCTAGCCCAACGATAAAGTCAGGGCTCATGCTTCTGATCTGTTCTATTTTCACAATATCATCTTTCGCAAGGGACAACACCGAACTTGTATCATATTTCCTTCGGTAATATTCGACCCAAGGATGATCCTCGGGAGCCGCATGAGGAGTAATGTTAAGCGCGAGAAGAATGCCAATCATATCTGCGTGGAACGCCACGATCTTTTGCCTCGCATTTCTCATAAACGCCGCTGGGGGAGTACCTGTTATTTGCTTAAATTTGCGGCGGAAATAAACCTCATCCTGATAACCTACATAACTGGATATATCCTTGAGCTGATAATCATGGTGAGGCCTCATCAATTCTTGAGCTTGTCCAATTCGATATCTAGACAAATATTCGATAGCGCTGCAGCCATATCTTTGCTTAAACAGTCTAATAAAATGCCGAGAGCTGACTCCAGCTTCCTTCGCTAACTGCTCGATGGTAAGGTCCTCCCGATAATGCTGCTCGATGTACGTTTTAGCACGTTCCAAATCCGCTTCAGAGTTATTGTCCAGTAAGCGCCGGCCATCTCTCAACAGACTATATACCAGTTCATAAAATTCGATTTGCCCGCGCAGCCGCTGTATATCATTATCGCTTCGCATAGACTTCGCCATCGCTTCGCAGAGTGCACTTATGACGATCATCGAGGATATAACAACTTCTCCAGTGATCGGAAACCTCATATTTCGGCCAAGTGGATAGTTATGTTCTTGTTTTGCGGGCAATTGAGGCTGCTCAAATACATCGAAGCGCACAATGTATAGCCCTCGCTCTCCTAAATCCTTCATTGATGCCTCAACGAGCTGGCCAGGCGTGCATACATAGGCACTGCCTGCCCGAAGTTCGTAATATCGACCATCTACAGTAATCCATCCCTTGCCTGATGCTGCGATGAGCAGCATATGCGACTCGATGAATTGCATTCGAAGAGACCAATTGCTAGTCAGACTATTGTTTTTTTCGACTGCTCTAAGCTTGAACCATATGCCCTCTAGCTGCTTATAATCACTCTTTTGCTGGTCATCGTACATACCGCTCATCACCTGCATCTCGTATTTATTTGCTCTCTATAGTATTGCGGAATAAATAAAGAACGCAACCCTTCTGGAAACACCAGATGCTGCGTTCATTTAATTTACAGATATTAAAGGAAGAGCAATAGCTCTCTAGCTTTCCTTCGCTGCTTCTACTTATCCTGTGTCAATAATTGAACAGCTTCCTTTATTTGAACTTCAATATCATGAGGCGTGTAGCCTAACCAAGTGTCCATGCTAATATCGTAAATATGTTTATCTTTAACGGCCGTGAGATTTTTCCACAACGAGCTTCGCTTAATTTCGTCCAAACGCTTAGTTGTATCCTCTCCCTCAAGCAAAGTCAGAAACACATAGTCAGCATCGTAATCCGGAAGCACCTCCAATGAGATCGGAACTGCCCACAAATTCGGATCCTTCTCTATTTCCTTCTGAACGAGAGCAGGCGGAGTAAGTCCAAGCGCTTTATAAAGCGTAAAGCCCATATTGCGAACGCCGTAAACGTAAAATTGTTTCGGGTCCACTCTATAAATAGCAAAAGTTTTGCCCTCGCCAATTTTACCGATAATTTCATCTTTTGCTGTTTTCATTTTCTCATCGAAATCCGTTTTCCATGCTGCTGCTTCCTGCTTACGATTCAGAATATCTCCTATAACCTCAACGTGGCCGAACACATCGTAATCCATCCATGGAACAACAACCGTTGGAGCTATTTTAGTAAGCTTGTCATAAACCTCCTTCTCAATGTCACCAGCAATAATCAAGTCAGGCTGCAATGATACGATTTTCTCGTAGTTTATTTGATCTGCGCTTCCATCGTCTTCAATACCTTTAAAGTCCGCATCCGTTGTTTCAAGCAAATGGCTTGAAGCTCCGATTGGTTTAAGTCCTACTTTAAGCATATGGCTGGCATATTGGAGTGTAACGACTTTCTCCGGGTTGACCGGGACCTTCGTTTCTCCAAAGAAATGATTATAAACCCGCGTTTCGGTCGTACTTTCATTAGATGCCTTCTCATTCTGTGAAGCCGCGTCGTTCTGCTCAAGGTTTGACGTTGCTTATGGATTCGTTTCTGCCTTCCCGCATGCCGCTAATGCTAATACAAATAAAAGCATACTCATGCATATGAATACGTTTTTCTTCAAGATGATATCCCCCAGTAATGTTTATCTATATTTTTGAACGCAGCTAAGCTTACTTTTCCCCAGTAATACTGGTCTAAAAGTTCTCATCCGCCCCTTTTATTGATAAAGATTATCATTATTAATTAGAAGCGTCAATGAAATATATTGGGTATATTTCCGCGCTGTTTTATAACCCTATTAACATTTGGGACTCCCTTCCTTTTATGTATACACATAGCCATCTGTACGATATATTGTGGAGAATATTAAATGTCCCGATTGACTGTTATCAAGTGTTATATAGATTAGAAAGCACCATTCGCGAAGGGAGGAGATTTCATCGAAGACCAGACCATTGAGCAGTTCATCGTACGGGTGCAAAAAGGCGATTCGAGTTACTATGTCGTGGTCGTTCAAAAGTATCAGCAGGCTATCTACCGCTACTGCTTGCGGTTACTTGGGAATCAGCAGGATGCTGAAGATGCAGCCCAAGATATTTTCATAAAAGCGTTCGAGTCTATTATGCAATATAAGAACACGGTCAGCTTCTCTTCATGGTTGTACAAAATTGCCTATCGTCATTGTTTAAACCTATTGCGTAAGCGTAAATACCAGCTTCGTCTGCTGCTTCGATTGTTTACTCCAGAAGTGAAAGCAGAAAGTCCAGAACAAACGTTGGACAACCGATTATTCAGCCCGCAATTAATGTATGCACTGACTGCGTTATCTCCAGAGGATCGATCTATGCTCATTCTTCGCATTTTTGAAGAACGAACTTTCGAGGAACTGGGTGAGATTATGGGATGCAAACCGGAGGCTGCCAAAAAAAGAGTAAGCAGAATGAAAGAAAAAGTTAGAAAAAAAATGGCGGAATGGCAGGAGGAGCTAAAATGGGACGAGAACAATCAGACGATCCATATAAAAACTTAAGGCAGCATTCCATATCCAATCAACAGATCAATACTATTAATTTATCAGATGCTGTAATGAACCATATTTCTGCTTCGCCATCAGGCATACAAGTCCGAAGCTACAACCCAACAAAGCGATTTCCGATCTACGCCGCGATTCTATTCATTGTGCTTCTAACATCTGCATCCGTATATGCTGCAAGTGAGCTGATTCAAATTCGCGATCGTGCGGGAGATATCAAAATTAAATCCATTGTGCTAGAGTCAGAATCGAAAATTGTACCTTATACGCTTCAAAATGACCCTCCGCTTCCAACTTATAGAGATCTCGTACTGGAATTGGTTAAGCCCGGACAAATGCTCGCCTATTATGTTAGGAATGATAGTTCGCCTCTAGCTATACAGTACCTCCACAACACAAATACGAACACTTCTTACAACGATTTCAAGGAGCTTCTCGATCGTACTTCCGCTCCTGTCATTAAGGAGCCAGTTTACTTGCCAGATGGCTTCACGTTCAAGTACGGCAGCGTTATGCCGCTCACTCCCAATGAACATGACGCTTCCCTAGCTGAAGAATACGCTAGATTGCTCGCGTTGTTCAAACAAAGGGCTGCGGCGGAGCCGGATCAGGATTTATTCGTCGAAGAGGTCAACTGGACAAAAGCAAATATATCGGAGCTCGAATACACGAAAAACAACATGAGCATTCGAATCCAAGCCATGAAAGACATGATTGGCATGGAGGTTGCTCTCTCCGCTGAATATACACAAGAAACAGTCGCTATAAACGGCATAGAAACTATTTTTGCAAGCGGCAGTATACACGGCTTTCAAAGCTATCAAGCGATATGGTATGACGAAGTGCAAAAAACACATTATCAGGTGACAGCATCAGGCAATGTAGACCTGACAGAAGAGCAATTTAAGCTCGTCGTGAAAGGCTTGATCTAGGGCTAGAGACAGGGTTAGATAAAGCAAGTGTAATAGCCGTTCTCTTTCCAGTTTTCACTGGGAGGCGAGCGGTTTTTTTTCTATTCATTCCACTGAATCGTATGTTTAGATCTTGTATAGAAGCATAGTGTAAAATAACCATTGTTGTATGTATATTGCCATTTAAACTGGTCTTTTTGAGCTAAGTTCTATTAAATACTTCATTTTTTGGCGCTATGCACAAATTGGTAGTCTATGCGAGTTGCATCCGGAGCATTTTGCATACTGTTGAAATGGCTGTTTAGTCCCATTCCACATGTTGGAACATGTCGGATAAAATAGAATCAAGTTGAGAATAAAGGGGAAAACGTGCTTTGAATCAGAAAATTACACGCAGCAATAACCGTCAAAAAGGCAGCTTTGTATCTTTGAAAAAAACGACTCTCATCATCTACTTGGCAATCGTCATTATTCTCATTGGAGTCTGCGGCGTTCTGTACGGCAAATATTTGAGTGCGCTTGATTTCAACCTGCAATCCGCTGTTGCTAATAAGCTAGAGCAATCAAATGAGCAAGCGCTCAATAATGAAACCGCTAACTCGAATTCAAGCAAAAATGAAAATGGCGGGCTTGAAACGATTGTAGACGAGCTTATCCCCGCAGGATCTGTAGACGAGGAAGAAAAACAAGAACCAACTGAAGAAAAGCAGGATACCCATACGGGTTCCAAACCTGTTGAGACTAATAATCCAAATCCACCGGTCAAAGAGACTGTAAAAACACCTGACACTTCTAAGCCCGTTGTGACAGAAAAGCCCGACAAGGTGGAAAAACCTGTACAAGAACCAAAGGACAGCGACAAGACAACAGGCTCCTCCAATGAGACGATAAAGCTTCCAACTACCTATATCGTTCAAAAAGGCGACACCTTAAGCTCAATATCAGAGAAATTTTATCAATCGAAAGACCACTATGCACTGCTTGCAGAGCATAACCATATTTTGTTTATTAATGATATGAAAGCTGGAGATAAGCTAACTATTCCTGCATTATCCTCTGGCACTGGATCAACAGGCGGCTCGCAAGGGTCAAAGGATTATTCCAAAATCACCCTGCCAGCAACCTATTTGGTACAGGCTGGCGATACCCTCTCCAGCATATCCAAAATGTTTTATAAATCCGCGGAATATGTAAGTTACATTGCGCAGGAAAACAAAATTGACAAAAACGCCGGATTAAAAGCAGGCAGCAATCTCATCATTCCTTCTCTTAAAAATTACAAAAAAGAGGAAGATGATAACTCATGGGGTGTATCTCCAGGTTTTGAGACAGTTGATCATACCGTTAAAAACGGCGAGACGCTTTACAGCATTTCCAAAACCTATTATGGTTCCAACAAATACGCGATGTTCATTGCCGACTTCAATCAAATCATAGATATTGATAATGTAAAAGCCGGCACGGTATTGAAAATCCCTAAATGATTAGCTAAACGAAAAACGACGCCCTCTTTCGCGAGAGGCGTCGTTTTTTATCTATTTCTTCCTTCCATATTGCTTGGCATAAGATGTGATGCGTCGATACATGCTTTTGTCCTTTAAATGCTTCAGCGGATAAAACTGCGGTCTCGTATTTACCTCAAGAATCCAAGCATTTCCGGTTTTGTCCAAGGCGACGTCGAGACCCAGCTCACGAAATCTACTTCCATGTCTATCAAATATACGTCCAACTGATCTGCCAAGCCGCTTCAGTTCTGCTTCCTTTCTTTGTACTCTAGCATAACTGAACCCTGCTTGAGAAAGTGTATTCTTGAAATATCCGATCTGACCGCCTTGGTGATAGTTTGTTGTAACTTTCCCCCGCTTGCCTATTTTCGTGAAGAGCGCACTGCTCTTCCATATGCCGTTGTTTGTCTTTTGAACCATGACCCGTATGTCGAAAGAGTTGCCATTCACAGTGGCAAGATGAATGCCTTTTTGCAGCAAATAAGAACGCTTCCTCGCATGCTTTTTCAATTTTCCATAAAGGCTGTCGAGCGTGGAGCAATGATTTTTTTCGGAGTTGTGTTGGATCTGATAACCATTTCCCTGCTTCTTTATCCGTATAATATTAAAGCCGCCTGAACCAGTGGTCGGCTTGAAATAGACAGTAGGATATTGAGAAAGGATCATACTAAGATTCCTTCGGTTAAAGCGCAGCGTCTTAGGAACATACGCTCTTACATCTGCATTTTTAAGCAGCCATTTCGTTTTTGTCCACTTGCTCTTTATCGTGGTACTCTTGTAGCTCATAATGTACATTCCCTCCTTATCCCTAACATATGAGGAGGTATGATTGTCTGATCGTGCTCTTGTCTAGTCGGTGATAGATATGTATGCAGCTCACTTTAATGGAAGCATGATTCCATAATTTAATAGGGGAGCGAAGAAAATCTATCCGTTCTAACTTGGTCAAGCACTGTAAAAAATGCGATACATGTGTTTAAAGGATGAGGCTTGTATGGCATATCATGCGGCAGATACTCATAATCCTATAGTAAACAACTAAGAATCAGCGTACATCCATCCGGCTTTTCAGCAAAAAAGTTAGGAAACCCCATTAAGGAGGTTATTTCTGATGAAGGCACTTAACGTAATTAGTCTTATTCTGATCATCCTAGGCGGCTTAAATTGGTTATCCGTGGGCTTATTCAACTATGACGTCGTCAGTGAGGTTTTTGGGGGAACAGAAGAAGTTGGATCGCGAATTGTATATATCGTCGTCGGTGTCGCTGCGCTTTACGCTCTATCCCTTTTTGGAAAAGTAACAAGCGAGGACTAAGGAACAACGGCAGTAACCACAGGTCACGCCTGGCTAAGCCAGACGTGGCCTGTCGTTGTTTACTATAATCTTGTGATGTATGAGAAACTTGCATCTCCTTTTTTAAAAATTCATTCTGCAAGCAAGAGCATCATCATTCTTATCTCACTCGAAACGTTCTCGGCCCGTACCTGCGGACAAGCACTGGCGCAGCAGCTAAGTAAATCAGCGTCAGAGCAGCTATACTCACCGTAAATGGCACTATCGGAATTCGCAAAAAGATACATGCCCCGCTAGCTGCTGATATCCCCATATTCACTATATAATATAGCGGATTTTTCACATTCAGCTCTGTAGAATACGGTTGGAAAATATAATACATAAACAAATGATGTATAGTGAAAAACACGGCCAACGAAATAACACAGATCCAAAGCATGAGCAGTTCGCTGTTTAGCCACTCCCCGCCCGCTGCTGCGATAATTGCTGTTAGTGACACCCCAAAAGCGGCGGCAATACTCAGGTTCAAACCCATCATTTTTTTTAGCCGAATGAGGAAATGACCAAATGCCGAGCCGCGATAGAAGCTATAACGCATTAGACTAAGATCGCAGTTGTAGAACATAGCCTTGCAAATGTTTTCTCCAACGGACATGTAATACATAATCAGAACTAAGAACGGAAATACCATTCCCGCATTCCATTTTAGACTCTGCAGCTGCTCTCGGAATAGGAAGGTAAGCAGAACACCCACGACGCCAAAAGCACCAACGATAACTAATCGTTTGTTAACCGGGCTGCTGATCAGGCTGCGGTGCCGGAGAAAAAATATAGCGTTTAAATAAGCATAACCCTTTTTGCCGTCTAACTTGCCTTGCTCGTTTACATCTATGATATAATCGCTATCCTTTGATTTAACGCTCTTCTTCTGTGACTCTGTCACCATACGACCCAGATCGAGCAGAGGGTCATCCCTCTTAGTTGCCGCATCAACCACTCCGCCGTAACCGGTATAACGGGCCAGTTGAAAGACAGCAATCAAGCCTACAGCTATAATGACAATACAAGCCGGCAGACTCAGAAGAAACGTACTAGTAAACGGAACCTTGCCGAGCAGCAATGGCAAATACGCCCCGGCATAACCAATCAAAATAATCATCCATACGAGAGCTGTTTGTTTAATCAGTACAATGCCCGTTTTCTCAAAAAGCTTGAGATGTGCATACTCCGCAAGAACTCGCCACATTGTGACCATAATGGTAAGCAAAACCGCTTGCAATATGGAAACTCCCGCGAGTGATCCGAACAAAAGCATGGCTGGCAGCAGATATAGCAAAAAGGTTGTATAACGATAGGCAAGCGACGCCTGCATATATCTTTTTCCAGACAGCCTCATCAGCTTCACCGCTACGTACTTCTCTCGCTTTGGTTCGAGCACAGTCGCGCTGCTGATCGCTGCCACAACAAAACTGATGATTGCAAAAATATGTACAAACTGCTGGTGCTTTTCTTCCTCAGACAATCCCACAACGAATTCCGCTATAGGCAAGTAGATAAGTATCCCCAAATATGCGAATCGAAGCATGAATCCCCACAGCTGGGTAATGATGAGCGCTATTATAGAAACAGCCTTCTTGAGCCCCAAATTGGCGTAGAAGCTATTGTGCACCAGCTTGCCGAGCAGCGGCAGCTTCTGAATATAATAAATGAGCATATTTGCCGTAATGGAGGTTCGAATGGCCAGCAGCGTGTTAAGCGTTCTCAGCATGGGCTTCATCCTTCAGCAGGTTAATGACGGATTGCTCAAATTCCGCGCTATGCAGCAGCTCTGACGGTACGGCAGACAACTTCCCTTTGTTCAAAACAACCAGCTCATCGCATAGATCTGAAGCTAATTGCAAAATATGCGTAGAGAATATAAGAATGTGATCATTCTTCATCTCCCTCAGCATGTTCTTCATCTCCAGAGCAACAATAACATCGAAGGAGGTAAGCGGCTCATCGAGCAGTATAATGGGCGGTTTCGTTATGAGAAATAGCAGCATTTGCAGCTTGTTCTTCATGCCGTGTGAGTACCCTTTGATCAGCAGATGGCGATCCTCCATTGTCATGCTCATCATGTCAAAATAATAATCAATGCTCTTATCCATTTGCAGCTTGCCTTTGTTAATATCCATAAAAAACTTCACGAACTCATAGCCCGTAAGAAACTCGGGAAGAATCGGCAGCGAGTACACGTATCCGACGTCCTGCTCGCTTAGCTTCCTCGTGTGGCCATCCACCTCCAACAGCACTTGCCCGCCATCCATGTCCTTCTCTCCGCTCAGACAGTCGAATAGCGTCGTCTTGCCTGCACCGTTTCGGCCAAGCAGACCATATATTTTTCCTTTCTCAAAAGTAAATCCGGCTCCTTGGAGCACTTGTTTATCCTCAAATCGCTTAACGATATCTTCAATAATCAGACGCAATTACAGCTCCTCCATTCATCCCATTAATTTCATCTCCTATTTTGTACGATAATGAGAACGAAAGGTCTCGAATTGTAAGGCTGCTGAAGGAAAATTATAAGTAAATACGTAGAATGACTTGCAGGGAGTAAGCACAAAAAGAGCAGCCAGCCTCCCTTCGACGGGAGAGCCGACTGCTCTTCATTGCAAAATATTATAAGCGGCTGATAATGATTGGTACCTGAACACCGCTAGGCAGCCCTGCCGCAAACCTATTGGCTCAGATGCATACATTATCGTCCTTTCGCTACTCGCTGATTTTTTCCTTCAGTTCGCCAAGCTTCTCCTGTGCAGCACCTTTCAGCTTATCCAACTTGCCTTCAGCCTGCAGCTTCTTGTTATCTGTCGCTTTGCCGTAGCTATCCTTCATTTCGCCTTTGCTTTGGTTCGCAATACCCTTCACTTTATCTTTCAGTCCGTTTGTATTCATCTTCATCATCTCCTCGATAATTGTATGCTTCTTCTTACCTCCAAGGGGTGATTTTGAAACAGGGCTATATTGGAAGGCGATAGTTTTACGGATGAATTACCCTTTATTTAGTCTATTAAATACTCATAATAAAGCTCGTTTACAATGTCATTTTTGATATCGATATAGAGATTAGTGGTGTGCGTGAATCGATGGTCGAGTGTAAATAAGCGCAGAAGTGCACCTGTTTTTAACAAACGAAATGAAAATGATTCGAATAAGTGTATAAATGCATCTAGTTGAACAAAATTGAAAAATATTTAGTTAAATAAGTGCATTTATGCTCTTAGATTCAGCTACCACTGACTGATGTGCACATTTAGCTAACTTGCTTTGCAGTGTTAAATTCATTAGACAGTGCCTTGGCAAGTTTTTTCATAAAGCGCAGTTGCTTATTTTCAACTGAAAACCTCTAATATATAGACCCCGTTTATCTAAACAATAATATTACACACGATAATCGTAGGAATGCATATTCAGCAAGCTGTGTAACTGATTTATGCTAGTACTATAAGTTTGTTTGCAATATCGTTTGATCGTGCAACATTATCCGCTTATTTAGTAAACCAATATTAAATCAATATTGGTTTTATTGCATTGCGGTCTAGAATCGCGATGACTTCACACATTTAAGGAGGTGATTAAGAAAGAATGTAATGATGTGCAAAATTGAAAGCGCATTAATTCGAGGTTAAAACATCTGACTAGGAGGTTTTTTATGTTATCAATGAACGAATTGGTAAAAAGAAATCCATTCGTCATCATGTCTTTGGCATTTGTTTTATTGCTGTCGCAGCTCACGCTGTACCCCTCCGTATCTTCAGCCGCCGGAGGCCCTAATCTTGCTCTGGGCAAAGTTGTATCAGCCAGTGGCTATGCCGATGTGTATGTAGCGAGCAACGTTAATGACAACAACCAGGGTACCTATTGGGAGAGCGTAAATAATGCATTTCCACAATGGCTCCAAATCGATCTTGGTGCGAATACGAGCATCGATCAAGTTAAACTAAAGCTGCCTGCGGGCTGGGAAACACGTTCACAAACCTTAGCTGTACAAGGCAGCACAAACGGCACAACGTTCTCTACTATTGTTGGTTCTGCATCCTACACATTCAATCCAGCAGTGAGCAGCAACACCGTGACAATCAACTTTACAGCAACCAGCACCCGTTATGTTCGCTTAAACTTTACGGCTAACACGGGATGGCAAGCTGGACAAATTTCTGAATTCGAAATTTACGGTTCCACAGTAACGCCAACACCTACTCCTACTCCTATACCAACAGTTACTCCAACCCCTACACCTGTGCCTACACAAACGCCAACGCCAACTCCTACACCGACGATTACACCTACACCTACAATTACACCGACGCCTACCATTACACCAACGCCACCTGCTGGCGGCAACTTAGCTCTAGGTAAATCAATCACTTCCAGTTCTACCGTCCACACATTCGTAGCAACGAACGGCAACGACGGCAATACGGCTACATACTGGGAAGGCGGCAGCAATCCTAGCCAATTAACCGTCGATCTCGGTTCCAATCACAACATCACATCGATTGTTGTGAAGCTAAACCCGTCTAGCGAATGGGGTACGCGAACCCAAACGATTCAAGTGTTAGGCAATACTCAGAACTCTTCCACATTCAGCAGCTTGGTTTCCGCGGCATCTTACACGTTTAACCCCGCTAACGGCAACTCGGTAACGATTCCGGTAACCGCTACGGCGAAACAGGTCCAATTGAACATAACGAACAACTCCGGCGCTCCTGCTGGCCAAGTAGCCGAATTTGAAATCTATGGCGCTCCAGCTCCAAATCCGGACCTTACGATTACAGGAATAACTTGGACGCCTACATCTCCGGTAGAGACGAATGCGATTACCCTGAACGCAACCGTTAAAAATATCGGCACTGCAAACGCCCCTGCGACTACAGTCAATTTTTATCTCGGCAACGAGCTGGCAGGATCTGCTCCAGTAGCCGCATTGACGGCTGGCGCTTCAGCTACCGTATCGCTGAATGCCGGAGCAAAAAATGCTGGAACCTACGCCGTTAGCGCCAAGGTCGACGAAAGCAATGCAATTATTGAGCAGAACGAGACTAACAACAGCTATAGCAGCCCGTCTGCATTAACCGTAGCTGCCGTGTCCAGCTCCGATCTAATCGCAACCGCCTCTTGGAATCCTAGCAATCCAAGTGCCGGCAATACAGTAACCTTTACCGTAAATCTTAAAAACCAAGGAAACATTGCTTCCGCCGGTGGTGCTCATGCCATAACATTAGTTCTTAAAAATGCTGCTGGTGCAACCATTCAAACCTTAAATGGTTCCTATAATGGCTCATTAGCTGTAGACCAATCCGTCAATGTCAGCCTGGGGACTTGGACCGCTGTCAATGGCAGCTACACAGTAACTTCCACTGTTGCAGCTGACACAAACGAAGTACTCATTAAGCAAGCTAACAACTCAAATACAACAAGCCTTTATTCCGGCCGCGGCGCTAATATGCCGTTTACCATTATTGAAGCTGAGTCCTCTTCCAATACAACGAACGGAACAAAATTAGCTCCGAACTTCAAGCCTGGCGATTATGCGGGCGAAGCTTCTGGACGCTCCGCCGTGCATCTTGATGCAACAGGCGAATATGTAGAGTTTACGCTGACTTCTTCTGCTAACGCTTTTGTCCTTCGCAACGCAGTTGCAGAAAATACGACCGGAACGATTAGCATTTATGCTAACGGTGTGAGTAAAGGCAAATTCACGGTAACCTCCAAGTTTTCTTACGTATATGCAACACCAAGTACGCTTGGCCGCCTGGGTTACGACAATGCGCCTGGGGCAGGATTAACAGCTTACTGGCTGTATGAAGATTCCCAGTTGCTGCTTGACCAAGTGTATCCGGCAGGAACGAAGATCAAAATTCAAAAGGATGCTGGTGACGTTTCGGCAATCTATGTTGACATGATTGAAACCGAAAATGTCGCTCCTCCAGCCGCCAACCCTGACACGACTAAATATATTTCGGTTTCTTCTTCCAAATCCATAGAGCAAGCGCTTAATGAATTTAGACAGGATTCCACGAAAAAAGGTATTTACATCCCTGCAGGCGAATGGGTGATCAACAGTAAAATATTTCTTTATGGACGTGCAACCGAAATCATTGGTGCTGGTCCATGGCATACCAAATTGGTTGCGCCACAGAACCAATCCAATACGGATGTAGGCTTTAATATTGGTTCTACCGCTAACGGTTCAACGATTAAAGACCTGTCTGCATGGGGCAACTATGTATACAGAACTGACGGTCCTGGTAAATTCATCGATGGCAACGGCATGCAGAATGTAACCGTTCAGAACGTCTGGGTTGAGCACTTCATCTGCTTGTATTGGGGCGTGAATTCCTCCAACAACACGTTCAAAGACAATCGTATCAAAAACACATTCGCAGATGGAATTAATATGACCAACGGCTCATCCTATAACGTGATTGACAACAACTACTCAAGAGGCGCCGGTGACGATGCCTTCGCCTTATTCAGTGCAGTTGATGCTGGCGGTTCCTACAATGTAGGCAACAAATACACGAATCTTACAGCAACCTGTGTAAGACGCGCAGCAGCTTTCGCCGTATACGGCGGCTCGGATAACCTATATCAAAACCTCTATGGTGCAGATACGTTGACTTATCCAGGCATTACCATCAGCAGCTTAAGCTTTGGTTACAACACATTAGGATTTGGCGATAAGGATACTGTAATTGATGGCGTAACATTAGACCGGACGGGTGGAGATTTCTGGACCAGCGTCGGCGCTGATGACAAAATTAATGAATATCAAAACTTTGGCGCTATCTGGTTCTTCGGCGGAGACAGAACCTTCAAAAACATTCTCGTAAAAAATGTGGACATTAATAATCCCGTGTACTTCGGTCTAATGTTCCAGACAAAATCGCCAGAGAACCTTGCTATGCAAAACGTTCGCGTAGAGAACGTTAACATCAACAACCCTTCCCGCTACGGCATCAAGCTCGTGGTTAGAGGAGAACAAGGCCAAGGGCCAGCTGTCGGCGGAGCAAGCTTTACGAATGTGAAAGTGAATAACCCAGGTGTCGCAGCCATTTATGGTGAAAGCGGCAGCCCGAACTTTACAGTGACAAGAGTATCCGGAAACAACTGGTAATCTAGTGCAATGAAGAAGGAAGCAGCGTACTCGGGTAACTGAGTACGCTGTTTTTTTCTAGTAGTATACGATTCGAATGATTGCTGCGGCTGACGGAATGTAAAAACATTTTCATCAGAATAAATCACAACTTTTTAATTTTATAAATTCAGTACATTGGAGCTATTGGATAGAAATACGCATCTTCTTCCGCTCCCGCATAACAAGGAAAACAATTAAGCTTAAGCTAACCGCTATAACGCTGAAGCTAGTCCACTGACCGGCTGTCCAATTAAACAAGTAGCGCGGCGAATCTCCCCGCAGCCATTCCAAGTTAAAACGACCGAATGAATACAGGATATTGTAAGTTAAGAATAATACCCCGGCTCCCCACTTCCTGCTTTTCAATAAGATTAGCAAGACGAATACGATGAGATCCCACTGTCCCTCCCATATTTCCGCAGGCCACAGCGGTTGTGAGCCGTAAACGTCGTAAGCCATCGTTCCTTCTGGATAAACAATACCGAAGCCCGAGCTAGTTGGCGAACCATACGCATCTCCATTCAGAAAACAGGCAATTCTGCCAATCGACTGCCCCAAGACGATTGCTGGAGCCATTATGTCGGCCAGCTCCCAAAAAGATAAACGATGCTTCCTCGTATAGACGATCAAAGCCACGAAGCTGCCAATCAATGCTCCTTGAATCGAAATTCCGCCATGCCATATGTACATGATTTCGATAAGATGCTTCGAGTAATACTCCCATTGAAAAAAGAAAACATGCCAGATTCGCGCAGACAAGATTGCACCAACGAATAGATATGGAACCATGTTCAGTATATGCTCCTGATACAAAGTACCGGCTGCCAAATGACGAGCCATCCCAAGCGCTAGCAGAACCGCCAAAGCCACCACTACTCCGTAAGAATGTACTTGGTACTCTCCAATTGAAAATAAAATAACTCTCATTCACTTATCCTCCCTGGGATCATATCGCCATGACCTGTCGCCTTCCTCAATACTACAGTGTGTAGTATGATTGCATAAAAAAATTTATGAGTCTCCGCCCAACATAAATAGCAGCAGCAACGATAAAGAGGCAAGCAGTGGTCTGCGCAAGGCTATCTTTACCTTCACTGTTTTGTCAGGCTCTAGAACTTGCATGATGCGATAATGCATCGTTGTATTTGCAAAATGAACCGATGCCGCATGCTGCTTCATTCCCCCCAGCTTTGACAACTTCAATAGTACACTAGCCAAATGCAACTCCGAGCCCATTTGGCGGATCGCAAAGCGGTCGGCGAGCAGCTCAGTCCATGTTTGATAATAGCGAAAAATCGGCTTCATAATGGGCCAATACCCGAAAGCTTCCGTCAGCATGGTCATCAGAAACAGCTTGTAATTATCACGATTGAGACAATGATGCCATTCATGCAGCAATATCGCCTTTACCTCATCATCACTGAATATAGCGAGAACCGCTGTTGAGACCACAATTTTCGGCCGTCGCATGCCGATCGCCAGCGCGACAAAAGCATCATCCTTCACCACGATGATTTCTGTTTTTAAGCTGCGGTACTTATAGTTAAAGCGTTTCGTTAGTCTGTCATGTTTAATAGCATAAAACAGCTTTAGCCATTTCCTCGAAAAATACGTCTGCGTTATCATTCGCCAGATCACCCTTATGAGCGTATACAAGGCGACCATGACAAGCAGGGCAAAAGTCAAAGTAAAACCATGCAGCCTCTCGTCTTCCATTTGGCGAGCAACAAAAATCCCCATCTGCATGCTAAACAAAGCCATGCAGAAGATCATCAGTGCAAAGATCCATTTCAGCTTAACCGGAGGGTTCATTCTTTTTTTCCTCTCTTGATTTCGCTTAGTTTGCGTTCCAGCTTCGCGATCGTTTCCTGATCAACGTCATCCAGCGCATCGATCATATGGTTCACGACTAAACTGCCATACTCCTGTATAAGTCCTTGTGATACTGCTTTCGTCTGTTCCGATAAAAATTGTTCCCTTGACTGCACCGTGCTGAACTGTGCAGCTTGGTTTCTACCCGTTCCAGTCTGCCTTTTCGTAAGATGGCCTTTGTCCAGCAATCGGTTCATCACTGTCATCACTGCGTTAACAGAAATCGGATTATCCTGATTTAAAATTGCCTGTACCTCTTTGATACTCAAACCATCGGAAGACCATAGAATATCCATAATTTTAGCTTCAAGCGACCCAAAAAATCGATTTAGTCCCTCACCGCTCACGTTCAATCTTTTTATTTGCATGCGATCACGTCCTAACATACTACACAGTGTAGTATGTTAGGACGTTCATGTCAATATTTGTATCTTTATTCAAGGGTTATTCGGAGCAATGTAATATTAAATCACTATTCCATCTCGTTTATTTCTCCATAAATAACAAAAGAGGCGTAAAATGAACCTAGGTTCATTCTACGCCTTTATTCCTTAATTGCTTTGTTGCAGCTTTTCCAAATGAACATCCAAGTTTTCAAACGTTTGCGTTATACCTGGAATCATTCCCATATCGATCACCGTTTGCAAAGCTTCTGGCGATGCATATTTCGCGGTATTAATTAGTTTCGTCTTGCCATCTTGCTCAATAAAATCGAGTGTAACCATCATTTGCGGCATATTTTCCGCAATATTGCCTTCCGCATCCGAGAAACAATCTTTATAGACGATCTGCTCCGGTGCTGTAATCTCCTGATAGAATGCTTTACCCCACGATTCCATACCGTAGAAGTCGCCTTGGTTCTTATCTTCACACTTCATGCAATAATGCCAAGTTCCACCTGGACGGAAGTCGACGTTGCATACAGGTAAAGTCCAGCCTTTTGGTCCCCACCAATGTTTTAAATGCTCTGCCTCCGAGAAAGCTTTGAATACAAGCTCGCGCGGTGCTTGAAACACACGCTCCAATATAAGTGTGCTGCCTTCTACTTTCGATACCAATTGATTAGTTAGGTTAGGGTTAGTCATAATAAACATCCTCCTCAAATTTGTTTATATCATTAATCCGTTGATTTCTTATAGCTAATCTTACTTATCTGTTTCCTTGTTTTGCAGCTCCAGTAAATAATCGTCCAGCCGATCGTAGCGTTCCTCCCACATACGTCGGTATGATTCCAGCCAAGCGTCTAATTCCTTAAACGGGTCAGGACGCAGCTTGTAAATACGACGGTTAGCAATCGCCTGCACCTCAACAATACCGGCCTCGCTAAGGACGCGCAAATGCTTGGAAGCTTGGGGCTGGCGTAGGCCAAGCCTTTCAGCAATCTCCCCAACCGTTAGAGGACTCGCTCGCAATAGGTCAACAATCTGCAGGCGGTTAGGCTCAGCCAAGGCACTCATAACGTTAGCATTCATAAGAAAAACATCCATTCACTTGATTTAATTAAATAAGCCTTCTCTAAAGCAATCATTACTTTATCGAATCCTTTAAGCCCTCCCTCCTTGTATTTCCTTTTGTTGAATTAAATATACCACAACGGGAATATTCCTGTAAAGGAATATTCAAATTTTTTTTAAAGCTTGCTTATGTTCCATGAATCAACCTAGCAGCGGATTTAAGAACCATCGATATCATCGATGTTCTTATTCATCCTACATCGCCTCATCTAATTCAGTTTAAAGTAAAATGAATCAAATCGCCGTTTTCACTCGCAGCTATCAGTTAAAATACTATACTTTCCGATATAACATTAGGAAGTTTTTAACAATATAAAAAAACAGTACTTATTTGGATTCGGAAGGATGAATTTTATGTTTAAGATTAAGCGTATAGTCACATGTCTGATCATCGTATCTTCATTATTTTGGTTAACAACAACAGCAACTTTGCATGCTCAGGATCAAAAAGATGACGGAAAATACGATTTTCTCATTATCAAGCCCTATGGAATGAAAGGACACTGGGCTGAGCGTTTGTTTCAATGGGCTATGGCACAAAATATTATAAATGGATACCCTGACAGCAGCTTAAAGCCTGACGAGCCAATAACTGAAGCAGAGTTTTTAAAAGCTCTTTATAGAGCCTTGGGTATGGCTTTGCCATCCGCAAGTTCCCCTGAGGGTAATGATGATTGGACAGGCGGTCCCTATCGCATGGCAGAGAGCTTTAATCATCCTACATCCGGCGCTTCGAACCATAAGCTGAGAATGGAGCCACTCACGAAGTCACGAGCTTCAGAAATCATTTGTGCCGTGCAAGGGGTTCATTTTGAAGGTGAAGACGCCGTTGTTTACCTCATTGGAAACGGTATGGCTAACAGTGACGCTATAACGCCAGAGCAATTCAATGGACAGGACTCTTTTTCACGAGCAGAAGCCATTCAGTGGATTAGACAGCTCACCTTTAAAGGAGTACTGGATATAGAAAAAAGGCCAACCGCTCCATCGGATCGCACACTTCTACCGTCTTTACCATCTGCAGCCATCCAGCGTATTCCAGATTTCAGCGCCGAACCCGTCACGAGAAATGACTTCAATTTATTTGGAAATAGTCCTTTTACTGAGGTGAAGATAGGAGATTCAAAAAAAACAATAGAGGATCTATACGAGGTTTCGGATGAAAAGGATGTCTTTAATAATAACATTTACCCTTTATTCTCAGCACACTACAACAAAGATGGGCTGATTGATTCTTGGAAAATAGATCAAGACACTATTGAACCTACCAATATAAATCCGTCATTACGTACATATAAGGGGATTGTCCTCGGAGAAAGCACCATGTTCGATGTCCTTCGCCTATATGGAACTTTTGGATTTTATGGAGACCAATCAGCTACCTATTTCTACGAGAAGACCAGCGACGGAAATTACCGCGACATTTCCATTCATGATAAGCTTAACAACCCTGATAATATGTATTCAATATCGTTCATATTCGATAAGGAGAGCCATGCTGTTGTCTATGTCTCGACTTCTTGGTTCCCCTATTCTTATTTTGGATGGGAAGATGTTTAATGTTATACAACAAACCCAGTACCGATGCGGTACTGGGTTTGTTGTATAGGTATAACATTCGTTCCAAAACCCTAAACGAAGAGCATTTTTAAAAAAAGCATCCTTCTTATCGGTCACAATTCTGTTCACCGAAACCATAATCATAAATGATTCCTTTTTAATTCCAGCCAACCCTTATGCTCTAACAGGTGCCACCTTATACGCGGCTCTACCGTCTGAATCTTGCTCTCCCTCATGAGGGGATACTCCCCAGCCGAATGAAAGTACGAAAGCGAGGCGCTGTGCTTCAGCTTCTGACAAATGGGCGATGACCGCTTCGTTCTCCGGCTCCAGAATAAGCTCTGCTTCTTGCTTCAGTGCGACAAGTATCCAGCTGTGAATGCCGCGTATCGTGTTGTACTTGATTTGATAGCCGTTTGTTACAGCTTGTACGAAAGTATCTTGCTCCTCATTCGCCAAAGCAGTTAAAGCAGTGTATTCGAAATGGAACTTGCTTTCATCTGTCGGCAAATTGCCAGCCTGCACTTTGCTAATCAGTTCATCATTTGGCCAGCCGTAAGCCTTCAGCGATTCCAGCATCAAGGCATCCCATTGTGAAAGCTTCGTTTCGGGCTTGAGTGTGTCAGCCATTCGTAATCTCTCCTTTATGCTCGCATGTGAGCAGTCCTATGTGAAAGAGACTGCCCCGGTCATCATGGATAACCGGAGGCAGCCTCTTGCCAATATTAAAAGTTACTTGCTTGCTTTGTAGGCGTTTAGGAATTCTTTCGCTTTCGCCGGATCAGCTTTCAGCTCCATGCCTGTATTCACAAGCGGGCTAAGCGTGGAAACGGCTTTGAATTTGTTGCCATTGTAGAATGCCAAGATTTCATCCTGGTTGATGGAGTATAGAACTGCTTTCCGCAGGTCTGCGCTTTCCGCAACTGGACGGTTTTTTGTATTGAACAGCAAGTAAGAAACAGCATTGCTTTGTACGGTTTGAAGCGCCAGCTTGCTGTCACCCTTCACAACGTCAAATTTCGTCTCGGATACGCCGTAGTAGATGTGAATCTCACCACTGCGAAGCGCGGACAAGCTGCTGTCTGCATCTTTGATAAAGCGGATTTTAATATTAGCGATATTCGGCTCATTTTCTGTACCCTTCATATACGCAGGGTTTTTGTAGAAAATCGCTTCGTAATCATTTTTGGAGGACAGGATGTAAGGACCGCTTGTAAACAATGTGTTGTTATACGCGCTGCCTTCTGTTACCGTATTTTGGTCGCCGTAAGGAATATCTTTGTTCACATCGAATTTAGCTACATCGTACGTGTTGATGCTCTCTACTTGTTTCTTGGACACGATACCTGCCGATTGGTGAGCCAAGTAGTTCAGTACTTGCGGGAAAGGCTCAGTCGTCGTAAGCTTAACGACTTGGTATTTACCCTCTTTGTTGTTCGATTCCTTCTTATCCGATACGAGTGCGGATATTTTTGAACCAAGACCTTTTTCAAGAGCGGCTTTTACAGTGTCGCTGCCACCGGAAACCTTAACAGCTTCTAGTGCTGCTGCATCCGTTACCAGCTCCACTTTATTGATATGCTCGTGAAGAGTAAACGTACGGTGGTCAGGTACAGAGTTTTTGTTCTTCGCGCGGTCCAGCGAGAAGATTACATCGTCAGCACCAACGCGTTCGCCAGTATCTACTGCGAGCTTGTTTTTGATTTGAGCAAAGTTAATATCATCTCTTAGGATAAAGTAATAATCGGAATTGCCTTCAGCAATCGCATGATTCAACGATAGGGAACCTTCAGAAGTGATTTTATCATCATCTGTAAGATTCACTAGGCGCACATACATATTCGTATTAATAATGTTGATGGAGCCGTCGTTGCCTTTGATTGGATCAAGCGACGTCAGCGTCGGCATAGTCGATTGAAGCACTAGCGCATCTTTTGCACGCTTTGAAGTGTCTTTAAAATCAACATCTTCCCAAGGAAGGGAACGTGACTTCGAGATGCGTACGGAATCCTTGTTCAGTACGTCTTGATTCAAGGCCTGTGCTTTCAAGGAGTTGTATAGCGGCGCGATATAAGCCTTGTCAAAGACAAGCTGCTGCTCGAATTGCTTGTACGTTTCGGTATACTCTTCTGGCGTTTGAGCTCCAGCCGCATCAATCAATTTATCGATTTCTGGATCAGCAAGGATGCTGTAGTCACCGCCTGTTTTGAAGAGCGAGCGTACTGCATAGTCGGGGTTACCTGTAACGGTAGTCCAGCTGGACAATGCGATGTCATAGTTGCCAGCGTCCTGCTGTGATTTGAAGCTGCCGTAATCAGCTTGTAGATTCAATTTCACTTTAAAGCCGTTTTTTGTAAGCTGATCGCGAACAATGTTAAGGTCAGCCTCGTTTGAGCTCATGCCAAGCAATTCTATATCTACTGGGTTACTGTCAACGACTGCCTCTGTTCCTTGCGTTGGTGCTGGTGATTCCTTCACGTCGTTCTTTGTTGTTAATTTGCATCCGCTGAGCATAATCGAAAGACTGATTAGCAACAATGCGGCGAATTTGCCTTTGTTCTTCATGATAGTAGTCTCCTCCTGTTTTATCTTTATCTTGTATGTTAACTCACATTCAGTTATCGCCCATTCCGGTCTCGTAACGTAGAAGTCGATGGAATATGAATGAGGTTAAGAAGAAACGACTTCGTCGTCCTTGTTTAAGGACAAGAAGTTTCTCGCAAAATATAGGCGGAGTATAAATGTGAAGCTTATACTTTCCTATATTTTAAAAAAGGGATGAAATCTTTAATCCAGCTTCGGATCCAGCGCATCGCGCAAGCCGTCGCCAAGAAAGTTGAATGAGAGTACAAGCGCGATAATCGCAAGTCCCGGATAAACAGCCGTATAGGCATGCGTTTCGAGATATGCGCTTCCGAGCTTTAATATATTTCCCCACTCCGGAATATGCGGTTCGACGCCAAGCCCCAAATAACTCAAGCTGCTTGTGGAGATGACCGCAGTACCAATCGTCAGCGTAGATTTTACAATCATCGGCGCGATGGAGTTAGGTACGATATGCTTGAACAAAATAGTTCGGTCACTGGAGCCGAAAGCTCTAGCAGCCTGTACATATTCCAGCGTAGATACGAGCATGACATTGGCTCTCATTGTCCGGGCATAAGTTGGAATCGCACCTACGCTTAATGCCAAAATTAGATTGACCGTACTTGCGCCAAATGCCGCAATGATCGCAATGGCAAGCAGAATGCCAGGAATCGCATAGAGGATATCTAATATCCTCATAATAATATTGTCCGTATGCCGCCCGTAATAGCCAGAAACTGCACCTAGAACGCCCCCAATCAAGACGGGGATGAGCGTTGACAACAAGCCGACAGCCAACGAGATTCGTGCGCCGAAGACGATACGCGAGAACAGGTCTCTTCCAAAGTTGTCCGTTCCTAGCGGGTAAGCCAGCTCAGGAGATTGAAGAATTAAGCTGTAGTTGTTCTCAACCGCAAGGCCGTAATCAAAGGTCAGGTAACTTGTTATGGACAGTGTGAGCAGGAACAGGATAAAGAGCAGTCCCAGCATAGAAGTCGAGCTTCTCGACAAACGCTCCACAACTTCTCCAAGCTTAGAGCCGGATGAATATCCCTTGTCCCGCAGCTTCGCAATCAATAATAACCCTAGAAATAATGCGAACAAGTTGCCGGATACCGAAGTTAAAATAAGGATGCCAGCAACGATTCCCATCCAGCGAGGCATTGCTGCTTGATCTGCATACTTAGCGACCAGCAGCAATGCTGCGAGCTGCAGGACCGCTGCAACAATCAATAGAAACATACCGATCATAAACCCGTTAGCCACATATGGCTTGAACAAGTTAAGAGCAGATACTGCGAATACGAGCAGAGTCGTAAGGAGCGAGTAAACAGCTAACGTATACGCCGCGCTTTTTTTCTGCTTGATGAGCTGGAACGCCGTAGTTGCCACGAATACATTCGCGGTTAGAAGGCTTAACAGAAGTACATAACCAAGCATCCTTGTGGAACGTCTGATCGCGCCCAAACGGATAAGATCGCTTCGAATGAGCGCCCATACCGCCAGCTCGAGCAGAGCGAAGGCAAAATATGCAATGCTTGCAATGAGTACTGCAGGCTTAAATGACCCGTCACCGGGAACATAACTGTTTAGCAGAAGTACAAGACCAAGCGCCAGGGATACAATGCCAGCGAAGCTTGCCTGACTGTATTCTTGGCTCGATTTCAGCCTGAACTTGACTTCTTGCTTGCTGATAGTAGGATTCGTCAAGAGTAGCACCTGCTTTAGTATTGTTTCATTTTCGAGCGGATTCTTGGATCAAAAAACGCATACATCAAATCGACGATAACATTCACGATCGAGATGGTAATGGCTGTATACACGACCCCGCCCATCACGCTAGGAATGTCGGGAATGAACTGCTTATCAACGATATAACTGCCGATACCGCTAATATTGAAAACTTTCTCTGTAACCGCCGCTCCCCCGAGCATACCGCCGAACTGCAAGCCAATGACAGTAATGATTGGGATAAGCGCGTTGCCAACGGCATGCTTCCAAATAACACTTTTGCGGGCAAGCCCTTTGGCCCTTGCAGTCGTAATGTAATCCTCATGAATAACTTCAAGCGTCGATGAACGGGTCATTCGGGCTACGGCAGCCGTTAGCCCTGTGCCTAGAACGACAATCGGCATAATCGCAGACAGCCAGTTCTCAGGGTTATACGTTGCAGGCAGCCATGGAAGCTTAATTGAGAAATTCAAAATAAAAATAAGCGCCTGCCAGAAGTTCGGAATCGACAATCCGAGCAAAGCAATGAACATAAAGGTATAATCAAAAAAGGAATTCGGTCTCGTAGCCGAAATAATGCCGATTGGCAAAGCGATCAATACTGCGATCAGCGTCGAGATAACCGTTAACGTGAGCGTCACCGGAAACTTATTCGCGATAGCTGCAGTAACATTCTCGTTGCCTGCAAATGACTTGCCAAGATCGAATGTAAATATACCTCTAATTGTGTCCCATAACTGGACAAGATAAGGTTGATCCAATCCGTACAAATGGTTGAAGGCTGCGATCTGCTCGGCAGTCGCTGTCTCCCCTAATAAGTTAGCCGCTGGATTCATCGGCGATATATACAGGATTGTAAAAACGAGAAAAGCGACGCCCAAAATAACGAATAATGACATCACGATACGTTCCGCAACGTATTTCAAGTAAGGCATCGAGTAAATGGCCATCAACACATACATTGGAAAACCGATAATGAGTGATAAGATGAAGAAAGCCGGATTCAAGGCTAACGCATGATACGTATCGCCAAATGAAAACTTCAGCCCGTTTTCGCTGGCAAGCCGTTTATCCAGCTCATGGTTGAACGATTCATTAAATTTGATCTCAGCCAACCGGTGCGCTTCCTGCTCGGTTTGCTCTGCGCTGACGGTTTGCCCGAAGAAACGATGCTTGCGGACAAGCTGTTCTTTAGCCTCGATACGCAGCTTATCAAGGTGCCCAGTTGCAAGCAGCTTGCTCCTCGTCTCCGCGGCGATTGCTTTGTAGCCGTACTTAGACTTACGATATTGATGAACGCCATACACGATGGCAGATACAGGAGCTCCTAACAGCAATATAAGCAGACTGTAGGCTGGATGTAATAACATTTTGCGGTAGATGGCGGCGATATGATCAATAAAGCCATTACCCATAGCAGTTGCGTGCCCTTTCAAGCTAGTCCGCTTCCTTTCCATCTAGTAATTTTAAATTGCATTATTCCGATCAATATAGTAGATTTTATTTTATGGACTGGAATATGTCAATAACTTATAACTTTGTTACTTACTTTTTTTCATTATACATGATATAAGGAATATCAGGTATAAATAAGAATCTCTCTTTAAATTACCCTAATCTCAATTGGAAAACCACAGAATTGCAGGTGCATATATGGATACATTATTACAAGTTAACGATTTATCGGTTTCTTTTTTCGCCCGTAACAAAGAAATAGAAGCGGTACGTCACGTCAGCTTTGAGGTCCGTAAAGGCGAAACGCTCGGCATTGTAGGTGAATCCGGCAGCGGAAAGAGCGTTACTGCGCGTACAATTATGAGGCTTCTGCCCTCTCCCCCTTCCATGGTGAAGAACGGTGAGGTGCTTTTTCAAGGACAAAATTTAGCCTTTAAAACCGATAAAGAAATGGAAGCCATACGCGGAAGAGATATCGGGATGATCTTTCAAGATCCCATGTCCTCGCTCAATCCGACCATGCGGATCGGCAACCAAATTGAAGAAAGCTTGATCAAGCATCAAAAGCTGGACAAGAAGCAAGCCCGTACTGAAGCGATCGAGATGCTGAAGCTCGTAGGCATTCCGAATAGTGAAGCCCGCTATCATCAGTACCCTCATGAATTCTCTGGCGGGATGCGTCAGCGGGTCATGATCGCCATTGCGCTGGCATGCCGTCCTTCGCTGCTAATCGCAGATGAACCGACAACGTCGCTTGACGTTACCATACAGGCACAGATCCTTAACCAGATGAAGGATATACAGAAGCAGCTGGGAACCTCCATTATTTTAATTACGCATGACCTAGGCGTCGTAGCCGGCATGTGTGATCGCGTCGTCGTCATGAAGGACGGAGAAATCGTCGAGACGGGAACAACGGAGCAAATCTTTGCTAGTCCCCAGCATCCTTACACTGTTAAGCTTCTCCATGCATTGCCTCGTTTAGACGAGAAGAAAAAACAGAAGCCCATCCCTGCGATTATTCAGCGGGAAGAAGGCGTGCCTTTGCTGCAGGTTCGTTCATTGAAGCAATATTTTGATATGGGCAAAGGGCAAATTGTTAAGGCCGTTAATGATATCAGCTTCGATATACAGGCTGGTGAAACACTCGGAGTTGTCGGTGAATCGGGCAGCGGAAAGTCAACGACCGGCCGTACAATTCTTCGCTTAAATGAGGCGACGGGCGGCGAAGTGCTTTTCAAAGGAATACCGCTTCAGCAATTAAATCGCTCGGAGATGAAGACGATGAGACGCCATATGGGCATGATCTTCCAGGACCCGTACGCGTCACTAAATCCAAGGCTTCGCATCATTGATATTATTGGCGAAGCGCTTGACGTACACGAAATAACGACCTCCAAACGGGATCGCCAGAAACGTGTCGAGGAGCTGCTTGAGATGGTTGGGCTAGATCCATCTCATGCCATGCGCTACCCGCATGAGTTTTCCGGCGGCCAACGGCAGCGGATCGGCATTGCGCGGACGCTCGCTGTAGAGCCTGAATTTATCGTCTGCGACGAGCCATTGTCCGCACTCGACGTTTCCATTCAAGCACAGATTGTGAAGCTGCTCGAGGAGCTCCAGCAAAGACTTGGTCTGACCTACCTTTTCATCGCCCATGATTTATCGATGGTGAAGCATATTAGCGACCGCGTCGCGGTCATGTATAAAGGGAAGATCGTTGAGCTTGCCGAAAGCGAGGAACTTTACACGAATCCGATCCATGCTTATACGAAGTCGCTTTTGGCGGCAATCCCAGTACCCGATCCCAAGGTTGAATCGCAGAAGAAGCTGGTAGTGCATGAGGAAGCTGCCAAGGCTGATCCCTACGAGCTCGAACACTCCGAATTCGTAGAAGTGAAAAAAGGCCACTGGGTGGCCATTGCAACCAGCTAAGCTGGCGACATTAAAGAACCGAAACCCGTTGGATGAACGGGTTTCGGTTCTTTTCATTTTGGTTATCAATACGTTGAGCTTCTTTCAATTGCAACCTCACGACGGATACACAACCCCATCGATTACCCTTGTTTATCCATCCATTATGTCCGCTGCCACACGGAAACCACAGTTGCCGGTAGAGCTGTCTGGCGTGTTGCCGCTTCTGGCTGCTACACGGTAACGGTTGCAATAGGAACGGTGGCATAGATAAGAGCCGCCGCGCATGGCACGTATGCCTGTCGGTTCCATGAACCTCGGATTTCTATCGGATGTCACTCGGTGATATTCAGAGCTGAACCAGTCAGAGCACCACTCCCATACATTACCGGACAAATTGAACAATCCATACCCATTAGGCTCATAAGCATCAACGGGCGCGGTGCTTACATAACCGTCGCTGGCATTGTTCTTCACGGGGAATTTGCCTTGCCAAATGTTGCACATGTGCTTTCCTTCTGGTTTCAGCAAATCCCCCCAAGGGTAGGTTCTGCCTGTGAGCCCGCCTCTTGCGGCATATTCCCATTCGGATTCCGTCGGCAAACGAGTCCCGGCCCAGGCGCAATATGCCATCGCATCGTGCCAAGTGATATGAACAACTGGGTGGTCAAGCCGTTCATCAATAGTTGAATCCGGCCCCTCCGGCTTCGCCCAAAAGGCACCATCCACAGCAAGCCACCATGGCACTTGCTGCGGGACCTGTCTGACCCGCTCCCGTGTCGGCTCGGAGGCCAGCAAATGAAACACAAATGACCAACCGAACCGTTCGGCTTCTGTAACGTAGCCCGTCTCTTCAACAAAGGAGCGAAATTCACCGTTTGTAACGGCATACGGAGAGATAAGAAAGGAATCGACATGCACATCACGAGCCGGTCCCTCTCCGTCCGACGCGACCCCGCCCCCTTCACTCGTCCCCATCCTGAAAGTGCCCCCATCAATTGTTACCAACTGACTGATTCCTCGTGCGCGAGTGGATCGTGTGGGAAGCAATGGATAGTCTATTCGTTTTATTTTGGCGGCTGCTACCTGTTCTCTGCCTGCCGCACAACAAGATTTTCCTGGTATCATATCATTATTTTGCCCCTCTCCCGGCCTATTAAGCATAGAATGCTGCCCCGCTAATCCCCGAGAATAAGAGAATCGTAAATGGATGCAATCGTAAACGAAATAACATGTATAAGCATGCAGCTACAATAAGGAAGGCCGGCAGCAGCTCATTGATAGACAAGCTAGCGGATAAATGGACCACACAAAGTTGATAAGCGGCAAAAAGTATAAGAGCTGTAACAACAGGCTGCACGCCATACATGCAGCGCCCCAGATAATTTTTATGATCACGGGTAATGAAGTAAATCATTCCTGCAGTCATCAGTATGGAAGGCAGCAGTAATCCTAGCACACCAGCAATGGCGCCAATCACCCCGTAGGCTTGATAGCCGACAAGCAAACCCAAATTAACGGCGATGGGACCAGGAGACATTCCTGCGACTGCGATAACGTCTACAAGCATATCGCTGCTCATCCATGCTTGGCGTTCCGTCTCCCTCTCTATTAATGGGATCAAAGCATACCCTCCGCCAAACGACACAAATCCCATTTGCAGAAAAAACCAAAATAACTGCGCCATGACTTCAGCTCCCAGATGAATGACTTAAATAAAATACATATATGAATTGTCGGCACCATCCTTGAATTGGCGTGCCTTCGAGCTTTTTGCACTCCGACTGCTATGTGTTGCAACGACACTGGCAGCAGCACCTCCGGTTATAAGCCAAATCGGATGTGTCTCCAAAAAAAGAAGTACAAGGCTTATAATCGCAATTGCTAACGAAAGTGTATCCTTAATTGATATCCTCCCCAGCCTAAAAACGGTATAGAGGATCATTGCAACAATTCCCCAGCCGATTCCTCTTAACGCTCCAATTACCTTCAAGCTGTCACTGAACTTGTAATAGAGTAGAAAAAGGCCGATTACGATGAGACAGGTCGGTAAGATTGCACCAATTGCAGCTGCGACCGCCCCCTTCAACCCGACTAGACGATACCCGATCAATAAAGAAGCATTGATTGCCACGCCTCCTGGGGCCGCTGCCGCAAGCGAAAGCGTTTCTTGTAATTCCTCTTCATTCATCCATTTCCTGCTCGCAACAATCTCCCTTTCCAACGCAGGAAAAGTGGCGTATCCACCGCCAAAAGAAACAGGCGCAAGTTTTAGAAAGCTCCAAAATAGGGATGTTAATCGAGGAGAACTCGACTCAGAACGATTCACTTCGCAACACTACCTTCCTAATCATTAACATTCTATTCGCAGCTTTGTTTATTCCAATCTGAAATAAGCATAAGCTAAATCCGAAATGAGGGAGTGATTTCAAAGCATCTCTCACGCTTTTATCTTACACCTTAATCCCAATATGATAAAAACAATCCTTTCGATTTACCTCACAAAATAACAAATACTAAGGACACATTAGAGCATCCTTCTTATTACCATTATTGTCTATAATGAAAAGCAGAAAGGAGATGAATCTATGAAAAAGACAAATATTCTATTGATTACGAGCGACCAGCAGCATTGGAATACGATAGGCGCATTTAACAATGAAGTGCATACTCCCAATCTGGACCGGCTAGTTCGTGAAGGTACAACCTTCAGCCGAGCTTATTGTCCCAACCCTACTTGTACACCTAGCCGTGCATCCATTATTACCGGCATGTATCCAAGCCAACACGGAGCTTGGACGCTTGGCACGAAGCTGCTCGAAGATCGTCATACGATTGGCGAGGACTTTCAACAGGCTGGTTACAAAACTGCGCTGGTTGGTAAGGCACATTTTCAACCCTTGCGTTCAACAGAACAATATCCATCACTCGAATCGTATCCCATACTGCAGGATTTGGATTACTGGAGAACGAACAAGGACTCTTTTTACGGCTTCTCTCATGTTGAGCTAGCACGAAATCACACCAATGAAGCGCATGTTGGGCAGCACTATGCAGCATGGCTGGAGGATAAAGGATGCACCAATTGGCGAGATTATTTTTTGCCGCCGACAGGCACCATGGATCCTAACCAGACTTACACATGGCCAATTCCTGAGAAATACCACTATAATACCTGGATCGCCGAACGAACGAATCTGTTATTGGAACAATACAAACAGAATGATGACAGCTTTTTCTTGTGGTCCAGCTTTTTTGACCCTCACCCAGAATACTTGGTTCCTGAGCCATGGGACAGGATGTATGATCCCGATAAGCTAACCATTCCTGCCATGGTTCCGGGTGAACACGATAATAATCCGCCGCATTTTCGAATGACTCAAGAAGAGGCGCCAGACTTCTCGTTCTTGCGAGAGAGCGAATTCGACATTCACGGTTACCGCTCCCATCATTATTATGAGTACGGCAGCAAACTCAGGCTGACGGAAAAAGACAAGAAAAAGCTGGTCGCTGTGTATTATGGCATGGTCAGCATGATGGATAAATATATTGGCACTATTCTTGATAAATTAGATCAACTCGGATTAGCTGATAATACGCTAGTCGTATTCACAAGCGACCATGGCCATTTCTTTGGACAGCACGGCTTGCAAGCTAAGGGCGGCTTCCATTATGAGGATTTGATAAAGCTGCCGTTCATCGTGAGGTACCCAGGGCACGTTGCGGCCGGCAAAACCTCTACAGCCTTTCAATCACTTGTTGATCTAGCCCCTACCTTCCTGTCGTTCTCAAATCTGCCTATCCCTCATGCAATGACAGGAGTAGACCAGAAGGAAGTGTGGCTTGGCAGGTCCGATCAAGCAAGAGACCATGCCATTTGTGAATTCCGGCACGAGGCAACGACCATCCATCAGAAAACGTTCGTAAATGAACGATATAAAATCACGGTTTATTATAACCAGATATACGGTGAAATTTTTGACCTGCAAGAGGATCCCAACGAACTTCACAACTTGTGGGATAACCCTAATTACTCCAGCTTAAAAACAGAGCTCCTGCTGAAATATGTATGGGCTGAGCTTGGTAAAGAACCTATGCCGATGCCTAGAATTTGTCACGCTTAGCCTGTCCATCACGAAGCCTCAAGTCTGTTACCAAGTGGGTACGTACTATTTGCATCATCGTACTAGGCCGCAGGCAGACTTGAGGCCCTTCTCATGAATGACGGTTACTATTCACCTATGTCGGGCGATGTTAAAATGATAGTGACTTTCATCAACTTTAACTTCGGAAGAGGTCGTCTGCATGATAGAGTTCACCCATGAATATGCGGAACATTTGTACCACACCCCAAATGCCTTGGAGAAGCATAACGGAGTTATACCCATCCGTATTGGCTATAACGAGGCAAAGCCAAATTATCATATAGGACCGCGCTTTATTGCTTACTATAGCTTGCATTTCGTTCTTGCAGGCCAGGTTACACTGTGCATGAATCAGGAAGAGACAACACTTACGCGAGGCGATCTTTTCGTTTTATTCCCTCACAGCATTCATGAATATTACATTACTTCCTGTGAAGAACCCGCTCTAAAGATGTTTTGGGTTGCTGCCGAAGGTAAACAAATGCCGCTGGTCACTCGCCGCCTTGGGCTTACGCTCAAACACCCCTATATTAAAAATTTTTTCAACCAGGATCTTGAGCGATCCTTTTTTCAATTCGCCTCCGAATGGAAGCAGCTCGTGAGACAGGATGACTTCTCGTTAACGCAAGAATTCTACTCTTTTCTAAATCAGATCATTCAATTATCCAAACCGATGAAAGCAGCCTCACCCACTGATGACTGGGTAGCAACAAGCATCGACTATATTCATTTGTATTATAAGGAAGGGATAACCGTTGCAGACATTGCTGAACATGTCGGGATCCATCGCTCGCATTTTTCAAATGTCTTTCACCAGAAAGTCGGCATCCGGCCGCATCGGTACCTGACGAATCTAATCATGACGGAAGCTATGAAAATAGTGCAAACGACAGCACTGCCGATTTCTCATATCGCCCTATCCCTCGGGTATTCAGACGTGTACTCCTTTACACATGCTTTTAAAAGATACCATGGACACTCGCCAAGCTCTTACCGGAAATCATAATAACCTAACTTACAGCCTAAAAAGAGAAACCCGATGTCCTCCATAAGACTCGGGTTTCTCGACAATCTAACTGACTGCAGCAAATATTCATTGATTTATATATAATTGAAGGAAATATTTGATAATGGCTGAGCTTTATAGGTTCATTCAGGCTAAATTAATAGCTTTAATTGTATCCAAAGGTAATTTCGGCTTTCGATCCTCAGTCAGAAGCCCGTTAATCTCCTGCTGAACGTCGGCAAGCTGCGTATAGCAGTAACCACTAATATACTTAACGTCCTTAATCGCTTGGGTAATGCCGCGGAAACGCTTAATGAAATCCTCCTCCGACACCACTTGATCGCCGTAGCCCCAGCCTTTGTCCGACTGGAACGCGATACCTCCGAATTCGCTGATGATGATCGGCTGACCTTGATATTCGTATCCTTCGGCTAACGCGTACTTCCATTGATTGCAAGTCGTTTCATTGGCCAAAATCGCATCCTTGTCCGCATAACGCTTCAGGAAACCGTCACCTGTAGCTACATAGTCATGCAGCGTTAAAATGTCGGATACCGTATGCTCCCAGCCGTCGTTCGTGATGACTGGACGGTAAGGATCAATGGACTTAGTCAAATGATAGATGCCCTCGGTAAACTTCTGCTGCCGTTTATCTCGCAGAATAGACGGGATGCCCCATGATTCATTAAACGGCACCCAAGTAATAATACTTGGATGATTATATTGCTGCCTCACAATCTCCAGCCATTCCTTTGTAAACGCATCGACCGCTCGGTCATGAAACTCGAAGGTGGCCGCCATCTCCGACCACACAAGCAAACCTTTCACGTCGCACCAATAGAGAAAGCGGGCATCCTCGATCTTCATATGCTTGCGCACGCCGTTGTAGCCCATTGCCAGAATGTGATCGATATCTTCAATTAAGGCTTCCTCGCTTGGTGGAGTCAGATGGCTTTCTGTCCAATAGCCCTGATCCAGAATCATTCTCTGGTAGATGGGAACATTGTTCAGCAGCACCATTCCGTTCTTAATAGACACTTTTCGCATGCCAAAATAGGAGAACACCCTGTCTACGGCCTGATCCTTCACATACAGCACAAATTCCACGTCGTATAAGTTCGGATGCTGCGGAGACCAGAAGCTTCTTTTCCAAGGCCCGTTTGCCTCATGCAGCAGATCAACCTCAACGGTTAGGCAAGGGCGGTCGATCGCTAGACTAACCCGTTTCACAAGCTTGCCTTTGAAGGTAATGATAGCTTCCAGCCTTAAATCACCGGCTCCGGCTTCCTCCACCCCTTGCACCTCATAATCGAAACGGACGATGGAACGGTCGAAATCCGGCGTGATTTTGACGGCATCAAGTCTCTGTTCCTCCACGTATTCCATCCATACCGTCTGCCATATCCCGGTCGTCTGGACATAGAAGCATTCGAAATTGTCTTTGGTCCAGCGCTGTTTGCCTCGAGGCTGATAGCAGCTATTGCTGTCTACCACCTTCACCGTAATTAGATTATCAGCTCCGAATGCGAGATAATCAGTAATATCGAACGAGAAAGCCGCGTATCCGCCTATGTGCTGCCCTGCTAACGTTCCATTCACCCACACCTTCGCTTCGTAATCCACCGCTTGGAAATGAAGGATAGCCCGCTTCCCTTCAGCTTCCATCGGGATGTGAACAGCTTTGTTGTACCACACTTGCGGATGGAATTCTTCAACTCCAATCCCGCTCGCTTTGGTTTCGTACGTGAAGGGCACATTTATTTTGTGGGTCTCTGCGAATTTCTCGTGCCACTTTTCTTTCTCTCCCATCCCGCGGTCATCGAAGCGGAAGTTCCATTCGCCATTTAAGCTTAGCCAATTGTCGCGTACAAATTGTGGTCTGGGATAGTCTTTGATATATGCCTTTGTTGTCATGCCGTACCTCCTAATTCTTGTGCTTCGCCAAAACTTCCAGTACATAAACAGATGTAGGGCGCAGCGGATAGCCGAGCTTCCATTCTTCGGCAGGGACGACTTTTTTCTTGCCTATAATCCGTTCCGGCTCAAACACGGAATTAATATCGTCGTAGGAATCTCCCGTAATTTCATATAAAATCGTTTCTTCCGAAGCCTCGAAATTTTGCAGGTCAAGCGTCGCTTTCACCTCATTTAAGCTGCGGTTTACGATAAACACGGTGACGGAGGTGCGACCGCTGTTCGTGCCTGCCACAACATCGAGATCAGGCAGCGCCTCCAGAGAGATAGGCGTCTGCCTGAGTGACGGAACAGCAAACTTTCCGCACTCGGCTGTGGCGTGAACAAGATGCCGAACATCCCGATTCGCGTAAAGCTTCATTACTTCATAAGATGGCGTTCCGTAAACGGTAAGGGGTAAGCCGCTCCAGCCGGGTTCCTTGCCGCAATATTGATCGGCATAATAATCGCCAACGCGAATACATCCGCCGAGCCAGCCGTTTACCAGATCGGAGAAGCTGCCGATATGAACCATATCGCTCCAGCGTATCATTTCGTTCAGGTTAGCAGCATTGGCTACTGCCGCACCTAAGGTATGCTCATTCGGCAGCCCTTTACGAATCGTGTTCGGATAATACATCGTGTTGTATTCGGTAATCGCCAGCTTCACATGGCTATGCTTTGCATTCGCAAGAATATGCTCTGTCGTCTTTGCTATGTGGTGACGGGTAAACTCGGGATAAGCAGCAATCGCTTTATATCGATCCTCCGACGGCGTATTCTGGTTCATGCCGAATGGTCCATAGCCGTGGTACAAATGTAAAGTAAGATAATCAAAATGTTCACCAGCTAGATCTAGGACGGTCTTGTTCCACTCCTGCTCGTAGTGTCCGCAAGCCAGCAGGACGATGGAGGGATCTGTTGCCTTCATAGCTTCTGCGAAGGAAACCGTACGCCGTGCAAACTGATCTGCAGAACACGTACCTACCTGCCACTGTCCCCATACCTCGTTGCCAATCTCCCAATAGCGGACATTGTAAGGCTCGGGGTTTCCGTTTGCCGCACGCCTCGCACCCATTGGCGTATCGATGCCGCCATTACAGTATTCAATCCACTGAGCGGCTTCCTCGGGCGTACCCGATCCGTCATTTACGCAGATGAGCGGCTCCACCTGAAGTTCCCGGCAAAACCGAATAAATTCGTCCGTGCCAAAATATTTACTGGTCCAGCCACCCCATGCTTCGTTGTACATGACTGGTCTTTCGAGAACAGGACCTATACCGTGCTCCCAATGGTAGGCACTGATGTAGTTGCCGGCAAGCCTCATCATCCCCGCGTTCAAATCACGCGTCATGTCGATGACTTCATGCTTCACCATGGCAATGCTATCTATCGGCAATACAGATACATGGTCAATCCATAGCATACCGGTGGACACATGATCGCTCCATCTCTGGTGGTCAGCTGGAATGTATACCCTGAGTTCGGCGTCGACGCACTCGCGAGCAATAGGCAGCTGCGCTTCATACTCACGCCAATTGTGACTTTCGAGCTCGATCCGGACTTGTCCAAGGAGCTCTTCCGAGCGCCGATCGACAGCTTCAATGATAATAGTCTTCAACTCGACGGAGGCACGGGCCACAAGCTTGACCGTATAATTGGCTGGCCCCTTGAGCGCCGTCTTTTGCGCGATTCCCGCATAGGCCTCATCATCGCTCAGAAGGCGAATGCGCTGGGCGCGCCCCGAATGCTTCGGTGCAGGCGCCTCCAACGCGTACTTGGTATTTCGCCCATTCGTATAGGCGTACCAGCTACCGGAAATCTCTTTCTTTGACATGGCCTCGCTCTCGAAGTCCATATCTTTAAGCGGGAATGCGAGCATCGCTTCCATATGATCCCGAATATCTTCAACGAAATGACCGAACAGGTAAGGGTTTACCGCATGCTCGCTCGCGTGGCTGCAATCAATCGTAATCTTTGCGTTAGTTTTCAAAATAAACCTCCAACTGATTTGTCATAATGGTTACGATGTTAACCTTTAAGCGATCCGATCATAACGCCCTTTACGAAATGCCGCTGCACGAATGGATACATGATTAATACCGGCAAAGTAGAGACGATAATGACCGCGAACTTAATGCTCTCGGCAAGCAGAATTTGATCCTCCAGCCCGACACTTCCGCCGTCGATGCCTGCGGATTGGCTGATCATGAGAATTTCACGCAGCACAAGCTGGAGCGGATGCAGAGCCTCGTCACGGATATAGATCAGCGCGGCGAAGTACGAATTCCAATGACCCACCGCATAGAATAGAACCATAACAGCCAGTATCGGTTTGGATAGAGGCAATATAATGCTAAACAGCAATCGCCAGTTGGAGCAGCCGTCCATGTGAGCTGCCTCCTGCAGCTCCCATGGAATGCTTGATTGAAAGTAAGTCCGCATAACGATTAAATTGTACGTGGCGATCGCCCCCGGGACGATCAGCGCCCACATGGTATTCACCATCCCCAGTTCCTTAACCAGCATATAGGTTGGAATCAATCCGCCGCCGAAAAACATAGTGAGCGTGATCAAGACCATAATTTTGCCGCGCCCGGGAAGATCTGGCCTGGACAATGGATACGCCGCCAGTATCGTCATGATAATATTGATGAGCGTGCCGACCACGGTATAAACGATCGTATTGCGGTACCCTGTCCAAATTTTATCGTTGTGCAAAATGCTCTTGTACGCTTCCAAGGTCACACCCTTCGGCAGCAGCCATACATCTCCATTCAACACCTTGGACGGATCGCTGAACGAAGCGCTGACAATAAAGAGCAGCGGATACAGCACAATAATAATGATGATTGCGGCGATCACGTATATAACGAAGTCGAACGCCCGTTCATCCGACGGTTTTCTTATGGCTTGTTGCTTCGACATGCCTGGGTTCCCTCCTTTACCATAAGCTCGTCTCTGACGTCTTGCGCGCAAATCGGTTGACCATCAGCAGCAGGATGAGATTGATGACCGAGTTGAACAGTCCGATAGCCGCCGTGTAGCTGTATTCTCCCTTCAATATGCCTGTCGTATAGACAAACGTGGAGATGACGTCGCTTGATTCCAAATTCAAGTTGTTTTGCATGAGCAAAATTTTCTCAAAGCCGACGTTCATGAAATGGCCGATATCCAGAATGAGCAGGATCACGATGACCGGAGCTATGCCTGGAAGCGAGACATGCCATATGCGCCTCAGCCTCGACGCTCCGTCCATCTTGGCCGCTTCGTATAGCTGCGGATTCACTCCGCTAAGCGCCGCAATGTAGATAATCGATTGCCACCCCATGTTTTGCCATATGTTTGAGCTGATGAAGATCGTCTTGAACCAGCCGGCTGCCTCCATGAATCGGACTGAAGTGCCGCCGAATGCCTCGATCATCATATTGATCGGTCCTGTCGGCGATAGGAATACGTTCAATATGCCTACGATAACGACAACCGAAATGAAATGAGGGATATACGTAATATTTTGCAGCCATTTGCTAAAGGTTTTGCTTCGGATTTCATTAACAATTAGAGCGAGCATAATCGGAACCGGGAATGCGATGAGCAGAGAGAACAAGTTGATGGACACCGTGTTCCATAACAGCCTCCAGAAATAATACGAGTCGAAAAACCGTTCGAAATGCCCGAAGCCTTCCCAAGGGCTTCCGAAAATGCCCTTTGCCGGATTGAAGTTTTTGAATGCGATTTGCAGGCCGTACAGTGGACCGTAGTTAAAGATTAAGTACCAGGCTATCGGCAGAAGCAGCATAAGATACAGATCATACCGTTTGGCTATATTCCTGATCAGGCTGGATCCGCGCCTCGGCTGGATATGGGACAGAGCGGCTGCACCTTCTTGCGCGCTCTTCATGAGCATTCACTCCTTATTCATACGGTCTCGGTCTTATTTCTCCATCTTGTCGTAAGCTTCTTGATAGAGCTGTTCCAGCTCGTCGATCTTCATTTTTTTCAAAGTAGACTGGAATTCCTCCCACTTATCGAAGCTGATCGCGCCAACGATAAACTTCGTGCTTTGCTCGTCGATATATTTGTCGATGTCATTGCGCAGAATATTAACCTTCTGAGCGTTCTCTTCATTGAACATCGGAGCAGCATAACGAATCTTCGGCATGTACGGCTCCAGCTTCGCGTATGCCTCTTGAACTTGCGGTGGATTAATGAAAGACGCTACCTTGTCGCTGATCAAGTGAGGCGCGCCGCCGCCTGCGTACGGTGTCATTTTTCCCTGCGCGCCTGTTATTGCCAGAAAATCCTCTTTGTAATATGGCATGCCGTCCTTCAGCTCGTAATGCTCGCCCTCTCTGCCAAAGCGCAGCAGGGTGGAGCCTTCGTCACTGTAGAAATAGTCGATCCAGCGTATTGTCGCTTCCGGATATTTGTTCACAGATGTAATAGCGAACGCTCCGAAGTCGCGTGGCACCGGCGCTACCGGGCTTTGCATCTGGTCGCCATGCGGACCGACTGGAGGAGCGGTGCCGACATATTGATCCTGGATCGGCAAGAAGTTGTTGTTCGTCTGGTCAAAGAAAAGACCCGTATTGCCTGAGCCTTGCTTAGCAAGATATTGTGCTTCCGTATGCGTGAAGATTTCCTGATCCAGAAGCTTCTCCTTATACAGCTTGTTCAAGTACATAAGCAGCTCTTTGTGCTTCTCGTCGCTGCTCCAAATATTGATCTTGCCGTCTTCGATGTTGATGTTATAGCCGAGCTGCAAATCGAGGCCAAACGATCCGGCCATCATGTTTACGATAGGTATCCCCGCTGCCGCCTTACGCGCAGTCATAGGAATTTCATCTGATTTGCCATCTCCGTTCGGATCTCCATCCCGGAAAGCGAGGAGTACTTTATATAGCTCATCCGTCGTTTTGGGCTCTTCCAGGTTCAGCTTCTCGAGCCAAGCTTTATTGATCCAGCGTTTGTCCGTACGCGCCGAGCCTGTCGTTACGATGCCGGGAATCGAGTAAATGTGTCCTTCCGGAGTCGTAATGCCCGAGCGGATCTCTGGATATTGCTCCATTAGGCTTTTCAAATTTGGTGCATACTGCTCAATTAAATTCTCCAGCGGAATAAGCTGTCCGGCCGTCCCGTAGCGAATAGTCTCAAGCGGATTGAGTTCCGATCGGTACAATACATCGGGAAGCTCGTTGGAAGCGAACAATAGATTTTTTTTCTCTGCGAAGCCGTCTGTAGGAGCTTCGGTAAATGCTACTTGAATGTTGCTTAATTTCTCATAGTCTTGGAACACCGGCATATCTTTGAACGGCCCGTTAGCAGGCGCGATTCGCGTGAACATCTTGAGCTTGATCGGTTGCTCCACGATCGGGAACCCTTCCGCTTTAACAGCGCTTTCAGAAGCAGGCGAAGGCTGATTCTCTGTCTTTGAGCCTCCGTTGTTGTTGCTGCAGCCGGTCAGGATCAGACCGGAAACGATCATCGTAGTAAGTGCGTTTCTTCCCCAGTGTCTACGCATAAATCTGTGACCTCCAATGTTCTATTCACCGAATGGTGTAACCGTTTGCCAGCGGTGTCCACTCATTATAATTCACCCGTTTCGCCACAAAGTTATAATAATATGACTATTTACTCCACATATTTTACAACTTCGCTTCAGCTCCCCCGCCTCCCAAACCGTTCAAATACGTTTGGGGCGTCACGCCGGTCATTTCCTTAAACACTCTAAAAAAATAATTGTAGGAAGAAAAGCCCGCTTGACTGCTGATTTGCTTGAGCGAGTATTGACCGTTCTCTAGCAGCTTGCGCGCTGCATCGATTCGGATCCGGTTTAAATATTCAGAGAACGTCGACTTCGTCTCTTCTTTGAATATTCTGCTTAAATACGATGGATTCAGGCTGATGGCGTCCGCTGCCAGCTCCAGCGTGACGCTGCCTGAATATCTTTCCAGAATGAATCCTATCGCTTGCGATACATGCCGTGAATACGGTCCCACTGCATGTGTCTCCTTGAGCAGGCTCAACAGGCTGGCATAGAAGGCTTGCAGCCAATGCTCCATCTCTCCAACGCTGTCTAATCTACCCAGTTCGCTCCTTGCAGGAAGCTTGTCCATCGCAGAGCCATGCTGAGGCAGCCATTTCTTCAACACTTTATCCGCGATATGCAGAAGCTCGCTGATGATCATTTGCACGGAATGAGAGTGAATGGGCTGCCCCTTAATCGAATCGAATACGGACAAGATCAGCCGCTGCATGCCGTCCTTATCGAGCATCTCGATTGAGAGCAGCAGCTGTTTCTGCTCCTCGATGGTTAAAGAGACCCGCTGACCGTATATGCCATTTCCCCCTCCATTCACTTGGCCAGTCAGTTCCTCGCCGGGTGAAAAGTCAAGCAATCGCTCTGCGGAACCGTAACTCGTTCCAAGAAGTGACAGGCTGCTGCATAAATGTCCGACGGCATAAACGCACTTTAAATTCAGGAATAGCTCCAGCGCATGGCGAAGCTTGCTCATCATTCGGTCAGCCTCGCTTGCGGCTGCATGCTCGCTTCGTTCCTTGAACGAAAAAACGACAACCATACGTCCGTTCTCAAGGTAGGCGGCTGTACGTTCTTGTATATCACCCAGACTCTGCTGCATGATCTCAACAGCCTGCTGGACGAGCCGATTGGTCTGTACGTCGCTGCAGGATTGCGTCAGCAGCAGGAAAGGGACAATCTGAAGAGACGCTGCAGCGTAGCTCACCGTTTGAGAATATAGCCCATTCTTTCGTGCAAAGGTTTCAATCTCCTGAGCGGACTGCGATTTCCTTCTTACCAAATCGGCTATATAACCACGGATGAGCACGGGATTCATTCGTTCTGCCATCGCTTTCTGATCATTGCGGTCCTCCAACAGCCGATCCTCCTGCCGAAGCGCAAGAACCGCTTTGTTCAACATGTCAATCAGCGTTGCTCCGTCGAGACGATGCTTTAGCAAATAATCAATGGAGCCATTTTTCAAGCAATCTCGCACATAATCATAGTCGTCAAAGCTGCTAAGCATAATCGTCTTAATGGCAGGATATCTTTCTTTGATCGTTCGATTTAGCTCCACACCATTCATTTCGGGCATATTTACGTCTATAATGGCGATATGCGGCGGAGACTGCTCGATCAATGCCAAGGCCATGACTCCGTTGTGCGCTTCACCACTTATTTCAAAGCCGTGTTTCCGGAAATTGATTAGCGTCGATAAGTTGTTGCGGACCAGCGGCTCGTCATCAACCAACAGCACTTGAAACATAACCTATATCACCTCATGATCTAATTTTTCCGTGTCCCGTAGAACGGGAAGTGTAATTACGACCTTCGTATATAGTCCCAGCTCGCTGTACAGCTTTATACCGTAAGGTTCTCCATTTATGCGAACAATTCGTTCATGCACATTACGCACTCCCATACCACTGAAACGTGATGGAGCCTCTCCTTTGCTATGCTCGCCCAGCAGCAAATCCATCTGCTCCAGGGTCATACCTTTGCCGTTGTCCGTCACTTCGATTTTTAGGTTGTGATTCTCTTCGCAAACGCGAATCATAACCGCTCCCCCTTCCTCCAGCGAGCCGATCCCATGAATGATGGCGTTCTCCACGATAGGCTGCAGCATAAGCTTGGGTACCCGGCATTCCAGCAGGGCTTCATCCTCAATCTCCTCATACACTGGAATTGGCTGCATGTACTTATATTTCACGATGGAGATATAACTTCTTACATAGTCCAGCTCCTCTCGAACCGTAAGATATTCATTGGAATTACCTAAAACCCCGCGCATCAGCTCGATTAAAGAGCCGGATACCTCCTCGATATTGGGCACCCCGTTCAGCTTGGCCAAGTATTTGATTGTATTGAGGGAATTGTATAGGAAATGTGGACGTATCTGCGCCTGAAGAGCCGTCAACTCCGCTTCGCGCTTCTCCTTCTCACTGATTCGAATTCCTTCCAGCAGCCGTTTCAATTCCTCCACCATACCGATAAAGACGTGGTACAGCTGGCCTACCTCGTCTTTCGTTTTGATTTCCTTCATTGGAAATTCCAAATTCCCGTCCTTCACCCGCATCATCATGGACTTCAGACGCCGAATATTTATGGTGATCCGGGAGGACACCTGCAGTGAGCAGATTAACACGATGGCCAAAACAAATACCGATACTTCAGCCATCAGCTTGCGAAGATTCGCAGATTCACTAAGCAGTGAATCCATCGGTATTAGCGCCAGTGTAGTCCAGCCCGTATATTCCGATGAACGTCTAACGACGGTGTAGGTTCTTCCATCTATAATCATTTCCGCCGCATCGCCAGGGCCTTTGAACTCCTGCTTAATGCTTACAATCTTCTCAATAGGAGGAGCAAAAGACGGCGCCGATTCGGACTGATACACGAATCCGCCTTCTTTATCGAGCACATACAGCATGCTATCGGCGGTCGGCTTCACTCCATACGTTTTTTTGATGAAATCATAGTTTAAATCCACCATAACTACGCCGATTGTCTCGCGGTTATAACGGATTTCTCTGCCTACGGTAATGGCATCCGACACGCCGGTCTGCTTCAAATAGGCATGGCGCGATCCGTTTCCAAGCGTATAATCCATCATCTGTGACCCAAGGACTGTCCGGTCCAGCCATGGACCACCGGAGAAAAAAACCTTTCCGTTCAACCCAACAACGGCAATCCTAGAAATGTAGGGCTTATAATCGATCAGCACCGATAGAAATTCTTCAATCCGCTTCTGTTCTAAAAACCATTCGTAGCTGATCTCTTCCGATGGACTGAGCAGCGTATCGATCACCGTGTTTTTGTTAGTCACTACTACCGTGTTCAGCCGGTCGATCTCTTCCAGCATAATATTTAGGGATTCATCCGCCTGGCGAATACTATCCGATACCGAAGTAACTGCGTTATCCTTTATCGTCTCGCGCATATTCAAATAGACAATGCCAGATACGGATAATATGGAAAGCAGGGCGACTAGACTGAATGCGATGAATATCTTCCCTTGAATGCTTAAACGGGGCGAAATCCATCGTTGAAGGGTGGATAACTTCATATCGAGAAATCTCCTTTTTGAACATAAGGAAGTGTTTATCGTGTAATCGTTTTCAAATATATTGCACCTACTTGAGATTATCCAATTGTCTTTCTTAGAGTTAAGGGGGATTCCTTAAAATAAGTCTTGAATGCTCTGGTGAACGTATACAAATTCGGATACCCAAGGGACAGAGCGATCTCCGTTATCGTTGCATCTGTATCCATTAGCAGCTGCCTCGCCTTGTCCATACGGATCTTCTGCATGTACTTCATTGGCGGCATGCCCGCTTGGCTTGTAAACACTTGGGTAAAGTAGGAACGATGAACACCCGCGAAATCCGCTACCTGTTGGACGGATATTCCCTCTGAGGCGTGCAGCTCTATGTATTTCATGCATTCATGAATCCAACCTGCAAGCTCGGCCTCTTGAACTGGTACCGAATCCGGAATCAACCCGGCGAATAATGCACAAATATGACTTTGCAGCTCAAGTGCACCTGCCGGATTCCACCTCTGAGCGCCCTCAAGCGTATGAATGACTTGGTCTGCCGATGCTCTGACTCGTGAGGTCAGCGCCTTCTTGCGAAACGGATGCTCATGCGTTAAACCCGCAAGCTCTAGCAACGCCATTGCCCTATCGCCATCCACCGCCAACCAGCTCATTTGAAGCGGCCGATCAGTGGGAAGCATGTCGTAGAAATATTTACGATAAGGAAATAAACAAAACACGTCGCCCTTCTCCAGCTCCACCTGCTTGCCTTCGTACTGCAGCCGAACCATTCCCTCCTGCACAAAGTGAAGACTGTAGCACTCGATCCTCTTGGGTCCCACTTTATAGTTAGGCTTGGCCAAACAGCGACCCGCTCGAACCGGCCATATACGACATTCCTTTTCCAGTTGCCCAGGCGTATAGTAAATGAAATCAGCAAACTCATACTCGTATTCCTGCATCGCAGCCATCACTCCCATCCCATAATCATTTCCACAGACATCTAACATAATGACAACTATCTTATTTCTCAAATTAAAAATAAATCGAATTATTATAAGAATTATAATAATAGTAGTGGATTGTTCTTGTCTAGTTCACCTAACATAATGCTAATTTTATTGGATGTGAAAAAAGGCCACTGGGTGGCCGTTGCAACCAGCTAAGCTGGCGGCATTAAAGAACCGAAACCCGTTGAATGAATGGGTTTCGGTTCTTTTCATTTTGGTTATTTACCCATAAGAAGGATACTTTGAAAAAAGCCCCCCTCTTGTGGGTCTTTATTCTGATAAGGGCTATAGAATTGGACTTATTCATCAAGATAATGGTTTAATATAAGCTGGTTAGGTAATATAAGGATGAACAATTCGAGGAGGAATGGCAAATGCCAACGGTTCAAGTAGAAGGAAGAAACGCCATTCAGGCAGTAGAAGGCACAAAGCTTGTGCTAATGTTAGAGGATAATGGAGTCGACGTCCTGCACCGATGCGGCGGGAATGTTAAGTGTACGACCTGTGCTGTAGAAGTGCTCTCTGGAGATGCAGGCGAGATGAGTGAGGCAGAAGCGACAGTTCTTCGCAATAAAGGAATCGAGGATGCAGCTATTCGGCTATCCTGCCAAATTCGGCTGCATAGCGACCTATCGGTCCGGCTTATTAAGACAGCAACCTCTACTGGTCTGGAGCCCGGCACTCGTCCCCAAGATTAATCATTTTCCCGCGTTATATGGTGATGGAAAAGCAGATTCGATCATAACATTAAGTGAACTAACTCCATCTGGGTCATATCTACAACAATAAGGGCTTCTAGCCCTTTTTTTGTTTATATTGGCAGGAATAATGATTAGACCGTGCCACCCAAACAAGGAAATGAACACGGCCTTCTTGCTAACAGTACGGCTGTTATATCCAATGAGTACACACATTTAGCTTATGTTTTTCTGCATTTCCACGACTGTTTTCTCTTACACTTTCTATTGACTTTAACACCTAACTCTACAGCCGTTATAGAAGTTATTTTAATATATGCTACGACACCTCTTACATTAAGAATGACGCTGCCATCTGAAATGCCCAAATAAACACCTACATGCGATGTTCCATCAAAATGAATCCGAACATTGGGTGTTCCTACACCAATTCGCAAAAGAATTTTTAAAATATTGCTGTTGCTTCCACTGCTTTTACCGCAGCAGCATTTATGGCCTTCGCTCTTGTGACCTTCATTTTTGTGGCCTTCGCTTTTATGTCCTTCGTTTTTGTGTCCTCCACTCTTGTGGCCTTCGCTTTTATCGCCATGGCTCTGGTTTTTTGAGCATTTGCAACCTGAGCTTCGGTCTCCTCCGCTCTTGCTTCCCCCTGTTCTCATCATTCCTATCATCTCCTTAATATTAGTAGAATTACTACTATCATATGGAGATTAATAGATTTTGGTGTGTATACGGCAGCTCAATGGGTTGGGAAGGCATATAAACTGCTCATGAGGAGAATAAGACATAAGGCTATATCAACGGCAATAAGGGCTCCTAGCCCTTTTTCTGTATTTACCGCAGGAGATTATACCACTCGCTGCTTATTTGAAGAATGCTCCAAGTTCGATCAGGTGTCAGGCGACACTTGTTCTCGATCCAATTTGATTCACAATTATCAAGTTCGTATTCTTAATCACAGAGGGATGTTCTTAGGCTTAGCGGCCGCCGCTCCAACATTCTTGACCTTCTGTACGCTTGAAGCAATCAACAATTGAGCAGCGAAGTAAGTAGACATAATAAGGAGATCTGAATAAGGCACATCTGCGACAAACTTATTCCAAGCCAGTATCGAGTCCGATGCAACGAATAGTATCGCACCAACAATCGCAAACGCATTGCGGCTCATAATTGCCGTAAAGCACATCGCTCCAATAACGGTAATGTAGACAACGACGGGAATCCATAACCCGCTTAAGCTTTCATCCCCCGAAATACGCTCATAAAAGCGACTGCCCAGCAGCACCGAGTAAATGAAGATAACTAAGCCCGCAAGCACACCGTACCAGCTCATTCGCGATTGCTGCTTAAACCAACGAGAAACCATTGCGGCCACATAAAACAAATGCCCCGTTAGAAACGCACCCAATCCGAACACAAACCACGGATCATCGGGAAGCAGCAGGAACGCATCTCCCAATAGGCTAAACAGCAGCCCTGTCAGAATCAGCTTCCTATAAACCGCTTGGCCGCGTCCATCTGGTACACTGCGAGCAACGAGCGTAATCATGAGTGCCATTGGTAGAAGCTTGAATATCCAATGCAGCGCCGTACTGTCCACTGATAACGTCGCAAGATGAATTAAACCTGTACACACAATAAGTCCCAGCAGCCAACTTCTACGCATATGCGATCCCCCTTATTTCATCACTTTACTCGAACCCAGTTACAATGTAAACGCTGACATAAACATGAATATTTTTGCTTCTCTAAAGTAGAACAAAGGAATGAAATAAACGAAAATAGAGAACGAGCAGCCTTTTTTCGTAACTTATCGCCATTCCTTTAATTTTAAAAAGGGCTGCCCCAAAAGTAGAATTACCTACGCTTGAAACAGACCCCGCTTTGTTTTTCGATGGAGCTTAGGCAGAAGGACGTCCTTCTCTTACCATTCCTTTAGCTTACGAACCTTATAGCTCTTATTTAAGCCATTGGTAGTCGATTAAAATTGTAACGAACTCCAGAATCGTTATTTCGAGAAAAGCAGCTCATAATTTCTAATAAAGCATGTTATAACGTTATCCAGGTTCGTTAAAATGAAATAGTTGTACTTTAATGCACAATAAGGGCAATACGGTTCGTTAGAAAAATGATTTTGGAATGGAAATTGGATCATAGCAGTGAAAGCTGCATCCTCAATTACCGTGATCTGAGCTTCTAGCTTTACTTAATAAGGTCTGCCCTTTCTCATAAACAATATCCGATATAAAATCAGTTTTCTTCCTATCAAAATGAGCAAAATCTATTAGATTTGATATGTCTGCGCCATATAGAGACAGACTGCCGTCACCATGATCCACGAGGGTCATGTCCTTATTCATATTTGTGTAGGGTAAGGTTACAATTTCTTTGGTAGACGGGTTAAAATAAGCCGCATGAGAGCGATGAAGGCCAGAACCCCATGAGTATGTAAAATACAATTCGGAATCCCCATCGTTGTCCATGTCGGCTAGAGCCATACTTGTTACGCCAAACCCACCAAACCACTCGCCAAGCGGATATACAACTCCCTTATATAACAAAAATGAAGCGGCAGATTTGTCATATTTGAAAATGCTATATTCAGAGTTTTCACTAATAGATTGCGGTGTGATGTTATAACACTTATCTGAGTCGTAGCCTGAATTAAAATCCTTTTGCAAAGCTAAAAAAGCATCAACACCGTTCTGAGTTCCCACTATAGATTCAGATTCTACTATCTCCTCGTCTAGCTTCGAAATTTTGTAGATGCTCCAAATATATTCGCTCTTTAGAGTATTGACGTTATCCTTATGTGTTTTTGCCAGCCATATCTCATCATCCAGCAGAAAAAGACGATATTCAGGATCAACGGCCGAATCGGTTAGCACATACTCGTATCTTTCTTTATAACCTAAAATATTAGGAACATTAATACTAGGCATAAAGCTTTCATTAAACTTTTGCACATCTAAAGCTTTCCGTTCATAAACAGCCTTCATTTTCTGTTGATTGCCGGCTCCGTCGGTTATAATTAGCGAGTTTTCGGTAAAAGTATAGTACTCCTTAAACCCATCGACAGCTACAAACGAGCTCAGTAAATTCATATATACCTGTTCCTCAAAGCGATAGCTGCCATACGGTTCTCCAGTCTCTTGCAGCGCCCCATTCACGATCGGATTTGTTGCACAGACGGCAACAGCGATTATACAAGCTGCGGCTGAGAACACGATTACCCGTTTATTTGGCGTCTTAAAGCGTAGTATATTTTTGACGCGCTCACGGATGCCTGTCTCTCCAAAGGCTAGCGGACTAGCAGACGGTAAGCGGCGGTTTGCTGCAAAGGCTAGCAATGACGTGCAATAATCCTTCGCGATTCCCGAACCCGTCTCCGACAGCACCTTTTCATCGCAGCTCATCTCCATGTCTTTGGCCATTAATATAAAGGCAAGCCAAGCAAGCGGATTAAACCAGTGAAAAGCAAGAACCACAAAGGCGAGCGGCTTGATTAAGTGATCTTTCCTCTTTAAATGGTAGGCTTCATGCTTCAGAATGTAAACTCGTTCTTGCTCCTGAAGCCCAAAGGGAATATAAATTCGCGGTTTGATAAAGCCAAGAATAAATGGCGACCGGATGCTGTCGGACTCAAATATATGTTTATCCAAACGGACTGCTGTAGCCATGCGGCGTTTCAAACGGAAATAGGTCACCAAGCTGTAAACAAGCAGCGCAAGTACACCTATACACCATAAAACTGTACCGATCTGTATCCATATTTGCAATGGATTTACGCTAGCAGTCGGGTCCGCTTGCGGCAGCGTGTCGCTTATCATGACATTTACGGTCGGTATGCCTACCGTCATCCCCGGCTTCTCCATATAGCCGATGTCTGCTGGGACATAGCTCAGTGCCGCTTCGCCGCTCTTTTGCGCTGCAGTCATGTCAAAGGGGGGAGCATTAAAGAGGCTGAGCTCAGAGGAAATAGACACCGGACAAACTAGGCGGAACAGTACAATCGCCCATAGCAAATAGGAATATTTTTTTGGTGCCCGTTTCAACAGCAGACGGATGAGAAGCACGACGATAATGACATAAGACGCCGTGAGAGACATATTGAGTATTTTTAGAAACAACGTTTCCATACTCAACCCTCCTTATGCTCATCAATTAGACGCTTTAGCTCATCAGCTTCCTTATTGGAGAGAGCTTTATTGCCGAAAAAAGAGACGAGAAACTGGGGCAGCGAGCCCTCAAAAGTCCGCTCAATAAAATGCTCGCTTTCGTACGCCTGGATCTGCTCTTTTGGAATAATGGAGCTTACCATTGTATCCTCATTTTTAAGAAGTCCTTTTTCACACATTTTCCGAAGTACGGTATAGGTGGTTGGCTTCTTCCAGCCGAGTTTCTCTGAACAAAGAGTTACGAGCCTTCCGGATGCCACCGGCTCGCTCTCCCACACAACAAGCATAAAGCGATAATCACTTTCACACAGCTTCAAGTTACTCATAATAACCTCCCCTATCTGGTTTATAATCATAAACCTATGTAACGAGTTTATAACTATAAACCGAATTAGTCAATGAAAGTAGGAGAGCAAGGCTAAACCACTTCTTCAACCGACACCAGGTACAACAAGCTTCCTTCACTGAAAAGCACTCGATTCTCTCGAAAATCCTGTGTTAACGGGACAAGCGGCTCAGCTTTTTCATTCAGAAAATGGATCTTGCACCCTGCGGATAAGCTCCCCGGTTTTTCATTTTTCTTAAGAATATAAGTTCCGTGTTTTCCGTAACCGCCGTCGAACAGAAAGTGATAACCATCCGTACAAAACCCCGAAGAGCCGGAAATCTCAGGATTTATAAAGGTGACCTTGGGCTGCTCGATTCCGCCGGAAATACAGCCCAGCAAAAAGTCTGTATAATAATAAAACCAAACTTTCTCATCGTTAGCTGCATTGAGCGCATAACAATCGGCGATATCCGACACTTGATCCTCATACAAATTATTGCCGTTCTCATCCCAAGCTAGAAGACCTTGCGCACCTACAGGTTTATCCCAACCGTTGTTTCCAAACACACCTTCGTCGAAATAACTGGTCCAAATGATCCCTTTCTCCGTCACCTGAACACTTTGAATGCCGTCTCCAAGCAAAAATTCTCGGATCGTATTCCCTTTAAAATCACACACTTTAGCGTTCAGATCATACTTGCCTACGCCATAGTAAGAGCAGCGCGCTCCGACTAACAGTAGACGATTATGAAGCGGCTGAACATAATGATAATTGAAATGTTGATCCGCAAACACTACTTCATCAACATAATCTTTTTCTACGAGCAGCACCTTGTAGGTATATGGTTTCTTTAGAGTCGATGGGACGAACATGCCCCGTTCCCGTTCAGGGATCTGGTTAATGAGCAAAACATACATGCAGCCATCGGAGCCAATTTGTGCCGAGACAATCTTGAACCCCTCCGTATACGCAGAAATATCAGCAAAAGGTTGAAGCGCCACCGTTTTATTAAACATGCCTATTCCTCCTTAAAGACAGTTATAAAACAAACTAAATTCTGTACTTATTAACTGAATTATGTCTGAGAAGAACGCTCCTGAACATGGCGAAAGTATGGCAAAGGAAAATGTGTTAAATGAGGTCATGTAAACCTGACCTTAGCAAGGTTTGTTTTTTAGGCATCAAAAAATACAGCGCATATGAATCAAAGATCCATTATGCACTGTATTTTTAGTGTCTGACCTATGAAGTTTCTCAGCTCTAACTCTCATCGTGTAATTGAACAATCATTTTTCGGCATAGAAACGATGCTTCAAACCCAGACACGGCATCCAATTCGACGCGAATTTGATCGCCTTCATAGGCGAGACTCAGCTGCAAACAGATATTGCACTCCTCGGCGGGACTTATTTTCTCATGCTGGATGTCTTCGAAATACAATGCAATAGGCTGCTCCAGCCCACCTGCGGCTGTATGCCTGATCGTTACAGACAAGTTTTTCTGATTGGCATTTAGTTCTGCAGCTTCCATACGGACCTTCGTTATTTCATCGTAATGAAACGGGGGGAAGACGCCAAATTTATCAATAACATTTTGGGCTCCCACTATAGAAGTGAGCGGTGAGAACAGGCGTTCAAGCTGCCTTGTGTTCATTAGACTTGACTCATATTGGGGACTCGTATAAAGCAGGATAGAATCAGTACTGCAATTCACTACCGTTCCGATAAAAGCAGCCCAGTCGGGTTTACCTAATTCGCCAACAGTCATTCGAACCTGATCCTGCGCACGTAGCTCTGCTGACAGATCCGTATTAACATATAGTCGATAGCCCTGTGCTTGCACCTGCCAATCAGTACTTGGGGCAAAGCAGATTTCTTCCCGTTCCACAGAGTGAACACTAACGTTCCATTCCCTATTATCTAGCATCAGCTTCGATAAAAGGACAACACCCAGCATATGCCGTTCCGGTCGGTAACGATAGCCAGCAGACCGTTAAATGGAGCTTCGTACATTTCCGTATTAACTGTCCCGTTGGAGGCAAATTCATTGTAAATCCCTCGATAAGCCTCCTCCGTCTCGATTTTCAGAAAGACTCTTACATAATCGCCCTTCAGCGTAGGTTTCGCTGCTTGAGTATCTGCAAACTTAAGGATTGCATCCCCCACCTGCAGGTCCGCATTGAGTACCTCTTCCCCATGCTTGCGTAGAATCACAATTTCGCCGCCAAAAACGCTTTGATAATACTTCATTTCATCCTTGCAGTTGTCCACTACGATAAACGGATATGCTATCATCTTTACACCCTCCTAAGGTTCGTTTGGTCATACGCAGCATTTGCAATTTCTATCGCTTATGTGACATTTTTCATTAGAGCATTTCATCCTGCCTGCTCAGATTGCTAAGCACAACCTTCAACAGGCTTATAAATAGATCATAATCCTCATCGGAAATCCCCTGCTTGGTTCTACTCTTGACCCTGTCTAACGCTTCCTGTACTTTCGGCACCACGTCCTGTGCCGATTCTGTCAAATAAAGCTGCTGATAGCGGTTATCCGCGGGGTCAACTTCCCTGCGCACATATCCTTCCGCTTCTAGCTTTGCAATCGCCTTAGCGGTAGTCGTCTTGTCAATAAGCAGCTTCTCGCTTAAAGCTTTTTGAGTAATGGGCTGCTGAGATGCTATGGCCATTAGAAAAATATACTGCCCGCTGCCGATTCGATAAGGTGCCAGTTCGGCTGAAATCAAGATTTGCATATGGCGATAGATGGCAGAGATGTATTGTCCGTGAGATTCCGATTCATGCTTCTCAGCAAGCTTCCTATATTCGCTCATTTTTCTCACCCCTTAAATAGTATGTCATTGCAACTAATATCAGTATATGAAATATAGAATGCTATCGCAACTATTTTTTGTAAAAATTTATACATTTTTTTACGCGCTCGAAGCAATGGTTCTGTGCTAACCATCCACTTCGCAAAATAACAATTTAGCGGAATTGTCCGTGCTGTCTTCATCAGCATTTTTTTCTGCTGACCATTGTAGACTGTCATTTTTGTTGGTATACTATTGAAAAATAATTCCATTTTGAGTAATTCAAGGGCTATGCTTTTCTGGCAATGCTAGAGACAACCCCGCTACCTGTAGCGGGGTTATTTTGTTTTCCAAATGAAATGGAGGATGCACAATGACTGGAAACGAAGAAACGAGAATGATTTTAACGAAAGAGGATTTAATTACACAATTCAAAAACTGCGGATTAATGGAAGGGCAAACCATATTCGTACATACTTCATTAAAAAGCTTGGGATTTGTTGTAGGCGGGGCTGAAACATTGATTAGGTCACTTCTTGAAATCGTAGGAAAAGAAGGAACATTGATGATGCCTTCTCAGACATGGAAAAACCTTGATCCCTCTACTGGAGTTCATTGGAATGAACCGAAGGAATGGTGGCCTATTATTCGAGAAAACTGGCCTGCATATGATAAAGAAATAACACCTGCGATCGGTATGGGTGTCGTGGCTGAAATGTTTAGACAGTGGCCAGGGGCCACAAGATCTGATCACCCGGCAAGGTCGATAGCAGCAGTAGGGAAACACGCGGAATATATAACAGAGAAACATGATTTAAGCAATATTTTTGGCAGCGACTCCCCTGTAGATAAATTGTATAAATTAGATGGGCATGTACTATTAATTGGTGTTGGCTATGAAAAAAATACATCCCTGCATTTAGCGGAAACGAGAGCAAATTTTTCTTCTAAAAGATTTGCAGATGAGAGCAGTGCAGTCATGATTGATGGCAAGAGAACGTGGGTTACTTATTCTACTCAAGCAGTCGACGACGAAGATTTTAGTAGATTAGGAAACGAATATGATCAACAAAAAAATATGAAAATTCATAAAGTAGGAAATGCTGATGTGCGACTTATGGAAGTAAGACCCCTGATTGACTGGACCGTTCCTTGGATGGAGAAAAATAGAGCATGACGGCTCGCCCCCGCTATTCACGCTAGCTTACAAAAAGGTACCCATACGCTAAACACTCTTTTAAAAGTGTCTGTTTGTATGGGTACCCTTTTATAAATACCAGCTGAGCTTCCAAGGATATGGGATCAAAATAAAATAAGTCCAAATCAGCTTTTTTAATTCTTTGCATCAATTAAGGTAAACCAGTTGGGATCACCATTATATGTTCCATTAACCTGATATACAGGCCGATAAAAGTCTTTTGAATCATACATATAGGTTAGTTCTATTCCTTTTATTTCTAGATGGTCACCCTTTTTTATTTCAAGCTGATCCTTTGTTAATAAAGCATTTCTTTTCAGCTGCTGAAATTCCCCATCCTCTATGCGTTTATATACTTCAGCTGGAGATAATAGATCCATCGTCCTCACAAACTGATTGTGCTTAATTCCGCTATTGATCGCGTAGATGCTGCCATCCTCTTTTAGGCCAATGGAGAAATCGCCTGTCCAGTAATCCTCGTTCATTCCTGGGATCTGCGAGAGTGACCATGCATACTCACCGTCATCTACTCCTCGCAATTCAGCCTTCTCGGTAGGCAAGCTCAAATCATCCGCAATCGTTTTCGCCTTCTCTAACATAGATTCCGAATCAGTTAGCGAGGCTTGCCCTGGGACGTAATCATTTTCGGTTAACGACCAGTTACCCCCCTCGGATTGGAATAACGTGTAGTGTGTATCGCTATTACTCGTTAACACACTTTCACGATCACTTCCCCACTTCTTGACGCTTAACTCAGTCAATGCTAGTTTTTGCAGCAGCAGCGCTGCGATCTCATCATTATTTACGACTCTTTTGTATACCGCAGCAGCATTTGGTTCTGGGCTTAACGAGAGTGAAGCGCTAAGCTCAACGCCCTTCATATTCCATTTGTGATACGAATTAATGGCTAGTTGACCAAACTCCTGCTGATTATAGACGATATTCATTGCACAAAACATCAAACCGATTGCTATGGGGATGGACAGATTGCCCAGCAGGCTCTTGATCTTAACTTTTTTGTGCTCCATGATAGAAGCAGCAAGTCTGTACAACTGGTAGCCCATAATGCCGCCAAGTGTATTGTTAATAAGATCATCAACCTCAAATAGACCTGCGCCAGTAAGCGTCTGATACGTTTCGATAGCTAATGTCGCACATACAACAACAAGAAGAATCCGTTTGAACGCTCTAAACTTGTAACTCAAACAAGGCAGCAAAATCCCCAAAGGCACAAACATTAAAATGTTAAAAATGCCGTTCTGAAATTCTCTTAGCGAGTATTTTTGCCATGCAACGATATAACCACCGAAAGGATATAAGTTCATTTCCAAGAAATGTGACGTACCTCGGCCGATAACGGTCAACTGGAGAACAAAAACAATATAACCGATGAAAAGCGCACCGAGGATAAGCTTACTCATAGGCAGCCAGGGCTCTTCCTCTCGCCTTCTTTTGCGATAATAAAATGTATAATAACCTGCAATTAGAAGCAGCTCGATTCCAACGACAATGACCACTGGCAATCCCAGAACGCGTAAGTAATTGAACATATCTGTAATGCTCACATTATTCCTCCTCATACCGAACACAAAATCGTACTGTCTTACTCTCTTGTGGTTTTTCATTATAACACGGCACTATAAATCATCTTTTTCTAATTCCTTAAAAAACCTTTAATAATATTTAAGGTTTATAATTTAAAAGATCTGTCCTCGACAGGGCTTTATTGAAAAATATAGCGATGATCTTTCGAGCGCAAAAATACATCGCCCAAGGAAAATACCTCAGAAGGCGATGTATTCAAATGTGATGTCGCTATGCTATTTAAGCCTTATCCTCTTCCCCTGTAACCACTCCGTCGCTCATAACCTTCTAATTTCGAGCGGTTTTCTTGATGTCATCCATGCCGCTATTAACAAGGCGAGAGCTACAAATATTCCCGATTCTCCTGTCCATAGCAGCACATTCTCACCGCTGGAAAATAAATCGAACGCATCCTGAATCACAGCATTCCATGAGGCATGCAGGAGAATAGCAGCCCATACGCTTCCCGTTGATAAGCGTAAACGGCTAAGAATATAACTGAAGGAAGTAACAGAAATCATGAATAAAACAACAGACAAAGCAGGGTATGGACCAGAATAATAATTCCCTACAAGCATGACGGGAAGATGCCATAAGCCCCAAATCATTCCGCTGGTAAGCACTGGTTTAGGAATGCGGGCGTCTATTAGTCGTGTAAGCATATATCCCCTCCAGCCAAGCTCCTCACCAGCACTGCTGATCACACCTATTATCGTGCCAAATAACATTTGCATAAGTACAGTTCCCACAAATATAACTGCAGATGGTGCTTTAATAAATGTGTCCGGTGTAACGTATTGCACCAGCCCTGTCACCCAGGCTATTCCGTAAGCAAACAAACCAATGATGACTGGAAGCAGTAAAATCATCGGCAATTTCTTGAGTGTTTGCTTCCCCCCAATACGCAAGGAAATATCCGATATCCCTTCACGAAGCACAATTCTGGCGAATATGGAGGACAAGCCTGGTGCCCACATGAGCAGCAGGACAAAAATCGGCGATGTCATCAATAACGCATAACTAAGTATAGAGAGTGGGACGAGCATAGCGAAGAAAACAAGAAGTCCTCGCCTAGCCAAACGAATACGCGCCTTCTCCTCGTCTGATCCGGTAGTTAAAATGTTGCTAAAGTATGTTCCCATGACAATAACCCCTTAATCTAAGTATGTAAGTCTGTTTAGAAGTATAGCAATGGGGCCGCCTCCATAAGAACTAACCCAAGCCTAGTCTTTGTCCCAGACCCAAGCCAAGTAAAAACAGGACTATAGTTTAGTGCGTCTGGGTCGAGTAGTCTTGGAGCACAAAAAAATACATCACCCAAGGCTCAAGGCCCACATGGCGATGTATTTAAATCATTCATACTGTTATGCCTCTCAGCAATTACTCGTCGCTGGCTAGGCGCGCATATGTCAAAAAAGACACCCCAACGGTGTCTTTTCCTTCTTCTATTCGTATGCAAGCCAACACTTGAAAGGCAATGCATATTCGCTGTATTAAGAATTAGTTCGTGGTTGAGGTTAGTTCCTTGTTTGACGTCCGGCCAAGCAGATTTAGAAATTCCCGCATAAATCCAGGAAGATCAGGCCATGCGTGACCCGATACTAAATTTCCGTCTACATGCAGTGTCTCACTTGCATATTCTGCGCCGAGTGATTCAACTTCTAACTTGCATGCATTGTATGCCGTTAACGTTCTGCCTTTGAAGTAGGAACGATCGGGCAGCGCCAAGAATACCTGAGCACCGTGACAAATCGCGCCTACAGGCTTGTCCGCATCCAGAAAGTGCTGGACAATTCGCGGAAGATCTTGATCGTTGCGGATGAACTCAGGAGCGCGTCCGCCTGGGATGATCAAGGCATCGTAGTCAGCAGGCTCCACGTCCGCAAAGGCTATATCAGACGGCAGCAGATGAGCTGGCTTCTCCGAATAAGTATCCCATCCCTCGATGAAGTCGTGGCATACCGTATTCAATGTCTTCTTTCTCGGCGAAGCGATCACCGCCTCGTAGCCCTCTTCCTTCAACCGATAGAATGGATAATAAACCTCCAGAACCTCTGCGCCGTCGCCGGTTAGAATAAGCACGCGTTTGGACATTTTACCCTCTCCCAACTGTAAAATTATGTAACACCTTTTTCTATTATGGGGATAATCTGCAAGCGCCGTCAATGGTCCTTAAGAACGGGAGGAAGATGTCAAATTACGCAAAAACACGTCGTACCAGCAGGTAAGCTGCAGATACGACGTGTTTTTAATAGTTGAAGCCCCTAATAGGATGAGTTAAGGCTTCACTACAGATACGAGAAACTCGTTTTTACCGGAAATAAGTGTAACTTCTGATGACAAATCCAAATCCTTCACATAGACGGATTCACCGATATTCATGCCGCTGATATCATATTCTATCACCGACGGCAAATGCCTTGGCAATGCTTCTACCTCAATAAACTCGGACTGAAGTTGTACAATCCCGCCCTGCTTCAATCCGATTGGCTTGCCTATGAATTTTACCGGAATCTTTGTGCATACGACTTCGTTATTCTGCACTTGCTGGAAATCAACATGAATCAAATCACGCGTTACCGGATCTCGCTGGAGATCCTCAAGCAATACGGACACCGAATCTTTCCCGTCAAGCTGTATATCGATAAAACCAGATGCACCTTGCTTCAACCACTTATGAAATTCTATCGTTGAAATATGAACCATCTTATTTTCTACATTTCTACCAAACACAATACCAGGCAGACGTCCTGATTTACGTAGATTACGAAGCCCTGATGTATTCAAATGTGTACGTTTCTCTGCTTGCATAAATGTTGTCATGCTTAACTCTCTCCTCTTTATTAAAAGATCTTTGCGCTGGTTCCTTGGTCGCAGAATCTTCCCCGATAGGGGATAAAGAGCGAAACATAGCATCACCACCTCCATGTTCTGCCGATTACGGCACAATACATTTAATGTAAAACCTCCGTAAATATACAGGAAGGCACCCCACTTCGGAAAGTGGAATGCCTATCTGTAAACCACACCATATCATAGAAACGTCACGTTGTCTAATCAAGACGCTGGCCAATTACGGACAAAGGTTCCTCGTGTTGCGTTCACAATATAAAAATACATCGCCGCAGCTTACAAGCTGCAAGGCGATGTATTCATCGAATGAGTACTGTTATCCTTCTAACCGTTCTTCTTCGTCCCCGATGGCGATGGGGTTGTTAGAGAAACTAATCCAATCACTCCAGCTTCCCGCATACAAGCGCACTTTCGTGAAGCCTGCTTCCTGCAGCGCAATGACGTTTGGTGTGGCTGTGACGCCTGATCCGCAATACACGATCAGCTCGCCGTTCTTGTCCAGATCATGGAACCGATCGGTTTGAGCGGCGACGTCCTTCCAACCGCCGGATTCCGTTAGACCCTCTCTCCAGAAACGGTTAATCGCGCCTGGAATGTGGCCAGCAACGCGGTCGATCGGCTCGACCTCTCCGCGGTAGCGAGGAGCTTCGCGCGAGTCGATAAGCGTTACTCCCTCGCTGCCAAGCAGCTCCCTAACCTCATCCATTTCAACTAGCATATTGTGCTGCACCGTTGCAAGGTATGTCGCAGGCTGCGCCACTTTGTTCTCAGTCGATACAGGCAACCCTTCTTTGACCCAAGCAGAGAAGCCTTTATCCAGCACATAGACCTGCTCATGTCCCATATACTTCAGCAGCCACCACAGCCGAGAAGCCATCGCTCCGCCTTGATCGTCATATGCGACCACAATCGAATCGTTGCTTATGCCCGTCCTGGCGAACGTCACTGTCATTGCAAAAATATCGGGAAGCGGATGGCGTCCGCCATATTCCTCGACCTCACCGGATAGATCCTTCTCCAGATCCATATAAACAGCCCCCGGAATATGGGACTCCTCGTACGCTCTGGGCCCCGCATCGGGATCGTCCAAACGAAAACGGCAATCCGCGATGACAAGTTTTGGCTCACCGAGTTTCTCCTTTAGCCATTCCAACGATACGATGTTATTCATTTTGACTCGCCTCTTTCGTTCATTTATGTAATCCATTATGGAACCTTTAGCCTTAGATTGCTCTATTAGCCTTCATATCTATAGTATATGGTGTGATTCCAATCTTCAATGGAGCGCTTCTGCCAATTATATAACAAAGACCGGGAGTCTCTCCACTTAGGAGGCTCCCGGTCTGCTATTCCAAATTCTAGATGACATCCTTATAATCATGATTGTTTTCATCGTGCCGCAGCCGATCTTGCATAGATGCAGCCGACAGTTGTTATTATTTAATCATCTGAAATACTTGCTCGACATCTTTGTCTCCACGTCCGGAAAGGTTAATGATCAGGATCTGATCTTGATCCATCGTTGGCGCCAGCTTCTTGGCATGGGCAACTGCGTGCGCACTCTCCAGTGCAGGAATAATTCCTTCCGTACGAGAAAGTTCTTGGAATGCTTCCAGCACTTCCTCATTGGTAACCGTCGCATATTCGGCGCGCCCTGTCACCTTCAAGTGGCTATGCTCCGGCCCGATACCCGGATAATCGAGCCCCGCGGCGATCGAATACGTCTTCCGCGGCTCTCCTTCTTCGTCCAGCAGTACCAAGCATTTGAAGCCGTGAATCATGCCCGGAACACCTTCCGTTAAGGTCGGTGCTTGATCGGGTTCAACGCCGATTAAACGAACGCTAGGCTCGTCGATGTAATGAGCGAACGCTCCAATCGCATTGCTGCCGCCGCCCGCACAGGCTACTACCGCATCAGGCAAACGACCTTCCTTCTCCAAAATCTGCTGCTTCGACTCTTCACTGATGACCGCTTGAAAATGCTTAACCATCGTCGGAAACGGATGTGGACCAACCGCAGAACCGAGCAAATAAAATGTATTTTTATAATTGCGAACCAGATCGCCCAGCGCTTCGTCCACGGCGTCCTTCAGTCGACCCTGCCCCTTATCAACCGGCACAACAGTAGCACCGAGCAGTTCCATCCGGAACACGTTGAGCGCCTGGCGGCGCATATCTTCAGCTCCCATATAGATGACGCATTCCATATTAAACATTGCGCAAGCCGTAGCCGTCGCAACTCCGTGCTGACCCGCACCAGTCTCGGCGATAATCCGCTTGGCGCCCATTCGCTTGGCTAGTAGGATCTGGCCAATAGCGTTGTTGATCTTATGCGCACCAGTATGGTTCAGATCTTCGCGCTTTAAGTAGATCTTGGGTCCTCCCCATGATTTGGACAGCCGCTCCGCATACGTCAGCGGGCTCTTGCGGCCAACATATTCACGCAGGTAATAGCTGAGCTCTTCCTGAAAGTCCGGATCTTCCCTGAACTTGTAAAATTGCTCGCTCAAATAGTTTAGCACTTCCTGCAATTCCGGTGGAACGAAGCTTCCTCCGAACTCCCCGAAGTACCCCTCTTGCTGCAACTGTTGGTCCATAAGTAAGCGCCTCCATAAATTAAAATGGTAATCTATCAAAACTATATTACCATAATTTTCTGCAATATTTTATATACGTGTATTGTCACACGATAGAATAATAACACTCTAGCTTGCAGTCATGCTCTGAAAATGACTTCCAATCGTAAACTTGTCCTTAACCTGTTACAGCCCTCTTCGCTAAAGCACGATACTGAGCTTATCCCTAATCAAAGCAACAAGCTTTTCCGCTTGTACGTCTGATAAGGCGCCCGATGCGAGCTGACGAGCGGCGACGGGAACGTACCAAGGGAATATTTCATCTTCTGTCGCGCCAGACAGCTTGCAATATTCATCGACGAATATACGGTAAGCTGTCTGCCGCGAGAATTCAAAGAATGCGTTAACGTCAGGCGGCGTTTCTGGGGGCAGCACAGCATACAGGATCGTCACGCATACTTCCGCGATATCCGCCGCCGGGTTGCCGATTACGGTATGCATCCAATCGATCATAACTGGTATACCTTCTCGTAAAATGAGATTATTGACGTTCGTGTCGCCGTGGCATAGCATTCGTTTATTAGGCAACTGATCCACATAAGCATGGAGGGCAGTTATTTCGTCTTCCGTCAGCAAGGAGGGTCTACCGATGATTACCTTCAAATGCTCCTTTTGCTCAGTAACGATCCCGCTGATATCTCCTTTATGAATATTATACAGGACGCGAGCAAATTTTCTTAAATCGCTATCTACATCGTCAAAATCAATTTCATGAAAAGCATGCAGTTGTTCAAAAAAACGATTCACAAAGGTCGATCCCACTACTTTCTCGAAGACGATACCAAGGCGGTTATCCCACACGACTTGCTCGAACGGGCGCGCTGCCGGCAGTCCGCTTGCCCAAGCAGCAGAACTGTTCCGATATTCGAGCTGAACAGCCTCCAATGGCGTGCCAGCATGAAACAACTTTACTACTTTTCCCTCCTCGCCCCACTCATGCACCTCACAGCTGGAGCCAATGCCTATGCATTTGCCTAGCATAATAAATCGTTGCCCCCTTCACTCAATCTATTTTTGTAAAATAATTGAAATAAAGCCTATTATTCGTTATATTACCATGCTTCCATTAACCTGAAAATATAAAAATAGAGACGATAGTATTCCATTCATTGTTGAGCATATTGTCTACTTAAAAGGGGAATCTGCCTACCAAAATGCCATCGATTTTCGCAGCTAGTTGAATGCGAACAAATTAAGGGGGATAAATATGTAATCACATGAAATAAAAAACTCAGTGGAAGGTTAGCAGAAAAATATGTACTATATTCGTACTCAACACGAAGCTTAATCAAAGTATTTTCAGACACACTACGCCACTGGAATGCAATATATGATTTACATTTTGCAATACACAAATTACAATATTTCCTAACCGTTAACTAGAGACGGTCCCTCGTATGCTTGTTAACAACGATCGTGGACTGAGGGCGCGCTTCAGACGGTTGCAGCAAGACTTAACAAATGTCATTGGAGCGACTCCACAGACAGTAGGGTTATCGAGAAAGGAGACTACTCCCCTTCGATTACGTTTGCTCTCAAATTTGCCGTAACTTACAATCAGCCATTTATTTCGATTATATTACTACTCCAAGTGTCTGGTCTGAGTGGCAGCAATGGGTCACGCTCAAAGCTTATCCAAACTCATCCTCTGCTGGATGGCGGTCAGCTTTGCTTTTTGGAGTACGGTGATGACGGTAAGTGCAGTATATGGTTTTGCTTATATGAAGTGGATTTAAACCTATTAGGTGACAGATCAGCACAAATATTATCCAAAACTAATCGAATTTCTACCGAGGGGAGATCCAATTTCTATGAATATAGCCGCCAAGCTGATGCAAAAATTCAAAGACCGCGATACCCAGCATAAGCTACAAGTCTATCAGGACAAAGTGGAGCTCATTAGGAAACGGAATTTGGAAGCATGGGACGATGGGCAGCTTCAAGCAGAATCCCTCCGGCTGAGAGAGAAAGCAAAATCGGGTACGCCTTTGGATGAGCTGCTTGTTGATGCTTATGCGTTAGTCTGTGAGACAGCAAAAAGAACGCTCGGTTTACAGCCTTACGACGTCCAAATCATCGCTGCCATTGCTCTGCACGAGAGTTTTTTGATCGAGCAGCATACTGGTGAAGGAAAAACGCTCTCTGCTGTTATGCCTGCTTATCTAAATGCGCTGACAGGCGAAGGCGTTCATGTGCTGACTTTCAACGATTATTTGGCAAATCGAGATGCGGAGTGGATGGGCCCAATCTATCGTTTCCTAGGGTTAACGATAAACTCGGTTCAAGCGGGCATGAACCTGTCCGAGAAACGTGAAGCGTACGCCGCGGATATAACCTATGTTACAGCCAAGGAGGCGGGATTTGATTATTTGCGAGACACGATCGCACTGGGCGAAGCCGATACCGTACATCGTCCTTTCCACTACGTCATCGTCGACGAAGCGGATTCACTGCTTCTCGACGAAGCGCGGGTGCCGCTAGTCATCGCCGGCGAGTCGGGCTCTTCCAGCAACGACGGCATTCGTTTCGCAGAAGTGGCTCGGCACCTCGAGCAAGCAGAGCATTTCGACTTCGACGAGTTCGAGCGGAACGTATATTTAAATGAAGCAGGCTCTGCGAAAGCGGAGTCGCTGCTCGGATGCGGCAATTTGTACGATAGCCATAATAGTCATTTGTTAACGTCATTAAATTGCGCGCTGCATGTGGAATTGTTATTGAAAAAAGACGTCGATTATATCGTCCGGAACGGTAAAATCGAGCTGATCGACGAATATACCGGCCGCGTGGCGGAGAACAGGCATTTGCCGGACGGGCTGCAAGCTGCACTTGCGACCAAAGAAGGGCTGCAGTCGATATCCGGCGGGGAAATTCTCGGGACGATCACCCTTCAACACTTCCTTAGCCTATACCCGAAGATTTGCGGGATGACGGCTACCGCGTACGCTTCCGCAATGGAATTCGAAGAAATTTATGCGCTGCAGGTCGTACAAATTATGCCGAACCGGCCAAACATACGGATTGACCATCCGTACCGGATTTATACTCATAAATTAGCCAAACTCAAGGCACTTGTAAAAGAAATCATATCCGTCCATTCGACGGGTCGTCCGATTCTCATTGGTACATCAAGCGTCGAGGAGTCTGACATGCTGGCGGAGGCGTTAGCCGCTGCCAATGTACCTTGCCATGTTCTGAATGCGAAAAACGATGCAAAAGAAGCTGAGATCATAGCCAAAGCAGGAGAAATCGGGGCCGTGACGGTGTCTACGAATATGGCAGGCCGTGGCGTCGACATTCGGCTCGGCGGCGGCAACCCCACGCAAGCAGAAGCTGTCGCCAAGCTAGGTGGGTTGTACGTGATTGGTACACATGTGAACGAAAGCGTTCGGATCGACGACCAACTGCGCGGACGTTCTGGCCGCCAAGGCGATCCGGGAGCTTCCGTAATTTTCGTAAGCTTGGAGGACGAGTTGCTGCTTCAGTTCGGCATCGATAAAGCGTTTCGCAATCTGAGGCAGGATGAGGCTCTCGAAAAGCCGGGGCTCCGCAGCAAAATCGCGCATATTCAGCGCGTTGCTATGGGGCAAAACTTTCATATCCGCCAGGAACTGAACTGTTATTCGGATATGGTGGAGGATCAGAGGCGAATTCTATACGAGGAGAGGCTCGGAATTTTGAAAGGCGAGAAGCCGATGAGCCCTTCGGAGCAGCGTGTACGACTTTTTTATATCGACGAGTGCTGGGCTGACCATCTAGCATACGTTTCTTACATTCGCGAAGGCATCCACTTGGAGAGCCTTGCTAGCCGCAATCCGATCGACGAATTTCATGTGCAAATCGCCCAAGCCTACGAGCAAATTCCGGCTAAAATAAATAGTGAGTCGGAGAATATGCTTGCAAGACTCGAAGGTTCGAATGATCCGGCGAAGTGGGAAACGTTTGGTCTGAAGAGCCCTACTTCCACTCGGACTTATATTATCAATGATCAATACATCCAGAACAAGCGCAGCTCTTGGACCCCAATGACGATAATGGCTTATTATATTCGCAAGATTTTACAGCCGGTATTCGGGTGGTCAAAAATTTGATATAGCGTTGCTTTTTCAAGGATAATTGCGTTGCCACCCACTCTCGATTACAACACTTGCTTAATTTTAATGTTGAACGTAAAGCCCAAAGAGGGCTGCAACAGGTCACCAACCAGTAACCTATCACAGCCCCCATCCTGCTTATTGATTAAGCAATTATTTTGTTATTTTAGCGAACTCCTGTTTACGGAATCGACGAGACGATGACTCGGCTCACGTTAGCTCCGCCTATGCCCCCGCTCACCCGAATAACGTTGCTGTTGCCTGTGTTCAAATCTATGATGCGGCTGGCCCGACCGGTGTAGTTACTCCAGCTTCCCGTGCCAGGCAAAGTAAGCGAATAGCCATTCCCCGACTGGTCGCCGCTGGCGTTCACTTTAAAGGTTGTTTGGGCGTCCGCTGAAGCATAAACCACGGTTAAAAGCTTCTGACCGCCCATACCACCGGCAACCCCAGTCAACTCGAAGTAGGAGCCCGGGATATGCATATTTTCAATATTTCCACCCGACTTCGTCGCCCCTCCCCCTACGGACACGTTAGCTCCGCTCATCGGATATTCCGCTTCCTGCGTCGTTTGCGGGATCAAGGAAACGATGACGCGCGATACGTTGACTCCTCCCATACCGCCCCTTAGCCGGATTTGATTGTTCGTGCCCGAATTCAAATCAATGAGACGGTTTGTTCGGCCGGTGTAATTGCCCCACCCTCCCGTGCCAGGAAGAGAAAGAAAATAACCGTCTCCGGCCGTGTCGCCGCTCGCATCTACCTTAAAGGCTGACCCGCTGTCCCCGGAAGAATAGAGCACGGTAAGAAGCGCTTTCCCGCCTGCGCCGCCGTTAATTCCATTCAACTGAATGTAGGAGCCTTGAGTATGCATATTTTCAACATTTGCACCGGACCGGGTCGCCCCTCCTCCTATGGATACGTTGCTCATATTCATGGCATACTCCGTTTTCTGTGTATATGCGTCAAAGCTTTCGTTAATCAAATCGTAGTACTTGACCTCGGTAGCGGTGGATCGCGGTCCAACAGCTGGTACACCTTCGGACGTCTGTATGACTTTTTGGATTGTCCCGTCAGAATTGAAATACAACCGATCCACGGCGACGGAACGCAGCGTACCGTTCGAGGAGATTTTCGCATTATGATAAAACATATACCAGTTCCCCTTGTATTCCACAACGGACCCATGCGAAGTTTCACTGCCGAATACCGGATCCAATATGACGCCGCGGTTGGTCCATGGTCCAAGCGGATTGCTGCTGGTGGCGTACCTCATCCGGTTCGCGCCAGGATTGTTATCAGAGTACATTAAATAATAAATGCTCCCCCGCTTGAACACCCAAGTAGCCTCGTGGAAATCCTCCAGCTCAGTGAACTGCTTGACGGGACCATCTATCGACATCATGTCGGCACCAAGCTTCATCCCGTAGCTGGCACCTCCTCCCCCGGCATACAGGTAATAGGTTCCGTTGTCGTCGCGGAATACGTTAGGATCAATCAAATTGCTGCCAGGAAGCCCCTGTATATACCCTTGAACCTCAAAATCCTTGGCGGGCTTGTCACTTGTTGCCACGCCGATCTTCCAAGAGCTATTCCAATTCGTATCGCTAGGATGCGGAAAATAGTAGTAGTAGGTTCCGTTCTTGTATGCGGCATCCGGAGCCCACATAAAGCCCCCTTCCGGCCGTCCCCACGGCACATCGTCCGCGCTCAGAATCTCTCCTTCGTCCACCCAGTCGACCATATTGTCCGACGAGAAGACGTGATATTTATCCATCAAATCGCTTCCTCTGGAAGGAAAGATATCGTGTGACGCATACACGTAAATACGTCCGTCATTCCACACACGAGCAGAAGGATCGGCGGTGAAAATACTAGTAAAAATGGGATTTCCAGAACTAATGATTGGATCCGCGGCTGATGTAGAGGAATTGAATACAATAAGGACGGACAGCAGCATCGTTGCTGACAAGAACAAACTTAAAAACCTTTTACGCATAATTATTACCTCCCATTTCTTAGGTTCGGCTTATACCATTAGCTTGCTTGGCAACCAGACAGCGAAGAGGATTCCAACATCACCCCTAAATATTCATAATGGAAGAACTGTAAATATAAGGACTACCATTAGCTTACCGTATGAGTAACCTAGTATGTAGTGAGACATTTTTAAACTTTTACAGTCATTCTTAGCTTTTTGGAACCGTTTTCATTAAAATCGATGAGTGCTGCAGCTCCAATGCCTTCTTCGCAAAGGCAACCGTAAAACAATTCATCCGTTTGAATTTCATTTAACAACTCCTTCTCTCAGTTGGACCGAACTATGTGTTTAAAAACTACCAATAAATCATCAAATCCCCTTCAATTCCTTTGAAGGGGATTTCTGTTTGATAGCATATCAAATCGCCTAGAATAAAATAGATTTTCAAAAATTCTAGTTGCTCATTACTCAGCAGTGCACTCATAAGCAAAAATCAATAAGCCTGCGAGCTGCCTATATCAGAAAATCTCCGAATTTTTCTTATTTGAGCTGCCAGCCTGCCGCTTCCTGCTGCAGGCTCCATAAGCTAGCATAGCGTCCAGCCTTGGAGCATAACTCGTCATGCGTGCCTTCCTCTACAAGCCTGCCCTGCTCGAGAAACAGAATTTTGTCTGCATGCTGAACGGTCATCAGACGGTGGGCGATCATAATGACCGTCTTGCTTGCGACTAACTCATTAATGGCCTGCTGAACCTCAGCTTCATTTTCCGGATCAAGCGAAGCCGTTGCTTCGTCGAGCAGCACAATGGATGCATTCTTGAGCAGTGCGCGAGCAATGGAGATACGCTGCTTCTCGCCGCCGGACAAGGTGGAGCCGCCCTCGCCAACCGGGGTGTCGTACCCTTGCGGCAACCTTGAAATAAACTCATGGCAGCAGGCACGTCTGGCCGCTGCTTCAATTTCTGCTTGCGTTGCATCCAGCTTGCCGATGCGTATATTGTTTCCAATGGTATCTTGGAACAGGTATACATCCTGAAAGACCATCGACATATGCGATAACAACTGCTCAGCATTGGCCTGTTCGAGCGTCTGCTCCCCAATGCGGATAGCACCTTGCTGGACGTCCCAGAAGCGAGCGATTAAGCGCAAAACTGTGCTTTTCCCACTGCCCGACGGTCCCACTAAGGCTGTAATGCTTTGCGGCGGAATCCTAAACGACAGCTCCTTCAGAACAGGTGCTTCTGGCCGATAACCGAAGGTAACCCGGTCGAATACAATCGCGCCATTCTCGTCAATACTTCCCGTTCCCGGCATCGGCTGCTCCCGCCGAATATCCATAATGCGCTGGGCACTGTAAGCGGAATAGCGAATCTCCCCATAGTTCATCAATACGGCGGTCAGCGGGTCGAAGATGCGGGTGCCTACAAGTAAAAACAGCAGGAAGGCGGTCAAAGAAAGCGTCCCTCCGGCAAGCCAAGCGCTTCCTGCTGCAATCATGATCGTCATGCCCGAGCGGGTCAGCAGTGTCGCTCCCAAAATGAGCGGGCCCATTAACCCTTCAAGCCGAATCGAAGCCCGCTTCAGCTGGTCAAAGGCAAGACGCAAACGTTCGAATCGCTTGCCCCCCATGTTATGGGCTTTGATTTCTTGAATGCCGCTCAGATATTCCTGCAGCCGGTTGGCCGCCTCATTTTTAGCTCGGATGTGCCCTTCGCTCAAACGCACCTGCAGCGCGTCCGTCAGCCAAAGCAGCAGCAAGCCAGCTGGCACTGCCAGGAACATCGCCAGTGCCATCCGCCAATCCAACAGCAGCAAGCCGCCAAACGCCAGCAAAGGCAGCATCACTGCACTGATTAACTGAGGCACATTATGCGATATCGTATGCTCGACTTGAGCGTAATCGCTTAAAAGCAGATTAGTCATATCCGCCGGATCGCGCTTACCGAAATAACCTAATGGGAGACGACGCAAATGTTCAGCCAGACTCATCCGACCCGTAGCAGCCAGGCTGTACGCCGCTCTATATGCTTTGTTGTACAGCAATGAATATGCAGCATAGGAGACAGGCAGCCAAACAATCAGTACAGCCGCCACCATCCAGAGCCGCCAGGTATTCCACGCAGTACCCGGCTCCGTATAGAAGGTATACAACGTATGAAATAGATCTGCCAGCAGGGCAGCGGGGACAATCTTGACCACGCCATCCAACATAGCGGCAAGTGCCGAAGGGATAAGGGTACGTGGATTTCCACCTGACAGATTCATCAGATATTGCTTCACGGCTTCCCCCTCCTTCCATCAGAAGCATGATGTATTTCCGCAATAGTATCTTTGGAAGATGCAGAAACAGCTACAGCTCTCTCAGCAATTACGGTTGTTCCAGAAGCTTCTGCAGTTGCTGAGTCCCTAGCTGTGGCCCGTCCCGCCCCTAGCTTCCATGAAGCAGCACTAATATGGGATTTCCACATTTGCTCATATAGTCCCTGTAAAGCACGAAGCTCGTCATGAGTCCCACGCTCTACAATTTCTCCTTGTCGAATAACTAGAATCTGTTCTGCCGCCCGTATAGAAGATAACCGATGAGCAATAATAAGCACTGTTTTCCCTTGCACCAGCTTAGCCAAAGCCTGCTGAATTAGGTACTCATTTTCGGCATCCGCATAGGCGGTTGCCTCATCCAGTACTAAAATCGGAGCATCCTTGAGCAGTGCCCGAGCAATAGAGACCCGCTGGGCTTCGCCCCCTGATAGATAAGTGCCTCCTTCCCCAATCATGGTGTCATAGCCTTGCGGAAGCTGTTCAATAAACTCATGACATCGAGCCATGGTCGCGGCTTTTGTAACAGCTTCCTTGGATGCCGTCATATTGCCCATTCGGATATTGGCTTCGATTGTATCGTAGAAGAGATGTACATCCTGAAAAATAAATGATACGAGGTCCATCAGCTTCTCCGTTCCGATCTCTTGAATCGGAACGCCGCCAATCGTAATAAGACCTTCGTTGATCTCCCAAAATCGCAGCAGCAATTGGGCAATTGTAGATTTGCCGCCGCCCGAAGGACCAACAAGTGCAGTCATCTCGCCAGCCTTGGCCACAAAACCAATATCCTTGAGAACAGGCTTATAATGTTTGCTCTCGCTCCGCTCATAGGCGAAAGAAAGCTGCTCAAACACAATATCATAGAAAGATGGGTCTTTCGGAACAGCAGGCTCTTCGACAATCCCTTCCTCAAGCACAGTCTCAATCCGCTTGTAGCCCTCCACAATTTCCCGCAAGCCACTCCCAGCTTGCATCAGCTTCAGCAGCGGCACTGCCATTCCTGGAGTAATAAGCAGAAACAGTACAAAGGTAACCGTAAACGCCAGATTGCCGGGCGTATTGGAAGCAAACGCTAGTCCCGCTGGAATGATGAATGTGAACAGCGAGCTAACCACCAGAAAAAACAAACCGTACGGCCTTCTGTAAAGGTCGGTTATCCGAAGTGATATATCCCGATAGCGCTCGACTGCATACCTGAAGGTCAGAAAACTGTCCGCTTTAATACCGAACACTTTGACAGCAGGCATGCCGCGTACATACTCAACACCAGTTGCATTCATTTCCTCCACCGCATGTTGAAAATCACGGTATGTGTTCCGCCCGCTTTCGCTTGCAAACATTCGGGTTTGCAGCCAGTAGCCGAAGCTTATCGGTATGAGCAGTACCAATGCCATCCTCCAATCCAGCCAGAACAAATAACCAATTAACAGCAAAGGAATCATGATGGCGCTGACCGTATCCGGAAGCTGATGCGCAATGAATTTTTCAATTTTCTCGACACTGACCTCGATGATTTTTTTCAATTCTCCGGTCGCAGTTCTTGTATGATATCCCATGGGAACTTTGGCCACATGATCAGCAAGACGAACTCTTAATCGATATAAAATATCGAAGGCCGCAATATGCGAACACATACCGCCAATATAGAGCGTGATGAGAGCTCCGATTAACGCTGCCAATGCTGCAAATCCCCAATACATAATGAGGCTCTTGTCTATACCTGACGGATCGTTAGCATGGAGAAAAAGCTCCTGCACAATTTGATATACCGCAACAAAAGGGGCCACCTGCAGCAAGCTGGAGATCGTCGAGAAAATGACGGCCACGGACAGAAGCCCTTTTTTCTCTGCGGTAACTTGCAGCAATCCCGATAATTCAGATTTCAAATCCATGGCAATAACTCCTTTACGTTAGGATTGAACAGCCTGACTGGGTTCATTATTACCCGCCGACTTGACCAAAATGAGAACGAATCAGCTTACTTCTTGTGCTTCTCCAAAATAAGTGACCCAATCATGTCGAGCAGATGCATCCTGCCCATGGCAGTATAGGAATAATTGTAGTTATCAATATTTGTAATCCGATATACATTGTTCTGCTGAACGGCCTTTAGATTGCTCCATACTTTACTATCACTCATTTTGTTCTCGCTGTTCTCCATGAGCAGCAGATTATCCGGGTTAATAGCAGTGAGTCCTTCCAAACTCATCTCCCGGCCTCCCCAATGTTCAGGATCGGGAATCCCCTCTGTGCGTTTGAAGCCAAAGTCTTTATAGATCAACTCCGCACTGCCTGTAGATGAATAGGCCACCAGATTTTTCGGATAGGTCTCAATCATAGCAAAGCTTTCATCCTGTATAATCGGCGATAGCTTCTCCTTCCAATCCAATACCTTCTGTTCATATTCCACAAGCCATTTATCCATTACATCCTTTTTTTCAAACAGATCGGCCAGAAAGGCAAATCGTTCCCTCCAGGCATAATAAGGATGCGGAACAACCACCGTTGGCGCAATTTGCGACAACTGTTCGTACAAGTCTTCATTGAACAGTGACCCTAATATGATCAAGTCCGGCTCAGCGGCTGTAACAAGCTCTATATTAATCGGCTCGGCATACCAGCCCAAATTGATCGTATCGGCGTCGAGATTGTCCTTAATTGTAGGCGTGAATACTCCCCGGGTTCCATAATCCGCATTTGCTGATGCAATCGGCTTAATCCCCAGAAGCAGCAGTTCTTCCGTTGATCCCGATAAATCTGCAATCCGCTTTGGATGAAGCGGCAATTTGATTTTGTCTCCTTTAGCATTCTCAATCATTTTGAATGTTGCTTGACCGTTCTCTCCCTTTTCTCCTGTTGTCTTCGCACTACTGCAAGCTGACAGTACGAACACCATGCATACTATGGCCAAAACTAAAACCTTCTTCATTTCGTAATCCACCCTTTCCAGTATTGAGCACGCTCTAGCGTAGTTGCCAACTGAATGAATTCCGTCCCTATACGAAGTATTCTTTTCTCAATTTCCACTTAAATTAATAACGATTATCATTATCAATTAAGCTGAAAAAAAAGAGTTTCAATTCACGTTAGGATGTCATTCAGCCGATATGCCCTACTATCTCATACCAGCCCTGCCAGCTGCTACCCAAATCGGGAGGGAAAAGGACAAATCCGGATTATTGTAATGGAAGTACACGTTCTCCACTCAGCTTCCGGTGATGAGGGAAATATTCAGAAGGTTTCATCCCATATTTGCGCTTAAACTGTTCAGAGAAATGACCTGCCTTGCTAAAGCCCACAGCATAAGCAGCCTCCGTTATATTTACAACTCCCGCCTCCAGCATGTAATAGGCCGCCGTCAGTCTGCAATCAATCACATAGGCATGGACCGGGGAACCGAACAGCTCCTTAAAACCTTTTTTTAGCTTGTATTCGTTCAGGCATACTTGCTTTGATAATTCGCCTAGCCCTGGAGGCGTCAGCAGATTGGCATCCAAAATTTCTTTGGCGAGGTGGAGGGCAGCAAGATCGGTTCTAGACAAATCCGGCATAGTTAGCGGCTTCTGAAGCAGCGATTCACTAACGTATAGGGCAATAAGCTCCAATACCTTGGCACTCAAATAAATCTGCTTCACATCGCCCGTGTACCGGCAGTGTAAAATCTCGTGCGTAATTTGCTTCATGCCTGGCGTCATCTTACTGCTGAATATTTGTCCCTTATTCTCAAAAAAAGCATGCATTACCCTATCGATGGGAAGCTGCTGCAACGATTGGCTGGCCATTTGCCGGTTCAGCTTTAAGGTTAAGCCCTGAAAATGGCGGTGAACATCGTACTCGCAGCAATGGCTGTCCTCTGTGTTGAAGAAGGCCGATACCTCGCCAGAAGCAAGTCCGAACTCCTTCTTGTTGCCCTCGACATTCCACCAGATCGGATCACCCAGACAAAAACCAATAACGGCCGAATCCTCTGCTTCTTTGCTGCTCATCACCATATGTTTGTGAAAACGCACATCGCAAAGCACCAACTCGACAGCAGCAAGAGGCCGCATACGCTGCCAAGAGCCATTTCCAATCTCGAATGGAACTTTCACTTGATGCTCCAGAGCATCTGCACTGTACATGCGATTCAAATGAGCGGTCAATTCACAGCTTCTATTTCGTTTATTTTCAATTTCACACCAGTGTCGTTGGATGTGCTCCATTCTGGTTTACCCCCTCCGATACTTTTTTTCTATTATATTCGTTTGGTTCGAGAAGTTAAACAAGAAAAGCGTTAGCAACCGGCTTACTAGAATTAGTACTCCCATCACTCCAGCTGCATGAATATGTTATAACGCCTGATTATCATGACGCCTATGTTAAACTAGAGCGATAGAAGGGGAGTCAAAATTGCATAAACAAAAAATCGTGATTATTGGCGCAGGGATTGTTGGCGCGTCAATGGCCTATCATCTGGCTAAACGAAATCAAGATGTAACCGTAATAGAACGACACCCCGCCGCGGCGCGTGAAGTCACGGAAAAATCTTTTGCCTGGATACATACAACTCATAGGGTAGCTCCAGAATACTGGCATTTGTACGATGCAGCTTTGGAAGAATATCATGCGCTTCAGAAAGAGCTGCCCGAACTGAAAATTCATTGGCATGGAGCGCTGACTTGGGGCACTCCGCCCCTAAGGGAGCAACTCCACGTTCAAAAATTAAACCGAGAGCAGCTTGAGGCATTGGAGCCGAATCTGAAAGAATATCCGGATGAAGCGATCTTTGTTAGCGAAGAAGGTGCGGTGGACCCTATAGGGGTAACGGAGCTGTTGCTCAGCAAAGCGCGGGAGTACGGAGCAAAGATTCAGTTCGACACCAACGTTACACAGCTGCAGCATGAAGATTCCCGCTTAGTCGGCGTCCATACATCCAAGGGTTTTCTGGAGTCGGATGTCGTAGTATTGGCAGCAGGAACAGGCATACCCGAACTTTGCGCCCCCTTAGGTTGTCACGTGCCGGTAACGTCATCGCCTTCCATTCTAATTCAGATGAAAACTACAAATAAACTGATACGCACATTAATCTCAAATGCGCAATTTGAAGCGCGTCAACTGACAGCTCATATACTGCTGGCTGCGGAAGATTATATCGACGAGTCGGAGGAAAACGGACCCGAGGCGGTCGGTAAGCGAGCGTTCGACACGCTGCGTCGCAGTCTGAAGGACGGAAATCAACTGGAACTGGAAAGCATAAAGGTCGGGATGAGACCCATGCCTGAAGACGGCTATCCGATCGTGGGCTTCCACGACCACATAAAGGAACTTTATCTGACCGTGATGCATTCTGCGATTACGCTGGCGCCGCTGATTGCGCATCTGGCTGCAAGTGAAATAATCTATCGGGAATCTAGAAGTGAATTAGACCCTTGTCGACTCTCCCGATTTTTGGACCACTCGAAGGATGTTCCCGATGCTTCTCGCGCGTGAGCTGGGTGCTAGAATGTAGTATACAGAGCTTTCCAAAATCAACGTTACTGTTTTGTAAGAGCACAACGCAAAAGAGTACGTCGCCACATGAGCGAGGTAATAGAAAAAAATCCGATAGAAATAGACATACAATTCAAAATTCTAAATATAGTTACTTCTGTTCATTGATGATATATTCATTGCGAGAGCTCTCTGCAAAGGTACATACCCATTTCGGCCGGAACGGGTAAGACGAACCTTACTAGGAGGAATGAATAATGAAGAAGATATTTTCGCTTGTCATGGTCATCGGGTTGCTGCTCGGGATCGCTTCCCAAGCGAGCGCGGCCAATGGGGTCTTTGTGTTTAACCCGTATCCGAATAGCTTCGGCGCGGTTCCGAATTATATCGGTATTACGAAGCCGACCGGAGGTTACCAGTACGAGTTCCGCATACAGGAGATAAACAACGGATCAAGGACCTACTATTCGGGTTTGCTCAACGTGCCGACCAACGGATACGACATTAATCATACGTTAACAAATAGTACAAAGCTCGTACTGGCAGGCGGAACTTACAATATTGATGCATCGGTTTATGACCGTTGGGGGACTCTCATCGGCAGGGATATAGTCAAGGTTAATTTTCTATAATTACGTAGGTACTTTCAAGGCAAATGTCAGAACGCCGCTATTGACTTGAGGTTGAATTCGAATAAAAACAATAAGCCGCCATGGCCCTCGGGCTGCATGGCGGCTTATTCAATCAAAGGGTTTTCATTTAAAGCAACTTAATTCGCTCTTCAAGCTCATCAACCAATACTTTTGCAAGTTCAAAATTAGTATCTTTTAAAGCTAATTCTATTTTCATTTCAACTGATTTTTTATTTTGTTCATTTTCTAGATAGTCTTTATCAAAATGACTAGCATAAATCATCTGTCTAAATTCTGGCATACTCATTTTTCTAATCGACTTATCGTCAATGATTAAAACATAATCCATACCATTTACAACAGTATAGAAATCGTGAGAAATCATGAGAATCGCGCCTTTATAGTCTTCAATGGCTTTCTCCAGTGCGATTTGTGTATAGGTGTCTAAATGGCTTGTCGGTTCATCAAGAAGCAATACGTTTGCTTTACTTGCTGAAACTTTAGCTAATTGAAGCAAGTTTTTTTCTCCACCAGATAAAGCTTCTATCTTTTGATTAACGATTTCTCCTTCAAAACCATAGTTTGAAAGATACGATCTAACCTCATCATACGTTTTAAACCCAGCATCGATGAATTCTTCTAGTATGGTATTAGAATCCTTTAGCATTTCGCCTTGAATCTGACTTAAATAAGCCACTTTAACATCAGCATTTATTTCAATTGATTCATGATTATTTTTAAAGATATCTCGGAGTAAAGTCGTTTTCCCGGTACCGTTCGCACCAATAATGGCTACTTTATCTGTCGATTTTATCTCAAAGTTAACATTGTCTAAAAGCAACTCATCAAAGGCAACACTATAATTATTAACATTTACAACAATGGTGTCTTCCATTTCATTATCAATACCAAAACTAATATTCGGTTGCTTAATATCAACAAATGGCATTTTAATTCTACGCGCTTCCAATCTTTCTTGAAACCTAACTCTAGCTTTTAACGCTTTCCCTCTAGATGCATGTGAATTATAAGTTGCGATAACTCTAAGATTAACGATTGTTTTATCGTTTCTTTTAATTTCTTCATCATCAGCGATTGCGAGTTCTTGCAACTCAACTTTAGTCTGAAGTAATGAGAAGTTATAATCAATATATCGCCCATCAAACTCTTGGATTTCCGTGTTTTCAAGGTGTATAATTTTGTTGAAACAATGATTCAATAGATATCGGTTGTGCGTAACGACTAGCAGTATTCCTTTGTGAGAATTAATAAGATTTTTAAGCGCATTTAGGTTTTCAAAGTCTAAAAATACATCTGGTTCGTCCATAATCATTAAGTCTGGACTATTAAGCATTTCCTTCATCACTTGAATAAGTTTGAATTCTCCACCACTCAGGTCAGATACCCTAACATCTTTTAGCTTCATGAGGTTTGCTTGATTTAGTTTCTTATTAATGTTGCTTTCAAAATCATCCCCACCGATTGCATCAAATGCGTCTAAAGCTAATTGATACTGTTCTAATAACGAATCAATATCCGCTGATGTTTCCATTTCAGTACAAATAGATGTTATTTCATTTTGTATCTTAATAAATTTTTCCCCTATATATTCAAAAACTGTTGTTTCTTTCGTTCTGTCTAGTTGTGAGAATTGACTTACATACCCTATTTTGCAAGTCGGGTCTATTTCTAATATGCCCTCGAACATATATCTTTCTGGATCCATCAGTATATCAATCAATGTACTTTTCCCACTGCCACTTGTTCCTATAAAAGCGCAATGCTGTGCCTCTTCTAACGTAAATGAAATGTTATTATATAGTTCTTTTTGCGGAAATGAGAAGGATAAGTTATCCACTTTTATCATAGTATTACCTTTCTTATAACTAAAATGGTGACTATTATTGAATGTATTGAAGAGCATAGATTTTGAGTTTACCTTTGTTAGAGTAACACTGTTTACAATCAACTACAATTGATTTGTATTACCATCCCTGGGCGGGGGTCAAAGTTCCATGTTGTACAATAAAAACGTGCCGTTACTTATGATACGGTTCAACTTAACGGATCTATCGGTGAACATTACTAAAGGAGCAGCCAAGGATGCTCCTCTTTAAATCACTTATTTATCACCTAGGCTAGCTTTATCTCCGCTATTCAACCTGTTATATACATGAAAAGTTACCTTTGTCCCTATACCTAACGTACTTTTGATATGAAGTCCTGTTCCGAAGTGCCGTTTTAATCGCTGATCCGTATTTATCAATCCGACACCTGAACTATTTGCTTTTCTTTCTAATATTCGTTGCAATTGAACTTCGTCCATTCCAACTCCATCGTCTTCAACGGTTATCTCTACATGCGTCTCATAGACAGAAATCCGAATAAAAATCTTTCCCCCACGAATGCGCTTCATAACACCATGTATTATCGCATTTTCAACGAGAGGCTGGATCGTAATAAATGGGACTTTTATTTCCTCACAGCCATCTATCTCCCAAATAACCTGTAACCTTTCTTCAAACCGAACCTTTTCAATATATAGATAAGAACGCACCAGACTTAGCTCCTCTTCGATCGGAACAAGCCCATCCATATTTTGAAATTTAAATTTATTTCTCAAATAATTGCTGAACTCATCGAGCAAATTACGCATCTTATCCAAATTAATATCGCTTAGAGCTGTTACAGCATTCAACGCATTAAATAAAAAATGAGGCTGGATTTGCGCTTGCAGCCATGCAGCTTCTAATCGCAGTTGCTCCCGAACAGAATGTTTAATCGTAGTTAGCGCCTCGATTCGCGATTTTATTTCTATTGCTTCCACTGGCTTCGTCACATAATCGTTAGCCCCCGCTATAAAACCGCTCTGAATATCTTTCGGTTGGCTTCTTGCGGTAAGGAGCAATATAGGGAGCTCCGTGAGTGTAAACCGCTCGCGGATCAAACGCGTCAGCTCATAACCGGACATCTGCGGCATCATGATATCGGAGATGACCAGATCCCATTCCTTTGTATCCAGTAAAGCCAACGCTTCTTTACCACTCGTTGCCATCGTTACCTCATATTCGTCTGGCGGTAGTATGGATTCAAGCACTTGAAGATTGATAGGATCATCATCAACAATTAATAGGTGTGGACGATCGCGATCCATTTCTAGTAAAGTTGGTTGTTTCGCAGCTTGCGGGATTCCCACTTTGTCCAAATCGACCGAGGAGGCCATTTCTTGAATCGCCATAGATTGTAACGTATACGGTTTGAATGAGTTGGATACATCATTTTCTTCTTCCGCTTTCAAGTCTGCTAGCTTTAATGAAAACGTAAATGTTGAGCCTTCTCCTAAAGCAGAGGACACATCTAACGCACCTCCATGAAGCTCAACCAGTTGCTTGCTTATACTTAAACCTAATCCAAAACCACCTTCAATCATGGTCTCACTCGCGCTCGCTTGCTCGTATGGGCGGAAGAGGCGCTTAAGCATGACATCGTCCATTCCGATTCCGGTATCGGCAATAACGATATAAGCTCGTCCATCCTTTGCAAAAGCTTGAATCGAAACAACCCCATCATTCGTATATTTCACAGCATTATGAAGTAAATTGAACACGATTTGGATTACCCTATTCTCATCCGCAATGACTGGAGGGAAATCTTCCGAAATCTGATTTGCAATTTGGACAGACTTTACTTCTGCATTAAATTGCAGCATATTCATCACTCCGGATACGATTGACTGGATAAATACGGCTCTTTTCTGAAGACGCGGATTGCCTTCCCGTAAACTCATCACATCAATCAAATCGTTCAATATCAATGTCAACCGACGTCCTACGGATAATACCGTTTCAAGCTCCTTAATGCTCCGTTCCTGCAATAAATGCTGTTCCCTTTTTAAAACGGATTGTGACATGTTAAGCATGCTATGCAGCGGATTTTTAAATTCATGCGATGTGTTTGCCAGAAATTGATCCTTATGGTCATTCATTCTTTGCAAGGTTGCAGCAAGCTCTTTGGTGTTCGAATGCATGATAAAGTATCCCTTAAACCATTCAGAGGCTAAACAACCCATCGCAATAATCATATCGAACGGATAGTAGACAAGACTCAAACTGCTATCTATCAAGATAAACGACCAAAGAGAATGGTTCATCAACGCAAGTAAAGAGAAAAGCAGTAAAAGATTGCTCTTTAAATCTTTGATTACTTTTTTAAACATTGTAATCAACGTGATAACTGCAGCAATACCAATTAATAGATAATAAACCGGAAAGAGCATAATCACTTGAGATGGATCTAAAAACAAAGTGATGCCGACAGTCCCTAGATTCATTACTTTATAGACAGGGTACATCCTACGCCAATATGGAAGCTCGCGATGATTCGTACAATGGAGCAAAGCATAGGCTGCCATAATGAGAGCAATGTTCGTTATCCGGAAATCCCAAACACTTCCAATATAAAATATTTGGTGGAACAACTTCTCATCAACACTAAATACACTCGTGATTGTTACACATAATGCAAGCAAACTGAAATAAAGCAGCTTCATTTCCTTATTTCCTAGTAAATACAAAATAAGTGCATAGACTGCATGCATAATGAATATAATCGCTGCCAAAAACTGCATAGAAACGGAAGCTTTCATCTCTTTGGCAATGGCTTCTTCTGAACCAAATTTAATGGATCGGACAATGCCCCCGCTTCGACCATCCACATAATTTGCCGCCTGAATGACGAGTTCGATTACACCGTTTTCGTCTGCTGTAAAGGTTGTAGAATAAGGTAGGTCCTTCGAAATATATTCATCATTTGTTGTCGCCACCTGTCCGGATTTCATAAGCAATCGACCGTTTACATATAATTCTGATGCAGTGCGTACGCTGGGTACACGAATACTATAATTAAGGTTCTTTGCCGGGTCTACATAAAGACGCAAACGATAAGAACCATACCCGTATGGAGATGGCTTGTCAGCATGCAAAGCTTTACTCCATCCTCCCGGTACCTGAATATGCATTGGCGAATTATCACCTAACAATTGTTGCCGACTACCGTCTATTAACCATTGCGAGGGATAAAACTCCCATTCCCCATCAAGTAAGAGAATACTACCATCTTCTGCATTCCAATTGCGCAAATCGAATTGCCCATTATGAATTGACGCCTGTTTGGGATCATGAAACGTTCCCATCCATAAAATGCGCAAACCGGTTAAAACAACTAATATCAACATTAGCAATAATATAATATAGCTCTTTTTCATTTGATATTTGGATGAGTGAGTTTCCAAGAAGTATTTCTCCCCTAGTCATTTTCTTTTAAGACATTTAGTAAAGACCTTTCCATAACTTACCACAGTTAACATAGCAGAGAAACGGACGAGAGAGAGGCCTTTATGTCTATTATATAGCAATACCTACTTGGAAAATTTCGGTTATTTAATTCGGATAAAAAAAAGAATGAACAAGGCATATCATTCGACCTCAACGTGCCGCCCAGCGGATACGACATTCATCATACGTTAACAATCAGTACGAAGCTCGTGCTGGCAGGCGAAACTTACAATATTCTCGCATTGGTTTATGACAGTTGTGGGACTCTCATCGGCAGGGATGTAGTCAAGGTTACTTTCCTATAATTACGTAAGTACTTTCAAGGCAGCTGTCAGAACGGCATTATTGACTTGAGGTTGAATTCGGATATATACAATAAGCCGCCATGACCCTCGGGCTACATGGCGGCTTATTTGTCGTTAAGTTACTGTTATACCTTCCTTGGGTTTGCTTCGTCCCCCACCGCAACCGGATTCCCCTCGTCAGAACTCCAATCACTCCAGCTATCTGCTATTAACCCGTCAGCTTGCTATCTCTGCCAGTTCCTTGGCGTATTCGATTAGAATATCCTTATCCTCTTCTTTGATTAATTGTTGTCCGATTTCAACGCAACGTTCTTTTTGCTCTAATACTAATGGACCACAGAAATGCAGAGCCTCGATATAGAATTGGATTCTCTCGTGATCTTTTCTCTCGAAACTCTTCAGAGTCGACAATTCCTTCAGTCTTTGTAGGCATTCCTTCGCCAACTCGTTGCCAAAATGCTCAAGTTGTACAAATGCATCCATTGCAGGCTTATTATAGGTAAACGGTGATTCCAAGCCATAATCGCTATGAATAGCATCAGACCAATAAGCGATCGCATCGGCCACAGGCAATTTCCTATTCTGGATCATTACCTCGCGAAACTGCTCATCCGACTCTTGAATATCTGGAAAGACCGAGTAAAATAGGTTTTGATCAATTGTCTTTCTCATAACGATTCCATAATCCAAGTAATCATCGCCTGTAGAAGCATAGGCAATAAAATCATCTGTTTTATTCAAAATATCAAACGCGCCCTCAGTCACTAGACTTTGCATTGCCTTAAGCGCACAAACATAATATCCATTTTCGATGATTCCCGCTTCAAAAGCTACGACCGACTCACCTTTATTAGGCTGCTCGGATTCTTCTTTGTTGGTTTCCGAAGCACGAGAGGCGATTGATTCAAAAAGTGATACGTACCGTCCGTCCTGCCCCATATGGTCATACCAATACTGAAAATCAAAGTCTCCACAATTATATTTGAGTGATCGGATCTCATCCTGATTATGGTATTGAGGGTATTTATCCTGATACTTCATCAATGTCTGATTAAAACAATTGATCGTGTTAATATAAACATAAATACTGTTGTGCTCATCTGCATATAAACTGAAAGCATACACTTCATTGTTATTTGAGGTTTCAACAAAGGAATGAACAATATTCTTACAACCCTCAGCCAATGCATTTGTAAAATCCTCAACTGTCACAATTGGTGCTTGGATTGGTGGTTTTTTGCTAAACCAAACCTCATCTTGATTGTTTATCATGTAATATCCTTCGTTGCGAATCGGTGTCCTCCCGTCCAACAATCGACCTAACATGGAATAGTATAAGTTCATTGGGTATTCCCCTTTACTTGAATTAAGAGCATGTATGAACCAACAAAGTTAAAATAAAACTATTGAAGACCCCGTGTGCCAGCACGACTCCGAAAGCACGATAGGCCGCTTCTAAGGCGTTCGAACCGGAAGCTATATATTACAGAAAAAGATCGCACTCCTTGCAATGGTGCTGTCTATTTTTGTTGGTTAATACTTACTATAATAATGGCAATAACCAGCCTCCTCAACGCCACTATTAGCACACCAAAACCGATATTCGGCACCAAAGCATCTATAGCCTACACAGAAAATAGTTTCCTTTTCGGTAAGGTAATCAACCAGCCTGCAAACACTTTAATTGCTTGTCATAATATATCATATTTTGCAATAAGTAGGTCGTTGGATTTTAATTTTATCTCTTTGCAACATGCTTGTTGAATTAATGTTGGTCGATTTTCGAAAATCTCTTTTGTGGTCGACTTACTCTGAAGAACCCTACAACAAAAAGGTCGGTTGCCAATTATGAGCACGATTCTTATGATCTACAGAGAGATGTTAATGTATCGATTCTCAGCAGAGCAACCGCTTGATTCGGAGCTTCCTGAAAATATATTCAAAGTGCGAATGCTGGCTTCTTGTTGACTTAGGGGTCGCTAGACACAATCCAAAGAAGTACATCGCCACATGAACGATGTACTCCATATTACATACTATTTTGCCGATTAAGCCTTCTCTTTGTACACCACCGCAACCGGATTACTCTCCAGAGAACTCCAATCACTTCAGCTTCTTTTCCCCAAGCATTCCTATATTCGGAGGGCTTCAGCCCTGAACAGTCGGGGGGGCCTATGAACGCGGTGGGAATGTCTCGGAGGATATGCCAGCGTATATGTGCAACGACACCCCTTGGCTACGCGCTTGGGAGGACTTGTGGAGCAAGAAGCCCATAGATGAAAGGGGCTGGCGAAAAATGCGGTTTGAGCCAAGGCGAGGTATACTCCTGTGGCTAATTTAGAACAGGTTGCAACGCAGTTGTTTGCAGCTTATTGGCGTTTGTTTGCAATAGATTATTAATGCTCTAAATCGCCATAGTCACCATAATCACCATTCTATTGACTCCATGTTGAATGAGTACTTTTGGCTGTTGAGTTGTTGACTTGGATTGATCGATTCCATATGACAGCCCGCACACAAAGGCTGGCAACCGCTTCAAGCGCGGTAACTGCATACATTGCAACGAGCAGATGCTCAATTCGAAGCCTCATAAAAGTCTTTTCATTGGGCCAGCCGTTGACTTCGTGGTAACTTCTACACCCTTGAGCATAACGCAAAGAAGTACATCGCTACATGAGCTATGTACTTCCGAGTCACATACTACTATGCCTTCTCCTTCTCCTCCTCCCCCACCTCCACAGCATTTCTCTCCACATATATCGAATCATCCTAGCTTCTTACTCCGCCACGAACCCCTATTCTTGAATTGTTCTGGAGCAAGGTAGCGCATGGAAGAGGAGAACGGGCCGGGATGTGGACGGATGAGGCTTTTTGCAGTCTGTTGAATAGTTGTTTGCAATAATAATCTTAGCGGAGTACCCTTCTAAATCGTAATTGAACTAAGCTCCTACCCCGCTCAACCGTTCTCTCTGCTCCATCATATACAAAACTTAGATTCTCATAAAATTTTATTGCATCTCTGTTCTCTTTAAGTACCCATAGTGAGACATTTTGATAACCTGACTCAATCATATTGTTTAAAAACCAACCCATAAGTTGTTTTCCAAACCCTTTACCGGAATGTTCATTCATTAAGTATATTGCAAATATCTCTATGAAGCTTGCATTCAGATCATCATCTACAGACTCGCCAACTTCCATACTACCGATAATTCGCTTGTCAATCGTCATCACAGCTGTTTTTTTAATCGCTGATTTTAATAAGTTTTGATAATAATAAACTCGATCTTCAAGTTTGATTTTATCCAGATACTCATCTGGTATTATCCCTTTATATGCGGCACGGTATGAGTTCAAGTGTGCAAAACTTATTTCTTTGCAATCATTAAGCTCTGCCCACCTTATTTCAATATTATTCATAAAACACCTCTATCAAAACAGATTGACCCGCTCTATCTTTTCTACATATTGTTCGCTTGGGTTTATTAATTTTATAAAATCCGTATTGAATCACTGCCACCACAGCTTTGGTAGCTTTTTTGCATCCATTTGAGAGGAGCGATCCATATGCCCACAGCGAAAGTAACACACGAACGGCTGACTTACGCCAAGATCAACTCGGATCACCATTTTGTTGACTCCTTGTTGAATGAGCACTTTTGACTTTCGAGTTTGTTGACTTGATCAATACCATGTACCATGTAACAGTCTGCACACAACGGGCCGGTCACAGCTACCTCGAGAGAGAAGGGCTGTCCAGCCTTCTTTGTGTGCGTACAGCGTCGAAGATTCGTATGCTCAACAGGTTGTACGATACATCATAAACAATACGAGAGTGCGCTCGGTTCACGGCTTCCTGAAAGCGGTTTTAGAGAGCGATTGTTGACTCCGTGTTGGCTTCGACGGCCCTGAGTAAAACGAAAAGGAGTACATCGCCACTTGTGCGATGTACTCCCAGCCATATACTATCATATGCCTCTCAGCCCTTACTCTTCCCCCGTCGCTACAGGATTCTCAGGTCTGGAACTCCAATCACTCCAACTGTCAATTTGCCTTCAAGAATGCAATTATTAATCCAGGCCTATTTTTTCGCGAATTAACTTATGATATGGTTCACGCTGCATAATTAAGGACAAAATATTGCTAACCAATAGGGTGTTTATTAATCGTTTTATAGCTTACCAAAAATTTCCTCTAAATTCCCCTCAACTAATTCATAGGTATTTGATAATATCGGGAGGTTCTTTCCAGCTCTACCTTCATGTATAGTCATAGTTACCCCAGTATTACTTACTGAATAATTATTTGTAAATCTTTCTTTCCCCTAAAAGACTTTTCGACTCTTTCCGTCTGCTCCTCCCATCCTGACCTATTATTTGAAATAATAACTTCTGGCATACAATCTTCATATGATTATCATAAAGAAGTATAGAGACTGCGGCTATTATCAAAAGCGCAGAGGGATTAATGAAATGTGCAAACATCTGTATGATCAGGTGTATTGTTTCCGATAATCCCCTGGCGTTTGCCCTGTCCATTTCTTAAAGGCGAGATGGAAGGATACAGGATCAGAATATCCAAGTGCATAAGAAATATCACTAATTGAAAACGAAGGGTTTTTCAAATAACTTTCCGCCGTGTTCTTACGAATAACGGTAAGCAAATCCTGGAAGGTAGTATTATCTTTCTTTAATTGAAGTTGAATGGAACGGACGCTAAATCCTAGAATTCTAGCAATGTCTTGGATTCTAGGAATAGTTCCATCAAAGCTTTTGATAATAGCAAGACTAACCACCTCCGAGAAAGTGTGTTCCATTTTCAAAGCACGCATCATCTGTATGGCATGGTTCTCCACAATTTGTAACAGCTGCTGATTGCGATATACGAGGGATAAATCCAATAAATTTGCATCGAATATAAGAGCAGTTTCCTTTTGATTGAAAACAAGCTTCGCTTCAAAAAGACTGGCGTAAGGCTGTATATCTGAGGGGGTATTTTGCATGAATGAGACCATTCTCAGTTTAAGTGGATCCCCTGTTAGCTTTTGAATAAATTTATAGGTCGAAGAGAGGATTGAATCCATAAGATGATAGGTTGTTTTTCTAGAAGAATCGCCTGCCCAAAAGCTGAATTTTGCTTCACCATGGATAACCTGCAAATCGTAAACTATACCACTGCATAAGAGAATATTATAACGTTGATAGTTTTTGAACGCTTGTTTTAGAGTGTTGGAATTGAGCAAAATATATCCAATTAAACCCAAATTGTCTAATGAAAATCCTTCTCCTACATGAAAGCCGAAAAAGGGATCTTTACTAATAGAAGCTGCTCTTTCCAACAAAAGGTCATATTTGTCCGAATCGATATAGTTGTCGGGGTTTGTCATAAAATCCTCTTGGATATAGAGGTCTTTATACAATGATTCTATGGTGTGTCCTTTACTTAATACGGCATGCACTATTGGCCTGGCCAACTGCACCGACACTTTAGACATTTTGGATTAACTCCTCTATCTATATATATTTTCGTACTTTATTAGCTTTATTGCATGTTTTATTATGGTGGACTTTAGTCTGCTGTCATATGCTTATTCCGTAATCGAAGTTAGCAGCCTGTAGTTAATTTGAAGAAGAAGGGAAGCGTTGTTCAAATGAATCATCATTTACACCGTCAAGCAGGACAATTGTTTATTTTAGGATCTTTATTGCTTTTTATTCCTTACATTGCTCTTGTTTTTATTTTTGATTACCCTGAAATACTAAGAATGCCTATAGATCAGATTCTAACAAAATTTCATGATGGAGGAACATCATTAATCCTGGTTTGGTGGATATTTTCACTAGCCGGACTGCCGCTGTTTTGGGCTGTTGTTTTTCTAGGCAAGATCATTGGAGAAGAATACCAAAATGTAAGAGTTGCAACAACTTTTATGATCATTGGAGGAATAACCCAGATTGCAGGATTATTGAGATGGGTATTTGTTGTGCCAGTTCTTTCTAATTATTACGCTGATCATCCCGATACTTCACAAGAGACCATTTCTATTATATTTCAAGTCGTTCACCAATACGGCGGAGTCATTCTTGGAGAGCATTTGGGCCAACTATTTTCGATTATATGGACTTTGATTGTTTGCCGCCATTTTCTCAAATCCAAAACCGTTCATCCCTTCATCGGTTGGTTCGGAATTATCTCCTCTTTGATTTATCTATTAGGTCAAACCGAGCTATTCGCCACAGTCATTCCAACTTTCCCGGTAATCGGATGGGCAGCCGCTGTTGGCAGCACACTTTGGCTACTTTGGATGATCGCACTGGGATTCACACTGATACGAAAAAATAAGCATAGCCAGGCACTTATTCAAAATTGAGTTGATTAATAGTCGGCATACTAGGCGCAGGAAATATAGGCGAACATTGGAAAACTCATTACCTCAATGAATACTTCCATCATCTGAGGAACGAAGGACAAAGCGTATGTATTGCCTAAAGCTTTTCAACAAATGAAGCCGCAGTTTATCTCTCACGAACATCAATTCCCACTCTGCAGGACTGCTGGAGTATGCGTTCTTACTACCGACACACAGCACTCAACGTGCGCAAACTCCCGTATCTTAAACACTAATATGCAAATTTAACATTTCCGCTTCTACTCGCAATTCTACTTTATGCTGTACCAGTACGTCCGATACGCATCACCGCTTTTGATCTTAAACTGCCATTAGTCAAATTACTGCTGACAGCTTTTTGTAAGAAAATAGATAAATCCCTATCGAACGTTAGAACTTCTACATGAATAGCAGATGTAATTTCAATGACTCTCTACGGTTGATACAAAAACTTGTTGGCTCCATGTTGATTCCACTCACGCACATATTGAGTGTTGACTTCAATGTGAAGTATTCAATTCTTACATACTGCTAAACAGCTATCAGTTTTTATTCTTCGCCGGTCGCTAAGATGAATCAGAACTCCAATCACTCCAACTCCCCGCATACAGCTTCACATTGCGGAAGCCTGCGTCTTGCAATGCGAATACGTTCGGTGTAGCCGTCACGCCTGAGCCGCAATACACGATAATCTCATCATCTTGTGACAATCCGTTGAAGCGAAGCTTCTGCTCCTCCGGCGATTTCCAGCTGCCGTCGGCTCGTTTGCTCTCGTTCCAAAAGCGATTGATCGCGCCTGGAATATGTCCAGCCTTAGGATCAAGAGGTTCTACTTCGCCGCGATAGCGAAGGGCTTCACGGGAATCGATGACCACCGTTCCCGCTTTGCCGACTCGTGCCTTTACATCGGCTTGGCTAACCAGCATCTCATTACGAACATTTACATTAAAATTAATTCCTTCTATTAAAGAAGGGACATCCGTGCTAACCGGATATCCCGCTTCTTGCCAGCCTGCGAATCCACCTTCTATTAAATAGACTTGTCCATCATGCCCCAGCCATTGCAGCAGCCAGCGCAAACGGGATGCCATCGCGCCGCCTTGATCGTCATATGCGATAACTGTCGTATGATTGCCAATGCCAATCCGTTCAAAAATATCTGCTAACACCCGCGGTTCCGGCAATGGATGACGACCGCCTGCTCCGCTCTATTACTCCGACGGTCGCTGCAGCAACAAAGCAAAAAACGCTCCCGTTATTTCAATCGCCTTCTCCAAATCATCCGTCGTCCCTGCAAAAGGATGCACCGCTCCAAAAGTATGGTTCGCTCCTTCCAGCGATGAAAAACGATGCTGCGGAGCAGCAGCTTGGAGCAGATAGTATCCTGTAAGTAATCGCCCAGCATCCCCCGTTCCTTGAATGAATAACACAGGCGTTCGAAGTGACGCCGCTTTAGCTGTGATAGCGAAGCGCATGCGATTTCGATCCAAATCCTCAAAAAATGCAGCGTTAATCGGCATTTCCTGCTTTGTCCTTGCATTCGTTACATAGCCTACCCCATCCCGCAATACCTGCTCGCGGAAATCTTCTCCAAACAGATTGGCTTTCGCTATTCCGTTCCATGTTACTACGCCGCGAATTTCAGGATGCTCAGCTGCGAATATTACGCTATTCCCTCCGCCGCGACTATGCCCTACTATGAAAATTTGCTGCTTATCCAGCTGTTCATCAAGCGGAAGTCTGCCCTCGAGCAAGGCTGCAAGCACAGCTGACAAATCCTTTTGCTCCTGCGAGTAGGTGTTCATCCCGAACTTATCCAGCTCGTCAAAATCATGTTCATTAACGCCGTTAAACGAAAAGTTGAACGTAATTACCGCAAAGTCCTGACCCGCGAATTGCCCGGCTGCATAAGGGAAGAACGCCCAATCCTTGAACCCTTTAAAACCATGCACAAAGAGGAGGACCGGCTTTCGTCCCCCATCTCCCTTCACTCTTATATCGCCTCTTACATACACTCCCGGGTCCAGTTCCAACGTAAATGTCTGATGCAAAATACTCCCATTACTCAATAACAGCACCTTCCCCGTCACCATATTTCATTCTATAGCAGCTATTCACTCGGTTTATACCATATCTATCTACCCTGATCATATCACCAACGTGCATGATAGAGGCGGAATTACCTGTAAAATAGTACAAAAAAACTACACCCACGCATCGTTCGCATATCCGCGCGCTTCCCAGTACCCCACATGCTCGCCTTTAATCAGCTCAATTCGGTTTAACCATTTTACGGACTTATAGGCATACATTTTCGGCACAATGAGACGAACTGGTCCACCGAGATCACTTGGGATCGGCTTCCCGTCATGCATGACCGCCACCATTACATCATCCATGTCGGCCTGCTCAAGTGTAAGGGTATCTGTATATACACCATCACCCGAGTAAAGCTTCACCGTTTCCGCACCGGACTGCACACCCGCCATTTTCAGCAATTCTTTAAGTGGAATACCCTCCCATGTGTTTTTGTAAACGGACCAACCGGTCACACAGTGAAAATCACTGACCTGCACCGTTCGCTTCAGCGCCACAAACTGTTTCCAATCCCACTTAAACGTCTTATCGACTAACCCGTCTATCGTAAAATTCCAATCCGCATTTGTAAAAAAGGGAATCGGCGTTACCGTGTATACACGGAACTGTCCAACAGCTCCGCCACCCGTTGGCGGGGCTGAAGCAGGCAGCGGCTCCGGCGCTGGCAGAAGCATATTGGCATCATTTTCGATCAGCTTATCGATGCTCTGGCTTCCGCCTACACTTCCAAGCGAGTTCCCGAGCCATTTCAGAAAAGAAGGCCCGATCGTAACAGCCAGGCCTATGCCAATTGCACCGCGAATGAACGCTTTGCGCGTATACACCGGCTGAGGCGCTCCCGCTGGATGGATGACGCCTTCTTCCTTCTGCTCGTTTTTGACGGTACGGCGATTCGGCTCCTTCAGCCATTTGACCCGCGTGATGGAATGATAAATGATATAAGGAAGCCCAACCCATGTAAGGAGATCATGGATAACTAATGCCACATTAGACACGCTTGGCCCGACGGCTCTAAACTGCCATAGCAGCACGCCCGATCCGAACCAACCCAGCAACAAGCCTAAAACGACGAGTACGTTAAATCTTTGCCATGGTTTTTGCTTCAGCTGCTTCCAATGCTTGCCGGCCAGCGCCAGATAATAGACTACAGGCAGGATGGATGCTATACCAACAACGACATGTGCCCACTTTATCCAAACGCGAACCTCTCCAAGAACGCCGCGCCAGAAGCCGCCCACCAGTATAAGCCCGGTTAATGCCAAAATAACGACAATCCAGCCGTTCCAAGCATGCAGCGAAACGAGCTTTTTACCATAACCCTTGCGAAGACGCTCCAACAGTCCACTCATCGGCTAATCCTCCCATTCTGTTCTATATCATTTTTCGAAAAGACTTTACCCGCAGCTCCGCTCGCCAAGCACAAATCGACTAGTCCCGTCCCCAATCTGACTAACAAACCTTCAAATGGTGATTATGTATCGTATCGTTTTTTGTATTACAACTTATATCCCTATTATAGCGCTGTTGAGACGCCGATACGACTCTAGCTTAAGCAATAGCTCCCTGTTGATTCAGAGCATAAAAAAATACACCGCTCAAGGCCTATTGCCTACTTAGCGGTGTATTCAAAACCTATATCGTATCTCCACTGTTTCCTTAATTCCCTCTTAAATCGAACCCAAAATAAAATAAAGCAAGAAGAAAAATGCGATGACGTACATCGTTATTGATACTTCTTTCCTTCGGCCTGTGACCAGCTTCAGAATCGGGTACGCAATGAAACCAAACGCAATCCCATTCGCGATACTAAAGGATAGCGGCATAACTGCCATCATCAGATAAGCGGGAAAAGCTTCTGTAAAATCATTGAACGGAATCTCCTTTATGCTCTGAAACATAAGGCAGCCAACAATGATGAGTACAGGTGCAATCGCGCTGTTTGGGATTATTTTGAAAAGAGGGATCATAAACAAAGCTGGAATAAACAAAATTCCCGTTGTAAAAGAGGTTAGCCCCGTTCTCCCGCCTGATGCAATGCCAGTCGCAGACTCAGCTGCTGTCGTCATCGGACTGCAACCCAGAAGCCCTGCACTTATAACCGAAACAGAGTTAGCCTGAAAAGACCTGCGGAACTTCGCCTTGTCTGGAAGCATCCCCAGCTGAGCGCCCATATTTTGAAAAATAATGACCATCGATAACGAAAAAACGGCTGTCCAAAAATTAAGCGTGCCAATTCCACTAAAGTCCAAGGCAAAAAACAACTCTCCGTACCCATTAAAGGAAATACTAAAATCACGTAAAGTTGAAAAATCGACGATACCAAGCAGCGCGCCAATGCCTGTGCCTGCGATAATGGCAATTAAGAAGCTCCCTTTTACATTTCGCATGAAAAGCGGTATCGCAATCAATAAAGTCAATATCGTCGTTAAGGCATAAGGATCACTAAGCTTCGCCAAAGTAACGAAAGTTCCTTCGCTCGCAACGATGATCCCCCCATTTTTTAATCCTAGAAATGCGATAAAGAGACCTATACCGGCGGTCATGGCATTAATCATCGACGTCGGGATCGAGCGCGATAGATAATCGGCTCCTTTCGTTACCGCAGTTAACATAAATACAATGCCCGCCAAAAATACTGCTGCAAGTGCTTGCTGCCACGTAAGTCCTAACGAGAATACCAAAGTAAAAACAAAAAATGCATTGTCTCCCATCCCAGGGACGAGAATTAACGGTGACTTCGCCCAAAGTGCCATCAGCATGCAACCGATAAAAGAGCAGATTACTGTAACAATCGTAGCTGCTTCATAAGGCATGCCGGCTAGCTGCAAGATGGCTCCATTCACCGCAATGATATAGGCAACCGTCATAAATGAAGTTGTTCCTGCAACTAACTCCGTACGTACCGTCGTGTTTTCTTTTTCAATATGGAACATTTTCTGCAATCGACTTCCCAAGTGTATAACCACCTTTTATCGTTTCCCAACATCATAGGGTTCCCCTAATGCTTTGGGTGAACGAGCTTTCCCTACTGCTCCAATTAATACGAGTAATGTCAAGACGTATGGAAACATATAGAAGAACTCATTTGGAATGCTAGCAGCAAAATCAAAGATTTGCAATTGGTCCTTCGCTGCTTGAGCTAAACCAAAAAATAGTGAAGCCAGCATCACACCTATCGGATTCCATTTTCCAAAAATAACAGCCGCAAGCGCAATATAGCCTTGTCCTGAAATGGTATTAAAAGCAAAGTTGCCATTTGAGGTAAGTACAATCGTTGCTCCGCCAAGAGCTGCAAGTGAGCCGCTTAAAATAACAGCGATGTAGCGCGTGCGATTCACTTTTATTCCAACCGTGTCTGCTGCGCTTGGATGTTCACCAACAGAACGAAGCCTTAGTCCACCTGAGGTCTTAAACAAATAAGTAAATAAGGCGATGACTAATGCAATGGCAATATACGTAGTCGGATAGGCATTGAAGAACACATTGCCAATGAACGGAATGTCGCTTAAATAAGGAATCGTCACCTTATGAAATACAGTCGTTAGAAGCGGTGTTTCTGCTGAGCCGTCAAAAAGTAATTTTACGAAAAAGAACGTTGAGCTTGCTGCGAGAATATTGATAACAACCCCGCTCACAACCTGATTCGCCTTAAATGTAATTGAGGCGACCGCATGAATACTAGAAAAGATAATGGTAAATAGGAAGGCTCCAAGTAAGCCTAACCAAGGGGAGAAACCGCCAAAGCCCGCTATTTCCGCATAATGAGTCGTGATTGCAGAGAAGAAGGCTCCCGATACCATAAACCCTTCCAGTCCAATATTAATGACTCCCGAGCGTTCGGAAATGAGTCCACCGAGTGCAGCAAAGATAAGGGCAGTTGAGAATACGAGCGTCCCATTTAGTAAATTGCCAATTACCTCCATCTGTCACACCTTCTTCTTTGATTTTAGTTTAATCGTCCGGAAAAGCAACTTAACGATGCCTGGTGCAGCAACAAAAAAGATAATAAATGCAATAATCATCCGAATAATTTCGCCTGGCACCTCTGCACCAAAGCTCATGCCTTGCGAACCATAGGTAAGGCCCCCAATCAGGGACGCGGAGAGGAATACGCCAAGTGCGCTATTGCCGCCAAGCAAAGCTACAGCTATACCATCAAAACCTAGACCAGATGAAACCGAGTTGATAGCCACATAGTTGAACACGCCTAACACTTCAAAGGTACCAATCAAACCGCCAAATACGCCTGAAATAAACATGGTACGAACCATAACATTCGAAACCTTCATTCCTGCATATTTTGCAGCATTAGAATTAAGTCCAACTGCCCGCAGCTCATAACCCCATGTGGTCTTGGTTAAATAGATATGGTAGAAAATTACCGCAATAATCGCAATCACAAATCCCCAGTGGATACGTGCGCCATCCATCAGCTCAGAGAGCCAGCTAATCTGAATACTCGCGGATTCATGAATCAAGGCAGATCGTTGTGTACCTGCTTGCGGCATGAACGTCCGAATAATGTAATTCGCCAAATAAAGCGCAATAAAATTAAGCATGATGCTGGTAATCACTTCATTAATACCACGTTTTGCCTTAATATAACCCACTAGCGCTCCCCACATCCCACCAAGCAAGGCGCCAACTAGGACAGCCAGCAGCGCATGCAGTACAGGTGGCAGGCTAAACTGTGTGCCTACTATTAATGCGCCGAGCGATCCCATAATAATCTGGCCGTCTACGCCAATATTAAACATGCCAGAACGAAAAGCGATCGCTACGGCCAAGCCGCTCATCATAAGCGGTACAATCGTACGCATAGCTTCTCCAAAATCGTAACGGCTGCCGAATATTTTATCGATTAGCGATTTATAGGCCAGCACGGGGTCGTAGCCGCCAATCCACATAATAATGGCGCCTAATAGCAAACCCATAACAATGGCAACAAGAGGGATAAGTGCAGATTCCCGTTTGAAAATACTCATTATTTTATTCATGGATGCCTTCTCCTTCATGCTTGCCTGCCATCATCATTCCTAATTGCTGATCATTTGTTGTTTCTGGCGTGGTTTCTCCAACAATTTGTCCGCCGAATAGGACCAGAATACGGTCTGCTACATTGAGTATTTCATCCAGCTCAAACGAAATCAGCAAAACAGCCTTGCCTTGATCTCGTTCTGCGATTAACTGCTGATGCACAAATTCAATCGCGCCTACGTCCAGCCCTCGCGTGGGCTGAGCCGCAATCAAGACCTGCGGATTTTTATCGATTTCGCGTGCGATAATGATTTTTTGTTGGTTTCCTCCTGACATCGAACGAACGAATGTATCAATGCCTGGTGTTCGTATATCGAACTCGTTCACTAACCGCGTTGCCATGTCATCCATCGTTTTCTTATTAATAAAACCATGCTTGCTTATTTCTGGTTGATAATACGTTTGCAAAATTGTATTTTCACTGACAGAAAAGTCCAGAACGAGTCCATGTTTATGCCGATCCTGCGGAATATGTGACATTCCCGCTTCAGAAATCGTACGCGGAGCAAGATTGGCGATGCTTTTGCCTTGCAGCCAAATTTCACCTGATCGTATGCTTTGCATACCCGTTAATGCTTCGATTAGCTCAGACTGGCCATTGCCGTCTACACCAGCAATACCGACAATCTCGCCCGCCCGTACGGAGAAGCTGAGATCATTAACAGCAGCCTTGCCGTTACTGCCTGTAACCACCAAATTTTTCACTTCTAATAGCGCTTTTTTCGGGTTAGCTGCTCTTTTGGCAGTTTTAAAACTAACTTCTTTACCGACCATTTTTTCCGCTAATTGCTGCGCATCGCTCGATGCTACTTCCACACTTTCAATTCGCTTACCGCGCCGAATAATCGTGCAAGTATCTGCTATTTCCATAATTTCCTTAAGCTTATGAGTAATGAGAATAATAGATTTGCCCTCAGCGACAAGACGCTTCATAATAGCCAGCAATTCTGTGATCTCTTGCGGAGTTAACACAGCAGTAGGCTCATCAAAGATTAGAATATCTGCTCCGCGGTATAGTGTTTTTAAAATTTCTACGCGCTGCTGCATCCCTACACTGATCGATTCGATGGTTGCCATTGGATCAACATCAAGCTTATAACGTTCAGATAGTTCTTTTACCTTTTTACTTGCTCCTTTAATATCAATCTTCATCCCCTTTTTGGGTTCCATTCCGAGAATGATATTTTCCGTTACTGTAAAAGGCTCTACCAATTTAAAATGCTGATGCACCATTCCAATTCCAAGCTCAATTGCCTTGTTTGGACTATCCATCAGCTCATGCTTCCCATTTACATGAATCTCGCCTTCGTCTGGCTGATATAATCCGAATACGATACTCATTAGGGTGGATTTCCCTGATCCATTTTCCCCGAGCAAAGCATGAATTTCTCCACGCTTTAGCTGCAAGCTAATCGAATCGTTAGCGACTACGCCGGGGAATCTTTTGGTTATCCCTTTCAGCTCTAACACGACATCTGTCTTAGTCATATAAGACCCTCCCCAAAATATTCGTCCCCTCACTCTATCAAGTACAATGATAGAAGAGGGGACGAAATCGCATTATTTTTCCGGTACGACGATCTCGCCATTGATGATTTTCGTGCGATATTCCTCGACCTTGGCAAGAACTTCCGGCGCTACATTCGTTTTCGAATTTGGAGCAATATCGACTCCGTTTTCTTTGAGGCCCATTAATGTCACTTTACCCGCCGGGAAATCGCCTTCAGCTAATTTTTTTGATGCTTGGTAAACAGCCTCATCTACTTTTTTGATCATCGAAGTTAATGTAACATCATCTCCGAAGGTTAAAGATTGATCTTTATCCACGCCAATGACCCATACTTTTCCGCCCTTGCTGTTACGTTCCTTCGCTTCATTAAATACACCATTGCCTGTTAGTCCTGCTGCATGGAATATGATATCTGCACCATCGTTATAGATGGTAGAGGCTGCAGATTTCCCCATATCTACCCGGTTGAATAGCCCTGTATAGTTAACGATCAATTTTGCATCTGGATTTACAGCTTTTATCCCTTCGCGGAAGCCCGCTTCAAATCGTTTAATAACGGGAATATCCATGCCGCCGATAAAGCCGATTTTATTTGTTTTTGTCGTTAAACCAGCGATAACACCAACTAGGAACGAGCCTTCTTGCTCTTTAAAAGAGATAGCTGCTACATTCGGGAGCACAAGGTCAGAATCGACAATTCCAAACATCTTATCTGGATTTTCTTTGGATAGCTGTGTTACTGCATCAGCTAAAGTGAAGGCAGTTGCCCATGTTAAATCATAGTTTGCTTTGACAAATTGATTTAAGTTAGGAACAACATCGCCATCTGTTTTTGGTTCCAGGTACTTCACTTCAAAACCAAAGTCCTTCTTTAATTTCTGCAACGCTTCCCAAGCACTTTGGTTAAAGGATTTATCATTCACACTGCCAAGGTCAGTAACCATTCCGACTTTCAGCTTTTTAAGCTCTTGTTTATTATCTGTACCTGCAGCCCCTGCGTTACCCGTATCACTTTTTTGACCGCATGCAGTTATGACTAACGTAAAAATCAGTATTAAAGGCAATAATGCTTTCATTGTTTTTTTCATTGTGAATTCCCCCTAATGTTTTATTCCTCGTTATTGGTTTGTTTTACTAACAAATCCAAGAAGCTTTCCCCGATAGCTGGTTTAGTGACCATGAAATTTTCTGCAATCGTTGCAGCTAAATCAGCAAATGTGTTTCTTATGCCAATAGAAACGCTATCCTTTGCTAACGATGGGCTATAGATCAAGATGGGTACATATTCACGGGTATGATCCGTTCCTGGCGCAGTTGGGTCGTTGCCGTGATCAGCCGTAATAATAAGTAAATCGTTGTCGCTCATTTGCTGCATAAGCTCTGGTACATATTGATCGAACTCTTCAAGGCACGCAGCGTATCCTTTAGGATCGCGGCGATGGCCGTATAAAGAATCAAAATCAACTAAGTTTGTGAATAACAATCCGTGGAAAGGCCGATTCAGCAGCTTAATCGTTGCCTTGATGCCATCCAAATTGCTCTTTGTTGGATAGGATTCACTAATTCCTTGCCCTGTGAAAATATCGTTGATCTTCCCGACCGAAATAACATCGAGGCCTTCATTCTTCAGATGATCAAGCACGGTTTCTCCAAAAGGCTTGAGTGCATAATCATGCCGATTAGGTGTGCGTTTATAAGCGCCCGGCTCACCGATGTAAGGCCTCGCTATGACTCGGCCAACTACATAAGGATCATTCAAGGTTAGCTCACGCGCAATTTCACATGCATGATATAGCTCATTTAATGGAATAACATCCTCATGAGCTGCGATTTGGAATACGCTGTCTCCGGAAGTATAAACAATCCATGCGCCCGTTCGGAGCTGCTCTTCTCCATACTCGTCCAAAATTTCAGTTCCAGAAGCCGGCTTGTTTCCAATCACCTTGCGACCGGTCATGGCTTCGAACTTCTCAATCAATTCCGCTGGAAATCCATCGGAATAAACTTGAAAGGGCACCTTTACTTCGAGTCCCATGAGTTCCCAATGACCCGTCATCGTATCTTTGCCTACCGATACCTCCGCCATCTTGCCATAACATGCTAGAGGTTTAACCGCTTTCAAGATGGTAGCGAGCGGTGCAATATTACCTAGACCCAAAGCTGTAAGATTTGGTAATTTCATGTCTGGTACTTGCTCGCAAATATGTCCTAAGGTATGGCTGCCTTCATCTCCGAAAGCTGCAGCGTCCGGTAATGCACCGATACCAACACTATCCAGCACAATCACGCTTATTCGCTCGAATTTCATAAATACACCTCATTTCTCAAAAAAAAGCTAAGGCCATGCATTGCTATTTTCCACCCAATCCATGCTACAATACGTTTCTAGCCGTTTCGCAATCTCTTACCTAAGAGTTGCTTAAATATTGAAATGCGAAAGGAAAATTCTTATGATCGACAACATCTCAGACATCTCGATTTTCTCGGACATTCCTAAGGATGAATGGCAAAAAATAACCCCATTGCTCAAAGAACGACGGTTCAAAAAGAACCATGTTCTAATGTTTGAAAATGACCAAAGTGACGAGGTTTATCTTATTCGCTCAGGTATGATCAAGATTTATCGCATGTACGAAGGAAAAGAAGTCGTTCTGAGTATTACTAGTGCCGGCGATATCATTGGAGAAGTAGAAGCCCTCTCCAGCGACAATCATCGGATCTCATCCATAGAAGCCTTAGAAGACGTCAACGTTTGGCTGCTGTCAAAACGGGATTTCCTGCAGCTTGTGGATCAATATCCTTCCATCCTGCGAAACGCTTACAAAATTCTTGTAGAGCGAACTCGGATGCTCAATCGCATGATTCGTTATTTGACCTTCCATGACGTACGTGGAAAAGTAGTTAATCTCATTATGGATCTCTATTATAACTATGGAGTCGCCAGTGATAACGCATACAAAATCGATTTAAAAATTAATCAATCCTTGTTCGCCAACATGCTCGGAGTCACGCGAGAATCCATCTCCAAAACGCTGGGTGAGTTTCAAGCCGAAGGACTGATCGACATTCGTGATAAGTACTTATACCTCCTTGATAAGGAAATGATAGAATCGATCTGTAATGAAACAGAAGAGCTTCCTGCAATGCGTAAGTGGCATAACATTTAACGATGCCGTGCACCTAATAATACAAATGACAGCGCTTTATTTCCGTAACTGCGCTAACAGTTATTTTGTGAACCAGTTCACAAAAGTATAGTAATCCCTTTAACATAATGTGGATATCGAATCATGCTATGATTCTCGTGCATTCTTTTTTGTGATGCACGATAAGAAACATTGGAGGGAATTCACATGAGTTTTCATATTGAAGCAAAGATTGGCGAAATTGCAGAATCCGTCTTATTACCTGGAGATCCGCTGCGTGCAAAGTATATTGCGGAGACCTTCCTCGAAAATGTCGTCTGTTACAACAATGTACGTGGCATGTTAGGCTTTACAGGCACATATAAGGGCAACCGTGTATCGATTCAAGGTACAGGAATGGGTATGCCTTCTGCGTTCATATATATTCAAGAATTGATCAACGATTATGGTGCCAAAAATCTCGTTCGTATCGGAACATGCGGCGCTATTCAAAATGATGTGAATCTCCGCGATGTTCTTATTGCGCAAGCAGCGGCTACCGATTCGGCTATCATTCGCAACCAATTCCCTGGGTTTGATTTCCCTCAGATTGGAAACTTTGATCTAATTAAAACCGCTTATGAAATTGGAGAAGCCAAAGGCCTTAACCTGCGCGTAGGTAACGTACTATCTTCTGATGTTTTCTACACGGAAGACAAAGATGCCGTGACCAAGCTAGGCCGCCATGGCGTATTGGCAGTAGAAATGGAAACAGCCGCACTTTATTATTTAACAGTTAAATTCGGCGTAAAAGGTCTCAGCCTCCTAACGGTAAGTGATCATATTCTCACTGGAGAACAAACGACTGCACAAGAGAGACAAACGACCTTCAACGATATGATTGAAGTCGCACTAGAAACCGTAGCTAAATAGATCTTTTACTAACAATCAGAAACCTGTCACAGCTCATCAACCTATACATTGGATTAAAAAAAGGAGCTCGATTCCACTTCGGAATCGAGCTCTTTCTCTGTATAAAGCCTACATGGCGATGAATTCAATTCTTTCATACTACATTACGTCTCTTAGCTCTTATAGCCAGCTGACCAGACCAAAGACGGGGCATCCCCCTTACCAAAGGCGGTATTAAATTCTGCTAGATCTCTGTATATTAGAAAAATATGGAATTTTATATTTGGAGGGAGAAGCCGAACATGTGGAGGCTGGTTCGCAAAATTATTTTATACCTGCTCGTCATTCTTGTGGTGCTGGCAGGTCTCGGAGCCGCTTATCAATGGTACGGTTCCAAGCAGGACCGAAAAACATATAGACCTACCGGGAAACTGTATAATGTAGCAGGCAGCAAAATGCATCTCTATTCGGAAGGTTCAGGTGATGCAACAATCGTCTTTGCTTCAGGGTGGGGAACGACGAATCCCTATGCCGATTTTTATCCTTTGTATGAAGGACTGAAGCAGCATGTGAAGATTGCGGTCTATGACCGTTTCGGTTACGGATACAGTGATACGACAGACAGAAAGCGGGACATCAACATGATTACCGACGAGATTCATGAGCTGCTTCAGGCCTCTGGGCAGAAGCCACCTTATATTTTTGCCGCCCATTCAATGGGCTCTCTGGAAACCATCCGGTACGCGCAACGCTTTCCAGAAGAAGTGAAAGGCATTCTGCTTATAGAGGGCGGAAGCCCTGAATATTACAAGTCCAGCCCGGAGCTTACTCTTATTCCTTGGATGCAAAAAGGGCTCCGGACATTTGGCATCCTGCGGGCTTTGTATCATGTGGATGGCTTCGCCAAATGGCTATCCGATGAAAGCAACGGGGAGAAGCTATTGCCTCAGGAGCTGAAGGAACTAAACCGCAAAGCCTTGCTGCTAAGGACTGGAAACCGAAATATGACGGATGAAATGAGCCAAAGCCGAGAGAATGCCAAAATGGTGCTTGAGGGAGGAAAACCGCTGAAAATTCCCATTACCGTATTGACTGCGGACTATTTTGGCAAGCTGGACGATGATCAGTCATGGGCAGACAGTGAAGCTGCTCTTCCTTCATGGTCTGTTTCAGGCAAGCAAACCATCGTGAAAGGCAGCTCCCATTCCCTTCATAGCTACCAGCCAGGCATTGTTGTTGATGAGCTGCTTCAATTGGCGGGTCATGCTGAAGCATTAGAATAGATTTGCTATAACAAAAAAACAGATCATCCTCCTAAGAGGAATGATCTGTTTTCATAAACTGTCTTATTTAATGCCTTGCTCCGTAACATACGCTTGCCATTGTTTCGTGTATTCCGCTTGAATTTTCTCAAGGCCTGCTTGTTTTGCTTTTTCCATGAACGTTTTTACGCCATCTTCTACGTTTTTCACGAGACCTGCATTCAGCGGGAACAGGTATTGTTTCTCTACCTGCTCAAGTGCTGCTCTCTCTGCTTGGTAAGGTGTGTAATCTTCTGCGAAACCTGTGAATTTATCAGGTACTTGAATTTTATCAAGCTCGTCGAAGATCGCTTTTACGCCATCATAGTTTTTGTCGAACAGCATGTACTCAGGGTTTCTCCATGCCCAACCATTCATGCCCTCACGAGGGAAGCCGTTGGAATTGGAATCGCCGATCATCGAGTAATAGCCGTCTTTTACTTCATAGTTTTTGCCTTCTACACCGTATTGCGTAAGCATGTTGTAGCGTTTGTCCGTAACCAGCTTCTCGTAGAACGCAAGCGCGCGCTCAGCGTTTTTACTGCTAGCTGGAATAGCGAAACCGTTGTGGATTGGGTGAACTGGCGTTGCAATTCCATTTGTTTTTGGGAATGGGTGGTAGCCGAGCTTCCAATCCGGGTGAGTTGCTTGAATTTTGATTACCATATCATTATAGCGAGTCGGGTTGTCCCCAATAATTGCTGCAGCTTTGCCGCTTGTGATTTGATCCTGCAGCGTATCTTTAACAGCCAGCACGTTTTTCACCATGTAGCCGTTATCCTGCCAACGCTTCATTACCGTCAAATCTTGAACTTGCTCATCTGAACCCCAGTAGGAATGTACTTCATTAGGTGTTGCATAGTCGATGCCGATACCGTATGGCAGCGCACCAACTGGAGAGTGGGAAATACCAATGAAACGATCCATTAGGTTTGTTTTCACATCCGAGTTCATCGAAAGCGGTGTAACCGTTGGTTCATTTTTCTTGATTCCATCTAGGTATTGCTCGAACGTTGCAATATCTACTGGTGTAGGCAGATTGTATTTCTCGCGAAGATCTTCACGCCATACAAAACCATCCGTTACATACTCCTTGTACGTAGCTGGAACCGTGTAGATTTGACCGTCGATTTTTACAGCTTCCCACATATCTGCTGGCACGTAAGAGTTAAGCGTAGGCGCTGCTACGGGAAGAATCTTGTCGAGCGCTTGGAAAGCGCCTTTCTTCGCATACGATTGGTATTGCGTCCAATCCGCTGTGAAGATCAAGTCAACCTGTTGGCCTGATCCAAGCAATAGTTTGTACTTTTGATCCCAATCTGTCCAAGAAGTATAGTTGAATTTAACAGTAGCATTCAAATCTTCCAATGCCATTTTGTTGACTTGCTCTTGAATAGAAGCGATATCTTTAGGAGCATCGCCTAACATATAAAATTGCAATTCCACTTTTTTCGACGTATCGATACCTGATTTTTCGCCGCCTTCATTCGTTGCGCCTTCGTTAGTTGTACCCTCTGTGTCTTTTGGAGCATCGGTAGCATTGCTGCCGCTGTTTCCATTGTTATTCGATCCGCAAGCTGCTAGTACTGTAATAAGCACGATGATGGATAGAAACATGGAGACCGCTTTTGCTGCTTTCTTAGTCATGTGAATCCTCCCTTTAATAAGTTCTTATCTATGTTAGCTAAACGCGGAATGATTGATCCCTTGTCTAGTTCTAACCTTTAACCGCACCAATCGTCAATCCTTTTACAAAATAACGCTGCACGAACGGATACAGGAACAGGATTGGTCCTGTAACGATAATGGACATCGCCATCTTCGTTGATTCTGTCGGCATATCGGAGCCTAGCGAGACGCCAGTTCCCGAGCCCATTTGCGCAACGAAGCTCATTGCATTAATAACGTTGTACAAGTAATATTGCAGCTGGTACTTCGTCGTATCGTTAATAAACAACGAGGAAGTGAACCAGTCATTCCAATAATGAAGCGCCAGGAACAAACCTACGGTTGCAATGCCCGGCATCGATAGCTGAAGCACAATCCGGCTATATATGGTGAAGTCGTTTGCGCCGTCAATTTTAGCCGATTCAATAACCTCATCCGGTACTGCGGAGCGGATAAAGTTTTTCATCAGTATAATAAGGAAAGGCGTCATAAGACCCGGCAATATCAACACTTCAAGCTTGTCAGTCAGCTTCAAATACTTGGTCATTAGGATGTACCAAGGCACCAGTCCGCCGCCAAACAGCGTCGTGAAATAAATCATAAAAGCAAAGAAATTGCGATATTTGAAATCCTTGCGCTGCAGGACGTATCCAGCCATCGTCATCAGGAACAATCCAAGCGTCGTCCCGATAACCGTAGTTAGCGTGGTCACGCCATAGGCTTGCAATACCTGCTTCGGAAAACGGAACACCGTCGCATAACCCTCAAAAGAAAACACGGTTGGAATGAGATGGTAGCCATCTCTTATAATGGCTTCATTTTGCGTAAAAGAAGCAGATATAATGAGCAGGAACGGAAACAAACATGCTACGGTTGAAATGAGGATGACTATAAAAGCGATGAGTCTAAACCATTTCATATAATTGTCGTCTTTGATTTTCATGGGTACCTCCTACAGTTAGCTGATAGCGGTTGCTTTAGATCATTTAGAACAATGCGTACTCGTCGTTAATTTTTTTGATGATATAGTTGACGGTCATGATGAGAACGAAGCCGAATAGCGATTGGTAAAGACCAGCGGCTGTCGACATACCGATATCAAACGTCACTTTCAGTGAGCGGTACACATACGTATCGAGAATATCTGTCGTATTGTAAAGCACGCCGTTATTGCCGATCAGCTGGTAGAACAAGTCGAACTGACCTTTCATAATGCTGCCGAGTGCGAACAGCAGGAGCATAACGAATGTTGTCTTCAGCATCGGAACGGTAATGTACCAGATACGCTGGAAAATGTTCGCGCCGTCGATTTTGGCAGCCTCATAATACTCTTCGCTAATTCCAGTAATCGATGCCAGGTAGATAACCATGCTGTACCCGATATTTTTCCATAGGTAGAAGATGATAATGAGGAACACCCACACCCATGGCGTATTGTATACGTCCAATGATTCGTATCCGAATGACTTCAGCGTCGAATTCAGAAATCCGCTCTCATAGTTGAACACGTTGTAAACGATGACACTTAGAATAACGAAGGACACGAAATACGGTAGAAACATGATCGATTGCGTCAGCTTCTTAAACCATTGCAAGCGCAGCTCGCTTAATAGAATGGCAAGCGCGATGGCGAGCACGTTTCCGAGTAGAATAAATACGATGTTATAGCCGACTGTATTTAAGGTTAGTCTTGCGAGAACCCCCGATTTCCATAAAAACTTGAAGTTGTCGAGTCCAACGAATTGGCTATTGAACAAGCTTGTGTTGAAGTCGAACCTTGTGAAAGCGTAGTAGATACCCACCATTGGAACATACGAGTTAATTAGGAAGAAGATAAGCGCCGGCAATAACATAAGGAAGAGTATACGATTCGTTACAAGCTCCCTAAGCACTCCATTTTTTTTCAACATGCAGATGATGTCTCCTCTCAAAGCGTTCTTTTCTATTTCGTGTTGTCTGCTGTTCTCACTGTACGCCGCCCCTGTTTTGGGAGAAAGAGTAAGATTGCAAAGTCAGTGAACGAATTAGCGAAATGAACAGTGAACGATTTAAACTTTTATGTATTAACAAGCCATTTCACTCGGAATAGGCGTCAAAAAAACCACAAGATCGTCTGCTCGAAGTGTCATTCGAGACGAACGAAATCGTGGTTTTTAAAATCATTGCTTATGCTTTTTGCAAAATCATAACGCCATGCGGCTCTATGTCTACCGTTCCACTCACCTGACGATTAGTTAATAGGTCGAAATAGCTCACATTTTCGAGAGAAATCGTCGATTGATGGCTGTTATGGTTCAAAACAAACGTATATACTTGATCCCCTTTGGCTCTCTGTGCGAGTTCTACACCTGCTGCCGCTGTGAACGGAGCAACAATCTGATGTTTTGCACACAACGTTTGGATCAAATCCGCTAACAGCTTTTGTTCCGGCGCTGTAGCTACGTAATAGGCTTCACCTGAACCAAATGCGTTTACCGTCAGCGCTGGCATGCCCGCGTAAAAATCTTTGCCATACGTCCCGATTGCTCTCGCTCCCTCAAGATGAAGAAGATCACATAGCAAACCACACTCATACGTTCCTGCTACATGGCCAAATGCCTCGCCAATTTCAATACTATTGCGCATCTCAGGCAGCAGGCTGTCAATCTCCTCCACCCATAGTCCCAGCAAATTGCGGAGCTTGCCCGGGTATCCGCCTAGCGTAACCAAGTCGTTCTCGTTGACGATGCCGCTAAAGAAGGTGGTGATGAAGGTGCCTCCATTTTGTACAAATGCTTCAATTCGCTCAGCAACACCTGGCTTTAACATATATAGCACGGGAGCTACAAGTATTTTGTATTTGGAGAAATCGCTCAGCGGACTAAGCACATCGATCGCCACATTCTGATCGTAAAATGCTTTGTAATACTTTTGCGCTTGATCCAAATAATTCAGATCAACACTGGGCCCGCTCGTAATTTCTACCGCGTTCCATGTATCAATATCGAACAATAACGCGACCTCGGCATGAACCTCCGAATCAAGCAAACGATCGCCAAGCTCATCAAGCTCACGACCGAGCACAGCGCACTCACGAAATACTCGCGTATCCTCGTGACCGACATGCTCGATAACTGCACCATGATATTTCTCGCATGCCCCGAATGAGCGGCGAAGCTGGAAGAACATAACCGTGTCGGCGCCATGCGCAACGGCTTGATAGCTCCAAAGCCGCATCACGCCGGGACGCTTCAAGCTATTATAAGGCTGCCAGTTTTGCTGGCTCGGCGTTTGCTCCATCAGCATGAAGGGCTTGCCGTCCTTTAAGCCGCGCATATAGTCATGGCGCATCGCCACATTGCCCATAGGCTCATTCATTTGCGGATAGCTGTCCCAAGAGACAACATCCATCGCTTCGCCCCATTTTTTCAGATCAAGACCATTAAATAAGCCCCAAATATTCGTCGTAATCGGAATATCCGGCGTAACCGCCTTCAGCTCCGCATATTCAACTTGGTAGCAGCCGAGTATAGAATCGGACATAAATCGCTTATAATCAATCGCCATGGGCTGGAAATTACGGTTATCTCCGTTTAAATTGGATGGCGGTACGATTTCCTCCCATTCGTAGACAGTGTGTCCCCAAAAGCTCATATTCCACTCCGCGTTCAGCCGCTCAATCGTCTCGTATTTCACCTTCAACCATTCGCGGAATTCCGCCGCACAGCCGCTGCAATAACAATGCGTGCCGTATTCGTTGTTAATATGCCAAATGAGCAGTGCCGGATGATCCTTGTATCGCTCGGCTAATTTACTTGCCAGCTGACCCGATAATCTGCGGTAGGTCTTGCTGTTTGGACAAAAGTTCGTACGTGCGCCATGCGTGCGCTTCCTTCCATCCACATCAACAGGCAGCACATCCTCATATTTGCGCGACATCCATGCCGGCTGTGCAGCGGTTGATGTGGCGAGACAAGCATAAATCCCATTTTCCGCGATGAGGTTCAGCAGCTTGTCCAGCCAGCCAAAATCATACGTATCCTCCGATGGCTGCAGCTTCGCCCAGCTGAATACAGGAAGCGTTACTACATTAATTCCCGCTTCTTTAAACAGACGCATATCCTCATGCCATATCTCCTCCGGCCACTGATCCGGATTATAATCTCCTCCATACCAAATCTGCTTCAGCTTCGTATTAATCATATCTTCACGGTCCCTTCTGCCATTAGCGTCGAATTCCGTGACATTCTAACGGATAAAGCACCCCGTTGTCATCCAACTTCCAGCGTTTCGCCGATAAGTTCACTGTGGTTTATATTGTTCACTCCATAAAATCAAGTTCATTCACCTTCATTTATTTGGTTCATTGCACCAAGATGCAAGTGAAGATTATAATGTTCCTTGTATCAGCGAGCTGACTAGTGAAATATTCAAACTAATTCCTAAAAGGCACACGATCAACGTTTGGCTATCTAGGGAAGCGCTTACGCTAATACAGTTAACCATGTTAATTCCAAAATGTTCTACATATATAAAGGGGGAGCCAACATGCCAGCTGTTCAATTGAAAAACAACGGAAAACTATACAGTAAGCTGCTGTTCACGATCACTTTGTGCATCGTACTTACTCTAATGGTATCCTCCTTGTTTAATTTCTTCACTTACATGCAGATTGATTTGAAGAAAGCCTACCAGTCAGACGTCAGCAATCTAACCCAAACCAGTAAAGAAGTTATCAGCATGACCGAGAGCGCACAGTCCCTCTCCTTTCAAATCTATCGAACCTTCAGTGTATCTAAGCTAATGTTCTACAATGACCCTAACATCTATGATGTTACGGCAGCGATGAACGAATTGAACAACTATTTGAACTCTATGCCGTTCATTGAATCCATTTATGTGTACAATTCGGCCAATGGCTTGTTCTACACTGCCAGCCGTCAAGCCGAAGGGGGCACGTTCAATAAAGAGGAGCTTGCGGATAAAGGGATACTTGATATTCTCGATAACTACCAGGAGTATCGTCCGTTCACGCCTATTCCGAGAACGTATAAAACGGTTAATCTCACCGGTGAGCAGTTAACGAAGGCTTATACCTATTTAGGTTATGATGCTATCGGTCGTACGCAGACGATTAATTCTGCTGTTATTATTAATATTTCTTCCGCTTGGATCAACAAGGACATTGGCGTCAATAAGAGCGACAGCGAGGGTAAATCCTATATTCTCGACAATCAGAACCTTCTGTTGTCCGGCGATACCCTTTTACCTAAAAAACTAAGCAACGAGGATAACCGCATCATTAATGAAAAGATTAAAAACAAAGAATCTGGTTATGTTGTTGCCGACTTTGACGGAAAGAAGTCTCTTATCTCGTATACTTCTCCCGACTCCTTGGACTGGCAATACGTACGTGTGACACCATACAAGCATGTAACTAAAGCTATTTATTCCATCCGAAATACAACGATCATGATTGCTGTCATCATTTTGGTCATCGGCTTGCTTATCTCGTGGCTGCTCTCTCTAATGCTGTATCGTCCTATTCATCAAATTATGAATAAGATGAATATTCTCGAAACAGAAAAACGCAACAGCTCCTATACCATTAGGCAAAATATGCTGCGCAGCCTTATCCAAGGCTCGCAATCGCTGCAAACAAACGCACAGCTGCAGAAGCTGATGGTCAGCGGAATCACTTTCGACTTTCATGCGCGTTACCGCGTCGTCCTCTTAAAAATTGACGAGCTCGCAGCTCTGAAGCAAAATCGCGGAGACGATCTGCATGTCTATAAGTTTGCCATTATGAATATCGCTTCCGAGATTGCTCATAACGATTATCGTGTAGAAACCGTCGATATGGATGCCGATTATGTCATTATGCTTCTAGGCCGGCCCGACGAATCCGATGAGCTTGATGACGAGATGCTTCGAAACATGCTTGCCAAAATTCAGCGTTCCTCGTTGGACTTTTTGAAAATTGGTCTCTCAATTACGTATAGCCCTGAGGCCTATCAGGCACAGCAGCTCTCTACCCATTACAAGCTGGTGAAGGAGGCATCGCAGCATCGCTTGTTCTATGGTCTTGGCTCTCTAATTAACGGACAGGATATCATAGCTCTGAAATCGAAGGAATATATCTTCCCCGCTGACAAAGAGCGGAAGTTAACCGATGCCTTAATGACCTCAAAGACCGAGGAAGCCAAAAAACTGTTTGCAGAAATCGTACAGGAAACGGCGCAATATCCGATCCATGTCGTTCAGCTCGCCATCTCGCATCTAACGATGACCGTCAACAATATTTTGTTCACGATCCAAAAAAACAACAGCTTGGACGTTGAAGCAAGCCTAAGCATCCATATTCCAACGCCGGATCATTTTGAAACGATTAATGAGCTTAATGAAGTTTTCTTCTCCTTGTTCGATGACATTCAAATGAAGCTTTCCATGAAGCGCTCCACCAAACAAGGTGATCTAATTCGCAAGATTAACGATCTTATCCAAAAGGAATACGCGAATCCGAATCTGAGCCTGAACTGGATTGCTGATGAATTAGACATGTCCTCTATCTACTTGAGCCGGGTATATAAACAGCAGACGCTGGCTACTATTGTTGATGTCATTAATAATGTACGCATGGAACGTGCGAAGGAGCATTTGGAGAATACCGATTTGTCGATCGTAGATATCGCGGTGAAGAGCGGCTATACGAGCAGCTCCTACTTCCACCGAATGTTTAAGAAAAGCTTTGGCGTAACGCCTTCCGATTATCGTAAAACGAAGCTTGGCTAAAACTTTCTGCTCTCTGCGAATAATCCCAACACAGTTAGATTATTTATAAAGTGCCCCTTTCCTTTGCTTTATATAGAGCAGAAAGGGGTATTTTATTATATTAGATTAGTAATGCGTCATTTCAACATAGAGCAGTAGTGTAAAGCCAAGTTTATTGATATATGAGTAAAGTTCAGTTAGCATGTTGGTGAAGGCTATTTTAGTATATGGGGGTCCAATGGAATGAAACAAAATAAATATGATGATTCAACTTTTTTCTCACAATATAAGGAAATGGCTCGTTCCACCCATGGACTTGAAGCTGCGGGAGAGTGGCATGTATTCAGATCCTTACTGCCAGACTTAAATGGTAAAAGCGTGCTTGATTTAGGCTGCGGCTTCGGCTGGCATTGCCTCTACGCTCGTGAACAGCAAGCAAGCTCAGTCGTAGGTGTTGATATTTCTGAGAACATGCTGCAAAAAGCTCGGGATCAAACGAATGACGCCGCCATTACCTACATACAAATGCCGATTGAAGATATCGCATTCTCAGATTCTCAATTTGATATCGTTATCAGCTCATTAGCTTTTCACTATATCGAATCCTTTGATACCCTGTGCAAAAAGATACATGCTTGTCTAAAGCCGGGAGGCTCTTTCATTTTTTCAGTGGAGCATCCTATATTCACTTCCCGTGATGAACAAGATTGGCATTATGATGACCATGGAAACCGTCTGCACTGGCCAGTTGATCAATATCAGTCAGAAGGCTTACGCAAAACCTCCTTCCTAACCGATAATGTGATTAAATATCATCGCACCGTTTCAACATATATGAACGACGTAATTAGTGCTGGCTTTGAGTTAAAAGCCATTAAGGAACCTATGCCTTCGGAGGAAATGATGAATAACCCGCTGATGTTTGATGAGAATCGCAGACCAATGTTCCTGATTATCTCAGCGCAAAAAGCTTCCAACTAACATACAAACATCGCATTTATGATACGACTCAATCGCCGATTGTTTCGATTTTTCGGTGTAATGGGCGCTTGAGTCGCGTTGGCTTCACCCTATCGAGTTCAGATGGTGTTATTTACACAATATTACGTTCAAACGTGTGGAAAATCGCCGCGATATAAGCGGCACATTGTTGCTAACGAACTCAGATGACGTTATTTGTGGCTTTTAAGACCAATTTCTTTTCTAACGAACTCAGTTCACGTTATTCACACAGAATAGCGTTCAAACATGTGGAAAATCGTGAAATAAGCGGCGCTGAGTTCGTTAGATTGAAAAACAGGCAGATTTATCGCAAATAAGGTGTCTGGTGTTCGTTACGCGATTGTATAATTCAGAATTCATCTTTGAATGATGATGGTTGATTCTGAGGCATTCGTTTTGCAGATTGTTTCCTAACATTCAAACGTGTGGGAAATCGCGAAACAAGCGGCACGTCGTTGCTAACGAACTCAGATGACGTTATTTGTTACTTTTGAGACCAATTTGTTTTCTAACGAACTCAATTCACGTTATTTACACAAAATTGCGTTCAAACATGTGGAAAATCGCAAAATAAGCGGCCCTGAGTTCGTTAGATTGAAAAACAGGCAAATTAATCGCAAATAAGGTGCCTGGTGTTCGTTACGCGATTGTATAATACAGAATTCATCTTTGAATGATGATGGTTGATTCTGAGGCATTCGTTTTTACAGAGTGTGTCATAACATTCAAACGTATGGGAAATTGCGAAATAAGCGACACGGTGTTGCTAACGAACTCAGATGACGTTATTTGTTACTTTTGAGACCAATTTGTTTTCTAACGAACTCAGAGCACGTTATTTACACAAAATTGCTTTCATCCGTGTGGAAAATCGCAAAATAAGTGGCGCTGAGTTCGTTAGGTTGAAAAACAGGCAGATTTATCGCAAATAAGGTGTCTGGTGTTCGTTAGCCGATTGTATAATTCAGAATTCATCTTTGAATGATGATGGATGGTTCTGAAGCATTCGGTTTGTGGTTTGTGGTTTGTGGTTTGTGGTTTGTGGTTTGTGGTTTGTGGTTTGTGGTTTGTGGTTTGTGGTTTGTGGTTTGTGGTTTGTGGTTTGCGGAGGCAATTGTTCCATCGGCAACAAACCATAAAAGTAAAATGGCTGCCTAACGGCAGCCATTCGTATAATTAGGTCAACCAGAATCTTCTGGTTGGCCTTTTTAATGTAATGTGCAATAGTACACTTGGGCATTCGTTCATTTTCTATGCTAACCAGTGTGTTGGACGAGTAAGCGTCGGCGGAAGTTTTGTATCTGCATTCCCTTTGGCTGCGTTAAGCTGAAATTGCGTGAGAAAGAGACTTTTTGAGAGGTTTGCACCACTGAGGTCAGCGTCTCGAAAATCAGCTCCGATAAGGTCCGCCGCTCTAAGATCGGCATCTCTGAGATCCGCAGCTATCAGATAAGACCCTCTTAGATTTGCTCCGATAAGATCAGCACCTCTAAGCTTAGCTCCCATGAGATCGGCGCCTCTTTCGTAGGTCTTCTTACGGCCTCGAGTGTTACTCTGCTTATTCGCACGAATGGCTTCCTCGCGTACAAGCTCACTTGCTTTAAGAAGCAGCTTGTTGATTTCCAAACGATGTGCTGACACATTCAATTCCACCAATGAATCCGGGCTCAGGCGAGTGAACCGTTCTGTTTCTTCGAGCATAAATTTAAGTTCATCGTGAATCGATTGTGTCGTTTCCAGTGCAAGCGCCTCGTTTAAATACCAAAGCAGCTCATAGAGTTGCCGCATGACCCGGAATACCTCGTACATTTGCTCCGCGGTATCTGGTACCTGCCGCCAATCTTGTCCGTTATAGGTTACCTGTGAAACCTGTTGACCAGCTCCAAAACAATCGTAAACTGTACAACCTTTAAATCCCCGCTCCCTAAGACTTTGATGAATGCCGCAGCGAAAGTTCGATTGCAAATTGCTGCATGGCTGACCGGCGTCTTTATCGATCGCAAAATCTATAGAAGCTGTGAACGGCAATGAAACACAGCATAAACCAAAACAATTCTCGCAGTCAGCATGCAGACTGCCTCTATTCCATTCAGGAATGGATTGTGAAAATTCGTGTATCACAGACAATGTGAGACCTCCTAACCAATACTTGGTGCAGTTAAATGAACTTTCATCTATATAAACAGATTGTTTTTATTCCAGTTCTTATATCCTATTACTGTAAATCCCTTCAGTCAATACCGACAGCGGCGCATGTGCACGGAAAAAATCATTTAAACTAAACTTTACCAAAATAGTTGAAGCTTCGTATGGAAGAACTATATATCCTCACATAAAAAAGAGTTACAGATCACGGCTACGTGTCTGCATCCCTTTTCCAAAAAAACTAGTCCTTTATCATTTACCAGGCAAAAACTCTGTCGTAAATATCTCCTTGGCGTCGAACTTATTTTTGAGCAGCCCTAGATCAGCAAGCTGATTGATCAGCGTCGACCAACGCTCCTCTGTCATATAGCCAAATCCATGCTCAGCAGCATCCCCGCCATAAACAAATTCCTTCTGAGCTTGATCCTCAAAATCGATCGCATCAAGATCAATATTCGGATTAGCTGCATGAATAGCGGCATTCACTTCCTTAGAAGTATCCTTATAAGACATCCAGCCCTCGGAGAAGGCAGCGACAAAATTTCCGACGGTTTCTTTGTTTTTCTCCAAATACTCTTTTGTGACGAACAATACGACATTGTATGGATTATAACCAGATTCGGAAATAAGCAATGTTTTTGTTTTTACGCCTTCCTTCTCCATGAAGAACGGCTCTGAAGTTAGGAATGCTTGAGTGACCGATTCTGGATCAGCAAGGAAATTGACATGCTGGCCAGTGTAGGTCATTTCTTTTGCTCCGCTCAAATCATATTTGCTCTTCAAAAAGTCCCAATACGTAATGCCCGGCTGAATAAATACGGTTCTGCCATTGAGGTCCTCGAAGCTATTTACCTCTGCACTTTCTTGAAACATGAATGCTTGCGGACTGCCTTGAAGCGCCGCTGCTACGACAACCAAATCAATCCCCTGATTTTTGGCGATAACGATTTGATCCGCATGAGCAAGACCGAACTCCGCTTTTCCAGAAGCGACGATTTGCACAGCCGAAACCTGCGGGCCTCCCGGCTCAAGTGTAACATCAAAACCATGCGTCTCAAAAATCCCCTGCTCCTTGGCCGCATATACACCGCCATGCTGTGCCTTTGGGAACCAGTTCAGAACAAGCTTTGCTTTCTTCGTTTCTACAGGAGCTTTGGGCTCTTCTGTAGTAGCCGTTTCTGCAGTTGGTGAATTCTCTGTTGTATTTGCCGGTGTGTTATTTCCAGACTTCCCTCCACATGCTGCGAACAAGACCATCATTAGCGTTAGCGATAAAGCAACTCCCCCGAATTTCATCCATTTCTTCATTTTGTCTCTCCTCCACTTTTTCTATTTATTTTCTTGTCTTCATCGCGGACTCATGCCATGAGCCCAGTACTCGCTTAGAGATCATGCTGACGATGAGATAGAAGCTGATGCCTAAAATAGCTGAAGCAATACCGCAAGCAAATAAAAAAGGTGTTTTCATCTGTACAGCAGCTATCGTAATGGCGTATCCGAGCCCGCCTTTGCCTCCCCCGATTCCTGCCACATACTCCCCTACAATGACTCCAACAATCGATAGGGTACACGATATTTTCAAACCAGCCATGATGTAAGGCATTGCAGCAGGTAGGCGAAGCTTCCACATCTTCTGCCACTTTGACGAATTGTAAAGCGTGAACAATTCATCCATATTGGAATCCACTGAATTTAATCCCATTAATGTATTGGAGACAACAGGGAAAAATCCGATTAAAAAGGAGATAACGACGATAGAATTGTAGCCGGCGCCAAACCAGATTACGACAAGTGGAGCTACAGCAACAACGGGAATGGTCTGAAGGATAATGGCGTATGGATAAATGCTTCGCTCCATAATGAGTGAGCTGGCCAGCAATATGGAGATGAAGATACCGATCACCGCGCTAAGCAAAAAGCCTACTACCGACTCCAAAACAGTAATGCGAACGGCTTCCCACAAAATGGACCAGTCCTCGATTGCTGCTTTCAACACATCCGTCGGTTTAGGGAAAATAAAAGGCTTCATGCCAAGCCAAGCGGGAATGAGCTGCCAGAGCGCCACGACAAGAACAAAGGCCACAATCGGTCCTAGATAATAATGTTTGAATGTATATCCGAAATTTCGGCTTGTTTTCTTCACAACAACAGGCGTCTCAAGCTTAGGCTGCAAGGTTTCGAATGATGAGATCGACATTAACCCAGCTCCTTCCGATGAGTGCCATGCTCCAAATAAGTTGAGGCAAGCTCAACATATTTACCGAAATCCCGCTCGGTTCGCATGCCAAGCGTTCTTGGATAAGGCAGCCGCACATTAATTAAAGCAGATAATTTTCCAGGACGTGCCGACATGACGGCAATCTTGGAGGATAGCAGAACCGCTTCAAACACATTGTGCGTCACGAACAAAACGGTCATTTTCTCACGTTCCCATATATCAAACAGCTCCATTTGGAGGGTTTGCCTTGTAATTTCATCAAGCGCTGCAAAGGGCTCATCCATGAGCAGAAGTTTTGGCTTCGCTGCTAGAGCGCGGGCAATGGAAACTCGCATTCTCATGCCCCCAGAAAGCTGCCTTGGATATGCTTTAAAATGATCCTTTAAACCAACCATCTCCAGCACTTGTTTGGCCGCTTCTTTATTTTCTTTCATATTTCCACCTCTGAGCTCCAGAGGTAAAATGACATTGTCCAGCACAGAGCGCCACGGCAATAAATTAGCTTCTTGGAATACATAGGCAATATCGTTCGACTCACGGATCAACTGCTTCGGCTCCTTGCCATTCACCAGCACACCACCAGAGGTAGCCTCCTCCAGCCCCGCTACCATTCGAAGCGCAGTAGACTTTCCACAACCAGACGGTCCTAGAAAGCTGATAAACTCTCCCTCTTTTATGGAGAAATGAACATCACTTAGCGCGATGGTTCCGGTATTATATATTTTACTTACTTGGTTAAAGGCTACGATTTCTTTCCCTGCCACATCATTCACATCGTCTCCCCCTTTTCCGCTTAACAATCGTCAAATGATATTGGTTTTTATGTTAATTTATATGACATATTATCATTCGAAATACCTAGGAACAATAGCTAAGTTAGCTAAAATTGACCGCACATTATTGTGCAATCCTAATAAAACTAACTTGAATGCGTTATATTCATGGTGATCATAAAGTAATTTATGTTAGAAAATCTAACTCAAACTGACTACTTTTATAAAATGCAAACAAAAAAAGTGATCATCCAAAAAAATCAGATGATCACTTCTAATTAATTAGCAGCATTAACATGTCCAATATGTGCGTTGATTGTGGAGATGGACAAGCTTTCTTTTCCACTCCTCTTCCCGTTCGCGTTCCACAGAAAAGAACTCTTAATCCATGGCTGTTTTTGGCATTTTCATTGAATTTATGCAGCGCATATTCAACCCAAACACGAAAATAAGCAAACTAAAAAAGCCGAGCAGCAGTTAGATCCTGCACAGGCTCGACTTTTGATTATGGTCAGTTAAAACTAATATCATTATTCCCAGCGGGTCAACACGATTGGACCTTCCTTCGTAATCGCCACGGTATGCTCAAATTGCGCCGCCCATGCCCCATCTCTAGTCCGAGCCGTCCACCCATCCTGTGCTATATATACGTCGGCTCTTCCTGCTGTAAGGATCGGCTCTATTGTTATCACCATACCTTCTTCAAGCAAAATCCCCTGACCAGGCAAGCCATGATGCATAACCTGAGGAAATTCATGCATGCTTCTGCCGATGCCATGACCAACAAAAGCTGTTACTACCTCAAAACCAGCTCTTTCCGCTCTTCTTTGAATCGCGTATCCGATGTCTCCCAGTCGATTGCCTAGCACAGCTTGCTTTATTCCATCTTTTAACGATTGCTCTGCTGCAAGGAGCAGCTTTTCTGTGGCTATATTCGTCTTGCCAATCGCATAAGTCCATGCTGAATCAGCTTTCCATCCGTCCAAATCAGCCACCATATCAATCGTAACAATATCACCTGCTTCCAGCGGCTCAGAGTCTGGAAAGCCGTGGCAAACAACCTCGTTAACGGAGGCACACGTAGCAAATGGATATCCTTTATAGCCTTTCTGCGCCGGAGTCGCCCCTCGATCCAGCATGAACCGCTCAACAAACCGGTCAATCTCCTGCGTGGTGACACCCGGCGCTATCCGTTTCGAAAGCGCTTTGTGACAGGCAGCGACAATACGGCCAGCTTTACGAATGCCCCGAATATGTTCCTTTGTCTTCAAATCCACTGCCATGTGTGTACGTACCTCCTTAAGGTTTTACGTAGTAAAATCCACTTCGAAAGCATAGACCTAGGTTTTACGATAGTAAAATCCACTTCGAAAGCATAAGCCCAGGTTTTACGTAGTAAAATCCACTTCGAAAGCATAGACCCAGGTTTTACGATAGTAAAATCCACTTCGCAAACATACCCCGCCTATGACAACGAGTAGATTTGTCTATGTATAACTTATTCGAGAAAAGGGAGACACATGCCCATCAGATATGGCGAAATTATGATTTGGAAGGAGAAATATTCGTGGCACTCGCGAGTGACCAAAAATAATCTGGGGTTAGTTGGATTGGTGCTTAATCCGTTTTCAGAAAAACCTAGCATCCTAAGTTTGCACTTCCTGTAAAAAACAAAAAGACTTTGCATCCTGCCTATAGACAGTTTACAAAGCCGTATCCTTCATGATGAGTCTAGCTGACCGAGGAGTTGATTCTGCACAATTCATTTTCCACCAATGTCGTTAATTCATCTTCGTAGCCCCCGGTAATCCGGTACTTTCGAATATACTCTTTAACAAATTTACGCGGGTCCTTGGGTTGAAAAATTCTCGTGAGTTCTTTCAGGCTTTCCTTGACTTCATTCTGGCTATGCTTCGCCATGAAATCTCCTCCTCTTTACGTTGGATGGTCGTCCTAAACAGCATTATACGAGACCGCATGCGGCGATTACACCGCAAGAACCCCCACTCGGTGCAGGCAACTCCATGGCCAATGAGTCACAATGTTCGCATTTTTCTTACTATTATAACATTTAGGTTCAGAATATGAAAGTTAACAATTATTAATCTCTTGGCGCGGCTTTTTTGGATTTGGGCGGCTTCTTATGCTCAGAATCCCTTGCGGTTGTTATGCTAATTACGTTTGGAGGCGAGACATCAGCTGACTGGTGAGACGTAGAAGAAAGCCGATCTTTACGAAACATTCTTAAATATGCGATTACTCCAATAATAGCGACTAAAATTCCGAATGCTAAAACCAATGTCGTTACCCAGCCCTGAACCATGTCCTCGCCTCCTTCCCCTATTACTTTTATCGGTATATTACGCTTAATTATTAGTTCAGTTCCACACAAGCTTTTTTTCCATAATTAGGTATTATTATATCGTACTAGAAGCAAGCAATCAACTTACGAAAATGTGAACTAAATGATCCGATACGCGCCGATCCCGCAAACGAGCAGCTTGCCTGCGTCATCCTTGACCTGCGCTTGCAGCGTCAGTGTACGTTCTGTTCGGTGAACCAGCTCTGCTTCGCAAAGCAGCACGCCTCCCTTGGCGCTGGCGAGAAATTGTGTGTTCAAATTTGCCGTTACCGCACTTTCCTCAGGTGCTGCTAGCATAACCACAAGCCCCATCGCATTATCCATCAAAGACATCAGCACTCCGCCGTGAACGATGTTTAGCAGATTAAGATGCCGCTCCGTTGCATCTAGGCAAATGGCCGCTTTGCTTGCGTTTGCCTGCACGATTTCACAGCCAAGCAATCCCCAAAAGGTGGCTTGCGCACGTTCTGCGAGCCTTGTCAGATGACCGGCTTGATCTGCCTGTTGAACAAACCAATCCTCATCCATACCGCTCACTCTCCCTTCTTCTCCGCCTTTCTCGCCTTTTCAGCCTCCGCCTCCTCCTCCTGCAGTTTTCGACGAAGCACTTTTCCGACCATCGTCTTTGGAAGCGTTTCCCTAAAGGAATAGTGGTGTGGCACCTTATAGGAAGCGAGCCGCTCTCTGCACCAACGGTCAAGCTGACTGCTTGATACTTGCCAGCCCTCCTTAAACACAATAAAAGCTTTTACTGTTTCGCCTCTGTACTCATCCTTCACACCAATCACTGCCGCTTCCCTTACAGCCGGATGCTCGAACAGTACCTCCTCCACTTCACGCGGATAAATATTAAAGCCGCCAGCGATAATAACATCCTTAATTCGATCCATAATTGTAAAATAACCATCTTCATCCATCGTAGCGAGATCGCCAGTATGGAGCCAACCATTCCGCAATACCTGATCCGTTTCAGCAGGCTTATTCCAATATCCTCGCATGACCTGTGGACCGCGAACAATTAATTCCCCAAGCTGGCCGCTAGGCAGTCTCTCACCACTCTCAGGATCGATTACTGCCGCATCGGTATCCGGAAAAGGTATGCCGATCGTACCGATTTTCCGTTTCTCCCATACCGGATTGGCATGTGTGACGGGAGAAGATTCCGACAAGCCATAACCTTCAACGAGCCTTCCGCCAGTTAAAGCTTCGAACTTCTCCTGCACCTCTAGCGGCAAAGCCGCTGATCCGCTAACACACACATTAATAGAAGAAAAATCGATTTTTGCAGCGGACTTATGATGGATGAGTGCGACATACATCGTTGGCGCGCCTGGAAAAATGGTAGGTTTCTGCTGATTAATCGTTTGCAATACCGTCTCCACTTCGAAGCGCGGAAGTAATATAAGCGTTCCCGCACGCAGTACCGACATATTCATTAATACCGTTAATCCAAACACATGAAACAGTGGCAGTGCCGCTAAAAATCTCTCTTTAGCATCCTCCGCTTTATAGCACCAAGTAGATATTTGTATCGTATTGGCAACGAGATTGCGATGAGTCAGCATCACACCTTTTGGCGTTCCTGTTGTGCCGCCTGTATATTGCAGTGCCGCGAGATCAGCCCCTTTTGCCGAATCAGGCAGGCTCATATCCGTATGCTTTGCTGCAAGCAGCTTCTTATAAGAAACGACACCATAGCTGCCATATGGAATATCTGCACGAAAGCCTTCTTTTCGCTGCTTAAGAGGATAAAGCAAGTTTTTCGGAAACGGCAGCCCATCCTTAATCGATGTGATGATGGCATGCTTCAGCTGCGGCAGCGGACCCGACTCCGGCTGCTTGCCTCGAACCCGAGACAAGCGTGCATAAAGCAGATCAACCGTAATAACAGCAACAGCTCCGCTATCTGCCAACTGATGCTCAAGCTCCCGCTCCACATAAAGCGGATTCGTCTGAACGACGACGCCGCCTGCAAGCAGCACGCCATAAAAAGCAGCCACTGCCTGCGGGCAATTCGGCAGCATGATTGCCACCCGGTCTCCTTTGGCTATGCCAAGGGAAAGGAGTCCATAAGCGAGATTAATCGCATTCTCGTGAAGCTCGCGGTATGTTAATATTTTGCCAAGGAAATGCACGGCAGGATGATTTGGATGATGATTAGCCGCATTAATTAAAAACTGGACGATGCTCTGATCGGGATAGTCCAGTGAAGGTGAAACCTCTTTCGGGTAATGTTGAAGCCATGGGCGCGCTTGCTCTTCAGATTGAGTGGACGGTTGCTCGGGCAAAGACGGATCTTCCGGTCTGAGCGAATCCATTCATGCTCTCCCCCTTCACACGACATAATGCTCACTATTAATGACACGAGCGGCAATTGTTCGCTTCAAAGCAACCGTATCTGAGATAGGCGCGCGCATCAGCTTTTTGAGGACGGACAGCTGCATTTGCAGCCCGTCTCCCGTCTCTAGCGCAGCAAGCGCCAACTTCGCTAGTGACTCGACCCGCTCCATGGCCTCCTGCACAAAAACTGTCGTCATCGCTAAAACATTTTCCGTCTTTTCCGAAGCGACTCCGCGGCTAGCCTTCCATATTTTTTGTGAGCGCAGCAGTGCGCTTTCCATGGCAAAGATGTTGATCATAAGATCTGCAAGAGAACACAGCACCTCTTGTTCCTGCTCCAGCCGCAGTCCCAGCTTCTGAACAGCAAGCGCGCCGATGGCGAGGAAGATTTTTTTCGCTTGACCTACGCGGAACGCTTCTTTGCTAAGCGGCTTTTCAAGAGGTGGAATCGGCATCGGCTGCAGCAGCTCTGCTTGCAATGAACGAGCTTTGCGCAGCAGCGGGAGCTCGCCCTTTAACGCTTTTTTCATCAGCGTGCCAGGAATGAGCATCCGATTAATTTCATTCGTGCCTTCAAAAATCCGATTAATTCGCGAATCCCGATAAATTCTTTCCACCTTATACTCGCGAATATAGCCGTAGCCGCCGTGAATCTGCACCCCTTCATCCGCTACAAAATCAAGCGCCTCAGATGCAAAAACCTTTATAATCGAGCATTCAATGGCATACTCTCCGATTGCCTTAGCGACCGTCATGCCTTCAACTGCCGCCCCGCCTTCTTCCGTCGTCCGCAGCATCGAATCGATCCAGCCCGCAGTTCGGTAAACCATGCTCTCCAGCACATAAGTACGAATGTTCATATCAGCCAGCTTGGCGCCTATTAACGGATAGGAGGAAATTGCCTTCCCAAATTGCTTCCGCGTATTGGCATAGGCCGATGCAAGCTCAATGGTCTCCTTCGACGAACCGAGGCAAGCTGCTCCAAGCTTAAAGCGTCCTATGTTCAAAATGTTAAATGCGATTTGATGCCCTTTTCCAACCTCCCCAAGCACGTTTTCAACCGGTACCGCCACATCTTCAAAAAATAAAGGGCGTGTTGAAGAACCCTTGATGCCCATCTTATGCTCCTCCGGTCCAATACTGAACCCCGGCATGCCTTTCTCTACAATAAATGCTGTAAAATACTCACCGTCTACTTTCGCATAAACGATAAATAAGTCAGCAAAACCTGCGTTTGTAATATAGAGCTTTGATCCATTGAGCACGTAGTGCTTCCCATTAGGCGATAATCTTGCCGTCGTTTTCGCCCCTAGAGCGTCTGAGCCCGATGCTGGTTCCGTTAAACAATAAGCAGCGATGCGCTCCCCCGTTGCAAGTGCCGGGAGATACGTTTCTTTTTGCTTTGGTGTTCCGAAAAAAACGATCGGCAGCGTGCCGATTCCCGTATGAGCGCCTACCGAAAGCGCAAACGAGGAGGATCTTGCCAACGTTTCTGCGAGCAGCGTCGTGCTTACCTTGTCGAGCCCCAGTCCGCCGTAAGCCTCCGGCACATCTGCGCCCAGCAGGCCAAGCTCGCCTGCTTTGCGCATCAGCTCTACGGTCAGATCATAATTTAAAGCTTCCAGCTCCACATCGCGCGGCGTTATTTCCGCATCCATGAACTGCTGCGCCGCATCCGCCATCATTCGTTGCTCTTCCGTAAAATCCTCGGGCGTCACGACCGATTCCGGCACACTGTCTTCCACGACAAACCGACCGCCAAAACGTATCGTCTCCGTCATGCGCAGTTCTCCTTTCAGCCAACCGATTATTTTATTTCAGGATGCTGCCAAACTCCCTTATCCGCCTGCCGACCTTATTGATCTGAGTTATACACCTCAATTACGCCTGCTGCTCCCATACCTCCGCCTATACACATCGTGACAACGCCAATACCGCCGCCTCTGCGACCAAGCTCATGAATAAGTGATACCGACAGCTTTGTTCCTGTACAACCAAGTGGATGCCCGAGTGCGATAGCTCCGCCGTTCACATTGACGATTTCAGGATTAATGCCAAGCTCTTTAATTATTGGGACACACTGCGCCGCAAAAGCTTCATTAAGCTCAAATAGATCAACCTGATCAAGCGTAATTCCCGCTTTCTTAAGCGCTTTAGGCACGGCTTCGATGGGACCGATACCCATAACCTCAGGAGCAACGCCAGCTACACTAAAACCGCGGAATACGGCAAGCGGACGATAGCCAAGCTCCTCCGCACGCGCCCTGCTCATCACGATTACCGCAGCTGCTCCATCGCTCATTTGGGACGTATTGCCCGCTGTAACCGTACCTTCTCTTGCAAAAGAGGGCTTGAGCGGCGCCAACGTCTGAACCGTCGTCTCCGGCCGGACGCCTTCATCTGTATCGAAAGTGATCACTTTCGACCATGGACGGCCAGCATCGTTCACGCCGGAGCGGCTTGTCGTTATTGGCACGATCTCAGCTTGGTAGCGTCCTGCTTCAATAGCTGCTGCCGCCTTGCGATGGCTCGATGCTGCAAACGCGTCCTGCTCCTCACGCGTCACCCCATAACGGCGGGCAACCTCTTCAGCCGTATGTCCCATCCCCATATAAACCTCTGGCATCGCATCGACAATCGCAGGATGCGGCGACAGCCTGAAGCCGGTCATCGGCACATGGCTCATGCTCTCCACTCCGCCAGCAGCAATAACGTCCGCATCGCCAAGCCTAATTCGCTCCGCTGCATAGGCGATTGCTTGCAGGCCTGATGCGCAGAAACGGTTAATCGTTACTGCTGGCGTCGTCACCGGCAATCCCGAATAAAGCGAGATCGTGCGCGCCATATTCAAGCCTTGTTCGCCTTCGGGCATCGCGCACCCAATGATGACATCCTCTATAAGCTCGGGCGACAAGCCGGGCAGGCGTTCAAGCGCACCTTGCAGCACAGCTCGCCCAAGATCCTCTGCCCTCGTCTCCGCAAGGCTCCCCTTTGATGCTTTGCCGACCGCCGTCCTCACCGCAGCTACGATAACGGCATCAAGAGCGTGATCTTCAAACGGTGATGAAGCTGACATTTCACTCTCCCCCTTCGTTTTAGACTAGTTGCGCAGCGGCTTGCCTGTCGCGAGCATATGGCTCATACGCTCCTGTGTCTTGCGCTCGCCACATAGGCTGAGGAATGCTTCGCATTCCAAATCAAGCAAATATTGCTCGCTCACTTCAGCGCCCGGCTGAATGTCCCCACCCGCGAGTACAGAACCAAGCTTGCCGGCGATAAGCGCGTCATGCTCACTAATATGGCCGCTAAGCTGCATCGCTTGCACCGCTACCTTAAGCACCGCTCTGCCTTCTCGTCCGGCAACGCGAATACGTTCCTCCGCTGGCGGCGAGTAGCCCGCCCGGTCCAGCTCCAGCACCGCCCGCTTCGCTTCGGCTATCCGTGCCTCCTGCCGCATAATGACCTTATCCTGCGGCCGCATCAATCCCAAACGGCGAACCTCATAGCCGCTGGTTGATGATTTGGCCAGCGCAATCGTCTCAAACAGCGCATTCAAATGCGGCTGCAGGTCTCCGCCTGGCTTGCCGCCATTCGCAATAAAGGCCCGTTCAGCTGCCATCGCAGCCGCTTCCTTGCAGCCCCCGCCCGCAGGAATAAGGCCAACTCCCGTTTCCACTAACCCAAAGTATGTCTCTGGCGAATAAATAATACGATCAGCAGGCAAGCATGCTTCTACTCCGCCGCCCAGCGTCATTCGGTGCGGAGCAGCTACGACAGGACGGTCAAGCCGCTTGAGCCCAAGCATACTGCTCTGGAAGAAACGAATAATATCCTCCACTTCATCCCATTCGCCGCTTTGCGCCTCCATTAATAGCAGCATCAGGTTTGCTCCTACACAGAAGTTTTTCCCCTCATTCGCTATCACAAGCCCGCGCCAATTTTGTGATACCTCCTCTGTGCTTTGCCGAATCGCCGATAAAATATCACCCCCGATGGCATTGTTAGGCGAATGGAATTCCAGCAGTACAACGTCATCGCCAATATCGATTAGACTAGCGCCTGAGGTGGACAATACCGTTTTTCCGGCAGCCTTTAATGCCATTAAGGAAACCGAATCTGCTTCCTCCATCTCTCTCTTGTATGCTCCGCTTGCAGCATAAACCCGCTCCGTTCCCTCCACCTTATAGAAGCTTTCATGTCCGGCTTCCAGCCAAGCCGCCACCCACTCTGGGATCGCATCGCCCTCCTTCTGCATTTGCTGCACCGATTTGCGAAGCCCTATCGCATCCCACAGCTCGAACGGTCCAAGCTCCCAGTTAAAGCCCCAGCGCATTGCGCGGTCGATATCCGAGATTGAATCCGCAATGACACCGACTTGTGCCGCTGCATAAAGCAGCGTTTTTTTGATAATGGACCATGCAAATTTAGCGTAGCGGTCCTGCGGGTCTGTGCGAAGCAGCGCCTTCACTTTTGCCGCCGCCCCCTTCGCAGCCTTAGATGCATCAATAACAGGTGAGTTGACTGACCGCTTAGGTCCATACTCGAGCGTATCCAGCTTAAGCGACTCAATCTCACTGCCTCCTTTCCCCTTCACCTTTCGGTAAAAGCCCGCACCCGTTTTCTCACCCAGCCGTCCCGATGCTGCAAGCTTCTCAAGCAGGGGCGGCCTTGCAAAAACCTTTTGCTCCGCTGGATCGCTGCTCCTCTCCCGCACATTATCCACGACATGCAGCAGTGTATCTAACCCAACCAAATCGAGCATGCGCAGTGTCGCCGTCTTTGGCCTTCCCATCGCCGGGCCGGTCAAAGCATCCGCTTCCTCTACCGTCAGCCCAAATGCCAGTGTATCCTCAAGCGTAACCAGCATGCCGTAAGTACCAATTCGGTTCGCAATGAAGTTAGGCGTATCCTTCGCCAGTACGACTCCCTTGCCAAGCCGCTTCTCGCACACCTCCATCAACAGCTGAACAACCTCGGAAGTGGTGTCTTCGGTAGGCACGATCTCAACAAGCTTCATATACCGCGGCGGGTTGAAAAAATGGGTTACCGCAAAATGCTGCCGAAACTCCCTGCTCCTCCCCTCTGCCATGGACGCCGCTGATAATCCCGACGTATTCGTAGAAACGATGCTGCCTGGGCGGCGTGCGGCTTCAACCTTTGCAAGCACATCACGTTTAATGTCGAGCCGCTCCACAACCGCTTCTACAATCCAGTCCGCCTCGCCCAGCAACTCTAGATGATCGGTCAAATTACCCGGCGTAATGCGTGATGACCAAGCTGGATCGTAGAGCTGGGCGGGTTGTGACTTGCCCATTTTTGCTATCGCCCCATTTGCGAGGCGATTGCGCACCTTGGCATCAGAGAGCGTAAGCCCCTGTCGTTCTTCCTCTGCCGTCAGCGAATGCGGAACAATGTCCAGCAGCGTCACTCGCATCCCCGCATTGGCTAAATGTGCAGCGATGCCGGCCCCCATTACGCCGGAGCCGATCACTGCGGCTCTGCGAATCGCGCTTGAGTTATTTTGCGATGCTTGTGTCGTCATAGCCTCCTCCTCCTTTTTGACAAACAGCGGCTTATTCGCCAAAAACACTTTCGGCAAGCAGCTCAGCCACATCACGTGCGATTACCTTCTCATCCGCGCCCAGCGCCTTTAAACCGTCCTCCATCATCGTTAGGCAATAGGGGCAGGCGGAACTGATAACCGATGGTTTTACTTCAAGTGCCTGAGCGGTTCGAGCATGGTTGATGCGAGTTCCAGAATGCTCCTCCATCCACATGAGACCGCCCCCCGCCCCGCAGCACATGCCGTTCGAGCCCGAGCGCTCCATCTCTTCAATCGATACGCCTGGAATGGAGCGAAGCAGGCTGCGCGGCGCTTCATACGTATCGTTGTAACGGCCGAGGTAGCAAGAATCATGTACGGTTACTCGCTCATCAATCTTATGCTCCGGCTTCAATAAACCTTCCTCAAGCAGGCGAGAGAGCATTTCGGTATGATGCTCCACGAGGATGCTAGGATTAAGACCGAAGTCAGGATATTCATTTTTGAACGTGTTATACGTATGCGGGCAAGCGGTCACGATTTGTGTAACGCCATATTTGTTAAGCGTTTCTATATTCTCGCGGCATAGCTCTTGGAAAAGCAGTTCATTGCCGATTCGTCTAGCTGTATCGCCAGAGCTTTTTTCCTCCAATCCCAGCGTAGCGAAGTTGATTCCCGCATGATCCAGCAGCCTAACCACATCGTACAAAACACGGCGGCTTCGCATGTCATACGCGCCCATTGATCCCGCCCAGAGCAGCACATCTGCTTTTTTGCCTTGCTTCTTCAGCTCCAGCATCGTCGGCACTTGAATGCCGGTTCTGTTCTCGCAATCTTTAATCCAAGCCGCCCGCTCGGCACGCGGCAAACCCCAAGGATTGCTTTGCCGCTCGATGTTTTGCAGCGCGCGCTGTCCGTCAGACGGCAGCCTCCCTTCCATCAGCACCAAGTAACGGCGCATATCGATAATCTTGTCGACATGCTCATTGCCAACCGGGCATTGCTCCTCGCAATTCCGGCAGGTCGTACATGCCCAAAGCTCCTCTTCGGTCAACACCTCGCCGATCAGCTCGACCTCCTCTGGCTTAGCACTCTCTTTTATATTCCATGCCCCAGCCTGCGCAGCCATGGTTGGCGCTATGTTTGTGCCCCATTCAGATTCAGCTTCCCAAGCAGGAAGCACCGCTCCCATCACATGGGCCTGAGGCTCACGCGATTTCGAATGCAGCAGGCTGGCTGGAAGCCATGGTGACTTGGACGTTATGGCAGCGCCTTTTTCGGTCAAATGATCCCTCAGCTTCACAATAAGATGCATCGGCGAGAGCAGCTTGCCGGTGCTCGATGCCGGACAAACATTCGTACAGCGTCCGCATTCCACACATGCATACAAATCTAGCATCTGTTTTTGCGAGAAATGCTCAACCTTCCCTGCACCGAAGGACTCCGCTTCCTCATCCTCTAGGTTAAGTGGCACAAGTCGGCCAGGAGGCGTGCTGCGTCTGAACCAAAGATTCACAGGCGCTGTCAATAAATGAAAATGCTTTGATTGCGGCACGTACACAAGGAAGCTAAGCAGAACCAGAAGATGCAGCCACCAAAACAATTCAAACCCCGCATGGGCTGCGGTGCTTTGCGGCTCTACACCTGCACTCTCAAGCATAGTTGCCAGGGGAACGCTCACTGGTGCGAACTTCGCCTCAACGATGGCTGCAGTGGATCCATGTACCGAAGCATTCTGGCTCACGCGCTCTTCCGCAGCCAATCTCTCGAATGCTAATGAGAATAAAACAGTCAGCATCAACGAGCCAATAAACCACATGACGAGCGAAGGTTTCCACCCCCGCTTAAGCCGCGGGAGCCGTTCCCCATAACGCCGGAATGCACCGTACAGCACAGCTGCAAAAACAAGCGTAACGGTCATCTCCTGCGTCAGCGAAAACCAATTATAATAGGGCAGCGGCAGCGGTACACCTTGGTTCAGCCCTTTCCAAACCAAGTCCGCCGCACCAAACTGAAGCACAATAAAGCCATAAAAATAAACCAAATGCATCACGCCGCTTCTCACATCGTTCAGCAGCTTACGATGGCCTAGCACTTGTGTGGTAAAACCGGATTTACTGCCTGACTTGCGTCGATACCGCGAAAAAACCGCCGGCACCCCAAGCCTCATATACAAGATGCGCCGCTGTACAACCATCGCGAACATGGTAATAGCAAACAGCACAACCGCCGCGAATAATGCCCATCTTCCCCCTATCAACCAGTGATCGACATTCCTAAGTGCCAAAAAAGATGGCATACGCCCCGCCCCCCTTATATGCCGGCTATATAACCGAGCACCTACGCGCGCAGTAGTCGGACAAGTATTGAAGCGCTTACAAAAATAGCCGCGGTGCTCCATGTATATGAGCTTTCGGCCTTGAACATGCCGCACAGCGGGCAATTGCACACGGTCTATTCAATTCCAAGACAGCATATCCTAGCACTGATGGACAGTGTCAACAAATTAGCGGTACAAGTGAGGGAGCTTCTATGCCGAAAATAGTTGTGCTTCTCAAGCAAACGTTCGATACCGAGGAAAAAATCATTGTAACACCCGCTGGCGTTGACGAAAGAGACGCCAAATTTGTAATCAATCCCTACGATGAATACGCACTCGAGGAAGCCATTCGCCAGCGGGACCAGCTCGGCGGCGAGGTCATCGTGATCACCTGCGGTGCCGAGCGCTCGCAAGAGGCGCTCCGAACCGCTCTGGCTATCGGAGCAGATGAAGCTATTCGGCTTGATAGCGCAGATTTGTCCGATGACAGCTCAGCCGTCGCTGCTGCTCTTGCTGCCGTAATTGGACCGCTTGCCCCTGACTTGCTGCTAGCCGGCTTGTTTGCAGTAGACAGCGGCGCTGGAAGCGTAGCTTTGCAAATTGCCGAGCTGCTTCACTTGCCTCATGCAGCTTCAGCTGTGAAGGTCACCATCTTGACTGCTGGGGAGCTTGGCTCCCTGCCTGCCGATGGGCTTCTCAGCTCACCTACTGCTCTGAGCGCTGAGCGTTACGCATTAGTTGAGCGCGATGTTGAAGGAGATACCGAAACGGTATCGATTCCACTCCCTGCGCTCATTACCGCTCAGCAAGGACTAAACGAGCCGCGTTATCCGTCGCTGCCAGGCATTATGAAGGCGAAGCGCAAGCCGCTTCGCACAATAACCGCTGCTGAGCTGATCGCCAGTGGCGAGCTTTCACTTGAAAGCGTATCGCCTCGCACGGCGCGTACGCAGCTGCTCCCGCCGCCTCCACGCGCAGCAGGCAAACGGCTCCCCGGCGAGCCGGCCGAGCAAGCCGCAGCTCTTGTTTCTCTACTGCGAGAGGAAGCGAAGCTTCTTTGAGTTCGTGATTATTTTATAGTTGGGAGCGGTTTAGAGGTAGTGGGGATGGTTGGGGGGATTTAGGTAGTGGGGCTGAGATGATCGCCAGTGGCGAGCTTTCACTAGTAGGCGAGTTTCGCCATGCACTGCGCGCTGCGGACAAATGGCTCCCCGTGCGAGCCGACCGAGTAAGCTGCAGCAAGCAGAGCAAGCAGAGCAAGCAGAGCAAGCAGAGCAAGCAGAGCAAGCAGAGCAAGCAGAGCAAGCAGCAGCAATTGTCTCGCCACTGCGGGAGGAAGGGAAGCTTCTATAGGAACGCGACTTTTTATTATAGTTGGGAGCTGTTCAGGGGTAGTGGAGTTTGGCCGGGGGAAGTTGGATTTGAAGCTGAGCGCCAGTGGCGAGCTTTCACTAGAAAGCGAGTTTCGCCATACTACGTGCACGCAGCTACCCCCTCCACCCCCGTGCACTGCGGGCAAATGGCTTCCCGGCGAGTCGACCTAGCAAGCAGCAGCACTTGACTAGCCCCTGCAGGAGCAAGGAAAGCTTCTATAGGAACATGACTTATTTAGTGTAGTTGAAGTGTTCAAGATTTAGGTAGTGGAGCAGGTAGTAAATTTGTATTGAGGCATGTTGATATTGGGCATTTAGCGGATTTGTGTTGAGGCATGTTGGTATTGGGCAGGTAGTGGATTTGTGCTGAGGCATGTAGATAGTGGAGCGTGTAGTGGGGCTGTGCTGAGAGATGTAGATAGTGGGGCTGCTAGTGGACGTGTATTGAGGAATCTAGAAAGTGGAGCTGGCAGTGGACGTGTGCTGAGGAATGTGGGTATAGGAGCAGGAATGATGCAGAGACTTTAACAAGAACTGAATAGTTACTGGTTACTAGACAATTTAGTTAGTTTTCTTGTCGATAGAGTGGCTCGAAATCAAAAACATTGCTTGACTAACATTGGACTTTGGTAATTAATCAAACCTTCCCAATTAACGGACATCAGATACCTTATTTGCTGAAAAACCTTCTATTTCTCGATCTAACGGACATAGGTTCCCTTATTTCATAAAATATCGAGCGTTAGGGTGCCATTTAGGGCAAATAACGGATCTCATGTCCGTTAAATTGTAATTTAGCCCTTAAATACAGAAATAACGGATCTCATGTCCGTTAGATAATAATTTATGCCCCTAAATTCAGAAACAGCGGCTCTCCTGTTCGTTAGAAAGTAATTTATGCCCCTAAATTCAGAAACAACGGATCTCATGTCCGTTAGAATGTAATTTAGCCCTAAAATCCAGAAATAACGGATCTCATGTCCGTTAGATAATAATTTATGCCCCTAAATTCAGAAACAACGGCTCTCATGTCCGTTAGAAAGTAATTTATGCCCCTAAATTCGGAAATAACGGATCTCATGTCCGTTAGAGAGTAATTAACCACTAAATTCACAAATAGCGGCTCTAATGTCCATTAAGACGATACCTAAACAGGTCAAGCACTGAATATAGAGTTGAACGCACAAAGAGCTACGCTTATTCGTAAAAGCTGTGGAAGAGGAGCTGTATCCTATGTCCAAAACCATTCTCGTATTTGCAGAAAGCCGGAATGGCGCGCTGCGCCGAGTGGCGCTGGAGGCACTCGGCGCAGCGCGCCGGCTCGCAGGGAAGGACGGCCATGTCCACGCCGTCCTTCCCTGCTTCGGCGGTGCGGCGGATGAAGCCGCCGCACTGATCGCGCGGGGCGCGGACGTCGTGCATATCGCCGACGATCCGGCCCTTCGCGCCTTTGCGCCCGAGGCGTACATCGCCGCCCTCGGCGCAGCCATAACTGCGGTGCGGCCGGACGCGCTATTGCTCGGCCACACCGCTTTGGGGCGCGAGCTCGCGCCCCGAGTGGCCGCTGCCAATGGCGCCGGCCACATTGCTGACGTCATTGCCATCGAAACATCTGACGATGGCAATGACGTCTTATTCACCCGCCCGCTCTACGCCGGCAAGGCGTTCGAGCGGCGCAGCTTTGTTTCGGGCGCGACGTGGGTCATCACGGTGCGCCCGAACAACCTGCCGGCGGCGGAACCGCTGGACGCCGCCGATATAAAGGGCACCGCAGCGGAGCTGCCGTTCACGGTGCCGCCGCTTTATACCGCCGTGCGCAGCGTTGTGCGCCGCGCCGGAGGGCAGCTTGATCTTGCCGAAGCCGACGTCGTCGTGTCCGGCGGCCGAGGCGTTCGCAGCGCAGCAGGTTTTGAGCCGCTGCAAGCGATGGCAACAGCGCTTGGGGGCGCAGTCGGCGCCTCTCGCGGCGCATGCGATGCCGGCTACTGTGATTATGCCCTCCAAATCGGGCAAACCGGCAAAGTTGTCACGCCTCAGCTCTATATTGCTTGCGGAATCAGCGGCGCTATTCAACATCTGGCGGGCATGAGCCAATCTCGCGTCATTGTCGCTATCAACAAAGACCCCGATGCACCTATTTTCAGCGTTGCTGATTATGGCATCGTAGGCGATTTATTCGAGGTCGTACCGCTATTGACTACAGAGCTCCAACGCGCTCGCGCTTAATTGTTCTAGTTTTCATCTAATTGCCTCTCTCCCGTATCGCGCTTAATTGTCCTAGTTTTCATCTAATTGCCTCTCACCCGAAGCGCGCTTAATTGTCCTTGTTTTCATCTAACTGCCTCTCACCCGAATCACGCTTAAATGTCCTAGCTTTCATCTAATTGCCTCTCACCCGAATCGTGCTTAACATCCTAGTTTTCATCTAATTACCTCACACCCGAATCGTGCTTAACATCCTAGCTTTCATCTAATTGCCTCTCACCCGAATCGCGCTTAAATGTCCTAGCTTTCATCTGAATCGCACTTAAAATTTTTTCACCAAAGTTGATTCCATCTACAATCAACTAAATCATCTGATTCAAGCCCCTAACCCTGTCCACTAAAAAATCAAAAAAAGGCGTCTACCCTGTTTCGGCCGCATAAAGCCGAGTCAGAGATAGAACGCCTTTTGATTTAACCTATATCACTTATTAAATCACTCACTTATGCAAAATCAGGACGGATTTCACGAATACAATCCGGCGATTCGTACAGATCATCATGCACCGCATTCGTTACCGGGTAGGCGCGCATGAGGTAAGTGTCCATAGCCTCTAAATGCTTCCGCAATCCGCTGAATTCGGTAATACGCGGATTGAGCCAATCTTCCATACCCTCTTCGTCCAAAATAACCGGAACTCGAGGCTGCCACACCGACATCGCTCCTGTCGATGCTGCGGTAATCATTGTGAAGGCACGTACTTCCTTACCGCTCACGTTTTTCCAGCAGTCGTAAATGCCCGCTATGCCAAAAAGCTGCTGGCTTGGAACAACGATGTGCATCGCCCTCGGATCACGCTCTTTGCCGAATTGCTTTTGACCAAAAAAGCCGCTGCATGGCAGCACACATCTTTGTCTGCGAAGCATTCTTTCTAAGAAAGGCTTCTCGGACAACGTCATATGGTCTGCATTAACCGCATCCTTTGCCCAAAAAGGAAACAGCCCCCATCTCGATTCCTCCATCGTCCGCTGATCAAATCGATCATTCATGACAATCGAAACCATCTGAGTCGGAGCTGCATTAAATCGGTTTGTATGCCCCCGAATTACTTTTCCTACCTGAAACATATCCACTATATCGCCAATATCTGCTGTTAACGAAAACCGTTCAATCATCGCGACCACCCTTTTCACGTTGTTGAATCCAGTTTTTGTTAAAGTCGCGATATTTATGCAACGTTTCTAGTCAGAATATTAGAAAGACCTAAACAACAGCTTTCCGAAAATAGTTCCTCTACTCTTCAAAATCCGCCCGTCTACATCGTAAATCGTTTTCGGAATTTAAGAGGAGGCATTCCCGTATGGGATGCAAACAGCCTAGAGAAATGCGGCGTCTGCCGGAAGCCTGTTTCCTCTGCTACTTTTGCAATGGTCCAATCTGTCTTAATAAGCAGCAGCTTTGCTTGATCGAGTCTATAATAAAGCAAATATTGCTGCGGCGTACAATCAAAAACCTCACTCATGCAGCGAGTAATATAATTCGTATGTAATTGAAGCACATCGCTCAGCATCGTATTGCTGATTGGTGAACGATAATTCAGCTTTAAGTACGCAGCCGCACGCTCTGCTACCGATACGGCAGCTTTAGCCGCATCCGAGCGCCAGCCTTCGTCCAGCATTTGAAGCAAATGCAGAAACCGCTGCTGCCGATCCCAGAACGCGCCATGTGACGAGCCTTTGGAAGCCTCATGCAATTGTGAGAAAATAAGACTCGCTTCATCCGTGTAGGTAAGCTTCATTTGTTTAGGCAGACGAATGGCATAAGTGTAGTAATCTCCTCTAAGCGATCCGCTTTGATTGCCTACCGTCTCCTCCCAAGCGCCTACTGTTTGAAAATGAATCCAATCAAACACGGTCTCTTCCTCGCATGGACGTGTAGAATAATGCCAGCGGTCCGGCCTTAAAATAAGCACATCTCCAGGACCGAGCGTCCATCTGCGATTATCCTCTGCTACATGCAGTGCTCCCTTGTTTACATACAACAAATCAAATACGCCGAGGTTTGTCCGATTCGGATGCTCCTCGCCCGCACGATAAACCAAACGGTTGGATTCTATGAAAAATGGCAATGGTGGTGAACGAAACGTTAGTAATAGCTCCTCTGACAACCTAATCTCTCTCCTTCTAGAGTTTTGCATAGCAAAACTCACTTCGTAAGCATGAGCTTTGTTTTGCATAGCAAAACCTTCTTCGTAAGCATAAGTTTTGCTCAGCAAATCTCTCTTCATAAGCATTAATCCAGTTTTGCACAACAAAGCCTGCCATCCTAGCCTATGCTCATTTTACCTAGCAAAACTAGCTTCAAAAAGCATACGCTTACTTTTTCACAGTAAAATAAACTTCGCAATTAATAATCATGTGTAAATGTGCAAAAAATGACTACTGCTCATGTTACTTGAAAACCATTTCATTTGTCTACAACAAAAGAAATCCCCCACCATTCCGCTTCCGGAAATGACTTGGGGGATTTGCAAATTTTGTATTATTTTCAGCAGCAATTTCACATCACCAGCTGTACATCATCCGAGCCCGGATTAACCTTAAAGAAATCTACGTCCGGCAGCAAGCTTTTGACCAAAAACATATAATCATAAGAAAGCTCAAGCGATTGCTCGTCAGGCACGAACACGACCTGCTTGCCGCTTAAAAGGGAGAACACTTCGATTCGGTCAGGGAGCTTCTCGAATGCACTCATACAAAATACCGATGTCATATGAAAATATAGATTAAGAGCATCTTCATCTGTATCTACTGCTAGCTTTTGAACAATATAATGATCAAGCGAAGCCTCTTGCTCGGCAGAAACCAAATGAAAGATTTGTGAAATCTCCAAATCGAGCTCCTCTACATAAGCCGTCATTTGTTCATAAAATATAATCGGCATACTCGGTGCTCCGCCGCCAAGCAAGAAGGCTGCCAAATGCTCCTTAATGGTTTGCTTCATTTGCAAGAAATGCTCATCGGAATGGAACTTATAATTTCGATTTGTCCACCAATTCTCAACGGAAGTATGTATCGTTTCTACTCCGCGTGTCTCTTTGGACTGACGATAAAAGTCGTTTACCGTGTGGCTGGCTGCATATTGAACAAGCTGCCGCCAATTCACGTCACTTTCCTGCTTGCGACCGGACTTTCTTCGAGCGAACCGTTCGGGACAACGCAGCAGCTCTTCTAGCTTATAGTCTTCAACTCTCAAAATCGCTGGCAACTGCTCCATTACAAAGTCCGCCTTTCTCGTTCCACTATCCGGCTACCGCTACAAGACCCGCAATTTGGCGTCCTAATTTTCTTCCTTGCTCTTTCTCTTCCTCAGACGCGTTATATTCAAATTTAATGCACTCGCCCGCAATTTCTGCGCCGAGCTCCTTCAGCTTCGCTTCAATTGTATCTACAGCGCCGCAATAGATTGGGTATGATGTATCGCCTGAGCCAAATACGGCTGCTTTCTTGCCGCTAAGATCAAGTCCATCCATTTCTTCGAAGAAATCGAGAAATTCATCCGGCAGCTCACCGTCTCCCCATGTGTACGCGCCAATAATAATGGCGTCATAATGATTCAGCTCATCCGCGGTGGCATCGAAGGCTTCTTTAGAAACAACCTCCGCGCCCGCTTCCTTAGCTCCTTCTACTATCGCCTCGGCCATTTCTTCTGTATTTCCGGTCATGCTAGCATACACCACAAGTATTTTGGGCATCTTCTTTCCTCCGCTTTCTATTTTTTGTCGTTAGACATTTATCGTTTGAATGCCTTGGAAAAGCGTAGCGAGATACAGATTTCCATCTTGCATATCAATATCTGTTACAGGATAACCAAGTTGAACGGATAGTAGAGTTACTTGATTACACAAATAAGTAAGCTGGAATAATCCGCGATCCGTACATACATAAACCTCATTGCCCTTCGCCTGCACAGAAAAAATAAAACGTTTACCGAATCTTATCCGGTCAAATCTTCCTTTTTTATCGCCAATAAACAGCTCGCCCTGATCGCTCGTTCCAATTAAGTGGCCTCTGAATACCGCTAAGCTTGTTACACTTGCACCCAGCTCAAAATGAGCCCAATCATCCATAAAACGATCATATAAAGAGATGCCGCTCTCATGCGAAATGATCAAATATTGAGGCAAGTTCATAAAATCATATACACGTTTATCTTGGCATGCTATTTGCTCCCATTTGGAGCTGGCTTTGGACCAAAGCCCATATTCCGTTGCAACGTAGCTGCTTCCACCGATCTTGCGGTACTGATAACTAGGAATCAATATGCCATCATTGACCCATGCTTCTCCGTTCCATTCATATAAGCCGCTGCTTGAACAGGCATGCAGCAAATCATGCTGCAACTGCAGACGATTTACATTAGTCTGGTCTTCCATGCCTTGATCAAGCTTCTTCCATTCTCCTTCAGCATCGATTTGGTAAATCCCGTGACCGACTGAAGCGGCATACAAGCTATCAGCTCCTGCTTTAACGGACGAGAAGGGAAAGAGCAGCCAATTCCAAGGCTTGCTCGTTTCAGTCTGCATGTCTCTCACTCCTATAAAAATAATCGTTATATCGTTATCCATTCACTAATAATGCAATATGTTTCGTTTCTTATAAGGCGTTATTGGGGATGTCTATCCAAACTCTTTCATGGCAGTAGTAAAAGAACAACACCATCCAGTGATAATGATTATCACTTTCGTATACATGATAACCATTCTCAATAATAATGTCAATCCTGTTCTTCATTTATTCTTCATTCATGCTCTTCTACTTCTCTATCATTTAGTAGTCGATCATCCATCCCATACAAACACACAAATCCGCAAATATAGTTGAAGGACTATGACCATAGCAGATAGATACCCAATCAATAGATAGAGTAGAGCCGTATAATAAGGCATCTAACAAGGAGGTGTTTTCGCTGAGTCATTATTATTATAAGAAACGTTGTGTCAGAAAACCGTCTGCAGGTTGCAGTCCAAGAAGGAAGAAACACGATGACAAAATAATTGTTGTAAAGAAAAAAATTATATCTCAAAGAGTTAAAGTCGTAGCTGAGCGAGGAGAAGACGGTCACAAAGGCAGAAGAGGACCGCAAGGACCACAAGGTCCTCAAGGGCCTCAAGGAATAGCTGGCCCTACAGGTGCAACAGGATCTGCAGGGGCAGCGGGTTCTACCGGCGCTACTGGAGTTGGAGTTACGGGAGCGACTGGCGCTACTGGTGCAAATGGTATTAACGGCGTAACCGGTGCTACTGGTCCAGCAGGTCCTACAGGACCAGGAGTAGGAGCTACAGGAGCGACTGGTGCTACTGGAGATCCAGGGGCTGCTGGTGCTGCTGGTGCTACTGGGGCCACTGGTGCTGGCGTTACTGGAGCGACTGGGGCTACTGGAGATCCAGGTGTTGCAGGAGCGACTGGCGCTACTGGTACCGCTGGTGTTACCGGTGCTACTGGGGCTACTGGAGATCCAGGTATTACTGGGGCTACTGGCGCTACCGGTACTGCTGGCGTTACCGGTGCTACTGGGGTTACAGGAGATCCGGGTGTTACTGGGGCTACTGGTACTGCTGGCGTTACCGGCGCTACTGGCGCTACCGGTGCTACTGGTGCTACTGGTGGTACTGGCGCTACTGGTGCTACTGGTATTGATGGTGCGGGCGCTATTATTCCTTTTGCTTCAGGCATTCCAACCGAATTAACGACAGTATTAGGCGGTTTGGTAGGTACTTCGAGTCTGGTAGGTTTTGGTTCCTCCGCTGTAGGCGTTAGTATACTTGGTGGTATAATCGACCTCACAGGCGCTGCAGGAACACTTCTCAACTTTGCTTTCTCTGTGCCGCGCGATGGTACGATCACTTCTCTTGCAGCTTACTTCAGTACAACATTAGCGCTTTCACTTGTCGGCTCTACAGTAACTATTACTGCCCAGCTTTACCAGTCAACGGCTCCAAACAACTCGTTTACTGCAGTTCCAGGCGCTGTTGTAACATTAGCTCCTCCACTTACCGGCGTTCTGGCTCTAGGCACTATTAGCAGCGGCATTACTCCAGGTTTATCTATTCCTGTTACTGCTGGAACACGCCTTCTTCTTGTCTTCTCTGCTACAGCTACTGGTGTATCACTTGTCAATCTTGTAGCTGGCTATGCTAGCGCTGGATTAGGCATCTCTTAAAAAACGAAATTATGAAAAACGACAGATTAAGGATTCGTCCTTAATCTGTCGTTTTCTTTTCCAAGGTTCATCGTTCATTACAGCTTTAATTGAATTTGGAGCTTGAAACGAATTTTTATCTGATTATTCTCGAACTGTACATCTCTCACCGTTACAACATCCTGCGCCGGCAAATCTAGCGGAATGACGATCGTTTCTAGCATACTTAGCGGCAGCTGAATAGCTTTGACAGAAAGCGATTGGGGTTTAAGAATAATGTTTGGAGACTCCCAGTCCATTGAATATACCGCATCCAGTCTTGCAGGAATTTTGTTCTTATAGGTTATATTCATTTGTGCTGTCAGCCTGTTCTCTTCGAGGTCAAAGTTTGCCCCATCCAGATGAATAGCCTTCGCCATTTCTTGATCAGCGGATTCCGGTCTGCTGATGGCAAGCTCATCTTTCATATTCATTTTGATCAAATGGTTAATATCGGATTCCGTCAGGACGAGCTCCAGCTTCATTTTTCTGACCATATCCAGCGCTTTCTCTTTCACATCAATCGGCGCGTAGCTCATGTCCAGCGGCTCATCCGGTGCAATGTAAGACAGGAACCACCATAGTGCGCCGCCAAGCAGCAACAGAATAACAATGAAGCTCGTCAGAAGTCTTTTTAAGGTTTTTCCCATGTGAATCCTCTCCTTGCTATACAAATAAACGATTTCTATTACGCCAACTCATAATGATAGTGCTATAATGAATCCAATCATTTTTACTGTTGATCAAAAAAATGCCGAGAGGATGGTCACCTATGAACACAAATCCTATACCGCTGCATCGTATTGGGCTTGAAGAAATCGTTCAAGCTCAAATGCACTTAAAGGATATCATTACACGAACACCACTTCAACATAACCGTGTGCTGTCCGAGCGGTTTGGATGCCATGTTCTTCTAAAACGAGAGGATCTGCAAATCGTTCGTTCCTTCAAAATACGCGGAGCGTACCATATGATGCGTTCTCTGTCACCAGAAACGCTCGCTAAAGGGGTGGTTTGCGCCAGCGCCGGCAACCATGCGCAAGGCGTAGCCTACTCGTGTCAAACACTTGGCATCCCCGGCAAAATATATATGCCCAGCACAACTCCTCGCCAGAAGGTGACACAGGTTAACTTTTTTGGCGGATCGCAAGTTGAGGTCATCCTTACAGGAGACACCTTTGACGATGCTTATGCCGAAGCAGTCGCAGAGAGCAACCGCAATGGCCTTGCCTTCGTACATCCCTTTGACGACCCCAAAATCATCGCAGGAAACGGAACGGTAGGACAAGAATTAATGGAAGCCGCGGATACTGTACCTGACTTTGTATTCGTGACTGTCGGCGGTGGCGGGCTTGCAGCCGGCGTCTCCTCTTATGTAAAAATCGTCTCCCCGACAACAAAGGTAATTGGCGTGGAGCCGGAAGGCGCGCAATCACTAAGAGCATCGCTTGATGCAGGTGAAGTCGTTACCCTTGATCAAATTGAGAAATTCGTCGATGGCGCAGCTGTTAAACGTATCGGTGATTTATCATTTGAGCTATGCAGAGACCTGCTTGACGATGTTATTTCCGTGCCTGAAGGAAAAGTGTGTACGACGATGCTCGATTTGTATAATGAGAATGCCATCGTAGCCGAGCCGGCTGGCGCACTGCCCATCGCTGCGCTAGAAGCCTATCGTGATCAAATTCAAGGCAAGACGGTCGTCTGTGTCGTAAGCGGCGGCAACAATGATGTCGATCGGATGCAGGAAATCAAAGAACGTTCTCTCATCTATGAGGGCTACAAGCATTACTTTATGGTCAGCTTCCCGCAGCGCGCAGGAGCGCTTCGCGAATTTCTCGACAGCGTGCTTGGTCCTAATGATGATATTACACGATTCGAGTACACCAAAAAATCAAACAAAGACAACGGTCCCGCACTCGTCGGCATCGAGCTTACTCACCGTGAGGATTACGATCCGCTCGTTGCTCGTATGAGCAAGAAGGGCTTTCAATTTCTTGAGCTGAACAAGGATCCTGTTTTGTTTAACTTGTTGATTTGATCGGCATGATGTGAATAAGATACGCCCCGTATCCATGAATGGATACGGGGCGTTTGTCATTACCAGGCGTAGGCGCGCGGTGCATCTCCGCCAGGACCAGGAAATATTTCATCAATACGTTTCAGTGCAGATTCATCTAATGAGATTTCAACTGCGCGAAGCGAGCGCTCGAATTGATCCAGCGTGCGGACACCGATAATCGGAGCCGTTACTGCCGGATTTGCAAGCAGCCATGCGAGTGAAATCAGATCCTCAGGCTCGCCAAGCTCGTCACAAAATGCAGCATAGGCATCTAATTGATCACGATGCTGATCCAATCGTTTCGAATCTCCGCTGCGGCGGCCTCCGTCTTTACGACGATGATTGCCTGCAAGCAAGCCGCCGTCAAGCGGACTCCACGGAATAACGCCAAGTCCTAATTCCTTCGAAGCTGGCAATACCTCCAGTTCCGGCAAACGGCATAACAAATTATATTTGTGCTGCTCAGATACAAGACCGATCGATCCTCTTGCCTTCGCTTCGCCTTGCGCAACTGCAATATCCCAGCCGGCAAAATTACTTGAGCCTATGTAGCCAACCTTGCCTTGGTTTACTGCTGTTTCGAATGCTCCCCAAAGCTCATTCCAATTTGCACTGCGATCCACATGATGCATTTGGTACAGCTCGATATGATCCGTTTGAAGACGCTTAAGCGAACCTTCCAAATGTCTGCGAATTTTATATGCGGAAAGTCCCGCTTCACGGTTCGGACCGTCATGATTATCATGCATGTCGCCGTATACTTTTGTAGCCAGCACCGTACGTTCACGGCGTCCGTCGCCCTGCTTGAACCATTTTCCGATAATTTCTTCTGTACGGCCTGCGTTCTCGCCCCAACCGTAAATGTTAGCGGTATCGATAAAATTAATGCCTGCATCTAGAGCTGCGTCTAATATACGAAATGATTCCTTCTCGTCTGTGTCCACGCCAAAATTCATTGTGCCCAAACATAAACGGCTAACTCGAAGTCCAGATCTTCCTAGTTTCGTGTATTGCACTCTAATCATCGCTCCTTCAATTTTGAAATAGGATGGATTGCGTATTCATTATACTAAAAATACACAAAGTAACCAAACGCCGTTCACAATCGCATAACAAATGTTCGTTACACTAACGGCAGGAGGTGTGTCTATGATACGTTTCGAGGAAAAAACGCAGCCGAAATTGTTAATTTTGTACGCTTCATATGGAGAAGGCCATCTTCAGGTTGCTCGTGCGATTAAGAGCGCTTGGGAGGAGCATGGCAATTATCGTACGGTAATGGTCGATCTCATGGCAGAATCTCACCCTTGGATAAATGAGTTTGCTAAGCGCTTTTACTTAAAGAGCTATACGCATATGCCCTCGCTATATGGCTGGGTGTATGATTTCACAAGGCTAATGAAGCATGATTCATTATTTGGCGGGCTTCTTCATTCCTTTGGTACAGAAAAAATCAGGCGTATTCTTGCAGTCGAGCAACCGGATATCGTCGTGCATACTTTCCCCAGCTTTGCTCTGCCGAAGCTTAAGAAACGTAAAAGCGTTCATCCCCCCTCCTATGCTGTCATTACCGATTTTGATCTTCACAGGCGCTGGGTTCATCCAAGCGTCGACCGCTATTATGTCGCTACTGAGGATCTCCGATTAGAGCTTTCATCGCTGGGAATACCGGAGAGGGCAATTCAAGTGAGCGGCATTCCGCTCAAACGCGGCTTCCGTGCAACAGCCGCCTCAAGCGAGTTCTACGAGAGATATAAACTAAATCCTAATCAACCTATCGTCCTAATCATGGCGGGAGCGCAGGGCGTTTTGCCTGATGTATCGCAAATTTGCAGCAGCTTGCTGCAAAACGCTGAGGTTCAAATCGCGCTCGTATGTGGACATAATCTTTTTATGAAAAATATAATTGAGCAACAATTTCAAGCGCATGAAGGAGCTTCTCGCCTGCAGGTGTACGGGTTTATTGAGTCTATTCATGAGCTCATGGCTATATCTAATTGTCTCATCACTAAGCCAGGTGGCGTTACATTATCAGAAGCAATCGCTGCTGAGCTGCCCATATTCATTTACAAGCCAGTTCCTGGACAAGAAAAACAAAATGCATTGTATCTTAAGTCCAAAGGCGCAGCTGTTGTTGCCTATGAGGTGAACGAGCTGACGGAACAAATTTTGAAACTCGTTCATGATCCATTACGTCTTACTAATAGCAGACAATCCACCAAACAGCTTCAAGCCTCACAAACCGCAGCAGACAGCATCGTTTTGGATATTTTATCCAACTTGCGTATAATGGAGAAAGCAATCACTTTATAATGGATAAGGGGCTTGCCCGTGATTACAAATCAGAAAAGTTGGTTTGGAGCGGAGATGCGACTTATCTCCGTTATTTTGTTTATTGTGGAGTTTGTAAGAGGTGCTGTTCTTGTTAGTTTGCTGCCTATTTTTGGGGCAAAGACTTTAGGTTTATCACCTGATGTAATTGGCGCTGCGATTTCAGCTCACTATTTAACCGATACGCTGCTCAAAATGGCTATTGGCTATTTGCTGGATCGTTTCTCAACGCGAATCGTCGTTCAAGCAGGTTTAATTATTTCGCTGATCGGCATATATTTGCTGCAATTTTCCGAGCTGCCATGGATGTTCATTGGTGCAGCCGCACTATATGGCATCGGGATGTCACCGATCTGGATCGTATGCTTAACGAAAGTAACCGAGCAGCAGCGTGCAACCCAAATGGGAACGCTCTACACCATTTGGATGGTGGGACTAGGAAGCGGTCCGATCGTATGTAATATTCTGCTCGATTTCAGCGTATCTTTTACGTACAAGCTGCTTGTCAGCATGTCTGTGGCTGCATGCATATTAACGCTTTTCATGAGCAAAGAAAGGGCTGCTGCATCAAACCGTATGCCATTTCGAAAGCAGCTCGTCATTCTGAAGGAACGACTCGGCCATATGAAGATGCTTCTGCCGGGGATGATATTGCAGACGACAGGCGCAAGCATGCTCGTTCCCATTTTACCAAGCTTCGCGAATCAGGAGCTGGGTATCTCAGGTACGCAGTACTCCATTCTTTTAACGGCCGGAGGACTTTTTGCTGCAGGCGGACTCATTCCCATGGGGAAGCTTGCCGATAAGCTGGTTAATAAAAAATGGTTCCTCGTGACTGGATTTGGAGCGTTTGCATTTGGTTTATATATGCTGGCATCAGGACTTTCGTTCTGGTATTGTTTACTAATAGCGGCTGCTCTTGGATTATCCTATTCTGCTATTTTGCCTGTTTGGAATGCGCTGCTGGCTGCCTATGTTCCACCTAATCAAGAAGGGCTTGGCTGGGGCGTATTATCCACCTTTGAAGGCATTGGCGTAATGATCGGTCCAGCTGCTGGCGGCCTAATCGCTGCTTGGAACGGAGAAGCATCCGTTTTTTGGACAAGCGCAATCCTCTTTGGATTGATCGGCTTATTTTATTTATGGTTCCCATTTCCGGCATTCGCTACAAATGAAAAAGCTACAAACAAGTAGAACGGGGTTAGATCTATGGATGATTGGCGCAACTGGCTTGAATACTTAAAACACTTGGATCTCGATTCAATCCAATGGACATTGGAAAGCTATTCGCAATGGGGGCCTTTTCCCGGCATTTTGCTTCCCATGCTTGAATCGTTTCTCCCTTTCCTCCCATTAATTCTTATCATTGCGGCTAATGCCAACATTTACGGCCTCGGCTTTGGTTTTCTTTTTTCATGGATCGGTGTAAGCGCTGGTGCCTTCTGCGTATTTTGGATCAGCCGAAAGCTCGGACGCAATGTAAAAGGGAAACTAGAGCGAAGATTTCCAAAGTCGCAGCGTTTCTTCAATTGGGTTGAACGCCGCGGCTTCACGCCGCTATTCCTGCTGGCTTGCTTCCCTTTTACACCTTCAGTCGTCATAACTGTCGTATCCGGACTTAGCAAGGTGCCATTTCCTACTTTTATGCTCGCTACACTGCTTGGGAAGGCAGTTATGATATTTTGCATTTCATTGATTAGTTTCGATATTGGCAATTTAGTCAATGAGCCTTGGCGTATATTTGTCTCAATTACTGCTGTTCTGGTCATGTGGTTCGGTGGCAAACGTCTCGAATCCCGCTATCAGCTGAATGGGTGAGGTGATGGAGTATGTTTACATGGACCATCTTGACTAGCTTGCCTGTACATACGCCTCTCCCTCTCCTCACATGGTTTGATGTTGGGGCTACGACGATCGTGCTGATCATTGCGTTTGCTCTGCTCGCTGGCATGTTTATGTTCATTCGAATTGTTACAGATGACTCAGATAAATTTAAGGACATGAAAGAGATGGTGGAGACGATCTTCGGAACGCCTGCCCATCTCCGTCCGAATCCCGAACAATCCTCCGCCATAAAAGAAAGCAAAAGCGAGCTCATACATGATGCCGCTGCTGCTAAAGCACCATTTTCCGAACCATGTCCCGCTTGCGATGAGATCGTCACTGAACGTGATTCGGTTTGCCCCTCATGCGGACTCCAGTTATTATAGATTGCTCCTGTTCTTCCACCTGTACTCATACATTTCATCCTTTTGTGGCACACTGTTGAGGATCTTCTTCTGAAGATAAAGAAAATATAAAAACGATGAGATTCTCGAGGAGGGTGACCACATGTCAGGCAAACAGCCATCCGATCAACAGAAGGCAGCAAGCAAGGCGCAATCCCGAGCAGACCGCAATCTAGCCAGCAAGTCGTCAGCGAGCGAACTGCAGTCAGATGCCGATCGTTCAGCTGTGCCGAAGCACGGATTATAAGGACAGGAAGGTTGGTTGACACCATATGAGCAATGATAATAACCATAATGAGATGAATCCTCTATCTGGTGAGCCTGTTGAAGTAAAAGGCACCTACCGCAACGAATGGGGACGTGAAGAGCAGCTCGAACGCGGAGATGTATTCCCAGCAGATCCGATGCTTGGATCAACCGAGTGGCAGCTCGTTGAGCTCTTCTTCAATAATCATCATGAGGGGCATACTGATCCGAGATTGGTGCCGCATGATGATGACAATAACCCAGAGGCTCATATGCAGCATCCAAGGCGTCATGAAGGCAGCAACAAAACTGACGATGATCAGTAAACATTGAGCATGCTGTAATATAAGCAGAAAAACAGCAGGCAAAAACGCTCTTAAGCGGCGTTCTAACCTGCTGTTTTTGTTTTATTTGCTAAACTAACCAGCTAAATCCGTTCATGATGACTTTGGTCCATTCTCGGCTTCTTCAGCACAGCGCTTCGCGTTTTCCTCGCGCTGCGTCACTTGATCGAGCAGCTTCTCCAGTCGCCGCAAATGGTAGGCATATTCGAACAATGCCGAAGCGACAAATACGAGACGTTTATGCTCGTCCGGATCTTCCAAAATATACGCCGTCAATTCCTTCACAAACCGCGCTTCTCGTTCTTCCTCAGGCTCAATCAGCGCATTAGGCTTCATTTTCCCTTCAGCTTTCAACAGGATGTGCTCGTGATACTTCGATAAATCCTCAATTTGCCGATCGAAGCGCAGCGCCCACTCACTGGCACTTTGGGAGGAAAAATAATGCTCCTCCACCACATCGAGCAGATCAGCCCCTTTTTGCAGAGACTTAATCATTTGTTTCGATACAAGCAGCTGACGGGCATGGCTCGTCTTCGTCTTCGCAAGCACTTTGCGCTCCTCTTCGAATACGGTGTGGCGTTCCTCCAGCTTGTGCAGCGTATCGTGAAGCTTGTTCTTCTCTTGGCGGAAAACCTGCTCCTTCATCTCATTCGAAATGGCTGTGCGAAGCAGCAGAGAAAGCTGTGAATAGGCATGATGAACCTGTTCGGTAAATTGCTTCCTTGGCCGCGGAGGAAATACGAGCACGTTAACCGCAAATGAAGCTCCAATCCCCGTTAGCACCATTAAAAATCTTCCTATTGCCACGTCCCAGCCTTGTCCATTCGCTTCCATAATGGCAACGACCGTAACCAGCGTCAGACTAATCGTGCTCTCCATCTTCAAGCGAATACTGATGAGAATGACAAGGATACATACAAGACCAGCCGCAATCGGCGTATGACCGAATAACCGAACGGCTACAATCGCCATTACAGCACCCAGCAGATTCGTTTGCACTTGATCCGCTACACGCTGCCATGAGCGGTAAATAGAAGGTTGAATCGTAAATATAGCTGCCACGGCAGCAATAAGCGGGGAAGCGAAGCCGAACAAGCTGCTCAAGTAAATCGCTAATGCAACTGCCATCCCCGTTTTTAAAACCCTTGCACCAATCGTCATGTTGATTCTGCCTCCGTCACCAGAAGTTCGGCTGAAGCCACCTCTCTTCCATTTACCCAAAGCGTCACAAGATGAAGCCCGCTATAATGCTTGCGCGTCGTTAGATCAGCAAAACGATGAGTGCGAACACTTGAAGCTGACGCTCCTCCAGCATACTCGCGATCCGATAGCAGGAAACGTTTCAATGAAGTTTTGCCTCCAGACTTCACGAATGCAATTCCATATTCGATACGCAGCTTGGCCGGCTCACCCTCACGCAGCTGTACGCGATAGCGTAAAGATACCTCACCGCCAATAGCAACCGTCTCTGGATCTACCTCGATTGCAGCAAAAGCAACAAGCGGGTGTTCCTCTTCTTCTGCAGATGCGTGCTTCGCATACCCAAACAATTCCATGATCTGCGGACTTGATTGCTTAATCAGCGTACGGCAGCCATGACGAATGATCCAATCGGTCTTCGCATCATTGCCGATCCAAGCCTGCGCAAGCGATATGACAAGCTCGGGATGATCTTTGGCAATATCATTCAAGTTGTTAGCTACGCTCTTGCGCACATAAAGGGAATCATCACATTTCAGCTTCTCCAAAATCGGAACAATCGGCGATGGGTCTCGCTTAAAGAGCGGCAGCGCCTGCGCCCACGGCAGACGAGGTCTTATGCCTTCGCTCGCAAGCCGCCGTACGTGCTCATTCGGATGATCTGCCCATACAAGCATTTGTTTAGCCATACGCTGTGGATCGGCAAGAATGAATGCTCTTATTGCAAATTCTGAGGTCGAGTATTTCGTAAAGCGCTCCAGCGCGTCCAAAGACAGCTCCCAGTTTTGCGGCTCCAGTCCAAACACCTCGACGAAGTCCGGAAATATGATAAAAGGCAGCCCTGTGCATTTTTCATCTATTTGATATAAAACAGCCAGCGCTTTATCATATGCCTGCGGTAATGTAGCACCCAGCGCTTCTGTTATTTTTCGAGTTCGAGCCTTTAACTCTAATTGCTCCCAGTCACCATCCCTTACACGCTCTGCGAAAAGAACGGCGTCAAAAGGACTCCATGCTGACTTCAGCAAACCCACAAATTTCTCCAAAAATAATCCATCGTACATAGCCTTAAGCGGTTCTGCCAAATTAATCCCCTCCTCCAGTTATTATACCGAAAAAACCGATTCGATCACTACTTGCATCCGTTATTCATTTATAACGGCGCTGCAAGCAGCAAAAAAGCTCCGAAACGCCCCTGCAGGAGCGCTCCCGAGCTTGTTTTATTTATAAAAATTAAATATAGCGCGCTATGATACCAGACAATTGCTGCGCAATTGCGTTCGGCCCTGCTGACAGCTGCTCATTCGTGAAGCGAGCCCGAACAAATGTCTCATCCATATCCATAGCCTCTGCAAAAAAGGATGATAAACCGCGTGCGCGCCGGTCGATTTGGAGCACCAGCTCAAGCTCGCGATCCGATGGATAGAACATCACTTCCAGCTCATCAAGCTGGCCTCGGAACTGCGAGGTCGGTACAAATTCCAGCTCTTGAATAAATGGCATTTTGCCGCCAAGACGGGAAGAGTACTCGCATTCTGCCTTGCGCAACCGGAAGCCGAGCACATTCAGCGCATCCAGCACCGTGTTCATGGCGTGAGTCGGAACAACTTCGATTCGGTCATTATCACCGGGATCGACGCCTCCGCGAACGTCTAATTCCGTCTTCACCCATACTGGCGCGCGGCCAATTGTAAGCGGTGTTTGATGAGGCAGCTGAAAGGAGAAAGGCACCTCGCGACTTTCATTTGCCTGCAATGTGAAGGGAGCGCTCACGTGATAACGTCCGACCACTCCCTGCTGCGTTATTTTACTGTCATTGCTCTCACGTATATATTCTGTCATGACCGATAGCTGTATCGTTTCAATTCGCTGCTCTACGTTGCCGCCTTGCATTTTGACGATACCTCGAACCTCTTCACCTGGTGCATAACGTGCTTTTTCTAATAGTGTATCAATCTTTGCTGAGCCAATACCGATGCTTGCCAAAAAACGATTAAACATCAAACCGACCTCCACTCATATTATCTTCATTCCGAACTGCATAACCGTATTACGATGTCTTCAAAATTAAGTTTCAAATTCAAAAACTCATCCTTCGGCGCGTGAAAAATCGTTGATTATGAATGGTGTGAACCCGTCTCTAATGGTCTGAATCATCTGATTGGCCTAGCTCGCTCTGCTTCTGATCCATCGGCAAATTCGGCTGCTCCATATACGGCAATTGGATGATGAAGGTCGTCCCGACTCCTAGCTTGCTTTCGGCCGTAATTTGTCCCTGATGATTATTAATAATTTTGAAAGTGACCATTAATCCAAGTCCGGTCCCTTTATCCTTTGTTGTATAAAAGGGTTGACCAATCTTCGACAGCTGCTCCGCAGGCATGCCTGATCCTTCATCTTTAATGCGTATCAATACTCCGCGATCAGGATCAAGGGACATATTAATCATGACGATGCCACCATTATGCATCGCTTCTATCGCATTTTTAAGCACGTTAATAAACGCTTGCTTTAATTGATTCTCAACGCCGTATACCCACAATGGGCGATAGTCAGAATGGAATTCAATGATCACATTGTGCAAAATAGCTTGTGTTTCCAGTAAATTAACCGTGTCCGCCATTAATTGACGGCAATCTTTATGCACAAATTCATAAACCTGCGGCTTGGAGAGCATAAGTAGCTCGCTGACGATTGACTCGATACGGATGAGCTCTGTTTTCATAATGTCGTAAAAATGGTTGATATTGCCCCGGCCCGACGAAAGCAGCTGCATAAACCCTTTTAACGAGGTAAGCGGATTTCGGATTTCATGTGCAATGCCCGCCGCTAATTGACCTGCAACATAAAGCTTCTCAGAATTAATGAGCAGCTCCTCATTCTTCTTCCTCTCAGAAATATCCCGAATAATGACTTGTTCAATTTGTTTACCCGAAAAGGTAGAGCTCACCCTTACCATTTCTGTATGAAGCAGCGTCCCTTGAGTGGACATCCATTGCAGCTCGATTGGCTTATTGGGCGCATCATCTCCTGCTTGACCTGCCGTGAGCCATGCTTCCAATTCATTATGATAGGGTTCGGCCAATAAGTTATAAATATTTGAACCGATTATTTTATCCGCTGAATCTACTTCGAATAAACGCAAGCCAGCACGGTTCATAAATTCCCATTTGCCGTCGCTTATTAAAGCTATCGTATCTATGGAGTTCTCCACTAGAAGTTTATAACGCTCATTCATTTGAGTATATTTGTTGGATGCAAACCAGGTGGTAAGACTGAAGCTGAGGATAAATAAAGTAGATAAACCAAGTAAAGATGCAAGAATCAGCAAATATTGGTTTAGAAGATCTGTAGATAAAACATCGCTATAATCAACCTGCAGCGCGTGCATGCCAACTTGATGAACGACTATATTAGACAATCCGAGTGATAAGCAGCTTTTTATCTTATACCTTAACCCCTTTGTTTCCAGCCAATAAAAAGCCAAATATGCGCCAATAAAGTTGACTCCAAACGAAATCCAATATAGCAGCCAGTCCATTTTTAGGATGATGACCGATTCGGAAAGCATCGACAGGTAATGAAGCATAGTCGCTCCAAAAGCCATTAATAGAGCGCCGAATAAAATGCGTACCGATGAGAGATTTTTCTTTTGCATAACAACTAATGAGACATAAATGATAATGACACATGCGAATACTATAGGGAGCATGCTCCAATTCATGACCAATCTATAATGGGATGCAAGCAATAAAACAACATGCATCGTCCATAGGCCAAGTCCAAATACGGCAGCACCGCCAATGATCCAATTGATGCCGTGTGTCTGTTCTTTTGGCAGAGGCTTTTCAATCATTTTCAGCATCGTATAGGATGCAAAACACATGATGAAGAGCGATAAAACTAAATAAAACCAATTTCCCTCTATAACTAGGTCGCTCATAGAACTCCTTAAATAACCATTAATTTGCTTTCAAATAGTAAAATTCGACAAAATCCTTTAAAAACCTCTCTTTGTCCCGGCAATATTTCAATTTTTTGTAAGAAATCGAGAGTGAGTTTCTCTTCTGCTCATCTTCGGCTATTATGTTAGAATGACCTTAGTAGAAACAGGCGATAATAGTCTAATAGGCATTGCTAGATTTGATCATTTCGCTTCGTAATAGCACGAGGCTTACGTCAGACATTATTACCGCTTCTTAAAATGTGTAGGAGGAAAAGCAATGAAAATCATTAAAGAGTTTAAAGAGTTTGCAATGAGAGGCAATGTCATCGATCTAGCGGTCGGGGTCATTATCGGAGGAGCTTTTGGTAAAATCGTAACTTCTCTGGTTAACGATGTGATTATGCCGCCGATCGGCGTGGTTTTGGGAGGAGTCGATTTTAAGGATTTAAAAATCCCTCTCTATACCAAAGAACATGCCGCCAAAGTCGCCGCTAGTAGCAAAGATAAGATTGATGAAACCTTGCTGCCTACCATTAATTATGGCCAATTCATAAACGTAATGCTGGACTTTATTATCGTTGCATTCTGTATCTTTCTGCTTGTAAAAGTAATCAACGTGCTTCGCCGCAATGAGAAGAAGGAAGCTCCACCTGTTGAAGTGACCGAGAAGGATTGCCCTTACTGCTTGTCCAAAATACCTGTGAAGGCTACGCGCTGCAAGCACTGCACATCCCAGCTAGAGGCTGCTGCACATGGCTGATGAGCTCTTTGACATTTATGACGAGCAGCTTCGGCCGCTGGGCACAGCAACACGCGCAGAGACGCATGCGAATGGTTATTGGCACCGCAGCTTCCATTGCTGGCTGACGCGCCGCGAAGGAAACCGCAGGTTCGTGCGGTTTCAGCTGCGTCAGGCAGGCAAGGATACAAATCCGGGCTGCTATGATATCACGGCGGCCGGTCATTTGAGTGCTGGCGAAACGATTCGCGAGGCCATTCGTGAGCTTGAGGAAGAACTAGGGGTTTCCGCCTCATTCGAACAGCTCATACCCCTCGGGCAAATCAGGGAAAATGTTAGCGGTGAAGTAAATGGAAAACCCTTTATCGACCGTGAGGTCAGTGACGTTTTTGGCCTTGTGTGCGAGTTGCCTTTGACAGAACTTCTGCTGCAGCCTGAAGAAGTGGCCGGCGTTTATGAGGCTGATCTAGATGAGCTGATTGCATTGTTTGAAGGCTCTTTATCTGCGGTTTCTGCGTCAGGTGTTGAGCTCGGCGATCAGAACGAGCAGCTGACGATTGTCCATCGCTCCGTTTCGGCGAAGCAATTCGTGCCTCGCGAGTTTTCTTATTATACGAGCGTACTTCAGTCTCTGCGCGGTTGTACTTAAGGGATGCCCTGCTTTTGCTAGCGGGATCGCGAACGCCCATTGTTCGCTCCCAATTGCTATACCACTGGTCGATTAAGCCATGGATATTATAAAATTCGGTATTGCGCGGCGCTAGGTCAAAATCATTCAGCTCGGGCTGATTGTACAACCTCGCCGCCATTTCATGAAAACACCCGTGAAGATTGTACTCAATAAAGCTGCCCAGCTGATCGGCTGTAGCGAATGAACGCGGATTGTTCTGTACTCGCTGCTCTGCGCCTGGATTAAAGCAGGAGGAACGCCTGATCTCCTCAGGCACTTGGTTCCAGCCAGCAATCCAGCTGCGGTCATAACCCATCGAATCATGCCAGCTGTATACCCTATTAATAAAATCTCGATGAAATTTCAGAAACCGATCGCCATAACCCGGCGGCGGTATCGTTCCCGGAACCAAATGATTCGTATGATGCCATACGCGGTGCTCATCTAACAACGCTTGCGGAAAATTAGGTATTCGCGGCATCCTCTTTCCCTCCAAACTTATACATGATTCTCGTCTCTCACTCCTATAACGTATGCAGCCCATACAACTCCTGTGATATGCCTCCTTTTTAAATAACAAAAAGGACTGCCAACATAGAATATTGACAGCCCTTCCTATTAAATTGAAATTACCAAAAATGACGACGGCATTCATCTACTTCTCTTTTGACGCAAATATCAAATGAGACGGTTACATCATGATTTCTTCCGAACGCACAGAAAATTCTTACACAGTCCTTGTCGCGTGTGCAGAAGAAGTTAACTACACGGCAATGGCAATCGATTAAGTTTTGAACGGCTCTTGCATCACGACATCGTATCGCTCTCACAAGTTTTGCAGCAGTGCGCTCATCCTTCAACTGTTTAAAAATATCACTTAACTCAGCTCCTGCTTCTTGCATCGCTTCAACTGCCGGGTCTTCTCTGCGGCCGCAGCTTTTTTGCTCCACTGGGCTTATGCACTCAGAAGAGATCCGAGCTCGGCTATTTGTTTTGCTTGTTTTACGAGCCGCTTTCACATTGCTAACTTTCAGTATTGATTTAGCAGACATATTACTCCACCTCCCTCTCGAACATACTCTATTCTATGTAAATTTAAGAGAGTTGCATGGACGAGTATCGCCCTCCATATGTTGAATTTAACCTTCCGTTGTTGTATGACCCGCTCGCTTCCTGCATACCTATATGACATACCATACGAATGGAGGTCTTTGGCTTGGCAGAAAATATGATGAGCATGGGCAATATCGGCAATATGGGCAATGTGCCAAACCCCGGCAACTTGGGGAGCATGAGCAATATGCCGAACGCTGGGAACGCGGGCAGCATGCCAAACATGAACACCATGAGCAGTATGCCGAATACAGGGAATGTGGGCAGCATGTCCAATATGAGCAACATGGGCAGTATGCCGAAAGCAGGCAATATGGGCAACATGTCCAATATGAGCAATATGGGCAATATGCCAAACGTTGGCAGTATGGGTGGCATACCTAATATGAGCAACATGCAAAACGCAGGCAGTATGGGCGGAATGCCCAATATGAGCAACATGCAAAACGCAGGCATGGGCGGAATGCCCAATATGAGCAACATGGCAGGCATGGAGAAACCCGCTCCAGTGATCTATGAAGCCGAAGCGCAGCACACGGCAATGGTGATGGAGGTACGCGATAGGATTATGAACATGTGCGGCGGACATATGCATAAATACGTTTGCGTCCAGACCATCGATGGACATGTATTTGAAGGCAAGCTTATGCATATCGATCATTGCATTCTTTATTTGCAATGTACGATGCGAGACCCGCGCGCTTTCATGAACCCGTACAATGCGGTGCTGCCACTCGTTCTGTATGAGCTTCTTGTCATCACACTGCTCTAAGTATCAAGTTAGGCTTTGATACATTCGACAAAAGCATGTCCCTTTTGACATCGACGGTCTATGACTGCGAAAGCTGTCATACATATGCATAGAATGAAACGTCGATGAAATGAGGGGAGTAGACTCATGATTGAACGGATAAATCGGCTTCAAATAGAACTCCCGCCATCACCTTACGCGGATGCGAACGCCGCGGCAGCAGTGCAAGAGCTGCTTGGAGGAAAATTTGGTGAAATGTCCACCTTAAACAACTACATGTATCAGTCCTTTAATTTCCGCGAGAAAAAGAAGCTTAAACCGTTCTACGACCTAGTATCCAGCATAACAGCAGAGGAATTTGGCCATGTGGAGCTTGTTTCGACAGCTATTAATATGGTGTTAACAGGGACAACAAGTCCCGGTGATCCAAATTCTGCTCCACTAAAGGAAGGCATAAATAAGCGCAACAGCTATTTTTTTATACAAACCGGTCAAACCTCGCTGCCAGGTGATTCGATGGGACGCGCATGGACTGGTGATAATGTATTTAGCAGCGGCAATCTCGTGCTTGATCTGCTGCATAATTTTTTCTTGGAGTGCGGAGCACGAACGCATAAAATGCGAGTATTTGAGATGACGGATCATCCTACAGCAAGGGCAATGATTGGCTATTTGCTCGTTCGCGGCGGCGTCCATGTCCTTGCCTATGCCAAAGCGCTCGAAATCGCAACGGGTGTTGATGTGAAGAAGCTTATCCCTATTCCCGACCTTAGCAACAACAGCTTCGAAACGGCTCGAAAATACGAAGCAATGGGGCTTGGCAACAAGCTGTACACATTCAGCCAGAACGACTACAAGGATATTGTCCTCATTTGGAATGGACAAAATCCGCTTACCGGCGCTGAGCTTGAGGTCATTCAGGGCGCACCGCAAGGCGCACCTATGCCTGATTTGAGCGAGCTTCCAGAAGAGTTTGCGCCAGGCATCTCGCAAGAGGATTTTATTGAAATTGCCCGTCGGCTGCAAAAAAACGCTGGACTATAATCAAGTCATGCTTCAAGGAAGACCTCCTTATGCGCGCAAAGCGGCTTGGAGGTCTTCCTGCTCCTATTCCCTCGTTTTCCTATGTTATACTAAACAAAAGGCGAGGGAACGAAGGTGATTGCGATTCAAGTTTTGGCTATGCTTACTATGCTTATTGATCATATTGGTCTGTTGTGGTTCCCTGAGAACGTCATTTGGAGAATCATTGGACGGCTGGCACTCCCCTTCTATGCGCTCGCTATTGTCCTCGGTTATTACCGAACGAGCAATCTGGATCGTTATCTGAAACGGGTAGCATGGATCGCGCTTTTATCACAGCTGCCTTATCAATTTGCTTTTTACCGGCTTGAAGTCAATACGGTAGGCACTTTATTCGTCTGCCTGCTGCTTCTGCGCCTTCTAGATAAATGGAACGGCAAGCCGCTTCTGCAAGTTCTGCTTTGCCTTTCACTCGCTGGACTTCTCGAGTTTATGCCCTTCAGCTATGGCGCATATGCTGCACTGCTCGTACTCATTTATCGCTATGCTCAAAATCAATCCTTTGTTGTGTTTCACTTCTCCTTGGAAGTGGTAAGCATCTTTATAAAGGAATGGTTCATACAGCCCTTTAGCATATTTGCTACTATTCTTATGGTCTATGTGCCTGATTTCATGCGCAGCCTCGAAACCATCAAAGTACCGCGCTTCGTTTGGCGCAGCTTTTATCCGCTTCACTTGACGCTCATCGCAATCGTTTATTATGCAACCAGCAGCGAAAGCTTTAAGGAAATATTTCGTAAGCTATCATTCAGTTGATCATTCCGCCAGTTTTTCTATGGCTTTCATACATGAGATTGCAGCTGCTACACCTCTCAAGCATGTGCAGTAATTGTCGAACATGTTAGAAAAGTGTAAATAAAGTAAACAAAATTCTGACCACATATTCATAAGGGGCTAAAATATTTACGTTAGAATGGAGGAAATTGATCGGAGGTGTTATAGGAAATGATGAAAATCGTTACCTTTAAAAGTCGTTCTGTCCCAGTCTACTACCCTAATGAACAATCGGCATCCATAGATCTGCTTCATCATAAATTGTACGAACTAGAACTCGATTTTGACTTCCGCAAAAAGTGGAGAAGAATCAAATCTGTTGAAATGGTGCGTGATGTCGCTATTTTCCAGTATAACGACGGCACAAAGCTCTACCTTGAAGTATGTTAGATAACTCGTAAAGAAAGACCTGCAGGCAAAGTGCCCGTCAGGTCTTTTTGTGTTTTTATCAATCCCATTCACCTAAAAAAAGCCCCAACAGCATATCGCTGCTAGGGCATTACTCATTCTCCTTTAAGCTAAACCTTAAATTTCATAATTTCCTTCTGCAAATGCTCTGCCATATTGGCAAGCATAGCTGATGCCGCTGCAATTTCTTCCATCGATGCCGTCTGCTGCTGCGCCGCTGCAGCTACAGATTGCGTACCAGAAGCCCCTTCAACCGCGATATCAACGACCTCTTTAATCGTCAGCATCACCTGCTCCGTACCTGCTGCAATACCATTTGCTGCTTGCGAAACCTCATCAATTTGCTCAGCGACCTGCATAACCTCGTCCCGTATAGAGCCAAACATGCGGCCTGCTCCTTCAACTGCTTGGATGCCGCCGGATACGACAGTGCCCGCATCATTCATCGCCAGCACCACACGTTCCGTCTCCGTGCCAACAGCCATAACAATCTTCGTAATATGATCGCTTGATTCCTTCGTTTGCTCTGCCAGCTTGCGAACCTCGCCAGCTACAACCGCGAAGCCTTTGCCATGCTCGCCCGCCCTCGCCGCTTCTATTGAAGCGTTCAGTGCTAGCAGATTCGTCTGAGCAGAAATGTCTGATATAACCTGCACCATTCTAACGATTTCCGTGGATCGATTCCCAAGTCCTTGTACGGCTGCAGCCAAACTATTAAAAGATAGCTGGATTGATTCCATTTGAACAACTGCCTGCTGCAGCGTCTCGTTTCCTTCTGTTGCCTGGCGGGAAGTTTTTTTGGCTGCATGTGACGCTTGCTCCGTGCTGACCGCAATTTGCTGAACGCTTGCCGACATTTCATGTATAACCTGAAAGCTCTGCTCAGCACTAGCCGATTGCTTCTCAGCCCCATCTGCTACCTTCTGAATTGTATATGCGATATGTTCGCTTGCATGACTGGTTTGCTCACCACTAGCCATAAGTTCCTCCGAGGAAGCGGCTACCTGATCGACGCTGCTCCCCACCTCGTGCACAAGCGTTTTAAGCTGCTTTACCATTTCATTAAAGCTTACAACAAGTACACCTGTCTCATCTCGGTAATGGCAAATAATTGGTTCTATTTGAAGATTACCTTTTGCAACCTCCATCGAAAGCGCAGAAACCTGCTTGATTGGCCGTGTCATGCGGATCGTAAACAGTATTGTCGCTGCCATACCGACCGCTATCGTAATTAATAAGGTAACGATTGTAACCGTCACAATCTGTTCAGCACCCTTATTAAAATCCTGCATATATGTTCCCGAGGCAATAATCCAGCCCCAGTGAGGGTCCTTCTCTAAGTAAGTAATTTTCGACGCCAGTTCATTCTCTGTACCCGGAAGCGCCCAGGTATAATAAACAAAACCGCCACCCGACTCCGCTTTCTTCATGAAAGCATCCGCAACAGGGAGGCCCCATTCAGAATCGAGCACAGGTTCTCCATCGCCGTACTTAAGTCCAGCAAGACTGCTGCCCTCCATCGTGGGATGGGCAATCGTGAGTGAATCTTTGTCTAATGCAAAAACATAACCGTTTTCGCCGAGATCAATGCTTTTATTGATAGGCCGTTTGCCTGCCTCATTTTTTGGCCCAAGCATAGAGACTTTGACGAACTCCTCTGCTTTGGCACGGTCAATCGCTCCTGCTTTCACCTGTGTGTCAAGCAATGCAATTAAACCGATGGTGCTTTTAACGCTATTTTGAAGCAGCTTCTCGCCGCCGTTGTCCAGTTCGCTAACAGCAGTATTGTAACTTAAAGTACTAACTAGAATGCTAGGAATTAAAAGAAGCGACAAGCATAACGCCATTAGCTTTATACGAATCGTAGGTTTGATCGATCGAAGATTTTTTAGCTTGCTCAATAGACTCACTTTACAGTTCTCCTTTAGTCATCTTCTTTGCTGTGTATTCCGAACGTCGTATCATGGATATATCAAGCACGTCAGGTTCCTGTGGTTTGCCCAGAAGGAATCCCTGTACATAATTGCAACCCCATTCGCCTAATAATTCGTATTGTTCCTTGTACTCTACTCCCTTGGCAATTACTTCAAGACCAAGCTTATGAACGAGATTAATGATGCCTTCAACGATAATGCGATCCGCGCTTTGTAGATCAATGTTTCTAATGAATGACTTATCGATCTTAAGGCAATGAATCGGCAATTGATTCAAGTTGGTGAGGGAAGAGAAGCCTGTTCCAAAATCGTCTAGTATGATTCGAACGCCAGCTGCTCGAAGCCAGCTAAGTGTAGTCATGGCTGTAGTTGAAGTATGAAGCATACAGCTTTCCGTTATTTCAAGCTCAAATGAGGAGGGCGCAAGCTCATATTCCTTTAACACATGCAGCACCGTTTGTGAAAAGGTCGGATCTTGCAGCTGAAGAGAAGATATATTAATTGACATGTTAAGACTATTCAAACCATATTTGCTCATGTTCGCGAGCGTTTTGCACGATTCTCTAAGCACCCATTCTCCAATAGGTACAATGAGACCGCTATGCTCTGCTATAGGTATAAATTCTGTAGGTGAAATATCGCCAAGCTCAGGATGCTGCCAGCGCAGCAGCGCTTCAAATCCTCTAAGCTTGCCGTCCTCCATGCGATAGATAGGCTGATAGCTGAGGTGAAATTGCTGTAAATATAATGCCGGTCTTAACGCCGCTTCGATAGCGATGCGTCGGTTAAGCTTATTCGTATCTTCCAAATTATAAAATCTTGCTCGATTGCCGCCCTGCTCTTTTGATTGGTATAGGGCAGACTCCGCTCGGCATATGAGCTGTTCGCTTGTTCGTCCATCCTTCGGGTATAACGTAGCCCCAATACTCGAGGTCAAATACAGCTCAGCTCCGTTAATATCGATGGGACGCTCAATCGCATTTTTGATAGCCTCCACAGCTTGCATGCTTTGACATTCATCATGTTCTACAGGCATAGCTACCATAAATCTGTTTCCACCAACTCTACTCACCGTTGTAGCAGCCTTTCTAGCTTCAGCCAAACGCTGCCCCATCATGAGGAGTACATGGTTGCCAAACTCTGTTCCTTTGGTTTCATTTAAGCGATAAAATTTATCCAAATCCACCAACGCCACCACCATCCGCTTGCCTGCTGCACGTACGACATTTACGGCCAATTCCAGCTGTGCAAAAGCCTCCTTGCGACAAGGCAAACCGGTCAACGCATCCATGTTGTTCGACCACCATCCTTTTCCATTTCCGTAATATACACTCATTTTGCCATACAACTATTAGAAAAATTAATGAGCAATATTTAGAACATTGTTAGATAATTTAATACCCGTTCTAACAACCTTACAATTAGGAGAATGGCAGCGAATATTCAAAGTACTGCTGGGCAAAAAAAAAGAATCACTCCATGTTATAGAGTGATTCTTCTTACATAATAGCTTATTCAGCTTTGATTCTTGCTCGTATGCTGAGCGGTATACTTATAGCCGAATCCCCAAACCGTTCGAATGAGCCGCGGTTCCTTCGGGTTCTGTTCAATCTTCTTGCGAAGGTTGACGATATGTACGTCTATCGCACGGTCTGTTACGAAGGAATCAAAGCCGCGAATCGTATTTATAAGTTCTTCCCTGCTAAACACCTTGCCCGGATGTGCAAGAAATAATTTCATCAGCTCATATTCCGAGAAGGTTGTTTCAACTAACTTCCCGCGAACCAGCAATAGGCGTCTCTCAAAATCAAGCTGAATGAGCTCCCCCTCTTCGGTCGCTTCCACTGCTGCTGAAACCTGCTGCGCTGTCTCTGTCTGCATCGTATTCGATCGACGAATTAACGCCTCTACCCTAGCTGTCATTTCGTGCATGCTGAATGGTTTGCACATGTAATCATCCGCTCCAGCCTTTAAAGCCTGAACTCTTTCTGACACTTCGCTCTTCATGGATAGAATCATAATCGGTACGTTAGAGCGCTTTCTAATTAGCGCACACACTTCCATTCCGTCCAGATCGGGCAAGATTAAATCAAGCAGCACCAAGTCCGGATTAAACTCTGATGCGAGTCTTAATCCATCGTCCGCTCTATAAGCTTGCATGACAGAATAGCCTTCCTCGGATAAATACATAGACAGCATATCACTCATCATGACGTCATCTTCAATAACTAAAACCTTATACATTGTCGTCACCCTTTTTGAGGATTGAAGATTTCTGTCGAATATTTTTTGTATCTCTACTATACCTTAACGTTATTAAAGGAACAACAAGTTGTTAGAAATTTGTTAGGTTTTATTGTCGAATACATCTTTCGCTTTCCGAAGCCCATCCAAAAGCCGCTTTAACGTCACCTCTAACTGATTAATAGCTTTTTGCAAATTGTCCGACTCAAGCTCCGGCAGCTTCACGATTCGCTCAACCTCACAAGCCGCCTCTAACAATTCATAGGCGGATAAATAACCGGCAGCCCCCTTAAGTGTATGAGCCATTCGTTTGACAATTGTTAGCTCCGATTGCTTAACCATCATTCGCAGCTGGTCTGCAAATGAATCGTAATCAAGCATAAATTGCTCCATCATATGCAGCAAGATCGGCAGTTTTCCATTCACTCTTGCTAGTGCGCTTTCAACGTCCATGCCGTCAATAGACGGCAAACTATCTATATTTGCTGGTTCTAATGCACGTGAACGATCATTTAGACCCGATTTGACGACCGGCTGAATAGTCGAACCGTTGATTTCCTTCAGCCAATAGGAAATGACATTATGAATTCGCTCGGAGGAAATAGGCTTCGTTACCACATCATTCATCCCCAGCTTCAAATAACGCTCGTGATCATTGCGAAGCACGTTTGCCGTTACGGCAATAATCGGAATATGATCATATTTAGCTTGTGTGCGAATGATGCGAACCGCTTCCGATCCATCCATTATCGGCATATGAATATCCATTAATATAAGATCCCAGCGCTCTTCACCCAGCTTAATCAGCACTTCTTCGCCATTCTCAGCTAAGCCGACCTCGTAGCCCCGCTCCTTCAAAATTTCGATTGCAACCAGCTGATTAATTTTATTGTCCTCTGCTAACAAAATCCGCGTATTTGTCACATTTTGTTGAATCGTTGCTACTGACTCGATTTCTTGTTCCTTCCCATCCGTGCCTTTATGATCGAGAACACTTTCAATTGCACGAAGCATAGCCGTCCTCATGATAGGCTTAATTAACAATGTGACCGGTCTTTGCTCAGCAGGAAGCTGCATCATTTCGTCGCGTCCATAAGAGGTCGTCATAGCAATGGTTTTGACACCGGCTAGTTCCGCATCACGATGGAATTCAAGCCAGGTTTCTGCACCGTACATATCCGGCATCTCCATATCCAGTACGATAAGCTTCGGCAGTGCGCCAGCTCCAATGCGGCGCAGGCGATCTCTAGCCATTTTCCAAGAGTGAAATGGAATAGGTGTCAAGCCAAACGATTCGATAATATCGCTCCAGTGCTCCCGCATTTCGTCATCATCCTCTACGATCCATACGGGCTGCTCCAATAAATCCTGATGTACCTGCAAACGCGGTTCGGTATACTTATGAATAATAGTAAATGGCAGCGTAAAGTAAAACTCGCTTCCAACAAGCGCTTTACTGGTAACCTTTAGCTTGCCTCCCATTAATTCAACAAATGATTTGGATATGACAAGTCCAAGTCCTGTTCCACCAAATTTCCGTGTTGTTGATCCATCCGCTTGCGTAAACGGTTTAAAGAGCTTCTGGACCTGCGCCTCGCTCATCCCAATCCCCGTATCCGAGATGATAAACTTCACGTTAACCCCTTTATCCGTCTGCTCCACTATCTCCAGCTTCAGCCTTACTTTTCCTCTATTCGTAAACTTGATCGCATTCATGCATAAATTGAGCAGCACCTGCTCAAGACGCAGCGCATCGCCAATAATCGTTTGCGGCAGTTCCTCTGGCGTATCAATAATGAATTCAAACTGCTCTTTACCGCCCATAAATACGCTTAATTGATCGGTGATTCGGTGCATCAGCTCCTCAGGCTGGAACGGCTGACGTTCGATGTCGACCTTGCCTGCTTCAATTTTGGAGAAATCCAAAATATCATTAATAATCCGCAGCAGTGTCTCCGAGGATGTATTCATCTTATCCATATAATCCTTCTGTGACGAAGACAGCCCTGTCTTGCGCATTAATTGCGTCAAGCCGATAATGCCATTAAGCGGCGTGCGTATCTCATGGCTCATGAGTGCCAGGAATCGGCTCTTCGCTTGATTCGCTTCTTCCGCTTCGAGCGTGGCACGAACAAGCTTCTCCTGCACCATCTTCTGCTCCGAAATATCTCTTGCTATACAAGAGAAAAACAGCTCACCCGTATCTTCATCCTTATGCGGCACAATGACCATGGAAACGTACAGCGCCTCGCCATTTCGCTTCATCAACTGCGCGTCGCTTTCCCAGTAACCAAACTCTTTGGCGAGCGCAGCTCCTCTCACAAGCTCCGAATACATTTCTGGATGAGAATATTCCTCTACCATATGCACCTGATCCGCATTGCTTTGCAAGCCCAGCATTTCTCTGCCTGCCCCATTCATATAGACGAGCTTGCCTCTTGAGCTGACTGAAGCTATTAAATCCTTGGCTGATTCAACGATGTCGAGCAACCGGTTGCGTGCCTTCTCTACATGCTTGCGGTCGGATATATCGAGCACCATGCCTACAACGCCAGAGAACCGCCCATTGCGGTCACGCAAACCATTCGAGCTGTGCAGCGTTGGAATTCTTGTTCCGTTTTTATGAATAAAGGTCCATTCCCTCTCATAGGAGAAGCTCGTGCTGCGGAGCTCCTTGAATACTTCAAGACCAGGCTGAACCGTTCTGCCAAGCTGTTCGCTAAGCTTCTCAGCTTCCAAGCGAACCTCATCTAGATCCATGAACAACAGCGGTGTAGCGCTTCCAGCCAGCTCCGAAGTCTTATAGCCCAGCATCTCTTCAGCTGTTTTATTCAGATAAGTGACCTTATACTGATCGTCGAGTACGATAAATGCATATTGATTCTGATTAATGATTGCCTCAAGGCGATCGAACATTTCTTGCAAATGCTCCATCATGCCGTTCACAGAATGACCAAGCTGACCAATCTCGTCATATGGCTCAACTTCAAGATGCTCAGCCTCGAAGCTCCCCGCAGCAGCCTGCTCCGTAACGCCCAAAATACGTTCTAACCGCTTCACAATACGTTCGAAGTAGAGAAAGAAGAAGATAACAATAATCACTTCTGAGACGGCAATCGTCGTGAAAATACGCCAAAAGATCGGCTTTACCTCTTCTTCCAGCTTGGACATTGGCTCTTGCAATGCAAAACGCCATGGCGTTTCACTCACCTTTGTATGAAAAACCGCGTACGATCTTCCCGCTATATTAATTTCCGAAACACCCTCATAGGAGCCAAGCATCTTCTCCGCAATCGGAGACAAGGAAGACTTCTCATGAAATAAGCCCTTGCTAATGATCTCTTGGTTATCAGAGCTATAGATGATGCCGCCTTCATCATTGAACAAGCGTATAATCGTTTGATCGCCTGTAAATTCAATGAATGGCCGAAGTGTCGCCATGACAATAGAGGCATACACAACTCCTTTGAGTTCATTCGTAGCCCCATATACAGGTACAACAATAAATGATTGCGTAGCATCAGAAAAAGAAGGCTTAAATGGGTCCGTAATGACCACTTTGCCTGTAATCGACTCCTGAAAAAATGACTCCATGCTCATATCTCTTCTAATACCATCGGTACGCAGGCTTATACCCGATTCATCAATATACCCAATCGAGTGATAGATAAAGCCACCACGAACGAGCTCACGTCCAAAATAATGAAGACGCTCCTCATCTGTGCCAAAACGGACAACCTCTGTTCGGCTCATCACAATAACCTCCGCCTTGCGGATAGCCATCCATGACGCCAATTCGTTTGCACGTTTGTTTTGCATACTGCTTGTTTTCTCGATTTCGGATTTAAGCATTGCATCCTTGACCGCAGAATAGTTGCCTATTCCGGCAATTAACAACGGAAAAAAAGAAATGAGAACAATCAGGATCAAACCTTTTGTACGCAACGACATTTTTTTCAAACCACTTCCACCTTCCGCTACGCATGAGCCAAATCTGCCTGACTTTGACACTATTATATCTCTTTCAACTATTATTTGGATAATAAAAAAACGCTAGAGCCTGCATGCCGCAACACTGCGGTTAGCTGCTCTAGCGTCTCATAATAATTTATACTAAGTTATTCGGCTGCAAGCACCGATTCAATCCGGCTAAGCTCCTCATCGCTGAAATCAAGACGGCTTAATGCTGCGACATTATCATCAATTTGTTCAACACGACTTGCTCCGATCAAAGCCGAAGTTACTCTTCCGCCTCGGAGTACCCAAGCAAGAGACATTTGGGCAAGCGATTGTCCACGATGCTGTGCAATCTCATTCAACTGCTTAATTTTATTCAATGTGCTGTCTGTAATATGATCCGCCTTCAGAAACACACTTGGTCCTCCAGCGCGTGAATCAGCAGGAACACCGTTCAAATAACGATTCGTCAGCAAGCCTCCAGCAAGCGGAGAGAATACGATCGAACCAATGCCTTCTTCATCCAAAACATCCTGCAAGCCGTTCTCGATCCAGCGATTGAACATCGAATAGGATGGCTGATGAATAAGGAAAGGCGTACCTAGATCCTTCAGAATAGCGGCCGCTTTAGCTGTTTGCTCTGGATTGTAATTCGAAACGCCGACATACAGCGCTTTTCCTTGGCGCACAATATGATCAAGAGCCCCCATCGTTTCTTCAAGCGGTGTATCCGGATCTGGACGATGGTGATAAAAAATATCGACATAGTCAAGGTTCATCCGCTTCAAGCTCTGATCCAAGCTGGAAATCAAATATTTGCGTGAGCCCCATTCGCCATAAGGGCCTTCCCACATATAGTAGCCAGCTTTGGTTGATATAATAAGCTCATCACGATATGCTGCAAAATCTTGTTTAAGTATTTGGCCAAACATTTCTTCCGCTGAGCCCGCAGGCGGTCCATAGTTATTCGCAAGATCGAAGTGCGTAATGCCTAAATCAAATGCACGGCGTACCATGGCACGCCCATTCTCATGACGGTCAATGCCGCCGAAATTATGCCACAATCCTAAGGAAATTGCCGGCAGCTTTAAGCCGCTTCGTCCGACACGGTTATACTTCATGCTCTCATACCGATTATTAGCCGCTAAATAAGTCATGTTCAATATTCCCCCAAACCGTTATTGGAATCGCTTATTGTGCTAATTAATCAACAACAAGCTGCTTCCCGTATATTGTACAACTGCAGCTTGCCAAATGGAAATGCAACTATTTGATCATCCTTTTCTCCAGCTTCAAATGCGGACTGTTGCGGACGGTTTCCTCGAAAAAGCTCGTTTGCTCCCGAACAAGACGCTCCCATGCCTGAACGCACACAGGGTCGAAATGTCGCCCGCTCTCCTTTAGGATAATTTCCATAGCTGCCTCATGCGACATCGCCTTTCGGTAAGAACGTGACGAGGTCAAGGCATCATAAACATCTGCTACGGCAGTGACCCGTGCAAGCAGCGGTATCTGTTCACCTGCAAGCTGATCAGGGTATCCGCTGCCGTCCCACTTCTCATGATGAGACCTTATAACAGAAAGCTCCTCCGGCATAAAACCTAATCTTTTGCACAAATCGTAGCCCGATATAGGATGCACCTCAATAATTTCACGTTCCTCAGGTGTAAGCTTGCCTGGCTTGTTCAAAATCGTATCCGGTATTCGCAATTTGCCAACATCATGAACTAATCCGCCTTGTGCAATCGCTCTTAATTCAGCTGAGCTGAGTGAGAGCTCCTCTCCCAGCTTCAAAGCATAGAGGGCTACCCGATAATTATGGCCTGCTGTGTAAGAATCACGTGCTTCCGTTGTCATCACCAACTCTCGAACGCTTGAAGACATATAGGTGTTAATCCAATCCCGCGGATTGGCTCGGAACATCAACTTAATAGAGGCTGTAATGGATTTGGAGCTGACATATTGATTTACAATACCCCAAACCATGACGACAACTGAAGCAAGCAATAAGAAATGGTAAAGCCACCAGCTTATATTCCAAGCCTCGCCACTAACGATAATCAGCTGTGCAATAATCATCCAGCCTGAGCTGTACACGATGGCGAGCTGCAATGGAAAACGAGAGGATATGTACGCTTGCAAATACCGATATATTGTCCAGCCATTCAAAGCGATCGTAAATAGGCTTGCGGCCCATTTCATTGGCAATTCCTTAAAATGTAGAAATAGAATAAGATTCGGGTGAAACCAAAGGATGGTGCAAAGGGCAAGAAGCAAGGATATCCATAAGGGCAAAAGCATTCGCTGCAACTGCGCAAACCATTTGATGAGAGGACGATCTACAGATATAGAGGACAACCACAACCATACAACGGCCAGTATAACGCTAAGCTGAGCAGTGCTGCCTGCAGTACTTGAGTGATGCGTTAAAAAACCAGGGGTAGATAAGCCATGCAGAACAAACAATGCAGATAATGATACATAAGATAACGATAGAAAACTAATCTTAATATTGCGAAGGGTAATCGCGACGAAACCTACAGCAATAGCAAGGATCAGTGAGATCATGGCTACGAGACTGACGATATAAAAATGCTCTTGAGGTGCGTTAATGCTCTTATCAAGCTCCGAACCTCGCAGCGCAAAATAGCCTGCCAACGGCAAAAGCATTAATAAAACTAAACGTGTGTATACCCACATATTTTTGCGCAAGCTTATTCCTCCTAGATGTCGTTCTTTATATGTATTTGCTGGTAAACAAACCGCCTGTGGGAGGCGCAAAATGTAAAGCTTCATCAAAAACCAACATGAAACTTGTAGGATAATGTTGGATATTCGTCTTTTACTATCATATCATCACGCAGTCAACCTATAAATAGTGAAATTTCGCGGAAATACGGATAATTCAAACCGACAAAATATATTTTTATTTTAGATTAAGGTTTTTTCAATCTTGTTTTGTTATAGTAGTTGAAGACAGGTAAATTGAAGGGAGTTTATGGAATGAATAACAAGGAATCGCAGCCAAACAAAGACGCAGAAAACGAATTGACTGCGAAGGAAGAACGTTACGAGCTCGAACAGACAGAAGAGCAGGACAAGCTTTCGGATCAAGATACAGCTATCGAAGAGGAGCTTCAACAAGAATTAAACGAAGAGCTTCCTGAAGATTCAAACGACGAGGTTCGTGCTGCTGCCCTAAATTCGGAGAGCGTTCATCAGGCTCCCAAAGGCGGAAGCGGTAAAGCATGGGTGATCGTCTCAGCAGTACTAGCTATTTTGCTGATCGTCGTATTAATTAAACCGCCATTTGGATCAAGCAATGAAACCGTGGCAACTGTCAACGGTGTCAACATAGGGAAAGACAGACTTTACGATGAGCTAGTTAAAGCAGGCGGTCCGGCTACACTTGAGAACATCATTACACAAGAGCTGATCGTCCAAGAAGCAGAAGCAAATAACGTCAAAGTTACAGACGCTGACGTAGATGCTGAAATTGCGCTGATCAAGAAGAACTTCGGTACGGACGAGCAGTTCAATGCTGCGCTTGCTCAGTACAACATGACGCTTGAAAACTTGAAAAGCGATACAAAAATCAATTTAACGATTCGTAAAGTTTTGGAGCCAAAAACAGACGTAACTGCGGAAGAAATTCAACAGTTCTATGATACGAACAAAGCTGCGCTTGGCACGCCTGAGCAAATTCAAGCTTCACACATTTTGGTAGCAACAAAAGAAGAAGCTGACGCTATTCTAGCTGAGCTTAAGCAAGGCGGCGACTTCGCTGCAATTGCCAAAGCGAAATCGATCGACCCAGGTTCGAAAGATAATGGCGGAGATCTTGGCCTATTCGGAAAAGGGAAAATGGTTCCTGAGTTCGAAGCTGCTGCTTTTGCTCTAAAAATCAATGAAATCAGCGGTGTTGTTCAATCCGAGATGGGCTTCCACATTATTAAGAAGACAGCTGAGCAAGCGGCTGTTGTTCCAACCTTCGAAGAGAAAAAAGAAGAAATTAAGAACCAGCTTGTTGCTACAGAAGCAAATGAGCTATCCGAAGCTTGGATGACAGAAATTCGTGCAAAAGCAAAAATCACGAACACACTGACTCCAGCAGCTACTGACGCTCCAAAAGCTGAATAATAGCTAATGCTTTCTTAAAGGGGACTGTGCTTCATAGGTTATTTATAACCTATGGGCACAGTCCTTTTTTCACAATAAAAAGCCCCCCTTTCGCCCGGAGGGATGGGCTTCAGGGAGGCTCTGGCTTCAGAAGGACAGATGAGCCTCTTCAATTTTATGTCATTCTTCTGAAGTTAATATATATTATTCTATGACTATCAATTGGCGTAGATGATTGTTTTACTAGATTCGACCATTTTAAAACAGGCAATCGATCGGTTAGGGATAGTCGTACGGATGACGGGGAGGGCGAAATGACTCTGTAGGCGTGATTTAGGACATAAATAGTGAGGTAGCGTGTATTGCGAATATGATATGATGGTGAAATATGTCATGTACCTATTATTGGAGGGAAACAAGTGAGCAACTACGAAGTACGCAGCTATAAGGATACGTATACCTTGTATGAATTAACGGAAGAAAGCACGCAATCCCGCATCATCGTATGTCCAGAGCGCGGCGGTATCGTTATCGGCTGCCAGCTGCATGGACTAGAGCTCTTTTATTTGGACAAATCGACGTTTGAGAACCCAACCGCCAATATTCGCGGCGGCAATCCGATCCTGTTCCCAATTAGCGGGCAGCTTTCTAACCAAACTTATGAGTGGAACGGTCAATCGTACACGATGGCTAATCACGGCGTTGCCCGTACTGCGGTATGGGATGTTGTCAGCACAAAAACGGATGGTGAGGCTTCGATTACAATCCGCCTGCAAAGCAATGAAGAAACGCTGCGCTCCTACCCCTTTGCATTCGAATTGTTGTTTACCTATGTACTGCAGGATGGTCAATTACATACGCGTCAGCTGTACCGCAATCAAAGCGAAGCTGCTGCGATGCCTTTTTATGCTGGCTTCCATCCTTATTTCGCCATTGATTCGGGTAAGAAGATCGCTTATGAAAGCGATGCTACCCGTTATGTCGATTATAACGATAATGTAGAAAAACCATTTGATGGAGTTATCGACTTGGAAGGACTTGTGGAATCCGTATGCCTGCTCGATGCGAAGAAAAGCGAAATCTCCTTCGTCGCTTTGCAAGGCGCTCGCGTTCGTCTAACTTACGATGACATCTTCAAATATATGGTACTTTGGTCCGTTAAGGATCGGCCTTTCGTATGTGTAGAGCCATGGATGGCTGAAAATGGCGAGCTTAACCGTCAAGAGGAGCTTGTCATGCTGAACGCTGGCGAAGAGCTGCATGCCAACATGACGATTAGCTGCGAACGTTAAGCCCCTTCGCTTTGGACGAACGATTCAGCCATTTAGCTCGTGTAACATTGGAATCATGAAGCAAAAAAGAGAGGGAAGCCTTGCAAGCCATGGGTTCGGTTCCATGGTGCAAGGCTTCCCTCTTTGTTTTTTATGAGCTACGAACTAATAGCCTTCGCCTTGACCGCCTGTAACGATAGCGATGCCAGAGCTTGCTCCAATACGTGTTGCGCCCGCTGCGAACATTTGCAGAGCAGTTTCCCGGTCGCGTACGCCGCCCGATGCTTTCACACCGAGGTCAGGACCTACCGTACGGCGCATCAGCGCGATATCCTCTACCGTAGCGCCGCCCTTGCCAAAACCTGTCGATGTCTTCACGAAATCTGCGCCAGCCTGTTTGCAAATTTCACATGCGGCAACCTTTTCTTCATCCGTTAGAAGTCCCGTTTCAAGAATAACTTTAAGCAGGGCTTGTCCTTTAACCGCCGCAGCTACACCCTCAACATCACGCTTCACGCCTTCAAGATCGCCTGATTTCATCAAGCCGATATTTAGTACCATATCCACTTCCGTTGCTCCAGCTTCAATAGCAAACTTCGCTTCTGCTGCCTTAGATGCCGTCATCGTCGCTCCTAATGGGAAACCAACGACTGTCGTTATGCCTACTCCCGATCCCTTTAGTTCTTCAGCAGCTGTTGCTACCCAGCCTGCATTTACGCAAACCGTCGCAAATTGATACTGCTTAGCCTCGCGGCAAATTTGAAGTACCTCATCCTTTGTTGCATCGGCTTTAAGTATTGTATGATCGATCATCGCCGCTATTTGCGCTGGCGATAAATTCATATCGTTGCTCATTTTGCTGCTCCCCCTCTATCATTTTGATTGACCCAAATATTGCTCTGCCGGTACGTCTCATCCCTATCCTATCCAAACGAATGGGCGAGATACGCATGATACGTTTCATTATACGAAGCTTTGTTCAAAACAACAATAATATAGCGCCGAAAATACCACATGCTTACTTTTTTGCAGACGATCTTTCCTACAGAAGTCATGTGGACAAACGGATGGTTGTGTTCTATTCTTTACTATGTACTAACAAACTTATCCAGTCTGAACCGCAGAGAGGTGCGCAGCTTGACCTTGTTTTCGAAATCAAAGCGCGAAGCTGATTTATTCGGCAGCGCTTTTCATTATGCCTCAATAGGCATGGCATTAGTAGATTTAGATGGTCGTTTTATCGTAGCCAACCCTTCCGCTCAAACGATGCTGGGTTATGAGGAGAAAGAGCTTATCAATCTTACGTTTGGCCAAATTACCCATCCGGATGACTTGGAAGAGGATTACCGCTACGTGAAACAGCTGCTCGAGGGCGAAATCGACACCTTTCAAATGGAGAAGAGATACTTCAAAAAGACCGGCGACATTGTAACCGTGCTTCTTTCCGTATCCCTTGTATATGATAGGCATGGCGCCCCACGTCATTTTATATCGCAAATGATGGACATTACAGAGAAGACGCAAGCCGTGTCGGAAGTAAGGCAGCTTACGATGCGTATCTCCACTATTTTGGAGAGTATCTCAGATGCATTTTTCTCACTGGATCATGAATTTAGGTTTATCTATACGAACAATGCGGCTCAAGAACTATTTAAACGAAACAAGGAACAAATGATTGGTTATAGCATATGGGAGCTATTCCCTTGGCTCGCAGAGTCCATAAGCCATCTAGAATATAGATTGTCTATGGAAACCAATCAGCACCGCATGTACGAGCAATTTATTCCACGGCTTAATAATTGGTTTGAGTCGAATTTATACCCGTCCGAATTTGGGCTCTCCGTTCATTTTCGCCAAATTACTGAGAGGAAGCGAATCGCTGACAAGCTTCTGGAGAGCGAGAAGAGCTTCCGGCTGTTAGCTGAGAATTCAAGCGACATGATCTCCAAGCATGATCGAGATGGGTTATTTACTTATGTATCCCCTGCTTGCTATATGCTGCTAGGCTTTCGCGATGACGAGCTGATTGGATCGTCACCGTTTGTTTTGTATCATCCTGATGACAGAGGGAGAATGCTCGAAAATCAGGAGCTCATTTACAGCAACGTTGAAGCCAATACCATTACGTATCGCATGCGCCGCAAGGAAGGCGTTTATCGCTGGCTCGAAACGACCTCCCGCGTCATTTATCATGATGGTGATCGCACGCAGACGATCGTTTCTGTCTCCAGAGACGTAACCCCTCGCAAAGAAAATGAGTTGAAAATGATTGAGAAATATCAATTATTGCATAAGCTCTCGCATGTGGATGAGTTGACTAATATTGCAAATCGGCGAGTGTTTGATGAGTCTTGGAACAAGGAATGGCTGGAAGCACAGCATCACCATATGCCGATCACGCTGATGCTTGGCGATATCGACAACTTCAAATTATTCAATGATACGTTCGGGCATCAAAAAGGCGACGAATGTCTCAGACAAATCGCCGCCGCATTGCGAAGCGCCCTGAAGCGTCCGCTTGATATTGTCGCCCGCTATGGGGGCGAGGAATTTGGATTTATTTTACCTCAAACGAGTGAAGAACGTGCCGCCAATATTGCATCTAGACTTCTGGAAGCGGTCAGACAATTGAAAATACCGCATGCAGAATTATCCGGCTGCCAACAGGTTACGATAAGCTTGGGCTCAGCAACATGGAAGCCTGGCTGCTCCGCTAAGCAAGATGAGCTGTTTACCCATGCGGACAAAGCGCTGTACCAGGCGAAGCGCGAAGGAAAAGATCGATACGTATCACACTAATTCCACGCGATCGTCGCTGCTGTTCTTCTCGGCTACGATCGCTTTACTATTTTCGCCAAACCCGCTTGCTTAAGCTGCTTCTCATATATGAAATATACAACTAAGTAAATGACGAAGAACAGACTGGATACGAGATACATCGTCGCATAATTCGACCATGTCGCGACTAGACCAAGCAGCATGGCTCCGCTTCCGATTCCGATATCGAATGCATTATAAAAAGTTGCAGTCGCCACCCCTCTTCGCTGCGGCTCCACCCTGTCAATCACCCAAGCCTGCAAGCCTGGGAAAATAGCCCCGAAGCCTGCTCCATAAAACACCGCTGCAAGCAGCAATGTTCCAGTAGATTTCGTCATATAAAGGATTATGCAGCCCACGATACAAGATATTGCCGCAGGAAACAGTACCCAGAATCTCCCTTTCGAATCGAAAATCCGTCCGCTGATAAAACGTATTAAAAATTCGCTTATAGCAAGGACAAGGAAGAAAAATCCTATATTTTGCACGCCTGTTTCTTTGCCGAACAATGTGATAAAGCTGATAACACCGCCCAGGGACAAACCTACAAGCAGTCCTAATAAAGAAGGCATAAGTGCTTTCGGCTCAATAAACCGCAGCATGAATGAGGTTTCCGTGGCGGACGCGATTTGCGCCTTTGCCCTCTCCTCTTTGGTGTCACCTTTGACGAAGGCCGTACAAACCATCGCAATCAGCAGTATACATGCGCCAACAATGAACAATACGGAGAAACCAAACTCCTCCATCAACCATATGCCAAGGAAGGGCCCGAGCGAAATGGCTACAGCATTTCCTGTACCGAAAAACCCCATGCCCTCTCCTCTGCGGGAGGCAGGTATTATGTCTGATGCAACCGTCCCGTACAGGGTTGTTGAAATACCGAAGCCTACACCATGTACGATACGCAGCATAAGCATCATCGTAATCGTCACTGCGGCGTAATAGCTGGCCGTACCGATTAAACAAATGGCTACACCGACGAGGAGAAGCAGTTTTTTGCCAAACTTATCTGAAGCCATACCAACAAAAGGTCTTAATAAAACAGCTGAAAAAGTAAATAAACCAATAATGAGTCCGATCTCAGCATCCGAGCCGCCTTTATTTGCCGCAAACATCGGAAGTGTAGGCAGCAGCATCTCCAGTGATAAGAACAAAAATAAATTAGATAAAATCAACAAAACAAACGGTTTGGTCCAGAGTGATTCCTTCACCTTATTAATTCCTCTCTTGTTGCTAATAGTCGTGCCTAATTCTCCCATATCGCTAATCTACAAATTTAAAAATACCGATCTATACTGTAGGTACTGTGAACTAGTATTAATGATTCCGCGGAAATGAGGTCTCGGTTTATGAATACATCTACGAAGCAAGAACGAATGAGAGACCCTGTATATGCCACTTTTCTTTCCCAGCTCCTGCGTAATTATCTCTTCGGATCCACGCTCGCCGTAGTCGGAGTTGGGGGAGTCATCGTGTTTTCTACACTTTCGATTCCTTCTAATGAAAGCGTAGCGATAGGCGCTCTCATGATTATATCTCTTATTATTATGCTTGTATGTGAACTTTTCGTCTTCTATCGGCATCTCAGACCCATTCAGCTCCTCTTTCAAGGACAGCAGCCAACTTCTGATCAGCTAAAAACAGCTTATCTCCAGACACATACGTTTCCGATATTATCTGTTAAACGTACATTTGGTCCACATCTTCTCGGCCTAGTCATTCCAGCAGTCGGTTTAGCCTTCCTTTTTATTAAGCTTGGCTTTATAAGCATTCCCTATTTTTATATCGGAATCGCTGTCGCTGTATGTTTCATGATTGCCAGCATGCACGCCATGATTGAATTTTTCTTGACAGCCAAAGCCATTCGACCTCTTATCATACATATCAGCAATCAACATCGTGAACGATATAAAGAAGAAATTACTCTGAGCGGCAAAGTGCTTGTATCCATCCGCACGAAGTTTCGACTGAGTGCTTTTCTAATTGGAGCGCTGCCCTTATTGTTATTCGGACTAGCTTCGCAAATAAGGCTTGACAGCTCGCAAGCAGGCAGCAGCTTAGCTTATTGGCAATGGGCAGGCATTATTCTTATTATCGGCGTTCTCTACTCACTTCTTGGAGCTTCACTGCTCTCACGCAGCATCGAAGATCCGATACAAACGATCCAAGCCGGCATGATCAGCGTAGAATCTGGCAACTTTGAAGCGAGCGCAGCTGATGTGTATTCCGATGAATTTTCCAAGCTTATTGCTGGTTTCAACCATATGGTTAACGGCCTAAAGGAACGCGAGCAGCGCAACAATCAGCTGCTTCAGAGCTATTTTATGACACTCGCGGCAGCACTCGACGCGCGCGATGCCTATACGGCAGGCCATTCAACGAGAGTAGCCCATTTTTCTGTTCAAATCGCCCGCCTCGACGGATGGTCTGAGCAGCAGATTGATCTGCTGCACAAAGCAGCACTCCTTCATGATATCGGAAAAATCGGTGTTCGTGACGATGTTTTGTTCAAAGAAGGTAAGCTGACCGATGAAGAGTTTGATCAAATCAAGCTCCACCCTGTACTCGGAGAAAATATATTGAAGCAAATTGAGCCTGCGGATGCAATGGCTGCCTTGCTGCCAGGGGTACGCTCCCATCATGAGCGTTATGATGGCAAAGGGTATCCCGATGGTCTTGCAGGCACTGATATTCCTTTGTTTGGCCGTGCAATCGCTATTGCTGATGCCTTCGACGCGATGACCTCCGATCGGCCATACCGGAAGGGGATGACGTATGAGCGCGCACTCTCCATTCTTGAAGACGGCAAAGGCACACAATGGGACCCTAAGCTTACAACGCTGTTTATTGAATCCATTCATTTAGAGAAACAGAAGGTTGAGGAAGAAGCCTATTAATTGCAATATAAGAGCCATCCGGCAAGGGAGTGTCCCTGCTCGGATGGCTCTTAATCGTTTACTTCATAAAAGAAATTTATTTCTTTATAAGCTGAAAGTCATCGTAATGAAAACCCGGAGCAACGACACATGAAACAAGTACAGGCTCGTCCCCTAGCAGGTGGGACATTTGCCATTCATTAGCCGGCACTAAGGCTTGCGGCTGATGACCTGCCAGCACATCAGGTCCAACAATAATTTCTTTTCTAGTTTCCGGCGCATCTTCGGTACCGCCAAGCGTAAGCATTAATGGACTGCCCGAATGCCACATCCACAGCTCGTCTGAATAAACCTTATGCCAATCTGAAAACTCACCTGGATGAAGCATAAAATAAATTGATGATGCTGCGAAGCGTGGTCCTGAATAAGGAGCTCCAAGCACCTCCTGCGGTATTGTGAAACCAGCCTTCCAAATTTCCTTGTACCAGCCACCCTCGATATGCTCCTTCAAACCAAGCGTTTGTACGAGCGGTGACAATTGTTTCACTTCTGCTCCCATCCATTTCAACCTTCTTTCTCTCTTTTTCGTTCTATTCGCCTTAAAAAAATCGTTTACTTATTTTATAACGCTTATGGTTTATCGTCAATTTATTAAACAGCTGGGAATAGAGGGCAATAACCAATTTTTCTTTGTTAATATGTAACATCGCCTTTTTAATTTTCAATTTATAAGTTATACTTATATTAACGAAATCTTTGGAGGTGGACAGATGAACAATGGCGTACATGATTTCAGCCCTATTAGCCGCAAGCATTTAATGAACTTGTTCCTTATTGTTCCGCTGCTGCTCGCAGCGCTGTTCGCCTACCAAGCAGGCAATATGTTTGAGTTAACAGCTGGTGCAAGCCGCATTACTGCGGCAGCCAAATATGCGACGTCAACCGTACGCAAACAGAGCACCACTGCCACAACATTTTTACCTGAAAACGCACTCGTTGCCGCCTATATGCATGCTCTCATGCTTATCTATTGGCGTTCCACAACCCTATCCGCACTCGTCACTACTTATCGACAGAGATTGCGCGATCTGCTCATGACTCCGATTAAATTCACTTCTCATTTCGTTGGTTAATCCTCTCATTTTGTTCGTATACTAACAACAAATGAGGAGGCATACACAATGAATATTAGAGAATCCGATCTGCCCGGCATTGGCCGAAAGTATCAAGTTATGGCGAGGAGCGGCGATAAGTTTGTCATTATTATTCATGATGACGGACGCCGTGAGATGTATCACTTTGACTATGAGGATCCAGACGATAGCATTTCCATGGTTACCTTAGAGGATGAAGAAGCAAGACAAGTCGCTGCCATCATTGGCGGTATGACCTACAAGCCGAAAGCGCTTGAAACGATTGAAGTCGCACTTGATGATCTAACGATTGAGTGGTACAAGATTGAACCAAATGCTGCATGCATTGGCAGAACGATCGGTCAGGCCGATATTCGCCAAACGACTGGAGCGACCATTATCGCTGCGGTTGAGAAGGAAGAAAAACATATTAATCCCGGCCCCGACTATATATTCAAAGCGGATACTACCCTCATTGTTGCAGGTGAACGCCAGCATCTGAAGCTTCTTAAGCTGATGCTGCAAAATGGGAGCCGTTAATTATGGATCACATGGTGCTGGAGATCGGTCTTGCTGTTATACTCATCGCCTTAGTCGGGCTGTTAGCTGCAAAAATTCGGTTTTCCGTCATCCCGTTTTATATATTAATCGGCATGGCCGTAGGTCCACATGCTCCGCACGTAGGCATACTGGACTTTAGGTTTATTCATAGTGCAGAACTAATTGAATTCATGGGGCGGCTAGGCGTGCTGTTCCTCCTGTTCTATTTAGGTCTGGAGTTTTCTGTGGGTCGATTAATGAAATCGGGTCGCTCAATAGCGGTAGGCGGAACGATCTATATTCTAATCAACTTTTCACTTGGCTTATTATTTGGCTGGATCAACGACTTCCCTGTAGCGGAAACCATGGTCATCGCCGGCATTACAACGATCTCATCGAGCGCTATCGTCGCGAAGGTGCTCGTCGATTTAAAGAGGACTGCCAACCCGGAGACAGAAATGATTCTCGGCATCATTATGTTCGAGGATATCTTCCTTGCTGTATATATTTCCGTGCTCTCCGGACTCGTGCTCAGTGATTCATCGTCTTTAGGCGGAGTACTCCTGTCTGCTTCCTATGCATTAGGATTCATGCTGCTCTTCTTGATTATCGGCAGGAAGGCTGCACCGCTTCTGAACAAAATTCTCAATATTCGCTCGAATGAGCTGTTTCTGCTGCTCGTATTCGGCTTCTTGTTCCTCGTAGCAGGCTTCTCCGAAACGATTCACGTAGCTGAGGCGATCGGTGCTTTGCTTGTAGGCTTAGTACTAGCTGAGACTGTTCACATGAAGCGGATTGAGCATATGATTTTGCCTTTCCGTGACTTCTTCGGCGCTTTATTTTTCTTTAGCTTCGGACTGACCATCGACCCATTCGCACTTGGCGGAGCCGTATGGCTGTCACTTGGTGCGGTTGCCGTTACACTATTCGGTAACTTCTTGGCAGGCATGTTAGCCGGTAAAAGTGCTGGCTTAACGCCGAAGGCATCGGCTAATATAGGTTTGACCATCGTATCTCGCGGCGAGTTCTCCATCATTATGGCGAACCTCGGCAAAGCAGGCGGCTTGCTTGAGCTCCTGCAGCCATTCGCTGCCTTGTATGTACTCATTCTGGCGATATTGGGACCACTTCTGACTAAGGAGTCGAAGTGGGTATTCAAAGTATTAAACAAAGTATTTAGGTGGGAAAAAGGAAAGAAAGCACGGGAGCCTGGAAGCAAGGGCTGACCACGCAATGAATATAAAGGGATCTAGCCGTTGTCGGCTAGGTCCCTTTCTTTATTTTTAAATAAATTCCTATTGCTGATCCACATCAAACGCTGCTTATGGTATGCATTCCGCCAAGCTCTGCCGTATAATCGAAGCAGACCAGTTAAAATAAGGAATCAAAATGAATGAACGAAAGGAAATTTATAAAAATGACGGCATCACTGCTATATATTGAAGATGATATCGAAATCGGAAGCTTTGTCTCACAGCATTTGCAAGAGCAAGGCTATGTGGTTGAATGGTTAAAAAACGGCGAGCATGCACTCGAGGCCGCTGCAGGCTGCAGACTCGTCATCCTAGACGTTATGCTGCCGGGACTCGATGGTTTTACTATTGGGCAACGGCTGAAAAAAGCAGCACCGGATGTCCCGATTCTTATGCTTTCAGCGCGCACCTCCATCGATGATAAGCTACAAGGGCTGCAGTTCGCTGACGACTACCTCACCAAGCCATTCCATCCCGACGAGCTGACCGCACGCATCGAAGTGCTCCTTCGCAGGTCAGGCGCACGGCTTGCAGAACCTTTGGCTATTAAGCATCTGCTTGTCTATGAGCAGCAAAACCGGGTGGAAAACCGCGAGACCGGGGAAGAAATTATGCTGACAGGCAAACAGTTTCACATTTTCAGCTATCTACTGCGCCATTTGGGACAATTGCTTACGAAAGAGCAAATCTATGAGGCCGTATGGGGAGAATCTTTTATTGATGGAGATAAAACGTTGATGGTTCATATCCGCTATTTGAGGGAAAAAATCGAGCGAAACCCCGCTGCTCCTGAAATTATTGAGACGGTACGCGGCATCGGCTATCGGGTGCGCGCATGAAGAAGTCCAAACCACACACGGGAGGCATGAAGTTTCGCCAAACCTTGTTGTCTCGCTACCTGCTTATCATTTTGTTTGCTTTTCTGTTTATTCCAATCATATTTCCGGTAGCTTCTATTCTTTATATGCTTATTCAAGAAAATACGCAAACCGCTAATATGGACTATTTAAAGTATGGCAGCGGGAAAGAATTAACTACAATTTGGCATAATCAGGCTGCTGAATTAACAGAGAAGGATCCCGCTCAAATCGACAAAAGATTGCGCGAGCTAAAACAAACTTACCCCGAGGCTTCCCTCTTCTGGGTTGACTCTGCTGGATCAACAAGGCTGCAGCTTCCTGTACAAGAGCAGCTTCCAAGCAAGTGGACGCCTGCCAGCTCCATTCAATTTATGAAAGCAAGCATCGACAGCGATCCCTTTACGGTCGTGTCCTTCCTTGGAGCGGGCCATAAGGAACCTGGGTTTATGGTGATGCAGCTGCAGCGCTCCATCATTCAGCTCGATAAGCCGATCGGTTCAGGCACACCCTTTTATTTGGCGTTTCTGTTTATTATGTTCGCCTTCTTCTTCTTGATATCGCTGCTGTTCTTCCGGCATATTCGCAAACGTCTGCTCAGTCTGCAATCAGCGATGACGCTGCATGGCGACAACGGTCTTCCGATGCCAATCCTTATTAACAAAAATGATGAGATCGGGCAGCTGGAGACAGCTTTTAATCAAATGGTTGAACAGCTTAAGGAAAGCAAGGAGCGCGAGCGTGCAGAGGAGGAGCTTCGCAAGCAGCTCATCGCCAGCCTGTCGCATGATCTGCGGACGCCATTAACCGTTATGAACAGCCATCTGTATTCGTTGCATAAGGAACCGTTAAGCTTGAATGCGCAAGCAGCTGTGAAGCAAATGGAGCAAAAAATAACCAGCCTAGACAGTCTCATTGAAAATTTGCTTTCCTACACGCTCATGACAAGCGGACGATATCCGCTTAAGCTGGAGCCACTGGATCTGCTGCGATTAGTTCGTGAAAGCGCCGCGTCTTGGTATCCTCTTTGGGAACAGGAAGGAATCGTCGCTGATGTGGAGCTGCCTGATGGCGCTATGCTTCGTGTTGTCGATAAGGCAGGTTTCCGCCGCGTGCTGGATAATTTATTTCAAAATGTGACGAGGCATGCGAGCGGCGGCAAATACATCGGCATTACCGTTGAGTATTACCAAGGCCAATCTGCGCTCATTATTCGCGATCATGGCAACGGGCTAGAGACTGCTCCGATGGGCAAAGGTGCAGGCATTGGGCTAGCCATTGTCGATTATCTTCTGAAAGAAATGAAGCTCGAATGGCATAGGGATACCCAAGCTAGTGGAACGACCATATACATTTATTCAAATTGATTTTAATTTTTTAAACAAAATTTAAACTTGGGGAGCCCTTCGTTTAACCTTCACCCGTTAATGTAAGTACTGAGGTGATTAACGTGAATGAATGGGTAATCGAAACGAAAGGACTAAGCAAACGTTATAAAGGGCGTTATGCGGTGTCCAATCTAAATTTGAAAATTGCAAAAGGAGATATATATGGCTTTCTTGGGCCGAATGGCGCTGGTAAAACGACGACAATCCGCATGCTGCTCGGATTAATCCAGCCCTCGGGCGGATCGGTCCATATTTTTGGGAAGTCATTGAATAAGGAAAGGTTATCAATATTACGCCGGGTCGGCTCGCTCGTTGAATACCCTTCGTATTATGGTCATTTAAGCGCCGTCGACAACCTAGAAGCTATTCGCCGCATACTCGGTGCTCCTGTCTCCAAAATTGCTGAAGTGCTCGACATCGTTGGACTGACCAAGGAAGCGCGGCGTCCAGTGAAAGGCTTCTCGCTTGGAATGAAGCAGCGACTAGGTATCGCAAGCGCATTGCTTGGAAGCCCGGAGCTGCTGCTGCTCGACGAGCCGACAAATGGACTAGATCCATCCGGCATATTGGAAATTCGTGAATTAATTAAAGAAATGCCTAAGCAGCATGGCATTACCGTCCTTATATCCAGCCATTTGTTAAGCGAGGTTGAGCTTACAGCAGGAACCGTCGGTATTATTCGTCAGGGGGAGCTTGTCTTCCAAGATACGATCAGCCATTTGCATGCACAGGCACAAGGCACAATATCGCTGGTCGTGTCTGAGCCAGAGCTAGCACTTGCTGCCTTGCAGCGGCAAGGTGTGGGCGCTGTACAAAATGGTTCCGCCATTATGCTGGAGCATACCGATAACCCTGCGCTTGCACGCATTATCAAAAATCTCGTAGAGCGAGATCACTCTATCTACCGTGTCGAGGAGAAACGCAAATCACTGGAGGATCTCTTCCTGCAAATTGTCGGGGAGGGTAAGCTATGATGCTCAAAGCACTTTCAGCTGATTTTTTGAAAATACGCGGCAAAGGGCTATGGTTTCTTATCTTTATTGGCCCTATCGGATTGATTGCTATGCAAGCTCTTAATTACGGACTTCGATATGATTATTTAACGAACAAATATGCAGGGAGACTCTGGGAGGTCTTGCTTCAGGACATCCAAATGTTTGTTCCAATCTCGCTATTCCTTGGAGTGACACTTGTCTCTTCCCTGCTAGCAAATATCGAACATAACACAAATGCGTGGAAGCAGCTGCTCGCCCTTCCTATTTCCAAGGGTGCCGTGTTCCGCTCCAAATTTGCATTAAGCTTCTTGTTGCTGCTCTCGTCATGTGTTTTGCTGGCAATAGGTACCGCTGCGCTCGGTTTATCTTTGCGATTCGGGCTTAAAGAGATGCCAGTAATCGATATTTTGCGGCTTTGCTTCCTGCCGTTTATCGCATCGCTCCCGGCGCTTGCGCTGTTTGTATGGCTTTGCATGACCATGAAAAATCAAGCCATTCCTATTACGTTTGGCGTATTGATCGCGATCAGCTCCATATTCACAGGCCTGATTTCAAAGGATTGGTCAAAGCTGCTGCCCTTAAACTGGCCAATGCTAGGTTATATGGACCCCCAGCGAGAGCTATTCGTAGGTGGAGGCTTTCTGCTCGGATGCATCCTTCTACTTGTTGGAGCCTTTCATTTCATCAAAAAGGATGTGAATTGAAATGATGGGTTTCCTACGTTTAGTCGCTGCGGAACGGATTAAGTTATTCAAAACGTTTATTTGGATACTCATCCCGCTCAGCTCGCTGCTGTCACTTGCTCTTGGCATGTTAATATCGTTTGATTCGCCGGATGCGTCCGCACAATATGCCTTACTCATTGCTTCGATGGCTTCGTTCCACGCCATGCTGTTCTTACCTATATTAACGGGCATTCTCTCCGCTTTCGTATGCAGATATGAGCATGTAGGAGGAGGGTGGAAGCAGCTGCTTACGCTGCCTGTGTCTAGAATCGGACTCTACTTCGCCAAATTTAGCGTAGTCGCCGTTCTCCTAGCCATAACGCAGCTGCTGTTTCTAGGAGCAGTTATTATTGCAGCGACCTATCAAGGCATCGACGGCCCGCTTCCATGGGCGATGCTCCTGAAAGGAGTTGGCAGCGGCTGGCTTGCCTGCCTTCCGCTTGCCGCGCTTCAGCTGCTCGTATCTGTAAGCTGGAGCAGCTTTGCCGCTCCACTCGTCATTAATGTGATGCTTACGCTGCCTAATATGCTTATCGTTAATTCTGAACGCTTCGCTCCCTTCTACCCATGGGCACAACCAATGCTGGCGATGCTAAGCTTCGAAGGCGACAATTTCGGCGCTTTTGCGCTCCCTTTAGAAAACTTGCTCATTACGATAACGAGCAGCTTTGTTTTGTTTTTTGCAATTGGTCTCCTTTATTTTACTCGCAAAGAAGTGTAAGGGGCTTAGATACAAACGAAAAACGGTCAATCCCACTGCTGAGGCGGGATTGACCGTTTTTTATTACTGTATTCAATCAACTCATTCTGTACGGCGTCCTGCCTTATTGGCTCCTAGAGAAGCAAGCTAACAGGAATTTCTCCCGCTATCATTCGCTCTTTTCCGATAAAAACCAAGTTAACGGGAAATTCTCCAGCTAAACCAGGCAATATTTTAGGAAACAGCCCATTTCCATTGATTTAACAGTACAAATTCCTTCTAATTCAGCATATACGGGCATAATCGTAAAATTAGCTGGAGATTTTCCTGTTCATTATGATTTCTACCTGCAATCCCAGCCTGCTCTATTAAAAGGTTATGAATCCCATGGCGCGTTTCGCTTGAAGAAGCGTTATTTGTGCCGTTTCCGAGGCTCTCATCGCTCCTTCTTTAAGGATACGGATCAGCTCGTCTGAATCGATAATATCTCTATATCTCTCTTGTATAGGCACAAGCTTCTCGACGACGACCTCGGCTAAATCCTTCTTAAACCCGCCATATCCTTGGCCCTCGTATCGCCTTTCAATCGTCTCGGTGGACTCTCCTGAGAACACCGCATAGATCTCGATCAAATTGCTGACCGCAGGTTTATTGTCCCAATCATATCGCACAGACATTTCTGAATCGGTAACAGCTCTTGCGAGCTTTTTACGAATATCAGCTGGCGAGTCAAGTAGCAGCACGTAGCTATTTTTATTGGGGTTACTCTTGCTCATTTTTTTAGTTGGATCATCAAGCCCCATAATACGGGAGCCATTAGTGGGGATGATTGGTTCAGGAATTACAAATGTTTTTTCAAAACGACTATTAAATCGCGCAGCTAAATCTCTAGTCATCTCTAAATGCTGCTTCTGATCCTCCCCGACAGGTACATGGGTCGCTTGATAAAGGAGAATGTCCGCTGCCATCAAGGCAGGGTACGTAAACAAAGCAGAGCTGACAGAATCTTTCCCATCTGATTTCTCTTTGAACTGCGTCATTCTGCTCAGCTCTCCAAAGTGAACCTGAGTCTCCATTATCCATCCCAGCTCAACATGCGCAGGCACATGCGATTGTATAAAAATCGTCGCTTTTTTAGGATCAATTCCAGCAGCAATATAAAATGCAGCAATGTCCTTTGAACGCTGAAATAATTCTTTCGGGTCCTGAGGAACAGTCACCGCATGAAGATCCGGCACAAAGAAAAAGCATTCAAAGTCATGCTGCATTTTCACAAATTGATGCAAGGCACCTCCATAACCGCCTATATTAAGCTCCCCGCTTGGTTTTATTCCTGAAAGGATGCGTTTCATGTTACTTCCTCCTTATTTGCGGCTAATCATTATTGGAGATGTTCTTGCTCCAAGCGCATCGTGAGGTCGGTACTACAAAAGATAGAACTATTGCGATATTCGGTATGACGTTATGCTTTAGGGGTACAAAGCTTCCATACACACAGAAGAGGTGTTGTCCCCATGAAACAAAAGCTATTTTACGTTTTAGTTGCTATAGCCAGCTATTTTGCAGGTGTACTCGCTTATTTAGGTTATTTGGCGCTCGTGTACGATCAGAGCCTCGGAAGTGATTCGAGCAAGCTTATCGGCTGGACGCTTCCTTCGTATCTATTCCTTATTCTCCCGTTTTACACCCTGATGTTCCGCTGGAGAAAGTCGGCTATTTTGCTGCGCACTACCCTGCTAATTGTTCTAAGTATCATTGCCGCAGCTTCCGTTACCGTTATGATGGGCTTAGGAATATGGGGAATACAGGATCTCTTTTCTCCTGAGTTCGGACTGTTTATTTTACTATTTGCCAGCTCTGCAATTGTATTCTCTGTAGGTTCTCTTGTTGCTATAAAAGAGAAGGGCTATCTCATCTTCTTGCTTGCTTCACTTATAATCATATATCTGCCGATCAACATGCTAGTCTCAGAGGTTGAGAAAAGCAGACCGGTTATCCATCACATTCCGCAAAGCTTTCACGGCACTGTTGTCATTCATTTTGGCGATTCAAGCTTTCCGCCTATCTCTAAGAAAAAAGGATATGAAGTCATTAATATTCCGGAAAATGGTATCTATAAAACCTCTAGTCCTCGGCCTGTGCGAGGCATTAGGCATGTATTAGTAGATGAACTGGGCAATGAAGTAAAGGAAATTTCGATCTCTGGCGAAACCATGAAATACGGCTCCGATCCTGGAGTAACGATTAGCGAGTATACTGTGCCTTAACAAAATAAGGCCCTAATTCAGACTCATGGGTTACCACATAGGTCCACTTAAAATGCTCATCTACAATATAGATGTCCTGCTCGCCTTCCACATCCTCAGGCATTAAATGTGCTGCATCTTCTATAAACAACACTAAATCATGCTGCTGATAGAAGACATAACATGCCTTTTTAGGCTCATTACGGAATGCTTCGACCGCTTGTTCATCGCTTAAGCATGGTTTTTTTGCATAGCTGAAAACATGCCACAAATATTGTTCCATATAAATGTTCGTCTTTTCTTGGGCATCCAAACCCTCTGCAAAAACGTCTTCCCACTCGCGCTTCATGTCACGACCCTCAAGCTCTGCCTCAGCCACAATCATAGACTTAGCTTCAAGCTTAGGTACCAGCTTTAGATGCTCGATTCGCACCTTACGATCATCAAACAAAAAACGCTTTATATTGTCCTTCAATTCGTCGCTGGCATGCTCCAACATTTCCCTGAGTGTGCTCGCTTGGCTGCCGATTATAATCGGATCAATTGTGGACCTGCTTTCGAAGAAACCGTCAGGATATTGTCTAACATTCGGTGCCTGAACCGAGCCAAAATATTTAAATAAATACTCGAATGTATTTTGTTCCATACTCTCATCAATAATTTTCTCAATATGTGCTCGACTTACTTGATCGACAATAATCAAATTTTCTTCTGACCAGACGAACGTATTTTCCCCTCTGCTCAGCCGATCGTTACGGATGGATTCGATACATTTTATCGTATAAAAATTAGCTACCCACCGGGAGTAATCTGGAAATGTGACATAAACACAGACGCTAGCATCTGTTTCGTCCTCAATGGAGCATTCCCAATCTATCCTCACATGCCTCTTTTTCGAAAACAATCCCTTACCCCCTTAAGTGTTAGGCCTGCTATTAAAATATTTCTTCATCGTACCACAAAGTTTTTGGGCTATGTTTACAATGGACTGAACTTATGTTAAATTTATCGTATAACGTAATTACGTAAAACAATAACATTAAGAGGTGATGCTATTTGTCAGCTTCTAGAGACTACGGTACTGAGCTTGATTTACTTACCAAAGAGATGAACGAGCTCAAACAAATGTTAACTCAGGTCATTAATACTCGTCCTTCTCCAAAACAAGCATTAACCATGAATGTAAATGAGAACTCATTAAACGATGAAGCCCCGCATGATTTGGGCAGCCTCTTTTATTCCGGGCAATATCGCGGGCACAATGGCTTCAGGTGGGACCCTAGGCAGCAAGAAGTCCATCACTTACTTGGTCTTGACACCGATAAAGCAGCAAAAGTTTTGGCAGCACTCGGGAATAAGCAGAGGCTCGACATCCTGCTTGCTGTATTGCTGGAGCCTCTCTCCGGCTCAGATATCGTAGAACGACTAAACCTCGGAACGACGGGGCAGCTTTACCACCATACCAAAGCCTTACTCGGGGCTGACCTTTTGGTTCAAGAGGAACGTGGTGGCAAGTATTCTCTGCCTGCTCATCGAACGCTTCCGCTGCTGCTTTTGTTGACCGCTATTACTGATCTGCTCGATACGAGCCATTATATGGAGCTTACTGAGGCTAGAAATAACGTTGAAGAGTATTTAGGCGAAAATAAAGAGGGGTACGATCCGAATCATCTTTTATGGTCCGTCATTGATAATTCGGTGTTAGAACACCAAGCAGGCTATAGTACGGAGCTATGTATCGTACTTCACAGCGATACAAGTATAACCGTCTCTGATAATGGTCGAGGCATTCCGATTCAAGCCTTCCCTCAGTCGAAGACAACTCCAGTACAAACCGTGCTTACGGAGCTTGGGCATTACAATAAAAGCGCATCCGTTGTAGCTTCCGAAGGGTTAAAAGGCATAAACATGCCTGTAGTTAACGCTTTGTCTGAACAGCTTTCTGTAGAAGTACGCCGTGATGGAAAAGTATTTCGTCAAGACTTTAAACATGGCATACCTCAAAGTGAACTGCTTGTCTTAGGCATGACGAAGGAAACAGGCACAAGCATTACCTTTAAGCCGAATCCGGACATTTTTAAATATCCATTTGATAAGGCTGCACTACTAGATCGTTTAGCAGATCTGCAAGGTCGTTTCCCTGACCTAAAGGTTGAGATGCTATAGCTGCTTCAAACTTGAAGCTGCGCTAGCGAGATGCAGAAGACGGTGGAATATGTCCACTATCTTCTGCATCAGCACTATTCATGAGTTGGAATATAAACATCAACTTCTTCGGGGAAACATTACCTCAAAATTAAAATGTGCACTTATGTATCGTTCAGGGTACAGAATATGTTGAATTTCAACTCTACGTTCTTCGAATCTCTCTCTTGCCTGCTTTAGCTTTTCTCAAGACTTAATTGCCATGAAACGCCAAACTTATCTGCAACCCAGCCAAACTTCTCACTAAACGGATAAGCGGCCAGCGGCATGAGTATACTGCCCTCAAGTGATAGGCTTTCAAAAACCTGGTCTATTTCCTCTTCCGTATCGCAGGTAACGAACAAAGATATTGAAGGTGTGAACGTAAAGCCATGGTTGACTCCGCTATCGATACACATAAACTGTTGTCCTTTTAGAGAAAATGTAGCTTTCATCACGGTTCCTTCAGGGCCTGTCTCATTCGCTCCGTATCGCTGGATGCTTATGATTTCGGATTGATCGAATAATGAAGTGTAGAAGTTCATAGCCTCCTCCGCTCTGCCTTCAAACATAAAAAATGTTTTAATTTTTTGATTTGCTTTCTCCATTGTTTCGTCTCGTCCTTTCATGTCTTTTTTTTGCTTTATAATGCCCCTTTATATGCGGTTTCTTTCCTTATTAGGGAAATGACATATAAAATGAGAACCGCTGCATAGAGATTCCAAATACTCGGTATAGATGCTGCAGATAAATAAATGCCATACGGCAGCGACCAGATGAGTACCACTAGCATTAACATTCGGTTTCTCAAAATTGCAGCTAAAATTCCTATACAAGCTGGAAGGATCAACATCATAAACACGATAAGAATCGTTTTATCATTCACCGGTATTTCTGTGTAAGGGTTCCAAAACAATAAAAGGCAGCTCAACATGATACATCCCACAGATGCCGCCCCTGCACAAAAGGAATATTTCATATGAATGCATACCTCCTCTGTACTATTTTATAAATTGGAACCCCTATTGCTATCCAACGTTTAGCCTCATCAAAAACTAACCTCGTTAATCATTCTTTATGTTGTACGTAGTATAGCTCACTGAACCTTTATCGTCGAAATCGTTATTTTATGCGAAATCCCGAGGTGGTTATATTTGATCGTGATTGATTCAATCGTTTGCTTATCCCCTATTGTTAGGGCATAGGTATGCTTGACCTTGCCTTTATTCTCTTTGGCCGTCTGTGCCTGTGGAGATGTTCCTGTTGGAATGGTCACTTCATTCAGATCCTTAAATGAGTAATCCTTTTCTTCCGTCTCATCGAAGCGGTCGGTTACAATAAAACCTTTAGCAGGACTGCTAACTTGTATTTTGACTCGCTCAGGCACGGCGCCATCATTTATTAATACTTCATTAATATCGATAGATCCAACTAAACTTTTATTGCCGATTATCACTAAAACAATTTGTCTATCGTTTGTTGAAGAGAACGCCTGTGCTGTTAAAGGCGGCTTCGCTTTCGAGTAGACATAAGAACCACCAAATACGAGGAAACAGCAAACAATGAGTAAAATGATTTTTTTCAGAATGGATCACTCCTTCTTTAGCGTCATTTCACATTATGTGCTAACATCATGGATTGCCACGTTTTATCAAATATTATCTCATTATCCACTATTTATAACTTAGCATGTTGTGCAGACATAATCGAGTTAAAAGTGTTACTGCTATTCCCTCTCCCCATTCTGTTGCAGCTTATTGTCCAGCAATCGAAAAGCTTCAAATAGCGTTTCTTTAGGAGCCGCATCATATCGATCGCCAATATTAACCTCAAAATAGCAGCCTTCCTCGCCTTTATCACGGACAGACTGCGTCAATCCGATGCCTGTTTTCGCTGCGATATCGATTAGGATTGAATCAAGCTGCTCCTTCTTTGCTGTGGTATGAACATGAAACATATTGGAAACAGGCACCTCCGGGATGGTCTTCATACCCTCGCACCCGTTATATAATGCAGCAAGCTCCTGCGCTTCCCTGTAGTACTTCTTCATATGCGGAAGTCGCCGCTCCATGTAATAATCTGCAGCAATAATATAGGGATATAAGCTGATGAGATCACCGCCGTGGCGTCTTTTCCAAATTTTCGATTTCTCTGTAAAGCTGCGATCTCCGGCTAATATCGCTCCTGCAATACCGCCAATTCCTTTATAGAACGAAATATATACACTGTCGAAGAGTGCGCACACCTCTTGAGCAGACTTTTCATAATACGGAAGTATCTCGAACAGCCTCGCTCCATCCAGATGAAGCTTAATTCCTCTCTCACGACAAAATGCCGACATAGCCTTAAGCTCTTCAAATTCCGGCAACTGTCCGCCAATTTCGCGCTGCGGCAGCTCCAGCAGCAAACAAGCGATATTTTCCTCTAGACCAATCAAATCATAGAGGAGGACAGGCCTTTCTACATCCGCCAGCAGGACAGCTTCAAGGTGATGCAGCTCTTTCATGCCGTCTTTCTCATGAATCTCTAGATGGCTTAAGGGATGATAACCGACCTTCTTATTTCCTTTTTCGTCACACCATATACGAAGTGCAATTTGCTGAGCCATTGTACCGCTGGGGAAAAATACAGCCGATTCCTTGCCTAGCAGTTTAGCCATTTTTTCCTCAAAATTCTCAATTATCGCTCCATTTCCGTACATATCGCTATCCTGCTCTGCGTCCCACTGCTCTAGCGCTTCTTTCAGAACTTGTACATTCCGCTTTCCATGACCGATTAACGGATAGCTGGCTTGATTATATGCTTCAATTAATGTTTTCGTTTGTTCCATCCTATAAGTCCCCTTTACTCCGTTAATCGTTTATTCCTTAGGCAGTATGGTTTTGTTCATAACAGGAGAAGAGAGAATGACCGACGTGTTGACATTGCCGAAAGGCATAAGCCTCTCTACAAGCTCGCTTAGACCATCCATCCCCGTTATCGCTGCTTTAAGAACATAGCTGACCGTTCCTGTAACCCGGTGGCATTCTATAATCTCATCATCATTCATGATGCGCTTCTCAAACTCCATCGGAAATACTTTCAATTCGCTCATTTGAATGATGACCTGTATGTTTCTCCCGATAGCAGCAGGCGATACTCGAGCACCGAATCCAGTAATGATGCCTTTCTCCTGCAAGCGCAGCAGACGCTCAGATATGCTGGGGCGGCTGAGAGACAATCGTTTGGACAGCTCGCTCACCGTGACTCGGCCATCCTCCTGCAGCAATTGGAGAAGCATTCGGTCCAATTGATCCATTATCACAACCTCCTTCATTTTGCAGGAAAAACAATAAAAATTCGTTCAATGTTATATAAATTCACATCAATTTCATTCTGTTTATCATATATACGATTGATGCTGTTTTGTATTCTTATAGTAACAAACTTAAGCAGGCGGTGCATGTGCGATGTTACGGATATTGGATAACAAAATGAAGGAAAATATCAGCAAATGGCTTCATATTGCAATAGGCTGCTTCGTTACTGTGGGCGGATTAGTCATTTTAAAGCATTCACATATCGTAACTGGAGGAACAGCAGGACTCTCTTTAAGCTTATCACCCCAGCTGCAAGTCTCATTCCACTATTTGTTTTTATTGCTCAATCTTCCATTTCTAATTTTTTCCTACTTTTACATGGGCAAATCCTTTACCTTCAAAACCATTGGTGCGATCGCGCTGCTTTCCTCGTTAAGTGCAATAAACGATATCTTGCCTGCCTTTACGATTCCGCCGCTAATCGGAGCGATCGTCGGAGGATTATTCATCGGAGCAGGCATCACTGCCTTGTTCCGCAACGGTGCTTCACTCGGAGGCGCGACGATACTGGCCATCTATTTGCACAAAAAACATGGCGTCAACCCCGGCATTACCAACTTCGCATTCGATTTTCTAGTTGTCCTCACTAGCCTATCCGTATTTTCGCTTAAAAGCGGATTGTACTCTGCCTTATCAATTGCGGTTACATCGGCCTTCTTGTCGTTTTATAAGAGAAGGAAAACAGGCGCAGAGAAAGACAAACAAGAAGTATTGTCAGGCGCCACTACCACATTATAGAAGCAAAAACGCCTTCAGCGTCCTCTGGATGCTGAAGCAGCTTTGACGGAGAAACATAAGCCCTGTATAAGCTAACAAACTTATAAATTCTTATATTTGAGCATTTTGCATAATTCATATTTTGATAAAGCGGCATGATCAGTCCTCAGCGAAATCTCAGTTTTGTGAGAGCTGAGCGATAAAATGGGCAGATGGGCAGAATTTAGGTGAAGCTGAAATTTTAAGCGGCGGACAGTAGTGGTGGCGTAGATAGGCGTTGAAATTCTACAATGAAAAATATCGATTTCTTGGTAGGTTTTAGATGATAAGTTGCTGATGATAGAGAAAGGATCGTCTCACTCTTAATCAGACGAAAGACAAGATAACCAGATTTTTTAACCAGAATTTAAACAATCCATGAACCGCTATTTAACCTTTACCTTCTACAATTAAGAAGAAGATGAGTGACAAGGATGTCTACTAATTCAATCTTTTGTAAAAGGGAGCAACTCTAAAATGAAAACGAAGAAAACGTTTAAATTTACAAGGATGATTCGAAACATCGTGCTGGGTTTAACCGCAATTATGTTAATAGTTGTGCTAGTGAATCAAGTACTGTCAAAGTACGAACACAAGAAATACCCTCCATGGGGTCAATATGTTGAAATAGATGGAAAGAAAATGCATGTGTACACAAAGGGGACGGAGGGCAGCGCCATTGTTTTGTTAAGCGGACTGGGGACGGCTTCACCTGTATTGGACTTCGAACCTTTAATTAACGAGTTGGCCAACCATCACAAAGTAGTCGTTGTAGAACCCTTTGGATATGGCTGGAGTGATATGACCGATAAAGAACGAACGGTGGAGAACATCGTAGGGGAACTTCGGAGCGCGTTGCAAAAAGCAAAGATAGATGGTCCCTATATCCTAATGCCTCATTCTATTTCCGGTATTTATAGTATGTATTACGCCAATACATATCCTGACGAAATCAAAGCTATTGTTGGAATCGATATCACCTTACCGCAAGCCGTGGACTATTTTAAGGAACCCATTCCCACTATGTTCAAATATATGAGCTTGGTCGTGCCGAGCGGATTGGCAAGACTTGCATCCTATATCAGCCCGAACAATGTTTTACCACTGGCCGATGAAGGTACTTATACTGATGAAAATCTAAAGATGACCCAAATCATTACCTCATGGAAAGCCTATAATAAGAATGTAGTGAATGAGGCAAGGGAAATAAAGAACAATATTGCTGCTACAAAGGATATGGTCTTTCCGCCAAGTCTGCCTGTAATGATATTTACACCCCCAAGTGATAAAGTGAGTGCCGATGGAAAATCTAATTTATCCTTCTATGAGGATCAGCTCCGTAAGCTGGATCAGCATCAGCTCATAATCTTAAAAGGGCATCATTATCTGCATTGGACCCAGTATAAGCAAATATCTGCTGACGTGAACATGTTCTTAAAGAACTCCGCTGTTTTAGAGTGAATCATGAGGGAACAAGCTCCTTCAACTTAAGTGATACCATTATCACGAAACTATGCGATTTATGGAATCTACGACATCCGTTCAAAAATTAAAAAAAGAGCCTGATAGTTGGTGTGAAGTCCTTTTTTGTACCAAAATTCCTTGTGCATCAAGGGCATAAATTAATGCAAGATGCTCATTTAAAAAAAGGCTGCCGATTCATCGATATCGGCAGCCTTCCTTTTAAATTATCTGTTGCCAAACTGCGCATGATGCAAGCGGCTGTAAATGCCACCCGCCGATACGAGTTCTTCGTGACGGCCTTGCTCGGTAATTCCTTGCTCCGTTACAACAACAATGCGATCCGCATTTTTGATCGTAGCGAGGCGATGTGCAATAACGAGCGTTGTGCGGCCTACGGACAGTTCAGCCAGCGACTGCTGGATTGCTGCTTCCGTTTCAGTGTCGAGCGCCGAAGTTGCCTCGTCGAGAATAAGAATAGGCGGGTTTTTGAGGAACATCCGCGCAATCGCAAGCCGCTGTTTCTGTCCGCCAGACAGCTTAACGCCGCGTTCGCCTACTACCGTTTCCAGTCCGTCCGGCTGCGCGTGGATGAATTCTTCCAGCTTCGCTCTGCGCGCGGCTTCCCAGATATCTGTATCCGATGCGCCAAGCTTGCCGTAACTGATGTTTTCTCTAATCGTACCTGCAAACAGGAACACATCCTGCTGTACGATACCGATCTGCTTCCGCAGCGAATCCAGCTTCAAATCGCGAGTATCATAGCCATCGACGGAGATGCTTCCGCCTTCAATTTCATAGAAACGCGGCAGCAAGCTGCAAAGCGTCGTTTTGCCGGCGCCAGAAGGTCCAACAAAGGCAATTGTCTCACCTGCACGAATAGTAAGATCGATATTTTGAAGCACCTTCGCTTCGCCTTCATAACCAAACGTAACATTCCGATATTCAATATTCCCACTTAAGCGGTTAACCTCTTTCGCATTGGGTTTATCCGCAACATCAGGTGCTGTCTCCAGCAGCTGAACATAACGTTTAAAGCCGGCAATGCCTTTTGGGTAGCTTTCGATAACTGCATTGATTTTTTCAATCGGTTTAAAGAAGATGTTCGTAAGCAAAACAAAGCTAATAAATTCGCCGTACTTCAGATCACCTTTAATAACGAACCAAGTGCCTGCAATCAATACGAACACAGATACAAGTCTCATCAGCATGTAGGTAATCGAAGAGTTCAAACCAATGATTTTGTAGGAAATGAGCTTCGCTTCACGGAAACGCAGGTTGTTCACCTTGAATAGCTTTTTCTCATGGCTTTCGTTCGAGAAAGCTTGAACAACACGAATCCCGCCAACCGTATCCTCAACCCGAGCATTAAAATCGGCCATATCCGAGAACAACCGATTCGCAGCTTTCGTCATTTTACCGTTGAACATCAGAACGAGCCAGATAATAATTGGCACAATAACAAAAGTAAGAATGGCTAATTCCAAATTAATATACGCCATAATGCCGAACGCTCCGACGAGCGTCATCGCAGCTATAAACATATCCTCTGGGCCATGATGGGCAACCTCGCCAATCTCGAATAAATCATTCGTTAGACGCGAGATTAGATGACCGGTCTTCGTGTTATCGAAGAAACGGAAGGACAGCTTCTGTACGTGGTCGAACAGCTTCTTCCGCATGTCCGTCTCAATATTAATACCAAGCATATGGCCCCAATAGGTGACCACATAGGACAAAATCGTATTAATAATATAAATCAGGAGCAAGATAGCACAGGCTGTAACGATAAGCCCCCAGTTCTCGTCAGGCAACAGCGTATCTATTACATAGCTGACTGCCAAGGGGAAGCACAGCTCAAGAATCGCCAGCACTACTGCACAACAGAAATCAAGCAGAAAAAGCTTCTTGTAAGGCTTGTAGTAGGAAAAAAAGCGTAAAAGCATCATAAACTCCTTCTTGACACATGGTGATAATCATTTTCATTTAAAATGATATACAATCACTACCATGCTGTCAATCCATCGCCGAAATCGATTCGGTCATGATGGGTATATACATTCATCTCTCCGCCTCTAATAAAACCGACGCAGGTAATGCCTAAATCCTCTGCCAAACGAAGAGCAAGATCAGTAGGCGCCGACTTGCTGAGCATGATGCCGCAGCCGATCTTGGCCGCTTTCAGCACCGCCTCCGAGGAGAGCCTGCCGCTGAATGCAATCACTTTATCCGATGTCCGAACACGGTGCAGCAAACAATAGCCAAAGAGCTTATCGAGCGCATTGTGGCGGCCAATATCCGTTCTTACTGCAAGCAGCTCCGATGGCGTTCCAATGGCTGCATTATGAACACCGCCCGTGCTGCGAAATTCCGAGGATGCCTCCTGAAGCTCGCGCATAAAGCGAATACATTGCTCAGCCGATATTTTGGTGCGGGTCATGATCGTTTTGGCCGTCAGCATATCATTGTGAAAATAAAACTGCCTACTCTTGCCGCAGCATGATCCGATAAAACGTTTCGCGTAATGATCCTGACTTAACGTATGCTTATGCTCTAGCTCGACATAGGCAAAACCCGTATCCTCTTCAATCCGCAGCGATTTCACCTGACCGGCAGCACGTATAACCCCTTCAGAAGCAAGGAAACCAATGACCAGCTCCTGCAAATGTGATGGCGAGCATACCATCGTTGCAAATTCCTCACCGCCTAGCTTCAGAGTAAGCGGATATTCCGCAGCGATGTCGTCATCCTTCTCCCAGTGGCCGCTGCTATCGTATTTGAGTATGCGCCATTTTGTCGTGTTCGAAAGATCCATTCGAATACTCCCCTTCCACGCTCAGCTTGCTTATGCATCATTACGACCACAGCAGTTCTACGCCGGCGGCTCGATTTCCAGCTCCACAATCCGCTTCTCCATATACTTGGTATCCTTAAAGGCATGATAGGTTTCAGCCTTCTCTACGATAACGGAAGCATTATACTCCGGTATGCCTGCAAACGGCTCATATACTCCTTTTGGAAATAGACTATTTCCTTCCGGCCAATACAACTCGATATTGCCTGGCGCAATATCCGCTGCTTTCGCCCTGCCATGGAAGCTCCCGCTTCGGTTATATACAACAATCGCATCTCCTTCGGCGATCGCAAGCTCCGATAAATTCGCTTCATTCATCAGCACGTCGTAGCGCCCTGCATCGTTAAATGCATCCTTCTCGCCATAAATCATAGAGTTAAACTGCTTTCCGCGCCTTGTCGTTGCATAGAAATGCCCTTCCGGTATACGCAGCTCTGGCAATTCAATAGGCAGCAGGCTGCCCTTCCCGTCAGAAGTTGGACAAAAACCACCCTCGCACAGCCATGCCCCGCCCCATTGGAATACGTCACCTTGATTCCGCAGCAGCTCTACGCCCTCGTAGTTCGGTGAAGCCATCGCAATCTCTTCCCTCACGGCAGCAGCATCTTTGAACGTGATAGCCGCTTTGAGCTCCGGCCTAATGCGTGCAGCTAAATCCGCATAGATTTGCCACTCCGCACGCGCTTCTTCGATCCTCGGACCTTCAATAGTTGGTGAAAAATAAACCATTCGTTCCGTTGAGGTTGATGTACCTCCGCCTGGCTGTTCATACCTTGTCATGGCAGGAAGAATGATAACCTCCTCCTGCGCATCTACAAGTGTCGAGCTGTTCAGCACAATATCCTGATGCACCCGCAATTCGACGCTCTCTAAGCAGCGCTTCACAAAATCAGGATCAGGCATCGTCTCGATAAAATTGCCTCCTGATGTATAGAATAACTTCAGCTTACGATCGGCATGCTCTTTCAACATTGCGTTTTCAAGCGACACGCCTACAATGTCCCCTTGCCAATCCGGCAGCTTGAAGCCCCAAAGCTCCTCTAAACGGCGGATATCCGCTCCTTTGAACTCACCGCCAGGCAGACTAAAGGGGTCAGCCCCCATTTCGCCTGAGCCTTGAACGCCGCTATGACCGCGAATCGGCATCAAACCGCAATGCTCCCGCCCGAGAAAACCTCGGAGCAGCGCAAGATTGGCAACCTGCGAAATATTGTCCGTTCCGAATCGATGCTGCGTCAGTCCCATGCTCCATACGAATACGCCTGACTTCGCCGCGGCAAGCAAAGCAGCGAAAGCCTGCATCCGCTCTCTCGTCAGCCCGGATGATTTCTCCAGCAGCTCCCAGTCCTGCTGCTGAATATGAGCCTTTAGCTCCTCGTACCCATTCGTATGCGCGCTTACAAAAGCATGATCAATCGCTGAGCCTGGCTGCTCCTCCTCCATCTCAAACCAGCATTTCATGACGCCGTGCATGAAAGCAATGTCACCGCCGATATTCACTTGATAGAAATCGTCTGCCAGCTTCGTGCCAAAGAGAGCTGATTCCGGTATAGATGGTATCCAGTAGCCCTCCATTGCCGGCTCGCGATAGGGGTTGATCACGATGATTTTGGTACCCTTGCGCTTAGCTGCGTACATATACTTGGTCGATACAGGCTGATTGTTCGCTGCTACACTGCCCCAAAAAACGAGCACATCCGTACCAATCCAGTCCTTATAATTGCAGGTAGAGGCGCCTACCCCAATAGAGCGCTTCATCGCTGTTTTGGATGGAGAATGGCAAATGCGGGAGGCGTTGTCGATATTATTTGTCCCAATGAGGCGAGCCGCCTTTGCCGCCACATAATAGGATTCATTCGTTATCCCGCGCGCAGTTAAGTAGAAAGCCATCTGCTTCGGGTCTATTGCCCTCGCTTTGGCAGCGATGCGGTCTAATGCCTCATCCCATGAAATTCTGCGAAAGTTTCTTTCTCCCTTGCTTCTTATAAGCGGGTAAGGCAGCCTTCCCAGCTTGCGCAATTGCGTGCTATCGAGCTTTCGCAGCTCCTCAATATCGCCATGCAGCACATCGCCTTTGATAGCAGGCATCGTATTCAGCCGCAGGACATTCAATCTTGTCGTACAAATATGAGGTCCTTCCAGCGTCTGATCATATAAACCGGACACGCCAAGCGCACAGCCGTCACATACACCCTGCGTCAAAATCCGATACGCATACGGCAAGCTGTCTCGGTTATCCCACGCTACCTTGAGCGTGTCACGAATATGATGCGGCTTAATGCGTCCTAGCCCAAACGGTGCTTTGCTCACCCACAGCTTAGGGTCTGGCAGCCTCGGCAGCTTGATCGGTCCTGTATGCAATGTTTTCTTCATTAATGATTCACCCCGTTAATGATCATTATGGAACGATTGCCAATCTACTTACTAAGCTACCACAAATGAGTAAGCGCATACATTTCAATTTTGAAAATAGATGCAAGCCAAGAAGCCTTCGCATCAATCACCCTATCAGCTAACCTATATGCAGCCTTAGGAGAAAGCTATTGCCTCCTCCTGTTAGTCCCTGTTGTCGCCGCCTTCAGAAAGGCTTTATACGCAATAGATACTCCGCTACTAACCTGTCACCTTCAACCTACCTTTATAAAGGCAGCACCTGCACCGCCGCTTGCTTCCCGCTTACTTGTATGCCGGATTGCTTCTTGCCGCTCTCCTCTAGATCCTTCAGCATGCGCTCCAGCAGCTCCTTCGCTTTGGGACCTTCCTTGCCTTGAATTTTTACAACGAGCTGCACGCCGTTGCCTGAACCAAGAAGCTTCGCTGCCTGCCGCAGCTTCGTATCATAATCATGATCCTCTATATGCGCGGTCAAGCGGAGCTCTTTTATTTTGCTAGGCTGCTCCTTTACTTTTGCCCCGCGCTTCTCTTGGTCAGCCTGTTTCTTCGCTTGCCCTTTGGCTACCAGCTGGCATGGCGGAGGACTGCTCATAAGCGAGGTGCAGACCAAATCCACTTTCAATTCCTTTGCTTTTGCCAGCGCTTCATCACGCGAGACAATGCCTAAATCCTCGCCTCGCAAGCCAGTCAAGTGCACCTCGGAGGCGCGTATTTTTTCATTCATAATAACCATCGATGCCATATCCGTTAATCGCTCCCTTGCCGTGAATACGGAAAACAGCAGCCTTCACTTGCGAAGCCGCTGTCTATTCCTTCCTCTATTATACGCTTTTATTAGATATCCAGCGCGGTTTGTTTATGTGTTTTTCCACTAATGCCGCTCTCTGCACTTCTCTTCGCTTCGGCCTCATCCCGCTCTGCTCTGCGCAGAAACTTTTGGCCTCTCCAGCGAATTAATGACAGTATACCGCGGATGTACTCATCTAAGATCATGCAGGCATATATCCCGATCAAGCCCCAGCCAAGTTGAATTCCCACAAAATAAGCTAATCCCGTCGCAATCAGCCACATCGAGAATACCGAAGTCCACATCGTAAAACGGGTATCGCCTACCGCATTTAATGAATTGCCGAGCGCCATATTGATCATTTTGCCCGGCTGCAGCAGTAAATTCATTCCAAGGAGGGACACGCCAAGCGCTACGATTTCTTTGTTCTCAGTAAACATGCCTAGCAGCTGCTTGCCAAACAAATAAATAAGAAACGCGTTAACCGTCACCACCGCAAGCCCAATCCACATCGCTCGGAAGGCGATATGGTACGCCTCTTTGACCTTGCCCGCTCCAAATAGATGGGCAATCTGAATTTGAACTGCCAGTGCAATCGAATAACCAAGCATGAAGCAAAACGATTCCAACGTATTCATATACGTCCGTGCCGCCAGCTCATTCGAGCCGAGAATAGCCAAAAAGGTGAAAATAAGCAGCTGCGTAAATACCCAGCAAGACATATTTACGCCAAGCGGCCATCCAATACGGAGAATTTCGCCGAACAGCTTACGATTAAATACATTAAAGTCACGAAGAGCAATCGTACGTTCAAAAGAGCTAAGGAACATGATGAACAGCACAATCGTAGCGAGCAAGCGGCATAACACGGTTGAAATGGCTACGCCCATCAAGCCCCATTTTGGAAAACCGAATGCTCCGAAGATGAACGCATAGTTGAAAAAAACATGCACAACGTTCATTCCAATTGCCGTATACATAGGTCCCTTTGTATTTCCCGTATTCCGAATCGATGTGCTAAGCGCCGACATCAATGCAATCAATACCATTCCGCCGCCGACTATCGAGATATACGTCTTGGCCAGTGGAATCAAATTTTCTGGAAGCTGCAGCACCGCAGCGATCTCGCCTGGAATGAGGATGAGCAGCCCGCTAAGCAAAAGCCCAATGATGGCACTTACTTTCACCGCCATTATCGCGATCGTGCGAGCGTCCTCGCCATTTTTGGAGCCTATTTTTTGTGCAATGAGTATGCCCGCTCCACTCGCGACTGTTATAAATAAAGTCGTCAACGCTTGAAACAGCTGGTTAGAGAAGCCTACTACCGCTACTGCATCATCCGATATCCGGCTCACCATCAGCGTATCCGCCGCACCGAGCAAAAATTGTAAAAACAGCTCTATAAATATTGGCCACGCCAGCATCCAGAGCGAAATCTTTTTGTTAGATAAAGCCATCCTGTTGTCCTCCTGCATCGGCTGCTTAATAGCGGCCGTATCCGTTGTCTTATCATCAATCGTCATATCAAATTATAGATGCTATACTGAGCTTGATGTATCACTTTTACAACTGAAAGTATAACGATTCAAACTTCAATTTTTGAAGGAGAAAATCCTAACATGACCATCATTCATATGACGATTCCACCGCTGCCGCATTATATCATTGGGGGTTATACGGTTGCCCCTTCTGGCCGCAAGCATCCAAGCAGATGCAACATTAATGTGTTTGATTTGCTTGTCGTAACGCGGGGCTGCTTATACATGGGAGAAGAAGATCAGCATTATGAAGTGAGCGCAGGGCACGCACTTATTCTCAGACCGGATGCCCATCATTACGCAACGCGTGCATGCGAGGAGCAGACTGCTTATTACTGGATTCATTTTCAGACGACAGGGATGTGGAGTATAACAGATCAATCCATGCCTGAGATACCGCCTGACAGTTCCAAAACAAGAATACTGAGCACCAACATTTATACGGCACAAACCTTCGCCAAACAGCTTCCCCAGTTTGCTAAACTGCTGCAGCCCTCCAAGATGGACAGTCTGCTGCGCCAGTTGGTTCAGCTTAATATGAATGATCATATTCCCAGCGTAAAATGGAAGCAGCAGCTTGTATTCCAAGAGGTTATCGAGCATTTATCCGCATCAATGGAAGCCGAGGGGCCTTCTCCCTCTATTTTGTGTGCAGAGCAGGCAGCTTCCTATTTGCGAGAGCATTATCGTGATAGCATAACCGCGCAGGAGCTGGGAGACAGCATTAACTTTCATCCCGTTTATATCGCAAGATGCATGCAGAAGGAGTTTGGCTGCGCGCCATTCGATTACCTCATGCGTTTCCGGATTGAACAAGCAAAGCTGCTGCTGCTTCAAACGGATCTGCCTATCGCCCGCATAGGAGAACAGGTCGGCTTTAATCACGCTGCCTATTTCACCTCTTGCTTTGCCAAATACGAGAGCATATCGCCGCGCAAATATAGACAACGATTTTCTCATGGGTAAGGATGGGTGCATTCCCTCCAAAACATTACATCGAACATCAGGCTTTTCCTTCGACATCAGTCACTTGCCTGCTTGCTCATAAAAAAGGAACGGCTCCCACTAAGGGAACCGTTCCTTCCTTATGCCCTATTGATTATGCACCGGTCGATACGCCATCACTGCCGCTTACAGCAGCCGTACTTGGCTTCTTGCCCCAGCCAGTAAGCCACTTGCCTAACCGAATGGATGGCAGCTCTATGAAATAGTAGCTTAGCGCCCCGGCTCCGAAGGAAGCAACAAAGGCGAGTATCACAATAAACGTTGTTTCCAGCTCGCCATTCAGCAGATGGATGAGCGACAACAGGATGATCATATGATACAAATAGAGACTGTATGAGATTTTACCCAAAAACAATAACGGCTTTCGCTGCAGCTGCCTCGATAAACGAACGGATGATAGCGCTGTGATAATGAAGATCGAAGCGCCGATAGCGGTCATCCAATCGCCGCTGTGCGGCATGAGCATGTCATGGAAGTCCTCGCCATAACCGATCCATTTGAACGAATAGAAGCACAATCCGATAATAAGCATCAACATGACTCGCCAACCATGCAACCGTGAAAATGCTGACTTCAGCTCTTTCTGATATTTGGCCAGCAGCGCCCCTATAATGAAGAAAGAGGCATAATGCAGCGAGATCACAAAGTTTGTCATATATTTCGTTTCAAAATTTTCAAGCATAATTTCAGCGCCAATGGATAAGACGAGTGCCAGCGGCAGTCCTACCTTCCAGCTGCTTTTTACAATGATGAACATAATAAACGGGAACAACAACGAGATACGCATTTCATGAACGAGCGTCCACAAAATCGGATCATACCTCGTCGTATTGTAGTTTCCTACAAACAGCAAATGATGAATGATTGAGGTCACATTAGGGGGGATCACCCACAGATTGTTATAATAGCTCGTTAAATTCGTCAGCTTCGATACATAGACGATTTCCCTCATTAATATGGCGATCAGTAATGCGACGAGAAAAGGAATGTAAATACGGCAAATCCGCTTAATTACATATTTTGAATAGGATTGCTGACGGTTGTTGAAAAACGGCAAGGAAAGTACAAACCCGCTGAGCAGAAAAAACATAATGACCGCTTCATGACCGCCCCATATCGCATGCAGCGGCGTGTATTTAAACAGGTTAAGCGGGTAATCAAAAAAGCTGAGATCCGACGTATTTTGCGCAATTGGCGCAAATACCAATAAGAAATGACCAATCATTACGGCTAATGCCGCCAATCCCCTAAGTGAATCTAATTCCTCATAGCGCTGCAAGCTGCAATTCCCCCACATTTACCGAATCTATACAATGTCAAAGACGATTATAATGGATAGCAGCCTGCTTTGTCCGCAACTATTTTTGCATCACTTACAAACGGTATTAAGATCTATTCCTTGACCTTGATCGCCACAGCTTCACCACTCCTAAAATGCATAAACAGATAAGTAGTCCCGCACATCCCCCTACAAAATCAAGAACGACATCTGTTGCGTTACCCGTACGCTCGTCAGAGCCTAATTGATTCCATTCATCCATAGCCGGTACAGCAATGGCAACCATCAGTGTAAGTATAATGGAAAGGAACCAGCGTCCACGGGTCAGTGCTCGCAGAAACATAAACATCAACGCAGCAAAAGTCGCATACACAAACAAATGTGCGCCCTTTCGAAACAAAAATTCGATAAAGCTATAAGGCCGATCATGTGAATTAACGATGCTCGTTCGATAGGTAATCGTAACATCCGGCAGCCATCTCACGAGCTGATCGTATGTAAAGTGACTGCGCAAAAACGGCTGAATACTTTGTTGCTCATAGGTTTGGGATGAAAATAGGAATAAAAGCCCGAGCCACCCTACTAATAATAGCCCCCACAAAATAGTCGGCTTCCATCTAGCAGGTCTATACATATTCAATTGCACCTCCTGTAAAGCAACCAGCTTCCAATTTATTATCCCTCTATCATACTTGAAAAAAACGCTCAAACAAAATGCGAGCATAGGAGTGCTAAATTAGGCATGCCAAAGAACGGCTTGCTCGTAAAAGCGAAGCAGCCGGCGGCGCTGAAATTTTTAACTGAAAAATAAAGAAATATAATCCATCATTTATCAGAATAAATGATATAAAAGTCCTATTTCAATATAGTCAATAAGCCTAAAGTTTGGTATTATAACTAAAAAGAAGTGAAATGAGGGCGATAGACATGTCTAGTTATTTAATGTTTACTGAGCTATCAACGCCATTGAAATGGTTTGGAATTCGGATTTTCAAGGATGAGAACGGCAGCTACTGGTATAAATACAAACAAAATAAACGTAAACGTATTTTTAAATAGAGCTATCGTCATCTAATAGTGTACGTGATGCACAATTTTCCTCATTCATGCAGCCTCTCTCAAATCTTACGCAATCATAGCAATTAAGAACAAGATCAAGCGCCCTGCTTGCTCCCAACACTTCATCAGCTTGATAAGACTGGCACACTAATAGCTTATCGATCATTTCCTGCCGCAGCAGCTCAATCGTCTGCTCTAGCTTTATTTTGTGTAGAACAGTATCTCTATTAATGGTCCCTCACCTCTCCCTGAGCATGCGTATTACGAACGGTATCACCATTTAGTTCCTCGCTATACATATTGCTTATCCTTCTCATCACTTGACTAGCCGCTGCAAAATCGCCATCTTTTTTATAGCTATCCGCGAGCGATTCAACAAGTCCCAGCAGCATGTATTCCAGCCTGCTTCGTTCCTGAACCGCCCAGTTATCGTACAAGCCTGCGAGCATTTCTTCTACAGGATAGACAAGCAATTCTTTAATAAGAATAAATTTCCTTAATGCTCTTTTCTCCATATGAGCCTCTTCAAGCGACTGAATCCATTTCAGCAAGTCACACACGACAACCGCGTTCAGCTTAACATGGCTGCGATTAGCAACAATCGGATTCGTCCCCGCCGTATCGAACAATCCCTTTAAATGAGAAAGACTAACTCGCAGCAAATTACTTGCTTTGCTAATCTCTGCAAGTGGCCATAACGCATCGCATAACTGTTCTCTGGTCGGATTCGGGTAAAACATTAAATAAACAAGCAATCTCTTCGCATTACGCTGCTGCCAGCCACTCGGTATTTCCTGGCCATTAATAAATACACGAAACGCTCCAATTAGCTTGACCTCGAGCAGCACATCCTTGCTTGGAGTACTCTTATAGGCATCGCCAAACATTTTAATGGCATCGATCCTCATTAACCCAAGCAGCGGATCTCCGACATTAGTGCTCTCCGTGCCACTTAAGGGGTTGGAGAGGAAATCTAATATCTTCTGAGCGGCATAGGGCTGATTATCTATAAACACCAAGCTAGCTGCATCAGGCACCGTTACCGAGAACGCATGCGGAATAAACTGCGCCGTAATCTTCGACATATAGGATGGATATATCGTATCTTTGTCCCCCGCCATAACGAGGCAAGGTTTATTCATTGCGGATAAGTCATCCAAAGGATTCTCGGCTGCAAAGAGCTCAATTAATTTAAAGTACACATCCATGTCGCACTGCAAGTACGCCTCTTTTACCCATCTTGTCTCTTCCCTATCCTGAGGCAAACAGGTTACTAAACTAGCCATCTGCTCCGCCAGTGCAGCTGCCACACCGTTCTCAGCATAGCTCCGGCGCAGCTCAACCGAACGCTCCATTGCCTCCGGAGGATAAAACCCAATCGTCGAAATAAGAACAAACGACTTCACTCGCTCCGGGCGGCTCATTCCATACCTTGCAGCAAGATTACCGCCAAGTCCATGACCGACCAAATGTGCTTCCGTTATGCTATATAAGTGGAAAATTTCATCAAGATCATTGCAAAGCAGCTCCCATGTTAACTGAGAACCGTCATGTGATCGCTCCCCATGCCCGCGCAAATCATACCGTACAACATGATAGCGTTCAGTTAGCACAGCAGCCAGCGGCTCCCACACACGAGCATTTAGACCTAAACCGTGTAAGAGTACTACAACTTCAGCATCAGGATCAGAAGTGCACTGATTGAATTGGTAGAACAAATTAAATATGTCCATAGTCCCCCTACATTACCACTACTGTATGATTTTAGGTTAGTCTGTAATGCTAGTGTAATGCAAATTTTAGTACTATGGTAGTGGCTTTGCTAGTGAAATGAGTCATTTTTTTACATTTTACAACAAATTCTTGTAAGGGGAGACAAAAAACATGCAAAACAAGATGTTCAAAAGCGGCTTTCTGCTGCTGATGACAATGCTGCTTGCTTTGGGTAATGCTTTTACCGTTATGGCAGCAAGCTCTGTAGAAATCATCTCGACGACTACACAGCAGGACGGCACCAAAAATGTCGTACTAAATAGTACAATCGATGTTGAGAAAGAAGATTTCGGAGCAATGATGGGTGGAAAATCCATCGAGTTTACGTTGATCGATGCCGAGGATAAAAAAGTCGGTAGTGCTATCACAAAACAAATCCAGGAGAATGAGGTTACGGTTTCTGGTTCGACGTATTCCATCCCCTTCTCTGGACTGGAATTTTCCAGTCTGAAGCCTGGCACATCCTATACACTAAAAGCGGCTTTCCACAGTAATGTAAAGCCGCTTGCATGGGAGCAAACCGTAAACATTTTACCTTCGAGCTACAGCTTCAAGATTGAGCGCACGCCGAAAGGCGAAACCAAATCCACTATGGCCATCAATGACACAATTCGTTCGGATGACGATAAAGTTATGGTAACGCTGCTTGATGAATATGGTAAGCCGGTTGCCGGGAAGCAAGTTAGCGTCCTTAACCATGCTACCCATACAACGAATGCTGAGGGGCAGTTCCCTTTAATCGGATCCTCTATAATCAAACCAAATAATTTCAACCCGGTACTCTTCTTGCAGGTGGATCAAAATAAAGATACTTACACAGTTGGTACCGTCTATCTTCAAGACGTTCTAGATGATCGCTATCCGAATTATAAAGTAACTGAGCTGCGCTATTTGGATAAGAACAGTAAGCTGTTCCAAGGAACCAACATCCGCGGTTGGTTTAGTAATAGCCAAGGAGACCGCGCAGAATTCTCTGCCCCAAGCGTTATGGTAGCCTTGACGAATGGAAAGTTCGGCAACTATCAAGTAATGATTAAGCCGCAATCCATCACAGAAACCTATTTGTATAATTTGAGCAATGAAGAGCTCACGCCTGCAACAGGTGAGCAGCGCAAAACGACTATCCTCAACGCGGCTGCATACAGCAAGCAATCTTTCGCTTATAGCTGGAACAATGAGCCTGTAGGAGTAGAATCGCTTAGCCTCATTAATAACAGCGGCTTTAAGCAGGTTTACTATCAAAAAGACGATACTCTTGCAAATGTAGATTCACTCTATATTGCAAAAGGAACTGCCTACCAATTCATTGCTACCCTTAATCTCCCTAATGGCGATAAAGCGGTTGTGAAGGATTTGCTTAAAACGAATGAGGCATCACATACATTTGCAAATCAACTGAATAAAGATAACTTTTCTGCACTCAGCATCGCTGCTGATTATAAAACCGCAGCTGACATTACCGCACTGCGTATTGCTTATTTAAATGACAGATACAACTATCAAGAACAGACCATAAATCTTGCAAGCAATAATCAGCTTTATGTAGAGAAGAATAAGCAAATTTATAAGCTGAACGCTGCGATTAACAGCAATAGAGATGAGGCTATTCTCGACTCCTACTTTACACCGACGGATAATAATTATTCCTACAAATCCGGTAAAAGCATTAACACAGAGATAACTGCAGGCGTAGAAAAGAGAAACATTTTGGAGGAGCGTACCGAGCTTATCTTAGGTGAAACGTTCAAGCTCAAAGCACTACTAAAAGATGAAAATGGTCAAACCATTGACCGTAGAAGTGATCTCAAAATACTCGTCTCGAAAAACAATGCATCGTACCTGGAGTATAACTACCTGAGCTGGTCTAGTGACAAGCAAAACGGTAAATTGACTCAAGTATATAATAACGAATTCCGTCCTACGGAAACGGGAAATTATATAGTTAAAATTATGCAAAGAAGTAATCAAGAAAATTGGATTGAACGCAGCAGCACTGGCTTTACTGTTGGACCAAAGCATGAATTCGACTTAGAAATTCGCGATCAGAATGGCAACCTTGTAGATATGGTTAACAAGCCTTATCTCACATCTGATATTGTTGAGAAATTATCCATTACTGTTCGTGAACATAAATCCGGTATGGTCGGAGATCCCGTTGAAGGTGTGTCCCTCTTCTTATATGGCCAAGAACATACAAGCAAGTCAGATGCTAACGGCCTTATAACTTTATCAAAAATTTATGCCGGTGGTCACAATGATCTCACATTCAGCAAAACTGGCTATTTGGACAAAACCATTGATCTCATGGCTATTAATTCAGAGAAGCAAGCTGTTATCCGTGTTTCTGGGCTCGATAAGCGTGAAGAAAGCGATAAGCTGAATGTAGTTGGTGGAGTGCCAATGAAGGATGCTACCGTATTTGCTACTATTCAGTCTGGTGATACCGTTCAGAAACAACAAGATTATCTTAATGAAGATGAAACGGTAAGCTATTTGATTGTTCCATCACCATCAACCGTAAACTTGGATTTTGTTCGCAGGGTTAATATGAGCAGCAGCAATAGCGGTTCACCTTTTGGCTATTATATGCTGGGCTCCGTGAAGACCGAACCAGGCAAAGACTACAATGTTGTACTCGATGCAAGGCAACCTCTTCAGCAGGTGTCTACCGTCAATTTAACCAAACAAATGGACGAAGTAACGATTGCACGCAAAGAACTCTCTGGTGTCGAATATCTACCTTACCTCATCGACGATAACCAAGGAGAAAACAACCGTTTCTATGCAACAAAGGGAACTTATAATGTAGTAGCAAGAACCATGGAAGGCAATATCATTTATTTGGAAAACGTTGAGCTGAACCAAGATGTGAATACACTTGATATTCCAACCCAATCAAGCTCCCTCGCCCGAGTAAAGGTGCTTGGAGACGCAACAATTAATTCTGTAGCCTATATTACAGATAAGCAAACCAAACTAAGCGGATATGTACATTTTGAGGAAAACTTCGTTAATTTGACGCCGGGCAACGTAGCCGTTTCCATTAATGGATTTGACGGTTCGAAGCAATATCAATATGATGTGCGTTTGACGAAGGATGATTTAAAGGCGGGTACACAAAAAGAAATCACAACATCCGCTCTTAAAGGAATTGATATTTTCGGTCTCGACCAATCCGGAAAAATTATGCTTCCTGTAAATCAACGCTGGATTAAACTCGGACTGGTTAATGAGAATGGAAATGAAGTACAGCTGTACAGTACGCCAGAGCTTATCGTATTTAACAATAGCTGGAGCAAAAGCTCAAATAATATTTTGCCGGAGGCTTCAAAAATTGTCATTAAGAACAGCAGTGGAACAGTTGTTCAAGACAGTACAGAAAATGAATACCTTCCTCAGTGGATATATATTGAAGCGGACGGCGAGTATACAATAACCGCATCCGTGACAATGGAAGGTAAGACATTCACGTTAAATAAAACAATTAAAGTGAGCACTGTTGGTGAAGAAGTTACAGAACCGGAAACGAAACCAACTCCAGACACTGGACCTGGACCGGGAACTGGACCAGGAGTTATCCCAACACCATCTCCAACACCAGTAAATGTAGACAAAGGTTTACAAGATCTGCTAGAGAACAGCAAGACCGATAAAGACAAAGCTGACAAAGCAGCGGATCTCATTAACACTCTTGTTAACTCAGTAAAGGATGTCAAGGATAGCAAAGAAGCTGAAAAGTCTGTTCAGAATGTATCAGCAACGCTTGCTTCGGCATCTAAACTGCTTGAATCTATGCAAACAGCTAGTGAGAAAGCTAAAGTAGCGGCAACTATTACAGAGATGGTTAACAATACAAAATATGCTTTTGAACAAGTTGAGAATGGTCCGAAAGCGATCGAACTAGCTAAAGTTATCATCAAAGACACTGCTTCTGTTCTGAAAAACCTAGGTAACATAGATGCAGCACAGATCGATGCACTTAAAGATTCGCTTGTTTCACTTAGCAAAAAAGCAGTAGAAAAAGCTGCAACCGTCACTCTGGATAACAAGGATGTCAAAGTAGATGGCAATGCGCTTACGACATCGCTTGATGCGAAGAAAATCGGACAACAGCTAGAAACAACGAAAAAAGCTTTGGATGAAACGATGAGAGTCCTTACAGGCGCAGTCGGAGCAGACAAAGCAACGAGCATCAATCCAGTTGTAACCATTAATATTCCAAAACAAAGCGAGAACGTCACTAAACTCGCTGCTGAGCTGCCTTCTGAGATTTACCAAGCTGTGAAGGATAGCGGTCTTGCGGGACTTAAGCTCTCAATGGGCAACGTCGGCTTCACTGTTGAACCAGGAACATTCGGAAACGTAGCTAGCGGCCAAACGATCTCACTAGCAGCAGAAGTCGTGCATAATTTAACCGTAACTGCTCCAACTTCAGCCAAGCAAGTAGCAAACATACCTGTTATGGAGTTTAATGCATCGGTAGATGGCAAGAAGGTAGAAGCATTCAACAAACCAATTCCAGTATCATTTGATGTATCCAATATTGATACGACTAAATACTCGGAAGCGGATCTAGCAAACCTTACCGTTTACTTGTTGAATGAAAAAACGTTAACTTGGGAGCCTGTAGGCGGTCTTTATGATCCGATTACAAAAACCGTTAACGTAAATCGTGGACATTTCAGTAAATACACAGTTATGAAGGCTGGCCAAACGTTCACGGATATTGCAACAACACACTGGGCAGCGACAGCTGTAAATAGCCTTCTTAACAAAGGTGTACTTGATCAAACGACTACATTTAGTCCAAGCAAAAAAGTAACACGCGAGCAATTCGCTGCATGGCTCGTTCGCTCTTACGGTCTTGATGGGACCGGCCTAAGCCTCCCATTCAAAGACGTAGCTAAGGATAGCGAGTATTACGATGAAATCGCTGTGGCTTACGAACAAGGCCTAATTCAAGGTAAATCGGCAACTGCCTTTGAACCAAAAGCAGAAATTACACGTCAAGAAATTGCTACATTCTTATCCAGAGCACTTACAATTTTCAACAGCAAGAAACTAACTAGCACAAGCACTGAACAGCTTAAAGGCTTCAAGGACAGCTCATCTATTGCCAGCTGGGCAAAAGATGGCGTTGCACTTCTTATGCAGCAGAAGCTAGTAACAGGCTACCAAGACGGTACTTATAAGCCGAACCAAACCACGACCAAAGCGGAAGCGGCAGCACTTATCTACCGCATTTACACGGGTCAATAACACAAACTAAAGAGGCAGTAGAGAAGTCAATTAGACTTCGCTACTGCCTCTTTTCTGTTCTTTTAGGCTAATTAAAACTATATCCGTATAGAAGCAATGCTACATCAAACCCTCTGCAATAGCTCTTCCTGCTTCAAGCTCTTTGTTAAAGGCTTCTCTGTAGGAAGCAAGAACGTCTGTGCTATACCCATTCGTCGTCAACTTAGCTTTCGTATCTGTCATGATAACTTCAAATTTTGCAGAGCAATTGTCTACTTCTTGAAGTCCTTTAGCTTTAAGCTGAGCTTGAACCGTCTTATCCGTTGCCGCTACATACTGCAATCCAATATCCATAAGAGTTACCTTGCAGCTTTCTTTCAGCGCAGCGAGCTTGTTCTCTGCTTCTGCCGTAATTTGCTCATACGTCGGTTTAACTGGTACGCCACCACCGCCGGCATTACCCGTACCGCCTGTACCACCAGAGCCTCCAGTTCCGCCACCCGTGCCTGGAAGGACTACTCCGCCGCCACCTTGCTCAGCTCGATATGCCTCTGACTCACCGCTAACTGTTTTCGTCACCGGATCGTAGCTAATCTGAGTGCCTACCGATTCTGACAAGAAACGAATGGGCACATAGATCGAGCCTTTATAGGCATAGAGGGATTGACCAGCCGGCAATGCCTTCGTCTTTCCATTAAACACAAGAGTTGCTTTCACTGGCTGTATCGCAATCGTAACGCTCGTTTGTGGCTTCTGGCTGCCCGTAGCGGCACTTTGCAATTGTTTCTTCAGAGCCGCAAGCTCTTTCTCTGTTGGCTCGGAGATTGTCGCTTTAGCCCCATCCCAATTTACTGTTTTTAGTAGCGCGTAAGAAATATAACGAATCGGTACATATGTACTTCCTTGATGAATAAATGAATATTGTCCATCGGGCAGTTTAAGCGCTTGTCCATCAAATTGCAGCTTAATGGGCTGTGTCTTTGTCTTAATCGTTTCGGTTGCTGCGGATGCAGCGGTTGCAAGTACGGATGACAACATCATTACAACCAGAAAAATAGATAGAATACGTGACTTTTTCATAGAGCCTCCTCAGAATAGTAAAGCTTACTTGTTTAGCGAGTTTGCAATTACTGCAAGCGCATTGGCTCTAGCACCAGCCTTCGCACTCTCGTATTGCGCGCTCCAATCCGGAAAGCTTTGCTCACCTAGATCGGCTGCTTTATACTCGCTCTTGGCATTGCTTATTAATTGATTGAACCTGGCATCACAATCGGCTTCCGCAGAAAATACCTTATTCAGATATTTACTTTGAATAGTAGCAAGCGTAGCTTCTTCATCTCCGCTAAGCTCTTTCGCAATTTGCTTAACCAAGCTATTGCTAGTTGCTTGACACGAAGATTTCAGCTTTTCCAGCTTTGCTGTAACCGATGCATCAATCTCTTTTTTCTTCTGGGACTTATTTTCGGAGTTTGTAGATCCCTTATCCGGCTTTTGTCCCTTGTCTACATTATTAGACGCTTCATCTGGCAGCAAAGTTGCGCTCGGACTAGGTTTAAGGACTTCATCTGGCTGCGTCGTTGGAACTAGATCAGGCTCTTGTGATGGAGTAGCATCAGGTTCTGAAGCCTGATCTGTCTGATTAGTAGATTGTTCATTGGGCTGCTCCGTAATCTTCGGCGACTCTTGTCCTGCATTACTATCTGCAGCTTCTTCAAGACGCCCATTCAGTTCATCTACCTGATTTAACTTCGAATAGAGACTCATGCTTCCATAAATGACAATACCGATAACAACGAGAGCACCTGCGATAATCATTAGTGTTTTGTTCGTTTTTTTCATTGTTTTGGTTTCATATGAGCCACTAAAGAAGCAATGATTGCATATGAATCTCCTTTTTAGAATTTAAAATAAAAAAGCTGACGCTTCATAGTGACGGGGCGTCAGCTTGCGGATATAGCGTTTTCAGACCTTGTTAATGACACGCTACGTGCTTATTCATGAGACAGCCGCTAGTTTATTTTTGTGATAAACAATCCTCAAATAAATCTCCATGCGCTTTTTCTCATCTAAGCAATCTTTTCATAGCAATTCATTGAATCCCATACAGAGCTGATGCCATTCACGTACAACGTTTGCGCGCATGAACATAATAATAACCTCCATGTTTCCACATAAACCACGCGGGAGGCACGATATTCGGTAGCTGGCTGGCAGTCTTTTAAAAGATAAGCCCCTATAGCTTTGCGTCACCACTTTTCAATGGTTTTGCCTTTATCGTGTGGTTATGCGGTTGTTTTGTTTAATGGTATGGTAACAAAATTGTTGAAGGGTGTATAGGGTTTATCACAATTATCTAGTCTTACTAATACCATTAAATGCAATATTATTTTAGCCTAAGATACTTTGTCCAATATTCGCATTATCTTCAGTATCCTCATAGCCATTTGGGTTATTTAGCTGCCAACGCCAAGCATCGGCACACATTTCTTCAATTCCTCTCTCTGCAACCCAACCTAATTCACGCTTAGCTTTTGTAGGGTCAGCATAACACTCTGCTACGTCACCGGGTCTTCTATCAACTATAGAATAGGGAATACTCCTACCAGATACTTTTTCAAACGCATGAACCATTTCCAGCACACTATAACCTTTGCCAGTGCCAAAATTATATGCTTCTATACCAGATTTGGACATTACTTTATCAATCGCCTTCAAATGTCCTATCGCTAGATCCACAACATGGATATAATCCCTAACCCCTGTACCATCAATTGTAGAGTAGTCGTCTCCAAAAATACGAAGTTGTTCCAATTTCCCTACCGCTACCTGTGTAATATATGGTGTTAAATTATTTGGAATATCTCTCGGATTCTCCCCAATTTGACCACTTACATGCGCACCTACAGGATTGAAATATCGTAGTAATGAGATACCCCAACTATTGTCTGAAACATAAAGATCCCGCAGTATCTCTTCAATTATCCATTTTGTACGTCCGTATGGATTAGTCGCTCCCAAAGGAAAATCCTCAGATATTGCTCCAGATGCGGTAGGAGAATATACCGTAGCAGAAGAGCTAAATACCATTTTCTTGACATTAAATTTCTGCATAACCTGACAAAGATTAAGTGTTCCCATAATATTATTCTGATAATAACTGAGTGGCACCTCAACTGATTCACCAACTGCTTTGTATCCAGCAAAATGGATAACTACATCAATCCTATTTTCTAAAAAAACAGTTTCTAAACCCTTTATATCTAATAAATCAGTATTATAAAATTTTATATTTACTCCTGTGAGTTTTTGCATTTGATGCACGGTTACAATACTACTATTAGCCAAATTATCTAATATAATTACATCATAGCCTTCATTTAATAATTCCACACAGGTATGGCTACCAATATATCCGGTTCCTCCAGTTACAAGTATTGTCACCGACTCACTCCTTTTCTCAAATACAATTTTTTATGTGATTTTGTAGATGATTCTATAAAATGTATTCAAATGGTTATTTATTCTCTGAGCTCAATCATTATTTTATATCATCCTAATCAAATCTTACAATATCGTCTTCCTCAAGATAGTCACCCATTTGAACCTCAATGATTTCAAGCGGCAATTTCCCTGGATTCTCCAGACGATGCTTTTGTCCAGCCTTCATAAATATACCCTCTCCAACTCGTACAAATTTTACATCTTTATCGATAGTTACTTTTGCCATCCCATTTACCACAATCCAGTGTTCACTTCTATGATGATGTAATTGATAACTTAACCCTTTCCCTTGATTAACAGTGATTTTCTTAATTTTATAAGAACCTTTTTCTTCCTCCAAAACTTTATAGTGACCCCAGGGACGATAATCCTCGACATGATAATTAGTCCTTATATCTCTTCTCGCTTTTAAAATCTCTACAATTTCTTTTACTTTTTGAGACTGTTCTTTTTTGCAAATAAGTAGTGCATCTCTATTATCTATAATAATTAAATCTTCAATACCAACTGTAGCGACTAATTTCCCGACTTCTGAATACACAATATTATTAACTGAATCTAGCAGAATGTTGTTACTATTGGAAATATTATTTGCTTCATCTTTATCAAAAACTTCGTAAAATGAATCAAAACTTCCAAGATCATTCCAACCTATATCTGCAGGTACTACAGTAACTTTTGAGCTCTTCTCTATAATTCCATAGTCCATAGAGATATTCGTATTGATTTTTGAAAAAGCTTCTTTTAGATTTAAACTCGATTCAAAAGCTTCATATATCTCTGGTACCAGTACATTCACTTCATCCATAAAAACCTTAGTGTTGAACATAAATATCCCACTATTCCAGTAGTACCCAGATCTAATATACTCTAATGCCGTAACATGATCAGGTTTTTCTTTAAACTCATTAACGACAAATCCATTACCTTTTTTATCTCCAGGAGAAATATAACCAAATCCTATATTAGGTCCCTCAGGTTGAATCCCAAAAGTAATTAATGAATCTTTCATTAACTCTTCTGAAGCCGTAACTAATTTAATAAAATCTTCAGTTTTGTTAATCATATGATCGGATGGAAAGACTACTACCGAGTCATTTCCCTTTATTGCTATTTCATGTACGCCGGCATAAATCGCTGGTAACGTATTTTTCGCTTCAGGTTCAACTAAAATATTTTTCTCATTATAGTCATAACCCAACTCCTCAACTTCACCCATGACTAAGTATTTATAATATTTATTAGTTACAACATAAATATTGTCTATATCTGTTAACAATAAACTTCTATTAAATGCATCTTGAAACAATGAAGGTTCATCAACTTGTAGTTTTACAAATTGTTTCGGAAATCGTTCTCTACTAAGAGGCCATAACCTCGTGCCACTTCCACCGGCTAAAATTATTACTTTCATTTTATTACCCCTAATTATTATATTGTATTCACTTAATTCGAATATCTATTAACATATCTCTATATAAATTCTATCAGTGTGCATTTGCGCATTTTGTTAATCCGCCAAATTAACACAATATACTTCACCGTCTCAAATACCAATGTTTTCATTGGATATTTATCTGCATTTATTTCAACTCTCGTTTTCTCGTTTAATCATTTATACACTTCTATTTTTTTGAGTTCTTATACCTTTTAATTTACTTATTTCTTTTAAGCCTAAACGGAACATCCCAAAAGGGTGTGTATTTAATGACTTCATTACCTTAAAAGGCCACATCCAATTATTATATACAACTTGAACGAAGATCTGAGCAGCGATCAATCCCCAAATCCCCATGCTTGTTGTTCTCATTAAGATATATGCTATTAATATGCCAGAAAAGCTCGAAATAAAAAATGCCTTCATGTAGGGTACATTGTTCGTATTAGATATATAAGATGCATAATAAGAATGATGAATAAACAAAAATTCATATATTGAAATTCCCAACAAAATAGTAACGCTAAGATTTATGTCAGGTTTAACCCATTCAATTATTGGTTTTCCAATAAATATTAAAAGAACTACTCCAATCCAAAAGACTATGCAAAAAACAGTCATTGCAACTGACATGAGTTCTCTCGATCTTGCAACATTTTTATTAATATGTGCTGCTTGCAATGATGGCTGATATGTAGTGTATAGAGCACCTGATATAGTTGATATTGCCGATATTAACTGTACAGATATCGAATAAATTCCTGTTAATGTTAAACTTAAGTAGAAGGAACAAATTACAATACTTGCTTGTGTAGAAAGGTATCTGGATAATGAAACTAATCCGTCACGCCAAGCATTATGCCATATTAATGTAAATGTCTTTTTAATATCACCAAAAACTACAACTTCATTGTCATCTTTCAGGCGTTCACCAATGTTTTCATATTTGTAGAACGATCTCTTCGATATAAGTCTAAAAAGAACTCCGTACGCCAAATATGCTAAAGCAACAGCAATAAGTTCAAATCCTAGAAATAGAAATACAATAGATATAATTATTTGAAATGTTCTAGCCAATACCGTCGCAATATTTATTTGTAATATCGCACCTACACCCCGCAAGAAAGTAGTGTAGTATCCATAGTAAAGATTCATAAAGACTGCTATACAGTAAATAATCCAAGCAAGCATATAAGAATGCCCATTTATCCCACTTGAAATATGAATTATATAAAATGTTCCTATTGTTAGTAATATAGATATCGCTGTTATAGAAATAATTAAATAAATTACTTTGCAGGTAGAAATAACCTTTTTTAATAGATTAATATTAGGCTCACTATTTTCAACAAACATAACATCCGTTTTATTTAATTCCGATGCTCCGCTCCAGCAATAAGCAACATTTCTTGCAAGTGTTGGATTGAAGCCAAAGTCAAACAAGGCTACAACTCCTCCAATACTTAAAAACACATACCATAAACCTAAAATCTCGCCATCCAAAAAATATAGCATAAATGGTAACAGCAAAAAGTTGCTACCTAGAGACATAAATGTTCCAATGTAATTCCATATGATATCTCGTTTAGTTACTTTCATTTTCTATTCAGTCCAGTCCTCTTTTTCTTTTTGAGATTCTAGTAATGAGGGCTTCTTTATCAAAAAAAATCCAGCACAAATTAAGGTTAGATAAAAATGAAACGATTATAAAAAAAAAAGTTACTTCCATTAATACTAGCTTACATAACTAAATCATGTCGCATCTATACTTTGAAAATTGAGTTATTAGTTCAATTCTACTAACATTCTTTTAATTTTTTCAAAAATGACTGAGTTACTATGAGAATATTTAAAAGTATTGAACTGATTTCTCATCATCTGTCTATGACTAGCAGCTCTTAAAATAATATTTGGAATTTCATTTGCGTTATTAAAATAATAACAAATATGCGGATATTGTTTGGCATATTCTCTTATTAATGGAATATTAGAAGAGATTATAATTTTATTTTGAGATAAAGCATCAACAATAAAACCACTGGTTCTAAACTTATACTTTAAACTAAAAGGTACTAGAACATATGTGCACTGATTAATATATTTTTCATATTCATTTTTATCTAAATATTCATTAACTACATTCACCCCCCCTTTTTTGTATTCCTTTTTAGATTTGAGTACAATACTAATATTGCTATTTGAAAATAATTTATTCTCATTTTCCTCATTAACGATATCAGCTATTATTGCTTCGTCATTACTGTTACTTAAACCAATACATAAATTCGGATCTATATAATTGTTATTTATTTCTTCCTTGCAGTTTAAAGGATGAGGTATTACAAAAACACGGTTATGATCGACCCCTATCTCATTAATAAGATATTCTCTGATAAACTCTTCGAATACAATATGATAAACTTTATTTTTATATCTGTTAAAAAAAAACTTTTTCACTTTATTAATTAACTCATCTGTATTGTTATGATGTACTATAAACACACGTTTGTTTTTAATTAATGTTCTTCCAAGAGCAAAAGTAATAGTTTCAAATGTATTTATCCAAACATAATCATATTCCTTCATTTTTATTTTTTTATTCACATTTAACATATTTTTAAATGCAAATATACGGCTCGAAAATTTATTTTTTTTCGGTATTAACTTTTCCACTTCCTGAATTGATATACCATTAATTTCATTTAAACTCTTATCAAAATAATCTTTAGTTGTCATGACAGTAACATCAGATATTTGAGCCAGAATTGAAATTAGTTTCTGATTCAGGTCTTTATGTCCTCTTGGAAAGAGATAATCCACCACTGCTCCTCGCATTTATGTAACCTCTCTTTTTATAAGTTTTCTTTTTTATATCCATAATTATATAATATATTGTTTGTGGTCGAATACTCATCTAGTTCATCAAGACCTACAATTAAGCATGAGATTCCAAACATTGCTATGGTAACTGAATAACCGTAGAATAATAGAAACCAAATGCAACCAATCATTAAAAATACCGAGATATGATACTTAGTAACCATCAACTTAATTATGTACAAAAAGAATATTATACCTAATACCCCGTTAGTCAGAAAAAGATTATTAAGCGTTTCATGCATTTTATTAAATGCTCCAAGATTCCATTCTAAATATGAAAATCCTGTTAAACTCCAGCTTCCAAACATATTTAAATGGTCTTTAATCGATCCTAAGTAGCCCTTACCCGTTAATAAAAAATATGGTTTTAAATAATACTCAATCCCGATATTTAGAAATTCTGAAATTCTTGTACGTGGAGACATATTCATCATCTCCAACCAATTGGGTCTCCAAATTGCTATAAAAGAAAAAGTTTGTTCAATTTTGATAAGAAGTAACCTGCTCGTTTCACCGCGAAATGCAACATATGACATTATAATTAATAAAAATACAGGAGAGATTAATATGAATAATAGAAATGATATCGTTTTCCTTCTTCTTTGAAGTAAAATTAAAATCAGAATAGGTACCGCTATTGTTAGTAGTATTATTTTACCATTTGCGTTATAGTATAATGTCAAACCAACAGCAATAGAACTTATAAATAAGAATAATAGGCTTATTTTCCTCTTAAAACCCCAATAAAAAGGGACTATTAGTGAAATTGGAATAAGCATAACTACGTTTGAGACTCGTAACGATTCAAGTCCACCATAGTTTCCAAATGTATTAGTGCTTAGTGAAAAAATAATACTTGCTCCTGAACCTAAAAATATACTCAATAAACACGCTTTTAACTTCACTTTATCACTCTTGTGTTTATTTATAACTGACCCTACCACTAAAATACATATCATAATATAAAAGAAGATATAACCTGCATCAAAAAAACGACTAAATACTCCATCAATACTACTAATACCATTATCATTGATCATTATACTGAGCAATCCCACAATTGTTGCAATCATCGTTAATAAACTAATAGAAATTGAGAACTTTCTAACATAACTCATTCTTTTGCTATATACAGAAAAAATATCACTTTTAATAATATATTTTAAAAATAGCGGTAAAATACACCATACAGCCAAATTAACTCCCAGTAGTTTAAAATTTTTAAAACCATAAAATGAGGAAGTACCTACAAACTCACTAAACTCCATACTTGCAGTAATAAATATTATGTAATAACAAACGTAACTCATGTCATTACCTTTAATAAAACATATAAAAAGGACGAGCAACTGTACCGTTGTCAATATCAGCATTATGTTGTAGTTTGTTGTAAACGCGCTATTCAAAATAAAAATCAGGGCTGAAATAATGCTATATTTCATGGTTTCTTTATACATAGTATCTGTCATACTATACATCACCTACTCAACTGCTTTTCAATATTATTGTAAATTCCCTGAAGTCTTGTTTCCATTATATCCCATGAATAGTTTTCTATATATCTTTTTTGCATTCGAGTTGCAATTTCATCCCACTCATTTTTTCGAGATATAAGTTTCGTTATTCCTAAATCTAGGCTTTCCTCGTCATAGGAAATTACTTCTCCAAGATCGTACTCTCTCACATCTTTTTCTATACCTGTATTTTCAGCAATAATTAAGGGTTTTCCCAGTAATAATGCCTCATAAAATTTGTTCGGAGCTGCATAGCGATGATTAGCGATCGAAGGATCATAAATCGCAGTCAATATATCACATTTTTCTTCTAACTGCAGTGTTTCGTGATACGGGATTCTACCATGATAATAAATATTATTATATTTATCCGCGTTTTCAGAAACATAATTTTCCAATTGACCAAATCCGCCTATATGTAATTCACAATCATCTCTTTTTGCTATACAATCTATTAATTCTTTTAATAAGCGATTTCTACTTAATATACCCACATACGCTATTCGTGTGAGTTTATCATTAGAATCGAATTTCAATGACGATATCTGAGTTGACATATGTGCTTTTGATGGTGAGTTATGTATTACTTTTAGCATTTTTGGGTGCGTTTTTCCTATTTGCTCTATTCTTTGCTCTGAGCATATTATTACACAGTCTGCTTCGTTAATAAGCTTTTTATCTATTCGTTCAACAATTTTACTCACTTTATAAGGTAATTTATGAGAAGCTGTATAATAGTCAAAGATATCATATATAATTTTTTTCCTTAATATTTTCGCACACAAAAAACCCGTGAGAGCATTTTCAAAGTCGCAAGCATGAATTGCATCATACTTTTTATTATTTAATAAAAGCCATATAAGAAATCTTAATTGGATTTTAATCATCGGAATTAGATTTTTTTTGAATCCACTTCCAAAATCTGCAGGTTCCCCCATTCGAAAGATATCTATTTCTCCGCTAGGAACGATTATCTTTTCTTTTTTCTCTTTGTATTTATTTGAACGATCCCATGCTAATATCATTACTTCATGACCTACTTTATTTAAAGCATCTGCTTCTTTCTCGACTCTGGAATCTGGTGATATCGGATTTGATCTTGTAATAACTACTCTCATATCTCCCCCTCCTTTATCGCTTTATATATTTCCTTCATTTCTGTTTTCACATTTATAAAGTCATAAATTTTAACTTTTTCTTTATTTAATGTACCCAAGGAATGTCTTAATTCCTTATCATTCGCTAATTTTTCAATTACTCCGGCATAACCACTAACATCTGTTGGGCTTCTTAAAAAGCCACCTATTCCATCATGTATTAAATCTGAGTTCCCACGAATATTCGATACTATACAAGGTTTACCGGCGTCCATAGCCTCCATTAGTGAACGAGGCAAACCTTCTCTAAAAGATGTTATTGCAAAAATATCAGCTGCCGGAAGAATATCTAATACATCTGTTCGAAATCCCAGAAACTTGATTCTCTTAGAAACCCCCAAATCTAATGATAAATTTTCTAATTTCCTTCTAATTTTACCCTCTCCACAAATTACATAGTAAATATCATTTCTATCAATTTTTGAAATCGCCTTAATAATCACTTCATTATTTTTATTCGTATTAAGTTCTCCTGCTGAAAATATCATAGTAGCTGAAGATGGAATTCCTAGCTCATTACGTTTTTTTTCAGGATCAGATTTGCTAATAAACCCAGTATCTATTCCCGCGCCATGAATAAGAAAATGCTTTCCATTGCTTCGAAGTTTAAAACTCTGAGCAACTTGATAATCCTCTTGATTAATTGTTAATAATATATCTGTATGCCGAGCTAAATATTTCTCTCCCCATTTATATATTGTTTTATTTATTGGTGGTGCACCTTTATAAAAATGAAAACCATGAGCAGTATAAACAATTTTTTTTACTTTTGCTCGTTTTGCACAAAGACGGCCAATTAATCCACCAATAGGTGTATTACAATGAATTATCTCCACCGGTTTTTGATTTAGCAACTCAACCAGTTGCGTGTATGCAATAAAATTATTAATATCAATAGGATTACTTCTAAAGTTTGTTTGATGTATTTTACAAGGTATTGCAGATAAATCTTCTTTATATTGAGAAAAATCTGCTGCCCATACTACCTCATATCCAAGTTCCATCAAAGGTTCAATCATTGACTTAAAGCCATTAACATATCTCTTTACCCGATTAGTAACAATTACTGCCCGCAATTACTCACACCCTTAAATAATGTTTAATATATTTACTAGCTAAACTTGTCTTCATCTAGTCAATGCTTATTGCCATTATTGATATAAACTTAATTTCCCTCAAACAATCCGTGCAAAGTGAGTCTGCTAAAACATATTCTTAACTTGTAGTTTTCATATGAATCATAATACATCATATTCTAGGTGACATTTATTCAAACAGTTCAAATAGAGTTTAGTTCATTTTTAATTTTTGTAGTAGAAATCTCAGGTGTTCTTGGTAAATATACTATTTCACATTTATCTTTTAGAAAATCGAATTTCCCTGCCCAGTCATCTCCCATGACAAAGGTATCTATATGATATTCTAAGGCATCCGTTTTTTTCTGTTCCCAGCATTTCTCAGGGATTACTAAATCCACATAGCGAACTGCTTCCAAAAGCCCTTTTCTCTCTTCATATGTAAAATAGCATTTTTTCTGTTTTTCATCCCAGTTAAATTCATCAGTTGATAAAGCTACAACTAGGTAGTCTCCCAGAGCCTTAGCCCTTTTTAGTAAATTGATATGCCCATAATGCAACAAATCAAAAGTTCCATATGTGATAACTCTCTTCATATTACTTCGGCCCCTTTAATTTAATTTAACTACCAAATAGCTTTTTCACGCATAGCTCAGTAGCATTTCCTCCTACTTCAAGGTAATTGTTTTTGAATTTTTTCGTCTTTTGACATTCATTTTGATAATCCATCGTTTTAATAATTCCTAAGACTTCCTCTTCGGTTTTCACTAAATTGCTTGGTAGTTCATTTTTTAAATCTATATATAATCCTCTTTCGGAAGAATACTCTTCATAATCATAACCAAAAGATATTATAGGTCTCTCAAGAATGGAGTAATCAAATATTGTAGCAGAATAGTCTGAAATCAAAATATCTGCCACTATTAACAGATGGTTAACTTCGGCATATGCAGAAAAGTCACGTACAAAATCGTTGAATTCGATCCCCAAAGTTTTATTTGTATAAGCATGGGTTCTTAATAAAAGCACAAAATCATTATGTAATTCCTCTTGCCAATATTTCATATCTATCGGAGGTTCAATTGAATAGCTTTTACCATTATCCGTACTATCTCTCCATGTAGGAGCGTATAATATAACTTTTTTATCATTCGGGATATTTAATAGCTTTTTATACTTCATAATTTGCTCATTAGACACATGATATAATTCATCATTTCTCGGCAAGCCTGATAAAAGCAGATTTTTTTCCAACACGTTAAAATCCCTTTTGTAAATTTCACTCTCGTAGTCACCCGCACAGCAAAAAATATCAATATCGGAAAAATCAAAATCCTTTCTCCCACTTACAGCATTTCCTATTAGTTTTAATGGCGTACCATGCCAAGTATTAAGATAAACTGTTTCTCTTTTCTTAAAGCGGAGACCTCTTTCAATATTCACACAAGATACCCAATATTTCGCCTTAAGAGCTGTAATGAAGTACTTAAATGTATCCATCCTTACTTTGTTACTGCAAGCTGGGATATCATACTTCTCAGGTTCATCTAATGCCCAAACAAATTTATAGTCCCGATATTTCTCATTACTTATCATGTACTCATATATTACTTTTGGACTGTCGTTGTATTTTCTTCCATGTGCATTGAATAATATCAATTTCTCATCAATACTTATGAAAATTCCTATGAATCTAAAAACCAAGCTCATAACATATTTATACAAAAGTTGAATTATTAAACTATGTTTTAAAATATAATCCACTCTACTTCTAAAATCGACCAATTAATTCACCTCAGTGTTTCTAATACTATCAACCAAATTATAAATACAATATTGTTCATTAAATACAGATAGTTTTTTTTCATACACTAAGTCACCAAACACCTTATTTGCTATAGGTGTCTTTTTCTTAATAAGTCTTAAAAGGGGATTAAACAACGTAATCATCCTAACCTTCTTTCCAGTAACTTCTGCTATTATTTTAACCATTTCAGAAGTGCATACATATTCTTTATTTTGCGGAAAAAAAAGTCCACTACTATAGTTATCAATCAATAACCTTACGAACTCACAAAAATTTTCTATATATATCATACTACGCTCATTTTTAAAATCAGGAAAAAAAGAAATACTTTTAGACAATTTCGAAAGTTTAGGATAATTACCTTTACATCCATTCCCATAAATCATCGGTGGACGTAGAATTGCCACTTTAAAGTCGTGTTCATCCAAAGGTTTTATTAACTCTTCCGCCTGAAACTTTGACCTACCATAATTATTCTTAGGATTAATTGGAGTGAATTCATCAATCGATCCATACTCAATACCGTATACGCTCATTGAACTTATAAATATGAATTGCTTCACACCATCGTTTTTTGATTTCTGAGCAATTTCATATGCCAAGTCACGATTAACCTTGTAATATAGTTCTGAGTTTTCTTTAGTTTCCTTTAAATGAGCTATTCCAGTTACATGAAACACTACATCATATTTAGAAAAATCTTTTTCCCTCCAAGAACCACTTCTCAATTCAAATGTAACTATTGAATATTTATTCGGGTATTTTTTCAACCAATTTTCTAGGGAAGTACCAATATAACTGTTAGCCCCAGTTATAAGTATTTTTTTCATCGTGATACTGTCTCCTTAGTATAACTATCCTGACTTTTTCTTCCCGTCCCACCTTCAACAACTCCATCACTCTTAACCACATTCATGATAGTTCCAAAGAAACACTTTGCATCCATCCAGAGATTCATATTCTCGACATATTCTCCATCAAATCTCGCCTTAACTTCTATAGAAAGTTCATCTCTGCCATTTATCTGGGCCCAGCCAGTTAGTCCTGGTGGTACCGAATTTGCAGAATATTTATCACGTTCTTCTATAAGATCGTATTGATTCCATAATGCTGGACGAGGCCCTATAATGGACATTTCACCTGTGAATATATTGATTATTTGTGGAAGTTCATCAAGTGAAGTCCTTCTCATGAATTTCCCTATTTTTGTTATATACTGATCTGGACTTTCAAGCAAATGTGTAGGCATATCCTTTGGCGCTTCAAGTCTCATAGTCCGGAATTTAAGGATATTGAAATGCTTCTTATGAATTCCTACGCGTTTTTGTTTAAAGAGGACTGGGCCTTTTGAATCAACCTTAATAGCAAGAATAAGAATGATGAATAATGGCGATAACACTATTAGCCCAATAACGGAAAGAAATATATCTATGACTCGCTTAATTCTTAAGTAGAACATGAACTAATCACCAACCTCAAAAAAGAATAACTCAACTATTTTTTACAAACATCAATTTATCCAATCTGTAACTAACCTTGCTGATTATTCCCGCCATTATATAATCAAATAGACTTATTCAATGTGTGTCATCATGGCATATGATTCGAAATAAAACACTGGATAAGGTATTTACTTTTCTTTTACGACCTGATCATAAGATTTCCCTTGGCTCATTCCATACTTTTTAGCAATCTGAATCAACTCATCATATTGCTCAGCAGATAACTTGTTTAGGATAATGCTACGAGCTTTCTTCTTCTCCTCAACACTCATTCCACCACTCGCTAGTGCCTGCAGCTCTTTTATATCCGACATACTAAGCTCTTTGAGCAATACAGTTGAAACTTGTGCCTTCTCAGATACCGTTATTTTTTCTTGAAGATCCTTTGCTTTTTCTAGCGATACCTCAGGGTTATAATCATCCTTTGATTTATCGACCTCTATGGATTCATTCGAACCGCTATTGTTTTTGTTAGAATCTCCCGGCTCTGACTTATCATCATTATTTGTGGATTTAGGTTCCGTTTTACCCGTATCAGTCGTTGAAGAAGGATCATCCTTCCCCGTCGTATCCGTACCCTGCTCATCTGTCTTCGTTTCCGGTGTTGTCACTTCATTCAACAAATCACCCTCAAGGTCAGCAGCCAACGTAGAAATAAGCTTATCCACAGCATAATTAGCTGCAAATAAGCCCCCTACTCCTAGAATGACAATGATTGATGCGACCCAAATTAATATCTTCTTCCACTTTTTCTTACGCATGTGTAATCTCCTCCGTTATGGTAATCTGTCTGCTAAGATACATGTGAATAAAAAGGAACAAGATGCTCGATAACATCCTTTATTGTCGTTTGATTATCTCCAATAGCTTTCTCGATTCGTTTGAATTGAAGCTCGAGTTCTACTCTATTGATTTGTGTTGGCTTGCCTATGTAAATTCGCTCATGTTGTGTCGATGACACTGCTTCTTCATCCGTTAACAGCTCTTCGAACAGCTTCTCGCCTTCGCGCATACCGCTAAAGTTTATTTCGATATCTATATTTGGTTCATAACCTGATAACCGAATGAGATCCTGCGCTAGATCAAGAATACGAACCGGTTCTCCCATATCTAGAACAAATATCTCTCCACCTTTGGCAAATGATCCCGCTTGAATAACGAGCTGTACCGCTTCAGGTATCGTCATGAAATATCTGACCATGTCGGGATGTGTAACAGTAACCGGACCGCCTGCAGCAATTTGCTGCTTGAACCTTGGAATAACGCTTCCACGGCTGCCTAGTACATTACCGAAACGTACTGCCACGAACTGGGTCTCGCTTATTGTATTAATACTTTGTATGTACATCTCTGCAATTCTCTTGGTCGCTCCCATAATGCTGGAAGGATTAACGGCTTTGTCGGAGGAGATCATGACGAACCGTTCTGCTTTATATTTATCCGCGCAATCAGCTACGTTTCTCGTGCCGAAAACATTGTTCTTAACTGCCTCCGATGGATTTCGTTCCATAAGCGGCACATGCTTATGTGCTGCTGCATGGAACACAACCTGTGGCCTAAACCTGCGAAATACATCATCTAAACGGCTTCGATCTTGAATGTCCGCTATAACCGTTTCCAAATGTACATTAGGGAACTTCGTCTTAAGCTCCATTTCAATCGTATAAATACTGTTCTCACCGTGTCCAAGCAGAAGCAAGGTTTTAGGTCTAAATGAAGAAATCTGCCTGCATAGCTCTGAACCAATCGATCCTCCAGCACCTGTTACTAGAACAACTTTATCGGATACATAATTGGCTATACCCTCTAAATCTGTCATAACAGGTTCTCTACCTAGCAAATCCTCTACTTCAACATTTCGTAAAGCCTTCACCGCAAGGCGCCCTTTGATAAAATCATTAATAGAAGGGATAATCTTGACCTTTGCTCCAGTCAGCTTGCAAATATTAATAATTTCCGTTATATGCACTCGCTTTGCAGACGGCATCGCGATAATAATGTCATGGATGTGATGTTTATGTACTATCTCTTCAATGTTCACCCTAGTTCCCAGAACTGATAAACCGACTACCTGCATATTGCGTTTATGTGGATCATCATCAATAAACCCTACGATACGATTGCCTAAAAAGCTGTTGCTTGTCATGATTTCCTTTGCAATTAACGCCCCACAATCTCCAGCGCCAACAACAAGTACATTGTTTGTCAAAGCGGTCTTTTTGGTTCTATTTACTCGGATTAAGCGCCAGAGGAACCGTGAGCCTCCCATTAATAGGAGCATGAGTTCAAGTGTTCGAGAGCTAATGGAGATAGGGACTCGTTCCCCATTTAATGCATAAGTTGCTCCGTACGATAAAACAAGTCCAATCACTATGGCTTTGGCCAGCTCAATAATTTCACCAATACTGGCATATTGCCACATTCGTCTGTACATTCGAAAAAAAGCTAAGCTGCTGCCACAAATAATGGTGGTTAAACATGCGAATTCAAGCATTTGTCTCACGTAGATGGGAGGGATGTTTCCGTTAAAACGAAAGAGATAGGATACCCCAATCGCTATCCATATAATACAAATATCTACCACCAGTATGACCAGCATTCTATTTCTATTACTCAACTAACTCATCCCTCCGCCAAAAGACATCTACTTGTATTTTTTCATTTCTCTTGAACACCATAATAATAGTAGTAAGCCTCTTCATTTGCCTTACGCTTCACATTATTCAGCACTACTCCCAAAATTCGCGCATTTACACTCTCAAGGTTTTTTACAGCTTTGCTGGCAATATCCCGCTTTACTTTCCCTTGATCAACAACAAGAATTACGCCATCACTTTTCGTAGCTACAATTTGTGCATCCGTTACTGCAAGCAGCGGCGGTGTATCAATGAGCACAATGTCATACATTTGTCTAAGCTGCTCAATTGTTGCCGTCATCCGCTTTGAACCCATCATCTCTGCCGGGTTTGGCGGTATGGCGCCTGATGTAATCACATCTAGATTAGGAATGTCTGTAACTTGTATTCCTTCCTCGAGCGAGCACTGCTGTGAAATAATGGACGACAACCCATAACGATTAGAGATAGAAAATGTATGATGGGCAGTAGGCTTACGAAGATCGGCATCAATAAGAACAACTTTCTTCTCGGATTGCGCGAAAGTGACAGCCAGATTCGTTATCGTTGTCGACTTCCCCTCACCAGGGCCTGCTGAAGAGACCATTAGCACCTGCAATTTCTCATCTATTGATGAGAACTCTATGTTCGTCCTCAGAGCGCGATAGGATTCTGATATGGGAGAACGAGGATTCGTTAGCGTAATGATCTGACGCTTATTTTTCAATCGAGACACCCTCTAATTCACCTGCCTTGTAAGTTTGAGTTGTTTTGCTGGTTTGGCTAGAATTAGCATCCTCCGTATTCATTCTTGAGATCATAGCAAGCGTGGGCTGACCCAAAAACTGCAGCACATCTGCCTCGGTTTTAATCGTGTCATCCATATACTCAAGTAAGAATGTAATACCTACAGCAATCATTAAAGATACGATAAACGCGATCGCAACATTAAGAGAAACATTCGGTGAAACCGGACTTGGCTGCGCATCGACCACAGCTTCATTCAGAATCGATACATTCTCCACTTTAAAAATATGCTGGATTTCTTCGCGGAAAACATTCGACACCGCATTCACAACCTGTGCTGCTTGCTTATAATCCACATCTTGCACGACTAATGTCATGACCTGTGTATTATTTACAGAGCTAACCTGGATTTTACGTGAGAGCTCAGTTGCAGTTAATCCAAGCTGTGGATATTGCTCAGCCACTTTATCCAATATAGCTGGTGTTTTAATAATCTCTTTGTACGTATCGATCATTTTGATATTGGAGTTGATTTGATTAAGATCAAGCTGGCCGGTTGCCATTTGTGTCGTCGTTTGATTTACGATTATTTTAGTAGATGCCTCATAGACCGGATCTTTAAAAAACATACTAATAACGGCCGCAGCTGCTGTACAGAGGAACACAAATACTAATATTAGCGCCATTCTCTTCTTTATGATTGCCATATACTGTCGTAAGTCTAGTTCGTTAGACATGCATATTCCTCCATGGGATATAGTTATTTAGAATGAGAATATAATCCTCAAGAACTATACCTTACTACATAATAATCTATAATCTTACAATATCCTATATATTCCCGAAAAAAATCTTCCTCTCATCCACATGAGAGGAAGATTTTGTATATATTTCTACTTAATTGTCGAAGTTTAGTGCACGGTAAATAATTACTGCTGCCTCTGCACGAGTCGCATTGTTATTTGGCAAGAACTTGCCTGCATTTCCAACTACGATTTTGTGAGTTGCCGCAAATGCAACGCCATCTTTTAATGACGCATTAATTTTTCCAGCGTCCGCAAAGTCTTTTAGTGCAGCATTTACATCAGCTACGTTAGAAGCGCCTTGCGATACTTTCAATGCGCGAGCGATCATCGTTGCCATCTCAGCACGAGTAATCGTTGCATTTGGATCAAATTTAGTATCTGAACGGCCGTTAATGATTTTGAGTTGTGCCGCAGCAGCTACGTATGGTGCATACCAAGCAGCTGAATCGACATCAGCAAAACCTTCTGTAGCTGAGCCATTCTCAAGATCAAGAGCACGGATAAGCATTTTCGCGAATTCAGCGCGAGTTACTTTGTCTTTCGGTGCGAATTGACCTTCTGATTTACCTTCGATTGCACCCTTAGCAGCTACAACGCTAATTTCGCGGCCAGCCCATGCTTCTACAGAAGCAATGTCTTTGAACGAAACTTTGTTTTCTACAACAACATAAGAGGAGAACGAATCACGAGATTCGATAATAGAGTTGCCCGATACACGTCCACCGTGGAAAACTAGCTTGCCATCAACGATTTTCGCTACGGAAAGAAGCTCTTTATCAAGACCAGTTGTATCGCCCAGCGGAATGCTGATTACAATCGGTTGATCGAATGAAGTTTTTGCAGTGCCGCCAACCGTTAGGTTGAAGTCATAAACTTCAGATACTGATTTCAACGTGCCTACAACGTCAGCAGATACATCGCTCTTCTTAATAGTAAGACCAATTGCAGAAGAGAATGAACCGCCTACAGGTACAGTTACTTCAAATTTGCCAATCGTGAATGTTGCACCGGATACATTTCCAGCTGCCGCAGCTTTAACCACTGCATCGGAAAGGTTTAGAACTACATCCTTTTGTGCCACTTCACCAAGATTGATTTGCAAAGCAGTCTTTGCAAGTGCAGAAGCTGGTGCTAGTTCTTTTACCTTAGAAGCAACCGTGTTAATACCAGCAATTGCTGACAATACACTCTTCTCATCCAATTGAAGAACAGCTTGTCCATTTACTGTAGTAACACTTGAAGCTGCGCTGATTGCTGCAAGCTTAGCAATTTCTGCTTTTGCATCAGCAACAAATTTAGTAATAATAGCAGCTTTCTCAGCATCAGTTGCTTTATCAAGCGCTGCTTTCAAATCGTTTAGCAATTTGTCAGTTGATTCAGGAAGCGGTGTAGATGGTGTTACTGTGCCACCTGGACCACCCGGAGTGATTGGAGGTGTAGTGTTTAGTGATTTATAAGCAGTGTACAACGCGCCAGCTGCAGCAAGGAATTTAGTATCATCTTTTACTGCTAGTTTTGCTTGAGATAATACTTCAAGTACATCTTCAGTCGTTACACCATAGTGACGGAAGATCTTCTCAACTGCATAATCACCAGGCAGCGCTGCTAGCACATCCTGCAATAGTTTATTAAGGGCATTCGAATCCTTTAGTAGACTTATAAGTCCAGCCAGATCCTTGGAATCAACTTGCTTAATAAGCTCTTTTTGAATATCAAGGAAATATTGAGCAATATCATCCACTGTAAGATCATTTACTTCTGCTCTAGTGGCAAAAGATTGTAGCAATGTTCCATATTTTGTGCGCAGTTCTTCAAGTCCAGCAACTGAAGGATTATAAGAAAGCTTCACAGCATCGTGGAAAAGATTTTCCAACTGTGTTTCTTCACTGTCCGTTGGATTAAACTTGTTTACAATCGGTTTTACGATGTCGCCTTTTACATGAATGTCCAACGCATCAAGTTCAAGCTGGAATGCTTCAACTGCAGCTAATCCGTTTGTGCTAATAAGAGCGGCATGTAGCTTCTTAATATCAGCTACAAGTGCTGAATCAGCCAATGACGAGGATGCATAAACAACCCCATTTACTCCAAGCTTCTCTGCCAAACCTTTGCTACTTAGCGGAATGCCAGCGAAAGCCGTAAGGGCTACGCTTGCCGCAATTGTAGAAACTGCTAATTTTTTTCTTAATGTCACTTTCTTCACTCCTAATTATATGATAATAGTTGCATTCATCTAATAGATGAATGACTAATAACGCCAATAATATCATTTTTAGTATGCGCTTTCTTCAACTTCCAATCATTCTAGCGCGCACTATTTTTTGTAGAAATAGGAAATAAAACGACGCAAAACCCCGTCTGAAGAAACTATAGTAATAGGCTGGTTATGTATAGGTTTGTCGTCTAACACAGACTGAGCGTTGGATTGCAAATAGGTAACCCACTGTTCTCCCATCCGCCTCTCAATGGACGCATAGGCTTCGCCCAAACGAAATCCACGGCGCTCAATATGATGAGCATCGGAAGATACAAAATGAATATGGCCCGCCTTCAATAATGACCATGCGGATTGTTCAATGCGCTTACCAAATCCCCCAAGCAGTGAGTGGGTCGTAACCTGTGCGAATGCGCCTGCTTCAATAAGCTCAGCTAATCGATCGGGGTGCTTCACAACTTCTGCATTTCTTTCTGGGTGAGCGATAATCGGTTTCAACTTCAATACATTAAGCTCATGTACGAGCTCAATCATCGCCTTCGGAATACGGGAGGATGGCATCTCAATCAATACATAACTAGAGCCGGCTAAGGGAAGCAATTCTTTTCTATACCAAGCATCGAGCAGATCGTCATGAACGCGAATTTCTTGACCTGTATGTATAGCAATAGGCACACCCGCAGCTATTAACTGTTCGTTAATAGAGAGAGTGTGCTTAGCTACGTCGATTGCTGTATTGGTATAGGTTCCATTGGCATGGTGCGGAGTGGCGATGATCGTTGTAATCCCCTCTGATACAGCTGCCCGGGCCATATTCAGAGTATCATCGAAACTTGCCGCACCATCATCCAATCCAGGTAAAATATGCGTATGGATGTCTATCATGCTGAGTTCACTTCCTAGTAGAATTTACCTGTTAGGTAGGTTTGAACCTATTCTACCATAGGAAAATGGATCTTTCAGCACTTCTCCCTATAATTCGACAGTAATTACTCTCACTTTTTCATTATATCCTACTATTTCCAAAAGTGTAAGTAAAAAATTGTAAAACGGAGGGGAATGTTCAGAAAAGTTTCAGAACCTATAGAAGCTCTTTACGCAATTCTGCAGCGGATTTTGGTGATAGGTAGCCGTATGGAATGTCGAATACGGTTTTGGCTCCAGACTGTCCTTCACGAGCAAATTTATAAGCTGCTCTAGCATAAGCAACAAGCACGCTAGCCGTGAATTCAGGGTTGCTGTCAAGCTTCAAACCGAACTCAATAATTTGAGTGCTGTTCTCGCCTGTTTTGCCACTGCGAAGCACCATACCACCATGAGGCATTGTGGAATGCTCGGCTTTCAATGTTGCTTCATCAATGAAATGAACAGTCGTATTATAATCGGAGAAATAGTTCGGCATCGTACGGATTTCCTCAGCAATCGCGTCTTGATCAGCGCCCTCTTCTGCTACGATGTAGCAATCACGGACGTGCTTCTCACGCGTTGTAAGCTCTGGATTTTCACCGTTACGAACTCGTGCTACTGCCTCTTCACTAGGAATGGTGTATTGAACGCCGTTCTTTACACCTTTCACGCGGCGAATTGCATCTGAATGGCCTTGGCTTACACCTTTGCCCCAGAATGTATATTCCTTGCCTTCTGGCAATATTGCCTCAGCAAGCAAACGATTCAATGAGAACAAGCCTGGGTCCCAGCCTGTGGATATTACACTTACTTTATTGCTCGTTTTGGCAACTGCATCAACCTGATCAAAAAATTCAGGAATACGCGCATGCGTATCGAAGCTGTCAACCGTATGGAACAAGCGGGCAAATGCAGGAACCTGCTCTGGCAAATCTGTTGCTGAGCCGCCGCAAAGAATCATAACGTCGATATCATCGACAAAGCGCTCAGCGTCTTCAATTTTATATGCTTTTGTTTCAGACGGAATAGATGCTGGGTCTCTGCGAGTAAATATCGCATCCAATCTCATATCTGCACTTTGTCTAATTGCAAGCTCTACGCCGCGTCCAAGATTGCCGTAACCAACAATACCGATGCGAATCTGTTCTGTCATGACGCCGCCACCTCTTCTTGTTTTATAAATATATTAGATCCAGCCTCTAGCTTCCATCGCTGCTGCGATCCGTTTGATCGAAATCATATAAGCAGCTGTACGAAGGTCAGTGTCATGTTCCTTAGCAAGATCACGAACAGCTACGTAAGAAAGAATCATATTCGTCTCAAGCTTCTCAAGAACCTCCGCTTCGCTCCAGTAGTAGTTAGCCAAGTTTTGTACCCACTCGAAGTACGAAACCGTAACGCCGCCTGCATTTGCAAGTACGTCTGGAATAACTGTGATGCCGTGGCTCCAAAGTACGCGATCCGCTTCTGGTGTTGTAGGTCCGTTTGCAGCTTCTGCAACGATTTTTGCTTTAATGCGATCAGCATTTTTAGCAGTAATTACGTTTTCTAGAGCAGCTGGAACCAAAACATCAACATCAAGCTCAAGCAAATCTTCATTAGAAATATAGTACTTCTCGCCATACTCACGGATGGAAGTCGTATCCTTTAGTATGGAGATCTGTTCGATATCCAATCCATTCGGATCGTAAATTCCGCCTCTGGAGTCGCTGACTGCTACAACTTTAATGCCTGCTTCGCTAAGCAAACGAGCAGCAATGCGACCAGCGTTGCCGTAACCTTGAATCGCTGCAGTAGCCGTTTCAATAGGAATATTCTTATCTTGAAGTGCTGCCAAGATTGTGTACACACAGCCTTGCGCTGTTGCTTCATTACGACCTTGGGATCCGCCAAGAATAAGCGGTTTACCTGTAATAACGCCAGGTGAGTTAACGCCTTTTAGTCTGCTGTACGTATCCATCATCCAACCCATGATTTGTGGAGTCGTGTATACGTCCGGTGCAGGAATATCTTTGTCAGGACCTACAAAATCAGCGATAGCTTCCATGAAAGCACGGCTAACACGCTCTAGCTCGCCTTTGCTTAGAAGATGTGGATCACAAATAACTCCGCCCTTGCCGCCGCCGTAAGGAAGGCCAACAACGCCGCATTTAAAGCTCATCCACATGGAAAGTGCTTTTACTTCATCAAGCGTTACATCAGGGTGAAAGCGAATGCCGCCCTTAGTCGGTCCAATCGCGTCATTATGTTGGGAACGGTAACCTTCGAACACTCGAATTGAGCCATCATCCATACGAACTGGGAAGTTAACCGACAGCACGCGCTTCGGCTGCTTCAAGATGTCTGTAACATGCTTAGGCAATTGTAGATGGGCCGCTGCAGTATCGATTTGCTGTTGTGCGATTTGGTACGGATTTAACGTTTCTTCTACTATACTCACTGTCATTTTAAGTTCAGTCCTTCTTCGTAGAGTCCGACTCCCATTCCATGGATTAGCCGCTTTTTTGATTTTACCTTTTTCATCACTATTTTAAAAGAAAAATTTCGTTATTTAGTGCAAAAATTCTACATTTTTATCCATTGTCATGTTAGGTTTCACGTAATGGGAGTTACCATAACACACACTGTTCTTTAATAATCCTTTTTATGTAAAAAACAAAAGAGTTTCGTACTAAGTTAGTCCAACTTAGTACGAAACCCTCACATGATACATTTTTATACAATTAGAATTCGATCTCATAAACTATCAACCACAATTATGAATCACAAGAATTAACCATTCGACTCCACTGTCTTCACGGACGATTTGCTTCGCGGTTTGCTCTCGATGCTGATCCATATCAGTCCTGCGGCCATGCAGCCTGCGCCGCACATTTGCAGCAGCGCGATCTTCTCATCGAACATCGCATACCCAGCTACAACAGCCGCCGCCGGAACCGCATAACGGAAAAAGTTAGAGCGCGTTGCGCCAACCTTGAACATACATGCATTCCAAACGACAAAAGCGACAACGGTGCAAATCAATACATTATAGCCAATGGATAAATAATGCCCCGCCTGAAGAGACGACCAATCGGTTTGCCCCCAAGCCCCAAAGGTGAGCGGCAGCATAAACAACGACCCAAAAGCTATCGTCCACGTGCTTACACGCAGAGCAGAGTATTGCTTCATAAGCGACATGGAGCTTAGATTAAATAACGGACCGACAATGCTGACTCCAAGCGCCATCAAGTTGCCGATCATATTGTCAGATGAGAGACTGAAACTTTCACCGCCGCCCAGTATGACGAAGCATACCCCAACGATGGATATCGCTCCGCCAACAATGAGTCTCTTCGTGATGGTTTCGCGCATGAATAAAGGAGCAAACAATGCAGCGAAGATCGGCCACGGCGCTACGTTCAGCAGCGACGCATTGGCTAAGGTCGTATATTTAATCGAGTACATCACCGTGATTTCAAGCAGTGTAATGCCAACCAACCCAATGACAGCAAGCTTCGGCACGATTCGCCACGGAATGCCCACGCTGCCCTCTCTTAGCTTAAGAATGAGAAAGAAAAACGGAATAGCCAATCCAAATCTCAAAAACGAGAAAACGATGGGATTAAACGACTCCATAGCTAACCGCGATATGCCGAAGTTCGCTCCCCACACAACAGCGATTAGTATAAGACCGCCGTAATTCATCCATCTGCTATTCATACTCTCCGCCCCATCTATTCGCATTTGCCGCCTCATCTGGAAATATCTCATCCAGCATAGCATGGGAATCATTAGAAAAATGCTATCTCTTTTGTTTATTTCTTATGCATTTTAAACTCGAGGAACAACTCGTTATAGTGAGCCAGCATTCTTTTGCCGAGATTGTCGTAAACCTCAAGCCTTTCAGTCAGCTCTTCATCTGGGTAAAAACGCTCATCAGTCGCAATCTCCTCAGGCAGCAGCGCCAGCGCCGCTTCATTCGGAGTCGAGTAACCGACATATTCCGCGTTCTGAGCGGCCACTTCTGGGTCGAGCATGAAGTTGATAAATTGATGCGCGCCTTCGATATTTTTGGCCGTCTTCGGAATAACCATATTATCAAACCAAAGATTCGAGCCTTCCTCTGGCACGATATAATCAAGCTTATCGTTCTCATCCATAATTTCCGATGCATCACCCGACCAAACAAGACCGACTGCCGCTTCTTCGTTTGCAAGCAGCATCTTGATTTCGTCACCGACAATCGCCTTCACGTTAGGCGTCATCTGGAGGAGCTTCGCTTTCGCCTCCTGCAAATGAGCCTCTTCCGTATCATTCAGCGAATAACCCAAAGAGTTCAGCCCCATGCCCATAACCTCGCGAGCACCGTCCAGCAGCAGGATCTGGTTGCGCAAGCTTTTATCCCATAGGTCATTCCAACTGGAGAAGGTCAGATCCCCGACTAGCTCTGGATTGAACACAATTCCGACAGTCCCCCAAAAATAAGGAATGGAATAAGCGTTGTCTTGATCAAATGATAAATTCATGAAACGCGGATCGATATATTTTAAATTCGGGAGTTTCGAGTGATCGAGCTTTAAGAGCAAACCATCCTCTTTCATCTTGCTAATCGCATACTCAGAAGGAATGCTCACATCAAACGTCGTACCGCCTTGTCCAATTTTGGTCATCATCGCTTCATTCGAATCGAAGGTTTGGTAAATGACCTTAATACCTGTCTCATCTTCAAAGCGGTCAAGCAGCTCGGGATCAACATAATCGCCCCAGTTGTAAATCGTCAGTGTATTGCTTCCGCTGTAGCCTTCACTATCATTCAAGTACGAAGTCAGATAGATGAGGCCAAATGAGACAACAAACACGATTACGAACATACGTACAAGCTGTGTCATTAGTGCCCCTCCTTGCTTGACGGCTTCATATTTCGTTGATTAATGAAATAATAACCAACGACCAGAATGATCGTAAATAAGAAAATAAGTGTCGACAACGCATTGATCGATAACGACACACCTTGGCGCGCCCGTGAATAGATCTCAACAGACAGCGTAGAGAAGCCGTTGCCGGTTACAAAAAACGTTACTGCAAAGTCATCTAGCGAATACGTCAGCGCCATGAAGAACCCTGCGAATATGCCCGGTCTGATGAATGGAAGCACAACGCGCGTCAGCACCTGCCACGAGCTGGCACCAAGATCATGCGCCGCATCAATCAACGTTGAGCTCATTTCCTGCAGCTTCGGCAGCACCATAATAACGACAATCGGAACACTGAACGCAATATGCGACAGCAAGACGGACACAAAGCCCAGCTTGATGCCAATCATCGTAAATAGGATCAGAAAGGACGCACCGATAATAACATCGGGACTTACGATCAATACATTATTGAGCGTCAAAAGCGATTGTTTCGGTCGATTGCTGCGAATATGATGAATAGCTATCGCACCAATAACACCAAGAATCGTCGAAATTGCAGCGGACAGCAGCGCAATAACGAACGTGTTCAGGACAATGATGAGTAAACGCGTATCCGCGAAAACCTCTTTGTAATAATCAAGCGTGAAGCTCTCGAAATTACGCATCGAGCCGCCGCTATTGAACGAATAAAACATTAAATAGAAAATAGGCGCATAGAGTACTGCAAACACGAGTACGAGATAGATGTTCGACCATTTATTTTTTCCGCGCATCTGCCGCACCTCGCTTTCGATTGCCAGTTAACAGCATCATCGCCGCCATCGCTAGAATCAAGAACACAGCAATCGTCGAACCCATACCCCAGTCCTGCGTCACGAGAAAATGCTGCTCGATTGCCGTACCTAGCGTAATAACCCGATTGCCGGCAATAAGCCTCGTAATCATGAACAGAGATAATGCAGGTATAAATACAGCCATACAGCCGGACTTCACACCACTGATCGTTAGCGGAAAAATAACACGCCGGAACGTTGTCCACGCCGATGCGCCAAGATCACGCGCCGCATACACGAGCGTCGGATTCATTTCCTCCAATGCATTGAAGATCGGCAAAATCATAAAAGGAATAAAGATATATACGGATACAAAGATAAAGCTAAAGTCCGTAAACAAAATTTGCTGTTTCGGAATGCCGATCGCTTCCAGCACGGAGTTTGCAAAGCCGTATGTACCGAACAAGCCAATAAACGCATAAGCCTTTAGCAGCAAATTGATCCAGCTAGGAAGTATAATAAGCAGCAGCCAGAGCTGTTTATGCTTAGTTTTTGTCAATAAGTAAGCTGCCGGATACGCGACAAGCAATGATATTGCGGTTATCAGAAACGCGTACCAGAAGGAGCTAAGCGTCATTTTCATATAAACCGGCGTAAAGAACTTCACATAATTGTCCAGCGTGAAGTTGCCCTCTACATCAAAGAAGGAGTAATAGGCAATTAACACGATCGGCGCTATAACAAATAACACAATCCAAGCCATATACGGTATGAGATAAAAACTACGTGATTTATTCGACATCTGCGGCCTCGCTGTATGCTTCAAGACGCTTATCGAATTCTTCTTCCGTTTCACCCAGTCTCATAACATGGATGGCTTCTGGGTCAAAGGTTAATCCGATCTGCTCCCCTACTGTAGCTTTGCGAGTGGAATGGACAAGCCACTCATTTCCTGATTCATCGTAACAGCAAATCTCGTAATGTACGCCCCGGAACAATTGCGAATCTACACGCACTTGCAGCTTACCATTCTCTGAAGAAGTTATTTCCAAATCCTCTGGCCTGATTACAATATCAACAGCCTCATTTGGCGTGAGCCCTTGATCGACGCATTCAAATGAACGACCAGCGAACTCCACCTCGAAGTCGCGTGCCATTCGGCCTGGTACAATATTGGATTCACCAATAAAATCCGCAACAAAGCGATTGATCGGCTCATCGTAAATATCTGTTGGCGTTCCGCTTTGTTGAATTTTTCCTTCATTAATAACAAAAATTTCGTCAGACATCGCCAGCGCTTCCTCTTGGTCATGCGTTACAAATATAAATGTGATGCCAAGTCGGCGCTGCAGCTCGCGCAGCTCGTACTGCATTTCCGTACGAAGCTTAAGGTCAAGCGCGGATAACGGCTCGTCCAGCAAAATAATTTCCGGCTCGTTCACGATCGCCCGCGCGATGGCAACACGCTGCCGCTGACCGCCGGACATCTCCGAAATCTCCCGTGATTCGTAACCGTCCAAGTTGACGAAACGAAGCGCATCCTTCACTTTATTCGTCACATCCGCGTTTTTCATCTTCTTGATTCGCAGGCCAAAGGCAACATTCTCGAACACATTGAGATGAGGAAAAAGAGCATAATCCTGAAAAACCGTATTTACTTGTCGTTCATTCGCAGGAACCCGGTTTATCACTTTATTATGGAAATAGATTTGACCCTCTGAGGGTTCAGTGAAGCCAGCTATAAGCCGGAGCACCGTCGTCTTGCCGCAGCCGGACGGACCAAGCAGCGTATAAAATTTGCCTCGCTCTATTGTAAAGCTGACGTCTTTGAGGACAGCAGCAGCATTATGAGCATATTGTTTTGTCACATGTTCAAAACGAATAATCGTTTGGTCTTGCATATCGCATTCCCCTTTGCAGTTTTAGAAGAAACAATAGTGATTATACAGCATCCCCGAAAATCAGCAATACTAAAAGGAAAAATGATGTCAACAATGCTCATGACGCAACCTGTTTTTCAATTCATTGAATATGAAAGCGCTATACATTACGATTAATTCAGGTTCAGTTAGTGAACATTATTATAAATTGGAGGTTTAAGCATGAGTAAACTGACATCCGAGCAACCGGTATCCGGCGGAGTTAAAGTTTCCGTACAACGATTTGGTCGTTTTCTAAGCGGCATGGTCATGCCGAATATTGGCGCTTTTATTGCATGGGGACTCATTACGGCACTATTTATTCCAACAGGCTGGTTTCCGAACGAAAGCCTAGCAACTCTTGTTGGACCGATGATTACCTACTTGCTCCCTATACTCATCGGCTATACCGGTGGTCAAATGATTCACGGCGTACGCGGAGGCGTAGTCGGCGCAATCGTCACACTCGGCGTTATTGCAGGGGCGGACATTCCAATGTTCCTCGGAGCCATGATCGTTGGCCCGCTAGCCGCATGGGTGCTGAAGAAATTCGATCAATCTATTGAAGGAAAGATTCCTTCGGGCTTTGAAATGCTCATCAACAATTTCTCGTCCGGCATTATTGGCGGCGGTCTTGCACTGATTGCCTTTAAAGGCATTGGACCGGTCGTAGCCGCATTAAGCAAAGTACTTGCTTCAGGCGTAGAGTGGCTGATCAACACTGGTTTCCTGCCGCTTGCGAACATTTTGATCGAGCCAGCTAAAGTACTGTTCCTCAACAACGCGATTAACCACGGCATATTAGGCCCGCTCGCGCTGGATCAAGCATCACAAGCCGGTAAATCCATCATTTACATGCTGGAATCCAACCCAGGACCTGGTCTTGGCATTCTGCTTGCTTATTGGGTATTCGGAAAAGGAATGGTTAAGCAATCGGCGCCAGGCGCTGTTGTCATTCATTTCTTCGGCGGTATACACGAGATTTACTTCCCGTATATTCTAATGAATCCGCGTTTGATTATCGCAGCTATCGCTGGGGGTGTTGCTGGTACATTCACCTTCTCCATCTTCGGAGCTGGTCTTGTCGCCGCGCCATCACCGGGCAGTATTATCGCCTATATCACCATGACGCCAAAAGGCGGACTACTAGCAATGCTAAGCGGCGTAGTCGTCGCAACAATCGTTTCATTCCTCGTCTCTGCTGTTCTTCTTAAAACAAGCAAGCAGGCAGGAGATAACGACAACGAGCTTGAGCTAGCCGCGCAAAAAGTTCAGCAAATGAAAGCTGAATCCAAAGGCAATGCTGCTTCACCTTCCACAGAGCAAGTACAGCTAACGAAAGAGCAAGTGAACAAAATTGTGTTTTCCTGCGATGCGGGCATGGGCTCAAGCGCGATGGGCGCTTCCATTTTACGCAAAAAAATAAATGCAGCTGAGCTGCCGATTACTGTTATCAACACGGCGATAAACGATATTCCAGGCGATGCCGACATCGTGATCACCCATAAAACATTGACTGACCGCGCACGCCTAAAGGCGCCTAACGCAGAGCATATTTCCATTGATAATTTCCTTAAAAGTCCAGAGTATGACTTGCTCGTACAAAGACTAAGTTCATGACTTCATACTTAACGCTGACAGTTTACTGTCGGCGTTAAGTCCATTCTTCTGCTAAGGAGGATAGCCTATCAAAGCCTCAACTAGGCAACGTCGAATTATCGAACTGCTGCTGAGTCAAAAGCAAGAAATTACTGCAGCCGATATCGCGTCCATTGTCGGTACGAGCACAAGGACGATCCATCGCGAGCTTGTCGATATCGAATCGTTACTTGCCGCAAACGGCATTGTACTTCACAAAATAGCAGGGCTTGGTATTCAAGTAGAAGCAGACTCGGATACTCTTGAGCGATTCAAACAATCGTTTGAGCCTTCTGATTACTTTGAATATTCGGCTGAAGAACGAAAAATCGTTATTCTCTGCAGACTGCTTGAGCATGACGAGCCGATAAAGCTGTTTGCACTCGCCCATGAGCTGCGCGTTACGATGCCGACCATCAGCCATGATCTAGATGAGCTGGAGGAACTGATCATCAAACAGGGGATGACCCTTGTTCGCAGAAGAGGATATGGCGTTGAAATTATTGGATCTGAAGAAGATAAGCGTCATTCGATTAGCTTGCTTGCCATAAATCATCTCGACGATTCCGATCTATTCGGTCAATTCAAGAACCTTACAGTCTCAAACCCGATCACAGCACAGCTGCTCGACATGATCGGCAAAGAAAACTTTAAGCGGCTCGAGCATGCGCTATGGGAACTAAATGACGAATGGCCACACACGTTGTCCGAATCTAACTATACAAGATTGCTTATTAAGCTGTCGGTTGCGTTAACCCGAATAGAGAACAACTGCTATGTCACAGCAAGCGAATATCGTCATTCTGATGAAATCATTCCATTGCTGCGAAGCTTGCTCGATGCGCTCAATCTACAGCTCCCAATAGAAGAAAAAACGTATCTTTCACAACTGCTGAATAGCGAAGCTTTTCTAGATAACGGTCTGTTAATTCATCATGAAGATATGAAGGCCATTGAAGGTGTCAGGCTGCTCATCCGTTATGTCGAGGATCAGCTTAACATGTCGCTCATGGAGGATCGATCGCTAGAAGAAGGACTTATTCAGCATATAAAACCAGCCTTTCAGCGCATTAAGGACGGCATCGCCATCCGCAATCCGATGTTAGTGCCGATCAAAAAAGATTACCCTATATTGTTTTCCATTGTTCAAAGCGCTGTACAACAGGTTTATCCGCTTCTACAAGTGCCTGACGAGGAGATCGGTTATATCGTTATGCATTTCGGAGCTTCCCTTGAGCGGTTAAAGCCTTTTCCAAGAAAAATAAGAGCTGTTCTCGTTTGTACGAGCGGCATCGGTTCCTCCAAGCTTTTAGCTGTCAAAATTGCTAACGTACTGCCGCAAATCGACCTGATCGGTCATTATTCATGGTATGAAGCGACAAGGCTTCCGCCTAGCCGCTATGATTTGATCATTTCAACTGTTGATTTGCCGCTAGAGCCGGATCGCTATATTAAGCTGAGTCCCCTGCTCACACCGGAAGAAACCAATAAGCTTCGCAGCTATATAGAGGGCACAACCTTGAAGAAGGCCGCTCCCTCCCTATCAGCAAATGAAGACACGGCAGGCCAGTCTCCTCTGGATCGTTTGCTGCAGCTTCAGCTGTATTCCGGCATCGTTCTTCAGCTGCTTGACGGCTTCCATGTGCATGATTTAACGCTGTTGCCAGATCAAGATCGATTGGATCACCAGCTGCCGAGCATGCTTTCCTTAATTGGAAAGCCATATATCGATGCAAATCGCGAAAAAATAGCCGATCAGCTGCTCGCAAGAGAGCTGCAAGGAAGTCTGGTCATACCAGATACCGAGCTTGCTCTGCTTCATACACGCAGCGAATGGATTAAAGAGCCTCTGCTTGCTTTATATCGATATGATCGATCTTTGCAGCTAGGCGAGGATGAAGATGCGCAGGCCAAGCACCTGTTGATGATGCTCGGCCCTCTCAAGCTTGATTCCTATAGCCTTGAGCTGCTAAGTGAAATTAGCGCAATGCTGCTGCTGCCGGATCTACTTACTTTATTAGCGCATGATGATGCGGCAAGCATTAAGCTGTTTATTTCAAAGAAGCTGGAACAATATATAAAAACCAAATTGGATTGGAGAGAATAATCATGACCATTCTATCTACAGAGAAAGTAAAATTAAACGTTAACCTCAAGGACAAATACGAAGCGATCCGCATGGTTGGACAAATGCTTGTTGACGCAGGGCATGCTCCGCAGTCGTATATCGACAAAATGATTGAGCGCGAGGAGTCTCTATCCACCTATATTGGCGGAGGGCTTGCCATGCCTCATGGCACGAACGAATCGAAAGCACTTATTCAATCTACAGGCATGGCCATTATTACCGTACCGGCAGGCGTAGACTTCGGCGGCGAAGAGCCTGCTCAATTAATTATCGGCCTAGCGGCTGTCGGCGACGATCACCTTGATATTTTGACCAATGTTGCTGTGCTCGTGTCTGAGGAAGAAGATATGCAGCGCATTTTGAACGCTTCGTCGGAGCAAGAATTGATTTCTATCTTTGAATCGGGGATGGAATCATGAAGGCCGTTCACTTCGGCGCAGGCAACATAGGCAGAGGTTTTATCGGTTTGCTGCTGCATAACGCGGGCTACGAGGTATGTTTTGTTGATGTTAATGATACGCTTGTCTCGCAGCTGCAAGAAAAAGGGCAATATGCGGTTAAGATTGCAAACGAGCAGGGCGACACGTATCTTGTTGACCATATAACTGCTATTGACGGCAAAAATATAGATTTAGTCGCTAAGACTATCGCGGAAGCGGATATCGTCACAACCGCTGTTGGCGTATCGGTACTGAAGCACATTGCCGCTGCGGTCGCTAAAGGAATTGAGCTTAGAATCGAGAGCGGCAAAGCCGCTCTTCCGGTTATTGCGTGCGAGAATGCCCTTGGCGGCAGCACGATTTTGAAGCAATTCGTTTATGGCCATCTATCTGCGGATGTACAGGCGAAGGCCGATCAGCATATCGTTTTCCCTGACGCCGCCGTTGACCGTATCGTTCCACTGCAGCAAAATGAAGACCCACTTGAAGTTATGGTCGAGCCTTTCTATGAGTGGACTGTAGAGCGCTCCCCATTGCTTAATTCGCTTAAGGAAATTGACGGAGTACACTACGTCGATCAACTGGAGCCGTATATCGAGCGCAAGCTGTTCACTGTTAATACAGGGCATTGCGTTGCAGCGTATCACGGTTTCCTTAAAGGCTGCGAGACGATTCAAGAAGCGATGAACAACAAAGAGATATTGGCAGAGGTACGAGGCGCATTGCAGGAATCAGGAGCTGCGCTTATCCAAACGTATCAATTCGATGAGAAAGAGCATGCGCTTTATGTTGAGCAAATTTTGGAGCGCTTCGTTAATCCTTACTTGGTAGACGAGGTTGTTCGAATCGGCCGCTCGCCTATTCGCAAGATTTCTCCGAATGACCGTCTAGTTAGACCGGCCTCATTAGCTTATAAATATGGCATGCCTGCCATTCATTTGACCACGGCCATGGCAGCGGCTTTACATTTTAATGCTGTAGATGATCCCGAGGCTGCCGAGCTGCAAGCTTCCATTAAGGAACTAGGCCTTCATTCTACGATAACAAAATATACAGGTTTAGATGAGCAGCATCCGCTTCATATACAAGCGGCAGAGCAATACCGCAAGCTGGAGCAATCACTTCAATCTGCGGCGAAAGGAGTCTGAAGTTAATGACATTAACACTTAAAGGGATAGCAGCATCACCGGGTATCGCCATTGCCCCGGTCTTCCATCTCGCTTCCGAGCGTTTCATACCGACTGAGCAATCTGTGCAAGACAGTGCGCAGGAAATAGAAACGTTCCGCCGTGCTGTTGCAAGCACCCGTGAAGAGGTTGAAGCGATTCGCACAAAAACAGAGGAGCGCCTCGGAGCAGACAAAGCCGAAATATTTGAAGGTCATCTGATGATTTTGGAAGATCCTGATTTCATTGAAGCGATTGAGCAGAAAATAGCCGAAGAATCCATAGATGCTCAATTTGCGCTCCATGAGATTTCCAATTATTTTATCGACCTGCTGCAATCGATGACCGATGAACTGCTAAGAGGGCGCGCCGTTGATATTGAGGACGTATCCGGACGTATCATGAGTCATTTGCGAGGCGTCCCACATACCGACCTAGCCAATCTGTCGGAGGAGTGTATTATCGTCGCGCGCGATCTGACGCCTTCAGATACTGCTCAGCTTAATTTGAACTACGTACGCGGTTTTGTCACAGAGATAGGCAGCCGCACCTCGCATTCTGCCATTATGGCGCGGTCATTGGAAATACCAGCAATCGTAGGGATCGGTCAAGCGGTTCAAGATATGAAAGAGCAAGCTGTTATTATCGTTGATGCGGCTGAAGGCATTGTCCTAATTGAGCCTACGGAAGAAGAACTGGCAGCCTATCAAGAAAAGAAACAAAAGGATGATCTGCGCAGAGCGGAATTAAGCAAGCTGAAGGATAAGCTCACTTTGTCCAAGGATGGCAAGCAAGTTGAGCTGGCAGCCAACATCGGCAGCTTGGAAGATATTCAGCGGGCAATCGACAATGGCGCCGAAGGAATTGGACTTTTTCGTACCGAATTTCTATATATGGGGCGCAGCTCCCTCCCAACGGAGGAGGAGCAGTTCACCAGCTACAAATATGCGCTTGAGAAAATGAACCCTAAGCCAGTCGTCATTAGGACGCTTGATATAGGCGGAGACAAGGAGCTCCCCTACATGGAGCTGCCGAAAGAAAGCAATCCTTTCCTCGGACAGCGCGCGCTGCGCCTATGTCTCGATAGACAGGACTTGTTCCGTACACAGCTGCGGGCACTTCTCCGCGCCAGCCGCTACGGCAATTTGAAAATCATGTTCCCGATGATTGCCGTATTAGAAGAGCTCCTCGAGGCAAAGAAGCTGCTTGAGGAAGAAAAGCAGAAGCTCATCGCCGAAGGCGTACAGCTTGCCGAGCATATCGAAATTGGCATGATGGTCGAAATTCCAGCCGCGGCAGTCGCTGCCGATCTTTTCGCTCCTGAAGTTGATTTCTTCAGCATCGGCACTAATGATTTGATTCAATATACAATGGCGGCAGACCGTATGAACGAAACGGTATCGTACCTGTACCAGCCATGGCATCCATCCTTGCTTCGCCTCATCAGCTTCGTTATTCAAGCGGCAGAGAAGGAAGGCAAATGGGTGGGCATGTGCGGCGAGATGGCAGGCGATCAGACGGCAATCCCCTTGCTTCTTGGCCTTGGCCTGCATGAATTCAGCATGAGCGCAGGTTCGATTCTGCAAGCAAGAGAGCTGATCGGACAGCTTGACCAGTCCGAATGGTCGGTTCATGCCAATCAAGCACTGACTATGCGGAGCACTCAGGAAATTACACAATTCGTAGAACGCACAAGAAACGGAGTGATTCATCATGATTAGCAAAACTTACACTATCATCAATCCGACGGGCTTTCATGTACGCCCTACTAAAACCTTCGTCCAAACAGCAAACACCTTTCCTTGTAAAATCAGCGTCATTGCCAAAGGTAAAAAAGTAAACGGCAAAAGTTCGCTTAGCATGCTGACACTTGGTATTGCGATGAATGAAGAAGTGACTTTGGAAATTGACGGCGAACAGGAAGAGCAAGCGCTCGAGACGCTTGGTCAATTGCTCACTGAAATTCACGAATAGCAGATAATTAGCGGCTGACCGAATGAGAAGAGATCATCTTAATTGATCGCTTCCAAGATGGTCAGTCGTTTTTGTATATGACTGTGCCAAGTTAATCAGACTCACCTCACTCCCTTGCGATACAATTGCATACAAAAAAAGACGCTCTCATCCACTTTTCATTGTGTTTGAGAGCGTCTTTGCATATTGGGCTGTGTCACGGATTATCCGAGACTAGCCCTTTTTTAAATTAAACAGATGCCGGAACTGCCGGTTCCAACTGATCGTCCTTCGTTTTCCGATGGGACAACGTAAAGTACAGATAAGAAAGTACTGCGAACAGAATAGCAATACCCGCCATAATTGCAACGTATCCAGCCATCGAGCTGTAATCTCCGCTTGAGATAATATCTCTAAAGCCTTTGACGGAGTAAGTCATTGGCAGGAACGGCGATACTTTTTGCAGCCATCCAGGTACAAGCTCGATAGGGAATGTGCCCGCAGAGCTCGTTAATTGGAAGATAAGCAAAATAACTGCGATAAATCGTCCCGGATTGCCCATTGAAGCAACTAGGAATTGAATAATCATCATAAACGTAATGCTGGTTAGTATGGAGTACATGACGAACAAGCCCATGCTTTGCACTTCCAGCTTCAGCACATAAATAAGAGCAGCATCCGCAATCAATGCCTGAATGGTGCCGATTAGCGCTAAAGTGAGTGCTTTACTCAAAAACCAGCTCCAGCCGTTAACTGGACGAACAGCCGGTTCACGAACCGAATATACAATCGTTAATAGCATAGCTCCGACATATAATCCAAGCGATAGGAAATACGGCGCAAGACCTGTACCGTAGTTATCTACTTTCGTTACTTTCTCTACATCAAGCTTTACTGGATCGGAGAACATATCCACCATCGTATCGGTCAGCTTTAGATCAGACGTCTTATCCGACGCTTCATTCAGCTTGCCTGACAGCTCCTGAGTGCCATCCTCCAATTTCAACAAACCTGAAGCTACTTGCTGCGCACCATCCTCCAGCTCTACCGAACCATTAACGAATGGCGTAATGCTTGAGGACAACTGTGAAAGTCCAGACGTAAGCGTTGCTGCCCCGCTGTTCAGCTGTTTGGCACCTGTTGCAAGCTTTGTTCCGCCGGCACTTGCTTCAGCAAGCTTCGAGCCGAACTGATTCATGCCGGTTGAAAATTTCTTCGCACCAGCGACTACCTGCTCTGCCCCTGCACCAAGCTGCTTGCCGCCGGCCGCTGCTTCCTCGACCTTCTTATCGAAGGTTCCAAGTCCATCAGATACTTTGACTAGGCCTTCATTAAGCTTCGACGCCCCGTCTCTCAGCTGCTTCTGTCCTTCTGAAGACTTCTCCAAACCCGCCGCAAGCTCTCGGCTCGCTTTGAGCAAAGACGCAAAGCTTTCGCTCTCCGCCAGCTCGGGATTCGCCTGACCCAGCTGCGTCAGCCCATTCGCCAGCTGCGACGCTCCTGCCTTCAGCTGCTCCTCGCCCGCAGCTGATTCCTTAAGACCGCCCGCTAGCTGCCCCGCAGCCTGCTGCGCGTCCGACGCGCCTCCCGCCAGCTGTCCGCTCGCTCCGGCTAATTGCGACAAGCCGTCGCTAAGCTTCACCGCTCCAGCTCCAAGCGAGCCCGCGCCTTCACCAAGCGATGCGGCTCCCGCGCCAAGCTCCTTCTGCGCTGCTAGCAGCTGTGCCAGGCCGCTAGCCAAGTTATTCGTGCCCGTGCTAAGCTCGGCACTGCCTTTGCCAAGCGCCTTGCCGCCATCGTTCAGCTTAGCGACTCCTTCTTTGAGCGTAAGCGATCCGCTGACCAGCTTCGCTAAGTTTTTCTCGATGAGTACGGCTCCGTCCTTCGCCTTCGTCGTCCCATCAGCAATTTCACCTGCACCATCGCTCGCTTTGCTTATGCCATCCACGAGCTCCTCCATTTGCTCAAACACAGTGCGCGTATAAGCCGACGTCACTTCTTTGTTAAGCTCCATTTTCATGGTGTCGACTGCTTTGCTGCCAATCTGAGAAGCTAAAAAGTTATAGCTCTCATTAGCTAAATACGTAAGCTTAGCCGGTGTTGGCTTATCTGAAGTTAAAGTAGTTGTTTTCTCCGAGAAATCAGAAGGAATCTCAATGGCCAAATAGTAGCTATGATCTTCCATTCCCGCCTCGGCTTCCTCTTTACTTACGAAATGCCATTCAAATTTTTCATTTTCCTTTAGCTCTGCCTCAAAATCATCGCCAATATGCATCATCTCGCCGTTAAATTCATACCCTTTATCCGCATTAACGACGGCTACCGGCATCTTATCCAAATTTCCATACGGGTCCCAAAACGCCCCTAGAAACATCGATGAGTACATAACGGGAATCATCAGCACGCCAATTACCGATATCAACAACATTTTGTTGCGGCCGATTCCGGACAATTCTTTACCAAACTGCTTTAAACCTTTGAACTTCAAATCGTCCACTCTCCCAGTTACTGATTGACCATTTCTCTCATTTGGTCATTTCTTTGTGTAAAAAAAGGCATCCAGGTTATTCCGGAGCCAATCCTACTTGCATATAGAATCGCAATTTTTCCGCTACTTGCTGTTTGTTCAGCGGTTCATGCGTTTTTTTCCATTCTACCGTAAGCGCCATATACAAGCGGAGCATAACAAACGCAGTCATTTCTGGATCACAAGGCTTAATCTCGCCTTTATCGATCGCCAGCTGGATTTGATGCTGAATATAACCAACGACTGCTTTCTCTATTTGCTGTATACCCTCCAGCGCCATGGGCGTACCAATCTCGCGTACCTCATGCGATAGCTTAAGTGCAAGCTCATGTTCCTCGCGAAAATCGAGCAGCTGCTCGAGCGCAGCGTTCAAATTATCGAAGAATAACCGATTAGGATCAACAACCTTTTCTGCAACCTGCTTCATTTCAATAATAAGCTTCTTCATAATTTCGTGGAACAACTCTTCTTTATTCGTAAAAAACGTGTAGATCGTCCCTTTGCCTACATTCGCAATTTTCGCTACCTGATCCATGGTCGTCGCCTTATACCCAAACAGCGCGAACGACTTCCCCGCAGCATTCACAATCTGCTGTCGTCGATCAATGGCCATTCCTTCACCTCCGAGCATTTCATTCCTTTATCACTTTAAAAACTGACCAAAAAACTAAAACGGTCATTTCGACTTCCGTTATCATAGCACGCTCCAATTCCGATTGCAATACCCGATTCATACAATAGCAATATGGCTCAGGACATAACGACAAAAAAATGACTTTACACGTCAAAAAGCGCTATACTATATGTACGGTTTAATTAATTTCTGCACAGCAGATTAAAAGGAGTGTTCCCCTTATGTCATACAAAGAAATCACGTCCATTGAAGAATGGAACAACGTCTATGAAGCTTCAGCTACTCGTCCACTCGTTGTATTCAAGCACAGCACCACTTGCCCGGTCAGCGCTAACGCTTACCAAGAATTCAATCAATATCTTGATGGGAAACCAAGAGAAGATGTGGAATACGTGCTTGTAAAAGTTATCGAATCGCGTCCGGTTTCCAACCAAATCGCTGAAGATACTTCCGTTAAGCATGAGTCCCCGCAAATTATTTTTATCGAGAAAAAAGAAAAAGTGTGGACGACGTCCCACTGGTCGATTACTAAAGCTCATATTACAGCTGTACTCGACTAATTTTTTATAATTTTTTTAAAAAAAGCTTCCAGCCTTATGCCTCAGCGCATAACGGTTGGGAGCTTTTTTTCATACTATTCCTCCGGATCTAACTTACATTCTGCCAGCGTCAGCATTCGAGTACGATACTTCCATTTGTGTCCGATAAAGATGGCAAGGAAAAGGGGAATGCCGATGTAGGAGGCGAAGATATAAGCCCAATCAATACGCCCATCCTTGAGAGCGCCGATAAACTGACCGCCAATCACAACAATACAGAGCAGCATAGCGAGAATAGGACCAAACGGAAACCATTTCGCCAGATAGGCCAGATCCTCTAGCTTGTGGCCTTGTGATACATAGGCTCTGCGAAAGCGGTAATGGCTAATCGCAATGCCAAGCCAAACGATAAAGCCAGACATCCCCGAAGCATTCAGCAGCCATACGTAGACGACGCCATCACCGAAGAAGGAAGCTAAGAAAGCGAGCATGCCAAGAGCCCCCGTCGCAAGGAGCGCCGCTACAGGAACCCCGCGCATGTTCAGCTTAGCCAGAAAACGAGGGGCTTTCCCCTCCTTCGCCAGCACCCAAAGCATCCGCGTAGAGGCATACATGCCAGAATTGCCCGCTGACAATACCGAGGTCAATATGACTGCATTCATAATTGAAGCCGCTACGGCAAGACCTGCTCTCTCGAAAATGATCGTAAATGGACTCGTTGAAATGTCCCCGCTCGCGAGCTGCGCATTTGAATAAGGGATTAACATGCCAATTAGCAATATCGCCAATATGTAGAACAAGAGGATTCTCCAAAAAATAGAACGGATAGCACGCGGGATATTCTCTCTAGGATTCTCACTCTCGCCAGCCGTGACTCCAATTAGCTCCGTTCCTTGAAAAGAGAAGCCCGCAGCCATAAATACGCCTAACGTAGCTAGAAAACCAGCAGGAAACGGATTGTCCGTCAGATTGCTTATGCCCACCGCTTTCCCATTCCAAATGCCGATCACCATCATCAAGCCGATAGCGATAAACACGATTACCGTTACAATTTTGATCATAGCAAGCCAGTATTCCGATTCGCCGTAACCCTTAACAGACAGAAGGTTAAGGCTAAGCATTAACAATAGAAATAGACCGCTCCACAAAATAGACGGACTGTTCGGAAACCAAAACTTCATAATAAGCGTGGCTGCAGACAGCTCCGCCGCAATCGTTATCGCCCAGTTGTACCAATAGTTCCAGCCAAGTGCAAAACCAAGCGAAGGATCAACAAAACGTGCTGCATAGGTGCTGAACGTTCCAGACACAGGCATATAGGTAGCCATTTCCCCTAAGCTTGTCATCAGAAAATATACCATTATGCCAATCAGCGTATAAGCAAGCACCGCTCCTCCCGGCCCAGCAGAGTGAATGGCACCGCCACTCGCAAGGAACAAACCCGTACCAATAGAACCTCCAAGCGATATCATGGTCATATGCCGAGCCTTCAAACCTCTGCGCAGCGTGTTCGAATCCTCTCGTCGCTCACTCATCGTCACGTTCCTCCTTTCCATCTCCTCAGTTTGTTGAATTTCCCGTATTTTATCCATCCGATAAAAAGTTTAGTAAGACAATTGATTGAAAAATAGTAAGATAAGCATCTCTATATAAACGCAGCAAAAGTTTGTGAATAAGCCGCTAATAAAACAGATGATTATCCAGTATCACACAACGCTAAAATACGACAAATGGACTATCATAATTTCCATTTTTTAATATATAATGAGTAGGTGTGAATTCCACGCAACGATGAGAGGAATGGTAAAATGTTTGGTAAATTAGCAGCAGATGCCCTTGGAATAAGTGATATTGGCGCGATCATCAAGCCCGAAGATTTCAGCAAAGCCGATTCTGACGATTACGTCATGCATGAGGATAACGAGAAAATTTATTTTCTCATTAAGTCAAAAACCGACGAATATTGCTTCACAAACCTAGCACTCATTCATCTAGACGGCAAAAGCGCCTTGAGCAAAAAACGGACATTGAAGCGCTACTCTTACAGTGCTAATCAAATTTCACAAGTTGCATTAGAAACAGCTGGAACAGTCGATCTCGATGTTGAAATCAAGTTCACGATTGGCTCAGTGCCATTCTCCATTGATGTCAACAAGAAGCATATCGAAGAGCTGAAAGACCTTTATAAAGCACTTATCAAAATCTCAGAAATTACACGCGAGAACGAAATCTCGCTTGAATATGCAAGACGGAGTCTGGATCTCGCATCCACAACGTTGCAGCAAATCCATAAAGGCGACTTCAACGTCGTCGAACAATTCGACGGACTGAACAAATCTGCGTTCAACTGGCTAGTTAACACACATAAGCAATATCGCATCAAGGATTTTGGCGCTATTTTTGAGCGTTATATCAATAATTAAATCGGACGTTTAGACCTCATCATCACAAAGCAGATCCGCTCATTTGAGCCGATCTGCTTTTTTAATACCAATCACATCACTTCCGTGTAATATTACCTGACACAAATATTGCCTAAACCCATCATTCAAGTATATATTTAAAGAAATGGTTACCATACATATCACATGTGAAGAGGTGATTCAACTTGCCAGGTGAACTCATATTAACCGTTGACGACGAAGTTAGAATCGGCGAGCTCGTGGGCATGTATTTATCCAAGGACGGCTTCCGCCATCTGAACGCAACGACAGGCAAGCAAGCGATTGAGTTAACGGAGAATGAACAGCCTTCACTGATCGTACTGGACGTTTTGCTTCCAGATATGGAGGGTTACGAGCTTTGTGCAAGGCTGAGACAAACAACCGATGTCCCGATCGTATTCCTCACTTGCAAGGATACTGAAATCGATAAGGTTGTTGGCTTGAGCGTCGGTGCGGATGATTACGTTAGCAAACCTTTCAGCCCCATAGAACTAATCGCCCGCATCAAAGCGCAGCTCCGTCGAAATCGAATCGTCAACCATCGGCAATCTGACATCATTCCCTCTTCTGTCATTTCCTCTGCACATGTCGAGCTTCGCATCGATGCACATGAGGTTTACGTCGAAGGCAAGCGAATCGAGTTGTCCACCAAAGAATTTCAACTGCTTGCCTACCTGATGCAAAACGCGCGGCAGGTGCTTACAACAGAACGATTACTCAGTCATATTTGGGGCTACGAGAGCAGCCTCGACACCAAAACCTTGCAGGTACATATCGGGCATTTGCGCAAAAAAATAGAACAAGTCCCTTCCACTCCTTCGCGCATCATTACGATTCGCGGTATTGGATATAAATTCAATGAACCGATTAAAGAGCATTAAGTCTCTCCTCCAGCCGCGCACCTTCGCTTTCCAGATGCTTGCGGCTATGCTGACCGTCTCCCTCATCCCGCTATTGCTTTTATCCGTATTCGCCGGACAAACCGTATCTTCACAGCTCAATCATTTCAATGAGCTGAATACCGCCATGATTGAGAAAAATTATTTCAGCATGTATGAAGCCAACATTGAAGAACAGGTCCGGGCGATCGATACCGAGCTGCGCCTTGTCGAGGATGCCGTATTGCTGGCCAAAGCACTCGCAGAATCTATTTTTTCCACGGAGAATCATGCTGAGGTTCGGCCTCTCGTTTTCAAGTATGATTTAGCGCAAAAGCGATTTATAGAGAAGCAGCCTGATGGCATGGGGGTCGTTTCTATCCGTACAGACAACCCGCTGCAATATCCAACACCGGAGCAGGCTTATGATTTAGCACGCAGCAAGGCGTTATTTCCACTTTTTAAGTCTGAATCGTCACGGAAGCAAAACATCGTTTCGATTTACTATATTCATCCCAAATCCGGTTCCTATTATTATCCGGAATTTATTGCTCAAGATTCCGATGCTCCCTCGAAGCCTATTCATCTTCTAACTTCATACAACTTTTATTCCGATGCGCTTAACGTCAGGCCAAAGTCGAACCGGGTGGCATGGACAAAGCCCTACCTCGACATCACGCCAAGAGGCTGGATGTTTACAGCTACGACGCCTGTTTATGATGAGAATCGAGTCCTCAGAGGAGTCGTAGCGGCAGACGTGACGATTGAGCGTTTCGTAAATAATGTGCTGGATACCAGATTCGCCGACGAGAACGGCATTGCATTGCTGCTAGATACGGATCACGAGCTTATCGCTGCCCAGCAGCATGGCGCCAACGAGATTCAACAGCTCGATTTAGCCCAGCTCTTCAGTAACGATACGCTAAACAGCTTTCGCAGCATGCAGCTAGATGGTCAGCAGAAGGTCGTCTTCAGCCGATCTATCCCATCAACAAATTGGACACTTGGCTATATCATCCCTGAACATAAACTGCTTGAACCAATCCACTCAGCCACCCTTACGCTCTCTGCCCAGACAAGCGACAAGCTTATCGTCCAGCTTTCCTTGCTCGGCTTAGTCGCGGTATGCTTGAGCGTTCTACTCTCTTTCTATTTACGATTTAAGATTTCACGGCCCGTCAATATGCTTGCCGAAGCATTCGCTGAGATGAGTGAGGGACAGTTCACCTCCTCACTTGAAGACACATGGTCACTCGAATTCAATCAACTGCTGCGCGCGTTCAACCGCATGTCGCACAAAATTCAGGAGCTCATGGAGGAGCAGACCGAATTAAATCATCAGCTTGAGTACAAGGTCGAGCTGCGAACGGAAGAGCTTCGTGATATGAATAATGAATTGGAAGCACGTGTTGATGAGCTGCTTCGACTAGAGCATTGGCGCAAGGAGCTGCTCATGAATATTTCACATGATTTAAAAACGCCGATAACGTTAATACGCGGTTATATCGAGGCTATTAACGATGGCACCATTAGCGGAGAAGATACTGGTATCTTTTTGAGCAGAATTTATGAGGACATTCAGACGATTAATCAGTTCGTTCGCAACTTAAATGAGCTAAGCTTACTGGAAACGAGACAGCTTGAAGCTAAGTTCACTTCTTTCGCAGCAGATTATTTCTTTCATGCGATGGTCAGCAAATGGGAGCCCTTCATGAAGCTGGAGCAGCGCCCCTTCCATACAAGAAAGCATGCCAGCGGCGGGCGATTGCGTGGCGACACACACCTAATTAGCCGCGTTATCGACAATCTCATAGATAATGCGTTGAAATATTCTACCGCCAGCAGCCCCATTACTTTTACATATGAACTCACTAGTCATACTGTAATCTTTCGAGTTATCGATATCGGTTCAGGCATACCCGATGACGCATTGCCTTATATTTTCAACTCCTTCTACCGTGTGGATAAATCAAGAAACAGCGGTATCCCCGGCAGCGGTCTCGGCTTATCCATCGCCAAAGAAATCGCCGACATTCATGGAGGCCAGCTAACCGTTATTCCAAACGCAGAAGAAGGCCATGGTTGTGTTTTCTCATTAACTCTTCCTCTATCCAACTAATGACTCCACAATAATAAGAGCCTGCTCATTCGCCCTTTGCGGCAAATGAACAGGCTCGTTTTAGTTATAATGCTACTCTGTCTTATTCAAATCAAGCGTAGGCGTTTCATTAAAGAAGTTGAAAGGTTTAATCATCGCCGTTACCCATTCCGTAGGCATGATCGGGAATTCTTCTGCCCGCATGACATGCGTCGTCCCTGTCGTCAGCCATACGACCGTATCCTTGTTCTCAATACTGCGATTTTGCTGTGTCCATAGGCCAAGTCCAGTGTCTTTGTTATGTGTGGTATATTTGCCTTCAGAATAAAGCTCATCTTTCATGTAAGGCGTTACCCAAATATGATTATTTATAAATTCCGCACGTTTCAATACATAGTCCGTTTTCGTGAAGAGCGGCTCCTCCATGAATGGATGAGTGCCCCCTGCGTAAGGCATAACCTGATAACCTGTTGCATAGCCCAGCTTATTTTGTTTGGATGTATTCGTCACTAGCACGATTTTGTCTGCATCAAACTTCTGAATCGCATCCTGTTCAACTTTGTACGTCTTCTCCACCGTGATCATCTCGCTCCGTGCAAACTCCGGATTTTTTACCGTGATAGCTTTCGGCAAAATTTCCCCTACGGAGTTCGATTCTCCATCCACATCTAGATCCAGCCTGTAGCTGAAAATATGCTGATGCGTTGGCGCCACAATATTCGCATCTACGAGTTTACCATTGCGCGTATCCTTTTCAGCGGTTTTATCCGCCATGGTTTTCGAATCGACTGCTTTTACCTGAGCGAGTCCCGTTGCACCAGCCATAAGCTTAATCGAACCATTTTGTAAAAACACCCAATCTAAGACATAATCATAATTGCCAATCGTAGCTATAGCTCGAAGAACGAGTTCACGACGCTCTCTTGCATCGCCATTGTGAGACCATTCCGGATCTGCATATCTTTCAAACAAAGCAAAAGAGTTTTTAATGATTTGCGCTTTTCCGTCTGTGCCGTTAAGGGCCGCATCAAACATAGTCGCATTTTTCGGAACATCGGACCCTATATTAAGCGGCCTTGTCGACAAACCAACGCCATATTCACCAGCATCCATAAATATTTTGTACAGCCACGCCGCATCCGGATCGCCGTACGGCACCATCATGCCGCCAAGACCGCCTTCATACATAATTTTTCGCTTATTCCCATTCTCTGTGTAAGATACAGTAGATACCATAGGCCCTACACGCGGGTCTAGACGGAAATGGAACTTCCAATTCTGCCAATCCACCATCGTTCCTTTGACTGAGAAGCTCGCACCTTGAGGCTGGCTGATAATGAGAGGCTTGATCTCGTCAGTCCGTTTCGTCTTAATTACCTTCGTATAATCATTAGGGTCTTTCGAAACTGGAGGATTGCCTGACTCATAAATTTTCAACACTTTCTTCGTATTCAAATCAACGAGGAAAGCTAGACCATCCATCGGATGCGCAAAGTTGTTAACCGCACCTTCAATCTTCGGACGCGGAACTGACATCGCTAAGCGCGAGCCTGGCGGCGTAAGCTCTGGACCGTAATCGCCAAGCGGCCCATCTGCGAATGAGACCTTGCTTAGATCCGTTATGCCATGCCTTGCTAGAGCAGCTACAGCTTCCTTATCTTTTTCAACTATTGCTTCCGTTTGACCCCATTCCGTGTAGAAAGGCCATCCTTCCTTCACTTCTTTCCAGTACACCACTTTATCTGTATCCAAATTGACTGTTCCTTCATACGGCTTATTTCCCTTTATAAGCGTGAAAGTTGCTTCCCTTGGCAGCTTAGAACCGCCAGCATCATCCCAAGCCCATACCCGCTGTTTATCAGGCTCCTCCAGCTTAATTTCTGAGAAATACATATCCTTACTGCCATATTGCGACGATTTAATTATATTCGCTGCTTCTTCTATTTCCTGCGGGCTTAGCGGATTAAGCGGATGGTAGACGATCTTATCGATCTCTGCAGCGCTTAATCGACCTAGGCCGAGCGCCCCTGGAAAGATATTAATAGAAGCAATGACAACGGACGCTGCAATAACGGATACAATCATTTTTTTCTTTCTCATCGTTTCCCTCCAATTATTATTTCTCTACTATTTCTTTACTAGACCTGCCAGCAGTTCCCCACGTATCTCTCATCGCATCCCTCTTTCTCTATTGTTTATGGTATACACTCTAACATTTGAAGGTAATGAATCATGGTCATCAAGGTAAAAGAAACTTAATAAGTTACCCGCATTTCGGTAAAGCTTTTTAGCAAAAAAAGCCTATCCGCATAAACAGCAATCTCCCGCTTCCATCAGGAAACAGGAGATCGCTCATGCAGGTAGACTTTTATAAAAAATCATTTATTTAAACTTGGATGACGAACGGCACTACAATGATTTGACCATTTCTTTGAAATTGGCCCCAAACTTTGTACAGCCCTTCTACCGGAAAACTAACGCCAAAAACGGCCTGTGGACCCGATGATGCCCAGTTAAGCGGATGGATATGAATGAATTGCTGCGTAGTCTGATCAATCGCCACAACATGACCTACTGCACCAAGATAAAGCTCTAGATCCTTAATCGGCTCCCCCGTCTTCTCATCCGTAAACGTATAAGTCATCGTTAACATCGTCTGAGCTAGAATGGGTTCAGCAAACGCAAGCTCCACTCTCATACCATCAACATTTGCTGTCAGATCTTCGCTTGGCACCAAGACGGTTGCCTCGGACGCTGCACCCTGCACTTCTACCTCTCCTATGCGCGTAAGCTCATTCATTCCCTTCGGCAAAAAATCCGCATACAGCTTGTATCCGCCTCCCGAAGGCAATGAAATTGGAACCTCGAATTGTCCACCGCCATTATACACAGGATGAACATGCTGAAAATGCTGCAAATCCCCACTTACAACAATAAGATGCATCAGCTTCTCGTTTGTAATCTCATAAGCTTCAACGGCTGCCCCATTTCCGTCATCAATAGAGATGGAAAGCATCGAAGAGGCACCCGCGGAAGGTGTCCCTTGCGGCCATGCAACGTTCATCTTCACAGCTTTCTCCGCCGCCGTTTCCATGCCAGCTCCCGAATGTCGATGACCCAATGACAACGCATAAGGATCAAGAAAGGGGTCTGACAAATCTCCCGATGCATTAGACCAATTCACCTCTTGCAGCAGAAACGCCGTCACAAAAGCAATCAGCAGCATCGTCATCATAACTGCCCACTTGTGCTTCGCCATACCCATTCCCCCACTTCGATAACATCACTATGTGGTCATTGTATAGGTACGGGGTAAATCTAAAGCCACAGCAAAGTAAAGTTAAAGTAAAGTCTTTATAAAATGTAGCGACATCCCAAGTCCTACATTCTACATCCCATAAACATCCATAGCCGCCTGCAGTGCCAGGCCTGCAACCAACTGATGACCGTGTCGCAGCAGAACGGCTTCCAGCGCGCCGAGCGTAAGCAGCACGTTGCGCTTGCTGCAGCTGTAGCCCATCGTGCCGATGCGCCATATTTTCCCCTTCAAGGGACCGAAGGAGCTGGCGATCTCGATGCCGTAATGATCAAGCAGCATCGAACGTACAGATTCTCCATCTATGCCAGCCGGAATTTCAATACAGGTAACGACGGTCATTTTGCAGGCCGGGTCGCCGTAGAGACGCAAGCCCATTGCCTCCAAACCAGCAATCAACGCCCCTTCGTGCTCACGATGCCGCGCAAAACGCGCCTCAAGCCCCTCTTCCAGCACAAGCCGCAGCCCTTCACGAAGCGCATAAAGCATGGATGTCGCTTCCGTATGATGGTTGAGCCGAGCAGAGCTCCAATAATCCTGCAGCTGACTCAAATCCAAGTAGTTGCTTTGAATCGGTCGCAGCAGCGGGTCATCCTCGTCGTCAGCGAGAAGCAGCCCTCTTTCAACCTTTTTGCGGCTGAGCAGCTTCACCTCTGCGCGTTTATTGTACGTAATCGGCGCCATGCCTGCCGGTACGGATAAACACTTCTGCGTGCCGCCAATTACCGCATCGATGAGCAGGCGGTCAGTCGCTACCTCAATACCGCCAATTGTCGCAACAGCGTCCACAACGAAGAGCGCATTCACTTCCCTGCACGCTTGCCCGATGCCTTCGAGCGGCTGCATTCTTCCCGTTGATGTCTCGCCATGCACAAGAGCTACGACATCAGGCTGATGCTCCTTTATGGCATTAACTATTTCCTCCGTTAAAAATACACTGCCCCAATCTTTCTCCAGCGTTACAACCTCAGCACCGCAGCGCTTCGCAATCTCGGTCAGCAAATGGCCGAAGCGTCCATAAATCGGCACAAGCACCTTATCGCCAGGCTCGATCAAGCCTACGAGAACAGCCTCTATCCCCGACCTCGACGTCCCATCCACAGGGAATGCCCATTCATTATCGGTCTTAAATAATTGGCGCAGCATCTCCATTGTTTCATTCATTAATGCCGTAAACTCTGGGTCAAATTGTCCCAATATCGGATACGACATCGCCCGCAGCACCCGCGGATCCACCTCGACTGGGCCTGGTGTCATAATCGTACGCGGTGACGGCGCCAAATCTTTGTATAGCTTCATAGCTCTTCCCCCTCATAGCCTAGTCGATACAGCAGCTCTGTCAGCACGAGTACACCAACCGCAAGCTCACGAGGCTCTGTATACTCCTCCGGTGAATGCGATATGCCTCGTCTACTTGGAACAAATAACATCGCAGTCGGACAAATATGCTCAAACATTTGTGCATCATGCCCCGCTCCGCTAACCATTCGTTTCGAAGAAATGCCCATTTCACCACAAATATGATCCATATGCTGTTTAAGCACGTCATTCATCGGAACCGGTTCTTCCCTAAACCACTCCGTTCCATGAATCTGCAGCTGCCTCTCACCAGCCAATGCCGCAAAACGCTGTACGACCCATCGGCAAAAGCTATCGAGAGCCTGTTCATTGGCATGACGCGCATCTACAGTAAATACAACCTTTCCCGGAACGACATTCGGTACATTCGGAAACACCTGCAGCCTGCCAGCGGTCGCCACTAATGGCGATCCTAGCCGCATAGCCTCTTGACGCAGTGCCCCAATCATCGCACTAACCCCCTCAAGCGCATCCCTGCGCATATGCATCGGAGTTGTTCCCGCATGATTCGATTCGCCAATGACTTCAAACTTCAGTCTCCGCTGGCCAGCAATTGTTTCCACTACACCGATAGCGACGCCTTCCCGCTCCAGCACCGCCCCTTGCTCGATATGGATCTCAATAAACGCACCAATATCATGTCGGCGGCTATCCCTGCCCGTTCCTTCGCCAAAGCCGCATTGCTGCATTGCATCCGCAAAAAATACATCTTGAGCATCCTGCAAATGTACAATTTGCTCAAAGTTTCGTTTGCCGGCGATGCTGCCCGATCCCCAGTAAGCCATCGGAAATCGGCTGCCTTCCTCTTCGCAGAGAGATACAAGCTCCAGCGTTCGCTTCGGCTTGCCGAATTGCTTTTGCAAATAATCAAGTGCCAGCAAACCCGCCGCGATGCCGTAGGCTCCGTCATAATGCCCGCCTTGAATAACCGTATCAATATGTGAGCCCGTTATAATAGAAGGCGCATCCCGATCGTCGCCTTGTAATTTTCCAAATAAGTTGCCAACGTTATCAAACTCCGTCGTTAGGCCGCAGCCCTCCATTTTGAGCGCAAGCGCTTGCTGCGTCTCCAGCCATCCCTCGGTATATAGCAGCCGCGTTATGCCGCCTTCTTCATCCGGGCTATATGTTGCCAGCCAATTTAATACTTGCATAACCTGCGTCTCGAAATACGATAATAGCCGTTCCTTCTCTCTCGGATGGGAAAGTACACTTCGCATCATAGCTGCTCCTCCTTCCATTAACTTAAGCCTAGCGCCTAACCCACTCGCCTTGCATACTCTCGCTTAACCCTTCCGATTCTTCATAGACAAGGCGACCCCTTACATAGGTAGCCTTTATTTTGCAATGAAGCTCTTCACCGACATACGGACTATGCTTATGACGTTGATACAGCTGCTCTGCTTCCAGCGTATAAGATTTGTTCAAATCAATCAGCACAAGGTCAGCGTCTGCGCCAATGCGTATTTCACCCTTCGAATCTTGCAGTCCAAATCGTCTTGCCGGCCCGCTTGCCAGCAGCTCGCTGATCAGCGTGAGCGGCATCCCCCGCTTCACATGGCCTTCTCCCACAACGAGCTCTACCGAGCTTTGCGCTCCGGCGATACCGCCCCAAGCATTAAAGAAGTTGTCCGCCTCCTTCATCGAGGCTGGACAAGGCGAATGATCCGAAGAAATCATATCCACTCGCCCTTCGGCAACGGCATTCCACAGCTTCGCCCGCTCCTTGGCATCTCGCAGCGGCGGAGAGCATTTCGCCACCGCTCCCTTATGATCCAAATCAGCCGCCGTTAAAGCTAAATAATGCGGACAGGTTTCAACCGTAACGTTCATCCCGCGCTCACGCGCAGCCGTAATCAGATTAATGCCCGCCTCGCTGCTAATATGAACAAAATGAAGCGCACAGCCCGTTTGCTCCGCATAAAAGAGTGCCCGATTGATAGCCTCCAGCTCAGCAATAATAGGCCGCGAGGCCACATAGTCAGCAGGCGTCAATCGTCCTTCCGCCCGCATCGCTTGACCAAGCTTAGCTACAATCGGCTCACTCTCGGCATGAAGAGCTAGCACCTTGCCTAGACCCGCGATGATCTTCATGCCTTCGAGCAGCGTATAATCATCCACCTCTCGAAACGCATCCTCACTCGGATCACCCGGCGATGACATGAATGCTTTAAAACCAACCACTCCAGCTTCATCCAAAGGCGCAAGCTCATGCAGCTTGCCAGGTACTAAACCGCCCCAGATGGCATAATCCACATAGGAACGCCCCTCTGCAGCCGCCAGCTTCTGGTGCATAGCATCCACAGTGACTGTAGGCGGAATGCCATTTAGCGGCATATCCACATAGGTGGTACAGCCGCCAGCAGCGAGAGCAGCAGACCCCGTCTCAAAGCCTTCCCACTCTCCCAAGCCCGGCTCATTCAAATGGACGTGTACATCAATCATGCCAGCCATAATCGTTAAGCCCGCTGCATCCACTACCAAATTCGCCTCTATATCATCGAGATTCTCGCCAAGCACAACAATACGCCCCGCTTTGATTCCTATGCCCAGCATTCGCACTTCATCCTTCAATACGACGCTGCCGTTTTTGATCAATACATCCAGTTTCTCTCGTCCGACCATCTCACCCTCCGCCTTTCATTGCCCAGTCACTTTTATGCCGTTTATGAGCCGAATCTGCCAAATCGCAAAGCAGCTGCGCTGCTAATGAAATAAACCGCGGACAACGAGGTCCGCGGCCCTATTAACTACCTATTTGTGTAAAACTAATCTTCAAGGATATGAACATGTTTTAGCCGCACTCTATTACTTTTTCAGCTCTACTTCTATTTCAGCTCAGTCACGATCAAGCTTGCATCTACCTCTTTTAGCAGGCTTAGGTCATGGTAGGAAGCTGGTGCAGGGATCGATTTAATGTTGCCAACCGACTTTAGATATTCTCCGACAGCCGGGCCATTGCTTCCAAACACATAAGTATCGCCGACTTCCATGGAATACACATTCCGTGACATGATTTGTGTCAGTTCTTCCTCACTAAGGTGCAGCTCAGGCGCTAATGTTTTAATCGCTTCCTCACGGTTGTCATTGATATAATCCGTCGCTTTCTTCAAAGCGCGCAGGACAGCTTTTAAAGTGTTCGGGTTTTTCTTAAGGAAATCATCTGAAACTTGGATCGTCGTATGCACGCTCATCCAATTCACATCACCTTGCTTATCAGGAAGCTCGCTCTTCGTACCGCTGAAGAGGAACTTGCCGCCGCCTTGGATCGCCTTCGTAATGAACGGCTCCCAAGCAGCCAGCGCATCGATGTCACCCTTCTCCAAAGCGACAACCGCGTCGCTCGGTGCAAGATTTACATATTTGATTTTGCTTGCGTCTACGCCAAGCTCTTTAGCCATGTTATTGATTGCAATCGTAACGTCAGCACCGCTTGGAATACCAATCGTTTTTCCTTCAAGATCCTTCGCGCTCTTCAGCTCAAGCTTGCTTGAACCTACAACCGCTTGCGTGCCAGCAATTTGTGCGAGCGGCGCAATGATTTTGACCGGAATGTCTGTTGATTTCAAAATAATATCCATAAAGTTCGTTTGAATACTTACAGGTGCGCTGCCGCCGGCAACCATCGGTCCGATATCCGGCCCGCTCTCGATCAGTTGACTCGTTACATTAAGTCCTTCTTCCTTGAAATAACCAAGCTTGTCGGCAATAATTTGCTGCGATGAGATTTGTGCATCACGAACACCAACTAGCGTTAGATCTTTCATCTCAAGCTCAGTGGATGCCGGCACATTTGCATTTGCATTTGCCGGCGCCTTCTCATTGCCGCCGCACGCAGCAAGCACAAAAGTTAACGACGTAAGGACAATTGCAGATTTAAACCATTTTCCCGATTTTTTCATTGGTATTCCCTCCACTTATCTCTTTTTAGTTGTACTGCTTCAGCTTCGTATGTAGCGTTACTTCTCGATGGCATCTCGAAGTCCGCCTTTACGCCAAGCCATTACCCTCTTCTCAACCAGCTTCAGCAGGTAAGAGAACAAGCTATATTCTAGGCCAATCAGAATGATGGCAATGAACATATTCGATATTTTAAAATAATTTCTCGCATCTACGATGATATAGCCAAGCCCTGATTTGGCCCCCATCATCTCGGAGACGATGAGCGCCGAGAAGGATAAGCCCAGACTCACCTGCGCGCCAACGAGAAAATTCGGAATGGCCGACGGCAGCATCACTCTCGTAAAAATTTGCCGCTCCGTCGCACCCAAGCTGAGCGCAGATCGGATCAGCGTGGAAGGCACCGACTTAAAGCCGTCCAGCGTGTACACCAGCACCGGAATAAACGTCGTCCACGCAATAAGCAGTACCTTCGGAAACTCACCGATCCCGAACCAGATAATAAACAATGGCAGCAGCGCTAAGGTCGGAATCGGGCCAACTAAGTTGAGAATGGGCGAAAACCACCGTTCAACCGTTTTGAACTTGCTCATGATGACGCCAACCCCTACCGCCACCGCACTTCCGATGACAAACCCAAGTGCAATTCGAATCGTACTAGAGACCAAGCTGTCTGTAATAATCCCCGTCTTCGCGAGCTCCCAGCCCTCCGATAGCAGCACGGTCGGTGCAGGAAGAAAGTTAGGATTAAAAAACTTTGCCGTTTCATTCACTCTAGAGAACAGCTCCCAAAAAACGAAAAACATAATGGATGGGAGAATGTTATATTTCTGAAAGAACTGATTCATCGCCGATGGCCGCTTGCCTCGCGCCTGCTTGCTTATTACCGTCGTCCCCGTCCGTGAAGCCTGCATGCTTCCTGTGTCCTTCACGGTAGATAATTTGGCTCCGTTCATTATGACCCCACCTTTGCTTGCGCTAGCTCCAGATGCTCCTCATCCATAAGAACCCGTTCAATGCGGCTCATCATTTCGCCAAAACCAGCAGAATGGGAAGATCGCGGATGTTTAATTCCGACCTCAAAAATTTCTGCAATTTCACCACGCTTCATCACGACAACACGATCCGCGAGATAAACCGCTTCGCTTATGCTGTGTGTCACGAACAGAATTGTTGGTTTGAGCTGGCTGCAAATCTTTTGCAGCTCTACTCGCATCGTCTCTCGCGTCAGTACATCAAGTGCGCCAAACGGCTCATCCATTAGCAAAATGTCCGGCTTGCTCGCAAGCGCCCTTGCAATGCCTACCCGCTGCTTCATGCCCCCCGACAATTCACCAGGATAATGTCCGGCGTATTGTTCCAGCCCTACCAGCTTCAGAAACTCCATTGCGGTTTCCTTCGCTTGCGCTTTTGGCATCTTCTGCACTTCTGGGCCGAAGGCAATGTTGTCCTTTATGGTCATCCAAGGGAATAAGGCATGATCCTGAAATACCATTCCTCTCGACTTGGAAGGACCCTTAATTTCTTCTCCATCTACCGTAATCGCACCATCATCAGGCAGAAGGTAACCCGCAATCATATTTAACAGCGTCGATTTGCCGCATCCGCTATGGCCAAGTATGCAAATAAACTCATGCGAGTTAACTGTGAGATCTACATTTTTCAAAATCGTTCTGCTTCCAAAGCTTTTCCCAACCTGATTCACTACTAATTTCATTTGTACCAACCCCAATCCCTTGTTGTTGTCAGGTTATATAACATAAAATTGTTTTGTAGCTACATCATAATCCGAATCCATGTCATTGTCATTGTGCATAGTAGCTAAAAATATCCCGTATTCCTTGCATAATCCGCACAATCATATATTTACACCCCGTTGCATAGATGATATATTGTGTCATATAATCTAACATAAATAGCATTGGCGGTGTGGTTATGCTCCTAAAAGAACTCTTATCTCTCCCGGTATATGCGAATGCAAAAATACTTGCCGGACATGATGGCATGACAAATAGCGTCCAATCGGTCAACATCATGGACGCTCCAGATATTATTAACTATTTGAAACCGCAGGAATTGCTTCTCACGACCGGTTATGCGATGAAGGATCAACCAGAGGCGCTGCTCTCACTCGTCAAAAGCATGGCTGAGTTCGGATGTGCCGGTCTAGCGATTAAGACCAAACGTTTTTTGCAGGAGGTGCCAAGCGACGTGCTTCAGTGTGCGGAAAAGTTGCATTTCCCGATTATCGAGCTGTCACTGGCGCATTCGCTGGGTGATATATGCAACGACTCGCTTAGCCATATTTTGGAGAAGCGCACGGATGAGCTGCATTATGCCTTGACGACACATAAACAGTTTTCACAAATGATCATGCAGGGCAAAAGCACCGTCGACGTCATCGAAGCGTTGTCGCTTCTTATCGACTCTCCGGTTATGCTGATTAATCCACAAGGCGGACTTCTACATCGTTCAAACGCTATGACAACGGAATTGTATCTTGCATTGTCGTCCGATCTTCAAGCGGAGCTGATCTCACCCTCGCTGCACAGCTCTTACAGCATCCCATTTACTTCTCAAGCTTTCATTGGCGCACCTTTTACAGCCGTTGAGCTGTACCCCATTGTTACCTTTCAGCTAGAAGGATTGTTGGTCGCTTTGACGAGCGACAGCAGCAAACACTTCAGCAACTTAACGAAACATGCAATGGAACAAGCCGCCAACGTTATCGGGCTCGAGCTTATCAAGAAGCAAGCGGTCAAAGAGCGGTCGCGGCGTTATAAAAATGAGTTTTTCTCCGACTTTGTTGACGGCCTCATCACCTCTGAGCAAGAGCTTATTCATCGCAGCAAAAACTATGATTTGTTGAATCATCCCGTTTACGTCAGCATTGTCGCTAAGCGCGACACCTCTTTTGATTCTTTTCGTCCGCCCAGCACACTCGAATCTGATGGCCGCTTTATATCCGAGCGCGACCGCCATTACAATGTGCTGAAAGGCGAGTTTTCGAAGCTTGATTTGCGTTTTGTACTTTTTACGAAAAACGAATACTTCTGCTTCCTTATCGCGCTTAAGGCAAATCAAGATGCTGCCAAAGGCACCGAAGATAAGTTTTTAGGGCAGCTGAAGCAAATGGTGCTTTGCCTAAGCGAGCAGCACGGCATCCCCATCTCGATTGGCATCGGGAATCCGGTATCACAGCTTACACATGTCCCATTATCCTATAAGGAAGCGATCGAAGCGCTGCAAACAGGCTACGACGCGCGAAAGAAGCAGTTTGTCCAACCTTACCGCGCCAAAGATTTCAGCAACTTGCTGCGGATGATCCCAAAGGAGGAGCTCAAGGAATATTACGAGGAGACGTTCAAGGATTTATTAAGCATTGAAGGCAAGGAGCGCAGCGATTTAATGAAGACGCTCAGCACCTTCTACGATACGCATTGTCAGCTTGCCGAAACGGCAAAGCAGCTGTTCGTGCATCGCAACACCGTCACCTATCGCCTCGAAAAATGCGAAAGGCTCACCGGCCGCGATTTGCGCGATCCCGTGGAGAGCCTTCGCTTCCGCACCGCATTTTCGATGCAGTCGATGTTCATGACAGACTAAGTGCAAACTTGAGCACTCGACTCGTATTACTTTCCACGCTGTAAGGGCATATTTGTGCTTACCAGCAAGTTTTTGAGCTGCCTCGTATGCCAAATGCACCTAATAAGCATATATATGTGCTTATTAGGTGCTAACTCTGGCACTTAGGTGCTGCAAGAGCATCCGCGCCCTTAAAGCGGTTAGTCGAGCTTGCCCACCGCACCGCTCTACCTAACCCCGCGCTTCGCCTTTTTACAGTTCAGCTTGTAGGTTTTTCCGTACGCCTTGCCGTAGCGTACGATTTTACGAAGCATCGATTGGTCGTCAAGCAGTAAGAACGGGCATGGATCAGGCAGCGTATTAACTTCAAGTATCCATGGCTTAAGCTCGCGATCAAGCGCAAGATCAACACCTAATTCCTTAATGCCGGGATACGTCTGGTGGAGCTTCATCGCGGTGAGAACGCCAAGCTTATCCATCCCACTCAGCATCCGCCGCCTCACTGGCGCACTCATATATCGCTTCAGCAAATAGCCCGTTGGATAAATTGTTCCTCCCTGACTGCCATTCGTTACAATTTTCCGAGGATGAGCTACTCTGCCCAAAGTTCCCGTCGCCTCCCAAACCCCGTGCGGCGACTGCTGCACCACGAGCCTTATATCAAACGGACGTCCCTTATGCCTCAGCAAGCGGATCCCTTTTTGTACTAGGTAAGCCTTCCTTTTTGAATCTCTCAAAATAGACCGATAAACCGCCTTATAGGTGAAAAAAGCCAACTTTCTCTCTCCAAGCTGGTACGAATAGGGCCGAAAGCCCTCCTCGTCAAGCTCTACCCTCATCACACCTCTGCCCTGTCCACCTCTGATCGGCTTTACATACACCATCCCCCACTGTTTCAACATTTTACGCAGACTCTTCCTTGTCATCATCTCCGCTTCCGGCAAATGATTCTTTAACACCGAGTCACGTCTCATCACTTCCGATTTGGCCCACTTATCCGCAACCGTACGACGATGTTTTTTCATAAACGATATAGCAGCCACCCTCTCTCTCTCACAAGATACTACTGCCTCATGATTCACTCTTAATAGCATACGAAGCTTGAACGAAATGGATTTAGGCGTTTGTCCCCATAATCAGAACCTAGAGGCGCAAACGACATATGCTTAATTAACGCATTCATTCGAGATATTTGTCCTACAGGAGGCTCAACACCAAATGTCACCATTAGCTCTGCTTCATCCGCATATCAAGCGAATCGTCCAGCATCACCCCTGGTACATCACCCTTCTTCAACAGGATGGAATAGATCCGCAAGTTTGCCAGTTGTCTGATCTTCCGCTCATCACGTCGGACATTTTGGAGCAGCATTATTTTACGGGGAGAGCTCGAGAAGAGGAAGGTTTGTCCGTTTACAGAACCTCAGGCACTTCATCAGGCGTTCGCAAGGCGATTTATTATTCAAAGGAAGATGACGAGAGTTATATCGATGCAAAAACAGCCTGCTTTCAGGATTGGCTGACCGCCAGCGCCAGCATAGCCAGCACTGACGCTGAACCTCCCGTTCCTATTCGCAGAGCGTTAGCCGACATGGGTACAGGGCATGCAGCAAATACAGCGCTGACCATCTTTGACCAGCTCGGCCTAGCGGCAGACTCCCTGTCGTTCTCGCTCCCGATTGAAGAGCATATTGCGAGGCTGGAATCCTATCGTCCAGAGCTTCTATATACGATGCCATCGATTTTGGATGCTATCGTCTCTCACGCGGAGGAACCAAAGCAGTTTGGCATCAAAAAAATTATAGTGGTCGGCGAAATCGCCCCGCTCCAGTGGCAGCACAACATAGCCGAACGGTTCGGAATCGAGCCGCAGCATATTTTAGACACGTATGGCTCGATTGAAGTTGGAGCGATCGCCTCCTATTCACATGAGCTTGGGCTATATGTCATCGCTGATGGCATCTATGCCGAGGCAATACCGGCGGAGCAAATCGACGACAGCTTTGAGCCGCTTACAGAGAACGAAGCCGTTCTCGTATTGACCTCTTTTGTACGTTCATTGTTCCCAGCCGTGAGGTATGTCACCTACGACGTCGTGCGTGATTTCCAAACCATCTGCATAGACGGCAAGCAGCGGCAATGCTTCAGCTGTATCTCCAAGCGAATCGGTACAGATCTGAAGCATGGGGAAAAAATCAGCCTATACGATATCGAAAATGTCGTGCACCAATACATCCATGACGCTCAGCTTCGAGTAAGACTCCGCGAGAATAAGCTGCATGTTCATATTCAAAGCAAATCGCTGAAAGATGAAATGCTTGTCCATATTAAGCATGCCATCGAGCATAAAATTGGGGACATTGGACAAATGATTCAAAATCGCATGCTTGAGGGCATTACGGTAACACGCGCAGCGGAAAATGAACAACTTGAACGCGGGACGGTGAAATCCAAAAAAATTTATTTTTAAGGAGTGCTGGCCTTTGGAGAGAAATTTGTTGTCCATCATCGGGAATACGCCGCTTGTTCAGCTCTCGAAGCTGTTTGCGAACGATCGCGGCATTAAAGTATTCGCAAAGCTTGAATTGCTAAACCCAGGAGGCAGCGCGAAAGACCGCTCCGCCGCCCGTATTATTAATAAAGCATGGGATGAAGGCTTGATCGGGCCCGGCTCCGTCATCATTGAGTCCAGCTCAGGGAATATGGCGATTAGTCTCGCTGCCATCAGCTCCTACCTCGGCATGAAATTCGTAAGCGTCATTGATCCGAAGGCGACGCAGCAAAATATCCGCATCATGCGTGCTTATGGCGCAGAGATCGAACTGGTTGAAGAGCCTGATATTGAGACAGGTGAGTTTCTGCCCGCAAGGTTAAATCGAGTACAGCAATTATTAGAGCGCATTCCCAATAGCTTCTGGCCGAATCAATATGCGAATAAAAACAACTATTTGTCTCACTATGAGGGTACGATGCACGAGATTGTTGAAGAGCTAGGCCATGTCGATTTTGTTGTCGGCGGCGTCAGTACCTGCGGCACCATGTTAGGCTGCTCGCAATATGTGCGCGAGCATAAGCTATCCACGAAAGTGGTTGCTGTTGATGCGGCAGGCAGCGTTATTTTCGGAGGAGTGAACGGCAACCGCCGCTTCCCGGGACTTGGAACAGGAATCATACCGCCCTTTGCCCAGACGAGGTTTATGGATAAAGCTATAAAGGTAGCCGATAAAGACATGGTCGATGGCTGCAGACTGCTCGTTGCGCAGGAATCGATTTTGGCAGGACCTTCCTCTGGCGCGATTATCCATGCCTTAAAATCGATCGAGCACGAGCTGCCCGATGATGCCATATGCGTCGTTATTATACATGATCGCGGAGAGCGATACATGGATACCGTATTCAACGATGAGTGGGTAAAGCAGCAATTCGGCTGAATTCGCTCTGAAATTTAGCACACTCCCTAATCCAAAAACGAGAGGAACATGACCGTGCTATATCTCGGCGATGAACATATTCGCACGATCGGATTGCACTGGGAAGAGCTTGTTGACAGCATAGAGGTTGCGGTGCAAATTATCGATTCAGGCGATTATGCACAGCCGATAAAGCCCTACCTGCGTTATCGCAATCCAGCTAATCGTATCATAGCTATGCCGGCTTACATCGGCGGATCGGTAAAGACTGCCGGTATGAAGTGGATCGCCAGCTTCCCAGGCAATATCGATTCCGGTTTGCCAAGGGCACACAGCGTCACACTGCTCAACAACGCAGAAACAGGCATTCCTTACGCCATGCTGGGCACCCCGCTGCCGAGCGCTGCCCGGACAGCTGCAGTCAGCGGTTTATTCATCCGCCATTATCTAAAAACACGCAATGCATCAAAACGCTTAAAGGTTGGAATCATCGGCTTCGGGCCTGTAGGCCGCCTTCATTATGATATGTGCTGCCGCTTATTCGGGGAGCTTTTAGAGGATATACAGGTGTATGATATACGCGGATGCGAGCTGGATAACACTGACCTCTCTGCTGTGGACGCCGCACTGCGCCATCGTACGCATCTCGCCAGCAGCTGGCAGCAGTTATATAACGAGTGCAATCTCATTATTAATTGCACAGTAAGCTCTCAGCGTTATATCGATACTCCTCCCGCTGAAGGCACTCTTCTGCTCGATGTTTCTTTACGGGATTATACAGCAGCAGCTATAAGCGGCATTAACGCGATTATCGTCGACGATTGGAATGAGGTTTGCCGCGAAAATACTGACATTGAGCTGCTGCATCTTGAGAGCGGCTTAACAGAAGCACAAACCAGCTCCCTAACCGATGTGATTTGCCGCGGAGCGCTTGCCAGCATCTCCGATTCGGAGCCTATATTATTTTGTCCGATGGGTATGGCCGTGTTTGATATGGCGATAGCCGATTATTTCGTCCAGCGAGCGCAAGCGCTTGGAATCGGACTACAGCTGAAGTAATGCTCCCAGCAGCAAAATGGCTATAAGCCGCTTCTCGGGTATACAAAAAAAGGATGACACCAGCGGCACGCATGGCATCATCCTTTTTTTCGTCGGTGCTATGATGTGATAGGAGGCAAGCCTGCTCGATCAAGCAGATTGACCAAGTCGATTGACTGGAAATGAATATACCTTCGAACGTTCTCCAGCCTCAGCCGCTTCTTCGCTAGCCTTCTTCGCATTGGTCAGCTCCATAAACCAAGCCTCGTCCCATGTATCTAAAGCTAAGTCAATTGCATTTTGAAAAACCTGCGCATCATTTATAGTAATTTCGGATACGTTTTTGAGCCATGATGAACGAACGGCTACGGTTTTCCCTATAACCTCTACGTTATCCGACTTTACAACGCTCACGGTTACAAATCCTTGCAAAATATCGATGGTTTCGACAAAACCATGAATGAGCTCGCCATCTTTTGTTTTACCTTGTACCCAATCGCTTATGTTGAATTTCATCTCCAAACACCACCTATCCCTAATAGTAAGAATACCCCGTTAACTGTAACTTTTTTTGGTACACTTGCTTTAAAAAAGTAGACGCTTCTTTTATGATTAAGCTACGTCCTATTGGTGACTTCCATACTGTAAGTTTAATAATTACAGTTACCTTTGTCAAGTTGTTCATGAGAAATGGACGTTTTGGCTTTAACGCCCAGCTTCCCACTACAATAATATGCGGTTTAGCTCCAGCCCCAGAAGAACCCGTCTCTCTCCCAAGCGGCTTTCCCCTTATGAAGCTTACGGAACACTTTTTTCACTTCTTTGTCGATTGAAGCGTTGCCGTGCTCATTCACATATATAAACGATTCGCCAAAATGGCTTTTTATATGCTCAACTGCGGCGCTTTGATGCAAAATCCCTTTTTCCTTCAATTCGTTCAGCATCCATTCTGCAACCTCATTAGCAGTATGCGACATCGCTCTCACTCCTTCATTAAATAAACGCTGTAACTATAGCACACTTCGTCCTTCCTCTACAATATAAGGAGCCGCTGTGCGCATTGACAGTGTATTGTCCATTCCTCTATATTATATTTATCACAATTTAATTTTGTTAAACTTAGAACATTAGCTCCTTGCCTTTTAAACAAACAAATTCACCTTCCCACGGAGGACAACAACATGGACAGCAACGAAATTTTAAAACTGGACAATCAAATATGCTTCGCTTTTTATGCCTGCTCTCGAGAGATTACTAAGCTTTATCGCCCAATGCTCGAGAAGATCGACCTTACCTACACGCAATACGTTACAATGCTCGCCCTATGGGAGCAGGATCATGTCACGGTAACCGCTCTTGGCAATAAGCTTTATCTGGACTCAGGCACGTTGACCCCTCTTCTTAAGAAGCTGGAGGCTGCAGGACATATAACGCGTACGCGTGACCGCAACGATGAACGCAGCGTATTGGTGGAACTCACAGAGCAAGGCCGAGCATTAAAGGAACAAGCCGTCGATATTCCTCATCAGCTCGCATGCAAGCTTGACGGCACACCTGAAGAAGGTGCTGCATTGCTGGAACAAATGCATCAGTTCCTAGACCGAATACAGCAAGGATCAGCTAGAGCATAACGGAAAAAGACAGCTGCCCATTACTTATTCTGAAGTTCCGAAGGGAGCAAGCCATGACATTATCTACGGTTAGGCCATTTGGCCAAACGAGTTTGCAGTTATCCCCGCTTGGCCTTGGCTGCTGGCAATTCAGCAATGGCAAAGGGCTCGTCGGAAAGTTTTGGCCCGCTCTGAAGGGCGAAATCATCAATGATATCGTAAAAACAAGCTACGAAGGCGGCATTAATTGGTTTGACACCGCTGAAATTTACGGAAACGGCCAATCCGAGCAGCTGCTCGCCAGCGCTTTGCGTGAAACCCTACCAGCAGAAGATAAAGTCTATATTGCGACCAAGTGGTGGCCGGCAATGCGTACCGCCAGCAACATTGGCCGTACAATTGATGTGAGAATTAAACAGCTTGAGGGGCGTACAATCGACCTCTATCAGGTGCATCAGCCCTTCTCCTTCTCTTCAGTGAGCAGTGAGATGAAGGCAATGGCGAAGCTGGCCGCTGCCGGAAAAATCAAAAATATAGGGGTAAGCAATTTCTCCGCCAAACAAATGCGCGAGGCCGATCGCGTTCTGCGAGAGCATGGCTTGCAGCTCGCCTCCAATCAAGTAAAATACAGCCTGCTTGACCGCCGCATCGAGAAAAATGGTATTCTCGAGACGGCGCAAGAACTCGGTTGTGCAATCATTGCTTATTCTCCGCTTGAACAGGGTATATTAAGCGGGAAGTTTCATCATGATCCTTCTCTGATTAAAGCAATTAGCGGTCCGCGCAAATGGAGCTCCGCTTTTCAAACAAACAGCCTAAAACGATCTAAGCCGCTTATTGATTCACTAGAGCAGGTAGCTGCTCGTTATGAGGCTACCGCAACACAAATCGCGTTAAATTGGCTCATCCATGCTCATGGAGATACTGTATTCGCGATTCCCGGAGCATCAAAAATTCACCACGCCGAGCAAAACGTGAAAGCTATGCGGTTTAAGCTGACAATAGATGAAATTAACGAAATTAGCGAAGCTTCAGCACTTGCAGCTCGCTAATCCCGCCTCTCGATTCAAAGCAAGGAATGCAGGGTATAAGTAGATGTAACCTCATTCTAGCTTAGATACGAGAGGAGAACTCCCCTATGACGACAGCCATTGGAGTATTTGACAAAGAAGAAGGTGTCTTGGAAGCGATCAAACGGTTTCAAGCAGCGAGAACAAATAGACATAATCTTAGAATCGTTCTGAAGAACAAGGAATCGGCTCCGCTTCTTGTTTCCGATTCAAGCATCCCTATTGAGGAAGTTTATGAAATTCGAGAAGCGCAAGAGGTGAACCAAGCCGGAACAATCACTCCGCTTAGCGCCGCACCATTTGCAGCAGGTTCAGGTTATACCGCCGGAAGCACGGGCATAAACGGCGGCCCTACCGGCATAGCCGCAGGCGCAGTGAAGCTCGATAATGAGCCTGACACTAAAGACGTGCTCCATGATATTGGCATAGAAGACAAATTCATCGAACCTTGCAAAGAAGCTATCGATCAAGGCTACTACTTGCTAGTGGCTGACACCGATAACGAAGCCGCAGCAGGAGCCTTGCTACTTCAGTCGGGTGCATATAAAGTTCTTTATTAAAAGCAAGCCAGAGGCTGTCCCTATCAAATAGGGGCGGCCTCTTATTCATTTAAAGACCAATGAAAACAGCCTCTGGCCACATGCTAACTCACCTTTATTTATTTCATTTGACACCTCTATATAGATTGAGTACAATTAAATTATAAAAAATATAAAATCGGTTAATGGAGGTTGTTCCTATGTCCTTATACAGTATTGAAGTAAAGACTATTAGAGGCGAAAAACAGACTCTAGCCCCTTATAAAGGCAAGGTCATGCTCATCGTGAATACAGCTACCAAATGCGGCTTCGCCCCGCAGTTCAAAGGTCTTCAAAAACTTCATGACACCTATAATAAACAAGGCTTTTCCGTACTAGGCTTCCCCTCCTCGCAATTCGCCAATCAAGAGCTTAGCGACGACAGCAAGGTTGCAGAAGCATGCGAAATCAATTTCGGAGTATCGTTCCCTTTATTCTCCAAAGTGGATGTAAACGGCAGCACTGCGCACCCTTTATTCCAGCACCTGACGAATGAAGCACGCGGCTTCCTCGGCACAAGGTCGATCAAATGGAATTTCACCAAATTTCTTGTCGACCAGAACGGCAAGGTATTAAAGCGCTTCGGATCAAAGGATACGCCTGAGAAAATCGAACGATATGTACAGAAGCTGCTGTAAAGTTCTGTTAAGGTCATAACCTCTCCAGTTAATATATCCCGCAAATAAAGAAGCCTTCTTCCCCACTCAGAGTGTGGATAAGAAAGCTTCTTTTTTAATTGCCGCAATATTCGCGTTACTGCTGCGAGCATGAAAAATCAATCGGATGATCACTTCTTTTAGCGATTAACCACTACCTTTGTCAGCCGTGCAGGAGAGCATGTTTTCGGCACGAATAACTCTAGTAATTAATAAGCGAGGTGATGACAATGGCGTTGTTAAAAACCAAAGAAGCCGCTCAGCTTCTTGCTGTCAGTGAAACAACAGTCAGACGTTGGATATCCCAGTTCCCCTCTTCTTTCGGCAAGGATACGCTCGGTCACTATTCCTTTGATGAGACGGCTCTTCATAACCTGCAGCTGATTAAGCAAGAATTGGAGGAAGGGATCAGCCTGCAAGACATCAATCTTTCTCCCGTTCCGCAAGATCTGCAGGCATCTGCACCTGTATACGAGGATCGCGAGGAACTGCTCCATCGACTGAGCCGTTTGGAAGCTTCCCTATCCCAGAAAGCGGATGAAGTCGTCACTTACCAGCTGCTGAGCCACCGGCAGGAGCTCGATGAGCTGCGGCTCGTTCTGACTCAGCTAACCGCAAGCATGGACGCTCTGCAATACCCCAAGCAGCATATCGCCGCCGCATCGCTCCCAGCAAAGGATCGCACCAAACGACGCAAGCTGATCAGCATCCTATTCCCATTCCTATAACGACTAATCCTCTAGCTCTCGTAATGTCATGACGGGCAGCCAAGCTAAAGAAGACGAGTACAACTTGGCTGCTCCAATATAAAACTTATTAACTTATCGATCCTCATCCACTTACCTTTTCTAAAATATAAATGGCTTCATCGACACTCATTTCCCTCTCGACCCGCTCCTCCATATCCTTCAAGCGTACTAAGCCCGCTTTCCATTCCGCCTCTCCCACCAGAAGAGCGTAACGTATGCCGCTGTTCGCTACCGAAGCAAGTATATTTTTCAGCTTTCGTCCGCTAGAATCGAGCTTCACTCGAATGCCGCTCGAACGCAAATCCGCTGCGGTTTGCAGCAGTTCTGCCGCCGTTACGCTTACGGGAATGAGCACTACGTTAACCGACGCCTTCGCTGCAGCTGCGTAACGCTCTTCAAGCAAAGCCATAATTGACTCCATCCCAAACGACAAGCCGACCGCTGCGTACTCAGCATCATCCCTGCCTATAAGCTGTCCAATAATGGCATCATACCGACCGCCGCCGCCAAGGCTCGATGCGAAGCCGTTCGAAGCATCAAATATTTCATAAACCGTACCTGTGTAGAAAGATAACCCGCGTGAGAGAAAAGGGTCAAACACACAAACAGACTCTAATCCAAGCTTGCGCAAAATATCACGAACCTCGATTACTTCCTGCGCCCCAGCACTATATTGCAGGTCATATTTATCTATCAACGTCTCTAGTGTAGGCTCCTCCAGCTCAATCAATTCTAAAATCGCAGCGATGACCCCGTCAGCCAAACCCTTCTCAGCAAGCTCCGCCTTCACACTGTCTATTCCGATTTTTGCGAGCTTATCCAAAGTCAGCATAACCGACAACGAATCCTCTCCCTGGACGCCAATTGCTGCAAGCATTTCGCCAAGAAACCGCCTATTATTCCATTTTAATTGGATATCCAGCTCTAGGGTGCGAAACACATCGACAGCCAGCTGCATCAATTCCACCTCAGCTTCCGGCCCCTTCACCCCAACAACATCCACATCACATTGCAAAAATTCTCGCAGCCGCCCGCGTTTAACGGGACCATCGCGGAATACCTTCCCCATTTCATATCGCTTGAAAGGCAATTCAATACTCGGATTTAATGCCATCACCTTGGCAAAAGGGATCGTCAAATCATAGCGCAAGCCTAATCGTCGTTTTCGCTGATCTGTAAGCTGGTACATTTCCTTAACAATCTCATCGCCGCCTGCATATTTGGATGTCAAGAAAGCAAGATCAGTCAGCTCGGTAGACACCATCTCATCAAAGTCATACAGCTCAAACTTTTCCCGCAGAGTCTCCTGAATCTTTCTTCTAAGCGCTTGCTCCCTGCCGTAATAATCATAGGTTCCCTTTACATTTTGCATCACGATCATTCCTCTCACTGCATTATTGGAATAAAAAAAACGCGCAGGACCTCTTGGTCCTGCGCGCATCGTATGCTGCAGGGAGGCCAACGCGAGAAGCGCTAGCCCACCCTGAATGTTGATCAGGGGTGCTAACGCTTGGTGAAATGATGAAGCTGATTCAATTGGAAAGTGTACATAAGACCCAATCCCTTCGACTGAATTAATGTGATTATAGCGAATCAGCGCTTGTCGCGCAAGACCTTAACTTATTAGAGACATTCAACACAATGATAAAGCGATGAATTCGCATTTAAATCACGCAATATGATATTATACAAGTTGGATATAAAAGGTGAATGCTGCGCAAACCAGATCGTCTCAAGGTCATTTGCATTCGCAAATTTAAGGAGGATATTGAAATGCTGTTTAAGAACAAACGTCTTGGGATCATGCTTCTTCTTGCACTAACTCTGCTCATTGTAGCATCAGGCTGCGGCGCAAACGGGAGTAATGAGAAAACAGGATCAGGCAGTGGCAACATAAGCACAACTCCCCCTACTGAAGCACCTGCTGAGGAAGGGCCTGAGCTTCTCGGCTCGGACAAGCATCCTGTTGTAACGATTGAACTTAGCAATGACAAAATCATTAAGCTTGAGCTTTACCCTGTGGTTGCACCTAATACCGTAAACAACTTTATTTCTCTTATTAATAAAAAATTCTATGATGGCGTTATTTTCCACCGCGTGATTCCAGGGTTTATGATTCAAGGCGGAGATCCAGAAGGCACAGGTACTGGCGGTCCAGGATACAGCATTCCAGGCGAATTTCTCAGCAACGGTTTCGAAAACAAGCTGAAGCACACTCGCGGCGTCCTCTCCATGGCTCGCACCAACGATCCAGACACCGGCGGATCACAATTTTTCATCATGGTAGCTGATGCACCTTCACTCGATAATGGATATGCAGCTTTCGGCAAAGTAACCGAAGGCATGGAAGCGGTCGATGAAATCGTCAATCAAAAGGTTGGCCCGGGCGATAAGCCGGAAACGCCGATTTCGATGAAAAAAGTAACTGTAGACACGCTCGGCATGACGTTCGAAGAACCAGTTAAGACGAAATAAGAGAAGGGCTGAGCCCTTCTCTTTTTTTACCGCCTAATATATAATATATTTATTAATCAATTAATGTTTTTAGAAATTACCCAATGTTAACCTAGGAGGATTTTCTACTTGAGAAAACAAACCATCATTTTGTTAACGGTATGCATGATGACATTTATGAGCGCTTGCAGTGGAAATAACGGCGGAAATGCAGCTCCACCAGCAGAGAGCAATCAGCCATCCGCAGCTAATGACACTTCAAACCAACCAAAAACGGAAGCGGTTACAGTGGAGGAGCCTTTATTCACTAACGCGTCCGTTCATGATCCGTCCATTATCAAAGTTCGTGATACCTTCTATATTTTCGGCTCGCATCTCGCTGCGGCGAAGTCGAAGGATCTCATGGCCTGGGAGCAGCTGAACTCCAGTGTCTATGAAGGGAATCCCATCATACCGGATGTACTGACAGAAATGAGCGAGGAGCTAGCTTGGGCCGAGACTGATACGTTCTGGGCAGGCGATGTCATCCAATTGCCGGACGGCAAATTTTATATGTATTACAGCATGTGCAAAGGCGACTCGCCTCGGTCGGTGCTTGGTTATGCGGTTGCCGATCAGGTTGAAGGGCCTTATAAAAATAAGGGCACAATTCTCAAATCGGGCATGTGGAATGATTCGAGCGAGGATGGAACGTTGTATGACGCGGCAGTACATCCAAACGTAGTCGATCCAAATTTGTTTTATGATAAAGACGGCATTCTATGGATGGTTTATGGCTCATACTCCGGCGGTATTTTTATTTTGAAAATGAATCCAAAAACAGGCCTGCCCTTTCCCGATCAAGGCTACGGCAAACGACTGCTCGGCAACAATCACAGCCGCATCGAGGCGCCTTATATGATGTACAACAAAGAAACGGACTATTACTATTTATACCTTTCCTATGGCGGACTAGACTCCACAGGCGGATACAACATTCGTGTGGCACGCTCAAAAAATCCCGACGGCCCGTTCCTTGATTCAGAAGGCAAGGAAATGATCGACGCATTTGGCGCCTTCGGTACGCTGTTTGATGATGCTTCTATTGCGCCTTATGGCGTGAAGCTCATGGGAAATTTCCAAATGGACAATGTCGACGGAGAAATTGCTAATATCGGGACGGGTTATACTTCACCTGGCCATAACTCCACTTATATCGATCCTGACACGGGTAAAATGTTTATTATTTTCCATACTCGTTTTCCATCTCGCGGAGAAAGCCACGAGGTAAGAGTCCATCAAATGCTTATGAACACGGAAGGCTGGCCTGTCGTCGCACCTCATCGTTATGCAGGCGAAACCGCAGAGAAAGTTAAGACCGAGCAAATCATCGGCGAATACAAATACGTGAACCATGGCAAAGACATTACGGCTGATGTGAAACCAGCAACACTGCTTTCTCTCAACAAAGACGGCACGATCTCCGGAAGCGCAAGCGGCTCATGGAAAAGCACCGGCGCTGCTACTATCGATCTTACAATTGATGGTTCGCTGTATCACGGCGTTTTACTCCGTCAGTGGAATGAAGGCACACTCAGCTATGTGATGACATTCAGCGCACTATCCAAAGAAGGAGCTGCCGTTTGGGGCAGTCACGTCTCCAAAGAGTAGCTTTTATATTACTTTGCCTAGTCACTAACCTGATTCTTTGGCCTGATCCCCGTTAATCATCATCTCTGTCGGGTGGTGGGAAGAGGCGCATGGTGTATTAGGATATGGCGTAAAAAAAGCGGTTCTTAAAGGTTCTAATCAACCTTTAAAAACCGCTCTTTTTCCGTTTAAGCCATTATTTATTTTTAAGCATATTCATAATAACCGTAATCGCGTCTGCCCGCGTTGCTGTAGCTTTTGGCGCAAAGATATTGCCCGTTCTGCCCTGAATGATGTCTTTATCGCTAACTGCTTTAACCGCACCCTTCGCCCATGCTGGGATATCCTTGTTATCAGCAAAGCTGGTTGTCGCGTTCGGATCTAACGTTAATCCAGCACCGCTTGCAATCATTGATACCATTTCCATTCGCAAAATGTTTGCGCCCGGACGGAAGGTTCCATCTGGATAGCCGCTAATAATGTCCGCTTTGACCGCTTGTGCGACAGCTTCCTTTGCCCAAGCCGCAATTTTGTCATTATCAGCAAAGGCAAGCACCGAGCCTGCACCATCCGCTTTCAACGCACCCATCAGCATAACGGAAAATTCCGCACGTGTTACGGTTTTATTCGGTTTAAACGTACCGTCTTCATATCCCTTCACAATTCCGGATGCAACCGCCTCTTTAATAGCAGCCTCTGCCCAGTGACTTGATATATCTGTAAAAGAAGGTACTTCTTCAGCTTTCTTGTCTACAGCGAATACAGCAAACTTAGTAAAATGATCAGATTGTACAGTAACAAAGTTATCCTTTACCGTACCGCCCATCTCTACCCATTGCTTCTTCACTTCATCGTAATAGAATACGGACGCCGTCTGACCACTCTTGATCAAAGCGGTATCAAACTTAAAGGTCAGCGTGACTGGAACGAAGAAATCAGCTGGTATCGACTTGAGTATTTCAAAAATTGACGACACTCGCTTGCTCGATGGCTCAACAATGCCGCCCGTTTCAGTCAGTTTCTCAATAGAAAGCAGCATTTGCTCCTTCGTCGCGCCTGCTGGAATAGATACAGTAACGCTATCATCCAAGCCAAGCGTACCTGCGCTGCCTGCACCAATCGAAACCTGTCCTTTATTTGGTACATTGCCACCCGAATCACCTGTACCGCCTTCTACTGGAGGAGTAGGAGTAGGAGTCGGTGTAGGCGTTACAGGCGTTTCAGGTACATCAACCTTAATATCTTGTGTCCCTACCGTTTCAAACCAGTTCTTCACTGTAGCAAAATCATTCGAGAATGCCAGCGAAAGCATAAGCATGATGCGTGCATGCTGCGGGTTTAAATTATCCCCGGCAATAATGCCGTTTCCGCCGCCAGTGATCGTTCCAGAACCTGTTCTAGTCGTCGATACGAATGTAACGCCGTGATCCTTAATTGCTGCGGACCGCGCCGCGCTCATCTTCGACGAAATACCAGCCGCCCCAGTGCCGGCTGTTACAATCCCTTTGGCTCCGTCAGCTACTAAAGCACGAACGGCACCTCCGCCAGCTTCTTGGTAGCTATAAACAATTTCAACGATAGGCAAATTGTCCTTCGAAATATTTTTCAAAGCAAACGGCGTTTTCCAATCCGCTTGTCCAGCTTTGAGCGCCCTAGCATTCAGACGATACATACGTACCGCTGTATCATCAACGTAGCCAAGCACGCCGAACATCGGTGTCTCAAACGTATCCGTCCGGTGCGAATTGCTCTTTGTTACTTCGCGTGCCGCATGAATGACATCGTTTAGCATAACGACCGTACCGAACCACTTTGTTTTGCCGCTCCCCGCTACCTTAATCGCTTGATATAGGTTGGCTGGAGCATCCGTTCCAATGACATCCCAAGGCCGCATTGAACCCGTGACAACTACCGGCTTCTCGCTTTGAACAGTTAGATCGAGAAAATAAGCGATTTCCTCCATTGTATCCGTACCTGTCGTAACAACTGCACTATCATAAATTTCAAGCGCAGCATCCACCGCAAGGGAGAGATCATACAGGTCCTTCATACTGTAGCCGCTCGAGCCCTTGTTGCCGAATTGATAAGTAGAGACATCCGCTATTTTATTTTTCCCAGGCAGCTGGGCTACCATATCCGCCATTTTATACGTTCCTGCAGCATAGCTTTGGAAATTAGTAGGGTCATTATTACTCGCTTTGCCAGCAATCGTCCCGCCAGTCGCCACTACAATGACATTTGGCAATGGAGAAGCTTTATGCTCCTCGGATAATGCCGGGATATCAAAGGTAGGCAGCTGAGGTGCTGCAGTCTCGGCACGAACTGAGCTGGCATAGCCAGTCAGTATCGTACTGAGGAGAGCCATAATGAGGAGGGGAATGAAAACTTTCTTTTTTGTAGTTGATTCACTTCTTATGGTCATAACCGTACTCCTCCCACTAATTATGGCGTCACTGGTGCTGTTTCAGGCGTTGTTTCTGTTGCAGCAGGAACTTCTGCTTCCGGTGTAGGAACAACAACGACAGGTTCCGTCACAACAGGCTCTTCGATTGGTTCTTCAACTGTCGTGCTTAGTACCGTATTTTCATCAACTGAAATTTCTACATCCTGTGTGCCAAAAGTCGTGAACCAGTTTCTAATCTTGTTTACATCGTTTGTAAATGCTAGGGACAATAACAACATCATACGAGCATGCGCCGCATTCAAGTTGTCTCCGCCAATAACACTTCCGCTGCCGCTATCATAGATAGAGCCTGAGCCTGTTCTTGTTGTCGATACAAATACGACACCTTTATCCTTAATGGCCGCGGAACGTGCAGCACTTAGCTTCGACGAAATACCGCCAGCGCCTGTTCCTGCGGTTACAATCCCCTTCGCGCCGTCTTCCACCAAGCCGCGAATAGCGCCGCCGCCCGCTTCTTGATAGCTGTATACGATTTCTACTATCGGAAGACTATCTTTAGAGATGGTTTTCAAATCGAATGGTGAAGCCCATGCCGGTGTACCTGCTTTTGCTGCTCTAGCAGGAGCACGATAAATACGAACAGCCGGGTCATCCACATAACCTAGTGCACCAAACATCGGAGCATCAAAAGTATCGGTACGGTGTGAATTTGACTTCGTAACTTCACGCGCCGCATAAATGACATCATTCAACATGACCACTGTGCCAAACCATTTTGTTTTACCGCTCCCAGCTAGTTTAATAGCTTGATAGAGATTGGCAGGCGCATCCGTTCCAATAACATCCCATGGACGCATAGAGCCTGTAACAACAACCGGTTTTTCACTGCGAACGGTTAGATCGAGGAAATACGCGATTTCTTCCATCGTATCCGTACCCGTCGTTACAACTGCACTATCATAAATCTTAAGAGCTTCGTCTACCGCAAGCGATAGATCATAAAGATCTCTAATACTATAGCCGCTCGAACCCTTGTTACCGAACTGATAGGTAGAGACATCAGCTATTTTATTTTTCCCAGGCAGCTGAGCAACCATATCTGCCATTTTATAAGTACCAGCCGCATAGCTCTGGAAGTTAGTAGGATCATTATTGCTTGCCTTACCCGCAATCGTTCCTCCTGTTGCAACAACAATAACATTAGGAAGACTTGAAGCTTGATGTTCAGCGGATAGGGCCGGAATATCAAATGTCGGCAGCTGCGGTGCTTCCTCCGCGCGTACAAAATCCGTTTTTGTCAGTACCCCTACCATCGCTGCAAGCAATGAAAGTACAAGCAGTGGAATTAAAATCTTTTTCGCTATCTCGCTCTTTACAACTTGTGTCATGTTTAACTCCTCCTATGCGATATAATTCTCTCTTTCTTCTACATCAGTCTATTTCATGTTATATAAGTTAACAAATTATTAAAGTAGACAAAAAAGCGTAACCATCGAGGTTAAACTCTATTTTTCATTCATTTGTACTCATATCCTTACTAAATTGAAGAAAACATATGTTAGTTTTATTTACATGAATTAACGAGATTACTAGATTAATGCTAAGTATAATAATAGATTCTATAAATCAGTTTCAGTGTAAGAATTAGTAAGATATACACTGTTTTTTATTCTCTATTTATTCGATAGACAATGTTTATACATAAAAAAATAATTATATCCCTCTTTAAATGAATGTCATTCCTTATTTATTTCAATTCTTTTTACGAAATTATAATTATATTTATAAAAAAAGGGAATGATACAACCTTACACAAAAAAACGCAATAGGCGAACAAAACAAATGAAGAGGTGGCTGCCGGGTTCAGGAAGCGGCATTAAGGAATATGAAATTTTCCGCGGTGCAGAGTGGTGCGGCACAACGACACATACCTCTTTCACAGATAGCGGATTAACACCTGACACATCGTATACATATACCATTCGCGCGATCGACTTTGAAGGCAACAAATCTCCTATTTCCGCACCAATTACGGTTAGAACGTTGAAGGAAAATGTGGAGCAGCCCGGTCAAGGCGGGGGCAATGGCGGAAATAATGAAGGCAGTACATTGCCTGCTTGGAGCCCCTCAACCGTTTATGTACAAGGAAACAAAGCAAGCTTTGCCGGGTTAGATTACGAGGCGCTGTATTGGACGCAAAATAATCGCCCCGACACTTCTAGCGCTTGGAAGCTCCTTAGCCTTGTTGTACCCGAATGGAACAGCACAAAAGCCTATCTAGGAGGGACATATGTCACTTATAATGGCGACACCTATGTTGCCAAATGGTGGACGATGGGGGAAATACCTGATCAAGGCGGCGTCTGGAAAAAAGCTAAACAGCCCATGCAGCCGAATAGGGGCAGCTTCGTTATTTTAGCGAAGCTGCCCCTATTTTCTTTGTCTAAAATGGATCATTAAATCTGCCTGTTGACACTTATAGTAGGCAATGCTATGGTGGACGTCAGAAGGCATTCTGCTATCGACGCGGGGTGCCTATCTGTATATTTATTTGGCAAGGGAGGACACAACGAATATGATTCAAGTAAAAGAATTTATTGATACGGATTCTGTTTTTGCTGAAAAAAGAGCAAATGAGTTTTTGGCAGAACTGAGCGACGATCAAGTCATTAATATTTGCTACGGCTCCATGATCAAAACAGCCACTTCAGGCAACACTTATCAGCGCAGCACCATACTTGTCGTTTATAAGCAAAGCAAAGAGAAGGAATAAAGAAAGCGGGTGATCCCATCATTAAGCCTCGTCAAGATAATCTAGAACATCATGAGACGCAGGGGAATGAGGACAAGGACATTCGAAACACAAAAAGAGATAAGTGGGAAATATTTTTCCGTATCCTTTCCTCCACGGCAGCATTTGGTTTGGTAGCTATCGCTATCGGCTATGTCACCTATTCATTTTTCATAAAATAGAGGCTGCTGTCTTGGAACCGTTATCACTTATTTTTAAGGTGGAGGTTTGCCATGAAATATTTTACTTATAACCGATGGTGTTTATTAAAGAGCGGAATATTCACAAAACCTTAGTCCCCCCTTCTCTGCAACAACGGCAAAGAAGCAAGCAGCCGTCGCCTAATCATGGCGCCAGCTGCTTGCTTCTTTGCGTTTTTTTCACTATTGCCGCTCAGCTCTTGTTACGCTTGCTCTTGTACCACAGGACGTTTTTTGCGGAAATGCCCTTCGCTTGGACGTTCAAGTCCAAGATGGTCACGAAGGGTGTCTCCCGTGTAATCTTCACGAAACAGTCCGCGCTGCTGCAAAATCGGCACGACATAATGAACAAAATCGTCGAGCCCTCCAGGAAGAACCGGAGCCATGATATTGAAGCCATCGCAGCCATAGTCCTCAAACCACAGCTCGATAAGGTCAGCCAGTTGTTCGGGCGTACCAACAAACTGCAAATGTCCCCTCGCTCCAAGCATTCTGCTGCCAAGCTCTCGCATCGACAGCTTATCTTTGCGTGCCATATCCATAATAAGCTGAACACGGCTCTTCATGCCGTTGGATGCTTCAACAGGATCAGGAATATCCGGCAGCTGATCATCAAGCGAATAGCTGCTTAGATCTACGCCGAGAAATCCTGATAAGAAGCCGACAATATGGGCGGCAGGAATGAGCCCCTGCAGCTCTTGATAACGCTGCTTCGCTTCCTCTTCTGTCGCACCAAGAATCGGGGAGAGGCCTGGCATGATTTTTAGACTGCCGCGTTCCCTTCCATAATCTCCAAGCTTGCTGTTCACATTCTCGTAAAAGACTTTTGCCGCTTCCAGCGATTGCTGCGCCGTAAAAATAACTTCGCCAATGCTGGCCGCAAAGTCTTGACCTGGACCTGATGAGCCTGCCTGAATTAGCACCGGATAACCTTGCGGAGATCTCGGCACATTCAGCGGTCCTTTCGTGGAGTACCATTCCCCGCTGTAATCAACTGGCCTTACTTTAGACTCATCGGCAAACTGACCCGACACCCGGTCAAGCACAAGCGCGCCATCCTCCCAGCTATCCCACAAGCGGGTTGTGGCATCCACAAATTCACGAGCCATCTTGTAGCGCAGGCCGTGCTCGGGATGTTTGGGCTGCCCGTAATTATGAGCTTCCAGATCAAGCTGCGAGGTTACAATATTCCAGCCTGCCCGCCCGCCGCTAATATGATCAAGCGAAGAAAACTTTCGTGCGACATTAAAGGGGGTGTTGTATGTGGTTGAGACGGTTGCAGTCAGCCCAATCTTCTCCGTAACAGCCGATAATGCGGACAATAGTGTAAGAGGCTCCAGCATGCCCGCTACCGCTTGCCCCACATTAGTGGCATACAGCAAATCTGCGAAGAAGAGCATATCGAACTTGCCGCGCTCCGCGGTTTGCGCAAGCTTCTGATAAAATTTCACATCAAACATTCCTTCAACACCCGACTCCGGATGACGCCAGCCTGCATGATGATGGCCTGTATAATAAATAAATGCTCCGAGATGGAGCTGCTCCTGCCGTTTCCCCATAATCCGTTAACCGCCTCTCCAAACGATTCATTTTGTCATCCTTTATACGTATCTCGCCAGCGAAGCCATTTGGTTTCCAGCAGCCGAATGGCCGTATCCGACAACTTGCCAAATACAGCGAACAAAATAATGCCCACAAAAACAATTTCAGTTTGCGAGTATGCTCTTGCATCCTGAATCATATAACCGATACCTGCACTCGTCCCCATCATTTCTGCAACGACAAGCAGCAGCCATGAAGCGCCAAGCGATAGCCGTACGCCCAATAAAATATTCGGCAAGGCCGCTGGTATAATAAGTTTTGTTACCTGCTGAAGCTTCGTATATTGGAAAATACGCGAAACCTCATACAGCTTCACATCCGTATTTCGAATACCAAGAAATGTGTTCACATAAACCGGGAAAAAAGCGCCAAGTCCAATAAGCAGCACCTTTGAAAATTCTCCGATCCCGAACCACAAAATAAACAACGGAATAACGGAAAGCAGCGGCACCGTTCTCAGCATTTGCAGCGAAGGATCAAGCGTCCTCTCCATCACTTTGCCAAGACCCGCCGATAAACCGAGCAGCAGCCCGAGCGCTCCGCCAAGAAGAAACCCAAAACCAGCGCGGTACATGCTAATACCGAGATGCTTCCCCATCTCTCCCGATTCACACAATGACACAAAGCTCTTCACAATATTTGACGGGGCAGGCAGCAGTGTTTCAGACAACAAACCAAGCCCGCTGACTGCCTGCCAGACAATCACAATGAAAGCCGGAACAATCCAGCCATGAAGCGGCTTCGGAACAACGCCTAACCAGTCCCGACCAGCTGCCTTTGCGCCCATTTCGCGCGAAGCGGTTCGTTCGCTCATTACTTGCTGCCCCCTTTGTAGCTGTCCTGCCAATTCAGCAGCCTCTTCTCAAGCAGCTTAACAAGCGAATCCGTCAGCTTACCGACTGCGGCAAAAATAATAATGCCTACAAATACAACCGAAGTAATCATGAGATAACGCGCATCATTAATCAGAAAACCAATTCCTGAGCTCGAACCCATCATTTCCGCTACAACAAGCCCAAGCCATGCCACACCGATAGAAAGTCGCACGCCGAGAAAGATATTAGGAAGCGATGCCGGAAGAACAAGCTTCGCAATCATTTGCCAGCGGCTAAACTGCAGCACACGAGCAACGTCAAACAGTTTGCCGTCTACGGAACGAATACCAAGAAAGGTATTGACGTACAGCGGGAAAAAAGCACCTTTTGCAATCAATAACACTTTAGATGTCTCATCAAAGCCAAACCACAAAATAAACAACGGAGCTACTGCCAAATGGGGCAAAGTACGAAGCATTTGCAAGGAAGGATCAATGAGCCTTTCCGTCTTATAGGAGAATCCTACCCATAATCCCGCAGCTAAACCTAATCCTCCGCCCAGCAAAAATCCAAGCAGCGCACGTCGAGCTGAAATACCGAGATGATAAAACAGCTCACCAGATAAAGTTAAATGAATGAATTCCTCCACAATTAAGCCTGGTGTTGGCAGCAGCGTTGGATTAAGCTTCCCCATCATTCCAGCAATTTGCCAGATGGCCAATAAGCCGACTGGAAGCAGCAAACTGAGCAGCAGATTAACCGTTTGAATAGAGAGACGGCTCCTTGGCCGCCTCTTCATTACTTTGATGGGCTTATGCAATGCGCTTTCTGAGCCAGCTCCAACCATAAGAAACGCCCCATTCCTCTTGTTCAGTGTATTATTTCAACGCTTCTTCAATAAATTTGTTATCAAATACGGTGGACACTTCGATTTTCTTGCGAATGACTTTAATGTCGAACTGGAAGTCCGCCGTCTTTTGCTGCTCTGCAATAATTTCGTCCGATACAGGGATATTAATTGTCTTGGAGCGATTGAAGATTGCTTCAATTAATGCCGCAGGCACTTTACGCTCAGCCGCATAACGCTCGGTGGATTCGGCACGATTATCATTTTCCCAAGCAAGCGCTTTGTTCCATACTTTCAGATACAGGGTAACGAGCTCAGGATAATCATCAGCAAATTGTTTTCTAACAATGTTGAAGGAAGGAGAAAGCACGCCCAGCTGTTCGCCGTCCGCAAGCACCTTCGCTTTATCCTGCAGTGTGTTCAGCGTAATATTCGGCTCCCATGTCGCCCATGCATCAACCTTCCCCGTCTCAAAAGCAGGCTGCGCTTCATCCGGTTGCAGTTGAATAATTTCCAAATCCGATGCTTTAAGCCCCGCACCTTCAAGGCCGCGGTAAAGGAAGTTAAATGCGTTGCTCCCCTTGGCAACAGCTACCTTCTTGCCTTTTAAGTCAGCAACCGTTTGAAACGGGCTATCTTTAGGAACGATGATCGCGACATTGTTTTTGCCCTCGAGCGCCTGAGAAATGACTGTGAATTTAATGTCCGCAGCTTGTGCCGCAATGATCGGCATGTTGCCAAGTCCAGCGAAATCAAGACGGTTAGAAGCAATTGCCTCTGTCATTGGAGGGCCGCTCTGAAATTCCGCATACTCCACTTTCACGTCAAGCTTGCCAAATTCATCTTCAAACCATTTCTCCTCAATCGCTTTGCCCATTAAGCCGCCGCTGCCTTGATACCCGATCTTTACAGTAACTCCGTCATAGCTCTTTGCTGCTTTGTTGCCCGCGTTGCCTGTTTCTTTTTTGTCTGAATTTTCGTTGCCAGAAGCCGCGCAGCCGCTAATAAATACCGCTAATACAATAATTGCTGCCGTAAGAAGGCGTAATCTGTTCATCTTCATTCTCTCCCCGACGATCTATATTTTTGGTGAAAAATAATTCATTAAATATCCGCGCCTTGATCGATTTCCGGCCCCTCAACCTTCTCAAACTCACCCAGTACCTTGTGCCGCATCTCTTGAAAAGCATGGCCTGCTCGTTTCCGAGGATACAGCAAATCAATCGGCAATATTTTTCGAATATGACCCGGACGCGGATTCATAATGACGACTCGCTCGCCCAGAAATACCGCCTCATCCAAATCATGTGTCACAAACAACATCGTCGTTTTGTTTTTCTGCCAAATATCAAGCAGCACCTCTTGCATATGCGAGCGAGTAAAAGCATCCAATGCGCAAAACGGCTCATCCAGCAGCAATATATCAGGACTGCGAAGCAGCGCTCTTGCAATAGCTACACGCTGCGCCATGCCTCCAGACAACTCGCGAGGATAAGAGTGTTCGAAGCCCTTCAGCCTTACAAGCTCGATGAGCTCATCTACTCGTTTACGAACCTCCGGCTTGCGAAGCGATAAATTTGCGGCTATATTTTTCTCCACCGTCAACCAAGGGAACAATCTCGGTTCTTGAAAAATAAATCCTTTTTCAATACTCGGGCCTTCAATCGGTTTTCCATTCAGCAAAACCGTGCCTTCATAGCCGGTATCGAGCCCTGCTACAATTTTGAGCAATGTGCTTTTGCCGCAGCCGCTCGGTCCAATAATCGTAATAAATTCCCCTTGTTTCACCTGAAGCCCAATGCGATCAAGCGCAATGACATCTCCCGAGGGTGTTGCAAATGTCTTATTAAGTTCATGTACTACGAGCATCTCCGCCGCCATAAGCTGCCCCTCCCATTCAATATTGCATTATTAATACCCGATTACTTGGTATTATGGTAAAATAAAAAGACTTAACGCGTATAATAACTAACGTTAAATCTCCAGTGGTCTGGTCGATTCGCCCATATGTCAAACCAATCTACAATTTGAATGTTCATTCGGTTTGTTATGTTGCTTATTTTGCGGCATCATATCGACTTTGTCAACATTTTTTTCGTATGCCTAAAAAAGCTATTTTTTGATCTCAAATAATCGAATAATCACCTCAACATTCATCTCCACCTTCACTTCATAATCGGGCGGACGCTGGAGTGTAAGGCCCTGAATAAGGCTTACAAAATAGAAAGCAAGCTGCAAGGGGTCTTCATCAATGATAATCCCCCTACGTATGCCGTCACTCATAATGTCAGCGACAGGGCCTAGGTTTACTGTAAAACGGTCCGTGATTGCCTTCTTAATGTCTGGCGGAGTAGACCCCGATAACCTTGCCGTATGCATAAGAATCGTGAACGCCCAATTCGTCTCCAATGAGAGCCAAGAAGTAAGCATTACTCTAAGCTTAGCGATCGGTTCCATATCCATGGCCGCTAAATCTGTTACATACTTCCCATAATTCGTCTGCCCCGAGCGCAGCACCTCGCTGAATATCTCTTCTTTCGAAGCATAGTAGTGATAGACATTACCTACACTAACCTTTGCTTCCTTCGCTATATCTTGAATGCTCGTTAATTGAAAACCATTAATCGCCATAACCTTCAGCGCACAGTCGAGAATATGCTGCATCTTTTTTTCACGCATCATTTTATCTTTTTCTACATTTCTAGGTGACAAGCTGAGTCCTCCTTACAATAAATCGCACTTAACCTGCATTATACATGCAAAAACGTTTCGCGGTCATTTTAGCAATAAAAAAAGAAGACAACCTTGTCCTCACGACAAGACTGCCTTCTGCACCATTTAAGCGCTAAAGCTGCTCTATTTTACACCTATCCGCATGCGGTAGCTGAACATGACATCAAGCGTTCTTCCTGCAAAATAACGCTCGACACTGCTGCGATAGCTTTGCAATTGCTCTTCCAGCGCCATCGAACCAAGCTTGAAGACGGCCTGAATGCCGCCTTGGCTAATAGCCAGACCAATATAACGCTCTGCGTCGCAGCGCTCCATGTTATGGAACACGATTTCTTTGGAGAAACGGAAGAGACCACTGTTATGAATTTGTGTTAAATGCTGTTCCTTATCTCGTTTGCTCGCTTGATCCTTCTCTGGGATATGAGCAGCAATAATCTCCTCAGAACGATCCATAAGCTGCTTATACTCTAATTCGACAGCCCAGTGCAGCGTTGGAGGCCAATCGCAATCATAGGCGGCAAACACACCTTCCGGCTTCAGAACGCGGGCAAATTCAGAGAGCGTGCTGACGGGCTCCATCCAATGAAAAGACTGCGAGCAGGTTACAATATCAACACTGTCCGCATCTAAATTAAGCTGGTCAGAATACCCTTTGATGAACGAAATTGACTGATCCTCAGGGAGCTTGGACAAATGAGCCAGCGCTTTGCTTCTCATATCGTCATTTGGCTCAAAACCTACAATTCGCTCCGCATTCCCGAGCCATATAAAGGAGGACAGCCCCGTTCCGCATCCAACATCCGCCACAACGCTCGGCACTCTTCCCAAATAGCTTGTCAAAATATTAACAACTGCGGCAGGAGCTTTCGGACGATGCTGGTCGTAATCGTTTTGAAAGCCTGAGAAACGGTCTACATTATTTTGCGAGCGGTTTTCCAAAGTCATTGTACAGCCTCTATTCCAGCGATAGGGAATTTTGCTACTTATTACTCACTACTCATAATAATAGCATTGTATTCACTATCATAAGCAAACAAAAATGAAGCGGCATCAGCTAAATATTGTGCATCTACGTATAAAGTGCCTTTTTCAACAATAACCGTATGCTTCGCATTTACTTTTAGTGAAAGTTTCCAGTTGTTTTTGGTCAGCTGCACTTCCTTGGCCGCAGCATTCCACTTGATATTCGCTCCCCATGCACCAAAGACAGCTCTCACAGGAAGATATGTTTTTTCTCCGCTCTTAAAAGGCTTTTGCAAAGCAGTGAATTTCACTTGCTTGTTATCCAGCCATACTTGAATATCTTTGCTCGCCGGCAGCAGCTCCGTACCTGCAATCAGTTCTTCTTTCGTACGTATAGGATTGAGAGCCTTAGGGTTCACCGGCAGCACTTTAACGCTATTGTTTAACGTGTCGGCTATGTACAGCTTTCCGCTCAAATACAACAAGGAAGACGGTTGATTGAACTGCGCTTGCTCAACTTCTCCAACTTTATCGCCAGGCGCGCCTTGACCTGCAATTGAAATCACTTTCCCATCCGCTTGCAGAGCACGTATTCGGTTATTCAAGCTGTCTGCAACAAACAAAACCCCATCGGCAAATGCCAGCCCGCGCGGCCGATTAAACCGTGCTTCAGCGCTTATGCCATTCCCATAGCCGCCTGCCATATAACCGGTAAGCGCATCGACAGCTGTCGGTTTTCCAGCTACCGTCTTGACCTTGCCATCAAAAATATAACGAATAAGATGATTGCCGCTGTCAGCTACATATAAACCGCCCTTATCATCGAATACAAGCCCCATCGGTTCATTGAATAAAGCTTGCGCTGCGCTTCCGTCCTTGTACCCGCCTGTTTCGCCAGCAATTCCAGCAAAGGTAGATGTTACGCCTTCGGGAGTAATGACACGAATGACATGGTTTAGGGAGTCTGCTACATAAACATTGTCTTTGCTGTCTATCGCTAATCCCGTTGGAGAGTTAAACTGCGCATCGCCAAATTTGCCGTCTTTATTTCCTGGCTTGCCATTGCCCGCAGCCGTGTATACTCGATCGTTTACAATTTTGCGCACAACGTGATTGTCGGTGTCACTTACATAAATGACACCCTTGCTGTTCACTACAGTAGAAGACGGTTGATTGAACGTTGAATTGGCAATCGTCCCATCGAAATAGCCCGCTTCCGTCTTCGTCGTAACAGGAGTAAGCTTCCCATTTTGCCATTTGCTAATCTGATTGCTGCCCGAGCCTACAACAATGATGCTCCCATCAGGGGCAGAAGCCAGCCCCCATGGTTGGCTTGCTTTCTCGATGACATTGGCAACTTTAGCGACGTTCTCCGTCTCTCTTATTTCTACTGGCTGCTCATTAGCTGCGAATGCTGTTGCATGAAACGAAACTAGCATCGTTGCAAGCGCCGTGCTTGCTGCTAGCCATTTAATATTGCTTTTCATAGAATTGCTCCTTTCGATATTTAATCTATAGTTATTGGCCTTATAATATGGAAGGGTATAATTATCTCGTCAATTTGTTCCTCTTTTTTCATAATGGGTATTGTAATATTTCCCTCGCCTCTTGCTAGTTCCATACTGAAATAGGATCCTTTAAGTATGAGTTTTGTATATTCACCATCATTCTCGAGCTCATATGCATCGCTCTCTAGCGGCATACTTTCAAACCAAAAGCAAGATGGCTCTTCCACGCAAAAATTTCCATTAATCATTATCTCTCCCAGTTCATAACCATGTGTGTAGATGAAAAGCTCCTTATCCTTCACTATAGCGGGCCTGTTCTCAAAATCTACGTATCTAGGAAAGGCCGTTACTTTGCTATCTAAAGAGAAATGCTGCTCGTTTTCTTGCAAATCACCTTTAACTGGGTTCTTCCAAGCATTCGGTTTTACATACACATCAATATTTGAGTTGTATGCAATGGGATTTTTAAGCTTTACAATGAGCTGCGTTTGATTATCTTGGTCAACAGCAACACTCTCAATATCCGTTATGTTGAGGAGGGGCAGCTCCGCATTTCTACATGTTCTACCCTCTGGTAGCTCTACCGCGTCGCATTTATAAATTATCAAACCATCTTTTGGAAAATAATTCCCAAAAGCAAGGCTCGTAGTAAATGGAAGCACTAACGTATACTCATCCTCCATAAATGCCGCTTTGGTTAAAGCCTCCGGAGGATTAGCTACCCGTACCGTAATATCAAGCTCTAGAAAGTTTTCAACCAGACCATTACTTCCATTTTCTAAAGAAATACTCAAACGATATGCTCCAGGCCGTAAATTGCCTTCGGCAAAATAATTCCCTTTTAACATAACATCCGCCGTATCAGGACCAGTTACGCTAAACAGTAGAGCACCGCTAAGGTTATATTCAAAAAACGGATAACACTCCTCCGTTTCTTCAATTGGGCAAACTCTAGTTATTCTAACGTAAGGGGAGTTCCCCTCAGAAGGCCATTCCGGCATTCCATAACCAAAAGTTTTAAAGGATAAATTTTTGTTGTAATTGGTTTTCCCTAAAATAAATTCAATTGGCGGGTACTCACTGTTATTTATAAATTGAAACCCTTGTTCCATTTCTCCCCTTGCTGTAACTTGTTCATTCGTCTGCACATCATTGGTTTCCGAATTTTTTAATTTATTTTCATAGACCGTTATACGAATGATTGATCCGTACTGCACAGCTTCTTTTAATTTAACCACCAGCTGATTAGGTTCAGAAGGATGTATATCAACCGTCTCAACGATATCTAGACTTTCAAATTCACCAGCGTCATCCTGTCGCACCTCAAATTTGACGATATTTGCACTAGAATCATTAAGAGCAAGTGTTGTCGTAAATGGCAAAATAAACGTTTTGTCATTTTTCATATACGATTCTAAATGATTATAAAACATCGTTAAATCTAGCGTTGGCGGCACAGGTTCCGGCGTTGGTGTTGGCGTCGGTGACGCTGTTGGCGTTGGCGTCGGTGACGCTGTTGGCGTTGGCGTCGGTGACGCTGTTGGCGTTGGCGTCGGTGACGCTGTTGGCGTTGGCGTCGGTGACGCCGTTGGTGTTGGCGTCGGTGACGCCGTTGGTGTTGGCGTTGGTGTTGGTGACGCCGTTGGCGTTGGTGTTGGCGTCACGACCGGGTTGCCGCCTCCACCGCTGCTGCCGCCTGTTCCCGCATTGTCCTCATATACAATAGTAGAGTTGGATTGTGAACCTCCACTACCGCCTGCAGCTGCCGCCGCTTCCTCTTGTTTTTTCTCTTCAATTAGTGCTTTAACTTGCTCAATTAATGCCTTATCCGCTTTAGCATCCTTTTGGAGTAGCAGTAGATAATGCTCCAGGCCGACCAACGGAAGATCGAGATAATTCAGCTTTTCCTTTACTCCTGCCCCATCTTTATTCAGTGGCAGCTGTTCATTTGGATTAACAGTCGTCTCGTCCGTTAGCACTTGTCCATGCTTCGTTTTTACTGCGCCTTCAAATACACCCAAGTAGCTCTCGTTATTCTCATACGTAACGGTAAACTGCGTCCCCATAACGCCCATAATGGCAGTTGGTGTCTCGATCTCAAACCTAGAATCGCCATCAAGCTTCTTCTTAATCGTGACAAGAACCTTCCCCTTTAGCAGGCTCAGGCTCGTTTTGCCGCCCAGTGCCTTTGCGCTTTTGACCAGTTCACTCACAACAAGCGTGGTATCCGTGCCAATCGTAACTTCTTTATCGCTGTCCAGATCCATCGTTACTTTCCCATCACTGCCGGTTAGTATCGTATCGCCTTTCGTAATAGCCATTCCTTTAAAAGCATTAAATTTCTTGGACCCGCCGCTCTTTTTCACTTCCGCTTTGCCTGAAATGGCCGTTATTTTCCCCGCCTTTTCCGTATCCTTCGCAAAAACAGATGTCGGCATAATAATAGCCATGACTAGCAAAGTCACAAAAACTAGCTTTAACGTCTTCATTTTAGTCCCTCCAATTCATAGATTGAGATGCCCTGTTCTTTACCTTTTACCTTGATCTCGCCAAGAGCGTTCGCAATAACACGATCTTTAACCTCCTGATAGACCGCATCGCTCATAATGATTTGTCCGGGCTTAGCATTGCTCTCCAGCCTAGCTGTCGTATTAACCGTGTCTCCAATAGCGGTATAGTCCATCCTGCTCTTCGAACCTATGTTGCCGAAGACGGCTGGCCCCGTATGAATGCCAAGACCAAACTTCACACCAAAGCCAAATCGTTCCATTAACTTGCGCTCCAATGCGGTTGAGCCCTCTTTCATTGCCCAAGCCGCTTCCACCGCTCGCATTGGATGGTCTTCAAGAAGCAGCGGCGCATTGAAAATTGCCATGGCTGCATCGCCGATAAACTTATCCAGCGTACCTTCGAATTTAAAGATGCAGTTGGCGGCAAGATCCAAGTATTCATTTAATATTTCAACGATTTCCTCCGGCTCCGCCTTCTCTGAGAGAGGCGTAAAGCCGCGAATATCAACAAAAAGCACAGTTAACTCACGGCGCGTTCCGCCCAGCTTTAAGCCCTCTTCACCATTTTTCAAAATCTGGTTAACGACCTCGGGCGCCACGTATCTGCCGAATATATCCGTCACCCTGCGTCGCTCCAGCAATTCCTCTACGTAATGGAACCCAACGACGATGATGCAACTAATAATTAGCAGCGGCACCACATAGCCGATTGATATAATGATTCCCTGACCGTACAAGTAGCTGCTTCCTACTACAAATGCAACGAGAATAACCGCAACCGCCAAAAATGAGATAAGCATATTCCACTTCCGGAATAAGAAGTAGGCAAGCGAAGCCGCAAGGAGCAAAATCAACGCATTCCATTTCCAATTAAGCTCATGCTTAAGATCATTTTCGAGCAGAGCCTGTATAATATTCGCGTGTATTTCCACCCCGTACATCATTTTTTTCACCTGCAATGGCGTCAGGTACTCATCCTTAAAGCCCGTGGCATACGGTCCAATAAGCACAATGCGATCCTGAAAATAATCCGCAGGCACATCCCCGTTCAGAACAGCAGCGTAAGGAATCGCTTCATATTGCCCTGGCCGCTCCGTATAGGGAATATGAAACTGTCCAAATGCATCAAGCGGAAGCATATCCGCACTTACACTTTTGCCGAGGCGCTCCATGTACATTTTATAAATTGTCCAAGAAAAGCTTTCTACCTGCTCGTCTTCATACATAAAACGATATAAAGAGTTGCGTACAACGTGATCGCGGTCCGGTATCGTGTTGATATGTCCAACCGCCGCTGCTGCTTCCTTAAGTGCCGGAAACGGCTCAGATATTTCAAGTGCGTCAATTGCGCCCTGCTTGGCTGAAGCTTCAAATGTTCCATATACGGGAAAAACGACATTGCCCGCATTTTTCACTGCGCTGATTAGCGCTTCATCCGATGATGGATCATCTGCCGACGGTGCAGGGAAAGTGACGTCAAACGCAATAACTGCCGGTTTTCCTTCGGAGAGCATACCAACTAATTGAGCATGAACATTTCGATTCCAAGGCCAGCTCCCAAATTCACTCACACTTTCATCATCAATAGCGATAATGGCAATTTGAGTTTCGACAGGGCTTTCCTTTTGCATAAAACGATCTTGGAAAAAATAGTCCATTCGATCAAATGTTCCTCTATACATGAAGAAAATAGCCAGTACAGCAAGCAGGGCCATAATATGTATAAGCTTTATTTTCATACTATCCTCCTTTCCCTTCTTTTCCGTCAAATGAGATGAAGCCACTTCCAATATGGAACACAGAGCACAGCTATAAGTAGAACTGCAAATGCATAACCGAGTGCAAGCTTTCCGGCTTGACGATGGGTAAACGCTTTCCCCTCCGAGCTATAATAGGCAGTTAAATAGGTAGGGGACTGATAGGCAAAGAAAAACGGATCTGTTGCAAGCAATATGACAAATACGAGCACCCATGGATGAATGCCTACTGTCTCTCCTAAAGGAACAATAGCGGTGATAAGTAAAATAACAGCTGGATCATCTCGAATGACTAGCGTAACGACAAAGGAAACGAGAATGACTGCAACAAGGAATAAGGCAGGCGTGCTGACAAAAACAGACATATGCTCTCCAAGAAAGGAGGATAACAGCTCAGCAATTCCTAGCTGCTCGGCGACGCCCGCAAAGCTGAATGCAGCCCCGAGAAACAATAAAAAAGTCCAATCTATCCCTGTCGAAATCGTCTGTTTATCGAGCACGCCGCTAATAACTAAAACCGCAAAACCCATCAGCATAATCCACGTACTCTCAATACCGTGAAGCGGTTGAAGCACCATAAGCCCAATGCAGCATATAATCGTCCAGAGCGATACACGCTCATCCTTTGTTAGCGGGCCAAGCAGCCTCAACTGTTCACTCAGCACTTCGCCTGTGACAACTTTGGCAGGCTCGATCTTACGGAACATAAAGAGCAATACGATAATCAACACAGTGCCAAAAATAATAAACGCTGGCAGCGCATACAATAACCATTGCAGCCACGATACCGATTGCTCTGTAGAAGCAAGGCCATAAGCCATAATATTGGTGTATGAGCCTGTCATAACAAAAGGCGCGGTAAAGCCAAAGAAAATCATAGCAATCAGCCCAAGGCCAGCGGCTCCCTTGCTTCTCTCTTCAAAGCCGAGCGATTCGGCGAGCGTCTGTGCCATCGGAACGCCAAGCGATACCTTGGCAGAGGATGAAGGAAGCAGCGGATTAAGCAGGACCCCGCCTGCAATAATGCCCCAAAGCTGTCCGCGGTAATGGGCAGGAAATCTTTTTAAAGCATGGAGTGCAAAGCGGTAAGAAATGCCTGATTTTGTTATTACCGCACTTATCGCCATAATAGAAATCATAAAGAGCCACGAGCTTGATGCAAATCCCGAGAGTGCCGTTTCCGGAGAGGCAACGCCCCCCAGCACCCACAGCATAATCATGCCAAGCGCCACAATGTAATCCGGCATAATCGGAACAATCCACATAATAACTGCAGCTAGCGCAATTCCGATAAACCGCATGCCCGCCTCAGATAAACCGCCAATAGGATCTAATAGGAAAGAAAGTATGATGCAGAGCAGCGCCGCCATGACAGCCCCTGCTTCTGCAGCGCGATTCCCCTTCAATAAACGTCCGGCGCCTTTCACAAGCACCTCGCTGCGTTTTCTAGCCAGCTTTTGTTTGGCTAATCCATACGCCCGATCAGCATCCGGCAATTCAACTTTATTGAAGGATAAAGTGCTAGCTAATGCATCAGCCAGCTTCAAATAATCCAACGCTTGATTGTTTCTGCCAACACGTCTGCTAAGCTCCGTTCCGCACTCGTACAAAAACAAAAGCTCATGCGATTGAAATTTGTTAGGCTGGTTTAATGAGGCTTCTATAACAGCAAGCCCAATTTCCGGCGCATTTTTCTCACAGTAAGGAAGATAGGTTTGCAGCACCGTGTAATTTCCTGCGAGTATATCTCTAGGGCAGCGGCTAATGGTACGAAAAAGCTCTGCGCGCTGATGATCCGTAACCTCTCCTTCTATGCGAGCATACGTGTCTAGCGCTGCCGGCCAGTTCCCTTTATCCGCTTGGATCATGATGAATGCCACCCAGTTGCCTTGAGAAACATACCACGAGGTCGCATTTTCCAGCCAACCAGCCATCTCCTCGTACCCATAACGCTCCTTGCTTATATCATTAAGAACTGGTTTAATACCGCTTATAAGAGTCAACCATTCCGATGTTAACGGATCATCTTGAAAGCACTCCCGAAGGAAGAGATTCTCTGAAAGCTCCCTTTGCATCGTCATGCCATAGGTATGCTCCACAAGCCCTCTGCTAATAAGAGGAACATGTGCGCACCACTGCAGAAAACGAGCCGTTAGCTCGCGCAATTGTCCAAGCTCATACGCAATTCGCTCGGATTCCGTTTTCTTAGATGCTTGAAGCTTCGCATTCGTTGCGGTCAATCGTTGCGAAAGCAGCTTGATGAAATAGGATGAGAAAATTGCATTCTCAGCAACAAGGCGATCAAACATCCTGTTGTCAATGATATGCAGCACAGCATCCTCCGCAGCTACGGCCTCAGCAGACCGCGCTTCCCCAGTAAGCAGAGCCATTTCACCAAAAACCTCGCCTGGCCCAAGCACGGCAAGTGAACGCCGAACGCTGTCATCCGTTTTTGAGAATAGCTCAATCGTGCCGCTTTCTATGATGAACATTTGATCTCCATGCTCGCCTTGATGGAACAACCTCGTTCCCGCAGGAATCTGTTGTTTATCAAGCATCCCCAGCAGCTTCGCAAGCTCTACATTAGAGAGCCCTTTAAACATATCGATACCTGTGAGCTTCACTAATCTATCTACCTCTTATCAAAGAAATTAGTTCTTTAGTATTATTAATCTATTATATATGAATATTGAAAAAAATTGGTAGTTATCGAAAGTTGTCATTTAATAATATTTTTGATCGATTAATCATTTGGTTATTGCCAAAAGAGCTTAAATTATCTACTATTAATTATATAAATCCAATACGGAAAGTTGGTTTTTATAATGAAGGAGATTCCCATTCCATTTGTTCGAAGTAATCAAGTCGGTATCGTAGCCGTACTTCTTCTTGCGATAGGCCTGCAGTTGCCTTGGCTTATTGCAGCACTTTGGATTATTCAAATAATTGGACTTATTTTCGGTCCCAAAGCTAATTTATTCATTATTGCGGCTCGCCCTTTCCTAAACGGTCGAATTTCTTCCGCACAAACAGAAGCAGCTGAGCTGCAGCGCTTCAACAACTCCCTAGGTGTAGGTTTCCTCACTTTCTCGCTGCTTAGCTTTATGCTCGGCTGGTCTACAGCCGGTTATATATTTGCTGGGATGATGGGAGCTGCTGCGCTAGCCGCCATTCTCGGCTTTTGCATCGGCTGCACGATCTATTTTCAATACAAACAATTCCGCGCACGGAGATTAAAACGAGGTTAGCTTTAACAAAAAGAGCAATTGCCCGCATGCAGGCAATTGCTCTTTTCTGTCGTTATAGCTTTACAATGGCTCTGCCTTTAGCTTGCCCATTCAAGAGGGTAGCTACCTGGTGGCTCACCTGGTCCAGACTAATTTCCGAGAATAATTCGCCCATCATACTTGGCTTATAGGCATCAGCCAATAGCGCCCATATTTTGCTGCGAATCTCCATCCCTGCCATGACAGAATCAATACCGATCAGCCGTACTCCTCTTATGATGAATGGGTATACGGTCATCGAAAGGCCCGCTCCGCCTGTCAAACCGCTCGCCGCTACGGCGCCGCCATATTTTAATTGAGACAGCACCGCGGTTAATGTCTCCCCGCCCACACAATCAATAGCTCCTGCCCATATCTGCTTGTCCAGAGGCTGCTTGGAACCAGAAAGAAGCTCTTCTCTTGGCAGAATTCGCTTCACGCCTAAATCAAGCAAATACTGCTGCTTATCCAGTTTCCCCGTACTCGCTGCCACCTCATATCCAAGCTTCGCCGCAATTGCAGCAGCAATACTGCCTACTCCTCCAGTTGCACCAGTCACGAGAATAGGACCATCCTCTGGCCGAATGCCATTTTGCACAAGCTCATATACGGACAAAGCCGCAGTAAAACCTGCCGTCCCCAGTATCATGGCTTCCTTCATCGACAAACCTTTCGGCAGCTTGATTGTCCATTCCGCAGGCACACGGGCATATTCGCTAAAACCGCCGAAATGATTGACGCCGAGCCCAAATCCCGTGACCACAATTTCGTCGCCCTCTTGGAATTTCTCATCTTCACTCGATACAACCGTACCCGCCAAATCAATACCCGGTACAAAAGGATAACTTTTCACAATACCGCCATTAAGCAAACAAGCCAACGCATCTTTGTAATTCACACTGGAATACGCAACCTTAATAAGCAATTCACCCTGCGGCAAATCGTTTAAGTCCAACTGCTGTGTATTTGCGATAATCTCATTTTCTACTTTGTTAATCACAAGCGCTTTAAAAGATGACATATACGCAACCCTCCATTATATAGGCTTATAAACAAGCTGAAATTATACGGAACCTATGCCTAACTTATAGTTTAATTCTAATGTAACAGTTATTGCTGGCGATTGCGACTGAGCTTACTAAGCGCAAAAAAAAGACGTCTCTCACCCTATTCGGCGAAGACGTCTTCGTTCATTCATATTCTGCTTACTCTGCAAAAAACTGCGGCAAATACGCTTTGTTTTGCTCCAGCATTTCATCCAGCATACGCTGCGCGTCATTTGTTGAATCAACGAGCGGGTGATGCGCGAGTGCCAGCAATGCCGTATCCCTATTGCCGGATACAGCTGCCTCAATAGCCAGCTGCTCATACACTTTCACAGCATGAATGAGTCCTTTCGCTGCCGCTGGCACAATAGCTACAGGCTGCGGAATTGGACCTTCCTTCGTAACGACACAGTTTACTTCAATACAAGCGTCATCCGGCAGAAAGTCCAGCACCCCTTGATTTGGCACGTTTAACGTTTGAATATCACCGCTGTCGTTATATAGCGAGTTCATCAGCTTTACAGCCGCCTCCGAATAATAAGCACCGCCGCGCTGTTCAAGCTGCTTTGGTTTCTCCGACAGATTCGGGTCCTTGTAGATTTCGAACAGCTCATCCTCAAGCCGCTGAACCGTCTCCGCCCGCGTTTCACCTTTGGCAGCCGCTGCTTGCTGCTCGGCCAAGATTTCGCGCTGCAAATAAAAATATTTTAAATAATAGGACGGGATTGCTCGCAATGAACGAAGCAAACTGCCATTCCAAGCGTACTGAGGTACGTTTTTGGCGGAGTACCCATCTTGGTTACTCAAGAGCTCATCCAGCTTGGATTCACCATTAACTGTAATGGAGCTAATCCAGTGCAGGTGATTAAGCCCAGCGAATTCACATCTAATGCTATCAACCGGTACTTGGTACAACGATGACAGCCATTTATATGCAGCTATTGGAGAGTTGCATAACCCAATCGATTTGATGCGTGAATGCTTATGGATAGCCTCTGTAACCATGCCGGCCGGGTTGGTGAAATTAAGCAGCCATGCCTCTGGGCAAAGCTCCTCCATATCCTTGCAGATTTCAAGAAGAACAGGAATGGTGCGCAGAGCCTTCATCATCCCGCCTGCACCCGTCGTCTCCTGCCCAATCATATTGTATTTGAGTGGAATAGACTCATCCCAGCCGCGCGCTTCCAATCGGCCGACACGCATTTGCGTCGTTACAAAGTCAGCATCCGCCAGCACCGAACGTCGATCCAGCGTCAAATCCAGCTTAATAGGCAAGCCTGATTTCTCAATCATGCGTTTGGCAAGTTGACCGACAATAGACAGCTTATTCCGTCCCTCCGGTATGTCTACCAGCACAATCTCCGTCACAGGAAAGGTCGCATAGTTTAATATAAAACCTTCAATTAACTCTGGCGTATAAGAAGATCCTCCGCCAATAACGACTACCTTTAATCGATCACCCATTCTGCTTGCGCCTCCTTCACTGATAAACATTGTTGTAAACAAGCATATACAGACTCTTCAATAGAAGAAGTCGTTTTATCCATAGCTAATAAAATCGCGCCTGCCACAGGCTCCATCGTCAACACGGTCAAGCTGCAATTTGGAGCTGCCCGTTTCACATGCTCCTCCAAATAAGGCGCAACGTAGCGGCTGTCGCCGCGGGTCAGCACACTGCCAACCATAACGAGATCAAATACATCATGATTCATATTCAGCTTCGAAATGACAGCACTCGCCGTCATGCCAAGCTCCTCACCCTGCCTCTGCAGAATGCTGCAAGCTACCTCATCCTTTTGCTCCGCCGCTTCAAACAGCAGCTTCGCAAGCTGGTGAGGAATCATCCTGCCCTGATTCAAGTAGTCGTGGAACATATTTTCAACGGTGTCGTAGCCTAGTTGTTCAAGGGTCAGATCCGTAAGCAAGGTAGCTTGCCCTCTGCCCTCCCATGAGCGTATAACTGAACGAAAAACCTCCACTGCCAGCAAGCTTCCTCCGCCAAAATCACCGAAAGCATAACCGAATCCGCCGCATTGCAAGCTCTCGCCATGGCGATTAACGCCAAAGCTGTTCGTCCCGCTGCCGCAAATGACAACAACCCCATCCGGCTGCTTCGTACCGGCTCTCAGACCGATTACCGTATCGCAAACGATCTCGTAGTTTTCAAACCCAAGCTTCGCGATCATCGGCCTTAATATTTGAAAGTCAGCCTCGCGATCTGCTCCCGCCAAACCAAATACCGCATAGGCAATTTGCTCCTGTGTTACCTTTGCATGCATCATGGCATGGATAACAGCTGCCTGAATATTGCTTCTAGCAAGCTCTACTCCTAATTGATGATTGCCGCAGCCGCTCTCACTAGCGCCCACAACCCTCCCCATTTCGTCACATACAACAGCGATCGTTTTACTGCCTCCACCATCCACACCCAAATAATATGTCAATTATATTCTCTCCCATGCGAATACTTGGTTTTGAAGGCTATTCTCTTCTCGCCATGCATGCAAACTTATCGCTTAAGCATGAACAATAGAGAATATAGCCTCCAATCCCACTGCTGCAGTTGAATCCAGCTAGCCTGTAATTAAAAACACTATTTTTTTAATTTGCTTACGTTTTCTTGCCACTTCTCGGTCTTGTATTTCAAAAGCTTCTCATAACCAGCTTGCTGTGCATCGGCTTCAGCCTTATCCAAAATTTGATTAACTTCTGCATCGGAAGATGCATTCATAATCGCTTTCGCTCTCGACTTCTCATAGATTGAGAATACGCTTGAACCAACGATGCCCTCATCTGTATCTCCAGCAGGGTCCAAGTTAACGAACTCTGTCGTATCGAGCTGCGTTTTCCACGTAATTTCAGATTGCCAGTACGTTTCCCAGCTCCGTTTCTCCACAGGCAGCGTAGATTCAAACTTCATCTTCGAGTTGTCTACATATACCGTATTTCCTACCCATTGAAAGTTAACGATTGAAGCCATTAATGCCTCGCGCTCTTCCACGTCATTTACAAACTTATCGGTGAACAATGGCGCTTCATCAGCATCCACTCCGTCCCAATAAATCCCCTCTGGTCCCCACATACTTAGGCGCTGTCCTTCTGGACCCGTGAACCAATCCAAAAATGCGAAGATCGCTTCTGGGTTTTTAGCTGCTTTCGTAATGACACTCACGTTCCAACCTAGCTGCTTGTAATCGCCAGGGAATATTTTGTTTTTATCAAGTCCCGCTTTATGAACCGGCCATGTGATGAAATATCCCGCACTTGGGTCCTTGGCCGCCAATAGCGCATTGCCCTTCGCACCATACTCCGTCGGGCTGGAAGCCGCGTAAACCGCTATTTTTCCCGTTACAATCTTCTGCTCAACCTGCTCAGCCTTTTGCGTAAAGCTATCCTGCGAAATCAGTCTTTCACGGTATAATCTGCTTGCGTATTGAATCGATTCCCGGTAGACAGGATCTGTAAAGATCGATACCAGCTTATCGCCTGACGGTACAGCCATCATTGCATTGTACGTATAAGGACGGTTTTCAGCAAAAGCGGATGCCATAATGTCGATACCCGAAGCGCTTTGTCCTACTTCCAGAGGGACTACATCCGGATATTTCTCTTTCACCAGCTTCAAGTAAGCATAAAGATCGTCCGTCGTTTCCAAGCTCGGCTTGCCAAGCTCATCATGGATCTTCTTGTTTACCAAATAACCTGCATTGCCATTAGGCTGCGTCGTATACCAGTTCGGAAACTGATACAGCTTGCCGTCGGATGAGCGAAGCATATCAAGCGTAGCCTCACCAGCCCATTTCTTTAAATTCGGATATTTATCTAAGTAATCGTCAAAAGCAACGAGCATTCCTTCCGAGCGCAGCTTCTCTACGTCTGCGTTGCGCTCCATCCAGATCACATCAGGCAGCTCTCCCGCTACAATCATCGTGTTGAACTTTTGTTTCGCATTGCCTCCTGAGCTGATTGGCACCACATTTACTTTCTTATTCTCCTTAATCCATTTCGTCGATAAATCGTCGCCCCAAGGAGGCATCGTATACCAATCATAATGGCCGTAAAAAGAAAACTCGAGCGGTTGATCCCCCAGCACAAACGCAGCTTTGCTTGAATCCGGCTTGTTGTCGGTTCCTTCCTTTACCCCGGAATTCGCCCCATTATTGCTTGAACATCCTGTTAATGCAAGTACAACGACAAGTGTGATTGACAATGCTGCATGAAAAGCTTTACTGAATTTAGCCATCGCTTAAACTCCCTTCTGCTTGTCTATCTATGGTTAAAGCTAACGCTTTAAACCCTTGGTTATTCCTTCAAAGAACCAACGAGAACACCCTTCACGAAATACTTTTGTACAAAAGGATACACACAAAGTATTGGAACGGTCGCCACCATCATGGTTGCCATGGATAACGACTTTGAAGTCACCGCTTTCATTGCACTCATTCGGCCTTGTGCCGCTGAATCCATTTGGGACATTTGCTCCAGCATAATATTGGAGTTCAATATTTGCTGCAGCTTCGTTTGAATCGGCAATAGGTTAATATCTGAAATATAAAGACTCGGTGAAAACCAATCATTCCAGTGATACACCGCCGTGAACAACGAAAGCGTTGCAATGACAGGCCCCGATAGAGGAAGAACAATGCGAAATAGAATACCCCAGTTGCTGGAGCCGTCAATTTGTGCCGATTCCTCAAGTCCATTGGGAATGCCAAGGAAGAAGGTCCGGAATATGATCATGTTCCATACGCTGATAATTCCCGGTATGATCATAACCCAGAACGAATTCATCAAATGAAGCTCACGAATGAGCAGGTAGCTTGGAATTAAGCCGCCGCTAAAGTACATGGTCAACACGCAAAAGATCATGTAATACTTTCGTCCAACTAGATTCCGCTTACTCATTCCGTAAGCAAAAATCGCTGTTGCTGCAATGGATAGGAGCGTACCTATGACCGTACGAAGAATAGAAATAATAAATCCATCTATAAGTCGTTTATCCTTGAAAACGACCTCATAATTGTCCAACGAGAAGACGCGCGGCCAAAATGTGATTCCACCGAGCATCGTATCGGTTCCCGCATTAAAGGAAATCACTGCAGCATTCCAGAATGGATAGAAGGCTGTGAAGCCTAACACAAACAATAGAAAATAGTTGACTGCCATAAATGTTTTGTCGCCAAAGGATAATTTCATCGTTTCGCCGCCCTTTCTCTCTTTACCACAAGCTGTTGCCTGATCGGCGAGCCAAATAGTTTGCTCCTGCTAATAAGCCGACGCTAATAATCGCTTTGAATAGACCGGCAGCCGTTGCATAAGAGAAACGGGAATTTTGAATACCCAGCCTATACACATAAGTATCGATAACATCACTTACATCACGCAGCACCGGGTTCCCAGCTAGCAGCAAAATATCTTCAAATCCGGCATTCAACAGGTTGCCAATTGCTAATATCGAGAACACAACAACAACGGGCATAATCGATGGAATCGTAATCGTAACAATTTGTCTCACTCTGCTGGCTCCATCAATTGAAGCCGCCTCATACAAATGCGGGTTAATGCCTGCAATAGCAGCTAAGTAAACGATAGAAGCAAAGCCAATTTCCTTCCAAACACCGGTTGTGACAAGGATCGCCCAGAAATACTCCGGCAAGGATAAGAAATTGATTGGCTCTTTAATGAGATTCACGGATTCCAGCAGCATATTTAAGCTTCCGTTATCAGTGGATAACATCGATATAACGAAGCCCGATACGATAACCCATGACAAGAAATGAGGCAAATAGCTAACCGTCTGAATAATTCGTTTAAACGTACGGTTATTAATCTCATTCAGCATCAGTGCCAGTAAGATTGGCGCTGGAAATCCAATGCCCAGCTTCAGCAAACTGATGACGAGTGTATTTCGCATAACCACCCAAAACTCGGGAGCATTAAAAAACATTTCAAAATGTTTAAACCCTACCCACGGACTGTGCATGAACCCTTTGAAAATGCTGTAATCCTGAAAGGACATCAGCACCCCATACATGGGAATGTAATTAAAGACAAAAATGAAGAGCAGCGCTGGTATAACCATGAGCTGAATATCCCATTGTTTGATAAAGCGTTTCGTCTGCCCGGGCTGTTTGTACACATGCTGTTTGGTTTCTAGATCTGTTTGCAGCATGCTCCCCCCCTTTTTTTCTAATGTTAGTTAATGTAACATAAATGTGTTATCCATTCGTCATGTGTTTATTTTATCTTTTCCGCTGTGTTGATTCTCCTCTTAAACGATTGATAACTAACACTATCTTACTGTTTCCATATAATTTAGCCTCTTGCGATTTTCGGGCAGGAGCCAATGTGCTTCTTAAATAAACGGTTGAAATTAGATAAGCTGCGAAAACCGCATTCCAGTGCGATTTCTGTAATTTTCATATCGCTGGTTTCGAGCAGCATGACGGCATGCTCTAAGCGAATATGAATCAAATAAAGCAGCGGAGGCGTCCCTACTGTACGCCGGAAAATATCGCTAAAACGGGAGGGGCTTAAGTAAACAAGTCCTGCGAGTTCCTCAAGCGTCCATGGATAGGCAAAGTTTTTTTGCATGTCGTAAATGACCTTGCGCATCTTGTCCAGCTGCCTTGCGCCGATGCTGTCCTTTCCCCGATTTAACCCTTCTCTGCGGAAGTAACGATTTACGCATGCATGAAAGCGGATTAAATTTGAATAAACCAAAGAACCGTAAGAGGTTTGCTCCTGATCATGTTCATCCTGAATTTCAAGAAGCAGACTTCTAAGCTCGTTCATATGAGGCTCATTGCGGTCCAGCAAATTAGTGAAATGCACCCCCATTTCCTTATAGGGATGCAAAATTTCTGAATCATAACGGACAATATTAAGCAGCCAAGAAGCATCAAAGCAGATCACTTGCATGACCAAATCCTTGGTTTCGTAAGCACAGTGCAAATCATTCGAGTTAATAAGCAAAATATCACCCTCTTGAAACTCAAACGTTTGCCCGTTAATGATGTAATAGCCGGTTCCTGATTTAATTAAATTGATTTCAAGCACATCATGCCAATGAAGCTTCTGATAGGTCGCATTGACGCCTATCGTTTCCAATACTTGAATGGGATAATGCTTAGCCAATATGAGCTTTTCTTTCGGAATATCCATATTTAACAACTCTGTCATAAAAACCACTCCTCAGCATGAAAATGAGCTTCACAAAGCATGTAAATGACATAAAACTAACATAAGATTAAATAATTAAAAACCTTTTTTATTCATGTTACAAGATTTTCAACCGAATAACCTCACATAAAAGATACATATTTACAAAATAAAAATACCTCATTCCCCTTATATTTAGAGGAATGAGGCACTTTCTATATTGACAACGATAATTATATAAAAACTTATGCTCGCGGAAGGGTAACGGTAACCGTTGTTCCAACTGCCCGCTTGCTTTGAATATCGATACTGCCTTGATGCAAGGCCACCAATTTCTGCACGATAGAAAGTCCAAGTCCGCTGCCTGAAGCAGCATCATTGCGAGCTTTGTCCGCCTTATAGAAACGGTCAAAAATGAATGGGAGATCATCCTCTGATATGCCTGTTCCCTGATCTTCGATGACAACAGTAATGACGTCGCTCTCCACTATTTTAATGCTGATCGGCTTGCCTGCATCCGAAAACTTAATGCTATTGGCAATCAGGTTCAACCACACCTCATAGAGCAATTCTTGATCAGCATGGATCGTCGTATCCGGCAGCTCAAGCTCCAATTGCAAATTTTTCTCCGTCCATTGCCACTCGAGTGTAATTAACAGCTGGCGCAGCTGTTCGTCTAAGCGAAAGCTTGTCTTATGGAGCGGCTTATTATCCTTGTCGAGAGCAGCAAGTGTTAGAAGCTGCTTGCTCATGCGGGATAGACGCTTGCTTTCTTTTTCTATAATGGCCATATAGCTATCCGTCTGCTCCGGCGTCGTTTCCTTATCGAGCACAGCCCGAGCTAACCCCTGCATGGATGTAAGCGGCGTCTGAAATTCATGCGAGACATTCGCCACAAATTCTTGCCGCATCTGATCCAGCTGCTTAATCGCCACCGACATCACCGAGAAGTTACGTGCCAGCTCGCCGATCTCATCCTTGCGCGAGAGCTGCAGCCCCGCTTCAAAATCACCTGCAACAATCTTTTTTGTTGCTCTCGTAAGCTCATTGACCGGCTTCACAATGAGGCGCGATAAGAACACAATTAACAGCAAGCTGATGACGAAGGTAGCGCCGATCAATATCGCTGCAATAATACGTATTTCGCCAATTTGCTGCTGCAAGTCAGGACGGATAAACAGCGCTGCATACCCATCCTGCGTCTGAACTCTCATACCCGCTGTGTTCAAAACACTATTTTTGAAATAAGAGAACAGCTCAAGCCGCCCCTTCTGCTCCTCCAGCCCCCGATAAACCGCTCCGTCCAGCACCGATTGCATTTGCTGCTCGCTCAGCTTTCCATGCTTGAACGGCGAGCCATAGGCTTGTCCTTGCAAATGGTCATGAACCAAATAAATTTGAAAGCCAAGTGCTGCAATATGCGTCAGATAGCTGTCCAGATCCATTTGCGGATTTTGCTCATATTGGGTGCTGATGTTTTGTGCGATTGCGATCATTTTTTGCTCATTGCTGGATTGCTGATTATTTTGGTAGTACAGACCCGTAAATAGCAAGCCTAAAATAAGGCTAATCATTGCGACCATCACAAAAGTGAACACAATTCGCACATACAGCGACTTCATCCCTCATGCACCTCCAGCTTATAGCCGAGACCCCTGATCGTTGTTATCGTGAAATCGTCCTGACAATCCGCGAAGCGCTCGCGCAGCCGTTTGATATGAACATCAACCGTGCGGCTGTCCCCTTTAAAATCCGCGCTCCAGATGAGCTGAATAAGCTGTTCTCGTGTATAAATGCGGCCCGGGTGGCTTGCAAGCTGTGACAGCAGCTCAAATTCCCGCAGCGGCAGGGTAATCACTTCATCGCCTATTTTAATTTCATAGCCTCTTCGATCAATGGAGACGTTCCCGAGCTTAATAACCTCAGAGGATACAAGGCGATAGCGGCGCAGCAGCGCTTTTATACGAAACAAAAGCTCCTTTGGCTCAAACGGCTTAACTAAATAATCGTCCGTCCCGGAGTCAAACCCTTGCTCCTTGTCCTCCATCTCCGCTCTTGCAGTCAGCATCATAACGGGAATGTCATAATGCTCTCTGATTTCGCGGCACAGCTCGTACCCATTTTTACCGGGCATCATAATATCGACGACAGCAAGATGTACCTGTTCATTCTCAAGCAAGATGGACGCTGCTTGTCCATTTTCCGCTTCGAGAACGACATAGCCGTCTTTGCCCAAAACAAAACGCAAAAGCTCCCGAATGGAAGGATCATCATCTACAATTAACACATGCATTCTCATTGGCTTGCTCCCTACAAATAATCATATTTATCATAGCTGCTTCCATTATACTCCTCCATGCACGCGAAGCGAAAACACCTGTATAAGAGAGCAGCAAACGCATCTCCTACAGGTGTCTTTTCACCAATTTCAAAGACCCGAATCATTTTAATAAATAGCCGAACCCGTGCCTATTCTTGCCGCAATGCCGAGCTGTTCGGAATCGCTTGCCCCGTCCCACCAAACGTCCCTGACGTTTAAGCCGCGCAAGTATTCATAATCTGGATGGACCACAATATCCTGCAAGTACGCAGATATAGAGGCATTCTCATAGCGCATGCGATTCAGCGCATTAATAATATCTTGGCCGGATTCAATGCCGATGCCATGGCCGAAATACAAATCATCATCCAGCATGATGACATTCTCCCCCTGCCATTCCGGTGTATCCGGATCATGCTGAGGGTTCTTGAAATAGAGCGCGTCGCCGGGGTAGGCTTCATTTTTATCATAGGTAGTTATTAAGCTTAAATCACGGTCGTATTGCCAGTCTCTTAAAAACAGGTTTTTAAAATAAGCGTTGAACACAGCGTCTCCAACCGTATCAAGAACTGCCTTATAAAAGATAATGATAATGGCGCCTGCGCATTCAAAGCCGTACAAATGTCCATTTTCAAAAATATCGTTAATGCCAACCGAAGGCAGTACGCCTCCCTTTAGCTGAAAGCCGCCGTTTTCCGTACGCGTCCAGTATTGCTCATTGCATTTTGACCCTGCAAAGGTCGCAAAGCTCACTCCACTGGCATAAAGCGCTTTGGCTGCCTCAACCGTATGCATGCGCGTCTTCAGCTCAAATTCGAGCGCATCAACCGATGGATAGCGATAGACAACTTGGCTCTTCTGCTTCTCTTGCAATATTTTGCGTTCAATCTCCGATAACGTCAAAGGATTAATCGAAAACGTAGGACTATCCGCAACAAGTATCACCTTAGTTTCCCTCCATTTCATTCCAAATCGATTAGGTTATTGTACGTGTAAATTGAAAAAATGTGAGTATGGATGTGGAATAGGAGCGCTGCAAATATTGTCGAATACACAATCAATCTTCTGTTCATTGTCAGATCATGGTATAATTTGGCCAATATCTTGAAGGAAGGTAATTATGCCTATGAGCTATTATTTCAACATTTGCTCTACTGCCAAGTATCAAGAGGCCTACATCGCTTTTTTGCTGGAACATTTCGTGCAGCTAAACCTGCCCTATTCCTTTCCTGTCTCTCTCAGCTACCTTTCAAGCCCTCTGTTTATGGAGAAAGAATCTATTCTATTTCGCAATCCCGATGATGAAATCATAGGCGCAATAGGGTACATACACGGCACCGGAGATCAAAACTATGAAAATGAGCATATCGTTCAGATTCAGACGGTTTTTATTAAGGAAAGATATCGTAGCACCCGATTATTTCTCCAAGCTTCACAGTTTCTCGCTCAATACTTAGCGCAGTTGAAACAGCCTGTTACAGAGCTTCGGTTCTGGATACCCGCACAGCCGAATCTTAAACGCCTTTGCGCGAAGTCAGCGAGGAAAGTGGCGGTTCAGAATACGGATCATGGCGTTATTGAAGAGTATGTAATGGATTTCACCCAATGGCACGATGATGTGATGAAATACCCTCATGAAATTTATTTCTAAGCTCAGAAGGAGCACAATCCGTCATGGTATTTATTGTTCTTAAGCACTTAGCAGGCTATATGCGTGCCTACAAGCCTCTGGCTATATTTTTTTTCGTTACGCTATTTTTAGATCTCATCTTCATGTCACTAGCGCCACTGAGCTTTCAATTTCTAATCGACAAAGCCATTCTTCCTAAGGATCTGCATGCCTTTTCTCTTATCATCATCATTCTGGCGGCTAGCGGCATATTCTGCCTCAGTGCTGGCGTTTTCAGCGATTATGCTCTTGCCAAGCTGAGTGCAAGGGTGCAGCAGGATTTGCGCAAACAATTATTTGAGCATATGCAGCAAGTGAACCTCGCTTTCTTCCAGAAGACGCGCTCAAGTGAGCTGCTCTCCTATTTCACAGTCGATCTGCCTGCCATTGAGCGAGCAATGAATGCAATTCTGACGGTAGGAATACAATCATTTTCCGTTGTAGTCATTAGCACCGCGGTTTTGTTTTATTTGCAGTGGAGTATGGCACTAGCCATATTGCTTGGGGCTGCCCTTATTTTTGCCGGACCTTACTTGCTGGGCGCTCGCGCGCAAGCCATTAACGTCGCTCATAAGGAGCAACTCGATCATTTAACAGGCGACATACAGGAAAACATTAGAGCGCAAAAAGTAGTCAAAGGTTTTAATCTCCAGCAGGCGATGACACATAAATTTGTGGGCAGACTGCAAACGATGTTTCTCATTCACTATCGAAAAAATGTGATTAACGCTCAGCTCGAGCGAATTCCGCTGATCAGCTTACTCCTGATCAATTTATCCATTATTGGGCTTGGCTCTTATCTCGCGCTTCACGGACATATTACGATTGGGGCTTTGGTTGCCTTTTTCACGATGTATACTTCAATGGGGAATTCCGTTTTTAGTTTAACTGCAACGATTCCAGTCTTTACGGATGCTTCCGTCAGCATTGAGCGAATGAACAAGCTGCTGCATGCGCCTAAGGAAACAACGGGTAAAGCACTTATGACGAGCCCCCTAAATCAGTTGCCGGATATTCGCTTTTCAGACGTTTCCTTTCGCTATAACGAGGAGCAGGAAGCACTAAAAAAGATTAATTTACATATTAAAGCTGGAACAACAGCTGCATTCGTAGGCTCTAGCGGCTCTGGCAAGAGCACGCTCGTACAGCTGGTGCTGGGCTTCTATGACCCGAGTGCAGGTCAGCTCGAAATCAATGGTATTCCCATGCAGGAACTCAGTCGAAGCTCTTACCGAGATCAGCTCGGCGTTGTATTTCAAGATAACTTTCTCTTTCGAGGTTCCATTATGGACAATATTCGCATCAGCAAACCAACGGCAACGAGGGAAGAAATCATGGAAGCTGCCAAACAAGCTGAAATTCATGTGTTCATCATGACGCTGCCAAATGGTTACGATACGCTGGTGCTGGATGATGGGTCTAATTTGTCTGGAGGGCAGCGGCAGCGGCTCGCCATTGCTCGCGCGATATTAAAAGATCCCCAGCTATTATTGTTGGATGAAGCTACCTCTGCGCTAGACCCGATAGCTGAGGCATCTATTAATCGGACATTTAGGGATTTATCACGCAATCGAACCGTTATTACCGTTACGCATCGTTTATCTTCTATTACAGGTGCAGATTGCATTTTTGTGTTTGATAAAGGTGAGCTGGTCGACATGGGGACTCACGAGAAAATGCTTGCACGCGAAGGCTATTATAAAGAGTTATGGGAAAAGCAGAATGGTATGCTGATTTCAAATAGCGGGCAGGAAGCTGATATTGATGAGGAAAGGCTCGCAAAGCTTCCTTTCTTTCAAGGTATTGATCACGAAGTACTGAAAGAAATTAGAAGTCTGTTCAACACGGAGACATTTAGCCCAGGCCAACCTGTCATTCATGCCGGAGATCAGGGCGAGAAATTTTACTTAATTGCACGCGGCCGGGTTGAAGTATCACGCAAGGACGCAAATGCGATTGATGGAAAGCTTCGACTTGCCATATTAGAGGACGGAGACCATTTTGGCGAAATTGCTTTGCTTAACAATGTGCCGCGTACAGCCGATATCGCAGCCATTACGCCTTGCGTGTTCCTTACCTTGCAGCGGAAAGGGCTTCATTACGTGTTATCTAAACATCCTGAAATTAATAACCGAGTCAGGCAAACGCTGAAGGAACGAAAATAGAAGGAGGTTGCCTAACGATGCTTGCGCAGTACCGCGTTTGTAAAAATGATGCTGATTTAGCACAGTATGCCCTATATTTCATCAGGCATCGCACCGATTTCAGCAGCAAGTTTTCGCTTCCGGATACTTTATATCATATTTTACAGTCTATACAGCAATCCAAAGTAATGCTAATCCTGAGCCTGGAGGGCGACACGATTGGATGGGCGCATTATAGATATTTGTCTACGGAATATGAGCCTGTTCGCGAAGGGGAAATTGCTTTCGTAGATTCCGTCATTATAAACGACGCCTATCGAAGCGGCCGATTGTTCATTAACGGCTTTCGTTTTCTAGCAAACCATATCGCCGCTGAGAATCCGAAGGTCAGGACATTTGAATTTCACGCGCTAGCAAGCCATGCCTATCTGAACAGACTTTATTCCAAATTCGCGACTATAGTAGGACAAAGAGATGGGTACCATGAATTAGAAAATGCCTATTCCACTGATTTCAACCAACTTCTTCACTACTTAAATCAAACAAAAAATGACAATTGACGCCACTTTATTCCATATGTTACTGTGAATATATTCTATTAATAAAGGAGGTCTTTACATGTATCCCCCAAGAGTAGATCTAAACAATAAAACCGACCGCAAACCTCTTCAATTTTCAAACCTGCTTAAGCTGAATGAACAAGCTCGAGTAACTACTGCGAAGTAATCGTTATAGGCTGCAAAAGAGCCATCCACCTTTGTAGGTAGACAGCTCTTTTTTTATTGCTTATTAGTTGGACAAACCGCCGCTTGCTGCACCCGCTCCGCTGGAGCTGTACGAATCGGAATATTCCGTGTTTGTTTTATCCCATACATCCTCATATGCGGGATTCCGCTTGAACTCGGCTAACGCATAGGAGCAAGAAGGAATAATCTGCCTCCCCTTCTCCCTAGCCTCTTCTACTACAAAATCAAGCAGCTGCCGCCCCAAATGCTGGCCGCGATAATCGCCATCCACATATGTGTGGTCAATGACCCAGGTGTCTACGTCGACCATCGTGTAAGTGATCTTACCGATAGTTCCTTTGGTTGTAGTCAGCACGTAGCTGTTGCCTTGCTTTTGTGCCAATATTTCCTCTTCTACTTCGCCATACAAGTCTCTATCTGTATCCATTGTTGCCTGCACCTCCTAGAAAGCTGTTAGTTATAGCTTCTTATGGTCAAGCTATCGGTCTACTACTTCTTACCCCGATAGAGGAACAATGAATCGTATGGCAATCTATTTGCTATTGTCCGAAGAGGAATTAGGCGCTTCCTTCACCATGTATAACACTAGTTCATCGTCGACACGAACCATGCTGCCGGGCTTCACAATAACATTCTCGTACGAAATTCCTCTACCGTCAGGAATATAGCCTCTGCGAGCGTAAATGCGCTGTGCACTGCCATAGCTAGGGTAGAGCCCTACACCGATCCCTACAATTCCGTATTTTTCAAATGCGATCTGCTCAATGCCATCCATCAAAGCATTTCCAATCCCTTTGCGCCGCAAGGCTGGGATCACATCAAAATTGTTTATTTCAGGAATGTTGCTTTGCTGAAAATAGGGATAATACGATTGTGATAGCAGATGCAGCCATCCAGCGAACTGACCCTCGTAGAAAGCGACGAGGGTGACGCGCTGTCCCGTTTTATTTTCTTCCCAGCATCTTGCAATATAATCTAATCGCTTACTAATATCTTGATGTTCAATCGCATGAAAAATGACATTGACATCATCACTTTCCATCGCTCTTATTTGCATGTCTTCACGCATTCGATCATCCCCTTAATCTTCTGCTGCTTCCATATTTTCTTCTTCCCATAACAATCTCATTTCCGCTGAAACCGCAAGCAAATGCTGTAGACTGCCTTGCGCTTCTATTTTCCCATTTTTCATGACGATAATATGATCGGCACGTTGCAAAGCGGCTTTGCGGTGGGAAACAATGAGGCATGCCGCATGCGGCGTCTGTTCCACTCGTTCCCAAAGCAGCTTCTCTGTCGTCACATCCAGCGCGCTCGATAAGTCGTCAAATACGAGCAGCTCCGGCTCACGAACGAACATGCGGGCAGCCGCTGTACGTTGTGCTTGACCGCCAGACAGCTTCACGCCGCGTTGCCCAATCATCGTTTCGAGTCCATGCTCAAGCTGCAAAATATCTTTGTCCAGCACAGCGGTGTGAATGGCTTTCTGCGTGCGGCTTGGTACATCTGGCATACCAAGCAAAATATTCGTTTCAAGCGTTTCGCTAAACAAATTAGGAACCTGCGAGGTATAGGCGCTGCGCGGCGGAACAAAAAAAGAATCCGGATCTGCTACGCGCTCGTCATTCCACCAAATTTCTCCCGCCTGAGGAGGCAGCAGCCCAAGTACAGAGCGAAGCAGCGTTGTTTTGCCTGAGCCAACCCGTCCCGTTACAACGGTGAAGCTGCCACTTGTCAGGTCCATGCTTATATCTTCAATTCCTCTGCCGGAATCCTTATACCGATAGCTGAGTCCCCGTACTGAAAGCGTACGAAATGGAGCCTCCTCCTGCTCCTTTGAAGCGCGATCGTTTTCAGGAAATGCACCGCCCAGCTGCAAGTGGGTATGCTCGGTAAGCTTTTCGGTTGATGCGCCTTGCAACAGCTGCACCATTCGCTTAAACGAAATGCCTGTTTGCTGCAGCGTAGCTAAAAATCTGCCAAAAAACGCAGTGAAATCGGTCACGAACGTTAAATAATAGACGAATAATGCAAAGTCACCGACGCTCAGCTCCGAGCGCTGCATTGCAGAAGCGCCCAGCAGCAAAATAAATCCTGTTCCTATATTCACGATATTAGAAAATACCGAATCAAGTATAGATGTGAATAATCGATCCTTAAGCGCAGCCTGCCTGCGCTGCTTATTCAATAAGCGAAGTCTGTCGATAAACCGTTTCTCCGCGCCAGCAAGTTGAATGGCTTGCACCGAGCTGAACATTTCACCAACCATACCCGTAACTTTGCCCGTAGCATCGCGGCTGGTAGCACGGTAGGCCTGCAGGCGCTTGGAAGCAAGCTGGGTGACTGATACAACGAGTATAAGCGGCAGAAATACATAGCAAGTAATGCTGACGTTAACCCGCAGTAAAATGAAGATTGCCGCTGCCGCAAATAACAATTTGCCAATAAAATCAAGCGTCCAGCTGATGGCATCCTCTGCTTGATTGGCATCATCGCGAAATTGTGTAACGGCCTCGCCTGGCGAGATCGGAATGGCCGCCGCTGCCGGCTGACGCAAAATCCAGCGCAGCATGTTCCACCGAAGCAATGAGCCCATGCTAAAGCGGTGGATCGTATCCGTTAAAGCACCCGCATAGATCGTAACGATTCTCGCGACAGCTACAGCCATTAACAAGATGGCTAGATTTGATGCGCTAAGCGACCAGCTGGCATGACCTGTGAGCGAATCAAAAAATTGCTGAATGATTAAGCCGGGCAGCAGCGGGAATAGATGAATGGTCGCCCAAAGGATCGCATTGGCAGAATAGAGAACCGGGCGATAGCAAATAAGCCGCCACATCGCTTGCACCGTTGTCATTTCTTTGCTGTTCATACAAGCACCTCCACAGCGCCGGTTTGCAGTAATTGGTATAGCCTTGAGCTTGGATCAGCCGCTAATTGCGATCGATTGCCGGATTCCACGGACGTTCCAGCATCTAAAATTAGGATGTCATCCGCTCGTTTAATTGTTGCAAGCCGGTGGGCAATAATAATGGCAGTGCGCCCTTCTAGCAGCTTATCGATTGCCCTCTCAATATGCGCTTCCGTAGCAGGATCGAGCCTTGAAGTCGCCTCATCAAGAATGACGAGACCCGGGTTAGAGAGAAAAGCACGGGCAAATGCAAGCAGCTGCGCTTCTCCAGCCGACAAACCGCTTCCTCCTGAGGCCAGCTGAGTATCAAGCCCTTCGCCAAGCGAAGCTAACCAGGCGCCCAGCCCTAAATCTTCTAATACATCATGCAGCCGCTCATCCGAAACCGATGGATCGTAAAGCGTGAGATTATCTCGCACGGTCGCTTGAAACAGCTGAATATTTTGAGATACCATTGCAATTCGGCCTCTCAGATCAGCTAGCGTATAATCCCTAATATCTGTTCCGCCCAGCTCAATAGACCCTGCTTTCACATCATAGAAACGAACAAGCAGTCTGGCCAACGTACTTTTACCGCTCCCCGTTCGTCCAAGCAAACCGAGCACTCGACCGGGCTGAAGTTTAAAATCGACATCTCGGAGCACTCGCTCCCCGTCCCCGTCCTCACCTGTGTAAGCGAATGCGACATTCGAAAAGCTTACTGAAAGCGCACCTTCAGGCATATCAGCCGCTATCTCTTTCTCTTTTAGCTTCGATTCCGTAGCGAATAGCCCGCTAACCCTTACAATACTAGCATCCGCCCGTTGTAAATCTTGAATTTGTGTACGGATTTGCTCAAGCGGATGATTGAGCAGCTCGGTATACGTAAAGACCAAATAAATCGTGCCAAGGCTCATCGAATCCGTTGTCCACAAATATGCGCAATATAATAACGCAAGTGATCGGCCAAGCGTAAATACAAAAATAGTGGATACCCACATCGAATATCCGCCTATGCTTGCTTTTAGCGTAATCGGAAATATTTTGCGGAGCAGTCCATGAAATCGCCTCATCACAAATTCGCTTGCTCCATTTGCGCGTGTATCCTCTGTTCCCGCCAAATGCTCGCCAACAAACCCATAAAACTCCGCCTGCACTTCGCTTGATTTCACCCAAAAAGGCGAAAAAGCCGTTCGTATTCGTTGAAGCACAAATATCGTCAATACAACGAACACCGTCATGCCTGCCCCTAAGCGCCAATCCTCGCGGAACATCAATACGAGTACACCTGCTATGAGCAGCAGATTCGCAACGAGCACAAATATGAAATTGGAGAAAAAATGCGACAGCTCATTCACATCGCCATCGATTCGCTGAATTAATTCACCGCTCGTTCTCTCCTTATGAAAGCTCTGATCAAGGTGCAGGCAATGCTTCGCCAAATCACCTCTTAGCTCATTCGTTGCTGTCCAGCCGACTTGTTCTCCAATATAGCCTGAGGAAACACTAGCGAGTTGATGCAGTAGCGCAACTGTAATAAAAAGCAAAGCGCTGCCGATAAGAGCATTAATCTGAATGCCAGGCTGCAGCGCGCTATCAATAAAATGCCGTATGATCTGCGGATTCCAAAGTTGCAAACCAATGCTGGCAAGCAGCAGTATAGAGAGCAGAACGAGCTTGTGCCGCTCATGCTTTAAATAAGTGCTTAACAGTCTCCAATATTGTTTAATGGGGATATTCATTTTCTATTGCCTCCAAACACACCATCCATATATTTCATATTTATCTTAAAATGAGGAGAGGACTGGTGGCAAGGTAAAGAACAGTTATAGCCGCTTAGCACAGAAAGCGATTGTTAAAGATTAAAGTGGGGAAGGGGCAAAAGAGGACACGAAAGGATTCCGCCGTTTCTATCTGAGGATGTAGATTCATGCCACTATTAATAAGAAAAAGCCAACGCTATAAATATGCGTCAGCTTTTTTGTTCAATTCTATTTTTGCATATATTCACACAATCTTAGTCTTATCCCTTTAACAAACCAGCCTTGATTAATCCGTTGCGAATCCCCTGATCATCCACATGCGTTGTTACATAATCTGCGAATGGCAGCAGGTCTGGATGCGAGTTGCCCATTGCGATGCCTAGGCCTACTGTCTCCAGCATTTCAATATCATTCAAGCCATCGCCAAAAGCGACCGCATCGGCAGTCGTGTAGCCGAGTTTCTCGAGCAATGCCTCAATTCCTTGAGCCTTTGAGCCGCCTGCGGGAAGAACATCAATCGCTTGTGGATGCCAGCGAATAAGCTTCAGCTCGTCATGCAATCCATCATACAGATGCTCGTCGTGGCTCTCACAGTGTAGAAACACTTGAAAGATATCGTCCGTTTTCCAAAATTCCGGATTATAGCCTGGCAGATCTACCTTTAATGAGTTTACCGAATCTATAATAAAGGGATGATCCTCTTTGTCCGCAAAAAAGTTGTGCTCCCCTTCAAATACGAGTCCATGATTATGCTCAGCTGCAACCTTTACAAGTCGCTCCAAACGGCCTTTTTCGATCTCTCGTCTATATAGCGGAGTTCCTTTGTACACAACATATCCGCCGTTTAGACATACGAATGACTCAATGCCAAGCTGCTCAGCAAGCGGCTTTATAAAGTAAGGCGCTCTGCCTGTTGCAATAACCGGCTCCACACCACTTTCCTTCAGCTCCGCAATAGCTTTGATCGTATCTGCCGGAATTTCCTTATGCTCATTAATCAGCGTGCCATCGATATCAAAAAAAACGATTTTATACCCCATTCTCTGTTCTCTCCTATCCGTAGTCGCAGACGTATGACGCCTGTCCTTTTTATACAGTATAAAGAATTAAGCCATGAAAAGAAATCTTTCGCCTTATTTTGCAAGCTCGACCCGCCATCAAAAAACCTGCCTCACAGCCCGCAGTGTACAGCATGGCACTTATCATCTAACGGACATAGGATCCGCTATTTCATGAAATAAAGGCAAAAGTGGCGGGGTAACGGACATACGATACGCTATACGGGCGGATTGGGGTGTCAAATCTTCTTTTTAACCCAAATAAGGGCCTATATGTCCGTAAGCATAGCAATAAGTGGGGAATTTCGCAGAATAACGCATCTCATGTCCGTTGACCTTATTTGTTGTTAAGAGTTTCGACAAGCGTTTACCGAATTCTACAAAAAAATAGCACCAGCGGCTGCTGATGCTACTAAATTTTTAATATCGTTACCAACCATAATCCAATCCCTTACCCGTCTCAACAAAGGTTTTCAAATTGCTTAGAATCATCCACCACTGACTATCCGTCGTTGGAATCGAAGGATGGTCCTCAGTAAATTGGTCATTAACCAAAGTTAGCTTCGTCGTAGCCCCAACCTCTTCTAGCGTAAAAGTGATCCTTGACTCCAGCTCTGCATGATTCGACCGATAAGAAGGACCTGGATGCTCCAAAAAGCTAAGTATTTTGCTTGGCTCATATGCTAAAATAGTACCATAGATATGAACGGTTTCATCGCCTTCCGTACCTGGCCCAACATATTTAAGCGATGAGCCTACTTCGAAAGTTGATTCAATAATACAGCCAAAAAACGTTTGACGCGTTCCCTCAGGCGATACGAATGCATCCCATACCTTCTCGGGAGCTGCACCAATATAAAACTCATATTTAAACTCCATGTATTACACTCCTTTTTCTATTTAAAATGGTTGACGTTTTCTACTCGTAGTATAAAACTATCTGCTAGGATCGTATTGTAAAAACGCGACAAATTGATCAATAGGAGTGATATAGTAATGAACACTATCGACCAAAAACGCAGTTTGGGTATTTTACAGCGGAGTGAGAGTGAGAAAAAATTTCAGCTTTCCCGTTATGCTCCTTCCGATCCTCTCCTGCCATTCATTAAGCATTACTGGATAATAAACTGGGATTTAGAAGGCCATGCTCCTTATTTTCAGGATGTCGTCCCGAATCCTTGCGTCAATCTCGTTGTCGAAGACCACCAAAGCGGCATTTATGGCGTTGCCAGTCAAATGTATACGAAAAAAATTGAAGGCAAAGGACGAGTATTCGGCATTAAGTTTCAGCCTGGCGGTTTTTATCCTTTTTTAAACTCACCTTTATCTGGCCTCACAGATCAAGCGTTGTCGATTCAAGCTGTTTTTGGGACGGAAGCTATCGCGTACGAGCAGCAGCTAAGGTTGGCAGCAGATCCTGCCGGCATGATCGAACTTACCGAGGCCTTCCTTCTACGTCATCTCCCGCAGCCGGATGAGTCGATTACACTCGTCAATCAAATCATCTTACGAATACACGAGGATCAAGAACTGACCAAGGTAGAGCAGCTATGTGAAACCTTCGATATTAACAAAAGGAAGCTGCAGCGCCTCTTCAGTCAATATGTCGGAATAACGCCAAAGTGGGTGATTAAGCTGTACCGGCTGCAAAATGCGGCGGAAGCGATCGATAAGAGCACTCATTATGATTCACTTAAGCTCTCAGCAGAGCTTGGCTATTATGATCAATCACATTTTATTAAGGACTTTAAATCCATTATTGGGAAAACGCCAGATGAATATGCAAAGCGACAAGCTTTGTAGTTCGCCTGCTGCTTAGCCAATTTGACTGAGGCTTGAATGATCCTGTATATTTATAAAAATCAATAAAATAAGCACGGCTTACGATGGAAGCACCCGTAAGAGAAGGCGTATTACGCCTATCTTGCAGGTGCTTTTTTTGCGTTGTTTGCCCAAAACCAAAGGAGGTTTTATCGATCATGCCATCTGCTTCCAAATTAACCGTAGTTTTGTTTGCGCTCTTGCTTGCGTTTCTCAGTCCAGCTACTATTGCTGCCGCACCGTTTGAATTCAGCGTGACTGCCAAAACAGCTTTTGACAAAATGAAAGGAACCGCGGATAAATGTACCTCTGCCAAGTTAACGTCTCAATACACGGAATTGCAAGAAATTCAGAAGCTGACCCTTGATTGGGATGTGCGGATAGACAAGCTCCATTACCAGAATGAGGAGACCGTTCTCGCTACTCGCAAGCGGATTAAAGAAGTTGGTGCGGAGAAGCTGGTTCAGCTAGAGGCAGCTGTCGTGCAAACCAAAAAGAAATACGAAGCCCTATTCAACCTTTATGATTCCTTGAATCAACAGCTGAGCCTTGCTAAATCGTTCAAGGATAAGTGGCTTAGTAATGCGCTGAAGCCGCAGGTCGAAACGACTAAAGCTGCCGTTCAGCTTGCCAAGCTAGATATACGCAGCAAAGAAACGGCACTTAGAACAGCCAAAGCGAGCACCGCCAAAACGATTAAAGATTTGCGCGAGCTGCTGAGCGGCATTGACCCGCTTAAGGTGAAAATCAAAGCTTCCAAGAGCACCATCAGCAGTATAAAGAAACAGTTCACGACGGAGACATCGATTTTGAACCAAGTGTTGAAAAAAGGCGATTCAACAGCAACCTCAAGCTCTTTTACTCGCATGCTCGCTTACACAAAGCAAATTAACGAACAGAAACAAAAAACATACAACTATGAGCAGCAGACAATGAGCATTATAGCTAAAGTCGACGCGCAAATAGCAGCTATCAAGTAAGTAAAGCAAAAAAGCGCGTCTCGGCATCCGAAACGCGCTTCCATCTATGATTCGTCATCTTTATACAGTAGGGAGCCATACCTCAACAATAGTACCTACACCAAGCTCGCTGGACAACGATAAACGACCACCATGCGACGATACTATTTTATCTACAATCATCATGCCTAAGCCGTTCCCGTCCCGTCTTGTCGTATGGAACGGTTGTCCAATACGCCGCATTACTTCATCCGTCATACCTACGCCGTTATCCATAAATTGAATGCGTTGATAATTGTCCACCACATCGAGCTTAATATTAACTTCTCCGCCGAAGGGCAGAGCTTCCATGCAATTTTTCAAAATGTTTAAAAATACCTGTTTGACTTGATCGCGGTCGCATAGAATTTTTGTCTCGCCTACTTTTGCGCTCCGTATTTGAATGCCGTTCATCTCAAATTGAAGCTCGAACACCGATATGACCTCTTGCAAAATAACATCACAATCTTCTTCCTTATACTGAATCGCTTGCGGTCTTCCCAATATTAAATATTCGCCCACAATCGCATTCATCCGCTCCAGCTCTGACATCATCAAGTTGTAGTGATGGGGGTTTGTCGTTTTGCTGGACAATTGAAGCATGCCTTTTACTGTAGTCATAGGGTTTCGAATCTCATGCGCGATGCTGACAGCCAGCTGGCCTGCAAACACAAGCTTCTCACTATTGCGAAGCAGTTCTTCCGCGATCTTCATTTCCGTTATATCCCGCAAGCTGCCGACAACCCGCGTAAGCTGGCGCTCGCTGTCGTAGATAGGAACCACATCCAGCATATAGTAGCGCAGCTTCTCTTCAACTAGAATAGATAGCTCGATCCCTACACAGGACTCATTGCGTTTCATAACCCGTTCAAAATAAGTACCAATGATGCCGACTTCAAATACACTTGTGCCTAAGCAGCCATTTTTTTCATGATCCGAACTGTTCAATATCGCAGCGCAGTATTTGTTTATTTCTACAATTGCACCTTGCGCATCGGCAATAATGACACCATAATAATTCGTTTCCAGAAGAACCTGATTTAAGATTTGAAGCTGTGTATTGTGTTTACGGAGCAGCAGCTCTCGCTCGATAGAATCAACGATTGTGCATAAAAGTGCAAGCAAATGAGGATGGGCAAACTGAATTTCCGTCATGATCGAAATCGAACCAAGCAGCTGACCGCTGTCCTCCATAAAAAAAGGAGCTGTATAACAAGCTAGCTGATGTAGTACTTTCTGATAATGATCTTCGCCTACGAGCTGAATAGGCAGCTGTTCACGCAAACATAGATCAACCGAGCTCGTACCGATCTCTTCACAGTATCGCACGCCTTCAACAATACCTAGCTGGCGCACCTGATTAATAATAGAAGCATTGCCTCTGAACTCAAGGATATACCCCTCATTGTCTGATATGGCAAGGAAAAAAGGGTCATCTGCAACGGTCGATAAAAATTTTTCAACAAACACGCTGATAACTTCAATCGTTTCTTTATAATGGCCCTGCTGAGCTTTAAGCTCCGCATCCGTAAACCGCTGGGTAAATACAGGTAGTTCATCACGATTAAGTCCATACCGCTCGCATTTTCGATGTGATTCTATGATTAAATCGTTATTTATCATATGGTATACCAATTAACCTTTCCAGGACAGCTAGCTTCCATTTTGTTGGACATTATCCAATATTCTAGTTTAACCTGGCATATTCCTTCCCAAATTCATTAAAAATCACTTATTATCTACAATAATCTCCAAAATCAGCGTCGAGACCCCTAAAAGCGACAGCCCTTCGTTCGAAATTTGCACCAAATCAATCCTAAAACAAAAAAAAGCGATGCTTAATAGTTAAGAACCATTAAGAAATCGCTTTTTTTCAATGTTATGCAATGTTATGCAATGTTATGATTAGCCCTTTGGCGAAAGCTCAATTTTCATGTCATCGAGGTACAAAGTTGTCAGACCCTCATAGCCGGAGTCGCTGCCCACAATGACATAAAGCTCACCCTTCTCGTTGGTTTGCAATGTTGCCGTATAATCCATGGCGACTGGCTGAAAGCCTTTCAGCGAATCATCCGGCTGCACCATGTTTCCAACGATCTTCATATCTTTGCCTTCGGTCTTCTGATTGCCTTTATCCAAATTCATTCGATAGTAATGATCGCCACCGCTATCAACCTTGACAGCTTGAGGCTCCTTGCTTACAAAGCCTGCTTTGATGCTGACAGCCTCTCCAGGAGCGCCGCCAACACCCATCATGCCGCCCGATTGATCCGTATACAGCTTAAAGGATAATGATGCTTGATATACCGTGTTTGGCTTCAGCCCGTCGATCTTCTTCGTCGCGAACATAAACAAATCATCGCTACGATTCATCCCTTTAAGCTTCAGTGCGTAATTAGTCTTGTTATTCGCAAGAGGAAGCAGTTCTCTAGCGTATTGCAGCTCGTAAATATCCGGATTGTAGTCTACTGGCAAATCGGCAAAAGCTCCATTCCAGCCTTCCTCGCCCTGGTCAAAGTTATAATGGAGCGATAGCGCAGCCTCACTCGTTTGCACGGTAACTTTTTTCTGCTTCGCGTCCCAGCTCGTTTTTGCTCCTAACAGCTGTGCTACCATTTTTGCCGGTATGAAGGTCGTGCCTTTAATAACAACAACTTTGGCAGGCAGCTTCACGTTTTTAATGAAGCTCCCAACTACCGCATCGCTATTTTGAGTAAGAGTCACTGCAAGTCCAGCACGGGTTAAAATAATTTGTTTCGCTGCCGCATCCAATTGAATGTTTGCTTGCAATCCCTCAGCCAGCGCTCTGACAGGGACCATCGCAATACCGTTCTGTAAATAAGGCGCCACCGCAAGCTTATGCTCTCCGCGGTAATCAATCGATTTGGTGCTTCCTATTTGAAATTGAAGAGGAGCAGGCGAAACGGCTGAAGCGCCATAAGCGGTTGCTCCGCTAACTGCTGCACTAAGAAATAAAGCGGACGAAAGAGATGCTATCATGAGGTTTTTATTTAACAATTGTTTAAAGGCCATTTGTCTACCATCCTTTGTTGTTAGTCTTTTGGTGCGTACCCAAACTAACGAACAAAGATGAATATAAGTTGCAATAGGCTAATTTTTCATGACTTAAGACTCTGCTCTAGATCTTCAAGCAAATCCTCGCTATCTTCAATCCCGACTGATATTCGCACTAAACCATCCGTAATGCCAAGCTGCTTCCGCCGCTCGCTTGGTATAGATGCATGCGTCATTCTCGCGGGAACGGAAATAAGACTCTCTACAGCACCTAAGCTCTCAGCAAGCGTAAAATATTTCAACTTTCTGATCATCGCAGACGCTTTCTCCGCGCTGCCTACGTCAAATGATATAATGCCGCCAAAGCCGCGTGCCTGCCTCTTCGCAAGCTCATGCTGCGGATGGCTCGGCAGCCCAGGGTAATAGATGTTTTGAATGGTTTCCAAACGCGATAAATAAGCGACGATTGCCTCAGCATTCTCTTCATGAGCTTCCATGCGGAGGCCAAGTGTCTTCAACCCGCGGATGAGCAGCCACGAATCCTGAGGACCAAGCACGCCTCCCGTCGCATTTTGCACAAAATGCAGCTCCTCGCCCAGCTTATCGTCGTTCACAACAGCCAGACCAGCGACAACATCGCTATGCCCGCCAATATATTTGGTAGCGGAATGCAGCACGATATCAGCGCCTAGTGTTATCGGGGTTTGCCAATATGGCGTGCTGAACGTATTGTCCACAATGAATAGCAGCTGCCTCGCTTTGGCCCAAGCGGCTACACCTGCAATGTCCGTGACTTTAAGCAGCGGATTTGTCGGTGTTTCCACAAACAATGCTTTTGTATTCGGTTGAAGCGCCTTCTCCATATCTTCTAGGCTCGTCGTATCCGCAAAGGTCGCTTCAATCCCCAGTCGGCTCAGCACCTTCGTCACAATGCGATACGTTCCCCCATACACATCATCCGTCAAAATAATATGATCGCCAGCGCTCAGTAGCGAAAATACAGCGTTAATCGCTGCCATGCCTGAGCTAAAAGCAAAACCTCTTGCACCTTCCTCTAAATCAGCAATATACTGCTCCAGTGCATGACGTGTTGGATTGCCCGTACGTGAATATTCATACCCTTTATGAACGCCGATGTCGTCCTGTTTATAGGTGCTCACTTGGTAAATGGGAACGCTGACCGCACCTGTAAAAGGGTCAAAAGGGCTGCCTCCATGAATGAGCTTTGTTTTTCGCCTCAGCTTAAGCACCTCCGTTGTAAATCTGTTTGCTTAAGTACCGCTCACTGCCATCTGGAAAAATAGTAACGATTCGGCTGCCGGGCGCAGCTGCTTCCGCTTCAAGCAACGCCGCATGCAGTGCGGCGCCCGATGAGCTGCCGACAAGCATTCCTTCGAGCTGCGCCAGCTCCTTCACCCTTGCAAAAGCATCCTCATCCTTTATCGTATGAATGGCATCGAAATAGCTGCTATCCATAAATGGAGCCAGCATCTCCACGCCAATTCCCTCTATTCTGTGCGGCCCTTGTGCTCCGCCGCCAAGTATGGAGCCTTCCGGCTCAACAATAACCGTCTTCACCTTTGGGCTCTGCTCCTTCAAATACTGCGCTGTTCCCATGAAGGTGCCCCCCGTTCCCGCTCCGGCAACAAAAACGTCAACCGCACCATTCAAGTCTTGCCATATCTCGGGTCCTAACGTTTTGTAATAGGTTAACGGATTTGCTGCATTAGAAAATTGTCTTGGCGAATAGGAACCGGGGATTTCCTTCATCAGCTCTTCCGCCTTCTGCACCGCACCTGCTATGCCAAGCTCTGTTGGCGTATTTACAATTTGTGCGCCAAGCGCCCTCATCAATTGCTGCTTCTCTATGCTGAATTTATGGGGGACAACAAAGATCGTCGATACTCCCCGTCCGATCGCCGCCAATGACAGACCTATTCCCGTATTGCCTGCTGTCGCTTCGATAACGGTTCCTCCGGGCTTCAGCTGTCCGTTTGCGAACGCGGCATTCAGCAGCTCGACGCCAAGCCGATCCTTGACGCTTCCTCCCGGATTTTTATACTCAAGCTTCGCATAAAGCGTTACACCTTCTGGCAGCGCAAAACCTGTAAGCTCAACTAGCGGCGTATTGCCAATTAGTGCGTGGATATTGTGATACAACGCCATTTGCATTCCCTCCCACGACTCCTATTTCCTCCTACGCGCATCCTTTACTCAGGCTATACTCTTCATCATATGAAGCTGCATCTCTTTGTGTTTATGTCCCGTATGCCTACTTTTAGGCGTTATTCAAGCCTACAAGCAAAAACGCCTTCAGCGTCCTCTGGATGCTGAAGCAGCTTTGACGGAGAAATATAAACCCTATATTAGCTAAAAAACTTATAAATTCTTATATTTTAAAAAAGGGATGCTCCTCAAGTAGAAAAGTCTACTTAAGGAGCATCCCCTTATTATTAAGCCTCGCTTAGTCCCCAACCAATTGCATGTTTTGTCGTCTGTTCAAGCCACTCATTGCTTGCGAAGTTCGGAATGTCCTTTGTTACCGTAAGCGTCGCCTGTCCTTCAAAGCCGGGATGTGGGCAATATACAGCCGTGTTCTCCCACTTCTCCGAGCCATTTCTTCTAAAAAGCAAACGGTAATCATACAACCCCGGCTTAATCTGCTCTGACACGATCTGAACGGTTTTCTCAAAGGAAAATGTCGTGCGATAGCCTTCCAACTGGCTCATCGTACCTGCCATGAGAACAACAGGCTCCGCCCGTTCCACCTCGCTCGAAGGATGCAAGATCAACTCGTATTCCATGCCCGGCTCGCCATAGACGATAAGAAGAATAGGCAGTCCCACAACAGCAATTTTAGGCGCTTCCACAAATACCGGCTGATGTGTCGGCTCGAATTGCTCCGATCGCTCCCACTCTTCCTGCACTTCGCTAGCCCTGCGATAATGCCATGTTCCCTCTATTGGCAAATCCACTTGATTCAGAAGAGCTTTTAAGCAGGTTTTTGCGCTTTGGAATGGATCTGTACAATTGTTATGTCCGTAACGGTAGCCGATTTCATGCCTAACGTCCACGCCATGCCTGCGGGCGCGATCTGCCCACTCAAAGGACAGCCAGCTCGAGGTATACGCGTCATGCGTTCCGTGCGTCAGCCAAACCTTAGTCCCTTTGGACTTCAAGGCATGTATGATTTGATTCGACGCTGGGCTTCGCTCGCTCGCAATAAGCTCCATATCATCAGTACCAAGCAGCGTTGTGAAAAATAGATCAACTGCGCGGCGGCCGTCCCCATCCTGCCAGCCAGGCTGCCACGCGTATTTATAACCCGTATCCTCGCAAACCGCGCGCCAGCATACCGGACAGGTAGGATTAAGCATTTCCTTAAAAGGTTCTCCAAAAGCGAGCGGCACATTATAGCAGATGGCATAACGAACGGAGTACACACTGCTATTCGGATTACCCGCCGCAATTAAGCTTGTTATGCCTCCGCGTGAGCCGCCAACCGTCACAATGGCATTCCCATCCACGGCGAACTGTTCTATAGCGGTTAGGAACAGATCGTCCAAGTTCTCATACAAAGAGCCGTGCATCGTTCTCGTACCGAACGAACCCCCGCCGTTCCATATGATGCCGACTGCACCTTTCCCTGTGTCCAATAACGTCTGGCCAAGCACGTTTAGAAGAGCTGGCCCAACGTTTGCAAACACATTTTCATTCTGATCATAAAACCCGCTGAATAAAGCAGGATACCGTGCTTCAGGTGTACGAGACCACTCCGGAGGAAGGATGTAGCTAACCATACTGCGATGCTCGCCTTGACCCGCAATACGTCCATGTACAAGCTGAAAGGCAGGTACTCCTTCTAGCTCGTCAAGTGCTGTCCCCGGATTGCGGAAAATGACAGGATAACCCGTAAGTTTCATCACTTCATCCGATAGCTTCAAAGCTGCTTCATCTGTCACGCGAACCACGCTATACGTCTCGCCAATATACCGTTCATAGGCTGGCGTCCTTTGATGCTCGCCGTCCTTTTCCGCTGCGAACAAAGCATAAGCATCCGTCCGGTAATAATAAGGACTGGCGATATCATTGTCCTGCAGCGGCAGTTCGACTTTACATTCGCCCGTTTCCTCATGCAGTCGAAGAACGCCGATTCCATCGGTGCCGCCTGCCTGTGAACCGCCTCTGCCGCCATTTAATGCGGCATTCCAATTTGTCACAATCGGAAAATCATTATGCAGCTTCTCTGTGACAATGGTATAAATACCCGCTGTCACTGATGGTATGCGAACAATTCCGCCATTCATATCCACCTGCTCTACTTCCAAATAATCAACCTTTTTATCCGTATAACGAGCCGCTTTAATCGTTGCTTCGCTTTCCGTAAGAGCTGCTAAAAGCTTCGGGTTCACCTTTATATCTGCGAACGACGAGGTACCGTCAAGAATAGCAAATGGGCTAATAGGGACATAACGGCCAGGAGCAAAAATCAAATTATTCGGGCGCATAAGCAGCCTCATTTTTCATCGAGTATGGCAAAGCATTACTCAGTGTTACTCTTCCAGAAGGCGCGTTCACCATATGGAATTGAAGCTCCGCTCCAGCCGCCAGCTGATCATGACTGATCGACAGCTTATGCCACGGTTCGCCGTTTACACTTAGTTTATCCCAATATACATTTTCAGCACCGTTGTTCTCCGCTTCAATGACAAGCTCCTTGCCGTTCTCCAATTGAATGGTCACTTTGCGGAACAAGGGGCTGCCCATGACATATTCCGGAGTTCCGGGACAGAATGGATACATGCCAAGCGCACTCCATATATACCAAGAGCTCAGGCTCCCATTGTCCTCATCGCCAGGCAGTCCATCCGGCCTGCTGCTGAACAGTTCCTTCATCGCTTTTCTCACCCAATATTGCGTTCGGGACGGCTTGCCGATTACGGTATAAATATAGGGAATAAGGAAGCTAGGCTGATTGCTAATGGCAAATTGGCCAAAATTTATCGCAGCCATTTCCGACATTTCATGAATTTCCGTGCCGTACGTGCCTGTTTTGAACAGAGGTGGCATCGTCATCAGTTCATCGAGCTTTTTCGCAAAAGCATCATTTCCGCCCATCAGCTCTGCTAACCCAGCTATATCATGCGGTACGGACCAGCTGCACTGCCAAGCTCCGCCTTCGCAAAACGGATTGCCCCACTGCAATGGATCGAAGTGCTCCTGCCACTGCCCTTGCTCATTGCGGCCTTTCATGAAACCTTCGCCAGCGTCAAACAGCTTGTTATAGTTCGCCGCTCTCTCCATAAAGAAACGATAATCCTCCTCTTTGCCGAGGCCTTTCGCCATCTGAGCAATGCAGAAGTCACCGTAATAATAATCCAAGGCGTTGCTTACGCTTTCGTGGAAAAGATTATCCGGCAAATAGCCATATTCGATGTAGGCTGCCAATCCTTTTCGTCCATGCTTCCCATCACTTGAAGCGAGTGTGGCATGCTTGCGCAGCCCTTCGTATGCCGCTTGCACATCAAACCCTTGAATGCCTTTCACATAAGCATCTGCTATTGCAGCATCGATTAATGTACCCGGCATGGCACTTCGTTCCGCAGGCGAAATCCACTTGGGCATCCAGCCGCTTTCCTTATAAATATGAACCCATGCTTCTGTCATTTCACCCAGCAGGGAAGGAAATAAAAGGCTGTACAGCGGAAGGCTCGTACGATAGATATCCCAAAAACCAATATCCATATACATAGGGCCTTTATGAACGTTACCGTCATAAGCACTAAAATGTACTTGTTCTCCAGCAGGGCTGTATTCATGCCATGTCCGAGGAAATAGACAGGTGCGATATAAGCATGTATAGAAGGTGCTCATCTCATCCTTATCTTCACTTTCCACCTTTATTGTGCTCAGTCGTTGCTCCCAATCCTGTGCAGCTTGTTCCTGCAATTGCGCAAAGCTTAAATCGCCCAGCTCCTGCTGCATATTCCAAAGCGCCTGCTCATGGCTGATGAAGGAAGTGCCCAAGCGAACATTGACGATCCCAGACGCAGGGACAGCAAGTCCAGCGAAAGCGCCTACTCGTTCTCCCGCTCCTGCCAGCTGCTCGCGCGCAGTGAAATCCCCATTAAATGTACCGCTTTGCTCATCCTGCAAATCACAATCAAAGTCCATAACAAAGTACATCGCAAAATTCTCATGTACTTCCCCGTGATGAGCACGAGTAAAGCCCGTCACGCGGCGATTGGCGCTATCAATTAAAATTGAGGACTCCCCTTCAAAAGGAGATACGATAACTCTGCAGTCCTCTCTCCTGTCGAAAGTAAATGTAAGGCGCGCACTCCTCATTCCCGGAACCAGCTCCAGCGATGCTTCGTAACGAGGAAGCCGAATTCGAAAATAATGCGGCTGCACGACCATTTCATCTGATCTATAGGAGGAAGCACGGGAATCCGCATCTAAATAAATAGGTCCGCTCTGCGGCATGACAACAAGATGCCCGTAATCCCTTATCCACGGGCTAGGCTGATGCGTTAGCCGCAGGCCTTGAAATCTGCGGTGGGAGGGATGGTAAAACCATCCCGCTCCGTCCTCATGGGATTGCGGACTCCATGAAGCAGTACCCCAAGGTCTTGAAACGAGCGGGAGCGTATTTCCGTTCGAGAACGTATACACAGAATCCGTTCCTTGCAGCGGATTAACATAAGACAAACAGTTCATGGAAACGACCTCCGAGTAGTTGGCTAATGTTGATTTGGCCTGCCATTTTCATTTTATGATAGCGCTTTATATCGTAGGATAATATCCGACAACCCTGCGAAATGGTTAAGTAGGCTTCCTTTTTTGCTTAATTTCCTTCAAAATCCTTGTTCTCCTTGCAAATTTCCAGCAATCAGCCGATTTTACTATAGAAAAAAAGACCGCCCTCCTGTTTTTCAACAAGAGTGCAGTCCTTTCAACAAACCTATAACCCCATCAACCGGTAAATAACTGCTGCTGCTTCCGCGCGGGTAGAAAAGCCTTTTGGTTTGTATGATCCATCCTCGTACCCTTTGATGAATCCCGCCTGCTGCAAAGCAATAATTCCCTCCAAAGCGTAACCGCTTATTTGGCTCTGGTCCTTAAAAATATCCGATTCGCCAGCCGCTTTTGGCAGCTTCACAACCGCCTCTATTGCGCGGAAAGCAATGACAGCCATTTCCTCACGGGTAATGACATCCGATACGCCAAACGAGCCGTCTCCTTTTCCGTTTACAATACCCAGCGCCTGGACCGTGGAAACCGCAGCATAATACCATGCTTCCTTACGGACATCCGTAAAGCTGCTAGACCCAGCAGCAGCAGATGCCAAATCGAGGGCATTGACGAGAAGCTGAACAAACTCGCCGCGGGTAATGGAACGATTAGGCTCAAACCTGCTCTCCCCCACACATTTCACAATTTCACGAGCTGCTAAAGCTTCAATAATTGTCCGCGATGCAGCTTTGACGTCTGTAAAATGTACATTTGCATAGGCAGCTGTGTAACGGCTAGAAAGATTAGTCTGGAAAGTTACTGTCCCCGTAACGGAATCGTATTTTACTTGTTTCACCGCTTCTACACGGCCATCTTCTAGAATCGTATATACAACAACCTGATGAGCCTGCTCATCTGGCTTCAGCTCGTATTTCATTGTCGCCTTTATCGGCGACTTCGAATCAAACTTGCGGGCAGCTGCTCCATCAGCCTTAACGAAGAAATCGTAAATCGGATTACCTTTCCATTTTTGCTGTAAGCTTTGCGGAAGCGAAGCGTCTCCTTGCTGGACAATCGTGATCTCCACCTGCTTCGATCCAGCTGGCAGGCGGCTTAAGAGAGCTTCTACTGGAATGGAAAGCGATGCGCCATTTGCGGTGACGATCAATTCTTTTCCCCCGGCTTTCCCATCCTTTAACGCTGCTGCGGAAATGTGAATGGAAGCACCCTTAGCATCTGCTCCAGACGGTACCACATTAATGACCAATTGCCCGTCTTTCGCCCCTTCGAGTGCTTTGTTAAGCTCCTCGTTGGAAATATTGATTTGAGTAATCCCCTTGTCGATACTAGCTCCTTTTGCTGTAATGATGCCCTTGTTAATCGTGTTCAAGCTGCCATTGCTGCCGTTGCCGCCTGTGCTTCCATCTGGTGTCGGTGGAGTGACCGTTGCTTTAGCCAGCAGCTGGAAGGTACGGAATAGCGCCGGGTCCTTCACTCCGCCAATACCCGAGCCCCACTCGATATATCCTTTGCGGCCTGCGCCATCATTATCGTTGACCAGCATCGAGAAGCTTAATGCTTGATTCGCAGCGGCTTGGATCGGATAAAGCTCGCTCCAAGGAAGCTTCAGCTCATAGGAAGTTATCTTCGTCTCTTCATTTCGCGTTACGTTAAGCGTTCCATTCGTTACTGAACCTGTTGCTTTGCCTTGCATCGTAAGCCAGCGATAAATTTGCGGCCCGTCCGGCGTCTGCGAAATGCCGTATTCATACCAGGACTGGCTCTCGCCGGGAACACCAGGCGCTACGCTGAACTGAATACCATCGTTTTGCCAAATCGAGCTGCTTGAGGCTGCATGGTTAAACACATCATCTTTTATGCTTGCTGAGAGATAGAAAAAGCCTTCATCCCAGCGCAGCTTGGCTGTACCGCTTAAGTCATCGTCGCCTTGAAAACCTGTGATCACATTGCTGCCTTTTGCCAAATCAATCGTTATAGGATGGCGGCTGTCCGTTTCATGCAATATGCGGTTAAAATCAATCTCTCTTGTCATATGAATGTTCTCATATCCGGCAATTTCAACCTTCAAATCAAGCGGATATTTAACCCCTTCAGCCAAGCCCGGCAAAGGAATGACATACGTCGATTGCCCGCTTGGCGCGACGACAGGGACTTTCGTATCCGTGCCGCTGATTGTGCCAAAGCCCGAACCTTTACCAACCTCCCAAGCAATTTTTCCAACCCTTAAGCTGTCTTTTTCAGAGCTATTTACGAACTGAAGACGGAGCGACTTGCTGCCGCCATCGTCGTCGGTAATACTCGGTATGACCTTCAAGCCTTGGAAATACAATCTCAAATCATCGACAGGCGGCTCCGGCAGCGTCGCCGGATCTAAGCCTGCTCCATTATAAGCGCCAATATTCGGAGATTCCGTGCTGGATACCGGATTACCCCAATAATCAAGACCGCCATTGTCAGCAATGAGCGTACCAGCACCCAAAGCAGGAGAGCCGGCTCTTAGCTTGTAACCATCAACTGTGTTCCAGCCTTTGCTGCCGCCGCCTTGATAAACGAGCATCGGGTTACCCGTAACTTTGTTCAGGTCAGCAGGCTCATTGATTGGATGGTTGCCATAAAACAAGTTATGGTCAAAAACGCCATTCATGCCCGGCACATGATAATCACCTGTTCCAAGATTATAAATGAGATTGTTTTTGAATGAAAAAGCAGCCTGCAGGTCCCCTGCTTCATTCCACTCATGATCCATAATTTTTGTATTTTGACCTGTTCCGATATAAATGCTGTTGTTGTAAATTTGCGTATTAGGCGAAACTCCGCCCGCAAAGTTAAACGTATGAGTCAGGTCGTTTTGGCTGATGTTGTACCTAACCACATTGTTTGAAGAGCCGACCAGCACGCCCGGAGTTAAGCGCGCATCTACAAAGAGAATAAAGCCGCCTTTATTGTCATGGCTGTAGTTGTATTGAACGACGCTGTTGTTCGTATCAATATCTAAATTGAAGCCTTGGCCGTCGCCTTCCGGCTTATTCGTATTAAAGGATTCATTAAACTGCACCACATTGTTTTTGCCACGAGTCGGCCAAATCGCAGCTGAACCGTTAAACTCACCGACCTCAGAGTAATTGCCGCCGCCTTCCGCCACATTATGTTCAATTAACGCGCCATCGACGCCGAAAGTAAGAATGCCGTCGCTGTCGGCTTGCTTCACATAGTTTTGACGGATTTTCACGCCAGTTGAAGCGAAATCCTGTCCATTCCAGCGCTGATCCCATACGACAATGCCCGTTCGTCCAATACGCTCCACCGTATTTCCTTGAATGAGCACTTGATCGAACTTATCCGTTGCGGTAGTGCCGCCTACATATACGGAAATTCCCCCAAAGGCATGGGGTCCGCCCTCTGCTCCTGATTCGGTCGGATATCTGAAGCTGCTTGATACGTCATGCACGTAGTTATCCAAAATCTGAATGTTTGTCAGCGTACCCGCGTTTGCATTTTCAACAAGAATGCCCTCTCGGTATGTCGTTCCGCGTTCAGCGGCGTAATTGGTTACTTCCAAACTTTGAATAACAACGTTCGAAGAATTGCGAAGATATACAGCACCCCCGGCCATGCCGCCGCCGTTAATGATTGGCTTGCTGCCGCTGCCGTAAGTCGTAATCGTTATCGGCGCTTCCGCTGTCCCGCTGCCCTTGGGATACAGCCGCTCGTTCCATACGCTGCCTTTTTTGAGCAAGATGCGGTCACCCGCTGCAAAAGTCGTATTATTGACATTCGCAAACGATTTCCATGCCGTGTTTTGCGATTTGCCGTCATTGCTGTCGCTGCCAGCCGCGGCATCTACGAAATAATCGCCATCGCCTCCTGTGCCGCCGCCGTTTCCAGGCACCACATTCGCAAGCGTTACAGAGCCCAGCTGCATGAGCCAATTCGCCAGATCGCCAGATAATTCTACTTTTAAATAATTAATGTCTGCGGGCAGCGGATCAGCCGGCGTATATGTAGCTCCTGACCAAGCCCCGTCCCCGGTCGATTCAGGCGTATCATGTATAGCAGCAAGCTCTGTCCACACCGCGCCATCCGGCGAGCCATAAAACGTAATAACGCCCGTTGAACCTGCGAAGGAGTGAAGCCTTGCTGCAAAATGCTTAATGCCATGCAGATGATAAACGACTGACTCATCCGACACAGCCGTTCTCACGATTCTAGAAGCATCCCCGCCAAAAAAAGCCGGATTGGTGGTGTCAATCGACCAATTAGCCGTAAACGAAGCAAGCTTGGAAATGTCATCAAGCTTATCGTCAATCGTCTGAGGTGCCGTTGACAGATTGGAAACCGTAATCGATCCAAGCTGCATAAGCCAAGTATCGATGTCTCCGCTCACTTCAATTTTCAAATAATCGATTCCGCTTGGCAGTGCTCCCGAAGAGCTGTATTCCTTGCCATACCAGCCGGAGCCTGTTCCTACAGGATCTGAATATTGGGAAGGAATTTCTGTCCAAGCAGAACCGTCCGCTGAGCCATAAAACGTAACGACCGCAGTTGATCCGGAGAAATAATAAGCTTGCAAGGCAAAGGACTGAATGCCATCCAGCTTATACACAGCATACTCCGTCGTCGTTGACGTTCTAACCGCCCTAGATTCATCGCCTCCAAAAAAATGCGGATTCGTATTGTCAAATGTCCAGTTTGGCGAACTCGCAAACATCTTGGAGTTATCCGTTAACGCATCTTCAATCGATACTGCATCATGCGCAGATACGCTCGCAGCTGGCAATGCCAGCATGCTGAGCAGCGTGAGGACCAGCATCGCATTCATCCACTTCTTCAACATTTTTCATGGCTCCTTCTTAAAAAAGAATAGAAATTCATTTATTAATGAAAAGCTATAATTTCGTTATGCCTAACCAGCCTCGTGCAAGACGTTCTGCACGCTCGCTATCCCATTCAACCGTCGCTAGTCTTGATTCCTGCTGAGCGATTTCGCGAAATTGTTCAGACAACAACTGGCTTGCTATCGCGTCTTTCACTTTCTCATAGGATTGGAGACCTGGCTCTCCTTTAGAAATGCAATACAGTAGATGCAGCTCTCCGTTCTCTTCGAAAATATCGCTCAATTGATCCTCCTGGATACGCTCTGCTTGCTGCACCGCTATTGGACTCTCTAGAGCCGCGGTACGACGAGTTGCACTCGTTAAGCTTGCATCCATCACCTCTATCGCAAGCTGCTTGGCAGAATCGATGAAGCTTGCTTGGTCTACAGCTGCTTTTTTCAACTGTTCCATAACGCGGAGAGCCTCGTTCTTATTAATCAAAGCGGCTCCTTTTCCATAGGGCAGCACCGCCCATTTAAGCTTTACATGCCCCGAGAGCGAATACTTCGTCTGCTTATCCGTTTCATATGCCTGTTTTACTTTGTCATCTGGAACAGAGAGCTTGCCGCTTTTTTGCATTGCTTCAAGTGTCGCGCTTTCCAAATTGCTCATGTAATAGCTGTAATAAGCTTCAATTTCGAAGGAAGTGGGTCCATATACGATTTCACCGTCTGCTGCAGCCTTGCTGCGCCTGCTATTCTCAGCTTCCATCCCGCTAAGAAACGATACGTAGCTGCCATCCACAGCAATTCCACTCTTTTTCGCCAGCTGCTGCAAAGCTATCGTTTTCGTCAGCTCCGCTTTAGCTTCATCAATTAACCTCTGCAAAGGCATTTCGCCGGAGTAGGAAGTCGTCCAGAACTGATCTGTATATTCAGCTCCGTAGGTTTGCTTGAAATAATCAGCTACGAGCGCTTTTTTCAACCCTAAATACATTCCGAATTGTTCTGCTGAAGCTGTATGGCCGTTAACGATTAAGGGTTCGGAAGCCATGCTCGATCGTTTTTGCGAAGCGCCGACCAAGAAGAAAACTGCTGTAAGCGTTATCAATAAAAACAAAATGAAAAACTGCTTTTGTTTCGCACGCAGCCCCTTTATAGTTTGATCCTTCTGCTTCCTCACGACATCCATTCTCCTTCCACACCACCTGTTGTCCTTTGCCATTCGCAGAGGCTCCGCCGCTGCCCTATTGATTGTAAATCCCCAAGGCTGACTGCCCTTGGGGATTTAGAGTTCACCGAAAACTTCCGATGCTTATTGCACTTTATCGAGATAGTCCTTTTGGAAATCGGCAGCTGCTTTCTCAAGCAGTGCTTTCGGATCTGCATTCTTGTTCGTTAATACAGCTTGGATAGCCACATCAAGCGTTTTGTAAAGCTCTTGCGCATTGACTGGCACCTCAGGGCGAAGACCAACCGAACCATTCGTCATGTAATCATTGAACATATCCATATTTACATTGGTGTATTTATCAAGAATAGCTTGCTCTGCTTTAATACGATCCTCGTTCACCCATACGCGAAGTCCGTGCGGGCCCACGATTAAACCTTGCTCGTTAGCTGTTTTGGATTGCGTTTCAAGTCCAAGCAGCGACTCTTCACTCGTTTGCGGCGAGAAGCCCTTCACATCCAGCCATTTGAAGGCTGAATCCAATTGTTCAGGCGTCGCATCCGGCGCAAACATGTATAGTCCTCCGCCTAGAAGCGTCGCATTTCCTTTTGGTCCTGTCGGCAGTGCAGACATAGCCAGGTTATCCTTTGGCATTTTCATGTTTTGAACGATCGCATTACCCCAATCGGATATGCCAAAGCTCATCGCCACTTGCTCTGTTCCGAACATTTGGAATAAATCAGTACCGACATCAACTAGATTGTTTGCAGGGAGCACGTCATATTTCCATTTCAAATCCTTTACGTATTGAAGCGCTTCAGCAGCCTCTGGGGAATTAAATACAGCTTTCCATTTGCCATCTACCTGCTGTTCAAAATCAGCGCCATATGCCCATGCGATATTCATGAACATCCAGCCGCCTTGATTGTTTTTGGTTGGGAAGAAAAAGCCGGACTTTCCTGTTTTCTCTTTGATCGTTTTAGCGGTTTGCGCAAGCTCCTCATAGGTTTTCGGGAAATTCGGCACCCCTTTGTCATCTACAAGGCCTGCTTGCTTGAACAGGTTTACGTTGTACATAAGGCCCATCACGTATCCGTCTTTTGGAATGCCGTAATATTTGCCGTCTTTTTGCACCAGCTTCAGCAAATCTGGGTTAAGCGCTTTGTCGAACTCATTTTTAGTCATAATATCCGTAATATCAGCGGCATAATTAGCCTTGATAATTTTGTCTGCTTCAGTAAAAAAGGTTTCATACACGGTAGGAAGCTCACCGCTTGCCGCCTTTGGAAGGAACGAGCTTACATCATAGCCCCATTCATCCTTATCCACTGTAATAAGCGGATATTTCTCTTTCATTTTGGCAACATAATCGGTGTAAATTTTGACCTGAGCTTCCTCATTCGGCTTCGGCCAGTTGCTGACTTTGATCGTTGTAGGCTTAGCTTCGGAAGGCGCTTCCGTCGCTGGATTATTTTCACCGCTATTGCTGCTTGCCGTCGGCTCCACAGCATTATTGCCGCTATTTTTGCCGCAGCCTGCGATAACGAGAACAAACACGCACAACATTATAAACGTAAGCTGCCAAGTATTTCTTTTTTTCAAATTCATTTGTAATCCCCCAGCCTTCTATTTGGAATGATGACATTACGAGCTTTTAAAGCGCTTTCTTATTTTGCCGGCAACTAAATGCTATCACACTCATTATCGCATTCAGTAGGGCACAAATCTGCGAAACCGTTTAATATTCTGCGCGCTTCCTTAACCTTTGATGCTTCCGGCAATCGAATAGCCCTGCATAATATAGCGCTGGAAGACTAGAAATAGTAGAACCGGCGGAACGATGGCAAACGTTAAGCCAAGGAACTGGATATCTGCAGGCAGCGTAGCTTTTAAGTTAAAAATAGCAACGATGACTGTCCACTGCGACTGGTCTTTCAGAATCATATACGGCCAGAAAAAGTCATTCCATACGCCGTTGATCGTTAAGATCGAGATCGTGATGAGCACGGGTCCACTCAAAGGCAAAATAATTCGCAGAAAAATACTTAGCTTGGAAGCTCCGTCAATATGGGCAGATTCGACCAAGGAAGCTGGAATCGTGTCGAAAAAGTTTTTGAAAATAAGAATGACAACGGGATTGACCGCCGCCAAAAACCATAATGGCCAATACGTATTCGTAAAGTTAATATGGAACAGTGGAAAATCGACAATATTGCCGAACAAAGGAACAATTCCGACTGTACTTGGCAGCAGCACTGTCCAAAGTATGAGCAAAAAGAAAAAGGCGCTTCCTTTTGGCTTCAGCTTGGAGAAAAAGTAACCTGCCAATCCATTAAACAACACCGTAAATACAAGCGTTCCGATTGTCACATAGGACGTATTCACATAATAACGCATAAACTTGAACTCATTCCATGTGTCCCAAAGCTTCTCGATGTGAAAAGACCGCGGAATAATGGTAGGCGGAATTTCGTAAAACTCCTTCACATCCTTGAAGCTGGACAAAATAACCCAGACAGGAGGCAGAAGACATACGAGTGAAATGATCGTCATGATCGCAAAAAATAGCCAATACATAATTTTAACCTTAGGTGTTTTATATTCCAGATCCCCAATAATTCCTGATGACTTAGCCGTTTTCATTTACTCACTCCTTACTCCTTGTCCCATTTTTTCTGCAATTTGAAATAGTAGACGGTCATAACCATCAAAATCATAAAGGTAATGACGCCAAGTGCCACCGAATGACCCGCCTCGAAATATCGGAAGGCATAGAAGTAGCTTTGCAGCTGCAGAGTCATAGACGAATTATTAGGGCCGCCCTCTGTCAAAACGAGAGGCTCATTGAAAATTTGGAAAACACCACTAATTTGCAAAATCAGCGTTAAGCCTATTAAAGGTGATATCTGCGGAAGCGTAATGTTCCAAAATTTTCGCCATATGCCTGCGCCATCAATTGAAGCCGCCTCATACAGCTCATTATTCACACCCTGCAAACTGGCTAGAAATAGCAGCGTTGTTGCCCCGAAGCTTCTCCATGTGATCGTGAGCACGATTGTAATAATCGTCAAGCTTGGGTCCTGCAGCCACCCCTGCGGATGAATGCCGACCATGCCTATTATTTTATTGACCAAACCGTTCTCGCTCGGCTCAAAGAGGAACATCCACAGCATCGATGCTGCAATTCCCGGAATCATGCTTGGGAAAAAAGCTGAAAACCGAAAAAAAGAGCTCCAATGCCGCATTTCATTAATCATGACAGCAACGACGATCGGAATGACAAATCCAATAACAAGAGACCAAAAAACGTACATAAACGTATTGATCAAGGTTTGCTGGAATACCGAATTGGTAATGACATCGATATAATTTTGCAGCCCGATAAATGACTCCGCTTTAAATCCCTTTGTCTTAAAAAAGGATAACCAAATGCCTGACAATAACGGCTGCCATGAAAAGAAAAAGAAAAAAAGCAGCGTGGGAATAATTAAAAGCCACGAGGACCATTCCTTCATCCAATACATAAAAAAAGTCGATTTTTTCTGCTTAGGAGTATACGTGGGTGTACCGGCGTTTACGCTCATGTTGGCTTCCTTTCCTAAATGATGTATTTAATTAAAATGATAACGCTTCCTTGCGAAGAGCGACATCCTTCAACCCTGCGAAATGGTTTGACATGGTATGAAATATAAGCGCCGATTGCTGCTAACGTTGTTCCCCTTCTTCATGACAATCGCTGCTTTAGCTCATGGTAGCATAGTAAAAAGATTTGCCAGTAGGTTGTTATCCTGCGAAAGGGTGGATTATTCTGTCGGAACCTTCCATGGCACTGACGAAATAAGGACGATAGATTATAATAAAATGGATCGACAACAATGGGTTATGGGGGAGTCGGACACCATGTTGAAAGCGCTTATCGTCGACGACGAATATTTAGTTCGGACAGGAATCCGCGAGACCATCGATTGGGCCGAATATGGGGTAGAGATTATTGGAGATGCAAGCAATGGCGTGGAAGGGCTGGAGCTCGCACTGCTTCATCAGCCCGATGTCATTGTGACTGATGTGCGTATGCCTTATATGAACGGGCTCGAGTTTTTGGAGAAAATAAAAGAGCATAATCTGCATTGCGGCGTTATTGTGCTCAGTGGATACGATGAATTTCAATACGCCCAGGAGGCGCTTCGCCATGGCGCAGCCAGTTATCTGCTTAAGCCGGTAAATATTGATGAGCTGGCAGAAACGGTCCAGCAAATTGGGCGGCAAACGATTGAAAAACGAGCAAATCGCATGCAATTTCAAAAATATAAAAAAGAAGAGAGCGCCATCTCCTCGCAATTTTGGCTTGATTTATTTTACGGGCGACTCTCTGACACCACATTGATTCAGGAGAAATATGATTGGCTGAGTATCGCAATTGCGCCTGAGGATAAGCTGATTGCTGCTGTCATCTCTATCATTCCAGACACCGTTACAGCGATAGATTTTGTTGATCAATCCAAATGGTCGGCAATTGAACAGCAAATTCGCCAGATCTTAAACAGCCATTCAGTGAGTACTATAGCGCTCTTGCAAAGTGCACCGACAGAATGGACAGTCATCGCGGCTTCGAGCCTGCCAATTACCGATTTTGCTTCCACCATGTATACTTTTGGTTACGCTATCATTAAAGAAATAAAAGATTCTGCCGGCTTCCAATTGACGGTAGGCTTCACTGAAGCTGCTGACCACTATGCGGGTATACACACTGCGTTTGTGAAAGCGCGCGAGGCGGCACGCAAATCCATCTCTGGATTAGGTGGCGTTTTATTCGAATCAGAAAATGAACGTTTAGGCTCAAGACGCGAGGTTCGGGACGCGCTCGCCTATATTAGACTTCATTATGCAGATAACATTACAGCCGACATGGTTGCCGAGAAGGTTCATGTCAGCCCAACTCATCTGATGCATTTGTTTAGGAAGGATCTGAACAAAACGTTTTATGAGTGCCTGACGGAATATCGCATCGATGAGGCTAAGCGTTTGCTGCGCTACTCCTCCTACCGCGTTTATGAGGTCGGTCTGCATGTTGGCTTCGGCGATTCCAAATATTTCAGCCAAATTTTCCGCAAAATGACCGGGATGTCTCCTAGCGAATATGCCAAATATCAACAATAAGCAGGATCGCAGCGACAAGTCGTCCTCTATTTTGCGTAAAATGAACATTAGAACCCGAATCGTCTTTGTCATCATCGCCGGATTGACGCTGCATCTCACTTTGATGCTGGGTGTGTTCAACATTTACGCGCACACGTATCTCAAAAACAATTTGTACAATCACATTGGCAATATTCAAAAAGAGATCGGGCTCAGCTTAGAGCTGATCGTCGATGATATCCAAATGCTTTCGCTCCGTTTCCTCGTCAATACAGACATTTACCGCCTAATCGGCGACTTGTCCATTGCAGAGGATGAGAAAAAAACGCGTATTCGTTCGCTGATGGAAGGCATCGTTGCCAAGAACGAGCTAATCGGCGACGTGGTGATCATTACAAATGAAGGCACCCGTTACCGATATGTCGCCGATACAGAAATTTTTGAAGATCCGGATGATCTGCTGCTATCCAAAATCGAGGAGTCTATTTTGCCTGTTATCGGCAAGGTGAAGCATAACGCTAAAGGTGACGCCTATATCGTTTTCGGACAAAAATATCGCAATTTCAATACAGGCCAAAACATTGGAACAATACTCGTCTATGTGAAGGAATCTTCGCTGTTTAATCTTTATAAGCCAGCGTTTGAGGGGCTAGGCTATTCCTATATCGCCTCGGTCACTAATGAAGTGATTTCACATCCGGATAAACGGGTGGTCGGCAATACTCTTCTAGAATCGGATTCGTTCCATCCCGGCGAAACGGCAGGTTATCGAAACGTATCATCGGGGCATGAAAACTATGTTTTGAGCACGTATCCGCTGAGCGACCGCCTGAACCGATTCGGCGTCAGCTGGAAGCTTGTTTCCGTTGTATCGCGGCCACAATTGTTTGCAGCGATTACGGAAGGAAACCGCAATGCGCTGTATTTCGCTTTGCTCGTTTTTGTTGGTCTCTTAGCTCTATCTTTTTATTTGGCGTCCAAAATTACGGAGCCTGTCTTCAATCTAACAAAGAAGCTGGGTGCGATAGGAAAGTCCGGGCTGCAGCTCATGAATGATCGAAACAAACCGAGCGATGAAATCAGTGAGCTCGAAAACAGCTATTACACGATGATTGATCGAATTAACAACCTCATTCACGAAAACAATGAGGAAAAGGAAAAGCAGCGAGTGATGGAGCTAACCGCGTTACAATCGCAAATCAATCCGCATTTTTTGTACAATACGCTCGATGCGATCACTTGGACGGCCAGGCTGAAAAAACAACCTGAAATCGAGAGAATGATTTCTGCGTTAGCAACCTTCTTCCGAATCAGCCTGCATAAAGGGGACAAGCATATTCCCGTTGAGGAAGAGATTCGCTTAGTAAAAAGCTTTGTAACGGTTGAGCTGATGCGTTTTCCAGACAAATATGATGTCACCTACGATATCCCAGAGCCGCTTCGGAAAATTCGCATCTTGAAGCTTATTCTTCAGCCATTAGTGGAGAACGCCATTAAACATGGCATGAGTGAGAAACAAGGAAAAGGATTAGTCGAGGTTAAAAGCTGGCGAGACGAGACCTATCTGTATTTTGAAATTAAGGACGACGGGGTAGGGTTTAAAAGCAAATCCAACATTCAAAGCACCGACAAAAATGTGTTGTTTCAAAGCGGTTACGGCCTAAGAAACGTTGACGAGAGGATTAAGCTCGAATACGGCAAGGAATCGGGACTCACGATAACGAGCGAACCCGGAAAAGGAACGACTGCCCTTATTCGGATTCGCCTCAGCCTAGATCAAATCTCATGATGTCTGCGCATTTTTTTGTACAAATCCTTTAATGGATCTAGAATGCTGCGGGACAGCCGCTTAATCAGTATAAAAAATAGTGCCAAAATAAAAGCGCCAACTCCGATCAGCGTATTTCTTAGCAGTCGGAGTTCGCTTTTGATCGGCTCGCCTGAGATTAGAATCGCGATTCGATCATCGGAATGATACAAGCGATATAACAAAACAATGCCCTCTTCCGTCTGATTGATCGTCATTTCCTCATTCGCTTCTTCTTGTGTATCCTCCTGCAGCGTTTCCCAAATCACATCGTTAGGCTCTTCCTGCAAGCCATTTGCATTCAAAATCGCATGATCATGCGTAATAATATAGGTAGGATGACGGCCATACAATTCAGGATCGTCGGCATGATAGAAGCTGCTCATCTTTTTCAAATCCACATTCATGAGAAGCAGACCCGTTATCTTCTCGTTTGTATCGATGATTTTGGCCACATAAACCAGCTTTCTGCGTGGATCTGTGTTCTTGTACACGAGCGAGCTCGAAGCTTGTACAATCCATTCGGACGTTAAATCTGAGCTTAAAAACTTCGTATATTCGGGAAGCTTCTGAGTCTCCTGGAACGAGCGTATCGCCGATACGTTGCTTGATGCGTACACGCTGCCGCTATTCCCGTACATCACCATATCTAAAATATAGAGGTTGGATGAAATCATGCCGTCCAATATCGGCGGAATGGTATTGTCATATTCGCTGCTTGTGAGGGAAGCATGAACGGCTGTATTGTTTGTCACCAAACTAGCCATCTCCTCCATCCATTTCATAAACAGCTGGGCGTTTTTGTGCTGCTGGCCTGTATATTGAAGGGAAAGCTGACGCTGCATTTCCGAGCTTTTGTTCTCCATGGTCCGAAATACGAGCATGCTGGACAAGATTACATATAAAACAATGACCGATAGCAAAATAATTTTCATTTTCTTATCAAGCGATCTGAACACCGTATCCCCTCGTTCCCAGTTGTCCTTATTTCTATTTTAACGCAAGCTATAATGAAGCGCTTTCTTTTATTGCCCATCGATAGTACCATACAAGCTGCTTATAAAAAAGCCGTTAAAGCTGCGAAATGGTTTGCAATCGCAGGATCGAAGGATAAACGAAAAAAACTCCCGATTATATCAGGAGTTCATTCGCAGAAGGTGGGCAGGCCGATATAACGTTTCAACTAGTGCTTGCGCAGCTTCTTCGATATGCGGTTGCCCGCCGACTGCATCAGCTGTACGAGTAAAATAAGAATAATGACACAAACGTACATCACGTCGGGCTCCCAGCGCTGGTAGCCGTACCTAATCGCCACATCGCCTAAACCGCCTGCGCCAAGTACACCCGCCATCGCTGTTGCGCCGATTAATCCAATCGTTGCGATGGTTAAACCAAGCACGATCCCAGGTCTTGCTTCCTTCAAAATAACCCGCCAAATGATTTGCCGGCGCGAGGCTCCCATCGCTTGAAATGCTTCAATAACACCGGGATTCACCTCCAGCAAAGCCGATTCAATAAGCCTCGCAATATAAGGCGCAGTATAAAAGACAAGCGGAACGATTGCTCCTTTCACCCCGATTGTCGTATGCACAATCCATTTCGTAATGGGAATGATCGCTATTAAAATAATGATGAACGGGACAGACCGCAGCACATTGATGACTGCGTTTAACAGATGGTAAAGCACCTTGTTCTCATAAATATGATTTGGGCGCAGCACGACTAGGCAAATGCCCAGAAACAAGCCAATAATAGTGGAGAAAAACAAGGAATAGACAACCATCGCCGCCGTTTCCCCTAGCGCTTCTGTGTATAGATCATGGTTCTCGGCGAGGCTTCTGAAGAAGCTATCCAGCATGCTTAAGCACCTCCACCTGCATTCCGTTTTGTACCATGTATGCAATTCCTTCTTCTATGGCAGTCGATTCGCCCGGCAGACTAATTAAGAGAAAACCAAACACGGTATCTTTAATTTTCGTTATATTCCCGTACAAAATGCTTGGCCGAAGCTGATAGCGCAGCGTCAAATCTGCGAGTATAGGCTCGCTTACCGTTTCCCCAATGAAGGAGATGCGAAGCAGATGTTTTGGCTCTGCGGGGTGGTTGGCTTTGTTAAGCAGCTCCTGCGGCAAATCCGCATCAAACACGCTTTTCGTAAATTTTTTGGTCGTATCCGTTTGCGGTTTCGTAAACAGCTCCAAAATAGAGCCCTGCTCTACAATGATACCGTTCTCCATTACGGCTGCTCGATCACATATCTTTTTCAACACATACATCTCATGGGTGATAAGCACAATCGTAATTCCATAGGAACGATGAATGTCGAGCAGCAAATGCAAGATCGAATCGGTCGTCTGCGGATCAAGTGCCGATGTCGCTTCATCGCATAACAAGATTTCAGGCTCGTTGGCAAGCGCCCTTGCAATCGCTACACGCTGCTTCTGTCCTCCAGACAATTGAGCGGGGTAGCTGTCTCGTTTATCCGCTAGATCCACAAGCTTCAGGAGCTCGTTTACCCTTGCTTCAATTTGTTTTTTGGGGACACCTGCAAGCACGAGCGGGGAGGCTATATTCTCATAGACGGTACTCGACATAAGCAAGTTGAAGTTTTGAAAAATCATCCCGATTTTCCGCCGCATAATGCGCAGTTCCTGCTCGCTAAGCGATGCCAGATCCGTGTTGTTTATACGTATACTGCCAGCAGTCGGCCGCTCCAAATAGTTGATGCAGCGCAGAAGCGTGCTTTTGCCTGCTCCGCTGTAGCCGATAATGCCGAATATTTCCCCTTTACGAATATGCAGATTCGCGTCCTTAATTGCATGGATGTTCTGTTTGCCCTGTTGATACGTTTTGCTGACATTTTCGATCCAGATCACTGTACAACCCCGCCTCTGCTAAAATGTTAAAAAGGTCTCTTCATCTAAGAAGAGACCAAGGTCTATTTTCGAGTTACCAAGATGCGACAATGTACGTGCCGTATTTTTCTTCTACGAATTTCTTAACTTGGTCGGAATGATAAGCCTTAATCAATCTTTGGAATACCGGCTTATCCTTGTCCTCGGTTCTTACTGCAATAATATTTACCCAAGGAGAATCCTTTGGCTCAATAAAAATGGCATCCTTCGTTGGCACAAAACCCGCTTCTACCGCATAGTTAGTGTTGATTACTGCCGCCGTCAGATCGCCAAGCGCTTTCGGAATGAATGCTGCATCCAGCTCCTCAAATTTCAATTTGAGCTTGTTTTCTGCGATGTCGCGAACAGTCGCTTTAATGCCAACGCCTTCTTTTAACTTGATCAGTCCAGCATTTTCAAATAGAATCAACGCGCGCGCGCCATTTGTCGGATCATTAGGCAGGCCGATAACATCGCCTTCCTTTATTTCAGAAACGTCTTTGATTTTTTTGGAGTAGAAGCCGATTGGAAAATTAAGCGTGTTCGCGATCTTCACCAAATCAAGGTTGTTATCCTTCTTGAATTGATCGAGATACGGCTCATGCTGGAATGCATTGGCATCAAGCTCGCCTTCCGCCAGCACTTTATTCGGCTGTACATAGTCATTGAATACAACAAGCTCAATATCGAGGTTATCCTTTGCCGCAACTTCCTGCACCTGCTTCCAAATCTCTTCCTCAACGCCTGCCGAAATGCCTACCTTAAGCTTTGCTTTCTCTCCTTCTCCCTCTGCACCACTCAATTCTGATTTGTTGCCGCACGCGGCAAGCACAGCGGTTAATACCAGTGTCAGCATAATCAATACGAGCTTTTGTTTCATATGATCTCCCCTGCTTCCTATTTGTTTTTCAAGCTGATTACATGTCTAGAAAAACAGAAAAGCTCTTATTCCACGATGCCGGCTGCTTGCGCCGTTCCGTGAAATAAGAGCTTTTAGTCGTCTAATCAGCTCAATATCTTATAATTCCGATGAGCTTACTATAGATTATATTTATTGCTTCTGTCAACGATTTTATTTGTCATTCAAGCGCTAGCTCTTCCATGGATGACCAATTCCAACGTGGAACGGCTGCCGCTCGGTTATTGCACCACGCTGCAGCCGCGCTACCCATCTTACGATTTAGCCAGCACCTCATCCTTAATCCGCTGCACAGCCTCAGCAATCGCTAGTGATCCGAGATCACCTTCGCCTCTTTTCCTGATGGCAACGCTGCCCGCGTTTTTCTCACTCTCACCAAGCACAAATGTATAAGGCACCTTTTCAAGGCCAGCCTCGCGAATTTTATAACCCAGCTTCTCATTCCGTGTATCCACTTTAGTGCGAATGCCCGCTTCAGCGAGTGCTTCCTTCACCTGCAAGGCATAATCGATATATTTCTCCGAGACAGGCAGCAGCTTAACCTGTACTGGTGCGAGCCATAATGGGAATGCTCCTGAATAATGCTCTGTCAATATACCGATAAAACGATCAATCGATCCATATACCGCACGATGAATAACGACAGGGCGATGCTTCTGGTTGTCTTCGCCAATATAGGACAAATCAAATTTCTCAGGCATCTGGAAATCAAGCTGAATCGTGCCGCATTGCCAGCTCCGCTTCAATGCATCGAGGATATGAAAGTCGATTTTCGGCCCATAAAATGCACCGTCGCCCTCATTTACGCGATATTGAATATTGCGGCTGTCCAGTACGCTGCGCAGCGATTGCTCCGCTTGATCCCAGAGCTCCTCAGAACCCATTGAGTCCTCAGGTCTAGTCGACAGCTCAATTTTGAAATCAAAACCGAATACCCCGTAGATATGGTCGATCAATGCGATCGCATGGCTGATCTCTGCTTCAATCTGATCAGGCCGCACGAATATATGAGCATCATCCTGACAAAACGTACGCACCCGCATCATGCCGTTCAGAGCACCCGAGTACTCATGGCGATGAACCTGACCAAATTCCGACATCCGAATCGGCAGCTCTCTGTACGAGTGCAGACTGTTTTTGAAAATCAGCATATGCCCCGGGCAGTTCATCGGTTTAAGCGCATAAGCCGTATCATCCACATTTGTAAAATACATATTGTCCTTATAATGATCCCAGTGACCCGATTGCTCCCACATCCGCTGGTTCATCATAAATGGCGTGCGAACTTCCTCATAATCCCGCTGCCGCTGCTTCTCGCGAATCAGGCTCTCCAGCTCCGTACGAATCGTCATGCCATTCGGCAGGTAGAACGGCATGCCCGGCGCCTCTTCTGAGAACATGAACAGCTCCAATTCCTTGCCAAGCTTGCGGTGATCACGCTTCTTCGCTTCCTCCAGCAGGTGCAAATGCTCATCAAGCTGCGCTTTTTTCGGGAAGGACGTGCCATATATGCGCTGCAGCATTTTGTTGTCCGAATTGCCACGCCAGTAAGCGCCTGCTACATTTAGCAGCTTGAACGCCTTGATGCGTCCTGTGGAAGGTAAATGAGGACCGCGGCAAAGGTCAACAAACTCGCCTTGCTCATACAGCGAAATAATGGAATCGTCCGGCAAATCACGAATTAACTCCAGCTTGAGCGGCTCTTCCTCCTGTGCGAATAAAGCTGTCGCTTCCTCGCGACTCACTTCACGGCGCGTAATCGGCAGGTTTTCTTGAATAACCTTGCTCATCTCTGCTTCTATCGCAGCAAGATCATCTGTAGACAACGGCTTCTCGATATCAATGTCATAGTAGAAGCCATCCTCAATAACAGGACCAATCCCGAGCTTCACGGCCTTTTCCCCATAGATACGCTTTATGGCTTGTGCCATCACATGCGCTGTACTGTGACGGTAAATCGCTAAACCATCAGCACCATCAAGCGTTATAATTTCAACGCTGCTGCTTGCTTGAATGGGCTCGTTCAGATCGACAAGCCTGCCATCGACTTTTCCCGCGACTGCGTTTTTGCCAAGTCCAGTACTGATTGATTCCGCCAATTGCGCGGCGGTTGTCCCCCGTGGATACTCCTTAACTGTTCCATCCGGTAATGTAATTGCAATACTCATCATGCAGCCTCCGATCGAATGTAGTTGAACGCAAAAAAAACACATCTCTCCCACCAAGGGACGAGTGCGTTCAGCTCGTGGTTCCACCCTCATTCGATCTGCTGCTTTATATGACTGGCTATTCGCCAGACTTAAAGTTACAGCAAGATCCTTATTGAGCACCCGGTAACGAGGATGAATCGGTGTTATTTACAATCGCTTTATGGAAACAGCGGGTTCAATAACACGGCTGCAAAGGGGTAATTACACATTCGGTTGCTGGAGAAGCTCTCAGCCTTAGCTTCTCTCTCTGGACAGCTCGTATAAGGTAATCATGTCTTTGGTCAAAGCCTATTTATGGGTAAATTGTAATTCGAATATTCCAATAAGTCAACTGCAGCCAAGTATTCATGGAAATAAGCATAATTTTTAGCATTTTTATTCGATTATTTTAGACGTGCCCAGTCACTTCCACATGCACCATCGGACAAAATATGCTTTAATATACCAAAGGAGCGTGATTCAATGGACATCAAATCGTTTCTATTTCCAAAAAACGAGGTCTCTTACCTCATGACATCCTCTAATATGAAAGAAGCCATAGATAAATTAGAGGCTAGCCACTATACCGCCATTCCGATCTTGGACGACAATGGCTTATATTTCGGAACTCTTTCCGAAGGGGATTTGTTATGGAAGTTGAAAGCCACTCCTGGCCTCACTTTCGATACGATGCACGAAATTCCTGTCGTCTCCATCAAAAAACGGATGAAAGTCGAATGTGTCGCGATCAACGCCGATTTGGACGATATGCTGGCGCTGGCGGCCGATCAGAACTTCGTTCCCGTCGTAGACACCGATCGCGTCTTTCTTGGTATTATTCGCCGCAAAGATATCATCGAATACTATACCCGAAATATTTCTGATTAGCTTGGAAAAGCCAGATCATGCAATTCAAGGAGGCTGCCGTCGCCGGCAGCCTTTTATGATGAATTAGTGGTAGAGCGTGCTTAAATGCTTTGTTTGGATAACGCTTCAAAATACGCTGCAACGACCTCACGAAATTCCAGAGCAGCTCGCGAAATATACCGATTTCTATGCCATAATAGCGCTATTTCCCGTACTAATTCGTGATTCTCTATTTGGAGATAATGGATTTGTTCCCGCGAATTCCTTGCCGTGCTGGGTATGAAGGCTATACCTATTTCAGCCTCCACAAGCATGCTAAGCCTTGCAGGTTCATCCCCCTCATACACATATTTTGGTACAAATCCAATCGATTCGCATAAAGAGTCAACTAAATCGCGCGTACCGTAGCCTCTTTTCACTCCAACAAACCATTCATCCCTTAGCTCTGCCAAAGATACGCTGCTTCGATTTGCCAGCCGATGCCCCTTTGGAACAGCTACAAGGATCGGGTCGATAAACACGATTTGACATTCGATCTCATCTCCTTCTATAGGAGGTGAGGACAAGCAAAAATCCACTTCTCCTCTATCCAGAAGCGTAACCATTTCCTGTGTGGCAAGCATTTGCACATGAAATTGAATATCAGGACGTTTTTTCCGAAACTCACGAAGGATATTGGGCAATTTACTTGCAGTGGTCACTGCTAATTTGAGCGTGCTATGTTCCGGGCTGGATAAATCGCTAAGCTCCTGCTTCCCCTGCTCCAATTCAAACAATGCCCTTTCTGCACGGCGGAGGAATAGGCTGCCATACTCATTCAATCGCAAATTTCTCCCTATTCGATCGAATAAGGGAACCCCTAAATCCTCCTCCAAGCGCCCAATCGTCTTGCTTAGTGAAGACTGAGTAACGTGCAGATTGCGTGCAGCTTCGGTCATATGCTCCAAACGAGCTACCGTGAGAAAATATTGCAGTTGAAGAAGTTCCATTTTGCGCCCCCATTCATTCCCTCAAGTCAATGAAATTATAGCATCAAATGCGTTGGAATGAATACATAATTTCACGTACGATGACATTAATACGATTTGGGGGCGATTCAAAAATGAGTGTTCGCAGCAGGTGGTTAATGATCTCCGTTGGTCTAGGGATACTATTGAACCCATTAAATTCTTCGATGGTTTCAGTTGCTATTCCACGTCTACAGCATGTATTCCAACTTGATTTTACAAGTGTTTCTTGGATTATTTTTTCCTTTTACATTGCAAGCAGCATCGCTCAGCCTATTATGGGAAAGGCCAGCGATTTATTCGGGCGCAGGAAGATCTTTCTTGCCGGCCTTATTGTAGCCTTCGTTGCATCATTACTAGCTCCGCTGTCACCAAACTTTGGATGGCTCATTGTGTTCCGCATTGTGCAAGCCATTGGAACAAGCATGATGGTTGCCGTTGGAATGGCCATTGTGCGCATTCATATTACGGAGAAACAAGCGACTGCGCTGTCTGTTTTGTCCATCTTTCTATCCGGAGCGGCAGCCATTGGCCCCTTTATTGGCGGGGTCTTGATTCATTCGTGGGATTGGACGGCTATCTTTTTTGTCAATATTCCATTTGCAGTGGCTAGCTTTCTATTAGCTTGGAGAACTATTCCTAAGGATGAACCTCGAATGCACACTCCAAAGGGCATGTCTTTTCGTATGTGGTTTGACTTGATAGATGCGCCAGGAATCCTGCTCTTTACAGTAGGTCTGGTTACCCTGCTCGCTTCATTGCTCTCAGCCAAATCATCTGGACATCTCTCATTCGGAAATGTTATTTTCTTGCTGATCGGCCTTGCTGCGCTCGGGGCATTTGTACGACATGAGTTAAAAGCGGCGTCACCCTTTATTCCACTACGCACATTCGCCAAATATCCTGCGATGACTTGGGTTAATGTAGAATTCATGCTCGTTAACGTACTATATTACTCGCTCTTTTTTGGGCTACCATCCTACTTGCAAATGGTACGCCATGTCAGTGAGTTCCAAACCGGAATTCTTATGCTAAGCTTAGGCTTATGCTCGCTAGTTACTTCTCCAATCGCAGGACGATGGATCGATAAATCAGGACCAAGACCAGCATTGCTGGTATCTGCCATTCTGATGACACTTGGGTCAGTGTGGCTCGTCACATTGAATCAAAATTCACCGGTTATTAGCGTATGTTTGGCTTTGGCTGCATTCGGTATTAGCAACGGGCTGAACAATGTAGGGATGCAAGCATCCTTGTTCCAAAGCTCTCCAAAAGAAATAATCGGTGTAGCATCCGGATTATTTAATACATCCAGATACTTTGGAACCATCCTCTCCTCATTGCTGATAGGTATCGTTATGGGCGATACGTTCAGCTTCGAGGGATTTCACGTGCTTGGAATTACTCTCACGGTCATTGCGTTGTCTTTGGTATTTCTGAACCGGCGGCGCCGGAATTCATTACGATACGGAATCCATTAATTCGAAGAAATATTTTGATTCATGAGTCTGATAAAGCTTGAACCAAGCCTGTAATATATTTGGCGCAAAAACATCCAACAGCTGCAGTACATGCATCGTGAACTCCAGCGGGGCTATACCAGATGCAGTAACTAAGTTTCCATCTGTTACTGCAGGCTCCGTTTCATAATATTTTTCTCCCGTATAATTAGGACAAATCATTTTCAAATATTCAAGATCGTTGCTTGTATGTCTTCTTAAGTCGAGCGCTCCCATCTTTGCAAGTCCCATTGTAGCGCCACAAATCGCTGCAACTACTTTTCCTTCTTCTAATGCTTTTGAAGCTTTTTTCAATATAGACTCGTGAATGGGTTCCATCCAAGTATCTCCGCCTGGAAGAACGAGAACATCCGTACTTTCCAAACTACACTCTTCAACAGAAATAGCAGGCAATATTTTCAATCCGCCCATTGTAGTAGCAGGATTTTTATCCACGCCGACTGTAATAACTTCTAAAGGTGCTGCCTCTTTTTTAAAATACCTCCCCGAGTTAAGTTCAGCAGTTAAATAACCTACTTCCCAATCTGCCATCGTATCAAAAACATAAAGATATACTTTTTTTGTCTGCATAATAAACACTCCTTTTGTAATATCTGAATACCCCTATTATAAAAAAACTTCACTGACATTCTCCGTCAGTGAAGTTTTTTAAATTTGATAAAAATCAATGAACTCATATAGATCTTCCATTAAACGGTTGAAGAGCGCTCATGCAGGAAATCAGATGGAGAGCTGCCAACAATGCGCTTGAATATGCGGTAAAAATACGAAACATCGTTATAACCTAAATAGTCGGCGATTTCACTAATCATCAGCTGCGATTCGGTCAGCATGTAGATCGCCGTTTTCATCCGCTGATTGTGTACATATTCGCTGATCGTCTGGTTCGTAACCGCCTTAAACAAAGTAGCCGCATAATTCGGTGTCGTATTAATGACATCCCCCAGCTCCTCCTTCGTCACCCTCTCGCGATAATGCGTCGAAATATATTGCTTCATGCTGTCCACACGCCGATGCTTCTCCGAGGAAATCATTCCGCGATCCTTCTCTTGATTGAGATAGACCAGCGCTTCCGTAAGCAGCGCCTCTGCCATAAGTTCATAGTAAGGCGGTTTCTCCTTGTATTGTGTCCATACTCCCCGCAGCCTCTCCTGTATCACTTCAAAGCGCCCGAGCCGTTGCTTTAACGGCTCTTCCAGCTGAAGCAGAGGAAGGCTGCACTCGGTAGCGATTTTGCAAAAATTGACCACATACTTCGTGTGGACGACCGTTGGAATGCTTTTCCCATAGTATGGAATATGTCCCGGTATAAGGAGCAAATCTCCTTTTTCCAAAATCACCTTCTCCTCGTTCACCCAATATACACATTTCCCATAAGTCACTAACGAGAGATGAAAGGATAACATGCGCCCCTCACCTTCCTCGTACCAATCCGCCCCGTTGTCCTGATGCACATCCATAATTGCCAGCATAATGAACGCTCCTTAGAACCGTACTATTGTACATTCATTGTACTATAGTTCTTATCTCCTTTCGACTTTTCACGTTACAATGAAAAAAATAAGGAGGCCTACAACATGCTAAAAACAAAAATTATTTGTACAATGGGGCCCGCTTGCGACTCCGTTTCGACGATTAAAGAAATGATCCAAGCAGGGATGACCGTTGGTAGACTGAATATGGCTCACGGCGAATTAGAAGATCACGTTATGCGAATGAACAATATACGGCAGGCTGCACGCGAGCTGAACACTTTTGTTCCCATTATGATGGATATTAAAGGTCCTGAGGTGCGGATCGGCAAGCTGAAGGAAGCATCCTGCGAGCTGGTTATCGGTGAAGAATTGATTCTCACGACGGAGGATGTACTCGGCGATGCAACTCGTCTTCCTGTAAACTATTCCGAGCTTCCACTTGTTGTAAAAACAGGAGACCGGATTCTCATAGATGATGGACTTGTAGATCTGACGGTAATGTCGGTTGAAGGTAACGATATTCGTTGCAAAATCGTGAGCGGCGGCATATTGAAACCTCGCAAAGGCGTTAACCTGCCAGGCATCAAAACGACGCTGCCAGGCGTAACGGAGCGCGATGTGGTTCATATTCATTTTGGCATCAAACATAATGTTGAGATCATTGCTGCTTCCTTCGTAAGAAAAGCAGAGGACATCTTGGAAATCCGCAACATTCTTGAAGAAGCAAATGCAAGCCATGTACAAATCATTTCAAAAATCGAAAACGCTGAGGGCATGCAAAACCTTGATGCAATTATTGAAGCATCCGATGGCATTATGGTTGCGCGTGGTGATCTAGGCGTAGAGGTACCGATCGAAGACGTGCCGATGATGCAGCGTGAGATGATTAACAAATGTAATCTTGTAGGCAAACCGGTTATCGTTGCTACACATATGCTCGAATCGATGCAGGTTAACCCGCGTCCAACTCGGGCTGAAGTAAGCGACGTAGCCAATGCGGTTATTCAAGGCGCTGACGTCGTGATGCTCTCCGGCGAGACAGCTGCTGGAAAATACCCCATCCCATCCGTACGGACAATGGCTTCCATCGCTAGAAAAGCCGAATCCATGATCGATTATAAAGAGCAATTCGATAAAAAGAGATCACAGCAAAGCACGAACATTACGGAGGTAATTAGCCAAGGTGTCGTTAGCTCCTCGCTTGAGCTGAGCGCCAAAGCAATCCTTACTTCAACGGAAAGCGGCTTTACAGCTCGCATGGTATCCAAGTACCGTCCGATGTCACCAATTATCGCAATTACGCAGCATGATCATGTGCTTCCAAAAATTTGCTTGCTCTCCGGCGTTATTCCGGTTAAAGGCGATGCAGTAACAACAACAGACGAAATGTTCGAGTCCGCTATCCGCAATGCCAAGCTGACTGGGCTTATTGATACAGGCGATATTATCGTGCTTTCCGCTGGCGTGCCAATCGGCCAAGCCGGGGCAACCAATCTTATCAAAGTAGCACAAGTATAAGTAAGTATTTCGCCAAAAATGGCATGATATCAAAAAGCTGCGCCGTCCAAGGACGATGCAGCTTTTTACACATATAAATGCAGCCCGAACGACTCAACATAACGATACTTTCATGAAGCTTTCACAAATGACATGCTTTCCTATGCCTTTTGGAGCATATTATAATAATAACAACACATCGTTTCTACACTTAGGAGGGAATGGGTATGAAAAAAGAACATACCGTTCATTTCAAAATTATGCATGGCTCGGCAACCAAGACGCTAACCGGACTCATGTACCTAGAAGAAAACACAAAACCAACTGTTCAAGATTATCAAGAAGTCCTGAAACAATGCGGACATGATGTACATATCGAGAATGAAGAGCAGTTTATTTTCCGCTCCAACAACCCAGCAGACGACTATTTGATCGACGTTCTTGAAAACTATAAGAAAAACGACAAAGATCTACATGCTGACCATCTCGCACAAAGCTTTGTAAAAAAGACGCCATTCCTATAGAAATATTACTAGAATAGGAGCAGAAAGGCTGTTTCAGGTCAAATGACCTCATGAAACAGCCTTTTTTTATCGTACAAAATAAACTGTTTACCACTTTGACAGCTGCTAAAGTACCTATTCCTTAATAAGGCTTTGGAAATATTTTCATGTTGAATTGGTTGTGTTATGCTTCTTCTAGGATTATAAAAGCTTAGAGTCAGCATGAAGCTATACCGTTCATGATCCATGAAAGTTGGTGATTCGTGAGTACAAATGAAAGTATCACCTTAGTTGTCATTACCCTCATTTCCGTGCCGCTTTTCCTGCTTGCCTTCATCGTCATTCGGCAATCGTTTAAGGATACTCGGGAAACTAAATTTATTTTGAAACATGGCGAATCCTTTGACGCGACTGTGAGCTCCATACAAAAAACCAATACGGAGATTAACGGTCATCCTGAGGTTTTTATCGGATTAACGATTCCAAGAGAGCATGCAGATCCCTATCGCGCAATCATTAAAACCGCCATTTATATGGTTAATATTCCTCAGTATCAGCCTGGCCGCAAAGTAAAGGTGAAGGTGCTGGAGACTAACGGCAAAATTAAGGTCGCCTTGGAAGGCGCACATGTATTTTAACTTACATGAAATAAGAAAGAGCGCCGCAATCGGCGCTCTTTCTTATTGTACTGCAGCTGCCTTTCGTTTCCGCAGCAATAGTGTTAGCGGGATAGAACAGATAATAATAATCGTCCCCAGATGGAAAACATCCTGAACGCTAAGCGACAGCGCAATGGTTTTGGACGATACACCGTCCTCCAAGTGAGCAATCGTCTGCGCTGAGAGGATCGTGCTGAACAAACTAATCGATAGCGCGGATGTCCCCTGCCTGATCCAATTCATCACCGCAGAGGCATGACCTGAATTCACGCTTGGTACAGCAGACATCGCAGCGTTCGTCACAGGCATATTGCTGAAGCCAATCCCCATATAACGAATAGCCACCCATACCGTAATAAATGCCGCGCTTGTCGCCACATTCGCATGGCTAAGCTCCCAAGTAGCTAATCCCATTAGCAGGAGACCGATGAAGATCAGCTTCGATGGTCCTATTTTGCCATAAAGCCTGCCTGCTGCAAGCGAGATTAATACCATCGCAAGCGTACCTGGAAGCATGACCATGCCTGTAGTAAAGCTCGACTCCCCTTTAATATTTTGCATGAAGATTGGAACGAGTAACGTGCCTGCATATAAGGAAATCGTTATACAGCAGTTTAGGATGACTCCGTAAGTAAACCTCGGGATCTTCAGTACTCGCAAATTTAATAAAGGATTGCTGACTCGCAGTGTCCGCACCACAAAATAAGCAAGCACGACTATACCAGCCGCGATCATTCCGAGTGTTTGCCATCCTGCCCAGCCCCAATTATGCGCCTCGCTAAATGCGACCAGCAGCGCGCTTGTTCCGATGAGAACCGCGCCAAATCCGATCCAATCCAGCTTAATCCCCGTGCTTAATCGATAATTAGGAATGTACTTGGCGGCAATAAGCACAGCAATAATGCCAATCGGAATGTTCATTAGAAATAATGATTTCCAGCCGTAAATTTCAGCAAGCCATCCGCCTATCGTCGGCCCAAGCGCAGGAGCAAGCATCGCTGATACGCTCCAGAAGCTGACGGCAACAGCCTGTTTTGATTTCTCGATGGTCTGGTAAATGATTGTCATCGTAGTGGGCATAATAATTCCGCTGAAGAATCCTTGCAAAATCCGAAACGCAATAAGGGATTCAATACTCCAAGCGAAGGTACAAAGCGCAGACGTTAAAGTAAAACCGGCTAGTGCGATCACATATAATTTTTTGTAGCTCCACTTATCGCCCATAAAACCGATAATCGGAGCAATAATACCTGTTGCCATCATAAAACCGGATAACATCCATTGCACCGTGTTTAAACTGGCATGGAAATCATCCATAAAGATAGGCAACGCCACATTTATCGTAGTTGTACTCAAAGAGGCCATGAAGTTACCGAAAAAAACGGCAATCATAATGGTCCAAAATGACGAAGCTGCTTTTTGCGAGGTATCCACATTCATGCTCCTATTCCTGTAATTGATCTAAAGCTTTCTGTACCCGCTTCTCTGTTTCGGTAAGTTCTTCTTTAAACTGCTCCATACGTTTAATTTTCATGTCGATCATCGTTTTTTCCTTATGGAGCACCTGTGATATTTCGAAAAGCTTCAATTTTCGCGCTTCGCGATCCTCACTCGTACGATATTCACTTTTCTGCTGCTCGATGAGCGATTGAAACTCCATATACTGCTGAAGCTCTGCAAGCGAGAAGCCGAGCACCTCTTTTACGAGCAGTATTTTGTTAATTTTCTCTATATTTTCCTCTGAATATAACCGAATACCGCCTTGCGTCCGCTCCGGTGCAGAGATTAAGCCAAAATCCTCATAATACCGAATGGCGCGTTTCGTTAATCCAGTTCGCTTCGCTACTTCTTCAATTTTTAGCAAATCCAATGTCGAGCACCTCCGAATTTTCTACAATAAGCATACTCTCAGTGACAGTTAACGTCAACGTTAACTTTTAGGAGTGCAATAGTGATGGAGCAGCAGCTGTGCATATAACTTGCCGTTCATAAGCAAAAAAACAATCTGAAACATAGCTGCATGTTCCAAACTGTTTTTTGATCTCAGTTATATCGATGACTTGAAAACGCCATGCGGCAAGCAAGCGTGAACGCCTTTAATGCCATTTACAATTTGAGTAATCTTTAAGTCAACAACCGAGCTTCCAAGTGCGATCGCTTCCACTCGGTTTAAACCATATAATTCACCCATAAGATCAAGCATCCCATCCAGCGCCTCTACGGTGGCTTCATTTAAGTCTTCATGAAAGCCAAACGTAATCCAGCCTGAAGGTGTATTCGCTCTAGGATTCGTCAAAACGATGTCTTCCTTCACCGTTATCGTTACGTCAACCAAATCCATTGGAGACTCAATCGCCTGACAACTAATCTCCCCATCGCCTTGACGAGCGTGGCCATCTCCTATGGATAAATAACCTCCGTCTACAGAGATCGGCAAATATAATGTGCTTCCTTTGACAAGCTCCTTGCAATCGATATTGCCGCCGCAGGCGCGAGGAGGAAAAGTGGAATGAATACCTGGACTATCAGGGGGCATCCCAATCACGCCCATAAAGGGTTGTAGCTCTACCGTAAACGATTTGTCATTAATGAGACAGGTTCCCCTCATCCATTCCTTGTCTAATTTCCAATCGAGCGAAATCTCTTTATATTCGGTTAGCTTTAGCTTTTGATTTTGCCAATTTGGATATTGGCCTGCTGCTGTAAAGCCATATGATCCTGGAATGATATCATTAAATCTAATCTCAAGGGTCATTCCTTTTTTTGCTTCTTTAATAAATAAGGGGCCAATTAAAGCATGACCACTATCGATATCCTGTCTTCTTGAAAAAGGTTTATAGCGATCTTGATTGCTTGTACCCGTACCCCATCCAGCATCCAGCGTTTGGAAACGAATGGAATCACCTGATTCGATCGTGAGCAGCGGAGTCACTTCTGTTGTAAACGAGCCAATTAGGGAGCCTTGCGCCAATTCAATTTCGTGAACGGTCATGAATGATCCCTCCAAAAAAGCTAAATTGCCTTTCGAATTTATATTACCATAATTGGAAAATTAATAGTTAAATTAAGAGGGTCCATCTCAATTTAGTACATTGTTTGTCCATACGGCTGGAACCTCCCCCATGAACTACATACAGTAAGATAGTATTATAAAATCGTTCTTTATCATAAGAAGAACGATTTTTTTTATTTTACAATAGAAGTAAGGCTAAGCGGGATGAAGATCACGCGCTTGCCAATATCTTTTTGATTTGAATAGGAGTGTGAACCAAAAAACAGATATAGATTAGTGATGTGTATGTTTTAGTGTTACAACCATTTAGGAGTTCAAACCATGACGGAGCAGAAAAAATGGGTTGAAAATAGCGATTATTGGAGGCGGTTCCTCATACATTCCTGAGATTATTGAGGTTTTTATAAATAAATATGATGAAATGCCCATACGTGGGCTGTGACTGTTTGATAGTGAAGAAGGCCGCCATAAGCTGGAGATTGTTGGTGAACTAGCCAAAAGAATGGTCAAAAAATCAGGTTTAGGTTACCGCTGCATGGTAGATGAATAAAAAGGATGGAATCTATTGAATATATTGTTGGCCTTTTGCGCTGTTCTGATGTTCATTATTCAGACGCTAGCTTTGAAACAAATGAGAAGCACGAATAACAATGAGGGATTATCCTCCTTTTTTAAACGGAGTTCGGCTTATACGGCGATAATTGCTATTGGCTTTTTTGTATCATGGCTCATGTCAGATTTGAATGGCATCCATACCGCTACGCTTGTGCTTGGAGTGTTTTATGGGCTTGTTTTTGTACTTACTGTTTTGTTTTATTCCTGCGCTATGAATACGGGACCGTTATCTTACTCTGCTTTTTATTTCTCAGCAAGCCTGCTTCTGCCTGTTGTTGCAAGTGTAGTACTTTGGAATGAACCGATGACCGGCATGAAATTTATGGGTATTGCTCTTTTTATCCTATCCTTCTATTTCATCAACGTGTTTGGAAGCAAAGGGCAAGAAGCAGCAGGACTGAAATGGTTAGTTTATTGTCTTCTTGCCTTTATTTTAAATGGTACCTTGCCAATCATCATGAAATGGCAGCAGACGTTACTTGCGGGGCATGAGCTGATTCCCTTTATGTGTGTAGGATTTGGATCTGCGTTCTTATTTTCACTTATCGGTATTCTTTTCACTGGGGGATTCCAAAGACAAAGCAAGGCAATTCCTACTGCACGAGAGCTTCGTATTTTGACACTGTACATTGTAGCCATAGCAGGATCAACCGGTACTGGAAATGCGATAATAACGTATTTGTCAGGACGAATGTCAGGCCTTCATTTGTTTCCGCTCGTCAATGGAAGTATGATTGTGCTTCTAACGATCCTCTCCGCTGTTTTATTTAAAGAAAAAATGTCTCGTGGCGGCATCATCGGAATAGGCATTGGCTTGCTCGCCATTGTGTTTGTGAATATGTAAATAAAAGTTATTGACAATCATAATGGCAAATCTTATTATTTAATTAAGTTTATTTATTAATCAATTTCAGAAGAGAGGTTGTCGTTTGTCCAAAGTATCAGCAAAGCAGAAACATGTAAGAATCATGAATCAAAATTTAATCATAGATGCGATTAGAAGAGATGAAAGCGCTACAAGAAGTGAGCTGTCAAAGCTGTTGAAGCTGAGTGTACCTAGCGTTTGCACGAACGCAGATCAATTGGTTAGGTTAGGCATTCTAAGGGAAACAGAGGATGGCTTCACAGGTGTGGGAAGAAAAGCAAGCCGTTTGCGGTTGAATGATAACTTTGGCTATATCATCTCCGTTGATCTAAGCAATCCTTGTATTACGGTGGGCATTTCAAATCTAAATCCAATCATTATTCAAGAAGTGAAATTCGATATTGAACAATATGACATCAACCAGTTAATGGAGCTAATCATAAGCAAGATTGATGAACTTCTTGTTAAGAGCAGTGTATTAGTAAATCAATTGCTTGCTATATCTATCTCTATACCGGGTCAAGTGGATAATGATTTAGGTATCGTAAAGTGTGGCTCGTATCTGGAGCGACTCGGCACTGTGAATTTCAGAGAACCGCTTCTAAATAAATTCGGTGTTCGAGTACTGGTACAAAAGGATATCAATTCTGCTGTTCTAGGTGAGATAAAATTTGGAGCTGCACAGGGACACGCAAATGCTGTGTTTGTAAGCGTTGACGTGGGCGTGGGTCTTGGTATTGTGCTTGGAGGATCGTTGTATCCGGGGAAATTTCATCTTGCAGGTGAAATAGAAAATTACATCGTAAACGTAGAGGCAGAGAATACGGAACGACAAGATGAGATATTTGAGAGCTCTCGGTTGCGCGATTTGGTTACAATAGAAGCTTTGGTCAGATCGGTTAGAGCAGAGCTGGAGGCTGGGGGCGAAAGCAGACTGCTTAAAGCTGTGAATGGTGACATTGCTAAGGTCGATTTTAATGACATTATAAAGGCGACATTAGAAGGAGATGCCCTAAGCGTAAAGCATGTGAAGCGCTGTGCAAAGATTATGGCTGCCTTCATAGCAAACATGCTATTTTTACTTGATTTGGATACCGTTATATTGGGTGGTGGGTTCGTCACCCTCGGTTCGGCTTACACCGATACAATACGGAATGAAGTTAGGCGATTAGGGCTAGGAAATACGGCTATCGTGGATACAGCGCTCAAGACGAAAGCTGTTTTGATTGGCGGGATTGCCATTGGATTGGAGACTATGTTTAGTGAACTGCTGGAGGAGCAGGAGGCTTAAAGCCTCCTATCTCCTCAATTAGTTAATTAAGTTTATTAATCAATGATAAATTAGATTGTTCCTTGGACGTTTAAAATGAACGCGTTCAAGTTTCAATATATGAATTCATTTTAAAAGGAGAGTTGAGTAATGAAGAAAAAGGTGGCAAGCAAGGCAACAGCACTAGTACTTATCTTCGTAGTATTTGCAGCACTGATGGCAGCATGCGGGGGATCCAAACAAGAAGAGAATGGAGCATCCGAGAGTAAAACAAAAGAGATAACGCTTCGGGTAGCGACATCATTCGCTGGATCTGATCCATGGGTTCCAGCTTGGACGGAAGCTATTAAACAGTTCCAAGAGGAAAACAAGGGCATCAAAATTACGGATGAGTCAACGCCGGTCAATCAAGAAGCATTGCGTACGAAAGTGAAAGCGGATGCAGCAACTGGCAATCTAGCCGATGTGATGTTTTATTTCAATGGCAGCGAGACAGCTATTCTAACCGAATCGAAAGAAATTGTTCCCTGGGAAGATGAATTTGCTAAAGATCCAGATTGGGCGAAGCAATTCAATAGCGGGATCATCGAGAAGGTCAAGTATGAAGGCAAACTCTATTCTCTCCCCTATATCGGCTTCTATGAAGGCTTGTTCTGGAATAAAGAGTTATTCGACCAGTATCAACTCGAAGCTCCAACAACCTATGATGCTTTTATAAAAGCGATAGATACGTTTGCAGCTAATAATATTGTACCATTCGCTACATCGCTCACAACTCCATATCTGCAAGAAGCTTTGGTTCTTTCACAGGTTGGGCCAGAGGGACAACAAAAGGCTTACGATCCATCATGGGCGCCAGCTCTAACGATCTTCAAAGAGTTGAATGATAAGAAAGCGTTTCCTAAAGACGCACTCACGCTGGATGATGAAAAAGCGCAATCTTTATTTGCAGGCGGGAAAGCGGGAATGATGTTCAACGGTTCATGGACAGCTGCTGGTCTGAGTACCAATCCTGCTTTTCAAATTACACCATTTCCACTCGTACCGGGTGGTAAGGGTGAGAATATGATTGTATCTGGATTTGGTTCTGGTTGGTATATGAAGAAAAATACCGATCAAGCCAAATATGATGCGGCTCTAGCTTTTGTGAAATTCATGACATCTCCTGAAACGGCTGGAAAATTTGCAGCAATAGGCGGAACTTATGCAGTCGATACACAACAATCCAGCAGCACCGCACAGCTTCTGATTGACGGCAACAAGATGGTGAGTGAGGCAAAGGATTTCGTTATGCCCATCGATTCTTACGTTTCTAGGGAATCGTATACCGAGTTCTTAAAAGGTATTGCTTATGTGTCAGCAGGAAGAAAAACAGCCGTGGAAATTCTAGATGAAGCCACAAAATTAAACAACAGAAACAAGTAGTTCTTTCAACATGCCCCGGGATATCGGATCACCGGCTCCCGGGCAAATGGCAGTATGTAATCCAAGCTATTGCTTATGAAGAGGAGGCGTTCAGTTGTGATATTCAGGGACAAGAGATACATTGTGCTTTTCCTGGCGCCAACGATGCTATTATTATTCACCTTTCTTTTATATCCACTCGTACAATCCGTTTATTATAGCTTCACCGAATGGTATAACTTCTCAAATACGAAGAAGTTCATAGGATTTGGCAATTACAACCAGCTCATTCACGACCCCGTTGTTTGGATAGCGCTAAAAAACACGTTTATATTGGTAATCGGTGCCGTATTCCTGCAGGCTGGAGGAGGTTTGGTCCTCGCGTTGCTAACCGACAGCATCAAACGAGGATTTAAGTTTTTTAGAACGGTCTTTTTCTTTCCAATTGTTATCTCAGGTACGGCGATTGGCCTCATGTTCTCGCTCATTTACAACTACGACTATGGACTCTTAAATGCCATTATGAGAGGGCTCGGTCTGTCTGAGCAAATATGGCTGACGGAGAAAAGCGCTATCTATTTGGTACTCATACCGATTCTATGGCAGTATGTTGGATTTTATTTTGTTATATTCCTGACCGGGATGTCAAAGATTCCAGAGGATATTTATGAATCAGCTATGCTGGACGGTATTACAGGAATAAGAAAATCCATCTATATTACACTTCCATTATTACGTGATGTCATTGCTTCTTGCCTTACGCTCGCCACGGCAGGAGCATTGAAAGTATTTGATGTCGTATATATCGTGACCAAGGGTGGTCCATTGAATTCCAGTGAGCTGCTCAGTACTTACATGTACACGAAGGCATTTAATGGGCAAAACGCAGGCTATGCCAGCACAATCGTCATTGCGATGATGATACTCGGTATTGTCATAACCGTTGTGTTAAATAAATTAGTTAAAAAAGAGGCTGTCAGCTACTGATGATAAACTACAAACAGCCCAATTGAGAAGGTGATATTTTAGATGGTTAACAGACTAGTAAAGCCTGGTGCGGTCAAGTTCGGCGTATATGCACTCCTGCTTTTATGGGCATGCACAACGATCATCCCGCTATTATGGGTGCTGATCAATAGCTTCAAAACGTCCGAAGAAATTTTAACGCAATCATTCGCTCTCCCACAAAGCTACTCTTTATTTAACTTTTTGAAGTTGAACGAGTATGGCAATATTAACGTCGTTAAAGGCTTTATGAACAGTATGATCATTTCGGGATCCGTTGTATTAGGTGTTTCCCTTTTTGGCGGGTTGGCTTCTTTTGTACTAGCGAGATTTCAATTTGCATTTAAAGGGTATTTCACGTCTATATTTGTTATTTGCATGCTGCTGCCGCAGTTCGCTGTTATTATTCCGAATTTCGTTATCATCGAGAAGCTGGGTTTGAATGGAACCTATTTATCCGTTATTCTCCCACAAGTAGCTGGCAATTTGAGCTTTGCTATTCTAATGATAACAGGCTTCATGGCTTCTTTGCCTGGAGAACTAGAGGAAGCGGCGGTCATGGATGGGGCAACCATTTGGAAAATATATTATAAAATAACGCTGCCGCTTTGCTTCCCTATTTTTGCAACGGTGTCTATTATGGTCTTTCTTTGGTCATACAACGAGCTTTTGCTACCACTCGTCTACCTGCCAATAAGAGAGATGCAGCCTATATCTGTCCTCTTGTCGCTCGTATCGAATGCGTATGGTACAGATTATGGCGCTATGATGGCAGCCATCACGATTTCAATCGTACCACTGCTTGTTTTGTACATGTTCTCACAAGAAACGGTTATTAAAGGGCTGACAGCAGGTGCAGTAAAGGGATAATGGTTTTGGGTTACCATACAGGAGGAGAGAAAAAAGATGTCTACACAACAACAAAAAAATATAATTGTCATTGCTGCACATCCGGATGAACCGGAAATTTATGCGGGAGGAACCTCTGCTTTATTCGCAGAAATGGGACACCGAGTGAAATTCGTTTCCTTAACCAATGGAGATTGCGGACACTACTCAATTAGCGGACAAGAGCTCGTGGATAGAAGAACGCAGGAGGCCTATGAGGCTGCTAGACGATTGGGTGTTCTTGACTATAGCATATTGAATATATCTGATGGCCGTCTGACGAATAGCTTTGAAGTGAGAGAAGAAGTTATTCGCCAAATTCGCAATTGGAAGGCCGATGTCGTCATTACCTTCCATCCTGAAGGTGCAGGACATGTAGATAATCGCAATGCAGGAAGAATTGTGAGAGATGCTGCGGATTTTATAGCGAAGGTACCTAATTCTGTGCCAGATGCCCCATATTTAGAGCAATCCCCTCTTTTCTTGCTTATGCCGGACTACGGAAAGAGGCATGCTTACTCACCCGATCTGGTCGTCGATATTGGTTCTGTTATTGAGAAGAAGCTGCTTGGCTGTGATGCGCACGCTTCCCAATTCTATGAGTTTGCGCCATGGCAGCGTAATCTGCTAGATCAGGTTCCACAGACGTGGGATGCTAGGAAGGATTATATTTTGCAATATTGGAGCAGCTTTATTGAGGTTTCATCGGAGATGCTTCCGACGCTGGATCGACTATACGAAGATGGGAAGTCAGAAAAAACAAAATATGCAGAGCCATTCGAGATTGCAGATTATGGCAGAAGACCGAGTGATACGGAGCTGAAGCAGTTGTTTCCCATGCTGAGTCAATAAGAGGAAATACCTTGATATACTTCGTGAACGGATCGTTGTTGCAGGGCAGCTGCAATGCATGTAAATAGCAAAAGCCAGCTCCTATGAACTGCACCTCCATTGTTAGACACCATCTAACTTTGGAGGTGCAGCTTTTCTATTTGGATTCAATAGGATTCCAGCTTCTTTTGCCGTCATCCTCTAAAATCCCTAACGTCACATCTGCAATATCCTTGTCCTCAAGCAGCTTGGCGCGAACGAGAAACTTAATATCATCGGCTACCGCAAGCGTTAAACCAGGTTGCAGCTCCAAGTACGCCTCAACGTGGTAATAGCGGCCCTCTTGTAGAATGCGCATTTGATAAATATCGGTTACGCTCTGTTCGGAAAAAATAATACGGGACACCTTGTCTGCTACTTCCTTCGGGGCAGAAACACCAATGAGTCCGATCATATTGTCGTATCCCACACGATAAGCAACACCAACCATTAACAGACCAATCAACAGGGTTGCAACGCCATCAACCGTTTTAAACGAGGTAAATGCAGCAATAATGACCGCGATCATCGCCAAGGCAGCTCCCGAAACGGCGACAAGATCCTCATAGAAAACTAATCGTGTAGCAGGAGCGGAACGCCCTACATTTTTGAAGGCAGCTGAGAAAATACCGAGACCTTTCCCCTCCGATCCCGCTTCGTGTATAATTTCCTTCATTGCTTTGACTAATATAAGCCCGTCAATAACTAGATTAACAACCAGAACCCCAATGTTTAGCCAAAAACCTTCACTTGCAACTGGATGCAAAATGAGATGCCAGCCTTCACGAATCGTTTCATAAGCCATAATGGTAACGACGATGACGGCAATCATACAAAAAATATTGATGACACGCCCAAAGCCGGTTGGAAACCTCGGCGTCGGTTTTTTCTCGGCAAGAATGCTTCCGGCAAAAACAAACCCTTGGTTTATCGCATCTGCCAATGAATGCATGGCGGAAGCAAACATCGCGCCGCTGCCGCTGAAGGCCGCTGCGAACCCTTTTATGGCGGCGATAAACGCATTGCCGATCATCGCTACAGCGGAAGATTTATTCCCTTTCTTTATAAGCTGCATAAAACTCTGACGTTCTGCTTTAGGCTCCATTTTCTCCCCCGCAACATTTTATTTACCATTACCATTCCACTATTGCCTGTTTTCAATCCCAGCACTGCTATTTTATGCTTACCCACACAGGCAATAAGATAAACGGACAAAAGCTTTTCATTATGTCAGAGACAATTTTCTTCTTGCGTTATCGATGTCCTTAAAATAATACCGTGCTTTCATTGGCGTACTTTAGGCCAGCGCTCTTGAAACCTCTTTTGCTCAAGCCGCTTCTCATAAATGGCGATTCGATCCTCGTAATCCAAGTAAAAAGGTGATGGTCTAACAATCATTTCTAGAACATCCTCTATCCCACAAGGAGCAGTTAACACGAGTTTGTCATGCTGATCTATTTTCAAACCTAAAGCGGTTACGGTCTCTGGAAATTTGGAAATGGCATCTGTGGAGCTGGAATACGGAGGATTGTTATTGATTACATGCATTCGAGCTTGGTTCTTAACGGACCAAGGTACGTGAGGGTTCATCTGATTTAATGTGTTTTCCAGCTGTTTCTCTATCTGCTCGTCTATGTTGGAAGGATCGAAATAAACGACATCAACATCGGCCAGCGGCGTTCGTTCCGTAAATCCGTGAAGGGTATCCCAAATTTTGCTGCGAACGAAACCTGCACATACCCACCAATCTGGAAGCTCGAGCGTACTAACCTCTCGTAAGATGTTCATCATCCACTCATCTCTATATACAAGCTGCATAATATCCTCTTCACTGTTTATCAACATTGATCCACTCTCCTGATTTGTTCATTTCTTGTTCAATATGTATGTCCAAGCCTGCAATTGGCGAATAACCGTCGACACTTGTTTCATCCGTCCTCACCATGAATGACCACTTAAAGCCCTCTCTTGGAAAGGTGAGCATGACATAGATGTTTTCGTTCTTATACTTTTTTTCTAATGCATGCTGCAATTGCAGCTTCGAGAACGACAACCCTCCAAGATACAAAGCAACAAGGATTAGTCCTGATAAAAAAATACGCCTTCTTCTCCGAGTAGATGCCCCGATAATAAGAGCAGTGGTCAGCGTAATTAAAAGAACAGGGTCGTTTCTATTTACAATAAAGAAATCAGACTCCGTTTTAATAAAGGGATAAAAGGGAGCTACGCCATTGCCGATAAAATCTATAAATAAATGGCTAAAAACACATATAGACAATATCAGCCAAGCCTTCTTAAACGAAATTTTCTTCTGGAATGCGTAATAACATGCAGCAAAAAACAAACCAATCACAGGTACGAGCCAAATGGAGTGGCCAAGCAGGTCTCCGTAAAGCTTCGAAATATCAGGAGAAATAGCAGCTGCACCGCCGAAAATGAAGAGAACCTTGCGATTCACAGTGGATGCAGCCGCTTTCCCGCAAACTAAATAGGCCAAGCTAGCGCCTACAACAAAATGTAAAAAGACGTGTATGATATGACCTGAAATATTCTCCATATTCACCTTTCAATCAAATTATAAAATTTGATATATGATTCTCGAAGAAGCAGCCTACACTATCGGCAGTTCATAATGCTTGCACAACTCCCGAATGACCTCACCGACCAACGACTCGTTTTGAGGTTTACCTGGCTCTGCATTCATCATTACTGCAATACCGCTTTCTTGGCGCGGATATCCAACCAGCTTGCTCTGAGAACCAACTCCCCAGCCTTGAGAAACGAAGCAGAGCTGCTCTCCAGCATCAGGAAGAAATACGCCTAAGCCTGCACCTTTATCGCTCGCATAACCCGTAAGCATTATTCTAGCCATCGCTGGCCGTAAAATACCATTAGGATCGCCATTCCAAGCTTTCACGATCTCGCGTGCCAATACTAGCAATTCAGAAGGCGTTGTCCATAAGCCGGCTCCGGATAAATTAGGATAGTGCGCTCTCTTCCCTTCAACCACCTGTCCCCGTTTATCATGACCCATGGGTGTGTTCAGTGGCTCATTTGCGATACCATCCCAGAAAATAGTTCGTTTTAAGCCAAGCGGCTTCATAACAAGCCGCTCCATAGCAGCCGAAAAGGCTTCTCCTGACACATCCTCAAGAATTTGCTCCAAAACAGAATAACCTGTATCCGAGTAAGAGAATCGACTCTCTGGCAGGTGAGCAACCTCAACTGGTTTGGAATGATATTTCGTTGCTCCTAAGAGCAGCTCTCTAGGCGTAGGGAAAGGGTCTTGCTTCTGCAACGGTTCATAGCTCCCCCGTGCATCCACAATTCCCGATCGATGTGCCAGCAAACTGCGCAGCGTTACTTTCCTCTGCTGAGTGAACTGGTTTTCGGGCACCTGCCAGGAAACTAAGTAACGATTAACATCCTCCTCCAAGCTAAGCACGCCCTCTTGGACTAAACGAAGCACACCAATAGCCGTAACCATTTTGCTGATGGAGCAGGCAGGAAACAAAGTTTCCTCTGTCACCTTCTGCTGCATGCTCGCTTCAAGTACGCCATAGCTTCCTTGCCACACCATTTGTCCATGCTGAAGAACGGCAATTCCTAATCCCGGAACACCATTCAACTTCATTTTTTCTTCTATTTCCAAACTTATCATTGCCTCTTGGCACATAAGATCAGCTCCGTCACCAAACAAATTAGAATAATTTTTACCTCATTATTCCATTTCACTCTGTATGACGGGAAAAAGCAACAGCCAGTTGCAACATTTTTATGGCAGCCTATTATTTCTTCGATATCCGTCTAAAGAAATAAACGCCCTCAACAATCAGCCCTGCCATAAAACCTCCTGCTACTGCTTCTAAAAATACGAGGAAACTAATCAGGTCCTCCCATCCAGTCAAACCTTTGGAATACATAGCCATCAGCATAAGACCAATTAGCATCCCAAGATTGGAGAACAGCCACAGCTTTCTCGCTCCAAGCCAGCCGATAAAACCGAATAAAAAAGATATTATGGCTGCGAGCAGCATAAATCGGAAAGCGTGCATGCCTGTGAAAGGCTGGCCTAATATAACAAAACGAATCAACCATAATAACAGGCTAACAAGCAAGGTGGATGCTCCAGCTAGTAGCCACCACCTGCCGCTTCTGTCAGCGGGAATCCAGTGCATCAACCATTGCCCCCTCTTGAATAAATGTTCTTTTTTACTTAAACGCATGAAGCGCTTACTTTGTTTCGTTCATTCTGGTTTGCCCAGCATGAACTCAGCAATAACTGCTCGCAGCAAAAAAGGAGTACCGTTCGCCGCTGCTATGAAATCATAGAGACGAGCTGTACTCCTTTTTGATTATGCGATTTGCTTGCTAAATGGCTGCGATTTGAAGAGCCGTTTCCTTAGGAAGCTGAAAAACTACATTTTTTGCAAGCAGCTTATCCATTAATGCTTGAAAAGGAGCAACCGAGATCCAGTCGTGTATCATAATAATTTGTCCGCTTGTTGCTTGTAAATCATGATGCTGGTCCATAACGTCCGCCGGCTCAAAATCGAACGTATCCCAAGTACAATCCACATGCAGTCCGTTTTTTGGGCTGCCATTCTCGAAGGACGGCTGCTGATAGCCCAGCTCATCCAGTACACGCTGAATACCTTCGAAATGATCATCATTCATTTCGTCTAACAACTGCTGCATAAATGGAAAACGAAACAGCTTGGAAGGCCTGATCGTTTCTGCTTTATTGTACAGCTCATCTATAATACGGTCGGTTCGCTCGATCTGCCCTCTTACGTCTTGTAAGCCGATAACAGAGAAATCTGCATGATCATAACCGCGATTCCCAATGATATGACCTGCTTTAATCGCAGCTATCGCTTCCTCAGAACAGCTTTCCAATGCTTCGCCTACACAAAACCAAATCGCCCGAATCTCTTTTGTGTTCAGAAAATTGACCTTTTGCATAAAATCTTCAGCAGGACCTTCATCTATCGTGAGGTACACCGCTTTTTCAACCGCCAACATAGCAAGAAACCCCCGTTTAATTATTGCTGCCAACCTTTATCATCTATGTAGTATACCATAAGCATTCCTTTTCATTTACTCTTCATTCCTAAAAGAACTTCATTTGTAGCTATATACAAAAATTACACACAGCAAACCGAATGTCAGAATGACACCCGGCTTTTTTTGCAAGTCATGTAATTTCAATAATTACCTATCAACTAAGAATGTTTTCTAGCTGAATTCAATTCATTGGCATTCTGATGCCATTCCTTGAGCATGCTTTGGTAAAAATGACTTTCCTGCGTGCTGAGTCCCTGCTTGTTGTCTTTAATAATTAAATTGCCGATATTCCGCTTCAAAATGATGCTCCGACGTCCTAACATGTCCATATAAGTCAAGTAAAATCACCCTCCAGATAATGTTTTCCAATCGGTCGTTTTAAGTATAACGAATACGACTCCTATTGAAAAACAGCAACCAGTGGCGTTATTTCTAATAATGCTGACTAAGGCGGACTGAGCGGAAACGAGCAGCAGTCATTCGAAAACATCCTGCCATATCCTCCATATAACGTCCACACCTCCTCAGATGGGATGTAAACACAACAAAAAACCACAGCCCATATTTGGCTGTGGTTTATCGCAATTATTAGGCTTTACCTAGGATCTCATCTATTTCGCTTTTCAGTAATAGATATCTGTGGACGCTGCGATTGATCGCAACCTTAGTGAGGTTATGCTTAAGCACATAAACCTTCATCTGGTCCTTAGTCAGGCCTAACAGGTCACCGGCCTCGGTAACGGTTAATACAACCTGCTTGCTCGTTGCGTTAAATGTTTTTTTTACTTTTTGATCCCAGTCTTCAAATACTACCTGCATATTTCCGACTCCTTTATCATAGTCAATGGTCTTTATTGACTGCACCTCTCAATTATAACACGAACAGCACTATAATCTTCGCCTGATAAAAATTTTATAGTAAATAAAAATATATTTCGGCCGTTCTACGGAGAAATCATCCCCGTTAATCCATGTTCTTCATAAGTTTATACAAATAATCAACTGAACGCATCGCATATTCAAACTGATAAGGCTCTCCGTTCTTCAATAAAACAAGGCAAGGCACACTCGTAATTTTCCAAGCATTTCGCAGCTGGGGGGCGTAATTTATATTTATTTTATACAAGGTCGTTGGAACCTCAGCAGCTTCCACAATTTCCAGCATCCGCTCGGCTACCTTACAGGTTCCGCAAAATGGTGAAGAAAAAAGCAGCGCATCCTTACCATTCCCTATCCGATTAAGCTTTAGCCAGTCTTCTTCTTGGATTTCTTGAATTGCCATCTGTCATCTTTCCTTTCTGCCGTTTAAAGACAGTCGTTCATTTGTTGCCGTATTTATATTGTAAAATGTTTTGGTGCTTTAGGAAAGACAAACTGAAGCGTACATGCACTTTATACTCCAAGCTATAAACGAAATAAATGGTATAATTAGCTGATTCGTAAAATGATTTTATTCGTTAGGGAGACCACTTCGTCATGAAACCAATTGAACAAATGAACGTCGCAGAGTGGCACGCACTGTTTAAATCTCGTACCGAGTCTCTGTCTGACCTTACTCGAAATGCCTCATATGTACATCGTGCAATTACAGCAATTAATCAGATAAAGCCTACGCTTTCTTCTGCACAAAATAATCTATTCGAGCTGCATGCTCATCTTCATATTCTGATGCTGCTGCTTAATCTTATTCCCGATCAAAAGGGACATTCCGGCTCCTTTATCGGCTTCCATACACATGCTGCTATTTCTGATGTACAGCTTGCTATTGCTGAGCTCATGCAAAAAAAATCCGATCCTGCCGATGGGCCCGGCTATTGGCAGTGCCTAGAAGAAACATTAGCCTTTTTGCGCAGGCTCATGCTGGCGGAATCAGGATCAAAGACGTATTTCTCCGATCCTTATTTTTGGTTATGGCAATACTGGATTATCCCTAACCAGAACGATATGAGCCTATGTCTAGAAGAGCTGCAGCAATTGAATGCCGCATCTTTAAAGCCCGGCTCAGCTCTCTCCCGCTACCCTTTTCTGCTTGCCGAGGTGTGGATGAACTTCTTCTTACAACGCGACGAAGAAGCGTGGAGCAAACTAAAGGAAATAAGCAGCGGTAACGAGCTTCGTCCAAGTGACTTATTCCATGTCTTAACCATAATGTCTGAAAAAGAGCAATGGCAGCGGTTATCGAATTGGTTAGTGGAAACGAAGCCGTATATAGAGAAAAGCCGAATTAACGCCTTGGAAATCTTTTATAGCTACTGGGACGATGTAATTGAACATATTCCAGATGCGGAGCAGCTGATGTGGGCGCCTCTCATTCAATCGCTTCCCTACGCTAGTTCTATTTACGAAGGAAAACTGCTCCGTCATGCCAAATGGCAGCAATGGATCGATTATCAGCTCAGCACGGGAACCGAGCCGCTTGACTATCGCGTTGGAGTGTTCGCCCCTATTGAGAAACATGCGCCGGAGCTGCTGCTGCCCTTTTATCATCAGGCTGTGGAAAGATATGTGCTGCTCAAAAATAGGCCTGGCTACAAAACTGCTGTGAAGCTGCTCAAACGGCTGGCTAAGCTGTACAAGAAAAGGAAAGACGAGGAGCGCTGGGAAACGTTTATTACAGCGTTCGCTTCTAACCATAGCCGCCTTCGTGCGCTTCAGGAAGAGCTTCGGAAAGGAAAACTTATACCATGAGCAAGTTTACAAAAACAATTACGGTATACGCTAGTTTAACGACTCATGGCGATGCTCTCCTATACGGAATGAGCGGCATGAGCGACTTCCTGCCCGGCGTCAGCTTGAAGCACAGCTTGTTCGCCTGGCATACGCCTTCCTTTTACGGCACAGAACTCGAAGTACAGCAGGTTGAAGGACTAGAGCTTGTTTTGCTTCCAGCCGAGCAGGTTATTCCTTTTTTTGCGGAAAACACGGTGCTTGAGCATGTGGAATGGATATGGGAAGAGCAAGCCGGAATGCTTGTTGCGCTTGCCCCCTTGTTAGCACCTGAAATAACTGCGCATCGCTTTATACCAAGCTTCTCGACCTTCCGTACAGGAAAGCTCCAATGGAGCTGGGATAATGCTGCAATAAACGAACAAATTCAGAGCATGATCAGAAAAACGCAAACAGACGATAGCTTTAAGACGGGATTGCTTGCTGCTTTTTCTGCTGCTGTATTTGACGCTTATTATGGCACAGAAACGACTGCTGCTGATTTGCGCAGGGAATACCCGCTCCTCTTTGCCAAGGATGGCATAACCGCCGGACTTGATGCACAGGCATGGCTGATCGCCATTGGCTGGAAAGCCGATCAAGCTCCATTTCGGCCAATGCTTCAGCTTGTCGAGCCCGTTGCTGTGGATGACCCGTGGCAGCTTAAGCTTATTTTGCAGGACAAGCTCGATCAAGCGGTTATTGTACCCGTTAAATTGTCTGATACAGGCGAAGCTTACGGCTCGTGGCCTGCTTCTTGGTCGCCTTCTATTCGTGAGCGTTCCTCAGGCTGGTTGGAGCGTCTGCGTGCTTGCCTGCCAACAAACCTGCTAGCGGGCAATCGTGACAATATTTTAAACGTCCCCTTGAAAAATGATGCCGCTTGGCGGTTCCTTGCCGTAGATAGCCCCCGTTTATTAGACGCGGGCTGGCAGGTACTGCTTCCCGCTTGGTGGGAAACCGCCAGCCGTAAGAAACCACGCCTTCGCGCTAAGGTCAGCACGAGTAAACGAGAAGAGGGCTCCGGTGAATCATTATTTGGACTGGATACACTAATCGAATTCGATTGGCGCATTGCCATTGGAGACACTGACCTGACTGAATCCGAGTTTAATGAGCTTGTTGCCCGGAATGAGCGGCTCGTTCGCTTCCGAGGACAGTGGGTTTCGCTTGATCCCGCCTTGCTTGCGCAAATTCGCAAAGCGATGTCGGGCATTGACCGCGCCGAAGGTTTATCATTTCAAGATGTTCTTCAGCTGCATCTTTTGGGAAGCGGCAACGAGCATGGGGAAGATCAGCCTGAGCAAGAAAACGAAGCAGAGCAAGAGCATCGTATTCAACTGGAAGTTGAGCTGAACGAGCATTTGATGACGCTGGTCAGCCAGCTAAATCAACGAACCGAATGGCCTATGCTTGCTGTTCCTGCCGGGCTGCGTGCCGAGCTTCGACCTTATCAGCAGGAAGGTTACGCTTGGTTGTCCTTTTTACGACGATTCGGACTTGGCGCATGCTTGGCCGACGACATGGGTCTTGGCAAGACGGTTCAGCTTATCGCCTATTTGCTCAATCTCAAGGAGAGCGCAGCAGAGTCGGAGCAACACATGCCATCGCTCATCATTTGCCCAACCTCTGTTCTGGGCAACTGGCAGAAGGAGATAAGCCGCTTTGCACCCTCACTGCGCGTCATGCTTCATTACGGAAGCAGGCGCCTCGTAGGAGAACATTTCCTTGAGGAAATGCGGAACGCTGATGTCATACTAACTTCATTCGCCACCGCTACACTTGATCAGGACATGCTGAAGGATATTACCTTTGCAGCGATTTGCTTGGATGAGGCACAAAATATAAAGAACGCACAAACGAAACAATCCGCAGCCGTTCGCAGCTTTACTGCGAAGCATCGTATCGCTTTGACGGGCACGCCGATCGAGAATCGTTTATCGGAGCTGTGGTCCATCTATGATTTCATGAATCCGGGGTTTCTGGGGAGTGCACATGGTTTCCAGCACCGCTTCAGCAATCCTATTGAAAAGGAACGCAATGTTCAGCGCACCGCAGACTTGCAGAAGCTAGTTAAGCCATTCATGCTGCGGCGCAAGAAGAAGGACCCCGCGATCCAGCTTGATTTGCCGGACAAAAACGAAATGAAAACGTATATTCATCTCACAGCCGAGCAAGGCGCGCTTTATAATCAAACCGTTAATCAGCTTATGGATCGCATGCAAAAGCTTGAAGGCATCGAACGTAAAGGCGCCATTTTATCGTCCATTATGCAGCTGAAGCAGCTATGCGATCATCCGATGCTGCTAACAAAAGAACCTTTGGTGGACAGCTCTGCGCCCGCTGGCGAGCAAATGGATACAGAGCGGATCATAAGCCGATCAGCTAAGCTTGAGCGGCTGCTCGCCATGGTGAGAGAACTGCGAGATGAAGGCGAACGCTGCCTTATTTTCACGCAATACCTCGGTATGGGGGAAATGCTTCAAAGCGTGCTGCAGCAGGAGCTGCAGGAGCCGATATTATATTTGAATGGCAGCACCTCCAAGCTGGCGCGGGACCGCATGATTGAGCGGTTCCAATCGCAACAATTGCCGCCGGAAGAGCAGCCTAATGTGTTCATTCTGTCGATTAAGGCTGGCGGCGTCGGGCTTAACCTGACCGCTGCTAATCATGTATTCCATTTTGACCGTTGGTGGAATCCTGCTGTGGAGAACCAAGCAACCGACCGCGCGTACCGCATGGGTCAAACGCGTGACGTTCAGGTTCATAAATTTATCTCGCTTGGCACGTTGGAGGAACGCATCGATGAGATGCTCGAAAATAAGCAGCAGCTCAGCGAAAATGTCATCTCCAGCTCTGAGGGCTGGATCACGGAGCTGTCAACCGATGAGCTGAAGGAGCTCTTCACTTTGCGTCAGGATTGGAGCGATTCATAAGGGATTCTTTTCCTTTTGACTTGCCGTGAAATAGCCCTTTGTGCTACACTGATGCTAATTTAAATGAACGGAGGGTTACGTGTGATAGACTATATCCGAGTTAGGTCTTTGCGCAGCTGCTAATTGAATAGCGCCAAAGCTCTGCCTGTGTGCAGGGGACTCAGGATAGGTCTGCCCATTTTGAAGGTAACCCATATAAACAGAATACGTCGACTATTGTAGGGAGCATCCCAACTCGCGTATTCGCCTTTAGAGCGGAATTTCCATACGTTTATTTCAGCGTATATGGAAGGCCATCAATCCATATTGATAAGGGATACTCGATTCCTTATGGATATTTTTACTGATACCCTCTTACCTATAACGGTGAACACAGGCAGAGCTGCCTGTGTTTTTTATTTTTTAAATAACCGTTAAAAGGATGATGAATAATGGAACAACCAAAACAAAAGGCGATTATCGTCGGAGTTCAGCTTCAAAATCAAACCGACTTTGAATACTCCATGGAGGAGCTTCGCAATCTAGCTTCCGCTTGTTATATCGAGGTCGTTGATGAACTAAGCCAAAAGGCAGCACGCATTAACCCATCTCACTATATTGGGACTGGAAAGATCCAAGAGCTGCTGGCCCTGCTCGAAGCGCATGACGCGCATGTCGTTATTTTCAACGATGAGCTCTCCCACTCTCAAATTCGTAATTTGGAAGCCGCTTTGGAGCGGACGGTCATTGACCGAACGATACTCATTCTGGATATTTTTGCGGAGCGCGCCAAAACAAGAGAAGCCCAGCTGCAAGTCGAAGTTGCTCGGCTTCAATATATGCTTCCTAGGCTTGTCGGACTTCGCGCATCCTTGGGGCGGCAAGGCGGCGGAGCTGGTCTCAAAAACAGGGGCGCTGGTGAAACGAAGCTTGAGCTGGATCGCAGACGCATCGAAGAGCGTATCACTGCTTTGCAAGCCGAGCTTGAGAAGCTGGTAGCTCGCCGTCAAATTCAGCGGAAGCAGCGGCAGAAGAACGAGGTGCCTGTCGTCTGTCTCGTCGGTTATACGAATACGGGGAAATCCAGCTTGATGAATGCTTTGCTTGAGAAATATAATCCAGAGACAACCAAGCAGGTATTTGCCAAGGATATGCTTTTTGCAACGCTGGAGACCTCGGTTCGCAGCATTGATTTGCCTGACAACAAATCATTCCTGCTCACAGATACGGTCGGCTTCGTAAGCCAGCTTCCCCACCACCTGGTGAAGGCCTTCCGCTCAACTTTAGAGGAAGTAACTGAAGCTGATTTACTCGTACATGTCGTCGACTACGCCCATGACGATTATGAGCAGCTTGTTGCGGTTACGAATGAGACGTTAAAGGAGCTTGGGGCTTACAATCTCCCAACGATTTATGCTTACAATAAATGTGATCTGACGGAGCATCCTTATCCGGAAGTACGTGATAACAACGTCTATCTATCCGCCAAAAAGAATATTGGACTAAATGAGCTTATTCAGCTTATTCGCGATCATGTCTTTGACGACTATATGGAATGCGAGCTGTTGATTCCGTTCAACCAAGGGCGCTTGGTTGCTTACTTTAACGAGCATGCGCATGTGCATGCAACGGAATACGAAGTAGAAGGTACTCGGATGAAGCTGGAATGCCGGGTATCTGATTTTGAAAGGTACCGGAATGAAGTAACAGTGCTTTAAGAAAAAAGGAGGCTGTCCAAAAGGGTAATAACCTTTTGCGACAGCCTCTTCTTATGTCGAAAATATCTAGTTGCTGCGATCCTGCGGGTGAGGCTCGACTGCAAGCATTGCCGCCTTTGCGTTCGCTTCAACCTGAGCCGGGTCCTTGCAGCCCGGAATGACAGCCGTTACGGCAGGATGCTTCAAGCACCAAGCCAGCGCCCAGCTCGCCATATCGACACCTTGCGGCACCTCTTCACGCTGAATGTGTTCTACTTCCAGCAGCTTAAGTCGCGTGTTCTCTTTATCATGCCTGTGGCGTACATCGGTATCACCGAATACGGCCCCCGGCTTATATTTGCCGCTCAAATAGCCGCTCGCCAGCGGAACACGTGCAAGCACGCCCAAATCCTGCTGCTCGCATGCTGGAAATACTCTTTCCTCCGGTTGACGGTCGAGTCGATTATATACGACCTGAATGACGCGAGAGTTCACCTTTGTTGATGCTTCTGTCTGATGCAGATTGTCATTGCTGCCGATAGACGTCCCAAGAAAACGGATTTTCCCGGCTGCAATTTGCTTATCCAGAGTGGTCCACAGCACGTCATTATCAAATGCTTGGTCTGGTCCTGAGTGGAACTGGTACAGGTCAATATAGTCCGTCTTTAGCGCCTTCAGTGAAGCATCAAGCTGAGCTACAACACCTTCGGCGTCAAATACGTCGGTACGCGTGAAGCGCTCGTGGAAATGATGGCCAAACTTTGTTGCTATGATCCAATCCTCGCGGTTGCGGCGGCTGATATAATCTCCAATGAGTGACTCTGAGAGGTGATCACCGTAACATTCAGCGGTATCAATCAGATTGATGCCAAGCTCACGCCCTTTATCGAGAATCAAATCGACTTCGTTCTGCGAATACTCTCGGCCCCATTCTCCTCCAAACTGCCAGGTTCCGATGCCGATTACCGACACATTTAGTTCTGTGCTTCCGAGTCTTCTATACTTCAAGATCAACACTCCTTCTAAATGATGTAGCCTGTCCTTTTCATTTTAACATTTTAAACCATGAGTAAGAAATAGCATGCTTCCGTATTCTGTGCTACAATACTGAAATTGCTATGGCAATTTTATTAGGGAGGTTTACTGAATCACCATGCTTATTATTGGTATCGCTGGCGGCACCGGTTCGGGAAAAACTACGGTTGCACGCTCTGTCATTGAACGTCTTGGATCGGAAAAAGTAACTTTCATATCTCAGGATAACTACTATAAAACCTATTCGCATCTCAGCATGGCTGAACGTGAATTGATCAATTATGATCACCCTCTCTCTTTCGATATCGAGCTGCTCGCTCAAGATCTGCTGCTTCTAAAAGAAGGGAAAACCGTTTACGCGCCAGTCTATGACTTCGCCGCTTATGCTCCATCCACAACAGAAACGGTAGAGCTTAAGCCGAACAATATCGTAATATTGGAAGGACTTCATGTGCTCGCGGAAGAGAGCATTCGGAAGCTGCTCGACATCAAAGTATTCGTCGATACGGACCCCGATGTGCGTATTCTCCGTCGTGTGCTTCGGGATATTGAGGAGCGCGGCCGGACGATCCAGTCCGTTCATGACCAGTACTTGAAGACGGTTAAGCCAATGCACGAGGCTTTTATCGAACCATCCAAAAAATATGCCGATCTAATCATTCCCGAAGGCGGACACAATGAGGTCGGTATCCAGTTGCTGTCCATACTGACTGAAAAATATATGACAGATCACGAGCCGCCGATTCTCGGTTAATTGCGCTCTAAACATAGGAAAAGGGCAGTCCCTCCGGTCATTTCAGACCATGAGGGACTGCCCCTTTTTTAGCAAATGTAAGTTTAAAGTGCCATTCGGCAGCTTCTCAGCAGCAATAAGACTACTTTCTAGTTCTATTTCAGCAGAATGAGCTAATACGAGGATAATAAGACTATTTTCTAGTGCTATTTTCACCTGAACCACGTATACTGCGCCATTTGGCTGCCTCTCAACAGCAATAAGACTACTTTCTAGTTCTATTTCAGCAAAATGAGCTAATACGAGGATAATAAGACTATTTTCTAGTTTTATTTTCACTTAAAACACGCATACTGCGCCATCCGGTCGCTTCTCAGCAGCAATAAGACTACTTTCTAGTTCTATTTTAGCAAAATGAGCTCATCCGATGATAATAAGACTATTTTCTAGTGCTATTTTCACCTGAACCACGTATACTGCGACATTTGGAAGCCTCTCAGCAACAATAAGACTACTTTCTAGTTCTATTTCAGCAAATTGAGCTCATCCGATGATAATAAGACTCTTTTCTAGCGCTATTTTCGCTTAAAGCACGCATACTGCGCCATTTGGCTGCCTCTCAGCAGCAATATGTCTATTCTCAAAATCTATTTCAGCGAGCAACCACTAAACAATAGAGTTTGTTTGGCTTCCGCGCTCATGATGCTTGTTTGCGAAAAACAGCACCGAAGCCGTCAGACATAAACAGAACAGAATCAAATAAAGAAATGGCGCTCCAAAGTAATCGACCACCGCGCCGCCCATCGCATTTCCGACAATGCCTCCGAGTCCCCAGGTTACAGCCGCATATACCGTTTGCAAAGTCGCTTTCGTGCCCTCAGTCGCATAGCTTTGTACGATTTCAACAGCTGTGCCCGCGACAAAAGCGAATGCGATCCCATTTAGCAGTTGCACCGCCAGCGTCAATGAAACGTTGTCGAAGAAAAACATTGCAAAATATTGGATGCCATAGATCAAAGCCGCGACGCACAGCAGCTGGTATCTGCCTATTCGCTTGCTTAGCTTCGTCGCCACCCAGAACATCGGCACCTCAATAATAGCGGCTATCGCAAAAGCACTGCCGATCCAGCTCTTATCAAAGCCCATTTCCTTAAAGTATAATGGCAAAAAATTCATATTAATTGATGCAGACATCATCATCAGCATGCTTGTAGCGACAAAGATCATAAACGGCTTATTGCGAACAACCTCGCCCATTTGGCCGAATAACGTCACATTTCTACGAGTAACCTTCGTTGCTGGAAGCAGCATGAGCGCCAAGCAGACGGTTAAACTCACAATAAGATAATAAATAAAGATATCGTTGTAGCCGTATTTTTCGTATAAAATGCCTGTAGCAAAGGTACCTATCGCATAACTTAAAGCTCCCCATAACCTGACGCTGCCAAAGGAAAAACCTTTTTTGCTGGCAATTTCTACAGACATCGCGTCGCCTATCGGCCCGCCCGAGGATTGAAACCATGCAAAGAAAATAGACAAGAAGAGAATCCCCGCAAGTCCCTCCATGAGCTGAAATCCAAGACCGAGGATCGGAGCAATGATGACGCAGATCATGATAATTTTGCGCGGGTTGTTGATTCGGTCATTAATCATGCCCATCACGGGCTGGGCAATGACGCTGACCAATGCCCATAAGGACAGGATGAGACCAACCGTTGTATGGCTAAAGCCGCGATCACTGAAATATAGACTGGTGTAAGGCATAACGACAGAAATGGCCAGATACCATAAAAAATAATAGGTTGCTAATGACTTCACCGGGTACGTACCTTCTCTCTACAACTCTTCCTTAATCTCCGATTGCCAGCCGAGCTGCCTGCACATCTCATGCATATTGCGAATATCCCGCCTTGCTTCAATGCGGGTTAACCCTAATTCCTTCGCAGTCTTAGCAGCCCACCGAAGCAAATACACGAGCGTATCCGCTTGCGCTTCCTTAGCCGCAAAGTCGAGTAGTACAAGCGTATCTTCTACGACGCCTGCGCGTACGAAACCCCAATAGGAGCCTTCAAACTGCCATATATGGAACAGCTCGCGATTCTCCATAACACCGAATTCATGAATTGGATTCTCCAAATGCTCAAGCCATTCCAGCTCGGAATTGAATTGAAGCGTATATTGTGGAACGTTCCATGCTATGGTCTGAGCAGCTAGCGCAGACAGCTCCTCTTTATTTGCAAAGGGAGCCCAGCCCTCCGAAGGATAATCCAGCTCAGACGGGACCTCAACCGTTATTTTCCAAGGCTTGTAGCCTACTTCTAACCCTGCTGACTCGAGCATTTCGGGAATACCGACGCATCGTAGTCCTCTTTGCTTAGCGGTTTGGATAAGTGCTCTTAAAGCCTCCGGAGTGCCTGTCGCAATATCATTGCTATGCATGACGACAATCGTCCCTTTATCTAGAACGGGTTCGACTTTTGCAATTATATCTTCCGAAGAAACGCCCCGCCAATCTCCTGAATCGACGCCTTCAATGTCCCGGTAGCCGCCCCATTCATCCAGCCAATCCAAGTTTTCTTCGCGGAAAGAACAATAAGGAAAACGCATAAAAGTTGGACAAGCAAGGCCTGTCGCATCCTGATAAGCCAGCTCGGTCAGCTTAAGCTGCTCCAAAAATACAGCCTTAGGCACCTCTGCCATTCGACGATGATGGTACGTATGCGGGGCAAGCACATGACCGCGTGAAAGTATTTCTCTAGCTTTATCTGGATATCTATCTATCCACTCGCCCGTAAAAAAGAAGGTGCCAATCGCTTCTTCTTCCTCTAGAACAGAAAGCCAAAGTTCAAGTGGTAGATGTGAAGGCCCGTCATCAAACGTAAATGCACATATCGGCTGGTCGTTATTTCCCTTCCAAAACGCTTCAATTGTCATGTGATAACCCCTATTCTCTCGTTAGTTTCCTGTATTATAGTTGAGAATAAAAAAATGTTCCAATACTCTCCTCTCCTTATCTAATACAATCCTACTGTCTTACAAAAAAAACTCGTCCTGCTTAAAAAGCAAAAACGAGTTTCCTTCTATCTGCTCTATTGAACAGATAAAAGTATGCCAAAAAACGGGAATAAGACAGCTATGCAAGCAAAGGCAGCAAACATGCTGCGTTTCTCTTTTTTATAGCTGGGAAATAATAAGGCCAGTGCTGCAATTCCAATAACAATCATGCTGATATATACCAAATTCCAGTTCCACTGCAGCGACACGTCTTGCAAATCGCCATGCAAAAAAGTAAATAACGGAGATGGAGAAGGCTGTTCGAACTCCCCTTCATGAGGCGGCTCCTGTACACCCATGTAGGCGGTTGTGATGAGGATGACTAGTGCAAGTAACGTTTCCGCTCGAAGCCACCATTGCAATCTACTTTTATGCCGACCATTATCTGTAATTTTTGATAGAAACCCATTCATAAAGCCTAGAAGAACAAGCGGCAAGAAAACAAGATGCTTAAGTAGAAGCGCTTGTCCATAATTGATTCCCCATGAGTTGATATAACCATCGACTAGGAGAAACATCATCACAATACCAGCCGCTACAATAAGGACGATGCTGCTGATCGACATTGGCGTAAACCATCGTACAAACGCCTTCCAGTTCCATTCCCCATTTGTAAACCAAGCAACAATAAGAAGCGTGCCAAGCCAAAGAGAAACTGCAGCGACATGAACGGATTGTGAAAGTACGCCCCAGAAAGGCGAGAAGCCTGCCGGATGGCTGGCCCAGCCATGAGCTAGAATACTGGCACACCATAAGAGTGCTAGAACCCATTTGGTCATTTTACCCTGCATGCCTTTAAACTGTGTGATCATGTACATCACGGTACATATAATGAGATTCCAAACCCATGCATTGCCGTACGAATAATCTTTTACAACTATTAATAAAACCTGAATAAAGGGCATGTCCTGCGCAAAATCGCGTAAAACAAGCGCTGATCGAAGAATCGACATAAATGAAAACAGCGGGATTGCCAATAAAGCATATTGAAATAAATCAGTGATGTTCTTTAATTGCGGTTTGGACTTCTCTGGAATGAATTGAAGCAATAGATAACCGCCGGTCAAAGCAAAGGACAAATAAAGCAGCGTTTCAAACAAATAAATGTACAATATGATCAACTCCAAGCACAGGGTTCAACTCAAAAGTCATCATATCATAAATAAAAACAAATGAATGCATGCTCATATGATATTTGTTTGAAAAATAGGAATGCCCGCACTCGAGTACGTCTTCCATAAACGAACAGCTCCTTCCTCGGAAGAGAAAAGAGCTGCCAGCTGCTATTGGATTATTCAAATATTAGCTTATTTAACCGCCCCAGCTGTAATCCCGCTTGCGATTTGCCTTTGAAAAATAATATAAATAATAAGAACCGGAATAATGGTGATCAACAGCGCTGCGAACAACGGACCCCACTCTGTACGATACTGCATCTCGGCCTGCATAACGCCAATTTCCACCGGCAGCGTATACTGGGTCGGATCATTAATAAGTATCGTACCCACGATATATTCGTTCCAGATGTTCAGGATGTTGACGATGCCAACCGTGATCAAACCTGGCTGCGCCAGCGGAAGCATAACTCGGAAAAATGTCCCGTAATAAGAAGCGCCATCCACGATCGCTGCTTCCTCCAGTTCCTTCGGCAGCGACTTGAAAAACCCGACGAGCACAAAGATGCCGAAGGCCAGCAAGCTGGACGTATAAACAAATATTAATCCAAGCTTCGTATTAATTAAGCCGAGCGAATTCATCAAGAAAAATAACGGAATGAGCGCTAGTACAAACGGTACCATCATTGAGGAAATATAAAGCAGAAACAACGCATTGCTTCCTCTAAATTTATATCTCGCCAGCACATACGCTGTCGTTGCGGATAAAAGCAGAGCTAATATCGTCGATCCTGTCGTAATGACAAGGGAATTCACGAAATAAGTATCAAAGTGGTATTTGCTCCACACATACGAGAAGTTGGACCAAATAAGCGGAATCTCAGGCAAAGCCCACGGTGCATTCAAGAAAAATTGTTCATTATTTTTTAGAGAATCAAGCAAGGTCCAAATGAGCGGGTACAATACCGATATGCCCCATAGGATCAAAATGGCATAGATGATTAGCTTGGCGACCGGATTTTTAATCTGTATATTCATCTCTTTATCCCCCTTAGCTCATCTCAACGGGATCATGACGCATAAGCCGTTGAAGTACGATTGTCGTAATTAAGGACAGGACCAGGATGATAAACCCTATCGAAGCACCATACCCAAAGTGGAATTGCCGGAATGCCATTTGATACAAGTAGGAGCCCATAACCTGTGTGCTGTTATCTGGTCCGCCTTCTGTCATAATCCATACGATTACGAAGGAACCGTTAAGCGTAGTCATCATGATGTTAAGAATGGACACTTTCATCTGCTCCCAAACGAGCGGAAGCGTGATGCTCCAAAACTGTTTCCATTCCCCTGCGCCCTCAATGCTTGCTGCTTCAAAATAGGAAGCAGGAATGCTTTGAATAGCTGCAATGAGAAGAATCATATAAAAGCCGATACCCGCCCAAATAGCCGGAGGCAGAAGCATCCATATGGTATGATCGGAAAAACCGAGCCACGTTATCGATACTTTTTCACTCGTGAATAACGACAAAAATGCATTCAGGAAGCCAATTTGCGGATTATATATGAAATTCCACAATACGCCAATAACAACGACGGAAATTACATTCGGAATGAAGAAAATCGACCGAAAAAATCCAGCCAGCTTAAAGCCAAACCTAGTGAGCGCTACTGCAAAAAACGTCGCGAGAAGCATAATTCCGATTACTTTGCCAGCAACAAGAAAATAGTCGTTGCCGATCGCTCTCCACACAATGGGATCATGGAACATCTCTTTGAAATTATCAAGGCCAACAAACGTTTTTGTCTCCGACATGCCGGACCAGTCAAAAAATGAATAATACAAGCTTTGCACTACCGGATAGATTGTAAATACGCCGAAAAATAAAAGAGTTGGGATGATGAATGATGCGATAAATATATTTCTCTGCCATTTTACTGTCCCTGAGTTCATACCTTCCATCCCTCCGAGTAAATTCACAGAAAGTGATCGAGGCGTTATGCCTCGATCAATCTCTGCCGTCAATCTTTTGAAGGCTTATTATTTGCTAACCTTTTTCACCACGTCAGTTACCCGCTTAACCCACTCTTCAGGCGTAATTTTGCTAATTGTCAGTGCATCTGTTGCATCCATCATCGCTTTATCAACGTCAGCGTTGTAAGTGATTGTTGGGATTACAACCGTGTTAGGATCTGTCAAATATTTAGCAGCATCTTTAACATGGCTTGGCGCATTGGAGCTGCTGATGTCGCCTTTAATGTTGGAAGGCGCGCCGCTTAGCTCAGCCCATTGTGAAGCTTGATCTTTCGAGAAAATGAATTGCAGGAACGCTTTAGCTGCTTCTTTGTTTTTCGCTTTTTTCGCAATGGCAACTGTAGCTGTGGATGTATTCGCAACCACTTTACCGCCTGCTTCTTGCGTAATGGAAGGAATGAAACCAAAGTCAAAGCCAGCAGGAACGTCTTTAGCCATTTCATTAGGCAGCCAAAGGCCATTCACAATGAAAGCATCTTTGTTTTGCAGGAACAGCATTTGTGAATCCGTGTGATTGATTTGGATAGAAGCTTTGTCGATGTAATCCTTATCGCGCATTTCTACGATTTTGTTCAATGCAGCAAGAACAGCAGGGCTCTCAAATGCTTCTACTTTGTTAGCTGCCATATCTTGAAGAATAGAGAAATCGTTGTTGTTTGCTGATACGATAGCTGGATACAGGAACGAGCCATTGATATAGTACGGGTATTTACCTGTGTGAATGAACGGCGTAATGCCGTCTGCTTTGATTTTTTCGCTTACAGCAAGGAACGATGGGAAGTCAGTTGGCTCAGCCCAGCCTTTTTCCTTGAAGAGCGCTTTGTTCCAGAAAACACCCCATGAGTTGAGTACGAGTGGAATGTTGTATACTTTACCGTCAAATTGTTGAGCAGGTTGAGCCAAAATGTCGCTGATTAGATCACCGTCAACGTTTTTGGCATCTTTCAGCCAATCCGTCAAATCCTCCAGCTGGCCGTCTTCAACCATTTGGCGATCGTTCAATACCGGACCATCGATGTATACGAAATCTGGCGGGTTGCCGCCGATCCAGCGCGGTCTATTTTGATCGTTAATTTTAGGTCCTGCGGATTCTTTAATGTTAAGCTCCGGATTTGCAGCTTGGAAATCAGCAATAACTTTTTTCCACCATTTATCGCCATACCCGCCCACAAAATATTGAATTTCGAAATCGCCTGTCAGCTTAACCGTCGTGTCGGTTGCAGCAGGTGCGTCCGTCGCTTCAGCAGCCGGCTCCTTTGTAGGTGCATTAGTAGCTGCTCCACCATTATTGCTATTCGAGCCACATCCAACTAACGATACGGCAGCCAAAATAACGGCGATACCAAGCGCTGCAATCTTTTTCTTCATAATCATTAAAGCAAACCCTCCCAAAAATGATGTTTTTTACACTGTACCTAGGGGCTCATCTTGCTGCTCCATCGTGTAATTTCATCATAAATTGGGAGGGCTATAATCTCTATTGAATATCTTCCATATATTCTTTATTATCTTCTCTTCCGTGCATATAAAGCTATTTTTCGAGTAATTTCGCTAAGATAGCGCTTATTTTTGCTGATTGCTCTTATTTTCTGCAAAAGACTGCAATTCATCTAATGCCGCTTTTGGCGTCATTTGCTCATATAGAACAGCTTCACCTAGCTTACGGGTATAATCAAGCACCGCTTGCCAAGCAGGCTCCTTCGCCGGATAAAACCTCGCTTTGCTTAACGCTTCCAAATCGCTTTTGATCACTTCGCTTTTCTCCGACAGCTTGGTACCCACCGTCGTCGTAACGGGAAGAAACCCTTCGCGTTTAATCATTTCTTCATAAGCTCGGTCCTCATAAAGGAAGTCAAGAAACTTGGACAACGCTTCTTTATTGGTATGATCAGTTTTGAAGGACACGAGCAGATCATGTACACCAAACGTAATTGGCGATGTACCATCCTTTACTGGAATCGGACCCTTTCCCCATTCCAGCTCCGGAAACTCTTTGGGGACGACTGCCGAGAAATAATTGCCAGATATCATCATAGCAAGATTGCCTCCGCCCATAATTCGCTGCTTCTCGTCGCGAGTCGTTATGTTCGGCTCTGGCTCAGTCAAGCCTTTATCAAACAGCTCTTTAAAAAAAGTCAATCCTTCCACATTGGTCGGTGAATTAATGGCCCATTTCCCATCTTTAATCCAATCTCCACCCGAACCGAAAAATATATAAGACAAAGTCGCCTGTGTCTCATTGTCCGACAGGTCAATTCCGAAGCCGTCTGCTGCGCCAAGCGCTTTAATTTTCATTGCGGCCTGCTCTAGCTCCGACCACGTTGTCGGAGGGGCAGCAATGCCCGCTTTGCGGAACAGCTCCTTGTTATAGTATAAATTCCGTGTAGTAGCAACGTATGGAATTGCGTATTGCACCCCGTCTATCTGATCCATATCTACTAAGTTCGGATACAGCCGATTCGCTAGTTCAGGCGATATAATATCATCCATATTATTTAACAAGCCATCCTTGGCGTAATGGGCATACACATTCGTATTCAGAAGATCGGGAGGCTGGTTTTTGCTAATCATAGTCGTATAGATTCCATCAAGTATATCCCAGTTGGCTACTTGCAGCTCTACATCAATGAGAGGGTTTTTCCTCTCAAACTCTTTTACCAGCTTCTCAAGCAGCGGCTTCGTTTCCGTACTGTATTCGGAGGCGACAAACCGAATCAACGCCCGCTCCTCCTTCGGAGTTGCAACGGGCTCTGGGTTCTCGTTCATGCACGAAGAGGAAACTACTGTAATTAACAAAAGGCTGATAGCAACCATAAGAGGTTTAATTCCATACCGTTTTCGCTGCATAAAGTTATATTATCCTTCCGAATAGGGATCTACTTACTCGTTATAAATGGGAATAGCAGCTTCTGATTTTCCGTTGTGTACATATTTTCTTTCGTAATGACATTGGATTCGATATAGGTGATAGGCTCGGTTTTTTCTCCATCAATTAGCTTTAGCGCCGCTTTCACGCCAAGATAACCCATATTAAATGGCTTTTGTACAATAGAAGCTGTCATAATGCCCGACTCCAGCAACTGAACCTCATCACTGGTGCTATCAAATCCAATAAGATTAATAGCACCTGCCTTGTTATACTCCTTCAGCAGCCTTGCAACCCCCTGTGACGCGGATTGATTGAGCGTAATAAATGTATTAATGCCGGAATCACTTCGAAGCAGCCGCTTGGCAATTTCATAGGCTTGATCCTCGGAATCATCTGCATAATAGGTTTCCATTGCACTCGCTTTGTAGCCCTTTAATGCAAGGCGCATTCCCTCCAGCCTCTCTTGCGAAATAACCGATCTCGCGTAATCACTAATAACGGCAATATTCGGATCGCCGTCCGTTTCCTGAATGGAGGTTTGTCCTGCTAGTTGTCCTGCTTCTTTATGGTTGCTTGAAACAACGATAGGAGAGGGCTTCATACTCGGAGAATGATTAATAATGACCAGCTTGATGCCTGCAGCGCGCGCCTTGGCAAGAATAGCTGGCATTCGATTATCCATTACCATATCTATGACAATCGCTTGCGGCTTCCGTGCGATCGCATCCTCCAAGATTTGAATCTGAGCATTGGAAGCGCCTTCAATAAGCGGACCTTCTACACTTAGGTTTAGCCCCGTCTCTTTGGCTGCTGCTTCCGCACCCTGATTGACTGCCTGCCAGAAATCAAGTCGAATATTTAAGGATTTCAAAATGACCGTAACATTTTTCTCCTCACGGTTAACGCCAAAAAGCAGATTAAAGTTGAATACAAAATAGATGGCAATCATCGCAATTGCCACGACTAGCAGCAGCGTAAATCGATGCTTTCGCATTATTTTGCTTCCCCCTTAATCGAGCTTCGGTATTACGATCGTAATACAGGTGCCCTCTTCAATTTCGCTGCGAATTTGGATGCCATACTCATGTCCAAAATAGAGCTTAATCCGCTCGTTTACATTGCGTATTCCGATGCCCTGGTTGGCGTTATCCTCCAAGTTGCTGTAGAGAAGCTTCCCTAGCTGTTCCGCTGACATCCCTTGGCCGTTATCCTCTACTTCAAAAATAATTTGATCGCCAGACTGCCTTCCACGTATCGTAATTAATCCATCATCCATGCCATACATGTTCCGGATGCCATGATATATCGCATTTTCTACAAAAGGCTGAAGCAATATTTTTAACGTTTTATAGTCGAGAATTGATTCTTCCATATCAATGACATAATTAAGCTCATCGTTATAGCGCATTTTCTGTATAAGCAAGTAGTTCGTAATATGCTCAATTTCCACTCGAATTGGAACGAGCTCTTTTTCCTTCGTAATGCTGGCGCGGAACAGCTTAGCTAAAGCGGATGTCATCAGAACGACCTCCTCATGCTGCTTCTGCTCGGCCATCCACACAATCGAATCGAGAGTGTTGTATAGAAAATGGGGATTGATTTGCGATTGAAGCAGCAGAAGCTCGCTTTTTCGCTTATTTTCCTGATTTAAAATCGTTTCCTCCATTAGAAACTTGGTTCTGCTGACCATTAAGTTAAAAGATCGACCCAGCTGTCCAATTTCATTCATTTGGCCAATTTCCGTCTGAATATTGAAGTTGCCCTTCTCTACTTGCTTCATGTCGGATTGCAATACTTTAATAGGCTTGGATAAGCGATGTGACAATCCTATAGAAATCAGCAGCGTGACAGCTAAGCCGCATAAGGAATAAAAGATAATGGAATTACGCAGCCCCTCTTTGTTTGCAATCAAATCATCTGAATAAGCCACCCCGGCAATTCTCCATCCAAAGTTTGTGTCCTGCACGGAGTAAATACGTTTGTCTCCACCCTCGTTCACGACGAAGGATTGACCGCTTGGAGCCTGCAAAACTTCTGCAATACGCTCTGTACGCAGTTTGCTATCGATGAGCTGCTGCTGCGGATGATAAACGATATGGCCTTCGTTATCCACGATGAAGAGATAACCTTTTTTGCCGAGGTTAATATTTTCGCAAATGTCATTAATGACACTTAAGTTTAGATCAACGAGGAGTACGCCATCCGCCTTAATCCCATCTGTGCTCTTAAGCTCTCGACTCAGAGAAACAACCCAGCGGTATTCGTTTTCAATTAAGCTTTGTACATGAGGTGCAGAAACGACGGACCTGCCGCCTGCCGCTTTTGCCAGCTGATACCACTCTTGATCCTCTATCTTCGTATTTGGATTTAAGGTAGTTATTCGGCGGTCAGAAACAAATCGACCATTGTATCCAAACACCATGATGGATGCAATGTCCTTGCGCGTATACAAAATCGCCTGGAACAAGTCGGAAATTTGTTTCTCGTACGTGCGGCGGTTCTCTGCGCTAATAAAATTATTGTCCGATATGTAATACTTGACGTCCTTATTCGTTAAAGCGAGCAGTGATATATTTTCCATATTGTCGACATACGATTGAATATTTAAATTGACTTGCTTAATGATTTCCTCAATGTAGCCCTTCGAATTCCGCTCAACCGCCGCGACGGAAACCTGATAGCTTACTAGAGTTGTTAATACAATTGCAGCCAAAATCAGCATAGAAAACGCCAAAGATATATTGGATTGAATGCTTTTTAGCGGAAACAAAGGAAAGAACCGATCTTTGAGCATGTTAGGCTCCGCTCCCCTTTATTTGTTTCTCTCTATAATCCTTTGGCGTTATACCTGTGTGCTTCTTAAATAAAATGCTAAAATAATTCGGATCCTTATACCCCACCTGCTCCGCAATTTCATACAGCTTCATCGCCGAATTGTGAAGCAGCTCCTTCGCCTTAGCCACCCTTACGCCGGTCAAATATTCAATAAATGTCTCTCCTGTATGCTGTTTAAACACGAGACTGAAATAGCTTGAGCTCATGAGCACATGACGGCATAAGTCCTGCAACGACATCTTTTCATTCGCGTAATTCGTATCAATATACTCCACCGCGCGATGAATTTGCATGTTGGTCAAATAATTACGGTTATCCGCTATAGTAGAAATAACGGAGCTTACCATGTCCTTTAGCCAAATCTCAACCTCGTCCAGCGTCTTGAACTTGAATATGTTCATCAGCTTCATTTGCTGCTCAAACGGTGATTCCTGCTCTCGAACGGCTAGCTCCTGCACAGAGTTCATCAGCGAGAGAACAACCTTTTGCATTTGCAGCATACAGGCTTCTACTGGAACAAGAGAGGTTTTCAGCTCCGCTACCCCTTGTTCAATCAATTGGTAGGCTTCTTGAATGGCGCCTGTCTTCACAGCAGCAGCCAGCTTGCGGTCGAGGTCATGACTCAGCGGCATGTATCCGGAAGGTTTTCCTTCTATATCAATGATGCTCAGCACTCTATTCTTTCCTAGCAGGAAACGATAGTCCAGCACCGACAATGCGCTCTTGTAAGATAACGGCAGCTGTTCAGCGAGCGTACATGTTCGTCCAATTCCTATCGTCACTGTAAACTTCAAATATTTCTCAATATGATAGCGGACCTCCTCAGCAAGCGAAAATCCTTGTTCATATAGCAGGCTTTCACTGTCATGTCCATAAATGATGGCAACCATCCGCTCCTCACGGGTTCGGAAGGTCAGCACATGCTCTCGGTCCAGCGTTTCATTAAAAATATCATAAGCAGCGAATCGCAAAAATTCGACATCATGCTCATAGGAGGACAGTTCTCGGTCGCCAAAATCGTCGATATCTACGACCATGACCAAATATAGCGGTGATATCGGCGGCAGGTTGAAATAAGCAAAACGTTCTGCGATTTCCACTTTCCCTAAACCAACCGCAACTAAACGCTCTAGAAATCGCTCTTTAAGCAGCGGAAGACTGTGCTCCAGCTGGTTGTTTAGCCTGCCCAGATCTTCACGACGCTGCTTCTCTTCATCCATCTCTGCTTTTATTCGATCCAGGAGCTGACGTATTTCTTGCGCTGTAATCGGTTTCAGAATGAAATCAGAAATTTTAAGCCGAATCGCCTGCTGCGCATACTCAAATTCGTCATAGCCCGTTAATATAATCATTTTTATATACGGGAATTGAGTGGAAATTAAACCAGCCAGCTCTAATCCGTCCATGAACGGCATACTGATGTCTGAAATAACGAGCTCCGGCCTATCCAATTCTACGGCATCCCACGCTTCTCGACCGTTAGCGTAATCACCAATCAATTCGAAGCCATGCTCATTCCAATTGATTGTATTTTTTAATCCGATTCGGACAACCGCTTCATCATCGACAATAATTACTTTATACATCGAAGCCTCTCCAGTCTGTAAATGCCAATATACGAGCAGTAACAATATACTCCAATTATGCATGAGAATACACCAGCTTACAATTCTTTGATTCAGGAAAATGTCGAAAAACCCGGCCGCTAGCGACTCGGGTTTTCTTGGCTTGAGCGGCAGCAAAATCATGCTGCTCCTCCCACCATTTAATCAACTGCTTTGCTTTATTCGTCAACCATACGTTTCTTGTATACGTACAAGCATAAAGCATACATCGCAACAATCCACACAAAAATAATAGCTAAGTGGGACAATACGTCTGCCAGCCCCGCACCAGCCTCTACTTGCTTCGCTAGTTCAATCAGCTGCAGGTTTGGCATATAATTGGCAATGGTCAGGATTGGATACTGATCCATCAACGGTGTAATCAATGACCCAAAAGCAAAAATGACAAAAGCCGGCATGATCGCAACGGAGGCTTCCATCACCGATTTAGTTAACAAACCGATGAACGTGCCTAAACCCAAATAAAAAACGGATGATAAAAATATAGCGATGATAATGACCAATAGGTTTTTCGGATGATAATTAGAAAGTAAAGCAGAGAAAACAATAATGACCGTGCCCGCAATAAAGCTTAGCAAGCTTTTGCCGCAAAAAATCTCGAAAATACTCGCCGGTGACAGCATGAGTCCGCGCAGTGTATTTTTTTCTTTCTCTTCAGCTACCAAGGCCGACTGCACATACGTAGCTACTAAAATTAAAGCCATATTGATGACCAGATATTGTACATCAATGGTATTCACACCAATGCGCCCATATAAAGCAGCCAGGACTAAAGGAAGGAACAATGTCGAGGTTATATACATGTTTCGAGATACGTCTTTGTAGTCTTTTTGCAAAATGGCCCTTACTCGCTTCATTGAAAATGTCATGATAGTTTCCTCCCAGTCACTTCTACAAAAATATCGCCTAATGTTGGAAAGTTCGATTGAATGGATGCAATTTGGTTTTTGCTCATATAGTCAAACACCTTCTGCGCCCCGTCAGCTCCCTTTGATACAATAATCGTTGACCCATCGGTTAGCTCTACTGTAATGGTTGCATCGCTATGTTGCTCTCGCAGCTTCTTTGGTTCATCGAGCAATTGAATCGTTCCATTGTTTAGGAAAGCAACGCGGTCACATAAAGTTTCGGCTTCGTTCATATCATGCGTCGTTAAAAAAATGGTTGTACCCTTTGCTTTCAATTGTAACAAGCCTTCATAAATATGCTTCGTATTCACAGGGTCAAGCGCTGAAGTGGGCTCATCCAGAAACAAGAGCTCTGGTTCATGCAGGAAAGCCCGAGCGAGAATGACCCGTTGAAGCATGCCCTTGGATAATTTAGATACCATCTTCTTGCTCTCTTGCTCCAAATTCACCATCTGCAGCACGACATGAATCCGGCCTTCGGGCACATCGTATAAATCACAAAAAAACTTCAAATTATCGTAAACAGATAAGCGGGCATACAAAGACGTATTGTCGGTAATGATCCCCATTTTTTTGCGATACTTCTCTTCTCGCAATTTACTCGTGGGTACTCCAAATACGTAGGCACTCCCCGAGGTTGGCTTCGACTGCGCTGTTAATATTTTGATGGTTGTTGTTTTGCCCGATCCGCTTGGTCCTAGAAAACCGAAAATCTCACCCTTCCTTACGTTAAAGGAAACGTCCTTTAACGCCCTCGAATTCGAAAATGATTTCTCTAATGAAGTCACTTCAATTATATTTTGCATGCCGCTCTCAACCTCCGTTGTTTTATCTGGTCTACCTTCAGCTTAGGTGAGAGGAGGAAGAGGCGCATTATAATCGCATTGAATGGAGCATACAAAGGGGTGAATGATGCGTATTTCGGGCTGAATAGCGCAATAATCACGTGGTTTGGAGCAGCGGTTTCGGTGAATGGCGCTTATTTAAGCCCGATCATTTCCTTTAACTCAGCCATTTTTGTTTTTGACAACGGTACGTTAGTCTTTAAATGATCATCAAGCACCAAGCTATAGCTATTGCGAGTGAAGGTGATGACTTCTCTTACCTTTTGCAAATTAACGATGTAAGAACGATGGCAACGAAAGAAACCATACGTCTGCAGTCTTTCTTCCAGCTCATTAATTTTGAAGGAGGTTGGATACATCTCCCCTTTAATATAGAGATTTGTTTGTCCTTCACTGCTTTCGATATAATCAATTTCCGGAGGATTGAACAATATAATTTTGTCATTCATTCGTGTCGGAATTTTCTCGAATTTGACGTGCTGAACGATAGGTTCATCATCTTCAAGGTCCTCATCACTCTCTGCATGCGAAGGCATAGGTTCTTCCTTTTTATCCGCATCTTCTGGAGATACGGATTTCGGTTCCTCTTCTGTATCTTGAACATCAAAAGCTTTGAGTCCCTTCTCATCCAGACGATAGACACGGCTTGTCACACTAAGCGCTGTTTCCATATTCCCCGTGAGCACGAGAATCGCTTTGCCGCTTTCCCCGAGCGTATGAACCATTTTATGAAAAACAAGCTTTGTTTCGAGGTCAACGTTCTGATCTGGCTCCTCAAAAATGTAAAGAGCAGGATCTTGAAATAATAAGCGTGCAAACTGAACCCGCCTTTTCTCTGACAGACTCAGCTTCGTTAGGCGCTTATTGGCTTTCAGATCAAGATTGACGATTCGGACAGCTTCATCGATGGATAGGCTTGAACCGTATATCTGTTTAAAGAAGCTAAAGTTTTCTTTGACCGTCAGCCGTTCATAAGAACCTTCTTCCAACAGCAAAAGACCTATCTGACTAAGAAAACCTTTCCTGTTATTTGCAAATGACAGATCATTCAACTTAATTTCTCCACTGGAAATCGGTAGTTTTCCTGTCAGCATCGCTAATAACGTATTTCGGACATTCATGCTCGAATAAAGCGCGACCACTTCATGACGAGCTATTTCAATATGAAAGGCAGGAAATACGAGTACGTTTTCGGTATATCTCTCTAACTCATTGATGGTAAGAACCGCCATATGATCACCTAGCTTATCTATAGTTTAAAATCCATATTTTTCATTTAACTTGTTTATTATACATGACCTAATCACTGCAATGAATGTAAAAAATCCACAACCAGGTGAGGTTGTGGATTGCGTTTAACGATTGGAGCCCATATCTTGAATTTTAATTTTTATTTTTACATTTACATCCGCTTCCGCTAAAGCTTCACCCCAGTTATCCTTTACTTTCTTCCAGTGATTATATTCGTGGCCTCTTGCATATAACCCGTACCCCATCGGATCAATTTTTGCTTTTTGTATTTTCTTAATTAACTGCTGCATTTGCCTTTGTATCTCATCTGCAATTTGTTTCTCCAAGAGAGGCGCATTTTTCTCCACGTCAAATTTAAAAAGACGCTCCGTCATCACAATTCCCATCTTCACTGCAGTATGAAAGACGAATCGGTTATCAGCGAAGTCAACCTTCGTCTTTACCTGGAGAGTGGTAGGATAAAAGCTTAATTTATTTTTTTGAGCCAATCCCTTCTCCGGCTGTTCCGGTAGGCTAAGCGTAAATGAAAATATGCCGCCTGTTTCTCCTTGTAAAATTTTTAACAGCTTCGATTGTTTAATATCGAGCGTGAATTTATATTTACCGGAATGATCCAAGAGTGCCGTACCCGTTACCTTGACTTGATCATCCTTATGCATCTCTGTCAAACTCGGCGTCATTCCTTTTTCTGTGAACTGACGATGGAGCTCTTGAATCGTCGTTTTAACCGAAAGATTCTGCTCGCTTGTCGTATCGACTAGCTTCACTAAATACATAGGAAGGCGCGGTTTATCCTTAGGCGTGAACATCGCTATGTCCGAGACGGGGCCATCCACCATGACCACCCGAGACATCGTCGTGTTTTTCCCATCCCTGTACACCGTGTCCAAAATATTAAACCAGTCTTTATGCTGTAAAACACGCTTGCCGATCAATATGACCTGCACCTTTCCTCTTCGGGACAAGGCGGTAACAGTGGCATCAAATTGTTCTCTTGATTCACGAAGTGTATTCGATATAACGATGGTATTCTCTTCCTTATCTTTGGCTTCCTCATAAAAGACAGGACTAGAAGATGTAACAACAAGGTTCTCATCCTCATTTAAATCGATCCCTATTAATAAGCCGAGCGATACATCTTCAATATTGATCGTATCCATACAGCCCGGAAGCACCGTAAGCAACATCAATAGACAAAAAAAGAATACCGCTCTCATTGGCTGCCACTCCGTTGAAATCGACTATATATACTCACGTATAGGAAAAGGAATACAGGAAAAACATAAGCGACCCCAATGCCTGTTTTACTTATAAACTTTATCCATTGTCCCGTTTGATTCCATGATGGATGAAGAAAAGCGGTGATTACAACAATGGATATGAGTAGAATTGAATCAAATGGCGCCTTTTTCTTCGTTCCCAGCAGATGGCTTGTGCTATAGACCGCTCCATAAAGATACGGAAGCCATGCAGTAGAAATAACAAACAAGTACAGCGCCAAAAAAACCATGTCAAACCGCTCCAAAAAATGCAGCTCGATCATTTTCAATAAATTAAAGAGAGGCTCATTATAATCTGTAATCCCGTCCGGACTAAAGTAGGCGTAGCAAATCAAGGTAACCCCAAGGTAGAGAATAAAAGTGATGGTGTTGGCAATGACAACTCCGCGTACCGCCAACTGCTTTGTTTTCAAAAACGGATATAGGACCAATACAATCTCAAAACCGAGAAATGAAAAGATAGCCGATCCTACTCCGTTAAAAATAGGCATCCACCCCTCTTTAATCAGAGGCAGCAGGTGAACCCAGTGGCTGTCTTTCAAAGGAATAATCAGCAGTAAATACATCCAGATTGTCATATAAAAAACAAGCTCTGAATATCGGCCCAAAATATACAGCCCTTTCCCAATAATGAAAAAGCCCGGGACGATAAGCAGAATCATCAAGACATAATCGGGGGTCATTTGCAAAAACCACTGCTTAATAAATAACATCGTGATCGAAAGAATCGTCCAGCCAAAAAAAGCGAAATAACAAATAATAGGGATGGTTAAGATTTTCCCTACAACCTTGCCAAAGAGGCGGATGAACAAATCTAATATCGTATCATCAGGATATTTTTCAAACATTTTTACGATGAGGACACAAACAGTCAGGTTAATACACCAGCCGAGCAATAATGATATCCAGCCGTCTGTCCCCGCTTTCTCCGCAAGCGTTCTAGGGAGCGAAAATATCCCCGTTCCGACTTGGCAGCTATGGATAATAAATATAAACTGCGTGATAGAAATCTGATTTCGCTCTTGTACCTTCACGTTTGATCACCATCCCGATGATCTCTTTGTCTAATAGATTGAACAGGCATCGCGCTCTTGGGCCGCTTAAGCACTGCCCATACAGGAAAACGAACAAATACATCCTTCATTTGGCTAAACTTAAAGGGTGCTAATGGGCTTCCATATGGGGCACCCATCGATTCGATAGAAACAAAATGAGCAACTAAAGCCATGGCTCCAATAACAATGCCCACAATGCCAAACATAGAAGCCAGTATCATGATAGGGAATCGAAGCAGTCGAATAGCAGCGCCCATATCATAGTTGGGAATAATAAATGAAGCAATCGCAGTAGAAGAGACGACAATAACCATAATATTGCTCACGATCCCGGCTTGAACAGCTGCCTGACCGATAATAATACCTCCTACAATACCGATGGTTTGACCGATCATGGCAGGCAAACGAAGTCCTGCTTCTCTCATCATTTCGAGCATAATTTCCATCAAAATCGCTTCAATAATCGGCGGAAAGGGTACACGGGACCTCGTCTCCGCAATTGATAGAATGAACTGTACCGGAATAACCTCGTAATTAAACGAAATGAACGCAATATACGCAGAAGGTAAAAACAAAGCAATAAACATAGCAAAAAAACGAAGAAGTCGTATAAAAGAAGAGATGAGCCAGCGGCTGCTGTAGTCATCCACGCTTTGAAAGAAGGCGATAAAATTGACGGGAGCAATCATCACGGTCGGAGACCGATCCACAACAACTGCATATCTTCCTTGAAGAATATGCGATGCGGTTGTATCTGGTTTCTCTGTCAAAATAACTTGCGGGAACGGAGAATATGGATTATCCTCGAGGAATTCAGCAAGCTCCCCTGTATTCATAATCGCATCAATATCAATATGGTTTATCCGTGTTTCGAGCTCCTTAAGAATTTCCGGATTAGCCACGTCAGCCAAGTACAAGATTGATAGTTTCAACTTTCCGCGCTGGCCTACAATCATCTCCTTGATTTTCAATTCACGATCGGGAATATATCTGCGAATCAAGGCAATATTTTGGCTTCCTGTCTCCACGAAGCTTTGATGCGCTCCTCTAAGGGAGGCTTCGATACGAGAGTCATCAACTGCTCTTTGCGGCCAACCTTTTGTATCATAGACGTAGACATTAGTTTGACCCTCGACAAAAAGCACACTATCCCCTTGTAAAATGGCATTTTCAATTTGATTCCAGGTCGATTCCACCCGGATTGTTCCTATGCTTACTTCAGGCAATCGGAAATATTGGCCAGAGTCGCCGTTAATTAAAGCATGCAAAATATTATTGTGAATGTATTCCTTATTGACTAACCCCTCCAAATAGACAAGTGCTGCACCATTTTCGTCTTGATTCGTTTGGATCTGTCTGATAATCAAATCTGGCGTCAATGTGAACAGCTGTTTGAGGTAACCAATATTAGTTGACATATTATTGCTAATGGGAGGATCTTGAAGAGATGAGGCACTATTAGTCGGTATCCGATATTTTGATTTTCGGTTTCCTCTAAAAAATTTCATGTATGAAAACACAAGGAATCATCCTATCTCGTTTCTGTCTATGGATTTAAAATAGTCATTCCAAGGATCGACAAAAAGCGACTAAAAGATACTCCGCGTGTCTTACTGGATATAAAAAGAAGCCCTCAATCCCACTCCTATTGTGGTTTTGAAAGCTTCTTCCTTATGGCTTACTCTTACTCATGCGGCTATTGGAAATCCAAGAGAAAATATAGCACCGCCGCCCTTGCGGTTGCCTGCTGTAATGAGGCCCCCGCATCGTTCCACAATCGCTCGCGATATGGCGAGGCCGAGGCCAGACTCCCCATCCTTGCCTTTCACAAAACGATGAAATAAATAAGGAAGGAGCTCATCCGGAATGCCGCCGCCATCATCGGACACCGATATTTCTATGCGGCCTTTCTTAGCCGAAGCATGAATATAAATATTTTTATCCGCATGTCGAATCGCGTTAGTTACAACGTTAAGCATCGCTTGCAGAAGCTTGTCTTGGTCTGCTCGTACAATCAGCTGTTCATGCTCATCATAGCTTGGATGCAGTGTAATTCCTTTTTTGACGAGCATAGGGTTTACACGTTCAATCGTCTCAGCGAGCAAATCCTTTAAACACACCAACGAGGGCTGATAAATATCCTCCTCGCTGTCCAGCTTCGCTAACAACGTCATTTCGGTCACCAGATTTTTCAGCCTGTCACTTTCACTTAAAATAATGTCCAAGCCTTTATAAACACTTTCACCTTCAAAAACACCGTCTCTAATGCCTTCCGCATAACCCGCAATGGACATTAAAGGTGATTTCAGCTCATGTGAAGCATTTTGGAAAAACTGCTTTTGCGCACGGTTAAATCGATTAAGCTCATCAGCCATTTCAAAAACGACCTGTGCAACAGAACCGATCTCTCCCCCTGCCTTTACGCGTTTCACCTTTGAAAACTGGCGGCTCTTCACCTTTGTTAATTCTTCCTTTAATTTCATGAGCGGCTTGATTAGCTTCCTCGTGATCAAATGGCTGAGCACCAGCATCAGCATTCCGCCTAAACCGAATACAAGAAGCAAACGTTTCAGCAGCGCCTGTTCAATTTCTTTGATTTTGCTGACTGGCGTAAAGAGCGTCAAGGTACCCTGCGGAATGGCGTTCACTTCAACAAGAAACCCTTTATCCGTACCATCTACTACCTTACCAACGCTCGTAATGGCTGCTGTCTCCGTGCTCGATGCTTTAACGGCCTGCAAGGTTTGCATCGGCAATACCTCTTGCATAATGTTTCCTTGGGTATCCGTAACGACGGCTTTAATGGATGGGTTAATTGACAATGCACTGGCAGATAGAGTCACCCCGCTATCTTTCGCTGATTGGGTCACCATTTCCGTCTTCATAGTAGCGGACAGCGTTGCGCTTGCCATCTTCAATTCTTCCTTCTGCGCTACCATAAAGTGATCTAATAACACATAATGAATTAATAGCGCAGTGATCGATAACACAAGCACAAGCGCGATGCCAAATGCGAGATTAATCTGATGAACGAGCTTCATATTAATACACACCCCGATCCGTTCTCATTCGATAGCCATGCCCCCATACCGACTCTATCGGTAAATGCTCTATTTTTTTTCGTATACGTTTAATAAGGTGATCGACTGCACGATCGCTGCCGAAATAATCGTCGCCCCATACGAGTGTGAGCAGATCAGCTCTAGCAAAAGCACGGTTCGGCTGCTCAATAAACACCTTGAGCATCGTGAATTCCTTGCTCGTCATGTCCACTTCCTCGCCTTGCCAGAATACACGTCTTTCCTCCAGCATCAATTGAAGCTCACCGAGCTCCAGCCGTGACAATGGCGTTGCAGCATTCGCCGTGTTTTCTTCGGCTTGGTTAATTTTATACCAGCGTTGGAGCTGCCGCTTTATGCGTGCCATTAGCTCCCGAGGACTAAACGGCTTAACTAAATAATCGTCGCTCCCAAGCTCCAAGCCTAATATTTTATCAACCTCTGTATCTTTGGCTGAAATCATAATAATAGGCACCTCTGCCTCATTCCGAATTCGCCTGCATAGCTCATAGCCATCCATTCCCGGCAGCATAATATCGAGCACCCACAGATCGGGAGGATTGGTTTGCCACAGCTCCCATGCGTCCTCTGCATTTTCCAAACCGATTGTCTGGTAATTTTCCTTCTGCAAATAAATCTCGACTAAATTACGTATATGAAAGTCATCATCCACAACGGCGATGCGATAATTGCTGTTCACCTTCACTAACCCCCTGAACATTTCTTCTATAAGTATACCAAGCCCACAATCGCAATGGGGTTGTGCCATCGTTTTTCCACAAATACACCAATGTTCTGACACAGCCTTCTTGTAGAGTAAGACGAGTAAGACAAACCCATTAGGAGCGTGAAACCATGAACCATAAGTTGATTATTTCCAGAGTTGTCCTTTCATCTGCTTTATTAATGTCCGCTGTTGCAGGCCCTGCCATCTCGAATGCAGCGTCTAAAGCGCCAGCACCTGAAAAATTCTCAATGCTGCAAAACGTAACAGCAAGCACTTCCATCTCCGCAGATGCAACGACTGGTGTAGCTGTGGTCAACAGCTTTACTAATCCGCTCGACTTAGCCAAAAAATATGCACCTGACACACTAGCGGACTGGCAGGATACATTAGACCAATATGAGAAAACGATCGGCAGCACGATGAAAAACCTCATTTCATCTGTTGAAGCAATACCAGCAATTTCAGCTGGCAAGGAAACGATCTCTATTTCTAAATCGGAGAATGTCGGAACTTTATCAATGAGCACTGCTACAGTGAAAATCTCAGAGTCCACTAAACTAAATATTGCAACAGCTGATGTCGTTCAGCTTGATAAGAATACAGGAACGGCAGTTCAAATGACTGAGGCGACTATTAGCGAAGCCGACAGCGCTGACATGGCGTTTATTAGAGCAGAGATTAAGCTGGCGCAAGCGGTTCAAGCTGAAGATGCTGCTGCTATAAAGCAATCACTGAGCGAGCTTCTTGTACAATACAAACAGCAAATCGCTGATTGGAAAGCAGAGAAGTAAAACCTATAGAAAAGGAAACAAGCTCACCTCCTTGTTGAGGTGAGCTTGTTTCTTTTTTCGCATATGCTTACGCGTCTAACGGTGGAAAATTACTGTTTCTAAGCTTTGCAGCATAATTTAAAGTGAAGTCTTAGCCAAGGATGTGTGTATGCCATGAAACGTAATCAGCAAGCCTCACGAAAGCTCGATAAGCCTAATTTTCTTGTCATCCTGGTGGATGAGGAACGTTATCCCCCTGTATATGAGAACGCCGAAATAAAAAAATGGCGCAAAAAAAATCTAATCGTACAGGAGCTGTTGAAAGAAAACTCTATGGAGTTCCATAGGCACTACATTGGGAGCTCCGCATGCTGCCCAAGCCGGGCAACCTTGTTTACCGGACATTACCCATCGCTCCACGGCGTCAGCCAAACGGTCGGAATCGCCAAAGAGTCTTTCGATTCCGATGTGCATTGGCTGGATAAAAACACCGTTCCTACGATGGGCGACTATTTCCGCGAAGCCGGCTATCAGACGCACTACAAAGGGAAATGGCATATAACCAATGCAGACATTATCGTCCCTGGCACCCACAACAGCATTCCAAGCTTTGATTCTTTGACAGGCGTACCTGACAGAGAGCGAACCGACTTATATTACCAAGCTAATCGCCTAGATGACTTCGGCTTCTCTGACTGGATTGGTCCGGAGCCAAATGGAAAAAATCCGCGTAATTCCGCCTCCTCTGCAGGTTTCGGAATAAGCGGACGCGATGTGGTTTATGGTGAGGAAACTGTGATGCTGCTTGAAACCCTTGATCGTCAAAAAAGCAATGACAAAAATGCCAAGCCATGGTTAGTCATTGCTTCCTTCGTTAACCCGCACGATATTGTTTTGTACGGTGCGCTCACCGCGCATCTGCCCGCCTTCCGTTTCGAAGTGGAGCCTACCGTACCATCCGTTTCTCCGTCGCCAACGATGAACGAATCGCTGCTTACGAAACCACGCTGCCAAGCAAGCTATCGCGATACTTACCCTAAAGCGCTGCAGCCGATCATCGACAATCCATTTTACCGTCAGCTTTATTACCAGCTGCAAAAAAATGCCGATCAGCAAATGTTAAAAGTATACGAGGCGCTTGCTCGCTCATCATTTTATGACAATACGATCGTTATTTTCACCTCAGACCATGGAGATTTGCTCGGATCTCACGGAAATCTTCATCAGAAATGGTACTGTGCCTATGAAGAGTTTCTGCATGTGCCTTTCCTTATTCATAATAAACATCTTTTTCCACGTAATAAAAATGTGGATACCCTTACAAGCCATGTTGATTTGCTGCCTACTATGCTTGGACTTGCGAATGTGGACATCCATACCATTCAATGCTGCTTGCAAAAGAGATTCAGCGAAGCCCGCCCTTTTGTTGGGCGCGACCTCACTCCTATTATTTTGGAACAAAAACCGGCGGTAACCGACGATAGTCCTGTATATTTCATGACCGATGACGACGTGACACGAGGCCAGCACCAAGTCAATCCACTTGGGGAGCCCTATTCATCCGTTGTTCAGCCTAATCATATTGAGTCTGTCCTCATGACGATCATTACCGATGGCAAGAAACAATTGTGGAAATACTCCCGTTACTATGACAACGTGCAATTTTGGAGCCAACCAGGCGTACAGGATGTAACCTTTTTGCAAGCTGATGCTCCAAAAGGTGAACCTTACCCGCTGTGGGCGACACAAGTGAAAACGGAGCCGGCTCCAGAGGAATTTGAGCTGTACAACTTAACCGAGGATCCGCTAGAAGCTCGCAACCTTGCGAATCCAGCCTATGCCACGCAGCATACGAAAGAAATTGAAACATGGATGATGGAGCTGCTGAATGAGCAGCGCATGCAAAAACGACTTGTCCCAGCGGATACGGGCATCACTTAAAGCCATGAATCAAATCAAGCCTTGCAGGCGAATAATCGCCTGTGCACGATCGACGACTTCCAGTTTGCTATAGAGATTGCTGATGTAGTTGCGAGCTGTACCTTCGGCTATGAACAATGCATCAGCAATTTCTCGATTGTTCAGTCCGCGTATAATAAGCTGTGCCAATTTTTTCTCGCGATCGGTCAGCTGGATGTGGCGCCGGCTCGGTTTTTGCCATTGCTCGTGATCTTCTGTAAACCGGTTCATCCTCTCAGCCAGTTTGGCTGCAACCGCGGCTGGAAGAATGAACTGCCCGGATATCGTATCCCGAATCGCGGCAATCATTTTATCGATATCCATATCCTTCAGCATATAGCCGCTTGCCCCATGCGCCATGCCCTCTACAATATAATCCGCATCTATGAATGTCGTTAAAAACAAAATAAAAATGTTGGGCGAGCTCTGCTTAATTCGTTTTAAAGCGGTGATTCCATCCATAATCGGCATTTGAATATCCAGCAGCATAAGGTGTGGCTGAAGCGTCTCTGCCATTTCACACGCCTCTTCCCCATTTTTAGCTACGCCAACGATCTCGAAATCATCTTCCAAGTCCAATATGGTTCGAAGCCCTTCCCGTGTCAGCATCTGATCATCCGCAATTACTATCGTTATCTTATTCATTCCCTCTCTCCATTCAAACGTATCTTGTAGGGCAAATCGATCTTTAACAGACAGCCTTGATTTGGCCATGATTCAATAGAGAGGCTTCCGCCGAGCTGTTCCACTCGCTCCTTCATCGCCTTTAACCCAAATCCGAGCGCAATCTCAGGTGCTCCAATTCCGCAATCTTCGAGCCTGAACTGCAAATAGGTGCCGACGGTTTGCAAACTAAAGCGGAATTCCTTGCTCCCCCCATGCCGGATGCCATTGGTTAGCCCTTCTTGGAGCGCATGATAGATCGCCTTCTTATGCGCTGTCGACAGCTTCGGCAAAGGCTGCATCACTGCATGAACTTCTACTTCCATATTGCGCTCTGTATCTTGAATGAGCCGGTTCAGCATTTGTCCGAGGTCAGCGAACTTGTCCTCCTTCAACATATGGACAGAGCCGCGAATCTCATTCAGGCTATGCCTTGCTAGATCCTGCGCTTCTTTCAACCGCTGCATGCCGCCCTCCATGTCCTTGTGCAGCAGACGCTTTCCAGCTTCAATCTGAAGGATCGTCGAGGTAAGCGAATGGCCGACAATATCATGAATATCATGGGCAATGCGGCTCCGTTCCTCATAAACAGAAGCTTCGGCAAGAGCAGCAGACGTCTCTTGCATGGACCTCTCAAGACTGCGAGTCCGCTCCACGACTTGTGCCTCTAAGTTATTTTTGAGATATTGTATCCCCGAATAAAGCTTAGCGTTTTCTATGGAAATGGCGCACTGGGAGCCGAGCAGCTTCAGAACATCAAGCCGCTGCGGTGTGAAGACGCTCGTCGATAACTTATTCTCCATATAAAGCAAGCAAATCAGCTTATTCTGATGCATGATAGGGAGACATAAAACCGACTTTAATCCATTATTTTTAACATAAGGATTTCGGACGAACATCCCTTCATGGGCTGCATCATGCAGGACAACTTCCTCTTTCGTTCGTGCTGCATAGCCAATAATCGCCGCTGAGGCGATTTCCGATTCTTCCGCAAGGGGCACGGTTTCAATGTGAAGCTCCTCTGCTGTTCCATACGCCTCAACAACCCAATTGTCTTCGTGACCAAAAATAAGCACACCATATTCCGCGCCAGCGTTATGAAGCATGATACGCATCAGCGTATCGAGCAAACGATTCATTTCCATTTCGCCCGATAATGCTTGCGCGGACATGACTGCTGAGAGATAATCCACACTTTCAAGGCCCGACTCCCGTCTAATGTGGAGCAGATGCCCATATTTTTGTTCCAGATCAGCCGCTTTCGCAGCCGCCCCCCATTCAATATAAGCTTCATACGCTTCCGTCATATAGATTTTCGCGAGCTGCTGCCTGCCTTGACGAAGGGCAAATTTCGCAAGACATTCCGCTGCTATTGCAAGATCATGTATATATCCATAAGCACGCGCTGCCTCAATCGACTGCTCAAACAGTTCCTCCGCTTGACGGCTCTTTCGTGTAATTCGCGCCATTTCAGATTTAATGAGCAAATATTTATGCTTATAGTTTTCTGGACAACGCGAAGTGAGCACTTTCATTCTTTTCATATGTTTCTTAATCGTTGTCAAAAATTCTTTTTGCTCCTGTACGGAAACATCCTCATAAAGCTGTGCCAGCACTAACGATTCATAAAAATATTGTACGGTGCTCTCATAGTTATCATTACGCGAAGAAATAATTGCGGCTGCTTTCTTCAAAGCCTCATTTGCTTCCTGATACTGACCAAATAAATAGCCAGGCAAATAATGAAGCGTGCAAACCAGCTCTTGAATCGTATTAAATTGGTCTCCGTGCACCGCCCCGGCGAAATCCTCGCTAAAAATATCCGTTTCCATAAATGGATCATTCGGCGCGCGATATCCCGTTAAACGGACAAGGAGAGTAGCAAGCAAAACGGCTTGCTTCCAATGAAGCGTATTATTATGGCGCAAAAAATCGCCTGAATGCGCAATTAACCGGTTATAAATATCACCAAGCGGATGACCATATTGCAGCAGAGTCGCACAATTGATCAATACACTTTGATTGCTGTGCCACAGATCTCCTGATTCCAATCCTACTTTCCCAGCATGCTCGGTAAAGGTCTTCAGCATCATCGGATCAAATTTGCGCCAGCTGTCGTAACAAAGGGTGAATGAAGTAAGCGTCTTAACATGCAGTATAGGGTACGGCTTTGATAATTCACAGGCGAGCATCCCCCATTCAAATGCCTCTTTATAATGCCGAAACTGAAAATTCAGGAACATGGCATAACCGACAAAACCGATTGAAGACTCCGGGGCCATGCCGTAATCCAGTGTCATTTCGACCATGGTAAACGTAGTAGCAAGCCAGCCTTTTTGATTTACAAAAAAACTGGCATTGCTCGTATAGACCATCGCGGTCATAGCCGCTTTCCGTACTTCATCTGTCATTGGCGGCAGTTGCTGCAGCGATGCTATCGAATGTTTCTTAATTTTCCTTCTGAGCTTTAACCACTGCACAGTCAATTCCAATGTGCTTGGCTCAAAACGAGGGTGAATATCCAATAGCTCCAGCGTTTGACGGCCTAAAGATAGGACCTCGTCGTAATTGTCATTCGTTGCCTCCAATTGAATCTTCATTGTGCAAACGAGCGCTTTATCTAAATTAGTTTCCGCTTTGCTGATCAACAAATTAAATAAATCATGTGCTTTCGCAAAATGACCGCATAAATATTCCGCCTCGGCGCGTTCTCTGAATATTGGGAAGGCAAGCGAGTAGCTGTTTTTCCAACATTCCTCTTCGATAAGGGCAGCAGCATGACGCAAATAGCCTAGTGAAGTCTCATATGCGGTCGACTGTTTCGCTTTCAAGGCCGCCTTTAAGTTCAGCTCGGCCAGGAACAGCTTCTGCTCTAGACGTTCTATTTGTTTCGATGCCTGATTGAAATGATTGACGGCTTCGAATATATTCGCATCTTCGGTGAATGCTATCCGGTCCGCAAGCAGCGATCCGATTCTCCAATGCAGTGCGGGAAGCTCATCCTCGGATACAAGATGATAGGCAGCCTGCTGAATGCGATCATGCTGAAATTGATAAATGTTTCCGTTCCCGAGCTTAACTGGCTGCAATAATTGTTCACGCTCGGCTTTCTCCAGCACTTCTTCAAACTCCTGCAAGGGTAGATTCGTAATGGAAACAAGCATATCTACATCAAAGCTGGTGCCAAGAACAGCTGCCCGCCCAAGCACATAAACCATTTGATCCGGGAAAAGCTTCATCTTACCCGATATATAATCAGCCGTATTGGCCGGAACGTTTCTTTCAGCAATAAGCTGCAAATCCCACTGCCAGCGCCTGCTCGATTCATCAAACATAACTTGCTCATCATCAACCAAATCCTGAATAAATTGCTTTAGAAAAAAAGGATTGCCTTCCGTCTTATGGAGCAATACAGCAGCCAGCTCATCGGTTTCAGCAGCTTCGCAGCCCATGGTGTCGCTTAGAAGGCAGGTTAAATCAGCGGCTTCTAAAGCCTCCAGATGAATACGGCTGTTCTTTGTGTTGTGCTCTTCAAAATGATTCTCCAAACGGCTCAGCGGATGTAGCGGCGTAATTTCTCCATCCCGATAAGCCAAGATGATGAGTAAATGATTGATGTCCCTATCCTCTAGAAGATAAGCAAGATATTGAAGCGATTCTTCATCCGCCCATTGCAGATCATCAAAGAACAAAACCAACGGGCAGTCCCGGTGAAGGAAGAGATGAATAAAACGGCTCAAAATAAGGTGAAAACGGCGCTGCGCTTCCACTGGCGGCAATGAAAGTACCGCTGGCTGCTCTCCAATCAGCAGCTCCAGCTTTGGAACCAATTCAATCAACAGCTGTCCATACCCATTTAAGGCATCTATTATGCGCAGCTTCCAAACCTCTGCCTGCAGCTTGCTCTCCATGAGCATTAGGCTAACCAATTCATCAATGGCTTGAATCCATACGTCGTAGGGTTTTGCCGTTTGTTGCGGATTGAATTTGCCCGTAACAAAATAAACTTCAAGCGGCATCGATTTTCTAAGCGTTTCATTCACAAAGGACGTTTTTCCTATTCCTCCGTTGCCGCTAACCCAGATAACCTCCGCAGCGCTTAACGACGCTCGCTGCAGTGCATCTTGCAAGCATTGCTGCTCGGAGCGTCTGCCGTAATACTGGTTTGAAGTCCTCCAAAGATCTGAAATATCACGGCTTGCCAGTGCAAAGGCTTCTACTTCTCCTGATAACTGGAATTGATTCAGACATTCTTCCAAGTCCGACTTCAACCCGAATGCACTGATATACCGCGCATCAGGCATCTTCTCCATACACTTGCTTACAATAGCAGATACCATCTCGGGTATAGAGGAATACCTCTTATGCAGAGGTTCAGGCGTGCTGGCAATATGCCGATATATAACATCCATTACATCTTGTGATTCAAAAGGAAGGCTTCCCGACATCCATTCGTATAAGGTGACGCCGAGCGAATAGAAATCAGAGCGGTAATCGGGGATCATTCCCGTTCTGCCCGTCTGTTCTGGGGAGATATAGGACAAAATGAAGTCAGGCCTGCCTGTTGTTAATGGAAGCGGACTCTTGTTAAGTTCAGTTGAACACATTCGAATATCAATAAACTTCACTTCATAGGTATCGGGATTAGCGATGAGATGAAAGGGGGTTATTTCATTGAGTATTATTTTTTCACGATGTATTTGCATCAGGCTATCTGCTGCCGATACTGCGATGGCCAGCAACGCTTCATGCATAAAAGGGTTATCGCGCGTGCGTAATACCCGATCTAGTGTACTGCCTCCGATATCCTGCAAAATCAGAACAGGTCTGTCTGCTAACATTTCCAGACTATATGCTTCTAACGTTCCTCGTCCGCCGAGCTTAACGAGCAGCTCATACTCATGCTGAAATGCAGCAACCACGTTCGGTCCTGGATAGATGTCACATGTGGTTTTGGCGATAACAGCAATGTTATCCGCTTGGCGAATCATTCTATATAGGTTTATATCATCATAACTGCCTATTTCATCGATCATTTGATAACCTGATATCTCAATCAAGAAGCCGCACTCCCCAGTTGCTAGATATGGAAAGAATTCATTATTTAAACAAAAGTAATCAATTAAAGGAAGCCCCGAAGAAATTTAACTTCATTATAGCATTGGCTCTTCTACTATGAATACCGCGTTCGTGCTCGGAATAAAAAAACAGACCATCCGATGGAAAGTCTGCTCGTTACATTCACTTAAACATTCGTTTTCGATGATTGCCCCCAATTTTATACCAATATTTAGTATGTTCATCCTTAAACAGTCGAATGCCTACCAATCGGAAAGGCGTCCAAATCTCTCGAAACATGATATACTCAGCCATTGTTTTCACCTCAAAAATAATTCCTATTATCTATTTACCTTTAGCATTTCTATCATTTACATGATACTAATTACCTATAAACAGTATAATCCAAATTATCCCTTTTATATAGTGAGAGTTGTCATTTTTTTGTCATATGACAACAATCTGTCAGCATATACGTAAAAAATGGGCTGTCCCAACCGTAGATTAATCTACTTTTGAGACAGCCCGCTAGTATGATAGAGATATAAAAGATGATCCGATTGCTTAGCAAGCTATACGGATATGACAATTCCAAAATATTTACGTAATGCTTCCGCATATTCCTCTTGTGTAGAAGGTGTAACTACCTGAACGCCCTCTGCCGTAAATATACGAAACTCTTCGCCTGCGATTGTATTTCTTCCTTCAGCTGTCCGAATGGCCACCATCGGCGTGCTCACAAATATCGAATCTTGTGCATGCTCGCACCAGTAGGAAGTCATAATGAAATCCTGCGGCAGCTGCGGTTCCTCGGTAAAGGTATAAAGGCGGCTCCATTCCCCCTTCTTCCTCTCCAGCAGCACCCAGCCAAAAAAGGCATCCCGCTCCAGCTGATACGCTTCTTCCTTTTGCTCATGGACGACATTTTCAGCCAATAGAATCGGGTTTCGTGGTGCAATACCGCCTACTCCCACATCGCATAGATACGGCTTTCCTTCAGCTACTACCTGTAAAATATGATGTCTGCGTTTTGGCGGTGTCTGTGTTTCATCACGCCAGAACCGGGCAAAATAGTTCGTCACGTTAAAGCCGAGCTCGGCTAGCAACCAACCAAACAGTGCATTCAACTCAAAGCAATAGCCACCGCGATGCTTTGTAACGATTTTATTGAACAGGTCGGGAATTTCCAATGATAGCGGAACAAGGTTTATAATATCTAAGTTTTCGTAGGGTACGGTATGTACATGGCAGTTCTGGAGCTCTGTGAGTGTTGCCAAACTGTTATCGATCGGGCCCTTATAACCTATTCGTTCAAGATACGCCAATACTTCAGGTTTCCATTGCTTGTGGTCAACTACCATTTTATCTACCCCTCGCTGTTCGTAGACTTGTTATTTATTTTATCATATCTTCCTGCATCGACTAATGGCAAGACAAGCGCTACAATTAAAGAAAATCAGTAAAATTATTGTATTCAAAATAAATTATATACGGGAGGCTATTTATTTTGGGGACAAAAGATAACTTTACAGGCAAAGCCGCGATTTACTCCGAATACCGTTCCAATTATCCTATGGCTTATATGAACTACCTTATTCAGAGCAATAACCTATCACCGGATCATACTGTAGCTGATATTGGTTCCGGCACTGGAATACTTACGAAGCAGCTGCTGGATCAAGATTTAAAGGTCATTGCCATTGAGCCTAATGAGGATATGAGATCCACCGCAGAAAAAGAATTAACTCATTATGCTAAGTTTACCTCTATAAATGGCGCTGCTGAGCATACGCCGCTGCAAGGCCAAAGTATAGATTTAATTACGGTTGCCCAAGCCTTTCATTGGTTTGACAAGGAGCAGTTTAAGCTCGAGTGCCAAAGAATACTAAAACCAGATGCTAACGTTGCCTTAGTGTGGAATAGCAGAGATGCTTCAAGCGAGCTCGTTATTGAAAACGCAGCGATCTGCCAAAAGTATTGCCCTGCATTTAAAGGATTTAGCGGCGGTATCGATAAGACTCCTGACGTGTATGAGCAGTTTTTCCGCAACGGCCGCTATGAATTTAAAGTATTTGAATACCATTTGGAGTTTGATTTAGACCATTTTATTGGACGTAATTTATCCGGCTCCTATGCGCCAAAAGAGACTGACGAACAATATGAACCGTTTATTCAATCCCTCTCCGAGCTGTATGCAAAATACAGCAAAAACGATGTGCTTATCATGCCGAATCTAACACGCAGCTATATGGGTAACGTCTAAATCAAGTAATAACGTACTGCTATATATCTGTAAGGGGCTGTCCCAAAAGTAGAAATCTACATTTGGAACAGCCCTTGTTTTGTTTATGGAGGCTTAGACAAAGCGAATGCCAGAGTGAATCGCTTTTAACAAGGCGGTCCTTTGCCCGGAATTTGGATTGGATTTATCGCTAACGAACCCAGCAGCTCTTATTTAAGCCATTTGGAATGATTTGAATTTGTAACGAACTCCAGCGTCGCTATTTTAAGAAAAACAGCACCTAACCTCTCATACAGCATGCCATAACGTTAATAAGGTTCGTTAAAACTTAAAAGATGCAGTCTTTGACCTAATAAGCATAATACGATTCGTTAGAGAAGTGATTAGCTGAAATTATCTGCTTACTAAATTTGAGAAACCATAAAAAATTGAGTAAACTATAGGTAATAAAGGAGGCGTATGCTTATGGCCGATTTGGCAGCAAACATGGAAATTGGAATTAGTACTTTTTTGGAAACGACACCTGACCCTGTGACAGGAGCAATCATGAGCCATGCTGAACGTCTGCGCAACGCGGTTGAGGAGATTGTGCTCGCAGATCAAGTTGGACTAGATGTTTATGGTATTGGAGAGCATCACCGTGCTGATTACGCCGGCACTGCGCCTGCGGTTGTACTGGCAGCAGCAGCTCCGATGACCAAAAACATTAGACTCACCAGCGCTGTTACCGTTCTGTCCTCAGACGACCCGGTTCGTGTATTTCAACAGTTTTCCACACTCGATGGGCTCTCTAACGGCAGAGCCGAAATTATGGCAGGACGGGGATCCTTTATTGAATCCTTCCCGCTATTTGGGTACAGCTTAGAAGATTATGATGAATTGTTTGAAGAGAAGCTAGAGCTGCTTCTTGCTATCAGAGATTCCGAAAAGGTCAATTGGCGCGGTGGACATCGTCCTGCTATTCATAATCTACCTGTATACCCGCGGCCAGTTCAGAGCCCGCTTCCCGTTTGGATCGCAAGCGGCGGCAACGCACAATCTGCAATTCGCGCAGGCTTGCTCGGCCTTCCTATCGCCTTCGCTATTATTGGCGGGATGCCTGAAAATTTTGCACCGCTGGTCGATCTTTACAAGGAGGCAGCTGCAAAAGCTGGACATGATCCCAGCAAGCTGCAAATCGCCACACATTCCCACGGTTTTGTTGGCGAAACAACGGAGCAAGCAGCCGATTTATTTTTCCCGCCAACTCAGGCACAGATGAATGTCATTGGACGTGAACGCGGCTGGGGGCAGCATTACAGCCGTGCAGCTTATGACTCTGCCCGCAGCCTTCGAGGCGCTCTATATGTGGGTGATTCTGAATATGTTGCGGAGAAGATTCTTTTGCTGCGCAAAAATCTAGGGGTCACTCGATTCTTCCTGCATGTGAATGTAGGTACGATGCCGCACCGCGAGGTACTGCGAGCCATTGAACTGCTCGGCACTAAGGTCGCCCCAATTGTACGTAAGGAGCTTGCAAGAAGCGAAGGAAAGCAATAATAAAGATAGCCATTATCTAAAAATAGAAGTGTGCGGGCCTGAGATGCCAGTGCACTTCTTTTTTTAGGTTGAGTAAATCTTCTAATAAAAGGAAAAACGAAAAAGACAGAGAAATAGTACACAATCCGACACTTAAGGAGCCTCTGTATGAATCATCTTTCTCGCAAACAAATACAGCAAATTCAGCATATGTTTCCCTCATTCGCCCATCTTCCTGCAGAGAGCTGGGAAGCTGCGCAGCTATTATCCATTAATCCGGCTACCTCGCATTCCATTCGCGAAGGCCATATTTTGCAGCATGCTATGTTTATTGTCAGCGGTCAAATTCGAGTGTTTAAGCTGAGTCAAGCAGGCAGAGAAATTACTTTATACCGGGTGCATAGCGGTCAGTGCTGCGTCCTTATGATGGCAAGCATATTGGGTGAGACTGAATATGAAGCATCGGTAGCCATAGAGGAAGAAACGGACGTGTTGCTGCTGCCCGTTTCCGTATTTCGAGAATGGATGAACACAATCAAACCCATTAGGCAATATATTTATAAACAATTTATTGATCGAATGACGAATGTGACAAAGCTGCTGGAAAATGTCGCTTTCCAGCCGCTCCCTTATCGCATTGCGGACTATTTAATTTCGGAATCTGTGAAGGGTGATTGCTTGCGGCTTACTCATGAACAACTAGCTATAGAAATTGGGACATCACGCGAGGTCATTACCCGCATTTTAAAAAGCTTTGCGGAGCAAGGAGCGATTGCATTAAGCAGAGGAAAGATCACCATATTGGATCGCGGCGTCTTAAACCGTATAATAGAACAGCATTTGTGACAATGTCACTGAGATTTGAATCGCTCTCCCCTACAATTAATAAGAGATCAATTTTATTTAACGGGAGGGTATATGATGACTCATTATTATGATCGTTCGAATTTAAGCCGGATTCCAGAGCTGATTAAGCTCGTTCCGCAGGCTGCAGGTTCCTTTTTAGCTTTTGAAAAAGACGTTTATCATGCTTCTGATGCCATACCTGCAAAAATGAAAGAGCTCATTGCTGTAGCCGTTGCTCACGTGACAGGATGCCCCTATTGCATTGATGTGCATGTGAAGAAATGCAAGGAGCTAGGAGGCACGCGGGAGGAAATAGTAGAGGCTGTTTTGATTGCAGCATCCACAAGAGCAGGCGCCATTCTCAGCCATGCGACCCATGCCTTAATCTCATTTGAAGAAGACGATGACAAACGATCACACAAGAAAGCAGACCAATCATCCTCAGCACCGGACTGCTTCTGTTAAGTTTATTTCTTCAAAATAAAAAGCAGCAGCCCCCGCTTGTCATCGTGGGGGCTGCGTCATATTCTATTAATCCAGAAACGGGCTAACCGTTATGCTTTCGACACTAATCTCGCCATTGCCGCCTGTGAGCCTAATGGTATTATCAGCACCAGGCTCTAGCTGAACGGTAATGCTAGCAAGGCCGCTATAGTCCAGCAGACTTCCTGTCGACAGTGCATTAAGCAAGGAATAATCATGACCGTTCACGGTCAGGTTTAGTTTGGCGAGTCGCTCTGCCGTTGCATAACGAATATGAATGGCCGCTCTTCCGCCTTTTTCTCCGTCGATAGCTTGAAACTCGCAATAAGAGCCAGCGATATCCAAACGATTAACGACACTTTCTCCTTGCTCGTTTGTTTCAACAACCGCTCCTCCGTCCACACGGCTGGCAGAGTAGGTTCTCTGATTTGTATTGGGAGCCGGAGCATCCCCTACAGACTTAACGCCTTCTTTGGTTTGAACGACGGTCTGGATTGTTCCATCTTCATTAAAATACAAATAATCAATACACATGCTTCTTAAATTGCCTTGGCCCGAAATTTCCTGATTGTGGTAAAACAAATACCACTGCCCCTTAAATTCCGCCACAGAACCGTGAGTAGTTGAGCAGCCAGTCGGCTCTAGAAAAATACCTCTATAGGTCCATGGTCCAAGCGGGTGCTTGCTGGTAGCATATCTCATGCGGTTGTTTCCATCTAAATTATCGGCGTAGGTCAGATAGTAGAGGTCAGCCCTTTTGAAAACCCAAGCTGCCTCATGAAAATCCTCCAGTCCTTCCATCTCGCGCATCTCGCCGTTAATGGACATCATATCGTCGTTCAGCTCGCCGCCCTCGCATCTGCTGCCCCCGCCGTAATACATATAAGCACGTCCATCATCGTCAACGAGCACGCACGGATCAATGAGTGCAAATCCGCCCAGTCCCGAGATATAACCTTGATCCTTAAAACCGCTTCCTGGTTTTTGACTGGTTGCCACACCGATTTTCCATGTATTATTCCAATCTGATCCGCTGGGATGCGGGTAATAGAAATAATAGGTTCCGTTTCTGTAGGCACAATCGGGCGCCCACATGAAGCCGCCTTCCGGCCTGCCCCATGCTACATCGTCCGAACGAAGAATTTCACCCTCATCCAACCAGTTCACCATATCGGAAGAGGAGTACACATGATATCGATCCATTAAATCACAGCCTCTTGCCGGATCCATATCATGTGAAGCATAAATATAAACCTTGCCGTCCTCCCAAACATGAGCAGAAGGGTCAGCCGTATATATTGCAGTTATTATCGGATTTTGAGATGTTAATTTCACACGTTCACGTTCTACTGGAATACCATCATTTTTTATCATGTTCATATACTCCTCGCTCTCCGGCCTATATTTTATAAACTTAACCAAATGATTAGCTTACTCCAGCATAACTCGACTTACCTATACGTCACCATGAGACGATATTAAACAATCTAGTCGATTTGAATAGCATCTTCGTATCCCACGTTTATTACATTTGTTTTAAAAGGCCAAATAAAAAAAGAGCACCATCAACGGTGCCCTCCAAAAAATCAATAACTATATTCCGACACGGATCTTAAACGGTCGTAGACTTCACGCGGCAGCGTATTCCCTTCAGCTTCAAAAGCAAGCCACACCGCTCCGACAACCGGCTCAATCTCGAGCTTAACTAATGATGCATCTGGAGCACAGCTTTTGACAGCCTGTTCGATATACGGGTGAATAAAACTTGCCTCTCCCCTAGTAAGTACGCTACCAGCAAGGACAACATCGAACTTGTCCGCCTCCATCCTCAGACGTTGAATGACAGCCCGCGCCGACTTGCCCAGTTCCTCCCCCTGCACTCGCAAAATCGTTAATGCAACCTTATCTCCCTGTTCTGCTGCTTGAAACAGCAGCTTTACCGTTCTAAGCGGAGGTGTTTTATCGTGATTCAAATAATCATTGAACATGCTCTCCACACTGTCGTAGCCTTGGTCCTGCAGCAGGAGGTTCGTCAATATAGTCGGCCGCTCGCGCCCATCCCAAGCCCGGATAACCGAGCGGAAAGCTTCAATGCCTAAGTCGCTGCCGCCGCCGAAATCTCCGAAAGCATAAGAGAAGCCTCCACACTGATAAAACTCATTCCGAGAGTTAACGCCCGCGCTGTTCGTTCCGGCACCACAAATCAGTACAACGCCATACGGCTGATCCGTTCCCGCTCGAAGAGCTATCGCTGTATCGCAATTCACTTCATGCTTCGCAAATCCCAGTTCTGCGATCATGGGTCTCAATATTTCATAATCCGCTTCCCTATCAGCACCAGCTAAACCAAAATAAGCGAACTGAATGTCACTGTGTACTACATTTGCTTCGCGTAATGCCATCTCAACCGATTCGCGTATATTGCGTTTAGCCGCCTCATAATCAACCTGATGATTACCGTTCCCGCTATTCCCTTTTCCTACAATTCTGCCCGACTCATCTGTAATTAGCGTGTACGTTTTGCTGCCGCCGCCATCTACACCCAAGTAATATTTCAACGGATACACTCCCTTGATTTCATGTTTGTTATTGCCTCAAAGAAGTTGTCTCCCGAATAACTAGCTCTGGGCTCAATTGAACAGTGACATTTCTTTTGGCTGCACCGCTTATGCTCTTCAGCAGCAGTTCAACCCCCATCCTTCCAATTTGCGCGGCCGGCTGGCGCATCGTCGTCAGCTTCGGGTGAAACTCCGTGGCAAGAATCTGATCATCAAATCCAATGATCGAAATTTGCTGAGGTATCCGAATTCCTTCAATTATAAAAGCATTCATAGCGCCGAGCGCCATATTATCATCGGACGCAAATACCGCAGTCGGCAGTCTGCCAGCGTCCATCCAGCTCCGAGCAATTCGATAGCCCGTAGATATTTCAAAGTCTCCGCGCTCCACACAGAAGGATGTTATGCCCGCTTCTTCCAATGCGGCATAGTATCCTCGTTCACGCTCTCGACTGCTCAGAAACAGCTCTGGACCACTAATATGCGCGATATCCCTGTGCCCCAAATCGATTAAATGTTTGGTTGCTTCATATCCACCATAAAAATTGTCTACGATGACAGAGGTAGCTGGCGAATTCATCTGCTGATTATCGAGCATGACAAATGGAATTCGGTTTCTCTTAAGCTCTAGTACGTACTCATCCTCACGTATGGGTGACAATAAGATGACGCCATCGACACGTCCTTCCTGAAATAATGATCGATGGATGTGATCGTCTTCTTCTGTTGAAATCGATAAAGCAAGAAAATAGCCATTTTCCGCAAGCCGATCATTAACCTCCTTCACGACCGCATCGAGAAATGAGTCATGCAAAGTTGTTAACGCTAGTCCGATTATGCCTGTTTTTCCTCGTGCAAGACTCCTTGCAGACGCATTAGGGTGATAATCAAGCTCCTTCATAGCCTGAAGAACCCGCTCCCGGTTGCTCTTTCTGACACTTGGCAAATTGTTTAATACCCTTGATACCGTCACAATGGATAATCCTGATTTTTTGGCAACGTCCACAATGCTTACCTTCATAAGAACGCCTTCCTCAGACTAGTAGTAATCATGCTTTGTATAAAATGGAGGGGAGCAGCCTCAATCGCCCCTCCCCTTAACTCATTACTTATTCACTCTTGCCAAAAGATCCTTCAGCTTCTGTTCAATGACTGGCAGCACATCCTCAACCTTCTGCTTTCCGTTCTCTACCCCTGAAAGTTCATTGATGAACAGTTCATTGATTTGAGAGTAATTGGAAATCAAATGATTGTACGATTCGAAGCCGTATTTATAAGCACCTTCGAATACTTGCTTAATGCCTGCTGGATCAATGCCTTCAAAGTTGCTGTAATACTTTTCTGCAGCTGCTTGGTTGACCGGAGGATTGCCTCCGCTAAGCTCGATCGATTTCTCCTGAATTTCAGTTGTAACCAAGAACTTAATCCACTCCGCAGCTTCCTTCGGATGCTTCGAATCCTTAAGTACAAACAATGGATCAACGTAAAGCACGCTTCGCACATCGCCTTTTGGACTTACTGGAACCGCAGCAACACCTACTTTAAAGTTGAAATCTGCAGCGGCAGCAAGGCTCCATGAACCAACGACAGACATCGCGATTTTACCCGATAGGAACGGATCGCCGAATTGCCCGGATACGGATTGGGAGAATGCTGGTGTTGGCGACACTTTCAAATCATGAATGAGACCATAAAGTGTTTTGTACGCATCAATAACATCAGGCTTAGTTAGATTGATCTCTGAAGGCTTACCGCCATTTGTCCATGTGTCATCGGAGTAGACATTTGCACCAAAATATTGAGGACGTTGGTCACGTTCACCAAATCCAAAGTCGACGCCATATTGAGCTTCCTCCAAATTTTCAGAGTCTACGGTCAGCTTCTTCGCATATTCGACCATTTTGTCGAAAGTCCAGCTTTTATCCTCATAATCGGTTGGAGGGTAAGGAAGTCCCGCTTTATCAAAAAGATCCTTGTTGTAAAGCATGACAGTCACGTAGCTATTTAACGGAATACCATAGGTTTTACCATCAACCTTGTAGATGTTCATTACGTCTTCCGGAATATTGTAATCCGCTGCTTTGAAGTCTTCAAAATAAGGGGTCATATCCATCAGCATATCTTTGTTGTAATATTCCATAAAACCGCCATAACCCCAGTGAGAGGTTACGTCCGGCGCGTTTTTCGCGGCAATAGACGATTGCAGCTTGGAGTCAAACTGTTCATAAGGTGCTTTAGTCACTTTTACTTTGATGTTCGGATGTTTTGCTTCAAACTCAGGGATCAGCTTCTCTACAAACGTTCTGTCCGGCGAGTCAATCGTATAATGCGTGATCGTTACCTGCTTTTCTTTGCCGGAACCCTCGTTTCCGCCGTTTGAGCAAGCGGTTGCAAACATCGATAGTGCGAGAATAGCGGTAATGGATAACCATTTCTTGTTCTTCATTCTAATTTCCCCCTTGGTTTTATTAGATTTCATACAAGCAAGCTAAAACGCTTAACAAACTATTTAATGCCTGTAAGTACGATTCCCTCAACGAATCTCTTCTGTGCTACCGCAAACAACACGATAATCGGCAGTACGGAAAGAATCGAAGCGGCCATCAGTAAATTCCAAGGCGCTAAACGAAACTTTGATGACAGCATAGCAGCCATCCCTACTGGAAGCGTGAAGTTCTCCTGCGAATCTAAGTAAAGTACAGGGGTGAGCAGGTCATTCCAACTCCAAATGAATGAAAATATAGCAACCGTAGCGAGTGCTGGTCCTGCTAAAGGCAGCGTAATATTCCAGTACAGTCTAAACTCGCTGCAGCCGTCAATCCGGCCGGCGTTATAAAGCTCGTCAGGCAGCGTAGAGAAAAACTGTCGCAATAAAAAAATCATATAAGCTGACCCAAAGAAAGCGGGCAGAATCAGCGGCAATAACGAATCATGCAGTCCAAGATTCATAAATAATAGGAACTGCGGAATCATAATCGCTGGATAAGGAAGCATCAATGTACTGAGCACTAGCATGAACATCAGCCCGCTGCCTTTTCCCTTATATCTAGCAAATCCAAAGGCAACGAATGATGAAGACAGCACCGTTCCAATAACTGTGAATATGCCAACAATCAAGCTGTTCTTATATTGCTGTCCGAATTTAATTTCGGTATTGGTAAACAATTCACGGAAATTTTCCCACGCAAACACTTTTGGAATAATTGTGGGGGGAAACATAAGCATTTCTTTCGTCGTCTTCAAGGATGTCGAGAGCATAAACCAAACCGGTGACAGCATCGTAATTGTTACCGCTAATAAAATAAGAAATCCGACAATTTGCGAAAGCTTTAGCTTTCTTTTGACAATAATCCGCTTTGAGCTCGCGTCATGGGTCACTTCACTCATTTACTGCCCCCTCCTTCGTAGTAAACGTAACGTTTCGACGTCCTCATGATAAAGTAGGTGACAACGAGTACTGCAACGAGTAGGATCCAGGCCATGGTAGACGCGTATCCGTAGCGGAAATTTTTGAACGCATTGATGTAAATGTTGTACACGTAAAACCATGTAGAGTAGTTCGGTCCACCACGCGTGATGGTATAGGCCTGTGTAAACACTTGGAAGGATTCAATGACACCGATGATAAGCTGGAATAGAAAAACGGGCGAAATCATTGGAAAGGTTACATTCCAAAATGTTTTCCACCGGCCAGCACCGTCGAGCCTTGCTGCCTCCAGCAGATGAGCCGGCACACCTTGAAGACCCGCTAAGAAAATAAGCATGCCTGCGCCGAGTCCCCAGAACGACATAATGATGAGCGCCCACAAAGCGTAATTCTCATCCAGGAACCAGTGAATGGGGTCAATTCCGAAAAAAGATAATCCATAGTTGAACAATCCCGCCTGTGGATTAAATACCCAAAACCATAACAAGGCCATGGATACGCCTGAAATCATACTTGGAAAATACATCGCTGTTCGAAAAAAACCGTTAAAAGGAATTTTCTGATTGATCAAGATTGCAAACATAAGTGATAAAAACAACGTAATAGGAACACTAATAAGCGTGTACTTGAGCGTAACCATTATCGAATTATAAAACTGTTCATCCTGAAAGAGCTCTTTGAAATTGTTTAATCCTACGAAAACAGGCGGGTTAATAATATCGTAGTCTGTGAAGCTGTAGTACAATGATGCGCCTACTGGATATAAAGCAAATATGAGAAAACCAATAATCCATGGCGAAATAAATAAATAAAAGTGTTTGTTTTCCCGTCTCTGAAATTTGCTGTTCTTCAGTAAAACCGCCCCCTTCCATTTGGTTTCCTATTCCTCTTGGCCTTAAAAGAAGCAAATTTAAAAAACTCTTAATCGCTCTCTTGTATGTCCCCTTTTTTCCACCATTACTTTGCTTCTGCATTTCCTCGAAATCGCTTTTCAAATCACCTCTTTTTCTCTCTGTTATTGCTTTTTATTCACGAAAGTTAAACCGCTTTAATATTCAACATGAGTTTATACCGACATTCAAAATATGTCAATTAATATTTTTTTTGTTTATTATGGATTATATATTCCCTTTACCTAGTACAAAAACGTACGGTTTCTGTTTTTGTCTTTACTTGTCTCTTCTAAGTGCCAAACGTAAATTTTGTCATATATTTTGTTTAAACGTTTTAACTTTATTATGTGAAAGCGCTATTCAATTATCGGGTTCTCTTAAAATGATTAATGCTGATATTGTCGAGGGCGGGACATTAATTATTCCACATATTACTTTGAAGCTAAATAAAGAAGGCATGATTACCGATTCCCCATTAAAGCAGGAGTTAATAACCGCGCTTCAATCACTTGAGCAGGCTTGCTATTAGACTTAATAGCGACGCAGCCAAAATAAATAGAAAGAGCCAACGCAATTACTATACAAATAGTAATTGCGTTGGCTCTTTTGCTCATTATTCTTAAACTTAACGCCCTCTAGGCGCTCCCGTCGATTTCCTCACCATTAACTCCGGATCAAACTCCATGATCGTATTTCTTTTTGGAGAATCCTTGATTAGCTTCAGCAAAATATCTACACCCTGCCGCCCTATTTTCTCAAATGGCAAACGGATGGTTGTCAGCGCAGGATGAAATTCTTCCGCATAGATCTGGTCATCGAAACCTACAACGGATACATCTTGAGGAATGCGAACCCCTTCATTTTTGAAAGCATCCATTACACCAAGTGCCATAAAGTCATCTGCTGCGAATACCGCTGTAGGCAGCTTGCCTGCATCGATCCAGCGCTTGGCAATGGCGTAGCCTGAAGGAATATCAAACGATCCTTGCTCCACTTCAAAAGGCTGCAAGCCTGCTTCTTCGAGCGCGAACATAAACCCTCTCTCACGCTCACGGCTGCTCAGAAACGGATCTGGTCCGCTAATATGAGCAATTTCGGTATGTCCAAGGTCAATGAGATGTTTGGTTGCATCATATCCGCCTTTGAAATTATTAACAATAACAGAAGGAACCGTCGGATTGCGCTGCTGATTATCAAGGATGACAAAAGGAATTTTCCGCTTCTTCAGCTCCATCACATATATATCTGCATTAATTGGCGAGAGCAAAATAACTCCATCTACACGGTCCTCTTGAAACATCGAACGATCAAATGAATCCTCGTCCCCCTGCGAGATGGAGAGTGCCAGGAAATAACCCTGCTCTGCCAAGCTATCATTAATTTCTTTGACTACAGCGTCAAGAACAGTATCATGCAATGTCGTCAAAGTTAGACCGATAATACCGGTTTTGCCGCTTGCAAGACTGCGGGCTGAGGCGTTCGGATGATAGTCCAGGTCCTTCATGGCCTGCAACACTTTTTCTTTATTTTTCTGGCGCACGGATGTCGACTTATTAAGAACTCGGGATACCGTTACAACCGACAATCCTGACTTCTTGGCAACATCGAATATACTAACCTTCATTGATGAACCGCTCCTGTTAAACGCAATTTACATAAACATACCACATTTACCACTAGATTTCACATAAGTTGAGACTTTATTAGAGTAAATTTATGTTTTATTCCATTGACAGGTCTATATTCTGGTTTTGACCGTAAAAGGCACCTCACATCCCTGCTCAATTGTGGATCGGCATATAAAAGCTTTGCATTAATTGAATAGAAAAAAAGAACCGTCACGCGGAAGGACGGTCCTTTTGTAAAATCTATTTTGCTCCTACTATGAATGGTTTAATTGGTGAAGCAAGCCGTTTAGCATTTCGTCAGTGAACGCCCCTTGGCTGAAGGACACCAAGCTGCGAAGAGGCATAAATTTCATCATCGCGGCCATCATGTCTGCATTTTCGTTCTCCTCAGACATCAAGATTCCCATTCCTGCTTGAACCTGCTGCATAATGCCTTGCACGATTGGACCCTTCTCCGTATCGCTTATTAAGTCACCGAGAAGGCTATTGCGATGATACACAACTTTCAGAGGGACAGTGGATTGAACGCGCAGCGTCTCGCCTAGGACAATATCCTCCGATGAACGCCCAATAAGAACAACAAAGTCTCCGCTCTCGACATGCCAGTCTTTTAGAGCAACATTGTAATAAGCGAAAGATCGTTTATCCAGCGTAAACCTTATCTTCTTCTGCTCTCCAGGCTGCAGCTCTACCTTGGCAAATCCTTTAAGCTCTTTCTCCGGCCGGATCACGGTGCTCTCGACATCTTGAACGTACAGCTGAACGATTTCTTTGCCGGAGCGTGTTCCTGTGTTCTTAACCGTGACGTGAACGTTTACCGTTTCCGTATCCTTTATTTCCTTGCTGTCTATCAACAGATTTGTGTACTCGAATGTTGTATAGCTCAGACCATGCCCAAACGGGAACATCGGCTTAACGCTCTTCGAATCATAGTAGCGATATCCGACAAAAATGCCTTCCCGATATTCCGCATGATCTGCCTCGCCTGGATAAAATAGAAATGAAGGATTGTCGCTTAGCTTAACAGGAAATGTCTCTGCCAGCTTGCCGGATGGATTCGCTTCTCCAAACAGGACGTCAGCAATTGCACCGCCAACCGCTTGCCCTCCTAAGTAAGCCTCCAAAATGGCTCCCACCTCGTCAGCCCAAGGCATCTCGATAGCCGAACCATTCATAAGGACAACAACGACGTTGCTTTGCACACTCGCTACAGCCTTAATCAACTGATTCTGATTACCCGGCATATTTAGATGTTTTCTATCGTATCCCTCAGATTCATAACGGTCGGGAAGACCCGCAAATACAACGGCCACATCGGCCTCGCTAGCAGCCTTCTTCGCTTCTTCCACGAGCGCATCATCAATATTATCGTTATCTAGCGAGTAACCCTCAGCATATAAAATGAATGACGAGTCTCCAGCCAGCTGCTTCATTTCCTGCAGCGGATTATCGAGCGCAGTCGGCACGATATGCGAGCTGCCACCGCCTTGAAACCTAGGTTTTTGAGCGAATGCGCCAATGACCGCCACTTTTTTTCCTTTGCTAAGCGGCAGCAGCTGTTGTTCATTTTTCAAAAGCACCATACATTCACTAGCAACCGTGCGAGCTAGCTGATGATGCTCTCCCACATTGTAGGAAGCGTTCTCTTTTTTCTGATCAACGCTCATAAAGATAATCCGAAGCAGTCTTGCAACAGCTTGATCGAGCAATTCCACGGATAGCTTGCCGCTTTGAACGGCCTCTATTATTTTTTTATCGCCACTGCCGTTGCTGGAAGGCATTTCTAGCTCAAGCCCCGCTGCAAGCGCATCTACTCGCTCATCTACCGCACCCCAGTCGGAGACAACAAAACCTTCATGGCCCCATTCTTCCTTCAAAATATCCGTTAACAAAAATTCGTTTTCCGAAGCATACGTTCCGTTTACTTTGTTGTAGGCGCTCATGACCGTCCATGGCTTCCCTTTTTTCACCGCACCCTCAAAGCTTGCCAAATAAATTTCACGCATCGTCCGCTCGTCGACAACCGCATCGACTGACATCCGGCGGTGTTCTTGATTGTTGAGTGCAAAATGCTTGAGTGAAGTGCCAACACCCTGGCTTTGTACCCCTTGAATATGGCTTGCCGCCATTTCCGAGGATAAGAAAGGGTCTTCAGAAAAGTATTCAAAGTTCCGTCCGCATAGCGGCGTCCGCTTGATGTTCGCGCCTGGCCCAAGTAAAACAGCCACATCCTCCGCTTGACATTCCTCGCCAAGAGCCACGCCTACCTTTCCAACTAATTCACGGTCCCAAGAGCCGGCAAGCCCCGCCGCTGATGGAAAACAGGTAGCAGGAACGCTATCAAAAATACCCACATGGTCAGAAGAACCTTTTTGCTTACGCAGCCCATGAGGTCCATCCGTTACCATTATAGAAGGAATATTTAGTCGTTCAACACCCTTTAAATGCCAGAAATCGAGCCCCGAACACATACCTGCTTTTTCTTCTAAAGTCATTTGGTCAATAAGCGCTTGAATATCCATTTTCATTTAAAATCCTCCTCTATTATGTTTCTCATTACACTTATGTTTAGACACCTTAAGCTCTAAATACAGCATTAGGACTAATTTCTGAACGCTGCTGCAAGAAGGAAGCCGGATACAAATCAACTTTAAACAGCTTGCATATGAAGAGCATGCTAAAGATTGTAATAAACGCGCCAAACAACACATCCGTTGCAAAATGATCGCCCATAATAATTCGGCTGAATGAGGTACAGCCTCCCCATACAATCGCTATTGAGAGCATAATATTACGCCATTTGCTCGCAAACGGCATAAACAGCATCCATACCATCATCGTCCATCCATTCGCAGAGTGCCCTGAAGGAAATGATTTATAAACTTCAGATTTGACACCATTTTCTTGAACTCCCTGCGGCATAAACCAGCTTGTAAATTGTGAATAATCCCCGTCCATATTTCGGAACCTCATTCTGCCCCAAAATATTTTCAGCACATTTACGAGCATGATTTCAACAAAAATAATGACTATGCCTGCCCAAGCCGCACGATTGTACATCTTCAAGGTATGAGCTGGCACCAAATTCAATAACCGCTGAATAATTGCCGCAACTACGATTGTGGCAAGCAAACAAATTAGCATCACACCGCCGCCGCTCAGCTCAAAGCCTCGTGACAACGCAATCGAAGTGGAAGCAAAACCGCCTAAGATGACAAACAAACCGCTCACAAAACGAATGAAGATTTTTTTGCCTGTTTTCTCATGCCTAGCCGTACTAAAGAGAATGCTGCCCGCGATAAATAGGACAATAAATGCAGGGTGCTCGCCGAAGTTTTCAAAAAACTGTCCAAACAAGGAGTGTTCCTCGTTATATATCGCTTTGGACAAGCTCAAATCAGCAAAACTAAAAACGATCATGACTGCGACCCACAAGAGCGCAAATCCCCAAATAAAGAGACGCATTCCTTTTGATGTCATATCCATACCCCTTTTCGAAAAATGCACATTACAGCAAGCGCTTACATTTATTCAAAAAAGATAGAAGCTGCGACTACACCATTACTTCCAGCATGGTCATGCCTCTTTTTCAAATTCCCCCTCATCTCCATTGTTCCATCCCAATACGTTGATTATAAAATGCCAATTCCACAAAATATGGTATAAATTTTAGAAAAATAGTATTTTAATGAGGTGTCGTGAAAACAGAAAAAAAGGAGCTCCTTTAAAAGGGCTCCTTGAGTGGCAGAATAACGATTATACTTTTCGTACCGTTTGAAGCTGTACTAATCTCCGAAATTTAATATAAGAAACGACTCGCCATGGGATGACGTAGAAGAACGCTAAAATCATAAACAAAGCAGCCAGCGTTTGAGGTTCAATTGTGGACATGTAATGGTGAAGCTCGAAACGAATAGCAATGACAACAAGAAAAGCGACGATGAATCCCCAGTTCTTCTTGGCGTATATAAGATGATCATCACGAATTTCATAGTTTGTGGTCCATATTAGAGGAATCGAGAGGATAATACCGATAGCCGCAGCAATCAAAAATTCGTAAAACGGCGCATGGACGTTGGAATTAAATATCAACAGCAGGCCCGGCAGCATAAATAGAATCGGGTACAACAGCCTTTTGCCGTCTCCTCTTATGGGGCGGTAAAAGCTCCTTGTTCGTCTCCACAGCACGAGGGCAGCAATGGCAATGACAAACACATAAAATGAACGATCCATTTCAACACCGCTTTCTAAAAATTAAATATTAAATTTCCATAATTTATATTATACCTATTCGAATGAAATACCTGCAATACGATTCCTTTGGATATAAAGGGATCGCTATGTGAAGTATATGCTGCATGCCTATTTTCCGCCAATTATATATATTTAATATATACAATTATTGTATGCATTTCTTATGATTTGACTATGTAAAAGGGACTATTGTCTATCTCTTTTGCGCTATAATCCTTTAGGTCTCGAGTTGTCTTCTGTTGGAACCTTTGTCGAAACGATTGTATTAAACATAAATATATTTAATATATAGTTTAGGTACTGCCGTATGCACAATAGCGAAGCCGCCTAAGAAGGAGGGAATGGAAAAGGCGCTATGACGATGGTATTACCCAATCAGATGAGACGAGGTGTAAGATCGTGATTCGAAAACTTACTGTCACATGTCTGGCTATCGTATGTACGCTGTCTTTAACGCTTGGCGCTTCAGCACCAGCTGCAGCAACTGCGGAATCCAAATCCGGCAAAAGCTCCATTAGCTGGCCGAACAAGCAAGCGCTTCCATCCTTTGCAACCCCAAAAAAACTAGATGTAGCTGATATTTATGATGCGCCAGGGGACATCAAGCTTCTGCTTGCAACGCTGCAGGGTATCGTTAACCGTGAGGAGCCTCGAATCTATCTGCTGGAAAACCAAGAAGAAGGCAAACTGACCTGGCTAAAAGATTTGAAGGTTCCCTACAATGTTCATGCAGATTACTGGGATATCGTCAAGAAATATAAAAAAGAAGTAAAAGGCATCATTGTTTACGATCCGAAGGTTGCTGATACCGTCAATGTAGCGACTACTCTTGCTGGGTTAAAGGATGCCGTTGTCGCTAGCCCTGCTCTCGCCGCGCAGTTGAAAGCAGCACCTTTCAACCTAAAAGTGCTCGATGATTTACAAGGCAAATTCAAAGACCGTTTGGATGCTTACACATGGCAATATGAGAATCTATGGGCCAAATCGACACATCGGATGTTAGTCGGATTAAGCCCTGACACATCCGTTAGAATACCTCCCGGACTCCCTGAATCGTTCAAGACCATTGCAGAAGACATCACGCAGGAGCGCGATGGCAAAAATAAAAATACGTATGAGCTGGATTTGACGAGCAATTTGGGCAAAGAGTCCGTATTTCTTCGCTTCGAGGACGCTTTCCCTCAGGATGGCTGGGGATCCGCCGTTCATGAAGTAACCGTGAAGGCAGACGGGCAAACAATCGCGCAGTTCATTCCAGGTACGCCTGAGGAAGAAGCGTTTCTGTACGACCGCCAAAGCTCTCAAGTATCAACAGGCCAAGGCGGACACCGATTTGCAGACAATGGCCGATACTTCGTCTATAAGTTTACGCCGCCTGCAGGTACAAAGCAGTTAACTGCCTCCGTTCTTATGTGGAATCAATTTAAGGTATCGGCAGGCAATATCCAGCCGCCAACCTCAGACCAGAAGGAGCCTTACGGCTACCTCCGTGATTATGCAGTTGCGAACAAAGCGATGGTATTCTGGCTTGATTCCAACGTGCCGGAACAGAAAGCGCTTTTCGAAAAAATCTTATCAGGCGTCAAGCCAGGCACCCCTTACTTAGGCTGGTTCAATAATGACGTTGAAGGCGAATTCAGCTCCGTAGAAATTACATCCAATTATAGTGTCTACGTGCTTGCGGCCGACTGGTTCAGCAACTTAACGGTTTTCTCGGGTACAAAGGCAAAGGCAGTCAAAGCCAAAACACCTAAGGCGCCTAAGCTTGCAAATAAAATTTACGTCACATACACCTTCAGCGAAGGCGACAACTTCCAATACAATCAGCATAGAATGCGTATCCTATGGGATGATCCTGCTCGCGGAAAAGCACCGATCAACTGGACATCAAGCCCGCTTCTTTATGACGGCGCACCCGCTATTCTGAACTATTTCCAAAAGACAGCGACAGAGAATGACCTCATCATTGCTGGCCCTTCTGGATCAGGCTACTTCTATCCCGAAGCATGGCCGGAAGCCACATTCTCTGATTTCCTTAAGCAGTCTTATACGTATATGAAGCAAACAGGAATGACCGTTCCGTATGTGCTGAATCGTGTGAACAGCGAGAATGTTCCGCTCAGCGCATCAAAGGCAGCTGCCTATGAGAAGTTTTATAAGGCAAAAGGACTATTCCTAAGCTGGGAAGATCATTATGGCGTCGAAATTATAAACGGTACACTGCCCGTATCCACGATTCAAGGCATAAGTACCGTACAAGACGGGAAAAACATTTTGGCAGCAGCCAAAGCAAAATGGGATGGCAAATCACCATTGTTCGTATCACTCGGGCTGCTCGCATGGAGCATGACACCTTCTGATGTTGTGGCGATAACAGAATCGCTCGGACCGGAATATCAAGCTGTACGGGCTGACCACTACTTCTCACTTATCCGCGATTACAATAAACTGCCAGCCAAATCGCAGCTAGCGGAGGACGAAAACGAGGATTAGATTTAAAGTGGACGTGGCTTTTGTTAAAAGTGGAACCAAAAAGGGGCTGTCCCATAAGCATCAAGCTCGCTGAGGAATAGCTCGCTTTGAACGGGAGTATTGGTAGCAGTACAGGAGAGCTATTCCTGTACTGCTATTTTTCTATTCTGGTCTATGCTTGCTTCATAGGATTATGGGCAAGCGAAAGCCACCCGACCTCCAGACTTACCTTAGGTAAGCTGCGAAGCAGAAACGTCGGAATCCTTGGTTATTCTTTATCTGTCCTAAAATACTTTCGGGTTCAATCATTCGTCTTACCGACAGCGAATATCCTTCCTCGCAGCTCAGTTTTTCCCTTGCTTGCTGCTTGTAGCGCATAATAACTCAGACTGACCATATCCAGCATCATCGATGATCGTCGTATGATTGTAATGTGCGCGAACCAATAGTGGAGAGCAAATAAGTGTAAAAGTGCACCTGTTTTTAACAAACAAGATTGGAATGTTGCAAATAGGTGTACTAATACCTCTAATTGATCAGATTTGAAGAAAATTTGGTTAAATAAGTGCATTTCTGCACTTAGATGAAGCTGCTGCAGGCGCTGCCGCAAAAGTCTTTGCATCAGGGAAACATCCCCGTTTTCAAATGAAAGGACTTCAAATTCCACTGTATAGTGGAGCTTGAGGTCCTTTTTCTCGATGAAAATAAGTTCTAAGTAGTGCTCAAAAAATCGCAAAATGACTTTTGAGACAGCCCCTTTATTTCATTCCTATTAGTTCAAGAAAAATTGAATCGTACGATCCGACGAACCCGGCAAATGCTCATGCCCGAAGTCCGGATAGATGGCTAACTGCTTAGGAGAAGTTATTTTGTTATAAGCTGCAAACTGTGTGGAAGGCGGACAAATGGTGTCCATGAGGCCAACAAACATCAATACTTCGCCGCGAATGCGGTTTGCAAGAAATTGAAGATCGATATAACCCAGCTTCTCAAAAATTTCATCCTCGCGCTCATGCAGCGGATCAAAATAACGGAAGAAGGTACGAAGCTCCTGATACGCGTCCTTCGCCAAATCCATCTCCCACGTGCGTTTATAATCGCAAAGGAATGGGAAAACAGGAGCTAGCTTCTTTACTCTCGGTTCAAGCGCCGCACAAGCAATCGTAAGCGCTCCGCCCTGCGAACCGCCAGCTGCATAAACACGTTCTGGATCAACCTCAGGCAAGCCCAGTGCGATGCCCGCCAATTGTGCAGTATCCAAATAGATATGACGGAACAACAGATTGTCCGGATGATCATCTAATCCCCGAATAATATGACCCTGATGTGTATTTCCCTTCACATTGCCGGAATCCTCAGACTCCCCGCCTTGACCACGGCAATCCATAGCTAGAACGGAGAAGCCTAATGAGGCATAAGCCAGCTTGTCACTCCAATCGCCTGCATTTCCCGTATAGCCATGGAATAATACGACAGCCGGATGCGGCTCTGCCATATGTTTTGGCCGAACATATTTGGCATGGATACGAGCCCCGCGAACGCCCGTAAAGTAGAGATCAAAGCATTCCGCGTTCGGAGTCTGGAATGAGCTTGGAACGAGCTTAATTTGCGGATCTACAGCACGCATCTCAGAGATCGCACGATCCCAATAAGCATCAAAATCAGCTGGGCGAGGATTAATTCCTTGGTACTCTTTTAACTTCTCAAGCGGCATGTCTACTACTGGCATTTACACTCATTCCTCTCAAATATAATCGATTTATTAAAGTAGGCGTTTAGCGTATGGTAGCATACGAATGACACCTGCAACAACACAAAAAAGCGACCTCGAAAGGCCGCCTGCAAAAGCTTTGATTAAAGCAATATCTTTATTCTCACTCTGTAATTAATTCATAAGCGGAAATTCCTTTAATTCTCCGCGACACAAGAATAGAAACAACATAAGACAACATAACGATTCCGAAACAAAGCGCAATAACAAGGGGAAATTTAATAATGAACTGAACGTTGTGAATTCCTGCTCCAGAGAGGAGCAAGGTCAGCATGGAATTGGTATACAGGCTGCCCAGCACACCGCCAATAGCAACCCCTATAATGACAATCGGTACAAAGCTGAGCATGATTTGCGTCATTAGCTGGCTCGTCGTATATCCTGTTGCTTTAAATATTCCGAGCTCCCTCTTGCGCTTGAGAATCATGGTTTTAATAACAAGATAGAGAATGAGAACGACTACCAATACAGTGATAGCGAGAACAAGCACCATAACAGCAAACACCGCGGAAATATAGACGCTGCTTTGGCTGTTTATCGTCTCGTCTACATCAACAAATTCCTCTACTGAGCTACCGTATTGTACTTTACTATTTTTGATAAAGCTCGCATTATCGATACCATTTAAATAAACGTTGAGCATCTTGCCTGTATAATCTGGAATGAGGTGCCGAACACCTTCCAAAGTGACAGATGATATTTGCCCCATATTGCTAATAGACTGACTCAGACCGGTAATTAAAAAAGAATAACTTCCTTCCCCTATATCTACTTTGACCGTATCGCCTATGTTTTTTTCAAGCAGCTGCGATACTGCCCACGAAACGACAATTTCGTTATCGTATTGCGGATATCGTCCCTCATACACCATTTGGTTTTCCAACCCGCTGTAATCATCGGAAATCGTCATAGCAAACGGTTTATCGTCAACTTTCGCTATTAAATAGTCCAGTAATACCGTTTTTTCAACACCATCCATTTGCTTAATGGATGCAAACAGCGCCTCACTATCTACGTCCTCTTTAGCCTGAACATTGACATTCGAGGTTTCTGCACCAACGAGGTGAATAAACGCTGTTTTATCTGTTGCTATATTGTAATAAAGAACGATAGCAAAAACAGAGGCAAAGGTAACGGCGGCAACGATAAAAGTGATCATAATGTTCTGCCTGATGTTCATCACGATGGTTTTGCAAGCAAGCACAAAGCTTAATCCACCCTTGGCTTGATCTAGAGGGAAACGGTTTTTCTTAAAGCTATGTGTCACAATGCCTCCCCGCAGCGCCGCTATTGGATGCAGCTTTCTAATACGAATTGAAGCGAGAAGGGTTACAGTTACGACCAGTACAACTACAATTAGAATACTGGCTAGATTAATTACAGCATTAAAGCTCTGATTCCATAGCAGTCCAGACAGCGTAGAAATAATGCCTCCGAATACAGGCATAACGGTGTAAGTGACCGCCACCCCCATAATGCTTGCCAATAAGGTAATGATCATAAACTGCATCATAATAGATAAAATAATTTGCCGGCTCGTATAGCCCACTGCTTTCAGAACACCAATATTAACAAGGCCATCCTCAATACTATTTGTGACACGGAACTTAATAACAAGCAATGACACCACAACAATAACCGCCGCAAAAGCAACCATAATCATAGCGACCAGATTGATCGTCATTGTACTTATGCCCTTCATCGTCATAACGTCTAATGAAGAGTAAAAGGAGCTTGCCTCATTATGGGAAAAGGGAAATTGCTCTTCGTAATCTTTAAGCAGCTGAATCGATTGCTCGCTGTTTTTTAACTTGGCAGATATGAAGGTGCCTTCCTCTTTGGGGCTGAGCTGGCTGAGCAGCTGCTCATATTCCGTATCCGGCAAAAAATATTTCATCAGCGTTATGTTGGTGGTGCCAAGCATGGTTGTCTCAAAAAAACCTGCAACCCGGTAACGATATTCCTTGTCCTGATAGGTAAAGACGAAGCTGTCAGCCAGCTTATACCCGCCGCTTACTTTAAAGCTGTAAGGGAGGTATATATCCGGCTCAGAGCTCAAGGCTATCTGCTCAATTAGTTTTAATGGCGCAATCGCGCGATCAGTATCCGCATTAAGGATAACAGCGCCATGGCTCATGTCGCTATCTCCATAACGAAATTTGGCTGAACTCATCAACACGATGTTTTCGAGCTCAAACTCACTCACATCAGAATAGTTTTTCAAAAAGTCGCCCTTGGCATTCGTATAGCTTGTACTGTCCGTGATGATGTTCAAGTGAGGATCGTGTAGTTCCGCCACCTTATCATCAAAAAACGTATTGATTTTGAAAATAACCGTCATTCCCACATTAAGCAGCAGCGCTGCGATAAATATCAAAATAAAAAGGGAAAATGCCGCGCTTTTGCCTTTTCTGATGTTGGCCCAGGCTAGGTTGACGATATTCATCTCACCACCCCATTTCAGCCAAAAATGCTTTTAGCTGCTCATGCCGTTTATGGTTATTTTCCACAAGGAACGGACTAAGCTGCAAATCCCCGAAAATAACGCCGTCACGCAGGTAAAGTATTCTATTCCCTCTTAACGCGGTTTTCATATCATGTGTAACCATAACAATGCTTTGTCCGCTCTTATTAACCTCCGTCATGACATCCAGCACACTGTCGCTTGCAGCGGAATTAAGCGCGCCGGTTGGTTCATCTGCAAACACAATTTTGGGATCATTGATCAACGCGCGCACGATGCCAGCACGCTGCGCCTCTCCTCCGGAGAGCTGCTCCGGAAATTTGCCCCATGAGGTTTCATTTAATCCCACTTGGGCAAGCAGTTTTTTTGCTTTGGCTACGATAGCCCGCTTGTTTTTGCTAACAAGCAGACCGCTTGCCAGCGCATTATCCAGCACGCTCATATTGTCGAGCAAATAAACCTTTTGGAATACAAAGCCGCAATTGTTCCTTCGAAAAATCGCCAGCTGATCGTTATTTAGCTTCGAAATCTTTTTCTCCTCAAAATAGATTTCGCCTAATGTCGGTTTATCCATTCCAGAAAGCGCATAGAGCAGGGTCGATTTGCCCGAGCCCGAGCTTCCCATAATAACGGTAAAGTCACCCTCCATTAAACTAATGTCGAGGTTTTTTAGCACATGCTGCTGATTTCCCCCGCTTGAGAACGTTTTGCACAATTTTTCGGTTCTTAACATTTGGCTTGGCATAAATTAAATCTCCTTTATCCTGCAATTGTATGATTGCTTCGCTCTAGCCCCAAGCAAAAAAGACTGTAATGTAGCTTACAGTCCTATCATACAAAACCAATTCTTAGTTAAGCTTTGTTCAATTCTTAGCCAATTCTTAATTCTTTAAGCTAACTTAATTTTTAACGTTACACTAAAACCATCTTCACGGTTATGGCATGTTATATCGCCCTGCATGCTTTGCATCAAGTACTCGGATATGTATAGCCCAAGCCCTGATCCACTTCGTCCCTCTGCATTATTTCCTCGATAAAATTTATTGAACAAGAGCGGCAACTCGTCCGGATGAATACCTTTTCCATAATCCATAATGCTTATTTCTAAATAGCTGTGTTTTATTGCAGACAAAATGGTAACTGAGGTACCCGCATACTTGTAAGAGTTGCTCAAAATATTATCAAATACCTGCTGTAAACGCGATACATCCGTTAGGATTAGGCATGCAGGAACGGATGAGCAGCTGATTTGATCATCATAATTCACGTTAGCGATAATCCCGTTTAAAACACTGCTTTCTTCCTCCGTCACCGTTACTTTCAGCTCATTAAGCTCCTCTAAAGTCGCCGTGAACATATCGCTCACCAATAGATTGATCTGCTCTGCCTTTGAATAAATCGTCGTTAATTGCTTCGTTACTTTCTCATCGTCAGCTCGAAGCAGCATCAATTCGCTCACCGCTTTAATCGAGGCGACTGGTGTCTTAATGTCATGACTTAAGCTGGCAACAAGCTCCTTCTTGCTGCGGTTTGCCTCATATTCACTTTGCCTGGCTAGAGCCAGTTCCTCGCGCATAATGTCGAAGCTTTCTGTAAAAGCGCCAAACGGGTTGTTTTGACTCATTTTCAAAGGAATATCCAGATTCCCTCTCGCCACGTTAACTGCAAAGCTTTGCAGCTTATGAAATGGTTTGAAAACCTTATAATTTAAAAACAAAACATAGATGACACTTAGCATTGCAAACATGGTAAAAGTGATAAAGAGCACGATAATAAGCTGCCGTTTCATTTGCTGAATTACTTTTTTATCATCGTTTAGCACAATAAGCTTGCCAACTAAAGTACCCTCTACCACGACATCTGTTATCGTATCTCTGTTTTTAATTGCTTCATTAATGGCAGGAGATTGCCCCTCGAATGTTTGAAAGCGTACTTGGCCATGAGTATCGATAACGCTGAATGGCTGCTTTATCGTGCTGAAATCCGCTTGATCGATTTGCCCCCAGTGGCTCTCAAGCTTTTTTAACACCTCATTTATAGCTACCATATCCACTTCGGTATCCGTCTTGCTATTCATAACGAGCCAAGAAGCTGCACTGCCTGTTGCAAATACAAAGAGGATAGTGATGAACAGCCATTTAATTCTCATAACTTGTTATCTTCCAGGACGTATCCCGTCCCCCATACCGTTTTAATATATTGCGGCTGGTTGGGATTCGGTTCGACTTTCTCGCGCAAGTGGCGAATATGTACATTAAGAGTTCCATCTCCGGCAAAGGAGTCACCCCATACCTTGTCAAACAACTCTTCTTTTGAAACGACTCTGTTTTTATTTTTCGCCAAGTAACAGAGCAATTTAAATTCCATCGTTTTGAGCTTCATATCTACACCGTTCACACGAATGCGGCAAAGATTGCAATCAATTTTTACTTCACCAAACTCCAGCATTTCGGAGGGGCTTTGATTCCCGTATCTTTTGAGGACAGCCTTCACTTTAGCAAGCAGCACACTAAGCGTATAAGGCTTCTGTATATAATCGTCGCCGCCTATGTTAAGGGCTATAAGAATATCGTTATCACTAGACCGAGCGCTAATAAACAGAATCGGAATTTGTGTCGTTTGTCTGAGCTTCTTGCACAAATCAAACCCGGAAGTATGACCAAGATTAATGTCGAGCAGGATAAGCGATGTTTCATTTTCCCGTAAAAAGAGCTCACATTCCTCCGCACTTGTCACGTACGCCGATTTGACCTCAAACATATTAAAATATTCACTCGTCGTTTCTGCAAGAACCGTCTCGTCATCCACAATTAAGCAATCATAGTTCATATGCGTTCTCCGTTAGTTGATAGAATAGTAAACATTAGTCACTTCCATAATATACTATGAAAAAGGAAGTTTAAACGTAAATAAACCAAAAACACCCTATCGCGCAGCACGCAAGCGGCTCCTCGTTAGGGTGTTTTAATGTTCGTTGATTATAATATTACTGATATTCACGTTGTATAATCGATACATTTTCCTTGTGGCAATATTCCGTAAAAGTGGATAAGAAGGCATGCTCACGGTAAAGCGCAGCAAGAGCAGTCTCGTTATTTGCCATAACTGCCTCACAAAGGCGGTTTAAATAATCCGATGCCCTAGCCAAACGTCTCTTCATCTCTGACGAGTCGGCTGTCGCTTTTCCGTGACCCGGTATAAGCAAGTGAACGGAATGCGTTGCAAAGATACGGCCAGCCTTCTCAAGGGTTTGATTATACGCCTTCGCACTTTGATAAATAAAAGGCAGCTCGAAATCGGATAAATAGTCTCCTGCAATCATGATTCCTAACGGCTCCACGATCGTTATTAATCCATCCTCCGTATGACCCGGCGCAAGATAGAAAGTCATTGTCGTATCTCCTACGTGCAGCTGCTGTCCATCCTCTTTAATTATGATATCAAGGCTTGGGAATGCGATAGGATAATTTCTTACAATATAGTTTTTACGATCAAACTCTCGAATCATTTCAAGCTTCTCTTCTTTTTGCGCATGATGCTGCAGCCCGGTACTGCCGATGGTAATGGCATCAGGGAACGCTTGATAACCAATAATATGATCGAAATCTCCGTGAGTAAATAATAGATACAGAGCTCGATCACCTTTGATCTCATTTACATACTCTTTTATCGCCTCAACTTCTCCCGCAAGCCAGTTCGGATCTACGATGAGTACCATTTCCTCCGTCTGAATGACCGTCGCTGTCGTTTGATATAACTCACTTTGGAACACGGTTACCTGTTCATTTTTGTATTGAATCAAAAGTATCTCTCCTTTAGGTCTCGCCGAGAAGCTTCTTAAACGAAGCTTCTATTTCATCTTGGTCAAGCGATCCGATAATGTAATCAATGATTTCCCCGTCCGTATTCACAAAGCACAGAGCTGGGAAGCCATCTCCACCATAGTACTTGTATACATCCCCCGTTTTATCCAGGAGGACCGGGTATGTAATTTGATGCTGCTCCACATAGTTTTTCACCTCTGATAATTCATCACGATTCGTAACATTTATACCGTATACATTAATTTTATCCTTATACTTTTCATGCAAAGCGACCATTTTTGGGGCATCCTCATTACAATAAGGGCACCATGAAGTAAAGATGGATAAAACCGTTGGTTTCTCCGCAAAATCAACCGCCACTTCTTCCCCTGTACTGAGCTCCGACAAGGCGATACTGGATAATTCGGTTTTGAGTTTGTTGAGATAGCTATACCCAAGATAGACCATCAAGCTAAACGCCGCAACAATAATTGTGCCTGTCGTTATTTTAACTATTTTGTTCATTTACACATGTTCCTTCCATTGATCATAGGGCTGTTGGTTTAAAGTGGATATTCAGTCTATCTTACGATGATTTTCACATGCATTCTACTTTTTTTCTACACGAGCAACATAAGACAATACAAAAGTGCTGCCCTCTTTTTTAAAAAAGAGAGACAGCACGATATTCGTTGCCTTATAAGACATCCTTCAACTGACCGCGACTGTGACCGTCTAGCTTCTTCCAATCACGAACCTCGCATCTTTTGCCGTTGATGTCGGTAAGAATAATGCGATTATCACTCGGGTATTGCATATGCTCATGCAAGTTCCGCATGACGATGCGGGTCGGTCCCAAATTCGTTTGCAGCTCCCAAATCCACATGTCGGCTTTTTGCTTAATGGAATCAATATGAGTTACAAGCGGAAGGAAATACCGAAGCTTCAGCTCTTTATCCATTTCGGTTCGGCTTTCTTCATCCAGCTGCTCAATATCCTGAATAACGCCGATTTCTTCACCCTTGGCATCACGGACGGATATATACTGGGTCGTGTATTGGAAAGGAAATATACGAAAGAGTGTGATTTCTTCATAAGCCTTTCCTTCTACAACGCCTTGAAAAACGCCGCCTTGGCTGCGGGAAAATGAGACCGCGCTTGGTTCCAATAGATTAATCTCAAAAGGGTCCTTCGTGTTTATTTCAACACCAATGTCATTGGAATCAATCATGCATTTTCAACCCCCTTGATCTTGGACATTTCCTTTTGCGCCTCAACTAGCTTGTAGTATGCACCCTCGGAAGCCAGCAGCTCCTCATGTGTTCCTACTTCAACAATTTTGCCGTGATCCAGCACGACAAGCCGGTCTGCATTGCGCAAAGTCGACAATCGATGGGCAATCGCAAACGTTGTTCTTCCTTTAACCAGACGCGATATCGCTTCTTGAATTTGACGCTCCGTCACCGTATCTACGGAGGCCGTTGCTTCGTCCAGAATGAGAATTCGCGGATCATGAATAATGGCGCGAGCAATAGATACCCGCTGCTTTTCTCCACCAGACAGCTTATGGCCGCGTTCACCTACTCTCGTGTCGTAACCATCCGGCAGCTGTACGATGAAATCATGTGCATTAGCGATTTTGGCTGCGCGCATAATTTCCAGCTCTGTAGCGTCCGGTTTAGAGTAAGCAATATTTTCTGCTATCGTCCCGTCAAACAGAAACGTCTCCTGCAGCACGACGCCAATCTGCTTGCGCAGGTCGTTCTGACTAATATTGCGGATGTTCGTGCCGTCGATCGTAATCGTACCCTCATCCGAATCATAGAATCGGCAGATCATGTTAATAAACGTCGATTTTCCGGCACCGGAATGTCCGACTAATCCGATCATCTCGCCTACGGCTACCTTTAAGTCTACGCTTTTGAGCACAGGGTGATGCTTTTCGTATCCATAAGTCACCTTTTTGAATTCAACCTCGCCTTTTACGCGGCCAATCTGTGCTGGGTTTACAGTATCGGGTACATCAGACGGGGTATCCATAATTTCAAATACGCGGTCAGCTGCCGAAATGGCATGCGTTGCCCAGTTGATCATTTGGCTTACCCACTGCAATGGTCCAAGAAGCATGCCCAAATAGGTAACTAGAGCGATCAAAGTACCGATAGATAGATTGCCCTGAAGCACAGTTTTGCCGCCAAAATACCAAATCAATAAGGTACCCGCTCCAGCGACTAAAGCGAAGACGGGGAACATGCCCTGCCACAAACCTTCAATTCGAATATTATGCCGAACGAGTTCCTTATTCGCTGCCGTATAACGCGACATTTCCGTCTTTTCCTGACCAAACGCTTTAACCACACGAATACCTTGCAAAGAATCGCCAACTAAAGCATTTAGTCTGAAAATAGACCTCCACTGCTGATACCACCGCCGACCGATCATCGGCCATAATACACTGGACAAAATAATCATAAGCGGCATAGGCAGCATGGCGAGCAGCGTTAATTTCCAATCAAAGCTAAACATAATGATGAAAATCGCAATGACACGCAGTGACTCACCCGAGACCCAGATGACACCATCGGTCATGAATTGCCGCATCGCCTCTGAATCATTGTTTACCCGTCCAATAAACTGCGAGGATTGTCTTCGGTCAAAGAAGGATAACGACAATCTCATCAAGGCATTATAGACATCGTGCCGAAGATCGCCCATTAATTTGGAACCGATCCACACGCCAATAATACCGCGCACGGTCTGCATGAGGGTGACTACCAGCGAGGTCGCTGCAAGGCCGATAACAATCCACAAAAGCGTGGTGCCCATATCCTTCGGAGTCAGCACATCATCCACAATCATTTTGGTCAAAAATGGCGGGATAAGCTCAACCAATGTTGTAAAAATCAACATAATCGCTGCCGCAACCATTTGCAGCTTGTAAGGTTTCGCGTAGCTCAGCATTCGAAACAGAACCTTGCCGTTGTTTTTACAAACGGGGCAAGCTTGAGAATCGTCCGGCAGTGGATTGCGGCATTTTGGACAGTTTCTCGGGAATTCTTTCTCAGAAACCGTTGGCCGCTCTTCGCCTTTTGCCACTGCACCCATTAATTTAGATGCGTATCCAAATATAGAAGTAAGCGATGCTGTGTAGCGTATAAGGATAATCGGACCGTTCTTGGTATCCGCTAGCAATGAGCCGCCGCCTACTCCGCCAACAGCCCGGGCATCTGTAATATCCGAAAATGCGAGTGTAGTCACCAACACCCCATCCGAACTCCACACCGATACTTCCTTTTCAGTCAGTACCAGCCATTCTTCCCCAAACTGACCATCATTCATTAAATCTGATACGGCATGAAACAGCGTTTTCTCTCTAAGTTGTGCTTCTATCGCCTTAGGAAGCTTATTAATAAAGGTCATATTCTTCCCCCTTTCGTTACCACCCTATTTACTCACATATCTCCATATGGGTAAAGATGGAAAATGACTATAGCTGTTTATTACTGCTCATTTCCTCTGCATCGTTGCGTCTCTCCCTTTTGCTTTCACATTTTTGAGAAAGAAAAACCAAAACCCCACAACCTCTTTCGGTTGTAGGGTTTTGATATTGTTTAGGTGTGCTGCATTGTTCCCTATATTGACTTTAGCTTCATACTCTTAATCTTATGCATTAATTCACAGTAATAATTAGAGGATCGCCAGCTTCCTTTTGACCTTCTTTTGCAATGATTCTAATAATTTGACCTGCAATTAAATGATTGGACCTAATATCAAGCGAGAAAGTGCCATCACTCTTAACCCAATCCACTCCAATTACTTCATTGTTCTCATCGACAAGCAGAATAGTTGTAAGAATATGGTTAACTACTGCCATCCCGTCATAAGTTCCCTGAATATTTGAGGATTGAGCATTAACCGTACTTGTGACGACAGGTACATTTGATTTTGGAGCAGATTGTATGGTGATATAGTAAGGATCACTTGGCAATTTACCTGGCTCGTCAGTAATGACATAAATTTGGTCTCCACCCCGAAGAATAGTATAGACTAATCCAATGGACCAACGTCCAGTATTCATGTCGGGATAAGAGCCTGAATTGATTTGGCGACCATCTTCATGGAATAATTTTATTAATGCAGTTGTAGCTGCAGTACCCTTTATTTCATTTGTATATCCGTAGATCTGATTATTAATCACAGGCAGGCTAGATTTTTCAATTGGTGCCGTTGTAGTAAGGACAAGTTCTTCACTTATTAATTTACCTCTTGCATCGGATCTAATGATCAGTTTAGCTCCAGGTAACAATGGAGGATAGGTTGGCAGAACGAAGGTAAACTCACCTAGCTGGTTAGCTGGAACACTGTAATAAAGCTTACCGTCTTCATAATATAAGTATACCGTTGCATAAGGATCCGTTATTCCAGACAATTTATAATCTGCATCCGCGTAAATGGGCACGGTAATAACAGGAACAGACGTAATTTCCGTTGGAGCAATCGCAGTAAAAATAAATGGAGCACTTTCTTTCATCTCTGGAGCAATTGCAGTCAATTGGTATTGTGCATTTGGAATTAAATCTAGTTCCCAGAAAGTCATCGATCCTTCTGGAAGGAGGTACCCCTCTGAAATAATGGTACCATTCATGTCTTTCAAAAATAGTTTTACTTGCGGACTAGATACAACAGTCGCATGAATATAAGTAAAATCACTGAAAACTTCGCCAATTACTTTAGGAGTAGCTGTAATTGGCCTATTTTCGACGACTACAGATGCAAGCTCGCTAATGATTTTTTCATACCCTTTAGCGGATAAATATAACGTTTCCCCAGCAATTGGCGGTGATGATAATCGAATGCTAAATTTATTTCCGTAGTACTCCTCGCTTGCTTGCCCTTCACCAATAACCGTTCCATCGGATCGTTTAACGACAATGAGGGACTTAGCTTCTGCTGTACCTGTAATATATAGGGCATCCTCATAGATTATCCCCTCTATTTTAGGGGGAGTTGTCACAACCGTGGGTGCTATAACTGTAATGTAGGTAGGGTCACTCTTTCTCTTTCCATCAGCCTGCGCGTACACTTTTAATTTTTCCCCGACAGCTAATACACTACCATCAAATAGATACACACTAAAATCGTTGCCTAAGTGGTTGTAAAACTGACCAATCAACGTTTCATCCATTCTTGTTACAGTAATTCGGTTGGACCAGTCTTCAAGCGAACCTTTAATAAATTTAGTATCATCGTAAACGACACTTGTAATACTTGGAGACTTGGTCTTCGGTCTTTCTACAACATTGACCAAGAACCGCTCACTTTCCCAACCTCCGTCGGTATAGAGAGTAACAAACAGTTTATCATTCCCGCTCAGTATCAAGCCTGGATTATAATCAAACAGATTAAAGCCAAAAGTATTATTAAACTTCAATTGACCTGTTTTAAGTTCCGTCCCGTTCTCCAATTCCACTTTCACATAGAATCTCTCTTTTAAAAATTGGACACTTCCACTTAGATATCCAATATCCGAGAATGTTGTCTCATTTATTGATGGCAATGGAGCGTCTTCCTCAATAATGATATCCGGAATCTCCAGAGTTTGTCCCGCTTCTACAGTGAATTCATCAGTGTAATATTTGGTTAGGCCAATATAGATATTAATAACATAAGTACCTGAAGATACATTGTTGAACGTATAACTACCGGTTTTATTTGTTATGCTTTTATAGATTCCTGTCGTTTCATTAACTCCTGTTAAATGAATTAACATTTCATTTATAGGCAATGGCTTCGTCCCGTTATATTTCAAATAGTATAATGAGCCTTTTACAATTGTAGTTGATTTGGCGACGGTAAAGGCTTGAGCTTCCACAACGTTTGCGTTCTTATAAGATAGGGAATACACAACTACTTGATCTTGATCAACGCTGCCAATAGATGGGATAGTTAATTTAACCGTTGTTTTGTTCTCCAATAATTTAACCAGACTAATGTCCACTCTCTGAAAAGCTCCATTATTGATTTTTCTTGACACGATAAAATCCGATGCGTTAGGAGTATCTGTTAAGCTCTTATTGAACAAAACATCAATACTTCCATTAGCGGCAACTATGGAAGCAACCGATAAAGTAGGAGTTTCGGGCTCTGGACTCCCACCATCACCGCCAGGAAGGCCTCCACCTCCACCTCCACCGCCGCCAGGCAAAGGAATAGTTGGCTTCTTCACGTCTGGTAATACAGATTCCTTTGCATCTTCAGAAAGTATAACCTTATTTATTTGGCCATCTCCTGAAACCGTCGAAGTGCTTTTTAAATCAAGTGTCTGGACAGTTACGCCCTTATTCAAGACGATACTTGGAATAATTAATTTCTCTTTAATAAACAAGCTATTTATAGTTCCAGAAAGAACAGTTAATGCATTGAGACTAGCATTCACGTTGATATCGTTAAAGTCGCCCGCAATTGATATATTCCTCGATTTATTTTCTTTCGTTTCAGGGAGAACATGCAGATTAACAAAACCCTCTCCCGAAACATTCTGTTCTTCTATAATTGCGCTAGATAAAATTTGTGTGAGTTGAATCCTTGTTGTTCCCTCTGCCACAACTCTGACAACTGATTCTGGCTTATTTACAGACACCGTTCCTAACTGGCTATTTTTGATATGAATACTATTTGACCCGCCGCCTTCAATACGAGTCATACCATCAACTTTAACCTGGTCTATATAAGCGTTGCCATCACCGATTTCTTTAGAAAAAATGAGGTCTCCCAGAATATGCATGTTCTTAAGAGTGACATCAGATGATTGGATGAGTACATCACTATGAACAATATTTAAAGAAGATTCACCAAAGACACCGGGTTTGTTATAAATGACCGTACTTGAGCTAAGTGCTTTCTTAATAGCTACGACAGATTCTGCACGAGTCATTTGGCGCTGAGATTGAAACGTTCCGTCTGAATAATTACTCATAATACCTTTATCTAAAATATTATGGATAGCCGATCTGCTCCAAGAAGGTATGCGGTTCGAGTCTTTTGGGGGAGTTAGGTTTGTTGCACCTTTATCGTTGAGTTTTAAAATCTTTGATAGTATTACAGCAGTTTCTTGTCTTGTTATCTGTTTGTTAGGGCGAAATGTATTGTCTTCAAATCCGTTAATATATTCTTGTGCAATAGCTTTTTGTACATCTATGTATACCCAGTCTGTCTGCTTTAAATCTTTAAAGCTAATAGTGCTTTTATCCGAATATTTGAATACCCTGTTTACAAGTGCCACAAACTCGCCTCTAGATATTACGTTATCCGGTCGAAATGTTTGATCTGGATAACCTTTTATTAATCCTTTATCAAGCCATTCTTGTATATCCGCTTCAGCCCCATGTCCCTTAATATCTTTGATTTGGTCCGTATTACCGTAAATATTTCCAAATGGAATGAGGAAAAATAACATCATAATTAAACAACTATTTTTAAAGCTTTGTTTGTAAAACAATTGATTTTTTCACTCCCTCATAAAGTTGTAATCAAACGATCTTTTGAATCATTTCCAATAAATTATTCGATTTAAACCTTCTCTTAAAAACTACTCTTAATTGACATTTAATAAAAAAAATCAATTAATATTATAAAATAAATTATATTTGCTTTTACCAATTATATCAATTTAATTTTTAAAAAATGGAAATAATTATATTGATATACTTAGAGGGATTAGCCCTCCTCAATAGGCGCGGACAAAACGATAATTAGAAAAGAAGCCCGTAATTCGGTGATTTACATAATCACCGTCATTACGGGCTTCTTTGTTATTGAATTTAGGATGGCAAAATAACAAGATAAAAGTATTCTAACTCACTTGCGTCAAATTCGCGCTTGCCAAGAGCTCATTGTAAGTTGTAATCTGCGGCTCCTTAGATCCGTAATAGAATGGGTTCGTAAAGGCGAGCAGCATTCCCGCTTCATCGCGAATATCAAAGCGATACCAGTTATACGCGCCTTCTTCCAAAGGTATATTCCATTCCAGCGCCGCTGGCGCTACTCCCGCAGCCGCCGCAGAAACTTCCTTCACGGATTCAGCAATACCGTTGTGAATTAAGGTTACTCGAGCGAACACATCACTCGCTACACTTAATGTGCAGTTCACTTCATGGAATGCAGCCTCGCTTTTCCCCAAACTAAACGCATCAGACAAATCACAGCCGAATCGGTAATCGCGGCCGCCGACTTGAATGGATGCTTTAAGCACGGGTCCGCGCGACACATAAACATGACCATTTTTCACGCCTTCTAATATGTTGTCGGCACTCAAATCATCACACCACACATACGTGGAAGGGTCGCCAATTAAAGAAGGAATAGGGCTATCTTCATATTTATCTGTAGGCAGCATGTGAGAGTCAGAACCGCCAATCCCCGTAATACGATATCCTTCATTCCAGCTTGCCGTCCATAGCTGCAATGCCTTCTCTGTAGCGACAGTGTTCGGAGAAAAGGTTGGATCATTCCATATTTCCATGGAGTGTAATCCCTTTAGCTGCGTCTCCCCATATAGCCATGCCCAAGGTGCCAGCATCGGATGATTTATGGAGCAGACCGCTCCTAGCTCTGCTGCTTCCTTCATCAATCGGTCCATTCCCTGCTGCGTCGTCAAGCCACCGTCTTGTGCAGTCGCTCTCCAATCAATCCATTTCCTTAGACCAAGTGCATTCCAATGCCCGTCACCAGCTGTGACCTCCACGCCGGGAATGACAAGTGCATCTCCTTTCGCCCATGATGTAGACAGTACATTGTGATCCGTCGCTACAAAGAAATCCAGACCCTGCTTCACCGCTTGCTCACGGTTCATTAGCTGCGTCATTTTGCCATCGGACAATATGGTATGCGTATGGAAATCTCCTTTATAATAGCGGCTCCCCATCTTCCACACCTTCGCCCAGTCGTATTTGTCCATCGTGACGCCAGCATTCAAATTGCCAGTGCTCCAATATTCGCGCTCACCCTGCATCTGTGTTGATTCATATTCTGCCGGCAGAGCGCCATATCCAAGCTCCCATTCTGCTTCGAACATTCTGCCCTCTTCATTTGAAACCTCAAGCGTCCATATGCCTTGAACGATGGGACCCGGCATCGCTATGGGACTCGTAAATTCTACCTGTTTATGAACGACGATTAGCCGCTCGTTTCCACCATCTAGGAAGCAGAAGCGAATATTGTTCTCCGCATCGAATAAATGCAATCTTCCCCATGAATTTTCCTTCTCATACGTAAAGCGAATCGCAAGCCAGTCGTACTCTTCTTCAACTGCAATCGGAAAATAGCTGTTATTCTGCTCCAGCTTAACGGAAATTTGTCCCTTATTCATGGTTATTCACCTTCCATATCCTACTTTTATTCGTGTAATTCTGTAACTATCCAAGAGTGCCTATTAATTTCCGATTCAGCTTAAAGCCGCCGATGCGGATCATGCCAAAAATAGTAACCATTAAACCTGCCCATCCAAAAAGTAGAAAGGGACTCACTGCAATTTTAAAATAGAGCCTGCTCTCTTACTCCATTTTCTCGTACCAGTAACCTTTTATTCCTTTTTCCATTCGCATAAGTGCCTCAAGGTAAAAGTAGTCTCCCCAGATCATAAAATCATCCGGCGCTGTATTGCCTCTTACATAATAAGAACCATGCTTTAATAACCCTTCTGCCTCTTCTCCCATCGTGGAGTAATGACGAACAAGTGAGGTCATCGACAAAATCAGTTTCCGTTCAAATTCTGCGCGATCTGGATCGTTATCGTCCAGATGGCTCATTAATTCCAGCAAGCCCGCGGCTGTAATCGCAGAGGCAGAGCTGTCTCGGTACGTCCCTTCCTCGACCTGAACATCAAAGTCCCAGTAAGCCACATCATCCTCAGGTAGCCGGGAAAGAAAGTAAGCTGCCATCCGTTTCGCTGTATCCAAATATGCCTTATTCCCGGTGTAGCGATAGGCAAGTGCAAAGCCATAAATACCCCATGCTTGGCCGCGAGCCCATGTCGATCCGTTTGTGTACCCTTGATGTGTTGCGCCGCCTAGCGCCTCACCGGTTTCTTCATTAAAAACGAAGGTATGATAGGAGCTGTCGTCACCTCGTACAAGGTAGCGGCGGCTTTGATCTGCCTGCTTAACGGCAACCTTATAATAACGCTCATCACCCGTTTGTTGATAAGCCCAAAATAACAATGGAAGATTCAAGAGGCAATCAATAATCATGCGCCCGCCATGCTTCTCGTCTCCAGCCAGTCCCCAAGCTTGAATGTATTGTCCTTTTTCTCTAAAGCGGCGCAAAAGCACGTCTGCTGCCTGTAATGTCAGCTCTCTTGCTTCCTTATCCCTCTCCAAAATCCACTGTGCTTTCGAGGATAAGGTGTATAAGAAACCGATGTCATGATGATCAAGCACAATATGCTCTTCCATACGATGCTTGAAGCTCTTTACCGTGAGCCGAGCAGCATCACGGTAAGCTTCATCTCCGGAATACTCGTAGCATAACCACAGCATTCCACTCCAAAATCCGTTTGTCCAATCTTCATTGTCATTGAGTTCATACTTGTCGTTGACACTGACATGCGGGAAGCGAACCCCAAAACGCTGGATGTTCTTTTTCGTCTTCTCCATTGCATCTTCAATTGCCGATTTCCACATGTCCTTCCATCCTCTCAGCTACCGATTTATCTGATCCAGCATTCTCTTTACAATAGCGGCTGCTTCCGCACGAGTCGCTAAAGCCGCAGGGTTAAATCTTTGCTGCTTGTCCCCTTGCAACAGTCTATTATTTACCGCTGATGCTATTTCCTTTACGCTCCATGGTGCTATATTTTGAGAATCCGTAAAAATATGAAGTTGAGCAGTATCTGCCCCCGTCATCCAGTCTGGTTGAATCTTACTCATGACGCGAGCAATCAGCACCGCCAATTCTTGGCGCGTAATGGTTTGCTCTGGCTTAAACGAGCCGTCTGCATAACCGTTCATCAGTCCAGCCTCATGCACTCGAATAATATCATTCTCGTACCAACTGCCCTGCATGTCGCTTGCATCGGTGTATGTTAGATTTGAGCCTTTCACACCGAGATCCAACATTCGAGAAATTATAGCAGCCATCTCTGCGCGAGTAATTTCCGCTTGAGGTGCGAAGGTATCTGCATTTCTTCCTTGCATAATAAACTTAGATGCCAAATATTGTGCATCATCCTTGACCCAGTGCTTCCCAAGATCCGCAAATGTCTTGTTTGCTTCAACCAACAGGTAGGTTTCGCCTGACAGGCCGTCAAAGGTTGCTTCTACACCGCTCCCAACCGCTTTTAGCTTCATTGGAACTGGAACAAGCGCTTTGCGCTCCTCGTCATAACGCAGCCCCGCCAAATGAGCCGGATTTGCTTTCGTTTCTATCTTCCATTTCATTTCCAGCTTTCCAGCATTAATCAAGCTGCCGTACATTCGCTGCAAGGAGTCCGCCTCCACTACAACTTGGTCTGCAATATGAACGAGTGAAGCACCTAATTTTTTGGCATGGTCTGTAATTGTTGTAACTGCGTCTTCAGCAATAGGCTCCATTCCGACTCGCACACCATTTGCCTCTTGAAGATTAGCCATCTGCTTTAGTGGAAAAGTAATAAACATATTGGACCCGCTCACAATTAGCATAGCTTCACGGTTCCACTCCAGCAGCTTCGAAACGGCAGCGGAGGTGAGCTGAACGCTCTGGGCTCCATTCGGTAGTGAAACTAAAATCTGCCCAGCCGCCAATTGCTCGTCTGTACTGACCATTTTTAATTCACTGCCAAGCATGCCTTGAACCCGTTCTTTTATCGTTATCTCATTTGAACCTGAACCTCCAACTGCCGGGCTCGGCGTTGGATCAGGAGTCGGTGTTGGTGTTGGTGTCGGATCAGGCTTTGGCGTTGGCTCCGGATCTGGTTTTACTTCCGCCGCCTCAATTACAATAGTCGCCGTCGCTTGATACCCTCCATCGACCGAAGCTGCAATAATCTCCACCTTGCCGGGCAGCACGCCTGTAACAACGGCTTGTCCATTATTAACTTGCATCGTTGCTAAGGCACGATGCTCATCGCTCATCGTCCAAACGATTTGTTTGTTTTTTGCATGATCGGGTTTTACAGCCGCTTCAAGCTTCACTTGCTTACCCTGCTTTAGCGCTGCTTCTGGTGGTGTAACAGTAATCTCCGTCACCTTTGCACCCTCAGATGCCTTCATCTTCACTTCCAAATATGGCGCAAACTCAGCGTTTTCTTTACTCTTGATCTGTGTATTCAAGCCTTTCACGCCTGGCTGCTCGATCAATGCTAAACTTAAACGCTGATCACGCAGCAGCTCCGCTTTTACGGTATTTGTCAGCTCGTATTCACGCCATTTATCAACCTTTTGGAAAGCAATTGTGGAGATGGCATCACCATAAGCCGGTTGATTGCCCCACACCATCTCGGTCTCTTTCCAAGAATCGTCCTCAACGCGGTGAATACCGATCAAATTAGAATCGTATTTGGCATCGCCATCATTTATTTTTCCGTAGACCTTCAGCTTTACAGACTCCATATCACCAGAGATGCTGCTGAGGTCAAACTTCATAAAGGATCGTTGTGTATACCCCTCGCCATATTCACGCACTTCAACATAATCTTTGGAGCCATTATTCACATTGGCATGATTTGCTCCACTACGAACGAAGGTATCCTCTATCACCGGAATTTTAAAGGTTTTGCCTTCTTCCGGCTGCATGGCTTCCATATCGATCGTTTGGCTCGGATCAACCTTCAACGTAATCGTATGGACTTTTCCTGCGGCTCCTTGCGTATGAATTGCCAAGCGAGTATACGGGAAAGTTTGTACGACCTGAATACTCGGATCTTGTGCAATGATCTGCAATCCTATTTTACCGAGGTCAACCGTTACCATGCCCTGCTTCTGTGTAGGTTCAGCAATCGCAAGGGTAAGCTCACTGCCTTTTTCCTTCATCATCATGGAAATAGGTTTATCCGTCTTTACATACTGGAAAGCAGACGCCTGCCAGAAATTCAAACCTGTAACCTGCTGCTTCGTTTCTTTTACAGCATGAACCTTCTCCGTTTTTGCCAGTACTTGGATGTCTGGATTCGCTTCATATGCAGCCGTTTGCTCCGGCGTCTTGCCCGGGAGCAGCACATATTCATAAGTGCCAGCTGTCGGCAATATGCCATGCTCAATGGCAAGGCTTAAATAATTACGCTTCACTACATCCGCTGGGCCGCCCTTATTAATTTCGCTCCATGCTCCCTCGCGCGCTTCACGTTTGCCTGTCACTTTTTCTCCCGAAGGGAATACGTATCCAATATCAGAACCGACCGCATTGCCCTCCATATGGGCCCATTTTACATCCGTCATTTGCTCCTGCCAGCCTAAGCTTATTGGCATCTCATGACCGTTCACAATAAGCTTATTGGTACCCGCTTCGGTCAGTTGACGGTTCTCAACGATTGTTTCAGTCATGCTCACTGTGTTGTTAACAATATCAGAGCCTAATGCAACCATTTCATCATCGAACAAGAACCATGATTTTTTCCCTTGCAAGGAGCTTCCTGTACTGCCTGCAAGCGAGAATTCCATACCTACAGCTCCATAGTAATCATCGATTACAGAACCGCCAACCCAATCCTTGCCGTTCATATAATTGCCCCATTCTGCGGGCTCTCTGTAAGAACGATCTGTTGTTGTTCCTGGCAGCCTATAGCTATCAATCGTTGGCCAATAATGATCACTAAACTGCTTCAAGTCGCTATTGTACACATTTGTCATTCCGATTCCGGTGTACCAGCCCTTCTTATTCTCGCCATTGCCATATTCAAACGCTGCAATGCGATCCGAGAACATACTGATAGAAAGCCCGAAGTCAGGACGAAGCTGAACCGCACGATCCATACCTGCGAACATTTGCGTATGCACCAGCTCGCCGCGAGGAGCAACGCTGTCATCCTGCATTAATTGCTTTAATAAATGAAGTTCATATAATGGCAATCCTTCGTAATAATTTTCGAATGTCGTGTCAGAACGTACCCATTCCTTCACCATACTTTTGGTTTCCTCTGCTATGGCTGGCGGGGCAGACTGAGCCAGTCGCAGAAGCGTCATTATAATGGAGCGCCCTGTAATATGATCAGAATCGGCAGCACGAGAAATGCTGCGACCTTTGACCGAGTCCAGAATCGCACCTTTATATAAAAGCGGTTCAAAAGAATCTTTTACCCAGTTATAAACATTGCTTGCACTCGGGTCTGAAACCGCCCACTCTGAATCTGCAAAAATATAAAATAAATCAGCCATACGTCCGAGCAATACCGCACCATAACCGCCAGTATACGCTATGCTTGTATGTTGAACGAGGGAACCATCCTCATAAAGCCCATCCCCCTTCTTCACATACAAGAACTCATCCGCAATCGAATCACGACCCTGCATGACTTTAGCGGCATGTTGACCTACAATCCCACGCAGCGTCACAACGAGTGCTTTATCAAGCAGGTTTGCTCCTGTCTCAATCGTCGCTGAATTCGCTACACGTTTTTTGGGGTCGGGCACGAACTTATCAATTGCTTCAATATATTTTGCAATTAAATCTGGCGGAATTGCATCATACATGAGCGACAGGATATTCATAATTTCCTGCGGTGTTCCGATCTCCCAATCCCACCAGTTGCCTGTAATCTTCTTGCTGGAATTGTATTGATATTTCAGCATCCATTCCATCGCCTGAATAATATCGTTTTTCAAGTCTTCATTTTCAAAAAGAGAGGAGCCTTTCATTGAATAAGCCAGCGAGAGATCTCGAATAATGCCGTACGCCCAGGAAATTCGCCACGAATCATTCTGTGTTTTGCTGATGACGTCTTCCCATAATACATCCGCATCAGCAGCTTTATTCAGCTTGTCCCATCTTCCGGTACCTTCTTTATTCGTCATTCGGTTTACTAAGGCTTCAACATTTGCAGCAAGCTCAGGATCATTCATATCGATCCCTTCTCCGCCAACCAGCTTTGCCGCCCATTTTTTGCGAAGCGTTTCATACGCTTTTTTCTGCGCTTCCGATTGTACCGTAATGAAGCTTTGTGCGGATACTCTACGATCGCTCGTCGCAGCCGTAATCACCGCCGTACCATAATCATGAGCTGTTACTTCACCGTTTTGAACCGTTGCTACTAGCGAATTGGAGGAGCTCCAAATCAGGTCGTCCATCGGCGCATTCGCAGGTGCCACAGTAGGAACCAGCTGGACTTTTTGCTCCTTATCCATGTTCACGTTTTTTGGATTAAGCTCGATGGACGTAATATCTTTGAATGGAGAGAGCGTTACATCGTCAATCCAAAGCGTTCCTGTACCCGTCTCAAAAAATATTTCAACCTTAAAGCTAGCAATTTGCGGCGTATCTGGAACCTGCAGCAGCAGTTCATAAGGTGTCCAATCCGTTGTCCCTCTTACATAAGGAAGATAAGGACCGTCCTCAATCTTTTTCCCATCAGCACCGCAATACTGCGTACGAATATATACGCCTTTACTCACATTTTCCGGCAGCACTTGATCCGTCTTCATCCAAGCCTGCAGCTTATAGGTCTGCCCTGGTGTAATCGGAACAAGCGGATCAGGAACGATGTCTGTTCTAGCAAGCTTGTCGTGCTTTACTTGCACTGAACGTGCTCCCGTGTGATAAACAGCCTCTGTAACGGATACATTCTGATTGCCTTCCATTGCGCGCCATACGCCCCAGCCCGCTGGTCTTCCTCCATCCTGCCAACCTTTATCCGGAATTAAGTTGCCTTCTTCAAAGCCGCCATTAGCAATCAAATTGACCATCGTATTCGGACTCGCAACCGCTTGTTCGCCAAGTATAGGCAGCCCCGCAAACAAAAGCTGAAATGCCATACAGCATACCACTACAATTGAAATAGACCTCTTCCTGATATTCATGAATGAACCCTCTCCAATCTCCAGTTCATAATGGTATTACTTTGCAATACTTTGTACTACCCCAAATCAGGTGTATCTTGAAGCGTCACTTGCAGCGTCTTCGCTCCATGCAGCTCGAACACTACAATTTCATTTGAACCGGTACGAAGCAGCGGACCTGGAACATAAAGCGTCTTCTGCGGTCCTGCTTCCCAGTAACGTCCAAGGTTGAAACCATTTACGAATACAATTCCTTTGGTCCAGCCTTCAAGTGCCAGGAAGGTATCTGCAATATCCGACTCCTGCTCGATGTGGAAGGAGCCTTGGTAGAAGGTTGGTCCATTTATGTCTTGTACTCGCTCTTCAAAAGCAGGCGCTTGCTCAAGTTGAGCAATATTATGAAGCGGCAGCGAATGCATTGTCCAATCAAATAGAAATTGGAAGCCTAATCTCACCCCTTCAGTAATCCCTTTATAATCTCGCAAATACGGTCCATAGTTGGTTCTGCCCATATTCTCGACTAGAATACGAAGCTCTGCCCCGCCCTCCGGCACATCAAACTCGATTGGCTGTGGGTCCCAGCGCTCTATAACACCCTTATATTCTCCGTCTAAAAATATGAGCGCGCGATCGTGAACCTCCTGCAAAACAAGTGAACAATTTAGTCTTGGGCCCGAAACTTTTGTTGTATATAAAATAAATCCATAATCTTGTCCGAGCTTCTCCATCGGTTCAGGGCAAGCGCGCTGCACCGGTGTCGACAGCAACGGCAGCACATCGAACAACGGCGCAACCGGCTTCATTTGAACATGGCCATATGCCATTTTGCGAACAGGCTCCGGAAGCGGCATTAACGCCGTGCCAAAATGTTTTGCAATTAGCTCCCTTAACAGGACGTATTTCTCCGTAATATCCCCCCACTCCGTTAGTGGACTATCATAGTCGTAGCTCGTTACCGTCGGCTCATATTTCCCATGGTTGTTGGCTCCATTATAGAATCCGAAATTCGTACCTCCATGGAACATATAGAAGTTAACCGATCCGCCAGCATTCAGCATATCCTCAAATACTTGCACCGCTTCCTGTGCATCCCGCGTATGATGCGGCTTGTTCCAGTGATCGAACCAACCATTCCAATACTCCATGCACATAAGCGGCTTGTCCGGCTGGACTTGCTTTAAGCTATTAAAAGCTTCCTCTGTTCTCGAACCAAAGTTTACGGTTTCAAGAACACCAGGAATCATCCCGCCCTGCAGCATAAAATCTTCCGGGCCATCTGAGGTAAACAGCAGAACGTCCATTCCGCGCGAAATCATGCTTTCCTTGATATGCTCAAGATACTTTAGATCATTGCCATAGCTGCCGTACTCATTCTCAATTTGCATTGCAATAATTGGACCGCCGTTTGTACATAACAAAGGCTTTAGCATCGGCAGCAGCACATCATAATAAGCATCTACTTTTGATAAAAATAACTCGTCATAGCAGCGTAAGCGCATTCCATCCTCAGCAAGCAGCCAAGCCGGCATGCCGCCGAACTCCCACTCCGCACAAATGTAAGGGCTTGGACGTACAATGACATGCAATTCCAGCTCTGCTGCTATCTCGATAAACGCTACAATATCCGCCATTCCCGTGAAACAGAACTTACCTTCCTGCGGCTCGTGCATATTCCATGCGACATACGTTTCAACTGTATTAAAACCGCAGGCTTTCAGCTTGAGCAATCGATCCTTCCAATACCCCGGAATAACACGGAAATAATGAATCGCCCCCGACAAAATCGTTATCGGTTTATCCTCATAAAGAAATTGATTACCTTGCACTTTGAATGATGCCATGTCACTTACTCCTCTGCTCATGAACTTGGTGTATTTAACTTGCCATGTCTACTTCGAATTTTCATGCTCGCCAATTAGACGGTTAATTTCCTCCCGCTTGCGGATATACCATTCCGTCTCACGCGGATATGCTTCAAAGGATAGTTCCTGCTCTAAGCCATCTTCGAGCAAAGCAATTACCGCTTCTCGTGAGGTACTCCTCTCTAGAAGTTCAAGCGCTCGCAGATCCTGCAATGCTTCTGTAAGCACCTCCAGCCTGATTGACTCAATTGGCCCTTCAGCACCTGGATATACGAGAAATGCATCCCCCGCTGGAAAACCGCCCCCAGCATCCGTCACTTGAAACGGATTAATTGGATACTTCGAGAACTGCGCATACCAGAAGTTGTAGCCCCAATGCAAGAAACCTGCAAGCTTCAGCTTGTACAACTGCATGCCTAATACACGATTGCGCGAAGACGGCATATGGAGAAAGCGATTAGACACGAGCTTATATTGGGCACAGCAATAATACGACCATAATCCCTCTACCCCGTGTTCAAGAAACGGCTGAATCGCATTGCTAGCCGGAATGGGATGCTTAATTAGACCACTTTCATAAAATTCATACTCTGAGAGTGCATCAATGATCGGAAATCCTTCCAAAATCGGTCCAATAAGCTCACTCGCTGCGCGATAGGTGTCCATGTCCGCAAGGTTTGGCTCATCCGACAGATGGAAATAAACCCGCTTCTCAAAACCATTTTCTTTTATAAATGACACTAACTCGTGCAAAAATAACGTAAGAAATTCGGTGTACTCTGAATCCTTGGAATCCGTATCCCAGCCAAACAGCTGCTTCTCCTGACCATCAACTGTGGCGACTACCTTCGGTGCATGCTTGGCACCCCATTGTGTAAAGAGATGAGAGAACTCAAAATATTTCACGCCGCTGCGGTCACATAGTGCAATCCAGCGCTTTAATTTTTCAAAAGTAAATCGGTAATCATCCCCCACGCATTCAACTTGAACGAGCTGCACGGTTGGGCGGTCACCCCCAATTTCCGTGTCTAACGGAGGGGTAAACAAAGGGGTCAAAATCATATTCATTCCATGTTTCACAGCGGTTTGGATGTATTGCTCAATCAAATGCCAATGGTACTCGCTAAATACGTCCGTCTTGTAGTAGGTAGCCAAGCAGTCAACATGGAACCATTCGGTATGGATAAGTGACTGCTCGGGCAGTGCTGCCGCAATTACCTCCAGCGTAAATGTTTCCTCGCCTACTTGCTCGCCGCTATCATTGATGAGATAGATACGAATATCAAATAAACCTGCTTTCGCATCCATCGGCACCTCGACAGTTATCCATAGAGAACGCCATTGGCTGGGATAACCGGTTAAACCACGGCTTGCATCAAATGGGATTAACGCATCTGGATACAAGCCGGGCGTGCTTCTCAGCACATATTCATCCGCATCGTGATAGCTCACCATATTGGCGGGTACCAGCTCTACCGTTCGTACGGTCAATGCTTGCTCAAGCTCGGACTCCACCCGAACCTGCAGCTGCCGCATAAGTACATCTGCCCGATATGCAACCTGGAACGAATAGGATTCACCAAGCAGTGCCGAGCCTCTAGTTACCGCAGCTGCAAGCAGTTCTTCATCGGCAAATACTTTGATCAATGAACTGATACATCTCGTTTCCAGCTGCAAAGCTCCATTTAACTTTTCCACTTCATATTCCTCCTACATGATCTAATAAAAAAGATAAGCCCGGTAAACTCGACTGACCTATTCGAACTTACCGGGCTTATTTACTTACTTGCTTGCTAACGCTTTGTAAGAATCACTTGTTTCTTTCAGATGCTGCTGGAAGCTGGCGTCGGCTTTAAGCCCGCTAATAAACTTGTCCCAGTCCTCCATGCTTGCTTTGCGAATGACAACGTTTGTGTACATATCAACAAACTTCTTCTGCCAATCGCCGCCTTTTTCCATCCATACTTCAGTCGTTGGCAGCCCTGCAGCAGGATTCTTAATTGAAGATGCTGAGATGGTATCTACCAGCTGGCGGTTGTAATCTCTAACTTCTGCTGGCATGCCAGGTCCTTCAGCACGTTGATATTTGTTGAAATAACCGGAAATCCATTGCGCAGTCGTCGCTGTACCATATGCTTTTTTCTTGCCTTCATCGGTTTGAACGATTGAACCATCTTCCGATACGGTATAATCCTTGTCTTTAATACCATAGGTAACGAGATTGTAGCCTTCTTCAGTCGCCGTTTCGTTATAAACCTCAAGAATTTTCTTCAGCTTGTCTTCACTAACCTTTTTGCTGACTAGGAACAACCCATAGTAGCCATATGCTTGTTCATTGTACTTTTTGCCGTCTGTGGCAGCTGGAATTTCATACGCCTTCAATTCTGCTTCAGGCTTAATTTTTTGCAGCTCTTGTCCGAAAATAAATGCTTCGTTAATATTGCCGAAGGAGATGCCCGCTTTGCCTTGAATCATCATTTCTTTCACTTGGCTTGGCTTCATTACGGGCAAGTCCGGCGTAATAAGACCATCGCCATACGCCTTGCTCCAGAATTCAAGCGCTTCTCTTGCTTCAGCTGTCAGCCAGTATGGCTCAAGACCGCCTTCAGCCGTTTCCTTCCACGCTGTACCTGCGCCAAACATCGTCATCATATAAGGGCTGACACTCGCTTGCACCATACCAAAGGTATCGTTTTTACCGTTGCCGTCCGGATCATTTTTTGTAAAAGCTTCTAACACTTTGTAGAGCTCATCCATCGTCGTTGGTGCTTTCAATCCCACTTTATCAAGCCAATCTTGACGAATAATGAGAGATTCATGTCCATCCAATGGGCGGACACGCGGAATACCGTAGGATTTCCCCTTGAACTTAATGTTCTCAATGGCATTCTCCGGATATCCTGCCAGGTTCGGATAATCCTGCAAGAACGGAGTCAAATCCCAGAATGCACCCTGCTCAATTGCGGTTGAGAATGCAGGATCATTGATATCCTCAATAAGAATGACATCAGGCAAGCTCTTGGAAGCAAGCAAAGCATTCAGCTTCTCTTTATAGCTATTAATCGGATAAAAATCGATGCTCAGCTTTACATTTAGTTTTTCGTTGAGCTGCTGGACACTTTCGAGATCACTGCTTGGAGATTCACCATAAGTCATCGTGCCGATATTAATATCAACCGGCTTTTGTTTACCCTCTTTATTGCCGGCCGATTTAGCTTCGCCACCATTCGAACAGCCAATTAAACTTGTCGTAAGAACGAGCGTCAAAAGCGTTATGCCAAAGCTACTTTTTTTCATTTTTAAAACCCTCCCTTATTTGTAGTAAACCCCTATATAATGGTCGTTTATCCGTTAACCCTTTACGGAACCAACCAGCATACCTTTTACAAAATACTTTTGCAGGAACGGATACACCATAATGATAGGCAGAGACGCAACAACTACCGCTGCCATCTTGATCGTCTCTGGAGGGAGCATTTGCTCACTCTGCAGCATTGCCGCTACGGATGGATCCGCTATATTGGTTGAAGCTTGAATCAGCATCATTTGCAGCACAACCTGCATCGGACGAAGTTCATCCGAGTTAATGTACAATACGCCGTTGAAGTACGTATTCCAGAAGCCTACTGCAAAGAATAGCCCGAACGCAGCGACTGCTGGCATCGAAATCGGAAACATAATTCGAAAGAAAACCCCAATATCATTGCATCCATCGATCTTCGCTGCTTCCTCCAGCTCCTCCGGCAATTCCTGATAGAAATTTCTCATCAAAAATACGTACCAAGCGCTCGTAATAGCTGGCAAAATCAATGCCCACACGGTATCGATTAGCCCCAAGCTTTCAACCAAAAGAAAGTTCGGAATCATACCCGGGTTGAACAGCATCGTCATTAGAATCGCAACGAGGAAAAACTTTTTACCGAAAAACCGTCTCCGCGACAAGGCATAAGCCAAAGCGCTTGTAACGATAATACCGATTGCCGAACCCACAACAGCCAAGAAGCCGCTGACCCCTAATGAACGCATAAACATTGGAGTCGATAAAATGTACTTATAAGAGGAAAGGCTCCACTTCTCTGGAATTATAATTAACGACTTTCTCAAATACTCCGAAGGGTCTGTAAAGGAAACAACAATGACATACAGAAAAGGCAGCAGCGTGATGAGTCCAATTAGACCAAGCGCCGTATAAATAATGCCGTTTGTCACTTTATAACCGAGGGACTTATGCATTAGTAAAGACCCTCCTCACCGAATTTTTTCGCTAAACGATTGGCTGTAACGACAAGGATAAGACCAACCACCGATTTAAATATGCCCACGACCGTCGCATAACTGAAACGACCATTTTGAATGCCTGTTCGGTATACATACGTATCGAATACATCAGCCACATGTGAAACGGGAGAACTCATCATCAAGTAAATTTGTTCAAACCCTACCTCCATTACTTGTCCAAGCCGCAAAATGAGCAATACAATAATTGTGCTCTTAATGCACGGCAGCGTAACATTCACGATTTGCTTCCAACGGTTTGCACCATCAATTTGCGCCGCCTCATACAAGTCTTGATTAATACCCGCAATGGCAGCGAGGAAAATAATTGTGCCCCAGCCTGCTTCTTTCCAAATGCTCTGTGCAGTCAACAAACCCCAGAAGTAATTCGGCTCCGTCAAGAAACCGATCGGCTTGCCGCCTAATTCGACAATAATCTTGTTAATAATACCATCGCTTTGTCCGAGAATTATAAAGCAAATCCCTGCAATAATGACCCAAGACAAAAAGTGCGGTAAATAAATAATCGTTTGAATCGTTTTCTTAAATGCCCGATTGTGAACCTCATTAATGAGAATAGCGAGAACAATGGGAATCGGGAAAAAGAAAACGATGTTCAGCAAGCTAATCGCCATCGTATTTCTAAATAAAAGCAGGAAGTCTGGATTCGTGAAAAACTCATTAAAATATTTGAATCCGACCCACTCGCTTTGCCAGAAGCCTAAGTATGGGGAATAGTTTTTAAAGGCTAACGCCAGCCCCCATATGGGCAAGTACTTGAAAATAAGAAAGAAGAGAATACCCGGAAGTGCTAATACGTACAAATATTTTTCTCGGCCTAAAATGACTTTAAATTGAGACCACTTTGAATCTCTCGTTTTTTGCCACTTAGGTTCATGTCCTTGTGATAAACTTGCGTTCGCTAATTCAGGATTAGATTGCGGCAAGGGTTTCACCACCTCCAACAATTTTGTTTAAACTTGGCTGCTCATATGGTTTCATGTCTGCATCTTACAAGCCGAAGCTTCCGCCGGGCAATGACCAATTCTTATTCGCTCAGAATATCTGAGCAATAATTGAGAATCCCTTGCTGCTGCTGGGTTTGTGGCTGCTTCGAGTCTCATTAATTAATCTCTTTAACCCCTGCCAGATTATAAATTCGCACCCCATAAAATCAAAAAAAGGCTTGCAAGATGGAGAGGTTACAATTCTCTCACTCTTAGCAAAGCCTTTTTGAAATAAGCCTATTCGATTTTGTATGGCAATTTACTTGCGATGCATTTCTCGGTATTGTCCCGGAGGCAATCCAACCTGCTTCTTAAATACACGAATGAAATTTTTAGGGTTGTAGCCTACCTGCTCTGCTATTTCATTCACCATCAAATCTGTTGCTTCCAGCAGCTCCTTAGCCTTCTCTACACGAACTTGTGTGAGGTACTCAATAAAGGAGATGTCCATCGTTCGCTTAAACAGCTTGCTTAAATATTGAGGAGTCAGATTGCAAATCTGTGCGCACTGATCCAGAGAAATATCAAGATTATAATTTGCCGCAATATAGTCTGTAACTTTTTCAATAAGCTGCTCATACTCTTGATTCCGCTTGCCGCTCAAGGACATCATAATCGGTTCAAATATACGATCTATCAGCCACTCATTAATGGAATGAATCGTTGCACATGATCTCATATCGAAATTGAGCTCACTAGCGGTTCTTCCAAACAGCTGCTCTGGACTCATGTTCATTAAGTAGACGGTTCGTAGAGTCGTAGACAACAATTGATCGTACGACATCCTAATAAGCTCGGGATTATGCACAGCAGATTGCACTTTATCGGAAAAAGCATCAAGCAAACGCTTCGTTTCAGTGAGATCACCGACCTGCAATGAATCGATAAGATGGTTCTCGATCTCTGCTGGATAACGATACATCATTGAAACCGCAAGCCCTTTGCTCTCAATAATCTGATTGCCGCCATTAATCATCCGCGAATAAATAGCAAGCTGCGCTTCACGATATAAATCGGGCAGTTCCTCTACCTGCGAGGCTGCACGGCTTAACCCAATCGTTGCTGGAGATTGCAGAAAATGAGTGATCTGCTGTCGTATTTTTTCAATGCCAGACTTCAAATTGTTTGACCATGCATTCATTTCTTCATCTTCTGTCCACAGCCAAACCACTACTTGATCATTTAATCCATTAATGACCAAGCCTTCTAGCTGCTGCTGCTCCAGCAATTCTGTCGTCATATTTTTTATAATAAACAAAATTAAATCTTTATCCGACTCTTGAAACTTGCCTGCGTCCGATAGGTGATCATATGAAATAATAAAGACAGCTGCGCATTGTGTCTCTGGAATAGCGTATCTGCGCAGAAGCTCATGCAAATGTTCACGTCGTTCATGACTAAATTGCCCTTCCAATAGCCTTAAAGCAAACAACTCCCGAATAAGCGGAAACTGCTGATTGATTTGGCCTTCCAGCTGACTCGCCTTACTGTTAATTTCCTTCCACCGCTGCTGCACATAATTAAATTCGTCTGTCCCCATATCCGCTTGTTGATTATCACTAATATGAGAGACCAGCTTCCGAATCGGACTATATACCCTTTTCGTGCCGATCATCGCGAGCGCAATTCCCGCAGCAAGAACAACAAGCACGATGCCAATCGTTATACCCGCAATCTTCCTTGCGCTGCTGTAAAGCTCCGCTGTTGGAATCATATCCACAAACAGCAGCTTCTTGATTGGGGATACCATAGAAGTAACTAAGTACTCCCGGCCCTGCCATTGATATAAAAACTCTTGCTTGCCCTCATGTGCAACCGTTATCAACTCAAACAAATCTTTAGGCACTTCAGATCCATTCATATGGAATATGAGCTGGCCGCCTTCATCGATTACAAACATATGCTGGTTCTTGTATTTCACAAATTTTGCAGTTAGAGATTCAAACGCTTTATTATCAATAATGACTTGAATAAGACCGATTGGATCTTTTGTATGTAAAGGAATTGTACTCGTTAAGGTAATACCAGAATCGTACACTTGACCGCCTTGGGAATAACCAGCCTGCCAAACTAATTGCTGTTTGTTTTCCAGCAGCTTCTCATACTTTTCCCGTTCCACTGCCGACTCCATTTTTTTGCCACCGTAAGTAGACGAAATTAAGTAATTCTCGTCCAATGTATATAACGAAATATCCTTAACAAGTGGGTTTCCGTTCATAAAAGCCAACATGTTCTGATAGATATTCGAATAAAATCCAGAATAATTGGTACGTTTCATTTCCTTCAAGTCTGAAGTGAAGAACGAACTCATCTCCAGCTGAATTAAGTTATTCTCTACTCTTTCAAGCCCATTATCGATGGTCTCTGAAGCGTAGCTTAAGACCTGGGTAATGTCTTGGCTGGCATTATCTTTAGCCGTTTTGGAAGTTAAAATATAGCTGGTGATCCCAAGGATAATGATAGGAATGATTGATGATAATAACGTAAAAACAATCATTTTGCGATAAAATGATGGATACTTCAGAAAGCTTTTACGATTAATTATTCGGTTACCCTCTATAAGCTTCATTCTGTCGACTCCTATGTTGATAGACTTTGCTCCTCAGCACAGCGTACAAATCATTTGAAATGAAGTCAATAATTATTAATGAATTTATCCAATTTGCATGCTGCTGAACAAATGTCCACGCAAACAGCATAGCATTGCAATACTATAACTATAGAGATGCACTAGTGAAATAGAAGAATAAACGACTGTTATTGTCAGTGTCAAACCTTTACTAGCCTATTTGCATTGTCTATATGATTAAGAATAGGGTGGGTGATATCGTTATGCTCTATACAGCTCTTGGAGATTCTATTACCTATGGGGAGAATGCCTCCTCACTCGCAAAAGCATATCCCCAACTAGCCGTTGCCGCTTTAAATTCACGCTCCCGTTCCCGCAGGGCAACTGGATATGTATTAGCTCGTCCGGGCTGGACCAGTCATGATCTATTAAACGCAGTCATCTGGAAGGGTTCCTCAGCTATTAGCAAATCCGATGTTGTTTCTGTCTGGATTGGAGGGGTAGATTTAGCAAACGCTGCATTGTCTTCGATTAAGAACCAACAGCAAATAGCTATAAAACCGATCTTAACTCCCTACAGGCAAAATTTACGAGCCATTCTCGCTCATATAAAAAGCGTGAGTAACGCCCGTATTATTTGCTGCACGCAATATAATCCGTTTCCGAATAGTTCTCTAGCAGCTGCTGCTATCGACCAATTAAATTACACGACGATAGAGGTTGCCCAAAGCTATCATGCACAAATCGCTCCCGCTCATAGATGGTTTGAAGGAAAACAAGCCTCACTAATCTATGGCTATCGTAATGGGAGATTAGAAGATGCATTGAGCGGTACTCTGCCTATCCATCCCAATGATCGGGGTCATCAAGTGATCGCAAACGGATTAATCCCCTATCTTGCTTCTCGCAGTTAGTTTTAGAAATAAAAAAATGACACCTTCCCTCTAATGGGTTGGTGTCATTTTTTGAAATTCGTTTGAGATGCTCCTAAAGAACACCCACAACGACAAGCACCCAGCCAATCATAAATGAAAGTCCGCCTAGCGGTGTAATTGGACCAAGAAACCGGGCTTTGGCAACACTCAGCACATATAGGCTACCTGAGAATAAAATAATTCCCGCTACCAAAAACCAGCCTCCGGTAACGATAAGCTGAACATCTGGATACTGTCCTACCAGCAGTCCAATTAATATCAAGCCTAATGCATGCGCAATATGGTACTGCACGCCTACCTCATATACCTTTAGCTTATCCGCTGTTACTTTACTTTTCAGCGCGTGTGCGCCGAACGCACCAATAGCAACCGCCAGCACCATCAAAATACTGCCGAGTATTACAAATGTTTGCATAAAAATATCCCACCTCATCTTTCAAGTCGTACATTTAGCATATCATGATTGATCGAGGGAGGGAATTGCTCTCCTAGGTTTCATCCTATTAGACAACAGCACTCTATTTATTTTTCCTTACATAATAATTTCCGATTGATTTACTGTTGCCAGAGGAGTAATGTAGTTTGGTATAGCATCAGGAGGCATCTACGTGAAATTCTTTCAATCTACCGCCACAGAGTGGCAGGGCTGGTCCCGCAATATTCGTTTATTTTTTCTAGCAAACATGTTATATCAAATCGGTACGGGCATGTTCTCGGTACTCTACAATTTGTACATTCACGAGCTCGGTTACCCCGATGCCATGAGCGGAAAAATCGTCAGTATGCAATCACTCGCAACCGCATTATGTTTCATTCCCATTGGCTTATTCGGCGATCGCGCCAGCCGCAAGCGCTTGCTCGTCATTGGCGCTCTTTGCAGCGGTGTGGTACTCGCTGGACGCTCATTATTTGAAACAGAAAGCAGCTTACTTACAATGGCCGTTCTGACCGGCTTATTTGCTGCCATCTTTCAGGTGCTTGCCATTCCCTTTCTCGCCACAAACGTAGCTAAAGCGGATCGACTGCGCATTTTCAGTATTTTTTCAGCATTTGTTCTCGCCTCTCAGGTCGGCGGCAGCCTTGGCGGAGGCGTCATTGCAGATATTATGCAGGCGGCAGGACTAAGTAAGCTGCTCTCCTTCAAAATCGTTTTACTAGCAGGCAGTATAGCGACAATTGCAGCATTTCTACCTTTGCAAGCCATTAGGGAATCTGCGCGCAGCCAGAAGGAAAGTGTTGAAGCAACTAACGAGCAGCCAGCTTCGAGCCAAACAGCTCATCCTAATAAAGAAATGTCATTTATTATTAAGTTCGCCTCCATACAGCTTTTGATTGGTATCGGATCGGGCCTTGTTGTTCCTTATTTGAATTTGTATTTCACCAATCGGTTCTCGATATCGCTTAGTGCGATGAGCTTATTGCTTTCATTAGGTCAAGTCATGACCATCATCTCTATGCTCATTGGCCCGTCGCTCGCCAATCGAGTTGGACAAGTGAAAGCGATCGTTATTTTTCAAACCTTATCGCTGCCATTCCTGCTATTAACAGGTTTTACAAACCTGTTACTCGTCGCTTCTATAAGCTTTCTATTCAGACAAGCGCTTATGAATGCAGCTAATCCGCTGCAATCGGCTATTTTGATCGACCGGGTTTCTGCAAAAAAGCAAAGCCTGGCTAACTCCTGTATGCAGACAGCTTTTATGCTTGGATGGGCTACGATGGGACCCATTCATTCACATCTTATTGCTACCTATGGCTACTACTGGGGGTACGCCATCACGTTCAGCATAACTGGAGCACTGTATGTCACGGCATCTATGCTATTTTTTATGTTGTTTCGGGAGAAAAAAACGGTAGCCGCAGTAAAAACGCCTTCGGCATCTATTTGACGCTAAAGCAGCTTTGACCGTTAATTATAAGTGACTTATAAGATGAAAACTTATACATTCTTATATTTCAAACAGAAAATCAGCCCTCAGATACAATCTGGGGGCTGATTTTTTTTCAATTATTTCCGCGCTGCAAGGAATGCATCAACTTGGCTTTGTACCTCTGCAATGATCTTATCGATTCCAGCGGCCTTGATTTTTTTCTGCAAATCTTCCAAGCCTTTATCTACATCCTTAATCGCACCGTATTCGAGTGGAATCGCATAACGAAGCATGACGTTGCTCACATTAGCCACTTCTGTTTTCACTTTACTGTTGTCGAATACAAAGGTTTCAAGCGGGTAGTGATATACCGTTGCTTCCCACGCTTTGCTCATGGCAGATGCCTCTTCTGGGAATGCCGCATCCGTACGATTGAGCGGCGAGTTAAAGCTCCAGTTGGAGAAGCCTGTATAGTTGGCAGTCTTGTCTGTCGACTTAAGTTTATCGTCGCCATCAGCTTCATAGTTCACGCCATCAATACCGTACATCATGAGATTATGAAGTTCTTTATCATTTTGCATCAAGTTAATGAACATGAGCGCACGTTCTGGATTTTTCGAAGTCGCATGAACCGATGTGCCATTTTGCGTAGCAACGGCTTGAGACTTTTTCTTAGCAGGCGTAATATCGGCAAGTGCAGCTTTATATGGAGAGTTTTCTCTTTCCATCGCTGCCTTCAAGGAACCGAGCGTACCCATATTATGAGTAATTGACGCCGTTTTGCCTTCTTTAAAATCCTGCTGGTGATCGTTTTTGTTGTTCAATACGTTTTTTGACCATGCATTATGGTCTGCAAGATCCTTATAGTAGTAGAGCAGCTGCTTGAACTCTTCTGTTTCATACACATTGAAAATTTTGCCCGTCTCGTCTGTCAGCTTAAATCCGATCGGAAGATCAAAATCAAGCATATTCCACTCACTTTGCTGCTTAAGCAAAATACGATCTAAATTGTGCAGCTTCCAATCCCCTGTTTCTGGAGTAAAGGGTACAATCCCCTTCTCATTTTCAGAAACCGCCTTTAAGTAATTCGCGTAAGCTTCAGGACTGTCGATCGCAGGAAGATTATATTTTACACGCAAATCTTCCCGGTACAAGACGAGCTTCTCAACGGACTCCCCGCTGTTCTGAGGAACCATGTACAGCTTGCCGTCTACCTTTGCTTGATCCCAGCTGGATTTCGGCATGATTTCCCAAGTTTCCGGCATGTATTTAGACAACATCTCTTCCGTTAGCTCTAAAAATCCGCCCTTCAACGCCTGATCATTATATCCAGCCCAGTTTGCGGAATAAATTAAGTCAAATTCTTCGTTGGCTGCTAGTTTCAGTGGATACTTTTGAGCCCAATCGGACCAATCTAGAAATTCGCCCTCAATTGTCGCATTAATTTTTTCCTTCAGCTTCTTATTAATTTCAGCAAAAACAGTATCATAATCTACCGGCTTCGGACCTACAAAAATCATTTTAAGCTTAACTTCCTTGGAAGTATCGATCCCCTCTTCTGCAGCGGCAGGCTGCTCAGTAGCCGGCTGTTCCGTAGCGGTCTCGGTTCCTTCGTTCGCTGGTTTCGGAGATGTGGCTTCTTTGTTGCTGTTGCCTGAGCATGCACTTAAAATGAAAACGAATGTTAGTACAAATGCCAGCCAAAGCGATTTTTTCTTAAACATGCTGGAGACCCCCAATTCATATATTGATAAACCAGGATTGCCTGGAACTATCCTTTTACAGCGCCAATCGTTAATCCTCTTACAAAATATTTCTGAACGAATGGATAAGCAATGAGAATGGGTCCGCTTGCTACAATCGTCATCGCCATCTTTAAACCCTCTGTCGGAAGGCTTGTCGTAACAACCGCGCCTGATCCCATCATTGCCTTGCGCATGCCGTCCATATTGCCTAACATTTTGTACAAATAGTACTGAAGCGGCATTAATTTCTCATTCGAAATAAATAACAGCGCATTATACCAATCATTCCAGTATCCAAGTGCCAAGAACAAACCTATTGTAGCCAAAGCTGGCTTGGATAGTGGAAGAATAAGTCGCATAAAGATTAGAAAATCGCCTGCGCCATCTATTTTTGCTGACTCCGTAATCGCTTCCGGTATACCGCTCATGAATGACTTCATCACGATAATGTAGAAAACATTGAACAACAGCGGGACTATTAAAGCTAGCGCGGTATCCTTCATATGGAGATAGTTGACGATGAGCAGATACCAAGGAACAAGTCCGCCGCTGAACAACGTGGTGAAGAAGAAATAAAACGAAAAGTGATTACGCCATTTGAAATCCTTTCTACTTAGACAATAAGCAGTCATCGACGTTAGAAACAAACCAGCTATCGTGCCAATCGCGGTAACTGCTATTGTTACGATGTAAGCATTAATCATTTGATCCGGGTATTTGAAAAGTATCTTGTAAGCTTCCAAAGAAAACTCGCTTGGGAAAAGCTGAAACCCGTCCACAACAATTTTGCTCTCATCCGTTAGGGATGACGATAAAATCAATATAAATGGAACGATACATAACAAGGCCAGCATCACGAGCGCGGTATAGCCAATAGCATAAAATAACCGTTGATCCACTTTTTTTATTTTAGCAGCCTTGACTGCTTTCTTATTTAAACTTAAGCCGGATGCATTCATGTCTTAACCCCCATTCAGAATAAAGCGCGATCCTTATCATATTTACGAACAGCATAGTTGACCAGCATGATTGTCGTGAAGCCAAGAATGGACTGATACACGCCTGCCGCCGCTGACATTCCGATCTCGTTGGTTGTGATAAGTGACCTAAATACGAAGGTATCGATGACATCTGTGGAGGAGAACAACACCCCGTTATTGCCAACCATGTTATAGAACATGCCGAAATCACCGCGGAAGATGTTGCCGACTGCCAATAAGACTAAAATAATAATGGTCGGATACAGATTCGGAATCGTGACTCGCATCATTCTTTGGAAAATATTAGCGCCATCAATTTCAGCAGCTTCATACATTTCCGTGTCTATGCTCGTAATGGCGGCCAAATACATTACCGTTCCATAACCAAGCATCTTCCAAGCGGAGACAAATACAAGTATAAACGGCCAATATTCAGGTGTATTATAAATGTCGACCGGCTCCATCCCAAAGCTCTTCAGCAGGACGTTCACCGTACCAATGTCACTATTCAATAAATTGTAGGCAATCGCTCCAACTACGACCCAAGAGATGAAGTATGGGAGAAAAATAACCGTTTGCGTAATTTTACGGAACCATTTGCCGCCAACCTCAAACAAAAATATGGCTGCGAACATTTGCAGTAAGTTGTTTACGACGATAAAAGCTATGTTGTACAACGCCGTGTTTCTTGTTACCCGCCAAGCATCACCCGATTCGAAGAAAAAGCGAATGTTGTCGAGGCCATTCCACGGACTTCCAAACACACCGCCCGCATAATCATAATGCTTAAAAGCAAGAATGATGCCGACCATCGGAATGTAGGCAAACAGGAGATAAAATAGAACGGCAGGCGCCAGCATGAAAAGGATTACTTTATACTTGTTCAGATCATTCCAAAATCGATGTCGAATCATCAACACTGCCCCTCTCTTCTCTATGTACACATATTATAAAAAGCAGCGGTAAATAAATTAATTATGGGAAACAACTAAAACCAATACTAAATCAACGATTTGAATATCTTTTGCAAAAAAAATAGCCCAACGCCTGCTTTCGACTTGAGCCTTAAATTATTTTCTCTAAATTTTATGCTTTTTTCGATATTCTCCAGGTGACAGCCCCATCGCTTGTTTGAATTGTCTATTGAAATAAATAATATTTTTATAGCCGACCTGCTCGGCAATTTCATAAACCTTCTTTGCCGGGTCCTTTAATAGCTCGCACACCCGCTCCATTCGCAATTGATTGAGATAATCGCTGAATAGTATGTTTGTCTCTGTTTTAAATAGCTGTCCCAAATAATTTGGTGTGAAGTCAAAGTGGGCGGCAACCTCATTGAGCGTTATTTTCTGTTCCAATCGCTGCTCGATATAGGCTGTAATTTGATCAATGAGCTTGCGCTTCTGCCGCTGCTTCTTTAAATACAGCAGTTCAGATAGTTCAAAGAACCGTCTCCTCAGCCAAGAGAGGATATCATGCACCGTTTCAAATTCAAACAAAATAATCGGATGATGAGATTCCCATTTCAGCATTTCGTACATATGTTCATTCATTTGCTGCAAATCAGCATGGAGCTTGGAGGTAATACGAATAATGAGATCATAAATATCGTTTTTCTGGGTCAACGGTTTTTCACCGTTTAAGAGCTGAAGCAAACAGTCGTCAATGGTCGTCAGGTCATACTCCAGCATCGCTCGAAGCATAACATCAACAACCTCTTCAAAATTTGATGCAGCTGATTGTTTAGGGCTCCACTGGAAAGCGCCTTGAATGATCCGATTTTTCCCCATGATCCATTTGATGCTTAATCCTGCTTTCGCCTGCCGATAGGAGTCATGAAGCTTAGCGATATCATTGGTGTACATGCCCATTCCAATCGTAATGGAGCAAGAGAACGTCTCATTAAATTGCCGAACAAGTTGTTCCAGCAGCGCCGTCATGTATTCTTCTTGAACAGCAGCCAGCAGAACATAATGGTAATCATAGCTTGTCATCATACTGCCCAAGTTGTTGTCCGCTGCAAAATTGCGAATAAAGAGGGTGATCTGATTCATAAACAATCGCCGCTCTTCCTCACTTTTCTCCTTAAGCTTCCATGCAAGATCATCAATCTCAATAATCGAGACAGAAGCTCCCTGCTGTAACAAAGGCGATAAAATCGTATGAATATGTGCTTCAACCTGACCTGGCGTTGCTTCATTGAACCAGCGAAGCAGCAGCTCCTGATTGACTAGCGATAAGGTTTCAGACAAGGCCATATTCTGCTGTCGTTCGTTCTCTATCTTAGAGCAAATGAGAACGAGCATGTCATTGAGCTCACTATCATCTACAGGCTTAAGCAAATAACCGCTGGCATTCAGTTGAATGGCCTCTTTGGCATAACTGAAATCCTGGTGTCCGCTTATAAAAATAATATGAACTTGAGGATTAATTTCCTTTGCTTTGCGAGCAAACTCTATTCCAGACATGATCGGCATTCGAATGTCAGACAAAATAAGATCGATGCGCTTCTGTTCCATTATCTTCAAAGCTGCAAATCCGCTGATAGCCGTTCCTACATCTTGGAGGGATAGCTGTTCATTGCCCGCTACCCGGCGCCTTAACCACTCCAAATCTATTGCTTCATCATCTACCAATAGGATGCTGATATCCATGTCGGTACTCTCCTCCTCTGGCGCGTCATTATGACAGCGGTTCCAAATCTTCAATGATTTCTTCATCGATCGGAAGAATAATTTGCACCGTCGTTCCTGCTCCATATATGCTGCCGATATGAATGCCGAAGTCCTTACCGTATCTTAGTTTTATACGTTCCTCCACATTTTTCAGACCGTATCGGTCTGAATGGATCGTGCTTGCCAGCATTCTTTTCAACGTTTCCGGTCTCATACCGATCCCATTATCAATAATTTTCAGCTCAATATGGCCCCCGAGACGTTTCCCTGTAATACGAATAGCGATCGTTTCCCCAAACCAAGCATGTTTGAAAATATTTTCAACGAACGGCTGGAGAATCAGCTTAATTACCGGAATATGTGCAATTTCAGGCTCCATATCGAAATACACCTTAAAGGTATCTGCATACTTTACTCTTTGTATGTCTAGATAGGATTCCACCTGTTCAAGCTCTTTCTCAAGCGTAATATAGACATTGCCTCCGTTTAGCGTAAGCCGATAAAACTTGGACAGCGCCTGCACCATCTTTGTTACTTTATCTACTTCCCCTAAGTTAGCCAGGCTGCCGATTGTCGAAAGTGTATTGTATAAAAAATGAGGGCTAATTTGCGCTTGGAGCACATCAAGCTCTGCCTGTTTTTTCTGAATGCCCTGCACATATACATTTTTGATGAGGTCCTGAATGCTGGTTGCCATCTGATTAAAAGAATCTGCAATATGAACAAATTCATCATTCCCTGTAAAACCAATCCGCTTATAAAAATTCCCTTCTTGGAACGATTGCACGAGCGTTACAATACGCTTCATCTTTTTCCCTGACAGACGGGCAACTATCACTCCGATAAACGCCATAACCAAGAAACTAATGAAGCAAACGGTACTTATCGCTTTTTTCATTCTGGTCGCATCTTTATTTAGATAGGAATGAGGAACCAACGTCTCGATCACAAAATTTGTTCCTGGAATCTCTTCCTTCACACTCAAATATGATTTCATGCTAGCCTTCTCATCTATGCTTCCTCGTTCATATAGATTAAGTCCAGAAGCCATATCAATTAATCGCAGGCTGATGCCCTCTTCGATTGGGAATGTATCGAAATTGCCTAACAATTCATCGAAGCGAGCCGTAACGCGCAAATAGCCGATCGTAGACGAAATGCCGCTGGATGTGACTAATCTACGGAAATGAGAGATGTTGTTTAGTTTCTGGTCCGAATCGACCTGAATCCATAGATGGTCTTGGAATGTAGAGGAAATGGATTTAAACCAATCCGTATTCTCTATACTGTGATGAGATAACACATAATAGTCACGCCTGCCAATCGGGGTCGCCATATCATCGCCCGAAACTTCAAGCATATTTTCGTTAACGGTATAGAGTGCCAGTCTAATATTGTTTCCATACAGCAGGAGAGGCGCCTTCATTTGCGGAATAATATCATCCCTCATTTTGAGCATCATATCGAGCTGGTCCCCTTCAAACTGAAGAGCGTTCTGAAAAGTAATGCTGCTGAAAAGTGTACTCGACATTCGCTGAATCTCATCCAGCTGATACTCAATATTGCTCCTCGTCTGCTTCATAGCCGTACGGATATTCGTTTCCGCCATCTCTGTTCTCGACTCAATGAGCATCGTATAGGAGATGTATCCAATGACAGCGTCGGTCAGCAGCACAAGAATTAGATACGGAATCATCATTTTGTACGTAAACGGAATATACATTTTATTCGGAATGAATCTCTTCATTTTCTCCCGCCTTTAGCCCGTTCTACCCATAAATTAAAATGATAGCCTCATATTATTGTAATAAAAATCCATATAATTAATAAAGATATTACAGTATGGCTTCATTAAATACAATCGGTTGCAGAACGATCATAATAGAAAAATACAGGCTAATATCGCATAATGCCAAAAAAACCACAACACGATACGGTTGTGGTTTTTAAGTTCATTCTTCATTTTTTTCTTTCATTAAGCCTCACCTAATGCAAGGACTTATTTCGCCGCTATTCCTACATGCAATCTTTTCAAAAAGTTGTTTAATTTTTCCGTACACAAGAGCATAGCAATCGCAAATATAATAATAAACCATGGGAAAATACTAATCGTTGTATTGGTTGCAAGCAATCCTAGAAAAGGGGGAACTAGCGTACTGCCCGTATAGGCAGCAGCCATCTGAAAACCCATAATAGACTGTGCGTTCTTTTTCCCGAATCGCGCAGGTGTTTCATGCAGCATACACGGAAATATCGGAGCTAATCCAAGACCTACAATCATAAATCCGATAAGCGAGACGATAGATGGTAACGGCAGCACTAGCACTACTGTTCCGATTAATGCAATTAGCTGGCCATACCTAATCAGCATGCGGCTGCTCAATTTAAATGTTATAAATCCAGTAATCATTCGACCAACTGTAATTCCGACAAAGAACCATGACACCCATTGCGCGGCTGTCGCTGCAGGCAAATCTTTAATATTTACAAGAAAGCTGCTTCCCCATAATCCCATGCTCGCTTCAATGCCGCAGTAAAATAAAAAGGTTAGCATCGCTAATTTAACCCCTTTTATTTGCCATGGCTTCTTATTTTCAGCGGCCTGCTCCAACTTCTGATCATGCAGTTCATGGTGAGCTTCAGCATTTATAACATGACTGCTTTTTGCAACTTTATCCCATAAAGGAAGAGAAATAAATAAAATGACGACTAGAATAAACTGAATCGCTGCGACCGTGAGATAACCATCTCTCCAAAGGTTTTGACCTGAAATAGACGAAGCCATAATAATTGGACCTAGCGTAGCTCCTACTCCCCAAAAACAGTGCAGCCAGCTCATATGATGAGCTTTGTAATGGGTTGCCACATAGTTGTTTAATCCAGCATCTACACTGCCCGCGCCAATACCTAACGGAATTGCAAAAATAATTAGCCAAATAATTGAAGGAGACCATGCAAAACCAAGTAAAGCTCCTGCTGTCAGGATGCAGCTCACAAGCGTTACCTTCCCTGTGCCAAAACGGTGCAGTACAGTACCACTTATCAAGCTCGAGATGATCGTGCTTGCTGCAATAACCATGGAAATGCTACCAGCCGTTCCTAATGAAGCATTCATATCCATTCTCATCACAGGCCATGCCGATCCGAGCAAGGAATCCGGCAAACCTAAACTAATAAAAGCCAAATAAATAATAATTAAAAAGAACGTTGCCATCGTTATCTGATCTCCTTGGTGTTCGTCATCCATTTGTTTAAGAAGGTTCATTCCGACTTATTAAAGATCTTTAATAAGTCATTATGATAATAGCAGGATTACGTCGTACTGACAAGAGAATAAATCAATGCTTGCCCTATTAGTTATTACATATATTACCTGATTCATTTTATCGTCCATTAACAAATGAGCTTTATACTAACTCTAATGCCTCGCATTGTAAAACATCTTTGGGAAAAAGAAAGGAATTGCATGCTATGGGAATTCATACGTACTTTCAATCGCTTAACGATCTTGAACGTATCATTCGTTGTCCAGGTAAATTTAAGTTTGAAGAGCACAGCGTATCCGCTCATTCTTGGAAGGTTGTTCAATACGCCAAAACATTAGCAGATATTGAAGAAACGAACGGCGTCACAATAAATTGGAAGAAGCTTTACGAAATTACGAGCAGCCATGATTATGGGGAAATATTTATTGGAGACATTAAAACACCAGTGAAACATTACTCCTTAGAACTGCGTGGCATGCTGCAAAAGGTTGAGGAAGGCATGATTGCTCTTTTTATCGAGGAAAATATTCCTGAGGAATTTAAGCCTATTTTCCGCAGGCAACTGCGCGAGGGAAAGGATGAATCCGTCGAAGGCCTTATTCTTGAAGTAGCCGATAAGCTTGATCAAGTTTACGAGGCGCTTACGGAATTGCAAAGAGGCAACACCGAAAAGGAATTTGTCGTTATGTACCGTGAAGCGCTCGTCAAAATTAAAAAAATAAAGCTGCATTGTGTAGATTATTTTTTAGAGCACATTTTACCAGACATTGTGAAAGAGAGCTCCAATTGTCCTGTCGATATTCAAAAGATTACAAAGGAAGCCTTAGAGCTGTAGCTTTAACTTCGACTCCTGTTAAATCCCGTAATAAACCTCAGCAAATACACCACCTTTTATAAGCCTGTAGTCAAAAATCGCAAAATGGCAACACGCCTCATTTACCACTAATCTTCCCTCTTTTTTTAAATCAAACCCACTATCCCTTCTGTTTTTTAACTAAATGCCGCGAACTGTGGTTGTATAAAACCACAATTCGCAGTATTTCATTCTCTAATTTTTTAGCCTCTACGCGATATTGCCTCTTTTACTTCATTCCGTTTCATAAGTGTATTAATTGTAGCCTTAATCCCTATCTCGTATGGAGTAGCAGGAATCGGTCCGACAAGCCGCTTATATTTTTCACCGCTTAATACGAATGGTTCCTCCGTTAAATACAGCATCTCAACGACCTCTTTCATAACTGGGGAAAATAGACCGAGAAATGATAAGCCCATTTTGCCAAGCGGTATGACTGGTTTTGACGTACCTGCTGCCCTCTGGGCTATCTTTACAAAATCGCGGCCAGAGATAACGCCTGACGCTGGAATATGCCAGTTCTGCTCATAAGCATCCTCCCTAATGGCCAGCTCCACGATCATAATTGCCGCATCCGGCAAATAAACAAACTCACGGGCAACCTTCATCGTTCCAATAAATACGGAAGGTTTGCCACCTGCAATTCCAACTAAAGTGGATCCCAAATAGGATGCTTGGTTAGCAGATGGGCCATAATAGTCAGGTAAACGAACAATCATTTTATGCGCCTTATTCCACCGTGAACTAAACACCATTTGCTCGTACTGCAGTCGAACCTTTCCTTTTTTGGTATGCGGATTTTTAGGGTGATCCTCTGTTGCCTGATTAGTCGTTTTTCTCCCATAGGGATAAATGCCATCCACAACGACGATTTTTGCACCAAGCTGATTAGCCGCTTCCATAACTGCCTCTCCCATAGGGATCAGCATCGTATGCATGTCATTGTACGGCACATTCGCGCAGCTAAAAATAACTTCATGACCTTCGCAAGCTAATATCAGTTCCTTTGGATTAAGCACATCTCCAACTTTAAGCGATAAATGCTTAGGATTACCCAAATCCATCGCAAGCTGTTTTAGCTTTTGATGAGACCGCCCGAATGCCGTAGTCTCGATTCCCCTCTTTAGAAGCTCCTCAACAATGGGAGCACCAGTACCTCCGGCAGCACCTAATACAATAGCTTTTTTCATTATTATTCACTCCTCAAATTTGTAATTGATCAATCACTAACAATATGGCGTGCGGACAATGCATTGACTTCAATAACAATTTAATTGTCTTGGCTAACTTCTAACACGGTCTGTATTTAGCTAGCCATGGCAGCCCCTAATATGCCAAGTATTTTAAAAGTAATTTTGTTGATGTAAGTCATTTATTGATTGATCAATTACATCGATATATTAAAGAGCCAAAAATCAGCTCTAATACATTAACTCCGGCAAGGATAGCGCCATCGAGACATTACACAGCATGCCTCTAGCCAAAAATATAACCGTTTTATCCTTCGGATTCTCAAGGCCAGCTTGCTGGAATGCGTTTAACACTAACTGCTGCACTACACGGTATCCATTTCGCATAACCTCGACAATCGCTTCGTCTTTTATCGTCTGAGCCTGCATTAACAGCAGCGTTTCATTCTGATACGATTTCATGACTTCTATATAGGCTTCAACAAGCTCCTTCTCGAGCTGATCAGGTCCCGCTGTCTCAATCACGCTGCCAAATGCATCTACGATGCGTGTCCATGAAACCTCCAAAGCTTCCTTCAATAGAATTTCCTTCGTTGCAAAAAAACGAAAAACATACGGCTGTGAGATTTGAGCACGTTCAGCAACCTTTGCTGTTGTCGCGCGATAATATCCAATTTCAGCGAAAACTTCAATCGCAGCAGCAATAATATCTGTACGGCGATTAACGGACGCTGCTGTATTTTTTTCCATCGTATCTTCCACCTTTAAGAACCTACTTGTTAGTAATTGATCAATCACTAACTGAATTGATCATAACTTATCGCTTGAAGGAATGCAATAACTTTTTAGCCAGGCTGCAATTTAAACACATGAGTTCAATCAATTGAAATCGAAAAAACGAAGACAACAGCTGCATATCCACTGTTATCTTCGTTTTAGAATAACCCATTATTGCTGTACCTTATTCCACAGGCCACAGGCAACCCACATTAACTACAATCACTTACCAACTAACCATTCTGCAATTTCTTCAGTCTGGAGCAGGATCGCTATGGGGTCCCAGTACCATGACCGGTCGCTTCCCCATATGTATACCCTATCGTTCTTGACCGCATCAAGCGTATTCCAAATCGGATCAGCCTTGAGATCAGCAAGGGTATGCGAATCGGAAGTCAGTATTATATAGTCCCCCACATATTTCGGCAATACCTCATTGGATATCGATGCCCATCCCGGATCTTTCATCTCATCAACAACGGCAGCTGGCGGCTTGAAGCCAAATCCTCCGTAAACGGCTTGCCCACCCTTGCCAAAGTTTGCGCCTACCGCGGAAATGTTTTTATCCATTATTTCTAGAATGGAGAAGGTACTGTCAGCCGGAACGACTTGCAATACTTTTTGCTTGGCTTCGGCTATTCTTCGATCATAATCATTGAGCCACTTCTCTGCTTCCTGTTCCTTACCGAGCAGCTTGCCGAAATAGGTAATTTCCTCATGAACGGTTTTCAACGATGCATAAGGTATGATAACCGTAGGTGCGATTTTTGGCAGCTGTTCATTCATTTCAGCATAGGTATCATCCATAATTATAAGATCAGGTTCCATCTCCAAAATTTTCTCGATATTGCCATTCCCGTCTCCTATATCTTCAACGCCCTTTAAAGCATCACCGAAATATGGGTTTTTAATGTGATGGTTAGAAGTTCCGATAGGGACAACACCAAGCGCAATGAGGCTTCCTAAATATTCACCTGCTACGATTCGTTTCGGATGCGTAGGAACTTCTATGTCTCCAGCAATTGTAGAGATGGTTTTGGTCTGGGATTCCTCGGCAGAGGGCGACGCTGTCGCCGTTGATGGATTAGTCGTCTCCGCCGCATTTTCTACCCCACAGGCACTCAATAATAAAATAAAACTTAATAGCAATCCCGCCACCATGGACGGTTTGAATGGTTTAATCATTGGTATTTCTCCCTCTCCACTACGTTGATAATGATTATCATTTAAATCAGTATAGCCGAGGAGATGGGGGGAGACAATGGACGATCTCATGCTTATGGAAGGATAATCTTCTACCTTGTGCTTGGACGAGTACTTCAATTTATATTGTGTCGGTGACATGCCTTTATTTTTTTTGAACATTCTGCCTAAATAATAAGGGTCCTGATAACCAACACCGATAGCGATTTCTCTTAGCGTGGCATCGGTACTGAGCAGCAGCTCTGCTGCCTTATCGATGCGTACCTTGATCAAATAATCGATCGGACTGAGGCCTGTCCGGCTTTTGAAATAAGTAGACAAATGGGGAACGCTGTAATTCAAAGTTTCAGATAAAGATTCCAAAGTAATGGACTCTGCATAACGTTCATGAATAATCGAAATGATTTGAGCTGCCAAATCGCGTTTTTCCGGTCGCACACCCTGTACCTGCATTTGAGTTAATAAATCATATACAAATTGATGGAGCAAAGCTCTCACACGCAATCTCCCCAGCGGTTCTGCCCTTCCCCATTCCTTATGCATGTCTGTCATGCTGCGATATAATGCTACCGGAAAAGCAGGCACAAAGCCGTATTGGGCATGAAAAGGTTGGGCGCGCTCTACCAGATCGATCATTTCCTGCCGAACAGGCGATGGAATACGTGCTTTATAATAAATCACATAATATTCAAACCCCTCGGCACCAGCGCGAATATTCAAAACTGATCCTTTGCCAGTATGAAATATTTTAAATCGTTTAGCATAGTGATCCACACCATTCAGACAAACTTGCGCACTTCCTTGAATAGACATCACAAATATGCTGGCAGGTACGGAGTAGGCAGATAACGATTCTTCGGCTTTCATATTGATGCGACGGACATCAAAAATGGTGCAAAAAGCATGATTCCATAACACCAAATGATCATGCAATTCCATTTTCAGAAACCTGCTTTCTCTATACGCGCTTAATGGGGTACGATATGATTATATATTATAAATGATATGTATTCTCACTAGTAAAATAATTCTATGTAATCCGTCACGGGGTGTGGTTATGGAATGGCATGAGACCATCACAATATGGAGCCAAACGCCGGTTAAAGTGCTTGATATTCGGCATTTGGCAATGAAGACAGGTGAGGAATTGCAAGCTTACCGCCTTCCGGCCAATGCTTTTATCTTCACTAACCAAGGTGAGGCTAAAATAAGTCTTGATGGAATGGCTGTCGAATCCGCTAATTCCCAGCTGCTGCACGGCGGCAAAGGCGCTACGATGAATATCAGCTGTCTGAGCCGTCCTTTTGACTACTATCTTATTTTATATAAACCTATGCGCGGCTTATCTGCTCAATCTACGCATAGACAAGCTGAGCAGCATGCTCCATTGGGGCAGCAATATACATTTAAAGCGAAACACCCCTTATCTCTGCTTGCTCTGCTAGAGTCTATGCAGCAGCATTGGAAGCTGAGTGAAGAGCTGGACCGGCTGCAGGTGACAGGCCTCTTCTACCAATTTGTGCATGAGCAGTTCCGCCAGCTGCGTATCGCTGATACGGAAGCTGCCTCGCCTGATCTGGCTGTACAGATCGCTAATTATATTCATGCGCATTATCACGAAACGATCTCCATGGAGATGATCGCGAATCTATTTCATTACAGTACACACTACCTCTCCAGAGTGTTTAAACGAAAATATGGATGCAGCCCTATGGAGTATCTCGTTCAGACACGTATGAATCAAGCTAAGTTTTTACTAAATGAAACAGAGGTGACCATTCGTGATATCGCCTACAGTGTCGGATATGCAGATATGTATTATTTTAGCCGCCTTTTCAAAAAGCAAACTGGCGAGACACCAGCTCAGTTCAAAATGCATAACCTCGGTTTAAAAAGTTCAGTTCGCACAAATTTTATGCCCGAATCGTTCATTGCTCCCTCCCTGGAAGAAGGTTATATTGTTAACAGTGATAATCATTATCAACAAAATACTTGGAGAGTGGATGAAATGAGTTTTGGTTTTAAGCCTTCTTTTGCTGTAACGCTATTGTTTAGCCTATCGTTGCTGCTTGCTGCTTGTGGTGGTTCAGATTCAAATGTGCAGCAGTCTACGGAGGGCAATAATAAGCAGCAAAATGAAAGTACAGATACATTGCCGGCAGAGACTAGGGTCTATAAGGATGCATTAGGGCGAGAAGTGACTATCCCCGTTAAGCCGAGCAAGGCTGTCGTCATTACATACGGTGGTTATTTGCTGCCGCTAGGACTAGAGCCAGTTGGGGTCGATCAAGGTACACTTGAACAATATCCAGACACCATGACAGAGGCTGAAAGCATTGGTGATGGGCTTGGCAATGCAGAGGCTATATCTGCCCTGCAACCAGACATCATTATACTGCCAGACTATCATAGCGCTGAAATCTACGAAACTTATCAGAAAATAGCTCCAACGGTTGCCGTAGCATGGGGCGGCGATCCAGATGTCATCAATACGCTCCGAGCGATGGGCGATGTCATGAACCGAAAGCCAGAGGCTGAAGCATGGATTTCTAAATTCGAGGAGAAGCTTGAGCGTATCCGAGATGAGATCAATATTAATATTAAAGAAGGCACAACTGCCATCACGTTCATTCTTTATAAGGGTGAGGTTCTATTGGGAGGCAAAGGCGGTACTTTGGGCAAGCTGATCTATGAGGATTTAGGCTTCCAAATGCCAGAGCAATTTGAGAAATTTGCAGACGGCGGCGCTGCGTTGTCGATGGAATCTTTGGCTGATCGGCCTGCAGACTATTTCTTCACACAAATGAAGGATGATGAGCTGGAAGAGATGACAAAGCTATTTCAAGAGCCTCTCTATAAAGCCATTCCCGCAGTAAAAAATAATCGTGTATTAAACATAACCCGTAATAAATGGAATTATGGTCCTGACCTCGTGGATGAAGCGGTAGATGCGTTAATCGCACAGGTAGAACAGTCGCAGAAATAAGGTTGAACTATAACTAGCTTAATCTAAAAAAGCCAACAACCGCGCATGATTTGCGTCGGAGTTGGCTTTTTTATTAGGTTAATTCAATTCAAACTTATAGGCTTGTCGGTATTTAAGCGGTGAATGGCCGGTAATATCTTTGAAAATGCGTCCAAAATGCGTCATGCTCTCAAAGCCGACCTTTTCAGCAATATCAGCTATTTTCAAAGTGCTCCCCGTTAAGAGCTGGCGCGCCTCCTTGATTCGAACATTGTTCAAGTACTCTGTGAAGGTGAAGCCTGTGTTCTCCCGAAACATTTTGCAAAAATATGAGGAGCTGATGAAAAACCTGCTGGATATGCCCTGAATCGTTTGGTTTTCATGATAATGCTGGTTCAAATAATCGACAATTTCAAAAATCTTTTTATTGATCGGATTGCTTCCGTCATGTTCAGCTGCAGGCAGCGTTGACGTCTTGCGGTAAAGAAAAATAAGCAGCTCGAACAGCAGTGTTTTTAAATAATATTCATAGCCGGGAGGCTGCTTAATAAATTCCGCAATCATTTTATCGAAAAGCTTCTCGATCATGCTTTGTTCTTGGCCGTTTAAGGGCATGAAATTTTTGCCGCTTGAAAAGCTGGATAGCACATGAAAGCTGTCATTGTAAGGAAACATATCCTCAAGGAATTCCTCCTGAAACAGCAGCGTAATCCGCTCAAATGATTCTTTGCTTGAATTGACCAGCTTATGAATCTCATTCACATTGATGATCAATAACGCGCCGCCAACCACCTGATAGCTTTTATCCTCGATAAAGTAGCTGATATCACCAGAGACGAGATAGAAGATTTCATAGCCATTATGATAATGACGCGATGGCATACTTGTGTCAGTTTTCCTCTCACGACTAATATCAAACTTCGCAGCTTCATAAAAATTCGACTCCACAAACATCACACCACCATGTAAAGTAATGAGTTTATATTCAAAGTAATATACGTAGAAAAATGATAAATTAGATAAGATATGTGCTTATAATTCATATTATCATATGCTATATTGGTTAGCAATAAGGCATAACAACAGTGGGTGATGCATAGTAGAACATGCTTTTGGAATGAAATAACAATAATTCGAGTTAGTTTTATTAACATTTTGTAAAAGTGGGTTCAAAAAAAACGATCGCGGGGGTTGTCATGAAAAATCTAATAACGAAAAATCGTTTAGTGATGAGTGCACTTCTTTTGTTTTCCCTTTCTACCACGTTGTCTGCTTGCGGCGGTGAAGCCGGGTCAAAAAATAACAGCAACGGAGGAGTAAAGAACAACGGCAAGGATAAGGTTGAGATCGTTTGGGTAATGGCAGCAGACCCGGACAAAAAGGCATGGCAGGACGCGATGGTTTCGACCTTCGAAGAAAGCCATCCGAATGTAAAAGTGCGGCTTGAGAATATCCCGTACGATCAATTCGATCAAAAGCTGACGACCTTGATTGCCAGCGGCAATGCACCGGATGTTTGGAATCCCAATCAGGCGGATAGCGGATTTGCTACTTATATGAAGATGGGCGCATTGAAGGACCTTACTCCTTATATTGAGAAAGGGGCTCCCGAGCTCGATACCATGGACCCTAACCTGCTCGATATTTATAAAATCAACGGTAAAAATTACGGCGTTCCGCTCGTAAGCAACGCTACTTATCTTTATTACAACAAGGACTTATTCGATGCTGCTGGCCTTTCTTACCCAACGACCGACTGGGATGATAAGTCTTGGAATTTCGATGCGATGCTCGAAACCGCACAAAAGCTGTCTCATGACGTAGGTGACGCTCGCAAGCAGGTTTTTGGTTTCTCCAGCGCATTAAGCGCAAACGCAATGACTTGGCTATTCGGAGGAGATCTATTCAAGCCCGAAGCTTATACATCTGGCGTAATGGGTGAGCCTGATCTAATGAAGCCGATTAACGTCGAAGCACTGCAATTCAATGTGGATTTAATCAATAAATACAAAGTAGCGCCAGACGCAGAGACAGTAGCCGCATCCGCGCAGCTGGGCGATCCTTTCCTTACCGGCAAAGTCGGAATGTACATTTCCGGCGGCTGGGGACTCGGCTCCTACAAGCAAGCGGATTTCAAATGGGGTGTTGCGGCTGTTCCCTATCATGAAGGACGCAAGGTTACCCTTTATGTTGATCCTTGGAGCATCTCGGCAACAAGCAAGCATCCCGACGAGGCATGGGAATTTGTCCGGCATTTAGCTAATCCAGCTGAAGGCGGCGGCGCCTACCGTTACATGAATGAAGTAGGAAGAACGCCGGCAGACGCGAGCTTATTCAAGCTTTGGTATGACAAAATGGGTGCAGAAATCGGCATGGACCCTGAGGCATTCAAGCAGGTTCACGAAGGCTCGATCAAGTATGGCCGGGAAGCTGAAAACCATTTGATCGTCAAATTCAATACGGTTCTAGAAACGATGAACCAATCGCTCTATCTGGTATGGGGAGGCAAAAAGAGCATAGCCGACGGTTTGAAAGTGTTGAATGATAACCTCCTATCGTTGAATTTGAACCAATAGCAGCCAGAGCTTTAAGTAAATTTCAGCCGAGCGGATGCCCTTCATTAGAAGGCGTCCGCCGGCCCAACGGAGGTAGCCCATGAGAAAGCTTTCGCTGGCCATGAAGCGCGAGGAACGGTCGTTTTGGTTTTTCATAGCCCCTTGGTTTATCGGTTTTATATGCTTCACCGGGGGACCGATTCTCGTCTCGCTGCTGCTCAGCTTCACTGATTACAATGTCATCTCGTCCCCGACATTTGCAGGAACAAGCAATTACAGCACGCTGTTCGGAGACCGGCTGTTTTACAAGTCATTGTCCGTGACTCTCTATTACAGCGTTATGGCCGTACCGTTTACGATACTGACATCTTTAATTGTTGCCGTTCTGCTTAATCAAAAAATCAAGGGGCAATCGCTCCTTCGCACACTGTATTACGCACCAAGCATCATATCTGGTGTAGCCGTCTCCTTTTTGTGGTCATGGCTGCTTAACCCGCAGTTCGGTGTCGTGAACTCTGTCCTTTATGATTGGTTCGGCATTCAAGGACCAGGTTGGTTTACAAGCCCGGGTACGGTCGTTCCATCCATGGTACTCATGCAATTGACGGCATCAGGCAGCACGATGGTGATCTTTCTTGCCGCGCTGCAATCGCTGCCGGCAGATCTGTTTGAAGCCGCATCTATGGAAGGGGCGAGCGGTTTCGCGAAGTTCCGTAAAATTACGATTCCGCTTATTTCACCTGTCATTTTATTCAATACCATTATTAGCATGATCGGATCGCTGCAAATCTTTACGGAAGCCTACGTTATCACGAAGGGAGGGCCGGACTGGAACTCCTATTTCTACGTGTATTATTTATTTGATACTGCATTCAAGCAGTTCCGGATGGGGTATGCCTCCGCTCAGGCATGGATATTATTCCTGCTTATTTTTGCGCTGACTCTCGTATCGCTGTGGGGCTCCAAAAAATTCGTCCACTATGAATATGACTCGAAGTAAAGGAGGTTCCTTTATTATGAAGCGAAAAAAATCGTACAATCACGGCGATCTGCGTCTGATGGACAAAACAATCATCTACATCCTTCTATACGGAGGCGTTCTATTATTCGCATTTCCGCTGTTTTGGATGCTCTCCACTTCGCTTAAGACCATCGGCGAAATTCATCGCGTTCCGATGACGTGGTTTCCAGCCCATTTGCAGTGGATCAACTTTAAGCAGATTTTCATCGATGCCCCTATGGCTCGTTTCCTATGGAACTCGGTATGGTACTCAGCCGTGACGGTAGGTGCAGTCGTATTCTCCTCGTCGATGGCCGCATTCGCTTTTGCAAGATTGCGGGCGCGCGGAAGTATGCTTTTATTCGGGCTTGTCCTCAGTACGATGATGATTCCGTCCCAAGTCACCTTGATTCCGCAATATTTGCTGTTTACAAAGCTGCACTGGACTGGCACGTATCTGCCGCTCGTGATCCCAGCTTTTACAGCAAGCTCCTTCACCATTTTTCTAATGCGCCAATTTTATTTGGGCATTACCAAAGAATTGGATGAAGCCGTCAAAATCGACGGAGGAAGCCATTTCACGATGTATTTCCGCATCCTAATTCCTCTCTCCATGCCTGCGTTCGCAACTGCGGCTATTTTGGAGCTGATATCGAGATGGAATGATCTATTCGGACCGCTCATTTATTTGAACGATATGACGAAATACCCGATTTCACTCGGGCTCGCTAACTTTACAGCTGCATACGGAGCAACACCGTGGCATCTGTTGATGGCAGCTTCTCTGGTCGCGATTTTGCCGCTGCTGTTCATTTTCTTTTTTGCTCAAAAGTATTTCATTCAAGGAATCGTTGTATCCGGCTCTAAAGGCTAAATGTATCTAGTATTCATCACGCATTCATCGGAGGTACTACATGAAGTTTGACTATCATACGCATCATGAACGCTGCGGACACGCAGTAGGTTCGGTCAAGGAATATATCGAAGCAGCAATAACACAGGGATTAGATATTATCGGCATCTCGGATCATACGCCATTTTTCGCAATTGCTGAAGATCGTCCTTCCTTAACTGGCAGCATGGCAAAAAGCGAGTTTCCAGCTTATATTAGAGAGGTCTTGGAGCTAAAGAAAGACTATGAAGAAAAAATAGAGGTGCTGCTCGGCATCGAAGCTGATTTTTTACCTGAACATCTGGATTTATATCGCTCGGTTATCGCTTCTTATCCTTTTGATTATGTTATTGGCTCTGTGCATGAATTCGCCGGTATCGGCATATACGATTCAGAGTATTGGGAAGGCTTGACTGCAGCACGTAAATTGGAAGTGAAAAATTTATTTTATGATTATATCGCTCAGTCCGCCAAATGTGGATTATATGATATTTTAGGTCATGTAGATTCATTGAACCGTTACTTCTACGGTTATCCAGAGCTCCGCACAGAAGCTGCCGACGTCACGTTGAAAACAATCGCTGCTAGCGACGTCGTCATTGAAATCAATTCTTCCGACAACAATTGGGTGCCGGATGGCTATTTCCTAGAACGCGCGCTCCATTATGGGGTTAAGGTGACCTTCGGCTCCGATGCGCACCAGCCCGAACGTGTAGGCGAGCATTTCTCGGCCATCGGCAGCCATTTATATGAAATTGGGTATCGAGAATGGGCCATATTCCGCAAACGCGAACGGTTGATGGTTCCAATTAGTCGGTGATCGCCTTGGATAACCCGTGGGTTATTGACCATGCCACCATCCTAATCCGGTTGTCTCTGGCCGTATTTCTTGGCGGTCTCATCGGCTTCGAACGGGAGCAGCAAAATCATCCGGCTGGGCTTCGCACGCATATTCTGGTCTGTCTCGGCTCTTCGATGATCATGCTGCTGTCGATTTACGGCTTTGCTGAGTTTGCGGGAGAGCCCAACGTACGGATTGACCCGGCGCGGTTAGCAACGGCTGTCATTACCGGCGTCGGCTTTCTCGGAGCCGGCACGATTCTATTCACAGGCAAGTCTATTACAGGACTGACAACAGCCGCTTCCTTATGGGTCGTCGCAGCCATTGGGCTGCAGATCGGTGCGGGCTTTTATTTTAGCGCAGCGGCAGGAACGATTCTTGTGTTCATCACATTATGGGTTTTCAATAAAGTGGAGCACCGTTTTCTGAAAAGCAAGAAGGTTAGAAAGTTAACCATCCAGGCGGAGACAGAAGAGGAGCTGCTGGACATCGTCACCCAGAGGCTTGCCAGCCGCTCGATTATGACGCAAAAAATGATGCTGCAGCGGATACGCCCATCGCTTGATATGCCGCTATGCTGGGAAGTACAGCTTGATATCGTCGTTCCAAGAACCATGGAGCCGAAGGAAATCGTAGCCGAAATGAAACAAATTGGCGGAGTCGTTGCTGTTAGTTTTGAATAGAATAAATAGCTAAACACCCCCGGCGTTTATCGCCGGGGGTGTTTGTTCATATATGCACTGAAATGATGCGCTTACTAGTATATCAACTCTTTTAATTAGAGGGGCGTCACCCCTCCTCATCGTGCAATCTACAAGCCTAACTTTTGCCCCTTCTCCAGCCGCAAAATTCTGCTCTCTCCCTCATTCGCCAGCTCTCTAAACTGACTAATGGTTTCACGCATACGAGGAAGCGCCTCCTGCTTATAGGTGCTAATTGAATCTAGCGCCGATAGCACATCAACAAAAGCCTGTTTCATCGTGTCGACTGAAATATTTGTTTCAAGTGATTGCTTATGGATCGCTGCGCCTTGATCTTTCAGCATTTTTGAAGTGCCGCTGATGAGAGTGTCCGTGGTTTGATTGAGAAGCTCAATCTTTTTTAGTACAATCCTTTGATTGTAGAGTGCGCTGGCCACTGTGACTGAAATTTTCAGGGCAGAAACGGTAACATTCCTCGCTCTGTCTACCCCTCTCATAAGCTCCTTATTATTTCTCATCACAACTTCAATCGCCATTATCCCCTGTTGATTGACGACCATCATTTGCTGCAAATCCATGAGTCGCTGGCGCAAAGGAAACAAGACTTCCTCTGTGATGAACAGGATTTTGTCTTCAGATTCTTGACGCAGTTTAGCTGCTTCGATCTGCGATTCAATTTCCGAATCCATTAACACACCCAGTTGGATTTCCTTTTGAAGCTTTTTAGTGAGCTCCCTGAGAGCATGCTGCTCAATTTCCAAGGTTGTATTATCATTTTTCAATACCGTTTTTCCTTTATCCAAAGATATTATGATGTCCGAAATGACAGCATCTGCTTTCTGGTACTTTACAAAATAACGCCGTAACGGGTTAAACAACATGCCTAAAACGCCACTTTTCGCAAAATCTATGACGCTGGGATCTAGGTCTTTTAACTGAAGATGCAGCTCCGCCAAACCCTTGGCTACCTGCCCGCCTTCATCCCCTGTTTTGGATAAGTTCCCTACGGAAACCTGCAATAGAGCATTTTTCTCCGAGGATGACCGCATGGAGCTCATCCCGAAGCTATCGATGGATTGCAAGACCGCCTTCCGTTTCTCCAATGACTCGATATCCAATGCCAAAATCGTAGAAACATTATTTAAAGCCAGCTCCTTCAGCTGCGTTAATTCCTCTGGCTCGGGCTTAACCTGCTCCTCCATTGCTGATTTCAGTTTTTCCTCACTAATCACTTCCATAGAAAATGACATTGAAGCCCCTCCTCATTGATAATCCTTACATTTGAACGTTGAGCAAATTGCTGATTTTATAAACAACATCCTCTGTATCTGCATTAATGCTGGCCGCCTCGTTGATGCTCGAAATACTTTGAAGCGCCTTGATGTTCGCATTGTAGCCTATCGTGTAGATCGGGATTTTGTACGTTTCAATCAGCCCTCTAATATCCTTAAGCGAATGCCCTTCATTCGTTTCCCCGTCGCTGAGCACAAAGATTAGCGGTTTCACATCTGGATTTAAGGTCATCTCATCCTGAAGCATTTTCATTGCCACCACAATACCGTCAAAAGTAGCTGTTCCTCCACTGGCTTGAAGGCTGTCTATGGCCCCAACGAACATGGACTGCTGATTCGTGTCATACTTCCCTATAGGAAGATTAATGGCTACGTCACTGGAATAAGAAACAAATCCAATACTGTTGTCCCGTCCCAAAAACTTTTGTCCTTTCAGGAGCGATTCCTTCAATCGGTTTAATGGCTCACCACCCATACTCCCTGATACATCTGCTACAAACACAGCCGCAATCGGTTTACTCCCGTTCTTCTTTTCCTTCCACAGCTTCTGCGCAGCAGACAAAATACTGCCATCTACCGCTTCAAGCTCAGACTTATAGTCATTGAGGCCATTAAAGCCCTTTTGCTCTGCTAATTTCTGATATTTTTCTTGTTCCACAAAATCGGCAAACTTCTGAATAATGTCCAGCTTATCCTTTGGCAAATCACCTAAAGCATAAAGCGGGCTGTCATGCCTGACACCGAATGGGGTGAACACGTAACCCGCTTTGAAATCTGTTGCGTTCACAAAGGTTTGATACTCAAGAACAAAAGCATCAAGCATACCCGTCTTGGCAGCCTCACGCATTTGCAACGTGGTAGAAGCAATAAACGGTACATTGGCCTGGAACTTCTCAAAGCCTTGAACCGCTTTCTCCCCAAGCAGATTGGAGCTGTCAAAGGTTCCGAGGGCAGTCACCAGAAAGTTTAGCCCTGTAGAACTGGCAAATGGATCTGTATACCCCATAGCCAGCTCATTATCCGCGATAGCGTCGGTTACTGTTTTCAAATTCAGAGAACCGTATTTATCGACCAGCTCATCATATTTCGCCTTCGTTGCTACAATGCCAGTAACATTGCCAATAAGACGCTTAGAGACCAGCTCAGCTTGGATGCCATCCGCTTTCACCATTTCTCCCCACAGCTCGTTGGAAGGAGTAAAAGCATCCGGTATATATTTGCCTGATCTGATATAATCGGTAGCAGTTCCCGAAGCAATATTACGGATCATGACCGAAACCGGCTTTCCATTTAGCGTCGTATTGGATTTATTGAATTCCTCAGCCACCTCGTTTAACCAGCCATCAACACCCGTTCCTGATTTCTCTGTGGAAGAGAAAATCTCTACAAAGCTGTCCGTTGTATTCGTTACTGAAACCGGAAACTTCGAGATATCAGGTAAGGAATCCCCGATTGACGCGGGATCGAGATCGATTTGACCCTTGATTGGCTCTATCGTTTTCACAGACACATCTTTATATAATTTATCAAGCTTTTTCGCTGCATCTTCCGTCGTGATCTGCGTCTTTGTTTTACCTAAATTTGAAGTTAAGCTTATGCCCAAATAAACAAGCAAAAAAACAGACACTGCAATAGCTCCTATCACTACAAAAGCTTTCCCCTTACCTGCCATATCCGTCTCCCTCTCCATGCTTATATAATTTTGTCTGCTTGATTAATATATCGATTTCCTTCATGCATGACATTTCCTCAACATCTCTATAATCGGTGCTGTTCAACAGCGATATTTCCAATAATAATTTATCTAGCTTAAGCAAAATTTCCTCATTCGCACGAAGATAACCCGTCACGTAGGATAAGTACTCCTTGTATAAATTTGTTTTTTCCTGTACTAGCTTGTTAGATAGCCCCGCGGGTTGTTGTTGGCCTGCAAAGTTGGAGTATCCAGAGGCATTGAATACACTAAGCTTATTGAGAATACCTCTAATATTAAGATAGAACAGCTTCTCAACCTCATAAATAACCGAATCGAACTTCTTATAGCTTAATTCCGTCTGATCAAATCGCTGACTAAGAACCTCGGTCAAGGCTGTCTTCTTCTTATCTATGCGTTCCAGCTGATCCAAAGCAAGAGCCATATCATTTTTAAGATCTTTTGCATGTCGATACGGTTGAAGCGCTGCGATATAATCCTCACGCGTTGAAATGTTTTTTACAGGCAGCGTAACTGGCGGTTTAAAAAGCAAACTGTAACTCCCATATAACATAACAAGAAGGCTTACAACCAATAACGTTACGCCTGAAGCCGTTTCAAGTACACTTTCACCTCCTATTTCCACACCTAGAAGCCCAGGTGACAACACGACAATATTCAGGATCGCAACTCCGCCAATAAGCCCAAACAGCTTCACAAATCTCCCGTTATCCAACGTTCACACTTCCCCCTGCTATTACAGTAACTTACTCCAATTCAACTTTTTAAGAAGCATCGTTATCAACACAGCTACATCGTTAAAATATAGATATTAAACTCCTTATGCTTAATTTTATCAGAGAATAACCGAACAAGCTCCTAAATCTTACTAATTTATCCGTTTGAATTTATAAATGGAAAAAAGAGACGCCTGAGGGTCTCTTTTTTATTGGATTTATAAGTAGGGGAAGGTAATGATCTGCTGCCTAGAGGCATTAGAAAGCTGAAGCTGTAATACCGTCTGTTTAAGTACCTTACGTGGACTTACGAAGGGTAAATGATGTAATCAACCTATAAATTTAAAATTAAAATAGCTGCTTAATAAGTGAACAAGAAAAAACCCCGACCTCTTGTGGTCGGGGTTTCACATGGTGGAGGCAAACTACGCCAAAGTAAAGCGACAATTCGCCTCAGCGCAATGATTAGATTGCTGGGAGTAGTATGATTCCTTATATTCATTGCTTCCAAATCACTCTTTATGAAATGCGCAGCGCCTGTCTTCTCATCCACATCGTCGCGACCCACTTTTCACCTTTAATCACCGGTGTACCTGCATGCAAGGTGAAATCATTTATTTCATTATTGTTATAGAAATATTCAAAGTAAACAGCCATGCCTTTGTTAGGAAAAACTGAAATATTAAGCAGAGGGAACGCCGTTTCTCCGCCTTCCTCCACATCATTCAAATACATTATAAGCGTACTAATTCGATTGTTAGCACTTGCTCGATTTGTTTCTGCGAAGAAATCATAATGTGGCTGATACTCTTGGCCAGGGGTATATAGCAAAACTTGCAAGCCGTCGCCATGCTCAATGGGGATATTCATAATTTGAGAGAATCGTTTTTCGATTTTTGCAATCGTCTCATTCTCCTCACAAAATACTCCACTGCTCGTTCTAATTTGGTTCTCTGCACGATCTCCACTTATTTTTGAACGTTGCAATTGTTCCCTAGAATGTCTAATTAGCTCATCGCATTCCTCATCGCTAAGCACATTTCCTAGTACGACAACCAATGGCTCCTCATACTTGGCAAGAATACGAATCTCTCGATCTTCTGTCTTAATTGTATTTCCAGCATGATCAAATATCGTCCGCTCTTTCTCCGTCGTATCCCCTATCATTCTTACACAGCCCCTATGGTATGACATTCACCACAAAATACCATACCATACATTTCAAGTATTTACTTTAAAAAATCAGAAAAATCGAAACAATCAAACGGTCCACCACTTTATTGCTGCGCAGGTATATACATATTTTGTATCTCCTGTACTCCGGGCACAAATCCGAGATTAAAATAAACAGATTCAGCATCATTACCTTCCATCACATACAATCGTAAAATTGAATATTTATTTTTCAGCATACTCAAGGCCTTTTGCAACATCAGCGTCGCCAGCCCTCTCCCTCTATGAGCAGGTATTACACCGATACTATATACTGCTGCCATGTTATCTTGTAGACAAAGACGACAATTGGCAATGAGCTGACCAGAGTTTTTATCATAGATTAGTGTTGAAGCCTGAACTAATATGTCATTCGAATAATTAGGATCTTCATTTGGAATAAAATCTTCTAAAGAAAACTTTTTCCTCCTTGCTGCTTCAAATCCGCCTTTAAAGCTTTCATAGTCACAATGAGCAATTTCATCTTCATTGATGAATCGCTTAGCTCCCATTTCGTTCTCTTCAATTTGGGGACTTTTAATAATTAGATTATCATCCCAGATCACTTCGAAATGATCTGTAGGACGCTGCATCCATCGGCATCTGAATTCATCCGCCCAGAAGCCTGCCCTCGCAAATAATTGAACTTGATCAGGAAGAACCTCAAAAGTCTTAATTGGCTGCGATCTGTCAGACCATTGCATTACTATTTTTTTAAGCAGCTTCAATATATTGAATGCATCATTAAAAGGAGGAATAAAAAATAAATGGTAGATTACGTTGGGCGCCATTCTTACACCACCGATTCTATTCTCTCCCTTATAAATCCAAAATGAATTTCTTCGCGATGCTGCATAGCTTTCTTCTCTAAAAAAACCATTATATTGCATATTATAATATACAGAACAATACAATCCCCATTCTTCTGGCTCCGCCATCCGAATAGAATATTCCTTCGACAAATCATAAGTAATGGTATCCATAGACCAATTGTTTAATTGCATCCTCCATACCTCCTTGTAAATTCACAAAATAATAGAATGAAGACACAAATTACTACCGGTTGATACCTCTCTAGAAGACATTCGAGAACGACAAAAAGACTACAGATGAACATAGCTTCATCTGCAGCCTCTAATCTCCTAAGTGATCCCTATTCACAGGAATGAATTTCTTCATACCTGACATAAGTATACAATTACCGCGCACATAAGTGGCGTTAGAGTAAGGGCGTATGATATTGCTGTTATTCTTAATGTACGAGTTCAGCTAAATAGCAGATATGCAGATCATAACTGCGATCACATCCAATTGAGCCAAACCTCATATATTCAGTTATTTTTTCAACTGATTAAGAACAACAATAATCACGACACCATTCACTCCTATCGCATGCTTATTTGACTATATTACCAACGAGATTGCCTATTTTCAATTTACTAAATAATTATAAAAGATCTCTACCCGTATTTTATCCTACAGATAGCAAAAACTTAACGACCTACAATCTGCCTATTGCTTCTGCCTTTCTATTTTACCAGCTACAATTTGTGGAGGATAAGATTGCATTACAACATATTCACCATTATCATTCGTTTTGGGAGTTATAGTAACTGATTCACCTATCGCCAGCTCGTTGTAGAGCAGAGTATCTTCAACAATATAATTTATTAACTCAATATCATTCTTTTTAAATGTTTCAAAGTCCATATTTTCTGCATCTTTCCAAGAGATGTCCTTCGCTACTAAGATTTTTTGCTCTTCCTTTGCAATAATGTAATTCCCCTTTTTATCGTCTGACGAGGAACTGCAACCAGCAAATACACATACGAAAATTAATAAGGCTACTCCTAATACTAACTTTTTCAACATTTTCACCCCTATTCAGTATAACCTTTAGACGAAAATGCAAGTGATATGTTACGAACGAATACAATTTTTAGCTTTTGTTTCGATTGATTTATAACATAGAGCAGCTGCCCGAGAAAAATGTTACCTGTTTACTAAATGGGAGGTTGAATTTTAGATATTTACATTTTGGATAACATGAAAATCACTCACTTTGTATCCGTTTGTACTAGCTTTGAAAGTAATTCGAACTATATCAGAGCTAGAATCTTGTTTCGTAACTCTCCCTTCAAGTATGAACTCTTGTTGAGGAAAAGAATCGGATTTCCTCATCGGTATAATATGAGCGCCGCCAAAAAGATAGTTATCATACTCTTTTTTAAGTACATTCATAATCTTAGGACCAAGTTCGAAAATAAGAACCTCTTCATAGCTCTTATGTCGAATGTCGGCATTATATTTAGTTGGTAGTTCTTCACTGTAAGCTTCAACACGATCCATTACTGTGAAGTTGGTTACCCCAATTACCCAAATCAAAATTATACCTTTCCACCACATGAGAAATAACCTCCACTTTTTGGGTTATTTTGCTCAAAAGGTTATCGAACTATCCCGCCTGTTAGCTCAATAGTTACAAGGTGATCTTCTCACCTGAAGCGACATAAAGCTGTTCAACAGCTATAATTAGACAGCGATTTACTGAATCTGATATAGAAGTTGATGAGTATAGAATTCCCCAATACCCGTCCTCTCCTAAAATTTCGCTTATTTCAATATCATGTTCTAACCACATGAAAGTTTTTGATGTATATAAACCATCCTTAGACCGTTTAATTAACTGGACCTTGTAAAACCCGCTTGGAGATTTTATTTCTCTTATTACTTCATCCATTCTCCAGTACCCCTCATTTGGACTAACCTGTTCGTTAGATTAACAACAACAAAATTACTCATCTGTTGCGTCAATCCCAGTCGCTAATTTGAAATCGCAGATGGGATAGGCGGTGCAAACTCATATCTCCTAGCACGAGTATATACCTTGTTTTTAAACCCCAATTCAAAACATGCAACGTTAAATAATTCGCTTTGGCAACTTCAATATCCTTCCAGTTAAGATGCTATCCCCTCCAATATAAATCTCCAATAGCGCAACGGTGGATTGAATTATTCAACATTCATTACGACTTACCAACCAATGTATGAGTTTTTTAATTTTTAATATACATTGACACGTATATACACTTATGTGTATATTAAGCGTATGAACACAACAACTATGCAATTAACATTACTTACACTCGCCGAGCCGAACCGTTTTAACATTGTTGAGTTATTAAAAAAAGCACCACGATCGGTGAGCGAGATCGTCCAAGCGCTCAATATTGGTCAGCCGCAGGTGTCTCGCCATCTACGTATTTTGAGCGAGGCTGGGTTGGTGCGCTCCCGCAACAAAGCACAACAGCGAATATATAGCCTCGAAGCAAAGCCCTTTCAGGATCTGGATGCGTGGTTTGACTCATTTAGTATCCTTTGGGAAGAGCGTCTCGATCATTTTGAGGATTATATGCTCGACTACAATAAAAAGGAGGATTAATGCTATCCTTTTGTCTCAAGCGTTATCGCAGAAATGTTCGAAATCACCAAGCCATTTGGAATAATCGATTTGACGCACTAGAAAATGATCTAAAAAGGATGAATGAAGATGCGATCAAAAACAAAAATCCATAAAAACCGGGAACTTCGTGAGCTTACCATCGAACGGATATTAGAATTGCCTCCCAAGCTTGCTTGGGAAGGTTGGACAAACCCGGAACATATTGCGCGTTGGTGGGGCCCTAAATTATGGACAACCACCGTCTATGAAATGGATGTAAGACCCGGCGGTATTTGGCGTTATAGTCTCAAATCAGATGACATTATCGGGGAAGAGGCATTCTGCAAAGCTGTTTATCAAGAGGTTACTGAACCTTTTACACTAGTATACACCGACTCGTTTACCGACAAAGACTGGAATGTCGTAGAGAACAGCGAGATGCTAACGACTGTTCTATTCGAGGAAACAACAAATGGCACAAAGCTTAGTATCGTTACACGATTCGCAAGTGCCGAGGAATTGGAAAATGCCGAAGCAATGGGTATGATTGAAGGCTTCAATGATGCATTTGACCGACTTGAAGTGTACTTAGAAACGTCAACGGGAGGACATATGGATACCGTTACTTCCAAGGATGGAACAAAGATCGCATATGAAAAGCTAGGAAATGGTCCTGCAGTTATCCTAATATCATCGGCCGTGGCCGACCATAGCGATGCAGCCCAGCTTGCCCAGCTGCTTGCAACTCATTACACCGTTTACAACTATGATCGCCGTGGCCGCGGTCAAAGCTCTGATGTCGCGCCTTACTCCGTCCAACGTGAAGTCGAGGATATTGAGGCTCTAATCCATAAAGCCGGCGGTAACGCTTGCTTGTTCGGAAGCTCGTCCGGCGCTGTGTTAGCCCTTGAAGCAGCAAGTCGATTAGGAGACCAGGTTTCGAAGCTGTATCTTTACGAACCACCATTCATTATTAATGACAGCCGTAAACCCTTGCCTACAGAATATGTTCACCATTTAAACGCGCTAAACCAAGCAGGCAGACGCAGCGAAGCGGTCGAATACTTCATGTACGAGGCTCTCGGTATTCCGGAAGAATATATTGGCTACATGAAAGCCGATCCTTCTTGGCAAGCGATGGAAAGCATGTCTCACACAATCGCCTATGATGGCATGATTATGGGTGACACGCAATCCGGCAAACCGCTTCCAACCGACCGATGGAAAGTAAATGTTCCCACGTTAATTATGACAGGCGAGAACAGCGAACCGCTCTTTCACGAGTCAGCCAAAGCACTTACCGAACTGCTGCCTTTTGTTGAATCCCAAACGCTGCCCGGACAGGATCATTCGGCAGTCGTGATGGCTCCGAGCATTCTAGTGAAGACGATTTTCGATTATGACATTGTCCGAGAAGAAAAATGACGAGATTATTGCCATTAGAGAATACGAAATCAGCTAAACCACTATTGATTGCAAAACCTATTTCCTCGATGTCATCTAATGCCGCACGATTTTCTATTGTCTCTGGATTACTCTTCATCTTGATCCTGGGTTGCCTACACCTCTTAGAGCCTGAATTCGATCCGACTTGGCGTTTTATCAGCGAGTACGCATTAGGTAACTTCGGCTGGATGATGCATTTTGCATTTTTATTGCTCGCTGTAAGTCTTATAAGTGCCGGAGTTTCAATCTTCTCACAGATTCGTATCGTCTTGGGATATATCGGGCTCGTTATTCTTGGACTAAGTGTCTCAGGTATCATAATAGCAGGCATTTTTGTGACCGACCCTATATCGGTGAGCCCGGATGCTGCAACGTTCAGCGGTAAAATGCATGCCATCGGCGCCACGCTCGACTATTCGCCTGTCGCTGCCCTCTTGATCAGCTTTGCATTGGTACGCAATGAAGCTTGGAGGCCCATTCGCGGACGACTGTTAATCAGCAGCGGAATTATGTTTGTGTTAATGGCGCTATTTATAATTCAAATTCCTCAAGATGGACAGTTCACTCCCGACGTACTTGCAGGTTTATTCGGACGATTCTTAATCGTATCCTACCTTGGTTGGCTTTTGGTCGTCGGGTTCCACGTGCTCAAGCTTCGCAAGCAGAGCTTATAAAAACAGATTTGCCCTACTAGCATGAACAAAAAAACCAAAAAATCCGACCTCACGAGGTCGGATTTTTTCATGGTATTGGTGGCGAACCATGGCTGTGCAAAGCCATAATTCGCCGAAGTGTGATGCTCAAACGGTTTGATGTGTGGAATGACCAGTGGCACGTCCTCCTCACAGGCACAGCCTTACTCTTTCACCGCGCCTAGCATAATACCGGAAACAAAGTACTTTTGCAAGAAAGGATATACGATCAGCATTGGAACCATAGCTATGAAAACCTTGGCCGCATTCAGCGTTCGATTAGACAGCTCGGACAGCTTCTTATATTGTTCAGGGGTCAGATTAGTGCCAACCGGAATGTTTACGACAAGCTGCTGAATATAGGTTTGAAGCGGATATTTAGCCGCAGTATTCATTAGCACTAACCCGTTAAAAAACTCGTTCCAATGATAAACGCTAAGGAACAACGCCACTGCAGCAAGCACAGGAAAAGAGCAAGGAATATACACCCGAAACAACACTGACCAAGGACCAGCACCGTCGACTACCGCCGCCTCATTCAGCTCCTTCGGCAAATTGCGGAAGAAGTTCATAATCAGGATCACGTCGAATACCGGCACTCCTCCGCCAAGTACTAACGCCCAAATCGAATCGATCAAATGATAGTTTTGAATAGTGAGATACCATGGAATCAGTCCTCCGTTAAACAGCATGCAAAAGACAAGAATCCACATGAAGGTATTGCGCATTTTAAAATCCCTCTTGGGCCTTGCGAGTGGGTAAGCCATTAACACCGTCATCAGCAAGGCAAAACCTGTACCGAGCACGGTGCGCTGAATGGAAATCCAGAACGCGTTAAAGAAGAGGGCGTCATTAATAATTTCCTTATACGGCGTCAAGGAGAAGCCAATGGGATAAAGCGTAACCAAGCCTGCATTAGCAGCGGATTTCTCGGAAATCGATACACAGAAGGTGTACCAAAGCGGGTAAATACAGCTAATAAGCAAAAGGCCGAGGACGACGATATTGGCAATTTCAAACGTCCGTGAGCCTAACGTTGTATTTCTGACCAATGCAGCGCCCTCCCTCAGAATACCGTGTAATCGGCATAGCGATACGCCAGACGATAGGATATGAATATCAGCACAAAGCTAATGACCGACTTGAACAAACCTGCCGCCGTCGCGAGCGAGAATTGAAGATTTTGCAAGCCCAGTCGGTACACCCATGTATCCAAAATATCTCCAGTTGAATACACAAGCGGGTTATAAAGGTTATACACTTGATCGAATCCGGCATTCAGCACGTTGCCTAGACTTAAGACGCCCAGCAAGACAACCGTGGTTGACAGTGCAGGCAGCGTGACGTGCCTAATCAACTGCCAGCGATTGGCACCGTCAATGGCGGCCGCCTCATATAGATTAAGATTAATGCCCGTTAACGCCGCAAGATATATAATTGCGTTGAAACCAAATTCTTTCCACACATCCGTACCGATGATGAGCTGCCGGAATATCCCCGCATCCGCCATAAATAGTTTAGGATCGAAGCCGAACATTCCAAAAACCGTATTAACAACGCCATAATAGCCAAAAATTCCGATAACAATCGTTGACATAATAACCCACGATAGAAAGTGCGGCAGGTAAACGACAGTCTGCACCAGCTTTTTGTAGCGCATGCTGCGAAGCTCGTTCAGCAATATGGCAAAGATGAGCGGAATGAGCAGATTAAGCACGATTTTGCCGATTGCGATGATAAAGGTATTAACGATAACCGTCTTGCTGTCATTAAGCTGAAACATATACTTGAAGTTTTCGAGCCCCACCCACTCGGATTTAAGCAGCCCCGCTCCCGGATTGAAATCCTGAAAGGCCATCAGAATTCCAAACATAGGCACAATACTGAACATCACAAGCCAGACCATACCCGGCAACAGCATCAAATAATAGTGTTTCTGATGGCCTAATTTTCTCACTAAGGCTAGCCTCCCGTCTCCCTATCAGGATAACAAAGCTTGCAAAAGGCACTTAAAACCGCCAGCGCCTTCTGCAAGAGTATGCTCGGTTACTTCTTCAAGAGCTCGGCGACTTCCGCTGTGATCTCATCTCCGCCTTGAGACTTCCAGTCCTTCACGAATTTATCGAAAGAGTCGATGGTCGCTTGACCAAGGATGATTTTCATAACGGTCTCATCCTCCATCTTCTTCAGGTTAGCCCATTTCGTTTCCATCGTTGAGGTTTGGTTATAGGTTACGCTAAAGACCTTCTTATCGATTGGAATTGTTGTGAACGGACGATCACCAATCATGATGGAGTACAAGCGCTGGAAGTCTCCGAAGTTAGCTGTACTGAAGTTGCTGACATTTAGATCGTCGTACGGAGGCTTAATGACGTCTTTTACCTTTTTCGCATCCGCATACATCAGCTTGTACAGGCTGTTCGGCTTATTATAATCCTCCGGATTAGTCTCGCCTTTCAGTACTTTCAGAAGCTCGGCATACTCGTATTCCGTCTCATTGGCCGCGGCCATAACGTTGCGAAGCGGATACCAAGCCACATTAACCGACAAATCAAAGGTCGCTTCATCACGTACAAGCGCATTATTCATGATCATAATGGCTTTGACGACGTCCGGTTTGGCATTTTTGCTAATCACAGTGTAGGTGCTGCCCGTCGTTTTCATATGCACATTCCATTTGTTATCGTCAGAATAGACCGGATAGGCCTGCCAGTTAGCCGTCGGATCGTTTTTGAAGGAATCCCCGTTGCCATAGCCGCCATTCCACCATGGGCCGAAGAAAATTCCCGCCTGATTGGCATTAATCGGATCCCCTACGTTGTCACGGGTACCTACTTCAGGATCAATAAGCCCTTTTTTGTACCAGTCAGCCAGCAAAGCCAACGTTTTTTTCGTATTGTCCGTCGTCGTTCCGTATGTTACCGATCCGTCGCCATTGTCAAGCCAATAGCCCGGATATGCATCCATCGCGCCAAAAATCGGATCAAATCCTCCCATATTGTTAGAGGAGACGAGGAAGGTAGAATAAGGGAACGTATTTTTGGAAGGACCGGCAATACCGATCATTTTGTCTCCGCCAAGCTTGCTATCAACAAACGCTTTCGCCGTCTTTTCGACATCGGACACCGTCTTCGGCACCGGCAGCTGCAGCTTATCAAGCCAGTCCTTGCGAATCCATAAGACATGAACGCCGTCGGTATCCACCGTAATGTTCGGGAGCGAAACCATCTTGCCCTTGTAGCTGGCATTTTCCAATGCACGGCCTTCGGTGCTTGCCATGATATCCTTGACCTGTGAAGACTGATATTGCTGGAAGATGTCGGTGATATCATACAACAGTCCCGAGTTCGCCGCTTTGGTCATGAAGGAGCGATCGTCAACGACCATACCGTCTGGCAGTTTGCCCGATGCGATCGTCAAGCTGACCTTCTGCTTAAAATCGTTGCCGGTGGCCGCGGTCCAATCTACAATCACGTTGATGTTGTACTTTTCCTTAAGGTAACGCGTGTACTGGTTGTTGCTTACACTGTCGCCTTCCGGCAGCGTTTTGTCTGTCGGATCCACCACCATGCCGATGTGGACATCAACAGGGTTCGGAAATTTGGAGAAGGCCAGGTCATCTCCCGATAGTGCCGGGCTTTCAGTGTTTGAGTCTGGATTTGAAGACGCTTTCAAATTATTTGATGAGTTGTTGGAAGAAGAACACGCTGTCAAACTTAGACCAAGTAATACGACGGAAAGCATCAATGCCATATTCTTTTTCATCTAATCCCTCCTCAAAAGAATGGCCAAGCAATTCTTACTTCGTAAGCAACTGCTTAGTTTCTTGCCTTCTCATTGTACATTGGAAGTTAGGAAAAAAAGTCAGACAGATGTGCCGTGTTTTGCGCCAGATACAAGGCCAAGGTAGATATTTGTTCGATCCGTTGTAGTCATTCCTCCCCCTTGTGGAACTGGGCCCGAAATTCGGAGGGTAAAAGACGGGTCTGTTCATGGAACAGCTGGGAGAAATATTTGGAGTCGTTATAGCCTACGGCATGAGCAACCCAGGCGATCGACTGATTGGTTTCGCACAGCAGACGTTCGGCCGCTCTTATCCGCTCTTGTCTTAAGTATTCATTAAACGTTGAGCCCGTCAGCTTCTTAAAGCATTGGCTAAAATAACTTCGGCTCATGTGCACATGATCAGCGACGTCCTCGGCATGCAGTGTATTTGAAGCCTTCTCGCAAATGAATAACACAGCCTTTAGGATGCTGGTTGTCGTATTGGTAAAATCGGAGGATGAAGCAACCTGCGCATAAACACGTTTCCTGTAATCGCGCATCCATTCAACCGCAGACCGGACATCGTCGGCATCAGACCGGAGCTCTGCAGCGAGTAGAATTACGGGCTCAATTTGTGACAGCACACGCATAAATAACCCTTCCAGACGGCGAAAAGAAACCTTAGCTTCTATGGTATGTTTACATAACCGCTGAAAAACCGATTCATTATAGAGCCAGTAGTGTGAGCGCCACTCCTGCTCCAGCCTGCACCACTCTTCTTCCTCCAGGTTTTGCTCAGGGCCATGCGTAGGCGCTGATTGCGCTGGAGTCTTGGCAGAAAGAGGTATCATTTCTCCTGTCATCTTCTGCTGGATTCGTTTCAATATTTGCTCGTCATCCTCTGATTCCAGGCGTACCTTGGAAATATAATCGAGCACACCCATGCGATAAGCCGTTTGCACAATCTCAAACTCTTCGTGAAAAGATAAAATAACAGAACGCAGATCCGGAAATCTTTGCCGTGTGACTTGAAGCAGCTCCATACCTGACATGACAGGCATCGAGAGATCTACGAATATGAGGTCCACCTCATAACTTTCCATAAACTCCAGCGCCTTCGCGCCGTTCGCCGCTTCTCCAACAACAACCATATCGTGATTGGACCAAGGCATAATCGAAATCAAACCTTTGCGCGCTAGCTTGTCATCGTCAACAATTAATACACGAATCAAATCGCTCTCTCCTTTCTATGATGGAGAAAAGGAAGGGTTAAAGTAACCGTTGTGCCTTGATTTGGAGTGCTTTCTATACTCATACGAGCTTTATAGCCATAAGATGATTCCAGCATAGACCTGACATAACGAAGTCCAATTCCCCAACCCGTCTGCTGCTGATCCGGCGTGTCGCGCTGCAGCAAAGCAAGCGTCTCAAGACTGAGCCCTTTGCCATCATCACGGATTATAATGCGCACCATCTGTGCCTTTTCATCAGCCGATATGTTGATCTCCAGCTTGCCGTTATCGTCAAGGCCATGACAGACGGCATTTTCCACAATGGGCTGTAGAATGAACCTCGCGACAGGACTATCGAGATAAACCCCTTCCGCAATATCCAGCTTCACCTCAAAATCATGCCTCATCTGCTGCAATTCCAGATAGGTTCGCATGACCTCTATTTCCGATCTGAAGGTAGCCGTATCCTCTGATTTTCCCAAGTTATAGTTCAGCAAAAAAATTAACGAGGAAACGAACTTCTCAATCTCCGCCTGCTTATGCATAACCGCCAGCCACCGTACCGAATTGAGCGTATTCATCAGAAAATGCGGGTTGATTTGGTAGGCTAGCTTCTCTATCTCCAGCTGATGACGGCGCTTTTCCTTTTGCTCCACGTCCATAATCAGCTGCTGAATTTGTCGCTTCATAATATTGAATTGATCGAGTAGCCGATCGAATTCATCGATCCCCGTATGATATTGGCTGGTACCCATATATCCCTTGCCAAACGTCCTCATTTCCTTCTCGATTAGTCGAAATGGCTTGTTAATGATCCTCCGCAATAATAGTGTGAGCATAAACATCATTAGAAGAGCAATGGCGAGAATCCAGTACATATGATTTTTCCACGTGTAGAGCTCGTGATTGTAAAAGGAGACGGGAAGCAGCAGCGTGATGCCGTAGCCGTAATCACCTGTCATTCGGTTCCATACATAACCGCCCGTCACACCCGATTGCCCGCTTTGACTGAGACGCTCGCCAGCACTAAAAGCAGTTGAATTGCTGCTATAAGTCACCAAGCCCGCCGTATCAGTGAAAACAAGCATATAGGGCATACTCAAGCTTTCTGTAAGCGAATTCATAACGGTGGAGATATCCGACTTGGCTTCAACATAAACAACTAATTTTGTTCCGTCTGAAAATTCAACCTCCCTTGTCACCGACATAACCAGGTCATCGCTGAATCGGCATAGCGATTTATGAGGGGACTGGTATTTCAGTTCTCCGGTACCGGCGACACTCGGCAAAGATTGTAGCGTAAAGTCACCGCGCAGCGGCAAATTCGAATAAGAAGCATTTCCGCTTGCGGGATTATAATACATCACCAGCTCCATAGCCGGATTCGAAAAAGTAATTAATCCAATGTTATAGGCGATATCGCGTGAAAGAAGGCGCTGACTATACGTGTCCGCGGTGGAGATATACGTCTCCATCAGGTTGCCCACGGTACCTTCCGGTGTCATCTGCTGTGTAACCTGAAGCAAGTTACTGTACATCTGATTCAACTTTGTCGTTTGCTGGTATAGATCAAAAGCCATAGAGGTCTTGATTTTATCGCGCTGCATCGTGTAGATCGCATTATAGGAAACAGACGCCATTAAGATGGCATATCCTACAAATCCAACGGTCAGAAACACCATGATTCGTTTGCGAAGAGAGGTGAAAACAAACCGATTACGCAGCATAGACACGAAGCTTATTTTCCTGCTTGTAGACTTCATAGAGCGATTACCGTCCACCTCCATCACCTCACAACAAGTATGAATCAATATTCGCTGTTTTACAGGTTTATCCTTCCTTGTAGGGAGAGCGCTGTGTTGCACAGACACATAACGATCTGAGAAAAAGCAAAAACCCACAACCTGTTGCGATTGTGGGTTTACATGGGGAGGTGAACCGTGGTTATACAAAACCACAATTCGCCGACGTAATCTCTACAATATGCCTACAACGATCCACTCACAAGCCGCCCTTGGTACCATACCGCTTGACGCGCCGCTCTTCGCGCTATCGCTTCAGCCGTGCAGCTTGCGTGCAACAGTACAAAGCTTGCGTCGTCCCCGATCTTAGGCCACACCTGCTGACCATTTGAATCAAGTGGCGTTATCCCCCCAGTAATGAAACTGATAGCTTGGGATAGTGATAATTCATCGTTATATCCATACAATTCTGCGAACCGACCTGCTTTATCTAATTGATCTCCATTTCCGAAGGGAGACCAGTGATCTGTAAGGCTATCCGTTGCCAATTTTACCGCTACTCCATTTTTAGTTAACATCGGGAGCGGCATCGTCATCTTGCCAATCGGAACCGTCGAAGCAACGGACATGCCAAGCGATCCCATCCGTTTAGCAACTTCCTCCGCCTCTTGTGGCTGCGCGCCTGCAAACCAGAATGCATGACTAACCGTTACTTTTCCTTGCAAACCAGCCTCTTCGGTCAAATCAACTAAACGAATCAGCGTTTGCTTGCCCGCTTCGTTTCTATCATGTAAGTGAATATCGATACCGGCATTATTCAAAACCGCTAGTTCTACGATGGTCTGCAGTGACTTCTCTATATCTCCATCCACTGAGAATGGATCTACTCCGCCAACATGAGTTGCCCCCTCTGCCAAAGATTGCTTTACGAGTTGAACAGAATCCGATAGCAGAAGCCCATGCTGAGGGAAAGCGACAATTTCCGATGAAATTTTACCTGAGAATGTATCTAGCGCCTGCTTAGTCGCCTCTAACCGTTGCAATCCACTGGTAGGCTCAATATTACAATGGGTACGAACATGAGTAGCGCCATATCCCTGTATAAGAGTTAAGATGCTTTCGGCTTGTTGTCTTGCCATTGGAAGGAGCTTAGGCAATAATACTTTCTCTTCCTCAATTCTCTCGAAGATGCTCGATACAGGCTTTACCGCTTTCCACGGTCCATTGAAATACGTTTTATCCAAATGAATATGAGCCTCTTCGAACGAAGGCAGCATCAATAACTCTTTACAATCATATTTAACAGCATCACATTGAATATCCCGTTCTTTCCCTATAATTTCAGCAATAATACCCTTCTCAATTCGTATATGGCAAATTTTCGTTTTCGTACCAGAGACCTGTCCATCTTCCATATCATAACCCTGTTCTAATCTTACATTCGTCAACCAATATGAAGCGTTCAACCGATCATCTCCTGTCTTTACCCCTATTATATTCGCGTCCTCTTTATTCCCAATCTACCTCTATGGTATAACTAACCACTAATTTACGATAATTTCAATAGCGTTAGCATCCCCGCTTAGCTTGCAATTGAAACTCCAATACATATATTATGACCGCATCGTATTTGAGTAAAGTGAATAGGGAGAAAGAATTTGCAGTAATGTATTGCGAAGCTCATATCAAAATTAACAAAATACAGCTGCGATGTTTTATTTATGTATGTAAAAAAACGCCATCCTCATGCGGATGGCGTTAATGATGGCGGAGGCGAGGGGAATGGATACCTCTTATATTCAATTTAACCCAAACGACTGAGTGAAAAAAAAGGCTCTACCTTAAATGGTGGAGCCCTCTAGTTTTGTTATGTAATTAAATTATGCCGAGATTCTTCTACCTTCACTATCCGTAAACTTTCCTACAATAATCGTAATTAGGTCAATCAGCAACCAAATTCCTAATCCACCTAAAGTAATAATTTGTAAGATAGCTGTGCCAATTTTCCCGACATAAAACCGATGGATGGAAAACCCTCCCAAGAAAAAACAAAATAGTAATGCAGCTACAAATGATTTAGGACTTTTATCCATGATACATTCCTCCATATTATTATATAATACCCTCCTATTCTATCGACAGAAAACCCATCAAATGTTAATTTTTCTAGTTGATGAGGTTTCTATAAATTTTAGGGGTCCTTTGATGCGTTCACTAGCCAAAAGAATTGCGCAAAGTGATTTAATTGATGTAAATATGATTGGATCTGCAGCTATGGAAAGCCAATGAAAAAGTGGATAATTTTCCGTGAAGATAAAGCAATTCTGTACCCTTCTTTCAGTCACTAACTTAACGAGGCCGGTGTCGTGTTAAACTAACTCAACATAAAAAGAGCTGTCGAGACTTTCTCGACAGCTTGAGCCTGCCATATGGCAGGCTTTTTGTATGAAAGCACTATGCGTTAATTATTTTAATGCTTCCAATATTGCTTTTAGGTCCGCATTGGTTTGAAGCGTGTGTAAAATAATCGTTAACGCTTCAGCGCGAGATGATGGCTTGTTTGGCGCAAATTGTCCATTACCCGCTCCGTTAATAATTCCTGCCACTGCTGCTTGCTTGATTTGCTCTTTGTTCCACGCTCCATCAATATCTGTGAAAGCAGGCGCTGAAGCTGTGTTTACAGCTTTAAGGTCAATGATTTTAGAAATAATGGAAATAATTTCGGCACGGCTGATTTCTTTGTTTGGTTTAAATGTGCCATCTTCGTACCCTGAGATAATGCCGCTTTCAGTTAAAGCAGCAATTGATGCTGAAGCCCAGTGATCAGAAACGTCACTTAGCTTATTTTTATCACCCATCGCAGAGAGGTCAAATACCTTTGCAATAATGGTAGCAAATTCTGCGCGGGTAATACTTGCGTTAGGATGGAAGGAACCATCCTCATATCCGTTTACAATCCCCAATTTCACGAAAATATGAACAGTTGCCCCAGCCCAGTGAGATTTTGTGTCTTTGAACTCAACATCAGTAGGATTAGCTTTCGCTTCCTCTACTTTCTTGTTTAAGCTGGATATCACTTTTTCCACTTGAATCACATTTTGATCAAATTTCACTTCAGGCGTTGCTGTCGGTTTTGGTTCAGGTGTTTTTTCAGGCTTTGTTGTTGGCGCTGGAGTAGGTGTCGGATTTCCATGATCGCCACCGCTGCCAGAGTTTACTTTAACCTCAACTATTTTTGTTCCAAAAACGGTACTGCCGTCAGCAGCCGTTGCTTTAACGGTAACCGTTCCTGCTGAAACACCCGTCAATACTCCGCTTTTGCTGATTGTTGCTGTGCCTGTTCCGTTTTCAACAGACCACTCGATTGATTTGTCCGTCGCATTAGTAGGAGCAATGGTCGCGTCAACGGTTAACGTCTGCCCAACCAGCACGCTGGAATCACTTGTCAACATAATCGAGGCAACAGGGACTTGGACAGCCGTAATCGTAAGGATCGTGCTGCCTACAACTCCGCTTTCATCGGCAGCTGTTGCTTGGACTGTTACTGTACCTGGATTGCCGGCAGTAAGCTCACCCGTTGTTTTATCAATAACAGCCGTACCTGTTCCATCTATTACGGACCAAGCGACCGCTTTGTTTGTTGCGTTGCTAGGAGCAGCCACAGCATTCATTTGCAGCTTCTTACCTGATTCGATTGTAGTAACTTCACCATCCGCCGTTACGGTAATCGTTTGAACAGGTATGGTGGGCTCCTTAATTTCGATCGTTTTGGTTCCAAAAACAGCGCTGCCGTCAATAGCCGTTGCTATAACGGTTACCACACCTGCTGAAGTTCCGGTCAATTCACCGCTTGTACTGATTGTCGCAGTGCCTGTTCCGTTCTCAACAGACCACTCGATCGATTTGTCCGTTGCATTTTCAGGAGCAACGGTCGCGTCAACGGTTAACGTCTGGCCAACTAGCAAGCTAGAATTCCCTGTTAATGTAATCGAGGATACAGGGACTTGGGCGGCTGTTATCGTAAGAATCGTGCTGCCAACAACTTCGCTTTCATCGGTAGCCGTTGCTTGGACAGTTACTGTACCTGGATTGCCTGCAGTAAGCTCTCCCGTTTCTTCGTCAATAACAGCTGTACCCGTCCCATCAATAACAGACCAAGCAACCTCTCGGTATGTTGCATCGCTTGGGGCTACAACAGCATACATTTGAAGTGTCTTGCCTGATTCGATTGTAGAAACCTCATCTTCCGCTGTTACAGATATGTTTTGAACAGGTATGACAGGTCCATGGATTTTAATCGTTTTTGTTCCATAAACGGTGTTGCCGTCAATAGCCGTAGCTTTAACGGTAACCGTACCTGCCGAAATACCCGCCAATACACCGCTAGTGCTGATTGTCGCTGAGCCTGTTCCGTTCTCAACGGACCATTTCACCTTTTTGTAAGAGGCGTCTACCGGCAATATATCCGCACGCATAGCTAAAGTATTGCCAATAAGTAAGGAAGATGCATCCCCTACGCTGCCTACATTGATTGCTGCCACAGGTGTAGATTTTTTGTGAAAAGGATCATTCGTTATGAATTGAGAACCTGAATATAAAGAAAGAGGTGCATTATAAATTTCACTAATGCCCGATTTAATTTGGAAAGTGACCAATCCGTTAACGGTGTACCAAGAGTAACCCTCGTCTACCGTATTCGTCCTCGTATAAAAATTACCATTATTCTGGTCGCTTGGGTCTATGTTATAGAAGGTTAAAGCAGTATCTGCGGAATGTGCAAAAATTTCCGTACGATCATCCACAGGCTTGCCATCGGTATCATAAACAGCAAAGGTTACGCTTATATACTCGGGTTGACTCTGAACAACTACTGGTGAATTATTTAACTTGACATAGCCTACGGGAAGCTTGGGTTTACTTGCCGAAATACCACTAACAGTAACATAACCTCCTCCGCCATAACTCATGTTTGGAACCCAGCTCACCACACCGTCGCTTACGTATCCGCCTACAATGGGCTGCGTGTTATTCGTAGGAAAAGTAACGCTGTTTTGGTTCGGCAATAGGTTGGGTGCCTGAACGATTTCGCCATTCGAATATCTGATATATGCATACTCTGCCTCACTTAACCTTTCCGAGTTAAAATTAATGGTGACTTCGCTTGTTTTGATCACACATCCGCTTAACAAACTCAGAATTAAAACCGAAACTAAAAATAAATTGCGTATTGAAAATCGTTTCATGTTAACTTATCTCCTCATCTCTATAGTTAGATCCATTATATCCAAGCCCAATGACGGCAAAATGACAAACTTCGACAAAAGCAAAAAAAGCCCCTATTATTTTAGGAGCCTTTCATATCTACTCATTCTTATTTATCCAGCTCGGACAGCAGACTGAAATATAAATCAGCAACCTCGCGGGAAGGTTTTATACCGATCTCTCTATGCAGCGTGTCTTCGTATTGCTTATATTGCCGGGTCAACGCTTCCTTGTTCTCTTGCAAAGCCAAAGCTTTCATAAGCAGCAAAAAGGATTGTTCGTCTAGTTCATTGCGCGACACGAGCTTCATTAACAACCTAATGGCAGCATTCGTCTCGCTTTTATTTAACAAAGCCATGCATAATCGCTGAGTAAAGGAGGTGTACAGCAACGAAAGACGCTCAATCTCGTTCCAAGCCCATGCAAAAGCGTGATCCCCAAATAAGTCCCCTGCGTACAACTGCTCTAGTGCAATCGCCTCTTCCAGATTCGTCTCATCCACGACTGACATTTTTCTACAGCCTTCTTCAAAGCTTACAAGGTCTACACTCACCTCACTCAGACTAAGGGCGTAGTGGTTGCTGTCAGAATGCAAATTCTCTCTCAGGCCAAATGGATCTAATACCTTCCGCAGCTGATAGACGGTCGTATTCAAGTAAACCTCAGCATTCTTTTGTGGCATGTCGCCAAACAGCTCTTCGATCAGTCTTGCTCTGGATATCAGCCTTCCTTTATGCATAAGCAAATAGCCAAACAGTTCCGCGCTTTTGCTTGATTTCCATTTCGCCCTTATACCCTGCGTGCTTTGAATATCTATAACACCTAAGCAGTTAAACCTCGTCTCATTTAAAGGCGCCGCCAACTCCCCTTGCCGCAAGTGCTCTTTACGCAACTCAGCAAACGCTCTTTGCAGCGTTTTTTCAAGTCTTTCCAGCACAACCGGCTTTACGATATAGTCGAAGGCATAAACATCAAAGGCAGGCAAAGCATATTCTTTGTGGGAGGTCAGGAACACGATCTTTATCTCTCTTCCGACCTCTCTTAACCGTTCGGCAAGCTCGAGCCCAGTTTCCCTCGGCATGCTTATATCCAGAAACACCAAGTCTACATCATGATTCATCAGATAAGAAAATGCTGTTTCTGTCTCCGTGAAGCTGCCTGCAATTTCTATTTCCACAGACGTCTTCGCAAGCATCCGTTTCATAATTAAATGCATCGCCTTCTCGTCATCAATAAGGATAACCTTCAACCTGCGCTCGCCTCCAAGCTGCTTCGTCTGAATGCATGTGCAGATGGCGTAGGAACGGAGAAGTAGAAGGTACTTCCTTGCTCAGAACTATCGAACCAAATGTCTCCACCATTTAAACGAACAAATTCCCTGCATAACGTAAGTCCCAAACCGACGCCCCGTTCTCCTGCTGTTCCTGTTGATGACACCGGATAACCTTCTAGTAGCAGTGAGCTGGCCTGTTGTGGCGATATGCCGTCTCCAGAATCACTTACAGAAATAATTAGTTTATCGGCTTGATGTTCTGCTTTTAACCGGATCGTGCCGCCGATGTTGGTAAATTTAACGGCATTGGACAATAAATTTCGGACGATCAAATCCAGCATTTCTTTGTCGGCTAGCACAAATGTATCCTTCGGTATTTCCGATATCAATTGGATTTTTTTACTCTCGCAACGAACCGCCAATAACCGGATGCAGACCTGTACGGTATGGTTTATGTCTCTCTCCACTGGGTTAAATACCATGCCTTCGCGTTGGCTTCGGAACCATTCCAACAAGCTCTCTACCAGTGCAAAAGTATTTTCAATTTGCTGTCCCATTTCATGGACGATTTCCTCATGCTCTCCGCCGGATCCTTGCAACTCGTCCTCCATGAGCTCCATCAAATTGATGAGCACCGCAAGCGGATCACGAATATCATGAGCGACTACGCTAAACATTCGATCCTTGAACATGTTTAGTTCGCTTAGCTGACGGGCATTATCAAGCAGCCGCTCCTCTGAACGCACCATTTCCGTAACATCGCTTAACAAAAACATTTTGCCGACAGGCTTCTGGTTCTTATCACTAATCAAGGACATATGCACATTATAATAGGGTTCATCCGCTCGACCCGAAATTTGAACCTTGCTGTTCAAAGAAGGCCCTTGCATGATTTTCTCCAACAGCAATGGATATTGCAAAAAGACTTGCGCAGCCGGCAAACCGATCCACTTATTATTTATCCCTTTAATAACCTGCTTGCTAGATTGGTTGAAGCTAGTTAGCGTATTTTCCAAATCAAAAATAATTACCGCATCCTGCATGGATGCAAACACCTTTTGTAGCGCTAAGGGCGCTAGTCTAAGCATGTTAAATTGATAAATCCCCCACATGTAGAAGATTCCTGAGAAAATAAAACCAAATGGGGAGATATCAATTGGCATATAAATGACATTGCTTAAATAAATAAGCGTAAATCCAAAAGGCCCCCATGATCCAATGATCATAAAAGCGATTTGTTTCTTCATGCGAGATGTCGCTTTTAGAAACATTTCAACCATTAATCCCATGCCTACTACAAAGAAGGAATACGAATAGTAGACATGCAGCTTGTATAAAGGTCCTTTCTCCGTCGTTACCAGCGGAAAGCCCTCTGAGTAATTCAAAGTCATGCTTTTATAAAATAAATGATGCCAATCGTTCGTATAATGAGCTACAAATGTAATGGAAGGAACAATCATCAGCAGCGCTACTACCCATTTTCGAACGAGCGCTTGCCTTCCCGTATATTGCAGCACCATTATAATCCATAAAATAGTGCCGAATGGGATGCCTAGATATTCAATTCGAAGCCAGAAGCGTATATGCTCTAAATCGGTGCTAACAATTTCAAAAGCATATCCGAAAGTGTACAATGAACCCGTCAACATGCCTAGTCCATAACTAATCGCAATAGGCAGCTCTTTTCTTTTCCAAGAGAGATAACACAGCATTAGCGAGCAGCAGGTAGCCGCCATCAGCAATGCTGATAAATATAAATTGTAGCTCATAGATGTTAGCCCCCGTGCTTTATGTACTCTCTCGTTATGTTTCTCTTATGTTAGCAGATGAAGTTGTAAAAACATATATTGCCGCAGCAAAAAATTGCATAAAACACTATTTTTTATTATTAAAAATTCGAACCCTAAAAAGCCCACTAGGTAAATTTCACCTAATGGGCTTTTAGCTCGCTGTAGTTGATTATGATTACCTCAACGATTTTAAGGTTTCTTATAGAAGTACGCTAATCAATGCAATCAAAGCAGGTAGGCCTTGGACCAACCAAATAGACCGTTTCGCTGTCGCTCCTCCGTACAATGCCGCAATTAGAACGCAAATCAAGAAGAAGATTACAATAGACTCGCCTGTTTGAGCATTGGGATGCACCAAACCCCAGATAATCCCGGCCGCCAGAAAGCCATTGTATAGTCCTTGGTTAGCGGCCAGTGATTTTGTGACTGCTGCCTCTTCCTTCGTCGTGCCGAACGTTTTCATCCCGCGCGGGGTCGTCCATAGAAACATTTCTAGTATGAGAATATAGATGTGCTCAAGCGCTACAATTCCGACTAATAGGGAAGCAATAATAGTCACTACCTCCTTGGATGATTTGTATTCTATTCTTCCATTGATTCTAACATAATATTCAAAAGTCTACCTGCAAGATCACATCGCTTTATATAGAAATGAACGGTAATGGATTTCATGCTGCCCAGAGCAGAAGAATACGCGCAAAGTACGCTATTAATCAGCTGTTAGCTTCGTCTACAAAATAGCTTAATTCGGTTCACATGAACATTTACTAAACGGATATTTCATCCGTTTTGTTTACTGTACGATTTTTCCCTTCACTACACCGAGAAAAACAAACGGCATAGGGCTTTTCCCCATGCCGTTTCTATTTCCGTTTTACTCCCAGTCTTGTCTTTAAGATTAACTTAATGACATTGGCTAACACGACGCTCTTTGTTCATGGTTTGGTGGAAGCGAGGGGATTTGAACCCCTGTCCGAAAATCACGCCACTTAGGCTACTAAGGGGTTAGTCACAGTTCTGATGTCACTCGAGCAAACGCCCCAGACAATTTTATTAGCATATCTAATGTTGAAAAATGGGTACTGCCACTTACACTTGTGTACTCTTTCCAGAATATGATTGTTTAGAAAAGAACCGAAAATGTAACGCATGCTTTAAAGGAGATGTGGTTCAATGAGATATTCCAGAAATTCGCAACGGTTCTCCAGCCACACACGCCATTTCATTAAAAAACTAGGCTGCAAGCAGAACGAACAACTGCATTTTATTTTAGTCCATGACGCTAAAAACAAAAACAAGAGATTCAGTTCTTCATCTAATCACCCTGCGATGACACTCCATAAACCTCTAAATCTACTTGAAAGGCTTACTCCTCAAATTACACTCTTTTCCAAGAGAAATAAACTCATACATGTACTCAGCCAAAATAAAAGAGGCTATGCCGTATTTATGGAGATCAATTACCGAGAAACAAGGGCTAGTGATTTCAAAAAAATCAGAGCACAGTTCATCGATGTAGATCTAAATAAGATATCAGTACATTTAGACACAAAAGAACAAGTCAAGCAGATGATTAAATCCATTCAGTCCGACCCTGCAGAACTGCTTCAATCTATTACAGTTAAAAGAAATAAGCAAGGTCAATATCATCTACTGGCACTGCGAAAAAAACAGAGAGTAGCAAAATTGAAGAATGCGTTTATAAAAAAATTCAGGAGTCAAATTAAAGATTCGATGATAATCGAAACGAAAAACGGATATCACATCTATTGGGTCCTTCAAAGCGGATCCGTAAACAAATTCGTTCCTATACAAAAAGCATTGGCCAAAAAATTCAGTTCTGATCCCATGATAACAAATCTATCAAGAGTCATGCGTATACCTGGCTTTTACCATATGAAAAATCCTAAAAACCCCTTTATGGTAAAGATCAGACAATTGGGTAGGAAAAAACCTTTTTCCCAAGAGGAAATTATTCATTCACTCGCATTAGAGTCCTTTTAATCAACTTATATAAACCAATCAAGCTTAGAACAGTCGATAGCATATCAAGAGATAGCAAAAACCCCGACCTCTTGCGGTCGGGGTTTACATGGTGGAGGCGAGGGGAATGGATACCTCTTATACAGAATATTTCCACCATCACATACATGTGAAAAAATAAACTATAGTTCCCCGTTAGCTAAACGCGGTATAGTTTGGTAACCATTCCGTGCAAGCATCCGCACGTAATTGCAGCTCATTATACAGCATCCCGGCATGGTAACCATCACAAACGGCATGGTGGAATTGTCCTGATAATGGCAACAGTATTTTTTCGTCATAGTGAAAATATTTCCCCATGGTAAAGATGGGCAGTAAATAGTTTCCCTCATTATAGATGTTCAGGTTAAATCCAGTGAAGCTGACCCAAGGAATGCTGGAAATAGGGACAGTGCCCGGTGGTTCATTTGTTTTAGCGGCAAATTGTTTAACACTTCCGTACTTTTTCATATCATCAAGATAGCGACTGTAGAAATCATTAAAATCTTCACTGTACAACGTCCATAAGCTTGAAAAAGTCTTATCATCATCATGGAAAATTGTAAAGCTAGGAGATAAACTATCCCAATAACCTAATGTCCCGTCTGCATGAAAACATGTGCGAAATTCATCGTGGCGGTTTACCACCGTAGTTATCATGTGGATTAGTGCTGGATACAGCTTTATCCTCCGACTCTTAAGTTCTTTCAGCAGCCGGGAAATGTCGATATTTGCCGTCATGCTAAAAGTGCATCTGACATTGTTTAAATAATGCTCAAAATAGGGTTTTCTACTCCAGTTATCAATGATAATCGGATTGAATTTCATTTATTATAACCTCCTAAAATGATTACTTTTTTCGTTTTAGGAGGTTTGATCCACTGCTTTAACCATATCCTCATCACAATCCCAACAAATTATTTTTCTACTGCCAGTTTTGAGAGAACCCGATCCATTTCATCAAAATGTTCTCTATCGCTTGAAGCATAGATCAAATCAAAACTATCGTTATTTTTCAACACTGTTATTATGCTGTCATTGTAATTCCCGTAAAATTCGATGCCAATCCAATGCTGAAAGGAAATACCTTTATTATTAAAATTTTCACGAATAAAATCCAAGTCGGTTTGTTCAATAGAATAGAACGATTCACAGCCATATTCAAGAGCGAATACGCTTTGCAAATAGGCCATCGCATGAAAAAAATCGGTCAATGTTTCAAAATCCTTTTCCCATACCTTTTCATCGTAACTCATATAAACAGGGGGATTGGACTTGAATAAATCGTTCTTATGGATTCCCCAAACACAGACACGTTGATTCTCGCAATAAAAAATTAAATATTCGCTATGTTTGAAGTATTGAATTTGCTCGGGTTTGATCAAATGATCTTGCGTATGATTTAGCCTCTCGTCTTTACCGAGTTCCAAATAATAATCAATAAACACCTGAGGCAATGCACCAAAATTATTTTTAATAATTTGTATCTCGTCATGACTAAACCCATTTCGTTTCGTAATATGAAACAACTGTTTAATCATTGTAAAATCAGTCATCCGCATCACACCTTATCCTTGTATAATACTCCATATCTGCATTTCTTCGTACAACTCTTTAGTTAAATATTTCATTCTTTCCTCTTAATCTCATTTCGCTGACTCACTAAGTATAGGCTTGTAAATCTCTTTTGTTGCGCTAACCTTCCCATTAGTTTAATAAAAGACGTGCCCTTAACATGACTAAAAAATCAAAAAAACCGAACTCACGAGGTCAGGTTACTTCATCTTATTCACCATTCTGTAGTGCGATGACGGTATAGCTTTTGTATTCTGCGCCTGCTGAATTGATTTTCTTAAGTTCCTCAAATAATTCCTTCGTGGCAGTTGACCGCTTTCCTTCACTAAATAAAGTCTGAAACTTAGCCTTTATTTTCTTTCCCCATCAGATAATTTGCATATCCCCGCCTCATGCGTTACTATGTTTATATCGACAAATTTGCAGGTCTATATAAGGAGGTTCACGCATCCATGTGCCCCCGCACCAAAGAACAAAACGAGCTCATCCGCATGCAGCGCAAGGAACAGATCCTGGACGCCGCCGCGCGCACCTACTTCCACACGGGTGGTAGCTTTGATATTCGCGACGTCGCCCGCGAAGCCGAGCTCGGTTACGGCACGGTATACCATTATTACCCCAACCGTCATTTATTAATAGAAGATGTGTTGGACAGCGGCTTCGAGCGATGTGAGCAAGCCCTGACAGAATGGGCAAACACCTGCGTCGACAGCCCGGATAATAGGCAGCTGTTGACTTATTGCAAGGCACTGCTCCGTCTGTGGCAGTCGGACGCTCGCGCATATCTTGTCTACAAAATGGCGGCGGAACATTATACAGGCTTGCCTGCGAAGGATCAGCACCCCACAAAGAAACGATTCATGGAACGGCTGTATGTTCCGCTCCAATCGATCGTACAGCGCGAAGACGACAGCGTCGACCATATGCTTGCCGTGCTGGTCGGCTGCTGTGGGCTGCACTATTATGCGGGCACATCCGAGCTGGACGTCGATCGAATCGCCAAGCTCGCGATACAAGCTATTACGAAGGAGTCCTGATACGAATATGGTCATTTTAAAAAGCAAACATGAAATCGAGGCCATCCGCAAGGCATGCCAAGTGGTGGCCGAATGCCATCGCACGATCGCCTCACTGATCAAACCGGGAATCACAACGAACGAGATTGAGCGCATCTTCGAGGACATTATCTTGAAGCATGGCGCCAAGCCCTACACAAAGGGCTACAAGGGATATCAATATGCGACCTGTGCATCCGTCAACGACGTGATCGCGCATGGCTTCCCTAGCAATAAGCCTCTTGAGGAGGGCGATATCGTGACGATCGACACGGTCGCAGAGCTTGACGGCTGGCTCGGCGATTCGGCCTGGAGCTATGCAGTCGGGAACATATCGCCGACGGCCGAGAAGCTGATGCGTGTCACGAAGGAATGCCTTGACATCGGCATCTCGCAGGCGCAGCCCGGCAATCGGCTAGGCGACGTGACGAGCGCCATCCAGCGGCATGCCGAATCGAACGGCTTCGGCGTCGTGCGCGACCTTCTTGCGCATGGCATTGGCCGGGATCTGCACGAGGAGCCGAACTATATGCATGTCGGCAAGCCCGGCAAAGGCCTCCGCATCAAGGAAGGCATGGTGTTCACGATCGAGCCAATGATCACCGAAGGCACCTACCACATGACAATCGATTCGGACAACTGGACCGCACGGACGCTGGACCGCAAGCTCGCCGCCCAATACGAGCATACGATCGCCATCACGGCTGAAGGTCCGCAAATCCTGACCGCGCAATAAAATAATTAGAGGTCGACCACGAGATGGTCGACCTCTTTTTTACATATTCGGTTTAGCGTCTTTCTTCATCCAATTCAAACCGAAGCAGGATCGTGATGAGACTGCTAGCCTCGGCACAATCACATGCCGATACGATGAATTCATCTCCGGCGAACCGAAAGAAAAAATCGGAAACGCCGACTGAATCGGACTATAACTGGGCCAGATGATGCAATGCAAGGTCTCCCACTTGATGGCCATTGGTGTCGTTAATAGAGCATTTTTGTCCTTTATTGCGACTGCGTAACATTGCGTTATTCTACCCGTTATTTTAATAAAAGACGTGCTCTTAACATAACTAAAAAATCAAAAAAAACCGACCTCACGAGGTCGGGTTTCTTCATGGTATTGGTGGAGGCGAACCGTGGATGAGCAAATCCACAATTCGCCGCAGAGTATTAATTAGGATGTTTGGGGAGGTGGCGTCAACGAATTAACCTTATTGGCAACCCCAAAAGGAACATGTGCAGTTGGAGAAACACTCGATACTCCCTCAATATGACCTACCTGATCATCGAAAAAGATATGAGGACGAAATACCTTTAACACTCTCCCCTTCTCTATTCCGCCAAGGAAGAAAGCTTCGTCAACCAGTATGCCAAGAGTTCTCAGCGTCGTTACTACGCGTTCATGTGCAGGTGCATTTCTAGCCGTTACTATAGCTATCCGGACACGCGGGGAATACGAATTATCCTTCTGCTTTTTCTTCCACTCACGGCGCTGAAGAGTGGCTACTTCACCAAAAAATTTGAAAAGCGGCCCGGGCGGCAGAGCTTCGCTTGCCTTTTGTCTCTCATTCTCATGAAAGCCTTCCATTCCAAGAGCCTGATAGATCCCTTCCGCTGAATCGTCGGCGATAATACCATCAAAGTCAAACGCAATCCGAAGTTCCAACTCTTTCTCATCATCAACAAATCCAGTAGGAAACACCTGGGCGGCTGGCAAACCCATTTCGATGGCAGATCGCACATCGTTAGGATTTGCCGAAAGAAATAATGAAGCGTTAAATGCATTCATGTAAATGAATGGATTCGAACCTGCAACGAATGCAGCACGAGTTATCGAAAGTCCATAGTGTTGAATAGATTTGAAAACACGAAGCCCCGTATCGGGATCGTTCCTCGACAGTAACACGACCTCAACCGGTTGGTCGGCCGGATCATCACCGTTGATCATGAGTAGACGTTTGATCAACGGGAAGGCGACTCCCGGTTCTAGCACATCCTGTTCATGATTATGTTGATATTGGCGATATTCTTCCTCTCCCTTATCCTTAAATACCTTGTCGGACTCCTCCAAGTTGAAAAGGGCGCTTGAGGCGACAGCTACTACAAACTTCTCTTCTATGGGAAAAGGCATGGTCTCCTCCTTACCGTTATATGTGAGATAGTAAATTCCAGTGGGGTAGAGCCAGTCCCTTCTCGCCGATTATCATCTCAAATAATCTTATAACAATATTCGACTAAATCTTCCAGACCCCTCCACCTACAAATAAAAAAGTACCCAATCAACGTCTCATTGACGTAAGTCGGGTACTTCTATTAGTCACAAGCACGTTGAACCCCTGTCCAGTATTATTAACCCTGAATCTTAACTTAATTCGTAACTCTTTAGTAATAAAGATTTGGCCTTTTCTAACTGTTCATCGTTGTTAATAGTGATTTCGAGTTCACCAGTTCCATAATGCCCGATTTTTCTTACATCCCTTGTGAAGCCTGGTTCAATGTCGATGGATTCTGGATTTACCTTTATATAAATGGTGATTCTACCCATTTGGGGATGTACTTCAATACATGCAAAGTTCTTAATTCTTCTAAAAGCGATGTAATGCTTCAGAGTTTTTTCTTGTACATCATCACCTAGGGCTACCAGAAAAGCCCTAATGGCCTCATAACGATTTTTTAGAACCGCATCTGATTGTGCAAGGTATTCTGTTACCGTCTTCTCAGAAGTTTTATTCGATGCCGGTACTTGCTTCACTTTATCGAATTCTACATCTTGAGCTGTTGTTGCATTGACAAGGTCAAGCATTAAGAGTTCATCACCAAACTGCTTATAACTATATAATTCAATATTACGATTGATTTGCTGTACTGCGTGTCCGTCATATTTGGTGAAGCCGCCAGCTATACAGACTAGACGTGTAGTTGACCAATCAATGAGTTCAGCAACATCATTTCCGTACTTTTTCATGACCAGGAGAGTAAACTCTGCTTTATGGTCGAGTAACCAATCCAGATAATATAATCCCTGATTGATAACATTTTCGTTAGTAGATCTTTTATATTCAATAATCACAGGAGCATTATTTTCATCTATACCCAGCGTATCAATCCGCCCGCCATGTGTCTTTCCAGTCGAATATTCAGTTGCTAAAAATCGGATTCCGAGAATTGCTTCTAAGTGTCGCTCCATCAAAGCCTGAAGTGATTTTTCAACCGCTACTGATTTCCCTTCAAGTTCTGTAACTTCTCCACCATTTATATTAAATAACTTGATATCCCCCAAATGTCGACGCTCCTTTTAAACTAGAGATTTGTCTATACCTTTCAACACCAGACAGCAATTTCCTGCAACATGCTCACTCCAAACTATATAAAAAAAGCGTCAGTACAGGGAGTTATTCTGAAACATATATTCATTATTCGTCATATTTGGGTAGATTGGAGTGAGTAGTCTACAATATAGTCGAAATGAGGAGACTTCAAATGAATGTTCAAGATTTAGGAAGAGTTCTTAGTGAAATGTATCATAAGGCACCCCAAGGAAAACAAGTTGTTAAAATTCATTTATTCGGTATTAAGTATGCCGATGTTATACAAAAAAAACATTACAGCATAAAGGATATCGTAACTGCTTCTGGTTTAAACATTTCATTAACCGAAGTTAGTAAAGGAATAAAATTATCAGAATATGTCGTACCTAAAAATTAATCTTCTATAATAAGAACCCCTGTCTAATATTAACCATTGTGGTTTTGTCTGGACAAGGGTTCATCTTTCCGAGGGGATTTGAACTCCTGTCCGAAGATCACGCCACACTTGTCATCTATGATTTTCACACATAAAAAATTTTCAATAATTTTATTATTTATAGGTAGGAGGGAAACAATAATAATAGAAGAAATTATGGAAGTCAAAACAAAGGAGGAAGCCATGGGAAGATTAGTTCATTTCGAGATTCATGTAGATAATATGGAGCGTGCTAAGAAGTTTTATGGAGAGGTATTTGGATGGACATTTGAGGATTGGAGCAGTTATGCAGGAATGCCCTACTTTGGAGCTGTGACGGGAAATACAAATGAACTTGGAATCAACGGAGCTTTGATGCAGCGTCAAGGTGCCTCTCCACAACCTGGCCAAGCCATGAATGGTTATGCATGCACAATGGGAGTGGAAGACTACGATACTACTGCAGCAAAAATTCTTAATCTTGGAGGCAAGCTCGCATTGCCAAAGTATGCACTGCCTGGGATGGCGTGGCAAGGTTATTATATTGACACTGAAGGTAATTTATTTGGAATCCATCAGCCAGATGAGAATGCAAAATAGCATTTTGCCTTTTCCGCATATTTACAACTGCCCGGCCTCACGGTTGGGCTTTTCATGGTGGAACTAAGTGTTTTTGCGCATTTTCATAATTGAAATATAGCTGATAAATAGCAAAAACCCGACCTAATACGGTCGGGTTTCTCATGGTTTGGTGGAGGCGAGGGGATTTGAACCCCTGTCCGAAGATCACGCCACACAGGCTTCTACGGGTGTAGTCACAGTTTTGATGTCACCCAAGCAAACGCCCCGTAACCGGCTTTCGCTAAGGTCAGCCTGATTGTCTTCTTCAGCTCACCGCAGGCGGAGATGAGACAGCGTATTCCACTACTTGTTAGCCCCTAATCCAGTCACATGGACGATGCTGGGTAGAAGCACGCACACAGTTTCTTAGGCTGCGAAAGCGTAGTTTGTTTGTTGTTTGCCGTTTAATAGGCTTTAGCGTTGATGAAGCGGACGACTCCCCGCTACCCGCAACCCGCGCTCGTACAATCCCCGTCGAATCCATAAACGCCCCCAATTTTGCATAAACGGTTAGCTGCAGATTAACACTACTCCGAAAAGTAGATCTACACTAACGTTTAGCTCGATTGAAGCTTTAGGATTAAGGATCAGCATCTGACCAAGCAGGCTGTTCCGATTGTCTAGCACAATTGCACTTGCATTTATTGATTGTCTTGCCGTTGCTACTGTCTTAGTATACCACGAATCAGCTGCTTCCGTGCACAATTGTTATTGGCAATCATGGTCGCTTGCTGCCATGGAAATCTACACCTTAGTTAGAAACCTTCTGTTTCTCACGCAGTACGCGCTGAATGTCACGCTGAGCATCACGTTTAGCTGCACTATCGCGCTTGTCGTATTGCTTCTTACCTTTACCGAGACCAATCAATAACTTCGCGTAACCATTGCGCACATAAATCTTCAAGGGTACAATAGCATAACCTTCTTGCTTGGATAAGCCTAGAAGCTTATGAATTTGCATCTTGTGCATCAACAGCTTGCGAGCACGCGTTGGATCGGTAGGGTTGTGAATATTCCCTTGCTCGAACGGACTAATGTGCATATTGTGTATGAAAATTTCGCCGTTACGAATGGTAGCAAATGCATCACTAATATTTGCACGACCTGTTCGCAGCGATTTAATTTCTGTACCCAAAAGCACCATGCCAGCTTCAAACGTTTCCTCAATGAAATAGTCATGGGAAGCTTTCTTATTCTGGGCGAGCTGCTTGCCGTCACTTTTCTTACCCATGCTAGTCACCTCGACTTAATTAAGCTAAAATAATGGTTGCATATATACTGGTGTTCATTGTAACAACTTTAACAACGAAAATCAAGGCGGCCATGGAGCATCACACTCTGTCGCTCAGCCCAAAAAGGAGATTTCCCATGCTGCTTGAAATCATTGCTACGACTGCAGATGAAGCGGTTACAGCTGTAGTGCACGGTGCGGACCGTGTAGAGCTTATATCCGCCTTTGAAGAAGGTGGACTAACTCCACAAGAGGACGTTACGGTTTCGGTGCTTGAGGCGTTAAAACGGCTCGAGCAAGCTAATCACACACCTATAACTAAAGTATATCCCGTACATGCGATGGTTAGGCCTCATAGCAAGTCCTTTGTTTACGATAAGGCAGATCTTAGTGAAATGACGGCTCAAATGATCAGAATGCGTACATTAGGCGTTCATGCGTTCGTCTTAGGCACGCTTCAGCTTGATGGGACTATTAATACAGATGCTTTAGAAAGTTTATTGGAAGCTGCCGGCGATCGTCCTGTTACCTTCCACCGAGCATTTGATGAGGTACCTGACCAAGAAGAGGCGTTAACCACACTCCTAAAATACCCTCAAATCAAATGGATACTTACCTCAGGCGGTAAACCGAGCGTTCTTGAAGCAACAGATGAAATTAATAGGTTGGTTAAACAAAGTATTGGACATACTGTTACCATACTCCCAGGAAGCGGTCTATCGGTTCCTTCATTGCCTACCTTCATAAAATCTACCGGAGCACAAGCCGTTCATCTCGGAACTGGTGTTAGAACCGGTGGAACAGATTCTCCTATCGATGGAATGCTCGTTCGTCATGCCCGTCAATTACTTAACGAATTCCTATAAAGAAACAAAACAGAAGCTCCTTTTATGCACAAAAAAACCGCCCTCAACCTAAAAGGTCAAAGGCGGTTTTATCAACGTTCGTAAGCTACTACAGCTTTACAACGTTTTCTGCTTGTGGTCCACGGTTGCCTTGAACAACGTTAAATTCTACGCGTTGTCCTTCTTCAAGAGTTTTGAAGCCTTCGCCAGTGATTGCGGAGAAATGTACGAATACATCGTTGCCGCCTTCAACTTCGATAAAGCCGAAACCTTTTTCTGCGTTAAACCATTTAACTGTACCTTGTTGCATGTGTAAAAACCTCCAAAAAAATAATATTAATATGCGCCTGGTTTGTCTTTAAACAAAAAATTCACACATTGGAAAGGGTTTCATGACTATAATGATACCCTTTTCAATATGTGAATTCAGGTTCATATTATCGATTGATTTGAGTGTACTATACCCAGAATTAAAATGCAAGTGACGAGCTTAAATATATTTTCCCAAATTGCCCAGATCGCGGCGACTTCCAATTATGCCATAGAACGGAAGTCGCCGCCCTTATTTATTTGCGATTTTTCCGGACAAAAGCAGCTGTGGCGTTGCCGCCGCCTCCGCTTTTTTTCTTCCGCTTGCTCTTCACTGCATCGCCGCCGCTGCCTTCCACGCTCGGCAATTCCGCGCCTCGCTCACTACCGACCACGCCGCCCTGCGGCGTATGCCGCCGCTTCGCGCCGCCGCCACTTCCATCGCTCCGCCGCTGCCCGGCTCCACGACCATTTCCGCCTGGCCCGCCGCTATTGCGGATGGGCAGGCCCCACATATCCGTACGCGCATTGTTCCCGCGCGATGAATCTCTACCGTTGCCCGGCGACGTATCCGCCTCTTGCCCCGGCCCACGCTCCGCCGGATTTCCACCGTCGTTCACGCCAGCTCCGGCTGCGCCTTCGCCGCCACGTCCGCGCCGCTTGCCGCCGCGCCCGCTATCAGGTGCATCGATGCGCCATGGATTGGCCTGCTCGACAATACCAACTACGCTGCGGTCGACGCCGCCGCCAAATCCGCCGCGTCCGCCTTTGCCTCCGCGACCTTTGCCGCGGCCGCCCTCGGCTGCACCGCCTTGACCTTTACCTCCCGAGTTTGCACCGCGATCCGTTTTACCACGATAACCTTCGGCTGCACCGCCTTGGCCTTTGCCAGCCGCGCTTGCTCCACGCTCGTTTTTGCCACGGTAAACTTCGCTTGCGCCACCTTGGCCTTTGCCAGCACCGCCTTGACCTTTGCCGCCCGCACTTCCTGTGCGCTCGCCTCTGCCGCCGCGATTGCGATCACCGAAACCACCGCGTTTTTTGCCGCCGCGTTCGCCGCCGCCAAAACCGCTGCTTGGTATGCCTTTATAGCCGCTGCGCGGCTTCATATCTACGAGCTCGAAATCAATCGTGTGCTCCGTCATACTTACCCGAGTAACGCGAATTTTAACTTCATCGCCAATTCGGTACACCTTGGACGTACGCTCGCCGACCAATATCATATGCTGCTCATGGAAGTTATAGTAATCATCAGACATATCGCTCAAACGAATCAAACCTTCGACCGAATTGTCCAATTCGATAAACATGCCGAAGCTCGTTACGCTGCTAATAATGCCTTCGAACTCTTCGCCCACTTTATCGAGCATGAATTCACATTTTTTCAACTGCTCTGTGTCACGCTCTGCATCAACCGCTACACGCTCGCGTTCCGAGGAATGCTGCGCAATTTCCGGCATCCTTGCCGTTAGCGATTCATGTCTTGCTTCCGTCAATTGGCCCTTGCCATCAAGCACCTCGCGAATGATACGGTGAATGACCAAATCAGGATAGCGACGAATTGGCGATGTAAAGTGTGAATAAAACTCAGCTGCAAGGCCAAAATGCCCCAAGCTCTCCGCATCGTATTTCGCCTGCTTCATCGAACGAAGCATCACCGTGGAAATAACAGTCGCTTCCTTCGTGCCGCGAATGTCCTCAAGCAGCGTCTGCAATGCTTTTGGATGAATGGAATTGCCTTTGCCTTTCACGACATAACCGAAGTTTGCTGCAAACTGAACGAAGTTAAGCAATTTCTCTTGTGTCGGATCTTCATGGATCCGGTAAAGGAACGGAACGCGCAGCCAGTGAAAATGCTCAGCAACCGTTTCATTTGCCACGAGCATAAATTCCTCGATGATTTGCTCCGCTACCGAACGCTCACGTTTCACAATATCAACCGCTTTGCCGTTCTCATCCACGATAACTTTAGACTCTTGGAAGTCGAAGTCAATCGCACCGCGCTTCATTCGTTTTGAACGAAGACGCATCGCTAGATCCTCCATTAAACCGAACATATCAAGCAAGCTGGCGTAACGCTCTTTCAGCTCGGTTTGCGGCTCTTCTTCCGTTGCAGTCAGTATTTTTTTCACATTCGTATAGGTCATACGCTCTTTCGTGCGAATCACACTCGTAAACACATCATGACGTACACGCTTAAGCGTCGCCGCATCAAATTCCATCTCACATGAAAGCGTCAGACGATCAACCTGTGGATTGAGCGAACATATGCCATTCGACAAACGATGCGGCAGCATCGGAATAACGCGATCCACCAAATATACGCTGCAGCCTCTAAGGTATGCTTCTTGATCGAGCTCTGAATTTTCTTTTACGTAGTAGCCGACATCGGCAATATGTACACCTAACAAATAATTGCCGTTCTCCAGACGCTTCACATGCACCGCGTCATCTAGATCTTTTGCGTCCTCGCCGTCTATTGTCACGATGACCTCATCGCGAAGATCTCGTCTGCCTTGCTGAACAATTTCATCGTCTGTAATAGAGTCAGGTGCCGCTTCGGCTTCTCTCATTACTTCATCAGGAAAGCCTTCTGGCAGCTGATGCTTGCGAATAATCGACAGGATGTCGACACCGGGATCATTTTTATGTCCCAAAATTTCGACAATTTCCCCTTCAGCTGCAGAACGGCCTTCTGGATAGGAAACAATTTTAACGACGACCTTCTGTCCGGAGACAGCTCCTTGATAGCCGCCTTTTGGTATAAAGATATCCCGATTGATCCGTTTATCATCCGGCACGACAAAAGCATAAACCTCGTGATCCTCGAACGTTCCTACAATTTGCGTAACGGCACGTTCTACAATACGGACGACTTCGCCCTCCATCCGGCCCCCATGCTCACTTCTCGAAGTGACACGAACCAGAATGATGTCTCCGTTCATTGCGCTCTTCAAATCATTGGCGTGCAAATACACATCTCCATGATCCTTCTCATCCGGGATTAGAAAACCGAAGCCCTTCGCATGCGATTGCAGCTTGCCGCGCAATAAGTTCATTCGTTCCGGCACGCCGTAATGATCATTTGGCGTACGAATGATTTTGCCTTCATCCTCTAATTTATTCAGCAGCTTAAGGAACTCCTTAAACTCCACTGCATCTACGATACCAAAATGTTTCTCAAGCTCTTGGTACGTCATCGGCTTATACGCCGTCTCTCTCATAAAATCAAGCAGTTCCTGCTCGTAATTAATCATTATTAGTTTTTCTCCTCATAAACCTGCCATATTGCTCTAGCGCCATTTGCAGCAGGTTGATAGATTATCATATAACTTGTAGTATACACGAAATGGAAGCCCCGCATCCGTGAATATGATGAAAATACAAAAAAAGCGAGGAATATCCTCGCTTTCTGCGTGTGTGTCCGTTATTGTTTTACGAAGTAAGATACAACAAGCGCCAATATGAAGAAACCAGCTGCTAGAGCAACTGTCAAACGTTGCAAGAACAAATCCAAACCGCGCGCTTTCTGTTTTCCGAAAAGGTGCTCAGCGCCACCCGTAATCGCTCCGGACAAGCCTGCACTCTTACCTTTTTGCAACAATACGACAGCAATAAGGCCGACAGAAAATATAACAAGCACGATTTTCAATATGATATCCATTCATTCCACCTCCAGCATAGGAGCTCCGTAGAAACACATAAATCGAGTGTACCATAGATGGGCGTAAATTACAATAGGACAGGCCTTATTCTCGCTGTTCACGCAAAGCCATGCTCTTTTAAATAGTTGAAATTATTTGCTGCGCTATCAAGAGAGCTTGAGCTGAATTGCTCCTGCTCCACGAACATATACTTAACGCCTGCAGGCTCAAGCTCTTTTAACAGCTCATCATAACCTACCTCGCCTTTGCCGATTTCAGCATCCTTTCGCCCTTTCAAAAAGTCTTTCAAATGTACGCAAGGAACGCGTCCCTTATATTTTTTCAAATAATCAGCCGGTTTATAACCCGCAATATAAATCCAGCCCAGATCAAACTCCATCTGCAAGTGCTCCTCTGGAACATCCGACAAAATATGATCGATAATTGGCTTCTTCTCCACCAGCTTAAATTCAAAATCATGATTATGGTAGCCGTATTGCATTCCTGTTGCCTTCACCTGCTTTGCGCATTTTGTGAAAACATCAACTAAATACTGCACATTATCCTTTGTCGGAAGTTCAGGAAGCGGCGACCAAGGCGTAATAATATAAGTGACATCAAGCTCCATGGCATATTCAATTTGCCCTTCAAAATCAGACTCCATTTGCTTGGTGTCGCTAAAATTCAAAGGTACATGAACAGAGGGGGCAATTAATCCGAGTTCATCCATTTTGCTTTTCAACTCTTTGGCCGGCATTTTGAAATACCCTGTGAATTCTACCGCTTTATAGCCGATCTTGGCTACCTTCTCCAGCGTGGACAAAAAATCAATCTCCGTTTGATCACGAAGAGAATACATTTGAATGCCTATAACAGGTTTCGCCAATCAACACACCGCCTAATCGTTGATGCTTTACCCTCTTATTATGTCCTGTACGAGCGAAAAAAAAAGAAGGGTATGCCTGATGAGGCATACCCTTCTATATAAGCCGCTAAATGCGTCTTATTTTACGTGTTTCAAGTTGTAGAAAGCTGATTTGCCAGCGTATTGAGCTGTCGAACCAAGTTGGTCCTCAATGCGAAGCAATTGGTTGTATTTCGCAACGCGGTCCGTACGGGAAGGAGCGCCTGTTTTGATTTGGCCAGCGTTTGTAGCTACAGCGATGTCAGCGATTGTGCTGTCTTCGCTCTCGCCTGAACGGTGAGAGATAACTGCTGTGTAACCAGCGCGTTTAGCCATTTCGATTGCATCAAAAGTTTCAGTAAGCGTACCGATTTGGTTAACTTTTACAAGGATAGAGTTACCTACGCCTTTGTCGATACCATCGGATAGACGCTCAGTGTTCGTAACGAACAGATCGTCACCAACGAGTTGAACTTTTTTGCCAAGCTTCTCAGTAAGCAATTTCCAACCATCCCAATCGTCTTCAGAACAGCCGTCTTCGATTGTAAGGATTGGGTATTTGTCAGCCCATGAAGCAAGTAGGTCAACGAACTCAGCAGGTGTAAACGATTTGCCTTCGCCTGCAAGCACGTATTTGCCGTCTTTGAAGAACTCAGTGGAAGCAACGTCCATACCTAGGAATACGTCAACGCCTGGCTTGTAGCCTGCGCGCTCGATAGCCGAGATAATTGTAGTAATTGCTTCTTCGTTTGAACCAAGGTTAGGAGCAAAGCCGCCTTCGTCGCCAACAGCTGTGTTTAGGCCTTTATCATGCAATACTGCTTTTAGGTTGTGGAAAATTTCAGCGCCGATACGAAGCGCTTCTTTGAAGCTTTCAGCACCAACAGGAAGAACCATAAATTCTTGAACGTCGATGTTGTTGTCAGCGTGCTCGCCGCCGTTGATGATGTTCATCATTGGAACTGGAAGCGTCTTAGCGTTGAATCCGCCAAGGTAAGTGTAAAGAGGTACATCAAGAGCGTCAGCAGCTGCGCGAGCTACTGCCATCGATACAGCTAGAATTGCGTTAGCGCCTAGCTTAGCTTTGTTTGGCGTACCATCAAGCTCGATCATTTTGCGGTCGATAGCTACTTGATCAAGAGCGTCAAGGCCAATGATTTCAGGAGCGATTTCAGTGTTAACATTTTCAACAGCTTTCAAAACGCCTTTACCAAGGTAACGGGATTTGTCGCCGTCACGAAGCTCAACAGCTTCGTATGCGCCAGTAGAAGCGCCGGATGGAACGATTGCACGGCCTTTGCCGCCAGACTCAAGGGAAACCTCTACTTCTACAGTTGGATTCCCGCGGGAATCAAGCACTTCGCGTGCGTATACATCAACGATAATTGACATGAGAGAAAACACTCCTTTTAAAGTTTTATTTTTTGTTGATTAATGTAATGCCTGTCATTTCAGCTGGTTTTGCAAGCTCAAGCAGATCAAGAACTGTTGGTGCGATATCTGCAAGAATACCGCCTTCGCGAAGAGTCTCGCCTGCTTTCGTTACGATAAGCGGAACCGGGTTCGTTGTATGTGCCGTAAACGGACGGCCATTCTCGTCGAACACCATGTCAGCATTACCATGGTCAGCCGTGATGATGCAGACGCCGCCTTTGGCTAGTACTGCTTCCACTACTTTGCCAAGGCACTCATCCGTCGCTTCAACCGCTTTGATCGTAGGCTCCAGCATGCCGGAGTGCCCTACCATATCAGGGTTGGCGAAATTCAGAATGATTGCGTCATGCTTGTCAGATTCAATCTCGCGTACCGTGGACTCAGCTAGCTCATATGCGCTCATTTCCGGCTTGAGATCGTACGTTGCGACCTTAGGGGAGTTAATAAGCACACGAGTTTCGCCAGGAAGCTCATGATCGCGTCCGCCGCTGAAGAAAAATGTAACGTGCGGATATTTTTCTGTTTCTGCAGTACGTAATTGAGTCTTGTTGTTTTGCACGAGCACTTCGCCAAGCGTATTATCAAGGTTCTTTGGTGAATACGCAACGAATCCGCCAACGGTTTCACTGAATAGCGTCAAGCAGACGAAATACAGATTAACAGGGCGCTTCTCGCCACGGTCAAAGCCGCGGAAGTCCTCGTTCGTGAATACTTGCGACAATTGAATCGCACGGTCAGGACGGAAGTTGAAGAAAATCACTGCGTCCTCGGATTCAACAAGGCCAACTGGCTTGTTTTCACCGTCTACAATAACCGTTGGCATAACGAATTCATCATAAACCGATTTCTCGTAGGATTCAACTACCGCTTGAATCGGATCGAAATATTGAGGACCCTCGCCATATACCATAGCGCGGTAGGATTTCTCCGTACGCTCCCAACGCTTGTCGCGGTCCATTGCATAGTAACGGCCTTGAACCGTCGCAATGCGGCCTACGCCAACCTCTTCGATTTTGGCTTGAAGACGCTCTAAATAGCCCTTTGCACTGTCCGGGGACACGTCGCGGCCATCAAGGAAAGCATGAATGTACACTTCTTCAAGCTCTTCCTTCTTCGCTAGATCGAGCAATGCGAACAAATGCTCAATGTGGCTATGAACGCCTCCATCCGACAGCAAGCCGTATAGATGAAGCTTTTTGCTATTTGTTTTTACATGGCGAACAGCACCAAGGATCGTCTCATTGTCGTAAAATTCACCATCGCGGATCGATTTACTAATACGAGTCAAATCCTGATAAACGATGCGGCCTGCGCCGATGTTCAAGTGGCCAACCTCAGAGTTGCCCATTTGACCTTCAGGAAGTCCAACCGCTTCGCCGCATGCTGTCAATGTCGTATGCGGATAAGTTGACCAATAACGGTCATAGTTTGGTTTGTTTGCTTGTGCAACCGCGTTGCCCGTTACATCATCGCGCAAACCGAAGCCGTCGAGAATAATAAGCGCTACAGGTTTCGGAGCAGCCATATTACTTGGCCCCCTCGACCAGTGCGATGTAGGATGCAGGCTCCAAGCTCGCGCCTCCAACAAGTGCACCGTCAATATCAGCTTGACCCATGTACTCCGCTACGTTATTAGGCTTCACGCTGCCGCCGTATTGAATGCGAACCGCATCAGCAGTCGCTTGATCGTAAAGACCAGCAACAACGCTGCGGATATAACCGATAACATCTTGTGCATCCTCGGAAGTAGAAGATTTGCCTGTACCGATAGCCCAGATTGGCTCATAAGCGATAACAACCTCAGCCGCTTGTGCTGCAGATAGGCCAACAAAAGCCGCTTCTGTTTGCACTTTGCATACTTCTTTTGTTTGTCCAGCTTCGCGCTCTTCCAGCTTCTCGCCTACACAAACGATAGGAAGCAAGCCATTTTTGAAGGAAGCATGAACCTTCTTGTTTACGATCTCATCTGATTCCGCGAAATAAGCGCGGCGCTCGGAGTGACCGATAATTACGTATTTCACACCAAGATCCTTCAGCATAACGCCGCTGATTTCACCTGTGAATGCACCGTTGTCTTCAAAATGTACGTTTTGTGCTCCAATAGCAATCGACGTACCTTTTGCAGCTTCAACAAGTGCCGGAAGTGTTGTGTATGGCGCGCAGATCACGCTCTCTACACCTGCAACTTCAGCTTTACCTTTAATTTCGGAGAAAAATGTTACAGCCTCGGATACCGTTTTGAACATTTTCCAGTTACCTGCAATAATCGGTGTTCTGTTGCTCATGCGTAATCCTCCTCAAATCTATATAGTTGGGTAAATGTATTATTTATCGTTAAGAGCAACTACGCCTGGAAGCACTTTGCCTTCCATAAACTCTAGGGAAGCGCCGCCGCCTGTCGAGATGAAGTCCATTTTGTCAGCTAGGTGGAATTTCTCAGCTGCTGCTGCGGAATCGCCGCCGCCAATTACAGTATAGCCAGCTGTTTCTGCGCAAGCGCGAGCAACGGCTTGTGTACCATGGGAGAATGGCTCGATTTCGAATACGCCCATAGGTCCGTTCCATACAACCAGCTTGGAGTTTTTGATTACATCAGCATAAAGTTCACGTGTTTTAGGACCGATGTCGATACCTTCCCAATCAGCAGGGATGCTGTCAACGTCAACGATTTGTGTGTTAGCGTTAGCGCTGAAATCGTCAGTTACAACGATATCAACTGGGATCAAGAAGTTTTTGCCTAGTTTTTTCGCTTTTTCCATGAACTCAAGAGCCAAATCAAGCTTGCTGTTGTCTACAAGCGATTTGCCGATTTCATGACCTTGTGCTTTGAAGAATGTATAAGACAAGCCGCCGCCAATGATGACATTGTCAGCAATTTCAAGCATTTTATCGATTACAGCGATTTTGTCTTTAACTTTCGAACCGCCAACGATTGCTGTGAAAGGACGCTCTGGGTTGTTAAGCGCTTTGCCTAGTACTTCAAGCTCTCTCTCCATAAGAAGGCCTGATACAGCTGGCAAAATGTGTGCAATGCCTTCTGTCGAAGCGTGAGCGCGATGAGCAGCGCCGAATGCATCGTTTACGAACAGGTCAGCAAGTTTTGCAAAAGCTTTCGCTAGTTCTGGATCGTTTTTCTCTTCGCCTTCATAGAAACGTACGTTTTCAAGCAATAGCACATCACCGTTGTTTAGTGCAGCAACTTGCGCTTCGACAGCTTCACCGATAGCTTCGTTCGCTTTCGTTACTTGCTTGCCTAGCAGCTCAGATAGACGTACTGCGGAAGCTGTGTGGCGAAGCTCTTCTACTACTTGACCGTTCGGACGTCCAAGATGACTTGCAAGAATAACTTTTGCGCCTTTTTCGATCAAAAAGTTGATTGTAGGAAGCGTTTCACGAATACGTTTGTCATCCGTAATTTTTCCATCTTCAAGCGGCACGTTAAAATCAACGCGAACAAATACTCGTTTACCAGCTAGTTCTGCAACATCACGTACACTTTTCTTATTCATCTATGAAGCCTCCCGAAAATGTGTTATGGAAAGGTATAGCGGTAGAATACAAAAAAAAGAAGGGCGTTCCTTCAAAGAAGAAACGCCCCCATGACTTACGACTCTAGAAGCCGCAAATCAAAAACCTTAGCTCCGCATGCGCGGTATGCTGCGGTCTTTAGTCCGTCTTCTTTGCTTACAGACCTTTGCTAGCAATGTAAGCAGCAAGATCAACTACGCGGTTCGAGTAGCCCCACTCGTTGTCGTACCATGAGATAACTTTAACCATGTTGCCTTCAACAACCATAGTCGAAAGACCATCGATTGTGGAAGAAGCAGGGTCGCTATTGTAGTCGCTTGATACAAGCGGCAATTCGTTGTAGTTCAAGATGCCTTTAAGAGGACCGTCAGCAGCTTCTTTCAATGCTGCGTTAACTTCTTCTACAGTAACGTTAACTTTAAGCTCAGCTACAAGGTCAGTTACAGATACGTTAGGCGTAGGAACGCGCATTGCCATACCGTTTAGTTTACCTTTAAGCTCAGGAAGAACAAGTGCAACAGCTTTTGCTGCGCCAGTTGAAGAAGGAATGATGTTCTCAGCAGCTGCGCGAGCACGACGCAAGTCTTTGTGAGGAACGTCAAGAACGGATTGGTCATTTGTGTATGAGTGAATTGTAGTCATCATACCTTTTACGATTCCGAATTTGTCGTTCAATACTTTTGCGAAAGGTGCTAGGCAGTTCGTTGTGCAAGAAGCGTTGGAAATAATGGTGTGTGCCGCAGCGTCGTATTTATCTTCGTTAACGCCGATAACTACTGTAATATCTTCGTTCGTTGCAGGTGCGGAGATGATAACTTTTTTAGCGCCGCCTTGCAAGTGAAGCTCAGCTTTTTCTTTCGCTGTGAAAATACCAGTTGATTCAACTACGATTTCAACGCCTACTGAACCCCAAGGAAGGTCTGCAGGGTTGCGCTCTGCGAATACTTTGATTTCGCGGCCATTTACGATAAGCGCGCCTTCTTTAGCTTCAACAGTACCGTCAAGTTGACCGTGTGTTGTATCGTATTTCAGAAGATGTGCCAGTGTTGCAGTATCCGTAAGATCATTTACTGCCACGATTTGAACATCAGGGTTGTTCAGTGCTGCGCGGAATACGTTACGGCCGATGCGACCAAAACCATTAATACCAACTTTAACCATTTTTGTTTCCTCCTAAGCGTTTTTAAAAGATTTATGAATATATTTCAAGACATTTTGCAGGTATGCCTTAACAGCAATTTGCAAAGCGTCATGATTCCTTATTGCCTTCTTCTTGACTATGCTTCTCTTGTTCGATCAAAGCTACGATTTCGAGCGCTGCTGCTTCATCCGTTACGAGTACATCATTGTGTCCAAAGCGCATCACTGCCGCTATAGCCTCGCCTTTGCTCTTGCCGCCGGCAACACCTATAACAACTTCAGTTTTAACAATATCCTCGAGCCGTAACCCCACCGTTTGCATTTTGTGCACGACAGCGCCTTTTCGGTCAAAATAAAACCCGAACGACTCCGCCAAAGCACCCTCAGCTTCCATAGCATCAATAACTTCACGCTCTAGCCGCCTGCGTCTTGCCATAACCATAGCATCTCCGATACCATGTACAACGATGCGAGCACTGCGGATGACATCCACAATTTCTCGAATGTTCGGCTCCTGCATAATAGATGCAAAAGCTTCCTCTCCCAGATGATCCGGCACATGCAGAAGTCTGTACTGCGCTCCTGTACGCTTAGCCATCATGGAAGCAATCGTATTCGCTTGATAATCCAAGCTCTCCCCTAGACCGCCTCTAGCCGGTACGAACAAGTTCGTATTCAGCTGAGAAGAACTAATCAGTTGATTCGACAGCTGTGCAATCGTCGTTCCGCCTGTTACAGCTACAACGTCGTTAGGCTGCATTACCTTGATAAGCACCTGACATCCCGCACGACCAAGCTCTCGCTTTGTTTGGGCAGAGACTTCCGAATCGCCAGCAACTATAATGACCTGCGATAGGCCGTAGTGGCTGCGAATCGTTTCCTCCAGTTCGGATAGTCCGAACATTGTCTTGTAGAATGGCTCAAGCTGCTCTAATAGAAGCTTGCCTGAATCGCTAATCCGCATGCCTCCCGAATGAATCTCGAGCAGCCCCTGCGTCTTTAGGAAATCGGTCTCTGCCCGAAGCATACGCTCCGTCATTGATAATACAGAAGCCAACGTTCGACGTCCGATTAAATCCGATACCATTACTTGATGCAAAATCGAATATCGTTTCTTCATGACCTCTAGCAGATCAGGCACAAGCTGCTGCTGCAGTTCAATGATCTGACGCATTTCTCATCCTTCACTCCATCGGCCTATAGCGTATTCGCTTCAAATACGTTGGACTCAATATGTCCCGCGGTATCATTTCAAGTCCCACCTTTAGTTTATCGGAAATAACCGATTGTAGCAATAGCCGATTATCAATTGGAAACGGTTTCCAACGCATTTTTAACAAATTTAATTTTTGAACATCGCTTGCTTTAAAATCTTTAATATCATATAATCATTTTTGCGACTATTTTCTTACAAAAGCAGATAGTAGCAACAGCAGCTTTTCCTTATGCGCCCGTGGTCCAATGGATATGACGCAGCCCTCCGAAGGCTGAGATCTAGGTTCGATTCCTTGCGGGCGCGCCAATACTTTTTATTATCGCAAGTTCAAACTCTATATTGATACACACGAACCGTTCCTATACGCTGGAACGTTTTTTTTATTTTAAGCAACGGCCAAGTAATTAATCTCCCGCTATAACATCCAACCTATGCCTCATGGAAAACACTCCAAATTACGCTTGTTTATTTCATCCAATCCACTTCAATCCCATTTTTTTCGTATACGCAGCAAGGGAAATGCAGAACTGTTTGACTATCTTTGACTTTTGACTTTTCATCCGTTATTATGAGAATACGATTTAACCATTCATTGTTTTTTAGGAGGGGGCTTACGTTGGATATGAATTTCGTTCCTATGGTTATTGAGCAAAACAATCGGGGTGAGCGTGCGTATGACATTTACTCTCGCCTACTGAAAGATCGCATTATTTTTCTAGGATCAGGTGTAAATGACGTGGTGGCCAACTCCATCATCGCTCAATTGTTATTCCTGGCGGCAGACGACCCTGAGAAGGACATTTCTCTTTATATTAACAGCCCGGGCGGCTCAATTACGGCAGGCATGGCTATTTACGATACGATGCAATATATTAAACCTGATGTATCTACGATTTGTGTAGGTATGGCTGCTTCTATGGGTGCTTTCTTGCTTACTGCAGGTGCAATCGGCAAACGTTACGCGCTTCCGAACAGTGAAGTCATGATCCATCAGCCACTTGGCGGTGCAGAAGGTCAAGCAAGCGATATCGCCATTCGAGCGAAACGCATTATCGGCATGCGCGACAAGCTGAACGGTATTTTGGCAGAGCGCAGTGGACAATCGCTTGAACGTATCGAGAAAGATACAGACCGCGATTACTTCATGAGTGCAGCAGAAGCCAAAGAATATGGCTTGGTTGATAAAGTAATTGAGAAACTCGCATAATTCATTCCGATTCCGCTAGGTAATAGGTTTGAACGCAAAAAAGAGCAAGTTCGGATTCATCCGAGCCTGCTCTTTTTTTATTGCAAACACATTCGTAAGATTATTGTACATTCCATATAAAAAAAGAGCTGCCGCCGCAAGTTCATAATGAACCTGCGTGACTTCTCTCCTTCTTCATTATTGGTTCTCCAGCTCTTCTTTGCTTACCAAAGCGACTAAAGCGTTTACAGCCTGTTCTGCGTCCGAACCCTCAGCACTAATGGATACTTCAGTGCCAGAACTGATAGCCAAACTCATAATACCCATTATGGATTTAGCATTTACTTTTTTGTCGTCTTTCTCTACAAATACTTCGGAGGAAAATTTGTTCGCTTCTTGTACGAATAATGCTGCTGGTCTTGCATGTAGTCCAGTCTTAAGACGAACAACAACCGGAAGCCTTGTCATGGAAACCATACCCCCTATATTTTTCTCAATCATTAGCATGCGGCAAAAGCTTATACGGCTCTGTTTGCCGTCTTCTGGCTGCAAAAGCTCGTTTCCGGACAAAGATAAGATGTGTAAGTATCAATGCTGCTTATTCTTATCTTTAAAATTTGCGTCATTTTAAATTATTATATCATTATACCAGCTGATGCACTAGGATAAAAGTTCAGACACCACGGATTTTTTCCGCAAGTGCGTCGATTTTGCGCAAACGATGGTTTACGCCTGACTTACTGACCTTTCCTCCGAGCATTTCGCCGACCTCTGTCAAATTCATATCCGGATGCTGAAGCCTTATCTCAGCTACTTCCTTCAGCTTATCAGGCAAGCTATCCAGTCCTACTTCACGTTGAAGCAGCTTAATGTTCTCGATCTGACGAACAGCTGCACCAATCGTTTTATTTAGATTGGCCGTTTCGCAGTTTACGATCCGGTTTACTGAATTGCGCATGTCGCGCATGATTCGAACATCTTCAAACTTGAACAGAGCTTGGTGCGCACCAATAATATTGAGGAGCTCGATTATTTTCTCGCCCTCTTTGATGTAGAAGATAAATCCCTTTTTTCGTTCAATGCATCTCGCGTTAAGATCAAATTTGTTCGCGAGGTCAACTAACGACTCACAATGCTCTTGGTACATCGAAGAGATTTCCAAATGATAAGATGAACCCTCTGGATTGTTAACCGATCCGCCAGCAAGAAACGCACCCCGTAGATAGGAGCGTTTGCAGCAAGGCTTGCGAATGATTTCCTTATCGATGCCTAAATTGAACATAAAACCTTCCGATACAATTTTGAGCTCGCTTAATATTTCCTGAACTCTAGCCGGTATACGGACAATATACACGTTATTTTTTTTCAATCTCATCTTTTTACGGACAAGCAGTTCTACATGCACATCATAATGTTTTTTGAGCAGGGAATAAATCCTTCTGGCAATCGCGGCATTTTCCGTTGAGATGTCCAAAACGACTTTGCGGCTAGATACGCTAACCGAACCATTCATCCGTATGAGTGCAGATAGCTCCGCTATCTCACAGCAGCTGTCCGCTTCAATTAATGTCAGCTCTTTCTTTGTTTGGGCCGCAAATGACATTGTGTATCACCTCTTTCGTAACATCCAGTTCTCAACCAGCTTATAAATATGATGGCTTAAGCGTTCGGCATCATGCCGAAGAAAAGTGCGAAACAATACTAGCCGATCCGCAATGACTTCATAACCCTTTTGCGTAACTGCATCTAAATCCAAATGGACGGCCTTTGCACCAAGCTCAGCATATCTGCTTTCGATTTGCGGCGGAATTTCGCCGTCATTTACAATGACATAATCGAATAGATGTTGACCGATATGAGCATGAATGGCATCAAGGTGATCGCCTACCGAATAATTATCAGTCTCCCCAGGCTGCGTCATTACATTACATACAAATAATTTTACGGCTTCTGATTCCACGATGGCAGTTGCCAGTTTAGGAACTAGCAAGTTTGGAATAATACTTGTATATAAGCTGCCCGGTCCAATCAAAATAGCATCGGCCTGTTCGATGGCCTCGACCGCCTCTCGCAGCGGTTCGACATCAGCTGGTTCCAAAAATACTCGTTTAATGACCTTGCCAGCTTTCGGAATCATGGATTCCCCTGTGACAATGCTGCCATCAGCCATTTCCGCTTTAAGTACGATAGCCTGATTCGCTGCGGGCAGAACCCGTCCTCGAACGGCTAACACACGGCTCAGCTCACGAATCCCCGTTACAAAGTCGCCGGATATATCGGTCATTGCTGCCAGCATAAGATTGCCAAGGCTGTGGCCTGCAAGTCCCGGCACCGTTTTGAAACGATACTGAAGAACCTCAGTCAGCAGCGGTTCAGCATCCGCTAATGCCATAAGTACGTTCCGAATGTCACCCGGAGGCGGAATTTGCAGCTCATTGCGTAAAATGCCTGAGCTCCCGCCATCATCGGCAACCGTAACAATCGCGGTAATATCGAGCGGCTTCTCCTTAAGACCTCGCAGCATAACAGAGAGACCTGTACCGCCGCCAATTACGACGATTTTAGGCCGTCTCATTATCTTGTGTCTACTTTGCATTCTCTCACCTCGTCAATGCTTGTCACGTTCGGCATCGCGATGGCTGACACGCACACGTTCCGTATCACTGCTGCCGAGCATGCGTCCCAAATATTCTGCTATAGCAACGGAACGATGCTTACCGCCAGTACAGCCAATACCGATAACAACCTGACTTTTCCCTTCCTTACGATAAAGCGGAATAAGGAATTGCAACATATCCAGCAGCTTCGTTAGAAATTGCTGAGTTTCAGGCCATTTCATAACGTATTCATATACATCGGGATTTTGACCGGTATTTGGGCGCAGATGCTCGACATAATGCGGATTAGGCAAGAAACGAACATCATAGATCAAATCCGCATCGATAGGAATGCCATATTTAAAGCCAAAGGAAGTTACATTTATCGACAAGCTGTTTTGCTCTAGGTGTGTAAAATGAGAAATAATACGTTCCTTCAATTGAGCTGGTTTCAAAATACTCGTATCAATAACCTGTGATGCCCAGCCCTTTAAATCTTCAAGCAGGCGACGTTCGTTGCGAATGCCCTCAAGCGGCATGCCCTCAGGCGCCAGCGGATGGCGCCGCCTACTTTCCTTATAGCGCTGAACCAAGACAGAATCAGTTGCATCCAAAAATAAGATTTCACAGCTAATCGTATAATGCTCCTTGATATAGGCCAACGACTCCGAAAGCGCCGTGAAAAATTCACGCCCGCGCAAATCGATAACAAGCGCAACGTTGCCGATTTTACCGTTCGACTGATCGATCAACTCTGCAAATTTAGGAATAAGAACGGGCGGCAGATTATCTACGCAGAAGAAACCGAGATCCTCCAGGCTTTGGACAGCAATGGTCTTGCCCGCGCCAGACATCCCGGTTATTATGACAAGCTTTGCTACTGCTGCTGTCGTTTCCATGAATAAACCTCCTAAAGACTTTGCGAATGCAAAGTCACTTCGTAAGGATATGCTTGAGGTTTGCGAACGCAAACCTACTTCGTTAGAATAGGCTAAGACTTTGCAGATGCAAAGTCTCTTCGTCATTTACAACTATGAAATTAACCTCTTAGAATAAGGCCTGCTGCGCCTACAACGCCAGCGTTGTTGCCTAGTGTTGCCGCTACGATTTGCACATTTTCTTTCGCTTGATCCTGTGTATACTTGTCGAATACTTCACGAATTTGCTCGAATAAAAATTCTCCAGCCTTCGAAACGCCGCCGCCAATGATGAAATATTGCGGATTCAATACAATAGCCATCATCGCCATTGATTTACCTAAATAATAAGCAGCACGGTTTACGATGCGAGTTGCAACTTCGTCTCCTGCTTTAGCTGCATCAAGAACATCCTTCGCCATAATATCCTCAACAAGTGAAAGCGATGTACGATCGCCGCGTTCAACTGCATCTTTTGCCATACGGATAATACCTGTTGCAGAGGATACCGTTTCCAAGCAGCCGATTTTGCCGCAGCCGCATACAATAGCTTCAAGATCAGGCACGATAGCCATATGACCAAGCTCGCCAGCCATACCCATAGAACCTTCAACAATTTTACCATCTATAATAATGCCGCCGCCTACGCCTGTGCCGAGTGTGTAGCATACGCAGTGCGCGATGCCTTTGCCCGCTCCGCCCCAAGCTTCGCCTAGTGCAGCAACATTCGCATCATTATTAACTTTAACTGTCTTATTCAGCTCTTGCTCCAAATAAGCCTTAAGATTGACGTTCTCGATTTTTAAGTTTGGTGCAAATTTCACAATTCCGTTTGGAATATCTAAGAAACCAGCAATACCAACGCCTACCCCGTCAACTTGCTCCCAATCATAGTCCGATTCCACTACGATTTGTTGTGCATATTTCGCAATATTTTGAAGGATAGTGTCCGTTCCTTTACTCGCCTCCGTCGGCCCCTCGTACGTCTGGAGCAATTGCCCATCCGAATTACAAATACCTACTTTAATAGCAGTTCCGCCGACATCGACTCCAACGTAAATCTTCTCAGACATCACTAGTCCACCTCATCAATATGTTAATCTTCTCTTGTAACACTATAAGCGACCTTCATCCTCTGGTCAAGATAGAGGAATACTGGCAAATCAACCATTCTGGGCTTGGAAAAAACGCCTTCAGCATTTAATGAAAAAGCTATACCTTCAAGCATGTCGCTCTGCTGGTATAGCCTCTTCTTTATCTTATGTTGCAACTCGTCAAGTATTAAAGCGATTTGCTCCAGTCGTGCGTAATTGCACCCTCCAAATATCTTTCACAATCCAGTGCAGCCATACAACCGCTGCCTGCTGCTGTAATTGCTTGACGATATTTGCTGTCTTGAACATCTCCACAAGCGAACACGCCCGGTACATTCGTTTCAGATGTACCTGGTTTTACAACAATGTAACCATGATCGTCTGTATCGATTTGACCTGCAAGGAATTTCGTGTTTGGCGTGTGGCCAATAGCGATAAAGATTCCGTCTGTCTCAATAACATCCTCTTCACCTGTCTCGTTATCGCGAACTTTAAGTCCAGTAACACCCATGCCAGTTGCTACTACCTCAACCGGTGTACGGTTTAAGCTCCAGCTGATTTTCTCGTTCTCACGAGCGCGATCCTGCATGATTTTTGATGCGCGAAGCTCATCACGACGGTTAACAAGCTCTACGTTTGAAGCAAAACGAGTAAGGAAGTTTGCTTCCTCCATCGCAGAATCGCCGCCGCCCACTACGATAATTTTTTTACCGCGGAAGAAGAAGCCATCGCAAGTTGCGCATGTGCTTACGCCGCGGCCAACGTTTTCTTTCTCGCCTGGAATGCCGAGGTATCTAGCCGATGCACCAGTAGAAATAATGATGCTCTCCCCAACAAGCTCGCCGTGGCCTTCCACTTGAAGCTTGAATGGACGCTCTGACATATCCACGCTATTAACCCAACCCGTAATAAACTTAGCGCCAAAGCGCTCCGCTTGCTTACGCATGTTTTCCATCAGCTCAGGACCCATAATCCCTTCCGGGAAACCAGGGAAATTCTCAACCTCTGTTGTTGTTGTCAATTGACCGCCAGGTTCTGGACCTTCAATAATGAGTGGGCTCATGTTAGCGCGAGCCAAATAAATAGCTGCTGTAAGCCCCGCAGGACCAGTACCGATAATAATTGATTTGTACATAAGCTTCACCTCGTAAAAGTTTATTCGTCCTGTAATTCTTGCGTAAAGAAGACGGAACTCATCGACTTCATCTTTTCTTTGATGCCGCAAACTTCATCAATAATCTTGACGTTCTTGCTGACTGTCGCAATAGATGTACCGTATCTGGTGGAAACCTCGTGATAGGAGATAGCACGACGATGCATTTTGGCAGTCAAATATTCTAATGCGGCCGCCCAGCTCTCCGGCTTCGTAAGCTTCGGAGCATCTGGATATACTCGCGTCAAAAATTCCACCCATAAGGTCATCAAATCATGCTGCTGAACCAAATCATACTGCTTGCTCATGCGATCAAGAGCGATATCTGCAACAGCCTGCCATTTATCTTCCCATACAGGCAGACTTGAAGGGACCCGGTTCGGCTCAATGACCGTTTCTTTGCCTTCCAGCACCACATGTAAAGGCTCTTGTACGCCCATCGTTCGGAGTACAAAGATGGCAATCCGTTTTAAATAATCATCCTCTTCCTTCTCGAGCAAAAACGTCTGAAGAACATCCTTCACTTCGCTGTCGGCGATCATCCCTAGAGCCTGAATAACCTGGAGCTTCGTGTCCTGATCACCATGACGGAGCGCCCAGAAGAACGACGAACGTACTAGCGGATCGCGCTTCAGATGATCGGGAATGCCATCGGAAGATTTCTCCCATAGCTTAAACTGCTCTTCGAACGGCAAATGATAGTGATAGCTGATGGCAGCCGTCTGCTGCCCGCTTCGTACCAGCTCAAGCTGCTCCATATAATAAAGTGGAATGCTTGATTTTGGATCGAGCTTGATTGTCTGCCTCCATAGGCGCTCTGCTTCCTGCAAACGTCCGATATTGCAAGCTGCAACAGCCGCGTAATGATACAGGCTTGGATCCTGAGTGAGCTCTGAGTCTTTGAGAAGTCTGGTGAAATGCTTATAAGCAGCACCATGCTCTCCTAAGATGCCCATTGTTGTTGCCAGTTTAAACACATGCTCTTGATGGAATGGTACCGTCTTCGCAAGCAGCTCAACCAGCGGCTTCAAGCTTTTTTCATCGTTTTTGTGCTGATAAAAGATAGCAAGGTTGCACAACGCATGCAGGTTGCCCGCTTCAAGATCAAGCACTTCATGAATCGTATCCATCGCTTTATCGAACATGCCCATATAGTAATAGGCCAAAGCCAAATTATTACGAGCAGCTAAAAAATCTGGCTGTCCTTCGATAATTTTCTCCAAAATGCGCACAGCCTCAGTGAATTTACCTTCCTCCAGCAGCGTGCGCGCCAAATCATGCTCGACCATGCCTTCACGAGACTTGATGTTGGTTAGACGAGTAGGACGCTCCAGTTCAAAATGCAGTAGATCCATCATATCTTCCGCTTCATCCAGAAACTGTCCTTCGGAGTCCTCTTCCAAATATCGAATAAGCGAGCCCTCGGCTGCTTCATATTGTTCTAAGTTAGCAAAATTGTTCGCCATATAGAAATGGCACTCCGTCATCGTCGGATCAAGCTCATCTACAATCCAACCGAGGATTTTATTTGATTCCTCATAGTTGCCCATTTCAGAAAGAATGCCGGCCATATTACAATGGTTTACCGGATTCTCCGGCTCGTATTCGACGGCGCGACGAAAATATTTAAGTGCCTTGTCATAATGGAGCCGATCAAGCGATCGAACCGCACGTTCGAAAAAAAACGTAGCGTCCCATTGAACCGGTATGACTTTCGTCTGTTGATCTACGGCAACTCGTTTCTTTTCTTTCACCCGCAAGGCACCTCCCGTTACTTCCGATTTTATACGATTATACCATAGCAATACCCCTGAGAACATGAAAGAATATGTGGGAAAATCGCGGATGGCAAATACACCACCCGCGATTTCCCGCGGCATTACTATTCATTTCGTTAGTTCTGCATTCCATTTGAACGTTTAGACACCATTGCTTTTGAACAATGTGCTAATGGAGCCGCCCTCCAAAATAATGCGTGTTGCTTCTGCAAGCAACGGCGCAACGGAAAGCACTTTGAAGCGTTCAGGAGTCGATTCCGGCAAGCTGATTGAGTCTGTTACGATGACTTCTCTAATATTTGGATGATCCAAACGCTCAATGGCAGAGCCGGAGAATAACGGATGCGTTGCGCATACAAATACATCCTCAGCGCCGCGCTCCTTCAAGCTTTCCACAACGTTAACAATCGTAGATCCCGTATCGATGAGATCCTCGATAATAATCGGAGTTTGACCTTCGACATCACCGATAACATGTGTGATCACTGATTCATTATGCGCAGGGCGTTTCTTGATCATAATCGCAAACGATGTATCCAAGTAGTTCGCTAGCTTCTCAGCAGTTGAAGCACGTCCTGCATCCGGCGATACAACAACCGGGTTCTTGATGTTTTTCGACTTCAAATAATCGCTGATTAAATCTAGCGCAGTCATATGATCGACTGGAATGTTGAAGAAGCCTTGAATAGCTGGAGCATGTAGGTCGATTGTAATCACTCGGTTCGCTCCTACTGTCGTGAGCACATCCGCCAGCATTTTCGCTGAAATCGGCTCCCGAGGTGCTGCTTTGCGCTCCTGACGCGCATAACCGTAATAAGGCATGATGATGTTGACCGTTCTTGCGGAAGCACGCTTCGCCGCATCAATCATAACAAGCAATTCGACAAAATGCTCGTTGATTGGATGTGAGAATGATTGTACGAGAAATACATCGCAATTCCGAATCGTTTCCTCGTAATGCACGTAAATCTCTCCGCTTTTAAAACGGGACATCTTGATCGCACCTAGCGTCAGACCAAGCTCTGCACTAATTTTCTGAGCCAATACCGGATTAGACGAACCCGAAAAAATACGCACCTTGTCGCTTAACATGATACCCTCCTGAGCGTTAAAACCAATTAATTTGACGGAACAAGTACTCGTCTTTGCCGGATCATTCGACAAAGCTTATTTGATCATCTATATTATACATGGAATTTACGATATTTCAAAAATCAATCATCACTAATTTTCGACAATTAAATGTCGCAAGCTGCTTAAAGCCAACTTCTTTGAGCAAATCGTACGCTTGATCCAAATATTGGCCCAATCTTTCAGGCTGGTGAGCATCCGAACCAACCGTCAGCGGAATGCCTAGTTCCAGTGCATATTCCAGCATTCTTCGGCTCGGAAACATCTCTGATGCAGGTGTGCGAAGGCCCGATGCGTTGAGCTCAATCGCAAGTCCATGCTTCTTGACTGCCTCTAGTGCAGCGTTCTCCAAATGGGTAACATTTTCCTCCGGCTGAAAGCCAAAACGCTTGATGACATCAATATGTCCAATGTAGTCATAGAATCCGCTTGCGGCTGCTTTGCCCACGGCTGCATAGTACTGTTCATATACAGCCATACGATTGCGGCCTTCCCAGCCTCCCGTTTGCCGGAAATCGGTAATGTCCCACTCCTCAAGAAAATGAACAGAACCAATTACATAGTCCCAAGGGTACGCGTTCACGATCGCAGCGATCTGCTCCTCGCAGCCCTCAATATAATCGCCTTCAAGTCCAACACGTATGTCGATTTGTCCCTTATACTTTTCCTTAAGCGCAAGACACTCCTCCACATAACGCGGAAGCTCATCCATCGGCATAGCCATTTCCGGATAATAAGTTGCAGGGTCAACATGGAGCAGTGGCATATGATCAGAAAGGCCGAGCTGCACGAGTCCGATCTCTATGCCCTTCTTTACATATTCCTCTAGCTCTCCGACGGCATGACCACAACGAGCATGATGCGTATGGTAATCGATAAACATGTGCGTACCGGCCTTTCTGCTGTCATTTATCATTCAGCTTCCATTATCTCATTTTATTTGTTGTTGGCTTGCCGTGACGATTGTTAATTTCGCTGATTACATCATCTAGCGGCAATCCGCGTTCACGAAGCAATACCATCAGGTGAAAAATAAGATCGCCAACCTCGCTGCGAAGCTCGTCGTTGTCTTTATTTTTCGCTGCTATAATAACCTCGGATGCTTCTTCGCCAACTTTTTTCAAAATCTTATCTACACCTTTATCGAACAGGTATGAGGTGTAAGAGCCCTCTGGACGCTCTGCGTAACGCTCGGCAATCACGCTCTCCAGCTGTCCAAGCGTAGCGAAGCGGTCTGCAGCGGATTGTGCAGCCTCTGAGGAAGCATCTGTGTTCCCTGCTACTTCAACCGAATTAAAGAAACAGCTATAGCGCCCTGTGTGGCAAGCTGGACCTTTTTGCTCCACCTTAACGAGCAATGTATCACCGTCGCAATCATATGCCAAAGAGACAATGCGCTGTGTATTGCCGCTTGTCGCTCCTTTGTTCCAAAGCTCATTACGCGAGCGGCTCCAATACCAAGTCACACCGGATTCAACGGATAGCTGAAGTGATTCCTTATTCATATAAGCCATCATAAGCACTTCTTTGCTTTGCACATCTTGTACAATAGCTGGAACTAGTCCCGCATCGTCCCATTTAATTTTTGAGATAAGTTCATTATGATTGTTTTCCGTCATCGTACCTCTACTCCCTTCAAGCGCAAGTCGTCCTTCACTTCACGAATCGTCATCTCTTTATAGTGAAAAATCGTTGCAGCTAGAGCTGCATCCGCATGTGCTATTTGGAATACATCGTTAAAATGCTCGACTCTACCCGCTCCGCCCGAAGCAATGACGGGAATGCCAAGCGAATCTGACACGGCCTGCGTAAGCTTGATGTCGAAGCCATCTTTGGTGCCGTCGGCATCCATGCTGGTCAGCAAAATTTCACCCGCGCCTAGCTTCTCCACTTCACGTGCCCAATCGAGCGCCTTAATGCCAGTCGTTTTGCGTCCGCCGTGCGTGTAAACTTCCCATTCGCCCCACTCAGCATTAAACTTCGCGTCAATCGCCACCACGATGCACTGTGATCCGAACTTGCGTGATCCCTCTTGAATGAGTGCCTTGTTTAAAACTGCAGCTGTATTTATGCCGATTTTGTCCGCGCCGGCGCGCAGCAGCCGCTTCATATCATCGACATGAGAAATGCCGCCGCCTACCGTAAACGGAATCGTAATTTCCCCAGCGGTCCGCTTGACGACTTCAATCATCGTCGCACGCCCTTCAACGGAAGCCGATATATCTAGAAATACAAGCTCATCTGCGCCCTCTTGGTCATAAGTGGCCGCCAGCTCGACTGGGTCTCCCGCATCGCGCAGGTTCACAAAATTAACACCCTTCACAACGCGGCCATCCTTCACGTCAAGACAAGGAATGATACGTTTCGCCAGCATATTGCACTCTCCTTTATGCCCGTAGTCGAGCTTAATTATCTATTCGGTAACACTTGGTATTACTTAGGATTACTTGGAATCACTTTGATAAAACTGCTTGGATTAAGGAAGAAGCATACTTACCAAGCAGCGAGTCTTAAACGATTTAATTGCTTAAGTAAGTAACCTGCTTGAATATCTATTGAAGCTTGTTATGCTTCTTTAATTTTTAGTTAGTGCAAGAAAGTTGCCCAGCAGCTGCATGCCAAGCTCTCCGCTTTTTTCGGGGTGAAATTGCATGCCATATACGTTTCCGCGACCAACAATTGCTGTTACCTGCTGATAATAGTCTGTTGTTGCGAGCAGGTCGGAACTTACCTCCGGCCTTGCATGGAACGAGTGTACGAAATAAACATGCCCTTCAGTCAAACCGTTAAATAGAGGCGACTGCTCTTGAAGGAAATTCAACTTGTTCCAGCCCATATGCGGTATCTTGTAATCCCCTGTGAAACGGCTAACTTTGCCTGGAAGAAGATTCAATCCCTCATTCGTTCCATATTCGTCACTTTCGGTGAAGAGAAGCTGCATGCCAAGGCAAATGCCGAGCAGCGGCTTACCAGAAGCTGCATACGCTTTGGTCACTTCATCCATCTTCGTTTCCCGCAGGTTTTGCATGGCATCGCCAAACGCGCCAACGCCAGGAAGAATCGCTCCGTCTGAAGCTGCAATCGTCGCGGGATCGTCTGTGATAACTGTCTCGTATCCAAGACGCTCAACCGCTTTGCTTACGCTGTGGAGGTTGCCCATCCCATAATCAATAATCGCGATCATCCTAGAGCACTCCTTTCGTTGAAGGCACTCCTTGTACGCGAGGATCAATGCTCGTTGCTTCATCAAGCGCTCGTCCAAGCGCTTTGAACACCGCTTCAATCATGTGGTGCGTGTTTTTGCCGTAATGTACGATGACGTGAAGCGTGATGCGTGACTCAAGTGCAAGCTTCCACAAAAACTCATGAACAAGCTCTGTCGAGAAGCTGCCTACTTGTGTGGATGGGTATTCGGCACGATATTCAAAGTGTGGGCGGTTGCTCACATCAATAATAACCTGAGCCAGCGCCTCATCCATTGGTACAAATACACTAGCGTAACGCTTAATGCCGCGTTTATCGCCCAGCGCTTCACGAAGCGTTTGACCGATGCAAATTCCGATATCCTCTACCGTATGGTGATCATCGATGTCGATGTCGCCGCGTGCTTCTAATTCCAGATTAAACTGGCCGTGCTTAATAAATAGATCCAGCATATGGTTAAAGAAAGGGACATCTGTATCAATCTTTGCTTCACCTGTTCCATCTACTGCAAAAGTAAGCTTAATATCCGTTTCATTCGTCTTGCGTGCCACCGATGCTTCACGTACGCGATTTTCCGACACTTTCATTCCTTCTTCCTATATGATTATGTTTGTTTTCATCATCTCAAATGCCCTGCCGCATAAGGGAATTCCAGCAGATGCCGCTAAAGAGCATAAGAGTTATTACCTAGGTAATAACTCTCCTATACTTAATTGTTTGCCTAACAAATTTATCTATTTACGTTAAAATGTTTACCCGCGTTCCTTCTCAAGACGAACCTCGATTGCACGAGCGTGCCCTTCAAGACCTTCGTGACGAGCCAGCGTCATGATTTTATCGCCATTAGCCATCAACGCTTCTTTACTATAGTAAATTAAGCTCGATTTCTTCAAGAAATCATCAACGTTAACTGGCGATGAGAACCGTGCTGTGCCGTTTGTCGGAATGATGTGGTTTGGCCCAGCAAAATAATCCCCGACCGGCTCCGAGCTGTAAGGCCCAAGGAAAATAGCGCCTGCGTTCTGAATGTAGCCCAGCAAACGCATCGGGTCAACCGTCAGCACCTCTAAGTGTTCAGGTGCGATCTGATTAATAACGTCGATACCCGCTTCAAGCGAGTCGACCAGCAGTACAGCGCCATAGTTGTCGATGGAGCTGCGTGCAATGTCTTGGCGCGGCAGAGTGGACAGCTGACGCTCCACCTCCGCTGCTACAGCTTCCGCAAGCTGCTGCGATGGCGTTACAAGGATCGCCGATGACATCTCATCGTGCTCCGCCTGAGACAGCAGATCCGCGGCTACATACGCGGGATCGGCTGAATCGTCAGCAAGCACGACGATTTCACTTGGCCCGGCGATACTGTCGATATCGACGGCACCGAATACGGCGCGCTTCGCAAGCGCCACATAAATATTGCCCGGTCCGCATATTTTATCGACCGGAGCAATCGTGGCCGTGCCGTACGCAAGCGCGGCTATGGCCTGTGCGCCGCCGACCCGGTACATCTCCTTGACGCCCGATTCCGCGGCGGCAACGAGAATATACGGGTCGATGCCTTCCGTGCCGCCAGTTGCCGGCGGCGTCACCATAACAATTTCCGGCACGCCAGCTACCTGTGCCGGTATAACATTCATCAGCACGGACGACGGATAAGCCGCCTTGCCTCCGGGCACATATACGCCGACCCGCTTGAGCGGTCGCATAATTTGCCCGAGCAGCGTTCCGTCCTGCTGCAAATCCATCCACGAGGTACGCATTTGCTTCTCGTGGAATACCCGAATGTTCACGGCTGCTTCGCGAATAGCCGTGAGAAAGTCGGCGTCAACATGCTCATACGCCGCCTGTATTTCCTCCTGCGTCACACGCAGCGACGCAGCGTCCAGCTTAACGCGGTCATGCTGCTCCGTGTACCTCAGCAGCGCCGCATCCCCCTCAGACTTTACGTCTGCGACGATCTTCAAAGCAGACTCATTTTGCTCAGGTGTCCCATACTCCACCTCACGCTTCAAACCAAATTGCTCCGCTCGCATAATACGCATATCATCCACTCCTTCCAATACTCACAAGGCTATCTATCCGTTCAGTCCAGCATGTAATTCACTTGTCATGCCTCGTCTATACATGAAATGCCGCAAGCCCTGCACTGCGTTTGTTCCGCTTCGGTGACAATCGCCATGCATTTTCCGCTCTTTCTGGACTCGCTTTATCCGCTCATGCTCTCTTCTTACTCACCTAACTCTGATCTCTCTTCTTACTTACCTATTTCTGATCTCTCTTCTACCCCCGCTTAGCCAACGCTTCCTGCAAGCGATCACACAGTCCTTGAATCGCTTCATTCTTCATCCGGTAGCTTACTCGATTCGCGATCAAGCGGCTCGTAATACCAAAGATCGATTCCATCTCCACAAGCCCATTCTCACGAAGAGTTTGGCCGGTTTCCACCATATCAACGATACGGTCAGCTAACCCGATCATTGGCGCAAGCTCGATGGAGCCGTTCAGCTTAATAACCTCTACCTGCTGCCCGAGCTCACGGAAATACGCCGAAGCCACATTCGGGTACTTGGTCGCTACACGCGGATTCATAGTCGGCTTCCAATCCGGCATGCCAATAACAGACATCCGGCATTTGGCAATGCCAAGATCTAGCAGCTCGTAAACATCTTTATTTTCCTCCATGAGCACGTCTTTGCCTACGATCCCGATGTCCGCTACGCCGTATTCCACATAAGTCGGTACGTCAACAGGCTTCGCCATAATGAACTCCATCCCTACCTCTGGAAGCTCAATGATCAGCTTGCGCGTATCATCAAAGTCGCTAGGAATCGGAAGCCCCGCTTCACGGAACAGCTTGGAAGCTACCTTATAAATGCGGCCCTTCGGCATCGCCACTTTCAATATATCTTTTGTCGCTCCGCTCATGTGGCGCTGCCTCCTTTAATTCCGCTTCCGTCAAATGTCAGCAATGCTGTGTAGGCTACGCCTTTATAAGTAAACGATTGCTGCTGTGCCTTATTTTTAATCTCATCAAGAAGTACGCTATTCGCATCTACCCGCTCTGTTACAACGCTCGCACCCTGCCCGCGCAGTTCCTGTGCTTTAACAAGCGCTTCATTGCGTCCAGTTGTATCATAGATAACCAGTGTGCGTTCCGTTTCACTCTCAGCGCCATCGCCAAGCAGCTCCAGAATACGCGTCGTCTTGAGTGCAAATCCCGTTGCAGGAGCCGGTCTGCCGAACTGGGCCAGCAGGTTGTCATAACGGCCTCCACTTACAACCGGGAAGCCTAGATCAGCTGCATAACCCTCGAAAGTCATCCCTGTGTAATAAGAGAAGTCACCAATCATCGTCAGATCGATAAGCACATGCTCACAAACCCCGTACGCCTTCAGCACATCCCATATTTCGCACAAATGTTGAATGGACGCCCGTGCTTTATCGTCCACATTAAGCTGCAGCGCTTGATCACAAATCTCTTGCCCGCCGCGTAGACGCAAAACACCTTCCAGCTCTTGCTGAACGGATTCATCCACGGATAATCCACGAAGCTGCTCGCGGTAACCTACAAAATCACGGCCTAACAAGCAGCTCTTCAACTGCTCCTGCGCTTCTGCACGACCTGGCAAGGATTGCTCCAGCAAGCCGTTTAGGAACCCAACATGCCCTATAGCGATCTTGAATCGTTCTACTCCGGCAGCTTTAAGCGACGCGATTGCAAGAGCAACAACCTCTGCATCCGCTTCTGCTGAAGAATCACCAACTAGCTCTACGCCCGTTTGGAAAAATTCTGCCTCGCGGCCCGCCTCTTCCTCTATCGCCCGAAACACATTAGAGTGATACGACAGACGCTGTGGAAAATCCGCTTGCTTCAATAAGGATGACACCACACGAGCGATTGGCGACGTCATATCAGAGCGCAGCACCAGCGTTGTTCCACGATTGTTAAGCAGCTTGAATAACTTCTGATCGGATGTAGAGCTGGCTACACCTACTGTATCGTAATATTCCATAGTTGGAGTTATAATTTGTTCGTAGCCCCAGCCCTGCATGCAGGCAAGAACCTGACGTTCAATATGACGCAGCTTAGCCACTGCACTTGGCAAATAATCTTTAACGCCTATCGGCTTCTCAAATACTTTTGGTTTAGACATCCAATATCACCTTCGTTTACTTTAGTGGTTTAAAGCGATACCATGTTACCATGCTAACAAATTAAAGAGTTTAGTCGTAATATTAGCATGAAAAGCTTATTTTCGTCAAGTTGAAATCGATCCGTTTTACGTCAAAAAAGAAAGCCTCGACCGGCTGCGAGACGAACTCGCACGGACGAAGCTTTCCATAGCCCATTAGTTTAAAATGTTGCGCACATTCTCATCAAATTCGCTTGGCACGACCATTTCGCTTCGTCTAATTTCCCGCATCGGATTGCCTCCTACAAATGCATAAGCAGGCACATCCTTATGGACAACTGATCCAGCAGCTACAATGGCATGATCGCCGATTGTTACACCTGGCAATATCGTCGTATTTGCTCCTATCATAACATGAGAGCCTATCACGACGTCGCCGAGACGATACTCCTTGATCAAATATTCATGAGTTAGAATGGTTGTATTATATCCGATAATTGTATTATTGCCTACCGTTATACGCTCGGGAAAAAAGACATCGACCATCACCATAAGTGCAAAAGCGGTATGTTCTCCGACCTTCATGCCGAGCAAACGGCGGTAAATCCAATTTTTTAACGGAAGAATCGGACAATAGCGCGCTAGCTGGATGCAAATGAAATTACGAACCGATTTGAATCGGCTGACCGTTGAATATACTTGCCACAGCGCGTTTGGCCCTTCCACCGGATATCGTTCAACTTTACGCAAATGTTTCCCGCTCCATTCCGACAAAGGAATAGAGATCGCGCATGTCGTGAATGACATGATGGGCTCCGGCATCCTTAAGGATTTGCTCGCCTTTTAGCGACCAAGCGACACCAACTGCTATCGCACCTGCCGCAATCGCCGACTCGATATCCACTGTGCTGTCTCCAACCATAATGGTCGTTGCCGGATCTGCGCCGAGCAGTCCGATTGCTTTGCTCACTGGTTCTGGATGCGGCTTAGCATGAACAACATCATCAATCGTTACAATGGTATCCACGAAGTCGAACAGCCCAACGTATTTCAAGCCGCGTTCCGTTGTCAGACGCATTTTTGTCGTAACGACGCCAATTTGGATACCTTGCTTATGCATTCGCTCAATAACTTCTATGACGTAATCGAATGGTTTTACATATTCATCATGCAAACGCAGATTCACTTCGCGATACGCTGCCACAAGATGTGTTACTTCATCCAATCCCGAGAATAGCTTCATTTGATCCGTAAGCGGCTGTCCCATGCTTGGAATAATATGCTCTCTTCCGAATCCTTCTGGTGCTACGCCTTGTAAAGACTCTATGAACGAGCGAATGATAAGCTCATTGGTGTCGATAATCGTGCCGTCCAAATCGAACAGCATCGTTTTGATATTGCCCGTCATCGATAAACCTCCCTAAATTGCATTTAACGCTTGCCAATCTCATCATCTTTTTTAGAACCTGCAGGTTGGTCTTTGCCCTTTTTCTCATCCGATCCCACATTACGCTCTGGCTTGCTAGTCGTAATTGGATCAAGGTAATGAGCGGATGCAAGTCCCGTTTTACGTCGCACGATAATAAGTACAACCGCACCAACGATTAAAAGCAGCGCCAGTACTTGTGAAATCCTTATGTTGCCGTACGCAGGATCTAAGTAGCCTTGTTTGAACAATACCTCCATTGGAGTCCAGAGGCCATTAATAAACGATGCCAGCCACGATGGTCCTCTAAATGCAAGACTGTCCGTACGAAGCGCTTCAATAAAGAAACGGCCGATTGAATACCAGATAAAGTAGCTGGCCATCAGCTCGCCTGCGCGCAAAAACTTCTGGCGGCGAAGGATGAACAATATCGCAATACCGACCAAGCTCCATACGGATTCATACAAGAAAGCCGGGTGACGGTACTCACCTTGAATAAGCATTTGATCCACGATAAACGATGGTAAATGAAGTGTATTGCGAAGGAAAGACTCGCTAACCACGCCGCCATACGCCTCTTGGTTCATGAAATTTCCCCAACGGCCAATCATTTGACCTGCAAGAAGTCCAGGTACACAAATGTCTACCAAACGCCAGAAGTTATAACCTTTATAGCGGAAATAGAAGAACCCGCAAATAAAAGCTCCGATTATCGCACCATATATCGCGATACCGCCATTCCATATTTTGAACACATCTACAAAGTTGCCTTTATAATCTTCCCATTTGAACGCTACATAATAAATTCGCGCTCCAATAATGGCGGAAGGGACGCCGAGCAGCAGCAAATCCATGAAAAAATCCGGCTTAATGCCGAATCGTTTTCCTTCCTGCACTGCGAGAAGCAGCCCCACTAATGCCGCCGTTCCCAAAATAATGCCATACCAATGCACTTCAATAGAGCCTAATGTGAAGGCAATTGGGTTTAATATCAATGTCTTCATTTAGTTATATCCCCTTTAGGTTCAATCGTATTCGTCCATATCGTCAGCGATCGTTTCCGTAAGCTTATTCGTAAACTGCAGCGCCGCATTGTAACCCATTCGTTTCAAGCGGAAATTCATTGCTGCCACCTCGATGATGACCGCTAAGTTACGACCGGGTCTTACTGGCACAGTTACGAGCGGAATGTCCGTCTCGATAATACGGGTCGTTTCTTCATCCAATCCAAGGCGATCATACTGCTTGTCCTGCTGCCAGTTTTCCAGCTTAATGACAAGACCGATACGCTTCTGCGTCCGAACTGCCCCTGCGCCAAAAAGTGTCATGACATTAATAATACCCAGCCCTCTAATCTCGAGCAGGTGACGAATAAGCTCTGGAGCACTGCCGTGCAGCTGCGCATCGGAGGTTTGCATAATTTCTACTGCATCATCAGCAACAAGCCGGTGTCCGCGTTTGACAAGCTCTAGCGCCGTCTCGCTTTTACCGATGCCGCTTCCTCCAGTAATAAGCATTCCAACGCCGTATACGTCAACAAGAACGCCATGAATCGTTGCTGTCGGAGCTAGCTTTCTCTCCAAAAAGTCCGTAATTCTGCTGGACAAAATGGTTGTAGCCACATTGCTTCTGAGCAGCGGAATTTGTTTCTCATTACATTGATCTACAAGCTCTTGAGGCGCTTCCAGCCCTCTTGTCAAAATAATGCATGGTGTATCCTCGTTGCATAAACGAACCATACGATCCTTGCGCTCTTCACCGTCCAGCATATTTAGGAACGAGATTTCCGTTCTTCCAAGCAGCTGTACGCGCTCACTTGGATGGTAGTGGAAATATCCAGCCATTTCGAGTCCAGGCCGATACAAATCATCTACTGTAATGGCACGCTTCATTCCATCCTCGCCCGCAATAATCTCAAGCTGAAATTGTTTAACGAGCTCAGATACTTTCACTTTTTTCGGCATCGTAGGGCCTCCCTCATATGACAACTGCTATTGTGTATATGTATGATATTTTCCAATGTCTTCATCGTAAAGGAAAAAGGCGCTGAACGCAACGTTTCCTCCGCTGCTCAGCGCCTTCGACTTATTTAATCGGTATACTTATCGGTTTTAATACATAACCAGGGTACTGCTCAATACTGAATGTTAACGGCTGCTTGTAATCTGCTGCTGGAATTCGATAAACATAGGTCACTTTATCTTCATTCGAATTCCACTGCACCCCGCGGCTATCTGAAATAGGGTAGGATGCACCAGCACCGTCTTTGAAGGTGCCGCCGTGCGGAAATAATGTATACCCCGGCTTCTTATCGATTTCATCCTGATTTAGCAAATCAAACTTCACTTCATACTCACCATTTAGCAGCTCTTTGCTTGCTAATAGAAGCCTATTATGCGGTGATGATAAAGTTTCTATTTTATCCGTATCCACCGTGATGCTTAAGTTGTTTTCCGACATATACAAGCCGTCCGCAATTAAAGTTAACTTTTTGGGCTTAACGAAATAGCTGCTCTTAAAGTGACGGGTAATTGATGTATTAGAATCGCCAAACGCAGAATTCGACTCATATCGCCTGCCTTTCTCATCGACAAGCGCTATATTTATAAAACCATTTGCGTGTTTGTCATTAGTTGCATCTGCTTCGATTGTCACAGCTATTTGAAGGGGTGTGATAACAGCATTTTTCACCGTAAAGCGTTGTCCGCCGGCCTCAACCTTCTGCTCGATCGAGATTTCTTCGCGCATTCCCTCGAATCTTTTATGCTCAATCGGAAAATCAACCATTAGCCACTGACCGCCAAGCAATAAGCTGAATTGCAGGCTTTCCGGCATTTTAGAACCTTCGCCCATTAGTATATCTAAATATTGATGGACAGGAACGCTTGAACCCTCGGCATCGTCATTCGGATAATGCGATGAACCAATGGAAGCGACCAAATCCTTACCATCACTCGTTTTTAATTTATAATCCAGAAATCCTGTATTGCCGTTAATTCCTGGTCCCTCTACCGTATACAGAATAGCCATACGCTGATCATCGGCTATAATACCATCAACCGTAAAGATATAGCCGTTTTTCTCGTCCGAGAGCTTTATAGGCTGTATGAAATCATTTTCCATTGCTGTAATCAAGGACTTATCTCCCTGAATCAACTCAACAAACCCGCTGAAACCCGGAATTTCCTTCACAATAGAAGCAAACACAGGAGATACGCGAACGAACGCGGTTAGAAGCAGGATTACACTTAGCCCTGCAGCAATCATGCTCACACTCCATCTTTTTCTGTTTCTACGTATGGATCGCTTCCGCCCCTGCTCTATCCCACTTCGTATTGCTGCATCCAGCGCCAGCTCCGGCATCACAACAAGCTCCTGATTCACATGGTCTATGTCACTTCGCAGCGCCTGATTGGCTTGCCTGAACGGCGTCTCCTTGGCCTCGCTCATTTCGTATCTCCTCCTTCATATATGCCATATCTGCTCTTAGTCCTTTTAATGCTTTGTTCAGCCACGTTCTAATGGTCCCATCAGGCTTCTCCAATAGCACGGCAATTTCAGTAATCGTCATATCTCGATAATATTTAAGTGTTATTACCATACGATAGTTAACCGGAAGCAGTTGAATCTGCGCAGCCATATCAAGACGTGCTGCTGTCTCATCGTACTCAACTGTCTTTTCCCTCAAATCATATTGCTCGGCTATCGAATCCGTAGGACGCTCCCTCGTTTGCTTCTTCTTAGCATCCATACACACACGGATCAAAATACGAATGGCCCACGTTGTAAAAAATTTCGGCTCCCTTAAAGTGTGCTTTTTCGTCCATATCCGGCAAACCGTTTCTTGTATAGCCTCCAATGCGTCCGACTCATTTCGCATATATGAATAAGCAATCCCATACATTTGATGCTTATCTAGATCAATACGCTGCAGCAGCGCCGTTTCATCGCCCCGTATAGCCGCTTCAGCCCACTCATCCTTATTCATGCCTCTTCCCTCCTGCCCAGGCTGCCTCTCATTTCTTATACATTATTATTTTTGTTTTGTATTAGACAGCCGAAGCATGGAAACGGTTTTGTTTGACTCTATTTATTTAATCGCAACAGCCATTTCGACAAAAACGCCCTCTAGTTTAAAATAAAAAAAAGAACGATCGGATAATCCGACCGTTCTTCTTCCATACTATTTATTAAGCTTCGAAAATGTTAAGTTCTGTCGTTTTGTCGAACAAGTGTACTTTGTTCATGTCAAGCGCAAGCTTAACAGTTGTGCCATCACGTAGACCAGAGCGGCCGTCAACACGAGCGATAACTGTGTCAGTGCCGATACCGTTCAGGTACAAGTACATCTCGTGACCAAGGTTCTCAGCAACCTCAACATTTGCGTTCACGATTGTTTGTGGGGATGCTTCCAAGAATACTGGCTCTTCGTGAAGATCCTCTGGACGAATGCCAAGAATCACTTCTTTGCCGATGTAACCTTTCGAGCGAAGCGATGCTGCTTTGCCTTCAGGAACTACTACATCAACGCCGCTTGCTTTGAAGCGAAGCGCGCCGCCTTGCTCTGTAAGCGAACCGCTGATAAAGTTCATCGATGGAGCGCCGATAAAGCCAGCTACGAAGATGTTAACCGGGTGGTTATACAGTTCTTCTGGTGAAGCTGTTTGTTGAATGAAACCGTCTTTCATAACAACGATACGGTCACCCATTGTCATTGCCTCGATTTGGTCATGCGTTACATAGATAGTTGTTGTTTCAAGACGTTTTGTAAGCTTGCTGATTTCAGCGCGCATTTGTCCACGAAGTTTCGCGTCCAAGTTGGAAAGCGGCTCATCCATCAAGAATACTTGTGGCTCACGAACGATTGCGCGTCCTAGAGCGACACGTTGACGTTGACCACCGGAAAGTGCTTTTGGTTTACGGTCAAGCAAATGCTCGATATCTAGAATTTTAGCAGCTTCACGAACGCGTTTGTCGATGTCTGCTTTTTTGAATTTACGAAGTTTAAGGCCGAAAGCCATGTTTTGGTAAACGTTCATGTGCGGGTACAACGCGTAGGATTGGAATACCATCGCGATGTCGCGGTCTTTAGGAGCAACATCGTTCACAAGGCGGTCGCCGATGAACAATTTGCCTTCGGAAATTTCTTCAAGGCCTGCAATCATACGAAGAGTTGTCGATTTACCGCAACCAGATGGTCCGACCAATACGAGAAACTCTTTGTCTTTAATATCTAAGTTAACGTCAGTAACCGATGCTTTGTCAGTACCCGGGTATTTTTTGTAAATGCCTTCTAAACGTACGCCTGCCATGATAATTTTCCCCCTAGAAAGAAATTTCGTTATGCCTATATCTTATCCCACTATGGAGCTTGTGACTATGCACATACTTTACAAAAAAACTAATTTCTTTTCGTAACTTTGTACAATAGTAATATAATTTTGACTAGTACGGCATCCCTAAATTGACGAACATCTAAACCAGTCTCTTGTTTAAGCTTGTCCAAACGATATAATAATGTATTTCTATGAATGTATAATTTCTTCGCTGTCTCACTAACATTGCAATCAAGCGTAAAAAAAGTTTCCAATGTACTCAGCATTTCTGATTCAACGAATAGATCCGCTCTTTTTAACGACTGTTCCAAATATCTCGCACGATGAACCTCCGGAATTGCATTCAACAAACGTTCCAACTGAAGCATCCACGGCAAATAAATATTCGTTCCTACATGGAATTTTCGGCCGAGATTAATCGTCTCCCGCAGCAGCATTGTCGTCTCAATCATACCTTTTGCTGGTGATGAAGGATGAGCGACTGCGATGTGGCATTCACCAATCCACTCACTGGCAAGCATCTCATGCAATCCAAGCCCAATCGAAGCTAGACTATCCTCAATCGTCTCTTCCTCCTGCTCATCGAAAGCATCGGAATCCTCATCTCTCAGCAAGGACATCGAACCCCATATGAGCCATTCCTGGCTCTTGAGCGGAATAAGCAAGACATCGTCGGACATAAATGAACGCAGAAGTTTTTCTAATTCAGAATAGGTTGCATGCTTCGTGCCAGACTGCTCTGTAACGAGTAAGAAAGGTATCATTTCATTAAATAAACGACTGCCAACGGTTAAATGATCAGGTAAGGAATATGCGGGCTCATCCGATTCCAACTGCTTCTGAATCCAATCACCAAGCTTAAGCGCTTGCCTCTCTGATTCAGAGAGCGCCGCATTTTTTTTCTCCATTAAATGTCCGCGATTAAGCTGCAATGTCCAGCTTATCAGTTCCTTCTCTGTTGCCTGAAGCGATGGACAATCGATTTCTAATAAATCCACTTCATATTCCGCAGATGAAATGACAATCCACGTTTTTTCGTCTTTTTCTACGCGTTGGCCCTCTATAGGAGAAGATCCTATATGATCGCCTAACCACACCACATCAGCATTGCTAATTAAATCGTTCCACTCCGCTATAGATTTCGAAACAGCATGTACCGGACAGTTCAAAATGTGCTTCAGCGGCTTCAACCAGTCTGTCGTGCTCATTTCTCTATCTCCAATCTCCACAAGCATTTGCGGCTGCGTGCTTCCTCCTATGGGAGGACACCTATTGCGATTAGCAGCTCCATATAAGCGGATTAATAAGTAAAAAAAGTTTATTCGCACCTTTATGTGGAATAACGCTTTTTCCCGTCATTGTACCACAAGAGCTTGCTTAATTCAGCCTATTACCAGTAAAAGAATGATTGACAAGAGCGCGAATAACGCAGCAATTAAATATAGAAACGAAACCGTTTGAACTTGACTCAGTCCCCATTTCATCAAAAGATGATGCGTATGCAGCTTGTCCGCATGATGCAAGCCTTTACCGCTTATAAGCCTGCGCAGCATGACATAAGCCGTGTCAAATATAGGCAATCCAAGCGCCAGTAATGGAACTAGCAAGGTAATGAATGTCGCTTTCTTAAACGCTCCATCAACAGCAATTACAGCAAGCGTAAAGCCTAGGAAGGTCGCTCCTGCATCACCCATAAAAATTCTAGCTGGATAGAAATTATGAACCAAAAAACCAAAGCATGCTCCGGCTACAATAATGGCAAGAATAGCGGTGCTTGGCTGTCCTTTGACGAGCGCCACCGTCAATAGCGTAAGTGCTGAAAGCGTACATACCCCTGAAGCCAGCCCATCTACGCCATCAATAAAGTTGATCATATTGATTAGCGCGAAAACCCATAGCATCGTTGTCAGCCACGACACCCAATCGGGAAATGAAATAAACAAATGTGTAAACGGATTGGTAATACCCGCAATTTTGATGTGAAATAAGCTTGGGATTGACGCAGCTCCCATATAGAGAATGACACGCGGCCATATCGGAAAGTCTTTCCCTTTTGCCTTTGACGCATCATCAAGAAGTCCAATAATTACGAGCACTGTTCCACCCGTAACTATGGTCCAAGTGAGCGGAGTGAATCCGATATAAATAAACATCGTAACGATGCAGCCAACAAAAATAGCCGCGCCACCCATGAGAGGGATCGGCTTGTTATGTATTTTTCTTTGATTAGGACGATCGACAAAACCAAGTCGCAGCGCAAATACACGAAGCGGTGGTACGCTTGCAAATACGATCGCGAAGCTAATTAAAACCGCTAATCCGTATACCATTGCAACTACCCCTTTTTCTATTTCATTCCTATATGTATACATTGTTCCCTTATATCGATAAAATACAAGAAACAAATCAAACCTGTTTGACCAAATAACATCTGCCATGGTACTATCTATTCAAAGTTTACTTATCGGATTAATGTAATTTTATTTCATACTATTTATTTGAAAAAGAGGAGTGCACCCATGTCCAAGATTGTAATTATTTCAGGCAGTCCAAATGCATCATCTCGTTTAAACGGCATAACACAGTACGTAGAGCAGCAATTGATAACAAAAAGTCTTTCGGTTAATACGATAACCGTGGTTTCTTTGCCAGCCGAAGATCTAATTCACGCTCGTTTTGGCAGCCCTGCTATTATAGAAGCCAATCAGCTTGTTGAGAATGCGGATGCTGTTATTATTGCAAGCCCAGTTTACAAAGCATCTTATACTGGCGTTCTAAAAACGTTTCTAGATCTGCTGCCGCAAAAAGGACTTGATGGTAAAATCATTGCTCCTCTGTTTATCGGCGGCACCATCGCTCATCTACTCTCTATTGACTATTCCCTCAAGCCGGTACTCGCATCCATGGGTGCGAAATTATATGTAAGCGGAGTGTACGCCGTTGATTCCCAAATCGAGCGTTCACAAGAGCCAAATGAAGCTCCAGTATTTGAATTAAATGAAGAACTTAAACTTCGACTAAACGAAACCGTAAACGAGCTTGCTTATGAATTGAATCTACGGAGTAAAAACTAAGATTCATTCATTATTCTGGTTTTAACTATACAAAAAAAAGAGTTTGCCCATCATTAAGATGAGCAAACTCTTTTTCACTTCAATTATAATCAAACAAAAAAACCGTAGATCCTAAGATCTACGGTTGTATAGGTGTGTTTAGAAAAAATGGTGAGCCATGTAGGATTCGAACCTACGACACCCTGATTAAAAGTCAGGTGCTCTACCAACTGAGCTAATGGCTCTTGCTGTAAAAGAAATGGTGGAGGATGATGGATTCGAACCACCGAACTCAGAGAGAGCAGATTTACAGTCTGCCGTGTTTAGCCACTTCACTAATCCTCCATACTATTACTTATTTCTCGTCGTAACGAAAAATAAAGTGGTGGCTCGGGACGGAATCGAACCGCCGACACGAGGATTTTCAGTCCTCTGCTCTACCGACTGAGCTACCGAGCCTTACTTTAAAGAAAAATGGCGGAGCTGACGGGATTCGAACCCGCGGTCTCCTGCGTGACAGGCAGGCATGTTGGGCCACTACACCACAGCTCCAAGTGGATCCGGTCATAAAACCGAATAAGTACATATGGTGGAGGATGACGGGATCGAACCGCCGACCCTCTGCTTGTAAGGCAGATGCTCTCCCAGCTGAGCTAATCCTCCAAATGTTACGATAAAAAAGGTAATGGTAGCGGCGAAGGGGATCGAACCCCCGACCTCACGGGTATGAACCGTACGCTCTAGCCAGCTGAGCTACACCGCCACGCTTGTCCCCCGAATAGTTGTCGATTGCAGCGTTCGGGGACGCTTGCAAAGTCAGAACATTACGCCCTGAAAACTGGATACGAAAGATTAGGCTTGCTGAAGCCTTTTTAGCTGCTGTCTACTGGATGTATGGGTCACAGTAAACGTGTTTAGGATAAGCCCTCGACCGATTAGTATTCGTCAGCTACACACATTGCTGTGCTTCCACCCCGAACCTATCAACCTCGTCGTCTTCAAGGGGTCTTACATACTGGGAAATCTCATCTTGAGGGGGGCTTCACGCTTAGATGCTTTCAGCGCTTATCCCGTCCGTACTTGGCTACCCAGCGGTGCTCCTGGCGGAACAACTGGTACACCAGCGGTACGTCCATCCCGGTCCTCTCGTACTAAGGACAGCTCCTCTCAAATTTCCTGCGCCCGCGACAGATAGGGACCGAACTGTCTCACGACGTTCTGAACCCAGCTCGCGTACCGCTTTAATGGGCGAACAGCCCAACCCTTGGGACCTACTTCAGCCCCAGGATGCGATGAGCCGACATCGAGGTGCCAAACCTCCCCGTCGATGTGGACTCTTGGGGGAGATAAGCCTGTTATCCCCAGGGTAGCTTTTATCCGTTGAGCGATGGCCCTTCCATTCGGTACCACCGGATCACTAAGCCCTACTTTCGTACCTGCTCGACTTGTAGGTCTCGCAGTCAAGCTCCCTTATGCCTTTGCACTCTTCGAATGATTTCCAACCATTCTGAGGGAACCTTTGGGCGCCTCCGTTACATTTTAGGAGGCGACCGCCCCAGTCAAACTGTCCACCTGACACGGTCCCCGAACCGGTTTCACGGTTCTAGGTTAGAACTCCGATACGATCAGGGTGGTATCCCAACGTTGCCTCCACACAAGCTGGCGCTCATGCTTCAAAGGCTCCCACCTATCCTGTACAGATCGTACCAAAGTTCAATATCAAGTTACAGTAAAGCTCCATGGGGTCTTTCCGTCTTGTCGCGGGTAACCTGCATCTTCACAGGTATTAAAATTTCACCGGATCTCTCGTTGAGACAGCGCCCAAGTCGTTACGCCATTCGTGCGGGTCAGAATTTACCTGACAAGGAATTTCGCTACCTTAGGACCGTTATAGTTACGGCCGCCGTTTACTGGGGCTTCGGTTCACAGCTTCGGGTTACCCCTAACCGCTCCCCTTAACCTTCCAGCACCGGGCAGGCGTCAGCCCGTATACTTCGCCTTACGGCTTCGCACAGACCTGTGTTTTTGCTAAACAGTCGCTTGGGCCTTTTCACTGCGGCCCCCTCGGGCTATTCACCCTACCGAGGCACCCCTTCTCCCGAAGTTACGGGGTCATTTTGCCGAGTTCCTTAACGAGAGTTCTTCCGCGCGCCTTAGCATGCTCTGCTCGCCTACCTGTGTCGGTTTGCGGTACGGGCACCTAGATCTCACTAGAGGCTTTTCTTGACAGCCGGAGTACATGACCTTCGCTACTGCAATTTTCGCTCCCCATCACAGCCCAGCCTTCATGATCGACGGATTTGCCTATCGATCAGCCTCACTGCTTGGACGGACTATTCCATCAGTCCGCGTCACTGCCCTTCTGTGTCACCCCATTGCTCAAACGATCTTCGGTGGTACAGGAATTTCAACCTGTTGTCCATCCACTACGCCTTTCGGCCTCGCGTTAGGTCCCGACTTACCCTGAGAGGACGAGCCTTCCTCAGGAACCCTTAGGCTTTCGGCGGACAAGATTCTCACTTGTCTTTTCGTTACTCATACCGGCATTCTCACTTGAATACAGTCCACCAGTCCTCACGGTCCAACTTCAATCCGTATTCAACGCTCCCCTACCCAAGTACCATACGGTACATGTCATAGCTTCGGTGGTGTGTTTAGCCCCGTTACATTTTCGGCGCAGAGTCACTCGACCAGTGAGCTATTACGCACTCTTTAAATGATGGCTGCTTCTAAGCCAACATCCTGGTTGTCTTTGCAACTCCACATCCTTTCCCACTTAACACACACTTGGGGACCTTAGCTGATGATCTGGGCTGTTTCCCTCTTGACAATGGATCTTAGCACTCACTGTCTGACTCCCGAGTAGCACGTCTATGGCATTCGGAGTTTGACTGGACTTGGTAACCCTTGGCGGGCCCCGCACCCAATCAGTGCTCTACCTCCACGACGCTCATTCCTCGAGGCTAGCCCTAAAGCTATTTCGGGGAGAACCAGCTATCTCCGAGTTCGATTGGAATTTCTCCGCTACCCCCACCTCATCCCCGCATTTTTCAACATGCGTGGGTTCGGGCCTCCAGTGCGTGTTACCGCACCTTCACCCTGGACAGGGGTAGATCACACGGTTTCGGGTCTACGACCACGTACTTATTCGCCCTATTCAGACTCGCTTTCGCTACGGCTCCGTCTTCCCGACTTAACCTTGCACGTGATCGTAACTCGCCGGTTCAT
>NZ_CM149662.1:15000-192500 GCF_056173205.1 Pristimantibacillus sp. Z349TD_6 | reverse complement strand
TTAGGCACGCCGCCAGCGTTCGTCCTGAGCCAGGATCAAACTCTCCAAATTGGTGTTTGAAATGCTCATTACTTTTTTATCGCTTTTTTCGCTTATCCCGAAGGATTTGCGAGGCAGTTATTACTCGTTGTTCAGTTTTCAAAGAACAATTCATTCTTTCGTGTCAACCGCGTTGTTTCGTATCGGCGACTTTTATAATATATCACATTCGCCCAAGTTAATGCAAGCTTTTTTTTAAATTCTTTTTTCGAAGCTTGTTTACTTACTCTTGGGGCGAGAACTAATGTAGCACATAATTGAATACAGAGTCAACCTTTTCCTTAAACCTTTTTCAAATTTGCTAAACCACCACCCACTGGAGCCCAACGATTAAGGCTACTCCAGGTACACCTAATGTAAGTACAGTTCCTATTGTTATGGGGTTCAGCGGGATATACATCCCTGGAACAAGACCAGAATAGTTTAACAAGTACAGCAAACCCGCCGCCAGAACAAGATGAAGCGAGAAGCTGCGCAGCCATCCCCATGATAACCTGTTCTTAAGCAGTACGACTGCTAACAGGAGAGAAGAGCCAATAAAAATCGATAACCATATTGTCTTCACACTCTCACCCCTCTCCATGCTGGCCAGTTCTTGCTAGTACGCTTTGCCAATCGAAGCAGCATCTCATATCGCTTTTCTGCTGTGATCATACAATATATCGCGTAATCCACTTGATCCTTGCCGACTGCGTAATTAAAGAAACGATTCGCATTTTCCCATTCACGGTGTGCCTCAACAATTTCGGCTCGGATGTCATCCATCTGATTAATTCCTTTTTTCAATTCGAGCTGGCCCGCATTGCTCATATCTATCCCTCCCGCTTGTCCTTACTACATCATGTTCATTACTATATGTATAAGCTTGGACATTAGAATAGAACGGGATATTAAACGGAGCGCCTTATCAAGACGACAAAAACGGCAGATCGAGCAATTCCTCGACCTGCCGTTTTCTATATTGCTTATGACTAGTTTATTTCTCTTCGACCTTCTAATGCTTTGGATAAAGTAACCTCATCCGCATATTCAAGATCACCGCCAACAGGCAAGCCATGCGCGATACGCGTAACTCGAATACCAAATGGCTTGATCAGCCGGGATAGATACATTGCTGTGGCTTCGCCTTCAATATTCGGGTTAGTGGCCAGTATAAGCTCCTGAACGCGTTCGTCGCTCAGCCTTCTTAACAGCTCAGCTATACGGATTTCGTCTGGACCGATGCCCTCCATAGGCGAGATTGCGCCTTGAAGCACGTGATAATGGCCTTGGAAGTCCTTCATACGCTCAATCGCAACAAGATCCTTAGATTCTTGAACAACACATATAATGGAGTTATCACGAGATTTATCCTGACAGATTCTACATGGATCTGTATCGGTTATATTGCAGCAAACCGAGCAATAGAACAAATTGCGCTTAACGCTTACAAGCGCCTTCGCAAAATCAATGACGTCGTCTTCCTTCATTCGAAGAACATGAAACGCCAGACGGGCGGCCGTTTTGGGTCCAATACCCGGTAATCGCGTAAAAGCATCAATTAACTTCGCTATCGGTTCTGGGTAATACAAAACTGGGTACAGCTCCTTTCAAGCAAAAAACACCTTCGGTGTCCCCTGGACACGGAAGCAGCTTTGACGGAGAAATAAAAGATAAGTATACACGTAACATACTTTCCTTTATTTCAAACAGAAGCAATACTGCTTCTTAGAACAATCCTGGAATTTTCATTCCGCCTGTGAATTTACCCATATCCTTATTTGCTAGATCATCCACTTTAGTTAGCGCATCGTTAACAGCTGTAAGGACAAGGTCTTGCAGCATTTCAACATCTTCCGGATCTACAGCCTCAGGTTTAATCGTAATGCTAAGAAGTTTCTTATGGCCGTTCGCAGATACGGTAACTACTCCGCCGCCCGCTGTTCCTTCAACCGTCTTCGTTTCCAACTCTTCTTGAGCCTTCATCATTTGATCTTGCATCTTTTTCACTTGCTTCATCATTTGGTTCATATTGTTCATTACAATTCACCTCATCATTAGAATTTAATCTTTATCCTTCACTACTACTAAATCTTCACCAAAAAGTTTGACGGCCTCTTCCACCCATACCGGCCGACTTGCAGCTTGTGGTGAAGCAGAAGATTCGGGCTCAAGCTGAAGCGTCTCGCTCTTCTGCGTACTAGCGCCTTGTGCCGCTGCCGCCTGCCAGTCCTTCATCATAACCGTAACGATACGGAATGAACCGCCGAGCACATCATGCATGACTTTTTCAATAATCTCGCGATTGGCCGGCTTCTCGGTCGTTTCTCGGTGCATCGTATTCTTGAATGCGACGAGAATGGCATCGTCAGCAGAAGCAACCGGCTCACCGTCTTTCAGCCAAGCATGGACCGTAATCTTAGCGTCCTTCACACCCTGCAGGACATCGTTCCACTTCATCCTGAACTGATTGAATTCTGGACTGCCTGCTGTTGCCAGGTACGGATCAAGCTTGACTGAAGACCGTACTATGCCGCCTGAGCCGCCGAATGAACTGCGAACCGCATTAGTACGTGCTGCTTGCTTGCTGGCCGCGCTGTCAGCCGAAGAAGCGTTGTTCCCGCTACCTACTCCATTTTGGATCGCTTGCTCTAGTTTACGCTCCAATGCCTCAATCTGCTGACGCAAACGCCCTACTTCTGCTGATTGTCCGCCGCTTGATGCTGAAGCTGCTGTACTTGCAGAAGCCGCTCCGCCCGACGATTGCTCGTCATTTAACGTGCAAAGCTTCATAAGCGCTACTTCAAACAAGGTTTGAGGCTGTGAGGCATGCTTAAGCTCCACTTGATAACGGTTCAACGTATCAATCATAGCGAACAATCGCTCTGGAGTGAAGGCCTCGGCCATCATTTTGAAGCGTTCAGGATCAACGATCCTCTCTGTTACTGCACCGCCCTGCGGAGCAAGCTTCATAACAAGCAAATCACGGAAATAATAAATTAAGTTTTCCATGCATTTGTCCGCACTTTTGCCGGCTTGCATCAAGCTTTCCACGAGCGGCATAACAGCTGCTACATGACGATCCTTAACAGCCTCCGCCAGCTGGTAGAAATGATCAGCGGCCATGCCGCCTGTCACATCTACTGCCGCGTCGAGAGTAATGCGATCACCTGCAAAAGCAGAAACCTGCTCCAGCAAGCTAATCGCATCGCGCATTCCGCCTTCCGACAATCTTGCAATATAAGCAAGCGCATCTTCGTCGGCCTGTATGCTTTCTTCACGGCAAATCTTAAGCAAGTGCTGCGTCTGCTCTTCAAGCGATACCTGCCTGAAATCAAACCGTTGACAACGGGAGATAATCGTAGCAGGCAGCTTATGCGGTTCGGTCGTCGCCAAGATAAAGATAACATGCCCCGGCGGCTCCTCCAATGTTTTGAGCAAGGCATTAAATGCCTCGGCCGTAAGCATATGTACTTCATCTATAATATAAACTTTGAACCGCACTTCTGAAGGTGCATATCGCACTTTATCACGAATATCACGAATTTCATCAATACCGCGATTAGATGCAGCATCAATCTCAATTACATCCATAATATGTCCCGCGGTAATCCCTATGCAAGCATCACATTCATTACATGGCTCTTCAGCCGGACCACGTTCACAGTTAACCGCTTTGGCTAATATTTTCGCAGCGCTTGTCTTCCCGGTTCCTCGCGGCCCATTAAAAAGATAAGCATGAGATACACGCTGCTCACGAATAGAATTTTGCAGCGTTTGAATAATATGCTGTTGTCCAACCATGTCCTGAAACGTCTGCGGACGCCAGGCACGGTATAAAGCGATATGTGACACGCAGACCTTTCCTTTCAAGTTGCCTTTTCATTTACAATAAGCAAAAGCACCTTCGGTCCTGTGGACGCTGAAATTGCTTTGCATTGCGAAATATAAGAGTAGTATTAGAAAATAATGTACTTTCTTATATTTCAAACAATTGCTACTCCCCTATTATACAACAACTGTGTAGCAAGCAAAACTTTCTTTTGCTAAGACTTTACCCTATTAAAACAACATCTATAAACAAAAACACCTGCATTCGCTAATTCCGACAAAAACATCGAACAGCGATCACAGGTGCTACTTTTGCTATTAGCAAATCATATTAGAAAATTTTTAGTACCGTGCACCTACTCCTGATAAATACGACCCAGGCGACATCCTTGCACTACAGCTCGAGTCAGGCACTCCCCCGGCACATGAACTAATTTACTTATGGCTGCTTCCTTCCGGACCTGACCAAGTTCATAAACGTCCATTGCGGAGGACCCAACTGTCAACACTGCTCGCAAGTGCCAAGACCCTACATCAGTATAACCTCAAGTAGGAATTCAACCTCGCTACAGCGGATTGCGAGTTACAGGGCACCGCTACCTCCCCATCTAGCACGGCAAAAATAAGTATAGCCGATTCCGTCCTAAAGCGCAACTCGCGGTTGAAATTGGACGAATAACAAGGCTACCTTTTGGCTTCTACATGAACCTTATACCGAGGCATATTGTACTGCACAACCGACTGGGCCTTTGCTCGCAGCTCTTCGACTTGAACGTCGGACAGTGCTTTATTTGCTTTTACATTCACATGAAGATCGGTACCGTTAAAATAAATTTGCGTGTGCTCGATGCCGGAAATCGGCTTCAACACCTGCTCAATGAATTTTCCATCTGCATTATAATTAAGATACTGATAACGATTCGGTAAATTGGGATTGCTGTTGGAATAACCCATGTATCCATCATGACCGTAGGTTTTCAGCCTGTTTTCTTGCTTGCTTCTTCCATTTCCACATCCTGAGAGCGTCATGGCTAACAGAAATAAACAAGCGAGTAAGGCTGCCACTTGAAATAAACCTAATCGTTTACTCAAACCGAATGTTTGTTTATTCAATCAAAAAACCTCCCTTCTATCCAATAGGATGGCTGAGGGAGGCTCTTGTATTCTGCCAAATAAAGGCGGAACGATTTGTAGGATTAAATACCGTATTTCTTCTTGAAACGATCGACGCGGCCGCCAGCATCCAGGAACTTTTGCTTACCCGTGTAGAATGGGTGGCATTGGGAACAAACCTCTACGCGAAGACTCGGTTTAACCGAACCAGTCTCGAAGGAATTTCCACAAGCGCAAGTTGCTGTAATGACGTGGTATGTCGGATGAATAGCTTGTTTCATCTCGTTCACCTCTTTCTGCCCTGAATCGCATGCGGACTCAGAGTTAAATCGCACATCTCGGATTATAGCATGAACTTATTTGCAGTTGCAATGAATAATCAGTGATTTGGTTAATATTAGCCGGATTTACTACTCAATAGGTACTTATCGACGTAATGCGGCTGGTGGAACATGTGTATAAGAGCCAATAACTACATCGGGCAGCTCTTCACGGAAAATTTCAAGCATTTGCTTCATCCCGTAAATCTCGCCTTGTGCCTTTGGAATAATCGCCAAGTAGCTTTCAGGATCGATATTTAGGTTGCGCATTTGAATGAGCTTGAGTCCAGTACGCTTAACGAATCCAATCATCGCTTCTATTTCTTCCTCACGGTCTGTGACCCCTGGGAAAATCAAATAGTTGATCGACGTATATACACCATTGTCAGAAGCATATTTCAATGACTTCTCAACATTTTTTAAGTTATAGCCGCGAGGCTTGTAGTAAGCATTATAGTGATCATCAAGTGCACTGATCGTACTCACGCGCATTAGATTAAGTCCTGCATCAACAATCGCTCGCATGAAATCAGTTAGTCCGGCGTTCGTATTAATGTTAATGTAGCCAAGCGAGTTTTGACTGCGAACACGCTTCATGGCCTCAACAATAATTTTCGCTTGTGTTGACGGTTCGCCTTCACAGCCTTGACCGAAGCTAATGATGGATTCCGGCTCGCGCAAGTGCTCCATCATAATTTCAACAATTTCATCGACAGTCGGCTTAAAATTCATCCGAGTTTGCGGAGCGACAAAACCGCTATCATCTGGTTGTTCCGAAATACATCCAAAGCAGCCTGCATTGCATGAGTAGGATACAGGAACTGCTCCTTCCCATCTTCCTAGAAACGTGTTGGAAGAGGTCAAGCACTCATAACCTAGAGCACAGTTCGACAGATGCTTATAAAGACGATTATCCGGATATTTAGCAAGAATGCGCTCTACTTGAATGCCTAGTTCGCCACGGTCGCAATTAAGCGGATCCCATCTTTCAGGATCGTCACTTTGCTCAGCCGTTACATAAAAGTTACCATCTTTCCATACGACAGCTGTATAACCGAACAATGGCAGCTTCTCGTTCTTGTCCGCTTTCACGTAGCCCGGCAAGCATAGACGAGTAAATCCTTGCGGAAGTAAGGCGCCGACTGCTTGAGCTCCGCCTTGCAATGCCTGCATTTCGCCCGTGCTCGGATTAAGACCTATGGGTCTAGTGAAAGGCAGGCTAACAAGAGTTGCTCCATTAGGAAGTGGAATTAATTCCTCCTCCATAATTTCGACAATCATATCGCCGCTTCTTCCCAAAGCTATAAAGTCGGGATGGTCAAATACATTTCCGTTTTTATCCGCATATACGAGATTCATGTTGTTCTCCCTCCTGCGGTCTTACGATCCGTGCGTAGTTCTAGGCGTAGGACGCCTGCTGGTCGCTGTAGTACTGCTCTTTATACCGGACCGCTCCGGCTTCGCTTCAACTGTTGTATCAAGAGACATGAGGAACTGTTCGTTGTTCTCACTATCTTTAAGTTTCTTCAAGAAATTATCTACATAATCAGGCGTATCCGTCATACCTCTGCGGATGGCCCAAACCTTCTCCAACTCTTCCTTCGTAAGCAGCATTTCCTCACGTCTAGTTCCAGATCTGCGCAAATCTAGCGCAGGGAAAATACGACGCTCAGAAAGCTTACGATCTAGATGGAGCTCCATATTGCCCGTACCTTTAAATTCTTCATAAATGATGTCATCCATACGCGAGCCTGTTTCGATCAACGCAGTCGCAAGTATAGTCAAGCTTCCGCCCTCTTCCACGTTTCGAGCCGAACCAAAAAACCGTTTTGGACGGTGGAACGCAGCTGGATCAATACCGCCGCTAAGCGTACGACCAGATGGAGGAATAACCAAGTTATACGCCCTAGCAAGACGGGTGATACTATCCATCAAGATGACAACGTCCTTCTTATGTTCAACAAGACGAAGCGCTCGCTCAAGTACAAGCTCTGCTACTTTGATATGGTTCTCGGGCAGCTCATCAAATGTGGAGGCGATAACTTCACCCTTAACAGAGCGCTGCATATCAGTAACTTCCTCTGGACGCTCATCAATAAGCAGAACGAACAATTTGATATCGGGACGATTTTCGGAAATGCTGTGGGCGATTTCTTTAAGAAGCAAGGTTTTACCTGTCTTCGGAGGAGCAACAATTAGACCGCGTTGGCCAAGTCCTACAGGAGCAAGCAAATCCATCATTCGAGTGGAAAGCTTCGACTGTGTCGTCTCAAGCACTAGCTTCTTTTCTGGATAAAGAGGAGTAAGCGCAGGAAAGTGCAATCGTTCGGAAGCCGTTTCCGGATTTTCGCCGTTAACAGCATTTACTTGCAATAGACCAAAATAACGCTCATTCTCTTTCGGCGGACGGCATTTACCTGAAACAAGATCGCCGCTTCTCAAATCAAATCTGCGAATTTGTGATGCTGAAATATAAATATCTTCCTTGCTCGGCAAATAGTTAATAGGCCGTAAAAATCCGAAGCCTTCTGACAAAATATCGAGGACGCCTTCCATGAACATAAGGCCGCTCTTCTCTGCTTGCGCTCGAAGAATTGCAAAAATTAATTCCTTCTTCTTAAGTGTTCCGTAATAGGGAACTTGAAATTGCTTCGCCAATTTATAAAGGTCGGTCAATTTCATCTCTTCTAGATCTGCGATCTGAAGGTCTGTCATGTTCTCACCACTTTATTTAATTTTCATTATGATTTTGTATATCTAGTAAAATCATAGGATTGATTATCCATCATTGCCGAATTAGACGCCGTCTATTCCACAGCGTCTGCATCGTCCTATTCCTTATGAAGTGGCTTCCGTTTCGCGCCATACTTCCGCACCCAGGCGGCATAAGTTTTCTACTAGATTATCATAACCTCGGTCAATATATTCAACACCCGAAATTTCAGTAACGCCTTCTTCAACAGTCAAAGCAGCGACAACAAGTGCAGCCCCTGCGCGTAAATCAGCAGCCTTAACTTTTGCAGCACTTAGCTTGCCGCCTTCAATAACAGCTGAACGGCCCTCAACACGAATATCCGCTCCCATGCGAGTGAGCTCAGGAACATGCTTAAATCTAGTACCGTATACATAATCAGTTAAAATACTGACTCCATTCGCTTGTGTAAGCAAGGTTGTCATTGGAGATTGCAAGTCCGTAGGGAAACCAGGGTACACAAGTGCCTTTACATCAATGGACGAATAATTAGGTCCGCCAATAATTCGGATGGATTCATCCATCTCAATAACTTGAACACCCATCTCTTCAAGCTTAGCGCTCATCGCTTCCAAGTGCTTCGGAATAACATTATCAATAAGGACATCGCCGCGCGTTGCTGCAGCTGCAATCATATACGTACCGGCTTGAATTCGATCGGGAATAATGGAATGGCGGCAGCCATGCATCTGATCGACGCCTTCAATACGAATCGTCTCAGTCCCGGCACCTTTGATTTTTGCGCCCATGGCATTAAGGAGAGTAGCTACATCTATAATTTCAGGCTCTTTTGCCGCATTTTCAATAATCGTTATTCCTTTGGCCCGCGAGGCAGCTAGCATGATGTTAATCGTTGCTCCAACACTTGAAACGTCAAGGTAAATCTTTGCGCCTCGTAATTGCTCAGCATGAATTCGAATAGATCCATGATCATTAGTTACCGTGGCACCAAGTGCTTCAAACCCTTTAATATGCTGATCAATTGGTCTAGGCTCAAAGTTGCAGCCCCCTGGCATTCCGATTGTCGCTTCACCAAACCTACCAAGCATTGCCCCCATCAAATAATAGGATGCGCGCAGCAATTTCACTTTGCCGTTTGGCATCGGTTTGGAGACAAGCGCGGAAGGATCAATGCGCATCATATCGCCGTCACGCTTTACGACAGCTCCAAGCTCCTGCAAAATTTCACTATATACAGCTACATCACTTATAATAGGCAAATTATCCAACACAACTTCTGATTCTGCTAAAATAGCAGCAGGTACAAGAGCCACCGCGCTGTTCTTGGCTCCGCTGATTTGAACGGTACCGCGAAGCGGCCGTCCACCGCGTATCATCAATTTCTCCATCTAATTATAGTTCCTCCCGTAGATTGGAAGAGAATAAAGGAAAAACCGCCAAAGCAAGCGAGTGTTAAACCCACTTGCCGTTATGAGGCGGTTTATTCCTTTGCTCCTGTTATTACACTTAGTTGTTACTTCCGAACAAACGGATTTTTGTTAGTAACAGCCAGCTTCTCAATTCGCACAGCTGTCATGTATTGGCGTAGTTCCAATGAATCAGCGTTAGCTATTTGTTTTCTTGAAATTGTATTTGTAAAAGCAACATGTTTCTCTCAAAGGTATACTGCAACTGAGATTAATATCATGATCAAGATCAAATCGATTGGAAGACTAGATTTTTTTTGGCCCCGGCACACGCCATTGCAGCAGTGAATGGAATGCCCATATATTTCAAGGCGCTTTCGCTGACCTTGCAAATAAACGGTGATTTTTCTTCCTTAGCAGCTTCAACAATCGTTTGTGTAATTACCCTGATGTCTGTGTTGAACTGGACTACTGTTTCTCGCTTGCTATAAGCGCCTGGCAAAATTCATTCATAGGAACTAACAAGATCGCTGTCTTCCTCGTAAATGTTATCTTTCTTCCTCCAGCTCGGTCCGACTTGTCATTCTGAGACATTATAACATAATGAGCCTTGGAATAGTAAAGCTTGTTTTGCTATTGCCAATAAATGAAAAAAACGACATCGCCTTCAAGTAAGAGACGATGCCGTTTATTTGCTAAATCAAGAGCCTATTGCAAAACGACTTGTGGAGTTGCCGCCTCGCAGCTGCATATTAACGGCAATTCGCATCTCATCGATGTCGAACGGTTTCGTAAAGTGCATTAATGCCCCGAGATCCGTCGCTTCTTTAATCATATCCAATTCACCATATGCGGTCATCATGATGACTTTAATGTTTCGGTCGATAGCTTTCACATGCTTTAAAATTTCCAGACCATCCATGCCGGGAATTTTCATATCCAACAGAACAAGATCAGGAGCATCGTTCTTGACGATTTCCAAAGCCAGCTTGCCATTAGACGCTTGGAACGTATTATAGCCCTCGCTGCTGAAAACTTCCATAAGCAATACGCGAATACCGTTCTGATCATCAACGATCAACACTTTCTTCTTATCCAACTCCAAATCCCCCCGCAAATGAGTTTACCCAGAAAATGGCCAACTCTTCCATAATCGTTAATATATTCGCTAAAGTGGGTATATAATCCTTCTCGTTAAGAGAAAAACTTATCTGTTGTTGTTAAAGAATCTGCCATTGATCAGAAATGCAATATATTACTCAGAATGGTTAAGCGCTGCTTGTACAAATCCGCGGAACAAAGGCTGCGGACGGTTCGGTCTGGACTTGAATTCCGGGTGGAATTGAACAGCCAAGAACCAAGGATGATCAGCCATTTCCACAACCTCAACAAGACGGCCGTCTGGGGAAGTTCCAGAAATAGTAAGACCAACAGATTCAATCGCTTCACGGTACTCATTGTTAAATTCATACCGGTGACGGTGACGCTCATAAACGAGCTCGTCGCCATATTCACGCTCAGCAAGCGTACCTGGCTTAAGTTTGCAAGGGTAGAGACCAAGACGCATCGTGCCACCCATATCTTCAACATCCTTCTGATCCGGCAGCAAATCAATAACCGGATATGGAGTGGATGAATTAATTTCAGAGCTATTCGCACCAGCTAGTCCCGCCACATTGCGAGCATACTCAATGACAGCTACCTGCATGCCAAGACAAATACCGAAAAACGGAATTTTGTTTTCACGTGCGTATTTAATCGCTGTAATCTTGCCTTCAATACCGCGATCGCCAAAGCCGCCTGGTACAAGAATACCGTTAACGCCTCTAAGCTGTTGCTCGACATTCTCTTCCGTAAGCTCATCTGCATGCAGCCAACGAATTTTCACTTCTGAATCGGAAGCAATACCCGCATGCTCAAGCGACTCTACAATACTGAGATACGCATCGTGCAATGAGACATACTTACCAACAATTGCAATTTCCGTTTTCTTATGAAGCGACTTCACACGCTGAACAAGGCTTTCCCATTCGCGCATATCCGGTTGTTCCGTCTTAAGCTTCAGATGATTAACAACGATCTCGTCGAGGCCTTCCTCACGAAGCATCAATGGCACTTCATACAAAGTGGACGCATCGCGGCATTCCACGACTGCATTCGCATCGATATCGCAGAACAAGCCAATTTTACGTTTCAAATCTTCAGCAAGCGGATGCTCTGTACGGCATACGATTACGTTTGGTTGAATACCGATGCTGCGCAATTCCTTAACACTATGCTGCGTCGGTTTTGTTTTCACTTCACCTGCCGCTTTGATGTAAGGAATAAGCGTTACGTGGATGTACATTACATTGTCGCGCCCGATATCACTTTTGATTTGACGAATAGCTTCAAGGAAAGGCAAGCTTTCGATATCACCAACCGTACCGCCGATTTCTGTAATAACAACATCAGAACCCGCTTCTTTGCCCGCACGGAATACACGGTCTTTAATTTCGTTCGTAATATGCGGGATTACCTGAACAGTTCCACCCAAGTAGTCGCCGCGGCGCTCTTTGGTAATTACGTTGGAATAGATTTTGCCGGACGTCACATTGTTGTTCTTCGACAAGTTAATGTCGATAAACCGTTCATAGTGACCAAGATCCAAATCTGTTTCTGCACCATCATCGGTAACGAATACTTCTCCGTGCTGATATGGACTCATCGTTCCTGGGTCGACGTTGATGTATGGATCAAACTTCTGAATCGTTACTTTGAGGCCCCTGTTCTTCAGCAATCGGCCAAGCGAGGCTGCTGTTATCCCTTTGCCCAAGGACGACACTACGCCGCCGGTTACAAAAATATATTTGGTCACTGTGATGATACCCTCCAAGCCCTATGGTTAATGTTTAGGTTTGCCCATTTACTCGATAAACATGGATGCGGATACACTCCGCCTATCCATCCAATTTGTGGGAATGCATCCTACAGACCCATCCCTCACAAACAAAAAAAGTGACACCCGTAGCAACGGGGCACTTTTCCTTTTTGGCATATATAAAAATACAAGCAAGCATCAGCAATGCGTTATGCTCCACTTCTATTTCACCGCGAAACTTGACCTTCTCGTCAAAAGACGAAATCGAGTCGTTTGCGCTTGTATGCGTTATTTGTTAACCGAATCTTAAGCCCATGAGATAGTTTACTCTGCGCTCGTAGCAACTGTCAAGCGAAACTGACTGGATATTCCTCACGCCAGTTCAAACGACTAAGCCATCTGTATAGAGCAGAGCTCGTACCGCAGAAAAGTATAAGAAGGAGGATAAGCTGGGTGCTTAAACCGCCTTATACTTTCAGCAAACATTTACTTGTCAGACTCGTCGTCGTCTTCAAATTCCTCATCATCCGACTCATCATCATCCGCATCGAGTTCACCGTCGACTTCTTCCTCGTCCAGTTCCTCGTCGTCGATTCCAACTTCCTCATCGACTTCAGCTTCCTCTTCTGCCTCTTCGAAGTCCTCGCGGTCCTCGTCGAATACATCGTAGTCTTCTTCAGCCTCTGCGTAAGTATCCTCTTCTTCGTCCGCAAATACATCATCATCTTCGAGATCATCATCATCGTTAATGATACGCGTACGCTTCGCATTACCTACAGGATCTTCAGAACGCTCAACTGGATACCAGCGTTTCAGTCCCCACATGTTGCTGCCAACGCAAGCGAAACGTCCATCAATGTTGATTTCTGTATACACTTGGGCGATGAACTGGTTGATTCCGTCTGCGGAAAGACCGCGTATTTTAGCGATCTCCATCATTAGATCGCGATAGTAGTAAGGCGTATTAGCCGCTTTCAGCACTTCAAAGGCCAAATCGACCATAGGCATTTCCTTCATACGTTCAGGATCCAGCTTTAACGTGAAATTGCTGCTGCTCATATGGACACATCCTCTCTTGCCATTCAATTTATGTACTCGTTCTTACCTATAAAATGCAAGGATCGTGTACGTTATTCTCTTATACACCGCTCACATTTAATCGCAAAACGATCGGTAACTGCCAGAGGCTCGCACCCGTCGTTTACGCTAGTCACAGTATAGTAAAACCTATTTCCTGCAAAAAAGCAAGCGGACCACGCTGCTGCAGTATAGCTTGGACTTCTATGCAAAAAGCGAAAGGATAGTCCTTCCGCTTTGACTGTATCCATCCGGCCATGACACGAGGCAACGCACCTTGGTCGTAAGAGCCCCTGAGAACTCTTTGTTCATCGTATGTCCCCAGTCGATTTTTGACACGGTTTTCAGCCTAATTATGTGAAAAAAGGCAAGTTGCTCATGCGTTATAGAGCGCTCGTTCATACAATAGTTCAGCATGGTCCGTCGGGAGGGGAAGCCAAGTTTGGACACCGTCGCTTTTATCCGTATGTTGCAGGATACGATGGCTCGCACGGACACAACGACTGTAAAGCGTATCATTCGCTTTCAGCGTGCGAGCGACTACCGATACTTCCTACAGCAATTGCCTAAAGTCACTTCATCATCTTTACCGCAAAAAAGCATTAGACAAATGCCCAGCATTCTTGGAATAGCCTGCACATTGCCGGCCGAGGAATCATTAGAGCGATTCGCCGGGCGTGTTTGGATTGAGAAAGATTGTAAAATCAGCGTGCATGCTTCTCCACAAAAGTCGATTATTGTAGATAAGGGCATCCCCTGGGGTGTAAACCAGATTAAAGCCCCGCTGGCTTGGAGCACGACAACCGGTCACCGGGTCAAAGTCGGCGTCATCGATACAGGAGCTGATTTCAGCCATCCAGATCTTCGCCAATCACTCTCTAGGGGCATCAATCTTCTCAATCGCAGCATGCTCCCTCATGATGATAACGGTCATGGTACACATATTGCAGGTACCATCGCCGCAGCAAATCAATTACAGGGCATGATTGGCGTAGCCCCGCGGGCGTTAATCTCGCCTGTCAAAGCTTTTGACCATAATGGGAGCGCCTTCGTATCCGACATTATTCTCGGTATTGAATGGTGTATCCGCAATCGCATGAACGTCATCAACATGAGCTTCGGTATGAAGACAAAAAGCAAAGCGCTGCTTGGAGCTGTCATTAACGCTCACAATGCAGGCGTCATTATCGTTGCTTCCTCCGGCAATGACGGGAAGCGCCGTTCCGTTGATTATCCGGCACGCTACCCTCAAACGATTGCTGTTGGCGCTACGAATAAACTCCGCCGCGTTGCACCTTTCAGCAATCGAGGCTCCTATATTGACGTTTACGCGCCTGGCGACAAAATCGTATCCGCATGGCTGCGCGGCAAATACAATGAAATGAGTGGAACCTCCATGGCCACCTCGCATGTCAGCGGAGCAATCGCGCTTCTGCTCGCACATAAGCCGGGACTTACGCCTACCGAAATCAAGACAATTATTAAACGATCCGTTCAGCCCCTTAGAGGCAGTAAAGCCCGCCGAACGATCGGCGAGCTTGACGTGATGCGTATGATGCAAACCGTGGATAAAGTATGAGTCCACGGTTTGTTTTTATGAAACAAAGCTTACATGCGTTCTGGAGCAGAAACGCCGACCAAACGAAGCACGTTCGCAATAGCGATACGTACGGCTCCAAGCAAGGCTAAGCGTGCTTGCGATTGCTCAGCATCTTCTGTAATGACGCGCTCCGCTCTATAATAGCTGTGGAACTGGGAAGCCAGCTCGTATACATAACGAATAAGACGATGAGGCGCATATTGTACTGCAGCCTCAGAGATCTCCTGCGGCAGCTCACCAACTTTACGAAGAAGATCGAACTCGCCCTCGGCAGTCAGCTTGCTGAAATCGATAGTGTCCGTGGATTTAAGAACGATGCCTTGTTCCTCCGCTTGTCTGAAAATACTGCAAATCCGAGCATGCGCATACTGAACATAGAACACAGGGTTCTCATTTGAAGTAGAGATCGCCAAATCCATATCGAAATCAAGATGCGAATCCATACTCCGCATGGAGAAGAAGTAACGAATTGCATCGATGCCTACCTCATCCATCAGATCCTGCATAGTTACCGCTTTGCCCGTACGCTTCGACATTTTCATTTTCTCGCCGTTCTGGAACAAGCTGACCATCTGTGCAATTAACACGGTTAGTTTCTTCGGATCGTTGCCTAGTGCCTCCATCGCTGCTTTCACACGCGGAATGTAGCCATGGTGATCGGCACCCCAAATGTTGATCATCTGATCGAAGCCGCGTCCGTATTTATCCATATGATATGCGATATCCGGCGTCAAATAGGTATATGAGCCGTCATTTTTCACGAGCACGCGGTTTTTGTCGTCGCCAAAAGTCATGGTAGACAGCCATGTCGCTCCTTCTTCTTCATAGACATGCCCTGTCGCCTTCAGCGTTGCAAGACCTTGCTCTACTTGTCCGCTCTCGTATAATGCCGTTTCACTGTACCAAACGTCAAAACCAACGCGGAATCTTCCGAGGTCGCGTTTAATTTTATCAAGCTCCCGCTCAAGGCCAAACTGGCGGAAAAACGTAAACCGTTCTTGATCCGGCAATTCCAGCAGCTTATCGCCTTCTTGCTCGACAAGAAGCTTTGCAAAACCAATGATGTCCTCGCCGTAATAACCATCCTCCGGCATTTCCGCCGCTTGACCAAGCGCTTGACGGTAACGAGCTTCAATGGATACAGCTAGGTTCTCCACCTGCTTGCCCGCATCATTAATATAATATTCGCGCGTAACATCATATCCCGCATAATCAAGTACATTGCACAATGCATCGCCAACTGCGGCACCGCGAGCATGTCCAAGATGCAGGCTGCCCGTAGGATTCGCGCTCACGAATTCGACCTGTACACTTTTGCCGGAACCATCCGAAGTACGTCCATAGTTTTCTCCCGCTTCAAGCGCTGCAGCCACAACCGGATAGAGATAGCTGTTATCCATACGGAAGTTAATAAAGCCCGGGCCTGCAATTTCCGCTGCTTGAATAGAAGCTTGCTTCGTATCCAAATGCGCAATAATTGCCTCAGCGATTTGACGAGGATTTTTCTTCGCCAGCTTCGTCAGCTGCATCGCTGCATTTGTCGCCAAATCACCGTGCGATTTATCCTTAGGAACTTCAAGCACAAACGCCGGAAGCTCTTCCCGCGCTGCCAAACCAGCCGCTACCGCTGCATCAGCGATCGCTGCTTTGACTTGTTCATACATCTTCTCTAATACATTTGCATTCATTAATTTTGTTCCTCCTGTATATGGAGCCGGATATGAAACCGACCCGACATTTGATCACCAACGTACAATTCATATTCCCATTCAAGTGTAAAAGGCAGCTGATCGGGCAATGTGTCCATCGCTTTCATTACACCATCTTCACCCAGCGCATGAAGCCGCAGCTGCAGCGTTTCTGCTTCAAGCGATAAAGATGTCATTTGTGATTGATAGCTGCCAGCTCTCCTATGTCCAGGAACAAAAAGCTGCTCCGATTCTATAGCGCCGCGCCGCACAACTGACATTTCTTCCGGCCGGAATCGAATAAGCGTCCGTATTTCACCAGCTTCTGTATCGCCTTCCACTGCCGGCTCGATGTAGCGGATAAATATGGATTTCTCCTTGCGGAACCAATCCCCTTTGTAAGCATGAGTATGCGAGCTTCCATCCTGCACACTCTCCAATGTAATTCGCACTTTCCTGCTGTCTGCCATCATCTTGCTCCTGTTATCAGTCTAATCTTATGTAACTACTATATACAGGTAGGCTCCGAATTTCAACGCTAGAGCCCGGTTAACTTGTTGCAAACGGTACGATTTCACGCCATGCCTCCACACGATCCTCGAGCGTTCGCATACGCGGAGTTGGAATCGGACTGGAGGAAGGCAGCTTGAGTAACGTGATGCTTCGAAAGCTTTCATGCCCTTTATAAAATTTCTGAAAGGTATCGTATGCCTTGCTTCCGTTAAATGCAAAGCAGCGCAGCTCTGGATATTTGGCTACAAGCTCCGGCAGCTTCTGCGGTACGATTCCACGTATGTTCACATCCAAGCTGCCTTCGCGCTCGCATGATTCGATAACATCCCATAGCGCTAAGCGATGCTCCTTTAAAAATGCGAGACGGTTGTCATACACAGGGTCCGGGTCTGACTCATTAAATAAACGATATATAATTTTCCACATAAAATTTTGCGGGTGTCCATAAAATTGCTTATGCTCAAGCGATTTTACGCTTGGTGCTGTCCCAAGAATCAGCACGCGTGATCGCTCATCGATAACAGGCGGAAACGAATAAATGCGCATGTCGTATAGCCCCCTAATCTATTTTTAAAAACAGCAATAACGTCTTATTATAAGCCCATTCTAGCCTTGATCATACGATCGCATTCTCCGTTTGTATTAGAAAAAGACGCTTTCCGCTAAGATTACGCGGAAAACGTCTTTTTATCAATGCGTATCGATTATTTGGCCGGAATCTTTATGCTTTGACCCGGATAGATTCTATTCGGGTTCTTTAGCTTATTGTAGCTGGCTAATTTCTGCCACGTCGTTCCGTGCTCCAAAGCTATCGCATAGAGAGTGTCCCCTGCTTTAACCGTATACACCGACACTTGAGGAGTCGTTGGAACAGAAGTTGTTGGCTTCTCAGGTTTAGCTGGCTCTGTCGGCTTCGTCGGTGTTGTTGGTGTTGTCGGTTTTGTTGGCTCTACCGGCACCACTACTGACTTCGCACTTAGATTAAGCTTAAACTCTGCATAGCCATCAGCTGTATCACCTGTGTAGGAAGTCAGTTTATTCGTCTCTGCTGCACTCTTTGCTTCCGGTGATGTCTTAATTGTCACATTCACTTTGTCATTAATTGCCGCTAGCGACCAGTTGCCGTCCGCTGCCGGATCAATCGTCTTGAAGGAGCGAATGTAGTCAATGACAACCTGGCGGTTCTCATCCGGGGAAGCAAGGATAATACGTTTGCCGTCCGGGTTAGCGAATTTGCTGGAAGATGCGCGATAATTGTTCGTTGCAACAACAAATTTCTGATCCGCCTTAATAGGTTTTCCTTCAAACTGCAAATTAACGATCCGCTTTGCGCTTCCGTCTTTGAGCGCGCCGCCAGCTTCATACTTCGTCGGCTGAGCAACATCGATCTGATAAGTCACACCGTCAATGACATCGAAGTTGTACGTTGGAAAATCATAATTGATCAGCTCTTGCTTCTCTGTGCTCGCTGCATCGATCTGCTTGAATTGACCAGCCGACCACTCGAGCCATTCTTTAATCTCCGCCCCTGTGACGAGTACTGCATTCACAGTATTCGAGTACAAATACAAATCGGCAACATTCTTGATGGCAATATCGCCCGCCTGAATATTTGTATAATAGTTCGGACCTTGGCGGCCGCCAGCTTTAAACGGCGCTCCTGCCGAAAGAACAGGAAGCCCTTCATATTCCGTTCCCTGCAGCTGCTTCTCTACATACCATTTTTGTGCATTCGTAACGATCTGAATGGATGGATCATCTTGAACAAGAGCAAACCAGCTGTTGATTGACGCTGTCGTCTTGCCGACAGGCCCTCGCACATACGCCAGCGTATGCTCATGATCCTCTTTCACCGCATCGACAACAGCTTTGTCAGCTTCTACAAGAGGTACCTTATTTACCGAGTCAAAGATAGGCTTAACCGTGCTTTTCGAATCGACAACGGCCCATTTCCCATCCTTGTTCTCCAGTGTTAGATCAATAATGCCAAGATTATTTCCCCAGAAGCCCGGTTCAACCGCAGGCACTCCGTTAATCGTTCCTTTGGCGAGATCGACACCCGTTTTTCCTTCAAACGATTTGTCAGGAAATACTTTATGCGCATGTCCGAACAAAATCGCATTAATGCCAGCAACTTTGCTTAAATAGAGCACCGAATTTTCCATGAGCTCTGATTGCGGAATATCTTCAAAGCCCGAGTGCGGAATCGCAACAATGATATCCGCTCCCTTCGCTTTCATTTCCGGTACAAACTTTTCTGCCGTTTTGACAACATCCTTTACGATTACCTTGCCTTCTAGATGAGCTTTGTCCCATGTTGTAATTTGCGGAGGCACAAATCCAATCACGCCCACCTTCAGTTTATGCTTCGCACCCTTGCTGTCTGTTACCTCTTTATCAATAATGAGATAAGGCTTAAACAAATTAACATCATTCGTCTCATCCTTGTCTCCATCTACTTTATAAATGTTTGCATTTACATAAGGAAAGTCTGCGCCCGCGAGCGAGGTGTCCAGAAACGATAAGCCATAATTGAATTCATGATTGCCTAAGTTGCCTGCATCGTAGTTAAGCAAATTCATAGCTTTATACACCGGATGCGTCTCGCCCTGCTTCAGCTTATCAACCGTAGCGACATAATCACCTAGGGGATTTCCTTGAATCAAATCGCCATTATCAAATAATAGACTGTTCGGAGCTTCCTCCCGCGCTTTCTTGATGAGCGTAGCCGTCTTCGCGAACCCATATTCATCAGTAGGCTTGTCCGCAAAATAGTCATAGTTCATCATGTTCACGTGCAGGTCCGACGTTTCCATAATTCGCAGCTGCACTGTATTCCCTGCACCCGCATCAGCCATTGCCGTGAACGGCATAGCCCCTAGACTAACGGTAATAGCAGCAGCTAAAGCACCCTTCCACACCGATTTGTTAACCAACAAAAACGCCTCCTTCATTCTCTTTCTATTAATAAGATGCTCTGCTGCAAGCACAAGATGAAATAATGTTTTCCTACAATATATTAATTTAAATATTCTGAATTGTCATTTATTTATTTTGTTAATCTAAATTGCCCTTTTACAATAAAAAAAAGGCTTCACGCCACGCGGATAAATGACCGCTGGCAGTGAAGCCTTCACTCTATTTAATGACTATTTCAAAAAGCCTAGAAGCATCTCGCGAATAACCTTCGCCGCAACAATTTGCGTTTGCTCCGTCGGATCATAAGCTGGCGCAACCTCAACGAGATCGAAGCCCACAATGTTCACGCCGGAACGCGCAATGGCATGAACGGATTCAATAAGCTCCTTCGACGTAATGCCGCCCGCTTCCGCTGTACCTGTACCTGGTGCTGCAGATGGATCAAGCACATCGATGTCGATCGTTAAATAAACCGGACGTCCTTCGAGCTCAGGAAGCACCTTCTTAAGCGGCTCCAAAACTTCGAACGGATGGAAGTTGATGTTCTCGCGTGCATATTGCCACTCTTCGCGCGATCCTGAACGGATACCGAACTGGTAAATGTTCTGTCCGCCCATAAGACCAGCTGCTTTGCGCAGCGGCGTAGAGTGTGACAACGGCTCGCCTTCATACGATTCGCGCAAATCAGCGTGAGCGTCGAAGTGAATGATCGCAAGATCAGGGTACTTTTTGTACACCTCTTGGAAGATCGGCCAAGAAACAAGATGTTCGCCGCCGAGACCAACAGGAATTTTACCGTCGTCTAGCACACCGCGAACGAATTCGCCGATGATTTCCAGACTGCGCGCTGCGTTTCCGAAAGGGAGCAGCAAATCACCAGCATCGAAATATTCAATATCCTCGAGGCTGCGATCTAGGTAAGGGCTGTATTCTTCAAGTCCAATCGACACTTCGCGAATGCGAGGAGGGCCGAAACGGGAGCCTGGACGGAAGCTAACCGTGAAATCCATCGGCATGCCGTAGATAACCGCTTTGGAAGCTTCGTAGTTGTCAGAACTCAAAATGAAGACATTGCCTGAATATTTTTGATCCAATTTCATGAGGTATGTCCCTCTCTTTCCTGAAGCGTAGCCGCTTGTTACTTCACAAGATCTTCAACAAATTTCGGAAGCACGAATGCTGCCTTGTGAAGACGAGGCGTGTAATATTTTGTATCAATTTCTGGAATTGCTGTCTCATCAACAGCAAGCGGATCGTGTTTTTTGCTGCCCATTGTGAACGTCCACAGACCGCTTGGGTAAGTAGGAATGTTCGCACCATATACACGAACGATCGGGAATACTTCCTTCACGTCTTTGTTTACGCTTTGGATCAGGTCCGCTTTAAACCATGGGTTGTCCGTTTGAGCAACGAAGATTCCGTCTTCTTTCAATGCTTCGTAGATGCCTTGGTAGAAGCCCTTCGTAAATAGGTTTGCCGCAGGGCCAACCGGTTCAGTGGAATCAACCATAATAACGTCATAAGTGTTTTTATGATCATGAATATGCATAAAGCCGTCGTTTACAAGCACTTCAACACGCGGGTTGTCGAGCTCGCCAGCGATGGATGGCAAGTATTTTTTGGAGTACTCGATTACTTTACCGTCGATGTCGACAAGCACTGCCTTCTTCACCTTCGGATGTTTCATTACTTCACGAATAACGCCGCCGTCTCCGCCGCCAACAACAAGCACGTACTCCGGATTCGGATGCGTGAAAAGTACAGGATGCGCAACCATTTCGTGGTAAACGAACTCATCCTTAACCGTGGTCATAACCATACCGTCGAGAACAAGCATCGTTCCAAACTCTTCCGTTTCGATCATATCAAGCTGTTGAAAATCTGTTTGTTCATTAACGTAAGTCTTAGTGATCTTCGCCGTTATGCCGAAGCTATCTGTTTGTTTTTCCGTATACCACAATTCCATGGTGTTAAATCCCTTCTTTCCTTCAATCGTTCAACCTGTATTATAGTAAAATTATTAAATCACTACAAGTACTCTAGACAATCCGTGCATTAACGTTTTTCAAAGATTTTATTAAGTATAATATCCTGATTTTCCGTACGATATGTAGATGCTGTTTCACAATAAAGGCTGTCCCACATAACATGGGACAGCCTTTATTCATATTGAGAAAGGCATACCTGTTCTTTTGTATAATTTCCTTCTCAACCATTTGCCGGCTTCACGCAGCCTGTCGTCTCACGAATGATCAGCTCTACCGGCAAAGCCTTGCACCTCTCCTGAACAGGGTTGCCATCAATCTGATCGAGCAGCATGCGGATCGCTTCCTGCCCTTTCTCCAAAATATTTTGAGAGACGGTCGTTAGCGCAGGCGAAGTAAAGCTAGAGATGGACAAATTGTCAAAGCCGATTACCGAATAGTCCTCCGGCACCTTTTTGCCTAGTTCTCGCAGCCGTTTAAGCAAACCCATCGCACTTACATCCGAAAACGAGAAGATCGCCGTCACGTCCGCAAGCTTGATGAGCTGGTCCGCAGCCCGATAACCACCATCAAGCGATGTCGGGAGCCTGATCATTAAGGTTTGATCGTATGGAATACCCGCTTCTGCCAGCGCATCCTTATAGCCTAACCATCGCTCATGCAAAACACCGTAATATGTGATGCGCTCAAGCGGAATATCTCCAATTAAAAGCGCAATTCGTCGATGTCCTTGGTCGATTAAATAACGAATCGCGCGATAGCTTCCTTTTCTGTCCTCTAAATTAACTTGATATAGATCCTCCCGCTTCAAGTAGCTATCAATAAAGACGGCAGGCATGCCTAAGTTTACAATTCGATCAACTGCCTGCGAGCCCTCATTCGTCCCCATCACGATTAACCCGTCCAATCGACGCTCCTTGGCGAATGTGAATGTTTCTGTGCTCTCATCAATACCTGATAAAATAATATGAAATTGGCGATCACGCGCCCCTTCTTCTACACCTGTAAGCAGGTCCCAATAAAAAGGGTTGTCCTGCAGCCTCCCAGGCTGCATCATCGGTACGACGAGTCCAACAAGATGCGTACGACGAGTCTTTAGATTTCTTGCAGGCAGATTTGGCGTGTAGCCAAGCTCGATAATTACCCGCTCGATATTTTCTTTCGTTGTGCCCGATACCCTCCCCTTGCCGTTAATAACGTTAGATACCGTCGCAATCGATACACCAGCCACCTTGGCAACGTCTACGATGCTTACTTCATTTTTCATCCTCTTATCGCTCTCTTTCGTCTCAAAGCCCATCCGGCTCCTTGAGTTAAACGTTTTATCATAGTATAGCTTATTTGTGGAGGCACTAAAATTTGTACTCCGAAAATATAAAAAAAGAAGCAAACCGGCTCAAGCGAGCCAGCCTGCTTCCCCTATATTGCATACTACCAGCCGCTGTTGCCTGCACCTCTAGTTATTACAAATTGATTATTCGGATTCGATAGGCCTCCCGATGCAGCCCCTGTGACCGTTACATTGCTAAACGTCCCTGATCCAGTAACGGAATCGAACAATATCCCATAGGTGCCGGCACCGCTGATATTCACTTGATTAAAGCTTACGCTTGTTATCGATTGATTGTAGCTGAATTTCACAGCTTCATAGGTGCTGTCATTAATTTGAACATTATCGACAACGATTGGAGCCGAAATGCTCTGGTTTTCTGCATAGATCCATAAACCGCCGAAGCTCGTATTCCAGTTGCGTTCCCAGCCGCCTGTACGGTTCAGCGTATTTCGTTTCACTTCAGTCGTGCCGCTAAATGCCACCGCATTGAACCTCGTGCTGACCACGATACCCGCAGAAGCCGTCACCGTGTCTGCACCGATGTTATCCCATATCTTGTTGTCTTTGCCGCCGTAAAGGGCGTAAGTATTTGCAAGAACAGGAACCTGGGCGATATTATAGCGGAACATGCTGTTCTCATTCGGTGAGCCGTCCGACCACATCGCGAAGGCGTCGTCTCCTGTATTGCGTACACTGAAATGGCTGATCGTTGTATTTTTAACACCGCCGTGAAGGTTTACTCCATCCGCCCATGTGTTGCGAATTTTACCTCCGACTACATACAAACCGTCCGTTCCAGACTGCAGCCAGAAGCCCACCTTCGTATGCTCGATCCATACATTTTGAATAAGCGAGCCTGTTCCAAAGTTTCCTTCGAAAGCAGCGTGGTCCGCACCATCGTTCCGATACAGCGAATCTCCCGTAATCGCAAGATCGGTAATCGTTACATTTCCGCCTACGCCATAAAAGCCGCCTTTCCCGTTAGTGCCTTGCAAATTAGAGTACCACATGCCAGCGCCTCGAATATGAATACCGTTTACATTCACTCGGTCATTCATTCGGAAGGTGCCTGATGGAATCCACACGCCTGCTTTGCCTGTCGATTTCGCATTAGCGATAGCGTCGCGAATAGCCTGCGTATCATCACCTGCATCGCCCGCAACAGCTCCGAAGGAGGTAATGCTCACGAAATTAGCAGGCATTGTGTAGGCGGCATCCACTTGTTCCAAGTTAATAAGATCAATCGTATAGTAAGAAGCTGTATCGCCAGAATCCTTCTGCAGCTTTACCGTAGCCCCAGCAGGAATGTTTCCGACAAGGAAGCGGCTCTCATCATAGAAGCGATGTCCTTCGCCGTTCGCGGCATTATCGTTGTACGGATAAGCGCCATACGTCCATGCATAACGTGACGACAGGCTAAGTGTCTGTGTTTTAGCTCCGTTCACATAAAGGCTAAGTGTTCCATTCGTACCCCCGCCCCCTGCTGAATCAGGCATACTATATCTGACAACAACAGAGTTAGCAGCTTGTGGCGCTGTCCACTGCACATAGTGTCCCGTGGATGTCAGCTTCACAGCGCGTCTTCCCGACGACTCTGATTCAACAGTCAAGTAAGTACGGTTTGCTGTAAGCACCTGAGCGTTCGTCGTGCCGCTCTCTGCTTCCAATTCTTGATAAGGTACGGTTGCTCCCCGCGCCGCCAAGCCGATTCCACCTGCTGCAGAAATGTAATCGATCGCTATTCCGCCGCTATTTCCGCTGTCATATTGATACGTAATTGTATTTAAACCTTTGCGAAGGCTCAGCGTCTCGCTTTGACTGCCCCAAGTGGTTGCTCCTCCAGTTGCTGAGAGCGTTGTTGTTTTAACAAACACCCCGTTCACGTAAATATTTATCGTCTTGCTCGTCCCTGTTCCATTAGCGTAGCGAAGCTCAACGGCCGAGTTCCCTTCCGCAGTCCGGTTAACGGTGAAAATAGCTCTCGCACCGACGCTTGTAAAGTTCTGCAAATAGGTCGATGCTTTGGTTACTCCACCTGAGAAAAATTGATCCTCCGCTTGATACACAAATCCCGTGCCCGGCGTTGGTGTTGGTGTTACAGTAGGCGTAGGCGTTGGTGTCACGGTTGGTGTTGGTGTTGGAGCTGTTGTAGGGGTTGGTGTCGGCGTTGTTGTAAGAGCACCTACAACGAGGTTATCCAAATTGATATTTCCAGAATCCGTCGTATCAAATTGAAGCCGAACGGCATTACTGCCTGCATTCAGAGTAACGACTTCCAGCTTGGTGCCCCATGTGTCCCAATTCGATGTCGCTGGAAGCGTAACCTGACGAAGCTTTGTTCCATTCAGATAAAGGCTTAATGTTTTATCGCTGCCTGTTCCATTTGCATATCGGAACGTCAGCTCACGGCTTCCGGCTGCGGCTGGCGTAACAGCAAATTGTACCGCCGCGCTTCCTTTGTTGCCATCCGTGAATCCACCGACAAATCCGGTTCCCGTATAGCCCGTATGATCATTAGCTATAGTTGCTCCTCCCGTAAGAGTCGCCGCTTCTGCTTCAAGGGTGTTTGGCGCAGCTGGCGCTGCTTCAACATCAATTTTGTCTAAGTTTACGTTTCCTGTGTCTGTCGTATCGAATTTGTAGCGGATCGTATTGCTGCCTGCTGCGAGTGTCAATGCTTCCGTGCTGGTCGTCCAGCTGTCCCAATTCGCAGTTGCATTCAGCGTCGTTTGCTTAATTTTGACGCCATTTACGTATAGGCTCAACGTCTTCGCACTGCCATTCCCATTCGCGTACCGCACGGTTACGTTATGAACCCCAGCTGCTGCCGCGCTTACCGTAAACTGAGCAGCTGCATTTCCCTTATTGCCGTCTGTAAAACCGCCAACGAAGCCAGACCCGGAATAGCCCGTATGATCATTCGCATATACGGCTCCCCCAGAGAGTGAAGCCGACTCCGCCTCGTAAGAAGCTGCATAGCTGGTTTGTGCCTGCGCGAAGAATGTGAGCACCATACTCATAATAATGAGTACGGATAGACGTTTCTTAAGATTAATCGTCATTAATCATCACGATCCTTTTCATATAATAGAAGCTCATTTACCTGCGTTGATTTGAATAAGTGCAATTACAATGTAAACGCATTCATAAATCGATATCCACTATGTCAGGCAGCACCACCTTTCAATAGAACATTTTTTGATCCATTAGCAGCATAGTAAGGAAGGTTCATGGATCTTTGCATAATACCATGCCTTATTTTACGATTATGATAACTAATTAAACGTTTAACCAGGTAACGCTCGTCATTCATGGTTAAACCTTTAATCAGAGATTATCATGGGTTTTCCTTATCGTCAACATCCTAATTTCAAGCCGATTATTCTTGTTTTGCAGGCTGCTATTTGTTATGCAAAGCTACTGACTGGAGCATGAATATCGATCTATAAAAAGAATACTATTTAGTCTCCTTCTACAAATATTTACGATTACGCTCCTCTTCGTGAATAGGGTGTTCTTCGTTTTTCCATACTAAGGAAAAGCGAAGTTTTGCACTGAAGGGAGCCTGCTCCATGAAAAAACATTCCAACCAGCAGGGTAAGCTGCGCCGCAGACCTGCTTTTCCATTTATAACCGAGAGGTTCCTTCCCCAATTTCTGAAAATGAAGAAATGGTTCAGATGGGCAGCTGCCGCATTCACCCTTTTCATACTCATCTTGGCAGGTACACTTATCTTTTTACGTACGCAATCGCTGCCAGTCACCGCAATAAGCCAAACCTCTCAAATGCTTGATTTGCATGGCAATGTCATCGATACGTTTCATGCAGGAGAGAACCGCCGTTCTGTGCAGCTATCCGACATTTCGCATTATGTAATTGAAGCAACCTTAGCTATAGAGGATCGCCGCTTCTACGATCATCGCGGTTTCGATATGAAGGGAATGGCGCGAGCCGTTATGGTTAACGTTCAAAGCTTCTCGGCACGCCAAGGCGCAAGCACGCTTACTCAGCAGCTCGCACGTAATCTATATTTAACGCATGAGCGAACCTGGCAGCGCAAACTGAAGGAAGCGATGTATACGGTTCAGCTTGAAATGAATTACTCCAAAGACGAAATTCTGGGCATGTATTTGAATCAAATTTATTATGGCCATGGCTCCTATGGTATTGAAGCAGCTGCGATGATGTACTTCAATAAACACGCTTCCGAGCTCACGCTTGCAGAAAGCGCGATGCTTGCCGGCATTCCGAAGGGTCCTAAGTATTATTCGCCGTACCTTAACATGAAAAATGCAAAGGACCGCCAGCTTACTATTTTGCAGGCGATGCTTGAAGGCGGCTCAATTACATCCGAGCAGGCTGATGCCGCTTATAAGGAAATGCTGAGCTTCCAGACACTTGGCTCTGGCGACCAAGAAGGGTTTGCGCCTTATTTTCGCGATTACATCAGATATGTTGCTGTCGACAAGCTAGGTATTAATGAACATTTGCTGAATGAGGGCGGAATTACCATCTATACAACGCTTGATCCGTCCGCGCAAGCAACGGCTGAAGAGGTTATTGCAAAGGGCTTTCCCGAAAATTCCGAGCAGCAGGCGGCGCTCATTGCTATAGATCCGCGCACCGGATATATCAAAGCGATGGTTGGCGGAAGAAATTATAAGAACAACCAATATAATCGAGTGTTTGCAAAGACGCGCCAACCCGGCTCCTCCTTTAAGCCTTTCTTATATTTAACCGCTTTGCAAAGCGGTTTTATGTCGCCTGTTACCCGTTATAAGAGTGAACCCACTGTATTCACTTATGATGAGGGACGGAAGACGTATGAGCCACGCAACTACGGTGACAAGTATTTGAATGAGCTGATTGATATGAGACAGGCGCTGGCCAGCTCGGATAATATTTATGCGGTTAACACCATCATGACCGTCGGCGCTGATAAAGTTATTGAAACGGCAAAGAAGCTGGGAATTGAAAGTCCGATGAAGCCGGTCCCTTCACTTGCGCTTGGCACCTTTCCAATTAGCCCATTCGAAATGGCTTCTGCATTTGGTACTTTCGCAAACGGCGGCATTCACATGGAGCCGGTTGCGATTCTCCGCATAGAGGACCGCAAGGGACAGGTATTATATGAAGCGAAACAAAAATCAGTACAAGCCATCACCCCAGCCGAAGCCTATGTTATGACCAGTTTAATGGAGAGTGTATTTGAAGAAGGCGGAACAGCTTTCCGTGTATCTTCTATTATTAAGCGGCCGATAGCAGGCAAGACGGGTACGACCCCAACAGATGCATGGCTTGTCGGGTATACGCCTGAACTAGCGACAGCAGTGTGGGTAGGTTACGATAAGGATCGCAAATTAACCGTTGCCGAGGCTTACCGCGCTGCTCCGATTTTCGCCAAATTTACTGAGCAAGCGCTGTCTGCTATACCGCCGAAGATTTTCCCGATTCCGGAAGGCATCGTGAACGTGTATATCGATCCGACAAGCGGCAAGCTTGCAGAAAGCAGCTGTCCTCACAGACGATTAGAAACCTTCATCAGCGGAACGGAGCCGACTGACGTATGCGGCGAGCCTGCGGATGCAGGAAATAACGACAATGACGCCACTCATAATGGATCTGGTACAGCAGGACGACGCTCTTGGTGGAATGACTTGAAACGCTGGTGGACAGACTAAACTAACAGCAGCCTTCCTTTAATGAGGAGGGCTCTTGTTCCTTTCAATAATGAACCAACCGTGATCTTTGCGCATTTTTGTCCAACTTATGATCAAAAAGTGAATTTTCTTTGAACAAAACCATAAAGTTGTGGTATAGTATGGATAAGAAAACACTTACAATTGATCGGGAGTGTTAAATATGACAACAAAAACCGCAACAATCAGCAACATTCAGCCTTCTAAATCAGATGTCAAGCGCCTCGTAAAGGCAATGACTGCCATCTCTTGGATCGTTTTATCTATTGGCGTTTTATTAAGCCTCATTAACTTAAGCCATTTCAGCGATAAAAATGTTGGACTTATGGTCGGCATCGGATTCCTAATCGGCAGCGTTCATATTTATGTTATTGGTACAGCGATCGGACTTGTTCATGCACGCCTTAACCAAGAGCAGTCGTCAAAGGATTTTAACGAGCCTCAATAATTAAAATTAACTTCATCACTCTTAACCAATAGACAGTCACATTCGGTCAATGACCAAATGGGGCTGTCTATTGGTTTGTAGTGGGACAAAACATTTTTATTTGGGTAAAGCTACTATATGCACGAACAATTCACTGTTCGAATGCTCCTAAATCTAACAGTTGTCTAAGCCGTGAACTTTCTATTACAGAATAAAGACGAATTATTGACGTAATTGTTAACCCCGCAGTTATTACCTTGTGGATCTGCTATTGTAGTCGTAAGCAGTAATTTTGAGGAGTTGAACTGATGATGAGACCGTTTCTTCGTATGCTGACACCCGCACTGATTATGCTAATGGCCGTTATGCTTTCCGGCTGCGGCGAGCAATTCATCGTGCTCGATCCGAAAGGGCCAATCGGCGAGTCTCAGAAAGATTTGATTTATTTTTCAACCATTCTGTGTGCGGTTATTATCGTGCCCGTACTTATCCTGACAGCTATTATCGTCTGGCGGTACCGTGATAGGCCCGGCAGTAAAGCTTCCTATAAGCCTAACTGGGAGCACAGTACGAAGCTAGAGATTACCTGGTGGAGCATTCCGATTGTAGCGATCCTTGTTCTTGCTATAGTCACCGTCAAATACACGTATGCGCTCGAGCCTTCCAAACCGATAGAGTCGGCTAAGGCGCCAATTACGATTCAGGTTACTTCACTTGATTGGAAATGGTTGTTTAAATATCCAGAAGAGGATATTGCGACCGTCAACTATTTGAAGATTCCTGAAGATACGCCGATTAGATTCCAGTTAACATCGGATACGGCGATGAACTCCTTCTGGGTTCCACAACTCGGCGGACAAATTTATTCCATGTCAGGGATGGCAATGACCTTATTCCTACAGGCTGATGAGCAAGGCAGCTACTATGGCTCCGGTGCTAACTTCACAGGAAAAGATTTTGCCAAAATGACATTCAAGGTGGATGCTACGTCCGAAGAGGACTATAAAGCTTGGATAAGCGAGGTTAAAGCATCGTCGCCTGAACTGACAATGGAAGGGTTCGAGAAGCTTACTGAACCAGGTCCTTCTAATGTGCAGCTGTTCTCCAGCTTCCCTGAAGGATTGTTCAATAAAATTGTAACGCAATATGTAAAAGGCGACGGCAGCGCTCACCAGCATCATGGTGGAGGCGCAACAGAGCCCGCCGCAGAAACGGATAAAGAATCCATTACAGCGGATACGTCTGCGACGCAAAAAGAAACGAAAAGCAAACCAGATTTAAATGCTCATATTCATGCGGGTCATTAACCCGCTTTCAAGCAAATGCTTAAGAGGCGAGTTTGTGCCACAAACTTTTAGGAGGACCCCTCATGTTAGACAAAATTAAAGATTTTGCGTCCGAATTTTTCGTCACAGGCGATCCGCTTATTTTAGGGGCTCAAGTATCCATCGGCCTGTCGGTTGTGGCGATTATATTCACGCTTACCTTTTTCAAAAAATGGCGCTGGCTTTGGACGGAATGGCTGACCAGCGTCGATCATAAGAAGATCGGTATTATGTATATCATCGCATCTATTCTTATGCTGTTCCGCGGCGGCGTTGATGCGCTGCTCATGCGTGTTCAGCTCGCAGCTCCTGAAGTGGAGTTTTTGCAGCCGGATCACTACAACCAAATCTTTACGACGCACGGCGTAATCATGATCTTGTTCATGGCGATGCCGCTTATGTTCGGTTTATTCAATATCGTCGTTCCACTGCAAATTGGTGCCCGCGACGTTGCATTCCCGTTCTTGAACTCCCTTAGCTTCTGGATGTTCTTCTTCGGTGCCATGCTGTTTAACGTATCTTTCATTATCGGCGGTTCACCTGATGCAGGATGGCTCGCTTATCCGCCGCTCTCTGAGCTGTCAGGAAGTCCGGGACTCGGACAGGACTTCTATATATGGGGTATTCAAATCTCAGGTATCGGTTCATTGGCTACAGGTATTAACTTTATCGTTACGATTCTAAAAATGCGCGCACCAGGCATGAAGCTCATGCAAATGCCGATGTTCGTATGGTCTGTTTTGTCGTCATGTGTAACTATTATCTTCGCATTCCCAATTTTGACTGTTACCTTGTTCCTATTGTTCATCGACCGTTATCTGGGCGCTCACTTCTTTACGCTCGACGGCGGGGGCAACCCGATGATGTATATCAACCTCATCTGGATGTGGGGACATCCTGAAGTATATATTGTTATCTTGCCTGCTTTTGGTATTTTCTCTGAAATTGTTTCGGCTTTCTCGAAGAAAAAATTGTTCGGTTATAAGTCAATGGTATTCGCGCTTATGTCGATCAGCTTCTTCTCCTTCTTTACATGGGCGCATCACTTCTTCACAATGGGTTCAGGCGCCAACGTCAATGCTTTCTTCGCTTTGACGACGATGATTATCGCAATACCGACCGGGGTTAAAATATTCAACTGGCTGTTTACGATGTATCGAGGCCGAATTAGGTTTACGACTCCGATGATGTGGACGGTAGCATTTATTCCCTGCTTCGTTGTCGGCGGGATGACCGGGGTGCTCTTGTCTGTCGCACCTGCTGACTTCCAGTTCCATAACAGTTACTTCCTGATCGCGCATTTCCATCAGGTGCTTATCGGCGGCGTCGTGTTCGGTTACTTCGCAGGCCTTTACTACTGGTGGCCAAAAATGTTCGGCTTCCGTTTGCATGAAGGTCTTGGCAAATGGGCATTCTGGTTCTGGAACATCGGATTCTATGTTTGTTTCATGCCGCAATACGCACTTGGCTTAATGGGTATGACGCGTCGTTTCAACGAATATGACTTCGATATGGGCTGGCAGCCTTTGAACGTCGTCTCTACTGTTGGAGCATTCTTGATGGGTATCGCGTTTATTTTCCAAGTATGGCAAATCGCTCACAGCATCAAGTTTTTCAAGAAAGAAAAGGATGGCGATGCATGGGATGGCCGTACGCTCGAATGGTCGATTCCGTCACCTGCGCCGCTCTATAACTTTGCTCGCTTGCCACAGGTTACTAGCCAAGACGAGTGGTGGGAAGAAAAGCAGCGCATTGCGAATGGTCAGCCTGCTAAACCACTTGCGCCGCTTGAACCGATTCATATGCCGAAAAACTCAGGTATTCCATTCATTATGTCGATCTGCTGGTTTATTGCAGGCTTCGGCTTCGTATGGGATTGGCTATGGATGGCCATACCAGGTCTAGTCGGCGTAGCCGTATGTATGCTTGTTCGTTCGTTCTCTTACGATACCGATTATTACATTCCGGTGGATGAGATTGAACGCACGGAAGCAGCGTTAAGGGGGACAAAATAATGGCACATGCAGTTTCCACTCCAGCTGGAGCGCATGGCGGACACGGCGCTGGACACGGCGGCGGTCACCATGACGATCATCACGATCAAGAATCGATGAAAATGTTCGGCTTCTGGCTGTTTCTTATAACCGACGTTATTTTGTTCGGTACGTTATTTGCAACCTATGTCGTCCTCCGTCTCAACACAGACGGCGGACCGACAGGTGCCGAATTGCTTGAGATGAACGGTATTATTATTTCGACCTTCATTCTACTGACAAGCAGCTTTACAAGCGGTATTGCCGTTCTTGAAATGAACAAAGGCAACAAGCGCGGCCTTATTCTTTGGCTCGCCATTACAGCAGTGCTCGGCGCTTCATTTATCTATCTTGAAGTAAATGAGTTCATGCATTTGGTGCACGAAGGCGCTAATATTGGAACAAGTGCCTACTGGTCAGCCTTCTTCGTTCTCGTCGGCACACACGGACTTCACGTATCGCTCGGCTTAGTCTGGATGATTGCACTAATTCTTCAGATTAGACGCCGCGGCATTACACCCGTTACGAAGCGCAAAGTAGGCATCATCAGCTTGTACTGGCATTTCTTGGACGTCGTATGGATTTTCGTATTCTCAATCGTTTATTTGATGGGGGTGATGTAGGATGGAAAACCATAACACACATTCGCAGGACGCACACGGGTCCCACGGCGGATCGATGAAGTCTTATGTGATCGGCTTCCTATTCTCCATCATTCTGACAATCATTCCGCTTGTCGTGGTAATGAATGACCTGCTCAGCAAAAAAGCTGCAACCCTGCTCATCCTTGTGACGGCGGTTCTGCAATTTGCTGTTCAGCTTATCTTCTTTATGCACATACGGGATGAGGAGAAACCTCGCTTCAACCTGATGGCGCTTATATTCGGCCTCGTTATATTGCTAACGATCGTCGCAGGTTCTGTATGGATTATGACTTACAATGCCGTTGCCGTCGCTTCATAATCGGCAATATGAATAAATATAAAGCTGTGCTAAAGTCTATCAGACTTTGGCGCAGCTTTTTTTCGTTTGTTATTTAATGCTTATAGTCAAACTCTCCCTATCTAGGGCTGCTTCATCCGTGCCATAATCATCTTATATGAATACCGAAACGAAAGATGAGGTGGGACGCCATGTCCATTACACTACGCCCCTTGCAGCTGCCAGAGGACTACGAGCAGCTTGCACAATTGCTTAATCAAGTGTGGTCAGAACCAACGACTGCTGAGAACCTGCATGATGCAGATAAGAAGCTTTATGAGATTGGACATACATGGATGGATGAGAACGGACTGCTTGCTGGATACGATCGCGAGCGGCAGGTTGCAGTAAATGAGCAAGGCGATATTGTCGGCTACGCCTGGACGTGGCGGGCGCCTTGGACAGAGCCTGGCTATTTATGCAATACGCTTGTCGTATCAGAGCCTTATCGCAAGCAGGGAATCGGCCAATTGCTATTAGCTCACATTGGTAAATGGGCTCTGAAAATCGGCGCTTCTACGCTCATTACTGAAGTATGGGACGATAATGAGGACGCGATTCAGTTTGCAAAGCGACATGCTTTTGTAATTGAACGCCATGCCTTCCAGTCCGTCCTTACACTTGGTGAACATGATGGAGCGCAACAACCGCAATTTCCAATCATGCCAGACCTTGGGGCGCTGCGCTTCCTAACGCTTGCCGATGAACCCGGTGAAGAAAGCGAACAGAAGCTGTATGAGATCTATAAAGAAACACTGGTGGACATCCCCGGTTATCTTGGCGAAGTTCCTGATTTCGTCGAATGGCGCAAATGGAATTTGAAAGTAGACGGCTATGCGCCTGAGCAAGTGATTATCGCTGCTGACGGCGACCGCTTCGTGGGGGTTACTAATGTCCTGCTTAATCCACAAACAAACGGGATGTATCATGAATATACCGGCGTAAGCAGAGCTTATCGCGGCAGGAAGATTGCTTTTGCTTTAAAACTCAAAGCGATTGAGCTTGCTCAGAAGCATCAAGCCGCATATATCCGTACAGATAATGACTCAACAAATGCACCTATTCTCAGCATTAATCGCAAGTTAGGTTATGTTCCTCTTCGCGGCTCCTATCGTGTCCTAGCTCCTCTTCAAGAGGTGTTGAGTAAGTTGCCCATCGAAGTACAGTAACGAACGACATCTCCTCATATCCCCTCTATTAAAAAAAGCAGCTTGAAGCGAGAACATCCCGCTTCAAGCTGCTTTTCCAATTCCACTACTAACGCCCCTGTTTCACGACCTCTACATCCTTCGGTACAATTAATGTCAGCTCCGGGCTGACCGTGTCTGAGATGAGGCCGCCGTTCCGGTGATCGACGGAACCAACCATGACATACATTGTTGAGCCAACAACATCAGTTTTCAGCATTTTATTGTCCAATCGCTCATACTTCTCGGATGACCAATAACGAATTTGGCCAAACAGCTTAAGCTCGCGTGTTTCCGTATGCTCAAGCGTCACGCCATCCAAGGTGTGCACAACAATCTTCTTAATATCAGCAGGCACCCCTATTTTCTTCGTTTCCACGAAGGCTGATCGCTGCGACATTTGCAGCCCTCGCTGCAGCTCATCGAATAAGCCCGTTGACATGAGCAGAGCAAGCCCTAGACTGGCGGTTCCAACCATTCCTACAAAAAAGACACTCATCCAATCATAACGAACGATAGTACGCGCACTGCTAGAAAACTTCAAGTAAAGCAGCAGCTCCGCTCCGAGCATAATGAAAACGACTGGCGCGACCCAAACAAGCATCTCGAAGGCTTCCATGTCCTGCCATAGAGAGACAGCTAATGCTGTCCCCACGAGAATCAGTGTCACGCCCATCGATAATGAGCCGACGCGCCAAGTGCGAACGCCTGATGGTTGATTGACAGACGATTCAGCCATATTTACCGTGTTGGTGTTCAATGCGAATCCTCCTCGTACTTTCTTGGCACCGGCTTATGAAGCTCTGGCGGTTTACCTTTGCTCATTACCGGAGATGCCTTGCTTCCGAAAGCTAGACGCATGCCTACAATAATCATAATAAATGCGACAACAGCCGTTGGTATCATATATTTAATTTGCATGTATTGGGAATAAAGCTCCCTTGAGAAATGAGAAGTAACCTCTACAGCTACACGATCGAGCAAGTAATAAACACCGAATCCCAGCAGCCCAAAACCAAACCAGCGCTGATAAGGGACAAGCTGCGTCAATACCGGTTCATCGGTCAGCACCTGACGCTCATAACGAGACGTCTGCTGCAGCGCATCGAAGAAAGCAAAGCACCAGAACAGCGGAAGCAGGAAAAAAAACAGCGACAAGCGCAAATTGTCCATAATATAGACGGCGAGAAGAAAACCACCCATTAGCTGCAGGCCGCGTTTTTGCAAACCTAGATACAGATGTCCTGCACCTGGAAAAATAGCTAACGCGATAGCCAGCACTTTGCTTTTACGCCCAGAGGCGATATACGATTCCATATCCTCAAATATAGCACGGTCCGCCACATGCTCCCCGCGCTGCTTGGCATGCAGCTGGCTGATTGCGTCAAACATGCTGTATATCCAAATAACAGGAAGCGCCAAAAGAAACACGAGCAGCTCTGCCCTGTGCGTTATCGTGCCTAAGAAGACGATAATCGCAAACCAGCCAATGAAGGAAATGAGGAAGGTAATGCCCCGCTGCATAAGCCCCATATTCATATGCCCTAGACCCGGAATCAGCGAGAACATGATCGTCCGCGACTTCTCGCGCTGGCGCTCCTGCTCCAAAGGAACAAAGCCTGGCGAGAAATGATCCGCAGGATGCTCGAATGGATGCTGGTTCGCAGCGCCTGACGGCAATCCCTTGCCTAGCAGCAGGAAGATGACCATATCAATCATATTAATGATTCCCGCCATCGCAGCTATAAAGAACAAAAAGATATAAACTGTATCCTCCATATACCCGCCCATTAATCCAAATAGCATACACAATCCTATCGAACCAAAGAAAGCTCCCCCGTACAAAACCGCACGTACTGGGCGACCAGCATAGGCATGTCCTACGCCAGGTAAAAAAGAAAGAAAGAACGCCGCTAACGGGCTTTTATTCATCATTGATTCATTCCCTTCTATCATCGTTTTTCATTTATCTAAATCGAGATGCTTTTAAGCCATCGAGCCACGACCCCGTTTGATCAACCATTCTGTCTGACCAAGATTCGGAATGTCCACCTGCCGCCGCTGGCGGATTTGGCCTTATATCCTGCTGTTTATTCTCATTCATATCAAGCTGAGCCAGCTTCTGTGAGAAGGAGGCAAAAGTACCGCTGGCAAGCAGCAGCAGCGTAATCGAAGCAGCTATGGTGTAATGCGTTACCGGATGCTGCAGCCATGTCCGCAGACGGCGAGGCTTCTCTTGTATAGTACTCGTCACAACATGTGGCCCGGCTTCTTCATGATCATGTTCCTGCTCCATCATCAATTGCTCCACGACACGCTTCTCTATTTGCTCCATATTAGGTAGTTGTGTCGTTAAATGCGAATCTGATCGCTGCATCTCGCCCTCAGCTGTTTCAATCGCAATGACGAACAGCTGCAAACAGAAGTCGCAAGCAGCCAAATGCTGCTCAATCGGTATACGCTCAGCCTCAACCAGTCTGTCGTTTACGTAACGGGACATTTGATCTGAAGAGATATGCTCAATCATCATTCGAAGTCCTCCTTCCGAAAATGGCGCTTCATCCAGCCTCTTGCACGGTACAGCCGGGACTCTACGCTTTTGCGTTCAAGTCCAGTTTCGGCTGCGATTTGTTCATATGACTTGTCTTCCATATAATAAGCGGTTATGACTTCACGATAGTTTTCCGGCATTTCATCAACTCGCTCTCGAATCTGCTGCCTATCCGCCTGTTCGATGGCTAATGTTTCTGCAGCAGGAGCAGACACAAGTTCTTCATGTACTCTTTCAGACATCGCTTCGCTATCCATTAGCTCCTCTGGCTTTCGTGCACGGCTGCGTTTGAAATCGATCGCTCGATTGATGGCAATACGGGTAATCCATGTTTTGAGCCCATCCAATCGACAATCCGGAAGGGAGCGATAAATTTGCAGCAGCACTTCCTGTGTAATATCCTCCGCATCATGCGGTGAACGAAGCACTGCGAAGACTGTTCTATATATATAAGGACCATATGCCTGTACAAAAGGACCAAAATGCTCGGGCCCGCCCTTCTGTACCTCTCTGATCCAATCCTCGTCTTGAATGTCGCTCCCCTCCTTCCCAATCTAATAGACGCCGGCTTGTCCCACATACCCTGCACTTGCTGCCAAAAAAGTTTTTTCTAATGCTTTAACAGCCTCTATCAACGCGGAAAACCTCATCATTCGATAGGACTAGCCTACGAACGATGAGGTTCTCATCCAAAATTCACAATAAACTCAATCTGCTGCTAATAACGCCAGCTGTTATACGTTCAAAGCTTGCTTAAGCTCATCTGGGGAGCGATCCCACCACTCAAGATTATGTTCCACAAGCAGCTTGCGAAGCGCCGATTTATCGACATCGCCAAGCTCGGACAAGTTATAGCGGCGTTTGAGTGATTGATCCAGCTTGTTCACGTGATCAGGGAGAAGCTTCCACCCGCGACGCGCCTCGGAATCAATCAGCATCTCGCATGCCGTAGCGCCCGCATAATAGGAGCCTTCTTCATTGCGGTCAACCGCTACCCATACGATCCAGCATTGACGACCGTTCGGAGTATCCTCTTTGTTAGGCGAAAACTTAATGCCACGCTCTACTTTACTCTTTGCATGCATAGCGCCAACATCGATATAAGCAACGCCATCATCAATAATAACACAGGATACCGCGCTCAAATCGATCGTTCCTGCCCCAAAACCTTTATGTTGTTTGCTGCTCACTACGTTGAGCGACAGTGATTTCTTTTCTTTCTTTACCGGCTCAGCCGGCTGTCCTTGTTCTTCCGTCATTCGTATTCACACCTTCCCCGATACAATAATTCCATTTTAGCTAATAATCATCGAAAAGCAAACATATACATGCTGTAGATGCTTGTCAACGGGAGGGAAACGTTCAATGACTCCACGCTATTTCAAACGAATTTTACTCGTAATACTCGCAGTCGCGCTGCTCGGTATATCGATGCAGCATGACTTCGGGACTGCTTGGCAATCCCAATATACTTATGCTTTCGCCCCCGCCGCTAACGCCAAGCAAGCACTAGCGCCTGCCCAAAAGTCGGTCAAGCCGCCTGCCGTGCAGGAGCCGAATACGGTCATCACACCTAAACCGCAAGAGCTGAGCAAACGTGTCGTTGAGTACCATATCAACGTGCATTTAACGAATGATGCAAAGCAGCTGAACGGTGAGCAAACCGTAACTTGGACTAACCCTGGCAAAAAAACAGTGTCCGAGCTCTATTTCCATCTGTACCCGAACGCCTTTCAATCGAGCAAAACCACGTTTATGAAAGAATCCGGCGGCAAGCTGCGCCAGGACAAAGCAACAACCAATAGCCAAGGCTATATGAACCTGCTTACGCTAGAAACACTGAACGGCGAGAGCCTTCTGCCACGTCTTCAATATGTACAACCTGACGATGACAATGCCAATGACTTTACATTGGCCAAAATCCGCTTGCCGGAGCCTATCGCTCCAGGCACCTCCGTAACGCTGCGAATGAGCTACGAGGTGAAGCTCCCAGAGGTATTCGCAAGAATGGGCTATTCCGGCAACTTCGTGATGGCTGGGCAGTGGTTTCCAAAGCTCGCTGTATATGAGACAGCCGGCATGCGCGGACGTACAGCTGAGGGCTGGAATGTCCATCAGTATCATGGCAATTCTGAGTTCTACAGCGACTTCGGCATATACAGCGTTCGGATTAATGTGCCTGAGAACTACACCGTCGCTGCTACGGGCTTCCAAACAAAGCCTATCGAGATCAAGGAAGCAACAAAGATTTACCAGTTTTATGCTGATGATATTCATGATTTTGCTTGGTCGGCCTCACCTGACTTCGTTTATGAAGAGACTGCCTACTCCGATACCGGCATTCCCGGTGTACGCATTAAGCTGTATCTTGATCCTGCGCATGCTGACCTTAAGGATCGCTACATGCATGCAGCCAAGTCCGCACTCTCAAGCTACGCCAAGTGGTATGGTGAATATCCTTACAGTACGCTGTCGATCGTCGTTCCGCCCAAAGGAGCGAACGGTGCTGGCGGCATGGAGTATCCAACACTCATAACCGCTTTCGCTGCAGAAAATGATAACCCAGGCTACGATCTTGAACGTACAGTCGTGCATGAGATTGGCCATCAATATTGGTACGGAATGGTCGCCTCTAATGAATTCGAGGAGGCATGGCTGGACGAGGGGTTTACGTCCTATGCCGAGGATAAAGTAATGGAGACGGCATACGGCTTGGAGCCGAATTTACGCATGGAAGCGAGCTATATGACCAACCCTGCTCCGCTCAAGCAGCAATCTTGGTCATACACCAGCCACTCGCAATATGCTGAGAATGTATATCTGAGGGCAAAGCTGGTGCTCATTGGCATCGAGAATCAGGTCGGCTCCAGAACGATGCAAAAAATATTGCGAACCTACTTTCAGAAGTATAAGTTCAAGCATCCATCGACAGCAGACTTCCAGCGTGTAGTCGAACAGGTAACAAAAACGAAATGGAATGATTATTTCAGCCAATATGTCTACGGCAACAAAATGGCCGACTTTTCGATCGAATCGATTCATGTACGCCCAATCACTCAAGATGGTGCTGAGATGTATGAATCTGTTGTACTCGTTAAGAAAAACGGCGGCAGCAATGGCGAGATAAAAGTGTTGATGAAGTTTACTGACGGCACCAAAATAACAAAAATTTGGGATACTCAAGAATCCCATATGCAATATAAACAGCTGCATTCCGCTCCGCTTGAATGGGCAGTCGTTGACCCAAACAACAGCAATGTGCTTGATAATAAGCTCATTAACAACTACATGCAGGCTCAGCTGCCAGAGGATAAACGCACGAGATGGAGCCTCGGCGTTGTCCAACTAATTGAAGGACTGCTCGGGTCGCTGAGCTGGTAAGTAATTGCGTTCAAGGAGCGATAATCGATGAAAATACATTTGAAGCAAGGCTGGCGGTTAGCGGTGAAACATTTTTACATTGTTGTTTTATTATTTCTTTATCAGCTGATCTGGGGGTTCTTCCTTTACCGTTTCATTGATTCGGTCGTAGCTCCGCTGCTGCGGCGATATCCAAGCTCCGCTCCTTCAGAAGCAGCCGTTCAGCTATTCATGACCGAAGCACAATTCCAGCTGTTCAAGACCGATCTCATTAATCCTTACGTCTGGACGCTGGGCGGTCTCCTAGTTGCCCGAATGCTGATCACTCCCTTATTCAATGCCGGATTATTCTATTCGTTAAATCAGACCAGATCGAATGGGGGGACACGATTTCTAGAAGGTATTCGCAAAGCTTGGAAGCCTGTAGTTCTGCTTTACTGGATCGAGGTTATTTTATCTGTGGCTCCTGCTTGGTATGTGCTGCCGCGCTCACTGGATGCGCTTCTAGAGAGCGGCTCTATTCCAGAGCTGCTGCAAACGGTGCTGCCTGGCGCCCTTCTATGGCTCCTATGGGGCACGGTGCTGCATCTGCTGTTTCTAGCCATGCAATTCAGCGCTGCATCAGGAGGAAGCATATTCCGTTCCTTATGGCACGCTCTCCGAAATTTCCTCACCTATGCAGCTGTGTCGCTCATCATGTGGGGGATCGGAGCAGCCGCTGGACTTGTAGTGACAAGCCTCTCCATGCTGTGGGCCGGGCTGTTTGCACTCATTCTGCATCAAGGCTACTATCTCATTCAAACACTGATGAAGGTTTGGACGATTGCCGCACAATATGACTTTTTGGAAACGAAAAGAATGTAGCAAACCAAAAAAAGCCTTCAGCGTCCTCTGGATGCTGAAGCCAAAATAAACCTTCATTCCACGCTTTGCTGTGGTGTGGAGGTTTTTTTTACAACTAACCGCAACTAAATGATGGCAGTTCTGTATAAATAACTGAAAGAAAATCAAAAATGGGGGATATTCACAAATGATGCGTAAAAAACTAGTTATTATATCCATGGTATTGCTCTTATCGGGCGGTTCATTGGTTGCAGCAGACAAACTATTTCAGAAGGTAACGCTCCTTTATAATAATAAGCAATCCACTGACGATGCTGTCGTTGTGGACGATAAGGTTTATATTAGTATTCGTTCTTTAAGCGACAGCCTTCAAGCCTTCGTCCAATGGAAGAGCAATGATAAGAAGCTCATTATTCAGAAGCCCAATGTGCATATGTTTCTAATGAACGAGAAGCGAGCTATGTTCGGACAGGTTGATAAAGGCAGTGTTCAGAAATTTTTAGTGCAAGCGCAAATCGATAATTTGAATATGGCGATTTCAGAGTTCAAAGTGACCATCGTTGATCCTAATGATAAGGAAACGACAATCGACAGCCGCAGCCAAGACGATGATGATTTTAAAGAGTTCGTCGAAAAAGACACCTTTTGGTTCAGCTCCAAGCTCATTTCCTACGATTTTAAAAATGCTGGGAAATACAAGGTACAGTTTTGGATGCAGCAAAAAAACAACGATCCACAGCTCATTTCAGAAAAAATCGTTACTGCAAAATAAATCTTTTTTCGATTGCCCAAAGGGGGCTGTTCTCATGAACAGCCTCCTTTGTCTATTTCTGCCGCTCTATCTGGAGCAGCAGCTAGGCTGTCTGAATCTACTCTTATTCACGAGTGATATAGATGAGATTTTTCTAATTTATGAGGAGCAAAATGGTGAAATACCGCCATTTACGGCACTTTAAGCTAGTCCTTGCGATATAGCGCCTAAAGGACAAATCGGTATATTTTACACAACATCCACATAATTAATGAAATTGACTCCATGTATTTAGTTAGAAAGCACTACTATGGCGTGTTTATATTACAGAAAGAACGGTTTAACGAAGCAAATTGTCAAAAGGTTACATGAGAATTATTAGAAATTGCCACTAAAGGCAGGAGATCATTGAAAATAATCGAATATTTCTCAAAGCAATAAAAAAACTGCCTAATTCCCTATTGGGATACGGGGGAACCACTTTGGGTGAATTGATTCCGACGTTTGAGTTTTCTTCAAACGCCCGAGGAATCATAGGGAGCCTTCAACCGAACCCCACAGCTAACCTCGTCGGCATTGGAAGGAGTTTCACAATTGAAGAAGATTACCGCATTAATCCTGGGTCTCGTTCTCGTGCTCGCTTTTCAAGCGGGAAGCGCTTTCGCTGACTCAAAATTGAACGGAATTGTTAATGATCTTATTGGCACTCCGTACAAAAGCGGCGGAACGTCGTCGAAAGGCTTTGATTGCTCCGGCTTCACGAGCTATGTGTTCGAGAAAATGGGCATTGAGCTTTCACGTACTTCTGGTTCGCAAGCAAAAGAAGGTACAAAGGTCGCTAAGGCTGACCTCATTGCGGGAGATCTTGTGTTCTTCGACACAGTTGGCGGCAATAATAGCGCCATTTCCCATGTTGGCATTTACATTGGAGATGGAAAGTTTGTACATTCATCCTCGAGCAGAGGCGTTGTAACTGACAAACTTAACTCCGAGTACTATGAGGGACGATATGTAACTGCTCGTCGTATCATGGATGCTGATTCATACCAAGCCAACGTTGACGTAAAATAGAGCAACCTAGTCCCTCTTCTTGAGGGTTGAACGGGTAGACTCATCTAGCAAAGCCGCAGTTTTTTGTCCTCTGACGACAAATGACTTGCGGCTTTGCTGTTTCATTCCAGCTGGAATGCGGCCGTTCAATGTTGCGCTTATGGAAGGAGCTATCACTGATGTATTTGTTTATTCACCGCAAGGATTTGCGTATTTCAGATTTGCGCGCTTTTGATTATTTGAAGAAAAAAGAGAAACAAGGCATTCATTTGCTAATCATAGATCCCGTTATTACAGGAGATGGCCGTTTAACTAGTCATAGCGGTCGGAATTTCATGGCGCAAGCCGCCTCACTTCTGCACAGCTATTCTAATGCAGGAAAGGAACTGCATGTGCTTTATGGTAATCCTGCTGCGATCACCGAAGCTCTGCTGCATGCGCACCCGATTGATGAGGTTATTGTTCATACAGACTACACGCCTTACTCACGGCAGCGAGATGAGCAGCTTGGGCTAACCACACGCAGCCTTGGCCGCCGCTGGATGTCTATCGCCGATTCACCTCTTGCTGATCTAGATGCTTTCCCGGCATTTGCTCGAAAAATGGAGCCATACAAGGTTTTCACACCCTTTTATCGCAAGTGGAGCAGCTTTATGCTGGAGTGCTACAGCCCAATGAGTGAAACGACGATTCATGAGCTTGCTACCTTAAGCGAAATCAATGCCAAGGTTGCGCAATCCTTCGCTTTGCCTGAATCCATTTCGTGCGCCCTAGGCGGCACGAACGTGCAAGGATCATCCAAAGGATTATCCAAGCTGGAACGGTTCGTACGAGAACGCCTTGCCTCTTATTCCGAGAGCAGGGACGCTTATGCCGATGATCATACAAGCCAGCTCGCACGTTTCCTGAATACGGGCGCCATCTCCGCTCGCCAAGCCTACGAAATGACCCAAGGGCTTCCGGGGTCTGAATCATGGGTACGGCAGCTGGCATGGCGTGACTTTTATTTATATCAAGCGATGTATCATGATGATTTCTTTCGTTACGAGCAGCTTGCTGATATGTCCAAGCTCTCAGATGCTCATCTAGAAGCATGGGCTGCAGCCGCCACCGGCATTCCAATCATTGATGCGGCCATGACGCAGCTCAATCGTACAGGTGAGCTGCCCAACCGCTTGCGAATGGTAACAGCCATGTTTTTAACTAAAAATCTGCTATGTCCCTTCACGCTTGGCGAACAATATTTCCGCCTTCACTTAAGCGATTATGACAACACGCTTAATCGCGGCGGCTGGCTGTGGTGCTCTTCACTAGGGTATGACGCAGCGCCTTACTTCCGCATCATGAATCCCGCAACTCAGTCGCAGACGCATGATCCTAGCGGCAGCTATATTAGGCGCTGGCTGCCTCATTTGAATCATCTGACAGACAAAGAGATTCATCAGCCGCAAAGCGGTGCCATCGTCGACTTGAAAGCATCGCGCGCGCGCGCCATAGAGGTATACAAAACCATTCTTAAATAGCTGAAAGCATTTTAGAATAACACGTTTAATAATAAATAAACCTCCACACCCGCTTTGAAACAGCGAATGTGGAGGTTTTTATTATAATTTCCAGTTCATTTAAGCTTTGGATCTTACGCTGTGAACTTGTTTTCTTCCGAGCAGGAGCATCGCCGCTAGCAGAAGCAGCATCAGTATAACTAAGCTGCTTATATACCATAACGTAGATTGCACGTTGTACTGATCCATTATCCAGCCAGTCACACGAGGGAAAATCGCTCCTCCAAGCCCGCCGAATGCTACAAGCAAACTCGTTGTCCTCTCCGTCATTCCCGGAATGAGCTCATTGGCATAAACAAGAGCGATACCGAATATACCCGAGAAGAACAATCCGCTAAGAGCGACAAAGGCAAGCATCCAGTTAAGCTGACCCATAACAGCCATTAAAACAAAAACGACCGAGGCGCCCGCTGTAGCAATAAGCAAGTAACGCGAATAACCCATTCGATCAGCCAGCAGCCCCGCAAATAGACGCCCTAGCACCATCGTTCCCCAGAACAAGCTGAGCACCGCTGCCGCACTGGATTCTCCTACACCTGAACGAACGATGAGAATAGAAGGCAGATAATTGGAGAAGCTCATTTCCATTCCTACATAAAGCATAAAAAATAAAGCCGATAACAAGAGAAATGGAAGTGCTTTGCGCGGATAGCCAAAAAAGAAAGATCCGCGAGTGGTTTGCAATCCTACCAACTCATTCGAATGGCCTTCCTTCACTTCCGGTGTTCGAGCAACTATACCAAGCTCATCATCCAGCTCTCCAAAGGACATCGTCAACCAGAGAACAAAGGTGATGCCTGACATCGCTGCCAGAATCGGAAAGGAAACCTGCCAAATGCTATGCTGAATCAGATAAGCCGCTGCAATTGGAATCAACAATGCGCCAACACCAAAAAAGGTTTCCAATCGGCTCATCGCCGATGCCTTGCCGTTTTTCGCCATATCAATAATCATTGCGCCGACGACCGCTTCCGTCATCCCAAAGCCAAGACCCGCAAGCGGAGCAATCGCGAGCATCCAGCCCCATGGCAGCAGCAAACTGTAGGCCGCCTCACTCAGTGTCAGTACGCCCATCGCAATCAGTACTGCGCCTCTTTTTCCAACTCTCGAAGTAATAGAAGGCGCTAACAGAACACCCACCAGGAACCCGAGGAATTGATTCATAATCCATTGCCCGCCATCTTTATAGGTTAAACCATAATGAGCAATGAGCTGTTCCAAGATAGATCCGCCCACAACATGGGCAACGCCGATGACTAAATATGACAAGCAGCCAAGCCAGATCAACTTCTTCATTTTGATGCTTCTCCTTATTTACGCGCGATCAACGCACGCCTATCTGTTATAATAAACCTATTTCATTCGACATTCGCTCTATTCAGCTACTTTTTTTCAAGCGGAGGTAAAAACAAATGACAAGCCATCAAAGCTCTATTCATTATAATCGAGATGAAGGCGATATGACCATATGCCCGCTCGAAACCGTTCATGCACAGCAACTATGCGGCTGGCGCTACGAGGCTCCATTTGATGTTTATAACTGGCCGGCTTGGGAGCAAATGAAAAAAGACGAAATCGAATTTGGCGATTCCGTCCTTCGTGCTGCCCAATATATGGCTGTCCTAGACGCTCAGTCTGCGCTCATTGGGTTCGCGCAGTTTTTTCCTTTAACAGGCGTAACGCGGCTTGGTCTTGGATTGCGGCCTGATCTTTGCGGTAAAGGCCTCGGCCTTGCCTTCACACGTCTCATTGTCGCAGAGGCAATAAGGCGCACCCCTCAAAACGAAATTGATTTGGAGGTACTTACTTGGAACACTCGTGCGATGCGCGTTTATGAACAAGCCGGCTTCCATATTACAGACACCTATGCGCGGTCTACACCCACCGGCTTTGCCGAATGCCATTGTATGGTTTATGAGCCAGCAGCTGCACATTAAAGACGCTGAGCTCCTCGCTCAGAATCCTTCAAATCCATAAGTAAAATAAGACCTGGCGCTGCTAGAACAGATACGGTTCTAATCCACGCGTGTGAATCGAGATCGGTATAGGCGCGCGAAACGATTGCACGTCGATGCTCATTGAGCTGGACGAGATTAGGAACAAAATAGGGACGCCAACACCAGTTGGCACCGCGGTATTGCTCCTCTCGCCTCCAAGCCTTGTCCGCATCGCGATAATAGTTGGATGAGAGCTGAATGCCGCTCTCATTGCACAAATAAACCCGAATGCAATGGTCATAAAGTTCGGGAAGCAGGCCCTCTATCCATTCATCCTCATGATCCAGGTAACGCGTCTCTTGAACAAGCGCAACCCACTGCTCTACCAGCTTCTCTGATTGCCGCTGCCAATAGCGTTCAGTTCCAACGAAATGCAGCAGATGCTGATCAAGCTCCGCTTCAATTAGAGATGCAAAACAAGCAGGCTCACGAAACTCCGGCTCTGCCTTTGCAAACATATAGCCTTGAACGTAACGGGCGCCTGCCTGAATTGCGCGGGCCAAATCTTCCCTTGTCTCCACTCCCTCGACGAGCAGCGAAGCTCCAATTTGCTCTGCTAAATCAGAGAAGGATCGCAGCACGCCGAAATAACCGTCATGAGTCGCGCTTTTCTTAATCATATGAATATCGATTTTGAGCAGGTTGGGCTGAATGTGAGCAATTCGATCCGTATTGCTAAAACCACTGCCTACATCATCGATTGCAATTAAACAGCCCCTTGCCCGGTATATGTCGACAACAGAACGAAGCCTATCCATGGAACCTTGGAAGCTTTCCTCCGTTATCTCTATGACAATTCGTTTCGGGTCGATTCCGTACTTATCAAGCAGCGACAACGTGTAGAGCTCGCCGATCTCCTCATACCGATAAATCCAAGACGGCTTCAAATTAATGAATAACATGGGCTGTTCTTCTTCCATTAAAGCAAGCTTCGAGAACGCCTGCTCCCGAAGTACCCGGTCCACTATAATGTGGTCCTCTTCTGGAATTTGTTCATTGCAGAAGAAAGGTCCAAGACTCCGCACGGAATCACCCTTTACAGCTCGAGCAAGCACCTCGTAACCCATAATGCGTCTTGTATCCATCGCTATAATAGGCTGATAAAACGCTGCCAATGTTTCACCATCTAATTCAAGCGCTTTCGGCAACAGCAACGATGATGAGCACTCATTCATGTCGTTCTCCTCTATGTTAGATCAATGTCAAATTATATGTCATATTGTATTGAATAACATTGTAATAGAGTCGACATTAAATGTAAAGATCCGACAAGAGCACGACTTATATGAAGTTTTATGTCGAATACTTATATCAATCTAATGATTTGTGTCACCTTATCGTCCTGTGAAACCTCTATGATGTGATGTTTGCTATTATACGTAATGACACCGCTGCCTACCTCAATGACCGGATTCTCTCCTAGCCCAAAGAAAACATCATCCGCCAAAGCCTCCATCACTTCATGCCGATCGCTTACAGGCAGCTGAGCCCATTCATCAGGTTCCATTTCAAAAAAAGTATAGCTATTCTCAATTTCAGCCACAGCTGCTGTAAAATCCTTCAATATATCTGAATATTCTCTTGCATGTCTTACGCCCATTTGCGTATACCACCTTTGCTATCGTCATTTTTTGTACATATCTCTCTACTATTCTACCGCATTTTATCATTTTTTAACGCATTCGCCTGAAATCATTCCATATACTCTAACTTCAGAATACCCATTTGTCGATAATATAAGAAGTAGAGAAATGTCGAAAATGTATTGGACGGGGTGTATGATGAAAAATTCAACAATTATTGGTTTGGTGCTAGGATTAGTCGCTGTACTTGGAGGCATGGTTTTAAAGGGAGCACACCTGTCCTCTCTTGCAAATCCAGCTGCTTTTATGATTATTATTTTGGGAACTATAGCCTCCGTCATGATCGCCTTCCCGATGTCCGAGCTATCCAAAGTCGGTAAACTATTCAAAATGGTGTTCACTGAACAAAAGCTGCCTATGCGTGATGAGCTGATTCAGCGCTTCATGGAATGGGCTTCTATTACACGTCGCGAGGGTTTGCTTGCTCTTGAAGCAAAAGTTGACGAGATTGAAGATACATTTCTTCGTAACGGCATGCGTATGATTATTGACGGAAATGACCAAGACTTTGTACGTGATGTTTTACTTGAGGATATTGCCGCAACAGAAGACCGCCACAAAGCGGGGGCACTTATTTTTACGCAAGCAGGTACATATGCCCCTACACTTGGGGTACTCGGAGCAGTTGTAGGCCTCGTTGCCGCACTTGCTGATATGAGCGATATGGGAAAACTCGCACATGCCATCGCAGGAGCTTTTATCGCAACACTTCTTGGTATCTTTACAGGTTATGTATTATGGCATCCTATTGCTAATAAACTGAAGCGCATGTCTAAGAAAGAAATTCAAATCCGTCTTATGATGGTGGAAGGCCTTCTTTCTATTCAATCCGGCGTATCAACGATCGCTATTAATCAGAAGCTATCTGTTTTCCTTACACCTACAGAAAGATTGAAGATGAGGGAAAAGGAGGAAGGCGCCGTTGAGCAGAAAGCATAGACACGAAGAACACGAGGAGCATGTGGATGAATCATGGCTCATTCCTTACGCCGATTTGCTTACCCTGCTGCTAGCACTCTTTATCGTGTTGTACTCCATGAACTCCGTCGACGTAAAGAAGTTTGAAGAAATGTCGAAAGCATTTAGTTTAGCACTTAGCACTGGCAGCGGTATTCTAACCGAAACGTCCGCAGTGAAAAGCGGCGAGGATGACGGGAAGAAGCAAAAAGAAGAAGGCGGCAAGCTTCCCGACAAGGATGTAAACAAAAATCAATCTGCTGAAGAGAAAGCTCGTGAGGAACTTATTAAGCAGGAGCAGAAGGATCTCGAGGATCTAAAGAAAAAAGTAGATGCCTATATTAAGAAAAACGGCCTGACATCTGATCTTGAGACGAAGCTAAACCTCTCACAGCTGATGATTACGATTAGCGACAACGCATTATTTGCACCGGCACAAGCAACTGTTAAGCCTGAGTCGAAGGAGCTTGCCGTTGCAATCAGCAAAATGCTGCAGCAGTACCCTGATTACGAGGTCATCGTTTCCGGCCATACCGATACAACACCAATCTCGACTTACCAATTTAAATCAAACTGGGATTTGAGCTCTATGAGGGCGATTCGTTTCTTGGACGTCTTGCTCGAAAATAAACAACTGAAACCCGAGCGCTTTAGCGCTATCGGCTACGGAGAGTATCGCCCTGTTGCCGACAACGAAACGGTTGCAGGCAAATCCAAAAACCGCCGTGTAGAGGTTTCGATCATTCATACGTACGCCGATGTCACGAATGCCCAGCAGTTAAATGTAAAAAAACCATAATAAGAAAACCTGAATCAACTCGCCCTAGGCGTGTGATTCAGGTTTTTTTGTCGGTATACTAATGAATGTTTCCTGCTTAGACAGGCTCATAACTTAATGTCTCGAACAAAGTCGCCTTCTCAGCTTCGCTCAAATCACGCCATTTGCCAACGTGAAGACCGCCGAGCTGGATGTTCATAATACGCTGCCGCTGCAGTCTCCGAACATGATAACCGAATGCTTCGCACATTCTACGAATTTGACGATTTCGGCCTTCCGTTAAAATAATACGGAATACGCGGTCCGTTACTCTTGTCACGACACATGGCAATGTCATGCTGCCTAGAATATGAACTCCGCTTGCCATTCCTTTTAAAAACGCTTCTGTCATCGGTTTATCTACTGTGACCAAATATTCTTTCTCATGCTTACCCTCCGAGCGTAGAATCGGATTGACGATATCACCGTCATTCGTGAGGAGTATTAATCCCTCCGAATCCTTGTCCAGCCTCCCTATCGGGAAGATACGCTCCTCATGACCAACAAAATCAACAATATTGCCTTTAATATGAAGCTCGGTCGTACAGGTAATGCCTACCGGCTTATTAAGCGCAATATAAACATGATTTTTTTGCTCGCCGATTTTGCGACCATCGACACGCACATCGTCACCTATTTCAGCTTGGCTGCCGAGCTGTGCCTTTTCTCCATTGATCGTAACACGTCCGCTGTCTACGAGCTTATCCGCCTCACGTCTGGAGCAATAACCGGTTTCACTAATAAACTTATTGATTCTCAAAGCTGCTTCACCCCGTTGTATGTAATGCCAAGTCGGCAATTTTGTCCGATGAATAATACTGAATCATCGATGGCTTGCTTGCTGCCTTCATTTGTCCAGCTTGTCCCGCCGCTCTTCTCATTGCCAAAGCTACATCCTCGCCCTTAATCGGCCGATACTTGCGCAGCGGACCAACCATTGCAAATTGCAGCCCTTTCGAAACGACAGCTCCAAACGCTTCACCAGGTCGAGCCTGCGGTCTTTCTCCAAGCAGAAGCGAGGGTTGAAACACTTGAACTAGCGGAATGCTCAGCTTAGCAATCGCATCCTGCAGTTCCCCTTTCACTCTGCTGTAAAATATTTTTGAGCTGGAGGAAGCCCCCATAGCCGTCACGATAGAAAATAAAGAAGCATTCGTGCGTTCTGCAAACCGGGCAAGCGTGAGCGGATATTCATAATCTACTTTGCGAAAGGCTTCTTGCGTCTTCGCAACCTTGATCGTCGTGCCAAGCGTACAAAATACAACGTCTGCATGCACCTGCTCCAGCGTTTTATCCAAATCATCAAAGGCGGTGACGATCATATTCAGTTTGGAGAGCTCATTTGCGCTGCCCAAAGTATTCGTCTCTAGCGGCCGTCTTACAATAACGGTTACCATCGTCACCAGCGGATCACGAAGCAGCTGACGGAGCAAAGCTGCTCCGATCAAACCAGTAGCTCCTACGAGTAAGGCGCTGTAGCCTGAAGCATCATAAAGCACGTTCCCTTTTTGCTTTGAACCATCTACAGAAGATTCCTGCTTCAACGAGAATCCCTCCTCTTACATTTCCGTTAGAAGCCCGATCTGTGCTTATGCTTCCAGTATACCGCTCTCCCGTGTTTCTTTCAAAGCTGGCAGCAGCAAATGTATCGTTGTTCCGACATTAACCTGGCTTTTAATATCCATCGTTCCGCGGTGGCTGTTAATAATACGCTGACTAACCATAATGCCGAGCCCTGTGCCCGTTTCCTTCGCTGTAAAAAAGGGATCTCCAATTTTCGGTATCATATCGTCCGGGATGCCCATTCCTTCATCCGTTATCGTGATCGAAATGTATTCCCGTTTATGGTTAATATGAATATGGATTCGTCCACCATTTGGCATCGCTTCAATCGCATTTTTCAGCAAATTAATAAAAACTTGCTTCAATTGATTTTCTTCACATGAAATTAAGCAAGAATCATCGGTTAGAGTAACACAAAACTCGATATTATGAAGAAGCGCCTCACTGTTCATTAACGCAATAACATCTTGCAGTACATCCCGTATATCCTTGGTGACAAACCTCGTCGCTTGCGGCTTCGCAAGAATGAGAAACTCGCCAACAATGAGATTGATCCGGTCAAGCTCCGATAACATAAGCGTTACGTGGGAAAGCGCCAGCTTCTTGCTCTCCTGCTGAAGCTGCAGGAAACCGCGCAGCGTCGTCAGCGGGTTGCGAATTTCATGAGCTACACCTGCAGCTAGCTGCCCTACTGTCGTCAGCTTCTCCGACCTTCGCAGCAGCTCTTCCATTTTGTTACGACTCCTCATGTCTCTTGAAATGCTGGCAAAGGCACGAATCGTTCCATCCGAATCACGAATTGGCGATATGGTTACACTTACAGGTATCAGCTCTCCAAGCTTCGTCATTCGTATCGTTTCCTGAGCTGGCAGTACTTTGCCCGACAAGATCTGGTTTAACATATCCCTCATCTCTGCATGATGAGAGTCGGGAAGAATAGGATTAATGAGACCAATTGCTTCTTCTTCCTCATAACCAAAGAGCAGCTCGAAAGCTCGGTTTACTTGAATAACCTTACCATCCAAATCAATAAGATGGATCGCATCGCTCGTGTGGTTAATAAATGACTCCAAATGCTCCTTCATCCGGCGGTTTTCCTCAAACGCTCTGCGCAGTTTGTTCATATATATACTTAGATTTTGTGACATCGCATTGACCTTAAGAGCCAGCAAGCCGAATTCATCCTTACGTTTAATTCGAATCGGCTGTTGAAACCGAGCAGAAGACACCTCGTTAACCTTCCATAAGATATCTTTTAGAGGTCTAATCATTACTCCTACCAGCCAATAGCTAATAAAGAGGACGAGCACCATCGATATGCCCGTATAAATCAATGAATCATTTCGCTTCTCCGCGATAAGCTCATTCATTCCCTCACTGTCATAAACGATACTTATAATGTAGTTGCCCATCTGCTTCGTGTAATAATAACTTCTAAAATAGGATTTTCCGTTGATCTCCATCTTTCGAAGCTCAAAACCTGTTTTCTTCACATCGGTTATAATAGATTGATCGCTATTTGAATCCAAATACGTGTAGGTTCCGTAACGCACAGCTAACGTATCTTGCTCAAATACTGTAATTTCATTTATATTTGGATTTAATGTTTTTACGATATCAAAGATATGCCCAGGGCCTGAGCGATCCTTCTCCGGAAAGATATAACCTGAACCTGACTTCTTCTCGTAAGAGGAAAATGTGCTCGCCACATGCATGGAAGTATCGTGCATCGCTCGTTTTGCTTGCTCTCGCATGCTTTGAATCATCGAATACTCACTAAGCATGTGCTGGAATATAAAAAACGTCAAAACGATAAGCGTGATCAAGACTGAGAATTTCATCTTTATTGACAATGAATGACACATCCTTTTACACAAAAACGTTTTTATTAACAACTTATACACAATATCCACAATTACTGTGCACAGCTCTGAATAAATTGTGAGTATTTATGTGCATATCATGATAGTTATCCACAATGTTATCCACGACATGTTAACAACGGAATATTTGTTCGTTGTATAATGAATAAATAGTAAAGGAGTTATTGTATATGACAAGAGAGCAAGAAGATCAGAAATGGATGCTGGAAGCTATTGAAGAAGCCAAAAAAGCCGAGCAAATTGGAGAGGTTCCTATCGGGGCTGTTATCGTCAGAAACAATGAAATCATCGGAAGAGGCTACAATTTGCGTGAGACGCGGTTTGATCCAACCGCTCATGCCGAAATGGTAGCTATTCGTGACGCCTGCGATCGCATCGGCGCATGGAGATTATTAGATTGTACATTGTATGTCACGTTGGAGCCTTGTCCAATGTGCGCCGGCGCCATTGTTCAATCTCGGGTTAAACGTGTCGTTTATGGAACAACCGACCCGAAGGCAGGATGTGCTGGGACGCTCATGAATTTACTGCAAGAGCCCCGTTTCAACCATGAAACGGAGCTCACTAGTGGTATTTTACAGCCTGAATGCTCAAACCTGCTGACTCAATTTTTCCGACGGCTTCGAGAGAGATAATATTCTCTACATATCGTCGCGGCGTATCGTAATATGTGTTAGCTCGTTTCTTTGTATATGCTGTAACGCAACAATTAGTTGATCGGCCTCTTCGCTAATCGCTAGAACATCCGGATCTGTCAGACTGCCGCGCGCTTCGGCTATTTCATGAAGCTTTAGCCGCAACGACTGCAATTGTTTAAGCAAGTGTTTTTTGTCCATAGCTCGCTTCGGGGCACGCTCCTTATCTAGCACTCGTGTGGTAATGCTTCTATTATACTCGTAGAGCAATAAGGAGTTTGTAAAAACTTGTCGACGAACGTAGACAATTTTCGGGCATTATTCGACAAAATGAAGTTATTTTATCCAATTTCTAGTTCTTTTTAACTAGTAAAATCGATCAATATATGGAAAAAGTTACTTGCGTTAAATACAGAATAGTAAAATATACATATATATGAATAATTGAAAAATGTTAATAAAATCACAAATATGCTAATAACGCTCATCAAGTGCTTTTATGTTAACAATTCCGATAAATGGTTTCAGCGATTTACGGGTAATGGTGTCGAATGCCAGAAAAAACGGCTGTTAACGAAGCTGTTTTTAGCGGCAGCATGCGCCTCGGATTTGGTCCAAATTCTCCACATCTTTGTAGCTATTATGAGGATAAATCCATTTGTATTATAAGAAAGTATGAAGTAAAATTATTTAAAACATTAGTCGTAATACAGGGAAATGAACATAAATTAGGATGTCGGGATGTGCCTTTGTGAATAATAAAGCAGTAATTTTGGGTTGTAATTATTATATAGGTTTAAGCACCATTCGTTGCCTAGGGATTAACGGTGTACATACGGTTGCCGTAGATTATTCGACTAAAGATACCTATGGCGCCGATTCAAAATATACGTCTGAGAGACTAATCTCTCCTCATTATAAAGAAGACACGGCAGCATTCATTCGTTTCTTGAAGGAATATGCCCGCAAGCAAAGCGCTCCTCCTGTCCTTATTCCATGCCACGATTCTTATCTTGAGGTTATCGATGAGCATTTGGAAGAGCTTAGAGAACACTATCTCATACCACAAGACATTCCGGGCATATACTCGGATATGATGAATAAAGAAGTGCTGCAGCGCCTTTCTCTAGAAAATGGCGTAGCTGTTCCCGAAACGGTCCGTGTAGACGAAGATCGTTTTTTTGAGAAGATCGATGAAATCATTAAGTATCCTTGTATCGTCAAACCTACAGATTCTCCATCCTTCGTTGCCAAGTTTAGACGGAAGCTCTTTAAGGTACACAGCCGCGCTGAGCTCGAACAAGCGCTGGCAAAAGCGAAGGAAGCGAGCTTGGAAGTCATCGTACAGCGTATCATTCCGGGTTTCGACGATCATATGTATACGTTCGACGCGTATTTAAACCAAGATTCAAAGGTCACTCACTGGGTCACTTGTCAAAAATTCCGCCAATATCCGATTAACTTCGGCGCATCGGTGTATACAGGGCAGAGATACGTACAAGAGCTGTTCGATATCGGAGCTCCTTTTCTAGAGAAGATGAAATGGAAAGGCTTCGCGGAAATTGAATTCAAAAAAGACGCCGAAACTGGCCGTTTTTATTTAATCGAAGTGAATTGCCGAATTACCAACCTGAACAACCTGCTGTACCGAGTTGGGGTAAATATTCCATGGATTACTTACCAAGAGTTAACTGGCGGCAACCTTGTGCCTCCCAAAGCCGTCAAAGAGAATACGAACCGTGTTTTCTGGTACGGATATGAGGACATGCTTGCTGTTCGCGATTATATCAAGACGGGTCAATTGACTTGGAAGCAAGTATTCGTATCCTTGTTTAAACCGAAAGCTTATGCGATCTGGGATTGGAAGGACCCGAAACCAGCCTTTTCCTATGCGGCTATCATCGGTGGCAAGCTTACGAAAAAGCTTCTAAGAAGGTAGCCTGCGAAAATAGTAATAGGTAATAGAATGGAGCTGATCGTATGTTATTGACCTCCTTACTGAAGGATCTGAATTACACGCTCGTGAAAGGCGATTTGCATATTGAAGTAAGCTCCATTGCCTTTGATTCAAGGGAAGCTTCAGCCAATGGCGTATTTGTCGCGATAACGGGTTTTTCGGTTGATGGACACCATTTCATCGAAAAAGCAATCGCACTTGGTGCGACCGTCGTTATTGTGGAGAAGGATGTTCATGTGCCAGCAGGAATAACGGTGCTGCAAGTTAACGACACGCGTGAGGCGCTCGCCCTGGTATCTGCAAACTTCTATCATCGCCCGACTGAGCAAATGAATCTTCTCGGCATCACTGGAACAAACGGGAAGACATCGACCACATATTTTCTAAAATCTATATTCGAGCAAACGGGGACAGCCCTCGGAATTATCGGCACGATCGGCACAGTTATCGGCGACAAGCTGATTCAAAATAAAAATACGACGCCGGAATCACTGTATTTGCAACGAATCTTCGCCGATATGATCGAATCACATATGAAGCATTGCGTCATGGAGGTTTCTTCGCATGCGCTCAATTTGAAACGCGTTGCCCATTCCAGCTTCAAAACTGGCATTTTCACGAATCTAACGCCGGATCATTTGGAGCTTCACCATACGATGGAGGAATATTTCGAAGCGAAGGCTTTGCTGTTCGACATGACGACGGACTTTAACATTATTAATGCAGATGATAAATTTGGCCGTATTCTTATTGACCGATTGCAGCATAAAGGTCCAAAGCTGGTTACTTATGGCATTGAGCAGGAAGCTGACATTTACGCGACGGACATTACTTATTATGCCGACTATACAACTTATAATGTAAATACGCCAAAGGGCAGCATCGCAATTAAAGTAAACCTGCCTGGTGCGATCTACGTATATAATAGTCTAGCCGCTATTGCAACGGCTTATTGCAATCAATTTACGCTACAGCAAATCGCAGACGGCATTTTGGCTGTTGAGGGTATTAAAGGCCGGCTGGAAGTTGTCTATCAAGATGAGGATACGAAGATCATCGTTGATTTTGCTCATACAGAGGACAGCCTAGAGAAGGCATTAAAAACAATCAGACCTTTTACCAAAGGCAAAATCATTCTCGTGTTCGGCGTTTACGCATCTGATGGGGAATCAGGCACAGAGAAACGTAGAGCGATGGCTAAGGTAGCCGCTACATTTGCTGATTTTTCCGTAATCACCTCTGATAATCCCAAGGAGCAGGATAATAACCTGATAATTAGGGAAATTATTGAAGGAGTCGAAGCTAATAACGGAGCTTATGAGGCCGTTATCGACCGGAGAGACGCTATTGCTTTTGCCATTGATATCAGCAGAAAAGACGATGTCATTCTCATTGCCGGCAAAGGTCATGAAACGTCGCAAATTATTGGGAAAACGGAAATCCCATTTAATGAATCGGAAATCGTCAGGGAAATCAAATTAAAAACGATGTGACTGCGCTTAAAACAATATAGTTAATGAAAGGTATTCCACATGTGCGGTTTTGTAGGTTTTGCAGATAGTCGTCCCGACGTTGATCAAGTAGCCATTATTAAAGACATGATGGAGATGATCGTTCATAGAGGTCCCGATAGTGGCGGTATCTATTCGGATGAGGAAGTAACTTTAGGGTTTAGACGCCTCAAAATTATTGATATGTCTGAAGAAGCCAGCCAACCGATTTACAACGAGGATAAAAGCTGTGTTCTTGTATTTAATGGAGAAATCTACAATTATCAAGAGCTGCGCGAAGAGTTGATTCAGTGCGGACATACCTTTGTTAGCCATACGGACAGCGAGGTTATCATTCATGCTTATGAAGAGTATGGAACCTCGCTGCTTCAGAAGCTAAGAGGCATGTTTGCTTTTGCGATATGGGATACGAATACGGAAACGATGTTTCTCGCCAGGGATTTCTTTGGCATAAAGCCGTTGTATTATACACAAAACACAACGGATAATTCCTTCTTATTCAGCTCAGAAATCAAAGCTTTCTTAAAGCAGCCTGCCTTTCGCAAAGAGCTGAACAAAGATGCGCTCAAGCCTTACCTGACCTTTCAATACTCCGTGCTTGATGAAACGTTTTTTAAAGGCGTGTACAAGCTGAAGCCTGGCCACTATATGCTTTACAAACAAGGGAAGCTAGAAGTGAAGCCTTTCTGGGACGTTAACTTTGCAGAAGAGCCGAACAGCCTGTCCCATTACGTCAACCAAATTAAAAGCACAGTAAAAGAATCGGTCGCCTATCACCAAATTAGCGATGTGCCGGTCGGGTCTTTTTTGTCCGGAGGCATTGATTCCAGTTATATTACCGCTTTGCTAAAACCAAACAAAACATTTTCCGTCGGCTTTGAGGATTATGAAGGCAACTTTAATGAGACGAACCTCGCAGAGGATTTGTCGGAAATTTTAAACATCGAAAACTATAAACGACTGGTTTCAGCGGATGAGTGCTTCAAGATGCTGCCAACGATTCAGTATCATATGGACGAACCACAGTCCAACCCTTCCTCCGTGCCTCTCTATTTCCTAGCAGAGCTTGCGAGCAAGCATGTGACCGTGGTGCTCTCTGGAGAAGGCGCAGACGAAATTTTCGGCGGTTATGATTGGTACGATACGACACCAGCGATGAAAAAATACAAGAAGCTTCCGTTTGCAATCAGGCGACCGTTATCATTATTAAGCGGCAAGTTGTCCAAAAACAGAATCACCTCCTTTGTCGTAAAAGGCGGACAGCGGGTTGAGGAACGTTTTATCGGTCAAGCGCATGTGTTTGAAGAAGCTGATGCCTTAGCCGTATTGAAGGACGAATTTAAGCAAGGACCATCCGTACAAAGCATTACGAAGACTGTATATGATCAAGTGCGGGGTAAAGATGATATAACCAAAATGCAATATCTCGATCTGAAGCTTTGGCTTCCGGGAGATATTCTTCTTAAGGCAGACAAAATGAGCCTCGCCCATTCTATTGAGCTGAGAGTACCATTTTTAGACAAGATGGTTATGGAACTGGCTTCAAAGCTGCCTACTGATCTTCGTGTGCATCCAAGCAATACGAAGTATGCGCTGCGTACAGCTGCGAAGGAAGTACTTCCCGATGAATGGGCGAATCGACCAAAGGTTGGTTTTCCTGTACCTATTAGGCACTGGCTAAGACAAGAGAAATATTATAAGCTCGTTAAGGACATGTTTCTCTCCGACCGAGCGAAGCTGTTCTTTCATACCGATGAGCTGATGAAATATCTGGATTCGCATTATTCAGGCAAGCAGAACTACGCTAGATACATTTGGACAGTGTATGTGTTCCTTATATGGCATAAGACGTTCTTCGAACAAGCGTAACAGGCATGGGCAGCCACCGGCTGCCTGCTCGTTATACACTGTCGCATAACTATTACGGCTATAAAGCGAAGGAGCCACCAACATGAAAAGAATGATCAAGCTCCTGGTGTTATTGGGTATTATTTTTTTTATTTATACATTGTTTACGAAAGAAGATGCAAAACCTGTATTCAATGAGAAGGTCGATTCTACACCAACGACTGCCCCTACTCCAGAAATAGAGCAAGGAACAATTACAGTAATAAGCAAAGACGAAGCAACGCAGAAGCCGATTAAAGATGCTGTATTTACGATAACCGCTGCGAATAGCGGATCGGTTATCGGCACCATGACAACAGACGAAATGGGTAAAGCAACATCTATTTTGCTCGATTACGGTACCAGCTATAAGATAAAACAACAGAAGGTCGGCAGGCCTTATCAGCTGTCAGAAGAAGAGCATCAAATAGCGGTTAACGGCCCTGCACAAGAGCTGACAACCACCAACAAAACGTTTGAATATGTGAAGGATTATGAGCGGGCAGCTGATGGCTCCATAACCATTAAGAAGGTTTATATCGATGTCGATACTATCATGCAGAAGCCTGAGCTGCCTAACGGCTGTGAAATTACTTCATTAACCGCGGTACTCAATTATTACGGATACGACGTTACCAAAACAGAAATGTCGGATAATTATTTGCCGAAGCAAGCTTTTATCACCAAGAACAATAAATTATATGGGCCTGATCCCTATAAATCATACGCTGGCGAACCTAGGTCATTAAAGGGCGGATTTTTCAGCTTTGCTCCTCCTATCGTGGAGGCGGCTAACTTGTATTTTGATGTCGCAGGGCGCAGCAACAGTACTTCAGATATTAGCGGCAGCACGCGAGAGGAAATTATCGAGCAGCTTAATAAAGGGATTCCTGTCGTAACTTGGATCACGCTGGATCTCACGCCGCCAAAAATGAATTACGCTTGGTATTTCAGTGATACTGGTGAATATTATTCAGCACCTATTAATTTGCACGTGGTTGTCCTAAATGGATATGAGGATGGTAAAGTACATGTAATGAATCCGTTAAAAGGACAAGTTACTTACGATGCAGACACTTTTTTTAACAGCTATGACGCAATGGGAAGCCATGCTATGATCGTTGAATAACTAAATCATTTCAATTAAACACTTCATCAAAAGTAGGTTGAGGCAATGGAAGCTAAAAGCTTAGGCATCATAGGCGGGATGGGCCCAAAAGCAACATCCGTATTTTTCGATATGATTATCGAGCAAACGGCAGCAGACCGTGATCAAGAGCATATTGATATCGTCATTCTCAATCATGCCACTTTGCCAGATCGAACAGGTGTCATATTAGAAAACAAAGGCGAGTTGTTTCTCAAAGCGGTTGCTAAAGATTTTAAAATCCTTGAGGCAGCAGGCGTATCTAATATTGCGATTCCTTGCAATACGTCGCATTATTTCTATAATGATATGCAGCAAATGACAAGCATAAATATAATCAACATGGTGGATGAGACGCTGAAAAAGATCCATGACACCTTTGGAGAACACTGCAAGATTGGTATTCTGGCTACAAACGGAACGGTTAGCAGCGGCGTGTATCGTCATGGCTGCAATCAGTATAATATGCACCTTCACGAGCCTGAAGAAGCCATTCAGGAGCATGTGATGGACATTATCTACAACAAGGTCAAACGCAATTTGCCTGTTGAGCCTTCCGAGTTTGAAGGCATCATTAACCACTTGCTCGTGCAGGATGAGTGCCAGTGTGTGATCATCGCATGCACGGAATTATCCTGCATACCGATCCAAAAAGACGTCGCAGCTTTTTGTGTAGATGCAATGACGGTGCTTGTACAAAGATCTATCGAGCTGTCGGGCAAACAAACCATCGCGAAATAAGAGCATCACAAAAAATCCGGAGATCATTCTCCGGATTTTTTTGTGCTTTGGGCTTGTATTATTTTAGATTAAAGAAGATTGAGTTCTACATTAATGTTGCCTCTAGTGGCTCTAGAATACGGACATACCTGATGAGCGGCTTCGACCAATTCCTTCGCAACGTCTGCTTCAACGCCCTCAAGCGCAATATCCAGCTTCACAGCCAGCTCATATCCGCCGTCTGCATCCTTGCCAAGCGTAACATGAGCGGTTACTTCGGTTTTCTCCACTTTAATTTTCTTCATCCGGCATACAACGTTAAGAGCACTCTCGAAGCAAGCTGCGTAACCTCCTGCAAACAATTGCTCTGGGTTCGTTGCGCCACCCACTCCTCCAAGCTCTTTAGGGGCTCTCACATCTACATTCAAAATATTATCGCTTGAAACAAGCTTGCCATCTCTTCCACCTGTTGCCGTTACCGTAGCTGTATATAAGTTTTGCATCATTAATTCCTCCGTTTAGGTTTTTATTTTTGTTTAAACGTTACTTTGCAAGCTTTTAGACCTTGAAGCTCCTCATGAAAAAGCACCTTATCGACAATGGCCTTTTATTTAACCTCCGTTACTTGAAATAACATCTTGTTTTCTTATTGCCAAAGAGAGCCTTCTCTATTCTCCTCATGCAATTTGGTGCAGCGAAGATTTTGTATTTTATAAAATTTAATTTTATAAAATATAATATACACTCGCTCATAGGCGTTGTCAATAGTGCGAGGTGAAATATGCTGAACTAACAAAAAAAGATTTCCTCCCAAATTAACGGGAAGAAATCTTATTGTTTAATTATATTCAGTTGAAATTGGAATCCTCATCCGATCTTAGAAATTCGCTCTGTTACCCATTAAGTTGAGGGTTCTAGACTAATCTCGATTGTTTTCTTTCCTAACCGTTTGTTCAAATAATCACGATTTGCCAAAATGCGCTCATCCGTCGGCCGGAATTGTGCTGCTTTTTCATTATGATCGTACGCGGCTTCGTAATCACCTATGCCATCGTAACAAACGCATAGCTGAAGCTGCGGCAGCCATGTAGAACAAGTTAAATTCTCAAAGCCCCAGTTCTGTTCCGGCTTCTCCGTGCTCAGCGCTAATTTATACCAATAAATGGCCAGCTTATACTCTTGACGCTGTAAGAAATAATAACCGAGGCGGCAACAAAATTCCGGACGAGGCTTGTCGTAATGGAAAGAGCGGAAGATCGAATCGACCACATTGCGTACTTCATTAAGCTCGCTGTAGCAATCCGCAAGCCTGCCGCAGGAAGCAATGTTATCCTCAATCCATCCTTTGCCCGTCGCAAGAAATTTTTCGTAATACCTTATAGCAGCCTCATATTTCCCATGGTCCTTAAGTTCATTGGCATAATAGAATAAATCGCGCGGAGAAAAGATTTCCCCTTTAGCCAGTCGTTTCTCATAAATGTTCAAATTTCGATCACTGTCATGATGTATACTGCTATGGGTTACGGCGATATCACTGCTCAATATATCCCCGTAAACTTCAAGGTATTCATGAACCGGACCAATCCATTTGAAAGCCCGAGATTTTTTTACAATTCGGTTTCGTCTTAGCTTTGAAGTTACATTACCGAATTCATCAAACGCCAAGTGGTATTCCATAGATATAGAGTCGACGGCAGGATCTACATTTTGTTTTAGCGCCAGCAGTTTCTGCTGATCGATTTCCTTCAAAATATCATCTGCATCCAGCCACATAATATGGGATTTGGTTGCTAAAGAAAAAGCATAGTTGCGAGCTGCCGCAAAATCATCGATCCATGTAAAATGTTCGATGCGATTGGTAAACTCGCTCGCAACCTGCTTCGTTAAATCCGTAGAACCCGTATCCACAATAATAATCTCATCAGCGATATCTTTCATGGAAGCTAGACATCGACCGAGCGTTTTCTCTTCATTTTTGACAATGAGGCACAAGCTGATGGAAATCAACAAAACCACACTCCCATGAGTCGATTAGATTGATACATCATATTCTCATGCCATTGTCCTGTTACTTCTGCTTTATTAACTAACCCGAATGATGGTCAAAGCCGCACCCGCTCCGCCGCCTAACAGCGTTGCTGCTCCTAATAATCCAAACATTTGAAGCGTTATGGTACTGCCTGCTGTCAAAGTAACAATAACATCATTATTAAAGCTTGATACGCTTAGAACTGGAGCCACGGTAGAAGCAAGATTCGCTGTACCATTAATTACCAGACGAGTGCTAAGAAGTAAGGCAGCCGTGATATTGATCTGATAGGTGATATAATATCTGCCTGCATTAACAACTGTGAAGGTATCATTAGCTCCGTTGACGGTAATATTCGGGCTTAGGTTTTGTGAGCTCGGGAGTGGTACATTGGTCCCTCCGAGCACAACAGCGATAAGTGCACCTGTCGTATTGCCAGCATAACTAGAATCAGCCGTTGGTTCAGCACCTGTTACACCTGTTGCTCCCGTAGTTCCTGTTGCTCCTGTGGCACCAGTAGCACCTGTCGCTCCTGTTACGCCATTCGTTCCAGTGGCACCCGTTGCCCCTGTTACGCCATTTGTTCCAGTGGCTCCTGTGGCACCGGTAGCACCTGTTACACCGTTGGCTCCTGTTGCTCCTGTGGAGCCCGTTACTCCCGTTGCTCCTGCTACTCCTGTCGCACCTGTTACACCGTCGGCTCCTGTTGCTCCTGTGGAGCCTGTTACACCTGTTGCTCCAGCAGTTCCTGTCGCGCCTGTTACACCGTTGGCTCCTGTTGCTCCTGTTGCTCCTGTGGAGCCCGTTACTCCCGTTGCTCCTGCTACTCCTGTCGCGCCTGTTACACCGTCGGCTCCTGTTGCTCCTGTGGAGCCTGTTACACCTGTTGCTCCAGCAGTTCCTGTCGCACCAGTTACACCGTTGGCTCCTGTTGCTCCTGCTACTCCTGTCGCTCCAGTTACACCGTCGGCTCCTGTTGCTCCTGTGGAGCCCGTTACTCCCGTTGCCCCTGCTACTCCTGTCGCACCTGTTGCCCCAGCAGTTCCTGTTGCTCCTGTGGAGCCTGTTACACCCGTTGCTCCTGCTACTCCTGTCGCTCCAGTTACACCGTCGGCTCCCGTTGCTCCTGTGGAGCCCGTTACTCCCGTTGCTCCTGCTACTCCTGTCGCTCCAGTTACACCGTCGGCTCCTGTTGCTCCTGTGGAGCCCGTTACTCCCGTTGCTCCTGCTACTCCTGTCGCACCTGTTGCCCCAGCAGTTCCTGTTGCTCCTGTGGAGCCCGTTACTCCCGTTGCACCTGCTACTCCTGTCGCACCTGTTGCCCCAGCAGTTCCTGTTGCTCCTGTGGAGCCCGTTACTCCCGTTACTCCCGTTGCTCCTGCTACTCCTGTCGCACCTGTTGCCCCAGCAGTTCCTGTTGCTCCTGTGGAGCCTGTTACACCCGTTGCTCCTGCTACTCCTGTCGCTCCTGTCGCTCCAGTTACGCCATCAGCTCCTGTTGCTCCTGTAGAGCCCGTTGCACCCGTTGCTCCTGCTACTCCTGTCGCTCCAGTTACACCTTCAGCTCCTGTTGCTCCTGTGGAGCCCGTTACACCTGTTGCTCCTGCTACTCCTGTCGCACCAGTTACACCTTCAGCTCCTGTGGAGCCCGTTGCACCTGTTGCCCCAGCAGTTCCTGTCGCACCAGTTACGCCGTCAGCTCCTGTTGCTCCTGTGGAGCCCGTTAAACCCGTTGCTCCTGCTACTCCTGTCGCTCCAGTTACACCCGCTCCCGTTGCACCAGTTGCTCCTGTAGCACCACTCGCTGCAATCAGCGTATAATCCGGCGAAGTTCCCGGTGTGCCTGTTGGCGGCGCCGTATTCACGATATACGTGCTTCCATTAAACGTTACGACCTGACCTACTGGATAGCCTGGCGCTGCGAGTGGATCAAATACTACAATTCCGCTTAGTCCGACTCCTGTCGCACCGGTAGATCCCGTCGTTCCTGTCTCTCCTGTTACTCCTACTCCAGTTGCTCCTGTTGCACCGACAGCTCCCGTTGCTCCTGTGGAACCTGTTGCACCCGTTGCTCCATCTGTTCCCGTAGCACCTGTTACTCCCGCTCCCGTTGCACCAGTTGCTCCTGTAGCACCACTCGCTGCAATCAGCGTATAATCCGGCGATGTTCCTGGTGTGCCTGTTGGCGGCGCCGTATTCACGATATACGTGCTTCCATTAAACGTTACGACCTGACCTACTGGATATCCTGGCGCTGCGAGTGGATCAAATACTACAATTCCACTCAGTCCGACTCCTGTTGCACCGGTAGATCCCGTCGTTCCTGTCTCTCCTGTTACTCCTACTCCAGTTGCTCCTGTCGCACCTGTTGCACCAACAGCTCCCGTTGCGCCTGTCGATCCTGTTGAACCCGTTGCTCCATCTGTTCCCGTAGCACCTGCTACACCTGCTCCAGTCGCGCCCGTTGCTCCTGTAGCACCACTCGCTGCAATCAGCGTATAATCCGGCGAAGTTCCCGGTGTGCCTGTTGGCGGCGCCGTATTCACGATATACGTGCTTCCATTAAACGTTACGACCTGACCTACTGGATATCCTGGCGCTGCGAGTGGATCAAATACTACAATTCCGCTTAGTCCGACTCCTGTCGCACCGGTAGATCCCGTCGTTCCTGTCGCTCCTGTTACTCCAACTCCTGTCGCACCTGTTGCACCGACAGCTCCCGTTGCTCCTGTGGAACCTGTTGCACCCGCTCCCGTTGCACCAGTTGCTCCTGTAGCACCACTCGCTGCAATCAGCGTATAATCCGGCGATGTTCCTGGTGTACCTGTTGGCGGCGCCGTATTCACGATATACGTGCTTCCATTAAACGTTACGACCTGACCTACTGGATATCCTGGCGCTGCGAGTGGATCAAATACTACAATTCCACTCAGTCCGACTCCTGTTGCACCGGTAGATCCCGTAGCACCCGTTACCCCGGTTCCAGTCGCGCCCGTTGCTCCTGTAGCACCACTCGCTGCAATCAGCGTATAATCCGGCGAAGTTCCCGGTGTGCCTGTTGGCGGGGCCGTATTCACGATATACGTGCTTCCATTAAACGTTACGACCTGGCCTACTGGATATCCTGGCGCTGCGAGTGGATCAAATACTACAATTCCACTCAGACCGACTCCTGTCACACCGGTAGATCCCGTCGTTCCTGTCGCTCCTGTTACTCCAACTCCTGTCGCACCTGTTGCACCGACAGCTCCAGTTGCTCCTGTGGAACCTGTTACACCTGTTGCTCCATCTGTTCCCGTTGCACCGGTCACTCCCGCTCCAGTCGCGCCAGTTGCACCTGTAGCACCACTCGCCGCAAGCAGTGTATAATCCGGTGAAGTTCCCGGTGTGCCTGTTGGCGGAACTGTATTCACGATATAAGTGCTGCCGTTAAACGTCACAACTTGACCAAGCGGATAGCCCGGTGCTGCGAGTGGATCAAATACTACTGCTCCGCCTAGACCGACTCCTGTCGCACCAGTTGCACCTGTAGCACCACTCGCCGCAAGCAGTGAATAATCCGGTGAAGTTCCCGGTGTGCCTGTTGGCGGAACTGTATTCACAATATAAGTGCTGCCGTTAAACGTCACAACTTGACCAAGCGGATAGCCCGGTGCTGCGAGTGGATCAAATACTACTGCTCCGCCTAGACCGACTCCTGTCGCACCGGTAGTTCCCGTTGCACCCGTTGCTCCAGCTCCAGTCGCGCCAGTTGCGCCTGTAGCACCACTCGCTGCAAGAAGCGTATAATCCGGCGAAGTACCCGGTGTCCCTGTTGGCGGCGCCGTATTTACCACATACGTGTTGCCGTCAAACGTTACGACCTGACCTACTGGATAGCCTGGCGCTGCGAGTGGATCAAAAGTCACGACGCCGTCTAGACCTACTCCCGTTGCACCTGTCGGACCAGTTGCACCTGCTACTCCCGCTCCTGTAGCACCAGTAGCACCGGTTACTCCGCTTGCTGCAAGCAGCGTATAGTCTGGCGAAATACCGGGTGTTCCTACTGGAGAAGACGTATTTGAAACATACGTGCTCCCATTAAACGTAACTACTTGGCCTGATTGATAGCCAGGTGCTGCGAGTGGATTAAACGCAACAATACCATTTAAGCCTGTGCCTGTGGCTCCTGTGGCTCCTGTAGTTCCAGTAGCTCCCGTGGCACCTGTTGACCCAACTGCACCTGCTGCCCCAGAACTGCCCGCAGCTCCCGTTGCCCCGGTTGCTCCTTTTGCACCTGTATCTCCATCCGCTCCACGAAAACCTCTATGCCCCCTCCAACCTCGAGGTCCTCTATCTCCCTTCGGCCCTCTATACCCTCTTGGACCCCTTACGCACCTTTTCACTCTTTTACTCGGTTTAGAAGAATGGCCGCCTAGGCATCTCAAAGCACTATTGAGGATTATGATAGAGTCCTTCACATCAACTTTAGCTCTTCTAATTTTATCTCTACGTGTAAGCCTTCTGGCCTTCCGCAGCTCAACAATCGCTAAGTTTAGTTTTCTTAAGCATTTCGACCGTTTATGCGCCAACTCTATACACCTCCATTAAGATCAGATTTTGCATTTTTCTTCCGTTTTTTATGAACAATACTGCCCATCGAAGCGACTGCTTCATGTATTTGCTGCTTAGCGTGGTTTAAGTGGTTCGTTTTAATTAAATTTCTCGCTGATTCCAGTTTGTAAATCGCTTCATTAAGTTTCTGCCCTTGAAGCCTTTTGTTCATAGACGTTTTATCACCCTCCGCTATTTAGCTTGTAATCCGCTCTAGCTTATAAAGTGTTAATAATAGCTAAATCAGTCTATGACCAAAATGGTTTTCGAACACGGTAAATACCTAGCCTTTCAAGTAAAGTACAAGCAAACCCCCTATATTTGTTAAATAAAGGCTTGGACGACACTGAGTTTAAACACAAAAAAGACCTCATTGGGTTCACCCCAACAAGGTCTGCAAGCAGCTTCTACTCCTTCTCCAGCCAATCAGCATCACAATCTCTTATTTCCAAAAGAAGCGGCAGCTGTTCAAAAAAAGCATCTACCACCTGAGGGTCAAAATGCCGCCCCCGTTCTTCTTTGATCAATCCCAAAATGCGATCCATCCCCCAAGCCTCTTTGTACATTCTTGCGCTGCTTAAAGCATCAAATACATCTGCCAGCGCAGTAATTCGCCCATATATATGAATAGCCTCACCCTTAAGGCCTTGCGGATATCCGGTACCGTCCCACTTTTCATGATGCTGCCAAGCCACGATCGCCGCAGCTTGCAGAAGCGGTCTCTTGGAATTGTGCAATAATCGGTAACCGATAATGGCGTGCTCTTTAATCTGCTCATACTCTTCTGCCGTTAGCTTCCCTGGTTTTTTCAACACCGCATCCGGTATGGCTACTTTGCCGATATCATGCATTGGTGACGCGCTGCGCAGCATGTCTGCTTCAGAATCATTCATGCCTAGTCCTTTTGCCAAAACATACGAATATTGAGCAACCCGTTTTACATGATTGCCCGTTTCTTGCGAGCGACCTTCACCGATTTTTCCCATCGCCAAAATAATCTCTTTTTGCGTCTCTATTATTTCCTCATACAGCATGATGGACTCAAGCGACTTGCCTGAGTAAGAGGCAGCAAGCGATAAGTATTCCATATCTTTCACCGAGAATTTCTGCTTCTCTGTTAATTTGTTAATGGCTTGATAGGCACCGATTACTTCTCCTTGATTATTGTGAAAAGGGATCGTCATAATCGATTTCGTCCGATAACCGGTCTTTAAGTCGTTATCCGGATTGTGCCTTGGATCCTCATAGGCGTCATCTATAAAAATAGATTGTCCCGTGCTTATAGCACTTCCTACCAGCCCGCTGCCGTAAGGAATCCGTATCTCGCAAGCTCCGTGAGCTACCGCTGTAAAAAGCTCATTGCGAGCAGCATCAATTAACCAGACGGTGCACCGATCTGCAACGACCATCTCTCTGCCCATATTGGCCATTAAGATCAGGACAGCATCCAGCTTCTTTTCATTCGCTATTTTAGCTGTATATTCAAAAATCACCTTAAGCATTTGTTCAGGCGATAAATCCAATCGAAACGATTGCGGTTCATTTTGGAATTCAAGCATTCGAACAATCCTCCAGCCGAGCAAACTCGTTATCCTTACCTCTATTCGCCTTTACAAGCTTTTTATCCTCTTGTTTCCACAATAAAAGCGCAGTTATTCGACAAAAAAATACAATAGTCTTACACTGAAATGGTTAATCTTGCTTCACCTAAAGCACCCATGCTATAATCAATGTTGCTGCGCGTCCGTAGCTCATCCGGATAGAGCAAACGTTTCCTAAACGTTAGGTGGGAGGTTCGAGCCCTCTCGGGCGCGCCATTTCTTTTACGAATATATAAAGCTTATTGCTAATGCCAGCAATAAGCTTTTTTTGTTTTCATCTACACCGCACCAATTAGACTAGTGTCGAATAATTTTTATAAGACAACTGGCCAGGATACATTGACTATAGAACGTTTGTTCGCATATAATGTGCATGAGGTGATTTACAAATGGCCATGCCGTTGTCCAAAGTAAACAATTCATACCTGTACCATCCACCTGCTCACGATGAGATACAGCTTCTTCACAAAGCGATTATCCTTCCACTAGCTCTCGTTATTGTTGAACGAAATAGACGCGAGCTTGAGAGAAAAGCGCGAACTTTACGATCTCTTTTTACTAGGGCAGCAGACATTATGATTGCAAAAATGAAAACAGATTTAACAACAAATACACAGCAGCTCCTTCAGAAAAGCATTACTCTGTGCATGTATAAAGACACGGCTGAACAGATCAGCTATTGCTATAATTGCCGCGGTTTTGAAGACCAGATTGCCTATTCGCATGCATACATACGTAATGAGATAAATAAGTGTATTTCTATCTATAGTGCTGAGATTTTCACTAAGTAAGCATCCCTCAATGATCAAAAAAACAGACGATCCTCTTAAAGCTTCTTAAAAAGTCTCACTATTGAAGTGAGGCTCTTTTCTCTACTCAATTTCGTCATACTACGCTATAATCTTCCATTCCAATCTGCTATACTACAAATAGTTTCATATCGTTCTACAAAACATACAGTTTTAACCAAAATCATTGTCGAAAAAACAGCTTTTTATTATGCATTGAGGAGGCAGTTCATATGGGAATTAATTTAAATCCGCCAGGAAGACCATCCAACATTCTTGGAGGCCAAGGCGGCATTCAACAGGGCGGTATTCAGCAAGGCGGTATCCAACAAGGGGGTATTCAGGGCGGAATAAATAACGCTTTTGGCGCAGCTCCCGCTCCTCAGGCCAGTCCTAATGGTGGGCTTATCCTTACCAAAGGACAGAAGCTGGATTTGACCAAAAATAATGCAGGGCTTGATTTACTGAAAATCGGACTTGGATGGGATACAAATAACCTGCAAGGCCAGAGCTATGACCTAGATGCAGAGGTGTTTATGCTGAATCAGACAAACACGGTTTCTTCCACTAGTCATATCGTTTTCTACAACAATCTCGTAAGTCCCGATGGATCAACACGCTATAAGGGTGATAACCGTGACGGGCAAGGCAGCGGTGACGATGAGACGGTTGAAATTCAATTATCCAGAGTAGCTTTGGATATCCAAAAAATCGTATTTACCGTTACAATTGATGAAGCTATTCGTAAAAACCAAAACTTTGGACAGGTTTCCAATGCATATATCCGTGTCGTGAACCAAGCAAACGGAGCCGAGATCTGCCGATTTGATCTATCCGAGGACTACTCCACCTCAATCTCCATCCTAGCTGGCGAAGTATATCGCCACGGCAATGAATGGAAATTCAATGCTGTTGGAACAGGCTTGTCGCTTGATCTAGCAGGCATATGTGCGCATTACGGGGCAATGTAACAGCTTACTTGTTAATGAAGCAGCTATAATTTCATTTTATATATTATATGGAGGTTACCCCGCATGCCGTTTCAATTCCAGGTCGAACGGGAATTATTTTTAAAAGCAGAAGGACAAGGCCAGTTTTTTGCCAAAAAAGGATCGATGGTTGCTGATCAAGCCTATAACAAGAAATTCAAATATTCTAAACGGTTGTTAGGAACGAATTCCGGAAATGTTATCGGACAAGTGATCAACCATGGTATGCGTAAAGTAACGGGAGAAAACTTAGAGATTATGGAAGTCGAAGGACAAGGCATCGTATATCTCGCGGATGAGAACTCTCATGTTACAATCATTAATTTAGAACAGGGTGGACCATGGCAAAGCGTAAGTGTTGAGAGTGAGGATCTGCTCGCATTTACAGATACTTGTCATTATGGCGTTACTATCATTGGAACGGGTGTTCTCTCCCAGCGCGGCTTGTTTACATCCAAACTTACTTACAACGGACAGGGAGCACAGGTTGCCGTAAAGACCAAAGGCAATCCATTGGTTTTGCAAGGCCCATGCCGTGTAGATCCTGATGCCATCGTTGCTTGGACAGGTCCTTCCCCAAGTGTGAAGATCGATGTCAACTGGAAAACGCTTATTGGCCAAACCTCCGGGGAATCTTATATGTACGAATTCAGTGACCCTAATCAGGTTGTTATTATACAGCCATTTGAACGTGAGAGCGGCGTGAAATTCGGTATGGATGACAACCGTTACCAACCTCAAACGCAGAGCAGCGCATTCAACAACACCTTTGGCGGCAGCCAAGGAGGGCATGACAGCAACAGTGGGCTTGGTGGAATTATCGGCAAATTTCTGAAATAAGCATAGTATAATGATATAAGCCTTGCCGTACCGTTCGGCAGGGCTGTTTTCTTTGAAAACTAGCTGCTCTCCTATGGATAGATGCCTTTTTGCTTGAAAGCATGTAACCGGGATCGCTTTTGCTGCGTACAAGGATAAACAGAAAACAAAAACTGCCCCATAGAATAATTTAAATATAGGAGGAAAATAAAATGAAAGCTGCAGGTACACTTTTACTAGTCACTGCTATTATTGAAGGTATCTTAGGAATCCCCTTGCTGGGTGGCACCTTAGTCATGTTATCTGGATACACGCTATTATTTGCAACGCTCATTCTTCATATCGTAACGCTTGTTCTTTGCTCGCAGCATAATAAGCCAGTCGTAGGCAGCATTTTGGGGATCATTACATCTGTATTAGCATGGATACCTATTCTCGGCATGATCATGCATCTTACTACAGCCCTATTCCTATTCATTGGCGTTTCCAAAAACAATCAGCAAAATTACCCTACCCGTCCACCCGCTCCAGGCAGCTTTTAATCAAGAGGGCTATCCTACTGTAGATATTCTACAATAGGATAGCCCTTTTTTTATCTTGATGGCTCGCGATTTAGTAAGCTGATCATATTTTTTCTCCGATTGACGCTTAGCAGCAATCCCATGACCATTAATTCGATAATGGCTGTTGTACCTCCATACGATATGAATGGCATCGTCATGCTATTTATAGGCAGTAGCCCAAACGACATCAGAATGTTCCAGACGAAATGAAAACCAATAATTGAAAATGAGCCAACGACCAAACCTCTAGCATATATATCCTTGAGCGTTATTGCCATGCCAATCACTTTAACAATCAGTAATAAGGCTAGCAGCACTATAGCAATACCAAAAACCAAACCAAGACTATAGATCAAATAAGTAAAGACCATTTCACTATAAATATAGCGAAACATTCGGTTCTCAACGCCAAATCCTTGTCCCCACATCCCTCCCAATTGAATAGATTCCAAGGATTTCTGAAGATAATAGTTTTTATCATCAGGGGAAGCAGTAGGATTTAGAAATGCGGTGTATCGTTCCCATATGGATCTATAGCGAACTGGATCATTTATTTTTATAATAAACACCGTTCCTGCTGTTAGGATTGAACCCACACTGGTTATAAACAGCTTGTACGTTTTTGCAACAAACAGCATTAATACCGTCAGTCCAAATAAATATATAATAAAATTAAGATTGGAGTTTGCTTTGTAATACAGTATAGCGGGCACGATCGCATATAAAAGCGCCATTTTTCCGAAGTAAAGTAAATTTCTGAATAGTCCCTGCTTCTCCTTACGCTTAGCAAGCAGCGTCCCTGCAAAAGCAATCATAAATAAATAAGGAGAAGTGCCGTATACATCAAAGGTAAAAGACCCGATTGTGAGCCAGCTTTTCGAACCATTGACTTCGACTGCATAAAAAAGGCAGACTACCATTAGAAAAATCGTACCGCTATAAATGTACCACGAATACTTTTCCCATTTTCGATAGTCCAAAAAATAAATACCTATGATAAGTACAATGCCTATCGCTGTAAATACAGCCTTCTTAAGAAAAAATTGAAACCCGCTATAAACATTTAGATCACTATAAGCGAATTCCATTGCATACATAGCAAGCAGTCCAATACCCACCATTATTGCGACAAGTGCGGCTAATCCCCATTCCATAACCGGCTTATGTGCTGCATGAAGCTGCTTGCCAATCTGATCAGGATCACCCATCTGGACGAGAGCAGCACGAACCGCCTCATCCTCTGATAACCCTTCGTTTAGCTTATCCTCCACCAGCTCGTCCAGATGGTTCTGCATTTCAACCTTGATGTCACGATGCACATCTCTTGCTTTTACATGTCTGCAAATCTGTACTAAGTATTCCTGAATCGACTCATACTGAACAGGCTTGTTATTCATGCATGGCCCTCCCCGATTACGCGGTCTACCGTTGTCCGAAACAACGTCCACTCCTGCTTCTTCTCCTCTAGCTGCCCTCTTCCACGCGCTGTGATGCGATAATATTTCCGTTTGCGGCTGCCTTCTTCATTCCAGTACGACTCAACCAGCTGCTCCACCTCAAGCGTATGTAAGATCGGATAAAGCGTCCCTTCTTTAAAAGTAAACACACCGCTCGAGCTTTTTTCAATTTCTTTGGTCATTTCATAGCCATACATTTCCTTACGGTCAAGCAGTGTCAAAATAAGAATAACGGTACTGCCTTTCATAAGCTCCTTATTAATTTTCATAACGCCCTCCTGTTTATGTATCGCATTCCTATGCATCGATTATCTATGTATTAGTATATAGTTGACCACCACCGATTACAACATCATTTTAGGAATGGATTCCCATAATAGCTAATCGGTGATATATTTATGCATATCTTATCGCTGCTTTAACGTATAAGTACATAAGTCACATTAATCGGCGGTTTTCAATTTAAGGGAGGCAATACACAATGAATCAATCTTTCGGGCTTCATAAGGAAGAAAAAACGTACGGCATGCTTTGCCATCTGCTTGCTTTTAGCGGTGTAATTATTCCGCTCGGCAACATTCTTGGACCACTCATCATTTGGCTTCTGAAGAAGGATCAATCCAGCTATGTGGATATGCATGGCAAGGAATCACTCAATTTTCAGATCAGCAATATGATTTATTCCATTATTTCCGGTTTGCTCATTTTTGTTCTCATCGGATTTATTACTACACCGCTTTTGTTTATTTTCTGGATTGCATTTACCATCATCGGGTCTATGCGTGCTTCAGAGGGCAATGGCTATCGCTACCCACTAACCATTCGTTTCTTCAAGTAAAACATAGAACCGCCGGGACGCAAATCGTTCCGGCGGTTCTATTATTTAGGAAGCTGCGAGCTATATTTTTTCCTCATCACATGCAAGCGGTCCAATTGGTCAAACGCCTGCTGCCCGCGCCGCTTTGTAACGGCTACTGACAATGCATCAAGAAGCGCAACTGGCGCTGCCATCGAATGAAAGCCCTCAAGTTCCCCCCGATCAACCTGCAGCACGAGATCGCTCTGCTCCAGCATATCGGATACGAGCAAATCCGTAATCAGTACTGTAGTGTAGCCTGCCTCTTTGGCATGCTCAAGCAGTACCGTTAATTCAGGTGAGCGCCTGACAAAGCCGAACATAAGCAGCACATCGCTGGAATCAGCATGAACAAGCGTTTCAAGCAGCTCGCTGCCACTCCCCGCCATACCTTCGATTTGCACGTTTATCCGATTCAGACGAAATCGGATGAGCTCGATCAAGCTAGCTGCGGCTCCAGTTCCAAATACATACACTTTTCTAGCCTTATGAATGGCCTCCACCGCTTGATGAAACTGTTCACGGTCTACACGCTTTGAAGTAACCTCTACGTTAGCTGCTGCAATCTCCAACATTTCACTTACAATATCAGCCTCTTCATGATCTACCTTATTCAATATTTTCTTCATCTTATGGGCAGGCGTCGCACGCTCGCTTTGCAGCAGCGTTTTCTTAAAAGCCTTCAAATTAGCAAACCCAATCGTCCGCCAAAACCGCGATACCGTAGCCGTACTGACACCTACAGCCACCGCAATATCTTCCTCTGTACAATAAGGAATCTGCTGCAGTGCACCCACCACGTAATTCGCAATGGATTGGTGGCTTTTTGACATATTATCCAAGTCCATATCCAAATGAAAAGCCATCATCTTTATTTCCTCCTGCCTATACCAACATCGCAGCTTATTTTCTAAACGGAGTATATCACCTTTTGATTAAAAATGATAATTTTAATTCATATTTATTTTTATGAAATTTATTTTACGTAATCGAAATAATTTGTTGATGATCTGATAACATTCGATCTTTATATTGTAGAAGAATTCGTTTTGAATCGAGGCATTCGAGACGCATTCCGCCTCAAAAACAAATTAGGAGGAATCACAATGGTTACAGCGCCTAAGCGCCGTTATGAGCTAACGCAATCGCAGAAGCTTATGGTATTCATTTTATCGATGTCCTTGTACGGTATTTCCAACATGTTCTCCGAGCTCATTCCTGAGCTAAAGCTTGGTCCGATTGAGCTGAAGGTCGAATATTTCGCTTTTATCCCATTAACGCTCTGTATTCTATTTAATCCACTGTATGCTGCACTTGGCGCATCCTTCGGCGAGGTTATATTCGGGGAACTGCTGCTTGGACAATTCGGCGGACTCGGAGAATTGGAAAAATTCATAGAATTTACGATTGCCATGTACATAGCTGGCCTGCTCGTTAGCGATCCACGAAATCGTAAACAGCTCGCACTCGCTTCGTTCGTTGCAGTAGGTATTGACCAGATGCTTGGGGCGATTGTCGACATCAGCAAGGTTTGGTTTGGGATTGAAGAGCTTGAAGCTGTTCCAGGCATTCCCGAAAGCATATTGCTTATCGAAGGCGTAGGTTTCCTTAACGCTATGCTCATAACCGGCATCTTTTTCTCCCTGCTGCCTACTTTATTTCTCGTACCGCGTCTATATGGAAAAATCGAACCGCTTCTCGGCATAAAACCACGCGACAGCAGAGTTTCTATATCCTTCGGACAGCTAATAACGCCGCGGCTGCTCATTACCGCTATTATATTTGTTTTTATCGGGATCGTTGCAGAATTTTTGTCCGAGTCTGATATTAACTTTGCTGTATGGGAGCCAGAATTTATCGAGCAATATGGCAGTGGATTTATCTGGATTAGTGCTGCTGCAGCCGCATTAGTGCTCATACTGACACTCATCGCAGCATTTCGTGCCAAATCCAAATCTGCACGCACGACGGAGGATGTTAAGCTTTGAGACCTTCATCCTTCCAAGCCAACCAGCAGGGGCCGCAGCAGGCGGCTCCCATCATTAAACTGCAGGACATTCAATTTCAGTATCCAGGAGCGGAAAACATGGCGCTCCACAACATTCAGCTTACTGTTCAACCCGGCGAGTTTATCGCTATAGCAGGTACGAATGGCAGTGGCAAGTCAACGCTTTGCAAATGTTTAAACGGCCTTATTCCAAACTATTATGTCGGCGATTTAGACGGCTCCATTGAAGTTGCAGGGCTAATAGCTGCCGAGGAAACGGTATCCTCCTTGTCACGCAAGGTCGCTTACGTGTTTCAGGATTTTGAGAACCAGCTCGTTCGGCCGACCGTCTATGATGAAGCCTGCTTTGCTCCACTCAATTATGGCTTCAGCGATTACCGTGAACGCGGGCTTCGAGCTTTGTCCATGCTTGGCATTGATCATTTGAAGGATCAGTGGATTTGGCAGCTAAGCGGCGGACAAAAGCATCTTACGGCGCTTGCTGGCGCTTTATCCCTCGATCCAGAAATTATTATTATCGATGAGCCCGTGGCGCAGCTAGATCCCTTTCATGCTAGGCTCATCTACGACAAACTTAAGCTGCTGAATGAAAAGCATGGCAAAACAATCATCGTCATTGAACACCATACCGAGTTTATTGCAGACTATTGCAATAGGGTCGTACTTATGGATAGCGGCACAATACGCTGGGTGAAGCCTGTTCATGAGGCATTATCTGCGGTTGATGAGCTTGCTGAACTGCATATATTACCGCCGCAGGTTACGCTTGCTGTTTGTACACTAGAGGCTGCTTCCGGAAAAGCAAAAAGTGAGGATTCATCACCATACCCAATCACCATCGATGAAGCAGCCGCTTATTTTGAGAAGATGCTTAAATCGTCAATCACGCTTTCAGATGTCCCAACGGATAAGCCTATTTCTAATAATGAACTTATTAAGCAGCCCCTTATTACGTTTGCAAATGTCTCCTATAGCTACAAAACCATTGCAAGAACGATGCATCCCGTCATTCGGAACATGAGCATCAGCTTTTATGAAGGCGATCGTATTGCTCTTGTCGGCAATAATGGCGCTGGCAAATCAACGCTGCTCAAGCTCCTTTCGGGTATTCGGCGCCCTACGGAAGGACTCTTAACTGTATGCGGGCATATTACGAAGCAATCTTCACCTGAACTGCTGTCTGATTTCGTCTCCTATATTTATCAGAATCCAGAGGAGATGTTTATTGAAGATTCCGTCCGCAAGGATGTTGAATATTTTCTAAAAGCCCGAGGAATTGCTGATTATCACCCTTTTGTTGATGAAATTCTGGAGAGGCTGCGGTTAACCGCCCTGCAGGATCGAGATGGAAGACTGCTCAGCGGCGGACAGCAGCGCAGAGCGACATTAGCGATCGGACTCGCCATGCGTCCCACTGTCATGCTGTTGGATGAACCGACAGCCAGCCTTGATGCTGCAAGCCGCCGTGAAATGACTGAAATGCTGGCGCAGCTGCAAGATCATGTAAAAACGACCATCATAGCGACACATGATATGCAACTGGTTGCCGAATGGGCAAATCGCGTTATCGTTATGCACGATGGCTGCGTCGCACTCGATACAGATGAACGCTCGTTATTCAGCCATGTTGCCATTCTCAAACAAGCAGGTCTCATTGCGCCGCAAATCGCTTTGCTTAGTCAAAGACTGGGTTTCGAGCCGCCTTGCCTATCTGTCAATGAATTCACCGCACGGCTCATCAGAAATATAAATCCGTCAAACCCATTTGAGCAGGAGGAGATTACGGTTGGAAGCAATTAAACAAAGCATGCTCGACAAGCTGAGCGTAGAACAAATTAAAATTGAGCTGATGCGTACCGCTTTCGGCAGACAATCGACCTTTCTGTCGCGCTTTGATCCGCGTATCCTCCTGATTTGGTATTCTTTTTTCGCCATAGCGCCTTGGTTCTTTCATAATAAAGCCATTCTGCTTGGCTTGCTTATTCCAATGCTTGTCCTTACTTTATCTTCAAAGGTTAGTCCACTTGTTCTACTTATTATGGGCGTCGGCCTGGTAAGTGAGATTAGTTATATTTTTTTCGGCTCCATCTTCTTCGGAGGGAGTCTAGCGGGCGTATGGCCGTTATTGACCTTAACGTTAAAAATATTAATCATCTCGCTGGCCAGCATTGCCGTGTTCTCCAGCATGGATCCCGAGAAGCTGAGTGACGCCCTGCTTAGTATGGGGATGCCTGGACAATTCAGCTTTGGTGTGTCCTACGGCTATAGGATGCTTCCGATTCTAATTGAGGAGTACCATAACCTTATTCACTCATTCCGATTGCGCGGCCGCGCTCCCCGCAATAAGGGTTTTCTTCACTGGCGTTCAATTATATACATGGCGAAGATTAGCGTTTATGCCTTTTATCCGCTCATTTTGAATACAGCTAAGCGAACGAGAACGACGGTCGAAGCATTAGAGGTGCGCGGCTTTACCTATTCGCTTGTCAGCCCTGAGACGAAGAAGCTTAAGCTTGCCCATATGCAGGTTCGACCGCATGATTTTATTTTCTTAAGCTGCTCCCTTTTCTATATGATCGGGCTGATTGCTTTCGGACAATTCATATCGTTTTAAAACTACATAACTGAATGGAGATAACACACTAATGATGAGCATCGATTTGCATACACATGGCAAGCTGTCAAAGAAAACACATTTCTCACTCGACTACTTCCTTTCCATGGCTCGCGAAGCCAAAGAAAACGGTCTGCACGCGGTGGCGTTGACCGAGCATTTTAACACACTTCACTTTGCCGATATGATGGATCAGCTGGATCATCATTTTGAATACAAAGGTGATTATTATGTCGTGGAGGGCTTGAAGGTTTTTTCTGGCATGGAGGTTGATGTAGCGAATAAAGGCCATATTCTAATCATTGGAAACCGCAGCCACATTCGTGATCTGAGGCAGCAGCTTGAGCCTCATACCGCAAAAGATAGCTTTATCGCTTTAGAAGAGCTGATGAACCGTACCGACGGCTATCCCTTGCTTCGAATTGGTGCTCATCCCATGAGAGAAAGCACGCCGCTCACTCACCATGATGCTGACACACTCAGACGCCTCGATGCGCTTGATATAAATGCAAAAGATTTATTCCAATATGGTTTCGGCATGACTGATCAGGTTCGACAATTCGCTGATCAACTTGGCTTAAAGGTCATTGCAGGAAGCGACTCACATCAGCCTCTGCAATTCGGCAGCGTTGTTAATCATGTAGATAACATTTGCGAAACAGCTGAACAACTGCGCAGGGAGCTGCTGATTGGCAATTATCAGCTTGAAATTTCCGCTTGCTTGAATGTTAAAGTAAAAGCTGCCCAAATGATGAAAGAGCTTCTAAAAAAATCGATGGTTGTCGCTTTGTAAGAACACCCGCTTCACTAAAAAAGCAGCTCCTGACACTCAGGAGCTGCTTCATTTTCACTCTATTACAGACCAACTGGCAGTTGGAACATCTGTGTCAGTTCGTCCAGTGTAATCGCATCCGTCGGAATTTCACCTTCGAACTTCGCATCTTTATTAATCTCGGAGTAAGTAACATCATAATGAAGGCCAAGCTTCATCTTCTGGCCGCTCTCTTTGTCAGATCCTTCAATGCTTACCTTGCCCGATTGATAAGCAAGATACCCATCTGTGATAGCACCCGTTACTTTCAGAGTATTCACTTTAACATCATTTTTAAATGTGGTTAGAATCTCTGCTTTGTTCGTCTCAAGATCCGTCTTCACCTTCTCGATGTCCGCCTTATCAAGCTGAAGAGTTTTTAATGATGCTTCATTAGCAAGCAATACATTTAGCACCTCAGGCAGCACTTGGTTTACGATGGTTTCTACTGTTTTTGGGTAGTTGCTTTCATTAATCTCAAAAGCGATGATTTGATCTGCTTTCATATCAGCAGGCAGGCCAGCTTCCTCAGCCTTTGGCTGGCTGAAGTATGTTTTCTCGTCAAAATGCTTAAGCATTACTTCTCCGAGCTCTTTGCCTAACTTTTGTTGTGCAGCAAGATCCAGCTTAGCTGTGCCTTCTTTCTCAGCAAGCTCCTTTAGATCAATTTTAATAAACTTACTTGTAATCGTCTCCGGCAATGGCAGCATCGGAACTTGCGGTATTTTCACATACAGCGCTTCCTCAGTCATAATCATAGGTACAGTTAACTTCATTTCCATGTCGCCTGGCACTACGATTTGCATATTCATATCGGTACGCATCGGTTTTTTCTTATATACAGCATCAACTGTAATGGTTGCATCTTTAATCATCCCTACGATTGCTGCTGTAGCAGCTGCGTTGCCTTCCAATGTTGCCGTTTGCGGTACTTCCAACTCATCCAAGCCAAATGACATTTTTACTGCATATGAGTCCGCTTCATTAATTTTCGTCATAGCCGCCTGCAAAGCTTCCTTCGGTGGTTTTGCCGAGCTGCAGCCTGCAATGACAACTAAAATAACGGCTAACATAAGAACCGCTATTTTTTGAACATTCTTCATGTAGTATGTTCCTCCCTATCTTTTTGTGAGCACCTCCATTCTATACTAAAATAACTTCATTTAGAAGTTATATCCAAAAAATCCCGTTTCAACGTACTGAAACGGGACGTTTGGCCTAGCTTTTAACAGCATATTGAACTATCCTTGCGGGTTATGATGATCCACATGATTACGCTGCTTCGTTTTCTTTGATCCAGAAAGCGGCTCTTGCTGCCCGCCTCCATCATTACGTTTCCGATTATTTTGCGGATTGCTTTCCGGCACCGGAATGCTGTCTGGCTTCGACATTTGGATTCCTCCTATTTAGATCTCATCCGCTTCAAGGGAAGCGTTAATCTTTTTGATGTTCTAAATCTGTTGGATGATCATGGTTTATGTCATCCTGATTGCTTCGATCGTTCTTATCCTGCTGCAATTGCTGAGCCTGATGACTGTTAACCGCCTCAACCTCCAAAGCCTCTACCACATTAGATAAGTTTTTATCAGCCGTTCCTTGTGCCTTCGTCATAAGCTGTTCTCTCCTCTAAGCATGCGTCAAGCGTTGCAGCGCTTGAGCACATTCATGCAGATGTCTAGTGTAATTTTGTATCAGCTCTTGAATGATGTCTCCACGCTCATCGATGGATACCTTGTCTTTCTCCACATCGATAAGCTCAACCTTCACTTCACGGCTATCTACATAAGTAACTTTAAAATCAAACGAATACATTTGATGTCCAGCTGTATCGATCGTTACGCGCAGCGCTTTGGAATCTGACTCATCAGGCAGCACTCTGCTGCGGTCAGCGTCTTTGAGCGTCTCTGGCAAGGTTTGACGCCAAGCATCTGCCAAGTTTTCTTGATTCATTTGCAGTTCATCTGATTTACCCATTAAATGAAGCACCTCCACATCGTATAACATGCGAAGTGCGGCATTATTTTATACGAGGGGATAGAATGAAAAAAAAGCCCAAACGCTTAGCGTCTGGGCTTGTCATGTACATTTTAAAAAAATATGGAGGAGAGAGTGGGACTCGAACCCACGTGGGCTTGCGCCCTAACAGTTTTCAAGACTGCCCCGTTATGACCGCTTCGGTATCTCTCCATCGTTCATTTGTCACAAGAAATATAATACCACAGGTCAAAATAAAAATGCAAGTATATTTTGACCATGTGGCAAAAAAAATTTTAAAGCTTTGTTGAATCGATCGAACTAATGCCGCCCATATACGGACGCAGTACTTCTGGAATCGTCACAGAGCCGTCCGCTTGCTGGAAGTTCTCGATGATTGCCGCAAAAGTACGACCTACAGCAAGTCCCGAACCATTCAGAGTATGAACGAATTCCGGCTTGCTCTTCGTATCTCTGCGGAAACGAATACCCGCACGGCGAGCTTGGAAATCCTCTACATTTGAGCAGGACGAAATTTCACGATACGTGCCTGCGCTTGGCAGCCACACTTCAAGGTCATATGTTTTAGCCGCTGTGAAGCCCATATCTCCCGTACAAAGCGTTAGAACACGGTAAGGAAGTCCTAGTAGCTGCAAAACCTTCTCCGCGTTAGCGGTCATTTTCTCCAGCTCTTCGTATGAATCCTCCGGTTTCGTCAATTTGATCAATTCAACCTTGTTGAACTGATGCTGACGAATCAAACCACGTGTATCGCGCCCAGCAGAACCTGCTTCTGAACGGAAGCACGAGCTGTAAGCTACAAAATATTTCGGAAGCTCTTCAATCGGCAAAATCTCTTCGCGGTGCAGGTTCGTAACTGGTACCTCTGCAGTCGGAATGAGGAAATAATCCGAATCCGAAATTTTGAATAAATCCTCTTCAAACTTCGGAAGCTGACCCGTACCGATCAAGCTGTCACGATTAACGATATATGGAGGCAAGACTTCCTCATAACCGTGCTTATCGCTGTGAAGATCCATCATAAAGCTGATAAGCGCACGCTCAAGACGAGCTCCAAGGCCGCGATAGAACGTGAAACGTGATCCCGTTACCTTCGCTGCACGCTCGAAATCCAATATGCCGAGTGATTGCGCAAGCTCCCAATGTGGCTTGGGCTCAAAATCAAAGGTTGGAACCTCGCCATTTTTGCGCAGCTCTACATTATCTTCCTCCGACTTGCCGACTGGCACGCTATCGCTAGGAATGTTAGGAATCGCTTGAGTCAGCTCAATCACTTGTACATCCAGCTCACGAAGTTCATCGTCAAGCTCTTTAATGCGGTCGCCAACCTCTCTCATCTCAAGGATAAGCGATTCTGCGTCGCCGCCTGTGCGTTTGAGTTTAGCTACATCCTGCGAAACCGTATTGCGTCTGCTCTTCAACTGCTCCGTCTCTTGAATAAGATCACGGCGCCTAGTGTCGAGCGCAGGAAAATTAGCAATAAGATCAAGGGAAGCTCCGCGATCAAGCAGCGCTTTCTCAACCTTCTCAAATTCATTTCTTAACAATTTTACATCCAGCACGATCCAAAAGCCCCTCTCTGAAGGGAGTAATTTTATTATTGTAAAAGTTTATTCCTTGCTTGCCGCTGCTTCCTTCACCATATCAACGAAGTATGCATGCAGCCTATAATCGTCCGTTAGCTCCGGATGATACGATACAGCTAGAAGATGTCCCTGTCTTGCTGTTACAATTTCATCTCGGTATGTAGACAATACGTCTACGCCTGCTCCAACTTTTTTGATCAATGGAGCTCGGATAAATACAGCGCGAACCGGTTCGTCAATGCCTTTGACATCCAAATCCGTCTCAAAGCTTTCTTGTTGACGCCCGAATGCATTTCTTGCAACGGTCATATCCATAAGACGCAAATGCGCATCCTCTTGGCCTTCTATTTCATCAGCCAAAACAATAAGACCTGCGCAAGTACCGAACAATGGCTTGCCTTGTGCAGAGAAATCCTTAATAGCTTCCATAAAACCATAATTGCGCATCAGCTTGCCGATCGTCGTGCTTTCGCCGCCTGGAATAACAAGCCCTTGCAGCTCTTCAAGCTGCTCAACTCGCTTAACGGCGACCGCCTCTGCGCCCGCCGCTTCTAAGCTTCGTATATGCTCTGCCACTGCGCCCTGAAGCGCTAGTACGCCTATCTTCATCGCTCTACTCGCCTTCCTTTACGGGCAAGAGCCGGCAGCACTATTCGCGCTAAGCCGGCACCTGCATATTACAACTATTAGATACCGCGGTCTTGCATACGCTCGGAGGAGTTAAGCTTGGAAATTTCGATTCCCTTCATAGCTGCTCCCAAGTTTTTCGACACTTCAGCAATTAGCTTGTAATCTTGGTAATGTGTCGTTGCTTCAACGATTGCACGAGCGAATTTCTCTGGGTTTTCTGATGTGAAAATACCAGAACCTACGAATACGCCGTCTGCTCCAAGATGCATCATCAATGCTGCATCGGATGGTGTAGCTACTCCGCCTGCTGCGAAGTTAACGACTGGAAGCTTACCCGTTTCATGTACGTTAAGAAGCAAGTCGTAAGCTACGCCAAGAACCTTAGCTTCATGATAAAGCTCGTCCTTCGACAAACCTTGAATTTTACGAATTTGTCCATTGATCAAGCGAAGGTGACGAACAGCCTCTACGATATTGCCTGTTCCCGGCTCACCCTTCGTACGAAGCATTGCTGCTCCCTCTTGAATACGGCGCAAAGCTTCTCCAAGATCTTTTGCTCCGCATACGAATGGAATTGTAAACTCATGCTTGCTGATGTGGAATACTTCATCTGCTGGAGTAAGTACTTCACTCTCATCGATATAGTCAACGCCCATGGATTCGAGCACTTTTGCTTCTACATAATGCCCGATACGAGCCTTTGCCATAACTGGAATCGATACTACTTTCATTACTTCTTCTACAATTGTCGGATCAGCCATACGAGCTACTCCGCCTGCTGCACGAATTTCGGAAGGGACGCGCTCAAGCGCCATTACCGCTGTTGCTCCTGCTGCTTCTGCTACTTTCGCTTGCTCGGCGCTCATAACGTCCATAATGACGCCGCCTTTTTGCATTTCTGCCATGCCGCGTTTTACGCGCGATGTACCTGTTTCCATGCTAAAATCCTCCTATTTTCATCCATTAATTTGTATATTACCGCAGTTGTTCTAACCATTGATTTTACAGGATGCAAGAATAATCGACAAGCCTTGATTTGCTTTATTCCCCTGTTTTCTACTCGGATTAGAACAAATTGACGATTCCATTAAATAAACCTGAGAAAAAATCTCCAATTCCACGGAACATCAAGCGGAACCAGCCTGCTTTCGTTCCATCCTCCGTTGTAACGAGGTTAACCGTTTTTTTGAGCTCTTGTTTCGTTTCGGCATCCGTGTACTTGTAAGTTACTGTACCTACAACCGTACCTGCTGGAATCGGAGCTACCAGCTCAGCTTCTGACTTCACATCGCTGGATACAACCTCGATTTTAGGCTCTACGCCCTTCTTAACCATAAACGTAATATCTTTTTCCGTTACGATCGGCAAGGTTTTCTTTTTACCCTTTTTAATCTTAACCGTTTTCGCTGTTTCTACCACAGATTTTGGCGCAAGCACCGTCTTTTTCTCAAAAGTGCTAAAACCGTAGTTGTACATCTTAGCCGTTTCATTGAAACGAGCAGACTTTGTAGCAGTATCCATAACGACGCTAATAAAACGCTGCTCGCCTCTTTTTACAGTACCCGTGAAGTTGTAGCCAGCAGCATTAATGAAGCCTGTTTTCATGCCGTCAACGCCTTCATAAGCTAAGTGCTTAAGGCCCTTTTGATTAACGTTTGTGCCGAGCATCCAGTTAATGTTGATGATTGGATCCTTGTCGCGTTCACGGAATTTATATTCCTGCAGCTTAGAATAATCCAAAAATTCAGGGTGCTTGATCAAAATAATTTGTGCTAGCTTCGCCATGTCCGTCGCAGAAATAATAGTTGTCTCCGATAGACCAGTCGCACTTGTAAAAAAAGCTGTTTTAAGACCCAACTCCGCAGCTACCTCATTCATCTTCTTAACAAACCCTTGCTCACTTCCAGCTATTTGCGATGCTAATGCAATCGTTGCATCATTCGCAGAACCAACTGCCATTGCTTTGTACAAATCTCTAACCGTATGTTGATCTCCTTGAGCTAAAAATACAGATGATCCATCCGATGGTGTTGAGGCCGCTTCCGCACTAGTGGTAATAACCTCATCCCAGGACAGGCGTTCATTCGTAATTTCCTCAAGAACGATATATTCCGTCATTAACTTCGTCATACTTGCTGCAGGGAGCGGCTCCTCTGAATTAACTTCATATAAAACTTGTCCTGAATCCGCATCAATTAGAATTGCAGCTTTCACTTGTAAACCTAAGTCGTTTTTCGTACTTTCTCTTCCTTGATATCCATTCGCCATTGCTACCGCAGAACCAAGCGACAGCATTACCATCCAAACCGCCAAACTTGCAGCGATGACCGTCTTTATTCGAACCGGCCTTACCATTTCCTTCAACGTCGTCTCCCCTTTTCCCACTTGGTTTGTCCGTTGTTAATTGTAACATATCGAAGCCTAACAATTAAACCACAAACAGGTTACAGAACAATGAGTAATCCTTCATAAAAAAAACAGACAAGGGCCAGCGACTCAGTCGCCTTTCCCTGTCTGTTATTATCGTATCTAGAAAGTATAGCTTAAAGTGAATAGTTTGGTGCTTCTTTCGTAATTTGCACATCATGCGGATGGCTTTCACGAAGACCAGAACCTGTAATACGAACGAATTGTGTATCGTTCTTAAGCTCGTCCAGAGAAGCTGTACCGCAATAGCCCATACCTGAACGCAAGCCGCCGAGCAATTGATGCACAGTGTCAGCAAGCGGCCCTTTGTAAGGAACGCGTCCTTCGATACCTTCCGGAACAAGTTTGTTCTCGTTCTCTTGGAAGTAACGATCCTTGCTTCCTTCCTTCATAGCGCCAAGCGAGCCCATACCACGGTATACTTTAAAGCTGCGTCCTTGGAAAATTTCAGTTTCGCCAGGGCTTTCAGCTGTACCTGCGAACAAGCTTCCGATCATAATCGCGCTTGCTCCAGATGCGATTGCTTTCGTAATATCACCGGAGTACTTAATACCGCCGTCTGCAATAACCGGGATATTGTATTCACGAGCAACTGACGCGCAATCATAAATTGCAGTAATTTGTGGAACACCGATACCAGCGATAACGCGAGTTGTACAGATCGATCCAGGACCAATCCCTACTTTAACTACGGAAGCGCCTGCTTCGATAAGATCACGTGTAGCATCGCCAGTAGCAACGTTACCTGCAATAATAGTAAGGTCTGGGTAAGTAGCACGAAGCTTACGAACTGCATCCAAAATATTAATGTGGTGACCATGAGCCGAGTCTACAACAAGAACATCAATTCCTGATTGAACCAATGCTTCTGCACGATCCATTGTATCCTTCGAAATACCAACCGCTGCTCCGCAAAGCAAACGACCATGCTTATCCTTCGCCGCATTAGGGAATTGGATTGCTTTCTCAATATCTTTAATCGTAATAAGACCTTTAAGTGTGTTGGACTCATCAATCAGCGGCAGCTTCTCAATCTTGTGCTTTTGAAGAAGGCCCTCCGCTTCCTGCAGCGTTGTGCCAACAGGTGCCGTTACAAGGTTGTTACGAGTCATAACTTCATTTATCTTAATTGAATAATCATGTACGAAACGCAAATCACGGTTGGTCAAAATACCTACAAGCTTCTTATCTTGATCAACAATCGGTACGCCTGAGATGCGGTATTTACCCATCAATTCTTCTGCGTCGTAAACATGGTGATCAGGCGTAAGCGAAAACGGATTTGTAATTACACCGCTCTCCGAACGTTTTACACGGTCAACTTCCTCCGCTTGCTGTGTAATCGACATGTTCTTATGGATAATGCCGATACCACCCTCACGCGCAATTGCAATCGCCAATGCGGCTTCTGTAACGGTGTCCATACCAGCGCTAATGAGCGGAATGTTTAGCTTAATGTCCTCGCTTAATCGAATCGAGATGTCAACTTCCCTAGGCAGCACTTCTGATTTGCGCGGAATAAGCAGGACGTCGTCAAACGTTAGCCCTTCTTTGGCGAATTTCGTTTCCCACACGAGTATGTTCCTCCCTTATTTTAAGTACGTCTCACATATATTATTAGCAATATTAGCAGAGGGGGTATAGGCTGTCAAGGCTGATGAATACCTTTGTTCATCCTGTTTTATACTCGATTTGGAAGTCTCAAAACATGCTATTTCTTTAGAAAAAGTCAGGTAAATACGTAGTTCGTTCGGGAATACGAGATTGTAAGCGTTTAACCAATCCTATATCTCCTTCTATGCGTGCGAATTGGGCTAATTGCTCTAACTGAATATACCCAAATAGTACACTCGTAAAGGAACCAATATCCAGTTTAATTGCCTCATCTATTTTTTCACTATCGTCCTTACGACGAAGTGATGCTTTCCCAGATGCATCGATATGAAGTAAAAAATGACCATTATTCCATGGAGCTTGAGCGTCGATTAGTTGAATATGAATGTCATCGGCATGATCTGCTGCCTTAAAATCATATTGGCTAACAAAAGCTTCCGCATCCACAATTCGAGCCATAAAATAAGGTGTGATTTCCTGTTTTATTCTCGGATTGCTCAGCAAGTAGGGAAGGCGATCGTTAGATGGCATTTTAATCGTCAGCTCTTCGATCATTGAATCATGCTGTGCTAGAAATGACCATATCGCAGCTCTTGCGGGCTCATTTAAATGAACAAACTCATGAACCGTTAACCGGCTATTTTTAACTTCATAAATGACGTAGCCTTGTGCTGCTCCGCTCTTATCGTAATAAAGTGCAGTCTGTCCTAGTTTTCTTCTGTTAATCCGATACTTCCACCAGAATTCGTCACGCACCAATGAGCCATTAAATTGAGATGCATAGGCTTGATAGACATCGTTCAGCAAACCATAGTTTCCTGTAATGCGCTCAAATCTACCCTCGTATGCTATTCTAGCTGGAAGCATGTCCGTCTTAATCGTATATGTTTTATGTTCAGTGTAGGTTTCCCATCCAAATTTACGATAAAAGCTGAATGAAAAAGGATGAAGAAAAGAAACCGTTTGACCGTTCTCCTTCATCTCTATTAGCGATTGAATGAGTATTTGAGCAACTAGCCCCTGCCTCCTGAACTCTGGCCATGTCGCAACACCTGCAACACCTCCCATATCAAAAACCTTGCCTCCGATATAGGTTTGCAGCTTTAGCACTGCAGCTTGCGCAGCCAATTGATTATCGACATACGCTCCGTACCTTACAGTAGGCTCACTCTCATACTGCTCTTTCGTTTGTTCTAGTTCTGCAGCAGAACGTTCATATTGAAATGCAAATTGAGATAAAGCCATAGTCTCGTCAAATTGTTCTACACCGATATGCTTAATAACGATACGCGTTTCCAATTCGAAGCACCTCCAAATTTGATATAATCCTATCATACCGCATAAACGACAAAAAAACCTACCGCATCACATGCGATAGGTCTCTCGTGCTTGGCGACGTCCTACTCTCCCAAGACCCTGCGGTCTAAGTACCATCGGCGCTGAAGGGCTTAACGGTCGTGTTCGGTATGGGAACGCGTGGTTCACCTCCGCCATCGCCACCAAACGTAGCGTGTTGCACGCTGAAAACTGGATACGAAAGATTAGGCTTGCTGAAGCCTTTTTAGCTGCTGTCTACTGGATGTATGGGTCACAGTAAACGTGTTTAGGATAAGCCCTCGACCGATTAGTATTCGTCAGCTACACACATTGCTGTGCTTCCACCCCGAACCTATCAACCTCGTCGTCTTCAAGGGGTCTTACATACTGGGAAATCTCATCTTGAGGGGGGCTTCACGCTTAGATGCTTTCAGCGCTTATCCCGTCCGTACTTGGCTACCCAGCGGTGCTCCTGGCGGAACAACTGGTACACCAGCGGTACGTCCATCCCGGTCCTCTCGTACTAAGGACAGCTCCTCTCAAATTTCCTGCGCCCGCGACAGATAGGGACCGAACTGTCTCACGACGTTCTGAACCCAGCTCGCGTACCGCTTTAATGGGCGAACAGCCCAACCCTTGGGACCTACTTCAGCCCCAGGATGCGATGAGCCGACATCGAGGTGCCAAACCTCCCCGTCGATGTGGACTCTTGGGGGAGATAAGCCTGTTATCCCCAGGGTAGCTTTTATCCGTTGAGCGATGGCCCTTCCATTCGGTACCACCGGATCACTAAGCCCTACTTTCGTACCTGCTCGACTTGTAGGTCTCGCAGTCAAGCTCCCTTATGCCTTTGCACTCTTCGAATGATTTCCAACCATTCTGAGGGAACCTTTGGGCGCCTCCGTTACATTTTAGGAGGCGACCGCCCCAGTCAAACTGTCCACCTGACACGGTCCCCGAACCGGTTTCACGGTTCTAGGTTAGAACTCCGATACGATCAGGGTGGTATCCCAACGTTGCCTCCACACAAGCTGGCGCTCATGCTTCTTAGGCTCCCACCTATCCTGTACAGATCGTACCAAAGTTCAATATCAAGTTACAGTAAAGCTCCATGGGGTCTTTCCGTCTTGTCGCGGGTAACCTGCATCTTCACAGGTATTAAAATTTCACCGGATCTCTCGTTGAGACAGCGCCCAAGTCGTTACGCCATTCGTGCGGGTCAGAATTTACCTGACAAGGAATTTCGCTACCTTAGGACCGTTATAGTTACGGCCGCCGTTTACTGGGGCTTCGGTTCACAGCTTCGGGTTACCCCTAACCGCTCCCCTTAACCTTCCAGCACCGGGCAGGCGTCAGCCCGTATACTTCGCCTTACGGCTTCGCACAGACCTGTGTTTTTGCTAAACAGTCGCTTGGGCCTTTTCACTGCGGCCCCCTCGGGCTATTCACCCTACCGAGGCACCCCTTCTCCCGAAGTTACGGGGTCATTTTGCCGAGTTCCTTAACGAGAGTTCTTCCGCGCGCCTTAGCATGCTCTGCTCGCCTACCTGTGTCGGTTTGCGGTACGGGCACCTAGATCTCACTAGAGGCTTTTCTTGACAGCCGGAGTACATGACCTTCGCTACTGCAATTTTCGCTCCCCATCACAGCCCAGCCTTATGATCGACGGATTTGCCTATCGATCAGCCTCACTGCTTGGACGGACTATTCCATCAGTCCGCGTCACTGCCCTTCTGTGTCACCCCATTGCTCAAACGATCTTCGGTGGTACAGGAATTTCAACCTGTTGTCCATCCACTACGCCTTTCGGCCTCGCGTTAGGTCCCGACTTACCCTGAGAGGACGAGCCTTCCTCAGGAACCCTTAGGCTTTCGGCGGACAAGATTCTCACTTGTCTTTTCGTTACTCATACCGGCATTCTCACTTGAATACAGTCCACCAGTCCTCACGGTCCAACTTCAATCCGTATTCAACGCTCCCCTACCCAAGTACCTAATGGTACATGTCATAGCTTCGGTGGTGTGTTTAGCCCCGTTACATTTTCGGCGCAGAGTCACTCGACCAGTGAGCTATTACGCACTCTTTAAATGATGGCTGCTTCTAAGCCAACATCCTGGTTGTCTTTGCAACTCCACATCCTTTCCCACTTAACACACACTTGGGGACCTTAGCTGATGATCTGGGCTGTTTCCCTCTTGACAATGGATCTTAGCACTCACTGTCTGACTCCCGAGTAGCACGTCTATGGCATTCGGAGTTTGACTGGACTTGGTAACCCTTGGCGGGCCCCGCACCCAATCAGTGCTCTACCTCCACGACGCTCATTCCTCGAGGCTAGCCCTAAAGCTATTTCGGGGAGAACCAGCTATCTCCGAGTTCGATTGGAATTTCTCCGCTACCCCCACCTCATCCCCGCATTTTTCAACATGCGTGGGTTCGGGCCTCCAGTGCGTGTTACCGCACCTTCACCCTGGACAGGGGTAGATCACACGGTTTCGGGTCTACGACCACGTACTTATTCGCCCTATTCAGACTCGCTTTCGCTACGGCTCCGTCTTCCCGACTTAACCTTGCACGTGATCGTAACTCGCCGGTTCATTCTACAAAAGGCACGCCATCACCCATTTAACGGGCTCTGACTTTTTGTAAGCGCACGGTTTCAGGTTCTTTTTCACTCCGCTTCCGCGGTGCTTTTCACCTTTCCCTCACGGTACTGCTTCACTATCGGTCACCAGGGAGTATTTAGCCTTGGCAGATGGTCCTGCCGGATTCCGACGGGGTTTCTCGTGTCCCGCCGTACTCAGGATCCGTCTCGGAGAGTGCTTGCTTTCGGTTACAGGGCTTTTACCTGCTCTGGCGGGCCTTTCCAGACCTCTTCGCCTACCAAACACTTTTGTAACTCCATGTGAGACGTCCTACAACCCCAAGAAGCAAGCTCCTTGGTTTGGGCTAATCCGCGTTCGCTCGCCGCTACTGACGGAATCACTATTGTTTTCTCTTCCTCAGGGTACTTAGATGTTTCAGTTCCCCTGGTATGCCTCTACCCAACCTATGTATTCAGTTGAGAGTAACTATCCATTACGATAGCTGGGTTTCCCCATTCGGAAATCCTCGGATCAATGCCTGCTTACGGCTCCCCGGGGCGGTATCGTTGTTCGCCACGTCCTTCTTCGGCTCCTGGTGCCTAGGCATCCTCCGTGCGCTCTTACTAGCTTAACCATTTTGCTCAGGTGATCGCTCACCTTCGCTTACGTAAAAACAACTAAAGGATGTTTCAGCAATTCTTTTTCTTTCGTTATCCAGTTTTCAAAGTGCAAATGTTTTGCGCTGAGTTTGCTTCAGAGTTAATCTTCAGCAAAGACAGTACATTATTCTTTTTGGTGGAGCCAAGCGGGATCGAACCGCTGACCTCCTGCTTGCAAGGCAGGCGCTCTCCCAGCTGAGCTATGGCCCCAAATTTAATATGGGTACCGACTTCTCAGAGTCGATAATGGTGGGCCTTAGTGGACTCGAACCACCGACCTCACCCTTATCAGGGGTGCGCTCTAACCAGCTGAGCTAAAGGCCCATAGGTATTCCCTTTGGACTTCCTTTGAAAGATGATTAATCTTTCAAAACTGACAACGAGTAAGCGATAAACTGCCAAGTTTATCCGAACCTCATCGGGTCCGGGTATTTCCTTAGAAAGGAGGTGATCCAGCCGCACCTTCCGATACGGCTACCTTGTTACGACTTCACCCCAATCATCTACCCCACCTTCGACGGCTAGCTCCCTTGCGGGTTACCCCACCGGCTTCGGGTGTTGTAAACTCTCGTGGTGTGACGGGCGGTGTGTACAAGACCCGGGAACGTATTCACCGCGGCATGCTGATCCGCGATTACTAGCAATTCCGACTTCATGCAGGCGAGTTGCAGCCTGCAATCCGAACTGAGACCGACTTTGATAGGATTGGCTCCACCTCGCGGTTTCGCTTCCCGTTGTATCGGCCATTGTAGTACGTGTGTAGCCCAGGTCATAAGGGGCATGATGATTTGACGTCATCCCCACCTTCCTCCGGTTTGTCACCGGCAGTCATCCTAGAGTGCCCACCATAATGTGCTGGCAACTAAGATCAAGGGTTGCGCTCGTTGCGGGACTTAACCCAACATCTCACGACACGAGCTGACGACAACCATGCACCACCTGTCTCCAATGCTCCGAAGAGGGGCACTATCTCTAATGCTTTCATTGGGATGTCAAGACCTGGTAAGGTTCTTCGCGTTGCTTCGAATTAAACCACATACTCCACTGCTTGTGCGGGTCCCCGTCAATTCCTTTGAGTTTCAGTCTTGCGACCGTACTCCCCAGGCGGAATGCTTAATGTGTTAACTTCGGCACCAAGGGTATTGAAACCCCTAACACCTAGCATTCATCGTTTACGGCGTGGACTACCAGGGTATCTAATCCTGTTTGCTCCCCACGCTTTCGCGCCTCAGCGTCAGTTACAGCCCAGAAAGTCGCCTTCGCCACTGGTGTTCCTCCACATCTCTACGCATTTCACCGCTACACGTGGAATTCCACTTTCCTCTTCTGTACTCAAGCTTTGCAGTTTCCCTTGCGACTTGGGGTTGAGCCCCAAGTTTAAACAACAGACTTACAAGGCCGCCTGCGCGCGCTTTACGCCCAATAATTCCGGACAACGCTTGCCCCCTACGTATTACCGCGGCTGCTGGCACGTAGTTAGCCGGGGCTTTCTTCTCAGGTACCGTCACCTTGGGAGCAGTTACTCTCCCAAGCATTCTTCCCTGGCAACAGAGCTTTACGATCCGAAAACCTTCATCACTCACGCGGCGTTGCTCCGTCAGACTTTCGTCCATTGCGGAAGATTCCCTACTGCTGCCTCCCGTAGGAGTCTGGGCCGTGTCTCAGTCCCAGTGTGGCCGATCACCCTCTCAGGTCGGCTACGCATCGTCGCCTTGGTGAGCCGTTACCTCACCAACTAGCTAATGCGCCGCGGGTCCATCTATAAGTGATAGATTGCTCCATCTTTCCCGATTCAGTCATGCGACCATATCGCGTATCCGGTATTAGCATTCGTTTCCGAATGTTATCCCAGTCTTATAGGCAGGTTACCCACGTGTTACTCACCCGTCCGCCGCTAAGTATCAGAGGTGCAAGCACCTCATCAACTCCGCTCGACTTGCATGTATTAGGCACGCCGCCAGCGTTCGTCCTGAGCCAGGATCAAACTCTCCAAATTGGTGTTTGACTTGCTCATTACTTTTTTATCGCTTTTTTCGCTTATCCCGAAGGATTTGCGAGGCAGTTATTACTCGTTGTTCAGTTTTCAAAGAGCAATCTTTTCTCTCTTGTCGTCCGTGTATCTCGTTGGCGACCTAGATAATATATCATAGGCGTATATAGCATTGCAAGTGTTTTTTTCATTATTTACGAAAAAGTTTTCAATACTCCTATTTGCCTTCTAATTACGTAATCGTTGCTTCGCTTCCTCCTCACCTATATTGAAGAAAGACATAAAAAAACGAGCTGTGCGATTTTCGCAAGCTCGTATGACTTCTAATATGTTTTTGTAACAGTATATTGAGCTGCATCCTTGATAAGCTCATACTTTTTCTTGCCCTTCTTTAGACCTGCATCAACTGTCGTATCAATCGTAACCCATTTCCCATCCAAGTACACTTCATTCCAAGCATGATAAACATCCACATAAGTAGATTGTCCCATCAAGAGCTTCGTAGGAATATCCACGCTCCGCAGCATTGCCGCAAATAATGAAGCGTATCCGTAGCAGATATCCTTTCTCGATTTAAAGGTGCGATCAATATTGGGGAGGTAATCAACTGACAGATTAGCAGCTAATTGATTATCATAACTTACATTCGTAATAATATATTCGTAGATTGCCTTTACTTTCTCCATATCCGTTTTTTTATTGCTGGCTAATTCTTTTGCCTTGACGATGGCGCTGCTCGCATTCGACCAGTCAATATTCTGGATAGAATTCAAGTACAAAACCTTGTTGTCTTTCAAATCAAGCGTCACGGTTTCTTTCTTCGCCAGTTTGTATTTGTTGCCTGTTGTATTCTCAAGAACGGATATCGTGTATTCACCATTGCCAAGCTGCAACGGAAACTTCTCAGCTGTTTTTCCGCCAGTTAGATTATATGTATAATTTGATGCGCCTTTTGCGATCATAAGCTTCGTTTTCACTTTAGTGTTCACTTCATATTGTACGGAGACAACACCTTTATCTAAATTCCCCGTATTGAGCCAATCAGAAGAGTCCGCTTCATTTGCCTGAACGACCGTTACATGGATGGATGCAAAAAGAACAAAAGCTGCGATGACTAACATAAATTTACGCATGAATATACTCCCTTCGGTAGCTGGCTGCCATCTTACGGAAGGCCCTTTAGCTTTGCGTCCCTACCTTTCGATAGGTTTGCCATTATCGTGTGAAGCGCTATGTGATGAATTTCCCCTATACAAACAAAAAAAAGCCTGTTCATTCGGTAGCTGGCTGCCATCATACGGAAGGCCCTTTAGCTTTGCGTCCCTACCTTTCGATAGGTTTGCCGTTATCGTGTAGCGCTTTATTAGTTCTATTCTACCATATGAATCTAGCAAATCAATAGATTGCACTACAATATCAATCATAATTTGAATGTTTTTAAGGATTGTTGTTGCAAATTCTCGATATTAGAAAAAAAAGAACCGTTGGCTGCTAAAAGCCATACGGTCCCTTGTCTTTTTCTTATTCAGCAGAACGCTGATCTCTCATATGAGGGAACAACAGTACATCACGAATAGATGGAGCATCTGTTAGAAGCATGATCAATCGGTCGATACCGATTCCTAGTCCGCCTGTTGGCGGCATGCCGTATTCCAGAGCGCGGATAAAGTCTTCATCCATCTCATGCGCCTCGTCATTTCCATGCTCACGCTCAACAAGCTGCGACTCGAAACGCTCACGCTGATCAATCGGATCGTTAAGCTCCGTAAATGCATTAGCATGCTCACGTGCTACGATGAATAGCTCAAAGCGATCGGTGAAGCGTGGATCTGCTTCGCTCTTCTTAGCAAGCGGCGAGATAGCAACCGGATGTCCTGTAACAAAGGTTGGCTGAATAAGCGTGTGCTCACCGAACTGTTCAAAGAAAGCGTTGAGAATATGACCAAAAGTCATATGCGGATCAACGGCAACTTTGTGTTCTTTCGCCAAACGATGGGCTTCCTCGTCGCTCATTTCCACGCCGAAATCTACGCCCGTCGTTTCTTTGACAAGCTCAACCATGCTGACACGGCGCCACTGAGGTGTCAAATCAATCTCTTGGCCTTGATAAGTGATTTTTGTTGTTCCAAGAACCTCTTGCGCAATATGTGCGATGACATTCTCTGTCAATGCCATAATATCCTTGTAATCAGCATAAGCCTCGTAAAGCTCAATCATTGTAAACTCTGGATTGTGGCGAGTCGAAATCCCCTCATTCCGGTATACACGGCCGATCTCATATACTTTCTCCAATCCGCCTACAATCAGTCGCTTCAAATGAAGCTCGATTGCAATACGCATGTAGAGCTGCATGTCCAGCGCATTATGATGCGTTTCGAAAGGACGCGCTGCAGCACCGCCTGCAATGGAATGCAGAGTTGGTGTTTCTACTTCTAGATAACCGCGGGAATCTAGGTAGCGACGCATGGATTGAATGATTTTGGAACGAGTAATAAAGGTTTGTTGGACGTCGGGATTCACGATAAGGTCAACATAACGCTGACGATAACGAAGCTCTACGTCTTTCAAGCCATGATATTTATCAGGCAATGGAAGAAGCGACTTTGTCAAAACTTCAATATCACGTGCTTTGACAGAGACCTCGCCTGTATTCGTTTTGAATACAACGCCTACTACGCCAATGATGTCACCGATGTCCAGCAAGTCAAAAGCTGCAAACTTATGCTCTTCAACGGAATCTTTACGAACATAAATTTGAACCTTGCCGCTCAAATCTTGAATCGTAGCAAAACCCGCTTTACCCATGCCGCGTTTCTGCATAATACGGCCAGCAATACGCACTTCAACCGCTTTTTCTTCTATTTCTTCTTTGCTGAGCCCTTCATAGGCTTGTACAATATCTTTGGCGTTATGAGTGCGTTCGAACTTTCGGCCGAATGGATCCACACCTAACCCTCTAAGCTCGTCCAATTTGTTTCTGCGAATTTGCAAGAGCTCACTTAACTCCTGCTGTTCATTGATTTCTTGTTCCACTTCTTTCATCTCCTTGATCATTCGGCAAAAGCAAGCAGCTGTCACCGGATTCATGCAGCAAAATCTCGTTTCGCAATAAAATATAAGCAATGTATAGACCTGTAATATACGTTCTTATATTTTAAACGTTCAAAAAGCTTCCCACAAGGAAGCTTTTTGAACCGCACATAGCAAACATTATTTTTTGATATCGAGAATTTTGTATTGAATAATGCCGACTGGTACGCTAACTTCGACAACGGTGCCTTTTTTCTTGCCTAGAATCGCTTTACCAACCGGGCTTTCATTTGAAATCTTGTTTTGCAAAGGATCGGCTTCCGCTGTACCAACAATGGAATAATCCATTGTGTCGCCATACTCCATATCCTCAACTGTTACGATCGAACCGATGCTCACGGTATCAATATCAATATCGTCATTATTTATAATACGCGCATTGCGCAACATTTTCTCAAGGGTAAGAACGCGGCCTTCGATAAATGCTTGCTCATTCTTCGCATCTTCATATTCCGAGTTTTCGCTTATATCACCATAGCCAATTGCTACTTTAATACGTTCAGCTACTTCACGACGCTTGACCGACTTTAGGTTCTCTAATTCATCTTCGAGCTTTCGCAGCCCTTCTTGAGTCAGAATGATTTGCTTATCGTTCATCTTTCCGATTCTCCTGTCATGTGACTAATTTTTCATACCTTGTATGAATTCACTGTTACCTAATATATTACGCTTCTTATTCCTCATACCAACTGTTGTTTGAAGCGCTCTTGATGTCTTCGTTAGATTATATTGCACGATTATATTGCAAAGTTACCCTGAATGTCAATCAAAGCCAGACGACCCATTGAAACCGTTTCATTTCTGAAATGTAGAGCAGAAGCCGCATGATAGCGGCTTTTGTCGAATGGTGTCGGCTCGCTCCCGTTACGGGGTAAATCGCATAACCGATCTATTGTATTTTAGTAAGCGACTACTTCAACAGAACCCGCTTCTTTGCTTGACACAGCACTGACAGCTTGGAATTCCTCGTCCTCTCCAAGCGAGCGGGCATAGTTTTCCAAAATCGCTGCCATCGGATCACAGCCGATATGATCGAGCAGCCTTTTTGCATCCTCTGGTGAGAAAACGTCGCCATTCCCAATTACGGGAATCGCTACCGCTTCATTGACATCCTTTATAATGTCCCAATTAGCCTTGCCCGTATACTAGCATGTAAAATGGCTTTGTCACTTACTATCTCAACACATACAAGACCCGTTCCAAACTCCTTGGCAATTAATCAAAAGGCAGGATTGTACACGACTGCCATCGGCGCTGGCACCACTCTATGCTTCATTTCGATGCCACCGATTTTCAGCATGTCACTCCTTCCTCCTCTTCTAATTGCTTATGGTTCATTTCTTGTGTACCAGACAGCACTATTCACGGTTATCAGACATTAATTCCTCATAGCTGATGCCGAGCGTCTTAGCGATATGATTTAATAACTTCGTATCCGTCTTTCTTGTTCCTCGCTCCAATGAGCCAAGAACGGCCACCGATACGCCAAGCTCCTTGGCCAGCTCCTGCTGAGTATAGCCCTTCAGCTTTCGAAAGGCTCTGACGCGCTGCGCCAATTGATTGTTTTCCATAACGTAATGCCTTCCTTTCCATCCAGAAGCGCTGCTTCAGATACTGCGCTTACCTCGGACTGCAGCCGATGTGTTTGATCCAAAACATCATGCAGCGGAACGAGTACGAACGACCGCTCCATCATACGCGGATGCGGTAATGTTAATTCCTCTTGATCCATTCTGACATTATCGTATAGGAGCAGATCAAGGTCAATGGTTCTCGGTCCCCAACGAATTTGTCGAACTCTACCGAGCTGGTGCTCGTACTCCAAAAGCTGACGTAAAAGCATTAATGGAGATAGTGTCGTTCGTACAGCTAATGCCATATTGATAAAGGGTGGTTGCTCTGTGTAGCCTACCGGATCAGTCTCATACATGCCCGACACTCTGCTTACCACGATGTTCGGGTGCGCATCGATGAGGCTAATCGCTTCCAGCAGCAGTTGCTCACGGTTTCCCATGTTTGATCCTAAAGCGATATATGCCTCTGCCTGTGCGCCATCAAGCGGGAATTGTTCGTCCATCATTGTCCCGCTTTCTGCGCAGTTCTACCGTTACTCCGTCAAAATGGATATCAAACGGCGGGTTTGGCTTCGTTACTCGAACCGTCACTTCATTTACCATAGTATAAACTTCCAGTACTTGCGATGCAATGTGACCTGTTAAAGCTTCGATAAGCTTAAACGGAGGGCCCTCTACAATCGTTTTCGTGAGAGCGTGGATTTCTGCATAATTCACCGTACTGTTCAAATCATCGGTTAACGCTGCTTGCTCCAAATCCATATTGAGTTCAACATCCACATAATATTTCTGGCCTAGCTTGTTTTCTTCAGGAAATACGCCGTGGTAGCCGTAAAACCTCATCCCTTTGATCATCATTTTATCCATTATAGTCACTCTCCTAACGATGTACCTTATTTAAAATAGGAAACGGCATTCTACAACACAATTAACGTCGGTATAAAATGGCGTCCGTCATAAGCGCGGTACGCTTTATTGCACGCACATCATGCACACGTACGATTTGGCAGCCGTGCGCAATGCCAAGAGCAACCGTCGCAGCCGTTCCCTCAACAAGCTCATCAACAGGCAGATTCAGCGTCTGCTTAATGAAACGTTTACGCGAGGTGCCGAGCAGCACCGGATATCCAAGTGCATGCAGCTCAGATAGACGGCTAAGCAGCTCCAGATTATCCTCATAGGTTTTGGCAAAACCAATACCCGGATCTAGCCAGATCTGATCTTCAGCGATGCCCGCCGTTCTTGCAATGCTTACACTGCCCTGCAAATCTGCAAGTACATCGGGAACAAAATCATTATAGTCTCTCGCATGGCGGTTATGATTGATGATGACAGGACAAGCATATTCAGCTGCAACTGCGGCCATATTAGGGTCACCCTTAAGCCCCCAAATGTCATTAATAATATGAGCGCCCGCCTCTAGCGCATGCCGTGCAGTCTCAGCTTTGTATGTATCGATGGATAAAGGAATGTGCGGCAGCGCCTTACGCAATCCTTGAATAACAGGAAGGATACGCCGCAGCTCTTCCTCCACTCCCACCGGCTCAAATCCTGGACGTGTCGATTCACCGCCAATATCAATAATATCAGCGCCTTCCTCCACCATCGCTTTCGCACGGGCAAGAGCCGCATCCACACTCGTATAGCTCCCGCCATCCGAGAAAGAATCAGGTGTCGCATTCAAAATGCCCATAATCAACGTACGCTCGCCTAGCTCCAGCCTCGTTCCACTGCCAAACTCATATGTTCTTTTATAGAAATTTGGTTGTTGATCCATTGTTAGATCGCCATCCTTCTTCTTAATGTTACATGATTATAGAGCTTAGACAGCTCTAGTATCATCGTCAATTGTCGTCTGTCGGTAAAGAGTAAGCAATTGCTTTGTAATAGACCCTGCTTGACCGTTTCCGATAACTCTACTCACCCCGCCAGCTTCGGATAACAGCGTAACGGGAACGAGCTCCTGAATGGAATTGGTAAGCCATATCTCATCGGCCGTTTGCAGCTTCTCCAAGCTATAAAGGCCCTCTTCGGTTTCATACCCTGCACTGCTAGCCAGCTCCATAACTCGCTCGCGCGTAATGCCCGGCAATATGCCGGTGGCCAGTTCAGGCGTATATACAACATTGTCCTTAGCAAAAAACAAGTTGCTCACGATTCCCTCCGCCAACCATCCCTCTCGCGTGAGCATAAGACCCTCGGCCCCAGGCGCAGCACCACTGGCAAGCAGCTCTCGCTTAGCAATAATATTGTTCATATAATGGAGAGACTTAAAGCGAACCTCGCCCTCAGGCGTGTTCCTCCTTGTCTGCAAAAGCCGCAGCTCCCGTCCGCGCATATGAACCGCATCATTAACCGGCGGCAAAGCCTTTACAAGCATTAACACATTCGGCTGTTCATAATCTCCTGTCGGCAACCCTAGCTCAGCTTCGCCTGCACTGACGGTTAGTCTTATATAGCCATCTTTTAATTCATTCGCCACAAGTAGCTCGTTAACGGAGCAGCGCAGCTCCTCCATATTAGGTGTGTACTGAATTCCTAGCTGATCACAGCCTGAGCATAGCCGCTTCATATGCCTATCTAGTAAGTATGGTTTCCCCTTATACGTGCGGAAAGTCTCGAACAAACCTATACCGTACAAAAAGCCGTGATCATAAACTGAGATCACGGCTTCGCTCGCATCCATTACGGAGCCGTTCAGTCCGACCTTCATCGCACTGCGCCCGTCCGATTTTGCAAGAAATTACGAAGCATCGTCAAGCCATGCTCCGTTATAATGGACTCAGGGTGAAATTGCACCCCTTCAATTGCATATTCCTTATGACGCAAACCCATAATTTCTCCTTCATCTGTTTCCGCTGTTATTTCCAAGCAATCAGGCAGCGTTTCACGGCGTACGATAAGAGAATGATAGCGAGTAGCGGTAAAAGGTGATGGCAAACCTTCAAATACGGATTTTCCTTGATGATAAATGGCAGACGTTTTGCCGTGCATCAGCTTCTCCGCACGCACCACTTCCCCGCCAAATGCCTGCCCGATCGATTGATGACCAAGACATACACCAAAAATCGGGATTTTACCTTTAAAATGCTCGATTAGTGATAGACTAATGCCCGCTTCATTCGGTGAACACGGACCTGGTGATATTAAAATATGATCGGGCGCTAATGCTTCGATTCCAGCTAAATCTATTTCGTCATTTCTTTTTACCGTAATATCTTCCCCAAGCTCACCCAAATACTGCACTAAATTGTACGTAAAGGAATCATAATTATCGATGACAAGTATCATGTTAAGGCTCCCCCTTTTTCCGTTTCCGCTGCCAAATCGACTGCTGCAAACCGTTCGCTGTACTGAATGGCCTTCCATAATGCCTTCGCCTTGTTTAGCGATTCTTTATATTCCCGCTCCGGCTCAGAATCAATAACGATACCTGCTCCCGCTTGAATATGAACAACGCCTTCCTGAAGCACCATGGTTCTAATAATAATATTAAATTCCATATCCCCGCTGTAGTCAATCCATCCAAGCGAGCCCGTATACGGTCCTCTGCGTGTCGGTTCAAGCTCTTCTATGATTTCCATTGTGCGAATTTTTGGAGCACCTGTAATCGTTCCTCCAGGGAAGGTAGCCGATATAACATCGTAAGCATCTTTGCCGTTTGCAAGCTGTCCTACTACCTGAGAAACAAGATGCATAACATGCGAGTATTGTTCAATAACCATAAACTCTTCGACCTTAACCGTACCATAAGTAGAAATCCGCCCAAGATCGTTCCGTTCCAAGTCAACGAGCATAATATGCTCCGCCCGCTCCTTCTCATTCGTGAGAAGTTCGTCAGCTAGGCGCCGATCCTCTTCCTCCGTTCGCCCGCGTCTACGCGTTCCAGCTATCGGTCTTGTGATCAGTTTGTTATCATTGAGCTCAACGAGAAGCTCAGGGGATGCAGATACAATCTGAAAATCAGGACAACGCAGAAACCCCATATAAGGCGATGGGTTAACTAGTCGAATCCATTCATAAAGTTCTTCCGGCGCAGCCGCAATCGCTTTGCTCTGACGAACGGACAAATTCACTTGAAAAACGTCACCCTGCTCAATATATCGCTGAATGCTGCGAACGGCGTCCATGTATGCTTGCTTCGAGAAAGGGGATGTGATGCCAGAAATCGAATCCGCATCCAATTGCAATAAATCATCTGTCAACAAACGCTGACGCTCTGCTCGAAGCGATATCGCCTTCGCCTGGGCATGCTCTTCATCAAACCAGGTTAACCAGTAGTTGGTCATCCCTTCCGCTCTAGATGAAGCACGGTCATAAGCAGCACGCAGTTCCTCTTGATCCGCATTTTGATCTACTTTTGAATGGACAGCACAATACACTTTTGATTGCTCATGGTCGATGATCCATATCTCATTCATTTGCATGAATAAATAATCGGGAATATCCTGATTATCCTCGGCTAGCACCGGCAATCGTTCGATCGAACGAATGACATCGTAACCCCAGAATCCGATACAGCCGCCAACCCACTTAGGCCCATTCTCAAGCTTCGGCCCAAGCAAACCGCTCATCCATTCTCTCACAACCTCAAGCGGCTTACCTTCCCAGCGGCGCTTGCTTTGCTCCTCTAGCGAATGAAATTGTATCGACTCTGCTTGCAGCCCTTTTCCACGGATAACCCCGTCAGGATGCAATCCCAAATACGTATATCGTCCGTCCTTGCCGCTTTCTAATACAAAAGCATGCGGCGAAGCGTCCTGCCATACTTCTTCCCATGACGTTACGTTCGCCCGATTACCGAACTCAAAGGGTAATTCTTTAACGAATGGCAGCGTCGTATATTTCTGTTCGGCGTGCCACCGAGTCCATTGCTCTATCGCGGTGATCATCACCTTCAACCCCCGAATACTTGACTTATTTTGCTCAGTATACAGAATAGCTAAGTAAAAAGAAAGCCTTCCATTCCGAGGAATGAAAGGCTGTTCGATATAGGCAGTAAAAATTAGTTTTCGAAGTTGAACAGCGGTGTGGAAAGGTAGCGTTCGCCGTTGCTTGGAACAATCGCAACAACACGTTTTCCTTCGCCAAGCTCTTTCGCAACTTGCAATGCCGCATAGATCGCTGCGCCAGAGGAAATTCCGCAAAGAATGCCTTCTTCTTTCGCTGCACGACGAGCGTATTCAAACGCATCTTCGTTCTCAATTGTAATGACAGCATCGTAGATATCACGGTTCAAAATATCAGGAACAAAGTTTGCGCCGATACCTTGAATTTTGTGAGCACCCGGTTTGCCGCCAGAGAGGATCGGTGAAGCAGCAGGCTCTACCGCGTAAATTTTAATACCGTCGAAGTTTTTCTTAAGCACTTCACCAGTACCTGAAATCGTTCCGCCAGTTCCGATACCAGCAACGAACGCATCAAGCTTACCATCAAGGGAGTTGATCGCTTCGACGATCTCAGGACCTGTCGTTTCGCGGTGAACCTTAACGTTTGCTTGGTTTTTGAATTGTTGCGGCAGGAAGTAGTTCGTGTTCTCAGCAGCTAGTTCTTCCGCTTTGCGAACAGCACCGTTCATACCTTCAGAACCTGGCGTCAATACAAGCTCTGCACCGTAAGCGCGAAGCAGGTTGCGACGCTCAATACTCATCGTTTCAGGCATAACAAGAATAGCCTTATAGCCTTTTGCAGCTGCTACAAGTGCTAGTCCAATTCCTGTATTTCCACTAGTAGGCTCAATAATAGTATCGCCTGGTTTTATGATTCCCTCTTGCTCAGCTACCTCAATCATACTGATTGCAATACGGTCTTTTACACTTGCACCTGGATTTTGATATTCAAGTTTCACATAAACTTCTGCACTGCCCTCAGGCACGAGACGGTTTAAACGAACAAGCGGAGTGTCACCGATAAGATCTAGAACACTTTGTACAATTTTGGCCATGGAAATAACTGCCTCCTTATTCCGACTAATTCAGTTGGTATTTTCACTAATTACATCTTAACAATCTCTTGCATCCGTTGTCAATAGTGACTTTAACGCTCCACTGAAAACGCAGCACCGGGCAAAGCTATTCTGTTTTCACAGCATCATATTTCTCTAGCAGCTTATCCTCAATTTTGGTCAATGAGTCAGCACGTTCAAGCGCCAGCTGCTTGCGTACGGTATCTTGCAGCCTGCCGCCCGACATATTCGTTGTCATTTGGCGCTCGATAAGACGAATAACCGCATAACCCCCATCTACCTTAATCGGACCAGCAATTTCAGCTACCCGCAAACGGCTGGCTGTTTCCATCATTTCGCGGTTATAGAATGGGTCATCTTTATCAATTAAGCCGAGATCGCCGCCTGTATCTGCCGTAAAAGAATCAATGGAATAGGAATGTGCCATCTCAGCGAAATCCTCGCCATCCGATAAAAGCCCCATCACGGAGTTAGCTTCCTTCATCGTCTCCGTTATAATCCATTGCAGATGCAGCTGCATTTTCTCATCAAATTCCTCAGGATGGTCGGTTATATAGCGTTCAACCTCTTCATCTGAGACATGAATGCTTCGCACGACGATTTTCTCCAGAAGCAAGCGGTAATGCAAGTCCTCCAACACCTGTTCCCGGCTCATGCCTAATTGCTCTTGCATGACTTCAAAAAAACGTTCTTCACTATCGTAGCCTTCAATCATTTTATCAAGCTCACGGCTTTGCTCTTCAGCGAGTATGCTTAGCTCAGAGGCTGCAGCTTCTAAATCAATCGCTTTATGAACCATTAACGTGCGCAGAACAGCAGCTCCATATTGCGAATGAAGCTCACCTTCCAAATCTGCAAGCGTAATGTTTTCCTTGCCCACTTTAGCGATCACACGGCTACCATCCGATTGATTCGTTGGTGTTTGGCCCGGCTTGCTCGGTTCAGCCGTTTCTTCCCCACTGCCGACATTCGTTGGCTGCTGATTATCCAGCTGTCGATCATGACCCGGCCACACTCTAATTACGACGACTACCGATAATACCACCATGCATACGGCTTGAAGGATGACAACGGCCTTCAGCACCTCGTATTTCCTCATTGCCCTAATGCCTCCGATTATTGGATCGGCTTTGGTTTCGCTTGTTCAAGCAGCAGCTTTAGCTGCGCCCGTTCAAATGTATACGCTTCGTTGCAAAATTGGCAAACGACTTCCGCTTTTCCATCTTCATCAATAATTTGTTGCAGCTCATGCTCACCTAAACTGAGAAGTGTCTGCTCTACACGCTCGGAGGAACAGAAGCATTGAAACTTCAAGTCCATCGTATCGTGAATGTGAAGGTCGCCATCATTGCCTACAATCCGGCGCAGCAGCCCCTCCGGTGACTCTCCTTGATCAAGCAAGGTCGTTACAGGCGGCATCGATCCAACCGCTTGCTCCAGTTTTGTAATCTCATCGTCCGTCAAACCAGGCATAAGCTGAACGATAAACCCGCCGGCATGCAGCACCGAGTTATCTGTATCTACCAAGACGCCAAGACCAACCGCCGAAGGCGTCTGCTCGGAGACCGCGAAATAGTATGTGAAATCCTCGCCGAGTTCACCCGATACAATCGGAATACTGCCACGGTATGGCTCCTTCATCCCTAAATCCTTTGTAATATGAAGATAACCAGTGCGCCCGACAGCTCCGGCTACGTCAAGCTTACCCAGTGCGTTGCTTGCCAAATGCACTTCAGGATGATCAACGTATCCGCGAACCTCTCCGTCTGCATTGGCATCAACAACGATCTGGCCGATTGGACCGTCGCCCTTTACTTGAATCGTCAGTTTTTCTTGCCCTTTCAGCATAGCGCCCATAATAGCACCTGCTGTTAATGTACGCCCTAACGCTGCTGTAGCCGTTGGATATGTACCATGCCTTTGGCGAAGCTCTTCAACAAGCTGAGTCGTGCGAGCCGCGAACACTCGAATCTTGCCATTCCATGCCGTCCCTCGCACCAGCACGTCCTTCAGCTGATTTTCCATCAAAATCCCTCCTGATTGCGTTCATATATAATTCTCAATCCTTCAAGTGTGAGCAGCGGATCAACCTCTTCTATCGTTTCCGATTCAGCAGCGATTAACTCAGCTAAGCCGCCGGTTGCGATTACACGTGGTGTGACACCAAATTCTGTACGAATCCGTTTAACAATACCGTCAACCTGTCCTGCGTATCCAAAAATAATGCCAGCCTGCATCGATGTCACAGGATTGCGCCCAATGACACTCTTCGGCTTCACAAGCTCAATACGCGGCAGCTTAGCGGCACGCTGATAAAGCGCTTCGGTAGAAATGCCGATCCCCGGAACAATGGCACCGCCCAAGTAATTGCCGCCTTCATCAATATAGTCAAAGGTCGTTGCTGTACCGAAATCAACAACAATAAGCGGTGAGCCGTATTTTACGATGCCCGCCACCGAATTGACGATCCGATCAGCCCCAACCTCACGTGGATTCTCATAGCGGATGTTTAATCCGGTTTTGACGCCAGGCCCTACAACTAGTGGAACTTTACGCAAATATTTGAGGCAAAGCTGCTCGAGTGTCCGCATCAAAGGTGGAACAACCGATGAAATAATGACGCCTTCCATTTGTTCCAGCTTCACGCCGGCATAATGAAACAGATTATGAATGTTAATGCCGTATTCATCTACTGTAGCAGAACGATTGGTGCTCAGCCGCCAATGGTGCAAAAGTTCTTTTCCTTTATAGATACCTAGCACAATATTCGTATTTCCAACATCAATGACGAGGATCAAAGCGACTCCACACCCTTCTTCTCATTCAAATCCAAGCTAATATCGAGCGCATGGAAGGAATAAGTCAATCCGCCTACCGAAATGACATCAACGCCGCTAGCTGCGATACCTTTAACGGTTTCTAAAGAGACACCGCCAGATGCTTCTACGATAACGTGAGGAGAAGCTGCTTTAATTCGAGCTACACACTCCTTCATCAAATCTGTAGACATATTGTCCAGCATAATAATGTCTGCGCCACAAGCAAGCGCTTCGTCCACTTGCGCTAACGATTCTGTCTCTACTTCAATTTTCATTGTATGTGGAATTTTACTGCGCGCAGCTTCAACCGCAGCACGAATGCCGCCAGAGCCTTTAATATGGTTATCTTTAATCATAACTGCATCGTATAAACCGAATCGGTGGTTAGCGCCGCCCCCCACACGCACTGCATACTTCTCCAGCATCCGATGTCCTGGGGTTGTCTTGCGAGTATCGACAAGCCGAACCGGCAATCCTTCAAGCGCATCGATGAAAGAACGTGTCTTAGTCGCAATGCCAGACAGCCGTTGCATTAAGTTAAGCGCAAGTCGCTCTCCGGTTAATAGGCTATGCGTGCTGCCCTCTACAGTGGCGATAATCGTACCCTTGTTTACATACTCGCCATCCTGTACTTTGGAATCAAAGACAAGTGACGAATCAACAACCTCAAATACGAGCTTCGCAATCGGAAGCCCTGCAATTATACCGCTTTCCTTCACATGGATAACCGCTTTGGAACGCGAGTCCCTTGGAATCGTCGTTTCGGTCGTAATATCCCCACTGCCTATATCCTCTGCAAGCCATCCGCGAATTTGCTCGCGCACTGCCGCATTATAACCGCCTGCCATCCATTCAAACATCCTCTATTCGCTCCTCCGTCAATCCATATAGACGGTGTAACACCGTATGCTTTCTCCACATTGCATCATCGCGTACCGGGAAATCCTCTCGGAAATGCGCACCACGACTTTCCTCCCGAGAGAGTGCAGCTTCCGTAGTCAGCAGGGCACAGGTGAGCAGATTAGCAAATTCGTATTCCTCACGCCCCGTCAGAACGGATTGATAGATAGGCAACTGCCGTTTCAATTCCTCAAGACCTTTCATAAGACCACTTGCATCGCGGCGCAAGCCAGCATAACGGACCATGATCTTTTGCAGCTTAAGCCGTCTTTCTACGACAGCTTGGATTGATGTACTGCTTCGTTCTATCTCATTACTAATAATAGGCTGAATCGTAAGACTCGGAAGCTCATCGATTCGTTTTACAATTCTTCTGCCAAATACAATGGCCTCGGAAAGCGAATTGCTCGCTAATCGATTAGCGCCGTGTACACCTGTTGAGGAAACTTCGCCACAAGCGAATAAACGCTTTATATTCGTTTCCCCATTTAGGTCGGTTTTCACTCCGCCCATCATATAATGCATAGCTGGTGCAACCGGAATCCAGTCCGACGTCAAGTCGAGGCCGTATTTTAAGCAATATTCATATATAGTAGGAAAACGGTGCTTCACCATTTCCGGTGATTCATGTGTAATATCAATATAAACGAAAGTCGATTTCGTCTCTTCCATTTCACTGACGATGGCTCTCGCCACAACATCGCGCGGTGCCAGCTCCAGCTGTTCATGGTAGCGTTCCATGAAGCGCTCTCCTTTAATATTACGAAGATACGCCCCTTCGCCGCGCACAGCCTCTGATATCAAAAACCTTGGCGCACCTGGATAACATAGAGAGGTAGGGTGGAACTGAATAAACTCGACATCCTGTATGTATGCCCCTGCTCGATAAGCCATCGCAATGCCGTCTCCTGTAGCAACCTCAGGATTTGTTGTGTAACGGTACAACTGGCCCGCCCCGCCTGAGCTCAAAATGACGGCTTTGCCTCTTACAAACAACCGCGCACCGCTCGGCTTCTGTACAATGACACCACAGCATTCGCCGTCCTGTGTAACCAAATCAATAACAAAATGGTCATCCCAAACTTCGATCTTAGGATTGGCAATAGCTGTTTCGGACAATGCTCGTACAATCTCAAAACCTGTAGCATCCCCGTTAGCATGCAAAATACGCCGCTGGCTATGCGCTCCTTCCTTCGTAAGCGCAAACTCGCCATTTTCCAGATCAAATTGCGTTCCCATCTTTATTAAGCTGCGAACACCTTTGGGTCCCTCATGAACGAGTACATCAACCGCTTCATTAGAACATAAGCCTGCACCCGCTACGAGTGTATCTTGTCTATGGTAAGCCGGCGAATCCTCATCCGAAATAACCGCAGCGATACCGCCCTGCGCATAACGCGTATTGCTGTCGAGCAGCGATTTTTTCGTAATCATGAGGACAGAATTGTTTTCACTTGCTCGTATAGCGGTAAAAAGACCGGCAATGCCGGCCCCAATTACAATCACATCTTTTTCTATAACAGGCAGCTCACTTAACTGCACATCGACTAAATATCTAGGAATCATCATTGGCTCCTCCAAGCGTAGAAGCAGCGCATACTACTTCACGAGTAGCATGCGCTCCAAGGATAAACGGGCTTGATCTGCAACATGTGGCGGTACGTAGATTTGAGGCTGCATCGTTTCCAAGCATTTCACTAGCTTCTTCAAATTATTTACTTTCATGTTAGGGCACACCAAATATTTAGATGCAAAATGAAAAGTTTTACCTGGGCTGTCTAAACGAAGCTGATAGCCAGTGCCATCTTCTGTTCCCACGATAAATTCTTGGCAATCTGATTCTTTACAATATTTAATAATAGCGGTTGTACTGCCTACAAAGTCGCCTAGCTCAACAACTTCAGGACGACATTCCGGATGCACAACGAATTGCGCATTAGGATATTTCGCTTTCATTTCTTCTACGTCTTTAACCGTCAGCATATCGTGCGTATTGCAGTAACCTTCCCAGATAATCATTTTCTTATCTGTATTCTGCTGCACATAGTGGCCTAGGTTCTTATCTGGTACCCAGATGATCTCGTCGCCTTCAACCGAATTGACAACTTTAACCGCATTTGCCGATGTGCAGCAAATATCAGTCTCAGCTTTGATCTCAGCAGACGAGTTAATGTAAGTAACGACTTTTGCATTCGGGTGCTGCGCTTTCAGCTTACGCAAGCCATCAACACTTACCATGTCGGCCATCGGACAGCCCGCACGCTCGTCGGGAATGATAACGGTTTTATTAGGAGCCAAAATTTTTGCGCTCTCACCCATAAAGTGAACGCCGCAAAAAACAATAACTTCAGCATCCGTTTGTGCAGCCTTCTGCGCAAGCAGGAAGGAATCTCCACGGAAATCAGCTACCTCTTGAATTTCATCACGTTGATAATAATGAGCTAAAATGATAGCATTCCGTTCTTTCTTCAACTGTAACAACCGTTCACGCAGCTCTCGGTTTTGCTCCGCCTTGCGTTCCAGTGCCAGTGCTTCCACAGTAGATCCTCTCCTCTTATGAAGGATGGGCGATAACCCATTCCGTTATACGGCAAGCTGAACTTTGTGAATTGATGCACAAACTTAGAAAGTCGCTTACCTATAGTTTAAACCAAAAGGGATAAATTCATTTGATTAAGTTTTAATTTACACGCGGTAGATGCTACTGTCAATGCGTTAAAGGCCTTTTTAAGGCAGCAATTTAAAATAAATTATTTTGATCGCTGTATCTCACTCCCATTCTTCGTAAATGAACCTTTTTTACTATATAATCGCGACCTCCGTCATCTCTTGTTTTTGCAACGAAATAAAAAAAGTCTCTCTCCGTGATGGAGAGAGACCATTTTGAATTATCTTTTTGCTGGATCGTAAGGTTGACCAAGTGCTGATGGCGCATTTGAACGGCCGACAGCTCCTGCCAAAACAATCAGAGTTAAAACGTATGGCAGCATGTAGAAAAATTCAACTGGAATATGCTGCGAGAATTCAAAGCGCTGTGCAAAGCTTCTAAGCGCCTGAGCTAGACCGAAGAACATTGCTGCTCCTACAACGCCAAGCGGATTCCATTTACCGAAAATCAGTGCTGCGAGCGCAATAAATCCTTGCCCAGAAATCGTATTATGCGCAAAGCTGCTTGTCGTCGTCAACGTAATTGTCGCACCGCCAAGACCTGCAAGCGCGCCGCTGAGCAATACACCGATATAACGGTATTTGGTTACGCTAATACCAACGGTATCCGCAGAGCTCGGATGTTCGCCCACAGCACGCAGACGCAAGCCAAACGGCGTGTGGAACAAGACGAAATAACTGATCACTGCGATAGCTAGAACAATATACGTCGTCGGATACGCGGTGAAAATAGCTTTCCCGAGCAACGGAATATCAGATAAATAAGGTATTTTCACTTTGTGAAATACATTAGCCAAAAGCGGCGTTTGACCTGATCCATCATAAATGCTTTTGGTTAGGTAAAGCGCTAAGCCAAGCGATAGGATGTTAATAACGACACCGACGACGGTTTGATCCGCACGGAACGTGATCGTTGATATCGCATGCAATAAAGCAAATAACGTACCATAAATAGCTGCAGCTATAAATCCAATCCACGGTGATGCACTGCCTAACCCAGCTTGTATCGCATACTCCGTTGCAACTGCCGCGGCGAACGCTCCTGAAACCATCAAGCCCTCTAGTCCGATGTTCACAACACCTGAGCGCTCTGAGTACATACCGCCAAGTGCTGTAAAAATGAGCGCGGTGGAGAACACGAGCGTTGTATTAATAAGTTGTCCAATGATGTCTAGCACGTTCATCCTACACCGCCTCCTTCCGCTTGCTTGCACGTTTATTTAGAAAAGGCTTTAAGAACCACTTCACCAATCCATGCGAAGCAACGAAGAAAATAACGGCGCCGATTACGATACGCACGACCTCAGGAGGAACACCTGCACCAAAGCTCATGCCTGCTGAACCGTAGCTGAGTCCACCGAATAAGATTGCGCCAAGGAATACACCAATCGGCGTATTTCCGCCAAGGAGCGCTACCGCAATACCATCAAACCCATAGCCCGGAGAAGCAGCCATAACGGTCTGGTTGCCGAACACGCCTAAAATTTCAAACACGCCGCCCAGACCAGCGAATACGCCGCTTATAAACATCGACTTAACCATCGTTACGTTAACGTTCATACCCGCATATAACGCTGCATCCGGATTATGTCCAACAGCACGAAGCTCGTAGCCTTGTTTCGTACGCCATAACACGAAATAAAACACAACGATACAAATGAGAGCAACTACCGTACCCCAGTGCATACGAGCGTTGTCTGTCAGTTTAATAAGCCAATCAATTTTCACCATAGCTGATTCATGAACCGGCATCGACTTCTGCTGGCCTTTCTCAACAAGAAACTTCGCAATGATAAAATTGGAGAGGAACAATGCGATCCAATTCAGCATGATGGATGAAATAACTTCATTTACTCCACGCTTCGCTTTCAAGTAACCAGCAATACCCGCCCATAGGCCACCGAATACAGCACCCGTAATTACAGCTAGAGGCGCATGTATATACCATGGCAGGTCAAGCAGCACGCCTACGATTGTCGCGCCAGTCATGCCCATTACAAATTGTCCCTCTACACCGATATTGAATAGACCTGTACGGAAAGCGAAGGAAACGGCTAAACCTGTAAAGATCAATGGTGTAATTGCTCGAACCGCTTCTCCCATATTGTAAGGAGTGCTAAACAGCTTATTGATTAAAGAAGTGTACGCTAGAATTGGATCGTACCCTCCAGCAAGCATGGCAATGGCGCCAACCACAAATCCAAGAATGATTGACACAATTGGAATAAGGATAGACGATTTATTAAATATTTTTTTCAAGGTTTCCATATACGCTATCCTCTCCCCTCTGATGCAGGTACAGCTATTTTGTTACCAGCCATCATAAGTCCAAGCTGCTGATCATCTCTCTGCTCAGCATCAACCTCACCCATTAGCTTGCCTTCATACATGACCGCAATTCGATCGGACAATGCATACAGCTCATCAAGCTCAAATGATACGAGTAAAATCGCTTTTCCTTCGTTTCGAGCTTGTACCAACCGCTTGTGCACAAATTCGATCGCACCGATGTCGAGGCCGCGTGTAGGCTGAACCGCAATAAGCAAATCAGGATCTTTATGAAGCTCCCGTGCGATAATAGCCTTCTGCTGGTTTCCGCCAGACAACTGACGAGCATGCGTATGAATACCTGATGAGCGAACATCAAATTCGTTAACAAGCTTTTCAGACAGCTTGTCCATGCTGTTGTAATCAATAAACATGGAACGGCCGAATTCCGGCTCAAAATACGTATTCAAAATCATATTCTCACTAACTGAGAAATCTAGCACCAGCCCATGCTTATGCCGATCCTCTGGTATATGCCCTACTCCCGCAACCGATATTTGGCGCGGAGAATGGTTCGTCATATCCTTGCCGTTCAGCTTAACGCTGCCGCCGTCCAGTTTGCGCATACCTGTTATAGCGTAAATGAGCTCGCTTTGCCCATTGCCATCAACACCGGCTATGCCAAAAATCTCTCCTGCACGAATGTTGAAGCTGGTACCATCCAGTACATTTTTGCCTTGATCACCTTTCATCTGCAATCCATCCACAGATAAAATTACTTCGCCAGGCTCGTTCTTCGTCTTCTTCACCTCGAAGGATACATCCCTGCCGACCATCAATTCCGCAAGCTGCTGCTCATTCGTCTCATCTGTAGTTACTGTCTTGATAACCTTGCCGCGTCTAATAACGGTTACAGCATCTGCAAGAGCCATTACTTCTTTCAATTTATGCGTAATGATAATAATCGACTTTCCTTCAGCAGCCAGGTTGCGAATGATTTCGATTAGCTCCTCAATTTCCTGCACCGTCAAAACAGCTGTCGGCTCATCAAAAATAACGATTTCGGCGCCGCGATACAACGTTTTCAGAATTTCAACACGCTGCTGCATGCCTACTGTAATATCTTTAATTCGCGCCTGAGGGTCTACATTCAGACCATAACGTTCGGATATCGCCCGAACCTTCTCATTAGCGAGCTTGTAGTCGATTTTCATACCTTTGACAGGTTCATTGCCAAGCACAATATTTTCTGCAACGGTAAAAGGCTGTACGAGTTTGAAATGTTGATGAACCATGCCGATGCCAAGGTCAATTGCTTTAGAGGCACCCTCAATGACTGTTTTCTCTCCATTAACCCAAATCTCGCCCTCGTCCGGTTGATATAGTCCGAACACAATGTTCATTAGTGTCGATTTCCCTGCGCCATTCTCGCCAAGCAGCGCATGAATCTGACCTTTCTTCAATTCAAAATTTATGGAATCGTTAGCTACCAATCCGGGAAACCGCTTTGTAATTCCCTTTAACTGTACAGCCGCCTTGCTCCGGTCCATTCCTCATCATCTCCCCGGTTTTTACTGCTTGAATATGCATAAAAAATTTGACATTAAAAGCACTTACTTATCCCAACAAAGAACAAAGACCGGCCGAAGCCGGTCTTGTCTGATTCATCAACAAACGATCCTCAATCAAAGGATACCATTGAATGGAGAAAACTATTCAGTAGGTACTTTAATATCGCCGCTAACGATTTTTGCTTTGTATTTCTCTACTTCAGCAAGAACATCAGCTGGAACGTTTTTCTTAGATGTTTCTGGCAAGCCTACTGCATCGTCTTTCAAACCTAGCTCTTGTACAGTTCCGCCAGCCCATGTTCCAGCGATTAGATCTGTGGATACTTTATGAACCGCAGTTTCAACGCCCTTCATCATGGACGTAAGTGTAATTTCATCACCGAACTCAAGTGATTGGTCTTTATCTACACCAATAACCCAAACGTTTTCACCATTGTCTTTACGCGCTTTACCTTCATTGAACACACCATTGCCTGTAGCGCCAGCAGCGTGGAAAATAATATCAGCACCGCCATCGTACATTGTTGATGCAGCCAATTTACCAAGGTCAGGTTTACCGAAGTCACCTGCATAGTTAACTTCAACTTTAACATCCGGTTTAACTGCAGCAACACCAGCTTTGAAGCCTGCTTCGAATTTCTTGATAACCGGAATCTCCATACCGCCAACGAAACCAACTTTATTTGTTTTTGTCATCAAACCTGCAACGACACCAACAAGGAAAGATCCTTCGTTTTCAGCGAAAGTAATAGAAGCAACGTTTGGCGCTTCGATTACGCTGTCAATTACTGCTAGCTTAGCATCTGGATTTTCTTTAGCCACTTTGCTTAGTGCATCATTAAACAAGAAACCGATACCCCAAGTAAGGTCATATCCTTCTTTAACAAAGCTGTTTAGGTTCGGCTCCATGTCTGCTTCGCCTTTACTTTCCAAGAACTTCGTTTCCGCGCCAGTCTCAGCCGCTACTTTCTGAAGAGCTTCCCATGCGCTTTGGTTAAAGGATTTATCGTGTACGCCGCCAACATCAGTAACCATACCAATTTTTTTGCCTTTTCCAGTACCATCGTTTTCAACAGCAGGTGTAGTCCCTTTATCTCCGTTCGTGCCGCCCTCGTTGTTTTTCTTTCCTCCGCAAGCTGACAACACTAGTGTCAACGCGATCATCATTACAAGCATAAAGCTAAATGTCTTTTTCATGCGTGTTTTCTCCCCTGCTCTAATTTTTGTGTAGCTTGGCAACCCCTGTTACATTCTTATTCTTGCTGATACTGGCCGCTATTATTTCATTATAGTTACAAAAAAATAAACGTCAATAACTTATGTCAGTTAAAGTGACATAAAAACGTTATGACCGTCGTCATGTAACATCTATGTAACGTTTGACCAATATGGACAAAACCTCCATGTGAGCATTTCTGTTTTTCATCTGAGGTTTATACACGTATTATAGGCTAAATCCGAACATTAATAAAGAAAAAAATAGTCGCCCGCTACTCTTTACAAGTAGCAAAGCGACTATCGTTAACAAATATCCATAAAATACTATTCGTTCTTATCTGGATCTTCTGTTAGATCACGTTTCTCAAGGTTCGGAGCTTTCGCTTCGTCTTGATCACGAGTTTGGATGCGCACCTTTACGTCTCCAACCGTCTCAATAATAGGCTCGGTTGTCGGCTCATTTGTTTCAACTGCATCAGTAGAAGGACCGCCTTCCAAAGTACCAGTCTCAACCAAACGTTTGATTTGATCCATTTCGAGCGTTTCTTCATTAAGCAGTGTTTGAGCAATCAAATGCATTTCTTTGCTCTTCTCTGTTAATAGCTTCTTCGCACGATCATAACAGCCTGTAATAATGGATTGCATTTCTTGATCTATCTCGTATGCAATGGCATCAGAGTAGTTCTGCTCATGTCCAATATCACGTCCAAGGAATACTTGGCCTTGTGAACTGCCGAATTGCATCGGTCCAAGCTTATCGCTCATACCGTATTCCATAATCATACTGCGTACGATGCCTGTCGCTTGTTTAAAGTCGCTATATGCACCAGTACCAATTTCACCAATAAACAGTTCCTCTGCTACTCGGCCTGCAAGCAAACCAGTGATTTTGTCCAGAAGCTCCTGTTTCGTTACAAGCATACGATCTTCTTTTGGAAGCATGATGACATATCCGCCAGCACGTCCGCGAGGAATAATCGTAACCTTATGCACCATATCCGCATGCTCCAAGAAGAAGCCTGCAATCGTATGGCCTGCTTCATGGTAAGCAACAATACGTTTCTCACGATCACTGACAACACGGCTTTTCTTCTCCGTACCAACAATGATTCGGTCAATCGCATCATCAACTTCAACCATTGCGATATCTTTCTTATTACGACGGGCAGCCAAGAGGGCTGCTTCATTAAGTAAGTTTTCTAAATCAGCGCCACTAAAGCCTGTTGTACGTCTTGCGATAACTTCAAGCTTAACATCCTTGGATAGCGGCTTATTGCGCGCATGTACTTTAAGCACCGCTTCACGGCCCTTAAGGTCTGGACGGTCAACCGTAATTTGACGGTCAAAACGGCCTGGACGCAGAAGCGCTGGATCAAGGATATCCGGACGGTTTGTTGCTGCAATAATAATAATACCTTCGTTGGCACCAAAGCCATCCATCTCAACGAGCAATTGGTTGAGCGTTTGCTCACGTTCATCATGTCCGCCGCCTAGACCAGCGCCACGTTGACGACCTACCGCATCAATCTCATCGATAAAGATAATACAAGGTGCATTTTTCTTCGCGTTCTCAAACAAGTCGCGTACACGGGATGCACCGACACCGACGAACATCTCTACAAAATCAGAACCGGAAATGCTGAAGAACGGCACGCCCGCTTCACCTGCTACTGCACGTGCAAGCAATGTTTTACCTGTACCCGGAGGACCAACAAGCAATACGCCCTTCGGTATACGAGCTCCTACTAAATTGAATTTCCGCGGGTCCTTCAAGAAGTCTACGACCTCAACGAGCTCTTGCTTCTCCTCGTCTGCGCCAGCTACATCTTCGAATGTAATCCGCTTCTTCTCATTATCGTAAAGCCGCGCTTTGCTCTTGCCAAAGTTCATAACTTTGCCGCCGCCGCCCTGAGCTTGATTCATCAAGAAGAAGAACAGGACAAAGATGATGACAAACGGAATAATGGAGGTAAGGAATGTAAGCCAAATGCTTGGCTGATCCATTTCCTTCGTCTCATAAGCGAATCCATACTGCTTCGACCATTCAGCGATCTTAGCCTCAGCGCTAACGCCGGTCCTTGATACGAATTGATCGTTTTCTGCATCCGCAGGTTTCACTTTATATTTTCCGGAAACAAAATAAGATTGGTTCTCGTACTTAACACTTAACTCTTTAACATTCCCTGACTCAATTGCTGTAACGAGTTCATCGTAACGCAATCCAACGGTCGTGTTATTTTGGCTGCTGATAAATTGAAAAATCCCAACGGTCACCAAAAAGATAATTAAATAAAAACCAGTATTACGGATGATCCGATTCATCCCCAACCTCCTCTCAGACGCTTAAAATATTTTACCATATCATGACTTTCCATAACAATAGAGGTGTACGGAGAAGGGCATGTACGGGTGAATCGCAATTATTTTTGATAAACATGCGGCTTCAAAATACCAATATAAGGGAGATTGCGATATTTCTCTGCATAATCCAGTCCATAACCGACAACAAACTCATCAGGCAGTGTAAAGCCTTTATAGTCTGCTTCCAATTCAACTGTACGGCGAGCAGGTTTATCGAACAAAGTTACAACTGTAACAGACTTCGAATTGCGACGCTCTAGCACGTCAATTAGGTAACTAAGCGTCAATCCGCTGTCGATAATATCTTCAACGATTAGAACATCTCGGCCTTCGACAGATACATCGAGGTCTTTAATAATTTTGACAACGCCAGATGATTTCGTGGATTGTCCGTAGCTAGATACAGCCATAAAATCAATTTCAAGCGGCACTGTAATTTCCTTAACCAAATCAGCCATGAAAATAAACGCGCCTTTCAAAACACAAATAACGAGCGGATTACGCCCATTAAAATCTTTACTCAGTGTTGCACCAAGTTCCTTAACCTTCTCACCAATTTGCTGCGCGTCGTACAATACTTCTTGAATATCGTTCTGCAAGTGTAAATCCCCCTACGCTTAACTATGTTTATGAGTGTACCAGTGCTTCTTATTCGTTGCCTGCCCTTATGAATAACACGTCTTTTGTGTGTACATCCGTAAGCGCATGACTTGATCTGCGAATGCCCGGAATCCAGAGTAATTTGCCTGACCCATCAAACAGCAATGGATACAGCTCTCTCTTCAGCGGAGCAACTTTCTCGTCAACGAACATATCTTGCACTTTTTTCGAACCATTTAATCCTAAAACCTGAATTCTGTCTCCCGGCTGCCGATTTCGAACAACGAGCGGATACGTTAGTTCCGACGCATCAAAGCAGGCTTCATAACGCGATGCAGGCTTACAACTTTCTAACGCTGATGTATAAGCAAACTCAAATGTCCACCCGCATTGCTCGATCGCCAGGCTAGCTTTATCCCTTCCCACCTCGCACAAATAGACACTCGCTTCTTTGGATACATGCTGTGGCACTTTAATCCACCGCATTCTATCATATTCACGAGCGCAGCATATGCCGGCACCAGCATCGATTCGCCAAGTTGCAGGCGCATGAGTGGAAGCAGCAAGCCTCATCGTCTCAATCTGCTCGAAAGATATCTTTTCCGTTTCCTTAGAAAGATAACTTAATATTAGTTTAATCAATCTCCTTTGTAAAGCGACGTGGAGACCATGCAAATCGTCGCAGCTTATCGCGCATTCATTGGGGGATAACGTAACGAGCTGCGCAAATAACGCTTCGGTTTGTTTCTCCATCCATTCGTCTTCCGCTCCCGCTACTTCAGCAAGTCGTTGAAGGGATTGGGATATGTGCGGATTATGCTTTGATAAATACGGTAAAATATCTAACCGAATGATGTTTCGGAAATAATGGCGTTCCTTGTTACTGCTGTCCGTGCAGTAAGGAATTTGGTGTTCTTCGCAGTAACGCAGAAGGTCTGACTTGTTCATACGAAGCAGCGGCCTGATAAGTTCCACGTTTTTTTCTCTTCTTTTACTGAGAATTCCCGCCAAACCAGTTAAGCCTGTCCCACGAATGACGCGCATAAGGACGGTTTCCGCCTGATCATCTGCATGATGGGCGAACGCGATACGCGAGGCTCCATATCGGGTCGCGATTTCATGCAAAAAGCCGTACCGCCTCTCGCGTGAGGCAGCTTGTCCATTCATTCGAGTTTCTTCTATATAAGACGGCATGTCGAACGTTACCGTCTCACAAATGACCCCTAGCTGCTCCGCAAATTGCTTAACGACAATCAGCTCATGCGCCGACTCCTCTACTCGAAAGCCGTGATTCACATGAGCTGCAATAATGGAGATTTCATTGCTCTTCGCTACAGCAGACAGCATATGCAGCAGCGCCATCGAATCCGGACCTCCGGACACCGCTACAACAATACAATCCCCTTTCGACCAAAGCCTGCGGTCTGCAGCTGTTTTCTCAAGCTCGTTTCGCAGATTCATAGGTTGTACCTCACCTTCACTTCCCGTTGCGTGCTGCCGCTACAGAACATTGCGTATGAGCCAGTAAACCGACGTTCCAAGCAAGACCGCTGAAAGGGCAGCAAGCCCCTTTAACCACCCTGGTGTAGCAGAGGGTCTATGCGTGTCTCGTCTATGCATCAGTAAACGCCAAGCCGCTGAAGCCTCACCCGCGTCCGAATACTGTCCCGCAAAAGCTTTACGTAGCCATCCGGCAACTGGCTTTAATACCGAGCTGGATTCAGCTATCTGGATGAGCTCCATAGCTGAGCGATTTTGCGGCAATAGCTCCACCGTTAACTGATGAAGCCGTTTTGGTTCATGCAGCTGTATGCAAAGCACACCAAACGAGAACAAATCGTAACTCGGATCAGCAGATCGCGAGCCTTCATTCCAGTAGCCCCGATCATAAATCTCAGTAAATTGGCGAACGGCTTTGCCTGCTGCAGTCACCCCGCCGAAATCAACCAACTCAACATGACCATAATCGGCAACAAGCACATTTTCCACCTTTAAGTCGCCGAACACCCATCCTGCTTGGTGCAGCTTCGTCAGCTTGCCCAGCAGATTCAAGCCAACTAACGGAAACCACTCCGAACCGTGCTGCTTTAGGTAATCGTCCAGCTTAGACCCCAGTACATAGCGCATAATATAAAAAGGATATTCCTTTCCATCCGGACCGTACAAATCATCTACGTCGAACAAAAAGGACTCCTGCCCGTATTGCTTCTGCTTGGCGATCGACTGCAGCACATTGATCTCCGATTGCAGATCGAGTGCATCTAAACCGAGCTTCATCGCATACCAGCTGCGATCACGCTGTACGAGATATACTTTACCGTTTGCGCCCTCTCCAAGCAACCTCTCTACCCGGTAACGCCCTTGTTTCCACTTGCCAACCACCACCATGCCACGGCGAAGATCAACTTTAAACGACGTAGTCACTCATCATCCCATCCGTTTCGTCTCTGCTCTGTCTACCATAATCGCCCTGACGATAAAAATCAATGACATGCATAATCGCAGGGCCCGTCGGCGTGGTTCCGCCCATTTGCAGTTTCGGAAAGATGGCGTGAACACCATTTAAGTGACTCGTCCAGCTCAAATCCATCAAACAGTCATCCCCATGTCTTGAGCCCGGGAAATGAAATACCGAGATTTCACTTTTCCCTTGTCTCGCTTGCAGGCTGAGCATTAAATCGCGTATAGCCTCCTCCACAGCCGCCAGCTTTGGCTTCATGCTGGCGCTGGCATCAATAAGAAGCGCCACTTGCAAATTTGATGTCTCCCCCAGCTCGTCGATAACACGTACAACATCGCCACGCTTCTCCGGTGACAATGCTTCGATTGAGCCGTTGCCAAGCACCTGCTTCAATTCCTTTTGAACTGCTAGTTGAATCGTCTGCACTACGGTCTTGCGAGTCATCATCTGTACCGTCTGCGACAGCTGACGCATATTTACCATCCTGCTTAGACCGCCGCCCGCACGAGCAATCTCATCAATCTCAGCCGCGCCAAGCTCACCTACATCGCCATGATCGAGTACGCCTACTACATTTACTGAAATCCCTTCCGATTGCGCATGTGCAGCCGCTATGACTGGACTTAGACCCACATTAGAGCATCCATCTGTAATCAACAATATTTGCTTCATAATGATTTACCCTCCTCAAGCGTTTGAGAATCAAACGCAGCTTCGTAAGCATAGGCTTAGCGTTTGAGAATCAAACGCAGCTTCGTAAGCATAGGCTTCGCCCTTTGCCTTTCTATTAGCTTTGCCTTTTTTGAGAGGGATAAACAGCTAGACTAGTTAAAAAATGATATTTACACATATAACAAACCAATATTACTTGTATTAATAAGGCACATCCGTCCACTCACTGAAAATAGGTTTGATATTCATAGCAATATGTATAACTATTTTGTTTGAGCATTTACTATGTACCACAGTTGAAAATCACTAAACTTCATATGCCCCTTTATCTTTCATCGGTCGTAATTGAGTGATAAATGAATGCAACAACAAATTGATGTTTCAAAAATAAAATCTACGTGTATGTATTAATATTAGTGTGAATTCCGCTTCGCGGGTTAATTCAACAGAGCATGTCATGTCTTTGTCACTTTAAAGCTTCTATGTACTATACGCTCGCTATTATGTAACAAACCATAACAATAGCCCATTTCCTGTCAGCGTGAGTCAGCCGACAACAAATAGGCTACTGCTTGCTCAATGAATATCATAGATACAAGCTCACCGTTCAAGTATCCATTCATCATTGTTTTAAATTTATAAATGATTTCACAGTCCATATTTTATTTCAATACTCAGCTCACCGTCCTTGGACGCTCCATACGCGTCACACCCGGAAAACGGAAGGATGCCCATTCCGGCAAATGCTTATCGATACGTGCTACAAGCACGGTCATATCGTCAATAATCTCTCCATTATGATGACGAACCACCTTCTCAAGCAGCGCATCCGCCATTTCCTGCGGATCATCTGTCGCCAGCTCGCTAATAATTCGCTTCATCCAGAGCTCTTTATTAACCGCAAGGCCCGGCGCATCATAAATGCCGTCACTCATCATGACGAGCGTGTCGCCCGATTGCATCTGCATCGAGACGAAGTCGACGTCAATATCTTGAAGAATACCAATCGGCAAATTGTTCGCAGTTATCGGAATAACCTCATTTCCTCGTTTAATAAAGCTTGGCGTTGATCCTATTTTCATAAACGTCGTTTGCGCCGTATACAGATCAACGATCGCTAAATCGACGGTAGCAAATACTTCATCAGATGAGCGCAATAAGAGCACTGAGTTAACTGACTTCACGGCCAGCTTCTCATCCATGCCTGACTGCAGCAGCTGCTGCAGAATCGACAATGCCGCGCTGCTTTCCTGACGCGCACGTTCACCATTGCCCATACCATCGCTGATCGCAACTGCAAACTTGCCATTTCCAAGCTCCACCATACTGAAGCTGTCGCCAGACAGCAGATCTCCTCCTTTAGCTGCACCAGCTATGCCCGTCTCCACCTCGTACTGCTTGGCTGAGCCAAACGCGACCAGGGACGGCTCACCGCTTCTCGTTGGGGAGTGCTCCGATTTCACTGCAATATGCTCTCCCAAAATATCACTAAGCAGCGGCGCGATTATTTTTCGGCACTCATCATAGCCTTGTCCAAACGTATGATACACCTCTATATCCACATTCCCCTCCTCTAAGCTCACAATATCAATTCCTTGTACGGATAAACCGAGTCCTTCCACCGCCTCTCGAATTTGCTCCTCCTGCAGATGAAGCGTTTGTCCCTCCCTTTTAATTTCTTTTGCCAAATCCTCCATTACCTGCGATACCCCCTGCAATTGATCCGCTACAAGCTGACGGGAGTCGCATATTTGCTTCTTCCAGTGCATATTATTTTGATATAGCTCGTACTGCTGGCTCATATCCACAAGAACCTGCGAGGATTTCACGCAATGCGCCGACCACGCACGCGGTATTTCCTTAGGGGACGGAATCCGCTTCTCCTCAACGACCGTCATCATATCGGTCATCATTTTGTACGTATGAAAAAACTTGTCCTCCCAGCAAGCATTTTGCCGATGGCAGCTGGCACAGCTGCGCTCAGCAACCGCATTCATAAAATGGCTGATCTCATCCTCCCTTTTAACCGTCGTAACGCTGCTACCCAGCTGGCCAAAGCTCTTTGACAGCTGACGGAACACTTCTGAGTACTGTGATACGCGGTCTGCAGTCACCTCACGTACCCGCTTCGCATAATCATGCTGCGATTTGGCGTGCTCATTCGTACCCGGCACATACCTTGATATCGTGCGGATCATAATACGCGGCGTCAGCATAAGTAGCGTTGCGGCTGCTACCGACTCCCAGGTTGAGCTCATAACATCAGCCTGGCTTCCTACATATATGGATAAAATCGATGTTCCAAGCAACATTCCGAATGCCGCTGCCATTTTGCCGCCATCACGCAGCAGACCAGCAAGCAAGCCCGCAAAAGCGAGTAAGCTCATTTGAACGACTGCACCAAAATCAGCCAAGCTTAGAATGAGTCCTGCAACCACACCGACCGAAGCGCCGAGCGGCGCGCCCCCTGCTAAAGCAAAGAGGAGCAGCATATAACGTGACATCACATGCTCTACCGACATTCCGTAAAACACCCATCCAACCGCCCCCGTCATAACCGACGCGAGTAAAATCATTAAACAAATGATTTCCTCGTTTTTGAGAGAAGCTGATTTTTTGGTCATCGTAAGCACTGGTATCGCTTGTATGAACACCAATGTGAGCACGAAACCAAGCGCTGCCTCTACCACAACGAGCATGAAATTGTACCAGCTCAGCTCGTCCCCTATAAATACGCTGAACATTTGCACCATTAACGTTGATGCGAACACAAGAATGGGCGCCGTCGACAGTTCTGCCTTCTCGTAGGTTTCTAATCCCTTTAGGAAAAGAAAGAGTACAGCAATTTCCATCGCAATCCACATCGGGGCAGGATCAGCTGCAAACCAGCTCCCGGCTACTAAGGATATTGCTACCCACGGGTAAATATCCCTTCTCATAAAGTAAATAACGGCGAAATAAGCAATGGCAAACGGCATCAGCGATTCGAGTATAACCGCTCTTCCGAGCAAGAAAGCTACACCTACGAGTAGAAACGTCCACTTTTTTGCTAAAATGACTTGAATGAACCGCCTTGCAGCCGCCCATTCCCGACCTTTCTGCAACATCGTCTGAGCTAGTCCTAATCGTTTCATACCTGGAAGCACAACCGCGTTTTCCTTTTCCATGAGCAGACACCACCATTCCGAATGTAATGTGTTTTTCATTATAGGAGGTTGTCCGCATAAAGTTTGTCAGTTAAAGCAACTGAATTGTAAATTTTTTCCGACAAAAATAAATGGCATTGCGGTCATTGTCATTTCACTGTCAAACATATATCCCGTATGGGATTTCAATGCCTCCTGCACAACTAAATCACACAGGTCCGACAACAAAATATGTGTTGTGTGCTTTCGAAATGATGGCGAATCGAGGTTATAATGTGTCGGGAATGATGGAGGATTAGAGAAAAGTATTTTTTTTACGATTCTGCGCGCTTTACAAACGACATTGACCGTGACAATTAGAGGCTCGTCCAAACATTCACCAGCATATACGCAGTCTTATTGTCCTGCTTCGACAGCAACCTGTATGCGCTTACTTATTATCGCAGGGAATATTGTGCAGCTGGACGCAAAAAAAGCAGAACCGGTTAGGTTCTGCTTCATGTATAATGTTATGACGATTCAGCTTATACTCGCTTGGCACCGCGTCCGCCGCGTTTGCCCTCCGTATTCTTCTTCAAAGAGGAGATGCGCTCTTCGCTGTCTTTCAGGAACCGTGACACTTTATCCTCGAATGACGGTTTACCGTATGCCGGTCTGCCAGCCGATTGCTTGTTGAAGGGACGTCCGCCGCCACCACCACCGCCGCCACCGCGGTTGAAACGTTCGCCACCACCACCACTACCGCCAGTGCTTCCACCGCCGCCTCCGCTGTGACGCTCGCGTTGTTGTGGCGCTGGTTGGCCTTCTGGCCGGTCAATGGCTTGCTTAATGGAAAGCCCGATCTTTCCGTCTTTGTCCACGTTGATCACTTTGACTTTCACGACATCGTCGATCTTCAGGTGATCCTTCACGTCTTTGACGTAATTATCAGCAATTTCCGAAATGTGAACAAGACCCGTGACACCTCCCGACAAGTCGACAAATGCCCCAAAATGCGTAATGCCTGTCACTTTTCCTTCTAACTTAGCGCCCACTTCAATTGCCATAAAATAAAATGTTCCTCCCTAAAAGTTATGCGAAGCAAAACTGAATTCATAAGCATATGCTAAAAGTTTTGCGAAAACGCTATTAACGTGATTATAACCGAACCGTTCAAGTAAGGTCAACAGACGTTCACCCGAATTGACGCCCTAATTAGTCACTGAAAATTTGCTGCTCGCCCTTCTTTACCATGCCCTGCTCTTTTGTTGCTAGCTGTTCGATATATTCTGGGTCGTTTAATCGTTCAATTTGACGTTTAAGCTCCTCGGTTTCTTTGGTGGTAACATCAAGCTTATCTTGAATTGTAGTCAGCTTCAAACCTGTTGCGTTCTTCTGCTGCATTTGGCCAAAAATTGTATACCCCGCCCAGCCCATAAATAGCACGATGAACATCATCCATAGTTTGAACCGGCGTTTTGTGCCAGCATTCCCTGGCGTTTTATTCTCAGCTGCTTTTGCCATGAGCGGTGTTACCCCCTAAACCATTTGCTCCACAATCGAGCTATTCGTTGTCCAAATCCTCTCAGCTTGCCAACTAATTGCCATTTGGCAGCGTAGCGCGATAGCCACCGTCCAAGCGGACGAATGACTGGACCTGCCATCCAAACAAACAATTTCCAAAATGGACGGACTAATTGTATCACAATTTTTAGAGTGAAAATAGTGAGCGCAGACCCAAATGCCAAAATTACCTTTACCAACTTATAGAGCAGTAAAATCGGCTTAACGATAAGAATATCCAGGCATTTTAGCACAATTTGGATTAGTTTGCGAACGGCTCCGATGATCCATTTTACAACTTGAATAACGATTCTGCTAAAAAAGAAATAATAGATGACCATCCCAATAGCCAGTCCGATAAAAACGTACGCTCGCACCTCGCCATTGTTGCTAGCGTACAGTACCCGAAAGACGATCAATGCTGCTGCCATCCAGTAAACGACATCAAGCACCGGAAGCCACCAGCGCGGAAGCTTGAGCTCATTCGTCACGACTCGGTAGCCGTCGAATACTGTTCCCATGCCAAGGCCTGATAATAGCATGACCGCCATCGTTAACCATTGCATATTAAGCGTCACTTAAATAGCTTCCCGAACAACCCTTTGGATTTAGAGGAGGAATTGTTGCTGTCCATATAGGCGAGCGAATGGACGAGTCCTTCAATAGTTACCATTCCCTGTTCAAGGCTAAGAAGCTTCATATGCAAATTTTGGCCCTTAACCTCCAAGAAGCCAAGCTCTGTTTCGAGTAAAAACTCTTCGCTGTCAAAGCTCTCTACGTTTACGACGCCGGTAAGCTCCAGCAGCTTGCGATTTAGCATTTTGACTTCCTGACGCTTCTGCCCCTTGCCTTGGTCAACCATAGACTCGTCCTCCGCTTCGTTAACATGTCTTGGCGTAAACGGCTACAGCCGAGCTAGTGCGGCGCAGCATACGTTTCGCGTTCAAATATAAGAAGGGCATAGGCGCAAAGCTTATCCTGTCTTATATGTTAAGACTAGCTTATGGGCCGTGGACGAGAATTAGAACCTAATCTGCTTGATTCATAGCATTCAGCGCGTCGTCGTTTCTTTCTGTATATACCTGTAAAAAAACTAACAATAGTACAATGGTTACCAACTGGTTGAATAGGCTATAGCATAAATCAAATATCGTCGCGGTTATCCATGATTGATTCACATAGAGAGAGAAAATAAAAACGATAATGCTGGTAAGCACTATGATCATAACGTATCCGCCAATCGCATAGCCTACAAGCTTGAAATAACGCCCGCGTGCCAAATCACGGCTAACTGTCATCGGATTTATCCGCGATGTATCAGCAATAGAAACAATAATAGGCATCAGCATCAGCCATACAGCAAACAAGAAACCCGGAACAATAAATACGATAAATCCCGCAATTACAATGACGCCGTGTAGAAAAGTATACACAATCATGCGCGGCCATTTGCGAAGCCCCCACAGAATGGGCTGCACAATGCCACTGCTATTCCCCGTCATTTTACCAAGTATGTAATAAATAATCATCGGCGTGATGATACATAGGAAAAATAAAATGGTCACACTGTCCATCCTGTTGGCGGGCATATAAATAAAGCCGTCTTCTGGTTCAAAATAGTAATAGTTTTTAATAACCTCAACCGGAATCGTTATTAACGCTGTTAAAAATAGAATGGGTACAATGTTTTTGAAATAGAGAGCACAAGCATGCGCAAGCAACGAAAAACCCTTTCGCCGATACTCGGGAATGGGCAGCTGCAGATGATTCATCGAATAGTCCTCCGAGTATATAGACATAATTTATGAGGTTGAAACAGCGAATCTCGTAAAATTTAGAAGCTACTTATTGGGCACAAAAAAAGACTGCCTGCAAGTATTATGCTTGTAGGCAGCCTTGTTGTTATTGCGGTACTTCCCAGTCGAGCGTATTCTCGCGCTGGCGTTGCTCTTCTTTCACCAAGGTATACAGCTCTCCGGCTTCATCCTTACGGGTCGTCTCCGCAATTCGCTCAACGCGAACGGTTACGATTTTTTGACCGAACTGGATTTGGAGCTCATCACCGACTTTGACGGCGCTGCTAGCTTTCGCTTCGCGGCCGTTGATCCATACGCGACCTTGCTCGGAAACATCCTTCGCAACGGTACGGCGTTTGATCAGCCGGGATACCTTAAGAAATTTATCTAATCGCATAGATTATTGGATAGCTTCTTTCAACTTGTTGCCTGCTTTGAATGCAGGAACTTTTGCTTCTGAAATTTCGATTGGAGCGCCTGTTTGCGGGTTGCGGCCAGTGCGTCCAGCACGTTTGCGAGTTTCAAAAGTACCGAAGCCGATCAATTGTACTTTATCGCCACCAGCAAGTGCATCTGTTACTTCGCCCAAGAAGCCGTTAAGTACTGCTTCTACGTCACGTTTAGTCAAACCGCTTTTTTCTGCAATGTTGTTGATCAAGTCTGTTTTGTTCATTATAAAATCCTCCTAATTTTTAACCATTATTTGTGGTCGACGCTTGTGGCGCCGCCTTTGCTTCCCATTTTTACTCTCACGAAGAATACTTATTCTGCCTTGTAGCAAATAAATCCTGCCGCTATTTGAAAATTTTTTGCGTTTGTTGCGGAATAAAGGCGATTCATGACGAATTGCAAGCTAGGATTGACGCTTTGCCTCTTCCCACCAACGATCCATTTCTGTTAAATCAGTCTGGTCAAAATTTTTACCGCTTATACGAAGCTGTTCCTCAATATATTCAAATCTACTGCGGAATTTTTTGTTCGTGCGGGAAAGCGCCTCTTCCGGATCAGCGTGGATGAAGCGCGAGGCATTGACGACTGCAAACAGCAAATCTCCAAGCTCAGCTGCCTGCTCCTCTTCCGATTGCGAGGTTATCGCTGCGCGCAGCTCTGCAAGCTCCTCTTCAATCTTGGCAAGCACAAGGCCAAGCTCGTCCCAATCAAAACCTACCTTAGCCGCTTTTTTCTGAAGCTTGTAGGCTTTCATGAGTGCTGGCAGATCTGGAGGAATGCCATCCAGCACCGATGTACGCGAAACATCGGTTCCTTTTATCCGTTTTTCCTCGGCCTTCATTTGTTCCCAGTTAACCAGCGCCTCTTCCGAATTGCTCGCATCAACGTCCCCAAATACATGCGGATGGCGGAAAATAAGCTTCTCGTTAAGTGATTGTATCACATCATAGACGGAAAATGCGCCAGTCTCTTCTTCCATTTGGCTATGAAGCATCACTTGAAGGATAACATCGCCAAATTCCTCCTGCATGGCATCCGGATCATCATTATCGATAGCTTCAAGCGCTTCATACAGCTCTTCGATAAAATTTTTACGGATAGACTGATGCGTCTGCTCCTGATCCCATGGACAACCTTCAGGGCTGCGAAGAATAGATACAATCTCATGCAATCGCTCAAAGGAACGATTGCGAAGCGCTGCATCATCAGAGCGCGGTACCCAAATCAACGATAAATTACCGTAACCAGGTGTGCGATCAAGCTCGTATAGCGGAACGCGAATGATCTGCTGCTGGGACGCAACACCAAGAGCATGCCCTACCACAACCTCGTAGTCATCGGGATAACGCTCCATAAGCGCAAGCTTAACATCAGATGCCGTGAAGGCATCATACACCTGTCCAATCAGAGTATGCAACTGCGGCTGCAACAAAGACGGCTGTAATTCAGCTGCATCAAGCAGCGCAAAACCTTCTATTGGATCGATTCCAAGACTAATAAAAGCTTGATCAAGGAAGCTTTCACCGCCGATAATTTGCAGCTCAATACCCGCTTCCGGACATTGCTCACGCAGCAGCTGAACCGTGCGTTCAGCCACCATTGGATGCCCGGGAACCGCATAAATAATAGGCTCGTCCACGCTTGTGCTCATGCTTTTCGCTTCGGAAATAAGCGCCTCGGCTATTGCCTTGTACACATCCGGAAAGGAGTCATGCTGCTCATACAAAGTATCAAATGAGGTATATTCCATACCGATTTCCAGAAGCATCGACATTGCAGGATGCTCAGCCGTACGGACAAAAATTTTCTTCGCTGCCTGCAGCCTGCGCCATACGCCAAGCGTCATTTGGTCAGGATCACCTGACCCGAGCCCAACAACAGTAAGATATGGGGTTGCCATAGTGGTAAAGCCTCCTTAACTATTCATTCGTATTATGGTCGAAATTTGATGGAGTAGCTATAATGCCAGCGGCTTAAAAAAGACCTTTTGGGGTCGTTTATAGGGATTGAAACGAGTTCGGAAATATGTTCGGTAAAGAGCTCGGATGCATTCAAAAATGAGTTCGAAAACTAGCGCAGATACATAAAAACACGACTAATCATCGTTTATTTTTGCTCAAAAATCAATAATGAACCAATTTGGCAAAAACATCAATATAGCCGTAAAAATTGCTTGCGATTAGCATATCACACTGGATGTTCATATTTGAAATAGTCAATTCGTAGGAAACAATATGGGATATGGGCATAACGGATAGTTTAGTCTCAATAGCGTATCAATCGTAAAATAGTTTATCTATTTGAGAGAGTTATTGATCAGAATAAATGAGCTGGTAACCAGATTTATTGCCCGCGAAACTAACCTATTTAACAGAATTATTTATAAAAATATGTAATGATTATGCAATAACCTCTACTAATTCTGCTCATAATTGCTAGATTCTTAGAGATTGTTATAGATCTAGAAATTAGATATATTTTCTTCAAAATGACCAAAATCGCATAAGTAAGTCCAGATATTAGTCTTATTTTGCGACGCTTTCTGCCAACGGGCATCAGAGGTGCGGAATTGTCGGAGATAGGACTAAAATTTAGTTCTATTTGCTTCAGAATGATCAATATTGCACAAATAAGCCTAGATATTAGTCTTATCTTGCAGCACTTTCTGCCATTAGGCATTAAAAGTGCGGAATGGTCAGAAATAGAACTAGAATTTAGTTCTATTTGCTTCAGAATGCTCCATAATGCACAAATAAGACTAGATATTAGTCTTATTTTGTATCACTTTCTGCCATTAGGCATCAGAAGTGCGGAATGGTCGGATATAGGACTAGATTTTAGTTCTATTTGCTTCAGAATGATCAATATTCCACAAATTAAGCCTAAATATTAGTCTTATTTTGCAGCGCTTTCTGCCATTGGGCAGCAGAAGTGCGGAATGGTCGGAAATAGGACTAGAATTTAGTTCTATTTGCTTCGGAATGATCAATAATGCACAAATAAGCCTAGATATTAGTCTTACTTTGCTGCGCTTTCTGCCAATGGGCAGCAGAAGTGCGGAATGGTCGGAAATAGAACTAGAATTTAGTTCTATTTGCTTCAGAATGATCAATATTGCACAAATAAGTCTAGTTATTAGTCTTATTTTGCAGCGCTTTCTGCCATTGGGCATCATTACATGTTCAACCGTTGCAAGCGATGCCGCACAGCTATGATTGTGCTGAAAAGATGCTTAGGTTTTCTCAACTTTAGAGAAAACCCTAATAATCTACACGAGATAACCTGTGCAGTTCAGACAGTTGGTGTTTTTCATATTACTCCATGAAAAACACTTGCCTTACAAGCGCTCACCGCCGCCAACTTGCGGCGCTAGCGCTCATCTTTTGCTGGCGGAATAAGCCGCCAGCGCTGCAAACGGGCGGCTAGCACCGCGCCGCCCGGCAACGCGCGCAATTCGCGCGCGCTGATAGCGCCGCCACGCAAAGCTGCGGCGCCAAAGGCGCAAGCGCCGACGGCAACGCACGTCAGCGCAAGCGCAGCTGCTGCCGCCCTAGGCGGCAGCCCGCCAAGCGCTGCGCTCAGCGCTCGCTCGGCGATAACAAGCGCCGCGGCCATGACCGCGAGCGCAAAGACCGTGCCAGCCGCCGCACGTCCATGCGACGGCTGGCGTCCCTCTTCCTCGAGCACTCGTTCTTGCATTCGCCCATATATTTGCTCCTGCTCCCGCTCCCGCTCTCGCACTCGTCCCTGCACTTGCTCCTGCTCTCGCTCTTGCACTCGTCCTTGCTCTTGCACTCGTCCTTGCTCTTGCCCTCTCCACCGCTCTCGCCCTTGCACTCGCTCCTGCCCATGCTCTCCCTCTTCCTCAAGCACTCGTTCTTGCACTCGCCCATGCACTCGCTCCTGCCCTTGCTCTTGCCCTTGCTCTTGCCCTTGCTCTTGCCCTTGCTCTCTCCATCGCTCTCGCACTCGTCCCCGCTCTTGTTCCTGCTCCCGCTCTCGCACTCGTCCCTGCACTTGCTCCTGCTCTCGTCCCTGCTCTTCCCCCTGCACCCGCTCTCGTACTACCCGCTCGCGCGGCTTCACACGCCCTTCCACTCCCGCTCGTCCGCCAGCTAGCGCCGCCCCAGAACCCGACGCAGCATATCGAACTGCAATGATCCCAAGCAAAGCAGCCACGCTTAGCGCCGCGACGCCTGCGATAGCTGCGCCTTCAATGCCATACGCGGGTACAAGCACAGCGTTAATTACGCCTTTAAGCAGCGCTGCAACCAGCAGCAAAATAGCTGGAATACGTACAGCGCCTAACCCTTGAAGCACAGGAGCCGTCACCGCATTCACACTGCCCGCAAGAGCAGTGCAGCCAACCAAAGCGAAGGCGAATGTGCCTTGAGTATCCGAATACAGCATCATATTGAGCGGTTCCGCGAGCAGCGCCAAACCGATGGCTGCAGCAGCGCCGATTGCCCAAGCCGCCCTCTCGGCAAGCGAGAGCTGCACTCGAAGCTGTCCGTATGCACCCCGCATACGCGCTAATGCAATGCTTGGTACGAGCGCCGCCGCAGCCGCTCCGGCTACCATAACAACAAGCTGCACAAGCGGCTGCGCTCGGCTGTACACGCCAAACGATGTCATTGCCGCCGCTTCCGAAGCCCCGCCTTCCTGCAATAAGCGAGGAACCATAAAGGCATCCACAACGCCAAGAACAGGAACAACCACCGCGCCAAGCGCGACAGGCAGTGCAATAACGGCAAGCTTTCTCATCTCTGCTCGTATTGCCCCTGCCATTCGATTAAGCCGCTCCCCGCTGCGTCTGCGCCATAAATATATAGCAAGCAGCAAAAGCGATGCGCAAGCTCCGAATGCCGAACCGCTCATCACACCAGACGCCACAGATGCATCTGCCCATCCAGCGGACCAGCTTAATGCAAGCACCAGCAGCATTACGCCTACACGAATCATTTGCTCAACAACTTGCGAGGCGGCAGACAATCCCATTTGTCCGATTCCCTGCACATATCCTCTTAATGCAGCAACGAACGGAGCAAGCAGCAGCGCAAACGAGACCGAGCGCACTGCACCAGCCGTCTCCGCATCGCCAATCCAACCTGCTACTTGATTCGCTCCACCCCACATCAAGCCAAACGAAATAATACCCGTCACACCAAGCAGCAAAAGCGCAGCGTATAACGTTCGCCTGACGCCTTCTGCATCATCTCCCTTGCGAAGCCTCTCAGCAATGAGAAGTGATACGGCCGTTGGCAATCCCGCAGTTGCTAGAACAGCTGCCAGCTGATAAAACGGATACACGGCGTTGTAAATACCAAACACGCGGTCCCCAGCTAGATTTTGCAGCGGTATTTTTTGAAAAACACCAATCAGCTTTGACAGCAGCGCCGCACCCGCCATGAGCGCAACACCATTCATGAGATGCTGCTTCGAGCTTCGTTCTACTTGAACTCGTCCTTCAACTGTTGTTTCTGCTGCTTTAGCTAGCGACTGTTCGCCGGCAAAAGGTCGCTCTTGGCTCTCCGTAAGTTCAGCCTCAGCTTGGCGTGCTTCGACCACTCCCACGCTTGTTTTTCGCTTACCCGCCTGCCCCAGCATTTCCGCCGATTGCCCATTTTCCCCCGGCTTGCGGTTCATTCCGTTCACTCCTGCCTATCGCACGATTTCTATTGGTATCTATTATACCTCACAATCGTAAACGTGGAAAAAGCTTCCCCAATCGAGTGTTTCTCGATCAAAGAAGCTGTTATAGCCACAATTCTTACTATTGCTCCATCTGTTTTGCCAAAAAGCCCGCTGCCGTCTCAGCCATTTTTGTTTCCATAGTAGACATTTTTACCGATTCATCCTTGCTAAGCAGCACGACTGTTCCAATGGGGTCGCCACCCGCAATGATCGGCGCAATAACGAAGGAGCTGTAAGTTTCCTGCGTATCCTTCACAATTTCAAAGGCACCGCCATTTGCTTCAGCAAGCGTCTTGCGATTTTCCATACAGCTCTCCAGAACAGTGCCTACCTGCTTATCAAGCAGTTCTTTCTTGGAGGCTCCAGCTACAGCAATTATGGTATCCCGGTCCGTGATCAATGTAACATGATTTGTTCCCTCAAATAACGATTCCGCATATTCCTTAGCGAAGTCGCCAAGCTCACCGATAGGAGAATATTTTTTCAAAATAACTTCGCCATCACGATCTACAAATATTTCTAGAGGGTCTCCCTCGCGAATACGCAGTGTACGGCGGATCTCCTTCGGAATGACGACACGCCCGAGATCATCGATGCGACGTACAATTCCAGTTGCTTTCATTTCTTGTTGCCCCGCTTTCCTAGAGGATTTTGAATCGACTGGATTCTTGCAGCTTGTTTATAACGAAGAAGAAACTTCCTTCAAAAGATTTTGAATCTGACCATAGTATTCATCCGCTCCCAATTTCTTATGCACGGACTACAGTTCAAGCCAAACGTTCCATCTCTTTGTGAAAAAGGCCGTCGACGTATCGTCCAGCCTTCGTTTTACGCTTCCCCGAGCTCGTTTTCAGCATTCCCCATTTCTCCCTTTTGCTTGCATGAGAAGCAAATGCTTTTTAATTGTTTATGGATTAAAAAAGGCAATTATCGATTTGTATCGATAACCGCCCTTTGCCTGAATATTATTTACCTTCATTATTGTCCATCTGATTCGTTTTTTTGAGCCTGCCTGCTTTGCCAAGCGCTTCTCTGAGCAAAAACTCAATGTGCCCGTTGACGCTGCGGAATTCGTCTGCGGCCCATTGCTCAAGAGCACGATGGATATCGGGATCCAAACGAAGCGGAAATGCTTTCTTTTCTTTAGCCATAATAATCAGCCTCTAGCCGTAAAGAGTTCCTGTATTAATGACTGGAGTCGCAGCGCGATCAGATACAATCGCCACCATTAAATTGTTCACCATCGCCGCTCTCCGTTCGGCATCCAAGCTAATCCCGTTTTCCTCCAACTGCCGCAGTGCCATATCTACCATACCAACTGCACCCTCAACAATTTTGGAACGTGCCGCTACAATCGCAATCGCCTGCTGCCTTTGAAGCATGGCACTAGCGATTTCCTGAGCATACGCCAAATGAGTCAAGCGAGTCTCAAGCACCTTTACGCCGGCAACTGCAAGACGGTTTTGCAACTCATTGCCTAGCTCCGCTGCTACCTCATCCGCATTGCCTCTAAGTGAGGAAGCCGTGTCCGAAGAGAAAACATCGTAAGGATATTGCGCGGCAATGTGACGTATCGCCGTCTCGCTTTGAATTTCTACAAAACGCTCATAATTATCAACGTCGAAGCTCGCTCTTGCCGTATCCATTACATTAAATACAACAACCGCACCAATCTCCACCGGATTTCCTTCTGCATCATTTACCTTTAGTGTTTGGCTGTTGAAATTGCGTACTTTAAGTGAAATATTAACCTTGTTCGTAAGCGGAAGAACCATCCATAAGCCGCTTTCAAGAACAGAACCCATATACGTTCCGAAAAAAGTAACCACCTTCGCCTCATTCGGCTGAACGATCGTAAGAGAGGATAAACAAATGACTGACAGCAAAATCAAAAAGGCGCCAACACCGATAATTACCCCAGACCCGCCGTCCTTGGATGCTTCCGATATCGTTAGAAAAATACCGCCAGCAGCAGCAACTACCGAAAACAGCAATGCCATGTATCCGCTAACATACCAGGCTTTCTTCTCGTTCATTAAACCCCACTCCTTCATCTTTTTGTATATTGTTTTGATATAAATATGATATCACTTTTTACATATATAAGCAATTAATTCTTTTTACATCCAACCTCTTTTTGCAACAAAGGCAGCTGCTGCTTCGTCACAAAAAGCAAAGAGATAAAGAAGGGATGAATACATTGAAATATTTATTAATCCTATTTCTGCTTTCCTTGTCGATCGGTTGTACAGGAGAAACCAAAACAACGTCAGAGCAATCCATTTCTCGAAGCTATCTTGAAGAAAAAGGATATCGAATCAGCTCAAAAGATGGGCAAGTTGAGAGCTACGAGCTTACCGAACAGAAATTATCAGTATTGCCCTATATGATGTACTGGGGGTTGCAGCGGGTGAACCCCTCCGATTATATTGGAAAAACGATTCATATACAGAAATTTACCGTAACGAACCACCCGCTAAGCAAAGATAAGGTAGATGTTTTTGTTTATTTGGCTGATGGTCAGCCCATAGGAGGAACTTCATTTCCAACCGGAGACACTACAGACGGCGGGTATTGGTCTATAGACGGCAAAAATTTAGAAGATATTCAAGGAATGTCTTATCAAGAGTGGCGTAAAAGCTGGACTAAGAAATATAAAAGCACTTCACCAGATGAAGCATAAATCATTCCATATACAGGGGGATTTAAATGAAAATAAAGAACGATGTACAGCAAATTATCGAAAACCTTCGGCATATAGGTGCCATTGAAAAACAGTCCGAAGTCCATAAACAAATGGACGGAACGACGGAAGGTCTTGTATACCTCATTAAAGTCGATGAATCACCCAAATATGTGCTAAAGCTCGATCAGCCAGTTGCACTTTCTTTAGTTGAACAATATAAAAAAACATATCCAGATGCCCCTCTATTGCCTAAGCTTACTTACACCGCTCCAGATAAAACATATATCGTTTATACATTTCTCAAGGGTTCAACCGATTATATTGTCGGCTCTAAGGAGCAATGGTTGAAGGCTTTAGTGAGCGGACTTATTCAGCATTACATAAGCTGCTCACCATCACAGAAATGGGGTGATTGGCTGGAGAATCCCCGCGATACATGGCGAGAATTTATGGAGGAGAACATCGATTACGCTCGAAGCTATATCGGCGACCGCTTGCCATTAGAGGATCATACCCTTGTAAAGTCACTTTTAAAGGAAGCAACGATGAGCGAATCTCAGGGAAAATTTTTGCTTCACGGCGACTGCGGCGTTCACAACTTTATCTTTAGTCATAACGAGTTAATTGGCGTTATCGATCCTTCACCAATAATCGGACCTCCGCTCTATGACTTGCTTTATGCATTCTGTTCCTCACCTGATGACTTGAGCATAGAGACGTTAATGCCTGCATTCGTTATGCTTAATCAATCGGATGCTGATCAATCAAGGCTAATTGAAGAAGTGATCATTCAGCTCTATTACCGTTTAGGCATTTGCCTCAAGCACCACCCTCACGATATAGACGACTACTTACAAGCATGGCGTTACTGGAAGTCCTTAATAAGCAATGAATAAACCACTATCATCACAGCTCAAAAACAGCTCTAACATCACAAAGAAAAAAGCGCCTCTCATAAAGGCGCTTTTTGCTCATCATTCGCTTTATACCGTCAAATATTTGCGTATGACCTCATCATCCAGCGACTCCAAGCCGCCTTCCCACGCAATCGCCCCTTTTTCCAGCACGTAGAAGTAGTCTCCTACACTCTTCACGAAATCCAGGCTTTGCTCCACCAGCAAAATAGCCGTCTTGCCATCCGCTTTAATTGAGCGAATAACATCCCTAATATCATCGACAATGGAGGGCTGAATCCCCTCACAAGGCTCATCAAGCAGCAATACTTGAGGCCTTGAAGCTAACGCCCTCGCGAAGGCAAGCTGCTGCTGCTGTCCGCCGCTAAGATCGCCGCCGCGGCGCGTATACATTGCCGGCAGCACAGGAAACTTTGCAATAGCCTCTTCTGGAATAGAAGATATTTTCGACTTTGAAGCCTCAAGGCCAAGCAGCAAATTTTCATAAACGGATAGCTGAGCAAATATTTCGCGTCCTTGCGGTACATAGCCGATTCCACTTTTAGCCCGCAGTCCCGGCGCTTTCTTCGTTAAATCCGAGCCATTATAAGAAACAGAACCCTCGCGCGCCTTCAGCAGCCCCATAATGCTTTTCATAAGCGTTGTTTTGCCTACGCCATTCCGCCCGAGCAGACATACAACCTGCCCTTGCTTCACTTTCAGCGACACATCACGCAAAATAATACTCTCACCATAACCAGCCTCAAGCTGTTGAACGGCTAACATCGGCATCCCGCCTTTTCCCCAAGTACACTTCCGCCACGCGGTCATCCCGTTGAATTTCATCCATCGAGCCTTCCTTCAGCAGCTTCCCTTCATGCATAACGGTGACCTTGCTCGCAAAATTACGAACAAACTCCATATCATGCTCCACGACTACAATCGACCGCATACGGGCTATCTGGCGAAGAAGCTCGCCCGTTTTATCCGTCTCCTTATCGGTCATCCCCGCCACCGGCTCATCGAGCAGCAATATTTCCGGCTCCTGGAGCAGCATCATGCCAATTTCGAGCCACTGCTTCTCTCCATGCGACAGACCGCCTGCCCGCCAGTTCGATTTTTTCTGCAAACCAATCATAACGAGCTGCCCGTCAATTTTAGCCCGCTCATCCTCAACCATCTTTGCAAACAACGTCGCGAACACGGTACGCTTCTGACGCATCGCGATTTCCAAATTCTCAGCAACCGTCATCGAAGGGAATATCGAAGGAGCTTGAAATTTACGACCGATGCCAAGCTCAGCAATTTGATGCTCTTTCTTTTTCGTTATATCTACCTTCCCGAATGTGACACGTCCCGCCGTAGGCCTTACTTTCCCACAAATCACATCCAGAATTGTCGTTTTGCCAGCTCCATTTGGCCCTATGAGGAAACGAAGCTCCCCTTTCTCAAGCTTTAGGTTCATGCCTTGGACTGCTTTAAAGCCATCGAACTCAACAGTTACATCATCACACAGCAGGATTGCGGACTCCTTCATGCTTTGGCTCCCTCCCTTTTTTGCGTAATTTCAATTGGCCAACTAAGCCAGCAACACCTTTAGGCATAAATACGACCACGACCACAAACAGCAGCCCCATAAAGAATAACCAGCCCTGCGGATAAGCGGTACTGAACTCACTTTTAGCCCAGTTCATAAGGATAGCGCCTAGTGCGGCTCCAACCAGCGTTCCACGTCCGCCAATGGCTACCCAAAGAACCATTTCAATCGAAGGCACAATTCCGAGCATCGACGGTGAAATAATACCGACGTGGAGTACAAACAGCATGCCCGCTATACCTGCAATGCCAGCCGAAATCGTAAATACGACCATTTGATAAATTGCCGGATTGTAGCCGATGAACCGCACCCGGTTCTCGCCATCTCGAATCGCGCGAAGCACCTTGCCGAAGCGGCTGCCGATGACGTAGCGGCAAAAGATGAAGATAGCAATGAGAGCAATGACGGTAATATAGTAAAGCACGCGCTTCGTCTCAGGAGAACCTATAGAGAAGCCAAGCACGGTGGAGTAGCCTGTTATCCCATTCGTACCGCCTGTAAAAGCTTGCTGACCAATGAGCAGTGTCGTCGTAATAATAACGAGCGCTTGCGTCAAGATCGTGAAGTAAACGCCGCGAATTCGGTTGCGGAACGTGACGTAACCAAGCACAAGCGCGAGCAGCGCAGGTATGGCAATTCCCATCGCTACCGCAAACCAGAAGCTCTGGAATGGCTGCCAGAAAAGAGGAAGCTCCTTAAGACCGCTCCAGCCCATGAAATCCGGCGGCCTTCCTCCGCTTGCCTCCAGCTTCAAATACATCGCCATAGCGTAGGCGCCTAATCCAAAGAAAATGCCATGCCCTAAACTTAAAATGCCAGTGTAGCCCCATATCAGATCAAGCCCTAATGCTACTATGGCAAAGGCTAGAAATTTCGCTAACAAGTTGAGCCGAAAATCACTTACAAATAGCGGAGCGGAGAAGAGTGCAGCCGCTGCTGCCGCATAGCCAATTAAGATCCATAACCGCTGAGGAGTAAACTTTTGCAAGCGCATAAGCGTTCCACCTTTCTTTTCCCTAGTCAAGCGACCGCGAACGCATGGCAACGAGTCCCATAGGCTTCCATTGGAGGAAAGCAACTATACAGACAAACACTAGCACCTTGCCAAGCGAAGCATTCGTCCAATACTCAAACAACGTATTAAACATCCCAATCCCTGTTGCCCCGAGCACCGTCCCAACCAGCTTGCCGACTCCGCCAAGCACGACGACCATAAAGGCATCAACGATATAATAAGTGCCAAGGGACGGGCCGATAGGACCAAGCAGCGTTAACGCACAGCCCGCAATGCCGGCAATACCCGAGCCGATAGCGAAGGTCATCGCATCCACTCGTCTTGTCGAAACCCCAAGGCATGCGGCCATATCGCGATTTTGCATCACTGCCCGCATCCTTCTGCCTTCATGGCTGCGGTAAATATAGAAATACATAGCAATTAAACAAGCGATGACGAGTGCGATGATGAATAACCTTTTGTAAGGAAGCAATGTTCCATCCATAATCTTTAAGCCGCCATTTAGCCATGCTGGGCTTGTAACTGCAACGTTTGGCGCCCCAAAAATAGATCTTGCAAGCTGCTGCAGCACGAGACCCACACCCCAAGTGGCGAGCAAGCTATCAAGCGGCCGTCCATATAGAAAGCGAATCAGCGACATTTCGAGAATAAGACCAATGATAAATGCAACGATAAAGCTGACCGGAATGGCCAATACAAAATACCAATCAAACATCGATTTCGGCAAATAATCATGAAACACATTTTGCGTCAAATACGTGGAGTACGCACCGATCATAATTAACTCGCCATGCGCCATATTGATGACCTTCATCAAGCCAAACGTAATCGCAAGCCCCAAAGCAACCAGCAATAAAATGGAGCTGATGCTTAAACCATTAAATAGCTGCAGCAGAAACACTTCCATATGACCGCTCCTCTCTAGCATAAACGGCTGTCGCCTTCCTCTGTCACAAAAAAAGCAGAAGGGAGCATTCGAAGCGATCGAATACTCCCCCATTAATTGCTGTGTATTAGACCATTGTTTGCTTATGGATTATTGCGTTGGTTGAATGCTTGCTGCCCAGTCGTAGCCTTTGAGATACGGATCCGGCTTAACCGCTTCACCTGAGTTCCACAGCTCCTTGAATTGGCCGTCCGCTTGCACTTCGCCAATACGAACCGTTTTGTAAATATGCTGAGTAGCGCCGTCGATTTTCACTTTTCCTTCTGGAGCATCCCACTCCAGCTCTTTGGCTGCTTCCTTTACTTTATCTACGTCAGTGGAGCCTGCTTTCTCGACCGCCTTTGCCCATAAGTAGACCGCTGTATAGCCGGCTTCGATAGGGTCCGCCGTTACGCGCTCATCACCGTATTTCTTTTTGTAGTTTTCGACGAACGTTTTGTTAGCTGGCGTATCCGTTGTTTGATAATAGTTCCACGCCGCCAAATGGCCTTCCAGCACATCGACGCCAATACCGCGGATCTCTTCTTCTGCAACCGATACTGACAATGTAGTCAAATCTTTAGCTGTAATGCCTGCATCCTTCAATTGCTTGAAGAACGCAACGTTGCTGTCACCGTTAAGCGTGTTGTATACGACATCTGGTTTAGCTTCTTTGATCTTGCTGATTAGCGTGCTGTAATCTGTATGGCCTAGCGGCGTGTATTCTTCTCCAACCAGTTCGCCGCCTTCAGCCTTCAACTGTTCTTTAATTACGAGGTTTGCGGTACGAGGGAATACATAGTCCGATCCGAGTAAGTAAAATTTCTTGCCGCGGTTTTCAAGCAGCCACGAGACAGATGGAACGATTTGTTGGTTTGTCGTAGCGCCTGTATAAAAAATATTCGGAGAAGATTCAAGACCTTCATATTGCACCGGATACCACAGCAGGCCATTTAACTCTTCGAATACCGGCTTCATTGCTTTCCGGCTTGCGGATGTCCATCCACCAAATACGGTAGCCACTTTATCTTCGGAAATAAGCTTGCGCGCCTTCTCAGCGAAGGTGGGCCAATCCGAAGCGCCGTCTTCAAGTACAGGTACAATCTTTTTACCTAAAACGCCGCCTGCTGCATTAATTTCATCGATAGCCATCATTTCAGCATCGATAACCGATACCTCGCTAATTGCCATGGTGCCGCTCTGTGAGTGCAATATTCCCACTTTTATTTCCCCATCTGCTCCCGATCCGGCATTGGCAGCATTCGTAGGTTTATCTGTTTCCCCATTCGTAGATGCTGGTTTGTTGTTGTTTGCGCCACAACCTGTCAATACGATCGTTAAAGCTACAAACATAAGGCCAAATGAATAAAACATTCTCTTTTTCATCTTCCCACTCCCCATCGCTTCATATTTGTCTCTATATTTCCGAACATTTACATGGAATTAACTTCCATTGTTCGTGCTTTTATTATAGATTGGGAACTAAGTTAATGTCAATATAGTTAACACTAATTTTTTCAAGGGATACATTTTCACTTAAAAATGGTCATTTAGGGGTGTTTTATTTATATTTATGTTAGGTATAATGACACTTGTTTGTCGGTGTACTTCTTTTATGTACGAAAAATTGAATGTATGACATTTTTATTCACATAAAAAACCCAACCTAAGGCAAATGCCTCAAGTTGGGTTAACTTGTTTAAATTCATATGTTATTTTTTATTTTCTTCTGCTCTTGCAATAAGCATGTCTACAATAAGATCGACTTGTCCGCTTATAGCAATAGGATCATAACGATAGAATGTATTAAAATCATTTTCAAAATATTGATTGTTTTTCACGGCGTCTAAGCTTTTCCAAACCGCTAAGTCTGTCAGCTGCTTAATCGCCTCACCCTTCTTCTCCGGGTCATAGACGGTCATAAACATATAATCTGCCGAATACTCAGGAAGTGCTTCTTTAGACAGCTGGAAAAAGCCGTCGTTGGCATCCACTTGCTTTTTAATCGATTCAGGAATTTTTAGACCCAGTGCATTATATACCGCTTGACCCGATCTGCCCGAATTTTCGCCAAACATCCATATTTCGCCTTTATCTGTAAGCTCAAAAATGCCGACTGTCGTATTTTCTTCGACAACACCTTTCAGCTTCTCGCGGCCCGCTTTCGCCTTTTCATCATATGCCGTGATGAATTGCTCCGCTTTCTCCTTCTCACCTACAATGTCTCCAAACAATCTAACGCTTTCGTAAATATTGGACGCTGTTCCATAAGGAATATATAATGTTGGTGCAATTTTAGACAAGCTCTCGTAGCTTTCTTCATACATAACCACGATTAAGTCAGGCTTAAGCTCAAGCACTTTTTCAACGTTAATCGGCGACCCTACATCAACTGCTCCCTTAAGCTGCTCAGTAAGGAACGGGTTTTCGAAGGTAGATGGCTCTACGCCAAGCACGTTTGCTCCTACAGAAAGCAATTCACCGCCATAATAGTCGGTAACGATACGCTGCGGCTTAACCGGAATTTGAATCGTTCCCTTCGTTGTCTCGAAGCCGCGGAATTCCGCTGCCGGCACTTCTGTAGCTGCAGGTGCTTCGCTTTCGGAGGGTGCGTTAGTTGCTGCATTGCTATTTGTGTTATTCGCACCGCCGCAGGCGGATACGAGGACAGACAGCATAAGGAATAAAGTAAGGATAAAATATGGCTTTCTCTTTGACATGGTGGACCTCCTATGTACATTCAACGATAAACTCGCATTTTTGATAATGCGAATCATTATCGTTAGAAGCATATCAGATCACTTTATCCATCGTCTATAGATAAAAATAACCATGTCACATGGATTATTGTCAGCTTCATATCGTGTTTATAAAAATAATTGAGCTAGTGTGAACGTCAGCTTTTGTAAGGATACACCATCGTTGGAGTAACATTTATTGACTGGGATACGATAAACCAAATCGCTCTTAACAGCAGGAAGCTGCTGCCATGCTTCGCTTGCCAGCAATCGATTCGTTTTCTCCATCCCCGTCTCCTCAAAAATACTAATAATCATATGATCAGCTGCAAATAAAGAAAGCTCGTCGAGAGTAACGATTTTACTTTTCCCCGCATCAAGCACATGCTCCTTCACAGCGTCAGGCGGCTGGAAGCCCAGCACATCATATAACGCATAAGCACCACGATCCTGCTTGCTTAGCACATAAATATTACCGTCTGCAATTTCATAAACAGCTGCTGTCTCATTTGAATGAAATACATTGCTCAACTTGTATTTCAACTGCTCAGCCATTTGATAGAACTGCAAGATCCATTTTTCTGCCTCATGCTGTTTCCCAAAAATATGACCCATGAATCGCAGTCGCTCAATCGGATTGATGTTTTCCCATGGTTGGACTAGCACAGGCGCGATTGTTCGCAGCTGTCCAAGCTGTTCTGGCCTAAGGTAATCGGGTGCAACGATAATATCAGGCTGAAGCATACGCACCTTCTGGCTGTCCCAATCTTCAAAGGATATGACGCCTTCGAGCTCGCTCCTCAGCTGCTGTGAATGATACGCTAAACGACCATCTACACCAACAGGGGTAATGCCTAGCGCAAGCAAAGTGCCGATAAATTGAAACGCCACGATGCGCTTTGGCCTTTGGCGAAAATCAGATGGATGCATGCCGGTAGCTTGCTTGAATTTCCGGCTAAAATATAATGCATCCTGGTAGCCGACAATTGCCGCAATCTCATTAATATGGCTGCTTGTTATGGAGAGAAGCTCCTTAGCCTTGTCCACACGAAGCTGCAATATAAAGTCCGATATGCTTTGCCCCATCTCTTTATTGAACTGCTTTGATAAGTAATGCGGATGATAGCCGGTTAAATGGGCCAAGAAATTACGCTGCAGCTTCGTACTGTAATTTTCTTTAATGTACTGCACTGCTTTTTGTACGGGCGTTGCATATTCGTAATAAGGCGTTTTATGGCCTGCGATCAATACCTCATACAACAGCTCTAGAAGCAGTTTTTGAGCTTCAAATGGATTGCTGCTCGCTTCCGCTTGATGAGCCTCGATTAACGATTTAAATAAACCTAATAAAATGCCTATTCGATTAGAAGCAATATAGCCATTATCGGGAAGGCCTTCGCAGCTCTGATGATAGACAAGCTGGTCGCGTGTATCCTGGATTTGAACGTACTGGTCGAATTGGATCATATACAAATGCAGATCGGAGTGCTCTGAGCTGGAAATCGATGCTCTCGTCCCAGCATGCGCAAACAACAAGCAGCCGAAGCTTAGCTCATACGCATCATCATCCATCTTCATGGCTCCGTAACCTTCTCCGAGCATAAATAAGGAAGGGGTGCTAATAAGCATCTCGTTAGACATCTCTGTCTTTTTCAATAAAATGCTTTTGGCTTCACGCAGCAAATATTGATTTGTGTTCAGCATACAATCCATCCTTACTCAGCATAGTTTCAGAAAAAGACCCCTTAACCGGTGAATGGTTAAAGGGTCTGACATGTTTGTCTTGCACTTATTTCGTTGCAGGTGCTTCTGTAGCTGGAGCATCTGTAGCTGGAGCATCCGTAGCCGGCGTTTCTTCACCAGCAGGAGCATCGCTGGCAGGAGTATCACTTGCTTTTGGAAGCTTAATGACGATTTCTTGCTTAGGAAGCTCGTCTGTCATGTATTTGTTCATTTTCTCAGAAGCAACTGTACCTTTTACTGATTCTTTATCTGCATCAGTTAATTTATCAAATGCTGGCGTATCACGTTTCTCAACAAGGATAACATGGTAGCCAAAATCTGTTTTCACAGGCTCGCCAATAACGCCAATCTCTTGTTTATAAGCAGCTTGTTTAAACTCTTCTACCCATTGGCCATTCTTCTTGTCCGCATATAGACCGCCTGCGTCCTTCGAGCCTGGATCGTCGGAATATTCTTTGGCAAGGGCAGCCCAATCTCCGCCTGCTGCCAGCTTGTCTTTCACTTCTTTAGCGCGAGCCAAAGCTTCTGCATCCGTGCGAATTTCTTTCTCTTCTTGTGTAGTTGGATCCGTTGTTTTAGTTGATACCAAGATGTGGCGAACAGAAACGGTTGCATAGTTAATACCGTTCTTTTCATATTCTGCTTTCATTTCTTCCTCAGTTACTTGAGCGTTCATATGAGCTACAAGTTTGGAAGTCATAAGCAAATAGTTTTCCATATCTTTGTCTTTCAATTTCTTAGCATCTACAGCAGCTTTCAATTCCGCATCTTGGGAAAGTGCTGTCTTATACTGCTTCATTTGTTCTTTTACTTCTGTTTCAGCCTTTTTAACGTCTTCCTTAGAAGCCTGGCTGCTTAAAATTTTGTAGGAAATATACTGCTGGAGCAGCTGCTCCTTAAATTGCGGAATTTCAATAACTTGCGCATACGCTGGCTGCATAACCGTAAATACATCCAAATACTTGTTGAATTCCTTGTCTGTCACATTGCCGCCTTTATAGGTTGCAACTTCTGTTTCCTTCGCGCCGCCGCATGCCGCCATCGTCAAGACCAGCACGACTGCCACGATAAGCAGCGCGCCTTTGCGCCATGCCGATTTGCGTGAACTGTGTAACATGTTGAATCCCCTTTCATATTGAGAACTTGATAGTATTGTATCAGAAAAGGGGCGTATAAAGCGAATCTTGTCTATGTTGTCGCATCTTGCAATTCGTCTTTATAAAGGAGAACATCCTTGTACGCTTGCAAAAATTGTTCAATCATATGAATTTTCTGCTCCATATTCAATCCCTTGCCGCGCAGCAAAATACTTGGGTTTGGCTCCTGCTCGCTGCCCTGCTTAAAGCGGTTCTCATGCTTCAGACAAAGCTGATCAACCTTCTTACGGTCAATCCTCCGCTTCTCGCTAGCTGCGTAACGAAGCAGCAGATCATCACCTTTGCCGCTGAGCTGTTCAATACCATACATCGTGCCATACACTTTTAATCTAGCCACTGCGAGCAAATTGCTTACCGCTTGCGGTAAATCGCCAAAACGATCCACAAGCTCATCAATCACATCATCTGCCTCTTCGAACGTTCGGATAGCAGCCACTTTTTTATAGATCTCAATTTTTTGGATGCTGTCATAAATGTAATCCGAAGGCAAATAAGCATCTACGCTAATATCAATAAGCATGCTAACTGGCTTCTCTTCTTTGATTTCTTCGCCGCTCATCTCCGCTTTGCGCTTCGCGATCTCATCAGCCAGCATCTGCGAATACATGTCGAAGCCTACCGAGGCAATAAAGCCATGCTGCTCCGCCCCAAGCAGGTTGCCCGCCCCACGAATCGATAGATCGCGCATCGCGATTTTGAAGCCTGAGCCGAGCTCAGTAAATTCTTTGATGGATTGCAGACGCTTCTCGGCAACCTCCGTAAGCACCTTATCCCGTTGATACGTGAAATACGCGTATGCAATACGATTCGAACGACCAACGCGGCCGCGCAGCTGATACAGCTGAGAGAGTCCCATTTTGTCAGCATCATGCACAATAAGCGTATTCACGTTCGGAATATCGACGCCTGTCTCAATAATGCTGGTGCTTACCAGAACATCGGATTCGCCATCGAGGAAATCAAGGATGGTCTTCTCCAGCTCCTGCTCTGACATTTGCCCATGGCCGACCGCAACTCTAGCACCTGGTACAAGCGCATTGATTTGCTCCGCCATTTGGTAGATGCCTTGAACACGGTTATACAAGTAATAGACTTGGCCTCCACGTGCCAGCTCGCGCTCTATCGACTCCCGTACGAGGGACGGGCTGTATTCCACCACATAGGTTTGCACAGGGAAACGATTTTCCGGCGGCGTTTCAATAACAGACAAGTCCCGCACGCCAAGCATCGACATATGAAGCGTTCTTGGAATCGGTGTTGCAGTCAGCGTAAGCACGTCGACATTAGTTTTAAGCTTCTTCAGCTTTTCCTTATGCGATACGCCAAAACGTTGTTCCTCATCCACGATCAGAAGGCCGAGCGATTTGAAAATAATATCCTGCGACAGCAATCGATGCGTCCCAATAACGACATCTACTGTTCCTGCTTTCAAGCCCTTCATTGTTTCGTTCTGTTCCTTGCGTGAACGGAAACGGCTGAGCACCTGAACGTTAATCGGATAACCTGCAAAACGCTCGCGGAATGTCTCATAATGCTGCTGCGCCAAAATAGTCGTCGGAACTAGCACTGCTACCTGTTTGCTGTCCATTGCTGATTTGAAGGCAGCACGAATGGCAACCTCGGTTTTCCCGTAACCGACGTCTCCGCATAACAGCCTATCCATCGGCTGGGTTTTCTCCATATCCTTCTTAATCTCTTCGATCGCTCTGAGCTGGTCACGCGTCTCGTCATAAGGGAACATCGCTTCGAACTCATTCTGATACGACGTATCTTGTCCAAAAGCGTACCCTGGTGCCGTCTGCCGCTCTGCATACAGCTTGATCAAATCATCAGCAATATCCTGAACGGATGCTTTTACTTTGCTCTTCGCCCGTGTCCATTCACTGCCGCCGAGTTTATTGACCTTAGGCTCTTTATCTTCATTGCCGACATACTTCTGAATCATATCCACTTGCTCGATTGGAACAGACAGCTTATCGCCGCCAGCATAGAGAATATGCAAATAATCTTTATGAATACCTGCTATTTCTAGCGTGCCTATACCTACATACTTGCCTATACCATGATTATGGTGAACAACATAGTCACCGACTTTAAGCTCTGTATAGCTCTTAATACGCTCGGCATTATCAACTTTTTTATCCATTTTCCGGGCTTTGCGCTGCTTCTGGGAGAACATCTCGCCTTCAGTAATAATGACAAGGTGAGAGGATGGCAGCTCAAAACCGGACTGCAAATTACCTTCTAGCAGAGTAGGCGTCTCAATGCTATAGTCGTCAAGAACTCGGCGCATGCGTTCCATACGCTCTGCATTGCCGGCAAGCATCATTACTGTGGCACCCGTCTTGCGCCAACGTTCCATTTCTGCCTTCAGCACATTCATTTGTCCATGAAAATTTTGCATCGAGCGGCTTGTCATGTTCAATATATTTTGCGGCTGCGAATGCGGGATTTGCCTTAAGAATAAGGACAGGAACAGCGTTGGAAACGGACGGTGATGCAAAATCTCCTCTGTATCGCGGGCTAGAGCAAGATCCGGAAGCGACTTGCCGTTTTGCAGCAAATGCATGGACCATTCCGCTTCATCCCGCTCCAATTGCTTCGCTGTCTCTATTAAACGCGTTGGCTCGTCTAGTATGAGCAGCGTATCAGCTGGCATATAGTCAAGAATCGTTTGACGCTCTGGGTATAACAACGAAATATATTTATAAATTTCCGGAAAATAAACATGCTCGCGCAGCCTTTCAATCTCTCCGCCCAGCTCCGTGCGAAGTCGATCCTTGGCTGTACGATCTGTCATCTTATCGAGCTGCTTCTCTAGCAGCCGCTGCGCATGATTAGCCGCAGTCTCCATACGGTGGCCGTCTGCGAGCAGCTCTTGGCATGGCGGAACCACATAAGATTCCAAGCGATCCAAAGAACGTTGATCTGCTGGATCGAAGGTGCGTATGGAATCAACATCATCGCCAAACCATTCGATCCGGTACGCTTGTGAAGCCGTAAGCGGATAGAAGTCAACAATCCCTCCGCGCACGCTCATATCGCCGCGCAATTCTACGCGGTCAGCCCGTGTATAGCCAAGAGCGGTCATTTGCCGCAGAAAAGCATCTATCGGCAGTGATTGGCCAACTTGAACCTCTACTTGCGCTTCAGCCATAACACTGCTTATAGGCAAATAGCGCCGAACGCCGGAGAAGGGCACGACAACAATCCCGCGATAGCCTTGGGACAGCTTGATCAGCACATCCATTCGCTGCGCAAGCGTCTCAGGACTCGAGATCGCCGCTTCTGCAGCTACCAGCTCATTTGCGGGATATAATAATACATTTTCTGACGAAAGACATTCCTGCAAGTCCTCCGCAATCTTCTGCGCAGAGAACATGTTATGCGTCACAACAAGCATAGGACGCTCTACATCCTCCCGCAGCGCTGCAATGAGCACTTGTCTGGAAGAGCCTGCGAGGCCAGATATCATCTGCTCACGCATGCCTTTACGAATACCGGATATAACGGACTGAACGTCCGTATCCGCGGCAAAAGCATTAATTAAAGCTTTCAACTTTTGCGACACCCCGTTTCTTTACACAATCGGAGAGTGATACGATCGCTCCCTGTACATTGAAAATAAGCCTCAGCCATCTGCTAAGGCTCATACTATTCACTTTCCGTCATTGAAGAGGACTAGTTACCAAATGAAGCTCTGGGTTCGCATCAATCGCCTCGCGGCAATAATCACAGACCACTTTTACCGTTACATCTCCATTTGGGTCATACGCTATTATATCGCTGCGTTCTTCGGGGGTCAAGAAATGGAAGCCCAGTTGATGCTCCGTTATATTTGACCCGCTAAGCGACCCCATCGATGTTCTGCAGTGCCGACAAATATAGTTTACTGCCATATGTATGCCTCCTGAAGGGTAGTTATATCCTTCAGTATGCCCTCATAATCAATTTCTAACAGATTATCGGTTAAACTTTGCCATTGTCTCCTCGAAAGGCGCCTTCAATCTAAACTCAATAGCATCACATGCGTCAGCAACCATAGCAGACAATTTCTCATGCTCGCTCTTCGGAAAAGTGGAGAGCACATAGTCCGCAATGTTCATGCCTGGCTGCGGGCGCGAAATGCCCATCCGAACGCGGTCAAAAGTTTGCGTGCCCAAATGCTGAATCAATGATTTGATTCCGTTATGCCCGCCCGCACTGCCTTGATAGCGAAGGCGAAGCTTGCCGATCTCCGTATCCAAATCATCATAAACGATTAAGCCGTCCTGGACCTCAGCCTTAAAGTAATCTAGAAATGATCTTACTGACTCTCCAGACAAATTCATATATGTCATCGGCTTAATAAGGACAACCTTCGTGCCTTGTACGTTGCCTTCTCCGATTAATGCCTTGCATTTATTTTGCGTTACACTAATGCCCCAGCGCCTTGCAAGCTCATCAATAACCATAAATCCGACATTATGCCGGGTTCCTTGATAAGCAGCACCGGGATTGCCAAGTCCTGCAATCCACCTCATTGCTCTCTCCACTCCTTTACGGACAAATGTAACATAATCTATTACAAGCGTAAACATCGGAAGCCGTCCTGCGGCAGAACTTTCATTCTATTTTCCCCAAAAAGCAAACAACGCCGCCCTGATGAAGGACGGCGCCTGAATATGCTCGGTACTGCGTTGTATACGTAATTTTTCAAAAGAGATTCTACAGGCTCTTAACGCCCTCAAGCTTCGCTTCGTTGGAGCGTGACTCTGCTTCTGTAAGCTCCACTGCAGCAGCCTCTGCTTCTTCTTCTGTAAGCTCTTTTTGCGGCGCAAGAATCGTTGCAACGACCTGCTCAGGCTCCGCTAGTAATTCCACGCCGCTCGGCAGCTTCAAATCGCTTACGAGTATGCTTCCGCCAATCTCCAGCGACGATATGTCGACGGAAATAGAATCAGGAATACTGCCCGGCAAGCATTGCACCTCAAGCTCATGCAAAATCAACTGCAGGATACCGCCCTCGCGTACACCTTGAGAATCGCCTTCTGCATGAATACGAACGTTCGCCCGCACATTCTCGTTCATATTAATTTGATGGAAATCAACGTGCAGCACTTGCCTGCTCAAAGAATCACGTTGCACCTCTGCGATCATAACGGAGGTTTTTCCATGGGATGGAATATTAATTTCAAGCACCGCATTCGGCTGAGAACGCAGCAAAGCCTGCAATTCCTTACTATCCACCATGACCTGTGCTGCATCATTCAACTGTTTACCATAAATAACGCCCGGTATTTTCCCTTGGAGCCGCAATTGGCGCAACTCACCTTTCGTCGTGCCAGTTCGTTGATCCGCGTTCATAGCTATCGCCATATTGATTACCTCCTAAAGTTTTTGTGAAGCAAAAACTTGCTTCGTAAGCATACGCTTAGTTTTGTGAAGCAAAACTTGCTTCGTAAGCATATGCTTAGTTTTTGTGAAGCAAAAACTCGCTTCTGTTTTGATTTCCCTATAACTTACCCACTACAGCCAAAAATTAAACTTTAAACGACATTTGCATAAAAAAAGATGCAGCAACGAATTCATCCTCTGAATTCGTCACTGCATCCTCTATATCAACCATTTGATATTATGATTGTTTCTTTTCTTTTTTTGCTTTTGCACGTCCACGGATTTTATCCGCATAACCTGATTTATTCACTTGGCGCTCGCGTGCGATCGCAAGATCACCAGCTGGTACATCATGCGTAACCGTAGAGCCGGCAACAACATATGCGCCATCACCAATTTTCAATGGTGCAATCAAATTGACATTGCTGCCGATGAAGGCATTATCGCCGATTTCCGTTACAAATTTATTGTAACCGTCATAATTGACCGTTATGGCGCCGCAGCCGATATTAACGTCTTTGCCAACCTTAGCGTCTCCAACATAGCTTAGATGCGATACTTTGCTGCCATCATCAAGCGATGCGTTTTTGAGCTCCACAAAGTCACCAACTTTGCAGCCAACGCCAAGCTTCGAGCCTGGACGCAAATTAGCGTAAGGCCCCACAGCGCTTGTATCGCCAATTACCGATTCAGAAACAACTGAATATTTAATCGCGACGCCGTTGCCGATCGTACTGTTCGCAATATCAGCTTGAGGACCGATAATGCAATCTTCTCCGATAATTGTTGACCCGCGAAGCACTGTACCTGGATATATGACGGTGTCAGATCCGATCTGAACACCCGCTTCGATATAAGTTGAAGACGCATCGATCAAAGTGACGCCGCCAAGCAGATGATTGCGGTTAATTCGATCACGCATAAAACGCTCTGCCTCAGCAAGCGCCACGCGGTCATTCACGCCTATGGCTTCTGACACATCTGTCGTGCAGTAGCCTTGGACAGATTCGCCCGCTTCACGGAATATTCCGATAACATCCGTCAAATAATACTCGCCTTGTGCGTTATTACTCGTTACCTTAGCAAGCGCAGCGAACAGCTTCTCATTGTCGAAGCAGTACGTGCCTGTATTAATTTCTTTAACTGCCGCTTCTTCAGCTGAGCAGTCCTTTTGTTCAACAATCCGCTGTACAGTGCCATCTTCGCCACGAATAACGCGGCCATAGCCTGTAGGCTCGTCAAAAGCGGCTGTCAGAACCGTTGCAGCAGCTCCGCTCGAATGATGCAGCTCAAGCATGGCTTCAATTGTCGATGCTTGCACAAGCGGAGTATCGCCGCAAATCACAATCGTTGTACCTTTCTCGCCGCCAAGCAGTGCTTCCGCTTGCAGTACCGCATGACCGGTACCGAGCTGCTGCTCCTGCAAGACGTATTCAGCGCCATCGCCCAAATACGATTTAACCTTTTCAGCTCCGTGACCTACAATAACGACCGCGCGCTCCGCAGCCGCTTCCTTCACAACATCAAGCACATGGCCTACCATCGGCTTGCCGCACACCGGATGCAGCACCTTATATAACTTCGATTTCATACGCTTGCCCTGTCCTGCAGCAAGCACAATCGCCATAACTTTCAAATGAAAGACCCCCTAGACCTGCAATAAATGATTATTTTAGTATAGCTTTATAAGTGTGAAAAAAGTGCTATCTTCATCAGCAAACGCTGAAAGCTGCAATGATTCAAGTCGTACATCCTATTCCATTATACGAATATGTTGCTCGATTTCCAAGTGTATGGAATCGCTGCCTGTCATTCTACACTACAACCTATTCGTTTCATAGTAAAAAGATAAGTCGCACGTAATCATATGCTTAGCAATCACCTCTCGCAAAAAAAAGAGAAGAGAGCCATGGCTCTCTTCTCCAATCAACCCCAAAAACATAAAATGCAGTGCCTTAAGCTCCTTCTTCAATCGCAACTTCTTCTGCTGCGCGCTCGTATTCAGCGAGAACAGCAGCCTGGATTTTCTCCCGGGTGGTTGAAGAGATCGGATGAGCGATATCCCGAAATTCTCCATCCGGAGTACGTTTGCTTGGCATTGCAACGAACATACCATTGTTTCCATCGATGACACGAATATCGTGAACAACGAATTCATTATCAATAGTAATGGATGCGATTGCCTTCATACGCCCTTCGGAATTTACACGGCGGAGTCTGACATCAGTAATTTGCACTTGTGTTCACCACCTTTGTCTATCAGAGACTTGGTGTATACTTCCACGTTTTTGTGCCAATTCCTTCTACATTTTTGGTAAATTCATACTCAATTTAAAATATTTTTTTTATTTTGAATCTTTTTCGTTTTCATTCGACAATTGTCGATGCAATGACCTCTATTTCGACAAGAACATCCTTTGGCAGCCTTGCGACCTCCACGGCCGAACGAGCCGGTTTATGCTCTCCGAAGTAAGAGGAGTAAATGCCATTTACCGTTGCAAATTGATTCATATCTTTCATAAATACGGTCGCTTTTACGACATCTTGAAAGCTGGCACCTGCAGCAGCAAGCACGGCCTCCAAATTTCTAAACACCTGATGCGTTTGTTCCTCAATGCCGCCATCAACAAGCTGCCCAGCCGCATCGAGCGGAATTTGTCCTGAAGTGAACAATAATCCTCCGAGCTTAATCGCTTGCGAATAAGGTCCGATTGCTGCAGGAGCTTTGTCCGTTGCAATCACTTGCATTTGTTGCTTTGTTGTCATGATGGTCCCAGCCTTCCTAACAAGATGTAATAAGCACTCATTTACACGTATCTATTCTTTAAAATAGTTGCCTGGAATTACCGTCGTTTGTTTTGTCTTCATATCAACAGCCGTCAGTTTAGCTAGAGAGACATAGTCCTCAAGAAGCCGTTCCTCGAGTTCTACCTCGCCTGACTCAACAAATACGCCAACGCCTGCGACGATAGCTTTAAATTCAAACAGCAAATCCATCATGCCTTGGATCGTTCCGCCTGCCTTCATAAAGTCATCGATAATAAGAACGCGGGATTGCTCCTTAAGCGCTCTACGTGCGAGTGACATCGTCTGAATCCGCTTGGTTGATCCTGATACATAGTTGATACTCACTGCAGAGCCTTCCGTTACCTTATTGTCACGCCGTACAATAACAACCGGAATATTCAAGCACGCAGCTGTTGCGTAAGCTAGAGGTATTCCTTTTGTCTCAACGGTCATAATGACATCGATCTTCCGGTCTGCGAACGCAGTTGCAAACATTCTGCCGACATCCGCGAGAAGCTCTGGTTGGCCTAACATATCCGTTATATACAAATAACCGCCGGGAAGGACCCTTTCAGGCTGCTCTAACTGGCGGCATATGCTTGTCATAATGGTAAGAGCCGTCGTTTCTTGCATCTTAGGCGTATATCTTACTCCGCCTGCTGCTCCTGCAAGTGTATGAAGCTCGCCGATACCTTCTTCCTCAAACACTTCTTTTATGATCGCCAGGTCCTCACTAATTGAAGACTTTGCCGATTGATATCGATCAGCAAATGCTGTCAGTGAAATTAACGTGTGGGGTCGACTTAACAGGTATTGGGTCATCTCTACCAACCGCGAGCTCCGTTTCAACTTTTTCAAACACATCTCCCCCCACCTAAATCCGAATATTATAATGTAAATATAACATTTTTATACGGATTTAATCAAGGAGAACGTCAGCCTTATGTGAGCATTCTTACCACATATACTTCTTTGCAGAAACCGCGGAGCCCATTATAAATACGAGGAAGCTTGGCTTCCTTCGACACAAGGCCGAATACAGTAGGTCCGCTGCCAGACATAAGCACACCATCGGCACCAAGCCGAATCATACTTTCCTTCAGCTGCATAACCTCAGGATGCACATCCAGCGTAACTTTTTCGAGTACGTTGCCAAGTCCTTCACATATATCGGCAAAAGAACCGCGCTCAAGTGCACCAACCATATTTGAAATGGATGGATGCTCTTTAAGCTCATTTGCGCGGAACCTGCCATATACGTCAGCCGTCGATACATTGATTGGCGGCTTGGCAAGTACAACCCAGCATTGCGGAGGGTTGGCGATATGTTCAAGCTTCTCGCCACGTCCCCTTGCGATGGCAGTGCCGCCCGTTACACAGAACGGAACGTCAGAGCCAAGCTCTGCGCCTAGCTTGCACAGCTCGTCCTCAGGGATATCCAGTTTCCACAAACGGTTTAGCCCTCGCAGGGCAGCAGCAGCATCACTGCTTCCGCCAGCGAGTCCCGCAGCGACTGGTATTTTTTTGTCTAAATGAATATATACGCCTTGCTTAACATCATAACGGTCTTTAATAAGCCTAGCTGCCTGAAACGCTAAGTTTTTCTCATCTAACGGTATGTATCCAACTTGGCTTGAAATAATGATCGTATCTCTAGGTAGCTCTTCCATTTCAAGGCGGTCTGCAAGGTCAACCATCGTCATAATCATTTCGACTTCATGGTAGCCGTCATCACGCTTGCGGAGTACATCGAGCAATAAATTAATTTTGGCAGGAGCTTTTTCATAAATTTTCATCTGATAAGTTCACCCGTTCGTTCGTAAGCTTAAGCATCATTATATCAAACCAACGCAATAAAAGCTAAGAGATGACAATCGAATGTTTTTCGACAGTCATCCGCTTAGCTTTTTCACGAATAAATAGGAGCCATCACTTAGGGTTGATTTGTTTTGGCAGCAGCCTGCTCAGCGATTTGAATTGCGCGTTTCACCATATTTCCGGCGTCCTTCGCGCGTATGCTTCCCCAACCCTCTTGCTGCACCGTATCATAAAAACCAAGATCTTTAGCAAGCTCATATTTCAATTCCTCAGACATTACTCCGCGTCTTCTGCGACCCATTTCATTACCTCCATATTCGAATTTACGTCATTCTAATCAAAATATACGGCTGTCACTATTGCACAGGTAGTATGCTTCAAATGACAAGCGACCATACGGAGATGGAAAGGGCCGCCTTCTTTTCGCAAAGGCAAATGTGAATGAACGCAAAAAAAAAGCGCAGATGCTATTCTGCGCTAACATGCCTCACTAGGCGATATATATTCTATTGTTGCAAATGGGCGATACGGACTTGACCTTCATCATTGCATACGGTCACTTCCACCGACTCAGTCAGTATGTCCGCATAGCTGTAAGAGACACGCTTAAAGGCATGCTGCTCTTCATCCAGCTTTACAATGAAAACAGAAGGGTAGGTTTCTTCCAACGTACCGGTTCGTTCGATGGTCTTTCGTCGTCCACCGTTCGCTCGAAGACGGATTTTGGAGCCAACATGAGCTTCCAAGCTGCGTTTAATATCCAATAGCGCATTTTTTGCCATTGTCCACTACCACCTCTTTCCTTGTCCATTATAACCAAAAGGAGGAGGGTTGTCAAACAAAGCAAAATATTATATCAGTCGGTATATTTACTTGTCAACGGTGATTTCACCCATTTTTTAAAAAACCATACATAACGAAGCAAAAAATATACATATTAAGAAGTTGATTCAATTTAAACGTAACATTTGATATAAAATTGTGGCGAAAAGGACATGTTTGATTAGACTATTTTCAGCCTGAAAATAGTCTCTATTCATCCCTTCAGAGCATATCGCTATCTGTTACTGCTTTAATACAGAGTTCGGTGACGTAATTTTTGGCTTTGGCAGACCTACACGGAAGCTGCCCATTGTCTCAATACCGCCCACGCCGTCAATTCCGCTTATCGTACCATGAATGACATCTGCTAAGTTAATCGTGTCTTTTATGGATGTATAGCTTGCTTTAATCGCTATATAAACAGGATCGAGCGCATGAATCAATATTCGTCCTGGCGAGCTTGCGAAGTTCGAGCCCACTTGCAGCAAAGCTTCAAAATGGGATTGGCAAGCACCTGCAATAACGATCAACCCGTCACGGCTTCTCTCATATTCTCTAGCGACACGTACGGCATTAACGAAATGTTGTGAGTTTTTATAGCTGCTTAAACTGTACAGATCCATGGGCAAACGGCTTTTCAGTACGCCATCATGACCTGTTATTACGACAATATCCGGTTGAATTTGGGGCAGCAGACGGTAAAGCACATCAGCCATCTGAGACTCATGCACATGGAGACCGTGGGAAGGAACTTGCATCGTATTGTACAGCTGCATGCTCTTCTTCAAATAATTACTATCACCATCAAGGTGAAGTACCTTTCCTGGCACTTCAAAGAATGGTTGAGTCTGCTGCAGCGCATGCCGAATATGCTCCTCATTCTCAACCGCTTGACGTTCCCGTTCAGAATGCATGCGTCTTAATGAATCATTCACTTTAATTCGAACTTCTTGCACCGCACTTGTCGTTTCTGGATCGCGTATGACCGACAAATCAGGAATCGGAGCATCCGCAAGCAATCGGTAATCCGTGCCTTTCAGAACGGCAGTATGTGTACGAATAGCCTCAACCTTGAACAGCACGTCACCGCCATACGATTTGCGGACGACCAGGTCCCCTTGCTTCATGGGTAAATCACCTCTTCGTCTATCCTATGGGCAGAACGTGCGAATGGTGAGTATTTTATGATGAAACGGCCTAGCTCTACCAGCCGGCCTCCAGCATGCTGCGGCTAATCCGCGCAAATTCCTCGAGCGACAACGTCTCACCGCGTCTTATAGGGTCAATATCGTTGCTTAAAAGCATTTCCGTTAATGCTTCGCGGCGCTCCTTGCCCACGAATGCAGTTAGATTATTCGCCAGGGTCTTCCGTCGCTGTGCAAAGCTGGCTTGCACCACTTTAAAGAAATGATCCTCATCGGGTACATCAACAGCAGGCTTGTCACGCAAAGACAGCTTAATAACGGCTGAATCTACATTTGGCTGCGGTATAAACACCGTATGAGGCACCATGCAGACAACCTTAGGCACGCAGTAATATTGAACGGCTACACTAAGGCTGCCATATTCCTTGCCGCCTGGCTTCGCTGCCATCCGCTCCGCGACTTCCTTCTGAATCATGACGACGATATGCTCAAGCGGCAGCTTCTCTTCAAGCAGCTTCATAAGAATTGGCGTTGTCACATAATAAGGCAAGTTGGCAACAACACTTACGCCTGTTACGTCCGCAAACTGCTCTTCGAACAGCTTCTTCAAATCGAGCTTAAGCACATCGCCATGAATGACGGTTGTATGCTCCTCGCCCTCCAGCACATCCTTCAAAATCGGAATGAGCCTATTGTCGATTTCGACAGCCGTCACCTTACCAGCCGCTTTGGCAAGCCGCTGTGTGAGTGCGCCAATACCGGGGCCGATTTCAAGCGCGCCCTTCGTTTCATCAAGCTCAGCTGCCGCTACGATGTTATTCAGTATATTTTGATCGATCAGAAAGTTTTGTCCCAAACTCTTTTTGAAGGAAAAACCGTATTTCGCAATGATTTCTTTGGTCCGTTTGGGCGTAGCCACCTCTATCGCGGATGGCTTTACCGTTTCCTTGCTAAGCTCACTATGCTCTTGACTCATTCAGCTATCCCTCCAGTTCCTTTTCCATTTGACGGAAAGCTTCCGTAAACTCTGCTTTGGAAATTCGAAAGCTTGTACAGCGTTTATAGAACTGCTTGCCATTCGCATAACCAATTCCGAGCAGCTTGCCTATAACCAAGCGACGATTAGACGCATCAGGATGTACAATCAGACCTGCATCCATTAAGTCTTCCCAGCTAATTTCTCCCGCTTCATCTGCCGACTCTGTACGGAGCTCAGAGAGCGCCGCACGAATAGCTTCAGGGCTCGCATTTTCAATGCCGATGTCCCCTTTGTACAAAGCCTTCTCCTGCGGCAAAAAAGCATGCTTGCATCCTGGCGCATGGCGCGCAACAATTTTGCGAATGCGTTCTCCTGCATGATCAGGGTCAGTGAATATAATAACGCCGCGACGCTCATTGGCCAGCGCAATCCTCTTCAATACATCCTCACCGATAGCGGAACCATTCGTCTCTATGGTATCTGCATCTACCGCCCTTTTTATTGCAACGGTATCGTCTTTGCCTTCAACGACAATGATCTCTTTGATCACCAAGATCATCCCCTTCTACATAAACTGTATTAGACCCTTAGACATGCAAAAAGAAGAGGCAGTGCCTCTCCTTATGATGGCATATTTAATTGATTATTGCGATAAGATGATGGTAACCGCACAATTAGCTTGCAGTTGGTTTATTCGGCCCCAGCACATATACGGTGATGCCTTTTTTCCTGCCGAATTTGTTCGCAATCTTTGTACTATCAAAGTATACGTCGATTTTGTTGCCTTTAACCGCACTTCCTTTATCCTCAGCGCGGCGGAAACCGATTCCTTCAATATAAACCCACCAACCGATAGGAATTACCTTCGGATCAACAGCTATCGTCCGACCCTCTTGCACACGAGTACCTGATGAAGTAATCCCGTACTGCGGATGGCTTTCATCTTTGCCTGTTGAAGAGATGTCTGCAGAATAAGCAGTCAACGTGACATTTTTAAGTACTTTTCTCGCCTTAAACGTTACACCGCTCTTCGTAAGCGAAGTAAAGCTCGGGCTCTTGTTCGAGAGCACAGATACTTTAGGCTCTTCCTTCTTCGTTCCGATAGCGACAACCTGATTAACCGCAGCGGTTTCAACCACTTTGCTGACCATCTTCTTCGATATAAGAATTCCGTCCTCGTACTGCTTCTCGATACTCTCTACGATCAGACCTTCCTTGCCGGGTTGAACAAGCTTCTGCTTGCCCGCTTCCAGCGTTGGATCGTTCTTCTTCACAATAGAGAATGGCATTGCACGCTCTGTCTCAGCTACCTTCTTATCTACGCGAACGACGGTTACAGTCAATTCGTTGTCCAAAACGGTATGAAGCGGAGGTATTACTTTATCTTGACCACGAACTGGAATATGTAATTCCTCGATCGCTGCCTGCACTGTTCTCTCTGTCGTATATACAGTAGAGGTCTTGCCATCAGCCTTCACAATTACCGGTATCGCATGAGTCACCTCTATACGATCTCCGTCCTTTATTGCCGCATTAAGCGGTATGGACACCTCATCATGTGGTCCAATTGCGATAGCTTGTTCATCCAGTAGGCGTTGCAGGACCCATTGCTTCGTTTCCACAATGGTTTCTTGTCCGTTCACTACTACGGAGACGCTTTTGACAGCCGTTCCGTACAACAACACCAAAAACATGAAAGTCATAGCGATTGAGATAGTAGCACTCAAAAGAATCAAACGCAAGTTTTCACGCTTCCATCGCAATGCGAAAGACATGCTGGATGATCGTTTCCCATGGGTGTCCTTAACCTGGAGTATTCCCACTTCATCGGTCCTCCTTCATAGCCCCGCCGCCAAGTGTTACGCATGATACAACTGACGCGACTATAGTATATTGGCGTGCGAGCACGCAATCCAGTACTGCTATCGATCCTCCCACCCCCATCTTTTATCCCTATGTCGACAAATTCCCGATTATTCGAAAATAAAAAGAAGCCGTCGACAGAGGATCTGTTTCGTGGCTTCCCGGTTAAATGATTCACTGGGATACAGAAAAATGGATGCACGAGGTTGATCACTCTCTATAACGCTTGCGAGGTTAGCTGACGGATTCGGACAAGAGAGTCGCCCTATTCGTTACACAATGCTCATGGCAATGGCTTCGAAATTCACCCCTGAAGAATTCAAAATACGGTATCGAAAAACCGTACATGGTTCCCCCGCTCTCCGAATGGAGATTAAGCGTAAACTGGAAATCCAATACAAAATTTTATTGCTCTGAGATGAATCATACCTTCATACGAGGTCAATTGTAAAGATACGATAAAAGACGATTTAAGCGAAAAAGCAGGATAAAGCAGGAAAAAATAAGCGATTATCGCTATAAAAATTAGTTTTTACGCGATAAAGGTCTCTATTTCTCATTATTTCTCTCGTTTTTAGACAATACCAAAACATCTTCGACCGTTTTCAGTCGTAATTACACCTATTTCTTCTACCGTTTTGCCCAATAATTCGGCTGCTGTCTCTGCAACTAAAGAGACGTAAGAGGACTCATTTCGCTTCCCTCTGAACGGGTGAGGAGTTAAATATGGAGCATCGGTTTCGATCAAAATTCGGTCGATCGGAACCTGCTTAAGCACCTCTTTTGGCACCCTTGCATTTTTGAAAGTAACGGGTCCTCCAAATGATATATAGAAGTTCATATCAAGACATTGTTTAGCCGTTTCCCAGCTGCCGGAGAAGCAATGCATGACACCGCCAACCTCTGCTGCATTCTCTTCCTGAAGAATACGAATAATGTCCTCATGAGCATCCCGATTATGAATGACAATTGGCTTGCCCACCTTACGAGCAAGACGAATTTGCTCACGAAAAACCCTTTGTTGTACCTCTTTTGGAGAAGTATCCCAGTGATAATCGAGTCCAATCTCACCAATGGCAACAACCTTCTCATGCGCGCATAGACGTTCAATCCATTCCAAATCCTCTGGAAGCATATCTATACTGTCAACCGGATGCCAACCAACCGCAGCGTATATAAAATCATATTTTTCGGCAAGCGCCATCGTTGTAGGGATCGTTTCACGGTTAAAACCAATATTGACAAGCATATGCACGCCTGCATCCTTCGCACGCTGGATGACCTCGTCGCGATCCTCATCAAATTTCTCCGAATCTAAATGGGTATGTGTATCAAAAAGTAATGTCATGTTGATGTTATGCTCCTTCATTCGAGTTTGAAAAGCTTACGAAGTGAATCCGGCAATCGATGAATATTTTGTTTGAGCGGCTCTTCTGGATAATAAAGATGATATTGTCCTTGATGCAGGCCAGTAATAGAACGAACAATGTCGGATTTAGAGGATATTTCGCTTATATCTTCCAAACCATCTAACAACAAAATCGGCGCTTTTTCTTTCTTTTCTCCTTCTTTTTTATCTGGTCGATATACGTCATATGGCAGGTCAAATGGAAAATCGATTTCCATATGATAATCCGGATTCATTCCTATAGAAGAGAAACATTCGCTAATCTCATTTAGCAGCTCTTCTTCCGGGTTTTCAAGCGTAATGTACTTATACAAATGTCTGTTCAGAAATCGTTCACATAGATCGCTTAAAATAGAATCATGCTCCTCCGCCCACTCTGCGAAAGCGGTCTGAACGAGCGCTTCATCCAGCTTCAGATAATCGTGCACCGTCATCGTGTTTTGAAGCAAGCATTTCAGCTGCTTCGGCATCCACTGAAAGGAGTAGCCACCCACGTAAAGCTCCTGTGCTCTACGAAATATTTGACGTAGAATAATTTCCGAGCTTCTAGTCACCGGATGGAAGTAAATTTGCCAATACATCTGATAACGAGACATCAAATAATGTTCGACTGCGTGCATACCGCTCTCTTTAACTACAATTTGCCCTTTATAAGGACGCAATACGCGCAAAATGCGCTCTAAATCAAATGTTCCATAGTTAACACCTGTAAAATACGCGTCTCGGAGCAAATAATCCATCCGATCAGCATCCATTTGGCTTGAAATCAAACTAACAACAATCGGCTTTGGATATTTTTTTTGTATGACTGCAGCGACCTGAGCAGGAAACTGCTCCGATACAGCACTTAGCACGCGATTGATTTCTGTATCTCCCAAAATGATGTTACATGTCCACTCTTCGTGATCCGTGTCGAATACTTCTTCCAAGGAGTGCGAGAACGGACCATGACCAACATCATGCAATAAAGCAGCACAAAGCGAGACTAGCTTTTCTTCTACTGGCCAGTCAGGATAGCTATTTCGCTCAAACTGAGAAATAATTTTTCGAGTAATTTCATATACGCCAAGTGAATGTGAAAACCGGCTGTGCTCTGCTCCATGGAAGGTCAAATAGGAGGTTCCTAGCTGTCGTATCCGGCGCAGTCTTTGAAACTCTTTTGTATTGATCAAATCCCAAATCGTTTGGTCTTGTACATATATATAATGATGAACAGGATCCTTAAAAACTTTCTCTTCGGTCAGCTGTTTTTTCATCGTCTCTCATCTCCTTTGTTCATATTTTCGACACAAAAAATGATTTTCATGTCGAATAGTGTCGGAAATTAGTTTCCAAATTGTCGAAGCTGTTGTATTCTATTACAGAGTAATATGACCGTACTAACTAGTCAAATACTTGTGAATTCAGCTATCCGGGGAATATTCCTGGTTGACTATTATGGTAATCGTTGGTATTATAGTAATCATAAAAGCAAAAACTATGTCGAACGATGACGAAACGTATTTTGAGAGGGGCAATAATAGATTATGATGAAATCTACTGGTATTGTTCGTAAGGTTGATGAGCTAGGACGCGTCGTTATACCGATCGAATTGCGCCGTACACTTGGAATAGGCGAGAAAGATGCACTTGAAATCTACGTAGATGGCGAGCGCATCATGCTTAAGAAATATGAGCCTGCATGTATCTTCTGCGGCAACGCAGAAAACGTATCTTATTTCAAAGGAAAAATTGTTTGTCATGTTTGTTTGTCAGAAATGCCAACACCTGTGACAAAATAAAAAAAATAAGTTATACTGTACTTATTAACTTGTTAATTCTAACCTTTTTTATACTCCTTGATACCTTCCTGCGCTTGAACCCGGCCAGGAAGGTCTTTTTTTGTCTACTATTTCACATACATGATAATCATCTATCTATTTACTTCATTATATACATCGCGTTTAGGCAATCCTCGATCAAGCGCAACCTTCTTAATGGCTTCCTTACGATCAAATTGTTCCTCATAATGAGCAACATGGGCAGCAAGATCAAGCTCAGACCACCAAATATCTGCCGCTGGCAGCTCACTTGCCCCTTCACCCTCTGATCCTTCCACCACAACACAAAATTCTCCAAGCGGCGGATGCTCCGCAAACCATGCTATACATTCTGAAATTCGGCCGCGGACCGCTTCTTCATGACGTTTTGTCAGTTCTCTGATACATGCTATTTGGCGATCGCCGAGACATTCCTGAAGTGCATCAAGTGTTTTGTTTATACGATGGGGTGACTCGTAGAAAAGCAGTGTCCCTTTCTGTGCTTGCATATCGAGCAGCCATTTCATTAATGACTTTCGCTCGCGCGGCGGAAATCCAGCAAACAAAAATCGGTCCGTAGGCAGACCCGATATAATAAGCGCAGACAATGCTGCATTCGCTCCTGGAATAGGAATAACGGAAATACCATTTTCAATGGCGTCCTTCACCAGATCCGCACCTGGATCAGAAACAGCCGGTAGACCCGCATCACTAACTAGTGCGATGGATTGCCCATCTAAAAGCAATCTGATCAGCTCAGGGCCGCTGGCTTGTTTATTGTGCTCATGATAGCTGACAATACGAGTTCCAATCTCGAAATGTGTAAGCAGCTTCCGTGTTTGCCTCGTATCTTCAGCAGCGATAAGCTGTACTTCCTTCAATGTACGAATCGCACGGAATGTCATATCTTCTAAATTTCCAATTGGTGTCGCGACCAAATAAAGGCTTCCAACATTTTCTTTGGAAGCATCGGCAAAGCTTTTTTGTATATTCAAACGATCTGCACCCCATTCTCATATACCATTATTGGCGGAAGAAGCTTGATGTCAGGCTTCCCATCACGCATTGCTTCTATTAATACCATGTTTGCTTCTGCATTTGCATGAGGATGGACAAATTGAATCCGCTTAGGCTCAAGTCTCCATTTACGCATCGTTTCAACAATATCGAGCAGACGCGAAGGACGATGAACCATCGAGACCTTGCCGCCAGGGCGCACCAGCCTTGAGCATGCTTCTGCGACATCATCCAGCGTACAATGAATCTCATGCCTTGCGATCGCATAATGTTCGTTTTCGTTTTGTTCACCTGCTGTTATTGGCATGTAAGGTGGATTTACCGTTATGGCATCATATACCCCGTTACCCGCAATCTTAGGATACAATTTCAAATCCTGCTCAATAACGTTTATCTGCTCTGTCAGCTTATTCAGCATGACGCTTCTTCTAGCCATATCCGCCAATCTCGGTTGAATCTCAACCGCATCAATTTGCGCATTTGTTCTCGTTGTAAGAAGCATCGGTATAACACCATTACCCGTACATAAATCAGCAATTCGCCCGTGCTTTGGCACACTTGCAAACCGTGACAATAATACGGCATCAAGTGAAAAGCTGAACACTTCCCGGCTTTGTATAATTTTCAAACCATTTTCTGTCATGAGATCATCGAGACGTTCGTTTTCTGCTAAGGTTATATGTTCCGACACGATTTGGGCCGCTCCTTGATTGTTTATTTAATAAAAATACCGCCCCTTGCGGCAAGGGCGGCATGTCGTACGGATTCCACTATTTATTAAGAAAGGATAGACAGAATAAACAGTCGCCTTCCGTCCGCAAATGCCCGTAATAAACGTTGCATATGTGGAATCCTTCGTGATACAACCGAGTTAAGTTGTCATGGCCTTCACCAATAGCTGCTCCCGCTTCCGCGAATGCATGGTCAGTGATGACCTGTTCCTCTTTGCTTACTCCCGGTTTAATTCCTTTGGCTGGAGCTGCAACAACTTCATGCTCTAGCTCAGCCTCTCTCTTAAACAACTGACGCAGCTGGTTGTTCTCCTCACTTAGACGCTTATTATCCTCGAGCAGCTCTTTTACCTTCTGCTTCAAGTCCGTAAGCTCCTTATGGAACACACCTACTTGGTTATCCAGCTCGTCCATTTTCGCAAAAATATTGTTCTTCTCCAAGTTCCCACCCCAGAGCTTCAAGCGTGAGTGTAACCTCACCCGTGAGAATCGCACTCTGCCGCTTATTTGATGACGACATCATCCATCGACAGTTCTTTCGGTTTACCTGGTGTATCAAATAATTGCACATACACACTTTTGGTGGATGTATTAATACCAGTTACCTTACCTTCACCATATGAGGTGACTACGAATTTTCCAATTGCCGGAAGTTCTTCTCGAATGCTTTCGTAATTGTCATGCTCATATTTCAGACAGCACATGAGACGACCGCATAATCCAGAAATTTTTGTCGGATTAAGCGATAAGTTCTGATCCTTGGCCATCTTGATCGATACGGGCTCAAAATCACCCAGCCAAGAGGAGCAGCAAAGCACTCGTCCACATGGACCAATACCACCGAGCATCTTTGCTTCGTCCCGAACTCCGATTTGTCTGAGTTCAATCCGAGTTCGAAATACGCTGGCTAAATCCTTTACTAGCTCGCGAAAGTCAACTCTGCCTTCTGCCGTAAAATAAAAAATAATTTTGTTACGGTCAAACGTAAACTCAACGTCAACTAACTTCATGCGAAGCTGATGACCTTTAATTTTTTCAAGACAAGTAGAAAACGCATTTTTGGCTGCGGCGCGATTTTCTTCAACAACTTTTGCATCCACATCGCTTGCAATACGTATCACTTTCTTAAGAGGAAGAACAACATCCGATTCACCGACTTGCTTCTGTCCCACCACCACTTTACCGTATTCGATTCCGCGTGCTGTTTCAACAATAACATGTTGTTCCTTATCCACGGGATGCTCAACCGGATCAAAGTAATAGATCTTGCCCGCTTTCTTGAAGCGGACGCCGATGACATTATACAAGAATTAGCCCTCCTGTAAGTTTACCAATAGTTGCTCAAATGCGAGCTGAGGCGTAACATTCGCTCGCATACGCTTACTCGCTTCTAACGTATGCTCGATGCAGGACACCCAACCTGCGAACGAACGATTAAATGCATGTTTACTTATCCAATCCAACTGATCTATAAAAACGATGTTGTCCTGCCTGCCGGCCTGGAACTGTATCAAATCTTTAAACCATATAACTAATAACGACAACAGCAGTTGCGTATGCTCTACCAAATCTGTTTTGAATAGCTGTTGTCCAGCAGTGATCATCGCCGCGGTGAATCGGGTCAAACTCTCCTTGCCTAATTGTATCACTAGGGTTCTGATTTCTGCAAACTGATTCTGCTGGAGAAATTGTCTTGCACCGTCTAAACCTGATGTTAATTGAACAACGGTTCGGGCCAAAATAGACGGAGCACCCTCAGCAATAAGAGTTTGCAGCATAATCTCAGGCGACATAGGCAGGAAAGGCACCCACTGCGTACGGGAACGAATAGTAGGAAGAACAGCTTGTCCATTATCCGTAATTAGAATTGCAACAACGGGCGACAACGGTTCTTCCAAAAATTTGAGTAAACTATTCGCAGCCTGCAGCGTCATTTTGTCAGCTTGCTCTATCATATACACTTTGCGCTTCGTCCCGCTATTGCGATAAGAAAAGTCCCGCTGCAGCTCGCGAATTTGATCAATTTTTATAGACTGGCCATCTGGCGCTATCGTCGTTAAGTCTGTCTGATTGCCATGTTCAAATTTTCTGCACTCCAAGCATTCCCCGCAAGCAGCGGCAATACCTGCCGTACAGAACAATGCCTTAGAAAATTCGCGAGCCATCGCCATTCTTCCCGTACCTGAAGGACCATTAAATAAATAGGCATGAGAAATTTTACCGCTCTGCAAAGCGTGGGTCAAAATCCGCTGCGCTTTCCATTGCCCCGGAATATTTTCGAAGCTCATCGCCGTTCCTTACCTTTCCCTGCTCTCTTATCATCAAAACAATAAATTAATAAGAAGGCCTCGTATCTCACCGATCCTGTTAAGCAAGTCAATTCTTCCTTGCTCACTGTCGAGTAAATCCTCAGCCATGGAGACGAGTGTCGCATCGATCTCATCCAGCAGTTTATATCGTTTAATTCGTCCTCTGCGATCGAAGCCTTTGACTTCCTTCAGCACAACGCCGCGCCTGATGGTGTCCTCCAAAAACTGCTTGATCATTTGACGATAAATTTTCAATTCACGGACAGTCATCACTCTAGCAAGTCGATCACCTTGTCTATGAATGTCCTGCAGCTTCAGTTGAAGCTGCTCTTGTGTACGATCAGCATCCTGCTGAACCATCACATCGGCAAAGCTTCTTGGCTGTATCTGTTTGTTTGTGGCTTCGTTGTTTGTACGGTTTTGTCCCAATGGTCGAAAGCCTTGATCAATTTTCACCCTATATCACGCCCATTCAGAAATGCTCAAATCGTTCGACAGGCATTACGAATACAGCTGCTCCACCAACCTGTACTTCAACAGGGAAAGGAATATAGGAATCTGTTGATCCGCCCATCGGTGATACAGGAGTAACCAATTGGTCTCTTACTTTGCAATTTGCATTAATGACTTGAAGAACCTCATGTACTCTCTCGTCCTCAATACCAATCATAAAGGTAGTATTGCCTGCTCTTAGAAATCCACCCGTACTTGCCAGCTTCGTTGCTCTAAACCCTTCACGAACAAGTGCATTTGACAGTCTGTTGCTATCCTTATCTTGAATAACCGCGATTACTAATTTCATCTTCATTCCCCCTTGACTACTATTAGAATAGGTTATTAATAACTTGCAATTTTAACCATTAAACCATTCGTTGAATCTCAAGCCCCATAACGACAAATCTCTTGATGCATAGAAATACGTCTATACTTTAAAGTTTGACATCGGTTGCAAAAAATCCTGCAAAACGCTCATCAATTGCTGATAAAACGTCAGCAAACACCAAATCTGCACTATTTTCGGCATTTACAAGCACGATTCGTTCCGGGTTCTGCTGCAGCAGCTTCATATAGCCTTCTCGCACCTTCTCATGGAAAGACTGCTTCTCTAGGTCTAAACGATTGATTTCCCTCTCTGATGCTTGTGCGATACGTCCGAGACCTACTTCCGGAGACACATCCATGTAAATCGTCAGATCAGGCATCACTTCTTTAATCGCGAATTGATTGATGGCCCAGACCTCATCCATCCCAAGCCCACGCGCATAACCTTGATAAGCCAAGCTGCTATCTACGAAGCGGTCACAAATAACAAACTCGCCTTTCTCTAGTGCTGGAACGACCTTTTCCACCAAATGCTGTCTTCTTGCAGCTGCATAAAGCAGTGCTTCTGTTCTTGCATCCATTGCAGTATTCTCGCGATCCAATATAACGGCACGAATCTGTTCTGCAATGGGAATGCCTCCTGGTTCTCGCGTCGTCGTGATCGACTTTCCCCTTTGAAGCATTATATTCGTCAACTGTTCAATCAGTGTCGATTTGCCGGCTCCTTCGCCGCCTTCTATGGTAATGAATACACCTTTTTTCAAACTAAGGCTTCTCCTAACGTTATGTTAACTATACTTTCTTCTATATTAACAAAGCGGTACTCCTAGTACAATCAACATTTACTTCAAGTTCATAATCGTTCTGCTATTTCCGCTTATTCAGGGTAAACAGCTATGGTATTCATCATTCCATCAGCAGCGCCTTGAAACTTTGCACCCATCTCGGCAAGTTGTTGTATATGCTCAATTAACTCTGCCGTGATTCTCTCTCCTGGATACAAAATAGCGATGCCAGGCGGATAAGGTATAACCATCTCTGCTGATATATGATGTACAGCATCTTTCAGCTGTATTCGCTCACTTGATTTGTTCTTAAACCTAGATCTTGCAAACGAAACAGGCTCTGAGATCGAACGGCTCTCATGACAGGGAACTATTGAAGCTGCTGGCAGAGCACACCCCTCTTTATCATCAGACATCAGCCCATCAGAGTTTTTATTAGTCGTATCATTGGACTCAAGTGCCTCAACAGCCTCCTGCAGCCTCTTTATGTCCTCTAATGATGTCTGAATACCGACAACAAGTACAATATACTTAGGATCTGCCATCTCAGCAAAACAGCCATGCTGCTCCAGGTGCTTCAGCAGCTCATAACCCGTTCGCTTACGGCTAGAATCGTATAACACTAGTCGCAGCGGATCTGAACGCAAGCCTGATTCGCTATTTTCTTCGATTTTCATCTCCCGTATAACGGATGAGCGACGATGCAGCCATTGACGGAAAAACGCCGCTGATTCAAGACTTTGTTTAAAAAGATCCGCGCCCAAAGCATCAATCATTGCTCGGGAAATATCTATTGAAGCCAAAATCGGAAACGACGGGCTTGAGCTTTGAATCATCGCAAGCGACTGACGCAGCAATTCCCTTGATATTCTGTTGCCTTGAATGTGAAGAAGAGCCCCCATTGTAAGTGTTGGTAAAGTTTTATGCGCTGACTGTACAACGCCGTCTGCTCCCTCTGACATTGCCGACTGTGGAAAAGCTGGCTCCAAGCCATAATGCGCGCCATGTGCTTCATCTAAGAAAATCGGCTTATTATACCTATGGACAGTCTCAACATATGATTTAAGCTTCACACTAATACCGTAATAATTCGGGTTAGTCAAAAAGACAGCTTTTGCATCAGGATATTGAATAAGCGCTTCTTCCACTTGCTGGACAGAAGGAATCGTTGCTAATCCCGATAACGTTTCAATCTGAGGCGAGAGGAACACTGCTTTGGCCCCAGCAAGCTTCAAACCATTTATAATGGATTTATGTACATTCCGCTGAACGATAACAATATCATCTGGATCACATGCGGCGAGCAGCAGCGCCATATTCCCAGAGGTGCTTCCTCCAACCAAAAAATAAGTCTCCTCTGAACCAAATGTTTTTGCAGCCAATTGCTGTGCTTCTTTAATAGAAGCTTCCGGATGATGCAAATCGTCGGTTGATGAGATTTCAGTTAAATCAAGCTGCATTATTTTATAAAAATAATCGATTACATCATCATTTAATTGATCATTCCATGATGGTTGCTTAAGTGCTTGTCCCCCATGATGGCCGGGTACGTGAAATCCGATTGGCTTAATACGGGTATGATTCACAATCGCTTCAAATAACGGAGCAATAAAGGGCTTCATTGTTTATGTACAATCCTCTCCAGTAAACATTCATTCCTATTTCTATTATATATAATATTCAATAAACACTACAAAAAAAGAGCAGCTTCTGTAATCAGAAACCGCTCATGCATTTTTACCCAAAAATATTTGCTTCATTTGGTTAATGAAAAAAGGGTATTTGGCATCTTTAACATCTGTTTTTATCATTTCCGCTTCACAGGTATCACATATAAAACCGGTCACTATCCGAATACCCTGACCTTCAGCCTTTTCTTCGTTACAAATAATACACTGATACTCGCGATTATCGTCCATAACAATCCCCGCTTTCTGATCGTCCCTTATTAACTATTATTATGACACATAGTCTATCTATTTATACTTGTTTCATAGCGCATTTCAAATATTTATATATCGTATGCCCCGTATGGGCTAATGGTTACAGCATATGTAAAAATGTTTCATAAAGCTATGGACAGAATGCTTGTAAATACCGATATAGTTAACGAGAGTCACAGTATCTCTGAGAAGGAAAGGAAAAGTAAATATGCGTCAAAAATTATCCGAACAACAAAATGCTACAATTTATCAATATCAGCTTGTAAAACGAAAAATCATTCGCCCTGAGCTTATTCAGAGCCATTTGCTTATTGCAGCCGTATTATTGGCTTTCCAAATGCTTATGTATGAAATGGATGGTCTGTTTTCATGGCTTTTCGGCTTTGCAGTCGTGCAAGTCATCCATATCGCGATTATACTGCTAACTTTTATCCGAGTGGACGAAGCAGCTGACAGGCAATGGGTGTGGCGTATTACACCCCCATGGATTGGATTTAAACCTGCTAATGATATAAAGCTGTTCCTATTTCGCCGAGTTCATCGTCATATGTTCTGGATCGGCCTTTGTGCCATTGCGCTTCTATATCCATGGATCAAAGAATCATTGATGATTAGCATTGTAAGTTGGCACCTATGGCTGCTGATCCCGCGTATGCTTCTGTCCTTCTCTTTCCGTAAGGAGCAGAAGGACGGCGTACTTAGGCTTCAGTCTAGAGAAGCATCTTATTATCGCAGATAACAAAGAGGCCTTAGAAGCTCATACAGAGCGTTCTAAGGCCTGAATTTTTAATCAAAATTAGACACGGAAGAAACAAAAAACCTATCGCATCACATGCGATAGGTCTCTCGTGCTTGGCGACGTCCTACTCTCCCAAGACCCTGCGGTCTAAGTACCATCGGCGCTGAAGGGCTTAACGGTCGTGTTCGGTATGGGAACGCGTGGTTCACCTCCGCCATCGCCACCAAACGTAGCGTGTTGCACGCTGAAAACTGGATACGAAAGATTAGGCTTGCTGAAGCCTTTATGCTGCTGTCTACTGGATGTATGGGTCACAGTAAACGTGTTTAGGATAAGCCCTCGACCGATTAGTATTCGTCAGCTACACACATTGCTGTGCTTCCACCCCGAACCTATCAACCTCGTCGTCTTCAAGGGGTCTTACATACTGGGAAATCTCATCTTGAGGGGGGCTTCACGCTTAGATGCTTTCAGCGCTTATCCCGTCCGTACTTGGCTACCCAGCGGTGCTCCTGGCGGAACAACTGGTACACCAGCGGTACGTCCATCCCGGTCCTCTCGTACTAAGGACAGCTCCTCTCAAATTTCCTGCGCCCGCGACAGATAGGGACCGAACTGTCTCACGACGTTCTGAACCCAGCTCGCGTACCGCTTTAATGGGCGAACAGCCCAACCCTTGGGACCTACTTCAGCCCCAGGATGCGATGAGCCGACATCGAGGTGCCAAACCTCCCCGTCGATGTGGACTCTTGGGGGAGATAAGCCTGTTATCCCCAGGGTAGCTTTTATCCGTTGAGCGATGGCCCTTCCATTCGGTACCACCGGATCACTAAGCCCTACTTTCGTACCTGCTCGACTTGTAGGTCTCGCAGTCAAGCTCCCTTATGCCTTTGCACTCTTCGAATGATTTCCAACCATTCTGAGGGAACCTTTGGGCGCCTCCGTTACATTTTAGGAGGCGACCGCCCCAGTCAAACTGTCCACCTGACACGGTCCCCGAACCGGTTTCACGGTTCTAGGTTAGAACTCCGATACGATCAGGGTGGTATCCCAACGTTGCCTCCACACAAGCTGGCGCTCATGCTTCAAAGGCTCCCACCTATCCTGTACAGATCGTACCAAAGTTCAATATCAAGTTACAGTAAAGCTCCATGGGGTCTTTCCGTCTTGTCGCGGGTAACCTGCATCTTCACAGGTATTAAAATTTCACCGGATCTCTCGTTGAGACAGCGCCCAAGTCGTTACGCCATTCGTGCGGGTCAGAATTTACCTGACAAGGAATTTCGCTACCTTAGGACCGTTATAGTTACGGCCGCCGTTTACTGGGGCTTCGGTTCACAGCTTCGGATTGCTCCTAACCGCTCCCCTTAACCTTCCAGCACCGGGCAGGCGTCAGCCCGTATACTTCGCCTTACGGCTTCGCACAGACCTGTGTTTTTGCTAAACAGTCGCTTGGGCCTTTTCACTGCGGCCCCCTCGGGCTATTCACCCTACCGAGGCACCCCTTCTCCCGAAGTTACGGGGTCATTTTGCCGAGTTCCTTAACGAGAGTTCTTCCGCGCGCCTTAGCATGCTCTGCTCGCCTACCTGTGTCGGTTTGCGGTACGGGCACCTAGATCTCACTAGAGGCTTTTCTTGACAGCCGGAGTACATGACCTTCGCTACTGCAATTTTCGCTCCCCATCACAGCCCAGCCTTCATGATCGACGGATTTGCCTATCGATCAGCCTCACTGCTTGGACGGACTATTCCATCAGTCCGCGTCACTGCCCTTCTGTGTCACCCCATTGCTCAAACGATCTTCGGTGGTACAGGA
>NZ_CM149662.1:0-10000 GCF_056173205.1 Pristimantibacillus sp. Z349TD_6 | reverse complement strand
TTGCTCTTCATTTTCATCTATAGCTTCATTCTCTTCACTGCGAGCAACACGTGTAACAGTCGCTACCGTATCATCTTCGCGTGTATTAATAAGCCTCACGCCTTGCGTATTCCGTCCCATCGTAGATATGCCTTCCATGCTGGTACGAATCATCGTGCCAGATGAAGTCATAATCATAAGATCCTCATCATTCTCAACCACTTTGAGTGAGACGATCGGTCCATTCTTATCGGTTACGTTAAGCGTCTTAATCCCTTTACCGCCACGGTTCTGAATACGATAATCGGCCACTGGTGTCCGCTTGCCGTAACCTTTGGAGGTAACGATCAGGATATCATTATCCGGTACGATAACATCCATATCAATAACGGTATCTTCATCATCAAGCTGGATACCTTTTACGCCTGTAGCGGAACGTCCCATCGAACGGACATCCTGCTCAGAGTAACGTATGGACATGCCCTGCGCCGTTCCCATAATAATTTCCTGGTTGCCGTCAGTCAGCTTAACGCCAATTAGATCATCGTCCTCACGAAGTGAGATTGCGATCAATCCGACTTTCCGAATGTTGACGTAGTCATCAAGCGGAGTCTTCTTCACAACCCCTTGCCTTGTAGCAAAGAACAAGTAATGTTCCGAATCAAATTCTTGTACAGGTATGACCGCATTGATCGTCTCACCCTGTTCAATTTGAATGAGGTTGATAATAGGCGTACCGCGTGCAGTACGGTTAAGATCAGGAATCTCATAGGCTTTCAGCTTATACACCTTACCTTTGTTCGTAAAGAACAGCAGGTAGTGATGCGTATTGGATACAAATAGATGCTCAACAAAGTCATCATCCTTAGTACCCATGCCGACAACACCTTTGCCGCCGCGCTTCTGACTGCGGTAAGTGCCAACCGGCAAACGCTTGATATAGCCTGTGTGAGTAATGGAGATGATAACATCCTCACGAGGAATAAGATCCTCATCGAGAATTTCCTCATCACTTGCCATTATCTCCGTACGACGCTCATCACCGAAACGGTCCTTCAATTCAGCAAGCTCTGTGCTAATAATATCGAGCACAAGCTGCTCATCAGCTAGAATCGCTTTATATTCAGCAATTTTACGCATAAGTTCTGCATACTCTGCTTCTATTTTATCTCTTTCCAGGCCAGTCAGGCGCTGCAAACGCATATCCAAAATCGCTTGCGCCTGCTCATGGCTGAGCGAGAATCTTGTAATTAAGCCTTCACGAGCTTGGTCAGCTGTTTGGGAAGCGCGAATGAGTGCAATGACCTCATCCAAATGGTCAAGCGCTATTCGCAAGCCTTCCAAGATATGAGCCCGTGCTTCAGCCTTTTTGAGATCATACTCCGTACGACGACGAATGACCTCGATTTGATGCTGTAAATAATGATAAAGCATATCGCGTATGTTAAGCGTCTTGGGCTCACCATTTACGAGTGCCAGCATGTTAATCCCAAAGTTGGATTGCAGCTGTGTATGCTTGTACAAATTATTAAGTACAATGCTCGGGTTAACATCACGACGAAGCTCAATGACTACGCGCATGCCGTTACGGTCCGATTCATCTCGCAAATCAGTAATGCCTTCAATTTTCTTCTCGCGAACGAGCTCGGCAATTTTCTCAACTAAACGAGCTTTAATGACTTGATAAGGCAGCTCATGCACAATGATGCGGGCTTTGCCGTTATTCTCTTCAATCGTCGCCCTTGCTCGCATTGTTACCGAGCCGCGGCCTGTCAAATAAGCTTGACGAATCCCCATACGGCCCATTACAAAACCGGCTGTTGGAAAATCCGGACCTTTTATGTGTTCGATGAGTTCGAGTGGCGTAATGTCTGGATTAACAATAAGCGCCTGTACGCCATCGATAACCTCATTCAAGTTATGAGGTGGAATATTCGTAGCCATACCAACCGCTATCCCAGTAACCCCGTTTACGAGAAGGTTTGGATAACGTGCTGGCAATACAACTGGTTCCGACTCTTCACCGTCATAGTTAGGAATGAAATCAATCGTTTCCTTGTTGATATCGCGCAGCAACTCCATTGCCATCTTCGAAAGACGAGCTTCCGTATAACGCATGGCAGCTGCAGAGTCGCCATCAACTGAACCAAAGTTACCATGTCCATCTACGAGCATATAACGCATGGAGAAATCTTGTGCCATCCGTACCATCGACTCATAAACTGCGGAATCACCATGCGGGTGATACTTACCGATTACTTCTCCTACAATTCTCGCTGACTTCTTATGGGGCTTGTCCGGTGACATGCCCAGCTCAGACATCGCATACAATATGCGTCGATGCACTGGTTTAAGTCCATCCCTAACATCGGGAAGAGCGCGACTTACGATGATACTCATTGCGTAATCCATAAAGGAATCCCGCATCTCCGTACCAATATCTCGATCTCTTACAGACATACGTTGTTCTTCCGCCATGATTTACCTCCCTGACGCCATCTATAGCTACTCTTAAATCAACATAACTCTTATATTACTTTCTCAAAAAGCGAGCATATAAACCTTTTGTGCTCATGCTTTTGGAATTCCTGCTAAAATTTCGTCTTTACTTGCTAAAAATAGGTGAATTACCGCTCTCCATACATGAAAACCTGCCATAAAATAAACAGACCCAACTTTCATTATACCACTCAATCGAAAGTCTGTCTCCTGCATCATTTCAAATCGATGACCTGTAAAAGCAGCATTTTGAAAGGAGAAAAATCGTTGAGCATACAACGCGTTACGAGCAAATGGGCCAAAACAAAAGTCATGTTGAAATCTGACTATTTGCGCTCATATATGCCCCCAACAAAACTATTCGGACGCGGCAGCCTTCAGTCAATGCTTAATGAATATGGTATGGTCTACGTCAAGCCGATAAACGGTACTTTCGGCAATGGCGTAATCCGCGTGGAGAGAACTACTGTACCTGCTCTCGGATATCGCTATCAGTTAGGGACAAAAATCTTGTTTTTCTCAACACTCGACCAGTTATACCATAAGCTAGCTGGGCAAACGAAGAAGCGAAGCTATCTTGTTCAAAAAGGTATCCATTTGCTAAAACATCAAAAGCGGCGCTTCGATATTCGCGTTATGGTTCAGAAAAACCCTCATAACGAATGGGAGGCCACTGGCATTATCGGTAGACTCGCCCATCCTGCGAAAATAGTAACCAATTATCACAGCGGCGGAACTCCGATGGCACTTGAGCGGCTCATGGGCGATCATGCTAATGCTTCAGAGCTTGCTGCCTTCAAAAACAAATTAAGAAAAGTCAGCATTACGATTGCCAACCAGTTACAAGGTGCCTACCCCAATATAAAAGAGCTAGGCGTGGACATCGCCATTGATGCAAAACTGCATCCATGGATTTTGGAAGTCAATACATTACCCGACCCATTTATCTTCCGAAAGCTGCCTGATCAAAATGTTTTTCATAAAGTATATCGTTACGCAGTCGCCTATGGCCGATTTAAAAAAAGAAGCAGTCGTCCATAATGGGCGGCTGCTTCTTTACGAAATCCTTTATTTTAAACATCTAGATTCGTTACGTATCTAGCGTATTTTTGAATAAATTCGCGGCGCGGTTCAACATTATCGCCCATAAGCGTGTCAAACACGATATCCGCTTCAATTGCATCCTCAATCGTTACCTGGAGCATCGTGCGGCTTTCAGGATCCATCGTTGTCTCCCAAAGCTGAGTAGCGTTCATCTCTCCAAGACCTTTATAGCGCTGAACGTTTACTTTTACGCCTTCTCCAAATTCAGCCAAAATCTTCTCGCGTTCCTTCTCGGTTTGCGCGTAGCGAATAACTTTATTACGCTCGATCTTGAATAGAGGAGGCTGTGCAATATAAATATAGCCAGCGTCTATAATTTCACGCATATAGCGATAGAAGAACGTTAAGATGAGCGTACGAATATGAGCGCCATCGACATCCGCATCAGTCATAATGATGATTTTGTGATAACGTGCTTTAGTTAAATCGAAATCATCGCTAATACCGGTGCCCATCGCTGTAATCATTGCCCGAATCTCAGCATTGCCAAGAATTCGATCGAGACGCGCTTTTTCTACGTTCAAAATCTTACCGCGAAGCGGCAAAATGGCTTGGAAATGACGATCGCGGCCCTGCTTGGCAGATCCACCGGCAGAGTCACCTTCTACGATGTACAGTTCGCTGATCGATGCATCCTTGGATGAGCAGTCAGCAAGCTTACCAGGTAGTGAGCCAACTTCCAGAGCGCTCTTACGACGAGTCAGCTCACGCGCTTTGCGCGCTGCTTCACGAGCACGAGCAGCAGATAGACCTTTTTCTACGATTTTGCGCGAAACAGAAGGATTCTCTTCTAGAAATTCCTGCAGCTTCTCGGCAAAAAATGATTCTACGATTCCGCGGACTTCGCTGTTGCCAAGCTTAGTCTTTGTTTGTCCCTCAAATTGCGGTTCCGGGATTTTGACAGAAATAATAGCCGTCAAGCCCTCACGCACATCATCGCCGGAGAAATTCGAATCATTTTCCCTGATGAGATTTGATTTGCGGGCATAATCGTTAATAATACGCGTAAGTGCGCTCTTAAAGCCCGACTCATGCGTACCGCCCTCATGTGTATTAATATTATTTGCGAAAGAGTATATATTCTCGGTGTAGCTGTCATTATACTGTAGAGCGACTTCTACTTGGATATGATCCTTCGAGCCTTCCACATAAATTGGCAGCTCATGCAAAGGTTCGCGATTGCGGTTCAAGTATTTTACAAACTCGATAATACCGCCCTCATATTTAAACGTATTGGATACGCCAGTACGCTCATCACTAAGCACAATTTCAATGCCTTTATTCAAAAACGCAAGCTCGCGAATACGCGATTGCAGCGTCTCATAGTCGTATACGGTCGTTTCCGTAAAAATTTCTGTATCAGGCTTAAACGTTACTTGAGTACCTGTTTCCGTTGTCTCGCCGACAATTTTAATATCATACTGAGGAGCACCCTTGCGGTACTCTTGCTGATAGATATTGCCTTCGCGTTTTACTTGAACAATGACAAGCTCGGACAGTGCGTTTACGACAGATACGCCGACCCCGTGCAAGCCGCCGGATACTTTATAGCCCTCTCCGCCGAACTTACCTCCCGCATGCAAAACAGTCATAACGACTTCTAGCGTCGATTTTTTCAGTTTCGCATTCTCTCCTACAGGGATACCGCGTCCATTATCGATAACCGTTACGCTGTTATTCTCATGCACGATAATTTCGATTTTTGAGCAATAACCGGCCAAAGCCTCGTCAATACTGTTATCAACAACCTCCCATACGAGATGGTGAAGACCTTTGCCACTAGTGGAGCCAATATACATCCCCGGACGTTTGCGTACCGCCTCTAAACCTTCCAAGACCTGTATCTGACTCTCGTCATACGTATGCTGTTCCAAAGACATGCAACTTCACTGCTCCTCTCAACTGCTGTTCCTGATCGCCTTCGCTCTAGCCGTTAGCCACAAACTGATGGGCTCTTTTCTTAAGCGTAGAGGATGAAATAGGCGAATAATATATTTTTTGCTTCGTTACAACGATCGATTTTGGCTCTTCCTCGCCTATCGTTTCAACGTCCTTACGCTTGCGTGCTCCCGCAACGAATTGCTTGGATAGTTTAGAGGATTGCTCGATAGAAATATCAAAGATGGCCACGAGCTCCGCAGCCCGAATTATTTTCTCGCCGCCCAAATGGATGTACATGTCCTCTTCCTCACCTCTCCTATTCGCAATTTAACGTGTCACTCGGCCGTCATGCACATGATAGATGCCGGCATCCTGAAGCCTGCTCACATTCACGCTTTCAAGGCCGGTCGTTGTAATAAAGGTTTGTACTTTGCTCTGAAATGTCTCAATAAGCTGCGTCTGACGGTTCTGATCAAGCTCTGACAGCACATCGTCAAGCAGCAAAATCGGATACTCACCGATTTCCTCGTTAATGAGTTCTATTTCTGCCAATTTTAAAGACAGGGCCGTTGTTCGCTGCTGCCCCTGTGAGCCGTAGACTTGCGCTTCTTTGCCGTTGATATAAAACGCCAAATCATCACGATGCGGACCCACGAGCGTAACGCCTCTGCGAATCTCCTGATCTTTCACCTGTGTTAACTTTATCATAAATTGATCAAATAAAACAGATTCATCTTGCTGGGCATCTGTATCAAAAGAAGGACGGTACTCAATGGTGAGCTGCTCAGTCCCGTTCGTTATGCCTGCATGTATTCGTTCTGCAAACGTTTGTAATTTATGTATAAAGTGTTTCCTTTTTTTCATGATTTTAACACCATGCTCTGCGAGCTGCTGATTCCACACCTCGAGCATCGTTTGATTTGCCCCTCCAGGGTAGGAGGCTTTCAAAAAATTGTTGCGCTGCTGCAGCACTTTTCCATATTGCTGGAGTGTATACAAATAGCCGGGCTGTACTTGTCCGATTTCCATATCGAGAAACCGTCTTCGCACTCCCGGCGTTCCTTTTACAATTTCAAGATCCTCTGGCGCAAACATGACGACATTTACCGAACCGATGAAATCACTGAGCTTACGCTGCTCAAGTCCATTTATTTTCGCTTTTTTTCCTTGCGCTGAGAAAAGGAGATCCAGCTTAATCGCTCCGTACTTCTTATCGACCTCGCCAGTAATGCGAGCGGAGCTTTCTTGCCAGCCAATAAGCTCCTTATCCTTAGAGGTGCGATGAGACTTCGTTAACGCAAGTACGAATATAGCCTCTAGCAAATTAGTTTTGCCTTGAGCATTTTGCCCAAGAAATATATTGACCTTATTCGGCGTTTGTAAGTCAATCTCGCTGTAGTTCCGATAATTTTGCAGCTGTATGCTCGTTAAAAACACGTTTTGACCTCCCGGTCCGTTGGTGCGTTACTCTTTACCTACCGTAAAGACGCCGCAGCCTTCAACTTCTACTTTATCGCCAGCATACAATTTTCTTCCTCTGCGGTTGTCCGCTTCTCCGTTAATAACGACAGTGTTTTCTTGAAGGAAAAACTTCGCATGACCGCCGGTTTGAATGCAATCAGAAAGCTTCAAAAATTGGCCAAGCGTTATATATTCCGTCTTGATGGCGATTTCTTTCATGAAAATAGATCAGCCCTTTCTTGCTTATATTTGAGATTTAGCCCGTTGTTCTATAAGGCAAGATGACATACATGCTATATGCATGATCCATAGGACGAATAATAATAGGGCTCATTGCGCCTGTAAAGCCAATAAACAATTGCTCGCTATCAATGACTTTAAGGACGTCGAGCATATATTTAGAGTTAAATGCGATTCGAAGAGGCTCGCCGTTAAATTCTTTTGCTTCAAGCTGCTCCGTTACTCGTCCAAGCTCAGTCGAGCTGGATGAAATTTCAATCGTTCCATCTTCAAGCGTCATAAGGCGAACGATATTCGTTTTTTCCTCACGAGACATGAGATAGGCACGATCAATCGCGTCCATTACATTTTTTGTATCAAGTACAAGTTCTGTTTTGAACGTTTGCGGAATAATTTTAGAAGTATCGGGATAAGTTCCATCAAGGATACGTGTATAAAATAATACATTTCCGAGTTTAAACAACACTTGGTTGTCTGTTACAACGATATCAACAAGAGCATTTTGCTCTGGAACGAGCTTGGATAGCTCAATTAGTGTTTTTGCTGAAATGACGACATTGCTGAATTTGAGCTGTGCTTCTGTTTCAACTTGTGCCGTACGGCTTGCTAGACGGTGGCGGTCCGTTGCTACAAATTTCAATTCCCCTTCAAGCAAGTTCCAAAGTACACCTGTCAAAATAGGGGTTTGTTCACTTGCTGAGGCTGCAAGAACAGTTTGACGAATCATTGCTTTTAATAGATCGCCAGGCATTTGCAATATATCGTTTTGTTCGATGGAAGGAAGTACTGGAAATTCTTCCGGATCAAGTCCGACCATTTGTATTTCAGTAGAGCCCGAACGGATCATCGTCTGGTAAGTATTGCTCACATCGATAACGACTTGCTCGGATGGGAGTTTTTTTACAATCTCCACGAAAAACTTTGCGGGCAAAACGACGCTTCCCGGTTTATCCACATGTGCAATAACGAATTGATCTCTTTCCACAGGGATGAAGCTTTGAATAGAGATATCGGTATCGCTTGCTGTAAGTGTTACCCCAAGATGAGTAACCTCAATTTTGATACCGCCGAGAATAGGTATAGCTGGACGTGAGGAAGCAGCCTTTGCTACTTGCTGGATCGCATCGTTTAATTCATTTTTTGAGATTGTTAATTTCATGATTTCACTCCTAGCGTTCTTATAAATTCATCCAAGTATGAGCTCTCACAAACGATTTTTTTGAAAATGGCGTAAATTGGTTATGTTTTGATGATTTCGCGTTTATTTTTAAACGTTATACAAACCTTATACTTCACCGCGAAGCGAGCTTTTGCCTGTAAAGGCTGGCATCAGCCGTTTTGCCGTATTTGATGATGTTTTTTTAAAGATTTTTAGTAGTCGTAGTAGTAGGGGCACTGAATATGTGGATAACCCCTTGGAAGACCGATAAAGCAAGCCTATCCACATGTGCATAGCTTGTGCATAGGCTTGCTTAGTTGTTCACATATGATTTTTGATCTTTTCGGTCAGGTTTTGAATGATTTTGTACAGGTCCTGATCTATTTTAAGCTGCTGTGTAATTTTCTCATGTGCGTGGATAACGGTTGTATGATCACGCCCGCCGAAAGCCTCGCCAATCTTAGGAAGCGAGAAATCGGTGAGCTCCCTGGATAGATACATTGCGATTTGCCTAGGATAGGCTACTGCCTTCGTTCGTTTCCGCGCTTTGAATTCCTCTAGCCGCAGCCCGTAGAACTCCCCAACCTTCGTCTGAATGTCGTGCATCGTAATCATTCTAGGTCTGCTGGAAGGAATGATATCCTTAAGCGCTTCTGCTGCCAAATGCGACGTAATGTCTGCATTTATCAAGGATGAATAGGCGACTACCCGAATAAGGGCACCCTCCAGTTCACGAATATTTGTATCGATTTGATTCGCGATATAGATCATCGCTTCGTTAGGAATATCTAGATTCTCAGCGCGTGCTTTCTTGCGCAGTATTGCAATCCGCGTCTCCAGATCCGGCGGCTGAATGTCGGTAATAAGTCCCCATTCAAAGCGAGAACGAAGCCTTTCTTCCAGCGTAGGAATTTCCTTTGGAGGCCGGTCACTTGAAATGACAATTTGTTTCCGCTCCTCATGCAGCGCATTAAAGGTGTGGAAAAACTCTTCCTGCGTCTGTTCTTTTCCGGCTAGAAATTGAATATCGTCGATGAGCAGAACATCGATATTACGATACTTCGTACGGAAGCTTTCACCACGATTATCACGGATTGCGTTAATGAATTCGTTGGTGAATTTCTCAGACGAGATGTAAAGAACTTTCGTATTCGGGTTGTGATCCATGATGTAGTGGCCAATGGCATGCATTAAGTGGGTTTTGCCTAGCCCAACTCCACCGTATAAAAACAATGGATTGTAAGCTTTGGCCGGTGCTTCTGCTACGGCAAGCGATGCTGCATGCGCAAAACGGTTGTTAGCACCGATAACGAATGTATCAAACGTATACTTCGGGTTAAGCATATGAGTAGGTGTCGCTTCCTCATTCATGACAGGGGAATGCACCGCTTTCGGCGGGAACATATATGCGGGCTCCGCACCCTTCGGTTCCTCAATTGAGAAGCGAACATCAACTTGTCTGCCCAAAAACTCAAACAGTGTCGTTCTTATTAGTTTCGTATAACGGCCCTCCAGCCATTCGGCCGCAAATGTTGTCGGCGCTGTTACTTCAAGCATGGAATCATCAACAAAATTAGCTTTCGTTGCTTTGAACCAAGTGTCAAAGCTCGGTTTGCTTAATTTCGTCTGTATGATCGACAACACTTGCTGCCATAAATCATAGGTATGGCTGTCCAC